>CAVQWD010000061.1:0-145211 GCA_963717265.1 uncultured Alphaproteobacteria bacterium | reverse complement strand
TTCGCAGGCGTTCACCAATTCTTCCGCTTGCTGTCAGTCCGAAAAGCCTCATGGGTCGGATGGTGGCGACCAAGGCAGTGGTTCACATTCCCGATGTTACGGCAGAGGAGGCCTACGTCGAACGCGAGCCGATAGCTGTTGCAGCCGTCGAACTTGGCGGCATGAGGACGGTTCTGTTTGTGCCAATGCTGAAGGAGAACGAACTGATCGGCGCGATCACCGTGTACCGCCAGGAGGTTCGTCCCTTTACCGACAAGCAGATCGCGCTGGTGACGAGCTTTGCCAGCCAAGCCGTCATCGCCGTTGAGAACGCGCGACTGCTCAACGAATTGCGCGAATCGCTGCAGCAGCAGACCGCCACCGCCGATGTGCTCAAGGTCATCAGCCGCGCGACGTTCGACCTACAAACCGTGCTGCAAACCCTAGTTGAGTCAGCGGCCCGCCTTTGCGATGCCGACAAGGCTACCATTACCCGGCAAAAAGGCGAGGTGTTCTATCGTGCGGTAGCCTACGGATTCTCGGCCGAATTCTTGGACTACGTCAGAAGTATTCCAATCGTGCCTGAACGGGGCTCGGTCCACGGACGCACCTTGCTTGAAGGCAAAGTGGTTCATATTGCCGACGTGTTAGCCGATCCCGAATACACTTTTGTCGAGGCGCAAAGACTGGGCGATTTTCGTACTGTTCTTGGCGTTCCGATGTTGCGCGAAGGCATTCCAATCGGCGCTCTGGCACTGACACGGTCCGAAGTCAGGCCATTCACCGATAAACAAATCGAACTGGTTTCGACCTTTGCCGACCAGGCGGTGATCGCGATCGAGAACGTGCGGCTGTTCGAGGCGGAACAGCAGCGCACGCGGGAGCTGACCGAATCGCTGGACCAACAGACAGCCACCTCGGAGGTGCTCCAGGTTATCTCAAGCTCCCCCGGCGATCTTCAGCCGGTTTTTGCAAGCATGCTGGAGAAAGCCGTACGCATCTGCGGTGCTAAATTTGGCACCCTCTATCTCCATGAGGCAGGCGGACTTTGTCTCATGGCGGCGCACGATGTACCACCGGGATTTTCCGAGGCGCGCCGAGGCAGTTTGACCCAACCCGCACCGGGTGGCGCGCTTGAGGGAGTTACGAGAACCAAGCGGACTGTTCAAATAACAGACCTCGCAACGACGCAAGCCTATGCCGAGCGTCATCCCAGAATGGTCGAAGCGGTTGAAATCGGCGGCATCCGCACGATCGTCGCTGTGCCAATGCTTAAAGACAATGAACTTGTTGGGGTCATTGCGATCCACCGTCGAGAAGTCCTTCCTTTTACCGACAAGCAGATCGCGCTAGTCACGAACTTTGCCGCCCAAGCTGTCATCGCCATCGAGAATGCGCGGTTGCTCAACGAACTGAGACAACGCACCGACGACCTCACCCTGCGCACCGCCGACCTCACCGAAGCGCTAGAGCAGCAGACGGCTACCTCAGATGTGCTCAAGGTCATTTCTAGCTCACCCGGCGATTTGCAACCTGTCTTCGATACCATGCTCGCGAACGCAACGCGGCTCTGTGAGGCGACACACGGTCACGTATGGACATTCGATGGCGAACAAATGCACGCCGTCGCGGTGCGGGGCGATGCACCATTTGTCAAATGGCTACAGACGTAACTGAACGAGTAGGTTCGCCAGAAAAGTAGCGTATTGCTGCAGCGGCGCGCCACGAGGCTTCTGGAGGTCGATCGCTCGGCGGTGCGTTACCGCAGGAAGCGCAAGGACGACGCGGCGGATCGCGAGCTGTTGCGGGCGCTGGCGGCCGAACGACGCCGGTTTGGCTACCGGCGGCTGCGCGAGATGGCCAAACGCAAGGGGCGGCGCATGAACCTGAAGAAGATCTACCGGCTTTATCGCGAGGAAGGGCTTGCGGTTCGCCGGCGGCGTGGCCGCAAGCGCGCGATTGGTACGCGGGCGCCGCTGCACCAGGCGCAGCGGCCGAACCAGATTTGGGTGCTCGACTTCATGTCGGACATGCTGGAGACGGGCCGGCGCTTGCGGGTGTTCAATGTCGAGGACCAGCTCACCCGCGAGGGGCTTGCCGCCGAAGTCGATACCTCGCTGCCGGGTCCGCGGGTCGCCCGCGCGCTCGATCGGATCGTGGCCGAGCGCGGCAAGCCACAGATGATCATCTCCGACAACGGCACCGAGTTGACCTGCAACGCCATGCTCAAGTGGGCCGAGGACAACGGCGTCGAATGGCACTACATCGCCCCTGGCAAGCCGCAGCAGAACGGCTTCATGGAGAGCTTCAACGGCAAACTACGGGACGAATGCCTGAACGAGCATGTGTTCTCTTCACTCGCTCAAGCGCGCCGCATCATCGAAGCCTGGCGCATCGACTACAACACCGCGCGCCCGCATTCGAGTCTCGGCTATCTGACACCCGAAGAGTTCGCGGCAAGCTGGCGTGCCGTGCATCAGGAGCAATCGCCAGATGCAGCGCCTCGGCCGGCAACGGGCCGGGCCGCTGCGGTACATGGGGCCTCCGCGTCCCGCCCCGTTGCCGGAACGCCCACCGAGGGGCAAACTGAAACCAGACTCAACTTATGACTGGAGGGAAATTGGGGAGCAGGTCACCATTCGACAATCTGGGAGTCCCTCTTTTCACGCTATGAGCTGCCTGTTGCTCGGGCCATCCAAGATCATTTAGAGCCGAGCCAAACGTTCTGGGACATCGGAGCTAATGTCGGTTGGTTCAGCATTTTCGCAAGCAAGATCGTTGGGCCGAGTGGTCGGGTCCTGTTGTTCGAACCGTCACCTGAGGTATTCGATATTCTTTCTAATAGCATCAAAACCGCCCACGGAATTACACCATTTCGCTTGGGCCTCGGTAATGTCGATGAGACCCGGTCGTTTGCCGCACACGGATAATCTTCATCTTCGTCATTTATAAAGGAAGTTACGAGACTTAACTTTCGATTTCATCCCTCAATCCCGATTCAAAACGTTGAAGTGGAACTTCGTAAGGTCGACAGCTTGGTGAAGGAGTTAGGCTCAACGCCTTCGCTTGTCAAAATCGATATAGAAGGTTTCGAGTTGGAAGTCCTGCGTGGTGCTTCGGAATTGCTCTCGAACGGACGTGCGACGCTCATCATCGAAGTTCACCCGCGTCAACTTGAACTCTCCGGTGGCACCGAAGTGCTTCTGTTTGATTTCCTGCGGGACCGGTGACCTGCTCCCCAATTTCCCTCCAGTCATAAGTTGAGTTTGGTTTCAGTTTGCCCCTCGGTGGGCGTTCCGGCAACGGGGCGGGACGCGGAGGCCCCATGTACCGCAGCGGCCCGGCCCGTTGCCGGCCGAGGCGCTGCATCTGGCGATTGCTCCTGATGCACGGCACGCCAGCTTGCCGCGAACTCTTCGGGTGTCAGATAGCCGAGACTCGAATGCGGGCGCGCGGTGTTGTAGTCGATGCGCCAGGCTTCGATGATGCGGCGCGCTTGAGCGAGTGAAGAGAACACATGCTCGTTCAGGCATTCGTCCCGTAGTTTGCCGTTGAAGCTCTCCATGAAGCCGTTCTGCTGCGGCTTGCCAGGGGCGATGTAGTGCCATTCGACGCCGTTGTCCTCGGCCCACTTGAGCATGGCGTTGCAGGTCAACTCGGTGCCGTTGTCGGAGATGATCATCTGTGGCTTGCCGCGCTCGGCCACGATCCGATCGAGCGCGCGGGCGACCCGCGGACCCGGCAGCGAGGTATCGACTTCGGCGGCAAGCCCCTCGCGGGTGAGCTGGTCCTCGACATTGAACACCCGCAAGCGCCGGCCCGTCTCCAGCATGTCCGACATGAAGTCGAGCACCCAAATCTGGTTCGGCCGCTGCGCCTGGTGCAGCGGCGCCCGCGTACCAATCGCGCGCTTGCGGCCACGCCGCCGGCGAACCGCAAGCCCTTCCTCGCGATAAAGCCGGTAGATCTTCTTCAGGTTCATGCGCCGCCCCTTGCGTTTGGCCATCTCGCGCAGCCGCCGGTAGCCAAACCGGCGTCGTTCGGCCGCCAGCGCCCGCAACAGCTCGCGATCCGCCGCGTCGTCCTTGCGCTTCCTGCGGTAACGCACCGCCGAGCGATCGACCTCCAGAAGCCTCGTGGCGCGCCGCTGCGACAGTCCATGACGCCCAACAACCGTGTGAACCGCCTCATGACGCGCCCGAGGCGTCAGAAGTTTTTTCCGACCAGGCCCTTGAGCGCCGCATTGTCCAGCATCTGCTCGGCCAGCAGCTTCTTCAGCCGACGGTTCTCGTCTTCCAGAGCTTTCAGCCTGCGCGCCTCCGATACATCCAGCCCGCCAAACCTAGCCTTCCATTTGTAGAACGTCGTCCCGCTGATCCCATGACGCCGGCACAGCTCCTCGGCCTTGGCCCCGGCTTCGTGCTCCTGCAAAATCCCAATGATCTGCTCTTCCGTAAAACGGCTCTTGCGCATCGTCGATCTCCTCGCGATCGACTCAACTATCAGATGGAGGGAATTCCGGGGAGCAGGTCACCGGCGCTACACATGGAAAGTGATTGATCGCAATCCCAATTCCCTATACACAATCGTTGCCGCACCGTTTGCTGTATGATGATATCCGCCAGGGGTCGCATTGAGCCAAGCGCATTGAGCACGACGTGCCGGTGGGGTTTGGTTGCGCAAAAGGTTAACCGTCACTTCCAATATTCCAAGTGACGGATCTGCGCTCGTTCGTCTTGCCTGACGTTCTCCCTGACCACCATCATGTTGCCAATCACCAAAACGTCCATGCGGGTCCGTAGAAAGCAATCGAGTGCCTCGTCAGGCTGGCAGACGACGGGTTCGTTCTCGTTGAATGACGTATTGAGCACCATCGGCACGCCGGTGAGGTCGCCGAATATGCTGATGAGACGATGATAGAGCGGATTGCTACGCCTATTGACCGTCTGCAGCCGGCCCGAGCCGTCGACATGGGTCACCGCCGGGATGAGAGCCCGCTTCTCCGCGCGAATCTGAAACACCTGCATCATGAAAGGCACTGCATCGTCCTCTTCGAACCAGTCCGACACCGCCTCATCGAGCACCGAGGGTGCAAAGGGCCGAAACGATTCCCGCCGCTTGATCTTGGCGTTGAGAATGGCCTTCATATCTGTGCGCCGCGGATCGCAGACGATCGAGCGGTTGCCGAGTGCCCGGGGACCCCATTCCATACGGCCCTGGAACCAGCCGACCACTTTTCCATCTGCGATGGCCGTCGCGGTTCGGCGGCATAGCTCGGTTTCATCGCCAATGGTCTCGATCGAGCAGCCTGCGGCGTCGAGTTCGGCTTTTCGGTCGGCAAGGAGTGCACCGATCTCGTCGGAGCAGAATTGCGGCCCCCAATAAGCATGGTCCATCACAAAGCAGCGGGCACCGCCAAGCTTGTGCCATAGCGCAAAGGCCGCGCCGATCGCGCCGCCGGCATCGCCCGCGGCCGACTGCACATAAACGCGCCGGAATGGCGTCATCCGCCGCACTTTGCCATTAGCGACCGAGTTCATGGCGCAGCCGCCGGCGAGCGCGAGATTGTCAAGCCGGTAGCGTTCGTGCAGCCGTCCGATCAAATGGAAGAACGCCTCCTCGTACATAGCCTGAACCGAGCGTGCGATATCGCGATGCCGATCATCAAGCGGAGCGTCGGGTGAGCGGCAGGGCCCCAGCAATTCCTCGAGTGCCGGCGCAAACAAGTTGACAAATTCGGGCGAGCCATCCGCCCACTGATAGGAGATCGGCTCCTTGTGATGGCGAAAATAGGCGAGATCGAGCGCGTAACTGCCATCCGCCTGTAGTCGCACGATCTTGCGCATGGCATCCATGAAAACCGGCTTGCCGTAGGGCGCGAAGCCCATGACCTTGTATTCGTCACCGTAATGCGGGAAGCCCAAATATTGCGTCAGCGCCTGATAGAAGACGCCTAGTGAATGCGGAAAATAAACGCGTCCGTCGATCGAAATGTCGTTGCCTTTACCGGCACCCCAAGCCGCGCTGGAAAAGTCGCCAAAACCATCGACCGAAACGACGACGGCTTCGTCAAACGGCGAAACGTGGAAGGCCGACGACAGGTGCGCCAGATGATGTTCGATCCGATACACCCTCCCCCGAAAGCTAGCGCGTGGGAAACGCGCCGCCAACAGATCCGCAACGCTCTGGCGCGCGCGCCGATTCTTGAGCCTCTGCGCAATGAGCCTTGGGTCCGGGCGCTGCCGTGCCAAGTAGCCAAGCTTCCTGAACAGATTGGCCCGCCCGTCCTGGTTGAGCGCCACATGCTGAACATCAGAAAGCCTAACGTCCCCCTCCCGTAAGCAGTAAGCGATCGCCTGCGATGGAAAGCCAGCCCAATGCTTGACGCGGCGGAAGCGCTCCTCCTCGGCAGCCGCCACGAGCTTGCCGTCGCGCACCAGCGCGGCGGCGGAGTCGCCATGGAAGGCATTAAGACCGAGGATGATCACTCGTTGAACCCTCGTAGAGCGGCGGGTGCCTTGTTCTTCTCTCCGAACCGCATTCGGTGCCAGCGCCAAGCGTCTGTAATGATCGCCATCAGATCCGAGCGCTCCGGCGCCCAGCCAAGCAACTCATACGCGCGCTTAGCTTCCGCGACGAGAGTTGACGGGTCCCCCGCACGCCGCGGGGCGGCACTCATGTCGATCCTAAGGCCCGTTACGACGCGCGCTGCATCGATGACCTGCAGGACCGAAGCGCCCTCACCGCTTGCCAGATTGAGTGCGACGGTATCGCCGCCGTCAAGCAGATACTGGAGCGTCAGGACATGCGCGCGCGCGAGATCAGATACATGAACGTAGTCGCGAACCGCCGTTCCATCCGGCGTCTGATAATCCATTCCGAATATCTGAACAGAGCGCCTCCGGCCCAAACCAACGTCCAGGATCAACGGGATAAGATGCGTTTCGGGTTCATGTTCCTCTCCAATCTCGCCGTTAGGCTCCGCGCCTGCCGCGTTAAAGTAGCGAAGCCGCGCAGATTTCAGACCGTAGGCTCGTCCGAAATCGTCCATCATCCGCTCACAGGCGAATTTACTGAAGCCATATGGATTGATTGGCGCAGGTTGCGCGCTTTCGGTAATGGGAATGCGGTCCGGTTCACCGTAAATGGCGCAGCTTGACGAAAATACGATCGCGTGAACACCCGCGCGAACCATCGCGTCCAAAAGCACTCGCGTGCCGTTCACGTTCACGTCATAGTAGCGGCCCGGCGCTCCGACCGACTCCCCGACATAGGCAAGAGCGGCGAAATGCATGACCGCATCGATGCGATTTGCACTGAACACCCCATCGAGCGTTGCTGCATCGCGAATATCGCCCTGGACGAGCGGGCCCCATCGCACAGAGGCATGGTGACCGGTCGAGAGATTGTCGAAGACGATCCCTTCGTGTCCAGCATCGGCAAGGGCCTTCGCACAATGGCTGCCAACGTACCCGGCGCCGCCGGTGATCAGAATACGCGCCACGCAGGGTTTACCGCATTGCGGCCGTTGTGACGGCTCAGGCCCTGATCGCCCGCCGAATTCGTCGATCGATTATCTCAAGCGCAATCAACGTTTCGGCGAGAAACCGCTGAAGCGCATAGTACCATCCGGGCCAGCCGTCGAACAAGCAGCCCTTAAAAATGAGCGTGTAGATAAAAACCATCAGTGGTGCAAGCCAAGCCACCCGCCGGATCCGATCGGTTCTTCGCAAAGAGCTCGGATCCGCTGTCAAGAGATGTTCCGCCTCTGCTGCGGCATAGCGTTCTTGAGATGCAAGCCAGCGTGTAAGCGGCTTCCGATCGTCGTGAAATACCACGCCAGCGAGCGGAATGATCTTGCCCAAAACCACAACCCTGTGGCCATGCCCTTCAATCCGATAGCGTGCTCGGTCCTTCCGATAAAGCACGGTGCGTGGCGGATAGAGCGAGCCGCGCAGGGCCTGTCCGTAGATACGGTAGATGAAGCGCACCTGGTAACCGGCGATTTCAGCATCGGGACGAAGATTCTTCAACTCTAAAACGAGCTCGTCACTCAGCTCGTAATCAGCATCGAGCGACAGCACCCAATCGGTCGCTACCTGTGCGATGCCGAAATTGCACTGGTTGGCGAAATCATCGAACGGTCTGTGAACCACCTGGGCCTGCGGATAGCACCGCACAATTTGCAAGGTCATATCGGTGCTTCCGCTGTCGACAACAACGATGCGTTTGGCCCAGGCGAGTTTGTCGAGCGTGCGTGCAATATTCGGAGCCTCGTTATAGGTGATGACGACAGGCGTAATATCTTCAATCATGATAAAGATGCAGCAGGCTCGAAATGCCGACGACGCTCTCGGCTTTCAGCTGACATTTCCTCATACATGTCTGCAAATTGACGCGCTATCCCGGACCACGTCAATTGCTCGCGCGCGTAATGCGCGCCGGCTGCGCCCATTGCGGCGAGCTGACCCTCAGATTTGAGGATGCCAGCGAGTGCGGCAGCAAGGCACTCCTCACCGTCTCTTACGACGATGCCTCCGCGGCTCGCTTCGACGATGTCGGCCGCTCCGACCCGCTCGGAGACTACAACCGGGAGACGGCGGATCATCGCCTCGGCGACGACATTGCCGAAATTCTCCGACAGGGACGGAAGCACGAACAGGCGAGCGGCCGCGAACAACGCCTCCTTGTCCGCTCCGGTGATGTTCCGCGGCAACAGCCGCACGCGGGCGCCGACACGGCATTCCTCGGCAATCCCACGAAGCTTCGCCGCAAAGCCGTCCTCGTCGTGCCCAGCGATAAGCAGGCTGATGTTTGGTATTCCGGCTACCGATCGGATGAGGCTGTCGAGCCTTTTCTTCCAATTAATTCTGCCAAAACTCAAAATATCGAATCCTTCAGCCACAAGCTCACGCACGTCGGCGCTCACTGCCTCCGCGGAGAATGAGGCCGGCGCTTCCACGCCGTTCGGGATGACTGCCGTCGGGGCCAGGGAAAGCCCAAGGTCGACGAGTGCGCGACGCTCCACTTCGGACGTCAAATGAATTCGGGCGGCTCGCGCCAGATTGCAGCGCTCAATCAGATGAATCCAGGCCTGCTTGACCAGGGTGCTGCGCCGTCCAATCAGCTCGCGAACCAGCATGCCCCGCGGCGACAGCACATAGGGCACACCCGCCCTCGTCGCCGATCGCGCGCCTGCCCGGGTCGGAAACAGGAACACCGCATGAAGGTGCACCGCGTCGAAGCCGCCGACCATGGCAATGCATCGCGCCTCGAGATCGGTCGACCAATAGAGCCGCCTGAGCCAGCGCGAGCGGCAGTAATGCACCTGGACCCCGTCGAGTTCGACGGGACTGTCGTAAGGGACATCGCTGTCGCCGGGACCATCGACGCTGGTCGTCAGCGCATGGACATCATGTCCGGCCGCCGCCAGAGTGCGGCACAGCGCGTGAACGGAATAGATCGGTCCGCCATAGCGATACGCTGGAATGTAAGTTGGCGTGATGTGAAGCACGCGCAATCGTGGACGTCCTCTATGACAACCGCGCCGCCGCATGATCCGCGGCGGCCAGAGCAGCACGCTGGATCCCTGGCCGTCGGTCGCTCGCAAACGGCCCTCAGACTGCGTGACCCATCCCCGCAGCGGTCGGTTGACGGTACGGACCAAATGTCCCCAGCAACGGCAACAGCAAATACCTCCTGAGCACCAGAATCGCGAGCAATGTCGTCACAAAACCTCCCACGGTTTTTGCCAACGACTCCTCAAACCACATCATCGACATCGCCAGCATGACGATCAACCCGGAGTTTATCACCACCGGCAGCCTAGCCGATTTGGCGACAATCCTGAAGCAGCAGCCGCCGAGAAAACCAAACAGGAATGTTGCGGCCAGTGCCCCGGGGATGCCAAAATCCACGTACAACTCCCCGAGGTAGCCTAGGCTGACCGACGTGCCGGCACTTGAACTGGGTCCGAAATAAATTCCTGTATATTTCGCCAACACCGCAACGTCGCTCGGCAGCGGCGGCTTGTCGGGAAAAAGCAAGCGCGGCTCGAGCACGTGCAAAACCGTTGAGCCTATTTGCGCGCCATACTGATAGGGCATATGCGACGGCACATGGCGCATGGTCGCCGCGAGCCAATCCACGTACCCTAAGCGCCGGGCGAATTTATCAAAACCGTGGCTCATCATTCCCCAATCGATTTCGGAAATCTTGCCCATGAGAAATGCAAGTCGGTCTACTACAGGGATAACGACCACTTGTGCGCTTGAACCTTCGCTGATGTAGCCACGATACTCCTCCTTTATCGCCGACCAAAATGCCCCCACGGCCACGAGGACACCGATCAACGCGAGACCGATCGCGATCTTCCTCGGCGTCAATTCGGGACGCACAGAAAAAACGCCTATTAGAAGCACCAGGAATATCGTCTTAAAGTCGCTGAAATATCCGGTAAAGCCCTCGACGAACTCCAGACACGCCACAATCAACAGGTATTTGTAGCCGCTTCGCCGTGCCGTGCAGACGCACGCCAGCACGAAGACCCCGAGCCAACGGACCTGACCGGCAGCGAGGCAGGGCTGCCTCAGGCCGGCGAAAAGTCCGCCCAGCACATCGAATACGGCCGCAAGCAGCAACGTCGCGATGCAGAACTCAAATGCGGCTTTGGGCGACCAGGCCCTTGCTTCCGCCTGCAATGGCGAGCCGATGTGAGGCCTCGATCCCAATTGGCCGCACCAAAGTCCCAACGCGAGACTCAGGATCGCCGCGAGCGCAAACCAGGTCGCTGCACCCAGATCTCCGATGTGCAGGGAAACATCCTGGAGCGATACACCCTCCACATTGGCGTGCAAGACCGGCGTCACGACCTGAGAAAGCTGCACGCTCATGGCCAGGAAGAGTGCCGGCGGCTCCCCGAGGCGCCAAAGCAGCCCCGCTATCAAAGCCGCCACGGCTCCGCACCCCAACGTGAGCCCCGGATCGTCGCTGCCGACCGCGCTAATGGCAAACAAAATGAGAACTGCGACACAAAAGGCGATCGGCCGCCGTGACACCCGGATGCTTCTTGACCAATTTAAGTTCACTGATTCTCCAGTCGGGATGCCATCGATCAATGAAAGCTTGTCGACGCACTAAAACCGTTCTTTAGAGGCGCGCGGGAACGCAAATAGCGTCTTTTCCGCTAGCGTTAATTCGGTGGCAATGCAAATAATGCGTTGGCTACCAAAAATATTCCGTTATCCGTCAGAACAAAATCAGTATAGCTCGCCACAAATCGGTATCCATAATCGCCAAGCAATTCCGCGATCGGATTCGCGGGCACCGCCGGCGGTCTTGGGTCTTGGAACGTCCGCTCTCGACTGAGCAGCCGATAGTCTTGTGTAGACCTTTCGCCAAGTCGACCTTTGGCCGCCAATACAGTGTGTCGATTGCTTTTTACGCTAAAACCGCGAGCCCGATGCTTGGAGTTGGCCTTTCCGGTATGGCAGCGAACAATCCAGCAGTGGCCAGCTCAGGATTATCGCTGCCGACCGCGCCAATGGCAGCCAGAAGGAGAGCGGCCACCGATGCCACTCCTCGACCCACCAAATTTCTTTGAATTTGCAGTCCGTTCGCTTTCCGAGCTCGGCTGTCACCGACAGACCCGTCCCGTAGCGCTCTTGTCTGCGAAGCTAATCAATTTCGGGCGACGAAAGGCATACAAATAAGACGATGGCACCGCCAAAGATAGCGCGAATAATCGCACCAATTGACTTTCGAGCCGCAATTTTCCATAGCCCTTCATTTCACCGACAATAATTCTAGCGCTTCTGATAAGAAACTCCTTCAAATAGCGTGACCCACGCGTCCTGTCCCGCACACTTCTAACAAAGTATAGATCATTCTCCATCACGCCGCGCGCTGCTTCGAATATCGATCCATGTTTCCAGGTGCCTCCTTCTGCGCGGTGCAGATGAGCAACTCTCAATCCAGAGTGTTGAGAAATTTTCTTGCCCAAAAACCGGAGACGGTGTGAGAACTCTGCATCCTCATTATACCGATAGAGATTCTCATCAAACCCGCCGCAAAACATGAAGCAAGTACGCAGGATGGCAAAATTCCCCGTACTTAGCCAACCGACAGACTTTACATCTGCAAAATCCGACCGAGGCTGTAACGAACTGCATATCCTGCCGCCCACAACATCTGCATCGCCGCGTGAAAATATCTCGCTCAGCACCTCCAGGTACTCCGTGCCTATCCGTATATCATCATCGAGAAACAGAAGGATCGGAGCCCGAGCTGCGACGGCGCCAGCGTTGCGCGCAGCCGAGACGTTCGGTCGAGGATAAAACATTATTAGCAAGTCGAAAAAGCGCTGCGCCAAGCCCTCGTATGCCGATCGCTGTAGCGGAGAAGCTGATTGATCTACGACGATAACCTCCACCTGCCTGGCGAAGTGACAAGTACCGAGAGCTTTCACCATCTCCACGAGTTGTCCCTGACGCTCGTAGGTGGGTATTATGATGGAAATGACAGGTGTAGAAGACGCGCTGGGGCCATCTAGCTTTGGCAATTGCATAGCTTCGCCCAGACATTTCCTTCAGGAATTATCGAGCACTTTTCATAAGGTATCCCATCTACTCCGAAACACTTGTACCCAAAGCTTTCCACAAATTGAATGAGATTGCAGTCCCCCTCATCGTAGTCAAATTGAGTTGGAATATATTCAAATATTATGTTCTCCGGCCTGAGATTTCCTGACTTTAAGAGACTCTTCAATACACTTCGCTCCGCGCCCTCGACATCAATTTTTACTGCCTTAGCGCTGGTGATACCGAACCTCCTGACAACGTCATAAACTCCGACGGAGGGAATCCAAAAGCCCTCCACTCGCGAACTCGCGGGACGGGCACGACACAGGCCTCTCGCGAACGGCGATGGAATCGTAAAATCAGTGATCTCAAAACCACCGGAAACAGCAGCCACGACGACTTCGATCCTATCGCAATAATTGCTGAGCTTTCGATTTATTAGTAGTTGCTCGCAATTATTTGGATAAGGCTCGACGGCAAT
The DNA here is from genome assembly GCA_963717265.1 of uncultured Alphaproteobacteria bacterium. Taxonomy (GTDB): domain Bacteria; phylum Pseudomonadota; class Alphaproteobacteria; order Rhizobiales; family Xanthobacteraceae; genus BOG-931. The sequence goes on along the minus strand of CAVQWD010000061.1, from coordinate 132,173 downwards.
TACAGAACCCGAAGGGCCGACACGCGAGGCAGCCGCCAAGGTAAATTGGCCTACATTTGCGCCAACATCAATTATGCAGTCTCCTTCCCTGATCATATTGAGGAAACACGCCAACGTCGCAGGTTCATGTACACCATTCAAAAAGATCTCGTGCTGAACATAGTCGCGAATATCTAGTATCATTTTACCAAACGGCATTGTAATAGCGACGGTTCTAAAGAGCGATGTCGATCGGAGCCAATGATATAACCGCAATTTGGCCGGGTGATTTGGGCCATGAAAGTAATCGCGTAATAGTTTTTGGTAAAATCGCATAGTTTAGCGAGCTCGATTCACCATTCAGCAACTGTGTCAACGAGGCTTTCGCGTCGATGTGCACGAAGCCACAGTGCTCCGGCGGGTAACCGACAAAATCCGACTGTCGGCGTGACGAGATCACGTCAAATCCTGCGAGGTTATCTAGGTTTCCGCTAAAGTCGTTTGTGACGATATACAGACCGAGCGAATATGGCCCCTCGACGAGTGGCAGAGCGGACAGATCGAACCTCACTGTAAAGCACCCCTCGATGAGGCGTATGGGCGCCACACCAAATTCACGCAAATCGACAACGGCTACACGATGTCCCCGTAGCGATTGAATAAGGATTGCACATTCGCGAATTTGACCATCTCCATATGCGGCAAATCGAATCTCTCCCGAAAGCATTTCCCCAACTGGGATCAGGCTTTGCAACAGGCAAATTTCTTTAACTTTTAGTGCACCGCCGACCTGTCGACCGAATTTGAGGGTTTCACCCACGCGCGCGTGCGTGGCCAAATACGTCGAGACAACTTGGTGTGTTTCGCCATCGTTCGCAATTCTGCCCGCTTCCACAAGAAGGGATCGCGGGCAGAAGGCTTCCAGAGCGCTTATATTGTGACTTACAAAAAGTACCGTCCGCTCGAGCGCGGCAACATCCTGCATCTTTGCGAGGCATTTCTTCTGAAACGCGGTGTCCCCTACCGCGAGCACTTCATCCACCACCAGGATGTCAGGCTCCAGATGCGCTGCCACCGCGAAGGCAAGCCGCACGTACATGCCGCTTGAGTAGCGCTTCACGGGCGTATCGAGGAACCGCTCGACCTCGGCAAAGGCGACGATCTCATCAAACTTGCGCCGGATCTCCGCTCGCGACATGCCGAGGATGGCGCCGTTGAGATAGATGTTCTCTCGGCCGGTCAGTTCGGGATGGAAGCCAGTGCCTACCTCGAGCAGGCTGCCGACGCGGCCCCGCAGCCGCACCCGCCCCTCGGTCGGCTCGGTGATGCGGCTGAGGATCTTGAGCAGTGTGCTCTTGCCGGCGCCGTTGCGGCCGATGATGCCGACGACCTCGCCGCGCTTCACTTCGAAACTCACGTCGCGCAGAGCCCAAAGCTCCTCGACCTCATCGCCCTGCACGATCTGCCGGCCGTAAAGCAGATCGGCCGCCTTGCGCACAAAATTGCGGGCCTCGCGCCCGATCACATCGCGCAGGGCCAGGTAGCTTTCGCGCTGTGCGGACTGATGTCCGATCAGATAGCGCTTCGACAGGTTTACGACGGAGATGACGGTATCGGGCATCGCTAACGCTTCTGCAGAAGGTACGTCACAGACCAGGTGTCCACGGAAGGTGGCGCAGCCGTCAGCATTTCTTCGATCGCCAGACAGTCGAAAGACTTTGCGGTCGCGGCCAGAACTTCGTCCGGAAAGAAGTATCGCATCACATGCTGCTCGAAGAACGCAACTTGCCGGCCCGAGCGACTGTCCGTGCAGGTAAATTCGTAATTGACGATCACCGCCTTGTCTCGCGTCCGCGGCTCGGGCGTGGCTTTGCGAACAACGCGGAGGCTGCCGGCCACGGCGCGCTTCTCGCGCACGCTCGGCTTCTGGAACAGCACCGCCGGCCCGTGCCACACATCAAAGAGAAACAACCCTCCCGGCGCCAAATGCTCGGCTGCCGTATCCAATACCGCCGCCACGTCCGCATCCGACACCTGATAGCTCATCACATGGAACAGGGCGATGGCCGCATCGAACTGCCGGTGCAGGCGCACAAATCGGATGTCTCCCAGTCCAAGCCCGAACGAGCCGGGCGCCGCCACATCGCGGCGCTGGGCAAGCTCCGCCATTTCACGGCTGCCTTCAACACCGCGCACGTGAAAGCCTTGTTCGGCCAGGAGGCGCCCATGGCGCCCGGTTCCCGAGCCGAGCTCCAGGACCTCCAAGACGCCCGGATGGACGCCCTTGAGCCGCGTCCCGACATATGCCGCCTCCTGCGCATATGGCTTGTCATTATTGATCAGATCGTAATATTCGGCATACCGACTAAAGTTCTCGCCCATCGCGCCGACCGGTCAAACTGACGCCTTGCTGCGCACAATGCCGTTGAAAAGCACTTTGTCCTGATCGCCGGTATATGGCCCCTGCTTGACCTCGATCATCACCAGATCCTCGAGCACCTCGAAACCGTGCCCGCCGCGGATGAGGAGGATTACGTCACCTGCTGCCAGCGTCCGGCTTGACAAGTACGCTTGCCGGTCGTCAAAAAACTCGACGCGCAATTTTCCACGTTTGATGATGAGTGTTTCCTGTGTGTAGGTGACGCTGCGCAAGAGAGGTCTGTGCAGATGAGCATCGATCCGCTTGCCTGCGGGGTGGTGCATGTAGGCCAGTTGCTGGGAAAAATCCGGCTCGGTGAAAAATGTAATTCCCGGTTTGTCGAAGCTGCCGCGCACGATCAGAGCCAAAAGGTTCCGGTCCCCGTCGTAGATACGCTCGACAGCTTCGTTCACCACAACGTTTCCCGTAGAGCATTGGCGACGCGTTCGGCCTGCTTCCGGGTCAAGGCGACACCGCTCGGAAGGTAGAATCCCCTGCGCCCGAGACGTTCGGCGACCGGACAAGCGACGTTGTCGAACAGGCCCATTCTGCGCAGCACCGGCTGCTCATGCATCGGCCAAAAGAACGGCCGTGTCGCTATTCCGCGCGCAGCCAGCTGTTTCATGGCCTCCAGCGCAGCAATGGGCAGGGCATCCGACAGCACCACGCCGTAAACCCACCAGATGTTGTCCGCGTATGGCATCTGGGCCGGCGCCCGCTCGATTGACTCAAGATCGCCGAGCAGCTCTTCGTACCAGCGGCCTATCGTGCGCTTTTTCGCTACGGTCTGTTCAATCCGCTCCAGCTGGGCGACGCCGAGCGCGGCCTGGACGTTGCTCATGCGAAAATTCCAACCGAGCGCCTCGTGCACAAACCGCTGCTCCTTGCCGAAGCAGAGGTTGCGCAACGCCCCGGCGCGTTCCGCCAACTCCGCATCGTTGGTAAGCACCATGCCACCCTCGCCGGTCGTGATGTGCTTGTTGGGGTAGAAGCTTAAGGTGCTGATATCACCCAGTCCACCACACGGCGCCCCTTTGTATGTTTGGCCGATGACCTCTGCGGCATCTTCGATCACCCGCAACCTGTGCTTTCTCGCCAACGCCAGCAGCGGATCCATGTCTACGGGCAGGCCATAGATGTGCACGGCCATGATCGCCTTGGTCCGCGGCGTGACCAGCCGCTCGATGAGATCGGCGCGCATATTCCAGGTTTTCGGGTCCGCATCGACAACGACCGGCGTTGCGCCGGCGCGCACGATCGCCGCTGCGCAGGAGATGATGGTGAAGGTGGGCAGAATGACCTCATCGCCTGGTCCGATTCCCAACGCCGCTACGGCCACCTCGAGCGCTGCGCTGCCGTTGCACACCGCGACGCCGTGCTTTCTCCCGACGCGGGCCGCAACGCCTTCCTCAAGTCTTTTGACAAACGGACCCTCCGATGAAATCCAACCGGTATCGACACATTCGGCGAGATATTCCTTTTCGCTACCATCGAGGAGCGGCTCGTTCACGGAAACGTAGCTCGGATGTACCCTCTCATCTCGGTTGACTAGAGGCGAAGACTTTGGCCGACGCTGAAGATGACTTGTAGGAATAATCATGCCTGTGGCAGCCCGGATCACTCAAATGAGATCGGCGAAGCTCTTTTCCATCTTCCGGAACGTGCGAACTCCCAGAAATAATAGAAAGACAGTGACGCCAATGCTCAACAGGAAACCGGGTAGATAGAAACTGCTGTCTCCACCAATGATGCACCAGCGAAATCCATCAATAATACCGACGATCGGATTCAATGAATAGAGCAGCCGCCACTGCGCCGGTACCACGCTTGAGCTGAAACCGACCGGCGATACATAAAGACCGAATTGAACGACGAACGGGATGACATAGCGGACGTCCCGATATTTGACATTGAGTGCGGTGAGCCACAGACCGGGTCCCAGGCTGGCAAAGAACGCCAGCGCTACGAAACCAGGCAGTAGCAACATCCGCCAGCCTCGGCACATAACGATACCAGATCATCAGCGCTACGAGCATCGCAAAATTTATGGCGAAATCGACCAGCGCGACGCCCACTGCCGCCATCGGCACGATAAGTCGAGGGAAGTATACTTTGCTGATCAGGTTTGCGTTGCTGATCAGGCTGCTCGAGGCATCGGAAAGTGCGCTGGAAAAGAACGTCCACGGCAGCATGCCGGCGAACACTAGTATAGCGTAAGGCGCGGCGCCTTCGGAGGGAAGTTTTGCAAGCTTGCCGAAGATGATGGTGAACACCACCATGGTCAGGAACGGCCGGATGATCGCCCATGCTGCCCCAATCACCGTCTGCTTGTAGCGGACCGCGACGTTCCGCCAGGCAAGCACGCGAAACAGCTCCCGATAGCGCCAAAGATCGTGCCAGTAGTGGCGCTCGGCGCGACCCGCTTCAAAAATCACTTCCTGCATCGCGTCAAACCCGGATAACGAGCCGGCATCCCCTCATCAATATTTCAGCCGGTAATAAATGTATTTGAGAACCTCGTTCTGAAAGGCAATAATGCCGCCGTCACTTTGCCACCAGTTTGTCCGCGCGTAGTCCGGCGAGTCAAATGATGGAACTTCGATGCGGATTGGCTGCCCGTAAAACTCTTGGCCAAAGATCCAGCGAACGCGTCGCGCAGCGAAAATATCGATCGGGATGATCAGAGCCGACGGATGGTGTCGCGCGGCCCAGGCACGAAGCGCGACCGCCTCCTCCCTCGTATTTCTGTTAGCCGTTCCAAACGTCTCGATCGCTGTCGCCGGAACACCCAACTTCAAGAGCACTTGCCGATTGGCTTCGGTATGGCGTGGTTCCACGCCGATCGCGACCGCAGGATGATTATCGTTCACCTGCGACACCAGGACCTGCTTGACCAGACCCTGCCGATATAACCTGGCCGCCGCAAACGGTCGAATATCGAGACCACCCCCAAGGACGACGGCGGCATCCGCCGGTGACACCGCATCGGACACGATCCAAAACTTGGCCGCGTCCCGAAGCAGGGGCTCGCGCTCAACCCAGACCAAAGCACCGAACACAGCCAAGGCCAGCGTAGCGACCGCCAGGCGCCCGAGTCGTCGCGTCCAACCGACGCGACGGGTCGCAAGAGACAGCGGAAGCCATTGGTGACCTTCAAGCGACATTGGGCACGTGGGATTTCTGCGGGCACACCTACCGCCTTCGAGAACCCCAAGCTCTGCGGTGTGTTGCTTGGTCGGTCCTCACTCAGCGCAGGCAGCCTGGGCCCGGCACCATTCCGCCACGCGAGCACGAAAATTCTGCGTGCTGAATATATCAATCCCGTCCGCCCGTACGCGGGGAAACGGACTCTTGAGGACCGCGGTCACCGCTTCGATCAGGTCGTCTGGTTTTCGCGGATCGACTAGGCGACCGAGAAGGCCATCGCGCAGGGCCTCACGTGAGCCGTCGGCGCAGCTGCCAATCACTGGAACTCCGCACGCCGCGGCCTCGATCAGCACGATTCCGAACCCCTCCCAGGTGCTTGGCAGAAGGAACGCGTCGGCCAGATTGTAATGCGCGACCTTTTCGCATTCAGGAATATGACCGGCAAAGACCACGTGGTTGGCCACGCCGTACTGGTCGGCCTTCGCCTCGAGCCTGGACCGGTCATCGCCTTCGCCGACAATTAAGTACTTGAGGTCAGGAAATCGTTCGAGCAGGCGAGGCATCAGCTCGATCACTTCATCGAAACCCTTGTGCCGTTCCTGCGCTGCGAAACGTTCCAACCGTCAAAATCACCTTGTTCGCCTTGAGACGATACCGGTCTAGCAAGGCCGCGTCTCGCGGCTGCGGCTGGAACGTGTCGAGATCAACGCAGTTGGGCAGGACGAAGGCCCGCTCGATTGGCACCTTGGACCAACGCGTGAATTGTTCCGCCGAGTAGCGGCTCACCGCGATAACAGCATCTAGCCTGCGGGCCAGCCAATTCGCTATAAATTTTCGCGATGGTGCCCACGCTTCGACACCATGGATGATCAGCGCGAGCCGTGCGCCGCGAAACCACGCTACCAGCCACGCCGCCGGGAGTAGGTACAGGTGACCACAGACGACCAAATCTATCCGCTCACGGCGCCATGTATGCGAAGCGAGGCGACGAAGGAAGGCTAACCGGCCGCGGGCTGCTTTAAGATCGTAAACAACCGCTTCCGGGATTGCCTCCTTGATCGGTTGGGGAACGAGGCGCGGCAGTGCATACACCCGCTCCACTTGCGCACAGGCGTCAAGCGCTTGCAAGAATTCACGATTGAACTTCGCGATTCCTCCGAGTCCGCCAAAACCATCTGTTAGTAGCATCAGCACGGCCAAGCCGTTGGTCATCTCATGCTGCCGCAGCTTTCAGCCGCTGGGAGAATTGAACAGTTGTCCGAAATGAGCGATGGACTTGGGTTGCCCATCCCCGCAAGCCGCGCGCCGGGGTTCGGGCCTGGTCGGCAATCCATTTGTCGACTGGCGTGGTGAAGCCCGTCTTTGGTCGCCCCAGCAGCGCTGGCGGCAATCGCTGCGCGCAGTGAGCGAGAGCTTGTTTGTCTGGCGGGGTGGGAGACGCAATCGCCGGCCCGAGGCGATCAAGCACGCTCACGTCAACAAAAGGCACTCGTACTTCCAGGCCGTGAGCCATGCTCGACCAATCGGTATCGCGCAGCAATTGGTTGCGCATGTACCAACACGATTCCAAGGCAGCGACCTGAGCGTGGACAGTGGCCCCCGCTTTGCGCAGTCGGCTGATGCTGTCGGTTAGGGCCGAGCGGGTTGAAAGCCGCTCCAGCCCCTCGCTCAACCAAGTTTCATCCAGCAACAAATCGAGTTCGCCTTCGAGATGCAAAGACCGCCGCAGCAAATAGGCACTTGCAATATCGCCGGCAGAGGATAGCAGCCCCCCGGCCTTTGGCGGAATGCCTGGTATGGGCAGCGTTTTCATCAAGCCCTGCAGCGCTCGCCCCAAGGGCTTGGCACAGCCCAATCGCCGGCCCCATTTCAGGAGTGTGGGTATTTGACGGAACGCTGGATAGCCGCCAAACAATTCGTCGCCGCCGAGGCCCGAGAGCGCGACCTTGAGCCCCTGCTGCGCCGCCGCGCGGCTGATCAGATAGGTATTGAGCCCGTCGATGGTCGGTTGGTCCATGCATCCCAGAAAGTCGTCGAGCAGCGCCTCGAACTCGCCACGGCCGATGCGCACGGTGACGTGCTCGCTGCGCAACAGCGTTGCCGCAGCCTCCGCGAGCGGAGCTTCATCGTCCGGCGTTCCCGCGTACTCCTCGAATGCAAGCGTCACGGTCCGGAGTTCCGAGCCCAGTTCGGCGGCCAGCGCCGCGATGACATTCGAATCGATTCCCGCGGAAAGAAAGATGCCGACCGGCACGTCCGACACCATGTGGTGCCGCACTGAATCGAGCATCAATGTGCACAGCTCGCCGGGAGCCAGTGGCTGAGCGACTCGGCTCACGTAGCTGTCCTGGACGCGGGCGAACGCGGCCGGCTCGGTCAAGGCCCGCCCGGCCCGGATGCGCTGCACATGACCGGCTGGAAACATGCGGATGCCGGCCCACCAGGAAAACGGTTCGGGCACGTGCCCCCACAGATAGAAGCCCGTCAGCGCGGCCGCATCCCGTTGCGTATCCAGCGGCGCACAGCGCGCTAAGGCCCGCGCCTGCGATGCGAACCAGATGGTTCCGCGGTCGGCCGCCACGTAGAGCGGCTTGATCCCGTAAGGGTCACGAGCAAGCCACAACTCCCGCTCGAGCGAATCCCACAAAGCGAACGCATACATCCCCCGCAACTTGCGCAACGCCGCTTCACCCCATTGTGCCACCGCATTGATCAACACTTCGGTGTCGCTATTGCTGCGAAAGACGCAACCCAGCCGCTCCAGTTCCAGGCGCAACGCCCGATAATTGTAGATTTCTCCATTAAAGCTGACAATCCAACGACCGGTCGCATCCGACATGGGCTGAGCGCCTGAGGACCCCGTGTCGATGATTGCGAGGCGCCGGTGGCCCAGCACAACACGATTGTCATCTGCCGACCACAATCCCGCGCCGTCAGGACCGCGACGACGCTGCAGGTCATTCAAATGCGAGACGATGTCCCATTCGATCGGCTCCGCGCCGAGACCGAACGCGAACGCGCCAGCAACTCCACACATAGTCAGGCGATCCTAAGATCGGATAGACATTGGCACTGTCGCGCAAGCGTCGTTATTATCAATTCGAGGAGCGCCATGTGCGTCCTACGACCAAAACAGACACGTTCTATCGTGGAAGAGTGCGCGAGCCTCGGAAGCGTTGTTCGAATCTCTTGCCAGACCACGTATTGTTTTCCTAGACCGGTCCACCTTGATGCCGGTCAATGTTACCGGCTGGTGCCATACGGCACATCTCGCGCCTGGATCGGAGGACGTTTCACGGATTCGTCTATACCTGTTCAGGACTTCTGCATATGCGCGACGAGGAACGATCCCCCATAAAGATCGTGTGTTAGAAATCTCGCTGCTCTATCCGGAACCCAGTATTCCAGGAACTGCTTTAGGGAGCAGTGAGGAATTGGAATGACCTCACTCTTAAGCCCATAGACCTGCATGGCCTCCAGCCGAAATCGTCCGCTAGTGATCTGCTGCCATTCGCGCTGCGTGTAATAACGAGCGATAGCGCCGTCCGTGGCGCTTTGGACCACATGATGTAAGCTGCCCTGCCTTTTAAATTGACGGTGAAACGCACTCCTTAGAAACCCGCAGGTATAAAAGCTCCACCAGGATTTGTAATAGACCATGACTGTGCACTTGCCGCCTGGGCGTAATACGCGATGCATCTCCTGCAATAACCTAGGAGTATCTGCCGAATGATGAATTACTCCCCAACTCCAAATGAAATCGAAGCTGTTATCGGCAAAATCCATTTCCTCTGCATCCATCTGCAGGACCTTGCCACAGATGTTGAACAACTTCAGGCGCTGCGACGTCATTTCGACCGCGTGAGCCGTCAGATCAATGCCGGTGAAAGATTTGCAACGTGGTGCCAGAAGCTGTGCATGCGTCCCTTGGCCCACTCCGATTTCGAGCACATCTTTATCTTCCAAACCTTCAAACGGGATAACCCCCTCGAACGGCACATTTTGCCAAGGCATGTACTTCCTAGCCGATGATAAAAAGCGCCGATCGATCTCCCTGAAGTAAGATTCAGTACCTGGAGGCGCAGTGATCTCATCGCGCCAGTCATAGCGCATCGGCATGGCTTCCCACCACGCCTGGTTGGCGGATTGCCACTGTCGACGCTGGGCATCGTCTCGCGGAAGCTGCGCCGGCCAGTTGAACCCGGCGGCCTTGTTACCGAACTCAGTTCCCGAGAAATTCTTCATTATGAGACCATTGCCAACAGGGGCCGTTTTCACTCGCAACCTGTTTTCACTTTCGGTCTTGCAAACTGCCTGCGGTATTGCCCTACAAACCAGTACGGGGCAAGTTCAGTCGCGGTAAGTAAGCCGAGTTAGGCCTTCGGACCACGACGAGCTTGGCTGAGAGCAGACCTGTCATACCGCCGGCAAATCTTCGGCGGTTTTCGCGCTGCGTGGATCTCGGCGACGCTGGAACGCGGCATGCATGGGTGGCGCCAAACGGGGTCATCGCCGCGGGCATGGTAGGGCACCAAGCCAGTCCGCCGTGATCGCCAGAGCAACGCTGCTCAGCCGCACCCTCCCGACGCGCCGCCGATCGAAATCAGTCGTCCGATGCCGCCCGATCAGCCGCCGGCGCGTTAAGTCAGGATAGCAAGTTTTGATTTGAGCCTCGTCAAGAAATGCAAGAGCAAAATGAAGTCTCGATCGCCGGAGAATAAGTCACACAGAAATTATTGAAGGAGGTACAAAGTATAATATTTAAACACGCTACCGCCAATTGGGTGAAAGCGCCTCAGCCTCACCCATAATAGAAGCGCTCTTGTTGCTGCAATACTAGGAGAAATCTAGTGATTCCATCTAGTTAGACGCAGCGGGACGGCCGGTTGATACCCAGCCTTCTGAGAATTTTATCATAATCGAGCCGATCTCGCCCGCCAAGACAATACGAGGCCGGCAGGCAGCTGCATCGCGAACAGCTCGGATTAACAATTAACGACGCGATCGGCAGTAGCAGGGGCGCAACGCCGACCCTCGGGTTCAGCGGGATCTACCGCCCTGAAGGCGAGCGCGGGGCTCGGAACGAAGGGATTGATATGGACCGGGATTTTAAGGGATTTTGGGCGTCCTGGCCGCCGCAAGAGAGCCTATCAGAGCCACATATACACGGTCCCGGAAGGTTACGACGCCGCCTTCCCGGCAGCTCAAGCGCCTTCCCTGCCCGGTCCACGACACCGCTGGCGCGAGCGCCTCTGCAGGTCGCCGGCCTCCATCTGCCAGCTCGTACGCCTGTCGTCATTGACTATAGCGCTCCAGAAGCAAAGCGCTGCAAGCGTGCGTTCTTCTCGATAGCGTTAGCGGCCCTTAAAAGAATTTAGGGTAACCGGTCACACTCGAGGAATCGGCGGAGCAAAAGCGCGCCATGCGACCGGTCTCCTCGCCGGGTGAATCGCAACGGCGCAAGCTCGTTCGCTTGCGGCAACCCGCGCCCAACCCGGGCCGTGATAGAGGGAATCTCAATGCGCGGGCATCGCAAGCGGGTCTTGGTGACCGGCGGAGCAGGCTTCCTTGGCTCTCACTTGTGCAACGTCCTCGTCGGCAAAGGCTACGATGTCTTGTGCCTCGACAATTTCTATACCGGCGTTCGCGACAACGTTGCTCATCTTTTGAGCAATTCATGCTTTGAATTGATGCGCCACAACGTCACCTTTCCGCTTTATGTGGAGGTCGATGAAATCTACAACTTCGCTTGCCCTGCCTCGCCGATCCATTATCAGTTCGACCCCGTCGCCACGACCAAGACCAGTGTCCATGGCGCCATCAACATGCTGGGCTTGGCCAAGCGCACCCGCGCCAAAATCCTGCAGGCCTCCACCAGCGAGGTCTACGGCGATCCGGCGACTCATCCCCAAACCGAGTCATACTGGGGCAATGTCAACCCGGTTGGACCGCGCGCCTGCTATGACGAAGGTAAGCGCTGCGCCGAAACGCTGTTCTTCGATTACCATCGCCAGAACAACGTGCAGATCAAGGTTGCGCGGATTTTCAACACTTTTGGTCCGCGCATGCACCCCAACGACGGTCGGGTGGTCTCGAATTTCATCGTCCAGGCGCTCAATGGCGATCCGATCACAATATACGGCGACGGCACGCAAACCCGATCCTTCTGCTACGTCGATGATTTGATTGATGGTTGCATTCGCCTTATGGAGAATACCGAACCGCGAGAGACCGGCCCGATCAATCTCGGCAATCCATGTGAGTTCACAATTCTGTCACTCGCCGAAACTATCATCCGGATGACGGCCTCCTCCTCGCGCATCGATTTCTGTCCCCTGCCTCCAGACGATCCGAAGCAGCGGCAGCCGGACATCAGCCGCGCCAAGCAGACGCTCGGATGGGAGCCGCGCTGGCGACTTGAAGACGGCCTGGAGCGGACGATTGCATATTTCAAAAATCTGACATATTGAAAGCCCTTCCCGCGAGCGAACCCGATCAGCCCAAATTCCCGTCTTTTATATTCTTGTCTTTCAGTCTTCCGTCGCCGGGGGCTTCGAAGGGCTGGAGCGGGCAGAGTTCTCAGGCAACGCCGCAGTAGGCCTCGTCGATCAAAGCCCGTTCGCTGAACCGCTTCCGGGCTAATAGGCATGGCATCTGCCCACCGACCTTGGTCGCGCTGCTCAGCCTGCCGGACCAGCGCCGCTGCGACGACGCGGCGCCACCGCCAATTCAGCACCGTCCGGTCGCCGCGTCAGCGGCGGACCGCGACATTCATTGTTAATGGCGTTTCCAGTCTGACAATTGCAATTAACGATTGCAGGGCGCGCCGTGTTGCGGTAAAGGAATTATTAACCAGTGGCGAGGGGCCATCGTCCATCGGTTGTAAATCTCAGCGCCCCTTGGCGCGCGCCCTTGTTGCGGCGATGAAATGGACGAAATGGAAGTCAGATCAAATCAGATGCGGTGATCGTCGGTTGTTGCCTTAGCCCGAGTCGTTGCAAATGCGTCTGAAGTCTCCTTCGTCGCGCGGATCCTTGAGGGTTCGTTTTTCACCATTCGATGTCTTTTGGGCGGCGATGTCTCCGCTGCTGGCCCTGTACTTCCGCGATGCTTACATCCTGTCATCCAAAGGCGCACAGATTGCGCTCCTCTATTGCGCCCTCTCGCTGGCCTGCTCAATAATCGCCTTCCTGGCGTTCCGTTTGAGCGATGGCGTATCGCGGTATTTTTCGGTTCACGACGCCCTCAACGTGGTGAAAGCAGCCGTTGCCGCAGGACTGATGTCGAGCCTGGTTCTTTTCACCTTCAACCGCCTCAATGGTATTCCGCGCTCCACGCCGCTATTGCAGGTCCTCATCCTTGCAGCCGGGCTTCTCGCGGCCCGCACATTGATGCTGCTGTTGGATGACGATGAGCAATTAGCGCAGTCTCCCAACCATTCAGCAATCGAGCATATCATCATGATCGGCTCGACACGTCTGTCCTCGCTCTATATCCGTTTTCTTCGTTCCTGCTCCGCTGATCGTTATCACTTCATTGCAGTACTCGACCACGCCAACAAACTGATTGGGCGTACAATTTGCGGCGTACCAGTCGTCGCCACCCCGCAGCACCTTGAGGCGGTCATCCAGGAATTCGAAATTCATGGAGTCGGAACCGATCGAGTCATCATTGGTGGCGATGAAGCCCTTCTTTCCGAACAAGTGCTCAACGATGTCCGCTGCATCTGTAGGCAGCGCGCGATTGCTTTGGATTTTGTGCCGCAGCTGGTCGGTTTGCACCATTTGCAAGCACCTCGGAACGCCTTGCAGCCGGCACTGATCCAATCGCAAGAGCCGCCCGCTGTTTTGCCGGGCTATTGGCGGATCAAACGCCTCATTGATTTCTTTGCGGCGCTCGCGGCAATCGTCGTTCTCTCGCCTCTATTCACCGTGTCGGGAGTGTTGGTCCTGTTGGACGTGGGATCACCCGTCGTGTTCTGGCAACAGCGCATTGGGCGAAACGGCAGAGGCTTTCTGCTCTATAAGTTTCGCACGCTGCGGCCGCCGTTCGACCGTCACGGCCAACCAATTCCAGAAGATCGACGGATATCCTCTGTGGGACGTTTATTGCGCAAGGCACGCATCGACGAACTGCCGCAATTGTTTAACGTCCTCGTCGGCGACATGTCTCTGGTCGGGCCGCGACCTCTTCTGCCGCAGGATCAGCCGACAAATGCGAACCGGCGCCTTGCTGTCCGCCCCGGGATCACGGGATGGGCACAGATCAATGGCGGCAATTTGGTGACGACGGAAGAAAAAGGCGCTCTCGACGAGTGGTACATTCGCCACATCTCGCTTTGGCTCGACCTGCGCATTGCTCTCATGACATTGCGCTGCCTGCTCACGGGGGAACGTCGATCCGAAACGGCCATCAACCAGGCAGAATCCGCTCTGCACCCAGCCGCCGATTCGCATAGACCCTCGGATGAGAGAGCGGACGGTCGTGAAGCCAGCTCCACGGCAACTCGAACCGCGGCTGCGCTCAGGATCCCCGCGGTCACTCTTTCGCGTCAGCCGCAGCGTCGCGCTGGCGGGATTAGGCCGCTTCGATAATTTCCGAATCCAGGACCACGCGCACCTTGCGGCCAAGCAGATCAAGCAGAACGGCAACGCGCTCGCGGGCGCTCATGCCTTCATAGAGACCATGACAATCGCAAAACGCCCCGCCAACGATGCGAATCTTGTCACCCGGAGAAAATCGCGGGCGACGCTCAAGCTGGACAAATCCGTTTGCATCCTCGCGGCGCTTCAAGGCGTCAATGACGTCGTGCGGGACCGCAGCCGGACGGTCGCCGTCGCGCACAAGCCTGGCGACTCCGGTCGTCGAATCAATCGAAAGCCAACGCTGCGTCGACGTGTCGATCGCCACGAACAGGTAGCCGGGAAAAAGCGGCGCCGCAATCTTCTCGATGCGCCGTGCATGCCGGCGCTGCTTGAGATAGCGCGGAAGATAGATGCCAAAGCCTTGGCGGGCTAGATGCACGGACGCCTTTGTCTCGACATGCGGCTGGGTATGCGCGACATACCAACGCGAGCCAAAATCCGCACTCATGCTGCGACTTGCGACCCCCTCAGCCTCGATTGCGTTTGACTTTGTTCGTCGCCCCGTGGCGCACCGTTCTAACTAGAACGCGAGACGTGTACCGCAATTCCAGCCTCATCGTCAAGCCCGTTAATTCGGGACACGCCACCTAAGACATTGATTTGATTAGATAAATCTCAATGACCATTAACGATGGCCGTCGATAAACCCGATCTCTCTTGGGCTGTGGCACCCGCTTTAGCTCAGATTGTGTTACCGCTAAAGTTGAATATGAAGAGCAGCCCCAGTTCTTTCATGAGACGCGTTTTCTTCCTCAATCGCTTCTTCTCGCCCGATCACTCCGCCACAAGCCAACTCGTCGGCGACGCCGCAACCTATCTGGTCTCACACGGATACGACGTCCATGTCATTACCAGCCGGCAGCTTTACGACCGACCGCAAGCGCGCCTGCCGGGGCAAGAAAGCCTGAATGGAGTCCAAGTCCACCGCGTTGCCACGACGCAATTCGGGCGAGCCCATTTGCTGGGTCGCGCCATTGATTATTTCTCCTTCTACGTTGCGGCCAGGCGCTCGTTGCTTGCCGCTGCGCAACGGGGTGACATTGTCGTCGCGATGACCGATCCGCCCCTGATTTCGATCGCCGCAATGGGCGTTGCTAATCGCCGCGGCGCATATCTGGTCAACTGGTTGCAGGACATCTATCCCGAAGTCGCCGTTGCCTTGGGTGTACCTTTCCTGAAGGGTCCCGTTCTTCGTTGGATCTCCTATCTGCGCGACCGCAGTCTGAACGCCGCGGCCGCCAATGTCGTCGTCGGAAACCTAATGGCTGACAAGGTCGCCGCGCGCGGCGCTGTGAGCGGTCGCATTCACGTTATTTCAAACTGGAGCGACGACGACGAAATTCGTCCCGTCGCTCCCGACGAAAATCCATTGCGCCGGGAGTGGGGACTGGAGAACAAGTTTGTAGTTGGCTATTCAGGAAACCTCGGCCGGGCACACGATTGCGACACTGTTCTGGCTGCCGCCAAGCGCCAGGAGGATAATCCAGACATCGTCTTCCTGTGCATCGGCGGCGGCCACCTGATGAAGCAGCTCGCAGCGCGCGTGCAACAATGCGGCCTCCGCAATTTTCGCTTCATGAACTACCGGGATCAGGGCGTTCTAAGGCTCTCGCTTTCCGTTCCCGACGTCCATTGGATTTCACTCAAGCCGGAAGTCGAGGGTCTCATCGTTCCGAGTAAGTTCTACGGAATTGCGGCTGCCGGCCGACCGATGATTGCCATCTGTGACAAAGATGGCGAGATTTCCCGGCTGGTTCAACAATACGAGTGCGGCATCGTCATCGAGCCCGCAGATGTGGACCAATTGGTCGACGCGATTCTTCGTCTTTCTCTGGATCCTCAACTGCGAGCCGTGATGGGACGAAACGCTCGAGCGATGCTCGATGCCCGTTTCACGCGTCACCGCGCATTGGAGGAGTGGCAAAATCTCCTTGAACGACTAGGCCAACTTTAGGGGTCCGGTAAGACTGTCGATACGAAACAGCCACGGCCACCATCAACAACGGCGGAGGCCAGACATCAGTTGCAACAACTGCATCGTCGATATTAGGCTATTGGGCCTGATCTCCGGTCACTGGTTCGGTGAAGATGACCGTGGGACCGCCATTTTTCCAAAATCCAAATCGCTGCTCAAAAGCTCACCGCGGATCCGCAATGGATCACCGATGTCATGTCACTAGCTCACGACATTCGGTCCAATTCCGGCCGTGTGACATTGCTTCAAAAGTTCGGCGGCATGACCGGCATGGCAATCGGCGGCTTTGGCTTTGGCGGGGGGATTCCCGGCACCGGCACATCATCGAGCCCCTGTCCGTATATGGCGTCCGCAAAAGCACGACGCTGCTCATAGGGAAGCTGCTTGAGCCGGGGAAACAGTACACCCCGAAGCGGTCGCGCCGGTCCGGCAGCGATCTCGGCCGCCGACGGGATAAGTCCCCATCGTACCAATCCGACAAACTCGGAGATTGCCCGTGCGGCAAGATTCTTGGGCAAAGCGTGAAAAGCTGCCAGTGCGACACCGTTTCGCTTCACGGCGATCCAATCTTCATACGGATCGAGTTCATACGACATACGCAAGAACCGCACATTCTCCGGTCGAACTCCATTGCTGGTGCCATCGAGCCAGAACAAAGCGAGCCACAGAAACGAATCGTCCGGCGCATTGCGCAACGTCTCGCGAACCATTCGGTTCAACGACGTTAGCCTTCGATCAATGAGTTCGCGGTCGCCGCCACGGATTGCATTCTCCGCCTGACGCAGGCGGATCACTGCCGCCATGCCCAGCACAGACGATCGAAGCGTCGAACCGCTTTTGCCTTGGGTCTGCGCCTCGACGGCTGCCAAAACATCGGGCTCGAACACCTCGCCTCTTATAACGGCTTGGCCAACATCAACGATGGCATATTCCGACCACAACACGGGGAAGACGATGGCGGCCCATGTCATCGCCGCCGCCCCGGCCATTGCCAGGATCAAGCGCGCCGCGTTATTCCTGACTGCCATCGCAGCGCCGCGATCGCCGTCGCTCAGCGCGTGTAGCCATAACGCGCATAATAGCCTTTCTTGTAATAATAACTGCCGTAAAAGTCATCGTAACGATCGAGAACCTTGAGGTTCGCCTTGTTCAATACCACGCCGAGCAGACGATCCACAATCTCCGGCGCGGAACGCAGTTGATGTTGAACCATTTTAACTCTTGTCTGACCCCATTGGATCACGAACACGTACGAATCAACAACGTTGGAAATTGCGCGCGCATCAACTACCGGAGCCAACGGCGACAAATCAATGACGACGTAATCGTAACTCTCGCGCAATCCGTCGATCAACTGCCTGAACGCCTCCGAGGCAAGAATCTCGCTCGAATGCGCCAAGCGCGATTCGATCACGGCCGGCAGAAAAGCCAGGCCGCTTCGAGTGTCGGTGTAGATTGCGTCACGCAATTCAACCTTGCCGCCAATGACCTCGAGCAATCCAACGTCTGCTTTGGCGATCAGCTTGTGCGTGAGCGTCGGGTTGCGCAAATCGCCGTCAACGAGGATCGCCTTTCTTCCCGAATGAGCAATCAGTTGGGCAAAATTCGCCGCCACCGTCGATTTACCTTCAGCGGGCAGCGATGAGGTGAAACCAATGACCTTGTTTTGCCTAATCGATCCGCTGATATCGACAGCCACTTTGATGGCGCGGAACCCCTCGGCAAAGCTGGACAGCGGTTGGTCAATCACACTTCGGAAAAGCCCAGCTATCTTTGGGCTGAACTCCTTTGCCGATCCCGCGCCTTTTTTCGCCAAACTCTTGGCGCTCTTGGCCGCCGCCGCGGCCGAAATGCTTTCTTTCACAACGGGCAAAACCGTAAGGCAGTTGGCTTTAAGAACCTCCTCCGCCTGTTTCGTCGTACGAAAGACGTTATCAGTCGCGTCGCGCAGATACCCCGCCGCAAAGCCTATCATCAGGCCGAGCACGGTAGAAAGGAACAGCACTTTGGAAGTGTGAGGGCTGCTGGGCCCGCCTGGTGGGCCGGCGGCCGTTATGACCCGGGCGTCGGTAGAAGGTAACGATTGCTGCTGCGTGACCTCCATGTAGCGCGAGATGAAGCCATCATGCGCCGCATGATAGGCCTTTGCCTTGCTTTCAAGTTCGGTCAGACCCAGCCGCTCGCGGTTGGTAAGCTGCTCACCTGTGATCTGCTGCGCAAGGCTGTGATCGAGATTTTCTTCACGCGACTTGGCGACCACGTAGTCGCTCTTATAGGACTGAGCAATTCGAGCCAACTCAGCATTCATGGATTTACGCAACTGCGTCATCTGCGTCTTGAGCGCGACGACCGCAAGATGGGTGTCGCCGTACTTCGCCCTATAGACATCGTAAGTGCGC
Source organism: uncultured Alphaproteobacteria bacterium (assembly GCA_963717265.1). Classification (GTDB taxonomy): domain Bacteria; phylum Pseudomonadota; class Alphaproteobacteria; order Rhizobiales; family Xanthobacteraceae; genus BOG-931. The sequence goes on along the minus strand of CAVQWD010000061.1, from coordinate 113,609 downwards.
TGAGCCTGGAGATACTGGGTGAGCAGTTGATTGATGATGCCGTCCTTAAGCGAGACCGCATCGGCCGCATCGGGAATATCCTCGCTCAGGACGACCTGGATGCGGTCGAGACGGGCCTTCGCATCGGCGGTATCGGCGCGCGCTTTGACCAGTTCAGCATTGACGTCGGCTACGCGCTGGTCGACCAGCAACCTGCCGCCGCCGCCATTTCCGCCGCCGACATCAATGATTTTCTTTTGTTCCTTGAACGCGAGCACCGCCTCATCCGCCGCCATCGCCTGCTGGCGCAGTTCGGCAATTCGTTCCTGCAGCCACTTGGCCACTCGCTTCGACGATTGGTATTTGGCGTCGAGCGCGCCGACCAGGTAGGCATCGGCCATCGCATTGGCGACCGCTGCAGCGGTATCCGGATTTAGTGAGGTATAGGAGAGATCAAGCACGTAAGTATCGCCGACGCGCGTGACGTTCCGATGCGCCAGAAAGTGGTCCAGCGCCGCTTGCGTCAGGGCGGTTTCCGACACCGGCGCCTGAGAACTCACCGCCCCGGAACCGAACGGCGACAATATCAGCTTGAAAAGAGCCCGAATGGGGCTGGTCTGCGAACCAACGAATTCAGGATTTTTTGTAAGCTTCAAGTCCTTGACAACCGATAATCCAATCTGCTGCGATTTGAACACCTCGATCTCGGTTTCGACCTGAGCATCATCGAGCGGCAGCTGATCATCAAGCCGCGGTTCCTTCATCAGAGCCTTCAGCCTGGTCGTGTCGATCAAGAACATCGTATCGGCGGTATATTGCTTCGGAGTCGCGAACAGATACACGAAGCCCAGCGCCATCGCGCATGCCACGATAAGCACCATAATAGGATACTGACGACGGACAATTCCGATCAGTTGCTCGATGGCTTCCTTGGTCGCGAAGGAATCGACCTGCAACTGCTGTTCGGGGTAACTAAGGCCCGCGCTATCGGGCAACTTGTCCATTTACGCACCACATCGTCGGTTACCGTGACAAGCAGGCAATCTTTGCGTCCGCAGCTAAACTATCGCAGCCGCCTCTTGCCACGGGCGCGGCCCGCCACACGGCAAGACGCATGAACCAGCATCGGCGAACCTGCCAATCCCGGCCCATCCCGCCTCTTAGCCCGAGAAATTCACCTCAAATCCATTTCTTAATCGTGACAAAATCAAGGTCATCGTTTCATTCAAGGCTCTCGCCGAGACCGTCACGAGCTGTCTGTTGGATTTTTTGCAACGTTAATTCAATAGATAGCAAAATACTTCCGCGGGCACAAAGACTTATTTCGCGGGCCGGAACGCGGCATGAGATTAGTCTTAAGGCCTCGGGAAACAGGATTAACGCCGCTCCGAGGTGCCAAGCACCCGTTTCGAGTCTATCCCCATTTTGCCGGGGCAAACCTGCATAGGTTTACCCGATCCAAGTGTGCATCAAATGGCGCTCTCTCCTCGACGATAATGGGCGCCATCCATTCACCCGAGCAACGGCGCTGTCACCGGCGACGCCAACACCTACAGTCGGCAACACGCCTTACGCGGCGACGCCGGCGTTTCGCATCGTGTGATCCACGCTCAATTTTCAAGTTGTGTCAAACTCGAATGCAGCAAGGGGTGCGCCATCTCTTTGCAAGTGAGATTGGCCACGCTGCATTCAACTTGGCAACAGCAACGGGCACCAGACAGGCTGAACTGTCAGCGTCCAAATGCTGGGACCACACCGACGCCACCGCCTGCCGCGAGCGGCGCTTGCAGCCGGTCCTTATGGACTAACTGCGGTCGGCCCAGTCACTCCGCCCCCCGATGTTAGTCCCGTTCCAAGAGAGGTACCTGTGCCAGTTGAGGTGGTCCCTCCCCCTCCACCTCCCCCTCCGCCCGGGGGAATCGAAGCCGTCGGTCCGACGCCGGCACCTCCGCCTCCTCCGCCTCCAAGGGCGGCGGTCGTCGTACTGCCCGTGGTGGCAAAGTTGAGGATCGTGCCCGTTTGAGTCGACTGCGTCACCTGACCGTTGCCATTGACGGTCACCGTCTGGCCCGGCGTCGTTAGATTGACCGGCGGTCCGCTGGTTGGTGTAAAAGTCATCGCGCCTTCGACCAACTTGAGAGTTTGACCGCACTGGTCGCGAGGCACCCCGGGTTTACACGGCTTCACTATGAGTTCGAAAATGGTCCCGCGAACTCCAAGAGTTCCGAATGGGGTTTTGATCTGATACGCGCGCTTGTCTTGCGAGCCCGTTACAAATCGGAAAGCGCCTTGGGTCACCTCAATCACGACACTGCCCGTCGAGCCGGTTGGATCGTACACGAACTTGTCCAAATGGACTTCCGATGTTGGGCCGACCGACAAATCGGTGTTGTCAAGGAAGACGAGATCCGCGACCCCGCCAGTTCCGGTGCGAACCGTCTCATTCGCGTAGACGTCAGTGCCGGTCGTAATGGTCTGGCTTTGCCCGTTAACGATACCCTCGACTTGGGGTTTGGCCGATTTGGCACCGCCAATTTTCGGGTCCGCCGCAAATGCGGTTGCCTGCAACCCAAACAGCATCGCCACCGTTACTGCCGCAGTCACTTTACCGCTGTACGTACACATGGCTTGTGCCCCACGTTGAAGTGGAAATTATGACGATGTTATACCCGGACACCGGGGCGATCAAGCCCTTCTAGCGGCCTCGCAAGACCGTCAAGCTGGGGCCAAAGCCACCTCCGCAGCCACGGCCCGGCATCGGCATCGGCATCCCCGCATCATCATCGTAAAGGCGGAAGAATTCGAAGCCCGATCGTGGCGAACGGTCGATGGTTGCGAAACAATCTCATGTAGAGCAATGTGGGCGTGGGCGTTTCCTGAAATCCACGTGCACGTCGATGACGCGCCTCCGAAACCGACTGGCTTACGTCGGGCTGGTCACTTCACTTCTCGCGCTCGCGGTTCTGATCCGCTACCTGGATCCGTTCTTCGTGCGAGCGTTACGACTTATTGCATTCGACTATTATCAGCGGCTCGAGCCCAGAACTTACGATCCCTACCTGCCGGTGCGGGTGGTCGACATCGATGACCAGTCGCTTGCCAAAATCGGCCAATGGCCGTGGCCGCGAACGACCGTTGCCAAGCTATTGCAGACCCTGACGGCGCAAGGGGCGGCAGCCGTTGTGTTTGACGTGCTGTTCGCCGAGCCGGACCGGACCTCGCTCGAACAAATTGTAAAACAATTAAATCCAGGAGAGGCACACGAGTTGTCCGCCATCGTCGGCGCGCAGCCAAGCCATGATCAGGTTTTTGCCGAGGCGCTTAAGAATTCGCCGAGCGTTTTGTCGGTGGCTTTGGGCAGTGGGACAAGTACGACGATTCCACAAAAAGTCGGTTTTGCAACAGCAGGCGATGATCCGCGCCCATTCCTGGCGGGATTTAAGGTTGCTAGCAGAAGCCTGCCCGAATTCGAGCAGGCCGCGCACGGGCTCGGTGCCTACAATTGGATCGCCGATCGCGACCAAGTCGTGCGCCGCGTCACACTCATGTTCCGGCTGGGGACAGAGCTGGTACCGTCGCTTGCCGCGGAATTGTTGCGCGTTGCCCAAGGCGCGTCGACCTACGTCATCAAATCAGCGAATGCGAGCGGCGAAAAGACGTTCGGACAATCCACCGGCATAACCCACATCCGCATCGGCAGCATCGAAGTGCCGACTGACAGCGGCGGCGGGATCTATCTCCGCTTCCGGCATTTCGATAATTCCGCCTACTTGCCAGCCTGGAAGGTCCTGGAGGGACAAATCCCGCCGGATCAAATCAGGGGGCGTATTATGCTCATCGGATCGAGTGCGTCGGGGCTTTTGGATTTGCGGGCCACGCCCCTCGATGCTGCGATTCCGGGAGTCGATATTCATGCCCAGGTCATCGAGGACCTGTTAACCGGTCAATATCTGACGCGTCCTGATTATGCGCTCGGAGTTGAGGAGTTCGTAACGCTGGTACTCGGCGTCATCCTCGCAACGTCGTTGCCGCTGTTTTCCGCCAAATACTCGGCGGCAATTGGTCTGTTCGCGATGGGACTGGTCTCCGCCGGCGGTTGGGCAGCCTTCCGCTATGCGAACCTTCTGCTCGATCCATCCTATCCGGCGCTGGTTCTGGGATTGATGACCGCTGGCGTCACTTTCTACACTTACCACGCGGTGGAGCAGCAACGCGGCCAGATCCGCGGCGCCTTCAGCCGATACCTCGCTCCCACCGTGGTCCAGGAGATCGTCGCCCACCCCGACAAGCTGAAACTGGGCGGCGAATTGCGCGAGCTGACGTTGATGTTCTGCGATGTGCGAAACTTCACTTCGATCTCCGAGCATCTAGCCGCCACGGAGCTGACGCAATTCATCAACGAGCTTCTCACGCCGCTGAGCGAGATCATTTTGGAACAGCGCGGCACGATCGACAAGTACATGGGTGACGCCATCATGGCGTTCTGGAATGCGCCGCTCGACGATCCCGACCATAAGAAACACGCATGCCGCGCCGCAGTCGAGATGGCGAAAAAAATGCAGCAATTGAACGAACACTGGCGAATGCAGGCGCTGCAAAACGCTCGCCCGTTCCAGCCGGTGCGTATTGGAATAGGCCTCAACAGCGGCGAATGCTGCGTTGGCAATCTAGGCTCGACGATGCGGTTCGATTACTCGGCAATCGGAGACGAGGTGAACGTGACGTCGCGCTTTGAAGGGCTCACAAAAATCTATGGCCTCAGCGCAGCCGTCGGGCAGCGCGCGCTTAGCCCCGATGTTCCGGCGCTGGAATTGGACGCGGTGCAAGTCAAGGGCCGCAAACGGCCGGAAAAGATCTACACATTTCTTGAACTACTCAGCGAAGATCACTCCAAGCTCAAAAGTCTCGAACGGTTTCATGCCGAATTCCTGGCCGCCTATCGGCAGCAGCATTGGGACGAGGCAGAGCGGCTGACGGCTGAATGTCGCAAGATCGGAATAGCGGAACTCGACACCTGCTATGCACTTTTTGCGTCGCGCATCTCACTATTGCGGCAGGCCGCGCTGTCTTCGGACTGGGATGGATCGTTCGAGATGACGGAGAAATAGAACTGCTGGCCGACGCGCGCTGCGGCAGACCTGAACATAACTTGGCGTCCCTGCAGCGCAAAGCATTTGACGGCCCGCCCGACCGTTACGGCGTCGTAGTGGCGGTCGTGGCCATCATGATCATGATCGGCGTGCGTGACGGAAAGATCACAATGTTGCATAATTGCAACATATAATTGCAACAAAAGTGGTCAATTTCCTGGCATTCCAAGAAAATTCCAAGACGTTCTCAAGAAAGTAAGGCGCCGGGCTCGCGTTATTTTTGAATGCCACAAAGCAAAATTATGTGATCTGCATCACAATGGAAGCCATGTGACGGGGAGTAGCTTGGCTTTTAGCAGCTGTTTGCAATTCCGCACGAAAAAACGATGCGGGCTTGCCGCCAATGGGGTAGATTCCGATGGGCTTGATCACGGTTCCTGAACTGGCGGCCGAAGCCCTGGGATCGTGCCTTTCCTCGTACATGAGCGACAGGTTTGGCTCCTCGCAGGTGGCGGTGACGGAACTGGTTCCGTCCTTGGCCCGGCTCGCGCTTGAGTGCATTGGCAATAGCGACGCCCCCTATCACAACGTCGAACATACGATGCTGGTAACGCTCGCAGGCCATCACATCATGAGAGGGCGTGCGCTGCTTACGTCTACACTTCCGGGCGATTACGCGCATCTTGTCGTGGCGTGTCTGTTTCACGACATCGGCTATGTCCGGGGAATTCTCAAAGGCGACGACGCGGATGGCTATGTCATCGACGCGGACGGGCGGAAAACCAAGCTGCCGCGGGGATCGTCCGACGCTGCGCTGCTGCCCTATCATGTTGAGCGCTCGAAAATGTTCGTTCTTGATCGGCTGGCGACAATGCACGTTCTCGATGCAGGCAGGGTTGCACGCGCCATCGAGTTCACACGGTTTCCGGGGTCGGGCGAGGCCGATGGCCGAGAGAATGAAGAGGGGCTGCTCGTGCGGGCGGCCGATCTCATAGGCCAACTGGGAGACCCGCACTATCTGCGCAAGGCCAATGCGCTCTACCACGAGTTCGAAGAAGTCGGTATGAACGCGCAGCTTGGCTACACATCGCCTGCCGATCTGGTGGACTTATACCCGCAATTCTATTGGAAGAGCGTTTCCACGCAAATCCAACCGGCAATTCGATATCTCAATGTTACATCGAGCGGGCAGCAATGGATTGCAAACCTTTACAGCAATGTCTTCCGGGCCGAGCGCGAGTTGAGGCCGTTCGGGCCTGAGCGGTAGGTTTGAACCGCTTGAGCGGCCGCGACACCGATTTTGTCGCTCGACAGCGCTGATTAAAGCTTCGTGTAGTCCGCTCGATTGCAATCGCCGCACGGCGGCCCACCCGGTGACGCAACGCCGTCCCCGCTGCACTCCAGAGCGGCCCCGAAACGCGCGCCGTCGCGCCAGCCGCCCCTCGTGCGTAACGTTGACAAGGTTGGCCAACGCGGTCCACGCGAACGAGCGCTCGACGACCGTCAAATTTCTCCAGTAGGAGAATCCCGCGCGACGGGCGCGAGCGCCCATACGCTTTCCAGCGCCAGGCCAAGCGCCTCGCGTGGGCGTTCCGTACGGTTCGGCTGCGCGTCGTTGAGCACGATCAGAAGCGGCGTCAGTCCGTCGGCATCGACCAGACGGAAAATCTCGACGTCCTCCTGAGCGTGCTGGCTCCACCCGGCGATATCGAGCGCCCGCTGGGCCTTGGAAAAAACGCCATGGTTTCGCAGCCGTCCCGCAAGCTCGCCGCCGTGCACGACCTGCGTCGACTCGTAGACTGAGGCCGCGTCGCCGTTCGTGCCGTTCGTGCCGTTCGCGCCGCTCGCGCCGTTGGCGCCATTCCGGCGCAGCCGGAAGGGCGTCAGGCTCGAATAATTGTCGCGCTGTTCTTCCCTGCCGAGCCGCCTGATCTCGGACCCCGTGAGCGCGCGCACCAGCTTGAGATCGGCGAACACGCCAGCGAGTTGGTTCATCGCCAGCGCGCGCAACTCTTCCATCTTGTCCTGACCGCTGTGATAGAGGTTGGGAATCACGAAGTAAGACGTACCGTTGTGGTGAATGAAATGGCACCGCACCCATTCGAAGTTGGCGTCCTCGCAGGGGGCACGTCCGATCGCGGTCTGGATCGCGCGGGTCAGATGTTCGATCACCGCGGGCGTCGGCAGACGCAGACGCGCTTCGTTGGCGGCAAGCGCAACGCGCCGCACTGGCCCAGTCTCCGGCGGGTTCAGCAGCGTCATTGCCAGGATGCCCAGGTCTACGCCGATGGTAGCCAGCAGCGCGATGACGTCGCGGCCGGTGATTGGCTCGCCGCTGGCGGTGCGCTCGAAGCTCTCTCTGCCGCCCAAGGCGACGAAGCGCACGAGGCTTCCCGCATAGGCGCCGACGTTGCTCCACAGCGCCTTGACCGCGTTGGCGACGCCGGCCGGGCCCTCGCTGAATACAGCCGGACGAAGGTGAAGTTCGGCAGGCTGCGTCGCCTGGTTCGCCGCCTGGCGCAAGCGCTGCGCCAGTGCCGGGTCGTAGCATGAGAAGCCCGACTCCTCCGGCTTGATTGACACCGAGCCCGCAAGCGCGCGCAGGTCGGCGGCAGTCGATGCGCCGAGCGCGTTACTGCGTGCTGCGACGGCGCCGGCCGTGCTGTGGATCTCCGCGGCTTTGGCCTCGAACAGCCCCTGCCGCTGTTCGAACGAGCCGCCGTCAGGCAGGTCGACGCCGGTGCTGAGCTTGTTGAGGTCGGCCTCTATCGGCTCGAGCCAGGAGCGGTTGATGCTGTCGCGCAGCGCGGTAATCGAGTCGCGTACGCCGCGCCGCGCACGGTAGAGCCGGCCGCGTCCTGCCGGGGACCGAAGCCCGCAACTGCCGCCGCTTTCCTCCTCGCGGGCCATCTGGATGTCCGACCAGCTCACGACGTTGCTCAGATCGGCCTGTACGGCCTGCAGGCGGGCTGCAATCACGGCCGCTGCGTCGTGCGCATCCTGTTGCAGCCGCGACAGGCTGACGCGGGTCGCGTCGTTGCCGGCGATCAGACTCCACCAGAAGCCGTAACCGAAGCCGATCGACCACAGGGCGAGAAACAGATAGAGCGGCAGCGCGATCATCCGCTCCTTGAGCCGCCGCTGCGCGCCGAAGGTTTCGCGCAGCGCAAGCCACATCAGGAAGGTGAGCACGATCACGATTCCGATCACAAAGGCGCCGCTGCTGATGCCGGTCCCGGGCAACCGACGCGCCTGCACCGACACGCCGATAATGAAATCGTGCAGCCCGCTCCAGGTGGCGTAACCCGAGATCGAAAGCAGCATCAGCGTCGCGATGCCGATCAGGGTGTTGCGCCCGAACAGATAGTCAGCAATAGATGTCAACCGCGCGTACGCAAAGCTTCCGGCCATGGCCGAACTCGTCACTGTCGATTTGTCACACATACAACACAAACAGTCGCTTGTTGCTCTTCGTTATGGCCGGCCCCGTGCGCGCCGATGCGGCCGATCCGGACGATGCCACAGCCGGCGAATTCCGCTGAATTCTCCCCGACCGGTTACCAGCAGCATATCATGAGCACGTCCATATTGTGGCGTGGCCATCGCCGCCGCCGGCTTGTTGCTTAAGGCCGCCGCGGCCGGGGTCCGCGTCCAAACGCCGGAGCAAATGCTTCCCCGCCGCCGGCTGAGGATGATCGTCGTCACCGGCGCTGGCTCGACCTATGCCAATTCCGCCCGGCTGCTTACGCGTCACTCGGCCACCATATTCCCGGTCATTCGGCCATCATCACGCGGAACGTGCCGCGGGCCGGAAGCCTCAGGGCCGAGGACTCTCTGTACCCGATCGCGCCCAAGGCCGCCACTGCTATGGGCCCGATCGGCTGCGGATTGGGGTTCCAGCCGATGCTCCCTGAGAACATGGTTAATGCCGATTCACTTGAGTTTACCTTAATTTGCAGGCGAACATCTGGCGCCGATTGCTGTGATCCGTGGCGATGCCGAGGACGTCAACCACCCGCTGGCCTTGATCCAGGGCGCTCCTAAATCCTCCGCCACCGCGTCTGCGCCGCCTTTGCCTTGGATTTGCGTGGACCTTTTATTTCGCCGTATTCTGCCGCATCTTGGTGGGCAAATGTAAACGTCCGGCCTGCGTCAGGGGTTATCGTGGCTCCCCGTCCCAACCAGAGCCTGCTGTCGGAACTGCCCGCGCATCTTTCGGGCCAATTGTTTACCAGCGCCGCACCGGTCCGGCTTAGCGCCGACGAGGTGCTATTCCTCACCGGCGATCCCGGCAATGGTTGCTACCGTGTTGAGCAAGGACTGCTGAAGGTCACCTTGGTTTCTCGCTCCGGCACGGAGCGTATCCTGGCCTTTCTCGGTCCGGGCGCCATCGTCGGCGAACTTTCGATCATCGACGGCCTACCGCGGTCGGCGTCCGTCGTGGCAATACGCGCGTCGGTGTTGAGTTTCCTCAGCCGCGCTGCATTCGAAGAATTCGCCAACAGGCATCCGGAGATCTACAAGGCATTGGTGACGCTTCTGACTGCACGATTGCGCGGGACCGATGCAGTGATCGCAGCCGGAAGCTTTCTGCCGCTGCAGGGCCGCGTCGCCTGCACGCTGCTCGAATTGGCGGAGAGTTTCGGCCAGGATGTCGGGGCAGGGCGCATTGTCATTCGCCAGAAGATCGGACAGAGCGACATTGCCGCCATGACCGGTATCGCCCGCGAGAACGTCAGTCGCATTCTCAATCAATGGAAGCGGCGCAAGCTCCTCAGTCGCTTGTCCGGCTATTATTGTCTCGAGGATAAGGCGAAACTGCAGCGTGAAGCTGAGCCGTAACAGCTGCTCGGGATGTCATGAATAATCTCGAACTCTGCGAATTGCGTCCGCCCGAATAACCGACCCGGCTTTGCTCGGGGCGGTTGCGGAGTATGCGCTATGGCCGACCAGCAGATGACAACAATGGCGTCCCTTACGGGGGCGCTACCGGCACTGAAGACGCTGCAGCGTGAAGCCGGTGTTGGTCTGACAATCGGGCTCACGCTCCTCTCCGCCAGCTTGGCCGGGGGGGTGGTCGTGGCCGGGCCCTTGGGCATTCACCATTTGGCCTTTGGTGCCGGGGCGGCGGTAGCGGGCGCAGTGTTCGGCGGCGCCTGCGCCACGTTGGTTGCGAGCTCCTCATTCATCCTGTGGGCTCCTCAAGTCACGATCGCGCTGGTGCAGGCTAGCCTGGTTTCTACATTGGCGGCAGAGCCGGCATTTTCTCGCGATCCGGCGGCGGTCATCACCGCCCTGCTGGTCTGCATCGTTCTGGCCGGAATTCTGCAAGTCGGCGTGGCTCTGGCCGGGATCGCCCGTGTCGTCAAGTACGTACCTCATCCCGTCGTCGCCGGGTTCGTCAACGGCGTCTCGGCCTCGATATTCCTGTCTCAGATCAAGCAATTCCACCCCTCGATCGAGGCTCCACTCGGCGTTCATCCGGCCATGCTGGCGTTTGTGGTCGCGCTCGTCGCCTTTGTATTCTGGTTTGAAGCGCGAACCAAAAAGATTCCCGCGCCGTTGACGGGGCTGCTGGCCGGCATCGCCGGCTACCATGTGCTCCGATTTGCCGCCCCACAGCTCGATCTTGGTGTGACGCTCGGACGTTTGCCGATCAAATTTCCGCCTATCGCACCGATCTCAAACCTTGCCTTGCCCGAAACCCGGCAGATGCTGATCGGCGCCGCGCCGCATATTATTTCCATCGCAGTCGCGATCGTCATCGTCGGCACAATGCAGTCGCTGCTGGCGTTCCGGATGGCTGAAAAGCTTGCAAATACCAATGTGCCCGCCGGACGCGGCCTTCTCGCGCTCGGCTTCGGCGACATCGTGTCGGCCGCCGCCGGAGGACTTGCGGTCTCGGTCGGCGCGCCGATGACTGCCGCCGCTTTCCGCAGCGGCGGGCGAACGCGCGCCGTCGGCCTGACCGCCAGCCTTGGTCTGTTTCTGCTCACGTTCGCCGTCCCGGATGCGTTCGGCGCGATCCCGCTCGCCGCGATCGTTGCCCTGCTGTTCGTGGTCTCGATTTCGAGCTTCGATCGCTGGAGCGTGCGTTCCACGTATAGCGTGCTGCGGCTCAGGGCCGCGGACGAAGGGCTGCGCATCTATTATGATCTCGCAGTGGTGCTCACCGTCATGATTTTGACGGTGACCGTGTCGATTGTAGTCGGAATTGTCGCCGGCATCGCGATGACGTGCCTGACCTTCGTCATCAACATGAGCCAACCGATCATTCGCCGTCGTTTGTCCGGCGCGAACGTGCGGTCGAAACGGGTCAGAACCGCGACCGAGGCCGAGGTTCTGCGCGAACGCGGCGCGGAGTGCATGGTATTGCAGCTCAGCGGGGTTCTGTTCTTCGGCAATGCGGACGCACTCGCACGTGAGGTGACCGGCGCGCCTGCCACAGCCACGGCGATCGTTCTTGACTGCCGCGGGATCACCGATATCGACGTAACCGGCGCCAACATTATCCGCGACATCATCGAAAAAAGCCGCAAGAGCGGCAAGCGCCTGCTTTTGTGCAATCTGCCCGCCGATCGCCGCAAACCCGTCTCGCGCATCGTCGATGACGGCAAGGAACCGACGATCTTCAACGATCTGGATTCGACTTTGGAATGGATCGAAAACCGGGTGCTGCGGGAGTTTGATGACATCCGCAAGCGGTGCGAGCCGCTTCGCCTTGAGGAGCACGACCTTGTTCGTGCCCTCGATGATGAAGGGCGCAGCGTCCTTGCCTCGCTTCTGGTCGAGCGTGAGTTCGCGAAGGGCGAACGCCTGGCCGCAGAGGGTGAGCCGGGCGACCGCATGTGGCTGATCATGAAAGGCGCGGTCGACATCAGGCTTCGTGTCGATGACTTGCGCGGTACGCGACGCATTGCAAGCCTCGGCGCCGGCACCACTGTCGGCGAAATGTCGCTAATCGAAAATGAACCGCGGTCCGCAAACATTATCGCTGCCGACGATCTTGTATGCTTGGAGCTTGATCGCAGGTGCTACGAGACGATGTTGCAGCGACACCCGCATATCGCCACCCAAATTTTGACCAACCTGATGCGTGAAATGGCGCATCGGATCCGAAACACGTCGGAACAATTGCGCGAGACGGAGAGCTGACGGCGAAGATGCGCTAGCGTGACGATCGCGGGCTCATCTGCCGCTGTGTGAAGGTTGCGAGTTTCGTTGTCGTAATCATTTTGAACGCGGCGCGTTTAAAGCGCAGCGCGCGTTTGCGGCGCAGGCGTCCGCCGCAGAATAGGTACTATTTGCTCGTTTTCAATTGTTTGATCTCAACCCCGCTGGACCAAGCAGCTTCCCCCGGCTGCCCGCAGGCCGCCGCACAGCGTCTGTGCGTCGCCACGGCTGTTCACGGCGATGCGCACGCGGTACCAATAGCCATTCATCCCAACCCTGGAACGGCTGACGAGCGGCTGCCGCGAGCCGAGCAGTCCGCTATAGCTATCTTGCATGTGCCGATATGATGCCAGTGCGGAAGCTTCGGAGGCATTGCCGATGAGTTGAACCACCCAGGCGTTTTCCGCCGCAAAGGGCGGCGACGGTTCGCTCGCCTGTTGTGCGGAGAGCTGATCTCCCACAGCGATATTCGGCGTATCCTGATCTTCGCGAAGCACATCGCCGGACGCCCTGAGTTCAACCGGCTGAGGCGCGACCAGCGCGGCGACGGCGGGTCCGACCGGCGGCTCGATCGACACCCATGCATCCGGGTCCGATTGAGATTGGCGTGACAGATACTCATAGCCCGTGTCGGACCAGAGCAGGATGTCGTTTCGCTGGTTGTCCAAAATGAACTCGCCCTTGTCGGTCTTGACGGTGAGGACCGCATGCCCTTCGCCTTGCAGGTCATGCACCACCGTGATGAGCAGCGCCTGCCGCGGCCAGCCGGCCTGCATCAGCATGCGGCGCTTGAGCAGCGCGTAATCCTCGCAGTCGCCGTATCCATCGTCGGGGTAATTCCAGCGGTCGAGAACGCCCCAGTGCTCCATGTCGCTGAGCGGCCGGATGTGACTGTTGACCCAGCGATTGACGCCATCGAGTTCGTTCCAGCCCTGCTTTGAGAGCGTAACCTGCTGCGCTGTCAATGGCGTGGTCTTGCATTCCGATTTGTATTCGATACAGAAAAAGATCCAGCCGTCGGGTGCCGTTGTCTGCTCGCCGAGCGACATGTACAGCGGGAGAGCTCGTGCCGTACTCACGGCCGAGCTGCCCAACACCGCAACGGCGACCAGTGCTGCCGCCGCACCGCCCTTGAGGATTTCTGTCGCAGCCGCGCGCATGTGACGCCTTCCTGTTTGGTCGGAGTCACACCTCGCACAAAGCGTTTGCAGCGCCGCTAAACTTGCCTTGTCAATTCGAACTCAATTCGAAACGACGAAACAACAAACCGTTAAGAGTTTGCTCGAGTTCATGTCGCGGATCGGCGTCGCGAAGCGTTAAGCTTCAACTCAAGCCGACTCGCTATGGGCGCGCATTTTCTGCCGCCCAATATCGACAGTTTGCTGTCGCTGTTTATCTCAAGCGGAAAGTGCGGCAAAAATCGAAGCTAACATTCGGCGGCACTTGCGACCTGAGAGCCGCATAAAGACCGCAAGCCATATCTTTCGATAGCCGCGAACTGCCGACGGCGACCCGCTAATCCCCATGCGGGATAGAGCGGATCGATGCGATGCCGAGGTGCCCGGTGCCGTTCCAACCCACCCTGAGAAGAAACCATCCGGCCGGCCCACCGCTTTGACAATTCCGTGGATTCCGGTCCAGTGGTTCGATGCTGGCAGCTTCTGTTCGCGATCGTGTCGATATCGAACCACGAAGGATTGAGTTTGCCGAGGTCCGGGCAGGCGGTCAGCGGCAAGAGCCAAAGGCGTGCGCGGATTACGGCGGCGCGGCGGGGCGTGCGCCCGAGATCAACGAGACTATTGCTTCGGCGGCGTTTGCCCCGGTGGTTTTGCGGGCGGGGTTTGGCTGTTTTGCTTGGCGGCAAAGGCCTTCGCCTCGGCGATCTTCGCGCGCAAAGTTTCCAGCAACTGGTCTGCGCCGCTGAGTGGGATTGCCAGAGATTGCAAATTACCGGTTTGGTCGCGCGGCGTAATGATGACAGCTCGTCCTTGCGGATCGGCCTGTATCATCATGCCATAGACAAGTGCCGCGACTTGCAGCCTTTGCGCGCCAGGGGCGGCGGGTTTGCTCAGGCCGTTGGCAATCTGCAGGGCCTCGTCGGGCGAAAACTCGTAAGCCACCCGCCGGCCGTTCTTCAGGATTAGATCTATGCGGAAGGACGTTCCATCTGCCTCTGGATTTGCATTGACCACTTGCTTAACAGGGGCCGCTCTGATTGTGACCGAATGCGATCTCGCCGGGTGCTGAGCCTGAGCAAGCCCAGACATCAGTGCCAAGCAAATTAGCGTCACGCCAAAAGTGCGCATTGAGAGCTCCATGGAAGGCTTAGGACATCGGCGAAAGACCGGTGCTGAAGAAACATGATGGCCGTGCGATTGCCGTGTGCGAGAACGGCTAGAGCTGAACGTCGGAACCTTCAGCATGGTGGATAATCCATACTGAGCTGAGCACATGCAAGCGTTTCGTTGCGAACCCGTGAAGGCCGATATCCTCATAAGCTCGCACGAGGCACAGAAACCATCACGGCAAGAGATGAATGGGTTTTGCGTGATCATCAATCGCGACGATAATTAATGCTGTCAAATCAACTGGTTGAGTGCTCAGTCTATGTCAATACCACCTGACCCGGACGGCGAGTTGCGATACTCGTCGCGTTGAGCTCGGGTGATGCGCCGGGCGATTGGGATTTTGTTGGTGACCCGCACCGCGATGTCGTCTCGATGGGTGGTAGCAAGCGGGCGGGCGAGTCTAAATCGTCGAGCGCACACGCTGTGCTCCAATCGTCGCTGCAGCGGGCCGTAGATTATCAGGAGTGCGAGCGTATGCGCTTGCGCGACAAGTCGGTCATGAAAATCGTGATCGCATGTACGGTGCGACTACCGAAAACCTGCTTTGGAACCCCCATCGCCGGGCGCGGCGTCAGTCCCGTCACCTGAGCCGTTTCGGCATTGTCAATTTCATCATCGGGGGACTCGCGTCTGCGCCGACGATGACGAGCTACCGAGCCAGTCTCGAACGACTGCGCCAGACCGACACCCAAAAGAGCAAAGACAACGATCGCATAACCCGGGATTTGTAGCGAAAAATCGATCGATGAATGCAGCAGCGCGATGAGCGACACGGCCAACGCAGCGAGCGGCGCCACGGTATCGCGGCGCGATCGGCGGGTTCCTCGGATCAGGACGACAAGGGCCGAAATCCACGCCGCCGCAATCACCAGAGCGAGTGGAATGCCGAGCTCGACAGCCAATTCGAGAGGGGTGCTGTGGGCAAATGTCCACACCCCGTGGATCGAAATATTTCCGCTGCGATAGGCCGGAAAGATCGACGTGAATGTGCCCAATCCGGTGCCAAACCACGGGTAGTCGGCGATGATCCGCAGGCTCGATCGATAGGCCGCAAGCCGCCCTTGATCGACGAGCCCGCCTTCATCGATGCGAGCTTCGACATTGCCACCCAACAATTGGAGCAGTACCAGCGCCACAATGCCGGCACTAGCCGCCCCCACAATAAGACTTGAGCGACGCGGCAAGTCGCGGCGAAAAAATACCACGAACGCAATCATCATCGCAATCAGCGACAACAGGATGCCGCCGCGCGAGCCGGTCATGAACATCGCCGTCAGACAAACGAAGAACATGCAACACCGGATGATGATTTGCTTGTCAGCCGGGACCGTGGCGACGATGCGCTCCGGCAGCTTTGCCCAGACGATTGGGCCTGCCGGCAACTGCCCGCGCACCCTTGCCATGAGCAAAGCCAACCATACGACGGCGCAGGAGCCGAAGTAACTCGCCGCCGTATTGCGGTTGATGAAAGTCGCAGTGAGACTTTCGAGATTGACGGTCTTTTCACGCCACAGGAGTGCGGTCGGATCAAATAGGAGGGTCGCAAGGCCATACACGGCATAGCCGACACCTGACCATCCCATGATCAGCAGCGACTGGCGGGCGTGTTTGTTGTCTGCACCAATCACCAAGCCCAGCGTGAGCGCCAGTACCGCAGCAAGAGACCGGCCAAGCGCATAGAACGGTTCGCCGCGAATTATTGAAACCGACGGCGACACCGGCTGTCCCAACAGTTCCGACGTTTTCGCCCAGATCGGATTCGGCACGGCTACCCATGGGTGGTCGGCCAGTTGCTCGTGCAGAACGAATCCGAAACAGGCGACGAGCAAGGCGATGCCGAAGAGCATTCGATAATGGCCGCTTCGCAGCTGTTGGGTCGATGCCAAGAGCAAACCTAACCCAAGCAGAAAGCACCAGAAGGCGACGGTAACAAGATCGCGCGAGGCGAATGGGAGTGGCGCACCCCCAATCGCCATGAACAGAACAGCGCTTGCTAACCGATTACGGCTCGCGGTCTTGCGATCGTCCATTGAATGAGGCACCGCGCGGGCGTCAATGAGAGCATCCTACTCCCAGGCACCCTGTCGGTCCACGACGTAATACGCGATGGTCAGTCCGGCAGATCGTGACGGCGACTTCTATTTGGCATACTTGATCTGCTGCCAGAGCGAGACCTCGTTGCTCGTGGTCGACATGATCGTGTTCAAGAAACTGGTGAATTTGGTGATCTCAACCGCTTCTGCATTAGCGACGAAAATAACATCTCCGTTTCGCATCTGCGTCTGACTGGCCAGGAAAAAGCCGCCGGGTTCGCGGAAATCGACGCTGAAGATCACAGGAACGATCTCGCCTGTAAACCGCGACATATCGGCCCCAAGCAGTTCGGCGATGTGGCGAGGCTCGTTTCTATAGAGGAATACCGACCCGGGATCGGCCCCTGCATCGAGAAGTCCGCCTGCTTTAGCGATGGCGTCGGCCAGATCGATGTGCCATGCGCCAAAGCCGAATTGGCCTTGCGTGCCGGTCGCGCCAAACGCAATGAATTGCTGATCCTGCGCGTAGACGTAGATGCGGTCGCCAGGCTGCACGTAGATATTATCGTTAGGATCATCAACAAGATTCACCAGCGGTATTGAAGCTCGCTTCCCTTTGCGTTCGAGCATCACCCAGGTTTCATAGCCAGGATCTTTGATGCCGCCGGCGCGCGTGATCGCATCCGTAATGCGGTCTCCTGATCCATAACCAGCAGCGGGATATCGAATGGGAGTGCCCACTTCGCCAAAAATGCTGATCAACGACGTGTTCTGCGTGGCCAATGTCACAATGACTTGCGGCTCGATGGCACGGTTTCTGATTCTCGCTACGATGTCGTTTTGAATATCAACGTTGGTTCGACCAGCCGCCTGGATTTGCCCGGCATAGGGCACGGTAAGATTGCCATTATTGTCGATTGTCTCGTTGGGCAACTGCACAAAGTTACCCGGCCGCACGCCAGCCTCGGCCGGGATGTATAACCCGCCCGCCCCGGCCTCGAAGATCGTGATTGAAACGACGTCTCCGATACCGAATCTTATTTTCGGTGGCGGTTCGTGGCTGATGAAAGCGCCGGCAATTTTGGCAGGTTCGTAATAGTTGAGAACCTTGATGACCGGAGGCGTCAACTTGACAAGGTCATAGGGGATCGACGACCCGGCCCCTGTTCGCACCGCAATCGAGTTCGGACCAGACGCGGGAAGGAGTCTCGCAACCCGCCGCAACCAGCGCCACTCCGAGGACACCAATCCTGAACATCGACGATAGAAGGACTGATCGGAACACCACCCCACCCAGGAATCCGGAGGCAACTTCCTACCAGTAAAGGAATGACCTCTGGTGACAACCGGTAATGGTTAAAAAACATTAACTGTGGCAATATAGATACACCTACAGACAGGGTCCGGACTCAAGGCGGTCGGCGATGATTTTTCGAGCCGAGTCAGTAGCTTGGGACCATCGCCCAGGCTTTCCCACTTACCCCGGGCGGGGCAATTTTGCACAGGGCCGAACCCTGACAGCCCATCTACCGCAACGACCCGGCCCGTTGCCCGATGGCGCGCGGCGCCTCGCGCGTTGAGCCACAAACTCGTTCAGCGGCAGTGAGGCATTCGAGTTTGAGGCATTTGGACGCAGAACTTTCCGTTCAGGCGCACCATGAAGCCATGTTGCCAAGCCCTGACCGCTCGATCAACGTGACGTGGACCCCTTGCGCGAGGATCCACGACAGCAGCGCCTCAAGAATTCCCGCACCTTTGGCGCGCGAAAGAGTTGGCGGAACGCGCCCGCCGACCAGACGTGACAGCGGCTGCTTCAGACGCGGCGACCGGATGCCGCCATCAACGTTGACCGCCAACCTGTCTACGGTAACTCGCGGTCACGATCAGGCACTTCAGCGGCCGGTCATCGACGCGCGCTGAATGCCAAGCGGTATGGCCGGGAGCGCGGCCTCAAGGCGCCGAACCAAGAAGCGTCGACACTGCCAATAAGGTCTGGCGTGTCGTTGGCGATCGTTTGAATCCGCGTATGACCGACGCGGAGCAACGGCACGATCGGCTCGATCGATCGATCAAAAGCCCATAGGCAGGGCTGCTACGGTCCTAGCGAGGCGATCGATACCGGGCCGAGCGGTATCATCGTCCTCCAGGGTGCCCGGGGCAGATCCAAACGCGCCGCCAAACCGGTCCCTTAGGAGTGTCCTCTTCTACCTGCGTGTAGCATTGCCCGGGCAGATACGCGTAGCCGTACGGATACGGACGTCCCCAAAAAAACGATGCCAGATCAGCAGGCGAGCTAAGCGGAGCCGCCACCACTATGGGAGCGACCGGCGCGGCACGCGCTGTCGCAAGGCATCCGACCGTTATCAATGCGCCGACGATTCCCGTCCAAACATTATTGCGGACCATCGAGGTTCTCCATGGCCAGATTGGGTACCTGCAGCCTGATTCGACGCCGCTCGCGCCACGGGGCCCGTTCCGTTCGCCCGGAAGCGTCCCCACTAACACCCTTAATTAATTGCAAATCCGCTGCCGCAAGACAAGGGCTCAACTGGCGTATCCCCGAAACACCGTCGCCGTCGGCGCTCGTTGCAGGCTTCTCGCTCACGACACGGCGCACCACAGGCAAAAGCGTCCTAGTCGATTTTGAAACCCATTTTCGGTAGATGCGAGCGGCGAGCGCGGCGCAACAAGTCATTGAAACTGCAGCGGTCGAGGAGCGGACTTTGCGAATGCATGGACTTGGTATGATTGTTTCAGCGTCGGATTCGCCGGCGGCTTGAGCGGTAAGGCCAATGTTGCGCGCGATGTCGACACATTCTTGGCTGGAGCCCATCTTGATCGTCGCCGCGGTCATGCACGCGACCGCAATGGCCAACGCTGCCGGACCTATAACCGAAGCCGCCTACAACCGTTGCCAAGCGATCGCCGATGATAAGGCTCGGTTACACTGCTTTGAGAACCTGACGTTGGAACCGCCCCAGACTGTGCCCTCCCCTGCCCAAGCCGCACCCTCCGGCTCGCCAAAAATCCCTGACACTCCGCCGGATTCGAGCTTCGGCTGGCGATCCGCTCCGGCCAGCCTTCCCATTGCGGGCAAATGGCGATTGGACCGAACTGCCGACCCCCGAGACGGACACGACATCGTCTCGATCATGGCGACCGCTGAACTTTCCGGCTCGGATGTTGATTTCGCCGGCCTCGATCTCCGGTGCGCCGGTCAAGATTTCGAAATTCTCGTGTTTCTCATTGGTCCATTACCGCCGCGGGCGCAGCCAACCATCGCAATGAACGGCATGACGTTCCAAGGCAGCGTGATTTCGCCGGGCACGGCCATCCTGTTACCGAGATCGGCCTCAGTCCTGGCCCAGGAACAATGGCAGTCACTGTCAAGTGTATCCATCGATGTCGAGGATGACGCAACGAAAATCCACGGACTCGTCTCCCTCGAGGGCTTCCGGGCCGCGTCGCAAAAGCTGGCCGGTGCCTGCTTGATGCGATGAGCCAGATCTGAAGCCGCGCGCACTTGCCTAATTCCAGCCGCCGCGGCATCTTGGCGGCCTAACGCAACCCCTTATAGCCCTCGTGTCTGTTGCCTATATCGGTCTTTTGGCACTGGTCGCGGCGACCCCCGTTCTGCTGTTCTTCGATAATCTGATTGTCGGCGGCGTAATCCAGCTTTGTGCCGCGATCGGCATGATGATCGTCGCCGCGGCGATACGTCCCGGTGAAGGCCGACATCTCCTCAGGCTCATCCGTGTCCCGGCAGCGCTCGGCGTAGTACCGCTGATCTGGATGCTGGTCCAGCTCCTGCCGATCTCGATCGGCGGTCTTTCGCAATCGATTTGGCAAAGCGCGGCAAGCGCACTTGATACCGCCCTACCGGTGAGGATCAGTATCGATCCCGGCCTTACTCTCATTGCCGCGTGCCGGTTTTCATCGATGCTGGCCATTGCATTTATTGCGGCCGCCGCTTCGATCGAACGCCGCCGCGCCGAACAATTGCTCCTGGTGCTCGCCGGCGCCGCAGCCGTCATATCGCTGATTCTTTTAGCCAGTCGGATCGGCGGATTTAGCTTGCCCAATGAGCCTGGCGCCGGCGACGCTCGCGTAATCATCGTGACGACGAGCATCATCGGCGTCATCTTGTTTGCTGCCAGAGCGGTCATGATTATTGAGCGGTATAAGGCACGTCGCCACCACCACGAATTATTGTCAGCGCTCGTGGTCCCGACCGGTATCACGATCGTCGGTTTGCTGGTTTGCTCGTTGACTCTCGTTGTCGGCGACATCAATTACGCCATTTTTGCCGCGGCCTGCGGCGTCGCGACTCTCGCTGTCATTTATTTTATGCAAAGCGTCGATTTTGGCCCAACTATCGGACTGGCGATAGGCTGTGTGGCCGTCGTCGCAGCGGCCGCGATCATTTGGACGAACGGACATCCGGTGCCCGGGGACATATCTTTGCGTTACATGGCCGACGCCAAGGCGGATATTGTTTCGCTCGAGAGCCGCATGATGGAGGAGGCAGGGCTGGGTGGCAGCGGCGCCGGAACAATCAGAGCAATCAGCTTTCTTTACGGCATGCAACAGCCGTCGGGTGGCTTTCTTCCCACCACATTTGCCGCTAAAATTGCCATCGAGCTAGGGCGGCCGGCACTCTGGATCATTTTTGGCTCGGCGTGCGTACTCATTGGCGTATGCGCTCGAGGCGCTTTCAACCGCGGACGCGGGTTTTGCTATCCGTTAGCCGGAGCCGGCGTTACAATGGCCATGATTGTGAACTCGTTCTGCAATGCAGACCTTACCAACCCGGCAATTTCCCTTCTCGTCGTCGTTACACTCGGACTTGGCTTTGCGCAGAGCCTGAGCCGCAGCCCCTGAGCCGCGTCCAGCCTCGATATCCCGTGAACTGAGTAAAGTTGGAACTGCGAAGCATGGTCATCCAAGGCGAACCCATCGAGTTCAGCTCGATTGAATTTCCGACGTTCCGTTACGATCTTGGAAAATCGTCGACCAATGTGATAAGGCTGACCGTTGCCCTGCCCGCTTGATCAGACATCGCGATGATGCTCCGGGACCCGTTCTTCCACTTCCGCGCGATTGTTGGCGCAATGGCGATAGTGCTCGGCATTCTTGCCCTGTGGGTCATCGCTGGGGAAATAATGAGGCCACGACTGATTTATTTTCCCACAGACCGTAATGAAGCTGAAGCTCTGTACGCCGCTCGAGGCTCAGCCGCCAGGGCAGCTGAGGTCGGCTTGGTCCGCGGCGATCTTTGGACTGCCGCCGCTATCGCGGGAGCTGCGCCGTTATTGTTTGGGGCGACGGGCAATTCGCCCGAGCAATCGTCGCAGGCCGTCGTCGAAAATATGCGCGCGACGGCCGGTCGCGCGGCGGGGCGGTCTCCACATGATTCCCGCCTTTGGCTCGTGTTAGCCGGTCTGGATTTGCGCCTTGGCAGCCACAATCCCAAAATCGCCGAGACCCTTAAATTGTCATACTATACGGGGCCGAATGAGCTCTCTCTCATGCCGCTGCGCTTACTGCTCGCCGTTCAATCCGACGCAATTTCTGACGAGGAGATGCAGAGCTTGGTCGCGATGGACATACGGCGCATTCTGCAGCGACCGGACCTCAGGCCGGCGATTGCACGGGCCTATGAAAAGGCAACACCCGAAGGGCGCGAAGTGATCGAAACAACGCTGGCACAGGTTGACCCAAGTTTCTTAGCCAAAATAGCCGCGCCATCACGATCACGGTAGTTGTGCGACATCTCCTGCTGCGCCGATCGTGCGCAGCGCCCAACCCACCTCAGCGACTGCTGCCGCCCAACCACGAACGATCGCCTTCTTCAGATTTTTCAAATTGTGCAGTCCGGCACCATGGTGGACTTCTTGGACCAGCCGCGGCTCCGGTTCGCCAGCAAAGCCGATTTCAGGATTATTCCAGCCACGTATCCAAGCTGCAAGACGGTCGTAACCAGCACCATCTGAAGCGCAGTATGAGTAAGGGTGTTCGCAGTCGATGCCTCGCAAACGAGCGTCAGCAGCCATCCGGACAGGATAGCCGGCAGAAGAATGAACACGCTGAAACGGAACGCCAGCAGCGTCGCGCCGAAAAATCCCAACATGGCCAGCATTTTTTGGCTCACAACGCTCGTGATTGCGCAAGCATCCTCCGGAGCTACTAACAACCTTTGAATAATCCCTGCTGCTCTCGCGCAAAAAGCTCTCCCCACGAACGAATGAGGCATGCATTTTAATCAGACCGTGGGAGGCCACAGCCGAAAGAGGGGCATGACGCGGCCGGCAAAATCGAGCAGCGGCGAATTCGATCATATTTCGCCCGCTCGGCTGGCCCCATGGCCACCTCGCTCGATCCAGGGTAATCTGCCGGTCGCGAGATTTGGAACCGTGCAAGCCGCGCCGAGGCTCGGCGCATCACCTGGGAAATGCGGATTCAGCCGTGGGATTATTCGGTTTGCGACGCAAGCGGCGTCGACCACGTTTACCGGAGGGGGTGCGCATTTACGCGATTGGCGACGTCCACGGCTGCGCCGATTTGCTCGACCTGATGTTTGCGCGAATCGACGCGCATATCTCCGCTCATCCCATTGGTCGCCCCGTCCAAGTTCTCGTCGGCGACTACATTGATCGCGGTCCAAATTCCCGCGGGGTGCTTGACCGTTTGATCGAGCGTGCCAAGTCGAATGAAATGGTCTTACTCAAAGGTAACCACGAAGCTTTCATCATCGAGTTTCTGCGCGATCCGTCGATGCTGCAGTCATGGGGCCAGATGGGCGGCCTCGAAACTTTGATGTCGTATGGACTAACCCCTCCCCTCAATGCCGAGCCGTCGACACAAAAGGAGCTCGCGATTGCGCTGCAGGCTGCATTGCCAAAACCCCACCTTAGCCTTCTCGGCGGTCTACAATTATCGTTCAGTTGCGGCGAATTTTTCTTTGCCCACGCGGGCGTACGACCGCGTGTCCCGCTCGAGCAACAACGCGAAGAGGATCTGCTGTGGATCCGCGAAGAGTTTCTCCTTTACGAAGAGCAGTTCGGCAAAATCGTCGTGCACGGCCATACGCCGGTCCGCGACATCGATATACGGCCCAATCGAATCAATATCGATACCGGAGCGTACGCTACAGGGCGTCTAGCCTGTTTGGTTATCGAAGACGAGACGTTTGAACCGCTTTAGGGTTGCGGGTCGTTTTGACGAAACAAAGAAGTGCGCTTTGCGTGTCGAGCGCAGGACACGGCATTATTAATGCAATGTCCGATCGCTGTTCATGTCGCAGCTGCGACTACCGCGCAACCGCCGATGAACCGATATTGCCCGTCACTTCTGCTCATTGGGACCGTGATCGTTCGTCTTGTCTTCGGGGGGTTGACCGTCCATCGTGCCGCCATTCTCCAGGCACTTGTGATAATAGCTCTGTACCTGTTGCGCCGTTCCTTTTGCGCTGCCTGCCGCAGGATTTCCCACAACGCGCCGCGGGAACGCTTTGGTGGTCAGAGCTTCGCACTTTTTTGCGAGTTCGGCGGTTATGGCTGACGCGCTTATCGTCATCGACCCAACGGCGATGCAAATCGACACGACGAGGGAACTACTATATTTCAGGTTAGTGAACACGACCTACCTCCCGGATTCTTCATGTTGCGTCGAATATCATGCGCCGCAAGCCTCGACATTGATCATCCGCGCGTGTGACTTCGCACCAAACGTGAGGGCTACGCACCACACGAGCGACGATCGGTACCATAATCCGATCGGGTGGATTGTCGATCAGATCGCAACGAAAGGCAATAAATCGCAGCCGTCCGTCCGGCAGTCTCGCTCTACTCGGATTCGAAATCAGGGCGAATACGCCGACGTTTTGATCCGGAAGTCGGACTGGCAGCGATCGAAGATCGTCCAGTTTTCGGCGCCGTCCTCAACGCGAGGCGCTTTTATCCGTTTCACCGCACTTCGCGCCAAAGCGGGCAAGGAAATCGGCATAGGCATGCTGCAAGCCTTCGCGCAGCGGCGTTGTCGCCCGCCAGCCCAGCGCATTGATGCGTGAAACGTCGAGCAGCTTCCTCGGTGTGCCGTCCGGCTGCGAGGAATCAAAGCCAATCTCGCCGCGATAGCCGACGATTTCGGCAACCAGCCGTGCAAAATCGGCAATGGTAATGTCCTCGCCGGTGCCAAGATTGAGGAACGCCGCATCCGAATAGCGCTTCATCACGAACACGCAGCCGTCGGCGAGGTCGTCCACCGCCAAGAATTCGCGCCGCGGCGAGCCGGTACCCCAAACTGTCACGCGCGGCGCGCCCGATACCTTGGCGTCGTGGAAACGCCGCAACAGCGCCGCCGGAACGTGGCTGATTTCCGCATCGTAATGGTCTCCCGGCCCGTAAAGGTTCGTCGGCATGACTGAGACGAAGTCGGCGCCGTGCTGGCGGCGGTAAGCCTCGCAGAGTTTGATGCCGGCAATCTTGGCGATCGCGTACCACTCGTTGGTCGGCTCCAGCGGTCCGCTCAGCAGCATCTGCGGCTGCAGCGGTTGCGGCGCCAGCCTTGGATAAATGCAGGACGAGCCGAGATACAAAAGCTTCTTGACGCCATGCCGATGAGCGCCGTGAATAAGGTTGAGCGCGATTGCAAGATTGTCGGCAATAAAATCGGCGGGATATTTGCTGTTGGCGAATATGCCGCCGACTTTGCCGGCAGTCAGGAAGATCGCATCCGGCGCGGCACGCGACAGGAAGCCGTCGACCTCGTCGGATTGCCGTAAATCGCAATCCCGGCGTGACGCGACAAGGATGTCGCAATCCTCGCGCTCGAGGCGACGAACGATCGCCGCACCGACCATACCGGCGTGCCCGGCGACGAAAACGCGCTTGCGGCGGAGATCGAACATGGCGGCCGGACCGCTCATGGTCATCCTCCGCCGGCGCGCGTCGCCTTAATCATGGACATTGCGGGCTCTCCCCTCGCGGCGCATCGCATTCAAATCGGCATCGACCATTTCGCGCACCATATCATCGAACGAAACCTTATGGCGCCAGCCCAATTTCCTCTGCGCCTTGCTCGAATCGCCGATCAGTGCATCCACTTCGGTCGGGCGGAAATACCGCGGATCGACTTCGATCAATACGCGTCCGTCGCGCGCGTCGAGGCCTTGTTCGGCCGTACCCGATCCGCGCCATTCGATTCTCCTGGCGACATGGGCAAATGCCTTCTCGGCGAACTCTCTCACCGAGTGCTGTTGCCCCGTCGCCAGAACGTAATCGTCCGGCTCCGGCTGCTGCAGCATGAGCCACATGGCTTCGACATAGTCGCGCGCGTGGGCCCAATCGCGCTTGGCGTTCAAATTGCCGAGAAAGAGCTTGGCTTGCAGTCCAAGCTCGATCGCGGCGACCGCACGCGTGATCTTCCTGGTGACGAAGGTTTCGCCGCGCGTCGGTCCTTCGTGATTGAAAAGAATGCCGTTCGATGCGTGCATCCGATAGGCTTCGCGATAGTTCACGGTGATCCAATAGGCGTACAGCTTCGCCGCCGCGTAGGGCGAGCGCGGGCAGAACGGCGTGGTTTCGCGCTGCGGCACCTCCTGCGCGGTGCCGTAAAGCTCCGACGTTGAAGCTTGATAAAACCTGACCTGGTCATTCAGCCGCAGGATGCGGATCGCTTCCAAGAGGCGCAAGGTACCGAGCGCGTCGGCATTGGCGGTATATTCAGGCGTCTCGAACGAGACCTGCACATGGCTTTGCGCGGCGAGATTGTAGATTTCCGTAGGCCGCACTTCTTGAACGATCCGAATGAGATTCATCGCGTCCGTCATGTCACCGTAATGCAGCGCAAAGCGAACGTGAGGGTCGTGCGGATCCTGATACAGCTGATCGACGCGGGCGGTATTGAAGGATGACGAACGCCGTTTTATGCCATGGACCAGGTAGCCCTTGTTGAGCAGCAGTTCCGCCAAGTATGCGCCGTCCTGGCCGGTCGCCCCCGTAATCAACGCAACACGATCCGCCATGACTGTCTTATCGTCCGTCAGTTGGGCAGCGAGCCCGCTCATAGCGAACTCAGTCGCTGCCGAGCAGAGCCAAAGGCCCCGACCGTAGTCGGCCAGTCAGCGCCTATTTACACACTGACGCCCCAAGAGTCCCTGTGCAGCGCCCCTCTGTGCAGCAGATTTTTGTCGAAGCGTTACCGGCCGGCGCGGGTCTGCGGCGCGATCAAAATCGTGCCGATTCCACAGCGGCGGCATGTCTCAAGATGGCATGACGCTCTCCGAGCAGTATCTCGGCAGGTTGCGCCGCCAATGTCCCGGCTCTGCCTCGCATTGGATCGAATCAATCCAGAAATCCCACTGCGTAGAATTTGCCGTGTGAGTTCCGTGTGAATAAGGCAAAACTTACACGGAAGGCACGGCATGCCCCGACCATGATATCATTAAGTAACTGATATCATTTGTGTATTTGGTGGGCCAACAAGGACAAAACTGGGCACTGGATTTTAGTGGTTTCGCTGCCTTTCCTGAAGTGGCGGCGGCAGGAACTTCACGAAAAACCGGGCTCCGCCTGATGAGCGGCGGCAAGTCCGGGCGTTCGCCACGGCTGTCGCGGCCTCGTACCGTTCTGGAATGTCGCGGGGCCGGCACAGCCTTAGCTTCACGTCTGCCTTGCCCCGATAACGACTGTTGGACGTGCGACGTGATGGGCCCTCGCCTATTCGATCACCTCATCGGCATCGGCGAACAGCGTCGGGGGCACGGTGAGGCCGGGAGCCTCAGCGGTCTTGAGGTTGATGACAAACTCAAACTTAATTCGATTAATCCGATAGCCCGGCCGTGCGCAATGCCTCGATCAAGGGTTCCGCTACCACCGGCACGATACCGACGGCCTCACACTGCCGGCAGATGCTGAAATTGGGCTGGAGCTCGCGGAGCCGCACGACAGCGCCCTTCGCCTCCTCAATTCGCCCGAGCTTTGCGAGGGGAGCTGCCAAAAGCGCGTAAGAGAAACTGAATCTAGGATTCGACTGAATCGCCTTGCGCGCTGCATTCGCCGCCTCTTCGTAGCGGCCGAGATGGAAGTTTCCGACGGCGATTCCGTGGTATGCTACGTAGCTCATAGGATCGAACGGGCTTAGCCGCAGCGCGCGTTCGCCCCAATCAATGGCACGCTCGGCTTTGCCAGCGAAGCTCAAAGGAGCGCTACCGAAAATATAGGCGGGGGCGCAGGACGGGCACAGCTTCAGGGCCTCTTCGAAGGCATCAAACGCCGCCATTCGATCATGCTCGACCATCGCCACTGAGAACGCTCCAAAAGTGAGCGCCATAGGATCGGAGCGCCCATGGGTAATCGCGGCATGCGCATGTTCGATTGCACCACGTCGATTTTCCTCCTGCATCCCGCTGCGCACGAACAGGATCTCGTGGGCCCAAGCGGCAACGCCGTGGGCGAGCGCGTAATTCGGTTCAAGAACAAGCGCACGTTCGATGAATGCAAGACTCTTCATCGCGCCCGCGGGCATGCAGGTATAAACTTCGGGAAGCGCGCGAAGCACCAGATCGTAGGCATCGAGAGTTTCTGGCCGCTTGCGCTTCACGTGCTCGATCTCAGCGGCGCGCAAGCTGGGCTCGATCGCGCCGACGACAGCAACGGTGATCTCGTCCTGGACCAAGAATACGTCATCGAGGTTCCGGTCGTAGCGCTCGGCCCAGAGGTGGCTATTGGTCGCCGCCTCGATCAGCTGCGCGGTGATCCGCAGGCGCGATCCGGCCTTGCGCAGGCTACCCTCAAGCACGTAGCGCACGCCGAGCTCTCGACCAACCTGCTTCACGTCGACCGCCCTGCCTTTGTAGGTGAAGCTAGAATTGCGGGCGACGACGAAGAGCCATTTGATTCGTGACAATCCGGCGATGATGTCTTCGACCATGCCGTCGGCGAAATACTCCTGCTCGCGATCGCCACTTAAATTCGAAAACGCAAGCACCGCGACGGACGGCTTGTCGGGCAAGGCTAGCGCCGGCGAAATCTGCGGGCTTGCTTCTGCCGGCGGGTTACCCGTCGCGACCGCTGGCCCGACATAGCGGTAGCCGTGGCGCGGCAAAGTCTCGATCCAACCCGAACCCCCGGCTACTTCCTCAAAAACCCGGCGCAACGCCGCGACCTGAACCGTCAGATTGCTGTCCTCGATCGCAAGTCCCGGCCACGCCGCCTCGATCAGTGCGTCTTTGGACACTGGCGCGCCCGCCCGCTCCAGCAGGAGCCGGAGTAGCGTAACCGCGCGCTGGCCCAGCGCGATCGGTTCGGCGCCGCGAAACAGAATTCCGGCGTCCGCATCGAGGCGGAATGGGCCAAATTCATGGATCGTCGCCATCGGCTGAGCGGATACCATTCGGAAACATTTTGCAATGTTTTCGGGACGATTTCGCGACTTTCGGCTAAGGTCGGACCATGTTGTAGCCGTGCTGCAGCCGCGGCGCCAAACCACGGAGGAGAATGATGAGCGCAAAAGCAGTCATTCGAATGCCAGGAGAGGGCAAAGAAGTCACCTTGGCCGGTAAGCCAATGACGTTTCTCGTGACCGGCGAAGACACCAGGCACACGTCCATGTTCGATTGGACACTGCCGGCTGGCTTTTCCACCGGCCGCCACGTTCATCGCGTTCAGGAAGAAACCTTCTACGTGTTGGAGGGCGAATGCGAGTGGCAGGTCGGCGACCAAACGGTCCGCGCCAAGCCGGGAACATACTTGTTCATTCCGCCGGGCGTGCCTCACAACATCGCCAACGTCAGCGACAAGCCGGCAAGAATGATCATGACCGTATCGCCGCCCGGTCACGAACATTATTTCGAAGAGCTTGTGAAACTGGTTGCGCGTAGCAGCCCCCCGGATGCCAATGCCATCGCAGAATTGAGACGCCGCTACGACACCGAGCAGCTATCGGCGTTAAAGGCCAGCTAGCTAGCGATTATCGATTGTTGATCAATGGCACTTCGACAAGCAGGCTGAGCCTTCTCGCGGGCGGCTTGATTTTCAAGCTCTCGAACGCCTCAGGGAAATAACACCGCCATCGGTTCAACCGTGACGGCGTTTTTTCGAATGGCGCGTTTGGGTCATTTTCGACGTGGAAGACCGGCAAGGTGTCCGAACTTGCTCCAACAACGTCAACGCGCCGAAGCGACATCCTCGCACGACCGATCGCTGCCTACGGCCCGTTGTGGATATCCGCGTCAACGCGGTCAGCCCTGGCGTGACGGAAACGCCCGGCCTTGACGTGCTGTTCGGCGGAGGCGAGCAAGCGAAGGGCACCAAGGGCTATCTCGCCGGCCTCATCCCCGCCGGCCGCATTGGCCAGCCCGAAGAGATCGCCAAGGCGGTACTGTTCCTGGCGTCGAATGAGGCGAGCTTCATCAACGGCGTCGAGCTCTTCGTCGACGGCGGTCAGGTTCAAATCTGACCCTCGCCCGCGCTATCTGTAATTCGCCGCTTCAGATCGGCAGTGGCGCCGGTGTATTCCTGATCTGGAAAAGCTCGGCTGCGAATGATGTAGACATGGTACACGGCTTGGTCCGTCTTCGCTTTCGCTTTCGCTCCAGCTACGCCGGACACGCATCGCCCTTCCGGACTTGCGTGGCTGCGCCACGCGTAGCCCGTAAGGGCTGAGCGTGGTGGGCGCACAAGGACTCGAACCTTGGACCCGCTGATTAAGAGTCAGCTGCTCTACCAACTGAGCTATGCGCCCTCACCAAGGAAGATCGATCGACAGACGAGGTGCTTCCACCGTTTTTGCCGGGCAGCGCTGGCCCAACGCCCCGGACAAGAAAGCCGCCGATCTGGCGGCATTCTGCCCTCCGATATAGCGGCGGTAGCGACGCCGGACAAGATGTATCGGACCGGACCGCCCCCGGTCAGAACTCCCACTGGATTTATTGTGGTAATTTGCTAGGCTTTCTGCACTGATTCGGTCAGCCGCATAGAACCGTTAAGTTTCCGTTAAGTTATCTTCAGTTTCCGTTCGTTGCTTGATTTGAGCCCGGCTCGCCAAGTAGCCGTTTAGGTCGCCATCCATTGTGCCGCTCAGCCGGGCTGGCTCGTCTATCCGCCGTCATTATCATCCGCGTTTGCCCAGTGAGGGCTTCTGCAGCGATTCCGCCATGAGGGGCATACATGCGAACACTTCTCGCCGCAACCAGCGCGCTGGTTGCCGTCGCCGTTATTAGTCCGGCCGGAGCGGCTGACATATTGCTGAAAGCGCCGCCACCGCCGGCATGGACTTGGGCCGGGCCCTATATCGGCGGTAATGTCGGCTATAGTTGGGGCAGGGACCGCACCGACTACACGGACTCTTCAACGGATACGGTCGTACTCACCGACTTGCTGGGGGACGGCATCACACCGCGTTCCGGCGGCAGTAACGGCGAGACGACGGTCACGACCGCCGCCGCCGCCGGCGGCACGTCGGGCGACATGGACGGTTGGCTCGGCGGCTTGCAGCTTGGCTACAACTGGCAGACAGATTCATTGGTCTTCGGTCTGGAGACCGATATCCAGTGGACGGGCGAAAAAGACGACCCGGCGTTCTGCAGCGTGGCAGGCTGCCCGGCGGGCTCATTCACCGGCACGAACGCGACCAAATTGCCATGGTTCGGAACCGTGCGCGGCCGGCTGGGCTTCAGCTCGAATCCGATGTGGGGACCGCTGCTGCTCTACGTCACCGGCGGGCTGGCCTATGGGCGGATCGAGGAGGCTTACACCATGGGCTTGACCGGCGGGCCGCTCAGCGCTGTCAACGCCGATGCGACACGGGCGGGCTGGACCGTGGGGGGCGGCGGCGAAGCGCGGCTCGGCCACAGCAATTGGAGCGTCAAGCTTGAATACCTCTACATGGATTTCGGCAGCGTCTCCGGTTCTGCAAGCGCGGCCGGCGCCCCGGTAGTCACGCCGATTCTCATTAATAGCGATTTTGATCGGTTCCTCACCACGACGACCGCGACCACAGGCACCGCCAGCACGCACGTGACCGATCAGCTCGTCCGCGTGGGCCTGAACTACCACTTCTGGTGAGCGCGGAAACGCGGCAGACGGCGCTGTGTCGCCTCGCCGATCGAGAAACGGCCGGGAAGAGACAAATTGGGCCGCTCGCCTCACCCCACATCCGTCGAATGGATGCGGCGTTCTTCGGATTGGCCGCGCATCCGCCGCGCGACGAGCTTGTTGAGCGCGGCGAGATAGGCCTTTGCTGAGGCGACCAAGGTGTCGGGATCGGCGCCCTTGGCGGTCACCGCGCGGCCCTGCTCCGACAACCGCACCGAGACCTCGGCCTGCGCGTCGGTGCCTTCGGTCACCGCGTGCACCTGATAAAGCTCAAGTACCGCCTGGTGCGGCACCATGGCCTTGATGCAGTTGAAGGTGGCGTCGACCGGGCCGTTGCCTTCGCATTCCTCGATCAGCGTTTTGCCGTCGATGTCGAGCTTCATGGTGGCGCGCTGCGGCCCGCGCGTGCCGGCGATCACCGACAGCGAGACGAGCTTGATGTGGTCCTGCGCGGTGGCGATCTCCTCGTCAACCAAGGCCTCGATGTCCTCGTCGTAGACGTGCTTCTTCCTATCGGCCAACGCCTTGAAGCGCACGAAGGCGTCTTCGAGCTGATTGCCGGCGAGCTGGTAGCCCAGCTCTTCGAGCTTGTGCGCGAAGGCATGGCGGCCGGAATGCTTGCCCATCACCAAAGAAGTCTGCTTCACGCCAACGTCTGCGGGCATCATGATCTCGTAGGTCTGGGTGTGCTTGAGCATGCCGTCCTGGTGGATGCCGCTCTCGTGCGCGAAGGCGTTCCGTCCCACGATCGCCTTGTTGTACTGCACCGGGAACGAGGTAACGGCGGCAACGAGCTTCGAGGCTCGCGTCAGCATAGTGGCGTCGATGCCGGTCCAGAACGGCAGTACGTCGTTGCGCACCCGCATCGCCATCACCGCTTCTTCGAGCGAAGCATTGCCGGCGCGCTCGCCGATGCCGTTGATGGTGCACTCGATCTGGCGCGCGCCGGCGCGCACGCCGGCGAGCGAGTTTGCCACTGCCATGCCAAGATCGTCGTGGCAATGCACGGAGAACCGCGCCTGGTCGGAATTCGGCACGCGCTCGCGCACCATCTCGATCAAGGCGAAATATTCCTCCGGCACGCTATAGCCGACGGTGTCGGGAATGTTGATGGTGGCGGCGCCGGCCTTGATTGCGGCCTCGACGCAGCGGCAGAGAAAATCATGCTCGGTGCGGGTGCCGTCCTCGCACGACCATTCGACGTTATCGGTATATTTGCGCGCCCGCGTCACCGACGCGATCACCATTTCAAAAACCTTCTCCGGCGGCGGCTGAAGCTTCCACTTCATATGCACCGGCGAGGTGGAGATGAAGGTGTGGATGCGCGATTGCTTCGCCGGCTTGATCGCCTCGCCGGCGCGGTCGATGTCGTTGAAGCCGGCGCGGGCGAGCCCGCAGACCACGGCGTTCTTGGTGCGCTTGGCGATCTCATGGACGGCGGCGAAATCGCCGTCGGAGGCAATCGGAAAGCCGGCCTCGATGACGTCGACGCCCATCTCGTCGAGCAGCTCGGCGACTTCGAGCTTCTCCTCGTGCGTCATGGTGGCGCCGGGGCATTGCTCGCCGTCGCGCAAGGTGGTGTCGAAGATGACGACGCGGTCCTTCTCGGACTTGCTTGGCGCGGCTTTGGACGGCGCCGATTTAGCCTGCTCTGGCTTGGCTGGCTTGGTCATGAATTTTGCTCCTTATCGTTCGCGCCCGGTTCCCCCTCCCTACCCTCCCCCGCAAGCGGGGGAGGGTAGGGAGGGGGGCAGGCGCTCGTGGGTTCCGCCGATTTCGCTCAACCCCTGAGTGCCCAGGCGCAAACGGCCCAGCCGGCCCTCAGGGGGCGCTAAGGAGCAGGAGCCCGCCAAGAATCGTGCAGCAAATCTTGAAAAACACAGGGGCAGCGCCGGACGCAGCCGGCACGGCCGTCCGGGTGATCGCGCGAAAATCGGTGCGCGTCGACATTGCTGCTGTCCTCGTCACGTCCTTGATCATCGCGGAGCTTGGTGAATTCCGCGTTAACCCTATGTGGGTGAGCCAATTTCTACAGGAAGACCCGAGCGCGGCGCAAGTCTCAGGCGGCAGGCCGGCTGATCACGACCAGACATGATCACGACCAGATATGGGTCAGGAACGCCGTGACGAAACGCGGCATGGCCGGCACAAAATCGCGTGGCGAGCGCACAATGCGGATGTCAATGAATTCTGGCCGCCCTTCGCCAGCCACGTGACCCATGATCCGCGCGCGAAGTTCGTCGGCATGCTGCGGCGACCTCACGCGCTTGAGCAGCGCGAGGTAAGGGCCGTCGCGCACCATGGTCCAGCCCGCCTCAGCGTCGAGCTCGGCGATGCCGATCCCGGTCTCTTCCAAAAGCTCGCGGCCGACATTGCCGGCGAGATCGAGCATACCGCCAGCATCGATATCGGCCGGCTCCGGCGTGCCGCACGGAAAGTACAGCATCCCCGCATTGGCGGTGGCCGGCGCCATCTCGCCGACCAGATAGCAGCCGTCGCTCGACCGCAGCGCCGCCGCGGCGAAGATATTGGAGACGGCGGGGTCGGGAAAATTCCAATCGCGCCACGCGCACAAATTGGCATAGTCGGTCTCGAAGCAGGCGCCGCGCAGCACGCCATTGCCGGTGGCGTAGCGCTTGAGCAAGAGGATGCGGCCGTTCCACACCGCCGCTCGCTCGCGCTGGACCTGCGCAAAATGCCGGCCGATTTCATCGCGGCGCTGGGCGGCGAACGGCCACGCGAACGGCTCCAGCTTGATCTCGGCGCGTTCGAGCGTGGCGATTTCGATATCGGCCGCCCCTGTTACCGCGGGCCGCGCGGCCTCGCTGCGGTCGAGATTCATAAAGCGGCCGGATTGCGAAATGCTAATTGCGGCTGCGATCGACCAGCGCGCGCTGTTTGATCCATGGCATCATCTCGCGCAGCTTGGCGCCGACCGCTTCGGCCGGATGCGCCGCGAGTTTTCCCCGCATGGCCTTGAATGAGGTCTGGTTGACCTTGTTCTCCAGCATCCAGTCCTTGACGAATTTGCCGGATTGAATGTCATCGAGGATGCGCTTCATCTCGGCGCGGGTGGCGTCGTTGATCACGCGCGGGCCGGAAACGTACTCGCCGTATTCGGCGGTGTTCGACACCGAATAATTCATGTTGGCGATGCCGCCCTCATAGATCAGATCGACGATCAGCTTCATTTCGTGGATGCACTCGAAATACGCCATTTCCGGCGCGTAGCCGGCGCCGACCAGCGTCTCATAGCCGGCCTTCATCAGCTCGACGATGCCGCCGCACAAAACCGTCTGCTCGCCGAACAGGTCGGTTTCGCACTCTTCGCGGAACGTGGTCTCGATAATGCCGGCGCGGCCGCCGCCGATCGCCGCGCCATAGGACAGGCACAGATCGTGGGCGTTGCCAGAGGCGTCCTTGTGGATGGCGAGCAGGCACGGCACGCCGGCGCCGCGCTGATACTCCGAGCGCACGGTGTGGCCGGGTCCCTTGGGCGCGATCATCATGACATCGAGATCGGCGCGCGGCTCGATCAGGTTGAAGTGGATGTTGAGGCCGTGCGCGAACATCAGCGCCGCGCCGTTCTTCATGTTGGGGTGAAGCTGGCCGTTATAGATGTCCGCCTGCAACTCGTCGGGCGTGAGCATCATCATCACGTCGGCCCACTTGGCGGCCTCCGCGACCTCCATCACCGGCAGCTTCTCGGCTTGCGCCTTGTTCACGCCCTGCGAGCTCTTGCGCAAAGCGACCGTGACCTCCTTGACCCCGGAATCGCGCAGGTTGAGCGCGTGGGCATGGCCCTGGCTGCCGTAGCCGATGATGGCGACCTTCCTGCCCTTGATCAGGTTCAAGTCGGCGTCGCGGTCGTAGTAAACGCGCATGGTTACGTCCTCTTTTCCCGTATCACTTCAGTTCGGAAAGTCCACTTAAAGTCACAAAGGCCTTTTCTAGCACTTCGGGCAGGTCGTGTTGGTCAATTTTACACGTTGTCAGGTCATGGTCTGAAATGCCGGTTGATGTGGCAATTGTCTTAAAGGGCGCAGCCAGATTCGGATGATCTTTGATCTTCCGTACATGTTTGAAGGTTTCGGCAAAATACTTGAGATCAGATAGAATGGAGTTGCTATCACGTACCTGATTAGAGGCTTGGTCCAACATTTGCCGCGAGACTTGACTGTAACCTAGACGGTCAAGAGCGACGTACTCCGCCTCAGTGTTCATCGAAACTACCGCGTTCCAAAGTAGCCGTCTGTTCCGAGTGTTGCTCATGAACTGCAGGTAGTTGCATTTGACGATATCGTGAAAAAATTCGGCAGCTGTCATAGGTGGTATTGTTCGGTTCAATGCGCGCCGATAATGACGTCAATGCCCAACAACGCCGCCAATCTTCCTTTGACCTCGACCAGAACATCGTCTGAAGCGCGTTCAATGATTGCATACATACGTGCATTCCGGTCTATGGCGCGGGCCTGATCGACGAGCACAACGCCCTTCGTCTTCAGCCCTGCGGGCAACACGACGCTGAAAGGCCATCGCCGCAAATTGGATGTAATCGGACAGACCAATGCTCGTCGCGAATTTTCATGATACGCGCGTTGGGGTAAGAACGAGCGCAGGTCTTCGGCCGGCCTGTTCGCTCCCTTTCACCGGATCAAACTCAACCCACGCGATGTCGCCGGCGTCTGGGAGCATGGTTTTGTTGGGGTGCTTTGCCGCGCTTCAGGATATCGTCCAGCTTGATTTCACCGCGGGAATAGGCGTCATCAATAATTTCGGCGCCGACGTTGGGTCCCCAGTCGATCGTTTCGGGCTCATTCTCCTGACCTAGCCTATCCATCTCCGCGACGAGGTCCTCAAGCCGATAGTGCGGGATCGCTTGCTTCGGCGCAGTCTCAGCTACGAGTTTCGTCCCCTCCCGGCCAAGTTCAACGATCGAGCCATTCGCGAGACCTAAATCCCCGGCAAGTTGCTTCGGTAATCGCAGCGCCAAGCTGTTGCCCCACTTTGCGACCTTGGCTTTCATGACCATAATTCCATTGTTGGATATACAATGTATATCCTAAGTTGATTACTGTCCACCCTCATAATTTGCTCTGTCCCGCGCGTGTTCCCGGTTTTGGCCCTCACCTAGCCAAGCCATCGAACCGTGCCCGCGCCCGCTCGATCTTCGCCTGATTGCGCAACGCCCAGTCGCCGAGCGCCGACACCGGCGCCAAAAGGTCCCGGCCGAGCGCGGTGAGTGCGTAATCGACCCGCGGCGGAATGGTCGGGAATACCGTGCGGGTGATCAGGCCATCGCGCTCAAGCCCCCGCAACGTCAAGGTCAGCATGCGTTGCGAGATGCCGCCGATCGAGCGGCGCAGTTCATTGAAGCGCTTCGGTCCCTCGCCGAGCCGGTTTACCACCAGCACCGACCATTTGTCGCCGACCCGGGCCAGCACGTCGCTGATGGCGCGGCAATCGGCGGGCAAACCATTGTGCCTCGGTTTCATGTTTGTGCCTTCTTGTGCCTTTGCTACGCGGTCACTTATCTAGCCTTAGTTACGAATTCCAACTGAGGTATGCAACCATGCCCGGCCCATCGAACAACCGACTCCACATCGCCATCATCGTCGGCTCCAACCGCCGCGAATCGATCAACCGCAAGCTGGCGCAAGCGCTCGCCAAGCTCGGCGCCGACAGGTTCGACGCCACATTCGCGCGCATCGACGACCTGCCGCTGTACAACCAGGACATCGAGGCCAGCCTGCCGCCCGAGGTCGTGCGCTTCAAGAACGAAATCGCCGCTTCCGAAGGCGTGCTCATCGTCACGCCAGAACACAATCGTTCAATTCCTACCGCGTTAAAGAACGCCGTCGACTGGGGCGCGCGGCCCTACGGCAAAAATTCCTGGGCCGGCAAGCCCGGCTTCATAACCGGCACCTCGCCCGGCGCCATCGGCTCGGCGCTGGCGCAGCAGCATTTGCGTTCGGTCATGACCGGGCTCGGCATGATCCTGCTCGGCGGCGAGGCTTATGTCACCTTCAAGCCGAATTTGATCGACGAGTACGGCAATATCGGCGACGAGGGCACCAAGGACTTCCTGCAAGATTTCGTCGACCGCTTCGCAACTTTGGTCGAGCGTCTTGCCGTCAACGAACGCGCGGCGGCCTAGCCATTGTCCGTCACCTGAGGTGGCCGCGGCGCCTCGACCGCATCCTTCGAGGGCCGCTCCGCTCGCAGCTCGGGATGACGGAATAAAGAGTCATCCATTCACCTCAACCCCGCCTCCACCACCAGCGGATAGACGCGTTTCTTGAACCAGTGCTGGTCGGCTATGTAGCGCGGCCAGTTCAGCAGCGTGCCGTCAAGGCCCATCTTCGACATGCGGACGAGGCCGTCGGCGATCTGCTCCGGCGTGCCGATCAAGGGATAGCCGCCCCAACCGGCGATGAAGTGCTTTTTCATCTCCGCAAGCACCGCCGGCGGCAAGGTCTTGGCGTTGGCGATCATGGTGTCGACCAGGTTGGCGACCGCTTCCCAGTCGCCTTTTTTGTTGACGTATTCCTCGAAATAGTCTCTCGCGTCCTTTTCCGTTTCGCCCTGCACCACGTAGGCGTAGCTCCAGACCTGGATGTCGCGGCCGTATTCCTTGCGGGCGAGATCGCGATAGGAATCGACCTTGGCCTTGCACTCGCCGAAATCGTGCGAGCCGAACACCACATAGACCATGTCGCAATATTTGGCGGCGAAGTGCTGGCCCTTCTCCGAGCCGCCGGCATTCATCACCGCGGGGAACGGTTTTTGGATCGGCTTGGGCTCCAGATAGCCCTTTTTGATCTTGTAAAAGCGGCCCTCGAAGTCGAACGGCTCGTCGCGCGTCCACAGCGTTTTCAGAATTTGCAGCCATTCGGCGGCGCAATCGTAACGGTCGTTGTGCTCCATCAAAGGCGAGCCGAACATCTCGATCTCGGGCCGGTTCCAGCCGGTGACGATGTTGAGCGCGAAGCGGCCGCCGGTGACATGGTCGATCGCGGCGGCCTGCTTCGCCGCCATCACCGGATGAATGGTCGGCACGTGCGAGGTGGCGAAGATGCCGGAATAATGCGTCGAAGCGCCGATCGCCGCCGCCCAGGAAAAACACTCGAAGCCCGGTCCGTTGAAATTGGTGACGCCGCCAAAACCGTGCCAGCGCCCGATCGGCACCAGCGCCTCGAATTCCATCGCTTCCGAGGTTTTGGCGAGTTCGAGCGTGTTCGGCCAGTTGATTTCGAGCACGCCGTCGATGCTCGATATGGCGCAGCCGCGGTCGAGATTGGTGCCGAACGTGCCGAGCTTGAGCTTGCGGTCGTTGAAGACGGGATTGGTGATACGACGGTCTTGCCGCGGGCTCGCCACTGCGTCCATGGCGTCGTCCTCCCTTGCCGACGCGAAGCTTACGAACGCCATGCCGCTGTGGCAATCGCCGGCGCGACGTGCGAAAAATAGCGCGCATTGCAGCCGGAGCCCGCGATGTCGATCTTCGCCGTCAATCACCTCTGCCGCGAAGTCTTGCGCGATCACGCCTTCCGCGCCGCCATGCAGGCGGATCCGGCCAAGGCGCTCTCTCCGCTCGACCTCACCGACGAGGAGCGGCGCGCACTCATCGCCGGCGATGTCGGCACGCTCTACCGCATGGGCGTCAACGCCTTTCTCATGGGTTACCTGGCGCGCTTCGAAGTCTGCGGCTTGAACGTCGGCGTCTACAACGAGCGCATGCGCGCGGTGAAGGTCGACGAAATCGGCCAGCCCGTGGCGTGAGGAGGCAGTAAAATGGCGGTGGTTGGTTGTGCCCTGATCGTTGGCGGCCTCATCCTGGTGGCGGTCGGCATTGCGATCCTGATGCTCGGTGCAATTCGGCTGTGGCGGCAGATGTTCAAGCCGGCGCCTGCGGCGGAACACATCCGCACGCTGACCGCTCCGGGCGTCAATCTGGCGGACCTGACAAAGCTGATCGAGGCAATCATCAAGATGCCGCAATGGCTGCTTGCGATTTTGGCAGGCGACGCGCAAATCTGGCTCGGTTATTGGTTAGAGACCGGCAAACGGCTGTTCTGATTGGCGCACGGCTGAAGCGTTCAGCCCGCAACCGTGAGAACGCCCGGACCGAAATGAATGACAGCGGGAGTTCAAACCCATGGCTCACATCGTCGCCGGTTTCGGCGTGCCGCACACCCCGATCTTCCCGCATTTCGTCAAGCGCGACGGCCCCGATTGCGAGACCGCAAAATTGTTCGGCGCGCAGAAGGCCGAACTCGCCGCATGCCGGCCCGACCTGATCGTGATGTTCGATACCGACCATCTCAACACCTTCTTCCTCGATGATCTGCCGATCTTCGCCGTCGGCATCGACAGCAATTTCAGGGCGCCGAACGACGAGCCGCGCGACGTGCCGAACTACGTCGTGCCGTCGCATCGCGAGCTTGCCGCGCACCTTCGCGCCGCCGCCATCCATGCCGGCTACGATGTCGGCATGACGCAGCATTATTCGGTCGATCATTCGGTCACCGTGCCGCTGCATTTTCTCACCCCCGACATGGGGGTGCCGGTGATCCCGTTCTTCATCAGTGGGCATGTGCCGCCGCTGCCGAGCGCTGAGCGCTGCCACGCGCTCGGCCAGGCGGTGGCGCGCGCCATCGAAGCGTGGCCGGAGCCAAAGCGCGTCGTCATCATGGGCTCGGGCAGCTTTTCGCTCGAAGTGGGCGGCCCGCGCATGGCGCCCGGCCGCTCCGACGGCGTGCCCGATCCGGACTGGGCGTGGCGCGTCATGAAATATCTTGAAGAGCAACAGATCGAGCGGTTGATCGCTGAATTGACCGAACATCAGCTGTTGAAGGCCGGCAATGTCGGCGGCGAATTGTTGAACTGGATCGCCATGCTCGGCGCCATCGGCAACCGTAAGCCGAATTACGTCGCCCCGCAGATGCAGAACGGCCACGCCTACGGCGTGTGGCGGTGGAATTGAAACGTCATTCCGGAAACCGCGCACCGCGCGGTTATCCGGAATCCATAACCACGATCCGTGAGTCTCTCGCTCCGGCGGTGGCTATGGATTCCGGGCTCGTGAGCCTTGCTCGCGCCCCGGAATGACAGAGAATCAAAACATCGGATAGGCAGGGTTCAGGCCGAGCCCGAATTCCATGCGGCCGAAATTTTCCGCCGGCACGTCCCAGTTCATCACCACGTGCGAGGAAATGGCGTGCACGTCGCGCCAGCAGCGCTGCGCCGGATTGTCGTCCATCAGGCCGCTTGAGCCCGATATCTTCACCAGATCGTCCATCGCCGCGCGCACGGTGCGAACGGCGAAGGTAAAGTCGCGCCGCAACAGCGTGCGGGTCTCGAGCGGCATGCCGGTGTAATCCGCCCGCGCAGTGGCAAGCGCGCGTCGCGCCAACAGCTCGGCGGCGTCGATCTGCGCCGCGATTTCGGCGACGCGAATCTGCACCGGCCCATGCTGGGCGATGGCGAGCTGGGTGTAGGTGAGGTAGCGCTGACGCGTCCATTGCACGAAATCGGCATAGCCGCCGCGGGCGAGGCCGAGCACCGGGCCGAGCAGCGCGTAGGAATGCACGGCGATGAACGGCGTGCGATAGATCGGGTTGGCGTTGACCTTCGAGCCCGGCGAGCAGCCCTCGCGCAGGAGCGAGAACGATACGCTGCGGTGTTCGGGCACGAACGCGTTGTCGAGCACCGCGGTGACTGAGCCGCTGCCGCGCAGGCCGGCGCAATACCAGGTGTCATCTTGTTTGAGCTCGGACACAGGCACGAGGTAGAGCCGCATGTCGGGATGATCCTCGCCCTCGCGAAACGCGAGCCCGCCGATCATGATCCATTGCGAGTGGCGCAGCCCCGAGCACCACGACCAGCGGCCGTCGAGCCGGTAGCCGCCCGGCACCACGCTCACCTTGCCGGTGGGCGCCGCGGAAGTGGCGATGCAGGCGGCCTTGTTGCGGCTCCAGACATCGTGCTGCGCCTCGTCCGGGAACAGCGCCAGCATGCAGGCGTGATCGGCGAGATAGTTCAGACACCAGGCCGAGGAGCCGCAGGTCGATTTGCCGAGTTCGACGGCGATGTTGAAGGCCACTTCGTGGTCGTGCTCGTAACCGCCCCAGCGCCTGGGCTGCAGCGTGTGGATCAGACCGGCGTCGAGAAACTCCTCAACGGATTCTCTGGGCACGTTGCGGTCGCGTTCGGCTCGCACCGCGCGCTCGCGCAGGTTCGGCGCCAGCGCCCGGGCGCGTGCAACGAGTTCGTCGGCAGTGGGAATAGCCCCCGGCGCGACGGCCGGACGCAGTTCGGCAAGGCTCATGGCGTTTCCTCCGCTTGCCGAAAGATTGCTCCGGCGGACGATTCCGATCAAGACGGCGTTGCAGTCATCGGCACCGGCTGGCAGCTCACACCCACCGGAATTGTCGCGCGCTGCCGGACGCGTTGAAGTCTTTGGTAAACGTGCCGACGAATGGGCATTACAGCCCCCTTCACGAAGGTTGCATTCGTCGACTTCGTTGAAGATAATTCGAGCATGAAAGTGCGGCTGTTTGCGCAGGCGTCGCTTAGTGGGTTGATGCTGCTGGTCTCCGCAGTCGCCCGGCCTGCAGATGCAGCGGGATTGCCGCTCTCCACCATCACGACGGACGGTGTGCTGGTCATGGATACGAGTGCCATTGAGAGCAGCCCCGAGGATTTTACCATATTCACCGTCCATGCCGACGGCACAGACAAGACGACGATCACGGGCCCGGGCAACTACAGCGCCTCGTGGACGCCCGACGATCAGATCATCTATCTGTCGTACCAGAGCGGACAGTCGGAGATCTGGCTGATGAACGATGATGGCACCGGCGCACACCAGATCGGTAACCTTACGGGGGTGGATCCCCTCCCACCACAGATGGCGCGCAACGGCCTGATCGCCTTTGAGACTTCATCGGCTACGGGCTCAACTCTCATGACGATGAAGAGCGATGGCAGCGATGTTACGACGGTGCCGCTCCCGAGCGGCATGGACCCGGAATCATTCTCCCTCGCGCCTTCCGGCGGCTGGATCGTTTTTATGAATCAGACGACAAATCCGTACGACCGCGAGCTGTGGCGCGTTAACATCGACGGCACCGGCCTGCAACAGCTTACTTTCCCTACGAACCCTGCCTATCCCGACGCCAATGCACCCTCGATATCGCCCGACGGAACGGAGATAGTCTTCTACTACGGCAAGGCGGCCGACGCAGGTGCCGCGGGATTCAGCCAGTCGATCTTTACCTTTGGGGAGCGCAACATCGCCGTGATGTCTGCGACTGGCGGTCCCATCACCATCTTGACACAATGCACACCGGTCACGACGCCAGCTCAGCTCGACTCGCTCAGCAGCTCGGACTGCATCGCCGCCGACGGTCCCTCATGGACGCCCGACGGCGGCGGGGTTGTCTACCTCAGCGTTGCGCCCGGTG
The DNA here is from genome assembly GCA_963717265.1 of uncultured Alphaproteobacteria bacterium. Taxonomy (GTDB): domain Bacteria; phylum Pseudomonadota; class Alphaproteobacteria; order Rhizobiales; family Xanthobacteraceae; genus BOG-931. The sequence continues at coordinate 70,423 of CAVQWD010000061.1, read as the reverse complement.
TTAGCGGGACCGGGACTTGGCTCATCAGCGCCGATGGGCAGGACGCGCAATTACTCCTTCCGTACGGAGTCGCCCTGCACGGTCCACTGATGCTCACGCCGTTGACGGTCTCGAGCGGCACGCTCGACCTTGGCGGTGCGACGCAAACGGAGGCCGGCGGTCTGCTGCTGACCGGCGGCACGGTCCAGAACGGCACATTATCAACGGACGTGACTTTCGTGCTTGAGGCCGGCACGGTGAGCGCGGTGCTGGCAGGCGCCGGGGCACTCATCAAAAGCACCGACGACACCGTGACGCTGTCGGGCGCCAACACCTATAGCGGCGACACCTATGTGCAGGCAGGCACCCTGGTGCTGAGCGGCGCCGGCACGTTGGGCGTGACGACCGGCTCGACGACGGTTTCCGGCGGCACGCTCGACCTCGGCGGTACCACGCAAACCCAGAACGGCGGTGTGACGCTCGAGGGCGGCACGATCCAGAACGGCACGCTGGTGTCGAGCGGGACGTTCGACTTACAAGACGGCACGGTGAGCGCGGTGCTGGCGGGCGCGGGCGCTGTGAGCAAGAGTACAGCCGACACCGTAACCTTGTCGGGCGTCAACACCTACAGCGGCGGCACCACCGTAACGGCCGGCACGCTGCAAATTTCCGGCAGCGGCACGCTGGGCGCTGCTACCGGAACGCTCGGCGTATCGGGTGGCACGCTCGATCTTGGCCGCACATCGCAGGCGACGGGCGCGTTGACGTTGACCGGGGGCACGATCCAGAACGGCACGTTGACAAGCCAGACATTCGACGTTGAAGCCGGCACCGTCTCCGCTGTGCTCGCCGGCACCGGCGCTCTCACCAAGAGCGGAACGGGCACCGTGATCCTCAGCACCGCCAATAGCTATAGCGGTGCAACGAACGTCAATGCCGGCACGCTGGAGGTCGATGGCTCGATCATGGACTCCTTGAGCGTGAATGTGAACGCCGGCGGCGCGCTGAGCGGCATCGGCACCATCGATCCGGCCACGACCACGATTGCAAAGGGCGGCACGTTAGCTCCCGGCAACCAAGCGAACCCGACCGGCACACTGACCATCACCGGCAATCTCGCGTTCCAATCCGGCGCGAGTTACGCGGTGCAGATCACGCCATCGGGCGCTGGCTCGACCAATGTCAACGGTACGGCGACGCTCGCCGGCACCGTGAGCGCTGCTTTCGCCTCCGGCAGCTACACGGTGGGGCAGTACAGGATTCTGCAGTCGGAGGGAGTGAACGGCACGACCTTCACTGGGCTCACAACCACGAATGCTCCGCCGAACTTCACTGAGAGCTTGAGTTATACGACCGGCGATGTGCTGTTGAAGCTTACGGCGGCGCTCGGCGCCAATGTTTCGCTTACCGACAACCAGCAGAACGCGGCCGACGCCATCGACGGCTTTTTCAACAACGGCGGCACACTGCCGCCGCGCTTGGCCGCGCTCTACGATCGCAGCGGCGAACAACTGACAACCGCGCTCAGCCAGCTGTCCGGCGAGGCGGCGACGGATGCCGAAGTGGGCGCATTCGCGCTGACAGATCAGTTCCTGCGGCTGATGCTCGATCCATTCGTCGACGGGCGAAGCGGCAGCGACTGGCCGACCGGCGGGTTCGGCCAGGCGCTCGGCTTTGCCCCCGAGGCGCCGGCGAGCCCTCCGCCAAACCTTGCGCTCGGCTATGCCGGCATGCTCAAGGCACCGCCGAAGGCGATATTCGAACAGCGCTGGAGCGCCTGGGGCTCAAGCTTCGGCGGCTCCACCACGACCAGCGGCGACGCCACCGTCGGCTCGAACAGCGTGACCGCCAGCGACTATGGTTATGCCGGCGGCATGGATTATCACTTCTCGCCCGACGCGATTGCAGGCTTTGCGCTCGGCGGCGGCGGCACCAGCTGGGGTTTGGCGCAAGCTCTCGGCGGCGGCCGCAGCGATGCGTTCCAGGCCGGCGTCTATACGAAAACGAATTTCGGCCCGGCCTACGTCGCCGCCGCGCTTTCCTTCGCCAATCATTGGATGAACACCAACCGCATCGCACTGGGCGATCAGCTGGCAGGCGAGTTTTCGCGGCCAGAGCTATGCCGGCCGCATCGAAGCTGGATACCGCTATGCCACGCTCTACGACATCGGAGTGACGCCCTACCTCGCCCTGCAGTCGCAGAGCTTTCATACGCCGGATTACAGCGAGACCGACGCGACCGGCGGCAGCCTTGCGCTGTCCTACAACGCCAGCAACGCGACCGACACCAGGAGCGAACTCGGCGTCTGCCTTGACGAACTGAAAACGCTCTCGGCAATGCCGCTTTTGCTGCAGGCGCGGATCGCCTGGGAGCACGACTGGGTGAGCGATCCGGCGCTCATTGCCGCATTCCAGGCGCTGCCCGCCACAAGCTTCCTCGTCAACGGCGCCGCAGCGCGGAAAAATTCCGCGCTCGCCTCCGCCGGCGCCGAACTACATCTCAACAAGAGCTGGTCGCTGGCGGTCAAATTCGACAGCGACTTCGCCGTCGGCGCGCAGACCTATGCCGGCACCGGCACGCTGCGCCATTCCTGGTGAGCCAAGGCGGCAACGGCAACGCAGCCGGCGTCGCGATGTGATCCCGACGTGCCGCACCCGAAATCCGCCGCGCCGCTGCCGCCGGCCCGCCAAGTCGGCGTCGCACTCGGTGCGTCAGCGTGCAAATGATGTACCGGATTTGTCGCGCGCTGTCGCACGCGTTGAGGTCTCTGCCAAACGTGTCGAAGGCGGGCATTGCAGTCGCCCTTCACGAAAGTTGCATTCGTTGACTTCGTTGAAGATAATTCCAGCATGAAAGTGCGGCTCTTTGCGCAGTCGTCGCTTAGTGGGCTGATGCTGCTGGCCTCTGCAGTCGCCCGTCCTGCAGATGCAGCGGGATTGCCGCTCTCCACCATCACGTCGCAAGGCGTCCTGGTCTTGGCCACGGATAGCATTGGCGTCGACCCTACGAACTCCACCATTTACACCGTCAACGCCGACGGCACCGACATGACGACGATCTCGGGCCCGGGCAACCTCATGCCCTCGTGGACGCCCGACGGCCGGATCATCTACGTGTCGGGCCAGAGCGGACAGCCGGAAATATGGCTGATGAACGGCGACGGCAGCGACGCACACGAGGTCGGCAACCTTACCGGGGTGGATGCCCTCCAGCCCGAGATGGCGCGCAACGGCCTGATCGCCTTTCAGGCTTCATCGGGTACCAGCTCGAGTATCATGACGATGAAGAGCGATGGCAGCGATCTGACGACGGTACCGCTCCCGAGTGGTATGAACCCGGTGGCGGTCTCACTCGCGCCTTCCGGCGACTGGATCGTTTTTACGAATCAGACGGAGAGTCCATACAATCGGGAGCTGTGGCGCGTTAACATCGACGGCACAGGGCTCCAGGAGCTCACTTTCCCGACGAACCCCGACTATCCCGACGCCAATGCACCCTCGATATCGCCCGACGGAACGACGATAGCCTTCTTTTACGGCAAGGCGGCCGACGAAGGCAGTGCGGGTGTCACACAGTCGGTCTTCACCTTCGGGGAGCGCAACCTCGCCACGATGTCTGCGACTGGCGGCCCCATCACCATCTTGACAAAATGCACGCCGGTCACGACGGAAGCTCAGCTCGACGCGCTAACCAGCTCCGACTGCATCGCCGCCGACAATCCCTCGTGGTCGCCGGACGGCGGCTGGATTGCCTACATCCGCGCGGTGCCTGGTATCGCAGGCGGGACTTGGCTTATCAGCGCCGATGGGCAAGACACGCAATTGCTGCTTGCGGATGGCAGCGCCACTGAGCACGTGCCGCTGGAGCTGGCGTGGCTGCAGGTGACCGGCACGCTTGACCTGGGCGGCGCGACGCAAACAGAGGCCGGCGGCGTGATGCTGAGCGGCGGCACCATCCAGAACGGCACGCTGGCGTCGAATATCACGTTTTCGCTGCAAGCCGGCACGGTGAGCGCGGTGCTGGCGGGCACCGGTGTACTCATCAAAACCACCGACGACACGGTGACGCTGACCGGCGCCAATACGTATAGCGGCGGCACCTACGTGCAGGATGGCACGCTGGCGCTGAGCGGCGCCGGCACGCTGGGTGCGACGACCGGCTTGCTCAACGTGTCCGGCGGCACGCTCGATCTTGGCGGCACCACGCAAACTCAGGACGGCGGCGTGACGCTGAGCGGCGGCACCATCCAGAACGGCACGCTGGTGTCGAGCGACACGTTCGCGCTGCAGGACGGCACGGTGAGCGCGGTTTTGGCGGGCGTCGGGGCACTAATCAAAAGCACCGATGACACGGTGACGCTGACCGGCGTCAATACCTATACCGGCGGCACCTATGTGCAGGACGGCACGCTGGCGCTGAGCGGCGCCGGCACGCTGGGTGCGACGACCGGCTTGCTCAACGTGTCCGGCGGCACGCTCGATCTTGGCGGCACAACGCAAACTCAGGACGGCGGTCTGATGCTGAGCGGCGGCACCATCCAGAACGGCACGCTGGTGTTGAGCAGCACGTTCGACTTACAAGACGGCACGGTGAGCGCGGTGCTGGCGGGCGCCGGTGTACTCATCAAAACCACCGACGACACCGTGATGCTGACCGGCGCCAACACCTATAGCGGCGGCACCTATGTGCAGGATGGCACGCTGGCGCTGAGCGGCATCGGCACGCTGGGTGCGACGACCGGCTTGCTCAATGTGTCCGGCGGCACGCTTGACCTCGGCGGCACCACGCAAACTCAGAACGGCGGTGTGACGCTGAGCGGCGGCACCATCCAGAACGGCACGCTGGTGTCGAGCAGCACGTTCGACTTACAAGACGGCACGGTGAGCGCGGTGCTGGCGGGCGCCGGTGTACTCATCAAAAGCACCGACGACACGGTGACGCTGACCGGCGCCAACACCTATAGCGGCGGCACCTATGTGCAGGACGGAACGCTGGCGCTGAGCGGCGCCGGCAAGCTCGGCGCAACGACCGGCTCGCTCAACGTGTCAGGCGGCACGCTTGACCTTGGCGGCACGACGCAAACTCAGGACGGCGGTGTGACGCTGAGCGGCGGCACCATCCGGGGCGGCATACTAGTGTCGAGCGGCACATTCGCCTTGCAGGGCGGCACGATCGACGCCGTGCTGGCGGGCTCAGGTGCGGCGGTCAAGAGCACCGACGACACGGTGACGCTGACCGCCGGCAACACCTATACGGGCAGCACCACGGTCGATGCGGGCACGCTCAGCGTGAACGGCTCGATCACGTCCTCCAGCGGATTGACGGTGAATGCGGGGGCGATAGTCGACGGCACCGGCACCCTGCCCTCGACCACCATTGCGAGCGGCGGCACGCTGGCGCCTGGCAATTCCATCGGCACCATTTCAGTGAACGGCACCCTGTCCTTCAGGGCCGGTTCGAGCTACGCCGTCGAGGTCTCGCCGAACAACACTGATCGCACCAACGTCACAGCAACCGCGTCGCTTTCCGGTACGGTCGACGCGGCCTTCGCATCGGGCAATTATCCGGTGCGCAGCTATACCATCCTGTCGGCGATAGGCGGGCTTAACGGTACCAGCTTCGATGCGCTGGCAACCAGCAACCTGCCGTCCAATTTCGGCGCCAGCCTGAGCTACACTGCAACCGATGTGCTGTTGAATCTCAGGGCGGCGCTCGGCGTCAATGTTTCGCTTGCCGACAATCAGCAGAACGTGGCCGACGCCATCGACGGCTTTTTCAACAACGGCGGCACACTGCCGCCGCGCTTGGCCGCGCTCTACGATCGCAGCGGCGAACAACTGACAACCGCGCTCAGCCAGCTGTCCGGCGAGGCGGCGACGGATGCCGAAGTGGGCGCATTCGCGCTGACGGATCAGTTCCTGCGGCTGATGCTCGATCCATTCGTCGACGGGCGAAGCGGCAGCGACTGGCCGACCGGCGGGTTCGGCCAGGCGCTCGGCTTTGCCCCCGAGGCGCCGGCGAGCCCTCCGCCAAACTCTGCGCTCGGCTATGCCGGCATGCTCAAGGCACCGCCGAAGGCGATATTCGAACAGCGCTGGAGCGCCTGGGGCTCAAGCTTCGGCGGCTCCACCACGACCAGCGGCGACGCCACCGTCGGCTCGAACAGCGTGACCGCCAGCGACTATGGTTATGCCGGCGGCATGGATTATCACTTCTCGCCCGACGCGATTGCAGGCTTTGCGCTCGGCGGCGGCGGCACCAGCTGGGGTTTGGCGCAAGCTCTCGGCGGCGGCCGCAGCGATGCGTTCCAGGCCGGCGTCTATACGAAAACGAATTTCGGCCCGGCCTACGTCGCCGCCGCGCTTTCCTTCGCCAATCATTGGATGAACACCAACCGCATCGCACTGGGCGATCAGCTGCAGGCGAGTTTTCGCGGCCAGAGCTATGCCGGCCGCATCGAAGCTGGATACCGCTATGCCACGCTCTACGACATCGGAGTGACGCCCTACCTCGCCCTGCAGTCGCAGAGCTTTCATACGCCGGATTACAGCGAGACCGACGCGACCGGCGGCAGCCTTGCGCTGTCCTACAACGCCAGCAACGCGACCGACACCAGGAGCGAACTCGGCGTCTGCCTTGACGAACTGAAAACGCTCTCGGCAATGCCGCTTTTGCTGCAGGCGCGGATCGCCTGGGAGCACGACTGGGTGAGCGATCCGGCGCTCATTGCCGCATTCCAGGCGCTGCCCGCCACAAGCTTCCTCGTCAACGGCGCCGCAGCGCGGAAAAATTCCGCGCTCGCCTCCGCCGGCGCCGAACTACATCTCAACAAGAGCTGGTCGCTGGCGGTCAAATTCGACAGCGACTTCGCCGTCGGCGCGCAGACCTATGCCGGCACCGGCACGCTGCGCCATTCCTGGTGAGCCAAGGCGGCAACGGCAACGCAGCCGGCGTCGCGATGTGATCCCGACGTGCCGCACCCGAAATCCGCCGCGCCGCTGCCGCCGGCCCGCAGTCCTTGCCCACCCCCGCTCAGTGCCGGGCGGTTTCGGCCCACGGCATGATCAGCCGCTGCGCCACAACGACGGCGGCGAACAACAAAATGCCGAGCACGCTGAGCCAGATCAAAGCCGCCCAGGCCAGCGGGCCATCGAGCTGCGCGTTCGCCGACAATAAAAGATTGCCCAGTCCGTCGACGGAGCCGACGAATTCGCCGATCACCGCGCCGATCACGGCAAGTGTCACCGCGACCTTGGCGCCGGAAAACACGAACGGCAGCGCGGAAGGAAACTGGATTTTCCAGAACATCTGCCAGCGCGACGCCCGCAGCGAACGGCCAAGTTCGATCAGGCCCGGCGGTGTTTCTTGCAGTCCGGTCGCGGTATCCACCACAATGGGAAAAAAGGCGACGAGAAACGCGATTGCGAGCTTCGATTCCATGCCGAGCCCGAACCAGACCAGAATGATCGGCGCGATCGCGACCTTCGGGACCGACTGCATCGCGATCAGAATCGGATAGAGCGACAGATTGAGTAGGCGCGATTCGACGACACAGACCGCCATCGGGACTCCGATCACGACCGCAAGCGCAAAGCCGCAGACGCTTTCAAAAAGGGTCGGCCAGGTCTCCTGCAGCAGGAGATCGTACCGGCGCCACGACGCCTGAAGAATGTCAACCGGACTCGGCAGCACAATGGTGCTGATGTGAAACGATTCCGTATAGGCCTGCCAGATCGCCACAATGACGGCGAACCCGAGCAGCGGATAGATCAATCGATGCGCCCTGCCCGCATTCATCGCGTGATCCCGAGCGCGCGGCTCGCCCTGTGCTCCAGGCGGGTGAAATTCTCGGCATAGCGGATTTCCGCCGTGCGCGGATAGGGCAAACATACGTCGATAATGTCTGCAATCAGTGCCGGACGTTTGGAGAAAATGACGATGGTGTCCGACAGATACACGGCCTCGCTGATGCTGTGCGTGACGAACATGATGGTGGCGCTGGTCTTGGCGCGGATGTCGAGCAGCAGATCCTGCATCTCCATTCGCGTCAACTCGTCGAGCGCGCCGAACGGTTCGTCCATCAGCAAGAGCTTCGGCCGATGCACGAGCGCACGGCACAAAGCCACGCGCTGTTGCATGCCGCCCGACAATTGCGAGGGATAGGATCCCTCGAAACCCTTCAGTCCTACGAGGTCCAGAATGTCCTTGGCGCGCTGCGTAACCGCCGGGCCCAAATCATGGCGAAGCTCCATCGGGAACAGAACGTTTTTGATCACGGTCCGCCACGGCATCAAATTCGGCTGCTGGAACGCCATGCCGAAATCGGCATGCGGCGCGGTGACGTCGACGCCGTTGATCTGCACGGTACCGCCGGTGGCGCGAATGAGGCCGCCGGCGATGCGGAGAAAGGTGGTTTTGCCGCAGCCGCTCGGCCCCAACAGGCTCAAGAGCGTCCCCGCCTTCAAATCGAACGAGACATCCTCGATCGCGACCACATCGTCTTGGCCGGGGCGGCGAAAGGTCTGGCGAACGTTCCTGAATCGGCCGAAACACGCGGATACGTCGCCGTTCGCTTGCATCGAAAGCCGGTTTCAGGTCACGGCATGATCGGCGGCGACGGCAGGAATCCCGTGGCGTAGAGATCCTCCGCCTGCGGCGGCGTCGCGCCCAATCCGACATACTTGATCATGAAATCGAGGCTCGCCTTCATCTCGGCTGGTTCAAACGAGCCGAGCCCGTGCTTTTCGACGTCGGGCGTCACGGCAAGCCCTTTCACGATCGCAATTTCCGGCACGCTCTTTGCCACCGCGAGCGTAGGCACGAACTTGATCTGGTCTTGCGCCGCCTTCTGCGGATTATGCAGCGCGAACTGCCAGCCGCGCAGGCTCGCGCGCACAAATCCCTTCACGATATCGGCGTGCTGCGACAGATAATCCTCAGTCGTGACAATGCCGTCAGAGTAGAGTTTCAGTCCGTGGTCGGCGAGCAGGAAGGTGCGCAACGTCTTGCCCTTCTCTTTTGCGGCGACAGCCAGCCCCGGCTCCGACATCACAAAAAACTCGATCGACGGCACCTGGCCCGACAGCAGCGCACTCGCCCGCGCCGGCGGCGCGACGTTATCGATTTTCAAGGTCTTGGGATCGAGGCCGTGCTCGGCCATCAGCCCTTCGATCACCTTGGGCGTGAAGCTGCCGGCGCCGCTGCCGAGCGTCAGGCCGGAGAGTTGTTTGATGTCGGTGACATTGGCGCCGGGATCGAGGCTGAAAATGGCATACGGCGCCTTCTCGTAATTGACCGCGACCATCTTGACCTTGCCGCCATTGGCGCGCGCCAGCGCCACGCTCGGCACGTCAGTCAAGCCGAGTTGCGCCGTGCCCGCCTCGATCGCCTGGACGGTCTGCGCGGTGCCCTGCGAGGGAATGATCGAGACATCGAGTCCCTCGTCCCTGTAATAGCCCTCGGCGATCGCCGCGTACCACGGCGCGTGGCGGCCGAGCGGGATGAAATCGAGCGAAAACGTGATTTTGGTCAGCGGCTTGGCTTGCGCCAGAGCCGGCATCGGCCGCGACACCGAGAACGCGGCGATGATCGCCGACGCAACCGCGCCGAGAGCCTTTGCGCTGAATTGTTTCATATCCGCCTCTCCGTTTGCCCGTTTTGCCCATGCCCTACGCGCTGGCCGCGCCACGGCAGACGATCGCCATTTTGCCACCGGATTTATCGAAAGGTCAACATATTTTCGAAAATCACGTTGCTTGTCGAAACACGATGCGCTAGGGACGGCAGCTGGCTGTGGCCATCAACGGAGCACGCTTTGGCACGAACAAAGGGTGATGGCGAAACGCTTCACGCGCGCGTGCTGGCGCAAATCCGGTCCGACATCGTGCAATGCCGCTTGACGCCGAACGAAAGGTTGACGCTCGAGCTGTTGCGCGAACGCTATGGCACGGGCTTCAGTCCGATCCGCGAGGCGCTGATGCGGCTTGCGGCCGAGGGCATGGTGCGGTTCGAGCACAACAAGGGCTTTCGGGTCGCCGGCGTCTCGCGCGACAGCCTCATCGACCTGATGCAGTCGCGCATCGAGATCGAAGGCATTGCGTTGCGCTGGTCGATCGAGCGCGGCGGCGTCGACTGGGAAGCTGATCTCGTTGGGGCGTTTCACCGGCTGTCGAAGCAGAGCAAATTGGCCCGCCTGCGGTCCGACACGATCAGTTCCGAATGGTCCAGCGAGCACCGCGCGTTTCATCGCGCGCTGGTCGCCGCCTGCGGGTCGCCAACCATGCTGTCGATCCGCGAAAGCCTGTTCGAGAAGGCCGAGCGCTACGTGGTCCTCGCCATTATCTCGAAATCGCCGCCGCGCAACGACGGCGCCGAGCATGAACAGATCATGCAGGCGGCATTGGCGAGGAACGTCGGCCGCGCCCTCGCCGCCAACCGCGAGCACATCGAGCGGACCTTGAACAAGGTCGCCAAGTCGCTCGACAAGCACCCCGAATTTTCAAAACCCCGCGCGCCTCATCCGGCCGTGCGCGAAGCCGCGATGCCGCTCGCCGGATGATGCCTCTGCGCGACCGCGGCGGCACAGGCAATTGCTCATGAATGCAGCGTTTCCAATCCTGGTTCCGGCCGACGATCTGACTGCGCTCGTCACGCGCATCTTCGTCGCGGCGGGCATGGCGGAGAAGGCGGCGGCGACGATTGCCGACGGCCTGGTGCAGGCCGACCTTGAAGGCTTGCCCTCTCACGGCGTGCTGTTGGTCGAACTCTATGTCGACCGGCTGCGCAGCGGCTCGGTCTCGACCCGCGAAAGCGCAGAGGTCGTATCCGATTGCGGCTGTGCCGTCGTGCTCGATGCCGGCAACGCCTTCGGCCTGCTGACCGGCGATCAATCGATTCGTATCGCGGTTGAGCGGGCCAAAGAGCATAGCTGTGGAATCGTCGCGGTCCGCCACGGCTTTCACTTCGGCGCTGCGCGCCGCTACGCGGTCGAAGCGGCCGGGCAGGACTGCATCGGCATCGCCATGTGCAATACGCGGCCGCTGATGCCGGCGCCGGGCGGCGCCGAGCGCGTCGTCGGTAACAACCCGATCGCAATCGCGCTGCCGACCGACGATGCCGTTCCGCTGGTGCTCGACATGGCGACCAGCGCAGCCGCCATGGGCAAGGTCCGCATCGCCGAGAAGGCCGGCCAAGCCATTCCGGAAACATGGGCGGTCCGCAGCGACGGCCGCCCGACCACCAACGCCACCGAAGCCATCGCCGGCATGCTGCTGCCGGCCGCCGGACCGAAGGGTTTTGGGCTGGCGCTGATGATCGATCTGATGTGCGGGCTGCTCTCAGGCGGTGCCAGCGGCGACAAGGTCAGGCCGCTCTACGGCGATCCGGCGCTGCCTTATGATTGCTCGCATCTGTTCATCGCCATCGATGTCGGCCATTTCTGCGATCCGGCCGCCTTTCGCGCCGGAGCCGCCGCCGCGGCGGCGCGAATACGCCGCGGCAAACGCGCGCCGGGTGTCGCGCAATTGTTTGCTCCGGGCGAGCCGGAATGGCGGCGGCGCGAGAGCGCGGGATGTCAAGTCAAGCTCGAACCGGCGGTAGCCGGCAATTTGATCAAGCTCGCCGAGGCGCTGGGGGTCTCGGCCGAACCACTGCTGTCGTTGTGCAATCCGTTGGAAAGGTCACACCATGCCGAAACGTGAAGTCACCTCGGACGCGATCCGCAGGCCGGTCGGAGTGTTTTCGCAAGCGACCGTGATCGAAGCCAAGGGCCGGCTGGTGTTCGTCTCCGGCATGACCGCGCGCCGCCCCGACGGAACGATCGCCGGCATCGGCGACATCGAAGCGCAGACCCGGCAAGTGTGCGAAAACATCAAGGCCGCGGTCGAAGCCGCCGGCGGCACCTTGGACGACGTTCTGCCGGGTCGACGTCTATGTGCGCAACATGGAGCATTTCGACGCCATCCACAAAGTGCGCCGCGAATATTTCAAGCCGCCGCTGCCGGCTTCGACCATGGTCGAGGTGACCAAAATGGTGTCGCCCGATTATCTGATCGAGATCAACGCTATCGCTGTGATTGCCGACTGAGTGGGGAATGGACATGCTGCCGAATGAAGCGCCGAAACTCGAAGAGCTTCTCATTCAGTCGTACGGCCTGAAGTGGCGCGAAAAGTCGCTCAAGGGAATTTCGGAAAAGATGCTGTGGCGCAATGAAGAGACCGGCGCCTCGATCGCCCTGATCAAGTTCGCCAAGGGCGCAGGCATCCCGCAGCCGCATTATCACGCCTCGAACCAGTTCATGTACTGCCTGAAGGGGCGCTATGAATACACCTCGACCGGCGTGACGTTGATCGCCGGATCGTTCTATTGCAATCCGAAGGGCAACGTTCACGGGCCCGCAATCGCCCACGAAGAAACGATCGTGCTGGAAATCTATGACGGTCCGCATTATCCGCAAAAGCCGCCGTGGTACACCGACGAGCAGGATGCGCGTTGAAGGCCGGCGTGCTTCGAACGGCCAATGCACAGGCACGTTGGTGCGGTAAGGTGCAGAAAGAAATGTACCCGGTTCTCATCGTCGGCGGCGGGCCGGTTGGTCTGGCGCTCGCCGGCGATCTCGGCTGGCGCGGCGTGCGCTGTGTGCTGATCGAGCAGAGCGACGGCTCGATCTACCAGCCGCGCATGGATCTTGTTGGCATCCGCACCATGGAATTCTGCCGGCGCTGGGGGCTGGTGGGCGCGGTCGAAGGCTCGCTTTATCCACGCGATTACGCGCAGGACAACGTCTATCTGACGAGCCTCACCGGCTACGAACTCGGCCGCGAACGCTTTCCCGGCATCGGCCAGGCACCGCCGCCGAAGGAGAGCCCGCAGCGGCGCGAGCGCTGCCCGCAGAACATGTTCGATCCGATCTTGCGGGAATTTGCCGCCTCGCAGCATAGCGTCGAGATGCGTTACCGCACGCGGCTGCTCTCGTTCACGCAGCATCAGGAGCAGGTCATTGCCACGGTCGAGAACGCCGAGACCGGCGCGCGCGAGGAGATAACAGCGCGCACCATCGTCGGCTGTGACGGCGCGCGCAGCCTGGTGCGCGAGACGCTGGGCATCAAAATGCTTGGCAATCCGGTGCTGACCTACACCACCAACGTTATCTTCCGCTGCCCGCACCTCGTCGCGCTGCACGGCAAGGGCAAGGCTTATCGCCATATCCTGATCGGCCCTGAAGGTACCTGGTCGACGATCGTCGCCATCAACGGCAACGACCAATGGCGGTTCTCCTTCATCGGCGGCTCGCAGCAGCGCGAATACACGATCGAGGAGATCGAAGCGCTGATCCGCCGCGCCGTCGGCTGCGATTTCGAGTTCGAGATTTTGAGCGTGCTGCCGTGGGTGCGGCGTGAACTGGTGGCCGAGACCTACCGCAGCGGGCGCGGCTTCATCGCCGGCGATGCCGCGCACGCCATGTCGCCGACCGGCGGCTTCGGCATGAACACCGGGATCGGCGACGCGGTCGATCTGTCATGGAAGCTCGCCGCGAGGTTCGAGGGCTGGGGCGGCGACGCCCTGCTCGATTCCTATACCGCCGAGCGCCAGCCGGTCGGCACCCGCAACGTCGCCGAGGCGAGCGGCAATTTGCGCCGCATGCTGTCGGTCGGCGCCCATCCCGACATCGCCGACGACACGCCGGCCGGCGCGGCAACGCGCGACAAGGTCGGCCGCGAGTTCATTCAGACGATGCGGCGCGAATGGTTCACGCTCGGCATCCATCTCGGCTATCGCTATGAGCACTCGCCGATCTGCTGGCCGGACGGCACCGCAGCGCCGCCGGACGACCCGAAAATCTACGTGCCGGTGACGCGGCCCGGACATCGCGCCCCGCACGCCTGGCTCGCCGACGGCCGCTCCATGCTCGATCTGTTCGGCCGCAATTTTACGCTGCTAGGCTTCGGCGCCAACGCCGGCGACGCTGCGCGGCTCCTCGATGCTGCGCGGCAACGTGGCGTGCCGGTCGAATTCGCCTCGATTGCCGAACCCGAAATCGCCGAACTTTACCAGCGTAAATTCGTGCTGGTCCGTCCCGACGGCCACGTCGCCTGGCGCGATGACCGCATGCCGGATGACCCGCTGCGGCTGATCGATGTGGTGCGCGGAGCAGCACCGGCTCCCACCGCCGGCGCGGATCGTGTAGGCTCTGTTAGCGCCGCTGGCGCGTAACCCACCAAGTGGACGCGGCGGGTTGCGCCGCTTCGCGGCTAACCGACCCTACCGTGGCCACCATCGCCGAGGCGCAACATGAACAAGACACCCTCCCGCGAAGAACTCGCCCAATCCGGTACGCTCGAAGAGCTTTACGGCAAGCTCGAGCCAATCAGCATTGCGCCGGGCTGGGCCAAGCCGACGCCGTCGCTGTGGCGGTCGCCGCGCAAGACTCTGGTCCCGGGGCACTGGAAATACCAGCAGGCGAAGGGCGCGCTCGACGCCGCCGGCCGGCTGATCAACACCGAGCTTGCCGAGCGCCGCAACCTCATCCTGTTCAATCCGTCGGGCGAGAACGGCTATGGTACGGTGCGCACCTTGGTTGCCGCCTATCAGATGATCATGCCCGGCGAGTGGGCGCGCGCGCACCGCCATACCCCGAATGCGCTGCGGCTCATTCTCGATTCCGAGCCCGGCACCTACACCGAGGTCGACGGCGTCAAGATCGCCATGGAGCCCGGCGACGTGCTGCTGACGCCGAACTGGTCGAGCCACGGCCACGGCAATGACAGCCGTGCCTGCGCCTATTGGCTCGACTTTTTGGACGTGCCGCTGGTGCAATTGCTCGAGCCGATGTTTTTTGAACCGGCCGAGGAGGAAAGACCCGATAAGACCGCAAGCAGCGCGCCGCCGACCACCGATTCCCCGTTCGTGTTCACCTTGCGCGATACGCTCAAGCGGCTTGATTCAACACCGGCCGAGGCCTCGGGCCCGTTCGGCACCCATGTCGAGCTTGGCAATCCGGCCATGGCGACGATCGGCCTGCACATGATGCGGCTTGCCCCGCGGCTCAAAACCGCGCCGTACCAGGCCACCGACAACAACATTTACGCGATCGTCAAAGGCTCAGGCGTAACGACGATCGATGGCGAGCGCTTCGAATGGAGCCGCGGCAACGTCCTCGCCGCGCCGGCCTGGCGGCCGCATTTCCACGAAGCGGCCGACGACGCGCTGGTGCTGCGCGTCACCGACGCGCCGGTGATGCAGCGGCTCGGGTTCTATCGCGAGGGCGAGCCGAAGCAGGCGGCACATTAAGTCTCTCCCCTCCCCCTTGTGGGGAGGGGAATGCACTGAACGATGAATCAAACAAACAATGCAAAACGTATTGCCGTCATCGGCGCCGGGCTCGGCGGCTTGACCGCCGCCGGCTTTCTGCAGCGCGCCGGTTTTGCGGTGAGGGTTTACGAGCAGGCGCCGACCTTCTCGCGCATCGGCGCCGGCATCATTCTGTCGGCCAACGTCACCAAGGTGCTGCGCCGGATCGGCCTCGAAGACGCACTTGTCGCCGCCGGAATCAAATCAAAGAGCTATGTCAGCCGCGCCTGGGACACCGGCGAGACCATGGCCGAATTCGTGTTCGACGCCGAAGCTGAACGCCGTTACGGCGGCCCCTATGTCCATATTCATCGCGGCGATCTGCACGCCGTGCTGGAGCGCGGCGTGGCGCCGGGCACGATCGCGTTCGATCATCGTCTGGTTGGCCTTCAGGTGACCGGCGGCTCGCTCCGCCTAATGTTTGAAAACGGCGCCGCGGCCGAGGCCGACATCGTGATCGGCGCCGACGGCATTCGCTCCAAGGTGCGCGAAGTCCTGCTCGGCCCCGAGCCGCCGCAATTCATTGGCTACGCGGCCTACCGCGCGATCTTCCCGGCCGAGCGCCTCGGCGGCTTCCACATTCCGGATTGCACCAAGTGGTGGGGCCCCGACCGGCACTGCCTGCCCTATTATCTCACCGGCCGCCGCGACGAAGTCTATGCCATCGGCGTCGCGCCCGCGGCCGGTTGGGACCGCGATGAAGCCTCGATTGCGTCGAGCCGCGAGCAATATCTGGCATCCTTCGCCGGCTTTCACGCCGACCTGCAACGCGTGCTCAAGGCGGTTGACACGGTGACGCTGTGGCCAATCTTCGATCGCCCTCGCAACGATTGCTGGAGCGGCGGTCCCGGCGGGCGCCTCGTGCTCCTTGGCGACGCCTGTCACCCGATGCGGCCGTTCATGGCGGCGGGCGGCGCGATGGCGGTCGAAGATGCCGCGATCCTGAGCCGCTGCCTGGAAAAATTCGATGACCCGGAAGCGGCATTCCGCTGTTATGAAGCAACGCGAATTCCGCGCGTCGCGGAGGTGCAGCGCACTTCGATCGAGAACAGTTGGATGCGCGGTCCGACCGAGACCGACTGGTTTTATTGCTACGATGCATGTACGGCTCCGCTCGCCGCGCTGCAGGGTGGACAAAATCGTCTGCTGTGAAGTTCCTGCGTGGGCATCGCGCGTGTACGATTTTGCCCACGACGGCCATGAGCAAAGCGCTGTGCCTGCGAGTACTTGATCGAGTTCAGCGATGCCTAGAATAAAACCCGATCCGATGATCTCGCGCGACCTGGTCGGCTACGGCGCGTCACCGCCCAATCCGCGCTGGCCGGGGGGCGCGGCCATCGCCGTCAATTTCAATCTCAATATCGAAGGCGGCGGCGAATCGACCCTCATCAACGGCGACAACGTCTCCGAGGGCATGCTCAACGACATCGGCGTGCCGACGCGGCGCGGCGTCCGCGTGCCGCTCGTCGAATCCGTATTCGAATACGGCAGCCGCCGCGGCGCCTGGCGCGTGCTCGACGTGTTCGGCCAATTCTCGATCAAGATGAGCGTGCTCGGCGTCGCCCGCGCGCTCGAGCAAAATCCGGAACTTGCCAAGGCTTGCGTCGAACGCGGGCACGAAATCGTCAGCCACGGCTATCGCTGGATCGATTATTGTGGGGTCGCCGAAGAGGTCGAACGCGAACATATCGCCCGCGCGGTCGATATCCTCACTGGACTTACCGGCTCCCGGCCGGTCGGCTGGATGACGGGAAGGCCGGGGCCCAATACGCGCCGGCTCGTGGTCGAGGCCGGCGGCTTTCTCTACGACCGCGACTCGCTTGCCGACGAACTGCCGTACTGGCTGAAAATCTCCGGCCGGTCGCATCTCGTCGTTCCCTACTCGTACGAGGCCAATGACAATCGTTTCAACGAGAACTCAGGCTTCTCGACCGGCGACGATTTTTTCATTTACATGCGCGACGCCTTCGACGTGCTTCATCGCGAAGGCCGGCGCGGCTCGCCCAAATTGCTCTCGATCGGACTGCACGACCGGCTGATCGGCCGCCCCGGCCGCTGCGCAGGGCTGATCCGGCTGCTCGACTACATGCGCGGCTTCGACGACGTCTGGTTCAGCACCGGAGCGGACATCGCGCAGCACTGGCGCCAGCATTTCCCGGCCTAAACCGGGACGCCGTAGCAACGGAACGAGCGTGGATGTTTTCACCTTCCACGCGAAATCGTGACGTGCCCGGTCTGATACAGGCCGATGGCTCGTGCCGCGGCCGGCGTCAGGTCGATTTGCCGGCCGCGAACAAAGGGGCCGCGATCGTTGATGCGCACGCTCACGCACCCATGGTGACAGACGATGACATGGGTGCCGAACGGCAGCGTGCGATGCGCTGCCGTCATTGCCGAGCAATTCATCCGCTCACCGTTTGCCGTCCGATGACCGCACAGACCGTCACGTCCGCCGTAAATGCTCGCCACCTCCGCACGCGCGAATCCCGATACGGACAGCAGCAGCGCCAAGGCCAGCATCGATTTCAGAATGCACCTGAAAGTCCAAACGCATGAATTCATTTCGCTTCACCCGTGCCGCGACATGCTGCATTGTTGTTGTCGGAATATCTCTTGCCGTTGATTCACCCGCCGCAGAATCGGCAAAAGTAGCCGCGCGGCAACAGCTTTTCCCAGGGACCGCCCCGATGCCCGCCGAGTGTAGCGCAGAACGTATTGATTTCGGAACAGTGGCAAGGCCGCGTTGTGGAAACGGCGTTAATAGCGGACTGGTCGGCTCGGGTGCGGCCGCTTTGGCTTTGAAATATGCCGCGCGCTCACACGCGGCGGTCACGCCGCCGCCTCTTGCGGCGCAGCTTCGCGCCGAAACGGCGCAATGATCTCTTGTTGCACCAGTGCAATCTGTTCCAGGTTCGGCACCATTTTGAACAGAAACAGTTCGATGCCCATGTCGCGATAGACGCATAGCTGCTCGCGCACCTGTTGCGGCGGACCGATGCAGCCCGCTTTCATGGCCGGCGCCACGCGCTGCATGATCTTGCGCGTCTCGGCTTCCGATCCATCGGACACCAACAGCCGCGTCGCCCGCGCCTTGGCGTCCTCGACCGAATCGCCAAAGGCGATGAACGGATTAAAGGCGAAGCGCACCTTGCGGCCGTAGCTTGCCGCCGTGCGATTCATGACGTTCGATCGAATGCTGCAGGCTCGCCATCACGTCGTCGACGGTTTCGGCCTCCTTGTCGAAGTCGAGAAACCACCAGTCGGCGCACTTCGCCACCATGTCGAGGCCGCGCGGGCTGCGGCTGGCGGTGAAAATCTCGGGCAGCGTGGGAGCGGCTGGCTTGAGCAGTAGTTGCGCGGCGTCGACCTGATAAAACCTGCCGCGGTAAGAGAACGGCGTCTCGCTCCACATGCCGCGCAGGATGTCGATGAACTCCTCGGCGCGGACGTAGCGGTCGTCGTTGTGAAGGAGCGTGTCGCCGCCGAACATGCGGTGCTCTTCGACGTTCCAGCCGGTCACGAGGTTGATCGCGGTGCGGCCGGGGGTGAGCCGGTCAAGCGAGACCGCCATCTTGGCGATGAGCGTCGGGTGCCAGAGCCCGGGATGCACCGCGACCATGCTCTTGATGCGCGCGGTCCAGGAACTGACCGCGGCGGCGAGGACCCAGGCCTCGAAGTCGGCGCCGAGGTGCCGCTCGGCGAACAGAATAATGTCGAAGCCGGCCCGGTCGGCGGCGCACAGGATGTCCTTGGCGAGCTCGAAGCCCGGATCGACCGTGCCGGCGGCAAGCGGCTGCAAGGCGCCCGCCACCGACTGCTCGACCGCCTTCGATCCGACGGTGACATGAGGGACCGGAGCGTAAAGACCGAATTGCATGGCGGGTTCCTCCGGCGCTCGGCAACACTTAACCGACTCCGGCGCCGCCCGCCACAGCGGCCGAGCCGGGTTAAGAAATAAAAGATAATATCTTTACTATCCGTTCGAGCTTGTGTATGGCTGTACCGAACGACGCAAGAGTTTCGCGCATGGCCGAGGCGTCAGGCCGATTTCAGCCGCAGCCGACGGGCGATCTCACCGCCCGCGTCATGTTCGCCGGCCGCGCCTCGTCGTTGTCGGCGCAAGTGGTCGCCGAGGTCCGCGACGCTTTGTTCGCCAAGCGGCTCAAACCCGGCGATTTTCTCGGCACCGAAAAGGACCTGGCCGCCCGCTTCAACTCGAGCCGCATCGTCGCGCGCGATGCGCTGCGCACCTTGGAGGCGCTCGGCATCGTCGAAATCCGTATGGGCAAGGGCGGCGGTGCGCGCATCGCCCACGGCAATCCGCGCCTGTTTGCCGAAGCGCTCGCGGTGCAGCTCGACCTCACCGGCGTCAGTGCCGCGGAAATCATGGACGCGCAGCGCGCCATCGAGACGCTCGGCGCCGAACTCGCGGCCGAGAACGCGACCGCGGCCGATGTCGCGAAGCTCCGCCGCCTGCTGCGCGAAGCGGAGGCGGCGATCGGCGATCTCGACGAGTTCACGCGGCTGTCGCGCGATTTCCACCTCGCGGTGGCCGAAGCTTCGCACAACCGCGTGCTGATCGTGCAGCTCATGTCGCTCGAACACGTATCGTGGCCGCGGCGCAACGTCACCGCCACGCCGAAGCTCGCCCGCCACATTCTGGAGATTCATCAAAAACTCGCCGACCTGATCGAACTGCGCGACGGAAACGGCGCGCGTGCGCTGATGGACGACCACGTCAAGATGATCCGCGCCCGGCGCGTCGCGGAGCACGCCGCCAAATCTCGAACCCTCAGATGACACAATCTCGATCACCACAAGGAGGAACCCATGGCTAAATTCGTGATCCAACCGCATTTCCGGCTGCAGGAATGGGTGGCAGAGGAGAAAGGCTACTTTCGCGACGAAGGCCTCGATTACGAATTTCGTGAAGAAGTGCGCGCCACCGGCGGCAAGATTCACGACAGGGGCGATAAGGTCGGCGCGTTTCAGTCGCTGGAGCAGGGCCGCGAATCGAACGTGAGCTGCGCCTGCCACTGGACCGTCAACGTTGCGGCCTCCAAGGGGCTCGGCCGCATGATCGCCGACGTGTACTCGGTGGCGCCGGCCGGAATCTTCGTGCCCGCCGATTCGCCGGTGAAGAATCCGACCGACCTTGCCGGCGTGCCGATCTCGGTCGGCTATCAGTCCGGCAGTCACTACGCCAGTGTGCAGGCGCTCGAAGCGTATCTGAAGCCAGAACAGATGAATCTGAAATTTGCCGACGGCATGCTGTTCGCGCGCATGGAGGAACTGATCGACGGCAAGGCGCCGGCGGTAAACCTGTTCAGCGGCCCGTATTACTTCGCCGAGCAGCTCGGCTTCCGCAAAGTCATCGACACGACTTTCATGATCGCCACCATGATCCACGGCGATCCCGATCCGGAAGATCTGCGCAAGTTCTTCCGCGCGCTGCGCAGGGCGCAGCGCGACATCGACCTGCGGCCGGAACTCTACACGCACTACTACAAGAACGAGTTCCCCGACCGCTTCCATGCGCTGATGGACACGCGGCGCTGGGGTCCCGGCGAGCGGCTGGTGTTCGAGCCCTACACCAAGGAGGTCTATGAAGAATCCTTCGAGTGGATAGCCGACCATCACATCTTCCCCCAAGGCGCCATGGGAGCCGGGCGTTACGAGCGGGCGACGCTGTCGCTGGTCGAATAATTGCGGCAAGGTCCGACGGCGCTTGCCGCGCCGCCCGACCGCGCATAGAAGCCGCGACGCGGCACCGCTAGCCGCCGTCGCGCTCGTGTGAGAGTATGGCCGTCCACCCTTCGGTCATCTCGAACGCAAGCGCAATCATGCACGCAGGCATCGGAGACAATGTACGCCGCAAGGAGGATTTGCGCCTCCTCACCGGCCGCGGCTGCTACAGCGACGATTTCAATTTTCCCGGGCAGGTCCATGCCGCGATGGTGCGCTCGCCGCACGCGCACGCGCTGATCCGCTCCATCGATGTCGGCGCCGCGCGCGCCATGCCTGGCGTGCTCGCGGTGCTGACCGGCAAGGACGCGGTCGCTGACGGGCTCACCCGCATTCCCCACCTCGCCGCTCCCGGCAACCCGCCCGACGTCGTGCTGCACAATAGCGACGGCTCGCCGGTGCCGGTCGCGCCGCATCAGGTGCTGCCGGCCGATAGAGTGCGCCATGTCGGCGCGGTCGTGGCTTTTGTCATCGCCGAGACCGTTGCCCAGGCCAAGGATGCGGCCGAGGCCGTAATCGTCGAATACGAGCCGCTGCCGGTCGTGACCGACGGCAAGTCCGCCGTCCAACCCGGCGCGCCGCGGCTCTACGACGATCTGCCGAACATCATGATCGACGCCGAGGTGGGCGACCCCGCCGCGACCGATGCCGCGTTCGCGCGCGCCGCTCACATCACAAGGCTCGACACCTGGATCAACCGCGTCACCGGCGTGACCATGGAGCCGCGCACTGCAATCGGCGTCCATGACCGCGACAGCGGACGCTACACGCTCTACGCCGGCTCCGGCGGCATCGTGCGGCAGAAGAAGGAGCTGTCGCAGATTCTCGGCGTGCCGTTCGACAATGTCCGCGTCGTCGCCAAAGACATCGGCGGCAATTTCGGTACCCGCAACAGCTTCCCGCCGGAATTCGCGATGGTGGCCTGGGGCTCGCGGCGGGTCGGGCGGCCAGTCAAATGGATCTGCGAGCGCCACGAAGCGTTCGTCACCGACTATATGGGCCGCGATCTCACCGTGTCGGCTGAACTAGCGCTCGACGCCGAAGGCCATTTTCTCGCGCTGCGCAGTAGCAATCTCAGCAATGTCGGCGCCCATAGCGGCTCCTACGTGCCGCTGGTCAAGGGCGTAGGGCTGGCGACCGCCGGCTACCGCATTCCGGTTTCTCACATCCGCGCCCGCGCCGTGCTGTCCAACACCATGTGCACCACGCCCTATCGCAGCGCCGGCCGGCCGGAAGTCATCTACGTGATCGAACGGCTCATCGACAAAGCCGCCCAGGAGCACGGCTTCGACCGCGTCGCGCTGCGCAAGCGCAACCTCATTCCGCCCTCGAAATTTCCCTACAGGAATCCGCAAGGCATCACCTACGACAACGGCACCTATCGCACGGTGATGGATCGCGCCATGGAGCTCGGCGACTGGAAGGGATTCAACAAGCGCCGCGCCGAGGCTAAGAAGCGCAAGCGTCTGCGCGGCATCGGGCTGTGCTGTTATCTGGAAACCACCGGCGGCTATCCGCGCGAGCGCACCGACATCACCGTCAAGCCGCAAGGCAAGGTCGACGTCGTTGTCGGCACGCTGTCGAGCGGCCAGAGCCACGAAACGACCTTTGCCCAATGCGTCGCGGAATGGCTCGGCGTGCCGTTCGATGACGTGCACGTGTTCGAGAACGATACCGACATCGTCAAGGAGGGCGGCGGCTCGCACTCGGCGCGCTCGATGCGGATGGCCGGCATCGTCATGGGCCACGCCTCCGACGCCATCATCGACAAAGGCAAAAAGATCGCGGCCCACATGCTGGAAACCGCCGAAGACGATATCGGCTTCGCCGACGGCCGCTTCACCGTGAAGGGCACCGACCGCTCGATCGGTATTTTCGACGTTGCCGAGGCCGCGGCTGACGGCAACCCGACCGTGCCTGAGGATCTGCGCGGGCCGCTTGCCGCCACCTCCGACGAGATCGTCAAGCAGCTTGGCTTTCCCTATGGCGCGCACGTCTGCGAGGTCGAGATCGATCCGCAAACCGGCGGGCTCGATCTCGTGCGTTACACCGCCGTGGACGATGTCGGCCGCGCCATCAATCCGATGGTGGTGCACGGCCAGACCCACGGCGGCGCCGCGCAAGGCATCGGCCAGGCGCTGTGGGAGTGCTGCACCTACGACAAACAGGGGCAAATGCTGGCGGCGTTGTTCATGGATTACGCGATGCCGCGCGCCGACATGCTGCCGTTGTTCACAACCGACATCAGCGAAGTCTTAAGCCCAACCAACCGGCTCGGCGTGCGCGGCGCCGGCGAAGGCGGCACCACCGGCGCGCTCGGCGCCGTCGTCAACGCCGTGGTCGACGCGCTCGCCGAATTCGGCGTCACCCATATCGAAATGCCGGTGACGCCAGAGCGCATCTGGCGCGCGATTGCGTCGGCGAAGAAATGAAGCAACCACTCAACCCGTCATTTCGGGTTCGCGCCTTTGGCGCGCCCCGGAATGACGAAACGGAGAAATGAATGCCTGACATCCTGACCAAACAAGACGGACCGATCCTGCGCATCACGCTCAACCATCCGGAGCGCGGCAATGCCGTGTCCGATGGGATGGTCGCGGAATTGACCGGCATCATCGCCGGTGCTGACAAAGCCGCCGATGTGGTGGTGCTCTCAGGCGCCGGTGCGGATTTTTGCGTCGGCCGCGCCGCAATGGGGCAACGGCCGCCGACCGAGCCTGATGCCTATGAACGCCGCAGCTTCAGCGATGTCGTGTTCGACTGCTACGGCGCCATGCGCAACGCGAAAATTCCCATCATCGCCGTGGTGCAGGGCCGCGCGCTGGGTTTCGGCTGCGCCATCGCTGCGGCCTGCGACATTACGCTCGCCAGCGACAAGGCGGTGTTTCAAGTCCCGGAAATGGCGCACAATATTTTGCCGACCATGGTAATGTCGTCGTTCGTCGACCGCGTGCCGCGCAAGGCGATGAGCTATCTGGTCTATTCGCAGGCCGAGATCGGGCCTGAACGGGCAATCTCCTTCGGCATCGTCAGCGACGTTGTGCCGGCGGCGAAGCTCGATGCCGCCGTCGAAACGCTATGCGCCGCGATCCTCAAGGCGCCGCGCCCGGCCATCCGCGGCGTCAAGGAATACGTCAAGACTGCACCCGACATGGCGGTATTCGGCGCCGTCGAATTCGCCCGCAACCTGCACGCCACGATCAACTCCGCGGGCGAGATGAAGAGGAAGCATTAGTGAAACTGGCGGCCTCGGCACGCCAATAAGCGCGGCCGACGCATCAGTGACGTGTACCACAATCTCAGCACCGGGCGAAGTCTGAATGACCGCCCGGGAAACAACGCTCAAACCCGGAGGGAAACATGAAATCGTCAGGGCGGAATTTCGTCGGCCGGATCGTCGCGATAATTGGTGCAGTCTTTGTGTCAATGGCGATGACGCTCGGCGCGGCCTCGGCGCAGGGTAAAACCTATGCCATGAAGATCAGCCTGCCTACCCTGGGCGATCCGAGTTTCGTCTACGCCCACAAGCTCGCCGACGCGATCGAGAAGGATTCGGGCGGCCGCATCAAGCCGCAGATTTTTCCGGCGAGCCAGCTCGGCTCGATCCCCCGGCAGATCGAGGGCACTCAATTCGGCTCGATCCAAGGCGTGATCATTCCGCCGGAATTCTTCGTCGGCGTTGACGAGCGCTTCGAGCTTCTGTCGGCGCCGGGCCTGGTCGATTCCATGGCGCACGGCCAGCGCTTCGCCGCCGATCCGCAACTTTTGAAACTGATGCTCGGCCTCGGCGCCAACAAGGGCTTGCACGGCCTCGCGCTGTTCATGAACTCGCCGTCGTCGATCATCTCGAAGACGCCGATCCGCCACCTCGCGGATTTCAAGGGCAAAAGGATTCGCGTTCTTGCCTCGCCGTTCCAGGAGCAGCCGCTTGCTCGTCTCGGCGCATCGCCGGTGGCCATGACGCTAGCCGACGTCATTCCGGCCCTGCAGCAGGGCACCATCGACGGCTCGGTCGGCGGCATCGTGGTGTGGACCCCGATGCACTTCCACGATGCGGCGCATTACGTGACCGAGACCGGCCAGCCCGCCGTCTTTGCCATCACCGAGGTCAACAAGAAGTGGTTCGATTCGCTGCCGCCTGACCTGCAGAAGATCGTCGAAGACGACGCCCGCGAGCAGCAGAAGGCGATCATTCCGGTGGCCAGCGATATCGTGGAGAAAGACCGTAAAGGATGGCTCGCTCAGGGTGGCGAATTGATCGGCCTGCCCGCCGACGAGCAGGCGCAAATGATGAAGACGTTTTCGGCGGTCGTCGTGCAGCTTGTGAGCAAAAAACCTGCGCTCGAAGAAGCCTACAAGATCGTGCGCGAAGTGGCGGACCGGACCCGTTAAGAGGCCGAGCGCCTGCGCAGCCCGCCGTCGATACGACCGCGCCGGTTTCGGCCTCCAAGGGGGCCGGCCGGTGCGGTTTCGGCTGAGTGCGAAAGATTTCGTTTTCGCCGCACCGTCGCGCGGAACGGCCTGAGGTGATATATCTCTGTCCAAACAGGACGATTGCCGCCATGAACATAGCCGTCACCAATGCTGCCGAAGGTTTCCCACGCCGGGCGTTCACCGTCGACGACATCAGTCGCATGATCGAAACCGGCATCATCAGCGAGGACGAGAAGTTCGAACTGATCGAAGGGGAAATCGTGATGATGGCTGCCAAGGGCGTGGCACATGAGCGGATCAAATCGGCGCTCAATATCGCGGTGGTTCGGGCGCTGCCGGACGATCTGACGGTCGGCGTCGAAGCGACGCTGCGTTTGACCGACACCATCATGCTGGAACCGGATATTGCGGTTTTTCCCAAAGCCTTGTTCAAGAGATCGGCGTCTGGATTTGCTCGGCTGGACCCCGGCGAGGCCCGTCTCGTTATCGAGGTTGCAGCATCGAGCCTCGCCTACGACAAGGGTCTCAAGGCGCGGCTTTACGCACGCCATAAGGTCCAGGAATTTTGGGTGATCGACGCCAACGAGCGCATCACATGGATTCACACCGGCCCGATTGGCGAGGGATGGTCATCGATCGTCGAACGCGGGCCGCACGATGCGCTTACAACGCCGGCGTTGCCGAGCTTTGCGATCCGGCACGCCGACATTGATTGAATAGGCGCATCGTGGGCGCGGCTTCGCAGTCTCGTCGGCTGTGTCGGCCCGGCGCCCTCACATCGCCGAGGGCGGTTGACTCCGAATTGTCCAATCCGGAACTTAACCGCACAAAATCGAGGGAGGCATACCGTGACAGTCGAGCGGATCGATTATCAGGCCGGCGGCGTGACAGGCAAAGGCGCGCTGGTTTGGAACGAAAAGATCAGCGGCAGGCGCCCGCTGCTTTTGGTGATGCCGAATTGGCTCGGCGTCACTGAGCCGGCGATCAGGCGGGCGCAGCGCATGGCCGGCGACAAATATGTCGCTTTCGTCGGCTGCATGTACGGCGAGGGCAAGACCTGCGAAGGCCCGCCGACCTCGGCGGAATGGATGATGGGGGTGCGCGCCGATCGAGTCGAAGGGCGCAAGCGCGTCAACGCCGCACTCGCCACAATGGTGGCCGAGGCCGAAAGGCGCGGCATCGGCGATTCGAGCAAAAAGGCGGCGGTCGGGTTCTGTTTCGGCGGCGGCAACGTGCTGGAGCTCGCCCGCAGCGGCGCCGACGTTAACGCCGTGATCTGCCTGCATGGCGACCTGCAGACCACCATGCCGGCGAAGAAGGGCGACATCAAAGCCGCGATTTTCGTAATCCACGGCTCCAAAGACCCGGTGGCGCCCAAGGCCGACCGGGACCTCCTCGAAGCCGAGATGGATGCCGCCGGCGTCAACTGGCAGATGCTCGATTTCGGCGGCCGGCTGCACTCCTTCGCCGAGGAAGAGACCATGATGCAGGGCATCGCCGAATACCACGCCCCCGCCGCGCACCAGACCTTCCGGATGCTCGACGACTTCATCCAGGACGCCTTCAACAACAAGCTGTGACGGCCGGCGTGCAATTATCGCGTAGGCTGGGTTGAGCGCGGCGAAACCCACCATTCTGACAGGCCGCAAATCGATGGGTTTCGCTGTCGCTCGACCCACCCGACGGGACGTTGTATTTCGCGGAAAAACTTATAGTCTGCCGCGCCGTGACGGTACGCCCTTCCCCCATTCAGCGCGTTTTGCCGCCGTGTTTTTGTAAGGCGCGGCGATGATCGTTGTCGCCATCGATATCGGCGGGACCTTTACCGATCTTGTCGGCTTTGACGACGGCGCCGGCCGCTTTGTCGAAGCAAAAAGCCTCACCACGCCGCATGAGCTGAGCCAGGGCGTGCTCGACTGCATCCGCAAGAGCGGGCTTGCTCCCGCCGCGATCGCGGAATTGATCCACGGCTCGACCATCGCCATCAACACGCTGATCGAGCGCAACGGCGCCAAGACCGGCCTCATCGTCACGGCCGGCACGCGCGACGTTTACATTATCGGTCGCGGCAACCGGCCGGAAGCCTATAATCTGTTCTTTCACCGTCACCGGCCGCTGGTGCCGCGGCATCTGACGCGCGAGATCGAGGAACGGCTGTTAAGTTCCGGCGAGGTTTTCCGGCCGCTGAACAAGGCCAGCATTTCCGAGGCCTGCCGCGTGCTCGCGGCCGAAGGCGTCGAGGCGGTCGCGGTGTGCCTGTTGCACGCCTACGCCAATCCCGACCACGAGCGCATCGCCGGCGCCATGATCGCCGAGTCGCTGCCGCACGCCTATCGCTCGCTCTCGCACGAAATCCTGCGCGAGTATCGCGAATTCGAGCGGCTCTCGACCACGGTGGTCAACGCCTATATCGGGCCGAAGGTCGGCGGCTACGTGAAGGACTTAAAATCGCGCCTTGCCAAAACCGGCTTTGCCGGCGAGCTGTCGATCATGCGCTCGAACGGCGGCGTGATGAATCCGGAGGTGGCGGTCGCGCGGCCGGTGGCGATGATGGAATCGGGACCCGTCGGCGGCATCATCGCCTCGGCACGGGTCGGCGAAAAGCTCGGCTTCGGCAACGTGATTTCGTTCGACATGGGCGGCACCACGGCCAAGACGAGTCTCGTCCGCGACGGCGAACCGACCTTGGCGCCCGGCTATTACGTCGGCGGCTATGCCAGCGGCCATCCGGTGGTGCTGCCGATGATCGATGTGGTCGAAGTCGGCGCCGGCGGCGGCAGCATCGCCTGGATCGACGATGTCGGCGCGCTCAAGGTCGGGCCGCACAGCTCCGGTGCCGATCCCGGCCCGATCTGCTATCGCGGCGGCGGCGCCGAGCCGACCATCACCGATGCCAATGTGGTGCTCGGCCGCATCGACCCGCACAATTTCCTCGGCGGCGAGATCGTGCTCGACGAAGGCGGCGCGCGCGCCGGCATCGAACAGAAAATCGCCAAGCCGCTGGGGCTTGCCGCGATTGCCGCGGCGGCCGCGATCATCGAGATCGCGATTGCCAAAATGTCGCTCGCGGTGCGTGAAGTCTCGGTCGAAAAAGGCTTCGATCCGCGCGATTTCGCGCTGGTCGCCTCCGGCGGCGCGGGTCCGCTCCACGTCTGCGCCATCGCCCGCCAACTGCACATTCCGAAAGTCATCGTGCCGCTGTTTCCGTCGCACTTCTCCGCGCTCGGCATGCTGCTTGCCGATGAGCGGCACGATTTCATCCGCACATTTTATTGCGACCTCGCGAGTCTCGACTTTAGGGCGCTCAATGCAGTGCACGACGAAATGGCGGAGGAGGCAAAGAAAAGCCTCCGGCATTGGCGCAATGCCGAATGGCAGATCGCGCTGGATTTGCGCTATGTCGGACAGGAATTCACGCTGTCAGTGCCGGTCTCGCGCGGGACGGTCAAAAACGGCGACCGGCAAAAAATCCGCGCCGCGTTCGACGCGCTCTACGAGCACCGCTACGCGCACCAGTCGCCGGACGAGCCGGTGGAGATGGTCAACATCCGCCTCGCCGCGATCGGCAAGCGGCCGCAGCTCAGCTTCCCCAGGCTCGGCAGGCGCGCCGCCGCCAAGGCCGCGCTGCACCGCGATGTCTATCTGGGCGATGGACGCAAGCCGGTGTCCTGCCCTATCTACCAGCGCGGCGATCTCGGCGGCCGCGCTCGCATCAGAGGCCCGGCGCTGATCGAGGAACACGGCACGACGACGGTGCTGTTCGCGCAGGACCGCTGCACCGTCGCGCCGTCGGGCGAACTCATTATCGATGTCGGAGGCGTGTAAATGGCGAATATCGGCATAGATTTCAAAGACCTGCTTATAACTGAGAAAGGTTTTGCCGTGGCTGGCTGTGGAGAAGCCAAACGTTTTCAACACCTCCTGATGCTTCCTTTCAGCGCGCTATTCAGACGCCCGTCTATTGGACCATCATAAGTGCCTTCGCTTCGCAATCGGGTTTGGAGAAGGCTAAAATCGTAACGTAGACGGGCTGCGTGCTCGAAATCGTTCAGAGCCATCTCGCCTCGTTTCGTTCTCATGTAGCAATGACCGCGCTCTGCATAAGCATCGCCATTTTCCATAAATGATTTTTCGATGCAGCGTGAGTAATCCGCGATAGCTTCCTCAAACCGTCCAGCATCCTCATAAGTCTTAGCCCGTTCATGGCAGATGCCCGGCGCATCGGAATTTGTCGAAAGTGCTTCAGTGAAATCGGTTAGCGCCGACTCGATCTTTCCCGCTTCACGATACGTTTGTCCTCGTGCAAAGAGCGCATACTCGTCACCTAACTCAATTGCCTTCGTTAGGTCGTCGATGGCCTGATCAAACTTCTTTAGTTCTTGCCACAGGACCCCTCGACAAAAATAGGAGTCAGCGGGATGCACATCAAGCTGGATGCAGCGGCCATAGTCTGCCGCAGCTTTGTCCGCCATTCCCCACTCCGACCAAAGCCCGGCGCGCTGGAAAACGGCTTCTCCAAATTGCGGGTTCAATTCAATCGCACGAGAGTAGTCCGAAACTGACGCTCGCAAATCGGCGATGTTTTTCCCTTGGTTGTAGTATTTGTTGCTCCACGCAACCCCTCTCTTGAAAAAGAGAGTCGCGTTATTTGGCTCAGCCTTAATGGCTTTGCCATATGATGTGATCGCAGCTTCTAGCTTTTGCTGTTCGAGGAATGTGTCTCCTTCGGCTACAAAAGTTGCCACATTGGGCAGAGGCGCCTCAGCAGGTCTTGGCTGCGCAACTGGTTGCGCTTCTGACTTTGTTGGCTGGGACGGGGTTGACGGGCCGTCGCCGCGCGTAATCCATCTTTGAGTGTACCATTCCTCGAACGACGTTCGCTTTTCACCGCTGCTCAGCCATTGCCGGTCTAGGAAGGTCTTTCGTTCCAAGCCCTCGTTCATTAGCCACTCCGGGAACGACGTTCGCTTGTCCCCGCCAGTCACGACCCATTCGCGAAGATAAACCGCCTGTGTTGAGTCTTGATCGGATAGTCTGCCTGTTTTGAGCGCGCCTAGCACAACGTCGCAGAAATCATCTCGTCGCGATTCGTTGTAGATGCTTCCCGCGCCGCCTATTGTGAACTGTGCCGCGGACCTCGCGATTTGCGCGCGGTCTATGCGCGGCGTCCGCTCTAATTCTTCTCTGCGCCGTGCCGTGTTTTCGCGTGCAACCTGCTTCAAAGCATCCATGTCGGTTCGCTGTCCGGCTGGCTGAGAAGCGTCGGGCCAAAGCGCATGAACTTCATATCCCATCGCACCGCCGTAGCACTCATAATCTTGGACCCACACTTTGTCGGGCGGATCATCGTTGTGTCGGCAGGCCCGCAGGACTTTTGCGAATGCGGGCGGCGGCGGCACCGTGCCGGGCTTATCGTCAATCGAAAGCACAAGATGATACCTGCGGTCATAGCTTGGCGACCGCTGATACCATTTTCGTTTGGCAGGCCACTCTTGAACGCTGATTGCAAGCCGATAGCCAAATGGTAGCGTGACCTGTTCGGAAAAATCTAAGAGCGCAGTGTGGTCAGGCGGGTACGTCGCGTCGAGTTCATCGAACCGTCGCCAATTCCTTCGGGCTAACGCCATCGCTTCATCAATCTCAACTTGCTTTCGCGAGTCGATGATGAAGTCCTCTCTATAATAGGAAACGCCATCGGGTAAGCGAGCCATTGCACGGCACTCCGCGTCAACGCAGCGCGCGAGCCCCTCGCCCGCGCGCTGCGTTGAGCGTACCGAGCGCGCCCGCCGCCCGCAAGGTTGGCAAAGCCATTGACCGTGCGTCGCGCGAATGATGCACTCGGCACGGGACGGCTTAGCTCCATGCGGATCATCGCCGGGAGACCGAGTGAGGGTTAGCCTATGGATTGGCTCAAAAGCTTTGCCGAAAAGCTCGATCTAGCAAGATGGTGGAAAGTAGCGATTGTTGTCGGGCTGGCAATCTTGCTCGCGGCGCTCGCGGCCAAGGATCGCGACATTATTGTAATCGGTCTTGCCATCATCGCCTGCGGGTTCGGCGAGTGGCTCAATCATCGTATGGAAACGGAAATTCGGCACGGCGGAACGTTGACAACATTCGAGCGCGTCAATCGACCTTTGGGCTTGACGTTAGACGGAATTGGCGTCGTGCTCGCGGCATGAAGTGGTCTCGGTTATCTGAACAGCTTTTCCGCTTCGATAAGTGGAGCCTCTGCCAAGGTTAGGCTGCCAAGCGGAGGGGCAACGGTGGGAAGTAGGCTTGATCGGGTGTCATGCCGTCAAGGCTCGAATGGGGTCTCCTGCTGTTGTAGAAGTCCAGGTAGCGGCCGAGCGAGGCGCGGGCCTCGCTGACGCCGTCATAGGCGCGCAGATACACCTCCTCGTATTTGACGCTGCGCCACAGCCGCTCGACGAACACGTTATCGCGCCAAGCCCCTTTGCCATCCATGCTGATCGCAATGCCGTTACCGGCGAGGACGCCGGTGAAGGTTTGGCCGGTGAACTGCGAGCCCTGGTCGGTGTTGAAGATGTCAGGTTTGCCGTGACGAGCCAAAGCATCCTCCAGCGCTTCAACGCAGAACGCCGCCTCCATGGTGATCGATAGCCGCCACGACAGCACGCGCCGGCTCGCCCAGTCCAGCACCACGGCGAGGTAGACGAAGCCACGCGCCATCGGGATATAGGTGATGTCCATCGCCCACACCTGGTTCGGCCGCGTGATCGCCATCCCGCGCAGCAGATACGGGTAGATTTTGTGGCCGGGCTCGGGCTTGGTGGTGCGCGGACGGCGATACAGCGCCTCTATCCCCATCCGCCGCATCAACGTCTTCACGTGACGGCGCCCGATCTTGCACCCCTCGGCCACCAGCAAGCCTTGCAACATCCGCGAGCCGGCGAAGGGAAACTCCAGATGCAGCCGGTCGAGACGATGCATGATGGCAAGATCGGCCTCCGGGATCGGTCGCGGCCGGTAGTAGACGCTGCCGCGGCTGATGCGTAGAACCTCGGCCTGCTTGGTGATCGCAAGATCGTGTTCGCGGTCGATCATCGCTTTGCGCTCAGCAACCCCGCCTTGGTGAGCGCGCCCTCTAAAAAATCGTTCTCCAGCGTCAGCTCGCCGATCTTGGCGTGCAGCGACTTCACGTCGACCGCCGGCTGTGCCGCGCCATGGCCGCCGCCAGGGCCGAACACGTCGGCGGCCCCGCTCTCAAGCTGCGCCTTCCACGCGGTGATCTGGTTGGGGTGAACGTCGAACTGCTCGGCAAGCTGCGCCAACGTCCGATCGCCCTTGACGGCGGCAAGCGCCACCTTCGCTTTGAAAGCCGGTGTATGGTTCCGGCGCGCTCGTCTTTGCATGGTCTCTCCTGATTCGCAGGCCATAGCCTGCCCGCTGTCAGGCAGAAACTCCACTTAGCGTCCTGTGCAGATTTCCGGGACCGGCTCTGCATTCGGTCTCTACCATCTTCTCACACGATGACGACACCTCCCCGGCGGCATTCGCTCAAGTCCGGCCGAACGGTTGCCGCCGTTCGGCCGGGCGTTGCGCGCTGCCGGGCCTTCCCGCAGAATGCTTTCCAGATGCCTCCGCCGGGCGGCGGCACAGGGCCGTCACGTAATACTAATGGATGCTGCTTTTGTTACTTTTCGCGGGCATAACCAAGTGCTTTTGCTCAATCTCACTCCCCTGAAAGGGGGAGCTCGATCCGCGAAGCGCGGTGGAGGGGGCTTCTAAGCAGACGAATGTGAGAGCAATGGCGAAAACCAAGATGAAGCGGCGGACGCGATCACCCAAACGGCGGAGCGGCCTTGGTGGCGAAGGCCCCCTCCACCATGCTGCGCATGGTCCCCCTCCCCCGCTCCGCTCCGCTCCGCGGGGGCGGATGGCGCGGAATCGAAAAGCACTCGACCCGGTCACGCTCGAAGTGATCCGCAACGCGCTGCCGGCGATCGCCAACGAGATGGCCGCCGACCTGCAGCGCACCTCCTACAACATGATGATCTACGAGGTGCGCGATTTCTGCACTTCGTTGGTCAATACCAAGGGCGAGCTGATTTCGCAGAATGTCGGCGGGGTGTCGCATTTCGTCGCCGACCTCGGCATCATCGTCACCGACGCCATGAAGCGCTACGGCGCGGCAGGTTTTGCCGAAGGCGACGTCATCATCACCAATCACCAGGCGGTCGCCGGCCAGCACCTCAACAATATCGTCATCTACACGCCGTATTTCTACCAGGGCGAGCTGCTCATGTTCGCGATGGTGCGCGCGCACTGGATCGATGTCGGCGGCATGTCGACCGGCTTCGGTGCCGGCCCGAGCGTCGCCGATCCGTGGCTCGAAGGCCTGCAGCTCGATCAGCTCAAAATCTACGAGGCCGGCAGGCTCAACGACACGCTCTATCGCGTGCTCAAGGACAATATCCGCTTTCCGGAATCCTCGCTCGGCGACATGAAATCGCAGATGGCGGCCTGCCGGCTCGCGGTGCGGCGGCTCAACGAGTTGTTCGACAAATACGGCAGAGACACCATCCTCGACGCCATCGCGCAGATATTCGACGAGACCGAGCGCAAGTGCCGCAACGTGGTGGAGAAGCTCCACGACGGCGTCTACGAAGCCTCCTCCTTCCTCGACCACGACGGCGTCAAGCGCGACGAGCGCGTGCCGATCCACGCCAGGGTCACGATCGATCGCGGCGGCATGACCATCGATCTCTCCGGCTGTTCGGCCGAACGCAAGGCTGCGATCAATTCGCGCACCTACGCCGCCGCGCGCGTCGCCTACAAGGCGCTCACCGGCCCGCTCGAGCCGGTCAACGAGGGTTCGTTCCGCGCGCTCAACGTCATCATCCCCGAAGGCAACATCATGATGGCGCGGTACCCCGCGCCGATGGCGGGTTGGAGCGTGATCGTGCCGACCGTGGTCGATACCATCGTCAAGGCGCTGGCCGACGCCATGACCGACCGTGTGCCCGCCGGCCATCACGGCCTGCTTGGCGGCTCCATCGTGTTCTTCGGCCTGCATCCCAAGACCATGCGCCGTTTCGTGGTGCAGAGCATCGAGGGCGGCGGCTGGGGCGGCCGGCCCACCGAGGACGGCGAATCCGGCACCGTCTCGGTATGTCAGGGCGACGTGCGCAATGCCTCGATCGAAGGCATCGAGCTGAAATGCCCGGTGATCATCGAGCAGCGGGCGCTGCGTACGGATTCGGGCGGCGCGGGAAGGCACCGCGGCGGCCTTGGCATCGACACCAGCGTGCGCAATCTGGTGGAAGGACGCTGGAATTTCGATCATCCGCGGCGCGAGCAATGCCCGCCCTGGGGTCTGTGGGGCGGCAAAGCCGGCACTCACGGCGATTTTCTTTTGCGGCTGCCCGGCGAGAACGATTTTCGCTCGATGGACGCGCCGCATTACCCGGTGCCGGTCGACGCCGAGGTGATCGTGCGGACCGGTGGTGGTGGCGGCTGGGGCGATCCGCTGGAACGCGATGCCGCCTCGATTCGTGCCGACGTGATCGAGGAATTCGTCTCCCGGCGGGCCGCCGCGGAGGTCTATGGCGTCGTGCTCAGGGACGATTTGACGCTTGATGAAGCCGCAACCGCGCGGCGTCGAAATGCGCTAAGATCGGCGGCAAAGAGGGAGGAACACGATGGGAGCGGTAGCCCCGATACCTGACCGGGCGTGCTGGGCATTTGCGCCTTCCCAGCCTCGGAGAGGAAGAGACGGACCAGGACGGCCTCGAACGTCGCAGCCCTCTCACCCCTGCCTTCCCCCCTCCGGCGAGAGAGAGTTCGCGCACCCGAGCGATCGGTATGCATCTGATCCGAGCGGCTTTCACCGCCATCGGCGCGATGCTGCTCTTGGTCGGGCCGATGGCGTCGAACGCGCGGGCCTTGGACCAGATCCGGGTCGGCAATGTCGGGGCGGTGGCGTTCTCGTTCGTGCCGACCAATGTCGGCAAGGAGACCGGCATTTTCGCCAAGAACGGCCTGGACGTGCAGATCACCGGCTTTGCCGGCGACGCCAAGCTGCAGCAGGCCATGGCCGCCCATGCCGTCGATGTCGGGCTCGGGTCAGGCCCCGGCATGGCCTTCATCGTCAAGGGTTCGCCGGTCAAGGCCATTGCCATGATCGCGGGCCCGCCGCTCATCTTTGCCCTCGTGGTGCGCGCCGACGGCTCTGTGAAAACCATCAAGGACCTGAGGGGACATAAGGTCGGCATTTCCACCGTCGGTTCGGCCACGAGCTGGCTGATGAGCGAGGTGTCGCACCAGAACGGCTGGGGCTATGACGGCTTCGTCAAGGTGCCGATCGGCGACAACGCAGCGCGGCTTGCCGCGCTCAAGGCCGGCTCGATCGACGCCTGTGTCGTCGATGTCGGCTCGGCGCTCAACTTCGTGCAGCGCAGCGACGGCCAGATCCTGATGCGGTTCGGCGACGTGGCGAAGAACTTCATCATGCACGTGATCTTCGCCACCGACAGAGCCATGGCCGAGAAACCCAACGACCTGCGCGCCTTCGTCAAGGGCTGGTTCGAGTCGATCGCCTATATGCGCGCGCACAAGGCCGAGAGCGTCAAGATCGCGCAGACCGTGATGCACACCAATGAGAAAACGACCGGCGCCATCTACGACGAATTGATGCCGATGTTCACCGACGACGGGCGCTTCAATCAGAAGGCGCTCGCAGTCCTGCAGCGCTCGTTCGTGCAAATGGGCATCCTGCCGACCGAGCCGGACATGAGCAAACTCTATACCGAGGCGTATCTGCCCAAGAACTGAGAGAACTGAGAGAACTGAGAGAACTGAGACCGGCACTTGAACCTCACGCTTGGGAGTGATCGCCGTGAAACGCACGATCTCGCTCTTTGCAATCGCGCTCGGTTGCACGCTCATGGTCAACTCGGCGCGGGCCGCTGAAACGCTCCGGGTCGGCAAGGCCGTGCCGCAGGCGTTCTCGTTCGTGCCGCTCGATGTCGGCATCCGCGAGGGCTTTTTCAAGCAGAACGGGATCGACATCAAGGAGATTGCCTTTGCCGGCGATGCCAAAATGCAGGCGGCGATGGCGTCCGACAGTCTCGACATCGCGCTCGGCTCGGGACCCGCCATGGCCTTCATCGTCAAGGGCGCACCGGTCAAGGCGGTTGCCGCCATGGCCGGGCCGCCGCTGATCCTCACGCTTGTGGTGCGGCCGGACGGCCCGAAATCGGTCGCCGAGCTGAAAGGCAGGAAGGTCGGCGTCTCGACTCCCGGTTCGCTGACCTACTGGCTGGTGAGCGAAACCTCGCGCCAGCAAGGCTGGGGCCCGCACGGCATCGAGATCGAGCCGATGGGCGCGATGCCGGGCCAGATCGCCGCGCTTGAACGCCGCGACATCGACGGCGTCGTCACCGACGTCTCGACCGCGCTCAACCTGGTCAAAAAGGGCAAGGCACGCATCCTGATCCGATTCGGCCACATCGTGAAAGACTTCCACGTCCATGTGATCTACGCGACCAACAAGCTGATCGCGTCGCGGCCCGACGCCATCGGCGCCTTCCTGAAGGGTTGGTTCGCCACCATCGCCTATATGCGTGGCCACAAGGCCGAAGCCGTCAAAATCGGCACCGACGTGCTGCATCAGGACGCCGATATCATGAACGAGACCTACGACGAACTGATGCCGATGTTTTCCGACGACGGCCGCTTCAATCAAAAGGCGCTGAAGACGCTGGCCGAATCGTGGGTCGAGCTGAAGATTTTGCCGAAGGAGCCGGACCTGAAGACACTCTATACCGAGGCCTATCTCCCCGCGCCGCCGAAGTGACGCGGGCCGATGACGCAGGTTTGGACCGGAGCATGGCGGCTTCAAGCGTCGCAGTCCGTATTCAGAACGTCTCGCACCAGTTCGGCGAGGCCGGCGATGCGCAATACGTGCGTGCGCTCTCCGACACTTCGCTCGACGTGGCGCGCGGCGAATTGATGTGCCTGATCGGCCCGAGCGGGTGCGGCAAGAGCACGCTGCTCAACGTCATCGGCGGCCTGCTTGAGCCGACCAGCGGCGCGGTCGACGTCGCCGGCAAGGCGGTGCGCGGGCCGATGCCGCGCGAGATCGCCTATGTATTCCAGGAGCATGCCCTGTTTCCGTGGAACACGGTGATGGAGAATGTCCGCCTCGGCATGTTGTTTCAAGGTGTGGCGAAATCCGAGCACGCCGCGCGCGCCGAACAATCGCTCGAAACGGTCGGGCTCACCGAGTTCGCGAACCACTATCCGGGCCAGCTGTCCGGCGGCATGCGCCAGCGTGCCGCTTTGGCGCGGGCGCTGTCGCTGGCAGACCGGCATTCTGTTGATGGACGAACCGTTCGGCGCGCTCGACGAGCAGACCCGCATGATCCTCGGCGAGGACCTTTCCGTCATGCTGGCGAACAGCGACAAGACCATCGTTTTCGTCACCCACAGTCTCGGCGAGGCGGTGTTTCTGGCCGATCGCGTCGCGGTGTTCTCGGCGCGGCCCGGCACGATCAAGAAGATCATCCGCGTCGACGAGCCGCACCCGCGCAAGCCCAATTTCGTCACGTCGGAGAAATTCACCGCTTTGCGCAACGAGCTTTATGCGCTGCTGCACGACGAGATCCGCAAGGCGATCGCCGAATCAGCGCGCCGGCGCGAGGCCGTGGCCGACGGTGGAGCATCGTGATGGCGCGCCGCAGCGAACGAACGGCACGAATCGCCAGCCGGGCGGTGCAGGTCTGTTTCCTGCTGATTCTGTTCCTGCTCTGGTTTCTGGCGACCAATGTGTGGGGCGTCAACCGCCTGCTGCTGCCGAACCCGATCGCGGTCTGGCATCAACTCGTCGCGGTCCTCAAGGACGGCGACTATCTTCCCGACCTGCGCGTCACCTCGACCGAGTTTGTCATCGCCTTTGTCATCTCGCTGACGAGCGGC
This sequence comes from uncultured Alphaproteobacteria bacterium, assembly GCA_963717265.1. Taxonomy (GTDB): domain Bacteria; phylum Pseudomonadota; class Alphaproteobacteria; order Rhizobiales; family Xanthobacteraceae; genus BOG-931. Next base: position 31,976 of record CAVQWD010000061.1, on the reverse strand, counting down.
ACCGTGGTCGGCTTCTTCGTCAGCCGCTCGCGCTATCTGATCCGTGTATTCGAGCCGCTGTTCGCCGGCATTTATTCGATCCCGATCATTCTTTTCCTGCCGCTTTATGTGCTGTTCTTCGGGCTCGGACTGGAATCCAAGATCGCGCTTGGCGCCACGATCAGCTTCTTTCCCATCGTACTCGCCACCATTGCCGGCTTCGGCAATGTCGACCGCACGCTGGTCACAGCGGCGCGATCGATGGGCGCCTCGAACTTTCACCTGTTCCGTTATGTACTCGTTCCTGCCGCGCTGCCGGTGATTCTCGGCGGCCTGCGCATCGGATTTACCGTGGCGCTGCTGTCCATCCTCGGCAGCGAGACTATCGCCTCGCTCGCCGGGTTGGGCCATCACATCGTCGAACTGGCCGAGGATATGGATATGGCGCAGATGTTCGCCTACATCGTGTTCGTCGTGCTCATCGTAGTGGTGCTCAACGGCATCGTCTCGCATCTGGAAGCCCGCGGGAGACGCCGCGGATGACGCTCACCCGGCCCGCGCCTTCGCCTTCCGCTCAAACCCTCAAGTACGGCGATGCAGCCGCTGTGCCGACGACGCTTGATGCCCGCCCCGGGGGCATCAGGCGAAACGCCGCGCCGCTGCGGCAGTTTCTGTTGCGGCACCCCGGCGTGGTCCGGCTCAGCGTCGTCATCCTCATGCTGGCCGCCTGGGAGATCATCGCGCGCTGGTTCGGCGATCCGCTGTTCATCAGCCCGCCGTCGAGCATCGTCGCCTCGCTCGGCGCCTTGTTTCACACCGAGGGTGTGCCGGCGGCCTTGCGGCTCACCATGTTCGAACTCGCCGTGGCATTTGCCATCGCGGTTGTGGTGGGTCTCGTCGTTGGTCTCGCCATCGGCCTGCAACCGTTCGCGCGCCGGAGCATGATGCCGATCGTTTTGCTGGTCTATGGCCTGCCCCAGATCACCATTCTGCCGCTGTTCATTCTCGCCTTCGGCATCGGGCCAGCGTCCAAAATCGCCTTCGGCGTCACCCACGGCGTATTTCCCATTATCATCACCATCGTCGCCGGCGTGCAGAATTTAAAACCCATTCTGCTCACCAGCGCGCGCTCGATGGGGGCGAGCCGCTGGCAGATCATGCGCCACGTGATCTTTCCCCACATGATCCCGAGTTTCTTCGCCGGCATGCGGCTTGGCATGAGCGGCGTGCTGCTCGGCGTGCTGCTCGCCGAGCTTTACGTGTCGACCGCCGGCATCGGCTACTTCACCACCATGTTCACCGAAAGCTTCGATCCGACCAAGCTGTTCGGGCTGATCGCGATGCTCGCCGCGATGGCGATCGTGCTCAACGAACTCGTGCGCCGCGCCGAAATCCGATACAGCCGTTGGCGATGAGGATTATTCTTGCATCGTCATTCCGGGACGCGGCCGCAGGCCGCGGGCCCGGAATCCATAATCACAGGCGGTGCAAATTTTTCGCCGTTTGCGCCGGTTCGGTCCGATCAGCGATTATGGATTCCGGGTTCGCCGCTTTGCGGCGCCCCGGAATGACGGAATAGGGAGCGTGGAATGGCGAAGCTGCAATTGACCGTCGCCTGCGGCGACTACGAGATTGTGCGCCCGCTCGCCGACGGCGCGGTCGAGGCCGACGGCATCGAACTGACGATGCTTACCGGCATGGGTTCGCGCGAACGCCATTGGCGCATGGCGCGAAAGCATGAGTTCGACGTGTGCGAGATCAATATCGGCGGTTTTTTGATGGGCCGCGACCGCGGCGAGCCGCTCGCCGCGATTCCGGTTTTTCTGCACCGTCGCTTCCGTCACGGCTTCGTCTTCGTCAACGCCAAATCCGGCATCAGCACGCCCAAGGATTTGATCGGCAAACGGATCGGCGGCACCAACTTCCAGCCCGCCTCCAATATCTGGATGCGCGGCATCCTCGAGGAATATTACGGCGTGCCGCACCGCCAATGCGTCTGGGTGGTGGAGCGCGAGGAGGATGTCCCCTTCACGCCGCCCGCCGACCTGCGCCTCGAGATGATCGCGCCCGGCAAGAGGCTCGATGTCATGCTGGCGGAGGGCGAAATTCCTGCGATGCTGTCGCCCGACATTCCGCGCCTGTTTCTCGAAGGCGACAAGCGCATCGTGCGGCTGTTCGCCAATTACAAGGACATCGAAATCGAGTTCTTTCGGAAAACCGGAATTTTTCCGATCATGCACGTCACCGTCGTCAAGCAGGAGATCGTCGACAAATACCCGTGGGTCGCGACCAATCTCACCAAGGCGTTCGACGAGGCCAAGGCCATCGCCTACCGCCGCATCGCCAACCCACGCGTGGCGCCGCTCGCCTGGATCAGGACCGCCTGGGAGGAGCAGATTGAGGTTTTGGGGTCCGATCCATGGGCCTATGGCCTTACCGACGCCAACCGCAAGAATCTCGAAACCGTGCAGCGATATTGCCACCAGCAGGAGCTGATCGCCGGCATGACGCCGCTCGATGAGCTATTCGCCGACACCGACCTCGGCGACGCCGGGGGAGGAGCGGAGAATATTTGACTTGATGGTGTTTCCCGGGCGCCGCGCAGCACGAAGTGGTGCGCTGCAGACCCGGGACCATTACAATCTCCGAGTTTCCGACGGTCCCGGATCAGCGGTGCACCGCTACGCGTTGCACCGCATCCGGGACACGATGCCGAGGATGCATCATGCCCGACCCGCAAACCGACGACCCCGCCTTCCTCTACTTTCCGACCAATTACCGCTGGTCGATGGGCTTGTTGATCTGCCTGTCGGGGGCGCCGTGGACCGGCGTCGAGATCGACGAGGTCAACCGCGTCGGCCGCGCGCTTGCCGACAAGGTCGGCGACGACACGTCGTGGTTTGAGGAATGGAGCCGCATGGGCGACAAGGTCGAGGCGCGCGGACGCGACGCCGAGCGCGCCGGACACAAGCTCACGGCTGCGTCATGCTTCATGCGCGCGCAGCGCTATTATCAGACCGGCGAACGCTTCATTCATCCGCGCTCTCAAGCCAGCATGGACGTCTACGCCAAGTCGGTCGGCCTATTTAAGGAAGCGGCCGCGATCGTCCGCCGCCCGCGCATCGAGCCGGTCGAAATTCCCTACGAAAACACTAGCCTGCCGGCGCTTCTGGTCCATCCCGATGCCGAGGCCACGCGCAAAAAGCCGGCGCCGGCGATGGTGTTTTTCGACGGCTTCGAACGTCACCAAGGAGCTGCAATACGGCTACGGCATCCCCGACCTCGCCGCACGCGGCGTCGGCTGCCTGATCGTCGACGGGCCGGGCAACGGCGAGAGCGTGCGCTTTCGCAATCTGCCGCTCATTGCCGAAACCGAACGCTACGCCACGCCGGTCTACGAGTATCTCGCCGGCCGCAGCGAATTCGACGCCAAGCGCATCGGCGTCATGGCGCTCTCGCTGGGCGGCTATTACGCGCCGCGCGCCGCCGCGCTCGAGCAGCGCTTCGCCTGCGCCGTCGCCTGGGGCGCGCAATGGGATTATCACGAGATCTGGGCGCGGCGGCTGGAAGCGCTCGATTCCGGCAAGGTGCTCTCTCTCTGGTGCCGCCGGAACACCTGCAATGGGTGCTCGGCGTTTCCGACCGCGCCGCGGCGCTGAAAAAGCTCGAAGGCTTCCGTCTCGACGGCATCGTGCAGAACATGACATGTCCGTTCCTGCTCCTGCACGGCGCCGGCGACGAGCAGATTCCGCTCGCGCTCGCCGAAAAACTGTTCGCCGCAATCGGCTCCAAACAGAAGGCGCTGAAGGTCTTTACCCGTGAGGAAGGCGGCTTTCACCATTGCCAGGTGGACAACGTGACCATCGCCGTGCACTACATGTGGGACTGGATCGCCGACGTACTCAACGCCGGGCTGTGATCAGTCGTTGTTTGTTGTTTGTAGCCCGGATGGAGCGAAGCACAATCCGGGTGCGGGGCTTGTCCCCGCATTGCGCTGCGCTCCATGCGGGCTACAGGATTGAGGTCGAGCACACGCCATGGCCAAAGCTGTAACCAAGAAGAAAGCGAAGGCGAAAGCCCAAAGCAAGACCAAAGCCACAATCAAAGCCGCGCTCTATCTCACCGAAGACGACGTGTGCCGCCTCGTCAATGTCGAGGACGCGATCGCGACGCTCGAACTGCTGTTCGAAACCTGGCCCGACCCGTCGACAGTCAATCTGCCGCGCCAGCGCGCCGGCATCGGCGGCGGCACGTTCAACCTGATGGGCGCGGCCTGGGGCGCGGCTGAAATATTCGGGCTGAAGGCCTATTACGGCGGCGGTACCGGCGCGCGGTTTCACGTGCTGCTCTATTCGGCCAGTGACGGCAGGCTCAAGGCGATGATCGAAGCCGACCATCTCGGCCGCATGCGCACCGGCGCGGCAAGCGGGCTTGCGACCAAATTTCTCGCCAACCCGGAGGCCCGTGCGCTCGGCGTCATCGGCGCCGGCAGGCAGGCATTTACGCAGGTGGCAGCGGTCTGCGCGGTGCGGAAAATCGACACTGTGCGCGTGTTCACACGAACGCCGCAGCATCGCGAGGCTTTCGCGCGCGAGATCGAGCGCAAGCTGCGCGTGACGGCGGAGCCTTCGCCGTCCGCCGAGGCCGCAATCGGCGATGCCGATGTCATCGTCACCATCACCAAATCGGCCGAGCCGGTGCTGCGCGGCCAGTGGCTGAAATCCGGCGCGCACGTCAACGCCGCCGGCGCCAATGCGGCAACGCGGCGCGAGGTCGATGCCGCGACCGTGCTGCGCGCGGGCGTCCGCGCCACCGACCAGGTGACGCAGGCGCAACAGGAAGCCGGCGAATATCGCGACCTGGTCGCCGCCGGGCGGCTGCAATGGGCGGATATCGTCGAGCTCGGCGATATTTTGACCGAGAGAGTAGCCGGCCGCCGCAGCCGCGCCGACATCACCCTGTTCAAATCGCTCGGCATCGCGCTCGAGGACATCGCCTTCGCCGATCTGATCGTACGCCGCGCCATCGAGCGCGGCGTGGGCAAGCCGATGCCGTGAGCCCTGCCGCGTCGGGCAGGATTAAGCGCAACCGTGATGCTACGGATTGTTTCCTGCGCGTGAGCAGCCGTTCTTTCGTCCGGTATGAGGACGCTCGCCGCCGCTTGCCAGCTTCTCGACCTCGGCCGAGCTGTAAGGCTCGATCGTGTAGCCCAGCCCAGCCGCGACGAAGGCTTTGGTCGTCGTATATGGACGACGGGACGGCCGGCGAGTAGCTTGAGGCGAAGACGCAACGACCAGCCGGAGCCACCGATGCCCGACGCCACGCCCCAGACCACTCCCGCCGTCATCATCACCGATACCAAAGCCATGGATTTCGAGGAGGTCCGGCGCGGACGCGTGCACATGATCCGAAGGAAACGGCTGCCGCTCGACACCGGCGTTGCCGGCGTCACCATGGAATATTCGCTCTCCGTGGTGCCCGACGGCTATTTCACGCCGCGGCACCGGCACAATTTCGATCAGATTCGCTACACGCTCTCAGGCGTGCAGAGCACCGGGCTCGGCGATCTTGCCGCCGGCGAATGCGGCTACTTTCCGGAAGGCTCCTATTACGGACCGCAGAAGCAGGTCGGACAGTGCGAGTGCCTGGTACCTGCAGTTCCAGGGCGCCAGCGGCGAGCACCTTCTGTCCAACGAGGAGATGAACGCGACCTACGAGAGGCTGCTCAAATCGGGCGGCAAGTTCGAGAACGGCGTCTACAAGGGTTTTAAGCCGGACGGCACGCCGAAAAACAAGGATTCCTACGAGGCGATCTGGGAGGAGCATGAGGGCCGCGATCTCGTGTTCCCGCCGCGCCGCTATCGCGATCCGGTGATGATGCTCGCCGAAAACTTCCGGTTCTGGCCCGACCGCAGGCGGCCGGGGATCGAGGTCAAGCACCTCGGCACTTTCAGCGAGGCGCGCACCGCGATCAGTTTTTTGAAGTTGACGCCCGGTGCGGCGCTCAAAGGCGGCGTGCAAGACGACGCCGAACTGCGCTATCTGCTGGAAGGCTCGGTCAGCTACGACGGCAAGACCTGGGGCGAAGGCACCTACATGTTCCTGCCCAACGGCGCGGCCGTAAAGGACCTTTCCACGCCGAACGGCGCCACGTTCTTCGTCATCACGCTGCCGATGCTGGCCGACCTCGCCGCCGCGTCGCGCAATCCGGCAGTCAAGCATCCGGTGCTGGCACGGGAAGGAGCACACGCCTAGAGGAGTATTTTCCGATCAGATTGATTCAGCACCGTCGTTGCGAGGAGGCGCGAACGGGGCGACGGAGCATTGCAGAAGGCGGAGCTGCCGACCCCTGGATTGCTTCGCTTCACTCCCAAGGACGGGTCAATCTCACCGGGAAATGCTGCAGCAGATCAGTTTCAGGCCGACGCGGTTCACGCCTGCGCCGATTTTGGCCGATGGCCCGAGACTTCGGCGGCGGCGTGAGGGTGCAGCGTCCAACCGTAAATCAGGCTCAACAGCGCGAATGTCGCCGCGCCGGCGAAGGCGACCTTGAAGTCGGCGCCGCCGAGCGCGGTGGCGCCGCGCCAGACCAAAGACAGATGCAACAGCACGGCGACGCAGGAAATGCCGAGGCCGCGGCTTAATTGCTGGGTCATGCTGGCGATCGAGGTCGCCGTGCTCATCAGCGGCTGCGGCACATCGGCGTAGGTCATGGCCTGCGTGGCGGTGAATTGCAGCGATTGGAAAAATCCGACGACAAGAAGCAGCACGAAGATCAGATAGGACGGCATGGAGGCGTTGAAGAGCGCGCACATGCCGATGCCGGCGGCACTGATCAGGCCGTTGCCGATCAGCACATTGCGGAAACCGAAGCGGCGGATGATCGGCCGCGCGGTGAGCTTCATCGACATCGAGCCGGCGGCGGTCGCAAACGTAATGCTGCCGGAAGCGAACGCCGACATTCCGAACACGATCTGAAGCAGCAGCGGCAGTAGGAACACCAAGGTGCCGGCGCCGGCGCGAAACAGCGAACCGCCGTAGATGGCCGACTGGAAGGTCGGGATGCGGAACACTGAAAGCTCGAGCAGCGGGTAGGCGGCGCGCCGCAGATGCCGCAGCGCAACTGCGCCGAGCAGCGCGCCGATCGGCAGCAGCACGATCGCCTCGGTCACCCCGCCGTGGCCGATCGCCTCGATCCCGTACATGACGCAGAACGCCGCCGCGCCGGTGAGCACAAAGCCGATCCAATCGAGCGGACGGCGGATCTCCTCCTTCGGATTGTCGAAGAACAATGTCACCAGCAGAATGCCGAGCAGGCCGAGCGGGACGTTGACCAGGAAGATCCAGCGCCAGGAAAAATAAGTCGTGATGAAACCGCCGATCGGCGGCCCCAGCACCGGGCCGAGCTGCGCCGGCACCTGCAGATAGGCCATGGTGGCGATTAGCGCGGTCTTCTCCACGCTGCGGAACAGCACCAGCCGCCCGACCGGCACCATCATGGCCCCGCCGAAACCCTGCAGCACCCGCGCGATGGTCAGCTCGATCAGATTGCCGGACAGCCCGCACAGGATCGAGCCGACGGTGAACAGCGCGATGGCGGCGCGGAAGATGATGCGGCCGCCGAACCGGTCTGCCGCCCAGCCGCTGACCGGAACGAAAATCGCAACGCTGAGCAGATAGGCGGTGACCGCGACGCTGAGCCGGACCGGGTCGGCATGCAGCGATTTCGCCATCTGCGGCAGCGCCGTGGTGATCACGGTGGAATCGATCTGCTGCATGATGATCGCCGACCCTACGATCATGGCGACCACTTTGGTCTTGGTCTGCGGGGTCATCGGGCGCGAAGCGAATCCGGGTTCGGCGGGAGCATAGCATCCCGACGAGCACGGTTGGTATTACCGGGAGTCCCGGCCGCCCCGAGAGCACATTGGCCTTATGCGGCGAGCAGCTTCTGCACTTCGCTGACCAGTTCGCGCAAATGGATCGGCTTGGACAGCACCTTGGCGTGCTTGGGCGCGCTGGAATCTGAATTGAGCGCTACCGCCGCGAATCCGGTGATGAACATGATCTTGATGTCCGGATCGAGCTCGGCGGCGCGGCGGGCGAGCTCGATGCCGTCCATCTCCGGCATGACGATGTCGGTCAATAACAGCTCGAACGGCTCCTCGCGCAGCCGCTGGTACGCCGATAATCCGTTGTCGTAGGAGATCACATCGAAGCCGGCATTCTGCAGCGCCTTGACCAGGAAACGCCGCATATCGATGTCGTCTTCCGCTAGCAGGATTTTGGGCATAGGTCGTCGAACCCGGCTGCCGCCGGCCCCCTAGATTCCATAAGCCGGACGCCGGGTAAACATGAGGTGAAGGTCGCAGGGTCCATGCCCGGCGCTACCGCATCTTTGACACCCCTGACAGCCTTGGCACCCCTGGCGGCCTTGGCAGCTTTGGCAGCTTTGGCAGCTTTGACATCCTTGGGCCTTGGCAAGACGCAAGTCCTATGGACAATGGCGCTTGGCGCGCGCTAGGGAGCGGTGCCGGCCAGCGAAGCTAGCGAGCCCCGCCAACGATCATGCCGCAAAGCCAGGACGAATTCGATCCCCCGTTCGAAGCTATCGAGCCGGAGGAATGTCGCGGTGCGGTCCTGTTCAATTCGCCGCATAGCGGACGCATCTACCCGCGCGCCTTCCTCTTGACCTCGCGGCTCGATCTGGCAACGCTGCGGCGCTCCGAGGATTCCTTCGTCGACGACCTGATCGCGGGTCTGGTGCCGCGCGGGCACCCAATCATGCGCGCGCACTTTCCGCGCTGCTACGTCAACGTCAACCGGGAGCCCTACGAGCTTGACCCCCGCATGTTCGACGGCCGCCTGCCCTCGTTCGCCAATACTCGCTCGATGCGGGTTGCGGGCGGCCTTGGCACGGTAGCTCGCGTGGTCGGCGATGCGCAGGAAATATATGACCAGCGCATTTCGGTGGCGGAAGCTCTGCGCCGGATCGACATGCTATACAAGCCGTACCACCGCACGCTGCGGCGGCTGTTCACGCGCCTGCACCGCGATTTCGGCGCGGCTATCATGGTCGATTGCCACTCGATGCCGTCAACCACCGGAGGCAAAGACGAACGCCCGCGGGCCGATCTGGTCATCGGCGACCGTTATGGCACAAGCTGTGTTCCAGTCGTCGCCGATACGGTCGAGAAGGCGCTGCGGAGCTTCGGCTATGCGGTAAGCCGCAACAAGCCCTATGCCGGCGGCTTCATCACCGAGCACTACGGTAACCCGACAACCGGCCTCCATGTGATTCAGCTCGAGATCAACCGCGCGCTGTACATGGATGAGCGGCGCTACGAGCGGTCAACCTCGTTCGACCGGTTAGCCAGTGAACTGGCGATCATTGCCGACCGTTTGGCCGAGATTCCTCTGGAGGAGCTGCGACCTTATCGGGCCGCGGCTGAATAGCCTGACCTCTCAAGCGCCGAACAGACTGCGATCCGCTGCACAGAAAAAGGGCCGCTCACATTGCTGGAGCGGCCCAAGTCTAGGGAGGAAACGCCCAAGGAGGGCGACGGTAACAGGGAATAGTCTCCCGTTACCGCACTGCAACAATATACACTGCGCCGCACAAAACGCAAGGGCTACTGACCTATTTCCCCTGTTTTTTGCCCGCGAATCGCGCAGAGCAGCCCCCCGCAATGCGGCTACGTCTTTGGGATCGTTCAGGTTAATTCGTGCTGCCACGGTCTTGGGCAAACCTATCAGTTGAACGGAAAAGCGGCAAAATCCTGCCCTGCAACCCAGTTCAGTTCAATTGCTTTTATCTGTTGTATTAAGGCAACAGGCCAACAATTGCGGTTTCGGGCCGCACTTCGGTGGTTGGACGAGATGACGGATAAAGCCTCTTCATGACAGCGATCGATTTCGCGGTATTCGTTGACGAGCTTGCGGCGATCTCGGGCGAAACGATTCGGCCGTTTTTTCGCAGTGCGCTTTCGGTCGAGAACAAGAGCCGCTCCGGCGGCTTCGACCCGGTCACCGCCGCCGACCGCGCTGCCGAGACGGTGATGCGCGCGTTGATCAACAACACTTTCCCGGCTCACGGCATCATCGGCGAGGAATTTCCCCCCGAACGGCCGGACGCCGAATACGTCTGGATCCTCGACCCCATCGACGGCACCAAGTCTTTCATCTGCGGCATGCCGGCCTGGGGCACGTTGATCGCGCTTACCCGGCATGGCCAGCCGATCTACGGCATGATGCACCAGCCTTTCATCCGGGAGCACTTTTCGGGCGACGGAACCGGCGCCCGTTATCGCGGCCCGGCTGGTGATCGCGCCCTGCAAGTGCGCGCCTGCGCGGCGCTTGACGAGGCGGTTCTGCTCACGACCAGTCCGCTGCTGATGAACGAAGCCGACCGGCACTGCTTCAGCCGCATTGAACAGAAGGTGCGCTTATCGCGCTATGGCGGCGACTGCTACGCCTATTGCGTGCTCGCGGCCGGACACGTCGATCTCATCATTGAAACCGAATTGAAGCCCCACGATGTGCTGGCGCTGATCCCTATCATCGAGGGCGCCGGCGGCATCATGACGACGTGGGAGAACGGCCGGCCGCATCATGGCGGACGCATCATCGCCGCGGGCGACCGCCGCGTGCACGAAGCGGCAGTCAAGCTCTTAAGCGGATGATTGCTCATCGTTGCAGCGGGACGCAAACCCCAAGACACGCGCCGCATTCAGTACGCCGGCGTCCCCGGCACGAACGCATCGAACGCAGCCCAGAACTGCGAGCGCAGGCGATCCTGCTCCATCAGCAGTTCGTGCTTGGCGCCAACCACGACGAGGTGCGAGCCGGTGCGGAGCAGGCTTGCGAATTCTTCGATCGCCTTGTTCGAGACGACGACATCGAGGCCGGCGGAGACGATCAGCATCGGCTGACGAATGCGCGCCGCGTAACCGCGCTCGCGGATCGCGCTCATGGCGCGGAACGCGGCATCGCACCAGGCCACAGTGGGACGGCCTATGCCGAGCATCGGTTCGGCGTCCAGAATTGCCAAGTTGCGCGCGTAGCGCACCGGATCGGAGGTCAGGATATTGTCGGCGAACGGGCGGGCCTCCATCACGGTCGCCTCGCCGGCCGGCACGTACATCGAACCGAGACCGGCCCAGCACAGCGCCCTCACCAGGGCGCTGGCACTCGCCGAAGCGCCCGCCCCGACGAGCGCAATCATTGGCGCAATCAGCACGGTGCGGTCGAACCAGCGGTGGCCACGATGGGCGGCGCGGATCAGCACGGTCGCGCCGGTCGAATGGCCGATCGCAAACAAAGGCGGCGGACAATCCGGCAGCACCACCTCGCGCATGAACATTTCGAGGTCGGTGTCGTACTCGGAAAAATCGCGCACATATCCCTTGCGCCGGTCCGGCAGCAGGCGCTCGGACAGGCCCTGACCGCGCCAGTCGAACGTCGCCACCGCAAACCCGCGTGCGCGCAGCTCTCGCACCGTCTCGAAATATTTCTCGATCCACTCGCCGCGGCCCTGGAAGATACACACCGTGCCGCGGCGGCCGGCCGGCGGCTGCCAGCGGGCGAACCGCAGCGAGACTCCGTCCGGCGTCGTGAGGCTGTCGGTGACGAAATTTTCCGGAACCGGATTGGCGGGAATCGAGATGAGCTTCATTGGCGTTTGGCCGAATGCGCACGCTTATAGCAGCCCGTCGCGGGGTCTCAACGGCGCTAATCGCCCGCGCCAGAGCGCCGGAAATTCTTTAGCCTCGACAGTGGGTTGAGGAACTTGAACTGTCTGCCCCGCACTCCCATATAAGCTCCGCGCAGGCTCTGTGGAGCTGCGCGAATAAGGCCGGGCCCATTCGGGCAGGCCATCCGCATGTCGCTTCAGAAGGAGGATATGCCATGCGAACTTTCGATCTTGCACCCCTTTATCGTTCCACCGTTGGCTTCGACCGGTTGTTCTCGCTGCTCGACCAGGGCCTTGAGGGCACCACGCCGGGTTATCCGCCCTATAATATCGAGCGGACCGGAGAAAACGCCTATCGCGTGAGCGTGGCGGTTGCCGGCTTCAAGGAGTCGGAACTGTCCGTCGTAGCCAAAGAGAACACGCTGACCATCCGCGGCGAGAAGAGCGCCAAGGAGGAGGAGAAGCGCGGTGAAGTGCTCTATCAGGGCATCGCGGCGCGCACTTTCGAGCGCGTGTTCCAGCTCGCCGATTTCGTCCAGGTGAAGGGCGCGAGCCTCGAGAACGGTCTCCTGCACGTCGATCTCGTGCGCGAGATTCCCGAGGCGAAGAAGCCGCGCACGATCCGGATCGCGGGCGGCGAGGAAAACGCCGAGGCGATGCAGAAGCAGGCGGCGTAAGCCTCAACTGCTTTGGGCCGATCAAGGAGCGCCCCGGGGTTTCCGGGGCGCTTCCAATTCAATCATTCAGTGGACCGGCTGGCGGCGCGTGGGGGGGCGGATCGGCGGGCCCCAATCCGGCGCCTGCATGGCGCGTGCGGATCGTCAGTCCAGCACCGGCAGTGCCGGCGCGACCGGTCGGGCCTATGAGGTGTTCCGCCGCCGCTGGTCGGGGCCGCGGCAGCGGCGGGGTGGTCAGACGCCACGACTGCGCAGCGCGATCGGCCGCGGCCGCGGCCGCGGGCGGTTCCGGGACCGCTGCCGGAGTGTCGGATTTGGGCGCCGCGTAGGGCGGAGCATTATAATAGGGCGGCGGCGCAATGGCGGCCTCGATGGAATCCGCAGGCTCGAGGCGGGTCACGTCACGCATCCTGCCGGTGCCCGCATCGAGCACGACCCGCACGAGAATGCCGCGGAAATCGGTCGCGCGCAGCACATAGACCGTACCCTCGCGCAGCGGCCGCACCAGCGGATGGAATCCGGCCTCGCTCACGGTACGCAGGATCTCGTACGGCGTCACAAAGCCGGTCACCGGCTTGAGCTGCATCGCACCGCGCGCCGGCGCCTGATGTTGGGGCGGCGGCACTTGGCCGTGTGCAGCTGCCACCAGCAGAACGGATAGCGCCGCCCCTAGCGCGCCGGTCCGCACTGATCCCGCCCTCACGCTTTACCCTCCCCGCCCAGCAGCCCTGGCGCGGCAAGTCATCCTCGATCGAGCGTCAAGCGCAATTGAGGCGGCGCTTTGGCGCAGTTCAAAAATATTTTTTGAGGTTCACGAAGCGTTCGGTCTTTTGAAGTCGTAGGCCGCGGTCACTCGCGCTATTGTATTTGAATTGTCATTCCGCCGAAGCGCTGGTGCTGAAAGCCGACCTGTTCCTTGCCCTGGACCGAGTGAAACTGAAAGATACGGCCGCACAAAGCCGTCTTCGGTGAGAAGAAGTCGGTTGCGGTGTATCGACCCTGAAGACCCTCCCCGTGCGTTTTCGGCCCGAGGCGGGAGCGTGGCTTGATCGTATTTTCAACCCACCTGGCCACTTCGGCGCGGCCGAGCGTTGGGCAAGTCTTCGCCGTGACTGCCGCCACGACCTCGTAGACGCCCGTTGCGTCGTACTGGGCCTGCGTTCGCGCGTATGTGGGGTCTCTTGGTAAGGAGGCGATGACAGTCGCGACCTTGCCATCGCGCCCCAAGCTGAGATCGAATGTCGTGTGGCGATAGATATCTTCGTTCAGAATCGTCGACTTGGCATCCGGCGGATAGGCATCGAACATAATTTTGGAGCCGGTTACCGGCCTGCCGTTTACGTCGTACGTGGTGTCAGCGAAAATATTCGAACCCTTCAGGAAAAATGCGTCCGCGACCGTCAGCCTTTGCGCCAGCGTCGCGATGCAGGTGGATTTGTCTTCGCCGATGCATCCCGGTGCTCTGGTTTTTTCCCTGATCTCGACGATGCGACGCTGAATTTCGTCAACGCCGGTCTCGTTCTTCGCCAACCATGCCTTGTAGGCGGCAGGATCGCCGCCGAACGGCTCGGCGCGGCCGGGATAGTAGCCGGCCGGCTGGCCATAGGCACCGTATGTGGCTTGGAGCGTACCGTGCTGCTCTATAAGATTGTCGTTGCCGGCAAGCCCGCCGCTGCACGAACCGCAGGCCAGCGCCACAAGCACGACGCCCAACCGACCAGTACGCATAACCCACCCCCCACGGGTACGACGTGGCGGGCGCAACCTACCATGGCGTTGCCCGATCAGCAATTCCGACAAAAACTCACGAAGCGCTCGATCTCGTCGTGCTGTGTCGCAAACGATGTCACCAGCCGCACCAGCACGTGGTCGGCGTCGAGTTTGAGGCTTTCGCTCGAACGCACGTAATAGCTGGCGCCGGCCGCCTTGAGCATTGAATCGAGCGCGCGCGGTAGCGCCACGAAGATCAGATTGGCCTCGACCGGCCACAGCGGCGGCAGCCCGACTTCGCGGAGCCGCTGCGCCAGATGGTCGTCCATGGCGTTGGCGTGGCGCGCGAGATCGAGCCACAGATCGCCGTCCAGGTAAGCGGCAAATTGCGCCGCTAGGAAACGATGCTTGGAGAACAGATGGCCGCCGCGCTTTCGCCGCTCGCCAAAGAACGCGGCGCGTGGCGGATCGAAAAACACCACCGCTTCAGCGGCTAGCGCGCCGCCCTTGGTGGCGCCGAACGACAGCACGTCCACGCCCGATTGCCACGTCATCTGTGCTGGTGTCGCGTTGAGCCGAACCACCGCATTGGCGAAGCGCGCACCGTCCATGTGCACGGCAAGCGCGCGGCCATGCGCAATCTCGCCGAGCGCCGCAATCTCATCGGCGCGATAGATGGTGCCGGCTTCGCTCGCCTGGGTGAGCGAAAGTGCCGCCGGCACCATTTGATGCGGCCGAAGATCGCCGTAACCGGCGAGCGCCGCTCGCAGCACATCCGGCGCGATCTTGCCGTCGTCGCCAGGGAGCCCCGCGAGCTTGATGCCGCCGCCGAAAAACTCCGGCGCGCCGCATTCGTCGGTGGCGATATGCGATTCGGTGTGGCAGAACACGACGCCCCAGGGCGGCGTAATGTGCGCGAGCGCCAGCGCATTGGCGGCGGTGCCGGTCGGCACCAGAAACGCCGCCACTTCGCGCTCGAAAATTTCCGACAGAAGCCGCTCGACGCCGTACGTCCAATCGTTGTTGCCGTAGCCGCGCGCAAAGCCGTGATTGGCCTTGGCGATGGCGTCGAGGATTTGCGGCGCAATTGGCGCAGTGTTGTCGCTGGCGAAATTCACTTTCGCAACATGGTCCGGATTGCACGCCACATTCGCCGCCAGGATCGTTTTGCTCCCGCCGGGCTGCTCCTGCTATCGCCCCGCGTCACGGCCTCCGTCAACCTCGCGCGCATCGGCCGCCGCCGACCGCCCCCGACCGCCGCCGACCGATTTTTCGCGTCGCGTTTGCGCTTCGCCCATTGCGCTCCAATGCAACCCGTGGTCCACTTGCGGCGCAGGACATCGCAGCAGACCGGCCGGGCGTCTGGCGCGGGGACAGCGTTTTGTCGGACCCGCGGGCGCCGCCGCTCTTGTGTTGCTGCCCGGAATTTGCCATGTTCGGCATAGGACAGTATTACTGTCCCAATTTTGGCCCATAAGCGCGCTGCAAGCGCGGGGTCGGCCGAGCCGGCGTGGGCACGCCGGGCGCCGGCGAATAAGCAGCCACAGGCCGGCGCAAGCGGCACGAAGGTTGCCTGCCAAAAGTGTCAATCGCTCCTGAGTTCCCTCGCCGCGGCGAGAGGAGTGCGGGAGCAGCGCCGGAGCCTCGCGCAGATCGAGACTCCGCTAGGGAGTGCGAGAACGACGATGAGCGCGGCAGCGTCCGGCTTGTTCGATCCGACGCAGGAAAAAGATTCCTGCGGCGTCGGATTCATTGCCGACATCAACGGCCGCAAGTCGCACAAGCTCATCGACGATGCGCTGACGATCCTGCTCAACCTCGAACACCGCGGTGCGGTCGGCGCCGACCCGCGCGCCGGTGACGGCGCTGGAATTTTGGTGCAGACACCGCACAAGTTTTTTCTCAAACAGGCCGCCGCACTCGGCTTCGACCTGCCACCGCCCGGCCATTACGGGGTCGGCGTTCTTTTTTTGCCGCACGAGGAGGCTTGGCGGACCGAAATCATGGAAACCTACGCGGCAGCGGCCGCGCAGGAGGGCATGACGATCCTCGGCTGGCGCGAGGTGCCGACCGACAATTCGAGCCTCGGCGAATTGGTCAAGCCGACCGAGCCCGTGCACAAGCAGGTCTTCATTGGGCGCACCCCCCTCCCCAGCGCTCCCCGGCAAGCGGGGGAGGGTCAGGGAGGGGGCGAGGACGAGTTCGAGCGCCGGCTCTACATCCTGCGCAAGACCATCTCCGGCATCATGTACGGCAGACGGCCGCGCGACACCTCGAACTATTATCCGGTGTCGATTTCGTGCCGAACCGTCATCTACAAGGGCATGTTTCTCGCCGATCAGCTCGGCAAATACTATCCCGACCTGCACGATCCCGATTTCGAGAGCGCGCTCGCCCTGGTGCATCAGCGCTTTTCCACCAACACGTTCCCGACCTGGTCGCTCGCTCACCCGTATCGGATGATCGCGCATAACGGCGAGATTAATACGCTGCGCGGCAACAACAACTGGATGGCGGCGCGGCAGGCATCGGTGTCTTCGCCGAAATTCGGCGACGACATTTCGAAGCTGTGGCCGATTTCCTATGAGGGCCAGTCCGACACCGCCTGCTTCGACAACGCGCTCGAATTTCTGACCATGGGCGGCTATCCGCTCGCGCACGCCATGATGATGATGATCCCCGAAGCGTGGGCGGGCAATCCGCTGATGGACGAGGAGCGCCGCGCCTTTTACGAATATAACGCTGCACTGATGGAGCCGTGGGACGGCCCGGCGGCGATCGCATTTACCAACGGACATCAGATCGGCGCCACGCTCGATAGGAACGGCCTGCGCCCCGCGCGTTATATCGTCACCCGCGACAACCGCATCATCATGGCGTCCGAAGTCGGCGTGCTGCCGATCCCTGAGGAGGACATCGTCACCAAATGGCGGCTGCAGCCGGGCAAGATGCTGCTGGTCGATCTCGACCAGGGCCGCCTCATCCCCGACGAGGAACTTAAAAGCACGCTGGCAAACAGCCATCCCTATCGCGAATGGCTCGAACGCACGCAGATGGTGCTCGAAGAGCTGCCGCCGGTCGCGGAAGCGGCGCCGATCTCGAACCTGTCGCTGCTCGATCGTCAGCAGGCCTTCGGCTACACCCAGGAAGACCTGAAAATCCTGATGACGCCGATGGCGACGACCGGCGAAGAAGCGGTCGGCTCCATGGGCAACGACACGCCGATCTCGGCGCTTTCCGACCGGCCGAAGCTGCTGTTCACCTATTTCAAGCAGAATTTCGCCCAGGTGACCAACCCACCGATCGATCCGATCCGCGAAGAGCTGGTCATGAGTTTGGTCTCGATCATCGGGCCGCGGCCAAATTTGTTCGATCTCGAAGGCATGTCGAAAGGCAGGCGGCTCGAGGTCCGACAGCCGATCCTCAGCAACGCCGATCTGGAAAAAATCCGCTCCATTTCCGACATGGGCGATCATTTCAAATCGCTCACGCTCGATGCGAGTTGGCCGGCAGCGGACGGCGCCGCGGGCATGGAAGCGGCCATCGACGCCATATGCAGCCAAGCCGACGGCGCGGTGCGCGACGGCATCAACATCATCATCCTCTCCGACCGCCGCGCCGGCGCCGACCGGATTCCGATCCCGTCGCTGCTCGCCTGCGCCGCCGTGCATCATCACTTGATCCGCGAGGGCCTGCGCACCTCGGTGGGGCTTGTCGTCGAATCCGCCGAGCCGCGCGAAGTGCATCATTTCGCCTGCCTCGCCGGCTACGGCGCCGAGGCGATTAACCCCTATCTCGCCTTCGAGACGCTCGCTGCGATGACGGCCGAGCTGCCGCAAAAGCTCGACGAGAAGGAAATCATCAAGCGCTACATCAAGGGAATCGACAAGGGACTGCTCAAGGTGATGTCGAAGATGGGCATCTCCACCTACCAGTCCTATTGCGGCGCGCAGATATTCGACGCGGTGGGACTGAAGTCGGAGTTCGTCGGTAAATATTTCACCGGCACCGCGACCCGGATCGAGGGCATCGGCCTCAACGAGATCGCCGATGAGGCGGTGCGGCGGCACCGCGACGCGTTCTCCGACGCGCCGATCTATCGCACCATGCTCGACGTTGGCGGCGAATACGCATTCCGCGTGCGCGGCGAGGAGCATGTCTGGAACGCCGCAACGGTTGCCGCTTTGCAGCACGCGGTGCGCGGCAATTCTTTCGAGAAATACCGGCAATACGCGGCTGCCATCAACGAGCAGACCGAGCATCTGTTCACCATCCGCGGCCTGTTCCGCATCAAGTCCGCCGACGAAGACGGCCGCACCCCCCTCCCCGTCGATGAGGTCGAGCCGGCCAAGAACATCGTCAAACGATTCTCGACCGGCGCCATGTTGTTCGGTTCGATCTCGCGCGAGGCCCACACCACGCTGGCGATTGCCATGAACCGCATCGGCGGCAAATCGAATACCGGCGAGGGCGGCGAGGAAGCCGACCGCTTCAAGCCGCTGCCGAACGGCGATTTGATGCGCTCGGCGATCAAACAGGTGGCGTCGGGCCGCTTCGGCGTCACCGCCGAATACCTCGTCAACTCGGACATGATGCAGATCAAGATCGCCCAGGGAGCGAAGCCCGGCGAAGGCGGCCAATTGCCTGGGTACAAGGTCGACAAGACCATTGCCAAGGTGCGCCATTCGACGCCGGGCGTGGGGCTGATTTCGCCGCCGCCGCATCACGACATCTACTCGATCGAGGATTTGGCCCAGCTCATCTTCGACCTGAAAAACGTCAACCCGGACGGCGACGTAAGCGTCAAGCTCGTCTCCGAGGTCGGCGTCGGCACGGTGGCGGCCGGCGTGTCGAAGGCGCGTTCCGATCACGTCACCATCGCCGGCTACGAGGGCGGCACCGGCGCCTCGCCGCTGACTTCGATCAAGCATGCCGGTTCGCCGTGGGAGATCGGGCTTGCCGAAACCCACCAGACGCTGGTCGCCAACCGGCTGCGCGGACGGATTGCCGTTCAAGTTGACGGCGGCATCCGCACCGGCCGCGACGTGGTGATCGGCGCGCTGCTTGGCGCCGACGAGTTCGGCTTTGCCACCGCGCCCCTGATCGCCGCCGGCTGCATCATGATGCGCAAGTGCCATCTCAACACCTGCCCGGTCGGCGTCGCGACTCAGGACCCGGTGCTGCGCAAGCGCTTCCGCGGCCAGCCCGAGCACGTGATCAACTACTTCTTCTTCGTCGCCGAAGAGGTGCGCGAACTGATGGCGGCGATGGGCTATCGCAGCTTCGACGGCATGATCGGGCAAATGCAGATGCTCGACCGGGTCAAGCTGATCGCTCACGCCAAGGCGAACGGCCTTGACTTCTCCAGGCTGTTCACCAAGCCCGAAGTGGCCAAGGAGGTGGCGCTGTTCAATTGCGAAGAGCAGCACCACAAGATTGACGACATCATCGACCGCAAGCTGATCGCGCTGTCGCAAGCCGCGCTCGAGCGCAGCGCGCCGGTGCGGATTTCGATGCCGATCAAGAACACCGATCGAACCACGGGCGCCATGCTGTCCGGCGAGATCGCCAAGCGTTACGGCCACCAGGGCCTGCCTCACGATACGATCGTTGCGCAATTTACCGGCACCGCCGGGCAAAGCTTCGGCGCGTTCCTTGCCCGCGGCGTGACTTTCGAGCTTGACGGCGACGCCAACGACTATCTCGGCAAGGGATTGTCGGGCGGCCGCATCGTCGTGCGCCCGCAGGCCTCGTCCGCCATCGTCCCGGAAGAGTTGATCATCGTCGGCAACACCGTGCTGTACGGGGCCATCGAGGGCGAATGCTATTTCCGCGGCGTCGCCGGCGAACGCTTCGCGGTGCGCAATTCCGGCGCCATCGCCGTCATCGAAGGCGCCGGCGACCATTGCTGCGAATACATGACCGGCGGCGTCGTGGTGGTGCTGGGCCGGACCGGACGCAACTTCGCCGCCGGCATGTCGGGCGGCATCGCCTACGTGCTTGACGACGATGGCAGCTTCGCCTCGCGCTGCAATCTCGCCATGGTCGAGCTTGAGCCGATGCCGGGCGAAGAAGACATCAACGCCCGCATCTTCCACCACGCCCACGACCTGGAGACCCATGGCCTGGTCGATGTCATGGACGACCTCAGCCAGTTCGATGCGCGACGCCTCTACGTTCTGATCTCGCGTCACGCGCGCTTTACCGGTTCCACCGTCGCGGCCAAAATCCTGGCCGAGTGGAAGAACTTTTATCCGAAATTCCGCAAGGTCATGCCGGTCGAATATCGCCGCGCGCTCAACGAGCTGAAAGCTGCCGCCATCGCGGCCGAGTAGTGCGCAGCCGCCATGACGCCACCCAATAACGCCGGTCGGATCGCGCGCTGCTCATGGATTGCTTCGGCTTCAGCTCGCAATGACGGCTCCGGTTCGTCATTGCGAGGAGCCAACGGGTCCGGCTCGAAGGGCAGGCCCGATGACAGGCTCCGCGACGAAGCAATCCAGGCTGTCGCGCGGCGGCTATGACCAGAACACCGGACTAGAGCACGGCCTTGGGCAAGATCACCGGCTTTCTCGAATACGAACGCGAGGACCGCGACTACGAACCGGTCGCGGAGCGCGTGCGCCATTGGCGCGAGTTCGTGCTGCCGCTGCCGGAAGCCGACTATGTCACCCAGGCCGCGCGCTGCATGAATTGCGGCGTGCCCTATTGCATGGGCACCGGCGCGCTCGAGCCCGGCGCTCCGGGCTGCCCGGTCAACAACCAGATCCCCGACTGGAACGACCTCGTCTATGGCGGCAACTGGGACGAGGCCGCGCGCAATCTGCATTCGACCAACAATTTTCCCGAAGTCACCGGCCGCATCTGCCCGGCGCCGTGCGAAGCCTCCTGCACGCTCAACATCGACGAGAATCCGGTCACCATCAAATCGATCGAATGCGCCATCGCCGACCGCGCCATCGCGCAGGGCCTGAAGCCCGAACCGCCGACGGAAAAAACCGGCAAAAGAGTCGCAATCGTAGGCTCGGGTCCGGCCGGCATGGCCTGCGCGCAACAGACTCGCGCGTGCCGGCCACGATGTTCATGTCTACGAAAAATACGCCAAGGCCGGCGGCCTTCTGACCTACGGCATTCCCGATTTCAAGATGGAGAAGCACCATATCGATCGCCGCATCGCCCAGATGCAGGAAGAGGGCGTGATTTTCCATTATGGCGCCCACGTCGGCGTCAATGTCGCGGCCGATCAATTGGTCGCCGAACACGACGCCGTGGTGCTCACCGGCGGTGCCGAGAAGGGCCGCGACCTGCCGGTGCCGGGCCGCGAGCTTTCCGGCATTCATTTCGCCATGGAATACCTGCCGCAGCAGAACCGGCGGGTGTCCGGCGAGCCGGCCGATGACGCCGAGCCGATCCTCGCCACAGGCAAGCACGTCGTCGTCATCGGCGGCGGCGACACCGGATCCGACTGCATCGGCACCGCTTTCCGTCAAGGCGCGCGCTCGGTCACCAACTTCGAAATTCTGCCGCAGCCGCCGCTGCACGAAAACAAGATGCTGACTTGGCCGGACTGGCCGCTCAAGCTGCGCACCTCGTCGAGCCACCAAGAAGGCGCCGAGCGCGACTTCGCCGTCAATACGACGCGCTTCTCCGGCGAAAACGGCGCCGTGAAAAAGCTGCATTGCGTGCGCGTCGACGGTAAATTCCAGCCGATTCCCGGCACCGAATTCGAGCTCGACGCCGAACTCGTGCTGCTGGCAATGGGCTTCGTGCACCCGGTACACGAGGGCGTGATCAAGGACTTAAATCTGGGGCTCGACCGCCGCGGCAATGTCGCCGCTTCGACCGACGATTACCGCACCTCGGTCGACAAGGTGTTTGCCGCGGGCGACATGCGGCGCGGACAATCGCTGGTGGTCTGGGCGATCCGCGAAGGCCGCCAGGCCGCCTATGCGGTCGATGAATTTTTGATGGGCTCATCGCTGCTGCCGCGCTGAGGCGTTCGGCGATTAAGCGCACGGCACCCGCCACGCAATCGTGATGGCTCGGCTCGCCGCGTTTACCAATCCAGCCGCAATTCAATCACCATTCCGCCGGCTGGCGAAATTACTTGTTGACTTGAACCAAAGCGCCGTCTGAGACTTCTAATAAAGAGGGGCCTTCCTTCCCATTGCCATCGAGTATTCAACCATGCGTGCGCCAAACATGCTGTTCGCCTCGCTCGCGATCGCGGGGCTGACTTTGCCGTTCTCGACTGCTTGCTTCGCCAACGTCGTGATCGCCATCGACAAGAGCACGCAGCTCATGACCGTCTCGGTCGGCGGCGTGCCGCGCTACGAGTGGGCGGTTTCGACCGGGAGGGCTGGCTACAACACGCCAAGCGGGGAGTTCAGGCCGAACCGCATGGAAGCGGTGCACTTCTCGAAGGAATACGAGAATGCGTCAATGCCGCATTCGATCTTCTTTGACTTGAAGGGCCACGCCATCCACGGCTTCTTCGATAGTCCTCACCTCGGCATGGCGGTATCGCATGGCTGCGTACGGCTGTCGCCGGCCCACGCCGCCACGCTGTTCGACCTGGTGAAGGCCGAGGGCATGGCCAATACCACCGTCATCGTCGGGGGCCGTATCCCGACCGGGCAAGCGCCGCTAGTGGCGCAACAGCAAGGTCCCACCGGACAAGCGATGCCGCTCGCGTCCGGCTACGGCCAGCAGCCCTACGCGCCGTACGGGCAGGCCTACGACGCACCGCCGGCTTACGGGCAGCCCTATGGTTACGGGCAGCCTTATCGTCAGGATCGTCAGCCCTATGGCTCGGGGCCGGCCTACGGCCAGGCCTATAACGGCGATCAGCAACCGTATTATCCGCAGCCCGCTTATGGGCCGCCGGTTTACGCTCAGCCGGCCTATCAGCAGCCGCCGCCATATGGTCAGACCTACCCGCAATATTAAGCTCCGCGACCGTGATTTTGTGGATGAGATGTGAATCAAGCTGTGGATTTCGGGTCGTGTCTCAGTTTGAATTTTGAATTTTCTTGACACCGAAAGGGGTCGCATTTGGTGCGCTAGGTTGTTAGTCTCCCAGCATGTCGATCCCAGCGCAAATTTACCGATTTCTTGTGGATCGCACACCCGTTCCCTTTTGCGACGATTGCATCGCTAAAGAGGCTGGGATCGCGCTGCGCCAAGAAGTCAATCCGATAGCTACCGCGCTGGGCCTGACGACTGATTTTGCCCGGACGAAGGGTGCCTGTTCCCTCTGCAAGAATGAGAAGCTTGTGACCAGGTCGTTGCGCCATGCCTAGAGGCCCCAAAGGCGAGAAGCGACCCGCCGACGTGATCGGCGCCGCCGTCATGGTAGGCCGCATTGCGACCGGGGAGATTGACGACCCCAAGACCGAGAAAAATCCCCACGCCGCCGCCCTGGGGAAACTAGGAGGGGCAAAAGGCGGCAACGCTCGCGCCGCTTCTCTCAGCCCAACCCAACGCAAGCGGATAGCCCGGAAGGCCGCTGCCAAGCGCTGGCAGAAGCGCCCTTAGCGGCGCATCCGCGTCGGCCACGCTGCCAACGGTGGCGCGCACGCGTTGACATTTCCCCGCCACCCGGCGTATCCACGCCGTACACGCGCTACGGTGGAGATTCGCTATGGCCGCTGACGCCCTTAGCATCCTCAGAGCAAAGCACGCCGCCGCCGAGCGGGCCGCCCAAGAACTCGCCAAGGACCTTCGGGAGCTTGAGCGAATCACCTCAAAGTATGCGCTCCCAGTCGCCGAAGGCTTGGTCGCTGAGGGCGGCGCGGATGCGTCGCCGCGCGGGGGGCCGGACCCGAACAGCCTTACGTCCCGCTCTCGCGAAATAGCCGCAAGGCTGATCCGGCAGGCTTCACGGCCAATCCCAACCGGCGAACTCTATCCGGCTATGCTGAAGGCAGGGCTGAAGTTCGGCGGCAAAAATCCAAAAGCCGCTTTGAGCGGTTTTCTCAGTCACAGCCCGCGCTTCCAGATGATTCCTCATCGCGGCTGGTGGATGGCTGAATTAGGCTCGCCGGACCTGAGAGTCTGCGACCCCAGACGAACTGCGGGACACCAAAATCCCGCCGGAAGCCAGGGTCAGCTAGGCTGGGCCGAAATGAAAACCGGGGCATTCCGGCCCCGGTTCTGCGTCAACCAAGTGTAGCCGCCTCTGCCAGGAGGCGCGAAAGGTGGGTGGCACATGAGCAGCTAACCGCTTCGTACCGGGGCCGGCCGTCGCATGAGCGGCGTCCGGCTTCTAACTCGGCCCCACGTAGCTCAGTGGACAAGAGCACCTGTAGCTAAACAGGAGGTCGCAGGCCCGAATCCTGCCGCGGGGCCTTCCGCCCCCGAAGCAGCGAGTGAGATATATAACTCGCTGATCTTGCAGTCAAATTGGACTGTGGGGTGTTTTTTTGTTTCCTGTTCAAAGGGTTAGCTGGCCAACATTCGTAATGATATAATGCTTGACTGAGCAAGCACAAATAACTATTATATTCGCATGAACAAGCTACCGCTCGAAACCCGCGTTCAAATCCTGACGATGCTTTGCGAGGGGTCGTCCATGCGCTCGATCTCGGGCGTGTGCGACGTGTCAATCAATACGGTGACAAAGCTTCTCGTTGATGCCGACAGCATCTGCATGGCCTTCCATGATGAGAAGGTCCGCAAAGTCGCAGCGCAGCGGATTCAGTGCGACGAAATTTGGAGCTTCTCCTATGCCAAGGCGAAGAATGTCCGCGATGCCAAGAGCGCACCGGAAGGCGCGGGCGACGTGTGGACCTGGACCGGCATTGACGCCGACTCCAAGCTCATCGTTTCGTGGCACGTTGGCGACCGTTCCAAGCACACCGCGATTGAGTTCATGAGCGATCTACGCGCTCGGCTCGCGAACAAGGTTCAACTCACTACGGACGGTCACAAAGCCTATTTGTCTGCAGTTGATGAAGTGGACTTTGATGCCGACTATGCGATGCTGAACAAGATTTTCGCTCGCGATTATTCACCGGGTCCGGGACGCTACAGCCCGCCAATCGTCGTCGGCACGACGGCTGAGGTTATCCAAGGCAATCCCGATCCGGCGCACATCTCAACATCATTTGCCGAGCGACAAAATCTTACAATGCGGATGCAGATGCGACGCTTTACGCGACTGATAAACGGCTTCTCGAAAAAGTTTGAAAACCACTGCCATGCGCTCGCGCTCTATTTCTTCTGGTACAACTGGACGCGGCAGCATAAGGCGCATCGGCTTTCGCCCGCTATGTCCGCGGGCCTGGCGGACAAGCTTTTGTCCATGACCGATCTGGCGAACATGGTGGACGCTGCGCAGCCGAAGCCGGCGAGGCGCGGCCCGTACAAAAAGAAAATCGCGGCCTGATTAGATCAAAACGATATGCCGTACCACCCATCTGGACCGCCGTAAGTCATCCGCGCGATAGCTAGAACATCGCGACCCAACAAACCATCAATACCTTGTGCTTTGAAGTTTCCATCAATGACCGGAAGAGTCGGTATCGTGTGGCAAACCACATTTGCGACCATTCCATAAATGGCGATGCCAACATCGTATTGATTAGCCATGTGCGGCTGGCCCTGCGTCGAAGGCGCATGGATTGGTGCCTGTCCTCGCGGCGTTAGTCCGAGCTGCGTTAGGATCGTAATGTCGATAGCCGTAAGACTTGCGCCGGTATCAACAACCAGTTTCGCAACGACTGACGCTGGAACTGGTTGACCTGCCTTCGTCAACGCAACGATGCGGGGCGCACTCGCCGTGACGACGATATTAATTAAAGGCCCCCAAGGGGTGATCTGTCCGCTTAGGTGGGGCACGCGGTGTTGATATCGCGCGTGAAGAAAGCGACATATTCGGTGGTTGCAATCTGCTTCACTAAAAACGGTTCGAGGCTGGCGAGATCATAGCCGGCGGCGAGTGCGTCAGGATAAGAATCGAAAATACCCTTCAATTCGCCCTTGTAGAACAGGGCGAATTTTCCCTCGCTAGCAGTAAGCGTAGGCAAAACCTCTCGATATTTTGCGAGATCGCGTTCCAGGTCGGCCATGATACGCTACCCTGTGCCCCGTTCCATCGAATCAATCGGCTAGTAGCGCCAACCGTTCCTACAACCGGAGAGGGGTCCTGACAAGACTTCTTTACGGGAGGTTGAATTATAGCGCACGCGCAAAGCGAACGCAATGCAGCGGACTCCCAATGCAAGTCCTTGGATAATTGCTGGTTCAAATCCGCGAGAGCGGTGCGCAGGGTGTCGAAAACCCTGTCAAGAACTTTTGGATTTCAAACTGAGACACTACCGGATTTCGGGTGTATCTCGGCACTGTCCGGACACGACCAACACCGTTGAAGCGGAGTCCTGTGGACGGCGTGGAAAAGTCGCAAAAATATCGTTCAATCAATGCCTTCCGGGACCAAAAATCGCCCTGCTACGCTGGTTGCGTCGCTCGAAATCGGTGAACAAACAGCGCGGCGTCTGGCCGGCTTGTTTGCCGAGAGTTTTGACGGCGAGGATATCGCCGTCAGCCTTGTGGATAGTGGGGATCGCGGACTTTGGCGCGTCCTGCTTTATTTCCAGAACGAGCCTGACAAACCGGCACTACGCGCACTGGCGTCGCTTGCGGCAGGCCCGGCGGCGGCCAAAGCGCTGCGTTTCCAACGCGTGGCGGCGAAGGATTGGATCGGCGAGAGCTTGATGGCGCTAAAGCCGGTCGAGGCAGGCCGCTTCTTCGTTCACGGCGCCCACGACCGCGCTCGGGTGCCGGTCAACCGGATCGACATCGAAATCGACGCCGCCCTGGCCTTCGGCACCGGCCATCACGGCACCACGCGCGGCTGCCTGTTGGCGCTCGAGCGCCTTTGCAAGGCGCGGTGGCGGCGCCCGCTCCGCATACTTGATCTCGGCACCGGCTCGGGCGTGCTTGCCATTGCCGCCGCCCACGCGCTGCGCCAGCGCGTCGTTGCCGTCGACATCGACCCGAACGCCGTGCGCACCGCGCGCGCCAATGTGCGGCAGAACCGCGCCGCCGCTTTTGTCGAGGTTGGGCAGGCCGACGGCGTCAAGGCGCTGCGGCGTCCTTTCGACCTCGTCTTCGCCAATATCCTGCTTGGGCCGCTGCAACGGCTGGCCGTGCCCTTGACGAGGCTTGCGGCTCCCGGCGCGCGCGTGGTGCTGTCGGGCCTGCTCGTGCCGCAGGCTAATGCCGCGCTCGCCGCCTATCGCCGGCTGGCGCTGGAACGGCGCATCGAGATCGACGGCTGGGTAACGCTGGTGCTGACGCGGCACGCCGCATTTGCCCGGCGCGGCCGCGGGCCGTAGATTTCGCCTCATGTTCGAGGCGCATTTCCAATCGTTCGAGGACCGCACCGAGCGCGGCTTAAGCGCCGAGCGGGTTACCGCTTTGCGCGCCGAATTGGCCCGGCGCGGGCTCGACGGCTTCATCGTGCCGCGCGCCGACCGCTATCAGAACGAATACGTGCCGCCCTGCGCGGAGCGGCTTGCCTGGCTCACCGGCTTCACCGGTTCGGCCGGGGTCGCGATCGTGCTTGCCGACCGCGCCGCCATCTTCGTCGATGGCCGCTATCAGGTACAAGTCGCCGAGGAAGTCGAACGCGCGATGTTTACGGTCGAGCATTTGGTCGAGCGGCCGCCGGCGGTGTGGATCGAGGCCAATCTTTCAGCGGGCAAAAAACTCGGCTTTTCGCCTTGGCTGCACACAGTCGAAGCCGCCGAGCGGCTGGCCAAGGCTTGCGCGGCCGCCGGCGGCAGCCTCGTGCCGGTCGCCGGCAATCCGATCGATGCGATCTGGAGCGACCGCCCGCCGCCGCCGCAGGGCGCAGCCGTACTGCATGAGCTGCGCTATGCCGGCGAGGACGCGCGGCACAAACTCGCGCGCGTTCGCGCCGAGATGCAAAAAGTCGCAGCCGACGCGCTCGTGGTCTCCGACCCGCAAGCGGTCTGCTGGCTGTTCAACATCCGCGGCAGCGATATTGCGCACACACCGGTCGTGCTCGCCTTCGCCGTCGTGCCGCAGGAGGGCAGGCCGGCGCTCTATGTCGATGCCGGCAAGCTCAACGGCGACATCCGCACGAAGCTGGAGCAGATCGCAGCCCTGCGCGCGCCGGAAGATTTCGACCGCGACTTGGCCGCGCTCGGCCGCGAACATCGCGCTGTGCGGGTCGATCCTGCCGCTTGCCCCGAGGCGATTGCGCGCCTGATTGCGGACAACGGCGGCAAGATTCTGCGCGGCGGCGATCCGCTCGCGCTGATGAAGGCGATCAAGAACGATGCCGAGATCGCGGGCGCCCGCGCTGCGCAATTGCGCGACGGCGCCGCGGTGACGCGCTTTCTGGCCTGGTTCGATCGCGAAGCGCCGGCCGGACAGGCTCACCGAAATCGACGCCGTCGAGGCGCTGGAGAGTTTCCGCCGCGACACCGGACTTCTCAAAGACGTATCATTTCCCACCATCGCCGGGGCCGGTCCCGACGGCGCCATCGTGCATTACCGCGTCACCCGCAAGACTAATCGCCGCATCGCACCCGGCGAGCTTTTTCTGATCGATTCCGGCGGGCAGTACGAGGACGGCACGACCGATATCACCCGCACCGTGGCGGTCGACCCGCCCACCGACGATGCCCGGCAAAAATTCACCCTCGTGCTCAAGGGCCATATCGCCATTGCGCGCGCGGTGTTTCCGGACGGCACCAGCGGCGCCCAGCTCGACACCCTGGCGCGACAATTTCTCTGGCGCGCCGGAGTGGATTTCGACCACGGCACCGGCCACGGTGTCGGTTCGTATCTGTCGGTGCATGAGGGGCCGGCGCGCATCTCAAAGCTCGGCAGCGCGCCGCTCAAGCGCGGCATGATTCTTTCCAACGAGCCCGGCTATTACCGCACCGGCGCCTACGGCATCCGCATCGAGAATCTGGTCCTGGTGACCGAAGCCGCGCCCGTCCCCGACGCGGAAAAGTCGCTCAACGCCTTCGAGACGATCACGCTTGCGCCGATCGAGCGCAGGCTGGTTGAGGCGGTGCTGCTGACCGCCGCCGAAATCGCGTGGTTTGACGACTACCACGCACGCGTGCGCGATGAGCTGGCGCCGCTCGTCGATTTGCAGACGCGGCAATGGCTGATCGCCGCCACCGCGCCGCTAACGCGAGAGTGACCGGACGCAGACCTGCCGCGCGTCGGTCATTCAAGACGCAGATTGGAGCTGAAGTACCTGCTCGGCTCCATGCGCTCGTGCAAGACGCGAACGATTTCGATCAGGTTGGGTGCGACGACCCGGTAATAGATGACGTGCACAGGCTGCCTGACTTTGGCGTCCGCCGCCCGCCCGCGGGCGTGACGCAAATGCAAGCTGCGTAGCCCCTCCGCAAGCTCGGCGCGAGGCCGAGTTGTAAATCCCTGCGGATCATCGGCAACTTTGCGGATCGCGGCAGCAAGGAGCACCTCGTACCGGCGTCTTGCCGCTGCTCCCCACCGTTCGTCGCTGACTATCAGAATATCGGCAAGATCGGCTTCCGCGGCACGCGAGACCCGAACCTCACCCATTGCCTCAGCGTGCCTGGTTGCGGTTCACGGCAGTCAGGCTCTGGAGATACCGCTCAAGATCGACGTCGGCTATTTCATCAAAGTCGCCACGTTCGAGGTCTTCGATCCCGGTCCGGATATGTGCTCTCAGCACCTTGAGTTTGAGGGCGTCCTCGCGCCGACGCTGTTGCAAGGCGCGCAACGCATCCCGCACCGCTTCGCTCGCGTTTTGATACTCGCCGGATTTGACGGTCTTCTCGATAAAGGCATCCTGCTCTGCAGTCAGGCTGATGTTGCGAGTTGGCATCGCTGTTTCGCTCTTGGTGAAACTTTTTTCAATCTAGCACGTATGGCAAACTTTGCCAACTTCAACGCATCAGTGCGATCCATTCGTCTTCGGTCAGCACCTTGACGCCGAACTCCCTGGCCTTGCCGAGCTTCGAGCCGGCGCCCGGCCCGGCGACGACGTAGTCGGTTTTTTTCGACACCGAGCCTGAGACTTTCGCGCCCAGCCGTTCGGCCGAAGCCTTGGCCTCCTCGCGGGTCATCTGTTCCAGCGTGCCGGTGAACACCACGGTCTTGCCGGCGACGGCCGAATCGACGCGCGGCTTTTCGGCGTCGCGGATTTCCACTTCCCGGGTGAGGCGCTCGACGACGCCGCGGTTGTGCGTCTCGGCGAAGTAATCGCGCAGGCTGTCGATCACCGTATCGCCGATCTGATCGAGCGCATCCATCTCCTGCCGGGTTTCCTCGTCGCCCTTGGCGAGCTTCAGGCAGGCGTCGTGGAACGCGCGCCAAGAGCCGTAGCCGCGCGCCAGCGCCACCGCCGTGGTCTCGCCGACATGGCGGATGCCGAGCGCGTAGATGAAACGCTCCAGCGGGATCTCGCGCCGCGCCGCAATGGCGTTGAACAGATTGCGCACCGAGGTCTCGCCGTATCCCTCCACCTGTTCGAGATGGATTTTGTCGTTGCGGGACTGCAGCGTGAAAATATCGGCCGGCTCGTTGAGCCAGCCTCGCTCGTGAAAGAACTCGATCTGCTTCTCGCCCAATCCGTCGATGTCGAAGGCGCGGCGCGAGACGAAGTGTTTCAGGTGCTCGACGATGTAATAGGGACAGGCGAACTCGCCGCTGCCAGCGCGCGATCGCGCCCTCCTCTCCCGTGGCCGTCTCATCGCGTTTGACTTCCGTATGAAGTCGGCAAGGGCAATGCTTCGGAAATGGGTAGGGCTTTGTTCCGGGTGGCCGCTTCTCTAGAACCACACCGAGCACCTGAGGGATGACGTCCCCGGCGCGCTGAATGCGCACCGTATCGTTCTTGCGCACATCGAGTCGCGCGATCTCATCGAAATTATGCAGTGTCGCGTTCTGCACCACGACGCCGCCGACCGTCACCGGATCGAGCTTGGCGACCGGGGTGAGCGCGCCGGTGCGGCCGACCTGAATCTCGATGTCGCGGACGATGGTGGTCGCCTTCTCGGCCGGGAATTTGTGCGCGATCGCCCAGCGCGGCGAGCGCGAGACGAAGCCGAGACGCTCCTGCCAGTCGATGCGGTCGACCTTGTAGACCACGCCGTCGATGTCGTAATCGAGCGTCGCGCGTTGCGCCTCGATGTCGCGATGGAACCGCAACAGCTCGTCGACCGAACGGCACATTTTGGTCAGCGGATTGGTCTTGAAGCCGGCATGCTCGAACCACTTGATCATGCCGGACTGGGTCTCGGCCGGCATCTTGCTCATCTCGCCCCAGGCATAGGCAAAAAAGCCGAGCGGGCGCGAGGCCGTGATGGTCGGGTCGAGCTGACGTAACGAGCCGGCCGCGGTGTTGCGCGGATTGACATAAAGTTGCTTGCCGGCCTCGGCTTGCTTGCGGTTAAGTTCCAGGAAAGCAGCCTTGGTCATGTAGACTTCGCCGCGCACTTCGCACAAAGCCGGCACGGCCCGGCCCTTGAGCCGGTGCGGGATGTCGGAGAGCGTTTTCACATTGGCAGTAACGTCTTCGCCCGTTTCGCCGTCGCCTCGCGTGGCGCCGGTGACGAGTTCGCCGTCCTCGTAGCGCAACAACATTGACAACCCGTCGATCTTCGGCTCGGCGGAAAAGGCGATCTCCTCGTCGTCCGGCAGGCGCAGGAAACGGCGAATGCGGCCGACGAAATCGACAACGTCGGCTTCGGCAAACGCGTTGTCGAGCGAGAGCATCGGCACCGCGTGGCGCACTTTGGCAAAGCGCGCCGACGGCGCCGCGCCGACGTGCTGGGTCAGGCTCTCGGCCGTGCGCAATTGCGGGAAGCGCGCCTCGATCGCGTTGTAGCGTTGGCGCAGCGCATCGTATAGCAATACGTAACGAACGGTGCGCAGCAGCA
>CAVQWD010000060.1:0-391093 GCA_963717265.1 uncultured Alphaproteobacteria bacterium | reverse complement strand
CGAACCTACCTCAGCCCTCGATCCGTTGGCGCGAGTCATGGTTCGTGAGCTGCTGCTCAACGCGCGCAATGCGGGCAAAACGATCTTCTTGAGTTCCCATTTGCTTTCTGAAGTGGAATTGGTGTGTGATCGCGTGGCGATGCTGCATCGGGGCAGGCTGGTCCGTTTGGGTAGGACTGCTGATCTTCTACGAGCGGGCGACCAGACTGAAATTGTAGTTCGTGCCATCGCCGCGGGAAACTTCGAAGGAGCCGTGGCCCGCGATGGAGTTGTTTCCTTCTGTGTGCCTGCGCATGGCCAGCGGGCAGCGTTGGAGAAGGTCTGGAATTTGGGAGGAGAGAAGTGGGTAAGCGTCGATGCCGCCGCCAAGCGTTTATCCGCATGCGGCCGAAGTAACTCGTCATTCCGGGGCGCGCGAAGCGCGAACCCGAAATCCATAACCGCTGCGCTGAAAATAAAATTCCAAGACAGGGGGTATGGATTCCGGGCTCGGGCCTGACGGCCGGCCCCGGAATGACGCTCAAGGTCAACATCCGATGCGCTCCTTCCTCTTCGTCCCCGCCGACAGCGCCAAAAAGCTCGACAGGGCGATGACGAGCGGCGCCGATGCTTTGATCGTCGACCTCGAAGATTCGATTGCGCTCGACGGCAAGGAAAGCGCACGACAGAGCGCGACGGCGTTTCTCAGAGATGTAATCGCGACGCCGTCGCGACCCCTCATTCTGGTCCGCGTCAACGGATTGCAGACAGGTCTCACCGACGCCGATCTCGATGCCGTCGCACCGGCCAGGCCGGACGCCATCATGCTGCCGAAGGCCGAAGGCGGCGCTTCCGTGGTTCATGCCGACGCAAAACTCGCCGTGCGCGAAGCAACGAACGGCCTGCCCGACGGTCACATCAAAATCCTGCCGATCGCCACTGAAACCGCCGCCGCGCTGTTTCTCGCCGGCACATTTGTCGGCGCGAGCGCGCGGCTGATCGGGCTGACCTGGGGCGCCGAGGACCTTTCCGCAGAACTTGGGGCACACGCCAACCGCGACGCGCAGGGCCGCTTCCTCGATCCCTATCGGCTTGCCCGCGTGCTCTGCCTTGCCGGCGCGGCCGCCGCCGGTGTGCCGGCGATCGACACCGTCTACGTCGATTTCCGCGACGAGAAAGGTTTTCGCCGCGAATGCGAGGAAGCCTGCCGCGACGGTTTTACGGGGAAAATGGCGATCCACCCGGCGCAGGTGCCGATCATCAACGAGGCGTTCACGCCGACGCCGGAAGCACTCTTGCACGCGCAGGCGATCATCGAGGCGTTCGCCAAAAATCCCGGCGCCGGCGTCGTCGGCATCGGCGGCGTCATGTACGACCGCCCGCACCGGGCGCGGGCGATGCGCTTGCTGGCGCGCGAGGCGCCGGTGGCGATCTGGGACGGCGAGCCGAAGCGCAGCTCGACCGAGCACGACGCTTAATCCCGCTTGCGCTTGACAAAGGCCGACAGCATCCGCGTCGGTTCGTCGGTCTCGAAGGCGCGCACGAAAGCGTCGATGCCGGCGGCGATTGCCGCCTCGACCGGCAGTTTTTCCCAGGCACGCATCAGCGCCTTCTGCCGACGCACCGCCTGCGGCCCGGCGGCCAAGAGCGCGGTCACGATTGTTTCGACTTCGCGGTCGAGCACTTCGGGCGCCACCACCCGCTCGATGAGCCCCCAGCGCAAGGCGGTTTCGGCATCGATCGTCTCGCCGAGCAACAGCAGCTCGCGCGCGCGGCCGAATCCGATCAGCCGCGGAATGAGCGCCGCCTCCACCACCGAAGGAATGCCGACCTTGACTTCCGGCATGCCAAATATCGCTCGGCTCGAAGCCACCCGCAGGTCGCAGGACACCGCCACTTCCAGTCCGGCACCCAGCGCGTAGCCGTCGATGCGTGCGATCGCCGGCACTGGCAGAGAGCGCAGGCAATCGCAGGTCCGGTGCACCAGCATAATGAAGTCCTTGGCGCTGCCGCCGTCGAGCGCGGCCATTTCCGCAATGCTGGCGCCGCCGATGAACGCCTTGTCGCCGGCGCCGGTCAGCACCAGCGCGCGCAACTCCTGGCGCGCGGCGAGCGCATCGACCATCCCGATGAATTGGGTCATCAGCGCGCGGTCGAGAGTGTTGAGCTTGGCGCGGTTGTCGATCGTGAGATAGGCGATGCCCCCGCCGGCACGCGTATCGACGCGCACATCGATGCATTGGGCGCCGCTCATGGCTTGCCGTAAACCGCCTTCGGATCAAAAACCCGCTCGTCGCGGAATTCGAGCGTCACTGCGCCGGCCTTGCCGAGCGGCACGGCGCGGTAAAAGCATGAGCGGCGGCCGGTGTGGCAGGCGCCGGCCACCTGCTCGACCTTGATCCACACCGCGTCTTGGTCGCAATCGATGCGCAGCTCGACCACGCGCTGGGTGTGGCCGGATGTCTCGCCCTTGCGCCACAGCACGGCGCGCGAGCGGCTGAAGTACCAGGCCTCGCCCGTGGCGATGGTCTTTGCCAGCGCCTGCGCGTTCATGTGCGCCACCATCAGCACGTCGCCCGAAGCGGCGTCCGTCGCCACGCAGGTGACAAGCCCGTCGGCATCGAATTTCGGCGTCAGCGCAAGACCCTCTTCGAGGTCAGCGGCCTTGCCGGGCGGTGCGAATGGTGATTTGTCGGACATATCGGCTTCGTCATTCCGGGGCGCGCCGAAGGCGCGAGCCCGGAATCCATAACCACAGAACTCACAGAATTGGTACAGGAGTATCATCCGGACCATCTGTGACTATGGATTCCGGCACTCGCTTCGCTCGGCCGGAATGACGCTCCGGGGCTCGGCGAGGGGCCCGGACTCTCGCCCCGGCTTGCCGATGCCTATATAGTCGATTGCGATGCTCAACGAAGTCTACAATCGGCGAATTATCGAGCTGGCGGGCACGATTCCGCGCATCGGGCGGCTCCCCGACCCGGGCGCTACGGCGACGGCGCATTCGCGGCTGTGCGGCTCGACGGTGACCGTCGATCTGAAGATGGACGGCGACACCGTGACCGACTTCGCCCATGAGGTGAAAGCCTGTGCGCTCGGCCAAGCGTCATCGTCGATCATGGCCAGCCACATCATCGGCTCCAAGGCCGACGAGCTGCGCGAGTTACGGGAAACCGTGCGCAAAATGCTCAAGGAGAACGGCGACCCGCCGCGCGAGGGCAAGTGGACCGATATCGCGGTGCTCGAGCCGGTGCGCGACTACAAGGCGCGCCACGCCTCGACCATGCTGACCTTCGACGCCGTGGTCGACGCCATCAGCCAGATCGAGGCCAAGCGCGGCGGCAAACAGGCGGTTCAGACCGCGGCGGAATAGCATGTTTCCCGGGCGCGGCGCAGCACGAAGCGTAGCGAAGTGGTGCGCCGCGGACCCGGGATCGTTCCACACTCGGTGTTTGCTGCGGTCCCGGATCAGCGGTTCACCGCTTCGCGCTGCACCGCGTCCGGGAAACGAGGCGTGGGAATAAATCGGTGTTCTTTGCGAGCATCGTTGACTTATCGCGCAACGCCCCTCGCCTGTTCGGGCGCGGCCTGGTCAAAGTCTATCGGTACACACTTTCGTGGCTGGTCGGCTCGCGCTGCCGTCACCTGCCGACCTGCTCGGATTATGCCGACCAGGCGATCGACCGGTTCGGCCTGTGGGCCGGCGGATGGATGACGCTTGCACGTCTGTTGCGTTGCCACCCCTGGGGCACCGCCGGGCTCGATTTCATCCCGGAAGCGTTGCCGGCAAAATCGCGCTGGTATATGCCCTGGCGCTACGGCCGCTGGCGCGGAACCAATGCGGTCCCGCCGCCGTCGCACGCCCTCGGCCGATTGGAGCCGGCGGGCAAATGACTGCGCTTACCTGCGCTCGTTCGCAGGAGTGAGCAACAGGAGCAAGAGATGGTCGCGCTGACCTTTCCCGACGGCGCACGCCGGGAATATCCCAAAGACACCACTGGTCTCAACGTCGCCAAGGGCATTTCGCCGTCGCTCGCCAAGCGCACCATTGCCATGGCGCTCGACGGCAAGCTTGCCGATCTCTCCGATCCGATCGAGCACGATGCCAAGATCGAGTTTTTGACCCGCGACGCCCCGCGCGCGCTCGAACTCATCCGCCACGACGCCGCGCACGTGCTGGCGGAAGCCGTGCAGACGCTGTGGCCGGGCACGCAAGTCACCATCGGGCCGGTGATCGACAACGGCTTCTATTACGACTTCTTTCGCAACCAGCCGTTCGCGCCGGAGGACTTTTCCGCCATCGAACAGAAAATGCGCGAGATCATCGCGCGCGACAAACCTTTCACCAAGGAGGTGTGGTCACGCGAAGATGCCAAACGCGTGTTCGCCGACATGGGCGAAAGCTTCAAGGTCGAGCTGGTCGATGCGATCCCGCAAGACCAGCAGATCAAAATCTACAAGCAGGGCGACTGGTTCGATCTTTGCCGCGGCCCGCACATGACCTCGACCGGCAAGGTCGGCAACGCGTTCAAGCTGATGAAGGTCGCCGGCGCCTATTGGCGCGGCGACTCCAACCGCGAAATGCTGTCGCGCATTTACGGCACCGCGTTCGCCAAGCAGGAGGAACTCGACGCCTATTTGAAGCAGATCGAGGAGGCGGAAAAGCGCGACCACAGAAAGCTCGGCCGCGAGATGGACCTGTTTCATTTTCAGGAAGAGGCGCCCGGCTCGGTATTCTGGCACCCGAAGGGGTGGACGCTGTTCCAGACGCTGGAAAATTACATCCGCCGTCGGCAGCTGGACGCCGGTTACGCCGAGGTCAATGCGCCGCAATTGATCAATTCGTCGCTGTGGGTGGCATCCGGACACATGGCGACGTTTCGCAATTCCATGTTCCTCATCGAGCCGAGGGAGGAGGACGAGCGCACCTTCGTGGTCAAGCCGATGAACTGCCCGGGCCACATCCAGATTTTCAAGAACGGGCTGAAATCATACCGCGACCTGCCGTTCAAGCTCGCCGAATTCGGCAAGGTGCACCGCTTTGAGCCGTCGGGCGCGCTGCACGGGCTGATGCGGGTACGCGCATTCACCCAGGACGACGCGCACATTTTCATCACCGAGCAGCAGATCGCCGAGGAGGTGCTGAAGGTCAACGACCTGATCCTGTCGATCTATGCGGATTTCGGCTTCGACGACGTGCGCATCAAATTCTCCGACCGTCCGGAAAAGCGGATCGGCAACGATGCCGCCTGGGACAAATCGGAAGCTGCCTTGATGGCCGCGCTTAAAGCCTCGACCCGGCCGTGGACCCTCAACAAGGGCGAAGGCGCGTTCTACGGCCCCAAGCTCGAATACGTGCTGCGCGACGCCATCGGCCGCGATTGGCAGTGCGGCACCGTGCAGGTCGACCTCAACATGCCGGGACGGCTCGGCGCGTTCTATATCGACGAGCACTCCAACAAGGTGACGCCGGTCATGCTGCACCGGGCCATGTTCGGCTCGCTCGAACGTTTTTGCGGCATCATGATCGAGCACTATGCCGGCCATCTGCCGCTGTGGCTCGCCCCGCTGCAGGCTGTGGTTGCCACCATCACCTCCGATGCCGACGAATTCGCGAAGCAAGTGCTGGAGGCGGCGCGACGCGCGGGGCTGCGCGCCGAAGCCGATCTGCGCAACGAGAAGATCAATTACAAGGTGCGCGAGCATTCGCTCGCCAAGGTCCCGGTGCTGCTGGTCGTCGGCCGCAAAGAAGCGGCCGAGCGGTCCGTCTCGATCCGCAGGCTCGGGTCGGAGAAGCAAGAAACCATGCCGCTCGATGCCGCGATCACTGCTCTGACGCAAGAGGCGGTGCCGCCAGACGTGCGCCGCGCGCAGAAGGCCGCTTGAAGCTCGCAACGCCTTGCGCAGCGAGGCTGCGGCCCAACTTCAGGCGCCGCGCTGAAGCTTTGCGCGAGAATTAGCAAGCCTGTCGGACGCTCATTGCGCCAACAGATCGACTTCGCCGTCGACGCCATTGATGACCTTGAAATCGCGCTGGTAGGTCTTGCCCTCATTGCGCGCGATCAGATGATAGTCGCCCTCGGCGAGCACGAGGCGCGGAAATGCGCCGATCAACTCCTTGATCACATCGCCGTCCGGCGTCGACACCGTCCATTGCGTGTTGGCAAGTGCCTCGCCGCCATTCTGGCTCGCGAGCTTGAGCGTGATGACCGCGGCGCGATGCGTGACCACGATGTCGGTAAGCTTGGCCGGCTCGACATGCACGTCGGAACGCACCACCGAATTGACGTCGCCGTAAGTCGACACGATGTAATACGTCCCTTCCGGAAGCAGCACGACATCGCCGGTCATCACACTCTGCGCGATCGGCCGGCGCTCGGCGGTATCGAACTCGCTGCCCGGATAGATCTCGAAGGAGATTTGTCCGGCCGGAATCTGCACATCGTTGACCCGGCCTTGGAGCCGTAATCCGCCAGCGGGAATATCGAAGACCTCGCGCACCGTATCGGCACGCAATCGCACCTCCTGTGCCGCGCTGGCGAGCCCGAGACTGGCATCGACCACGTAGCTCCCGGGCGGCAACATGAATGTCGGCGTCGCCGCCTTGCTCTCCTCCACCAGACGGAACGGGCCATTGGCATCGGGGTTGGCGGCATAGACGCGCCAGATCAAGCCGCCGGCGATCAGCGGCGCGTCGCGGCCGTATCGTGCAGAGACGATCAGAGCCACGCGGCCGGCCGGCACGATGGGCTCGGATTGCGCGACCGGCGGCGCGGGTGGCGCTTGTGACGGCGAAGGATGTTCGATCGATGAGCCAGGGCACCCCCGTGCCCGGCGCGAGCTGAGCAGGTTCGATCGACTGCGGAGCTAACAGGCTGGGCGTCTGCGCAAGCACTCGGCCTGCCGGCAGAACGGCAGTCAGCAATACCGCCGCTGCAATGGCACAGCGCCAATTCCCGCTTCGACCCCACCCTGACATGCGTCGTTTTTTCGATGGCAATCGCGGCAATTTCAAGCCGCAAAGCAGGTCTTGGGCTGCGACCAGCCAGCTCTGCCGTCCAAGGCGCCGATTTTGTCAGAAGTGATGGCCAAACGAGATGCCTCCGGCAGCGTTGACGGTCGGCCGCGCCGCCACCGAGAAGGCGTTGGACGCAATCAGGGGGACCATCGCCGCGCTGCGTTGAGCGGTGTGATCGTGGCGATGCCGCCAGCACTCACGGCGGCGTATTTGAAGCCTAGCTCAGCCGCTCGGCTCGGTATCGAGCGCGGCGCTCGCCACGACCGGATCGAAGGCGTTGAACAGCAGCAAGCCGGCGATAAAACCGCCGATATGAGCCTGCCAGGCGATCTCCTGTCCGGGCTCCCCGATCGACACCGTGCCGAGCCCGAGCAGCAGATTGAGGCCAATCCACGCCGCGAAGAACAACAGGAAACGCGGATCGCGCGCGGTCGCCAAGAGCGGCGCCGCCGGCACGCGGTAGGCTTCGCCGTCGCCCACTCCGTGCCGCCACATTTCGAGCGGGCCGCGGTCCTGAAAGATGAAACGCATGGCCGCCGCCATCGCGCCGGAAATCGCCGCCGAAGCGCCGATCATCGGCACCATCTCGCCGAGATGGCTGACGAGATGCGTCAGCGCGCCGACGGCTGCGGTCACGAGCATGAAGACGACATAACGCCAAGCGCCGAAGCGGCGCGCCAGCGCAGTCCCAAACGGCAGCAGCCAAGCGAGATTCAATCCGATATGGAGAAGGTCGGCGTGCAGAAACGCGTAGGTGAAGAACGTCCACAAGTCGGCCGCAAAGCCGCCGGGCAACGCACCGCTCGGCAGCGTAGCGAGGTCATATCGCGCCGGAATGAAGGCGAAAGCGAGCAGAAACTGAACGTCCTCGGCATCGCTCAAGACATAAACGCGGAACAGATGGACGCCGACAAGCACGACGACCGTCGCGATGACGATCGGCGGCACGTTGAACATGGGTTCTGAAGGCTTCGATTGGACGGGTTGCGTCACCAGCTGCACCTGCGTGCAGCCGAGATAGGCTGCAGCGGCTGCGAGGGCAAGCGCGTGCCACAGGCCGAGCGGCGTGTAGAGCCGGAGCGCAAACAAAAGGGAGGGCATAGCCCTCCCTTTTGCACCCTGTGCGGGGACGGTGTGACAGGCGCTGGTCGGGGTTCAACCCCAGTCCGGCACCGACCGCCCCTCGCCTCCCTTGATCCGGTCGATGCCGGCGATACGACCTGGCCGGCCCGTTTGTGAACCTCAATCGACCGTAGGCGCGACCGCGAAATCGGCCAATA
Organism: uncultured Alphaproteobacteria bacterium; assembly: GCA_963717265.1. Classification (GTDB taxonomy): domain Bacteria; phylum Pseudomonadota; class Alphaproteobacteria; order Rhizobiales; family Xanthobacteraceae; genus BOG-931. The sequence continues at coordinate 382,813 of CAVQWD010000060.1, read as the reverse complement.
TAAAGGTTTCGTTAACGCTAATTGTCCGCAACGCCCGGCCGATCGGGCCACATTGCGTCCCCGGCACGGCGCCTGCTCCCAGCCCTTTCAACACAAGCCGAACCGCCAGGATCTGTCCCGATCAGGGACAGCGGCCTGGCGCAATGGCGGGCTGGGAGCGCGCATTTCATGAAACATGCAGCGAGCCGGGAGCTGTACGCATATTGGCAGGAACTGCGCGGCCGGCGGCCAGCGCCGGAGCGTGCTGAAATCGAACCTGCTGCGATCCGCCAAGTCCTTAGCGAAGCCTTCATCCTGGCGCTTGACGATGGCGCGGCTTGCCCGTTTCGCCTTGCGGGAACCCGGGTTTGTGCGCTGTTCGGCCGCGAACTTAAGGGTGAATCGTTCATTGGTCTGTGGACAGCAGCAAGCCGGCCAACGGTCGGCGACCTGCTCGCCATCCTGGCCAACGAATGGGTCGGCACGGTTGCCGGGGTGACCGCGCATAACAGCGACGGCGAAGCGGTGGAGCTCGAGCTATTGTTGCTGCCGCTCAGTGCGCCTCGGCCGAGCCTCGCGCGCACGATCGGCGTGCTGGCTCCGCTTCGAACGCCGCGTTGGATCGGCCAAAATCCGATCGGACCGTTGACGCTCGGCGGCCGCCGCCATGTTGGTCCGGCGGTCGAGAAGCGTCTATTGCCGCGCTTTCTGGCGCCCCGCAACCGGCGCAATTTCGTCGTCTATGACGGCGGGCGCTCCTAGCACGCCCTGCCGCACCAACCGGCTTGCGCCTGTGTATGCATCCCGGCTAACGGGCCGTTAAGGCGCCGCGCCTAGGCTGCAGCACGAACGCTGGCAGGCAAATCTTGCGCATGGCGCTGGCAGAACGAATTCCGAGTGTGCGGACGCTGAGCGAAGAACGCCGCCGCTTTCAGCGCGTGCGCGTCAATCTGCTTGGGCGCTACATGCTGGCCGACCGGCGCGAGTTTCCGTGCCAAGTCGCGAACATGTCGCCGGGCGGCATGGCGCTGATCGCGCCGGTCGCCGGTGCGCCCGGCGAGCGCATCATCGCCTATGTCGATCATCTCGGCCGGCTCGAAGGCCACGTCGCGCGCAACTTCCAGAACGGCTTCGCGATGACGATTTCGGCGACGTCGCGCAAGCGCGACAAGCTCGCCGCTCAGCTCACCTGGCTGGCCAATCGCCACATCCTCGGCCTGCCGGAAGACCGCCGCCACGGCCGCATCGTGCCGCGCAATCCGACGGGACGCCTGATCATGCCGAACGGCGTCAATCTCACCTGCCGGATCATCGACGTGTCGCAGTCCGGCGCCGGCATCGCCAGCGATCAGCGGCCGCCGATCGGCGCGTTGGTGACGCTCGGCAAGGTGCAGGGCCGCGTGGTGCGCCACCTCGAAGACGGCTTCGCCGTCGAGTTTACCCGGCTGCAACACCCCGACTTCCTGGAAGAGAACGTTACCGGCGGCTAGCATTGTTGTGGCCGCCGCGCTGGTTCACGGCCACGGACCTCCACGCGGCTTGAGCGTTTTCGAAGCAATCCCGGCGGCGCGGCAGATTTATCATCATCGTTGGCGCATCTTGAACCACCGGAATTTCTTGCCGCACCTGCATTGCTGCAATTCGCGGACAAGGTCACCGCGACGTAAACGACGAGCCGGCAGCGTGATTCTCCATCCGCATCCAGCACGCCACTTGCGGCCGCCGGCGGCGGCTCCAAATGCGCGCGCCGAACGTCGCGGCGGTGAAAAAGAATTGCAATCACCGCAGCACGCGCGACGATCAAAACAATTTTATTCAAAATAGAACAACTCGAATTCGAGCTAAAATTCGAGCAACCACTCGTGATATTTCCACGCGTCTTGACTGATTTTTTGCTTCAAATTGAACGAACGAACTTAGCGGCGCCGCAAAAGCTTTGTGCGAAAGGTGACCCCCGACAAGACGGGAACGGGTCACATGAGTGCGGGTGGGAAGGCGATCCTCAAGCGCAGCACTGCCGCGGCCATCATGGCGCTGGCACTGCTCGGCTGCCCATCGGCCAGCACGGCGCAGAACCGCCCGCTGTTCATCAGCATCGGCGCGCCGACCCGGCCGCCGATCGGCTGGGTCCAGTTCTGCGTCGAGTACGATCCCGAGTGCAAGACCAAGCCGTCGGTGCCCCGCGACATCGTGCTTGCGCCGCAGGTCTGGAACGACTTGGTGCGGGTCAATCGCTGGGTCAATGACAACATCAAACCGATCACCGACCTGGAGCACTGGGGCGTGGTCGAACGCTGGAACTATCCGGACGACGGTTACGGCGATTGCGAGGACTACGCGCTCGAGAAGCGCCGCATGTTGATGCAGGCCGGCTGGCCCCGCGAGGCGCTGCTCATCACCGTGGTGCGCGACCCGCACGGCGACGGCCACGCCGTGCTCACCGTCGCGACTGATAAAGGCGAGTTCGTTCTCGACAACCAGCGAGCCGACGTCTTGCTCTGGTCCGAAACCGGCTACCGCTTCGTGAAACGGCAATCGCAGTCCGATCCCAATGTTTGGGTGTCGCTCGGCGAGCCGCGCGAGGCGCCCGCCACCGCTTCCTCACGCTGAGCGCAACGTCTTTCAGGAGTTCCGCGAGCCCGGTCACGTCCCCACCCCTCCCCGTCCCCAGGCCGGGTTCGCGCGCGGGCGGCTCTCCCCCAAGAGCCGCCCGCACCTTTTTCGGGTCCCAAAAACCCCGCGTCGGGGCCAGTCGATCACGCGTCCCCTACGCCGTTGGCGAGCGACGCGGGCGCTACGCTGACGCTCCTGCGGCTGCCCGCTTAACCGGTCGAGGAGCTGGCGAATGGCCTCGTCGGCATGCCTGCGGCGTATTCCTCCGGCGCTCGCCCAAACGCCCATGTCTTCGGCTCCGGCTGTCGTCCAAAGGCTGGGCACACACGCGACCGACTTTGGAAAATCAACGGTCCTGTCGGAAATACGGGCGGCTCTTGATCTTTAGCAGTACGATTGGGCTCGCCATCAGAAAAGCGCCGATCACAAGCGAGCCGATCAAAGTGGCCGTGCCCAGGGCGCCATCGGCAGCAGTGCGCCAATAACAGGCAACGCCCACGGGCCAGAACAAGACAATTGCAGTGATCAGTCCAGGCGAAAAACGTCCGCGCGTTCGCAGTACCGGAAGGATGTGAAAAAACGTGGCATTGATCAGCATTACCGCGGGAAAGGAAAGCGCAAGAAGCGGCCAGCGAGCGGCGAGATTGGCGGCGACAATGCCAAAAACGATGACCAGTGCGTTTAAGATGTAAAAGTCGGTCCATTCCACTGGCAACTTGATCACCGCGCGCGCCCAGTTGCGCCAGTCGAGCTGGTATTCTTCGAGAATGTGCAGCGCGTAGCAAGCCGTGGCGAGCCATAACAGGTCGCTAAGCGGCATCGGCCGGCATCCTTGATTTACTGTACGCGCTGATAGCTTTGTTGCTCAGCTTCCACGTTTTCGCGCGCATCCTCGCGCGAATATGCCTTTCTGCGAGCGCATGGGCAAGACCTTGGCTAAGACTAACGGGCGCACCATTCGCCGGGGGTAGTCTATCCCCCGTCCTTGCGCCCCTCCGTCGCCCGTCACCGAACACACGCCATCCCGCGGCCCTATAGGCAACAGGGGGAATCCACGATTGAAGGGCCATCACGGAACTAAACCTGCCGAGTGGACGTTATATCCGACGACTGTTCAGCACCGAATTTCCGGTGTCGTTCAACGTTGGAGGTTTTCATGAAAATACCTTCAAAGGGGCTTGCCTGCCTTCTGACCGCCAGTCTGTCATGTTTTGCAAGTTCAGCGCTCGCAGCACCGATCGCGGCCCCGCCTTCCTCTTGGCACAAAGCTGCGACCAACTCCGTGCAAAACGTGCGCTGGCGTGGCCGTCATTGGCCTGGCGCTGGCATCGGTTTCGCGGCTGGAGCGCTTATCGGCGGAGCACTTGCTGCGTCAGGGGCCTACGGCTACGGATATGCCCCCGGATACGCATATGGTCCGGCTTACGCCCCCGGCTACCCATACGACTATGCCCCCGGATACGGATATGCTCCTTCCTACGCCCCTGGCTGCGATTACGCGCCAGAGTGCGACTCGTTCAATGCTGAGTCACAACGCTAACGTCGATATTAGCAGCTGTTCTAAGAGCTCCGCCACGCGGCCGACAAACACACCCCGCTCCGCGGCCTAACCAGGCCGCGGGATAAGCCTCTCTTCTCCAAAATCCGTGACGTGTGCTTCTGCCCCATCCGACAGTCCGGCCTCACTAAATAGTTGGCAGGCGGGCAAGGCTTCCCTATGGTTCCGGCGCAAATCCCACCCACGGAGAAGCCAAAATGGCATATTCGCTGTATGACGCGGCCGTACCCCCCTGCGCCCAGCAGCTCGGCGCACTCGCCGGCATCATCGACAAGGCCGCGGCGCATTGTGCCGCCAACAAGATTGAGGAATCGGCTCTGCTGCAGGATCGGTTATATCCCGACATGTACTGCCTCGCCCGGCAGATCCGCCAAGCGGCAGATTTCGCCATGAACACCGGCGGCCGGCTCGCCGGCGTGACTCCTCCCGCCCTGGGGGCCGTAGACGATACCACCTTCGCCGCCGCTAAAAGCCGCGTCGAAAGCGCGCTGGGCTTTGTGAAGTCACTAACTCGCGAACAGGTGGACGGCGCAGAAGACAAAGTCATCGCCTGGACCGCCGGCAGCAACAACCGAAAAATTAAAGGTAACGACTACCTACAACAGTTCGCCTTGCCGAATTTTTTCTTTTTTGTTACGACGGCGTACGACATCCTACGCCATCGCGGCGTGCCACTCGGAAAGCGGGACTTCCTCGGCCCAGTCAACTGGCTCTAAGGTACCTCGACGCCTTTACGTGGATGACGAACGTCCTCTCCGTTCGCCAAAATACTTTTTGCTTCGTCCTTCTACTCAAGCATGATGTTCCATCCCGCATCGGGATAATCGGCGCGAGGTGGAGGCGCGCCGGTTTGACGGAACCCCTTGCCGGGAGCAGTCAATCCCGCGTCCCCGCGTCTCCTTCGCTCTTCGAGCGAGCGACACGGGCGCTATGCAGACGCTCCTGCGGCTGCCCTGTTAGCCGGTCGAGGGGCTGGCGAACGGCCTCACCCATTGTGCCCTCCGGCGCTCGCCCATACGCCCATTTTTCAGCGCCGGCTAACGCCGTCGCAGCCGCTCGAACACACCACCTTCCGCGGCCCAATGGAGCCGCGCAGGTCTGCCCTGCCCTCCAAAATCCGTGACGTGCCGGCCAGCCGATTTCCGCAGTTCCCCGAAAGCGATCGAATTGCTCCGTTCCGGCAAATGACTCGACGGGCCGAGAACGATATTTTGCAACGCAGAAAAACAGCGAGCCTTTTTGCCGTCAGGGCACAATCGGTCACAGACCTTCAATTTCAGGCGTGTTTTTCTGCGGGCGTCGGGTCTGATCCAGATCAAAATCCCGAGGCCGATCCGCAGTTACAGGCTACTGCCGCTCCGATCGCGCTTTGCGGGCGGCATACCGGGCGTCCCTGATCGCCTTTTGTTCGGCGTGCAATGCGCGTTCACGCTGTGCGCTTTCGGCCTTGGCGCGCTCGGCCTCAATCGCGGCGTCGCGCTCCGCCTGCTGCGCGCGTTCGGCCTCACGGGCTTTCTTTTCCGCTTTTTCGATATCGCGGGCATTCTTGATTGCCCTGCGCTCAGCAGCGCTCGCTGTCCGCGCTTTCAGCCCTTCTGCCAGCGCCGGGTTGGCGGCCATGGCACGGAACTTTTCGAGTGCGACCTTCCTCGCCTTGGCCGCGGCCTCTTGGCGCTCGATGAAATCCGGTTGCTTAAAGCCAGCCATCTATTTCGACCTTGTATCTCGACCTTGTATCCCGGTCTGGCACGGCCTGCCGTGGCTCGGCAGGCTTACCTGCATCAGTTCTCATCAACGCACGCGCCAGCCAACGACTGTCGCTTCGATTTGGCTGTTGGTATCCAAACTATGCCAAGCGCCGCTACTCCAGCGACACAAAAATGGAATGACATAGGTGCCGACGTGATCCTCGCAAAGAAGCTCAAGCGGCTGGTCCTCCGGCGGAACGCCTTCGTGAGTGAAGGCGTTGATTCGCTCTTGCCGTGTCGCCATACGGTCTTGTTTATTTCTGCCGTTACGAATTCGACGTGCACATATGGCGGTGCAATGGCACCGCGACGCGCTTATATAACGCCGACAAGTGCGTAATCAACCAGCGAGGACGCCGTGGCATTCAAGCCAAATTACGGACGAGATCGAGCCGACCGAGCGAGAGCGGCACGTGCTCGGAGCGAGGAGAAACAGCGAAAGAAGGACGAGAAAGCTGCCCTGCGCAATGCCCAGCGCGCCGCAGTTGTGCTACCGACGGACGAAACTAATCCTCCACCGGAGGAAAAGCAAAGCTGACGCATAGGCTTAAGATTCGGTTGCCGTCTGTTTCTTCCAAATCAGGACAAAATGCCCGCCCCTTGCAACGCGGGTGCTGGGGATAACCGGCGCGAGGCGGAGGCGCGCCGCGGTATCCTGAACCCATGAGCGACGAACAACCGCGAACGGACGCGACCGCCTATTGCGCGCCAAGCTCGCCGTCTGCGGCCCGCCAGGCCCGCACCACCAACACGCCTATTTTCGCACGGTGCTACCGCCGCACCAGCCGAGGCAACCCCCAATGGCGCCGTGCCGCTCCCCTTCCCCAGCCAAAATCCGCGACGCGCCGCGGGCCGACTTCGCCAATAGCTTCCAGCTCAGTTGAAGAACGCCGCTGAGGGACTCGCAATCGTGGATTTTGACCTTATATATGTGTTCCGTTCGACGATTTGCACTCGGACACTTTTTGACGAGGCTTGGCCGATGTCCGATTTCGACTACTCCGCTTCGGCCGAGCTGTTTCCGATGCGGGGGCGGTTGCGCGGGCGTCAGCCGTTCGGCTATCAGCGATTTACCCACGCCGCGGAGGCCATCCGTTTCGCCATGGAGATCCTGCCTCCGCAACAGCTGATCGGCGCGTGTCTCGAAATCGACGAGCAGAGATACGGGACTGCCGATATCCGCCGTCTCTATGAAAGCGCCGACTACCCATTGGCGCCCCGCCGTCCACGATCATGACCGACCAGACAATCAACCTCGACCGCCATCGCGGCATGGCCAGCCAAAAGGCCACCGAGCTTCGCCGGTTATTGGCGGACGTTGAAGCGAACCAGAAGGCATTGCGACTTAGGCAAGAGGAATTGGAATCCCACTTGCTGGCGGCACCGGCTGCGAATTGGCCTGAAGCCGCCGAAAAGGCTCGTTACCTGCTCAATCTCTTTGGCGCGACGCTCGCAGCGGAGGACCCGCGCCGGCAGAAGGCGATCGCCGCCGTTCTCGCCGACTTTGAGCGGCTTTCGACCGAATGCTGACAGCGGCTCGATTTTCGGTTTACCTTCACACCAGCACCAGCGAGGCATAGATGGCAAAGGGTCAGTTGAGGAGCAATCGCGAGAAGAAGAAGCCGAAAGCGGATAAGAATAAGCAGAAGGGCACTCCGGTAGTGTCACCGTTCACGCCATCGCGGATCGTTGCCAAAGATCGTGGGAACCGGAAGTCCTCGTGACGCCCGGCGCGGCTTGATTGCGTCGTTCACCCGCAGCGGCCGGCTCAAGTGGTGACGAATAGCTGCAGCGCCATTACCAGGACAGTACCTGACATCAGGCTCCACAGCCCCGCGATCACGGTCGCAATCATGACGAACTCCGCACGGCGGCCCTCGATGCGTCGGCCACGGAGCGTGTTGCGCATGATGATGAAGGGCGCCGCGAACATCAAAAGCGGAATCGAGGCAAAGCGCGCGGCAGCCGGTCCGATTTCGAGCAGCCGGAAGCTCGGGAATTGACTGGCAAACAGCCGGTAACTGCTCGCGCACAGGCCGGCAACGGCAAAACCGAATGCGAGCGCGAAAAACGATTGAACAGCCTGCGGCGACAATACGGGCCACACAGCTTCCGACATGGCAGCGCCTCCACTGGCCGAAAATCAATACAGAGGTTGGCCGGCGCGGCTACGAATTGCTTAAGAAAAGGTTAACGCGCTACACCTGTGGCGGTACGCCCTGATGTACGCGGGGGAGCGTGCGATAATCGGTGCTGATTTGGGTGACCCCGCACGCATGGTATGAAGGCGCAGCCACTTCGTTCGCGAAAAGGACGCCGTAACGGTCGCATTCTGGTGCTGCCGTTCGCGCTGTTTGCGCTGTTGTCAGCGGGTGCATGGTTGATGTTTTACCTGCTCTGGCCGAGTTGGCCGGCCACGCCGGTCGCCCTCGATGCGCCGCCCATTCCCGTTACAGTCGCCGGCACCTTGTTCGAGGTTCCGCCTGCGGCGATCCGTGTTGAAGTGCAGCGCCGTCCCGGGCCGCACGAACGGCTCGATCTTGCTTTTCTCTGGCCTTCGCTCAAGCCGCAGCGCGCCGGCGACGCGACAGACATGAAGCCGCTTGCTGCGATCGGGAGCGCCGCCGCCGCACCGGCTGCGGCTGCGGCCCCAGCCCCGGCCAGCGCCGCGGCGCTTCTGTTCGTCACGATTGAGCCGTTGGACTCCGAATTGCCGCCGGCCGACCGGCTGCGCAGCATCTATCCGCGTTACGTCGCCGCGCGGCCGACCAGCGGCCCGGAGGGACTGGCGGTCCTGTCATTTCGAACCGGCACACCCTATGAAGGCGAGGACGTCATCTATACCGCCGACGATCCCGACCGTTTCTTCGCCCTCTGCACTCGGCGGCTTGGCGTTGTTGCGGGCACGTGCCTTTATGAGCGCGTGCTGGGCAATGCCGAGCTGACACTGCGCTTTCCACGCCGATGGCTGGATCATTGGCGCGGCGTTGCCGCCGGATTCGACCGTCTGATGGCGCAACTGCACCCGCAACAGAAATGAGCGGCGACGGCGCCGGCACACCGGATCGGCGAGCGATCGGTCAGCTCTGTGTCAGCTCTCTTGCGCTATTCCAGATCGGTGCCGAGAATGGCCATCTGGAAATTGTAGGAGCGCTCGCTGTCCTCGTCGTCAACGAACAGCACGCCGACAAATTCGTCGCCGATATAGACCTCGGCGGAATCATCCTTCCGCGGCCGGGGCACGACCCGGATGCGCTTGTTGTCGAACAGCCTCTTGAGATAGGCGTCGAGCTTTCTGACTTCTTGAAGGTCCACTGCGCGGCTCCCCGAGCACGACTGCAAACTCGCCTCGGACCGCTCCGAGGCTTTTCACCCGATTTCGGCGAACAGCGTGCCCAATCAAAATGCCCCATCGGCATAGCACGCTGTCCTGCCGGCAACAATCGCCGCAGAAACACGACCGTTTGCCGTCATATCTCGTCCTGGAACATTTGATCCATGGAGCGCGCCGGCTCGGGGCAGCCGGCAACCCCAATCACCTTGGCCGGCACGCCGGCCACCGTGACGTTGTTCGGCACCGGCTTGATCACGACGGAGCCCGCGGCAATGCGCGCGCAATGGCCCACCTCGATATTGCCGAGAATCTTGGCGCCGGCGCCGATCAACACGCCGTAGCGAATCTTGGGGTGGCGGTCGCCGGCTTCCTTGCCGGTGCCGCCCAGCGTCACGTCGTGCAGCATCGAGACATCGTCTTCGATCAAAGCTGTCTCGCCGACGACGAGGCCGGTGGCGTGATCGAGGAATATGCCGCGCCCGATCTGCGCCGCCGGATGAATGTCGCACTGAAATACCGCCGAGGCGCGGGCCTGCAGATAGAGCGCGAAATCGCGTCGCCCCCCGCGCCACAGCCAGTGCGCCAGGCGATGGGTCTGGATGGCGTGAAAGCCCTTGTAGTAGAGCACGGGCTCGATCACTCGCCGCGTCGCCGGATCGCGGTCTACGGTCGCCACGATGTCGGCGCGAAAACACTCGCCGAGCGAGGGAACATCCTTGAGCGCGTCGCTATAGGCCTGTCGGATCAGACCGCTGGACACCGCCGAATGGTTGAGCCGTTCCGCCAGCCGGTAAACCACGGCGGCTTCGAGCGTGTCGTGGTGCAAAATGGTCGAGTATATGAAGGTGGCCAGTTCCGGCTCACGCCGCACCACCTCCTCGGCCTCGCGACGGATACGTCCCCAGACCGGGTCGACCGTCTCAGGCGCGGGTTTTACCTGATAATGAGCCATCATGCTGCCTCCCGAAGCGCACAATCATTCTAGCATAGATCGGCGTTCGCCGCTTAAATCCAAGAGCGGGAAGAGAGTCGAATTGTGTAGCTCAATGGCTTACTCGACCAGTCAGAGACCGATCACGGCCGCCGCTTGAGAAATTCCAGGACTGCGGCTTTGAACACCTTGTCGCCGACCGCCAGCATGTGATCGCGGTTAGGGATGCTCAGCGCCTGCGCGCCGGGGATCAGCTCAGCGAGCTTTGCGGGCGAGCCGGCGATGGAGTCCTTGCTGCCGACCGCAACCAGTACCGGCACCGCAATGCGGCCAGTCTCTGACCGGCTGAGCCGCTGCCGCATGCCGCGCAGGCAAGCGGCAAGCGCGCGCAAATCCGATTTGGTCTGCTCGGCGAAGGAGCGGAACATTCGCGCGGTCGGGTCGGTCACCTCGGCGGAAGTCGGCGCTTCCAGCCCTCGTGCGACCGTCTCCGGGTCGGCCGCGCCTTCAACCAGATGAATGCCAAGTCCGCCGAAAACCGCTGAACGCACCCGCTCGGGATAGGCCAGCGCCACAAACGCGGCGATGCGAGCGCCCATCGAGTATCCCATGACATCGGCGCGGCCGAGCCCCAGATGATCGATGAGCGCGCGTACGTCCTCCGCCATGATCGAGGAGCGGTAGGCGGCTGGCTCATACAGCTTCGTTGAATCGCCGTGACCGCGATTATCGAGGGCGATCACGCGACGGCCGGCGTCGGTGAGCGTGGTTACCCAGCCTGGATAGACCCAGTTCACCTCCTTATTGGAGGCAAAGCCGTGGATCAGTACGATAGGCTCGCCCCCGCCCTGGTCGAGGAAGGCGATCTCTGCATCGTCATGGCGAAACCGCGGCATTCAACAAACTCGTGTCGCATCATTGCGGACGAAACAATAGACCACCGTCCCGCCAACACTTAGCTGCGCCTCAAGCTTAATGCATGCAAGATCGGCTGAAAGCGTAGCTGCCGATTCGAGTTCTGGCCGTTCAATTGCTAGGAATCGTCATCGTCGGTCGCTATGGTGCGGTCGGAGCATCGCGCCAAGCGCCGCGCAACGAGGCGCGGCAAGGGACGGCGGTAAAGAACATGACCGATGAAATCGTCCCCCATTTTCATAACGATCCCGGCGTCCCGGTCATCGAGATCGGCGCCAGGGAATTCAAGTGCGTGGGGGCCAAACCGCCATTCGACCACCCTCACGTCTTCTGCGACATGGGCGACGATTCTGAATACGTCTGCCCCTATTGCTCGACGCTGTACCGATACGACCCGACGCTTGCGCCCCAAGCCGCGCGGCCGCCGGAATGCGCCTTGCACGACGCCGCCCCCACCCTACCCTCCCCCGCTTGCGGGGAAGGGTAGGGTGGGGGGAAGCGGAGCGACGATCCTGCCGTCATCGCGTATCGTCATTGTCGCAGGCGCCGGTATCGGCGGATTGACCGCGGCGCTGGCGCTTGCGCGCAACGGCTTTCGCGTCGTCGTGCTGGAGCAGACCGAGCGGCTTGAGGAAACCGGCGCCGGCATCCAGCTTTCCCCCAACGCTGCGCGCATCTTGATCGACCTCGGCCTGGAAGACCGGCTACGCCCACACGTGGTCGCACCGGCGGCGCTGCGGGTGCTCAGCGCCGGAACCGGTCGGGAGATCGTGCGCATCCCGCTCGGCGAGGCAGCGGCGCAGCGCTACGGCGCACCCTACTGGGTGATCCATCGCGGCGATCTGCAGACCGTACTCGCCGGCGCCGTGGCGCAGGCCCTCGATATCACTGTGAAACTCGGGATGCGCATCGACGACTTCGTTGCACACGCCAACGGCGTCACAGTGTCGGCGCGGGGCCGCGACGGCGTGCTCGACGAACGTGGCATGGCCCTCATCGCTGCCGATGGGCTGTGGTCGGTCATGCGCACGCGCTTGGGGTACGCCGAGCCGCCGCGTTTCGCTGGCCGCAGCGCGTGGCGCGCGCTGGTGCGGCCAAAAGACGTAGCCGCCGACTTTCGCGAGCCGCTGATCCAGCTCTGGCTTGGCCGCGACGCTCATCTCGTGCACTACCCGGTAAAGAATCTTTCCTTGATCAATGTCGTCGTCATCACCGAGGATCGCTGGAATGCGCCAGGCTGGAGCGAACCCGCCGCTCGTGCCGATCTCTTGGGGCGATTGCCGGCGCGCAACTGGACGCCGCTGGCGCGTTCGCTCGTCAGCGCACCCGAAGCTTGGCTGAAATGGGCGCTCTATGACCGCCGCCCGATACTGCGCTGGTCGCAAGGACCAGTGGCACTCCTTGGCGACGCCGCCCATCCGATGCTGCCCTATCTAGCCCAGGGCGCCGCGATGGCGATCGAAGATGCAGCGGTCGCGGCGCAATGTTTGGCCCGCATGCCTAACGATCCGGTGGCCGCGCTGCGCGCCTATTCATCAATGCGGCGAACACGGGCGTGGAAGGTGCAGCGCCTGGCGGCGCGCAACGGCGCCCGCTATCACCTGTCCGGCGTGCGAGCTATGCTGCGCAATGCGGCAATGCGCGGCCTTGGCGGTGCGCGGCTGCTGCAGCACTACGATTGGCTCTATGATTGGCGGCCGCCGGGGACAGCGTCGCCAGCCTCGCTGTTCGCACAACTTCGACAAGACCAGTCATGACAGCTTCACCGCTTATTCTGTTTCCTAGCACGGTTGCCGGCAGCCTGCCGAAGCCATCATGGCTTGCCGAACCAACCCGGCTGTGGCCGCAATGGCGCCTGCAGGGCGAAGAACTCGCCGCCGCAAAGGACGACGCGACGCTGCTCGCCGTCAAGCTGCAGGAAGATGCCGGAATTGACATCGTCAGTGACGGCGAACAGGCGCGTCAGCATTTCGTTCATGGCTTTCTCGATGCGGTCGACGGCATCGACTTCGACCGGCGCGTCGAAATGGGCATTCGCAACGATCGCTACAAGGCGATGTGCCCGACCGTCGTCGGCGAACTCAAGCTGCGCTCGCGCGTGCATGCGCGCGAAGCGCGGCTGGCGCGCGGCCACACGGCACGGCAGCTCAAATTCACCCTGCCCGGACCGATGACGCTGGTCGATACCATCGCCGACGCTCATTACGGCGATCGCGTGAAAATGGCGTTTGCCTTCGCCGACCTGCTCAACGAGGAAGCGCGCGGCCTCGCCGCCGACGGCGTTGATGTCATTCAATTCGACGAACCTGCCTTCAACGTCTACACCGAGGCCGCCGCCGGCTGGGGCATCGAAGCGCTGCACCGCGCCATCGACGGGGTATCCTGCACCAGCGCAGTCCATATCTGCTACGGCTACGGCATTGCCGCCAACATCGCGTGGAAGGCGGGGCTGGGCAGCGAATGGCGGCAGTACGAAGAATTCTTTCCCGCCTTGGCGCGCAGCCGGATCGATCAGGTCTCGATCGAATGCATCAATTCGCACGTACCGATGAGCGTGCTTGCGCTGCTTGACGGCAAGGACGTACTGGTCGGCGCCATCGATGTCGCCACCGACAGGGTTGAGACGCCCGAGGAGGTCGCGGCTTTGCTCGGACAGGCCATGCAATACGCGGCCAAGGAAAAAATCGTCGCCTGCACCAATTGCGGCATGGCGCCGATGCGCCGCGACATCGCCGAACGGAAGCTTAAGGCGCTCGGCGAGGGCGCGGCATTGGCGCGCGAAAGATTTAGCTAGACGCCTTTAGCTCATGATCCAGGCACCCTCTCCGGAAGGCGTAGCGCTGCTTCTTGGGCTGAGTTTCTTCCTCGGCCTGGCATTCGAGGACTTCTTCAGCCGCACCAGTACCAGACGTCCCGGCGGCATCCGCACATTTCCGATGCTGTCGCTTGCAGGCGGCGTGCTCTACTTGTTCGATCCCCATCACTTTATTCCGTTCACCGGCGGACTGCTCGTGCTGGGCGCCTGGCTCTTCGTCTATTATCAGAAGCAGGTACGCGAGCAGGACGATGAAGGCGAGCCGAATGTGGGTCTGGTCGTCCTCGTCCTCAACGTTCACGCCTATTTGCTCGGCGCTATTGCCTTGGCGCTGCCGCACTGGGTGGCGGTGGCCGTGACCGTAGCGGCGGTTCTGCTGTTCACCGGACGCTCCCAGCTTCATGCCCTGGCGCGGCGCATCGAATTGAAGGAGATCACCACCGCCGGACAGTTCCTGATCCTGACCGGGATCATTCTGCCGCTGTTGCCGAACGAGCCGGTGACGACGCTGACCAAGATCACGCCGCGCCAGGTCTGGCTCGCGCTGGTCGTGGTCTGCACCTTTTCCTACGTCAGCTACCTCGCCCAGCGCTATTGGGCTGCCGCAGCGCGCGGTTTGTGGATGGCGGCATTGGGCGGCCTTTATTCATCGACCGCAGCGACAGTCGTGCTGGCGCGTCAGGCCAAAGCCGAACCCGCGCTCAACCGGCAGGCGCAAGCCGGCATCACGCTCGCGACCGCCATCATGTACCTGCGCATTGCCGCCATTATCGCGATCTTCAACATGACGCTGGCGCGGCTTCTGGCACCGTCTCTTTGCGGCCTCGCCGCAGCCGGATTCGCAATCTGCGCGCTGCAATATTGGTGGGGCCGACCGAGGGCCAGGGATTCGAAGTCGAATGCACCGATGCTGCCGGCGACCAGCACAAATCCACTCGAACTCGGTCCAGCGGCGCTTTTTGCATTCCTGTTCATCGCCACCTCGCTGGCCTCGTCGTTCGCCACCAGGACGTTCGGAACGTCCGGCATCTATACGCTCGCCGCAATCATCGGCGTTTCCGATATCGATCCTTTCGTGCTTAATCTCGTGCAGGGCGGCACCACCGGCGTAGCCAGCACCGCCTTGGCCGCCGCGATCCTGATCGCGGCTTCGTCGAACAACATGCTCAAGGCCTTCTATGCCGTCTTCTTTGCCGGCGGCCGCACTGCCGCGGCAAGCGCAGCTGCACTCGTCTTTCTCGCCGTCGCCGGCGTCGCGATTGCGATGGTCATGGCATTCGGCATCGCCTGAGCGCCGCCGTCCGTGCTGCAACGCGGTCCTGACAACGCAGGCCTGCGTTCAATTTTTCTCAGTAGATGACCCGGTCCGCGCTGGAGGTTGGCGCCAGCTGGCACTGAATATCCGCCGCCTTGCGTTTGAGGAGCTTCTCCTGCGCCAGGACTGTTTCGTAATCGCTGCGGTAGGCTAATGCGCCGATCACGGAGCCGCCGCCGCCCGTGCTCGCTTTGTCGATGAGGTTCCGGAGTGCGACTTCGCGTGCGGCAAGGTTGTGCGATTCAGTGACGAGGTCCTTGCAACGATAAACGTCGTACAACGCGGGATCGACTAACAGGGAGCCGACGCCGCCGCTCAAACCGCATCCTGCGAGCGTAGCAGCGGTGACGAGAAACAGCGTGACCGAGACAAAGCCCGGCACCCGGCGCCCTTCATACCCAGTACAAGCCGCCGCCACGAAACAAGCGGCGCCTGTCCGCCGTGCGGCCGTGCGAGCGCAGCGCAGGACACGGCATGTACAACAAGCGACATCCCGGCGAAGAGCCATGAATACGTCCCGCCCAAAGGCTCGCCTCACGTGAACACCCCTATGCAGCTTCCTGCGCCGCAAATAAGGCACCTCGCCAATGCGCCGCAAATGTGGAGGCTGGCCCCGAAAATCGCACTCCTTCCACCTGCCACGACCGCGCGCCGGCACCGGCGCAGCGGCGCAGCGGCGCCGACCGGCAGGCAGTTGCGCGCAGCGCAACGACTCCCTTCAGCTATGAGCGGCCGGATCCAAACTCGACACCCACTGTCGGACCGCTCTGCCACACCAGGCGACAGAACCGGCGTGCCTCTCCTGTTACACTGAGCAGCAGCACAAAGCGTTGCGGCAGACTCGTCGTCAGCGTCCAGAACCAAGCGCGCGCCGTTCTGCGAAATATCGGCGATGGTACATAGGCGCGGCGGCTCATTCTTACTGGTAAGTATTTTCGCAAGATAATCGAATTGCCGGCGGGGCTTTTTGCGCAATTCGCGCCCCCCGCGGGACTTAGCAACGCCTCCCATGGCAAGGTGATCTCCTACGCAATTCGGCCAAGGCCCACCGCACAAAGCGTAGTTAATCTCCACTAACGAGGCGTAAACCCAGGTGGCGCCGGCGACAGCGCTGAGCGAACACGCAACTGCGTTGACCGCCGCCGCGTCCGCTTGCTTAGCGCCCAAAAATCTGGCGCGGCTTTCGAAGCCTGGAAAGGGCTTTGCGTTCCGTGACGATGGCGCTACAATTTCATGACGGCTGTTAACGCGCACGGTAGGGCGAATGAACTGGCTGACTTGGTCAAACCCGGTCGCGATTTGGTGGTACTTTCTATGCGCCGTCAGCGTCCTGAACATCGCCTTGCTGCTGGGACTCCACTCTCGATTGCGCAAAAGCGCGGTCAGGCGGCAGACCGGCGCATTTGCCATTGAGCCCCTCTTGGTGCTCGGCGCTGCCTATGTGATTGGCTGCGCGTTTCGCTCAATCCTGCCGCGTGCCGACGTACAGAGAATTTGCCTGTTCGAGAGCCCGCTTTCGAGCATCGTCGTTGGACGATCGGTCGCGACCGTGGCCGAACTATGCTTCGCGGCGCAATGGGCCATCGTGCTGCACGAAGTTGGCAGGCTTGCAAACACGGATACGGCGAAGAACGTCTCGAGACTCATCGTACCGCTCATCGCGATCGCGGAGTGCTGCTCCTGGTACGCGGCGATCACGACGGATTATCTCGGCAATATTTTGGAAAATTCGCTCTGGACCGCGACGTTCCTGCTGATCGCGGCCGCACTGGTACGGCTGATCCCGAGATTTCGCGGCAGCGTTCAATTCGTCATTGCGGCGACGGCCGGCGGCATTGCCCTCTACCTCCTCTTCATGGTCACGATCGACGTGCCGATGTATTTTTTCCGCTGGGAGGCAGAGGCTGACGAGCCGCGCCGCCCTGTTCGGCCTCGTCTCTGGCCTGCACGACGTCGCTACCCGCTGGATCGTCAGCCATGATATAGCGCGCTGGCGGCAAGAGATGCTTTGGATGTCACTTTACTTCAGCTTGGCGGTATGGACGAGCTTGGCGCTGGCCGGCTTCGGCTTGATAAGACATCAATTGCCGCGCTATCGGACGCCGCCGCCGAATGTGAGGCAGCCGGCGGGCCAGCCGCTAGCGGCCGCCATTGGCAATTCCTGACCGCAGGATCGAGTCTGCCTTAGCCTGGTGCCAGCACTGGTGCAGAGGCGGAGCCGCGCAACAATTCGGTCATCGCCGTAGCCGGCATCGGCACGCCGAACCGATAGCCGTGGCCGATCCGGCAGTCTGCCGACAGCAGAAATGCCCGTTGCTCGCGGGTTTCCGCGCCTGATAGGGACGCCGTGATCGTTCGATGCTGCACTCGCAACCGGCCGCCGCGCGCCGAATCACCAAAATGCGGTATTTTGTGTTGCTGATTGCCAGTCTTTGCACACCCGGCTGCCCTTGGTCCGCGCTGGGAGGCTGGACTGCGCCAAGTTTCGACGTGCTGGCCGGGGCCGTTTTGCAAGGCTGTCCTGACTGGCGCGAGATCAGCGGGCTTCACGCTGGAGCCCGGTGAAGTGCTGGTGCGGACGGCGGGACTCGAACCCGCACGGAGTTTCCCCCAAGGGATTTTAAGTGCGGCCATCGTTACCTAAGCTATTGATTTAATTTATTAATTCTGATTTGAAAAGGGTCTGTGCTAAAATCTGTGCTAAAAATTGACAAAAAACGTCTTCAAAAAATCCGATGCAGGAACCCTGAGAAGTTTCATACCCCCCTGAGCTTAGTCAATGTGCTAATACACGTGTTAACAAAGACTTACGGCGCTTATAGCGCCCCTGCAATAAAGTTGCAACAGTCACATAATACGATCATGAGTTGCTGGCTCAAAGCACTCGTCTGAAATCTCGATCTGATCAAAATACAAATGAAACTTGCGGCGATAGCGACCAGTTACATAGAAGAACACCGCAAGCGGGCACAGCGTGAGCTGCGCTACTACGCTATTCAGCGATCTCTCCACGATGCTATTCGTGAAGCCTCCCTATCGTGTCTTCCAAGTGGGAAACGGCATCCCCATCAGCGTCGAATACCTGGGCGAACCCTCAATGCCGCCGAAAGAGCGCTTCAGCAAAGATCGGCACAATTGAAAAGGGCTTCGTCCTTTCTCGATCTCCATGTGCGTGTAAAAAGCGCTATTGGCAACATCCATGGTATCGGCGATCTTGCCATCTACGATATTGCCCATCGCATCGGAGCTCATCTCAATCTGGAACCCGAGCTGATCTATTTGCATGCTGGGACGAGCGAAGGTGCTCGGGCGCTAGGAATTCGCGGTAAGACAGTGGAGCGAAGCCAATTGCCGCGCGAACTTCATCACCTCAGCCCTGCCGAGCTGGAAGATTGCCTGTGCATATACAAAAGCGCGCTGCGTTCGAGGCGGCAGACTTTCAGCCCGTGCGTGTCACAAGGCTAGCGAAACTACTCGGTAATCTTCTCGTGCGCTCGTGCTGTAATGGCTTGCGGCATCAAGAAGGAGGCGAGGTCGTTGATAATATCGGCGAGCGGCGGCGGCTTGGCACCGATACTCTCTACAAAAGAATTCCATTGCTGCTGCTTGGCGCGGTCCTCGGCGAAGGCACTGGTCAACGCAAAAGGAGCATCAACGGGAACAGGTGTTTTGCGTCGCGCGAAGGTCGCGGCTATGGCGCGCGCCAGCGCATCGCCCTTGAATTCAAAGGCGCGCGACAGAACCCAGATGTCGTAGAGGTCCTTCATCCGGCTGTTGGCACGGCCAAGTGCCACCATCGCCTGAAACTTCTCGGCGATGACCGTCTCGCGTGGATAGGCGCGGAGATGCGGCGACGGCAGATCGAGCAGCACGGGTAATTCGAGTTCGGTGGCCCCCGGCTCGATCGCATCGCCGAAACCAATATCGATCGCAATGCGCACCCTTGCGCCGTCAATCGTGGCATTGGTCTTGATGCGTAGTCCACCATATTCGAGTTCCTCGCGGATCAGATCGACGACAAGGCCTTTCACATCAAACATCACACCATCATCAGCCTCGACCGTGCAGATTTCGCGGAAGATGGTGAGCATGGCCTCAGGGTCAGGGTCGCCGAAGCCGAGTAGATCAAGATCGCGCGTCGGACGGAACGGGTCCTCGAACCAGGTCGTCATCAGCATCGCGCCCTTGAGGACAAACCGCTCGCGATGCCTAGTGGTGCTGAGACGGTAAAGCAGGCGCTCAAGTGCGTAGCGCGTAAGCAGCAGGTCGTTAGGTTGGTTACGCTCCTTGGCGAGGTTGAGAAGCCGCGCCCGTACCGAAGCGCCTATGTTGCGTTTCGGTTCAGGCATTGGCGGTCATCGCTTGCAGGTAGGGTTCAATAACTTTCCAAATGCCCCCGTCATGGGCGTATTCGGCAATCTCGGCCGGAGTCGCCTTGCGCTGCCGCAGGACCTCGCGGAGTCCCTCAAGCGCGAGATTGAGGCCCGGACTTTTCTTGTAACGCTTGCCGGCGCTCTGTCGGTAGCGGAACAGATCGACCACGGTCTTTGCGACATTATATATGCGTACCGTCACACCCTCGATGTGGTGCTCTTCGATGCCTTCGTGAAGCATCTTGTCGCGAAAGTGCACGATTTGGAGTGGCAGATGCTTGATGGCAGGACGCCGGTCCTTGGGACCGATCGCTATCCATACGCTGCGTGGAATGGTATCGGTGAGCTGATGAAAAGCGAGCGCCGAGGTAAGACACACGACACCCTTCGGCACGAGCTTCGCCGCTTCGGCAAGAACGTGGTTTGTGTCGCCGCCGGCATCCGGAAGTTGATAGAGGCCACGGCTGAGTTGAAGAAGAAGACCCTTCTCGCGCATCCGAGCTATGGTTGCAGCCGTGATGCCCTCTTTCGTGAGTTCAGAAAGACGGGCCATACCCTTCTTGTTTAGTAGAAGAAGAGCCCGCTCCTGCTGCGTTTGGCCATGAGTCATCATGCAGCCAATATGATACAAAACGTAGGATATGTCAAGTATATATCCTACGTTTCATATCTATAGACACTACACGCTCCGATGAAATTCTGCTGCCGTTACAAGTAGTTGATTCTTGTTCACTTTTCGTTCTTACCTGCTAGCATAGCGTGAGTCGCTTCACGATCCTGTTGCAGAGCGACAAATCGATTTTTGTACCGGGAGGTAATCCAAAATGAGCAACCTCGAAAAACTCCCCAACCAATTCAGTGTGCCGATTACTCCTGATGAAGAAGGCTACGTTGGCAGAGAGTGCCCAGTCGAAACTTGCTTGGGCTATTTCAAGGTCACGCCAGGCACTGGACTTAAAGGCCCCGCTCCGTGCCATTGTCCCTATTGTGGGCATACCGGCAAAAACAACACCTTTTTCACACCGGAGCAAATCGAATACGCAAAATCGATCGTGATACGGACGGTCACCGATGCTGTGTTCAAAGACCTAAAGGCGCTTGAATTTGATCATAGGTCAAGTGGTGCCTTCGGGATCGGACTTAGCATGAAGGTGACAAGGTCCGCGACACATCCGATCCGTCACTATCGAGAAAAAAAGCTCGAAACCCATGTCGTTTGCGAACAATGTACATTGCGCTTCGCTATCTATGGGGTGTTTGGTTGGTGTCCGGACTGTGGATCGCACAACTCTCTCCAGATTTTGAGCAAGAACCTTGAGTTGGCCAGGAAAGAACTTGCACTCGCAAAGGATGTCGATGCCGATTTGGCGGAGCACCTTGTCGGAGATGCCCTAGAAAATGCGGTGTCTGCTCTTGACGGATTCGGGCGTGAAATCTGCTCGCAAAAATCGGCAGATATACAGTTCCAGAATCTGGTGGCCGCGAGACGGCGAGTCCAAGATACATTCGGTTTTGACTTCGCTGATGGACTAGCCGCAGACTCGTGGACAGCCATTTGCCGCATCTTTCAGAAGCGACACCTCCTTGCTCACAAGATGGGTGTCATCGATGTGGAATATGTGCAAAAAACAAATGACCCCGAAGCGGTCGTAGGCCGTCGCATCCAAGTAACACCAGATGAAGTCTCTCAAGCAATCATTCTTGTTGAAACAATCGGGCAGCGACTCTTCAATGGTCTTTTAGACACTGAACGAGACGATAACTAAATTACGTACCAGTGCCGGTAGATAGAGCCGGTCCCGGAAATCTGCACAGGACGCTAAGTGGAGTTTCTGCCTGACAGCGGGCAGGCTATGGCCTGCGAATCAGGAGAGACCATGCAAAGACGAGCGCGCCGGAACCATACACCGGCTTTCAAAGCGAAGGTGGCGCTTGCCGCCGTCAAGGGCGATCGGACGTTGGCGCAGCTTGCTGCAAGCTGTGCAGCAAATCCGCTGCCCGCTGAGCGTGCGAAGCGGCGGTAAAAATCGCCCGCTTGTCGTCCTTCAGGACCTTGATCCACGACGCGATATAGGCGGCGTGGTCGTCGCGAACGTCGGGGGTCAGGGCGAGATCAGCGGCCAGGAAGGCTGAACCAAGCTCGGCGACCAGCTCTTCCATCGCATAGCCTTCGTCGCCAAACCGCTTGCGTCCGAAGTCGCGGTTCAGGCGGCTTTCGTGCCGCGTCCAATGGGTCGTCTCGTGGGCGAGGGTCGCGTAATAGCTCTCGGCGTCGCGGAAGAAATCGATGCACGGCATGTGGATGTTGTCGGTCGATGGGACGTAGCAAGCCCGACTGCCGCCGTGAACGATGTTCGCGCCGGTCGCGGCAAAGAATGACTCGGCATGGGCAATACGCTGCACGGAATCCGTGCGGGCTTCCGGCTTGCCGTAAAAATGCTCGGGCAGTCCGTCGATCTGCTCGACGTTAAAGACGGTGTAGCCTTTCATAAACGGGATGGCGCGTTCGGCTTCCTCGCCGCTGTCGGTCGTCTCGGTGCGGATGATCTTGTCGGCATACACAACAAGACTCCCATGCTCGCCTTTCCGAACGCACGCCTTGAGTTCAATCGCTTGCTTGAACGTCATCCAGATGGGTGCGGCGTATCCCTTCTCGATGGCTGCCGACCACAGCATCAAAACATTGATGCCGTGATAGGGAATGCCGTTACCGCGCGACGGTCGCGTGATGCGTCCGGCGCTATGCTCTGCATTCCACGGCTGGTGCCAAGGCCTAACGCCTGTCTCCAACGCTGCAACGATTTGATCGGTGATCTTCTGATAGACATCGGTTCTCATCTTTCTCTCCTAGTTTGCCGGTTGCGCATGCAACCGGAACTAGGCGAGCGCCGATGAGCGGGGGTTGGCCGTCACAGGTCGGAAAACGAGCGGGGTGGTGCGGGCCGGAGCCCTTCTTTCTTGGGCGACTACACGGCCCGCCGTTTTCCGCCCCCATTCTTCATGGGGGTTGCCTTGACGGCCTGGGGGCCGCAGGCCCCAATCTCAAACAACCAAGGTCAGCCGCAGGCTGTCCTTTATTCTTGCGCGATGGGATGGAAGCCCGAAGGGCCGAGACCCGACATCCCGACTCTTCGGGATCTGCGGGGCTCGGCTTGCGACAGCCCGACCGGCGAAGCCGGACGCGATCATGGACCCGGGGCCAACGCATAGAGGATCGGTCGCTGGAGATAATCGGATACGAGGTCGTAGAGCCTTTGCTCATCCGACGACGGCACGAACTCCTGAACAAGGGCATGACGATCAGTGTACGGAACGTATTCGAGCACTTGGCGGCGCAATGTCCGCTTGCATAGTGGTTTCAGGCGTTCTTTCAGTTCGGCAAAGTCCGCCTGATTACCCAACCGCGCAAATCGCGCACGAAAACTCTTCAGGTCACCGAAGGCAAAATCGTCGATGATGCTGACAAGACCATACAGTTCCAACAACGAGTTTTGGAGTGGAGTCGCAGTCAACAAGACTTTTGGAAAGGAGCTGACCGCCTGTTTGATCGCTAGCGCTATGCGGCTCGATGTTTTGTAGACATTCCGTAATCTGTGCGCTTCATCGATGACGATCAAATCCCAAGCGACTTGCCGAAGGTAGGGCTCCTTGCTTCGTGCGAATTGATAAGAGCACAACACGATCTCGTTCTGGGAAAACGGATTGAGATTACCGGCACGGATTGCCTCATTGAAGGTCCGCGTCTCCATGATCATCGAAGGCAAATAGAATTTGTCGGCGAGTTCTTGGTTCCACTGCTTGCGCAGATTGGCTGGCATAATGACAAGCAATTTGCGCTTTCGCTCCGCCCACCTCTGCGCGAGCAGCAGGCCAGCTTCGATTGTCTTACCAAGGCCAACTTCGTCGGCCAGAATTGCACCACGGGAAAACGGATTGCGAAAAGCGAAAAGCGCAGCTTCGATTTGATGGGGATTGAGGTCAACTTGCGCGTCTGCCAAAACGCCAGCGAGCATCTCAACGCTGTCCGATGGACTGCGCTTGGTCAACTCGTGTGCGAAATATTTTGCGTGAAAATCGGTGAGCCCGGGCATAGACCTCTTCATAAACAAGTTGGTGCGGGCGGCCGGACTTGAACCGGCATAGCTCTTTCGAGCCGAGGGATTTTCATACCACTTCGGCTTTCGCCGCCTCACCTAGGCGCGTGCGCGCTTTTGGCTCGTTCGTGGTCTGGACTATACCTTCACCGTAGCGTGTTCACGCGTTAGGCGCTGCCCGTCTAGTCTCTACACCTTCGCGCCGACCGTTCGGTCGGCGCGCTTGGCTCGGGATTGCCTGTTACCGGTTTCCCCGAATTTGAGCAGTTCTGCATCTTCGGTTTCCCGGAGAGCACTCAATCGCTTAAGTCCCTTGCGTCTACCAATTTCGCCACGCCCGCGTACCAAGGGTAGTGTATAGCGAGTGAATCCATCCAAGCCAAGAACCATTGCACTTCCAATGGATTAGTGGGCGTTCTTGCCGCGCTTCGCCTTGCGCGGTTGCGCTTTCGGCTGCTTGGAGCGTCGCACGTTGATGACCGAGGCATCCACCATGTTCTTGATGTGGGAGGCGTAAAATTCCTCGATCATCTTGACGCTGGTGCGGCAGTTTTTCGCGATCTGATACACGTCGGCCCCCTCCATCAGACGCATACAGATGTAGGTGTGTCGCAGGCTGTAGAAGGTCCGGCGCTGACCCTCGCGGTCAACCTTGAGGTCCAGTTCGCCAAGGATGGTGTTGAAGAGTTCGTGATGGGTTTTCGGGAAGACAAGCTCGGTCGGCTTCCCATTGCGACGCTTCATGAGGCGCTGAAAGGGGATCACAGCGCCCGGCATGCTCTTGCAGAAGCCAACGCCGCGCTTGCCACGCACATCGATTTCCAGAATGCGTTGGCCGCTGTCGCGATCATCAACGACTTTCACGTCCCTAAACTGAATCCGTCTGGATTCATCGGGACGAAGACCGGTGTTCACCATGAAGAGAACGTAGTCGTGTAACTCCTCGTAGTCGGCTTGATATTTTTTCTTCTTTGGATTTTCCACGCGTTCGCGTGTTGCTTTGTAGAGTTCCTTGTATTCGTCCGGGGAGAACCACGCCCGGTGCGATATTTTGGCGTTAGACCGATACGGCTGGGAGAGGTCCGGCAGGGTCGTGATGTCGCCATGCCGGATTGCGGTTTTCAGAACTTGCCGAAGGGCAACGATCTCCTGATGCATCGTATTACGTGCGGGAGGCTTTCCAGTTGCCTCCTTTGTGCTCGTGACTCGATGAATGCGGTACTCCTGAATGAGTCCGGACGTGACTTTCGAGAGGGGCTTGTCTCCGAAGAACGGGAGGAGGTGATTGCGTATCCTCCGTTCATGGCCCGCCACATATTGCTCGTTTCGCTGGCCGTCTGTGATGACGGGGAATTCCCGGATGAACTGCTCGGCAGCCTCGGCGAAGGTCTTCTCGTTGTTGGCCTTGACCAACTGACCGACCTCGCCGCGTTTGAATTTGCCGCGCAGTTCCAGATACCAGTCTTCCGCTACGTCCTCGGCTTGCGAGATTTCTTCCTTCTTCGTGGTCGCGCGGTACTGCTGGCCGCCAACGGACGCAGAGCATTGCCAGAAGCGTCCGTCGCGTTTGTAGAGGTGGACTTTGCCTCCGAGAATTTCGTGTCGTGCCGCCATGAGAGAGTTCGCGTTTGTGCTAGCCTGAAATGATTTTCCAATCATCCGGGCTACGCTCGCCGGAATGACGTTTGTGCCCGTCATTCCTGATCATTCTTGTGCGCGCGTAGCCTCATCGGACTTTTGTGTGCTAATAGCCATTATGTGCTAGAGTTGTGCTAGTGTCAAATTTTGCTAAGTAATTGAAATATAAAGATAAACACAAAATAAAAAGGATTTTAAGTCCCTTGCGTCTACCATTTCGCCACGTCCGCGGCGCGGACCGAACGGCAGTCCGCACGGCGGCTTTTGTAGCACTGGCCGCCCAGGCAGACGAAGCGAGCAGTGTTGCCGCCCATTCTGGATGCGCCGCCGCCGCGCCGCCGGGCGGGCGATCGCCCGCCGATCAGTGCCTGCGCTTCTCGGCCGGCGCCGGAAGCGCGCGCACATCGCTCCAGGGATCGGAGGCCGCATTCTTGTCGGGAATCTTCTGCGTCGCCGCGTTGTAGGCCCGATCCAGCGCCTTTTGCTTTTCGATT
This sequence comes from uncultured Alphaproteobacteria bacterium, assembly GCA_963717265.1. Lineage (GTDB taxonomy): Bacteria > Pseudomonadota > Alphaproteobacteria > Rhizobiales > Xanthobacteraceae > BOG-931. The sequence continues at coordinate 357,006 of CAVQWD010000060.1, read as the reverse complement.
TCCTCAGTGGTCAGGGGGCGCTTGTCGTGGTGCAGACTGATACCCGGCATCGGCATCTGGGCGACGGCGGTCGCGGTTAGCAAGGCGACGGCCGCGCCCGCCAAACACAGCTTGCGGAGCATATTCACTCCTTGAATACGTGACCCCAGAGGCTGTCCCAGTCGACACCGGAAATGTCGGTGATGCGACCGTCCTTCTCATAGAATTTGTTCGGCACCTGAAACATGGCGAGCATGAGGCCGCCTTCGGGAGTCCAGGCAACGTGACGGCTGCCGGCCTCGCGCCAGACGAATTCGCCGGGGCCGACGCTCAAGCCCTGCGCCGGACCCTCCTTGTCGCAGAGCTTGCCTTCGAGCACGTAGGTCTGTTCGATCTTGACGTGCTCGTGGTCCGGCAAAACGGCGCCGGGCGCAAATTTCATCAGTGCGGTGATGAGGCCAGTCTCCCTGTCGAACAACAGGCCTTTCACTTCGCAGCCGGGAAATCGGGTTTTCTTCCATTCCATGTCGGCAGGGCGCACGACGTGGGAATGAGTGTCGGCGGTGTCATGCCTGGACTTCGTAGTGACGGCATCCATGGGCGGTCTCCTTCGCTCGATGTATCAGCGTCCTTGGGCGATGATAGTCGATCCGAGGCGAACCCAGCTAAGGAAAAGAAGGAAAGAGCGCCCCGGATCATAGTCCTGCCTCTCGGATCGGCGGCTGGAACGCCAGTCCGGTGTCCCAGGGAAAGTAGATCCAGGTATCCTGAGAGACCTCGGTGACGAACGTATCGACCAGAGGCCTGCCCATCGGCTTGGCATAGACCGTGGCGAAATGGGCGCGCGGCAGCCGCGCCCGCACGATCTTGGCGGTCTGACCGGTGTCCACGAGGTCGTCGACGATCAGCACCCCGGCGCCGCCCCCGCCGCCGCCGGCGACAATTGTCGGCGCAATGTCCTTGAGCACCGTCAGTTCGCCCTGGCTGGTGTGGGTGTAGCTTGCCACACATACCGTCTCAATCACCCTGACGCCCAATTCGCGCGCCACGATCGCGGCCGGAACAAGACCGCCGCGGGTGACGCAGACGATCGCTTCGAACGGGCCGACGCCGTTGAGCCGCCAAGCCAAGGCGCGGGAATCGCGGTGAAACTGATCCCAGGAAACGGGGAATATCTTCTCCGGACTCGGCGCGGCCATTTGCTGCCGCAGCGGTGCCGGCTGCGCTGCATCGTCCAGTTGTTGCTGTGTCATCGCACACCCCGCCTCGCCAAGCGAACGGCGCTAATTCTTGCCTGCAGAGAGACCCGCCTTGACCTGCTGCAGCATTGCTTCCACCGCGGCTTTGGCGGCCGCAAGTTTTTGCGCGTCCCGCGAGCGCACCACCAGATGAGTGTTGCCGCCGATTTTGTCGTCCATGAATGGATAGGAGCCGATGATGACGCCCGGATGCTGTCTGGCGACCTCGCCCAATTCGGTGCCGATATCGCCCTCGCGGCAATCGGCGCGCACCGATTCCGAGAGCATGCGGGCGCCGGCCTTCAGCTTCGGAGTAACGTATTCGAGCATGATCTGCATGATGTGCGGCACACCGGCCATGACGATGACGTTGCCGATCCAGAAACCGGGCGCGCCCGATAGCCTGTTGAGCACCAGTTCGGCGCCGAGCGGCACACGTGTCATGCGCATCCGCGCTTCGTTCATGACGCCGCCGGTCTGCGCAACGCGCGCGGACATGATCTCGACCGCCTCCGGGTGCGGGACGATCTCGACGCCGAATGCCTTGGCGACGCTGTCGGCGGTGATGTCGTCATGAGTTGGGCCAATGCCGCCGGTGGTGAATACATAGGTGTAACGCACCCGCAATGTATTGAGCGCAGAAACGATTTCAGCCTCGTTATCGGGGACCACCCGCACTTCCTTGAGGTCGATACCGATGCCGGTAAGATGCTCGGCGATGAAACCGATATTCTTGTCTTTGGTGCGGCCCGACAGGATTTCATCGCCGATGACCAAGACAGCAGCAGTAACGCCGTCGCCCTCGGTCTGGGTGGCGCTGTTCACGGCGCCTGCGGCCTCCTGCTCGGCCATGAGGAAATCTCCATACTTGCCGCCACCTGTAGCGCGCCAGCGATAGCGGCTCAAGCACGTCCGCGGTATCCTCCCATCCAACGAAGAGAGAAGGCCGTCATGCACGTCAGGTCCGCCGTCGCGTCAATTGCCGCCTGCGCCACGGCGCCGGGACTGGCGCCGGCAGCGCTCGCGCAGGCGAGGGCCACGATCCGCGGCCCGATCACAATCTCTGTCGCCGCCGCCGCGGGAGGGGGGAATTGACCTGCTCGCCCGGCTGATCGGCCGTCGCGGCGGCCGGCACATTCCTCGCGGTCCAAGCGCAGCGGAGGAGATGCCCGGCGCGGCCGGCACCCGCGCGGCCAAGTTCCTCGCAAGCCAAGCGCCACGCGCCAGCGCCGCAATCACCAGCTTCGACAGCGGCCCGAAGAAATTCTTCGCGCCGCGGCGATGACAAAGCTGCAAGCGAGCCGAAGGTGAAGCGCCGAGCCATCATTGCCGTCTCGGCACTCCTGGTCGCCGGGATCGCTGCCGCGATCCTCTATTGGTTCACCCGTCCGCCAGCCGAGCAGCAGCAGCTCGTGCTCTACGGCAATGTCGATCTGCGGCAGGTCGACCTTGCGTTCAACGGCAGCGAGCGAATTGCGGCGGTGCTGGTGCAGGAAGGCGATGTCGTTCACAAGGGCGAGGTTTTAGCGAAGCTCGACACCAGCCGGCTGGAACCGGAACTGGCGCAGGTCAAGGCGCAGGCCGCGGCGCAGAAAGCCGCGGTGCAACGGTTGCACAATGGCAGCCGCCCGCAGGAAATCGCGCAGGCCAGGGCCAATCTGGACTCCGCCAAGGCGGACGCCGAGAACGCCCGCCTCAAATATCAGCGCGCAAAAACTCTGTTCGACCAAGGCACCGAAACGCAACAGGATCTCGACAATGCCAAGGCGGCGCTCGATATGGCCGACGCCAAGGTCGAGGTAAACCAAAAGGCGCTCGATCTTGAAATTTTGGGACCGCGCGCCGAGGACGTTGCCCAAGCGGAGGCGCAGCTTCGTGCCAACAAGGCGCAACTGGCATTGGTGCGGCAGCAACTGGCGGATGCGAATTTGATCGCGCCGGTCGAGGGCGTGATCCGATCGCGGCTGATGGAGCCGGGCGAGATGGCTTCGCCGCAACGGCCGGTGTTTTCGATCGCGATCACCAGCCCGAAATGGGTCCGCGCCTATGTGTCGGAATCCGACCTCGGCCGCATCCATCCCGGCATGACGGCATCCATCATGGTGGACGCCTTTCCGACCCGCCGCTTTCCCGGCTGGATCGGATTTATTTCGCCGGTCGCCGAGTTCACGCCAAAGACGGTGCAAACCGAGGAACTGCGGACCAGCCTGGTCTATGAGGTCCGCGTGTTTGTGACGGATGAGGGCGACGTCCTGCGCCTTGGCATGCCGGCAACGGTTTATTTGCCGCTCAATCAGCCGACGCCCCATCCCACCGCGGGCGCCAAGCCATGAACGACCGTCAGGGCGGCGCCGCTGCCGTGCTCGGCCGCGACCTGCGCAAACAGTTCCGCCGTGAGACCGGCGAGATCGTTGTGGCGCTTGACGGCGTCAGCTTCGAGGTTCGGCACGGCGCGCTCGCCGCGCTCGTGGGCCCCGATGGCGCCGGAAAGACCACGCTCATTCGCCTCATTGCCGGGCTGATGCCGCTCGACGCCGGAACGCTCACGGTGATGGACCTCGATGTGGCCCGCGATCCGCAGGCGGTGCAAGACTGCATCGCCTACATGCCGCAGCGGTTCGGTCTTTACGAAGATCTAAGCGTCCGCGAAAACCTCGATCTCTACGCCAGTCTGCACGGCGTCTCGCCGGCCGAGCGCGCACGGCGTTATCCGGAACTGCTGCAGATGACCGATCTCGGGGCATTTACGGCCCGCCTTGCCGGCCAGTTGTCCGGCGGCATGAAGCAGAAACTCGGCCTCGCCTGCACGCTGATCGGCTCACCGCGGCTGTTACTGCTCGACGAGCCGACAGTCGGCGTCGACCCGCTGTCGCGGCGCGAGCTGTGGGAAATCATCGCGCGGCTCGTTCGCGAGCAGCATCTCACGGTGCTGCTCAGCACGTCCTATCTCGACGAAGCCGAACGTTGCGAGCAGGTTTTCGTGTTGCGCGAAGGAACACTGCTCGCCAGCGGTCAGCCCGGAGATGTCACCAATATCGCGGCAGGCCACAGCTTCGAGGCCGAGCCGCCGCCGAACGAACCGGCGCGCAGCCTGCAATCGCGGCTGCTCGACGACCCGGCGATCGTCGATGCGGTTCCAGAAGCAGGCCGCGTCCACCTGGTCAGCGCCGGCGCCGGGGAAAGCGAGCCGGCCGCGACGATTGCGTCATTGCGCGGGCTTGCCGTCGAGCCGGTGCGGCCACGCTTTGAGGACGGCTTCATGGTGCTGTTGCGCCGACAAGCCGGCGCGAAGACCAAACCTGCGGGCGCGCCGGCTCTTGCCCATGCGCTTTCACCCGATCCCGAAACCGTCATCCAGGTGCAGGACCTTGTTCGCAAGTTCGGCGCCTTTACTGCGGTCGACCGCATTTCGTTCAACGTGCGCCGTGGCGAGATTTTCGGTCTGCTCGGCCCCAACGGCGCCGGCAAGACGACGACGTTCCGCATGCTGTGCGGGCTCCTTTCCGCCACCGCCGGCACGCTCCGGGTCGCCGGTTTCGATCTGCGCAGAGCGCGCGCTTCCGCGCGCCAGCATATCGGCTATGTCGCGCAAAAGTTTTCGCTCTATGGGCAGCTTTCGGTTGCGGAAAATCTCGATTTCTTCGCCAGCGCCTATGGACTGCACGGCAGCCGCAAGCGCGAGCGCATCGCCTGGGCGCTGGCGCAATTCGAGCTCGAGCCGCTGATGCGGCTCGACAGCGGCCAATTACCGGGCGGCTACAAGCAGCGCCTGGCGATGGCCACTGCGCTGCTGCACGAGCCGGCGATCCTGTTCTTGGACGAACCGACCAGCGGCGCCGATCCGTTGGCGCGGCGCGAATTCTGGCAGCGCATCACGCTGCTTGCCGAACGCGAGGTCACGGTGGTGGTCACCACGCATTTCATGGAGGAAGCCGAATATTGCGATCGCATCGCGATCCTCGATGCCGGGCGGATGCTGGCCGAAGGAACGCCGGCGAGCATTCGCCGGCGCGCTGCGCCTGCCGGTGCAGGGCGCGCCACCATGGAGGACGCGTTCATCGCCATCGTCGAAGCCGCGCGCGAGCACCGGCCGGAGGCCCCAGCAACCGCGCAAGGCATGCCATGACGTTCGCATCTGGCGCCGGTCCGTTGCCGCCTCAGACCACCGGCCTCGCCAAGCTGCGCCGCATTGCAGCTTTGGTGCGCAAGGAAAGCTATCAGCTCGTCCGCGATCCGAGCAGCATCGCGATCGGCATCGTCATGCCGGTCCTGCTCATCCTTTTGTTCGGCTATGCGCTTTCGCTCGACGTGAAGAGCGTGCCGGTGGCTTTGGTGCTGGAACGGCCCTCTCCGACCGCGACGGAATTTGCCTCGGGCTTTGCGCTCTCCCCCTATTTCAAGGCCTATGAGCTTGCGTCAATGCCGCGCGCTCAGCAGATGCTGCTGCAGCAGCAGGTCGACGGCATTATTCGCCTGCGCTCCGATTTTGCGCGGCAATTGAACATGGGCGATGCCGACGCGCAGGTCCTGGTCTATGGCATCGACGCCAATCGCGCCCGCATCATCGAAGCCTATGCGCAAGGCGCCATCGCGCAGTTTCTGGCGCGCCGCGCCGCCGAAGGCTATGCACAGCCGGCCGGCGGCTCCGTTTCGGTGCAAAGCCGGCTCTGGTTCAACGAAGCCGACGACAGCCATTATTTTCTGGTGCCCGGTCTGATCGTTCTGATCATGACGCTGATCGGCGCGCTGTTGACCGCTTTGGTGATGGCGCGTGAATGGGAGCGCGGCACCCTGGAAGCCCTGTTCGTGACGCCGGTGCGCGTCAGCGAAATCATCCTCGCCAAGATGATCCCGTATTTTGTCCTCGGCATGATCGGGCTTGTGCTTTGCATGCTGTCGGCCAAATTCCTGTTCGGCGTGCCGTTTCGCGGCTCGGTTTCAATCCTGACCGGCGTCTCCATGCTCTATCTGTTGGTGGCGCTCGGCATCGGATTGTTGATTTCCTCGCTGACCAAAAGCCAGTTCGTATCCAGCATGACGACGCTGATCGTCACGTTTCTGCCCGCGGTTTTCCTGTCCGGCTTCCTGTTCGATCTTCACAGCATGCCGCAGGCCGTACGCATCGTCAGCTATGTGCTGCCGGCCCGCTACTATGTCGCGCTGCTGCAGACGCTGTTTCTGGCCGGCAACATCTGGGCCATCGTTCTGCCCAATGCGGCGGCGCTTGCCGCCATGGCGACCGTGCTGCTGGCGCTGACCTGGGCGGTGGCGAAGAAGCGGCTGGCGTGAGGGGCGATGATGTTCGAATCGATCGCACGCATCGTCGCCCTCATCCGCAAGGAGCTGCTCGCTGTCCTGAAAGATCCGCGCAGCCGGGTAAGCCTGTTTCTTCCACCCATTCTGCAATGCCTCATCTTCGGCTATGCCGCGACCTATGATCTGAGCAATGTGCCTTACGCCGTGCTCGACCAGGACCGCAGCGCGGCGTCGCACGATTTGCTTGCGGCGCTGGACGGCTCCGGCGTGTTTCAGCGCGTCGCCGAGCTTGATCGCGCAGCCGACATCAAGGCCGCGATCGACCGGCAGACGGCGCTGCTTGTCATCCAGATCGGCCAGGATTTCGAGCGCCGGCTGACGGCCGGCCTGCCGGCGGATGTCCAGGTGATCGCCGACGGCCGCAACTCCAACACCGCCGGCACGGCGCTGGGCTATGTCGGCGCCATCGTCGATACCTTCAACGCCCAATGGGCGGCCGATCACGGCAGCGCCACGCCGCCGGTCCGCGTCACCATGCGCGCCTGGTACAATTTTAATCTGGAGACCCGCTGGTACATGGTGCCGGCGCTGATCGGCACGCTGACGTTCCTGCAGACGCTGCTGCTGACCGCGATGTCGGTTGCCCGCGAGCGCGAACAGGGTACCTTCGACCAGCTCCTGGTAACCCCGTTCCGGCCGGCCGAGATCATGGTGGGCAAAGCGGTGCCTTCGGTGCTGATCGGGTTGATCCAGGCCACGCTGATCCTCCTGGTAGCGCAATTGTGGTTCCGCATCCCGTTCGCCGGATCGTATTTCACGCTCTATGCCGGCCTGCTCTTGTTTCTGATCGCCGCCGTGGGCCTCGGACTGATACTGTCGGCGATTGTCGCCAACATGCAGCAGGCGATGCTCTACGCTTTCGTCGTCATGATGCCGTTCGCGCTGCTGTCGGGCCTGACCACGCCGCTTGCCAACATGCCGCAGATTTTCCAGTACGCGACGCTGGTCAATCCGCTGCGTTACGCCATCGACATCGCCCATCGCGTCTACCTGGAAGGCGCCGGACTGGGCCAGCTCGTGCCGGACCTGTGGCCGATGGCGATCATCGCCGTTGTGACGCTGTCGGGAGCGGCCTGGCTGTTCCGCGGCGGCCTCGAATGACCGGTTTCGGCTCGACACGCTTGCCTCGATGTACGAAGTGGCAAACGGTTTGCTCGGTACGCCGAAATCGCGGAACCCGGACCAGGGAATTATACTTGACACCTGACGGCGTTAAGTCTTAGGCGCGCAATAATGCTTTGCATTAAATTGGCCGGCTCTTGATCTATGTCAATGCGGTGCGACCCGGCTGATGCCGTGATCGATGGTCGAATAACAACAATACCGGCCAAGGGAGTGGCATCATGGCGCAACAAAGATCCGACCAAGAACGCATCATCCCGGCGGAGCTTGCCGCGCTGGGCCAGAAGCGCATCGACGAACTCATCAGCCTACAGGCGGAGTTTCTTGACCAGCTTCGAAACGCCAACCAGCAATGGCTCGATCGCGTCCAATCGGAAACGAATCTCGCCTCCGAATTGGCCGCGAAGCTGACAGCCGTCCGCTCGATTCCCGACGCAATGGAGGCTTATCAGGAGTGGATCGGCCGGCGGTTCAACTTGATGGCGGAAGACGGCAAGCGTGTTCTCGACAATGCGCAGAAGCTGACGGAAGCCGGTGCGCGCCTGATGGCGGACGGCTGGTTGGCGAGAGGCGGCGGCACCTAACGCCGGGAGCCGGAATGCCGTCCGATCGGATGCCCGGCGGTTTGCGGGAGGCAGTGCTTCTGCCCGATGCGCCCGCGGGGCTGGAAGCGGCAAATATGCAGGCCGCGCTGCGCAAAAATCGACAGCGAAATCACTATGTTTGCCGAGCCGTGCGATACGGATTAGGGCGACGACTGCGGCAATCGCCCCCGCACGTCGCCGCGCGTTCGTAGTGTGCGAGGCGGCTCGATCAGCCCAGCGCGACTGGTTGCGGCGCTGCCGGCGCGGGCGGCGCTGCCGGCGCGACCGGCGTTTTTGAGCTCTCGCCGGTTGCGGGCGCGCCGACGATCTGCGCGCGCAAGGCTGCGATGTCGGCCTCCTCCAGCGTCTCGTTCTGCAGCAGGAGCTTGGCAGTCTTTTCGTGGATCGACCGGTGTGCGCTGAGGATTTCGGTCGCGCGGTCGAAGGCGTGGCCGACCAGTCCCCGGATCGCATGATCCATGAGCCGCTCGGTCTCGTCGCTGAACTCCCGCGCATAGGAGGTTTGCGGCGCCGACGTGCCGAGCAGCGGCGGGCGCTCGCGCTCGTAGGCGACATGACCCAAATCCTTGTCCATGCCGTAGCGCAAAACCATGCTGCGCGCGGTATCGGTGGCCTTTACCAGATCGTCGGAAGCGCCGGTCGAGAGATGGCGGAAGAAAATCCATTCGGCGGCGCGACCGCCGAGCAGCACCGCCATGCGGTTTCCCAGCTCTTCCTCCGTCATCAGGAAACGATCTTCGGTCGGCCGCTGGATGGTGTAGCCGAGCGCGCCGATACCGCGCGGGATGATCGAGACCTTGTGCACCGGGTCCTGACCCGGCAGCGCCATGGCGACGATGGCGTGGCCGAGTTCGTGATAGGCCACGATCTCGCGTTCCTTGGGGATCAAGAGCCGGTTCTTCTTCTCCAGGCCGGCGACGATCCGCTCCACCGCATTGGTGAAATCGGTCAGATGCACGCTGTCGGCGCCGCGCCGCGTCGCCAGCAGCGCCGCCTCGTTGACCAGATTGGCGAGGTCGGCGCCGGTAAAGCCGGGCGTCAATTCGGCGATCTGCTCGGGATCGACATCGCTTGCGAGCACCGCCTTCTTCAAGTGCACCTTCAAGATCGCGATGCGGTCCTTCTTGTCGGGCCGGTCGACCAGCACCTGACGGTCGAAGCGGCCGGCGCGCAAAAGCGCCGGATCGAGAATCTCGGGCCGGTTGGTGGCGGCGAGCAGGATGACGCCGATGGTCGGGTCGAAACCGTCGAGTTCCACCAGGAGCTGATTGAGCGTCTGTTCTTTCTCGGAATTGCCGCCATAGGCAAAGGCGCCGCGGGCGCCGCCCAGCGCATCGAGCTCGTCGATGAAGATGATGGCCGGCGCTTCCTTGCGGGCCTGCTCGAACAGGTCGCGCACCCGCGCCGCGCCGACGCCGACGAACATTTCGACGAATTCCGAGCCGGAGATGGAAAAGAACTTGACGCCGGCTTCGCCCGCGACCGCGCGCGCGAGCAGCGTCTTGCCGGTGCCCGGCGGGCCGACCAGCAGCACGCCCTTGGGAATGCGGGCGCCGAGCCGCCCGTAGGCTTTCGGGTCCTTGAGGAAGTCGACGACTTCCTGCAGCTCCGCCTTGGCTTCGTCGACGCCGGCGACATCGGCGAACGTGACCTTGGTATCGTTCTCGACGTAGATCTTGGCCCGGCTCTTGCCGATCGACATCAGCCCGCCGGCGCCCTGCCCGAAGCGGCGAATGACGAACATCCACAGGCCGACGAAAATCACGGCCGGCAGCACCCAGGACAGAATGTCGGTCAGCCAGGCGCTCGGAATTTCGCCTGAATAGGTGACGTGATGCTTGTCGAGTTCGGCGGCGATGTCGGGCGGGACCCGCGTCGTCACAAACTGCTTAAGCCCGTTCTTCTCCGGCTGCTTGAGCGTACCTTGGATCGTGTCCTGCGACACCCAGACCTGATCGATCTGGTTCTGATCGAGCAGCGTCTGGAATTCGCTGTAGGGGATCGTCGTGTATTCTTTGCTCGACTGGTAGAAACTCTGCACCAGCGTGAATATCGCGAGCGCAGCCACGACGTACCAAATATTGAACTTGGTCTTGCGATCCATCGCGCTTCTCCACGCAAGCTCTAGCGCCGTTCCTGCATACGAGCCGCCGCGGCGCAAATCAACGATAGTGCCGGCCGGAGCGCCGGACGGTTATCCGTATTCGGCCGTGCTCATTATTACATTACGGAAAATTCACGTCCAAATTGTCACGGTGATGGCACACTCCGCCAGCCGACCTGCGCAATGACGCGACTGCGCCGCGCTTGACGCGGCGCCGGGACGGTCCATCTTCGTGAAGCGGGACTAGCGGAGCTGCCGGAACCGACTGGCTATTGTAGCGTTTTCGGAGCGGTAAGTGGATTTGCACGGCAAGGTCATCGTGATCACGGGTGCGGCGCAGGGTCTCGACCAGAACATGGCGGAGCTCGTGGCCGCCGAGAGCGCCAAGCTCGCGCTGGTCGACCTCGACGACGCCAAGTTGCAGGACACCGTGCGGCTGTGCACCAAAGCGGCCGGCAAGGCCAAGGATTACCCGGCCGACGTGACCGACGAGCCTGCGGTCGAGGCGCTGTTCAATGCAGTCCACAGGGACTTTGGCAGTGTCGACGGCCTTATCAATAATGCCGGCATCACCAGCGACGTGCTCCCGGTGAAGGCGGCGGACGGCAAGGTGCAGAAGAAAATGTCGCTGTTCGACTTCCACCGCGCCATCGCAGTCGAACTCGAGGGGGGTGTTTTTGTGCGCCCGCAAGGCCGCGGTGCAAATGGTCGAGAGCGGCCGCGGCGGCGTCATCATCAACATTTCCAGCATTTCGCGCGCCGGCAATGTCGGACAGACCAACTACGCCGCAGCCAAAGCCGGCGTCGCCGCCATGACCGTGACCTGGGCCAAGGAACTGGCGCGCTACCACATCCGCGTCGCCGGCATCGCGTTGACGCCGGAGGCTGTGCACTGACGCCGTTGAGACGAACCGAGTAGATGATGAGAGTTCGGATGGAAGGCGGACGATGACCCGTATCCTGGTGGCGACGGATGGATCAGAGGGCGCGGATCGCGCGGTCGATTATGCCGCGCGCCGCGCGAAGGCCGATGGTGCGGAGCTTTTGATCGTCAATGTCGTAGGCGGTTATGGGCTGTCGGACAAAGTATTCATGGCCTTCACCCAGGACCAGCAGATCTGGCTGAAAGAGACGCTGGAGTCTCAGTCGGCTCAAACACTGACGGCGGCGCGAGATCGCGCGCGAAAAGCGGGCGTCGGCACGATTTTGCTTGAATCGCGGACCGGCGAAGCAGCGCAGACGATCATCGAGATTGCGCAGGAAAAGCAGGCCGACGCCATCGTCGTCGGCAAACGCGGTGCCGGGCGTGTCGCCGGAACGTTGCTCGGCAGCGTCTCGCAAAAGCTCGTGGTTCTTTCGCCTTTGCCGCTGACCGTCGTTCCGTAACTGCACGTGGGAACACCGGGTCGTGAATATCGAAGTCGTCGGCAATTTCTGCAATTTCTGACTGGAGTCCGTCGATGATGAAGGGTCGTCACCATCAAGCGCTGATTGAGAAGGCACGCGGGCTCGCGCCGCTTCGCACTGCCGTCGTGCACCCGGTCGATACCGTCTCGCTTGCTGGCGCCATCGAAGCCGCCAAGGCAAAGCTTATCGTTCCCGTCCTGGTCGGTCCCGAGGCCAAAATTCGAGCCGCGGCGAAGGCGGCCGGGCTCGACCTCGCGGGCTATGAGCTGGTGTCGACAGAGCACAGCCACGCCGCGGCCGCGCTGGCGGTTGTGCTTGCTTGCGATCACAAGGTCGAGGCGCTGATGAAGGGCAGCCTGCATACCGACGAATTCATGGGCGCGATCGTCCATGAGGAGAAGCTGCACACCGCGCGCCGCATGAGCCATGTCTTCGTCATCGATTGCCCCGATTATCCGCGCCTGCTCTTTGTCACCGATGCCGCCATCAATATCTACCCGACGCTCGAAGACAAGGTCGATATCGTGCAGAACGCCATCGAGCTTGCGCACGCGCTCGGCATAGAGTGTCCCAAGGTCGCGATCCTGTCCGCGGTTGAGACCGTGTCGCCCAAAATCAAATCGACGATCGACGCCGCGGCTTTGTGCAAGATGGCCGATCGCGGCCAGATTACCGGCGCCATCGTCGACGGGCCGCTCGCCTTCGACAACGCGGTGTCCGAGGAAGCCGCCAGAACCAAGGGGATCGTCTCGCCGGTCGCCGGCCGCGCCGACATTTTCGTCGTGCCCGATCTCGAAGCCGGCAATATGCTCGCCAAGCAGCTTGAATATTTGGCCAAGGCGCAGATCGCCGGCATCGTGCTCGGCGCGCGCGTCCCGATCATGCTGACTAGCCGGGCCGACAAGACCCCTGCCCGGCTCGGCTCGTGCGCGATCGCGCTGCTACTGGCGCGCTATCAGAAAGAGATAAATCCTTGACCGACGCCATCCTGGTTCTCAATGCCGGCTCGTCAAGCATCAAATTCTCGCTGTTCCCGGGCGAGCAGCGGCCGACACGCGAGGGGCTGTTCTGCGAGGGCGAGTGTGCCGGGCTGGGCCACCGCGTGCGCTTCACCGCCAAAGATGGCACCGGAGCGCCGCTGATCGACCAGCAATTGGCGGAAGGCGCGACCCACGAAGACGCCATCGCCGCCATTCTGCGCTGGCTCGCAGAGCGCTTTGCCGACGCAAAGCCGGTCGCGGCCGGCCATCGCGTCGTGCATGGCGGGCCGATCTATCAAGAGCCGGTGCTCATCGACGACGATGTCATTGCCGAATTGACGCGCCTTATCCCGCTCGCGCCATTGCATGAGCCGCATCATCTGGCCGCCATTGCGGCGATATCGAAGCTGGATCCGGCGCTGCCGCAGGTCGCCTGCTTCGACACCTCGTTCCACCACACCCAGCCCGAAGTCGCCGCCATTTTCGCACTACCGCGCCGGCTGACCGAGGAGGGCATTCGCCGCTACGGCTTTCACGGCCTGTCCTACGAGTACCTCGCGAGCGTCTTGCCCGATATCATCGGCGAGCCCGTTTCCGACGGGCGGGTCGTGGTCGCCCATCTCGGCAACGGCGCCAGCATGTGCGCCATGAAGCGGCGACGCAGTGTCGCGACCACTATGGGATTTACGCCGCTGGACGGCCTGCCGATGAGCCGGCGCTGCGGCAGTCTTGATCCGGGTGTCGTGCTCTATCTCCTCGATCAGAAAGGCATGAGCGCCGCCGCCGTCAGCGACCTGTTGTGGCAGTCCTCGGGTCTTCTTGGCGTGTCGGAATTAAGCGATGACATGAAAACCCTGCTGGCGAGCGAAAAGCCGCGTGCCGCCGAGGCCGTCGACCTGTTCGTCTATCGCGTCGGCCGCGAACTTGGTTCGCTTGCCGCCGCTCTGGGCGGCCTCGACGCGCTCGTCTTCACCGCCGGCATCGGCGAGCACGCACCCGAGATTAGGCGCCGGGTCTGCGAACGGGCGCAATGGCTCGGACTCGAGATCGATGCGGCGGCCAACGATGCCGGCGGCCCACGCATCACCAAGGCCGACAGCAAAACGTCGGCGTGGATGATTCCGACCGACGAGGACCTGATGATCGCGCGGCATACGCGGCGTCTTCTCGCCGCGAGCAAAGAGGACAAAGAACCCCGAGGTTGACGAACCAACTACCCCGTGACGACGGGAGGCCAAACATGAACGATCAAGCCGCCACCCAAACACAAGCGGCCACGGCCGCTCCGTCCGAGCCGACTGGCCTGAGCGAAACCGACGCTCGGCAGCGGCTCGCCCAATACGGCGAGAATGCGCTGGTCGAGCACCACGTCGGCGCGCTCCAACGTTCTGGTGCGCTTTTTCTGGGGACCGATCCCCTGGATGATCGAGATCGCGGCGGTGCTTTCCGGTGTGCTGCAGCATTGGGGCGACCTCGCCATCATCTTTTTGATGCTGTTCATCAATGCCGGCGTCGGCTTCTGGCAGGAATTCAAGGCCGACAACGCCATCGCGCTGTTGAAGCAGCGGCTTGCGCTCATGGCCCGGGTCAAGCGCGACGGCGCCTGGAAGGACATCGCGGCGAAGTTTCTGGTGCCGGGCGACCTGATCCTGATCAAGCTCGGCAATATCGTCCCCGCCGACGTGAAGCTCGCCGGCGACGGCTATCTCAGCGTCGACCAATCGGCGCTGACCGGAGAATCTTTGCCGGTCGACAAGAAGGCCGGCGACGACGCCTATTCCGGGTCGATCGCCAAGCAGGGCGAGATGGAAGCCGTGGTCACCGCGACCGGAATGAAGACCTATTTCGGCAAGACCGCGGGTCTGGTTCAGCAGGCGGGGACGGTCTCGCACTTCCAGCGCGCGGTGCTGCGCATCGGCGATTTTTTGATTCTCACCACCGGCGGCCTCGTCCTCATCATCGTGATCGCCGGCCTGTTCCGAAAGAACCCGCTCCTTGAGCTCGTGCAATTCGCGCTGATCCTGGCGGTCGCCTCGATTCCGGTGGCCTTGCCGGCGGTGCTGTCGGTGACGCTGGCGGTCGGCGCCGAGCGGCTGGCGCGCATGCGGGCCATCGTGTCGCGCCTGGTGTCGATCGAAGAAATGGCCGGAATGAATACGCTGTGCTCGGACAAAACCGGCACGCTCACCAAGAACCAGCTGACGCTCGGCAAACCGCAGCCGGCCTCAGGCGTCGCCAACGATGATCTCCTGCTGGCGGCGATACTGGCGTCGCGGCGCGATGCGCCCGACGCGATCGATGCGGCGATCCTCGCAGGCGGCCCTGCGGGCACGGCGCTCGACGGCTACACCGTCAAGGCGTTTCACCCATTTGATCCAGTAGCAAAGCGCGCCGAAGCCGAAGTCGAACGCGACGGCAAAAGCTTCAAAGTCGCCAAGGGCGCGCCGCAGGTCATTGTCGATCTATGCGCGCCCGGCGCCGAGGAGCGCCGCGCCATCAACGCGCTGGTCGACGAAGACGGCGGCAAGGGTTTTCGCACGCTAGGCGTCGCCCGCAATGACGGCCAAAACTGGCGCTATCTCGGCCTGCTGCCGCTTTACGACCCGCCACGCAACGATTGCGCCGAGACGATCAAGAAAATCCGAGAAATGGGCGTCGACATCAAGATGGTCACCGGCGACCACGAGGCGATCGCCAAGGAGATTGCCGAGCAGCTCGGTCTCGGTGAAAACATCGTCGTGGCCGACGCCATATTTGGCGACAAAGCGCCGGCCGACAAATTGCCGCAGATCTTGTCCGCCGACGGCTTCGCCCGCGTCTTTCCCGAACACAAGTTCGAGATCGTCAAGGCGCTGCAAGGCGCCGGCCGCATCGTCGGCATGACCGGCGACGGCGTCAACGACGCGCCGGCCTTGAAACAGGCCGACGTCGGCGTCGCGGTCTCCGGCGCCACCGACGCCGCGCGCGCCGCAGCGGCATTGGTGCTGACCGCGCCCGGCCTTTCGGTCATCGCCACCGCAATCGAGGAGGCTCGCCGCATCTTCGAGCGGATGAACAGCTACGCCATCTATCGCATCGCCGAGACGACGCGTGTGCTGCTGTTCATGACGGCATGCATTTTGATCTTCAACTTCTATCCGGTCACGGCGGTCATGATCGTACTGCTGGCGCTTTTTAACGACATTCCAATCATGATGATCGCCGACGACAACGCGCCGCTCGCAGCGCGGCCAGTCCGCTGGGACATGACACGAGTTCTCGTCATCGCTTCCGTGCTTGGCGTCATGGGCGTCTTCGTCAGCTTCGGGATATTCTGGATCGCCCGCGATTATCTTGAGCTGGCGCCGGCGGTGGTTCAGTCGGTCGTCTTCCTAAAGCTGCTCGTCGCCGGACACATGACGATCTATCTGACCCGTAACAAGGGCGCGATCTGGCAGCGCCCGTGGCCAAGCTGGAAACTGATCGTCGCTTGCGAATCCACGCAGATCATCGGCACGCTCGGGGTGGTCTATGGCTGGTTCGTGACCCCGATCGGCTGGCGACTGGCGCTGATGGTCTGGGGCTATGCCTTGGTGTTTTTCCTGATCACCAGCGCGCTCAAGGTCGCGACCTATCGGCTGCTCGGCCATCTCGTGCCTTCGCATGTTCGCCACCTCGCGCGGATCGAATTGCACGTGTCGGCATAGCGAGTGAGAGGAATGAACGCCGTTGGGTGGCGGCACGGCAGGCCGAGTAGCTTGAACAAGGACGCCGGCTGCGCCGCATAACAGATCGAGAGACCGGACATGGCAACAAAACCTCGCGTCAAAGCCTCCGAATTTTCGCTGGCCAGCGTCCCGGCCTTCTGGCCCATGGCCATGGCGGCTTCGCTGATCGAGGACGGGACCGAGCTCTACGCCAGGAATCTCAAGTTCGCCGAGGAAGAGATAAAGATCAACAACGAGCTGCGGCCGGCGCTGGCGACGGCGAACAGGGTGCGGCTTGATCTGCGCACCATGGTGCTGCGCGACTATGGCAAGCCGAATGGCATACCGACGCTGGTTGACGCACCCTATGCCGGCCACACCGCGATGATCGCCGACTACCACAAGGGACAGAGCCTGGTGGAGACATTGCTGGACAATGGTCTCACCCATGTCGCGCTCACGGACTGGAAATCCGCCACCGAGGACATGAAGGATCTCGAGATCGACAATTATCTCGCCGAGCTCGTGGTCGCCATCGACGACCTCGGCGGCTGCGTCAACCTGGTGGGATTGTGCCAGGGCGGCTGGAGCGCGGCGATGGTGGCGGCACGCTTTCCCGACAAAGTGTGCTCGCTGGTACTGGCCGGAGCGCCGATCGATACCGATGCGGGCAACGGGCCGATCAAACGCATGGTCCAGCACTCGCCGCTGTCGTTCTACGAAGAACTGGTGGAGCTCGGCGGCGGCCTGATGAAGGGCAAGTTCATGCTGCAGGGCTGGAAGAACATGCATCCCGAGCAGCACTACATGCAGGATCAGATCGATCTCTACGAGCACATCGACGATCCCGCCTACCTGAAGAAAGAAGAGACCTTTGACAGCTGGTACGAGAATCCGATCGACCTGCCCGGCCGCTGGTATCTGCAGGTGATCTCGCAATTGTTCATGGAAAATCGGCTGGCCAAGGGCACGTTTATGGGCCTCGGCCGCCGCTTGAAGCTGAACGACATCACCTGCCCGGTCTACCTGCTCGCCGGCGCAGCCGACGACATCACCACGAAGGAACAGGTGTTCGACGCCGACAAGTATCTCGGCACGCCGAAAGGCAAGATTACGAAAAGGCTCGTCCCGGGCGGGCACATCGGTCTGTTCATGGGCGCGCGCACGCTAAGGGAGGCTTGGCCGGCCATCGCGCGCTGGATTTGCGGCGCTGACGGGTCCGCCGCGCCGATGGTCACACCGCCTAAAACATGAGCAGCGTGCGGCCGTAGGCTGGCCGCCGAAGCCGCGCCTCGCCGGTCCGATCTGGCGCGAAGATTGCTACGGAATTGGCGCGGAGAGGATTGTTGCGGGCGCGGGTGGAAGGCGCAGACAGGGTTCGTGATGTTCGACGAAATGAGCGGCAGCGGGGGCGCGGTACGGCCGGCCTACGGAGCGCTTTCGGATTGGCTGGGCAGCGTCAAGCCGGACGTGCTCGACTTCCGCCGCCGCGAGGCGGAGCTATTGTTCCGCCGCATCGGCATCACGTTTGCGGTCTATGGCGATCCCGAGGCGCAGGAGCGGCTCATCCCCTTTGAACGTCATTCCGCGCATCCTTGCCGCGGCGGAATGGCAGGTCCTGCAGCGCGGCCTCGAACAGCGGGTCAAGGCGATCAACGCCTATGTCCGGGACGTCTACCATCGGCGGGAAATTCTCAAAGCGGGCATCGTACCGGAAGACTTGGTGTTTCAGAATCCGGTGTTTCGCCCGGAGATGAACGGCCAGAAAGTGCCGCACGACATCTATGTGCACGTCGCCGGCATCGACATCGTGCGCGTCGATGCGGAGACATTTTACGTGCTTGAGGACAATGCGCGCACACCGTCTGGCGTCTCCTACATGCTGGAGAATCGAGAGATCATGCTGCGGCTGTTTCCGGAGCTGTTCTCGCGCTACCGCATCGCGCCGGTTGAAAACTATCCGGATGAATTATTGGCGACGCTCAAATCGGTCGCGCCGCCGACAGCAGCGGCCGATCCGACCGTCGTATTGCTCACACCCGGTGTCCATAACTCGGCCTATTACGAGCACTCGTTCCTGGCCGACAAGCTCGGCGTCGAACTGGTCGAAGGCCGCGACCTCGTGGCCAAGGACGACACCGCCTATATGCGCACCACGCAGGGCTTGAAGCGCGTCGATGTGATCTACCGGCGGATCGACGACGATTTCCTCGATCCGCTGGTGTTTCGTCCCGACAGCGCGCTCGGCGCTCCCGGTCTGATGGCCGCCTATCAGTCCGGCAATGTCACGCTTGCCAATGCGGTCGGCACCGGCATCGCCGACGACAAAGCGGTCTACAGCTACATGCCGCAGATCGTAAAATTCTATCTCGGCGAAGAGCCGGTGTTGAAGAACGTGCCGACCTGGCGCTGCCGGGAAAGCGATCATCTCGCCTACGTGCTTGATCACATCGAGGAACTGGTCGTCAAAGAGGTGCACGGCTCCGGCGGCTATGGAATGCTGATCGGGCCGAAGGCGGACAAAACTACGATCGCGGCGTTCCGCGCCAAGCTCAAATCCGATCCGAAGAATTTTATCGCCCAGCCGACGCTGGCGCTGTCGACCTGTCCGACCTGCGTCGAGGAGGGCATCGCGCCGCGCCACGTCGATCTAAGGCCGTTCGTGCTATCCGGCAGCGACCGCATCCGCATTGTCCCCGGCGGGCTCACGCGCGTGGCGCTGAGGAAGGACTCGCTTGTGGTCAATTCCAGCCAGGGCGGCGGCACCAAAGACACCTGGGTGCTGGATCGATAATGCTGTCGCGCACTGCCGATAACCTTTTTTGGCTCGCGCGCTACGTCGAGCGCGCCGAATATTTGGCGCGCATTCTCGACACCACGCTGCGGCTGACCACGCTGCCGCTGGCCTATGTGGGAGCGACCAATGAATGGGAATCCGCAGTCGCCACCGCCGGCTGCGCCGCGTCCTTCTTCGCCGCCCACGACGAAGCCAACGAGGAGACCGTCACCGACTTTCTGGCGTTTTCCACCAGCAATCCGTCTTCGATCCGCAACTGTTTCGAAAGCGCTCGGCTCAACGCTCGCGCGGTGCGCACTGCGCTCACCATCGAAATGTGGGACACCATCAACGGCGTCTGGCTCGAGCTCAAGAAATGGGGCAACGGGCCGTCCTCGCGCGAGGAGTTTGCGCGCTTTCTGCGCTGGGTGATGGAATCGTCGCTGCGCTTCGACGGTTCGGCCTACCGCACCATGTTGCGCAACAACGCCTACTGGTTCTCCCGGCTCGGCGTCTATATCGAGCGCGCCGACAATACCGCGCGCATCCTCGACGTGAAATTTCATCTGTTGCTGCCGGAGCACGAGCAGGTCGGCGGCCCGCTCGACTATTTCCAATGGTCGGCGATTCTGCGCTCGGTCTCGGCGCTCACCGCCTACCACTGGGTCTATCGCGCGAACGTCAAACCCTGGCTCGTCGCCGATCTGCTCATGCTCAAGGATGAAATGCCGCGTTCGCTGTCGAACTGCTATGAAAACCTGGTACAGAATCTCGATCGCATCGCTGCTGCCTACGGCCGCCAGGGACAGGCGCAGCGTCAGGCCCGCGCCGTCCGCACGCGACTGGAGAACAGCCGGATCGAGGAGATTTTTCAGAACGGCCTGCACGAATTCATCGGCGAGTTCATCGAGGACAACAATCGGCTGGGAACGGCGGTGACCCAGCAATATCTGCTGTGAGCGGAAGTTGGAAATCGAAAGTCGGAACTCAGAAATCTGAAATCGGAAATCGGCAGCCGCAAAAAGCGAGACGACAAGATCGATTGCGTCGGCTATCCTCCGACCGACGACTTCGCTCTTCTGATTTCCGGGTTCCGATTTCCGACTTCCGAAATGCGCATCCGCGTCGCCCACAGCGTGGTCTACCACTACGATCCGCCGGCCTCCGGCGCGATCCACGTGCTGCGGCTCACTCCGCGCAATTATGAGGGCCAATATGTCGCATATTGGCGCATCGACGCATCGCCCGATGCGCGGCTGACCGCCCACGAGGACGCCTTCGGCAATATTACCCATGTCTTTAACGCCGATGGACCGCTCGCCGAGCTCCGCATCGAGGTCGACGGTCAGGTCGAGACGCAGAACACCAACGGCGTGGTGCGCGGCGGCCTCGAGCGGTTTCCGCCGAGCCTGTTTTTGCGCGACACCGCGCTGACGCAGCCCGACGCGGCCATCTGCGAATTTGCCCAAGCGATCCGCAGCGCAGATGGCGGCGCGGTTCTTTCCGATCTGCACGCTCTGCTGCAGCGGCTGCACACGGAAATGGTCCACGATGCTGGTCCGGCCGGGGCGGCAACGAGTGCAGCCGAAGCATTTGCGCGCAAAAGCGGAGCGGCAGCGGACCTGACCCACATTTTCATCGCCGCAGCGCACAGCCTCGGCATCCCGGCCCGTTTCGTCGCCGGCTACTTTTACTCGGTCGACAGCGGGGCCGGGCAGCCGGGCCACTCCTGGGCGGAATCCTACGTCTCCGGTCTGGGCTGGGTCGGCTTCGATCCGGCCCATGGCTTTTGCCCGACCGACGCCCATGTGCGCGTCGCCGTCGGCCTGGATCGGCTCGGCGCTTCGCCCGTGCGCGGCGCGCGTTACGGGGCTGGCGGCGAGACAAGCGAGGTCGCGATCAAGCTCAATCAGTAACTTCCGCGCTCATTTGCGGCCTGGTTCCGCCGGCGCAGCATGATGATATAACAAACGCGGCGGTGCGGAGTTCGGGCTCGATGACCTATTGCGGCGGAATTCTGGTGCGTGAAGGACTTGTGATGTTTGCCGACACCCGCACCAATGCCGGCCTCGACAACATCTCGACCTTTCGCAAGCTGCACGTGCTCAGCGATCCGAAGAAACGCATCATGGCGATCGCGTCGGCCGGGAATCTGTCGATCAGCCAATCGCTGCTGAGCATTCTCACCGAAGGCTACGAAAATCCCGACACCGGCGAGCACGAAACGCTGATGAACGCGCCGACCATGTTCCAGGCGGCGCAGCGCATCGGCCGCGTCATCCGCACCGTTCATGCCGCCGAGGGCCAGGCGCTGCAAGCAGCCGACGTATCGTTCGACGTATCTTTTCTGTTCGGTGGACAGATCATGGGCGAGCGCATGCGGCTGTTCATGGTCTATTCCGCCGGCAATTTCATCGAATGCACCACCGACACGCCGTATCTGCAGATCGGCGAGCACAAATACGGCAAGCCGGTGCTCGACCGCGCGGTCGGTTACGAAATGGACCTTTACGACGCGCTCAAAGTGGGGCTGGTCTCGGTCAACTCGACCATGCGCTCGAATTTGAGCGTGGGCATGCCGATTGATCTCCTGGTCGTGCGGCGCGACGCTTGCGAGCCGGAACTGATCCATCGTATCGAGCCGGACGAGCCCTATTTCAACGATCTGCGCGAGCGCTGGTCGGCCGCTTTGCGCGCCGCCCATGTCGGCATCCCGCGCCCGCCCTACGCCCGCCGCGCGTGACCGCAACCGGCGGCCGGACATTCGACCGGCGCGTTTACGCAAAATTAATCCTGAAGCAGGATTTCCGATCGCCAGCCGAAGCCGCGGGCAGTCCGGGTAATTTGCAAGCGAATTGCAATCTTTCCCGCCTATATGCAGAGCAAACCATAATCGCAATGGGTGGGAGCGTGTCGCCTTCGGCGCCAGAGCACATCGCCGGAGAAGGAAAGAGGTCGCGCTGGGATTCCGCGCGCGTCAGTCTGGTCATGCCGATCGGCGTGATCGTGGCGGTGGCAATCGCCTGCGTGGTCGTCGCGGTACTGACTTCGGCGCGACGCGCCGACGACGTTTCGTTCAATCGCGACCAGCAATTGATCCGGGTAAGTATCGAGGACCACGGCAAGCGCGTGCTGCGCCAGCTCGACAGCGTTGCCGGCACGCCGCGCGCCGCCGAGACGATGCGCCTCGATTTCCAGCCTGACTGGGTCAACCGCCACGTCGGAGAATGGCTTGAGAGCTATTTCGGCCACGACATCGTGGTTGTCGTCGATGGCTCGGATCGGGTCAAATACAGCCGGTTCCGCAATCCGGCCGATGAAAGTTCGGTTGATCCGCACACCGATCTGGCGGCAAGCCTCGATCTGTTGCGCGGGCGGCTTGACGCCATGCCCGGTCAGGCTCTCGCGCTCATCGCCGGCCAAAATCCCCGCCATCCCGGCCGGCACACAGCGCTCATGCAACGGTTCAGGAACCGGCCCGCGATCGTCACCGCCGAGGCAGTCGGGGGCGCGGCCGATCTCGGTTCCGGCAACGGGGGGGCGCCGATCGTCTTCTCGATCAAATACATCGACAGCGGCATGCTGCGCGACATCGGCAGCGAGCTGCAGCTTTCCGGCCTGCACGAGATCGCCGGCGCGGCGAAATCGCGCAGCGACTATACCCTGGCGCTTGCCGATGCCTCCGGCAGGCCGATCGCGCGCTTCGCCTGGAAACCGACGCTGCCCGGCCGCCAGGTCGTGTTCAGGGTTGCGCCGTTCATCGCCGTAGCGCTTGCCGGCTTCGCGCTGCTGGTGGCTTTGGTGATGCGCTACATGCGCCGAACGGCGGCCGCCATTGCCGCCGGCGAGTCGCAATTGCGCCATCTCGCCATGCACGATCCGGTGTGCGGCCTGCCCAACCGCATCTATTTCGGCGAGCGGCTCGAAGCGGTGATCGACGGAGTGCGCGGCGGCGGACCGACGGCCGCAATATTCTATATCGACCTCGATCATTTCAAAGAACGTCAACAACACGCTCGGCCACCCGATCGGCGATGAGCTCATCCTCAACGTCACGCAGCGCTTGAGCCGCATCCTGCGCGGCAACGATCTGGTGGCGCGGCTCGGCGGCGACGAATTCGCCATTATCACCACCTGCCCCTCCGATTCCTATTCGCTGCAGGCGATCGCCGGCCGCATCATCGCCGCGGTCTGCGCGCCCTATTCGATCAGCGGCCACAACATCATCATCGGCGCCTCGATCGGCATCGCCGTGATCGATCGCCGCGCCCGCGATGCCGCCGACATTCTGCGCTATGCCGACATGGCGCTCTATCGCGCCAAGAACGAAGGCCGCAACCGCGCCTGCATCTACGACGCGGCCATGGATGCCGACCTCTCCAATCGCAAGCTTCTCGAGGGCGATCTCCTGCACGCCATTCAGACCGACGGTCTCGCCGCCGCCTACCAGCCGATCGTCAATGCCAGCGGCGACAAGGTGGTCGGCGTCGAAGCGCTGGCGCGCTGGACCCATCCGTCGATAGGCGAAATCCCGCCGTCGGAGTTCATCCCAATTGCCGAGCATTCGGGGCTGATCATCGAGCTCGGCGAGTGGATGCTGCGGCGCGCCTGTCTCGACGGCCGCAACTGGCCGGGCCTCACCGTCGCGGTCAACGTTTCGCCGCTGCAGTTCCGCCGCTCCGATTTCGTCGAAGTCGTCGAGCGCATTCTCAAAGAGACCGATTTCGACCCCAGCCGCCTGGAACTGGAACTGACCGAGAGCACGCTGCTCGGCAATTTGGAGGCCGCCGAATTGTCGATGCTGCGGCTCAAGGCGGTCGGGTTGCGGTTTGCGCTCGATGATTTCGGCACCGGCTATTCGAGCCTGCAATATCTGCGGCGCTTCCCGTTCGACAAGCTCAAGATCGATTCGAGCTTCGTGCGCTCGATCGAGAGTGCGTCCGATGCCGCCGCCATCGTGCATGCCGTCGTCAGCCTCGGCCGCGGGCTGGGCATGAAGGTGACGGCCGAGGGCGTCGAGAACGCCGAGCAGCATCTGTTCCTGCGCGCCGCAGGCGTCCATTCGATGCAGGGCTACCGCTTTGGCCGGCCCGGCCCCGCGGACGCCATCACCGCGCGGCTCGCCTCGCCCGAGGCTTACCGGGTCGCGAGCCCGGACCAGGAAGTGGCGCTGGCGAGCTGAGTAGCGCGTCATAGCGGGGCGCGCGCAGCGCGAACCCGCAATCCATAGCCCCCGCCATTGGGCAGCCGGCGCGGCACTTCCCCAACCTCCCGATCCGTGGTTATCGGATTCCGGACAGCCGCTGACGCGGCTTCCGGAACGACCGACGACGGAGCAAGCCATGGCGGCGCAGAAAATCGCATTGGTGACGGGAGCGGGAACCGGAGTCGGCCGCGCGGCTTCGCTGGCGCTGCTTCGCGACGGCTATGCCGTGGTGCTTGCCGGCCGCCGCAAGGACAAGCTCGACGAGGTGGCGCGCGAAGCGCAACGCGGAGACGCTGGTGGCGCCGACCGACGTGAGCGATCCCGCCTCGATCAAGGCGCTGTTCGCCAAGACCAGGGAGAACTTCGGCCGGCTCGATCTTTTGTTCAACAATGCCGGCATCGGCGCGCCGGCGATGCCGCTCGAAGACCTGCCACTGGAACGCTGGCAGGCGGTGGTCGCCACCAATCTCACCGGCCTGTTCCTGTGCACCCAGGAAGCGATCAGGATCATGAAAGCGCAGCAGCCGCGCGGCGGCCGCATCATCAACAACGGCTCGATCTCCGCGCACACGCCGCGTCCCGGCTCCGCCGCCTATACCGCGACCAAACACGCGGTCACAGGCCTGACCAAGCAGACCGCGCTCGACTGCCGCAACTACAACATCTGCTGCGGCCAGATCGACATCGGCAACGCGGCGACGCCGCTTACCGAACGCATGGTCCAGGGCGAAGGCGTGCCGCAGCCCGACGGCCGCAAGATGATCGAGCCGCGCATGGCGGCCGAAGATGTCGGCCGGGCCGTGGTCTACATGGCGAGCCTGCCGCTCGATACCAACGTGCTGTTCATGACCGTGATGGCGAACCTGATGCCGTTCGTCGGGCGCGGGTGAACGGCAGCATCGTGCGTCATTGCGAGGAGCGAAAGCGACGAAGCAATCCAAAATCGCCGTCAAGCCCTTCGTCCTGACTCTGGATTGCTTCGCGTTGCTCGCAATAACGTCTGATTAGGACCCTTGGCATATGCTGGAACACTGGCATGATTTCTACGTGCTTTTCGGCACCGCCTCCGCGGCGCTGATGGCGTTGTTGTTCGTCGCCGCTTCAATCGGCGCCGCTGTGTTCACGCCCGAAAGCAGGGGCGCGACCCGCACCTATATGAGCCCGGTCGTGTTCCACTACACCAACACTCTCTTCCTCAGTCTCATTGCGCTCGTTCCCGATTTCGAAGCCCACACGTTCGCGATTGTGGTCGCCGTCGCCGCGATTGGCAGCGTCTGCTATTCGCTCTACATCGCGGTCCGCGTCATGCGGCATTCGTATTCCGATCTCGCCGATCGAATTGCCTACGGCTCGGTGCCGGTCGTGGCCTATGCCTGCGGCCTGATCTCCGCCTGGCTGATGCTTGCCGGCAAGACCAAAGCCGGCCTCGATCTGCTGGCCGCCGCGGCGCTGCTCCTGCTCGTCGTCAATATCCGCAACGCATGGGACCTGATGATCTCGCTGGCGCGGCGCAGCGCGGAACGGATCAATCATTCGCCGTGACCTTGATCCTGGTCCCCGCCCTCACCGCTTTGAGCGCCTTCACCTCGGAAAGCGCTTTCGCCCAGATGTTGCAGGGGCTGGCGAGGCGGGTCTCGCCGCCCTTGGAGATCGGCGTGCGACCAAAGCCGATGGCGATGGCGTGGCCGTCGGGCCAATAGGCGATCTCGCCGGGCGTGACGACGGCTCGCGCGTCCTTCTCGCGGGAAACCTTCACCGGAATGTCGAAGTAAACTTCTTCGCCCCAGGTCAGCGCCGAGCCTTCGATCGGCAGCGCGGCTGCGATCGCCTTCGCGGTTGGGGTGCCCAAAAGCTCGGCGTCGAGCGTGAGCGAGCCGAAATCGAAGCGGATGCGCATGATCAGCCTCCTGTCATCGTTCCGCAGCGTCACCAGCCTGATTATCCCGCAGCGGCAAAGAAGCGTCGAGGCAGCGGCCCCCTCCACCGCGCTTCGCGCGGTCCCCCTCCCCCGCTTCGCGGGGGCGGAAAGGAAATTCGTTCCCACGATGCGATCGCATCCGAGTTTTTGCAAACGAACGGCAAGAAATGTGTGCCGCCGCGTCGTTCCGTAGCGGCGGGCCTTGTGCCCGCTCGTTACGACACCGAAACGACGGGAGGCGGAGCGCCGACAGGCGCTTGAGCACACGGGATGCAATCTCATCCTCGGGCCGGGCGGCCATCCCGCCCGGATTGATCTGCGTCAATTCGGCGGCGCGGCAGATTTAGTATCTCTTGCAACAATTGAAGGGCGCGATCCGCGCGCCCGCCAGCATGGCGTAAGCGCAGTCCGGCGAAGCGGCGGCGCGGCGGCGCGGCGGCGCGGCGGCAGGAAAGAGGGCGAGATGGCTGACCAGCGGCCTAATATCGTGATCGTCGGCGGCGGCATCGGCGGACTGTTTGCCGCCAATGCGCTTGTCAATTACGGGCTCGGCGTCTCGGTCTACGAGCAGGCGCCGGCTTTGGGCGAGGTCGGGGCCGGCGTCTACATCACGCCGAACAGCGTGCGGCACCTGCAACGGGTCGGCTTGGGGCCGGCGGTCGACCGCTTCGGCGCCAAGGTCACCGCCAAGAATTCGCACTATTTCCACCACGACGGCAGCCCGATCGCGCCGGTCCAGGTCACCGATTCATCGGGCTGGAACGCCACCTTCGGCATGCATCGCGCCGACCTCGTCGACATGCTGGCGAATGCGCTGCCGGGGGGCATCGTGCATACCGGACATCGCGCTACCGGCTTCGAGCAGCGCGGCGAGGTCGCGCGCGTGACGTTCGCCAACGGCGCGGTCGCCGAAGGCGATGTCGTGGTCGGCGCCGATGGCATTCACTCGGCGATGCGGCCCTACGTGTTCCCGCCGTCGCATCCGGTGTTCTCCGGCTCGGTCGCCTATCGCGGCACCGTGCGCGCGGAACTGGTGCCAAGCTGGCCGAAGGAAGCGTGGCTGATGTGGCTCGGCAAGCAAAAGCATTTTCTGGTCTATCCGCTGCGCGCCGGCGCGCTGATCAACTACGTCGGCTTCGTGCCGGCCGACGCCGAGATGAAAGAATTGATGAAGGAATCCTGGTCGGCGCCCGGCGACCCCGGGGCGCTGCGGCGCGAGTTCGCCGACTGGGATCCGCGCGTCGGCGGGCTGTTGCGCCGCGTCGAAAAAACCTTCCGTTCGGCTTTGTACGACCGCGACCCGCTGCCGACCTGGAGTCGAGGGCGGCTGACGCTCCTTGGCGACGCCGCACACGCGATGCTGCCGCATCTCGGCCAGGGCGCCAACCAGTCGATCGAGGACGGCATGGCGCTCGCCACCATCCTGTCGTCGGTGACGCGGGCCACGGCGCCGGGAGCGCTGCTCGCCTACGAGCGGCTGCGCCGCGAGCGCGCCGCTTCGGTGCAGACCGGCGCCCGCAAGAACGGCCTGCGCTACGATACCACCTGCGCCGACATCAATGTGCGCGACGCCGAGATCAACGCGCATGCCGAGTTTCGCAAGAGCCTGTACGAGTATGATGTCGTGCCGGAAGCGCGCGAGGCGGCGGCGGGGCTGGTGTAGCGCCTAAGAACTCGAGCGCCGTTTCCCGGATGCGGCGCAGCACGCAGTGGTGCGCCGCTGTTCCGGGATCGTCGCAGGCTCCGGCGCCGGAAGTCTGAGCTCGTGACGATCCCGGGTCTGCAGCGCATCATTGCGCTTCGCTCCATGCTGCGCTGCGCCCGGGAAACGCCGCCCAATGGGCGCCGCGGCGCCGGACCCGGCCGTTCATGGTCAAGCGCAGACGGCACGCTCGCCAGTCCGGCAATGACGGACGGCGCCGCCGCAGGCTAAAGTCCGCCCCGAGGGAATTGCGGCTTTCGGCACCATGCAACACCTGCAATCGGCGCTCGGCGTCGTCGCCATCATCGGCTTCGCTTGGCTGATCAGCGAGGACCGCCGCGCGGTGCCGTGGCGGCCGGTCGTCATCGGACTCGCGGTGACGTTCGGTCTGGCGCTCTTGATGCTCAAAGTGCCGGCGGTCGAGATTTTCTTCGCCGCGATCACGCGCGCCGTCGATGCCATTGCCGCGGCGACCAAGGCCGGCACTTCATTCGTATTCGGCTATGTCGGCGGCGCGCCGCCGCCGTTCGATGCGAAAACGCCAGCGGCGCAATTCATCTTCGCGTTCCAGGCGCTGCCGGTGGTTCTGGTCATGAGCGTGCTCTCCTCGCTGTTGTTCTATTGGCGCATCATGCCGCCGATCGTGCGCGGTTTCTCGTGGGCGCTGGAAAAGACGCTCGACGTCGGCGGCGCGGTCGGGCTGTCGACGGCGGCCAACATTTTCGTCGGCCAGGTCGAGGCGCCTTTGTTCATCCGGCCCTATCTGGCGCAGCCTGTCGCGCAGTGAAATGTTCGTGGTGATGACCGGCGGCATGGCCGGCATCGCCGGCACCGTGTTCGTGCTCTACTCGACGATTCTTCAGCCTGTGATCCCGGACGCCGCCGGCCATATCGTAGTCTGTTCCGTGCTCGGCGCGCCGGCCGCAATCTTCATCAGCCTGATCATGGTGCCCGACCCGCGCCAACGCCACACCGGCGGCAAGTTCGACGTCGAGCAGGTCGCGCACGGCACCATGGACGCCATCGTCAACGGCACCACGTCCGGCCTCGAACTTCTGCTCAACATCGTCGCCATGCTGATCGTATTCGTGGCTTTGGTGTACCTTGCCAACGCGATGCTGTCGCTGTTGCCGGACGTGTTCGGCGCGCCGCTCACCCTGCAGCGCGCGCTCGGCTGGGTGATGGCGCCGGTGTGCTGGCTGATGGGCATTCCGTGGTCGCAAGCGGTGACCGCGGGCGGCCTGATGGGGATCAAGACCGTGCTCAACGAGCTTCTGGCCTATCTGCAGCTTGCCGCCCTGCCGCCCGGCGCGCTCGATCCGCGCTCGCGGCTGATCATGCTCTACGCCATGTGCGGCTTTGCCAATTTCGGCTCGCTCGGCATCATGATCGCAGGCCTGGCGACGATGTGCCCGGAAAAGCGCGAAGACGTGGTGTCGCTCGGGCTCAAATCGATCGTATCCGGCACGCTGACGACGTGTCTCTTGGGTGCGATCGTGGGGATTCTCACGTAGCCCGGATAGCACTTGCGCTATCCGGAAATCTGACTCCTGCGGCTCACTGCAATCGGAACTCGCCGTCGATGGCGCGGATCTCGGCCGGCTTGATCAGCTTGGCATGCGCAACCGTCACCGAGTGCAGCGGGCCTTCCAGGGTTTCCAGCCAGAAATTGAGGAATTTATTCAGCGCCGGGAAGTTCGGGCACAGATCGTAGTCCTGCCAGACGTAGCTCTGGAGCAGCCAGGGGTGATCGGGCCGCCGGTAGAGGATGTTGGCGGTCGTCAGTCCGTAGCCCTCGAGCTGGCGGCGAAAGTCCCTTGAAACCGAACCCTGTTTCGACACCACGGTGCCCTCCGTCCCATCCCGCCAATGTTCCGAGTCTGGCCCCCTATTTCAAGCCTCAAATTTGAATAAGTTGTGTACTTTCAAGGCACTAGCAGCATCCTTGTGGCCCTGCTAACAGCCCGCCCGGGGGCGGCCTGCTGATGCCGAAGCAATTGCCGCCATTGCCGCCCGATGGGAACGGTTTGCTGTCGCCCATTGCCGATATTCTGGCTCGCCGAACAAAAAAAGCCGCCGTTAACCTAGTCAAACAGCGTTGTTGGCAATCTTCCGGGACGAGTGCTAAAAATCTTCCCGCCGCCTCTTGCGGGTCAAAAATCAAGGCCTATGTGGCCGTCAAGCGGTCAGCCTTGAAATCCCGAGGAGGCCGCGCCAACCACGAACTTTCCTGTTTTGGTCAATAACTTAGGAGGACACCATGAAGTTTCGTCCGCTTCACGACCGCGTTGTCGTCAAGCGCATCGAGGCCGAGGAGAAATCATCCGGCGGCATCATCATCCCGGACACCGCCAAGGAAAAGCCGTCGCAGGGCGAAGTCACCGCGGTGGGCCCGGGGGGCCGCGACGAGTCCGGCAAGCTCATCCCCATCGATCTCAAGGTCGGCGACCGCGTGCTGTTCGGCAAATGGTCCGGCACCGAGGTCAAGATCGATGGTGAGGAACTCCTGATCATGAAGGAGTCCGACATCATGGGCATCATCGAGGAGCCGCTGGCCAAGAAGAAGGCCGCGTAACTCTCTGTTCGTCATGCCCGCGCTGGTCGCGGGCATCCACGTTTTACAACGTCAAACAAAGACGTGGATGGCCGGATCAAGTCCGGCCAGGACGCAGGCACACAAACGTTATTCAGGAGCAAACTCAAATGGCTGCCAAGGAAGTCGAGATTCTCGGTCGACGCGCGCGACAAGATGTTGCGCGGCGTCGACATTCTCGCCAACGCGGTGCGTGTGACGCTCGGCCCCAAGGGCCGCAACGTCGTGCTCGACAAATCGTTCGGCGCGCCCCGCATTACCAAGGACGGCGTCACCGTCGCCAAGGAGATCGAGCTCGAAGACAAGTTCGAGAACATGGGCGCCCAGATGGTCCGCGAGGTCGCGTCCAAGACCTCCGACATCGCCGGTGACGGCACCACCACCGCGACCGTGCTCGCCGCCGCCATCGTCAAGGAAGGCGCCAAGGCGGTTGCCGCCGGCATGAACCCGATGGACCTCAAGCGCGGCATCGACCTCGCGGTCGAGACCGTGGTCGAGGAGCTGAAGAAGAACTCCAAGAAGGTCACCTCCAACGACGAGATCGCCCAGGTCGGCACCATTTCGGCCAACGGCGACCACGAGATCGGCCGCTTCCTCGCCGAGGCGATGAAGAAGGTCGGCAACGAGGGCGTCATCACGGTCGAAGAAGCCAAGAGCCTCGAGACCGAGCTCGACGTGGTCGAGGGCATGCAGTTCGACCGCGGCTACATCTCGCCCTACTTCATCACCAACGCCGACAAGATGCGCGTGGAGATGGAGGACCCCTACATTCTCATCAACGAGAAGAAGCTGTCCGCACTGAATGAACTGCTGCCGCTGCTCGAAGCCGTGGTGCAGACCGGCAAGCCGCTTCTGATCGTGGCTGAGGATGTCGAGGGCGAGGCGCTCGCCACGCTCGTGGTCAACAAGCTGCGCGGCGGGCTGAAAGTTGCCGCCGTGAAGGCGCCCGGCTTCGGCGATCGGCGCAAGGCCATGCTGCAGGACGTCGCCGTGCTGACCGGCGGTCAGGCCATCAGCGAGGACCTCGGCATCAAGCTCGAGAACGTCACGATCGCCATGCTCGGCAAGGCCAAGAAGGTGATGATCGACAAAGAGAACACCACGATCGTCAACGGCGCCGGCAAGAAGGCCGACATCGAAGGCCGCATCGCCCAGATCAAGGCGCAGATCGAGGAGACCACCTCCGACTACGACCGCGAGAAGCTGCAGGAGCGGCTGGCCAAGCTCGCCGGCGGCGTCGCGGTGATCCGCGTCGGCGGCGCCACCGAGGTCGAGGTCAAGGAGCGCAAGGATCGCGTCGACGATGCGATGCACGCCACCCGCGCCGCGGTCGAGGAAGGCATTCTGCCCGGCGGCGGCGTCGCGCTTCTGCGCGCCACCGAGGCGCTCAAGAAGGTGCGCACGCACAACGAGGACCAGAAGCACGGCGTCGACATCGTACGCAAGGCGCTGTCGTGGCCGGCGCGCCAGATCGTCATCAATGCCGGCGAGGACGGCTCCGTCATCGTCGGGAAAATCCTGGAAAAGGATCAGTACGGCTACGGTTTCGATGCCCAGAGCGGCGAATACGTCGACATGGTGAAGAAGGGCATCATCGACCCGACCAAGGTCGTGCGCCAGGCTTTGCAGGGCGCTTCCTCGGTCGCAGGCCTCCTCATCACTACCGAGGCGATGGTCGCGGAACTACCGAAGAAGAAGGAAGCCATGCCGGCGATGCCGCCCGGCGGCGGAATGGATTTCTAATCGTAGGATCGGAACCGGTCTGCGAAGGGCGCGGCAAAAGTCGCGCCCTTTTTCTTGGTCAAAAAATGATTAGAATCGAGAGCAACGAAGGCGTGTCGGCATGAATGTCCAGCTCCCCGTCCAGATGGACCAACAGGCGTTCGTCGCCTGGGTGCAGGGCCGCGACGAACGCTACGAACTCGATCGGGGGCGCGTGATCATGATGACCGGCGGCTCGCGCGAGCACTGGCAGATCACCTTAAATCTCGCGACGGTTCTGGCATCCCGTCTTGACCCCGACCGTTACATGGTGCTGCCGGAATTCGGCATCGACCTCGGGCCGAGCTCGATGCGGTTTCCCGATGTTGTAGTCGACGTGGCCGGCGATACTCGCGGTGATCTGACGGCGACCGCCCCGGTCCTGATTGCCGAAGTGTTGTCGCCGTCTTCCGAGCGGACCGATCTCGGCGACAAGGCGGCGGAGTACCTTCGGCTGCCGAGCCTCCTCGCCTACCTGGTAGTCGCTCAGGACGAAATGAAGGCTTGGGTATGGACTCGTGGCCCGGCGAATTTCCCGGCAAGCGCCGATGTTTTGG
Organism: uncultured Alphaproteobacteria bacterium; assembly: GCA_963717265.1. Classification (GTDB taxonomy): domain Bacteria; phylum Pseudomonadota; class Alphaproteobacteria; order Rhizobiales; family Xanthobacteraceae; genus BOG-931. Next base: position 324,056 of record CAVQWD010000060.1, on the reverse strand, counting down.
CGGGTCCCGACGCGGTCGTTCGCATCGATCGGCTCAAGATCGATCTGCCGTTTGCCGAAATCTACGACCGCGTGCGGCTGAAATAGAACTTTGCCATCGCCTACGGCCCCGCCAGCGCATAAGCCTGATCGATCAGCCGCACCGCGCGCAGGCAGTCCTCGACGCCAACCGGCGGCGCCTTGCCGTCGCGCCAGTGGTCGAGCGCATCGCGCAAAGCGGCGTAATACGGCCCGGTGATGTCGGTGCCCGGCAGAATGGTGTCGCCTTCGGCCGTTGCGAGTTTGAGAACGCCGTCCTTCATGGTGAGGATGGCATCGCGGCCGGCGAGCTTCCATTCGCCGTCGGTGCCGTCGCGCGGAAAGGTGTTGCCGACCTCGACGGTGCCGAGAATGCCGCTCGCCGAGCGCAGCATGACCGAGGCGCAGTCCTCGACCGGACAATCGTGCGCACGCCGGCTCAATTGCGCGCCGGTCACTTGCGCCTCCTCGCCGGTCAGATGCAGGAACATGTCGAGCCCGTGTGGGCCGAGATTGCGCAGGCAGCCGCCGCCCGCCTCGAGCGGATCAAGCATCCAGGCGCAATCCCAGGCCGGATAACGCGCCGGCCCCGGCCGGTTGATGCGCACGTAGATGTGCGAGACCGGCCCGAAGCGTCCGGCGCCGAGCAGCTCGCGGGCGTGGGCGGCAAACGCCCCGTAGCGTTGGGCCAAAGGCACCGCGATGAACGCTTTGTGTTCCGACGCCTTGGCGGCCACCGTCTCCAGTTCCGCCGCACTGATCCCCATCGGCTTTTCCATCAGGAACGGATAGCCGGCCTCGACGAGATCGCGCGCGATTGCGGCCATCTGCCGGTGCCGGCCAAGCGCCACGACAAAGTCGGGACGCGTTGCGCCGAGCATTGTGCGGTAGTCGGTGAAGGTCGGCGGATTGCCCACTTCGGCGGCGCGCCTGGCGACCAGACCGGCGTCCGAATCCTGGATCGCGACCAGCTCTGCGTCCGGCATGGCGATGAGGTGACGCAGATAGGCGGCGTCGTTGAGGGCATGCCAGTGACTGACCTCGATAGCGGCGACGCGAATGGTCATGGGCGTCCTCCTGGTCGTGCTCGATGTGATTGACCGCTGACCGGGCGGCGGCGACAAGCCCGCGGCTTCGTTGCGCCGGTCAGGAATTGGCTGGAGCTAATCCTAAGATGTGCCGCGCCTCGCCGGGCGTCGCCACCTGGTCGCCGAGCACGTCGATGATCTTCGCCGCTCTTTCCACCAGAGCCGCGTTGCTCGGCGCGAGCTTGCCCTTGTCCAGATAGATATTGTCTTCAAGCCCGACGCGCGGGTGGCCGCCCAGCAACACCGCCTGCGCCGCCATCGGAAATTGATGCAGCGAAATGCCGAACGCGAACCAGGGCGAATCCGGCGGCAACAGGTTACGCATATAGGTCATGGCCTCGGGCGTCGCCGGCTGGCCCCAGGAAATGCCGAGGCAGACCTGAAACATCCCGGGTGGCTTGACGTAGCCGCTCTCGATGAACCGCTTGGCGAGCAGAAGATGCCCGGTCTCGAACACTTCAAGCTCCGGCATGACGCCCGCGTCCCTGATCGCGAGCGCCATCGCCTGCAGGTGTTTCGGCGTGTTGACGAACACCCGGTCGCCCATATTGAGGCTGCCCATGTCGAGGCTGCAGATATCGGGCTTAAGCTCGACCACGTGACGCACGCGCTCTTCGGGAGATTTGAGCACGCTCGCGGGGCCGGGCTTCGACGGGTCGGCGTCGTCGTGGGTAAAGCGCGCGCCCGGGCCCGTGGTGAGATTGATGAGCATGTCGGTGCCGCTTGCTCTGATCCGCTCGACCACTTCGCGATAAAGCGCGGCGTCCATGCTCGGCTTTCCGGTCGTCGGATTGCGCACATGGATGTGGACAATGGCGGCGCCAGCCTTGGCCGCATCGATCGCGGAGTTGGCGATCTGTACCGGGGTGACCGGGACCGCCGGGTTGCGGCTGGGCGTATCGGCCGAGCCGGTGACGGCGCATGAGATGATGACCTTGCGCTGCATGACCTCGCCAATATCCGGTCCGGCGGCGACGCTCTGCCGGCCCGCCCGCGCCGAAGCCTGGGCGTTATAGCCGGACCGCGCCCCCTTGTCGCGGTGCCGCAGCGCCTGCGGTCGCCTCAGCAAACCTCCGCGAGCATGCGAAGATGACGAGTCTCCAGACGCGCGATATGGTCCGGCATGGCACCGACCAAAACCTGTCCGAACTGCGGCACTGAGATTGCGCCCGACAGCCGCTTCTGCCCGCAATGCGGCACGCCGCAGGCCTTGAACTGCGCTGCTTGCGGTCACGCCAATGCGGCGGGCTCGCGGTTTTGCGCGCAATGCGGCGCCAAGCTGGGCGACGACACGGCAACGCCGGCGCCGGCCGCCGCACGCCCGCCGCCGGCCGCGCGCGCGCCGGTCGCCGCCGAGCGCCGGCAACTCACGGTGATGTTCTGCGATCTCGTCGGCTCGACCGCGCTCTCCACCCGACTCGATCCGGAAGATCTGCGCGAGGTCATCGCCGCCTATCAACGATGCGCCGCCGATGTCGTCACCCGGTTCGGCGGCTATGTCGCCAAGTACATGGGCGACGGCGTCCTGGTTTATTTCGGCTATCCTGAAGCGCACGAGGCCGACGCCGAAAATGCGCTGCGCGCGGCGCTCGCGCTGATCGATGCCATCGCCAAGGCTTTTGCGGCGACCGAGCATAAGGTGCGCATCGGCATCGCCACCGGACTCGTGGTCGTCGGTGAACTGGTCGGGACCGGCGAAGCGCAGGAGCGCAACGTCGTCGGCGAGACCCCGAACCTCGCCGCTCGTCTGCAGTCGGCCGCGGCGCCAAACAGCGTGGTGATCGCGGCCTCGACGCGTCGGCTCGCGGGCGAGGCGTTCGAGTACGAGGAAATCGAACCGGCGCAGCTGAAGGGTTTTGCTGCGCCGGTCGCCGCCTGGCGAGTGGTGCGCGAGCGTCCGATCGAGAGCCGCTTGGAGGCGCTACGCGCCGCCAGCCGCGCGCCGCTGATCGGCCGCCAGGAGGAGATGGAAATCCTGCAGCGACGCTGGCAGCAGATCAAGGACGGCGAAGGTCGCGTGGTGCTGCTTTCCGGCGAGCCCGGAATCGGCAAATCGCGGCTGACGGCAGCCCTTCAAGACAACATCGAAGGCCAGGACCATATCTGCCTGCGCTACTTTTGCCAGCCGCACCATCAGGGCAGCGCGTTGCAGCCAATCCTGGCTCAGCTCCAGCATGGCGCCGGTTTCGGCCACGACGACACGCCCGCTGCGCGACGTGACAAGCTGGAAAAGTTGCTGGCTCAAGGCCAAGGCGGCGCCGACATCGAGCCCATCGCCGAGATTCTCGGCTTGGCGCGGGCCCGCGCCGACGAGGCGATTGAACCGCAGCGCCAGCGCCGCAGGGTTCTTGCCGCCCTCATCGCGCAGCTTGAGGCGCTGGCGCGCCGCTCGCCTGTGCTGATGCTGTTCGAGGACGCGCAATGGGCCGACCCGACCTCGATCGAGCTTTTGACGTTGACGATCGAGCGGCTGCAGACCTTGCCCATTCTGCTCGTCATCACCTTGCGACCGGACTACCAGCCGCCGTGGGCCGGCCTGCCGCAAGTCACCGCGCTCGCGCTCAACCGGCTCGGCCGGCGCGATCGCGCGCTGCTGGTCGAGCACTTCACCGGCGGCAAGCCGCTGCCGCCCGAACTGCTCGATCAGATCGTCGAGCGCACCGACGGCGTGCCGCTGTTCGTTGAGGAGCTGACAAAGGCGGTGCTGGAAAGCGAGCAATTGCACGAGGACCCCGACCGTTATGTCCTCGAACAGCCGATGCAAGAGCTCGCCATTCCGAGCACGCTCCAGGATTTCGCTGATGGCGCGCGTCGACCGGCTCGGCTCGGCGCGTGAAGTGCTACAAATCGGCGCCGCGATCGGCCGCGAGTTTCCCTACGAGGTCCTGGCCGCTGTTGCCGGCATGCCGGACGTTGTGCTGCAGGACGCACTGATCCGGCTCACCGAAGCCGAGTTGTTGTTTTTGCGCGGCACGCCGCCGAACGCGGTCTACTCGTTCAAGCACGCCCTGGTGCAGGACACCGCCTATTCGACCATGCTGCGGGCGCGGCGTCAGCAACTTCACGCCGCCATCGCACTGGTGCTGGAGAAGCGGTTCCCTGACGTGGTCAACACCACGCCTGAGGTGATTGCCCAGCAGTTCGAGCGCGCGGGCCAAAACGCGAGGGCCGTCGACTATTACATGCGCGCCGGCGACCGCGACCTGCACCGCTTCGCCATGAAGGAGGCGGTCACACATTATTCGAGTGCGCTGCGCCTCGTCGAGGCGATGCCGGAATTGGCCGAACGCGACGGCATCGAGCTTGGCGTCCGCCTCGGCTTCGGGCTCGCGCAACTGATCGCGATCGGCCCGTCGGCTCCGGAGGCGGCGGCGCATTACCGGCGCGCGCTTGCGCTCAGCCGCGCGCTGCCCGGCCGCGGGCGCGAGCGCTTTCTCGCCAGTTGGGGCCTGTGGTTCAACGCGGGCACCGGCGGCCGCGCCGCGGAGGCCGCCGAGCTTTCCGACGAACTCCTCAGTATCGCCCGTGAACTCGATAATCGCGATTTTCTGCTCGAAGCCTATCACGCCAAGGTTCCGACGCTCTTGCGGAACGCCGATTTTGTCGGGGTGAACGAAGCGGCGCAGGAAGTCGAGCGCCTCTACGACCGCGAGCGCCACCGCGACCACGCCTACTATTTCGGCGGCCACGACGCGCGCATGTGCGCGCGCGCCTTTCACTCGATCGGGCTGTGGGCCGTGGGTTTCCCGGATCAGGCGCATCGCATGGCATTGCTGTCGATCGAGGACGCGCGCGATCTGGGTCACGCCTTTACGCTGGCGCACGCGCTGCAGCGCGGCGCCCTAACGATGGTTCTGCTCAACGATGTCGAATCATGCCGGGTCATATCGGATGAGCTTTATCCGCTCGCCGAGCGCAACAATTTTCCCTGGCAGCTTATGGATGCGAAGTTTCTTCGCGGCTGGCTGGTTGCGCAATCCGGCGACTTGGAGCGCGGCATTAAGGAGATGCTGCAGGCGGTCGATCATCAAATCTTCACCGGCTTTCGGCCGATGTTGATGCCGCAGATCGTCGAGGCGCAGCTGTGCGCCCGACTCGTTGACGCCGCCAAGGCAACTCTCGAGCACGCGTTCGAGGATGCGCGGACGCAGGGCAATCTCTACTGCCTGCCCGAGCTCCACCGCCTGCGCGGCGACATTTTGCTGATGCAGTCGCGCGCCGATAACGTGGAAGCGGAACGCTCGTATCGCGAGGCCATGGCGATGGCTGCCGGGCAGTCCTGCCGTCCGCTCGAATTGCGGGCGGCAACGAGCCTGGCGCGACTATTGGCTGAACATGGCCGGCGCGAAGAGGCGCGTGGCCTCCTCGCGCCCGTCTACGGCGCCTTCACGGAAGGATTCGAGCGGCCGGACCTGCAAGCTGCGAAGGCGATGCTCGCAGCCCTTGTCTGAGGGCGTCAAAGTTCCGAGACCGCCAAAATTCCGGGGCCGTCCCAAAAACGGAAACGACCACGTGCGAGGGGCGCGCGTTCATCCGGCGTCGCCTGGTCTCACCGTGGCCGTCAGGGCGACGGAGATCTACTGGTACGCATCTCCACCGCCATTCACGCTGATAGGATTAGCATGGCTGGATGACAGCCCCATGACGCGCAACCCCATGACAGGAAATGGCTTCGCTGCGCTCGCAATGACAGGACAGCCGGGATTGGCTCTACGCTCCCGCTGGGCGCCTTGAAATGCCAACGGCCACGCTCGACCTGGTGCGCGTACATCCGGCGTCACCCGTCGAAACCGTGGCCGTCCGGCGGCAGAGCCTGAGGCTCAACGCCGCTTGGCAGCTACATAGGCCCAGTTGCCCGTTTATTCAAGGCCGGCTTTGTGCGAGACTGTTCGCCGGTCCGCGGCATTTGTCTTTGCGGCGTGTGCGGGCCCGCGGCAACTGGGCCGATAAGCAATCAAATTTGAGGGAGCGAACGATGACGATAACCCAGCCGGGCGACGAAGCCGGCATCGAGCGCGCGGTCGAAAGCGCGATCCACAAGCACTGGGCGCTGTTTCTCATCGAAGGCATCGTCCTGGTCATTCTCGGCGCTCTGGCGATCGTGGTGCCGTGGCTCGCCACCATCACTTTCACCCTCCTGATTGGCTGGCTGTTCCTGATCTCAGGCGGCGTTGGGCTGGTCACCACGCTGTGGATGCGCCATGGACCCGGCTTCTGGTGGTCGCTGCTCTCGGCCGTGATCGCCATTGTCGCCGGCATCCTGTTGCTGATCTGGCCAATCACCGGCGCGCTGTCGTTGACGCTGCTGCTGAGCGCATTCTTTCTCGTCGAGGGCGTCGCCTCGATCATGTACGCAATCGAGCACCGCATCCAACTCACCGGACGCTGGGGCTGGATGCTGGTCTCCGGCATCATCGACCTCATCATCGCCGGCATCATTATCGCCGGATTGCCGGGAACGGCGGCATGGGCGCTCGGCCTCTTGGTCGGGATCAATTTGTTGTTCGGCGGTGCGGCTTTGATCGCGATGGCGCTCGCCGCGCGGCATCCGGCTTAGCACCTGCCGCCGCACGCGCGCATGAGGCTCTTGCAGGACGTTCGAGGGCGCGGCTCGAAGAAGCGCCGGCCCAAGCGGAGGAAAACCATGCCGATCCAGTTTAGCAATGCGCCGCGCAAAATCCTCGTGGCAGCGCTCCTGGCGCTCGCGGCCGTTGCTGCCTCGCGGGCTCAAGCGGACGAGTATCCGAGCAAACCCATAAGGATCATTTCCAACTCCGCCCCCGGCAGCGCCGTCGACGTCACGTTCCGGATGGTGATGGACCGGCTTGGCAAGGTGTTGGGCCAGCAGATCGTGCCGGTTGCGCAGCCGGGCGCGAGCGGCGCCATCGCGGCGCATGCGGCATCCGAAGCGATCCCCGACGGCTACACTTTGTTCGCGCCGGCTTTGTCGCTGTTCATCGCGCTTCCCGGCAAGGCGGAAAATCTGCCGCTCGTTCTGCCGCGCGATTTTCTTCCAGTCGCTTCGCTCTCCGGACAGCCGATGTTCATTTGCGCAAGCCCGGCCTCCGGCATCAAAACCCTGCCCGATCTGATCGCGCGCGCCAAGGAACATCCCGGCCAGATTTCGTTTGCCGCGACCGGCATCGGCCGCATTACGCACCTGACCGGGCTCCTGTTGCAGAGCCGGGCCGGCATCAAGCTCCAGGTCGTGCCTTACACCGGAGGCCCGGCAGCCGCGCTCACCGACGTGATCGGCGGCCGCGTGCCCTTGATCATTGAAGGCTATTCGGGCCTTGCCGGCGCGATCCAGGCGCACCAGCTCGACGTGCTCGCCGTGGCGTCGAGCCGCCGCCTGCCCGATTTCCCCAATCTGCCGATCGTGTCGGAGACGCTGCCGGGCTTGGTGGCCGGCGGCTGGCAGGGCATCGTGGCGCCGCGCGGCACGCCGGCCTCGGCGATCAAGAAGATCAATGACGGCGTGCGCCAAGTGCTCGCCGAACCCGACCTCGCCAGCCAGCTCGCCCGGCGCGGCGCCTACGTCACGCCGATGTCGCCGCGGGAGGTCAACGAATTCATCAACGCGCAGCAGGCGCAATGGCTCCCGGTGATCAAAGCCTTCGAGGCGAGCGTCAACAAATAGGATTGCGGCCGCGCGAGCGGTATCGCTTGCGCGGCGCCGTAACGCGCTGAAAGCGGACGCGATTCGGCGACGGCGCACGCGCACCGTTCGGCCAGGAAGCGATCTTGTGGTTCCGCTACTCAGCCGCTTTTGAGACGCGACACATGCGTGAACGATGCGGGACTGAAGCGCTTATGCGATCGATGTGCTGATTGGAGATAGCCAGATTGACGTTGGCGCCCTCCGGCGCGAATGCGTCATACGCCGGCAGCCCCAATTCCTTGCAAGCCTGCCACCAGCCGTAATGCGCACAGACGACACTCGGGTGCAGTGAGTCGTTGTAGGTCGCTTTAAGCCTGACCTTCGCGACACTGGTTTCAACTGTCACCCATTCCCCATTATCAATGCCCAGGCTGCTTGCCGTGTTGGGGTGTATTTCGATGATGGGCTCGCGAACCTCGTTGCGAAGTCGCGGGATATTGCGGTGCTGCTCGTTGACGAACTGGATTGTACGAAAAGAGGTCAAGATAAGCGGAAAGGCGTCCGCGGTTGGACGTAGCGGTGACTCGGCCGGCTCTTCATGGCAGGGCAAGGGATCGTAGCCCGCGCCGGCGAAACGGGTCGAATACAATTCCAGTTTTCGCGACGGCGTCGCAAACCCCCTTTGGCGTCCGGTCTGGCGATCCATTCCGGCATACTTGCGGTGCTCGGTTGCAACGTCAGCTTCGGCGCCAAGCGGATGGGCGCGCAAGCCTTCAAGGGTCAGTCCCGACGGTTCGAGCTGGTAGCGCCACGCCGCCTCGACATCGCCGCCAAAGAAGTGTTCGCCGAGGCCAAGGCGGGAGGCAAGATCGAAGATTACGGCAAGGTCGGAGCGCATACCCGGCGGCGGCGGAACCACCATCTTGCGCATCTGCGCCCAACGCGAAGCCTCGGGGCTCGCGCCTTTGGCGCCCGCGCCCGAAAAGCCGGTCTTCAGCGCCTCGGCCTCCCAGCCCGTCGAAGCCGGGAGCAGAAGATCGGCGAAGCAAGCGCTGGGATTGGCAAAAAGATCCATGTGAACATAGAACTCAAGAGCCGCCAGCGCCTCTTTTCCGCGTCGCACGTCGCATTGATTCAACAGAGGGTCACTGCCGAAGCACGCCATGGCCCTGATCTTGTAGGGCCGTCCTGTCAGAATCGCCTCATAGACCGTTCCCGCCTGAACATGCCCCGGATCGTTGGGCGGGCCGAGCGGATGATCCTTGAACCCAAGCCGAACCGCCGCCTTCTCTCTCGGAAGGAGTTGCGGTCCTTCGACCGGCCGGATTGGCGTCGTCGCTGTCAACACATTGCTGCCGCGTTCGTCGTACTGGCCTGTCAAGGCATAGAGACAGCACACCGCGCGATTGATCTGCATCGCGTTGCCGTGCATTTCGAGTCCGGTCCATGAAAAGTAGCAGGACGGTCGTTCGGTCGCGAAAAGGCGCGCTGCGCGGCGAACCTCATCCGCTGCGACCCAGGTGACGCCTTCCGACAGCTCGGGCGCGTATTGCGCGGCTCGCTCGGCGAGTAGCGCGAACGCCGGCCGGCAGGTGACCGACGCGCCGCTGGCGAGCTGGCAAGAAAAGCTGCCGACGAGCGCGGGTTGGGTTCCGCTCTCCGAATAACCCTGATCGGGATGATAGGAGATCGTCTTGCCGCGGGAAGCATCCCACACGACAAAGGACTCGGCTGAACCCGATGGCGCGAGATCCAGGCTCGTCAGCAAGCGCTGCGTATCGTCGCGAACCAGGAACGGGCCGGTAGTCCATTCGCGCAGGAAGACCTCATCGAAAAGATTTTCTTCAATGAGGACGTGAATCATCGCCAAGGCAAGTGCGGCGTCGCTGCCGGGCCGCACCCGCAGCCAACAATCCGCGCTCCTTGCGAGGTTGTGCCTGCGCGGGTCGATGACGATGAGCTTGGCGCCTCGGTTCCGCGCTCGGCTGATGCGCTGGGCCGCAGTTGGAAACGTTGCGCGCGGATTTGCTCCCCACAACAGAATACAGCGCGCATTCTCATAATCAGGTGAGGGTGTCGGCGTGCCATAGGTGTGCTTCGCGCCCGCCGCGACGTTCCAGGTGCAGATATGAATCGCCGACAGACGGTTCGGGGTACCGAATGCGTTGCCGAGACGCGTCAGCCATGCGCTGAAATCGGCAGAACCGCCGCCGGAAGGTGTCCCGCAGGCGAACACCACTGCTTCCGGACCGGATTGCGCTTTGATTTGCGAAAGTCGGGATGCAACGGTGTTGAGCGCTTCTTCCCAAGAAACTTCAACCCATCCGGGGTCGACGTCGCCCTTGAGGCGCGTGCGCTTCATCGGATAGCGCAATCGGTCTGGAGAGTACACGAGCTCCGGCGCGGCTGATCCTTTGATGCAAATCCCGCCATTGGGATGCTCGGAATCCGGTCTGACCTTGGTGAACCGGCCGTCTTCGACGACAGCAATGACACCACACTGAGCAACACACATCGGACAGTAGGTATGAACGTCTTCGCTTGCCATCGTCGCGTCTCCATCTGAAAGAGAAGCTGCTGCCCGGCGAACCGATCGCTAACATTGGTATTCAGCTTGAGCCTGTCTACCAGGTTCGTGCCAAAACAATGATGCGCCTCCTAAGACCTTCCACCAAGCCGGTTGCGCTTCGCGCTGCCCGGCTCCCTGCGAATGCTCGAAATAAACCCGTCGCACGCCTGTTATGGGTCATCCGCCGCCGACCCATCAGCGTCGGTAGCTCACTCATCTCCGCTTTGACCCCGAAGCGGACAGCCGGCCGAAACTGAAACCTACTCCGCCGGCTGCGGCAGGCGCGCCCGCTCCACGCCGTTGGCGATGAAAGCGATGGCGATGACGGCGATGAGGAAGCCCGCCGCAATAAACGCCGTGGCGCCGAGCACGAGGTCAAAGCCGCCGCGGCCGTAGAGCAACGCGATCATCGACACCGCCGCGCCCGAGACCATGAAAGTGAGGAAATAGCGCACCGCATAGACGCGGCCGCGCCAGGCATCGGCGGTGTAGCGGGCGATGACGAGATCGTTGAGCGTGATCTGGCCGTAGATCGCCGCCATGGTGAAGGCGAGCGCGAACAATAGCGGCAGCCCGCTGGCATGGGCCGCCCACATCACGCCGGAGAATTGCAGCACGGCGCTGATGGCGAACAAAATGTGCAGCGGAAAACGTTCGACGAGGCGGCCGACGGTGATTTGGGCCAACGCCCCGCACAAGAAAACCCCTGTCGTCAGCCCGCCGACTTCAAGAAGCGGGATGCCGCCGCCGACGCGCTCGTCGATGATTTTCGGCAGCGCGACCGACATGGTGTTGAAGACGAGGCCGGCCGAGAGCGCGACCACGACGAACAGACCGAAAATCATGGCGGCGGCTTGCGCCGAGAGCGCGACATCGGCCGCGCCGCTGCGCCTCGCTGCATGGCGGTCCTCGCTCGGAACCAGCCGCAGATAAACCACGCCCGCCGCGATGCAGACGAGTCCCGGGATCAGAAAAGCGCCGCGCCAGGACACAGCCGCCGTTAACGCTGCGGTGATGCCGGCGGCGAGCGAGACGCCGAGATTGCCGCACACCCCGTTGAACGCGAGCGAGCGGCCGCGCTGGGTGGCGCTCTCGATGATCATCGCCGTGCCGACCGGATGATAGATCGCGGCAAACGCGCCGAGCGCAAACAGCGCCACTGCGAGCACGGTCAGGGACGGCGACAGCGCAGCAGCAACAAGCGACAGGCCGCAGCCGAGATAGAACGCGACCATGATGTTGCGCCGGCTGAAGCGGTCGGCGAGCCAGCCTGCCGGCAGCGAAAACAGCCCGAACGCGACAAAGGAGGCGGTCGAGAGCGCAATCAGCGTCGCATAGGAGCGGCCGTAGACCACCTGCAGCTCGATGACCACGGTCGGATAGATGAGGATCACGAAGTGATCGAGCCCGTGGGCGAGATTGAGAAAGCCGATCGCAAGCCGACGGCGAGCGGCAGCGGAGGCGCTGTCCGCTGCGAACCGATCCGCCGTCGAGATTTCGGCTGTCATCGATCTATCCTCGGCGCAAAAGGATATATCCCGCGCTGCGACACCCACCTAGACGATTTTTGCATCCCAGACGGGCCGTCCCGGCCACAACCTGCCGCAGGTATTGGCCCTCGACTAAAGCAAAGCGAGTTCGCTAACATATCGGCGCGGTAAGGGGCGCGCCGGGGGGGAGCTGCCTCAGTGGCTGCGTTGAGGAAGCTCGCGACGGCGGCAGCCGTCGCGGCGGCAATGGTGTCTGCCGCGCCAGCCAGGGCACGGGCCGGCGAAGCAGACAACGCGTATCTCATTGTCTTCTCCGGAACGAACCTGTCGCGCTACGGCGGCTTCCTCTACGGCGGCACGTTGTGGTCGCCCGCCGGCATCAATGCCGGACAAGGTTTTACCCTCAAAACGTTGCTCAGCGGCGGCAATTACGACTACTTCTCGGGCGGGCTCGCCCAACAAGTCAACGGCACCATGGCATCCGCGGCCGTCCTGCCCGGCTGGCGGTTCACCCGAAACCACCTCACCATCGGGCTTTATGCCGGGCCATTGGTGCAGGACTACCGGCTGACGCCTAACGACCCCGGCAGCCGCCTTCACGGCCTTTATGCCGGTGCGCAGTTCGCCGCCGATCTCTGGTATCAGCCGGATGACGCCACCATGGCGTCGCTCAGCGGCGCGATCGGCTCGATCGGCCCCACCGGCTATCTGCGTGCGGCGTTCGGCTTGCGCCGCTTTGCCGGCGCCTTTGTCGGCCCCGAAATGCAGGAAAATTGGTGCGGCGATTATCAGGAGTTCGAGTTCGGCATGCATGTGACCGGCCTGCACATCGATGGGCTCGAATGGTCGGCCGGCGGCGGCTGGTCGGTGACCTCCGATCGGCGCAGCAGTCCCTACCTGCACCTCGACATGAACGCGCGCTATTGAACTGGCCGGTCGGCGGCGCTGTCAGGAAAGCGCTCGCAAGCCTCGCGCCGACAGCCGATACGTCACGGCGCGCAGCCTAGCCACGTTCGTCGCAGACCCAGGCGCGCACCACGCAACTGCGGCCGCCGTACTGGTAGCAGCGGCGCATCGAGGCATTTTCGGCCCTGCCGAGATGCGAATTGAGGGCCCAACCGTAGGCACCGCATGGATTTTTGGCGTCGATCGACATCGCGGCGCAGCCGCGGCGAACGATGCCGATGATGCGGCAATCCCGGGCGGCGCATTTTTGCATCGCCGCAACGCGGGCGTCCGCGACTTTGCGGAAGTCGTAGCCGTAGCCAAAGGCACCGCAGGCCCCGACCGCGAACGCGCCGGCGGCTGCGGCGGCGCCGATCATGGCGATCAAAGCGCATGCCGCGACCAGGGCAAGCGCGGAATTGCGTTTGAGAGCGGTCATGAACCTCTTCCCCCCAGAGGACGCGCCGACGCTAACCGGCAACGGTTTCCGCTTGGTGAATCGGTGAGAGAAACGTGCTTTGCGCTCGTTGCCGCGAATGCGCAGACCCGGACCGGGATTGCCACTTTCGTGGCAATGAGCGGATCTCGTCGGAATCTAATCCGGAATCACAGGAGGGTGAGACAGCGCATGCTTGCAACCCCACTCCCCGAAGGGAAGAGGTGAGTCGCGGTGCACTGAGAGCGGGTACCAGACGGGTGGTGCAAATCCGCGTCTGTGCAAGGGACATGGCGAAATGACGCGACATTGCGGTGATGGTGCATTTATCCACCGCGTTCGCAGCCAATCATGACAGCCCGCGAAAAACCGCGGTGTGAATTGTCGCCCCTCGCCCGTTGCGGGAGAGGGCAGCGAGGACTTTCAGCTTACACCTCTGGGTGAGGGGTTGCGGCGCGGCCGAGCCATCACCCATTCTTGTTGTTGAACCGCCGTGTCGCCCTCTCCCGCAACGGGCGAGGCATGATGATGATCGCCCAGGAAAGCGGCCAAGCTGCTGTGCTTTCCGCGTAAAAGCCTCATTACGCCCGTATCTCGAAAGCGCAGACTGGAATTGCACGCATGAATGAAACCTCGAACGACCCCCTCGCTCACGCTCTCACCAAAGTCCCCGAAGTCACGCTGATTTTCTGGATCATCAAGATCGCGGCCACCACGCTCGGTGAAACCGGCGGCGATTCGGTGACGATGACGCTCGACTGGGGCTACTTGACGGGCACCGCGATCTTTTTGCCGTTGCTGGTCGCGCTCGTCATCGCTCAGATCGTGGCGAAGAAGTTCCACCCGTTCCTGTACTGGACGACGATCGTGGCCTCGACCACGTTCGGCACCACGATGGCCGATTTCGCCGATCGCTCGCTCGGCATCGGCTATGCCGGCGGTTCGGCCCTGCTGCTCGCGCTGCTCTTGGCGACGCTGGCGCTTTGGTACTGGTCGCTCGGCTCGATCTCGGTCGAGACCGTACACACACCGAAAGTGGAGGCGTTCTACTGGGCCGCGATCACGTTTTCGCAGACGCTCGGAACCGCGCTCGGCGATTGGATGGCCGACGATACCGGGCTCGGCTATGCCGGCGGGGCGCTGGTGTTCGGCGCCGCACTCGCGGTGCTTGCCATCGCCTATTACCGCACCAATATGTCGCGCGTCACACTGTTCTGGACGGCCTTCATCCTGACCCGGCCGCTCGGCGCCACGGTGGGCGACTTTCTCGACAAGCCGATCCATGACGGCGGCCTGGCGTTCAGCCGGCCGCTTGCCTCCGCCATCATCGCCGTCTTCATCGTAGGCTGCATTCTCGTGCTGCCGCAGCGCGCCGGGCGCCATCCCGGTGAAGCGCCGGCCTGATATTGGGGACTCGGGGCAACGCAGCACGAATTATCGTACCCTCTCCGCAAGGGGCGAGGGCGCTATTTCGACCGCCCGCAATCAACGGCAACGCCGATCGCATCATCGCCGATGCGTCGTGATAATGTCTGCGCCCATGCACGACATCATCGTCCGTGGCGGGACCTTGTTTGACGGCAGCGGCAGCCCCGGCATAGCCGGCGATGTCGCCATCGCCGGCGGGCGCATCGCCGCCATCGGCCGCGTGGCCGGCGCCGCGGCAAAGATCATCGACGCCGAAGGGCTCGCAATAGCGCCGGGATTTATCGACATCAAAACCCATTCCGATTTCACGCTGCCGATCAATCCCAAGGCCGAAAGCAAGGTGCGCCAGGGCGTCACCACCGAGATCGTCGGCCATTGCGGCTTTTCGGTCGCGCCGGCGCTGCCCGGCAAGGTCGAACTGCTGAAGGATTATTTGAGCCCGAGCGCGCCCTGGCTGCCGTTTCGCCAGACGAATTTCGCCGATTACCTCGAACTCATTTCCGCCGGTTGCGGTCAATGCCGGAATGCTGGTCGGCCACAACACGCTGCGCCTGATGGTGCTGGGCATGGCAGAACGCGCGCCGAGCGCCGCCGAGCTTGAGCGCATGATCGCGCTCCTGGAAGAGGCGCTCGATTCCGGCGCGCTCGGTCTGTCGTCCGGCCTGTTCACGCCGCCCGGCTCGTACGCCAAGCCGGAAGAGATGATCGCGCTCGGCCGCGTGCTCAAACGCCACAATGCCGGCTATTTCACGCATCTGCGCGACGAGGCAAACAAGGTGATCGAGGCGGTCGCCGAGGCGATCGAGATCGCGGAAACGTGCGGCATGCACGTCGAGATCGTCCATTTCAAATGTTCCGGCATGGACAATTGGGGCAAGCCGACACAGGCGCTGGCGATGATCGAGGCGGCGAAGTCGCGCGGCCTCGATATCGATTGCGACTTCTATCCATACGATTGCGGATCGAAATCCATTGAAGAATCTGTTGCCGCCCTGGGTGCAGGCCGGCGGCGTCGCGGCGATGCTGGCGCGGCTTGCCGAGCGCGATGTCCGCGAGAAATCCGCGCCGACATCGCCCGCGACGGGCTCAACAATTGGGGCCGCGTCCCGTCATGGGACGCCGTAACCATTTCGATCTCGCCGCACCTGCCCCGGCACGCCGGCCGCACCATCGCCGAGCTTGCCGCTGAACGCACGCAAGATTGCGGCGGCGATGCGATCGATGCGCTGTGCGATTATTTGCTCGCCGACAAGGGTGCAACGCGCGTTCTGGTGCGCGCGATCTGCGAAGACGATATCAAGAACCTCGTTGCCTCGCCTTCGACCCTGGTCGGCTCCGACGGTAATTGCGTCGCGCCCTACGGCGTCGTCGGCCAGGGCCTGCCGCATCCGCGATTCTACGGCACTTTTCCGCGTGTGTTGTCGCGCTACGTGCGCGAACAGAAGCTGCTGCCGATCGAGCGCGCCATTCACAAGATGACCGGCGCGACCGCGCACGCACTCAAGCTCGCCGACCGCGGCTTGCTGCGGCAAGGATTTTGCGCCGATCTCGTCATCTTCGATCCGGACGAGTTTGCCGACCGCGCCACCTATGCGAGCCCGCATCAATTTCCGTCCGGCGCACGCACCAGCGTCATCGTCAACGGCACGCTCGTCGTGGAAAACGCAGTGCATTCCGGCGCGCTCCCCGGCCAGGTGCTGCGCCGCGATCACAACGGCGCCGTCCGATGAACTGACGCCGATTTTACCGCCGGCATGACGGAATATTCCGCCGCCGCGGTGTTATTGTCGTTTGCCGGGCAAAAACGGGACTCGGCGCAAGGAAGGAATGTTCATCGTGAATACCTCCACGAAACTATTGCTGGCGGCGACCGCTTTGGCGGCAGCAGCGTGCTCGGCCGCTCCGGCGCGCGCCGCCTATGGTGATGCGCCGTGGTGCGCGACGATCGAGATCGGCGCTGGCGAAGTCTATTGGGACTGCCAATACGAAACCTTTGAAGCGTGCGTGCCGAACGTACTGGCCGGCAATCGCGGCGTTTGCAGCCCCAATCCAGCAGCGGGTCCGGCAAGGGCGGCGCCGGCGCGGCATAAGCGGCATGTCAGCCACCACTAACGGTCTGGCCGGCCTGACCGGCAGGGCGGCGATCGCTCCGCCGCGCGCGACCGCATCCGGCCGCGGCCTCTATTGATGCGATTGCGCGCCGAACTGATCCAGATCAATGAAACTGCGCCAAACCTGCGCCACAAGCAGGCATGGACGGATATGACACCAAGTCCGAACCGACCCCGGATGCCCCGCTGTGCCCGAATTGCGGCCAAACAATGCGTTTCGTGCGCGCGGTGCCGCGGCTCGGCGCATTGCCGGAATTGCGGACATACGAATGCAAACCCTGCGGCGTCAGCTATACCGAAGCAGCCGAGGCGGAGGCTTACGCGGACACGGCCCCCAATGAGTGCTGATCTTATGCTTCGATGACGATCTTCGGCGCCGGGCGCGTTGCGCCAGCGAGTCCTTCGCGGACGCGCGCCGCGATGTCGCGGTAGGTCTGGGCGTGGGCGCCCTTCGGGGCCGTCGCGACCACCGGCAGGCCGGCATCGGATTTTTCGCGGATCTCCATGTCGAGCGGCACCTCGCCGAGAAACGGCACGCCGAGCCGCTCGGCCTCGGCACGGGCGCCGCCGTGGCCGAAAATGTCGGTGCGCGTCGCCGCAATGCGGGCACAGGAAATAGCTCATGTTCTCGACGATGCCGAGCACCGGCACGTTGACGCGGCGGAACATGGCAATGCCGCGCCGCGCGTCGATCAAGGCCAAATCCTGCGGCGTCGAGACGATCACGGCGCCTCTGAGCGGCACCTGTTGCGCCATGGTGAGCTGTGCATCGCCGGTGCCGGGCGGCATATCCACCACCATAACGTCGAGCGTGCCCCATTCGACCTCGCGCAGCATCTGGGTGATCGCCGACATCACCATCGGGCCGCGCCAGATCATCGGCGTCTCCTCCTCGATGAGGAAGCCGATCGACATCACCGCCATGCCGTGGCGTGAAATCGGCCTGAGCCGGGTGCCGCCGATGCTCTGCGGACGCTCGCGGATCGCGAGCAATTTCGGCATCGAGGGACCATAAATGTCGGCATCGAGAATGCCGACTTTCAGCCCGAGATCGCGCAAGCCGAGCGCGAGATTGACCGCGGTCGTCGATTTGCCGACGCCGCCCTTGCCGGAGGCGACCGCGATGATGGCTTCGACGCCGGGAATGCCGGCTGGCGACGGCGGCGTGTGCGCGGCGCCTTGCGGCGGACGGCCGCCGGGCTGCGGGCGTGCGCCTGGCGTCGACATCGCCGGCCGCCGCGCCGCGGCGCCGCCGCCGCCGCTGCCCGGCGCCCGCTCCGCCGGTTAGCGCCACCAGCGCCGAGGTGACGCCGGGAGTGGCGCGGACGGCCGCTTCGGCGCGCTCGCGCACCGGCTCCCAGGCCTTCACCGCGGCGGCATCGACGGTGATCGAGAAGAACACCTTGCCGTCGGTCGCGACGATTTCCGATAGCGTGCCGGTCTTCGGTGAGCGGCCTGCCGTCCGGGCTTAAAACCTTGCCAAGCGCGGCCAGTACGTCGTCTTTGACTGCCATAACTTTTCTCCCGGCATGCGGTTCAAGGCCGCAGCCCGCAGGAGTTACATAGACCCGGCCCCGACGCGGTCAATCGCCTGCGCTGTTGACGGGCCGACGCCGCTCGGGCCATGACCAAGCCACGCGATGTAGCCCGGATCGAGCAAAGCGCAATCCGGGAGCAGCATTCGAGCGGGTCGGCCGTTCCCGGATTGCGCTTTGCTCCATCCGGGCTAGTGGGGAGAAACAATCATGGCGAAGGTCGCGTTCGTGGGGCTCGGCGTGATGGGCTACCCGATGGCGGGGCATCTGAGAAATAAGGGCGGCCACGAGGTCACGGTTTACAACCGCACGGCATCGAAGGCGGACAAATGGGTGGCGCAATACGGCGGCAAGAGCGCGCCGACGCCGAAAGCGGCCGCCGCGGGTCAGGACTTCGTCATGGCCTGCGTCGGCAACGACAACGACCTCCGTCACGTCATGCTGGGCGACGACGGCGTCTTTGCCGGCGTGGCCAATGGCGCCATCGTGGTCGATCACACCACCGCCTCGGCGGCGACTGCACGCGAGCTTTACGCCGCAGCCGAAAAACGCGGCTTCGATTTCGTCGACGCGCCGGTCTCAGGGGGCCAGGCCGGCGCCGAGAACGGCGCGCTTACGGTGATGTGCGGCGGCGAGCCGACGCCATTTGCAAAAGCAGAGAAGGTGATCGCGGCCTATGCGCGAGCCTGCAATCTGCTGGGGCCGTCCGGTTCGGGCCAGCTCGCCAAGATGGTCAACCAGATTTGCATCGCAGGCTGCGTCCAAGGCCTCGCCGAAGGGCTGCACTTTGCGCAGAAAGCCGGCCTCGACATCGAAAAGCTGATCGCCACGATTTCCAAGGGCGCGGCGCAGTCCTGGCAGATGGAGAACCGCTACAAGACCATGGCCGCCGGCAAATTCGATTTCGGCTTCGCCGTCGATTGGATGCGCAAGGACCTTGCCATCTGCCTCGACGAAGCGCGAAGGAACGGCGCCCACCTGCCGGTCGCGGCTCTGGTCGACCAGTTCTATTCGCAGGTGCAGAAGATGGGCGGGCGGCGCTGGGATACGTCGAGCCTGATCGCGCTGCTGCAGCGCTGAGACTGCTATGGAGCCTGACACGCGACCATTTTCGCCCAGGATCGACCTCACCTACCCGCGGCCGAAGCTCAAGCTGCCGCCGGGCGCGTGCGACACGCACTTCCATTTCATCGGACCGCAGAAGCAGTTCCCGCTCAAGCCCGGCCACGTCTTCAGTCACCTGCAGTTCGAGGACACCACGGTCGAGGATTGGCTGAAGCTGCAAGCTGCGCTCGGCCTGTCGCGCGGCCTGCACGTGCTGTCGATGATGTACGAGAACAATTACGAGATCGCGCTGCACGGCCAGTGCCGCTTTCCCGACCGCCTGCGCGCAGTGGTGGCGCCGTGGCCGGGCATCACCGACAGCGAACTCGAAATCCTGACAAAATCCGGCGCGGTCGGCTATCGCATTACGCACCGGCTCGACAAGACCATCGATCAGCGCATGGTGGCGAGAACCAACGAACACGGCTGGTCGATGCATTATCTCGTCAAGGCCGACGAGCAGGAGGACTGGAAGGAGCCCATCCTGAAATCCCCGGGCCGCTTCGTGCTCGAGCACATGGGCGGCATCGAGCCGGCCAAGGGCATCGACGGCGACGGCTTCAAATTCGTGCTGCGCTGCCTCGACACCGGCCGCTGCTGGGTCAAGCTGTCGCCGCGCATTTCCAAGCAGGAAACGTTCCCGTTCTCCGATACCGATGCGCTGGTCCGCAAACTCGTCGAGCACGCGCCGACGCGGCTGTTGTGGGGCACCGATTGGCCGCATCCGCAATATTTCAAGCCGATGCCGAACGATGTCGCTTTGCTCGACATGATGCTCGACTGGGTGCCGGAAGAAGCGACGCGCAAACTGATCTTCGTCGACAATCCGGCTGAACTGTTGGGATTTCCGCCGATTGCGTAGTGCGGATGCGGTTTGGATAAGCTCGTCATTGCGAGCGCAGCGAAGCAATCCAGCCGGGCAGCGCGGGTTGGATTGTTTCGTCGCTTTCGCTCTTGGCAATGACGGGGCCTATTCCGCTCGAATGCAAGCCGCCCGAGCCCAGGCGGTCACGCCCGTCCCATCGGCAGCGGCGCGCCGCCGATGCGGCCGGGCGGGGACATGCCGGCCGCTGTCGCGGGCATCATGGCTACACCGCCTCACCGATCGCGTGCGCTTCCTGTTCTGACGGGCATCCCGGCGGCTCGCCATTCCGGCAAGCCTTCTTCTAACCGTCGCGCTTTGAAACCGCGGGCGCGCAGGAGCGCGACCGCCTCAAAGGAAAGCACGCAATATTCGCCGCGGCAGTAGGCCACGATTTCTCGGTCCGGATTGATCTCGGCAAGCCGTTCTTTCAGCGCGCGCAAAGGAATGTTCACCGCTCCGGGCAGGTGGCCCAAGGCAAACTCGTCCGGCGGACGCACGTCCAAAACGGTGACCGCGCCCGCGCGAATCAACTTTTGAAGCTGCTTGCGAGTGACCGGCTCCAGCTCGTCGAGTTTGTTGAAATAGCTGCGGACGACCCGCTCGACTTCGGCGACGTTGCGTTCTGCGATCCGACGCAACGCGGTGAGAACGTCGAGAATGCCGTCGTCGGCCAAAGTGTAATGAACGAACTTTCCTTGACGCCTCGCGGTCAGCAGTCCCGCACGTCTCAAGTGCTGTAGATGCTGGGATGCGTTCGCGACCGAGAGGCCGGTTCGGCTGGCAAGAACCTCAACGGTGCGTTCGCCCTGCGCAAGTTGCTCCAGCAATTCGAGACGATGGGCGTGGCCCAATGCTTTCGCAATTGCCGCGAATTGCGCAACCAGCGCCTGTTTGGGACCAAGAGCCGTCATCGGTCCTCAGTTGCAGCAATTGCCGGCTTGAACCGGCGGACATGGTACTGACCCGTAAGAGCAGAACACGCAGCAATCGCCCGGTTGTGGATTAAGCCTCTCGCCGCAACTCTTGCAGTCGTAGAAGAACTGACACGCATCCGTGGGCATGCGTTCAGTCGCCTGATGGCCGCATTTCGGACAGGTGATCGTGGATGTTTCAATCACCCGCTTTTGGTTCGGTACGGACATTGACAGCGCGCCGGTATCAGACCTATCATACAATCGAATAATTGAATGATGGAGGCTTGTCAAGCAAGCGGTCAATAAGGAGATCTGCGATGATTTTGCGCCAGTTTTTGCACACCGACCCCGTAGCGGCGTCCTACCTGTTCGGATGCGGCGGCAAGGCGTTGGGAGCCGTCGTCGATCCCCTCGGAGACGTGAGCCCTTACCTGCGCACGGCTGAGGAAACCGGGATGCGCATTCGCTACGTTGTAGACACCCACCTTCACGCCGATCATCTGTCCGCCGGTCGCGTACTGGCCAAGATGGCGGAAGCCGAATATGTGCTCTTCGCCGACGCGGGCGTAACGTTTCCGTTTCACCAGGTCCGCGACGGGGACGTGCTGGAACTGGGAAACGTCACAGCCAAAGTTCTGCACACTCCCGGTCACACCCCCGAACACATCTCGCTTGTCGTCACCGATCACACGCGCACCGATGAACCGTGGTTTGTCCTGACCGGCCATACGCTCATGGTCGGCGATCTTGGCAGAACCGAGCTTGCAACCAGTGCGGAGGCCGGCGCACGCGATCTGTTTGCCAGCGTTCAAAAACTCAAGGCGCTGCCGGATCATATGGAAGTGTTGCCGGGCGCGTATTCGGGCTCGGTCTGCGGACGCAGCCTGAGCGGCAAGCCGACATCCACGATCGGTTTCGAGAAGCGTTACAACAAGGCGTTTCGGATCGAGGACGAATTGGCCTTTCTGCGCGCGATGCTCGCGGACATCCCGCCCGCTCCGCCGCAAGCGGCGCAAGTGCGGGCGTTCAATTCCGGGCTGATGGCCGCAGAATGACGGCGATGCAGCGCATCGGCGAAGCTCACCGGCGCGGAATCAGCGCCAATATCGGCCAGTTCACGCTGCAGACTGTGCAGGTTTTCTTCGTGGGCCTGACAATCGGAATGGAGCGGACTGTGCTGCCCGCGCTCAGCGGCGAGTTCGGCGTAGCCCAAGGCGCCTACTTGTTCCTCGCCGCCTTTGTCCTCTCCTTCGGCCTGGTGAAGGGGCTGATGAACTTCGTCGCCGGCAGCCTGTCCGACCGGATCGGTCGCAAGCCCGTGATGCTGCTGGGATGGCTTTCTGCCCTGCCGATCCCGCTCTTGATCTTCTTCGCCCCGAACTGGTGGTGGATCATCGCCGCGAACGTTTTCCTCGGCATCAATCAGGCATTCACCTGGACCATGACGGTGACCAGCCAAGTCGATCTCGCCGGCAGCCATCAGCGCGGTCTGGCGGTCGGCATCAACGAGGCGGCCGGATATCTCGCGGTCGGTCTGGCCGGTCTCGGCACCAGTTATCTCGCGACACTTTACGGTCCGCGCTGGGCGCTGCTGGTGTTTGGTCTAGCGGTGATAGGTGCGGCGCTCGGACTGCTGGCCGGCATGCGTGACACTTTAGCTTGGGTCCACGCCGAGCACTCACAAACGAATCCAGCAGGAAATACCGCCGATGCAGTCCCGCACTGGAGCAGCGTCTTTTTGCTGGTGTCCTTCCGCGACTCGACCTACCGGGCGCTGTGCCAGGGCGGAGTGGCCAACAAGATTGCGGATACGCTGGTCTGGGTGCTGTTGCCGGTCTATTTCCGCAGCCGCGACCTGGGCCTCGTGCAGATCGGGTGGATTACCGGCCTCTACGCGATGGTCTGGGGCCTGTCGCAGCTCTGGACCGGACACCTGGCCGACCGGATCGGCCGCAAGCCGCCGATCGTCGCCGGGTTCGCGCTGCTCGCTCTCGGGATAGCGCTCATTGCGGCAATCGATAGTGTCGTCTGGTGGTTCATCGCCGCGGCGGTCATGGGCGTCGGCATGGCGCTCCTTTATCCCAACCTGATCGCCGCCATGGCCGATCTGGCGCCCCCGCTGTGGCGCGGGCGGGCGCTCGGCACCTACCGCTATTGGCGCGACACCGGCTACGCGATCGGCGCTCTGCTGCTCGGCGCCGTGGCAAGCTGGGGCGGCGGCATCGTGCCAGCGATGTGGGGCACCGCGGTGCTGGTCGCGCTCTCGGGATTGTGGATCGCGCTTGCGGTAGGCGAGAGCCGACCGGGGCGAGATCGATGAAGGCACTGTTTATCCTCAATGATCCGCCCTACGGCACGGAGCGGGTCTAGAACGCGCCAAGGCTCGCTCAGGCCTTGCTGAAACGTCCAAGAGCCTCACGCCCTCCCCATCGGCAGCGGCGAGCGGTCGGCGAGTTCCATTTCGCGGTAGGCGAGCCGCTCCATCAGTTCGGCGCGCACGGCGCGGTGCGCCGGATCGTCGAACAGATTGTCCATTTCGTTCGGATCGTTCTGCAAATCGTAGAGTTCGCCGTAAGAATCGCCGTGCGCGATTGTCATGCGGTAGCGCTGGGTGACCAGCGTGCGCAGCCGCGCTCCGGACGGCAGCGCAAAGACGGCGCGCTGCTGGTCGTCCTCGATCACCATGGAGTCGCGCGCCAGCGCAGCGCTCGGGTCCGCCAGAATCGGCAATAGGCTTGTGCCCTGTATGCCGTTATAGGGCTGCACTCTCGCCCGATCGAGGATGGTCGCGGGGATGTCGAGCGTGCCGGAGAGCGCATCCGTGCGCCGCGCCGCGTGCGCGCCGGGTTCTGCCCAGATGAACGGCACGTGGGTGATGCCTTCGTAATGCGCCGGGCCCTTGAGGAGCAGCCGATGGTCGCCGAGGAAATCGCCGTGATCCGTGGTGAAAATCACGATCGTGTTGTCGGTCAGCCCGCTCGCCGCGAGCCGCGACAGCACCCGCCCGATGGCGTCGTCGATCATCGCGATCATGCCGCAGGACAACGCCATGGCCTCGCGCGCTTCCCGTTCGTTGACCGCGAAGGCGGCCTGGCCGGCGGTGTCGGCCTTGCCGCTTTCACGTTGCGCCAAGGCCCACGCCGCCGCCCGCGCCAGCGGCCGGTTACCGGCATCAAAGCTTGGCGGCAGCTTCATGTCGGCCGGCCGGTACATCGACCAGTAACGGCCCGGCGGCGTGAACGGATGATGCGGATCGGGAAACGACACCATCAGAAAGAACGGATCGTGGCGCTTTGCCGCGGCGCGGCGATCGAGCCATTCGCAAGATTTTTCGGCGATATAGGAAGTCGGATAAAGCTCCTCCGGAATCGGAGTGCGGAACGCCTGCGGACAGACGTAATCGTGCGGGAGCTGATTTTTGTGCTGGCGCAGCGCATCGGCGTCGGGCCGCTTCGATTTGAGCCAGACATAGTAATGGCCGCCGACCTGATCGCCGTGCGCGGTGCAAAGATCGACATGCTCGAAGCCGTAGAACGGCAACTGCATCGCAAAATCGTGGCCCTGCTCCCAGCGCTTGGGGTGTTCCTGATCGTAGGGCCCGTCGCCGGGCGCGGGCTTGCGCGCTTCGGCGAAGCTTGCATCCAACACCTGGTCGCCCGGCCGCGGCGGCGGGCGCTTGAGAATGGCCGGCTGGTCGCCGAAATTCTGCAAATGACTTTTTCCCACCAACGCCGTCGTATAGCCGGAGGCGCGCAGCGCATCGACAAAGGTGTTCGACCGCAGCGACAGCGGAATGCCGTTCGAGCGCACGCCGTGCAGCGACGGCATCCTCCCGGTCATCAAGGTCGAGCGGTTCGGCATGCAGACCGGGGTCGCCACGTAGAAACGCTCGAAGAACACCCCGCGCGTAGCGATCGAATCGATGTGCGGCGTTCTCAGCACCGGATGGCCGTTGCAGCCGAGATAATCGACTCGATGCTGATCGGTGATGAAGAGAACGAAATTCGGTTGCGCCATGTTCTGCTTATTCACTGCTCAGTCGGCGTGGATATTGGCCGTGACGATGAATTTGTGATATCTGTCGAGGTCGTCCACGATCCGCTTTTCCAGATCGGGGCCTGAAGTCCATCTCGGTTCCAGGCCGAGATGCTGCAGTTTTTGTTGCAAAGCCTGATCCGCATAGATCTTCTTGAATTCGGCCTGCAGCTTGTCGCAAATCGGAGCCGGCGTGTGAGCAGGCGCCAAAAGGCCGAACCAGTTCGAGATCACGAGGCCCGGATAGGAGGCCGACAGCGGCTTCACGTCCGGCAACAATGGCGACGCTCTCGGCCCCGAAACGCCGAGCGCATAAAACTTTCCCGATTTGATGTACTGCAGGGATTGCGCGATCGGGCCGCAGAACGCGGTGACCGTGCCGGCCAGAACCGCATTCATCGCCGGGCCGGCGCCCTTGTAGGGCACGTGGATCATGTCGAGGCCGGCCTGCTGCGCCATCATCGCCCCGCACAGATGGGCGGGCGAGCCGATCCCAGCGGAGGAGTACGTCAAGGTGCCCGGTTTGGCTTTGGCGGCGGCGACAAATTCCGCCAAGGTCTTGATCCCGGTCGAGGCATTGACGACAAGCACGCCGCTGCTCTCGACCACGCCGGCGATCGGGATCAGATCGCGCACGGGATCGTACGGCACCTTGATCAGATTGGGCGCCATCGAGATCGGCAGGTCCACCGTAAACAGGAGCGTATAGCCGTCGGGCTTGGCCTGAACCAAGACCTTGGTGCCGATCGAACCCGTCGCGCCGGGGCGGTTGTCGACCACCGCGGGCTGATGCCAATCCTGCGAAAGCTTGTCCGCGTAAAGCCGAATGACGACATCGGTCGGGCCGGCCGGGAACGGCAGGACAAAGTGAATGGCGCGCGAAGGATAGTCATCAGCCAGCGCCACAAACGGCGCTGCAAAGCCGAATCCGGAAGCGACGCCGGCCGTCGCGATCGACGAAAGAACGGTGCGTCTGTTGATCATGTCGATCCTCCCCGCTTGCGCCTAAAGGCCTAAAGCGTAACCCTTACGGGGATTATCGACGATAGCCAAGCCAACTGGACGTTGATTGCATGGGCCGGACTTTGCGGCCTTGCAGATTTAACTGCCGTGAATCCCGGCGGCCGCCATCAGGTCATGCCATTTCTTCAGGTCGGCCGCGATTCTGGAAGCAAGCTCGGGGCCGGGAATCCAGTTCGGCTCCAGCCCGAGCGACAACAGCTTGTGCTGCAGTTCGGGGTCGGCATAAATCTTCTTGAACTCGGCTTGCAGCTTATCGCACACCGTGGCGGGCGTATGCGCGGGTGCGAAGAGACCGTACCATTGCGTCATGACGAGGCCCGGATAGGTGGCCGAAAGCGGAGTCACTCCCGGCAACAGCGGCGAGGATTTCGCTCCGGCCACGCCGAGCGCATAGACCTTTCCCGCCTTGATTTGCGGCAGGACCAGTTGGGCTGGCCCGCAGAACATGGTCACGGTTCCGGCCAGCACCGCGTTCATCGCCGGGACGGCACCCCTGAAGGGGACATGGATCATGTCAATACCGGCCTGGTGCATGATCATCTCGCCGCAGAAATGAGCCGGCGATCCGATGCCCGCCGAGGAGAAGCTCAGACTGTCCGGCTTGGCTTTGGCCGCGGCGACCAGCTCGTTCAAGGTCCGAATCCCGGTCGAAGCATTGACCACCAACACGTTACTGCTTTCTGCAACGCCGGCGATCGGGATCAAGTCGCGCCGCGGATCGTAGGGCACCTTGATCACGTTCGGCGCCATGGTGATCGGCAGGTCGACCGTGAACAGGAGCGTGTAGCCGTCCGGCGCCGCCCGGGCCACGACTTCGGCGCCGACGGAGCCGGTCGCACCCGGGCGAGCCTCGACCACAACAGGCTCGTTCCAGTTCTGCGACACTTTCTGCGCGTAGAGCCGGATCAGGAGGTCGACGGGCGATCCGGCTGTAGAGGGCATGACGACACGGATCGGACGCGACGGATAGGTTTGCGCCAGCGCCCGGAACGGCGCTGCAAGGCCAAGGCCCGCTGCGGCGCCGGCCGTTGCGGCTGTGGCGAGAAACGCGCGTTTGCTGATCATGTCTGTCCTCCGTGCCGGGTGAGTGGTGCAGCCCAGGCCTGCCGGGCCTGTCGGCCACGCCAATTTCATTTGCGATTGCACGGTGCGCCGCCGTGGGATAGACAAATAGCTCTATATTTGGATGACCCCATAGCTAAACGACTATGACAGAGCCAAAGCACGACGCGCAGCGGGCCAGCCAGCGGCTGAAATTGCGCGACCTGCGCATTCTCATGAGCGTCGCCCAATGCGGCACAATGGGCAAGGCTGCGGAGCATTTGGCGGTCTCTCAGCCGGTCGTGTCGAAGGCCATCGCCGACATGGAATATGCGCTCGGCGTGCGGCTGCTTGACCGCAGCCGGCGCGGCGTCGAGCCGACGCCATACGGGCAGGCGCTGATCAAGCGCGGCGTCGCCATCTTCGACGAGATGCAACAGGGGCTCAAAGACATCGAATTCCTGTCCGATCCCAGTGCCGGTGAAGTCCGCATCGGCGCCACCGATCCCATCACCGCGGCCATCGTGTTGCCCGTCATCGACGGCCTCTCGCGCGAGCATCCGCGCATGCGATTCCGCGTCCAGGTCGCCGATACCGCGCCGCTGTTCGCCGCGCTCGAAGACCGCAGCGCCGATCTTGTGATGACGCGCATTGCGCACCGCATCAGCGACGAGCAGGACGCCGAAACTCTGTTCCAAGACGCGCTCGTGATTGCGGCCGGGGCCAACAATCCACTGACGCGACGGCGCCGGCTCACGTTGGCCGATCTGAACAACGAGCCATGGGTGTTGCCGGCTGGCGACAGCTTTTTCGGCGGGCTGGTCGCGGGACTGTTTCGCGCGTCCGGTCTTGAGCCGCCGGCGCTCACCGTGACGACTTCGTCCGCCACGATGCGAGACGGACTGCTCGCGACACAACGATTTCTCACCGTGACGGCCGGCTTCTCGCTGCTTTTGCCGCGCCGCCGCCCAGACCTCAAAGCTTTGCCGGTGAAACTGCGCGGCACGCGGCACCCGGTAAGCATCGTCACCTTGAAGAACCGCACGCTCAATCCGACCGCGCAAATCTTTATCGAGCGCGTGCGCGAACTGACCAAGCCGCTCGCCAAAGTCGCCTAGCATTGCAAGCTGCGCCGGTCGGGCCAGAACTTTATCAGCCTGGAAGCGTTCATTGACGGCTACAATCATGCTTGGCTTTGGCCATTCGCGCATGAGCGATATCGAGCGATGACGAAGGGAGCATCATGAAACTGTTCGAATGCCAGAATTGCGGGCAGCCGCTTTATTTCGAGAACACGCGGTGCGAGAGCTGCGGCGCGCAGCTCGGCTATCTGCCGAGGGAAGAGACCGTCACCGCGCTGCGTCCGGCCGGCGATCCGCTCTGGCACGCGCTCGCCAGGCGCAACGCGCGTTACCGCTTCTGCGCCAATGCCGCGCACGGCGCCTGCAACTGGCTGATCGAGGCGCGTCGGCCCGACCAGTTCTGCCTCGCCTGCCGGCACAACCGCATGATCCCCGATTTGTCGGTGCCGGAAAACTTGCGGCGCTGGCGCTTGATCGAAGCGGCCAAGCACCGATTGTTCTATACGCTCATCAAGCTTCGCCTGCCGCTTGATGCCGCATCGGATGGCGCCAACGCGCTGACCTTCGATTTCGTCGCGACCGCCGGCCCTGCCGCCGTTGGGCCGCTGGCCGTGACCGGCCACACCAACGGGCTGATCACCATCAATCTCGCCGAAGCCGACGATGCCGAGCGCGAGCGCCAGCGCGGCACGATGGGCGAGCCGTATCGCACCTTGCTCGGCCATTTCCGCCACGAGATCGCGCATTATTATTGGGACCGCCTGATCGCCAATTCGCCGCATCTCGAAGCGTTTCGAAATATCTTCGGCGACGAGCGCAGGGATTATGGGCAGTCCTTACAGGCCTATTACGCGCAGGGCGCGCCGGCCGACTGGCCGCAGCATTTCGTTTCCGCCTATGCGTCGTCGCATCCGTGGGAGGACTTCGCCGAGACCTGGGCGCATTATTTCCACGTGATCGATACGCTGGAGACCGCGAACGCCTTCGGTCTCGTGGTGCGGCCAAAATTATCCAAAGGCATGACGACGCGGATCGACTTTGATCCGCTCCATGCCGATATCGACCGCATTGTCGAAGCCTGGCTGCCGCTCACCTTTGCGGTCAATTCGATCAATCGCAGCATGGGTGCGCCGGACCTCTACCCGTTCGTACTGAGCCGGCTGGCGATCGGCAAGCTCGGCTTCGTACACGAACGCATTCGCGAGCAGGCCCGGCGGCAAACGGCGCCCCGCCGCGGCACGCGCGCGATGATCGCCGAACTGTGAAACGCGGCGACCCGTGCGCGATCCGAAACGCCTTTCGGGCGCGCGGTATCAACGATGTGCCTTCTTGCCGTCGCCGGCCGACCCGCCATCTTTAGCGCATCGCACTGCAGCCAGGTCATAGCGCCATGTCCATTCGCCCTGTGAAACAGATCATCACCTCGAAACCCACGATCGAGGGCGCCGGCGTCAAGCTTCGCCGCGCCTTCGGCTTCGGCGAGACCAGCGAGTTCGATCCGTTCCTCTTGCTCGACGATTTCCGCAACGACCGGCCGGAGGATTACCGCGCCGGTTTTCCCTGGCATCCGCACCGCGGCATCGAGACCATCACCTATGTGCTCGCCGGCAACGTCGAGCATGGCGACAGCCTCGGCAATCGCGGCAATCTCGGAGCCGGCGACGTGCAATGGATGACGGCGGGCCGCGGCATTCTGCATCAGGAAATGCCGCAGGGCGACGCCGATGGCCGCATGCACGGCTTCCAGCTCTGGGCCAACCTGCCGTCATCCTTGAAGATGACGGCGCCGCGTTATCAGGACATCAAGGCCGCCGAGATTCCGGAAATCGCAGACGACGACGGCACCCGCGTCCGCGTCGTGTGCGGCGATTTTTGGGGCCGGCGCGGCCCGGTCGAGGGCGTCGCCGCCGACCCGCGCTATCTCGACATTTCGGTGCCGCCGAACCTGCGCAAGACGCTGCCGGTCGAACTCAATCGCCACGCCTTCGCCTACGTGTTCGAAGGCTCCGGCGATTTCCGCGCTGCATCGGCCCCGTTCGGCGTGCTGACCGAAAAGACCGACGGCGGCACCGAAACGCTGGCGCGCGAGCAGACTGGCAACCGCTCGCTGGTGGTGTTCGATTCCGGCGATGAGGTGACGGTGCAGGCCGGCGAACAGGGCATTCGCTTCCTTCTGGTCTCCGGCAAGCCGATCGAAGAGCCGGTCGCCTGGTACGGCCCCATCGTGATGAACACGCAGAGCGAGCTGCAGCAGGCGTTCAGCGAACTGCGCGCCGGAACGTTTATCAAATAATCGGGCTCGAGGTGACTGCGGTAGGGTGGGCACCGCGCCGTGAAAGCGGTGCCGCACGGGCGAAATCGGCTGCGCGCGGTGCCCACGCGGTCGCGTCGTCCACCGCGCAGCGCCGGCGAATTTTGGCGGCGCTCGAAAGCATCAAGAAGCCTGGAATTTAGCAATGGCGTTATCAAACAAAGCACGCGCAGATCGCCGCCGGCCGCTTGCCGCGTTGGCAAGCAAAAGTCCGAGCGTCAATAGACTGCCGCGCGGCCGATCGCCCGCCAAGGCTTCCCGCGTCAAGGCTTCTGTCGTCAAGGGTTCGCGCGTAAAGGGTTCGCGCGTCGGCGATGATCTGGTCGAGGCTTTCGAAGAGATGGCCAAGCATCTGCGCGGCGAAATTGAGTTGCAAGCGCGTGAACCGCCCGGCGGCGCCATGACGCCTGCTCAGATAAAGGCCATCCGCCGCAAGGTCGCCTCGTCGACCAAGAAATTCGAGCGGCTGTTCGGGATTCCGGCCCGCACCATGGAAGCCTACGAACAAGGACGACGCAACCCCGACGGCGCCATGCGGGCGCTGTTGCGGATTATCGATCGCGCGCCGAAAGCGGCGTTGCGCGCGCTCGCGGCGTAGCGAGCGTAGCCCGGATTGAACCGAGAGAAATCCGGGAACGACCGACCAGCTCGCACTTCTGGGACCCGGATTTCGCTGCGCGAAATCCGGGCTACGCTCGCCCAGCAGCGGGCCAAGGAGGTCGCATGACCAAGCTCAAGGACTTGAAGGCGCGGTTGTTGAAGGACCCGCAGGTGCGCAAGCACTACGACGCGCTGGAGGAGGAGTTCGCGCTGATGGAAGCGGTGGCGAAGGCGCGCGCGCGCTCGGGCTTGGGCCAAGCCGAACTGGCCAAGCGCATGAAGACGACGCAGAGCACGATCGCACGGCTCGAAAGCGGCCGCGGGCGGCCCTCGAACTCGCACGCTCGCCCGCTTCGCCAAGGCCACGGGGCACCGGCTGAAAATCGGATTCGAGCCGGTGCGCAAGAAGGGATGATCGGACAGCGCGTAGGGCGGATTAGCCAAAGGCGTAATCCGCCGACCAGCAACACGAATGGCGGATTACGCGGCGCTAATCCGCCCTACGGGCTGGGTGCCGGAACGTTTATCCGATAATCGGGCACGAGGTGACTACGGTAGGGTGGGCACCGCGCCTTGAGAGCGGTGCCGCGTGGGCGAAATCGCCTCCGCGCGGTGCCCACGCGGTCGCGTCGTGCAAGCGATTTCGCCCACCCTACATTCGGTGCCGGCGACGCTCAGCCTTGGACGGGTCGCCACATCAGGCCCCAGCGCTCGGGCGCGCCGACATGGCTGCGTGCCAGCGCCGCACGTTGGCGAGACTGTCGGGCACGACGAGCTTGGACACGCGCATGAAATCGACCGCGATGAGCGCCGTGATGTCGGCGACGCTGTAGTCTTGACCGGCAACAAAAGACCGGCTCTTGAGTTCGTTGTCGAGAAACCGCAAAAAATCGAACACGCGCGGCTTGTTGGCCTCGCCCCATTGCGGCACCTGCGGGTCGACCATCTGCTTCATGGCCGGATGCAAGTGCTGAAAAATGCTCGCCGCCGGCAGCAACAGGTGCAGTTCGGCACGCCGGTTCCACATTTCGACCAACGCGCCCTCGAGCGCGCCGCGGCCGAACAGCGGCGGATCGGGCTGCAAAGCCTCGAAATAGCGGCAAATCGCGATCGACTCGGCGATCACGGTGCCATCGTCGAGCACCAGCGCCGGCACCCGCTGCATCGGATTGATCGCAGTGTAGGCATCCGAGCGCTGCTCCAGCTTGCCGAGGTCAACCTGCTCGGTCGGGATTTTGATGCCCTTTTCGGCCAGGAAGACGCGCACGCGGCGCGGATTGGGGGCACGGCCGCCGTCGTAGAGCTTCATGGGCCACCTCTGTCTCCTTTGCGGCGAAGCTTATCGTCGCTCGCGGGGCTCGGCCAGCGCCTCGCATCAGCGCCTATCCGGCTTGCATCGGGCACGGAACGGCCGCGCCGGCCCACACGGTGAACGAATGGTTGCCGGCGTCGCAAAGGCGCATCGGGTTAAGCCTGGTCTTAAGGAATTTGCGCGACTTTTGTCGCGATTTATCGCCAACACTGGTTTGCAATGCTGTCAAAGACCAGCGAAACGCGCGATCCCGCCGCGCCGGCCGCGCCCGCTGCGCCGGCTGCCGCTTCGCCGGCGAAGCGGCGCCGTGCCGCGCAGCACGTGCGCGAAGCGCGCGACCGGCTGACCTCGACCAGCGGCACAAGGCCGGTCTTCGATTACGAATTGCTGCGCCAATTCGCACAGAACCGGCTGTCGGCGTCTCCGGTCATCTTGCTCCTGATCGTCACCATCGGGCTGTTTTCCGGCCTGTGGTCCGGCGCGCTGATCTGCGGCGTCTGGACCGCGGGGGCGCTGCTCATCCACCTCGTCATCATCCGCGCCTGCCGGCAATTCCTCGCCGAAATGCCGTCGACCGCCAACCTGCGCTCGTGGCGGATGCGCTTCCTCCTGCTCGATCTGTTCTTCGGCATGGCGTGGACTTTCATCCTGATCAATCCGATCGGCGTCGACGAGCAGGCCGGCATGTTCATGCTGTTCGTCATGCTGTTGGTGGTGGCGATATCGAGCATGTTGGCGTCGAGCCTGCCGATCGCGGTTTTCGCGCTGACGCTGCCGATCACCATCGCGATTGCGCTCGACTTCGTGCTCAAGGGCACGCTGCATAATTACATCCTCGCCGCGATGGCGCTGACTGCCGAGGGCTACTTCTCGCTGCTCGCCTATCGGCTCTACTCGACCACGCTGGCGACGCTCGAGGCGCGCGCCGAAAAAGAATTGCTGATCGGCGAACTGGAACAGTCGAAGTCTATTTCGGATGAAGCGCGCCGCCGGGCCGAAGCCGCCAATATCGCCAAGTCGCGGTTTCTGGCGCAGATGAGTCATGAGTTGCGCACGCCGCTCAACGCCATCCTCGGCTTCTCCGAGGTGATGAAGGCCGAGATTTTCGGCGCGCACGCGGTGCCGATGTACAAGGATTACGCCGGCGACATCCATAATTCCGGCGTGCACCTGCTGAACCTCATCAACGAAATCCTCGATCTGTCGCGCATCGAGGCCGGCCGCTATGAGCTCAACGAGGAAGCGGTGTCGCTGGCGCGCGTCGTCGAGGATTGCCATCACCTGTTGAAGCTGCGCGCCGGCAATCGCGGCATCACCATCCATGAAATGTTCGAGCCCGACATGCCGCGGCTATGGGCCGACGAGCGTGCGGTGCGCCAGATCTGCCTCAATCTTCTGTCCAACGCCATCAAGTTCACGCCCCAGGGCGGCGAAATCTGGCTCAAAGTCGGATGGACCGCGTCGGGCGGCCAATACATGAGCGTCAAGGACACCGGACCTGGCATCCCGGAAGAGGAAATCCCGATCGTTTTGGCTTCATTCGGCCAAGGCTCCAATTCGATCAAGTCCGCCGAGCAGGGCGCCGGCCTCGGCTTGCCGATCGCCAAGAATTTGATCGACCTGCACGGCGGCACCTTCACGCTGAAATCGAAGCTGCGCATCGGTACCGAGGTGATCGTCACCTTTCCGCCCGAGCGGGTCATGTCGGCTTTGGCGCCCATCCCGGAAGGCGCGCCGCCGATCCAGCCGCAAGCCGAGCTGTCGTCGCGTTCCGACGACAGGCCCAGCCGCTTGAAAAGGTCGCTGTTCGGCGCCGACGGCTGAAATCTTAGCGAATTGCCTGCTTTTCCTTTGTGCTTTTCCTTGGCGTATGCGGTGTCTATGGTGACGCGATCCCGGTCAGGACCCTTGATGACCGCTATCGAGATTGCCTGCCTGCAGCGCGGCGCGCTGCGCAAGGTCGTGCAGGCCGCGCCCAGCCCGAACCGCCTGTTCGCGGCCTCTGGACTGCTGGCGTGAGAGGACAGCACCTGTGCGTCAACGTCTGTTTCTGTTGCTGCTCGTCGCATCGGTGATCGCGCTTTTCGTCTTCCTGGCAGGCCACAACGTGATGCCGGCACGGCCGCTGTCGGGGCGCGATTTCTCATCGCTCGCCTACAAGATCGCCCTCCTCGTCTTCGTCGTCGGGACCGTGCTGACGCTGTTCCGCGAGCGCTTCGCGCAGGCGATCACAGCGGCGCTGCTCTGGGTCGTCGTCGCGCTCGTTCTGCTCGTCGGCTATTCCTACCGGTTCGAGCTGCACGAGGTCGCCGACCGCGTGGTCGGCGAATTGGTCCCGGGCCACGTCATCTCCCACGGCCGCACTGTTGCCGTCGCCCGCACGATCGCCGGGGATTTTGCCATTAGCGCCCAGGTCAACGGCGCGCGCATCGCCATGGTTCTCGATACCGGCGCAACCTCGATCGTGCTCACCCGTGACGACGCCAAGGCCGCCGGTCTGCCGCTTGAAGTGCTCGACTACACGGTCGAGATCGACACCGCAAACGGGCGCACCCGCGCCGCTCCCGTCACGCTCGACCGCGTCGCCATCGGCAGCCTGGTCGAGCGCTCGGTCGAGGCGCTGGTGGCGCAGCCCGGCCAGCTCAAGACGAGCCTGCTTGGCATGAGCTTTCTCAACCGGCTGCAGAGCTGGCAGGTCAGCGGCGACCGCCTGTTGCTGCGCGGCTATCCCTGATCGTCATTCCAAGATCGGTAGGGGGCGCCGTGCCGTGAGAGCCCGGCCGCGTCGGCGAAATCGCGCCGGCGCGGTGCCCACGCAGTCACGTTGCGCAAGCGATTTCGCCCACCCTGCGCAAGGCTCACACCAAACTGATGAGAAAGCGCGCCGATACCGTCAGCAGAAACATGCCGAAGATGATTTCCAGCCGGCGCCGCGACAGCTTGTGCGCGAGCCGGGCGCCATAAGGCGCCATCAGGCTTGACACCGGCGCCATGACGAAAAGTCCGATCAGCGACACGAAGCCGAGCGAGAACGGCGGCAATTCGGCGCGATGCGGCAGGCCGGCGAGAATGTAGCCGAGCGTGCCGACGATCGTAATCGGTACGCCGAGCCCGGCCGAGGTCGCAACCGCATTGTGGAGAGGTTTGCCGTAGAGCGTGAGCACGATGTTGGAGAGCGAGCCGCCGCTTATCCCCATAAGCGAGCCGGCGAGCCCGATGCCGAAGCCGTAACCGGTCATCAGCACAGCGCCGGGCAGTTCCGCGCCCAGATTCCAGCGGTCGCCGGCAAACAGGAATTTGCTGGCGATAAAGCTTGCTACGACAATGAAAGCGATCTTGAACATTGCGGCGGGGGCGAAGGCCGCAATCACCGCGCCGCTTCCGACGCCGATCACCGCCGGAACTGCCCACAGCCGGATGACCCGAGGAATGACGAGGCCCGTGGCGCGATGGGCGAGGAAGGAGCGGATCGTGGTCGGCAGGATGATGGCAATCGAGGTGCCGACGCAAAGCTGCATGTGCACCGCTTCAGGCACGCCGAGCGCGCCGAACACTTCGTAAAGCACGGGCACGATGACCGCGCCGCCGCCGACACCAAATAGGCCGGCGAGCAGCCCGGTGATCACGCCGGCAACCTCGATTGCGGAAGCGAGCCAGACAATCTCGTTCCATCCGATGCCGAGAAACATCGTCTTATTGTTCTTTCCGGCTCGTTCCGGGAAAACCCGACGCGAATGCGAACACGAAGTGTCGGCAGCGAACGGCTAGGCGGCGATGTGCGCCAACTCGCCACCGCTGTCCAGCGCGGCATCGCTGACCAGCGCCAGCGCCGCGACGAGCAGTTCGGCGCCGGCCTGCGGTGTGGTCGCCGCGGCGGCGAGCTGGCGGCGGAACGCCCGCGCGCCGGGCACGGCGCGGAACAGGCCGTGCAGGTGGCGCGTGATGCTGTGCAGCCGCGTCCGCTGCGCCAGCTCGCGTTCGATATAGGGGACGAGCGCGAGAGCGGCCTGTTTCGCCGAGGCAAAGTGCGCTTGCTCGCCGAACACGAGCGGATCAACGCCAAGGAGCCGCCACGGCTCCTGATAGGCAGCGCGCCCGAGCATAACGCCGTCGACGAGGGCGAGGTGGACGAGCGCGTCTTCGATTTCCGAAACCCCGCCGTTGAGAATAACCGGAAGCCGCGGATGCGCCGCCTTGAGCCGATAGACGCGATCGTAATCGAGCGGCGGAATTTCGCGGTTTTGTTTCGGCGACAGCCCTTTGAGCCAGGCTTTGCGGGCGTGCACGATGAGCGCGTCGGCGCCCGCTTGCTCGACAGTGCAAGCGAACGCATCCAGCGCGGCTTCGCTGTCTTGCTCGTCGATGCCGAGGCGGCATTTCACCGTCACGGGGATCGCAACGGCCGCCTTCATTGCGGCGACGCACGCGCCCACCAGCTCCGGCTCCGCCATCAGACAGGCGCCGAAGCGGCCGTCCTGCACCCGATCGGACGGACAGCCGACATTAAGATTGATTTCGTCGAAACCGAAGTCGGCCCCGATGCGGGCGCATTGCGCGAGCGCGCGCGGCTCGGCGCCGCCGAGCTGCAGCGCCAGCGGATGCTCGGCCGGATCATGGCGCAGAAGCCGCGTCCGGTCGCCATGCAGCACCGCGCCCGTGGTGAGCATCTCGGTATAAAGCAGGGCGCGACGCGTCAGCAGGCGATGGAAGAACCGGCAGTGCCGGTCGGTCCATTCCATCATCGGGGCGACGGAGAATTTTCGATCCACGTCCACGATCTCACTCAGCGATGGACCAGTTAGTCGGCCGGACTTGCCAGTGCAAGGCGCCGGTTTGACATGTGCTTCACATGCAAATATGTTGTACACATGTCCAGGATGATCCAGCTCCGCCACGTGCCCGATCCGTTGCACCGACTGCTCAAGGCCCGCGCCGCGGCGGCAGGGCTGTCGCTGTCGGATTATCTGTTGCGCGAAATCCGCAAGAGCGCTGAGCGACCCACCCTCGATGAAATCAAAGCAAGGCTCGCCGCGATGGGGCCGGCCCGGCTTAAGACGTCCCCGACCGCCATCATCCGGGAGGAGCGCGACCGGCGCTGATCTTAAGCGTGCGTGTGCTCGACGCTTCTGTGGTGGTCGAAATTCTGCTTCAGACCGCCCTTGGAATTCGGCAGGTCGACCGCGTGTTGGACCACAGCGACGAGTTCCACGCTCCCCATTTGCTGGACGTTGAGGTCATCCGCGCCATCCGGCGGCTCGCGCTCGCCGGTGAAATTTCCAGCAGTCGCGCCGAGACGGCTTTGGTTGCGTTGTTCGATCTCGATCTGGTGCGCCACGAACATACTTCGCTCCTCGGCCGGATTTGGGAGCTTCGCGGGTCGCTGACAGCCTATGACGCGACCTACGTAGCGCTTGCCGAGGGGTTGAACGCCGTCCTTTTGACCTGCGACGGAAGGCTCGCGCGGGCGCATGGTCACCACGCGCAGATCGAGCTGCTAGACTGACAAGCCTTGACGCTACGAGATATGGATTTGCACGCCGGCGATGTCGCATGAACGCCAAGGAAAAAGCCGCGCTCGGATCGATCGCCGCCTCGGCGGGGCTGGCGGCTGCGAAAACGATCGTCGGCCTTGCGACCGGGTCGCTCGCCATCCTGTCGGAGGCCGGCCATTCGCTGCTCGATCTCGCGGCAACGCTTCTGACCTATCTGGCGGTGCGCATTTCCGGCAAGCCGGCCGACGCCGAGCATCAATACGGCCACGGCAAGGTCGAAAGCGTGAGCGCGCTCGCCGAAACCGCCTTGTTGTTCCTGCTCACCGGCGTCGTGGTCTTCGAAGCGGTGCGGCGGCTCCTTGTCGGTCAACCGCATCAAGTCGAGGCGACGGCTGCGGCGTTTGCGATCATCGCCGCCTCGGTCGCGGTCGACTTTTTCCGAGCCCGCGCGCTCCGCCGCATCGCGCGGCAGACCGCGAGCGAGGCGCTCGAAGCCGACGCGCTGCATTTTGCCTCGGACATGTGGTCCTCGGTCGCGGTCCTGATCGGCCTCGGCGGCGTCGCATTCGGCTATCCGTCAGCCGACGCCGCCGCCGCGCTGGTCGTTGCGATTTTCATCTGCATCGCCGGCTGGCGGCTTGGCCGGCGCACGATCGACACCTTGACCGACACCGCGCCGGCCGGCGTCAGCGAGCGCGTGGTGGCGATCGCGCGGCGGATGCCGGGCGTGGTCGGCGTCGAGCGCGTGCGGGCGCGGCCGGCCGGCGCGGTTTTGTTCATCGAGCTCGCCATCGGCGTCAACCGCGCGCTGCCGCTCGATCGCGTCGCCGCCATCAGCGAGCAATTGACGCGCGCCATCCGCGCCGACCTGCCGCAGGCCGAAGTCACGATCACCGCCGAACCGCGCGCGCTCGACGACGAGACCGTGCGCGAGCGCGTCATGATGACCGCGCGCAACCGCGCCCTCGCCATTCATCACGTGGCGGTGCAGGCGATTTCCGGACGGCTGTCGGTGTCGGCCGATCTTGAAGTCGACGGCACGCTGACGCTTGCCGCGGCGCACGACATCGCGAGCCGGCTCGAAGAGGCATTCCGCGAGGAACTCGGTCCCGAGGTCGAGGTCGAGACCCACATCGAGCCGCTGCCCGCCGACGTGCTCGCCGGCCGCGACGCCTCGGCGGCGCGCATTGCCGAGGTGAGCGAATTGCTCTCGTCGCTCGCCGCCGAGATCGAAGGACTCGGCGAAGTCCACGATGTGCGCGTGCGCGAAACCGCCGATGGCGAGATCGTCAATTTTCATTGCGGCGCCGATCCGGCGCTCTCGGTGCGCGCGGTGCACGACCTGGTGGACGCGGTGGAGCGCGGGCTGCGCCGGCGCTATCCGGACGTTCAACGCGTCATCGGTCACACCGAACCGCGGCGGTAGGACCGTTTATGTTTCCCGGATGCGGTGCAGCGCGCAGCGTAGCGAAGCGGTGCGCCGCTGATCCGGGACCTTCGCGGGCGCAGCGCTGAATATCTGAGCTTGTGACGATCCCGGGTCTGCGGCGCATCATTGCGCTTCGCTCCATGCTGCGCCGCGCCCGGGAGACAATATTACGGAATAAGCACCGCGGCGCCTTCGAAGCGCCCGGACCGCAGGTCGTCGAGTGCGGCATTGGCCTGGGAGAGCGGATAGCGCGTGACCTGCATCTTGATGCCTGCCTGCGGCGCGATGGCCAAAAACTCGCGCGCATCGTCGCGGGTGAGGTTGGCGACCGAAACCAGCTGTCGCTCCTGCCACAGGATCGAATAGGGAAAGCTCGGAATGTCGGACATGTGGATGCCGCCGCAGACCACGCGCGCGCCTTTTTTCACCGCGCGCAACGCCGCCGGCACCAGCGCGCCGACCGGCGCGAAGATAATGGCAGCGTCAAGCTGTTCCGGCGGCGTCTGGTCGGAGCCGCCGGCCCAGACCGCGCCGAGCGAGCGGGCAAAATTCTGCGAGGCCGTATCGCCCGGCCGCGTGAAGGCATAGACGCGGCGGCCCTGCCAGGCCGCCACCTGCGCCAGAATATGAGCAGCGGCGCCGAAGCCGTAGAGGCCAAGCGCAGTCCCCTCGCCGGCGATCCGATAGCTGCGCCAGCCGATCAACCCCGCGCACAAAAGCGGCGCGGCTTCGGCGGCATCGAGATTTGCGTCGAGCGGAAAACAGAACCTCGCATCGGCAATCGTGTGGGTCGCGTAACCGCCGTCGCGCGTGTAGCCGGTGAACAACGGATTGTCGCACAGGTTTTCACGGCCGGAGCGGCAATAGGGGCAGACACCGCAGGTGGCGCCGAGCCACGGCACGCCGACGCGTTCGCCGTCCCGAAAGCCTGTCACGCCCGGCCCGAGCATCGCCACGCGGCCGACGATTTCATGTCCCGGCACGATCGGCAGTTTCGGATGCGGCAGCTCGCCGTCCACCACATGCAGATCGGTACGGCACACCCCGCAGGCCTCGACCTGCACAAGAATTTCGCCGCGCGCGGGCTGCGGAAGCGGCCTCTCGCGCATCACGAGCGGGGTCTTCGGCCGGTCGAGCACCATCGCGCGCATCATGAGCAAAAGTAGCCCGGATCGAGCGCCAGCGAAATCCGGGGCGAAAGTCCCGGCTTCGCCACCGCTCCCGGATTGCACTGCGTGCAATCCCGGCTACAACAGCGGCATGCGCACCGAAGAACCCCGCACCATCCGCCTTAAGGATTACCGCCCGCCCGACTGGCTGATCGACACCGTCGACCTCGACGTGTCGCTGCATCCGACCGCGACCAGGGTCCGCTCCAGGCTCAAGCTTCGGCCCAACGGTACTGTTGCTCCGGCGCCGCTGGTGCTCGACGGCGAGGATTTGCAGCTCGTCTCGCTTGCGCTCGATGGCAAGCCGTTGCCGCAGGCAAGCTACGTCGTCACGCCGGACAAGCTCACCATCGCGCAGGCGCCGAACCGGGCGTTCGAGCTCGAAATCGAAACCGCAATCGATCCGGCCGGCAATACCCAGCTCATGGGGCTTTATCGCGCCGGAGAGACTTATTGCACGCAATGCGAGGCGGAGGGCTTTCGCCGCATCACCTACTTCCTCGACCGGCCGGACGTAATGGCGGTCTACACCACGCGCATCGAGGCCGAGAAGGACGAAGCGCCGGTGTTGCTCGCCAACGGCAATCTGATCGCGCAAGGCGATGTGCCCGGGAGCACGCGGCATTTCGCGGTGTGGCACGATCCATTCAAGAAGCCCTGCTATCTGTTCGCCATGGTCGGCGGCCGGCTCGCGCACGTCGAAGACAGCTTCACCACCATGTCGGGCCGCAAAGTGCGGCTCGCCATCTATGTCGAGCCGGGCAAGGAGGACCGCTGCGCCTACGCCATGGACAGCCTCAAGCGCGCCATGCGCTGGGACGAGGAAGCGTTCGGCCGCGAATACGACCTCGATATTTTCATGATCGTCGCGGTGTCGGCCTTCAACATGGGCGCCATGGAGAACAAGGGACTCAACGTCTTCAACGACAAATACGTGCTGGCTTCGCCGGCGACCGCGACCGATGCCGACTATCGCCGGCATCGAAGCCGTGATCGCGCACGAATATTTCCACAACTGGACCGGCGACCGCATCACCTGCCGCGACTGGTTTCAGCTCTGCCTGAAGGAAGGGCTGACCGTCTTTCGCGACCAGGAATTTTCCGCCGACCAGCGCTCGCGCCCGGTCGAGCGCATCGGCGACGTGCGCTCGCTGCGCTCGCACCAGTTCGTCGAGGATTCCGGCCCCCTCGCCCATCCGGTGCGCCCGGAGCTCTACCGCGAGATCAACAACTTCTACACCTCGACGGTTTACGACAAGGGCGCCGAACTCGTCCGCATGATCAAGGTGCTGCTCGGCGCCGAGCTGTTCCGCAACGGCATGGATCTCTATTTCACCCGCCACGACGGCGAGGCCGCCACCGTCGAACAGTTCGTGCAATGCTTCGCCGATGCGAGCGGCCGCGATTTTTCGCAATTCATGCGCTGGTATTCGCAGGCCGGCACGCCGGAGGTCGTGGTCACGCCGCATTACGATGCGCGCGCCAAGACCTACCGGCTCGACATCGCACAGACGATTCCGCCCACCCCGGGTCAGCCGCACAAGGAGCCGCTGGCGATCCCGCTCGCAATCGGGCTGGTCGGCAAAGACGGCGCCGACCTGCCGCTCGTGCTCGACGGCAAGCCGCTCGAACGCGGCGTGCTGGAACTGACGCGGCGGAGCCAGATAGTCGCCTTCAACGGCCTTGCGGAGCGGCCGATTCCTTCGCTCAACCGCGGCTTTTCCGCGCCGATCAAGCTCACCTTGCCGATCGAGCCGGACGAATTGCGGTTTCTTGCCGCGCACGATCGCGATCCGTTCAACCGCTGGCAGGCGGTGCAGGCGCTGGCGATGTCGGTGTTGACGCACAACGTCGCGGCGTTGCGCGCGGGCGCGCTGCCGCGCGAGGATCAAGGCTTGATGGCTGCGCTCGGCGCGATGCTCGAGGACCGCAAACTTGAGCCGGCCTTCATTGCGCTTTCGCTGGTGCCGCCGAGCGAAGCCGATATTGCCCGCGAGATCGGCCGCGATGTCGATCCGGACGCCGTGTATGCCGCGCGGCGCAAACTGCGCGCGGCAATCGGCCAGCGGCACAGTGGCGCGCTCGCCGCGGCCTATGAGCGGATGGCGACGCCCGGTCCCTACCGGCCCGACGCCGCAAGCGCCGGACGGCGCGCGTTGCGCAACGTCGGCCTCGATCTGCTCGCGATCACCGGACGCGAGGAGGCAATCGCGCGCGCGCACAAGCAATATCAAAGCGCCGACAACATGACCGACCGCATGGCGGCGCTCGACACGCTGGCGCAGCACGATCGGCCCGAACGCGCCGAGGCGCTCGAAGATTTCTATCGGCGCTACTCAGGCGACGCCCTCGTCATCGACAAATGGCTGGCGCTGCAGGCCGCGATCCCGGAGGCCGCGACGCTCGACCGGGTGCGCGCGCTGACCTCCCATCCGGCGTTCTCTTTTGCCAATCCCAACCGCGTGCGGGCGCTGATCGGCTCGTTCGCGCAAGGCAACCACACCCAGTTC
Source organism: uncultured Alphaproteobacteria bacterium (assembly GCA_963717265.1). GTDB lineage: Bacteria > Pseudomonadota > Alphaproteobacteria > Rhizobiales > Xanthobacteraceae > BOG-931. Next base: position 280,949 of record CAVQWD010000060.1, on the reverse strand, counting down.
AACCGCGCCGACGGCTTAGGCTACGAGTTCGTGGCTGATACCGTGCTCGCGCTCGATCCGAAGAATCCGCAAGTGGCGGCGCGGCTGATGGGAGCGTTCCGCTCCTGGCGCGCGCTGGAACGGCAACGGCGCGGCCGCGCCGAAGCCGCGCTGCGACGCGTCGCCGCGACGACGCCGCTGTCGCGCGATGTCGCCGACATCGTCGCGCGCACGCTTGCGGACAGCTCCCGAGTTGTAGGGTGGGCAAAGGCGCGGAGCGCCGTGCCCACCAAACCGTTACGGCAAGCTCGAATGTCCCGTTATCGTCGGCTTCAAATCCAAGGTGGGGCGTTTTTCTTCACGCTTGCGCTCGCCGAGCGTGGAGGCGATCTGCTGGTCCGTCATATCGAACGCCTACGGCGCGCCTATGCCGAGGTGGAAAACCGACATCCGTTCGAAACTTTTGCCATCTGCATCCTGCCTGATCACATCCATGCCCTGTGGCAACTGCCGCAAGGCTATGCCGACTACGCCTCGCGCTTAAGCCTTTTCAAATCCGGTTTCTCACGTGGCCTTCCCGCTGCGACCACGCGCTCGCTCAGCAAAATAGCGAAACGGGAAAAGGGCATCTGGCAACGCCGGTATTGGGAACATGCCATCGGCAACGACGCCGATCTCGAACGGCACGTCGATTACATTCATTACAATCCCGTCAAACACGGACTGGTGACGCGCGTCGCCGACTGGCCGTTCAGCAGTTTCCACCGCTATGTTGCGCAAGGCATCCTGCCCGGCGATTGGGCAGGAGACACGGCCGAACGATCCGGCCGCTTCGGCGAATGAACGCGTGGGCAAACCAGAGCGTGCCCACGTGCTGACTTGCAGTTTGCGTCGATGCTGACGTGGGCACGGCGCCGCGCGCCTTTGCCCACCCTACGCTTGATGCTTTGCATGCCACGCGTAATACCAACATTCGCAGAGCCCGATAGTCGTCATGGCCGGACTCGTTCCGGCCATCCACGTCTTTGATCCCGCTCGCATGTTAAGACGTGGATGCCCGCGACGAGCGCGGGCATGACGATTTAAGATTTGGGCAGGTTGGTATAATCCGCATCTCGTGCGCGATCCGTAGCGGTCCGCTTGTTGCGTGTTCCGCGACGATCCCCCTTGACATCCGTCCCTCTTTACGTTACATAACCATCCTCGCTCGTTTAGGACGTGGTCCGGAGGCAGACCGGGCCATGGAGCGAGGGCGGTGCCCGCGGGCGGCTTTGCAAACCGCTCCCGGGCGGCTCGGGCATCACGTCTCCCGGCACCATGACCGGGGCGGGAGGTGCATCCCTGGGCTGGGACAGGCGCAGCGGGTAATGCCCGCCAAAACGGCGCACGGTCTTTCCGCCCCCCGGTCGGGGCGGCCGTAACGGACCTCGCGACGGCGTCGCGTCCCCAGGAAACATGGCCTGACGCTGAGCCATCGGGATGGATAGTCCCTTTGGCAAGAACCGCGGTGGAACGCCGATAGGCGCGCTGCCTCCCCTCCCCGGCCCTCCCCCGCACGCGGGGGAGGAAAACGGAGGGGATCGAGGCAGCGCCGCGCCCCCTCCTCTGTCCTGCCGCGCAGGCGGCGAGGATAAAGGTGGGGGCGCGGAGGATGGTGATTTGCGTCTGTCGGCGTTCCGCATCCTTTTTCTTTGTGGCTTGGCGAAGCGGGATCGGGCGGACAAGCGAAAGACAGGCCCCACCCCTGGCTTTGTTTGCCGCCGCCGCCTCGCACTTGAAGTGACGCCGTTTCATTGGGCGCGCGATCCGGCCGGAACGATCGACGGTCCGCTATTTTGGATCGTGCGCGAACAAAACTCGGGCGCCAAGGCGCGCCGCGGGAACGGGAGCGTTTGGTGCAAGCGTATGTTCCGATCGAACAGAATCCGCAACGTCATTGCGAGGAGCCGGTAGGGCGACGAAGCAATCCAGAGACGGAGTCTCGGCCCTGGATTGCTTCGCTTCGCTCGCAATGACGGGTCAAATTGAGCGGAACGCGCTCTAGCGACTTCGACATGAATCGCATCGACATGGATCGCATCGACATGGCTCGCATCGACATGAATCGCAGCGTTGATTTCGCCGCCGATTTCGCCGGCTTCAAGGCCGGGCAGAAGAAGCCGAAACCGGGCGCGGCGGACTATGCGCGCCGCTTCGCGCTGGAACGGGCGGCGCAGCGAAGACGCTTCTGCGACGCCTTTGCGCTGTGGCGGACCTGCCCGCGAAAATCATGCCGCCGGCAATATTGCTGCGGCGGCGATCAGAACGCCTGCCTCAAGCGCGCGCTCGGTCGCGTGCCGCAGCCCGCGCAGTGGCGCGCGCGCGAGGCCATCCTCGCCGCGACGCCGCACAATATCGGCGCTCCCGAGCGCAAGGCGCGGCTGCTGATGCCGCGCGACTGTTATGAATAGGGATTTTAGAGCGTATTCCGATCATGTTGATTCGTCATTGCGAGCCAACGGGTCCGGCCCGAGGCGGCCGGCCCGATGACAAGCTCCGCGAAGCAATCCAGGCAGAGGCGCCGTTCTGGATTGCTTCGGCGCTTTGCGCCTCGCAATGACGAGCGCAAGGGAGCGGGCCGCATCCGCCTGCACGGCGCCGACCGCGGCAAAAAAAGCTTTGGATATCCGCAAAAAATTATTGACATGAGACTCTCGACAAATCGGCCGGCATCGATTCTTATCGAGGTGATTTCGGAGGAGATGCGGCACATCCTTCCGAGCGCGGGTTTACGGGGACGTCCGAACGGAGGCAGGCGATGGCGCGCGCCGAAACGGCGGGTGCGTCTCTACGTTCCGATTCGATCAAGGGGTTGGCGCAGTCGATCGCCAATCCCGCGTACCGCCGTCTGTTGTCCGCCGAGCCGCTGTTGCGGCGCGCGGTGCCGGTTCTCATCGTCGCTTTCATGCTCACCATCTGCATCGGCGCCGCCGTGCAGGTGCTCGAACACCGCCGCCAATCCCTCGACGAAGCCACCCGAAACGTCGAGGCGCTTGCCGACCAGCTTGCCATCGCGCTCGAGCGGCCGGCGCCGGACGGCAGAGCGAACGTCGCGCGCTCCGCGGCCACGCTACCGCACGCGCTGCCGGATTGGGCGCAAGGGGCCGGCCGGCGCGTCTTCATCGCCAACGCCGATGGCATCATCATCGCAAGCATCCCGAGCGATCCGGTGGCGTCGGGACGCTCCGTTCTCGATGTGCTGGGGCCGCTGCAGCCGCTGACCACATTGGCCGCCAAGGCGCATACGATGCATATCTTGCTGCCCGACGGCAAAGTCGCCTTGGCGACGGTGCGCGCGCTGAAAAATCCGATCGGGATGGTTGCGGTGCTGCAGCCGCTCGACGCCGCGCTCGCCAGTTGGCGCTCGACCACGGCCTTGACCGTCACCTTGTCCGCCACGACCGGGTTCGTCGTGCTCATTCTCGGCTTCGCCTTTCACTGGCAGGCGACGCGCGCGCGCGAAGCCGACCTGATCCACGACACCGTGCGAAGCCGCATCGACACCGCGCTCAACCGCGGCCGCTGCGGGCTCTGGGATTGGGATCTCGGCCGCGGCCGCGTGTTCTGGTCGCATTCCATGTTCGACATTCTTGGATTGCCGCAGAAGGACGAGCTGTTGACCTTCGGCGAGGTCAACGCGCTGGTGCACGAAGGCGACATCAAACTTTACGAGCTGGCGACGCAGCTCGCCGACGCCAAAATGTCGTTGTTCGACCAGGCCTTCCGCATGCGCCACGCCGACGGCCGCTGGGTCTGGCTGCGGGCGCGCTGCGAACTGGCGCGCCAGGACGGCGAAGCAGGACTGCACCTGATCGGCATCGCCGTCGACATCACCGAGCAGAAAAGCCTGCTCGAAAAGACCGAAGCCGCCGATCTGCGGCTGCGCGACGCCATCGAGACCATACCGGAGGCGTTCGTGCTGTGGGACGCCGACAATCGCCTCGTGCTGTGCAATTCCAACTTTCAGCATCTGCACCAACTACGCGATGCGGCCGTCCTGCCCGGTACGCCCTATGAGCAAGTCGTCGCCGCCGGGCGCAAACCCAGCATCCGCACCACCATCGCCAACGACGACAGCCAGCCGCCGGGCGCGCGCACGTTCGAGGCGCAACTCGACGACGGGCGCTGGATGCACATCAGCGAACGCCGAACCAAGGACGGCGGCTACGTCTCGGTCGGCACCGACATCACCAAGATCAAGCTGCACGAGCAGAGGCTGATCGAGGGCGAGAAGCGGCGCATCGCGACCATCGACGACTTACGCAAGTCGCAGCAGGCGCTGGAGCAGCAGGCCGAACAGCTCGCCGATCTCGCCGAGAAATACGCCGAAGAAAAGACCCGCGCCGAAGCGGCCAACCAGACGAAATCGAACTTCCTCGCCAATATGAGCCACGAGCTGCGCACGCCGCTCAACGCCATCATCGGCTTTTCCGAGATCATGGAAGCGGCGATGTTCGGCCCGCTCGGCGCCGAAAAGTATCACGAATATTCACGCGACATCCGTGAAAGCGGCCAGTATCTGCTCGAAGTCATCAACGACATTCTCGACATGTCGAAGATCGAGGCCGGCGTCATCCGGCTCAATCCCGAGGACGCCGAGCTCGGGCCGCTGCTTGCCGATTGCCTGCGCGTGGTCAGCGGCCGCGCCAACGAAAAGCGGCTGACGCTGACTTCCGACATCGAACCCGCGATCCACCTCGAGGCCGACCGCCGCGCGCTCAAGCAGATCGCGCTCAATCTGTTGTCGAACGCGGTGAAGTTCACCCCGGAAGACGGCGCCGTCACCGTCGTCGGGCGGCAGCGCGGCGGCAAGGTCACGATTGCCATCGAGGATAACGGTATCGGCATCGCCAAGGATGCCTTGCGCAAGCTCGGCCGGCCGTTCGAGCAGGTCGAGAGCCAGCTGACCAAGCGACACCAGGGCTCGGGGCTGGGACTCGCCATCGCCAAATCGCTCACCGAACTGCACGGCGGAAGGATGCGCATCCGCTCGTCGCTCGGCAGCGGCACGATGGTGGTGGTGCGGCTGCCGGTCGAAGCGCGGCAGCCGGCGCGGGCGGCGGCGTGATGGCACGAACCTGATGGTTGAGTTTGAGGCCGTTACGGGCCTGCAAAATAGGCCCGACTTCGTGCGATCAGGTTTGATCCGGATCAGCATGGATTTAAGAGGGTTGCGGCAGCCTGCCCACAATCCGCACGAAGCTTTCGCGCACCTGGCGCTGCGTCTCGACCACGTAGGCTTCCAGCGCCGGGAAATCGGGAAGATCGGCGGCGCGGGCGAGCAGCGTCAGGATGCCCGAGCCCGCCGCTTTCGGATCGAACGCGGCGGGCAGGCAGAGCCGCAGAATCTGCGCGAGATCGTGAAACAGCCGCACGGCGGGCCGCAACACCGCTTCGTCCTCGGGTTTGAGCACGCCGAGGCGGACGGCCTTCTGCAATGTCCGCATCGTCGACGTATCGAGAATGTCCGGCGTGGTGCGGGCGTGCACAAGCTGCAGATACTGGGCGATGAATTCGATGTCGATGAGGCCGCCGGCGACGTATTTGAAGTTCCAGATGTCGGCGTCGCCCTTCTCCTTGGCGATCGCCGCGCGCATCTCGACGACATCGGCCGCGACGCAAGCGGCGTCGCGCTCGCGGCACAACGCGCGGCGGATCACGGCCTCGACGCGGGCGGCAAATGCCGGTGGCGCCGAGACGACGCGCGCACGGGTAAGCGCCATGTGCTCCCAGGTCCACGCCTCGTCTTCCTGATAACTCAAAAATCCGTCAATCTGTGTCGCCAAAGGCCCGGCGCGGCCCGAGGGGCGCAGCCGCATATCGACCGGATAGAGTACGCCGTAATTGGTCTGCACGGTCAGCGCGCTGATCAGACGCTGCGTCAGCCGGGCAAAATATTGCGCACCGTAGAGCGGCCGGCTGCCGTCGGATTCCGGCTGCTCGTGGTCGAAATCGTAGATGACGATGAGATCGAGATCGGAATTTGCGGTCATCTCGCGGGCGCCGAGCCGGCCCAGCGCCAGGATCGCGGTCTCGGCGCCGCTTATGCGGCCATGCGCGGCGGCAAAGTCCTCCTGCACCATCGCATGGAGCGCGCGGATCAGCACGTCGGCGAGGGCGGCAAACAGCTCGCCTGCCTGCTCGGCGGACACCGAACCAGAGAGAATTCTGGCGCCGATCAGAAACAGGTGCTCCTGGCCGAAGCGACGGATCGCATCGAGAAAATCCTCGTAGGAGCACGGCTCGCGGACCATGCGTCCAAGCTCGTCACTGAGCCGCTGTTCATCGGGAAGCGAGCCGAAAAAGCTTGGATCGACCAGCAAATCGATGAGCTGGGGATTGCGCGCAAGCGTATCGGCAAGCCGCGGGGCTGTACCGAGGATGAGCGCAATGAAGTCCATCGTGTCCGGATTGCGACGCACCAGCGAGAGAAAGCGTCCGCCGGCGCGCAGGCCGGCGAGAAAGTGATCGAACGCGGCGAAAGCAGAATCCGGATTTTCCGCCCGCGAGAACCGGTCGATGACCAGCGGCACAAGCTCGATCAGGTTGTTGCGGGCCTGCTCGCCGCGCAACGCCGTATAGCGGCCCTCGCGCCAGCAGCGCACCGCGTCTGCAACCTCTTGCGGGCGGCGGAAGCCGAGTTGCGCAAGCCGGTCGAGCGTTTCGCCCTCCCGCTCCGGCGTCGAGAACGAACAGGTTCTGCAGCCGGGCGAGGAAGGCCGGCTCGCGTTCGAACAGCCCGACATAGTGCCGCTCGACATTGCGCAATTGCGCCACCAGCTCCTTGGCGAAATCGCCGCGCCCGGCGAAGCCGAGAAAGCGGGCGAATTTTTCCAGCGCCCCGGCATCCGCCGGCAAAGTGTGAGTCTGCTCATCGGCCACCATCTGCAAGCGGTGCTCGACGCGGCGCAGGAATTCATAGGCGGCCGTCAACTCATCGCGCGCGGCGGCGTCGATCCAGCCGCCGGCCGCGAGCGCTGCAAGCGTTGCGACCGTCGAGCGGCCGCGCAGCTCGTCATGGCGGCCGCCGGCAATGAGTTGCTGGGTCTGGACAAAGAATTCGATCTCACGAATACCGCCGCGGCCGAGCTTGATATTGTGGCCCTCCACCGCGATCTCGCCGTGGCCGCGATAAGCGTGAATCTGCCGCTTCATCTCGTGAACGTCGGCGACGGTGGCGTAATCGAGATATTTGCGCCAGACGAACGGCACGAGATCGCGCAGGAGCTTCTCGCCGGCGGCGAGATCGCCGGCGCACGGGCGCGCCTTGATCAAAGCCGCGCGCTCCCAGTTCTGCCCGCGGCTCTCGTAATAATCGAGCGCCGCTTCGGTCGAGACCGCGATCTGGGTCGAGGCCGGATCGGGGCGAAGGCGCAGGTCGACCCGGAACACGTAGCCGTCCGCATTGCGCTCTTGCATGAGCTTCACCAAGTCGCGGGTCAAACGCACATAGAACGGCATCGGCTCGACATCTGGCGCCAGCGCCGCCGCAGCCGGATCGAAGAACACGATGAGGTCGATGTCGCTTGAGAAATTGAGCTCGTAGGCACCCATCTTGCCCATAGCGACCACGATGTAGCCGGCTGCGGCTTCCGGCTGTCCCGGGTCGGCGGGAACAAACTTGCCCTGCTGTGCGGCCTCGCGCAGGAGATGGCGAACCGCAACGCGGAGCGTCGTGTCCGCAAGCTCGGTGAGTGCGCGTGTCACCTGCGCCACGGACCAGGCGCCACCGACATCGGCGAGCGCGATCAGCAGCGCCGCTTCCGCCTTGGTGCGCCGCAGACTGCGCATGACAGAGGCCGGCGTGCGCGCCGCTCCGGCTGAACGGCGCGCCTTGGCGAGCAGCAATGTCAAGTGCTCGTCCGGATCACGACCGAGCACGCGCGCAAGGCTCGCCGGATCGGCGCGGACGAGACTCCACAGATACGGCGCGCTCTCGGCGATGCCGGCTACGACGGGGCCCAACGATGGAGAGGAGCGGAAAAAGCTCTTCAGCGCGCTTTCCTCGGTGTGACCGCAAAGACTTGCGAGCCAAGCCGAGACCTGCGCCAACGATTCCGGCGCGGGCCGCGGCAGCGTGCCGCAAAACCGCCGGACCAGTGCGCCTTCATCGACCTTGGGCTTGGGCCGCTTGCTGACTGCAGCCCGCCTCATCCCGCCCCCATCGGCCCGGCGCGCGGCAGCGCGATGATGCTGCGCAGGCCGGGACAATTGTCCTCAAGCTTCAGCTCGCCGCCGTGCAGGCGCGCGACCGCCGCGGCGAGGCTCAGACCCAGGCCGGATCCGGGCGCTGACCGGCTCTGTTCGAGCCGCACGAACCGCTCGACCACCCGGCCGCGTTCAGTCTCTGGAATGCCTGGTCCGCGATCCGCGACCGTCAGTAGGATGCGGTCGCCCTCGCTGCCCGCGCCGACCCGGATTTCGGCAGCGCTGCCGTTATGCTTGCTGTCGGGACCTGCGTATTTGATCGCATTGTCGATGAGGTTGGCGAGCGCCTGGCTGACCAGCTCGCGATTGCCGTGCACCGGGGCCGCTGTCGGCACATCGAGCCTGAGCGCCATGCCCTTTTCGTCGGCCAAAGGCTCGTAGAGCTCGCTCACGTCGCGGGCGATCTCGGCGGCGTCGAAGTCGGTCATGTCGTCGCGCGCATGGCCGGATTCGGCACGCGCGATCATCAACAAGGCGTCGAAAGTGCGTATCAGCTCGTCAAATTCCTCGATCGTGGATTCCAGCGCCGCGCGATACTCTCCCTCATGTCCGGCGCTGCGCAACGCCTGCTCGCAGCGATTGCGCAGGCGCGTCAGCGGCGTTTTCAGGTCATGCGCAATGTTGTCGGAGACTTCGCTCAGCCCGTGCATCAGCGCGACGATGCGATCGAGCATGGCGTTGACATGGCTGGCGAGGCGGTCGAGCTCGTCGCCGGTGCCGGCCACCGGCAGCCTGCCGGCAAGATCGCCCGCCATGATGGTTTGCGCCGTTGCGGTCATGGCGTCGATCCGGCTCAGCACGCGCCGGCTGACGAAAAAGCCGCCGGCGAGCCCCAGCACGACCACGAGCGCGAACAACCATTGTCCGGCATTGGTGATGATTCCGTATAGCCGCTCGCGCTCTTCGAGATCACGCCCCACCAGAAGCCGGAACCCGCCGAGCCGGACGACCTCGACCAGTGCGTGATGCTCGGCGCCTTCGGGCGCGTCGAGCCGTCGATAAGTGGTTTCGAGCCAGCCGGCGTGATCGAGCGCGCCCGGCTCAAGCGCCCCGACATTGCCGGCAAGTCCCTCCCCGCTCGGGGTGGTGACGAGATAAAGGCTCGATCCCGGACGCCGCGAACGCAGTTCGACGACGTTGACCAGCCGCCGCAACCCGCCCTCGGTGTACTGTTCAGTGAGGCCGGTGATCTCGCCAATGATGGTGCTGGTGATCTGCTCGGTGATGAGGCGCCGCGTGTTGAGGGCGAAATAGCCCAACAGCGAGGCCGCAAACACAATGAAAATCAGCAAATAGACGAGCGTCAGCTTGAATGCTGTTGTGCGCAACAATTTGCCGAGTGCGGTCACGGATCGAATTCTCTATGTCTGGTGGCCCAATTCGGCTTCGGAAAAGTCGTCTTCCCAGAACTCGAGCGGCGCGCGCTCGCCGTTTCGCCGTTTCGCGGCTTCCGACTGGCGCAGTTCGACGCGGCGGATTTTGCCGGAAATCGTCTTGGGCAGTTCGGCGAACTCCAGACGCCGGACGCGCTTGAACGGTGCAAGCGCAGCACGGCAATGCCGGAAGATCGAGAGCGCAGTGGCGCGACCAGCGCTGTGGCCCGCTGCCAACACGACGAACGCCTTCGGCACCGCGAGCCGAATCGGATCGGGCGACGGCACGATTGCCGCCTCGGCCACGGCCGGATGTTCGATCAGCACGCTTTCAAGCTCGAACGGGCTGATCCGATAATCGGACGATTTGAACACGTCATCGGCGCGCCCGACATAGGTCAGATAACCGTCACGGTCGATCGCGGCAACGTCGCCGGTGCGGTACACAGCTGCGCGGAACGGCAGCACGCTGCCGTCATCGCCCTGGTAGCCTTGCATGAGTCCGATCGGCCGCGGCTCTAGCCTCAGGCAGATCTCGCCCTCCTTCTGCGCCACGCCGTCGGCATCCAACAGCGCCACCCGGTAGCCTGGAAGCGGCCGGCCCATCGAGCCGGCCTTGAGTTTCTGCCCCGGCGTATTGCCGACAAGCGCCGTCGTTTCGGTCTGCCCATAACCGTCGCGGATGGTCAGACCCCAGGCGGCCCTGACCTGCTCGATCACCTCGGGATTGAGCGGCTCGCCGGCGCTGATGAGTTCCTTGAGCCGCACCGGCCACGCTTTCAGATCCTCCTGGATCAGTATTCGCCACACGGTCGGCGGGGCGCAGAACGTGGTGACCCCGCAACGCACGATGGTGTCGAGAAGGCCGCGCTCATTGAAGCGTCGCTGATTGGCAATGAAGATCGTCGCCTGCGCGGTCCAGGGCGCGAAAAAACAGCTCCAGGCGTGTTTGGCCCAGCCCGGCGATGAGATGTTGAGGTGGACGTCGCCTGGGCGCAGGCCAAGCCAGTACATCGTGGAAAGATGGCCGGCCGGGTAACTCTGGTGGCTGTGCAGAACCAGCTTCGGCTTCGCCGTGGTGCCGGAGGTGAAATAAAGCAGCAGCGGGTCGTCGGCACGCGTTTCGCCGTCGGGCCTAAACTCGGCCGATGCGCCGTAGCAGTCTTCGTAGGCGTGCCAGCCCGGCGCTGCCTTCCCGACGCCGATCCGCGTATAGAAGCCCGGCAGGCCGGCGAATTTCACCGCCGCCTCGGCGCCGGCGATGACGTGCTTGACGCGGCCGCGCGCAAAGCGATCGGCAAGATCGTCGCGCGTCAACAATGTCGTCGCCGGCACGATAACGGCGCCGAGCTTCATTGCGGCCAGCATGCATTCCCACAGCGGAGCGACGTTGCCGAGCATCACCAGGATGCGATCGCCCCGCTCCACGCCAAGCTGCCGCAAGCCGTTCGCGACCCGGTTCGAACGCTCGCTCAATTGCGCGAACGTGAGCTGCATCTCGCCCGCGACATCATCGACGAGCCACAGACCGGGCCGCGCGTTGTCGCGGGCCATCGGATCGAAGTAATGGAGCGCCCAATTGAATCGATCCAGTTCCGGCCACTGGAAATCGCGATAGGCGGTGGCGTAGTCCTGGCGATGGCGGAGCAGAAAATCACGCGCCGCGACAAACAACGCCGCGTTGCTCGACATAATGTCGCTCTCCGGTTTCCGCCCGATCACCGGGTCGTGGCAGCTATTTTAGCCCCAAACCTGAAATTCACGAAAGCGCCGGCCGGCGCCCGCCGCCCGCCGCGCGGTTACCGGGCGCCGTCACGAATCATATAGCCGGCGCCGCGCACAGTATGCAGCAGCGGCTGCATGAAGCCCTTGTCGATTTTGGAGCGTAGCCGCGAAATATGCACGTCGATGACGTTGGTCTGCGGATCGAAATGATAGTCCCAGACGTTCTCCAACAGCATAGTGCGCGTCACGACCTGCCCAGCGTGACGCATCAAATACTCGAGCAGGCGGAATTCGCGCGGCTGCAACTGCAATTCCTGTCCGGCGCGGCTCACTTCGTGAGACAGCCGGTTGAGTTCGAGATCGCCGACGCGATAGATGGTCTCCTCGCCGCGATTACCGCGTCGGCGCGCCAGCGCCTCGACGCGCGCCAGCAGTTCCGAAAACGCGTAAGGCTTGGAAAGGTAATCGTCGCCGCCGGTGCGCAAACCCTTGACGCGGTCGTCGACCTGGCCGAGCGCAGAGAGGATGAGGACCGGCGTCTCGGCTGATTGCGCGCGTAACGCCGCGATAATCGACAGCCCGTCCCGCTTCGGCAGCATGCGGTCGACAATCAGCACGTCGTATTGGCCGTCGAGCGCCATGGCCAAGCCCTCCTCGCCGTCGCTCGCATGATCGGCAATGTGACCGACCTCGCGAAACGCCTTGACGAGATAATCGGTTGCGTCCCGGTCGTCCTCAATGATCAGAAGGCGCATGGTCCAACGTCGTGTTCAGTCAGGCGAACTGCACGAGCCGACAAGCGACGGCGCTGGTGCGTTCTACCCACCTATTCATATTGTCCAAACAAGGTCCGCAGGCAATATCGTCGCGCCAATATCACGCGCTCCGACCGCGCTCAATTTGGTCATGGCCTAACCGCGCCCCGGCGGATGCGCCGTCCGTCATCGAAACCCTGACCAGGCCGTGTTGACGGCCAAAGCGTATTTGATAGATCGAAAATATCGCAAGGGTGCGTGAGGGGGCGGCGGGCGAGTGCCCGCCACCCCCTCTACCGACTCCACCCCGGCGGGGGCGACGGATACCGGAAGGTGGAGTTGGTATTCGGCGGGGACGGGCCTCGCGGCCCGTCCCCAGGGTGCGCCCGCCAGCGGGGGCGACAAATGCCGGCGGATCGCCCCATCGTTTAGGCGTTGCCGAGCGGCAACGCGACGAATCTTGTGCTCCCGCTCGACTTCACCCGAAACAGCACGGTGTGCTTTCCCTCCTTGCGTGCATCGGCAAGACCTTTGCGGACGTCTGCCGGCGTGGACACCGGCTTGCCGCCGACATCGAGAATAACATCGCCAACTTGAAGGCCATGATCGGCGGCAACCCCGCCGTCGTCGACCGCGGTGACCACCACGCCATTGGCCTGCGCGCCCGACACCGTGCTGGCCGGCGCCAGCGAGAAGCCCAGCTTCGGCACATCGACGTCGGCGTCCTTCTGCTTGGCCGGCTCGCTCGATGCCTGCTTCTCGTTCGGCAGCGTGCCGAGCGTCACCGAGACGGTCGTGCTTTGACCGTTGTGGATCAACCCCAGCGTCACCTTGGTGCCCGGCGCCATGGTGCCAATTCGCCGCGCGAGTTCGCGCGCGTCATGGACCGAGCCGCCATTGACCGTCGTAATGACGTCACCGCTCTCGATTCCCGCCTTAACGGCGGGGCTGTTGGGCTGCGGCTGGGCAACCAGTGCGCCGGTAGCCTGTTTCAAACCCATGCTGTCGGCGATCTCGGGCGTCACCGGCTGAATCTGCACGCCGATCCAACCGCGAACAACGGCGCCCTTGTCGCGCAACTGAGTGATGACGCTTTCGACCGTCTCCGCAGGGATCGCAAACGCGATGCCGACGGAACCGCCGGACGGCGAATAGATCGCAGTATTGACGCCGATCACGTTGCCATTGACGTCGAAGGTCGGACCGCCCGAATTGCCCTTGTTGACCGGCGCGTCGATCTGAATGAAGTCATCATAGGGGCCGTCGCCGATATCGCGGCCGCGAGCCGACACGATGCCGGCTGTCACAGTGCCGCCGAGCCCGAACGGATTGCCCACCGCCAGCACCCAATCGCCGACGCGCGGCGTCGCATCGGCGAACTTCACATAGGGGAAATTCTTGCCGTCGACCTTGATCAGCGCCAGATCGGTCCGCGGATCAGTCCCGATCACCTTGGCATTATAGGTCGTGCCGTCATCGGTCGTGACCTTCACGCTATCGGCGCCCTGCACGACGTGGTTATTGGTGACAGCGTAGCCGTCAGCCGAGATGAAGAAGCCCGAGCCCTGGCCGGTAATGATTTCACGGCCATTCGGCTGATTGGGCGTGCCGGGAAGACCGAATTGCCGGAAGAAGCGCTGGAACGGCGAACCGGGCGGCCACGGAATCTCATCGTCATTGGTATCAGAACTTGCCGAACGCTCCATCCTGACGCGAACGGAGATCACGGCGGGCTTCACCTTCTCGACGATGTCGGCAAAACCGACCGGCTTCTCCGTTATCTGCTGGGCCTTCTCGCTCAGATTCTGCGCGTGCGCCGCCACGCCGAACGGATCGAGTTTCGGCGTTGTGCCGGGAGCAAGCACCGCCGCAGCGCCAATGCCGGCGACAGCTGTCGCCAGCAAGGCAAGCCGATGCGCTGAATGAGCGCGGCGCGGCGATGAACCGTTGATAACCTGCATTCCTGTCTCCAAATCGAGTGGTCGCCCAAAGCGGCAGGTGCCCTTACGGCGCCGACATTGACAAGCAAGATGAGCCAGCCCGCATTACCGGTTTCTGTCGGCCGAATTAAAGTTTGGTAATGTCGCGCCTTGACGCCGATTATGCGCAGGAAAAAGTGCTGCCGGCCGATCAGGAGCCTGCCTCGCCGCCCAGGATTTCCGTGAGCCGCGCTTGTTCTGCAGCGGTGAGACTGCCGGGCGCCGCTTTTGGGCGGGCAACGCCCCGACGTCGTTCCACCATAACGATCATCCCGATGCCGATGAGCAGGACGACCGGCGGCGCGCCCCACAGAGCCAAGGTGTTCCACGATAGCGGCGGCTTAAGCAGCACGAATTCACCGTACCGGGAGACCAGAAAGTTGATGATCTGCCGGTCGCTGTCACCTGCTACCAGCCGCTGCCGCACCAGAACGCGCAAATCGTGGGCGAGCGGTGCCTGCAATTCATCGATCAATTCGTTCTGGCACACCAGGCAGCGCAGTTCCTTGGACAGCGCCTGCGCGCGCGCTTCGAGTTTCGGATTCGACAGCATCTCGTCGGGCTCGACGGCCCGCACCGGTGCCGTCGCAAGTAGCGTCAGGGCGGCAAGGGCAAAAAGCGTGCAGGCATGCAGGTATCTCACGGCGCTCACTCCGCGGGTTGCAACGCCGGCTTGGCGGACCGCGCCTTGGCAGGTCTCGGCGCCCCCACCCGCAACCGCCGATCCGACAGCGACAGGGCGCCGCCCAGAAACATGAACAGGCCGCCGAGCCAGATCATCAAGACCGCGGGCTTGAAGTAGAGCCGAACCGCAACAGCGCCGTTTTTATTCGGGTCGCCGAGTGAAATATAAAGCTGGCTGACGCCGCGCCTCATCAAGGCGGCTTCAGTCGTTACCGTCTGGCGGTCTTGGAAATCGCGCCGGCTCGGCTCCATGATGCCGACCAAGCTAGCGTCGGGCCGGCGCACCGTGAAATGACCGACCAGCGCGTGATAGTTCGGCCCGGTCTGGTCGAGAATTCCGTCGAAGGTCAGCCGGTAACCGGCGATGCTCAGCGTCTGTCCCGGACTCATCTCGGCAATCCGCTCACTGCTCCACGCGGTCACCGCAACGATGCCGAACAGCGTGACGCCTAGGCCGAAATGGGCAAACGCCGTGCCCCAGGCCGAGCGCGGCAAGCCGAGCGCGCGGCGCAGCGCGACAGGCGGCGGCAGGCGCAAAACCTGGGTGCGCTCGACCATGTCGGTGACGGCTCCGGCCATGACAAAGACCGCGATGCCGATGCCGAAGGGCGCCAGCACCGGCCCGCCGCGGGTCGCCGCAATGCCGATTGCGATCGCCAACGCCGCGAGCAGCGCAGCCGCGAGCAGCCGCTGCGCCGCTCCGAAGAGATCGCCGCGCTTCCAGCTCAGCATCGGTCCGAACGGCATCGCGATCATCAGCGCGATGAACAGCGGCCCGAAAGTCAAGTTGAAGAAAGGCGGCCCCACCGAGATTTTCGCTCCGGTCAGGCTTTGCAGCGCCAGCGGATAGAGCGTCCCGATCAAGACCGTGGCGCAGGCCGTAACCAGGAACAGATTGTTGAAGACGAGCGCACCTTCGCGCGAGATCGGGGCGAACAGGCCGCCCTGCTTGAGCGCCGGCGCACGCCAGGCATAGAGCGAAAGCGCGCCGCCGATGAACACCACCAGAATGGCCAAAATGAAAATGCCGCGCCTGGGATCGGTGGCGAAGGCGTGAACCGAGGTAAGCACTCCGGACCGCACCAAGAAGGTACCGATCAGCGACAGCGAAAACGCCAGAATCGCGAGTAGGATGGTCCAGACTTTGAGCGCCTCGCGCTTCTCCATCACCACCGCAGAATGCAGCAAGGCCGTGCCGGCGAGCCACGGCATCAGGGATGCGTTCTCGACCGGGTCCCAGAACCAGAAGCCGCCCCAGCCGAGTTCGTAGTAGGACCAGTACGAGCCGCCGGCAATGCCGAGCGTCAAGCAGATCCAGGCGCCAAGTACCCAGGGCCGCACCCATCGCGCCCATGCCGCATCGATGCGGCCTTCCAGCAGCGCCGCAATCGCAAAGGAAAAGGCGATCGAAAACCCGACATAGCCCAGATAGAGCATGGGCGGATGAAAGGCGAGACCGGGATCCTGCAGGATCGGATTGAGGTCCTGGCCCTCCAACGGCGCACTTGCGATGCGCAAGAACGGGTTCGACGTGGCGAGAATGAATAGCTCGAACGCGACCGCGATCCAAGCCTGCACGCCGAGCGCGTCGGCTTTGAGCGCCGCCGGCAGATTGCCGCCGAACAACGCGAGCAGCCCGCCGAAGAACGTCAAGATCAAAACCCACAGCATCATGGAGCCTTCGTGGTTGCCCCAAACGCTGGTGAGCCGGTAGATCAGCGGCATGGTCGAGTTTGAATTCTCATAAACGTTGAGCACCGAAAAATCGGACGCGACGTAGCACTCGACGAGCGCGAGAAATGCGACGGCGATGCAGGCAAATTGCGCGAGCGCCGTGGGCCCGGCCATGCTCATGAGCAGCGGATCGTTGGTGCGTGCGCCGATGATCGGCATTGTGCCCTGGACGAGCGCAAGGCCGAGCGCAAGCATCAACGCGTAATGGCCGAGTTCGGGGATCATTCGCGTCTGCTCCGAGTCATTTCGCTCCCTCGGCTACTGGCACCGCAGGCAACGCGGCCCGCTGAGCATAATCATCCTTCCAGTGTCCCGACTTTTTCAGCGCTTCAACGACCTCCTTAGGCATATAGGTCGCATCATGCTTGGCGAGAATCGTATCGGCCTTGAACACGCCATTGGGTTCGAGAACACCTTCTGCCACCACGCCCTGGCCCTCACGGAAAAGGTCGGGCACCAGCCCTTGATAGGTCACGGGAATCTCGCGCTTGCCGTCGGTGACGTCGAAGCGGATACGCAGATCGGACCCGTGCGCCAGGCTGCCGGTCTTTACCAGTCCGCCGAGCCGAATGCGCGTTCCCGGCCCGATGTGGTGTTCCATGATGTCGGTCGGCGAATTGAAGAACACAATCGAATTGCGGAACGCGTTGAGCATGAGACCGATTGCGACGACCAGCACGCTGAGCGAGCCGCCAATCAGAACCAGGCGTCGCTGCTTGCGGGTCAATGGCGTTCGCTCCGGCGCATGATGCGCTCCCTCAGCCTTGCAGTCCTAGATCCTTGGCGAGGTCATCAATCCGTTTGACCTCGTCCGGATGGGCAGCGAGCGCATGCTCGGCGTCGGCGGCCGCGGCCTTAGCCTTTTCGCGGTCACCAAGCACCATGTAGGCGCGTACCAGGCGCAGCCAGTCGTTGGCGTCGCCGCCGGCAGTATGCAGCCGATCGGCGAGTTTCGCCACCATACCGCGGATCATGGCGGCGCGCTCGGCCT
This sequence comes from uncultured Alphaproteobacteria bacterium, assembly GCA_963717265.1. Classification (GTDB taxonomy): domain Bacteria; phylum Pseudomonadota; class Alphaproteobacteria; order Rhizobiales; family Xanthobacteraceae; genus BOG-931. The sequence continues at coordinate 263,482 of CAVQWD010000060.1, read as the reverse complement.
CAGGCATATTTTCCGCCGCCGCCATATCCTGAGCCGTCGGTTGCTGTGGGGACGCGGGGGACGCCGCCGCGGCCGGAGCCGGTTCTGCGGTCACGCGCGCCAGCGCTTCGCGCACGAACCCCGCCCAAGGCGCATCCGCCGGCGCATCTTGAAGGAGCGCGCGCCATTTGGCGGCCGCGCCGGCGCGGTTGCCATCCTGCTCGTCGGCCAAGCCGAGAAAGTAGCGCGCCTTGGGATCATGGGCGTCGCGGGCAACGGCGCGTTCAAAGGTTTGCTTTGCCTGATCGGTCACCACGCCATTCGCCACCGCAACCATTGCCTCGCCGAGACTGGAATCGCGTGCCGCGGTTTCACCTTTGAGCGCCACCGCCTTGCGCCAAGCCGCAACCGCGTCGTCGTAGCGCCCCATCTGCATATAGACCGGAGCGATCACTTCCCAGCCAGTGCCGTCATTGGGATTGCGGGCAAGATGCTCCTCCACCTGAGCAACGAGCTTGACGATCAATTCGTGGTCCGCCGGCACCGCGGTGCGGGCATGGGCCGGCTGACCGGGGATGTTGGGAGAGCCGAGCACGGCATAGAGGCCGAAGGGAATGATGGCGAGCACGATCAGTGCCACGATCGCCGCGGCGCGGCGGTGCCAAAGCGGCGCTTTCTGCGGCGGTGCCTGAGCGTCCGCCGCAGCCAAGAGCCGGCGCGACACCTCGACCCGCGCCGCCGCCGCCTCCGCTTCCCCGATCAGGCCGGCGCCTCGATCACGGTCGATTTCGGCCAATTGGTCCTGATAGACGATCAGGTCGCTGCCAGCGCGACCGGCACGCGATTTGCGCGCCAGCGGCCACAAGACCGCGAGCATCGCGGCGCCGGTCATCAGTGCAAATAATACCCAGAGCATTGCGTCTTTAGCTTATCGGGAAGCTTATCAGCCGTCTTTAGCTTTTCAGTCAGCCATCCGTCCGTGCCCTCGCCTTCTTCAGCGCCAAGCGCCGCGAGCGCCAGCGCGACAGCAGGCTTGCCACGAGCGCCGGCGCGAAGCCAGCGCGGCGCTGGTTACATCACGGCTCAAATACGGCCGCAATGGGATTGTCGGCGCGGCAATTACGCACGATCGTCGGCCGACCGCGAACGCGGCCTCGGACAATGGCTTGGCAGCGCAAGCCCGCCACCCGTCACGCTCGCACCGGCTTGCGCTCGACGGCCGTCACCTGGACTGAACGCCGCGGTTCTAGAGTTGTGGCGCTTAAGATGGCGTTACATGACGCCGCGGCCATTCGCAGCGCATTGCCAAAAGGGTGCCAAAAGGGTGGATGACGCCAGACGGATTTGCCGCAGCGCACGCATGCTGACATGAAAGCCCCCGTGCGCTATCGCGTGGGCAGATGATACGCCGCACAGATGATACGCCGCACTGGCGGCAACGGCGCGGTTTGGTTAAGCTTTGCGCGTCACGCTCGACCAAGAGCGCGAGCTTGAGGATCGACAAGGAAGGATCGACATGTCGAAGATGACATCGAAGTTCGCCCTGCTTGCTGCCGCCATGCTTGTTGGCAGCGTCATGCCGGGCAGTGCAAGCGCGGACGAAACCTATCCGACCCACCCGATCCAACTCGTTGTCGGCTTTCTCGCCGGCGGGCCGGCCGACATTCCGGCCCGCTTCATCGCCGACCGCCTGAGCGCGCAACTCGGCCAGAAGGTCTATGTCGAGAACAGGCCGGGGGCCGGCGGCTTGATCGCGCTCAACGATGTGCTGGCGCAGCCGCGCGACGGCTATAACCTCGAATTCTGCACCTATTTCGACGCGATCAACACGCTGTTATACAAAAACGTGTCGTACAAGCTGAGCGACATCGCGCCGGTCGCGCTGGTGTCGAAATATTATTATCTGGTGGCGCTCGCCAAATCGGTTCCGGTCGATAATTTCAAGGAATTCGTCGGCTACGCCCAGGCGCATCCCGGCTACATTCTCTACGGCACCGTCGGCGCCGGCTCGACCCAGGAACTGGTCGCTCACGAACTGGAAAAAACCATTGGCATCAAGATGACCAAGGTGCCGTTCAAGGGCTCGAACGAGATCACCCAGGAAATGCTGGCGGGGCGCATGCACTTTCAGGTCGGTCCGCCGATCGCCATCGGCCCGTATTACAGGAGCGGCCAATTGAAGGTGCTGGCGACGACCAGCCCGACGCGGCTCGCTAGCTATCCGGACATCCCGACGCTGACCGAGCTCGGCGTGCCGTTGACGCCTTTCGGCTGGCTCGGCGTTTGCGCCGGCGCCGGCACGCCGAAACCGATCGTCGAATTGCTCAACCGCCACATCGTCTCGATCACACAATCGGATGAGTACCAACAGTTCCTGGAAAAGTACGGCAATATCCCCGTCACCTCGACGCCTGAGGAATTCGGCCGTGTCCTGACCGAGACGGTCGACAAGGCCGCGCCGTACATCAACGAATTCCACATGCAGATCCAGTAGTCGACGCCACCCGGATCCGCGCAGGAAAATCCAGACACGAGCCCCGCCTCTTAGCGCGCAGCGATCGTGCGGACACGCATTTGAGTGAACAAGAGTATGCAGCACAGCACCGACCGCATCCTCACCACTCATGCCGGCAGCTTGCCGCGGCCGCCCGACCTGCTCGCCCTCGTCGAGCGCGATGGCGCCCACGCCTTTGACGACGCAGCCGCGGCAACGAGGCTGCGCGGCGCCGTCGCCGACATCGTGCGCCATCAGGCCGAACTCGGCGTCGACGTGATCGATGACGGCGAGTACGGCAAACCAAGTTTCGTCAGCTACATCAACGAACGGCTCGGCGGCTACGAGGTCGACAAAGTGGCGGGCCCGCGCAATCAGTGGGCGACCTCGCGCGAGGGCCTGTCGTTTCCGGAATTCTATTCGCAGACCCATGCCGCTTCGCGCCACACCCACATGGTCTGCACCGGCCCGATCACCTACAAGGGCCACGCTCCGCTCAAGCGCGACATCGACAATTTCAAAGCCGCGCTCTCCGGCGTGAAGATCGAAGAAGCCTTCGTGCCCGCGATCTCGCCCACCAATATCGAGGACTGGCAGCGCAACGCCTATTACAAGACGGAGGAGGAGTATGTGTTCGCCATCGCCGAGGCGATGCGCGAGGAGTACCGCGCGATCGCCGATGCCGGCTTTCTCTTGCAGATCGACGACCCGCGGCTCGTCACCTATTACATCATCCATCCGCAAGCGAGCATCGCCGATTGCCGCAAATGGGCGGAAGTCCGCGTCGCAGCGCTCAATCATGCGCTGCGCGATATTCCCGAAGAAAAAGTCCGCTTTCACACCTGCTACGGCATCAATATGGGGCCGCGCGTCCACGACATGGAGCTGAAAGACATTGTCGACATCATTCTGAAAATCCGCGCCGGCGCCTATTCGTTCGAAGCCGCCAACCCGCGCCACGAGCATGAATGGAAGGTCTGGGAGAACGTCAAACTGCCTGACGGCAAGATTCTCATTCCGGGCGTGATCTCGCACTCCACGGTCCTGGTTGAGCATCCCGAACTGGTCGCCCAGCGCATCGTGCGCTTTGCCGGCGTGGTCGGGCGCGAAAACGTCATCGCCGGCTCCGATTGCGGCTTCGCCACGTTTGCCGGCTCGAAGGAAGTGCATCCTTCCATCGTGTGGGCGAAGTTCAAGGCGCTTGCCGACGGCGCGCACATTGCGTCGAAGGAGCTGTGGGGCTGATCGACCATTTTCGCGAGTTTGACATCAAGACATCAAGTAACTTATGTCATGATGCATGAGAACGACCCTGACCCTCGATGACGATGTGGCAGCGGAGATCGAACAGCTCCGGCGCCAGCGCGAGCAAAGCCTCAAAGACGTGGTCAACGATGTGCTGCGCCGAGGCTTGCGCGAGATGCAATCGCGGCCGAAACGGAAAAAGCCATTCCGCACTAAGGGCTACGATATGGGACAGCCACTCGTGAACATCGATAACGTCGCTGAAGCGATAGCTTACGCCGAGGGCGAAGATTTTAAGTGATCCTGATCGATGTCAACATTCTTGTTTATGCAACCAACTCCGGAGCCACCCAACACGCTGCAGCGCGCGACTGGTTGAATGAAAAGCTCAGCGGGACGGATCGGGTCGGCTTGCCGTGGGGAAGTCTGCTTGGTTTCTTGCGCCTTGCAACGGGACGAAGAATATTTCCACGGCCGCTCACAATGGCAGACGCATGGAACCAGGTGGGCGAATGGTTGAGCCTTGAGCCGGTATGGGTACCGGCGCCGATGGAACAGCATTCAGCAGTGCTGGGCCCGCTACTCGCCGAGCCAGGCGTGCACGGCAATCTCGTCCCGGACGCTCATCTCGCCGCACTCGCCATCGAGCACGGCCTGACGCTATGCTCGACCGACGGGGACTTTGCGCGGTTTTCGCGGCTGCAATGGCTCAATCCCTTGGCGCGGCGTTGATCACCCTCCCGGCAGCGCGAGTTCGGCGCGCAATCCGCCGATCGGGGCGGTGCCGAGAGTGAGCACGCCGTTATAGAGGCTTGCCAACTCGACCACGATCGACAGACCGAGACCGGAACCGGGCTTGGTTTCATCGAGCCTTTGTCCGCGCAGCGCCACCTGTTCGCGCTCCCCGGCTGACAGTCCCGGCCCGTCATCGTCGACGATGATACGGACCCGTGGTTTTTCTTCGTGCTCGCCGTTTTCGCCGCGCTGACTTTTTTCCGCTCTGCCGGTTTCGGCGGCCGGACGGTCCGCCACCACCTCGATCGCCACGCGCGACTGCGCCCATTTGCAGCCGTTGTCGACCAGATTGCCGATCATCTCTTCCAGATCCTGCTGCTCGCCGCGGAACAGCGCGTGCTGGGGCAGGTCGACGGCGATGGCGATGTCGCGCGCGCGATAAAGCTTCTCCATGGTGCGGGCGAGCGCGGTAACGACCGGTGGAACGTCGGTCAGCGTGCCGACGACCGTCAGATGCGCGGCAAGCCGCGCGCGTTCCAGCTGGCGCGCCACCTGGTCGCGCATGATGTCGGCCTGCTCGCGCACTTTCTGCGCCAACGGATCCTCACCGCGCGCCGATGCCTCGTTGACGATGACCGAAAGCGGAGTCTTGAGTGCATGCGCGAGATTGCCGACATGGGTGCGAGCGCGTTCGACGATTTCGCGGTTGGCTTCGATCAGCGCATTGGTTTCGCGCGCCAATGGCGCAATCTCGACCGGAAATTCGCCTTCAAGCCGCTCGGCGCGGCCGGAGCGGATCGCGGCGAGGCGCTGCGAAATACGGGCGAGCGGCGCCAGGCCGAACCGCACTTGCAGCAGCGTCGTCAGCAACAGGGCAATTGTCAGCGCTGCAAAGGTGGCGCTGATGACGCGGTCGAAGCTGCGCGTCTCGTCATCGATCTCGGCGGCGTCGCCGGCCACTTCGATCAAGTATTTGCCGTCGTCGCCAAGGTCCACGTTGCGCTCGACAAGCCGCAGTTTCTGGTCCTCGGGCCCCACTGCGTAACCTTGCAGATATTCGGTTGCGGCGGCCGATTTGTCGTCCTTGAGATGCGGCAGCGCCGAATCCCATAGCGAGCGCGAGGAGCGCGCCTCGGGAGCCTTGGTGTCGAGCCGGCTGACCTGCCAATACCAGCCCGACAGCGGCAGATCGAATAGCGGCTCGCCGATCGATTGCGGAAAATTCTCGCCGCCGTCCTCGGGGGAAGCGACGTCGGCGACCAGCGTTCGCAGATAAACGTCAAGACGGCGGTCGAAGGCGCGCTCGACGGCGTGGCGGTACAAAGTGGACAGGGCGATCCCGGTAACGATGAGGATGACCAGCGTCCAGGCGGCCGCCCACAGGAACAGGCGCAGCGCGAGCGAATTAGTGCGCATCGGGCGGAGCGAGCAGGTAGCCGAGGCCGCGCACGGTCTGGATCACCTCGACGCCGAGTTTTTTACGGATGCGGCCGACGAAGACTTCGATGGTGTTGGAGTCGCGATCGAAATCCTGATCGTAAAGGTGCTCGACCAACTCGGTGCGCGACACCACGCGGCCGGTATGATGCATCAAATAGGACAGTAAACGGTATTCGTGCGAAGTCAGCTTGACCGGATTGCCGTCGACGGCGACGCGGCCGGTTCGGGTATCGAGGCGGACGCTGCCGCAGGTGAACTCGCTCTTGGCGTGGCCGGCGGAACGGCGAAGCAGCGCGCGCACGCGCGCCAGCACCTCTTCAAGATGGAAGGGCTTGGCAACGTAATCGTCGGCACCGGCGTCGAAACCTTGTACCTTGTCGCTCCAGCGGTCGCGCGCGGTGAGTATGAGCACGGGCATGGAGCGACCGCCGCGCCGCCAAGCCTCAAGCACGGAGATGCCGTCCATCTTGGGCAGGCCGATATCGAGGATGACGGCGTCGTAAGGCTCGCTGTCGCCGAGATAATGGCCCTCCTCGCCGTCGAAAGCGCGGTCGACGACGTAGCCGGCATCCGTCAGCGCGACGGCGAGCTGGCGATTGAGATCAGGATCGTCTTCAACAACAAGCAGGCGCAAGGAAATAAAACTCCGCTTAGCGCTTTCCGATCACCGTACCTTTGGCCGCATCGACAGCTAAACGCGCGACCTTGCCGTCGCGCGCGAGTATCGTCAGAACATAGACGAGCCCCTCCTTGCCATGGCACAGGCGCGCCTGCACCACACTACCCGGCATCCGCCTCCTGGCCGCCCGCATGGCGACGGCCAGATGGACCACCTTGCCGCTCTCGTTCGCGGCTCGCCGCTGCCTTTCATCGAGGCAGGCATGCGCGGCATGAGCGGGATGCGCGCTCTGATGCTGCGGCCGGGAGGCCGGCTCGGCGCCAGCCGGTGCAAGCACAAGCATGGAGAGCGCGGCAATCGCAATTCGCCCGGTGCAATGCATGATTCGATCTAAAGCCAAGTGGACTGAACTGTGCCTGAACGGCCGTTTTGGGGCAAGCTGGCTCGCCGAATGGCCGATTTCGCTCATCGCCTTGCCGGCGCGCGCTAGGCAGGCGACTATGGGGTAGTGATGGCTCGCAGCGCAGCATCGGCCCGCGTGGCCGCATTTTATATTTTGGCCGCGCTGTTGGGCACCGCCGTAACCGCGCCCGCTGCGGCGATGGTTGGCGGCGCACGGCCGGGGCCTGACGGCGCCGGGCGATCCGTGGTGATGATTCTCGGCTCCTACGGCACCGCATGCACCGCCACGGCGATCGCGCGCGATCTGTTGCTTACGGCGGCGCATTGCGTCGAGCCCGGCGCCGATTACAAGCTCGCTGAGAAGACGAAAGCAGGCATGCCGAGCCTGAAAGCGATCTCGCGCATCGAGCGCGACCCGCAATTCGATCTCAGACGGCTGCTTCACCATCTCGCCACCGCCGACGTGGCTGTGGCCAAGCTGGCGCAGCCATTGCCGGAAAACATTTCTCCGGTCCCGCTAGACGACGCGACACGGCCTGTCGTTGCCGGCGAGGTCCTCGTGGTCGCGGGCTACGGCGTCACCATACGCGGCGACGGCCGCACCGGCGGCACGGCGCGCGCGGCAAGCCTCGTCGTGACGGGCGAGCCCAACATGCTGCAGATTCCGCCTGGTCGATCCGCGCACCAGAGACCACAGGGCCGGGCTTGGCGCCTGCGCCGGCAATTCCGGCGCGCCGGCCTTTCGCGAAAGCGGCGGCAAGCTTGCCATCGTCGGCGTGGTGAGTTGGTCGACCGGACCGAAACTGACCGCCGGCTGCGGCGGGCTGACCGGCATCACGCCGCTTATGCGTTATCGTGCGTGGATCGTAGCGATGGCGCGGGCGCTTGGCTCGCCGCTGAAGCCTTGAACAAAAGCGCCCCGGCGCGACCGGGATGATAGTCCGCCGCGGCTGTCGGTCGGCGGATTCCGGGAGGCACAGCCACCGCCATAGGACAAACGCGCGGCCCCAAACACGAAGCCTGCGACACGCTCGCAAAGTCTGAAATCTAAAACCGGATCATGTCGAGCCTGGTCAGCGTCACCAGCTTACTGATCGGGAAGGCGTCAGCGAGGTGGGCGTCTACTCCGCAGCGCGCGGCGGCGCGGCCGGAGCCGCAAGGACGGTCGTGCGCAAGGGGCGCTCCTCCATGATGAGGAGCGCCGTGATGCCCATGACCAGGATGCCCGCCGCGACCAGGAAGATAATGCTGAAAGTGTGGACTAATTCGTTCGCGCCTGCAGCCGGCATGACAGCGACCGCAGCGGCTGCGCCGCGCTCCGGCGCAGTGCCGAGATGCGCGAGCATGATCGCCGCCATCACGGCGACAATCAGTGCCGCCGCGAGCGCGCGGAAGAAATTCATCGTCCCCATGGCGACGCCCACCTGCTGGTGCGCCACTGCGTTTTGGATCGAGACGGTGACGACAGGATACGAACTGCCGGTGCCGAACCCGACCAGGCACAAGATGCCGATTACGGCCCACACCGGCATGAGCGGGTAGAGCCCGAGCAGGATGACCGCAGCCGCGGCGAAACTGAGCAGCAGGATCGGAACCCACTTGTAGCGATTGAGGTGCAGCATAGCACGGCCCGAAAGATAAGAACCGGGCGTTGTCATCATCACGATCGGGATCAGCGCCAGGCCGGAATCGCTCGCGGACAGACCATGGACCAGGCTGGTAGTAGAGCGGCACGTAGATCGTGAGCCCGATATTGACGCCCTGCGTGCACAACGTCGCGAAAGTGCCGACACGCATGATCGGATTGTTCAGTACCGCAACCGGCAGAAACGGCTCCGGCACGCGCAGCACCCACCAGATAAAGACGGCGGCGATGACGACCGCCGCGGCGACCAGTGACAGCGTCTGGTACGACAGCCACGGGTAACGCGCGCCGCCCCAAGTCAGCGCCAGAAGAAGCGCCATTGCCGAGGCCATCATCAGGGCAGCGCCAAACAGATCGAGCCGGTGAGCGCGAGCATGCTGCGGCAGCCGCTTGAGTTGCCGGTTGGAGATGACCGCCGCGGCGAAGCAGAGCGGGACGTTCAGCCAGAAAATCAGCGACCAGTGCAGATGTTGGGAGATGTAGCCGCCGAGCACGGGACCCGCCGCCCCGGCGATAATCCAGACCGAGCCGGTATAGGCCTGATAATAGCCGCGCTCGCGCGGCGGTACGGCGTCGGCGATGATCGATTGTGCCAGCGGCACGATGCCGCCGCCGCCGATTCCCTGCAGGCCGCGGCCCAGGATCAGCATGATCATACTCGGCGCGACCGCGGCTGCCGCCGAGCCCGCCATAAACACGCCGAGCGCGACCAGCATCATGACGCGCCGGCCATAAATGTCGCTGAGCTTGCCGTAGAGCGGCGCGACCAAGGTCGAGGTCAACAGGTAGGCAATCACGACCCACGATAGATTCTCGAAATCGTCAAACGCGCTGCCGATGGTCGGCAGTGCCGTGGCAACGATGGTCTGATTGAGAGCACCCAGGAACATCGCCAGCGCCAAGCCGCCGATGATGGCAATGACCTCGCGCCGGCCAAGCTGCTTCTCTGCGGGATGCAGCGCGACGCTCTCGCCAGAGGCAGCGATCTCCCCTCTCCGCCGCGGCGGCCCGGCCGCGCCGCGCATTTTCGCTTCGCTAACAGACACCTTTTGCCCAACGTCCCCGTGATCCGATTCCGGCTTCAGCTTTGCGCCCCATTCGGCGCGGCGCAAGACAAATGGCGCGGGTCAGCCATACCGATCGGTATCCTCGCGCACTTTGCACAAGCGGCCGGAGAGCGGCGTTGCTACTCGGCGGCGCCACCTAACGGCCCATGCAGCGGACGCTCCTCAACGGCGAGGAGGCACAGGAACGAAATGACGAGGCAGACCGCGGCAGCGATGAACACCCAGCGGAAGGCCGGCGCCAGATCACCGTGACCGGCCACCAGCTTGTCGATCGTCATGCCGGGCGAGCCCTCGGTCAGGCCGCCTAGCACGATGGCCCCGAACACCGCGACGACGATCGCGCCGCCCAGCGTCCGAAAGAAATTCAGCGTGCCGGTCGCAGTGCCGAGCTGATACGGCTTGACGGTGTTCTGCATGACAATCGTACTGACCGGATACATTGGGCCGAGGCCGAAGCCGAGCACGAACAAAAGGCCAACCACTTCGCCAAGCGAATGCCGCGCCGGATCGACCGCGAGGATCGAGAGCATCGTTGCGGCCAGGATGAGTCCGCCGCGCGGCACCCGCATGTAATGCTTGATGCGCACGATGAAGCGCGTGGAGACCAGCGATCCCAGCGTGGCGCCGCCCATATAGGCAATCAGGACAAGGCCGGAGAGGCTTGCTGAGACGCCGAGCACAGTTTGGCAGTAAAGCGGCATGTAGATGGTCACGCCGATCATGGTGCCGATGGAAAAGAATGCGGCAGCCGTGATCGTGCTGGTGACCCTGCCGTGCAGGATCGCCAGCGGGATAAACGGTTCGCGGGCAGAGAGCAACCGCAACGCGAACAGAAGCCAGAGCAGGGCCGAAGTCGCAAGCAGCGTCACGATCCGCCACGATGCCCAGGAGTAATGGGTGCCACCCAGGCTCAACGCCAACAGCAGCGCGACCGCGGCACCGACCATCAAGGTGGCGCCAATCACGTCAAGCTGATGCGGCCTGTCGTTGCGCGGCAGGCGGCGAAGCGAGCGCTCCGTCATGACCAACGCGACTGCGCCGAGCGGCACGTTGATCCAGAATATGAACAACCAGTTCAGACGATCGGTCAAAAAGCCGCCGAGCACCGGACCGAGAATGCTGGCGCTCATGAACATGATCGAAGTGCGGCCCTGCACCACGGGCCGCTCTCGCGGCGACAACAGATCGGCGATGATGGTCTGTGCGATCGGCAGCAACCCGCCGCCGCCAATTCCTGGAGGGCCCGCCCTAAAACAAGCGCCCAAAGCGTCGGCGCCAGCGCACAAGCGACGGAGCCCAGGATGAAAATACCGACGGCCAGCATCAAAACCCCACGCCGGCCGTAAATGTCCGAAAGCTTGCCGAACAGCGGCGTGGTAGCCGTCAATGCGAGAAGGTAGGCGGTGATGACCCACGACAAGTCATCGACATCGCCAAGGCTTCTGCCGATCGCCGGCAACGCCGGCGCCACGATAGTCTGTTCGAGCGCTGACAGAAACATCGCCAGCATGATGCCGGCGACGATGGCGCGAATGGTGGCGTGATCGAGCGGGCCTGACTCCGATTGGCTGGCCGGCGGCGAACCGATGTCCGGCCTGACCGTGGCGCGGCGCTGCATGCCGCTTCGGGCGCGCGCCAGTGCCAACGCGCCGCCCTCAAGTTCGGGGGCGATGCTGCGAGCATCTTCGGGCGGCACTTCATGCGTCATTCGGGGAAGACGTCCGGCGGCGTCGGTCAGCATTGGCTTGCGCCGACTGCGATTGCAACCACGCTGTACGCAGATCAGGGGTGCCCTCTGACGCGGGGCGTGGAGTCGGGGCGGGGCGCCGATCGCCGCCGATTTCAGACGCTATCGCGGCTGCCGCGCCCGCTGCGGCAGTTTGAGCGGCCAGCTCCACGATGTAATCTTCGAGGTCCTCGTCAGGCACTTGGGCTTCGCTTGCGCGCACGCGCCCGCGCACCGAGACCCCAGCCGTATGCACGGTTTCTGGGTCGCCGGAGACCAGCGGGTGCCACCAATAAAGGTCCCTTCCCTGAGCCAGCAGCACATAGGCGCAGGATGGCGGCAACCAGGTAATAGTTTTGAGGCTGTCCGGGGTCAGTCGCACGCAATCATCGACCCTGTCGAGCCGATGCTCATAGTCGCGGCAGCGGCAAGTCCGTCCGTCCAATAGACGGCAACCGACATCGGTATAGAAGGTGCGGTCGGTGCCTTCCTCTTCGAGCTTGTTGAGGCAGCATTTTCCACAGCCATCGCAAAGGCTCTCCCATTCGGAATCCGTCATTTGCTCCAAGGATTTGCCTCGCCAGAACGGAACTTCGTCGTCGGCTCGTTCACGTCGCCTATTGCCGGTTGCCATATTGTTCTCCGGGCCTCTTTGCCCGCGCTGCAGCGTGCGAGCGCGGAAAACTATTTGCGATGCCCCGATGCTTAATCCAAAATTGCCCCTAATTTCCATTCACCCTGTCACTGACGGAGCATTGGCCGGCGGCGGAGGGTCGAGTACATGTTCGATGGCCGAGCCAACGTCGCCCAATTCTCGCCGGTTGACGGCGCGAATCGCAGGGGCCAAGCCTATTCCCGGAGCGTAGCACTGTGACGGACATGTTTCCCGATCCGGGTGACAATTGGCAACCGAATCTCAAGCGGCGCCTGCTCGATATCGATTCGCGCATCGATTTCGCGGTGTTTCTGAGCGGCAAGTGGGCGCGCGAGCTCTACGAGCGCTTCACCGCGGCAATGGATCACTTCCATGTGTCCGGCTGGCGGCGTTGGCTGATCGTCGAGCCGTTGGCCGAGGCAGCGACTCTTTGCGCTGGCGGCCTCCTCGTCATGCTGGCGCTCTCTGGCCCTGCGGTCCAGCAGACTTCCGGTCGCGACTGGCTGAAGGAACCCGACCTCGCCGTCACCTTTCTCGACCGCTACGGCAACAAGATCGGCAGCCGCGGCATCAAGCACAACGATTCGGTGCCGCTCGACGAAATGCCTGAACTCGCTGATCAAGGCGGTATTGGCAACCGAGGACCGGCGCTTCTACGAACATTTCGGCATCGATTTCCTCGGCACGTTCCGCGCCATGATCACGAACGCCCAGGCCGGCGGCGTGGTCCAGGGCGGTTCCACCCTGACGCAGCAGCTCGCCAAAAACCTGTTCCTGTCGAACGAGCGCACCTATACGCGCAAGATCAATGAAGCGTTTCTCGCGATCTGGCTGGAGACGCATCTGACCAAAAACGAGAATTCTGAAACTCTATCTGGACCGCGCCTATCTTGGCGGCGGTGCGTTCGGGGTCGACGCTGCGACGCAATTCTATTTCGGCAAATCGGTGCGCGACCTGACATTGCCGGAGTCGGCCATGATTTCCGGCATGTTCAAGGCGCCGGTGAGGTATTCCCCATTCGTCAACCTACCGGCGGCGCGCGCCCGCGCCAATGTCGTGCTCGATAATCTGGTCGACGCCGGCTTCATGACCGAGGGACAGGTCTATGGCGCACGGCGTCATCCCGCGACCCCGGTCGACCGCCGCGACAACGACGCACCGAATTATTATCTGGATTGGGCATTCGACGAGATGCGGCAGCTCGTTGAAACCTTTCCGAAATCCGTCACCGATCGTTATTTCGTAGTTAGAACCGCGCTCGACATGGATTTGCAGCGCTATGCCGAGCACGTGGTCGACACAGATCTGCGCGAATACGGCCGCGAATACGGCGCCAGCCAAGCCGCCGTGGTGCTCGCCGACCTCGACGGCGCAGCGCGCGCCATGGTCGGAGGCCGCGATTACGACGACAGCCAGTTCAACCGCGCCGTCGACGCGATGCGCCAGCCCGGCTCCTCGTTCAAGCCCTATGTCTATGCGACCGCGCTCGCCAACGGCTTCAAGCCGACCTCCGTTGTCGTGGACTCGCCGGTGTGCATCGGCAATTGGTGCCCGCACAATTACGAGGGCAGCTTTTCCGGACCGGTGACTCTGATCGAGGCGCTCACCCGGTCAATCAACGTCATTCCGGTCAAACTGTCGATCGCGCTCGGCGACGGCAACGCCAAGCTAGGCCGTGCCAAGATCGTCCAGACCGCGCGCAATATGGGAATCGTGACGCCGCTGCCGGACACGCCTTCGTTGCCGATCGGCGCCGACAGCTTGACGCTGCTCGAACACACCGTCGCCTATGCTACATTCGCCAATCTCGGCAAGGCCGTGGCCCCGCACGCCGCACTCGAAGTACGCACCGGCAACGGCCAGTTGGTGTGGCGCTTCGACCGCGACGGCAAGCAGCCGCGACAAGTGCTCAGCCCGCAAGTCGCCCTCGAGATGATCAAGATGATGAACTCGGTGGTGGAGAACGGCACCGGCAGACGCGCCGAGCTTGCCGGCATTCCGGCCTCAGGCAAGACCGGCACCACCAACGATTGGCGCGACGGCTGGTTTGTCGGCTACACGGGAAACTTCGTCGCCGGAGTGTGGATAGGCAACGACGACTTTTCACCCACCAAGCGCATGGTGGGCGGCTCGTTGCCAGCAATGGTCTGGCACGACATCATGACCTATGCGCACGAGGGCGTCGAACTGCGGCAATTGCCAGGTTTGCCAGTCCCGCAGCATGTCACTGTCGCAGCTGAGGGTGCCTTCAAGGGCGGCGAACCTCACCCGGCGCTGCTGACGCGCAAGGCGACGGAAACTCTGGTCCAGGTCGAGCGCGCGCTCGACGACGCCGACCACGCGCTCGCGGCGCAGCAATCGTCTTCGCCCAGAACTCTCGGCGCGCTCGACGACGGCCGCGGCGCAGATACGCTGGCGGCGGCCGCGGACCGCAAATTGCCACCGCTGCCGCGCGGCGACTGATCGGCCGGACATGCGACTGCTCTTCGGTTCCGTTTTCACGTTCGTGCTGGCAGCGGCCGTCGGTCTCGGTGCGACGTGGTTCACCATCACACACGGCGTCGCTTTCGGCCCGCTGACGCTCGGCGCGTGGACGGCATGGCCCAACAACGGCTCGCAGGATATCGATCCCTACGCGCACGCCACCGTAGCGCGTAGCGGCGAACTACCGGTCGGAATCGGCGACGGAGTTGCATTTTACGCCCGAACCGACAATGCGGGACACCCATTGGACGGCCGCTGCGCGTTTACGCTGAGCGGCACGACGCCGCCCGCGCGCTACTGGACGGTCACGCTCTACAACGTCAACGGACGGCTGGTGGCAAATGCGCTTGACCGCTACGGCTTCACCAGCGCGGAAATCGTGCGCGCTGCCGACGGCAGCTTCACCATCAGCGTCGCACCGCTGGCGCGGCCCGGCAATTGGCTGCCGACCGGCGGGATCGAACGATACCTGCTGGTCTGGCGCCTTTACGACACGCCGATCGGAGTAGCGACAACTACGATGAAAGAAGAGCCGATGCCGGCCATCGTGAGGAAGGGCTGCTCATGATCCGTTGGTTGATGTGGATCCTTGGCGGAGTTCTGCTAGGCGGCATCGTGCATCTCGCCAGCGTGCTGGCAATGCCGGACGCCGCGACCCAGGACGCCTATTCGCGACTGCTGCCAATGACCCCGGTCAACGCCATGGTGCCGCTGCCGGCGTCGACGCCGCAATCGTCGATCCTGCCGTTCATGGATCCGACCTTTGCCGCCGCGGTGTGCCGGTATGATCTCTCCGACGGCACTATCAAGCTCAATGCACCCGTCAGCCAGGCCTATACGTCCGCAACGTTCTACACCCGCGACAGCGTCGCGTATTACGCGATCAACGATCGGGCCGCGGGCCGGCGCGCCATCGAACTCGATCTGATGACGCCGGCGCAGCACGCCCAGCTTCCCGAGGAGCAGGATGTCACCGCCGCCGACCGTCTGATTATCAATTCGCCGACAACCACCGGCATCATCGTCCTGCGCGCACTGGCGCCGGAACCCAGCATGAGGCCGATGGTGCGCGCCGCGCTTGCTGGCGCGCAGTGCCGTGTGCAGCCGGTGCAATAGTTCGCTGTACTTTCGCGTCGCCAGACAGCTTCCGGATCTCAAGCAACTCTCAAGCGGAGTGGCGGCGTGGCCAGCGCAGCAACGGCATGGCGGCGAAATGCGGCGGCGGCACCAAATTCTCGGCTGCAATCTGCTGGCGCAGCTGCGTGAGCGCCTGGTCCGCCTCGGCCGCTTCGGGTTGCGGCTCGGCAACCGCTAAATGTTCGAGTGCATAGCGATAGGCCGCGTAGCGTTCGACCAGCGCATGCTGCACCCACGCAATCGTCAGGCTGTTCTCGCCGATGCGCGCCCGCGCGTTGCTCTGGTCCGCCGGGCTGACGCTGGAGGCATACCGCATGCTGGCTTCGCGGCGCCGATCGAGGTCGACAACGCGACGGGCGATCGCAAAGAAGGGATCGAGGCGTACGGTGTCGTTGCGGATGTCGTCGATCAGCTGATTGTAGCGCACTACCGTCGAGCCTTCGTGCGCCTCCTGCAAATGCCGGTAATAGGCGGTCGGGTCCTCGATCCACAGGGCACGTCGGAACACGGGGTTAGTGCCGTATTCGTAAACCACGGCATCCCAGCGCTGACGATCGTAAGACGGCTCAATCAACGGAAAGGCGAGATCGCGCAGCATGCGCTCGTCGTCGGTCAGATTAGCGGCCGAGACCGGAGCGCCGGCCGCGCGCGCCGCATCGCGTCCGACCCAGGCATGGATGTCGTCGGTCACGAGCGATGGCTGCAACCTGCCGAGATCGCCGATGCTGGAACATGCTGATAGCAGAAGCAGCACAAAGCTGGCCACAGCCGCCGCCGCATCGGCGCAACGATTGTTGCTAAGCGGCGGCACCGACGGAATCGGCGTTTCAGCGCCGCCGCAACCGGCGTCCGCCGCCGTTGTCGGCTGGCGGATGCGTGCCCGGTTCGGCGTCCTCCAACATCGGATCGGCGTAGCGCTCGATCCGAACAACTGGAAGAATGATGATCGTTGCGGATTCGTTTGCTCCGTCGTCGCGGCCGAAGCGCACGATGCGTCCGTCGTCCGGAAATTTGATGACGTTGCCCACCAGCCACTTTCCTCTGACGGCCGGCACGGATCCCTCTGCCCGATCCGCGCATACTCGGCGTCGCTTCCAATTAAGCGGCATGCAAGGTTAACGCTCCGCTAACGCGCAGAACGTAGGCTGATTGGCCGCGTCATTTACCAGCACACCTGTTGCGATCGGGTCACAGCCCATGGAAACGATGAACAGCCTAGAGAGCCTGACCGACATCGGCCTAAACGGCGGGGTCGATATGCGCCCGACCCTGATCCGGGTTCTCACTGACCTTTATGTGCAGAGGCTCACGCACAGTGCGCAGGAGCAGCGCCACTATACGGAACTCGCTCTGCGGCTCCTTGAAACGGTCGACGTGCCAACGCGCATCGCGGTGGCGGCGCGGTTGGCGCGCCACCTTTCGCCGCCGGTTCAAGTGATGCAGCGGCTGGCCGCCGACCTGCCGGAAGTCGCATCTGCGTTGCGTTCACATTCGCTGTCAGCGAAGCCCCAAACCGATGCGGAGACGGCGCACGGTCCTAATGCAAGCCTGTCCAGCGAGACCATTCTTCGCATTGCGAATGATGAGCACAGTACCGGCCGCGACAGCGTCGCGACAACGTCCCATTCGATCGATGCCGCACTGGCCAGCGAACTCAACGAGTTGTTCTTTGCAGCCAGCGCCAATGAACGGCGCCTCATTCTGCTCAATCTCGATGTCGTCACATCCACTCCGGCGCCACGCCGCGGCTTCGTCCGCGATCCCGCGCTGGGCCAGCGACTGGAGGCGGCGGTGCTCGGTCGCAAGCACGAGCAGTTCGAGCGCGAACTAGCCGGTGCGCTTTTGATTTCGCGCGAACAGGCGCGGCGCATCGCACACGACCAATCCGGCGAGCCGATCGTCGTGGCTGCCAGGGCATTGAGCATTACCCACGAGGTGGTTTACCGCATCCTGTTGTTTGTCAATACCGCCGTCGGACACTCGGTGGAACGCGTGCACGCGTTGGCAGAGCTCTTCGACCAGATGACGGCGCAGGCGGCGCAGGATTTGGTCGCCGTGTGGCAAGCGCTCAGCGTCGAGGGAGACCATCGTGCAACCGCCGCACATCGGCCGCTCTTGGCGGACACGCAAGGCGCACGCCTCGGACCTACGGCGCAGCGCCGACTGCGGCTTTGCCAAAACGAGAACGCCGTGAGGCGTCCTGACACAGTGACGCGAGCACCGGCAATCAGCCGGTGACAACATCGAGAAAATTGCGTCCCGCGCGATCCTCGACCTCGACGATCCAGACATCGGGATCAAATTTGATCTCTCGCACCAGATAGGCCTCGATTGCCGCATCGGAAGCGGGCTGTGCCGGCAGGCTTGCGCTGAACGCCCGCTCGGCACCAGGCGCTGCGTCGAAGGCGCTCTGCGGTGCGGGGCCGTACAAATCCGAGGTGCCGTCGAGCCTGCTCACGCGCACGAACACAGCGCCGGCCTCCTCGGCGCCGCGCCTGCGCACGACGGCGTGTACGCCCTCGACCTGGCAGCGGCGCAAATAGGCGGCGACCCAGAGCGCGGATTTAAGGCGCATGGTCCAGCTCACGATTGAGAATAGCAGAATTGAGAATAGCAGATATGACTCGATCTCGCCGTCGCCGCAAACGCTGTCCGGCCGGCCAACAGAGCGACCCGCTACAGCGGGTGACCGACCATCACGGCAAGTTCGTTCATGAGGCGATTGGACATCTGTCCGGTGACCGGCAGCTTGTGGTCGCGCTCAAACTTCCCGATCGCCGCGCTTGTCGGCGCGTCGACAATTCCCGTCGGCCCGATCTGACCATAACCGTAGTTCGACAGGGCACGTTGCAGCGCGATGATGCGCGACAACGTCGCGATCAGATCGGCGATTGGATCGTTGCGCCGCGCGACTGGTGTGGACCACGGCGCGGCGGCCGAATGTGATGGCGACGGCGGGGCCGCATCAACCTGGCGGGTCTGAGCTCGAGCACTCGGCGCCGCCGGCGCGGGTGCCGGATTTGCGAGGTATGGCGCCGAATGCGATCCCGACTGCAAAAATAGCGCGTTGACGAGAATAACCACGCTCGCCACGGCGGCGATGAGGATGGCCGAGGCGTCGAGCGGCCGACGGCTCGCTCTGGCCCACAGCCAAAACCCGAGCGATCCGGCGATCCGTGCGGCGGGCGCGGCCAGGCGGCGATTATCGCTACGGCGCCTACGCACGCTTCTTCACCACGATGTTGGCGCACGATGAACCGCTGTCGTAAACCGGAAGGCAGTCCGCCAGGCGAAATGCGGCATCGCCCGCCCCGTGCGCCGGCCTCGGCGTGAGCGCGCCGGTCAACTCCCGACGTGGCAGATCTGCCCTCACCTGCGCCCGTTCGCAATCAAGCGGCAAAGTCACGGTCACGCGCGTACCCGCGCCGACGCGGCTGCGGATCGACAATTCGCCGCCATGCAGCCGGACCAAGCCCTTGACGATAGACAGGCCAAGACCAGTGCCGCCACGGCGGCCATAGGACGCTCGCGCCTGAAAATACGGCTCGCCGACCCGCGCAAGATCCTCGTCGCTGATGCCGATACCGCTATCCTCGACGCTGAACGCGATGCTCGCCGCCTCCACTCGCGCCCCGATCATCACCTTGCCTCCGCGTTCGCTGAAACGGATTGCGTTCGACAACAGGTTGAGCAGGATCTGACTGAGTGCGCGCTTGTCGGCGATCATCTCGGGCAGCACCTCAATGACCGATCTCTGGATTTGAACGCCCGCCTCTTGCGCCTGCGGGGCGACCAGTTCGCTGCAGCGGGCGACGACCGGGGCCGGCGCGAACGGCTCGAGAGTGATCGAGAATTTATCGGTTTCGATTTTCGACATGTCGAGAATGCCGTTGACGACCAACAACAGGTGGCGTCCTGATTCGTTGATCAGCGCCGCGTATTCGCCGTGGCGCTTGGCATCGATGGGCAGGGACTTCTCATTCATCAGCATTTCGGAAAAGCCGATGATGGCGTTGAGCGGAGTGCGCACTCATGGCTCATGGTGGCGAGAAAGCGGCTCTTGCGGACATTGGCGCGCTCGGCCTCGGCGCGGGCCTCATCAAGCGCCTCTTCCTGCCGCTTGCGGTCCGTCACGTCGCGTAACAGCGCAACAACCTCGCCGCGGTGTCCCCCGCCCGAGCCCCGGATTGGCTTTTCAAGCGGCCGGCAGCGCATCTCGATCCACACGAATTCCGCGGCACGCGCGGCACCACCATCGCGGCGCTCGCGGCGCACACGAAACTCGACCGAGCGGCTCTCCGCCAGGGCGGCGGCATCGCCAAGCGCCGTCAGGTAGGCCGGCCGGTCGGCGACGTGAACACGGTCAAACAGGCCGTGGCCGTGCAGCGCGGTGATGGGCGCGCCGAACAAGGATTCGGCTGCCGGGGACGCGAACAGCACGGCGCCGTCGTGGCCGTGCCGCGTGATCGCATCGGTCATGTTCCGCGCCAACAGCCGGTAGCGGTCCTCCTCAGCGTAGAGCAGCCAGATGCTCTTGCGCGCCAAAGCCGCCGATCCGGCCGCGATTCCGGTGGCGTAAAGCATGGCGGAAACGATACCGAATGCGGCGAGCGCGCCGTGTGCGTTAGCAGTGGAGGCCTGGAACAGATGCGCGGCGCCGAGCAGGATCAAAAGCGCCGCGGCCGCAAGCGCACATGACGAAGCGGCAGCGACGACACGGCGCGACGCTGAAAGCGACGCTTCGAGCGGCGCGACCACGAGCCAGGGGGCGGCAAACGAAGCGATGCCGCCGGTTGCGGCGGCGACGATTGTCGCCAGTCCAGTCAGTGCCAGCGCAGACAGGACGTGCGCGGTCTCGTAGCGGCCGGTGCGCGACAGAAACAGCGCGACCCCGATCGGGGCGATCAGCCAGGCAACCACAACGAGTTCGATGGCGCCCGGAGCGCCGCGCGCTATCAGATAGATCGGGAATGTGCCGAGCGCGACGATGCTGCCGAGCAACCGGGGCGCAATGAAGGCGCGATGACGCGCCGCCGTCAGCGCATCCTGTTGCGCCGAGGGGTGGACGAGCGTCTCGATATAATCCCGTATCGGAGCGAAGAGACCCACGTTCCCGTTGCACGCCCGAGCTTGCAGACGCGCTCCCCTTGTTTTGTCGGATGATCGTGTCAGACGCCGCTTAAGCGAACGCTAAGGACGTACGGGAACAACGAACGGGTCCGTTGTGACTGCGCGTCGCGCGCCCGCTGCCGCGGCGGAATCGTCGGTCATGGTAAATCGCGCGTTGCCGCGACGGCGGCGTGAGCTCTGCGCCACATACTGATCACGCCGGCGGGCCGGTCCGAGCACCGTTGCGCAGCCGGAAATCCAGCGCCTCAAGGCAGCGACAAGCATTCGCGCATTCTTTAGGTAAACAACTTTTTGCAAATGTTTTTTGGACTGTTCGAAAACCTGCGCCGTATTCTGCTCGATTATGGACAAAATCGAGCGCGCCCGACGAACGCCGCTTTCAATGCTGCCTGCTAGCGTACAGCAAGCGGCGGCCCAGCCTGTCGTGGGGGATGCGGGACTCATGTTCTTTCTGTTGCGATTGGCGTTCTGGCTCGGCATCGTGCTGATCCTGCTGCCCAGCGGCGGCGCGCATCGTAGTCCCTCACAGAGTGGGTTCGGCGCCTCGGACGCCGTCTCGGCGGTATCCGCCACAGTCCACGATGTCGAAGGATTCTGCGGCCGCGAACCCAAGGCCTGCACCGTGGGTTCGGAGCTTGCCACCACAATGGGCTATCGTGCTCGCGCCGGGGCCAAGATGCTTTACGATTTCCTGACCGAGGCTCTGGCGTCGCGTCACGTCCGATCGGGTTCCGGCAGCGAGACTGCGCTCAGCAAATCCGCGGCGCAGCCAGTATCGCAGAATACGCTCACCGGCGCCGATCTTGCTCCTGCCTGGCGCGGCCCGTTACCGCGCCGGGCCACCACGCAGCCGCAATCAGCCAACATCCACCACGCATCATTGCGGCACGGCGGCAGCGTGCCGCGGCCGAAATTTCATGTCCTCGGCGCATGAAATATGACAGACCGCCCGAGCGCGCTCGGCGGGCCTTGGCGAGATCCGACGATCGTGGCTGCTCGGCATCGCGGCGCAGGAATTGAAAATCGCTGGACGAGTGCGCGGCCTGCAGCGCTCCGGTCAAAACATCGATTTAGTCGATTCAGCCGCCATCGTGTCCTATATATTCGGGGTGGAGGCGGAACCGCGGAACGATGGCTGACATTCAGGAGATTCTCGACAACTTCTCGGTCCTCGATGAATGGGACGACCGCTACCGCTACCTGATCGAGCTGGGGCGGGACCTGCCGCCGCTTGCGCCATCGGCCCATATCGACGCCAACAAGGTGCAGGGTTGCGCCAGCCAAGTGTGGCTTACGACCGCGGTGCGACCGAACGGCGCGGACGGGCCGGTGCTAGCATTTTATGGCGACAGCGACGCTCACATCGTCCGCGGGCTGATCGCCGTCCTGTTCGCCGTGTACTCCGGCAAGAGCGCCAAGCAGATACTCGCCACTGATGCGGTGGCGCTGTTCGAGCGAATGGGCTTGCGCGAGCACCTTACCCCGCAACGCTCGAACGGCTTCCGCGCCATGGTGGAACGGATCCGCTCCGAGGCGCGCGCTGCGCTCGCCGGACTTGGCGTTTGACAGCGACGCGATTTCAGACGGTCCGCGGCGAATAAGCCGCCGTCTCAGCCCCGCTCCTTGCGGCCCCGGCGCTGCTGGCCGAGCCCCATTTGCTTGGCAAGCTGTGACCGGGCAGCGGCGTAATTGGGAGCCACCATCGGATAATCCGGAGCCAATCCCCACTTTTCGCGGTATTGCTCCGGAGTCATGTTGTACTGGGTGCGCAGATGCCGTTTGAGCGACTTGAATTTCTTGCCGTCTTCCAAGCAGACGATGTAATCGGAATGAACCGAACGCTTGACCGATACTGCCGGCTTGAGCGGTTCGGCCGGCGGCGCCATCTGACCGCCCGAGACCCGCTTCAAAGCCGAGTGGACTTCGCTGATCAGGTTAGGAATTTCCGCGCTTGGCACGGAATTGTTGCCGACATAGGCCGAGACGATTTGTGCAGTGAGCTCGATGTAAGCGCTTTCGCCCGAATTGTCGGTCATCGACCCGATCCCACCTGCTGGCCCGCGCGCGGCTGCTGAAACTTCTCACGCAGCACCGGCAGCGCGTGGCGCGCGACAATTGAGCAGCACGCTTCCACTTGCCGCGCGCCAGGACAACCTGACGCGAAGACCATCAATTCTGTTCTATACTATGTCTTATGCAGATAAGCAATAAAGCCACAGCAATCGCGGCGAGGTTGCTGATCAACATCACGTAATTCTGCTGTGCGGTTAGAGCGATCGGATGAGGGCCGGCATCGGCCCGGGGATCAAGATCACTTGCCGCGTCCGGTCACACCGGCCGGCGCAATCAGCCAGATGCAATCAGCTAAGAGTGCTGCTCAATGTGATTGCGCAACTCTGTAATCGAACCGAAACGCAAGGTGCCCTGCGGCAACTGCGCCTCGATCGAACCGTCCGAGTACAACGTGTAGGCCATCCCCTCGACCACACCGGATTTGAGGATCGACACTCCGGGCGGCAGCGGTGAAGACGGCGGCGCAGGTTGCAACGCGTATCGGCTGTCCTCGGCCGGCGGCGATGCCGGCGCAGCGGCAGAAGAAACGGCGGCCGCGCCTGCCGCTCCACGAGTTTCCGTGACCGGCGCCGGCGCCTTAGGCCACAGCGAATCGAAGATTGTCCGTTTGGGCGGCTGGGGCCGGCGCAGCGATCGACCGCTCAGCCCAATACGCGGCGCCGTTCTGGGGTGCGCGGCGCCGTTTGCCCGGCTGGCGGCACTCGCATAACCGATTTCGGCACTCTCCTCTTCGGGCCGCGCGGGTGACTTCGGCAACAGCGAGACGTCGCTCTCCTCCACCAAAGGAGCGTTATCGAGCCGCTCCATGGCCGGCATTCTTTCCCGCAGGCGCTCGAGCACCGCGTTCTCTGTCGCGGCCGCGCTGATGGACGCAGGGTGCGGCACCGATTTCGGCTTCGGAGGGAATGGTATGCGCGCAGTCTCGCTAGGCCGTTCGGCGGACGCGGCGGAAGTAGCGGTCTCGCCGGGACGGGACGTGCGCGGCATCGGCCGCTGCATCAGCGCCCGCTCGACATGCAGCAGGGCGCGAACGACG
Organism: uncultured Alphaproteobacteria bacterium; assembly: GCA_963717265.1. Taxonomy (GTDB): domain Bacteria; phylum Pseudomonadota; class Alphaproteobacteria; order Rhizobiales; family Xanthobacteraceae; genus BOG-931. The sequence continues at coordinate 239,614 of CAVQWD010000060.1, read as the reverse complement.
AACGCCAACCCTATCAGGATGCAGCCGCCAATCACCGCGACCACCCCCGGCGTCAAATTCGCCGCGTCGAAGGTGTGCTGCTGAACGGATACGCCCGACGCAAGCAGGGCTAATCCGGCCGCAGTGACGACCGCACCCAACGCCAACAGAAACGCGTACATAACGCCCGTCCCCTGCCCTCGGCCAAGCCCCGTGGACACTTTTTCGTACTATTTTCGCCTCATGCTCGCAAGGGCGCAAGTCATTAAGATTAGAAAGAGCCGCTGCTGGTCGGCAAAACGCCTGAGCAAAGGCTGCCTGATCCGTCTCTCGTCGTTGTTAACTAGGCACATGGCGTCTCATAACCAAATGAAATATAAGTGGAATCCTGAATATCCCTGTCCGACCGGGCCAGCTCGCCAAGGCCGTTAATCATCCTTGTCGCAACTACCTGCGGCAGAGTGTCGGCTACAATGGCCGTTGCCCAACCCCCTGCCTTGGGCCTATCTAGAGGAACCATTGTCACGTTATGGCAGTTTCACCGGCACAGTCCGCCCGGTTTAGCTTCATATTGAGGAGTAGACCAATGGCATTCACCTTGCCCGAACTTCCCTATCCCTATGATGCCCTCACTCCACACATGTCGCGGGAGACGCTGGAATACCATCACGACAAGCACCACCAGGCCTATGTGACGACGGCCAACAATCTCGCCAAGGGCACCGAGTGGGAAAGCAAGCCGGTCGAAGAAGTCGTGAAAGGTACGTTCGGCAAGAACCAGGGCCTCTTTAACAATGCCGCCCAGCACTACAACCACACCCACTTCTGGCAGTGGATGAAGAAGGCCGGCGGTGGCGAGAAGCTGCCAGGCAAACTCGAAAAACAGCTTACCGCCGATGTCGGTCCCCTCGCTAAGGTCAAAGAGGACTTTGCCCAGGCCGGCGTCACCCAGTTCGGCTCGGGCTGGTGCTGGCTCGCAGTCAAGGACGGCAAGATCGTCGTCACGAAGACGCAGAATGGCGAGAACCCACTGGTGCACGGCGCCAAGCCGATCCTTGGCTGCGATGTATGGGAGCACTCCTACTACATCGATTATCGCAACCGGCGGGCGGATTACCTCAAGGCGTTCCTCGACCATCTGGTCAACTGGGAGCACGTCGAACAAATGTATGAAGCGGCGATGAAGTAGCCGCAGCAGCGACCATGCGCTGGAGAAGCGGGGCCCTTTGGCCCCGCTTTTGCCATCGGCTCCGCGCCGGTCTACGCCGGTTGCCTCGATTATTTCTGCAATCCGCCTTTTTGACGCATTGTCTCCATCTGGAATGAAGGCCATTGGCTTAATCCCCGCGGTGCTACGGTGCTACGCCGCTGAAGGGCAATCGTGCTTCAATCCGCAGTCAAGCCGACCATTCTGCACGCGCACGCCGCGCGCTCTACGTGCGCGCTCGATTGGGTCGTCATCGCCTTATTGGTGTTGGTCGGTGCCGCTGCGGCTTTGACTTTTCGCGATTACGGCCTCGGCTGGGACGATTACACCCAGGCCCAATATGGCGGCCTGCTGGTGAAGCTCTATGGCTCGGGTTTTACCGACAAACGCGCGCTGTTGTTCGTCAATCTCTACCTTTACGGCGGCGGCTTCGACATGCTGGCGACGCTCGCGGCAAAAGTATTACCGTTCGGGCTGTTTGCGACGCGCCGGCTCGTCGGTGCGGCCGTGGGCCTCGTCGGCCTGTTCGTCGCCTGGCGCTTGGCGCGGCGCCTCGGCGGCCCGTCCGCCGGCCTGATCGCGGTTCTGCTGCTTGCCGCCTGCCCGCTCTATTATGGGCACATGTTCATCAACTGCAAGGATTGCCCGTTCGCCGTTGCGATGACGGTTGCGCTTCTCGGAATCGTGCGGGCCTTCGAGGAATATCCGCGCGCCAGTCCGGCGACTGTCGCGCTGTGCGGCATCGGCGTCGGTCTTGCCATCGGCACGCGTGTCATCGGCGGTTTTGCGCTACTGGAGGCGATTACGCCGATGTTGCTCATCGTGGCCGTGAGATCACGCGCGCGGGGCCTGAAGAGTGCGGCCGTCGAATGCGGATCGTTTTTGATTCCGTTCATTCCGGCCGCGATCCTCGCTTATCTCGTCATGGGCTTGGTCTGGCCGTGGAGCGTGACCGCGCCGCTCAATCTGTTCCGGGCGGTTAGATATTTCTCCCACGACTTCGAAAAGCCGTGGCGCGAGTTGTTCGACGGACGATTGATCCCGATCATTGCGATGCCGCGCAGCTACATGCCGACGCTCTTTGCCGTCAAACTGCCGGAGCTGATGCTCGCTCTCGGTCTGTGCGGAGCGGCGGGCGCGCTCGTTGCGGCCGGCCGTCGCGACGGCGGCGGCATTGGCCGGCGCGCAGGCTTGTTTGCCGTAGTGCTCGCGTCAGCGCTGCCGGTTCTGCTCACGATCGTCACCCGGCCGTACATTTATAACGGCGTCCGCCACCTCCTCTTCATCGTGCCGCCGTTCGCCGTGCTTGGCGGACTGGCTGGTGCGTGGATCGCTCGCCGCCTCGAAGGGCACGGTCGCAATGCAATCGCCGCGGGCGCGATCGTGCTCGCTGCCGGCATCGCCTCTCCGGTTGCGGACATGGTGCGGCTGCATCCGTACGAGTACACAGATTTCAACCATATCGTCGGCGGGGTGAGCGGGGCACGGCCGCTCTACATGGTCGACTATTGGGGACTTCTCGCTGACGCAGGCCTCGCGTCGGTTGCTCGCCTATCTCGCCGACCGTCATGAGACGCCGCCCGCGGGTCACTGGACGGTTGCAGTGTGCGGACCACATCCGCCGGTCAGCGTCGCGCTCGGCCGCGACACGGTCATCACCTGGGATCCGAAAGGTGCCGATTTCGCCATGCAGCTCGGCGAATTTTATTGCGCCAAGCTCAACGCGCCGCTGATGTTTCAGATCGTGCGCGACGGCGTCGTCTATGCGCGCGTCTACGATATCCGCGGCCACTCGATCCCGACGCTGCTGACCACACCGGGAGTTTGACCGGCCGCTGTCAGGCGGCCCTCGAGTGCGCGAACTCCCAATACAGTTCGCGCGCTCGGCGGTAGAACGGGCCGGGCTGCAGCTCGCGGCCATCGATCCGCGCGACCGGCGAAACTTTGCTGTAATTGCCGGTGGAAAAGATTTCGTCGGCCGCTTCGAAATCGCAGAAGCGCAGCGTCTTTTCCACCACCGTCGCGCCGATCTCGCGCAATAGCGACATCACCCGCGCGCGGGTTATGCCGGCAAGGAAGGTGCCATTCGCGACGGGCGTGAACACGACGCCGTCCTTGGCCATGAAGATGTTGGCGGTCGCAAGCTCGGCGACATTGCCCAATTGATCGCACATCAGGCAATTGTCGAAACCGCGGCCACGTGCCTCGATCATCGCGCGAGCATTTTGCGGATACAAGCACCCGGCCTTCGCCTCCACGGGAGCGGTGTCGGGGGTCGGACGCCGGAACGGCGACAACGTAATCGCCGTGCCGGCCGGCTTCGGCAGGGGCGCGACGTACATGGTGAGACACCAGCGGGTCGTTTCCGGATCGGGCCGCACCGCACCGCCGCCGGCATCCTCGGCCCAATACATCGGCCGGATATAGAGTTCGGCATCAGATTCGAAGCGCTTGAGACCCTCGCCGACAAGCGCCACCCAGTCTTCAATGTTGACCAGCGGCTTGAGGCACATCACTTTTGCGGATTCGTTGACCCGCGCGCAATGCAGATCGAGGTCGGGCATGACACCGTCAAAGGCGCGCGCGCCGTCGAACACCGACGTGCAGAGCCAGGCCGCATGCGTGCGCGGACCCATGATCGGCACATTGCCGTCGTGCCATCGGCCCTCGAAAAACGTTGCCGTCTTCGACCAGACAACGGGCTTGCTCATCATGCGATCCTTCGCTGGACTGGCATGCCTCTGTTTGCCACGACCTGCGCTACCAAACCTATAGCACCGGAGGCCCCAAAATGATTAACGTTACGGCCCAAGCTTATGTATTCGACGCCTACGGCACGTTATTTGACGTCCATGCGGCGATTGCACGGCATCGCGCCCAGGCCGGGCCCGAGGCCGTCCGGTTCTCCGAAATCTGGCGACTAAAGCAGCTCGAATATAGCTGGACGCTGACGCTGGCCGGCCACTACGCCGATTTCTGGACGCTGACGGAGCGGGCGCTGGATTACGCGTTCGCCCGGGTCCCCTCGGTCGACCGTGCGCTGCGGCCGCATTTGCTTGACGCCTATCGCCGCCTTGATGCCTTTCCCGATGCGCCGCGAGCGCTTGCCGAGTTGAAGTCTCGCGGATTGCGGCTTGCTATCCTGTCGAATGGCTCCCCCGACATGCTGCGTGCGGCAGTGCACGCATCGGGTATCGGTGGGCTTCTTGATGCCGTGCTCTCGATCGACGCCATACGCGCCTACAAGCCGCGGCCGCAGGTCTATGCGCTCGCCACCGACCGCTTCGGCGTCAGCGCCCGGGAAATTGTCTTCGTCTCCTCCAACCGCTGGGACGTTATGGGAGCGGCTGCATTCGGTCTTCGTCCGGTCTGGGTCAATCGCGCCCAGATGCCGGACGAATATGCGGAACAGCCGCCGGCCGGGACCGTCTCGAGCCTCTCGGAACTATCGTCGCTCGTGATCTAGCCGGGTTCCGATCATTCCCGTGCAATAGCGAACCCCGCTAATATCATGCGCTCAAGACCTCCGAGGCGATGAAGGGAGCGAACATGCGTGCCGTTTATTACGAACGGAACGGTGCTGCCGCAGATGTCCTCAAGCTCGGCGACGTTGAAACGCCGCTGCCCGGTCGGGGTGAAGTCTGCGTGAAGCTCGTCGCATCCGGCGTCAATCCCTCGGACGTCAAGGCGCGCGCGGGGCTCACGCGCAAGATCGCCTACCCTCGAGTCATTCCTCACAGCGACGGCGCCGGATTGATCAGCATGGTCGGCGCCGGCGTCTCTCCGGCGCGCATCGGCGAACGGGTTTGGGTGTGGAATGCGCAATGGCAGCGCACGTTCGGCACCTGCGCGCAGTACGTCGCGCTGCCGTCGGAGCAGGCGGTCCGATTGCCGGACAATACCAGTTTTGCAGCCGGCGCATGCCTTGGCATTCCGGCAATGACGGCCTATCACGCGGTCGCGGTGTCCGGCGCCGCACCCAGCATGAAAGTGCTCGTCGCCGGCGGCGCCGGCGGCGTCGGCCACTACGCCGTGCAGTTTGCCAAGGCCGCCGGCGCCACTGTCATCGCCACGATCAGTTCGCTGGAGAAGGCCGCGCTCGCGCGCGCCGCCGGCGCCGATCATTGCATCGACTACCGACGCGAAAATGTCGGCGAACGCGTCATGGCCTTGACGGCACACAAGGGGGTCGATGCCGTGATTGAAGTCGATTTTGCCGCTAACGCGAAGCTCATTCCGGCGGTGCTGCATGCTTCCGGCACCGTCGTGATCTACGGCACAGGCTTGCCCGAGCATCCCATCCCGTCAATGTTCTTTTTGCGCAACGCCGTCACTTTGCGGTACATATACGTGTACGAGCTCACCGCACCGGAACGTGCAGCCGCCATCGCAGCGATCATGCGATCGCTGGAATCGAGTACCCTGATCAACAATATCGGCGCCACGTTCGCGCTGGCCGATGTCATTGCCGCACAACAAGCGGTCGAGAGCGGCAAAGTGCTCGGCAATGTCGTTGTCGAGATCGACTGAGCCGAGGACGGCACCATCCGGCGGTACCGGCTGGCGCGACCGCCTCCGGATGCCGCAGGGTGGATACGATCTGCTGCTTGGTGAGCCGCGTGCCTTCATCGCCTTCGATCGGCAAAGCGACGCGGCCGCCGTCATTGAGTCTGCCGCGCCCAGCTCATCGCCTCGTCGAGCAGAGCGAACTCCTTGAAAACGTGCCGATCCTTCTCCAAAGAAGGGATCGATTGCGAGCCGCGCGGCGTCGAATAGACGCGATCAGTCATCGATCGAACCTTCGTTGCTAAAACCACTTGCGGCGAACGCCCGCAGCGCCTCGGCGTCAATGGCTGGCCGCATTCGCTGCTTTTCAGATAGACGCGAAATGTGCCGCTCGCGTGTTGATGGAACCGACCCAGCGCATTGACGCTGCGGCGCTGCAGGAACCTTTGGCGAGGATACGCAGAGCGACGGTACCGCGGCGGAAGCTATCGACAATGCGTCGCAATTCCCGTGGCGCTGGTTCGGACTCCGACGGAAGATTTCACACATCTTCTTGTTTAGAATCGCTTTAGACAAGACCACATTTACTTTATACTAGTTCTAACAAAGGGATCATCAGATTAGTATCTCTCTAAGACGGATATATATTGATTGACGCGGCTCGATTACTGAACATAGCATCCTCGTCATCGCTTATGTGGCTGATTTATGGTGTCGCCTTGCATCTCGATCATCGACGTGGCCGGCGCGTGAGGGCAGAGTACGCGGATGGCGCGCGACAGCGCCTGCTGCTCGGTTGCGTGTTCGCGGTCTCAACATTCTGGGCCTGCGACGCCTCAGCTCAGACGCCCGCTCCCGGCGCGGCGGCCGCGCCCGCGGGCAATGCAGACGAATTTATCCAGCAGCCGGCCGCGACGGGCGCCGCACCGGCGGCCAACGCGGACGAACTTATCGAGCAGCCGGTCGCGGCGAGCCCGGCCCCTGTGACGGCACCGGCGCCGAACCGCGGCGTAGCGGGCCCGTTCGACTTCCTGAGCACCGCCCCGCGCAGCTCTAACTTGTTCGGCGATATGTGGGGTCTGAGACCGTTTCTGAGCCAATATGGGCTAACGCTCACGATCCAGGAGCAGAGCGAAATCCTCGGTAACGTCAGCGGCGGCGTCCGCCAGGGCTTCGCCTACGAGGGCCTGACCACCGCAACGGTGCAGATGGATACCCAACGCGCATTCGGCTGGGCCGGCGGCTTGCTGAACGTCAGCGGGTTGCAGATCCACGGCACCAACCTCAGCGCCGACAATCTGTTGAGCCTGCAAACGGCGAGCGGCATCGAGGCCGATCGTTCGACGCGGCTGTGGGAGCTTTGGTACCAGCAGGAATTCCTTGACGGCAAGCTCTATGTGCGAATTGGCCAGGAGAGCCTCGACCAGGAATTCATGGTCAGCCAAAACGCCGGCTATTTCATCAATACGATGTTCGGTTGGCCGATGCTGCCTTCAGCCGACCTGCCGGGCGGCGGTCCGGCCTATCCGCTCTCGGCTTTGGGTGCGCGCGCGAAGCTGCAAGTAACTGACTCTATCACCTTCCTGGCCGGTGTTTTTAACGGCAGCCCGGTCTCAAACAACACTGGCGACCCGCAGCTGCAAAACCGATACGGCACCAGCTTTCCGCTGAACGGCGGCGCGCTCGCCATCGCCGAACTGCAATACACCTATCCGTCGGCCGGCACGATTGTGCACGCCAACGAGACCGATGCGCTGGCGCGCACCTACAAGGTCGGCGTGTGGTACGACAGCGAAAGCTTTGCCGATCTGCGCTTCGACCAATCCGGTCTGTCGCTTGCCGATCCAGCCAGTAACGGAATTGCGGCGACCCATCGCGGCGATTACGCGGTCTATGCCGTCGCCGACCAGATGATCTATCGTTGGCAAGACGATCCCGACCATAACATCAATGTCTTCGTGCGGCCGATGATCGCGCCTCAGCAGGATCGCAACCTGATCAATCTCAGCGTCAACGCCGGTCTCACAATTCACGAGCCGCTGCCGGGACGCGGCAGCGATGTTTTCGGCCTCGGCATGGGCTTTGCCCGGGTCAGCGACAGCGCCAGTGCGTTCGACCAAGATACGGCGATGTTCAATCCCGGCGTCTATTCCCCGGTGCGCCATTCCGAGACTTACATCGAGGCGACCTATCAATATCAGGTCATGCCGTGGTGGCAGATTCAGCCGGATGTTCAATATGTGTTCAATCCGGGCGCCGGCATCGTCAATCCCAACAATCCGACGCAGAGCGTGAGGAACGAGCTGGTAATTGGCGCGCGCACCAACATTGTCTTTTAGGGTGGACGAAGCGGCGTATTGCGCCGGCGCTGTTACACCGGCGGGCAGTCCAAACAGGCAAGGGAAACGAAGATGCCGAGGATGCAACGAATTGCCGCCGGTGGCGCGCTGAGCTTCGCTGGAGCTTTATTCATCCTCGGCGCGACGTCCGCGCACGCTGCAAGTGCGCTGGAGGGGCTGCACCGTCACACGACCCTCGCTTCCACAGTCCCTGGCAACGGCGACCTCAATCCCTATGCCGTCGTCGTTGCGCCGGTCTCTGCGGGCAAGATCCATAAAGGCGACGTGCTGGTCGACAATTTCAACAACGTGTCGAATCTGCAAGGAACGGGAGGAACCATTATCATCGTTGATCCGGCGACACGGTCGGTGACCCTGTTCGCCAAGCTGCCGCAGAAGCTGTCGCAATGTCCGGGCGGCATCGGCCTCACCGCGGCAATGACCATGCTGCGCAGCGGTTGGGTGATCGTCGGCAGCACACCCAGCACTGACGGGACAACGGCGACCAAGGGCGCCGGCTGCCTCCTGGTGTTCGATGCCAACGGCAAGCTCACCACCATCTGGAAGGGCTCCCACATCAACGGCCCATGGGGAAACATGGCCGTCATCGACACCGGCGCGACCGCGACGCTGTTCGTCAGCATGTCCGGCTTCGATGTCCCCGGCCCCGACAAACTCGAGGCCGCGACCGGCGAGCCCGTCGTCGTCAAAAAAGCAATGGTGTTGCGCATCGAGCTGGCGATCCCGCCGAGCGGACCGCCCAAGGTTACGAGCCAGGCCATCATCGCCAGCGGGTTTGGCGAGCGCGCCGACAAAGACGCGTTTCTTATCGGTCCGACCGGACTTGCGCTGATCGGCAGCACTCTTTACGTGTCCGACGCAGTCGATAATCGTATCGTTGCGATTGCCGATGCGCCGACGCGCACCGACAGTGCGGAAACAGGGCGCACCATAACGAAGGATGGCCTGCTGCAGCGCCCGCTGGCGCTGGCGGTGACCGCGAATGGCCACATCCTGGCCACAAATGCGAAGAACGGTCAGGTGGTCGAGGTCGATCCAGCATCCGGCAGGCAATTGGCCGCCGAGTGGATCAACTTCCAATCAAGCGCAATCGCCGCCCGGCAACGGTGACCTGTTCGGCATTGCGATAGCCCCGGACGGCAGCGGCTTCTACTATGTCGAAGATGACGTCAACACACTGATGAAAGCGGCGCGATGAACCGGCGAAACAACGACAAATTGTACGCTTCTCGCCGCGGCTTTCTCACCAAAGGCGCCGGTCTCCTGGCCACGGCGGGCGCTGCTCTTGGCTCGAGTGCTGCCACCGAAGCCGTGGCCGAGACGGCTGCGGCCGATCCGCGAACCGCGGAAGCCGGGACCCAGACCAAGTCGTTCTGGGGCGAGCATCAGGGCGGCATCGCGACGCCGGTGCAGCAGCACAGCTACTTCGCCGCTTTCGACTTGACAGCCACCACGCGCGATGAGGTCGCCGATCTCTTCAAGGCGTGGACACTCGCCGCGGCGCGTCTCGCCGAAGGCGCGATGGCAGAGCCGCTTGATGCAACGTTGCAGCCGGTCCCGGCGGCAAGCAGCGCAGCCACAAGCAAAGACTATGATTCCTATCAGACCTTAAGTCTCGCGGGTGTCGCCGCCGATACCGGCGAGGCGATCGGGCTGCCGCCGAACCGGCTGACCATCACCTTCGGACTCGGTCCGGGACTGTTCAGCAAGGACGGCAAGGACCGTTACGGGCTCGCCTCGCACCGGCCGGCTGCTCTGGTCGAGCTGCCGCGTTTCGTCGGCGATCAACTTGTGGAAGGACACACTGGCGGCGATCTCTCGGTGCAGGCCTGCGCCGACGATCCGCAGGTCGGGTTCCACGCAGTGCGCCAATTGGCGCGGATTGCGGCCGAGGTTGCCAAGGTGCGCTGGGCGCAGACCGGCTTTGTCGGCGGCTTTTCCGCCAAACAAACGCCGCGGAACCTGATGGGGTTCAAAGATGGCACCGTCAACCCGTCGATCGCCGATCCGACGGCGATGGCGAAGTTCGTCTGGGTCGGCGACGAGGGACCGGACTGGATGCGCGGCGGCTCCTACCTCGTCGTTCGCCGCATCCGCATCGCGCTTGAGCACTGGGACCGCATGAAAACCGCGTTCCAGGAACAGACGATCGGCCGGCACAAATATTCCGGAGCGCCGCTCGGCAAGAGCCAAGAGTCCGATGCGCTCGACCTCGACGCCGTCGACAAGGACGGCAATCCGGTCATTGCCGACAACGCCCACGTTCGGCTTGCAGCCGCGGCGAGCAATGACGGCGCCCAGTTGCTGCGGCGGCCCTACTCCTACAACGACGGAGTCGATTTCACCGCAGAACGCTGGCCGCCTTGGCGCCAAGGGCTGGAATACGACGCCGGATTGTTCTTCGTCGCCTATCAGCGCGATCCGCGCACCGGCTTCATGAAAATCTACGACAAAATGTCGAAGCTCGACATGATGAACCAGTTCGTCACTCATGTCGGCAGCGGATTGTTCGCCTGCCCGCGCGGCGCCAGCCGAGGCGGTTTCATCGGACAAGAGCTGTTCGCAGCTTGAACGGCTTAAGCGGCGTTGCCGAAATTCAATTGCCGGCACCCAGCCGCCGCAATTCAGCTCGATGGGCCCAAGCGTTTCGCTGCAGGCCTTGGGATAGGCATGCCGGCAGGCTCGATAGAGCGCGGGGCAGACCCTTGCGGCGGCAAGCCCGCCGTCGATCGTCTTGACGCGCTCGCCGGCGGCCCGCGAAACACCATCATAAGTGAGAATTGCCGCGTCGCGTTCGATGTCGCGGTCGGTCATCAGAAAACGCTGCGCGGCATCGAAATACGTGGTCGCAATGGCAATCGCCTGATTGAGCTTCCCGGTGAACTCCTCATTGGCCCGGACATCCGGTTTGACCACGCGCGCGCGCACGGCGGCGTCGGTATAGAGCACATCGAGCTTGAAATAGATGCCGCCGCACTGCGCGAGCGCGAGCCAATAGGGCCGGCCGCTGAAGGCGCCGGGGGCCGCGACAATGCCGTCGCGCTTGTCGATCGAGACCGCAGGCGCCGCAGGTTCAGTCTCGCGCGGCAGCCGGCGGCGGTAGCGCTGCGCGTCCGCGCTCGTTGCGGCGATAAGCGCAAGCGCGACTAACGCCGCTCTGGCGATCACTCCCGGCATCGTGCGACTATAGTCCGGCCGCGCCGCGGACCTCAAAACTTCTCGACCCAGGGCCGCAGCTCGATCTCCCAAGCCCAGGCGCTGCGCGGCTGGCGCAGCAGGTGCAGATAGTTTTGCGCGATCGCGTCAGGGTCGAGTGTAGAGTCCGGCCGGTCTGATGGATCGACGCGACGCGCGCTGCGGATGCCGCCGTCGATCACCACGTGGCCGACATGGATGCCTTGTGGCGAGAGTTCGCGCGCCATGCTCTGCGCCAGACCGCGCAAGGCGAATTTGCCCATGGCGAACGGCGCCGATTGTGCGTAGCCCTTGACGCTCGCCGAAGCGCCGGTGAACAGGATCGCACCATGGCCGTGCGGCAGCATGCGCTTGACCGCTTCCTGCGCCACCAGGAAGCCGCCATACGCCGTGACATTGAGCGACTTGGCGACTTCGACGGGATCCAGCTCGGCGAACGGACCGCGGGTGCGGTAGCTGGCGTTGTAGACAACCACATCCGGACCGCCGAAAGCGGCATCGACATCAGCAAACAGCTTTGCCACCCCGGCGCCATTTGTCGCGTCGCAGGCGAACGCCTTGCCGCCGGTCTCCGTGGCGAGACCGGCGAGGTCACCAGCCCGGCGCGCGGCGAGCGCAACCTTCATGCCGGCCTTGCTGAACAGACGCGCCAGCGAGGCGGACAATCCCGCTCCGACGCCGACGATCAATGCCGTTCGATAGGACGTTTCAGTCATCAACTCCTCCGCCGTGATCTTGACCACTCACGCTTTATTCCCCACTTGGGGGACGAGGCTAGCATGGATATGCAGCGTTTGCTGCTCGGACTTGGGCTCGTGATCCACCGCTAAGTCGGGCCCGAACCGGCGACGCCGCGGTGGAAATCTAAACCAGCAAATCGACGCTCGACGGCGAAACGGTGCCGTCCTGAGTTTGAGTCGCGTTCTGACTTTGCGAATCCTGCGACCCGGAGCCCGGGTCCGACCCGTCGCCGCCATTGGCCGCCGACAGCGAGCCGCCGAAGGTGATCGCGGGGCCGAAATTTCCCTGCGAAAATTTATCAATACGCCGCTCGAGCTGTTTTTGGATCTGATTGGTCGATTGATGCGGATCCTGGCCGAGGCGCGCCTTGTCGATGTCGCAACAATTCATGCAGAGATAGCCGTTGACGATCACCATTGCGGAAAACCCCGCTCTCGACGCTAGATGGCGCCGGTAAACGGCCTGTAAAGGCCGTCATCACGCGCGCGTGACGACAATGCCGAACGCCTTCATCAATCGACCACTGCGATGGCGTTGATCTCGACCAGGCAGCGCGGGTCGGTGGCAAGCCGCACCACCTGCACCGTCGTGGTTGCCGGCTTTGCGTCGCGAAAATATTCGGCCCAGACGCGGTTGAGCGCATCCTGATCGGATAGATCGGTGACGAAGCGGTCGGCGCTCACCACGTCGGCAAAGCCGGCCCCGACCGCTTCAAGCCCGCGCTTGAGATTTTCCAACGCCGCCCTCGCCTGCCCCGCCATGTCATGCGGCATGGCGTCAAACTCCTCCGGCCGATGCGGATGATGATGGTAGACCGGCGCGGCAGTGACGCCGGCGAGATAGACGGTGGTGCCGCCCCTCACCTTGATCGCGGGCGCATACGGCATCCACAGGTCGGGTGCATGCGGCCAATGGATGTGCTCGACGGTCCTTTTCGACATGATGCGCTTCTCCTACACGTCTCAGCGTCTGGATTTACCGCGGCGCCGGACCGCCCTGTGCTCCACCATTTCAGGCATGAAGAACAGACCGGGCATCAGCACAAAGATCGCAAACGACACATAAACCGACAGGAACGCGAACGGCACCGACAGCGCGTAGAGTATGATCGCGAACAGATTGTTCCGCATCATGGTGACATGATATTCGGACAAGTCGACGTCATCGCGGGTGTCGCGATAGATGCTGTAGCGCAACAGCATGAAAGCGGCGGCATTGGCCGCGAGCACGAACCCGTAGATCGCCACCGCAAGCGGGCTGAACAGGTGTTGCCCGAGCAGGGCCGTCGTCACCGGAATGATCGACATCCACAGCAACAGATGAATGTTGGACCACAACAGCGGGCGCGTTGCATGGCGCGCAACGTGCAGGAGCGAGTGGTGGCGCACCCAAATGATGGCGATGACGGCGAAGCTCAAAAGATAAATGATCAGCTTGGGCAGGAGCGGGCCGATCAGACCGGAAAAACCGTTACTGACCGCGCCTTCCGGCAATCTGAGGTCGAGCACCATGATGGTGATGATGATGGCGATGACGCCATCGCTGAACGCCTCAATTCGAGTGGTGCCGGGCAAGTCCTTGTCCATAGGCTACTTTCCGACTCGCGCAGCTGCGTTGTTGTTGAGAGTAGCGCGAATTCTGGTCGAATCGAACCACTCCGCCCATCATGCCCGGGCGTGTCCCGGCGCATTTCCGGCGATCCACACCGATCACGAGGATCGCCGCGCAAATCTTCAGCCTTGATTTCGGTCATATAATGTATATACATTAAATGCAGATGGCGATTACCTACGATCCCGAGAAGCGCGACAGGACTCTGCGCGAGCGAGGGCTCGATTTCAAGGATGCGGAGGAGGTGTTCGCTGGGCGAGTCTATCAGCAGCAGGATGATCGGCGTGATTATGGCGAAACCCGCTTGATAACCGTCGGCTTGTTGCGAGGCCGAATGATCGTCATGGTCTGGACGGCTCGCGGCAGCAATCGCCACGTCATATCGATGAGGAAGGCCAATGAGCGAGAAAAAGCGCGATACGCTCGCTACTTCGAACCGGATCGGTAGCGATCTGAAAAGGGTGGACGCATATGTTCTTGGTCCGAAGGACTACGAAGATATTTCGGAACTGACCGACGAGTGGTTTCGCCGCGCGGATATTTACCACGACGGCAAGCTCGTGCGTCGAGGCCGGCCACCCTCAGCAGTTCGAAAGCGCGCTGTCAGCCTGCGGCTCGATCCCGACGTGCTGGCACATTTCCGCCGCAGCGGCCGCGGCTGGCAGAGCCGCATCAATGCAGTGTTGCGCAGGGCGGCGAAGCTGCCGGAGAAGAAGCAAAGCAAAATGTAGTATCACATGTCGTTGTCCGGCGTGTCACTCTCGATCCCCCGTCGGGTCCGGTCATGACGCGCCGAATGAACCAACGCGCTCATGTCGGCTTTGCGTTGCCGCTTCCAGAACACGCGCTTCCAGTCGCGCAGATGCTTCCACCACTGAGGCGGTCGAACGGAAAGGCCTTTCTTCACGTGCGCCATGATCGACCTCTCAGTTGGTAGCCCGCCATAGGGAAGCGATATTGCGCCGCTTCGCTGCCGAAAGGCGGGATGGGCTGCGCTATTGCGCCCTTCGCGCTAACTTCCCGGCGTAACAGCTCCAGGCGGGCCAAGCCATCCACTACATCCTAAACACCCCGAACCGCGTCTGCGGGATCGGCGCATTGAGCGCCACGGAAAAGCACAACGCCAGCACGCGGCGGGTCTCGGCCGGCGTGATGATGCCGTCGTCCCAGAGCCGGGCGGTGGCGTAATAGGGGTTGCCCTCGGCCTCGTATTGCTCGCGGATCGGCTGTTTGAATTCCTCTTCCTCATCCTCAGACCACTTGTTCCCTTCCGCCTCGATGTTGTCGCGGCGCACGGTGGCAAGAACGCTCGCCGCCTGCTCGCCACCCATCACCGAGATGCGCGCGTTGGGCCAGGTGAACAGAAAGCGCGGGCCAAAGCCGCGGCCGCACATGCCGTAATTGCCGGCGCCGTAGGAGCCGCCGACGATGATGGTGATTTTCGGCACCTGCGCGCAGGCCACCGCCGTGACCATCTTGGCGCCGTCCTTGGCGATGCCGCCTAACTCGTAGTCGCGGCCGACCATGAAGCCGACGATGTTCTGCAGGAACAGCAGCGGCACGCGGCGCTGGCAGCACAGCTCGATGAAGTGCGCCGCCTTCTGCGCGCTTTCCGAGAACAGAATGCCGTTATTGCCCAAAATGCCGACCGGAATGCCGCCAATGTGGGCGAAGCCCGCGACCAGCGTGGTGCCGTAGCGTGCCTTGAACTCGTCGAACTCGGAAGCGTCGACCAGCCGCGCAATCACTTCGCGCACATCGTATTGCTTTTTCAGGTCGACCGGGACGATGCCATCGAGTTCGCCGATGTCGTAGTTCGGCTCGGCAGGCTTGGCGAGCGCGATGTCGATTGTCTTCTTGATGTTCAAATTGCCGACGATGCGGCGGGCGAGCACCAGCGCGTGGCGGTCATTCTCGGCGAGATAATCGGCGACGCCGGATTTTCGCGTATGGACGTCGGCGCCGCCAAGCTCTTCGGCGGAAACGACTTCGCCGGTCGCCGCTTTAACGAGCGGCGGGCCGCCGAGGAAAATCGTACCCTGGTTCTTGACGATGATGGTCTCGTCCGACATCGCGGGCACATAGGCGCCGCCCGCGGTGCACGAGCCCATCACCACGGCGATCTGGGCAATGCCGTAAGCCGACATCGTCGCCTGATTGAAGAAGATGCGGCCGAAATGCTCACGGTCGGGAAACACTTCGGTCTGATGCGCAAGATTGGCGCCGCCGGAATCGACCAGATAGATGCAGGGCAGCCGGTTCTCGCGCGCGATCTCCTGCGCGCGCAGATGCTTCTTCACCGTCATCGGATAATAGGTGCCGCCCTTGATGGTGGAATCGTTGCAGACGATGACGCATTCGCACCCGGCGACACGGCCGATGCCGGTGATGATCCCGGCGCCGTGAATGGCGTCGTCGTACATGCCGCCTGCGGCAAGCTGCGAGAGTTCGAGAAACGGCGCACCCGGATCGAGCAGAGCCATGACGCGCTCGCGCGGCAGAAGCTTGCCGCGCGCGAGATGGCGCTCGCGGGCGCGCGATGGGCCGCCAGCGGCAGCTTCCGCACGCTTGCGCTCGAGTTCCGCGACCAGCGCCCGCATCGCCGCTTGATTGGCGCGGAATTCCTTCGACGCCGAGTCGATGCCGGTCGTGATGACTGCCACGAATCCCTCCCGTAGCGCCGCAATTCCACTACGGGACGCGCGCCGACGCAATGCGCATCGCAAGGCGCCCAAATCGTTGCCGGACGGCCAGGAGAGAAGGTTCAAGCGGCGCGATGCCGCCTGGCCTCAGGCACGCACTTCCTGGCGCTGGAACACCACATAGCCGACGACGAACAGAATAATCGTCGTCGCGATCAAGCTCACGATCTGCGGCCAGGCGATCAGGACACTGGCGCCGAGCGGCAGCGGCGAGCCGAGAATCGCACCCTGAAGCTGGCTCAGATAGATCGGGCCGAGCGCACGCGTGGACGGATCGAGCAGCGCGAGCACGATTTCGCCGAACAAGGTCGAGGGCGACAACCGCGCCAGGAATTGCTGCAGCACCACGGTGCCCGGCGTCTCCAAGCCGAGCGCCATATAACGCGGATCGGGCGGAACGATAATCACCGCGAGTACGCTGCTCAGGATCGGCCAGACGAATGAGAGAAACAGCCACAGGCCGAGCGTCACCAGCGCCGCGGTGGCGGCCGAGCGGAACAGAACCGAAAACAGCATGGCAAGGGCAAGCCACACGCCGGCATAGACGATGGACACGAGCAGGAACACGAAGGCGCGCGCGATCTCCTCGCCGCCGGGCGGAATTCCGATGAACAGAAGCCCAAGGCCGATCACCAGCAGCCAGAGCACGACGAGCGCGATCGCCAGCGTCATCAGCGCGCCGAGAAACTTTCCGAACAACAGCGCGTCGCGGTAGATCGGCTGCGACAAAATGCGCGAAAGCGTGTGTCTGTTGTGCTCGCTGTTGACGCTGTCGAAGCCCAGGCCGATCGCCATGAGCGGGACCAGCAAGGTCAGCCAAGTGATAAATGACAACAGCTCGCTGCTGGCCCGACCCCGTAAAGAATCTCAGGAACAGGAACGGGTCTTGCGCGACGGTGTCCTTGATATCCTGGCTCGCGACGTAGACGGTGCCGATCGCGATCACTATCACAATCAGCTCCAGGATGATGAAACGGATGCTGGTGAGGTGGTCCGCCAGCTCCTTGAGCATGACCACGCCGAGGCCGTTAAAGGCCGAGCCTTCACGCCGCATGGCGGGTTCCTTCCTTCAAAGTCTGGTCGGGCCTGGTCTCGAAATAGTGGGTATAGATCGCCTCAAGACTCGGCTCCTGCACGCCGAGATATTTGAGGCGGCCATGCATGGCCACGACTTCGGCCGCCGCCTCCGGACGCACGTCGCGGTCGGCATGCAGGCGCAGCTTGCCAATGCCGGTATTCTCGACGCCGCTGACGCCGGGAATGAGCGCAAGCCGCTCGGCAAGTCCGGCGCCGTCGGCCTCGATGTCGACGACATAGCCAGCGCCGAGCACCTCACGGCCGAGCTCGGACACCGAGCCCATCAGCGCGATACGGCCGGCGCTGAACAAGGCGACGCGATCGCACACGCTCTGCACCCGTTCCAACAGGTGCGAGGACAACAGAACCGAGACGCCTTCCGCCTTGAAGCGGCGGATGACGCCGAGCAGTTCGGACGTGGCATGCGGATCGAGGCCCGAAGTCGGTTCGTCGAGGATCGCGATCTGCGCGCCCTTCATCAGGATTTCTGCGAGCCCGAGCCGCTGGCGCATGCCGCGCGAGAACGTGCCGACGCGGTGGTCGGCAAAATCGAACAGCCCGACCCGATCAAGCGCTTCGGCGATGCGCTTCTCGCGTTCAGCGAGCCGAAAGCCGATCAGCCGCGCGGTGTAACGCAGATTGTCCGCGGCGCTGAGCTGGTCGTAGAAGCCGACCGTGTCCGGCAGGTAGCCGACGCGGCGTTTGACCGAAAGCGGCTGGCGTGCCGGATTGAACCCGAGCACGCTCACTTGGCCGTCCGATATGTCGGTGAGCCCGAGCAGCATCAGGATGGTCGTGGTCTTGCCCGCCCCGTTGGGGCCGAGCAGGCCGAAAATCTCGCCGCGCCCGACGGTAAACGAGATGTGGTCGACAGCGACGGCCGGTCCGTAGGTTTTGGTGAGGCCTTTCGCCTCGATGACAATGTCCTCGCTCATCGCCGGCCAAACCTCGCGACCGCACCGACCATGACGAGCAGTGCCACGCCGATGATGCCGACGCCGGCAATGCCCCACATGGTGGATGTCGTCACCGTGACGCGGAAGTCGGTCGAGGCCTGCTCGCCGCGGGCCGAGGCGGTGATTGTCGTCATGTAGTCGCCGGCAATCGCCTTGTCGGTCGGCGTGATCAACGCCTGCACTTCTTTGGTCTGGTTCGGCGCGAGCCGATCGACTGTCTTCGGATTGAAATCGATTTTCCAGCCGCTTGGCGCCGAACTGCTGAGTTCGAACGTCTTGCGCGGGCGCCGTGCCGGTATTGGTGATGACGATCGGCATCGTGGTCTGCTTGCCGGCTGAAGCACGCGTCGAGACCAGGCCCTCACGGCCGCTGACGTCAAGCTTCGGCTGGCCGGTAATGTCGAGGCCGAGCACCGTCGTCGCCGAGGCGTCCTCGGCGCCAATCCGCGCCGTCACTTTATAGTTACCGGCGGCCGCCGTATTGGGAGGAGCGACCTTGAGCTTCACGTCCTTGCTCTGGCCGGCATCGATCGGCACGGCGTTGAGCTCCTGGGTGCCGTATTGTTCGGTGAACGATGCATCGAAATTCGGGGGCGTGCTTGCCGCCAAACTCACGGTCAGCTTCTTGCCGCTGTCATTCTTGATATTGAGTCTGATATTCGAAACTCGACTTCGAGGTGCCGCGCAGTTCCGGAAGCTGCGGCGTGAGTGTCAGCTTCGCCGGCAGGTCCTTGGCCAGCGTCACCTCGATCGGAAGCGTCAGCTTGGTGGTATCTCCGGTTGCGGCTATGGTGAGCGTCTGGGCGCCGATGGCCGCGTCCTTGGGCACATCCAGCCGCAATTCGAGGGAAACGCTGGAATCGCTCGCAGGCATCGCCGCAGCAACCGGCTGCCCACCGCCCATCAGCGTCGCCGTCCAGCTCTTGGGGATTCCTGAAACCGAGAGCGCCAGGCGCTGAGGCAAGGTATCGTAATTCTGCAGCCGCAAATTAATGGTCGAAGTCGCCCCCGGGCGAACGGTGACCGCCGGATAGTCGGTCATTAGATAGAGGCCTTTGACGTCCTTGGGGGCGTCTTGAGCCTTCACCGCCGGCGCCAAAATCGCCGCAAATGCAGCGATCGCGGCGATAAATCCATATCGCATTGACGTGAGACTCCCGTGCACAGAAATGATTCAATATGCCCTTCCGCAGGCGCTCGGTCGAGCGCGAGCGAGGCGACCGGCATTGTCGGCGCAATCATGACAAAATCATGCAGACGCGGTCGTGTCGAGCCTCGCCTGCGCGGAAGAGCCGCACCATCGCGGGCTTCGGTCGACATGACAGACCCCGGGGACTGCTCCGGGTCAAGCTCAGCCCGCATTTCGCCGTTCTAATCTCAGGGTAGAGTCTGCAAACAGATGAGCCGCAGCACCACAGACATCAGCGCCGGCCTTTTGGCGTTTCGCCGCAAAAGCGGGCTGGAGGTCCTGTTAGCGCATCCGGGTGGGCCATATTGGGTCAACAAGGACGATGGGGCCTGGACCATCCCAAAGGGCCTTGCCGAGCTGGGTGCCGACCTGCTGGCCACTGCGCGGCGCGAGTTTGCCGAGGAAACCAATCTCACTCCTCGTGGTGAGTTCATCGCGCTTTCGCCGGTCAGGCAGAAGAGCGGCAAGCTGGTCCACGCCTGGGCCATCGAAGCCGACCTCGATCTTGCCGCCTTCGCCAGCAACACTTTCGAAATCGAGTGGCCGCCGCGATCGGGGCGGCGGCAGAATTTTCCCGAGATTGACCGTATCGCCTATTTCGAACTGGCCGTCGCGCTGAACAAGATTCTCGCCTACCAACGCCCCCTGCTACACGAATTGCAACTGCGCCTCCGATCGGCTTAGCTTTCAGCGTGACCGTCGTTCGACCGGCCGCAACTGCCTCGGCACTTTCGCAAGTCGGCGCCTACTAATGCTCTCTCGGCACCTGCGGCCAATCGACTTCGTCATGCGGCAGTATCCAAGGCTCGCGGCGGGCGGCGTCGCGCCATTCAAGGCAGGCCGGCAGCGCCAGGACCGCGCGCATGTAGTCCCGCGCAATGGCGCTGACCTCGACTGCATAGGTGTGGAAGCGCCAAACGACCGGCGCGTACATGGCGTCGGCCGCGCCAAAGGCGCCGTAGAGAAATGGCCCACCCTCGCCACGCTGCGCGCGGCACTCGCGCCAGATGGCGTCGATGCGCGCAACGTCGAGTGCAGCGTCCGCCTCGAGCGGGCGCGGCTTGACCGGGCGGCGCACGTTCATCGGCAGCTGCCGACGCAGCGCCAGGAAGCTCGAATGCATTTCGGCCGCAACGGCGCGCGCGTGGGCTCGGGCCTTTTCCTGCGCCGGCCATAAAGCGGCCGCGGGAAATTTCTCCACCAAAAACTCCAGTATGGCCAGCGAGTCCCAAACCCGGACATCGCCGTCGATAAGCACAGGCACCTTGCCGGCGCCGCTGAGGGCCGTGACCTTTGCCTTGAAGTCGGGAGATTCCAGCGAGATCAGCGTTTCCTCAAACGCAATGCCGGCGACTTTCATCGCGATCCATGGCCGCAGCGACCACGACGAGTAGTTCTTGTTGCCGATGATCAGATGGAGCCCCATGTTGGATCCATTCACAGCAAAATTCGAATCGCCGCCGTCCTCGCATAGGCGGATTTCGCGATCGACGCCAGCCGCGCGGCCCGCAGCAGACACGACCGGAGCAGTCCGCTATCGCGGCAGGCCAGCTTTGGCGCGACCGCGCCGTGCGCGGTCAGGGCGATGGGAACAATTCGTTGGTCTTGCCGGTGAGCCGATACGCCACAAGCCCGACCCATTCATGAACGGCGGCATCGGTCCGGGCGAGGCCGTCGCTCACCGAAAGGAACGGCCGCGCCGCATCGATCGGACCGCGCGTGCGCCAATCGACCGGATAGGGCTCGACCGGGAATCCCGCCGCCCGAAACGCCGCGATCGCGCGCGGCATGTGATAGGCCGAGGTGACCAGAATCCAATGCTGGCCGGGTTTCGGCTGCGCGATCAGCCGCGAGAACACCGCATTCTCGATGGTGTTGCGCGACTGCTCCTCCGCGGTGATGCGGTCATGGGCCACGCCGAGCGCCTCCAATTCGCGCACCGCGAAGGACGCCTCGGGAATACGGTCGAACAATAGCGAGTTGCTGCCGCCGGAATAGATGATGCGTGCGTCCGGATAACGATGCGCCAGTTCCGCGGTCACCGTAATGCGCTCGGCGGCTTCGTTGAGCGCGACGATGCCCCGTGCCGCCGATACGTCCGGCGTGATCGCGCCGCCAAGCACGACGATGCCATCCGCCGGGCCCTGCGAAGGGTCCCAGGGCGGGAAACGCTGCTCCAACGGCAGGATCAGATCATTGCCGAGCGGCGATAATCCGGCAATGGCGGTGAGCGCGACGCTCGTCACCACGAGCCAACTCGCCAGCCGCCGAAACCGCGTGCACAGCAGCACCAGTCCGACGATCCCGATCGAGATGAACAGGTTCGACGGCAGGACGAAGAAGCCGGCAATTCTTGACAGGACAAAAAACATTTCGTGCATCGGCCGGCCGTGTGTCGCTTACGGTGACGGGGCTGCCGCGGCCGCGAAGGCGCGGATTTCAGGACCGCGTCTTGCGCCACGCCGCATAGCGGGCTTGGGCATCCTCGTTCGGCGGGTAGAGCCCTGGCAGCTTGACGCCGTTCTCGACTTCGCTGAACACCCAGCTTTCGTAGAGGCTCATGCTCGGCGCCGTCATGCGCCACGAATTCCACCATGGCCTGCGGAATGACGACTGCTCCGTCGTCGTCGGCCACGATCACGTCGCCGAGAAATACCGCACAGCCACCGCAGCCGATCGGCTGCTGCCAACCGACGAAGGTCAATCCGTTCACCGAGGCCGGCGCGGCGACGCCCGCGCACCACACCGGCAGCGCGCTGGTGAGCACGCCGGCGCGGTCGCGCAGCACGCCGTCGGTCACGAGTGCCGCCACGCCGCGTTTTTTCATCCGCGCGCACAGAATGTCGCCGAAAATGCCGGCGCTCGGCACCGCCATCGCATCGGCAACCGCAATCGCGCCCTCCGGCATCTCCTCGATGGCCGCGCGCGTTGAGATCGGCAACGCCCAGCTTTCCGGCGTGGCCAAATCCTCCCGCACCGGCACGAAGCGTAGCGTGAAAGCCGGCCCGATCACCCGCTCGCCGCCCGTGGCAAGCGGTTTTGGTCCGTTCATCCAGCAGCGCCGGATGCCCTTCTTCAGCAACATCGTGGTGATGGTCGCCGTCGTCACCTTGCTCAGGATGTCGAACAAAACCCTGCTCATCGCTCGCCTCATCCGAACATCGTATGGCCGCCATCAAGCCCAATTCGTCTCAGCGGCCAAGTTCGTCCCATCGACCAAGCCACGCCGCGATCCGCGCGACCGCCTCGCGCATGTCCTCGCGCGAGCCGGCGTAGCAAAGTCGTATGAATTTGTTGCCGTGCAGCGGATCGAAGTCGATCCCGGGCGTCGCCGCCACGCCTGCCTGTTCCAGCATCCGCGTGGCGAAATCCATACTGTCGGTCGAAAATCGCGACACGTCAGCATAGAGGTAGAACGCGCCGTCGGCCGGCAGGAAGGAATCGAGGCCGGCGCGCGGCAAGCCGTCGAGCAGGACGCGCCGGTTCTCTTCATAGCCCGCTCTGACCGTCTCCAGCTCGGCGCGGTCGTCGAAAGCCGCCTCGGCGGCAATTTGCGAGAGTGTGGGCACAGAAATCGCAAGGTTCTGCTGCAGCCGCTCGACCGCCCGCACCAGCGCCGGCGGCACCACCATCCAGCCGACCCGCCAGCCGGTCATACAGAAATACTTGGAGAACGAATTGATGATGACGGTATCGGCCGAAATGTGCGCGGCGCTGTGAGCCGGAAAGGCGTAATCGAGCCCGTGATAGATTTCATCGGAGATGACGGCGATGCCGGCATCTTCGGCACATTGGATCAGATCAGTCAGCGCCGCTTTACTCATCATCGTACCGGTCGGATTGGCGGGAGAGCCAACGACAAGGCCCCTAAGCGGCCGAGCGCGGTGCTCGGCGAGCAGGCTTTCGCTGCCGATGGACCACCGCGTCTGTAGTGCGGTCTTAAGTCCGACCGGCTTGCAGCCAAGCGCTGTGAGGATATGGCGATAGGGCGGATAGCCTGGCAGCGCCGTCGCCACCCGATCGCCCGGTTCAAAAAGGACGAGAAACGCGAGCATGAAACCGGCCGACGAGCCGGTGGTTACGATGATGCGGTGAGGATCAATGTCGAGGCCGTGCCATTCGCCATAGGCGCGCGCAATGCGCCGGCGCAACGATGGGATGCCGAGCGTTTCGGTGTAGCCCAGCGGACCGCTCGACAGCGCCTGCCGGGCCGCAGCGAGCGCGGTGGCAGGCGCTCCGGCGGCCGGTTGTCCGACCTCCACGTGAATGATGCGGCGTCCTTGCGCCTCCAGGCTCACCGCGGCCGCCATCACATCCATGACCAGGAATGGTGGTACGGCACTGCGGGCGGAGGGTTGCAGCAGGCTTTTTGCCTTATCCAACATCAACTTGCCTTTGGATTTCGCTTACGCCTCATAGGCCGCTCGCCGCCGTGCTGCCGCATTCGGCAGCTTTTGTAGCGTCGCCCGCCGCGGTGGACGGTTGGCGCCACGTTGACCGCGGCGAGCCGCATCCATAGCCTGGACCCCCGAGCGGGGGATTTCGACCCATTGTTCCCGACCATATTTGCCAAACCTCCTAGCAAGGTAAGGCGGGCGAGGCCAGCTTCACGCCCGCTCGCGCTCGCGCTTGCCGGCGCTGTCGCCCTGATGAGCGTGCCGGCGCGAGCCCAGCGTGGGTTGCCGATCATTCGCGACGCCGAGATCGAACAGCTATTGCGCGACTATGCGCGGCCGATTTTGAAGGTCGCAGGCCTCGGCGACCAGAACATCCACGTCGTGATCGTCAACGACCGCTCGTTCAACGCCTTCGTGATGGACGCGCACCACCTATTCATCAATGCCGGCGCGCTGATGCAGTCGACGACGCCCAATCAGATTATCGGCGTCTTTGCCCATGAGACCGGCCACATCGTGGGCGGGCATCTTGCCAAGATGCGCCAGGAGCTCGCCAACGCGCAGACTATTGCGATCATCTCCATGCTCGCCGGCATCGGGGCGGTGGTCGCCGGCGCAAGCTCCGGCTCCGTCGGTGTGGGCAATGCCGGCATGGCCGTGCTCAGCGCCCCCCAATCCTACGTCGAGCACAGCTTGCTGGCCTACCGGCGCGCGCAGGAGGAATACGCCGACCGCGCCGGCGTGCGGTTCCTGACCATGACGGGTCAGTCCGCCAAGGGCATGTACGACATCTTCAAGCGCTTCCGCGATGAGCTCATGTTCTCGTCGCGCTACATCGATCCGTATGCGCAAGACCATCCGATGCCGGCCGAGCGGATGGCGGAACTGGAGAATCTGGTCCACACGAAATACTGGGATACAAAAGACCCGCCGGAGCTTCAATTCCGCCATGACATGATGCGGGCAAAGCTCTTTGGCTACATGGATAGTCCGGCTGAGGTGCAGCGGCGCTATCCGCTGTCCGACAACACCATGCCGGCGCGCTACGCCCGCGCCATTTCTACTTACCGCTTCGGCGCTCTGCAGGACGCCATCGGCCAGATCGACAGTTTGATCCAATCCATGCCCAACGACCCTTATTTCTATGAGTTGAAGGGCCAAGCCCTGCTCGAGGCTGGACATCCGGTGCAGGCGATCCCGCCGTTGCGGCGCGCGGTCGAGTTCGCGCCCGATCCCGCTCTCATCCAGGTCACACTCGCGCAGGCGCTGATCGCGACGAACAACCTCAAACTATCGGACGAGGCGATCCCGATTTTGCGCAAGGTGCTGATCAAGGAGCCCGAATCCCCGGACGCCTATACGCAGCTGGCGATGGCGTACGGGCACAAGAACGACCTCGCCGATGCCGATCTCGCCTCGGCGCAGGCCGCGTTTGCGAGCGGCGATAACAAGACTGCCCGCGAACTCGCGGCGCGGGCCAAGCAGCGCTTTCCCGTCGGCTCCCCGGGTTGGGTCCGCGCCGACGACATCATAGCTTTCAACAAGTCCGCCCCCAAAAACCCGCTCCGAATCGGAGACTGAGAAAAGCAGGATAACCTCCATGACATTGATCCCGCGTATTGCAATCCCTATCGCAGCCGCGTTGCTGCTGACGTTTCCGGCGGTGGCGCCGGCGCAGTCCTTTTCCACCGATCAGCGCCACGAGATCGAGAACATCGTGAAAGAATATCTCATCGCCCATCCGGAAGTGCTGCAGGAGGTGATGGCTGCGCTCGACAAGCGCCAGCAGGAGTCGGACGCCGCCAAAGTCCGCGCCACGATCAAGAGCGACAAGGCGACGCTGTTTGATTCGCCGCATCAGGTGGTGCTCGGCAATCCGCACGGCGACGTCACGGTGGTCGAGTTTTTCGACTACAATTGTCCGCATTGCAAGGATGCAGTCTCCGACATGCTGACCTTGCTGAAGACCGATCACAATCTGAAATTCGTTCTCAAGGAATTTCCGATTCTGACCGAGGGCTCTGTCGAAGCCGCGCGCGTCGCGGTGGCGGTACGCATGCAGGATCCGACCGGCGCAAAGTATCTCGCATTTCATAAAGCGTTGTTCAGCGGCCGCGGCCTCGTCGACAAGGCCCGCGCGCTCGGAGCCGCCAAACAGGTCGGTTGCGACATGGCGCGGATCGACAAGGACATGACCAGCGATGAAGTAACCAGGACGATGGCCGAGGACCAGCATCTTGCTGACGCGCTCGGCGTCAATGGCACACCCGCTTATGTCGTCGGCGATCAACTCGTCATCGGCGCGGTCGGCTACGACGAGGCTGCAGAAGAAGATCGCCGCTTTGCAGAAATAGCGGCCTCGCCTCGATCGGCTGCGCTGCTGTGGCCCAGTCGCCCGGTCCGGGCGCCGGACCCATGTTCCATTTACCCGGGGCGGCAATGGTGCGCCAGGCTGTGTACCGGCGCGCGCTAAAGCTCCCCTTGAGGTGCTTCCCCTTGACTGAGGTGTCGCCTATAAACGCAGTCGCCGCGGCGGGCGCTGGCCCGCAACGGCGCCGACGGCTTGCGCAAAATGACGAATACCATTTACGTTCTCAATGGGCCCAACCTCAATTTGCTCGGCACGCGCGAACCGGAACTCTATGGCCGCGCCACGCTCGCCGACGTCGAGAAGCTTTGCCAAACCACAGCGCAGCGCTTCGGACTCGCAGTGGAGTTCCGGCAATCGAACCATGAGGGCGAGATTGTCGATTGGATCCAAGAAGCCGGCGCCGAGAATGCCGCAGGTCTCGTCATCAACCCGGCCGGATTTACCACGACTTCGGTGGCTATCCTTGACGCCCTGCACACTTTGGCGGCACCGGTTATCGAGGTTCACATTACCAATATTCACGCGCGCGAACCGTTTCGGCGGCACTCCTATGTGTCGCGCGTCGCGCGCGCCGTGATCTGCGGCTTCGGCACGAACGGCTATGCCCTTGCCATCACCGGGCTCGCCTCCATGATCGACGCCAAGGAATAGTCGAGGAATAGCCAGGGAAACCATCGTGGCGCGCAAGCCCGGAAGCTCGCCGATGCCGAAAGTTCCAGCGATCGATCGCGACCTGATTCGCGAGCTGGCGAAACTGCTCGACGAGACCGGCCTCACCGAGATCGCGATCGAGCAAGGCGGCGTCTCCATACGCGTCGCGCGCCAAGCCGGCGCCCAAGTGACGCGGACCAGGGCCGCCGAATTTCCCGTCGCAGTGCCCGCTGTTGCTGCGGTTGTTACGCCGTCGGCGGCGTCCATCGACCCGACGCAGCATCCGGGCCTCATCGCCTCGCCGATGGTCGGCACCGCCTATTGCCGACCGGAACCCAGTGCGCGGCCTTTCGTCGAGGTCGGCAGCCAAGTCAAGGCCGGCGAAACGCTCCTCATCATCGAGGCCATGAAGACCATGAATCAAATACCGGCGCCGCGTTCCGGCACGGTGATCCAGATTCTGGTCGAGGACGGCCAGCCCGTCGAATATGGCGAACCGCTGATGATTGTGGAGTGAGCGAATAGCAAATGGCGAATCGCGAGTAGCGCAGCGGATAAGGGCCATGGTGAAGTTGGAAGTGTTTCCCAATCCCCATTTGCCAGGCGCCAATCGCTATTCGCGCTGTGGCCGCCGTCCACCTTTCGTGCTCTGCCCTTCCGGCCCACTCGATGTTCGATAAAATTCTCATCGCCAATCGCGGCGAGATCGCGCTGCGCGTGCTGCGGGCCTGCAAGGAACTCGGCATCGCCACCGTCGCAGTGCATTCGACCGCGGATGAGGACGCCATGCACGTGCGGCTCGCCGACGAAAGCGTCTGCATCGGCCCGCCGCCCGCCAAGGATAGCTATCTCAATATCCCGGCGCTGCTCGCCGCCTGCGAAATCACCGGCGCCGATGCCGTGCATCCCGGCTACGGGTTCTTGGCCGAGAACGCGCGTTTTGCCGAAATTCTTGCCGAGCACAACGTGCATTTCATCGGACCGCGGCCCGAGCACATCCGCCTGATGGGCGACAAGATCGCGGCCAAGCGTGCCGCGAGAGAACTCGGCATCCCGGTCGTGCCGGGCTCCGACGGCGGCCTTGGCGGCGACGACGAAGCACTGCGATTGGCCCGCGCCATCGGCTTCCCGCTCCTGGCCAAGGCCGCTGCCGGAGGCGGCGGACGGGGCATGAAGTTGATTCGCGCCGAAGCCGACCTTGCCTCGGCGCTCGCCGCGGCGCGAGCGGAGGCCAAGTCGGCTTTCGGCGACGATATTCTCTATCTGGAAAAATACCTCGAGCGGCCGCGCCACATCGAAATCCAGGTTCTCGGCGACGGCAAGGGGCGCGCCATCCACCTCGGCGAGCGCGATTGCTCGCTGCAGCGCCGTCATCAGAAAGTCTGGGAAGAAGGCCCCTGCGCCGCGCTCAACACCGCGACGCGCGACGCGATCGGCGACACCGTTGCCGAAGCCATGCGGCAGATCAACTATCTCAGCGTCGGCACCGTCGAGTTCCTTTACGACGACGGCGCGTTCTATTTCATCGAGATGAATACCCGCATCCAGGTGGAACATCCGGTGACGGAGATGATCACCGATATCGACCTCGTCGTCGAGCAGATTCGCGTCGCCGCCGGCACCGATCTCGAGCTCGAGCAGAGCAACGTCAAATTCCACGGCCACGCCATCGAGTGCCGCATCAATGCCGAGAACGCGGTGTCATTCCGTCCGTCGCCGGGCAAGATCATCCATTATCACCCGCCGGGCGGCCTCGGCGTGCGCGTTGATTCTGCGGTCTATCACGGCTACGCAATCCCGCCGTTCTACGATTTGCTGGTCGGCAAGCTCATCGTGCATGCCAAGACCCGCAGCGAGTGCCTGATGCGGCTGCGCCGTGCGCTCGACGAATTCGTGGTCGACGGCATCGAGACGACGTTGCCGCTGTTCCGCGCCTTGGCGCAGGAAAAGGACATTATCGACGGCGAGTACCACATCCACTGGCTCGAGGAGTTTTTGGCCCGCGGGCGGGAACCGTAGGATAGCCTGCAGCCACTTGAACCGAATGCGTTGAGGCGGTTAAACGAGCGCCATGGCCAGCCGCGAGTCCGCGCTGATCGACATCACACCGGAGGTGCTGCTCAAGGCTTACGCCTGCGGCATTTTCCCGATGGCGGAAAGCGCCGACGACCCCGCCCTCTATTGGATCGAGCCGGAACGAAGGGGACTTATTCCACTCGATCAGTTCCACGTGCCGGACCGCCTGGCGCGTACGGTGCGCTCCGATCGCTTCGCTGTGGCGGTGGACCGCAACTTCGACGCCGTGCTCGCCGCCTGTGCGCAACCGGCGCCGGGGCGAACGCGGACCTGGATCAACGGCCGCATTCACCACCTCTACCGCAAGC
The DNA here is from genome assembly GCA_963717265.1 of uncultured Alphaproteobacteria bacterium. Lineage (GTDB taxonomy): Bacteria > Pseudomonadota > Alphaproteobacteria > Rhizobiales > Xanthobacteraceae > BOG-931. The sequence continues at coordinate 210,288 of CAVQWD010000060.1, read as the reverse complement.
TGTTTGAGCGCGGCGATTGTCACACCGTCGAGGTGTACCAGGACGATCGTTTGGTCGGCGGCCTCTACGGCGTCAGTCTCGGTTGCGCCTTCTTTGGGGAAAGCATGTTCCACCGCGCCCGCGACGCCTCCAAAATCGCGCTCGTTCATCTCGTGGCGAGGCTGAAGGCCGGCCGCTACCGGCTGCTCGACACGCAATTCGTCACCGACCATTTGCGCACTTTCGGCGCGATCGAAGTGTCGCGCCCGGCCTATCACAAGCTGCTCGACGCTGCGCTGGTCGGCGAGGGAGATTTCGGTGCGCTCCCACTGGACAGGCCGGTTTCCGGCCGCACCGCACTCGCCGTGTTCCGGGCCGGCTGACCGGCCTCGGCCGGCGTCCAGGCGCGGCCACAAGCCGCATCGGGGCCAACCCAATGTGACCCGAGTTAGCGGCGCGGCGGCTGTGTCGGCTTGCGGGTCCGCGAAACAACAGGAGCAGCACGGGCCGCCGGCTCGGCGACCTTGTTCTCCACTGGCGACTCGCAGCCCGTGAGCCAAACATCATAGATCGGATGTTCGACGGCGTTGAGGCCGGGGCTCGAAGCGAACATCCAGCCGGTGAAAATGCGCTTGAGCTGATGCTGCAACGTCAGTTCGTCGACTTCGACGAAAGCATCGGTGTTGGTCGCCTCCGTCGGCGGGCGGGTGTAGCACGCACGCGGGGTGACCTGGAGCGCACCGAACTGCACCGTTTCGCCGATGCCGACGTCGAACGTGATGGTGCGCCCGGTGATCTTGTCGAGACCCGAAAAGACAGCGCGACGGTTCTCGATGTGCGGCGTTGGCGCCTCGATGATGGTATCGTCAGGAGGCGGCGCCTCCGCCGCAGCCGGCGCGGAATTTGCCGGTCCGGGACGGGCCGAGGCGGGCGCCGTAACCGCACGCTGCGGTGGCGGCAGCGGCCGCTGCGGAGAGGCTTGGGTCGGCGTCGAAAGTGGTGCCTCCGCTGCGCCCGGCGCCGGCAATGGCCGAGAACTCGATGACGGATTGGCGCGGGGTCGCGGGATACGCCGGGGCCTGTTCCGGATCTTGCACCGGAGGCGGCTGCTGCGGGAATGGACCGTTCGGGATATCCGCCGGCGGACGGGGCGGCGACTGACCGAAAAGATTGCCGAATTGCGCCACGGCAGGCCCGGCTGCAAGGGCTCCGCCGATCATGACCAAGATGACGGCGATACGGGCCATGAAAGTCACGGAACCGCCAAGGCTGCGGAATTGTCGTTGACGCGAACGGATCGGCTGCGTCTTCTTGCTGCGCCCAGCTAACATTTCGATTGCGGCAATTCGACGGATCGGGGATCAAGGATTTGGCATCGGGGATCAGGACGCGTGACCGCTTTCGTCCGTGACCCCAAAGTCGGTGGGCCCAGATCCCTGATCACTGGCCGCCCGGTTCCCACGGCTTATAGTCGCCCGTCGCGCTAGGGCGGCGGCCTTGCGCCAGGGTCGAGCCGCTAGGGCGACGCGCGGCTGCGGTTCCGGTCAGGTTCGGCAGATGTGGCTTTTCCCAGCGATAGTGCCGCACCTTCTCCTGCGTCGGCGGCACATCGACGGTGTGATGCAGCCAGCCGAACCAGCTCGGCGGCACCATGGAAGGCTCGGCCAAGCCCTTGTAGATCACCCAGCGCCGCTCGAGGCCGAGCGCCGGATCGATCCTGCCACCCTTGGTCCGGTAATAGCGGTTGCCGAATTCGTCTTCGCCAACGAATTCGCCGTAGAGACTGGTCCACAATTGGGTGCCGAAGGTCTGGCCGTTCCACCAGGTGAACAGCCGCAGCAGGAAGCTTTTCATCGTCGGCTCTGAGTTTGACAATCGCAGGCGAATTGGCACGGTGATGCCAGTTCGAAGCCGGGCTGTCCAGGCGCCGTGTCGGACAGCCGCGACAAGGCGGCGCGTCGGTTCACGGCTTTGGCGATATGATTTCCGGCATGCTGCAGAACCTCGTCCAAAGCATCGAACCGGTACTAGCGGCCTTGGGTGCCGCGTTTTCGTTCCTGCCGCCTTGGGCAGTTTCGTTCATCATCGTGTTCGGAGTCACCTCGGCGGCCTGGCTGCTGCATGCTGCGATCGTCGCTTTTTTGCGGCGGCTTTTTGCGGGGCGCCACCCTTACCTCGGATCGGTGGTCGAACAGACGAGAACGTCCGATACGGCTCGCCCTCGTGCTCGTTGCGCTTGCCGCCGCGCTGCCGGCGGCGCCGCTCGATTCCGGGACGCGGGAGTTTGTCGCCCGGCTCCTGGGGCTCGCAACCATTGTCCTGATCGGCTGGATGGCGCTGATCGCCGCGAACATCGGCGCCAACCTCTATTTGATGCGGGTTCGCATCGGCGCCGCGGACCACCTGTTGGCGCGCAAGCACGAGACGCAGGTGCGTGTGATGATCCGTGCGCTCGACACGGTCATCGTGCTGGTCACTTTGGGATTTGCGCTGATGAGCTTCGACGCGGTGCGGCAGTACGGCGTCAGCCTGTTTGCCTCTGCCGGAGTCGCCAGTGTCGTCTTTGCTCTCGCCGCCCAGCCGGTGCTGAGCAACCTGATCGCCGGCGTGCAGCTCGCGGTGACGCAGCCGATCCGGCTCGAAGATGCCGTCACCGTGCAGAACCAGTACGGCTGGATCGAAGAAATAACCGCAACCTATGTGGTCATCCGGCTGGAAGATCAGCGGCGCCTGATTGTGCCGCTCAACTATTTCATCCAGCAGCCATTCTATAATTGGACCCGGCACGCTGCGCCGACGATCGCCAATGTCATGCTCTATCTCGATTACGCCGCTCCGGTCGACCTCATCCGCAAGAAGGCCGGCGAGCTCGTCGCCGCTACCAATAAGGACAACGCCAGGGTGACCAGCGTCCAGGTCACCAATGTGAGCGCCCAGGCGATCGAGGTACAGATCCAGTTGAATTCCAACTCAGCCGCCACCACCGGCAGCGTCAGCCTCGATCTGCGTGAAAAGCTGATCGACTTCCTGCAACGGGAGCATCCTGGAGCGCTGCCGCGGCAGCGCAACGAAATCATCGACGTCACGGCGCGCAAGGCCGCCGAGCCGCCCGCGCCGCGCGGCGGTTGACCGGCAGTGCTCCGCCGCCAACGCGCGCAGCCTCAACCCCGCTCTGCGTCGCGCGGTGCAGCGCCCAACAGGGCGGCCGCGATCAGCGCCCATTCGGCCGCAAGGTCGCCCGTCGCAGGCCTGCGACGGGCTTGCCGATACCAGTAGCGAGCGTTCTCCAGATCGCCTTCCTGACGATGCAGATAGGCGTGAACCCAGGCGCAGTTGGCCCCGCTCTCGCTCATGGCCAGCTTGTGCGCCTTGTCCCAATCGTCCTTGCCGGCCCACCACAGCGCCGTCAGCGCGGGTGCAAGATCAGCGGGCGGCTTGGCTTTGGCGAGCGAGCGCTTGAATTCGGCGGGCGTCATGAATGACCTTCCTGGCGCAGCCACCAGCGCTCGGGAGCGAACGATCCCGCCGCCTGCTCGAGCACCGAGCCCAGCGCGAATAAAGTCTCCTCCTCGAACGGCCGGCCGATCAGCTGCAGTCCGAGCGGCAGGCCTTGAGCATTGAGGCCGCTTGGCACCGACATGCCGGGCAATCCGGCCATGTTCACGGTGACTGTGAACACGTCGTTCAGGTAAAGCTCGACCGGATCGCCGCGGCCTTGTTCGCCGATGCCAAACGCCGCCGACGGCGTGGTCGGCGTCAGGATGGCGTCCACGCCGGCAGCAAAACAGTGCTCGAAATCGCGCTTGATCAGCGTGCGCACCTTTTGCGCTTGCAAATAATAGGCGTCGTAATAGCCGGCGGAGAGCACATAGGTGCCAACCAGGACGCGCCGGCGCACTTCCCTGCCGAAGCCTGCCGCGCGGGTGCGTTCGTACATGTCGATGATGTCGCGACCAGCAATACGCAGCCCGTAACGCACGCCGTCATAGCGCGCCAGATTGGAGGACGCCTCTGCCGGGGCTACGATGTAATAGGCCGGCAACGCGTATTTGGTCATCGGTAGCGAGACCTCGACCGTCTCGGCGCCGGCGGCCTTGAGCCATTGCGCGCCGTGCTGCCACAACGTCTCGATCTCCGCTGCCATGCCGGGCATGCGGTAATCCCCCGGAATGCCGATGCGCATGCCCTTGACCGAGGCGCCAACCGCCTTCTCGTAGTCGGGCACGGGCAGATCGACGCAGGTCGTATCTCTGGCATCGTGTCCGGCCATCGACCGCAGCAGAATCGCGCAATCGCGTACGCTGCGAGCGAAAGGGCCGGCCTGATCGAGCGAGGACGCATAGGCAATGATCCCCCAGCGCGAGCAGCGGCCATAGGTGGGCTTTAATCCGACGATGCCGCAAAGCGCCGCAGGCTGGCGAATTGAACCACCGGTATCGGTGCCGGTGGCGCCGACGCATAGACCGGCCGCGACCGCCGCCGCTGAGCCGCCCGAGGAGCCGCCGGGCACCAGTTTTTGCTCCGAGCCGCGACCGCGCCACGGCGATACCACGGGGCCGAAATACGAACTCTCGTTCGACGAGCCCATGGCGAACTCATCGTTATTGAGTTTGCCAAGAAGCACTGCGCCGTCGCGCCAGAGATTGGCGGTAACGGTAGATTCGTAGGTCGGAACGAAGTTTTCCAGAATGTGCGAACACGCCGTGGTCCGCACGCCTTCGGTGCAGAACAAATCCTTGATCCCGAGCGGCAGTCCTTCGAGCGGTCCGCCCTCGCCTCTGGCGAGTAGGGCATCGGCGGCGCGCGCCATGGCACGGGCGCGATCTGGCGTTTCCAGTACGAACGCATTGAGCGCGCGCCCCCGCTCGATGGCGGACAAGTGGGCATCGGCAAGTTCGACGGCGGAAAATTCGCGCCGGCGCAGACCGTCGCGTGCCTGCGTCAACGTGAGCGATGTGAGATCCTTCATCCGGCCGTCGGGTCGTCGCAGGAAAATGAATTTTTGTTGTTTTTGTCAGCGTCGCGGAGAGCCGTCGCGGGCGCTTCGGCCGGTTGATCGACCTCCTCGCCCTGGATCGGCAGCGGCTGCACCGGGAACGCCGCGAACAGCGCGTCGACCGCACCAGGGTCGTCCGCCTTGAGCAAGCCGCGGCTTTCAAGATAGGCGAGCCAGATCGCATCTTGTTCGCAGGCAAGGCACATGGTTATTCCACCACCTTTGGCACGAGGAAAAAGTGATCCTGCCGAGCCGGCGCGTTGGCGAGGATGGCCTCCGCAATATTGCCGTCAGTCACTTCGTCCTTGCGCATTTTCATTTTAATAGGGGTAACCGACGTCATCGGCTCAACGCCGGTAACGTCGACCTCCGATAGCTGATCGACGAAAGCAAGGATCGCATTGAGTTCGCCGCGAAGGGATTCGATCTCGTCCTCGGCAAGCGCGATCCGCGCAAGGCGCGCCACGCGACGCACCGTTTCGGAATCGACGGACATTGGCGGCCTCCGGTAGGTCTTGCCCCGCGCAACATCCCGGCTATACCAGAGGCCGTTTTCCGCGCCAACCACCCGGCGGCCGCCGGCGTATTGCCGACCTCTCTTCGCAAGACTAGTTTTGGCTCGATGCGCCAATTGGGTCCCGTTCACGTCATCGGCGGCGGCCTTGCCGGCTGCGAGGCCGCCTGGCAGATCACGCGCCGTTCGGTGCCGGTGGTGCTCCATGAGATGCGGCCCTTGCGTTCGACCGCCGCGCACAAAACTGCGAATCTCGCCGAACTGGTCTGCTCCAATTCCTTCCGCTCGGACGATTCGGATGCAAGCGCAATCGGCCTTCTTCATGCCGAGATGCGCCGGCTTCACTCGCTCATCATGGGCGCGGCCGACGCCCACAAGCTGCCCGCAGGCGCTGCACTCGCCGTCGACCGCGACGGCTTTGCACAGGCGATCACCGGCGCGCTGGAAGCCGAGCCGCTGATCGAGATCCGCCGCGAAGAGGTCGTCGAGGCGCCGGCGGAGTGGGACAACGTCATCGTCGCCAGCGGTCCGCTCACCTCGCCTGCTCTCGCCAAGACTATCAGCGTGCTGACCGGCGAAGCCGAACTCGCTTTCTTCGATGCCATCGCGCCGGTCGTCCATCGCGATACGATCGACTTCGGCATCGCCTGGTTCCAGTCCCGCTATGACAAAAGCGGGCCGGCCGGTTCGGGCGCCGATTACATCAATTGTCCACTGACGCGCCAGCAGTACGAAGAATTCGTCGATGCGCTGCTCGCAGGCGAGAAGATTGCATTGCGCGACTTCGAAATGACGACGCCTTATTTCGAAGGCTGTCTGCCGATCGAGGTCATGGCCGAGCGCGGCCGCGAGACGCTGCGCCACGGCCCGATGAAGCCGTTCGGCCTCACCGATCCGCACCGGCCGGGCAAAAAGCCTTACGCGGTGGTGCAATTGCGGCAAGACAACAAACTCGGCACGCTGTTCAACATGGTCGGATTTCAGACCAAGCTGAGACATGCCGAGCAGGCGCGTATCTTCCGCAGCATTCCCGGCCTCGCCAACGCCGAGTTCGCCCGGCTCGGCGGGCTGCATCGCAACATTTTCCTCAATTCACCGAAGCTGCTCGACGAGACGCTGCGGCTCAAGACGGCGCCGCGGCTGCGCTTCGCCGGCCAGATCACCGGCTGCGAGGGCTATGTCGAATCGGCTTCCATCGGGCTCCTTGCCGGCCGCTTCGCCGTCGCGGAACGGCTTGGCGAAGCGCCACGGCTGCCGCCGCCGACCACCGCGCATGGAGCGCTGCTCGTCCACATTACCGGCGGCCACATCGAGACCATCGATGCGGGGCCGCGCTCGTTTCAGCCGATGAATATCAATTTCGGCCTGTTCCCTCCTCCCGGCCCCGCGACGCCGCGCCGCGCCCGGAAGCAGGCGCTTTGTGCGCGCGCGCTTGCAGATCTCGAAGTATGGCTCGGCACGGCTGTCCTGCAGGCGGCCGAGTGAACGCCGCCCGCCAGGCGGCGTGCGCGGTCAGGCGCTACGCGATGAACGGATTACGGATGGTCAGGCGCTCGATCCGTCGGCCGTCATGCATGTCTTCCGAATAAAGCGTCGAGCATTCTGCGCGCAGCGCGGCGGCGACGATCAGGCTGTCATAGATCGAGAACCCGGTGTCACGCGCGATGCGCAATGCCGCCTCATGCATCTCGACGGTGATCGGCAGCGCCGGATCAAGCAAAATCTGCAAAACGCCGAGAGCGTCTTCGACCTCGTTCCAGCCGCGATGCTGCTTGCGGCGCATGACATTCACGAATTCATTGAGAACCTGCACGCTAATGATGCCGCCCGCTTTGAGCAGCGCGTCAGCCTTCTCACCGCGTGGATCGTTTGAGCTGAACGCGTAGACGACGACGTTCGTATCGAGAAACGGCTTATCGGGCATTTGCCTCTTCGCGGTCGAATTTGAATCCGGGAGGCAACGGGCGCTTGAGCGCGCCGAGCCGCTTTAGCGCTTCCTCGCGCCGGCGGTCGCGCGAGACTTCGAACTGCCGTGCACCCGCTACAGTGATCTCGATCTCGTCGCCCTCTTTGAGGCCGAGCGCCTCGGCGACCGCCCGCGGCAGCCGGACCGCCAGGCTATTGCCCCATTTCGAAACGTGCATTCCGATGCTCCGATGATATACGGATAACATGTATATCATACCAGGCGACGCCGCCGTCAAGCCGCGCCAAATCCTGCCGTTTGCCGCCGCCGCTCGAGATCGTGCTAGAACGCCGCCATGGCGGGAGCAGATTGCCCGAACGAGATTAGCGGCCGTTGGAGCGGGGGCGTCGTGCTCAAGCGTAACGTCTTCTCCACCATCGAGCGCGGCCGCTTCCGCGCCGACGGGGCAGAGGTCGACGCGGTGCTGCGCCGCCTCGACGACGTACCGTGGTGGAGCCGTCCGCTCGCCTTTGTGCTGCTCGGCCGCGAGCGCCGCGCGCTCGCTGGCGCTGGCGCGCTCGGTATCGCGCCGCCGCTGCTCTTTACCGGGCGACGCGTGCTGGTGCGCGGCTGGATCGACGGCGTGCCGCTGCACATCGCCAAGCCGCACGGCGACGCCGGTTATTTCCGTTCCGCCAAGAAAGCCTTGCGGACGCTGCATCGCGCCGGAATAACCCACAACGATCTGGCCAAGGAGCAGAATTGGCTCTATGCCGACGGCCGCGCTTATCTGACCGATTTTCAACTGGCCTCGCGCTTCAGAGGCCGCGGCCTTCTGTTCCGCATCGCGCGCTACGAGGACTTGCGGCACCTGCTCAAGCACAAGCGCCGCTATGCGCCGGCGGCGCTCACCGCTGCCGAGCTGCGCGTACTGGCACGCAAAAGTCTGATAACCCGCGTATGGATGGCAACGGGCAAGAAGGTCTATTGCGCGATCACGCGCGGGCTCAATTTCACCGACCGCGAAGGCCGCGGGCTGCGCTTCGCACGGGAGGCGCCCGCGCTGGCGGCAAGGCTGCGCAGCCATCCCGGCGTGCGCGAGGTCGCAATCGTCGCCTTCCCCGACCGCCGCGCCGGCACCGGCCTCTACGCCTTCGTCGAAGCCGACGCGAGCGACCGCGACCTGCGCGAGTTCGTGGGCGATGCCGGACCCGAATACCTCCAGATCGTCGACGCGTTACCGCGCAACAGCACGGGCGAAGTTCGCAGCGAAATTCTCGAACTCGTGGCGATGAACCAGCTCGACCTGATCGGACCACTGGTCGAGAGCGAGGACGAGCGCGCACTGGTCGGCCGCATCGTGTCCAACCGCCATAATCTGCGCGACCGATTTGCGTTCTAGTCTTAGCCCAGCCGGCTGTTTTGGGCGAGAAAAGCCGGGCGCCGGGTCCGGGACCTCGCCCCGCGCAATCCACCAAAGCCCCGGCGGTTCATTCGCCATCGGTACCGCAAGGGTGTTGCGCGTTGCGTGTGAATGGTTAAAATTCCGTTCCGAAACCTGCCGCAATGTTCAGTCAGGCTTGCGGGGGATGCGGGTGTTTTCGGCGTCGGGGACGCTTTGATCACCGCTGCCAGTTGGTGCGTGCAAGTGCGGTGCAAGTGCGCGGGGTGGAGTCTTGTTCGGGGATGTGCGTGATCTCGTACGCGGGCTGAGCCGGACGTGTGGCATCCGTCAGCGTTCTGTTTCCGCGGCATTCGATCTGCTGACGCGCTATCCAGCGGTGCAAACCGTACTGGACGGGGCGGCTTTGGTGTCGATCGCGCTGTCATGCGCTTGGCTTGTCTGCACGATCCTGCCTCGGCCGGGCGGCGATGGAACGGCAGCGCTGCAGGCGGCGGCCGCACCACGTTCCAACCCTCTCCCTGCTTTATTTGACTTCGCGCTATTTTCTCGGATCGCCGCGCGAAAGCGCCTCGATGAGTATCTCGTCTCAAACGCAGGCGGCAGTGCCGGCTTGGCTGCCTCAGCCGGGCATACCGACAGCGTTCGCTGTGCCGAAGCCGTCGAACGGCGCACGGCTTGCGCGGAGCGCGCCGACGGCGCGGATCCGCATTTCCGAGCGTTCGTCGCCGCCGCAGCGCATGGCGTCAGCGGGCGCCGGCACCCAACAGGACCAATCTGTGGCTGCTGCGCCGGCCCGGCACCTGACGCTGTTCGAGAGGCTGTTCGGCGAACCCTCGCCTTCAATCTTCGAAAAGCTGTACGGGCCGGCACCGTCCGACGTCAGGCTCGCCTATGCGAGGTCGGAGGCGGGTGTTGCCGACGACGAAGCGAGCATCACGGCCGGTCTTTATGACCGGCAGACGGCGGTTTACGACATCTCGGCGCACACGGTTTACCTGCCGGATGGGACGGCGTTGGAAGCCCATTCCGGCCGCGGCTCAAGGCACGACGATCCGCGATACGCCGATGCAAGAGGGCGCGGCCCCACCCCGCCCGACATCTACAACCTCGAACCGCGCAAAGGACTGTTCCACGGCGTGCAGGCGTTGCGGCTCATCCCTGTGGACACAACCAAAGTCTTTGGCCGCGATGGCTTTCTCGCCCACGATTACATGCTCGGCCCCGACGGCGATTTGTTTGGCTGCGTCTCGTTCAAGGACTACGAGGCCTTCCTGCGCGCCTACAACGATCACAAGATCACACGGTTGGCCGTGGTGGCGAATATCGATTGAACCGCAGGCCTGTGGGGCCGCACCAGGCCTCAGCCGGCGCGGCTGAACGAAGAGGCTTCCTGCAGCTCCGCTAGCCCGCCAAGCGCGCCGGATTTCGCGCCGCGCGCCAGATCAGCCATTGCCGCCGCCACGCCGAAAGTTCCGCCGGGGTGAAGGCGTCTGAGCCTTCAAGGCGGTCGAGCCAGTGCCGCACCGGCGCGAGCGGCAGCAAGGCCGGCAGCGCTTCGCCGGGCAGCGTCGAAAGGCGCTCGTGAACGGCGGTGAGCTGGCACCGCGCGAGCGCTCGCAGTTCGGCAAGTGCGGCATTGAGCGCGGTTGAGGATCGACCTCCAAACACGTCGCGCATCGGCACGTTATGATTTTGAAGAAGTTCGGCCGGCAGGTAAAGTTGATGCCGCGCGACGTGGCGCGGCAATGCACGCATGAGGGCGGTGATGGCGTAGGCGATGCCGGCCGGTTCCGTGACCGTCTGAGCCTCTACTCCGCAGAGCACTGTTGTCGCCGCTGCAAACAGCGCCGAACACGTCTTGCGCGCATAATCTTCAAGATCGGCGACCAGGGCCATCGGTTCGCTGTAGAGATCGAACCGCCGTGCTGCGATCAGATCGATCAGTTTCGCCGCCGAAAGCTGATAACGTTCGATGGTGGACAACAGCGCGGAAGCGACCGGATTGGCTGTGCCCTCGCCGCTCCGTTGTCCGCGCAGCGCCTCGGCCCACCATTGCAGGCGGATTTCGCCGGGCAGCGGCTCACGCGCGGCCTCGCGTACGCGCGCCATCTCGATATTGAAGGCGTAAAGCGCGTGCAGGGCCCCGCGGCATTGCGCCGGCGCGAACAGCGTCGCGATGAAGCGGTCCCGGTCGGCCGACCGGACTAGCTCGGCGCAATAGGCGAACGCGTCCTGCATGAAACGGTAACGCCTCCGCCGCCGGCGAGATCGTTGCTAATCGACTGCAATCAGGCCGGCGCCGACACGGCGGCTCTCCATCAGCATGACATTGTAGGTCCGCACTGCCGGCCCTGTCGTCATGGTATCGACGGAAATATGCGCTTGCCGAAAGCGGCGGCGCAAAGTCTCCGGCATTGCCCAAGGCAATTCGCCGGTGCCGAGAATGAAGAAATCCAAGTCGCTAAAGCGTGCGAACACGAGCGACAGGCTGTCGGCGGTCAGCGCGGCTTGTGCCGTGACTGGCCAGGCCCAGATGCCGTCCGGTAGACACAAGAGTGAGCCGCGATGCGACAGGCCGGCGAAGCGGAAACCGCCGCCGCCGTGGGCGTCGATCAGCGCCTGGCGCGGCAAATGCGGCGCCTCCATTACCGCATGATCCCGAAAGGTGGGAACCGGTTTTCGGAAAAGACTACACTCAAACAATAAGTTGCAACGGGATGACGATTCAAGAATTGCAACGACAAAGTCATCCGTTCTAGCGTCGGGTCCGCGCCCGTTGCGGCCGGGTTGGCCGCCGCGATGGCGCCGGTGGCTTCGGCGCCGCAGGCACAGCCGGCTCCGCCGATGCCGTCGGCAGCGGCTCGGTTGCTGCCTCCGCCTCGCCCATTCGCCCGACGCCGACGCCGAGATAAATCAAAATCGGCGACGCGATGAACACCGACGTATAGGTGCCGACCAGCACCACGCCGAACATCATGGTCGCGGTGAAGCTGCGGATCGCCTCGCCGCCGAACAACAGCAGCGCAAGCAGCGAACATGCGACGGTGAGGTGGGTGACGATCGAGCGCGACAGCGTTGCGTTCACCGACACGTTGAGCAGGTCGGGCATCGACATGCGCTTGTAGCGGCGCAGCATTTCGCGGATGCGGTCGTAGATCACCACCGTGTCGTTGAGCGAATAGCCGAGGATGGTAAGAAGCGCGGCAATGCTGGTGAGGTCGAAATCGACCCGGGTGAGCGACATGAAGCCCACGGTCAGCACCAGGTCGTGGACGTTGGCGATCATGGCGCCTAGCGCGAACTGCCATTCGAACCGGAACCACAGATAGATCAGGATGCAGCCGATCGCAGCAACAAGCCCGATCGTGCCGTAGGACAGAAGTTCGGTGGACACGCTCGGCCCGACCACCTCGACCCGCCGGTAATTGACCTGATCGCCGAGCACTGCGCGCACCTTCTGCACTGCCACCTGCTGCGCTTGATCGCCGCCGGGCTGCTCGGAAATGCGAATGAGGACGTCGTCGGGCGCGCCGAACTGCTGCAGCGAGAACTCACCGAGATGAAGCGCATCGATGGTCGAGCGCATCCCGGCGAGATCGGCCGGCCCGGCCTTGGTCTGGACTTCCATCAGCGTGCCGCCGACGAAATCGATGCCGAAATTCAGCCCGTGAAAGAAGTACAGAAGGATGGCCGCGATCGACAGCATCGCGGAAATCGGGAAGCTGATGCGCCGGAAGCGCATGAAGTCAAAACGGGTATCGTCGGGAATGATGCGAAGCAGGCGCACGGGACTTCTTTCACATTGACCAGTTCGGCGTTTTCGAACTCCAGATCACGTCGCACCGCGCGCCGGGATCTGGATTGCTTCGGCTACGCGCCTTGCAACGACGCGCTACGGCCGTCATTGTGAGCCGAAGGCGAAGCAATCCACGCGGCCGGCGGGCCATCGGCTTCATGGAATGCCCCCTAGATCGGCACCGTGCGCGGCCGCCACATGCGCACCCAGTAGGAGACGATGAGCCTGGTCAGCGTGAAAGCGGTGAACAAACTCGTCAGAATACCGACGCCGAGCGTCACGGCGAAGCCGCGCACCGGTCCGCTGCCGATATAGAACAGCACCGCGGCGGCGATGAAGGTGGTGATGTTGGAGTTGAGGATGGTCGCAAGCGCGCGGGTGAAGCCGGCATCGATGGCGTTGATCGCGGTGCGGCCAGCGCGGACCTCCTCGCGGATGCGCTCGTAGATCAGAACGTTGGAATCGACCGCGATGCCGACCGTGAGCACGATGCCGGCAATGCCCGGCAGCGTCAGGGTGGCGCCGAGCATCGACAGCACGCCGAAGATCATGGCGATGTTGACCGCGACCGCGACATTCGCGAACAGCCCGAACAGGCCGTAGGTCACGAACATGAAGAACACGACGAGGCTGGCGCCGACATAAGCGGCGTGCTCGCCGGCCAGGATCGAGTCCTGGCCGAGACCCGGACCCACCGTATTCTCCTCGACGATGGTGAGCGGTGCCGGCAGCGCCCCGGCGCGCAGCAGGATGGAGAGATCGTTCGCCTCTTGCACCGTGAAATTGCCGGAAATCTGGCCCTGTCCGCCGAGGATCGGCTCGCGGATCACCGGCGCCGAGACCACCCGATTGTCGAGCACGATGGCGAACGGTTTGCCGACGTTGCGCTCCGTCGCTTCCGCAAACTTGCGCGCGCCAGACGAGTTGAAGCGGAAATTGACCACCGGCTCGTTGGTGCGCGAATCGAAACCGGGCTCAGCGTCGACCAGGTCGGCGCCGGAGACGAGCACGCGCTTCTCGATCACATATTTTTCGCCGGGTTTCTGACCGTCGAGAAGTTCGGAATCGGCAGGCGGATGGGTCTGCATCGCCTGTTCCGGCGTCATCGACAGGTCGACCATGCGGAAATCGAGCTTCGCCGTCTTGCCCAGAATCTGTTTCAAGTGCGTCGGATCCTGCAGCCCTGGCACCTGCACCAGAATGCGGTCGACACCTTCGCGCTGGATGCTGGGTTCGACCAGGCCGAGTTCGTTGACGCGCCGCTGAATAATCTCGATCGATTGATCGACCGCCTGGCGGATACGCCCGGTGATCGCCGCGTCCGACGGCGTCAGCGTGATCACGCCGCCGCTCTCGGCAATATCCAGGCTGCGCTGGCCGGTCGAGCCGAGAATGCCGGTCAAAGGCTGCGACAGTGAGGCGAGCTTGTCCAGCGCGGTCTTCACATCCGCGGGCCGCGTAATGTGAACCTCGACGCCGTTGCCTTTGATGGCACGGCCGGTAAACGGAATGCGCGCCTCGCGCAGCACCCGCAGCACGTCGTCGGCGACCGCCTGCAGCCGCTCTTTCCGCACCGCTTTGGTGTCGACCTGGAGCAGCAGGCTGGAACCGCCCTGCAGATCGAGGCCGAGCACGATGTAGCGCTGCGCCCAACTGGGCCAGTGCTGCAGCGTCTTGGCAGAAAAGAAATTCGGCACGGCGAACAGGCACACGCCGAGCGCCATGATCAGAATAGCCGCCGCCTTCCAGCGTGTGAAAAACAACATCGGCTCTGATAGTCCTCGTTATTCGCCGCGTTCCGGTCGCCCTCGTCCCGGTGCGGGCACGGAGCAGACCGGTCAACTCGCGCTGTCTTCCTTCACCGGCTCGCCTTTTGCACGCACTTCGGTGACCATCGAGCGCATCTGTCGCACCCGCACGCCGTCGGATATCTCGACCTCGATCTGGTCGTCGTCCACCACCTTGGTAACCTTGGCAACCAGACCGCCATTGGTCACCACGGTGTCGCCGCGGCGCAGCGCCTTGATCATCTCCTGATGCTGCTTCACCTTGCGCTGCTGCGGCCGTAGGATCAGGAAATACATAATGACGATAATCAAAATCAGCGGCATGAATTGGACGATCATGCTGCTGTTGCCACCGCCGAATAGGCCGCCAAACGGACTGCTTTGCGCGAATGCGGGCGTGATCAGCATTCTTCCTCCGGAGGCGCTTTCAGGCGCGCCGGCCTGACCGCGAAAAACCGATTTTGCGCGGGAAATCGGCGCGGACTATAGCCGCCGGCAGCCCAATTGCAATGTTGCGCAACGCCTTTTGCGGGCCGCAAACGCAGTGCCCAGACCAGCGCCGACGGCGGATTTGTGGGCTTGCTTGCACCCCTTTCGTGCCCCCGCTAAGGGAATGCCGCAAAACTCGGATGAACTCGACCCAATCGATGGCCCAATCCCCCCAGCGGTTCCGGGACAAAACGGCGAGCGAGGTCAGCGGCCCGCCGGCGGACGAGCACAGCGCGTCCGGCCGGACCAATATCCTTCGACGAATTGCCGACGCGCTCGAGCGTTTGGCGCCCAAACCGCCTGTCGTGCCCGATTTCGCTGCGGCCGCGGCCTTCGTCTGGCATCCCGAGGAGCGCAGGTTCGCGGCGGTACAGCACGTCAATCGGGTCGAGATGTCGTTACTGAAGGGCATCGACCGCGTCCGCGATCTCCTGGTCGAAAACACCGAACGCTTCGCCCGCGGCCTGCCGGCCAACAATGCGCTGTTGTGGGGCGCGCGCGGCATGGGCAAGTCGTCGCTGGTCAAGGCCGCTCATGCCGCGATCAGTGCGGCCCAATCGGCCGCCGGTCTCAAGCTCATCGAAATTCACCGCGAAGACATCGAATCGCTGCCGGATCTGATGGCCACTTTGCGCACAGCGCCGCAACGCTTCATCGTGTTCTGCGACGACCTCTCGTTCGACGCCGAAGACACCTCCTACAAATCGCTCAAGACCATGCTCGAAGGCGGCATCGAGGGCCGGCCGGAGAACGTGATCTTCTACGCCACTTCGAACCGTCGCCACTTGATGTCGCGCGATATGATGGAGAACGAACGCTCGACGGCGATCAATCCGGGCGACGCGGCGGAGGAAAAGGTGTCGCTCTCCGACCGCTTTGGGCTCTGGCTCGGCTTTCACCGCTGCAACCAGGACGAATACCTCGCCATGGTCGAGGGTTATGTCACCCATTACCACATCGCGCTCGGCGGCGACGAATTGCGGCGCCAAGCTTTGGAATGGGCTACGACCCGCGGCGCCCGATCGGGCCGCGTCGCATGGCAGTACGTGCAGGATTTGGCGGGAAGGCTGGGGGTGAGGATTGCGGAAGACGGAAATCTGAAATCTGAAATCTGAAATCTGAAATCTGAAATCTGAAACCAGAAGTCGGAGCCAAGCGATAGACGTTCTTACCGCCTCGCTGCGGGCTTCTGCTGACGTTCTGATTTCTGACTTCTGACTTCCGACTTCCGACTTCTGATTTCCGGCCACCGCCCCCGCCTCAGGCCCCCTTCAGGAACTGCGCCGGATCGATCGGGGTCGCGCCCTTGCGGATCTCAAAGTGGAGTTCCGGCGTCTTGACGTTTCCGGTTTCGCCGGCCCGCGCAATCACCTGACCGCGTTTGACGGTTTCGCCGCGCTTGACCAGGATTTCGCTGGCATGCGCGTAAGCCGTGACATAGCCGTCGCGGTGGCGGATCAGCACCAGATTCCCGTAGCCCTTCAACTCGTTGCCGGCATAGGCGACGACACCGTCTTCGGCCGCCTTGACCGGTGTGCCCGCGGGAACGGCGAGATCGATGCCATCGTTCTGCAGACCGTTCGGCTTCGGCCCGAAGGAAGCGATGACGCGACCGCGGACCGGCCAGCGGAAGCTTGGCAGCGCTCCAGCGGGTTCGGCGGCCTGCACCGGAGCCTGTTGGACAGGCGATGCGGCCGGCTCCTCGGTCCACGCACTGTGCGAGGATTCGCTCTTTCGCAACTTCTTGTCTTGGAGGCGCCGGCGCTTGGGCCCGCCCCAGCGGCCGCGCGCCGGGAATGACGAGGCGCTGGCCCACTCTCACCATCGTATCCGGCGGCATCCGATTAGCCCGGGCGAGCTCCAGAAGCGATATGCCGTAAAGGCGAGCGACGCCGTTGAGGGTCTCGCCTGGCGAGACGATGTGCACGCCTTCGGACGGAGCCGGGCCCATTCGCGGCTCATGGATCGGCGCGGCCGCCTTCGCCGCCGGCGCGGTGGAGACAATACGCGTCCTTGGCGGCACGTACGCGGTCGAGGAAGTGCGGTAACGCGGGATGACCAGATGCTGCCCGGCATGCAACATCGGGCTTGTCAGCTTATTGACCTCAATGATCGCGTCTGCCGGCACGTGATGCCGGCGCGCAATTATGTCGAGTGTCTCGCCGGGGGCGACCGTGATCGGCGCACCGCCTTCCCAGGTCCAGCGCGGCGGAGGTGGCGGCGGAAGTTGCACCGAGCCGGTGATCTGGCCGTTGCCTGGCTGGTACGACCCCATGCCACGGCCGCCGCCGGAAACGCCCTGTCCATAGCCCTGGCCAAGCGGCGGCATCGGCCGGCTGACGACGTGCTCCGCAGGCGCGCGTTGCCCGATCGAACCGGTTACCTCTTCGCGAGGCGGAGTGTTGAAGATGTCGGAAAAGCGTCCGGAATCGGTGCAGCTCGCAACACCGAACCCGATGAGTGAAATGCCAACCAGTTGCGGCCAGAGGGCCGGCCAACGCGACGCGCACATGGTTACTCGCTCGCACGCAACCAAAACTCGCGCGACTAAACAGCAATGCGGTAAACAGTTCTTTAAGTGTTCCGATCGCGGCTTTAATAAAACTGGGCTGTGGCAAATCGGCTACAATTCGCGCGCCTGACCTGGCAATAGCGGCACGAACCGCACCGGGATGAGGTCTTCGCGAGCCAGCTCGCCGGCAGCGTCTTTCGACAGTTTGACAATGCATTGCGGGCCTTTGCGCGCGCCAAGCGGCAGTACCATCTTGCCGCCCTTGGCGAGCTGGTCCAGCAGAGCCTGCGGGATTTCCTCGGCGGCCGCGGTCACGATGATGCGGTCGAACGGCGCGCGATCCGGAGCGCCGAAGAAACCGTCGCCGGCAAGAACGGTGACGTTGCTATATCCAAGCGTCTTGAGCCGGTCACGTGCCGCGTCGGCGAGCGTGCGATAGCGCTCGATACTCACCACTTCACGCGCGATCCGCGACAGAACCGCCGCCTGGTAACCCGAGCCGGTGCCGATTTCGAGTACGCGATGCTGCGGGGCGACCTCGAGTTTTTCGGTCATGTAGGCGACCACATAGGGCTGGCTGATGGTCTGCCCGCAGGCGATCGGCAGCGCCTGGTCGGCATAGGCGCAGTTGGCGAGATCGGCGGTGATGAAGTGCTCGCGCGGCACCTCATCCATGGCGCGAAGCACTGCCTGATCGCTGATGCCGCGGCGGCGCAGCGCCAGCTGAAACTCCATGCGTTCGATGTCAGCTGCGGGCGAAGCGGCCAAGATGAACTCCACATGACGAGCGAACGAGTCGCTTCTTAGCACCACAATAGTGCACCTCGCACCGGCCACCGCCTGATCGATGCTGCGCCGCAGCAGAAATATCGCCGCCCGGGAACAAATCGGACTTTGCAGCGTTGCAGGCGCGCCGAGGCGGGTAGCGTGGCGCCGCGTGCCGCTTTTGCGGAAGCCGCTCCAGGCGGAAGCGCTGGCGCGCGCTGTGGCCGCGGTGACGGCAAAGAGAACCGGCTGAACGCTTTATTCGAACAGCTTGGCGAGCCGCGTCAGGAATGGCTCGTCGGTCATATCGAGTCTGAGCGGGGTGACGGAGACCCGGCGGTGATCGAGCGCGGCAAGATCGGTACCGTCGGCCGCAGGAACAAAGCCCTGGCGCGCATAGGCGATCCAATAATAGGGATTGCCGCGGCCGTCGGTGCGCTCGTCGATGTGCAACCGCTCCTGCCGACGCCTGCCCTGCGCAGTGACCAGAATGCCCTTGACCTCTCCGGGCTGGCAGTCGGGAAAATTGACGTTGACCAGAACGTCGTGCGGCATGCCCTCGCCGAGCACGCGGCGGATGATGTCGGGGGCAAAATGCAGGCTGGTCTGCCAAGGCGGCGGCTGGCCGCTGCGCGATTTGTAGGACTGCGACAACGCGAGCGAGGGGATGCCGAGCACGGCCGCTTCCAGCGCGCCGGCGATGGTGCCGGAATAGATCACGTCCTCGCCGGCATTGCGGCCGCGATTGACGCCGGAGAGGACGAGGTCGGGGATCTTGTCCTTGAGCAGGTGGCGCACGCCCATGATGATGCAGTCGGTCGGTGTGCCGCGCACCGCAAAGCGCCGCTCCTCCACCTGGCGCAGCCGCAACGGATCATTGAGCGTGAGCGAGTGGGCAACGCCCGACTGATCGTACTCCGGCGCCACGATCCAAACGTCGTCGGACAAGGTCCGCGCGATCTTCTCGCAAACGTTCAATCCTTCGGCGTGGATGCCGTCATCGTTGGTGACCAGGATGCGCATCTTACTTCCCCTCCCCCCTGTGGGGAGGGGCGGGGGTGGGGGTCGGGAGGTTTTGCGCAGGCGTTGCGGCCGCAGGCCCCCTCCCCACCCTCGCCCACACGCGGGGGAGGATTTTGGGCGATGCGAAGGCCGCAATGGCGACTGTCATCATTTCTCGATCTTCTTCAATCCGCCCATATAGCTCTGAAGCACATCCGGCACCGCGATCGAGCCGTCTTCCTGCTGGTAGGTCTCCAGCACCGCGATCAGCGCGCGGCCGACGGCGACGCCTGAGCCGTTGAGCGTGTGGACGGGACGCACCTGGCGGCCTTCCTTGGTGCGGTAGCGCGCGTTCATGCGCCGCGCCTGGAACTCGCCGCAGATCGAGCATGACGAAATCTCGCGATAGGCGTTCTGTCCGGGAAGCCATACCTCGATGTCGTAAGTCTTTTGCGACGCAAAGCCCATGTCGCCCGCGCACAACGTCATCACGCGATAATGCAGATCGAGCCTCCGCAACACTTCCTCGGCGCAGCTAAGCATCCGTTCGTGCTCGTCCTTCGACTGCTCGGGCGTGGTGATGGAGACCAGCTCCACCTTGGTGAACTGATGCTGCCGGATCATGCCGCGGGTATCCTTCCCCGCAGCGCCAGCCTCGGCGCGAAAGCACGGCGTGCAGGCGGTGTAGCGCAGCGGCAGCTGGGCTTCGTCGAGGATGGATTCGCGGACGAGGTTTGTGAGCGGAACTTCGGCGGTGGGGATGAGCCAAAAGTCCTCCTTTGGTGGTGCGCGATCGAGTATTCGATCAATGAGCGGCTCAATTTCGATCTCGCCGCGTCCAAATTCCTCTTTGTCAGCAGCCGTCGCGTACTTGAGTGCATCGTGCAGTAACTCCGCGCGTGTAATCGTGCGCGTTGCGAGAAACTGATCATCAATAAACTTCGGCAATTGCGTAGTGCCGAACATGACATCGTCCCGCACGAGCAGCGGCGGCGAGACTTCGGAGTAACCGTGTTCACACGTCTGCACATCGAGCATGAATTGCCCGAGCGCCCGTTCGAGTCGCGCGAGACCTTTCTTTAGTACGACGAAGCGCGCGCCCGATAATTTCGCCGCGGTCTCGAAATCCATCTGCCCAAGCGCTTCGCCGAGTTCGAAATGCTGCTTGGGCGCGAAGGCGTAGTCGCGCTTGGCGCCGAAGCGATGGTGCTCGACGTTGTCGTTGGCGTCCTTGCCGTCGGGCACATCGTCCTGCGGCAGGTTGGGAATTTCGGCGAGGGCCTTGTTGAGCGCTTCGGTCGCCTTCTTTTCTTCAGCTTCCAGCGCGGGAATCGAGTCTTTCAGCGCCGCGACCTCGGCCATCAACGCCTGCGCTGTCGCTTCATCCTTGTTCTTCTTGGCGACCCCGATTTCCTTCGACACCGCGTTGCGCCGCGCCTGCGCGGCCTCCGCCTTCTGGATCGCAGCGCGCCGCGCTTCGTCGAGCGCGATCAGCCGCTGTGCTTCGCGCGCAAGTCCGCGCCGCGCAAGGCCGCGGTCGAACTCGTCGGGATGTTCGCGGATGAAGCGGATGTCGTGCATCTGGAACTTGCTCCACGTCATGCCCGGCCTTGTGCCGGGCATCCACGTCTTCCTACGCGGACAAAGACGTGGATGGCCGGGACAAGCCCGGCCATGACGAATCAATTAGCCGAACAATACGCCTTAGTCACTCCGCGGGCTTCGCGGCGGCTGCCGCGGCGGCGGCGGCTTGTTCGGCGGCTTTGCGTTTTTCAACCATGCGTACCGACCAGATCGAGCCCTCGAACAGAGCGAGCAAAGGCAGCGCGAGCGACATCTGGCTCATCACGTCGGGCGGGGTCAGGATCGCGGCGATGACGAAGGCGCCGACGATGAAATAGCGGCGCTTGGCCTTGAGCTGGTCGGAGGTGATGAGGCCGACGCGGCCGAGCAGGGTCAGGATCACCGGAAGCTGAAACGCGATGCCGAAGGCAAGGATCAGCTTCATCATCAGCGCCAGATAATCGGACACTTTCGGCAACAGCTCGATGGTGGCTTCGCCCGGCCCGCCCATCTGCTGCATGCTGAGCGAAAAGCGCGTGATCAGCGGCCAGAGCACCACATAGACGACGAGCGAGCCGAGCACGAAAAAGATCGGCGTCGCGATCAGGTAGGGCAGGAACGCCTTGCGCTCGTTGCGGTAAAGCCCGGGCGCGACGAACATGTAAAGCTGCGTCGCGATCACCGGAAACGACAGAAAGATGCCGCCGAACACCGCGAGCTTGAGCTGGACCACGAAATATTCAAGCAGCCCGGTATAGATGAACTTTGCGTTTTTCGCGCCGGCCACCCAGACGTAGGGCCAGGTCAGCACGTTGTAGATGTGCTTGGCGAAGAAGAAGCAGGCGATCATCGCCACCACGAAGGCGAGCAGCGCTTTGATCAGCCGCGAGCGCAGCTCGATCAGGTGCTCCATCAGAGGCGCCTTGGTCGCCTCGATTTCCTTGTCTTCTTCCTCGCTCGTCATCCGCTGCGCTCTGTGCGGTCCGGCTGCACCACTTGTTCGATGGAGCTGTTCGCTGCGGCGGTCTCTTCCGGCGCGCCGACCGTTTCCAATTCATGCCCGGCCGGCTCGACAGCGGGTTGCGGCGGTGCCGGCGGCGCGGCGGCGGCAGGGCCCGCCGCTTCGGCTGCAGCCACCGACGCTGCGGCAGACGCTTCGGCCGCGGCAGGTTCGGCCGCGGCCGGCAATGCCGCATTCTGCTCTGGCTCAGCGCCGAGCGAGTGTTGGACGTCGTGACCGATCGACTCGACGTCCTCGCGCACGCTCTTGAGGGGATCGAATTGGCTTACTTCGCCCGCGATATCGTCGACCTGCTTTTTCAGGTCGGTCATTTCGGCTTCGCGCATCGCCTCCTGGAACTGGTTCTGAAAATCGCTGGCCATGCTGCGCATTTTGCGCATCCACTGCCCGAGCGTGCGCATGACGCCGGGCAGCTCCTTGGGGCCGATCACGATCAGCGCCACGACGCCAATGAGCAGGAATTCAGACCAGCTGATATCGAACATGGAAATTCCCAGGCCGTCTCACCCGCCCGTCGCAGCCCCTCCCTGCTCCGCCCGCTTGCATCGGAGGGCTGGGGGCCGACGCTGCCTCGCCGCCCGCCGGGGCCGGCAGGGCGGCGGCGTCAGGACAGCGCTAGACCTTGCTGTCCGCCTCGGCGCGCCGCGCCGCTTCGGCTGCAGCCTGATGATCGATGGTCTTCATCGGCGCATCCGGTTTCGGCGCCTCGACGGTCTCGTCGTCGACCAAACCCTTCTTGAACGACTTGATACCCTTGGCGACATCACCCATCAGGTCCGAGACCTTGCCGCGTCCGCCGAATACCAACAGCAGTACGGCGCCGACGACCAGCCAGTGCCAAATGCTCAAACCACCCATGAAATCCTCCGTCCGCCACTGCGCACGCGCTGCGGCAAGGTGCCGATTTTGAATAGAAACTAGGCGTCGCTGACGGCAAAAACAAGCGCAACCGCAATGCCTCTAAGCCGCAGGTAAATATGGCCGCCGCGCCAGACCCGATACAGCGCCGCTAAATCGCCTAGCGTTCGGCGCGATCGGCGGGCGGAGCAAGCCCGAGATCGAGGTCGCCCGGCTCGAGCGGTTCCTCATCTTCGCGCAAGGCCTGATCGTCTGATGGTACCGGGACGGCAAAGCCGGCGGGCAGCGCCCCCTCAATCAGCCCAGAACCCTTGAGTTCGTCGAGGCCTGGCAGGTCGGTGAGCAACTCAAGCCCGAAATGGGACAGGAACGCCTCGGTCGTCCCGTAGGTTACTGGCCGCCCGGGCGCCTTGCGGCGGCCGCGCAGGCGCACCCAACCGGTCTCCAGCAGCACGTCGAGAGTGCCCTTCGAGGTGGTGACGCCGCGAATCTCCTCGATTTCGGCGCAAGTCACCGGCTGGTGATAGGCGACGATGGCAAGCGTTTCGATCGCCGCGCGCGACAATTTGCGCGTCACGAGCGCCTCGCGCGTGAGCAGCCAGGCCAGGTCGCTCGCCGTGCGCAAGGTCCATTTGCCGCTGATGCGAACAACGTTCACGCCCCGGTGCGCATAATCCTGTTGCAATTGCACGAGCAGCGCGCCCAAGTCGGCGCCGACCGGCAGCCGAGCGGCGAGAGTATTTTCATCAAGCGGCTCCTCGGCGGCGAACAACAGCGCTTCGAGGATCCGGAGCTCCTCAGCGCGCTGCGGCCGCTCCCTGTCACCCACAATCACCCGCATCTCCGCGACACCCGACATCGACCCCTCCTCAGCCGTTCCCCGCCTCGGCCATTGTGGTACCGTCGCCTGCATTCGGCAGAATTCGGTCGCGCCCGCAAGTAGAGCGGCGCGAACGCCTCATGCTGGTGCATTTCGACGCGGCCCTCGCGCACCAATTCGAGCGCGGCGGCAAAACTCGAGGCAAGCACGGTCGGCCGCAGCGACGGCTCGACCAGATATTCGATGAGATACTGATCGAACGGCGCCCAGTCAAAGGACCGGCCGACCAGCCGCTCGATGGCCTCGCGCGCTTCGGCGAGCGACCACACGTTGCGCTTGGGCATACTAACGTGAGCGCGCGCCCTGCTCTGCCGCCGCGACGCGTAGGCCGACAACAGGTCGTGGAGCGTGGCCGACCATTGCGGGCGCTTGATCTCGGCGATCGGCTCGGGCTGGCCGCGATGGAATACGTCGCGGCCGAGCTGCGGCCGGTTGAGCAATTGTTCGGCAACCTGGCGGATTGCTTCGAGCCGGCGCAGCCGCTGCGCCAATGCGTTCGCCATTTCCTCGGCGCTCAGACCATCCGCCGCCGACTGCTCCGGCAGCAATAGTCGCGACTTCAGGTAGGCGAGCCATGCCGCCATCACCAGATAATCGGCGGCGAGTTCAAGGCGGAGCTTTCGCGCCACCTCGATGAAGGCGAGGTACTGGTCAGCGAGCGCCAGAATCGAGAATCTTGGCGAGATCGACCTTCTGTTGCCGGGCGAGAGTGAGGAGGAGGTCAAGCGGCCCCTCGAAGCCTTCAACGTCGACCACAAGCTCCGGTTCATCGGCGCCGGTCGCGGCAAACTCGCCCTGGAACGATAAATCCTCAGCGTTCATGGCCCGTCCTGTGCCGCATCAGCCAGTTCCGCTAGTCCATTCATCAGTGTGGAAAATTCCGCTCGGTTGGCTGCAATGTCGATTGGCGCGGCGGGGCGCCTTGCCGCCAACGCGGCGGCGGCGCGGCGATCCGCCGCCCCGGCCAAGAGCGGCGCTGCGGCCGCAACCTCGATCATCTCTGATATATTACCGTTGCAATGCAGTACCAAGTCGCAGCCCGCGGCAATCGCTGCGCGCGTGCGCTCGCCGGGCGAGCCGCGCAAGGCACGCATCGATAGGTCGTCGCTCATCAGCAGTCCTTTATAGCCGATCGAATTGCGAATCACGCTGCGCACTATAACGGCCGAAGTGGTTGCCGGTGCGAGCGGATCAAAAGCCGTAAACAGGACATGGGCGGTCATCGCCAGCGGCAGCCCCGCCAGCGGACGGAAGGCTGCGAAATCGGTGGCATCAAGCGTCGCCTTATCGGTCGTGACTACGGGCAGTTCGAGATGACTGTCGGTGATCGCACGGCCGTGACCGGGAATGTGCTTGAGCACCGGCAGCACCGCGCCTTCGGCCAAGCCCTGCGCGAACGCGCCCGCGAGCGCTGCGACCTTGTGCGGTTCTGCACCGAAGGCGCGATCGCCGACGACCGGATCGGCGCCCGCGGCCGGCACATCCGCTACCGGCATGCAATCGACGTTGATCCCGACCGACGCCAGGTCGGCAGCGATCAGCCGGGCGCCGAGCCGTGCAGCCGTAAGTCCGAGAGCGCGATCACGGTCATAAAGTTGGCCATAGGTCGCAGCCGGTGGATATTTTGGCCAAACGGCGGACCGAGTTGCTGCACCCGACCGCCCTCTTGGTCGACCAGCACCGGCGCGTTGCGGCCAAGGGTGGCGCGGACATCGTCGATGAGTTGGCGCAGTGCATAGGGAGTGCTGACGTTGCGTCCGAAAACGATCACGCCCCAGGGCTCGGCTTCGGCCAGGAACGCTCGTTCGGCTTCGGTCAGCGCCGTTCCGGCGATACCGGTAATGAAGGCGCGCATTGCGGCCGCCTAGCTCGCGCGTGGCGCAAGCGTCAAGCAATGATCCCGCTAATCCCTCTGGATGAGACAGCTGCCGCCGGCCGCTTTCAGGCTGCCGCAGAGCGAAGCGGCCTCTTCCGAGGAGCTGAAAGGGCCCACCGTGGCGCGGTAATAAATGCCCTTTGAACCTAGATCGGCGCGGCGGACGATGACATGGCGGCTGCCAAGCTGCTGCGGGAATTGCGCCTGCAGAGAGCGGAAGGCCGTCTGAGCTTCGGCCTCGCTACGCTGCGACGATACTTGAACCGCGTAGCCGCCGTTGCGCACGGGTTCGGTACGCGCTGGCGATCGCGCCAACGCCATCGGCTGAGTTCCGGTTCGCGCGCGAGGCGACACATAGGCCTCACGCTGGCGTTGATTGGGCTCACTCTCGCGCTCTTGTGACGGCACTATCGAAAGCGGTTGGGTGGATGCGCTCTCGGACGTGGTGCGCCGGTGCGGCGGCTTGGCCACTGCTTCACGCGGTTTCGCGGGATGAGCAACGGAGGCGGCCGCTGGGGCCCGATGCTCTCCGACAAGCTGGCCGGGCCGGATGGTGAGAGTGTGAACTTCCTTGGTACCCGGCGGCGGGGGCGTTGCTGGTGCGGTCATTTCCGGCCCCTGGGTCGGATTGGCAAGGTACGGACCGGGGGGCGGCACGCCCGGCGCAGCCGTACCGGCTTGGCCCGTTTCCGGCGGCGGCGCCTCAGGCACAGCTCCAGCGCCGCCATTGCTGATCACCGGGATGGTCGTCACCACGCGCGGAGTAGGATTGGCCGGCTGCACCTGGAGCGGCTGCTCCTGGTGCGGGACGACGCGTTCGCCGGTGCCTTGGCCTGTCGCGTCGGACTGGCCGGGCGCACTGTTTTCCGCCTCGTGGTTGGGCACGATCTTGGTCGGACCTTCGCCGGGCTTGATGATCGGCGGCAGCGACGGCAGCACCGAACCGCCAAACATGGCGCGATAGCCCAGCGCACCAGCGGTGCCGAGCACGGCCAAGCCCAAGACCGCAAGGATCACGATAGTACCGCCGCGCCGCGCTGGCGGCCCGGCTTCGTCTTCATACTCGTCGCGCGCGTAATCGTCGGAATAGGCCGGCGGCTGATAGCCACCGCTGCGTTCGGAAGCCAGGTACGACGGCAGCGCTTCGCGCTGCCCCGGCAATTGCGGTTCGTTGCGGCGATGAGAGTCCGGGACCGGCGCGCTCCGACGCTGAGCGTCATGATCGTCGAGGCCTGCGGGCGGCCTGAAATATTGGTTGGTGCGCGGCGGCTCATCTTCGTATTCGCGATCCTGCGGCCAGGAAGCCGTATCGGACACAGGCGGCCGATAGGCTTGAGCGGGGCGCGGCGGCGCTTCGCTGTCCGGCTCGCGCTCGGCGTATCCGCCCTGCCCGGCGGCCCAATCAAGCTGGGAAGCGGTTGCCGCGTCGTCGAACGCGTCGGGCTGCTTCGCGTCGCGGCGTTCACCGGCGTGCGGATCGCTCTGCCCGATCAGGCGGGCGAGTTCGGCAAGCGGATCGGCAGCGCTGTCGCGGGGCGCGTCGGCGTCGCGCGCAGGCGCGTCGCGGCGAAAGGAACGGAAACTGCTGTCGGCCATGAAACTCGCCCCGATCAGTCTTTCCTCACGACCGCATTTGCGACCTGCCGGAAGCTACGGCGAGCTTACCGCATCTCGTTCGGCGCTTCGACCCCCAGTAAATGGAGCCCTGAGGCAAGCACAGTTACCACGCCTTGCACAAGCACAAGCCGGGCGGCAGTCATTTGTCGATCATTCTGGATAATGAAGCGTAAATGTGGCGCGCTGTTGCCGAGCGTCCAAAGCGCATGAAATTCGCTCGCCAAGTCGAAGAGATAAAAGGCAATTCGGTGCGGCTCATGGGCCACGGCGGCGGCCTCGATAATTCTCGGATAAAGGGCAATTCGGCGCATCAGCGCAAGTTCGGCCGGGTCCGACAGCCGATCGAGGTCGCCGCCGGCAAGCTCAAGCAAGGCGGCTGGATCGGCCGGCAGGTCCGCAAAGGCTGCTCGCGCATTGCGGAACACCGACTGCCCGCGGGCGTGGCCGTACTGGACATAGAACACCGGATTGTCGCGGGACTGCTCGATTACCTTGGCGAGGTCGAAGTCGAGCACCGCATCGTTCTTGCGATAGAGCATCATGAAGCGGACCGCATCGCGGCCGACTTCGTCCACGACTTCACGCAGCGTGACGAAGTCCCCCGCCCGCTTCGACATTTTTACCGGCTCGCCGGCGCGCAGAAGTCGCACCAGCTGGACGACCTTCACGTCCAGTTCAGCCCCGCGGTCGCTCAGCGCTGCCACCGCGGCCTGCATGCGCTTGATGTAGCCGGCATGATCGGCGCCCCAGACATCGATCAGCGTGCGGAAGCCGCGCTCGAGCTTGGAGCGGTGATAGGCGATGTCGGATGCGAAATAGGTATAGGAGCCGTCGGATTTCTTCAGCGCACGATCGATATCGTCGCCGAAAGCGGTCGAGCGGAACAAGGTCTGTTCGCGATCCTCCCAATCCTCCAGCGGCGCCCCCTTCGGCGGCGGCAGGCGGCCTTCGTAGACTTCGCCGCGCGCGCGCAGCCAATCAATCGTCGCCGCCACTTGATCTGTGCCGTTGCTGACGAGCGACCGTTCGGTGAAGAAAACATCATGCCTGACATTGAGCGCGGCGAGATCGTGGCGCACCGCCGCCATCATCATCTCGATGGCCTCGGCGCGCACGATCGGCAGCCACTGCGCTTCCGGCATTTTTGTCAGCGCCTCGCCATGCTCGGCAGCGAGCGCCGCCCCCACGGGCTTGAGATAGTCGCCCGGATAAAGCCCCTCGGGAATTTCGCCGATGTCCTCGCCGAGCGCCTCGCGGTATCGCAGGTAGGTGGACCGCGCCAGCACGTCGACCTGGGCGCCGGCGTCGTTGATGTAGTATTCGCGCGCGACGTTGAATCCAACAAACGCCAACAGATTTGCTAGCGCATCGCCGAATACCGCGCCACGGCAATGGCCGACATGCATCGGCCCGGTCGGATTGGCCGAGACGTATTCAACGTTGACCGCCTCGCCATGGCCGAGATCGCTCGCGCCATAACGGCGACCAAGCCCCACCGCGATGCGCAGCGCGTCGGTCCACGCGCTTGGTTTGAGCGTCAGATTGATAAAACCCGGGCCGGCCACGTCAACACGCGCGACAAGCTCGTCTGCGCCGAGTTTTTCCGCAATCGCAAGCGCCAGATCGCGCGGCTTTGCCCCGGCATCCTTGGCGAGCACCATGGCGGCATTGGTCGCCATATCGCCGTGCGCCGGATCGCGCGGCGGTTCGACCGCGACGCGAGACTGATCGATGTCGGCCGGCAAAATGCCCGCCGCGATCAGTGCATCGTTGGCGCGACGCACGCGGTCGAGCATGTTGGCAAAGATGTTCTCTGCAGCCATGAATAATGCAATCGGACGCCGAGACGGCGCGCCGCGCGCCTAACGCAGTTCGGGGGTTGAGTCAAAAAGCCGCTCATGTTCGGCGACCGCGTAGCGGTCGGTCATGCCGGCGATGAAATCGGCGATGCGGCGGGCGCGCACCGCGTCGGCGGCGCTTTCCAGGCCTTCCCGCCATTCCGCCGGCAGGTCGGCGGGATTCGCGCAGTAGCGCGTAAACAGGTCGCGCACGATGCCGGCTGCCTCCTCCATCACCCGCATGACGTGGACGTGGCGGTACATTCTCGCTTTCAGGAAGGTTTTGATGGCGCGATCGGCTCCCCCGATGGCGGCCGAGAATCCGGCGACCGCAGCATTGGCCTCGCGCACGTCGTCGGCCGAGAGCGGGGCCAACGCCGCTAGCCGCCGGCCAGTCTCGGCGGTCACGTCCTCGATCAGAAGCCCGATCAACCGGCGAATAAGCCCGTGCACCAGCCGGGCGGCATCGAGCGCCGGATAGGCCGCACGGACCTCTGCGATCAGCGTGCCGGGCAAGGCCACCGCCGCAATGTCGTCGATGCCGAACAGATCGGCGCGCAAGCCATCGTCGATGTCGTGGGCGTCGTAGGCGATGTCGTCGGCAACGGCGGCGACCTGTGCCTCGGCGCTGGGGAAGCTCCACAATTGCAGATCCTGCAGACGCGAATAGCGCAGCATCGTCTCCGGCACGCCGCGATCGCGGTAACGAGGCAGCGCCTTACCGTTGCGGTTGATGAGCGGGCCGTTATGCTTGACCAGGCCCTCCAGCGTCTCCCAAGTCAGATTAAGCCCGTCGAAGGCCGGGTAGCGCCGCTCCAGCACGGTGACGACGCGCAGCGTCTGTTCATTATGATCGAAGCCGCCGAACGCCTTGAGGCAGTCGTCGAGCGCGCGCTCGCCGGCATGGCCGAATGGCGGGTGGCCGAGATCGTGCGCCAGCGCCAAAGCTTCGGCGAGGTCCTCGTCAAGGCCGAGCGCGCGGGCGAGCGCGCGCGCGACCTGGGCGACTTCCAGCGTATGGGTAAGCCGGGTGCGAAAATGGTCGCCCTCGTCGGACACGAACACTTGCGTCTTGTGCTTGAGCCGGCGGAAGGCGGTCGAGTGGATGATGCGGTCGCAATCGCGGCGGAAGGCGTTGCGGCTCCTGCTGGCGGGCTCCACATGGAGCCGCCCGCGGCTTCTGGCCGGATCGCAGGCATAGGGCGCGCGCGGCACTGGGGTATCGATTGCCATCGCTCCGTCCGGGCGTAATTGACCTTGGCCTGCCGCGCACTTAACTATCGCCTAAGTGGCATGGCAATCCGCGCCATAGCGGCTGGAGATGGCAATGGCGGCAGACGTCACCGTGTCGGAGCGGGCGGCGCTTAGGATCGGCGAGATTCTGCGCCGGGAGCCGGCGGGCACCATGCTGCGCGTCTCGGTTGAGGGAGGCGGCTGCTCGGGCTTCCAATACAAATTCGACACCGAGCGCGAACGCACCGATGACGACATCGTCATCGAGAAGGGCAGCGCCACGGTGCTCATCGATCCAGTGTCGCTCAACTACATGGCCGGCTCCGAGATCGATTTCGTCGACGACCTGATCGGCTCGTCGTTCAAGGTCAACAACCCGAAGGCGACCGCATCCTGCGGCTGCGGCACGAGCTTCGCGCTTTAGGCATATGTCCCGGGCGCGGCGCAGCACGAAGTGGTGCGCTGCAGGACCGGGACCTTCGCAAGCGCCGAGTCCGGGGCGATCCCGGAACAGCGGTGCGGCGCTGCGCGCTGCACCGCATCCGGGAAACAGGACGTCGCTCGCTTTGCCTGACCTCACCTAACAGAGGTTTAGCCCATGCGCATCGCCACCTGGAACGTCAATTCGATCAAGCAGCGTATCGATTCCGCGCTCACCTGGCTTGCCGAGCGCAAACCCGACATCGTCTGCCTGCAGGAAACCAAGTGCGTCGACGAGGCGTTTCCGCGGCTGGAATTCGAGGGGCTCGGCTATAACGTCGCCGTTCACGGGCAGAAGACATTCAACGGCGTCGCCATTCTGTCCAAGTTCAAGTTCGACGAGGTCAAGACCGGTCTGCCCGGCGACGACGGCGACGATCATGCCCGCTTCATCGAAGCCTCGATCTCGACCGCACAGGGGGCGCTGCGAGTCGCCAGCATCTATCTGCCCAACGGCAATCCGCCGGATACCGAGAAATATTCCTACAAGATCGGCTGGATGAAGCGGCTTTCCGCCTACGCACGGGAGCACCTAAAGCTGGAAGAGCCGCTCGTGCTCGGCGGCGATTACAATGTCATTCCGACCACAGCCGACGCGCGCAATCCAGACGCCTGGACCAAGGACGCGCTGTTTCTGCCACGCACCCGAGCCGAATTCCGCGCGCTTATCAATCTCGGCCTGACCGACGCCGTGCGCGCCACGAGCGACGATCCGGGCCTCTATACGTTCTGGGATTACCAGGCCGGCGCCTGGCAGAAGAACAACGGCATCCGCATCGATCACTTGTTGCTGTCGCCGCCGGCGGCCGACAAGCTTTCTGCCGCCGGCATCGACCGCCACGTCCGCACCTGGGAAAAACCGTCGGATCACGTGCCAGTGTGGATCGATCTTAAGATCGAGGCGGAGTAAGCGTATGAGGTTGCCCGACCTGCAATTCGCCACTCGCTATTGGCTTTCGGGCTAATCGCGCCGCCCGTTGATCCAGTCGCGCAGATAGACCAGAGCCATGGCGCGCTCGTCGTCGCTCGCCCGGCGGAATGCGTCATCGTAGACCGGCTTGATCCAGGGCTCGTCCGCTCCGGCGCAATCGCGGCCGAGCGTGAGCCACATCAGGCCGCGAGCCGCCTGCCGCGGTACGTGCTGGCCGTGGAATAGAATGTTGCCAAGCGCGACCTCGGCGCGGCACTGGCCCTTTATCGCCGACAACAGGAACCAGCGCGCCGCTTCATGCGGATCGCTCGGCTTGCCGTCGAGATAAAGCCGGCCGAGTTGGTATTGCGCGTCGGCGTCGCCGAAATACGAAGCGGCGTAGCCGAACAGACGGTGCGCGCGGCCCTGGTCGGGCATGATCGCCGAGTTGGGAATTCCCTTCAGATAATAGCGGCCCAGAGCCACGAAGGCATTGGCGACAATGCGGGCTTCGGCCGTGCCGGGCGGCTCGTCGGCATGGGCGTTGGCGATCTTGCTGAAATACTCGAACGCACGCAAATCGTCTTGCGAAACGCCGTCGCCGTCGGCGTACATCCGGCCGAGCTTCCACTGCGCAGCCGAATGGCCCTGATCGGCAGCATATTGGAGTGCGCTGAGTTCTTTTGCTTTGTCCGCCTCCGCTGCGTTCTGCGAGGAAGCGCGCAGTTCGTCTGCCGGCGTCAGCGAGGCGGTGTTCGGACTGGCGGTGCCGTCGAAAGCAAGAGCCGGTTCGAGCAGCAGCCCATGGCCGGCGCCGTCGCGCTGAGTAAAGCCCAGGCCGAGCGCCATGCACAGGCCGCCGACCAGCGCAACCATCACCCCGCCGGTCGCTATGCGCCCCGATCGGCTAGATATCCGCATAACACGCCTTCTCCGCTGCCGCGCCCGGATGAGTGACGGCGCCGTAACGCGCAGATCCGACCTGCTGCGCGTATTTCCACAAATAACCCGAGGTGTATTCCTCCGCCCTCGGCTTCCACTCCTTCGCCCGCCGTTCCAGTTCGCTTGCGGTCAGATTGACTTCGAGCGTGCTCTTCTCAGCGTCGAGCGTGACGATGTCGCCATCGCGAACGAGCGCGATCGGCCCGCCCAAAGCTGCTTCGGGGCCAATATGGCCGACGCAGAAGCCGCGCGTGGCGCCGGAAAAACGGCCGTCAGTGATCAGCGCGACCTTGCCGCCCATACCTTGCCCGTAGAGGGCGGCGGTGGTGGCCAGCATTTCTCGCATGCCGGGACCGCCTTTGGGTCCTTCGTAGCGGATCACCAGCACTTCGCCTTCCCTGTACTTTTTGTTTTTCACTGCTTCGAAGCAGGATTCCTCCCCGTCGAAACAGCGCGCCGGTCCGGAGAAATGCAAGCGCTCCATCCCGGCAACCTTAACGATCGCACCCTCGGGCGCGAGATTGCCCTTAAGTCCGATGACGCCGCCGGTCGGCAGGATCGGCTTGTCGGCCGGGAAGACGACGTCCTGGTCGGCGTTCCACTGAACCGTTTTCAGGTTCTCGGCCATGGTGCGGCCGGTGACAGTGAGGCAGTCGCCATGCATGAAGCCATGGTCGAGCAGCGTCTTCATCAGCAGCGGAACGCCGCCAGCTTCGAACATGTCTTTGGCGACATAACGGCCGGACGGTTTCAAATCCGCGATATAAGGTGTCCTTTTCAGGACTTCGGCGACATCGAACAGATCGAACTTGATGCCGCATTCGTTGGCGATGGCCGGCAGGTGCAGCGCGGCATTGGTCGAGCCGCCGGTCGCCGCCACGACCGCCGCAGCATTTTCCAGCGCCTTGCGGGTAACGATTTCGCGCGGCCGAATGTTCTTGACGATCAGATCCATGATCATCTCGCCCGCGAGCATGCAGAACTTGTCGCGGATCTCGTAGGGCGCCGGCGCTCCGGCCGAGTACGGCAGCGCAAGACCGATCGCCTCCGACACCGTCGCCATGGTGTTGGCGGTGAATTGGGCGCCGCAGGCGCCGGCAGATGGGCAGGCGTTCTGCTCAAGAATGTCGAGGTCGGCATCCGACATGGCACCGACCGAATGCTTGCCGACCGCCTCGTAAACGTCCTGAATGGTGACCGGCTTGCCTTTGAAGGTGCCGGGCAGGATCGAGCCGCCATAAATGTAGATCGACGGCACGTTGAGCCGACACATCGCCATCATCATGCCGGGTTGCGATTTGTCGCAGCCGGCCACCCCGATGAGCGCGTCGTACGCATGGCCGCGCACGGTCAATTCCACCGAATCGGCAATGACCTCGCGCGATGGCAGCGAGGCCTTCATGCCGCCATGCCCCATAGCGATACCGTCGGTCACGGTGATGGTGCAGAATTCGCGGGCAGTGGCACCGCCGGCCGCCACCCCCTGCTTGACCGCATGCGCCTGGCGCATCAGCGCGATGTTGCAGGGCGCGGCCTCGTTCCAACAGGTGGCAACGCCGACGAACGGCTGATGGATCTGCTCGCGGGTCAGACCCATGGCGTAGTAGAATGAGCGGTGCGGCGCCCGCTCCGCGCCCTCGGTGGCGTGGCGGCTGGGCAGCCTTGCTTTCAAATCAGTCCTGGCGTCCATCGACCTGTTACGGGCCAAACACGGCCCCCTCGCCCCCGTCACCCTCCCTCCGTTCTCAAGCTGTCAAAACGGCCTGAAAATCGGAAGCACCACAATGACTTGCGTCCGCCAGCGCGCGTCCATGCCATCGCTTTCAAAGAAAGCTGTGGCTAAAAAGCGGCGTCCGCCGCGCTCAACGGTGACGAAGCGCCGAATGTTCAACGGGTGTGTCTCTGCGGCCACAGATTGGCGGTAACTGGGATATATTTATTAACCTGGGATTCACCAAACACGGCCACGGCAGCGGTAATTGGCTCATGCCGAAGCTGATCAGGCGTGGCTTTTTTGGCCGCAGCGTTCACGAGGTCGCGCCCGATCTGATCGGAGCGGTTCTGCTTGTTGACGGCGTCGGCGGCCTTTTGGTCGAGGTCGAGGCCTACCACCACACCGATCCGGCAGCGCACAGTTTTCGCGGGCCGACCCCGCGCAGCGCGGTGATGTTTGGCCCGCCGGGCTATGCCTACGTCTACCGCTCCTACGGCATTCACTGGTGCCTGAATTTTGTCTGCGAGCCCAAGGGCTCGGCGAGCGCCGTGCTCATACGCGCCATCGAGCCGACCGCGGGGATTGCTGCGATGCGGCGAAGGCGAGGCACTGCCGACGAGCGGCTGCTCTGTTCTGGGCCGGGCCGGGTGTGCGAGGCGCTGGGCGTGACCGGGGCGCACAATGGACTGCCGCTGGACGCCCCGCCGTTCCAGCTTTTTGCTCGTACCGGGACGGTGGAGGTGGTGGTCGGACCGCGCATCGGCATTACCAAGGCGGCCGAATTGCCGTGGCGCTACGGGCTCAAGGGCTCGCGCTTTCTCAGCAAGCCGTTTGCGGTGGATGCTACTTTGCTACATCGAGAATCGTAATAGCTCTGGCGGGCCGTCTTGCAAGAACCCCATTTTGTAGTTACACAACATGCGCTTCGAATGGGACTTGGCCAAGGATACGGCAAACCAACGCAAGCACGGCATCGGTTTCCGGGAGGCGGCTGAAATCTTTCGCGGCTTTGTCGTTATCGCCGAGGACAAGCGACGCGATTACGGCGAGCAGCGCTTCATCGCGCTTGGCGAATATGACGGCGAGGTCATCCGGCTGATATTCACCGAGCGTGGTCGCGACATACGCGTTATCTCGGCCTGGAAGGCGAATAGGAATGACCGCAAGAGCTACCAAAAAGCGCGGGCGGATCGTCAGGTATGAAAGCCTCGACGACATGCCGCCACCGAAACCTTTGAGCAAAGCATTTCGCGAAATGAGCGACGAGGAGGTCGAGCGCCGCGCCGCGGCCGATCCGGATGCCGGCATCATTCCTCCCGGTTTCTGGGAGAACGCGACAGTGTGGACGCCGCAACGCAAGCAGCAGATCACATTGCGGCTCGATCCCGAGGTGATCGGTTGGTTCAAACGAACCGGCAAAGGCTACCAATCGCGCATGGGCGCGGTGCTGCGCAGCTATGTCGAGGCGAAGCGCAAGCGCAGCGCATAAGCCTCCTGGGTATCAGGGCGAAAGCCGAAATGCCGGATCGAAGCCGAGTTCGCGCCGCGCCTTGTCGATCGAGATGGTGCCGTCATCGTCGGCGATGTTGTAAATGCCGTTGCCGTGAGTGACGGCGAGAAGAGCGGCTTGCGCGGCTGCGTCGACGTGCAGGCCCGGCTTGCGGACCGGGCCATCGCTCCAGGTGCCGGGACCGTAGAGCAAGCCGTAGCGCAGTACGATTGCTTCCATGCCGGAGCCAAGCACCTGCCGCTCCATGTCGGCTGCGGCACGCACCGTCACCAGCCGCGGCCCATCACCGAGGTTGAGCGGATCGGTCTCGGCGTGCGGCTCCTTGCCCGGCGCATAGGCAAAGGCGACGCTCTGCACGATAAAGCGCCGGGCGCCGGCGGCCTGCGCAGCGGCGACCAGGTTGCGCGTGCCTTCGATGCGGATGCGGGCATTGCGCGGATAGGAAGCGGCGAGTTGGGCTTCGTCGTTCAAAATCCGGGGCAGATCGGTCAATTGGTGAATGACGATGTCGGGCCGGGCGACGACGACTGCATCTTTGAGCTTTTCGCCGTTGAACACATCGACGATCGCGGCGTGCACGCCGCGAGCTTCAAGCTCGCGGGCGCTCTGCGCCGAGCGCGTTAGACCTGTGACGTCGTGGCCGGCGGCAACCAGGAGCGGCGTCAGCCGCCGCCCTATCGCACCGCTCGCGCCGGCCAGAATTACCCGCATCGGAGCCTTACGACACCGCGTCGCGCAACTGAGCGGTGTCATAGAACTCATAGAACTCGACCGCCTTGCCGTCAGCAAAGCGCCAGGAATCCGCCTTCGGCGTCGCCACCACCTTGCCGTTTCGCTTGTAGCGCCAGGAGCAGCGGCCAAGCATCACCACGCGGTCGCCCTGGGCGACGAAGTTTTCGACGACGAATTCGATCATGTCCCAGTCGCGCTTGATGCCGTCGAAATATTGCGCCAGCTCGTTCCGCCTCTGATAGGTCGTCAAATAAGCTGCACCTTGGGCGCCCTGGGCGATCGAGCCGAATTTGATCTGGTCGGCAAGGATTGCCATCCAGTGATCGCCGCTTGCGCCCTTGCTGTCAGCCCAGCGGGCATAGGCTTCTCTGAGAAGACCTACGTTACGTTCTTCGTCGGACATGATCGGCCTCACCCGAATGATGCAGTTCGACCGGACGTTGTAGCCGCCCAGCACCGTTGCGGCAATGCGGTCGGTGCGCTGGCGCGGTGCTGACTCGCCATCGCCTATTGCGATGCGTCGAGCCGCTTAAGCGCCTCGGCGATCTTGGCCTTGCGCGCCAGAGCCTGCTCGCGCTTTTCCCGCTCGGCTTCGACCACCTCCTCGGGAGCGCGCTTGAGGAAATCGGGATTGTTGAGTTTCTGATCGACACGCGCGATATCGGCATCGCATTTCGCCATCTCTTTGTTGAGCCGCGCGCGTTCGGCGGCAAGATCGATCACGCCCATGAGCGGCAGCGCGACCACCTCGCCGCGCACGACGAGTTGCAGCGCGCCGGGCGGATAAATTGGTGTCCTGGTCACCTCAGAAATCCGTGCCATCTTCATGATGAACTCCGACCAGCGCTGGGCCCTGTCCCAGACATGATCGCCCACTCTCACCATCACAAGTGCCAACGGCACGTTGACATTCATTTCGGCGCGCACGGAGCGAATAGCGGTAACCAGGTCGATAACCCAACCAATCTCCGCCTCCGCCTTTGCGTCGCCCAGCCCCTCGTGCGCCGGCCAGGAATCGAGCGCCAGCAAGTGATGGCGCGGCCGCCCATGTTCCGCGGTGACCCGCCACAGCTCCTCGGTGATGAACGGCATGAACGGATGCAGCATTCTCAAGATTTCATCGAGCGCCCACGCCGCTGCCGCCCGCGTCTCTTTCTTGGCGGGGCCATCCGCTCCGACAAGCACCGGCTTCGCCAGCTCCAGATACCAGTCGCAGAACACATTCCAGACGAAGCGATAGATCGTCCCTGCCGCCTCGTTGAACTTGTAGGCTTCGAGCGCCGCGGTGACCTCCGGCGCCGTCTTGGCGGTCTCATGAATGATCCAGCGATTAAGTGTCTCCTTGGCCCCGTGCGCTGAAAAATCCGGATCGTGGGCACAGCCGTTGATCTCGGCAAAGCGGGCCGCGTTCCAGAGCTTGGTTGCGAAATTGCGATTGCCGGCAACGCGGTCGGCTGACAACTTGATGTCGCGGCCTTGCGCCGCCATGGCGGCCAGCGTGAAGCGCAGCGCGTCGGCGCCGTATTCGTCGATCATCTCCAAGGGATCGATGACGTTGCCCTTGGACTTCGACATTTTCTGGCCGCTGCCGTCGCGCACCAGCGCGTGAATGTAGACGTTGCGGAACGGCACATGCCCGGTGCAGCGCAGCCCCATCATCATCATGCGCGCGACCCAGAAGAAGATGATGTCGAAGCCGGTGACCAGCACGCTGGTCGGGTAATAGCGGGCAAGCTCCGGCGTATGGTCCGGCCAGCCCAACGTCGAGAACGGCCACAACGCCGAAGAGAACCAGGTGTCGAGCACGTCGTCGTCGCGGTGCAGGAATTCATTGGCGAAGCGCGCGCGGCGCGCGGGGTCGGCGGCAATGTCGTGTCCTTCCTCGACGGTGATCTCCTCGATGTCGGTATAGTGAGCCAGCGCGTCGGCGACCGCGTCGTCTTCGGTTTCGGCAACGAAGATCTTGCCGTCCGGGCCGTACCACGCCGGAATCTGATGTCCCCACCAGATTTGCCGGGAAATGCACCAGGGCTGGATATTCTCCATCCAGTTGAAAAAGGTCGCCTGCCATTGCGCCGGCACGAAGGTGGTCTTGCCCTCGCGCACCGCCGCGATCGCGGGCTCGGCCAAGGTCTCGGCGTCGACATACCACTGATCGGTGAGAAAGGGTTCCAGTACCGCGCCGGAGCGGTCGCCGTGCGGTACGACATGGACGGTCGGCTCGATCTTGTCGATCAGACCCTGGCCCTGCAGCATTTCGACGATCTCTTTACGCGCA
Source organism: uncultured Alphaproteobacteria bacterium (assembly GCA_963717265.1). Taxonomy (GTDB): domain Bacteria; phylum Pseudomonadota; class Alphaproteobacteria; order Rhizobiales; family Xanthobacteraceae; genus BOG-931. The sequence goes on along the minus strand of CAVQWD010000060.1, from coordinate 171,685 downwards.
ACGAACCGGTCGAGGCCGCGCAGCGTCCGCGGAATCTGCTCGAACTCCTCCGTCACCGGCGGGCCGTCGCGATCGCCTGGCGGCGCGCCGGCACCGGCCGTGCGGGACGCTGCGGGTGGGGCCGACGGTTTGGCGATGATGCGGCCCTCTTCGTCGAGCACGTTGATCAGCGGCAGCCTATGGCGGCGGCCAACCTCGAAATCGTTGAAATCGTGTGCCGGGGTGATCTTCACCGCGCCGGTGCCCTTTTCCGGATCGGCATAGGTGTCGGCAATGATCGGCAGGCGGCGGCCGACCAGCGGCAGCAGCGCGGTCTGGCCGATCAAATGTTTGAGGCGCTCATTGTCGGGATGAACCGCGACCGCGACGTCGCCGAGCATGGTCTCCGGCCGCGTGGTAGCGACGATGATGAACTCGTCGCCGCCTTCGATCGGATACTTGATGTGCCACAGATTGCCCCGGGTCTCGACCTGAACCACTTCGAGATCGGAGATCGCGGTCTTCAGCTTGGGGTCCCAATTGACCAGCCGTTTGTCTTTGTAGATGAGGCCTTCGCGATAGAGCGCGACAAACACCTTGAGCACCGCGCGGGAGAGACCCTCGTCCATGGTGAAGCGCTCGCGCGACCAGTCGCACGAGGCGCCCAGCCGCTTGAGCTGGGCGATGATGGTGCCGCCGGATTCAGCCTTCCATTGCCAAACGCGCCTGATGAATTCGTCACGGCCAAGCTCGCGGCTGGTCGGCTCGTTGCGCTCCATCAATTGCCGCTCGACCACAGCTTGCGTGGCAATGCCGGCATGGTCGGTGCCGACCTGCCACAGCACGTCACGCCCGCGCATGCGCTCGAAGCGGCAGAGAATGTCCTGGAGCGTATTGTTGAGCGCGTGCCCCATATGCAGCGAGCCGGTGACGTTCGGCGGCGGAATGACGATGCAATACGGCTCAGCGGTCGCGCGCTCCGGCCGTCCGGCACGGAACGCGCCTGCATCCTGCCACGCCTGGTAAATGCGGGCTTCGACCGCGGCGGCCTGGTAGGTCTTGTCAATCATAGGCGTTTCGTTTTCTGCAACGCGGGGTACAAAGCCCGCCCCGCCTGACGTGTCAACGCCGGCCGGCCGCCGCTACGTTGCACCGTGTCACACTTGCGCCTCGCCAAGAACATTCGTTCGCTTGTGCGGCTTCTGTATTAGCCTGTATTGGTCCCGCCCGGCGAGGAGGTTGCGGCCATGGAGCAGTTCGAACTTAGCCCGGAACAGGCGAAGCTGCAGCAACGCGCGCGCAAGCTCGCCCGCACGCACATGGCGCCGAAGGCGGCCGAGATCGACCGCAGCGAAGCTTATCCGTGGGATCACGTCGCCCGGCTGCGCGAAGCGGGCTTCCTCGGCATGACCATCCCGAACGAGCTCGGCGGCCAGGGCCGCTCGTATCTGGATGCCGTCTTGGTCATCGACGAAATGGCGCAGGCTTGCGGGCCTTCGGCGCGCATCGTGGTCGAGTCCAATATGGGCGCGATCGGCGCCATCCTCGCCTACGGCACTCAGGCGCAGCGCAAGCTTGCCGCGGAACTGGTCCTTGCAGGCGACAAGCCGGCGATTTGCATCACCGAACCCGGCGCCGGCAGCGCCGCGAGCGAGATGACGACGCGCGCCGACAAACGCGGCGATGAATATGTCATCAACGGCAAGAAGCACTGGATTACGGGCGGCGGCGTCTCGCGTTTGCATCTGATCTTCGCCCGCGTCTTCGACGAAGCCGGACGCGAGCAGGGCGTCGGCGGGTTTATCGCGGTGCGCGATCCGCACAAGAGCGCGCCGAAGGGCCTGATCATCGGCAAGCGCGAGCCGGCGATGGGGCTGCGCGGGATTCCGGAGACCGAAATCATCTTCGAAGACCTTTGCGTGCCGGCCGACATGCTGGTCAACCCACCGCGCGGGCTGCGGCACGGCTTCGGCGATCTCATGGACGCCTATAACGGCCAGCGCGTCGGCGCCGCGGCGGTGGCGCTCGGCCTGGCGCAGGGCGCCTACGAGCATGCGCTCGCATTCGCGCAGCAGCGCGAACAGTTCGGCCGCCCGATCGCCGAGTTCCAGGCCATCCAATTTCTGCTCGCCGACATGAGCATCCAGCTCGACGCCGCCCGCGCGCTCGTCTGGCGCGCAGCCGCAAGTGCAGGGCCCCGCGGTTTTCCGAACGCGCTTTACGCGGCGCAGGCCAAGATTTTCGCCTCGGAAATGGCGATCAAGGTCACCAACAACGCGTTGCAGGTCTGGGGCGCCGCGGGCTATTCGCGTGACAACCCGATGGAGCGCTATGTGCGCGACGCGCGCATGTTCGCCATCGCCGGCGGCACCGCGCAAATCTTGCGCACCGTCGTCGCCTCGCGGCTGCTGCAACGCAAGCTGCCGCAGACCCGTGACGGCTATGTGCGGACGGCTGCCGCGCGGGCGGCGGAGTGAGACGCACCACCGTTAAGCCTGTCGTCACCCGCAAAGGCGCGTGACCCAGTAATCACGATTGGTCGAGTTTTTTTTTACGGGATGTCTGCGATTACTGGATGCTCCGCTTTCGCGGGGCATGACAGTTTAGACCGCGACAATGCTCAAACCTTGACCAGCGGCACCTTCGGCACCGAGCCGCAATTCGGCGGCGAGCCGTTGTCGCCGCCCGAACCTGGCGGCTTGCGCCGCGGCGAGGCGCGGCGCTTCTTGGCGCGGCGCGGCTCTGGCAGTTTCTCGGCGCGCGGCGTCACCGGGCCTGCGGGGTAATCGAAGCCGAGCTTTGCGTTGCCGTTCTCGTCGGCGATGACGATCACACGCACATGGCCGCCGTTCTTGAGCTTGCCGAACAGCACCTCGTCGGCGAGCGGCTTCTTGATGTGCTCCTGGATCACCCGCGCCATCGGCCGGGCGCCCATCTGCTCGTCATAGCCGTTGGCGATCAGCCAATTGGCGGCCTCATCGGTCAGCTCGATGGTAACGTCGCGATCGTCGAGCTGCGCTTCGAGCTGCAGCACGAACTTCTCCACCACCTGCGCGATGACTTCCCGCGACAGATGGGCAAAGGTGATGATCGCGTCGAGCCGGTTGCGGAATTCCGGCGCGAACATGCGGTTGATCGCCTCCACGTCGTCGCCTTCTCGCTTGGTCCGCGTAAAGCCGAAGGCGGCCTTCGCCATGTCGGCGGCGCCAGCATTGGTGGTCATGATGAGGATGACGTTGCGGAAGTCGACCTGCTTGCCGTTATGGTCGGTCAGCTTGCCGTGATCCATGATCTGTAACAGCACGTTGAACAGATCCGGATGCGCCTTCTCGATCTCGTCGAGGAGGAGCACGCAATGCGGATGCTGGTCGACGCCGTCGGTCAAGAGCCCGCCCTGGTCGAAGCCGACATAGCCGGGCGGCGCGCCGATGAGCCGCGACACGGTGTGGCGCTCCATGTATTCCGACATGTCGAAGCGGATGATCTCCACCCCGAGCGTAGCCGCTAGCTGGCGCGCCACTTCGGTCTTGCCGACACCGGTCGGGCCGGAGAAGAGATAGCAGCCGATCGGCTTTTCCGGCTCACGCAGGCCGGCGCGGGCGAGCTTGATCGAAGCGGACAAGGCCTCGATCGCCTTGTCCTGGCCGTACACCACGCGCTTGAGAGTCTCCTCGATGTGCCGGAGCACCTCGGCGTCGTCCTTCGACACCGCCTTCGGTGGAATCCGCGCCATGGTGGCGATCGTGGTCTCGATTTCCTTGATGCCGATGGTGCGTTTCCTGCGGCTCTCCGGCAGCAGCATCTGCGCCGCACCGGATTCGTCGATCACGTCGATCGCCTTGTCGGGCAGCTTGCGGTCGTGAATGTAGCGCGACGACAGCTCGACCGCCGCCTTGATCGCCTCGTTGGTGTAACGGAGCTTGTGATAGTCCTCGAAATAGGGCTTCAGCCCTTTGAGGATTTCGATGGCGTCGGGAATGGTCGGCTCGTTGACGTCGATCTTCTGGAAGCGGCGAACGAGCGCGCGGTCCTTCTCAAAATACTGCCGGTATTCCTTGTAGGTGGTCGAGCCGATGCAGCGCACGGTGCCGGACGCCAGAGCCGGCTTGAGCAGGTTCGAGGCGTCCATCGCGCCGCCCGAAGTGGCGCCGGCACCGATCACGGTGTGAATCTCGTCGATGAACAGGATGGCGCCGGGATAGCCCTCAAGCTCCTTGATGACCTGCTTGAGCCGCTCCTCAAAATCACCGCGGTAGCGCGTGCCGGCGAGCAGCGTGCCCATGTCGAGGGCGAACACGGTGGCGTTGCGGAGCACGTCCGGCACCTCGCCGTGGACGATGCGCCGCGCGAGCCCCTCGGCGATCGCGGTCTTGCCGACGCCGGCCTCGCCGACGAACAGCGGATTGTTCTTCTGCCGCCGGCACAGCACCTGGATGGTGCGGCTGATCTCGGCCTCGCGGCCGATCAAAGGATCGATCTTGCCTTCGCGCGCCTTCTTGTTGAGGTTGACGCAATAGGCGTCCAGCGCATCGACTTTTTTCTTCTGCTCGTCGCCCGATTTCGTGTCGCTCTCCTCCTCGGCGCCGCGCACGGGGCGCGCCTCCGACATGCCCGGCCGCTTGGCGATGCCGTGGCTGATGTAATTGACTGCGTCATAGCGGGTCATGTCCTGCTCTTGCAGGAAATAGGCGGCATGGCTTTCGCGCTCGGCGAAGATGGCGACCAGCACATTGGCGCCAGTGACCTCCTCGCGGCCAGACGATTGGACATGGATCACGGCGCGCTGAATGACGCGCTGGAAGCCCGCCGTGGGCTTGGAGTCCTCGGCGCCGTCGGTGACGAGGTTGTCGAGCTCCAATTCGAGATAGGCGACGAGACTTCTGCGCAGCTTCTCCAGGTCGACATTGCATGCCCGCATCACTGCGGCGGCGTCTTGATCTTCGATCAAGGCGAGCAGGAGGTGCTCGAGGGTGGCGTATTCGTGGTGGCGTTCATTGGCCAGCGCGAGCGCCCGGTGCAGCGATTGTTCGAGGCTGCGTGAGAATGTCGGCATTTCAGGTTCTCTTCATTGTGGTCGAACGCTTCCCCCGGGAATCACTTCTTCTCCATGATGCACTGCAAAGGATGCTGGTGTTTGCGGGCAAAGTCCATGACCTGCGTCACTTTGGTCTCCGCCACTTCGTAGGTAAAGACGCCGCATTCGCCGATGCCGTGCTGGTGGACATGCATCATGATCCGCTGCGCGGCGTCGTGATCCTTGTTGAAGAAGCGCTCGAGCACGTGAACGACGAACTCCATCGGCGTGTAATCGTCGTTGAGCAGGAGGACGCGATAGAGGTTCGGCCGCTTGGTCTGCGGCTTGGTCTTGGTGATGACCGCCGTCCCCGGCCCGCTCTGATCGCCTTTGCGCTTGCGGTCGTCGTCTGCCATGCGGAGCGCACATTTTGCTGTATCGTCATTCGGCGGCATTGCTGCTCTATCGTCCAGACTTGCAGATGAAGCGGATCCCCGTCGCAAGCGTGGACGGCTGCCGCCCTCCGCGTCCGACGCTCTATCATAATGTCAGAGCGGCCCACGTGCCAGATCGAAGAAGCTGCGCCGAACGCAGGACTGCCGGCCATCGTTCGCCCTTGTCTTTCGTGTTCGCCCCGCCGCCGTGCGGAGACTCGCTCATTACAACTCCGCAATTGTGGCGAAGGATCCGGCGTCCACGGGTCCTGTCCGAGCTCGGACGCCATGCCGACCGATTGGTGAAAAAGGCCGACTCGGATATGCGTCGGCAGGGGGGATCGAGGAGGTGACGATGGCCGACTCCGCTCGCCGTGCCAAGCTCCTGCGCGAACTGGAGCAGGACTTCGTTCCCGATTACGACGCACTGAACATGCCTTCGGCCGACAAGCGAACGGCGTACGCACTCGAACATATCGCCTTCCGCGTCGCGCGCATCGAACAAAGCCTCAACCGCATCGCAGCGGCCATCGAGACGGTGTTATCGAAAGTGTAAGTTCACAATGCCGCGCGATGTTCTCCTCCACGGCAGTCGAAGGCCGCACGTGGTCGAGCGCAGTGCAGCAGACGTCGAGACCGTCGCGCTGGTTACTGCCGATTACTTTGGCGTTGTCGCCTTGCCGAGCGCGCCCTCCAACGGCCGATAGGCTACCTTGGCCAGGCCAACGTAGATCTCGCCGAGCTTGGTGGCCCTCGCGATGAATTCCTCGTAGGACGATTTCAGGTACTCGGTCTGCACTTCGATTGCCTGTTCGAGACCCTTTGCGTTCATCACCTTTTTCCATGCGGCAGCCGAGCCCTCGGCCGATTTCTTCGAGTAATCAAGGACCTCGACGGCAATGGCCTGTGCGCCCTCGGTCCAGGCGCCGAGCGAGCTGAGAGCCATATCCATACTGTCTTTACCGAATTTGTGGATCTCTTCCGTGCTCATGACGCACCTTCAGCAAGCCTGCCGGCTGTTGATATGGTTAATGTTTTGGCCGTTTTGCCTTGAAAAGGCCTTCTCCAGCATTCAGGATGACTATAGTGCAATGCACAAAAAGCGCAACGGTGTCAGCGCAGTGCACAATCCGGCTGGGCGGGGGACTTAACCCTTTCGCAAGGACGCTCGCCTAGCGTGTTTAACCGTTCTTTTTCCGTCCTTTCCTGCCCAGGCAAAGGTCGGCAACAAGGACGAACGGTCGTGTGGTCGGGCCATGTCTCTGCTCGGCGTTGGCGAAGCCGGGAAAATCCGGTTTGTTCATGAGGCAGAGCTGCAGTGTCCCGAAGGAGCAAAAAGGGGTGGCTCCAAATGGGGGCTCAGCGCTCATTAAGGGACGGGGTGGGTAATGAGTTGGGCGGGTACCGAGGTCCGCGACGGGCTTCGTAGCTGCGTCGTCGGCCTTGCCGCGATCGTTGCGGTTCTCACCGTCGGCAGCAACACGGCAGACGCACGGCATCATCGTCACCGCGTGCATTTCCATTTCGCGCGACACAACACGCGTGTTCACCACCACGCGCGGAGCAACGGCTACTCACCGCCGAGCGCATCGATCGTCGTCGACGGCAATACCGGCAGGGTTCTGGAAGCATCGAACCCGGACGCCTTGCGGCATCCAGCCTCGCTCACCAAGGTGATGACGCTCTACCTGCTGTTCGAACGCCTAAAGGCGGGCAAGATCAGCCTCGATACGCCGCTTTTCGTCTCCGCGCATGCTGCGGCGCAGGCGCCGACCAAGCTCGGCCTCAAGCCCGGACAGACCATCAGCGTCGAAGATGCCATCAAGGCAATCGTCACCCGATCCGCCAATGACGCCGCCGCCGTGATTGCCGAGAATCTCGGTGGCAGCGAGGAGGCGTTCGCCAGGCTGATGACGCAAAAGACCCACGAACTAGGCATGGGCCGCACGAATTACGTCAACGCCTCAGGCCTGCCGGACGACGATCAAGTCACCACCGCGCGCGATCAGGCGCTGCTTGGCCGAGCGATCCAGGATCGCTTTCCGCGTTTGTACCGCTTCTTCTCCACGACGTCGTTTGCGTTCCGCGGCCAGACCATCCGTGGTCACAATCACCTGCTCGGCTCGATGCCGGGCGTTGACGGTATCAAAACCGGATTTACCCGCGCTTCCGGCTTCAATCTGCTCACCTCGCTGCATCGCGATGGCCGTTATCTCGTCGGAGTCGTGCTCGGTGGCCGTTCGGCGTTGCAACGCGACGCGCATATGCGGCAGTTGCTCAACGTCGATTTCCGCTTGGCTTCGACCCACCGTACGGCACCGGCGCTCGTCGAACGGAGCGTGCCGGTAGGAGAGCCGCAACGGGTGGCGGCCGTCAAAGAGGCAGTGCGCGAACGAGCCGCGCCGAGCCGAACAGGAACGGTCGGCCAGCCCGCCATCGTCGGCACGACCGCCCCGATCCGGCCGATTCCGGTAAAGACGATCACCTATCACACGGTGACGATGCACAGCGGCAAACTGGCGCCAATGCCGATTTTGGTGCCAGTCGAATCTTCGCCGCTGACGGTCGATGCCCAGCCGCAGACCGACGCGGATCGCGCGCCAGCGGTCGAGCCGGCGCCGATCGAGCAAATCAAGCCTGTGCCTGCTGCCGTGGCTGCCGCGGCGCCGACGCGTGTGCACAACGGATGGATGATTCAGATCGGCGCCTTCGACGGCGAGCAGGAAGCCCGGCAACATTTGAACGAGGCGCAAGTCAAGCTCCACACCACGCTCGGCGCTGCGGACCCGTTCACCGAGCCGGTACACAAAGGCGACACCACGCTCTATCGCGCCCGCTTCGCCGGCTTCGACAAGGCGACCGCCGAAGCGGCCTGCCGCAAGCTCAGGCGCGATGACTTCGCCTGCATGACGCTGAAAGACTAACAGCGCCAAGCAACGGACCAAGCAACGGACCAAGTAACGGAATAGTCAGCAAAAGGCTGGAAGCTGCGCGAGGCCCCGTTCGGAGACCTCAGCGATGGCGGCGAAGCAGAACGTCCTTGGCCTCATTGACCCGGGCGGCAAGATACGTCGAGCCCCCTTGGTCGGGATGCAGTTTCTTCATGAGGGAGCGGTGAGCGCGGGAGATGTCCTGCGCGCTCGCCCCGGGCTGAACGCCAAGGATCTGATAGGCCTCCTCTTCAGTCATTTTGCCGCCGCTCGCCGCCCGCGGCCCGTTCCGCGTTGCCGCATCACCTTGCATGTGCTCTCGCCAGCGGGGCTGCCTGCGATCAAGATACGCTGCGAGTAGGTCACGGCTGTCGGCATCGATGGTACCGAACAGAGCGGTCAGCGTCGGTAAATCAAGCGTGTCGAGCGAAGCGCCCTTGTACGCGCCGGCGAGCACGCGGCCGTGCATGGCGCCGCTGTCGTGATCGAGCACCATCTCGATATAGGCGGTGCGCACCTGCGACACCTGCCCCCGGCTCTTTTGCGTGCGCCCGGCGAAGTTCGCCGGCCACAGCGAAATCCAGCCAAACAGCCCAAGCCCAACGGCGCCGACCGTGATGGCCGGTCCGATCTCGCCGCGAGCCAGTAGAAACAGCGCAAAGATCAAGGCGGCGCCGCCGCCCAGCGAACGCAGCAATCGGGCAGCCTGCTTTGGATCCGCTCTGGAAAACGAATTGCCGGCCCAGAGCAAAAGGATGAGGACAACAACGCCGAGGATAAGGGGCATGATCCGTTGCGGATTATTTGGACTGTTCGATCAGCCTGACTGCGCCGGCGCCGTGGCGACTTTGCAGTTTTTCCAGCGCCTCGATGCCGCCGGCTGCGTAGGCCGCCGCCGCGCGCAGAAGCTCGCCGAGTTCGTGCGCGGCGCCGGGGGCGAAACGGCAATAGGCGCCGCGCGTCAGCCGGGCAATTTCGCGAAACGCCTGTTCGCAGACCGGATCGTAGCCCTCCTGGAACATGAAGGCAGCGAGGTTGCGCAAGCCGAGTTCGCCGGCGCTGGCGCATAAATCGTCGAGCGATTCCTCCATGGCGTCGCCGACGAAGACCAAAGCCGCGACCTTGGCATTATCGTTCTCGCGCCGCGCATGCGCCAAAACCTTTGCGATCTGGGTATGGCCGCCGCGGCAATCGATGCGCGACATCAGTTCGCCGAGCCCGCCCGGTTCGGAAACCCAGGGCGAAGCGCGGCACTCGGCAAGACCGCGGTAATAGACGAGACTGGATCGAAAGGCCGCCGACGGAAGCGGCCTCGCGAAACATGTCGGCCTGCAGCCGGCAAGCCTGGTCCCAGGTCGGCTGCCGGCTCATGGTGGCGTCGAGCGCGAAGACCAGGCGGCCGCTTGCGGCCGCAGGCCCGCGCGCGCTGACGCGGCTCAGGAACGCCTCGATATCCGCCCGCGACGCTGCCGGAGCAGGTACCTCGCCTTGCGGCGCGGGAGCGGAGCCGCGCCTAGTCGGATCGCTCGTCATCGCACAATTCTTTACGGCGGGAATCCGAAGTCATCGCTATAAGGTGGCCCCGTGCGTCGAGCGGTGCAATGGCGGGGAACGGATCGCGTCTCGTCGCGGCGGTACGGCAAGGCAAGCGTTGGGAAAAGGCCGCGGATGAAGCCGATATCGCCGCCAGTCAATCGGCGAGCAGATCGTAAGTTTCGATCGGCCTGCCGGCGGACGCGATCCATTCCGCGCGCGCGGCGGCTCTGCGCTTGCCGCGCATGTCCATCGGCAGTTTCAGCTCCTCGATCAAACTCCTGACCTCGTCGCGCGCGGTGACGTGGGAGACGCTCGGCCGCTGCCCGAGCGTATCTTCGTTGAGTTCGTCGAGCGCGGTGAGCCCGCGCGGAAAGAATTCGCGGTAGATCACGCGTTCGGCGAACCCGTCGGCGGCGCGGAATCCGAGCTGCCTGGCAAGCTCCTCGACCCCCTCCCCGACCAGCCTCTTGTTACGCGAGCCGAGCGTCGAGAGCCGGTTGCGCAGTACGACCCAGTCGATCAGGCCGCCATCGACCAGCCGGCGCTGGCGGCGCGCCTCGCGCACCATGGCGGCGTAATGGCTTGCCCCGGTCACCTCAAACGTCGTCGGATCGACCGCGCCGAGCACGTCGAAATCGACGAAGCTGTTGTTTAACGGCGTGATCAGCGTATCGGCCATCGAATGGGCGAGCCGCATCAGGTATGAATCGGTGCCGGGGGTGTCGACGACGACGAAATCGTGGGAGTTTTCGACGGCGCCTACCGCTTCGGCAAAAGCAGCGAATTCCCCGGCCTCGATCTCGTCGAGCCGAATTCCGGAGCCGCGCGCCACGCAATAATGCACTGGAATGTCAAGCTTGATCCGCGCGCGCTCGGCCCAATCGCGCCGGTTCTCAACGTAATGGGTGAAGCTCTTCTGCCGCGAATCGAGATCGATCGTAGCCACCCGCTGGCCAGCCTGGAGCAGCGCAACGGCAACATGCATGGCGGTGGTCGATTTGCCTGACCCGCCTTTTTCGTTGCCGAGGACGACGACATGCGCCGAAACCGGCTTGCCGACATCCGCCTGCATCAACATGGAAACGCGACCTCCGCGTACCCAGACTTCTCAGGCTTGCAACGCGTGCGGTCAAGATACAGCATCGGATTCGATAAGTTAATCATTAACCACGCGGCGCGAGCAAATAACTCACGTAGTGTGCTCGCGCGGCAACGGTTAACCCGAAACCTCGAGGCGCGGAGCCAAGCGATCACGCGATCCGGTTTCGCCGCGACGCAATACTTGGCGGGCTCGCAATGATGCCGGGATAATTCACGATGACGAAAAACCTCTCCCGATCGCGGCGCCCGCCGCGCGTGGTCGGCACGCTTGCGGCGTTGCGGCGCGCCGTCGCCGCTTTGCACGCAGCGCACAAAACAAAGAAGCAAACGATTGCGCTCGTGCCGACCATGGGCGCGCTCCACGAAGGCCATTTCTCGCTGGTGCGGCTCGCCCGCCGGCGCGCCGAGGCCGTCATCGTCTCGATCTTCGTCAATCCGGCGCAGTTCGCGCCGCACGAGGATTTCCGCTCCTATCCGCGCACGCTTGCCGCTGATGTTGCCGCGCTTGCCGATCTTCATGCCGACCTGGTCTGGGCGCCCGGCATCGAAACCATGTATCCCGAGGGCTTCGCCACCAGGATCGGGCCCGAAGGGCCGGCGCAGGCCGGCCTCGAAGACGCTTTTCGGCCGCATTTTTTTGCCGGCGTCGCGACCGTGGTCGCCAAGCTGTTGATGCAATGCGAGCCGGATATCGCGATTTTCGGCGAGAAGGATTTTCAGCAGCTCAAAGTCATTACCCGGCTCGCGCGGGACCTCGACCTTAAAACCCGCATCCTCGGCGCGCCCATCGCTCGCGAACCCGATGGCTTGGCGCGCTCATCGCGCAACGTCTACCTCACGCCGTCCGAGCGCCAAGCCGCACCAGTGCTCTACTGTGTGCTCAAAGATTGTGCAGAAGCGATCAACGCCGGCGGCCCAATCGCCGCCGCGCTCGCCGAAGGACGCGAGACGATCGCCCGCGCAGGCTTTTCCCTCGACTATCTCGAAGCCCGCCACGCCGACACGCTAGCGCCGATCGCGTCGGCAAAGGACGGGCCGATCCGGCTCTTGGTCGCGGCGCGGATCGGGAGAACGAGGCTGATTGACAATGTGGGGGTGTAGGGGGGGTACCAACACGAACATACCCGCCTCAGGGGCGGGCATGTCAAAGATTGGGCGGATTGACCTTGGGGCGCCCAGCCCGCTCAAGGGGTCTTTTGCTTGCGACAAGCGACCACCTCTCGTTTCGCTACGCAATCGCGCGTAGTAGGCCAGCGTCTTGAAGCCTAGTGTAGCGAAACGAAAGACGGTCGCAAGCCGCAGCAGGTCGCGGCGTCGCCATCGGCGAACGGGTAGTGTAGCGAAACGAAAGACGGTCGCAAGCCGCAGCGGCCAGCGCCCTGTGAACCGTCCAAAGCAGGACGGTTCACACGGTGCTGCGCTCCGCGCGATGGCAGCCAAGATGATTCTTCGTTCGCGGCAGGTCCCAAAGCTTTCCTGAAGTGGCGGCGAGATTGTTGCTGTCACGCGATGCGTCAAGGCCGTGCGCAACTTCGCGACCCCCACCCCTAACCCCTCCCCACATGGGGGAGGGGAAAGTGAATGGGGGAGGGGAAAGTGAATGTTGGCCTCCCCTCACCCGCCCTCGCTGCGCTCGGGCACCCTCTCCCGCACGGGCAGAGGGAGAAAATCACACCGCCTCCAGATGCGGAATCTGCGGCCGTTCGCCTTCGGCCTTGCCCGTGATCGGCGGCTTCGGCAGACGCGCGGTGCCGCGCTCCATGACGAAGGTGTGGGCGAGCGAATACCATGGCGGCTTTACGTCGGGAGCGCCGGGGCGCGCTTGGTCGTGGCGCACGAAATTGCCGATCAGGTGTCTGGTGACGCCGAACTGGACGTTGGTTTGCAGATTCTTGTCCTCAGGATCGTAGAGCTGCGAGATCAGCGTCTTGAAGCCGGGCCTGTGGGCGAGGAAATGCAAATGCGCCGGCCGCATGTTGTGGCGGCCTTGTGCGCGTAAGAGTTCGCCGACCGGGCCGTCGATGGGGATCGGATAGCCGGCCGGTTTGACGCTGCGGAAGTTGATACGGCCGCCCGCGTCGGTGGTGAATTTCCCGCGCAAATTCATATCGGCCTGGATCGGGTCTTGGTTCTCATAAAAGCCTTCGGGCGAGGATTGCCAGACGTTGACCTCGACGCCGGCGATCGGCTTGCCATCGGTGTCATGAAAGCTGGCATCGACGAACAAAACCGGGCCCGGCGTCGGCGAGCGCACGATTGAACCGCCGTTTGCCGTCGCGGGTGAATCCATACGCCAGAACGGGCCGAGCTGGTTGGCGTCAGTCTCGGTCTGGCCGCGATCGCCGTTGTTGAGCAGGCAAATAAGCGCCGAGAAACCGAGCGAGCCCGCCATCAGCACCGCCTCGTTATGGTTCTCATTGGTGCGTTTGCCGAGCGCAACGATGGTGCCGATTGCGCTGTGAAATTCCTCCTCGGTCAATTTCACTTCGCGGGCGAAATCGTGCAGGTGGCGAACGAAGGCGGACATGACCTCACGAAAGCGCGGGTTCGGCGCGCGCGCGATTTCGCTCAATACCGCTTTGGTGACGTCCTTCTCGTTGTCGATGATCATGGTTTTGCTCCGCAACGCGTGGCGTGCCGTGGCGCGGATTTTACGGGATCGCGTGCGGCGGCGCCATGGCGCCGCGGACGCGGCAGCGGGTCGCCGCGCTCACATCAGCCCAAGCTCGCGCAGCTCGCGGCGCAGCTTTTCCGGCATCGCGGCGGCACCCGGTGCGGCCTTGTCGAGGTCCGGCGGGGCATCGCCAGGATCAAGGTAGCGCCAGCCTTGGAAGGCGCGATAGGGCCGCGGCGCGACCAGTACGACCTTGGGATCGAGCACCAGTGCGCAACGGCCGGTGCCGTCCTTGTCGCGAAACGGCCGTACATCGCGGATGCGCTGCCGGCACATGATTTCCCCGCGGATCACCCAATAGAGCGAGCCGCCGTCGACGAGTTCGGCGGCGCGCTTGGGCACCATACGGGTGCGATGGATGTGTTCCGGCTTTTCGCCACGTTTGCGCTTGTCCTTGAGCTTTTGCTTGATCCAGTCCTCAAGGTCGCGAACAAAGTCACAACCGACGCAGAGCTTGATGAGATGCAGGGCCATGGAGCCACATTAGCGTTTTCCCTCCGGCTCGATCACCATGATCTCACCGCCTTCCACAACCTGCGCACCTGCGACAGCCGCGATCCGCGCCACCCGGCCGGCAAAGGGCGCATGGAGCGTGTGCTCCATCTTCATCGCTTCGATCACGGCGACCGGTTCGCCTGCGGCAACGGCATCGCCCGCAGCGGTGAAAAGCTGCAGCAGGCGGCCGTGCATCGGCGCCCGGATGATACCGTCGCCGGAAGCCGCCATGGCCGAAGCGCCGGAGAAATCTGCGATCCGCACCCGGGTCTGACGGCCATGCCGCAGCACAAAGGCATCCGCGCCGGCCTCGAACACTCTCGCGTCGCCAGCCGGCGCGGCGCCATCGACCGTTACCCGGACCCGGTCCCCCCGGTGGGTTACTGACGCCGCTGTGGCCTCACCATCGATGTCGACCGGGATGATGACCGTGCGCACGCCGCCAAGCTGAAAGCCGTCGTGCGCCGCCCACGGCGAATACGCCCCTACTTCATCCGACCGCGCGCTGTCTGCGCGAACGTCAATCGGCGGACCGCCCAACAGAGATTCGATGCCGAGCGCGGCGGCGGCTCGATCTGGCGCGTGCGGCACAGCTCCAAGTGCAGTCAGATTGCGATCGACGAAGCCGGTATCGACCGAGCCCTGAAGAAACGCCGGCGCACGGCAGAGCGCAGCGAGAAACGCCACATTGCTGCGGGGTCCGGCGATCAGCGTGCGATCGAGCGCAGAGCGGAGCTTGTTGAGCGCGGCCTCGCGGGTTTCAGCATGGGCGATGAGCTTGGCGACCATCGGATCGTAAAACCGGGTCACTTCGTCGCCGCTTTCAACCCCGGCATCGACCCGGACATCGGACGGCAATTGCAGCGCCAGTATCCTGCCGGTCGAGGGCAGGAAACCGTGCTCGGTATCTTCGGCGTAGAGGCGCGCCTCGACGGCATGGCCCTCCATGCGAAGCTGCGGCTGCTTAAGCGGCAGCATTTCGCCCGCAGCGACGCGGAATTGCCATTCGACGAGATCGAGGCCGGTGATGGCTTCGGTCACGGCATGCTCCACCTGGAGCCTGGTGTTCATCTCGATGAACCAGAAGCCGTCCGGCCGCAGCCCTTGGCTGCCGTCGACGACGAATTCGACCGTGCCGGCGCCGCTATAGCTTACAGCGCGTGCGGCCGCGATGGCGGCAGCGCCGATCCGCGCGCGTAGTTCGGGCGTCATGCCGGGCGCCGGCGCTTCCTCGATGATCTTCTGGTGCCGGCGCTGCAGCGAACAATCGCGCTCGCCGAGATGAATGATGTCGCCGTGCCGGTCGGCAAAGATTTGCATTTCGATATGGCGAGGTGCAGCGACGTATTTTTCGATCAGCACGCGGCTTGATCCGAACGCCGATTCACCCTCGCGGATCGCCGCCGCGAGGGCGGCGTCGAATTCGGCGTGGCGGTCGACCCGGCGCAAGCCGCGCCCGCCGCCGCCGGCGGCAAGCTTGATCAGCACCGGATAGCCGATCTCGTAGGCTTTCTCCTTGAGGAATTTGGCGTCCTGGAGTTCGCCGTGATAGCCGGGCACGATCGGCACGCCGGCCTTCTCCATCAGAGCCTTGGCGCGATCCTTCAATCCCATGGCCCGGATCGCGTGCGCAGGCGGCCCGACAAAGACCGCGCCGGCCTGCGCGCAGGCCTCGGCGAAATCCGCGTTCTCGGACAAAAAGCCGTAGCCAGGATGAACGCATTCGGCGCGCGCCTGCCGGACGATGTCGATCACGCGTTCGATGCGCAGATAGCTTTCACGCGGCTCGGCCGGGCCGATCAAATACGCCTCGTCGCACAGTCGCGTGTACAGGGAATGGGCGTCCGCTGCCGAACAGACCGCGATCGTGCGCATACCGAGCCGCTTGGCCGTGCGCGCGATGCGGCAGGCGATTTCGCCCCGATTGGCAATGAGGACAGAACCGAACATCAGTACGGCATCCTACAGTCCGTGATGGTCAAAGGCGCGCCGGTCGGGCTGGAATCGAAAGCAGGTGTGCGGACACTGCGAGCGAGCGCAATCGCGGCGAGGTGGAGGTCAGGCAGACGCTCTGCTCACGGCCTCGTCGGCGTCGGCAGCGGCAGCCAGACCGGGTCGGTCCGCGCCGGTCCGGCCGGCGGCAGTGCCGCGGCGGTGTCGCCGGCCGAGCCGGTCAAGCCCGGCCGCCCCGCCGGGCCCTTGGGTTCCGGATTCATGATGCTGACCGCGGGGATCGAGGCCGCAGTCGGGAAGTCGATATCGAGTTTGGAGCGTCGGCTCTCGTGCGCATTGGCCGTAGCGGCAGCCGTAGGCACGCTAGCTGCGGTCGCGCCTGCCGACGTTTCGGGCAGCTTCGCCCATACGCTCTGATACTGTTCCACATAATGATCGAGGGTGTGTGCCAGCAAATTCTTGCGGACCTGGCTCGCATCGTGCAGCAGTTTGAGCGCCGGGCAATTCTGGCCGCCACATTCCCCGCTCGTTTCCAGGACTTGGGCGAGCAGACCGTAGCGATCGGCCTCGAGCGCGCGACGCGACCGACGCATTGCAGCATCGAAGTGTGCGCTGCCGCTTCTGGCATAGCCCGTCATGTCGGAAAGCAATGTGAGCCGGGCCGCAACATAGGAGATCGCCGCCGCGGTACTCCCCGGACTGGCGAACACTTCTTTCTCGCAAGCCGTCGCGACGGCATCGCCCGCCATGCCGTCAATACAGGCGAGCGGCGAACCTGGAATGAGTGCTTGAGCCTCCAGTTCGTCCGCGCGCATTTCCAGCACGCGGCGCTCCGCGGCGCGGTTGCCGGCCGCGGTGCCGTCGAAGAACGCCCACACCAGCGAACCGCAAAGAATGGCGCCGAGCACGGTCAGCGCAGAGCGCGCCAGCGAAGCAAGCAACTCAGTCCGCGGCGCGACGAAAGCCAGCGTGCCGATGATCAGAACGAGCACCGAAGCGGCGACGGCCGCAATCCAGAGCGGCAACACCGATGCTACAATGTGGGGACCGATGCCGGGCATCAACGCACCCCTAACGTCGAACAGCACCCAACTCGGCCCTCGGGGCTAAAGTATGGCCCAGCCGCGGCACCGATGCCTGTGCCAGCACCACACGCCAAGGCTGCGATAGCGGCCGCACGCCGGACTAGGAGCCAATTCAAGGCCGGTTTACAAATTCTCCAGTTCGAGCTGGCTTTCCTTGGCCACGCGCTCGAATGCCTCGCCCGGATTTTTGATCCGGTACTGGTAATCCTCACCGTCAGACGGCAATAGCCGGACCACCTTGTAGCTGCCGCTCGCGCCAGGGCGGGTGATCGGGCTCGATGTATAGAAGACGGTCTGACCGACGCGGAACCTGTGCGTCCGCAACGGCGCAGCGATGCTCGTCACCCGCGCAACGGTGAGTGAGGCAATTTGTAACGCGCTTTGTGCCACGCTGGCAGGCTCGGGCTTTCTCGCCGCTGGCCGCGCGTTGGAACGTCGCGGCGAGGCCTTGCGCCTCGCGGCGTTGCGGCTCGGCTTTGCCGCCCGCCCCTGTGTCGCTGAATGTTTGTTCATAACGTAACTATAGCATCCAAAACGAACGCCGAAACAAAAATATAGTGCGTCAAAAAGGGGCCTTGCGACCGGCCTTTGATCTGACTCCTTAAGGATTGGCAAAACGGACGATATTTCAATGAGATATCGAGCCGGTTTAGGCGCGATTTAAGCACAATGAAATCGCGGAGCAGTCATGCTTGACGTTGCCAGCGGCCGCCCTCATCGGCAAGCCAATAGGTCACTGCGAAACCGGCATCCTTGGCCTCGCGCCAGCGGGCGCGAGCGGTCTCGACCGCCTCCGGATCGTCACCGCTAAATAAGAGGACAACGCGCTCGTAAGCCGAGAGGTCGGTGGGCATGGCAGCGCCCTCAACCAGAACGCGAACCGTGGCGCCGTTCGGGTTGTTCTCGTTGACGGTGAGCAGCACGGGCTGCTCGGCAGCCGAGGCCTCGCGCCACGTCCCGTGCGGCAGGAAGGCGTCGTCCCGCCAAGTCCACAGATGCGCGTCGAGCGCTTCGACCCGCTCCTCGGAAGCGGCCTGGATGACGACGCGCCAGCCGCGTTCGAGCGATCGCTGCAACAACGACGGCAGAACCTGTTCGAGCGGCTGCCCCTTGAGCTGATAGAATAGAATTTCGGTCATCCACTCACCGCTCGTAATGGTCCTCGACCAACCGGTCGAGCAGGCGCACGCCCCACCCCGAGCTCCAGCTTTTATTGATATCGGTCTGCGGCGAGCCGAGCGCAGTGCCGGCAATGTCAAGATGCGCCCACGGCGTCTTGTCGACGAAGCGCTGCAGCAGCTGCGCCGCGGTGATCGAGCCGGCCCAGCGCCCACCGGTATTCTTCATGTCGGCAAATTTTGAATCGATCAGCTTGTCGTATTCAGCTCCGAGCGGCATGCGCCAGACCCGTTCGCCGGTCGCCTCGCCCGCTTTCGTCAGTCGCTCGACGAGTTTGTCATTGTTCGAGAACAGGCCGGCATATTCGTGACCAAGCGCGACAATGATGGCGCCGGTCAATGTTGCCAGGTTGATCATAAATTTCGGCTTGAAGCGCTTATTAACGTAATGCAGCACGTCAGCCAGCACGAGCCGGCCTTCGGCGTCGGTATTGATGATTTCGATCGTCTGCCCCGACATCGTCTTGACGATATCGCCCGGCCGCTGCGCCTTGCCGTCCGGCATGTTTTCCACAAGCCCGATGGCGCCGACCGCGTTGACCTTGGCCTTGCGCGCTGCAAGCGCGTGCATCAGCCCGACGACGCAGGCCGCCCCCGCCATGTCGCCCTTCATGTCTTCCATGCCCTGCGCCGGCTTGATCGATATGCCGCCGCTATCGAAGCACACGCCTTTGCCGATGAACGCGATCGGTTCGGCGCCGCGCTTGCCGCCGTTCCACCGCATCACGACGAGCCTGGAATCGTGGGCCGAGCCTTGTCCGACGCCGAGCAGCGCACCCATGCCGAGCTTCTTCATTGCCGCTACGTCGAATACTTCGACCTGGACGCCGAGTTTGCTTAAGCCCGAGGCGCGGCGAGCAAACTCCGCGGGGTAGAGAACGTTCGCCGGCTCGTTGATCAGGTCGCGCGCCAGAACCACGCCGTCGGCAATTCCGAGCTTGGGTCGCCAGGCTTTCTCTGCAGCGCCAGGATTGCCGCAGGCGAGATTGATTCGCACCTTGTCGGCGTGCTCTTCACCCTCCTTGCGCTTGGTCTTGTAGCGTTCGAAGGCATAGGCGCGCAGCCGCACTCCGAGCGCCAGGTCGGCGACCTGCTCGGGCTTGAGCGGACCCGCGCCGAACTCGGCGAAGATCGTGGCTTCCGCCGCCGCTGCCGGCACCTTGCCCATGGCAATGCCGCCTAGCTTGACGATGTCGCGCGGCTTGAGATCGCTGTCCTTGCCGGTCCCGACCACGACCAGCCGCGGCGCATTAAGTCCGGTTGGCGCAATGATATCGAGGGTCGATCCGTTCTTGCCGGTGAATCGATCCGCCGCGGCGGCGCGGCGCACCAGCTCCTCGGCGGGTGCCAGCCCCGCCTTGGCGGCAGGACCGAATTTCAAATGCTCCGCGCAGAACGTTACGAGAACGCCGCGAACTTGGGTGAAGGCGTTGAAGCCGAGCGTCAGGGCGTCGGGCATTTTCGGTCCTTGTGTCGATTGCCGCCGCATCATAGCGGTTTTGCCACGGACTTATGAAGTGGACCCTTGAGCGAGTGGACCCTTGAGCGTGCAAAGCGCGCCGCGGCCGGGGTCTGAGGCGGTCCTCCACCGTGCCAATGGCCGGGCGGCGGGATTTTCGACGCAACTCAGACGCTCCACGATTGCCTTGTCGAGGCCATTTTGAGAAAGGAAGAGATTGCCTGCTACGATGGAATCGGCCGTCGCGGAACTGCGCCGCGACAGGGACCGATCCGGCCGTCACGGCGGGCCGTCAACGGGAAACGAATCCGATGGGGTCGATCAGCCGTTACATGTTTCGCACCACGATGGTTGCGTTTCTGATCAGCCTCGTCACCTTGACGGTGGTGATCTGGTTCACTCAGGCGATGCGCGATTTCGACTTGATCACCACCCAGCGGCAAACGCTCTTCGTCTTCATCGGCATTACCGGACTGATCGTGCCGCTCCTGGTCATGATACTTGCGCCGATTGCCTTGATGATATCCGCTGCGCATGTCCTCAACCGGCTCGGGGCGGATTCCGAAATCGTCGTGATGAACGCGGCCGGCATCTCGCCGTGGCGACTGCTGTGGCCCTTTCTCGTTGCGGCTTTGCTGGTCTCGCTTCTGGTCGCCGCGATCGCGGCCTACATCTCGCCGCGCAGCCTGCGCGAACTGCGCGACTGGAGCGAGCAGGTGCGTGCCGATATCCTGACCAATATCGTGCAGCCCGGGCGATTCACCAGCGTGAGCGGCAACGTGACGTTCCACATTGCCGACCGCCAGCCCAACGGTCTTTTGATCGGCATATTCGTCGACGATCGGACCGATCCGCATGAACACGCCACTTACCTCGCCGAGCAGGGCGAGATCGTGAAAAACCCGCATGGCTCGTTCCTGGTGCTGGAACATGGCAGCATCCAGCGCCTCGAAGCCGGCCGCCGCGATCCGCGCATCGTGACGTTCGACCGCTACGCCTTCGATCTGTCGAAGTTCACCGCCGGCCCGCAAAGCGTGATGTACACGGTGCGCGAGAAATACCTCTGGGACCTGATCTGGCCGCGGCGGGACGATGCCCTCTACGCCAGCCAACCCGATCAGTACCGCTCGGAGCTTTACGACCGACTGGCAAGTCCGCTTTATCCGCTCGCCTTCATCATCTTGACCTATGTCTTTCTTGGTCCGCCCCAGACCACACGGCAGAGCCGCGCTCTGGCGCTCGTCGGCTTGATCAGTTCGGCGACCGCACTCCGGCTGACCGGCTTTTTCAGCGTCGTCATGGGCGTCAAGGTGCCGGGCTTTTTGGCGGTGCAATTCATCGCCCTGTTCGCGGCGATTGCCGTCGGCTTGTGGCAAATTTCGCGCGGCAGAACGGTTGAACACGCCCCCATGGTGACGAAGTTCACCCACGCGATCGCCGACCGCGTCGCCCAGGCACTCGCAAATTGAGGAACGGGGTGATGCTGGCCGGCACGCTGTCTCGTTATTTTGCAGTGCGCTTTTTCACCGCCATGATCGGCACCTTCGTCGGCGTCGTGGTGCTCTCCGGCATGATCGACTATTTCGAGCTGATGCGCCGCGGCGCCGACTGGCCCAAGGCGACGGCCTGGGTGCTGGCCATGATTTCGATATATCGCGTGCCGCAGCTGACCGAACACATCATGCCGTTCGCGGTGCTGGTCGGCGCGATGTCATGCTATTTAACGCTGTCGCGCCGCCTCGAGCTGGTTGTCGCCCGAGCGGCAGGCATTTCTGCCTGGCAATTCATTGCGCCGGCCGTCGTCGTGGCGTTTCTGTTCGGCACGTTCGCCATCGTGGTCTACAATCCGATTGCCGCCATCTTGCACGAGCGCTCCAAGCGCTTGGAATCGCAGATGCTGGGCGAGACGCCTTCGGCGCTGCAGGAAAGCACCAGCGGGTTCTGGGTCCGCCAGAAAAGCATCGACGGCGCCGCCATCATCAACGCGGAGTCGAGCCGGGAGCAGGGCTCGACCCTCGGCGGAGTGACGGTCTACACTTTCGACAGCGCCGGACATTTCCAGCAGCGGATCGACGCAGCGAGCGCAACGCTCGAGCGGGGCTTTTGGCGGCTCAGCGGCGTGCGGATTTATTCGAACGGCAAGCCGCCGACCACCATGGACACTTACCGGCTGCCCACCAATCTCACCCTCGAACAGGTGCGGGAGAGCTTTGCGACCCCCGAAACGGTGCCGTTCTGGGAGCTGCCCACCTATATCGAGATGGCCGAGCGCGCCGGGCTCGCCGCCGCGGGCTACCGGCTGCAATACAATGAGTTGCTGGCGCGCCCATTCCTGCTCGGCGCCATGGTTCTCCTGGCCGCCGCCGTGAGCTTACGCTTCTTCCGTTTCGGCGGCGTGCAGAAAATGATCCTAAGCGGCATATGCGCCGGCTTCCTGCTTTTCGTGTTGTCGAAAATCACCGAGGATATGAGCAAATCCGAACTGATGTCGCCGGTCCTAGCAGCGTGGATACCGGTTCTGGCCGGCGCCCTGACCGGCTTTGTCGCACTGCTCTTCCAAGAGGACGGATAACCTTCGGCCGACCACGGCCCCTGGCCGGTGCGAGCCAGGCGCGTCGATTTTTTAGACGAGTTGTCCTAAATTTCGCCGTGAGGATGCTGGATTTACCTGGCCAGACGCGGCGGAGGGCGGCTGCGCAACAATAGCGAACTGATCGCTAAAGGAGAGCGAGGAGTGATATCGCGGATTCGCATTCCAGGCCGTCGGGCGGCATTGGCGGTGGCGGCCTTTATTGCAGCGGTCGTCATGCTCGCCGGCACGCCGCTTGCCCGCGCCCAGGAAGTACTCGCACTGGTCGACGGCGTGCCGATCACGAGGCTAAACGTCGAGCAGCGTAGCAAGCTCATGCAGATGAGTTCGCCAAAACCGCCCAGCCGCCAGGAAGTAATCGACGAACTCATCGACGAGACGCTGGAACTGCGCGAGGCCAAGCGGTTCAGCGTCGAAGTGCCCGACTCGGAAGTCGACAATGCCTATGCCAACGTGGCCAAGCGCCTGGGCGTCGACACCAAGAAACTGACGCAAATGCTGACAAGCGGCGGCGCCAGCGAGGCGACGCTCAAGCGCCGGCTGCGAGCCCAACTGGCCTGGGATGCGCTGGTTCGCGGCCGCTACAAGGCGAGCCTGGAGATTGCCGACAGCGACATCGAAGACCCAGCTGCAGCTGCACAAATCCGACGTTAAAGACAATGTCGGATACGAGTACACGATGCGTCCGATCGTCTTCATCGTCCCGGTCGGGGCAGCACCGGCCGCCTTTGAGGCCCGCAAGCGGGAGGCGGAGGCGTTGCGGGCGCGTTTTGCCAATTGCGCGCAAGGTATTCCGTTTGCCCGCGCGCTTAACGGTGTCGCAGTCCGTGACCAGGTGGTAAAGTTCTCGCCCGACTTGCCGAACCAATCGCGTCAGATTCTTGACGGCATGGAAGTCGGCCATCTCACGCCGCCGGAGACGACCAGCGAGGGCGTGCAGATGTTCGCCATCTGCGCGAAACGGCAGACCACGTCGGACACGCCCGAAAAGCACGAAATTCGCGCGGAAATATTCCAGAAAAAATTCGGTGCCCAGGCCAAGCGCTATCTTGCGCGGCTAAGGCGCCAAGCGATGATCGAATACCGATAATTGGATATAATATTACCGTGCAACCGTTGGCATTGACGCTTGGCGAGCCCGCCGGGATCGGGCCCGACCTCGCCCTTGCGGTCTGGCTCCGACGCGCCGAGCTGGACGTTCCGGCATTCTATATCGTCGGCGATCCGGAATTTCTCGGTCGGCGGGCCAATCGGCTCGGCATTGAGGTGCCGATTTCGACCGTAGCACCCGGCGCGGCCGCGGCCGCCTTTCCGGCGGTCCTGCCTGTTGCCGCCCTTGACATCAAGGCAAGCGCCGAGCCCGGCCGGCCGGACCGATCGAGCGCACCAGTCGCCATCGCTTCGATCCGCGGTGCCGTCGCCAACGTCCTCGACGGTTCAGCGGCCGCCATCGTCACCAATCCGGTAGCGAAAAATGTACTCTACAGTTCGGGATTTGCCGAACCCGGCCATACCGAGTTCCTGGCAAAGCTCGCGCAGGAGGCGACCGGCAGGTCGTTGCATCCGGTAATGCTATTGTGGTCGGCGGAACTTGCCGTCGTGCCGGTCACCATTCATCTGCCGCTTCGCGACATCGTCAAACATCTTTCGACTGAACTCATCGTCGAAACTGGCCGGATCGTGGCGCGCGACCTGCGCAGGCGGTTCGGCATCGCCCATCCGCGGCTGGTGGTTGCCGGACTAAACCCGCATGCCGGCGAACAGGGCGCGCTCGGCGAAGAGGACCTGACCATCGTTGCCCCCGCGGTGGCGCAGCTTAAGGCCGACGGCATCGAGGTCAGGGGTCCGCTTCCCGCCGACACGCTGTTCCACGAACGCGCCCGTGCCAGCTATGACGCGGCTCTTTGCATGTATCACGACCAGGCCCTGATCCCGATCAAGACGCTCGCATTCGATCACGCCGTCAACGTAACGCTCGGCCTGCCATTCGTCCGCACCTCTCCCGACCATGGCACCGCCTTCGACATCGCGGGAACAGGCCGAGCCGATGAGACGAGCCTCGTCGCCGCACTCAGACTGGCGGCGCGGCTCGCCGCGGCGGAAAGTCGGGCGCTCGGGCCGGCGTCGTGACAGAAGCGGCCGCCGCGCCGGACGGCCTGCCGCCATTGCGCGAGGTCATCCGACGCCACGGCCTTAGCGCCAGGAAATCGCTCGGCCAGAATTTTCTGTTCGACCTCAATCTCGCCGCGCGCATTGCCCGCGCGGCAGGTCCGCTTTCCGGCGTTACCGTCCTTGAAATCGGTCCCGGGCCGGGCGGGCTGACGCGAGCGTTGCTGGCGCTCGGCGCCGCGCGCGTCATAGCCGTCGAGCGGGACGAGCGTGCGATTGCCGCCTTGCAGGAGATTGGCGCGCGCTATCCGGGCCGCCTCGATATCGTCGCCGCAGATGCACTGACATTCAACTCCCGACCGCGGCTTTCGCACGGGCCGGTGCGCATCGTCGCCAACCTGCCCTACAACATCGCGACCGCTTTGTTGATCTCCTGGCTCAGCGTCGAGCCTTGGCCGCCCTGGTACGAATGCGCGGTTCTCATGTTTCAGCGCGAGGTCGCCGAACGCATCGTTGCCGAGCCTCACTCAAAGTCCTACGGCAGGCTTGCAGTATTTGCACAGTGGCGGTGCGAGACAAAAATCCTGTTCGACATCAACGCCTCGGCGTTCGTACCGCCGCCGAAAGTGACTTCCTCGCTCGTGCGGTTGCTGCCGCGGCAAGCACCACTGCCGTGCAATCGCCGCATGCTTGAGATCGTGACCCGGGCTGCTTTCGGCCAGCGCCGCAAGATGTTGCGGCAAAGCCTGCGGTCGCTCGGCGCCGACGTGCAGGCCTTGCTCGCAGCCGCCGGCCTTGAAGCAACGGCGCGTGCCGAGGATCTCGCTGTTGCCGATTTCGTCGTTTTGGCGCGCGCTCTTGCAGCGACCGGGCAGTCGCGGCCATGATAGCCGGCGTCGAATACCCGGCAACAACCGCAACGGCAATGACCCAGCTGCACCGTCAATCACTTCTCGCCTATGGGCAGCCGCTCTGCGAGACGATCATCGATTGCCCAGTGCCGCGCGGCAGCGAAGTGCTGGTGCGCGTCGAACGCTGCGGCGTGTGCCATTCCGACCTGCATCTGCAGGACGGCTATTTCGATCTTGGCGGCGGCAGGCGCCTCGACATCGCCAAGGATCGCGCGCTGCCGTTCACGCTCGGGCACGAAATCGCCGGCGTCATCGAGGCAAAGGGCGATGACGCAGTCGGGGTGGACATCGGCGCACCCGTCGCGGTCTATCCCTGGATCGGCTGCGGCGCCTGCGCGCCGTGCCAGGCCGGCGAAGAGAATCTGTGCTCGGCGCATCGTCATCTCGGCATCGCCGCGGACGGCGGTTTTGCGACCCACGTTCTCGTCCCGCATCCGCGATACCTGCTCGATTACGCGCCGCTGTCCCCCGCCTTCGCCGGGCCGCTGATGTGTTCGGGGCTCACCGCCTATTCGGCGCTCAAACGGTTGGCTGGCCATGCCGCGCGTGGCCCCGTACTGCTGGTCGGACTTGGCGGCGTCGGCATGATGGGGCTTGCGATCGCGCAAGCATTATTCCCGAAAGCTCCGATCGTTGCCGACATCGATGCCGGCAAACGCGCGGCGGCAATCGCCGCCGGGGCCTCTGCAGCCTACGACCCGGGCGATCCGCAGGCGCGCCGCGCGGTCATGGCGGCGACCGGGGGCGTGCTCGGCGTATGCGACTTTGTCGGCTCGGATCGTTCGCTGCAATTCTCGACCGGAGTGCTCGCGCGCGGCGGCAAGGTCGTGGTCACCGGGCTGTTAGGCGGCGCGTTTACCATTGCCAGCGCCATGTTCGCGATCAAGGCCATGACCATCGAGGGCACGTTGACGGGCACGCTCGCCGAAGCGCGCGAACTGCTCGACCTCGCCCGCGCCGGCGACGTGGCGCCGATCTCCACCCATGAAAGGCCGCTCGATCAGGCGCAAGCCGCGCTCGAGGATCTGCGCGCCGGCCGTGTGGTCGGCCGCACCGTGCTGTCGATCGGGCAAGCCTAGCCGCTGATGCCTCGTTGAAAACTCGCCTCGACATCTGCGCCACTATCGCGCAACTCGAACTATTGCTGTCATCTCGGAAAGTTGCTCTAGTGCCAGCACAGCGATCAAGGCACGCCAACCCCGTAGCGAGAGCAGGAACTCTTCGCTGCCATCTGGCGTTCTTGATCACTTGCAGGCTGCTGCGCAAGCGGAGGGCGCGTTCGGTTCAAGCCGGCGCGCTTTAGACGCAATTCGGCGAAGACCGGCATAGGTAACAACCGGCGAAGGAAGATCGGCAAAGGGAGGTGAGATATGTCCAGGACGACTGCACTGTTACGTGGCTCTGCGACGCTGCTTTTGCTCGCCGGAGCCGTGGCTCTCATCGCCGGTGCGCCGCCATCGAATACGGCCGAGGCCGCCGGCGGCGCTCCGATATCGATCAAGGCGACCGATCTGGTACCGACCCCCAACCCGTCGCTGGCGTACAACGTGATGGCCGACGCCATGGGATTGTTTGCCAAGCACGGGCTGTCCTACGAAGCCGGGCCGAAGCTCGGCGGCGGCGGGCCAACGCGCGTCCAGGCGGTGGCAACCGGCGCGACCGAAGTCGCCACAAGCGACATCATTTCCGCTTTTGGCGGCATCTATTCGGGCGCCGACCTGCGGGTGCTGATGGTCATGACGCCGTACGGCGACGAGGAGATGTGGGGCCGCAACCAATACAAGACGATGAAGGACGCCGATCGGCCAGACTTGGGCCGTCGCCAGCCTCGGCGGCGCGCAGCGCTTCAACGCCCAGATGACGGTCGAGGGGCTGGGATTTAAGCCCGACGACTTTCGCTTCGTCGCCATTGCCGGCGGCGACGGTCCGCGGCTAGAGGCGATAGATACCGGCCGCACGCAGCTCGCGAGCCTGTCGCATCTCGGCGCGGTGCTGGCCGAGGCCAAGGGCTATACCAAGCAAGTTCACGTGCTTCTCCCGCATACGGCGAAGTACACCCCGCCGATCCCGCGACTGGTCGTAGTCGCCAAAGAAAGCTGGATCAAGATCTCACGAAGAGGCCGCCGCGCGCTACGTCGAGATGATGCTCGACATGATGGCGCCAGTGGCAGGACAACGCCGATTCGTGGAGTCAAGCCTGCGGAGAAGATATTCAAGAACAGCGGCCTGAATGCGCAGCAGTTCCACACGGCTGGCAGCGAATTCGTCGACGGCGGCTATTTCTCCGTCAATGGCGGCGTCAATTTCGCCGGCCACGCAGAAGGTCATGGATCTGTTCTTCAAGATCCGCAACGAAAGCCCGAACCAGTATCTCGCCAAGCCGTCCGACGTTTTCGACACCGGTCCGCTGAAGGCGGCCCTCGACAAAATGGGTGTCGTCAAGGGCACGCCCGGCCTGCCCGACACTCCCGACTGGTACAACGGCAAAGGCGTGGCGAGAAAAGTAAGACGGCAGGTAGAGGCCGGCGGGCCATCTGATCGGCATCCGGCTTCGAGGCCGCAATTCATGCCCGAGCTCGAGTTCGTCAACGTCCGTAAGAGCTACGACAGCCCGACGGGCGAACATCTGCTGGCGCTCGACAACTTCACGCTCAAGGTCGGCGGCGGGCGGTTCGTCACGGTGGTCGGTCCGAGCGGCTGCGGCAAGACGACTTTGCTGCGGATGGCGGCCGGCCTGATCGCGTCGGATTCTGGCGAAATCCGGCTCGACGGCGCCGTGCTCGCCGGCCCGAGCCCGAAAATGTCGATGGTGTTCCAGGGCATCGGGCTGATGCCGTGGAAGACCATCGCGGACAACGTGGCGCTTGGCATCCAGCTGCAGACCCATCGCCCCAAGCTCGGCTGAGCGAAAAGGAGATGGATCGTCGGCTCGACGCTCGAGATGGTCGGGCTCGAACGGGTTCGAGCGCTACTTTCCCTACCAGCTTTCGGGCGGCATGCAGCAGCGGGTGGGGCTGGCGCGCGCGCTGGTGCGCCAGCCCGAAATCCTGCTCATGGACGAGCCGTTCGGAGCGCTCGACGCGCAGACCCGAACCGTGCTGCAGGACGAGCTCCTCGCGCTGTGGGGACCGCGTGAAGAGCACCGTCCTCTTCATCACCCATGACCTCGACGAGGCGATCTACCTATCGGACATCGTCGTGATCATGGGGCGCCGGCCGGGACGGATCAAAGAGGTGCTGGAGGTCAACGTTGCCGCGACCGCGCTACAGCTACGACGTGCGGGCGGAGAAGGAATTCGCGCGGCTGCGCAGCATCGCCTGGCAAAGCATCAGGGAGGAGCTATGACGCCAGTCCGCTCGATCCCGCTCGCACGCCCCGGACCGAACGGCACGAGCTCGGCGCTCGCGCACCTTCGGCCGGAACCACCTACCTGATGACGCGGCTTTCGGCCATCGCCTTCCTCGCCCTCTGGCAAGTCGATCAGCCATAAACGTGCCGCCGATCATCCTGCCGACGCCGGCGAAGGTCATCGCCGCCTTCGTCGAGCTCACGGCGTCGGGCGAACTGGTCAAGGCCACGGCCGCAGACGATCTGGCCGTTCGCCGTCGGGCTTGTCCGTCGCCTTCGTCGTCGGCACGGCGCTCGGGCTGCTGCTCGGGCATCTTCCGCCCGGCCGCCCGACTCCTCGACCCCTACATCTTCGTCTTCTGGTCGATTCCCAATATCGCCTGGCTGCCGCTGTTCATCGCCTGGTTCGGCGTCGGCAAGCCTGACGCTGATCATGTTCGTCTTCGTCTCAGCGGTATTTCCGCAACTGCTCACTGTCGAGGCCGGCGCCAAGGAGGCGGACAGTTTCCTGGTCGAGGTCGCGCGCTCGCTGGGCGGCACGAAGCGCGAAATCCTGCACACCGTGGTGCTGCCCTCGTCGCTGCCCTACATCATCGCAGGCCTGCGCATCGCGGTCGGCCGCGCGCTCGTCGGCATCATCGTCGGCCAGCTGCTGATTGTCGCAACCGGCATCGGCTACATGTTCCAGTTCTACGGCGAGACGCTCTCGCTCGCCAAATATTTTGCGCCGCTCATCGTGATCGCGGTGCTCGCGATCGCGCTCAACCGCGCGGTGAACTGGGCCGAGCACTTGCTGGTGCCGTGGAAGCAGCGCGCGTTTACGTAGGCCTGTAGGGCGGGCACCGCGACGCGAACGCGCCACCGCGTGGGCGAAATCGCAGCCCGCGCGGTGCCCACGCGGCTGTATCGAGAGGCAATTTCGCCCACCCTACAGCTTCGCCTGCAGCGCGCGCACGAAATCGGAGAGCCCGATCTGGCGCTCGCGCTTGAGCCGCTCGGCGGCAAGAATGGCGCGCACTTCGGCGAACGCCAGATCCTTGTCGCTGTTGACGATGACATAATCGTATTCCGGCCAGTGACTCATCTCACCGCCGGCCTTGGCCATGCGTGCGCTGATGATGTCGTTACTGTCCTGGGCGCGCTGCTTAAGCCGGCGCTCCAATTCCGGCACGCTCGGTGGCAGGATGAAGACGCTAACGAGATCCTCGCGCGCTTTTTCGCGCAATTGCTGCGTGCCCTGCCAATCGATGTCGAACAGGACGTCGCGGCCGGCCCGCAGCGCCTTGATCACCGGCAGAAGCGGCGTCCCGTAACAATGACCGAACACTTCGGCCCATTCCAGAAGCTTGCCGGATTTCACCATCGCGTCGAAGCGGGCGCGGTCGATGAAATAATAGTCGCGGCCGTCGACTTCGCCGTGCCGCTTCGGGCGGGTGGTTACCGAAACCGAAAGCTCGACATTGCCATCGGCGCGCAGCAGCAGGCGCGACAATGTGGTCTTGCCGGCGCCGGACGGAGAGGACAGCACGAACATCAGGCCGCGGCGCAATATCTTCGTTCGAGGTCGGGGAGCGCGCGCCATGGCCTATTCCACGTTCTGCACCTGCTCGCGGAACTGCTCGACCGCCGCCTTCAGCTCGAGCCCGATATTGGTGAGCTCAACGTCGCCCGCCTTGGCGCACAAGGTATTGGCCTCGCGGTTGAGCTCCTGGGCCAGGAAGTCGAGGCGGCGGCCAACGGCGCCGCCCTGCTCGATCAAAAGCCGCGCCTGCGCCACATGGGCGGCCAGCCGATCGAGTTCCTCGCGCACGTCAGCCTTGGTCGCAATCAAGATCGCCTCCTGATGCAGGCGGTCGGGATCGAAGCGGTCGGACTGCGCCAAAAGCGTTGCGACCTGTTCGGCGAGCCGGGCGCGGATCGCTTCGGGCCGGCGCCCGGGAACGAGCTCCGCGCGCTCCGCCAGCGCGGCGATCTCGTCAAGCCGCGCGTCCAGCACCTTGCGAAGCGCCGCGCCCTCGTGCCCACGCATGTCGGCGAGCGCCGCCATCGCCTGCGCGAAGCCGGCGTTGACCGCCGCCTCGGCGTCGTGTCGATCCTCCTCACTCTCCTCGGCGTCGCTGATCTCAATCACGCCTTTGAGGGCGAGCAGGCCGTCAAGCGTCGGCGGCGAGGCTTCGATCCGCCGCGCCAATTGCCGCGCCGCCGCCAGCACCGCATCGAGCACCGCCGTATTGACGCGCACAGAGGCCGCCGCGCCGGTGCGTTCCACGGTCAGAGCGGCCTGAATGGAACCGCGCGTGAGCCGTTCGGCCGCGCGCGGGCGCACGGCCGCCTCGATGGCGTCCCACCCGCTCGGCAGACGCAACCGCAGATCAAGTCCCTTGCCGTTGACCGATTTTATTTCCCACGTCCAGGAATACGAACCGCAGACGCCATGGCTGCGAGCAAATCCCGTCATGCTCGACAACGCCATGGAATCCGGCCTCCCGGCAGCGAACGTCAAAAAAATAGACGGCGAACTTAGCGATCGACCTTTGCCGCCACAAGAGTGAGCCGCCGGCCGCAACCGGCGCACCCACCGCTATCTGCACCGCAGGGAAAAAACTCGTCTCATTCAGTGCGCCGCCTGAAGCCGATGGTGCGACCGGCGATGTCCTGCTGGCGCGGCGGGAGCCTGCTCCGACAGTGCGGCTTCACCGTCGGGATTGTTTTGATCCTTTTCGCTGGCATCCAATTGGCGATAGCGCTGGACATTCTTCTCATGCTGCTGATAGGTCTCGGCGAAGAGATGTCCCCCGGTACCGTCGGCGACGAAATACAGGTCGCGCGTGCGGGCCGGATTTGCCGCCGCCTCAAGCGAAGCACGGCCGGGATTGGTGATCGGCCCCGGCGGCAATCCCTTAATCTGATAGGTGTTGTACGGCGTAGGCTCTTCCTTCTCGCTCTTGGTAATCGGGTGGCCGAGCGTGCCCTTGCCGCCGACCAGGCCGTAGATGATGGTTGGATCAGACTCCAGCCGCGTTCCTTTCTTGAGCCGATTGACGAATACCGCGGCGACGCGATTGCGCTCGTCCGGCACGCCGGTCTCCTTCTCGACCAGCGAAGCGAGAATGACGAGCTGCTCGGGCGTCTTGAGCGGCAGATCGGGGGCGCGCCGCGGCCAGATGTCCTGCAGCAGGCGTCGCTGCGCCTGCTGCATGCGCTCGATCATCTGTTTGCGGGTGGTGTCGCGCATGAAGTTATAGGTGTCCGGCAGCATGCTGCCTTCGGGCGGAATTTCGTCGATGTTGCCTGTCAGCACGTCGTTGTCCATCAGGCGCGCGACAATCTGCTCCGAGGTCAGGCCCTCGGGAATAGTGATCTGGTGGATCACGACCTTGCCGTCGAGGATGGTCGCGACCACATCGTGCATGCTGGCACGCGCCTTGAACTGATATTCACCGGCTTTTTGTCCGCCATGTGCGCCCAGCAACACCACACCGCCGATGAAGACCCAGGGCTGATCGATGACGCCGTCGCGCATCAGCAACTCGGCGATGTCGCGCTTGCTCGAGCCGTGCGGGATGTTGACGACGCGGTCCTGCAGCAATGGACCGGGCGCCTCGAACCGCTGCTCACCGAGATAGAGCACGTATCCTGCCGCGACCATCAATATCAGGAAAAGGCTGATAATGCCGTTGCCGACGACCACGAGAGGATGCCGCGCCCGCCTGGAGCGGCGCGTCGGCG
Organism: uncultured Alphaproteobacteria bacterium; assembly: GCA_963717265.1. Lineage (GTDB taxonomy): Bacteria > Pseudomonadota > Alphaproteobacteria > Rhizobiales > Xanthobacteraceae > BOG-931. Next base: position 139,159 of record CAVQWD010000060.1, on the reverse strand, counting down.
CATCGACCGTTTCGGGCTCGATCGCCGTTCGAGGACTGCGCGGTGCTGACCGCGTGCCTTCCGCTAATCGTTCAGCGCTTCGCGTGCGAGTGCTCGAGGCCTCTTCGGTCAGCGGCGGATGGGGTTCGCGCCCGCCGGCAACAAATTTCAACCGTGGCGTCGACACTCGCGCGGTCGCAGGCGGCGCTGCAACAGCGGAGCGCTTTATCGGCGTGCCGGTCGAGGCGGGCTCACGCGGAGCCAGCTTCGGAAACGCATCGGCGCGGGTGCCGTTCGATCCGCGCTCGCGCGCCACCAGTTTCGGGATCGTGTCTGCGCGCGTGCCGTTCGACGGGCGCTCCGGCGTTCCTGCGAGCGGTCTGGCGGCTGCGCCCAATCTTGGTTCCGGGCGCAATTTCGGTTCCGGCCGGTCTGCGCTACGCGTCGGCACCGCGCGCAAACGCGCAACTGTTCGCTCGGTCCGCTCGGTCCCCTTGGTCCCCTTGGTCCCCTTGGTCCCCTTGGGCGGTAGGTTGGAATCCGTCACCGCCTGATACCCTCTGGTTTCTAAGAGGCACCGACAGTGCCGGTACGCCCCATCCCCGTACGGACCAATGGTCGCACATTCTGCGGCGTCTGCCCAGCGAAACGATGCCGGCGCCCACATTCCGTCGATTGCAGGCGAGTGGGGAGCAAATATGGCGAAAGGGCAATTACCCACTACGCCGCGATGCGGCGGAAGACCAGGCTGGCGTTGGTGCCGCCGAAGCCGAAGGAATTCGACAGCACAACGTTGACCGGCCGTTTGCGCGCCTGGTGCGGCACCAGATCAATGGCGGTAGCGACGGAGGGATTGTCGAGGTTGAGAGTAGGCGGCACGATCTGATCGCGGATTGCGAGCAGGCAGAAAATCGCCTCGACCGCGCCGGCCGCACCCAAAAGATGGCCGATCGAGGATTTCGTCGAAGACATCGAAATCCTGCCAGCGGCATTGCCGACCAGCCGCTCCACCGCCTTGAGCTCGATTTCATCGCCGAGCGGCGTCGAGGTGCCGTGGGCGTTGATGTAATCGATCTCCTCGGACGAAATACCAGCGCGGCGGATGGCGGCTTGCATGCAGCGCACCGCACCGTCGCCATCGGCCGCAGGCGCCGTGATATGGTAGGCGTCCCCGGACAGACCATAGCCGGTGAGTTCGGCGTAGATGCGGGCGCCGCGGCGTACGGCATGCTCGTATTCTTCCAGCACCAAAGCTCCCGCGCCCTCGGCCAGAACGAAGCCATCGCGGTCGCGGTCATAGGGTCGTGACGCGCGTTCGGGTGTGTTGTTGAAGCCAGTCGACAACGCCCGGCACGCCGCAAAGCCTGCGAGCGAGATGCGGTTGACCGGCGATTCTGTGCCGCCGGCCACCATCACGTCGGCATCGCCGAGCGCGATCAGCCGGCCGGCATCGCCGATGGCGTGGGCGCCGGTCGAGCATGCGGTGACCACAGCGTGATTGGGCCCTTTGAGCCCATGCGCGATCGAGACATAGCCGGAGGCAAGATTGATGATTTTGCCGGGGATGAAGAACGGCGATATCCGGCGTGGGCCGCGGTCGCGCAGCAACAACGCCGTTTCGGCGATGCCTTCGACGCCGCCGATCCCGGAGCCGATCAGGACGCCGCTCGTAATCTGATCTTCGTACGTCGCCGGGTGCCAGCCGGCATCGTCAAGCGCCTGGCTCGCTGCCACGACGGCGTAAAGAATGAAATCGTCGACCTTGCGCTGCTCCTTCGGCTCCATCCAGTGATCGGGGTCGAAGGCGCCGTCGGAGCCATCGCCGCGAGGAACCTGGCCGGCGATCTGGCTCGAAATATCGGAGACTTCGAATTTCTCGATACGGCGAACGCCGCTTTGCGCGGCCAAGAGGCGTTGCCACGTCGGCTCTACGCCGCAGGCGAGCGGCGTCACCATACCGAGTCCTGTGACGACGACGCGTCTCACGATCGGCGCTCCCGGCGGGCGCTGCAGACAAAACCGCCGGCAATTCTATCGCGTTGTGGACCATCCGGACAGCCGTGGCGCACAGGCAGCCCATCCGTCCATCGCATCGTGCTGATCTCACGCGCGCGGGCGAATTTCATGCAATGCCAGGCAGAAAGCGTCGGGTGATCAGCTTTTTGCGTTCTTTTCAAGGAATTTGATGGCGTCGCCGACCGTCAAAATCGTTTCCGCAGTGTCGTCGGGAATCTCGCAATTGAATTCCTCCTCGAAGGCCATGACGAGCTCGACCGTATCGAGGCTGTCGGCGCCGAGATCTTCGATGAAGCTGGCGTTCTCTGTCACCTTGTCGGGGTCGACGCCAAGGTTGTCGACGACGATCTTTTTCACCCGATCGGCAATATCGCTCATTGTTCCAACCTCATCTCTCAACGCGACCCAATTGAATGAGTCTTGGTCTCGTCGTCGGCGACGGAAGCGGGTCGACACCGATCAGAGGCGGATATTTGTTGGCCCGCGCTCCGGCTCTCCAGTTCCCCCAGCCCGATCGCGGTTCGGTTACCATACTTCCCCCGCGTTGGCCAGCGCGGAGGCAACCCGCCCCCGCCGGTCCTATCGCCTTCAAATCATGGCCATTCCGCCGTTGACGTGCAAGGTCTGCCCGGTCACATAGGCTGCTTCATTTGAGGCGAGGAAGGCCACTGCTGCGGCGACTTCTTCCGGCGTGCCCGCGCGGTTCGCCGGTATCTTCGCCAGAATGACTTCGCGCTGCTTGTCGCTGAGCTTTTCGGTCATGGGCGTGATGATGAAGCCGGGCGCGACGCAATTGGCGGTGACGCCGCGCTTGGCATATTCCTGCGCGATCGACTTGATCATGCCGGCGATGCCGGCTTTGGCGGCGACGTAATTGGCCTGTCCGGGATTGCCGGTCGACCCCACCACGGAGGTGATCGCGACGATGCGGCCGAAGCGCCGGCGCATCATGCCGCGCACCGCAGCGCGCGCCAGACGGAACGTGGCCGAAAGATTGACGGCAATCACCTCGTCCCAGTCCGCGTCGCGCAATTGCACCAAAAGATTGTCGCGCGCGATGCCGGCGTTGGCGACCAGCACGTCAAGCTGCCCCATCGCCTCCTCGGCGCGCGGCACCAGCGTTTCCACTTCGGCGCTCACGCCGAGATTGCACGGCAGGACATGCACGTGCTTGCCGAGATCGGCGGCCAGCCGATCGAGCATTTCGCACCGCGTGCCGGAGATGGCGACGGTCGCACCCTGCGCATGAAGGGCCCGCGCGATGCCGCCGCCAATCGGACCGCTTGCCCCGGTGATCAATGCCATTTTTCCGGTCAGTTCGAACATCGTTGCTCTCGACCCTTGGTGCGCCGGATCATCAAGTCCGCGCGGCCTTGAACCTGGAAATATCGTCGGGCGTGCTGATCGAAGACGCATCGGCCAACTCGACAATGCGCTTGATCAGGCCGGTGAGCACCCGGCCGGCGCCGACCTCGTAGAACGTCGTCACACCAACTTGCGCCATGGCGAGGACGGATTCGCGCCAGCGAACCGTGCCCGTTACCTGCTCGACCAGAGCGCGGACGATTTCAGCGGGATCGTCGATCGGCTTTGCCAGCACGTTCGCGACCAGCGGGACGCTGGGCGGTGTCACGGCAACTGCCGACAGCGCCTCGACCATAGCTTCGGCCGCCGGCTGCATCAGCGAGCAGTGGAAGGGGGCGGACACCGGCAGCATCATGGCGCGCTTGACCCCATGCGCCTTGGCGATCTCGATGGCGCGCTCGACGGCGGCCTTCTCACCGGACAGAACGACTTGACCGCCGCCATTATCGTTTGCCGCGGCGCACACACCCACGCTTGCCGCCTCGGCCGCGATCGCTTTGGCCTCGACGAATTCGACGCCCACCAGCGCCGCCATGGCGCCGACGCCGACCGGCACAGCCTTCTGCATGGCGCGGCCGCGCACTCGCAACAGCCGCGCTGCGTCGGCAATCGACAGGGCGCCGGCGGCGGCGAGCGCCGAATATTCGCCAAGGGAGTGTCCGGCGACGAAAGCTGCCTCGCGCGCCAGATCAAGTCCAGCCTCCGATTCCAGCACCCGGATGGCGGCAAGCGACACTGCCATGAGCGCGGGTTGTGCGTTCTCGGTGAGGACGAGAGTTTCAGCCGGTCCCCCCCACATGGTCCGGCTGAGCCGCTCACTCAAAGCAGCGTCGACTTCCTCGAACACTTGGCGAGCCGGCGCAAACGCTTCGGCGAGCGGCCTGCCCATGCCGACCGCCTGGCTTCCCTGCCCGGGAAAAACGAATGCAACCGTCATCGGCCTGCCCCGTGAGAGCGGCGAAAGATACCGTGATCCCGGCCCTGTCAAGGCTGGCAAACGGAGTTCGCCAAGGGGTAAGAAAGCGAAAACTGCAAAACGATAGAGTACGGGCCGGACCATAGCTCACCTTAACCACATGCGGACGAGCCTGCCGGATGGCTGGATTTGCGGTGGTCACTGAGGCCGACCTTGCGCGCGCCCGCAGGGAGCCGGCGTTCCGGCAGAGGCTTCTACGGCAGAGCCTTGAGACTCTGCTCGCCGGAATGCAGAAGCTGCGGAACAGCGCACCTTCCGGCACCGGGGCGAGTGCGGCGGCGACTGCCACACAGATGCGCGAGGCGGTCGAGCTTGCGGTTCGGCTCGCCGAACTGATCCAGTCTCCGGAGGCGCCGAGTCGCGGCAATTCCTGAGCGACCGTCCTGATCCTTCACGCATCGCTGTCGGCTTGCCTTTCTTTGCCGGCTGCGTATATGTCCGGCTGCCGCTCGACCCCGGCCGGGGGCTGAACGGACGGCCGCGCGAATTCGACGACGAAGCGCGCGGTAGGGCTTGCGGGCCCGAACGTCCGGTGTCCCCGCCTTCAGAGCATTCGAGCCTTTCCGAAGGGTTCGAGGGGCTTGGCGCCGGAGCCGAGCGAGCGCAATGAGGAAAGGCTATCCATGTCGCTCTACGAACATGTCTATCTTGCGCGCCAGGACGCGAGCGCGCAGCAGGTCGAAGAATTGACCGCGCAATTCAAAGGCATCGTCGAAGGCCTCGGCGGTAACGTCGCCAAGACCGAATATTGGGGAGTAAAGTCGCTTGCCTATCGGTTGCGCAAGAACCGTAAGGCGCATTTCACCCTCATGAACCTCGACGCGCCGCCGGCGGCAATCAATGAGATCGAACGCCTGGAACGACTCAACGAGGACGTGTTGCGCTATCTCACCATTCGGGTGGAGGAGCACGAGGCAGGGCCCTCGGCGATGATGCGCCGGGCCGAGCGCGATCGCGAACGCGACGAACGCCGCGGCGACCGGCCCGAGCGGGGCGACCGGCCCGAGCGGGGCGAGCGATCCGACCGCGGCGACCGGTCCGAGCGCGGCGACCGTGGCGAGCGTTCGCGCGAACGGCGCGGCCGTGACGGCGAGGAAACCCCGGCGGTTACGGAGGAATGATCATGGCCATGTCACCGCAAGCCGCCGGCGGACGCCGGCCATTCTTCCGCCGCCGCAAAAGCTGCCCGTTCTCCGGCGCCAATGCGCCCAAGATCGACTACAAGGACGTCAAGCTGCTGCAGCGCTTCGTTTCCGAACGCGGCAAAATCGTTCCCAGCCGCATCACAGCGGTGTCGGCGAAGAAGCAGCGCGAACTCGCTCAGGCGATCAAACGCGCCCGCTTTCTGGGAACTCTTGCCCTATGTCATTCGTTGAGCTGCGGCGCAGCGGTCGGCGCGGCCAACCGCGCGCAATCACCTGCGGGCGGAGCGGCAATGGAGAAGCCGAATGGAAGTGATCCTGCTCGAACGCGTCCCCCGGCTGGGCCAGATGGGCGATGTCGTACGCGTCAAGGACGGCTTTGCCCGTAATTTTCTGCTGCCGCATGGCAAGGCTCTGCGGGCCACGGAAGAAAATCGGACGCGTTTCGAAACCATGAAGAGCGACCTGCAGGTGCGCTCGCTCGCGCTCAAGACCGAAGCCTCCGGTGTCGCCGAGAATATCAACGGCAAGAGCTTCACGGTACTCCGCCAAGCCTCTGAAGCGGGCCAGCTGTTCGGCTCGGTCTCGCCGCGCGATCTTGTGCGCCTGCTCATCGAAGCCGGCTATGCTGTCGACCGCAATCAGATCGCGCTCAATGCGCCGATCAAGACCGTCGGCCGGCACAACGTTCCGATTGTATTGCATCCCGAGATCGAAACATCGATCGACGTGATCGTCGCGCGCAATAACGACGAAGCGGCGCGTATTGCGCGCGGCGAGGATGTAACGCGTTTGCGCGAGGAGCCGAGCGCAGAAGAAGAGGCGGCAGCTCTTGCAGCAGAGGCGTTCTTCGAGCCTGGGGCGACGGCGCCGCAGCGCGCGCCCGAAGTTGCCGAGGAGCCGGCCAATCCGTCGCCGGCCGATCGGAGCTGACCCGGCTAATCTGGAATATCGTCGCGAGGCGCCACAGGCTTCACGGCCCCGGGTCCAGGCGGGGCAAACTCCAATTCCGATTCACGCGGAGGATGGCGCGCCACCACACCGGCTGCGGCCCCGCGCTGAAGCCTGCCGTCGAAGCCGGTGTTTGACGGCGATGGGGCGCGCCCAGTTTCCGGCTCGTTAATCGATGCAACAGGCTTGCCCGGAGGCCGCTTCGGCCGACCCGCGGCGGGACCCTGCTCTCCGAGTTGGGCGGACGCTTCCGGCTTCGCTGGACGCCGCTCTTGGCGGGTCGAACCTTTCGGCCCCTCGGCCCTCGCCACGGGGTTCTCGCGGTCCGGCTTGCTCGAGGTTTCCTGCGTAGCCCTGGTCTCGCCGCCGCCGCCCGAGAGCACATAGGCGGCCATCGCCCCGGCTTCGTCACTGCTCGACGTGTAGTGCTCGGCCAGAAAAGCGCTCAGCGCGGAGCGATCCATGCCGTTCGCCAGACCCCGAGTGGACTTGTGGCAAACCGAGCAATCGCTCGAAAATATGTGCGCCGGCGTCTTGCCCTCATCAATGTTGACTTGGGCATGGCCCGCTGCCGGAGCCATTGCCACAACGAGCATGAGTGCAACCGCAAGATGCCGCAACACCGTGATCTCCCGAGAACCTTGGCGATCGCCCCTCATTGTTACCTCAAAACCGGCCGAATGCGAGTGGGGCGCGCGGACCCCGACAGCCGGCAGCACGGCCGCATTGCTGGTTAAGGACGATTTTGTTTTAATAACGGCGGCCATAGGACTCCGCCGGCGCAACCGGGCGGTCGGGAGGCCGCGGGCGACCCAGGTCCCCAATTCTGCGCCGGTCATCGGGATTTGGGCTGGGGTCTTGCGTAAGCGCGTGGAGGCGACCGTGGAACGAATGCTGGTGGGATTCTTGCGCCGATTCATCCGCAGCGGATCCTTCGAAGTCACGACGGCGGCGGGTAACGTCTACCGTTTCGGCGACGGCAGCGGCACGGCGGTCGCGGTGCGCTTTACCACTGCTGCCGCGCAGCGCGCAGTCCTGCTCGATCCCGAACTAAAATTGGGCGAAGCCTACATGGACGGCACCTTCGTCGTCGAGTGCGGTTCGATTGCAGACGTACTTGCCATTCTGCTGCGGCAGGAGCCCATCGCGGCCCCGCACTGGGCGTCGCCGCCGGGGCTCGCCCGCTACTTTTTGCGCCGGCTGCAGCAATTCAATCCGCGCTTTCGCGCGCGCCGCAACGCGGCACACCATTACGACCTCGACGGCAGGCTCTACGCGCTTTTTCTCGACGGCGACCAGCAATATAGCTGCGCGTATTTCGAATCCGAGGACACCTCGCTCGACGATGCGCAGGCTCGCCAAAAAGCGCCACCTGGCGGCCAAGCTGCTGCTTGAGCCGCGCGCCAACGTGCTCGACATCGGTTGCGGCTGGGGTGGGCTTGCGCTCTATCTCGCCGAAATCTGCGATGCACGCGTCACCGGCATCACGCTATCGCAGGAACAATACCGGCGCTCGCAGAATCGAGCCGCCGAGCGCGGCTGCGCGCAGGACGCGACGTTCCAGCTGATCGATTACCGCGACGTCGAGGGCCGTTTCGATCGCATCGTCTCGGTCGGCATGTTCGAGCATGTCGGGGTGGGCTTCTACGACGTTTTTTTCAGCAAATGCGCGAGCCTGCTCGACGACGAGGGCGTCATGCTCCTGCACTCAATCGGCCGCAAGACGGGCCCCGGCATCACCAATCCCTGGATCGCCAAATATATCTTCCCGGGCGGCTACATTCCGGCTTTGTCTGAAGTGCTGCCGGCGATCGAGCGGGCAGGATTGATCGTCACCGATGTCGAAGTCCTGCAGCTGCATTATGCCGAAACGCTCAGGGCCTGGCGCGAGCGTTTTCTCGCCCACCGCGACGAGGTGATTCGACTCTACGACCAGCGTTTTGTGCGCATGTGGGAGTTCTACCTGGCGTCATCCGAGATGTCGTTCCGCGACGGCGACATGGTCGTGTTCCAAGTCCAGATGACCAAACGCAAGGGCATCATTCCCGCGACCCGCGACTATATTGCGCGCGGGGAAACCCAACTGCGCGAGATCGAAGCACACCACATGCCGCCGCTGCGGCTTGCCGGCGAATGATCGCGGCGGTGTCTGGTTGCCGAACGGCGTTCGTCAAGGCCCAATGTCGATTGCCAAGTTCGTCGCGGCGGATATGGTGTGTAGCGGGGGAAAGCCGGATTAGGGATTCCCAAACCCGACGCGGCGGACTATCGACATGGCGTGCGCGGCTGTGCACCCTTGCCGCCCCGATTTGGCGGGGCTGCCGCAAGGATAACCAGCCGGGAGTGGTATCGCATCGTTGAGTGATCCGCGATGTTGAGTGAGCGCAAACGAGCCAAACCAACAACGGCCGACCGCAAATCGGCCATACGCGAATCCTTTGATCGGAACCATGGCGCAAATCGATTCGATTGCACGCAAGCAGGTTCCCGCGGAACTTCCGTCCCGCACGTTGCCACATAATATTGAGGCCGAGCAGGCATTGCTCGGCGCCATTTTGGTGAATAACGAAGCGATCTATCGCGTCCAGGATTTCCTTGAACCCAAGCATTTTTTCGAGCCAATCCACCAACGAATTTTTGAGTTAGCCGTCAGCTTGGTTCGCTCCGGCAAGGTCGCCACGCCAGTGACCCTGAAGACCTTTCTACCGACCGATTTAGACATCGCCGGTCTTTCCGTGAACCAATATCTCGCTCGTCTGGCAGCCGAGGCGACCACGATCATCAACGCCGAGGACTATGGTCGTACCGTCTACGATCTCTGCATCCGTCGAGGTCTGATCGCAATCGGGGAAGAGGTCGTCAACACCGCATACGAAGCACCGGTCGATGCGACGCCGGCGGACCACATCGAGGAGGCGGAGCGCAAGTTATACGAGCTTGCAGAAACAGGCCGTTATGACACTGGATTTCAGCGTTTTACAACCGCTCTCACAACCGCAGTCGATCTGGCGGCACGCGCCTACCAGCGCGAAGAAAAGCTGTCAGGCCTCGCCACGGGGTTGAGAGATCTAGATAAGTACATGGGAGGGCTTCAGAAATCCGACCTTATTATCATTGCGGGCCGGCCGGGAATGGGTAAAACGGCACTAGCCACGAACATTGCATACAACATCGCGCAGGCTTTTCTGCCACAGACTAATGCTGATGGAATAATTGACGCCGCAGATGGCGGCCGAGTTGGCTTTTTCTCTCTCGAAATGTCAGCCGAACAACTCGCGACACGAATCATTTCTGAGCAGACAGAGATTCCATCGTCTGTTATTCGCCGTGGCCAAATAACAGATGCGGACTTCGACAAAATTGTCGAGTTCTCCAAGACAATGCAGGAGCTGCCACTATATATTGACGAAACTGGCGGTCTTTCAATCGCACAACTGGCGGCGCGAGCACGTCGCCTCAAGAGGCAGCGTGGGTTGGACCTTCTGGTGGTCGACTACATCCAGTTGCTCCAAGGATCGACCAGGCGCGCACAGGAGGGACGCGTGCAAGAAGTAACCGAGATCACAATGAGTCTGAAGGCATTGGCAAAGCAACTAAATATCCCGGTTATTGCACTGTCTCAGCTTTCGAGACAAGTTGAGGCTCGCGATGACAAAAGACCGCAGCTCGCCGATTTACGTGAATCGGGATCGATTGAACAGGACGCGGACGTGGTCGTCTTTGTTTATCGTGACGCTTACTATCTCAAAAACGCCGAGCCGCGCGACTACAATTCTCAAGAGCACGGCGAATGGCAGGCGAAATATGACAAGGCGAAATATCAAGCCGAACTCATCATTGGAAAGCAGCGGCATGGACCAACCGGAACAATACCATTGCACTTCAATGGCCAGTTCACGCGGTTCGGAGACTCCATCGACTCCGCTCACCTTCCAGAGCGATTCGATTAGCGCGCCCGACCACGGTTCACTCTTCGCTGGCCCGGCGCAAATTCAAGATCGCGCACCAACGCAATTGCATTCGGTAGACAGCAAGAAGGCCGCCACTTTCCTATTTTGAACGAACAGAGGCGTCGCGGCCGCCGGGATGGCAGAAATCACACCGTGTCTTCGTATCTGGCGATCTCCGGCCTGAAGGGCGCCAAAGGAAGGCCTGCGAGGTTCCGGCAGAAGCTGACTAAACGACCGATTTCTCCAAGCCTCAACTGAGCGGGATGGCGCGCTTGAAGCTCGTCAAAGACCTGCTCGTCCTCATAGTCGCCGTCCGTCTTGTACTGGTATGCGGCGGTTAAAAGCTCAGGAACGCTGTAGCCATCCCAGCCGTCAAACAATGTGCCGGCCGCAATGATTCTTGCAAGAGCAGCATGCTCGTTCTCCGTATAGATGTAGCCGGGCTCGCGCCGCAGCTCTTTTTGCAGCCAGTAGTGCACGCCTTCGTCGAGCCAATCGGAATCCCTCAGTATCTCGACCGCGCGCGAGCGAAATAGATCGGGCTCTGATCTGGGCCTTTGAACGGCGCGGCATGGGTTGCTCCCCGTCAGCACCTTAATAATTCGATGCAACCGACTGTGGATAAGCCTGTGAGTAAGCTGCAAGAATACCGTGATTCGCATCGTGCGATCTGGCTACGGACAAGGGCTTGCTGGGAATGTTGTCGCTCACCTGAGTCTGGGTGTGTATTTGGCCCGTCATTCAGCCCCTCGCCTCTAGAATCGCCATGCCTTTACCGCCGCCGCGGCGGCGTTCATAACCTCGCTATGGCGCTCGCCAAACCTTTGACCGAACCCGCGCTCAAGCCCCCGGTCCCCGAGACCGGCGGCACGCTGCAGATCGACCTTGCCGCAATCGAGGCGAATTACCGCACGCTGGCACGCGCCGCCGTCACCGCCCAATGCGCCGCCGTGGTTAAGGCCAACGCCTATGGGCTCGGCATCGCACCGGTCACGACCAAGCTGGCCCAGGCCGGCTGCAAGACCTTCTTCGTTGCTGATCTCGCCGAAGCAAGGCGCGTTCGCGCCTGCACCAGCGAGGCCACGATCTACGTGCTCAACGGCTTTTCGCCGGAAGCCGCGGACGTTTACATCGAGATCGATGCCAAGCCAGTCATCAACAGTACGACCGAACTTGCGGAGTGGGACGCCTTCGTCGCCGGCCAAAATTGGCGGGGCGGCGCGGCGCTTCACGTCGACACCGGCATGAACCGGCTCGGCATTCCAGTCGACGAGGCGGCCGCCATTGCGCCGCGCGTATATACCGGTAATCACGGCATCACGCTGTTGATGAGCCACCTGGCCTGCGCCGAAATCGCCGGTCACCCGCTCAACGCAGCCCAGATCCGGCTGTTTCACGAACTGCGTGGGATGTTCCGTGGCGTCCCTGCCTCGCTCGCCAATTCGGCGGCGATTTTTCTTGGCGATTCGACGCATTGCGAGCTGATCCGGCCCGGCGCGGCGCTTTACGGCATCAACCCCATGCCGGGCCGTCCCAATCCGATGCAGAATGTTGTCGAACTGAGCGGCCGCGTGCTGCAAATCCGCAGCGTCAGCCGCGGCGAAACGGTCGGCTACGGCGCGACTTGGACGGCAAAGCGCCCCTCGCGCCTCGCCATTGCCGCACTCGGCTATGCTGACGGCCTGCCGCGCGCGGCCAGCGGCATCGAGCGCATGCAGGGCGGCACGGCCATGCTGGGCGGCTGGCTTTGCCCATTTGTCGGACGTATCTCGATGGATTTGATTTGCATCGACATCACCGATCTTGCCGACGGCGTGGTGCGCCGCGGCGACGCCGCGACCTTCATCGGCGGGCGCATCTCGGTGGACGAGGTTGCTGCGGCGGCCGGCACCATCGGCTACGAGATTCTCACCCATCTCGGCCCGCGATGCCACGTCGTCTATCGCGATGCTTGAGCCGGACAACAGGTGAGCCCTGCAAAGATGGCGGCACGCGCACAAAATTTCATCTGTCAGAGCTGCGGCGGTGCATCTGCGCGCTGGGCTGGCCGCTGCGAAGCCTGCGGCGCGTGGAATACGTTGGTCGAGGAAGGCGCTGCGGCCACGGTACGGCGACCGCACAAGGGACGGGTATTCGCAGTCGAGCCGCTTAAGGGCGAGACCCATGAAGCGCCGCGGCTCGGCTCCGGAATCGCCGAATTCGACCGGGTGACCGGCGGCGGCCTGGTGCGCGGCTCGGTGCTGTTGCTCGGCGGCGACCCCGGCATCGGCAAATCGACGCTGTTGATCGAGGTGGCTGCAGCATTCGCGCGCAACCGGCACCGCGCGGTCTATATTTCCGGCGAAGAAGCGGTCGCCCAGGTGCGGTTGCGCGCTGAGCGGCTCGGACTTGCGGAAGCCGCGGTCGAAGTCGCTGCGGAAACCTCGATCGAGGATATCCTGGCGACGCTGTCTCACGGCGCCACCCCGCGTCTTCTGGTCATCAATTCGATCCAGACCATGTGGACCCAGACCGTCGAGGCGGCACCCGGCACTGTGACGCAGGTACGGGGCTCTGCTGGAGAACTCATTCGTTTTGCGAAACGAAGCGGCGCCGCCGTAATCCTGGTCGGCCACGTCACCAAAGACGGCCAGATCGCCGGCCCCCGCGTGGTCGAGCACATGGTTGACGCGGTGCTGTCGTTTGAAGGCGAAGGCTCGCATCAATTCCGTATCTTGCGCGCCATCAAGAACCGCTTCGGACCCACCGACGAGATCGGCGTGTTCGAGATGACCGGCATCGGATTGCGCGAAGTGGTGAACCCATCCGAATTGTTTCTTTCCGAGCGCGATCTTGGCAGCGCCGGCACAGCAGTGTTCGCCGGCATCGAAGGAACACGGCCGCTGCTCGTGGAAATCCAGGCCTTGGTGGCGCCGTCGACGCTCGGCACGCCGCGCCGCGCCGTGGTCGGCTGGGACCCCAATCGGCTCTCCATGGTGCTTGCCGTATTGGAAGCCCATTGCGGGGTACGCCTATCGGGCCACGACGTTTATCTTAACGTCGCCGGCGGCCTGCGCATTCATGAGCCGGCCGCCGATGTTGCCGCCGTCGCAGCCTTGGTTTCCTCGCTTGCGCACGCCGCGCTGCCGCCGGACGCAGTCTATTTCGGCGAAGTATCGCTCTCGGGCGCGGTGCGCCCGGTGGCGCAGATGGCGACACGGCTGAAAGAGGCGCAGAAGCTCGGTTTCGTCAGAGCCATCGTCCCGGAAGCGGCGCGCGCCGAAGCCCCAGAAGGATTGTCGATTTCGACAATCGGCCTGCTTGCGAACCTGGTCGCCGACATCGCTCGAGAAGGCACTCCGCCGCTGCGGCGCGTTGGCCGCCAGGACGCCTAAATTGCTCTGCCAGACGACGCCATCGGAGGCCGGTTTTGCACTGCCTCTTGTGGCCGGCAGCGAAGGCGCCTCCGCTGCCCAACCCTATGATCAGGCACCGGATTTTGCGCTTAGTGCAAAAAATCAGGGACCTTCGTGAACACTTCCATGACGGAAATCCACGACGCAACGCGAATACGCCAAGAAGCCGGATGACGGCGCCGCCCGGCCCGGCTATAGACGGATCGGCCTTGCATTGGGCAGGCGCAGGCCCGCCGCGGTCGCCGGCGAGTGGCGTCACAGGGCCATTGCGGCGTCCAATCGTATGGCCTGATCGCCCGACACACTTTCCGGCTTATTCGGGGCGTTGCATCTCACCTATGTATGGGCTGACAGGCTTGCGATTCTCGGACCCCCCGCGCTAAACGAGGCTCATCCAGCGAGCGACCGAAACATCATGCCGATTACGCTGCTCGATGTCGTGCTCATTGCCGTTATGCTGATCTCCGGCCTGCTCGCTATGGTGCGCGGCTTCATGCGCGAGGTGCTGTCGATCACCGCCTGGGTGCTGGCGGCAGGTGTCACGCTCTATGCGTATACCAAGCTCTTGCCGGCAGCCACGTCCTATTTCAACAGCGGGCTGATCGCCAAGGCAGCGATCGTTGGCGGCGTTTTCCTGGCGACGCTGCTCGCGGTTTCCATTGTTACGGTGCGAATCTCCGATATGGTGCTTGACAGTCGAGTCGGCGCGCTCGACCGCACATTGGGATTCCTTTTCGGACTGGGCCGAGGGCTGATCATCGTCGTGATTGCGTTTGCGTTCTTCGATTGGCTCGTACCCGCTAAATCGCAACCGGCCTGGGTGACCGAGGCGAAATCGAAGGTCTTCCTGACCAACGCGGCCGGCTGGCTCCGCTCTATGTCTCCGGACCTGGAGGCCCTATATCAGAAGTACAAAGGCAATAAAGGCGGAGAGTCTGATACGGTGCCTGCTCAGCATGGTGCGTTGAACCTGCCCCTTGACCGAGCGGACGCCTGACCCCGTTGGAGGGCCTATCACCATGACGCAAACAGCCCTCCTCGATCTTGACAGCGACCGGCTTCGCGAAGAATGCGGGGTGTTCGGCGTTTTCGGTCATCCCGATGCTGCCGCCATTACCGCGCTCGGGCTGCACGCGCTGCAGCACCGCGGCCAGGAGGCCGCCGGCATCGTCTCGTTCGACGGCACGCGGTTCCACCAGGAAAAGCGCCTTGGCCTCGTCGGCGACATATTCTCGCGGCGCGAAGTGATCGACCGAGTGCCCGGCACTGCCGCCATCGGCCACGTGCGGTATTCGACCACCGGCGAGACGATCTTGCGCAACGTGCAGCCCTTGTTCGCCGAACTCAATGCCGGCGGTTTCGCCATCGGCCACAATGGCAACCTCACCAACGGGCTGACCTTGCGCCGCCATCTGGTGCACGAAGGCGCCATCATGCAGTCGACCACCGATACCGAGGTGATCCTGCATCTGGTGGCGCGCTCGCACCGCAACCGTTTCATCAATCGCTTCATCGAGGGTTTGAAGATGCTCGAAGGCTCCTATGCCTTCGTCGGCCTGACCAACAAGAAGCTTATTGGCGCTCGCGACCCGTTCGGCATCAGGCCGCTGGTGCTCGGCAAGCTCGACGGCTGCCCGATTCTCGCCTCCGAAACCTGCGCGCTCGACATCATCGGCGCGCAATATGTGCGCGACGTGGAAAACGGCGAAGTCGTCATTTTCGACGAGGACGGCGCACATTCGGAAAAACCGTTCGGATCGCTGCCGCCCCGGCCGTGTATCTTCGAATATATCTATTTCTCGCGGCCGGATTCGATCATCGGCGGGCGCAGCGTCTATGACGTGCGCAAGACTTGCGGTGTCGAGCTGGCGCGCGAGTCGCCGGCAGCGGCTGACGTAGTGGTTCCGGTTCCCAATTCCGGCGTTCCCGCCGCGATCGGTTACGCCCAGGAATCCGGCATCCCCTACGAACTCGGCATCATCCGCAACCACTATGTCGGGCGCACCTTCATCGAACCGGCCCAGCACATCCGCCAGCTCGGCGTGCGCCTAAAGCATAGTGCCAACCGCGCCGTGGTGAGCGGCAGGCGCATTGTACTGATCGACAATTCCATCGTGCGCGGCACGACATCGGTCAAGATCGTGCAGATGATGCGTGACGCCGGCGCCCGCGAAGTGCATTTCCGCATCGCCTCGCCCCCGATCACGCATCCGGATTATTACGGTATCGACACGCCCGAGAAGGACAAGCTGCTCGCCGCCACGCATGATCTTGAGGGCATGCGGCGATTCATTGGCGCGGATTCGTTGCAATTTCTTTCAATCGACGGCATCTATCGCGCCATGGGTGAGAAAGGGCGCAATAAGGCGCGCCCGCAATTCACCGACCATTGCTTTACCGGCGAGTACCCGACATCGCTCACCGACCGCATGGCGCAGGAAGCGCCGCCCCGGCAATTGTCCTTGCTCGCCGAAGCAAGCTGAAGAATGTCTCGGGAGCTAGCCGACCGCATCGCGCTCATCACTGGCGCCTCGCGCGGCATCGGCCATGCGCTCGCGGTCAAGCTTGCCGCCGCCGGCGCGCATATCGTGGCAGTGGCGCGCACGGTCGGGGGCCTCGAAGAGCTTGACGATGCCGTGCGCGCGGCCGGCTCCTCGGCGACTTTGGTGCCGCTCGATATGCGTGACTATCCGGGCATCTATCAACTCGCCACGGCGATCAACGAGCGCCATCAGCGGCTCGACGTGCTGGTGGGTAATGCCGCGGTTGCGGGTGCGCGCTCGCCGCTCGGCCATGTCGAGCCCAAGGCCTGGGACGAAGTGATGGCGATCAACGTCACCGCCAACTGGCACCTGATCCGCGCCATGGACCCGCTGTTGCGGCGCTCAGAGGCCGGCCGCGCGGTATTCATGACGTCGGGCGCCGCAACACACGCCCGGGCTTACAGTGGGCCTTACTCCGTTTCGAAGGCCGCCCTCAACGTGCTGGCGCGCACCTATGCGGCCGAAACCGACACCACGACGCCGATCCGTGTCAACCTGTTCAATCCCGGCCCGACCCGCACCCGCATGCGCGCGCAAGTGATGCCGCTCGAAGATCCAAAGACGCTGCCGACGGCAGACGAGGTGGCGCAGACAATCGTTCGACTGTGCCTGCCGAGCTTTTCCGAGACAGGCAAGCTCTACGATTACCGTGCCGGCAAGCTTTTGGAATTTCTGCAGCCCGCCTAAGCGGCGCGGCGCCGCGGACGCTGGCGTTTTCGGCCGGCATAGGGATTGGGCTTGGCGCGCACCGCGAGCCTGATCGGCGTGCCTGGCAAATCGAAGGTCTCGCGCAGTCCGTTGACCAGATAACGGCGATAGGTCTCAGGCAGCGCGAAGGCGCGCGAGGAGAACAGCACGAAGGTCGGCGGTCGCGCTTTCGGCTGCGTGATATAATCGAGGCGCGGGCGGCGGCCCTGTGCTGCCGGCGGCGGATGTTCGGCCACCGCTTCGGCGAGAAAGCGGTTGAGCGCGGCCGTGGGCACGCGGCGATTCCAGAGTGCGTAGCTCTGCATCGCCGCTTCCATCAGCCGATCAAGACCTGCGCCGGTGCGTGCGGAAAATGTGGCTACCGGGACGCCCTTGATCTGCGGCAAGAGCCGATCGGTTTCCTGACGCAGCCGCGACAGCGCGCCCGGCTGCGCTTCGACCAGGTCCCATTTGTTGATGCCGATGACGATGGCGCGACCTTCCCGCTCGACGAGGTCCACGATTCGCATGTCCTGTTCTTCGAACGGCGTCAGTGCGTCGACGAGCACAATCACCACTTCGGCAAAGCGGATGGCGTTAAGCGCATCCGCAGCCGACAGTTTTTCGAGTTTCTGCACGATCCGCGGCCGTCGCCGCAGCCCGGCCGTGTCGTAAAGCCGCACCCGTCGGCCGCGCCAGTTCAGATCGACGGCGATGGTATCGCGCGTGATGCCGGCTTCCGGTCCGGTCAACAGGCGTTCGTCGCCGAGCAAACGGTTGATCAGCGTCGATTTGCCGGTATTGGGCCGGCCGACGACAGCAATGCGGATTGCCTTGCCGCTGTCACTCCCCTGCCCCGCCGAGGGCTCTACCGGAACTTGCTCGGTCGGCGGACGCGCAGTTGCCTCCGGCAGCGCTTCGCGCAGCGCATCATAAAGGCCGCTGAGGCCCTCGCCATGCTCGGCGCTGATGGCGACCGGCTCGCCTAGCCCGAGCGAATACGCGTCAAGGATGCCGGCGTCAGCGGCACGGCCCTCGCTTTTATTGGCGATGAGAATCGCCGGCTTGCCCGACCGCCGCACCAAATCGGCAAAACTGCGATCGGCAGGCGTTGTGCCGGTGCGCGCGTCGACGAGGAACAGGACCGCATCCGCCTGCGCCATGGCCGCTGCGGTCTGCGCCTGCATTCTCGCCGCCAGGCTTTCGCGTTCGGCGTGTTCGAGCCCGGCCGTATCGATCACCTTGAATGAAAGATCGCCGAGCTTGGCCTCGCCCTCCCGCCGGTCGCGGGTCACACCTGGTTCGTTATCGACCAAAGCTAGGCGGCGCCCGGCGAGGCGATTGAACAAGGTCGACTTGCCGACATTGGGCCGTCCGACAATGGCAATTGTAAACGACATCATGCAATCCGGCAGCGCGGCGCCATGGAGGTGGCAACTGGCTTGTCGCTACCGGCCTTGGTCTGTTGGACCGGATTTACGGTGATGAAAATAAGAATTTCCGTCAAAAGTCGCGATGCGGACGGAGCAAGAGAACGATCATCGCGCAGCGGGAGCGGGAGGCGTCGGCCAGATCGGCTGCGAGGCCTGCTGAACCGGGCCAGTCGATGGCGGCGCGGGCCAGGTCGATTGGGACGACTGGGCCGGCGTCGTCGTTGCTGGCGGTGCAGGCCAGATTGACTGCGAATTCTGCTCTGGCTGCTGTTTTTGCACCGGCGCGGCCGGCCGGCGGTTCAGCTCGACCTTGATTTCCGTTCGCGGCTTGGTGTGCCGCACCCGGGCGAGCTTCGGCTTGGGTTTGCGCTTCGGTTTCGGCTCGGCACTCGGCTGCGGCGGTTGCGCCGCAGCATTCGTTGCAGCAGCGCCATTGTCAGCGGCTTGGTCCGGCGGAGGCTGATAGCCTTTGACCAGATCGGGCGGTATGCCGGTTGCTATGCCGGGCACGCCGGTGGGAAAGACCGGCTCGCGTTGACCTTTGAGCGGCGTCTTGTTGTCGAACATGTCGGTGTCGAGCAGCGTCGTGGGATCGAACTGGCCGCCCTTGGTACAACCCGCGATCACAAACACGACCGCGCACACCGCACCGGCTCGCAGCAGCAGCAGCGAATTGCAACGTCTCGGCATGCGCTCAACCCTTGCCGTTGGCGGCGATCAGCTCACTCAAAATCTCGGCGCGGCTGCGCGTCCCCGGCGGCGTCGCCGGATCGGTCATCATCATGTCGGTCCATTTCCGCGCCGCGCTCATATTGCCCGACTTCCACGCCGACAGCGCCAACAGTTCCCGCGCCGTGTTGCGAAATATCCGGTTCCCCGCCGTCAACGGCTCGAGCCGCTGCTGCATTTCGGAATAAGGCGCAGTATCGACCAGCAAGATGCCAGCGCGCGCGGCTGCGAGATCGTCGATGGTCTGTCCGACGCTCGCGTCTGCCGCAATCGCCTCGTAGGCCTTGATGGCGGCCGGCCGGTCGGTCGAGGTGAGTTCAGCGGCGGTGCGCAGGCGTGCAAGCACACGATAGCCCGCCGCGCCGTCCGCGGCGATGTTGGCAAAGGCCGCCTCGGCCTCTTTGTGTTTACCCGCCTCGGCGAGCGTCAAAGCCTGCTCGAACGCCGTGCCGGACTGGCCGGCCTTCTTGGCCTGCCAATACTGGTAGCCGCGCCAGGCACCCACCCCGGCGACGACCAGCACGCACAGCGCGATGAAGAGGTTTCCGTAACGATCCCACAGCTTCTTGAGCTGCTCGCGACGTACTTCCTCATCGACTTCCTGGAAAATATCGGCCACGAACCGACCCCGGCAAAACGACAAACCGCGAAAAACCGCTCCGAACGCTCATTGCGTCAGGCGGGCTTTCCCAACACGGACGATAGCAAAGGAAATCCGAGCCGTTCCGCTTGGAACCCCCTGTATGCGTTAGAATAATGATGTGGCGCGAGCAAGGCAAAGGTGTCCGGCATGCCGCGACAATGACGAGGCAGTGCCGGCTCAGACCTTGGGCTTACGCATCGGATAGACGTTGTCCGGACCCGGAAAGCGGCGTGTCCGGACCTCCTCCGCATAGCTCTTGATGGCCCGCTCGATCGACGGCCCAAGATCGCCAAACCGCTTGACGAACTTCGGCACCCAAGGCGACAGCCCGAGCATGTCCTCGAGCACCAGGATTTGGCCGTCGCAGGCTACGCTGGCGCCGATTCCGATGGTGGGGATGCCCACTTGGCCGGTGATGCGACGGCCCAAAGGCTCGGCGATGGCTTCGAGCACGACGGCAAAAGCACCGGCTGCCGCCACCGCCTGCGCGTCCGCTTCGATCGGGGCCCAATCGCTCTCGTCGCGGCCCTGGGCGCGGAACGAGCCGATCGTGTTGATCGCCTGCGGGGTGAGCCCGACATGCCCCATCACCGGCACGCCGCGCTCGACCAGAAAGGCGATGGTTTCCGCCATGCGCCGGCCGCCTTCGAGCTTGATCGCGCCGCAGCCGGTTTCCTTCAGCACCCGCGCCGCCGCTGCGAAGGCCTGCTCCTTTGATGCTTCGTAGGAACCGAACGGCATGTCGACCACGACCAGCGCGCGTTTGGAGCCGCGCATCACGGCGAGCGCCTGCAGGATCATCATGTCGAGCGTGACTGGAACCGTGGTTTCCAGACCGTGCATCACCATGCCGAGCGAGTCGCCGACCAGGATCACGTCGCAATACGCGTCGACGAGGCGCGCGGTGTGGGCGTGATACGAGGTCAGGCATACGATCGGATCGCCGCCCTTGCGGGCGCGGATGTCGGGCGCAGTCAACCGCCTGATGTTGTTCTGCACCGACATCGGCTTATTGACCGAATGCCGGCGTCCCGAACGCCGGCAGACCGACGACGAGCGGATGGAACACCAGCCCGAGCGCGAGATAAAGCACGGTGCCGACGACGATCGCGATCACGTCGTTTGTCGTACCGCCCTGCGGAATTGGCGGCGTGCCGGGATCGCTGCGGGACTTCAGCGTAATGCGGTCGTAGCCGGCCCACAGCAGAAACGCGCCGAACAGGATGATGCCGCCGAGATCGCCGTTGGCGCAAAGATGCGCCGCGGCCCAGGTTTTGACCCCGACCAGCATCGGGTGCTTGAGCACGCGCTTGATGTTGCCGGGAAGATAGGCTGCGGACACCATGATGCATGCCGGCCACATCAGCACGACGACGATCTGACGCGTCCAGGCCGGCGGATGCCACAACGCAATCGGCCCGGCTTCGCGATACCAGGCGAAGCCGTAGCCGAGCAGCACGATGCCGATGATCGAGACGAGCGAGAACAGGCCCTTGTACGGCCCCTCTCCGATCGATTTGGCAAGCGCGGCGCGCCGATCGCGCATGGTCACGAACACATGCGCGCCGAGGAAGATCACAAGGCCGAGGATTTCGACGGTGAGGCCCATGCGTCAGCAGCCGGTATCCGGTTCTCTTCACCGCGTCCGATGGCAGTGCCGTGCGCCGCCAGCGCGGGCTGCGATCATGGCCAGCGGGCCTGGCTTGTCAATGACGTGCGGGATCAGGAGCCGTAGCGGCGGCCGCGGTCGAGATAGGAGGCGGTATCGACGATTGTCTCGCGCTCCTTGAACGAGACCATATCTGCCGCCAGCGCGGTGGCGCTGCCGTCGCGGGCGATGGCCGCGAGCACGCGCTGCATCGCCTTGATCGCCGCACGCTGGGTATCGCTCGGAATGATAACGAGGTGATAGCCGAGCGCTTCGAGCCGCGACACCGGAAGCAATGGTGTCTTGCCGCCGGCAAACATGTTGATCAGCTTCAGCCCCGGCAAAAGCCGCGCGATGTCGGCAATCTCGGTTTCCGAGGTCGGCGCCTCGACAAAGATCATATCGGCGCCGGCCTCGAGATAGGCCGCGGCACGGTCGATCGCGGCGGCAAATCCCTCGACCGCAAGCGCGTCAGTGCGGGCAATGACGATGAAATCCGGATCCTGCAGCGCATCGCGCACGGCCCTGAGCTTTTGCACCATCTCGCCGGTCGGCACGACGCTTTTGTCGTCGTAATGCCCGCATTTTTTTGGAAACGTCTGGTCTTCGAGATGGAACGCGGCTACGCCGGCGCGCTCGAACGCGCGGGCGGCGGCTTGCGCATTGAGCGCGTTGCCGTAGCCGGTATCGGCGTCGGCGATAATTGGCACCTCGACGACATCGACCATCGAGGCGAGCCGATCGACGATCGCATTGACCGGGATCAGGCCGAGATCGGGCAGGCCGGCGGACCGGGCAATGGCGCCGCCGCTGGCGTAGATCGCCGGAAATCCAGCCTCGGCAACGAGCCGCGCCGACAGCCCGTCATAGGCGCCCGGCGCGACTGCGATACGGCCGGAAGCGAACAAGGTTCTCAGCCTGGTCGTCGCGCCCACTGCTCTATCCCCACTTCGCATCCCCGCTTCGCGGCCTCCGTTCGCCATGATACGTCTGCCACAGGCAATCGGGGAAGCGCGGGAGGCTTGAATGAAACGGTGTGCCGCGGCAGTTTTGGCGGTGCTGTTAGGCACGCTCAGCGCCTTCGCGCAGGCTTGGCCGACTAAGACCGTGCGTATCGTCGTACCGTTCGGGGCGGGCTCGACACCCGACGTGGTGGCACGCCTGATCGCCGACCGCCTGCACCAGCAGGTCGGGCAGTCCTTCATCGTCGAGAACCGGCCCGGCGCGAGCGGCAATACCGGAACCGACGTTGTCGCCAAGGCGGCGCCGGACGGCTCGACCATCGGCATCAGCATCGGCGGACCGCTCGCCATCAACACCTTGCTGTTCGCCCACCTGCCCTACGATCCGAAGAAGGACCTCGCGCTGCTCACGATGCTGGTGACGCAGCCGAGCGCGCTCGCGGTCAACGCGAGCCTGAACGTCAACAGCGCGCCGGAGTTGATCGACCTCATCAAACGCAATCCCGGAAAATACAATTACGGCTCGATCGGCACCGGATCGCTGTCGCAGTTGGCGATGGAGGCGATCGCGCTCAAGAGCGGCGCGCGGCTGGTGCATGTGCCCTACGCCTCCTCGCCACAGGCGGTGACGGCGCTCATTCGCAACGACGTGCAGATGGTGTGCCTGCCGGCGATCTCGGTCACGCCGCAACTCGGCAAGGGCGCGATCAAGCTCCTTGCGATCTCGACCGCGAAACGCTCGCCGCTCTTGCCCGGCGTGCCCACACTCAAGGAATCCGGCGTCGACGTCGAAGCCGACGCCTGGATGGGCCTGATCGCTCCGGCCGGCGTGCCGCAAGCGATGATCGAGCGTATCAATCATCTGGTCGGCGACGCCATCACCACGCCGGCGATCCGCGCCAAGCTCGCCACGCAATTGATGGAGCCGATCCCCGATACGCCAGCCGAGTTCCGCGCCCGCATCGAGGCCGACATCGCGCGCTGGAAGCCGGTGATCGAGGCCGCGAAGATCAAGATCAATTGACGAGGCGAATGGCGAATAAAAAACAGCGTTTCCCGGGCGCAGCGCAACACGTAGCGTAGCGAAGTGGTGCGCTGCAGAACCGGGATCGTCAAAGACGCTGAGTTTCGGACATTCCCGGATCAGCGGTGCATCACTTCGTGCTGCACCGCTGATCCGGGAAATAATGCTTTTGCCAGCGCTTAGAAGTTTACTGAAATGCGCGGCAACGGGCGGCGGGAAGAGCCAAGAAGTGATCAGCCAGAGTCCGTTTCACTTGTCCAGTCTGCTTACCGCCGCGCCCCAATCAGCTCGCTATAAACCTCCGGCTTGAAACCCACCAGCAATTTGCCGCCGCCGAGGTCGAGTACCGGCCGCTTGATCATCGACGGCTGCTTGAGCATCAGCGCGATGGCCTTGTTGGCATCGAGGCCGTTCTTGTCCTTGTCCGGCAGCTTGCGGAAGGTGGTGCCGGCGCGGTTGATGAGCGTCTCCCAGCCGACCTTTTTCTCCCAGCGCTCCAGCCGCTCGCGCTCGATGCCAGCGGTCTTGTAATCGTGGAAGGCATAGTCGATGCCGTGCTTGTCGAGCCAGACGCGCGCCTTCTTCATCGTTTCGCAGTTCTTGATGCCGTAGATGGTGATGGGCATAGTGGTTCCAAAGGACTCGTTTGGCACTTGAAGTCTTGCGTCATCTGTCGTATTTATAGCGACATATGACGGAGGGCGCAATGACAAACGTGCACAGCAACGACCAGCTGACGTCGGAAAAGGAGCGGCTAGTAAAAGTGACGGAATTGCTTGGGGGGCGTCAGACGCTCCGAAAGCCCCCCAAGCATGCCCTCGAAGCTCACGAACTGCTTCTCCGGGGTTTACCCACCAGAGCTTTTACTCACCTCGTACAGAACTTAGTGGTTTTACGCTGGGATTCTGCATTCGAGAAAGCGGTCGGGATGAGTTTGCGCACGTATCAGCGCCATATCTCCACTGCTGCGAAACCGCTGAACCCAGAGCAAACAGCTCGAACTTGGAAGCTAGCAGAAATTTTGGCTAGAGCGACCTCCGTTCTAGGTTCCAAAGAAGAAGCAGAAGAATGGCTGCAGAAGCCTGCCATTGGACTAGATCAGCGTCGGCCGATTGACCTTTTGGCCACGCCTGCCGGCGTCGAGCTCGTCGAAACGTTCCTGGATCGTCTCGACTACGGCGTCTACACGTGACGCCGCTACCGGCGCCGCTGGGCGGTACCGAGCTTGTCGCCTGGAGGCTGGATCGAGCGACATATGCGGCAAGGTGGGACAGCGGCGAAGGCGCATTCAGAGACGGCGGACGGTGGAACAGCAAGGGCATTCGGGCAGTGTACTGTTCGCTTGATCCCGCAACCGCAATATTGGAAAGCGCCGTGCACAAGGGATTCAAGGCCCTGGACACCGTTCCCCATGTCCTAACCGAAATGAAGATAATCGAAACTGCCGCCGTCCATGTCGTCCCGCCGACGACACTCCCCAATCAAAACTGGTTGAGACCCGGCATTCCCAGTGCGGGTCAACAGCAATTTGGCGACGAGTTGCTAGCTCGGTACAAATTCGTTGCTATACCCAGCGCCGTGTCCACCCACAGCTGGAATCTGATCTTTGTCGGTTCGAACGCCGCCGGTGCCTACACCATGAAATCGCAAGAGCCATTTGCACTCGATACGAGGCTTCATCCCGCAGCTTAGCGGGCAACCAAACTCGTTCTACTCCCACTCGATTGTTTCCTGATCATATAACATCATGAAATCACTCGAAAATCCTCCCTTGGTGACGGCGTTTTCCGTCACCAAGCCCGTCAAAAAATTAGACTATTGATTTTCAAGGGCAATTTCGAAGCTAATTTTTTTCGTGGCTTCGATGACTATCGAGATCAATCGGTCCAACCCGAGATGTCGAGCCGAACCAAGCGGGGCGCGCCGGTCCGAAAAACTTCCGTCAATGACTGTAGCGCAGATCGCTTCTGACCGCGATCCCCGTGCTGCTCCGGTTCCGCGCATTGACCATGCTCACGGTCTCGATCATGGCCAGAGAGACGGCGTGGCGACTTCGAGTAGGTTCCGAGAACACCGCTCGGATCGAGTCATCAACGGCATCGTAGCCGGCGCGCGGCAGCGGTTCTCGTGCTTCTTGTTGTTGCAGGAGCGTTTGCGCCGTTGATGTACCTCCTCATCCAGGGCCCCCGCCGCGGACAAGTATCGCGGAAGACGTCAGCCCCCGGCGTTTCCTTTCGGATAGTCTCAGGGCGAAGATGCCGGTACCGGGCCTGTTTCTCACCAGCCAGGATGCCGCCACGCCGGGCGTGACTGGCGCGATGATCGGCGGCGTGCTGGCGGCATCCACCTATGAGGCGAAGGTCCGATCGTATTTGCTATGACCTGAGGCAACCTCAGCCTTCAGCGACACGCTGTGGAAGACATTCGAGCGTGCTCCGGACTTCTTCAACAGCATGCCGGGTCGCTCGGGCGGGGCTGTGAGACAGGACCATGGCGTTAGCCATTCGCAGCAGAGGGTGAGGAAATGCTCGAGCAGGTGCATGAGGCTCTCTGGGTCGTGGACGGGGAGAATGTTAGCTTCTATGGCATCCCCTATCCGACGCGTTCGCTCATTGCCTGTCTGCAGAACGGCGATCTATGGATATGGTCGCCAGTCAAGCTAACCGCGAATCTGCGTGCCGAAGTAGATCGGCTTGGCCCGGTGCGCCATCTCGTGAGTCCGAATAAGCTCCATCATCTTTATCTGCAGGATTGGAAGGCGGCCTATCCCGAATCGCAGTTGTGGGGGCCGCAATCGACGATCAAGAAGTGCTCCGAACTCACGTTCCGCGAAGCGCTTAAGGACAGCCCACCGCCCGAATGGGGTCCCGACATCGACCAGGCATGGTTCCGCGGCTCCTTCGCTATGGACGAGATTGTTTTTCTTCACCGCCCCTCCGCCACGACAATTGTCGCCGATCTGATCCAGACGTTCAGCGATCAATTTCTTCGAGAACATTGGGGTTGGTGGCGCTTCCTGGCGCGCCTCGATGGCCTTACCAAGGACCAGGCCTGTGCGCCGCTCGAATGGCGGTTATCCTTCATCAACCGCACACCGGCGCGCCACGCGCGCGACAAGGTGCTGAGCTGGCATTGTCAACGCGTCGTTGTGGCTCACGGCGAGTGGCCGCGCACGAACGGTAATGCCTTTCTTGCAAAGTCATTTCGCTGGCTCGGCGCCTGATCGTGGATCAGAACAGCGATGCCACTTTCGGTCATTAATAAGATCGTCAGCCATACAACGGGCGATTCCGACCTGGCACGAGCCGGGCTCAATGGTACCCGATATCGGCTCTCACCTTGCCACGAAACACCCAATACGACCACGCCGTATAAAGCAGGATGATCGGGAGCAAGAACAACGTGCCGACGAGCAGGAACGCTTGCGAGCTCTCGGAGGATGCGGCTTCACGCAAGGTGTAGTGATGCGGGACAATCATCGGCCACAGACTTATGGCGATGCCGAGGTATGACATCAGGAAAAGTCCGATCGCGCCTATGAAGGGACCTGCCTCGCTTTGGCGGTTCAGCGAATGCCAGACGAAGAACGCGATCACAGCCGTGACGACGGGAACGGGCGCCAGGAAGATAAGGTTGGGCCAAGAAAACCAGCGATGGGCAATGTCCGGGTCGGCGAGTGGCGTCCATATGCTGACAGCGCCAACAGCTACGAGCACGCCGACGAGAGCAATCCGGCCGTGACGACGTGCCCTCACCTGGATTTCACCATCGGTCTTGAGCACGAGCCATCCAGCACCAAGCAGGGCATAGCCCAACACGAGTGCCAAGCCCGTCAACAGTGAAAACGGCGTGAAGCAATCGAAGCTGCTGCCGACAAAATGACGTCCGTCGACTTTGAAGCCCTGGATGAAAGCGCCAAGAACGATGCCCTGAGCGAAAGTCGCGATCACCGAGCCCCAGGAGAACCCGTGATCCCAGAAACTCTTGTGGTCGGCGTCCCGATAGCGAAACTCGAAGGCCACGCCCCGGAACACCAGCGCGAGCAGCATGATCGCGATCGGGAAATAGACGGCGGGAATGATGATCGCGAAAGCGAGTGGAAACGCCGCCATGAGGCCGACACTGCCAAGAATGAGCCAGGTTTCGTTGCCGTCCCAGATGGGGGCAATGGAATTCATGATCAGGTTGCGCGAGCGCGTATCGGGCGCGAAGCCGAAGAGGATGCCCACACCGAGATCGAAACCATCCAGGAGCACATAAAGAAAGACGCCGACGCCGAGGATGAACGTCCAGATCGGCACGAGATCGAGCGTGACCGGCATCATGACCGGCCTCCCTCTTCGCGTGCGCCCGGCAATGCGATCACCGGCAAATTCGGACGGCCGCCTTCGATAGGCCCCTGGGTTGCGGACGCCTCCAGGCCTCGGCGCACGATCCTCGCCATCAACAACACGCCCGCCGGGAACATGATGAGATAGGCGACGATGTAACCGCCGAAGGAAAGCGCGACATCGAGCCCGGTCAGTGATGGCGACACCGAATCCGCCGTGCGTAACAGACCGTAGACCGTCCAAGGCTGCCGGCCGACCTCCGTTGTGGTCCAGCCCGCCAGAACGGCGATGAAGCCGAGCGGCGCGGCCCATTCACAGGCGCGCAGGAAGACAGTGCTCCTATAGAGATATCCGCCCCGGCGCAGGAGATTACCCACAATCACCAAGGCCAGCATGATCAGGCCAATGCCGACCATGATGCGAAAAGCGAAGAAAGGAATCGCGACCGGCGGACGCTGATCGGGCGGCACCTCCTTGAGGCCGGGAACAACCCCGTTGGGGTCGTGTGTGAGGATCAGGCTGCCCAGCACCGGCACGTCGACACTAAAATGATTGGTCTCGCGCTTCTCGTCCGGGATGGCAAATAACGCCAGCGGCGCGCGCGCCTCCCTGTTCCAATGCGCCTCGATGGCGGCAAGCTTGGTCGGCTGATATTCGAGCGTGTTCAAGCCGTGCATGTCGCCGAGCAAGATCTGCAAGGGCACCAGTGCAAGAAGCACCCAAAGCGTCGTCGACAACATGGTTCGGGCTTCGTCCGCAGCGCGCCCCTTGCGCAGCAACCACGCGGCGACGCCGATCACCACAAAGCCCGTGGTCACGTAGAAGCCGGTGACGGTGTGCGCGAGACGATACGGAAAGGATGGATTGAAGATGATCTCCATCCAGTCCTTTGGAAAGAATTGGCCGTCGATCACTTCATAGCCGGCCGGTGTTTGCATCCAGCTGTTGACCGCAAGAATCCAGAAAGACGAAAACAAAGTGCCGGCAGCAACCATCAGGGCGGCAAAGAAATGCACCCAGCGTGGCACCAGGCTGCGTCCGAATAGCAGAACGCCAAGGAAGGCGGCCTCGAGAAAGAAAGCAGTCAGCCCTTCATAGGCCAGCAGCGGTGAAATGGTGTTGGCGGTCGCGTCCGAAAACCGGCTCCAGTTCGTTCCGAATTGGAAAGGCATGATGATGCCGGACACCACACCCATCGCAAAAGAGACCGAGAAAATCTTCGTCCAGAAGCTCGATATGCGAAGATAGGTCTCGCGCCGCGTCGCGAAGTACAAACCCTCCATGAACGCAATAAAAGAGGCGAGCCCGACCGTGAAAGCCGGTAGCAGAATATGCCAGGCGATAACCCAAACGAATTGCAGTCGGGACAGAAGTAAGGCCTCTTGTGTCATTGGGCGTCCGTCCCCTGATTGTCGCCGACCGAATTGCAAGCATGACTTAGTGCCGACTTTCCAGAATCTTTGAAATATCGTTGGCCTTTATTCAGCAGCACTCCATTGGAATTGGCAATTCCAAGCTCAAGACTTTCCCCGACCCGACGCGAAAGCAGGGTAAAGCGTTCCGCGGCCGCCGGTGGACAGACCTCCCGCGCGGTTTCGGCAAAGAGCGCCAGCCAGCGATCGAAGTGCCGCGCGTCGATCGGCAGCGGCAGATGCTTGGCCATGGGTTGGCCGTGATAACGGCCACTCATGAGCGCGACGGAAGACCAGAAGGCAAACATCTTTTGCAAATGCGGCTCCCAGTCGTCGATCTTCGCAGCGAAGATCGGACCCAGCACTGCGTCGTCGCGAACCCGGACATAAAAATCACGGACGAGGCGTTCGATCATCGCCTCGTCGATCCCGGTTTCAGCCTGGATTTGCGATGTGATCGCAGCGCGCCGAGCCTGCGCCGACTTCGCGTCATCGCTCATGAGGCGCTCCGGTATGCAGTTGGGCCGCGACAAGCTCGATATTGCTTTCATGCGACGCGAGCATCGCTGCGAGATCGGCGTGGATTGCCTCGTCGCGGATGGTTGGAAGCAGCGCCTTGAGCTTGCGCACGACCCAGCCTTGGCCGCGATTGAAAAAGGCGAGCCGGGTCGGGATGTCGGCGATCGCCATCGCCTTGCCGTGGAACGCTCCGGTCTTCCGCGAGGGCTCGCCGGCCAATTGCCGGACCGCTCGGGTGAGCACACCGCACCAGCGTGCTTCGTCGCGATGAATCGCCATGACGAGAGGCTTCAGTTCGTCCGGCGATTCCACTGCCGTGCGTAGCGTGACGCGTGCGCCAGCGCGTTCGGCTTCCAGCAGTTCGTTCAGTGCGGGCAGAAGCTCCTCGCGGTCCGCGAACCCCATATAACGGTCGTCCATCTCGTGGGCCATGTAGGCCGGCGACGCCAGGTCAGCGCGTTCGCCCAGTGGCGTGGCGTTTGCGTCGAGGAGACGCGTGGCTTCGACTGCGATGCCGCGCACGCGATCCGCAGCGCCGACGATATCCGTGATCCGGCCGACGCCCGTGCCCGCATAGAGCGCCATCGCCTCGAACGTGCCGGTCATCGCGCGTAGCGGCGAGCCCGTGCTGAACTGGTAAATTGGGCGACCCGCCTCATCGCCGATAATCGTGCGGGCCTCGCAGAACGGATCACCCCGCTCGCCACGCGTGACGCTGTTCGCCAGCACGCGCGCCTTCGCACCTCGTGGCCAGTTGATGTGGAAGGCATCGGTCAGGACCGTTTCTTCGCCGTCGACGTCCACCAGGCGTTGCTTGTGATAATCGTGGGCAAAGGATTCCGGCGTGGCGATCAGCACCGTGCCGAAGACCCCGCCTTGGGCACCGAGCGACATCACCGTGGCCAGGTCGCCGCCGTCCGTGAGTTCCTCCGGCCGCCAGGACGGGCACGGCCGTGTGCTCGGCTATTTCGGGAAGGAGTTCATGCAGCGGGGCGTTACCACGGACATGGCCGCCGGCTTCGACGCCCTGGACGATCAGGATCTGCGCTCCGGCATGTTCCACCGCACGCGCTTCGGCGAGCGATCCCACCTGACATATGACGATGATCTCGGCATCGCGCAGCCTTTGCACCAGCGGAAGCGGCACATCCCAAAACAGACCCACGACAGGGACGCCGAGTTCGATGCACGCTAAGACCTGGGCATCGAGCAGAGCGCGATCTGTGGCCGCCGGGATGAGATTGACGCCGAAGCGTTGCAGGTTTCGCGCCCGCAACGCGTCTACCTCCGACCGGATCAACATGACCGGCTCGCGCACCATGCCGAGAAAACCGAAGCCTCCGGCCTTTGTTACGGCAGCTACGAGCTCCGACCGGGCTACACCGCCCATTCCGGCTGAGACGATCGGATAGGCACAACCAAGCAGATCGCAAACCGGCCTATGCAGTATGGTGGCCATGCCCGTCCTTCAGATGGTCGTTCAAATAGGCAGCGAGCACGATGGCGTGGTTATATTCCGTGTCGTGCGCGGCGTAGAGCAGCGTCATCGGACCGAGCTTCGATAAATCGGCGAGTTGTGCGACGGCCCCGTCATTGCGCGCCAATTCGGCGCGGTAGCGGTGGCCGAACTCTGCCCAGCGCGCCGGATCGTGGCCGAACCATTCACGCAGTTCCGTGCTCGGCGCGATCTCCTTGAGCCAAAGCGTCACCGCGGCCTTCTCCTTGCGTAGACCGCGCGGCCAGAGGCGGTCCACGAGCACGCGCGTCCCGTCAGCCTTGTCAAGAGTGTCGTAGACTCGTTTGATCCGGAGCTCGGCCGTGCGGCTGGTCATGTCATTCCGCCGGTTCTGAAGCTGACCGCAGCGGCTTGCGGAAGATCAGACGATCGATCGCTTGCGGATAGAGCGGCCGCAGCTTGACGATGAAATCCCAGGCCATCAGCAACGCGCCGGCTGCGAACAGCACATCGCCAGGCAGCCGCATCCACTGCCAGAACAACGTCGTGTCGTAGAAGGCGCTGCTACGGGCGTAGGCAAGGCCATGCTCATAGACGGCGTCGAGTTGCGCCCAGCCGATCGGGAAGAAGTTGAGCAGTATCCATAGCACCAGCCCGCCATTGTAGAGCCAGAAGGCCCACAGCCCGAGCTTCTCGCTAAAGCGCTGCCGATCGGCGGCGATGTACCGCAGGCAGAAATAGATCAGCCCGATCGCCAGTTCGCCGAACGCGCCGAACAGCGCGGTATGGGCATGGTTGAGCGTCAGGAAGGTGCCGTGCTCGTAATAGTTCACCAGCGGCGCGTTGAGCGTGCCGCCGCCGAACACGCCAGCGCCGACGAAATTCCAGAACGCCGCCCCGATGACGTACGTGTAGGCCAGCCGGTATTTGAACTCCTGATGTGCCTTGATCAGGCGGTAGTGATTGATCGCCTCGATGATCAGCAGCACCAGCGGCAACACCTCGATGAAGGAGAACATGCTCCCCATCGGCACCCACATGCTGGGACCGCCGGCCCAATAGAGGTGATGGCCAGTGCCGATGACCCCACCAAGGAAAATCAGGATGATCTCGAAATAGGTCGCGCGCTCGGCGAGCTTGCGGGAGACCAAGCCCACCGACATCAGGAGATAGGCGCTCATGGTGGCGGCGAAGAACTCGAACGACTGCTCGACCCAGAGATGGACCACCCACCAGCGCCAGAAGTCGGTGAGCGTGAAGGACTTCTCGATCCCGGTGAGCGGGATCATACCGAACACGTAGAGAACCGCGATGTTGATCGTGGACGCCCAGATCAGGTGCTCCATGCGGATGCGCCCGGTCCAGAACTGGCCGGCTGCCTTCCGCCAGAGAGCCGTACTCGGCCAGAGCGCCCGCATCACGAGTAGGCTCCACAGCGCCAGCCCGATGAAGAAGCCGATCTGCCAGAAGCGGCCGAGTTGGATATAGGAGAGCCCCTGGTTGCCGAACCAGAACCAGTTCTGGTTGATCACCCCCATGATGCCGAGATAGTCGCCGATCAGGGCTCCGGCCACGACCAACAACGTCACCCAGAACAGGAAATCCACCAGCCAATGCTGGCCTTTGGCCTCCTGACCGCCAGCGATGGCAGGCGCCAGGAATAGCGCCGCACCGATCCACGATAACCCAATCCAGACGATCGGCGCCTGGATATGGACGTCGCGCAGGAAGTTGAAGGGCAGGAAATCGTTGATCGCGATGCCGTAGAAGCTGGTCCGGTCGTAATAGGAATGCGCCATGATGATGCCGGCGCCGATCTGCACGAGCAGCAGCACGGCGACGGCGAGAAAATACTTGCCGATGCGCCTCTGGCTCGGCGTGAGCGGTCGGAACGTCGCCAGCACCGGATCCATCGGCGCGTCGTCTGGGTTGTTCAGGAAGAATTCGTAGATGAACAGCACCACGCCGAAGGCGAAGAACGTGAAGCAGAAGCTGGCCCAGGTCCAAACGAAGGTGTTGGTCGTGGGAGCGTTGCCAACCAGCGGCTCATAGGGCCAGTTCTGTGTCCAGGACCAGCTGACGCCTGGCCGCCGCGCCACCGTCGTCAGCGCGGAAAACACCAGGAAATCCGCCGTCTTGACCGCGAGCGGCGGCGTGAGGCTGTAGGCCGGCGTCCATCCTTTGGCGGGATTGGCGGTATTCAACGAGTTGGCAAGGGTGTCGCGCACCGTAACCAGGGCATCCGCCAACGGGCCGGGAAGCACGACCTCCGCCTTGGTCAGATCCACGCCTTGCAGCGCGCGGCGCATCGTAGCGGTGGCGGAGGCTTGTTGCTCGGCCGGAAGCGCGGCAAACGGTTTGCCGGACATGGCCAGCGCAACATTATTCTGGGTTGCCGTACCCAGAGCCACCAGGGTCGAGGCGGTGTAGTCCTCGCCGTAATAGGAGCCCATCCCGTAGAGGCTGCCGTAATCCATCAGGTCGGCTTTCTGGAAGCCGCCCTTCCCGGCGACGATGTCGTCGTCCGTCATCAGCACGGACCCGTTCGCGGTGACGAAGCGGTCCGGCTGCGGCGGCGCGGTGCGGTAGGTCTCAACCGTCGCCCAGGCAAGCAGACCGAACGTGGCGATGGCGACGACCAGCAGCACCCACTTGAGGACGTTGCTGACGGGATCTTCGACCGGCGGGTCGATATGCGCCGCAGTGAGCGTCATGATATCAGCCCTTGCTCAGAGTCCATGGCCCGTTCTCCCAGCGCATTTGTCGGCCAGCCGCTCGTGACCGACTCCCGACCTATTCAAAAGATCGACCATCCCTGGCTTCCCGTGACTGCGCCCAGGATCGTCACCACGCTCAGCGCCAGCAGCAGCCAGTGCGCCCGATGCAGCCAGGCGAAGGCGACGTCCGGCCGCGCTGTCGCCCAGTGCCGGAAATGGCGGTCCAGAATGAACGGCTCAGCGATGAACAGGATGAAGGCGAACAACAGCCACAAGCAGACCATGGCATGCATCCACCAGAAGCCGGCTGTGCGGAAGCGCTCCCACAGATCGAGCCGCCAAGTCATGTAGAAGCCGGTCAACCCGACCAAGATAATTGCCGTGCGCGCTTGCCAGGCGAAGCGATGCTCGATGGCCTGGAAGGCTTGGAACTTATCGGATCCGAGATCGCCATGTCGAACCGCCGGCAACGCCACCGTCGTCGCCATCGCGACGCCGCCGATCCAGATCACGACGGCCAGCACATGCAGCGCACGGGCGACGATCACGTCATCCATCATTCCGCGCCCATCCAAAAGGGAGGGGATCACCCGCTTTGCCGTCGCGAAATCGCGATT
The DNA here is from genome assembly GCA_963717265.1 of uncultured Alphaproteobacteria bacterium. Lineage (GTDB taxonomy): Bacteria > Pseudomonadota > Alphaproteobacteria > Rhizobiales > Xanthobacteraceae > BOG-931. The sequence continues at coordinate 104,664 of CAVQWD010000060.1, read as the reverse complement.
CCATAGGCTTGCCTCCGCGTTTTCCCGGGAAACTTAGCGCGCTGTTGACCCGCCGCGTTTGCGCTGGCGCAAACTGCTCCCCTTATTCGGGACCAGGGGGTAAGGTCCTCACATGACCAGAGACGCCCAGATCCCTCTGCAAACCCTGGCTGCGATGGAGCTATTTCGTGGACTGCCACTCTTCGCGCTGGAATCGGCGGCGGCCTGCGCGCGTGTGCGCCGCCTGCCCAAGGATAGGTGCATATTCAACCAGGGCGATGACGGCGTTCGCGCCCACGCCATCATCGAAGGCAGCGTCCGTATCGCCCAGTCGGGCAGCGACGGCGCCCAGGTCGTGATCCGCTTCATCGGCCCTGCCGAGATGTTCGGGACGGTCGCGCTCTTCACAGATAACCGCTATCCAGCCGACGCCATCACGCTCGCCGAAACCCTGGAAGCGAGTTGGAGCGAAGACGAGTTGTTGGAGCTGATGACCCACTATCCGCCGATCGCCATCAACGTCATCCGTATCATCGGCAAGCGCCTGCAGGAGGTGCAAGACCGAGTGCGCGAGCTCACCACGCAGCGCGCAGAGCGGCGCGTCGCCCATGCGGTGCTGCGGCTCTCGCGCCAATCCGGACACAGCACCGTCGATGGCACGGCGATCGAGTTCCCGTTGCGGCGAAAAGATCTGGCTGACATCGCCGGCACGACGCTTCATACCGCCAGCCGCATCCTGACGGGCTGGGAGAAAGCGGGACTGCTGACGAGCCATAACCAGCACCTGACTATTCGCAACACCTCCGAGATTCTGCGGATCGCGGAGGACGCGGCCGACTGACGCGGCACATCTGAAATTGAGTTTGCGCGGGCGCAAACCGTAGTGCTTCCACGGAGCGTAACATCGGCCCGTCAGAGACTGGATTCTTCCGCCAACGGCAGGCCGATTGTGCTTGACCCTCCGTGAGCCGGGAGGGAGGAGCGGCAGCCGACGGGCAAGGTGTGTGATGGTGATGGCGACAGCGACAGCGGTAGCGGAGAAGACTGGCGGTCAGCCGATCGCGCTGTGGTCCTTGGCGTTTCGGCCCTTCTTTCTGGCGGTGGCCTTATGGGCGGCGCTGGCGCTGGCGCTCTGGATGGTCGTCTTTTTCACTGGCGCCGCCCTTCCGACACGTTTCGACCCGCTCACCTGGCACATCCATGCCATGCTGTTCGGCTTTGTGCTTGCGGCGATCGCCGGCTTCATGCTGACCGCCATTCCCAACTGGACGGGCCGGCCACCAATCCGGGGCGCGGCTCTGGCCTCGCTCCTCGCCTTGTGGCTGCTCGGCCGCATCGCCTGCCTCGTTTCGGCTTTCCTGCCGTTCTGGCTTGCGGCCGGCCTCGACCTGGCGTTCCCGGTAGTGCTCTGCGCTGTCGCTGCTCGGGAGATCGTCGCCGCGCGCAACTGGCGCAATCTGATGATGCCGCTCCCGATTGGCGTCCTCGCGATCGCAAACCTGCTGATGTATCTTGAGCTGGCGCAATTCAAAGTGCCCACAGGATTGGGATGGCGGCTCGCAATCGCCGCGATCGTCGCCCTCGTCTCGGCCATTGGCGGCCGCATCATTCCCGCCTTCACGCGCAATTGGCTCGTGAAGCGCCAAATCTCTCCCCTTCCTGCCGCACATGGTCGGATTGATAGCGCCGCCCTCGTAACACTTCACACCGGCCTTCTTGGCTGGGCGTTCTTTCCCAACTCTCGACTGGTCGGCACGTTGTTGCTCCTCGGTTCGGCGCTCAATCTTTGGCGTCTGGCACGCTGGCGCGGAACGGCGACGCTACGCGAACCGCTGCTGGCGATTTTGCATGTAGGATATGCCTGGGTGGCGGTCGGCGCCGGACTGCTGGGCGGAAGCCTGCTGACCGCCACGATACCGGAGCCAGCCGCGATCCATGCTCTTACAGCCGGCGCCATCGGCACCATGGTGCTGGCCGTAATGACGCGCGTGGCGCGCGGCCACACGGGCCGACCGCTGGAAGCGGATCACGTCACGACCTTGATCTACGCGGCGGTCACACTGGCGGGCGTGACCCGGATCGCAGCCGCGTTCGCGGGCACATCCTCCATGGCTCTGCTCGGTATTTCGGCTCTGCTCTGGGTGATAAGTTTCCTTCTGTTTGTTTGGAAGTATTGGCCGATGTTGGTTTGGCCCCCGAACGATGAGGATCAGCCGTCTGCATAAACTTTCCGGCACATCAGACCGTTCAAAGGCTATCGAAGACAATCGATTGAATCTGCCTCGTAGGCTTATCCCCTGCTATCCTAATGCCGCCGTTTCTACGACCCGTCAGGCCCACTCGATCGTTTCCACGCATCGTAACGCGCTGATTTCTATGCACAAAAGTTTTCTCCTGACGGTCTAAGCCCGACTGTCAGTCCGTCAAATTTTTCCGCTCTTGATTTCAAGGGGAAAATCGGACGGTTCGAATTTTGCGTGGTTTCAACAACTATCGCCAACTATCGGCCAATTTATCGCGTCGTCAGTCGCGATGCGCACCCTGGCCCAAGATCAAAAAAGACCGTCGGCATCTCTAGCACCAGGCGTTCGCGCCGGCCATGTTTATGCTCTGCTGATCACAGACGAACCAAGCCTATTAAGGTTGCTGGACGACAACTGATCCATATAGACACACTTGGCTGCGGCGGTGTTGAAGGATATACGGCCGACGAAGGTCTGAGATGGTGACGAGAAGGCAACGGCGTGACGGGTCGGTGCGCTAAGCCCATCCATGAGCCGGCTTCGAGTCCGTCTCGCTGCAATGCGTCGGCCTCAATAAGACCGAGGCGCGTGCGCCTCGGGTGTAAGGTGCACCTAGGCAATTCCCAAGCGACGGAAGACCGGAACCTTCACCAAGTCCAGGAGGATGGCAAAGGCCGCGGCAGCCGCGAGCGTGCAGGCGACCACCCAAGCAGGCAACGGCGCCATGGCGATGCCGCCGATGGCTAAGGTCGAGGCGATCAGGATATCGGCAACCGACGACACGAGAAGCCAGACGCTGGGTCGGGATGACCAGAGGTGACGGCGCTCACGATTGGTGTAGGTGGTGGCTTGGTTGCCGAACACGATAACGAGGAAGGACAGGGTCTGTAGCGCGCCTATAGCCAGCCCTAGCCGATACGCGCCGAAGGCCAGGATGGAGGTGCAGAAGATCAGCTCACCGAGTTCCATGGTCACCCCGGCGATCGTCAGATTGCCAACGCGCCAAGCGTTTGGCTGCGGTGACGGCCGGACATGATCGGTCGTCAGTGACATGCCGAGGAAGTCGCCTGTGATCATGATCAGGACCATTAGCAAGGGCGTCAGAATTGCGTGGCCGGTAAGGAGCAACCCGATCGCCAGAAACAGTACTTGGACGGTTTTCTTCGTGATGGAGTTCAGGGCGTAGCTCAGGATGCGCTGGAAGGTAATACGACCTTCCTTGACCGCGGCGACGATGCCGCCAAGCCCGGCGTCGGTCAGGACCATGCCGGCGGCCGACTTTGCGACATCGGTCGCCGTCGAGACCGCGATCCCCATTTGCGCCTGGCGGAGCGCCGGAGCATCATTGGCGCCGTCGCCACACATGCCGACGGTGTAACCTCCCGCCTGGAATGCCTTGACGAGCTTAAATTTATCCTCGGGTAGGACGCCGGCGAAGACAGCGAATTGCTCTGGGTGGACGGCATCCGGGATTGGGCCGGGCGGGCAGACGGCGCCGTCAAGTCCCACCGCCTTCGCAACGATCGCCGCCGTCCCCGACGCATCACCCGTCACCATGACGGCACGGACGCCCAGGTCGTGCAATTCGGCGATCAGGGCGGCTGAATCGTTGCGCGGCGGATCGCTGAGCGCGATGAGGCCCGCGAGCTTCATTCCGGCCGCCAGCCCGACGGCGACCGCCAACACGCGAAAGCCCTTGTCTTCGAGTTCCTTGGCAGCGGCGACAAGGTCCGGGGAGGGCTGGGCGAGCGCGCTCACGACAGAGAAGGCGCCCTTGACGATACGCTCCGGGTTTCCCGTTGCGTCTGTCGTGGTCGCCTCAGACATCTTCTTGGCCGGATCAAACGCGGAAAATTTGACCAACTTCGGTGCATCGGAGATGGGCTTGCAAATCGCCGCCGCGCGAACGGCGCCGTCGACCGGATCCTGCCCGCCATCCGAGCTGGCCAGCGCCGCCAGCGTCAAAACATGTGCCTCGTCAAATCCGGGCGACGGACAAACCGTCGTGACCGTCAGGGCGTTTTGGGTCAGCGTCCCGGTCTTGTCAGCGCACAAGACCACCATTGACGCCGCCTCATCGACGGCAGACAGGCGGGTGGGAAGGACTCCCAACTTCGCTAGAGCCCTCGCGCCGATTGCCGACGCAAGGGTGAAGGTGGCCGGTAGTGCGACGGGTATCGATGCCAGGATGGCCGTCAGCACGAGGGGCATGATCTCGGCAACCGGCATCTTGAGAAACCAGGCATAGGCCACCAGCAGCACGATAATCGCGCCGTTGAAGGCAGCGAGATTGCGCACCACGCGCAGCACTGCCTTCTGTTGCGTGCTCACGACATGAGCGGTTCGAACGAGCTCGGCGGTTCGTCCGAATTTGGTGCGTGTACCGGTTGCGGTAACCTCCGCCTCGGCCTCGCCGCGCCGAACCAACGCCCCTGCGAAGGTTTGAAGCCCCGCGCCCGCCTCGATCGGCACGGATTCGCCCGTGAGCATGGATTGGTCAAGCAGAACTTCGCCGCTTGTGAGCTTGACATCCGCCGCCACCACGGCGCCTAGCGAGAGCTTCACCAGATCGCCGGGGACCAAGTCGGTGGCAGGAACGGTTTTCCATGCTCCGTCCCGTTTGACCGAGGCGGAGAGCGCAAGTCGCGACTTCAGCGCGGCCAGCGTCGCTTGGGCTCGGCTTTCTTGGAAGAGTCCAAGCGCGGCGTTGAACAGAAGAAGAAGGGCGATGATCGCTGCTTCGACATATTTGCCGAGCACGAGTTCAAGCACGATCGCCGCTTCGAGCATCCAAGGCACGGGCGCCCAGAATTTCTGCAGCGCCATGCGCAACGGATGTGCGCTGGTATCCGGCATCGCGTTGGGGCCGAATTTCTCCAGCCGACCGCGAGCCTCGTCGCTTGTCAGTAAGCGCGCAATTCACGGCACATAGTATGTTGCGACGAGATGGAACAGGGATGGTGTCCACCATCAACGAAGTGGACACCACGGATGAGCGATCCCTCAAACCCTTTGAGACTTGAAGCGGTCGGCGTGCTGCGGAACAGCCGGCGCCGTTATGATCCGGCCAGCAAACGACGGCTGGTTGAGGCCTGCCTGCAGCCTGGCGTATCGCTGGCCGGGGTTGCGCTGCGGCACGGCGTGAACGCGAACCTGCTGCGCAAATGGGTCGCTGGGCAGCAGCGGCAGCAAAGGAATGGCGTGGCGGTGGGCGCGATCGAGCGTGCGACGGAAGTGTTCGTGCCGGTTGTCGAGCTGTGCGGTGTGGCTGGTCCGCCGGAACCGCCAGCTCCGCCTCCGATCCAGCACCATGTGCAGCCGACCAAGGCCGGGCGCCACACGGATCCGGCTACGCCAAGGTTGACGGTGGAGATGCCCAACGGCGTCACGCTGCGGCTTGAGTGCAGCGGGCGGGACGTGGAGCTGGTGTCGGCGATGATCGTAACTCTGGGACGCTACGATGTTCCAGCTGGCCGCTGATGTGCAGGTTTACCTGCATCGCGAGGCGATCGACTTCCGGGTTGGCATCAACGGCCTTGCGATCCTGGTCGAACAGGCGATGCATCTGGATCCGTTCGGCCGCGCCGTGTTCGGCTTCTGCAACCGGCGCCGCGACCGGATCCGGCTTTTGTTATACGACCGCTCAGGGTTCTGGCTGATGATGAAGCGGCTCGAGGCTGATCGCTTTGCCTGGCCGCGTGGACAGCAGCAGGCGGTGGTGAGGCTATCGACCGAACAGTTGCACTGGTTGCTCGATGGCATCGACATCGAGGCGGTGCGGCGGCACCCGGCGCGGCAGTATCTGAGCGTGGGCTGACCATCCGTGGGATACCGCGGCGAGGTTGTTGAAGGCCGCAGATTGTTCTGGACAAGGTGGGTGGGCTTCGATTCAAGGATTCGATGAATCGCACCGCCACGACAGAGGAGTTGAAGGCGCTGATCGCAGCGCACGCAGCCGAGATCGCTGCGCTGAAGGTCGAGAACGAGAAGCTCGTGCAACGCGTCGTGCATCTTGAGGAGCAGTTGCGCCTGGAGCGCTTGCATCGCTATGCGCCGCGTAGCGAGAAGCTGACGGAGCGTATCTTCAACGAAGCCGAGCAGGCCGCCGCCGAAGGCGAGGAAACCGATGATGTCGAGGCGGCTGCCATGGCGGACACGGGGCTGCCGGACGCGGAGAAGCCGGAGCCGAAGAAGCGGGGCCGCAAGCCGCTGCCTGAAGATCTGCCGCGCGAGCGCGTCGAGCATGACCTTCCCGAAGACCAAAAGGCGTGCCCGTGCTGCCGCAACCGGATGCACCGGATGGGCGAGACCGTCAGCGAGCAACTGCATATCGAGGTGAAGGCGACAGTGTTGCAGCATGTGCGGTTCAAATATGCCTGCCGCCACTGCGAGCGCACCGCGCTGCACACGCCGATCGTGATCGCGCCGATGCCGGCACAGCCCTTGCCGGGCAGCGTTGCCACGCCATCCACACTCGCGCTCGTGCTCGCCAACAAATATGTCGACGGCACCCCCTTGTATCGTTTGGAGCAGGCGCTGGCGCGCGCGAACGTCAGCATCAGCCGCGGTGCACTGGCCAACTGGGTGATCCGGTCGGTCGATCTGCATTTGCTGCGGCTGTATGAGGCGCTGAAGCAAAAGCTCAGGTCGCAGCCCCTCGTCCACGGCGACGAGACCTGGGTTCAGGTTCTCAAGGAGGATGGCCGGGACGCACAGGCCAAGTCCTTCATGTGGGCCTACCGCAGCGGTCGCGACAGCGAGCAGCCGATTGTCGTGTTCGACTATCAGCCCGGACGCGGCCAGCAGCATCCGCAGGCCTTTCTGGGCGACTACCGCGGCCTGTTGATGAGCGATGGCTATGACGCCTGGCGCACGCTGGACGGCGCTATCCATCTCGGCTGCATGGCACATGCTCGACGCAAGTTCACCGACGCGCTGAAGGCGAGAAAGAAACCCGGTGGCCCTCCGTTGCAGGCGCTCAAGTTCTTCGAGGCCCTGTACGAGGTCGAGAGACTGGCACGGCAAACACCGGGCGAAGGCGAAACGCGCGCCGATTACACCTTGCGTCTGAGACAGCAGCACAGCCTGCCGGTATTGGCCGCCTTCAAGACATGGCTCGATGACCTGGCGCCGAAGGTCCTGCCCGAAAGCTTCACCGGCAAGGCGATCTCCTATGCACAAAACCAATGGGACTATCTGATACGCTACACCAGCAACGGTCTCGCCCCGATCGATAACAACGTTCTCGAACGTGACATCAGGCCTTTTGTAACCGGAAGAAAATCCTGGCTCTTCAGTGACACAGTCGCAGGTGCCAAGGCGAGCGCCGTGATCTATAGTCTGGTGCTCACATGCCGCGCCTGTGGCGTCGAGCCCTATGCCTGGCTACGCCACGTTCTCACTCAATTACCTCTGCGCACGCCAGATGCCGACATCGAGGATCTGATGCCCTTTAACTTCGGTGAACGCGCTCCACACCAAAACACCTGCTGACGCTCGAAAGCAGCTCCTCATTGCGGCAATCCGGGCTCGCGCCCCAGGGCACCATTACGCTCCAGCCGGAGGCACTCGACACCGCGTGCACCGAAATTCGCGCTTACGCTTGTCAGGCCATTTTGCGGTACCGGCTGCCCGGGCTTGGTAGGTTTGGCTGACGAGATGTTCACCGCGGATAGCTGGCTCGCCATGCTCCGACTCTCTTCTGATTGGGTACGAGTTGAGCTCAGCCAAACGAATCTCAGCGACGGTGGACACTGCAAGGCGATCCTAACGGACACCCCGCGGCGCCCTGCAAGGTCTGCTTTCCGGCGAGCTGTCCTTCAGTCCCTGCGTTAGAACGCGCGCTCCGTTGCCACGTCATGGGGGTCTCCGTCGCACCGAGCGCTCCATCCCCTTCGAGGCAGTCATCGAGACTTTCTCAACATACCAATTTCAGACTTCTTTAGCCCTTCTCGCTATGCCTAATCTCAATCCTAACTGACTAAAAGCTCATCGGAGAAACGTAGAAATCATTTCTCCTTGGCATGGCGGGCGATGAGAGCCTGCGCATCGCGCTGGATCTGCCGGAGATGCTCCTCGCTGCGGAAGCTTTCTGCGTAAATCTTGTAAACATCCTCGGTTCCCGATGGCCGGGCGGCAAACCAGCCGTTTTCAGCGACCAGCTTGATCCCGCCGATGGGTTCGTTGTTGCCGGGCGCTTTCGTCAGCTTCGTTTCGATCGGCTCGCCCGCCAGGTCCTTCACATCAAGTTCGGCGGGGTCCAACTTGGCGAGACGTGCCTTCTGCTCTGGTGTGGCCGGCGCATCTATTCTTGCGTAGAAGGATTGACCCAGGTCCTGCGTGACGGACGCATAAAATAAGTTGGGATCATGGCCGGTGCGCGCGGTTATCTCCGCGGCGAGCAGGCCCATGATCGGTCCATCCTTGTCGGTCGTCCATACCGCCCCACTCCTACGGAGGAACGATGCGCCGGCGCTTTCCTCGCCGCCGAACGCCAGCGATCCGTCGATCAGGCCGCTGCTGAACCATTTGAAACCGACCGGCACTTCGACCAGCTTACGTCCCAGTTTCGCCACGACGCGGTCGATCATGCCGCTGGAGACGACGGTTTTGCCGATGGCGCTGGCGTGGCGCCACTGAGGCCGGTTCGCGGATAGATAGGCAATGGCGGCCGCGAGAAAGTAATTCGGGTTCATCAGTCCACCCGACGGGCAGACGATGCCGTGCCGGTCGGCGTCGGTGTCATTGGCGAAGGCGATGTCGAATTTGTCCTGCAGCGCGATCAACCGCGTCATCGCATAGGGCGAGGAGCAGTCCATCCGGATCTTTCCGTCCCAATCCACTGTCATGAAGCGAAACGTCGGATCGATGGCGTCATTCACCACGGTCGCGGCGATCTTGTAGCGCTCGATGATAGGCTGCCAATACTGTACAGCGGCGCCACCCAGCGGGTCGATCCCGATGCGCACGCCCGCTGCACGGATCGCTTCCAGATCGACGACATTGGCGAGGTCGGCGACATAGGGCGTGATGTAGTCATAGGCACGAATGCACGCCGTCTTGTGGGCGCGTTCATAGGGCATGCGCACGACACCACCGAGTTTCTTGACGAGGAATTCGTTCGCGGCTTTCTCGATCCAGCCTGTCACATCGACATCCGCCGGGCCGCCGTTGGCCGGGTTGTATTTGAAGCCGCCTTCGTCGGGCGGATTGTGCGAGGGGCTGATAACGATCCCGTCCGCGAGCCCCGTCTTACGGCCCAGATTGTAGGTCAGGATCGCGTGCGAGATCACCGGCGTCGGCGTGTAGCCGGCGTGCTGGTCGATCATCGTTTCGACGCCATTCGCCGCGAGCACCTCGATCGCGGACGCGAAAGCAGCTTCCGACAGCGCGTGCGTGTCCATGCCCAGGAACAGCGGCCCGTCGATGCCGGCGTGGCGGCGGTAAAGGCAGACGGCCTGGGCGATGGCCAGGATGTGCGCTTCGTTGAACGCGGCGGCAAACGCGGAGCCGCGATGCCCCGAGGTGCCGAATACGACGCGCTGGGCGGCAATCGCGGGGTCGGGTACGAGCGAGAAATAGGCCGCCACCAGGCGGGGAATATTGACCAGCAGCGACGGCGGGACCGGCTTGCCGGCCAACGGGTTTATGTGTTCCGACATGGCAACCTCATTCTGGTCCAAGAACGAGCAGCACACGATGCGTGGCGCCGTCGTCTGCCAGGGGAATAAGCGCTTTTTTGCTGTCTGGCATAAGTGCGCCGTCTAGCGTGACCGAGATTACCCCGCGACAGACGCTGTTGGGGTTATTCACCGCGATCTCATAGCGCGCGGAGCGATAGCGGAAGGCGATCTCGAAACCCGGCCAGTTGCGGGGAATGCAGGGATCGAGCGCTAGAGTCGCACCATGCAACTGAAAGCCGAGAAGTCCTTCCAGTGCCACGCGATACATCCATCCGGCCGAACCGGTGTACCAGGTCCATCCCCCACGCCCGACATGCGGTGGTTCGGAATAGAGATCGGCGCAGACGACATAGGGCTCGACCTTATAGCGGTGGATGGCGGTTGGGCTGTCGGCATGGTGGATCGGGTTGAGCATCGACAGCAACTCTCCCGCTCGGTCGCCGTCGCCCTGCATGACGAAGGCCAGCGCGGCCCAGACCGCACCATGGGTGTATTGTCCGCCATTCTCCCGAACGCCCGGCGGGTAGCCCCTGATATAACCGGGATCGCGCGCCGGATGATTGAAGGGCGGGGTGAATAGCAGCAATAACGAGTCGTCCCGGCGCAGGAGGTATTTGTCCAGGGCCGCCATGGCGCGCGCCGCGTGCGTCGCTTCCGCGGCGCCCGAAATGACAGCCCAGGATTGGGCAATCGAATCGATGCGGCATTCATCGTTGGCGACAGAGCCAAGCGGCGATCCATCGTCGAAATAAGCGCGGCGATACCAGTCGCCGTCCCAGGCCTCGCGCTCGAGGGAGTCCCGCAGGGTGGCGGCGTGCTGACGCCAGGCCGCCGCGCGCTCGGGGTTGTGATGCTGATCCGCCAGATCGGCGAATGCTATCAGCGCCGCATACAGGAACCAGCCGAGCCAGACGCTCTCCCCCTTGCCGCCGGCGCCGACGCCGTCGAGACCGTCGTTCCAGTCGCCGGTGCCCATCAGCGGCAGGCCGTGCGCGCCAGTTGCGAGACTCTTGTCGAGCGCCAGCGCGCAATGGTCGAACAAACTGGCTTTGGCGCCGGCCATCGCCGGCAGGAAGAACGCATCGCGCTCGCCATCTTTCAATACGGGCCCTTCGAGAAAAGGTACCGTCTCGTCAAGCACAGCGAAGTCGCCGGTCGTCCGGATATAGTGGGCGACGACAAAGACCAGCCAGCCACGGTCATCGGAGACGCGTGTGCGGACACCGCGCCCTGATTCCGGCAACCACCAATGCTGGACGTCACCTTCAACGAACTGCCGCGCGGCGGCGATGAGGATGTGCGCCCGCGCGATTTCGGGCCGCGATACGCACAGCGCCATCACATCCTGCAATTGATCGCGGAAGCCATAGGCGCCGCTTGCCTGGTAGAAGGCTGACCGCGCCCATACCCGGCAGGCCAGGGTCTGATAGGGCAGCCAGCGGTTAAGAAGAATATCCATCGCGCGGTCGGGCGTCTTGACCTGCACGACCCCGAGCGTGTCTTGCCATTGCTGGGTGACCGCGGCAATGACCGCGTCGAGATCGGCCTTGCGATACTTTGCGAGAAGCGATTGCGCTTCGGCCCCGCCCGGCGACTGCCCGAGAAAGAAGACGATCTCCGTTGTGCCCGCGACATCCAGTGTCACCCGCGTCTGGAGCGCGCCGCAGGGATCGAGGCCGGCGCCCGTGCGATTGGACAAATGCGCCCCGGACGTCAGCGCAAGCGGCCAGTCCATCGCACCGTCGCGCCCCAGGAATTCGGTCCGGTCGCAGGTCCAGGCCGTTTGCTTTCCGTTCAGATCGGCGAACGCCACGCGATCGTGAAACGGCTCGCTCCACGGATTCCACGCGAAGATCGCGCCGGTTTCGGGATTGATCTCGGTGACGACGTAAGGCGCCGTAGCCGATCGGTTGGGGCCGAGGACCCATTCGACGTATGCGGTGATCGACAGACGTCGTGGGCGGTCGGAACGATTGGCGATCTTCAATCGGGAAATCTTGATCGAATCGTCAACCGGAACAAATTGCAGAAGTTCGAGCGCAATGCCGTGCGAGTCATGATCGAACCGGCTGTAACCCTGTCCATGCCGCGCGGCATAGGACGCGGTCTTGTCACGGATGGGCAGCGCGGTCGGCCCCCAGACCTCTCCGGTGTCTTCGTCGCGCACATAGATCGCTTCGCCGGGTCCATCGCACACGGGATCGTTCGACCACGGAGTTAGCTGATTTTGCTGACTATTCACCGACCAGGTAAAGCCGCTGCCATCGGTCGAGACCTGGAAGCCGAATGACGGATTCGCGACCACGTTCAACCATGGCGCCGGCGTGCGGTCATTTCCTTCCAGGATCGTCAGATATTCGCGGCCGTCATTCGTAAACCCGCCGAGCCCGTTGAAGAACTCCATCGCGGGACGCGGCAACGGCGTTTCGGGCGCCGCGGCCGGCGGCGGCGGCCTCCGGGTGGAAGGCGCGCCGGCGGGATTGAGATCGCGAGCGCGTTTGAGCTGATCGGCCAAAGAACCGCGATTGCCGTGGAGTACCGCGCGTGCGCAAGCGCTAAGCAGACCGCGAATTTCGGGGGAGACGAGATCGGCGCGCAGGACGAACACGGCCCCGCGCGGATCGTCGGCCCGGAATCCGAGGCATTGACTGGTTCATGCGCACCAGCGCGTCGAGCGAGGTCTGCAAGTCCTGGACATAGGACGCGGGGCGCTCGTTGAGAATCACCAGATCGACGGCCAGCTGTTTCAACCGCCAATATTCGTGAGCGCGCAAAAGCTGCCGGACGAGTTCGAGATGTCCGTCCTCCTCGACACGCACCAGCACGATGGGCAGATCGCCGGAAATTCCCTGCGCCCAGAGCGTCGACGCCTTGCCGCGCGCCGCGCTTGAGGACGTCGGGGGCCGGCCGCAGGGTCGGATCGGAATAGAGGATATGATTGGCGAGACGCTGGAACAGGTGCGCCTCGTCCGTGCCGATGCCCAGATGGTGCAACTGCATCTGAGCCTGCGTCCAGGCCAGCGTCGTCGCCCGATCGAACGCCATCGCGATCATGATGCTTGTCGGCCAGATCAAGCACGTCTTCCCGCGACGAGGCGGCCAGCGTCCAGAACGCGACACGTGCCGTTTCTCCGCGCGGGATCCGCACATGACGGCGCAGGCTGAAGATCGGATCCAGCACGGCACCCACGGTATTGGAGAGCGGCCAGCCTTCGGCAATGGCGGCCGGCGAGCGAATGGTTTGCCCACGCCCGAGAAAGCGCGCGCGATCGGTCTCGAACTGTACGTCCGCGGAACTTTCGCCATCGACGACAGCGAGATGTGCCGCCCACACGAGCGGGTCAGCCGCCGAACGCCGGCGACGGGTCGCGAGGATCGCGCCCAGGTCGGGGACAAATTCCGTCTCCACGAACAGTTTGGCGAAGGCCGGATGCGCCACGTCGTCGGGCTGCCGCGCAAGGACGATTTCGGCGTAGGAGGTAAGTTCAATATCCACCGAGCGGGTTCCGTTATTGGTGATTGAAACCCGGCGCACCTCCGCGTCGTCCTCGGGCGAGATAACGACTTCGAGCGTCGTCGTGACAGCCGCGTCGCTCCGCGCGATCGCGGCGCGATCTTCCGAGAACGTTGTCAGTAGCTATCGGGTTCCACCCCGCTCGGCTGGTAGCCGGCCGACCAGGTGTTGCCCGTGTGCACATCACGCAGGAAGATGTAGGCGCCCCAGCCGTCGCAGGTGACATCCTCCCGCCAGCGGGTGATCGCGACATCGTGCCACCGGCTGTATCCCGATCCCGCCGCCGTGATCATCGTCGAATAGCGTCCATTCGACAGAAGATGCGTGCGCGGCACACGCGAATGCGCCGAGGCATAGTGGCGCTGTGCGTCGGGCACCAGGCTGGCGTTCTGCGCGGCCGCCCTCGCCGCTTCCGTCCGGCGCCCGGGCGACAACGACATCGCGGGGCATCCGCTCCTGCAGCAGAAGTTCTGCCGCACGCATGATCGGTTCGGCGTGAAACCGCGTGCGCATCCGGCCGTCCTGAAGCGCGTTCGCGATACCGACGATCGTCATGCCCTGATGATGGGCCATATAGGCGCGGATGACGGCGACCTTGGTACCGTCCGGCAGGCGGGCGCTTGTATAGTCGAGCGCCTCGTACCAGCCATAGACGCCGCACGCGCCCATCTCTGCCATGCGCTGGAAATTGCGCGCCGCGGCGGTGGGATCGATCATCGCCGCCAGGCCGCTGGCATAAGGCGCGACGACGGTATTTTCGCCGAGGCCGCGCTTATAGGCCAGATCGGGGATGCCGAAACTGGAATATTGATAGGTCTGCTCGATGTCGCGGGCGTTGTATTCGGATTCCGACATGCCCCAGGGCACGCCCAGTCCGTCGCCATATTTCTCCTGCCGCCACACGACCAGTCGGTTCGTCTGATACAGCAGACTGCCCGCGGGCGCGCGCATCACCAGGGACGGCATCAGATACTCGAACATCGATCCGGACCAGGAGATCAGGCCCGAACCACCGTCGATCGGCGTCAAGGTGCGTCCCAGCCGGAACCAGTGCTTGGCGGGCAGATCGCCCTTGGCGATGGCGACGAAGCTGGCCAGTCGCGCTTCGGACGCCAGAAGGTCGTAGAAATTGTCATCCAGCGCACCATCGCTGTCGCGGTATCCGATGGACAGCAGTTGTCGGCCGGCATCGAACAGGAAGCCGAATTCCATGGCTGTCGAACATGGTTTTCGCGAGATCTTCCATCGCCGCGAGGCGATGCGACAGGGATCGGGCCGCGTCGGCGGATTGTTCCAGCGCGGCCATCAAGGGCGCGAGGTCCACGCCCTGAGGGCTGTTCGCGAGCAGCCGCGATATTGCTTCGCAGTGCGCTGGCAGCGCGGCCAGGGTGGGGGTCGTGGCCAGCAATACGGTGGCCTCGCCGCCGGCCAGGCGCGCGGGCGGAAGTAGGCTGGCCCACGGCATCAGCACATCGATCTCCTGCCGATGGGCGTGGGTGGACGCGCGCAAGGCCTCGGCCCAGACGGTGATGTCCGCTTCGGCCATGCCACCGCGTTCGTGCGACCAGGCCTGTGCGGAGGCGGCGATCGCATCGGCCTTTTGCGTCAGATCCGACAGGCATTTGGCAACGTCCGCCGGCGTTGACGGCGTGTATAGGAGGCTGGCGGCGAAGCCATCGATGGCTGCGTTCAGGCCTGCCCGCACGGCACCCGGCGCCGGGTGCTCCGCAAGCTGTGGACGTGCGGCGTCGCGCAGCAGGGCGATGGTGTCGCTGAGTCCCGCCATCCAATTCGGATTGCCGATCGGACCAGCAACGATCTCCCGGCAGGCTTGGCCCAGTACAATAAGATGGCCGGCAAGATTGCCGCTATCCACCGACGAGACATATTTCGGCTCCAGCGCGCGCAGGTCGCTTGTATCGTACCAGTTGAAGAAATGGCCGCGAAAGCGCTCCAGCTTCGCCATCGTGGCGAATGTGGCCTCGAGCCGCTCCAATACGTCAAGCGTCCCCAGCCAGCCGAAATCGCGCGCGGCAATGATCGAGAGGAGGTATAGCCCGAGATTGGTTGGCGAGGTACGGTGAGCGACGACCGGTTCGGGATCTTCCTGAAAGTTGTCGGGCGGCAGCATGTTGTCTGCCGCCGTGACGAATGTTTCGAAGAAGCGCCAGGTGCGCCGGGCGACCAGCCGCAGCGCCAGGGCGTCCGCCGGGGTGACCGAAAAATGACCGTCCGGAAGCGGCGGCTTGCTTGCCCAGCGCGCGACGAGGGGCGACACCGCCCACAAGAACACAAACGGTACCGCGATCGGCCAGCTTCGCAACCCGAAGGCATAAAACACAAAGGCGACAACGCCGGCGGATCCCAGGCTCGCCGCGATCTGTAGCGCAAAGCCGCGGGTGTCGAACCGCGACTCCGCTGTCGTCTGTGCGGCCGTCACCCACTGGAGCAAGTGGCGCCGGCCGATAAAGACGCGGAACAGCGTGCGCACCACCGCATCGACCATGACCCAGGCCTGATGCGCGAGGAAGGTGATGAGGAACGCACTCTGCAACAGGCCAAGGGCGAAATCGCCGCGCAGCGAGCGCAGATGATTGCGCAGCGAAACGCCCGCGCGGTGCGGCACGATGCCGTCGAGCGCCGGCAACAGCGGGGGCACCGCGATGGTCGCAAGGATATAGGCGGTCCAGACCTCGGCCGCCCGCATCGGCAGCAGCCAGCCGATCAGCATGGCGAGAAGCGCCGCCGGCGCCGAAAGCGAGCGGCGCAAATTGTCTATCAGTTTCCACCGGCCGATCAACGGCAGCGGCGTTTTCGGCGAACCGTCGCTGGCCGTGTCGCGAAAGCCGAAGATCCAGGGCAGCAACTGCCAGTCGCCCCGCACCCAGCGATGCTGGCGAGCCGCGGCGACGGCGTAGCGGGAGGGAAATTCCTCAACCACCTCGATATCGGATGCCAACCCCGCCCGCGCGAAGATGCCTTCCAGCAGATCGTGGCTCAGGACCGAATCCTCGGGAATTTGGCCTTCGAGCGCCGCCTCGAAGCTGTCGACTTCATAGATCCCCTTGCCGCAAAAGGAGCCTTCTTCGAACAGATCCTGATAGACGTCGGACACCGCGAGAGCATAGGGATCGAGCCCATTGGGGCCGGAAAAGGCGCGCTGGAACAGCGAACCCTGACTACCGATGGACAAGGATGGCGTCACACGGGGTTGCAGCACGCCGTGACCGTGGACGACCACACCGGCATGCGGATCGAAATCGGGCTTGTTGAGCGGGTGCGCCATCTTTCCGACCAACCGCCTGGCGGTCCCGATCGGCAGGCGCGTATCCGCGTCGAGCGTGACGACGTAGCGGATGCCGGTGGGCAGCACCGGCACATGGCCATCGATCGGCATGAACGTCGTATCGGTATCGCCACGAAGAAGCCGGTTGAGTTCGTGCAGCTTACCGCGCTTGCGCTCCCAGCCGATCCACCTGGCTTCGCCGTCATTCCACATGCGCCGGCGATGCAGAAGGAAGAAGCGCGGGCCATTGCGCACCGGCCCGTAGCGGGCGTTCAGCCGCGCGATGCCGGCTGTTGCCAGGCCTAAAAGCGTATCGTCGTCGGAGTCATGCTCCGTCTCGCAATCCCGCCAGTCGGAGATCAGCGCGAACGTGAAATTATCGTCCGGGTTGGAAAGATGGTGATCTTCCAGCCGTTCGATCTGCTTTTCGACCGCCGAAGCGCCAGAAAGCAGAACCGGCATGACAATGATCGTGCGAAGATCCGGCGTGACGCCGTTGCGCAGTTCCAATCCGGGCAGGATCCTTCCACCGACCAGTTTGGTGATCGTGCGGTTTACGATTGCGATTGCAACATCCGAAGCCGGAACCAAGCCTACGATCGCCAGAACAAAAAGCGGCCCGGCGGCGATTCCCAAAGATGCGACCGCGATGAGTATGAGCGCGAGAATGATCGCGGTGCCCACCGCGATCATGCCCATATAGCTGGTCACGCCCAGATCGGAATTGAAATGAAAGAGCCGGGTCCCCAACGGTACCCGACATCCCAGTTCCCTCTCGAACGTTCGGCGGCCCCTGGCGATGAGGTAATATCCTGGATCGCTTTCCCGCCCGTGCGCGGAAACCTTTTCGGCCACCTGGTCCGTCGCGCGTCTGGCGGCGTCTATCGCGTGCCTGGTCACGTCCACTTCGTCACGGTCTGATTCGCGCGCGAGTTCCTCGATCGCGCGCCGGTAACGGTCGCGTGTCGGAAAATCCATCGCCGCGAAATTGCTGGCGCCGCGCAATACCGCGTCGACCGGACTGACGCTTTCGAAGAATTCAGCCCAATTGATCGTCGAGACCAGGCGCATGCTCACGATGACATTGCGAACGCTCACATCCGTTGCACCCTGGCGCAAAAACTCCTCGCGCACGATCCGATCGGTGGTTGTGTGTGCCACCGCCAGCTTGTCGTTCAGCCAGCGCAGTGCCGGTGTAGTGTCGGGATCATGGTCACGCAGACGCTGGGCGAGTTCGACGGCGAATGCCGTCGACCAGGGCGCCTGATCGAGGCTGCGCAAAATGGCTGACGCCGGTTCGGCATCTCCGGCTGCCGCGATCAGAATCTGGTCCGCGAGCACATCGGCCAACTGGACCGCCGATTGCTGCGCCATGATCTCCTCGGCCAAACGCCGAAGATTTTCGACGAGCGTGATGCGCAAGGTGATCGCGAGCGCCCATAATTCGCCGATGGTCAACGGCTGGATCCGCTGATACGCCTCGACGAAGCGCGTGAGTTTCTGGGTATCGAACGCGCTGTCGGTGTGTGCGATGACGGCCCAGGCGACACCGAACACGCGTGGATAGCCCTGCAACGGTCCTTCCGCCAATTTCGGCAGTCTGCGGTAATAGCCGGGCGGCAGGTCGTTCTTGATTTCGCGCGTCTGTTCGTCGACGATATGAAAATTGTCCAGCAGCCATTCCGCCGCCGGCGTGATCGGCTGGCGCGCCAGATTTGCCCGGACGACGGCGCGATAGGTCTCCGTAAGAACTCTGGTGTTGTCGTAAAGCCGCTTCGCGAGGAGACGGCCCTGCTTCGCGCGGGGTGATATGAGCTGTGCGGCCGCCAGAACTCTCGGCGTGCTGCTCAAGGCGTTCGATGCCGAAAAGTTCGGCACGAATCGGTGGCTCCGGCTGCTTCGAAACGGGCGGGCTGAATATGCGGTTTGGCGCGGGCCCTGGGCTAGCATTGCCGCGCGCCGCGACCGGCGATTCGACCGTCTTGCTGGTCGTGCCCGTTTCTGGCTGGCCGGGTAGCTTATGGTCGGGCATGAGCCATTGCACCCAGGCGTTCACGTCGTGAGTTCCCCGCGAATCACTAACAACTCCCGCTCGCGGTCGGCACTGATTTTTGGGTAGCTCATGCCGAGGTCTTCGAACGTATCGAGGATGATCTGGGAGACAATCAGCCGAGCGTTATGCTTGTCGTCCGCGGGAACGACATACCAGGGCGAATCGCTTGTGCTTGTGGCGCCGAGGCAGGCTTCATACGCCTTCATGTAATCGTTCCAGAAGCCCCTTTCCTTGATGTCCGCCGCGCTGAACTTCCAGTTCTTGTCCGGCTCGTCGATGCGCGACAGGAAGCGCTTCCGCTGCTCTTCCTTGGAAAGATGAAGGAAGAACTTGACCACCCTGGTGCCGTTGGCGTGGAGGTGTCTTTCCAAGCCCGTGATGGATCGGTAGCGCTGATGCCAAAACGCATGAGCATGGTTCGGTGGATCCACGAGTGCCTCGCCGCGCAGCAGTTCGGGGTGCACACGCAGGATCAGCACCTCCTCGTAGTAGGACCGGTTGAAGATGCCGATCCGCCCCCGCTCTGGCAGATCGCGCGTCGTCCGCCACAGGAAATCGTGTTCCAGTTCGAGGCCGCTGGGATGCTTGAAGCTAAATACCTGGCAACCCTGCGGGTTCACACCGGACATCACGTGCCGGATCGCGCCGTCTTTTCCAGCCGCATCCATCGCCTGGAAAATCAGTAGGATCGCGTGGCGGTTTGAAGCGTAGTGAAGCTGTTGCTGCTCGGCGAGCTGCGCAACGTGATCGTCTAAAAGCTCCTTATATTGCCCCTTCGACTTGTACACAGGATCAACGTTTGTCGGCCACTTACCGAGATCGACCTTGTCTCCTTCGCCTACGCGAAATTTCTTTGTGTTTATTTTCATCGCCTTCATTCCTTCCGTTGACTGATCCGGATCATCCGATTCACTTGAGTTTCTGCGGGATCGCGTCGGTCGGTGTCTTGGCTTCGCCGCCTGGCAGAGGTTCGGATTTCTCTGCGCGCTCGGCGTCGGTCTCGCGCGCCTTCGGGGCGGCGACGCGCGCCTGTGCCTGAGTGATAGCCGCGGCAATGATGCGCCCTGCATCCTCCGGATCTTTGACGAGACCGGCCACAAGGAGATCGCCGAGCGACGTGTTGAGAAGTGCCGCAACGCCGGCATTGGCTGGAGGCATCGGGCCCGCTTCTGGTTTGGCTTCGACCTTGGCTTCCGGTGGAGCCGCGGTCTTGGCTTCAAGCGCGGCCTCGGGTTTTGCGTCTGGCTTCGGCTCAGCTTCGGTCTTGGGCTCGGCCTCCACTTTCGTTTCGGACTTGGCATCAAGCGAAGGCGCGGTCTTGGCTTCAGGCGCGGTCGCGAGTTTTGCGTCTGGCTTCGGCTCGGCTTCGGTCTCGGGCTTTGTCTCCGCGTCCGTTCCGGAACCGTAATACGGCTTCGACGCAGCCTTGGCTTCAGGCTTGGCCTCGAGTTCTGCGTCTGGCTTCAGCTCGGTTTTGGTCTCGGGCTTGGGATCCGCCTTAGGATCGGTTTTGGATCCCGACAGAAGCTCGACTTCAGCCTGCCGCTTGGTGCGAGGTTCGACTTTCGCCGCACCCAGAATCCGATACGTCAACAGCTTTATGCGATCGTTCACGAGAGCCCAGGCGAGAGCGTAGCCCCAAACCAGCAACGCCCAATTCCACCCGAGCGGGGTCACCAGCCCAAGGCCAAAGATTGCAATACATGTTGCGACTGCCTGCGTGCCCAATACCGCCACCCATAAAATCCGCGCAGGCCGGATGGACCAGAACGGGCCACGCGTTCGGGTCAAGAAGATCGTCAGATGCCCGGCCACCGAAAGCTTCAAATACATAAGCGTTTGGATGTGCGCCCGGTCGAGATGAAAGACACGCTCGCCGAGGTAGAAGAGTCCGAACGCGGCGATCACGCCAAATACGCCCAACACAGTGGAGACGCCCAACACCAGGCGCATATTCCAGGCTTCCGGCGCATTCTTGTACTGAACGTTGTCATAAGCGATCGACAGGATGGCGCCGTCATTCAGGAGCGCCAGCATCACGATCATCACAGCCGTAAGCGGATAGAAGTTGAACACGACGATTGCCAGCGTCATGAAAAGCAACACGCGGAACGTCTCGGCGATGCGATAGATCGCGTAACTGTTCATGCGTTGGAAAATTCGCCGGCTTTCCTTGATCGCGTCGATGATCACCGACAGCCCGGGAGTCATGAGTACGATCGCCGCCGCGGCGCGGGCGGCATCCGTCGCGCCGGAGACGGCGATGCCGCAATCGGCCTTCTTGAGTGCCGGGGCGTCGTTCACCCCATCGCCGGTCATGCCTACGATGTGACCGTGCTTCTGCAGCACGTCGACAATGTGGAATTTATGCTCCGGGAAGACCTGGGCGAAACCATCGGCGTCCTCGATGGATTTGGTTATCGCCGAGGTTTCCTTGGTCTTGGAATCACCAAGCATGCCGCCATCAAGAATGTTCGTGCCCATCCCCAAGGTCTTGGCGGTCTCCTTGGCGATCGCCAGGGCATCCCCGGTGACCATCTTGATCTTCACGCCCATCGCGGCCGCGGTCGCGATGGTGGATTTGGCATCCTCTCGCGGCGGATCGAACAGCGGCAGCACGCCAAGAAGCTGCCACTTCCCGTCGCCGTCGGCCCGCGCCACGCCGAGAGCGCGAAAGCCGCGCGCGGCGAAATCGTTGACGGCCTTGTCGACGGCGGGTTTCACGGCGGCGGCATTGGCCGACAACGCCACGATGACCTGCGGCGCCCCTTTCGTTACCTTGAACGTCTTCCCGTCCTTGTCCTTGACGGTCGCCTCGGTGCGCTTGTGCACCGGATCGAACGGCTGGAAATGCGTGACCTGAAACGGTTTCAGCGCTCCTTTGTCTTTCAGGCCGCCGAGCACGGCGAGATCGATCGTATCGTTGTTCTCCGCGCGCGAGGCCAGCGCGCCGGCAAGGATGACCTGGTCGGCCGTGATCTTATCCAGACAGAAGGGATCGCCCAGGGTCAGCTTGTTCTGCGTTAGGGTGCCGGTCTTGTCGGCACACAGCACGTCCACGCCGGCCAATTCCTCGATCGCCACAAGCTTGCTGACGATCGCCTGTTTCTTGGCGAGCAGGCGCGCACCGACTGCCATCGTCACGGACAGCACCGTCGGCATCGCCACCGGGATCGCCGCCACCGTCAGCACGAGGGCAAACTGCAACGTCGTGAGGATCGGATCGCCGCGGTAGATTCCAAGCGCGATGATCACGGCCACGAGCGCTATAGCCAGCATGATCAGGTAGTTGCCGATCTTCAGCACGGCCTTCTGGAAATGGCTGACGGTGACCGCCGTTTCCACAAGTTCTGCCGTCTTGGCAAAATAAGTCTTCGTGCCCGTCGCATAGACGATCGCGCCGATCTCCCCGCGACGAATGATTGATCCAGAGAAGACCGCCTCGCCTGATTTGCGCGTGGCAGGCAACGATTCACCCGTGAGCGCGGATTGATCGACGGAGACCTCGTCGCCTTCCAGCAACCGCGCATCCGCGGGTACGATGTCCCCCAAACGCAGGCGAATGGCGTCGCCCGGCACCAATTCTCGGGCCGGAGGCGTGACCCACTTTCCGTCACGCTTCACCCGGGCCTTGATTGCCAGCTTGGCCTTCAGGGCGGCGATGGCGTCTCCCGCCTGACGTTCCTCCCAAAATCCAACCACGGCGTTGGCCAGAAGCAGAACGAGGATGATGCCAAAGTCCGGCCAGTGCCGGGCTACCGCCGACAGGATCACAGCCGCTTCGATCATCCACGGGATCGGGCCCCAGAAATAGGAGAGGAACTTCAAAAACAGGTTGGTCTTCTTCTCCTCGATCTCGTTGGGCCCGTATTGGGTCAGCCGCTTTTGCGCCTCGGCTTCGGTGAGACCGTCCGGTGACGATCCCAGTTTTTTCTCCACCTCCGCCATGGGCAGGGTTTTCAGATCGTCTTTCGCGTCGGGCGCCGGTTCCGGCTTCGGCGCGTTCTTGGTTCCAGGCTTGGACGTGGCCCCGGATTCCGCCTCAGCTTTGGCTTTGGGCTCCGTCATGGCTGTTCTTTCTGTCTTTGGTTAAGCCGCCGGTTTCGAATGTGCGGGTACGGGTTGTGATGTTCCGACATTCTCCATCGCGGCGGTGTATTCGCCGCGGCGGGCCGCGCGATTGCAGGCGGCTCGGTGATAGAGCGCCATTTGCGCTGCCGGCACGTGGGCCTCCTCGCCGCGCCAGATTTCCAATGCGGGATGCTGGATGGCGCGCGCGAACGAAAACGCCACCGCCCAAGGAAGGCGCGACTTGAACCTGACATTCATCGCGTTCAGGCGGGCCGAGGCCAATTCGCCGGACTGCCCGCCCGAGAGAAAGGCGATCCCCGGAACAGCAGCAGGAACGGTGCGCAGGAGACACGTCACGGTGACGTCGGCCACCTCGCCGACCGCTTCCTGCCGGAGGCAAGCCAATCCCGGAAGCACCATGTTGGGCTTCAGGATCATGCTTTCCAGCATTACGCGTTGCGCGCAGAGTTGAACAAATACCGTGCGGAGGACCTCTTCCGTCACCTGCCGGCACTGCTCGAGCGTATGGTCGCCGTCCATCAGCACCTCCGGCTCGACGACGGGGACCAGCCCGGCTTCCTGGCACAAGGCGGCGAACCGCGCCAAAGCCTGCGCATTCGCCTCGATGCATCCTCGGCTGGGCATTTCGGCGCCGAGAGCGATCACCGCGCGCCACTTGGCAAAACGCGCGCCCATCTGAAAATAAGTCCCGAGGCGGTCGCGCAGCCCATCAAGGCCTTCCGTGACCTTCTCTCCGGGGAAAGCGGCGAGGTCTTTCGCGCCGGTATCGACTTTGATGCCGGGAACGATACCGGCCTTGGCGAGAACCTCGATGAAGGGCGTGCCACCCGTCGTGGACTGACGGATCGTCTCGTCATAGAGAATCGCGCCGCTGATACACTCGCCCAGACCGGGGGTGGTCACGATCAATTCCCGATAGGCGCGACGCGCCTTCTCGGTCTGGGGAATCCCAAGCTCCGCGAACCGCTTGTCGCAGGTGGGATTGCTTTCATCCATCGCCAGCAAGCCCTTGTCGTCGGCGACCAGCATTCGCGCGGTCTCGATCAGTGCTCGCGCATTCGCTTGCGCCGGTCGCGCCGTGGGCCGCGGCGTTTCGTCCAACCACTTCCGCGCTTCGGCGGCGTCGGCGTGATCAAAGTATCGGCTCGTCGCCTTCGTAAACGGCTTGAAGAACGCCGCCATGCCCTGCTGCCACTTCCTATCCCCGACCACCGCGAGCCGCTCGATATCGGCGTAATGTTTGACGTCGAACTGGATTTCATCCCACAAGGCGCCGGCTTCCCAGCCATGAAACCCGGTCAAATCGAACAGCACGCGTAGCTTTCCATGCAGAGAAGCGAAGCGCTCGAACTCAGGCACGAAGTGATCGAAATCCACTTTTGCCGCCTTTCCCGTGACATGAATGGCGAGAGTCTTCCCGCCGTTCTCTTCGCTGAGGTCGATGGGCATCGTGGACTCCGTTGTTTCGATCGAGGCTAGAATTAGAATCCGAAGCGACCGACCGATCTCACCGACCCGACCGCATCGCGCGCAGGGAACGGTCCAGACGCGTGCGTCCCGGTCGTGCGATGAGCGGCGATCGAATCGGTGACGCCCGTGTCGATCGAAGCGGCATCCGTCCTGATTTGTCCGCCTCGTTCACTCCCGCCGAACCACGTTAGGCTGGCGCAGCTGCGAGCGTCTGATCCGTAAAGCGCTGCACGTTCCGCGCGTTGCTACCCTTCCATTTCCAGTTGCGGATTTCCGGCAGGTCCTGGCCGTGCTTGTCGATGTACTGCTTGTGCTCGATCAGCTTGTCCTGGACCATTTGCTTCAGGTAGGCGCCCTTGGTGCCCACATGCGGCAGGCGGTCAACCACGTCCTGCACCAGGTGAAAGCGATCGAGGTCGTTCTGCACCCGCATGTCGAAGGCCGTCGTGATCGTGCCTTCTTCCTTGTAGCCGCGGACGTGCAGGTTGCGGTTGGTGCGTCGATAGGTCAGCCGATGAACCACCGAGCTGTATCCGTGGAAGCCGAACACAATGTGCTTGTCTTTGGTGAAGAGTGAATCGTAGTCGGTTTCGCTTAGCCCGTGCGGATGCTCGCTGGCGGATTGCAGCTTCATCAGATCGACGACATTGATGACCCGGATCTTCAAATCGGGCAGGTGCTCGCGAAGGATCGAAACCGCGGCCAGGATCTCGAGCGTCGGCGTGTCGCCACAGCAGGCCATCACCACGTCCGGCTCGGCGTTTTGGTCGTTGCTGGCCCATTGCCAAATGCCGATGCCTTCCGTGCAGTGCACGGCCGCTTCGTCCATCGTTAGCCATTGCGGCAGCGCGTGCTTGCCGGCTACCACGACGTTGACGTAATGCCGGCTGCGTAGGCAGTGATCGAAGACCGAGAGCAGGCAGTTGGCATCGGGCGGCAGGTAGACGCGAACGATGTCGGCTTTCTTGTTGATGACGTGGTCGATGAAGCCGGGGTCCTGGTGGGTGAAGCCGTTGTGATCCTGCTGCCAGACATGGGAAGCGAGCAGATAATTGAGCGAGGCGATCTTGCGGCGCCACGGCAACTCCGACGTAACCTTCAACCACTTGGCGTGCTGGCTGAACATCGAGTCGACGATGCGGATGAAAGCCTCGTAGCTATTGAACAACCCGTGCCGCCCAGTCAGCAGGTATCCTTCGAGCCAGCCCTCGCACTGATGTTCGCTGAGCATCGAGTCCAGAACCCGTCCGGCGGGCGCTAGGAACTCGTCATTCTCGACTTCGCGGGCATCCCACTGGCGGTCGGTTGCTTCAAAAACCGCTCCGAGGAGATTCGAGAGCGTCTCATCGGGACCAAAGATGCGGAAGTTACGTTGATCCTGGTTCAGCTTGACCACATCGCGCAGGAACCGTCCCAGTACCAGCGTATCCTGGCCGTCAACGGCACCAGGCGACGGTACGCTGACAGCATGGTCGTGGAAGTCCGGCATGCGCAGGTCGCGCAGGAGAATGCCGCCATTGGCGTGCGGGTTGGCGCCCATCCGCCGATCGCCCTGTGGCGCCAGTTCGGCCAATTCTGGGATCAGCCGTCCGTTTTGATCGAACAGCTCCTCGGCCTTATAGCTTTTCATCCAGCGTTCGAGCTGCTGGACGTGTTCGGGGTGCTCGGCATCCACGAGCAGCGGCACCTGGTGAGCCCGGAAGGTGCCCTCGACCGGCAGGCCGTCGACTTCCTTCGGCCCGGTCCAGCCCTTGGGTGATCGGAGGACGATCATCGGCCAACGCGGACGGGTGGCGACATCCTTGCTCCGCGCATTCCTTTGGATTTGCCTGATGTCTTCGATGGCCTCCTCGAGGGTTGCGGCCATCAGCTGATGCATCTTTTCCGGTTCGTCGCCTTCGACAAAATATGGCGTCCAGCCGCAGCCGCGTAGAAACTGTTCCAGTTCCTCGTGCTCGATGCGAGCGAGAACGGTCGGGTTGCTTATCTTGTAGCCATTGAGATGGAGGATCGGCAGCACAGCCCCGTCGCTGATCGGGTCAAGCAGCTTGTTGGACTGCCACGCGGTCGCCAGAGGACCGGTTTCTGCTTCGCCGTCGCCTATGACGCAGGCGACGATCAGTTGGGGATTGTCGAATGCGGCGCCGAAAGCGTGGCTGAGCGAATAGCCCAACTCGCCGCCTTCATGGATCGACCCGGGGGTCGTTGGCGCGACGTGGCTGGAAATCCCGCCGGGAAACGAGAACTGCTTGAACAGCTTCTTGAGCCCGGCTTCGTCCTGGGTGATGTTCGGATAGATCTCGCTCCAGGTGCCTTCGAGGTAGACGTTGCCCACGATCGCCGGGCCGCCATGACCGGGACCGGCGATGTAAAACATGTCCAAGTCGTACTTTTTGATCACCCGATTCAAGTGAACGTAGATGAAATTCTGACCTGGCGTCGTGCCCCAATGGCCAACCACCAGCGGCTTCACATGCGACAGCTTCAGCGGCTCCTTCAGCAGCGGATTGTCATAGAGATAAATCTGCCCGACCGAGAGATAGTTGGCGGCGCGCCAATAGGCGTTCATCCGACGCAACTCGTCGGACCCGAGCGTCGCCTCCCTGTGGGGAGACCGATTGCGATCGCTTCGGTTCTGCGGCTCTCGGGCTGGGATGACTACGTCCATTCTGCTTGCCTCCAGGCGTAACGATTTGGATTTCGGTTATGCTGTCGGAGTGCCTTGCATTGCCTTCGCCGCGGGCTCTTGGAGCCTCGACAAGCAGGGCCGAGTCCGGTTGCAGGAACATGGGCGTGACGACAGACAAGGCGGCCAATACCGAGCCGGCGGGCCGATCGACACAGCAGCGGGAGTCTACCGATCACTGATCGCCGAGAGGAGGGTCGGAAAATACTCACACGGGCGGGCGCTGCAATGCGAAGCAGGTGTCGGTGGTGGGCTCAGCTAAAGCCAACCGCGCGGCCACTCACCCGGATCTGCGCACGGCGTCGCGACAAAGGCGTCTCTTCCACGTCCGAAAGACGCCATCGTGGAGGAATGATCTCAGCGGACCCACGCGATGCGGTTGAGCCTAGCGATCAGGGCCGCGCGATGGCCGATGGAAAATGGCCTGGCCGTCCGGCCAAGCGCTGGTCTATGGCTTCCCAATTCGACCGAGATTGAGCACGCGCGTAACGGACCTCGCGATCATGAGCTCCTCGTCGGTGCGGATGACCCGCACTTTGACCCGACCGGCATCCGACGAGATCAGCGGCGCACTCTTCGCATTGCTTTCCCTGTCGAGTTCGATGCCGAGAAATCCGAGACCGTCGCAAATCCGCTCCCGGACGGGTGGCGCGTTCTCGCCGATGCCGCCGGCGAACACCAGCGTGTCCACTCCGCCTAGCGCCGCCGCGAATGAGCCGATCCATTTCTTGGCCTGGTAGCAGAACAGCGCGACCGCTTCGTCCGCCCGCACGTCTTTGGTTTCGCGTCCGAGCAGGTCGCGCATATCGGAACTGGTTTCCGACACGCCGAGCAGCCCCGATTCATGGTTCACCATTTTCTGAAAATGCGCCGCGTTCATTTGTTCCGTTCGCGCGAAGTAGGAGACCAGACCGGGATCCAAATCGCCCGAGCGTGTGCTCATCACCAGTCCCGCCGTCGGCGTGAAGCTCATGCTCGTATCGATGCTTTTGCCATCGCGTACCGCGGCCATGCTCGCGCCGTTGCCAAGATGAGCGAGAATCGCTCGACCCTTGGTCGCTGCCGGGTCGCCGAGGCGCGCGAGTTCAGCCATGAGGAATTCATAAGACAAGCCGTGAAAGCCGTAACGGCGGACGCCCTGCGCCTCGTAGCGACGCGGGATTGGCAAGAGGGTGGCGACCCGCGGCATGCTGCGGTGAAACGCGGTGTCGAAACACGCCACCTGAGGCAATTTGGGGTGATGCTGGCGGAACGCCTCTATCAACTCGATCTCGAGCGGCAGATGCTCCGGATCAAAGGGGCTGAGTCGATGGAGTTCCTCGACCATGTCCGCGGTGACTTGCCGTGGCTCGCTGTAGTTCGGGCCGCCATGGACCACGCGATGGCCCACCGCGGCCAATGCGTCTCGCCCGGTGTGTTCCTCAATCCACCCCATCAGGGTATCCACCGCCACCGTGTGATTGGCCGCCGTCACCGGCCGCGAAAAGTTGTCGCTCGGCTTCGTGCCTTTTACGCGCAAGCTGGCCTGCGGCGTTCCGATCCGCTCAAGCTCGCCCTGGAGGATACGTCGGAGCGCACCGCTGGCCTCGAACAGCGCGAACTTGATGCTCGACGAGCCGCCATTGATCGTCAGGACGCGCGACTCAGCCGGTTTCATGGCTGGCTCCACCATCGTCCCGCAATCCGAGCGCAGCCAGTTGCGCGCACGTCGACCTGTAGTCCACGTGAAGAATGCCGCGAATCCCCAAACCTTCGGCGATCTCGACAAACATCGGAGTGTTTTCGATATAGACTACTTGCCGGGCGGGCACCTGGGCGATGTCCAGCGCCAGGCGGAAGATGTCAGCATCGGGCTTGCGGATATGGACGAAGCATGAGGAAATGAAGAAATCCACTAACGCGCCCAACTTGAATGTTTCGATCCGATGCGCATTCAGTTCGCGCGCTTCGTTGCTGACAGCGACGATCTTCAGCCCGTGCCGGACCTTGAGCCGAGTGATCATATCCATCATTTCGGGGGACGGTTTTGACTGCGCGAACATGAAGTTCCTAAACTGAGTCCTGGTAAACGCGCGTTCCTGGTAGAAGATCACCCGAGCCAAATAGTCTTCCAGTGTTAGATTGCCTTCCTCATAGGTCGCGAACAGCAGGCTATGTCGCTCCTCCATTTCGATCCAGTCTAGGTGGAAGTGGGTCACCGCCCGCTGGCGGGCATGATGATCCCAGCCGTCGGTGAGAAGGACGCCACCGATATCCAGAAACAGGCAGGTGATGATCGGCGCTTGCGTCATCGGCTTTTACCCGTCCCTCGCATCATCGCAGGCTCAACGAGCATCACGCCGATGCCTCTTTAGATCGTCTGGGATTATGCCAACCGCCGTCTGCGGCAATGATCGCGTCAGCCTCTTTCGGACCCCAACTGCCATGATCGTAGAGGCGAACTTCATGGTGGGTCTTGAGAACGGGATCGACCGCTGCCCAGGCAGCTTCAACTGCGTCCTCACGGGTGAAGAGCGCTCCGTCGCCGGCCATGGCATCGCCCAACAGTAGCTCGTAGGGCGTCTCCCCGTCCGGCTGCTCTTCGACCAGACAGAGTTCCCGCTGGTCGCCGACGAACTCGTTGCCGACGCGCTTGACGCGGGCGGCGAGAGCGATGGCGGAATCCGGCGAGACCCGGAAGCGCAGATAATTAGCCCGGCCGGTCGTCGGCGCAGAGTCGGCAAAGAGTTTCTGCGGTGGCGGCTTCAATTCGACCAGTATCTCGGTCGCCGTTTCGGCCAGGTATTTGCCGGAGCGCAGGTACCACGGCACGCCCTCCCAACGCCAGGAATTGATGAAAAGCCGCAAGGCACAAAACGTCTCGACGTCCGAGTTCTCCGCCACATCCGGCTCCTTCCGGTAGCCAGCGTACTGACCGCGGACCAGGTCCTCCGGCGTCAACGGACGCATGGCTTGGAACACTTTGGCCTTCTCGTTGTGGACGGCGCCAAAGTCCCTGCCGGCGGGCGCCTCCATGGCAAGCAGCGCGACGATCTGGAAAAGGTGGTTCTGAACGACATCGCGAAGACAGCCGGCGGTTTCGTAAAACGCACCGCGGTCTTCGACGCCGAAATCTTCGGACAGGGTTATCTGGACGCTGGCCACGTAGTTACGGTTCCAGATCGGCTCCAGAAACGTGTTGGCGAAACGGAAATAGAGGATATTCATGATCGCCTCCTTCCCGAGGAAGTGGTCGATTTGGAAGATCGCATCCTCCGGGAATACCGCCCGCGCCGCGCGATTGAGGTTACGGGCGGAAGCGAGGTCGCGACCGAACGGCTTCTCGACAATGACGCGCGCCCGCTCGGCTAGCTTTGAGGCGCCGAGCCCCTTGATCACCGTCTCAAAGAGCGAGGGCGGGATGGCGAGGTAATGCGCCGGGCATTTGGCGTCGCCCAGCGCCTTCTTTATCGACGCGAACGTGCCCTCGTCTTTGTAGTCGCCGCTCACGTAACGGAGCCGGGACAGAAGATGGTCGAAGGCAGGCCGGTCATCGATTCCTCCCGACTGCTTAAGGCTGTCTTGCACCCGCTCGTGCAGGCGCTCCACACTCCATTTGGGGAGGGGGACACCGATGACCGGGACGGTCAGGGCCCCTCGCTTCGCCATCGCGTAGAGTGCCGGGAATATCATCTTGTGAGCGAGATCGCCGGTCACGCCGAAGAGCACCAGCGCATCCGAACCGGCCGCATTCATGAGGCGTTTCCGGTCTTGGCGCCGCCTTTTTCCTCATGGCCGCCAAACCCGAATCGAAGTGCAGAGAGCACCTTGTCGGCGAAGTCATCGCCGCCGCGGGAACTGTAGCGTTGGTATAGCGCGGCACTGAGAACGGGAGCGGGAACCGACTCGTCGATCGCCGCCGCGATCGTCCAGCGCCCCTCGCCGGAATCCGAGACACGGCCGGCAAAATTCTTCAGGTCGGGACTTTTGAGGAGCGCAGTGGCGGCCAGGTCCAGCAGCCACGATGCGATGACGCTGCCGCGACGCCACACCTCGGCGATATCGGCCAGGTTCAGGTCGTACGGGTAATTCTCGGGGTGGCGCAGCGGAGCGGTTTCCGCGTCGGTCGTGCGCGGCTGCTTTCCGGCATTGGCGTGGCGTAGAATGTTCAGCCCCTCGGCATAAGCGCCCATGATGCCGTACTCGATGCCGTTATGGACCATCTTGACGAAATGGCCGGCGCCGTTGGGACCGCAGTGGAGGTAGCCGTGTTCGGCAGTCCCGCCGCCGGCCTCCTTACGACCGGGTGTGCGCGGCGCCTCCTCGATACTGGGTGCCAAGGCAACAAAGGCAGGGTCGAGCCTGTGAACGATGGCGTCCTCGCCACCAATCATCAGGCAGTAGCCGCGCTCCGATCCCCAGACCCCGCCGCTGGTCCCGACGTCGACATAGTGGATGCCGGTCGGCTTCAGCTCGGCGGCGCGACGGAGGTCATCGTGATAGTAGGAGTTACCGCCGTCGACGATCACGTCGTCGCGGTCAAGAAGGGGGATAAGGGTCTTCAACGTCGAATCAACGACTGCCGCCGGCACCATCATCCAGACGGCGCGCGGCTTGTTCAGCTTCTCGGCAAAGTCCTGGAGCGACCTTGCCCCGACCGCACCCTCTTTTGCGAGCACATCCACAGCTTTGGCGTCGAGGTCGAAAACGACGCACTGGTGACCAGCCCGCCGAAGGCGTCGCACCATGTTTGTCCCCATACGGCCGAGGCCGATCATGCCCAATTCCATGTGACTATCCTCCTAAAAATCGTGTCACCTACTGGTCGACCCGAACGCACCCCTATGGCACGATCGTCGGGTGCTCCAGCGCTTTCACCTTGGCCAGGCGGCGTCGATGCCGCGGGGCCCCGCTGAAGTGAGCGGTCAGAAAAGTCTCGATCAGCTCCAAGGCGAGCGCAGACCCGATCACCTTTGCGCCCAGACAAAAGACGTTCATGTCGTCGTCTTCGACGCCCTGATGGGCAGAAAAGACATCATGGATGAGCCCGGCACGCACCCCGGGAATCTTGTTCGCGGCGATCGAGGCGCCAACGCCGCTGCCACACAGCGCCACCCCGCGCTCGACTTCGCCCGCGGCGACGGCCCGGGCCAAGGGGACGACGAAGTCCGGATAGTCATCGTCGGGGTCCAGTCGAGCGGCGCCGAAGTCTGCGACGTCATATCCTGCGCAGCTCAGGGACTCGGCTAGCGCCCCCTTTAAGGAAAACCCTCCATGGTCGGCGGCTATTCCGATGCGCATCATGGTTTCTCCTTGCCCCGTCGGGACAAGTTATGCGGCGCGATCGCTTGGGGATTGCTCATTTCGAGTTCTTCGAAACTGTCGACGAGTATCTGAGATGTAGTAAGCATGGGATTTTTTGGGGCCTCGCATTCAGACCGTCCCCGAGACAGCCCGGAAAATTCCCTCGAAGTCCACCGCCTTCAGGCTTGCCCCGCCGACCAGCGCGCCGCCAACTTCTGGGAGCGCCAGGATGTCCTGCGCGTTCGAAGGATTGACCGACCCGCCGTAAAGGATGCGCGCCTCGTTTCCTTGGCCGCCGAAGCGCGCCACGAGGCATTGACGAATGTGCGCGTGCATTTCCGTGATTTCTTCGGAAGTCGGCATGTGCCCGGTTCCGATCGCCCACAGCGGCTCGTAGCCGATCGCGATAGCAGATGCGGTGATGCCATCGGGGACGCTGCCGGCGATTTGATCGCCGCACACAGACAATGCCTTGCCGTTCCGCCGCTGCGATTGCGTCTCGCCGATGCAGATGATCGCCAAGAGTCCCGCGTGCCGTGCGGCTTTCGCTTTCGCCGCAACGATGGCGTCGGTCTCGGCATGATACTGACGGCGTTCCGAATGTCCGACGATGACTGCGGTGGCACCGGCACCTTTCAGCATTTCGGCGCTGATGTCTCCGGTGAACGCACCGGAGACTTCCGCGCTGCAATCCTCCCCACCGATAGCGATCCAGCCCGCGGCGGTCTCGGCTGCCCGCGCGATCAGCGTCGCGGGCAGGCAGATCAGAATGTCGGCCAACGGCGGCGCAGCCTTCACTGAGGCTGCGATCGCTTCGATCTCGGCAAGCTGAGGCGCCATGCCGTGCATCTTCCAATTTCCGGCGATCAAAGGCCGCATAACGGGCCGTCCGATCGGTTCAGGCGGCAGCAGACTTGATGCCATAATATGTCAGAAGTTTCTCGTCATAGGCCCGATCAATCGTCATCGAGGGATCGTATGCGGGGCTGCCTTTGATCCGCTGACGGTCGACGTCGAGGTTCACCAGCCTATCGGTCCAATCGATCTCTCCGGCCGATCGTGACGAGACCAAAATCCTTTTTCCCGGCCACCAGTTCTTCGTGTCGACGACGAGGTAGTGGATGCTCCAATCGGCATCGTCGACGATGAAGTCCTCGACATGGCCGATCTCGCCGTCCCTGGCGTGGATATGATATCCGGTTACCGCCTCGACACTGCGCAGGTGCACATCGTCACTGTCTGCATGGGCGTTGGCAATCTCCTGTTCACGGCGCCTCGCTCCCAGGTAAGGCGAAGCCATCCCCGAACCCGGCATATAGCCATAGCCGCCCATGTAGAAGCCGGAACCCCAGTACGGGCTCCAGCCGTAATAATCATAGACGCTGGTTTCCATCTGCCGGGACACCGGACGATCGGTGTCGATTTCCGGACTGTCCTTCACCTGCTGCTTGGTCAATTTGACCGCAAGTACGCGGTTGTTCGCGTAGAGCCGCCCCAAGACGGATGGAGGCAAGAGGACCTTGCGGCCGGAAAGCCAATTGCCGGTATCGACAACCACCCAACGCACCAGCCAACTGGCGTCATCGAACAGGAAATCACTGACGGTACCAATGTCACCATCGCTGGCCTCAATGGCATAACCATTGATTTCTGACGCATGCCACAACATTGCCAGCTCCTCTTTGCTTCAAGTGTTCCGCGGATGCGGAGTGATGATCGGTCCCGCAGCGGTAATTCGTCAGGTGCGGAAGAGTGGCCGGCGTCCGGGCGCCACGCGTTGCTCTGGCTGCGGTGCCGAATTTGGTGCGCTGGCTTGCCTTTGCCGTATTTGCAGGCTCGATTGCTCTGTCTGCATTGGCCGGCGCAACGGCTCCGCCTGCACTGGTGATTGGTTCGTATTAGGTTGGAATTCGTCTTGGGTCATCGTATCTCCTGTCTCTAACACCGGTTTGATTTGATGGTCACGGGCCAGAGCTCGGGGGCGCCTGGGGAGAGATTGTTCCGGAAGCCGTTGTATGAGCTTTGTCGACCTGCCCCGAAACTTGATGGCTTGCCGCGATCCATTCCGTACCCAACGCGAGGACCATCATCATCACGTATATGACGGCCCAGGAATGGGTCATTTTCCTGGCGCCGAGCAACGTCTTGAGCGGAGTGGTATTGGAACTGGCGCGGCGCGGCAGAAGGGCGACCAAGCGAGCAGCTATCGTCTCGGGATCTCGATGCATCAACGGCTCGTTCGGCAGTAAAGCAATCAACGAGGCCAACCTCTCGGTCGCGGTTGCCCCTGGCAACCCGGCTAATTTGGCAGCCTCCTGCCATGGATCTATCTCCAGTCGTGCCAGTGCGGAAAGGACGCTGAGCCGCATTCCATTTCTTTCCTCACCGAGCGGTGCGTAGAGGAAGCCGTCGAACTCGGGGCCAAGCAGAGAGGCACAAACAGAGCGGGACATCCCAACCACCAGATTTGATCGTGCTTCCGGAACACGTGGGACCAGCATGAGCCGATCAGGCATGCCGCGTTAGGCTCGGATTCTACCTAGCAGCCTGTCAGAGTCGTGTTTTCGTATTGACTAAAGCGGTTTGAAGGTTATCGACGCTGGCCGCCGGCGAACCCGGAATCGGCCAGCACCATCCGAAGCAGGCCAATAGTCTCTCTTCCGTCGCGAGGATGGCGGCAGCAAGGCTGGGCGCGGCGTCAGGGAATGAATCCCGCCGAGGCGGCACCTATTACTTGAATGGGTACGATAGATGGATCGGAACGCTCCGCAGATAAGGGCCCTGGGTAGCACGTCAGTCTTCCCCGCTCAGTTGAGCCTTCAGCGTTCTGGCGCGAATCAGCGCCACCAAGACATCCAACTCGGCGACGAAGTGGGCGCTGTCATTGACGTTGATCTCGAATGTGCCCAGCTCCTTGCTGCCCGCGCGCAACGAGATGCGAAAGCAAGGAGCGGATGATGAGCCCCGCAAAGCGGCGCGTGCATACTCGGCTTTGACGTAGTCCATATCACATAGCAGCTCGGCCATTTTGTGATCTTCCTCCGTCGTTAGCTAGCTAGCTCTTACGATCGTAGCCCTCTTGTTTGTCGGCTAGATCCGGCCTGCCGCATCGGCGAGCCGGTCAGTGGCCTCCTAACCATCCGGAGTGACACGACCGGCTCGATAGCGCTGTCTGCATTTCCCGATGCAACTGCCCTGTCTACGCCAGTGGTTCGGGTGCTTAGGCGCCTACCCGCACAGGCCCTTAACTGATCGGCGCTGCTTCCAGTTTTTTCGCTGCAGGAGCTTTCGATTTGTGGTCGTCCGCTTTGGTCTCGATGAAATCGAGGACGACACGCGACGGCACATCACCATGTTTCAGCCTGTCGAACACCACGTTGATCGACGATAGAGGCTGCAACTCAATGTCGGCCTTGACCTTGCCTGTCACCGCGAAATCGAGGCATTCCGCCATGTCCTTGCGGGTACCAACGAACGAGCCTCGTACAGTGACGCAGTTAGCCACCAAATCAAAAATATCCAACGGGAATTCCCCCGGCGGCAGGCCGTTCAGCACACAGATCCCATGCTTGCGCGTCATCGCAACGCCCTGCTTGAAGGCGGGAAGCGAGGGCGCGGTGATCAACACGCCGTGCGCTCCGCCGCCGGTTTCCTTTTTCAGGATTTCGGCGGGATTACCGGTCTTGGCATTGATCACGAGATCGGCGCCCAGCCGCTTGGCGTGCTCGAGCTTGCCGTCCTCAATATCGACGCCGCAGACCAACAAACCCATTGCTTTTGCATATTGGATCGCCAGATGGCCGAGGCCGCCGCAACCTGAGATGGCGATCCACTCGCCCGGTCTTGCCTCCGTCTCTTTTATCCCCTTGTAGGTGGTAATTCCCGCGCAGATCAGAGGGGCTGCTTCCTTGGGACCGAGACCCTTGGGAATATGTGCGACATAGTCGGGGTCGGCCAGGACGTACTCCGCGAAACCGCCATTCTTCGTGTAACCGCCGAACTCCGCTTTTGCGCACACGGTTTCCCACGCCGACAGGCAGTATTCGCAATGACCACAAGCGGAATAGAGCCAAGGAACGCCGACCCGATCGCCTTCCTTGACGATCGTAACGCCGGGACCCATCCCGACGACGATGCCGATCGCCTCATGGCCAGGAATAAAGGGGGGTGTCGGCTTTAGCGGCCAGTCGCCGTTAGCGGCGTGCAGGTCGGTATGGCAGACGCCACAAGCCTCTGTCTTCACCAGGATCTGTCCCCGGCCGGGCGTGGGGATGTCCCATTCCTGGATCTCCAGCGGCTTCTTGAACGCCGTGACAACGGCGGCCTGCATCTTCTTGGTGGACATGATCGGACCCTTTCCCGGGGGCTGGCTCCAGGCAAAATTGCCTCATCTTTGATTAGGCGGCAGCGGATCCAAGTCCCCTCACGGCCTCGATCATCTTGACCAGCACGGCCTGCGCATCGCCGAAGACCATGTTGCAGTTGGGTTCGTAAAACAGCGCGTTGACGATGCCGGAATAGCCTTTTCCCTGGCCGCGCTTGATCACGTAAACCTGCTTGGCCTTGTCGGCGTCGAGGATCGGCATGCCGAAGATCGGCGAGGATTTGTCGGTGCGCGCGGCCGGGTTGACCACATCATTGGCGCCGATCACCAGAACGATGTCGGTGCTCGCGAAATCAGCGTTGATCGTGTCAAGCTGGAAGATGAGGTCGTAGGGAACTCCCGCTTCGGCGAGCAGCACGTCCATCTGGCCTGGCATGCGCCCCGCGACGGGATGGATCGCGAAGCGGACCTGGACCTTGGCCGCTAGCAGTAGCTTGACGAACTCGTAGAGCTTCTGCTGCCCCTGCGCGGCGGCAAGACCGTAGCCGGGCACGATTATCACGCTGCTGGCGTAGCGCATCTTGATCGCGGCATCCGATGCCTGGGTCTCGCGTTCGGTCCCGGTTATCGCGCCATGCTTCCCCTTGGCGGGGGCGACGCCGAAGTTGGAGAAGAGCACATTGGCGACCGAGCGGTTCATCGCCTTAGCCATGAGCAGCGTCAGGAGGAGGCCCGCGGCCCCGACCACCATGCCGGCGATCATCAATGCCGGATTGCCGAGCACATAGCCTTCGAACCCAACCGCCAGCCCAGTCAAAGCGTTATAGATCGAGATCACCACCGGCATATCCGCACCGCCGATTGGCAGGGTCATCAGGATGCCGAAAAGGAGCGCGACGCCGAAGAAGATGGTGATCCAGTTTGCGACCGAAAGCACCGGCGTCACGCCATCCAGCGTAACGAAGACGATCCAGCCACCAACCCCGAGCGCGGCAAGGAAGACCAGGCCGTTCAGAATCCGCTGGCCACTGAACCGAAGCGGCTTGCCAAGGACACCCTGCAGCTTGGCCCAGGCAATGACCGAGCCCGACATCGACACCGCGCCGATCAGCGCGCCGAGCAGCGTCACGACAAGCTGCGCTGTCCCTTGCGCCCTGCTCCCGAACAGTTCGACCGCGGCGATGCCGCCGGCCGCGCCGCCGCCCATGCCGTTATAGATCGCCACCATCTGCGGCATGGCGGTCATTGCGACCTTGCGGCCAACGAACCATGCGCCGACGCCGCCAATGGCAAGGGCTACCAAAACGAGCCCCAAATTCACCAACAGATGCGGCGCGGCAGCAGCATCGAGCGTGAATATATAGAGGAAGCTTACGAGAACCGCCGCGACCATCCCGATGCCCGCGACGCGAATGCCGGAAGCGGCCGTGGCGGGCGACGACATACGCTTAAGACCAAACAGGAACAGGAAAGCGGCGACCAGATCGGTTGTTCCGATCGCGGTCTGCGAAATCATGGTAAGCATGTCTTCACCCCTTCTTCTTGAGGTGGTGGACCTTGCCGGCACCGTGGTGTTTGCTTTCCGATCCGCTGGTCTTGAACATCGCCAGCATACGGTCGGTCACGGCGTAGCCACCGGCCGCATTGCCGGCGCCGAGCAGTACTGCGAAGAAACCGATCGCCTGCTCCAGCACCGTTGTAGCATTGAGCAGCGCGAACACGCCGCCTACCACCACGATGCCGTGGACGAAATTGGAGCCAGACATGAGCGGGGTATGCAAGATCGCCGGCACGTTGCCGATAATCACCCAGCCCGCAAAGCCGGCCAGCATGAAGATATAGAGGGCGATAAAGCCAGACAGTGCGAGGTCGGCACTCATGATTGGTGTCCCGTCGCGTTCACGCCGCTTTCGCGGGCTGTTTTGGGGGTGCGTGCGGATCGCTTCCCGCCTTGTCGGCGTCACAGAGCTTGCCGTCGTGTGTCAGGGCCGTTTTGGCGATGACCTCATCGGTCCAGTCGATGGTGACGATGTTGTCTTTCATCATCAGGGCCAGCAGCGCGTATTGGTTCTTTGCGTAGAGTTCGCTGGCGTCCTTGCCGACCCGCGAGGGGACATTCAGCGGCGCGACGATCGTCACAGCGCCAACCTGCCTTGTTTGCCCGGGCTCGGTATCGTCGCAGTTTCCACCGCCATCGGCCGAGAGGTCGACGATCACCGCGCCGGCCTTCATCCCGGCGACCTGCGCCTTGTTGATCAATTTGGGGGATGCCTTGCCGGGGATCGCTGCCGTGGTGATGATCAGGTCCGAGGCCTGGATATGGCGGGTCAGAGCCGCGTCGACCTTGGCCTTTTCCTCGGAGGTGAGGGCGCGGGCATAGCCACCCTTGCCAGTGGCGTCGACGCCGGTATCGACGAAGGTCGCTCCCAGCGACAGCGCTTGCTCCTTCGTGGCTGGACGGAACGTCATAGCCTTCCACGACGGCACCCAGACGCTGTGCGGTGGCGATGGCTTCGAGGCCGGCGACGCCCAGCCCCATGACC
Organism: uncultured Alphaproteobacteria bacterium; assembly: GCA_963717265.1. Classification (GTDB taxonomy): domain Bacteria; phylum Pseudomonadota; class Alphaproteobacteria; order Rhizobiales; family Xanthobacteraceae; genus BOG-931. The sequence continues at coordinate 65,509 of CAVQWD010000060.1, read as the reverse complement.
AGGACCTTGGCTGGCCCGATGACCCCGGCGGCCGAGGTGATCTTGGGAAGCACGCTTGTCATGTGGGTCATTCCCAGCGCAACCGCGTAGTAGCCGGCTAGCGCCGATTGGCTCGATAGCGCATCCATCGATTGCGCCCGCGAGATGCGCGGAACCCGCTCCATGGCGAAGCAAGTGATCTTCTTGTCAAGGAGCCGCTGCACCAGCCCCGGTTCCTTCTCCGCGTAGATGAAGGAGATGAGAATGGCGCCTTGTTTCATGGCGTCGATCACCTCGAGCGCGGGAGGCTGGACCGCCAGGACCACGTCGGCATCGGCGACCAGATCCTCGCGATCCACGATGAACGCGACATCCTTGAATGCCGCGTCAGCCAGCTGGACGGCGTGACCGGCACCCGTCTGCATGTGCAGCTTGGCACCCAGTTTGATGAGCTTGGGGACAACAGAGGGCACCAGAGCCACGCGCCGTTCATGCGGCTGGGTTTCCTTCAGAACGGCGACGTTGACATACATAGGGCGCTCCAATCGTTGGCGGGTCTCGGCGAGCGTTGGTCGGGCGGTCGGGCTTGCACGGAAGGCCGCGTGGTGGATAAGGAAATCCCATGAAGGAAATTCCTCACCACCTGTTCGCTGCGGCCGGCGTCCGCGCCGCCCTGCCGGTCGACCCCGCTTACACCGGCGCTTCGGCCGCGACGTAACGAACCAGCTTTTTGTTCACAAACTGCTGGATACCCATGTCGCCGAGCTCACGCCCGTAACCGGAGTCTTTGATGCCGCCGAACGGCAGTTCCGCATCGGACCAGGAGATGTTGTTGATGAACATCATCCCCGTTTCGACACGGCTGGCCACGCGCTTGCCTCGCGCCAGGTCCTTGGTGAAGACGGAGCCGCCCAATCCGAAGTCGGAGTCGTTGGCGAGAGCGATCGCCTCGTTTTCGTCCTTGACCCGGAAGAACAGCGCGACCGGGCCGAAGAATTCCTCACGAAAGGCGGGGTTGTCCGGCTTAATGTCGGTCAGGATCGTCGGCTCCATGTAGGAGCCCGGACGATCGATGCGCTTGCCGCCGATGAGCACCTTCGCTCCGTGGGAGACCGCACCATCGACCTGCTTCAAAAGATCGGTCAACGCTGATTCCGAGGACAAAGGACCCAAGGTGGTCTTTTCGTCCAGCGGATCTCCTGGCTTCAGAGCCGTAAGCGCCGCCTTGAACTTCTCCAGGAACTTATCGGCGAGCTTGTCGACGACGACGAACCTCTTCGCCGCACAGCAAGTCTGCCCCGTATTGTACATCCGGCCCCAGACCGCCCACTTGATGGTGTGCTCGAGATCGGCGTCTTCGAGGACGATGAACGCGTCGCTACCGCCCAGCTCCATCGAAGACGGTTTCAGGTTCTTGCCGGCCCGCGCCGCGATGCTTCTGCCGGCCGCAACGCTGCCGGTCAGCGCGACACCTTTGATACGAACATCATCGACGACACGATCCGACTGATCGTGCGAGATCAGCAGATTGGTATAGAGCCCGGCTGGCGCTCCCGCGTCGATCCACAGCTTCTCGAATGCGATGGCGCATTGCGGCACGATACCGGCGTGCTTCACCAGCACGACATTTCCCGCCATCAAATGCGGACCGGCGATCCTGGCAAGCTGGTAGTAGGGAAAATTCCACGGCTCCACGCAGAAGACCACACCAATCGGGCTGCTCTCCATATGGCCTTCGCCGAGCGACGGATGGAGCTTCACCGGCGCTAGGAAGCGTTCGGCATTCTTGGCGTAATAGGAGAGAATGTTCGAGCTGAACTCGACCTCGCCGAGAGCCTCACCGATGCGCTTACCCATCTCGAGCGTCATCGTGTGGGCAAATTCGGCGGCCTCGGCGTGCAGCAATTCCGCTGCCTTGGCTACGATGACCGCACGCTCGGCGTAGGTCTTGTGCCGCCAGGTTTCGAAGCACTTTTCCGCCGTCGCGATCTTCGCCTCAAGTTCCTTATCGGTCAGGCTCTCAAACTTTTTCAGAACTTTGCCGGTCGCGGGATTGGTGCTCTGGTATTCGGCCGATTTGGCTGTTTGCATATTCATCTGCTTGTCCTTTTGACATAGCATTGTGGAAACTCACGGTGCCGTCGCAACTCCGGCCGGGAACACGGCCGATGATTGCGGTGCGGGCCTTGGTTCAAATCACGATTCAAGCCTCGATGATGACCTTCAGCGCTTTTGTCTCGGCGGCATTGCCGAAGGTTTCGTAGGCATCGAGAATGTCGTCGAGCTTGAAGCGATGCGTGATCAACAGCTTGGGGTCGATCTTATGAGATGAGACCGTCTTGAAGAGCATCGGGATCGTCGCCGTATCGACCAGCCGCGTTGTAATGGAGATGTTGCGGTCCCAGAGGCTTTCCAAATGGAGGTCGACCTTCTTGCCGTGTACTCCGATATTGGCGATGTGGCCGCCAGCCGTGACGATTTTTTCGCATAGCTCGAACGTGGCTGGGATGCCGACCGCCTCGATAGCGGTATCGACGCCACGCTTGCCCGTCATCTTCATAATCGTCTCGGCGGCCTTTCCGTCTGTGCTATTGACGGTTGACGTGGCGCCGAAGCGTTTGGACACCGCCAAGCGATTGTCGTCGAGATCGACCATGATGATTTCGGACGGCGAGTAAAACTGGGCGGTGAGCAATGCGGCGAGCCCGATTGGCCCCGCGCCGACGATGGCCACAGTGCTTCCTGGCTCTACCTTGCCGTTGAGAACGCCGCACTCGAAACTGGTCGGCAAGATATCGCTGAGCATCACCAGCGCTTCTTCATCGGCGCCGGCGGGAATGGGATAGAGGCTCATATCCGCGTGAGGAATGCGAACGAACTCTGCCTGTGTGCCGTCGATGGTGTTTCCGAGAATCCAGCCGCCCGTCGTACAATGCGAGTACATCTGCTTGCGGCAATAGGCGCACGTGCCACACGCGCTGACACAGGAAATCAAGACGTGATCGCCCGGTTTGAACACCGTGACAGCATGGCCCACCTCGTCGACGATACCGACGCCTTCATGGCCCAGAATGCGGCCGGGCTGACAAGATGGCAGATCGCCTTTTAGGATGTGGAGATCGGTGCCGCAAATCGTCGTCTTCGATATTTTGACGATCGCATCGGTCGGAGCGGTGATCTCCGGCTTTCGCCGGTCTTCCAGCGCCTTCTTGCCCACGGCTTGATATACCAGCGCCTTCATCGCTGGAGTTGTTGCCGGTTTTGACACACTCCGCGTTGTCGAATTTGGCATCGTCGTTAAGGTCATGGTGTCACCTTTCGGGTGAAGGCGAGCTGATGGCGGCGCCTCGGTCTGGAACCCGTCGTGCTGAAGTTGCAGAGGCTTCGGCGCGGGGCGGTTGGCCGGTCACGCGCCCGCACCCGGCGCGCTCAAAGGGAGGCCCTTCAGGGGGGAGAGCCGGTCTGCGCCGTTGGCGCCAAGCGGCTTGCCGGCCTTGTCAAGCAGATCGAGGAACGGCTTGATGATATCGATCGGCATCGGGAAGACGATCGTTGAATTCTGTTCGGCACCGATTTCCGTCAGTGTCTGGAGATATCGCAACTGCATCGCGGCGGGGATGCTGCCGAGGATCTGGGCGGCATTGACCAGGGTCTGCGACGCTTGAAACTCTGCCTCTGCATGGATGATCTTGGCGCGACGGTCGCGTTCCGCCTCAGCCTGTTTGGCGATGGCCCGCACCATGTTGTCGGTCAGCTCGACGGTTCTGATCTCGACGTTGCTGACCTTGATTCCCCAGGTCTCGGTCTGGGCGTCGAGAATACTCTGGACATCGGCGCTCAGCTTCTTGCGTTCGGAGAGCATGGCGTCGAGCTCATGCTGGCCGAGCACGGCCCGCAGCGTAGTTTGAGCCAGCATGTTGGTGGCGGGAAGATAGTTTTGAACGTGGATAATCGCGCGCTCGGGATCGACGACATTGAAATACAGGACGGCGTCGACCTTCATCGAGACGTTGTCGCGCGAGATCACGTCCTGGCTTGGGATCTCGATGACTTGGATGCGCAGATCGACCCGCACCATTTCCTGGAAGAACGGGATCAGCAACACCAGCCCCGGACCTCTGACTCTCTGGAAGCGGCCCAGAGTGAATACGACGGCGCGCTCATACTCGCGCAGGATTTTCACCGTCGCCAGGAGCACAACAAAAGCGCCCAGGACCAGTACCGGGATGAGATAGAGAAACATCCTGTCGCTCCTTTCAGACCGAGCCGAAAACATTCGTCGTGGTAAAGCTCAAGCTGCCGCACGGCTCGATTGGAGCGCCGTCCGGTCGGTGGCGACGAACCGCATTAGCCGATTGTCGAATTCGGCGTATGCTACGCTCGGTCGCCATGGCGCGGCAGACTCGGAAACTACTCAGCGGAGGCCGGCGGCCTGTTCGCTGAAACCGGAATCAACGGACCCGCTCTCGTCTCCTGCCAAACCCAGGCACGATGAAAGGTGCGAGCCGCCGCGCACAGTGTTTCTGGCCAGGTTTCCCGGCAGGCGCAGGCGCTGTCCGTAGGCGGATAGAGAAGGAGGGCGGTGTTACGGGCGCGCCTCTGCAAGGCCTGCGGAAAGGGCCAAGCGCGCTAGTGCCGGCAAAGATTTTGCCCCAGTCTTTCGCATGATCTGCGCACGATGGTTTTCCACCGTGCGTTGGCTAAGATTGAGGTCGGCAGCGATGTTCTTGCTGGGATGCCCAGCGAGAACCATGTCCATGATTTGTCGCTGTCGCGGCGTGAGCTTGCCGACATGTTCTCTGGCGTCGCGCCGCCAAGCTGCAAGTTTGCTCGCGTCTTGCGATTGCTCCAGAGCACGATTCACGGCGGTCAACAGTTCATCCCGGCCGATCGGCTTTTCGATGAAGTCTGAAGCCCCGAACTTCATGGCCTGGACGGCCATCGGAACATCGCTGTTTCCCGTTATCATGATCGCTGGCAATCGGCCATCACCGTCCTTTAGCCGCTGCAAAAGTTCAAGCCCCGTCATTCCCGGCAGATAACCGTCCACCAACAGACATCCTTGTCGGGTCGGTCGATACACCTCGAGGAAGGCCTCACACGACTCAAAATCTTCGACGGTCCGTCCGTCTGCCTCAAGCAAGCTGCGAACGCCCTCGCGGACATGGTTGTCGTCGTCGACAACGAAGATCACGGGGTTGTCGGGCGGCTGGACAGGATTGGCTGCAAGCGGCACGTGCTGAAGTGATAGGCCCTGCGGACGTGTCATCAGGCGCTGAATGACCTCCGTCAACTCCGTCGCCTTGACGGGTTTATTGAGCTGCACACAGTCCTGGCCGGCGATCCGCTTCAGGGTATCTGTCGAGATATCACCTGTGAGAATGATGACTGGGACCTGGCGATGCAGGATTTCTCTTACCTTGGCTGCGACCGACAGCCCGTCCTTGCCATTCGGCAGATTGTAATCCGCGAGAATCACGTCAGGCCTGAAAGCACCCCGATCGAGCAGCGCAAGCGCGGCGGCTCCATCCTCCGCTGTCGTCGTTCGGTGGCCTTCTGCCGAGAGGACCACATCGAGGAGCTCGCGCACTTCGCTGTCGTCCTCGATCACCAGGATCGCGCCGGTGCGGCGGGGATCGCCCGCCATCGCAAGGTTCGCGACTTGTGGGGTTTTCCCCTCCGGGGGCACCGCGCCTGCTGGCAGCATCACGTCGATGGAAAAAACGGAACCTTTGCCGGGCTGCGAGCGGACATGGACCGGATGACCGAGCAAGGTCGCCAGCCGTTGAACGATGGATAACCCGAGACCGAGACCGAGACTTCGCTCACGGGTCGCATTGCCGAGTTGATGGTATTCGTCGAAGATTGCACGGAGATCCTGCTCTGCAATTCCGACCCCGGTATCCCAAACTTCTATGCGTAATATGCCGCCGTGTCGGCGACAACCAAGCAGCACCTTGCCGCGCTTGGTGTACTTCAGCGCGTTTGATAGCAGGTTGCGGAGCATCTGTTCGAGCAGTCGCGGGTCGCTGTAGACGAAGAGGCCACACCTCACCACGCGCAAGGCAAGGCTTTGCGCGCCGGCATGGTAGTTGAACTCGTCACGCAATCGGTCGAGCAGGTCCTCGATCGGGAAGCCGACGAATTGGGGATGGACGGTGCCGGCTTCGAGTTGGTTGATGTCGAGCAGCGTGTTGAGCATGCCCGTCATGGCGGCGGAGGTTTCGTCGAGGCGCGCAACCAGGGCCAGCGCTTCCTCCTTTTTGTCGTCTCGGATTTTCCGGGCCAGAACGCCGCGCATCAGGCTGAGGGCTTGCAGCGGCTGGCGAAGGTCGTGGCTGGCAGCGGCGAGGAAGCGGGACTTGGCGGTATTGGCCTGCTGGGCCTCGCGCTTGGCGGATTCCAGCGCGTCCGCTGCACGCCGGCGCTCGGTGATGTCGACGAAGGTGATGACGACGCCTTCGACCGCGTCGTCCTGGGCGCGATAGGGCAAAATCCGCCGACTATACCACAGCCCATCCCGCGCCTGGATTTCCCGTTCGAGCGGCGATAGCGCCTGCAGGACCGTGCGCGCGTCGCTGAGCAGGCCGCTGTCGGCGGCCAGCGAGCTGAGGTCGGCCAGCGGTCGGCCGATGTCGGTGGGGATGATGCTGAACAGCGATTTGGTCGCTGGCGTGAAGAAGCGGATGTCAAGATCAATATCGAGAAAGATGGTGGCGACGTCGGTGCTGTAGAGGATGTTCTGCAGGTCGCTGGCCGTCGTTCGCTGCCGCTCCAGCGTTTCCTGGAGCTGGCTGTTGAGGGCAGTGAGCTCCTCGTTGAGTGACTGCAACTCTTCTTTCGAGGTCAGCAATTCTTCGTTGGTCGAGTGGTATTCCTCGTTAACGGAAAGCGCCTCCTCGTTGATCGCCTTCTGCTCCTCGTTCGAGGTTTCGAGGCTCTGAAGCGCTGCTTGCAGCTCCATCTGGGTGGCGTCGAGCTGCTGTCTGAGGTCGGCAACCTCGTCGGTGTCATGCGTTGTCTTGGCTCGCGACAGCTTTTGCGCTGGCGCCGGATCGTCGATGAAGCAGATCAACAGCAGGTCTTCGCCGTCGACCACGGCCGGCTGGACGGCGATCGCGAACCCGCCGGTCTTGCCCTCATGGTTGGTGCGACCGCCGGAAATGAGGATGCGGGCTTTCGTCCGGATGGCCTGGTGGATCGCGGCCCTGAGCTTGGTCCGCAGATGGGGGCGCACCATCGCGAGCAGTTCGTAGTTCGGAGGGCCTTGCGGCACCCGCAGGTAGCGCTCCGTCGGCCCCAAAGAATAGAGGCACTCGAGTTTGCGGGTGATCAGCACCGCTGCCGGCGCATAGCTCTCGATGACGAGGCGCCGGCAGGCCTCGGCGAGGGCACCCTGCCGCGACGGGGGCGGGGTCGCAGACGCGCGAGCCGGCTGGCGTGCGCCGCCATCCGCGAACAGAAAGCCGAGCTCGCCCGGCCGGGAACGGCCGATATGCCGGTAGAGCCGCTCGGCTTTCGAGATGACCTCGAAGCGGCCCTTGGCGTCGCCTACCGTCTCGGCGCTCCCCAGCAGCAGGACGCCGCCTTCGCGCAAGGCGAAGTGAAAGAAGGCGATCACCTTTTCCTGGGCTTCGGGGCGCAGGTAGATCAGCAGGTTGCGGCAGGAAACCAGGTCGAGGCGCGAGAACGGCGGATCGGTCAGGACGTCCTGGACGGCGAAGACGATGGTCGCGCGCAGTTCGGGCAGTATCCGGTAGCCGTGCTCGTCCTTCGAAAAGAAGCGCGTCAGCCGCTCGGGCGACACCTCCGCTGTGATGATTTCGGGATAGAGGCCCTCGCGAGCGGTGGCGACCGCGTCGGCATCGACGTCGGAGGCGAAGATCTGCAGCTTGATCTCGCGTTTCGCCGCGGTGATCTCCTCGCGGAACAGCATGGCCAGGGAATAGGTCTCCTCGCCCGTGCTGCATCCGGCGATCCACACGCGCAGCGGCTCGTCGACCGAATGGCTGCGGACCAGATCGGGGATGATTTTCTCCGACACCAGCTCGAACACCTTCGGATCGCGGAAAAAGCTGGTGACGTTGATCAGCAGATCGGTGGCGAGATGGTCGAGCTCTTTCGGATCGTTGCGCAACAGGTCGAGATAGCGCGCCATGTCGTCGGTCCCGACTGCGGCCATTGCCATGCGGCGCTCGATCCGCCGCCGCAACGTGCCTTCCTTGTAGAGCCTGAGGTCGTGGGATTTCCTGGCCCGCAGGAGGCTGATGATCTCCGGTAGCCAGTCCGGCGGCCGATCCGGCGGATCTTGGGCGCTCGCCGCTCGCGTAACGGCCATGCGACGATGGAACGTCACGAGCGCGTCGGGAATGTTCGCCAACGGCAGGACGAGATCGACGGCCCCCGTCATGATCGCGCTCCGGGGCATGCCGTCATAGCTTGCTTCGCTGGGATCCTGGGCGATCACCAGGCCGCCCATTTCCTTGACGGCCTTGAGACCCAGGCTGCCGTCGGCGCCCGTTCCCGAGAGGATCACGCAGATCGCGCGCTCCCCATATTCCTCCGCCAGGGACCGCAGCAGGAAGTCGAACGGCAGACGCGCGCCGTGCGGCGCTTGCGGTTGCGAAAGGCGCAGGTGGCCCTTGCCGACGGATAGATAGGTCCCTGGCGGAATGACGTACAGGTGCTCGCGCTCGAGGCGCATCCCGTCGACGGCCTGCCTCACCGCCATCGTGGTGTGGTGTGCCAGCAGCTCCGGCATCATGCTTTCATGCGTCGGGTCGAGATGCTGCACCAGGATGAACGCCATGCCGGTCGTCGGCGGCAGAGCCCCCACGAGCTTGGTGCAGGCGTCGAGACCGCCCGCCGAGGCGCCTATGCCGACGACCGGAAAGTCGTCCGGTCCCTGAGGCGGTCCGCGGGCGGTGAGATCCGGACCAGCGAGGGGTGTTTTGCCCATCGTGTTCGAAGATGGCCGGTTTCTTGGCATACAGATTCACCTTCGCCCGGACGGATGTCGTGTATCGGAAGTCAGTAGTATAGGCGCCGGCGCCGGCGGGCAGTTGATCCGGATCAATCGCCGTCGCGCACACGCCTGGAACAGCGCAGTGTCGCACACCAAACGGCATCGCGCCACGAGACAAGGTCTCCGCGGAGGAGCCTGGGGCTGAGTAGTTTCCGAACCTGCTTTCGAGCACGGCTCGCTCTATCCTGGCGACGCTAATGCCATTGTCGCTGTTTCGCCGTCGCTTTGGAGCCGCGTCCGTATGACACCGGCGGGGCGTATCGGCCGGCTCGGGTGCGGGGGGGGGATGAACCTGTTGAATCGGAAGCGCGAGGGGCCGGGGACGCAGACGCCGTTCCAAGCCCTGCGCGTTCTCGTCATGGAGGACAACGCGATCATCGGAATGCTCTTCGCCGACCTCCTGGCGGAAATGGGTCATGCTGTCTGCGCAATCGAAGCGACCAAGGAAGCGGCGGTCGCCGCCGCCGCGCGGTATGAACCGGACTTGATGATCGTGGATGCTGCCTTGAGCGACGGCAGCGGCCTAGCGGCGGTCGACGAGATATTGCGCGGCGGCTTTATTCCCCACGTCTTCGTCAGCGGCGACACGGCGTCGGTACTTGCCGCCAAACCCGGCGCCATCGTACTTCAGAAGCCCTTCCGTGATCCGGATCTTGCGAGGGCTATTCAGCGCGCGCTCAGCAAAGCGGGCGATTCCTAGCACAATCCAAAACTCATGGCACCTCCCGTGCCAGACACCCCCGATACCGCTCGTATCAATAGCGTTGATCAATGCAGTCGCCGGGTTCCAGTGCTGACCGCCGAGGCTGTCATATGAAATAAGTTTCCGCCCCTTCTTGATCTTTTTGACATCATTTTGCTGGCGGGCTTCCTGATGTTCAGATTGGTCTTGCAATTATTTGATACGACAAAGAAATTTTCTTTATCAGATATCCAGGACTTTCGCAGACTATCGAAGTCTAACAACTGCCTCGCGTCGCAGCCGCTATCCCCTACTATCCGACACCCGCCTTTTTCTACGACCCGTCACGCCCACTCGATTGTTCAAACAGTGTCCAACCATCTGATTTTGCTGTCAAATTTTTTCGCGGGACCGCAAAACACCGACAGTGGTCACGTCAAAATCCTACGCTTTTGATTTTGATGGGAAATTCGGCCGCAAATTTTTTTCATGGTTTCAGCATCTATCGGGATGCAGAGCGGCTCGGCCTTCGTTTGAAACCGCATCCAGCGCAACGAAGCACCCCGAAAACTACCGTCATTTCGGTCAGTGGTCCAGCGCCGCGCGTAGCACATCCAAGAGTTATCGTCGCGGTGAATAAATGCGAGCTATGCCAGTGCGACAGATGCTCCAGTTAAGCTGAGCTGAATGCTTCTCGATGGCGAGCCACGTATGCCGGATGTGGCCATAACTTCTCATCTTTGGGTAAATGGATACGATCCATTTGCTTGGCAAAGAGATCGCGCAGCTCCGCGGGGATCTTGTTGTGGGAGATCAGTAACCGATAGTCGTCTGTGAGTGAAATTAGATGTCGATCGAACAGCCAATGCGCAGTTCCCGAAAGAGCAACACCGTTTTGCACGACGTCCGGACCGCCTAGCGCAACTGACCATATGTGTGCTGCCTGAACCTCGGCTCTTCCACCACCATTTACGATCTGGAGTCCGGTCACCGCGCATCGATTGTCGTAGGCCTCGCAAACCTGTCCGCGGAAGCTGGCATCGCGGACCTTCCTGTTGAGGAGGATCTGTTCGATACGTTCGTTCCTGTTCCTCTGGTGACGCCCGAACCAACTTCAACGTCTCGGAGTCCACGTGCGGACTATCAAGCTCCAATCGGACCGCATTCGCTGGGGCAAGTGTCTCGGCTAGGCCGGCACGGACGATTGCGGCGAAATCGGCATCCGTTACGGTTCGAACCGACCTTCCCTGCAAATAGGCACCCACGCGCGCCGGATCGCCGATCTCTCGCAAAGGGGCTTCGGCATAGACATTCCTGCCAGCAAATGGCACCGGCCGATCAAAGGGTAGGTAATCACCCATCACTGCATAGGAATAGCCAGACCGTGCGGCGTCGGGTTCAAGTCGCAAGACTTTGCCAACGGCTACATAAGCGCGGCGTCCCTTGTTCCGTTGCGGCTCGCGGTAGATGATCCAGTCGCCGACCAGCCTCTCCGCTATTGCTCGATACTGAGGCGGAAAGTGATACCTACGTGTGACCTCGTCATCGTACCCGGAGTTCGGCTTGGTGTCGAAAATGCCTTTCACGAGTCTGTGCTCTCCGCTTCGTCTTCCGGATACCAACTCTCGAGCAAAAGTCTTACTGACGGCGTGATTGCAACGAATCTGCAGAGGACATCCGTCGCAAGCGGGCGATCGAGGGCGGCAGTGGCTCGCCGCCAGATCGAGAATAGCCCAGTTCACCCGAATGGGATTGCGCGACCGAACCAGTAGCCGCGCCAAGCCCTGAAGGCGTGGGTCATAGCGAATGTCGACTAAGCGACGGGGCTCGAATACGCGCTCCAAAACCCGCGCCATGTTCCCGTCGAGGAGGGGTTCAGGACGTTTGTGAGCAAACAGCAAGACAGCACTCGCGACATACTGGCCAACCGCAGGCAAGGCCTCAAGTTCGTCGCGCGAAGCGGGAAACCCGGCGGACCGGCCCACCATCTCCCTCGCAAGTTCCTTGAGGGCAATTGCCCTTCGGCGCCAAAGACCGATGGGTCGAAGAGTGCTCTCGAGGAACCCTGTTGATGACGCGTGGATGTCATCCCAGCTTTTAAACAGATCAAAAAAAGACTCAAAGAAGCGTCCAACTGTCGACGCTTGTGTTCGCTGAAGTAACACCTCGGCGACCACCTGCTGGAATAACCCCGCCGCTGGCGAACGCCATGGAAATTGGCGGCCATGTTGATCGTACCACGCAAGAAGCCGTCGACGACACCAGCGGGCCTTGTCCATGGTTCGTTTGTCAAACACGATCGAGCGGGCGTCCGCCTTATTCGGTCTCCGGCGCGCTCGTGAAGATCCGGCTCGTACCACCATGCTGCGTCACCCGCGGCCTCACTCGCACCAAACGAGGCCGTGCAAACAGATTTCTTTGTGATGGTGTCGACTGAACATAGCACGTTCCCGGCGTGAGCTGCTGGAGGGGCAAATCGGCAAACTCAGGCGCAAATCGCACCAAGTCGGTGATATTGTCGCGCGTTCCGAGGCTAAACACGAACCTCGTGGTGATGAACCGCCTGATTTGGAGAGGAATCGATCCGACGTCCTGGGTAGCAAAGACGTAGGACGTGCCTTCGTGGCGCATCAAACGAATACGTGACTCGATTTTCTCACCAAACGCCTCGCTCATGTATTCATGCGCCTCGTCAAACACGACGAGCTTGTTAAACCCACCCTGGACCCGGCTGATGTGATTTGAACACACTAGGAAGAACCGGAGGGCGTCGTCCTTGTTAAACAGCGGCTGCCTCAGATCGAATACCACGGCCCGGCCTGGGCGCAGAATTTCGCCAAAACGAAGCCCGCGCTCGGCAGAAAGATACCGGCGCACAAAATCGAGTCTTAGTTGGGCCGCGGATTGACTTGACCGGTTCAGCGAGTTCGCGATGTTGCGCTCGAGGCTTTCGAGACTCACGTCGCCTGCGGCCTGCAAATCCATCAGAGTATTTCTGATCGCCCTTGCGAACACGGCATTGCTCCCCGGCTCGCCCATGAGCAACTCCCAATCCTCGACCCCAAGCGTGGAGGGGTCGAAGAAGAGCTCGGACGCGGGCAAGCCGCCGTATTCGGCGACGCGTTCAGGAGTCAATTGGCCGGGCAAACAAAGAATATGAATGTCCTCAACCGCGCGCGGCGATGCTTGGTACAATTGCTCAAGCCGTGCACGATCATCGCGGTCCGGATTGGGATGTGCGAGGGAGCTAAGCTCGAAGCGGTCGGCGGAGTGGCGGCGATAATTGAAGATCACCACCGCCAGAGGTGCAGGCAGCGAGTTGATACCGGCGATCGGGACGAGAGCCGACTCGATGAGCGTCCCGAGGAGATAACTCTTACCCGACCCCATGTACCCGAACACGCCGATCGCCTTCGGATTGTCTAGGTCAAGGGCTACTTGCTCGTTCGTGCCAACCATATTGCCGACAAGACAAAACCGGGTAGCTGGTTCACTCCAACCAACGTAAGCTGCCGGCGGCGCCAAAGGAGCAGGCGCAGCCGCGGGCCGCACAACATCCTGAGAAATGTCGGTCTCCGCGCCAGGCGAGTTGGATGCAACGTCGCTACCTCCCGCCTCTGGCGCCGTTGTGGCCGTTTGCTCCGCGTTGGGCGGACGGGCCGGCGTTCCGCCCTCTCCTGGACCCGATGACGGCGGCGTGCCACCTTCGCCCCCACTCGGCGCGGGTGGCGCAGGTTCACTTGTCGTATCGGGGGTCAGCCCGAGGATCGCCGTTAGAGCGGCCGTGACATCGGTCTCAGCTTCAGGGGGAATGGCCACTCTTTCCACGAGCATCTCGCGCATCGCGTCGTCGATCGCTGTTCTCAAAGCGGCGTCGTCCGGCCCTACGCTATTCCCTAGCCACCAAGTACCAGACACTGCGGCAGGATCTATGAATGCTTCGTAGCTTCCACCCTGACCAGCTCGCACGATGCACGCTGCTCCGCTTGTCGCAATGGAGCCGGGGGCAAACCACAGCAACATCGCTGGTCCAGCATCGACGACCACGCGCCCCTGGACGACGTAGCGCAGGATCGTTGCCCTGGCACGAGGATCCACCGGCTCGTCGGCGAAGCTGAGCGCAAGGTCGAGAAGCGTTGCACAGGCTTGCCGACGAACGACGGCAGCAACGGGATCTTGGACGACGTCTGACGCAGGATTTATTGCCGTTGCCATGGCCCGGACGAGCGTCGCCGCGTCCCTGAGCTGTTCTCTCGCCCGCCTGAGCTCTGGGTCGTTGTCCGCTGGAAGCGGGGCGGGCAATTGAGGTTGGCCATGGTGCTTTACTTCGATCGGCACGATCCCAATACGGACGGCGTCACCCTCGATTTTCACCTTGAAAACTAGGAGATCCGCCCTGCGGCGAGGAGACTTCGCCAGCGATGCCGAACAAGATGGGCGCGACCGGATCAATAGGCAAAAGCCCGGCGAAGGTATCGTTGCCGAGCGCGACCCAGCGTTGGGGTTGAGGATGCCCGGCTGGAGGCAACAAGACTTGGGTAGCGTAGAAGTGACCGGCGGCCGCGCTCTCCTGGGTTCCCCCCGCCGCTTGCAACGAAGCCAGGCCAATTCCCCGACGTCCCAGCTCCGTTATCATTTCTTGTGCGTTAGCCTCCGCCAGGCCTTGGCGGCCGGCGAGCCCTTTCACCAATGACGTCGGAACGCGCGCCACGACGTAGTGAGCGCGCTTCGCAAGCTCGTCTCGATCACCCCGCCCGCTAGTGAGCCACGATGGCCGCCATTCCCACAACATGCGATCGGCATGGCCGCCGGCCCTGATAGTGCCCGATAAGAGAGCAGGGTCAACGTTGAGCGTGCCCAGCACTTCCCACCGAGCACCGCTACCGATACCGAGCGCATGCGCTTGCGGCGCCACGCGGAGAGCGGATGCCCCTGTCGGCAGCGAATGCTCGATCTCCGCCAAGAGGCGCGAGAGGCCCAAGACGTTATCGCCAGGGTGCCCGGCATATTGCAGATCAAGGATCTGGCCCGCGATCGCAGGCACCGAGAATCGCCGTAGCGGTAATAGCCCGAGAACGCCGGTCGTGATCGCGTCGACTGTACCCATGTGAGCGCTGGCGTTCTCGATCAGAGCGATGTCGGAAGTCGCCGGCGCAGACGCCACCGGGTATCGGCGCCATTCGAACGGTCGATCGCGCCAGTCCGCGTCGCGTTGCGCTAGCAACCGGTCGCGGGAAGGTGGCTCCCCTAGCCTGTTTTCAGAATCCCAAACGCGTGTCGCGCCACCGAGTAGCGAAACCTCGCGCACTGTCGCCCCTCCAACCGCCCGGACAAGGGCATCGTCAATCTCGCGGGCTCGAGGTGCCGGCGACACTGACCGAACGTCAATCTCGAGCGAGTTCAGGTACGGATGAATCAAAAGGTAGTCCGTGATTGCTTGGCTCACCACCTTCTCGTTGATTCCACTGGGGCCGCCCCAGGGAAGCTCGAGGCCGGACGCGAGCCTTGGCACGCGCGCCAAGCCGTCGTTCCCGAGAACGCCCAAGGCGCTCCATGTTGCGAAATCCGCGTCATCCCCGGGGTCAAGAGGCAAGGCGACCATCGGGACCGTCTGGCCCGTGACCGAGACCGCCGTCCCCGTCAGGGGCAGGTTCCATCCTTCGGCGAGGCCCAAGAGCGCACGGTCAACGCTTGAACTCTGCGCGAGCCGAGCGACGGAAAAGGCCCAGCCTAGCCGCACAGGATGGAGCGGCGAAAGGAAGACTGCTTGAACTTGTCCGAGGCTCGCACCCGGCGCATCGTCGACCACGATGATCGAGAAGGGATAGCTGGCCCAGAACACGTCTGCAGCGGACAAGGTCCTGGCGTGCGCGACCAGGTCAGAGTGCGCGTTGACAAGCGCCCGGACGACGCGGCCCGGCAGCTCACCTGGGTTCGTCGCAGAAAGCCAAACGTCCTCGCCACCCACCCGAATGCCAAGGTGACCGAGAACCGCGCGCGAGGCTGCCACGAATCCCTGCCACGCGACGCTCGTCGCGAGGGCGGTGCTCGGGCCGTTCCGCACCCCGGGCAATTGAAAGCCCGACGGGAAATTGGCCAAGACGGTGGGCGCGGCGCTCGCGATAATCGGCCACTCCACAACGGAACGGTTAGTCCCCAGTACGTACTGGAATAGGCTCTCGGGAAGCGCGCCGCTCGAATTGCGGATCGCGTTGACAACCATGCCCTGAAAGCGACCGAGGACGCTTGCGCGCGCGCTCGACGATGGGGGCTTTCGGCCCGAGCCGGTGTTCCGAATTGCTGCCACGAGCCCCGACGTCACTGACTGCGAACGCTGCTTGACCTTGACCACCGCGATCACGCCCGCCGTTGAGCCCGTAACTTGGTCTCCCTCGTCTAGCCTCGCGTCGACCTGCTGCAGTCCACTGGCCGCGGTGAAAACCCGGCCCGCAACGTCCATCGCCGCTTCCGCGGCAAACGAACCGCCTTCCGCAATCCGCCCGTCGTAACCGACCAGGGTGTACAAGCCCTCCTCGGGGAGAAGCAGGTCTGGTGTGGAGCCGGCATTCCACGTTGACTCGCTGGGCCCGCGATCAAAGGTATCCCCGCGATCTGGCGCGACAACCAGCTTACCGCGGCTCCCATCGTAGGCGAGCAATGTTGGCGAGAAGCACGATGGGACGACCATCTCTACCGAGTGATCCATCGCGCGCGATTCGCCCCACCCCGCGCCGTTCCCGTCGTGGGCACTCGCGACGAGGCGCAGGGTGCGGACGGGATGCCACGAGCCAGAACTAGCGCCGCCGTTATCAATGGCCGCCGAGTAGGTGACCGTGACGTCGAATTCGACCTCTAGCTGCTCACCCGGCGCAACACGAAGCGCCCGGATGTCGGCCTTCACGCCAGTTCCCGAGATCGAGAGCTTCACGCTATCGGGGTCGATTGCGGTCGCCCCGTGGGCTCCTTGAGGCGGCAACGAGTGCGCGATGTGAAGCGCTGTCCATGGTTCCCTGAGGCGCAGCGATACAGCAGTCATGGAGGCCGTCATCCGCCGCTTTCTGGCGGTTGTCTCCTCGGAAACTCCGCCGTTGCGCGTTTGTAGGACCAGCGCAACCTCCCTTCCGGGCAGCGCGGTCAGCCCCACGCACGATGGATTGCTGGCGATGCCACGTGCCTGGTGCAATGCCGTCCGCGCGCATTCGATCTGATAGGTGTTGACCCCCCACCACGCAGGTGTCGGTGCGATGGGAAAAGGCGGCGGGCTTACAGTGAGGAGACTTGGAGAAGGGGCACGGGCAAACACCCTTCTTCCGACGACCGGCGCAGGGGTTTCGGGAGACATCGTAAGCGCGCCCGCCCAGTCGAGGCCGCGCCAGGGCGTAGGCTTTTGGGCACCGGGCACCTGAAGGTCCAGCGCCATCAGCAGTGTCTCAATCCCGCCCCGCGGGATCACGAACTCGTCGACAACCTCCTGCCACTCGTCGACGAACTTCTGCCGCCGCCGCGCAAACCCGGGCGAATCATCCCTGAGCCGCTCCATCGGGCTTCTCAGGAATGGATTGTCAGTATCGTTTTCACGCGCGGGAACAGGGATCCCCGCAAGCCGCAACAGCTCCCATGCATGGCGCTCATCAGGCGCCGACGGCAGGGTTCTCATGCCCTGCTCGAGGTCCGACCATATAAGGGCCCAATGCTCCAGGAATCGATCGCTCCAGTGCTCCGTGGCGGTGCTGCCCGCTTGCTCGAAGGCGGCCACGAGCAGATCCGCAAGCCAGGAGGCGGTTTCCTTGAACGCCTCGAATGCTGGTCCTCCACGAGGAAGCGCGAGTGTCTGCCACAACTCGTTGACACATAGGATCGAGAGCAAGTCGGTGGAACATTCTCCTCCGCCGGTGCCCGGAAACCGAGCCGAAATGAATGGCCGGACCACGTCCCGAAACGAGGTATCCGGGTCGCGCTCACTACGCCTCCACACGAACACCCTGTCGTCATCGGTCCGCCATCCTAGGACGTCGGGCCAACTTACCTGCAGGACACCGCTTGGAACGGTTGAACGCACGCCAACCAAGACCGCACGCGCAGGCGCGGCCGCGTTGCAGGTAGCAACGAGATCGCACATCTCGGTTTCCAGGGCGAGCGGGAGCTCGACCGAATACAACCCTTTAAGGGTCGCAAGGTGAGCTGCTATCGCCCGACCAACGAGTCCCATGCTATTCAACCTTGCCCATCTAAAACGCCGACCGAATTACGAGTGCATTGTCCGCGTCAGGACTATCGGTGCTCAGCCCCGCCTCCTCGAGCAGCCTGACGAGGACGGATCGCTCGCTGTGGATACCGAGAGACGCCAGATCATCCACCAGCTCCCCCAGGGTACAGTGTCCGCGCGGTCGACCGGCGAGCAGGCTGCAAACGACGACGAGCCACTCAGGACCGGGCTCGAACCAGAAGTTCCGCTGGTTGCTGCGCGCAAGGTAGTAGAAGTCCGCCTGGTCCGCCGTGTCATCATCCGACGTCCTCGGAACGAGGAGATATCGCACGAACTCGCGCGTGTTCTTCGCCGCGTTGCTCTCGGGCTCAAGCCGCGCCTCCAGAGCGGAAGCGCCTTGGCCCGAAAACTCGCCGATCCAGGTAGCAAGCCGACTGGGAAGAGTACCTGACTGGACGGTAGAAAGATCGACATCCAGTGGGCTGTCCTCGAGGGCGTCCTCGAGCGCCTGTCTAGCCTTGTAGCCTTGCATGAGGAGCGCCTCGAGCGCTGGCCACGCGTTCTTCTCCGACGGAGGAACATTGACCGGTTCGATCGATGTCAGCCGGGCGCCATCTTGGATGAAGCTGGTGACCGCCAAGACAGCGGCCGCAGCCTCGGTTGGCCTTTCGCGGCTCTCGATCACGGCCCGATGAAGCAGACGGAAGAACTCGGCCTCCCAAAGGTAGGCAAACGCCAGTCCAGTCCGTAGCAGGCAAAGCGACCAGTCGGTGAAACGCCGGGCGGGCAGCGCATCGCGCCAATTGTTTGCGGGATCGCAGAGGCTGGACCACTTCGTCCAGAACCACCGAAAGGGGGTAAAGTGGGAAGCGCCCAGCGGATGCGTCTGGCCACCTCCGGGGGGAATAGGCCCCACGGTTGGCCACGGGCGCCAGTTTTCGACACCGGCGCCGAGCTCGCCCCAGACGTGTTGAGCCATGGCTTGGAGCGCGCCGGTCATCAGCCGGTGCAGGGCATCACCGGGAGGTTCCGCGGCAAGCAAGGTTAGAAGGGTAGAGGCAACGTGTCCCTCTCCCGACGAGCCACCCAGCCATCCGACCATCTCGATCGCGCGAGCCTGGTTTGCAGGGCTATCCTTGTTGACCATGCCGTGGAGCGTTTGCAGAGCGATAACGTCGGGCGTGATAGGTGCGCATGCCAGAGACTTGTCGCCCCTAGCGCGCGGCGCGAGGATCGACTAGAGAATCACGGACATCGGGTTTAGCCCTGCCGGGAGGCGGTCAATCAAACCCGCCAATGGTGTCCCCAGTGCAATGGGAAAGGTCTCTAGCGCCTTCGGAG
Source organism: uncultured Alphaproteobacteria bacterium (assembly GCA_963717265.1). Taxonomy (GTDB): domain Bacteria; phylum Pseudomonadota; class Alphaproteobacteria; order Rhizobiales; family Xanthobacteraceae; genus BOG-931. Next base: position 46,276 of record CAVQWD010000060.1, on the reverse strand, counting down.
ATCCACCGTGCGTCTTCCGCGCGACGAGCCTCCGCGGGTTTTGGCCTCCTGCCCTAAGCTGAGCGCGCGCGAGATCTTCAAAGTACCCGGCGGTCGTGTCGTCTCCGCTGAGGCTCGAACCCCGGGACCTCCAGAAAAGGTCGGTAAGAAGTGCCTCGGTCTGCTTTGCGTATTCCGGCCGCGGCAACGGAAGGAGCTGATCGACAAGCCAACTTCCAGTCATCGCCGACCTCCGCTTCGCGACTGGACCCGGAAGGGACTTGCACCAGCCGCCTGAGGCACAATCTCCCACGCCTGGCCCGTGGCATCGGAGAACAGCAGACGGGCGCTCGCGAGGTAGCGCTTGCTGACGAGCGCCGCACGCGCGCGTTCAATTCGTGCAAATGCGGCCTCGCCAATTTCGGTGAATGACCCCGACGGGCCGTCAACATTGAGCAGCGCCTCTCGGGCTATTCGCAGGTCGATCGGCAGACGCGCCACCGTCTCTGCCGCTCCTCCGTGCGCAGTCGCCAGCCGCAGCTCCGCCGACAGCGTGTCCCCGTCGGCCACGAGTTCAAGCCGAAGGTCCCGCTCGAGGAGCGACATGACCACACAACTCGCGGGCAGAGAGTTGCCGAGTTCCATCGTGCGCGGGCGATATGGCGCCAGGTTGAGCCTCGGCATGACCGGGCAGCACGAGGTTGTTTAGCCCGAGCCGAAGACTGCCAGAAGGCCTGCTGCCCAGCGCGGCTTGATGCTCGCTTAGCCAGCTCTGGATGACAGCCTTGTGCGGAAGCCAGCCAAGCGCGAGGCCCGCCTGCCGCAACAGCAATACCGCGCGCCACTTTCGTAGGAGCTGGGCGCGACCGAGAGCTTCTCGACCTCGGCCGAGTTCCGCGATTACCTCTCCCGGAACCACGGCGTCTAGTTGCCGCTCGATTTCGGAACTCGCCGCGTCGCTCCAGCCTTCGACATTCCTGATCTCCGTCGCCGGCGGTGACACGTCCATGGCTTCCACCATGTCCAAGACCGTCGGCCGCAGCCCGCCCCACGAGTCAGTGTCGCGGGCCGGGTCGATCAGGTTGAAGGCTTGCTCAAAGGCGCGCACGCGCGGTGCGTCGTGGACGGCGCGCATCGTGGATGCCACGACGCGATACGCACGCGGCTCGGCCAGTGGCCTTCTCCTCGGCCACGCCGCAGCGTCCGTGATGGGGAAGAGGTTCGCGTAGATTTCGATGGCTCGCGAGCTCGGCTACGCTTTGAGCATTTCCCTCGCGTGCGTCACGAACGGTGCGCTCAACCCAGCGACAAGGATGTTCATCCGTGAGCCAACTTTGTGCGGGGGTGCCGATGAACGCTAACCCCAAGTGGCCGAGTAAGTCACGATAGGTCAAACGGCGCCCGCCGGCGAGCTCGGCCGCCCTGAGGGTGTCGAGGAATTGCTCGCGGAGCTGCTGGTCGCGAAGCCATCGGGCATTTTGCGCGAATGGGCAGGATTCGTGCGCCTCGCAAATGGAAGCCGGTCCATTCGCGCGGCAGCCACCGCCTTCCCAGTGTGTCGCATCTGCTATCTGGCCGGTGATGGTGCCGGCGATCGTGTCAGACCGCGACGCCGCGTCGTCCGCCAGCCCTCCGAGTGGCTGATAAGAAGCGGGCGTCGGTGACGAGGTGGAAAAATCCACTGATCGACCATCATGCCCAGGCGTCGGTTCAAGCAACGACAACGTATCGAGGAAGACCGCGTGCACGATGATGTCATGCGACGCGCCATGGTCCCTAATGCTGACGGCGAGTTGTCCGTAGTACGGAGATGTCGGGGTCAGCGGCACTGTCGTCCGCGTGCGGACAGGTGACTCGCCTTGGGTTGCCCGCGGATCCGCGAGCCAGCGAATAATTGCAGCGGCCGCCAATACTGCCGGCTCGGCGCTCGTCACGTTGTCGACAACCCGACATTCTTCTACGAGGATTCCACGGTTCACGTTCGCGAATACCACGAGCGCGGACGCAGCACCGAGCAGTTGCCGAACACCGTCGCGGAGATCGAGAAATAGCGAGCCTGTGCGCCGATCACCGTGAGCATCCTGCCTCGGAATAGAGGCATCATTCACGAATGCTATGTCTAGTCCGGGAACAACGGGGGCTCCTTGGCCCGGCCAACTCGTCGGAACCGTTCTTGGCACCGGCTGTTGGCTGGATCGCAGCGGCAGCTCAACCTGCAGCGCGCCCGCCAAGTCGCGGAGTGCCTCGGACTTCCCGTTGCCCGGGCCGCCAACCAAGAAGCACCATTCAAGCGGTCGATCATTATTTGACGGAGTCCATCCGGCATAGACGTCGACGAGCCGATCGAGCACATCTTGAACGCCGGCCGGGAACCTGCCCTTGACATGCATTGGCGGTGCCAGCGGCGTGGTTGCTTCCCGAGCCGGCACTGAGACCGTTCCGCCCTGGCCGTAGGAATGCCGAAGCAAGTATTCGAGCGCAGGGTTCGTGCAGTACGCCACGCTAAGCCGCCTCGCTTTTCCGGGTTGCAGCCGCCTTTTGGCGCGTGGATAGCGCCGCCCCTAGCACCGTCCCGAATAGCTCGGCTAACAGCGGTGGTACCGCGTTTGCTACCTGCGTGAACCGAGGCACCTCCCGTGCGCGCCGATCGCCACCAGTCGTGTACTTCCCCTTAAAGACAAACCAATCGGGAAATGTCTGTAATCGCGCGTTTTCTCGCACTGTCAAAGTCCGAGGTTCGGCGTAATGAAGAAGATCGTCAGGCAAGCTGGTTATTGTCGGCGCAGGGGTATCAGGATTTAAGACGCGCAGGGTGGACTTCGCGACACCAAATTCTTTTCTCTGCTCCGCGTTGAGCTGGATACCGAGGCGATCTCGCTTCGTCATCGCAGCGATGATGCGCGCAAACCGAGTCGTGATGTCGGGCCGATGCCGGGCCAGGCGGGTGTCGGACGGTATCCCAGAGTATCCGTCACGCATTGCCTTTTGGTAATCGGATAGCGGCCCCTTGTATCCAATCGATTTGAACCGTGGCGCTCCGTCACCATCAATGAGGCCGTTTCGTCGGATTTCCAGGTCCGAGATCGCCTGCCTCGCCGTAGTGCGCGGCTTTAGCCCTTTCTTTGCGAGGAAAGCTAGCTTGCAGGCATCGAGTTGATCAAACGGCTCATTGATGTCGGCCTCTTGGAAAACCGTCTTCGAGTACCCTATGAGAATGAAACGGGGGCGACTCTGCGGAATACCGTATCCCGAACAGCGGACGATTGACGTGAAAACGTGGTAGCTCTTTCCCAGCGTCCTTTCGATCGCTTCCGCGTAAGACTCGCGCTTTGCCAGATTACCTGGATCCGCCTTCTTGCCAGGAACCTCGCCCTCACCGAATGGGTAGGTAATTCCTTCGACGTTCTCGAGCAAAATCATTCGGGGTTGTAGGAGCTCAACAAGAGCCACGTAGTCGCGGAAAAGCTGGTTTCTTGGATCGTGCGGCTTGCGACGTCCCGCGGACGAAAAACCCTGGCACGGCGGTCCCCCGGCTAACAAATCAACGGAGCCGCGCATGCCTCTGAGCTTAACCGCGTGCGTTTCCACCAGCGCGCTAACGTCACATGCTTCCTTCGGCAACCACTTCGGCCAGTCGAATTGATGCCGCGAGTTCGATTGCAGGAAATTGGCCTCGAGGGTAGCGAAGGCAAAGGCATCCTTCTCCACGGCAAACAATCCGCGCCAACCAGCGCGCATAAGCCCAAGCGTTAGGCCGCCGCAGCCCGCAAATGCGTCGACAAAAGTTGGCGCGGGTGCGGAAGACGGAGGACGTCCCGAAGCCGGAAGGTCATTGCTGCGCAAAGGCGGCCCCCCTTGCACTCGACGAGGGACCGTAGCGATCGTGGACAAGGTCAGCCATTTGCGAGCGTCGCTCCAGTCATGGTCATCCGAGCCTCCCTTCTTGGCGGTTACGATCCGCCTCCGGAACAGTGAGCCCCATTCCCTCGGCCATGCTGATCAACCGGCGACGCTGCGCTTTCACGGGCCGGTGCTTTCCGTTTTCCCAGCCGTTCATCGTACCGACAGTGACGTCGAGATCCCGGGCAAACTCTTCCTGGGTTTGTCCGCGGGTTTGGCGAATCACCCTCACGAGCGCTGCGAAGTCGACGTCCATCATCCCAGCCATCCCAGCGACCTCCGACATCGCCTACGACGTTATATACAATTTTGGGGGTAAGCCTATCATGAAGGTTCGGAACATATCAAGAACTCGACCTCCCCTGATCACCCGTTGCATGTCACAACCGACAAGGATTGATGCCCTCCAACCGCGCTCATCCGAGCAGCCGCGTGAGCGCGTCCGATTGCTCGGCGAACTTTCGGGCGTTGGTCTTCCGAAGCCGTTCCAGGTTTTGCAGCTTCCAGCGCAGGCCGGGGAGCTGCTCCAGATGCGGCACGCCCAGCAGCGGCCATTCGGGCTCTGCGGCGACCAGCGACAGCAGGAACCGGCGCTCGTCGGCGCTCAGACCTTGCTGGAGTTCGCGCATCATGCGCTCGCGCGCCGCCAGGAGCGCATCGAGCTCGACGGGCTCGGCGGTCATGCCTGTGAAATTGTGCTCGAACTCCTGGCGGATGTCGCGCAGCGACGGAAACAGGACCTCGTGGACCGGCCGGTTATGGCTCGCGAGATAGACGACGAAAGCGCGGCGAATGCCGGCGGTGATACCCTCATGCGCGAAGAGCTGCAGGACGTCGAACAGATCGCGGGGATGCTGCCGGTCCATCGCCGCGACCAGCTTGCCGCCATACACGTCCTCGAGCGACACGACCGGGATTTCGAGATCCGCCTGCAGCGTCTCGCGCGCAGTCTGTGTCAGCGACGCCATGCGCACCGGAAGGACGGTGCCGCGCATGACGAAGTTGACCTCGATCTTGACCTCGATGTTGCCCCGCCGCACCAGCAACTTGGTCTCGCCGGAATCCGCCGCGGCCGGCGCATGGGTCTGGAAGCCTTGCTTCTGCAGGCGTGCCGCGGACTGGCGAATGGCCTCGTTGATGCGCCTGAGCGCCTGCTCGCGCGGCAGCGTGTGGTCGGGAAACACCAGGTCGAGATCGACCGAGAGCCGCGGCATGTCGCGCACGAAGAGATTGATCGCCGTGCCGCCCTTGAGCGCGAACGTGTCGTCGACGAGCACGAGCGGCGCGACGCGCGTCAGCAGCCGTGCGCTGTCGAGATAGACCTGGTTCATGGCTTCAGCACCAAGAGCCCGTCACCGGAACGGGACACCCACGGCCGGTCGCTGCCCTTAGGCAACTGAGACGGATCGAGCTTGCCAGCCCAGGGCTGGGAGAGTTCGCGGCCGAGCTGCAGGCACAGGCGCACGGTCTTGATGTTAGTGCAGCGCTTGAGCAGGTCGCGCAGCACGTCGGCGCGCAGGCTGTAGGTGCTCTCGACCAGTTCGCGCGCTTCCTGCAGTGGCTGCCGGACGCCGACTTCGCTCAGCACCTCCAGCAATGCGCGTTCCGGCGCCGAGACGAGCGGGCCGCCCTTGCGGTTCTCGAAGGGCCGGACGTGAAGCAGCGCGTCCGGCTCCTCCTTGAAGAGCCGCTTGCGGTGGTATTCGGCCGGGAAGCGCTGGGTGAACCACTCCGGAAGGCGCCCCGCTTTCCAGCCGTAAAGGTCTAGGACAGGCCGTTGGGACAGGTATTGGCGTATGCCATGCCAGTCGAGCGCGGACTTGCCGCCAACATGCAATCCGTCGAAGCTCCGCTGCAGCAGAGCGAGGCTCGGGTGCAAGGCGGGCGGATCGTTCGGCCGGCAATAGACGCCGCGCGCCAGCCGTTGCAGCCAGCCGGCACGGACATAGTGGACGGCGAGATCGGCCGATATCCCGAGGGCGGCGAGGTCCTCGGAGGTCAGCGGCGTCCCCGGCGCCAGGCGGGTATAAAGCCGATTTAGCTTGTTCCTGTGAGTCGTAGGCATACTACGATTATAGCAACAATTCGAAAGCTTGGCCAAGCTTGGATTTGGCGCCGCCATCGTAGCCCAGCTACGATAATTCGTACTATCTCAAATTGGGGGAAGCCTTCCCCTGCGGCCGAGCCTATGGTCTCGGCCGACCCCTTCTGCGGGGACACCCCGCAACGCAAACAGGACCCCAAAGAGCCGCGCACCTGTCACTTGCCCTTCCAGACGCCCTGTCCGTCGTACATTTCGCATTGCTGAAAACCGAACGCATTCCAGAGCATGTTGAACACTGGGCGCATCAATGCAGGAACGTCGGTTCTGAAACTGTCGATGTAGAGTTCAGGTAGGGCGAGAATTTCTCGATTTAGAGGACCCGCATCCAACCAGCCCGCACCGTCCGGACTGTAGCGATAGAAGCATTGAGCGACATCGCACAGCGACAAAAACGCATATACGGGAAGCCCCGCATCGAACGCCTGCAGCACACTGAGATATTGACGGACAGCGAGAACCATCTTGTTCGTGAACTCGGCCGCCACGAAATAGGGATTTCCATCGGCGTCGCGCCGACTGAGATCACCAACGCCCTCGATGGCGCCCGAACGAAAGAATTGCGCGTAGCTTTGCCGGCCTCCGGCAGGGCGATCGGCATAGTTTAGAAAGCCATCGATATTGATGCCGGCGCGATTTCCGGCCCCCATGCCGTCAAGCGGCAGAGGAACATGCGTGCCCGCCGCGACCGCCGACACCACGTCCAGCAATCGGCCGTCAGCGAATGCCGGTACGGGCACGAGGTGAAGCACGACCTTGCCGCCGGGCCCGAGAGGGATCGGTGTCTCGCCAGCGGTAATCCTGACGATACGATCGGTTCGAAAGGCGGCGATGCGCTCGGCGATCCGCGGCGCCTCAGTGAAGATGTGGCGCAGCTCCTCGACGTTCGGCTCGTATTTGCCAGACGAGGCCCTGGCCCAAAAGCGGCTTCGGTTCTTGTAGATCACCCGGTGCGGCGGCGCGTAGCTTCTCGGCACCCGCACGATGATGACAGCTCCGCCCTCAGCCAGTGCGACGGCTCGCGTCTGCAAGTTACGGATGCGGGGTTCCAGGCCGGTTCGCGCGATATCCTCGAGCCGACGCCGCTCGTCGTCGGCATTGCCGGTGAACGGCACGATAGCGTTCGGAATGCCGCCAGCCTCGGCGACACCGATTACAAGATCGCCGCCGGCCGTGTTGGCGAAAGATGATACATCCGCCAGCAGTTCGGCGTGATCGCCTTCTTTGCCACCGTAGGTCGCTTGCTTGTAATCGATGTAGAGCGATTCCGCGGCCCCTGCCGCGATCAGGCGCCGCACGTCCGCCTCGGTGATCCTGTCCAGCGGAATGTCGAGCAACGCCATCCAAGCCGTCCCCTTTGCCCCGACGCCGCCCTTCGCGCTTAGCCGGTCATGCGGCAGCGGCGATGATGGTTCGGTATTTGGTTGAAAATCAGATCGTTCATCCGCGCCCGGTGCAGTTCACGCTCCCGGGCATCCGGATCGGCGACAATCCGCCAGCCTTCCGCGCGCGTCCACCCGAAGACGACGCTTCCGATATGGAGAACCAGATAGACGCGCTCAAACCGGGAGCCGCACAGCGGGCCATGGAAGAGCCGGTTCAGTTCGTCGGTCTGCACGAGACCCGGCACGATCATCGTCGACGCGGCCGCCCCCCACCGATTGAGGCAAGCCGAGACGACCAACCAGGTCTGTGCGACCACGTCGCGGGTGTCATGGCGCGCAGCAATGACGCATTTCTCCTGAAGGCGAAGCGCGAGCGCGGGGCGATAGTCGGCAACGCCCCAGACGCCGAACGGCGCCTGCGTCGCCCGCGCTGTCGCCTCTTCCTTCGCTCGGGCGAGCGATCCGCGCTTGCCAGGAGCCTGACCCTCGTCCGCGTGAAAGATTGTGTGCTGGGCGCCGACCCTCCGGCCATCGAGATCGAAAACAACGTCCAGGCCCCGCTCGACCGGACCGAGCGCGGTCTTCGCATCGCGAATATTCGTGACGTTCATGCCGCACAAAGCGGCGAGATGCTGAACAGCCCAAAGCTCAGCGGCGAGGTCCGGCATAGTTGTGACTCCAGGTCGCGTCCCAAATCTGGGCGCTCGAAGCACGGGGCCATCCCGGCGATGCTATACCCTGGAAACGCCAGAATATTGCCGAGGGCCGCGCCGGTCAACGACGCCACCGTGGCCATCATGATAAGCTTAGGCGATGACGCCCGCCTCCGACAGCTTCTGGGATATCCTGAGCCAGGACGAAGCCGACTTCGTGCAGGCGATCATGCTCGAGTTGGCGAACCAGCCTTGGGCTCAACCGATCGTCGTGGGCATCAACGACAACGGCGGTCTCAAACGCGAGAACAAGGACCGCCTCTTCGAGCTGCGATTCGCCTACGCACTGCATCGCGCCGGCATTACGCCCCGTTACGAGATACCGGGCGAAGCGAGATCCACGATCGATTTTGGATTTGCATCGCAGGGCCGGCCATGGGCCGTGGAGCTGCTACGGCTCGGGCGAAACGCAGGCGGTGAAGGCGGCAACCGGACACAGTGTCGACGAACACGGTGTTGCATGGAGCGGACGTGTCTTGTCGACGGTCGCCGAGGATCCGACGCAATCGACCGAAGGCGAAACGCTCAAGGCCGTGCAAAGAATTTGCCAGAAATGCGAGCAAGGCGGACGACCCCACAAGTTCCCGGTGCCCGGAGACGCCTTCCACATGATCCTGGTGGATTTCCGGACGGTCCTGAACGGCGGTGACGTCTATGATCGGCTTCATGTCGCCCTGGGCGCGGAATCCGTCGCCCCTCAATATCGCCTCGCTTGGCAGGGGCAACCAATCTCCGGCGTCTTCAGCGGACGGACAGCCGTCCGCGGCGCGGCCGAGGTCCGCGACCGCGTCCACTTCCTGGGGTTTGTCCGGGAGCGCACCTACAAGCCGGACGAATTCGGCGGGGCGATCGACCTTATCGCCAATCCATATCTTTTCCCCGACGCTGCCGCCGTCAGAGCCGCTGGTGCGACCTGGCCCCTGCAGCCGGTCAAAATCCTGAACGCTGCAGATTAACGTCGGCAAAGGTCGGTTCTACTGAAGCCCATTCAGCGAACTTCTGGCTTCTGAACCGAATTTGAATCCAATGCCGATCGTATCCGATACGGGGGAAAGCCTTCCCCCTGGCCGGCGCCGAAGTCGCCGGCACACCCCCATCTGCGGGGACACCCCGCAACGCCCCGAGAGTGAGAGTGCGGACGGGGTTTCCGTGACGGGTTGAAAGCTGGGAGAGAGGCTCCCGGCGCCCGTCGCGGAGATCCGCGATGTCCAAACACGACCGCAGCGCCCGTTCCGGCTCCGACCGGACGAGCCTCTACGACGAAATCACCACCAAGATCATCGCCGACCTGGAGGCCGGCCGGGTGCCCTGGGTCCAACCCTGGGGAACAGCGGCGGCGAAGGCGCCGCTCGCCATGCCCAAGAACGCCGCCACCGGTCGACTTTATTCCGGGATCAATGTGTTGATCCTCTGGGGCTCGGTAATCGAGCACGGTTTCTCGGCTCAAGGCTGGCTGACGTTTCGCCAGGCGCTTAGCCTCGGTGGGAACGTCCGCAAGGGCGAGCACGGCACCACCGTCGTCTATGCCGACCGCTTCATTCCCGATGACGAGAAGAAGCGGGCGCGGGAGACCGGCGATGAAGCGCAGGCGATCCCTTTCCTCAAGCGCTTCACCGTCTTCAACCTGGCGCAGTGCGAAGGTCTGCCCGAAGCTCTCGTTGTTGCCGCGCCGCCTCCCGAGCCCGGACTGATCGAGCCCACAGTCGAAGCGCTGATCAAAGCGACGGGCATCGACTTTCGCATCGGCGGCAGCCGCGCGTTCTACGCCCCCGCGCACGACTATGTGCAGGTCCCACCGCCGCAGGCCTATTTCGAACCGGTCAACTGGCACCGCACGGCGCTGCACGAGCTCGGTCACGCCAGCGGCGCCCCGCACCAACTCAACCGCGATCTTTCTGGCTCCTTCGGCTCCAAGAAGTATGCGTTCGAGGAGCTGGTGGCCGAGATGAACTCCGCATTCTGCTGCGCCTCCCTCGGGATCGTCCCCACCGTGCGCCATGCCGACTATATCGGCTCCTGGCTCGAAGTGCTGCGTGAGGATAATCGCGCCATCGTCCGCGCCGCCTCGCAGGCCAGCAAGGCCGCCGAGTTCCTTCTCAGGTTTCTTCCGATCGGCGGAAAGCCCGTCGCGCACGCCGACAGCGGACCCGAGGCGGCTCGGATCGATGCTGAACCTCGGCTACAATCAGAGTTACTCGCGCACGCCTAGAGCTTTGGCTCCTTGGCAAAGGCGAGCGCCCCGAGTAAGAAACTGCGCAGATATTCGGCGCGTGTTGCAACCACACAGCCGGCTGCAGATGGCCAGCCCCAAACGACGCCCGTTACGACGGCTAAATCTGGCGTCCATGACCTCTTGGCCATTCGTGCCTCGACAAACCGCGTATTCCACACTGTCGATCCGCTCAGACCAGGTGGCAGGGGTAATCCCTTGTCGCCCATCACCGGTTTGGCAAGGTCGGGCCGGTAGTCCAGTCCGAAATGAAATCGGCTATCAAGCCGCTCATCACCTGGTAACTCGACCTCCCGTGCTGTTGAGCACGTGCCGGTGTAAAGCATAGTATCGAAGTAGAATTTGGCTTCTTGGCCACTGAAGCCAGTAAACGTAAATATCTCTCCTGTTACCGGACTATGAGCTAGCGAAATTTGATCGAGCCCGATCGCGCGAGACTGGTGGCTGGAAGCCCGCCACGCCTCACCGTCAACTGGCAAAAGTGCCAAATCGAGCGGCCACCCGTGCTCAGCATGGTCACCGACGATGAGTCGAAAGTCATCTTGACCAAGGAACTGGTGGATGAGCTTTCTTCCCGACTGTCGTGCACAGGCGACATGCTCGTTTGTGAGGATGAAGATGCGTTCGCCGAATTGTAGGTAAGATCCGCTACCCCATCCATCGCAATGATCCCCAAGATCTTCAAACACCGGTGCTCGAAACGCCTTGAGATGATTGGTCATGGCTTCCACGACCGAGGGCATTGCAGCGTCCCATTCTTCCTTTTCGAACAGCAACTCTTCCGTCATCCCAAGAGGCCTTCTTGTTAGCGTCATCCGTCGATGTGGATTGGCAACCCGTATCCGAATTCCGAGCCGTCAACGAACGCCTTGGCAGACGGCTCATGACCATACCAACAGTAGCTATCAGATTTTACTCACAACTTCGGGCCAACAATGCCAGCAACAACACCTCGGTTTGTCCGAAAACGTGCCTGTGGCACGCAGTGAGCATCCTAACGTTCAGGGCTGATATGTCCTCCAACGTCAAGCTGTCCGTCGCATATGGTGCCGTCTCGCCTGCTTCACACAGGAAGAGAGCCAGCGTCGGCGAAAGCGGGTAATACAGCGTGAACTTCGTCACGGGCGGCGATCCGCCTCCGTGCAGATTTATTACCGGCTGGTCACCAGTAATAAAAAGTGTGTCAGTGCTATTCCTGACGAGGACGAGCTTCCGCTCGCGCCGCTCCAAAAACAGGCTACAGCCCGTATTCAACGAAAACATGGGACTGATCACGTCCCATATTCTTCTCATATCAATTCCATTCTCGCGTTCTACGATCTCGATCGAGCGGTTCTTAATGCCCTTCGTGCGAAGATACTGCGTCGAGAGAAAATGCAGGAAGCTGATGCACGTGTCCGTGTTGTCGTAAAACCCGATGTCGCCACAGAGAGCGCGATCGAGCAAGGGTATGAACGCCGCTTCAATGTGGGCGTGATAATCCTCCAACACGTTTGTTTGGAACGTGTCGATATAGTCGTCGATCTGATCGATATTGGAGAGCTTAGTTCGGTTATGTTCGACGAATCGTAATGGCATCATAAGCTTTTGTAGAAACTCCTCGTGGTTCCGCTTCGCAATAGGATGCGCCTGCTCGATTACGAGGGTTCTAATCAGAACGATATCAGCGGCCGTTAACTTGTGGAGCTTGTAGAAGTCGGTTTCAACCGCGATGGCAGACGTGCCTGTCGCGAATATGCGGCCATCGCCAAGGCAAAATATTCGGCCGCCAACGGTCCATGACCGCAGGTAATGCTGCCAGACATGATGTTGCCGGTGCTTTTTCGCTTCCACGGATCCAGCGTGGCATGTCTCAGATCACGGCCGCAACTGTGATCGGGCTCGGGCCGCTGCCGAGCATCCGGAATTTAAGAGGAAGAGGGCTGCGCCGGTCTTCGTGACGGGTTGGAAGCCGAGAGAGAGTCTTTCGGCGCCCGTCGCGGAGATAATTCCGATGGCTACTGCCGTTCACAAGATCACCCTGTCGCCGTCGCGCGACATTCCCTTCAACAAGCTTGTTCTCTCCCAGTCGAACGTCCGGCGCGTGAAGGCCGGCGTCTCGATCGAGGAGCTGGCCGAGGACATCGCTCGGCGCACGCTCCTGCAAGGCCTCGCCGTCCGGCCGGTGCTCAATGCCGAGGGCGCCGAGACCGGCATGTTCGAAGTCCCGGCCGGCGGGCGGCGCTACCGGGCGCTCCAGCATCTCGTCAAACAGAAGCGTCTCGCCAAGACCGCGCCGGTGCCCTGCGTCGTACGCGATCCCAGCGTCGACATTTCCGCGGAGGAAGACTCGTTGGCTGAGAACGTCCAGCGCGCGCCGCTACACCCGCTCGATCAGTTCCGCGCCTTCCAGGCCCTGCGCGAGAAAGGTCAGTCCGAAGAGGACATCGCCGCAGCCTTCTTCGTCGGCGTGAATGTGGTGAAGCAGCGGCTTCGGCTCGCCGCGGTGTCCGAGAAGCTGCTCGAACGTCTACGCCGAAGACGGCATGTCGCTCGAACAGCTCATGTCGTTCACGGTGACGACCGACCATGCCCGTCAGGAGCAGATCTGGGAGGCGATTCAGCGCGCCTACAGCCAGGAGCCATATCAGATCCGCCGCATGCTGACGGAGCGCTCGGTGCGCGCATCCGACAAGCGCGCCCAGTTCATCGGCCTCGACGCCTATGAACAGGCCGGCGGCGTCGTGATGCGCGATCTCTTCCAGCAGGACGACGGCGGCTGGTTGGAAAATGTTGGCCTGCTCGATGGCCTGGTCGCGGCGAAGCTGAAGACCGAAGCGGAGAAGATCGCCGCCGAAGGTTGGAAGTGGATCGAGGTGAACGTCGATTTCCCGTTCGGCCACACCCACAATCTGCGTGAGCTCGATGGCACTCCGACCGACCTCACAACCGAGGAACAAGCGACCATCGAGGCGCTGCAAGCGGAGTACGCCAAGCTCGAAGCCGAATACGAGAACGCCGACGAGCTCCCCGACGAAGCGGACGCCCGCCTTGGCGAGATCGAGACGGCGCTCGCCGCCTTCGAGGATCGGCTGGTCAGCTACGATCCGGTCGAGATCGCCCGCGCCGGCGTGTTCGTCAGCATCGATGCTGACGGCAGCCTTTCTGTCGATCGCGGCTACGTCCGGCCCGAAGACGAGGCGCCGGATGGTGGGGGCGGCGATGGCGAAGCGGAGGCCGATGGCGATCAGGACGACGGTGGCGAACCGTCCGCCCCTGCCGTGCAGCGCGCCATCATCACCATCGGCGGCCAGGCCGAGCCGGAGGAGGATGAGGACGATGCCGTCAAGCCACTACCCGACCGGCTGATGAGCGAGCTGACCGCCTATCGCACGCTCGCACTGCGGGACGCGGTGGCGAACAACCCGCATGTCGCCATGACGGCGCTCCTGCACAAGCTCTGCCTCGACACCTTCCAGCACACCGCAGCGGGCAATTGCCTCGAAGCGTCGGTGCGGCAGGTGTTCTTCGCGATCCAGCCCGAGGACCTGAAGGACAGCCCGTCTGCCAAGGCGGTCGCGGAACGGCACGAGGCCTGGAAGGCTGACCTGCCCAAGGACGAGGCCGCGCTCTGGGACTGGCTCGCGGCACTCGACGACGCCAGCCGCGGCGCGCTGCTGGCTCATTGCGTCTCGTTCGGCGTCAACGCTCTCTATGAGAAGGGCGATCGCTATGGCGGTCCTGGCGTCTCGGTTCATGGCGTCCAGCGCCGTCTCGTCCAGGCTGACCGGCTCGCACGCGCCGTCGGGCTCGACATGGTGGACGCCGGCTGGCGGCCGACGGTCGATAGCTATCTCGGCCGTGTCACCAAGCCTCGCATCCTCGAAGCGGTGCGCGAAGCGAAGGGCGAGCAGTCGGCGCAGCTCATCGACCATCTGAAGAAGGCGGAGATGGCGAAGGAGGCCGAACGGCTGCTCGATGGCACCGGCTGGCTACCCGAGCCGCTCCGGACTTCTGAGGCCGTGGGCGCCGATGCCGACGCGGCCGGCGACGAGGAAGCGCTGCCCGCCTTTCTCGCCGACGACGAGGAAAGCGCCGGCGAAGGCGAAACCGACGAGCCGGCCGTGATCGCCGCCGAGTGACCATCGGGAGCGGGACGGCGTGAGCCGTCCCGCTCACCTCACCATCCAACCCACTCAGCCCGGCCATCGCGCCGGCCGATTTCGTTTCAGGAGACCATCATGACGTATCCTTCCGACATCCCGCCTGTCGATGACAGCGTCTTTTCCGATTGGGAAACCAAGCGCGCCGCCCAGGATCGGCTGCATGCCGAGCTGCAATCGCTCAACAAGGCCACGCTATTCGATGCCCTCGCGGCCGCCGGCATTACACTTGTCGTCGTCAGTTTCGACGGCTACGGCGACAGCGGCCAAATCGAAAACGTGGAGGTGAAGGCCGGCGACGCTGTCGTCGCCATGCCCGAACGTGCGATCGAGATCGCCGAAGCCGTATGCGGCCAGGCTGAGCCCAATCGCATCGACCGTCAGCCTCGCCGACGCCATCGAGCGCCTTGTCTACGACTTTCTCACCGACACGCATTGCGGCTGGGAAGACAACGACGGCGCCTATGGCGACTTCACCTTTGATGTCGCCGCGCGGACGATCACGCTCGACTACAACGAGCGCTACACCGCGTCCGACAATTCTCAGCACGTATTCTGAGGAGGCGGTGATGGGACATTGTTATCACCACGCGCTCTCTTCGGTGAAGAAGTGGGGCGGCGTCGCGGAAGACTATCTGCCGCTGCATCAGTGGTTCGACGAATCGAAAGCGATCACCGCCGACTTTCGTCATCGTGCCCTGCGCCATCACGCCGAAGGCATCTTCATGCTGGAGCGCTTTTTCGGCGCAACCATCACGATCTCGACCGGACGTGTCGTTCCGGTGCGGCTGATCGGCGAACAGCATGTGGTGGAAGATCTCGGCTTCATTCCGAGCTTCGCCGATTGGGTGCGCTGCATCCGACCCGAACCCTGGATGGGACGCGCGCAGCCGATTCATAGACAGGTCGACCCATTCGCGGCCGTAGCCTCGGGAGGCGCCTGACTATGTATGGCACCTATCTGCGGCTCGACATCACCGTCCACGACGGCTGGCGAACGGTCGTCCGCGCCGCCGCGCGGAAGCTGACGCCCTGCGCGCGTCAGGACCCCGCGCATCGCGAGGCGCGCCACCGCTTCTATCGGCAGATGCTCGCGCATCACCAGGAAGCGCAGCGCCTGGTCCGAAACTGGCGTCTCTGACGCCGATCACTCCCGCTTCGTCCACCCGAGCCCGGCCGTCGCGCCGGGCTTTCGCATTTCTGGAGGTCATCATGCCGTTCTTTACGATCGAAGCCACCTATCGCATTCCTGTCTATCGGCAGCGCGCCTATGAAGCTGACACGGTCGAGCAGGCCTGCCGCCTCGCTATCGAGGACGATGACTGGACCGATCAAAAGAAGGATTTCGAGTCCTCCGGCGAGACCTACATCACGGGCGCCTGGCCGGGGGCCGATAGCGCCTATCGCGTGACCGCGACTCCGGTTCCATCGCAGTTCGACGAGACCGTGCAACGCAAGGCCGATCATTTCGAGACCTTGCTCGGCATTCTGAAGGTTCTCGCGCACCCGTCGAATGGCACGGCGTCCGATCCGCCATTCTGGCGGCAGCGCGCAGACGCGGCGATCGCCAAGGCCGAGGCGATCCTGGCCGGCGCCTGCGATCCGGAGATCGAAGGAGGCGCGCCATGACCGAATACGTCGTCAAGATCGGGTTCTGGCTGCGCGCCTATAACGGCTTGACCGTCGAAGCCGAGACCGACGCCGAGGCCATCGAGAAGGCCAAGGCGGGCGCGAAAGCCGCGATGGAGTCCGGCGCCCATCCCGAGCACATCGACATCGAGGAGCGGCGGGAAGGCGTGATCGCCTTTATCGACCGCGTCGCACCGGATGGTCGCCACGCCGTTGCCGAGGATGTCGCGTTCGACGATGACCGCATCCACAACAGCCCAACCGGCTGATCCCCGCATCACCCCAGTCCAGAGAGAGCCCGGCCTTCGCGCCGGGCTTCGTCGTTTCAGGAGGCCGTCATGGCTGACTTCTTTACTCACTTCTCATGCGTGCTCGATGTCGGCACGCCAGACAACGCCGCACGCGCGCTCGACCTCTACCAGGCTTTCATGGAGGAAGCCGCGCGGGAGGACATACCGCCAGACGGCTTTCTTCTCTCCATACAGCCGGAACACGGCGGCACAACACTCTGGATCCATGACGACGTCACCGGCGATCCGCAGCAGGTGATCCTCTTCGTGCAGCGCTGCGCCGAAGCCTTCGGCCTCACAGGCCGCTGGGGTTTTCAGTGGGCCAACACCTGCTCGCGACCGCGCGTCAACGCCTTCGGCGGCGGCGCGCATGTGCTCGATCTCGCGACGCGAGAGACCGTCGCGTGGACCGACACCAATGGCTGGCTAGCGCGCGCACTCGCGCCAGCGCGCGGAAGGCGAGGCTTTCGACCTGTTTGAACGTTGTTCCGTCCATGGCGCGCACTCGCGCCAGCGCGCGGAAGGCGAGGTAAGCGATGAGCATCCCCGATCACGCGCGCGCAAACTTCGAGACGCTGCTCCGCGCGGCAGCCGACGGCAATCTCGCGCTCATGGAGTGCAAGGATGCCGTAACCAGCGAACCCCGCTACGTCATTTGCGCGGTCGGGCGCGACGGGACGGATTTCGTGTTCACGCCCTTCGGCCATCTGGCCGACGGCAATCCCTTCGACGCCTACCTGCCGCCGTCCGAACCCCTGCCGGACCCATCGCCGATCCTGATCCCGCCGCTTCGTGGCCTGTCTGAGCGCGGCGGTTCGCGGGTCAACGGGCGAGCCGTTCCCGCATCGTCCGCCCTCCGATGCGTGACCCGCGAACCTGAACCGCGCTCCGTCGCCAGCCCGTCGCTCGGGACCAGGAGGCGAACGCGATGTGCAGGGTTCTCAACAAGCATCACGCAGGTGTGCCGGCGGGCGCCGTCTATATCGGCCGCGGCTCGCAAATGGGGCAATCCGTTCCGGATCGGCCCCGACGGCGATCGCGCCGCGGTCATCGCGAAATACGAGCGCTGGCTCGCCGATCAGCATCATCTCTTGCGCGCGCTCGACGAGCTGCGCGGCCGCGATCTCGTCTGCTTCTGCGCGCCGCGCGCCTGTCACGGCGATCTGCTGCTGCGGCTCGCGAATGCGACGCGCGACGTGCGCATCGCGTGGTGGTGTGCCGTGAAGGCGGCGGCGTGACGAGAGTGAGAGGTCGGCCGGGACGGGTTTGAGCCGGTCGGGTCGAGAGAGAGCGCCCGGCGGCTCGGCCCGTTCCCGCTCTCCCGAGGTCCCCTTCATGACGAATCCTTCCAGCTTCCGTGGCCGGCCGGCTCGACCGCGCCATCGGTCGTGCCCCGATCGGCCGCCATCGCGCAGGCCGCGCGGCTTCTTCTCCCCGATCTCGAACGCGGACGTCGCATCGACGCCGGCCATCCTGCGCGCCGCGATGGAGTACGCCTTCGGCGCCTCCGATGCCGACTGGCGCCTGGGATTGGAAGACCGCCTACGACGCCTGCGAGGCGGCTACGGTCCTGTTCCTTCGGAAATTCGGACCGGCCATCCGCGCCAAGGCCGCGTCACCGGCCGCCATGCTGCCCATGCTGGCGAAGATCGCGGGCCTTCTCCCCACCCACACGCGCCGCTCCGAGGAGAGCCAGGCGCTCCAGCAGTTCTCGACGCCGATTCCGCTCGGACTCGCCGCATACGCGGCCGCCACCATCACCCCGGCCGATCGCGTGCTCGAGCCTTCGGCCGGGACCGGTCTGCTCGCCATCCTTGCCGAGCTCGCCGGCGGCTCGCTCGTGCTGAACGAGCTGGCCGAGACCCGCGCCGCACTGCTCGACCATCTCTTTCCGGCATGTCGCCGTCACCCGTTTCGACGCCGCGCAGATCAACGATCATCTCGACGCCACCTCTACGCCGAGCGTGGTCCTGATGAACCCGCCTTTCTCGGCGATGGCGAATGTCGATCGGCGGATGGCGGATGCGGCACTTCGCCATGTCGCTTCCGCCCTGGCGCGGCTTTACGCGGGCGGGCGTCTCGTCGCGATCACCGGGTCGAGCTTCACGCCCGACAACCCGGCCTGGACCGACGCCTTCGCTCGCCTGCAGGAGAGCGGCCGTCTCGTGTTCTCCGCCGCCATCGACGGCTCGGTCTATGCGAAGCACGGCACGACGACCGACACGCGGCTGCTCGTTATCGACAAGCAACCCGCCGTCGATCCGCGCGTGTTTCCCGTCTCTCCGGGCGTCGCCCCGGATGCGGCCACGCTGCTCGCCTGGGTCAGCGATCACGTTCCGCCGCGCTTGCCGATTGAAGTGCCCATCGCCGTTGCCGTTGCGCGTCTGGCCATCCCCCGCACGGCGCGCGCCTTCGCGATGCGTCCATCGGCCGGTCGGGCGCTCCCCGAACCGGAAGCGGTGGAGCTCGTCTACGAGACTGTCGACTGGACTCCGCCGGAGGGCGCGCGGCTCACGGATGCGCTGTATGAAGAATACGACTTGCAGTCGATCCGTATTGCCGGATCGCAGGCCCATCCCACGAAGCTCGTGCAATCGGCGGCGATGGCTTCGGTTGCGTCCCCGAAACCATCCTATCGGCCACATCTGCCGGCGAACCTCATCACCGACGGTTTGCTGTCGGACGCTCAGCTCGAATCCGTCATTTATGCCGGTGAGGCCCATTCCGACTTTCTCGCCGGCTCCTGGTCGGTCGACGAGACCTTCGATGTCATCACTGCCGCGCGTGACGATGCCGAGAACTGCGTCCGCTTTCGACGGGGTTGGTTTCTCGGCGACGGCACCGGCGCTGGCAAGGGCCGCCAGGTCGCCGGCATCCTGCTCGACCACTGGCTGAAGGGCCGACGCCGCGCCGTCTGGATCAGCAAGTCCGACAAGCTGATCGAGGACGCGCAGCGCGACTGGTCGGCGCTCGGCATGGAGCGGCTGCTCGTCACGCCGCTCTCCCGCTTTCGCCAGGGCACGCCGATCCGGCTGGGGGAAGGCGTCCTATTTACGACCTATGCCACGCTGCGCACCGATGAGCGCGGCGAGAGGCTTTCGCGCGTCCGGCAGATCGTCGAATGGTTGGGCTGCGACTTCGACGGAGTGATCATTTTCGACGAGAGCCACGCCATGCAAAACGCGGTTGGCGGCAAGGGCGAGCGGGGCGACCAGGCCGCTTCGCAGCAGGGCCGCGCGGGCCTCCGACTCCAGCACGCCTTGCCGAACGCCCGCGTGGTCTACGTCTCCGCCACCGGCGCCACCACGGTCCACAACCTCGCCTATGCCCAGCGGCTCGGCCTCTGGGGCGGCGAGGACTTCCCGTTCGCCACTCGGGCCGAGTTCGTCGAGGCGATCGAGGATGGCGGCGTCGCGGCGATGGAGGTGCTGGCGCGCGACCTGAAGGCGCTCGGACTCTATGCGGCCCGCTCACTCTCCTACGAGGGCGTCGAGTACGAGCTGGTCGAACACCAGCTCACCGCGGAACAGGTCCGCATATACGACGCCTATGCCGGCGCGTTCTCGATCATCCATAACAACCTTGATGCCGCGATGCAGGCCGCGAACATCACCGGCGAGACGGGCACGCTGAACGCACAGGCGAAGTCGGCGGCGCGATCGGCCTTCGAGTCCGCCAAGCAGCGTTTCTTCGGTCATCTGCTGACCTCGATGAAGACGCCCTCGCTGATCCGCTCGATCGAGCGCGATCTCGAGTCCGGGCACGCCGCCGTCATCCAGATCGTCTCCACCGGCGAAGCGCTGATGGAGCGCAGGCTCGCGGAGATCCCAACCGAGGACTGGAACGACGTCCAGGTCGACATCACGCCGAGGGAGTACGTTCTGGACTATCTCGCTCATTCCTTCCCGGTTCAGCTCTATGAGCCGTTCACCGATAGCGAAGGCAATCTCTCTTCCCGGCCCGTCTATCGCGATGGCCAGCCTGTCGAGAGTTGCGAGGCCGTCACCCGCCGCGATCGCCTGATCGAGAAGCTGGCGAGCTTGCCGCCGGTCCCCGGCGCGCTCGATCAGATCGTGCAGCGCTTCGGGACCGATGTGGTCGCTGAAGTCACCGGGCGATCACGCCGCATCATCCGCAAGGGCGACCGGCTCATGGTCGAGAACCGCGCCGGCTCCGCCAATCTCGCGGAGACGGCGGCCTTCATGGATGACGCCAAGCGCGTCCTCGTTTTCTCGGAAGCGGGCGGCACGGGACGCAGCTACCATGCCGAGCTGACGGCGCGGAATCGACGGCTCCGGGTCCACTACCTGCTGGAGCCTGGCTGGAAGGCCGACGCGGCGATCCAGGGTCTCGGCCGCACCAACCGCACGAACCAGGCCCAGCCGCCGCTGTTCCGACCGATCGCGACCAACGTGAAGGCCGAGAAGCGCTTCCTGAGCACGATCGCGCGCCGCCTCGACACGCTCGGCGCCATCACCCGCGGCCAGCGCCAGACCGGCGGCCAGGGCCTGTTTCGGCCCGAGGACAATCTCGAAAGCCACTATGGGCGCGACGCGCTGCGTCAGCCTCTACATGCTGCTGGTCCGCGGCAAGGTGGAAGGCTGCTCGCTTCAGGCCTTCGAGGACGCGACTGGCCTGAAGCTGATGGACGCGAATGGCATCAAGGACGAGTTGCCGCCGATCACGACCTTCCTCAATCGGCTGCTGGCCTTGACCATCGATTTGCAGAATCTGCTGTTCACGGCGTTCGAGCAGTTGCTGACCGCCCGCATCGAGGGCGCCATTGCGTCCGGAATCTATGACGTCGGGCTGGAGACGCTCCGCGCCGAGAGCTTCGTCGTCACCGACCGGCGCGCGATCTATACCCATCCCGGCGACCGGCGCGGAGACCCGGCTGCTCACCATCATGCAGCGCGAGCGCAATCGTCCCGTGACGTTGGATGGCGCCTTGGATCGGCTCTCCGATCGGCGCGCCGTGCCCCTGGTCAACGAACGCTCCGGCCGCGCGGCCGTGCAGGTGCCGGCACCGAGCTTTGATGCTCGACGACGGCGAGATCGAGCGGCGCGTGCGGCTGATCCGTCCGATGGAGCACCACAGTCTTCCCTTGAAGATGATGGCGGAGAGCCACTGGGTCGAAGCCGATCGCGAGCGCTTCGCTGCCGCCTGGCGGGCTGAGCTCGCCGAGGTGCCCGAATTCACCGACAGCACCATCCACATCGTCGCCGGCCTGCTTCTGCCGATCTGGAAGCGCCTGCCGAACGAGTCGACGCGCGTCTATCGGCTTCAGACCGATGCGGGCGAGCGCATCATCGGCCGCAAGGTCTCGCCCGCCTGGGTCGCAACCGCGATTGCGGTGGGCGCACCGGCTCTGACTCCGGAGGACGCGTTCGCCGCGTTGATGGACGGCCGCACCATTCTCGATCTTGCCGAAGGCCTGCAGCTCCGTCGCGTTCGCGTCATGGGCGCAAACCGCATCGAACTGTCGGGCTTCACCGACACCATGCGCGATCGGCTCAAGGCCTACGGCCTCTTTCACGAGATCATCTCTTGGAAGCTGCGCATGTTCGTGCCCACCGATGCGAGCGGCGTCAGCGTGCTTGGGAAAGTGCTAGAGCACTATCCGGTCGAGCGCGTCGGTGAGCGGGAGGCCGCGTGATGCCACGCGACGCTTCCGAACTGGCGCACCGTCTCGCGCGCGAGGCCGAAGCGGTATGCCGCCACTATCTCGCCAACGGCCGGCGCGAGGGCCGCTACTGGCTGATCGGCGACGTGCGCAATACGCCGGGTCGATCCATGTTCGTCCGGCTGAAGGAGTCGCCTAAGGGACCGCCCGGCAAATGGACCGATGCCGCCACCGGCGAGCACGGCGACCTGCTCGACGTCATCCGCGAGACCTGCGGCCTTCTCGATTTCCACGACGTCGCCGACGAGGCGCGACGCTTCCTAAGCTTGCCCCGCTCGAACCCGAAGCCAACGCCCCAAACTGCACGTCTGCCGGCGCAGACAGGATCGCCGGAAGCGGCGCGGCGGCTGTTCGCTATGTCGCAGCCGATCGCACGGACTCTCGTGGAAACGTATTTGCGCAATCGCGGCATTACGGCTTTGCACGAAGACGGCGCGCTACGCTTCCACCCGCGCTGCTACTATCGCCCGGACGATGACGCACCGACCGAGACCTGGCCGGCGATGATCGCCCGAGTCACCGATCTTGGTGACCGGATCACCGGCGCGCACCGGACCTGGCTCGATCCGTCAGGGCACGGCAAGGCACCGATCGACACGCCGCGACGGGCGATGGGTGACCTTCTCGGCAACGCGGTTCGCTTTGGTGTCGCCAACGACGTGCTCGCCGCCGGTGAGGGCATCGAGACCATGTTATCGCTGCGTTGTGTGCTGCCGACCCTGCCGATGGCCGCCGCGCTGTCCGCCAACCACCTTGCCGCCATGCTGCTCCCGCTGACGCTGCGCCGGCTCTATATCGCCCGCGACGTCGATGCGGCCGGCGACGCGGCGGTGACGGCTCTGACTGAGCGTGCCGAGGCGGTCGGCATCGAGGCGATCGCATGGTCGCCCAGGCTCGGCGACTTCAACGAGGATCTGCGCACGTTCGGCATCGACGAACTCCGGGCAACCTTGCGCTTCCAGCTCGCGCCGCAGGACGTCATGCGCTTCATGCTGTGGGCGACGGCCGAGACGGGGTGAGCATCGGCGGTTCGCGCATCGTTATGGCCGGTCAGGCGAGGCCCAAGACGCCGGACAGAGTCGCGCCCTTGGCCTTCTAGAGGGCGATCGGACGGCAAGCGGCCCGGCCCGGCAATGGCTGCGCCCGGCTATTTTCCGCCGGCCCTGCGGGCCTTTGCAGCGCGAAACAAAATAGCCGGGCTTCGCCATCCTCCGCTGGCGCTCCGGCCCTGCGCTACGCTCCGGGTTCTGGTCCGTTCCGCCCGCCGTCTGGTGATCGCCACGAAGGCCGCGATGGGCGCGGTCGATCCGGCAAAGGACCTCACCATGACGACCGACCACGACGACACCGAATTCGAACCGCCGCACACCTCCTCCCCGACCGATCACGTCCTCAACGAACTTCAGCTCTATGGCTACCGTCCCTTCCACGACGAGCCTGATCCGAGGCCGCTTCCGGAAGGCGATGCTGTCGCGGGCGCCGTCGCCGACATCTTCGACGCCCTGGTCTCGACCCTGATCGACACGCGCCTCGAACCCGACCTCGAGGACTTGCTCTGGTCGACAGTCAACCTGTTCCACCGCGCGATCGACCGCATCGGACGCGAGCTCGACGACAACGAGCAGGCGCAGCAGAAGAGTCAGCGCGAGCAGAACGGCTCGGAGGTGCGCTCGGTCGAACTTGAGCGTCTCACGGCCGAGGGCATCACGCTGATCGAACGCCGCAACAGCCTGGAGCTCTTCCGCGACCAGGCCGCAGAACGCTTCGAGGTCCACACCGGCTCGCCCTGGCGCCCCCGCTCCGGGTCGGTGGTCAACCATCGCACGCTGACTTCGGCGATGATCGACAGTCGCGATTTCCTCGCCGCCAAGCGCCGCGCCGAGACCGAGGTGTTGCTGCCGGCAGGACCGAAGATCGCCTTCACCGGCGGGTTCGACTTCAACGACCATCGGCTGATCTGGGATCGGCTCGACAAGGTCCACGCGAAGCACCCCGACATGGTGCTGCTGCACGGCGGTTCGCCGAAGGGTGCCGAGCTGATCGCCGCCAAATGGGCGACCAATCGCAAGGTGCCGCAGATCGCGTTCAAGCCCGACTGGACGAAGCACGCCAAGGCCGCACCGTTCAAGCGCAACGACGCAATGCTGGAGGTGCTGCCGATCGGCGTCATGGTGTTTCCCGGCACTGGCATCCAGGGCAATCTCGCCGACAAGGCGAGGAAGCTCGGCATTCCGGTCTGGAAGTTCGGCGAGGGCGGCGCGTGAGCGCCGCCCTCTAACCGGTCGACCCCACGATCCGACCGCTCCGTGATATCATCGTTCGGATGATCGGAAAGTTCAGTAAGCGTGTTCTTCTCACCGGCGCTGGATGGTCGCGCAACTGGGGTGGCCAACTCGCCAACGAGGTTTGGTCATCACTCGTTGGGCATCCGCGCATCCGCGCGAACACCGGCTTGCGTGACCTCCTCCTGGACGAAACGGCCTTCGAAGTCGCGCTCGGCAAAACGCACGTTGCACCCTTCACGGCCGCTGACCGCGCGGAGATCGAGCAAGCGGTTTTGGACACTTTCGTCGCGATGGATCGTGAGATCGCGCGGCCAGACCATGATCCGTGGATCAACATTTACAAGGTTCAGGAACTGCTGTTCCGCTTCTTCGGACAACGCAACGAGGGAAACAGTTCGGGATATCTGTTCACTCTGAATCAAGACCTTTTCTTCGAACGGCATCTCTACAACGAGCATGTCGCGGGTGCGCCCGGCGGAGTCCTGCCGGGTCTCGTTCCAAGCCCTGGCCAGCGCTGGTTCGGCACAAATATCGGTGCATATGATTCCACATTCACGATGCAGCCAGTCGTCGACCCGAGAGCACAGGGACGGCTCGCCAACCAGATGAACGTCATCAAGCTACACGGATCGTTCAATTGGCGATCGCCTGGCGGCGGCAACGTGATGGTTGTTGGAACCGAAAAGACAGCAAAGATCGCTTCGATGCCCCTGCTGAGCTGGTACGCCGACATCTTCAGAGCGGTCATCAACGCCGGTGATGTACGGCTGATGATTGCAGGCTATGGCTTCGCCGACGAGCATATCAACGCGGCTATTGCCGAGGCGGTCGAACATCACGGGTTGTCAGTGTTCATCTGGAACACGACGTCGGACGTGAAGGGCCTGGTTCTGTCGTCGGCGCACGGCGCGCGTATCTGGAAGGGATTGATCAGCACAGCCACACGGCCTTTGATCGAGGCTTTCCCGAGCAATCAGGCAGAAACTGAAGAGTATCGCCGCATCCGTGCGACCTTTTTCCCATGATCCGCACACGATTTCCGGCATCCTAAAGCCTTCCCGCCCAGATCCCGGATTCCAATCGGCCCGGCGATGAGCTAATCTGCGCAGCGCGCCGCGGTGGTGGTGGAAGGCGCGACCGTCACAGCTTTTGTCACGGAGGTTACCACCATGCTTGTCATCGGACTCGTCCTCAGCATGTTCGGAATCGGCCTGTTCTGCTGGCTGATCTTCACGCTCGCCGTCTACGCCCTACCGTTCTTCGTCGGCACTCACTGCCGGGATGGCGGCGTTTCATGGCGGCGCCGGCGTCATTGGCGCGCTGCTCGTCGGCATCGTCGCCGGCGCTCTCACCCTCGGCCTCGGCCAGATCGCGTTCGCGGTTGTTCGCCCGCTGCCTCTGCGCGCCGCCATCGCGGCCGCCTTCGCCATTCCGGCGGCGATTGCCGGCTATCATGCGGTTCTCGGACTCTCGCAGATCGGCGTTCCGTCGCTCGTCTGGCGCGAGGTGTTCGCCTGGATTGGCGCGCTCTTCATTGGCGGCACGGCTTGGGCGCGGATGACGGTCTTCGCAGAGCCTCTCCCGTTACGGTCGGGCGGGGCGTCACGAGACGGGCCTCAGCCGGTTCTGACGGCCGCGACGCGCGATGGATGAGCATCGTCCTCATCATCGACTGGGGTAGCGTTGACGATCGGGCGCTTCGGGAACGTGTGCTCAAGTCCCGGAGCATGCGGCCCACGTCGGAGCGCTTCGCCAGCGTCGGTTCGATCTCTGACGGCCCATGACCCATAGGACAGAGCGTCTCGTTGCGGCATGTGCGCGGCAAACAGTCCCGCCTTTTCCTACCCTATGGCCTCTTTCTCTACGCCTGAACTCGCAGACATCTTGTGCAGTACAACCGACATCTGCCACGTCTTCTCCCGAGGATGCTGTTCAAGCACGGACGCACCTGGCCTCGTGATGGCCTGATCTGGCCGAAGACCGGCTGCGCCTCGATCGCCTGAGCCGCAACGCCGTCGGATCGACTTTCTTCCCCTGGGCTAAAGCCCATTCCTCGCGAGGCAAGAAAGTCTCGCCGCCGTCATCCTCCGCTGCGCTCCGGCCCGCGAGCGGGTGCGTCGTCGATCGTCCCCGGCCTGTTGATCGCCATCGAGGCCGCGGTGGTCGCGGGCTCGAAAACAGCAAGGAGAAGTGACATGGCTAACATCGGTTCTTTCAAGAAGGTCGGCAGTGACTTCCAGGGTGAGATCGTCACCCTGAGCCTCCAGACCAAGGGCGTCCGCATCGTGCCCGAGACCAACCGCTCCAACGACAACGCTCCCAGCCACCGGGTCTATGTGGGCCGAGCCGAGATCGGGGCCGCCTGGTCGAAACGCTCCAACGAGGGCCGCGATTATCTCTCGCTCAAGCTCGACGATCCCTCCTTCAACGCGCCGATCTTCGCCAACCTGTTCGATGACGAGGACGGCGAAGGCTTCACCCTCATCTGGTCGCGCCCCAGCAAGCGAAACGGCGACTGAGCCGGACCTCCAACGCCCCGCCCGGGCCTCCGGGCGGGGCTTTCGCGCGACGATCGGCGCCTCCAAGTCGTGTCCCCAATCGCAGATCCTCGCCACACTTAGGTCCCGCGGAACCCGCCCAGGAACCCCGCCGGCCGGTCGGCGAATCGGCCGACCCAAGAGTCGCCGCCGACCCTCGTAGACAGCAAAAACGGCGTTCCCAGCGCTGTTGCAGCACCATAAAACGACTATTATAGTCGTATTTCTGGTGCGCGCAGATCGTCTGTCGGAGGTGATCATGAATGATCACCGGCCGACAAGTTCGGGCCGCGCGAGCCTTGCTGAATTGGAAGCAGGAGATGCTCGCCGAAAAAGCCCTGGTGGCGCTAACCGCCCTGAAGCGTCTGGAGTCCGAAAGGCAGACTCCAGGTGCACGAGGGTACGCGCGATCAGGTACGCCGTGTTCTGGAAGGCGCCGGGATCCTGTTCGTCGAATCCGACCGTGGTCGCGGCGTGATGCTCCTTCATGAGGCAGAGCCGGCAACGCGGCCAGCCAAAAGGCCAGCGACCTTGAAACGATGAAGCCGGTTTGTGTTAACGTTTAGGAAACCGTATCGCTGAGGACCCTTGATGCAGTCGCCGCCCCTGGATCCGCCGGTGAACGATGTCGCCCCAACGGCCGCTATCCTTACCGGCTACGATGAACGTCACGCCGTCACTTATTTGCGCCTTCTCGACGCCGACGCCGAAGGCGCCGACTGGCGAGAGGTTGCAAAGATCGTCCTGCATATCGATCCGTCGCGGGAACATGACCGCGCTCGGCGGGCTTGGGAAAGCCATCTCGCCCGCGCTCGGTGGATGACGGAGAAGGGCTATCGCCACCTCCTCCAGGGGGGTGCACCCCACTGAGTTCCGTGCAGGTTTGGCAACGCGTGCTGCCAATCCTGTGCGTTCCGGATCGCTACCAGAGCGTGCATCCTCTGCTCAGAGCCGTGGAAACGGCTAATGGTAAGAGGAGACGTTCCCCATGGCTCGCGCCGATTGGCGATCGGCAAGCGCGTATGAGGACCTGCGGCCGCTCGACGCGCCTGCCTTCGCCTATGAATTTCTACTGCGGAACCCCGACTTTCTGAGCGATCACGCGCGCCTGGCGCGCACCAGCCGGAACCGAACACTCGATGCCGTCGAAGCCGAGGCGTTCGCCCGGCGCTGGGGGGTACGATTTCAAGCGCGGCTTAGATCCCGCGCGACACGCCGTTGTCTGGACAGCCCAGACGCTCCCGAGCGTGGTGACCCTGACCAAAGCCCCCGACGGCCTCGCCGATCCTAGACTTCGGCCTCGACGCGCGCAGCCTCCAATCCTTCTCGCTGTCGAAGACGAAGATCAGATCGTCGAGCTACGCGGCGCGCGCCTGCGGCTTCACCGCGAGAATAAGGTCGGCGCCCCCGTCGCCGTCCTCCTGCCGCTCGACCAGCTCTTCGACATCCGCGCCGCCGCCGCGCTGCGCCTGTGGCGCGCGCTGACCGGGCGCACCCCTGGCCCCGACCTCGGCGTGCTCACGCCCGAGCGGCGCAACCGGCTCATCCTCGCGCTGCGCGCGCTCGATGGCCGGCTTGAGCGGGCGACCTATCCCGAGATCGCCGCTGTTTTGTTCGACACCGAACCGATCTCCAAGCGCGACTGGATTTCGCACGAACTGCGCGATCAGACCGGTCGGATCGTCCGGCTCGGATTCTCCATGATGCGCGGCGGCTATCGCCGCCTTCTCCTTCATCCCTATCGCCGCCGCGTGTAGCGCTCCGTCCCGTCTGGATGCGCTTTCGCCACCCTCCGAGATCGCCCTATTTCGGACCGGCCCCCTTCCGCCACCGTGATCGCTGACAGCCGCCGTCATCCGACGGTCGCCCACACGATCACGGAGGTATCCGATGTCCACCAACCTCGCAGGTTTGCCGCCGCGCTACCTGCGCACGCCCGAGGCCTCGCGCTTTGTCGGCCTCTCCATCCGCACGCTCGAGAAGCACCGCATCTACGGCACCGGCCCGCGCTATTCGAAGCTCGGTGGCCGCGTCGTCTACCGCGTCGAAGACCTTCAGGCCTGGGTCGACGCCGCCGCCAAGGCGTCGACCTCCGACCCTGGCAAGGTCGTCGTCCTGCCGGCGAGAGCGCCACACGCCGGCCGAGCTCGAACAAGCCCGCCAGCCGCGCCGCTGACTTCCCACCCATGTCGGCGCGCCATCGCACACGATCCGAACGCGAGCAGCTCGAATTGTTTCGGGCGCTGCCGGGCGACCTCGCGCCGCGCGATGCGCAGGACCTCATGGCCTATCCGTTCTTCTCGCCTCGCCAAGACGCACCGCACGACGCCGATCGACTACCGGATGAACGACATCGCCATCCGCGTCGAAGCCGTGCCCGAGCACGGCATGGCGACCATCTGGGACGCCGATGTCCTGATCTGGGCCGCCTCACAAATCGTCCAGGCGCGCGATTCCGGTCTGCGCACGTCGCGCCTGATGGCCGCTACACCCTACCAGATTCTGACGTTCATCGGCCGCGGCACCAGCGCGCGCGACTATCATCGCCTGAAGGCCGCGTTCGACCGCTTGCAGTCCACCACGGTCGCCACCTCGCTGCGCCAGGTGAGCGAGCGGCGCATGCACCGCTTCTCCTGGATCAACGAGTGGACCGAGCACGCGGACGCGCACGGCAACGCCGCCGGCGTCGATCTCATCGTGCCGGACTGGTTCTATCGCGCCGTCCTTGACGACGCGCTCGTGCTGACCATCGACCGCGCATATTTCGCGCTGACAGGCGGACTGGAGCGCTGGCTCTACCGTCTCGTGCGCAAGCACGCCGGCAAGCAGCCGGCAGGCTGGCGGTTCGATTTCCGGCATCTTCATGCCAAGTCGGCGAGCCTTTCGCCGTTCAAGCGCTTCGCCTTCGAGCTGCGCGACATCGCGCGCCGCCAACCCTTGCCGGGCTATCGCCTCGGCGTCGATCGCGCCGAGCGGTGGCCGCGAGCTGCTCGCCTTCGTCAGCACCGCTTCCTTGTCCACAGGGTCCTGTGGACAAGCTGTGGACGCGGTCGTGCTATCGGGAACCGCGAGGCACGTGCCATCAGGAACCGCACCCTCGTGCTATCAGGAACCGGAATCGGCATTTTCATCAAGCCAATCAACTGCTTCCGCGCCGCCTAACTTAGAGTTTAACGAAGAATCTAACTCTTCTGTTGTTGGCGGCGCGCTCGGCCGGGGAAAAGCCGGGAAGGAGGAGCGGCAGTGATCGTCGCGCTCCTCAACCAGAAAGGCGGCGTCGGCAAGACGACGCTCGCCCTGCACTTGGCCGGCGCCTGGGCGGCCCAGGGAAAGCGCGTCACGGTCATCGACGCCGATCCGCAAGGGTCGGCTCTCGACTGGTCCGCGCAGCGCGCCAAGG
This sequence comes from uncultured Alphaproteobacteria bacterium, assembly GCA_963717265.1. Taxonomy (GTDB): domain Bacteria; phylum Pseudomonadota; class Alphaproteobacteria; order Rhizobiales; family Xanthobacteraceae; genus BOG-931. Next base: position 16,001 of record CAVQWD010000060.1, on the reverse strand, counting down.
AGGCCGTGCCGCGCCTGTTCGGCGTGATCGGCCTCGCGCGCGACACCCTCCACCGGGAAGCGCCGGAACTCGCCCGCGACGCCGACCACGTGGTCATCGATGGTCCGCCGCGCGTCGCCGGCCTGCTGCGCTCGGCCTTGCTTGCCGCCGATCTCGTCCTGATCCCCGCGCAACCGTCTCCCTTTGACGGCTGGGGCTCTGCCGAGATGCTGAAGCTGCTGCAGGAAGCGTGCATCTTCCGCCCGCAGCTTGTCGCGCGTTTTGTGCTCAACCGCTGCGCGGCGCGCACCGTGATCGCCCGCGAGACTGCCGACGGCCTCGCTGACCACGATCCGCCGGTGCTTGTCTCTCGTATCGGCCAGCGCGTCGCCTTCGCGGACTCCGCGCGCACCGGACGCCTCGTCTTCGACGTCGACGCCGCATGTCTCGCCGCGCGCGAGGTCTCCGCTCTGGCCGCGGAAGTCGATCGGGTGATGCGATGACCGCACACCCGTCCAATCGCCGCTTCGCCGCTCGGCCGGCCGATCCCGATGCGTGGGTCCGCACGCCCGAGCCTTCGGCTGCGGCGCCCGGTGCCGGCGATCTCTACACCGCGCGGCTCACCGTCGACGTGACGCCGGAGCTGCGGGGCCGGATCAAGATCACGGCCTTCCAGCGCGGCCAGACCGTCGCAGACATGCTGCGCGACCTGCTCGCCCGCGAATTCCCCGCAATCGATGGAGGACAGACATGATGGCGAATCCCGCCTTCACGCAAGCAGCACCATGTTCGCCCGACGCCCTCACGGCCGTCGAGCTGACCTGGCTCGAGAAGCGCGTCGAGCACTGGATCAGGTTCGGCCGCGATGTATCCGAGACGATTATCGATCGCCGCCGCCGCGTGCTGAGCTTCGCGCCGAACACGATTTTCGCCTTCGTCCGCTGGGCCTCCAACGATTACGGAACTGTCGTCTCGCGCATCGACATCGTGCGCGCGATCGCGCCGGGCGAGGCCTATCAGACGCTGCCGTTCGTCCGTCCCGGCGGCGAGATCCTGCTGCGCATCAGCGGCTGGCCCAAGGTCGAACGTGTTTTCGCGGCGATCGACGCAGTCGAGGCGCTCGGCGTCGATCCGGCCGACGCTGCGCCGGATCACTGGCGGCACGTCCACAATCGCCTCGGCGCCGGATACGAGCCGCGTCCCTATAGCCGCGACCAGCATCGCGCCTGGCTCTTGCGGCGGAGCGTGCTGTCATGACGCGCTTCGGCTACGTCATGACGACGTATTTCGCCTCGCTCGGCATCGGCGCATCAGCGCTCTTCCATCCGCTGCCGTGGTTGATTTGGAACGCCAGCGCCAGCGTGCCGATCGGCCTCTACGCCGTGCATCCGGCCGGCGCGCTGCACGTCACTGAGCTCGTGATGGTGCAGCCGCCCGAGGCCCTCGCGAGCTTCCTCGACGAGCGCCGCTATCTGCCCAGGGGCGTGCCGATGCTGAAGCGTGTGCTCGCGCTTCCTGGGCAGACCGTCTGCCGCACCGATCGCGCAATCGCCGTCGACGGGATCGCCATGGGCGATGCCCTCAATCGCGATGGAAGCGGCCGACCGCTTCCCGTCTGGCAGGGCTGCCAGCGCATTCCTGCCGGCGAAGTCTTCCTGATGAACTGGCAGTCCGAGGACTCCCTCGACGGCCGGTATTTTGGCCTGCTCCCCGTCACCACGATCGTCGGCCGGGCTGATCCTCTCTGGACCCGCGAGGAGGATTGATCGTGCCACTCGACCGCAACTCAATTGCAGGCCTCGCACACGCTCCCCGCAAACTCCCTTCCTCCGTTCCGGCCATGTTCGCGTTCGCCGCGCTCACGTCACCGGCAGAATTCACGCGCCGCCGCCACGTGTCGCTCGCCCTCGGTATTGCGATTGCGGTGGCGCTCGGCTGCAACACAGTGCGCGCTGAGCCTGCGACCGCGCGGCCTGTCGTGATCGTCGCTGCCCGCACGCCGTTCGCCGCCTTCGTCGCCGAGGCCTCGCAGCGGTTTGGCATTCCAGCGGCGTGGATAAGCGCCGTAATGCGCGCGGAGAGCTTCGGCGACGTGCGAGCCATATCGCCGAAGGGCGCCATCGGCCTCATGCAAATCATGCCCGAGACGTGGGCTGCCTTGAGTCAGCGCTACCGTCTCGGCCGCAATCCTTATGACGCGCACGACAACATCATCGCCGGCGCCGCCTATCTGCGCGAGCTACACGACCGCTACGGCATTCCCGGATTCCTCGCGGCCTACAATGCCGGTCCCGCGCGCTGGGAAGACCATCTCGCAACCGGCCGGCCGCTGCCTGCGGAGACGCGCGCCTATCTGTCCCGTCTCGCGCCAATCGTCGGCGGAAGTGCAACCGACGACACGCTCATTCTCGCCGCCGTGGTGAAGTCCTGGACCGAGGCGTCGTTGTTTCCTTCGCGCTCATCGAGTTCCTCCGAGCGACACTCCCTCTGCACCGACGCCGCAATCGTCTCGACCCTCGATGGAGCGTTCTGCGCAAGACTGGACCGCGCTCGCGCCGCAGTCCGATGGGCTGTTCGTCGCCTTGTCGTCCAGGGAGCGGCCGCAATGAGCCCGCTCGGAGATGATCATGCTCTGGAGGGCTGTGGCGGAGGTTTGCGTGTGGTGGTGGGGCGGCACAGGAACCCAACCCACGGACGGCAAGGGAAAAGGCCGGCCCTCGGCGCGGCGCATGTGGTTGGTAAGATTGAGGAATTCGTCAACATCACCAGCACCCGCTGCTGGCGCTTTGTGCAAATAGCTGAACGATTTCAATCCTCCGCGCGCCGTCGCCCCGGATTCGGTCAAGGCTCAGGCTCATGACGGCGCGCGACGACGATCTCCGCGTCCGGCCTGGGCGCATCCAACACGGCAACCGAGGCGGCAAGCGCCCGCAGACCTTCGTCGGCGAAGTGATGCGGGCCGCGAAGAAGGCCGGGCATGTCGGCAACAGCTTCCGCTTAAGCCAGGGCCGCAGCCGCTCGCGGTTCGGCCGCGGCCGGCGTGCGGCGGTCTCGATCCGGCTGCGCTCAAACGCCCGCCGCGTGGTGATGAAGGCGCGCGTCGTCCGCCATCAGGGCACGCGCTTCCGCTCCGCGCCGCTCCCCAAACATATCGCCTATCTCAAGCGCGAGGGCGTGACGCGCGACGGCGAGGACGCGCGCATGTTCGACGCCGCCTCCGATCCGGCGGATGAGCGCGCCTTCGCCGAGCGCTGCGAGGATGACCGGCATCATTTCCGCTTCATCATCTCTCCCGAAGACGGCGCCGAGCTCGGGGACCTCAAGACCTTTACCCGCGAGCTGATGGCTGACGTCGAGAAAGATCTCGGCACGAAGCTCGACTGGGTGGCGGTCGACCACTGGAACACCGACAATCCCCATGTTCACGTCCTCATTCGCGGCCGCGCCGACGATGGTCAGGACCTGGTCATCAGCCGCGAATACATCAGCCGGGGATTTCGAGATCGCGCCGCCGAGCGCGTCACCATGGAGCTTGGTCCGCGCAGCGAGCAGGAGATCCGCACTGCGCTGGAAAGGGAAGTCGAGGCGGAACGCTGGACCAGCCTCGACCGCGCCTTGCGCGACATCTCCGACGAATGCGGCGGCGTCGCCGATCTGAGACCAGGCCCCAACGCCGAAGACCCGGAGCTGCGAAACCTGTTGCTGGGAAGGACTGCCAAGCTCGAGCGCCTCGGTTTGGCCGACCCGGTCGGGCCTGCCTGCTGGACGTTGAAGCCGGGGCTCGAACAGACCCTGCGCCAGCTCGGCATCCGAGGCGACATCATCAAGACCATGCACCAGGCCATGAGCGTTGCCGGGCGCGAACCGGATGTCAGCACCTTCGCTCTGCATGGAGAAGAGCCGTCCGATCCGGTGCTCGGCCGACTGGTGAAACGTGGCCTCGACGACGAGCTGAAGGGAAGCGCTTACGCGATCGTCGCCGGCGTCGATGGGCGCACCCATCACCTAAAGTTCTCGGACATCGAGATGACCGGCGATGCGCCCACGGGCGCCATCGTCGAGGCGCGGGCCTATGACGACACGAACGGACGGCGCCGCCTCTCGCTCGCCACGCGCTCGGATTTCTCGGTCGAGGCGCAGGTGACTGCGTCTGGCGCGACCTGGCTTGACCGCCAGCTCCTTGCCAAGGACCCGCCGCTCAGCGGCGGTGGGTTCGGCGCCGAGGTGCGCGACGCCATGGAAGCACGTGTCGATCATTTGGCCGAGGAAGGGCTCGCCCGCCGGCAGGGGCAGCGCGTGATCTTTGCCCGCGATCTCCTCGCGACCCTGCGGCGACGGGAACTGGAGGACGCGGCGGCGAAACTCTCGGCCGAGGCAGGACTTGCTTATCAGCCCGCGGCGGAAGGCGAGAGTGTCTCGGGCGTCTATCGGCAACGGGTGACGCTCGCCTCCGGCCGGTTCGCCATGATCGATGATGGGCTCGGTTTCCAGCTCGTGCCGTGGCGGCCGGCACTCGAGAAGGAACTCGGCCGTGAAGTGCGCGGCGTCATGGCGCCCGGAGGGAACGTGGAGTGGAGTTCGGCCGGAAACGGGGGCTGGGACTATGAGGATTGCAGCGCTAACCGTCCGATTGCTTCGCCACCGTGTCCAGGTTCCCGACCCCTCGCAGTTCGGGCTTGCGTCCGCCTTTCGCGATGCGGCTGATCTGGTGTCGCCATGAACGCGACCAAAATTCTCTGGGGCCAGATCTTTCTCGTCTGTGCTGTCGTCGTCGGCTTCGTATGGGGCGCGACGGAATGGACAGCCTGGCAGCTCGCCTTCCAGCCGCAGCTTGGCCATCCCTGGTTCACTTTGTTCGGGTGGCCGGTCTATCAGCCCCCCGCCTTCTTCTGGTGGTGGTTCGCCTATGACGCCTACGCCCACGAGATCTTCGTCACGGGCGGCTTCATTGCGGGCGCCGGCGGTGTCGCGGCCTTCGTGGTAGCGGTCGCGATGTCGGTCTGGCGCGCACGCGAAGTGAAGAAGGTCACGACCTATGGCTCCGCGCGATGGGCCGAAGCGCGCGAGATTCGCAAGGCAGGACTTCTTCATCCTGATGGCGTTCTTCTCGGCCTCTGGCGTGGCGCCTATCTCCGCCACCATGGGCCGGAGCATGTCCTGTGCTTCGCGCCAACACGATCGGGCAAGGGCGTTGGCCTGGTCGTGCCGACGCTGCTGACCTGGCCGGGCTCCGCCATCGTCCATGACATCAAGGGCGAGAACTGGGGCCTGACCGCCGGCTGGCGAGCGCGGTTCGGCAGGGTGCTGCTGTTCGATCCGACCAATACGAAGAGTGCCGCCTACAACCCGCTGCTCGAGGTCCGCCGCGGCGAGTGGGAAGTCAGGGACGTCCAGAACATCGCCGACGTGCTGGTCGATCCCGAAGGCGCGCTGGAGAAAAGGAACCACTGGGAGAAGACCAGCCATTCGCTGCTCGTCGGCACCATCCTGCATGTGCTCTACGCCGAGAAGGACAAGACGCTCGCCGGCGTCGCCAACTTCCTCTCCGATCCGAAGCGGCCGATCGAGACGACGCTGCGCGCGATGATGACGACGCCACATCTCGGGACAAAAGGCGCGCATCCCGTCGTCGCCAGCGCCGCGCGCGAGCTCCTCAACAAGAGCGAGAACGAACGCTCCGGCGTGTTGTCGACGGCCATGTCGTTCCTTGGCCTCTATCGCGATCCGGTCGTCGCCGCCGTCACGCGCCGCTGCGACTGGCGCATCCGCGATCTCGTCGAAGCCGAGCGCCCGGTGACGCTCTACCTCGTCGTGCCGCCGTCGGACATCAGCAGGACGAAACCCCTCATTCGCTTGATCCTCAATCAGATCGGCCGGCGCCTTACCGAAGAGCTGGACTCGAAGAGGCGGCAGCATCGGCTGCTGCTCATGCTCGATGAGTTTCCCGCGCTCGGCCGGCTCGACTTCTTCGAGAGCGCGCTCGCCTTCATGGCAGGCTACGGGCTGAAGAGCTTCCTGATCGCGCAGTCGCTGAACCAGATCGAGAAGGCGTACGGCCAGAACAACTCCATTCTCGACAACTGCCATGTGCGCGTGAGCTTCGCCACGAACGATGAGCGAACCGCCAAGCGGGTCTCCGACGCGCTCGGCACCGCGACCGAAATGCGCGCCATGAAGAACTATGCCGGCAGCCGCTTGAGCCCATGGCTCGGCCACTTGATGGTCTCGCGCCAGGAAACGGCGCGGCCACTCCTCACGCCCGGCGAGGTCATGCAGCTCCCGCCGGACGACGAGCTCGTTCTAATCTCCGGCTGCCCACCTATCCGGGCAAAGAAAGCGCGCTATTTCGAAGACCCTGAGATGCAGGCGCGCATCCTCCCGCCGCCGGCGCTTACCAATCCAAAAACGCCACGGACCGACGAACGCCTTCCGGCCCCGCCCGGCGGCGATTGGGCCGACGCCGTCGTCGCGCCGGCGGCATCCGACACAGAAGATCCCGCCAACGCCGGAATTCGGCGCGAACCCGAATTGCCGGAGCACGAGGAGATCGTGCCCGAGCCGCCGAAGCCCGTTCATGAGTTCGAGCCCCCGGACGAGGAGCCGGACGACGAGGTTCAGCGCCAGCGCATCATGCAGCGCACCTTCGGAACCGTCGCCCGCCAGGTCTCGCTCGATCCAGGCGACGACATGCAGATGTGACGCCCATGCGCACCAAGCACACGTTTCGTCTTCCCCCTGATCTGGCCGGCAAGCTCGCTGACTATGCCGCTCGCAAGCGCGTGCCGCAGGCGCTGGTAGTCGAGGCGGCGCTCGCCTCGCATCTGTCGCCCGACGGCGCCGACCGCCTGGAGGCTGCGCTGGCGCGGCGCCTCGATCGCATGACGCGGCAGATGGAGCGGATCGAACGGCACGTCACCATCTCGAATGAAGCGCTCGCAGTGTTCGTGCGCTTTTGGTTGACGAGCACGCCGGCCTTGCCCGACACCGCTCTGGCGGCCGCGCAGATCAAAGGACGCGAGCGCTACGACGGCTTTGTCGAGGCCCTCGGGCGGCGTCTTGCACGCGGCCGCACACTTGCCGACGAACTGACTGCCGATGTGAGTCCACCGGGGTCGGCAAACTCACCCGACTAGGCTCACCCGTGGCCGGTTTACGCTTGTGAAGCCGTGCTTCCACGGCGGCCGGCGATTTCCGCCTCGACTGTTCGGAGCGCCGCTACCCAATCCGGATTCCAGACGCGGTGATCGTTCAAGCGGCGAGCTGTCGCCACGAAACGGCGGATCATACGCAGCAAGTCTTGCCCAGCGTGATGGACCGCATCATCCAACATCGATGTAGAAAGGCCGGCCTGCTGCAAGCTGACGATCACCGCCATGAAGTCGCCGCTGATCTCCGCGTAGGGCGCAAGCGCTCTACCGAGCGCCACAGGAACAGACGACCCGGCTCCCGAATTATCGGCCTGGTCTTGAATTGCCGTGAAGACCTGCGGCCACCACCAGAAGAGGCGCGCGACAGCTTGGGACCAAAAGTCCCGGCCGAGCCTCGGCTCGACGAGCCGAGCCTCGCGAAACGCACGCTCAACTGCGAGCCACATTCCGGCAGCGTCACCGGGCTGTGCTTCGGCGTTCATCACGAGGGATTCGACCGCGCCAAGTCCCCAAAGTCCCATGATCTCGGCCGGATTTCCACTGCTGTGTCTATCTGGCCCGCCACGCTCGTTCGCGCTCGAACCTGAGTGCAGACCAAGTGCTGGTGAACCAAGTGGCGGCGCCTGGGAGTCTCGCCAGAACATCGCCCGGAATGGTTCGCAAAGGCGCGCCGGGTAATTGGATGAGGTCGTTCGCGCGCGTCAACTCGAAGCCATCACCCTTTAGCAGGCCTTTCGCGATGGACCCGACGTCCAGATCTGCGACCGTCGTCGTGAATGCCGCCACGCTCAGCACCGCCACGGCGCGAAACTGCCGCTCCAGCGGTTTTGTCTCCCTGATCCATGCGTCTTGGGCACGACGAGGCGTCATGCGACTGCTAAGCGCATGCGCCAAAATCCCGATGCGATTGATCATCTGCTTGCGCGGGCCGCTTCGGCCCGCAGGAGGAACACGGGGCGTCTGGCGCAGAAGGTTTTCAAGCCAGTGCCAAGCGAGTTCGACACCGTCGGCACGCGCAAAAAGGATGTCGAGAACCCCACCGACAGCGTTGCGAAACTGCGCAATGCCTTTGTTCAGGTCTTCGGTCTCCACCTCGTCGCCGCGCGGCGATAGCAGTTGTTCGCTCGCCGACTGCAGCAACAGGATCGCGGCCATCCCCGAGCGCTGCCAGCGGCCATCTGCGTCGAAGGCGGTATTCGCCAACCGCAACAGGATCAAGGTATCGTGCGGACTTGTCAGAAGCGCTTTACTGCTGAGACACTGCTTCACGAGCGTCGGGTGCGGCAATTGGTCGATCATCGTCACGAAGCGTTCGGCGTCGGCTCTTCGCAAAATCTCGAACGCATCGCTTGACCGGAACAGGATTGGCCACTGGTCCGCTTCCCATACCTCCTGGAAGCTCCCCGCCCGCGCGAATTGCTCGACGATCGACGCCATAGAAGCGCGCCGCGGCGGAATCTCGGTCACGGTGTCCGGCGCGTCGTTGGCCTTTGTGACGATCGTGGCGAGGAAATCGACGAACGCCTCCTGCACGTCGGGATTCCTGCCCAACACCTGCGCCGCAGCATCGGCAAAGTCCTCCCACGACGCGCCGTCGATCGACGCGACGAAATGGCCAATCCAATCGAGCTTGCCGGGACCATGGATCGCATAGGCGTGTCCGCTGGCGGCCGCCAGAACATGACCGATCAGAGGCGCTTCGTCAGGCTCCTTGCCTTCCGCGTCTTCGATCTGCCAGGCGAGCGCTGCGGACAGCCCATCAAGTTTTTCCGCGGACAGCCGATCGACAAGATTCAGATCGGCAGGCAGCGAACCAAGGTCTTGCCGGGAATAGAGCGTCAGATCACGCGCCAAGAGATCCACGATCCAGCGCTCGCACACGGCGGTGGCGGTTTCAGCCTCAGTGGGCTGTTCGAGCCAGGAGGCGATCCGGGCGCGCCGATCGCGCAAATGGTCATCAAGCGTGCGTGGCATCGGGTCCATCGCCGTTCAGCTCTGGGAGTCCTGCTTCGGCGATCCAGTCCGCGAGAGGCATGGAGCGGTCAAGCACGCGTTCTATGGCCGCGATAACAATACGGGACTCGTGAACCTGGCTTATCAACCCGATGCGTTCGCCGAGCTCGTTGAACGACGGCCCCGACGCCCAGACGACATCGTCAATCACCAGAAAGCGGTCGTGGAAGACAGGCTTCCTCGAGCCTGGCATCACCAACACCTTCGGCGCCCCCGGTCCGAGCCGGCCCTGCACATGTCGAAGTTGCGCCAGCAGCAGGACGCCGGGCGGCGTGGAGGACGCTGTCTGCCCCTCTGGGGGAGCTTCCTCCGCGCTGTCATCTGGCCGGGCTTTGCGCATGTGCGGCGCGCCCGTCAAAATCGTCACCTCCACGCCATCGCGCATGACTCGGAGCGCGTAGTTCTGGAGTTCGCGCATGCCAAAATCCGGATCGACGAAGATGACGCGGCGCTGCGCCCCGGCCACGAGGTTCGCCACATAGGATTCGGCCTCGCCGCGCATGCGGACCAGATCGTCGCCCGTCAGATCGTCCTTGTCGGTTTCATGGACGCCGAACAACCGTTGCGGGGCGGACTGCCTCTGGAGGCGATCCTTGCGCGCCTCCTGCAGCTCAACGATCCGGATCGCGCCGGAAGGAGGCAGCGCCTCTCCCACATGCACGCCGCCGGCTTCCCTCACGCGGCCGGTCTTGTAGCGCGACGCCGGTTTGCGACGACCGCCCGACGGCACCTCGACATCGAGCACCGTATCGACCACACCGAAGCCGACGCTGATCTGCTCCATCCACAATGTCGGTGGGACCATGCGAACGAGCCCGCGGGTGGGACAGGAGATCGCGAAGCCTGTCTCGCTGACCGGCTCTGGGTAGTCCTTGATGGCGAAGCCGTCGTCGTCGAACGAGACGGGCAAGACCTCCGTCCAGCCGGCGGGCCGCCGCTGGAGTATGACGAGCTTCAGCGCGCCGGCATCTGCTTCGGGGTAATCCTCATAGTGGCGCCGGTGCGCTTGAATGACCACTCGCTCCGAGCCGGTGGCCTTCCGGTCGTACGTGAAATGCCCGACACCAGTGAGCAGCGGGTCGGGAGCAAGCAGGGAGAGGCTTGCAAGCCACTCCTCGTATTCGAAGGGATCGAAGCCAGCATTGGTGGCAAGCCACTCGCGGGCGGCGGTGCTCGATCCAAGCTTCTGGATCGCCTCCGCCGGATCTTCCATCGGAACCAATCGGTGAATACGCGGTCCGCCATGCCATTGTGCTGAAAACGGAATCGTCTCGCCCACACAGAACCGGCCTAATGCCGGCTCGACGCCGAAGGGCGGTGCCGCGATCTCAACTGGCGACGCAGTCAGCGGGATCGTCACCCGCCCAAGGGCCGCCGCTTCGTACCAGGCGAGAGCATCGGCGGTGGACATCGGCAGCGCCGATGCCGCAAGCGTCACATCGCCGCCGAAGTTGGGAACCGCCCATGGCGTTTCTCCGGCCGTGAAACGCTCCGGAACCGGGATATCGCGGGGAAACAGCTCCACATAACCGAACAGCAAATATTGCTTTCCTGCGGCGCGCATCGTCGCCAGCCGTACCAGCGCGCCGTGATAGTCCGTCGCGACTTTGGGCCATATCGACGCCGGCTGCGCTGAGCCAGCCGTATCGAGGCGCCCAGCCGCTGAAGCGCCGTCTTTGGGACTGTCCATTTCCCCTCCAGTTGGCAGTCTATCACGACCGGCAGGGGGGTGACCTACACGAGCGCTCACGCTCTCCAGCACCGTGATTGCACGCTCTGCCGAGCGCATGTCTTTCTATCCCAGAGCCCTCCCGCCTCATCATCGTTGTTGCAGAGTCCCATTTCCGGCTCTTTCTAATCAACCCCGCTGACACATCCGCCTCCGAGTGAGGCGAACTTTGCGGGGTTCATAGTGACGACAATCTCCCTCCGATCTGAAGCTTTCGCCCGCGGCGCGCGCATGCTGCGCACCGCGCTCGGGCCGGCGATCTCCGCCTATCTCGAAGATCCCAGCATCGTCGAGGTGATGCTCAATCCCGACGGTCGGTTGTGGATCGACCGGTTGTCGGGCGGCCTCGAAGACACCGGCTGCCGCGTCACGCCGGCCGACGCCGAACGCATCGTGCGCCTCGTCGCGCATCATGTCGGCGTCGAGGTGCATGCCAACAGTCCGCGCGTCTCGGCCGAGCTGCCGGAAAGCGGGGAGCGGTTCGAGGGCCTGGTGCCGCCGGTGGTCGGCGGCGCCGTGCTTCGCCATCCGCCGCCCGGCCGTCGCCGTGTTCACGCTCGACGACTATGTCGACTCCGGCATCATGTCGGCGGCGCAGGCCGAGCTGCTGCGCGTCGCGGTGCGCGAGCGCAAGAACATGCTCGTCGCCGGCGGCACCTCGACCGGCAAGACCACGCTGGTCAACGCGCTCCTCGCCGAGGTCGCCAAGACCGGCGACCGCGTCGTGCTGATCGAGGATACGCGCGAGCTGCAATGCGCCGCGCCGAACCTCGTCGCGCTGCGCACCAAGGACGGCGCCGCCTCGCTGTCCGATCTCGTCCGTTCGTCGCTGCGTCTTCGGCCCGACCGCATTCCGATCGGCGAGGTGCGCGGCGCGGAGGCGCTCGACCTGCTTGAAGGCCTGGGGCACCGGCCATCCCGGCGGTGTCGGGACACTGCACGCGGGCTCGGCGATCGGCGCGCTGCGCCGCCTCGAGCAACTCATCCAGGAAGCCGTCGTCACGGTCCCGCGCGCGCTGATCGCCGAGACCATCGACCTCATCGCGGTCCTCGCCGGCCGCGGCTCCGCGCGCCGGCTCGCCGAGCTCGCCGCGGTGAAGGGCCTTCGCCCACCGGCGACTACGTCCTCACCCCCGCAGGAGAACCGTGATGCTGCTCAACCGTGCCCGCCGTGCGCTCGCCACGGCTTCGACCTTCGCCTTCGTCGCGCTCGCTACCGCGCCGGCCTACGCCGCCGGCTCCAACATGCCGTGGGAGCAGCCGCTCACGCAGATCCTGGATTCGATCCAGGGTCCGGTCGCCAAGGTCATCTCGGTGATCATCATCATCGTCACCGGCCTGACCCTGGCCTTCGGCGAAACCTCCGGCGGCTTCCGCCGGCTGATCCAGATCGTCTTCGGTCTCTCGATCGCCTTCGCCGCGTCGAGCTTCTTCCTGACCTTCTTCCAGTTCGGCGGCGGAGCGCTGGTGTGATGGAGCAGGATGCGCCCATCCCCGGCTTCTACGCGCCCGTCCATCGCGCGCTGACCGAACCGATCCTGCTCGGCGGCGCGCCGCGCGCGGTCGCGATCGTCAACGGCACGCTCGCGGCCGCCGATCGGTCTTGGCCTTCGCCTCTGGATCGTCGGCGGCGCGATCTGGCTGCTCGGCCATCTCGCCGCCGTCTGGGCCGCCAAGCGCGATCCCGCCTTCGTCGACGTGGTGCGCCGGCACCTCCGCTATCCGCAGCATCTGGTCGCGTGAGGTTCGCTCGATGATGAACCTCGCCGAATATCGCCGCCGCTCGCAAAGCCTCGCCGACTTCCTGCCATGGGCGGCGCTGGTCGAGAAGGGCGTCATCCTCAACAAGGACGGCTCCTTCCAGCGCACCGCGCGCTTTCGCGGCCCGGATCTCGATTCCGCGACGCCCGCCGAACTCGTCGCCATCACGTCGCGTCTCAACAACGCGCTTCGGCGCCTGGGCTCCGGCTGGGCGGTCTTCATCGAGGCGCAGCGCGTGCCCGCCCACCGCTATCCCGGTCGGCGAATTTCCCGATCCGGTCTCAGCGTTGGTCGACGCCGAGCGGCGCGCGCAGTTCGAGGAGGAAGGCGCGCATTTCGAGAGCCGCTATTTCCTGACGCTGCTGTGGCTGCCGCCGGCCGACGATGCCGCGCGCGCCGAGGCCTGGCTCTACGAGAACCGCGCGCAGGCGGCGCCGATTGGCGCGCCGCGCTCGAAGGCTTCGTCGATCGCACCGACCGCGTGCTCGCGCTGATCGAAGGCTTCATGCCCGAAGCCGAGTGGCTCGATGACGGCGAGACACTGACCTACCTGCATTCCTGCGTCTCGACGCGTCGCCAGCGCGTGCGCGTGCCCGAGACGCCGATGTATCTCGACGCCATCCTGGTCGACGAGGACCTGACCGGCGGCCTCGAGCCGCGCCTCGGCCGCGCGCATCTGCGCACGCTCACGATCATGGGCTTCCCGTCGCAGACCTGGCCGGGCCTGCTCGACGATCTGAACCGGCTCGCCTTTCCCTATCGCTGGGCGACGCGCGCCGTCTGCCTCGACAAGACCGACGCGACCAAGCTGCTCGCGAAGATCCGCCGCCAATGGTTCGCCAAGCGCAAGAGCATCATGGCGATCCTCAAGGAGGTGATGACCAACGAGGCGTCGGTGCTGATGGATTCCGACGCCGCCAACAAGGCGCTCGACGCCGATGCCGCGCTGCAGGAGCTCGGCACCGATCTCGTCGGTGAAGCCTATGTCACCGCCACCGTCACGGTCTGGAGCGAAGATCCCCGGGTCGCCGACGAGCGCCTGCGCCTGGTCGAGAAGACCATTCAGGGCCGCGACTTCACCTGCATGCGCGAGGGCGTCAACGCCATCGAGGCGTGGCTCGGTTCGCTGCCGGGTCACGTCTACGCCAATGTTCGTCAGCCGCCTGTCTCGACGCTCAATCTCGCGCACATGATGCCGTTCTCGGCGGTCTGGGCCGGGCCGGAACGGGATGAGCATTTCCAGGCGCCGCCGCTCTTCTTCGCGCGGACCGAAGGATCCACGCCGTTCCGCTTTTCGCTCCATGTCGGCGATGTCGGTCACACGCTGATCGTCGGACCGACCGGCGCCGGCAAGAGCGTACTGCTGGCGCTCATGGCGCTGCAGTTCCGGCGCTATGCGGGCGCGCAGGTTTTCGCCTTCGATTTCGGCGGATCGATCCGCGCCGCGGCGCTCGCGATGGGCGGCGATTGGCACGACCTCGGCGGCGCGCTCGCGAACGACGTGAACGAGCCCGTCGCCCTTCAGCCGCTGGCGCGCGTCGACGACGCCGGCGAGCGCGCCTGGGCGGCGGAATGGGTCGCGACATTGCTCGCCCGGGAGTCCGTCACCGTGACGCCCGAGCTCAAGGAGCATCTGTGGTCAGCGCTCACCTCGCTCGCCTCTGCGCCGCTCGCGGAGCGGACCATGACCGGGCTGTCGGTCCTGTTGCAGTCTAGAGCGGGATGAGATTTAGCCGAGTCGGTGGTTTGTGCTTTTCAAGATGTTGTATTTTTGATTCAGAAAATCGGGCTGGATGTGGAGGCCAGCCTGCATGGCACGACCGTATTCGATGGATTTGCGCGATCGGGCGATCGGCGCGGTTGCGGTGGAGGGATTGTCGCGCCGAGCGGCGGCAGCGCGGTTCGGGGTCGGCGTGAGCACGGTGATCACCTGGGTGCGGCGTTTTCGCGATACGGGCAGCGCCCGTCCGGGTCGAATGGGCGGGCACAAACCGCGGAAGATTTCCGGGGATCACCGCACCTGGCTGGTGGCGCGCTGCCGCGAACGGGACTTCACGTTGCGCGGTCTGGTCGCCGAGCTGGGCGAGCGGGGCCTTGTGGTCGATTACCGCTCGGTGTGGGAGTTTGTCCACGCCGAGAAGCTCAGTTACAAAAAAAGACGCTGGTTGCCAGCGAACGGGACCGCCCCGATGTCGCGCGACGGCGCGCGCAATGGCTGAAATATCGGCCGCGCATCGACCCGTCGCGGCTGGTCTTCATTGATGAGACCTGGACCAAGACCAACATGGCGCCGCTCCGCGGCTGGGCGCCGCGCGGTCAGCGCCTGCCGGGCAAGGCCCCCTTTGGGCACTGGAACACGATGACCTTCCTGGCCGCCTTGCGCCATGATCGGGTGGCGGCGCCGTGGCTCATCGACCGCCCGATCAACGGCGAGCGGTTCCTCGTCTATATCGAACAAGTCCTCGTTCCGACCCTGAGGCCGGGCGACCTGGTGGTGATGGACAACCTCGGCTCTCACAAGGCCAGGGCCGTGCGATCGGCCATCCGGCGCGCCAACGCCAGGCTCCTCTTCCTGCCGAAATACTCCCCTGACCTGAACCCCATCGAGCAGTTCTTCGCCAAGCTCAAGCACCACCTGCGAACCGCCCAAGCTCGCTCCCCAGACGCCGTTTGTGACGCCATCGCAAAAGCTCTCGACACCGTCACTGCGACCGAATGTTCAAACTATCTTACGCACGCCGGCTACGAACCGACCTAAACTCATCTCGCTCTAATGCGCTCAAGCAAGCCCTCCAACCCTACACACTCTCGGGACCGTGGGGGCGATTGCTCGATGCGGAGACCGAACGCCTCGGCGAAGCGGACGTCCAAGCCTTCGAGACGGAGGGCCTGATCGGCGCTGGCGCGGCGCCTGCGGTGCTGTCCTATCTGTTTCATCGCATCGAGGATCGCTTCGACGGCCGTCCCACGCTGCTCATCGTGGACGAAGGCTGGCTCGCGCTCGACGATCCCGGCTTCGCAGCTCAGCTTCGCGAGTGGCTGAAGACGCTGCGGAAGAAGAACGCGTCCGTCATCTTCGCCACGCAATCGCTCGCCGATATCGATAACAGCGCCATCTCGCCGGCGATCATCGAGAGCTGCCCGACGCGGATCCTTCTGCCGAATGAGCGCGCCCTCGAGCCGCAGATCGTTGCGATCTATCGCCGTTTCGGCCTCAACGATCGGCGGATCGGAGAAATTCTAAGTCGGGCGACGCCGAAGCGCGAATATTACTGCCAGTCGCGGCGCGGCAATCGCCTGTTCAAGAAGCTTGGCCTGTCTGAAGTCGCGCTCGCCTTCACCGCCGCATCGTCAAAGACCGATCAGACCAC
>CAVQWD010000059.1:642500-644881 GCA_963717265.1 uncultured Alphaproteobacteria bacterium | reverse complement strand
CTCTTCAGTTCGGCTGGACCGGAGACAGGTGCTGCATGGCTGTCGTCAGCTCGTGTCGTGAGATGTTGGGTTAAGTCCCGCAACGAGCGCAACCCTCGCCCTTAGTTGCCATCATTCAGTTGGGCCCTCTAAGGGGACTGCCGGTGATAAGCCGCGAGGAAGGTGGGGATGACGTTCAAGTCCTCATGGCCCTTACGGGCTGGGCTACACACGTGCTACAATGGCGGTGACAATGGGACGCAATGGAGCAATCCTGCGCAAATCTCAAAAAGCCGTCTCAGTTCGGATTGTGCTCTGCAACTCGAGCACATGAAGTTGGAATCGCTAGTAATCGCAGATCAGCACGCTGCGGTGAATACGTTCCCGGGCCTTGTACACACCGCCCGTCACACCATGGGAGTTGGCTTTACCTGAAGACGGTGCGCCGACCGCAAGGGGGCAGCCGGCCACGGTAGGGTCAGCGACTGGGGTGAAGTCGTAACAAGGTAGCCGTAGGGGAACCTGCGGCTGGATCACCTCCTTTCTAAGGATCCGGAAATCAGAAGTCGGAAGTCAGAAATCGGAAACGATTTCGCCACGGCTTCGCTTCTATCTCCGGGCTTGGAAACATCGCTGGTTTCAGATTTCAGACTTCTGATTTCTGATTTCCGGCACTGGCAGGACACCGCCGTCTACGTTTCTCTTTCTTCACGAACGAGCACTTCGGAAGTCAGGATCAGAAATCTGAAGTCGGAACTCGGACATCAGGTTTCCGAATTCTGATTTCAGATTTCTGGTTTCCGACTTCTGCGCGCATCGCGCGCAAGGGCTTGTAGCTCAGTTGGTTAGAGCGCGCGCTTGATAAGCGTGAGGTCGGAAGTTCAAATCTTCCCAGGCCCACCAGCCTTCGCTCGCGCAGCGCAGCGAAGGCTGCCGCGCCGAAGGGCGAAGGCGGGCGTGTTCCGCGCGCGAGCTACGGCTTGGCGAGCCAGCGGAGCGATCTGAACAAGGGGCCATAGCTCAGTTGGGAGAGCGCCTGCTTTGCAAGCAGGAGGTCGTCGGTTCGATCCCGTCTGGCTCCACCAGACGATTTTCGACCTTGGCGCGGGCGTCCAGGCTCGTTCGTGAGAAACGTTTTTCGAGTGCCCGCGGCGCTGCTGCGGGGCTCGTGTTATCTGACATCGTGAAGAGGAGATCGATCCGAGCGATCGCGCGCGAATGAAATCGCGGGCGGCGCGCTATCTCCAATCAGGGATCGGGAAACAGGGATCAGGCATCAGGAAGCAATATCCTGATTACTGATGTCCGGTTACTGATACCTGAAATGTCGGCGAAGCTTGACCGCCTCGCCGTCGGTTCGATCTTGTGAAGCAAGCTGGTCTTTCAAATCGGTCCCCTTCGGGGATCAGAAGTCAGGGATCGGGAGTCAGGACTAATCCTGACGACTGACACCCGATTACTGATACCCGCGATGGGCATCGATAATGAGAGCGATCAAGTGTCTTAAGGGCATTTGGTGGATGCCTTGGCGCTGAGAGGCGATGAAGGACGTACTACGCTGCGATAAGCCGCGGGGAGCTGCGAAGGAGCTTTGATCCGCGGATTTCCGAATGGGGAAACCCACTTCCGAAGCGAGGATTTAGGGGTCAGGAAATAGGAGTCGGGAAGTCTCTTCCGGACGCCGGACGCCTGATTCCTGATTTCTCGCTTCAACAGGAAGTATTTGGTCCTGAATTCATAGGGATTAAAAGCTAACCCGGGGAACTGAAACATCTCAGTACCCGGAGGAAAGGACATCAACCGAGACTCCGCTAGTAGTGGCGAGCGAACGCGGACCAGGCCAGTGACGATCCAGAGACAACCAGAAGCGTTTGGAAAAGCGCGCCGCAGAGGGTGATAGCCCCGTACGGGTAATGCGAAGGATCGTCCTCGAGTAAGGCGGGACACGTGAAATCCTGTCTGAACATGGGGGGACCACCCTCCAAGCCTAAGTACTCCTCAGCGACCGATAGCGAACAAGTACCGTGAGGGAAAGGTGAAAAGCACCCCGACGAGGGGAGTGAAAAAGACCTGAAACCGAATGCCTACAAACAGTGGGAGCGGGCTCACCTGTGGTGAGCCGCGCTCGGAAGTCAGAAGTCAGAAGTCAGAAGTCAGAAGCCGGAAGTCAGAAATCAGAAGTCAGAAGTCAGAAAAGGAGATGGACGTGGCGAACGAAAGTATCGTGCGCTCGTTCGAGGACTTGGAAGTCTATCAGCGGGCTTATCGGCTCGCTCTTGAACTTCATAAGGCCTCATTGAAATTTCCGAAGATCGAGCAATTTGCGTTGGCGGACCAACTCCGCCGGGCGAGCAAGTCTGTCTGCGCCAATATCGCAGAGGGCTTTGCGCGCCAGAGAAGCT
>CAVQWD010000059.1:0-637500 GCA_963717265.1 uncultured Alphaproteobacteria bacterium | reverse complement strand
TCTTGTGTCAGCTCAGAGTACACGCGTAGCCGGGATGGAGCGAAGCGAAATCCAGGATCTGCGCCGGAGTTCTCGATCGATCCGGACAGCCCCTATCACAAGCCGGTGTTCGCGCAGCAAAAGAAATTCGTGTTCTATTGCGCCGGCGGCTGGCGCTCGGCGCTGGCGGGCAAGACTGCGGTCGAGATGGGGCCTGCCGACGTTGTCCATCTCGACGGCGGTTTCGGTGAGTGGAAGAAGGCCGGCGCGCCGGTCGCGCTCAAGGAAGCGAAGGCGAACAAACCGGCTGAGAAGTGACTGGCCTGCCGCCGCCAAAGTCCGATTAACGATTGATCGCTCTGGTCACCGCCGCTGGCGAGCGCGGGCGGAGCCGGCAGGCGGAACGTAAAGATTGTTCGGCGTGCAAAACCCGCCCATGCCGCTGATGGCCGCCCGGCACTGCTGAAAAGTCGCGAACCCGCAATTCGAGCTGCCGCCGAAATCGTCGGCGTAGGTGGCGCACCACGGATAATTTTGCGCCTCGGCGCGGCCGCCGAGCGCTGCCGCGGCGACGAGAACTCCAAGTGCAACAAGTGCGATCTTCATGGCCGGCCATCCTCCCCGCCGAACGGATCAGCGATCGGCATGCAGCCGGCGCGTGAGCCGATGCCGCCGGGCCGGCGCGGGCCGGTACAGTTCATTGGGCCGGCAGGAACCGTCCATGCCTGCCACCGTCTGCATGCACTGCGCGCGGCTGACGAAGCCGCAATTGTAGACCGGACCGTCTTCGCTATAGACCGCGCACCACGGATAGTCCCGGGCATGGGCCGGCAGACCGATGCCGGCTGCGCCGAAGACAAGTCCGAGCACAAAAAGCCTAATCCTCACAGCCGATCTCCCGGCTTTATGGCGGTTCGCAGCGATCAGCCGCGCGGCGCGCCCCGTGCCGAGCCAATGTCTCGCGGTTCGGCAAACGGCATTGCGAAATATCAACACTGCCCGTGCGCAAAAATTCCAACGGCTTGCGGCGAGTTACGCCTTCGGCTAACCCGCCCTAGAAGATGCAAACGCCTCCCCTCTCCATCGGCCCCATCGCGCTGCCCAATCCGGTGCTGCTGGCGCCGATGTCCGGCGTCACCGATGCGCCGTTCCGGCGCCAGGCCGCGGCGTTGGGTGCGGGGCTCGTCATTTCGGAAATGACGGCGTGTGCGGCGCTCGCCGGCAGCGGCCGGGCTGCGCAGCGCCGCATGGCTCAGCGGCGGATCGAGGATCATGGCGCGGGGCGCCATGTCGTGCAGTTGGCTGGTTGCGAGGTGCGCTGGATGGCGGCGGGGGCGCGCATCGCCGAAGATTCCGGCGCTGCCATCATTGACATCAACATGGGCTGCCCGGCCAAGCACGTGACCGGCGGCCAGTCCGGCTCGGCGCTGATGCGCGATCTTGATCACGCGCTGACCTTGATCGAGGCCGTAGTGCGAGCGGTGCGTGTGCCGGTGACCTTGAAAATGCGGCTCGGCTGGGACGACGCATCGTGCAATGCGCCGGAACTGGCCCGGCGCGCGCAGGCGGCCGGCGTGCGGCTCGTCACCGTCCATGGCCGTACCCGCTGTCAGTTCTACAAGGGCCGCGCCGACTGGGCCGCGGTGCGTGCGGTGAAGGACGCCGTGTCGATACCGGTCGTCGTCAACGGCGACATCGAGAGTTTTGCCGACGCGGACGCGGCGCTCGCCGCCTCCGGCGCCGATGCGGTGATGGTCGGCCGCGGCGCGCAAGGCCGGCCGTGGTTCCCCGGCCAGCTTGCGCGTTATCTCGGAAATGGCGAGCGCGAAGCCCCGCCGCCGCTTGCGGAACAGCTCGCGCTCGTGTCTGCGCTCTACGGCGAGATGCTCGGCCTCTACGGCATCGAACTCGGCCTGCGCCACGCCCGCAAGCATCTCGGCTGGGCGCTCGACAGTGCGGCCGCCTGCGCCGCCGCGCCCGACGATCTGCTCAAGCTTCACCGCGGCCGCGTGCTCACCGCGACCGACTCGGCGCGCGTGCTGCGGCTTCTCGCCGAAGCGTTTGATGCGCTCGGGGCCCCGTCTACGGCGTTGCCGAATTAATCCGCCCGCCGCCAGCCGCCTTCCTTTGTTCCCCAATTGTGCTACACTACTGGAAACAAGGAGTTTGACGATGGCCAAGAGCGAGATGATCCGGGCGCGGGTGGAACCGGGGCTAAAGCGCGACGCTGAGGCGGTGTTGGATAAGCTGGGAATGACGCCTACGGAAGCGATCACGCTGTTTTACAAACAGGTGACGCTCTACCGCGGCCTGCCTTTCCCCGTTCGCATTCCGAATGCAACCACGCGAAAAGCCCTGCAAGAGGCGCGCAGCGGCAAGAACATCGAGAGCTTCGACAGCGTAGCGGCGTGGGCGAAGGAGATGCGTTCGCTTTGAGCATCCGCCATGCGCCGCATTGCGCAGCGAAAGCTGTATCGCGCCGACGTTACGCAGCAAAAGCGCCGCGGCAAAGATATCGAGGAGCTTATCGCCGCCGTCGAGTTGCTTGCCGAGCAGGGGACGCTGCCGTCCGCCTATCAACCGCACAAATTATCGGGTGAGTGGAGCGGCGCCTCGGAGTGTCACATCGAACCGGACTGGCTTCTGATCTACACCGTGACGCAGGAAGAAGTCCTCTTGATCCGTACCGGAACTCATGCCGATCTATTCGGCTGAATCATAGTGCCGAAAAGGAAACCGCCCATGCCCACCAATCGCGTCTACCGCGTCGCCGTCATTCCCGGCGACGGCATCGGCAAGGAAGTGGTGCCGGAGGGCGTGCGGGTGATCGAGGCCGCGGCCAAAAAATTCGGCTTCGAATTGCGGCAGGACCATTTCGACTTCGCTTCCTGCGATTATTACGAAAAGCACAAGCGCATGATGCCGGAGGACTGGAAAGAAAAGATCGGCGGCCACGATGCAATCTTCTTCGGTGCGGTCGGCTGGCCGGCGAAAGTGCCAGATCACATTTCGCTGTGGGGCTCGCTCATTCTGTGGCGGCGCGAGTTCGATCAGTACATCAACCTGCGCCCGGTGCGGCTGATGCCCGGCGTGCCGTCGCCGCTTATCGGCCGCAAGCCCGGCGACATCGATTTCTGGGTGGTGCGCGAGAACACCGAGGGCGAGTATTCGGCCATCGGCGGCCGCATGTTCGGCGGCACCGAGCGCGAGGTCGTGGTGCAGGAGACCGTGATGTCGCGCATCGGCGTCGATCGCGTGCTCAAGTTCGCCTTCGAACTCGCCCGCAAGACGCCAAAGAAGCATTTGACCTCGGCCACCAAATCGAACGGCATCGCCATCACGATGCCGTACTGGGACGAACGCGTGGTCGAGATGGCGAAGAATTTTCCCGACGTGAAATGGGACAAATATCACATCGACATTCTCACCGCCTTGTTCGTGCTCAAACCTGACAAGTTCAACGTCGTGGTCGGCTCGAACCTGTTCGGCGACATTCTCTCCGACCTCGGCCCCGCCTGCACCGGCACCATCGGTATCGCACCCTCCGGTAACATCGATCCCGAGCGCCGGTTTCCCTCGCTGTTCGAGCCGGTGCACGGTTCGGCGCCGGATATTGCCGGCCAGGGCATCGCCAATCCGATCGGCCAGATCTGGTCCGGGGCGATGATGCTGGAACATCTCGGCGAGGCCGAGGCCGCCGCCGCGATCGTCAAGGCGATCGAGCGCGTGCTGGCGGAGCCGAAGCTGCGCACCCGCGATCTCGGCGGAGCCGCCGACACCGTCGCCTGCGGTAAGGCGGTGGCGGAAGCGCTGACTTGAACAAATAATTACGTTTCCCGGGCGCAGCGCAGCACGTAGCGCAGCGAAGTGGTGCGCTGCAGACCCGGGAACGTTACCTACTCTGAGTCTTCGAAGGTCCCGGAACAGCGACGCACCGCTTCGCGCTGCATCGCATCCGGGACGCATAAGCGAGGGAGAAAACAATGAAAGTCGGAATCGTCGGTCTCGGCCGCATGGGCGCGGCGATGGCGCAGCGCCTGCGCGAGCAAGGCTATGACGTTATCGGTTGGGATCAGAACGCCGATGCAAATCGGAAGTCGGCCGCCGCCGGCTTGCCGATCGCCGCCAAGGCCCGCGACGTTGCCGCGGAATCCGAGATCGTTATTTCCAGCATCACCGAAGACAACGGTGCGCGGCGAATTTTCAGCGGCCCGGACGGCTTTCTGCAAGGCGATGTAACCGGCAAGCTGTTCATCGAAATGAGCACCTTGCAGCCGATGACCGGCCGCGAGCTTGCGCCCTCGGTCGAAGCCAAGGACGCACGCCTGATCGAGGCGCCGGTGCTCGGCACCATCCCGCAGGTCCGCGCCGGCACGTTGTTCGCCATGGTCGGCGGGCGCGCCGAAGATCTGGACCGGGCGCGGCCGGTGCTGGAAAAACTGACGCGGCGCATCGTGCACATGGGGCCGCACGGCTCGGGCTATGCGATGAAGCTTGCCGCCAATATCGGGCTTGGCGCCTACGTGCAGGCGATCGCGGAATCGCTGGCGCTCGGCATGCAGCAGGGGCTTGCGCTCGATCAGATGCTCGACTCGCTGTCGGAAAGCGCCACCGCGACCGGCTGGCTCAAGGCCAAGACCGGCGTGCTCAAGGGCGAAGCGGGCGAGATGACCCTCGACATCCGCACCTTGCGCAAGGACATCATGTCGGCAGTGGCAACCGGAGCGCTGACCGGCGTGCCGATGCCGCTATCGGCCGGCACGCTCGCCTCGCTGTCGGCGGCTGTCGAGGGCGGCTATGCCGGCGGCGACATCGCCGAATTGCCGAAATTCTTCCGCGAGGCGATGCTGCAGAAATTCTGATCGGCGCTTTTTCTCTGCGTCACGGGCGGGCGACGACGGCCGTCAATGCCGCGAGACAAAACGGGCGATCGAGACGTGGACTCATGAATTCGGCTCAGTGCGCGTGACTCGACGTCACGTTCGCGCCGAAGGCTACGGAATTGTCGTGCAGCAGCGAGATGACGCGATGGGCTCGCGCGCCCTTATGACACTGCAGCAAAGGCTATCGTAATTCGTCGATCAGCATACAGGTATCTGTGAGCAAACGTCGAAAGGCTACCGGCACCGCTCGCAGTGCAGGATCGAAAAAGCCGGTCGGCGCAAGGCCGACCGGCTCAACTGCCTTGTTCAGTCGTGGTCGCGGTAGCAACGGCATTCACCGTGGCGGCATTCCCAATGCCAGTAGCGTCGGCAGTCGTGATGCCGATGCTCGTAACCGCCATCGCCGTATTGCGCCAACTGGACACGCGGAGTGGCATTTTGGTTGAGCGCTCCGGTGCTGGGCGCCGCCCAACCCGAGGCCGTGAACAAACAGATTGTAACCGCCGCGAGAGAGGCCGTCAGAATTGTACGCATAGCTTTCTCCTGTGTGCTTGCAATAGGTATCAGCACGATTGGACCCCCTCAAACTGCCTAAATGGACCACAGTTTGGGTTTAGGAATAGGAGGTCGCAATGATCCCGTCGTGCCACTTTGCACGGTAATCCTACGAAGTTTCGCTGGGCTTGTCGAACATCGGTAGGAATGACCGGCCACAGAGGCCGATCGAATAGAGTCGCTATGCACCACAGCGACTTCGGTGCGACGGTCCATTCGGATTATTTTCGACCTGTTCAGCCGGTGGTGCCTGCCGGCTCATGTCCGCTTCGCCCGGAACGCACCCTATGACTGGGGGTGACAAGTAGAAGGCGCGTTGAGATCGGCTGATGTGTGTAATTCAAACTCCCAACGGGGAACTTCAAATCGTGCGCCATGAACCCACCGATCACGAGTGGATTGCACGCCCGAGCGATTAGCGCGAGGCAAAAATCAGAACGATGCCGACCACCGCGATGGCGCCGCCGTAATAGACCCACTTCACCGCCCCGACCATGAAGCTCTTGGCAGGGTACGGGAAATACCCGGAGCCTTGCGCCATGAACAAAAGGCCAAGCGCGAGCAGGAGGATTCCGGCGAGCAGCAGCGCTTTCATTTGACCTCCGCCGGCCCCCGCTTCGATTGAGCATATTCGCTATTCCGCCGCGCACCATTATTCCGCCGCTTGCGCTATGGCGTGCTGACGGAATTTCGGCATCACGTCCTCGGCGAGAAGGCGCATGGATTGCCGCTCCCATTCGCCGTTCGGCCCGCTCCAGTCTAGCCCGGTCATTAACAGCGTGCCGAACGGGCCGACCTCGTCGCGGAAGGCGATGAGCTTGTCGAGAAATGTTTTCGGCGAGCCGTACAGCGCGCAGCCCTCGGTGATGATCTCGACCGTCGCCTCCTCGTCCGGCATGTCCGGGTCGGGCTTCATGACCGAAAGGATGCCGACCCGGGAGAGCACCTCGCGCATGTAAGTGTAGAAATAGCGGTTCGAGCCGTGTTCGCTGAACACGCGCTCGCGCGCTTCAGCGTCGCTTGCCGCCACCATGACGTTGCGCGCCACGCGCCAGTTCTCGCCGCGCGCTATGTGTCCGGCTTCCGCGCAAGCCTTGCTGTAGCCGACCCAGTGTGTCGCCACCGCGTTGGCCGGCATGTTGTTGCCCGACAGGATGCCCCAGCCGTGCTGGCCGGCGACGCGCGCGGTCGGCGAGTTGCGGCTCGACACCGACATGGTGATCGGCGGATGCGGTTTCTGAAACGGCTTTGGCATGTAGCCGATGCCGAGATCGGGAATGATGGCGTCCCTGATCTGCACGCTGCGGAACTCACCGGGAAAATCATAGGGCGGATCCTGCGCCCAGATGCGCTTCATCAGCGCGATGTCTTCCATGGTCTTGCGCGCGCGCACGCCACGGTCGGAATTGCCGAACAGCTCGAAGTCGGAGAGCAGCCCGCCCGGGCCGATGCCGAGCATGAAGCGGCCGCGGCTCATGTGGTCGAACTGCGCGACTTCGGCCGCCACGATCACCGGATCGTGGTTCGGCAGGCAGATCACGCCGGTGCCGAACTTCAGGTTTTTGGTACGCGTCAGCAAGTTTGCAAAGTACATCAGCGGCGAAGGGATCGGCTCGGTCGTTGCCGAAAAATGCTCGCCGAGCCACAGTTCGCCGAAGCCAAGCTGGTCGGCGACGAGCGCCTTGTCCTCGTCCTCGGCCAAGGTTTCGGTAAACGAGCGCGCCGGCGGATGCACCGGCATCATGAAGATTCCGAGACGCATATTTTCCTCCGCGCTAAACCCCTCCCCACAAGGGGGAGGGAGATTTTAGATCACGCCGCAACAACGTCAGGATCGCGCACCGGCACGAGATCGCGCAGGCGCGGTGCCACGTGGTCGGCGAACAGCCGCATCGAGCGGGCCACCTTTTCGGGGGTCGCCCATTTCTTGCCGGTCACGATCAACAGCGTGCCGAAGCCGCCCGATGCGTCGTAGAAGTCTCGAAGCTGTTTCGCCACGCTGTCCGGATCGCCGAGGAAGTAGAGGCCGGCTTCGGCGAGCTGATCGAAACTCACCTCGTCGCCCTTTATGCCGATATCGTAATTGGATTTGATCAGCCGGATCAGCCCGCGCTTCATTTGATAGCCGAGCTCGTAATTGATGTCGACGCGCAGATCGTCCATCGCCTGCCGCCGCGAGTCCGCGAGCCAGACATAGCGCGCCACCGCGATCTTGCTCAAAGGCACGCCGTGGCCCGCGGCCTTGGCGGCGCGCGCATAGCGGTCGCCCTTCTTCCGGATCGATCCGGCCGGTTCGAGCTGCGCCATGAGCTGGGTATAGCCGCGCGCTCCGGCGATATCGATCATGGAATCGGTGTCGGTGGCCGTCGCCATCGGCATGTGCGGCGGATAAAGCGGCTGCGGCAGCGCGACGATGCCCTTGCCCTGCCAATACTTGCCGTCCCAGTCGAACGGCTCCTTCGCCGTCCAGCATTTCAAGATCAGATCGAGCGATTCGCGCAGCCGCCCGTGGCGGTCCTCGTGGGACAGCCCGCGCTCGTTGGCGAATAGCGGGTTAGGAAATCCGGAGCCGAAGCCGAAGATGAAACGACCGCCGCCGATCACATGGTCGGTGACGGCGGCCTGAATCGCGGTGTCCACCGGATGGGAAAGGTGAATGAGCTTGACCGCGGCGCCCATGCGGATCTGCTGCGTCAGCGCCGCCGCCTTGCACATCAACAGTTCCGGCACCGGCAGCGTATCGACTTTGCCGATATAGACCGGCTCGCCATGGTGCTCGCTGATATAGGCGCAGCGATAGCCGAGCCGATCGGCGAGCACGATCTCGTCGAGATCGAGTTGGTAGGTTTCTGCGGCGCTGGTGTGCGGACGAAAGCCGTTGGAAAAAATGCCGAATTCCATTTCCGTTCCTCAATGTGGGGCCGGCACGTTACGATTCCGCGCGAAGCTTGACAACGCTCGGGCAGCCTCGCCTATTCGCAAATAAATGAGGATAAAAAGGGCGTCATGTCCTCCTTGCGCATCTATGGCGTCGCCCGCACCCGCGCGTTCCGCGCGCTGTGGATGGCGGGCGAGCTTGGTCTCGATTACGAGCATGTGCCGATCGAGATCGGCGAGGCCGGCGCGCGTGCGCCGGAATTTCTCGCCATCAACCCGAACGGACGGCTGCCGTTCATCGTCGACGACGACGGTTTTGTGCTGTTCGAATCGCTTGCGATCACGCTTTACCTCGCCAAGAAACACTCCCATGGCCGGCTCTATCCGGCGACGCTGCACGGCGAAGCCAAAGCCTGGCAGTGGAGTTTTTGGGCGATCGCCGAGGTCGATCGCGGCGTCAATATCTGGTCGCTGCACGCCATCCGCCTGCCGGCGGAGGAGCGCGATGCGCGAAAGCGCAATGAGGCGCTGGCCGTTCTGGCGGCGCCGTTTCGGGTGCTCGATGCGGCCGTGGCGGGCCGGCTCTATTTGCTCGGCGACGATTTCACCGTCGCCGACCTCAACGTCGCCGCCGTGATCAGCCGCGCCGTGGATATGGATCTCTCGGCTGTGCCGAACCTGAAGGCTTGGCTTAAGCGCTGTCTCGATCGTCCGGCGGCGCGCGCAGCGCTCGTGCTCAAGCGCAAGGCCGATGCCGAAACACCGCCGCAAGTGACTCGGCGCATCGCCCGGCTCAATCGGCTGTGATATGAAATCCGCATCTCGCCGTCGTTCCCGCGTTCGCGGGAATGACGGTTAGAGCGGCAAAAGCGTTCTCCGATGAACACCAAAACCACCCCGTTCAATCTCGCGCAAGCGTTCAATGAGGCGGTCGCCTTGCAGCGGCAGGGGCGGCTGCGCGAGGCCGAGAAGATCTACACCCGCGTGCTCAAGGCGGCGCCGGATCATGCCGACGCGCTCAATATGCTCGGCGCGGTCAAGGCGCAGCTCGGACGGCTGGGCGAAGCCCATCGTCTGTTGAGCGCGGCGGTCAAGATCAATCCGCGCGTCGCCGGAGCATGGGCGAATCTCGGCCAGGTGCTCTACGCGCTCAAGCGCAACGAGGAAGCGCTGGCGTGTATCGACAAGGCGCGCGCGCTCGCACCTGACGACGTTCAGCATCCTTCACCAGCGCGCCAACGTACTGTTAAGTCTCGGCCGGCATGAGGAGGCGCTCGCCGAATTTGCTGCCGTGCTGGATCGCGCGCCGCATCACGGCGAGGCGAGGCTCAATCGCGGCCTCGCCCACGCCGCGCTCGGATCGCTCGAAGCGGCTGTGGCCGAATTCGATGCCGCGCTGTCGATCGTGCCCGACCATCCGATCGCGCATTACAATCGCGGCGTCGCCCTGCATGACCTTGGACGCTACGCCGCCGCCCTCGATGCCCAGGATCGGGCGCTTGCCGCGGCGCCTGAGCATGCCGGCGCGTGGCTGGCTCGCGGGCGCACGCTTGCCGCGCTCAATCGGCACGACGAGGCCGTCGCCAGTTATGGCAAGGCCCGGGCGGCCGGCAAGGATGTTCCTGATGTGAATTTCAGCGAGGCGATGGCGCTGTTGACGCTCGGCGATTATCGGGCGGGCTTCGAGAAATACGAAGCGCGCTGGCGGCGCACCGGCATGCCGCCGCCGATGAGCCGCGGCCGGCCGCTCTGGCTCGGCGAATATCCGCTCGCGCGCAAGACCGTGCTGCTGCATGCCGAGCAGGGGCTTGGCGACACCATCCAATTCGCGCGCTACGTTCCGCTGATTGCCAAAACCGGCGCCAAGGTCGTGCTCGAAGTACAGAGTGAACTGACGGCGTTGTTGGCGCGGCTTGAGGGTGCCGCGGCGGTCATCGCGCGCGGCGAGCCGCCGCCGCCATTCGACGTTCATTGTCCCTTGGGCAGCCTGCCGCTCGCGTTCCGGACCGAGCCCGATATGGTGCCGGCGGATATTCCCTATCTTGCCGCCGACGATGCGTGGCTGACAAAATGGGCGGTGCGGCTTAGCGCGCTGCCGCGTCCGCGCATCGCGTTCGCCTGGTCGGGCAATCCGAACCATTTCAACGACCGCAACCGCTCGATTCCCTTCGCGCGGCTGGCGCCGCTGTTCAACATCCCGGCGCGGTTTTTGAGCATCCAGCGCGATGTCCGCAGCGAGGACGCGCAAGGCTTGGCCGCACAGACCCGCGTCAGGCGTCTCGGCGGCGAACTCGACGACTTTACCGACACGGCGGCAGTGATCGCTCTCGCCGATCTCGTGATCTCAGCTGACACCGCTGTCGCTCACCTCGCCGGCGCCATGGGACGGCCACTCTGGATGCTCATTCCGTTCGCGCCCGATTGGCGCTGGACGCTGAGCGGGGAGTCGAGCCCATGGTACCCGACCGCGCGATTGTTCCGGCAGAGTTCGCTCGGCGACTGGGACGGCGTCATCGCCCGCGTCGCCGCCGAGCTTGCAAGGTTTATTTCGACGACGTGAGAATACGCGAATCGCGGATAGCGAATAGGGCGTAAGGGGAAATTCCGCTTGCGCGCTATTTGCTGGTTCCGCTACCGCCCATGCTCCCACAGCGCTTCCAGCCGGCGCCGGAACGCCTTCGGCCGCTCGGCGAACAGGCGACGCGCGATGCGCTCGGCGCGATGCGACAGTGCGGCACGGCGTTCGGTGCAGGCCGGCGTGAGCCGCGAGCGCCAGTGCGCCAGCGGCTGATGCGGCCCGCTGAGCCGTTCGAGCACGGTCAAGTCCTGAATCTTGCCGAGCCGGTCGCGCAGCCGCTCGGCTTCGCCGGTCCACATCCGGCCGAAGCGCGGCCACAGCGGCTCGATCAGGTCCATCTGGTAGCGATGTTCGACGACGCGCTGACGGAACCGATGCATCTCGACGTTGCTTGCGTCCGACCACTCGGCCGACAGGTGCGTGCGGGCCCTGCGGTAGCCCGCGGTCAGCTGCGCGGCGACCGCCGCAAAGTCGAACGGGTCGAGCGGCCACAGCGCGACGGACGCGGTGGCGGCGTCGAGCCAGCCGACGATCGCATCGCGCAGCTCCGGCGTGAGCACCGCCTGCTCTTCGCTGCCGCGCAGCGCTTCGAGCCGGCCGCGGACTGTTGTGATGGAGCGCTCCGACAGCGGGGCACCACGCTTGACAAGATCGTCGAGCGCGTTGAGCGCGGCTTGGCCGTCGCGCGCCTGCGCCAGCGAGCGGGCATGGTCGCGCGCCTCCGAGCGCCAGCGGTCGGCGTCTGTAATGAAAGGCGCCAAGAGCCGCATCAGCGCGCGCCAGTCTTTCATGGCGCGGCGGAAATCATGCACGGCGTCGTGGGTCGAGCGCTGCGGATCGGTCATTGCGGTGCGGGCTTGGGCCAGAATGTGACCGGCAATGGCGCGCAGCGCCGGACCGATCGCGGCATTGGGCTGCAACGCGGGTCTGTCGCCAACTTCCGCTTCGATTTCTGCTTTGCGGTCCGTTTCCATGGCGCCGATAGGGCAATTGACCGGTGTGGATGACAAATCGATGGGAAACCCATGACAGTATGGCGAAATATGCGGCTTCATGCACTTCCCTTATCGGCAGTCTGCTTGCTACATGACTTCGCGACAGTTTAGCCCTTGGCTTAGTCCATGGCTCGGTCATCGGCTTGGTCCTTGGCGCGGGGTGGAGCAGCCCGGTAGCTCGTCAGGCTCATAACCTGAAGGTCGTAGGTTCAAATCCTACCCCCGCAACCAAATACGCCGCTAAGTCAAAGACTTAGCGGCGTTCTCATTTTTGATTGTGTTTGGAACCCGGCGTCTGGAAGCACTGTGGAAGCAAGAGGGCAGGAAGTCCTAAGCAGATCAGCGAGTTGGCGCGAAAGACATGATGGAATTGGCAGCCGCAATCACAGTGATCTGCTAGTCGCAGGCTGTCGCATGTGCCCGACCGACGCGAAGTCTGTGACGCGGATGGCCCGAATTCGGGCCACGATTGCGGATTCACGTAGCGCTTTACCGACAACGACGCTGCCGGCCGTGTCGAATGCGTGACGGCAGTCAACCTTAACGGACGCCGTAACCAGCGACTCCTAACGTCCGCTGCGGTGCAGGGATCATGAAACGCCTTTCGCTCATGATCTTACAATCAGCCAAGCGATAGTCCATTTTGGAATATTCCATCTTCGCATGCATTCTTGGCGTAGATGATGCGCAAGAGTATCCACACGCGGGAATACCGGATCCTCCGAGATTTGTTAGTCGACGTACGACGGCGCGCCGGCTTAACGCAGGCCAGCCTTGGACACCGCCTTCCTTTCGAACAGCCGGGAATCAGCAAAATCGAACGCGGTGAGCGCCGCATCGACATCGTTGAGCTGAAGCGAATCTGCGAAGGTGTGGGGATGACACTGGGGCAATTCGTGGCAGAATTCGAAAAGCGCGTGGCTGACAAGAATGTCCGATAAACTGTCGCCAGATGCAGCCATGCGCATGCTGACGCGCCGTTATAAAGCGGACGCGGAAGCATTGATTGCTGTGCTCTGTCCACTTCTCGTTCCGATCTATAGTATCGACAAGACGATCATTGTGGTTCCGGGTCAAAACCACGCCCGCGGAAGCTTCACCGTGAGGCTAAACGACGAGAGTCGAGGGGTCCTTGTTCGTGGCCGTACTGGGAAATTCGTGCCTGCCGCTTACGGCGGCGGCGAACCCGGTTGGCGTGAAATCGCTAAGGGCCGCATTATAGATGTTGACGCTTCAGCGGGAATAGCATCGGGCGAGATTTATATCGGTTTTGGGGGCAAAGACGAAGATGTGCTCGGCGCTGCACTCGACCAGCTCTCAGAAAAGGATTACCTTGAGATCGATCAGTACGGCGTTGCCGCCAAGGCACTAAGCGGCCTCACGGAATATTATCTGGTCGAGCATCTGAAATCGCGCGGATTTGGAGTCGTGCGCATGCCCGAAGACATGGCGGCACATCTCGGGTCTTACATGAACTTTGACTTCATGATCGAACGAGATGGGGTGAGGAAACGCCTTGAGGTCAAATCGCTTTGGGGAACCAACACCAAATTCGCTCGGCTGATCCACAGCACCACGACCAGGCCCAAGGGTGATCCCGCCACGTGGACGCCACAACAGAAAGCGAATTACTACCCCACCAGCAGCTGCAAATTTGCGACGCAGGATTTCTTTGCCGTGAGCATGTTCTTGCGCAGTGGCAACATCAAGGAGTTTGCGTTCGCGCGTTCCGTTCCCAAAGACGAAAAAGCATGTGGCTTACCTCGGAGCCGGAAGTACCCTGACCATGTAGGTCAAAATCCCTCATGCGACATCGGGGATGGCACTTGGTTCGGCACCATCGACGAAGTTTGGAAGCTGCCCTAATGCCTCGTGACTGCCTAATGCGCCTCTGTCCAGATTTTGAACTTTGATCAGAAATTCGTGTTGAACTGTCTCGAACTGCTGTTGCGCTTGTTCGAGCCTTTGGGCTGCCTCTGATACTGCTCTTAAGTTGTTGCGCTTTAGTGGCAGAACTAGCTGCAAGCACGTCGCTTCTGAAATTGCGGGATATGCGATGCCGATATTGCTGCGGATCATTTGCTGCCGAACTAGGTCCGTCTTTAAAAGCCATGCGAGAGCCAACGGGTGGATGTTCTTGCTTCGGAGCACAGCGAAACCGGTCGAGCATACAGCTCCATTTAGCCGCGCGGGAATTACGCCGACGGCACCGCGCTCTGGTCGAACCGTAGAAACAAGAACATCGCCGACACGAACACGCTTTCGCGCCCGACTAGGGGCTTCAGCAGCGAGAATGCGTTTGTGGCCGACGAGCGCGGTGCGCGTATCAACATCGGAAATCTCGATATAGTCGAACTCTGGCGCGCTGTCGTGCCGAGGATCAATTCGGTCATCGGCTAGGACCGCAATATCGGAGACGCTGAGGAAAGTTGCGCCATCGACCACAGCGGCAACGTGAGTGGGCATGCCTACGTGGAAAGACGCATCCCATCGATCACTTCTGCTCGTGACGGCATTGCGTCGGCCCAACTTCAGCTGGCGCTCGCCACGGTACTCGCCCAATAAAGCTGGCAAATCACTACGGGGACCGCGCACCCGTCTGCGTTGGCCACTGCGGGTTACGACATCAAACCCGACCTCTTTTGCCTCTCCGAAAAACGTCAGCTCATCAACCGCTATGTTGCCGCGCTTTCGGAGAACTAGGATCGATGTTTTTGTGTTTGTACCTGCCGCGCCAAACGTCACAGGCGGCAGCGAGAATACCGCTTCAATGCGGCATCGCTCATGGAGCCACGAACGGAGATCGGCAAACGGTCCACGATTTACAAGAACGCTGTCGGGAACAATGCTTACGAGGACCCCGTCCGGAGCAAGCCAATCTACATATCGTTCCAAGAAAAGGATCTCGGAGTTGGCTCTAGAGCGCCCCTGGCCCATGGCGTAATGCTTGATCTCATCTCCGCTGTATGTCGCTCCGAACGGGGGATTTGTGAGGATCATTTGAACGCGGCCGTTAAGAGCTTCGTTGGCGCCGCTTTCTGGGCCGGTTCGCGCTAGTCCGCTTGCCAAACGCAAATTTGCGGCGGTGGCGCCAAACAGACCCAGGTTCACGGTTGCAAGCCGAATCATTCTTTCTGACTTATCGATTCCGACTACGCGGTTCTCAACAAAGTATCGTAGCCATCGAGCGGCCGACCGCGTATTGCTATTCTTTCGAACCGCCCCATGGAAATAGCGGATCGTTTCTGCCAGAAACGACCCAACACCGCATGATGGGTCGAGTACAACCACATCCGCACGATTCAATTTAATGTCGAGTAGGCTTTGGCGTGCGTCAGAACTGAGCGCGTGGAAACCAACTTCGACCATGAATTGAACGATTTCCGAGGGTGTGAGATATTGCCCCATCTCCTTCTCGTCCACGAAGGAAGTGGAGACGAATCTCGAAAAGACCTCGTTGATCAGATCATCACGTCCAACTTGGTGAAGGGTTTGGAATGCCTTTGCATCGCGCTCGAAAACCTCGAGAAGGCGCGAGGCGAACTGTTCATCGCTTTCGGACAGAGGAGCAAAAAACCGATCTAGGCTCAGCCGGCTTCCGTTCTTGCCCTCGCCGCTTCGTGCCGGCAAATGCTTGGTCAATGCCTGTGACATGAATCTGTTTAGCGCGGCAACGGATGTTTCAGCTCTACTTCGAAGGTGCCCGCCAATTCCGCGTCCGCCGCTGTCTATGGACGTGACATGCGCGAAGAACAGAGCCGCAACCAAATCAAGAACCTCTTGTCGCGTCGAGATAGAAGCTGTGCGGTGAAATTCTTCACGCAGTCCATGGATGGTCGCCGAAATGGCCGCTTCAAGTTGAGCCAATCGTGTATTGCCCTCGCCGTGCTCTGCGATTGCAACGAGGTCGCCGGCACCATCGACCAAAGCTCGAAGTCGCTCTTCCAACTGTTGACGTGGCCGGGATAGACCAGATTTCCACCGGGAAAGGCTCGCTGCTGACGTGCCCAGCTTCTGCGCCGCTTGCTCAGCGTTGCCGTTGTTCATCGCTATGAATCGAGCTGCGAGCTCAGGAATCGCTTTCGGCTTCATGTAGCCAGTCTGCATATTCGAACACGGAATATGCAAGTCTTTTTTCCGCCGCTAACACGTTCAACGGAACGGTCAGCTTAGGCCATCCATGGACCGTATTATTCTGAGTGTGGCTCTTCCGAGTGCCTGGCATGGTCTCGCTGCGCAGGGCCCAACTGCAACGACTGCCTCGGCACTCGCGAACCGATACTTATAAGACATGTAAAGCTACGCACAAGCATCAATGTCCTCGACGAGCTCCAGCAGGTTCGATCGCGGGTCGGCAAGCTTGGCGGTCATCACGGTCGACCCATGACCTACCATCAATAAGACTCGAAACACCTCGTCTGAATGCCGGCTCTACAAGGTGCTCGCTCCCTGGGCCATGGGTGCCCGCAAACCAGTACTCTATCGTTCGTTCGCTCGCGCCCGTCCAGCCCATTAGCGTCTTTATGGTTTGATGATTTGAGCCAAGTTCGGCCACCGGGGCCTGCGCGATCAGCGCGCCGAAATCTAATGCGACTCCATCGTATGATCCCCGTGGTGCAATTTCTTGCCCGTCTTAGGCAATTAGTTGCCCCTTTTTCGGCAACATATTTCCGCCTCGGCGATCTAGAGTGGCTGAAGATGAGGA
This sequence comes from uncultured Alphaproteobacteria bacterium, assembly GCA_963717265.1. Lineage (GTDB taxonomy): Bacteria > Pseudomonadota > Alphaproteobacteria > Rhizobiales > Xanthobacteraceae > BOG-931. The sequence continues at coordinate 620,928 of CAVQWD010000059.1, read as the reverse complement.
AACTCGACCGCTGACGTGCTGTCACAGCGAGCCACGTCATTCACGGGGACCCGGACCCGATAAGCGCGGGGACCGCGGGAGACGCCGCACTGTGGGGCGGATCAAGCGCGGCGGTGGGAATGGCGGCGAACCCGTTCGGAGCCCACCAGGCTGATCCTAACGATCAGCTGCGTGCCCGATTGATCTGTTCAAACGAGCACGAAAAGTACGGAGCGTGCCGGCCGCGGATGCTGGCCCGCCGCGTCGGCACGCTCCTCTGATCCGTTTCAGGCTAGCTCCTTGAGATCGACTTTTAGCGTGTCGTAATCGAATCCATCCGCGGATTTTCGGTCGACCAGGTCCTCTTCGGAAAGATACGCGACAGCCTCGTCGCAATAGGTGGCGAGGAATCGCTGCGTAGCGTATTGGGCGCGACCCCAGGAGACGAATACGAGCAGTTCATCCTGACGCCCGATCAGCGGCACGTAATGGCCACCCTCGATCGGCGAACCGGCCACGACATCCCACACGTCGCCCTTGTCGACCTGGTCGAGCGCAGAAGAAGGGAGACTGCAACCCGACCCCGCAGACGAACATGTAGGCGGCAAGCAGGATGTGCTGCGTGTTGGCAGGATCGACGCTGAGATAGGCCGCGATGGCATGTCGCTTACCCGTAGCGTCGACAATTCCTTTCGTCCGCCGATAGCTCGCCGCGACCTGCATGTCGGTCCCTTGGTCCGTGCTGGAATCATCAGGATTGAAGCCCGTCACGGCCGCGTAGTCGGAAAGCACATTCGCGTCTGTGAAAGCGACGGACTGTCCCGCTTCTTTGGCGAGAAGCATGCTTTCGTGGGCGGCACCGGCCCACACGCAATCGCCATAGCGGTCGTTGGCGAACATCGGCCACGAACTGATGAGCTTATCGTGGCCGAAGTTCTCCGGCAGCGGCGGCAGCGCCGCGGGATCGGCGTAGCGCGCAAGGCGGAAGCGCGAGCCTCCGTCCCACGCGCGCGCCGGCTTCTTACCGAGCTTGAGCGTCATGACCTCGCCTTTCTCGCGCGATGCCTCACCGGCGTCGCGCCGTTGCCGTTTTTGATGATGGTCGCGAGCTTCGCTTCCACCGTGGAAAAGCGCGCCAGGTTGTCCTCGTGGCGTTGCTGATCCTTCGCCTCGTGCTCATTGAGCCCAGTGGTGTAGGTATCCTTCACCTCGGCGAACTTCTCCGAGAGCCACCACGTCAGTTTGACCGCGCTGCCGATCACGGCGGCCGCCACCGTGAAACCGAGGCTGCCCAGCGCGATCCACTCGATGGTGTTCACGTCCGCCTCAGTGCCTGCGGCCCTGGAAACGGACGGCGCCGGCGCGCCAGCCGGTGACCGTGACGCCACTGACGGTGCCGATCACCGCCGGGCTATTCGGCGCCTGTGCCCGCAGCGGCAGCGCCTTGAACGCCAGTGAGGCCTTGGGCGGCGCCGCGGTGCAAACTGCGTTCGCGACTGCGGTCGCCGTCGCGGCAATGCCGGAATTGAAGATCGCGACGATGCTGTCGACGGTCGGGATCACGCTGCACGCCGTCGCGGCGATTGATTGCACGGAAGCGATGAAGTTCGGATCAATGGTGGTGACGCCGTTGATGGTCGAACATGCCGCCAGACCAGTAGCCATGACGGTGCCAAGCATGAGCTTGCGCATGCGGAAGCCTCCAGATTGTGTGGGATGGAAGGGAAGAAGAGCGTTCGCCGAACGAATGCTCGCTGCGAACGCTACTGGCTGTTGGTCTTGAAGATCGGCGAGTCGGTCACGTAGCGGAGCGCCGCCACGACGGCGCCAACGGCGAGCATAGCGACGCCTGACCAGGTCTGGTCCTGCGGGACGATGGTCGCCCAGTCGAAGGTTTGCAGAACGCCGCCGACGGCGAGCACCAGTGCGAACGTGAGAGTTTTCCAGCCTTTCATGACGATGGTCCTTTCGGTTCAGGTTGCGGGAGTTGGCGCAGGATTTGGCGCGTGCGCCGCGCGGTAGGCGTCAACCGCATCGATGCCGGCCTTGGCACAGGCGCCTGCAAGCTTCGGCGCCATGTCGCCCGGGATCATGCCGCGCGCCCAGCCGGGCACGTCAGCGTCGATATCGGCGTTGATGATTTTGACGATGGCGTTGGCGGCAACCGTGTATTCGGCTTGTGTCGCCACGCCCATTTTCTCCGAGTATTGGGCGATGACATTGTTGGCGAACGGCACGAAGTCACCGAAATCGCCGTTGGCGTCGTCCGGATCGCTGTCGATGCCGGCGATGGGCAGCGGCAGGTGCTGCCGCAAAGCCCATTTGTTCGACGCAAGGAAGTCGCGCGAGCCTGCCCATCCAATCGAGCAGGACAGCCAGGCGACGTCGGCGAGTTTGACGGCAACCACCGCATCGCAGACGGCGCCGGAGCCGTAGACGCCCACGCGCAGCTTTGGCGCGAATTGCTTGAACGTAGCGGCGACGGCGGCAAAATAGGGAATGACGAGCTTTCGGATTTGCCCCGCGCTGGCATCCACATCGACCGCGAAATAGATACACGCGTTTTCCGGGACCCCGACTTGCGGCGCGTACCTGGCGCACCATTCGCCGTCACGCTCGCCGGCGCCCGCGGAAATCCCGCCATGGGCGAAGTCGCCCCAGCCCTCGCAGACCAGTCCGAGACGCAAGCCGGCGGCAGCAATCGCGCGGGCCTCGGAGACCTTCACGCATTTCTCGCCGGCCGGATTGATCGGCGAGAGGTAGCGAATGATTGTCTTGACGCTGGCGCCCTTTAGCGTCGGCAGATGGCGGGTGGTGTCGTGGTTGGTATCGATAATTGCGGTCATTGTTTAGCTCCTCTCGATTCAAAGTCCCCAAGCGCGCAGCACCGCGCGGCAGGGCGGCGAAAGCTGCCGGACATGGCCGAGCATGCAGGCGGCGATCCGCTGCCGCTGTGCGGGGCCTATTGCGCGCGCTCCGGGATCTGCGCCGCACAGGCGCACGGCGTCGGCGCGGCAGGCGTCAAGCACGTCGGTGCCTTGCGCCTCAGCGGCGGCGACGGTGCCGACGGTGAGCAGCAGCAAAACCGCCATGACGGCGAGTGCTTTCATGTCCGAACTCCTCGATTTGCAGGTGGACGCGGGCGAGCCCGCTGTTGCCGATGGCGCGACATGCGCCGAGCGAGAGGTCGATCTCCCGATGCGTCCACGCCGCGGGCCCGCGGTCGTTGATCGCGACGGTGACGGATCGTCCGTTGGCGAGATTGGTGACACGCACGCGGGCGCCGAACGGCAGCGTCCGGTGCGCGGCGGTGAGCCGCCAAGGATCGTATGCTTGGCCGGTCGCGGTGCGGACCTGATGGTTCTCGCGGCCGTAGCAGCTCGCAACGTCTGCCTGGGCTCCGTTAGCGACGGCGCAAAGCATCGCCGCGGCGAGAAATGCTCGCATCAGTTCACCTCTTCGGTTGTCAGACGAAATCGAGCTCAGGACGTCGGCACGCTGCAGAGCATGTACTGGATTGAGATTCGGACCGTGCCGCCGGTGAAGCTGCCGCTCGTCGCCGTGATGACGATCGATGTGGCAGAATAAAAAGCTGTCGGGCCGATGACGCCGATGTTGTTTGATCCGGCGGAGACACCCAGCGAACCGCCGAATTGCGTGGTGTTCCCCGAGACGCCGACTCCGAACGATGGCGCACCCGTGACCGAGGTCACGACCAGCTCCGAAACCGCCAAGACGATCGCCCGGTTCGGGATCTGGATGGTCGATGTGGTCGATGCGCCGGAGAGCGTGATCAGTTGTTCCAGGATGCCGACCTGGATTTGCGACCCGTTCGGCCCTTGGGCGACCGTGTTCAACTGGGGCGGCGAGGTCTGGGCCAGGATCGTCCACTGGTTTGATCCATTGCATTTGAGGACCAGGCCCGCATAGGCGGCGGCGAGCACGGCGCTCGTCGCGCCGTCGATGGTATCGGTGCCGGCGCGCGCCACCGTGATCGATTTTGTCGCCGAGCAGTTCCCGGTCTCGTCCGTGATCGTCAGCTGGCAACCGGCCGGAAACGAACTCGCCGCCGGCAGCGTGACCGTGCGCGCCGCCGTCAGCGCCGTGTAGGCGATGCTGCGATCCGTGGTCGCAGCCGAATAGTTCGCATCCGATACGGCGGTGCGGCCGATCGTTTGCGTTTCCGAGAGCTTCGCCGCGGGCCAGCCGCCCGCCGTCGCGCCGTCCTGCACGACCACGCGATTGTTGGTGGTGTCGACCACCATCTCGCCCTGAGCGCCCGTGAAGCCGGCGACCTGCGAAGAGGTGCCACGCCGATATTGAACCTGGACGGCGGTTGCCATCTATATTTCCGATTGCGATTTCAGATTTCAGATGGTCGGTCAGGCCGCGCCGAGATCGATATCGAATTCGACCGGCAGCGTAAATGGGGTGCCGAAGTCGTCTTCCGTGCCGACGCTCTCCGTTACCAGGCCGAGGTCCAGCGGGTTTCCTAACAACATGGCCTCGGCAACCGGATGGTCATAGGCGACGCCGGTTGGCGCATAGGTGTACGCCGTACTGCTCGACAGTGCCTCGATGCCGCCACCGAAGACGTTGAAGCTTTGCAGCTTGATGTAGAGTGTCTTGCCGACATATTGCGCCGGCAAGTCGTATTCAAAGATCGTGTTGTCGAGGCGAGCGAACGGCGCGCCCGACGAATGCGACGCGATCGTGCTGCCGTAGAGCCCGCGATAGATCGTGGTGAGGTTGTATTTGTACGCGGATGTGAGCGTCGCGTTCTCAAACGAAACCAATTCGTTATCGACGATGCATAGCGAGTTGCCGGCCGCGGCATCGGCGGCACTCACGCTCTGCAGGACCCCTCCGCTTTCCGCGAGGTTGACGGAGAGCGTGTCGGTCGAGTCAGGGTTCGCGCCTCCGAAGGAGGCAAGCGACGCCGTGGTCGAGCCCATACGCGCAGGCGCATTGACCTGCCCGATCTGGCTATACGAGGCGTTGTCGAGCGAGAGCCAGACGAAGCAACCGCCCCAATTCGGATCGGCAACGCCGCTAGTGCCGCCGGACACCGCCATCCACACTTGCGGCTCCGAGACAAGGGCAGACGGCGGCTCGAAGATGATCGGCGGGTTGACCGGATCGGCGGCGACGTTCCGGTTTATCGGATTATTGGTGACCGGCTGTGTCGGGTAGAGCACGGCGCTGGCCACTCCGAGCGGAAATTCCTCGGCAGTTACCTGCAATAAGCCGTTCTCGTCCTCCTCGATCTCGGTGATGCGGATCGGCGCATTGTTGAGCCCGAGTATGGTGTCGGTCACGGTCACCAGGTCCATGGGGTCGAGCAGGCAATATTCCCAAGACAGCCGGAACTTGTACGTGTTGCGGATGTACACGGCGCGCTGAAGGATGAGCTGGCCGGAGATCGACGCGACATCATAGTCGCAGATCTCATGCGCCGTGACCGTCGGCGCGATCCGCATCCCGTAGAGTTCGATCGCGTTCTGATCGCGCGACTCGATCGATGTCAGGTTATAGGCGTTGGTCCGATCGGCGACCTCCAGGCGCCAGACGTTGTAGGCCGCGTAAGGATCGGTGCGCGAGACCTGCAGCGGGTCCTGGTTCTTCTCGACCACGAAGTCGTCATCGCCGAGATTGTAGATCGGCGTGACATTCGGCGTGAAGGTGACGCCGTTGCCGGTGACGGCCGTGTCGCCGTAAGGAATGAACCGCAATAGCCCGCCCGACCACACCGCCGCGGTGTTGGTCAGTTGCAGCCATCGTTGAAGAATGGACGATGCCTGTTCCTGGTCGGTCAGCGCCGGGCTGAGCGCCAGGCCGATTGCCCGGCAGTAGGTCTGATACGAGGCGTCGTTGCTGCCGCCCTCTGTGAACAGCGTGGTCGCGTCGATCGAAGCGCTCGGAAAGCCGACGCCGAACTGCGGGCTGGTCAGAAAGTCGGAAACGATCAGCGCCGGATCGGCATCGACGAAAGCGTAGCCCGAACCGCTGCCCGCAACATCCGACGAATTGAATTGCAGCTGACCATAGCCCGTGCCGTAACGAAGCCCCTGCACCTCGAAGTTATGATTGTCGAGCGTGGCGGTGTCGCCGAGATTGTAATTCTCGGCGCAGACGTAGGCCGTCCCCTCGTAACCGAGCGCCTGCGACGGATAGGTCGCGGACACGTAGCTCCATGGACTCTGCGGATCGGTGCCGGAAAACAGCGACAGGCCGAGCCCGGCCATCGTATAGGTCGACTGGTTTTTCCAGATCTGGTTGATGCCGGTAATCGGCCCTTCGCAGAGCGCCATGATGATTGAGGCGCTGTAAGTCGTCGTGGAACTGCCGCCGCCATATTTGCCGCCGCCGCCACCGCCGCCCTTGCCGCCACCGCCGCCGCCTGCCGCATAGGTCTGGAAGTCGTTGTACCAGATGATGTTCGTTGCAAGCTTCGACATGCCCCAGACGATCGGGATCGGCAGCGTATTGACCGCCGTCTGGATTTGCAGCCCGGTATAGTCAGGCGCCGTCGTCGGCTGCGAACCGCCGCCGAAAAGGCCGCTCATATTTTCGCGCTGCGCTCGTTGCCGCCCGCCAACCCAACTCGCGCGGCGCGTGCCCAGAAGCTGAAGAAGCGCGGCTTGCGCGCCGGGTCCGATAAACGGCTACTGCGCGTGATGTCCTCCTCGATGACGCGCTGCGCTTGAAAGTACGCGTGGATGATCGTGAGAGGCGCCGGCGCCGTGACGATGCCGCCGTGCGAGTAGCAGCGGCCGATTCGCATCACCATCACGTCGCCCGGTTTGGGCGTCGCGACCTCGCAGCCGCGGTCGAACACGAAGCCGAGATACTTTTCCTCACTGCGATGCAGATGCCAGTCGGCGGGGTACGGCCGCGGATCGAACGGCGGCACAAGGCCGGTATCGACGAACACGCGGACCAGCAGCATGCCGCAATCAATGCCAACGCCCTTGATGTCGGCGCAGTTATGGTAGGGCGTGCCGAGCCAGGATCGGGCCGCGGCGACCACGGCGGCGCGCTGCCTCGCCTCGATGTCGAGCATTTTTCAGATAGCCATTTGCGGCGGCGGCACGTACGGGAAGCCGCGGAAGTTCGCCAGATTATTGAACTTGGACTGGCAGGTGCCAGGCGTGTGGTCGCAGCCGTAATAGACCGTGAAGCCATCACCGGTGGCCGGCGGGCTCTCCAACGGGTAGCGCAGCGTCATCGACGTGCCCGCACCGACTGAGCCCACGGTGGCGGTCACGCCGGCATTGACCCCGGACGTGAAGGTGATTGAGCCCTGGACGAAATTCGCGCTGGCGCCCGACCAGTTGATGACCGAGGCGGTCGACCCCGATCCGACCGTGCCGTTGGTGCCGAACGCGTTTTTGACCAGTGTGCAGCCGGAATCGTAGAGCGTATGCAGGCAGGTGGGCTGATAGACGTTACGCGGCATATCGATGTCGAGCAGCGTCAGGTCGGAATTCACCGTGAGTTTCGCGCTGGTGCGGCCGATTTCCTCGACCACCCCGAGCCGGCCCTTGAACAGCAACACCGAGCCGATCGCGGTGCCGCCGATCCGGTCGGAAAAGAAGATGCGATAGCGGACGATCTCGCAGCCGTCGAAGGAGCCGTCGCGCAGCGCTTGCAGAAAAGGCGCGCCGCTGGTGATGGTGTCGGTTGCGAGCGCCGCGACCGTCATCTGCTGCTGGTCGACCTCGAGCCCGACCGCGGCCTTGTATTTGAGCCCGTCGACCCGGATCGAGTTCGCCAGGTAGGTGTTGCCGGCATAGGCGAACGTGACATCCGCGTTGGTGTAGCAGAGGATCAGGCCACTGAGCAGCGTGAAGGTGAACGCATCCGCCATGATGAGCGGCACGTCCGGGTTGGCGCGCGCGTTGTTCAGATAGGTGATCAGCGCGGATGATGCCGGCTTCATGAGCCTTACCCGCCAAGCCAGCTCTTGACGCTGCGGAACTTCATGCTTTCGAGCTTCCAGAGGTTCGACATGAACTCCTCGAAATCCATCTGGTCGTCGAGGAAGCGGCAGTTGAAGGCGTAGGCAAAGTCGGCCGAAACCACGACGCCCGAGCCCGGCGCCGTCGTGAAAGCGAGCGTATTGGGCGGCGTCAGGCTGAATCCGCTCATCTGGTGGGTGCCGTTCAAATAGACATTCGAGAGCGTCGTCACCCAGCCGACGGGTTCGAGAAAACCACCGAGCGACCGCATGATCGTGAACGACGTGGTTGAGGCGTCGCCGGTCGCAAAAGCCTGGCCGGTGACCGCGTTATCGTCGGGATCGCTGTAGAGGAAGGTCCCGAACTGCCCTTGGAGTTGCAGAAAGAACCCCATGAGGCTCTGCAAGCTGGTCGCGCCGAGGCCGGCGAAGCCGGCGGTCGCATTCGATGCAAGGCCGCCATAGACCGCTTCGAACTCGTACAGCGGATATTCCATCAAGGCGACTCGTACCTCACGGCCGGATACGTGGGATGCCACGCGCGTCGAGAATCCGGGCTTCTTGTGGCGCGACCAGGACAGGCCAGCCAGCACTGGCAGCGAGGGCGGCGTGGTCATGACCGCACGGTGCGCAGCCTGACCGATCGCAGCGCATAGAGCGTGGCCATGAATTCCTCCGCGTCCTCGCTGTCATCGTCGAAGCGGCAGACGAAGAACCAGTCGAAGTCGGCGGTGATGGCGACCCCCGACGCCGGCGGGGTCGCAAAGGTTACGGTCGGCGCCAGCGGGTTGGCATTGACCGTGTAGCCGCCCGATTGCAGAACGCCGTTCAAATAGATGTTCAGCGGCGTGCCGATGTTCGCCGGCGTGACCGTCGCGGCGCCGATCGAGACGCCGAAGGCAAACGTCGTGCTCGATCCGTCGCCGGTGCCGATCGATTGCGAGAAAACGGGCGAAAGCGTCGGCGGCTCGAAGTAAAACGACGCATCCTCGCCCAGGCGCTCCTCGAAGAAGCCGATGATCTCCTGCAATTCGACGTTCGGCGCCACCAGGCGCAAGAGATCGTAATTGAGCTCGATTGCCCACAGCGGCGTCGCGTACTTCGCGGCGCGCAATTCCTTGCCGGACACGTGCAGTGCAGTGCCGGTCGAAAAGATCGGCGACAACTTCACCGACCAGGCGAGCGTGTCGATGGACGGGAAGGTCGAATAAGGCCCGAGCGACGGCGGCCCACTCGGAACGAGCGGCGTCAGGAACGGACCCTTGCCGGAAAGCCAATTGCCGGCCGGCCAGTCGCCCGTGTCGCCCCACACGCCCACCATGTTGGGGAACGTCGGGAACGGCCGCGCGTCCCAGTTCCAGACCGACATGAACGTCGTCTGGATCATCGGCACGCCGCCGACCGTCTCGTTGTTTCCGTCGGTGACCCAGTATTCGTAGACCGCTTGCAGCGCGAGCAAATAGAGCTCGTCGTCGCGGCGCGGCCAATAATCCCCGGAGACGCTGGCGCTCGGGTCCCAGATCGACCAGAACGGCGTGCCGCTCTCGTTCGATGCCGGGCTATAGAACAGGTTCGGCTGGTTGGTGCACTTGTCGCATGCCGGGAAGCCGTACTCGGCGAAGGTGATCGATTTCCAATTCGGCGTCCACTCGGTGTTCGGACCGTGCGGCGACCAGCCGGTGCCGTCACCGTTGTCGTATACGGCCTGATGATAGTTGTTCCACCACCAGCGCAGCTGCTTGTTCGCCAGGAGCTGCTGGCCGGCATAATACTGGTTGCGCGATTGCGCCAGGCGGTCGCCTTCGGGTCGCGATACCTGAAGAGCCGTGCCGTTGGGGTCGAGACCTAGCCCAAGATTGTTGCTGTCGTAGTAGAACCAGTTAAATTTTTCGCCGCCCTCGATGTTCGCCTTCAGATATGCCTTCGAATAGATCGTCGGCTGCCCGGTCATGCCGAGACCGTTGAACGTGGACGGGCTTGGCGGCCATGGTCCGCTCGGCGCCAGATCGAGCCAGTGCCGCGCGTCGAGGCCGCCGTCCCCGGTGGTCCAGTCCGACAGCGGTATGTAGTTGTCGAAGCAGACGAGGTCGATGTTGTCGTGGCCGTAGAGCTGATCGAGGTGGGGCCACTGGCCGTTCTCACCCGGGTGCTGATAGCCCATCCACACCGACCAGTCGGCCGAATAGCTGATGAGGTTGTGCAGCCCGGTCGTATCTTTTGTCAGCCCGGCGCCGTCGAAAACGCTGCGCACGTCGTCGGAGAGCTGGACCAGGCCGGCAACGAACGGATAATCCCACGTTACCCGGCCGTCGCCGCCGGTCGTCCCCGCCTTCGTCCAGGCCGGACCGCGGATGATCTCGATGCCACGAAATTCCGATCCGAGGAGAAAGAGATCGACACCGCCAGCGACCACGCAGAGATTCGCATAATGCAGGATCATCCGCCTGAAGGTGTAATCGGTCGACGACCCCGAATAGGCGACGGTCAGGTTGGTCGTGTCACGCGTGAACTGCGAGGTCACGGCACTGCCGAGGAATGCATTGACCGCGGCTGTAGCGGCGCTCGAAACGTCCGCGCCATCATAGGTGATGCGCCCGCGCCACGGCTCGCCTGCCGCACTCATCAAGATGAACGGATAGAAGACGACGCGCAGCCCGCGTGATTTCAGGTCCTGGATGCAACGGACGATCGATTGGTCCGATGGCGTGCCGCCATAGATGAATGTGCCGTTGACGGACGGGATCGGAATCAGGCCAGGCGAGAATTGCGTCAGGCCCGAGCAGCGCCACACATCCGACCCGCCGGCGGCCTGCTCGAACGTACCGCCGATGTAGGTGGTCGAGGGATAAATCTGGCAGGCAGTGATGTCGGTTGAATTGCCGAACCACGCGACGACGAGGGCAACGGTTTCGCAGCCGGCGAATTCGGATTGCAGGTTATCGAGCGCGATTGTGTAGTCGGTCATCGTGCCGGTCGCCGCCAGCGGCCCACCGTTGGCATAGCGGTTGATCGACGACATGACCGATTCCGTGATCCTCTGGCCGAGGTACGGAACGGTTTCGTAGGTGAACTCGCCGGTGGACGGCAGCAGATCGACGCCATTGATGTAGCCCGCCAATTGTTACGGCTCCTATCCTCTTGCCCCAACCGGACTCGCTTCGACCCGGCCTTAGGTCCGCTTTCGGGGTGAAGCGACATGGATTGGCAAGTAAAGCCGACTGGGATCGTTCGAAAATGATTCATTTCGGCGATGCACAAGCAAGCGCCATCTGCTACACCACGCGTCGTCGGACTGACTGGGGGAGTGTGTGATGAAGCCTGACAAGCTTACTGTTCATGACCTCTTTCAAAGAGACCGCCGGCATGTTGTGTCATCGCGTCAGCGATCCTGCGTTTGGAACTTAGCGCTTGTTCTGATCGTGTTTTCTTCAGGGGCCGCCGCGCGGTCTGTTCCAAAGCCTTTACCGTCGCAAAATTGCTATTTTGCCTTAGAAAAAGAGAAGGAAAAAGCCGATGAGATCATTGCCGCTTGTAGCGCGCTAATTCGCACAAAAGGACTGTCTTCAAAGCCGCTCGCCGATGCATATAATTCCCGCGGCATCGCCTATGCTTCTAAGGGTCAACTCGATCTGGCCATCGCCGACTATACAGACGCAATTGCTGCTAATCCATCAGACGACACCCCCTTCAATAATCGGGGAGCAATATTTCTCCTGAAAGGAGATTTTGACAAAGCGATCGCAGATTTCAGCGAAGTACTGAAGCTCGACAAAACTTTCATATCAGCTTACTGGAACCGGGGAAATGCTTTCGCCGGCAAAAAGGACTATCTCCACGCAATTTCTGATTACAACGAGGTGCTGCGGATTGACCCGACCGGCGGAATTTTCGGGTACGGCGCCTACATGGGCCTTGGACACTCATACGTCGCCATGGGTGATCTGAAAAAGGCGATCTCAATTTATACCGAAGCCATAGGGAAGGTGTTGAGCCCCGCTGGCTTTTTTCTTGAACGCGGTCTCGTATACCGCCAAATGAGCGACACCCCTCAAATGCTCGCTGATTACAATGAAGCTGTCAGACGTAATCCAGCGCTGGCGGTCGGTGGACCGTACGATGCCGGCATCAGCGATCAAAGTTCCATCGACTTACGGTATGCACTCGCATTTAAGGTGTTCGGAAACTCGTTTTTGGAAGAGAACAACAACGACGCAGCTATAGAACTTTACGATGAAGCAATCAAATTGTATCCCGAATACGCCGCAGCAATTAATAACCGCGGTGTCGCCCTCCTCAACAAAGCCGAATACGCAAGCGCTTTAGTCGAATTCAATTCTGCCACCAAATTCAGCCCAAAATTTGCGATAGCATACAATAATCGGGGAAATGCTTATTTTAAACTGGGAAGGCTGGATGAAGCGATGGCTGATTACACTACTGCTTTGTCGTTGAATCCGAAGCTAGCGACAGCGCTCTACCCCCTTGCTCTCATAGAAATGATGAACGGTAACAAGACCGCCGCCATGCGGGACCGAGCAGCGGCTATTGCGCTAGATTCACAGATAGAAAATAAGTTCGCCGATTACAAACTGAAATGAGCAAGGCAGGACTCGCCGAGGGCTAATGGCACTTACGGCGCATTGCAAATCGTCGCGAATGGCACTTCGCATCACACTTTGCGGCAGCAGGAACGTGGGACCACCCTCCACAGGAGTACTTAAAGCGCTCGCGTTCAGTCATCGATGAATCGTTCGCAGCCCCATATGCGCCCCCCTCTTCACCGCGTCGTTGATGGCGCGCAGCATGTGGCTGCTGTTGTCGTTGAAGAACCGCCGCACGCTCTGCGCGTCAAGTGCCGATATATTGATGCTCACGGGTGCATGGACCTGGGTGCCCATTCCGGCGCGGGTGTAAGGCCCCGAGCCCTTCGCGGCCGGGATGATTGTCTCCCCCGGGTGGATCAGCGCCAGTCCGCCGCGCACCACGTAGTCGGTGCCGACCTCGAAGATCGCGGCCGCGGAGACGGAAGCCTGAGCAGCGGCGGCCGGTCCGGCAGCAGCCGGTCCCATGACAGGGGCAAGGAAAGCGAACACGCCGGCAAAGGCCTGCGCCGCATCGCGCATGATCGCCTGCACGGCGGCAGCAACATTGGCCAGCATGCCGCTCGCGGCACTCGTCTGTTCGGCCGCGGTCCGCGTTGACGCACCGGCAGCGGTGGCCGAGGTCATCGCGGTTTGGCTAGCCAGATGACCAGCAAGGACGCGCGCCTGCGAGGCGAGCCATTCGAGTTCGAATTTCACTGCGTCCTCGATCAGCTTGATGATGAGGTCGCCCGCCATGCTCTTCATGGCCTGGCTCCAGGTGGTGGTGCCGGCCAGCAGCCCGCGAAGCTGGCTGTCGAATGCGCTGGAAATCTGATCCGCGGCCGCCTTCCAGGTCTTTTCTTCGGCTTCGGCGGCCTGGTCGAGGATCTTCTGCCGGTCGGCCGCGTATTTCTGATCGATCTTGAGCTTTTCGTCGGCCGCCCTCTGGTACGCCTGCTGCGTCAAACCTTGGAGTTGCAGCTCCTGATTAATTTCGGCCGTCTGCATGTCATAACGCTGCTGGAGGGCCTGAAGGAGCGCCTGGGTCTTCTGCTGCTCCGTCATCTGGTACGTCTTGGCCAGCGAATTAATGTGCTCGACCTGCTGCGCATACCAGTCTGTTCTGCAGATTGATTTCGTTCTGGATCAGCTCGATCTCGGCCTTGAGCGCATCCTGGCCGTTGAGGTTGATTGGCGGCGGCTGCTTGAGGCCCTTGTTGGTCTCGTTGGCCTGGTCGAGGAGCGCCTTGTAGGAGGCGCGGGCTCTCTCCAGCATTTCGTCGAGGTTGCCCAGCGATTCGTTGGCATTGGCCTCGACGGCCTCCATGTTCTCCTTCCAGTGCTGGCTGAACTCGCCCCAATTGAGCAGCACCAGATCGGTGAAGGCCTGCGCGAGAAGCTTGGCATAGTCCGCGACCAGCAGCATATCGCTGCCCAGCGCCTTCAAGACGAAATCGCTCAGTTGCCCGGTGGCGACCAGCGCTGTGATGTTGCCAACCGAGTGCGCCAGCTCGTTATCGAACTCCGTGATCGACGGCGCGAGCTGGCCCATAATGGTGCCGCCCAGCGATTTCAGGCTCGCCTCGAGCAGCGTGGTCGACTGCTTCATAGTCGCCAGCGCCGAGACGGTCTGGCCGGTCATCACCGTGCCGGCGTCCTCGGCGCTCTGGCGCATTTGATCGAGGCCGGCGCGGCCCTGGTCGAGGATCGGGATCATCTCGGCGCCGCCACGGCCCAGGAGCGCCATGACGATCGCGGTCTTGTTGCCGCCGTCGGCGAATTTCGAGACCGCGTCCGCAATGCGGTCCATTTGTTCGGGCAGCGGAAGGCCGATCAGCTGACTGGCGGAAAGCCCGATGGCTTGCAGCGCCAGGGCCTGTTGGGAGGTGGGCACCTGCGCCCGCTGCAAGCTCTGCTGCAGGCGGTCGATCAGCCGGCCGAAGTTGTCGGCTGAGCCGCCTGCGAGCTCATTGGCGAGCTGCAGTTCCTGGACGTCCTTGGCGGACGCGCCGAAGATTGCGGTGGCGCGCTCGATCTTCTCGCCCATTTCGCCGAACTGGGCGATGAACTCGGCGGTCTTGTCGGCCACATACATTGCGCCGACCGCCTCGGCAAAGCCCCGCAGCTCGCCGACCGCCGAGTTGATGCCCTCGACAAGGTCGGTGATGTTGGCGCCGAACTTGACCTGTACGCCGTCAGCCATGGCGTTTCACCGGATCGTACCGTTTGGAAACATCGCCAGCAGCTCGTGGAGATTCTTCGAGGGCTTCTCTTTGGGCTTGTGACCCAGATAGGCGGCCACGGCCTTGCGCAGCGGCGGCCAATCCCGCCAGGCGCGGTGCAGGTCTTCGAGGAATGGAATATCGATCTGGTCGAGGACCTGGTCGCGGGTCCAGCCGAGTTCGATCACGAGGTCGGCGACGAGGCCGCGCCAGTCGATTTGGTCGAATCGCTCGCTGCCAGGATCCCCATCGCGCCATCGCGATGGGGCTCCGCTTCCCCCATGACGCTCTCCGGCTTTCGGCCGCCGGCCTGCTGCATCACCACCGGGAAGGCAGCAATGAGTTCGGCGAGCGTAATGGGGAGGTCGAAGAACTCCTCGCGCGTCAGCTTGGGATAGGCCCGCCGCAGGCCGTGCCAGACGATTTCGCCCAAGGGTGCCAACCGCTCGCCGGTGACGTTCTCCGCGGTGACGTCCTTGACCTTCGGCAGTTCGTCGGCAACCGCCAGAATATCGCGCAGCGACAGCGGCGCGACGTAAAGGTCGCGCCCGGCAAGGCGCACCACCCGCGCCATGTTGAGGTCGATGGACTCGTCGCGTTCGAGGCTCACCGGGGCATCCTCCCTACTCGCTCAGGCTGATGGTGCCGATATTGTTCGAGGCGTCGGCGATGGCCTGGAAATCGAACTCGGCGATCGTGAACTTGGCATTGGCGAACGGCAGCGACAGCTTTGATGAGACGCAGGCGTTGAGCTTCACCAGCAGGTCTTTTGTCGCGCCGAAATAGTTGAAGCTCTCCTTGAGCGAGATTTCGAACATGGGCGTGGGGCCCATGAGTTGGTTCGCCAGTGTGATCTTGTTCCCAGAGGAGACGGTGTAGCTGTAATAGATCAGATAGCTTTGCCCATTGTCGCCCGTTGCAAACGTATAGGTGCCGACGCCGGCGGCTCCCGGAACATACGACGTGCCGGCGACCGGCGAGGACGCGACCGGCGTGAGCTGGACGCCGGTGGTCGGATTGAAGACGCCGAAATCCTCGACGAATGTCGCGCCGTTGCCGACGGTGAGGGCACCGGACGCGACGGTGCCACTTTCCCCGGTCGTCATCTCCAGCATGCTGTTTGCCGTCAGCGTCTGGCCGAGAAATAGATTGTTGATCTGCGTCGCCTGGAGCCGGGCAAACTTGGCCTTGCCGGTGATCTTGAACTCACCGCCGCCGGCCGCCACCGCCATGGCGTATTGGCCGAGCAGGGTCTCGATCTTTCGGTCGAAGTCGAGCGAAACAGTATCCAGCGTGCCGAGCAGGCATGGCGGCGTGCCGGTTACGTCGGTGCGCTTGCCGATCAGCGTTCCTGAGCCGAACGCATATTGGGTCATGGCCTATTGCTCCCCTGCCAAGCGGCGCTTGAGGTCTTCCTTGGCGGCCTGCGCATGATTGAAGGCTTCGGTATCGCGCATCGCCGGCGCGCCGTGGAATCGCTCGACGAACCAGGCATCGATCAGCGCGTCCAGCCGAGACGCACGTGATGACGGTGCAAGCGCCGGCGCCTCGGATTCCTCGGTCGGCATCGATCTTTTCCTATGGGTATTGATTCAGCGTGACTTTGATCGGCACCAGCGTCTGGCCCTTGCCCTGCAGATCGCCGGGCGCGCATTCGACCTCGCCGTCAATGCGGCAGTCATAGACAAGGCCGCCCAGCGTCTGCCGGCCCCCATTGGTGATCTGGTCGGTCGGCGATGGCGCCAGTGCTTGATCCACAATGTCCAACAGGTCGTCGATAATGTCGGCAGGGACCGCAGACGCGTTCGACCCGACGTCCGTGTAGATCAGCGCGAAAAACAACAGCTCGCGGACCGGCGGCACGCCCCGTTCCGCATCGTCGGAATAGCGATAGGTTTCGCGCGGCTTAAGCAGGTAGAGGCCTGGCGCGTTCGGCGCCGCCGCCTGTTCGGGAGCGCGGTCGCGCCGGCCACTCTTGGTGAACTGGCCACCCTGCGTGAGCTGCGCCAGCAGCGCCGCGGCAATCGACTTGCGCGAGGTCATTCGATCGGTCTGCTCACGAGGCCGAGCACGGCGCGTTCGAGGTTCTCGATGATCTCTGGCTTCATCTCGTCGAACGCCGAATGAATGATGTTGCGGGCCTCATACTTGCCGCCCGGATGATGCACCGAGGCGGCAAACACGGTGCCGCCGCGCATTTGCAGCAGCAGCGCCTTGGCGTTCTTCGGCGCAATGTCATGGGGCGGCGTGGTGCCGCCGAACTCGAACAGCCGGGCGCGCGGGTCGTTCGAATAAACGCGTCCGGTCACGGACGTCTTGCCGGTCCTGATGCCGGCCTTGATGCTGCGCACGAATCTGCCGGTACGTACCTGCAGCAGGTCGCCCGACGCCTTCGACTGCGCCGCGCCTTCCAGTTCACCCGCTGCAAGCGTGACCGCGACGATCAGCGCATCGCGGACCTCCTCCGGCATCTCTTCGAGCCGAAGATTCGCCCTCGAAGCATCGACCTGGACGTCGAACATCAGACGCCCTGAGCGACGAGCTCGATGGCGTCGGCGATGCCACGCTTGTTCGGATCGACCGACATCACGTCGAGCTCCTCGCCGGCTACGACGACCTTGTCGTGCTTCTGCACCGGCAGAGGGAAATTCGCGGCCGCGAGATCGTCGGCGAGCACGATGACGTTGCGCGCGCCGAGCGTGATCTCGCCTTCGGGCCGGACATCAGCCACCGGCGGCTTAGGCACATAGTCCATGACAAGGGCAGTGACGGCGGCGTCGAACGTGGTGGCGTTCGGGGCTTCGCCGGTGATTCGGCGGACCGTCACGGCCACGCCGCGCCGAGCGAGGGCGCGGCGATAGCCGGCAAGCGCGTTGGGGTCCATGCCTTACGATCCGAGCACGGGCGCCCGGTATTTCTCCCAGAGCGCCTGGATGTCGGGCGGCAGGTTGCCGACCGTGGCACCGGGGCCGGCCGCAAACCAGTATTGCGCCTCGTAGGCTCCAGTGATGTTTTCCGAGCGAAGCGATGGATCCCGCATCTGCGCGAAGTAGCGGCCCTTGACGTAGCGGATCACGCCATCGACGAGGTCCGCCAAGGTGGGATCGGTGAGCATATAACCGGCCTGGTATTGCACGACCGTGGGCAGCGCGGGCCATCGCTTGGGCCAACCGTTCGCCTCAAGGCGCAGCAGACTGGCCGACCTCGTACTTGGCGACAAAATCCGTGTTCTCGACGAGAGCGATGCCATTCTCGGTGACGGTCGGCGAAGCGGTGACCGGCCAGCGCGAAAGCTGCAGCGGCATGACACCGCCGATCACTACTGGCACCGGGAAATAATCCCGCGGCGGGAAGATTTGGTCTTTGAGGCCCTCTACGGGGAAGACGCGGTTACAGAAGTTGGCTACCGCCGCCGAGGCCTCGGTGATCCAGCGCAGTAGGAGCGAGTCCTTGCTGGTGTCGATGATGTTGAGTTCGGCTTTGACGGTCGCGAGATCGACAAGGTCATACGCTTGCTGTCCCTCGAACGCCGCCGTCGCCGGCGTGACGACAGTGGTGACGACCACAAATTCCATCACGTAGCGTCCGCTCAGCCCGGTCCCACATAGAGCTCGATTCGCCCGTTGGTGACATTGCCGGCCGCCGAGACTGTCGGCGTAAAGTTGCCGGACTCAATGAAAGCCGGGCTGACCGACGACACGACCGGCACCGCAATGCTCGAGGCGGCATTCGAGAGCGTTGCGCCCTTGCCGGCCAAAAGATCGACACCATCGGCGTCGAGCAGCGTTGCCGCATAGTTGTTGCTCGGCTGCGTGTGTCCGTTGGTCGGCACGAACTTCACTTGCAGGAGGCGCCCGCGCTTGAGCACGATTGACGTGCCGTTGACATTGCCTGAGGCGTCCGACGTCCATGCAATCGAATATTTGGTGACTCCGCCGCCGAGATCAGCGGTGGCAAGCACGATCGATCCGGCCATGAGGGTAGTTTTCCGTTGCTGATGTAGTCGCGATCGGCGCGCAGCGCACGATCAAGCCGCGGCAGGCGGGTCATGCGCGGTTCGAGAACAGGCGCATGTAGTCCACCACGAGCGTGGCGACGCCGTTGCCGGACGGTTTGTAGACCGAGAGATACGGCTGCAGCAGGCCCGTCGCGCCGAACTTGACCTGTCCGGCCGTGCTGTAGCGCACGCCGTCGATGTAGTAGGCGACGTCCTGGGTATTGCTGGCGTCGATACGGAAGATGTGAAAGACGCCAGCCGTAAGCGTGATGCCGGTGGAGATCGCATTCTGGGTCGAGCCGTCCTGCGACCGCATCAGCATGGTGCCGTTGCCGCTCGCGCCGAACTGCAAGTATTCGGTGTTGTTGTCCGGCCCGTCGATCCAGCTGCCGGCCGCGCCGAGCACGGCTTGTACGCCAGCGGCGCTGGGCAGCACCGAGAGCGCCGCGCGGCACTCGAACTCAAAGCCCTTGGTCGGATCGAGGTGCTTGTTGTCGGCCCAATAGAGCGTCGCCTCCTGCTTTTCGGAGGTGGCGTCGAGCGCAAGCTGCACCTGGCCGAACTGGCCGCTTGCTACGCCGGCAACGGTCGGCGTGCCGCTGGTTTCGACCAGCTTCTTGACCCAATCGATCCCCTGGGTTGCGGTGGTCGGGAACGCCTGCTTGCCGGCGGCGAGGAAGTCGTCCTCGTAGAACAGCGCTGCGAGCGCGAAGACACGCTCTTGCGTGCTCTGATCGAAAAATTCGAGGTTGTTTGCGGCATTCAGCCGCGAGTGAATGCGGGCCTTGTCCGACATGGGGAATCCTCAGCCGGCCATCAGGACAGGATCGAGGGCGGCTGCGCCTGCTGGTAGCGGTGCAGCACGTAGATCATCGCCTCGGTGATATTGGCGGCGTTCGAGGCACCGGTCTGGATGGCGATGGTGTGGAAGCCGTTCGCCACGTCCATGCAGTCCTGCGGCGAGATTTCGAAGACGACGACCTTGCTGTGCAGGGCGGCATCGGTGGTGTAATTCGCGGCGTTGGCCTGCTTGGTGAGCTGGTCGCCGGCGCTCTCGTTGAGATCGGTCCAGACCTGGGTGGCGCCGATCGCCTTGGAGCCTGTGCCGGAAACGTCCTGCGCCTGCAGCGGAGTCGAGCCTGCACGGTGGCGGCGTTGCCCTGATTGATGTGGCAGACGATGTAGGCTTTGTCGGCTTTGCCGAGATTGACATAGCCGCTGGTACGGCCGGCGGCATCGGCCGCGGGCGCCAGCAGCTCGACCGGTGGGATGATTTCGGGAAGCGAGAACTGTCGGGCCATGATCGGCTCCTCTCGAAATTGGAGATCTCGGGGATCGCCGCCGCTACGCCGCCTTGGCGTTGCCGGCGCGCAGGAGTTCGGCGCGTGCCGCGTCGTAGGCGAAGCTCGCCGTGACCTTCTCACGCTGAAAGTCGGCAAGCTTCCGCTTCGCCTCGCGGACCATTTCCTCGGCGGCGCGCAGGTCGTTGGTTGCGGCCTCGATCCTGGTGGCGCGCTCGGCCGCATCCCGGGCGTGCTTCTTGTCGAGCGCGTCAAGCGGCGACAGCTTTTTGTCTTCGGCCATGGTGCGTTCGATCAGCGGGTGGCGAGGGAAACGAAGGGCGAGAGCGTGTTGGAGCCCTTGAAGGGAGTGAGCTGCGCGTTCCACAGCGGCTCACCGTCGACCCGATAGGTGATGCGGAACACCATCTCGTCGGTCAGGAACGCGACGTGCATGGAGGATGCCGACTGGATGCCGCCCTTGTCGACGATGCCGTATTGCGAATAGTCGGCGAGCACGATGTCGCCCTGCGTGCCGAGCGTGTTGCTGTACTCCACCGGGATCACCGGACGGCCGAACAGGGTGCCGTAGGGCTGGCCCGACAAACCGTTGGCCGGCAGGTAGACCGGGACGCCGGCGGTGCCGATGATCTGGCTGAGCGAATAGAGCTGCGGCTCGTTGTCCTGGTTGATCCACCACACCGCATTCTGACGCGAGCGCGCCCAGCAGCGCGCCCACATCTTGAGGATGTTCTCGTACACGATGGTCTTGGTCGGTTGCCCGGTCTCGATCGGGACTGCGACCATGGCGGGCGCGTTCATGATGCCGAGCGGCTGGCCGGCGCCGGTGCCCTCGAACACCGCGTCCTCGGTCATGAACATGATTTCTTCGGAGAACGCCTTGCCGGCGATCGAGGTGAGCAGCGACTGGTCGGCGAGAAGCTCGTCGGTCACCCACATCAGTGACATCAGCTTCTTGAGATCGTACTCGATCAGGCGGAATTTCGGCTTGGTGCCGGTCGGCTGCGAGCCCTCGCCGACCCAGAACGACTGCACACCACCCCAGCGGGAGCCGGTGGCGCGGCTCGTTTCGTCGACACCCGGGATTTTGATCGAGTTGGCGGTGGTCGAGAGCGAGAACTTTTCGCAGCGGCTCAAAATCTCGCCCATGTCGTAGGCGCGCATGAACACCGCGGTGGCGAAATCGGTCTGCACCAGAAAGCCACCGGCCGAGGGGTCGATTTCGCCGGCGCCGGTCGGCGCGCGAACGAGACGTGAATCCACATCTGCGCCATGCGTCATGTGATAGCGAGCGACCGCCACCAGCTGCTCGCCGAAAGAACGAAATCGGCTGCCGCCATCCCACGAGGTGTCGCCGGCTTCGCGCAGGAGCGCCCGCGCCTTGCGCAGATAATGCTCGAACGGCGGCACGCGCCGCACCTGCCGCCCTGAGATGCTGCTCTCGTAGTACGGGTCGAGCACGATCGGCACCGAGGCTGCTGTACTCGGATTGCCGGCGCCGTTGTCCGGATGCGGACGCGCGCGGGATGCGGCGAGTTGGAGGACACGCTCGGCCTGGGCGATCTGCTGATCGAAGGTCGCGACCTCGCGCTCCTTGGCCTCGAACTTGTCCTTGTCGCCAATGAGGCCTTCGAGCTCGTCGATGGCCTTGGCACGGGCCGCGCGCAGTTCGTTCAACTTCTTGTCCATCATGGGTCTCCGAATAGCGGGCGGCCGCAAGACAGCCCGCGCAGACAGGTCAGCGATTTCAGGCTTTTGGTCAGTGCTCAGGTACGCGACGAAGCCGCAGCAGGCGCACGCGCCGGGCGCGGACTTCCGCTTGCGGCGCTTCAAGCGAGGCCTGTTCGGGATCCTCGTCGCTGCCGTCGCCCCCAGCATCCGGATCGTCAGGTTTGTGGTTCTGCTCGACCACACTCATCACGTGGTCGCAGGCCGCCATGCAATGATCGTGGGCGGCACGCAGCCGCCGCTCATTCTCCGCAGAGAGCACCCGGCCACTCCGCGTCGCCTCCCCGCGCGCCAGCGCGGTCACACGTGACGCGAATTCCTCGCGCGACAGCACACCATTGGCGAAGAGCGTGTTGAGCGCAGCTGCGCTTTGCTCGAACGGCTCGGACGCGCCGGCCGCAGAAGATTGAGCAGTCTCGGCGCGTTTCGGCAGAAACGACGGCACCTCATAAACCGCTGGTGCCCCCGCGGCCTCGCGCAAGGTCTCGAGTTCGGCGCGCGAGATCAGCGTCATGCCGCCTTGGTCGAGCGCGCGCTCTGCCCAGGCAATAAGCGGCTTGGTGTCGATCCCAAGCGATCGGGCCCCGACCAGGCATTCGGGATTGGCCGGGATATTCACCACCGACCACTCCAGCAGTTCCTGTTCGAGGAAATCGATGCCGAAGCCGCGGTCGCCATCCTCGACGAACCTGTATTCGAGCGGGATCCAGCCGACCGAGGCGGCGCCAATGAACCGTGCCCGGATGAGCTGATAGATCGTATCGGCAAGCGGATGCACGTCACGCTCGGCAAAGGTGGCACTCGATTTGAGCCTGCCGCCTTCGACGCGGATGTTGGCGGCCCGCCCGATCGCCGGGATCGAGTCGTCGTGCGCCCAGAGCACCACCGGGTTCTTCTCGAAATTCTCGGTCTGCCAGCCGTCGATCGCAATGGTCGAGTTATAGCGATCAAGCGCACCGGTCGAGATCACGAAGTCAACCGAACGGTCGTCCAGCCCTGCCGTGACGCTCGCCTCGATGCCAACAAGCTTCGCGACTAGTGCACCGCCGTAGTCAAAGAAAATATCGCGCGGCGTCTCGCCAGCCTTGAGCCGCGTCTTGATATCGGCGGGTGTCAGAATCTGCGGCATGTTTTTGGCTCATTTCACGGTGCCGTCTTCCGGCCGGCCGGCATTGTCGGGCGCGGTGCCGGTCGATTGGCTACCGGCCTCGGCCATGTTGGTGGGCTGCAACAGCTTGTCGCCGTCCGGATCGGGGTCGCGGCCGTCATCGACGCGCGCTTCGTTCGGTTTGAGGAATCCGCTCATGATGCCGACCCGATAGGCGTTGTAGCGGGCCGTGATATCGGCACGGACCAGCTCGGTCAGATCGAACGCGACGTGAATGCCGTCCTTGGCGAGACCGAACGTCTTGCCGAGCTTCGCCTTCCACCGCCGCGTGTATCCCGACACGGTGTAGTTGACGTACTCCTGCGCCTGCTGGACGATGTTGTTGTTGGTCGAACGCGACAGCTCGCCGATCATGTGCGGCGGGATGCGGAACATCCGGGCGATTTCCTGGACCTGGAATTGCCGCGCCGCGATGAACTCCAGTTCCTGCGCCGACAGCGACAGTGGCGTCCACTTCAGTCCGGCTTCGAAGATGGCCGCCTTGCCGGCGTTCTGCAGGCCGGCATTGAGCTCCTTCCACCGGCCCTTGAGCCGCTCCACCGTGGCGTTGTCGAGTTTCTGATCGGTCGACAGCACGCCCGAGGGTTTGGAGCCGGCGCCGACCCATTGTGCCGCCTGGCGCTCCTGCGCCAGCGTCAGGCCGACCGCATCGCGCGCAAGCGCAATACGCGAGGCGCCGAGCAGACCGTTCACCGAAAGGCCGCGGAGGTGAAAGACGTCAGCGGCCGGGATCAGGAATGGCAGGTCGGCCAATTCGGCCATCTCGTGCAGGCCGAAGGGCGTCACGCGGTAGAACAATTCGCCGGTCGGCGCCTCCCACAGCGCCACGCGGTCCGGGTTGATCGGAACGAGCTTCACCGGCCTGCCGCGCCAGTCGCGGATGATCACCGCGTAGCCGTTGCCGCGCAGCACCAGGCCGACCTGGACCATCTCGGCGAATTCGAGCCAGTCCTGCCACTCGTTCGGTTCTTCGAGCAGCGTGGACAGCGGATGATCCGTCACCGGCTCGCGCGAGGAATCTGCGCGCACGCGATAGAGCGAGACCGGCAGCTTGGCTACGTCCTCGGTGAGCATCATGACGCAAGCCATGACGCACACCGCGCCGAGCGCAGTCTGCTGGTTGATCTCGACGCCGGCGCTCGACGGCACCGACCAGAGTTGATCGCCCCACAGGAGCGCGTCGGCAGTGGTGTCGGTCGATCGCGTCGCCCGCCAGGTGCCTGGCACCGCGCGCGCGAACGCGCCAAGCCGCGAGATCACGCCCATGCGGTTTGTTTCCGCGCTTTACGCGCTGCCGAGGATGATGATGCCCTCGCCAATGCCTCCGGAGTGCGGGTTCATGGCCATCAGAGCCGTCGCGTTGAATAAAGCCATGAGCGGGTCGATCTTGGCAAAACCCGCCGCTTGCTTGGTGATGGTGATCGCATTGCCGCGCGGCTCGACCTTGGCGTTGCCGACCGCCCACGCCATCAGCGGAATGCCGCCATGGACGAGGTCACTGCCCGCAAGCTTGCGCTCGGCTGTCTTGATCGCATTGTTGAGTTTCCAGCCCTGCGGCACGCCGACGATGATCCCCGCTTCGGGGCTGGCATCGATGTTCCGCTCGGCGAGTTCATCCACGATGGCGCCGATACCGACCGGATCGACCCCGATCGCGGCCTTGTCGGGCAACAGGCCCGAGTCGCGTACCTGCTCGACGATGTCGGCGACCTCGATGACATCGTCACCGACGCGCTTGACGATGGTCAGGTTGCCGTCCGCCTCGAAGTCGCGCAGCCGGGCGGCAATATCCTTGCGGCGCTCCAGGACCGCCTCGTGCGCCCAGGCGTGGCCCCAGTGCAGCCACTTGCGCGACTGAGCATCAGCCCCTGGTTCACGCGCGCGCCCGAGGACGGCGAGGCCAAGGAGATCGTCAAGGCCTCCGCCGTCGATGCCAACGGTCGCAACCTCGCTGCGGCCGAGCAATTCGTCGAGCGTGAGCGTCGGCTCAGCGTTCTTCTCCCAATGCGCTGCGCCCGCCCAGTCGTCGGCCTTGAGCGCAAGTCCGATCTCGATGTTGAGATGCTGGCTGGCCCAGCGGCGCACCTCCTTCTCGCCGGCGATCTGCGCCGCGTCGAAATCCTCGATGAGACGCGCGATCGTCACCGAGCGGTCCCGGTTCGGCGTGACCATCGGCCAGTTCGACGGGTCGCGCCACGCGCCGGACTTGATGATGTCGTCCGGGAATTCGTACAGCACCGGCAGCATCGGGCCGGAAGCTCGGCCGTCCCGGATGGCGCGGGCCTTCATCAACTCGTCGCGGAAGATGCCGGCCGGCGGATCGTCCGATTGCGTGGTGATGAAGATCAAGAAGCCTTCCGGCTGCGAAATCAGACCGCCCCGCAGTTGCCCGATGATCTTGTCGGCCTTGTTGATCTTGCCGATCTGATGCAGCTCGTCGACCAGCACGCCGGCCGGCTTCGGGCCGGTGGCGACGCTGGCATCGAACGTCTTGACCTTGAGCCGCGCCTTGGTGCGGCGGTCGGTAATGGCCTTCAGATGCTCCTGGATGTGCATCCGCTTCTGCAGGAAGCCATCCGGGTCGCACTCGATCATGCCGGCCGCCTGATTGAAGGCGAGTTCCGAGACCTCGTGTGTCGGGCCGGTGAGGAGGAATTCCGCGCGTGGACGGCGGTTCATCAACAACGCCGTCACCATCAGGGCGGCGCCGTTCGTGGTCTTGCTGTTCTTCTTCGGGACGAGGTTGAAACTCTCGCGGACGTGGCGGACGCCGGTCTCGAGGTCGTAGGAGCCGAAGATCGCCGCGATGATGTCGCGGAACCACTCGGCCCCTACTTCTCCGAACGAAGGCGTGCCGGCGACATCGGGAATCCGCAGCTTGTTGTAGATAGCGATGGCCCGGCGCGCTTCCTTCTGGTCCAGCGGCAGGTCGGGAATGAGCGATCGACCGTTGCGAAGGCGCTCCTCCCAATCGGGACACGCGAACGCCCACGTCAATTGGCTCGGCTCTCGTCGACCAGCTCAGACCAATCGGTGCCCTGCGCCGCGTTCGTGGCGGCAAGGCGAGCCGCTTCCTTCTTGCCGAGCGGCTTCGGCCGGAGCGGCGCATACTCGGAGCGTCCGCCTCGGGTCCGCTCCCACCAGATGCCGGCCGCCAGCACGCGAGACTGCTCGGCGCGCATGACCTTTCCGGCGTCGGGATGGCCGGCGGGATAGTATTGCGCCGGCGCGCCGACCGCCTGCATGAAGATGGACTCCGCCACCTTGGCGTTCGCCTTCACGAACGCGACATCGAGTTCGAGCCGGAAATGCTTCCGCAGCGTCTTCGGGTCAATGCCGAGCACAAGGGCGATGTCGTCCTCGGGGATCCCATAACGGGCCATGATCTCGACCTCCTTGCGCTGCTCGGCGCTCGGAGTGAAAGCGGGGCGTCCCATTGGTCGACCTTTGGAGGAATCCGATTTCCGAAGTCCTCCCCTTTTTTATAGGGCGGGAAATACTCGGCCCGGCCGCAAAAAAAATTTTCTGCGCGTGAGGAAGCGCGCGGTTGCTGCCCGGCGGCCTTCGAGGGATTTAATCCCCCTCCCGCCTTCAGGCTCCCATCCTTCTTGCGCGCTCCACGTTGGTCTTGCGCGTGTGGCACGAGCCGCAGCGAAGCATCACGTTTGTCTTGTCGAGCGGCGCGCCACCGTCCTTAAGCTCGACGATGTGATCGCCGAACAGTCGTGCGCCGACGCGACCAGGATAGCGACACGACGGGTCTTCACAGCGTGCGCCTCGCTCGCGGATGATCGTGGCGACCAGCGCGCGCCATTCGGTGCTGAAATAGAACGGGTCAGCTCTCTTGGGAGCTGGCTTGGCCGAGCGGGTGTCGAGCAGTGCCGTTCGGTTGCCGAGCATCGAGAGTTGCGGCATGCGATTGGATTTGCTGCTGCTCATTGAGTGCGTGGCTCACGAGCCACAGCAGGAAAAACAATCAATTGCTGCGATTATTAACTTGGCTCCGCTTCAAGGCAGCGCCTTGTGTGACACCATCGAGGAGAGAGTTCCGCCGCCCCGCGCTGCAACAAGCAGCCGGGGCTTCGGGTGGTAGAAGGGTCGCGATGGTCGCGGCTCGTCTAGAAGGAGCCACCACCATGGCACAACTTTCCGATGCTCAACTCGTAGTTCTCTCCGCCGCATGCCAGCGCGAGGACCGCTGCGTGTTTCCGGTCAATGCAAAGCTCAAGGGCAACGCCGCCGGCAACGTGCTCAAGAGCCTGCTGAACAAGAAGCTCATCAAGGAGGTGCGGGCGACGCGCGACGACACGGTTTGGCGGCACGACAAGAACCACGGCAAGATGACGTTGCGCGCCACGCGGGCGGCGTTCGATACACTCGGCATCGATCCGAAGGAGATCAAGTCGACCGAGGACGACAAGGACGAGGCCGAGAATGTCGAAACAGCCGCCGACGGCGCCAAAGCGCCGGCAAAATCCAAGTCTCGCCGGGGACCAACGCCGACGACGCGGGCCGACAGCAAGCAAGCCAAGCTGATCGAAATGCTCAAGCGGCCCGAGGGCGCCACGATCGAAGAGATCGCCAAGAAATTCGATTGGCAAGCGCACACCGTGCGCGGCGCCATCGCCGGGGCGCTCAAGAAGAAACTCGGACTGAATGTGGAATCCGAAAAGGACGAAAAGCGCGGCCGCGTCTATCGCATCGCCGCCTGAAGCCAACCAAGCAAGCGCCGCCGGGTTCTTCTGCCCGGCGGCGCTTTGCCGTTCAGGCCGCCGCACGCTCCTGTTTCAAAGCATCGAATGCGTTATTGTTGCTCGCCAGGATCGCATCGGCTTTGCCAAGGCGCTGCCAACGCTCGATGACGACGTTGCAGTAGCGCGCATCGATTTCCATGGCCAGGCAAGCGCGACCAACCGACTCGGCTGCAATTAAGGTCGAGCCTGAGCCCGCGAAGGGCTCGTAGACAAGATCACCTTTGGCGCTATTGTTGACGATCGGCCGGCGCATGCACTCGACCGGCTTCTGCGTGCCGTGCACCGTGGCTTCGTCGTTCTCGCCGGCGGCGATGGTCCACAGCGTTGTTTGATCGCGGGCGCCCTGCCAGTGCCCGGTTGCGCCCTTGCGCACAGCATAGAAGCACGGCTCGTGCTGCCAGTGATAGTCGCCGCGGCCCAGCACCAGGCGTGACTTCGCCCAGATGATCTGGGCCCTGATCAGAAAGCCGCAGGCGTCGAGGCTCTGCGCGACGGTCTGCGCGTGGATCCCGGCGTGCCAAACATAGCCGACATCGCCGGCGAACAGGTTCCAGGCTGCGCGCCAATCGGCGCGATCATCGTTGTTGACCTTGCCGGTACGCTTCGTCGCCGAGACGCCGGCTTCGTTGCGCCAGTTCGGATCGTAATCGACCCCATAGGGCGGATCCGTCACCATCAAGTGCGGGTGCGCGCCGTCGAGGAGTTGCTGAACGTCGCTTGCAACTGTAGCGTCGCCGCACAGCAGCCGATGTCGGCCAAGCAGCCACAGATCGCCCGGGCGCGTGACCGCCGCCGTGGGCAGGTCCGGGACAACGTCTTCGTCCGGAGAATTGTTCGCATCGCCGTCGAGTCCAGCGAACAGCCGGTCGAGCTCGTCGTTGGCAAAGCCGAGCAGCTCGAGGCCGACGCCATCTTCCTTCAGGCGATCAAGTTCTGCGGCCAGCAGTTCCTCGTCAAAGCCGCCGTTGAGTTGAATGCGGTTGTCTGCGAGGCGAAAGGCGCGCGCCTGTGCGTCCGACAGATGCCCAAGGCGGATGACCGGGACTTCGGCAAGACCGAGCCGCCTCGCCGCAAGCAGGCGGCCGTGGCCGGTGATCAGGATGCCCCGATC
The DNA here is from genome assembly GCA_963717265.1 of uncultured Alphaproteobacteria bacterium. Taxonomy (GTDB): domain Bacteria; phylum Pseudomonadota; class Alphaproteobacteria; order Rhizobiales; family Xanthobacteraceae; genus BOG-931. Next base: position 592,125 of record CAVQWD010000059.1, on the reverse strand, counting down.
GTCGACAAGACAGGGGACATTGAAGCCGAACTCAGCGATCGAGCCGGCGATCTGTGCGACCTGTTCGTCCGGGTGCGTCCGCGCATTTGCCGCGTACGGCAAAAGCTTGTCGATCGGCCAAAGTTCGACTTTGAGATCAGTCGTCGCCGGGGATTGCGACTCCGCGCTGTTGCGCGACCGCTTCGAAGCTTTGGCCTTCGCCATCAAGGATCACTGGCTGATCGGGAAAGAGCTTGCGCCATCGGCGCAGGGCGACGTTGACGTATTCGGGAGCGAGCTCGATCGCTCTCGTCCGCCGCCCGGCGCGTTCGGCCGCAATGATGGTGGTGCCTGAGCCGGCGAACGGCTCGTAGACGATCTCGTTCTCGCTTGAGTAGGCGCGCATCACGAATTCCGGCAGCGCAACCGGAAACACGGCCGGGTGTTCGGTCTCGATGCCGCGCGCCTTGTGCCGCGTTATGCGGATGACGTTGTCAGGAATCCGCGTGTCCTGGACGCCCTGGCCGGCGTGCGTCCATTCGCCGACATGGCCATCCTTGCTGCGGATGCCGCCGTGAGCGTCGTTGACGTGCCCGGCCCACTTGCAGGGCACGATCTTGTTCGGCTTGCGCGCCTTGCGATTGAAATGGAAAACGAACTCGAACGCGGGCGCCAGCCGGCCGTTCCAGTCTCCCGGCAATCCCGGGCCTTGGTCCCATACATACCAGCCGAATCGCCGCCAGCTCTGCTGGCGCATCCAGTCGAGCCAGGTCAGCCAATACGGCAGCCACTCGTTCTCGCGATGAATGAGGCCGAGATTGACGAGGATCTGCGCCGTCTCTTTGACCGGCAACACCACGAACACGCCCCGCATCAGCGCATCCCAATCGCCCACGCCTCCGGTCGTGTAGTCGCGCTGGTTGCCGTAGGGCGGCGAAGTGAAGACGAGCGTCGCTTGCTCGCTCCCCATCAGCCGCTTGATGGCGGCACGATCGGTGCTGTCGCCGCACAACAGGCGGTGATTGCCGATCAACCAGAGATCGCCGCTTTGCGAAACCGGATCGCGCGACGGCGCGGGCATTTCGTCCCCGGCGTCCTCACCGGCGTCGTCCGCGCTCTCCGCGTCGTCACCGAGCGGCGCAAGGAATCCGTCGAGCTCGTCTGCGGAGAAACCGGTGAGCGGCAGATCGAATCCTTCGCCGTTCAAAGCATGCAGCTCGCCTGCAAGCAGTTCCTCGTTCCAGCCGGCGTTCAGTGCCAGCTTGTTGTCGGCGATGACGTAGGCTCGCCGCTGTGCCGGCGTCAGGTGGTCAAGAACGATGACCGGTACTGCATCGAGACCGAGCTTTTGCGCGGCAAGCAGTCGTCCGTGGCCAGCGATTATGCCGCCTACGGAATTGATCAGGATCGGATTGGTCCATCCGAACTCGACGATGGACGCGGCAATCTGCGCCACCTGCTCGTCATCGTGCGTGCGTGCATTGCGCGCATAAGGGATCAGCCGATCAAGCGGCCAGTGCTTGACCGCCTCGGGCAGGCGCGGCGCCATTTTCACAGATTGTCTTGATTTGGGTCGCTTGCTTCGCGAGGGAGTGATCGGCGGGACGCGAATCGCCAGCGTGATGCTTTTAATAGCTCCAGCCCGCTCAGATGGCTCGACGAAAAATGTCCTCGGACACTTTTCGCTTCGTTTCTCACGTCCCGTTGGCCTGAGCTTGCGCGATGACGAAATGTCGAGACCGTCGGCTTGGAATGGTTCGCTTGTTCAATCGCAGCGCAATCACGGACAGCGCATAGAGCCAATGCCGGTGAGCTGCCGAGCGCATCAGTCCGACCTTCCAGCACACCGCCTTCCATCGCTCTCCGCTCGCGCGCATCCAGACGATCTTGGCATCAACCGGCTCAAGCCAACGCAACCATCCAAGCGTCTCTTCCATGCGGCTGATCGCATCCGGCGACGGGCGGGGCCGGCGCAAAGGCGGCGGCTCTTGTCCCACGAGATCTGCAAACTCCTGGGGAAACTTCGGCCAGGTATTGAAATACCCAGGCACGCGTACGTCCGGCAGTCGCTTCATCACGTCGGCAGCTTCAACGAAGCGTTCTTCAATGAGGGAAGGCGTCCAGGCTTGCTCAGGCACGGCCGGCCTCTTCGCTCCGCTGCAGCCCATAAAGCCTCTCGCCGATCTGTCGGATGAATTCTCGCTCGGGCCAGGTAAGCCGATCGTCATCGGCGTTCACGACCAGGATCTTCTGATCACGCCAGCCGCTTCGCTTCACGAATTCCGGCGACGCGCGCTCACCGCCGAATCCCATGAGCGACCATCTCATCGCAGCACCTCTTGCAACAAAGCAACGTAAGCCGCGAGATCAACTGCCGAGTCACGGTGACGCGGATTGTGAGAAAGCCGGGTCAGTTTCAGGTCGATCATGCAGAGCACGACCTGCTCGGGTGTGATCGGATGACCGAGCGTGACGGACCAGCGCTTTGCGAGGGCCTCCATGCTGGCGCTCGCATCACCGTAGGCGGGTCGGCGCCGCCTGATTGCGGCGTCGGCACTCCGAAACAGCGCGCGGGTGGTCATTGGGACGCCTCCGCCGCTTCGAGTCCGGAAACGGGAATTGCGGCGAGCAGATCGATCACGGCGCCGATGATCGAGGCGGCATCGGCATTGCCGAGCCGGCCCATGCTTTTGGCGAGTTCGCCTGGTGCAACGCCGTGCTGGATCAGGCAGGAGACGACCACACATGCATCCGCGAGCAGTCCATCGAGCGTGGAGCCTGTCTTGGTCCCATGCGTGAACACCTCGCCGGGTCTTCCGTCCGGATAAAACCCGACCGTCACGGTGAACCGCTGGCCGGCGTGCTCGAGGTCGAATGTTTCGGCGGGCCGGCGGTCGGGCAGCCTGGCGCGCGTCATCGCACGCCTCCATTCGTCTCGATCACCCAGAGCAGGATGGCAATAGCATCAGCCTCGTTGTCGTCTGCCGGCCGGAAGCCCCGCGCGCGGACGGATTCGATGACCGCCTGCTTGTCGGCATTGCCCTTGTCGGCAATGAAGCGCTTGATCGTGCCGACCGGGACACCCTGATAGGCAATACCCTGTTGTTCGCACCACGAGCTCAGCGTTGCAAGAAAACCGCCGTAGAGGTGCGCGGCGTCGGTGCCGAGATGACGGCGTACTTCCTCGAAGTAGATCGCCCCGAGTCCGCCGGCGTCCGTGGCCATGGAATCGAGCCAGCCGCGAAAGCGCAGATAGCGCATGCCGCCGCCGTCGAATTGGCTCGGTCGAAACGAGACGATGCCGCTTTCGATCCCGCCATGGACGAGTTGCAATGCCCAGCCGGTGGTGGTGCCGAGATCGAGCGCGAGACGAGCGGGCGGAGCACTGTCGAGCAGGCGTTCGGCCGCGTGCGGAGGCGGCGTTGCCGGCGAAGCAAGGGAGAGGTTCACAACGAAGGCTCACGCAAAGTGGGCCTCCGGCTTTGGTCATCGCGACGTTATGCCGGGGGAGTCGCGTCGATCAAGCAGAAAAGAATCACGTGTGAAACGGATCGAAAAAAATCGAAGTCGCCATCGGTGCCGGCAGGCTCGCAACTGAGGCGACCATCAGGTGGTGACAAGACTTTGCTCGCTCGGTCTCCGTATTAGCCGATTTGTCACCACCGTCACCACGTCACTGCCATGGCCCTAAACCCTTTCTATAGGCGCATGTATTTTGACCGCAATTTCTCACGTACATACTAAGCAGCAGGTAGTGCAGGTGGTGACAGTGGTGACACGATTGTTTCTGCTCGCGAATTTTTGTCACCACCTTGTCACCACGTCACCACCTATTCTGAAAAGACCTGGCGAGCAAACATCACACGCGATGTTGATGACCCTTCGTCAAGGTAGCGGGGGCGACGAGGGGCGTTGCTTAAGCCACTCCAGGAACACATCGATGTCGTCCGCCGGCGCAGATTCGTGGCTGTAGGTCTCCAGTTCGAGACCAGCCCGGCGGATCACGGTGGTCACGAAACCCTCCATGCCGGCGCGGCTACGGCCAAGCCGTGCGTTCAGCGTTGACCACGTGCCGTGGAGAATACGCGAGCGGTCGCGAACGAGATTGGCGGCGAATTGCTTTGCCGTAAGCGTCGAGCCGGGCGCTACCGGGTCGTCCGGCTGAAGATTGAAGAAGCAATGCAGGATCGCAAGCACGCGGGCTGTGCTGCCCTTACTGCTCTCAGATCGGAGCAAAACCTCCAGCGCAGTTTCAAGCTTGGCGACGGCAATGCTGTCGATCGGTTCAGCAAGGGCCTCATGGAGCCAATAGGCGGCGTCACACCACGCGCGTTCGAATGTCGGAAGACGATAGTTTCCAGAGGTGAAGGATCGGACAATGTTGCCGACCGCCATGATGAGGGGCTTTGCTTTTTGCAGGATATCGGCGAGGGTGCCGGTGCCAATGGACAGGCCGGGCTCTTTCCGCGACCAGCTTCCGTTGTAGTAGCCGTTGGCCTCGGAAATGAGACGCTTCTGTGCCGATCCACGCCGAGAGTCCATTCGGCACATGCTCCGTGTATCGAGATACGGCGCCGCGAGCTGCAAGGCCACGATCGCGAGATCGACCGCGAGTTCGCCTATTTCCTCTGCACGCTGTTGCTCGCATCCCTCCACCACAACGCGCGCCAACCAATTCGCGTGCGTCTCCTGCATCAACTCAAGCAACGTATCGAAACTGTGTCTGCCCAGTACATCCGGCGTAGGACCGGCTGGATAGAACTCGCTCCCGGTGATTTCGTTGATGTAGACGAATGTGACCGGGCCGATGTCAAATCGCGGCGCGGCCCACGGGGTGAGCACGCATGGGACAAAGACCTTGCGCAGCGAAGCATGGTCCTTGAACCATTCGTTAAGATGATCGAGAAGCGCCCGCACATCCGGGGCTTCAATGGACGCAGGTTCGCGGCCAATATAGGCTTCCAATTTCTTGAAGAGCTCACTCTGGAGGTTCGCGAAGTTCGTTCCACGCTCCATTGTCGGAAAATGCGCAACGAGGCACTCGGAGAGCTGATTGAAGGCGTCATGGCCGGCCGGACGAATGGTGGTTTTCCAACTTGCATCACTGGGGGGCACTTCAACTCCCTGCGCACGCCAGAAGGCCACGGCTCTCGGATCGACCGGAATAGGCGTGCGCTCAAGATTGCGAGCTATGATTCGCAGCAGCCTAACTTCCTGCGCCAGTGCTTCAGCCATAACCGGAGTCTCCTCGACCTTCAGGAGCTATTGCGGACATATCTCAGTCGTCCAGTTTTTTTGATATCGCCACTCGCGAAGCTCTCTTTTGTGCGCCTGATCCTATTTGCGCTACTCGACATGCCCCGATTTAGGATTTACATTCCATTCGTCGGTGACAGAGGATACGCACACGAGAGTGTTGTCGTATCGTCTCGTATCGTATGGGCTCCCCAATTTATGGAGGGGCGGGTTCACGGCGGAAATGCCACGAGCCAAACCCGCATGTACAGGATGATCCTCCAGGATCACAGTCTTGCGGGTAAACTCATGACATCACGCCTCCGACCGTGATGCGTGCGTAGTCCTCGATTGCAAAATCGAGGCTACAATGTTTGAGCTGGTTGGACTTGTCGTTGCGGTAATCGGGGTCGTCGTGAGTTTCCCCACGTTCGTGGTTCAGACTCGCAACGGCGCACGGGTTTTGAGACGCTGGAATCGGCACCGCAAAAACGGCCGCAAAGACTGAGCTAGCCCAAGTGATGGGGCCCCCGAGGGACATCCTTCGGGGGCCTTAATTTTTGTCCGCTACCCTACGGTAACGCCACTCGCGGAATCGCCCGTTCCTTGCCTGATATCTCTCCCACAGCCTCGTCTTCAGATACGCGCCAACACGCATCTGGTCGGCCTTGGTCCACCTCGCCGGGTCGATGCCTAATGCGCCTTCCAGAATTTCACCGACCGAAACGTCAGTGAGCGGACTTGGCCGCTCGAGTTCCTCCTCGCGCCAATCGTCGTAACTGGCGTATCCATGATTGACTCGACGCCGCTCGAACATAAGCCAGCGATCGATGCGGGCGTCCCAGGCGTCGGCATGATAGCGCTGGTCCTGCTCGGCTTGGGCAAGCGCAATGAGCTCCGGTTCTTCGAGCCACCAGATTGTGCCTTTTCGGTAGCGCGCGACCGCTTCCGCCCATAGCTGGTCGCGGTCGCGGGCGAGGGCCTCGATATCGATGTTGCCGCACCGTACGGGCCAGAAGCGGCGGTTGCCGGTCTCATCGCGCAGATAGGTTTCGTGGTTGACGCTGCCGGCGAAGATGCATTGACGCGGCACCGTGATGACGTAGCGCTCATAGGGAGGCCGGTAGCGATCGGTGGTGCGGGTCAGGAATGCCTTGATGCGCGAGACCTCGGCGCGGCTGATCGCGTCGAGTTCGGGGAATTCAGTGATCCAGATCCCGCGCATCTGCTGGGCGGCGTCTTTGCTGCCGATCTCCGCGAGTTCATCCGTGAACCATTCGGCGCCGGCCAGCACTTTGATGGCGCTCGACTTCTTGGCACCCTGTGGACCTTCGAGAATCAGCATGTAATCGGCCTTGCAGCCCGGCTGCATGATGCGCGCGACGCCTGAGATCGTCCATCGTGAACCAAAGGCGCGATTAAGTTGCGTGTCCTTTGCACCGGCATAGACGATCAGCCATCGTTCGAGCCGCGGCACGCCGTCCCAGCGGAGGCTTGTGAGGTAATCGCGAACCGGATGCACCCGCGTATCTCGGGCAACGGCGCCAACACCACGGCTGACGGTCATCGGCGCGACGTTGATCTCGCGCCGCTGCAGCCATTCCGCACAGCGCACGTCATCAGCATCACTCCAGTTATGCGGAAAGGGCAGCGGCTGAGCGTCCCAGGGTAACGGTCGCATGACCAGCACTTCTTGTCGGAATTCGTCGAACGCGAGCGCGCCGGCAAAGACCTCGTCATTTGAAAGCGCGGTGATGACATTCGCCTCGTTGCGCTCGGGCGTACCGGCGAGATCGAGACGAAGCTGGACCGCCCAGCGAGGGCGGATCAGGCTGTGATTGATGCTTCCCGTCGCGTTCAAGCGCCGGCGCAATTGCCCAATCTGCTTTTCCAGCACCGAGACCGAGATCCCGGTCGAGACCTTGATTGCAGCCAAGACCTGGCGCTCAGGAAGCGGCTCCAAGCGGGCGTTTGCCAGTTGGCCGAGCACAGTGCCGAGCGCCTGGAAATCCGGCGGCCTGGTCAGCGATCGGACGACGGACGAAAATTCATCGGCGGTGGCGGGCGCCGTTGCTGTTTTTTTTTGCGCAGGCCAGAGGGCGTAATCGTTTGCGGATGCGCCCCGCCGCAGATCGTCGTTGAAATCGTCACCATGCAACGGCGAGATGATCGCATTGGCCATACCAGCGGGATTGAGCCGCTCGGAAAGAGCCGCGGCCGCCTGCATTCCGGCCACGCCGGCATCGGCAAAGATGGTGACGCGCTCGATCTCAGGCGGCCATTCCCAGCGGCGCACTCCATCGGCCGACAGCGCGGCCCAGGTCGGGATCCCGAATATCTGCTGGGCTGAAAGCGCCGTCTCGATGCCTTCGGCGATGCCGACGTGACCGTCCTCACCGACGGGGGAAAGGTGAACGGCGCCGCCAGCGACAGGCCCGAGCATTTTCTTGCCTGGCGGCGCCTTGCCTGACCCGTCATCGAGCAGATAGGTGCGGTGAATGCCGCCAGTCGGTTCGCCGGCGCCGTTGCGGATTCGCGCCACCATACCCGGCCATCCGCGGCGGGTCTCGAAGTCGGCGAGGTCGGGATTGAAAAGGAGATCAGACGAGACGGAATTGCTCAGGCCGCGACTCTGCAGGTAGTGTTCGGCCACTGAACCCGCCAACGGCGTGCAGCCAGCTAGAATCCGTGCGACTTCGTGGGTGTGATCGACTCTTACAGACGCAGTGGTCCGGGCTGGCGCAGGTCGGTCGAGTTGTGCGCGCCGCGCTGCCTCTTCAAACAGTCTCGCGCTAGTGAGCCCGGTAGCATGGTGAATCAGGTCAATCGGGCCGGCACATTCGCCGGTCGCATGATCGTAGCCCCAGCCCGAGCGCGGACCGCGCAGGTGAATGACGCAGGAACCCTCGTTGCGTGGCGGACGCCCGGAGAGGTCAGCACAGCGCAGAGTCTCTGCGGTCTGCCGAAATACGTGCTTGCGGAAACAACGGCGGCAGCCACTCGGCCGCCGTCGCACAGAGCCGCTCACGCACTTCATCGAGGTCATACCGGGCGGGCGGCCTGAATACCTCGTTGAGATCGATCATGACAGGATTACCAAGCCGCGCTCGGCGCGGGTGATCACGGTATAGAGCCAACGGCGCCGATCGATTTCATTGCGGCCGAGACCGTCATCCCAGACGATGACGTTCTCCCACTGCGAGCCTTGGGCTTTGTGCCCGGTGATCGCCCAGCCGAAGGTCGCCTCGGTCAGCAGGCGTTTTTCCTTCCAGTCGCGGTCGTGGCGGCACTTGTCGAAGGCGGCGTGATCCTCGAAGTGGCCCTTGTAGATGCGCAGCCGCTCGTTTTTGCCGTCGCGCCCTCCCGGACGCCCGATCGGATTGCCGTCCTCGTCCGTGACCGTGGCGGAGAAATACAGACTACCCTCGTCGACCACGTCGTCGAGCACTACAAACATGCCATTGATCAATCCAAGATCGTTCTGGTTCTTGAGACAGATGATCTTTTCACCGCGGCCTGTCGGTAACCATCCGTCGTCGAATCCTGCGGCCCGACGCATGGCGTTGTTGAGCTGAAGGCGCGTGGCGTTCATGCCGCAGATGACCTGGCCACCGCGCAGGCATTGCTCCGGCGTCACGTCCATCTTGCGCATCTTCCAGACGAAACTGTCGTACCGGCCGAAGCCAATCGGCTCGCCGAGGCGTGCCATCGTGGCGAGCCGGATGATGGCGCTTTCCTCAGCTTGGCGATGGATTTCGGTGAGCATGATGTCGGGCGCGTCCTTGGTGAACGCGCCTTCGCCCTTGATCGGCGGCAGTTGGCCCGGATCGCCGAGGACAAGGATCGGCTTGCCGAAGCTCATGAGGTCGCGCGCCATCTCCTCGCCGACCATCGATACCTCGTCGAGCACAATCAGACGCGCATGCGCGGCGTCACTCTGTGGGTTGAGCGCAAAACGCGGCTTCTTCATCTGCGAGAGCGCCTGGCGCATGGCCTCGATCGCCGCCTCGGCGGTGGTGCGCTCGAAGCCCTTGAGTTTGCGGGCCTCGTTCTCCGCTTCCTCGATCTTCTTGGCTGCGGCCTCGACCTCCTCGTCTGTGGCAGCGATCACGCTGTAGATCAGGCTATGGATGGTGCGCGCCGGCGTGCCCTTGCGGCGCAGCACCAGGGCGGCTTTGCCGGTGAAGGTGGCGGTCACGACGCCGGGCACGCAGTCGTCCCCATCGCGGTCGCTTTTGTGCGGTTCGAGGCCGAGTTCAGCGAGGGCGAATTTCAGGACAGTGGTCTTGCCGGTGCCCGCATAGCCGAACAGCCGAAATACCTGCTGCTTGTCGGTTCTGTTCTTGAACCAGTCTTTGATCTCGGCGATGGCGCGCGCCTGGGCCTCCGACGGCGTGATGTCGCTCACGGTGCCCTCCAGCAGCGATCCTGCCAAGCGCAGGGCGGATGCCATTCGCCGCCGGTCATGCCACCGCGGCAGACCGCCGAAGTCCGGTCGGCGGCAGCGCGAGGCAGCAGCTCTTCGGCTTCGCTCGCGCGCACGATCTGCACGGCGCGGTCGCTGACGCGTTGCGCTAGGGCTGCATCGAAAGGAACAAGCTCGCAGTGCAGCTCGAATGTGTCGCGGTTGAGCGCGGTGAACAGCGCCGGATTCGGAAGGTCGAGGTAGGCCTGGTAGAGCGCGATCTGTGCGGCGTAGATCGGTTTTGCGAGCACGACACCCTTCTTGACGACCTCCTTCCAGGACGCGGCGCCGAGCGCCTTAGTCTCCCACAGCGCCGGATAGTCGATGGCGACCAGGCCTGAGATCAGGCAGCCATCAATATGGCCGCGGAAGCGGCCATCGAGCGACGAGAACCCAAACTGTCGTCCATCGGAGCGTTGCGTGCGCAGATCGAATCCTGCGCCACGAAGCCACGCCGCCACGATGTCCTCGCAGCGATGTCCTGCTTCGAAAATGCGCAGTGTCTTCGGCTCGAACTCGCGGCCCTCGTCCTTGGGGGCGGCGAGATAATCGTATTGAATCTGCCGCAGGCACTCGCGGCCGAGCCCGGACGTGCTGACGTAGCGCCGAGGCGGCTGCGCGTGGTCGCGGGCAACGAGGGCGCCGTCGATTGCGGCGTTGACGGCGACGGTGATGCCCGGCGGTCGATTCGGTCCTTCGTATTGGCACCCCGATCCATGGTTCAGATCGATCATCGCCACCCCTCAAAACGGGATCTCGTCGTCGAGCGGCTGCCGCCGCATCGACTCCTGAAACCCGTCGACGCAAGCCTCGATGATGCGGTCGATGTCCACAGCGGTGCGGTCATGGAACGGCGCCATCAATCCCAGTTCGGTGAGCGCTTCCGCAAGGAAGCGCCGCGCGTCCTTGATCGCGCGGATTTCCATGTCAGTCTTGTCGATCATGCCGTGTCTCCTCTTGGCGATGGCGGCACCGGCGTCGAGGCAGCCAATCGAGCAGAAGGCAAACGTTGGATAGTGGCCGGGACGCAGGAGATGCGTGTAGTAAAAGCCGCGAGCCTCCCGGCCGCAGAGCCCGCAGGCTCTCAGCAGCTCAGCAGAAGCATCGAGAGCTTCTGCGACCCGGACTCGGCGGGTGTCTCCGCTATCCGCTCCGACGCCAGCACGATGAATCGGCTGATGGCGTTGTCTGCCATCGCCTCGAGTTCGTTCATGGTCAAACAGCGGATGGGCTGTTGCAAACCTCCTCTTCCTTCGAGCCATCGGCCGATCGCCTTCGCCGCTTCGCGTGTGACATGGGCGTGCCACTCGTCATCGGTCATGCGCCGTTGCTCAGCCGTTCAGCCAAGCCGGACCGGTGGCGGCTTTGGGCGGGCTTGGTGCCTCCTGGTTGGCCCATGGCACGCCTGTCGACGGCGCAGGGGGCTTTGCCTCCGCGCCCCAGGCGGGCGCGTGTTGCGCGCCCTCCGCGGTCTTGCGCGGCTTGGCGTTGACCGGCTCGGGCTCGATGTGTTGGCCGCGCATGATGGCGGCGTATTGTAACTCGCCGGGGAGGACGACGTTTGCGAGTCTGTTCTGGTCCTTGTATTGCGGGTTCGACGCGGGCTCGACCATGATCCGGCCCGCGAACACGATCCCGTCGAGCTGCTTCAAACCCTGGATCACGCGCTTCTGTTTCGCGGCCTGACTCTCGTCCTTAGAATCAAGCCCGAGCGCGCTATCCACCATTGCGCGGAACGCGCTCTTGGAGATGTTCCAGCCCTTCGACTGGCCCTTCTCGTCGAGCTTGCCGCCGGCGACGGTGAACATCTGCCAGAACTTGCGCCGGATGTAGGGTCCGGCCATCACGGTGAACTCGCAGTCGAGCATCTTGGCGTCGCTCGACTGCGAAGCCTTGAGGAGACCGGCGTCCATCGCCATCGAGCCGTTCAGCCCGCCCGGGCGGATGGTCATCTTCAGCTTGGCGAACGTGCCATCCGGGATCAGTTCACCGATCGGCGGCATCTGCGGCTGGGCATCGTTGAGGTCGTACATCATGCGTCTCCTTGTTGGATTGGCGATCAGGCTGCATGCGCGTGCACCGCCCCGGCTGTCGTCACGTTGATCTTCGCGAGCAGCGCCCCGAGATCGGGCGGCTCGGTGAAGTCGAGCCGGCCACTGCGGTCCTTCGCGGGAAGCCCGAACGGATTGCCGGCGCGGCAGATCAGCCGGCGCTCAGTCGCCTTCTCGTCGAGCACGTAGCCGCCCTCTGCGTCGCCCGAGAACAAATGCAACGAGATCACCTGGTCGACGATGCCAGGCAGTTCACGGCTGGTTTTGGAGCCCTCCATCTGCGGCTGCCAGATCGTGACGTTGAACTCGTCGGTGACTTTCTCCAGCACGCCGACGAAGATCACGGTCTTGCCCGCCGCATGCTGCAGGTGCTTGAGCGCCTGAATCACTTCGCGTCCGAGCAGGCCATAGGCGCCGCGCACATCGGGCTTGCCGGTGCGCTCGGAATGGGCTTCCGGCTGCTGGCGGGCATAGGCCATCGCTTGGCGCGTGAGATCGGTGATGCTGTCGACGAAGATGATGGTCTTGGACTGGAGGAATTCTTCGAGGCCGCTGCCGGCATAAATGCTGCGCGCATGCTGCAGATGCTGCGCGCTGTACCAGGACGCCGAATCGGCGGCGGGGTCAGGTCCGCCGATGAGAACGGCGAGATCCCGAAAATCGGCGAAGCTGCGGATCGGAATGCTGGCGCCGGGCCAATCCTGTACCGACTTCATGCCGGCTTCGAGATCGAGGCAGACGGTGTGATCGGGCGGCAGCGTCTTGAGGAGCGATGTCTTGCCGGCGCCGGGCGGCCCAAAGATCGCCAGCGAAGTCTTGTTCTGCGCGGCCGACAGGCGTTCGTCGGCAGTGACGATGCGGACCGGCATTTTAGTCTCCTCTACGATCGGCCGGACGCCGGCATCTTCGAGCTTCGTCGGAAATGGGAGACGGCGGGGCGTTGACCGGGCGCCGAAGGATTGCCTGCCCGTCCTCGCGGAGCGGGCCGCCCCGCCGTCGAACTCATGAGCCCTCGCGGATTTTGAGCACGATGCTGGTCTTGCCGATTTTCACCGTGCGCGCTGGTTCAAACGCGGTGCGGATGTGCGCGGGCCAGGCGGCGTATTTCCGCTCGGGCACCTTGAAAGCGAGCTCGACGTATTCGGTTGGGTCTTCGCCGCCGGAGCGAATGCGCTCGACCAACGCAGCAAGTTGCCCCTGGTCCCATTCGACCCGTTTCGGCAGCTCGGCGATGACGGTGACCGGACCGTCCTCGAACCGCACCGTACCGCTGTCTTTGTCCTGCGCCCGGCGCGCCGCGGCGGCTCGATCGCAATAGCGAAGCGCGATGGCCGCCTGCAGCCACTCTCTCAGGTTCACCGCGCGCTGGACTGCCGAGTCGGCGTCCTCCTGCAGCAGGGCGAGCTGATCGGCGGGGAAATTTGAGATTTCGCCGATGGACATCGTGCGGATGTCTTCCAGCGAAGGGCGGTTGGCACCATGCATCAGGCGGCCTCCTCGGCGAACAGGGTTGAGAACGAGAGCGCGGCGCCGGCGCGTCGCGCCCGGGCCACGGCCAGATAGCTGAACGCGTCCTCGCCGAGCCGGCGCTGGACGAGATGGACGAGGCCTTGTTCCGCAAGCCGCATGGCGCGCGCCGCCAGGCAGTTGAGATCGTCCCGAGCAATGATGCTCATGGGCTGGCCAAATGGAGTGCGGTCGATGCCGAGAAACCCGCGGTGATATTCGATCGTCTCGCCCGGCTCGGCTTGACTCAGCCAGCCGCACAGCTCGATCTCACTCAGGCGTGGCCGCGCTGTCGGAAACGGAGTGAGGTTGCGATCCATTCGTGCGTCCATGGTGGTCACGCGACCTTGGAGGCGGCAGACAACGGAGGCCCGCTCGCTGCCGTACTCGCGCGCGTCTGCTGCGCCTCGAATGCCTCGATTTCTTCGACCCTGTAGACGACACGGCCGCCGATCTTCAGGTATTGCGGCCCCTGTCCGAGCCAGCGCCACCGCTCCAGCGTGCGGGGCGAGATGCTCCAGCGGCGCGACAGCTCGATCTGGTTGAGGTGCTTGATGGGCCGGTCAGTCACGCGGACCTCCTTCGGCCAGCGCGCTTACGTTCGCCCGCTTCGAAATCCGCGATGAACGAGAGGACTTTGTCGACCGTCGTCAGGGTCGGGGATCTGCCCCGCCGCAGGTTCAATACGAACGACGGGTCGCCGGCGGCCTGGCGGCCGAACTCGGTGGGTTTGAACTCATGAGTCAGCAGAAAGGCTTCTACCTGCTCACGAAATTGGCTGCTGATCATTGGCATGGTAGGAGGTAGAAAATCCTAATCTGCCTATTGCGTCAATCGGAAAAAATTGTTAATTTCCAATCCAATCGAATCAAGGAGTTAGGCCATGGACCTCGATCCGGTGCGGACGCGCGTCCTCAAGCTGATCCAGGACCGCGATACCGATCTGAAACGCCTGTCGCTCGAACTCGGCCGCAACGCCGCCTACCTGCATCAGTTCATCTGGCGGGGAACGCCGAAAGTATTGCCGGAGCACTTGCGCGAGGAATTGGCGAAGCGACTAGGAGTGGACGAGGCGAGGCTGCGCCACGGCGTCGTGCCCCAGCGCAAGCCGCGGACTAAGCGCGTAGCTGACGCGGCAGGTGTCGAGGCGCCAGTGCGGACGCCGCTCGTGCCGGACGGGTTCATCGGCATAGCCGAGATCGACGTTCGCGCTTCCGCTGGCCCCGGTGCGATCAACGAGGGCCTCGAGGAAACCAAGGTGACTTGGCTGTTCCCGGAGGCGATGGTTCGGCATGAATTTCGTGCGCCGCCCAAGGGGCTGCGCATGATCACGGTCGACGGCGATTCGATGGAGCCGCTGTTGTCGAGCGGCGACCGCATCCTGATCGATGTCGGTCAGCAGGTGCCCGTTCCGCCGGGCATCTTCGTGATCTGGGATGGCTTGGGCCTCGTCGCGAAGCGAGTCGAACATATCCCAAACTCGGATCCCCCGAAGATTCTCATCAAATCCATCAATCGCGATTACCAGGACTACGAACGCCTTGCCGAGGAGGTGAACGTTGTTGGTCGCGTCATTTGGGTCGCGAAACGGCTCTGATGTCACTGCGCGCGGCGCAGTAACGCGCCGCGAACTACGGTCTATGAAAGTGGGTAGTTTAGACTGCTATGGTACTGGATAATCAGACCGGTTATTTTGCCGATCGATGCATCTGCACTGTCGTTCGTTCTACTAGGCAGCAAAACGCGATGAACAACGTAATGACGGACGATCAGTTGAGGCAATGGGCGAGCAAAGTGTCGTCCGAGATCGTTAAGCGCGAAGGCGCCGCCCTGGCGCTGTCCGTGTCCGATCGTGACGAGTCCGCTATTGAGGCCGACAGCAATTTACTGGCCATCGCAATCGCACAAGCGATCGTCGAAGCCTATCTAGCTGGTTTAGCCGCAGTGTCTTCCCCGGGATCGTAGGACTGTTCGTGGTTCGAATTTCTTTGGCGACTGCTGCAAGTCGACGGCGATTCGATGGAGCCGCTGTTGTCGAGCGGCGACCGCATCCTGATCGATGTCGATCAGCAGGTGCCCGTTCCACCCGGCATCTTCGTGATCTGGGACGGTATGGGCCTCGTCGCGAAGCGCGTTGAACACGTTCCCAATTCGGAGCCGCCAAAGGTTCTCATCAAGTCCATCAATCGCGATTACCAGGACTACGAACGGCTCGCCGAAGAGGTGAACGTAGTCGGCCGTGTCGTTTGGGTAGCGAAGCGGCTCTGATCATCACAAAAGCGAAATATCGCTGCCGTTGGTCGCAGCCGTGTTGGGAACAAAAAGAGAACATAAATCAATGGCATAGAACACATCTTGTGCAACACATGCCGACATGACCGCAACAAAAGCGCAGTTGAGTGCAACGAAATTAATTGAAGCGCAACGAATGGGGTGTTATACGCATTTTAGCCGTAGACCCCAAACCAAGGGATCCCACGCCGGATGGACCATTTTCCTATTATTCAAGCGCTGTGCAGGGCCGCGTTGTCCCAGCCTTCGCCGGCGGTGCGCAAGCAGGTGGAGCGCCTCAGGGACGCTTTTGCGCAGGAGGGCGATGGCAAGGCGGCCGGGGCGCTGTCGAGCCTTCTCACCGCCGCGGAGCGAACCACCGAATTGTCGCCAAGCCGGATAGTGCGGTCGCGCGCGCAGTTTGCCGGCGAGAGCTTGACGCCCAACACTCAAGTCCCCGTCGATCGGGAAACCTCCGCGCCGCTTGCCCAGCTGATCTTTCCATCGGCGACAAGGCTATCAGCGCCTCTTTTCAACGAGACCGTATCGAAAGCCGCGCGGGTGATTTTGGAGGAATGGAACAATCTTGAATCGCTTTCGAACGTGGGGGTTCAGGCGGCGAAGACATGTCTCATCTACGGCGCGCCCGGCACCGGCAAGACGCGCCTCGCTCTTTGGATGGCGGCCCAGCTCGATCTTCCCATCCTGCTCGCGAGGATTGATGGTCTCGTCTCTTCGTTCCTCGGCACTACGGCACGCAACATTGCGAATCTGTTTGCTTTCGCCAACCGCTATCGCTGCGTGCTCTTGCTGGATGAATTCGACGCCTTCGCCAAGCTCCGCGACGATCCGCAGGAAGTAGGCGAGATCAAGCGCGTGGTGAACGCTCTTCTGCAAAATCTTGATACACGCCGCGATGTTGGATTGACGATCGGCATCACGAACCACCCGCACCTACTCGATTCCGCCGTATGGCGCCGCTTCGAGGTGCAACTTGAAATCCCGAAGCCCGAATTTGACGTGCGCGTCGAAATCGCGCGCCATTTCATGCCCCCCGTCGAAGCGCCAGAAACGCATCTACGAATGATCGCGTGGTTTACGAATGGTTCGACCGGCGCAGAGATCGAGACGCTGGTCCGCACTTACAAGAAAGCCATGGCCGTTCAAAGCGGCGAAGAACGGCTTTTGCTCGACACCTTGCGTCAATTCGCGACGCTCAACAGCGGCCGTATCGACGCCGCCCGCAAGGAACTCATTTTCTCCAGTAACGGCGCACTTTTCCGCTCCATGAAGGAGGATCGACAGCTAGGCTTTTCGCTTGAGGACATCGGGCGAATCGCCGGCAAGGACAAATCGACGATCAGCCGCCAGATCAAGAGCGCCGAAAAGGATCTGGACGACAGCGGAGCCGTGACCTCTCATGGCTAGCCCGCTTCAGATCATATTGAACGACAGGGATTACCAAGAAGCCCGTGACACCGGCGGCGGCGGACCCAGGAAGGATTTTTTCGCGAACCGGGATCGCGAGTTCCGCGAGCACAAGAAGGCACTGATCGCCCAGCTTGCCGCCATTGTGAGGTCCCTTGAAAGCCAAGCACCTAGCCAAGGGGACATCGGCTATCTGAAAGTAATTCTCCGCCGCGATGCTTGGGCCAAAAGCCATCGTCCCGTCACGGCTCTTTTCAAACCGGCTCGCATCACTCTCGTCGGCGGCGGCGATCTTGGCGAAATGTTTTTCGAGGCACGGCCGCGCGCGCTTCGCGAGATTGCTGCTGACATCGCCGAAGCCGAACCTGAGACCAGAACTCAAGCTCGACAAAACTCGCAACAAGATGGTTCCGAATCCGTCGACCGCGCGCAGCGAAACGGGCGCGATCGAGAGAATCGAGCTTTATGGTCCACGCGATCGTCGTTCCTTCTCCGTCGAGGAAGCGATCTCCTGGCTGGCGCGACCGATGACGGGCAGCGCCTACTACATCGAACTGTTCGACATGCCCCCGCCCCACAGCCAATTGGACGCCTACGATGCCAATCGGCAAAAGCTGTATTCAACCTTCCTCGAAGGGCTCGCGTCCCTTGGCGCAGGACTTACAGTGCAGCGGCTGCCCACGGGCGGCAAGCCGCAGCCGTTGATTTCGGCGCGGCTTGGACGCTCAGCGCAGCCCCCAACATTGCTTCTGGATTCGGTCTCCCCACCCGAACACCGCCGGCCGACCGATGTGGCACCCTTCGACCAGACCATCGACCGGCACCGGCGGCTGCTCGCCTTTCTCGATCATCATCCTTTGGTCAAGCACGTCGATCTGCCGCCCGTCGTGGTGCGCACCATCGACGGAATCAAAGCATCGGCCCAAGCTGCCGCGGCCGAGAGCCGCGCCCAACCCGCGGAGCTTTCTATCCCGACACGCAGTTCGACGAGGACCTATCCGCGAATCGGCGTGATCGACGGCGGCATCAGCCCGCAACTTTCCGATTGGGTCATTCACCGTTGGGATTTGCTTGACACCGCCGATTCCGACCACGCGCACGGCACCTTCATCGGCGGGCTTGCCGTGGCCGGCAGCGCGCTCAACGGCAACAAGGTTTGTGCGGAGCCCGACGGCGCCGAGATCGTTGACATAGCCGTCTATCCCGATGACCAAAACGCGACCGCGTTTGCGTCTTATTTCCCGGATGGCGTGCTGCAATTTTTCGACGAGGTTGAATATGCGATGGCCGACGCCAAGGCGCGGCACGGCGTTCGTGTCTTCAACATGAGCCTCAACATCCAACACCCGGCGCAACGCGATCGGTACAGCCAGTTTGCCGCGCGCATGGATCAGATTGCCGAGGCGAACGACGCGATTCTCTTTTTGCCGTCCGGCAATACAGCGCCGCAGGACCTTCGACCCGAATGGCCTGCGAACGAGACGCAGGCGCTGGTCAATTTGGCGTCGGCTCGCAATGATGGGCTTTTGATGCCGGCCGAGAGCGTCCGTAACGTTACCGTCGCCGCGCTTAATCCGCCCGGTGTTCCGACCTCACTTCCCTACGCCCCAACACGCTATTCGCGGCGTGGGCCCGCTTTGCGCGCCGGTGTAAAACCTGATTTGGCTCACGTTGGCGGTTCAGGCTCGCCACAAAGCCCCTCGGGCCACGGCCTTTTCTCCATTCGGCCGGATGGTTCTGTCTGCGACGGGTGTGGCACGAGCTACGCGACTCCCATCGTTGCCAAGACGGCCGCCGTGCTTGAACACAGCATTGAAGGCATCGTTTCGCGCGAGACGCTCATTGGCCTCCTCGTTCACCACGCGCAAATGCCTGCCCTCTTGCGGTCCAAAGCGATCCGAGGCGTCGCGCGCGATTTGGTCGGATTCGGCAAGCCTCTTTCCGCTCGTGAAATCCTTGAAGGCGACGATCACCAAATCACGCTGGTGTTTGCCTCGCGCTTGCGAAGAGACCAGCAAATCGCTTTTAATTTTTCGTGGCCTCCGTCCCTGGTGGGCAGGGATGGAAAATGTCGCGGCGCGGCGCGTTTGACCCTTGTGTCGACGCCTCCGCTTGACGTGCGATTCGGCTCTGAATTTGTTCGCATCAACATTGACGCGGCCCTGCAGCAGGAGGACTTCGACAATGAGGATAAGGTTCACTGGAAACGCCGCCTCGATCCGATCTACCTCCCCGGCAAGGCAGAAGCGCCGGTAATTGAAGCGGAGCGCATCGAACACGGGCTCAAGTGGAGCCCGGTAAAGGCCTTTGCGCGCACAATGCCGAACGGCGTCGGCAAGTCGTCCAACTGGCGCTTGTTCGTCGAATATCTGACGCGCGCGGGGGAGCAGGTACCGGAGAACGGCGTGCCGTTCACGGCCATCCTCACTATTTCAGACCCGACCGGCGAACAGCCCGTATTCAACGACATGCGCCAGTCGCTTCAAGCTCTCGGTGTGCGCATTGAAGACATTCGCACGGCTGCGCGTGTCGCGACGCGCATCTGACGCGCGGCCGCCTATGACGATCGCGGATGATCTTTTTCAAATTGCCGGTGAGGCGGACCAGGCGCTTACGCGTATTCGCGACGAGAGCCTCCAGAAGCCGTTAGCGGCAATCCGCAAGGTCTGCGAGGACGCCCAGCGGGCATGGTCCGGGTCCAACATCGGATATCACGCGGCCGTTTACTTCGATGGGATCTGTCCAAAGCCGCCTGAGGCGCAATTCAGCGGCGAGTGGGGGATGATGGATCGCTGGCCAACGCACCAGCCTCACCCTGGCTGGCGCATTATGGATCATCAGGCCGTTATCGATGAACTTCTCGCGCGCGCCGGCAAACCGGACTTGGAGGCCATTGGCAAAACGGTCGCTCCCATTCAAGAAACATTTTCAAGCCTGAAGGAGCGCGCCATTTCGTTGCTAACGACAGCCGTGGCCGAACAGCCGGACGCGTTCATTGATCGAAAGCTACGTCAGGTCGAGTCGCTTAAGCTCGCGAGTCCCCACACTATTGAATTGAGCGCTTTCCCCAAAGGGCAGTATATGACGCGCGACACGCGAGCCATGTCCCAAGGTCTTCAGGCCGCGCCGCATCAATCCCTCATCGCGCACGCCCTATCTGCAACGGTCTTAGAGAACGGCGTCGAAACACTGGGAAGCTCCGCCCGAGAGGCGGCGTCTCATCTCAAACGGCTCGAAACTCGGCGCCATAAGGCAAGCTCGGTGGGGACCAACGTCTTTATCGGTCATGGCCGCTCCGTGGTTTGGCGAGAGCTCAAGGGCTTCATCGAGGAACGGCTCCACCTCCCCGTTGATGAATTTAATAGTATTCCGATCGCCGGCATCACCACCACGGCCCGACTTTCTGAATTGCTTGATGCCGCCGCCATCGCATTCCTCGTGATGACCGCCGAGGACGAACAAATCGATGGTAAAATACGTGCTCGCGAAAATGTTGTGCACGAAGTTGGACTCTTTCAGGGCCGCCTGGGGTTCACGAGGGCCATTGTGCTGCTTGAAGAAGACTGCGAGGAGTTCTCGAATATCCATGGCTTGGGTCAAATCCGATTCCCGAAAGGAAACGTCAGCGCTAAATTTGAAGACATTCGCGCCATTTTGGAACGCGAGGGATTGATCGAATCGTCCCGAGGGGACCGCAAGACCAACGATTCGCAGCGCGATTGATGCGGAGCCACCTTCGACGGGCGTGGCACCGGCTTCGCGTGGAGCGACCCGTCGCGCGGTTATTGCGGCCGTGTGCGGTCAGGCTACGGCGGGCGCAGCGAACTCAGCGCGGGAGTTCAACGGCCTTGCGGGATCTATCCGTCCATCTAACAGATCCGCAATTTCCGTTGAAATTAGATCAGCGGCTGCGCGCACGGGGTTGGCTGCCAAGTGCGCGTAACGAGCAGTTGTCTGCACCTGCGTATGTCCGAGAAGCTTGCCGATGATCGGCAGTCCCTGGCCTGCGGCGACCGCCGTCGAAGCGAACGTGTGACGGAGGTCATGAATGCGAACATCCTTCAGGCCGGCGCGGGCGCGCACACGTTGCCAAAATGGCTGCAGGTCGTAGAGCGGTGCACTAGGCAACGTGCCGGTAATGACCCATGGGTTATTCTTGATGCGATCAATCGCCTCGATCACGTTGATGGCGGGCCGACCGAGATGTACGGTCTTCGCTCCAGTCTTCGAGTCTGGAAGGCGAAGCGCGTGGCCGGGGAGATCGACGTGCTCCCATTTCAGTCGCATGATTTCAGTGAGCCGGCAGCCGGTCAGCATCAGAAGTCGCACGGCAGCGATGCCAGAGGCGAGCTCGACACCTTCCTCCTCCATCTCGCGTAGCACTTCGCCGATCCGTCGAAGTTCGGCGGCGCTCAGGAAGCGTTCCCGCTTCTCCTCTGGATACTTTTTGATGTGCTTGCGGGGATTGGTGCCGTCTGGCCGAAGTCCCCACATTTCGGCGAGGTTGAACATCTTTGAGATAATCTCCAGGCACCGATTCGCCTGATAGGGGACGTGACGCATGTCGTGGTGCAGCTGCGCGATGTCCGCCCGGGTGACCTCCGTCACCCGATGCCGACCAAGGGCCGGAAGGATCACACCCTCAATCAGCCAGCGGTAGCCCTTCGCCGTGCTCTCCTTGAGGCGAACAGCAATATGTTCGCGATCGAAACGCTCAGCGAGTTCCGCGAGCGTCAATGCCTCCCGGTCGGCATCTCGTTTTGCGGCAGGGTCGTCACCGTTACGAACCGCTGCAATGATCGTGATTGCCCGGGTCCGTGCCTGTTCGCAGGTGAGCACGGTGCTTGGGCCCAGACTTATTCGGCGCGGCCGCCGACCGGCGCGGTATTGCACAACGAAGCCTTTGCGACCGCTTGGCAGCACGCGCAGCCCGAAGCCCTGGTACCTCGTTGTCCCACAGGAAGTATTCAGTGGCTTTTATCTCTGCGGCTTCCGCCGTACGTTTGGTCAGCTTCGGCATGAGCCCTGTCCGATGCTCCGGTTGCTTCCAGGTTTTCATCGCGCCGCCCGTGGAAGCACAGTGGAAGCAAGAGGGCGAAAACCGCGACGCGAACCTTCGAAAACCAGAGTGGGGTCGGTGGCGCGCGAAGTCAACTAAGTCATTGAAAATGCGAGAAAAAAGGAAGGTCTGCGCAATCGCGCGAAGTCGGTTGAACTCGACTCATAAGCTGAAGGTAGCAGGGCGAAGTCCCTCGCAGCCGGAAGCGACGGAGCGAAAAGGTGCGAAGCCGGCTCGCTTCGCCTAAACCCCCGCAAATGCGTGGCTTTTCGCTTCCTTACAGGGCTGGACCCTTCCGACCTTCAGGTTATTTCCCGCACGGTTTCGATAATTTCGTTCGTTTCAGATATTGCGGTTGTGATCCATACCTCCTATAGTCTCGGTGTCCGGAATGCGAGGAGACCGAAGCTATGGCAACCGCAGAACTAACGAGCGTTCCTCCTTCCAAGGAGGACATCGCCCTTGCCCGTCTGTCGGGACAGCGGCTCGCACTGCTTGCGCGGCGCGGACATCCTCTCACTCTCCGTGTCCGAGATGCCGGCCAGGAAGAGACTATCGAGTTGCCGGCAGGCGCGGTGAAGCTTCTCCAAGCTATCTTGGAAGATATGGCAGCGGGTCGCGCAGTGACGATTGTTCCGCAGAACGCCGAGCTCACCACTCAGCAGGCGGCGGACTTTCTAAACGTCTCGCGGCCGTTCCTCGTGCAACTCCTAGAGCAGAAGAAACTACCCTTCCGGCTAGTCGGCACTCACCGGCGCATGCGGTTCGAGGACGTTCTGCGATACAAGGAGAACATCGACGCGGAACGGCGCAAAGTGCTCGATCAGCTCGCGGCAGAGGCTCAGGACCTGAAAATGGGATACTGAGCCTTGGCCAATTTTACTGCCTTCCTCGATGCATCCGTCCTCTACCCAGCACCGCTTCGCGATCTCCTTCTGGAGCTCGCGGTCGCGGATCTCTATCGCGCGAAGTGGTCCGATGCGGTGCACGAGGAATGGATGAGGTCCGTTCTTCGGGACCGCCCGGACTTGACGCGTGCGCAGCTCGAGCGCACGCGAGACTTGATGAATCTGCATGCTCGCGACGCGTTGGTCAGTGGCTTCGAAGATCTCATTGGTGTGCTGAAATTGCCTGATCTTGATGACCGCCACGTACTCGCGGCTGCAATCAAGGGACGAGCCGATGTCATCGTCACGAACAATCTGAGGGACTTCCCCGCCGATGTGCTCGAACAATGGGGAATCGAAGCGCAGCACCCCGATGAATTCTTGACGCATCAGTTTCATTTGTCGGAGCCCGCATTCTTGGAGGCTGTAAAGACGGTGCGCCTGAGATTGAAGAACCCCCCGAAGTCCGTTGAGGACTATCTCGACACGCTCCGGACCCAGGGCCTCCTCGCAACCGTCAGGGCGATCGAGCCCTTCGATAAATTCATCTGATGGCGCCCCGTCGACAATGGCTTCAAAAACGACATTGAATGCCCAAAACCTCGAAGCGCTGGGCGCTGAGCGCCTGGCCGAACTCCTCATGGACATCGCCGAAGGCGATGCGGCGACGAAGCGGCGACTCAGGCTGGAGCTCACCGCTCACGCGGCACCGGAGACTATGGCGGCGGAGGTACGCAAGAGGCTCACCCAGATCGCCCGTGCGCGCTCCTTCGCGGATTGGAGCAAGGTGCGCGATCTCGCCGCCGATCTCGATGCGCAGCGCCGTGCGATTATCGATCAGGTCGCAAAGAGCGATGCCGCCGAGGCGCTGGAGCTGATGTGGCGGTTCATGGAACTCGCCGAAGCCGTGCACGAGTGCTGCGACGACAGCAACGGGGTAATCGGCGACGTTTTTCGCGGCGCGTGCCGCGATCTCGGCCCGCTCACGCAAGCGGCGAAGCCCGATCTTGTCGCTTTGGCCGATCGTGTCTTTACTGCACTCAATGAGAATGGTTACGGCCAGTATGATCATCTGATCGAGACGCTCAGCCCCTCATTGGGAGCCAAGGGTCTCGACCATCTGAAGCGGCGGTTTACCGACCTATCGAAGAGGCCGGTCGAAAAACCGTCCTCGGAGAAGCGCAAAGTCATCGGCTGGGGCACGGGCGGGCCGCTTTATGAGGATGAGATCAAGGCGCACACCCGTGAAAGCACCATTCGGCTCGCTCTGCGAGAGATTGCGGACGCCCAGGGCGACGTCGATGCCTTCATCGATCAGTACGACGAGAAAACGAGGAAGGTCCCCGGAATCGCAGCGGAGATCGCCCGACGGTTGCTGGCGGCCAGTCGCGCAGAGGAGGCGCTGCGGACGATCGAAGCGGCCGAGCAAAGGCGAAGCGGTTGGCCGCACTTTGATTGGGAGGACGCAAGGATCGATGTGCTCGAAGCGCTCGGCCGGGGCGATGAGGCTCAGGCCGCCCGCTGGTCGTGCTTCGAGCGCACGCTCAGCGCCGAGCATCTGCGCGCCTATCTCAAGCGCCTGCCCGAATTCGAGGACGTCGAGGCCGAAGCGCGGGCGCTCGATTATGCGGAGCGCTACGGCAGCGTGCTTCAGGCGCTGTCGTTCCTGGTCTCCTGGCCGGCATTGGATCGAGCCGCACGCGTCGTGACGCGGCGTGCGGCGGAGCTCGACGGTAACCACTACGAGATTCTCTCGCCGGCCGCCGATGCGTTCGCCGCCAAACACCCGCTCGCCGCAACGCTGGCGCTTCGCGCGATGATCGGCTTCACGCTGACCAAGGCTCGATCGAGCCGCTATCGCCATGCCGCGCGGCATTTCATGGAATGCGAGAGCCTTGCAGCCACAATCAAGGAATTCGGCGCGTTCGAGACGCACGCAGTCTATGCTGCCCGACTGATAGCCGAGCACGGCCGCAAGAGCGGTTTCTGGAGTTTGATTTCCTGAAGACACGTTTGGCAGCAAGTTCTTCGGCAACTTCGCGATGGGGACTGTAGATTCACCAAGTCTTGACTTGAAACGATCCGCGCGAATACTTGTGTTTG
Organism: uncultured Alphaproteobacteria bacterium; assembly: GCA_963717265.1. Taxonomy (GTDB): domain Bacteria; phylum Pseudomonadota; class Alphaproteobacteria; order Rhizobiales; family Xanthobacteraceae; genus BOG-931. Next base: position 567,141 of record CAVQWD010000059.1, on the reverse strand, counting down.
GAATGGGGTTCCGTGTACGGAGCAAACGTAAGCGCTTTGCGTCCGCGCTTGTAAATTCAAGTGCTTATTCTGCTTCCAGGACTTAAGCGTCGCCAATTCTGGAAGCACTGTGGAAGCAAGAGGGAAGGAACGGACGAGACTTGGCGCGAAATAGAGCGAAAGTGCAGAGTAGGAGAAATCCTCGGAACCGGCGGAAATGTTGGGCTAATTCGAAGATGTGCGAAAGTAATCGCAGTCGGTTGCCTTTAACTCATAATCAAAAGGTAGCAGGGCGAAGTCCGGCGCAGATGGAAACGCCAGAGCGAAAAGCTGGGTAGGAAACGGACTTCACCTAAACCACTGGGAACGCGCAGGTTTTCGCTCACCGGGCCGCAAACGCCCTTACGACCTTCAGGTTATTTCCCGCCGCGTTTTCGATAGTTTCATATATTTCGGATATTGCGTTTGCTGGCTCCGATGCCCATAATGCCAGTGGCACCAGATTACGAGGAGAAGAGCCATGGCAACCGCAGCACAGACGAGCGTTCCCCCTTCCAAGGCGGACATGGAGCTCGCGCGTGCGTCGGGACAGCGGCTCGCCCCGCTGGCCCGTCGGGGACGTTCCCTGACTCTGCGTGTCCGCGATGCCGGCCAAGAGGAAACGATCGAGTTGCCGGCTGGTGCAGTGAAGCTCCTCCAGGCCATCCTGGAGGATATGGCATCGGGCCGCGCGGTCACGATTGTTCCTCAGAATGCAGAGCTCACCACGCAACAGGCGGCCGATTTTCTGAATGTGTCGCGGCCGTTCCTCGTTCAGCTTCTTGAGCAGAAGAAGCTTCCCTTCCGCTTGGTGGGGACCCATCGGCGCATCCGCTTCGAGGACGTTTTGCGCTTCAAAGAGAACATCGACGCGGAGCGGCGCAAGGTGCTCGATCAGCTTGCCGCAGAAGCTCAGGAACTCAAAATGGGATACTGAGCCTTGGGCAGTTTCACCGCCTTCCTCGACGCCTCCGTTCTCTATCCGGCGCCGCTGCGCGATCTCCTGCTGGAGCTCGCGGTGGCGGATCTCTACCGTGCCAAATGGTCGGATGCGGTGCACGAGGAGTGGATCAGGGCCGTTCTCCAGAACCGCCCTGATCTGACAGGCACACAGCTCGAGAGAACGCGTGATCTGATGAATGCGCACGCACGTGATGCGCTGGTGACCGATTTCGAGCAGCTCATTGATGTCCTGGAGTTACCTGATCCCGATGATCGCCACGTGCTCGCCGCCGCAATCAAGGGCCGTGCCGATCTCATCGTGACGGTGAATCTCAAGGACTTTCCTGCCGAGAAGCTCGATCGCTGGGGAATCGAAGCGCAGCACCCGGACGAGTTCTTGACGCATCAGTTTCATCTGTCTCAGCCAATCTTCCTGCAAGCTGTGAAGACGGTGCGTCTGCGATTGAAGAATCCGCCGAAATCGGTTGAGGACTACCTCGATACGCTGCGGGCCCAGGGACTCCTCGCAACCGTCAAGGCGATCGAACCGTTCGACCAGTTCATCTGACACGAGGCAACGGCGTAAGCGCCCGCATTCGGAGCCGCACTCCATGCCGAAACCGAAATTTCCCTACGCCGGGGACGCTGCCCTGAAACGGCTGTTGGAGCGCTACCGTTGTCCGCTGCCGTTCGCCAAGCCGCCAGGGCCGGAGGACGCGGCCATGCTCGCCGAACTTGGGGGGATATTTCCCGAGGTCGACCGCGCGGTGCAGGCCGACCTCAACGCGATTGCGGTCGCAGTCGCCTCGTGAAACAGATTCTGAACGACATCGAGGCCGGCAAGGTGACCGACGAACTGCGGCGTCGGGGCATACCGCCTCGTCAGCGGTTGCGTGTCGTGGTTGAAAGCATCGAGACGGAAGAGCCGTCCCTTACGGTGCTGAACGCTGCGGGCGGCGCGTTCGACTGGCTCTACGAAGAGCCCGATCTCTACAGCGATGCCGACCTGGTCGAGCGCTTCCGCTCGTGACCGGAATTCCCTTTGGGGCAATCGTCCTGACCGATTTCCCCTTCACCAACTTGACTGCCGCCAAGCGCCGGCCAGCGCTGGTCATTTCCACCGATAACGATCGGCGCGCAGACGTGGTGGTCGCCTATATCACCTCGATGCCTCGCGACGATCCCGATGCCATGCCGATAGCGCCGACCGCTGGGACCGGGCTCAAGTGCCGTCCTCGGTGCGTTTCGACAAGATCGCCACGATCGAGAAGGACATCATCGCTGGGCGCATTGGCGATGCGGACGCTGTCTGGCTGACGACGGCAAGGAAGGTATTCTTTGGCGTCTTCGGGTTCGGCAGCCCAGCAGGCTAACTCGCCGCTATGCCGCACCAGGAACACGCGCAAAAATGACCAAATTTTCCGATCGCTGACCATCGGCCACGACGCCATCGTTGTTTCGGGCACTCTAGATGCTGCGCCTCGCGTCCTCCTCGAGATCGTTGATTTCGACTGGGTAGTCGGCGGTGCCGGGGGATGCACGAGGTTGGTATGGCGTTCTACGCAGGTCACGCCGCCAAGATTGCGGCGGCGGCTAATCCGCCAATATATGCCCAACCGAACACGCGGTTGTGCTCAAGACAAGTGCGGTGATACCAAAGCGGCCAACCCACATAACCGTCCGGCGCCGCCGCCGGGCGCGGTCGGCTCATGACCTTTATGGCGTGGGCAGCGCGGGGGGCGGCGAGCACAATCGCCGCCGCAAACGGCGTTAGGCGTCCAACAGCGATCATGACGGCGACGATCACGTAGATTGCGGCGATCGCGGCGACGTTCAGCATGCGCGCCGCGGACTCCCCGATCAACACGGGCAGGGTGCGGATATCCCGGCGAGAATCAAAGTCCATCTGGTCGATGTGCTTGCCGGTCAGGATGGTCATGACGCCCAATCCGTAAGGAAGCGAGGCAAGCATCGCGTTGGCCGATAGCTGCCCGGCAATCATGGCGAATCCGCCACCCACCATCAGCGGTCCCCACACGAGCAGGACGGCGAATTCGCCCAGCCCGACGCTCTTTAGCGGGATTGGAGCGGCGTCATACAGAAGCAAGAGCGAGACGCCGGCCACGACGAAGGCGGCCGCCATCCAACCGCGCTCGAGGATGAAATATGTCGTAATGCCGACGCCGATGAAGGCCAGGAGCGCCAGCCCTGTGAGCAGCGTGTGAGTGTCAAGCGCTCCACTCGCCAGCGGATGCACCGTGTATCGCATCCGGGGTGAGTCCGCAGTGTCGTGCCCGCGCATGAACCCGACATAATCGTTGCTCAGGTTGCTGATCATGTGGGCGACGACAAATCCGGCGAGCACGGCGATGAAATTGCCCCATGCGAAACGGCCCGCACCCGCGGCCAACAGGCCGGCGATAATGGCGGCCTGAACGGAAATGACCAGGATGACGGTGCGTGCGGCATACAGAAACAGTGACACGCGGTCCAGATCCGGGATGGACTGGACGCCGGGCTTGTAGAAGCCCGTAACCGCCCCCCACCACAGTTTAGGCTTTCGCGTATTCATCGCCCGGTCGGCGGTGGCGCAGGCGGCTGCGCGGTCGGCGTCGCCGGGGGATGCACGAGGTTGGCGTGGCAATCAACGCAGGTCACGCCGCCTCGGGCGAGTAAGGCATGTGACTGCCGCCCGGCGTCGCTCTGCGGCTTGATCGCGCTGGCATCGTGACAGGAGCGGCAGGTGACGCTGTCCTCGGCACGCATTTCGGCGTCGACTTCCGGGGCGAGCGCGATCCGGCGCGCCGCCCAGACTTTTGGATCGCTGAAATTGTGCGTGAATTCAACAAAGACGTCCTTTGCACCGGAGGTGACATGGGCATAGGTCTCGACGAACCAGTTGCTCCTTGGAATGTGGCAGTCGCCGCAGCTCGGCCGCACCCCTTCGTTGTTGCTGCGATGCGCCGATTGTTGGAAATGTGGATCTGCGGCTTGCAAGGCCATGGTGTGGCAGGATGTGCAAAAGGCGTCGGTGGACGTGTAACGGTTGACGGCGACACTTCCGACGATGCCGCCGGCGCCGATCACGGCGCCGACGACAAACAGGGCAACTAACAGCCAGCGATTGACCCGCATTCTATGCCTCCAAGTGTCGTGCGAGTGACCTTGCTGCCGCCTTCATGTTGAGGCACCGTTTTCGATTTGACAGGCAGCTTCAGGCCCGACCGTTCATCCATTAAAGATCATTGCGAATACGACCTGGACAACTCTACCGGCCTTTGAGTGAGGTGATGCAGGCCACGAGGTCCCAAATTTGCTGATCACTGAATATAGGCCAAGAGGGCATCGCTGTCCCGTGTACGCCGTTGCGAATGGCGAGAAATGTCCGGCCGGCGGTCGTCACGTCCGACCAGGGCGGCGGCGTGAGATTGGCAGGCTGGGGGTTCAGGCCTTCCCGGAGCTGGCCGCGCCCGTCGGCGCCGGCGCCGTGGCAGATGGCGCAGTTGGCCGCGAAGACAGCGCCGCCGGCGGCTCGGGCCTGGCGCGATGCCAGCACTCCGGCAAGCGCGCTTGGCGCTCCGCCCTCGCATCCCGAAAAAGCGGCGCGATTCCTGCGGGCCTGCTGGGGCGATCTGAAACCCGAACGCGATTGTTTCGTGTGGAACAGTTGGCAGAGCGCGATCGCGATGCTGGGTCTTGTCGAACTCAAAACCATGATCAAAAGCGCCCCTAAGTGCGGCCGCTTTGCACACGCGCATTTGATCGGCGGACGGTGCGGTCTTCAATTAGAACGGAATTCCGGCGGGAGCAGTTCGGGAATGCATGCCGTCTGTATGATCTGTCCCGTGCCGTCGCCATAAGAAAGTCGAAATGCCCAAGCTGAGAATGTCGACCATGCCCGCTGCGCTCAAATTTAACGCGGACCGCCGTGCTTTCGGCACGATGGCGGCAAGTCTGCTGTTCGGCGGCCTGCTTGTTTCCGCCGTTCCGGCGCGGGCGTGGAACTCGACCGACGTGACCGGCGCGTTGCCGGCGCTCGACTTCACCATGGCGCGCGCCATCGACGGCAAGACCGTCACCGCCGCCGACTACAAGGGCAAGATCGTTCTGCTTTATTTCGGCTACACCTTCTGTCCTGACGTCTGTCCAACCACGTTGCTCAATATCGCCGACATGCTCAAGACGCTGGGCAAGAAGGCGGACGAGGTGCGCGTCCTGTTCGTCACCGTCGATCCCAACCGCGACACGCTGCCGGTGCTCAAGCAATATGCCGCGGCGTTCGCGCCGCAGGTGACCGGCCTGCGCGGCACGCCCGATCAGCTTGCCACGCTCGCCAAGCGCTACCGCGTGTCCTATTCGGTCACGCCGGCGAGCCCCGGACACCCCTATGAAGTGACGCACGGCGCCGCGGTCTATGTCTTCAACCGCAATGGCGACATCAAGCTTTTGTTTACCGGACTGTCCAAGGCGGGCTTCAGTCTCGCCGGCACCACCGACGATCTGCGCAAAATGGTGGACGGGGCGGGCAGCGGCAGCTGGTGGCGGCGGCTTCTTTCTTCACTCTGAGCATCGGACAATAAGGCGCGCCGCGTTTGGACGCCGGGCTGGCGCGGCGAACGCGACTGCAATTGCAACCGCAAGCCCGGCTCTAGCTGCCGGTCCAGCGGCTCGCGTCGATGACGAGGCGAGCATCGCCGCCATCGGCTTCTTCATCGTAGTCTGCTTCGCTCGGTGTCTGTTCCTCGGCCTTGCGCAGCATGTTCAAGACCAGCAGCGCCGCGAGCACGCTCATCATCGCCGGGGGAATCCACATGATCAGGCCGCCGATGGCCTGATCGACATGCGCGCCGAGATTCGGATAGATGCGGCCGCACAGGTCGTAGAACGAATAAAGGTCGCGCGGCGTAAACGTAATGATGGCGCCGCCGACGATCTGCGGGAACATCACCGCAAAAGCGAGCGCCGTGCGCACCGCAAACGACGCCCGCGCCGGCGGCGAAGGACGCGGATCGAGCACCAGGCACCAGAACAGCATGCCCTCGACGACCATGGTCCAGTTCATCAGCGCGAACAGATCGGGATCGATCATGGCGCGGAAGTGAACCGGCGGAATCAGCCAGAAGAAAAACGAGCCGGAGAACAGAAATGCGGCGAGCAGCGGCTGCTGCAAGACGTGGACAATGCGGACTAGGGCCGGATGACTGACGATGCGGCGCACGGCCGCGGGCATGCCTCGCAACAGCGTCGCGCCGGGCCAGGCCAAGGCGATTAGGAACGGCCCGATGTGGTGCATGACGACGTGCTGAAGGCGATTGTAGAAGAACTGGTGCTCGGCCAGATACTCGAAGCGCGTCTCCAGAACGGCATAGGTCAAAAAGAGTCCGGCAAAGAACGATAACTGCCGCTGCAGTGACGGACGGTCCTCGGCGGTCGTTCGGGCAATGCCGCGGACGTACCACCACAGCGCGAGCCAAGCCGACAGAAACTCGACCCAGGAGAAATCCCACGGCGCCCAGGGCGGCAGCACCGAGACGTGGCTCCGACACAGCCAGTACAGCAGCAATCCGACGGTAAAGAGAATGACATAGACTGCATCTCCCGCACCGGCGACGCGCCTCGGCTGGGGCGAATGTGCGGCGGGGAGTTGGCTTATCGTCACGAGTCCGATCGGTCATTCTGCGGGCGAAGGCGCTTGATAGAGCGTCCCGCGGTGTGTCCTGAATGTGGCAACGATGCAAGTACTGCGTCGCGCCGCCCCGACCCAGGCCGGCCTCGTTCGTGAGCTACCGCCGTGCCAGGTGCGTCTCCAAAAACGGCCACCGGTTCGGCACGCTGCCGCGCCGGCGGCGCAACGCCGTTGCAAAAGCTCCGGCCGCGGGACCTGCGGCGGAATAGCGCAGCCGCGCCTCCGCAACCATCTGTCATCGGCCAGACCGCGGTTCTGCTCTGCAGATCAGCGCCTGCCGCGGTGCAGCAGCAGACTGTTTTCGGCAGCGCCGCGCGCCACGACGCATCTGAAAATCGCTCGACTTGCCGGGCGTTGCCGCTGCGAACCGACCGCAAGGAGACGCGGCTGGTTAACGCTGCACCGCGAAATCAGACGGCTGCGTAGCGAGAAACTGGACAAACCTGGAGCAAGAATAATAAATGCCCTGGAGCAACAGCTTGACGTAGACAAAGCTGAGCGAGACTTGGGGAGGAAGCTAATGAGCACCGTATCGACTGCGGCTGACGCACGCGCGTTGGCGACGCCTGGAACACGTTGGACTCAGCTCATCATTTGCATCGTTTGCATGGTGCTGATCGCCAACCTGCAATACGGTTGGACGTTTTTCGTCAATCCAATGAATCAAGCGCATGGCTGGACGAAAGCATCGATCCAGCTTGCGTTCAGCGTGTTCATTGCGCTGGAGACCTGGCTCACGCCCGTCGAAGGTTGGATTGTCGACAGCCTGGGCCCGAAGCTTGGGCCGAAACTGGTAGTCGCCTTCGGGGGCGTCATGGTTGCGCTGGGTTGGATCATCAATTCGCGCGCCGGAACGCTTGAAATGCTCTATCTCGGCGCGGCGATCAGCGGCATTGGCGGCGGTGCCATTTATGCGACCTCCGTCGGTCAGGCCGTGAAGTGGTTTCCCGATCGGCGCGGGCTTGCGGTGGGACTCACGGCCGCCGGCTACGGCGCCGGCACTGCGCTCACCGTCATTCCTATCACCCACGTCATCAGTTCCGCCGGCTACCAGGCCGCGTTTTTCTGGTTTGGTCTGGTCCAGGGCGGCCTCGTTTTCGTTCTCGCCTGGCTATTGCGCGGTCCGGATGCGGATGAGGTGGCCGGCCTTGCCGCGCCAAAAGTCGCGCAGACGTTGCACAATTACGCCCCGTGGCAAGTGCTGACGACGCCGGTGTTCTGGCTGCTCTACATCATGTTCGTCCTGGTGTCGGCGAGCGGCCTGATGGCGACGGCACAGCTTGCGCCCATCGCCGGGGACTTCAATGTCGGCAAGATCGTTCTTGCGTTCGGCCTGTCGACGCTGGTGCTGGCGGGTATTGTCGACAATCTCTGTAACGGCGGCACGCGCCCGCTGTTCGGCTGGATTTCCGACAATGTCGGCCGCGAATACACGATGGCGATCGCGTTCGGCCTGGGCGGCATTTCCTACTGGCTGCTCTGGAGCCTTGGTCATGCGCCGTTGGGGTTCGTGATCTTCGCCGGTCTGATTTTCCTGACCTGGGGAGAAATCTTCAGTCTGTTCCCATCGACCTGCACGGACACGTTCGGGACCAAGTTCGCCACCGTGAACTTGAGCCTGTTGTACACGGCGAAGGGAGCATCCGCGTTCCTGGTTCCGGTCGCGAACCTCATCAAGACCCATACCGGGACCTGGCACATGGTGTTCGTCGCCACCGCGATCATGAATTTCATCGTCGTGGCGTTGGCGCTGTTCGTGCTCAAGCCGTTGCGCAGTCGCTTCATGGCCAAGGGCTGAAGGCTGGAGCGGGTAGGTAAGGGCGCCGTTCGGGGGTTGCGCGACTTTGTGGCCTCAGGGCCGGGGCGTCCCCGGCCCTGGCCGGCGGCAAGGAAAAGTCGCCCCCAAAATGGAGAATTTGACGCACCAGGGTCCGTTGCGCATACGCCGGAGCCTGGAATAATGTATGCCAGTATGAGCTCCAGTATCTCCATACTTCGCCGGACCAGCCCGATGCCAGATCCGGTCGCGCAGCCGGAGCGCCGCGTGGCGGTCGACGCGCTGGCGAGCCCGGCGAGCTTCAAGCAGCAGGCCTACGCGGCGCTCAAGAACGCCATCGCCGCGATGGACATTTACGGTAGCCGCACCGAGATCAGGCTCGACGAGCGGCGGCTGGCGGCCGATTTCGGCATCAGCCGCACGCCGGTGCGCGAGGCCATGGCTCAGCTTGAGCGCGAGGGTTTCGTGCGCTCGCAGCCGCGCCGCGGTGTCTATGTCGTGCGCAAGACCAAGCGCGAGGTGATCGAGCTGATTACCGCCTGGGCGGCGCTCGAAAGCATGGCGGCGCGGCTGATCACGCAGATCGCCTCCGACGAGGAAATTGCCGGACTGCGGCGGATGTTCGCAACCTTCCATAACGGCGAGCATCGCGCCCATCTCGACGAATATTCGGATGTCAACATCAAGTTTCATCAGACCATCATCCGCATGAGCCGCAACGATGCGCTGATCAATCTGGCCGAGAACCTGTTTACCCACATGCGGATGATCCGGCGCAAGACGATCGGCGAGAAGGATCGCGCCGACCGCTCGATCCGCGACCACATGCACATCATCGAAGCGCTGGAGGCCCGCGACATGCTGCGCGCCGAAACGTTGGTGCGCGACCACGCACTCGGTTTGGCCGAGCACGTGGCGAAGTACGCCGATTATTTGGATTGAAGACGTGAGCACGATCACAACCAACGAATCCGGCATGGCTGCGGCCGGTCTCGCGGCGCACGTAGGGGCGGCCCTTGTGGCCGCCCGTTGCGGCGCGCTGCGGGCGAGGACGCCCACAAGGGGCGCCCCTGCGGCCGCCGGCATGGCAAAGATGACGGGAGACGCCCATGGCTGATGCAGCAGTGAAGGAAAAACCTGCCGTCGACGCGGAGCAGGAATTGACCGACGGATTTCACCTCGTCATCGACGCGCTCAAGCTCAACGGCATCAACACGATCTACGGCGTGCCCGGCATCCCGATCACGGATCTGGGCCGCATGGCGCAGGCCGCAGGCATGCGCGTCATCTCGTTCCGGCACGAACAGAACGCCGGCAATGCGGCGGCCATCGCCGGCTTTCTGACCAGGACGCCCGGCATTTGCCTCTCGGTGTCGGCGCCCGGCTTCCTCAACGGCCTCACCGCGCTTGCCAACGCCACCACCAACTGTTTCCCGATGATCCTGATCTCCGGCTCGTCGGAACGTGAGATCGTCGACCTGCAGCAGGGCGACTACGAAGAGATGGACCAGTTGGCGATCGCGCGGCCGCTGTGCAAGGCGGCGTTCCGCGTGCTGCATGCTGCCGACATCGGCATCGGCGTGGCGCGCGCGATTCGCGCCGCGGTTTCCGGCCGTCCCGGCGGCGTCTATCTCGACCTGCCGGCGAAACTGTTCTCGCAACCGATGGACGCGCAGGCCGGCGCCAAGTCGCTGGTCAAGGTCATCGACCCCGCGCCGGCGCAAATCCCTGCGCCGGCCGCGATCAAGCGCGCGCTCGACGTGTTCAAGAGCGCCAAGCGGCCCCTCATCATCCTCGGCAAAGGCGCAGCCTACGCCCAGGCCGATGACGCAATCCGCGCGCTCGTTGAAAAGACCGGCATTCCGTTTTTGCCGATGAGCATGGCCAAGGGGCTGCTGCCCGACACGCATCCGCAGTGCGCCGGCGCGGCGCGCTCGACCGTGCTGAAGGATTCCGACGTCGTCATGCTGATCGGCGCCCGCCTCAATTGGCTCCTCTCGCACGGCAAGGGCAAGACCTGGGGCGATGCGCCGAAGAAGTTCATCCAGATCGACATCGAGCCCAAGGAGATGGATTTAAACGTGGAGATCGCAGCTCCTTTGGTCGGCGATATCGGCTCCTGCGCGTCGGCGCTGGTCGATGCGTTAGGCGCCAAGTGGCCGCCGCCGCCGGCCGAATGGACCGACGCGGTCAAGGCGAAAAAGGAAGAAAACATCGCCAAGATGGCGCCGCGGCTGATGAAGAACTCGGCGCCCATGGACTTCCACAGCGCGCTCGGGGTGCTGCGCACCGTCATCAAGGAGCGGCCGGATGCCATTCTGGTCAACGAGGGCGCCAACACGCTCGATCTCGCGCGCGGGATCATCGACATGTACCAGCCGCGCAAGCGGCTCGATGTCGGCACCTGGGGCATCATGGGCATCGGCATGGGCTTTGCGATCGCGGCCGCGATCGAGACCGGCAAGCCCGTGCTCGCGGTCGAAGGCGATTCGGCTTTCGGCTTCTCCGGCATGGAAGTGGAGACGATCTGCCGCTACGGGCTTCCGGTCTGCGTCGTCGTGTTCAACAACAACGGCATCTATCGCGGCACCAATGTCAATCCAACGGGCGGTCCGGATCCGGCGACGACGGTCTTTGTCAAGGATGCCCGCTACGACAAGATGATGGAAGCGTTCGGCGGCGTCGGCGTCCATGTGACCACGCCCGACGAACTCGCCCGCGCCGTCAACAAGGCGATGGATTCCGGCAAGCCGACGCTGATCAACGCGGCGATCGATCCGGCGGCCGGCACCGAGAGCGGCAACATCGGCAAGCTCAACCCGCAAAGCGCGGTGCGTAAGAAATAGTCGATTTCGAATAAGAGGGGAGAACCGATGGCAACGCGCAAGAAGCCCGCTAGGGCGCAAGCCAACGCGGCGGGGAAAAAATCCGCCAAGAAAGTCGTCAAGCTGACGGCAGTGAAAAAGCCTGCCGCCAAACCCGGCAACGGCCTGCCGCGACCGAGCAAAAGACCTTGGGGCCAGGCGGGCAGGGCGCTCGAAGGCGTGAAAATTCTCGACTTCACGCACGTGCAATCCGGGCCGACCTGCACGCAGCTTCTCGCCTATATGGGCGCCGACGTGATCAAGGTGGAACGGCCCGGTATCGGCGATATTACGCGCACGCAATTGCGCGATGTGAAAGGCGCCGACAGCTTGTATTTCACCATGCTCAATGGTTCCAAGCGTTCCATTACGATCGATTCCAAGCATCCCAGGGGCAAGGAAATTCTCGAGCGGCTGGTCAAGCATTGCGACGTGCTGGTTGAGAATTTCGCGCCCGGTGCGCTCGACCGCATGGGGCTGACTTGGGAGCATATTCACAAGCTCAATCCGCGCATGATCGTCGCTTCGGTGAAGGGTTTCGGCCCCGGTCCGTATGAGGACTGCAAGGTCTATGAGAACGTCGCGCAGTGCGCCGGCGGGGCGGCGTCGACCACCGGCTTCCGCGACGGGCCGCCGCTCGTCACCGGCGCCCAGATCGGCGACAGTGGCACCGGCTTGCATCTCGCGCTTGGCATCGTCGCGGCGCTCTACCAGCGGGCGCGCACCGGGCGCGGCCAAAAGGTGCTCACGGCCATGCAGGACGGCGTGCTCAACCTGGCTCGGGTGAAACTGCGCGATCAGCAGCGCCTGGCGTACGGCCCGCTCAGCGAATATAGCCAATACGGCGAGGGCATTCCGTTCGGGGTAGCCACGCCGCGCGCCGGCAATGATTCCGGCGGCGGCCAGCCGGGCTGGATTCTCAAATGCAAAGGCTGGGAGAGCGATCCCGACGCCTATATCTATTTCATCACTCAGGCGCCGGTCTGGGGCGCCATCTGCGATCTCATCGGCAGGCCGGAATGGAAGACCGATCCCGACTACGCAACGCCGCCGTCGCGGCTGCCGCGGTTGCGGCATATCTTCGATACGATCGAGCAATGGACCATGACCAAGGACAAGTTCGAGGTCATGGAAATCTGCAACGCTAAGGACATTCCGGTCGGGCCGATCCTGTCGATGAAGGAGATCGCCGAGGAGCCGTCGCTGCGCGCAACCGGCACTGTGGTCGAGGTCGACCATCCTGTGCGCGGCAAGTATTTGACGGTCGGCAATCCGATCAAGTTGTCGGACTCGGCCCCCGACGTGCGGCGCTCGCCGCTGCTTGGCGAGCACACCGAGGAGATCCTGCGCAAGGTGCTCGGTTATTCGCACAAGGAAATCGCGGAGATCAATGCATCCGGCGCGATCGCGCCGGTGGAAAAGGCAAAAGCCGAGGCGGCGTAGTTTTTTCTTCCCCTCCCCACAAGGGGGAGGGGACGCGTTGAGTTTGGCAGAGGTTTTGAGAAATGCGTATCGTCGTTCACGGCCAGCAGGCGTTCGGCAAGGCGGTGCTCGAAGCGCTGCTCAAGCGCGGCGAAGACGTCGTCGCCGTCTACGTTGCGCCCGAGAAGGAGGGCGCCAAGGCCGATCCGCTGAAGGAGGCGGCGCAGGCGGCAAAGCTGCCGGTCTATCAGCCGGCCACCTATCGCAAGTCCGAAGTGTGGGACGAGTTCCGCGCGCTCAAGCCCGATCTGCAGGTCATGGCCTTCGTCACGCTGTTCGTGCCGGAGGAGTTTTTGAATATTCCGACCCACGGCTCGATTTCAGTATCACCCGTCGCTGCTGCCGGCCTATCGCGGGCCGAGCGCCATCAACTGGCCGATCATCAAGGGCGAGACTGAAACCGGGTTGTCGATCTTCTGGCCCGACAACGGTCTCGATACCGGCGACGTGCTGCTGCAGAAAAAAACGCCCATCGGCCCGACCGACACGCTCGGCTCAGTGTATTTCGACCGATTGTTCCCGATCGGCGTCGAGGCGATGCTGGAAGCGGTCGATCTGGTGAAAGCCGGCAAAGCGCCGCGCCTCAAACAGGACGAGACCAAGGCGACCTATGAGGGCCGCTGCGGCCCCGACAATGCGCATATCGATTGGGGCCGGCCCTGGCAGGAGATCGACCGGCTCATCCGCGGCTGCAATCCGGCGCCCGGCGCCTGGTCGAGACTCAACGATAAGACCGTAAAGATCTTCGACGCCAAGCCGCTGCCGGCCAAGAATCCGAAAGGCATCGCCGGCAAGATGGGCGAGATCGTCGTCATCGAGGGCGACGGATTTCTGGTGGTCTGCGCCGACGGCCGTTTCAAGGTCACGCGCGTGCAGGCCGACGGCCCCAAAGTCGGCGCCAACGAATTTGCTCAAAATGCCGGGCTCACCACAGGTACGAGGTTTTCATGACTCCGCCTCCCGCTGCCGCGGCCAAGGCCGCACCCGTCTCCTCCCAGCATGCCAATCCAAAATCCGACATCGAAATCGCCCAGGCTGCCAAAATGCGGCCGATCATCGATGTGGCGCGCGAGCGGCTTGGCATCGCGCCGGAGAACCTTGAGCCCTACGGACACTACAAGGCCAAAATATCGCTCGACTACATCAAGACGCTGAAAGGTCGCCCGAACGGCAAGCTGATCCTGGTCAGCGCGATTACGCCCACGCCCGCGGGCGAAGGCAAGACCACGACGACGGTGGGCTTGACGGATGCGCTCAATCACATCGGCAAGAAGGCGATGTTGTGCATCCGCGAGCCCTCGCTCGGCCCCTGCTTCGGCGTCAAGGGCGGCGCGGCCGGCGGCGGTTACGCCCAGGTGGTGCCGATGGAAGAGATCAATCTGCACTTTACCGGCGATTTGCATGCCATCGGCGCCGCCAATAATCTGCTCGCGGCTTTGATCGACAATCATATTTATTGGGGCAACGCGCTCGGCATCGACGGCCGCCGGATCGCCTGGCGGCGCGCGGTCGACATGAACGAACGGGCGCTGCGCTCGATCGTGTCCTCTCTCGGCGGCGTCGCCAACGGTTTCCCGCGCGAGGACGGTTTCGACATCACGGTCGCCTCGGAGGTGATGGCGGTGTTCTGTCTCGCCACGGACGTCCAGGACCTGAAAAAGCGTCTTGCCAATATCGTGGTCGCGTACACGCGCGACCGCAAGCCGGTGCGCGCCGGCGAACTGAAGGCGCACGGCGCGATGACCGCGCTTTTGAAGGACGCACTGGCGCCCAACCTGGTGCAGACGCTCGAAGAAACGCCGGCCTTCATCCATGGCGGCCCGTTCGCCAACATCGCCCACGGCTGCAATTCGGTGCTGGCGACGACTACCGCGCTGAAACTTTGCGACTATGTGGTGACCGAAGCGGGCTTCGGCGCCGATCTCGGCGCAGAAAAATTCATGGACATCAAGTGCCGCAAGACCGGGCTCTCGCCCGATTGCGCGGTGCTGGTCGCTACCATCCGCGCCCTCAAGATGCACGGCGGCGTCAAGAAGGAAGACCTCAAACACGAGAACCTCAAGGCGCTCGAAGCCGGCATGGCCAATCTGCAACGCCACGTCGAGAACGTGCAAAAATTCGGCATCGTGCCAATAGTTTCGATCAACCGCTTCTCGGCCGACACCGCGGCCGAGATCAAGCTGGTCGAGGACAAGTGCAAGGCGCTCGGCGTCGAAGCCTTGATGGCCGATCATTGGGCGCTCGGCGGCGAAGGCGCCGCCGATGTGGCGCGCGCCGTGGTCAAGGTCGCCGAAAGCGGCCAGAGCAAGCTCAAATATCTTTATCCCGACGACATGCCGCTTCTGGAAAAGATCCGCACTATCGCCAAGGAAATCTACCGCGCCACGGACATCGACGTGGATAAACCGGTGCGCGATCAGCTCGCTGCCTTTGAGGCGATGGGCTACGGCAAGTTTCCGATCTGCATCGCCAAGACGCAATACAGTTTTTCCACCAATCCCGATGCCAAAGGCGCGCCGACCAATCACATCATCAAGGTGCGCGACGTGCGGCTGTCGGCGGGCGCCGAGTTCGTGGTGGCGATCTGCGGGGAAATCATGACCATGCCGGGCCTGCCGCGGGTGCCGGCAGCGGATGCGATCGATGTCGGGCCGGATGGCAAGATCGTCGGATTGTTCTGATTGTCGTTGTGAGGGGATAAGCAGGTAATCCAGTTTGTAAAAATGCTGGATTGATTGAATTAGCGCAACAGAAGGAGTGAACCATGCTCAAGTTCTATTATAGCGGCGCGCCGAACCCGACCAAGGTGGCGCTGTTCCTGGAAGAAACCGCTACGCCCTACGAGGCGATCCCGGTCGATACGCGCAAGGGTGAGCAGCACAAGCCCGAGTTTCTGGCAATCAACCCGAACGCGAAGCTGCCCGCCATAGTCGACGGCGACGTCACGGTTTTCGACTCCAGTGCAATCCTCATGTACCTGGCGGAAAAAACCGGAAAATTCCTGCCGGCGAAGACCGACAAGGCGCGCGGCGAATTGTTGTCGTGGATGTTCTTCGTGTCCTCCGGCGTCGGACCCTATTTCGGCCAGTCGGTGCACTTCCGCAATTACGCGCCGGAGAAGATTCCCTACGCGCTCAACCGCTACGCCTTCGAGTCGCAGCGCCACGCCGGCATTCTCGACGCCCGCCTCGCCAAGCAGAAATACATGCTGGGCGACACCTTCACGATCGTTGACATGAACGTCTGGGGCTGGGCGCGACTCATGCCGAACGTGCTCGGCGAGGGCTCCTGGGACAAGTTCAGGAACTTGAAGCGGCTTGTCGACGAGATCAATGCCCGTCCGGCGGCGCAAAAGGCCCTGACGCTGAAAGATCGCTATAAGTTCAAGACCGAGATGGACCAGGAATCGTTGGATGCCATGTTCCCGCATCTGAAGGAAAAGGTGGCGTAGTCTCTGACTGTTTTTTGAGAGGAAAGATGAACGTGACCGAGCAGCCGCCGGCCTTGACCCGGGGCGAGCGCGGTGGAACCGGCCGGCGGCGGCCGCCGCGCACGCCGAAGGGCCGTCAGGTCGATCCGCAGGCGCTTGCTGAAGTGAGTGATCTGCTCGGCGAGCGGCAGCGGCGGCGCGATCTGCTGATCGAGCATCTGCATCTGATTCAGGACCGCTACGGCTATCTGTCCGCGGCGCATCTGGCCGCGCTGGCGCAGGAGATGAAGCTCGCGCTCACCGAGGTCTATGAGGTCGCGACCTTCTACGCCCATTTCGACGTGGTGAAGGAAGGCGAGCCGCCGCCGCCGCCGGTGACCGTGCGGGTGTGCAATTCGCTGTCCTGCGCGCTCGCCGGCGCGGAACGGCTGCTCGCCGAACTGCCGAAAAAGCTCGGGAGCGACGTGCGCGTCGTGCGCGCCCCGTGCATGGGCGCCTGCGATCGCGCTCCGGTGTGCGCGGTGGGCCATGGGCAAATTATGCGGGCCGATGCCGCAAGTGTCGCCGCCGCCGCGCCCCACCCCGCACACACCCACGCTTACCCGACCGACGTTCCGTTTGACGCCTATGTGAATGGCGGCGGCTACAAATTGCTCAAGGAGTGTATCGGCGGCGCGCGCACGCGCGACGACATCATCAAACTGGTAAGCGATGCCGGCCTGCGCGGCCTGGGCGGCGCCGGTTTTCCGACCGGGCGGAAATGGTCGCTGGTGCGCGCCGAGCCGGAACCGCGTTTGTTCGCGGTCAATGCCGACGAGGGCGAGCCGGGCACGTTCAAGGATCGCTATTATCTCGAATGCGACCCGCACCGCTTCATCGAGGGCATGCTGATCGCCGCCTGGGTGGTCGAGGCGGCCGACACTTATCTTTATGTTCGCGACGAATATCCCGAGGTGCGGCTCCTCCTCGCTGAGGAGATCGCCAAGGTCGAGAATGCAGGTCTGTCGCGGCACAGCAAAATCCATCTGCGCCGCGGCGCCGGCGCCTATATCTGCGGCGAAGAATCCGCGATGATCGAATCGATCGAGGGCAAGCGCGGCCTGCCGCGGCATCGCCCGCCCTACGTGGCGCAGGTCGGCCTGTTCGGCCGGCCGACGCTCGAACAGAACGTCGAGACGCTGTTCTGGGTGCGCGACATCGTGGAGAAGGGCGCCGGCTGGTTCACCTCGCAAGGCCGGCACGACCGCAAGGGCTTTCGCAGTTTCTCCGTCTCCGGCCGGGTCAAGAACCCAGGCGTCAAGCTGGCGCCCGCCGGCGTCACCGCGCGCGAATTGATCGACGAATTCTGCGGCGGCATGGCCGACGGCCATACCCTCAAGAGTTATCTGCCGGGTGGCGCCTCCGGCGGCATCCTGCCGGAATCGATGGCCGACATTCCGCTCGATTTCGGTACGCTGGAACAATACGGCTGCTTCGTAGGCTCCCACGCGGTTGTCATCCTGTCCGACAAGGACGACATGAAAGCCGTGGCGCTCAACCTGATGCGGTTTTTCGAGGACGAAAGCTGCGGCCAATGCACGCCCTGCCGGGTGGGCACCGAGAAGGCGGCGCAACTCATGACCAACGGGCCGTGGGACGCCGCCCTCCTCGACGAACTCTCGGCGCTGATGCGCGACGCCTCGATCTGCGGGCTGGGCCAGGCTGCGCCAAATCCGCTGCTCTGTGTGCTAAAATACTTTCCGGAGGAGTTGAGCAAACCGCTGAGGAGTTCTTCCCCCTCCCCCTCGTGGGGAGGGGTAGGGGTGGGGCCGTGGGAGCCCGAGCGATGCCGACGACAAACATCGAGCCAAAAATTCGCGGTCGCGCTCAAGCATTGCGTCGCAATCCGACCGTTGCCGAACGAAAAATGTGGTGGCTTCTGCGCAGTATGAAACCTCTCGGCATGCATTTTCGCAGGCAAGCGCCGATTGGACGCTATATCGCCGACTTCGCCTGGCACTCGGGAAAGATTGTTATTGAACTGGATGGATCGCAGCATGCTGACGCGCGCCGCGGCTATGATTCCCGGCGCACGGCATGGCTTCAATCGCAAGGCTATTTTGTGCTGCGCTTCTGGAATATTGACGTGTTGAAATCGCCGCAGAGTGTTGGGGGAGCGATTTTCACGGCAGTGCAAGAGCGTACCGGCGGAGCAAGCCAATACCCCACCCCTGCCCCTCCCCACGAGGGGGAGGGGTTTCATGTCGGCGCGAGCCGCGGATGAATGCCATGACCGATACGAACGCACAAAAGCCCGCCACCTTCACGATCGACAATCGCGAGGTCGACATCCTCCCCGGCGAGACCATCTTTAACGCCGCGGCCCGGCTCGGCATCGAACTGCCGAACCTGTGCTATTCGCCGCAGCCCGGCTACCGGCCCGACGGTAATTGCCGCGTCTGCATGGTCGAGATCGAGGGCGAACGCGTTCTGGCGGCGAGCTGCATCCGCAACCCCTCGCCGGGCATGAAGGTCAAGACGCAGAGCGAGCGCGCCATGGCCGCGCGGCGCATGGTCGCCGAGGTTTTGTTGGCCGATCAGCCGGACCAGGCGCACGCCCACGATCCCGCTTCCCAGCTCTGGCAGATTGTGACCAGCATGCAGGTGAAGAAGGGCCGCTTCCCGCGTCGCCATTCGCCTGCGCCCGACCGCTCCCATCCGGCCATGGCGGTCAATCTCGACGCCTGCATCCATTGCAATCTTTGCGTCCGCGCCTGCCGCGAAGTCCAGGTCAACGACGTGATCGGCATGGCCGGCCGCGGCCACGGCGAGAAGATCGTGTTCGACTTCGACGACCCGATGGGCGCCTCGACCTGCGTCGCCTGCGGCGAGTGCGTGCAGGCCTGTCCGACCGGCGCGCTGATGCCGGCGACTTTGGTGGACGCCAACAACATCTTCAAAGGCAAGGCCGACCGCGAGGTCGACAGCGTGTGTCCGTATTGCGGCGTCGGCTGCCAGCTCACCTACCACATCAAGGACGACAAGCTGCTCTCCGTCAGCGGCAGCAACGGGCCGGCCAACGAGAACCGGCTGTGCGTCAAGGGCCGCTTCGGCTTCGATTACGTGCACAATTCGCAGCGTCTGCTCAAGCCGATGATCCGCAGGGACGGCGTGCCGAAGGTGCCGCACGAATTTATCGACCCGTCCAATCCGTGGACGCATTTCCGCGAAGCGACCTGGGACGAGGCGCTCGATCGCGCCGCCGCGGGGTTGAAGAAAATCCGCGACCGCGACGGACCGAAAGCGCTGGCCGGGTTCGGCTCGGCCAAAGGCTCGAACGAAGAGGCTTATCTGTTCCAAAAACTCGTCCGCACCGGGTTCGGCACCAACAACGTCGATCACTGCACGCGGCTGTGCCACGCGTCCTCGGTTGCCGCGCTGATGGAAGGCGTCGGCTCGGGCGCGGTGTCGGCCACGTTCAACGAGTGCAAGAATTCCGAAGTGATTTTCGTGATCGGCGCCAATCCGACCGAGAACCACCCGGTCGCCGCGACCTTCTTCAAGCAGGCGAAGAAGCGCGGCGCCACGCTGATCGTCGCCGATCCGCGCGGCCAGGCGCTCAAGCGCCATGCCACCCACATGCTGCAATTCAAGAACGGCACCGACGTGGCGTTGCTTAACGGCATCCTCAACACGATCGTTGCCGAAAAGCTCTACGACGAGCAGTACATTCAGACCTACGTGGAAGGCTTCAAGCCGTTCGCCGAGAGCATCAAGGACTACACGGCCGAAGAGATGGCGCCGATCTGCGGCATCGAGGCCGACGTGCTGCGCACGGTGGCGCGTAAGTTCGCCCGCGCGAAATCGGCGATCATCTTCTGGGGCATGGGCATTTCGCAGCATACCCACGGCACCGACAATGCGCGCTGCCTGATCGCGCTGTCGCTCATTACCGGCCAGATCGGCCGGCCCGGCACCGGGCTGCATCCGCTGCGCGGGCAGAACAATGTACAGGGCGCCTCCGACGCCGGGCTCATCCCGATGTTCTTCCCCGACTACAAATCGGTCGAAGACCCGCAAATCCGCGCCCGCTACGAGGACGCCTGGGGCACCAAGCTCGACCCGAAGAAGGGCCTCACCGTCGTCGAGATCATGGATGCGGTGCACGCCGACGTGATCAAGGGCATGTACATTATGGGCGAGAATCCGGCGATGTCGGACCCCGATCTCAACCATGCCCGCGAGGCGCTGGCGCATCTCGAACATCTGGTGGTGCAGGATCTCTTCCTCACCGAGACCGCGGTCTATGCCGATGTGATCCTGCCGGCCTCGGCCTGGCCGGAGAAGGACGGCACGGTGACCAATACCAACCGCCAAGTGCAGATGGGCCGCCAGGCGCTGCCGCTGCCGGGCGACACGCGCCACGATTGGTGGCTGATCCAGGAGATTGGCCGCCGCATCGGGCTGCCCTGGAATTACGAGGGTCCGCACCAGATCTACGCGGAGATGGCCTCGCTGATGCCCTCGCTCGACAATATTTCCTGGGAACGCGTGGCCCGCGAGAGCGCCGTCACCTATCCGGCGGATGCGCCCGACAAACCGGGCCGCGATGTCGTGTTCGATAAGGGATTTCCGCGTCCCGGCGGCTTCGGCAAGCTCGTGGCGGCGAAGTTGACGCCGCCGGACGAGACGCCGAACGAGGAATATCCGTTCATTCTGACGACTGGACGCGAGGCTGGAACATTGGCACACCGGCGCCATGACGCGGCGCGCGGCCGTGCTCGATGCGCTCGAACCGGGCGCGGTGGCCTCGGTGTCACGCGGCACCATCGCCAAGCTCGGGATCAAGCCGGGCGATATGATCCGTGTCGCCACGCGCCGCGGCGTGGTCGAGCTCGCGGCGCGGCAGGATGACGCCATTCCCGATGGTGTCGTCTTTATCCCGTTCGCCTTCGTCGAGGCCGCGGCCAATCTCCTGACCAATCCCGCGCTCGATCCGTTCGGCAAGATCCCGGAATTCAAGTTTTGCGCGGCGCAGGTCGAGGCGGTCGATCCGGCGAGCAAGATCGCGGCGGAATAGCGAGGCTCCAGTCATCGGTGGTCAGTGATCGGTTTATCGGGCAGGATTGTCTGATCGCCGATTAGTGATGCCTGGATGTCCGATACCGACCCTCACGACGAGATCGAGCGCCTGGAAGCGCAAATCGAGGAAATCGAGCTCGAAGCTCGAAAGCTGCCGCAAATTCATTCTGGTGGCGCGCATCGCCATAATCGGCGGCGCGATTCTTCTTGCCGTCATTCTGTTCGGCGTGATCGCGTTCGATCCGCGGCTGCTGTTGCTGGCCATCGCCGCCGTGCTCGGTGGCATCGTCGTCTGGGGATCAAATCGCTCAACCGCCGAGGAAGCGGCCGCTGAACTGGCTGAAGCCGAGACGGAGCGAGCGGAGTTGATCGGCAGCCTCCAGCTCCACGTCGTCACCGAGCGGCCGACGCTGCACTGAGCCGCCATTGTGCGAGCCCGCCGTGCGAGCCCGCCATTGTGCAAGTTTCCGCCGCGAAATATCATTTCGAAAATCTCGGGAGATACGCCATGACTCAATCGTACGTTTATGCCGGCGTCGGTGGTTATTACGGCGGCAACGAGGGCAATCTCGCCGGGGTCTTCCGCAGCGGTGCAGACGGCGCCTGGCAGCACGTCCTGACCGAGCCCGAGGCCTATACGGTATTCGTGCATCCGGGCGACCCCGACCTCGTTCTCGCCGGCACCAAGGACGGCATCTATCGCTCCACCGATCGGGGCGCCACGTTCAAGCGGGCCGATTTCCCCGACCGCGGCATTCAAATCTGGTCGTTTCTGCCGGACCCGGCCGATCCGAAACGGATGCTTGCAGGGGGGTCGCCGGTTTCGATCTATCGCAGCAACGATGCCGGCAACAGCTGGACCCGGCTCGCCGACCCGACACTGCCGGATCGCGGCAAGGCGCCGTTCGCGGTTCGGGTCATGCGTTTTGCCCGCCACCCGCAGCGGCCGAATGAAATCTATGCCGCGCTCGAGATCGGCGGCGTCATGCGGTCCACCGACGGCGGCGAGACCTGGAGCGATTCGAGCGACAATCTGATTCGCATGTCGGTCGACGAGAAGCGGCTGCGCTCCAAGATCGTCAGCGATACTGAAGCGGAGGGCATGCTCGATGGCCACGCCATCTGTACGAGCGCCGCCGATCCTGACGGCATCATCCTCGCGGTGCGCATGGGGCTGTTTCGCAGCCACGATCAGGGCAGGACCTGGCAGGACCTGCGCGTCGACCGCTTCTCGCCGTTCAGCTACGGACGCGACATCAAGGTTTCGCCGCAGGATCCGAACACGCTTTATGCTTGCCTCTCGGTCGCCGCGGCGTCGAAGGATGGTGCGCTCTACCGCAGCCGCGATGTCGGCGGCACCTGGCAGCGCTTCGACAAGGTCAAGCCGCACGGCACGCTGATGTCGGTCAGCCTCAACGCGAATGACGCCAAACAGGTCTATGTCGCGGCGCGCTATGGCGGAGTGTTCGGCACCCAGGATGGCGGCGAGACATGGCGCGAAACGCCGCTGCCGTCGGGCGTGCAACACATCTACGCACTGGCCTGCGGGTAGCTATGCGTTTTCGTCTTTGAAATACGGCTCGACCGTGCCTTTGAGCTTGATCGTCAGCGGATTGCCGTAGCGGTCTTTGGCCTTGCCGGCGGCAACGCGCACCCAGCCTTCGCTGACGCAATATTCCTCGACATTGGACTTTTCGACACCGCGGAAGCGCACGCCGATATCGCGCTTGAGCAGCTCGGCGTTGTAGTACGGGCTGCGCGGATCATTGCAGAGACGGTCGGGCGGGGAATCGGACATGGCACTGGCCAAAATATGGAAGGATGCACGGGCCGGCAACCAAGTCCCGGCAACCAAGTCCCGGCAACCAAGTCCCGGCAACCAAGTCCCTGATTTCGCTGCCGCTCAATCCGGGCTACATTCCATTCATGTCGCTTGCCGCTAATGCCTCGGACCCGCCCGCCGCCGCCGGAATTGTCCGTCATGACTGGACGCGCGAAGAGCTGCAGGCGCTGTTCGATCTGCCGTTTCCGGAACTGATGTTCCGGGCACAGTGTGTGCACCGCGAGAATTTCGATCCGGCCGCGGTGCAGATTTCGACGCTGGTGTCGATCAAGACCGGCGGCTGCCCGGAGGATTGCGCCTATTGTCCGCAAAGCGCGCGCTACGACACCGGCGTGCGCGCCGAAAAGCTGATGCGGCTCGAAGCGGTGCTGGCCGAGGCGCGGGCGGCAAAGAGTGCCGGCGCCAGCCGCTTCTGCATGGGCGCCGCCTGGCGCGAACCGAAAGAGCGCGACCTCGACCGGGTTTGCGTCATGGTCGAAGCCGTCAAGGCGCTCGGCCTTGAAACCTGCGCGACGCTCGGCATGCTCAAGGCGGGCCAGGCGCGCCGGTTGAAATCGTCCGGCCTCGATTATTACAATCACAACCTCGACACCTCGCCCGAGTTTTACGGCGAGATCATCGGCACGCGCACTTATCAGGACCGGCTGGCAACGCTCGAACACGTGCGCGAGGCCGGCATTGCCGTGTGCTGCGGCGGCATTGTCGGCATGGGCGAGACGCGTGAGGATCGCATCGGTATGATCACGGTGCTGGCGAGCCTGCCGCAGCATCCGGAATCGGTGCCGATCAACATGCTGGTCCGCGTCGCCGGCACGCCGCTCGCCGGCAAACAAAAACTCGATCCGCTCGAATTCGTGCGCACCATCGCGGCGGCCCGCATCGCCATGCCGCGCTCGATGGTGCGGCTGTCGGCCGGACGCGAGGAGATGAGCGAGGAGATGCAGGCGCTTTGCTTTTTGGCTGGGGCGAATTCAATTTTCCACGGACCCAAGCTGTTGACGACGCCGAATCCGGCGCGTGATCGCGACCAAGATTTGATGGCACGCTTGGGGATGACGCCGATGGAACCGCGGTAGGGTGGGTTAGCGCCGCAGGCGCGTAACCCATCGACTGCAAACCCGGCGGCGAACGGTGGGTTATGCCGCTTCGCGGCTAACCCACCGCATCTAAAAAAATCCCATGCGCTCGCTGGCGAGATAGCCGCTGAGCAATCCGACGCCGACCAGAATCACGAGACCAGCGGCGCCGACTTCGAAGCCGCGCAGCACCAGCGCACCGTAGCCGGCGCGCGACGTGGCAAAGCGCTTGGCCAGCGATTTGGCGCCGACGGCGAGCGAGGCGATGCTGGCGACGGTAATGGCGGTGCCAAGCCCCATGACGAAAGTCGAAGCGATTCCGGCCCAGAACAAACCCTGCGCCAGTGCGAACACCAGGACGATGATGGCGCCCGAGCAGGGCCGCATTCCGACCGCGACGATCGCCGACAAGCCGCGCCGCCAGCCGCCGGGCCCGGCCAGGTCCTCGGGCTCCGGACCGTGTGCGTGACCCCATGGCAGGATGCTGTCCTCCTCGTCATCGTCGTGATCATGGCCGTGGTCGGCATGGGCGCCATGTTCGCGCTCGACGTGCTCATGGGCATCATGCGCATGGTGGTGTTCGGCGTGCGCGTCCTGCGCGGGCGCGAGCGAATGCTCTTCGTATGAGCGCATTTCGTGCGAGTGGTCATGGGGATCGCATTGCGCGTCGCCTGCAGCCGCGATCGCCGGCGCCGGTTCGGCCGCCTCTCTCATCCTGTCCAAGGCGGCGCGGAAGCTCTTGCCCTTCACCCAGAGCATTCTGAGCCCGATAAGGATGATGAGCACGTAGCTCGCGGTCTCGATGGTGCGCACCGTTTCGCCCATCAGCTTGGCGGTTCCGCCGATCAGCAGCGCGGCAACGGCGACGATGGCGATGGCGGTCAGCGACTGCAGCACGGCCGAGGCGAACAACAATGTCACGCCGCGGCGCCAGGTTTCCTCATTGGCGAGCAGATAGGACGAAATCACCGCCTTGCCGTGGCCCGGACCGGCAGCGTGGAAGATACCGTAGAGGAAGGAGATGCCCAGCAGCGCCCAATAGGCCGAACCGTTGGTTTTGGCCTGGCAAATCATTCCGGCGAGTGCGCGATAGAAGAAGGCCTGCTGGGCAAGCAGCCAGCCGAAAAATCCGGTCGCAGGCGCCGGGCCCATGCCCCCGCCATATCCCATGAATTGCGCCCACGCGTCGGCGGTGGCGCTGGCGAGCAGCACAGCCGCGACCACCGTCAGCAGTGAAATGTGGCGATATCGTCGCGCGCCATCACTCATGGACACCTCACCGTAATCTTGTTGGCGAAGCTAGCGCCCATGCCGATATTGGCCTCCGAGGTGACGAGCGCCTGATCAAGGCGAAGCGTGGTCGGGAAGTTGACATCGGGAGGTTTTTCCCACGCCACTCTGCATTGCGCCGGCGCGCCGACGAGTTTCGCCGGGTCCTTCTTGGCCAAGCCGAAATCGATGAAGAATGTCGGATCGTACACTTCGATCTGGAGCGACTTGGCCTTCACCGGCGATTTGAATGGCAGCGTGAAGTGCAGCGTCGAGCTCGGTCCGTTTCGGATCGTAAGTGAGCCAATAATCGATCGGCTCGTTGAATACGTCATGTTCCTGCTTGCCGTTGATCTTGGCGTAGGTGAAATAATCGAAATCCTTGAGCGAGCTCATGTTGACCTCCGCCAATGGCTGCAGCGCCTCGCGCGTGAAGGTGCCGTTGGTTTTGGGAAAGCCCATGGTGGCAAAGGTCGAGAACATATCGTCGAAGGTCCAGGCGTGGCGAACGGAAGTGACCGAACCGTCCGGCGCGTAGACGAACTCGCTTCGCATCGTCACCCAGACATGCGGATGCGCCGAGGCGGCGCTGGTAGCCGCAACGAGGCCCGCCAGGACAACGGCGACGGCAATGCAGCGATGAATCATCGGCACCTGTGCCCGCCAGCGTGCCGCCCCGACACCGCGAATCCACTCTAACATCAAGTGGGGCGGAAACGAGGCCATGGCGCCGACATGTCCGCGCAGCTCCACGCAATCTGGTCGGCGAGATGATTGGCGCGGCGTGCGCCGAGCGCCGGGAGTTCGGCGCTCATGGGCAGTCCACCGAAATCTTGTTGGCGAAGCTCGCCCCCATTCCGATATTGGCCTCCGACGTCACCAGCGGCTGATCGAGCTTGAAAAACAGCGGTGGAAAATTGACGTCAGGCGGCTTGTCGGTTGCGACCCTGCAACGTGCCGGCGCGCCGACGAGCGTCACGGGCTTGTTCTTGGCGAAGCCGAAATCGACGAAAAATTCCGGATCGTAGATGTCGACTTCCAGCGACTTCGCCTTGATCGGCTTCTTGAACGGAAGCGTGAAGTGCAGCGTCACCACCGTCTGTTTCGGATCGTATTCGAGCCAATAGTCGGTTGGCGCGCCGAATGCGTCCCTTTGCCGCCGCCCGTTGACCTTGGCGTAGGTGAAGTAGCCGTACTCCTTCAGCGACTCGACATTGACCTTCGCCAGCGGCTGCAACACCTCGCGCGTGAAGGTGCCATTGGTCTTCTGCAAGCCGGTGGTGGCGAAGGCGGAGAACATGTCGTCGAAGGTCCAGGTGTGGCGCACGCCGGTCACCGCGCCGTCAGGCGCGTACAATAGCTCGCTGCGAAACGTGACCCAGACGTGCGGATGCGCCGAAGCGGTGTTTGCCGCCGCGAGCATGGCGACCACAACGGCGATGACTGCGACCAAGCGACGGAACATCGCGCCCTCACCCCGCGCGTGCCGTGCCCGGCACCTTGTCTGCGTATGAGCCGGTACTAGGGCGGAAACGAGGCTGCATTGGCAGGCCGAGGTGAGCTCCCGCCCGGCGCAATTCCTGTCACGCGCAATTCGGTTTTTGCGGCGTGCCGAGCCGCGTAGAGGCTTCGACTTTAATATTCACACTCCCGCCGCCCCGCCATCGGCACGCGGGTCGTGGGCGGCTTCGCAGGTTCTGTTCGGATGCAGCACCGCCGCGCCGGCATGGCCCATGACGTCGGAATAAGGCTCGTCGAGCACATCGATCTCGTGACCCGCCGCCGCGAGCTGATTGACGATATTGTCGTCGAAACGCGGCTCAAGGCGCAGCGTCGTGCGTAACGCGCCCCAGGTTCGGCCCAGCACCCAGCGCGGACGGTCGATCGCCTCCAAAAGCGGCTGGCCGAACAACACGTGGCGCGTGAACAGAGCCGATTGCGTCTGCGGCTGGCCGTCGCCGCCCATGCAGCCATAGGCCATGACGCGTCCGTCCTTGAGCACCGCGAGCGCCGGATTGAGCGTGTGGAACGGCAGCCGCCCTGGCGCCAACAGATTGAGCGCGCCCAGCTGCAGGGAAAAACTCGCGCCGCGGTTCTGCATCAGCACGCCGGTGCGCGGCAGCACGCAACCCGAACCGAATTCCCAGTACAGCGACTGGATGTAAGAGACGACGAAGCCTTTAGCGTCGGCCGTCCCCATCCACACGGTGTCACCCTCGCCGGAACGCGGCAGCCATGGCGCTGCCTTGCGGCGGTCGATCTTCATCGCCTCGCCGGCGATGAAGCGCTCTTCCAGGTAGCGCTCCAGAGGCTGCGGCAGATAGCTCGGATCGGTGACGGCGCGGTCGCGCACGCGCATCGCCCGCTTGGTCGCCTCCACCAGGCAATGAACGTGATCGAACCCCTCGGCTGCGGTGACGCCGAGGCGGCTGAACAAGGCCAGGATCATCAGCGAGCACACGCCCTGGGTCGGCGCGTCGGTGTTGTAGAGCTTGCCGACTGGCAGCGTGGAGCGCAGCGGCGCGGCCAGCGTCGCGTTATAGTTGCTCAAATCCTCGCGCGTGATCGGACTGCCGATCTGTTCAAGGTCGACCGCGATCTCGCGGCCGATGTCGCCGCGGTAAAAGTCGTCGAGGCCGGCATCGGCGAGATGCGACAGCATCTCGGCGAATTTCTGCTGCTTCAAGATGGCGCCCAGCACCGGCGCCGCGCCGTCCACCAGAAACGCTTCGTCGAAGCCCGGCACCGCCCGCAGTTCGGCGATGTGCTCCCTCGTCAGCCGGACCTGGCTGCGCGACACCGCATAGCCGTCACGGGCATGCACGAAGGCCGGCGCCAGAAGGACATCGAGAGGCAATTTGGTGCCGTAGGCCCGCGCAACTTCGATCGCCAGCTTCCAGCCGCCGACCGCGCCCGGCACGGTCAAAGCCGCGAGCGGGCCGCGCGGCGGAATGGTCTCGTACTCGCGATAAAGCTCAGGCTGAGCGTTACTTCCCGCGCCGCCGCACGCCATGATAGCGTGGACGCGGCTGTTCGGCTCGCGGATCAACCAGAAACCGTCGCCGCCGAGATGATTCATATGCGGGTAAACGGCCGCGATGGTCGCGGCCATGGCCACCATGGCTTCGACCGCATTGCCGCCTTCGGCGAGAATTGCGCGGCCCGCTTCCACCGCCGCCGAATGCGGGGCGCAGACCACGCCGCGCCGATGACCGGCACTGTGCAAATCGGTCATGCTCAGTTCGCCCGCTTGTCGGCCGCGGCCGGCTGCGCAGCGAAACCGCGCTTGCGCAGCAGCGCATCCGCACTCGGCAAACGTCCGCGGAACATCTTGTAGGCCTCGGCTGGGTCGCGCGAGCCGCCGGCCGAATAAATGCAATCGTGCAGCCGCTTGGCCGTGGCGGGGTCGAAAATGTCGTCGGTCTCCTCGAACGCTTCGAACGCGTCGGCATCGAGCACTTCCGACCACATGTAGCTGTAATAGCCGGCCGCATAACCGCCACCGGCAAAGATGTGGGCGAAGTGCGGCGGCCGGTGGCGCATGGC
Organism: uncultured Alphaproteobacteria bacterium; assembly: GCA_963717265.1. Taxonomy (GTDB): domain Bacteria; phylum Pseudomonadota; class Alphaproteobacteria; order Rhizobiales; family Xanthobacteraceae; genus BOG-931. Next base: position 538,147 of record CAVQWD010000059.1, on the reverse strand, counting down.
GATCTCGGAGGGCATGCCGATCCGCGCCAGCGCGGTTCGCTCGAACGAAGTGGAATCGATGTCGCCGGGCTCATCGAGCGAGTGAATATCGAGATCGACGAAGGCGCAGGCGAGGTACTCGACCGTGGCAAAGCCCTTGTTGAAGTTGCGCGCTGCGACGAGCCGAGCCAGCAGCGTCTCAGGCATCGGTTCGCCGGTCCGGTAATGCAGCGCGAAACGGCGCAGCAGAGCCGGTTGTTCGAGCCAGTGCTCGTAGAGCTGCGACGGCAGCTCGACGAAATCGGTGGCGACGCTGGTGCCGGCAATCTCCGGATAAGTAACGTCGGAGAGCAGGCCGTGCAGGGCGTGGCCGAATTCGTGGAACAGCGTGTGCGCGTCGTCAAAGCTCAACAGCGTCGACTCGCCAGCGGCCGCCTTGGCGAAGTTGCATACATTGACGATGAGCGGGCGTATATCGCCGGCGAGCTTCTCCTGGTCGCGCAGCGAAGTCATCCAGGCGCCGCTGCGTTTTGTGGGCCGCGCGAAATAGTCGCCGAAGAACAGGCCAAGCGGCCGGCCGCCGCGGTCGCGCACCTGCCAAACCCGAACGTCGGGATGCCAGACCGCAACGTCGGGTCGCGGGTGAAAGCTAAGGCCGAACAGTCGCCCCGCGGCGTAGAACGCCGCCTCGATCATCCGCTCGAGGCTCAAATAAGGCTTGATCGCGGACTCGTCGAAGTCGCAAGCCCGCTGCCGCAGTTTCTCGGCGTAATAACGCCAGTCCCACGGCTCAAGTTTGAAATTGCCGCCGCCCTCCTGCACCAGCGCCTGCAAGGCGCCGCGGTCGACGAGCGCGCTGGCGCGCGCCGGCGCCCACACCGTATCGAGCAGGTCGCGAACTGCCTCGGGCGTTTTCGCCATGGCGTCATCGAGCCGGTAATGGGCGAAGTCGGGAAAGCCGAGCAGGCGGGCGCGCTCGGCGCGCAGCCGCACCGTCTCGGCGATGATCGCCTTGTTGTCGGTTGCCCCGCCGTTGTCGCCGCGCATGATGAAGGCGCGGAACACTTTTTCACGCAGGTCGCGGTTTTCCGCAAATTGCAGGAACGGCTCGACGCTCGATCGCGACAGCGTCACGGCATAGCCGTCAAGGCCCCGCACTTGCGCTGCCGACTTCATGGTCTCGCGCATGAAGGCCGGCAGTCCGGCGAGCTCCGCCTCGTCCTGAAGCAACAATACGAAAGCCTGCTCGTCGGCGAGCACGTTCTGGCTGAACGCGGTGCCCAAAGCAGCAAGGCGTTCGATGATCTCGGCGAGCCGCTCTTTGGCAGAACCCTCAAGGCCGGCGCCGGCGCGGCGGAAGGTGATGTGGTAGCGCTCAAGCACACGCTGCTGTTCGGCGTTAAGCCCGAGCGTTCCGGCGTCCTTCACCAGCGCGTCGATGCGGCGGAATAGCGCCTCATTGGTATGGATCGCGTTCCAGTGGCGGGCGATACGCGGCGCGATCTCGCGCTCGATCGCAAGCAGCTCATCGTTGCTGTGCGCGCCGGTGAGCACGTGGAAGACGTTGCCGACGCGGGTCAGCGCCCGGCCGCTGCGTTCCATCGCCTCGATGGTGTTGGTGAAGCGTGGCGGCTCGGGATTGGCGGCTATGGCGGCGATCTCGGCTTCGTGCTCGGCAAGCGCGCGGTCATAGGCGGGCCGAAAGTGCTCGGGCTTGGCGCGGTCGAGCGGAGGCACCCCGTCGAGATGGGTCCAATCGGCGAAAAACGGGTTGTCGGGCATACCGGTCATTGTCATGCAACGGTCTTAGCAAATGCTGAGGCTGGCGTGATATATGTTGTGCGCAATTGCCACCCTCTGCCCGCAGGGGCGACCCTTGCGGTCGCCCGGGCGCCCACGAGGGGCGCGCCTGCAACTGGGACGGCAGAAAGGCTGAGACAGGAGACCGCCGATGCCCCGCCACGCCCATTACGTTCCGCACGGTGTCATTCCGGCCGTGATCCTGCCGTTTGCGGTCGACCTTACGATCGACCAGGAAAGCTTCCGCAAGCATCTGCAGGATGTCGCGGCGGTCAAAGGCATCTCGGCAATCACGATCAACGCCCATTCGACTGAGGTCGCCTCCTGCACGTTCGACGAACAGCGCCGCGTGCTCGACATCGCCCAGGACGAGATCGGCGACCGGCTGCCGATCGTCAACGGCATCTGGGCCGACGGCAGCCTTGAAGCCGCGCGCATCGCCCGCATGGCCGAGGCTGGCGGCGCCTCCGCGCTGTTGGTGTTCCCGCCGGCGCCGTTCACGCTCGGGCAGTCGCCGGCGATGGCAGTCGAACATTTCAAGCGCATCGCCGACGCATCGAGCCTGCCGCTGATTGCGTTCCAATATCCGCTCGCTACCGGCCAAGGCTACCCGCGCGATACGCTGTCAAGGATGTGCGAGGCGGTGCCCACGATCCGCGCTATCAAGGATTGGGCCGGCAACGTGGCGCAGCATGAAATGCACGTCCGCGAACTGCAGAGCCGAAAGCCAGTCGTCAACGTGCTGTCGACCCACAGCGCCTGGCTGTTGAGCTCGCTCGTGCTGGGCTGCAACGGGCTGCTTTCCGGCTCGGGCAGCGTGATCGCCGAGCTGCAATCAGCTTTGTTCCAGGCGGTGAAAGCCAACGATCTCGCCGAAGCGCGCCGGCTCAATGACCGCATCTATCCGCTCGCCCGCATATTCTATTCCGACCCCTGGGCCGACATGCACAACCGCATGAAGGAGGCCTTGGTGCTGCTCGGCCGCCTGCCGCGTGCCGTGGTGCGGCCACCCCTCGTCAAGATTTCGCGCGCCGAGATCGATCGCATCCGCGCGGCCCTGGTCGAAGCGGGCATGCTGAGGCACAAGGCGCGCGACGCGGCATAATGGACTCTCCCGGCTGCGGGACGCGTCGTCGCGTGTAGGGGCGCCCCTTGTGGGCGCCCGCAGCGTTCGTCACCGATGTGCCGGGCGGGCGGCCACAAGGGCCGCCCCACGCCAGGGCATGATGCCGCCCCTACTGAAGCCTTGAATCTGCCGCTTGTTTCGGACTAACTGGCGGCCATGAGCGAGCCCCGCCCGCGCCGCCGCCGCATTGTCTGGCGCAACGTATCGACCGTCGTCAGCGCTGCGATCCTGATTAGCGCCGAAGTGTTCGGTGCCGCCTTCGCTGGAAGCTGGGCGATCGCCAATTTGCTCGCGCTCGGCCCGATCGGCGCCCATGTGCTCGACGGCTTCTTCATGCTGTGCGGGCTTGCGGTGATGGTGCAGTTTCTGCGCGCTGCGAACCGCGTCGAGCCGTTCACCGCGGAGTAGCACTGCTCGCCGCGTGCGGCCGAGTTATTTCGTTACGCTTTATTAAAACCAAAACGCTTGCGACTCTGCGCGAAATCGATTATTTCGGGACTGCCCAATTTCGCACGTGCCTGTGGCCGTGTGTCGGTCGGTGGGCATCCGGACAAGAGGCCGGACAGCCGCCTAAGGAAGGAATGCTACTTCCTTGCTCCCGCGACCGGCAGCCGGAGGCGAAACCGGCATAGCCCGCTCTCAACGGGCGACGCGGCTTAAAGCAACGACGGAAGGGCTTTTTTGGTTACTGCCGGCGCCAATGCCGGGGAATACCGAAAGGGCTTCGTCCTTCTTTGCCAGCAGTGCGGAACGGGATTTCCCTCATCCGGACCAAGGCAGCAATCACGGCGATGCAATGCGGTCTCGCAGTGCTGCGTGACCGCGCGCGTCGCAGGAGGTTCACCTCGGCGGCTACGCCGCCAGCCGGATAGGGAGCTAGTGGCAATGACCACGCGAATCCGCGAATTTCTCAAGCATCGCACCCAAGACGGACCTTGCCTCGTCGTCGATCTCAACGTCGTGCGCGAAAACTACCTGAGCTTTGCCAAGGCGCTGCCCGACAGCAAGGTGTTCTATGCGGTGAAAGCCAATCCGGCGCCGGAGATCCTCAAGCTCCTGGCCGGGCTCGGCTGCTGCTTTGACGTCGCCTCAGTGAGCGAGACCGAAGCGGTGCTGGCGGCCGGCGCCACGCCCGAGCGCATCTCCTACGGCAATACCATCAAGAAGGAAGGTGAGATCGCCGCAGCGTTTGCGCTCGGCGTCACGCTGTTCGCCGTCGATTGCGAGGCCGAGGTTGAGAAGGTGGCGCGCGCCGCGCCCGGCAGCCGCGTGATCTGCCGCATCCACTGCGACGGCTCCGGCTCCGAATGGCCGCTGTCGCGCAAGTTCGGCTGCGAACCGGCCTATGCGGCGGACATCCTGGAGCTCGCGCATAAGCGCGACCTCGTGCCATATGGCGTCTCTTTCCATGTCGGCTCGCAACAGCATAATGTGGAAGCCTGGGACCGCGCGCTGTCGTCGACCGCGTCGGTATTCCGCGCCTGCGCCGAGCGCGGCATCATGTTGTCGATGGTCAATCTCGGCGGCGGCTTTCCGGCGCGCTACGTTCGCAAGACGCCCAAACTGGAATCCTATGGCAAGGCGATCTTCCGCTCGCTGCGCAAGCATTTCGGCAATGCGGTACCGGAGACGATCGTCGAGCCGGGCCGCGGGCTTGTCGGCAATGCCGGGATGATCGAGGCCGAGGTCGTGCTGATCACCAAACGCAGCCCCGAGGACGAGGTGCGCTGGGTCTATCTCGATATCGGCAAATTCCACGGCCTTGCCGAGACGATCGACGAATCCATTCGTTATCCGATTCGCACCGCCAAGGATCGCGACGAGACGGCGCCGTGCATCATCGCCGGTCCGACCTGCGATTCCGTCGACGTGCTCTACGAGAAGACGCCGTATCCGCTGCCGGTATCGCTCGCCATCGGCGACAAGGTCTTGATCGAGGCCGCCGGCGCCTACACGGCGACCTACTCGTCGGTCGGCTTCAACGGCTATCCGCCGCTGCGGCAATATGTGATTTGACGGCAAGAGTTGTTGCGGGGAGCGGAGCGACGCCGCTCAACCGAGATCGACAATCCCGGCCTCGCCGCTTTCCGTAGCAAAGGCGAGCAGCGTTCCGTCGGCGCTCCAGGCGAGTGCGGTGACCGGCGCTTGGCCGGGTCTCTTGGCCAATATCTCGGCGCCGTCCTCGATGCGGACGATGAGCACCGTGCCGTCGCCGTAGCCACCGGCCACGATGTCCTGCCTGGGATGGCAGGCGACCACCTCGAACTCGATGCTCGGCGGGCGCCAGCAGACGAGGTTGTTTGCCCATGGGGCCGTCCTTGGTGTGGAACGGCCAGAGAATAATCTGCGTCGAACCGGAGGTTGCCAGCCAGCGACCGCCCGCGGTCCAGCCGAGCGAGGTGACGCGCGCCGAGTAACCCGACATGCGCATGTGCTGGCCGTCGGCGAGCCGCCAGCCGTGCAGCATCGGCTCCTGCATAGTGGTCACAGCAAAGCGGCCGTCGGGACTGACGGCGGCGCCGAGATGCGATCCCTTCCATTCGAGCTTTTCGGGCGCCGCCGCCGCCGCGTTGGGAAACCAGAGCGAAGCTCCGTTGTAATGCGCCACCGCGAGCCGAAAGCCCTTGGGCAGAAAGGCAAGCCCGCCGACCGTCGACGGGGCGTCCCACGTGCGCAACTCCTTGCCTTGTACGAAGGCGGTCTTACCCGCCGACCACGCCACCGCGCCGTCGGGTCCGAGCGCGACGTGATCGATCCAGCGCTGCTTCGGATCGGTCGCAAGCACCCGGCTCGAACCCAAGTCCGTCGTCACCACCTTGCCGTCGTCGCCGCCGCTGACGATGCACGCACCGTCACCGGCCGTCGCGAGTATGGCTCCGTCATGGACGTCCATGCGGCGCAGCTCGCCGTCGGGCTCGACGAACAAGAGCGTCTCCTCGCCGAGCGCAAACACCGCGGTGCGGCCGAGAAAATGCGCGGCTATTGTTGCGCCGCCCGCCGCAACTGCGCGCGTTCGTTCGACGACAGAGACGGTTTCGCTGCGGGTGTCGGTCATGGGCCGGTCGCGAGGAGCATTCAGTCGATCCCCTCCCCCTTGTGGGGAGGGGTAGGGGTGGGGGTCGAGAGGCTACGCACGAGCACCGACGCAGTCACAGTATTTTCCCTGCATGCGTGAGCCTGCCTCACGACCCCCACCCCGGCCCTCCCCACAAGGGGGAGGGAGAATCAAGGGGGAGAGAGAATCACGCGATGCAGCTCTCGAACCCTTCGGCGATCTTCTTGCCGGGCAGGTTGCGGCCGATGAACACGATGCGGCTTTCGCGTTTCTCGTCCGCCTTCCACGGCCGCTGATGATCGCCGTCGAGGATCATGTGCACGCCCTGGAACACGAAGCGCTCGTCGTCGCCCTTGAAGGCGAGGATGCCCTTGCAGCGCAGGATGTTGGGGCCTTCCTTCTGCACCAGATCCTGCACCCACGGGAAAAATTTGTCCGGGTCGAGCGGCTTGTCGCTTTTCAGCGAAATCGATTGCATTTCCTCGTCGTGGTAATGCTTCAAGCCGCCGTGGTGGTGCGCGTGCTCGTGATCGTGATGATGATCGTGGCCATGATCGTGATCATGGTCGTGATGGTGGTGGTCGTGATCGTGCTCCTCGCCTTCGAGGAAAGCCGGCTCGAGGTCGAGGATGCGGTCGAGGTCGAAGGCGTTGCGTTCCAAAACCTCGTTGAGCGGAATTTTCGCCCACTCGGTCTTGTGCAGCCTGGCGTAAGGATTGATGCCGCGAATGCGCGCCTCGACGTCGCTTAGCTCGTCGGGCGATACCAGATCGGTCTTGTTGATCAGGATGACATCGGCAAATGCGATCTGGTTCTTGGCTTCGGGCGCATCCTTGAGCCTGTCGTCGAGCCATTTGGCATCGGCGACGGTGATGACCGCGTCGAGCTTGGTGCGGCGCCCGACATTCTCGTCGATGAAGAAGGTCTGCGCTACCGGCGCGGGATCGGCAAGGCCCGTCGTCTCGACGATGATGGCGTCGAACTTTCCCTTTCTTCGCATCAGCCCGTCGAGGATGCGCACCAGGTCGCCGCGCACCGTGCAGCAGATGCAGCCGTTGTTCATCTCAAACACTTCCTCGTCGACCCCGACGACGAGCTCGTTGTCGATGCCGATCTCGCCGAATTCATTGACGATGACGGCGTATTTCTTGCCGTGCGGCTCCGAGAGAATGCGGTTGAGCAACGTGGTCTTGCCGGCGCCCAAATAGCCGGTCAGCACCGTGACCGGAATCTTGTCAGTCATTTCTGCCCTCCGTTGGCTCTCCCTATATAGGCATCAGGCCAGCCTTGCATTATCGCGCTGAGCCCCGGCCGGTCCGCCCGCGTCCAGCGCCGGCTGGACTGCAAAGCCGTTCGCGCCGCGCTGCCAGACCTCCAAGAACGATCAAGTGGTCGTGCCGTCGCCGGATTCTCCGCTGCAGGTGGCGCGTGAGGTTATCGAGGCGGCGAGGCGGCGGAAATGGCCCGCCTCGTGCCGTTGCTCAAGCTGAAATAGCGAACGGGGGGCTCGGGTCTTCTCGGCCGGCCGAGGTGCGGCGATGCCGCACAGCCGATGACCACGATATTGCCTTGATATGTTATAATATTACATTTTCGCTAATGCCCTGCTATCCGGACACCCCACAACAGAATTGGAGATCGAAATGTGTCGGTACGACGCTTGGGCTCAAAGCTATTCACCGCAGCCGGACGCGACGCCGGCTGCCGGCGTGCGGCGCGGAGGAGTGCTCGGCGGTTTGCTGATTGCGCTGAGTTTGACATCGCTTGGCTGCGGCAGCGCGTTTGCGGCCGGGGTAATCAAGGCGGTCGGCGCGGAAAACGAATATGCCGATGTTATTTCCCAGATCGGCGGTAAATATGTGGAGGTGAGTGCGATCGAGTTCAAACCCCAATACGGATCCGCACACTTTCGAGGTGAGTCCAACGGTCGCCCAGCAGATCGCCGCATCCGAAGTCGTCGTCAAGAACGGGCTGGGTTACGATTCCTGGGCCGACAAGATCATCGCCGCGGCACCCAGCGCCAAGCGCAAAGTGATCGATGTTCAGCACCTGCTGGGCCTGCCCGACAACACGCCAAATCCCCATTTGTGGTACGATTCCAGGACGATGCCGGCAGTGGCAAAGGCTGTGGCGGACGATCTGTCAGCGCTTGCTCCGGCACAGGCTTCGTATTTTCAGGCCAATTTGAAAAAATTCAACGAATCGTTGCAGCCTTGGACTGCGGCCATCGCATCATTCAAGGCCAAGTATGCAGGCACGCCCGTCGCCGTTACGGAGCCGGTCGCAGACTACATGCTTCAGGCCATCGGCTGCGACATTGCGACACCGTTCAGTCTCCAGGCGGCGATCATGAACGGCACCGACCCTTCGCCCCAGGACGTGTCCGCTCAGAATGAGCTTTTCAGTGGACACAAGGTAAAGGTGTTCGTTTACAACCAGCAAGTGACGGACTCCCTGACCGAGTCGTTCCTCGGCCTCGCCGGGAAGAATGGAATTCCCGTCGTCGGCGTCTATGAGACGATGCCGACCGGCTACCACTACCAATCCTGGATGGTGGCGGAGGTCGAAGCCATGCGGAAAGCGGTAGCCGACAAGGTCTCGACTGAGAAGCTCCGGGCGGGAAGCCAGGAATGATGCAACATCAGGGCGAGGTGATCGCCGTCGACCAAGTGAACGTCTCGTCTGGCGGGAAGCCGGAAATGACGCACCGGGAGGGCGAGGTACTCGCTGTCGATCAGCTGAGCGTCTCGTTTTCCGGGCGGACGGTCCTCCACGACGTGAGTTTCACGCTGCGCGCCGGCGAGTTTTGCGGCCTTATCGGCGCGAACGGGTCCGGCAAGACCACCCTGTTGCGCGCCATTCTCGGTTCCCAGGCGTTGGATGCGGGCACTGTCAGGATCGGCTGCTCGAACGGCCGTGGCGGAGTTCCCGCGCGTGGCTCCTCGATCGGTTACGTGCCGCAAAAGATCTCTCTCGATCCCTACATGCCGCTGCGGTCACGCGATGTTGTGGCGCTCGGTCTCGACGGCCATCGGCTTGGTCTACCGCTGCCATCCCGGGCGCGCCGGAACCTGGTCGACGAGATGTTGAAGGCCGTCAATGCGACACAATTCGCCGAACAGCGGATCGGCAACCTCTCCGGCGGAGAGCAGCAACGGGTTCTCATCGCTCATGCCTTGGTCCGGCGACCGGGACTGCTGCTGCTCGACGAGCCGCTGGCCAACCTCGATATCCGCAGTTCGGCCGAAATCGTTGCCGTGTTGCACCAACTTTCCGTCAAGTATTTGATCACGGTGCTGCTCTCTGCCCACGACATGAACCCATTGCTCCCGGCGATGGATCGTGTCGTCTACCTGGCCAATGGCCACGCCGTGAGCGGAAGGACGGATGAGGTGATCCGCACCGACGTCCTGAGCAGGCTTTATGGCTACCACATCGATGTCATCCGCGTTCACGGACGGGTTGTGGTGATCGCCGCCGAGGCCCCAGGCGAAATTCTCGCGGCCATTGAAAAGCACCCGGCCCATGTCACCCCGGTTCCGTGATCGGTCATGCGGTCGCTGTCCGCGATGATATTTGCGTCCGGCTTCTTCGCCAGCGCCCCAGTGCATACCGCGATGATCATCGGCGGCGTCGCTGCTTTGGTATCGGGCGTCGTCGGCGTGTTCACTGTCATGCGCGGTCAATCATTCGCTGGTCATGCCCTGGCCGATGTGAGCAGTGCCGGCGGGTCGGCCTCGTTTCTTCTGGGGATAAATCCGCTGCTCGGTTTTCTGGGCATGGCGGTCATAGCGGCGGGCGGAATGGAACTGGCGGGCGCCCGTCTAGTCCGGGAACGCGACCTCGTGACCGGCATCGCGGTGGGCGCCGGGCTCGGTCTCGCGGCCCTGCTCCTGTACTTTGATGTGACGTTCACGAGCACGACTGGGGCGGCAGTCACAATCATGTTCGGATCGATGTTTTCCATACCGCCAACCATCATTCCGCTCGCCCTTGCGGTCGGCCTGTCGGCGCTTGCGCTCACTGCCCTTTTCTACCGCCCGCTGCTTCTGGTCTCGCTTTCTCCGGAACTCGCCGAGGTTCAGGGGGTGCGGGTCCGCCTGACAGGATTAGTGCACTTGCTGGTGCTGGCGTTCACCGTCTCGCTTTCGGCCATGACGGTCGGGGCCATCCTGTCGACAGCACTGTTGATCGGACCGGCCGCGACGGCGCTGCGCCTGGCAAACCGGCCGGGCCAGGCGATCGCCATCGCCGTGCTGATCGGTATCGGCGCCACCTGGGGCGGGATTCTCCTCGCCTATGACAGCTACTACTGGACGCCGGGCCACGGCTGGCCCGTCAGCTTCTTTATCGTCTCCCTGATCTTCATATTCTACGTCATCGTCGCCGCCGTTCCGGAACGGATGCGGCTGCGAAAGCGCGGCGCATCGATCCGCGAGGGAGCCGGTGCCCGGACCGGAAGCCCCTGATGTTCTCGAGCTTCATGATCAACACTTGGGTCGTTGCCACGCTCGTTGCCATCGTCGCGGGGACGGTCGGTTTCTTTGTGGTGCTCCGCGGCTCTTCCTTCGCCGCGCACGCTTTGCCGCTTGGCGCTTTTCCCGGCGCGGCGGCGGCAGACCTGCTCGGCATCAACGAGCTTATCGGCCTTGTCGCGTTTGCCGGGCTCGGCGTGATCGGCATCAGTCAACTCGGTCGCAAGGGGGCCCACGACGTTGCGACGGCGCTTTGCTTGGTAACGCTGCTCGGTCTGGGAACGTTGTTTCTCAGCATGACCACGCAGTATTCGCAGGGAGTCTACGCCTTGCTGTTCGGCGAGGTGCTCGGCATCAGCACCAGCGAGATCGCCCCGGTTGCGGCGATGAGTGTCGTTGCCATAGCGGCAATTGCCATGCTGTTCCGGCCGCTCCTGCTCAGCTCGATTTCCCCGGAGCTCGCGGAGGCTCGGGGCGTGTCCTGCCGCCGCATGGAGCTGTATTTCCTGGCCATCCTGGCGTTCGCCACTTCCATTTCCGTTCCGGTGGTCGGCGCGCTCTTGGTCTTCAGCCTGATGGTCGGTCCGGCGGCGGGGGCGCGCGCGCTGACGGACCGGCCGCAATCGGCAATCTTTCTTTCAGTCGGCATTGCGCTGATCATTGTGTGGAGCTCGATCGCCCTTTCCTATGTTTTGAATTGGCCGGTGGGATTCTTTGTCGGGAGCATCGGCGCCCTGTCCTACGCGATGGGGCGTGTTCTTCGATGATGGCGGTAAATCCCTGCGAATGGCGGGTGGGCTCGGGGTCTGACGCGCCCTCGGCTATTTCGTCACCCGCGGCAAATGGCTGCCGCTGCGATCAGCCTCACTGAATGCCGCGGCGGGCGAGGATAAAGAGCCGGGCTTGGCTGCGGTAAGCGCCGATCCGGGGCGCTCGACTGCTCAAAGGCTGATCGCGGCCGCGGGTTCCCTTGCCAAGCCCGCACCAGGCGGTCATGTTCGCATTAAGCGCGATGAACGGGCCGTGAGCGAGCGATGAGCAGGCCATGAGCGAGCCGAAGGCGGGCGCCATCTGCGTCGGCGAAGCAGTGATCGAACTTAAACGCGGCGCCGACGGCCGCTTCGCTTTGTCGTGCGGCGGCGACACTTTCAACGCTGCGATCTATCTCGCCCGCGCCGGCATCGAGGTCGCTTTCGCCAGCGCCATCGGCGACGATCCCTATTCCGACAGCATCTCGGCGCTGGCGGGCGCGGAGGGGGTATCGTCCAACTTGCTGCTGCGCGTTGCCGGCCGGCTGCCCGCTTTGTGCCTGGTCGAAAACGGTCCCGGTGGCGAACGCAGTGTTCGCTATTGGCGCGAGGGCGCGCCGGCGCGCGAATTGTTCGAACTGCCCGACTGGACGCACGTTGCCGAGGCCCTGGTCGCGGCGCGGCTGATTTATTTTTCCGGCATCACGTTGTCGCTCTATTCGAGCAATGCTCTCGGCCGTTTTCTCGCCGTGCTCGAAGTTGCGCGCCAACGCGGCGCCAAGGTGGCGTTCGACGGCAATTTCCGCCCACGCGGCTGGAAAGGCGATCTGCAGCGCACGCGTACGGTTTTCATCGAGACGCTCAAGCGCGTCGATATCGCGCTGCCAACCTTCGACGACGAGGCGGTGTTGTGGGGCGATCCGAGCCCGGAAATGACGGTGGCTCGGCTGCAGGCCTTCGGCATCGGCGAAATCGTAGTCAAGAATGGACCAAATAGCGCGCTGGTGGCTACGGCCGCGGATCAGGAATTCATACCCGTGCCGGAGGTCGTGGTGCCGGTCGACACCACCGCCGCCGGTGACGGCTTCAACGCCGGCTATCTCGCGGCGCGGCTTTCCGGCAGCAATCCGGTTCAGGCCGCCGGGGCCGCCCACCGGCTTGCCGGCGACGTGATCCGCCACCCAGGCGCGCTGGTGCCGCGCGCGAGCGCCGTGATGCATTGAGTTGCCGGGTCATTCGGCGGCGCGGCCGATTTCTCTCTTGGTTGCCGACCGCGGCGCGCTTCGACAAATTTTCCGCCTCATGAATCCTACCACGATCACCTGGATCATCGCCGCGCTGGCGACGGCCGGCGTGATCGTGCGGCCCTGGCGTCTGCCGGAAGCGGTTTGGGCGGTAACCGGCGCCGCACTCCTTGTCGTGTTCGGTCTATTGTCGTGGCGTGACGCGCTTGCCGGCGTGCTCAGGGGCGGCGACGTTTATCTGTTCCTGACCGGGATGATGCTGCTTGCCGAACTCGCCCGCGAGGAGGGTTTGTTCGACTGGCTCGCCGCCAAGGCCGCGCACGCCGCGCACGGTTCGCCTGCAAGATTGTTTGCGCTGGTGTTCTCGGTCGGCATCGCCGTCACCGTATTTCTGTCCAATGACGCGACCGCCGTGGTGCTGACCCCGGCCGTCGCCGCAATTGTCAGGACGGTCGAGGCCGAGGAGCCGCTGCCATATCTGTTGGTGTGCGCCTTCATCGCCAACGCGGCGAGCTTCGTGCTGCCGATCTCCAATCCGGCGAACCTCGTCGTCTATGGCTCGCACATGCCGCCGCTGCTGCATTGGCTTGCAATCTATGCCGTTCCTTCGGCGGTTTCGATTGCGGCGACTTTTGTTGTGCTGAGCCTCGCCGAGCGGCGTCGGCTCGGCCGGCCGATCGCGATCGATGTGGAGGTCCCCGCTTTGAGCGCCTGCGCCCAGATGACTGCGGGGGGAATTGCGGCGACCTCGGTGCTTCTGCTCGTCGCCTCGGCCCTTGGCTTTCAGCTTGGCTTGCCGACATTTCTCGCCGCGCTGCTGACCGCTGTTGCAGTGTTCCTGTGCTCGGACTCCAATCCGTTCGTCCCGATCAGAAATATTTCCTGGGGCATCCTGCCGCTGGTGGCCGGGTTGTTCGTGCTGGTGCAGGCCTTGCAGCGGACCGGCGTGATCGCGGACCTGGCCGAAATCCTGCGCCACGTGGAAATGAAATCGGAGATAGCTGCGGTTTGGCTCTCGGGTGCGGTTCTGGCCCTGGGCTGCAATGTGGTCAACAACCTGCCGGCCGGACTGGTTGCCGAACGGGTCGTTGAAGCCAGTCGAGCCCATGACGACGTTCGTACCGCTATCCTGATCGGCGTCGATCTCGGCCCCAATCTGTCCGTGACTGGTTCGCTCGCGACGATTCTTTGGTTGAGCGCGTTGAGGCGAGACGGCTACCACGTCAGCGCCTGGACGTTTTTGAAGCTCGGCACGCTGGTAATGCCGCCGGCTCTGATCCTCGCCATCGCATCGGCGTTGATGTCTGGCTGATGCCGCTAGCTTGCCCGCACGCCGCGGGCGCAAAAATCAATTACGGCCGGTTGAGCAGAATGGCCGCCGCCGCGGCGAGGAACGGCAGCGGCAGCGAGACGGCGGCACGCAGCCAGACGACGCGCGGCGGCATGCTGGGGACTTCCCAGCCGATGATGCGCTGAATAGAGAACAGCGACCAAGCGACCACATAGGCGATCACCTGCGGCGCCCCGCCGCCGGCTTTGAGCGCCGCAGCCGCGATCGAGAAGCCGACAACCGGCCCGCCGGATGTTGCAGCGCCGCCAAGAGTGGCGATGGCGACGCCCAGAAAGCCGGATTGCGGTCCGATCCATGGTACGATGAGGTCCTGCGGCATGGCATCGGCGATGAATCCGGAGCCGATCACGCCGAGCGCGATGCGGGGAATGAGCCGCGCGAATTCGATGACGGATTCGCGCAGATTGTCGCGAAAGAAGTATCGCCCCCGCATCGCCGCCATGAAGCCGAGCACCGCGACCACCATCCACAGAAACAGATTGACTGCGAGCGTCACGGCGCGGTCTCCATGCGCAGCGCCAGCGCGCGGATCGCCGCTCGGCCCAAAATGCCGGCGAGAATCGGCAGCGGCAGGCACACCACGATGCGCCACACAACAAAATGCCCGCCAAAAAACGGCAGCTCCCAGACCAGCGCGCGGTTGTAGCCGAGCAGCATCCAGCTGGTGACGAAGGCGATTGCCGTGCCGGCATCGGCGCCGATGCCGAGAAATGCGGCGGCTACCGGGTAGATCGTGAACGGACCGCCGGGCAGCACCGCTCCGGTGGCGGACGCGATGATGATGCCGAGGATGCCCGATTCCGAACCGACCAGCCGCGCCACCATTTCCCGCGGCAGCAGCAAGGTGACGAAGCCGCCGATCAGGCAGCCCGCCAGCATCTTGGGCATCATATTGCCGAACAGCAGAACGTCGCCGCGGAAGATCGCAAAGAACCGCGCCGATCCCTCGCGCACATACACCGTCACGCCGGAAACGGCACTGATCGCAAGTACGGTTGCCGTCGAAAAATCGAACGCTTTGCGACGGGGGCGATCAGACATCGATGCGGGAAGTTTCGGAAATGCCGGCGGCTGCCATAGTGCGCGGCGGCCCAAGAGCTGGCAAGGCCGGAGCGGCGCATGGGAGCAATGCGGTTATTCCACGAATTGCCTAAGAACTGCGAAAATCGCCCGGCCGAAGCTCGATCGGGGTGCCATGCGGCGTGCGTTCGCTCGCGCGGCGCCACGCTTGCTCTGTGCGCGAAAGCGTGCCGGCATCGGTGAGGCCCTTCTCGGCGACGATGCGTTCGAGCGCGGCGAGCCAGTGATGATAATAGGTTTCGCCGGTGTCGGGGTCGCCGGCAGCCTGCGCTTTCTTGATTTCCTCGCCCAGAGTCGCGGCCCATTGCTTCCAGCTGAACAGGCCGCGCTCGCTGAGCGAGACCGCCAGAGCAAAGGCCTGCGCCTCCCACGGCTCGCGGAACACCGGACCTTCGGAGTCGCGGGGAATGCTCCCTTCGTCATTCCGGCCGAACGAGCCAACGGGTCCGCGCGAC
The DNA here is from genome assembly GCA_963717265.1 of uncultured Alphaproteobacteria bacterium. Classification (GTDB taxonomy): domain Bacteria; phylum Pseudomonadota; class Alphaproteobacteria; order Rhizobiales; family Xanthobacteraceae; genus BOG-931. Next base: position 522,833 of record CAVQWD010000059.1, on the reverse strand, counting down.
GCGCGGCCCGATGGTAAACTCCGCGAGCGAGAGCCGGAATCCATAATCACGGGCCTTTCAGATGAGTGTGTGCGACAGATCAACCCAATTGGGGTTCTTGCCTTCGATCAGGCGGATTTTCCACTCTCGGTGCCGCTTTTTCAACTGCTTCTCACGCGCAATTGCCGACATTGGATCGTCGAATATTTCGAAATATACGAGCCTGTGGACATTGTATCGCCTGGTGAAGCCTCGAACGGTTTTCAGTCGATGTTCGTGGACGCGTCGGATCAGGTTATTCGTCACGCCTATATAAAGCGTGCCGTGCTTGCGGCTTGCCAGAATGTAAACATAGAATTGTTCGTTCATCCTATAGTTCGGTGATTATGGATTCCGGCTCTCGCTTTGCTCGGCCGGAATGACGGCTACGCCGGCTCCAGATAAGGCTCGAATGCGTCGACGGACACCTTGAGCATCGGATCGGCATCCGGGCCCCACAATTCGCGGCCATCGAAGCGCACGGTGTAGAGCCATTGCGGATTCTCATTCTCCAGCGCCCGCGCAAGGGCGTCGGGAAACACGTGACAGCCGTGCATGAGCACGACCTCGCCGACATGGTTGCGCACATAACGCGGCAGCCGCGTGTGGGTCTTAGGATGGATGTTCTTGGCGCGAACGCGGTCGCCGACCTTGAACAAGGCCGGCCGGTTGGTCTCGCGCGCGAACGTGCCGCGGCCTGCGCCCTTGCCGCCCAGCTCCGGCGTCAGCTTGCGCAGCAGCGCTTTGCCGGCCCGCAGCGCATGGCCGGCGGCGATCTCGTCGGCGCCGGCGAGGCCGCGTTCGACCACGTTGAGCTCCATCCCCAGCTCCCAGCGCCGGTAATAGGAGACGCCGAGATAGACTGCCGGCGGCAGCCGCTCCTGCGCGTAGCGCGACATATCCGTGTTCCAGGCGCCGGCATAGCCCATGGCGCGCTGCATCGCGAGTACGCGGCCTTCCCACGGCGCATGGAAGACGGGCTCGTTCGGCTCCTCTTCGACTTTGCCGAAGCCGTCCATGCCGCCCATGTCGTGGACGCCGTCCATCACTGCACTCCCGGAGCTTTGGCGAGTCCGGTGCCGATCATCGAATCGCGGGTCACAAGCGCGGCGAGCTGATCCTCGCTCATTCCTTCGGTGCCGGGCGGACGCATCGGCAGCACCAGATAACGGGTCTCCGCCGTGGAATCCCAGACGCGGATTTCGGTATCCGCCGGCAGCTTCACGCCAAAGTCGGCGAGCACTCCGCGCGGGTCCTTCACCGCGCGCGAGCGGTAGGGCGCCGATTTGTACCAGACCGGCGGCAGCCCGAGGATTTCCCACGGATAGCAGGAGCACAATGTGCACACCACCATGTTGTGAATCCGCGGCGTGTTTTCGACCACGGTGAGATGATCGCCGACACGGCTCTCATGTCCGAGCGCGCGCACCGCGGCAGTGCCGTCAGCGAGCAAAAGCCGCTTGAATTCGAGAACGCTCCACGCTTTGGCGACGATGCGGGCGCCGTTATGCGGCCCGATCTTGGTCTCGTAGGCCTCGACAATGGCATCGAGAGCGGCCGGGTCGATATAGCCTTTCTCGGTCAGCACGGTTTCCAGCGCGCGCACGCGCAGCTGCATCTCGGACAGTTCCGAGCCGTGGTCGTGATGATCGTCGTGATCGTGGTCGTGCGTCATGGCAAGCGTCCCGCTATTGCTTGTTCGACTCGCGGCGGGCCGGTGCGGCCGCCTGGGATGGGCATTATAGTGACTGACGCGGGGCTGTCACATCGGCGCGTGCCGGCTGAGCCATGCGTCATTCGATCGAAAATATTGCCGACGGCATCGATCGGGCCATCGCGGCGGCGACGGCATGCTCGCGTTGTTATTGGCGGTCTCAACTGTAGCCGACCCCACGGAATTGCCGATTGTAGATTTCGGTGATCTCTTTGCGGCGAGCCGATAGCCGCTTGACGTTGCCTGGGAGATTCGCCCGCTCGGCGGCATTGATCGCCCGGCCGAGCAAGAGGCGCGCATCGTCGTAGCAGTCCTTCGCGGCGGACGGTCGCGCATCGTACATGGCGCCATAGGCGGTTTCGGCGCGCTCTTCGTACTGCGCCATCTTTGCACGCAGCCGCCGGCGCAATAATACCCACACGATGGGGTGGCGCATAAGCATCGATCTTGCTGCCGCATAAGCTGTATGGGTCGTGATCTAATCTTGCTGCCACAGTTCAGTTTCTAAAACGATTGGCATTTTGCCGTCTTCTGCGGCATATCTGCGGATAGTCTTCTGAAATTCCAAGTAGGCAGTCCAGTCATCCCAACTCGACCACGTTGGGCAGGGGCGCTTAATCACGATGCCTTTATCGACTACCGCTTTGAGTACTATCTCATCAACTGGGATGTGTGCGACGGAGAACCAAGAACCAAGCCCACTCACATCTTCCTTTCCGAAGTACCAATAATACTTGAACGTCATATTGATCCACTTCTGCGCTTGTCCATACGTAAATTTGAACGGGAGTGACAATTTCTTGTAGTAGCCAATTAGCTCGTTACAGGAATCAAAGTGCCAATGGTCAAACTCTTGAGCAAGCTTCTCTGCTGTCGTCGGCACGTTTCCTTTTGTTAGCTGACGAAAGCGCTCGTTAAGCTTCTCTTCGGCGCCTTCGTAGATTTTTTTAGGGTCTCGATCGCTTCGGATTCCTCGAAGCGTGCGGTTCATGTCGCGGTAGGCGCGCGACAAAAAGTTGGGATTTTGACCAAAGTACGCGCGAAAAAGAAAACTTTCCCGCTCTGTTAAATTTGGCCGCGATCCTATCATGATGATCACCGGTTAGTTTTACGTGTTGTGACGCTACAGATCATCGAGCCCGTACTCCGCCCAGCGCGCCTTGACCCGCGCCTCGTCTTCGGCCGCCGGCCGCACCGTGGGCGGAAACCGCTCGTTGCCCCATTGCGGCCGGCGCGGATTTTTCCACGAGCGCGTGGCGTCGATCAGCATCCGGTTCCACAGCCCGGTGCCGAGCTGCGCCACGTCGCGGTCCTCCATCGGCGTCGACGGATCGATCGGCGAGCCGAAGATTCCCGGAAAGATCACCACGCCGCCTTCGCCGGCGTTGACGCGGTGCGCGAACGCCCATTCGACCTGCTCGTCGTCGGCCGGATCGATGTCCTCTTCGACCACGATGACGTGCTTGTAGCGGTATTGTGCGGCGCTGTTGCCCCACAGCGCCGCCGCGATCTGCTTGGGCTGGCCCTGATAATGCTTCTTGATCTGGATGCGGATGTTGACGCCGTTGGTGATCGGCGGCGCGAAGACATCGAGCACGCCCGGAATGCCGGCACCGCTGAGAATGTTCCAGGCGATGGCGGCGCGCTGCACCGAGGACATCACGCTGTTCTCGCTGTAGGAGCCCGGCAGCGTGCCTTCCAGCGAACCGCAGAAGATCGGATCGCGGCGGTGCGTGATGCAGGTCACCTTCATGGTCGGACGCGGCGTCGGCAGGTCCGAGACGTAGCCGGTGTATTCGCCGAACGGGCCTTCGCTCTCGTAGGTCGCCGGGTCGTCGCTGATGGTGCCCTCGATGACGATTTCGGCGCTTGCCGGCACCGCGAGATCGACGGTTTCACAGCGCACCGAGCTGCGCCGGCTCGCCGCGGTAGGCGCCCATCACGTCCCACTCGCAAATTCCGGCCGGGAGCGGCGATCCCGACAGGAACGACATGATCGGATCCCAGCCGATGACGCAGGCGACCGGCATCGGCTCGCCGCGCGCGGCCCACTTCACAAAATGCTGGCCCCAGTGCTGGCCGCCTTTGACCAGCAAGAACGGCGCCGTGTTCTTGTGGCCGATCATGCCGCGATACATGCCGACGTTCATCACGCCGGTGTCCGGGTCTTTGGTCACGATCGAGGAGAAGGTGTGGATGTAGCGGCCACCTTCGAGGTAGTGCCACTTCGGCACCGGAAACTCGGTCTGATCGACGGCGTCGCCGCGAACGATCACCTCCTTCACCGGACCCGAGGCGACCATCACGGGCGCGATCGTCTCGCGGTTCTTCTTCATCACATATTGGACGAGTTCGCGGTTCGGTGCGTCGGCCGGAAAGCCGAGCGCCAAAGCCAGTCGCGAGCGGGCGCCAAGGCCGCTCGCAAACAACTTGGTGCAGCGCCCGTCCGTGTAGCCCTTGATGTTTTCGAACATCAATGCCGGTCCCTTTTTCCCAAGGACGCGTCGCGTCACGGCGCCGATTTCGCGGTCCCAATCGACCTCGGTCTTGATCCGGCGCAGCTCGCCCTGCTGTTCAAGGCTCGCCATCCACTGCCGCATGTCGAGAAAGCCCATCCTGCACCCGCTTTCAAAATTCCAAGTCGCGTCGTCGTCGAACTTGATCGCGGCATTAAATCCCGCAATTCTCGCTGCTCCGCAATGGGCCGGACCCTTCGCTGCCGGCGGCGGGGCGGCGGGGCGGCGGCAGGGAGCGGCGATGAGCGCGGCGGAGATGTTCGATCTGAGCGGCCAAGTGGCGCTGGTGACCGGCGCGTCGAGCGGACTCGGTGTCCGCTTTGCGAAGGTGTTGGCGGAGAACGGCGCTGCAATTGTGCTGGTGGCGCGGCGGGGCGATCGGCTCGCCGCGGTCAAGGCGGAAATCGAAAAATCCGGCGGCCGCGCTATCGCATTCGAAGCCGACGTGCGCGAGCGCGCGGCGATGCGCGCTGCGTTCGACGCCGCCGAGAACGCCTTCGGCACGGTGACCATCCTGGTCAACAATGCCGGCGTCGCCCATGCCGGCCGCGCCGTCGAGCTTGCCGAGGAGGAATGGCGGCGCATTCTGTCGACCGATCTCGACGCCGTGTTCTATTGGTCGCAGGAAGCGGCGCGGCGCATGCTCGCAGCCGGGGTGGGCGGCGCCATCGTCAATATCGCCTCGGTGCTGGGTTTGGGCGTCGACAAGGGCGTGATCGCCTATGCTACCGCCAAGGCCGGCGTGATCCAGCTGACGAAGGCGCTGGCGCTCGAACTCGCGTTCAAAGGCATCCGCGTCAACGCCATCGCTCCCGGCTGGATCGTCACCGAGCTCAATCGCGACTATCTCCTGAGCGAGAAGGGCTCTGCCCTCAAGCGTGAAATCCCGATCGGCCGCTTCGGCGATGAGCGCGATCTCGACGGTCCGCTCTTGCTGCTCGTCTCCGACGCCGGGCGCTTCGTCACCGGAGCGACGATCGTCGCCGACGGCGGCCAATCGGTGGCGTTGCGGGGATAGTGGGGGATTGCCAAGCGTCGAAGGCGAGGCCAGAGGTGGCACTGGAACTGGTGACGATTGTGCTTGTGGGCGCGCTGGCGGGCGGCCTCGTCAACGGTCTCACCGGGTTTGGAACGGCGCTGACCGCCATGGGCCTCTGGCTTTACGTGCTGCCGCCGAGCGTTGCGTCATCGCTGGCGGTCGTCTGCTCTCTATTCTCGCAACTTCAGACCTTTCCGATGATTTGGCCGTCGATTCGCTGGCGCGACGTGCTGCCTTTCGTCATACCCGGCGCCCTCGGCGTGCCATTGGGGACTTTGCTCTTGCCCTATATCGATCCGAAATTCTTCAAATTGGGGATCGGATTGGCTCTCGTCGGCTACCCCGCCTATGTGCTGGTTCGGCGCGGGCAGCTCAAAAGCGGCATCGGCGGCAAGCCGGCCGATGGACTGGTCGGATTTGCCGGTGGCATTCTCGGCGGCCTGACCGGTCTGTCCGGGCCGCTCCTGGTGGTCTGGACCGACATTCGCGGCTGGCCCAAGGAGCGGCGGCGAGGCGCCCTGCAAGCATTCAATCTCTCGATCCTTTCGCTCGCTCTTGCATCGCACGCCGCTTCCGGACTGCTATCGTGGCAAGTCGCGCTCGACGTGGCGATTGCGCTGCCGGCCACGATCGCCGGCGTGTGGGCCGGCGCGTACGCCTATCTGCGTCTCGCCGATCGGGGCTATCAGCGCGCCGTCATGCTGCTGCTGCTCGCTGCGGGCCTGGGACTAGTGTGGGAGAGTTGGTGACCATGACAACGCATCGTTTGGAAGCCGGTCCCGAGACCGTGCATTGGGGTTTTTTTGACGCGATGCTCAAGCCGCAAATCACCGTCGATCCGGCCGATGCCGTCGTCATATCGACCGTTTCGGGCTCGCCTGCGCAAATGCCGCCGCCCGGTTCCGGTCTGGCTGTGCCGGAAGCGTTGACCGCGATCCACGCCCGGGTGCAGCAGCGGCTGAACGGACCTCATATCCTCACCGGGCCGATAGCGGTGCGCGGCGCCAAGGCCGGGCAAGTCCTCGAAGTCCGCATCAAGTCGATCGAACTCAACTACGATTGGGGCTACAACGTCATTCGCCCGCTCGCCGGCGCGCTGCCGGACGATTTTGCCAAGGCGCGGCTTATCCACATTCCGCTCGACCGCGCGCGCATGGTCGGCAAGCTGCCGTGGGGGCTCGAACTGCCGCTCAAGCCGTTTTTCGGCATCATGGGAACGGCGCCGCCGCCGGATTGGGGCCCGGTCGCCTCGCCGCCGCCGCGCCGCAACGGCGGCAACATGGACAACAAGGAACTGATCGCCGGCTGCACGCTGTTCCTGCCGATCCATGTCGACGGCGCGCTGTTTTCGGTCGGCGACGGTCACGGCGTGCAGGGCGATGGCGAAGTCTGCGTCACCGCGATCGAAACCGGCCTGATCGGAACCTTCGAACTTAACGTGCGCGGCGACATGGCGCTGCAATGGCCGCTCGCCGAGACCCCGACGCATATCATCACCATGGCGTTCGACCCCGACCTCGATGACGCCGTGGTGATCGCGCTGCGCGACATGATCAAGCTGATCTGCGCCCGCACCGGGATGTCGCGCGAGGACGCCTACACGTTGTGCAGCCTCGCCGCCGACTTGCGCGTCACCCAGGTGGTCAACGGCGCAAAAGGCATCCACGTGATGTTGGAAAAGGCGCTCCTGACGCATTAAAGCGGCTGCCGCGCGCCGTGACGGAAGTGGCAGCCGCTCGCCGGCCGCGTCAGTTCTTCGGGATGAACTCTTCAGTATAGAGCTTGGACATATCCGGCGTCGTCGGCAGCAGCTTCAGCTCGGCGAACGAGCGCTTGAGCGCCGCGATCGATTCGGCGTCGAACCTGCAGTCCTTCGTGAACATGCCGACTGTCAGATCGTAATCCCTGGCCATGACGCTTTCCGGGAAGCCGGTGATGCCGCTCTCGATCTTCACCGCCTCGGCCTTGTGGGTGCGGATGTAGTCGATGGTCTCGATCCAGCCGGCGACGAAGTCGCGGACTGCCTGCGGGTTGCTCTTGATCAAGGCGTCCGAGGCATACAGCGTGCCGGCGGCTATGTTGCCCTCGTATTTGGTGACCGGGAACAGCAGGCGGCCGGTCTTCTTCTCTTCCATGGAGAGAAACAGCGAAGTGACCGCGACGTCGGCGTCGACTTGGTGAGTGCGAAAAGCTGCGATGATGTTGGCGGCGCCGTTGCCGATGGCAACGCCCTGTACGTCGCTGGGCTTCCAGCCCTCTTTCTTGACTAGCTCCTTGATCAGCCAATCGGTCAGCGAGCCGGCGCTGGAGAAGGCGATCTTCTTGCCTTTGAGCTGATCGACGGTGTGGATCGGCGAATCGTAAGGCACGCCGATGCCGATGAACGGGATCGGACCGGCGGATTCGCAGATGGCTTTCATCGGCACGCCTTTGGCCACCAGCGCCATCTCGGTGCCGGCGCCGTCGCCGATATCGAGGCCGCCGGCCGCCATGGCGGTCGCCATTTTGCTGCCGCCGGTGAAATCGACGATCTTCAACTCGATGCCGTGTTTCTTGAAGATGCCGAGTTTGTTGCCGACATCGACCGGAATGATCGGATCGGCGTTCGGCGCCGCTTTGCCGACGACGAGCGTCGTCGCGGCCGAGGCCGTTCCGGCAGACATCATCAGTCCGGCGGCGACCGCCAAGGCGGCTATCGAACCCCCATAGCGCAGGCGCATGGACATCATTTCCTCCCTGTTTCTGATCCGTCGGCTCCTCGATGCCGGCGACTAACTGGATTGCCCCCTGTAACAACCGGCCGATCATAGCACGGCCGAGCGCCGGGCCAGCAGGCAATGTCGTCGCGGGTGTACCGATGAAGCGGTCTGCGGCTGCGGACGCCGATAGGTCTCAGTTCGCGACCAAGTCGCCCGCCATTTCCGATCGCGGTTTTGGATCGGAAACTCCGCAGCGCTTTCGAGCGCTTAGCGCGGGCTGGGAGTTATTCGCTGCGATCCCGCCATGCGTGCTGCAATGTCCTTCTTTGACCAGCCGGTGAACTGGGCGACGTTCTCGGCCTCACGCTTGGCCCGCTCCGGCAACGAGGCGCGGTATGTTACGGCGGCCGGGCAGCTTCCGCCCTCGAACGGATGGTGCAGGATGTAGCGTGCCTGAAAATTCTGACGGTCGGCCGTCTCGATGAAGTTGAGGTCTTCGGGAAACGTGCTGGCGTCGTAGCGCACGTGCAGGCGCGTCACGAAAGCGTTAGGCCCGCTTGCAAAAGTCTGATTGCTGGCCGCGTCGCCGGTCCAGGCTGCGCCGAGCTGCACCACTCCTTGCCGCTCAGCGGCTCGGCGGCGCAAGGATCGCACCAGCTCATGTCCCAGGCATATTCGACGAACACGCCGTGCCGGTCGGCACGCTCCACGGCTCGATTAAAGGTCGCCTTGTAGAAGTCCGGGAAGTCGTGCTGCACGAACAGCGGCACGTCGATGTCGGACGGCACCTTGATGGTGCGATAATTGGACGCCTCGACGCGCCCATGTTTGGTCAGGGCAAACACGGTCAAGTCCTGCGGCCCGTTGCCGTTCACGGTGCCGAGCCGCAGCGGCAGCATGAATTTCTCCGTTTCGAAGCGGACCTGCAGCGGCTGCAGATAGGCGCGCCCGAGCGCGTTGAGCCGCTGCAAATTCACCTTGGCGACGAAGAAATGCATGTTCTGCTTGATGTAGCTGTCGATCACCGGCTCGGCGCGTGGCGGGATCTTGTAGCCGTTGTCGGTCAGCCAATTGATCAGGCCGTCGCTCTGTTGCGCCGACAGGATCGAGATCTCGTATTCGGCGACATCGTAGCGCGCCTCGATCTTGACCCCGCGATAGCGGACCGCGGGCGCTGTGGGCATCATCCGCGCAGCGCCCACGTTCATTGCCGATAGGAATGACGTGACGGCGCTGGCGACCGGCGGCGGGCAGGGATCCGGATCGTAATATTCGACCAGCCGCGGCGCGGTGTAGGCGTCAAGATGATCGATGGTCTTTTCATCGACCACGCCGATCTGATCCTTCTTGATGAAATTAGGCACCGGAACGACGAGCGCGAATTCATTGGGCTTGCCCTCGTAATCGCTGGCCATCGTGATCGCGGTCTGCCGGCCGTCGCGGACGAGAACCACCTTCGAGGATTTGTTGAACATTTTCGCATCGGCCTTGGCGACATAGAAGCCGCAGAACGCGCTTGCCGGTCCTGTGCTTGCCGCAAGCTGGGCAAGGATGGCGGCAATTGCGACGCCGGCCTTCAACCGTGAACGGAATGTTCGCGTCATCGAGTTGCTCCCTGGGTCGTTGGGGTCCACTGAAATGGCTGTCCCGGAATCAATCTGTTGAGCAGCGGAGTGATCGGCGATAGCGCAACGAGCGCCATGTACAAAGCCGGGCGGAATTGCATGAAGAAGGCGAGATAGTGGGCGAGCGACGCCACCGCCACAGCCAGGACGAGGCGGCCGAGGCGCGAATCCGGCGTGGTCCGCGGGTCGGAGATCATGAAGAAGGCGAAGATCAAGAGCGCGCCGTTCTGGATCTGGTGCAGCGGAATCGCGAGCGGATCGCCAAGCCAAATGGCCCGGCCGAACAGGAGAGCGGCGTGAGCGCCGAGGAAAAACAGGGCCACATCGGATCGCCGCGACGCCTGCAGCACCATGATGGCAAGGAATGCCAGCAAAGCGGCGATCCAGATGCTGGCGCCCCATTGGCCCGGTGAAATCCATACGCCGTCCAACGTCATCAACAGAAGGACGATGGCAAAGCCCGCCGGATTCCAGATGTGGCGGCCGTCGACGCGCAGCAAAAACTTCGAAGCAATCGCCACGATGGCGGCGATTGCCGGGAGCCACGGCTCGTTCGCCCGCAACAGCAGGCTCAACGACAGCCCGGTGATCAGCGGCGAGCGCAGATCGACTGGCGCCACGCCATAACAGCGTGAACACGCGATCTGGGTCGCGAGCGCGCTGGCAATGGCAATCGCGCTGTACAGCGGCTTGGCGCCGAAATCGAACCAGAAGAAATTGATCGCCAGCAGCGACGAAAGCGCCGCGATCTGGAAGTGACGCGCATCAGACCACAAGGCTCGCATGGCGTTCCCCTCGTTCGCTGCCATGCCGAGCAACCGCGTCGCCGCGATGACCGAGCAATGGCCATAATCGGGCACGCTGTTAAGCGCGCGGCCACGAACGGGAAGCGGCTGTGAGGCAAATTTCCAGACGAATCATAAGGCTGCAGCGGCATCTTGCACATGCCTCGGGAACTGCAGTGAATTTTACTGAACGCGATTGAACAGCAGCGAGGCTGCACGCCGCGCCACTTCGGAAGCGCGCGGCGCCGAATGAAATCGATCGGATATGCGGCAGAGCCGTGCAAAGATTGAGGACGGCCAGGTGTCATCCCGACCGCGATTGCGCGCGAATGAGTTCGATGATCGCGGAGAAATCGAATGCGCCGTGGCCTTGCTGCGAGAACTCCTCGTAAATCTGCGCGGCGTGGCGGCCGAGCGGGCTGCTGACGCCGGCCGACGCCGCGGCCGCTTTCGCCAGTTTGAGGTCCTTGAGCATCAGCGCGGCAGTGAAGCCCGCTTGGTAGCCGTTATTGGCGGGGCTCGTCGGCACCGGGCCCGGCACCGGGCAATAGCTGGTCAGCGACCAGCACTGGCCGGACGACGCCGAGACAACATCGAACAGCGCGCGATGCGACAGGCCGAGTTTTTCACCGAGCACGAAGGCTTCGCTGACTGCGATCATTGAGGCGCCGAGAATGAGATTGTTGCACATTTTCGCTGTCTGACCATTGCCGGCCTCGCCGCAATGTACGACGCGCTTGCCCATCCGTTCGAGCACCGGTTTGCAACGCGCGAACGCGTCCGCCGGGCCGCCGACCATGAAGGTCAGCGTCGCCGCTTTCGCGCCGCCGACGCCGCCCGAAACCGGCGCATCGAGCGCGGATTTGCCGTGTTCGCCGGCCAGCGCATGCACCGCACGCGCGGTCGCCACGTCAATGGTCGAGCAATCGATGAACAGCGCGCCGTCTTTGGCGATCGGCAGCAATTCCATCCACACCAACGTCACCTCCTCGCCACCCGGCAGCATTGTGATTACGATGTCAGCGCCTGCCACGGACGCGCGCGCGCCGGCAGCGACCGGCACGCCGTTTTGCGCTGCGGCATGCCGAGCCGCTGCCATGGCGTCGAAACCAACGACGCGCTCGCCGGCTTTGACGAGATTGGCGGCCATGGGCGCACCCATATTGCCGAGACCGATGAATCCGATGGTCGACATGTTCGCCCCCTAATCGGTGAAAGCCAGCTCTCGTTCGCCGAGCGGTCGAAAATGGCGCTCGACGATGTCAGCCGTGACCGCGTCGAGACGATCCGGCAGCCAGACCGGATGACGGTCCTTGTCGACGATGGCTGCGCGAATGCCTTCGAGAAAATCGTGCGCGGCGATGGCCGCAAGCGAGACGCGGTAATCCTGCTGGAAGCTCTGTTCGACATGGCTGAACGATAGCGCCGAACGGAGGTTTCGCAACGCGATCTTGAGCGAGGTCGGCGACATATTTTCGATCATCGAGAGCGCCAAGGCGGCCTCGCTTTCGTCGCTTGCGCGCAAGCGCTCGACGATCTGCTCGACTTCGTTGCCGCCATAGCAAGGATCGATCCACCGCCGCGCCGCGGCGAGCCTGCCGGCGGCGGGCGGAGCGGACATGCCGTCAAGCCGGGTACGAACATCCGCCGCGGTGCGGCACCCGGACAAGATGGCGGGAAGCTCCGCAAGACCGGAAGCCGGGATATAAGTGTCGGCGAGGCCGCAATAGATCGCATCGGCCGCGCCGACGCGCTCGCCGGTCAGCGCCAGATGCGTCCCGGTCTCACCCGGAGCGCGCGCCAGCAGGAACGATGCGCCGACATCGGGGAAATAGCCGATGCCGACTTCGGGCATGGCGATCGACGAGCGCTCGGTGACGACGCGATGCGCGGCGTGTGCCGAGAGGCCGACGCCGCCGCCCATCACCGTACCGTCCATGATGGCAATCACCGGCTTCGGATAATGCGCGATCAAGACGTTAAGTCGGTATTCGCTCGCCCAGAAGCGAGCCGGCAGCGAATCGCCCGCCTTCGCCGCATCGTAGAGCGCGCGCAGATCGCCGCCGGCACAAAACCCGCGCTGCCCCGCGCCGTCGACCAGCACCGCCCCGACCCTGTCATCGTGCGCCCATGCGCGCAGCGTGACCGTCATGGTAACGGCCATATCCAGCGTCAGCGCATTCAATGCTTTCGGCCTATTGAGCGTCAGCCGCCGCAGCGCGCCGAGTTCGCGGACCAGAACCTCGCCGTCGTGAACGAGCGTTTCGATCATCGTCCGATCAGGCTTCGCGCCACGATGACACGCATGATCTCGTTGGTGCCTTCGAGAATCTGGTGCGCGCGCAGATCGCGCACGATTTTCTCGATGCCGAATTCGGCGAGATAGCCGTAACCGCCGTGCAATTGCAGCGCCTGGTTGGCGATGTCGAAGCAGGCGTCGGTGACAAAGCGTTTGGTCATGGCGCAAAGCTGTACGGCATTGGCGTCCTTGCGATCGAGCGCGGCGGCGGCGCGCCACAGCAAGGCGCGCGAGGCCTCGATCCCGGTGGCCATGTCGGCGAGACGGAATTGCAGCGCCTGAAACTCGTTCAGCCGCCTGCCGAACGCCTTGCGTTCCTTCATGTAGGCCAGCGCCTTTTCCAGCGCCGCCTGGGCGCCGCCGAGCGAGCAGGCGGCGATGTTGAGGCGGCCGCCGTCGAGCGCGGCCATCGCGATCTTGAAACCGGAACCTTCGACGCCGAGGCGGTTTACAGCCGCAACGCGCACGTCGGCAAAGCTGACGGCGCGGGTCGGCTGCGCGTTCCAGCCCATCTTGCGCTCGTTGGCCCCGAACGAAATGCCCGCCGTGTCGCCGCGGACAAGGAACGCCGAAATGCCGCGCGGACCTTCACCGGCGGTTCGCGCCATCACCACGTAGAGGTCGCTTAAGCCGGCGCCCGAGATGAACTGTTTCTGACCGTTGAGAATATACCGGTCGCCGTCGCGCACCGCGCGGGTCGCAAGCGCCGCCGCATCCGAACCGGCGCCAGGTTCGGTCAGGCAATAGCTGGCAAACAGATCCATTTTGCACAATGACGGCAGCCATTGCCGGCGCTGCTCGTCCGAGCCGTAGGCGTCGATCATCCACGCCACCATGTTGTGAATCGACATGTAGGCCGCGACCGTCGGACAGCCGGTGGCGAGCGCCTCGAAAATCAGAGCGGCTGCAAGCCGCGACAGGCCTGAGCCGCCGCAATCCTCGCCGACGTAGATGCCGCCCATGCCGAGCGCCGCTGCCTTGCGCATTTCGGCGGCGGGAAAATGCTTGGCCTCGTCCCAGGCCAGCGCGTTCGGCGCGAAGAACTCGTCGGCGAACGCGCGGGCCATGTCGCGCACCGCAATCTGGTCGTCATCAAGCGCGAACTGCGCCGGCGCGGCCGCGGCCTTGTCGAGCATGGCGGTGTTGCCCATCCTGACACCCGTCATCCGAGGCTCGGGTGAGAGTGTGGATGTCCTCGAAGGCTAGTGTTCTGTCACTGAGAGCTGATTCAGTTTACCGTCATTCCGGGACGCCGCGAAGCGGCGGGCCCGGAATCCATAATCACCGCCCTGGATTATGGATTTCGGGCTCGCGGGCCAAGGCCCGCTCCCCGGAATGACAGAACGATCTGTCAGAGTCACAACACCAAGTGATGTGCGATAGCATCGTCGCTCTGCCCCGGCAATGCGCTAGCGCTGCCGCCCATCCCCCCTCGGGCCCCGCCAATTCGGGTTTGGCGTACATTGACCGCGGTTGCCGGCGATCACATTCGGCGCGCACTGCTGCGCCGAAGAATATTCGCAGTCCCACTCCACCTCGCCGGCGCCGATCTCGACGACGGCGCACCAGGGCGCGTTGCCGTAGGTCTGGGCGTGGCCGGACGGGATTTCGGCCAACAGCACGGCAACCAGCGCGGCGGTCGAAAGCGCAATCCGCATCATGATTTCCACCTTGGTTCGGGTGACAGGCAATGCGCGTTTCACATTGGTGGCAGGTATCATCCCATCGCGAAAGATCAATTGCAGGGTCGCGTTTGCCCGGTTTGCACGGTACGCTAAGGCGCAAAGCGGCCGTTTTCGAGACGCCGGACGTAATAAGGCGAGGCGCGGGCATGGACTTCACCCTTCCACCCGAGTTCGAGGAACTGCGCCTGCGCACCCGCGCCTTCATCGACGAGCACGTGCTGCCGCTCGAGGCCGAGCGTGAAAATTTCTCCGAGCACGAGAACATCCCGCTCAGCCGGCTAGCCCCGGTGCAGGAAAAGGCGAAAAAGGCCGGGTTATGGGCGCCGCAATCGCCGAAGGAGTTCGGCGGCATGGCGCTGCCCATCGTCGCCTGGGCGGCGATCTACGAGGAGGCGGCGCGATCCGTCTTCGGCGCGCTCTCGCTCAACTGCGTGGCGCCGGACGACGGCAATATGAATCTGCTCTCGCGCGTCGGCACGCCGGCGCAGAAGCAATGGTGGCTCAAGCCCATCGTCGAAGGCAAAGTAAAATCCGCCTTCGCCATGACCGAACCGGCGCCCGGCGGAGGTTCGGACCCGAGCATGATTCGCACCTGCGCCGAGAAGAAAAACGGCAAGTGGGTGATCCGCGGCCGCAAGTGGTTCATCACCGGCGCTGGCGAGGCGCAGAATTTCATCGTGGTCGCCCGCACCTCCGACGACAAGCGCCGCGGCTTGACCGCCTTTCTCTATCACCGCGATCAGCCCGGCTGGCGCATCGTGCGCCGCATTGAAATCATGGGGCCGGAGGAGCACGGCGGCCATTGCGAGCTGGAATTCGACGGGCTCGAAGTAGCGGACGAGAATATTCTGCTCGGCGTCGGCGACGGTCTGAAAGTCACCCAGATCAGGCTCGGCCCGGCGCGGCTGACGCACTGCATGCGCTGGCTCGGGCTATCGAAACGCTGCCTGGAAATCGCGCAAGATTACGTCAACGCCCGCGAGGGTTTCGGCATCAAGCTCGCCGACCGCGAGAGCGTGCAGATCAAACTCGGCCAGGTGGCGCAGCAGATTCAGATCGGCCGGCTTCTCACCATGCACGCGGCCTGGAAGCTCGACCGCGGCGACCGCGCCCGCAAGGAAATCTCGATGGCCAAGGTTCACGTCGCCGACACCCTGCACAACGCCGCCGACACCGCGATCCAGCTCAACGGCGCCCGGGGCTATTCCAAGGACACGATTCTGGAATGGATCTATCGCGCCGCCCGCGCCGCGCGCCTGGTGGACGGCGCCTCCGAAGTCCACAACATGGTGCTGGCGCGCTTCCTGCGCGAGGAAGGCCGCGATTTCTGGAGCTGGAGCGCCGGGAACCGGGTGTAAAAAAGCGGGCGTCCGCCGTCAAAGATCACGCACGTGGGGCAGGATCTTGTCGGCGAAGATGCGCAGCGAGCGCATGATCTGGTCTTGCGGCAGCGAGCCGAAATCCACCAACAGGCCGATCTGCGTGATGCCGACATCGCGCAGCACGTGGATGCGCTCGATCGCCTGGCGAGGGCCGCCCATCACCACCCGGCCGGGATAATAGGCCTCGAAGCCGAAATCGCGCTGGCCGGCCTCGCGGCGCTCATAGCCCTTGTAGGCGGTGGGATCGGGCGGCTTGCGCGCCGCCTCGATCCCGGCGGCGGCATATTGGCTCATCGGCGTGTGGACGACTTGCGCAAGTCTTTCGTCGTCGTCGCTGTCGAGAAAGTGAGCGTGATAGACGCAGCAGATTTCATGATCCTCGATGCGGCGGCCCTGCTTGCGCAAGGCGCTTTGATACCAGCCGATGCGCTCGACGGCGACCGGATGATCGACATGATAGGCGACGTAGAGGAGGTTGTAGCCCTCTTGCGCCGTCCATTCGAAGCTCTCCGGCGACATCAGGCACGCGACCCAGATCGGCGGATGAGGTTTTTGGTAGATCGGCGGCAGTAGCGGCAGGCCGGCTAGCGGCGGCCGGAACCGGCTCTTGAAATCCATGGTCGGGCCAGCCCAGACCTGTTTGACAAGCTCGACGCCTTCTTCCACGCGCTCGCGACTCTCCTTCATATCGACGCCGAAAATATCGAATTCGTCGCGGATGAAGCCGCGGTCGACGCCGAAATCGAAGCGGCCTTGCGAAAGCTGATCGAGGGTTGCCGCCTGCTCGGCCACCCGGACCGGATCGTTGAGCGGCAGCACCGTCGCGCCGGTGCCGAGCCGGATGCGTTTGGTGCGCGCGGCGAGATAGGACAAGAACGCGTAATTGGCCGGGAACAGCCCGCCATGGCGGACGAAATGGTGCTCGACGATCCAGGCGTAATCGATGCCGATCTGGTCGGCGAATTCGACCTGCTCGATGATGCCGCGATAATGGCTCTGCGCATCGCGCACATCCGGCATGTAGGTCGGAAGATAGAACAGGCCAAACTTCATTGCTGCAGCTTCCCCGATGCGCTTCTTGCTGACACGCCGCGATAGTCTGTTGCAGCAACGGCTTTGACAAGTCGCCGTCCGCGCCGGAGTGCACGCCGCCGTCGCGGCCCCTCCAACCTCTGTCCCTTCCAACCTCTTGGCAATCTTGCAGCAACGGATCATTCTAGCCTCGCACCCGCCGCCTGGAGGCTCGAACCTGCCGGCGGTGATGTGCGCGATGAGGGCCGAATATGACGGACTATTGGTTGAGCAAGCTGTTTTTCGATCTGCAGCATGATCCAAATCTCGCCAAGGACTACCGCACCGACATGGCGGCGGTGATCGCCCGCTATCCGATCGGGCCTGATGTGCGCGCGGCGCTGCTCGGCGACGACGTTGCCAAGCTCTCCCCGCTCGTCAATGCCTATCTGCTGCGCTTCTACTTTCAGGTTCGCGGCATGCCGGAGGCCGAGTTCATTTCACGGCTGCGCGCCATGAAGGGCGCCGGCGAAAGGCTCATGGAGCATGCCGGCCATGGCTAGCCTTGTCGGCGTCTTTGCCGCGAGCCACGGCCCGATCATCGCCCGCGATTGGGAGAAGATGCCGCGCGACCATCGCGACCAGCTCGCGTCAGCCTTCGACGAAATCGGACGCCGCCTTAAGGCCTGCCGGCCCGATCTGCTGGTCATGGTGTCGCCGGATCATTGGGTGAATTTTTTCATCAACAACCTGCCGGCCATCTGCATCGGCATCGGCGACGAGCACGACGGTCCGCCCGAACCGTTCATGCAGAAGGTCTATCCCCACAAGGTGCTCAAGGGACATGCCGCCTTTGGCCGGCATCTCTTGCAGAGCGCGCTCGACAACGATTTCGAGCCGGCTTTGTCGCATCGGCTGCGGCTCGATCACGGCAGCTGCATTCCGTTGTGGCGGGCCGTAATCGACCCCGAACTGCCGCTGGTGCCCATTCTGGTCAACGACCTCGAAGCGCCGATGCCGAGCATCCGGCGGTGTCTCGCCTGGGGCCGGCTGCTGCGGCGGGCGATCGAGACCTATCCCGCGCCGCTGCGCATCGCCGTACTCGGCACCGGCGGCTTGAGCCATTCGATCGGCGAAGCGACCATGGGATGGATCGACGAGAAATTCGATCGCGACTGTATCCGGCATTTCGAGGACGGCGAGGAGCACAAGCTTGACGCGTTCCTGACGAGCGCGCTGCCGCAGACCGGCAACGGCGCCCACGAAATACGCGACTGGGTCATTGCGCATGCGGCAGCCGGCAGCAGCGGATTTGAATTGATCGACTATTTTCCGTCCCCCGCGACGCTGGTCGGCGCCGGCTTCGCCTCCTGGCGCATGCCGGCGGCGTGAGGCGGGACCCTCGCGAAGGGAGCAAGCAATGACACTCCTCGATGCCGACAACAATGTGACCGCCGCTGCCGACGGCAAGATCAGCTATTACGGCGTGCATCATCTGGCCCTGAACACCGACGACATGAAGATGACGGTGGATTTCTATGTCGGGGTGCTCGGCATGCGGCTGGTCCATGCAATGCGGGTGCCGCCGGGCATCGGCACCGGTCCCGGCAATCGCGGCAATCCGCCGTTCGAGGAAATCCGCCATTATTTCTTCGATATGGGCCGCGACGCGCTGCTCGCCTTCTTTGAAATGCCCAAGGGCGCGAAGGAGAGGGGCGACCGCAACGCGCTCGGCAACATGCAGCACGTGTCGTTCGCGGTCTCGCCGGCAAGCCAGGCGCGGATTCGCGAACGGCTCGAGGCCGCGAGGGTTCCCTACGACGGCCCGCTCGAAATCCTGCCCGGTATCTTCTCGATCTACATCATGGATCCAAACGACATCAGGCTCGAATTCAGCTGCCAGCCCTCGAACGGCGAAGGCGAGCCGATGATCGTGCCGCTTGTGACTCAGACCAAAACCGAGGCGCTCAAGGAGCTGCGGTCGTTGTCGTCGGACCAGACATGGCTGCACCGCACGGTTGCGGACTTGGCGGAGTAGCATTTGGCGGAGCAGGGCGGGCCGGCAAGAGCCAACCCGCGGAGGCTTGCATTGAGCAGGTGGCGTTTCACGCCGCGGCCGACACCTCGATCAGGCCGAGATGGCGCGTCATCGGGCGGAAATCGCGGTCGTTGTGCAAGAGCGGCGCCCGGTTCTCGATGCACCAGGTGCCGATCAATAGGTCGATCGTCTTACTGATGGTGATGCCCCGCCGACGCAAGGCGCGAAAATTGCGCGCCGCCGCCACCGCGACTGCGTCACCGGCCATAGGCATGATGTTGAAGCGCCGCAGCAGCGCCTCGACTTCGTGCGCCGCCCGTTCGCTTTGCAGGCCCTGCAAGATCTCGCACAGCATCAAGTCGCCGATGATGATTTCGTCCATTCCCAGGGTCGCGCGCAGCCGGTTGACGTGCGGCGCATTGCGGCCGTTCAGAAAGTCGATCCAGACGCTGCTGTCGACGACGATCACCGCGACCCACGGCCTTTGCGGCTGCGATCAAGATTGCCACTCCAACGGTATTTGCCGAAGGCGGCGTCGACTTCCTTTTGGCGACGAAGCCTTATCATCAGGCGCAACGCCTCCTCCACGGTTCGCCTTTTCGTTGCGCGGCCGCAGAGTTTGCGTGCTTCCGCCATGAGCCGGTCGTCTATTTCGATGTTGGTGCGCATGAGTTTGCCGCCAAGTGTGTATTGTATTATATTATTATACACACCGATTTTTGCAAGTCCGTTTTGTGGAGTGGGTTTGGGAAGTTGGCTGGCGCGGCCCTTGGCGACGCTGCGGCCCTGAGCCGCGTTGGAGGCAGTTTCCAAGTCGTTCAATACCGCGCATTCCCCGGCGTGCGCGGGAACGGGATGGCGTCGCGCACGTTGGCGAGGCCGGTGACGTAGGCGAGCGTGCGCTCGAAGCCCAGCCCGAAGCCGGCGTGGGGGACGGTGCCGTAGCGGCGCAGGTCGCGGTACCAGTCGTAATGCTCGCGGTCGATGTTGCGCTCGGCCATGCGGGCGTCGAGCACATTGAGCCGCTCCTCGCGCTGGCTGCCGCCGATGATCTCGCCGATGCCGGGCGCGAGCACGTCCATGGCGGCCACGGTTCTGCCGTCGTCGTTGACGCGCATGTAAAACGCCTTGATGGCCTTCGGGTAGTTCATCACGATCACGGGCTTCTTGGCGTGCTTCTCGGTGAGATAGCGCTCGTGCTCCGACTGCAGGTCGATGCCCCAGCGCACCGGAAACTCGAACTGTTCTTTTTTCTCCTGCGCCCGCTCCAGCACCGCAATGGCTTCGCCGTAATCCATGCGCACGAACTCGGACGCCACGATGTTCTGAATTTTGGCGAGCAAGCCTTTCTCGATCCGCTCGTCGAAGAAGGCCAGGTCCTCCTGCCTCTCGTTGAGCAGCGCCGCGAAGATGAATTTCAACAGCCGCTCCGCCAAAGTCGCGTCGTCGGCGAGATCGGCGAACGCGATCTCCGGCTCGATCATCCAGAACTCGGCAAGGTGGCGGCTGGTGTTGGAGTTCTCGGCGCGGAACGTCGGCCCGAAGGTGTAGACCTTGGTCAGCGCCAGGCAGTAGGCCTCGATGTTGAGCTGGCCCGACACGGTGAGGAACGCTTCGCGGCCAAAGAAATCCTTGGCGAAATCGACCTTGCCGTTCGCCGTGCGCGGCAGGTTGGCGAGGTCGAGCGTCGAGACGCGAAACAGCGCGCCCGCGCCTTCCGCGTCGGACGAGGTGATGATCGGCGTGTTGACCCAGAAGAAGCCGTTATCGTCGAAGAAGCGGTGGATCGCCTGCGCCAGCGTGTGGCGCACCCGCGTCACGGCGCCGATCACGTTGGTGCGCGGGCGCAAATGCGCCACCTCGCGCAGGAATTCCATTGTGTGCGGTTTGGGCTGGATCGGATAGGTGTCCGGATCGTCGACCCAACCGATCACCCGGATCGCGCTCGCCAGCATTTCGAACGGCTGTCCCTTGGCCGGCGACGGCACGATCGTGCCGGTCGCCTCGACCGCGCAGCCGGCGGTGAGCTTCAAGACCTCGTCGGCATAATTGGGAAGCGTGTTCGGCGCCACCACCTGCAGCGGATGAAACGCCGAGCCGTCGGAGACGTGCAGGAACGAAATGCCGGCCTTGGAATCGCGCCTTGTGCGCACCCAGCCCTTGACGATGACGGGCCGGTCGGGCGGCGCCCTGCCGCCCAAGATCGACCTCACGTCGAAGCTCGCCCGCACGTTGAACTCGCCTTCATTCATTCGGCAGCGTTATCACAGGCCCCGATCGCATCGCAATCAAGCGCCGGCGCTGCAGCGGCGGCAGTCGAACGGCGCTTGGCCGCCTGCTTCCGCGCCGGTTCCAATCGGGCTAATGTCGTTCCCGGCCGAGGCAAATATTGCCGCCGCTCGTCCATCGAGAAACTTGAGGGAGCAGACATGAAACTTGCATTTTTCGACAATTACAAGCTGGGCGTGATCGTCGGCGACAACATCGTCGACGTCTCGGCCCTGACCAAGGGCATCAAGGCGCTCGGCCCGCAGGACGTGATCCGCGGCGTGATCGAGAAGTGGAGCACGTATAAGGGCAAGTTCGCCGCCGCGGCCAAGAAGGGCAAGGGCAAGCCGCTCGCCAAGGTGAAGCTGCGCCCGCCGCTGCCGAAGCCCGAGAACATCATCTGCATGGCGGTCAACTACATGGAGGACGGCACGCTGCCGGAGCCGGCGCCGATCAACGCCTTCATGAAATCGCCGAGCTCGGTCATCGGCGACGGCGATACCATGGAGCTGCCGGACATGGCGGCGTCGATTTTCGAGGGCGAGGCCGAGATCGCCGTCGTGATCGGCAGGAAGGCCTCCCACGTCAAGGCCGCCGACGCGATGCGATACGTGTTCGGCTACACCAATTTCATCGACGGCTCGGCGCGCGGGGTGGTGCCGCCGACCAACGTGTTCTATCAGATGAAGTCGCGTGACACCTTCGCGCCGATCGGGCCCTACATCGTCACGAAAGACGAGATCAAGGACCCGCAGAAGCTGCAGATCACGCTCACCAACAACGGCACCGTCTATCAGAACTTCAATACCGACGACATGGCGCACAAGATCGCGCGCTGCATCGAATGGGTCACCTCGATCCACACGCTGGAGCCCGGCGACATTCTGGCCACCGGCACCAACCATCGCGGCCTCAATCCGTTCATGGACGGCGACAAGATCGAGCTTAGCTGCGAGGGCTGCGGCACGCTGCACATCAAGGTGCGCGATCCGCTCAAGCGCAGCTGGGCGCGCATCACCCGCTTGGCGCACAAGCAAAGCGGCGCCGAGGGCGTGCACACCAAGCAGACCGGCGGCAAATACGCGAAGTGATGCAGCCGCATCCTCCCCCATGCAAATGGGGGAGGGGGAGCGCGCTGCGTAGCAGCGCGGTGGAGGGGGCGCGGGCCGTGACGGCTACCTAGCGACCACGGTCCTGATCCGCCCGCCACGCTCGCACCTCCTTCTCCCCGGGCGGGAGAAGGATGGGATGAGGGGGCGCGCCGCTCGCTCCGCGTCTGAAAACGTGCATCAAACTCATTCGCCCTTGCATTCACCCGCGCCAGCAGGGGTGGCCCTCACCCGCCCTCGCTCCGCTCGGGCACCCTCTCCCGGAGACGGGAGAGGGAAAAAAGAAATTTGTTCTCGCGATGCGGCACATCCGAGCTTTGCCAAAGCACGGCACGGATTCATTGCCTCCAAACCAAAAAGAGGGAGGCGAAGCGCCGACAGGCGCATCCAACCAATTCCGCGTCACGCCCTCGAATGTCGCCATCCGAAAGCGCTTCTGGCGCAGTGCGCGGCTTTGCCTCCTTCTGCCCGCTTGCGGGGCTTTCTCTTCTCCCTCCCCCGCTTGCGGGGGAGGGTCGGGGGAGGGGGCCGCGCTCGCCTCTCGGCGCTCCACCGCGGGTGCTAACAACTGGATGGTACCGACATGCGGGAAAGTCACTCCCGGAGGTCGCGGCCGTGCGGCCGCTCATCCGGGCTGCGCCCGCTGCGTCGACCGGAAGACGACGGGGTCGCCAGCGTGGCTTCTAAGCGAAAAGCGCGAGGTCGATCGCGTCACCCATCTTGCGGTAACCGCCGTCGCTCGGGTGCAGCCCGTCTCCGCAATCGTCCACGGCCCGCATCCGGGTCGGGATTTCGGGGTCACGCAAGGCGGCGTCGAAGTCGGCGACGCCGTGAAACACGCCGCTCTCCCGGATCCAGGCATTGACCGCGACCCTGTGCGTCTCGCGTATCGGGTTCCAGGCATTGGCCATGTAGGTCTCGTTGCCGAACGGTGTCAGCGTCGCGCCAATGATTTTGACGCCGGCGGCCTGCGCGCGCAGCGCCATCTGCTGCAGGCCGGCAATCATCTGCTCGGCTGTGACCTCCTCCTCGGGCTTGGCCCACCGATTACGCAGATCATTGGTGCCGAGCATGACAATGACATGCGTGACGCCCGGCTGCGCCAGCACGTCGCGGTCGAAGCGCCGCAGCCCGCTGTCGCCGCGGATGTCGTGCAGGATGCGGTTGCCGCCGAGCCCGTTGTTCATGACGCCGACCGGTCTGCCGGCGCGGCCGGTGCGGCCGTCGCGGCCGGCGAGCCGCCGCGCCAATTGATCGGGCCAGCGGCAGAAGGCGTCGATCGTCGAGATGTTGCCGTCGGTCAGCGAGTCGCCGAGCGCGACCACTGCGAGTGCGTCGCTCGGGGCGAGCGCGTCGACGCCGCAAAGAAAGAACCACTGGTCGGTCAGATTGCCGACCGGCATCGTCGTCTCGGCGGCGTAATTGCCGGGCGGCGAGACGTAATTAGTCTGTCTCGCATACCGGCCGGTGATCGCGAAATTCGCCGGCACTTCGCCGGGCAGATGGAAACTGACCGCGAGGTCTGCGAGCGGCGGAACGGAAAGATCGACTGCATCGCTGTACGCCACCGCCCCGGCTGCGATGACGGCGCAGTCGCGGCCGCCGAAGCCCAGCTTGCGGCAGGTCGCGGCGACGATCGCCGGACCCTTGTCGCGCAACGCGATCGTCGCCGAGCCGATGGTCAGTGGACGATTGCCATAGGCGTTTGAGATCCGCACCCGCAGCCGCTCGCCGCCAATGCTGACACGCGGGTTCAGGCGGATCGTCTGGTTGTTGAAACCGACCACGCCTTCCGCGGGCGCCGGAGCAGCCGCCCAGGTTCCGACCCAACGTTTGTCGCTCGGCATGACCTTCCTCGCTTTTCCCTGAAGTACAGGCCGTAGGGCGGATTAGCGAAGCGTAATCCGCCATTCTACTTTCCGAAAGCGGCGGGTTACGCCGGCCCGATGACAGGCTCCGCGTAATCCCGCGATCGGCGAGTGAGCCGCCAGGTCGTTCCCGCATATCGCTTTGCTCAGGCGGGCTGCATCGTTGCGTCACGATGATGCATCAGGCCAGGTCCACCGCGAAGCGCTTGAGATCGGCGAGCGCGCAATAGGCCAACGCGCCTTCGTGCGTGGCGCGCAACACCACCCGCGGCGCTCGGCCCGCCTCGAAGGCCTCCTGCCATCGCGGCGCGCACAGGCACCACCGGTCGCCGGGCTTGAGCCCCGGAAAGCCGAGCTCCGGCAGCGGCGTCGACAGATCGTTGCCGCGCGATTTGGAAAATTCGAGAAACGCGGCGGTCATGACGGTGCAGACGGTGTGGCTGCCCGCGTCCTCGCGCCCGGTATTGCAACAGCCGTCCCGATAAAACCCGGTCATCGGCTTGATCGAGCACAGATCGAGCGCCTCGCCGAGAACATTGCGCGCTGCAGGCTGCCGCCGGCCGCCCTCATCGTTGTCCTGTCTGAGCATTGCGTCCTTCGCCGACTGGGAACTTTGGTCTATATTACCATGTTATCATCTGCTGGTCCCATCATGGACGGAGGATCCAATGTGCTGGGAAATGGACTACCTGTATTTTGCCGAACTGGAGAAAGCGAAGAAGACCGAGCTGGCGCAGGAAAAACGCACCGGAATCATCAGCGATCTCCTGACCGAGGCCAATAAGCAAGCCGAGAAAACCGGCGCCGAAGCAACGCCGGTCAGCGCGCCGGTGCCGGCGAAGTAGCGCGCGCAGAGCTGCCCGCCGGAGCACGTCGGGCGGATGAGAGCACGTTCCGATCGGATCGGATCGCATTTTTCCGCTCGTCATTGCCGGACTTGACCCGGCAGTCCATGCTGCAAAGCCGCTTGCATCCTGCCGCCATGTTCCCCGCTGCGGCCAGTCGGCATGGATGCGCGGGTCAAGCCCGCGCATGACGAAAAAGAATGCTCGATCCGAAGGGAATTCGCTCTGCTCTAGCGCATCGTGCGCTTTTTGAGGCCGCGCTCCAGGCTTTCGAGCCTCACCCGGGCTCTGCCACGCCCAAGCCGACGCGCCAGATAATAGTCCTCAATATCCTCGATGTGGCGCAGGATCGCCTCGCGCGCGTAGTAGCTCTTGCTGCGGCCGGTTTTACTGGCGAGCGCGTCGAGCCTGCTGCTCGATTTGGGGGCACGCGAAGGGCTAGCAACTTGGCGTCTGCAAATGTGCCATGCATGTATGGCGAGCAAGTAGCTGGGATCGCAAATCGTAGCCCGCATGAGCGCAGCGATATGCGGGACAGTCGCTCCCGGATGTCGCGGCCTTGCGGCCGCTCATCCGGGCCACGGTTGACGCCGATAGGTTGTAATTTTTAATGGACTGTGGATAGGGTGCTGTCGAATCGAGACCGCGCCAATGGGCAAAAACTCAGCGATCGAGTGGACGCATCACACCTTTAATCCTTGGTGGGGCTGCACAAAGGTCTCACAGGCCTGCAAGCTCTGCTATGCAGAAGTATGGGCCCGGCGGACAGGCGGGCACTTCTGGGGGCCGCGCGCGCCGCGACGTTTTTTCGGAGAGCAGCATTGGAAGCAGCCAATCGCTTGGAATGAAGAGGCTTTTGACAGCGGGTACCGGTCACGCGTTTTTTGTGCCTCAATGGCGGACGTGTTCGAATTTCGCGCAGAGCTAAATGTCTGGCGGGAAAAGCTTTGGGACTTAATCCAAGACACCCCGAATCTAGATTGGCTGCTGCTCACCAAGAGACCGCAACGAATTGTACTACATAACCGCTGGGGCGCCTGGCCATCCAATATCTGGCTCGGTACAACGGTGGAAAATCAAAAAACAGCAGACGAGCGTATTCCCCATCTTCTCGAAAATTCCGCGTCTGTTCGTTTCCTTTCTTGCGAGCCTCTAATCGGGCCGATTGACATTTCTCGATATCTGCACGCTGGCGTTGGCTGGGTGATCGCCGGGGGTGAGAGTGGCGGAAAATCTCGGCCCTCACACCCGCAGTGGATCAGAGATTTGCGAGACCAGTGCATCGACGCCAAAGTACCGTTCTTATTTAAGCAATGGGGCAATTGGGCTCCTATTACCGTAAAGGTTGCATCATCGTCGAATCTGGTCCACATTTTCCCCAATGGGGAGGTCATGCAGCGTCGTAACAAGCAAGAAGCCGGACGCCTCCTGGACGGAAGGACGTGGGATGATGTCCCCGTAGTTGAATATGGCCGATCAGTTGCCGCTATTCGAGTTGCCGCCGCTCAGCAAGATATACACTCACGTATTTAGAGGTCTGGAACGCCCGATCTGGACTGAAAACAAGGCGAAGATGATTGCAATCTATCTTCGCCTGTTTGTCTATATCACCAAGCATGGCGCCTATATCGACGGATTTGCCGGTCCACAGGAGCGCGACCTACCCGAGATGTGGACGGCAAAGCTTGTGCTGGAATCGGAGCCGAAGAGGCTAGGTCAGTTTTTCCTTTGCGAGATTAACCGAACCAGTTGGCGCGCGCTCGAAGCAATGGTTGCCATCCATCGTTCTCGGCGGCGCAAAATCGCCACCTACCATAAGGACTTCAATGTTGCGGTTCATGAGATACTGACGCCAGGCAACATCAAAGAAACGACCGCTACGTTTTGCCTGCTAGATCAGCGGACGTTCGAATGCCAATGGTCCACCGTGCAGGCGCTTGCCAAAGCAAAGTCCGGGATGAAGATCGAGCAGTTCTACTTTGTACCCACAGGCTGGCTGCAGCGCTCATTATCAGCTCTCAGAAATCACGATGTCGCAAAGAGATGGTGGGGGCGCGACGATTGGCGCAAATTGAAGGATCTTCCCGGCCAGAGCTGCGCCAATTCTTTTTGCGAGCGTTTCCAGCACGAACTCGGGTATCGATTTGCTCACGCGTGGCCGGTCTACGAGCGGAAAGAGGGCAGGAAGGTCATGTATTACATGGTTCATGCGACGGACCACGAAGAAGCCCCGAAGCTGATGGCGCGTGCGTACAGAGCCGCGACCGGACAAATTCGCGAACATCAGCTTCTCCTAAATTTGCCAGAACCGAGCCATTTTTGACGAGGGTGCCATCGGTGCTACGTTGCCAACATCAGCTAACCGATCGCAGTACGAGAGTACCTTATTTCGCCGGTCGTCGGCGCCGTAGCAATCGCGGATATACGGACCTGCGCGGTCGTCCCTCAGAAGCTGCGGCCATTCCCGAGGCGGCAAGGTCCCCCGCCCTCATTTCCTTGCTCCAATTTGCTGCAGCTCCCAACGCACCGTTATTTTCGATCGGTTGCGATACCGGCCATCATCGTGAGAAACACCTTGCGTCTTCATACGTGAGCGGAGGCTATGTGCAGCTTGCAAGTCGTGATTACGCCTCCGCCGACGTGCAGGACTATTGGAAACTCGCGGAGGAGGTCCAAACGGCATGTCGAACAGCTTCTCGGGGATACCGCTGGCGTCTCACATTTTTGACAGCACGTTGCAGTTTTAGATTGGGACACGATCCTGAGGTTACTGCACCGAGCCTGCTTGTCCATTTCTGGGCGCTGGGCAAGACTTCCTCACTAGCCGAACAGTCGAGGGAGGCGCTTATTTCGGCAGTCGCCTGCGCCCTATTTCCAGCCCGTAGGGCGGATTAGCGAAGCGTAATCCGCCAAGTCCAACGCACCTAGCCGGCGGGTTACGCCTTCGGCTAACCCGCCCTACACGCTACGCGCTTCAAGCGCCGGCAGCTTGTTCCATCGCCAGCGCGACCTTCAGGCTGTCGAGGTCGCGATAGATCGAGGCGACCGCCATGACCTTGCCGCCTTGCTTGTAGCGCACCACGCAGTCGCGCCCCATCACGTCGCCGTCGATCGCGATCTCGTCCCATCCCTCGGCATGGCCGACATAGTTGATCGGCACGTCGTAATGCTGGCTCCAGAAGAACGGCGCAAATGTCAGCGACGTGCGCATGCCGAGCATGTTGAGCGCCGCGGTCTGTCCTTGGCGTTCGGCGACCACCCAATGCTCGACGCGGATACGGGCGCCGCTGATGCGGTCGGGGTAGCGCGCGATGTCGCCGGCGGCGTAGATGTCGGGCGCGCTGGTCGCCATGTATTCATTGACGCTCACGCCCTTGTCGATCGCCAGCCCGGCTTGTTCGGCGAGCGCGATGCGCGGGCGAACACCGACGCCGATGACGACGAGATCGGCCGCGAGGATGGCGCCGTTCTGCAGCGTCACATCGTTGCCGCCGATCGCGGTGACGCCGTTCTGCAGGTGGAAATGCACGCCGTGCTCCTCGTGCAGCGCGCGGACGAAATCGCCAAGCTGCGGGCCGAACACGCGTTCGAGCGGACGGTCTTCCGGCGCGACGACATGCACGTCGATGTCGCGCGCGCGCAGCGCGGCGGCCACCTCCAGGCCGATGAAGCTCGCGCCGATCACCACGGCCCGTTTGGCTGATTTCGCAGCGGTGATAATGGCGCGGCTGTCGGAGAACGATGCGCAGCGTGTGGACATGGCGGTGGTCGGCGCCGGGCAGGTCAAGCCGCACCGGCTCGGCGCCGGTCGCGAGCAACAGCTTGTCGAAGCCGACCTTGTCGCCGCCGGCGAGCGTGACCTCCCTCGTCTTGACGTCGATCGCCGTGACCTCGGTGTTGAGGCGCAGATCGATTTTGTTTTCGCCGTACCAATCGTCACCGCGCAGCGGCACCCAATCCTCCGGCGCGCTGCCGGCGAGATAATCCTTCGACAGGTTGGGGCGGTCGACCGGCGCCGTGTCGTCGCTGCTCAGCATGACGATGCTGCCGGCAAAGCCGTGCCGCCGCAGCATCTCGGCTGCGGCAAAGCCGGCGGCCCCGCCACCGACGATGACGATGCGCTGCGCGCGGCGCGGACGATTTCGCGGGGCTCGGCTGTTCCTTCCTGCCGCGGACAAAGATCCTGCCGTCGCGCTCCTCGACCTGCCAGCAGGCAAGCGGACTAAGCGCCGGCGCCGCCAGCGCCTCGCCGGTCTCGAGGCTGAAATGGGCGTGGTGCCAGGGGCAGCGGACCGTTTTGCCCACCATCAGGCCCTCGGCGAGCGGCCCGTGATAGTGCGTGCAGTGCGCCGACACGGCGAATAGCCGCCCGCCTTGCCGGGCGAGCAAAACCTCCTCCTCGCCGACATGGCCCGCCAGCATGGCGCCTTCGGCGAGATCGCTCGATGCGATGCCCGCTGCGAGATCGGGGCCGGCCGGCTTGTTGTCGTCTTGCGCCATGTCTGTCTGCTCTGTCTGTCTGCGGCAGGAATCCTCAACTCGTCATGCCCGCGCTTGTCGCGGGCATCCACGTCTTAAGAACCCAGCCGAATCTAAAGACGCGGATGGCCGGAACAAGTCCGGCCATGACGACATAGGTGGGTCACGATGAAGCACCGCTGGTATTATTCGACGGACCTGATTTTCCCCGGGACGCGCGCCGCGCGCTGCGGCACGGAACGCGGCAATGCATCGGAGATTTCGCTGAGCAATTTGTTGGTCATTGCCTGGGCGAAGGTGTCGAAGTTCACGATCTGCAGCACGAAGGCGCCGGGACCGCCGATGACGTTGTCGTGGTAATAGTTCGGCAGGCCGCCGGGCGGATGCGTGTGCGCGTAGAGGAAGGTTCCTGCTATGCCGCCGGTCTTCTCGTTGATGATGGCAAGGCCGTTGATGGTGATGCCCTTCTTGACCGCGTCGTCCCGCGCCTCAGTCACCGGACGGCCGGAATTGTTGTTGCCGTCGCCCGATACGTCGATGACGCGGCGCACGGCCTTGATGCCGCTATTGTCGAGCTGGGCGTGCGCAAAGTCGATGCCGTCGCCGATCGCGGTGCGGCCATAGAACGAGCGCGGCGCATCGAGCAGGATTTTGGCGAAGTCGGCGGCGCCTTCGCCGTCGCGGATCACGATCCATTTCGCAACCAGCGCCTGCTGATCGGGTCCTCCCCATTCGACGAAGCAGAGCGCGACGGCGCCGTTGACGCCCGACTGAACGGCCTGCAGGAATTCGCGGCTCGTCACCGCATCGGCGTAGCCCCGGCGCTGCAACTGAAATTCTTCATCGTCGATGCTGCGCGACACGTCGGCCGCGAGCGCAACTGCGACATCGACCGTTTGGGCATGGGCGGCCGGGACGACGGGCGGCGCCATCGCCGCAGCGAAGGCTGCGCCCGCCGCGATCGAAACAAGACGCCAGTACCGCATTGCCGCCTCCCGTTCTTGCCCCTCGGCATGCCTCGCCGCAGCAAGTCCGGCAGATTAGCGGACGGCAATCCGCCGATTTGGTGGCGAACGCGGCAGCCGAGCTACTCTCAGAACTCGTTGCCGTACTGCTCCTTGAGCAGATCGAGCCGGCGCAGCGCATCGCGGTCGCTAACCAGGAACAGCGTCGCGGTCTCGTCCGCGCTGTGACTGATCCAGTTGCCGTGCGGCAGGCTGAACACGTCATGGGCGTGCCAGGCTCAACGTCTGCTCGCCGATGCGGCTTGTACCGCTTCCCTCGCAGACCAGGCAGACCGCATTGGCGGTGCTGCGAAAGCGAACGGTCTCGCTGCCCTTGTCGAGTCTCGATGAGGTGGCAGTCCAAGAGCGGCATGGTGGAGCGGCCGGTAATGGGGTTGACATAGCGCACCCGCCGCGAGCCGTCCTTGTGCCGCGGCGCCGCCCGGACCGCATCACGCGCCGACGCCCAGGGATAGCGGAAGACCGGCGAGAACGACGGCGCCTGATCGCCCATGTCAGGTACGATGTTGGCCACCGCAAAGGCGGCGTCGTCCGGCTGGTCGGGCAGGTCGTGCGCCGGGCCCGGCTCGAACGCGTCGGTGCCGAGATAGCGGTGCAGCGGGGCGTCGAGCACGTCGAGCCAAATGATCGGCGCGTTGCCGCGGTGGACATGTTCGTGCCAGGTCCAGCCCGGCGTAATGACGAGATCGCCTTCCTCCATCGGGCAGTCCTTGCCGTCGACAATCGTCGCGGCGCCGCCGCCTTCGATCACGAAACGCAGCGCGTTCATGGTGTGGCGGTGCGGGCGCGCTTTTTCGCCGGGTTTGAGGATTTGCAGCGCCGCCGTGAGGTTGGTGGTGGTGCCGCCGGTGCCGTCGGTGCTGTTCGGATCGATGAGGCTCAACACCCGCCGCTCCACCGCCGCGGGCGAGGTCACCGCCAGCGCCGCGTCGACCAGCGGCCGAACCTGTTGCCATTTCCAGTGGATCGGCGGCGCGCCGCCGTCGCGGGCCTTGTGCGCCGCCGCGTTTTCCCACAGCGGCTGCAGATTGGCGGCCCGCCAGGTGCTGCGGATTTCCTCGTAGGAGCGATGGCCGGACGCCGTCGTGACGCGCGCCTCATTCATGCTCATGATGTGTGTCCTCAATTTCGCCAGGTCGAATCGATGGCGTCGAGCATGCGCAAGTAAGCCGGCCAGTCGGCCGAGCCGCGGCCGGAATCGTGGTGCTCATATTGCTGCGCGGTCTTTTCGCAGATCGGCGCCGGGATTTCGACGAGTTCGCCGCCGGTTGCTTCCATTCTGAGCTGGATGTCGGCGGCCTCGATCAAATACTTCATCAGCACGAACCCTTCGCGCGCGGTCTTGCCGACCGTGAGCAGGCCGTGATTGTGCATGATCAGCGCGCGGTTGCGGCCGAGCGCTTTGTTGATGCGCGCGCGCTCGGCGAAATCCTCGGTGATGCCCTCGTAGTCGTGGTAGCCGACCCGATCGTAGAAGCGGATCGCGGGCTGTGAGAGCATGCGCAGGCCGTGTTTCAATCCGGCGATCGCCATGCCGATTTCGGTGTGGACGTGGACCGCGCAATTGACGTCTCGCCCGCGCCGACAGCACGCCGCCGTGCAGGGTGAAGCCGGGCCGGTTGACGCCCGCGGATTCATCGAGATCGTCGTCCATGCTCACCTTGACGAGGTTGGACGGCGTGACCTCATCGTACAAGAGCTCGTGCCGCTTGATCAGGAACTTGCGCTGTTCGCCCGGCACTCGCATGGAGGAATGGTTGTAGATCACGTCGCCCCAGCCGTAATGGGCGATCAGCCGATAGACGGCGGCGAGGTCGACGCGCGCCTGCCATTCGGCCGGCGCGATGTCGGTTTGCGTGACGGTCGGGACCTTGACGTTGATGTTCATGGCTTAAGTCTCCGCGGACCATCGACTATAGCATTTCATGGGGCGGCTCCGCAGCATCGGTTCCGTCGTGCTGCGGCGCGGATTCGACGCGGCTTCGCGGCGCCCGAAAAGAGCTGGAAATAACGTGACGCTTCAAGCCGCTAGCATTGTTCGCCGACCCGCCCGCCCTATATTTTTCGAAAGTGCCGGCCCTCTGGCAATATCGCTTGCCTGAGCGCAAACTGGCCGCTGGAGGGCCGCCCGATGCCGCTGCGCAAGGTCTCGCTCGACGACAAGTACGACCTCGGCCGCAGCCGGGTTTTCGTCACCGGCTTTCAAGCTCTGGTGCGGCTCTGCCTGCTGCAGAAGGAGCTGGACCGGCGCAACGGGCTCAATACGGCGGGCTTTGTCACCGGCTATCGCGGTTCGCCGCTCGGTGGGCTCGACACCCAGTTCCAGCGCGCGCAGCGGTTTCTGGAAAAAAGCGACATCCGCTTCCAGGGCGGCATCAACGAGGACCTCGCGGCGACCGCGCTCTGGGGCTCGCAGCAGGCCGAACTGCGCGGCGAGGGCACCTACGACGGCGTCTTTGGCATGTGGTACGGCAAGGGACCCGGCGTCGACCGCAGCGGCGACGTTTTCCGTCACGCCAACCTCGCCGGCAGCGCCAAACACGGCGGCGTGCTGGCGCTGATGGGCGACGACCATACCGCCGAATCGTCCACCACGGCGCACCAGTCCGAGTACCACTTCATCGACGTGATGATTCCGGTGCTCAATCCCGCCGGCGTGCAGGAGGTGCTCGATTACGGCCTCTATGGCTGGGCGATGTCGCGTTTTACCGGCGCCTGGGTGGCGCTGAAGACCATGCACGAGACGATCAAGTCGACCGCGGCCATCGAGACGACCCTCGATCGCGTCAACATCGTCACGCCGACCGATTTCGCGATGCCGCAAGGCGGCCTCAACATTCGGCTCAACGACCCGATTCTGACGCAGGAAGCGCGCCTGCACGATTTCAAGCGCGACGCCATGCTCGCCTTCGTGCGCTCAAACAAGCTCAACCGCACCATAATTTCGGGCGGCCGCGATCCGAAGATCGGCATCATCACCACCGGCAAGAGCTATCTCGATGTCCGCCAGGCGTTCGACGAGCTCGGCATCGATGAGATCAAGTGCAACCAGCTCGGCATTAGGCTCTACAAGGTTGGCTGCGCATGGCCATTGAGTCGGCAGGAGCTGGCCGAATTTGCCCGGGGGCTCGACCTGATCATCGTCGTCGAGGAGAAGCGTTCGCTGCTCGAAGTGCAGGTCCGCGAGGAGCTTTACGGCACCGCCAACCAGCCGGTTTGCATCGGCAAGAAGGATGAAGCCGGCAATTGGCTGTTCCCGGTCAAGGGCGCGCTCGATCCCAACGAGGTGGCGATCTGCATCGGCGACCGGCTCGCCAAGTATCACCGCAACGACGAGATCATCGCGCGGGTGGCCCGCCTCAAGGAATTCCAGCGCATCGCCGCCGAGACCAAGGATGTCGCGCAGCGCATTCCGTATTTCTGCTCCGGCTGCCCGCATAATTCATCGACATTGGTGCCGGAAGGCATGCGCGCCTATGCCGGCATCGGCTGCCATTACATGGCGCAATGGATGGACCGCTCGACGCTGGGCTATACGCATATGGGCGGCGAGGGCGCCAACTGGATCGGCGAAGCGCCGTTTTCCAAACGCAATCACGTTTTCCAGAATATCGGCGACGGCACCTACAACCACTCGGGCTACATGGCGATCCGCGCCGCCATCGCCTCGAACACCAACATCACCTACAAGATCCTGTTCAACGACGCGGTGGCGATGACCGGCGGCCAGGCCAATGACGGCGGACTGACCGTGCCGCAGGTCGCCCGCCAGGTCGCCGCCGAAGGCGCCAAGCGCGTCGTCGTCGTCACCGATGAGCCGAACAAATATCCGCGCGGCACGGAATGGCCGGAGGGCCTGACGATCCATCATCGCGACGACCTGATCGCGGTGCAGAAGGAGCTTGCCGCCATCCCCGGCGTCACCGTCTTGATCTACGACCAGACCTGCGCCGCGGAGAAGCGCCGCCGCCGCAAGCGCCACACCTTTCCCGACCCGGACCAGCGCGTCATCATCAACGAACTGGTGTGCGAGGGCTGCGGCGATTGCGGCGTACAGTCGAACTGCGTCTCGGTGCAGCCGTTGATGACCGAATGGGGGAGAAAGCGCACCATCGACCAGTCGAGCTGCAACAAGGATTTTTCCTGCGTCAAAGGCTTCTGTCCGTCCTTCGTCACCGTTCACGGCGCCACGCTGAAAAAGGGCAATGGCGTCGCCGCAGACCATGATCTGGCGGCGCTGCCCGAGCCGAAGCTGCCGGCGATCGATGGGACCTACAACATCATCGTCACCGGCGTCGGCGGCACCGGCATCGTCACCATCGGCGGCATTCTGGGCATGGCGGCGCATCTGGAAGGCCGCGGCATCGGCGTGCTCGACATGGCCGGGCTGGCGCAGAAAGGCGGCGCGGTATCGAGCCATATCCGGATTGCCGAATCTCCGGACAAGATTCACGCCATCCGCGTCGCCGCCGGCCGCGCCGATCTGGTGCTCGGCGGCGACATCGTGGTCGCGGGCACGCGCAAGGTGCTGGCCGCGGTGAAGCAGGGCGTCACCGAGATGGTCGTCAACATTGCGGAATTTTTGCCCGGCGAATTCACCCGCAACGCCGATTTTTCGCTGCCGAGCGAACGGTTGAAACGCACCATCTTGGCCGACGCCGGCGCTAATAAGACGCATTTCATCGACGCCTCCCGCATCGCCACCGCGCTGTTCGGCAGCTCAACGAGCGCCAACGTGTTCCTGGTCGGTTACGCCTATCAGCTCGGCGCGGTTCCGCTTTCGGCCGCGGCAATCGAACAGGCGATCGAGCTTAACGGCGAAGCCGTAGCGATGAACAAGGCCGCCTTCCATTGGGGCCGCCGCGCCGCGATCGATCGCGCCGCCGTCGAGAGTTTGGCAAAGCCCCCCTCCCTTCCCTCCCCCGCAAGCGGGGGAGGGTTGGGCGGGGTTGCGAGCGATGCCGAGCATCTGTCGGAATCGTTCGACGAGACGGTGGCGCGGCGCGTCGCGTTTCTCGCCGCTTATCAGGACGCGGCCTACGCGGAGCGATACCGCAGGCGGGTGGATCAGGCGAAGGCGGCCGAGGCTTCGCGCGCGCCCGGCAAATGCGGGCTGGCCGATGCGGTGGCGCGTTATCTGTTCAAGCTGATGGCGTACAAGGACGAATACGAAGTGGCCCGGCTCTACACCGACGGCTCGTTCGAGAAGCAAGTCGCTTCCGAGTTCGACGGCGACAATCTGCGCTTCGAATTTCATCTGGCGCCGCCGCTTTTGGCGCGGCGCGACAAGACTACCGGCCTGCCGCGCAAGATGAGTTTCGGTCCGTGGATGCTGCCGGTGTTCCGGCTGTTGGCGAAGTTCAAGCGGCTGCGCGGCACGCCGCTCGATCCGTTCGGCCGTTCGCTCGAACGCCGCACCGAGCGGAAACTCATCGCCGACTACGAAGCCGTGCTCGACGAGGTGCTCGGCAAGCTCAACGCCGAAAATCACCACCTCGCCGTCGGCCTCGCCGTCATTCCCGAAAAAATTCGCGGCTTCGGCCACGTCAAAGGGCGCCATATCGCCGCCGCCAAGGCCGACGAGGCCGCCTTGCTCGAACAATTCCGATCCGGCGCGCCCGCGCTGCTCAAGGCGGCGGAGTAATTTTGTAGGGTGGGCAAAGGCGCGTCTTCGCGCCGTGGCCAAGGCAGCGTCAATGCAAGGTGTAAGTCAGCACGTGGGCACGCTTCGCTTTGCCCACGCTGCGCTTGCTGACTTGTCAACGCCCTTTCTTTGAGAAGATCGCCGCAAAATCCCGCCGCTCGTGCAGCACGCGCACGACCTCAACGGCGCCATCACGCACGCGATAGAAGATTGTGTATGGATGCACGACGACCGACCGGAGCCCCGGCAGTACCTCATCACGCACCCGCCACATCAGCGCTTGATCCGCGAGGCGCTCGCCGGCCTCGCCAATTTCGCGCACCAGCTTGTCGGCAATTTCGCTCGATGCGACACGCTCGTAATAGCGCCATACGTCCAGAAGGTCGCGCTTGCTCCGCGGCGCCCAAACAACCCGCCTACGTTTTCTTGGCATGCTCGCGGTGCGCCTGCCCGATAACTTCTTCGATATCGAGTTTTTCACCCAAGCCGGCGTCAAGCTCGCGGATGCCGGCCTCGATCTCGTCGCGCAATTGCTCAAGCGTCTCGATACGCTCCAAGAGTTCGCGCCCGAGCTGCTCTTGCGCGGCCTCTGGCAGGTTCGATGCCTTGCTGATCGCCAGTTCCAGTGTCCTGACCATGGCCGCCAGTATACCACACCCGCCAATTCCCGCACCGGCCCTACCGGAAAGGCCCGGGATCGTGCCTGTATTTCGGGCCCGACCAGTCGAGCACCTCCGCAGCGTCTGACGTGTCGATGGCATCATCGGGGCATGGCTGCAAGCGCGGTCAGTTCTGCCAGTTGTTCCGCCTTCAATGGCTTGGAAGCTGCCTTCTTGATGTACCTTCGGCCGAACTACGCGGCGTCGAAATCGATGCCCTCGAAAACCTCCGCCAGGTCGAGCGTCGCCTTGATCGGCGTCAGATCAATCTTGGCGCCGAGGCCCTCGTGGCGCGCGCTGGTCCAGGTTTCGGCGCCGCTGCGGGACAGCACATCGACGCGCGGCGCTTCGGTATCGACCAGGAGGATGTGGGTGAGCGTCGGCACGGTCTGATACTCGAGACATTCTTGAAGCGATCGAAGCTCATGGTGCTCGGCGACAGCACCTCGATGACGATGCGGGGATCGCGCACGGTCATATCGCGCCGCCCGGCCTGGCCGCATTCCACCGTCACGTCAGGGCGGCGGACATTGCCGGCCGGGATGCGCACCGCGAGATCGCTCGTCGTGGGACGACATGGTCCGCCGCGCAATTGTCGATGCAGGGCGGCGATAATATTGACCGCCGCACGATCGTGCGCCTGCGTGGCGCCGGTCGTCATCTTCAGCGGCAGCACCGGAAGCCCGTCGACGAGTTCGTAGAGACGCTCCTGTTGCTCTTGCCAGGGGAAGAACTCGGCTTCGCTCATGCGGTGAAGTTTGGGTTCGGCCATCGGTTTAGTCCCGGGCCAATCTCGGCTGTTTGCCACGCAAATGATGCATACCATGCCGATGACCGCCAACGAACGGGGCCTGGCAAATCGGGTGACACGAAATGGCAGACGAAATGCGCCCATTTGCCGCAAGTTGATCCCGGGCGCGGCGTCCGGCGCGAGCATGTCGGCCACAAATGCGCATGGCGCGGTCGCAGCGGTTCGGTGGAGTTCGCCGCCGCGAATTTGCCGGTGTTGTGGTGCAAAGCTGTTTACGACTGCCGTTTACGAACGCCGTGACCGCTTTTGCCTGCGTTTAGGAGCGGCCGCAACGCCAGGCTGGCGGCGGGCCGGCTGCTCGCGGTTGCTGCGGGTAGCCGAAGCTGAACTGCCTCGCTGGCCGGCTGTGGAGTATGCTTGACCAATGAACGAATCACTTCCCATCTCCGCTTCCGAAGCCGAACCGGTCGACGAGCCGTTGGCCCTGCCTGGTCTTGTGGCCGAGCCCAAGCAGCCCGCAGAGTCTGCCTGCCGTCGCGCAGATTGGCGAGGCCGTTCTGGCCGGGCAGGCAGAAGCTGCCGGGCTGCACCTTGGCGAACCGGTTGAGCACGAAGCCGCTGCGGGCGGGCCGGAGCTGCTGCCCGGCAGTGCCGCGCCCGAGTTGGAATACTTCACCCCGTCAGCGTCGCCGGCGGAGCTTGAAGTTCAGCCGCCCGCGGGCACCGATCGAGGCGCCGCCGACCGCGCCCGATTTCGCTCCCGCTGGCGTGGAAGCGCCACCTGTAGGAGGCGGTGGCAGCGCGGTGTCGGCCGCGCAGGCTGCACTCGATGCCGCCATGCCGAGCGAAATCGCGGCGGTGGAACACGGCATCGGCGTGCTGCTCGTCAATCTCGGCACTCCCGATGCCCCCGAGCCGGCTGCGGTGCGCCGCTATTTGAAGGAGTTTCTCACCGACCGGCGCGTCATCGAGAAGGACTCGCTGTTGTGGAAGCTGGCGCTCAACGGCATTATTTTGCCGCTGCGGTCGCGGCGCAAAGCGCGCGACTACAAGAAAATCTGGAATACCGAGCAAAACGAATCGCCGCTCAAGACGATTACGCGCTCACAGGGGGAAAAACTGGCCGCCACGCTTGAGCCGCTCGGCAAGCACGTCATCGTCGACTGGGCGATGCGCTATGCCGCGCCCTCGATCGCCTCGCGGCTCGAAGCGCTGATCAAACGCGGCTGCGACCGCATCCTGGTCATGCCGCTCTATCCGCAATATGCGGCGCCGACCACCGCCACGGTGTGCGACGAGGTGTTCAGGTATCTGATGGGATTGCGCCGCCAGCCGGCTTTGCGCATCCTGCCCGCCTATTTTGAGGATCCCTATTACATCGAGTTGCTGGCATCCTCGCTTGAGGCGGAAATCGAGGCCTTGCCGTTCGTGCCCGACGTGATCCTTGCCTCCTATCACGGCATGCCGAAGGAGTATGTGGTCAAGGGCGATCCTTACGAAAGCCAGTGCGTGAGGACGACGCAGTTGCTGCGCGCGCAGCTCGGCTTCGACGACGCCAAGCTGATGATGGCGTTCCAGTCGCGCTTCGGCCGGGATGGCTGGCTGGAGCCGGCAACGATCAAGACGGTGAAATCGCTCGCCAGGAAGGGCGTGAAGAATCTCGTCGTGGTCATGCCGGGCTTCGCCGCCGATTGCCTGGAGACCCTGGAAGAGATCGCGGTCGACAATGCGCGCGTGTTCAAGCGCAATGGCGGCAAGAACTTTGCCGCGATTCCCTGCCTCAACGACGGCAAGGCCGGCATGGCGATGATCCGGCAGCTCGCCATGCGCGAGCTCAAGGGCTGGGTGTGATCGCGCGCCGCCGGCAGCGGCGGCTAAGCGAGCGCCGATCAACCTGTCGTTAACCATATCCGTTCTAACTCCGTTAACCATCGCTCTGCCGCTTGGCGGAACGTGGTGGCCGTCGTCTGGCCCGTTGCCGCGTGAGCGCGCCGCGGCACCAGCGCAGGCCGGCCGGGTTTGGCTGTTCCCGATGGTTTGTGGACGCGAGCGGCGGTGCGCTCGGTCGGGACGAGGAGGTCGCAGGTGCCGCGCCGTCGCCGTCAGCTGCTCCGCGACCGCTTGGCTGCCACGGCAATCTTAGCGCTCGCGCTTTTCCCGCTTGAAGCGGCGGCGCAGACGCCGCTTTTCGAATTCCGAACCCGACCTGCTGCAGCCTTCGCTTCCCGGCGCTCCGACCGCTCCGATTTCTAGCAGCGAAAACGGATCCGCGCCTACGCAGGCGCCTGACGCCGCAACGTTCACCGCGCCCTCCCGCATTGGCGCAACGCCGATCTACGGCACGCCTGCCGGGTTCGGCGCCGGCGATACCGGCTTCGATTCCAGCAATACGGGACGGCGCAAAAAGGCAATGCGGGCGCCTGTCGCGAGCAGTGCAGGTCAGGCGCCACTGAACATGACTTTCGAACTGGAACCGAATTATGCTCCCGTCGCGCAGCCCAAGTCCGCTGCAGCGGCGCCGCCGCCGGCACCGGAAATCTATCCCGCCAAGGCTGCGGACCGGCCTGGCGCAACAGTGCCGACGCCGCCCGAACCGTTGCCGGTGAGCAATCCGCCGCTGCAGGTCTATCCGCGCGCGGCAGCGAGCCGGCCCGGCGCCGTGCTGCCAATCCCGCCGATTGCCGACTTCGAACCGTCGGCGCAGACGCCGCCGCCGGGCACGCCGCCGCCCAACACTCTGCCGCTCGGAACGGCGCCGCAGCGCCCGTTGCCGATTGCCGAAGGCGATCCTTATGCGCCGCTCGGGCTGCGGGCCGGCTCCTTCCTGATCTATCCGGCGGTGGAATTGTCGGCCGGCTATAACAGCAATCCGCAGGGCGTGCCCGGCGGCCCGGCCTCGGCGCTGTTCGTCGTCGCGCCCGAGCTGCAGCTACAGTCCGACTGGTCGCGCCATTCGCTCAAGGCGGATATCCGCGGCACTTACACCGAATACGGCGCCGATTTCTCGCCCTCGCTCAACCGGCCCTATCTCAACGGCACGATCGACGGCCGTATCGATCTTGAGCGCAACACCCAGGTGCTGCTGGAGAACAGGTTTCTGGTTTCGACCGACAATCCGGGCAGTCCGAACCTGACCGCCGGCCTCGCCAAGCTGCCGATTTACACCACGGTCGGCGGTACGCTCGGCCTGGCGCAGGAATTCAACCGCCTGCAAGTCACGGCCAAAGGCACGATCGACCGCTCGACCTACCAGAATTCCGTCCTCACCGACGGCGAAATCACCAGCAATGGCGATCGCGACTTCAACCAGTATGGCGGCATCCTGCGCCTCGGCTACGAGATCGATCCCGGCGTCAAGCCATTCGTGGAAGTCGACGCCGACGAACGTATTCACGACGAACAATTCGACCGCAACGGACTGCTCCGCGATTCGACCGGCACCAGCGCCAAGGTCGGCGCCGATATCGACCTGTTCGGTTCGCTTACCGGCGAGATCGCGGCAGGCTATCTGGAGCGCATCTACAAGGATCCGACGTTGCCGAATATTTCCGGCGCGATTGCCGACGGCTCCTTGATCTGGCAAGCGACGGCTTTGACCACAGCCAAGTTGACGGCGGCTTCATCAGTGACTGAATCGGTCCTGCCGGGCACTTCCGGCGCCTTCAGCCGCGACTTCAATGTGCAGATCGACCACGCCTTCCTGCGCCGGCTCGTCGGTACGCTGCAATTGGGCTATGGCTGGGATAATTATATCGGCCTCGACCGTCTGGACGATCGCTATTTCGCCTCCGTCGGCTTTACCTACAAGTTGAACCGCGACATCCAGATCAAGGGCACGGTCCGGCAGGATTGGCTGACGTCGACGCTGGCGGGCGCCGCGTACGATACGACCTCGTTCCTGCTGGGTTTGCGCCTCCAGCGCTGAATTGTGAGCTTTTCTCCGTCATTCCGATCGGGTGTGCTTTAACCGATCGCCCGTTCGGGCTCGGCTGTCGCTGATCTCGCCGAGAATTTTTTTGATCTCGGCGCGGAAACCCGGTGCGATGTCGCTTCGCTCCAGTGCGTAGGATACGTTGGCGGCGAGAAAGCCGATCTTGGAGCCGCAGTCGAAACTGCGGCCCTGGAACTTCAGGCCATAGAAGCTCTGCTTGCCGGCGAGGCTGGATCATCGCATCGGTGAGCTGGATCTCGCCGCCCGCGCCGCGTTCCTGCGTCTGCAGGATGTCGAGGATTTCCGGCTGCAGGATGTAACGGCCGGTGAGGATGAGGTTCGACGGCGCGTACTCGACCGGCGGCTTCTCCACCATGCTGGTGATGGCGAACATTTTGCCCTTGCGCGGTCCGACTCCGACGACGCCATATTGATCGACGCGCTCGCGCGGCACTTCCTCGACGGCGACGATATTGGCGATTTCGTCGAGCTCGTGCGCGGCGTCCATCATCTGCGCCAGGCAGCCGCGCGGGTGCTGCACCAGCACGTCCGGCAGCAATAGCGCGAACGGCTCGCGCCCGATCAGCTCGCGCGCGCACCACACCGCGTGGCCGAGGCCGAGCGGCTCCTGCTGGCGGGTAAAGCTGGTGGAGCCGGGGATCGGCAGATCCTGGCTCATGAATTCAAGCGCCTGGTGCTTCTGGCGTTCCAGCAGCGTCATTTCCAGCTCGAACTGCCGGTCGAAATGATCCTCGATGACGCCCTTGTTGCGTCCGGTCACGAAAATGAAATGTTCGATACCGGCTTGACGGGCCTCGTCAACCACATGCTGGATCAGCGGCCGGTCGACCACCGGCAGCATTTCTTTGGGCATGGCCTTGGTCGCCGGCAGAAAGCGGGTGCCGAGCCCGGCGACCGGGAACACGGCTTTGCGGATGGGTTTCTTCATCTTAGCCATAAGGTGCGGTGTTCATGCGCTGTGCAAAAACAACAACCACGCGGCGTCGTCACCCCTGTTGGTGCCGGGCTTGGGCCCTGGCCGGAGAGCCGCCGCATCTTATCCAAACTCTTATCCAAACTCTTGTCCAAACTCTTGTCCAAACTCTTATCCGAACTCTTGCCTGATTGCTGGTCCACGCGGCAACGGAAGCACGAAGTCGGCGCAGAATCCACCGCGAAGCGGCGTGAGCCGGCGACATGCCGAGTCCGCACTAGACTCCGATGCCATCCCGGCAGGCTCAGCCGGTTTTAAGCGAACCCGGTGTTAATGGTTCCGCAAACATAGCAGGGCTGTGTGCTACCCGATCTAATGGGACGTTCCGCCATGCCGTTCCGCAAGCCGATCCTGCGCGCTGCCGCGACATTGTTCATCGCCGCTGCCTGCGGCAGTCCCGCAATTGCGCAGGACCAGGCGGCTGCCTGGCTGACACGGCTGATCGAAGCGGTGCAGGCCGCTCCGGGTTCAAATACAGCCGCTGGCGCGTCGGGCTGGAGCGGGCA
The DNA here is from genome assembly GCA_963717265.1 of uncultured Alphaproteobacteria bacterium. Classification (GTDB taxonomy): domain Bacteria; phylum Pseudomonadota; class Alphaproteobacteria; order Rhizobiales; family Xanthobacteraceae; genus BOG-931. The sequence continues at coordinate 479,943 of CAVQWD010000059.1, read as the reverse complement.
TTCCGGGGCGTCGGGCGATCCGCGCATGAGCGCCGACGCCATTCGCGCGGCTGCGGCCTCATTCGGCAATTGCCTCGAACAGCTGTGGCCCGACGCGGCGCGGCGCGGCGTCACGCGGTCGAATTTCGAGCGCTTTACCGCCGGGCTGACGCCGGATCTGCGCATCATGGACAAGCTCGATGCACAACCGGAATTCACCAAGGCGCCGTGGGATTATCTCGATCTGTTGGTCAGCGGCGAGCGCATCGCGCGCGGCCGCGCCCTGCTCGCGCAATATGCGCCGGTATTCGTCGCCGTGGCGCGCGCCTACGGCGTCGACCGCACGATCCTGGCGGCGTTCTGGGGCGTCGAATCGAATTACGGGACGCTCGGCGGCGATCGGTCCGTGCTCCGTTCCACTGCGACACTCGCCTGTGTCGGCCGCCGCCGCGATTATTTTCGCACCAAGTTTCTGGCCACATTGATGATCCTGCAGCGCGGCGACATCGCGCCGAGCCGGCTCGTCGGATCGTGGGCCGGCGCGTTCGGCCCGACGCAATTCATGCCGACTTCGTTCCTGCGCTACGCCGTCGATTTCGACGGCGACGGCCGGCGCGACGTGGTCAACTCGATCCCCGATATGCTGGCTTCCACGGCCAACAATCTGCGCCTGGATGGCTGGGTGAGAGGCCAGACCTGGGGCTACGAGGTCGTTGTAGCGCCGCGCTTTGATTATCTGCTGAGCGGTTTGTCGCGGCAGATGAGCCTTCGCCAATGGGAAAGGCTGGGCATTCGCCGCGTCAATCGCGAGCCGTTTCCGCGTCCGTTCGAGCGCGCCAGTCTGCTGCTGCCAGCGGGGGCGCTCGGCCCGGCGTTTCTGGTGCTGCCGAACTTTCGCGTCATCATGAAATACAACCCGGCCGAAGACTATGCGCTCGCGATCGGGCATCTCGCCGACCGGCTGCGCGGCGGCGGGTCCTTGGTGCAGCCATGGCCGCGCGACGAGCGCGTGTTGACGCCGATCGAACGTCATGAGCTGCAGCAATTGCTGGCGCGGCGCGGCTTCGGCGGCGGCGAGCCGGACGGCATGATCGGTCCGCGCACCCGGCTTGCCATCCGCAATTTTCAGGCGTCGATCGGCCAGCTTCCCGACGGCTTCGCCTCCTCCGCGGTGCTCGACCAGTTGCGGCGGCGCTGAATCATCCTCCACCGTCATCGTGGGCGAGGATGACAAAGTGCATTGATTTTTCGCGGACCCGCGCGCAGGCGCCGCACTCGCTCCGTCTTCGAAAGGTGCCCTCGCGAAGAGCGCCCGTCGATGAGCCAGATGCGACTCATGTAACGGAACGAGGGACAAGTGTCGAGGGCAATGTCGTCGCTATTGCGACGGCGGCAATCGAGGAAACCGGAAGCGGCGCCGGCGATAGCGCTGCTCACGCGCGGCCACAAGGGCCGCCCCTACGAAACAACGGGGACGATCCCGCCGCCCCAGCAAGTTGGTAGGTTGGGTTAGCGCGCCAGCGCGTAACCCAACATGGGGCGCATGGCGCCGGGTTGCGGGCTATTCGATTGCTCCAAGGGGGCGGATTACCCTTTGGCTATTCCGCCCCCTTGGCCATCAAACGAATAAAAAGGGAAATTCCGCTTCGCTGCCGAGCCGAATCTTTTCCATTAGGGCTTGACCATCGTTTCCTTCGGAGTGCGTTGCAAGATCGAGGTTGTAATTTCGCCCATCGTGTCTCGCGAAAATAATCCAATCGCCGGTAAGCCGACCTCGTTGTGCTCTCTCCGCGTAACCCCCGATAACAATTTGATGGCACAATTGAGCGGCCCAGCGGTCTGAGCCTGCTTTAGCAATGCTGCCTATTAGACGATCAAGATCGCGGTTGCCTTTACGATCCAATCCCCAACGGATTCCGATGTTCTTTGGGAAGTGTCGAGGAGCGCAGAAATTTTTGTGCCAGAGAGGTTTCAGTGGGGCACCACGGAAGGGCTTTTCCGATTTCGTTCTCGAGTTTGGACGGAAACCTTCAAGATAATCCAGTTCGTCAAGTATTTGATGATATCCAAGCCGCTTCGAGAATGCCTGGATAAGCCTAAATGCAAAAGCGAGGCTCATTCGATCCGCGAATGGCCGACCTGGCAAGGCGGCGGCCTTCAGGGTTTGTAATTCGCCGGAACTGAAGGACACCTTGACGTAGCCCGGCGGGGTGGTCCACTCGTTTGTCATTTGGCAATTGGTGGTGCATCGGTTTGGGCCGCGTGAGCTTAGCATCCTCTCGCTGATTCGAACCAGATCATTTATGGCGCGCCTTGCGCCGCCAGTCCGGCTCAGGCAAAAGGGAAGCAGGGGATTTCGGGATGCCCGCGACGCCCTCCGTCAACACGTTGTTCTACGGCGACAATCTCGACATTTTGCGGCAGTACATCGCCGACTCCTCGGTCAATCTCGTCTATCTCGATCCGCCGTTCAACTCGAATGCCACCTACAATGTTCTCTTCCGGGCGCCGACCGGCGAGCAGAGCCAGGGGCTGATCGAGGGGTTCGGGGATACCGGGACGGTTGCGCCTGCATCGGCGGTTGCGTTTTTATCCTAGATTTGGGATAAAGACGATGCGTTTGCACTTGGCCAAGGGAGAAAGACCGCTCGACTGGGTCGGTTCGGCAAAGCGCGACTTTTTGGCGTTTCCCGATGCGGTGAAGGACGAATTGGGCAATGCGCTCGGCCTTGCGCAGTTCGGCGGCAAGCACCCCAAGGCCAAGCCGTGGAAGGGCCAGGGACCCGGCGTGTTCGAGATCGTTGCCGACCATACGGGGAACGCGTACCGCGCGGTCTATACGGTACGCTTTCGCGAGGTCGTCTATGTCCTCCACGCGTTTCAAAAGAAGTCGCCCACCAGGAGACGAACGGCACGCACCGACATTGCGCTCCTCGAGCAGCGGCTCAGGGTCGCGCAGCAGGACTATGAGGCACGCTATGGCAAGAGCAAATAGGCGCGCGGCGGCGACGGTCATCACCCGCGGCAGTGGCAATGTCTTTGCCGACCTCGGCTATGCCGACGCGAAGGAGCGGCAGACCAAATTGCGGCTCGCCTACGCGATCAACGGCGTCATCGACGAACGGCGCCTGACGCAGGCCGCGGCGGCGAATACCCTCGGCATCAATCAGCCCAAAGTGTCGGCGCTGCGAAACTATCGTCTTGGCGGCTTTTCGGTCGAACGGCTGATGAGTTTTCTGACCGCGCTCGACCGCGACATCGAGATCGTCATCCGCAGAAAGCCGCGCTCGCGCACCGCCGCGCGCATCAGCGTGGTCGCGGCCTGACATGCCCACGACTCCTCCCATCAACACGCTGTTCTACGGCGACAATCTCGACATTTTGCGCCAATACATCGCCGACGAGTTGGTCGATCTGGTCTATCTCGATCCGCCGTTCAACTCGAACGCCACCTACAATGTGCTGTTCAAGGCGCCGAGCGGCGAGCAGAGCCAGGCGCAGATCGAGGCGTTCGAGGATAGCTGGCACTGGAATGCCAGTGCCGAGCACGCGTTCGACCAGGTGATCAAATCCGGCAACACCGACGCCGCCGCAATGCTGCGCGCCATGCGATCACGTTGAGGTGAATTATGGCAAGGAGAAAGCACAAGTTATTGCCACCATGGAGCGACTATTTTGTAGCGGCCGTTGATTGCTTGAAAGCGCGAGGAGGGTCAGCAACTATCGAGGAACTGGAAGAAGATGTTGCTGAAAAGTTGCAGTTATCCGAGCAAGCTCGAACTATTCCACATGGAGACGGCCGCCGAACGCAATTTCAGTATGACTTAGCTTGGGTGCGAACTTATCTAAAATGGGGTAAGGCTGTCGAAAACAGCGAACGCGGCGTTTGGCATCTCACCGCCGCGGGCCGGGCCATGTCGAACGACGAGCTTCGTAGGCTATGGAACCGCATTGTCGCTGAGCAGAAAAAGCACCGCAAACAGAAAGCGGAGACGGAGCTACCAAGAAACCAGGATGAAGAACAACTCGACGAGGACCACGATATTCCAGCAATCAACTGGAGAGAGCGACTCCTCGACATTATAATCGCTATGGACCCAAGGGGGTTCGAGCGACTTTGCCAGCGGCTGCTACGGGAATTTGGTTTCATAAAAGTCGAAATAACCGGTCGTTCTGGCGATGCTGGAATTGATGGTGTCGGCGTTCTGCGCGTCAATCTTCTTTCGTTTCATGTGCTTTTCCAATGTAAGAAATGGAAGGCCTCCGTTGGCGCGCCGGTTGTTCGTGATTTTCGAGGAGCGATGGTGGGACGCGCGGATAAAGGATTGATCCTGACAACTGGGAATTTCACCGCAGATGCGCGGCGAGAAGCGACGCGAGATGGAGCGCCAGCTATTGATTTGGTTGACGGAGACGCACTCTGTGATCTTCTTAAGTCTACCAAAATTGGTGTACGTGTGGCGCTGATCGAGCAGATCACAGTCGATGAAGCGGCTTTTGCCGATTTTGCCGCTGCGTAGTTCCAGCTCTGGGCGCTCTCCATGATCGAGGCGCAGCCGTACAAGGGCGGCAAGAAGGGCGCCGATACCGGGATCGACGGATTTCTTGTATTTCAAGCCCGACGGCAAGGCGACCGAGAAGGCGATCGTCGAGGTCAAGGGCGGCGACAACGTCAGCCCGCAATGGGTGCGCGCGCTCGGCCAGGTGGTGGAACGCGAGCGCGCCAAGGTCGGCGTCCTGCTCATGATGGCCGACCCGACCACCACCATGAAGCGCGAAGCCTTTGCGCAGGGCTTTTACGAGAGCCCGCTGCACGGCAAGTTCGAAAAAATCCAGATTCTGACGGTCGAAGACCTGTTCGACGCCAAGCGCCCGCACCTGCCGTGGATCGATCCTTCGGTGTTCAAGAAGGCCAAGCGCGAGAAGACCGAGCATCAGACCGAGTTCGATGTCTGAACGTCTGATACGCAATCCGCCCGATCGCTTCATTTCTGCGTCGTCGCCGCGAAAAGCGGGGACCCATACCCACGGCTGCGCAATAATTGCTCCGACAATGGATATGGATTCCCGCTTGCGCGGGAATGACGGCGAGCTGATCTGCCGGATTTCGTATGATGCCTGATGGCGCCGGGCGAACTGGTACCCGTTTTCCGTGCATCGTGACGCACCTCTCCCCTTCGGGGCGAGGGAGTTGTGAGCATGCGCTGTCTCACCCTGTTATGATTCCGGATACCGGCGCGCTCCCCGCCTCGCGGATTCGTGAAGCCGCATTAACCCGGCCCGCCCAAGTTTGGGCTATGGCTGCCGCTATGCGCGGGCGACGCCGACGACAAACTTGCTGAGGGCCGATGACCGGTAAAACAGAACAGGATGCCGGGCGAAATCCGCCGCGCGCCGCAAAGGCGGGCCTCGCTCGCCGTCATTTTCTGCTCGGTGCCGCGGGTCTCGCGGGACTGCTCGTGCCCGCAACCGCGGCCTATGCCGGGGCCATCGAGCCTGAGGGTCTCGTGGTGACACGCTACGCGCCGGCGCCGCCGGGCTGGCCGGCCGGACGAAAGCTGTCGATCACGGTGATCGCCGATCTTCATGCCGGCGGGCCCGACATGCTGCTGCCGCACGTTCGCCGCGTTGTCGACACCGCCAATCGATTGCGCTCCGATGTTGTGGTGCTGCTCGGCGATTTCATCGCCAGCTACCGCTTTCCCACTCGACGCGTGCCCGATCCGGTCTGGGCGGCGGAGTTAAAGCGCCTGTCTGCGCCGCTTGGGATTTGGGCGATCCTCGGCAACCATGATTGGTGGTATCATCTGAAAGGCGTTCGCGGTGTGCTGGCCGGCGTCGGCATTCCCATCCTTGAAAATAATGCCGTTCTGCTCGGCCGGCCGGGCCGCCAATTCTGGCTCACAGGAATCGGCGATCAATTGGCCTATCGGCTCGGCCACGGTCGCTACCGCGGCGTCGATGATTTGCCTGGAACCCTCGCCCAGGTCACCAGCAACGATCCAGTGCTGCTCATGGTGCATGAGCCGGACATTTTCACGCGCGTTCCGGGGCGTGTCGCGTTGACACTCGCCGGCCACACCCATGGCGGCCAAATCCGGCTGCCGCTGATCTGGCCGCTGTTCGTGCCGTCGAAATACGGTGCGCGCTACGCCTATGGCCACATCATCGAGGACGGTCGGCACATGATCGTCTCCGGCGGTCTTGGCACCAGCATGATTCCGGCGCGTCTTGGCGTGCCGCCGGAAATCGTCCACATCGAGCTCGGCGCGTAGCATCCGGAATCATGGAAGGGTGAGACAGCGCATGCTCGCAACGCCCTCGCCCCGGAGGGGAGAGGTGAGTCACGGTGGACTGAAAGCGGGAACTCGGTCTAAGCGCAACAGCATACGACTGGCGCCGCAAGGCCGGCGCCGCGGGTATCGTGCCGGAGCGGTCAGAACAACGGCCGAACGGGCGTCGCTGCAACCTGCTGATCGGCGTGATGGTGCGGCTTGAGCACCACGACAATCGTGCCGAGGTGGGCGCGATTATAGAGGTCGATCACGTCCTCGTTGGTCATCCGGATGCAGCCAGACGAAATGGCTTGGCCGATATATTCGGGCTGATTGGTGCCGTGGATGCGGTAAAGCGTATCCTTGCCGTTCGAATACAGATACATGCCGCGCGCGCCCATCGGATTCTGCGGCCCGCCGGTGACAAAGGCTGGGAACGGGCCAAGCCGGGCCTGCTCGCTCGGCGTCGGTGTCCAAGGCGGCCATTGTTCCATGCGGCCGATCTTGGCGATGCCGCTCCAGGCCTGCGCCTCTTCGCCGACCGTGATGCCATAGCGGATCGCCTGGCCCTTCGGCAGCACGTAATAGAGGAACTTGTGGTCGACATCGATAAGGATGCTGCCCGGCGCTTCCTTGCGCGTGTATTCGACGATGTGGCGCCGGTATTCCTCGGGAATGCTCGCCTGCGCGTAGGGCAAATTGGCCATCAATTGCTTGTCGCGCACGCTCCAGCCGGCCTCGGTCGCAGGCTCAAGCGTCTCCTGCATGCAGCCGCCGAGCAGCAAGCCGATAATCACGAAGGCAATCACGCGTATTGCCATAACTTGCCTATTCCGACCTGACCGAGTCGGCCCCACATTCCGATTCCTCTGATTTCCATATCAAACTGCGGCGCAGATGCCAGCCGTCAAAACGGTTAACGGCGACAATTCCCCGCAAGGTGTTGTAAGAATGTCGCACTCCCCCTGCTTTCCATTGGATAAGTCCGCTCCTGCTCCCCCCTAGGGCTCATGCCGGGGCCCTGGCCGGCATAGCCACACCGCGAGTGACGGTTCGTCACGGCCGGTAAGGAAGTCTTTACCAGGCTTGGCGCAGTGCTGTTCGCCGGCCGGGGATGTCACGCCGGCGGTCGATTTGCCGCCCAATTTCGCCGCACTGGCCGCCTAACGCATCGTCGTCGCCGACGGTAAAGGGAAAATGGGGTTCCATAATGAAAGACGTTGCCGCCGTGGAATTGGCCAAGAAGCCCGCTCAGAACACTGACAACGCCGCGGGGCTCGCCGAGGAGGCCATCGGCCTGCACCGCCACTACGGCCAAATCGGTATTTCCGCGGTCGCGGCTGCCGCACGCTATCAGGGCGCCGCCAAGAATCCGGCCTATGCGCCAGTTGCGATCAATTGGGATGGCCACAGCGGCGAGACCACCTGAATCGCGTCGCCAGCCAGTTCTGCTTCGCAACGGGAAAGGCAGCGGGGTTCCCCCTTGGCGTCCGGCGCTCTTGCTGCAATCTGAGGCTGTCACGGTCGAGTGCGCAGGCCGTGCGCGTTGCGGCCTGGTCCATTGTGCGACCCTGCAGCAGCCAGGATGGACAGGTCTAGCTGCCAGGGCGCAGTAACGGGCGCCATGAGTTCCGCGTTCGAGCGCTCCAGCGACTATACCGATGCAGAGATCGAGGCCGGGCGGCGATTGTTCGCCGGCGAGTGGCGCTTTCGCTGCGCCGCCGGCGGCCTCGCCTCGCTGCCCGCCATGGCCGGGCCGGAAATCGCCTTCGCCGGCCGGTCCAATGTCGGCAAGTCGAGCCTGATCAACGCGCTCACCGGACGCCGGGCCTTGGCGCGGACCTCAAACACTCCCGGCCGCACGCAGGAACTGATCTTCTTCGCCGGCGCCGGCAAACTCGTGCTCGTCGACATGCCGGGCTACGGCTATGCGGCGGCGGCCAAGAGCAAACTTCGCGCCTGGACCAGACTCATTCACCACTATCTGCAAGGCCGCGCCACTCTCGCCCGGGTCTATCTGCTGATCGATGCGCGCCACGGCCTGATGGCAACCGATGACGACATCCTTGGCACGCTCGATCGGGCCGCCGTGAGCTATCAGGTCGTGCTCACCAAATGCGATCGCCTCGCAGCGCCCGAGCTAGATGCGCGCAAGGCGTCGCTGCGAGCCGCGCTGTCTCGGCGCCCCGCCGCCTATCCCATTGTTCTCGCCACATCGGCCCGGACCGGCGCCGGCATTGCCGAAATGCGCGCCGCGATCGGCCGTCTCGTGCGTGAGCGCGCCGCGACCGTGTGAACCGGGCTCGCGTTCCCGCGACATCCCGCTGACGGGTTGCCGGGTTGCCGTTGAATGTCCTTTCCCCCGGCGTCGGCGGCAGCTAGGGCATGTTCCGGTGGCACGGAATCGGAGGTTCGTCATGGCCGGGACAAGCCCGCGCATGACGGTGGTGAAATCTGAGGGGAATATGCTCTAAATAGCCACGCCGATCCAAGGAGTTCCCGATGGAAGTGACGCCGTTCCAGAAGGCCCAGATTTTGGCTGAAGCGCTGCCCTTTATGCAGCGCTATGACGAGGCGATCGTCGTCGTCAAATACGGCGGCCACGCCATGGGCGAGGAGCAGCTGGCGCGCGAATTCGCCCGCGACATCGTGCTGCTCGAGCAGACCGCCATCAATCCAGTCGTCGTCCATGGCGGCGGCCCGCAGATCGAGGCCATGCTCAAGAAAGTCGGCGTGCAGTCGCACTACGCGGGCGGGCTGCGCATCACCGATGAAAAGACCCTCGAAATCGTCGAGATGGTGCTTGCCGGGTCGATCAACAAGCAGATGGTCGGCTATATCAACGAGGCGGGCGGCAAGGCGATCGGGCTGTGCGGCAAGGACGGCAACATGGTGATCGCGAAGAAACTGACGCGCACCGTGATCGACCCCGATTCCGCCATCGAAAAAGTGATCGATCTCGGCTTCGTCGGTGAGCCGGAGACAGTCGACACCACCGTGCTCAATCAGATTCTCGGCCGCGAACTGATCCCGGTGTTGGCGCCGGTGGCTGCCGCGGCGCATGGCGGCACCTTTAACGTCAATGCCGACACGTTCGCCGGCGCCATCGCCGGCGCGCTCAAGGCCAAGCGTCTCTTGCTCCTGACCGACGTGCCCGGCGTGCTCGACAAATCGAAAAATCTCATCAAGGAATTGTCGGCCGACGAGGCGCGAGCGCTGATCGCCGACGGCACCATTTCGGGAGGCATGATCCCCAAGGTTGAAACCTGCATCGATGCGCTGGAGCGCGGCGTCGAAGGGGTCGTTATTCTCGACGGCAAGGTGCCGCACGCGGTGCTGCTCGAATTGTTCACCGAACTCGGCGCCGGCACTTTGATTCACGGCTGATGCTTCGCACGCCGCTACGGCGATAACCTCCGGGCCTCAGTGACCAGCACGCCTCAAAAGCCGATCGGCTTGGCCGCAGGACGCGGTCTGCCTTCCGTTCCGGGCATCACCGCCGCGACCTCGTTCGCGGTCTCCGACGTGCTCGCGAAAGTCATCCTGGCGCTCGGCTGCAACGTGGTCACCATGCTCTTGGTGCGCAGCGCCGTCGGTCTCCTGCTCATGACGGGATGGCTGCGCGTTGGGCCGAAGCCGAACGCCGATGCGCGGGTGCGGTGGATTTCGAGCGGCAACGGATTGTTGTTCGCCGGCGTGACGTTCTGCCTGTTCGAGGCGATCGACCTGATCGACGTCCCGACGGCAATCTTGTCCTATTTCGTCTATCCGCTGATGACTGGAATTAGCGCCTCGCTCGCCGGACTCGAACCGCTGCGCTGGCGCGGATTGCTGTCTGCCCTCGTCGCATTCTGCGGACTTGCGGTGATGATCGGCGCGCATCCCGCGGGTCTTGCATTCGCGGGCGTCGCGCTTGCGCTCGGTGCAGCCGTCTGCAGAACCGGCATGCTGCTCGTCACCCGCGCCTACCTCGTCGGAGCAGATGCCCGGGTCACCACCTGGTACACCCAATTGTCTTCGATGCTGGTGTTCGTCGCAATCTCGGTTGCGAGCGGGACCTGGAGCGGGCCGCAAACCAATGGCGGCTGGCTGGCTCTGATCGTGCTCGGCCTCACCACGACGGGGGGCATCCTGTTCCTTTTCGTATCGACGGTGCGCATCGGGCCGTTCCGAACTGCGCTGATCATGTTTCTCGAGCCGCTGATGGCGATGGTGCTGAGCGCGGTGTTCCTCGGTCAGGGGGTCACGCCGCTGCAGGGCGTCGGCAGCGCCATCATGCTCGCCGCTTTGGTGGCGTTTCAATTGTGGCGTTGATGCGGTGCCCGCGCAAAAGATCGCGATTTCGCCGCATTGCGAATTGTAATATCAGTCGCGTGTCGATCGCACACGGAAGTTTCGGCTGGATCGGCCGCTTCTGGTCACGGCGATCTCGACGCGTTTTGGCCATGAGCGCAGGTCCCATCCGTTCTCGTTTGCTGCCCTGGAAAGCCATTCTCTGCGCGCTTGTCGTCTTCGCCGCGAGCGCATCCGCGCAGGCTCCCGCGCCGGTTCCAGCGCCAGCCCCGACAGAACAGACCGAGGTCGCGGTCGCGCTGGTTCTTGCTCTCGACACTTCCGGCAGCGTCAGCGATGCACGGTTCGAATTGCAGAAGCAGGGATACGCCGCGGCGTTCCGCAATCCGCAGGTGCTCGACGCGATCCATTCGCTCGCCACGCAATCGATCGCCGTCACCATGATGCAGTGGACGGGGCCGGAACTTCATGTGGTCGTCATCGGCTGGACGCAGATCAAGGATCAGGCGAGCACCAACGGCTTTGCCGCGGCGATCGATGCGTCCTCGCGCCAATTGTTCGGCGGCGGCACCTCGCTCAGCGGCGCGATCGATTATTCCCGCGTGCTGTTGGCGGACAGTCCGTTCCGCGGCATCCGCCGCGTCATCGATATTTCCGGCGACGGCTCGAACAATAGAGGCCGGCCGGTGACCGAGGCGCGCGACGAGGCGGTGCGCGACGGCATCAACATCAACGGCTTGCCGATCCTGACGCTGGAACCCGATCTCGACCATTATTATTCCGACAATGTGATCGGCGGAACCGGCGCCTTCGTGGTGCCGGTCGCGAATTATGACAACTTCGCCGATGCGGTGTTGAAGAAATTGATCAACGAAATTGCCGGAAAGCATACCGACGCAGGCCAGGGAGCGGCGGCAGTGCCACAAACTCGGCCAAGTTCGCGCCCAAGCTTCGCCAAGCGTTAGAGCATGATCCGGAAAAGCGGATGCCGGTTTTCCGAAAAGATCATCCTCCAACCAAGAACCTAGTTGCCGAACCGGCACGAACGTCCGCAACGACAAGGTCACGGCGAGCATGCGCACGTTCCAGAGCAATGCATTCGATCCGCAGACGCTGGTCGTGCTGGAGACCGCGTTCGACGAAGCGTGGCTGACGCTGAAGGCGATCGGCAACAACTCGATCAAGGCCGATGAACTGGCGCGCTCGATGCTGCGGCTCGCGCTTGAGGGCGAGCGCGATCCGGTGCGGCTGCACGACGGCGCGCTCAAGGGCTTGATTCCGGCAACGGCCTGGCGCGAAGCGGGCTGAGGCACTGCACCTTCGATTGCGGCCCGCGACCCCTCCTCATTCCTCCCCTTTCAGGGGAGGAAGTACCAGCGGCCGGCTTTGCGTTGTTGTCTGCGCTGTTGGCATTTGCGGCGCTGCTCCACCCTAGCAGTTTCCGCTTCTCTCCCCCTGAAAGGGGGAGAGATAGAGAGGGGGTCTGCTGACTCGCCGGTTTTGATGAGTCAAAAAATCGGCAAAACAACCCCGCGCTACGCCGCCGCCTTCTTTTTGCCGCCCCGCTCAAGCGATTGCAGCACTTCGTCGACCGTCTGCACGTCGCCGAACTGGCCGTAAAAGTTTGAGAGCGTGGCGTTGTGCTCGTCGTCGGTGTGAGTGGCGAGCCCATCGGCGACCATGACGACCTTGAAATTGAGCATCATGGCGTCGCGCGCGGTGCTTTCGCAGCAGACGTTGGTGGCTGTCCCGGTGACGAGCAGCGTGTCGATGCCACGCTCGCGCAGGTGATGCTCGAGGTTTGACGAGCCCTGGATGAAGGCGCTGTAGCGCTTCTTGGTGATCTGCGCGTCCTCGGGACGGATGTCGTTCTGGTGCCAGTATTCGTAACCGTCCTCGCCGACTTCCATCGACTTCAGGCGGCGCTCGGCGCGGTCGGGACTCTGCAAATAATTGTGGTAGTTCGACCAGCTTTCGCGTGTATCGTTGGTGCCGTTGCGGACCCAGACGACGTGGCCGCCGCGGCGGCGCAACTCCGCCGCCAGCCGGTTGATGTTCGGCACGATCTCGCGGGCGAGCGGCACCTCGCTCTGGTGGCCCTGCTTGACGAAGTAGTTCTGCATGTCGACGACGACCAGGGCGGTCTTGCGCGGGTCGATCACGTCAAACGGATGCAGCTTGCCCAATCGCATCTGCAGCCGGTCGGCATTGGCCTTGGAAATCGCAAGCTTGTGCATGTCTGCTTCCTCAACTAGTCGTCTTCGCGGGCTGGTTTTGCCCATAATGACACAGAAGACGGGCGGGATCGAGCGCATGTCCGACACTGAGCGGGCTCATTGGGAGTTCTGGATCGATCGTGGCGGCACCTTTACGGACGTGATCGGCCGCCGGCCGGACGGCGCGCTTCTCACCCACAAGCTGCTGTCGGAAAATCCCGAGGCGTATCGCGACGCCGCGGTCGCGGGCATTCGTCACCTGCTTGGCCTTAAGCCCGGCGAGCCTATACCGAGCGGGCGCATCGGCGCCGTAAAAATGGGCACCACCGTCGCCACCAATGCGCTGCTCGAACGCAAGGGCGATCGCACGCTTCTCGTCATCACCAAGGGGTTTCGCGACGCGCTGCGCATCGGCTACCAGGCGCGGCCGAAAATCTTCGCCCGCCAGATCGTCAAGCCGGACATGCTGTACGAACGGGTGGTCGAGGTCGACGAGCGCGTGCGCGCCGACGGCACGGTCGAGCGCGCGCCCGATCTTAAGGCGCTGCGCCGCGAACTGATGCGGGCGCGGGACGACGGCATTGATGCCGTCGCCATCGTCCTCATGCACGCCTATCGCTACGGCGAGCACGAACAGCAAATCGCCGCGCTCGCGCGCGAACTCGGATTCACGCAGGTATCGGCGAGCCATGAGGTCTCCCCGCTGATCAAGCTCGTCGGCCGCGGCGACACCACTGTGGTCGATTCCTATCTCTCGCCGATCCTGCGCCGCTACGTGGCGCAGGTGGCGGGGGAATTAAATCCCACTCCCTATCGTACTCATCCTTCCCCCCTTGTGGGGGAGGGTAGGGAGGGGGGTCGAGAGGTGGGGCAACAAAGGAGAGGGGCGCACAAGCGTTCGTCCTTACATGAGCCGCGCCTCCCGACCCCCATCCCCAACCCCTCCCCAACAAGCTTGCACTCGGGCGCGCGCGAGCGCGGCCCGGGTGGAGGAGGGGAGAACACCCGTCTGATGTTCATGATGTCGTCGGGCGGGCTGACGGCGGCGGAGCTGTTCCGCGGCAAGGACGCGATCCTGTCGGGGCCGGCGGCGGGCGTGGTGGGCATGGCGGAGACCGGGCGGGCTGCGGGTTTCAGCCGCCTGATCGGCTTCGACATGGGCGGCACCTCGACCGACGTGTCGCATTTCGCCGGCGATTACGAGCGCGCGTTTGAAACCGAAGTCGCCGGCGTGCGCATGCGCGCGCCGATGATGCGCATCCACACCGTGGCGGCCGGCGGCGGCTCGATCCTGCGTTTCGACGGCGCGCGTTTCCGCGTCGGTCCGGATTTGGCGGGCGCCAATCCTGGGCCGAAATGCTATCGGCGCGGCGGGCCGCTTGCCGTCACCGATGCCAATGTAATGGTCGGCAAGCTTCTCCCCGATTTCTTTCCAAAAATATTCGGGCCGCAGCAAAACCTGCCGCTCGACGGCAGCGCGGTAGGCGAAGCCTTCACCGCGCTCGCCAAACAGATCGGCGATGGGCGCAGCGCCGAGCAGGCCGCGGACGGTTTCATCAAGATCGCGGTCGAGAACATGGCCAACGCGATCAAAAAGATTTCGGTGCAGCGCGGCTATGACGTGACGCGCTATGCGTTGAACTGCTTCGGCGGCGCCGGCGGCCAGCACGCCTGTTTGGTGGCTGACGCGCTCGGCATGACCAGCGTTCTGATCCATCCGTTGTCGTCGCTGCTCTCGGCCTACGGCATGGGGCTGGCCGATATTCGCAGCGTGCGCCAGCAGGCGATCGAGGAGCATTTTGGTGACGAGGCGCGCGCTGCGATCGAACGCGCGGCGCGCAAGCTGGCGCTCGCGGCGATCGAGGAGGTCGCCGGTCAGGGCGTCGACACCAAAAAGATCAAGCTGCATGTGCGCGCGCACATTCGCTACGCCGGCACCGATACGCCGCTGATTGTCGACGGGGGTCGCTTTTCTCCTCGCTCCCCCCTTGTGGGGGAGGATACGGAGGGGGGTCGGGAGGTGATGCGAAAGGCCAGACTGGTGCGGAAGCGTCAGTCTTCGCTTGCGCGACGCCTCTCGACCCCTACCCCTAGCCCCTCCCCGACAAGCTTGCACTCGGGCGCGCGCAAGCGCGGCCCGGGTGGGGGAGGGGAATTGCAGCTCGCGTCCTTAGTCCAAATGAAATCCGCGTTCGAGCGCGCGCACAAGGCGCAGTTCGGCTTTGTCGACCGAACGAAGTCGCTGGTGATCGAGGCGATTTCAGTTGAGGCGGTCGGCGGCGGCGCGACCTTCAGAGAGAAAACCGGCAGGGCCAGGAGGGCGAAACTGCCTGCGCCGGCGCGGCGCACGCGGTTCTTCTCCAACGGCAAATGGCACCGTGCGCTGGTCTATGTCCGCGACGCGCTTGCGCCCGGCCACAAGGTCAAGGGCCCTGCCATCATCATCGAGCCGCATCAGACGGTCGTGATCGAGCACGGCTGGCAGGCCGAACTGACGGCCAAGAACCATCTGCTGCTGCACCGGGTGCAAAAGCTCGCTCGGCCGCGCGCGATCGGCACCCATGCCGACCCGGTGATGCTCGAAGTGTTCAACAATCTGTTCATGTCGATCGCCGAACAAATGGGCGTTGCGCTGCAAAACACCGCCTATTCGGTGAATATCAAGGAGCGGCTGGATTTTTCCTGCGCGGTTTTTGACGGCGACGGTTCGCTGGTCGCCAATGCGCCGCATATTCCGGTGCATCTCGGCTCGATGGACCGCACGGTCGAAACGGTCATCCGCGAGAACATGGGCAAAATCCGCCCGGGCAACGTCTATGCGGTCAACGCGCCGTATAACGGCGGCACGCATCTGCCCGACATCACCGTTTGCACGCCGGTGTTTGCGTCTCATCCCTCCCCACAGGGGGAAGGGGAAATCTTATTCTGGCTGGCCTCGCGTGGCCATCATGCCGATGTCGGCGGCATGTCGCCGGGCTCGATGACGCCGAACGCCACCAATATCGAGCAGGAAGGCGTCTACATCGACAATTTCAAGCTCGTCGACCACGGCCGTTTCCGCGAAAAGGAATTTTATGCGCTGCTGCGAAGCGCCAAATATCCGGCGCGCAATCCGCTGCAGAACCTCAACGACATCAAGGCGCAGATCGCCGCCAACGAGAAGGGCGTGCAGGAGCTGCGCAAGATGGTGCGTTATTTCACGTTGCCGGTGGTGCGCGCCTATATGCGCCACGTCCAGGACAACGCGGCCGAAAGCGTGCGCCGCGTCGTCGATCGGCTGCACAATTCCACGTTCGCGGTCGAGACCGACCAGGGCGCCCGCATTCAGGTGCGAATCGCGGTCGACAAGAAAATGCGCGAGGCGATCGTCGATTTCACCGGAACGAGCTCGCAGCAGAGCACGAATTTCAACGCGCCGGCGCCGGTGACCCGCGCCGCGGTGCTTTACGTGTTCCGCGTCATGGTCGACGACGATATTCCGATCAATGCCGGCTGCCTGCGGCCGATCCGCATCATCGTGCCAAAGCAATCGATGCTGTCGCCCGAATATCCCGCCGCCGTGGTCGCCGGCAATGTCGAGACCTCGCAGGAGGTGACCAATTGCCTGTTCGGCGCGCTCGGTGCCATGGCGGCGGCGCAGGGCACCATGAACAACCTCAATTTCGGCAACGATCGCTATCAGTATTACGAGACCATCTGCTCCGGCTCGCCGGCCGGTCCGGGCTTCGACGGCACCGACGCGGTGCACACCCACATGACCAACACCCGGTTGACCGATCCGGAAATCCTCGAATTCCGCTATCCGGTTCTGCTCGAAGACTTCCACATCCGCAAAGGCTCGGGCGGGCGCGGCCGCTGGCACGCCGGCGACGGCATCATCCGCACCATCCGCTTCCTGGAAAAGATGGAATGCACGATCCTGTCCGGCCACCGCCGTGTGCCGCCATTCGGGCTTGCGGGCGGCGGCGACGGGCAGGTCGGCGAAAACAGCGTGCGGCGCAATGACGGCCGTGTCGAAAAGCTGCGAGGCTGCGACGCCACTGTGATCGATTCCGGCGAGGCGATCATCATTCAGACGCCGACCGCGGGGGGATACGGCAAGCCGAACGGAAAAGCTTAAGATATGGCATCGTGCGAGGTGACCCTGGCTACGGTCCGGCGATACGCCTTTTCGCGATGTTGCGTGGTATAGTGTTTGCCACTTGGGGCGAGAATGTCTGGGGAAACGCCTGGCGGGGCAGTCGTCTGCCTCCGGTTGGGGGGCTCCGATGAACTCAGGCAAGTACCGTCTTGTGATCGCAGCCGCACTGTTGACGCTGACGCTCTGGCCGGCTTCGTTGGCAATTGCGCAATCCAACAGAGCAGACGAACTCGACCAACGAATCAACGAGCTCTATCGGGCGGGACGATTTGCCGAGGCGATTCCTTTAGCGCAGGAAGTCCTTGCAATTCGGGAGAAGACGGCAGGTGCGGCTGGTCCCGGCGTGGCACTGGCCCTGGATCGTCTGGCCAAGGTGTACGTAAAGCAGGATCGCTATGCCGAGGCCGAACCGCTCTACAGGCGGGCGCTGGCGATCTACGAACAAGCGCTCGGACCTGATAATCGTGATGTCGCGACAGTCCTGGGCGATCTGGCCGAAGCCTATGACTCGCAGGGCCGGCACGCCGAGGCGGAGGCGCTCCACGCCCGGGCGGTGGCGATCCTGGAAAAATTGAATAAGCGCGAGCGCGCCGTCGAAAGCCTAGATGAGCGCGAACGAAGCCGCGGACTCTCCGTGGGGCCTGCCAGACCGGCGCCAGGGCCGACTGCGATTCCGATATTTCCCTGGCCACCCCCGGCCGCGTCCGCAAGCTATGTCCTGCCACGCGCCCTGTTTACGGGTCGCGGCACGATCGGCCAGGCCGTGGCCGCGATTGTCGCGGCGTTGGAGAGCCAGGGCTATGTGGACCGGAGCTTTTTCGCGACGCCCGCGGGCGGCGTCGCCCTGGTGACACGGCTGGAACGCATCAATGACGACGGTTCTCATGTCGCGGAAACCCAACGTTGGCCGGTGGCCGGAAACGATCAGCGATACAGTTCCACGTTCGACTTGGCCCGGATTGTTCGCAGCCTGTTCTTCGCCGATCCCGGTCGCTATCGCATCATCGTCTTCATCATGCAAAATGAGGCGTTCGCGGAATCCGATGCCAGAATATCCGAGAAAGATGCCCGTGCGTGGCTACGAAGAGGGCTTAATCGCTTGCCGGCGGAGCTCGAGGACCGCTCCTTCGACAACGGCGATTGCACGGCTCTGATCTATGAGTTTGTCAGCACGGGAGGCGGCGTGCACACGGTCGAAAGCGAGCTCACGGGAAAGCAGCACTTGAGAATGGCGGGGCTGCAGATGCTGCTCGGAAATAGGTAAGCCATTGGACTTGGCGTCATGTCCAAGCGAATCTTCATCAGCTACCGGCGCGAAGACACGGCGGCCGATGCCGGTCGCATTTACGATCGGCTTTGTCTGCTGTTGTCCAAGAAACATGTATTCATGGATGTCGGCGCGATCGGGGGCGGAGAAAATTTCAAACAAAGGATTCTGTCCGCGATCGACAAGAGTGATGCAGTCTCTTGTCTTCATCGGTACAAAATGGATGGCGTCGCGACCGGACGGCGATCAACCGCGCATTTGCGAAGCAGGCGATCATGTCCGGGAAGAACTGCGCTTGGTTCTGGGCAAAGGGATTCTGATATTGCCGGTGCTGGTCGGCGGCGCGCTGATGCCGGCGCCAGACCTGTTACCCGAGAACGTACGGCCCGTGACGGCCAGAAATGCTCTGCCTTTGCGCCACGACCGATTCGATGACGACGCCGAAAACATCTTGGCGGCCATTCTCGGTGCTTCCACCAAGGTCAGGCTGTGGGACAAGCGGGGAGGGCTGGCCGTCAAATGCTTCTATGCCGCCGTGGGAGCAATTATCGGTCTTGCCGCCTTGGTCGTTGCAGCGACCGTGCACGAACGCATCATGGAGCGCCCGCTTTCGGTTTCGATCGGCACGGTTTTCACGATGCTGCTTCTGATCGGCTGTGCGGTGTCGGGCGCGGGGTTCGGTCTCTACTATGAGGCACACAGACGCCGGCGGCGCGCCTGAGAACGCGCCGGATAACGACCCTCATCAGGCTGCCGGCGCGGCCTTGGCCGGTGACCGCATTTGAACATCGGGCGCGTTTTGGCGTACCTTCATGCCAGGGCCGTCGAGTGCGCGGGGTTGGCAGTGCCTTCCAGCAGGAAATTTGGAGCCAGGGTGTTTGCCGCGGCCGCTGCCTTCGGTATCCTTCTATGTGCGCCGGCGCACGCGGACAAGCGCGTGGCGCTCGTGGTCGGCAACGCCAACTACACATTCGCAAACAAGCTCGACAATCCTACCGTCGATGCCCGGGCGGTTCGCGATGCCCTGAAGAAACTCGACTTCACTGTCGTGTATGGCGAGGACCTCGATAAATCCGCTCTGGAAAAGCGGTTGGGCGAATTTGCGCTGGCGGTTCGCGATGCCGACGTCGCGATCGTCTATTTTGCCGGTCATGGCGCGACCTTCGGCGATATTCCTTATGTCGTGCCGGTCGACGCCGAATTCGATGCGGTCGAGAAAATACCGTACGAGTTGGTGCCCGTGGAGTCGCTCATCGGTGAGTTGCGCCGTGCCAAGGGCGTGCGCATCGCCATCCTCGATGCTTGCCGCGACAACAAGGCGGAGGAGGAGCTTAAGCGCGAGGACGCCAGGCGGCACGGCGGCCTCGGGCGCGGTTCCGCGACGACGCGGGGATTGGCCAAGGTCGAGAACACGAACGGCCTGATTGTCGCCTACGCCACGCAATACCTGACGACTGCGTCTGACGGCCCACCGGGAGGCGATAGTCCCTTCACGGCGGCGCTGATCAGACTGATCGGCACGCCGAACCTCGACATAAAGGATATGTTTTTCCGCGTCGCACGGGCTGTGATTGACAAGACCGGCGGGCGGCAGCGGCCGGAGATTTCGGTGTCGCTTTACGACAATTATGAGCTGGTGCCGGAGCAGGGTGAAACGTCTGCAGCAGTCGAAGAGCTATTGCGCCAAGCTGGAGTGACCTACGGAGGAATGAGTTACGAACCGGCGACCAGCACCGTCACGATCAAGGATATCGTTCGGGAAGCGAAGGACCCGGGAGACCCGACCGTAAAGATCGCCCAACTCACCCTCACACGGCTTGTTCTGAAACAGGCCATGCAGTTTTCAGCTCAGCGAATTGAAGCAGAAGACGAGGAAATCATATCCAGCGACGGCGAAAAAGGCACGATCGACCGCCTGACGCTTGAGAACGTGAGCCTGGGGCCGGCGGCGCTTCAATTGGGTCGGCTGGCCGCTCTGGCCGAATTGGCCTCGGCGAGCGCCGCACCGATCTCGCCGCGGGACATCATCACGAGAGTTGTCGCAGGCCTTGCTGGCATCCATATCGGTAAGCTCGAAGTGGGCGGCGTCAATCTCCGGGAACCAACAGGTGGTCTTAAGCTCGGTACCCTGACCTTAAACAATTTCGAGAACGGCAAATTTTCTGACTTGGTGCTGAATGGGCTTTCGATTGTCGAGCCGGGAGGAACGGTTCAAGCAAACCGTATCGCGCTCAAGGGCTTCGATCTGGCGAACTTGCTGCGCATTTCGGAGAAGTACCACAACACCGCTGAATCTCGGGCACCGGACCAAGCTGGCGAACTCATGACGCTGCTTGACGGCGTTGAGATCGACGATCTGACCGTTCCGGATCAACGGCCCGGACTGGTGCCGGGACAGGCGGTTCATATTGAACTCGGTGAAAGCGTCCTGGGGACAATTTGTCGGCGGCACCCCCACGACGGTACGACTGACCGCGAAAGGTACATTTCCGATTCTCCCCTCCGATCAAGATCTCCTCAAATTGCTCAGGGAGGCCGGACGAAATTCCTACTCGATTTCCATTGATTTGGAAGGACGTTGGAGCGCGAGCAGTCAAACGTTTGTCGTGAGCCCCGCCGTCTTTGAGTTTGGCAATCTGTTCTCTGCGTCGGCGCTGCTGGCGATTGACAACGTACCGTCGAAGGTCTTTCTCGGCGATCCCGCGAGCGTTGGCGCCGCCGCCGCGGCCCCGGAGGTGGGTCCGATCGAAATTTCGGTGCGCGACACCGGAGGCGTAAGCCTATTGATCAATGAGGCGGCAAAGGCTCAAAATGTATCCGTCGCTGAGGCACGCCAGACCATAATCAACAAAATGCGCGATCAAGCGCAATCCGATGGAAGCCCGGACGTGAAGCAATTTGTCGGTCCATTCAGCCAGTTTATCGAAACGCCCGGAGCGACGCTGAAGATCATACTGTCGCCGAAAGACAGTATGACCGTCATGAATGCATTGACGTCGCTGAATACCGATCCTAAAGGGCTGCTGACTGACTTTAATTTCGCAATAGCGGTGAGACAATCGCAATCGGCAGAGTCAAAGTGAGTTTGCGTATCGCTTCTTTTTGGCGAAACTGGATGGTTGTTTGTGGTTGCGCTGATCAATGCGCTCCGGCGCCGGCTGCGACCGGAGCGGGCCGGCGCATCAGCATCGTCAGCCCGGCAAACGCCACGAACAACAGGCACAGCAGCAAAAAGACGTCGGCGAACGCCATCACGATGCCCTGTTGGCGCACGATCAGCACGAGCGCCTTGAGCGCCATGTTGTGCGCGTCCGAGCCGGGCATTCGTGCCGCAAGGCCGTTCAACGTCTCGACGGCAGCCTGGCGCGACCAGGTGATGGAATCGTGCAGGCGGGCGAGATGCAGGTCGATGCGATGGTCGAGCACGGTGTTGAGGCCGGCGAGGCCCACCGCGCCGCCGAGATTGCGCGTCAGGTTGAACAGGCCCGAAGCGTTCTTCAGCCGGTCGGGCGCGAGCGTGCCAAGCGCCAGGTTGGTAATCGGCACGATCGCCAGCATCATGCCGAAGCCGCGAAGGATTTGCGGCACGAAGAGCTGCCAAAAGTCCCAGTCCTTGGTCAGATAGCTCATCTGCCAATTGCTGAGCGCGAAGATCAAAAAGCCGGCACTGAGCATCAGCCGCGGATCGGTGCGGTTCATGAGCTGGCCGACCAAAGGCGCGGTGAGAAACATCGCCGCGCCGGAGACGAACATGGTGTCGCCGATCATCAGCGCGTCGTAGCCGCGGATTTCGCCGAGATAGACCGGATAGAGGTAGGTCAGGCCGTAAAGGCCGATGCCGAGCACGAAGGAGAACATGCTGCCGAGCGCGAAATTGCGGTCGAGAAACGCCCGCAGATCGACGATCGGATTTGGCGCAATGAGGACGCGGAAGAAAAAGATCAGCGCAGAGATTGCGGACACTGCAGCGGCGAGCGCAATCGTGGAATCGTCGAACCAGTCGTAACGCGGCCCGTCCTCGAGCACGTATTCGAGCGCGCCGAGAAACAGCGCCATGGAGATGAGCCCGACCCAGTCGAACGTCTCAAACAGCGAGAAATTCGGCCGGTCGAAGTCGATCAACGCGAGCGCGGCGGCCGTCACCACGATGCCCGGCGCGACGTTGATGAAAAACAGCCAGTGCCACGACAGCGCGTCGGTGAGATAGCCGCCGACCGTCGGGCCGATGGTCGGCGCCAAGGTCGCGACCAGCCCGATCATCGGCACGATCACCGGCATCCGCGAGCGCGGGAAAATGATGTAGGCGGAGGCGAACACGGTCGGCACCATGCCGCCGCCGATGAAGCCCTGCACCGCGCGCCAGACGATCATTTGGCTCATCGACGAAGTAAGCCCGCACATCAGGCTCGCGATGGTGAAGCCGGCGGCGGCGCCTGCAAACATGATGCGGGTGCCGAGCGCGCGCGACAGAAAGCCGGACAACGGAATCGCCACCACTTCCGCCATCAGATAGGCGGTCTGCACCCAGGTGATCTCATCGCTCGATGCGGCAAGCCCGGCCTGGATTTCCGACAGCGACGCCGACACCACCTGGATGTCGAGGAACGCCATGAACATGCCGAAGCACATGGCGAGGAACGCCAACAGGCGGGCCGGGTCGACGCGCTCGTCCTGGTCCGGGAGGGCAAGGGGCGGAGCGGCGGATATCGATGCGGCTGCGGAACTCATGGTTCGACCTCGGGCCTCCGTCAGCGCGCAGCGATGCTTCGCGTGGCTGCGCTGCGCTCGGCGAGCGCGGTCGGCTTGGTATCGACGCTCACCACCACCGACATGCCGGGGCGCAACAGGCCCTCGCGGGCGATTGCGGCCGGCACGCGGATACGGACCGGCAGCCGCTGCACGATCTTGGTGAAGTTGCCGGTGGCGTTGTCGGGCGGCAGCAGCGAGAACACCGAGCCTGAGGCCGGCGAGAAGCTCTCGACCGTGCCCGCGATGGCATGCTGGGGCAGGGCGTCGACTTCGATCGAAGCCTTCTGGCCGGGGCGCAGCCGGGCCAACTGGGTTTCCTTGAAATTGGCGTCGACATAGACCTCGTCGAGCGGGACGAGGCTGGCGAGCCGCTGCCCCGGCTGCACGAAGTCGCCGACCTGCACGGCGCGATTGCCGATGACGCCATCGAGCGGCGCGCGAATGATGGTGAACGACAGATCGCGCTCGGCCTTGGCGAGCGCGGTCTTGAGCTCGCTGAGCGTACCGATCGCTTCCTGCTGTTGCCCTTTGAGCACGGCGACGTTGGCGATGGCCGATTCGAGCGCCGCCCGCGCAGCAGTGACCGCCGCAATGGCCTGGTCGCGATTGGCCTCGGCCTGCTCAAGCGTCTGACGGCTGGCAAAATCCTTGGCCGCCAGCGTGGTCTGGCGCACCAGCTCCAATTGCATGCGCTTGTCCGCGGCTTGAGCGGACGCGACCTGCGCCTGGGCCTCGACGACGGCTGAGTTCTGCGCGTCGATCTGATGACCGATCCGCGCGATGGCGGCCTGTTGCGTTGCGACCTTTTCGCGGGCCGAGTCCACCGCAAGCCGATAATCGCCGTCGTCGATGATGGCGACCGCCTCGCCGGCGCGGACGTGCTGATCGTCGCTCGCCAGCACCTTGGCGACGTATCCCGAAACCTTTGCGGCCAGCGTAGTGTTGTAGGCCGCGACGTAAGCGTCGTCGGTCGAGACCGTAAAGCGGCCGATTGTCCACCAGTGCTGGCCGAACCATGCAGCGCCGGCGAGGAGGGGCACGAGCAACAGTCCCACGGCGAGTTTGCGACGGCTCAGGCGCCGCTGGCTTTCCCGACGCGACGGCGCCGCAGGCGCGGGTTCAACTTGGTGCGGCGCGGTCGGAATGGGCGCCGCGGGCGACACCGACGGGGCCTCTGCGGTGCCGATTTTGGCCGCCTCGTCTTGGTCCGGTTGGTGCGCTCGATGTCGCGGTGCGCTCTGCGCTGCCGCAACACCCGGCAAGCCGGAATCACCGCCGTCCCATTCGTTCTTGCGATACATGGCCTCGCACTCCCCTTACCGAGTCGCGGTCTATTGACCGAACGGTTCGGTCATCTAACCCGGAAAAGGGAAAGAGTCAATATTGACCGAACGGTTCGGTCAACATATATTGATCAATGGGAAAATACTGAATGACTACGAGGTGTTATGCGAGATCCAGCCGATCACTTTATTTCTGCGTCGTCCCCGCGAAGGCGGGGACCCATAACCACGGCAGCGCAAATTCTGCTCCGACAGTGGGTATGGTTTCCCGCATTGCGGGAATGACGGCGAACCGATCATCTGGATTCGGTATTAGAAGGTTTATGAGGGGCTGGCGTCCGTCATGGAGCGAAAGATGATCGAACAAGCGACATTGAATCGGGAGGTACGGCCGGGCGAGGAGGAGAGCGCCAAGCGGCGGCAGATCATCGATGGCGCTCGGACCGTATTCCTGACCCAAGGCTTCGATGCGGCCAGCATGAACGACATCGCGCGCGCCGCCGGCGTGTCGAAAGGCACGCTTTACGTCTATTTCGCCAACAAGGAGGAATTGTTCGAAGCCATCGTTGAGGAGGAGTGCGACGCGCAGGCGGAGGGAATCTTCGATCTCAACGCGGATGACCACGATGTGGCGGCGGTGCTCACCCGCGTCGGTATCGCTTATGTCAAGTTTCTCTGCCGGCCGGAAAAGGCTTCGGCGATCCGCACCGTCATCGCCATCGCCGAGCGCATGCCGGAGATTGGGCGCCGCTTTTACGAGCAGGGGCCTGCAAGCGGCATCGCTCAACTTGCGGCGTATCTCGCCGCGCAGGTCGAGGCCGGTGTGCTCGCGATCGAGGATTGCGAGATCGTCGCGGCGCAGTTCATGGAAGCGACCCACGCGACGCTGTTCAAACCGATCGTGTTCAACTTCGCTCCGGCGCCGAGCGAGCAGCAGATCGAGCGTGTGGTGCGCATTGCGGTCACGGCCTTCGTCGCTGCCTATCGCGCGCCGGCTTCCCGGAACTGACCGCGCGACCAGCCTTTGTGGCCGCAGGCGGTCGGCCGCAGGCGGCGCGCCGCGGGCAACGATAAAGCGTGCAGCTTACGTGCCCGGCGAGCCGTTACCCGTCGAACTCTGCGGCGCTTGGCGGTGGATCGAATAGTTCATGTTGGCTTTGTCGCCCTGCCAGTAAAATGTGAAATTGGCAACGACGCTGGCGCCGTCCGGCAGCGGCAGTGTGGCGGCGCAGACCACTTCGCTGTCGCTGCTCGAAATCGTCTTGATCGGCGTATAGCGCGCCGGCTCGAGCTTGAGCTGCTTGAGAACCTGCGACAGCGTGCTCTTGGCGGCCGCCGAATCGCATTCCGGAAGCGCGAAACGGTCGTGCACCCCGCGATAGATGAACACCGCCGCGACCGCGATGATGGGAATGCCGATGAGGCGGAGCAGGAAGCGGTACGGGCTCGTGGCTGACTGCCCCGCGGCCCGCCAGCTTCTGGCGCGGCGCGACGCCGAAGGTGGTATCGGGCTGCGGTCCGGATTCATCTCGTCCTGCTCTCGAACGTCCTTGGCGATCTGTTCGGTCATCTTCTTGGCGTCGCCGAGCAGCATCATGGTGTTGTCGCGATAGAACAGCGGGTTGTCGATGCCGGCATAACCGGACGCCAGCGAGCGCTTGTTGAACATGACCGTGCCGGCCTTCCACACCTGCAGCACCGGCATGCCGTAGATCGGCGATTTCGGGTCATCCTCGGCGGCCGGATTGGTCACGTCGTTGGCGCCGATGACGTAGGCGACGTCGGCCTGGGGAAATTCGGAATTGATGTCTTCGAGCTCGAAGACCTCGTCGTAGGGCACGTTGGCCTCGGCGAGCAGCACGTTCATGTGCCCCGGCATGCGGCCGGCGACCGGATGAATCGCATATTTGACTTCGACGCCTTCGGCCTTGAGCTTCTCGGCCATTTCGCGGAGCGCATGCTGCGCCTGCGCCACCGCCATGCCGTAGCCGGGCACGATGATCACTTTCGACGAGTTTTTCAGAATGTAGGCGGCGTCTTCCGCCGAACCGAGCTTCACCGGTTTATGCTCGGCGCCGCCGCTCGGGCCCGCCACCTCGCCGCCGAAGCCGCCGAGGATCACCGAAATGAACGAGCGGTTCATGCCCTTGCACATGATGTAGGACAGGATCGCGCCCGAGGAGCCGACCAGCGCGCCGGTGATGATCAAAGCGGTGTTCTCCAGCGTGAAGCCGATACCGGCGGCGGCCCAGCCCGAATAGGAATTGAGCATCGAGATCACGACCGGCATGTCAGCGCCGCCGATCGGGACGATGATCAGCACGCCGAGCAGGAACGAAATGCCCGCAATCGACCAGAAGCCGATAGGTTCCTGGGTTTGGAAGAACCACACGATGAGCGCGATAAGACCGAGGCCGAGCGCGATGTTGATGACGTGGCGCAGCGGCAGGATGATCGGCTTGCCGCTCATGCGGCCGGACAGTTTGAGGAACGCGATCACCGAGCCGGTGAAGGTGACGGCGCCGATGGCGACGCCGAGCGACATTTCGATCAGGCTCTGGCCGCGGATGGCGCCCTCGGTGCCGATGCCGAAAGCCTCGGGGGCATAGAGCGCGCCGGCCGCCACCAGCACCGCGGCCAGGCCGACCAGCGAATGGAACGCGGCAACGAGTTCCGGCATCGCCGTCATCGGCACCCGCCGGGCAATCACCGCGCCGGCGCCGCCGCCGAGCGCCATGCCAACCACCACCAGTACCCAGGCGGAAAACGAGGCCGGCGGATGCCACGCCAGCGTCGTGGCAATCGCGATCGTCATGCCGGTCATGCCGAGCAGATTGCCGCGGCGGCTGGTCTCCGGATTCGACAGGCCGCGCAGCGCCAGGATGAACAGCACGCCGGCGAGCAGATAGAGCAGTGCGGCAAGGTCGGCGCTCATCGGATTCCCCGCGCGGTCATCATCCGCAGCACCGTCATCATCCGCGAATGCGGATGATCCAGTAGCCGATCCGGCAGCCGACCATCCTCGGCGTTCGTGAATACTGGATGCCCCGCCGGCGCGGGGCATGACAATTTCACTGCGACCCCGCTCATCGTTTCTCTTTCCGATGGAACATGCCGAGCATGCGCTGCGTCACCAAAAAGCCGCCGAAAATGTTGACCGAGACCAGAGTGAGCGCAACGAGTCCGAGCGCGCGCGCCCAGATCGAGCCGGCATCGCCGCCGGAGAGCGGAACGCCGACCGCGAGCAGCGCGCCGACAACGATGACGGAAGAGATCGCGTTGGTCACCGACATCAGCGGCGTGTGCAGCGCCGGCGTCACCGACCACACCACGTAATAGCCGACGAAAATCGCGAGCACGAAGATCGAAAGCCGGAATACGAACGGGTTGATGACGTCGGCCGCTTCTGCGGCCGGCGGCGAGGACGCCGCGGCCGCCATTAAATTGAGCTGCGCAAGGACCGATAGAGTGACCATGATGGGTCTCCGTCTTTGTTCCCCTCCCCCTTGTGGGGAGGGGTCAGGGGTGGGGGTCGTGAGGTTAGTGCGCCGGCCTCGAAGCACGCACCTCACCTCGCGACCCCCACCCCGGCCCTCCCCACAAGGGGGAGGGAGAAGAAACTCACGCGGCGCTCTTTGGCCGGAAGTTCGGATGAACGATGGCGCCGTCGCGGGTAAGCGCCGTCGCCTTGACGATATCGTCGTCCCAGTTGACGGCAAGCGTCTTGGCGTTCTTGTCGATCAGGATTTCCAGGAAGGCGTAGAGATTCTTGGCGTAGAGGCTCGAAGCCGTGGCAGCGAGCCGACCCGGCATGTTGCGATAGCCGATGATCTTGACGCCGTTGTGCTCGGTCACCGCATCGGCTTTCACGCCCTCGACGTTGCCGCCGCGCTCGACCGCAAGGTCAACGATGACCGAGCCGGGCCGCATCGACGCAATCATGTCCGCTGTAATCAGCCGCGGCGCCGGCCGGCCCGGAATGAGCGCGGTGGTAATGACGATATCCTGCTTCTTGATGTGCTCGGCGACCAAAGCGGCCTGTTTCGCCTGATACTCCTTCGACATTTCCTTGGCATAACCGCCGGCGGTTTCCGCGGCCTTGAATTCCTCATCCTCGACCGCGACGAATTTGGCGCCGAGACTCTCGACCTGCTCCTTGGCCGCCGGCCGCACGTCGGTCGCGGTGACGACGGCGCCGAGCCGGCGCGCGGTGGCGATCGCCTGCAAACCGGCGACGCCGGCGCCCATCACGAAAGCCCTGGCGGCGGGCACAGTGCCGGCCGCGGTCATCATCATCGGCAGCGCGCGCCCATATTCGGCGGCGGCATCGATCACGGCGCGGTAGCCGGCAAGATTGGCCTGGCTCGACAGCACGTCCATCGTCTGCGCGCGGGTGATGCGTGGCAGAAGCTCCATGGCGAAGGCGACGATGCCGGCGTCCGCCATTGCGGCGAGCGCGTCGTCGTGGCCATAGGGGTCCATGGTCGCGATGACGATCGCCCCCTTCTTCAATCGCGACAGCATCGCCCGTTGCGGCCGCTGCACCATCAGCACGATGTCTGCACCGCTGACGGCATCGGCGGCCACGGCGGCGCCCGCGGCGGTGTAGTCGGCATCGGCGATGCCGGACTTCACTCCGGCGCCCGGCTCGACGGCGACTTCGGCGCCGAGTCCGATCATCTTCTTGACGGTTTCAGGGGTCGCGGCCACCCGCGGCTCGTCCGCGTCTTGTTCGGCAACAACCGCAACCTTCATGAGTCCTCCGAACCGCTCCGTTGAGCTGACGCGTGCGCGACCGGCTGGGAGCCGGGCGGAGGCCGGCGCTGCGGCGACAAGCCGGGCCGGCTTTTCCTCAAATCACGTCAGGAAGATCGCCATCAGGATGACGATAGTGGCGACCACCGCGATGCCGACCTTCACCAGCGTGACGAAGGAGCGATACGTCTGCTCGTGAAAGGCGTAATCGTTGCCCTCGGCAGTGGCGTATTCGAGCTCACCGTGGTCGGCCATCGCAATCCTCCAATCGCCCCGGCGAGCGCGGACTTACCGTAATTGTCAGGAGAGGGCAACCTTGGCCGGACCTCGGGCCAGGCGACAAACGCTACCAGCGAACGCCTTGCCGCGGCATGGCCGAATCCCTACTGTTGAGGCAGAAACAGCACCTAACCGTCACGGGACAATGCCATGCTCAGAAAAGAACAGAACGAGCTTCTGGCTCAAACCGGCCGCGGTACTCAGATGGGGCAGCTTTTCCGCTCCTACTGGCTGCCGGCGCTGATGGCCTCTGAACTGCCGGAGAACGACTGCCCGCCGGTGCGGGTCAAGCTTCTGTCCGAGCGCCTGCTCGCCTTTCGCGATTCCGAGGGCCGCTACGGCCTGATCGACGAGTTCTGCGCCCATCGCGGCGTGTCGCTGTGGTTCGGGCGCAACGAGGAGCGCGGCCTGCGCTGCCCCTATCACGGCTGGAAATACGACGTGACCGGCCAATGCGTCGACGTGCCTTCCGAGCCGGTCGAAAGCGGCTTTTGCAACAAGGTCAAGCTCACCTCCTATCCGCTGGTGCAGCGCGGCGACGTGCTGTGGACCTATATGGGTCCCGCCGACACAAAGCCGCCGCTGCCGGAATGGGAATTCGCCATGGTGCCGCCCGAGCAGAGCTTCGTGTCGAAGCGGCTGCAGGAGTGCAATTGGCTGCAAGCGATGGAGGGCGGCATCGATTCAAGCCACGTCTCGTTCCTGCATCGCGGCGATCTGTCTTCCGACCCGCTGTTCAAGGGCGCCAAGGGCAATCAATACAATCTCTCCGACATGCAGCCGCACTTCGAGGTGGTCGAGATGCCCGGCGGGCTGTTCATCGGCGCGCGGCGCAATGCCGAGAACGGCAAGTATTATTGGCGGATCACGCCTTGGGTGATGCCGTGCTTCACCATGATCCCGCCGCGCGGCGACCATCCGATCCACGGCCATTTCTGGGTGCCGATCGACGACGAAAATTGCTGGGCCTGGTCCTACGACTTCCATCCGGTGCGGGCGCTGAGCAAGACCGAGGTCGACGCCATGAAGGACGGCGCCGGCGTGCATTGCAAGGTCGATGCCGCGTTCCGCCCGCTCGCCAACAAGGACAACGATTATCTGATCGACCGCGCGGCGCAGAAGGCCGGCAGCACCTATAGCGGCGTCGCCGGCTTCGCCATGCAGGACGCCTCGCTGCAGGAGAGCATGGGTCCGATCTGCGACCGCACCAAGGAGAACCTGGTTTCGACCGACAACGGCATCATCATGGCGCGGCACCGCCTGCTGCGCGCCGCCAAGGCGCTCCTCGACAAGGGCGCGACGCCGCCCGGAATCGATCCCGCGCATCAGCGCATCCGCTCGTGCTCGATCGTGCTGTCGCCGGACGTGGCGTTCAAGGACGGCGCCAAGGAGGCGCTGACGCCGGCCAAGCCCGGCATGGCGCAGACCACGGTGTAGCAGGCTGGCGCATTCGGAAGACGAGATGACCGGCCGCACCGGCGTGCAGAACCTGACCGGAATCTGGAATGGCCTCTACACCTATCCTGACGGCCGCTCGACATCGTTCGTGGCGACTTTGATCGAGTCCGGCGGCGCGCTGTCGGGCACCACCCACGAGCCCGGCTCGCGGCCGGACGGCGGCGGCGCGACGCTCTACGCAAACCTCGTCGGATCGCGTCGCGACGGCGCAGTCAGTTTCACCAAAACCTACGACCGGCCCGGCCTCTATCACCAAAGTCCGGTGCTCTACGAGGGCGCGCTCAACGGCGAGGGCACGGAAATCGAGGGCCGCTGGACCATCATTCAAGTCTGGTCAGGAAAGTTTCTGATGGTTCGCGCCGCAGGCCGCGCCGAGGAGGTCACGCGCAAAGCCTATGAACGGACGTAGGGTAAATCTTAGGATCAATCCTCATGCGATAGCGTTCGCGCCCGCGGTGTCCCTGCCGGCAATGAAACCCTGGCAGACGGCGCGCGGCAGGCCGTGCATGGAAAAGCCGCCGGCCAATTCGCCGCCGCAATAGAGGCCGGGGATCACTTCGCCCCTTAAATCCATCACTTGGCAGCACGCATTGATGCGAAGCCCGGCGCGGGTGTCGTGGAGCACCGGCGTTGCCCAGGCTGCATAAAACGGCGGGTTTTCAATTCTGTGGAGCGGCTTCGGCTTGCCGAAGTCAGCGTCTTTTCCGGCATCGACAAATGAATTGTAGCGCGCGACGGTGGCAGCGAGATTCTGCGGCGGCATCGGCACGCGCTGATATTTCATTTCGATCTTCGCCGCGAGTTGCTCGATCGAGCCGGCGCTGAAGAAAAAGCCGGCATCGACATCGACGTGCGGCGGCTGCGGCTGCCAGTTTTCGCGCTTAACCGCGTCGGCATCGAAGATGGCCCAGATCGGGCCGCCGCCGTTTCGGCCATCGCCGATGCCGGCGAGCGCGGCGTTGATGAAATTGTTTGGATTATATCTGAGGTTCCTGGCGTTGAGATACGAATAGGGCTCGTATTGATCGGCGCTCTTGACGGTCGAGTAGGTGAAGTGGCGCCCGGTCTCGTCATAGAAGCGCTTGCCCAGCATGTTGACCAGGATCGCGTCCTGCCAGTCCTTGACCGTCAATCCGATGGCGCGCGCCTTGTCGAACACGGCGCTGCCGGGATGCCAGCGGATGTTGACGTAGCCGTACTGGCAACCGATGGCGCCGGGCTTGGTGATGCCGGAGCCGAACTCGCCGGTATAGTTGAAGCCGCCCCACAGCGAGGCGCCGATCGCCATGGCGGCGAGTTCGCCGCTGGCGTCCTGATCCGACCACGGCATGCCGGAAAGCCCGCAATATTCTTCCGTCAGCCGCGGGTCGAACATGCGGCGAAAATTGACGTTGCCGGTCGAGCCGCCGGTGGCGATGATGACGGCCTTGCCGGCGCGAAGCTGTGCCGCTGCGCCCTTGTGCTCGACGGCGATACCGGTGACGCGGCCGGACTTCGGGGCCTCGCGATGGATCGCCGTCATGCGGTGCTCGAGCAGGATTTCGACGCCGGCTTTGAGCGCCGCCCGATGCAGCGGCAGCATCAGCCCGGCGCCGGCCCTGATTTCATCATCGTCCGGCGCCGCCGACCCGCCGGTGTGAACCATCGGCCAATCGGCGACATCGATATGCATGGTGCGCAGCACCGAGGCGCCGATTTCGTGGCCGACGCTCGACGGCTTTTTGTCGATGACCTTGACGCCGTGGGCGAGCAGGAACTCGAACGCCGGCACGCTGTTGTCGGCAAAGGCGCGGATGATCTCGCGGTCGTTGTAGCGGTAGGGCGGAAAGCCGTTGGGCTCGACCAAGGACCAATCGGTCAGGTCCGCAAAGAACAGATCGGGTGAGTCCTCGATACCGTATTTCTTCTGGTACGAGGTGCCGCCGCCGAGCGGCAGGTTGCCGCCCGAGGTGATGGCGTGGCCGCCGATGTGGTTCTCAGCCTCCACCATGATCACCGAGGCGCCCGCTTCGCGCGCCACGATCGCTGCCGGCATCCCCGCCGCGCCCGATCCGATCACGACCACATCGGCCTCGCGATCCCACTTGTCCACGCTCATCGCCACCTCATTTTAGCTCTCGTCCAGGCCCGCGCAGGGGTAGCGAGCGCCGTTTCCCGGATGCGGCGCAGCACGCAGTGGTGCGCCGCTGTTCCGGGACCGTCCCAATCTCGGAGCTTGTAACGGTCCCGGGTCTGCAGCGCATCATTGCGCTTCGCTCCATGCTGCGCTGCGCCCGGGAAACGCTGTTATACACGCGGCGCCGCGGGCCGGGAGACTAACAGCATTGCGGTTTTTGTGTCATTGGGGGTGTAGCCACGCGAAATCCGGGTCGGCGTCGCGGCTGCTGCGCAAACGAGGAATTCGGCCATGACCGATTTTGTTTCCACCCATCGCCCGACCCACGAAGCGAGCCTCAAAATGCTCAATGCCGGCGTGGCCAAGGCGAACGCGCTCGGCTGCAAGGTCTCGCTCGCGGTGGTCGACGCAAGCTGCCGGCTGATCGCATTTTTGATGATGGACGGGGCGCGGCATTTTTCCATCATCACCACGCAGAGGAAAGCCATCACCGCCGCCTCGCAGCGGCTGCCGACCGGCTATGCGCCGGAAGAGAATGCGCTCTCCATGTCGGTGCGCATGGGCGACTTCACCAATGTGCCGGGCGGTTTTCCGATCGAGGTCGGTGGCGAGGTCATCGGCGCGGTCGCGGCCGGCGGTGCGAAGATCGAGCAGGATGTCGAGGTGGCGAAGGCGGCGTTGGCGGCGCTTGGCCTGTAGCCCGGATGGAGCGAAGCGAAATCCGGGAACGATCTATCCGCTCACACGCTGCTCCCGGATTGCGCAGCGCTCCATCCGGGCTACGATTTTTGCATCTGATCGCGCGCCGCCTTCACCGCCTTGATGATGTTCTGATAGCCGGTGCAGCGGCACAGGTTCGACGCGAGCACGTCGAGCAGTTCTTCGTCGTCGATATGCGGATTCTTTTCTAGAGCGTTTGTCGCCAGCATCAGAAAGCCGGGCGTGCAATAGCCGCATTGCAGGCCGTGATTATCGATGAAGGCCTGCTGCAGCACGGAGAGCTTGTCGCCGTCGGCAAGCCCCTCGACGGTGCGGATTTTCTTGCCCTGCGCCTGCACGGCGAACATTAGGCAGGAGCGCACCGCTTCGTCATTGACGATGATGGTGCAGGTGCCGCAGACGCCGTGCTCGCAGCCGATATGGGTGCCGGTCTGCCCGCAATCGTCGCGGATGGCGTCGACCAGCGTCTTGCGCGGCTCGACCCGGATCGGATAGTCGCGGCCGTTGATATTGAGCGTGATGTCGAATTTTTCGTTCATGTTTCTCTTTTCCCCTCCCCCTTGTGGGGAGAGGTCGGGGGTGGGGGTTGGGAGGTCGTGCGCAATTCTGGACGAACACTCCCTGCCTTACAACAGCAAGGCTGCCGCTAGCAGAGAAATGCAAAGCACTGGTCGACACCTTGGCGTCACCTCACGACCCCCACCCCTGACCTCTCCCCACAAGGGCTACGGGATGCACGAAACTGATTCCCGGCTGATTGTAGATGTGATTCAAGGCCTTTGGCATGGATTTGCTGGAGGTGACACGATGGCCTATGGCGACATTCGGGTGGCGGAGCGGGCGGATTGGCTGATCGAGCGGGTTGCCGCGGCGGGTACGTTGGTGCTTCGGCGGGTTGGAGAGACGAGAGCCGGGGAGCTTGCTGTTCACCGGTTTCTGTCTTCGCCGTATGTGAGTGTTGAAAACATCGTCGAGACCCTTGCGGCGCGGACGGCGGTGCAATGCGCCGGGCGGCGGGTGCTGGCGGTTCAGGACACGACGGAGATCAACTTTGCGGGTCGCGACCAGAAGCGACGCGGCTTTGGCGCGGGTGGAGACGGCAACAGCCCGGGGTTCTTCATCCATCCTGTGGTGGCGCTGGACATCGAAACGGAAGCGGTCGTCGGTCTGGTCGATGCGGCGATCTGGACTCGGCCGCCGATGCGCGCGCCAGCGCGCCGCAAGCGGAGGTTGGAAGACAAGGAATCGATGCGATGGCTTGCCGGCTGCGAGGCTGCGGCCGAGACGCTGGCGGGGGCTGCGTCGGTGGTCATGGTGGCGGACCGCGAAAGCGACCTTTATGCGTTGTTTGCCCGCAAGCCCGAGCGGCTCGATCTGATCGTGCGCGCCGGGCAGGATCGCGGTCTGGAGCGGGGCGGCCTGTTGTCCGCGGCCCTCGATCAGGTCGAAGCTTTGCATCGGGGCGAGGTGCGAGTAGCGCCGCGCGGACCGGGCGATAAGGGACGCACCGCAACGGTCGAGTTGCGTGCCGCGACGGTGCGCATCAAGCGCCCGCAGGTTGGTCCTTTGCGGGCGCTTGCCAAGACGGTAGAACTTGGCTTGGTCGAAGCGCGGGAAGTCGACGCGCCGGCCGGCAAAACGCCCCTGCTTTGGCGCCTGCTCACGACTTTGCCGGTGGCCAGCGCCGAAGAAGCCCAGCAGGTCGTGCAGCTTTATCGTCTGCGCTGGCGCATCGAACAGATTTTCCGCGCGCTCAAGAGCGATGGCCTCAAACTTGACGACAGCCAAATGATAGACGCCGAACGCTTGTTCAATCTCGCGGCGATCGGCTTGGCCGCCGCCATCCGCACCATCCAACTGGTGGACGCCAGAGACGGCAGTCCTCGCCCGGCTACCGATGTCGTCGACGAGGTCTTTGCCGTTCCACTGCAACTGCTCTCCACAAAGCTGGAAGGCAAAACGGCGCGGCAGAAAAATCCGCATCCGCCGGGATCGCTCGCCTTCGTCGCCTGGATTACCGCTCGTCTCGGCGGCTGGAATTGCTACTACAAACCTCCCGGACCTAAAACCATGCGCGAGGGCTGGAACCAACTCGCTGCCAGACTCGAAGGCTATGCGCTTGCTACACAATGCCAAATTCCGTGAATCCCGTAGCCCCACAAGGGGGAGGGGAAAGTGTCAACGGGGCAGCACAGCCGAAAACTTCTTGCGCACCAAATCCTCGACCTCCTGGCTCGATCGCACCACGACCGGGAACGTGTCGCGGCGCTTGAACGGCTTGCAGGCGTCGATCACCACGCGGGCATTGCGCGGGTCGTCCGAGCCGTAGGCCATCGGGTCGAGCGCCGTCGACCAGCAGCCGCGTATGGTTTCCATGCCCTCGCGCGGATCGAACCGCGTGCACATCGCCCACACCACCTTGTCCATGTCGGCCGGATCGATGTCGTCATCGACCACGACGACGAAGCGGTTGGCGTAGGCGCCGGCGTGGCATTGCGAGGCGATAAGCCCCGCCTGCTTGGCGTGGCCGGCATATTGTTGTTTGATCGCCACCGTGAGCCACAGCCGGCTGCCGCCGGCGGCGTGCGCCCACACGCCCTTCACTTCCGGGACGCCTGCGGCCTCGAGCTAATTCCACACCGCACCGGAGCGGTAGGTGCCTCGGTAGAACAAATCATCGTCGGGCGGAATGCCGGGAATGGCGCCGAGCAGGATCGGCTCGTCGCGATGCATGAAGGTCTCGATACGGATCACCGGCTCCTTCTTCAGGCCGCCGGCGTAATAGCCGGTCCATTCGCCGAGCGGGCCCTCGTCGCGCACGTCGTCGGGATGAAGGAAGCCCTCGAAGGCGATTTCGGCATGCGCGGGAATCGGCAGGCCGGTGCGCGGTCCCTTGATCACCTCGACCGGCTCGCCGATCAGGCCGCCCGCGGCGTCGTACTCATTCTTGCCGTAGGGAATTTCGAGGCCGGCGATCATGAACAAAGCCGGGTGCATGCCGCACACCACCGCGATCGGGCACGGCTCGCCGCGCTCGTGGTACTTGCGCTTGATGATGTCGCCGTGCTTGCCCTTCGAGAACATCACGGTCGCGATATTGGGCTCATGGGCTTGGACGCGATAGGCGCCGTAATTGATCCAGCCCGAATCGGGATCGCGCATGACAACCATGTCGCCGGTGCCGATGTAATAGCCGCCGTCGTGCTCGTGCCAGCGCGGCACCGGGATTTTGAAAATGTCGATGTGTTTGCCGGTGCGCACGTGGTCCATGACCGGCCCGCTCTTGACCGTAGCGGGCGCAATGGCGCGCGCTTGCTTCATGGTGCGGCGCCAGTAATGCACCAGTTCGACGGCGCTGGTGTCAGGAGCAAGGCCGAGCGTGATGTTGATGCGCGGCACCGAGGTCAGGATATTGGCGAGGATGCGGTGGCCGTGCGGGAAGCCGGGTATGTCGTCGAACAGCACCGCCTTGTTGCCGATGCGGCGCTGATAGATGTCGACGATGCCGCCGATCTCCTTCTCGCGCTCGGCGCCCTTGACCTCTTGCAGTTCGCCCGCGGCGCGTAATTGCGCCATCCAGAAGCGCAGGTCCTGGCGCTGGCTCGGCGCCTTGGTCTTTGCGGTGTTCTTGGTGGTGCGAGGTTTGACCGCCGTGTCCATGCTTGCATTCCGTAGGGTGGGTTGAGCGCAGCGAAACCCACCATTGGATTTGAGGCGATCGATGGGTTTCGCGGTGCTCAACCCATCCTACGGACTTTACATATCCAGCACCAGCCGCTCGGTCTTGCAGCCGCAGCAGCAGATCATGACCTTCTCGTTGCCGGCCTGCTCGTCCTCGCTGAGCACCGAATCGTGGTGGATCGGAATGCCGGAAATGACTTTCGTCTCGCAGGCGCCGCAGATGCCAAGCTCGCAGGAATAGTCGACGTCGACGCCGGCTTCGTAGAGCACTTCGAGGACCTTCTTGCCTTCGGGGATGAAATATTCCTCGCCGGAGCGCGCCAGTTCGACCCAGAAACCGCCGAGCTTGGAGTCCTGATCCGCCGCGGGTTCCTCCTTCGGCGTGAAATATTCCACATGGATTTGATTGCGCGGCAGGTTGGCGGTCGCCGCCTCGAACGCCTTGAGCATCGGGTTGGGGCCGCAGCAATACAGGTGCGCATTCGCCGGCGTCGCCGCTATGGCGGCGGCGATGTCCAAAACCTTGCCGCCTGATTCGTCGTCGAAATGCAGATGCACGGCGTCCGCGCCGAATTGCTGCAAAGGTTCGAGAAACGCCATGTCGGCGCGCGACCGGCAGGCATAATGGAGGGACCAGGAGCGCTTGCGCGCGGCAAGCGCCTGGACCATGCACCAGATCGGCGTGATGCCGATGCCGCCCGCGAACAGCGTGACGTGCTCGGCATCCTCGACCAGCGCGAAATTGTTGCGCGGCGCGCTGATCTTGATCTCGTCGCCGACCTTCATTTCGTCGATGATGTAGCGCGAGCCGCCGCGGCTGTTTTCATCGCGTTTGACGCCGACGACGTAGCTGTCGGAATTGTCATTGGGCAAAACGAGCGAGAATTGCCGCACCATGCCGTTGGGCAGATGCAGGTCGATATGGGCGCCCGGCGCATAGGGCGGCAGCGGCGCGGGGTCGATGCGGCGGAAAGTATAAAGCTTGGTGTCCCGGGCGACCGTCTCGATATTGGTCAACCGGGCAGCGATCAAATGCGAGGCCGCAGCGTGGGTGAGATGGGCCTCGTCGGTCGGCGGTGCGGTCGCGGTATCCATGCGGGGGATAGATAGGCGGCCCGATCGGGGGTTCGCAACCGGTTCTTTATGCGCGCGGCTTGATAAGGGGGTTCGCCGCTTGCTCCGCATGCCCGGCCGCATAGCCGACGGTCCGCGTCCGCGTGGGTAAAGTAGGGCTGTTGCAGGCCGCCTCTGCGCCCTCTCCCGGTCACGGGAGAGGGTGGTTGCGGCGCGCCGGCGGTGCTGCGTTGTGCGCGACTGCGCGCTCAATCACGCTTGGGAATCCCGGCATTCTTGATCACCGCGCCCCATCTGACGATGTCGGCCTTCATGCGCGCGGTCACGTCCTGCGGCGTGCTCCAGCGCATCTCCATGCCCATCTCGTTGGCTCTGCTTTGGATGGCGGGCTCGGCGAGCACGTCCTTCATGGCGGCGTTGAGCTTGGCGACGATGGCTGGCGGCGTCTTGGCCGGAAACTCGAGCCCGTTCCAGCTGGCAACGTCGTAGCCTTTGATGCCGCTCTCGATCGCGGTCGGCACGTCGGGCAGATAAGCCGTCCGCTTGGCGCCGGTGGACGCCAGCGCCAAAAGCTTGGTGCTGGAGAGCAGGCCGTGGACGGCCGCGTAAAACTCGAACTCGACATCGATGTCGCCGCGCATCACTGCGTTGGCCATTTCCGGCGAGGTGCGGAAGGTGACGATGGCGGCCTTGATGCCGGCGGTGCTCAGAAACAGCTCAGCGGCGAGGTTTTGCGTGCTGCCGGGCACGATGGTGCCGATATTGATCTTGCCCGGGTTGGCCTTCGCCGCGGCGATGACATCCTCAAGCGATTTCAGCGGCGAGCCGGCGCGGGTGACGATCAACAGGTCGAAGAAGGAAGCGGTGGAGACCGGCTCGAAGTCGGTCATGATGTTGTATGGCAGCTTGTTGAACAGAGCCGCGGCGATGGCGTTGTTGTTGCCGGTCATCAACACGGTGTAGCCGTCCGGCGCGGCCGAGGCGGCGGCTTGCGCGGCGACGATGCCGCCGGCGCCGGGCCGGTTTTCGATGACGAATTGTTGGTGCAGCCGTTCCGCCAGCGCGGCGCCGAGCAGGCGCATGCCGACATCGGCGACGCCGCCGGCGCCATAAGGCACGATCAGCATGACCGGACGGTTGGGATAGTTGGCCGCAATCTGCGCCGCGCCCGGCGCAGGCATCAGCGCGAACAACAGAGCGATGATGGCGCAGAGTGTTGCGACGGCGACGGCGCCTTGACGAGCGCGCATAAACGTTCCCCCCTTGTTGAAGGCGCGAGCCTACGCATTCCCATCGCGCCGTCAATCGCGGCGGCGGAGGCCGTTGCGCGATCCGAAAGATGCGTTGCTGGCAAGCCGGCGTTGCCGCTCAGGGCAGCTTGTCGAAGCCTTCGCCGAAGCCCTTGAGGCTCATCGGGAAGCCGATGCCCTCTTCGGGCGACTGGAAAATAATGAAAGTCGCGGTCTGACCGTTGCGCATTTCTTCGAGCAGATGATCGTCCATGGTCACTTCGGCGAGACAGCCGTTCGGCACGCAGCGGACGAATCCGGCGCGCCCGACATTTTGGCTGTCGATCTCCAGGCCCAGCCCCGACGGCAGCAGCACGCCGAGCGGGGCGACAACGCGCATCAGCCGGCTCTTCAGGTCGGCGGTTTTCAGCACAATGACCGTCAGCCCGACATTGGGCCGGTCCTCGGCGGTCACGCTCTGCATCAGCCCGCACTGCTGGCCGTGAGCGCCGGGCGGGATATCGCAGCGAATTTGCCAGTCGCCATAGACCGAGCGGATCGCGCCCTGCGCGCAGGCCTTGCCGCAGCCTAGACCGATCGCCGCCAGCAGAATGGCAGTGCCGGCAAGCGACAGGGCCCAAGACCGCATCGGGGGCCGCATCGGGGGCCGCATCGGGGGCCGCATCCGGGGTCGCATCCGGCGGTCGAGATCGCATATCGCCATGATATCGTTCCCCTCACCAGCCGCCCCCGACAAGTTCACTCACGCGAATCAACTGCCCAGCCTGGTCGCCGCGCGAGCCTGCCTACATGGTGAGCCTAACGTGTCAAGATCGATGCAAAC
The DNA here is from genome assembly GCA_963717265.1 of uncultured Alphaproteobacteria bacterium. Taxonomy (GTDB): domain Bacteria; phylum Pseudomonadota; class Alphaproteobacteria; order Rhizobiales; family Xanthobacteraceae; genus BOG-931. The sequence goes on along the minus strand of CAVQWD010000059.1, from coordinate 439,584 downwards.
CAAAGTATTGTGGCCATGCCAAGGTCGGGCCGTTTCCCGCCTGGCACAGCCGGTGCGGCTGCTGCCGGCCGCAATGCCGGCCGGCAGGCGGCCAGCGGCGATGAGTGCATTGCAGCAGACCTCGATTTGTGGTTTGAGGGGCTGGGATTCCCCTAAAGTCCCGTCGATGCCTGCACCGAATTCAGGCCCGTCGGCTCCTCCTCAACCGGGCCCCTTCGCGACGGCAGGCGGGAGCGGGGACGAAACAGGCAGGGTCAAGCTGCCGCAATCCGCGCACGACACGGTTTTGCGCCGTTCATTGACGCTCATCGCCGAGATCAAAAGAGGGAGCAGAGAGACAGATGAAGGTATTGTCGCGCTTGGCTGCTTTTGCGCTGACCGCCGCGGCGCTGCTTGCCGGCGGCGGGGCGGCGCTTGCCGGGATGGGCGAGCCGTCGCCGTGGCAACTCGGTATGCAGGATGCGGCCAGTCCGGTGATGCAGGATATCGTGACGTTTCATGATTTCCTGCTCTGGGTGATCGCGGTCATATCCGGATTCGTCCTGCTTCTGCTGCTGATCATCATTGTGCGCTTCAATGCGCGCGCCAATCCGGTTCCGTCGCGCACCACGCACAACACCTTTCTTGAGGTCGCCTGGACCATCGTCCCCGTCATCATCCTGGCGGCGATCGCGGTGCCGTCGTTCCGGCTGCTGTTCTACCAGCTCGATGTGCCGAAGGCTGACCTCACGGTGAAAGCCACCGGCAAACAATGGTTTTGGACCTACGCCTACCCCGACAACGGCAATTTCCAATTTGATTCGTTGATGGTCGCCGACAAGGACCTCAAGCCCGGCCAGCTGCGCCTGCTCACGGTCGACAATGAAATGGTCGTGCCGGTGAACAAGGTCGTCCATGTCCTGGTGACCGGCGCCAACGTCATCCACTCCTTCAACGTGCCGTCGTTCGGCATCAGGATCGACGCCATACCCGGCCGCATCAACGACACCTGGTTCGAGGCCACGAGGGAAGGCGTTTTCTACGGCGAGTGCTCCGAACTGTGCGGCAAGGGCCACGCCTTCATGCCCATCGCAGTGCGGGTCGTGAGCGAGGCCGACTTCACCGCGTGGGTCGCTCAGGCCAAGCAGGAATTCGCCGCCGACGGCGCCGCGCCGACCAAGCTGGCGGCGGCCGGCGCCGCGGCGCGTTGACGAGCTCAGACAAATCCGGCGGCCCGGCGCCGCGAACGAGGGAACTTAAAATGGACGCGATGGTACATGCGGCGCACGGCGACGAGGGCGGGCACGACATCCCGCACGGCTGGCGCCGCTTCGTCTATTCGACGAACCACAAGGACATCGGCACCATGTACCTGGTGTTCGCGATCGTCGCCGGCACCATCGGGGCGTTGATGTCGATCGCGATCCGCGCCGAGCTGATGTATCCCGGCGTGCAGATCTTCCACGACACCCACGTCTACGACGTGTTCGTCACCGCGCACGGGCTGATCATGATCTTCTTCATGGTCATGCCGGCGATGATCGGCGGCTTCGGCAATTGGATGGTGCCGCTCATGATCGGCGCGCCCGACATGGCGTTCCCGCGCATGAACAACATTTCGTTCTGGCTGTTGCCGGCGTCGTTCTCGCTGCTCCTGATCTCAGTGTTCGTCGGCGGCGAACCGGGCACCGACGGCGCCGGAACCGGATGGACGCTTTACGCGCCGCTGTCGACCTCCGGCCATCCCGGGCCGGCGGTGGATTTCGTCATCCTGTCGATCCACCTCGCCGGCGCCTCGTCGATCCTCGGCGCCATCAATTTCATCACCACCATCTTCAACATGCGCGCGCCCGGCATGACCATGCACAAAATGCCGCTGTTCGTGTGGTCGATCCTGGTGACGGTGTTCCTCTTGCTGCTGGCGCTGCCGGTGCTCGCCGGCGCCATCACCATGCTGCTCACTGACAGGAATTTCGGCACCACCTTCTTCGATCCGCGGGGCGGCGGCGATCCGATCCTGTTCCAGCACCTGTTCTGGTTCTTCGGCCATCCGGAAGTCTACATCCTGATCCTGCCGGGCTTCGGCATGGTCAGCCAGATCGTGGCGACGTTCTCGAAGAAGCCGGTGTTCGGCTATCTCGGCATGGCCTACGCCATGGTGGCGATCGGCGGCGTCGGCTTCGTGGTGTGGGCGCACCACATGTACAATGTCGGCATGTCGGCCTCCGTGCAGGCCTATTTCATCGCCGCCACCATGGTGATCGCGGTGCCGACCGGGGTGAAGATCTTCTCCTGGATCGCCACGATGTGGGGCGGCTCGATCGAGTTCAAGACGCCGATGCTGTGGGCGATCGGCTTCATCTTCCTGTTCACCATCGGCGGCGTCACCGGCGTCGTGCTCGCCAATGCCGGCATCGACCGCGAGCTGCACGGCACCTATTACGTGGTGGCGCATTTCCACTACGTGCTCTCGCTCGGCGCCGTGTTCGCCATCTTCGGCGGCTGGTATTACTGGTTCCCGAAGATGACCGGCTACATGTACAACGAGACGCTCGGCAAGCTGCACTTCTGGATCACGTTTATCGGCGTCAACATCATCTTCTTCCCGCAGCACTTCCTCGGCCTTGCCGGCATGCCGCGCCGCTATGTCGATTATCCCGACGCGTTCGCCGGGTGGAATTTCGTCTCCTCGATCGGCTCGTACATTTCCGGCTTCGGCACGCTGGTGTTCTTCTACTGCATGTGGCAAGCCTTCGTCCGCAAGGAGCGGGCGGCCGCCAACCCGTGGGGACCCGGCGCCACCACTCTGGAATGGACGCTGCCGTCGCCGCCGCCCTTCCACCAATATGAGACGCTGCCGCTGATCCGATGAGCGTTACCATTGCGCACGCCGAGCCGAGCGTAGCGGGCGTCGGCGACTACATCGAGCTGATGAAGCCGCGGGTAATGTCGCTCGTGGTGTTCACGGCTTTGGTCGGGCTTGTGGTGGCCCCCGGCCACATCAATCCGGTGATCGGTTTTACCGCTTTGCTGTGCATCACCGTCGGCGCCGGCGCGGCCGGGGCGCTCAACATGTGGTACGACGCCGACATCGATGCGCGCATGGCACGCACCGCCGGCCGGCCGATCCCGCGCGGCCGTATCAAGCCCGGCGAGGCGGCGGGGTTCGGCTTCACGCTGGCGATGTTCGCGGTCGTGACCCTCGGCCTGTTGGTCAACCTCGTGACAGCCGCATTGCTGGCGTTCACCATTTTCTTCTATGTCGTGATCTATACGATCTGGCTGAAGCGCTCGACGCCGCAGAACATCGTCATCGGCGGTGCGGCAGGAGCGCTGCCGCCGATGATCGGCTGGGCGGCGGCGACCGGCAGCCTGGCGATCGAACCGATCCTTCTGTTCCTCATCATCTTCTTCTGGACGCCGCCGCATTTCTGGGCGCTGTCGTTGTACCGATCGGACGATTATGCGCGCGCCGGCATCCCGATGCTGCCGGTGGTCGCGGGCGACCGTGAGACGCGCCGGCAAATCCTGCTCTACACGCTGATCGTGGCGCCGCTCGGCGTGGCGCCCTGGCTGCTCGGTTATGCCGGGCCGGCCTATGGGATCGCTGCGCTTTCGATCGGCGCCGTCATGATCGCGCTGGCGCTTCGCGTGTACGGCGAACGGCGCGGCCACGCCGCCAGCAAGCAATTGTTCGGATTTTCCATCCTCTACCTGTTTTTGCTGTTTGCCATGCTGCTGGTCGATCAGATGTCGGGAGGGCTGCTCGGCCAGTTCGCGGCATGACGACAGCAAGCGAAATCATGGAACAGGCCCGCAACGCGGCCGGCGAACAGCAGTCACCGGCTGCCGCTGCGCAGCAGCCCCAGGACGGATGGACCGGACCCGGCATCACGCTCACGCCCGAGCAGTTGCGCGCGCGCCGCTCCCGCTCGATCGCGATCGCGCTGGCGCTCGGCGCCTTCGTACTGGTGATTTTCTCGGTCACGATCGTCAAGCTCGGCTCCGGGGTGCTCACCGGCCCGTCCTATATGCGGCCGGTGCAGCCGACGAGGTAAGCGGAGCAGCAGGCGAGCAAACATGACCATGCGCGACCCAACCAAGACGCAACATCGACGGAACGCGCGCCTTCCGAAAAACCAGGCGGCATCTGAACGAGGCAACAGGGTGCGGACGAGAAAGCCGGCCGTGCCAAGGTGGAGACGATGACGATGGCCGATGCTGCACACGCCGAGCCGCACCATGATTACCATCTGGTCAAGCCCAGTCCATGGCCGGCAATCGGTGCCACCTCTGCCTTCATCACCGCCATAGGTTTGATCCTGTGGATGCACGCCATCGTCACCTACGCGCCGCTCATTCTCGGCGTCGGCGGGATCGGCATCATCTACACCATGATCGGCTGGTGGCGCGACGTCATCCACGAAGCCGAGGTCGAAGGCGATCACACCCGCGTAGTGCAGATTTCGCATCGCTACGGCATGATTCTGTTCATCGCCTCGGAGGTGATGTTCTTCGTCGCCTGGTTCTGGGCCTATTTCAACACCGCCCTGTTCCCGGATGAATTGAAGGATGTTGGGCGCATCGCGTTCACCGGCGGCGTTTGGCCGCCCAAGGACATCGTGACGTTCGATCCCTGGCACTTCCCGCTGCTCAACACGCTGATTCTTCTGACCTCCGGCACCACTGTCACCTGGGCGCACCACGCGCTGCTCGAAAACCACCGCAAGGGCCTGATCTGGGGCCTGGTGCTCACCATCGCTCTCGGCATCAGCTTCACCTGCTGCCAAGCCTGGGAATACGCGCACGCCGCGTTCCACTATTCGGGCAATATGTACGGCGCGGCATTCTTCATGGCGACGGGATTTCATGGCGCCCATGTCATCATCGGCACCATCTTTCTGACCGTCTGCCTGTTCCGGGCGCTGGCCGGCCAGTTCAAGCCGACGCAGCATCTCGGCTTCGAATTTGCCGCCTGGTATTGGCACTTCGTCGACGTGGTGTGGCTATTCCTGTTCTCCTGCATCTACGTCTGGGGTGGCGGCGCAAGCGCCGGGTAGCGCGGCTTAAGGAAATACCTACATCTGCTGATGGGGTGCTGCGCAAGACGCGGCGCCGCCGCCGCGCGATGTCCGCAGGCCCGGCGGCGCTGACGATGCCCGGTTCCGCGACCGCAGCGCAGCGCCGCGAGACGAGACTTTGGAATGACCGAGAAACCGACCGACTCGCTTTCCGGCGCCATCCTTGCCGGATTGTCCTGCCATTGTCCGCGCTGCGGCCGCGGCAAGCTGTTCCAGGGATTTTTGACCTTGCGGCCACGCTGCGAGGCGTGCGGGCTCGACTACAGTTTTGCCGATTCCGGAGACGGCCCGGCAATATTCATCATGCTCGTCGGCGGCGGCATCGTCGTCGCGGCGGCGCTCGTGACCGAGGCGCTATACCAGCCACCGTATTGGGTTCACGCCGCACTGTGGTTGCCGTTGATTTTGATCGTGACGCTCGGCCCGCTGCGGCCGGCCAAGGGGCTGATGATTGCGCTGCAGTATTTTCACAAGGCCCAGGAGGGCCGGTTGGTGGTCAGAGGCCCAGATGATAGCGGTTAAGGGCCGGCCGGCGCGACGGCGGTGGTGGCGGCCTTGGGTCAGCCTGCTCGTTCCGGCTTCGCTCGTCTTCGCGCTCCTCATCGGCCTTGGGGTCTGGCAGCTTCAGCGCAAAGTCTGGAAGGAAAACCTGATTGCCGAACTGACCCGGCAATTGTCGGCACCGCCGGTCGCGCTGCCCGCGCCCGCAACATGGCGCAGCCTGGATCCGGCCACCCTCCAGTATCGTCGGGTCAAATTCAGCGCCGAATTCGATAATGCCAGGGAGGCGCTGGTGTTCGCCGCGCCTTCGGTGTTTCGACCCGATGCTTCCGGCCCCGGCTACTGGGTGTTCACGCCGGCGCACCTCTCGGGCGGCGGGATCGTGATCGTCAATCGCGGCTTTGTGCCGGACGGAAGGCAGGACCCAAAATCGCGTCCGCAGGGTCAAATTTCCGGGCCGATCGAGATTACCGGGGCGCTACGCTGGCCCGATGCGCAGCACTGGTTCACGCCGAACGACGAGCCCGCGCATAATCTTTGGTTTACCGCCGACCCGGCGGCAATCGCCGCTGCCAAAGGCATCGGAGCCGTCGCGCCGTTCTACGTCGAACAGGAAGGCCCGATGCCGCCGGGAGAATTGCCGCAGCCGGGCAAGCTCATAGTCAGCCTGCCCGACAACCACCTGCAATATGCCCTGACCTGGTTCGGTCTGGCCATTGTCCTGGTGATCTGGTTTGCGACCTGGGCGTTCGGTTCCGGGCGCGCCCCGTCCGGGGTCGATCCAGTCCTGCCGCCGTAGCGGCGTATCCACCTAAATTCCTGGATTCCCCAAGAACAAGCGCGAAGCCTCGCCACTTGTTCTCACTCCTGCCGAATCGGGGAGGATAGGCGGGGATCGTCGGCGGTTGGGCCGTGACCGCGATGTGTGGGTGAGCGTGGCTCAATGTCGCTCCGCCCCCGAGAGCTGCCGAGTTGCCGCACGGCAGCAAAATGACGCGATGGGCCAGAGCACAAAAGCAGAAACCTGCATCGCAGCAAATAACGCAAAGAATAGCGGAAGGAGTGGCCGCACCTGTTCATTCAGTCAAGGGACGTCCGCTACGCCCGGTACCGTAGATGTGATCGACAGGTTTATCGACAATGACCCCAACGAAGCTTTAGCCTTCTCAGCCGAGTCAAGCGGTTTGCTTGACTCGGAGCCGCGGAAGAAGGCGACGCACCGAAGTCCCCGTTACTATCAATTCGCAGCCCTGTGCCATCGGTAGGCGCAAAATCGATCTTTTAATCCGATGTCGGCCAGGACTGCGGAGGCCCGCAGGCTGCCGTATTTGCTCGCCGCGCGACCGGCCGCAGGAAGTTCCAACGGCGTTTGCGGACGCGGTCATGGAACCGATGAAACCAGGTTGATCGTACTGGACGCGCTTGAGGCGCGCCTCCCGACCAACTCTCGAACCCCGGAGACTCATCATGGATACGACCAAAACGTCAGAGCAAATCGACTATCCTCGCCGGCGCCTTTTCGGCGCTGCGGCCGTCACCATCGCCGCCGCCCGCTTCGGCATGGTCGGTTCGGCGGGCGCACAGCCCGGCAAGACCGAACTACCCGCGATCAAGCCGGGGACGAACACGTCCTTCTCCTCACTGCAGCGGATCGATGCCGGCCTCCTGAATGTCGGCTACGCCGAAACTGGCCCTGCCGACGGTCCTGCGGTCGTTCTTCTGCACGGCTGGCCCTACGACATTCACAGCTATGTCGATGTCGCGCCTCTTTTGGCGTCGGCCGGCAACCGGGTCATCGTGCCGTATTTGCGCGGCTATGGCACGACGCGATTTCTTTCCAGCAAAACCTTCCGCAATGGCCAGCCGTCGGTGGTCGCCCTGGACATTGTCGCCTTGATGGATGCGCTCAAAATCGAGAAAGCGACCATCGGTGGGTTCGATTGGGGAGCGCGAACGGCGGCCATCATCGCGGCGCTGTGGCCGGAGCGTTGCAAGGCGCTCGTCTCCGTGAGCGGTTATTTGATCGGCAGCCAGGCGGCCGGCAAGATACCGTTGCCGCCAAAAGCTGAGCTCGAATGGTGGTACCAATATTATTTTGCCACGGAACGCGGCCGGGCGGGCTACGGCAAATACCGTCACGACTTTGCCAAGCTCATTTGGCAGCTCGCTTCGCCGAAATGGGACTTCGACGATGCCACGTTCGATCGTACCGCGGCGTCTTTCGACAATCCGGATCACATCGCCATCGTCATTCATAATTACCGATGGCGGCTCGATCTTGCTCAAGGCGAGCGGAAATATGACGATCTGGAAAGGAAGCTTGCCGAAGGTCCGGTCATCACCGTGCCCACCATCACCCTGGAAGGCGACGCCAACGGCGCACCGCACCCGGACCCCAGTTCCTACGCCAAGAAATTCTCGGGCAGGTATGCGCATCGGACCATCAAAGGCGGCATCGGGCACAATCTGCCGCAGGAGGCCCCGCACGCCTTTGCCGAAGCCATCATCGACGTCGCCGAACTCTGACCGGAGCTAGAGCATGTTTCGGCGGCATCGAATTCGGAGGTTGGTCATGGCCGGGCTTGTCCCGGCCATCCACGCCTTGCAGCAGGCACGGAAGACGTGGATGCGCGGGACAAGCCCGCGCATGACGTGGTGAAATGTGATCGGAATCTGCTCTAGCCCTGTGGACTGGCGAACACCCGGCCTATATGGCGCTCCTGAGAAGACTATCAGTGACGCTCATTGGAAGACGCTGCGGAGGGATACGTCGATCGCATCCTTACGGGCGTGAAGCCTCCCGATCTGCCGGTGCAGGCGCCGACGAAGTATGACTTTTGGTCAACCCCAAGACCGCAAAGAATGGGCCGGTGGCGATTTGGCTTACCACGAAAGGCACTGCAACGACGGGCGCGATCCAGGGCAAAGTGACGTTAACCGCGGTGCAAGCCAAGCAGTTCGAGGCAGGCGACTGGTACATCGACGTGCACATCAAGGACCATCCTGCCGGCGAAATCCGCGGGCAGGTGAAGCCGCCGAAAAGCTGACAGGAACGGCAGCGCGCCTAAAGGAAGTTGGCCAGGGCAGCGGCCACCAACGCGCCGCAGCCGAGACACAGAAACGCGCGCAGCGCTCGCGCTTGCGCCGGCCGGCGCGCACTCAGTGGGAGCACCTTGAATCCAATGATTATTGGCAGCAGCAAATTCTGACGCTTGGCCGCGGAAGCGGGATGGGCACCGGCGCGCATCTGAGAAAGGCGCGAGGCCCGCTGGCGAACGGGTCGGCCACCTCTAATCGAGGGCGGGTCCGCCGGTTCGGCCAGCATCCGGCTTGCGACGCGCGCCGCCCGTCCCGCATTCCTTGTGGACGGGTCCGCTCTTCTGTAAGGGTGTGGCTTGCTGACGCCGGCCGGCGCTGTTGCCGTTCCTGGTAAATTTCGTTAAATCAATAGGTTATGCGATGCTGCCGATGGCGCCATCGGCCGCCAGGAAGGATTGCGGTGCGCTACGTCTCGACCCGCGGGCAAGCCCCACCGCTCGGCTTTGCCGACGCCATGCTCGTCGGGCTGGCCGGCGACGGCGGGCTGTACGTGCCGCAATCCTGGCCGCGCATCGAGCCGCAGACGATCATTTCATTCGCCGGCCGCCCCTATGCGGAAGTCGCCGTCGATGTGATCCGGCGCTTCGCCGACGATTCCATCGGCGAAGCCGACCTCGCTCGCGCGGCACGGGAGGCCTACTCAAGCTTCCGTCACCCTGCGGTGGCGCCGCTGGCCCAGCTCAACGTCAATACCTTCGCGCTCGAACTGTTCCACGGCCCGACGCTCGCATTTAAGGACGTGGCGATGCAGTTATTGGCGCTGCTGATGGATCACGTGCTGGCTGCACGTCGCGAGCGGCGCACCATCGTGGTGGCAACCTCCGGGGATACCGGCGGCGCCGCGGTGGAGGCGTTCCGCGATCGCGACCACGTCGACTTGATCGTTCTGTTCCCGCACGGCCGCATCTCCGAGGTGCAGCGCCGCATGATCACGACGGCCGAGGCTGCAAACGTCAGCGCCGTGGCGGTCGAGGGCACCTTCGACGATTGTCAGGCTCTCGTGAAGGCGATGTTCGGCCATGCCGAATTTCGCGACCGGGTGCGGCTGTCCGCGGTCAACTCGATCAACTGGGCGCGGATCGTGGCGCAGGCGGTGTATTATTTTACCGCCGCGGTCTCGCTCGGCGCGCCGTACCGCAAGGTCGCATTCACGGTGCCGACCGGCAATTTCGGCGACATCTATGCCGGGTATGTGGCGCTGCGCATGGGTCTGCCGGTTGACCGGCTGGTGATCGCCACCAACGTCAATGACATTCTGACCCGAACGCTTGCGACCGGCACCTACGAGCCGCGCGCGGTGGTGCCGACCACGTCGCCGTCCATGGATATCCAGGTGTCGTCGAACTTCGAACGGTTATTGTTCGATGCCTATAATCGCGATGGCCACGCCATCAGCGCGCTGATGGGTTCGCTCGCGCAATCGCGGCGCTTTTCCCTGTCGGCGCGGCCGCTGTCGCAGATCCGCGCGCTGTTCGCCGCCGACCGCGCCGACGAGGACGAAGTCGCAGCCACCATCCGGACGGTGAAACGCGAGACCGGCAGTTTGATCGATCCGCATACGGCGGTCGGCCTTGCAGTCGCCGAGAAGGAACTGCGCGACCCGACGGTGCCGATGGTGGTGCTGGCCACCGCGCATGCGGCCAAGTTCCCCGATGCCGTCGAGGCGGCCTGTGGGGTGCGGCCGTCGTTGCCGGATTGGCTTTCCGATCTCGATACAAGGCCGGAGCGCGTCACAGTGTTGCCGGCGGAGCAGTCTGCGGTCGAGCGTTTCGTCCTGTCGACGAGCCGTGCCGCGCAACACGGAGCAGCAGCATGAGCGTCGCGGTTACGACACTGAAATCCGGCATCAATGTCGTGACCGATACGATGCCGCACCTCGAGACTGCCTCGCTCGGGGTCTGGGTCAATGCCGGCAGCCGCGACGAACGCCGCGAAGAGCACGGCATTTCGCATTTTCTGGAGCACATGGCGTTCAAGGGCACGCGGCGGCGTACGGCGCGCCAGATCGCCGAGGAGATCGAAGCCGTCGGCGGCGATCTCAATGCGGCGACCGGCGCCGAGAGCACCGCCTATTACGCACGCGTCCTCAAGGCGGACGTGCCGCTCGCACTCGACGTTCTTGCCGACATCCTCTCGGAGCCGGCGTTCGATGGCGACGAGCTCATCCGGGAGCAGAACGTCATCGTCCAGGAAATCGGCGCCGTGGCCGATACGCCGGACGATCTGATCTTCGAACATCTGCAGGGCGTCGCCTTTCCGAACCAGCCGCTCGGCCGCTCGATCCTCGGCACGGCGAAGACCGTCAGGCAGTTCGACGGCAGCAAGCTGCGCGACTACCTCGGCAGGCATTATCGCGGCCCCGACATCGTGGTGGCCGCCGCCGGGGCAATCGACCACATCGCGGTGGTCGGCGAAGTCGAGCGGCGATTTGCCGCCTTCAACGGTCCGGCCGGCCCGCCGCCCGAACCGGCGAGGTTTGGCGGCGGCACGCACGTGGAGAAGCGCGACCTCGAACAGGTCCATATTGCGCTCGCGCTTCCCGGCGTGTCGCAGACCGATCCCGCGCTCTACTCGCTGCAGGTTTTCACCAACGTGCTGGGCGGCGGCATGTCATCGCGGCTGTTCCAGGAAGCGCGAGAAAAACGCGGCCTGTGTTATTCGATCTATTCTTTTCATGTGCCCTATTCGGACGTGGGCATGTTCGGCCTTTATGCCGGTACTGACGCCGCCGACACCTCGACACTGATGCGACTGATCGTCGAGGAAATTGCCAACACGGCGGAGACCTTGTCCGAACCGGAGATCGCCCGCTCCAAGGCGCAGATGAAGGCGGGCCTGCTGATGGCGCTGGAAAGCTCGGGCGAGCGCATCGGCCAGCTGGCGCGGCAGATGATCGTGCAGGGCCGCCCGATGGCTACTGAAGAACTGGTGGCCAAGGTCGACGCGGTGTCGGTCGAAAGCGCGCGCGCGGCGGGCCGTGCGCTGCTGGCCCGAGGCAGGCCGGCAACGGCCATGCTCGGGCTCGGCTCCGGGCTTGAAAGCGCCGCCGTGATTGCCGAGAGTCTGGCGCGCCATGCCGCATGACGAAAATCATTCTGCGGCCGAGCATTGCCGCTGACTTCCTGCGATGGCGTTCTTTCGCACCATCAACTTTACCGACCCGCTGCCTGCGATTCCGGGCGACGGCGTCATCCTGCGTACGCCGCAAATGGCCGATTACCCCGAATGGTCGGCGCTGCGCGAAGCGAGCCGGGATTTCCTCACGCCCTGGGAGCCGACCTGGCCGGCTGACGATCTGACTCGCGACTCGTTCCGCCGCCGGGTCAGGCGCTACGTCGAGGATTTGCGGACCGACCAAGGCTATTCATTCGTCATAACTCGCAGCAGCGACGGCGTTTTGGTGGGCGGGGTGACGCTGGCCAATGTCAGGCGCGGCGTCGCCCAGGCGGCCAGCGTCGGTTACTGGATGGGGCTGCCCTACGTGCGCCGCGGCTACATGGGTGCGGCAGTAGGTGCTCTTATTCCCTTCGCCTTCGCGACGCTGCGGCTGCACCGTCTGGAGGCGGCCTGCATCCCGACCAATATTGCCTCTATTCGCCTCTTGGAGAAAAACGGCTTCGCGCGCGAGGGCTATGCCCGCGAATACCTGTGCATCAATGGCACGTGGCAGGATCATCTGCTCTACGGGCGGCTGCACGAATCCGGGGAGCTTGCCTCCGGGCCTTCTCGGCGGCCAGGTTAGGGCCGAAAAGGTGAACGGCGGGCCCGCCTTGGGATGGCCAAGTTGCCCTGCTATTGGGAAACTGGCCGCATGCGTTGCGGCCGGGGCTTGTCTGTGGGTTGGCGGTAGGCCGGGGGATGCCGGGGGACGGTAATCGAATGTGTTGGTGGTGCGATCGAGCGCCGATTGCTGCATTGCTTGCGCTTGCGCTGCTTGCGCCGGGATGCAGCCGGAACGGCGACTTCTTTGGCGGGCCGGATAATTCAGGAACGGCGACGGCACCGGCACCGGCGGCGGCGGCGGCGGCGCCCGCTGCCGCTACGGCTCCGTCAACGCCAAGATGGTTGCAAAGCGACCTCTCGGATTTCTTCTCTGGGTCCTCGGCAAGCACGCCACAGCCGGTAGCCGGAGCCAGTGCCGATATCGAGTGCCCGTACATTCAAATTCGCCAAGGGGCGTCGACCTTGACCGTCAGCGAGCCGGGCGGCAACGCAGCGATGTCGCTGAAATACCAGGGCAGCTTTGTGCGTGCCGCACGGCAATGCTCGGTGGTCGCAGGCCAAATGATCATGAAGCTCGGCGTTCAGGGCCGTATCATTCTTGGACCGGCGGGCGCGCCCGGTGAGGTCAACGTTCCGTTCCGGATCGCAGTGGTGGACGAAACGCCGGTCCAGTCGAAAACGATCGTCACCAAGTTGATCATGATTCCGGTAATTGTCCGGTCGGTCGACGATAACCCGACCTTCACCCATGTGGAGGACGCGCTCACTTTCCCGCTGCCATCGGCGGCGGCGCTCGAACATTACATCGTCTATATCGGCTTCGATCCGCTCGCGGCTGAAGGGCAGGCCAGCCAAGCCAAAGCAGGGCCGAAGCACAGGCGACGGCCGAGGCCCAAGCCCAGGCCAGTGCCCGGCGCCGGCTAAATGCAGCGGGAGCTTCGCCAAGTTACCAGCCGCGCAGATCGATAATGGCGGTGGGCAGGTCGCGCAGATCCGCAATAACGCTGCGCGCCCCGGCGATCACGAGTTCGTTGGCGAGGAGGCCTGCGCTGGTACTGCCGCCGACAAAACCGATCGGCGTCATTCCCGCCGCAGCCGCTGCGGCGATGCCCGGCACCGAATCCTCGACCACGATGCAGCGGGCCGGATCGATCCGCAGCCGCGCTGCCGCCTCCAGGAAAAGGTCGGGCGCCGGTTTGCTCTTGCGCACGCTGCTGCCCGAAAACAGCCGCTGCGAGAAGAACTTCAACAGGCCGGTAACCTCCAGGCTGGTGTGGATACGATCGAACGACGAGGCCGAGGCCACTGCCTTCGGCCCGCGGATCCAGGTCAAGGCGCGGGCGGCGTGAGACATGGGACGCAGTTCGGCGCGTAACCGGCGCAGAATTTCATCGTTCACATGGGACGAGAAGCCGGGCGGAAGTTTCCTTCCGCAAGCCGTTTCGACGGCACGCAAAATATCGGTCGGGCGCCGACCCTGAAAACGGCGCACGATGACTTCCGCTGTAAGAGGCAAGCCGATTGACGCGAACGCTTCGGCAAATACCGCGCTCGCAATCCTTTCGCCATCTACCAATACGCCATTGCAATCGAAGATGACCATTGGTCCCTCCGAAAGCCTCGGCCGAAGCTTTGGTGTTCTGGTTGCGTTTTACGACGAATCACTGTGCGCGACCATAACAACCGAGGCCGGCATGCAAAGGCTAGCGACTCGACCACCCGGAATTATGCACAGAAATCAGGCAAAAGTTGGCGCTCTGCCCAGTTCGCGCCAAGCCTCGGGGACAGACACGGCCCAGGCGGCTTAATTGAATTTTCTTTTCACGTCCTCGATGCCGCGGGCGATCAGATCGTCGGCGACTTTGCCCTTGGTCGCGCTGGAGAGGATCTTCTCCGCGGCTGCCGCCGCCGCGTCCGAGGCCGCCGCACGCACGTCGTTGAGCGCCTGCGTCTCGGCCTGGGCGATTTTTGCCTCTGCCATCTTGGTGCGGCGAGCAACGAAATCCTCGATGCGACGCTTGGCCTCGCCGGCGAGGCGTTCAGCTTCCGCCTTGGCGCTGGCGATGATCGCCTCGGCCTCGGTCTCCGCTGCTCGCCCTTTGCGCTCGAATTCGGCGAGCAGGGCCTGTGCCTCCTCGCGCAGCCGGGTTGCCTCGCCGAGTTCGGCCACGATGCGCGCCTGACGCTGATCGAGCGCATCGCCGATCCTGCGGTGCGTGCGCAAGTAGGCGAGCAGCGCCAGGAATATGGCGAACCCGATCGCGACCCAAGTTTCAGGTGAAGGCATGAAGCAACCCTTGACCGTTCAGCGCTTGATCACCTCGCCGACGGCGGCAGCGACCTGCTGCGCGGCGGGCTTGGTGCCGATCAATCGCTCGACGATCGCCGCGGCGGTCTCTGTCGCGATCGTCCCGACATTGTCCATCGCCGCCGCGCGGGTGGACGCGATCGATTGCTCGGCCGCGGCAAGCCGCTCGTGCAGCTCTTGTTCCAGCCGCTTCTGGGTTTCCGCAGCGAGAGCCGCTTGGCGCTCGCGCTCCGTAGCGGCGATCGATTGCGCGCGGGAGCGCGCCCCCGCCAGCGCTTCCTGGTAGGCGGCTTGCGCCGCCTCCGAGCGCCGTTTGAACTGTTCGGCGGCCGCAATGTCATCGCTGATGCGCTTGCTGCGCTCGGCCAGGATCGCAGCGATGCGCGGCAGCACGACCTTCGCCATCAGCGCATAGAGCAGGACAAAGCTAAGTGCCAGCCAGAACAGCTGGGACGGGAAATGCTGGGTCTGGAACGGCGGAAATCCGCCCTCTCCGGGACCGGCAGCAGCGGCACTCGCGGCCTGAGCGGGCATGAGCAGGTACGATCAGAATTGATACAGGAGCAATAGCGCGATCAGCAGCGAGAAGATGCCGAGCGCCTCGGCGATGGCAAAGCCGAAGATCAGGTTGCCGAACTGCCCCTGTGCAGCGGAGGGATTGCGGATTGCCGCCGCGAGATAATTGCCGAAAATGAGGCCGACGCCGATGCCGGCGCCGCCCATGCCGATGCAGGCAATTCCCGCCCCGATCAATTTCGCGGCGTTCATATCCATGATGAAGCTCCTTTTCGAGGTTGCACAGGTCCGGCCTTCAGTGACCGGGGTGTATCGCGTCGTTGAGATAGATGCAGGTGAGGATGGCGAACACATAGGCCTGCACCACCGCCACCAGCAGTTCGAGCGCATAGATCAGGACCACCATGACGAACGGCAGCGCCGCGCCGAACCAGCCCAGGATGCCGTAGCCTGCGAGCATGATGACGAAGGCGGCGAAGACCTGCAGCGTGATATGACCGGCGAGCATATTGGCGAACAGTCGGACGCTGTGGGAGACCGGGCGCGAGAGGAACGACAGCACCTCGATGGGCACGATCAGCGGCAGGAAATAGACCGGCACGCCCTTCGGCACGAACAGTCTGACAAAACGCAGGCCGTTCCTCCAGAAGCCGTAACCGACCACAACCAGAAACACAAGCAGCGCCAGTGACGCCGTCACGATGAGCTGGGCCATCACCTCGAACGAGTAGGGAATGAGCCCGATCAGGTTGGCGAAGAGGATGAAGACGAACAGCGTGAACACGAGCGGGAAGAACTTCATCCCCTCGGTTCCGGTCTCGCTGCGCAGCGTGTGCGCGACGAATTCGTAGCTCAGCTCGGCGACCGATTGCAGCCGGCCGGGCACCAATGCGCGCGGCCACGTGGCGCCGATGAACAACAGCGCAGCCAGCGCGACGACGAGGAGCATATAGATCCCGGCATTGTTGAAAGCGATCTGGTGGCCGCCGATGTTGAGTAGCGGCAGCAGGTTCTTGATCTGAAACTGCTCGATCGGGTCGATATGCATGGCCTGGTCACGCCGGGCGCCGACGCGCCCCCTTCAATGCTCTCCGTTCTCAGCGCCGGCACCGTCGGCAGTCCCGCCCCGTGTAAGCCCAGCGCTCCGCATCACGTTGAGCACGCCAGCGGCAAACCCGAGGAGGAGAAAGACGATGAGCCCCCACGGCGAACTCCCCAGCGTACGGTCGATCAGGAGGCCGAGACCGGCACCGATCAACACGCCTGCAACAAGTTCGCTCGAGAGCCTTAGGCCTCTGGCGTATCCGGATGCAGTCGCCCGATCCTCAGCAGCCTGATCGGAAGGCCGGCCCGCCTGATCGCGGGCAAGCCTCTCGCTGAGCCGCTTAAGTCTCGCGGAGAGGGCGGCCTCATCGGTGTTCGTGTTGTCGCTGTCGCCGTTCTCGCGCGCGCCGTCGCTCATGCCTCCGACACTCGCGGCCTTCCGGCGCTCTGCGACACGCCCGCCCGCTGAAACCGCGCGGACCATACTGACAGGATTATGCCGAGTCAAGAAACCCAGAAAGGAGGCTAATTGTTTGAATTCATTATGAATATGACCTGGCTTGTGGCTCGTCGTTGCAGCCGTTAGGAACTCTCGCGGGCCTTTTTTGCGATGTCGCGCCGCGCCGCAGCGGCCAACCGCAGACGACCCGAGCGCAGGCGGCCCGAGCGCAGGCCGGCGAGCTACGCTCGCCTCACTGTCCGCCGTCGCGAGGGGTCACCATTTACCGTAAGCAACGGGCGCCGCGGGTCCGGCCCTGTTGCCCCTCCCACCGCACTGCCGCTTGCAGGTAGAGATTGCGGGTCGCGCGTCAGGAGATCGACGACCATGATCAGAAAGGCAGTGGTGGCCGTCATCGCCATTTTGACCCTGGCCGCGCCCGCTCTTGCCAAGAGCGCCGCAGCAGAAAGTGGCGCGGCGCGCTACATGTTCTCAAGAGTGGAAGGCGGCTTCCTGCGGCTTGACACCGAGACCGGGCGAGTGGCGCTGTGCGGCCCGCAGACCGTCGGCTGGGCGTGTCTGGCTTTGCCCGAAGATCGGGCCGTGCTGGAGAACGAGATCGCGCGGCTGCGTCGCGAGAACGGCCTGCTCAAGCAGGATCTTTATCGCGCGGTCTGCAATTGCCCCCCGGCGTAATGCCGGAGCCGTCGGCGAGCGGCGGCAGGGATGTGACCGTGCGGCTGCCGGGGCCCGCCGACGTCGACCGTGTGATGCTGTTCGTCGGCCAGATGTGGCGGCGCCTGGTCGAGGCGATCGCCAACGCGCAGAACCAGTTGTTGCACAGAAGCTGAACGGCCGCGAGCCGAGCTGAGCGATTGTGATTTGAGCACTCTGTCTGCCACCCACATCGCGCCATTGCAGAGCATCGCCAGTGCGGCGCTGACGGTACCGACGCAGGGCGAAGGTTTTTTCGAGATCACGCATGAGGCTTCGCGTTTCCTCGATATCATCAAGGCGCGCGACGGCGCGCTGCTGCTGTTCCTGCGGCACACTTCCGCTTCGCTCGTGATCCAGGAAAATGCCGATCCGGACGTGCGCATCGATCTGGTCACGGCGCTCAAGCGCGTCGCGCCGGCCGGCGCGGGCTGGGTGCACAAGGTCGAGGGCGAAGACGACATGCCCGCGCATATCAAATCCATGCTTAACGGCGTGTCGCTGCACGTTCCGGTGCTTGGCGGCAAATTGCAGCTCGGCACCTGGCAAGGCATCTATGTCGCCGAACATCGGGCAAGCCCGCACCGGCGCGAGGTGATTCTGCAGTTTCTCGGCGCGTGCGAGCCGCGCTAGCGGAGAATCTCGAAAAGGGACCCGGGCTTGCGGAAAGCATCATGCGCCTTCAGGCGGCGTGGCCGTGGACCGCGTCCGTCGTTGGGCGCTACAATGAAGCCAAGGGCAAGACCGATTGGGACCTTTCGTTGAACGAGGCCGAACGCCATCGTCTGGTGATTGCGGACGATCATCCGCTGTTCCGCGGCGCTTTGCGCGAGGCAGTGTCCGGCCTGTTCGGCCGCGCGGCGATCGACGAGGCCGGCACCTTCGAGGAAGTCACCGAACTGCTCGAACGCGGCGGCGACGTCGATCTCATCCTGCTCGATCTGCGCATGCCCGGCGTGCAGGGTTTCTCCGGGCTTATGTATTTGCGCGCGCAATATCCCGGCGCGCCGATCGTCGTGGTTTCGGCCAATGACGATCCCGCCGTGATCCGCCGCTGCATGGAATTCGGCGCCTCGGGATTCATTCCAAAGACGCTCGGCACCGATGCCTTGCGGGGGGCTATTTCCTGCGTGCTGCGGGGGGAAGTGTGGGTACCGCCCGATGTCGACCTCGCGTCCGGCTCCGACGCCGAGAGTTCGGCCATGATCGCGCGGCTCTCAAGCTTGACGCCGCAACAGGTCCGCGTGCTGATGATGCTGTCCGGCGGGCTTCTCAACAAGCAGATCGCCTACGAGCTCGGTGTCTCCGAGGCGACCGTGAAGGCGCACGTCTCCGCGATCCTGCAAAAACTCGGCGTCGACAGCCGCACGCAGGCCGTGATCGCCGCCGGCCGCATCGAGGCCGGGCAATGGCCGCAACGCCCGGTGCGCGGAGGGTGAGCTTCTGCCGCTTTGCACCATGGCCCGTAGCGCATGAATTCCAAGCTGAAAGCTTTGGAACTAGAGCACATTCGGCTCGATTTAACCCGTCATTGCGAGCGGCGCGAAGCAATCCAGGCGCAGAGTTGCGGCGTTTCCCTTGCTGCTCCATTCTTTCTCTTCTACATCCAAACGATGCAAATTCCGCAATCCGAGATTTCTCAACTGAATTTGATGAAGCTACGGAAATTGGCGCGCCGGCTAGCTACACAGATTGGAAGGGTGGCTGCGCTGCTCATTGTCTGTCTGCAATTTGCTCACGCCGCTACGGTCGTCGCACTGGGCGCCAGCAACACCTACGGCAAGGGCGTTGCTCGCAACAAACCTATCCTGCCCAGCTTGAGGCGATATTGCGGGCTCAAGGCCTTCCTGTCCACGTCATCAACGCCGGCATCAATGGAGATACAACGGCGGGAATGCTGAGCCGCCTCGGTCGAGCGGTGCCAAATGGCACCAGCGTCGTAATCCTTCAACCCGGCGGCAACGACTGGCGCAAAGGCGAGTATGCCGAGCGCGGATCGAACATGGCCCGAATCATGAGCCGACTAAGCGCGCGTGGAGTTAAGGTCGTTGTTATCGAGAACCAGATGTTTCGAGGACTGCCGCACCAGTCCGACGGCATGCATCTAACCGCGGAGGGTTACCGAATGCTCGCGCAATCTGTGGCGCCTGGCGTCGCTACGCCAGTGACTCCTATCCGTCGATCGGCGACCTTCTTATTTGGCTTCAATTACACAATGTTGCAGTGTTGCGATATTCTAGAGCATGCTCCGGTGGCATCGAATCGGAGGTTCGTCATGGCCGGGACAAGCCCGCGCATGACGATGGTGAAATGTTAGCGGAATCTGCTCTAACGCCCACGGTGAGTTATACTTGTCTGTCCGGTCTTCGATAAACTGCCGTTGTTCAAATCTTCATCCTGACAGGCAGCCTTGTGCCGGCGACAGGCAGCGGGGCGGCTTGTCGCAAATGGGCAATTCCTCATGAGCACGCCTGCGCTAACGCTGCAAATGCCTTCGACGCCGGACCCGGTCCCGGTGGTCCTCAACCCCGCAACGACGGCATTGCTCATCTTCGACATCGTCGATCCGATTTGCACGCGTCAGCCGAATTGCAAAGGCAAAATGCTGCCGGCCATCGCCTCATTGCTGGCGCGGGCACGGCAGGCTGGCGTGACCATTGGCTATGGGACCCGAGCGGCAACCATGTCGAAGTGGCTTCCGGAAGTCTTGCCTGCGCCCGGCGACATCACGATTGAGAGTCAAGCTCAGGACAGGTTCTACAATACCGATCTCGACAAACTGCTGAAGGCCAAAGGCATCACAACGCTCATTCTGACTGGCTGGAAGGTGAGCGGATCGGTGACCTATACGTCGGTCGGAGCAACGCTGCGTGGTTACACGGTCGTTGTTCCCGTCGACGCGAGCTTGGACGCCACGGATTACGAAATTGCCATCGGGCTGTACCAAATTCTGCATCAGCACGGCTCGAATGCCGCGAACGAGGCTTTGAAGGACGGGGCCTCAACGCTCAGCCGTACGGACCTGATCACCTTCAAATAGCGAAATTGCGCGGCGAAGACGCCGGCTTGTTGGCGAGATGCCCGCCTTTGCCGGCTCCTTGCGTCTATGCCGCTTTCTTGCGCGCCCAGAACATTTCCAGTCCGCGCCAGGCGATGCAATCGGGGGCGCTGACGATGCCTTCGAATGCGGCCTGCAGGTCGTCGAGGCTGTAATAGGGCGTCTGGTCGAGCGGCCAGCCGATCCGCGAGAATATTTTCTCCAGCCACGCTTGCAGGTGAAGATCGAGCTCCGCCGTCATGCGCATGCGCGGGCTGATGGTGATTTCCGCAACAAGCAGCGGCCGGCCGGGTTTGAGCACGCGCAACAGCTCGCGGCCGGTTTCCTGCCAATCGTCGGTATGCTGGGTCGCCTGCATGATTGCGACGCTGTCAAACGACTGATCTGCGAGGCCTTGGGTGTATTGCCACTGCCACGTCGCCAATTGGCCGCCGCGCCCGCGTCGGCCGGAAAGATATGCGCTTCGCGCCTCGTTGGTGATATCGATTTCGCAAATCTCGCCCGACGGGCCGATGCGCTCGCTTATGTCGTCGACGAATCCACAGATGCGCAACGCCTCGCCCAGCAGCAGGACCCGCGCGCCGGGCCGCAGCTCGAGCTTGTCGTAGGCGAGATTGCGCAATACCGACGCTTTCTCGCGCCACATGTAGGGCAAGGTGCCGAACACCATGGCCTTGCACCAGCGCGTCTGCTCCTGCGGCGAGGCGATCACATCGCCAAGAAGCTTCTTTTCCTCTTCGCCGATGAAATCCCACGGCGTTCTTTTGCTCACGGGCGGCTTCTGCTCATTCATCGGAATGCTCCAGTTCCGCTACTCCGCGGCGACGCGCTGCACTTGCCATTGCGTCATCAGCGCCCGCAATGATGCCGGTTTGATCGGCTTGTTGAGGAGATGCACGCCTTCGGTTCGGGCTTCGTCGCGCACATGCGCCGAGCGGTCGGCGGTGATGAGGATGGCCGGCAGGTGACGCGCCAGACGCCGGCGCAATTCGGCGATGACGGCGATGCCGTTGCTGCCGTCGAGGTGATAATCGACCACAAGCCCGTCCGGCTCGACCCGGCTTGAATCCATCGCGGCAAGCGCTTCGGCAAGATCGGTCGCTTTGAGGACATTGCAGCCCCAGCCGCCGAGCAACACAGCCACGCTGTCAAGAATGGCGCGGTCGTTATCGATGCACAGCACGGCCGTTGCCGAAAGCCTTCCGGCGTCCAGTCGCATAACAGGCTGGCCACGTTCGCCGGCGAAGGTTTTTGCGCGCGGCACTTCGACGCCAAAGCGCGAACCGCGGCCGAGCGTGGATTGCAGCAACACCTCGCAGCCGAGCACGCGGCCGATGCGCTCGACGATGGAGAGGCCCAGGCCGACGCCGCGCGCGACGCGCGCGCCCTGGTCGAGGCGGTGGAATTCCCGAAACACCGCCTGGCGCTTGGTGTCCGGAATGCCGATGCCGGTGTCGCACACCTCGATGCGCAAGGCGGCATTGCGGCGGCGGCAGCCGACCAGCACGCGTCCGGCCGGGGTGTATTTGATCGCGTTGGAGACGAGGTTCTGCAACAGCCGCCCAAGCAGCCGGCGGTCCGAGCGCACGGCGAGCGAGCACGGCATGACAATGAGATCGAGGCCCTTCTCGCGAGCGAGCGGCGCGAATTCCACCTCCAGCCGTTGCAGCAATTCGTCGATGCGGAAGTCGGCAAGCTCCGGAATCATCGCGCCGGTATCGAGCCGCGAAATGTCGAGCAAAGCTGCGAATATTTCCTCGACCGCCTCGAGCGAGGCATCGATATTATGAACGAGGTCGCCGTCGTCGCTGGAGCGCGGGCGCTCGATCAGGCTACTGACGTAGAGGCGGGCGGCATTGAGCGGCTGCAGGATATCGTGGCTTGCGGCGGCGATGAAGCGCGTCTTCGAAACATTGGCGCGGTCGGCTTCGGCTTTGGCGCGTTCGAGTTCGGCGTTCAGCCGCATCAATTCGGTGGTGCGTTCGCGCACGCGGCGCTCCAGGGTGGCGTTGGCGCGCTCCAGCGCCTCGGCGGCGCGCACGCTCGGCGTGATGTCGGTGAACGTCGTCACCAAGCCGCCGTCGGGCATGCGGTTGGTCCGCACCTCGATCACTAGGGCGCGCTCGGCGAAGCGTTCCAGGAACGGCTCGTCCTCGGCGGTGTATTGGCCGCGGCGCTCGGCGATGAAGGCGTCGACGTCGTTGCCTTCGCGCGCGGTATCCGCCGCGAGATGGCGCAGGATGTCGTCGAGCGCGACGCCGACGCAAGTGAGCGCGTCCGGCAGATCCAAAATCTCGCCGAACTGATGATTCCAGCACACCAGGTTGAAATCCCGGTCGAACACCGCAATGCCCTGGCGCACGTGGTCGAGCGCGGTCTGCAGAATCTGCCGGTTGTAGTGGATCGCCGCATGGGCGTCGTCGAGCAGCTTGAGCGCAGTCCTGGTCGAGAGCGTGCGCTTGCGCAGCAACAGCGAGAGCACGAGCCGCGATGACGCCGCGCCGATCGCCGACGCCAGCAAATATTCGCCGTATTGCAGCAACTGAAAGTCGGCCTCGCTTTCCGGCCGCAAGCTGATGCGGCGCGCCGTTGCAAAGCCGACAAAAGATTCGCGCGTGCGTTCGGCGCCGAGGTAGCGGGCGATGGCGGCGATGAGTTCCTCGACCGTGACCGACGCGCGCCGCAGCCGGAAACTCGGCGAACGCGGAGCCAGAATGGGGGCCAGGCTGGACGGCACGAACAGTTCGGCCTGCACGCGCTCGATCGCGGTCGGCCGACGCCACAGCGAGCAGCCGATATAGCAGGCGATGTTGACAATGAGGCTGAGCAGGACGCCGTGGACCAGCGGCGAAAGATCGATGCCGAACAGCGCTTGCGGCCGCAAGAAAGCGAGGCCGAAGGGGCCGTCGGTGAGAATGCTCGCGCCGATCATGCCGGCATCGAGAATGCTCGGCAGCAAGAGCGTGTAGCCCCAGATCAGGATGCCGGCGCTCATGCCGGCGATGGCGCCGCGCGCGGTGCCGCGCCGCCAGAGGAGGCCGCCGAAAAACGCCGGGGCGAACTGCGCGATGGCGGCGAACGAGAGCAGGCCGATGGAGGCAAGCTGAGCATCGCCGGCGGACCGATAATAGATGTAGGCGAGGATGAGGATGACGAAGAT
This sequence comes from uncultured Alphaproteobacteria bacterium, assembly GCA_963717265.1. GTDB lineage: Bacteria > Pseudomonadota > Alphaproteobacteria > Rhizobiales > Xanthobacteraceae > BOG-931. The sequence goes on along the minus strand of CAVQWD010000059.1, from coordinate 415,962 downwards.
GGCGACGCGCCGGGTCGCCAGAAGCCGGGCGCCGGCATTGCTCGGCCAGCCGGCGAGCGTCGCCCGGCGCTTGAGCAGGAGCGGCACCACGATGTCGTTCGAGACCATGATGGCGAGCGCGACCAATTCCACGATCACCATGGCGGTGGCCGCCGAGAGTCCGCCGATGAATGCGACCAGCGCGATCAGCCGCGAATGGGCGGCGAGCGGCAGCGCTAGCACGAACATGTCGCTGTCCATGCGGCCGGACGGAAAAGTCAACAAGCCGGCCAAGGCGATCGGCACCACAAACAGATTGATCAGCACGAGGTAGAGCGGGAACAGCCAGGCGGCGCGGCGGATCTCCGCCTCGCTGTGGTTCTCGACGACGCTGACGTGGAATTGGCGCGGCAACAGCACGATCGCAAACAACGACAAAGCGGTCATGGCGCAGAAGCCGGCGAGCGGCGGAGCATGCGTCAGCACGGCAGCGGTGCGCGGCTGCGCCAGCGCGCGCGCGACGAGCGCGAGCGGGCCGTGAAACATGACGAAGGTGACGAAAATGCCGACGGCGAGAAAGGCGACGAGCTTGACGATCAATTCGGTGGCGATCGCCAGCATCAAGCCGTCCTGGTGCTCGGTGGCGTCGATATGGCGGGTGCCGAACAGCACGGCAAAGGCCGCCATGCACAGCGCGACCAGGAGCGCGCTGTCGCCGAGCATCGGCGTACCGCCCGGCGCGGCTTCGGCCAGGATGGTGCCGACCGACGACGACACCGCTTTGAGCTGCAGCGCGATATAGGGGATCATGCCGACGATGGCGATCAGAGCCACCGTCGCCGCCACCGCCTGGCTCTTGCCGTAGCGCGCCGCGATCAGGTCGGCGATCGAAGTGATGTTCTGGCCCTTGGCCAGCCGCACGATGCGCAAAGTGAGCGGGTAGCCGAGCCCCACCATCAGCATCGGACCGATATAGATGGTGAGGAAGTCGAAGCCGTTACGCGAGGCAAGCCCGACCGAGCCGAAAAAGGTCCACGACGTGCAATAGATGGCGAGCGAAAGCGGGTAGATGACGAGCCGCGACGAGGCGCTGCGCCCGAACTTGCGCGTGCGGTCGCCGTAGCTGGCTACCGCGAACAAAAAGCCGATATAGGCCAGCGCAATGGCGACGACGACCCAGCCCTGCAGCATGACGTTTCCCCTGCGCCGTCTCGCCGTGTTGTTGTTGTCCGGCTTGACGCAAGGTCACCACAGTTTGCCGGGTCTGTCCATCGGGCGGCGCAGCCTCGTGCAATGCCGGACTCCGCTGCCATCGACCGTCCTTGCGCGGGGGCGAAGCCTGCCGGAGCCTCGTCAGGCGCCAAACGGCAAGCAGATACCGCAGCGTCCTGTGACGATTGTTTTTTGGTTGCCGCCGCGGGTTACCTCACCGTGCGCGCGAATAGTGGTATCTTTGATCGGAACGAATCATTCGTCGTCGAACGAAACGCCCGCGATCATGAATGAAATCTTCATTGTCGACGACGACCCTTCCGTTCGCGCCGCGCTCTCGGTCGTGCTGGGAATCGAGGGCTTTGCCACGACCGGCTTTCCCGACGGAGAAGCGTTCCTCACCGCAGCGCGAGCAGGCGCGCCCGGCTGCGTGCTGCTCGATTTGCACTTGCCGGGCTGTTCCGGCCTCGACTTGTTGAAAAAGCTCGACGCGCCGCGCTATCCGGCGCCGATCCTGGTCATTTCCGGTCTTGGCGACATCGCGACGGCAGTCGAGGCGATCCGCAACGGCGCACTCGATTTTATCGAAAAGCCGTTCGATCCCACGGCCGTAGCCGGGCGCGTGCGCGAGGCGATGCAGGCGTGGCAGAACCGCGGCCAGGGCGGATTGCTGCCGCTGGGCGACTTTCCCGGCCGCGAGCGCCTCACTGCGCGCGAGTTCGAGGTTTTGGGGCGGATTGCGCAAGGCGCCTCCAACAAGGAGGCCGGCAGGGAACTCGGCATCAGCCCGCGCACGATCGAGGTGCATCGCGCCCGCCTCATGGAAAAGCTCGGCGCCAAGAACGCCGCCGACCTCATGCGCATCGTATTGGGCAAAGCCCGCGGCCGGCGCGCGAGTGCGCGGTCCGCGCAGCCCTACGGCCACGTCTGAAGCGACGCTCGATTGCGAGACTGAAAGACTACCCTCTTCCTTCCTCTAATAGGGGGAGGGGTGGTCGAGCGTGCTTGCCGCTTGTTCGATCTTCAGACCGAGTCAATTTCCAGATTTGTTTCCTCCACAGAGGGGCGGCCGTCCGGCCGTGCCGAGCTCTCGCGATGAAGGTGCGTTTTGATCGCGGGCGGAATAGTCCTGCGAAGCCGCCATGAGCGCATGCGATAGGTGCCGCGTGCGGGCGCGATTTGACGGCGTTTGGTACAGCCGGCATTCATGGCGGATCGATGTTGCCGCATCTTCCGCCGCCGCGCGCTTTTATCGACATTGCCGAGACGCTCGCGATCGCGCTCGCCGGCGGGGTCGGCTTTGCGTTGCTCGGACTGCCGGCGGGCCTGGTGTCCGGCTCGGTGCTGGCAGTGGCGGGCGCGGCCTTGTTGGGGCGGCCGGTCAGGATTCCGCTGGCGCTGGCGCGGGTCTGCTATGTCGTGGTCGGCATCCTGCTTGGCGCCGTGGTGACGCCGGCGACGCTGCGCGGCGTGACGACCTGGCCGGCCAGCATCGCGCTGCTCATGCTCGCCTCGGTCGGCATGATTTTGGCGACGACGAGCTATCTGCGCGTCGTGCACCGCTGGGATCCGCTGTCGGCCCTGATGGGCGCAAGTCCCGGCTCGATGGCGCAGGTGATCGCGCTGTCGAGCGAGTTTGGCGCCGACCTGCGCGCTGTCGCCATCGTGCAGACCGTGCGCGTGCTGCTTTTGGTCATCGGCTTGCCGAACGGGCTGGCGCTGTTCGGCCTTGCCGCGCCGGCAATAGCCGTGGCGCGCGGGCCCGCCGGACTTGCCGTTCTCAGCGAGATGACCGTGCTCGTTGCGGTCTCAACCGCGTTCGCAATTGGCTTCCAGCGGCTGCGGTTTCCCGGCGGTCTTCTGTTCGGCGCCTTGGCCGGGTCGGCGATCCTGCACGGCAGCGGCCACGTGCACGCCGTGCTGCCGTGGTGGATCGGCTCAAGTTCGGTGATCGTGCTCGGCGCGCTGGTCGGCTCGCGCTTCGCCAACACGCCGCCGCGGATGTTGTTCGGCTTTCTCGGCGCCGCGTTCGGCTCGTTTGCCGTCTCGATGGCGGTGGCGACTTTCTTCGTGCTGATCGTAGCGCGATTTTTCCCGTTTTCGATCGCCAACATCGTCATCGCATTTGCGCCCGGCGCGCAGGATACGATGATGGTGCTGGCGCTGGCGCTGCATCTCGACCCGATCTATGTCGGCGCGCATCATCTCGCGCGCTTTCTTGTCGTCACCTTTTCGATCGCGATCGGCGCGCGCCGCATGGCGCGGCAGAAGCCGGCGGCTTCCGACGGCCGGTGATTGCGGAGTTACTTGCCGGCCAGCCGCTTGTGCAGATGCACCATGAACGCCATCGCGAACAGCGGCGTGGCGAGATTGACCAGCGGAATCGAAACATAGACGGCGATGGCGAGGCCGCCGACGTAGACTTTTGCGGCGTTGCGTTTGCGCATCGCCTTGGCCTCTTCGGGCGAGCGAAAGCGCATGGCGGCAAGCTCGAAATATACGCGGCCGAGCAACCAGGCGGTGGCGAGAAAGAAGATCAAAGCGCCAAATCCGGCGAACAGCAGGAACGGCACGGCGCACAGATAGACCGCAATGGACAGCAGCGCCGTCTTGCCGCCTTCGACGATCGCCCGCCACAGCGGCAGCGCCACGCCGGGCGGGTCGGAGGGATAATGCTCGCGCTCGACCTCCTCGGCGATCTGATCGGCGAAGAAACTCGCGACGAAGGAGGTCACCGCCGGCATCAGCATGACGCCGCCGACGACGATGCCTACGCCGGCGAGGAATGAGAACAGCCAGGCGATCGCGGTGACCGGCGCTTGCGCCTGCGGCCCGAACGCGGTCTCGACCGAGGTGCCGCCGGCGCCGACGAGCCACACGATCAGGCGGTCGAGCGCGATGGCGGCAGCGACGATCAGCGCCAGCGCCAGCCCGATCGACTTCCACAGCACCGCGCGCAGCTGCGGCGAAAACATTTGCTCGATTGCTAGGATCGCGTCGTTGAGCATGCCGCCCTCTGCCGGGATGCAGAGGTAACGGCGCCGTCCGGCGAGCACAAGGGACGATCAGGCGGCGACCGTTCCGGCATCGCCGTACGCCGGCAGGTCTTGCGGCGCGAGCGGCACCGGTTCGTCCACCCGCGGCCGGCGGACGCGGGCGCGCTGCGCGGCGTCGCCTCCCGCCGGCGGATCGGCCCAGCGCAGCGACTTGTAATCGAAGCCGCTCGTGATCGTCGGCTTGACGACGTGGAAGTACGGCGAGATGTCGAAGTCGCGCGGGCAATACAGCGAGGAATGGCGGATCTCCAAAATCTGCTCGCGCGCCTGACGGCTTTCGGCGAGCTTGATTTTGGGCAAAATCGGATAATGCACGGCGGAAAACGCTTCCGCGATCAGCGCCGAGCAGATCAGCCGGGTCGGATCGCCGGAGCCGAGTGCGATCATGCGCCGGCGCCAGCGTTGCGGCACCGGCAGCGGCAACAAATAGCGCATCAGATCGATAATGTTTTTGAGATCATAGGCGAAGCCGAGCCGGTCGACGGCGTAGCCGCAGACTGCGGCGCAGTCCGCCGTGGTCAGTCCCACCGGCCGGCAAATACGGGTGTGGTAACGGATGTATTTCGACAGCGGTGCCGAGACGACGCCTTCGCCGAGATTGGCCTCGACCAGCACGTGCGGCTCGCCGTCCGCTGTGCCGCGATCTTCGATCGACCCGACATAGAGCGCCGAATGCGACCACGTCGATTGAGTCAGATATTTGATGACGCCGGAGATACGGTTGTTGCCCTCGACCAGAAGCACGTCGCCGGGCATGAGCGAACCGCGCAAGGCGTCCGGATCGCTCGGCGTGAACGGCTCGTAGCCGACGACCGGTTCGTCGAGATAGCGGGCGATCAGCCGCCCGAGGCAATCGAGCATCCTGTTCATCGGCGTCCCCCCGATCGGCGCGCGCGGCTTTGCCGCGTCACTGTTTGTGCAGATTTTAGCGGGTGTCTGTTGCAATTTGGTTCACGCGCCGGTGCACGGACGAAACCAAGAGTTAAGCATGCGGTTTGCCCGCGGCGTCGAGTTCGGGCAATCTGCGGCAAGCCGGAAGGCAATCGGAAACCATGCCCCGCGCCACGCGCCGCTCATTCCTTGCTGGGGCCGCCGCTCTTGCGCTGCGGCCCGGGCCCGGCGCGGCTGCGCCAAGCGGCGAAACAGATGTCGTGATCGTCGGTGCGGGCGCGGCCGGAATCGCCGCCGCGCACCGCCTCGCCGCCGCGCGCCGGCACTATGTGATGATCGAAGCGGCCGACCATATCGGCGGCCGCTGCGTCACCGATAATCGCACGTTCGGCCTGCCGTTCGACCGCGGTGCGCACTGGATTTATTGGCCGAAAACCAACCCCTTGACCAGGATCGCGCCGCCGCGGGGGATCGAGATTTATCCGGCGCCGACCAGCCTGACGGTCCGTATCGGGCTGCGCAACGCGCGCGAGCGGGAACTCGAGGATTTGCTCGCCGCCGAAGTGCGCGCCACCCGCGCAATCGCGGAAGCTGCCCGCAAGTCCGACACCGCCTGCGCGCAGGCGTTGCCGATCGATCTTGGCGATTGGCGAGGGACCATCGGATTCATGCTTGGTCCGTACCCGTTCGGCAAGGATTTGGCGCAGCTCTCGACCGTCGATTCCGCTCGCGCGGCGGAACGCAATTCCGATGCGTTCTGCCGTCAGGGCTATGGCGCGCTGTTGGCCGCGCTCGCCGCCGGCATCACGGTTCAGCTCGCCACGCCGGCGACTGCGATTGAGATCGACGGCGACGTCGTGGTGGAGACGCCGAAAGGCCCCATCACAGCCCACGCCGCCATCGTCACCGCGTCGACCAACGTGATGTCTGCCGGCCGCATTCGGTTTACGCCGGAATTGCCGGCCCGCCTGACCGAGGCTTTCGCCAGCCTCTCGCTCGGCAGCTATGACCACATCGCGCTGGCGCTTGCCGGCAACCCGCTCGGTCTCGACAGCGACGATCTGGTGTTCGAAAAATCGAGCGATACGCACACGGCGGCGATTCTCGGCAACGTGTCCGGCACGTCGCTCTGCCTGATCGATGTCGCCGGTTCGTTCGGCGGGATCTTTCGGCGCAGGGCGAAGCGGCAATGGTCGATTTCGCCGGCGCCTGGCTGGCGCGGCTTTACGGCTCGGATGTGAAAAAGGCGGTGAAGCGGGCAATTGCCACGCGCTGGAACGCTGATCCGTGGACGCTCGGCGCCGTGACGGCGGCGGCGCCAGGCGGCGCGACGGCGCGCGGCGTTCTGGCCGAGCCGTTGCGCGATGCGGTCTGGTTCGCCGGCGAGGCTGTGCACGAGACCCGCTGGGGTACCGTAGGCGGCGCCTGGGAATCCGGCGAGCGCGCCGCCGATGCAGTGCTGCGCCGGCTCAATGGCGCCGAGGAGCCGGAGGTGAAGCATGAACACAGACGGCCGCAGAGCAGGAGCAGGCGACGCCGGCGGCGGCGCCAGAGCGAATAGCGCCAATAAGGCTTACGCCCGCAACACGCCGCCGGTACGCTTGCCGACTTCGGCGACGATTCTTGCGGCGAACGCCTCGATCTCCGCGTCGGTCATGGTGCGCTCGCGCGGCTGCAGCGTCACCGCGATCGCGATCGACTTCTTGCCGGGCGCAATGCCGGGCCCTTCGTACACGTCGAACACGGTGACGCCGGCGATCAATTTGCGGTCAACGCCTGCGGCCGCGCGCACAAGGTCGGCGGCCTTGACGCTACGCTCGACCACGAACGCGAAATCGCGCACCACCGGCTGGAACGGCGACAGATCGAGCGGCGGCTTGGCGCGCGTCGGCTTTGCCTTCGGCTCTGGAATTCGTTCCAAAATCACCTCGAACGCAACCAGCGGGCCTTCGGCGTCGAGGGCGTCGAGCGCATTCGGGTGCAATTCGCCGAAATGGCCGAGCACGTTTTGCGGCCCGATCTGGATCGTTCCCGAGCGGCCGGGATGAAACCATGACGGGCCGCCCGGCATGATTTGCATGGCCTGCGGCGACGCGCCTGCAGCGGTGAGCACCGCGAGCGCGTCGGCCTTGGCGTCGAACGCATCGACCTCGCCGTCGCGCTTGCTCCAATGACGGCCGGCGCCCGACGGTTTGGCGAGCGCGCGGCGCACGCCGCCGGCAGCGGTGAGTTGATCGGCCGGCTGATCGCCGCGGAACACCTGGCCTACTTCGTAGAGGCCGGCATCCGGAAAGCCGCGGTCGGCGTTGTTCTGCGCCGCAGCCACCAGTCCGGGAATGAGGCTCGGCCGCATGTCGGAAAGGTCGGCCGCGATCGGATTGGCGAGAGCAAGCTCCGGCTTGCCGCCGCCGAACAGCTCGGCCTGCTTCTTGTCGATGAAGGACCACGTCACCGCCTCGACCAGATTGCGCGCGGCGAGCGCGCGCTTGGCCTTGCGGGTGCGCGATTGAATTGGTGTGAGCACCGGCTTGCGCGGGGACTCGCCGCGGTCAAACGGCGCCGACGGCACGCGGTCAACGCCCAGGATCCGCACCACCTCTTCGACGATATCGGCTTTGCCGTTCACGTCGGCGCGCCATGACGGCACCGCGATCTTGACCCGCTCGCCCTGGCCGGCGACGAAAAAGCCGAGCCGCTCCAGCACGCGGCGCATTTCCGGCAGCGGCAGGGAAAGGCCGGTCAAACGTTTGAGCTCGGAGACCGGAAAATCGATGACGCGCTCGGGCGCCTCAGCGCTGCCGGCGAGGACGATTTCCGACGGCGTGCCGCCGCACAGATCGAGCGCCATGCGCGTGGCGAGTCTCTAGTCCCGGCAGCATGAAGGCCGGGTCGACGCCGCGTTCGAAGCGGTAGCTCGCGTCGGTGTTGATGCCGAGCTTGCGGGCGGTGCGGGCGATGTTGATCGGCTCCCACAACGCCGATTCGACGAGCACGTCGGTGGTGGTCTCGGAACAGCCGGTCTTTTCGCCGCCCATGACGCCGGAGAGCGATTCCACGCCGTCGTCGTCGGCAATGACGCAGATCGTGTCGTCGAGCGAGTAGGTCTTGCCGTCGAGCGCCAGCAGCGTTTCGTTTTTTTGCGCGCGACGCACGGTGAGGTCGCCGCGCACTTTGGCGGCGTCGAAGACGTGCAGCGGCCGGCCGCGGTCATAGGTGATGAAGTTCGTAATATCGACCAGCGCGTTGATCGGGCGCAATCCGATCGAAAGCAGTCGGCGCTGCAGCCATTGCGGCGAGGGACCATTCTTGACGCCGCGCACCAGGCGAAGCGCGAAGGCCGGGCACAGCGACGGCGTGGCGCCGAGATCGAGCGTCACCTTGACGGGGAAGGGGAACTCGCTCTTGACCGGCTTGATGGCGGCGTCCTTGAAGCGGCCGATGTCGGCGGCGGCAAGATCGCGGGCGATGCCGTGCACGCCGGCGCAGTCGGCGCGGTTCGGCGTCAGGTTGATCTCGATCATCGGATCATCGAGGCCGGCCCATTGCGCGTAATTGGCGCCGACCGGCGCATCGTCGGGCAGATCGATGATGCCTTCGTGATCGTCGGAAATCTTCAGCTCGAATTCCGAGACGAGCATGCCGCGGCTCTCGACGCCGCGGATGGTGCCGACGGCAAGAGTCATGTCCTTGCCCGGGATGTGGGCGCCCGGCGGCACGAATACGCCCTTCATGCCGGCGCGCGCGTTGGGCGCCCCGCACACGACCTGGATCGGCGCGCCGGTCCCGGTATCGACCATGCACACCCGCAGCCGGTCGGCGTTGGGATGCTGTTTGCACTCGACCACGCGCGCGATGACGAACGGCGCAAGCGCCTTGCCCCTGTCCTCGATGCGCTCGACCTCGAGCCCGATCATGGTCAGCTTGTCGGCGATCTCGCCGAGCGGGTGATCGGTGTCGAGGTGCTCCTTGAGCCAGGAGAGGGTGAATTTCATCATGGGCGTGTTCGGGCGATAAGTTGCGTGGCAATGAACAAGCGGTCTTCAGGGGCGAGGTTCGCAATCTGCATTACGGCCCGTTTAGTCTGCTCTATAAGATCGAGCGTCTCGGCTCTCCCTATCGCTTTGGTCCGCCCCACTCGCAGTGGAGAGGGATCGTAGTCGGCCCAGTGACGGTTTTCTTGCAGCAGAATGAAAGTCTCGCCGATAAGGGCTATGTGTGCGCCACGCCGGCCGGATATTTGCTTAAAAACGCTTTTGGCTCTGCTGTGATCCATCGTTCGATAAATTGGTGAATAGGCCTCCCAAGAGTTCCTCCATCCGACGAGTTCGTCTGCGCACAAGCGGGCCAGTGCGTGAAATAGGGCGTAATACGCGGTGGAAATGGCGCGCCGCAATGAGGCTTGCCGAGGCTTTCCCTCCTCCAGCTGGGCGAGGCGTTGCGCAATATCCAACAGATCATCGTGCGTCATGAGGAGGAGACCTCCGACTTTTCCTCCTCTGGCCGCTCATCGTCGGGACGCTGGATATACAGATAAGACAGCCGTTCATCGCCTGCCCTGTCCAAGACTGCGGCTACGGCGACATTGGCCGAACCAGAAATCTCGCCCGGCATTGGAACCGGACCGGCGGCCCGCGGCAACACGGCAGTAACGAACAGCGCGGGTTCACCGTCGTGATCCAATCCAGCCTCAAGCTCGACGTGATCAAGCCCGTAGGAGCCCAGTGCTTTTCTCAGAGCATCTTCGATATCGCGTGACGAGGCGTGTGGCATGTGAACCTCCAATCGTGGCTCCGACTGAGTGTCACGAACTCAATCCCCCCGCCAGTGTCGGGAAATCCAGCGGGCGGAAGCCGTAATGGGTAAGCCAGCGCAGGTCGGCCTCGAAGAAGGGGCGCAGGTCGGGCATGCCGTATTTGAGCATGGCGATGCGGTCGATTCCCAAGCCCCAGGCAAAGCCCTGGTACTCGTCGGGATCGAGGCCGCAATTGCGCATCACGTTCGGATGCACCATGCCGCAGCCGAGAATCTCCATCCAGTCGCTGCCCTCGCCGAAGCGGACTTCGCCCTGGTCGCGCCGGCACTGGATGTCGACTTCGAGCGACGGCTCGGTGAACGGAAAGTACGACGGGCGAAAGCGCATTCCGACCCTGTCGACCTCGAAGAACGCCTTGCAGAACTCTTCGAGGATCCATTTCAGATGGCCGAGATGCGAGCCCTTGTCGATGACGAGGCCCTCGACCTGGTGAAACATCGGCGTGTGGGTCTGGTCGGAGTTGCAGCGATAGGTGCGGCCGGGAATGATGACGCGGATCGGCGGCTTCTGCGTCAACATGGTGCGCACCTGCACCGGCGAAGTGTGGGTGCGCAGCAATAGCCGCGTGCCGTCCGGCTTCGGGTTGAAGAAGAACGTGTCGTGCATGTCGCGCGCCGGGTGGTCTTCCGGGAAATTGAGTTTGGTGAAGTTGTAATCGTCGGTTTCGATGTCGGGCCCTTCGGCGATGGCGAAACCCATATCGGCGAAAATCGCCGTCAATTCGTCGGTCACCTGCGTGATCGGGTGCACGCGGCCGGCCTCGAACGGCGCCTCGCGCACCGGCAGCGTGACGTTCGATGCTCTTGGTATTGAGCCGGGCCTGCAATGCCGCGCTCTTGAAAGCTTCGCGGCGTGCGGCTAGCGCGGCATTGACGCGATCCTTGATGCCGTTGATCAGCGGCCCTTGAATCTTGCGCTCATCGGGCGGCAGGGCGCCGAGCGTTTTCAGGAGCGCGGTGATCGAGCCGCTGCGGCCGAGCGCCGCGACGCGCGCCGCTTCAAGCGCCGCCTCGTCGCTCGCGGCGGCAATTTCGGCGAGGATTTGCTGTTCGAGTTGTACGGTATCGGGCATGATTCTCGATCTTGGCCCCCATTCTCGCCTGTCAATCAGGCATGACCGTCAAATCGGTGTCATGCGGACGGCCGCCGGCTTGCGTCAACAGGCAATGGATCTGGCCGCGATGGTGGGTCTGATGATTGAACATGTGCGCAACCAGCATCCAGCGCGACCTGGTCCATTCCCGTTTGGTTGCGGCGGAATAGAAGGTCTGGTCGGCGGCAAGCCAGGCCGGATCGACGGCGTCCGCCCAATCGATGATGGTCTGATCGAAACGCGCCCGTTCGCTCTTCAGCGCGCTCCAATCGGGAAAGAGATCGACCGATTCCGGAATCCCGCCCTGCGGCTTCGGCAAATCGGTAAAGCGGCTCATCCAAACCTGGTCGGCCCACAACAGATGACTGAGCGTCTGGTGGATCGAGCCGAAAAAGGCGCCGCGCTCGCGGCGGCGTTCCTGGTCGCTCAGCGCCTCGGCGACGCCGTACAGGTTCTCGTTCTGCCAGCGATTATAGCGGGCCATGCGCTGCACATAAGCGCGGTCGATCATGACACAACCAGCCCCGGCATGTTCACGCCGCCAGCGCCGACTTCGCCTGTCCGACGATCGCCTCGAATGCGGCAGGCTGCGTGATCGCCAGGTCCGAGAGCACCTTGCGGTCAACCTCGATGCCGGCCTTTCCCAAGCCGTCAATAAAACGGCTGTAATTGAGTCCGAACGGGCGTACCGCGGCATTAAGGCGCTGAATCCACAGCGCGCGAAACGTGCGCTTTCTTCGCTTGCGGTCGCGAAAGGCGTATTGCTGCGCCTTCTCCACCGCCTGCTTGGCGACTCGGATCGTGTTCTTGCGCCTTCCGTAATAGCCCTTGGCGGCTTTGAGCACCTTCTTGTGCTTGGCATGGGCGGTGACGCCGCGTTTGACACGGGCCATTGTCGATCTCCTTTGAAAGAACGGGACGAGCGCGGCGCGGCCGCCAGACCCGGCGGCCCGGTCGAGCGGTCAGCCGTTCGGCAAAAAATACTTTTTGATGTTGTCGCCGTCGGTCTTGAACAGCACGTTGGTGCCGCGCAGCTGGCGGATCTGCTTCTTTGAGCGTTTGATCATGCCGTGGCGCTTGCGTGACTGCTGATAGAGGACCTTCCCGGTCCCCGTGACCTTGAAGCGCTTCTTGGCGCCCGACTTGGTCTTGATCTTGGGCATTTGGCTCTCCTTTGGCGGCGGGCTCGCAAGCCCGGCCGGCCAGAAAAATGCTCAATGATTGAGCGGGTTGTGCCGGAGCACGTCACGCCGCCACGGCAGCCCTTGTCAGCCGGGCGGCGGGAGGGCGCGGTTATGGCAGAGGCGGCCGGTTATGGCAATCGGCTGCCTGTACTGCTGCCATTACTGCTTTCGGTTTGGGTGACAAGCAGCGGCGCCCGCCGCAGCGCCAGCACCACGATCCGCGCCGCTCAGCGCGGCGCCAATACCATGACCACTTGGCGGCCTTCGAAACGCGGCTCCTGCTCGATCTTGGCGATCTTGACAGTATCGCCTTTGACGCGGTCCAAGAGCTTGTAGCCGAGTTCCTGGTGCGCCATTTCGCGGCCGCGGAAGCGCAACGTCACCTTGACCTTGTCGCCTTCCTGGAAAAACCGCTCCATGGAGCGCATTTTCACCCCGTAATCGTGATCGTCGATCATCGGCCGCAGCTTGACCTCCTTGATCTCGACGACCTTCTGCTTTTTGCGCGCCTCGGCGGCCTTCTTCTGCGCCTGGTATTTGTATTTGCCGTAATCGAGGATTTTGGCGACCGGCGGGACCGAATTGGGCGCGATCTCGACAAGATCGAGCCCGGCCTCCTGCGCCATGGCCAGAGCGGCGGTGATTTCAGTGACGCCCTTGTTGGCGCCATCCTTGTCTATGAGCTGGACCTCGCGAACGCGGATCTCGTCGTCGATGCGCGGCCCTTCCTTGGGAGCGGGCTGCGCGCTTCTGATCGGGCGACGAATGGGTGCTGTCTCCTTTAATTGTTGCTACGCGCCGATCGCATCGTGCCGCGGTTCACGCCGACACTCGTCCGCGGCTCTGGCGTCGGCGAACAGACAGGATCGGCAGTTTCCGGCCATAAGTCAACGACAATGCTCGACAATGCTCCAGATCTGTGGCGCCGGCGCGTGCGACGTGATTATGTCGCCTCGCCATGAGCGGCGAACCGGCGCTCCGGCCCCCCAATTGGTCGCGCCGGCAACAACAGCCGCGAACCGCGCAGGCGGACGGCGCCCGCCGCTCTTCGATGACCGCTTTTGATGACAGATAACGGCCTGAAATTCCTGCAAATTGGCGACGGCATCGAGCGGCACGCCATCGCCGTGCGGCAGGCTGCCGGGTACATTGCCCGGATTGTTCTGGTTGTCGGGCTACAAGTCCGACATGAAAGGCACCAAAGCGGTGGCTGTCGCGGACTGGGCCGAGCGTCGCGGACGCGCCTGTGTGCGGTTCGACTATTCCGGCCATGGCGAATTGGAAGGCAGTTTCAGCGACGGTACGATCGGCCGCTGGCTCGCCGACAGCCTCGCAGTGTTCGATGCCTGCTGCCGCGGCCCGCAGACTCCTGATCGGGTCGTCGATGGGAGGCTGGCTTGCGCTGCTGCTGGTCCGAGCGCTCAAGCAGCGGCTCGCAGCCGCTGCAACCGTGGCTGCGGTGAATGACGTTACGAATGCGGCACAGGCACCGCCCGCGGCGGCGGGTCTTATCCTGATCGCACCCGCGGTCGACTTTACCGAGGAGTTGATGTGGAAGCGGTTCACGCCGGCGATCAGGCAGGAACTTGCGACAACGGGAGTTTGGCAACGACCGTCGCAATATTCCGCCGAACCCTACCTCGTCACCAAGCGGCTGATCGAAGAAGGCCGCAACCATCTCCTCTTGGGCGGCATGATTGAGACCGGCTGCCCGGTGCGCATCCTGCAGGGTGTCGAGGACCCCGACGTCCCGTGGCGGCACGCTGTCGAGCTCACATCGAGGCTGGCCTGCGACGATGTCGTTCTCACTTTGGTCAAGGACGGCGATCACCGGCTGTCACGGCCCGAAGATATCGAGCGCCTGCTTGGCGCTGTGGCCGAATTCTAGCGGGCTTGTCCGGGGGCGATGCAGACCAGCCACTGCGCCGGCCGATGCGGGCTTAAGCGTCCGCCTCGCAGTCGAACGCGACGCCCAGACTGTTGGCGGTGCGCCAGATGACGCGGCAGACCCGACGGGTGCGGCCCTGCTCGAAGGTGAGATCGAAAGTCGGCGGCAGGCCGTAGGTGTTCGCCAGAGTGAGGCAGGCGCCGACGCTGGTGATGTTTTGAACGGTGCAATGGATCACGGGAGAGACGCGGGGAATGAGAATCTTGGCATTGCGCTGCACCCGGGTACGTTGCAGAGCTCGGCGATTTTCCATGAGCGTGCCTGAATAAGGGCGCTCGCCTTGAGCGCCAGGTCCCGCCTTCTACCTACAGAGTCTTACGGATCAGCCACCTCGAACGCGTACAGAAAATTAACGGCGCGGAAGGATGGCGCCGCGCCGCTCACGCGGTACGTCCCGGTCGCGGCCGCGCGAAAATGAAACGGGAGGCCCGAAGCCTCCCGCACCGTCATTGGCTTGCTTGGAAATTTGCCGATCAGGTTCTGGCCTGCCTCAGCGTCCCCCAACAACCGTCAGCGAAACGCGCGTCAACCCGGAAAAGCCGATGGCCCGCGCAGCGGCCGGCGTCAGGTCGATGATGCGGCCGCGAACGAACGGCCCGCGATCGTTGATCCGCACCACAACGGAGCGCCCGGTGCGATCGTTGGTGACCCGCACCAGCGTGCCGAACGGCAAAGTCCGATGCGCCGCGGTGAGCGCGCCGGGATTGACCCTTTCGCCGTCGGCAGTCCGCCTTCCGCTGGAATAAACCGATGCTACTCCCGACTGCGCCGAAGCCGTGATTGGTATTGCAATGAGAGACGCAAGCAGAGTTGACGCGCACACAAGCTTTCTCAGGCTATTACCAGCCATGTTCTACCTTTTTAGTTGTTGAGGGATGTTTGATTCGGCTCGATCGACTAGAGCCGAAGGCGCTAAGACAGTCCAAATGTGTTGATTGTGCGGCGCAGCACAGCTGTGAATAATAGGCATAATCCAGTTATTCAGCGGAACCGATGCATAACCGCTAAGTCACTGAAACAACAGTTGAAGTTTAGTCCGCCTCGCCGCCGTTAAGGGCGCCATGCCGTGAGCGAAACCGTGCTATGCGTTTCGCTAAGGCACGCCGGCACGCCAAGTTCCGATATCGAGCGTTAACGCCGCGCGGCGGCGCCCGGCAAAACATAGTCCTTGAAGCGTTCGCGCAAGGTGGTCTTCTGGATTTTGCCGGTCGCGGTGTGAGGAATTTCATTCACGAACACGACGTCGTCCGGCATCCACCATTTGGCGATCTTGCCGTCGAAATACTTAAGCAGCTCGGCGGCGGTCGCGGTTTGACCCGCCTTGAGCACCACGACCAGAAGCGGCCGCTCGTCCCATTTCGGATGGCGTATGCCGATCACCGCCGCCTCGGCCACTTTGGGATGGCCGACCGCCAGGTTTTCCAGTTCGATCGAGGAAATCCACTCGCCGCCCGATTTGATCACGTCCTTGGAACGGTCGGTGATGTTGAGATAGCCGTAGCGGTCGATGGTGCCGACGTTGCCGGTATCGAAGAAGTCTTCATCATCGAGAACGTTGCTGTCGTCCTTGTAATAAGCCCTGGCCACGGCCGGGCCGCGCACTTTAAGGCGGCCGAACGTCTTGCCGTCCCACGGCACCGGGCGGCCGGCATCGTCGGTGATCTTCATCTCGATGCTAAACGGCGTACGGCCCTGTTTCTGCTGGATGTCGAGCAGCGCCGCGCCGGTCAGATCGGCATATTCGGGATTGAGGCTGCACACGGTGCCGAGCGGACTCATCTCGGTCATGCCCCAGGCGTGGGCGACCTTGACGCCGTAGATGTCCTGAAATTTCTGGATCATCGCGCGGGGACAGGCGGAGCCGCCGATGACGACGCGCTTGAGATAGGGCAGCTTGCCGCCGGTGTTTTCCAAATGCTGCAGCAGCGAAAGCCACACCGTCGGCACCGCGGCGGTGCAGGTGACCTTGAATTCGGTGAGCAGCTCATGGACCGAGGCGCCGTCAAGTTTTTGTCCGGGCAGCACCATGGTGGCGCCGGCCATCGGCGCGGAGAAAGCGAGCGACCAGCCATTGGCGTGAAACAGCGGCACCACCGGCAGCGCGATGTCGTTGGACGACAGCCCGATCATGTCGGGATTGAGCGCCGCCATGGCGTGCAGCACGTTGGAGCGGTGCGAATAGAGCACGCCCTTCGGATTTCCGGTGGTGCCCGAGGTGTAGCACATGCCGGCGGCGCTATTCTCGTCGAACGATTTCCAGGCGAAATCGCCGTCCGCCTCGGCGATCCAATCCTCGTAGGCGACGGCGTTGGGTAGCGAAGTCTGCGGCATGTGGGCGGCGTCGCAGAACACGATGAAGCGCTCGACCGACGGCAAGTTGCCGGCGATCTTTTCCAGCATCGGCACGAAGCCCGCGTCCGTCATGATCACGCGGTCCTCGGCGTGATTGATGATCCAGGTGATGTGTTCGGTGAACAGCCGCGGATTGACCGTGTGATAGATCGCGCCGATGCCGAGAATGCCGTACCAGCTTTCCAGATGCCGCCAGGTGTTCCAGGCGAGCGTCGCCACGCGGTCGCCGAGCCTGATGCCGTCCCGCTCGAGCCGCTGCGCCACGCGCAGCGCGCGGGCACGGACGCTGGCATAATCAGTCGTGTGAATCGGTCCTTCGATCGAGCGCGAGATCACCTTGCGTCCGCCGTGATTGAGCGCGGCGTGGTCGATGACGCGATGGCACAGCAGCGGCCAATCCTGCATCAGCCCGAGCATGATCGTTCCTCCCAAGAACGGCTTGCGGTGCCGCAACTACCGACGCCGGCCGGCCAGCGGCAGGCCAAGGTTACCCGCGCCGGGTGCCAAGGCCAATGCCAAGTTCCAATGGTGCCAAATTCCAATTGCCGCCTTCATATCGCCGCGCTGGCCGGCGCATGTTGCCATATTCGCGGCGGCTTCTGCCGACGACCGCGCGAGGCAATGTGCATGAGGTTAAGCCTGCAGGCTGCACTCGTTCTCGCCGGACTGTGCGCGAGCCAGATCGCAGCGCCGCACCGGGCCGCCGCGCGGGCGCTCGCCGTTGCACAGCAGATTGCGCCGCTGCGGGGAACGCTTGCGCCGTCCGCGCAAAACGACGCTGGCCCGGCCGCGCCGGTGCCAGCCCTCGCACCGTCGGCCTGCGAAGCGCAACTTGCCGAAATTGCAATGTTCCAGCCGCTCGGCGCGCTCGTCGGGCCCGGCGGGTGTGGTGCTGCGGATGCCGTATTGCTGGCGAGCGTGGTGCTGCCGGACCAGACCAAGATCGCCGTCGAGCCGCCGGCGACGTTGCGCTGCGCGATGGCGGAAGCGGTGGCGCAATGGGCCCGCGACGACGTGGCGCCGGCCGCGATGAAACTCGGCTCGCCATTGCACGCGTTAGACGAGATTGGGTCCTACGAATGCCGCGGCCGCGATCGGGTCGGCGGCGCCAAGTTGAGTGAGCACGGCCGCGCCAACGCTCTCGACGTGCGCGCGTTTACGCTCGCCAACGGCAACACGCTGGTCCTCGCCGATGGCAACGTGCCGATGGATTTCCGCGAGGCGGTCCGCGCCGGCGCCTGCGCCCGCTTCATGACTGTGCTCGGTCCCGGCTCCGACAGCTACCACGCCCAGCACCTCCACATCGATCTCGAAGCGCGGCGCAACAAT
Source organism: uncultured Alphaproteobacteria bacterium (assembly GCA_963717265.1). Lineage (GTDB taxonomy): Bacteria > Pseudomonadota > Alphaproteobacteria > Rhizobiales > Xanthobacteraceae > BOG-931. The sequence goes on along the minus strand of CAVQWD010000059.1, from coordinate 398,105 downwards.
TACAAAATCTGCGAGTGGGACGTGCGCGGGCCGCAGGCGGCAGCGCCAGTGCAGGCGACAGCGTCGGAGACCGCAGCGCCGCTACCGCAGCCGCGACCGCTTGCGGCCAACGCCGCGGGGCGCAGTGCGGCCGTGCCGGCGCGGCATTTTCGGCGCAGGTAGCGCGCGAGGCGCTTGCCGACCGCGTTTAGCGCGTTGCGGGGTATTGTCGCATGCGAATACCCTTTTACAGTTTTTTCGGGCAGGGGCGGAAGGGCTGCGGGGGTGGACCAGAATCAGGCGATTCCAGCTAGCTCATCGTGGTTGTAGCCCTGCAATAGCTCGGGTCGATCTCAATGATCGTAGTGAAACTCGACCACACATTTTCCATTCTTGGTCTCAGATCGGACATGATCCGCATTGCGCCTTAGCATGAAGCCAGCTAGCAGGCGCGCGCCGTCATCGCTGTTGCGAATCTGGTCTGTTGATGGCCGCTCCTCCGGGAATTCAATTTGAATACCTGGATATGTGACGGCGACTTCCATCTGAAATTCATCGAAACTGGCGAGCACGTTCATTATTCCGTTTCGCCAGCAGCTCTCGGCGATCGCATCGATCAATTGAACGACACCGAAGCTCGCCCGCTTGGCTACGTCCTGCCGAGCACCCCAAGCTGTACTTTGCTCGGCGAAGAACTGTTCGATTTTTTGCGAGTCAATCTGTCCTCGCTCAACAAGTAGCACGGCCGTTTTACGCACGCCGATGCGGAACAGCAGATTCAAGATCAAGGCAACAATTGTGGCCGACACTAGCGACGAACCGGCGATTGCTGCGATCGAGCTCGGCATCAGTTTTACCGTCGAGGGAAATACCTCAATGGTAAGCCCACTGATGACGCCGAGGCCGAGTACCAACGTGCGGCGCGCGTCCAACATCCGAGACATCATGATTTGCAGTCCATTGATCATGATGAACGTAACGGCATACATGAGAGCCGCGACCACGACGGCTCGCGGCATGATTGCCAGCACGGCTGTCAGCTTCGGACAGAAACCTAGGAGAAAAAATATTCCTGCCGCAGCCACGGCAACGTTGCGGCTGGCGACCCCGGTTGCTGCGGCAAGACCGGCGCTGGGCGTCGAGGTGTTAGTCCCGTGGGTGCCGGCGATGCCCCCGACCAAAGTCGCCAGCCCGTCGCTCATTACGCCGCGTGTTATCGACCGCATCTCGGGTCGAGCCCAGTTTGCGTCATTCATCTTCTGGCAGATTGTCAGGGTGCCGGCTGCCTTCAAGGCGGCGGCGACGCTCGCGATGGCGAACGGGGCAATGAGGGTGGCGTTGAACGACCAAGCGATGTAGCCGAAATGAGGAATTCCCAGCCAGCTGGTGCGACCGACGAGGTCGAGCAGAGGAGCTGGCAACAGGCCCGCTACGAGGGCAGCAATATACCCGATGATCAGCCCGCTTAGCGCGCACAGCATGCGTAGCATGCCCTTGGCCCAGACGTTGAGAGCGGTCATGCTGCCAAGGGTGATCCCCGCCACCACCCATTCTGCCGAGTTTACTGGGGTCGCATTCGGGCCCAGCAAAGTGCGCAGACCGGCAAGGGCTGCGGATACGCCGAGCATGAAGATGACCAGCCCGGATATCTCCACGGGCAAAAATTTGCGCAAGCGGTTCAGCATGGGCGCGACCGCCGCCTCCAGCGCTCCAGCGAAGATCGTCATCCCAAACACGAGTGGCAGGCCGCCGAGGCGCGTGGCCATAATGGCGGGCGCAAAATAGGTCGCCGTGAATGTGGAAGGCAGCATATAGCCGGATCCGACCGGCCCGAGACGCAAAACCTGAATAGTGGTGCCCAGCGCCAGCACGATCATGCCGATGGAAAGCATATCGGCCACGATCGCGATTGGCGCATTCACTGCGCGGAAGACCAGCAGCGGATAGACGAGATTGATCGAGATCAAACCCACATGCTGGAAGCCATTCGACAGTGCAATGGCGGCGCCGGGTCGGTCGTCGGCGCTGTAAATGAGAGATGCCGGTTTTTTAGCGGCAACTGGAAGAATCGGATCGCCATAAGCACGCCGCAGCAAACCGGCGACCCAGTTGCCAGCTTGAGGCCACCGGCGCCGCAGTGCTCCGGCAGGTCCGGTTGTCGCCTCGATCCTGCCATTCCGTGCGGTGCTCATTGCACGCTCGCGATTCCGGCTTCTCGCGTCAGGTAGATGGGCAAAAGCTCGTTGAATGCCCCAATATCGAACAGCCGCTTGACCTCACCAGATACGCCGCAGAGTGCCAGCTTGCCGTTCTTGTCCTGCATTGACCGTTTGGCGATCAGCAACTGCCGAAAGCCGGCACTGCTGATGTAGGTGATGCTGTTGAGATCGATAACAAGCTGATTATGACCGGCATTCAGATGTTTTGAGAAGCACTCCCCGAATTCCTTGGCGGTCACGCTATCAATTCGGCCGCGGGGCTCAAGGATGGTCACCAAGCCCGCCACCTGTTCAACGACGTCCATAGGTACCTCCAGCTCATACTATTCGTTTGCGCATCTCGAGACGGTTGATCCCGTCCTTTCGAACATAGCGTACGTCGTCCATTAGGTTTCTGATGAAGTGGATGCCGAAGCCGCGATCGCGGTCAGGCGAAGTGAGGTCGAGAGCGGGGGCCGAAAGCGGATCGAAGGGCCAGCCGTCATCCTCAACAATCGCCGCCACATTGCCAGCCTCATAGTCTAGCCGCACGAAAATGGAATGGTCGCACGCGTCCCTGTAGGCATAGCGTATGATATTGCTCAAAGCCTCATCGAGCGAAACGCCCAACGCAACGAGCAACTGATTTGATAGATTGTGCTTTGCACAGAATTGGCTAATTATCTCAGCCACAAACTCCACGTCGGCGAGGTGATTTCGGATTCGAGTTTCAACCCGGCGGTCATCCATTCCCATGTCCCAGACTTGTAAAACGGCCATATTACAGATGGAATTCGCCTTATGGTCAATCGGCAAGGTTATGCACATAGCGCAGAGACGGTGGCGGTACCCCCGATCGCTTGGCAGCTTTAGCCAGCCACGCGCCAGTGCGAAGCGGGGAGCGAGATGAACCTTGCTGAATGGGGGGCGACGATCCTCGCGCAGCTGCGCGAACATCCGACATTGGCCGAGCCTCTCGGACGGCGAGCTTAACACACTGATCGAGAACGGCGAACTGCTCCACTTTGCGCCCAACGAGGTAATGCTCCAGCAAGGCACGCCCAGCGGTTGTGCGCTGTTCATTGTCTCGGGCGAAGCGGACATCGTGGTCGAGACCTCGTATGGCGACACCCACATCGCCCACGGCTCGCCTCAAATGCTGCTCGGAGAGATTGGAGCATTCACCAATACGCCGCGCATCGCCACCGTGCGCGCTCAGACCCCTGTCGTTGCCCTGCGGATCGAGCGTCGGCAACTGCTTGAGCTCGGGTGTTCAAATCCTCAGTTTTTGTTGTTCATCATTGGGCAGCTTGGCGAGAGATTGTCCCGACTTAATCGAGCCATCGGTTTCTACACGAATGCATTGACTGCGCTCGAGCGCAACGATTTCGACGCCAAACTGTTGGACGAACTGCTCAATCCAATGACGGAGTTGGTGGATTTTTCTCACTCGTTTCTTCGGGTCGCCGAACAGATCACGATCAAGCGCCAACGTTCTGAGGAGATGGCAAATGCCGCGGCAATCCAGCGCTCGATGTTGCCGGGGCCATTCAAGGCCAAGGAGGCCTTTGCCGCGGTCGATCTCTACGGCGAACTATATCCGGCGCGTGAGGTCGGCGGCGATTTCTTCGACTATTTTGCAATCGACGACAGGCGGCTCGCCGTCAGCATCGGCGATGTGGCAGGCAAGGGTGTAGCTGCGGCGCTATTCATGGCAATCACCCAATCCCTGATCCGCTTGACCGTCCGCGAGCGGGACGATCTCGCATCCGCGATCGCCCGCGTTAACAATCTACTCGCTGCGAACAACGAGGAGTCAATGTTTGCAACTGCGTTCTGTGCGGTCATTGATGTCGTTACCGGTGAAGTCACGTATGGCAATTGCGGGCACAATGCGCCGCTGCTTCTTCATCGGGATGGCGCCATCGATCAGCTTGATCCGACCGGACCCCCACTGGCCGCATCCACCAACAGCAGGCTCAGAACGGCTAATCGGCGGCTTGCTGCTGGCGATCGTCTAATCCTGTTCACTGACGGACTATCGGAAGCGGCCAATCAAAATGGCGAGTTCTTCGGTGATAAGCGAATTGAACTGGCCGTGCGTGAATACGCCGAAGCCGCGGCGCGCGACCTGGTGCGCGGCATTATCGGCAGAATGATTGAATTCGAAGCCGGAGCGCCGCGGAGTGACGATGTTGCCTGCGTTAGCTTGGTCTACCGCGGCCCAACGGTAAATTGATGCAGCCTGTCGCCGTGCATTCGCCGCGCCTCTGATCGGTTGCGAATTAGGTCGTCAAATATCTCAATTTGAACGATGAACGGACCACGCACGGATGGCATTTTAGGGCAGTTCCTGACCCAATTGCGACCATCGGCAGCGCGACTTCGGTGCATCGCGGTGCGGAGCGCGGCGAACCGAAGTGAGGACGTAGCGACCTACCACGTGTAGCGCAGCGTGCCTGAGCCGGCGTAGGTCTGCGAGCCGGGCGCGAATTCGCTGTCGAATTTGGCGAGGAGCGACAGCCGCGGCGTGATGCGGAGCTCGGCGCCCGCGGAGGCGAGCGTGGAATTTTTCGGCGGTGCCGCGCCGTTGACGGCGAAGCTCGCGCCCGGCAGCGAGCTCGCGCCTGGCAGCGATTCAAACACTGCGTCGAGCGCTGGATTGCCGACCCAGTCATGCGCCCAAGCCAGGCGCGCGCGCAACACGACCGGCATTGCACCGAGCGCGGTCACATCGTCGAAGCGAGCGCCGAGCTCGCTGCGCGTGTCGGTCGCGGTCATGGCATTGTAGGAAAGCCCGAAGCCGCCGCCGGTGACATCCGTCTCGCTGTAGCTCGGGGTATGAAAACTCTGCGCCTGCAGCGCCGCATAGGGTGTGACCCCGATCGGGTCCAGCGTCGTGTAGCGATAGCCGGCCTCGAAGCGCGCGCCGAAGCTCTGGGCGTCGAAGCTGGCAGTGAGCTGGTCGGCGGCAAAGGCGGTGCGGTTGGTCGTCATCCAGTGATTGGTGAAGGCCAGCGCCGCGGCGACGTAAGCCGGACCGAAATGAATCGTGCCGTAGACGCCGGCCTGGAATGCGTCGCTCCTGCCGCCGCCCAAGCTCTGCGCCAGACCCCAATTGGTGCCGCCGCCGGCCAGCGCAAAGCCCAAAACCGTATCGGGCGAGTAGCGGTAATCCATGCCGGCCGCATAGCCGTAGGTGCTGGCGGTGACATTGGTCGAGCCGATGATGGGATCGCCTGTCACGGTGGCGCTGCCGCCATAGGCCGAGCCCCACGCTGTCCAGCGCTGATCGAATGTATTCCCCATCCCTCCCCCGCTTGCGGGGGAGGGATGGGAGGGGGCCGCCTTGACTACCGAATTATAGGCGAGCGCGATATCGGGCGGGAAACTTGCCCCCTGCTCCGGCGCAAAGCCGTTGGCCCCAACGCCCGCGCCGCCGAAGCCATGCCGCCCATCCGCGAACGGATCGAGCATCAGCCCGAGGAATCCGTTCATCAGCTTGAACGCGCCCTGCTCGGCGTCGGTGGCCGCTTCGCCGTCCAGCTGCGACAACGCGTAGACGAGCTGCGACGGCGTCAGGTTGAACAGGTTCAGAAAAGCTGGCGGCAGCGGGGGGTCGCTGGCGTAGTTGTCGAGGGCCATGGCGAGGGCGCCGACATTGCCCCCGGTCCCGGACGGCAGCTGCGCGGACAGCGTGTAATTGCAGGCGCCCAGGCAGACGTCGACCGTGTTTCCAATTTTCACCAACTGAAAGGCGTCCGTGGGAGTAATGCCGACCGCGCCCCCGTTAGAGGTCAAGAGTAACACTTGCGAGTTGAACGTGCCGTCAATAGACTTTGCCGTGAGTATTGGAATTATTTTGCCTTTCGTGGCGGGCGCGGCTGCGGCCGGAATGTCCACGGTTGCGCCGGTGATCGTCGCGTTACCGCTGACGATGGCTCTGTTGGCGACATCGTTGTTCACGGTGACGAGATATTGCGAGCCGGAAGCGAAGGAAAGGCTGCCCTGGACAGTCAGATTGCCCGTCCCGCCTGACTCAGTAACGCCGATAATGACCTGCGGCACCGGGCCGGGGATCAGCGTAGCGCCGCTATTGACCGTGACGGACGGCACGAATCCGGTCCCACCCAGATACGCCCCGCTATTCACCGTCACTTCGCTTGAAGACGCGATGCTGCCGTTGACGATCAGTGTGCCGTTGACGGTCGTTGGGCCGGTGTAGCTGCTCGTCGCCGTCAGGATCGTTCCGCCGCCCGCCGGCGAATTCTCGCTGTATCCCCCTCCTGGGATAGCCCCGTCCAGAATTGGTGCATCGTACGTGTAGATGACGGAGTGGCTGGTGGCAAAGGTCGCGCCGCTGTCGACTGCCACGGCACCGGTAATCGAACCGGTCGTCCCACCGTTGCCGACCTGTAAGATGCCCCGTTCGACAAGTGCGCCGGCCGAATTGGTGTTGGCGCCGGTCAAAATCGTTTCGCCCACACCGTCCTGTACGATGAGACCCGCTCCGGTGACGGCGCTGTCGAATGTATAGTTGCTGGGCTGGTTGAAAACGAGAGCTGCAGACTGTTTGACGCCGACAGGCCCCTCAAGAGAACCCGTAGTGATCCCGTCGCCGATCTGGAGCGTACTACCGCTGTCGATGTATGTGCCGCCGGCGATGTTATTCGTGCCGGTAAAAATGAACGTACCGCCGCCCCCGATACCTACCGCTCCGGAACCTGAAATGTTGCCGGTGTAGGTATAGCCGTCCGATCGTAAGAATATGACAATGCCGGCCAACGATACCGGGCCCTGGATCGATCCGGTTGTGCCGCCGTCGCCGACCTGCAGCGTGCCGGCGCTGACGACCGTGCCGCCGGTATAAAGGTTGTTGCCGGTAAGGGCGGTGGTGCCGCTGCCGAACTGCTTAACGGAGCCGCTGCCGGAGATCACCCCGCTAAAGATAAGGCTGTCCGAGTGGTTGAAACCTAGAATACCGTTGTCGAGGACATTGCCGGTGATGGAACCCTGAGTGCCGCCGTTGCCGAGCACAATAGAGCCGTTGCTGATCGTGGTGCCGCCGCTATAAATATTGTTGCCGGTCAGGACCGTTGTCCCTGCGCCCATTTGCACGAACGACCCGGTTCCGGAAATGACTCCCCCCAGCGTGACGGGATTTCCGGAGGGGTTGTTGACGGCAAGAACGCTGTTATCCAACACGTTGCCTTGAATCGAACCGGCGACCGCACCATCGCCAAGTTGCAGCGTGCCGCCCGAGATTGTCGTGCCGCCGCTGTAGGTCTCGGCCGCTGCCAGGATCAGCGTACCGGTGCCGATTTTGGTCAGGCTGCCAGGGCTGCCGATTCCGGCGTCGGCAATTATGCCGTCCAGCTCCAATCCATAGCCCTTAGTGTCAATAGTGCCCTGTCCGTTGATGGAGATGGTGTTATTAACTGGTACGATGAGATTGTTCGCTGCGGCCTGCAGCGTGGTGCCGGAGGCCATCGACAGCGCGCCCATGCCGAGCGCGCTGTTATTGCCAATTGCCAAGGTGCCGCCGGTGAGCGTTGTGCCGCCGGTGTAGGTGTTGGTACCCGAGAGCGTGAGCGTCCCGGTGCCGATCTTGATCAGCGAGCCGCCGGTGCCCCCGCTTGCACCGCCGCTGTCCTCGATCACGCCGCTGACCGTCGTCGATGTGTTGAGCCCGCCCTCCGTGAGACTGTTGGCGCCGAGAGCGAAAGCTCCGGCGCCGGCGATAGAGCCGACGGTCAATGCGCCCGAGGTCAGGCCCGAAATGTCGAACAATCCGTCGGCGTTGTTCACGATTGTCGCAGTGCCGCCGGTCGCGGTGCCGACGAATTCAACAATGCCGCCCGAATTGATGGTAATGACCGCGTCGGCGGCCGTGCTCGAACCCGCAAACTGCAGGGTGCCAAAAGAACCGACCACGAAATTCGGCGGAATGGTTCCATTGTCGGTGATCCCCGCGCCGCCGATAGTGAACAGTGTAGGGGCGGGCGACAAGCCGGTGATGTTGAACGTGTAGCCTATTCCGGCGGTGGTGAATTGCAGCCCGCCGACTTGGGTATTCTGGCTGATGCTGATGCTCGTGGTATCCGATTGTCCGAACTGCGGTGTATCCGTCGCCAGGGGAATCGAGTTGGTGGTCCAGTTCGCAGCGGTGTTCCAATCGTTGGATCCCGGTGACGAATCCCAGCACAGGATGTCGCTGCCGCAAGAAGAAACGTACAAGTCGAACGAGGTCACCGCGGCAATCATCGCCGCGTCTCCGGTCGAGCCGGTGAAGCCGAAATAAGCCTGGTCGGTGAGCGTGCCGTTGTCGGTAACGGCATTGTACAGGTTGATCGTCGTGCTGACGGCCGCAGTGCCATCGACGGAGACGCTGAGGTTGTTGTTGGAGGCGGTGTAGACGACCGCGACCGTCGTCGTCGTTTCGTTGTCGTAGCCCGAATAATCGGCCAGCGGCGAAGGCGAAGCCGCCGAGGCGACAACGCCCGACGGATTTAAGACGTAAACCATGTCTCGCGGCTGCGCAAACGCGAAGTTATAGTAATTGTCGAGCGCGACGGCGAACGAATTGGCGATACCTGCTTGCCATTGCCCGGGACTCGGTTCGCTTCCATAACCAAGCCCGCTGCCTCCGCTGCCGACGGCCTGCGTTCCATTGGGATCGTTTTGCACGGTAAAGGTGATGCCGTCGCCTTGACCGTAGCCGTTGCCGCCGGCAACCACATAAGTGAAGGTGGCGGTGAAACTGGTGCTCGGCGTTATCGCATAAGCACTGGGAATCCAGGCATAGTTGGCTTCGCCGGGTGTATTCCCCGCCAATGCGGCGTTGCTCGTCGGCAAGCCATAAACATAGTCGGTATAACTGCCGAAAGACAGGCCGGCGCTCATCCCGCTGAGATTGATCGGGTCCGCCCGCCCTTCGGCTATCGAGGCGAGAGCAATAACACTGAGGCTCGCCAGCAATGCCAAACGTCGCTGAGCGAGCGAGGTGCAATAACGGCGATCACCGGCTCGGCGCGGGACGACTCCGTCCGCACCGAGCGCAGGCGGACTGTCGGGAGAGCAAAATCTATTTGCCGGACCACGTGGCCGCGATGACGGCACCACGATCCGGACGCCGGCCGCGCAGTCTGCAGTGCCGACATCGGTGACGAAAAATCTCGCGCTTCGATCGCGCGCACGGGACGGCGGCAGCGCCGATTTACTGGTGTGCCCCGCACAGACACGACGTGACGCTCCCGGACGACCGAGCAACATTTCCGCCACTGATGACTGGTAACGCCCCCACCGCGGGCTGCGCTCAAACGGGCGACAGACCGGATTCCCCAGAGAAACTGTCGCAAGCCGTGCCGGGGCTGTCACCCTAGCTAACCGGATAGGGTCAGATGATGCCCTGCAGGACGCAAACCGCGACCGCCTCGACCCGCGTTTTCACGCCAAGCCGCTTCTTCGCCTGCTCGATGTGGAAGTGCACCGTTGACGGCTTGATGCCGACAAGCACGGCGATATCGCCGTCGGACTTGCCGGCTGCCGCCCATTGCAGGCACTCGATCTCGCGAGGGCTCAGTGGCGCCCGTTCGGCACTGGACATGCCGAAGCCTTCCGACGTGCGGCAGCGCTCCCACACTGCACGCGACATCATTTCAAGAACAGCGCGGTCCGCGGCGCCGAACTTGAGCAGTTCGCGGGCGGCGAGCGACACCACGCCCTGGATGCTGCCGGGGCCGTGAATCGGAACGGCGAAGACTTCTTTGTAGCCGTACTGCGCGGCGGCGGCGAGGAGCTCGTGCTGCTTCGCCGTGAGCTTGAAACCAGCCAGAATATCGCTGAACCAGAACGCGCTCAACCGCCGCCGCGCTTCCATGACCAAGGGATCGTGCTGGAAGTATCGATTCCTTTCATAGGTTTCGAGCCATTCCGGCGGCCAGCTCACAAAGAAAAACCGGCTTTGGCGGTGGCGCCCGACGCCCGCCCAGGCGCCGCACGCGGTAGCGCCAAATCCGAAGCGCTTTATCGTCGCCGAGAAATCATCGGCGCACGCCGCAGCGGTCATCGCCCCGCAGCGCTCGATGAACTGCAATCCCTGTTTTGCCAACGATGGCATTCCGGCGCCCCCCACGAACACCGCCGCAATGGCCACCTTCCACCAAGACCGGCGATTTGGCAATCGGCGTAGGTCACTCCATCTTCTCGAGAAACTTCCGCTCGATCAGCATGCGACGGAGTTAGCGGTTGGATGCCATGTTGGAGAATTGTATTTTCCACATTTTCGTGATGGATGACCTTTCACCCAGCCTGGGCCCGTCGCGAGATCAGTGGCAATCTTGCTCATGTCGGCTGCTGGCGGAAGCGGACATCAAACCGACAGGGCCGCGGCGGGGTCGATCTGCGGGCGGCGCTTTGATCGATGAGTTGGCTTGAACCTTGGCGAGCCCGCGCGGGCGGGCCGGGGGCTCCAATCGGTGCATACCGACCTGCCCTACAGGTCCTCTGGCGACGCCAACCGCCAGACGGACTTACTCCGCGGCCTTCCGCAAAATCTCGTCCGGCGTCGAGGAGACGACCTCGACATATTTCGGCACGAATTTGTGGCCCTCGATATATTTGATGAATTCGGGCTTGATCTCATTGGCGAGGATTTTGCGGATGCGGGCATGCTCCTCGATGTCGGACCATTCGGCGATCAGGAAGAAGCGCTGCGGGTCCTCGGTGTCGCGGCACAAAACGCCGTCCTTCACCTGCGCCGAGGACTTGTGCATCGGATTGCCGTCCGAATAGTCGAACGCTTCGAACAGGCGGATGAACTCGTCCTCTTTGCCCTTCTCCACGCGAAAATCGTAGATGTGCAGATAATTGCCCTTGGTGGCGAGCGGTTCTTGCGCCATGCGCCGTCTCCCTGAAGGTTGCCGCGGAGCGTACGCCCGCGTGCCGCCGACCGCAAATCCGTTGCCAAATCCGTTGCAACGTCAAATCGGTCGGATATGCTGATTTGGCCTGTGACGATCCGGCGAGGACGAAGCCCATGATCCCGCGAAACACATTGCGAAACGCCGACATCGCGCAAGATCTGGCGCAGGATTACGTGTGGCCCAACGACGATCCCACACTCATTCCGGACTGGGTCTATACCGATCAAGCCATTTACCAGCGAGAGATCGAGCGCATCTTCCACGGCCGCACCTGGAACTTTGTGGCGCTGGAAGCCGAGGTGGAAAAACCCGGCGATTTCATCCGCTCCAATGTCGGGCCGACGCCGGTCGTGGTGGCGCGCGCGGCAGACGGCTCGATCAACGTGTTCGAGAATCGCTGCGCGCACCGCGCCTCGGAATTCTGCCGCGAGCTCGCCGGCACTACGCGGGCGTTTGTCTGCCCCTATCACCAATGGACCTACGATCTCAAAGGCAATCTGGTCGGCATTCCGTTCCGCCGCGGCGCCGCCGGCAAGGGCGGCATGCCGGCGGATTTCGACACCAAAGATCACGGCCTGCGCAAGCTCAGCGTCACTGCGCATCGCGGCGTCGTATTTGCGTCCTACTGCGACAATATGGAATCGCTCGCCGATTATCTCGGCCCCGACGTGCTGCGCGAATTCGAAGCGACCTTCGACGGCCGCAAGCCGAAGGTGCTCGGCCATTACCGGCATTCGCTGCCGGGAAACTGGAAGCTCTACCACGAGAACTTAAAGGACCCGTACCACGCGACGCTGTTGCACACCTTCCTGGTGACGTTCGGACTTCTGGTGGTGGGCAACCGCTCGCTGATGCTCGCCGATCCGAGCGGACGGCACGGTGTGATGGCTTCGGCGAAGTCGGATGCGGGCAAGCTCTCCGGCGACACCAAGAAAGAAATGCGCGCCTTCAAGGAAGGACTGACGCTGCGCGAGCCGCGGTTCATGAATTTCGTCGAGGAATTCGACAGCCCGTGGTCGGTGACCATGGCGACGATCTGGCCGAACCTGATCGTGCAGCGCGAGATGAACACCTTGGGTGTCCGCCAGATCGTACCCGACGGTCCGCACCAGTTCATCATGAAATGGACCATGTTCGGGTTCGAAGGCGACGACCAGGAAATGACGCGCCATCGGCTGCGCCAGGGCAACCTGATGGGGCCGGCGGGCTTCCTCGGCCTTGAGGACAATGAGGCGATCAAGTTCGTGCAGGACGGCATGCGCCACGTGCCGAATGGGCGGCATCTGGTCAAGCTCGATCCCGGCCGGCAGACCGGCACCGCCGATACGCTGATCTCGGAATCCGCCATTCGCGCCATGTACAAGCATTGGCGCCAGGCGATGGGACTGTAGGCCGGCCGATGCTGCAATCGCCGCAATCTGCTGCAAACGACCGCCGCCTCGAAGCACTGTTCCTCCACCGCGAGATCGAGGAGTTCAACAACGCCTATGCGGCGGCGCTCGACGACGGGCGGCTGACAGATTGGGCAGAAATGTTCACCGATGACGGCTTTTATCTCGTCATCTCGCGCGAGAACGCCGACCGCGGCTTGCCGGTAGGCCTGATCTATTGCGAGAACAAGGGCATGATCTACGACCGCGCCTTCGCCCACGAAAACACCGAAATGTTCGCGCCGCGTTATCTGCGCCATATCATCGGCAACACCCAGGTTCTCGGCGCGGACGACAACGGCGACATCCGCGCGCGCGCCAATTATGTGGTGGTCCAGGTGCTGTTCGACCGGCCGGAGGCCAAGCTGCATCAGGTCGGCGTCTATCACGACAAATTCCGCCGCGTCGGCGAACAGCTCAAGCTCGCCGAACGCCGCTGCGTCTACGACAACCTCCTGGTCGACAACGCGCTGTGCCTGCCGGTGTGAACGCCGGCACACCGGTTTGCCCGCGTAACCTTCCGCAGCAAGCCAGGCCGCGTATGATGGGCGAACCGAGACCGTCATTGCGCCAGGGCGTGCAATCGCAAACGCGCGGGCATGTCCGTTTTCGGGGTAAGCGCACATCGCACGGCACCGTGAATGCGTCGCTCGTGACCCGAAGCGATCATTTGTCATCAGAACTTGATGCAGTGCAAATAGACTGCCAATCCAGCTATCACTGAGTGCGCAAGTAGAGTAGTCTTGTCATAGAGCTGCCAGCGGAACGTGCCGAAAGCTCCGGGGCGACTGCAGCGATCATGCCAGCGGCGGGCAAAATCCAACTTTGCAACTCAAATCTTCGCCTCACGACCGCAAAGGCTGTGAGCGTCAGTGGCCGCGAGCCGCTTCGGCTGCGTGCTTCGTTTTCCATTTAGATGCAGGAGAATGCAATGAACCGATATCTCACAATTGGACTGGCCATGCTTGCCGGTGCCGCCCTCGGCGCGGCCGCTGTGCAAGGCTTGCACGCTCAGGCCAAGCCGCCCGCCTACTCGGTGGCCGAAGTGGACGTGCACGATGCTGACGGCTACACGAAGCAATTCCTTCCGGTGGTTCAACCCCTCGTCAAGAAAAGCGGCGGAACGCTGATTGCCGGCTCGTTCAAGGTGACCGCAATAAGGGGCACTGCGCCCAAACGAGTTGCCATCAACCGGTGGGAGAGCGTTGAAACCGCAACAGCTTTTTACAATTCGCCAGAATACAAAGCCGCTCTGGCCATTGGCGAGAAGTATGCGACGTTCCGCCTGTACGCCCTTGAGGGGCTGCCGCAATAGGTTGCTTTATCGTCGAGTTGGGGCCGCTCGTTTGGGCGGCCTCAATCGGCCGCATTGCAGGAGCGAACGCGCGGCTGATGGCGCGCATCGAAGTCTCTTATTGGTGATAGCCGACACGGCATCGGACATGGCAAAATCGACGTGCCTGAGCCACAGAAGACATCTGGACTAAGCGACGACCCGTCGGCCTATTTGGCGCGCTTCCACACGTTAACAGCCGACCCGCCCCCCGTTGAGATACGAGGGATGCTCCATTTCAGCTCGTCGCCCGCAAGCGTGATGGTGCGTTTCAAATCCGTGTTATCCCAGTTGGGAAACGAGTTGCGCTCCACATGAAAAGTGAGGGTGCGGCCCGCCGCGTCCACGGAATATGTGCCGTAATAAGCCTGCGTCCCCTTGGCATTGGCCTTGTCCTCCTCGGGCGTTCCTTTAAGGCGATCGTTGGACGCGACTTTGCGGCGCGCATCGCCGGAGTATTGGATCGAAAAGTGGCCCATGCGGTCGAACATGAGAATGCCCTTCGGGTTGTCGCCGAACGGCTCGAACGGCGTACCATCGGCGCGCGTGGCGACGTCCGAGACGAGAAACCAGGTGCCAACGAGTTGTTGCTCCACGCTCTTTGTCTGCTGCTGCGCGATCCCATGGCTTGCCATACCCACGGTGAGCGCGAGGCCCATAAATGCCGCGAGCGATATTCTGAAAAATGCTCTCACTGGTTCCCTCCTTGCGTCAATGGCCGTAAAGCGAACATGCCACTGGCCTTGTGGCTCGGCAATAGTTCCGTTTGCGCCGCCTCGATCAACTCGCCAATGCTTCAAACGTGATCGCTAAGGCCAGGCTGCATCGCGGGCGTCATAGCAGCGATGTCGGTTATTGCCCCTCTTCGACGTTCATCCGGCGCACCATATCGGTCGCGATGGGAGGGAAAGCCGACATGCCTCGGCCGGCGTCAATCGGCTGGAATTGACCCAACTCGGCGCTTCGCCGTCATCCATTGACGCAGTGCGAAAGGTTCAATTCGCCTAACGACATTTATGGTACGTCACCCGGATCACACCGGTTTGATGTGCGCGAACTTGATGACCTTCGCCCACTTCTCGGTTTCGTTGGCGATGAATTTGCCGAATTTGCCAGATGTCATGAGCATTGGCGCGGCACCGAGGTCTGCTAGGCGCGTTTTCATGTTGTGGTCGGCGAGCCCAGCGTTGATCGCTTGATTGAGCTTGCCAACGATGTCCGCCGGCGTGCCTTTTGGCGCCCCAATACCTTGCCACGCAGTCGCCTCGTAGCCCGGCACGAACTCGGCCACGGTCGGAATGTCCGGCAACTCCTCCGAGCGCGTTGCACCCGTCACCGCCAGCGCACGCAGCCGACCGGCCCTGATGTGCGCGATTGAGGAAACAATAAGATCGAACATCACTTGTACCTGACCGCCGAGCAGGTCGGTGAGTGCAGGTGCGGCGCCGCGATACGGCACGTGAATCATATCGACGCCGGTCATCATCTTGAACAGTTCGCCGGCCACATGTGGCATGCTGCCGTTGCCAGCCGACGCCATGTTGATCTTGCCCGGATTGGCCTTCGCATAGGCGATGAACTCGGGAACAGTCTTTGCTGGAAACGATGGATTGACTTCCATCACGCATGGTTCGCTGGAAATTCCTGCCACCGGCACGACATCGTGGATGAAATTGAAGTTGAGGGTGTCGTAGAGCGTCGCGTTGATCGCGTTTGACGAAGTGGCCAGAAGGAGCGTGTAGCCGTCCGGAGTTGCACGCACGACCGCCTCAGTGCCAACATTGCCGGCGGCACCCGGCCGGTTCTCGATGATGAATTGCTGGCCGAGCCGCTCCGAGAGCCATTGCCCCATCAGGCGCGCGATGATGTCGCCCGGGCCACCCGGCGGAAAGCCGACGAACAAGTGCACCGGTCGCGACGGATAGGTTTTCGCGAATGCGACCCGCGAGATGGCCGGCAGCGCGGCAGCGCCCGCTGCCAGATGCAGAAAATTTCGGCGGGGAAGTTTCATGGCATTGTTCCTACGAGTTTGAATACCTGCTGCAAAGCCAATTGTCTCCGTACTGTCATGGCATGACGCGGAGTTGGGCAGGGGCGACCCGCATTGCCCTTAATGATCAAAAGCTCACGTTGGCCGACAAATTCGCAAAAGGGCAGCCCGGGATTCTTCCAAGATCAGCTAGCCTTGATGTCGGCAAACCTGATCACCTTCCCCCACCTCTCGCCCTCGTTGGCGATCAGTCTGCCGAAATCGGCGGGCCAGTCATTCGGCAGGCACCGGAAACTTAAGTCGGCGCCGCTATTCCGCATAGTTCTATTTTTTCATAATGTTATATTGATCCGACAATAGGTGATGACATGCAGATCAGTGATCGCATCGGACACCGCATGAGGCTGCACGACCTGCATGTCCTGATGGCTGTCGTCCAGGCCGGCAGCATGAACAAGGCTGCCGCCCTGCTCAACACGACCCAGCCGGCCGTTTCCAAATCGATCGCGGAACTGGAGCGTACTGTGGGGGTACGCCTGCTCGATCGCCACCGCCAGGGCGTGGAACCGACCAAATGCGGCCGCGCGCTGCTCGATTGCGGCGTGACCGTCTTCGATGACCTCCGGCAGGGCCTGAAGACCATCGAGTTTCTCGCCGATCCCACGGCGGGGGAGGTCCGGATCGGATGCACCCATCTTCTGGCCGGGAGCTTCGTTTCCGTCGTCGTCGATCGGCTCTCCTGCCGCTATCCCCGTATCCAGGTCCAGCTCATGGAGATGGGGAACACGCCACGCCCCGAGCTTCGGGAACGCAATCTCGATCTCCTGATCGCCCGGATATTGGAGCCGTTGGCACACGAACGATTGAACTTCGAACTTCTTTTCGACGATTTCCTATGTCGTCGTTGCGAATGCGCAAAGCCCGTGGGCGCGGCGACGCCGGATCAAGTTAGCCGAGCTTGTCGAAGAATTGTGGGCACTGCCGCCGCCAGAAACCTTCACGGGATCGATGGCAAGGAACGCCTTTCTCGCGAGCGGCGTCGGTTATCCCCGCGCGAGCGTGTTTGCCCCACCCAGCGTGCTGCCCAACCTATTGGCCAGCGGACGCTTCTTAACGATCGTCTCGACGACGGTGTTGAAGTTTCTCGCCAGAAGGCAGAGCGACTTTAAGGTTCTACCCGTCGACTTTCCGATGGGCAGTCTGCCGTTTGGCATCGTCACGCTGAAGAATTGGGCGCTCTCACCGGTCGCGCAACTATTCATCGAGCATGCCCGCGAGGTGGCGAAGCCGCTGGCGAAGAAGCGGTAGCCGCCGAGTTCAGTTTTGGCGTGCGCCGTGAAAAGGCGGCGCTTTCCAGTCGGGGCAAGTCCTTCCCGGCAACCGCTCCCGTCGGAAGCAACCGGAACGGCTTGTTGCAGTGCATGAGTCTCTTGCTGGCCCTTCTCGGCCGCGCCGACTGGTCGCGTTCGTCTCCCTTATCAGGTGTCTAGCTGCCGCGCCGACTTATTGAAGTCGAGGCAGAGTTTGACCCATCAGCGACATCGCGGCAACGTCGTTGACCTAATTGGGGAGGCGGATAAATACCCATCGAGCAGGCACGTCCGATAGGACTTCGGTGCTATGCCCCTTGCCGGAGGTATCGTCGTGCAGCAAACAATCGCCCGCGACGAATGTGTGCGATTCACCCGAGCTTGCCGTCGCGCGAGTGCAACCTGATAAACTGAACCCCATCATTCGGGCTGGTGACGGGTGCGGTACTGCCCCTCCCCATTCAGCGCCAACCTCTAAGAGGACGTAATTCTGAGCGGGTTGGGGGGCGCTAACACGGAATGGAGCCGCAGGGGGCGCGAACTCTTTGAGCGCCATCGGCAGTGTCGTGGTCTCAAATCGACTTTCTCCTAAAGCGTCCGCATAAAGCCTGAGAACCTTCACGCTACCCGGTTCCGAGTGCTTATCGGCCATACTTTTGCTCCGTAACAATCGCCGCGTCGTGCATGCAATGGCGAACGATATCACGTCACATTCGGTTAGTCTGTGACGAACCTCACTCCAACACGACGGTGAAATGGCTTGTTGCTTTTGCTGCGAGCGCTTGCGGCAGTTCCTGGCCCATCTCGGCCGCGCCGGTCGCGAATGGGCGTGGCAGGTTTCGGGGGTAGCGCCGCCGCGCCCGGCTTTGCCGCCGGGGGGCCGCTCGACGTCGGTGCCCGGATGATCGCGCAATGGCTGTCGCAGCGGCTCGGTCAATCGTTTATCGTCGAAAACCGCCCCGGCGCCAGCAGCAATATTGCCACCGAATACGTGGTGCGAGCACCGCCCGATGGTTACACGCTGCTCGAATGCGCCTCGCCGAACGCCTGGAACGAAACGATCTACGACAATCTCAGCTTTAGTTTCAGCCGCGACATCGCGCCGGTAGCAAGCGTCTCGCGCAACGGCGGCGTCATGGAAGTCAATCTCGCGGTCCCAGCCAAAACAGTCCCCGAGTTCATCGCCTACGCCAAGGCCAATCCCGGCAAGATCAACATGGGATCGGGCGGCCCGGGGAGCGGACCGGGGCTATGGGGCGAGTTGTTCAAAGTTCTGGCGGGGGTCAATCTGGTTACAGTGACCTATCCCGGCACTGCACCGGCGCTGATCGACCTCCTGGGCGGGCGCATTCGAGTCATGTTCGATGTGGGGATTACCGCGATTGGGCCGGTCAAGGCTGGTAAAGTGCGTGCGCTGGCGGTGACGACGGCAAAGCGGATGGAAATGTTTCCGGATTTGCCGACGATCGGCGAGTTCGTACCCGGTTACGTGGGGACCGGCTGGCAGGGAATCGCTGCACCGAAAAACACGCCGCCCGAGATCATCGACATCCTCAATCGGGAAGTGAATGCTGCTCTGGTCGATCCAACCTTCAAGGCGCGGCTCGCCGATTTGGGCGCCGAGCCATTCGCCGGCACGCCCGCCGAATTCGGCACGTTCATCGTCGATTTCACCGAGAAATGGGGGAAAGTGATCCGCGCGGCCGGAATCAAGGCGCATTGAAACGGGTAAGCCGGAGAACGGACAGCAGGATGACGGTCAACATTTAGTGCCGTTAGTATAACGTAGCAGCCGAGGCGCTCCGAGAAATCATATTATGGCCACAGGCAATAACCCTATCATCGTGATCGGCGGCGGCATCGGCGGGCTGACCGCTGCGCTGGCGCTGTTGCGGCGCGGTCTCGACGTGGTCATTTACGAACAGGCGCCGGAGCTGCGCGAAGTCGGCGCCGGCGTGCAGATCGGCTCCAATGGCACGCGGGTGCTCTACGCGCTCGGGCTCGAGCCGGCGCTTGCCGCCACGCAGGTCATCCCGCCGCGGCGTGAATTGCGGCATTGGCACACCGGCGAGACCTGGAACTGGTACGATCTCGGCGCCGCTTCGGTGCGCCGCTACGGCACGCCGCACATTCTCATGCACCGCAACGACCTGCACAGCGTGCTGGCAGACGCGGTGCGCGCACTCAAGCGCGACGCCATCAGATTAGGCATGCGGGCCACCGCGCTGAGCCAGACCCCCGATCAGGTCACGATCGGCTTCGCCAGCGGCGAAGCGGCGACCGGCGCCTGCCTGATCGGGGCCGACGGCATTCACTCGCCGGTGCGCAAAATCCTGTTCGGCGTCGATGCGCCGCAATTCACCGGCTGCGTCGCTTGGCGCGGGCTCGTCCCGATGGACCGCCTGCCGCAGCATCTGGCGCAAATGGTGACGACCAACTGGCTTGGCCCGCACGGCCACGTGCTGCATTACCCGGTGCGCCGCGGCGAACTCATGAATTTCATCAGCATGGTCGAGCGCGAGGATTGGCAGGTCGAGTCCTGGTCGGTCGCCGGCACCAAGGACGAACTGACCGCGGATTTCCGCGACTGGCACGAGGACGTGCACACCCTCATCGGCCTGATCGGAACGCCGTACAAATGGGCGCTGATGGCGCGGCGGCCGATGCAGCTTTGGTCAAAAGGGCGCGTCACGCTGCTCGGCGACGCCTGCCATCCGCCGCTGCCGTTCCTCGGCCAGGGCGCGGTGATGGCGATCGAAGACGCCTATGTGATCGCCGCGTGTCTGTCGAAATATGCCGACGACCCGGACACGGCGTTTGCCCGCTACGAGGAAATCCGCCGCGAGCGCACCGCGGCGGTGGTGCGCATATCGCACGAGAACCGGCAGCACGCCTTCAGCCCGGAACTGGCCGACCCGCAAGCGGTCGCACTTGCCGTGGCCCGGGACTGGCAGCAGGCCCGCGTGCGCGAGCGGCTCGATTGGCTGTATGATTACGACGCCACCGCGATCGCGGCGTAAGGCCTGTCAACGCCGCTGAAAATCCGACTCGCGGATCAGCCTTGCCCCGATCGCGCGCTGCTGTTTGAGGTATTGAGCAAGGTGCTCCGGCGTGTCGAACACCGGCACGACGCCGATATCGGTCAGCCGCGTCTTGCGAAATTGCGGGTCGTTGCCGATAGCGGCGATCTCGTCGTGCAGTTTGTCGATGATCGGCTTGGGCACGCCGGCCGGCGCGACGAAGGCGAAATAGACCGGCGCCAATTCGGCAAAGCCGAGTTCATGCAGGGTTGGCACGCCGGGAAACAGCGGCGACCGCGCCTCGGAATCCACGGCGAGCGCCGTGACGGTGCCCTTGCGAATGTAGGGAATGAAATTGGGCAGGCCGACGATGGCGACGGGCGTTGTTGCGGTCAGCAGCCCGGTGACCATGTCCGCGCCGCCGCGAACCGGAACATAGACCAGGTCGGCGCCGGTCTTCTTCTTCCAGTTCTCGATGATGATCTCGATCGGGATCGACAGCGCGCTGTAGCTCAACGTCCCCGGCTTGGCCTTGGACAGGGCGGCGAGCTGATCGAGTGAATTCACGTGCAGCGCCGAACCGACCACCATGACCTGAGTGTTGATGAAGGCATTGGTGATCGGCGCGAAATCCTTCTCCGGATTGTAGGGAATCGATTTGTAGGTGAACTGGTTGAGCGTCAACGTTTCGCCGGGCAAAAGACAGATCGTGTAACCGTCGGCGGGCGCTTCGGCGCAGACTCGCCCGGCGATGTTCATCCCGCCGCCGGGGCGGTTCTCGACGATGATCGGCTGGCCAAGGCGTTGCTGCAGCACCTGGCCCAACGCCCGCACGAAAATATCGCTGGTGCCGCCGACGCTGTTGGCGGTGATGATGCGGATCGCCTTGGCGGGATAGGTCTCGGCGCTCGCCAACGCAACGCCGAGCAGCGCGACGGCGGCCGCGGCGACGAGCGATGACAGAACTTTCATGGGCGGCCTCCTCGAATCTTTCTAGTTCAATTTCAGCAGCTTCTTTGCGTTGCCGGCGAAAATCTTGTCCTTGTCGGCGGCCGCAATATCGAGGTCGCGAATGAGCTTGATGGCGCGCGGCTTCAGCGAGGTCAAAGGCGGCGCGTCGCTGCCGTAGATCACGCGGTCGCACCCCATCCATTGCAGCACCATCTGCACCGCCGGCGGGTTGTAGGTCACGGTGTCGAGATAGAGCTTTTTCAGATAATGGCTCGGTCGGTGCGTGATTTTCATCGGCGCATAGGGACCGAGAAAGAACGCCTCGTCCTGCAGTTCATAGGCGTAATCCATGCGGCTGATGGTCTCGCAGATGCCGCCGCCGCCGTGCGACGCCACGATCTTGGCGCGGGGAAAATCCTCAAGAATGCCGCGCACGATCAGACGCCCGAGCGAAAGACACAGATCAAACGGGCGGCCGATGCTGGAGGCGAGCCGGTATTCCCTCATCCGTTCCTCGCCGAAGCCCAGATGCGGCGGATGGATCATGACCGGCACGTCGAGTTCCTCGACCAGCTCCCAAAAGGGACGGGCTTCGTCGTCGTCGGGATAATGGCCCTTGTGGCTCGAATGGATGAAAATGCCTTTCAGCCCGAGTTGGCGCACCGCGCGTTCGGCTTCCTTGATGAAAGCCGGCCCGCCGCAGGGCAGGATGGTGGCGAAGCAATAGAGCACGCCCTTGTGCGCCTCCTGCACTTCGGCGGCGTAATCGCTCCAGCGCTGCACTGCCGGCAGCTCCTCGTCCGCCCGTTTGCCGCGCAGGTAATGGGCGGCATTGCTGACCACGCTGATGTCGATGCCGTTCTGGTAATGGGCATCGAGAAAATTCTCCAAAACCATCGGGCAGCCGCGTTCGCCCCACGACGGACCGCTCTTGCCGTCGAAGGTGCGAAGATCGTCGGCGGCCTCTTCGGGGGTGTAGATGTGCGCGTGCCAATCGATGATCATGAGCGTTTTCCACTGGAGTGCGGGCAGCCGGATTTTAACTGCCGCAGCGCTATCGACAATGCGCAAACCGTCATACATCTACTGCGCATGCAGGTCAGCCGCGCAGCGCTGCTGCGCGTCGGGGCCGGTGCGCTCGCTGTTCGGCTTTAGCGCATGCTCGGCCGAACGCCTTGCCGCCACCAGGAGCCGCAATGCCTCCGCTCAGCAATCTCGCGACCCGCGACGTCGAAACGCTGGTGCATCCCTACATCAATCTTTCGACTTTTCGCGATACCGGCCCGCTGATCCTCGAACGCGGGCAGGGCGTCTATGTCTATGACAGCGACGGCAAGCCCTATATCGAGGGCATGGCCGGGCTATGGTGCACGGCGCTCGGCTACGGCAACGAAGAGCTGGTCGAGGCCGCGGCCGCGCAGATGCGCAAGCTTTCCTTCGCCCATCTGTTCACCGGCAAAAGTCACGACCCGGCGATCGAGCTTGCGGAGAAGCTCAAGGAGATCGCGCCGGTGCCGATCTCGAAGGTGTTCTTCTGCAGTTCCGGCTCGGAAGCGAACGATACGCAAGTCAAGCTGGTCTGGTATCTCAACAACGCGCTCGGCCGGCCGCGCAAGAAAAAGATCGTCAGCCGGATCAAGGCCTATCACGGCGTCACGCTGGTCGCGGCTTCGCTCACGGGGCTGCCCGCCAACCATCGCGACTTCGACCTGCCGCTGCCGGGCTTCTTGCACGCCGGCTGTCCGCATGCCTATCGCTTCGCGCAAGACGGCGAGACCGAGGAGGATTTCGCCACGCGCCTCGCCGCCGAGCTCGATGCGCTGATCGTCGAGGAAGGCCCGGAGACGGTGGCGGCCTTCATCGCCGAGCCGGTGATGGGCGCCGGCGGCGTGATCGTGCCGCCCAAAACCTATTTCGAAAAGATCATGGCGATCTGTACCAAGCACGACGTGTTCATGATCAGCGACGAGGTGATCTGCGGCTTCGGCCGGCTCGGCGCCATGTTCGGCTGCGACAAGCTCAACTTCCGCCCGCATTCGATCTCGATCGCCAAGGCGATGTCGTCGGCCTATCTGCCGATCGCCGGCGTGATGATCCCCGAAGCCATGTACCAGGCGCTGCTCGCCGAGAGCAGAAAGATCGGCGTGTTCGGCCACGGTTTCACCTATGGCGGTCATCCGGTCTCCGCGGCGGTCGCGCTCAAGACCATCGAAATCTATTTGCGCGACCGCATCATCGAGCGCGCCGCCGAACGCGCGCCGCAATTCCAGGCGCGGCTTGCCGCGCTCAATGCGCATCCCTTGGTCGGCGAAGCGCGCGGGCTTGGCCTGATCGGCGGCGTGGAACTCGTCGCCGACAAGCCCACCAAGCGCGCGTTCGCGGCGGCGCATCTGGTCGGCGCGCGGGCCGTGGGCTTTGCCGAGGCCGAAGGCTTGATCGTCCGTTCGGTGCTCGGCGACGTGATCACGCTGTGCCCGCCGCTGATCATCAGCGCGGCCGAAGTCGATGATTTGTTCGATCGGCTCACGCGTGCGCTCGACCGGACGCTCGACTGGGTGACAAGCGAGCGCCTGGCGCAGGTTTAGGTGATACGTCGCGCTAACGATGGGGCCATCTTCACGTTGACATTTTTTATCGTTACGCGTGGTTGATCGGCGCCGCCGCGCCGGCGTAGCGCCGGCCCGGGATTTCGCCCCCGCTCGATCCCGGCTACACTTGCGGGCGCGCTTTGGCACTACGGCAGGTTCACGGTTTAGGGCGATGTGCGACAACAGACGGTGTGGACTGCGGCTGATGCCGATCGCGTTTGCGATCGTGGCGGGCGTCTCGGCGCTGCCGGTGTCGGCGCACGCCCAGCTTTTCGGCGGCTTTTTCAACGAAGGCCCAAGCCGGCCGGCGCCGCCGCAGCGCCTCTTTTCGTTCCCATTCTTCAACCGGCCCTACAGCTCGCCCCCCAATCCGCAGCCGTTCGAATTGTACAGGGCGCCGCCGCCGCGCAAGCAGGAGACGATGCCGGCGCGGACGATCCTGGTCATCGGCGATTCGATGGCTGATTGGCTCGGCTACGGGCTCGAACAGGTGTACGCCGATGACCCGGACATCGGCGTCGTCCGCAAGGTCCGCCCGACACTGGGCCTCGCACGCATCGAGCCGCACGGCGATGCCCTGGAATGGTCGGCATTCGTCAAGGAGGCTTTGGCGACGGAGCAGCCGAGCGCCATCGTCGTCATGCTGGGACTGAACGATCGCCTGCCGTTGCGTGATCTGGTGCCTGCCCGTGCGGACGCCAAGCATGACGGCGAGCCGCCAAAGACGGACGGCAATCAGCCGCTGCAGCCTTCGGCGCAAGGAAAGGACGCAAAGTCGGCGGCGCCGGCGGCGGCGGGCGCGGCGCAGCCGGCCAAACCGCCGGCCGAAGCGAACAATGCCCCGCATCTCGTCCCAGGCGCCAGCTACGAGTTTCGTACCGTGCAATGGGCGCAAATTTACGACAAGCGCATCGATGAAATGATCGCCGCGCTCAAGACCAAGGGTGTCCCGGTGCTCTGGGTCGGACTGCCGGCGATCAGAGGCTCGCGCGGGACAAGCGACATGAGCTACCTCGACGACCTCTATCACACGGGCGCCGACAACGCCGGCATCATTTACGTCGACATCTGGGACGGCTTTGTCGACGAGAACGGGCGCTACAGCGTGGCGGGCCCCGATTTTGAGGGTCAGACCCGGCGCTTGCGGACCGGCGACGGCGTTCATTTCACCAAATACGGCGCGGTGAAGCTTGCCCACCTTGTCGACCAGGAATTGGGCCGCCTGATATCGAACCGCAGCGCGCCGGTGCTGCCGTCGCCCGAAGCCAGCGTGCCGCTGAAGCCGGGCGCAGCGCGACCGGCAATCGGTCCGGTGCTGCCGCTGACGACAACCGGCGGCGGCGGCGGCGGCGGCGGCGGCGGCGGCGGCGGCGGCCAGAGCGACGACGTACTGGCGGGTAGCGGCAACCCGGCGCCGGCGCCGACCAACCCGGTCGCCGAGCGGGTTCTGGTGCGCGGCGACCCGCTCGCGGCGCCCGCCGACCGCGCCGACGATTTTGCCTGGCCGCCTCCCGGCGCTGCGGCAGGCGCCGCCGACGCCGCCGGCGCGGCGGGCGCGACGCCGCCGGCCGCGGCCGCTCCGGCCGCCGATACGCAGACCTCCAAAAGCCGCAGCAGCGCGGCAAAGCCGTAAGCGCGCGCGGCGGCCGCAATTTTGCACGGCTCTGCGATTAGTCGAGACTGTCGACGCAGCGTTCCCGGCAACCGCCTTGACGCCCGCGCAGATTGCCATTTGAAAGGAACCGGCGACTGCCGATTTGGGCCGAACGGCTCGTTGGCACTGCTCTTGCGGTTTGGGGGCTCAAGTCATGAGCGCGCCGATTTTCATCAGTTATTCGTCCAAGGACCGCGACGTTGCCGAGACCATTTGCCAGGCGCTGGAGGCGCGTGGGCTCACTTGCTGGATTTCCTGCCGCGACGTGTTGCCGGGTGAGAATTTCCAGGAAGCGATTGTGCAGGCGCTGCGCTCGGCGCGCGTCATGCTGCTGGTGTTTACCGGCAACGCCAACAATTCCGACGAGATCAAGAAGGAGCTGGTCTTGGCCGGGCGCCACCGCGTCACCGTGGTGCCGGTTCGGGTCGAGGACGTGATGCCGAGCGACGCCTTCGCTTACGAATTCGCGACTCGGCAATGGATCGACCTGTTCAGAAACTGGGAGGAGGAGATCGAGCGGCTCGCGCTGCGCATCGGCCAAGTCCTGGAGACCGCCAAATCTCAGGATGGCGGCGAGGTGCCAGCGCCGGCAAAAGCCGTTCCGCCTGTCCGTTTCGGCAAGCCTAAATCGCACGGGCTGCCGCTGGCGGCTGCCGCGCTTATGGTCATCCTCATCGGGGCCGGCGCCGCCGCCTGGTATTTGCGGCGAGCGGCCGCGCCGGTCACCCCGGCGCCGTCACCGACCGCGTCAGCTTCGTCTCCGGCCGCCGCGCCGCCGCCGGCCGCCTCGGCGCCGCGGTCGGCCGTCTCGATCCCGCCGCCGGTCGCCACGGCGCCGCCGCCGCCTGTCTCGATCCCGCCGCCGCCGGCCGCCACGGCGCCACTGCCGGCCGCCTCGATCCCGCCGCCAGTAACCCCGGCTCGGCCGCCGGTTGCCGCGGCACCATCAGTGGCGCGAACGCCGCCTTTCGACGGCACCTGGTTGACCACGCTGAATTGCCTGAACGGCAGCGGCGGCAAGGCCTTCGTCTATCGGTTTTTCGGCGAGGTGAAGGACGGCAAATATCTGGGGCATCAAGGCAGCGAAGACCGGCCGAGTCTGGTTTCAACTGGAAGGCAAGATCCAGCCCGACGGCGCCGCGACGCTGCTGGCGAGCGGCATTGTCGGTGCCAGCGCCTTCGCGGCCGGACATGTGCCGACCGGCACGCATTATACCTACCCGGTCCGAGCGCAGTTCACTGGCGCAAAGGGCGCCGGAAGCCGCGCCGACGGCCGCCGCGTCTGCAACCTCGAATTCCTCAAGCAGTAGGCGTCCGACAATAGCGATTTCGCCGCGCGGCGCGCTCCGCGATCCAGCGGTCGGCTTCGTCGGGCTGTCATCCAGCCTGCCGGTGGATATTACGAATCAAGCCGCGGCCCAAGTCGTCATGGCCGGGCTTGTTCCGGCCATGACGCTATAAGGAAGTCCTTTAACAGAAGCGCTCTTGCACGCATGCCGCTCGGCGACGCGATACGCCTCCTGCTTCACCGGGCAGGCATCGGCCGCGATGGTGATCGCGATTTCCTTCACGCCGCGGATTTACTTTTCGCGATCGCGCGGCGAACGGCCTTCGGCTCGGCCTTGATGACCTCGATCAAAGTGCGCGCCGCGCCGGACGGCCGTCGCGTGCCAAGCTCCCACTTGCGCACGGTGCCGATTCCGGTGCCGATGATTGCGGCGAACTCCCGCTGCGACAGGCCGAGCTTGTGCCGGGCTTCGCGCGCGTCGGTGTGGCTCGGCACGACGCGATGGACGATCACATCAGCCTTCTCGCCGCGCGCATATTTCAGCGCTTCGTTGAGGCTCAGAAGAATGTCGTCGGCCAGCCGGCTTCTTTTCACTTTCTTCGCCATTGCGCCGTGATCTCCTTCACCAGTGCTACGAATTTCTTTTTGTCCTGCGCGCTGAGGTCGGCCTTTTCGTTCTTGGCGTAGATCGCGACACCCAGGACGGGGTAGTCGGTATTGTAGAAATAGTAGATCACCCGCGCGCCGCCGCGCTTGCCGCCGCCACCGCGCCCGACGCGAACCTTGCGGAGCCCTCCGGTCCCGGGAATGAGATCCCCGCAGGTCGGCTCATAGGCGATCAGGTCGATGATTGCGTCTTGCTCGGTGCTGCTGAGCAATTCATCCGCTCGCCGCCGGTAGCCGGGCAGTTCGATCACCGAAACCGGACGCCGACGCATGACGGCCCTATACCCCAAAGGGGTACTAATGTCAACTTATGGCGCCGACGACCACGCGCTCGATCAGCGGGCGGTCAGCAAATGTGGTCCCCGGTTTTGCGTCCGGCCGCCCGCCAACTAAAAAAATCGCGCGGCACCGCGATGGGGCTGTTGCTGACGACGAAGACTTTGAGGGCAGTGCCCTTCCCCGCATGGCGCTCGGCGACGCGATACGCCTCCTGCTTCGCCGGGCAGGCATCGGCGTCGATGTAGATAACGATCATTTCTGACAGAAGCGGCCCGTGCTAGCATCGAAGCGTAAGACGATGGTCTTATAGTCCACCGTTGCTTTCGATGGAGAGCAAAAACCAGATGTCCGCAACGCGCACAACGCTGCTGGTCGGCACGACCAAGGGCGCCTTTCTGCTTTCCGGCGGCAACGACCGTAGCGGCTGGGCGATTGGCGGTCCTTACTGCGACGGCTGGCCCATCAATCACATGATTGGCGACCCCGAGACCGGCACGCTCTGGGCCGGCGGCGGCGGCGATTGGCATGGCGCGGGCGTCTGGCGCAGCGAAGATGGCGGCGCGACCTGGAAGGTCACCCGTCTCACCAAGGGAACAATGGACGATTGAGCCGCGAAGGATGCCAATCTCGCCAAGATGATCGGCTGGACCGAAGCGCCGTTGCCGTTCGCCGACACGTTCGCGCAAATCTGGTCGCTGAGCTACGCGCACGGCACGCTGTACGCGGGCACCAAACCGGCGAGTCTTCTGGCCAGCACCAACGGCGGCAAGGATTGGGTAAAGGTGCGCGGCCTGACCGATCACCCTTCCGCCGGGAGCTGGACTTCCCGGCGGCGTCGGCCTGACGCTGCACACCATCCTCCCCGATCCGGACAACCGGAAAAAGCTCTGGGTTGGAATCTCGGCGGCCGGCGTGTTTGCGACCGAGGACGGCGGGGCGACATGGGAGCGCCGCAATCGCCTCTCGAATGCCGAAGATTGCGGCCACGCCGAGCATCCCGCCGCGCCGCGCGACGGCGAGATCGGGCATTGCGTCCACAACATGATCCGCGCGCCGGGCGCGAGCGACGTGCTCTACCAGCAGAACCATTATGGCGTTTGGCGCTCGGCCGATGGCGGCCGGAGCTGGAACGATCGCACCAAAGGCTTGCCATCGACCTTCGGCTTTCCCATCCGCGTTCATCCGCGCGATCCGGACACGATCTGGACGCTGCCGCTGAACGGCGACACGGCCGGACGCTTTCCCGCCCGACGCCGCCGCGGCGGTGTGGCGATCGCGCGACGGCGGCCAAAGCTGGCAGGCGATGCGGCAAGGCCTGCCGCAGCAGGGCTGCTTCTTCACCGTTCTGCGTCAGGCCATGGCGGGTGACGGTCGCGATCCGGCGGGAATTTATTTCGGCACCAACAGCGGCTCGGTCTTCGGCAGTGTCGACGAAGGCGAGACCTGGCAGGAGATTGCGCGTCATCTGCCGACGATCCTTGCTGTCGAAGCGGTCGAACAGAGATAACGCGCTGACGATCATCCGCACCTCGCCGTCATTGCCGGACTTGATCCGGCAATCCATGCGGCTTGTCAGCATGGACCACCGGGTCAAGCCCTTGACGCGCCGTGCCCTTGCGCGCATGGCGCTCGGCGACGCGATAAATCTCCTGCTTCACCGCGCAGGCGTCGGCGTCGATGGAGAGGGTAATGATCGTCAGGGCTCGCGTTCCCCAGTCCCCGAGCCGTCATGGCCGGGCTTGTCCCGGCCATCCCCGTCTTGCTTTAATCTAAAAATGAAGGGCGGCTGGGTTTATTTCATGACCAACCGGCGCAACGGCGTCCTGTAGGTCGGGGTTACGAGCAACTTGCCGCGGCGCGCGTTCGAGCATCGGGAAGGACTGATCGACGGATTTACCAAGCGTCATGGCTTGAAGCGGTTGGTTTATGCGGAGTACTTCGACGATATTCGATACGCGATCCAGCGCGAAAAAACGATCAAACACTGGCCGCGCGCCTGGAAGGTGCGTTTGATTCAATCCGTAAATCCCAAATGGGACGATTTGTACGAAACGCTTATCTAGGGACCGTCATGCCCGCGCTCGTCGCGGGCATCCACGTCTTAATGGACCAGCCGCTGCAAAGACGTGGATGGCCGGAGCAAGTCCGGCCATGACGCTATAGGGACAGTCCTTTGCAACAGCAAACGCTCTTGCACGCATGCCGCTCGGCGACGCGATACACCTCCTGCTTCACCGGGCAGGCATCGGCGTCGATGTAGATGGTGATCATCGCCACGCCTTGCTCTCCGCATTCCCCAACCGTCATGGCCGGACTTGTTCCGGCCATCCACGTCTTGCTTTAATGCGCCGATGGCTGGCGGCTGGGTGTATTTCATGACCAATCGACGCAACGGCATTCTCTATGTCGGGGTGACAAGCAATTTGCCGCGGCGAGCCTTCGAGCATCGGGAAGCTTTGATCGATGGATTTACAAAGCGTTATGGCTTGAAGCGGTTGGTCTATTGCGAACACTTCGACGACATCCGCTCGGCAATTCAACGCGAGACAACCATAAAGCATTGGCCCCGCGCCTGGAAGGTCCGCCTTATTCACGCGATGAACCCGGAATGGGATGATTTGTATGGGACGCTTATTTGATGCCGGTCACGTGTGCGCATGCCCCTCGTCATGGCCGCGCTTGTCGCGGCCATCCACGTCTTAGGAGCCCAGCCGCCGCAAAGACGTGGATGGCCGGAACAAGTCCGGCCATGACGTTGTATGAACGTCCTTCGAGGGCGGTGCCTTGCGCGCATGACGCTCGGCGACGCGATAAACCTCCTGCTTCACCGGGCAGGCATCGGCATCGATGCACAGGGCGATCACCTTGGCTGAAGCCACAGGACCGTTATTTGGACGGTTGTCGTATAGCACTTGATACGCCACTACCCTTCCGGAGCGACGCGTCCCCGTCCGATAATGTCCGCACCAATTCTAAATATATCAGGCATATTGATTCTACCATCCGGGCGTGGCTCAAGAACACCAATCTTGACAAGTGTTGCGAGCAAACCGCGCTCACGCAACGGGGCTCGATGAGCTTTGCTATCGTCCTCCACGACAGGCATTTCACTTGGAGCCAAATATCCTTTTGCAGCAGCGTCGCGCTCTAGGTTATTTGCGGTCGCCGCATCCAACCAGCGCTTAGTAATCTCCTCTTCGTCACACGGTACGCGCAATCCAGCGAGTGGAATCAGAGCTAGTTCTATCCATTTATATTCTTCCTTAAGCTGATCTACGCGGACGCGAGAGGCCGACCGCAATCCCTCTTTTATTCCCTCGACTGTCAGAATTCTGGATTCGGACGTTTCACTTACTTCAGCCGCCCTCCTAAGTGCCGTCAAAAAGCTCCTCGGAGTAACCATTCTAAAGCCATCCGCAAGATGACCAGGTATCCAAGTATATGTCTTACCCTTTCGATGATCCGAACCCATGTATCGACCGGCTATCTGTACGAACACGTCCTCTTGAGTATCGGCATCCCGCGCAAGTGAGGCGGGCAGTCGAACCAGATTGCTATTCGGCAATGCGATTCGGACGCGCGAGAGAACATGTTTGAAAGCGATCCGAGAAGCGGGTTCGTTCGCTAACCGTGTAAAGAAGAGTCCGTAAAGGTCCACATCGTCCCATGCTAGGTCAATCTTGCCCGCCTTCAATTTCGAGAGATCAGTAAATCCAATGGCGGGGTCGTCGAGTTGCTCCGGGCGTAAAAACAATTTCATGCGTAACAACCGATAGCTGCGCATTGCATATGTCACTTCAAGCAAGGCTTTCGTGAGTAAACGAAGTTGTGGCCAATCGGTCGAAAGCGTGTCCAGCGCGTCGAATATCAAAAGCAGCCTTTGATTCCGTTTGCTGAGCGCGGCGTCCGCTTGCCGCATGATCGCCTCGCGATCTTCGGAATCCGAATAAGCGGCCATCGCGTCACGGTACGTTTTTGGAACAACGATGCCCGCTGCACGCGCGAAAGCTATAAGAACCACAGCGCGCCACAATAACTTGGCTGACTCTGCGTCACGACCGTACTGCTGTAGTGTTTCCGGGGAAGGAGCGTCCCCTCCCTCAAATCCCGTGAAACCAAACGCTACCACATATCGATTTAGTCCAATTTCAGGGTAGGCGTCAGCAGCCACTTTTCGTGCGGTAGCTTCGCCCAATGCGCCCGCCCAAAAGCTCTTTCCGACTCCTCGTATTCCAACGACTAACGTGTTGTCTGGATTTAGCGCAGCGATATGGTGTGAAGGCGCATAAATTTCGGAAGGTGTCGGCGGCTCCGTTGCCCTATGGGACACATCCGGATTTATACTCAAAATGCCTTGTCGAAGAGCGGCGCCATCTTGGAGATTCACGGCGTAATGGTCTCCTCGTCGAGTTGCAGGCGGTCGATTGCAAAATTGAGAAAGTGGCCGAAGCTTTTTTGATAGAAATCTTTCAATAGCTGAGACTTGTCTCTCACCGGGTCAAAAAGGCGGTAGCGCTCATCTTCAAAAATCGGGATAGGAAAGTGGGGGGCATCTTTGTCGTCGATACTAAAACGGAATCCTGCATCAAGTAAGTCCGCGTGTTCCGGCACTTGTTGCTGATATAGATTACTATCAAAAATATTAAACATCTCTGTTCGATAGGAAAGCAAATCCCTTTCATCCGGGTTCGCTTTTGCTTGGACCATCTTCAAGCGATACCGCCAGTCATTTTCCGGCGACGGTGCAGGAAAACGCGAGAGGTGTGATAACAATATTTCGTATCCCACAGCTGTTTGTGTCTGATTCACCCCAAATAAGAGAACGTCTCCCCCTAAACCCAAGATAGGTCCCGCGGTGGTCTCGTGGAGGCCGGCTCTCGCATCGATGAGCACGGCGTCATATCGGTTCAGATCAGTCAGTCGACTTACGAGTGTTTGAAGATTTACCACGAAAGTTTTTTGACCATTTTCTTCAGTTGGGCCCTCAAGATAAGCACGTGCAAGCTTCGCCAATACTTCACTCGGATGCGACAACGAACTTGCTCCTATAGATGGAATGACATCAATGCGTCCTCGTCCACCACCCAACCAAGAGGAGCCGAGGCAGTCAAGCATAAAGGAATCGTCGAGTTCCCTTAGCCCATTTTCAACGAAAAAATCGATCGTACCAAAGCGGGGTAGGACGTCGTGCTCGATCAACATCGAACCAATGCCAGCGGCCTCCATATCGAGGTCGACAACCAATACGGCGCGGCCCTGCTCGGACAACTCGGCAGCCAAAACACTTAGAGCAGTTGAGCGTCCTACGCCGCCCTTAAGGCTGACAAAGACCATACGCGGAGGCGAAGCTATTGGTTCGATGGGGAAATGAAGCCAGTCTCCTCCAATTGCGCGTCGATCTAACAGTCTTGTAACGACAAGTGTGCCGTTGGTAATTTCGAGAGTTACGTTCAAAGCGGAGCGATCTCCGAGCACGTGTTTTGCCCCGGGCGCTTCTTGATCCGCAATCGGCCCAAGGGGAGACACGTATGGATGAAGATCACCTGTGATGGCCTTAAGCACATTTTCCGTAGCTGCCGTTGAAACATCTGAAGCAGAAACAAATGAGAGCCTCCCCCGTGAGTCGCGAACAAATGTTCCAGCTGCTGAAGTGACATCCACGCCTGCTTTGGCAAGAGCCTGCAGCGAATTTCGCGAGGCTGTCGTCGAAGCTGGTGCTCATGGAGCTCTCGATGCCGTTTAGTAAAAGATTAAACCAAATAGTGTATTGGCCTGGTCGCGCCACATAACCGCTCTTCCTTCAACGACCGCACCGTCCGAGGCATATCGCATGTCCGTATTCCATTCTTGCATGAATGAGCCGTGCGCTATTTGGTCATAAAGCCCTTGAGATAACCTTCCTTTACCATCGCGTATCAGCAGAGTGCGAAGCTCGGGAAAGTGTGCCCAATATGGGTCATCTCGCCGATTCTCTGATCTCGGAATTCCATGCTGGAATAATACAAGCTTTAGTGCGCATTCTGCTGCAAAACCAAAATGATATCCCGCCGCCTGCCATCGGCGGGCGTCCAGAAGAAGTTTGCCATCCTGCCAGTGGCGCTTTGCGGCCGCTGCCATGTCGATATTGTACGCCATACGGTGAGTTGTATTTGCCTAAATTGCTCTAATCAAGGAAGGGCTTCTACAGCTCTCTACCCGGCCTCACACCCGCTCCACAAAACTATCCACCACCCGCTTCTCCCCCGCCCGGTCGAATTGGATCGTCAGCTTGTTGCCGTCTATTGCGGTGACGTGGCCGTTGCCGAATTTCTGGTGGAAGACGCGGTCGCCGAGCGTGAAGGCGGAGGTGGTGCCGGTGGATTTGGCGACCAGTTCGCCTTCGATGGTCAGCGGCAGGCGGCGCGCGGCGCCCACGCCCGAGGCCCGAACCCCCTCACCCTCGCTCCCCCCGACGAAGTCGGTGGTCGCTCGACCTCTCCGCTGCGGGGTGAGGTGAAGTGGGCCGCCGTCGGCCTCGTAGTCAGTGCTGCTTTCCGCGAGGCCGCCGTTGTCGCTACCGCCTTTCTTCGCCTGCGCGCGCTGCCAGCCGGGGGTGGTGTAGTTTGAGCCGAACGAGGTGGTGGCGTCGAAGCGGGAGGCGCCGTAGCCGCCATAGCCGCCGAGCCCGCCGAAGCCGCCTTGCGATTCGGTGACTTCGACATTGGCTTCAGGCAGTTCGTCGAGAAAACGCGAGGGCAAATTGGTCTGCCACAGGCCGTGCATGCGGCGATTGGTGGCGAAATAGATTTTCGCCCGTTTCCGCGCGCGAGTGAGCCCGACATGGGCGAGCCGGCGCTCCTCTTCGAGCCCGGCGCGGCCCTGATCGTCGAGCGCGCGCTGGTGCGGAAACAAGCCTTCCTCCCAGCCGGGCAGAAACACGGTGTCGAATTCGAGCCCCTTGGCGGCGTGCAAGGTCATGATGCTGACCGCGTCGGCTTCGGCGGCCTTGTCGTTGTCCATCACCAAAGAAATGTGCTCCAAAAAACCCTGCAGGTTGTCGAACTCCTCCATGGAGCGGATCAGCTCTTTCAAATTATCGAGGCGCCCGGCGGCGTCGGCGGAGCGGTCCTTCTGCCACATCTCGGTGTAGCCGCTCTCGTCGAGAATGATTTCGGCGAGCTCGGTGTGGGGCAGGGCGTCGCGCTGCTTGCGCCAGCGGTCGAACGATTCGAGCAGGCCGCGCAGCGAACCGCGCGCTTTCGGTTTGAGCGCGTCGGTGGCGATGACGGCGCGCGCGGCTTCGGTAAGCGGCACGCGGTGTTTGCGCGCGTGGTCGTGCAATAGCTGAACGCTGGCGTCGCCGAGGCCGCGCTTGGGCACGTTGACGATGCGCTCGAAGGCGAGATCGTCGGCCGGCGAATTGACCACGCGCAGATAAGCGAGCGCATCGCGAATTTCGGCGCGCTCGTAAAAACGCGGGCCGCCGATGACGCGATAGGGCAGGCCGAGCGTGACGAAGCGGTCCTCGAACTCGCGCATCTGGAACGAGGCGCGCACCAGGATGGCGATCTCATTGAGCCTGTGGCCGTCGCGCTGCAATTGCTCGATTTCCTCGCCGACGGCGCGGGCTTCTTCCTCGGAATCCCAGGCGCCGGTCACGGTCACCTTCTCGCCCGGCACGTCGTCGGTGCGCAAAGTCTTGCCGAGCCGGCCTTCGTTGTGGGCGATCAGATGCGCGGCGGCGGCGAGGATGTGGCCGGTGGAGCGGTAATTGCGCTCCAGGCGAATGACCGTGGCGCCGGGAAAGTCGTGCTCGAAGCGCAGGATGTTGTCGACCTCGGCGCCGCGCCAGCCGTAGATCGACTGGTCGTCATCGCCGACGCAGCAGATGTTTTTACTTCCCTCTCCGATACTTCCCTCTCCCCTTGCGGGAGAGGACAGATCGCGCGAAGCGCGATCAGGTGAGGGCCGCTCAAGCGCAGGGATTCTCGGGCCCTCACCCGGTTCCTCGCTCCGCTCAGAACCGCCCTCTCCCGCAAGGGGAGAGGGTTTATTCGTCCTTTGCGCCAACAGCCGCAGCCACAGATATTGCGCCACGTTGGTGTCCTGGTACTCGTCGACCAGGATGAATTTGAAGCGCGCCTGATACTGACGCAGCACTTCCGGCTGCTCGCGGAACAGCCTTATGCACTCCAGCAAAAGATCGCCGAAATCGGCGGCGTTGAGGATTTTCAGCCGCTCCTGAAAGGCCTTGTACAGTTTTAGGCCCTTGCCGTTGGCGAAGGCGGCGGCCTCGCCGGGCGGCACCTGCTCCGGCGTCAGCCCGCGGTTCTTCCAGCCGTCGAGCAGCATAGCGAGCACGCGCGCCGGCCAGCGCTTCTCGTCGATGTTCTCGGCCTCCAGGAGCTGCTTGAGCAGCCTGATCTGGTCGTCGACATCGAGGATGGTGAAATCTGCTTTCAGCCCCACCAGCTCGGCGTGGCGACGCAAAATTTTCACGCCGATGGAATGGAAGGTGCCGAGCCAGGGCATGCCCTCGACGACTTGGCCGACAATGTCGCCGACGCGGGCCTTCATCTCGCGCGCCGCCTTGTTGGTGAAGGTGACGGCGAGGATTTCGCCCGGCCGGGAGCGGCCGAGGCTGAGAATATGGGCGATGCGCACGGTCAGCACGCGGGTCTTGCCGGTGCCGGCGCCGGCCAGCACCAGAACCGGGCCGTCGAGCGTCTCAACGGCCGACCGCTGCTCCGGATTGAGCCCGGCGAGATAGGCCGCGCCGCCGCCCGCCGCCCCCGCCGCCGCGCGGGCGCGTGCGGCAATGCCGCCGGGGGAAGGGGCCGGTGGATCGGCAGATTCGAAGGTTCGCTTTAACGGGTCAGCCAAGGGTCTCGCTGCCAGTGATTCTCACCGCAAGAACATGGCATTTACGCATGGCATTTACGAGGCTGGCGCTGGGGCGCCGGGCAATCCGGCCGGGAGCGCTACGCATTCCGCCTTGCTGGTAGTATAGTCTGTCTGGCTCACACGAGGCCGTGCCGTGGATGGAAAACGAACCTTCGCTGTTGTACTCGAACCCGAGGCCGAGGGTGGATTCACCGTGCGCGTTCCCGCATTCCCTGAAATCGTCACCTACGGCAAGGACGAGCGGGAAGCGTTGGCAATGGCGCAGGACGCCATTCAACTCGTGATCGCCGACAGCCTCGCGCGCGGCGAGCCCGTGTCGGATGGCGAGCCACCGCGCATCCGGGAAGTCACCGTTACCCTTGCGGCATGAACGAGCGACTGCCGGCGCTCACGGCGCGCCAGGTCGTTCGCGCGCTCGAACGCGCAGGCTTCGCTGTGTCGCGAACGTCTGGCAGTCATTGCAGGCTCATTCACACCAGCGATCCGGCGCGCAAGGTGACGGTGCCGGTGCACAGCGGCGATCTCAAACGCGGAACATTGCGAGGGATCATCGCGCAGGCGGGAATGACGGTGGCGGAATTTCTGTCTTTCCTATAACCCGCCGCTACCCCAAAACCACTTCCCCGATCAGCCCGGCATCGTACTGCGTGAAGAACAGCCTTCCGTCGCTCATCGCGGTGATGCAGCGGGCGCCGCTGTTCGGGGTCGGGATGTCGTATTCGCCGCGCACTGTGCCGTCCGGCGCCATGCAGCCGATCTTGTTGGCGGCGTTCGCGGTGTACCAGAGATCGCCGTCGGTGCCGACGGTAACGCCGCGCAGCGATGAATTCGGCGTCGACACCTTGTATTCGGTGATGTTGCCGTCGCGGTCGATGCGGCCGAGCGCGTTGGTCGAGGTCTCCACGAACCAAATCGAGCCGTCCGGATGTGCGGCCATGGCGCGCGGCTGGCTGTCCCGGCTGGGGATGGCAAATTCGCTGACCTTGCCGTCGATACCGATGCGGCCGATGCGGTTGCCGGCGGCTTCGGAAAACCACAACGCGCCGTCGCGCACGACGATCGACAGCGGTCGCGCGCCGAATGAGATGCCGTCGCCGAATTCGGTGATGGCGCCGTCCGGCGTGATGCGGCCGATCTTGCCGATCTCGGCCTCGGAGAACCAGACATTGCCGTCCGGGCCGAGCGCGATGCCGTCGGGGCCGGCGAACGGCGAGGGCAGCGGAAATTCCGCGATCTCGCCGCGGGTCGTGATGCGGCCGATGCGGTTGGCCGCCTTCTGCGTGAACCACAGATTGCCGTCGCCGCCGGTCGCGATGCCGACCGGCATCGCGGTTTTGGCCGGCAGCGCGAATTCGGTAAAGGTTCTGCGGTCCGGATCGAAGCGGCCGATCTTCGAGGCGCCGTTCTCGCAGAACCACAGCGCGCCGTCCGGCCCCTGCACGGCGATGTAGGGCTTGGCGTCGGCGCTCGGAATGCGATGTTCGCGGATGGTGACTTGCGACGATTGACCGGCGTGCGCGCGCGAATGCGATGACATCGAACCCGACCCTCAATTTCTGCCGTAGCGACGCTCGGAAAAAACCGGCAATCTGTCAATTCCCGTGCGGCCTGCGTCCCATTCCGATGGCGAGGAATTTCAGATGAAGTGGCCGTTTCAGTTCAAAGGACTATTCAGGCGCAACCCGCCCGCACCGCCGTCGCTGACGCAATGTCCGCAATGCGGCAGGGAAATGGTGATGGTGGAAAAGTTCACGATGACCGGCGACGATATGCGTACCTATAGGTGCAATCACTGCCAACAGGAGCACATCGTGAACTTCGGCACGGCTTTGTGGAAGCTGATGTCCGACGCTCAGAAAATGCCGGAATGACGCGTCTTAATTCAACGCCGTAGATGACGCGGACTCACCATGGCGATGCGCCGTCCGGCGCCGTGCGGGATCGGCAGCGCGGCGTGGGCGGCCTTCAGGCCGGCGAGGCGGGCCGCAATCGCATCGGGGAAGGCGGCGGTCTTGCCAGCCGTCATGTCGACATGCAGCGCCAGGTTCTCGGACGTCGCCGAGAGCCAGCCTTGCTGGGCGTGAAAAAGCTCCTCGAAGTAATGCAGCCGCTTGGCGTCGTAGTCGAGCAAGTGGAAGGTGACGCGCACCGGGTCGCCGGCATGAAGCTCGCGCAGAAAGCGCACGTGCACTTCGGCGGTGAAGCAGGAATGCCGCTGCTTCTCGACATAGGAAAGGCCGCAGCCGATGAGCTCATAGACTTCGTCGACGGCGCGGTCGAACAGCACATTATAGTAGGCCATGTTGAGATGGCCGTTGTAGTCGATCCAGCCGGGCTCGACGTGCATCACCGAAGAGACGAAGGGTGCAGCGAAGGCAGGTTCGGGATGGGGGTGGTCGGGCATGGTCGGGCGCAATGCAATTCGCAGCGATTGGGGACATTATCCGCTCGTCCCGCAGAAGCGGGTACCCGGTTCTCTACCCAGTTCTCTACCGGAGCGACAGGGAGAGATTTTCGGCTTGCGGCAGCGAATCGCCGGGAATATCCTTCGTTCAGCCGAAGATCGTCAAACGAGACCGAAGGTAGGCTCCGTATGGGACGCTTCACCCGGAGGAATCGGATATGACGACACTCAATCGCAAAAGCGACTCTGAATCCGATCCTGTCATTGTTGTTCGATTAGAGGGACTGACGCTTCGCGTAGCGGACGTGAGGCGGTCGATTGAATTTTACGGCAACAAGCTCGGCTTTACGGTTGAGATCAACAAAGCTCCACAGTTCGCGATGATCCGTGTCGGCGGGCCGACGGGCGGCACGATCGGCCTGCTGGTTCACGATAGCGACGACCCTTTGGGATCAAACAGCACGACACTGCGTCAACGAGCAGGCATCCACGTTGAGTTAACGACTGATCACCTTGATGCACTTTACCAACAGCTGAAAAGTCGGGGGGTGGAGTTTTTCGAGCCTCCGCACGAAGAGCCGTGGGAGAGGTCGATGCGGGCTCATGACCCTGACGGGTACACGATCGAATTTGCTGAGGGTCGGCGCGGGCATCGAGGCGTAACGTGAGAACAGCGTCGTTCACGGCGATCAATAAGTGCATGTTCTAGTCCGGGACGCCGCGCCGTGACCGAAAAGCCCAAAAACATTCTCTTCATCATGTGCGACCAGCTGCGCTGGGACTATCTGTCCTGCTACGGCCATCCGCATCTTGATACGCCGCACATCGATGCGCTCGCCGCGCGCGGGGTGCGCTTTACGCGCGCCTACGTGCAGTCGCCGGTGTGCGGCGCTTCGCGCATGAGCACCTATACCGGGCGCTACGTGGCCTCGCACGGCGCGGCGTGGAACGGCTTTCCGCTCAAGGTCGGGGAACTGACG
This sequence comes from uncultured Alphaproteobacteria bacterium, assembly GCA_963717265.1. Lineage (GTDB taxonomy): Bacteria > Pseudomonadota > Alphaproteobacteria > Rhizobiales > Xanthobacteraceae > BOG-931. The sequence goes on along the minus strand of CAVQWD010000059.1, from coordinate 358,228 downwards.
CTCGGCGATTATCTGCGGCCGCTCGGCGTGCGCACCGCTCTGGTCGGCAAGACCCACATGGAAGCCGATGCCGAGGGCATGGCCCGGCTCGGCATCGATCCGCATTCCATCATCGGCGTGCGCGTCGCCGAATGCGGTTTCGATCCCTACGAGCGCGACGACGGCCTGCATGCGGTCGGGCCGGACGGGCTGTTCGACCCGCGCCCCGTCCCCTACAACCGCTATCTCAACGACAAGGGCTATGCCGGCGACAATCCCTGGCACGACTTCGCCAACGCGGCGGCCGGCGACGGCAATCGCTTGGCGTCGGGCTGGGCGATGCGCAACGCGCGAAAGCCTGCGCGGGTGCGCGAGCAGGATTCCGAGACGCCGTACATGACGCGGCGCGCCATCGACTTCATTACCGAGACTGGCGACGCGCCGTGGTGCCTGCATCTGTCCTTCATCAAGCCGCATTGGCCGTACCTGGCGCCGGCGCCGTACAACGACATGTACGGACCCGGCGACGTGATTGCGCCGGTGCGCTCGGCCGATGAGCGCGTCAACCCGCATCCGGTGTTCCGCGAGTTCATGGCGCATCGCGTCAGCCGGGTGTTTTCGCGCGACGAGGTGCGGGCCGAAGTGATTCCGGTCTATATGGGCCTCATCAAACAAATCGACGACCAGATGGGCGTGCTGTTCGGATTCCTCGAACGGCGCGGGCTGTTCGACAACACCATGATCGTGTTCACCTCCGATCACGGCGATTACCTCGGCGACCACTGGCTCGGCGACAAGGACTTTTTCCACGACGCCTCGGTCAAGGTGCCGCTCATCGTCTATGACCCCTCGCGCGAGGCCGACGCGGCCCGCGGCGGCGTCTGCGACGCGCTCACCGAAGCGATCGATCTGGCGCCGACCTTTCTCGAATTTCTCGGCGGCGATCCCGCCGGGCAATCGCACCGGCTCGAAGGCCGTTCGCTCATGCCGCTGCTGCGCGGGCAACAGCCGGACGCCTGGCGCCGATACGCGGTCAGCGAATACGATTATTCGCTGCAGCCGGCGGCGCAGAAACTCGGCGTCGCGCCGCGCGACGCGCGGCTATTCATGATCGCCGACAGGCGCTGGAAGCTGATCCACGCCATCGGCTTTGCGCCGATGCTGTTCGATGTTGCGGCCGATCCCGACGAGCTGCGCGACTGCGCCGCCGATCCGATCTGCGCCGCCGAACTCGTCCGGTTGCAAGCGGCTTTGGCGCAATGGGGCCTGCGCCAATCGCAGCGCACGACGCGATCTGAGCGGCAGATTCTCGCCGCGCGCGGCAAATCGGCGCGCCGGGGCATCCTGATCGGGGTCTGGGACGAGAGCGACGTTCCCGCCGAGCTGTGGAGCGCCTATGATCGCGAGGCGACTTGACGCGCGGCAAGGATGAGCGAAAGTTGAAGGAGCGAACCATGCAAGGCCGGCATCTGTTGCGCTTCGTTTTAGCTGCAATTGCCGTGACGGCGGTTGCAGCGCCATCGCACGCCCAACTGCCTCAGCAGACGATCCGCATCATCTTTCCGTTCTCGGCGGGCGGGTCCGGCGACGGGCTGGCGCGCCTGGTCGCCGACAAGATGAAGCTCAGCCTCGATCGCAACGTCATTGTCGAGGATCGCCCCGGTGCGGGCGGCCGCATCGGAGTCAACGACGTGAAATTGGCGGCGCCAGACGGCGGCACGCTGTTGCTCACCCCGATCGCGCCGATGTCGGTCTATCCGTACGTCTACAAGAAACTGGACTACGATCCGATCAAGGATTTTGTTGCGATCAGCCAGTTGGCGACGTTCGATTTCGGCATCGCCGTCGGCGAACAAATCCCGGTGAAGACGCTCAGCGCGCTGATCGATTGGGCCAAGGCCAAGCCGTCGCAGGCGAATTACGCGGTGCCCGGCGCCGGCACGCTGCCGCATTTCCTCGGCGTGCTGCTCGCGCGCGAGGCCAAGATCGATCTGCGCGCCGTGCCCTATCACGGCTCGGCGGCGGGGGTTGCCGACGTCATCGCCGGTCATATCCCGATCATCATCACGACGACGAGCGACCTGGTGCAGATGGCCAAAGCCGGCCGCATCCGCGTGTTGGCAACGTCCGGCGAGCAGCGCTCGTCATTCCTGCCCGATGTGCCGACGTTCCGGCAGGCCGGCTACGATCTTGTCGCCAGCGGCTGGTACGGCATGTTTGCGCCGGCGAAGACGCCGCCTGACATTATCGCGCGGCTGAACAAGGCGATAGTCGCGGCGGTCCATGCGCCCGAACGTCAAGGACCGCATGCTGGCGTTCGGGCTGGATCCGACCGGGACCTCGGCGGCCGCGTTCGCCGAAATCGTCAAAGCGGATTCGGAATTGTGGGCGCCCGCCGTGAAGGCGTCGGGATTTTCGGCGGGCGATTAGGGCCGCACGAACGCGTTCGCGCGCCGCGATTGGCTGTCGGATGCTGGTTGGATTACGGCCGTCGCGGCCGACTGCGATGCGCACCCACACTCTGATTCCGCTTATGCTTTCGGGCAAACGCGGACGAATACAAACCCGGGCTTGACCATTTCGGCCGTGAATGACGCGGAGCGACGGGAGGCATCATTGATGGCTTCGCCGATCGGCTTCAATGTCCGCTTCCGTAACATCCCCTGGATAGCACATTGGTTCGGCTCCGCCGGGCCGACTATACGCGCTCCGACGGCCGCATGAGCTTCCATTGCGCGCCCGGTCATAAGGGCGTGCGCAAGGATGCCCAGTGGCGTAAAAGCTGTTGCGGCTGTCAAGAATGATGTTGTTGACGATTTACACGTCCGTGAGTTTCGCTGCTTGGACAGGGCCAACATAGGCAGCGAACGCCTACGCAAAACAGATCACGCATGAAATAGCTCTGACCATTACCGGCGATCCTCACTCGGCATACAGCCCTGAAAAACTCCGCTTCCGTTCACGTTCTCAGTAAGACACCTGTTTAGCTCCGCCATAGATGCGTCGAGCCCGGTCTTCGGTACGGTGATATGAATGTGCTCTCTATCGTGATTCTGGCCATCAGTGCCGAAATATCCAAACTGGTCCATGTTTGAAGTCCAGCTCTTTGAGAGGTCGTACTTCTCAATCACAATTTTTCTGGCTGCCGCGTCCGCCTTTTTGTCTTGCTCATCGGGATCGGAGATTTTGGGATCGAGATATTGATCCTCCAACAGGTAATAATCAATGTCGGCCACGGTCGCGGCGTGGTGCGCAGCAAACACAGTCCATTTCTGCTTCCAGATTCGATTGTTTGGATCGTAGTACACTTTCGCCAATTCCTTCGGCATCAGTGGAGAAAAATCGGCCCATGGGTTTGGAACGATTGCTAGGACCTCGACCGCATTTGCATCGCTGACGATGGAATGCTCAGCGACATAGACAGCGGTAGCCATCCAATCGCCGGGGCCACCGCCTTTGATCGAGATCGAAACATTTGCAAGGACAATACCTTCCTTGAAGGCATGGTTGCGGATAGCACGCACGACGGAGAAAGGCTTTACTTCGCCGTACACATCGCGAGCCGCCGCTGCCAGCCTCTCGCAATTTGGTCCACGTATCGTGAAAATTCCGGCCTTCCGGGGCGGGCAAATGCCATTCTCGCTCTCGAATACGTAGCCCTCAACCGTGTTCCAATAGAGCGTCAAACCCGGCGAAGCAGGGTCGAGATAGTCAGATAATTTGCCCGAGCCGGCGCGCAGATTTGAAATGAACGAAAAATCCGTATCCAACGCTGCGTCAAATCCGCTGTCGTCGAAGCCCTTCCGACTATTGTTTATCGCGTAGGCGAATGCTGGAGGTGAGAGCATTACCATGCGAGCATATTCGCCTCATGGCTCGAAACCATTGCCAGTCACCTTCCAAACGATATAACCCAAAGTGGAACTATTTTCTACGCTAATGCCGTCATTATTAACGTCGTCATCGAACATCAGCATGAGGTCGCTTACATGCGAGCCTTCATCGGACCTTTTGTCGCCGTAATCTAAGACAGCATAGTCCGCGCCGCTTCGCGAATATGCAAAGTACCATCCGAGCACAAAGAAGGGAATGCGATGGGCAGCGTATTTCAGGGTAGCTGAAACGGTGTCCCCGCTCAGAGTTTTGCTAGCGAGGATTTGTTCCTTGAGTGTGGCGTTTGCGGCTTTGTCACGGCGATTTAGTCGAAGGTTTCTCTCTCGAAAGCATTCAAAAAGAAGCCCGTAGCATTTCTGGTCATCCAGTGCGGCCCGCGGTCTGCATTTAGGAGGGATACCGCTGTCGTCAGACGGGGGCTTTTCTGTTGGCGCGGCCATCGGCCGAGCAATTGGCAATTGCTGCAATCTAGCGAGCCGGGGATCGGCGGCGTGCGCGTCGCTTGCCACGTGCCCAGGCGTCGGGGGCAGCTTGTAAGTACTAACGTAAAGCACCGCCGCGCCGGCAAAAACCAAAAAGAACAATTTCAGCGGAAGCCTAAACACCTTGCTATGCCCGCTCGGAAATCACCCGCCGCACCAATCAACGAAATTTTAGCGTCGTAGGCAGCCGGGGGTCAACCCGGTTTGTACCAACTCGGCCCACGCGGCCATTATCGGATGGCGAAGCTCGACAAGCTGTTCACGGTCGTAGGCTCCTTGATTTCCGGAATTGTGGCCCATCGCGACATGCGGCTTTGAGGGGTTTGCCGGTCGCTTTCGGGGCACATCGGACTCTGATATGTCTTTGGCCAAGCCGCACTTGCGAGCGCACGCTGTCACGGCGTCCGGATTGCCGGCCGAGGCGAACGGTGTTTGGCCTTGTGTGAGAAAAAACAAATGGCAGTGGCGAATGTAACGGAAACGAGCAGACCCGACCGTGCCGCGCTCGATGCGGTGATCGTCAAGCTCGCGCAAAAATTCGGCAATCGGCTCGTGACTTCGCAGGCGGTGCGCGAGCAGCACGGCAACACCACGACCTGGATCAAAAACCAGCCGCCCGATGCCGTGCTGTTTCCGCAAGGCACGGCCGACGTGCAGGAGACGGTGCGGCTGTGTGCGGCGCATCGCGTGCCGGTAATCGCCTTTGGCACCGGCACCTCGCTCGAGGGCCAGGTCAACGCGCCGCGCGGCGGCATCTGCCTCGACTTTCACGACATGAATCGCGTGCTCGCCGTACATACCGAGGATCTCGACTGCGTCGTCGAGCCCGGGGTCACGCGCAAGCAACTCAACGAGCACCTCCGCGATCAGGGCCTGTTCTTCCCCATCGATCCCGGCGCCGACGCTTCGCTCGGCGGCATGGCGGCGACGCGCGCTTCCGGAACCAACGCGGTGCGCTACGGCACCATGAAAGACAATGTGCTGGCGCTCAAAGCCGTGCTCGCCAATGGCGAGGTGATGAGCTCGGCGCGCCGCGCCAAGAAGACGTCCTCCGGTTACGACCTCACCCATTTGATGATCGGCGCCGAAGGCACGCTCGGCATCATCACCGAACTGACGCTGAAGCTTTCCGGAATCCCGGAGGCGATTTCGTCCGGCATCTGTCCGTTTCCCACGGTCGAGGCCGCCTGCAACGCGACGATCCTCACCATCCAGTCCGGAATTCCAGTGGCGCGCATTGAGCTGCTCGACGAATTGCAGGTCAAGGCGTCGAACGCCTACTCCAAGCTCGGCCTGCCCGAGACGCCGATGCTGCTGGTCGAATTTCACGGCTCGCAGGCGGGCGTCGCCGAGCAGTCGCAGCGCTTCGGCGAAATCGCCCAGGACCTCGGCGGTGGCCCATTCGAGTGGGCGACGCGAGCCGAGGACCGCACCAGGCTGTGGCAGGCGCGCCACGACGCCTATTGGGCGCAATGCGCGCTGCGGCCCGGCGCCCGCGCGCTCGCGACCGATGTCTGCGTGCCGATCTCGCGGCTCGCCGAATGCGTCACCGAAACCCAGCGCGACATCGCCGCAAACAAATTGCTCGGCCCGATCGTCGGCCACGTCGGCGACGGCAATTTTCACGTCGGCATTCTGGTCGACCTGAACGATCGCGACGAGATGGCGCGCGTCGAGGCGTTCCTGGAACGCCTCGCCGAGCGGGCGCTCGCGATGGACGGCACCTGCACCGGCGAGCACGGCGTCGGCCAGGGCAAGATGAAATATCTGCTCGCAGAGCACGGCGAGGCGGCGCTCGCCGCGATGCGCGCCATCAAACGCGCGCTCGACCCGCTCGACATTCTCAATCCGGGCAAGATCGTCGATGTCGGCGGGCAGGACGCGTAGCGCTGCCTGCCTCTCAAGCCGACGGTCCGTCAGTCATTGCGATCCGGCGAGGCCCGCGTGCTGCACCACTTTGCCCCAGCGCGCGATTTCAGACTTCACGAAGGTCTGCAACTCCGGCACCGGCGGCAAGTCGATCGGGATGACGCCAAACTGGACGAATTTTTGCTGTATTTCCTTCGTGGCGACAATGGCCTTCAGCTCGACGTGCAGCTTGTCGACGATGGGCGCCGGCACCTTGGCGGGTGCGACCACCATCAGCCAGGCCGACGCATCGAAGCCGGGCACGCCATTTTCCGCAATCGGCGGCACGTCGGGCAGAATCGCGACCCGCTGCGCCGATGATACGCCGAGCGCCCGCACCTTGCCGGCCGCGATCAGCGGCGCAGCCGGCGCGACATCCGACATCAGGATCGGCACGCGGCCGGAGACCACGTCGAGGATGGCCTGCGACGTTCCCTTGTAGGGAATGTGGGTCATCTTGGTGCCGGTCATGGTCTGCAGCGAGCTCCATGTAGAGGTGCGGCGGACCGCCGATGCCGCTTGAGCCGAACAACAATTGCCCCGGCTTTTGCCTGGCGAGCTTGATCAGGTCGCCGGCAGTATGCACCGGCAGCGACGGATTGCAGATGAGGACGAAAGGCACGGTCGCCACCAGCGCGAGCGGCACGAAGTCGGTTGCCGGATCGTAGGGCAGTTTCTTGTGCAGCGTCACCTGAATGGCGAGTTGCGTGCTGGAGGCGGCGAATATCGTGTAGCCGTCCGGCGTAGCCTTGGCGACGTCGTTGGCGGCGATGACGCCGCCGGCGCCAAGCCGGTTTTCCACGAAGAAGGATTGGCCGGTGCGTTGCGTGAGCTGTTGCGCCAAAAGCCGCCCTATCAGGTCCAGCCCGCCGCCCGCAGCGTAAGGGACGACGACAGTGACCGGACGGGTCGGGTAATCCGTCGCAGCCTGGGCACAGACAGCCGCCAGCGCGGGTGGCAGTGCGGCCAACAAGGTCCGTCGCGTCAAAAAACTCATGGCTTTCCCTCCCAGGCCTGCCCGCTCATCGTCCCTTAGCGCGCGGACCGGGTCGACGAAAGCCAATCCGCCGGGCGGCAATGGGCGGTATGCGCGCAGCCAAGCCGCGTTGAGCGCTTGGGCGGGCCTAGAGGCGCAACTCGGCGCAAAATCGCCAATTCCGCGTAAGGTCTTGAAAAAGCGACACAGAATCGCCCCGAAGCCGGCCCATAAAGGCAAATCGGGGGGCCGGTTGCGTTTGCGCCGGCCCGCAAGGCGCGGTCGCCGGCTAAGCGCGGGACGTGCAAAGGGTACCAGGCTGTTTTAGGCTCCGGCAGCTTTGCGCGGGGAGGGTTAGAAGCGCCGTGCAAACAACGCTGCTGGGACTGGCGATTGCGCTCATTCTAGCGCTGGTTTCCGCGCTGGTGGCGCCGCTTGTTATCGATTGGAACCATTATCGCGGCGCCGTCGAGGCGGAGGCCGGCCGTCTGACCGGCTTGCATATTCAGGTGAACGGCAAGATCGAAGCAAAGCTATTGCCGTCGCCGGTCATCACCTTGCACGATGTAGACGTTGGCGGAGTCGGACAGCCGCCGCAACTGCGCGCCAAGGCGATCGAGCTCGAATTGGCGCTCGGCCCCCTGCTGCGCGGCCATGTGCAGGCGACCGAAGTGCACGTCGACGCGCCGCAAATCACGTTCGGACTCGATCGCTCCGGAAAGGTGCAGTGGCCCGCATTGGCGGCGTCATTTCGTCCGCAGGCGCTTTCGATCTCGCGCCTTGATGTCGACGAAGGGCACCTCATCCTCACCGATGCAGCGTCCAACTCGCGACTGGTTGTCGATAAATTCTGGTTCAAGGGAACGGTCAGTTCGTTTTCCGGGCCGTTCAACGGCGACGGCGGCGTCGTCGTCAACGACGAGCTGTATCATTATCGAATATCAGGCGAGCCGGTCGAAGGCCGCGCAGGGATCAGGATCAGAACTCCATGTCGATCCGACCGAGCAGCCGCTGACCACGCAGTTCGACGGCACGCTGACCTCCGATCAGGACATCCCGCAATTCCAAGGCACCATGGCGCTGGCGCGTCCGGTCGGCGCCATGCTGGCGCATGACCGGCGGGTCGTGAGCGAACCGTGGCGCCTCACCGGCGCGCTCGAAGCGACCCCGCTCGCGGCATCGGTCCAGCACGCCGCGTTTCGCTACGGGCCTGAAGAACGCGCGCTGAATTTCTCGGGCGAGGCGGCTGTCGCGTTTGCAGCGCATCCGCGGCTGCGCGCCGACATCTCGGCGTTGCAACTCGATATCGATCGTGCGCTTGCCGATCCGGATACGACTAATCGGCCGCCGGCGGAATTGCTCAGAAGTTTCCTGAAAAACTTCGTGACATCGGCCAAGCTGCCGGTGCCGGCCGAGATCGCATTGCGCATCGACGAGGTGACCGTCGGCGGCACGTCGCTGGAATTGCTGGATGGTGGCTTGGCTTTCGATCAAGCCGGCTGGAACGTGAAGAACCTGCAGTTCCGCGCGCCCGGCATGACCAACGTCACGGTCAAGAACGGACGACTGAACCGCACCGCGCAGGGGTTTGAGTTCAACGGCGCGGTGCAAATGCAATCCGCCGATAGGGACACGCTGGCGGCTTGGTTCAACGGCCACAGCCGCGACCGCAACGCCGCGCAAGTCAAGCCGATGAACGCGCAAGGGGTAGTGACCTTTGCCAGCGATCGGGTGGCGGTCGACAACATCAATGCGACTTTGGACGGCGAGAATATCCAAGGTCATCTGGACTATGGGTGGGGCGTCGGCGATCGGCCGTCGCGGCTCGATGCCGGATTGAGCGCGGCCGATCTCGACCTCGGCACACTTTCCGCCTTCGCCGCGGAGGCCAAAGGCGGCGGCATCGCTTGGCCAAAGGGACTGGCGCTCGCAATCGATCTCGGCAAGGCAAGCTTTGCCGGCGTGCAGGCGCAAGCGGTCAAAGCGCGGATCAAATACGACGCCGGCAAACTGCAAATCGACCAGATGTCGATCGGCGACCTGGCGGGGGCCACGCTTGCCGTCGACGGCCGCATTGACAACCTGTCGTCGCAACCTCAGGGCAAGTTGACGCTGCAACTGGATGCGCGGGCGTTGCAGGGCGTCAGCGACATCCTGGCGCAATTCCGGCCGCAGGCCGCCGATACGTTGCGCCGTGCCGCCGATCGGCTGGCGCCGGCCAGCGTGCATGCCGAGCTGACATTGCGGCCTGCGGCGAAGGCCGGCAGCAATGCGGAACTCGAAGTCACCGGCACCATGGCGGCCATGCGCATTACCGTCCACGGCGATGCGAGCGGCGAGCCAACACACCTTGGCAACGCGTCGTTCGACCTCAAGAGCCGAAATCGACGCCGCTGACGGTTCTGCGCTCGTGGCGCTGCTCGGCCTCGACCCGCTGCTCGCGGTCGACCAGCTCCCCGGTTATTTGACCCTGTCAACCGCCCGGCCAGCCAACGGCGACATCAAGCTCGACGGCAGGATCTCGGTGAGCGGCTTGGACAGCGAGATCACGGGCGTGCTGCGCTTCGACGACAAAGCGATGGCGCAAGCGGCGCTGCAGGTGCAGGCGTCGGCCGGCGATTTGCGGCCGCTTGAGAAGACGATGACCGGCCAGTCGGGCAACGCGGTTGCGGCTTCGCTGCACGCCGCGTTGGCCGTTCACGGCGCCGATCTTTCCTTCACCGGCATTGACGCGCATGTCGGCACGGCAGCGGTGAAAGGGCGGCTTGACTTTGACCTGGCCAATCGGATCGGCGTTGACGGCGACATCGAAGCCGACGATGTCGATGCCGCCAGCGCCACCGCGCTGCTGCTAGGCCTGCCGCAGAACGCGCAGAACGCCCAGAACGCGGCGCTGCAATCGTCGAGCGGACAGATCGGCCGCGGCGCGTTCGGCGCGGTCGATGGCGCGGTGAAGTTCAAGCTCGACCATGTGGCTCTGGCGCCGGCTGCTGACGGCGAGCGATCTGAAAGGGGTCGCGCATTTTCACGAGTTCTCAGATCGCGCTCGACGACATCGATGGCAGCCTTGCCGACGGCCATCTCACGGGCACACTGGTATTCCGGCAGGATGCGGCTGGGCTTGGCGTGAACGGCAGCGTCAAACTTGCCGACGCGCAAGCCGCATCAGATTCTCGGTCCCGCGCTGAACCTGGCCGGCGGCGTGCTGACGACGGCAGCGCAATGGACTGGCCTCGGCGCAAGTCCGACAGGCTTCATCGGCTCGCTGCAGGGCGGCGGCACCGTCACGTTCAAGGACGCGCAATTCGCAGGCCTCGATCCGGACGCGTTTGCTGCCGCTGTTCAGGCCGCCGGCCAGAGCGGCTCGGTCGATATGGCTAAAGTCAAATCTGCCGTGAACGCCGCGCTGTCGCATGGCCGCCTGGTCGTGCCGGAGGCGAATGCGGCGATTACCATCGTCGGAGGCTCGGTTAAAGTGAAGCAGGCGAGGCTGGATGCCCAAGGCGGGGCAGAGCTTTCGCTCGACGGCGGCATCGATCTCACCAAGGCCTCGATCGACGCCCGCATGACGCTGTCGGCACCGCCGCCTGCAGGCGCCGTGCTGGGCACGAGGCCAGAGCTTGCGATCGCCGTAAAAGGTCCGCTTGGTGCACCGCAGCGCACGCTCGATCTTGCGCCACTGACAAACTGGCTCACGCTGAATACCGCCGAACTGCAGACCCGCCGTATCGAAGCGATCGAGGCCAGCCAGCACGTCGAAGCCGCCGGATCCAGAATCCACGAGGCCGCCCCCGACACGCAGCTTGTCCAGCCCGGCGCGTTGATCGAGTTGCCGGCCCCGCCGGCGCCGGCGCGGGCGGTGGAACGTCTCGAGCGGCTGCCCCAGTCGCAAACGCAATCGATCGTCCCGGCTCAAGGGCGCGAGAACTCTCAAATCGCCGATCACAATACGATTGCCGACGTGCCCTTGCCGACGCCGGCGCCCAAGGCTCGACCGAGCCAATCGCGAACTCCGCCGCATGCCAGTATGCCTTCGCCTTCCCCCGGCGAGGACACGGCAGACAAGCAGCAGTCGCGCCCGGCACCGCAAGCTCCGGGGCCGACCAACCTGACCTCGCGGGTCAAGTCGATTCTCAATTCCTTATTCGGGCTGCATCAGTGATGGGATTTTCGCGGGCGCGGCGGCCTCCACTCCGCGCTGCCGACCCCCACCCAGGTCATGTTCGCGCATGAGGCATCCGTCGCCAGCGCCTGTGCTTTCGGTATCGCCAGCGCCGGGGCGTTCCTGCTCGTCATGGCCGGCCAGCCGAGCCTGGAAATGGTCAAGCACGAACAAGCGTATGGCCGACGACAGATTGCCGCGGCGGCGCTGCGAATCGATCGTCGCGACCAAGTCGGACAGGCTCGTGTGCCGTGCGGTGGCGATGTTCTTGAGCCCATTCCAGAACGCATCCTCGAGGCTGACGCTGGTCTTGTGGCCGGCGATCACGATCGAGCGCTTGATGACCGGCGATTTCATGAATCGTCTCCTGTGTCGATCCGGCGCTGATCGAGATCTCTTTGGGCCTTATCCGTCTTCGATCGCTCAAGGGCTCGCTCGGCCTTGGAGCGCCCATGAGCGAGCCGATTGGCTGCGGCCTCCTGCTCGGCCTGGCGACGCTTGGCCTGTTTGCGCGCGGTACGGAGCTTGACGATGTGGCCCATGTGACGCTCGGCAGTTCCCAGATCATGGCTCGGGTCAACCCGGCCCGCTTGGGTCTAGAACACTGCGCCGTTACGCTGCCACTGGAACACGGCGATTTAGAGCCAATAACGCGATACCCTGAACGCGGCTTGGGCAGTGTGACCATACCGCTCGACTGGGGCAAGACACCTTTGTTTGAGCAAATCGGCCGTCGCTCGCGCTATCGGGTAAGCAAACGGGCAAGCGCCGGAACGCACCGGGCCAGACGCGGCGGCAATTTGCGAGGACCCCAACCTCCTGTGTCACAGCAATATCTGTATAGATCCAGGCCGGTCGCAGTCTAGCGTCGAGGGACGCTGCGTCATGCCGACGTTTTTGACTTGGCTATGCTGAATAACGGCAAGGCGATACGTCGCCGCGGCCCGCAAGATCATCAACGAAACGCTGCCATTCGCTCATTGTTGCGGCGCGCCAGCCGGACCGGCGCCGTGCGCGGCGTGACGCAGCGGCACGTGCCGGGCACCCCCGATCACGGGTCCGGGCGGGTCATGCGCGCCGGTTGCACGAAACGGTCGAACTCGGCGGCCGACACGTAGCCGAGCTTGAGCGCTTCTTCACGCAGCGTCGTGCCGTTTGCGTGCGCTGCTTTGGCGATCTGGGCCGCCTTGTCGTAGCCGATGTGCGGCGCGAGCGCGGTGACGAGCATCAGCGAGTTCTGCATCAATTCGCGGATCCGCTGCTCATCGGCACGGATGCCGGCGACGCAATGGTCGGTGAATGATGTCGCGGCGTCGGCCAACAGCCGGATCGATTGCAGCGCCGCGTAGGCGATGACCGGCTTGAACACGTTGAGCTCGAACTGGCCCTGGCTCGCCGCCACAGCGATTGTGGTCTCGTTGCCGAACACCTGGCAGCACACCATGGTGAGCGCCTCGCATTGCGTGGGGTTGACCTTGCCGGGCATGATCGAGGATCCCGGCTCGTTCTCCGGCAGAATGAGTTCGCCGAGACCCGCGCGCGGGCCGGAGCCGAGGAAACGAATGTCGTTGGCAATCTTGAACAGATCGGCGGCGAGCGCATTGAGCGCGCCATGGACGAAGGCAAGCGCGCCGTGCGAGGCCAGCGCCTCGAATTTGTTGGGCGCGCTGACGAACGGCAGCCCGGTGAGGAGTGCGGCTCTTTTGGCGAATAGTTTGGCAAATGCGCGTTTGGCATTGAGTCCGGTACCGACCGCGGTACCGCCCTGCGCCAGCGGATAGAGTTCTTTCAGGCTCGTCTTGATGCGGGCAATGCCGGATTTGACCTGCGCCGCATAACCAGAAAATTCCTGTCCGAGCGTGAGCGGCGTGGCGTCCTGAGTATGGGTGCGCCCGATCTTGACGATGCGCGCGAACGCTTTGCTCTTGGTCTGCAGCGCCCCGTGCAGATGCGTCAGGGCTGGAATGAGCCGCTGCACGATTTCCTGCGCGGCGGCGATGTGCATCGCGGTCGGGAAGCAGTCGTTCGACGACTGGCTCATATTGACATGGTCGTTGGGATGGATCGGCGCTTTGGCGCCGAGCGCTGCGCCGAGACTTTCGTTGGCGCGGTTGGCGATCACCTCGTTGACGTTCATATTGGTTTGAGTGCCGGACCCGGTCTGCCAGACGAGCAGCGGGAACTGATCGTCAAGTTTGCCGTCGATGATTTCCTGCGCGGCGGCGACGATCGCCTTGGCGCGCTGCGCGTCCAGCGAGCCGAGCGCCAAATTGATTTCGGCCGCCACGCGCTTGACGAGAGCGAGCGCGGCGATCAGCGCGCGCGGCATGCGCTCCTCGCCGATTCGGAAATTCAGCCGCGAGCGCTCGGTCTGCGCGCCCCAACAGCGGTCGGCCGGCACTTCGATCGGGCCGAACGAATCGGTTTCGATGCGGACGCCACATGACGGACGACCGGCGACTTTTGGAGCGGCATCTCGTCGGTCGCTTCGCATCCGTCGGCCGCGCCCCGCCCTCATTTCTTTCTGAACCGATCGAGACTCACCACCTCGCCGCCACCGGCCGAGGGTGCCGGTTGCGCAGGCGGCGGAGCGGGCAGGACTTCGGCTTGCTTCTGCTGCATCGATTGTACCGGGGCGGGTGCGGCGGACAGGTCAGTCGGTCCTGACTCGGCTTCGCCGGCAGCCTCCGCCGTGAGCAGCTCGAATTGGATAGCGAATTGCACCGCCGGATCGACGAACGCCATGACCGAGTCGAACGGCACGGTGAGCCGCTCCGGCACGCCGCCGAACGAGAGGCCGACCTCGAAAGCTTCGTCGCCCACCACCAGGTCCCAGAATTGGTGCTGCAGGATGATGGTCATGGCTTGCGGATATTGGGCGCGCATTCGCTCGGAGAGCCGCACGCCGGCCGCGGCGGTCGAGAACGTGATCTTGAAATGATGCTCGCCCGGCAAACCGTTCTTGGCCGCGTCGGCCAGCACGGTGCGGACCACCCCGCGCAAGGCGGCCTGGGCGAGCAGGTCATAGCGAATGTGATCTTCGGGCATGGCAGGTATCAGAAGGCAGAACTCGGAAATCGGAATTCGGAAGCGACAAGCCAGAGATCGGACGATGCATGGTACCAGTATAGCCGCTCTCGACACCCGATTTCTGTTTTCCGACTTCTGACTTCCGAACGAAAGTGGAGGCTTCTGTTGCCAGGTGCCTCCGAACCCCGCCTGACGGAGCTTAACCCGCCAGGGCTTTAAGTCGGTCTTTCGAGCTGCTTACGCAGCCAGAGCAACCGGAGCATAGTTGTCATTGGCAACTATGAATTTGGCCCGATAACGCCGGAACCATGCCGGGCAAAAGCACGCCCTTTACGCCCTCGTCGATCCTATTTCGACCCCGTGATCAGGGAACAGTAATCAGTGATCAGTAATCGGAATTTCCGGCTTTACGCTGATTACTGACGACTGATTACTGTCCCCTGGAATTGGTGGAGTTGCCGGGTACCGCCCCCGGGTCCGATAAGTTTATTACGACGGCCATTTATTGCCATAGCCGGCTTGCACCGGCAGAAAGTAATATAAGCGCAAAAGGTTGCCGAAAAAAGAGTGGCGGCCGGCTGCTGCCTTTGCTTTGCCCATGAAGCTTCTTTCCGGCGGTCAATCCGGCGTCGACCGCGCCGTGCTCGACGTGGCGATAGAGCGCGGCATCGCTTATGGCGGCTGGTGTCCCAGCGGCGGCTGGGCCGAGGATTTTCCGAGCCCGCCCGGCCTGCTCGCGCGATACCCCGAGCTGCGCGAGACTCCCTCTTCCGATCCGGCGCAGCGGACTGAATGGAACTTGCGCGATGCCGACGCATGCATGATCCTTCTCGACGCCGGCGGTTTGGCGGCTTCGCGCGGTACCGCGCTGGCGCAGCACTTGGCGGCGCGTTACGACAGACCGCTTCTCGTCGTCGACCTGCGTGAGCCGGGCGCGGTGGAGCGCGCGGCGGCCTGGCTGCGCTTGCGGCGCGCGAGGTTCGGCACCGGCATGAAGCTTGCGATTGGCGGGCCGCGCGAGAGCGAAGCACCGGGGATTTACGCCGGCACAATTGCCTTTCTCCGCGAGCTATTGGATGGCGCCGGCGCTGAGGGCGGGACATGATCGCGCACGAAGCCTGGACGGCCTTGCGCTCGCTTCGCCAACCGCTCATTTGGCACTAGAATCGCCGGCGACTCGGCTGCACATCGGACCTCCATGCGCCAATATCTCGACTTGATGCAACGTGTGCTCGAAGACGGCGTTGAAAAGCGCGACCGCACGGGCGTCGGCACCTTGTCGATCTTCGGCTATCAGATGCGCTTCGATCTCGCCAACGGCTTTCCGCTGGTGACGACCAAGAGACTGCACGTCAAATCGATCATCTACGAGCTGCTGTGGTTCCTGCGCGGCGACACCAACGTCAAATACCTGCATGACCACGGCGTTACCATCTGGGACGAATGGGCCGACGGCAACGGCGATCTCGGCCCGATCTACGGCAGGCAATGGCGCTCCTGGCCCGCGCCGGACGGCCGCACCATCGATCAGATGCAGGATGCGGTGGAAACGATCCGGCGCAATCCGGATTCGCGCCGTATCGTGGTCACGGCGTGGAACCCGGCCGATCTGCCGAAAATGGCGCTGTCGCCATGCCATTGCCTGTTCCAGTTCTACGTCGCCCAAGGCCGGCTGTCGTGCCAGCTCTACCAGCGTTCGGCGGACGTCTTCCTCGGCGTGCCGTTCAACATCGCCTCCTACGCATTGCTGATCCACATGATTTGCGATCAGGTAGGCCTGTTACCCGGCGAGTTTATTTGGAGCGGCGGCGACTGTCACCTTTACACCTATCATTTGGATCAGGCTCGGCTCCAATTGTCTCGCGCGCCGCTCGCATTGCCGACTCTTGTCATCAAGCGAAAGCCCCCAACAGTTTTTGACTATCAATTCGAAGATTTTGAATTCGCCGGATATAAGGCCCACCCTCACATTCCCGCCAGGGTCGCAAAGTGATTGCCGCGTCGCACAAACCTTCGATTTTCATAGCCTCGTCTGTCGAAAGGCTGGAAATTGCCTACACGCTGCAGGAGCACCTCGAATATGCGGCAGAGCCGACCGTCTGGACGCAGGACATCTTTAAGCCGACCAGCTACGCTTTGGCAGATTTGGTGAATGCGTCGCGCAGGTTTCAATTCGCAATTTTCGTTTTCACTGCCGATGACATTGTGACGGCGCGCGACAGGATGGTTAAATCCGTCAGAGCTAATGTCATCTTCGAATTTGGATTGTTCATTGGCGCGCTTGGAGTGTTTCGTTGCTTTCTTGTGACTCCGAAACAGTCCGAACCGCTGCAATTTCCTACTGACCTTCTTGGTCTTGCGCCGCCGACTTATGTGGCAGATCGCGCAGATCAGAATCTTGTTGCTGCGTTAGGGCCAGCAGCGAACCGCGTGCGTCGAGCGATTCGTGAGCAGTTGAGGTCGGAAGAACCACCATCGACCGCGCAAGCTCGCGGCGACGAGCGTAAGCGCTCTCGACAAATCCGTGCACAGGATTTCATCAAGATTTGGAACGATCCTGAACTAACGCTGGCCCGACAAACCGTTCGCGAACTGCCGTCTAGCCCGTACGGCTACGATGAAGAAGAACTCGTAGCGCACCAAGCGCTTCGGCGTCTGTTCACGTTCCTGGAGAACGTCGCCGACGCGGTATTGGACGGCGAAGTGGAAGAGGCTGCTGCCAAAGCCGTTTTCAATCGGCCGATCGAGCAATTATGGCCGCATTTGTACACGCTCATGGCGCCCGCGAATCATGCGGAGGACTGGTGGCGTGCACGGCCGCCGAGATTGGCTGAACTCTATGCACGGTGGTCCCCGCGGGAGCCGGCTTGAGCAAATTGAGCATCCTCCTCATCGCCGCCGTCGCCGAGAACGGCGTCATCGGCCGCGGCAATGCATTGCCGTGGCGGCTCAAGTCCGACATGGCGCATTTCCGCGCGCTGACCATGGGCAAGCCGGTGGTGATGGGACGCAAGACCTATCTGTCGATCGGCAAGCCGTTGCCGGGCCGCACCACGATTGTAGTGAGCCGCGACCCGACATTTGCCGGGCCGGGCATCGTGGTGGCGCCAAGCCTCGACGCCGCACTGGCGTTGGCGCGCGGCGACGCGCTGCGGCGTGGCGCGGATGCGATCGTTGTCGCCGGCGGCGCCGACATCTATGCCCAGGCGATGCCGGCCGCGACGCGACTTGCCATCACGCAGGTCCATATGCGTGCCGACGGCGACGCCCGCTTTCCGCCGATCGATGTCAGGTTCTGGCGCGAGACTGAGCGCAACGAGCATAAGCCCGGCCCCGAAGACGATGCCGCCTTCGCCTTCGTTCTCTATGAACGCGCCAGGTCCAGCCGAGTCCGCATTCCGCTACTTAACCACCTCAGATTTATGATGAATTGCACACCGAGAAGCGCCTTGACGCGGCGGCGCGGCGTTGTTGCGCGTTGCATCGGAGGGTGCGCTCGCCTATATCCCCCTGCAATGCGCGGCCGGCGCAGCGCCGGCATTCAGGAGAGATTTGATGCCGTGGAGCAACCAACCCGGCGGCCCATGGAATCCGGGGCCGCGGGGGCCTTGGGGCTCGGGTCCGCAACCACCCGGGGGGTCACGGCCGCCCGATCTCGAAGAGTTCCTGCGCCGCGGCCAGGACAAGTTGCGCGGCATGCTGCCGGGAAATATGGGCAGTCGCGGCATCGCACTGATTGCGCTGGTGGCCGTCGCACTCTGGGGTTTTTCCGGGTTCTTTCGGGTTGAGCCCGACGAGCTTGGCGTGGTGCTGCGATTCGGCAAGTTCACGCGCGAAGTGCAGCCTGGACTTAACTATCATCTGCCGTATCCGATCGAGAGCGCGCTCACGGCGCCGGCGCTGCGCGTCAACAAGCTCACTATCGGCATGAGCGTCAGCGAAGACATGCGGGTCGGCAGCAGCGGACGCGACGTGCCGGAGGAAAGCCTGATGCTCACCGGCGACGAGAATATCGTCGATGTCGATTTCTCGGTGCTGTGGAAGATCAACCCGACCAGGGTCGGCAATTATCTGTTCAACATCCAGAATCCCGAAAGCACCGTGAAGGCGGTGGCTGAAAGCGCCATGCGCGAGGTGATCGGGCAAGCGAACATCCAGCCGATCCTTACCGGCGCGCGGCAGAAGGTCGAGACCGCGGTGCAGGCGCTGCTGCAGAAAATCCTCGATGATTACGGCGCCGGCATTCTGATACAGCAGGTCCAGCTGCTGAAAGTCGACTATCCCGCCCAGGTCATCGACTCCTCCCGCGACGTGCAGGCAGCGCGCTCGGATCTCGAGCGCCTGCAGAACGAGGCGCAGACCTACGCCAATCGCGTGGTGCCGGAGGCCAAGGGCCGCGCCGCCAGGATCATCCAGGACGCCGAAGCTTATAAGGCGCAGACCGTCGCCGACGCCAACGGCCAGACTTCGCGCTTCCTGCAAATCTACGAGCAGTACAAGAAGGCGCCCGACGTGACCCGCGAGCGCATGTATCTCGAGACCATGGAGCACGTCCTCGGCGGCACCGACAAGACGATCCTCGATACCGGCGCGCAGGGGCCGGGCGTCGTGCCCTATCTGCCGCTCAACGATCTCGGCAAGTCGCGCACGGCGCCGGGAGCAGGCAGCCTGCCGACGGGAGGCAAGCCATGAGAACGAGCCTTACCGGCGGTACCATCGCCGTTGTTCTCGTGCTTGCGGCAATCGTCGCCTACAACACCTTGTTCACCGTCTACCAGACCGAGCAGGCCTTGGTGGTCCGGCTCGGGCAACCCGTGCGGGTCATCACCGCGCCCGGGCTCGACGTGAAAGTGCCGTTCATCGACAGCGTGATCTATATCGACAAGCGAATTCTCAACATCGAACAGCCGGCGCAGGAGGTGAATGCCTCAAGCGGCGACAGTGCGAGTTCGGGTGCCGGCCAAGCCGGAGAGCGGCTCGTGGTCGACGCCTTCGCACGCTACCGTATCACCGATCCGCTCAAGTTCTATCAGACGGTCGGTCCCGCCGGCGCCAGTACGCAGCTCGCGATTTTGCTCGACTCGACGCTGCGGCGTGTGCTGGGCGAAGCCACCCTCGCAGACGTGGTGCGCAACAAGCGCGCGGAGCTCAGTGCGCTGATGCGCGATCAGCTCGATCATGATGCGGAGCCGTTCGGTATTCATGTCATCGACGTGCGCATCCGCCGCGTCGACCTGCCGGAGCAGAACAGCCAGGCCGTCTACCAGCGCATGCAGACGGAACGTCAGCGTGAGGCGGCCGAGTTCCGCGGCGAGGGCAGCCAGAAGGCCCAGGCGATCCGCGCCAAGGCCGACCGCGACGTAACCGTGATCGTCGCTGACGCCAATCAGCAATCCGAGCAGATCCGCGGTGCAGGCGACGCCGAACGCAACCAAATCTTCGCCGCCGCCTATGGTCAGGATCCGGGCTTCTTCGCCTTCTATCGCTCCATGCAGGCCTACGAGAGGAGCATGCAGAAGGGCGATACGAATTTCGTGCTACGGCCCGATTCGGACTTCTTCCGCTACTTCGGCGATCCTTCGGGCCGGACACCGCTGCAGGCCAACGCCGCCCCTCCGGGTGCCCCGCATCCGGATGGTCATGTGGGCGCTGCACCTTTGCCCAGCTCGGATGCCCGTGCGGCAGCCGCCACTCCGGGCAAATAGCGTCACTGCCCCGCACCAAGCCGCGGCAACAGTGCCGGCGTTGCATTGATGTCCGACTTTCTCGCCGCGCTCGGCCTGTTTTTCGCGATCGAGGGTGTATGCTTGGCGGCGTTTCCTACGGGCGTCAAACGGGCGATGGCGCGCGCCGCCACGGCGCCCGAGGGACAGTTGCGAATTGCCGGACTGATTTCGGCTTGCGTCGGCGTGCTGATCGTCTGGCTGGTGCGCGGATGAAGCCGGTTATCGGTCATCGAGCCGCTTTTCCGCCCCAATCCGGTTCCTAATGGCGCGGTTGGCCATTCAATTCTTGCCTCCCGAATTGGAAGGGAGCACGTTTCTTCACCAGTCCCTCCCAGGAGCGCTGACATCGATGTCTCGACTTTTCTCGGCTTTTGCGCTGACCCGCTTGGTGCGCCGTGAGGCGGTGCTCGCCGCTTTGGCTGCGGCGCTCATTATCGTGCCGATGCGGCCCGCCGCGGCACTCGGTCCGCAAGATATTTCCGACGTTGCGGAACAGGTGATCGATGCGGTGGTCAATGTGTCGACATCGCAGAAGGTCGACTCGCACATGGGCGAGCTGCCCGATCTGCCGCCCGGGTCGCCGATGGAGAAATTCTTCAATGATTTCTTCAAGCACCATCACCAGCAAGGTGGCCAAGGCGACGACGATTCTGAGGCGCACCGCGTCACCTCGCTCGGCTCCGGTTTCATCATCGATCCGTCGGGTCTCATCGTTACCAACAATCACGTGATCGAGGGCGCCGACGAAATCCACGTCATCCTCAACGATGGGACCAAGCTCAAGGCCGAGTTGGTCGGCAAGGATTCAAAAAGCGATCTCGCGCTCTTGCGCGTACATGGCGACGAGCCGCTTCATGCTGTGAAGTTCGGCGATTCCGACAAGCTGCGGCTCGGCGAGTGGGTGATCGCCATCGGCAATCCGTTCAGTCTCGGCGGTACGGTGACGGCCGGCATCGTCTCGGCTCGTAACCGCGACATCAATTCGGGGCCGTACGATAATTACATCCAGACCGACGCCGCCATTAATCGCGGCAATTCGGGCGGACCGCTGTTCAATCTCAACGGCGAAGTCATCGGCATCAACACCGCGATTATTTCGCCGTCCGGCGGCTCGATCGGCATTGGATTTGCCATTCCATCGGACAGCGCGGTGCCGGTGATCAACCAGTTGCGCGAATACGGCGAGGCCCGGCGCGGCTGGCTCGGCGTGCGCATACAGCAGGTGACCGACGACATTGCCGAAAGCCTCAACATCAGCCCGCCGCACGGCGCGCTGATCGCCGGCGTGGACGACAAGGGACCGGCTAAGCCCGCCGGGCTCGAGCCGGGCGACGTCGTCATCAAGTTCGACGGCCACGATGTCAAGGAAATGCACGATCTGCCGCGCATCGTCGCCGATACGTCGGTCGGCAAGGCGGTCGATGTCGTCGTCATCCGCAAGGGCAAGCAGGAGACCTTCAAGGTCACAATTGGCCGGCTCAAGGACGACGAGAAGGTCGCCTTGGCCGAGCCCAAACCGGCGGCCCCGGCGCAGAAGTCGGTGGTGCAGAAGACGTTGGGACTGGAATTGTCGAGCCTGACCGCCGAGGTCCGCAAAAAATTCAAGATCAGGGACGAGGTGAAGGGCGTGCTCGTCACCGGCGTTGATCCAGCTGCCGACAATCCGGCGCCAGACAAGCATCTCGGTGCCGGCGATGTCATCGTCCAATTTCAATATCAGGACGTCAGCACGCCCGCCGATCTGCAGAAACGGGTCGACGACCTCAAGGCGCAGGGCAAGAAAGTCGCGGTGCTGTTGGTCTCCAACGCCGACGGCGAGACGCGGTTCGTGGCACTGAGCCTGAATTAGGCGGAAGTCGGAAGTCGGAAGTCGGAAGTCGGAAGTCGGAAGTCGGAAGTCGGAAGTCAGAAGTCAGAAGTCAGGGCAGGCTGGCGAGGTGCCTTCCGATTTCCGTTTTCTGATTTCCGCCATGTGCTCGACCTTAGTCGAGCACATGGCTCACCATGCCGTCGGCGAGTTTCGGCTCGAACCATGTCGATTTCGGCGGCATGATCCCGCCCGCATCGGCGACCGCCATGAGGTCGCTCATCTGTGTCGGATAGAGCGCGAAGGCGACCGCCATGGCGCCCGATGAGACCAGACGCTCCAGCTCGGATAGTCCGCGGCCGCCGCCGACAAAGTCGATGCGCTTGTCGCTGCGCTGATCGGTGATACCGAAAATCGGCTCGAGGACGTTACGGGTCAGGAGCGTGATCGGCAGCCATGCGATCGGGTCGGCGGACTGCTGCGTCGCGCCCTCGGGTCGCGGCACGAGGCGGTACCAGCGGCCGCCGAGATACATACCGAGTTCGGCCGCCGTAGCGGGCCGCACCGGCTCCTCCGACGGCTCGACGTTGTAGATGTGGCGCAATTCGGCAAGGAGTGCGTCGGGGGTGCGGCCATTCAAATCCCGCAGCACGCGGTTGTAGTCGAGGATGGTCATTTCGGCTTGCGGAAAAATCACGGCGAGGAAGTAGCCCGCTTCGCCGCCGCGTGCCGCCGCTATGCGCGCCGCCGCAGCCGAGCGATGATGCCCGTCCGCGATGTAAAGCGCCGGCAGCGCATCGACCGCGCGGGTAAGGCTTTCGATCTTTGCCGCATTGTCGATCACCCAGAGCTGGTGGCGGACCGCGTCATCGGTCGTAACGTCGATTGCCGCAGCGCCTTTGGCTTCCTGCGCCAGGGCGATATCGATGGCGGGTGCCGTCGGGTAGGCGAGCATCACCGGCCCGGTCTGGGCGTTGACCGCTTCGATCTGGCGCACCCGGTCGTCCTCCTTGGCCGGCGTCGTCAGTTCGTGCTTGCGGATGCGGTTATTGGCGTAGGCTGCGAGCGAAGCGATTGCGGCCAGCCCGGTTTGGCTGTGGCCCCGCCAGGTCAGCCGATAGACGTAATAGCAAGGCTTTTTCTCGCGGATGAGAACGCCGGCTTCGATCATGCGGCGCAAATTCTCGCCGGCCTTGGCATAGACCGCAGCGTCATAGGGGTCGGTCCCGACCGGAAGATCGATTTCCGCCTTGGAGACGTGCAGAAAACTCCACGGCTTGCCCTTGGCGCGTTCGCGCGCCTCAGCGCTCGACAACACGTCATAAGGCGGCGCTAGAATTTCAGCCGCACGACCGGGCGCCGGGCGCAAAGCGCGAAAGGGTTTTACCAGGGTCAAGCGCTCCTGCTCCGTCGGCACGAGGTTCGCTACTCGAACAGCGGACTGACTTTGCTCAAGACCTCATCAACGATGTAGTCAGGAACAGATTCCAGCTTCTTGGCCGCTCTTGCGCGTAGATCAATGGAACGCAATTGGTCACAACGTATGATGCCGGTCGTGCGGGTGCCGGCGCCGGTGAGCGATACCGCAAACCCTGCCGTGCGGGCAAAGCCGCCTCCGGTCGTGATCGGCAGCACCACGGGCACGCCGGTCAGGCGGTTGAATCTGCCTGGCGATATCACGAGGACGGGCCGCTTGCCTTGTTGCTCGTGGCCGGCCGTCGGGTCAAGCGAAACCAGATAGATGTCACCGCGCTCCACTATATCAGCTCGCGGCCGATCGGCTTACTTGTCACCCAATCGCGATCCCCGCGCGAGCGCCGCGCCGAGGGTTTGCACAGCGCCAGCAATTCGTCGAGCGAGTAGCGCCGCCTCTTCTTCGGATCGACGACAAGCCGTCCCGCCTTGATTGAAAGGCCCACCGAAGCGTCGGGCGCAAGGTCGAGCGCGTCGAGCATTGGCTTTGGGATCGCGAGCATGACCGATCCACCAACTTTGCGAAGTCGCGCAGCGTGCGCCATGACATGGTCTGCCCAAAATTATATTGGGATATAACACGGCAACATGGCTGCGGCAACCGGGCGGTACCGGTCCAGGCGCCGCATTGGCATCGGTTCGCCGACACACTACCTCAAGGCACGTGAGCAAACCCGAAATCATCCTGATCGCCGGGCCGACCGCGAGCGGCAAATCGGCGCTGGCGCTGGCGCTTGCCGAAAAACTCGGCGGCGTGATCGTCAATGCCGATTCCATGCAGGTCTATTGCGACCTGCGCATCATCACGGCGCGGCCGACTTTGGCGCAGGAGCGGCGCGCGCCGCACCGGCTGTATGGTCACGTCGATGCCGCTGTGAATTTCTCGGTAGGGCGCTGGTGCGAGGAAGCCGCCGCGGCCTTGGCGGTGACGCAGCGCACCGCGCGCGCGGCCATCATCGTCGGCGGCACCGGCCTCTATTTCAGCGCGCTCACGCGCGGGCTTGCCGCGGTGCCGCCGATCCCGGCGGCAATCCGCGACGAGGTGCGCGCGCGGCTGCAAGGCGGCGGCGTCGCCGCGCTGCATACGGAACTCAAACGGCGCGATCCGGCGTCGGCGGCGCGGCTGATGCCGGGCGACCGGGCGCGCATCACGCGGGCGCTCGAAGTGGTGCTGGCAACCGGCCGTTCGCTCACCGATTGGCACGAGGAAAATAAGCCGCCGGTCCTCGACGCCGCGCGCGCCGCAAAAGTCTTTCTCATGCCCGAGCGCCACGAGCTTTTCCGCCGCATCGATGCGCGCTTCGACGCCATGATGGCGGCTGGCGCGCTCGAGGAGGTGCGCGTGCTCGCGGCCCGTAACCTCGGCCCCGACCTGCCGGCGATGAAGGCGCATGGCGTGCCCTGGCTCCTTCGCCACCTCGACGGTGAGATCACGATCGAGCAGGCGGTGGAGGAAGCAAAGCGCGACACCCGCCAATACACCAAGCGCCAGGCCACCTGGTTTCGCAACCAGCTGCCGGAATTCTCTTGGGTCGAACCGCAAAATGCGCTCGCGGCGATCGAGGCGCAGTTGCGGGAATTGTCGGGATGAAAGGTTCACCCTTGGCCCGCCGGCTGATCCTGACGATCGGCAGACGAACGCGCATTCGCCGCAACGCCGGCGGAAGGTCTTCGTCCGAAATGGAGGCCTCATCTCGTATGGGGCAGATGTCCTTGATGTCTACCGTCGCGTTGCCGGATTGGTTGACAAGATTCTCAAGGGTGCCAAGCCTGCCGACATACCGGTCGAGAAAGCGACAAAGTCAGAGTTGAGTGTCAATCTCAAGACCGCCAGCGCCCTCGGGTTGACGATTCCCGAGCCCATTCGTAAGCAGGCTATCGAAGTCATTAAGTGAGGTAACGAGAATTCATATCGGTCTAATGGTGCTGTGGGTCATGCGCATCTCTCGCGATTCGCAATGTCGTTCGAAACGCACGACATTCAGTGCTATGCTAGCTGTTGGCTACGCCCAGAGAGATCTGACGTGTTTGACGATTTAGGGAGAACTGGCTCATGAATCCGAGATCTAAGGTCGTGCTGGCCGTCCTCGTGGGCGCCACTTTTGGTGGCGCGGCTGTGCATCGGCTTTATGCGCAAGCAACGCCCAAAGCCTATACTGTCATCGAGCTTGAAACGCTCGATGCCAGCGCGATTCCTGCGTACGTCCGTGCGGCCGAAGGTGTCCAACAAGCGGCAGGTGTTCACAACTACTACACTGGTCGCGGACGTGTTGTTCCAATGGTTGGGACGCCTCCTAAGCGCGTCGTCATTCTCGAATGGAATAGTTTACAGCAAGCACAGGACCTTTACGCGTCGAGTGCCTGGAGCGATCTTGCACCTCAGCGCGACAAGGCATTCAAAACAGTGCGGCAGTACACCGTTGAAGCTAGCAAATAGGCCAGGCTGCGCTCAACTTTTATCCATCATTGTCGATTTGGTCAGGGTGCGCAGGTGTTGGAGAAACAGTTCCGCAACTGGACTTAGCGTTCGGTTCTTGAGCGTAACGATCGCTACCCGAAAGTTGTGCGCTGGCAGTTTGATCGGCAGCGCCTTGAGGCCAAACTGCTTGGCATTGAAGCGCAGCACCGAGCGCGGCATTGCCGCGACAAAATCTCCGGTAGACAGCAAATGGGTCCGCAAGTGCACCGAAAATGTCGTCACAGCTATTTTGGGCACGTTCAGCTGATTGCGCTGAAAGGCCTCCACGATCAGTTCGGGGTGTAGCGAGCCGATCGGCGTTAGAATCCAAGGAACATCGACAAGTTCCGAGAGGTCGATCTTGGTACGACGCGCCAATCGACTGCGCATTCCTGTCGCGATCACCACTTCGTCATTAAAGAGTATCTCGACGTTCAGGTCGCGATCAGGGAGATTCTCAGACTGCCACAAGCGCGTCAGGACCAAATCCAGTCTCCGTGCACGCAGCTCAGGTTGCTCAAGTGCCGGCGTTGTCAGCTGATCGACATGCAAGGAAATCCCCGGATAGGCGCCGGCAAATTTTTCGATGACTGCGGGTAGAAACGCGCCGGCGATCGACTCAGGGCTTCCGATGCGCAGTTCGCCGGTAGTCGGATCGCCCAGAAACGCAATGTCCTTAGCTCCTTGCTTCAGCTCATCCAGCACGGCCAGAACGCGACTGTGTAGCGTTCGCCCGTAAAGGGTCATCTCGATGCCCCTGGGACTCCGATCAAATAAACGGGCACCAAAAGTATCTTCCAGCCCAGCGATGATCTCTGAGACGCCGGGCTGCGTAATGCCGAGGTGAACGGCCGCCTTGGCCATGCTTCCGCTTTCGACAACGGAAAGAAAGACCTGCAAATCCCGAATCCTCAGGCGGCGTCCAATGCGATGTTCCAAGGCTGCGGCGCGGGCCATAGCAGGAGTCTATAGCGGTACAAGGAAAAAGCCCCTACCGCTTATAACCGGCGCCGCTCACTATGGCAAAAGCAGATCGCTCTCTAGAGGAGATGTCGATGAACCCGAGATGCAAAGTCGCCTTCGCCATGGTTATCGGCGCCGCACTGGGTGGCGCAGCCATTCAAGGCTTGCACGCTCAAGCCAAGGCTCCCGTCTATTTTGTCCAAGAGATAGACGTATCGAACCTCGATCCCTACGTGAAGGAGTTCGTTCCCAAGGTGCGAGCCTCAGTCGAAGCGTTCGGCGGCCATAGCCTTACCCTGGGCAGCGGAAAGGTCACTCCCATTGGAGGAGCGCCGCCGAAACCGCGCGTTGTTATCCAACGCTGGGCCAGCATGGAAGAATTTCAGAAGTGGTACAACTC
This sequence comes from uncultured Alphaproteobacteria bacterium, assembly GCA_963717265.1. Lineage (GTDB taxonomy): Bacteria > Pseudomonadota > Alphaproteobacteria > Rhizobiales > Xanthobacteraceae > BOG-931. The sequence continues at coordinate 330,970 of CAVQWD010000059.1, read as the reverse complement.
TGCGCAGTACAAGGAACTACGCAAGATCGGCAACAAATACGCAGCATTCCGCTCCTACACCGTCGAGGGGGTCGCGGAATAAGCGCGCAAGCTTTCCCCAAGCTGATCCCGGAAGGAAGGATCTGAACAGGGTGTCGGCCTACGATTCTTCGCGCATCTTGGAATATCCGCTCTTGCCACGATTCGTGAGCATGGCGGATATCGCGCGCTGATTTTTTTGCTGCGGTGCATTAAGACGCCGTCGGCCCACCGCGTCAGTTAGTGCGGTGCGGCGACATGTCCGCAGCTGGGAGTAAACCGGACTTGCCACCGACCGCCTCGATGCGAGGGTCCGCGCCGCGAGCCGATATTCATGTTCGATCCAACTCGCGCGTCGGCGCGAATGTCACGCATCAGGTCTTCATCTGCTACTGGTTCGACATATACTGTATGCCCGCAGAATAGGCGGCCCCGCCGATCACGCAGGGGACGCCCAATTCGACCTGCCCGGCGACCGCGGCCACGATGCAGCCCATCGACAGCGCGCCCTCTCCGATCTGGGCCATGGTGGTGAATTCGCGCTTCGATTGCGGACCCTTTTGCCGAAGCCGCTCGATTGCAGCGAGCGACTCCCTGCGCATGCGCGCAGTGTCGACGGTTTCGGCGGTCTCGATCACGTCCTTGAGCACGGCGGCGGTCTCTTTGGGCTGGGTCTTGGCCGCCCATTTGAGCATGGCGAGCAGATGCTGATCGCGCACGGCATTGCTGGCGAGCGTGAATTTGGCGGAACTGCCGGTGGTGAGATTGTCGACGCTGTCGCGGTCGTTGGCGAGCGGCAACAGCTTTATGATCTGCCCGACCGGCCGATAGGATGCGGTCGCCAGATAACAGCCCCACAGCACGTCGATTAATTGCGGGCTCGGGTCGAGCGCCACTTTCTTCTTGCTGCCGCCGAAGCTGAACACCGCCTCGATCTTGTCGAACATGCCGTGTTTGGCGCCGGGATAGGCGATCTGGTCGAGCGTCGGCAGCTTGTCGCCGAGATATTCGTCGATCATGACGCGACGGCTCGGCATGCGATCGGCGAAGAAGGTGAGCAGATATTTCCAGTTTGGCAGGCCCGAATAGGCGATGGCGCGCACCAGCACCCAGTGATCGGACGGCATCACTTGCAGCGTTCTGGCGATCAGGAACTCGGCGCGGCCCGGATTGGCGCCGAGCACGCCGGCGATAAAGCCGACATAGGCGCCCGAACCTTCGGTGTCCTTGAATGCTCCCATGCTGCTGAGCGCGCGCACGACGGCAGGCAGGCCGCCCGGCTGCGGCCGATGCCGATAGGCATTGATCCATCTGAGAATCGCATCGGTCGAGTTGAGCGGCGCATTGGCCGGCGCGGCCGCGCCGGCCGGCACGGCAATGATGATCGCAACGATGACGAGTGCGGCAAGACTGGAGGCGCCGCCGCGCAGATAGCCTGCAATCATGTTCTCCTCCGGGAAGATGCCGCCGGCGCGATTTGGGCTTGCTCCGGGGCGCGCCGGCTGGCGAAGCCAACCTCAACAGCACGCGCTGGCTATTTGCGGGCCGGGCCATTGCCAAATCGCGGCTGCGCTATGGCACTTGATAATTCTTGGCGATGGCGATTTCGCGCGATCTGCCGATTTCAAACGCGCGTTTGACGGCGCGTCGTCCCTGCCGTGCCAAAGTCCGGCCGCATTTGGCTTGACCCGCGTTGCCACAATGCTTATAAGTTACGTCCTGAGAAGGAAGGGCGCAGCCGTGCGGACCTTTGTTGCAATGCCGCTGATTCTCGTATCGAGGCGCACCGCCGCGGGTGGATGACCACCCGCGAGACGCGGCGGTGCGCAATGTGGGGGCTTTCAGGCCCCTTTTTTATTACCCGGATGTCCGCCCCGCTGCCGTCTGCGCGAGCGGTGGCCGGCGGGTGAAGCGGAGAGTACGGAGCGAGCGATGACCAAGATGACCGGGGCCGAAATGGTGATGGCGGCGCTAGCCGACCAGGGCGTCGATCACATTTTCGGCTATCCAGGCGGTGCCGTGCTGCCGATCTATGACGCTCTGTTTCAGCAGGACAGGGTGCGGCATGTGTTGGTCCGGCACGAGCAGGGCGCCGTGCACGCCGCCGAAGGCTATGCACGCTCGACCGGCAAAGTCGGCACCGTGCTGGTCACGTCGGGTCCCGGTGCCACAAATTCAGTCACCGGCCTCACCGATGCGCTGTGCGATTCGATTCCGCTCGTCGTCATTACCGGGCAGGTGCCGACGCATCTGATCGGCAACGACGCGTTCCAGGAGTGCGATACGGTCGGCATCACCCGGCCCTGCACCAAGTACAATTACCTGGTCAAAAACGTCGATGATCTGCCGCGCGCGCTGCACGAGGCGTTTCACATCGCCTCGAGCGGGCGGCCCGGGCCGGTGGTGGTCGATATCCCGAAAGACGTGCAATTCGCCACGGGCAACTATTTCAAGCCGAAGGAGTTCCAGCATAAGGGCTATCGGCCGAGGCTCGATGGCGATCCCGAGCGCATCAGGCAGGCGGTCGAGATGATGGCCGCCGCCAAACGCCCGCTGTTCTATACCGGCGGCGGCGTAGTCAATTCCGGCCGCGCCGCCACCGAACGTCTGCGCGAACTCGCCAAGCTCACCGGCTTTCCCGTCACCTCGACGCTGATGGGGCTCGGCGCGTTTGCGGCGGCCGATCCGCAATGGCTCGGCATGCTCGGCATGCACGGCACCTGGGAGGCGAACTGGGCGATGCACGATTGCGATCTGATGATCGCCGTCGGTGCGCGTTTCGACGACCGCATCACCGGCCGGCTTGATTCCTTCTCGCCAGGCTCGAAAAAGATACACATCGACATCGATCCGTCCTCGATCAACAAGAACGTCAAAGTCGATCTGCCGATCGTCGGCGATTGCGCGCACGTGCTTGGGGACCTGGTGCGCATCTGGCGCGAAAGCGGCGCGGCGGCGGACAACAAGGCGCTCAATACCTGGTGGGCGCAGATCGGCAAATGGCGGGCGAAAAACTCGCTCGCCTATCGCAATTCCAACGAAATCATCAAGCCGCAATACGCCATCCAGCGGCTCTATGAATTGACCAAGGACCGCGACACCTACATCACCACCGAGGTCGGCCAGCACCAGATGTGGGCGGCGCAATTCTATCAGTTTCAGGAACCGAACCGCTGGATGACCTCGGGCGGGCTCGGCACCATGGGCTACGGGCTGCCGGCCTCGGTCGGGGTGCAGCTTGCGCACCCGGACTCGCTGGTCGTCGACATTGCCGGCGAAGCCTCGGTACTGATGACGATGCAGGAAATGTCGACGGCGGTGCAGCACGACCTGCCGATCAAGATTTTCATCATCAACAACCAGTATATGGGCATGGTGCGGCAGTGGCAGGAGCTGCTGCACGGCGGCCGTTACGCCCATTCCTACACCGAGGCGCTGCCCGACTTCGTCAAGCTCGCCGAGGCCTACCACGCGCACGGCATCCGTTGCACGCATCCCGGCGAGCTGGACGAGAAAATCCGCGAAATGATCGAGGTGAAGAAGCCGGTGATCTTCGACTGCGTGGTCGATCCGGCGGAGAACTGCTTCCCGATGATCCCCTCCGGCCGCGCCCACAACGAGATGCTGCTCGGCGACGCGGCGACACGGGTGGAGGATGCGATTACGGAGGCAGGCAAGATGCTGGTGTGACTGTAACTGTCGTCGCCGCGAAGGCGGGGACCCAGTAACTACCGAAAGGCAGGAGTTTACTGGATCGTCCGCCTCCGCGGACGATGACAATAAGGAGCGAGGATACAACGATGAAACTCGCCATTATCGGCGCCGGCAATGTCAGCGGCACGTTGGGCACGGCGTGGGCGCGCAAGGCCGGCCACGACATTTTCTATGGCGTCAAAAATCCGAATTCCGATAAGACGCAGGCCGCGCTGCGCGCGCTCGGCGGCAAGGCGCGAGCGGGCAGCCCGGCAGAAGCCGCCGCGTTCGGCGACATGATCGTGCTGACAACGCCGTGGCCGGCGGCGGAAGCGGCGATCGCCGCGATGGGCAATCTTAACGGACGAATCATCCTCGACGCCACCAATCCGCTGGCGCGGGGGCCCGACGGCATCAGGCTCGAGCTCGGCCACAGCACGTCTGCAGCAGAGAAGGTGCAGAGCTGGGCCGCCGGCGCCTCGGTGTTCAAGACACTCAACACGACGGGCTTCGGCAACATGGCCGATCCGGTGTTTGGCGGCGTCAAATCGATCATGTTCGTCGCTGGCGACGACGCTGCCAACAAGCCGAAAGTCATCGATCTCGTCGCCGCGCTCGGCTTCGACGTTGTCGACGCCGGGCCGTTGCGCAACGCGCGGCTTCTGGAAGCGCATGCCATGCTGTGGATCGATCTTTCGGTGGCGCGCGGGCTTGGCCGCGACTGGGCCTTCGCCCGCGTTAGACGCTGAAGGAGGACGCGCCGTGAACGCCAGCACCGCGACGACGCATTACCCGGCCGCTGTGACGAGCGAGCGTGTCGAGAGCCGCACGCTGTGCATCCTGGTCGACAACGAGCCCGGTGTGCTCGCGCGAGTGATCGGGCTGTTCGCCGGCCGCGGCTACAATATCGACTCGCTCACCGTTTCGGAGACCGAGCACGAAAAGCATCTGTCGCGCATCACCATCGTCACCAGCGGCACGCCGATGGTTTTGGAACAGATCAAGAATCAGCTCGACCGCCTGGTGCCGGTGCACCGCGTCATCGATCTCGCAGCGACCAGCCCGGCGATCCAACGCGAACTCGCCATGGTCAAGGTGCGCGGCAAGGGCGATCACCGCATGGAGGCGCTCCGCCTTGCCGACGCCTTCCGCGCCCGCGTCATCGACGCCACCACCGAAAGCTTCGTGTTCGAGATCACCGGCGCCTCCGACAAGATCGAAAGCTTCATCAATCTGATGCTGCCGATCGGGCTCGTCGAAGTCTCGCGCACCGGCATCGTGGCCATCGCGCGCGGGCCGGAGGGGATGTGACCACCGCAGCGTCATCCTGAGAGCCTGGCGCGCAGCGCGGGCCTCTATTCCGTCATCCTGAGGCGCGAGCCAACGGGTCCGGCCTTCGGCCGGCCCGATGATAAACTCCGCGAGCCTCGAAGGGCGACAGATGACAGATAACGGTCAAAAATACGGGTGCATCCCGTCGCGGCCGAGGCCGAGTTCGATGCGGCCGAAATTGGCGTAGTTCATCTCGACGTTGAGGCTGATGTGCATTGACATGAAGTGGATGTCGCGCCAGGCGCGCTGGATCGGGTGCGAACTCGCAAAGCAGGCGGTGCCGGACAGCGCGACGATCGTGTCGATGGCGCCGACGATGAGTTCCGAGGCGCGGGTGTAATCGCGCACCGAGCGCGCCAGAAGCTGCGGCGAATAGGCCTCCGGCGTATCGGTGATGCGCACGGCGCGCCGCGCCAACAGTTCGGCGGCGTCGATGTCGGCCGCCGCGCGCGCCATGCGCACTTGAATCGACGGCGCCTCGGCCATCGCCACGCCGCCTTGCGTCTTGCGGGTCCTGGTCCAGTCGCGAAACAGTTCGTAGGCGCCCTGCGCCGCGCCGATCATCGGCGCGATGAACGATATCGGCGCGTAATAGAAGAACGGCGTATGGAAGATGGCGGCGGCATGAATGGCGCCGCCGGGGCCTTTGCCGTCCCGCAGATCGGTGAGGCGGAGCACCAAATGGTGCGGCACGAACACGTTGTCGGTGACGATGGTCTTGCTGCCGGTGCCGCGCATGCCGGCGGTGAACCAGGTGTCGCGCACGATGTAGGAACCGGGCGGGATCAGAAAGAATTTCCATTCCGGCTTGTCGCCGTCCCGCGCCATATCCCGCGCCATATCCCGCGCCATGTCCCGCGCCATGTCCTGTACCATGCCGCCGAGCAGGACCCAGGTCGAATGGTCAACGCCGCTGGCGAACGGCGAGCCCTTGCCGGAGAGGCGGTAGCCTTGGTCCGTCGGCACGGCCTGCACATTCGGCGCAAACGATGCGGCGATCGGCACGTCGAGCCCGTCGGCCCATACTGTCTTTTGCCCAGCTTCCGGAAACTGGGCGATCAGATGGGCGTGATGGATGATCAGTCCCGCGCACCAGCCATGCGAGGCGTCGGCTTTGCTCAGTTCGCGCGTGACGTTGTACCATTCTTCGAAGCCGAGCCCGTAACCGCCGATCCGCGTCGGCAGCAGGATGCGGGCGAGGCCTGAGCCGAGCATGTTGTTGGCCGACTCCGGCGGCAGGCGCCGCGCCTCCTCGGCCGCCTCGGCGCGTTTGGCGAACAGCGGAGCCAGCGCCCGTGCCCGCTGCAATATCTCCTGCCTGGTGGCGCCCGCCGGGGGCGCAGGCGAGTGCGGCATGGGCCGGCTCCTATCGGTTCGATTTCTCAAGCAATGTTACAAGCGACAGGCGCCGGCCGACCGGGAACAGCTCCAGGCCATAGCGCTTGATAACCCAGCCCCAAATGCCGAACGGCGCCTTCAGCATCACCGCAATGGCGATCGCGCCCATCAGCATCAGGTAAATGGTGCCGTAATCGGCGAGCAGCTCGCGCAATACGATGTAGATCAGCATGCCGATGAACGGTCCCTCGAGCGTGCCGATGCCGCCGATCACGACCATGAAAATCACCACGACCGTCCAGTTGTTGATGGAAAAGCCGGCCTCCGGCGAGATGCGCAGTTTCTGCAGAAAAATCAATCCGCCGATCAGGCCGGTGCAGGCGGCGGTGGCAAGATAGATGATGAACTTGGTGCGGAACGTGTTGACGCCGAGGCTGGCGGACGCGGGTTCGGAATCGCGGATCGCGGTCAGTGCCAGGCCATGGCGCGAGCGCAGCAACAGATAGACAACGGCAAAGACGAGAACCGAGGCGCCAAGCGACATCAGATAGAGGATGGCATTGCGCGCGCCGCGGTCGGGCGAGATCTCCTGCAAAATGCCGACCGTGAGCGAAAGGCCCGAGCCCGCGCCGAGCACTCCGATCAGGCTTGCAAACAGCATGAACACTTCGGACACGACCCAGGTGCCGACGGCGAAATACGCGCCGCGCAGCCGGAACACGGCAAACGACACCGGTATCGACATCAGTCCGGCAAACGGCCCGGCGAGCGCCAGCGCCAGATAGACGTTCATGTTCATCTGTTCGGTCAGATAGAACAGCGCGTAGCCGCCCAGTCCGACGAAAGCCTGCTGGCCGACCGAGACGAGGCCGGCATAACCGGCGAGCAGGTTCCACAGCTGCGCCAGCGCGACGTAGTAGGCCATTTCGCCGACCAGCCGCATGTCGCCGGCATCGCCCCACCATGGCATGGCGGCGAGCACGGCAAGCAGCACGAGCGCGCAAACCGCGAAGATGCGGCTGACCCGCGTTCCGCGCTCGACCCGGACGGCCTCCTCCATGTCATTCCCTCGTGCGCGGAAACAGCCCGCTTGGCCGGACGATCAGGATGGCGAGAAACGCCAGGTGCCCGGCCAGAATCTGCCAGGTCGGGTCGAGCGCCGCCCCGATCGCCTGTGCGAGGCCGAGCACGACGCCTCCGATCAGCGTCCCCCACATGCTGCCGAGCCCGCCGATAATCACCGCTTCGAAGGCGAGGATCAGCCGGATCGGTCCAGCGAGCGGCGCAAAGATGGTCCTGATTCCGAACAGGACTCCGGCGATGGCGGTGAACACCATGGCAATGCCGAGCGCCAGCGCGTAGAGCTTGCGGTTGTCGATGCCCATCAATTCGGCGGTGTCGGCGTCGTCGGAGACGGCGCGGAAGGCGCGGCCGAGCCGCGTGCGATAGAACAAAAGCTGCAGCGCGGCGATACAGAGCACCGCGACCGCCAGCACTAGGAGCGGATAGACCCCGATGTCGATGCCGCCGGGGAGCCGCAGGCTCGCCGTCTCGATCGCGCCTTCCTTGAGCCGGTGGTCGTAGGCGCCGAAGCCCTGCAGCAGCCCATTCTGAATGATGATCGAAATGCCGAAAGTGACAAGAAGCGGCGGCAGCAGTCCGCCGCTGAGCGTTTGATTGAGCAGACCGCGCTGCAGCGCATAGCCGACGACGAACATCACCGGCAGCACGATGACGAGGCTTGCGAACGGGTCGAGCCCGGTGCCCTGCGTCACCACCAGTGCGACGTAGGCCGACAGCACGATGAGATCGCCGTGGGCGATATTGACGAGCCGCATGATGCCGAACGACATCGACAAGCCGATCGCGAACAGCGCGTAGAAGCCGCCGAGCAGCGCGCCCTGGATGAGGATGTTGAGCCAACCCATCCCGGCCCGCCCTACAGTCCGAAATAGGCCGCCGTGATCGCGGCTCGGTCGAAATTCTTGGTCGGCGCGCTCAGCGCCAGGCGGCCTTCCTGGAAGCAGTAGAATCGCGCCGAAGCATCGAGCGCCCGGTTGATGTCCTGCTCGACGAGCACCACCGTCGTGCCCTCGGCGGTGATCGCAGCGAGGCAGTCATAGATATCGCGAATAACGACCGGCGCGAGCCCGAGCGAGAGTTCATCGCAGAGCAAAAGCCGCGGATTGGACATCAGTCCGCGGCCGATCGCCGCCATCTGTTGCTGCCCGCCGGACAATGCCGGCGACGGCAGGCGGCGCAGATCGTACAGCTGCGGGAACAATTCATAGACGCGCTTGAGGCTCCAAGGCCCGCTGCGCTCGCTGTGGCTGCCGAGCTGCAGGTTTTCCTCAACCGACAGGCTGGGAAACAGCCGGCGACCCTCCGGAACCATGGCGATGCCGAGGCGGACGATTTCGTGCGGTGTCTTATGCCCGATCGGCTGACCGTCGAAAATGACGGTCTCGGGCGCGGTCAAGAGCGCGCCGGCGACCGCGCGCAGAAAAGTCGTCTTGCCGGCGCCGTTGGCGCCGATGACGGCGACCGTTTCGCCTTGTTCGACGGTCGCGCTGATGTCGAACAGCGCCTGGAAGTCGCCGTAGAACGCCGACAGGCTCTGCGTCCGCAATAGCGTCATGACAGCGGGATGCCCATATACACTTCACGCACCCGATCGTCCGCCATCACTTCATGCGGATCGCCCTGCGCCAGGATCTGGCCGAAATTCATCACGACGAGCCGGCTCGCCACCGACACCAGCGCATGCACGATGTGCTCGATCCACACGATCGTGGTGCCGCTTGCGTGAATGTCCTTGATGGTCTTCACCAGTTCGCCGCACTCATATTCGGTGAGACCGCCCGCGATCTCGTCGAGGAGCAAAAGTTTCGGCTCGATGGCGAGCGTGCGCGCCAGCTCCAGCCGCTTGCGCTGCAGCAAGGTCAGCGTGTGCGCGGGCACGTTCGCCTTGTCGTAAAGGCCGGTGACTCTGAGCACGGCGCTGCACCGCTTGTAGCTCTCCCGCTCGGAAATGCCGCCGCCGTAGATCGCCCCGACCAGGAGGTTCTCGAACACGCTCATGTTCGCGAACGGGTGCGGGATTTGATAGGAGCGGCCGATACCGAGCCGCGAGCGCGCATGCGGCGCCATGGCGGTCATGTCCGAGCCCTCGAACTCGATGCGGCCCTTGCTCGGCGAGGCGTCGCCGGTGATCAGGTTGAACAAGGTGGTCTTGCCGGCGCCGTTGGGTCCGATCACCGCCAGCGCCTCGCCGCGCTCGACCGCGACGCTGACGTCGTCCACGGCCTTGAGCGCGCCGTAGTGCTTGGACACCGATTGGAGCTGGAGCAGGACCGTCATGAATTTATGCAGGCGGCCTCACGCCTCCAATCCCGCTCTCGCGGGTGGGGGAGTGAGGAGTGGCAGGGATCGTCCTCTCGCCGCCCTCCCACAGGCGGAGGGCGGTGAGCGGAGCAGGCGTCAGGAATATTGAATCGCAGTGAACGGCCTGTCGAGCGGGATTTCCGGCGCGGTCTTGTTGAACACGATGTTGAGGTCGTATTTCCACTTCGTGCCCTTCTCCCACTGGCCGCCGACGATCGGGGTGGTGCAGACATTGGGCACCGGATTGAGCGGGCCGGGGCCGGCCTTCCAGGTGATCGGACCGACGATCGATTTGTAATCGGTCTGCGCAATGGCGTCGCGGATCGAGGCGGCGTCGAGTTTCTTTGCACGCTTGAGCGCATCGATCGCGACTTCGAGGTTGGCGAGCTTGAAGCCGAGCGGCTGGGTCCATTGCCTGCCGCTCGCCTTCTCATAGGCGTCGCAATATTCCTGCGCGGTCTGGCCGGTCAGGCTCGACTTGAACGGGTGATGGTGCGACCACCACACCTCGGTCGAGGTGCCGGCGCCGCGGTCGCCCAAAGCCTCGACCGCGGTCGGGAACAACAGCGCCTTGGGCGGCGTCATGATTTTTGGCCGGAAGCCCTGCTGCGCGCACTGCGTCCAGAAGATCGCGAATTGCGGCGGGTTGAAAATGCCGCAACCGATGTCGGCGCCGATGCTCTTTAATTGCGTGATTTGCGCCGTGAAGTCGTCCGACAGCGGCGGATAAAGCCCGAGATAGTGCACGTCGAAACCGTGGCTCTTGATGGTGGCCGGCAGCCCGTGCACCGGGTCGCTCGCCGCGATGCCGTCGGGATCGTTGGTCAGCATCACGCCGACTTTCTTGTTGGTCTGGAGCGTCAGCCACATCTCGGCGAACATGTTGGCGACCATGTCGAAGCCCCAGAAGAAGTGATAGGTCCATTCGAACCCTTTCTTCGGGTTACCCTTGCGGCCGAAGAACCAGGCCTGCCACGGATCGTCCGAGGTGATGCAGGGCACGCCGTTGAGTTCGCACTGGTCGGCCACCGGATTGGTCGTGTCCGAAGTCGACGATGCGATCATGATGTCGACTTTCTCGTTGTTGATGAGATCGGCCGCCACGTCGGACGCGCGGTTCGGGTTCGATTGGCTGTCGCGGTTGAGAATCTGAATCGGGTGTTTTTCGCCGGCCACTTCGAGGCTGCCGCCGAGAAACTTGGCGACCTCATCGGCCACCCATTTCGAGGGCTCGCCGAATGCGGCGATCGGGCCGGTTTCGGGCGTGATCTGGCCGATCTTGATCGGGCGCGGCGCCGCGCGCGACGACTGAAACATCCATGGCGAGGCGATGGCGCTGGCGCCGCCGACCGCGATTAGCTTGACCACCTTGCGGCGCCGCCGATCGACCTTCGCGCCGTGCGCCGCCTTGAGTTTCGCCATTTTGAGCTTCATGTGCCGTCCTCCCGTATGAGCGCTCTGCGCGTGCTGACGCGGTGGGATTTGCCCCACTGAACCGAACCGCATCATCGCAAAGGCCGCGCTGCTAGGCCACTGCGAACTTAGAATAATGTCGGATCGGCTGCCCGATTTTTGGGCAGGACGGCGGAGAGGATGGAGAGAACCTGTGATTGCGGCCGAGCATTGCGGTGCGGCGCATGGTGCGACGAGCGGTCCGGCTGAGGGTTTCGTCTGCTACGGCGGCGCCCGATCCTGGCGGGTCCTGCGCGGCAAAGTGCGGCGGCAGGGCGGTTGTCGCCGGTGCCCGGCCATGACACCATTGGCGCACTGATTTGCCCGGGCTTCGAGCACCATGCAGCGTCAGAAATTCGCCTGGGCGTCGCTGCCCGACGATGAATTGCTTCAGGTCCGCCTCAAGGATCTCAAGGTGACCGTTGCCGGCACCTGGCTTGAGGATTGTCTTGTCGCGGTCCACGACGAACTGGCGCAGAGCGGCATCCGGGTGCACCCGCACGCCTGGATTTCCAGCGAGTGGTTCAGTCCCGACAGCACGCCGGGCATCGCCATCCCGTTCTATCTGGCGCATCCCCGGCTGATCCGGCTCGAGCGCAAGATGATCATCGATGTCGAAGGCGGCACCTGGCCGGAATGCATGGCGATTCTGCGCCATGAAGCCGGTCACGTCGTCCAGCACGCCTATGCGCTGCATCGCCGCGGCGACTGGCGGCGGCTGTTCGGCCCGTCCTCGAAACGCTATCCGCGCTATTACCGGCCGAATCCGGCAAGCCGGTATTTCGTTCAGCATCTGCGTCTGTGGTACGCGCAAAGCCATCCCGATGAGGATTTCGCCGAGACCTTTGCGGTGTGGCTGCGGCCGCGTTCGAGCTGGCGTACGCGCTATGCCGGGTGGCCGGCGCTGAAGAAACTCGAATATGTCGATGCGCTGATGAAGGAGATCGGCGGGCGACGGCCGCTGCTGCACAATCGCGAACGCGTCGATCCGCTCGGCTCTCTCACCGAAACGCTGGCCGAACATTACCGCAAGAAACAGGCTGTCTACGCGTTCGACACGCCGAAGACCTACGATCGCGATCTGCTGCGGCTGTTTTCCGCCGAGCCGAAACATCGCCGCTCGCAAGCAGCGTCCAGCTTCATCCGCCGGCATCGCGCCAGAGTGCGCAAGCTGGTGGCGAAGTGGACCGGAGAATATCAGCTCACGCTTGATTCGGTACTCGACGACATGATCGCGCGCTGCCGCGAACTCAATTTGCGTGCGGTCGGTCCGGAGCATAAACTGGTCACGGACTTCACCGTGTTGCTGACGGCCAAAACAATGCATGCATTGTTCGGTCCGTCGCGGCGGAGGTGGATCGCACTATGAAACGGCTTCGCGCGCTGGTGCTCGTCCACCCGGACTTGATGCCGCCTGAGTCAAGCGAAGGGTATAGCGAGCAGCAGATCAACGAATGGAAGACCGAATACGACGTGGTCAAGACCCTGCGCGGCGCCGGCCATGACGTCCGCCCGCTCGGCGTGCACGACGAATTAAAGCCGATCCGCGACGAGATCGAGAATTTCAAGCCGGACGTGGTGCTCACCCTGCTCGAGCAGTTTCACGGCGAAGCGATCTACGATCAGAACGTCGCCAGCTATCTGGAACTCTTGCACGTGCCTTATACCGGCTGCAACCCGCGCGGCCTGATGCTGGCGCGCGGCAAGGATCTGTCGAAGACGCTGGTGCATTATCACCGCATACCGGTGCCGGCCTTCGCCGTGTTCCCGATGCGGCGCAAGGTCAAGCGCCCGGCGCGGCTGGCAGCTGCCGCTGATCGTCAAGAGCCTGAGCGAGGACGGCTCCTACGGCATTGCGCAAGCCTCCGTCGTCGATACCGACGCCAAGCTCGCCGAGCGCGTCGGCTTCATTCACGAGCGAATCGGCACCCCCGCCATTGCCGAGCAGTACATCGACGGCCGCGAGATCTATGTCGGCGTGCTCGGCAATGAGCGCTTGCGGGTGCTGCCGGTGTGGGAATTGGAATTCGGCAACATGGCGGAGCGCGACTGGCCGATCGCCACCGAGAAGGCCAAGCACGACCCCGACTATCAGGAGCGCCGCGGCATTCTGCACGGGCCGGCCCAAAATCTCGGTCCCGAGCTTGCCGCGCGCATCCAGCGCATCGCCAAGCGCATCTATCGCACGCTGGAACTCGACGGCTATGCGCGGATCGATTTCCGGCTCGCCGCCGACGGCACGCCGTATTTCCTCGAAGCCAATCCCAATCCCGAGATCGCCGAGAGCCAGGAATTCGCCTCGGCGGCCCGCCACGACGGCATCGACTATCTCGACCTGTTGCACCGCATCCTGGCGCTCGGCATGAGCCGCGCGGCGGCAACCGCCGCAGCCGCCTGAGCGGCCGGCTGGGTTGTTATACCGGATTTGGAAAATCAGTTCGTCATTCCGGGGCGCGGCCGAAAGGCCGCGAGTTCCGCAATCCATAACCTCCCGCCGCCGAGCGGCGTCGCGGAATGACGGGCGCGCTCGGCGACGGGCAATCACGGCCCGTTCCGGCTGTTTGGAGCGCAGGCGAGGCGCTTGCGCGGCGCAACTCAAAGGCCGATAGTTGCGGCAGCGACCAATTTCGCGGTATCGGATAAGCGCTTTTTCGGGAGTTGCGACGATGGATGCGACCAAGGCCGATGCCAAAGTCCGCAGAGCCGAAAACAGGGCCCGGAACCGCGCCGATCTGCTGCATTATCACTCGGGTTTCGGCAACAATTTCGAGTCCGAGGCGGTGCCCGGCGCCTTGCCGGTCGGACGCAATTCGCCGCAGCGGCCGCCGCACGGGCTCTACGCCGAGCTGATTTCCGGCACGTCTTTCACCATGGCGCGCGCGGAAAACCGCCGCACCTGGACCTACCGCATCCAGCCCTCGGTGGTGCATCGCCCCTATGCGCGCATGGACAACGGTCTCATCCGCAGCGCGCCGTTCAACGATGTCGACGCGACGCCGACGCAATTGCGCTGGAGCCCGGTGCCGATCCCGCAACGGCCCACCGACTTCATCGAGGGCATGATCACGTTCGGCGGCAACGGCGATGTCGCGACGCAGCTCGGCATGGCCGTGCACCTTTACGCCGCCAATCGCTCGATGCGCGAGCGCGTCTTCTACAATGCCGACGGCGAGATGCTGATCGTGCCGCAGGCTGGGCTGCGTTCGCTTTTTCACGGAGCTCGGCGTCATCGAGGCGGCGCCGGGCGAAATCGTCGTCATCCCGCGCGGCCTGCGTTTTCGCGCCGAACTGCCGGACGGTCCCTCTCGCGGCTATGTCTGCGAAAATTACGGACAATATTTGCGGCTGCCCGAGCTCGGCCCGCTCGGCTCCAACGGGCTTGCCAATACGCGCGATTTTCTCAGCCCCGTCGCGGCCTATGAGGATGAAAAATCGCCGTGCGTCATGGTCGCGAAGTTCCACGGCAATTTGTGGGCGGCGCAGATGGATCATTCGCCGCTCAACGTCGTCGCCTGGCACGGCAATCTCGTGCCCTACAAATACGAGCTTTCGCGCTTCATGGTGATCGGCACGGTGAGCTTCGACCATCCCGATCCGTCGATCTATTCCGTGCTCACCGCACCGTCCGACCTGCCCGGCACCGCCAATATCGATTTCGTGATCTTTCCGCCGCGCTGGCTGGTCGGCGAAGACACCTTCCGGCCGCCCTGGTACCACCGCAACGTCATGACCGAATTCATGGGCCTCGTCCACGGCGTCTACGACGCCAAGGCCGAAGGCTTTCTGACCGGCGGCGCCAGCCTGCACAATTGCATGACCGCCCACGGTCCCGACGCCGAGACCTGGGAACGCGCCAGCCGCGCCGAATTAAAACCGCACAAGGTCGAGAACACCATGGCGTTCATGTTCGAAAGCCGCTTCGCCATGCGGCTCACCCGCTACGCCGTCGAATCCTCCGAACTGCAACACGATTATTTCGAAGGCTGGCAGGGGCTGGGGCGGCATTTTTCAGGCAAGTAATTGGTGCAGAGCGGGCCGCCACCCCCTCCGCGACCTCACCGGCGCCTCGCAATGATCGCGGCATGCCGGCGTTGAACAGATTATCCCTGCCAATACAGATCGGGGTTCGCTTCTGGAACAACCTTGGCCGCAATCTGGATTTCCGCATCGCCCTTTACGTCAATTGTTCTCGTCGGCGCTTCGCAGCCCGCCCGCCAAAAGAACAATTCGTGTTGCCCTTTGGGAACGCTAAACCGAGCGAGACCCGTCGCGTCGGTTGCGCGTCGATAGGCGCCGAGCCGCAGCTGCGCATCCTCGATCGGGGTGCCGGTCTGCTCATCTACGACCTGTACGGTGACCGTATGTTCAGGCGGCCGGTCTGCGATGAGACTGAACGAGAAGGTGGCGTCGTCATGAGGCAGGTTCAGCGCCGCTGAGAATTTCACCGTCCACGAATGCGGGCCGGCCACGTGCGGCGCAGTCAGCTCGACTTCCGCCCAATAAAGCGCGCTTGTCCCCGGCCATGGCGTCGCGCCGAGCGAGGCCGTTGCCATCATGGCATCCGTCGCGTCACGGATCTCAAGCTTGCTCCGCTTTAGGGCTGCACAGGAGGCGCTGCATTGTGCGCCCACTTTCAGCCTGAACGTCTTGCCGATCACGACCGGCGATGGGCAATCCCATACCGCCAAGCTGGTGACGTGCGGCCGCGTCCTGAATGTGAAGGGCAGTGTCGCCGCTTGGCAGGCTTTGCCGTCCCGCTCGTGCTCCGGGATGACAAAATGCCAAGTGAACTCGCCGATCTCCTCAGGGGCAGCGAGCGCAATCCGAACAATGTGCCCCGCCGCTCCGGTGAAGTCTGACAATTCACCGGCCCACCGGACCCCATCCGGCAACTCGATCAGGAACGGCGCGTTGCCGAAATTCAATTCAGCCGAGGTCACTCTGACTGCGAGAGTCAGATCGGCGCCGGCGTCGACCTCCTCGGGAACGGTTTCGAGGAGCGCCAGCTCGATGGCGTGGCGTTTCGATTCCGCACTGTCGGCGTTCATGCTGTGCTCATCATCATCATCCTCATCCGTTGGCAGTTGCGGGAACGGCACGAACCAATCCCGCCGGTCGTGCCGCCGCAACCGCTATCGAAGTCTAGGTCGGGGCCGCGGCATGCATGCCGGCGATGCGGCCGAACACGATGCAACGCGCCAGACCGTGCATCTGGAAGCCGCCCTGCGACTCGCCCGCCGCATAGAGTCCCGGAATGACCTTCCCCCAAAGATCGATCACCTCGCAATTGGTGTTGGTCCGCAGGCCGGTGAGAGAATCATGCAGGCACGGCGTCGCCCAGGCCGCGTAGAACGGCGGCTTTGCTATCTTGTGCGGCGGGCTCGGCCGGTTGAAGTCGAGGTCCTTGCCGGAATCCACGAAGGAGTTGAAGCGTTCGACGGTCGCCTGGAGCGCGGCGCCAGGTATCGGCCGCCATTGATACTCGTTGCGCGTGAGCTGGCTCGCCAGCTCCACGAGCGTTGCCGCGCTGAAGAAATATCCGCCGACCCGATCGACGAACGGCGTCTCCGTCTTCCATTTCTCTCTGGCGACGGCATCGGCGTCAAAGATCGCCCAGATCGGCCCGCCGCCGTTGAGCTTCTTTGGATCGCCGCTCCATTCCATCGCCGCGGCGAAATAGTCGTAATTATCCTTGGTCTCGTCCCAGAACCGCTTGCCGTTTTCCTTCACCAGAATCAGATTTTGCCAATCGTGCACATTCTGACCGCTGGCGCGCGCCCGAAAGAAGTTCGGACTCTCCGGCGTGAAAAGGCCGCGCACGTAATTGTTCTTTACGCCGATACGGCCTTTGTTGATTGCCGCCCCGGCCTCATTGGTCTGGTTCGCGGTCACCCACAGCGATGCGCCGATCGCCATCGCCGCGATCTCGCCGTCGCCATTGTGCGGCGCCAGGTCCTCGCCGTGCGCCTGATACTCGGGAGTAAGGCGCGGGTCGAATACCCGCCTGAGTTCGAGGTTGCCGCCATGACCGCCGGTCGCGATGATAACGCCCTTGCGCGCGCGGATGTTGAGCGTCTGGTAGGTGGGCTGGAACCACTTGTCCACCTGCATGACGGTAACGCCGATGACCCCGCCCGACAGCTGACCCTCGCGGACGACGCTCGTCATTTTGTGCTGGAGCAGAATCTCCACGCCCTTGTTGCGCGCGCTGAGCTCCAGCGGCCGCACGATGCCGGAGCCGTTTCGCTTCTGATCGAAAGCGACGAGCTGGCTGCGGATCGGCCATTCGAAGGGGATGACTTGTCGCGGCACGGTCGAGGCCGCAGTCGGCCCGACCAGTTTTTCCCAGCGCAGGCCGTTCTCGGTCAAAAAATCGAAGGTGGCGAGATTTTCGTCGGCAAATCGACGGACCAGGTCACGGTCGTTGTATCTGGCCGCCGGGTGGTTGGCGCGGGTCCAGTCGGCGAACACCAGGTCCGGCGAATCCTTTACTCCCTTCTCGCGCTGCAGCTTGTTGCCGGCGCCGATATGGATCATGCCGCCGCTGATGATGGCGCAGCCGCCAATGTCGAAATGCTGTTCGACCAGGATCACCGAAGCGCCGCCGTCGCGCGCCGCAATCGAGGCCGGAAGTCCGCTGGCGCCGGCTCCGATCACCACGACGTCGACTTCACGATCCCATCTGATGCTCTTGGCATCGGGCGCTGCCGCGATCGCAGGTTCTGTCAATGCCGTCGCGCCGCCGACGCCGGCGGCCATGCCCAATTTCAGCAGGCCCCTTCTGCTGACACTCGCTTGAGATTCGCGATGCTCCGGCTGTTTTTCATCGATCTCGGTCATGGTCGCGTGCCTCCCTGCTTATTTTATTGCTGATAACATACGTGAAGCGCCAAGACGCGGCTGCGCCTGGAAAGGCACCTGGCCTGGCGGCGATTTTTACGGCGCGAGCGGCGTCGGGTTGTCGGCCGGCGGTTCGATGCCGAACGAGTTTGCGGTCATGCAGGTCATCGAAAAGCTGCCGACCGAGGCGACCAGCGCCACCAGGCTTTCCAGGCCCATCGTCTTCTCCGCCGCGGCGTAGCTTTGATCGCTCAGGCCCTTGTTGGCGAGAAGCTCGTTCGCGACGAGAAAGCAGGTGCGCTCACGGGCATCGGCGAGATTCGGCGTCTGGCGCGCATTAATCGCGTCGATGACGGATTGATCGATGCCGACGGCGAGCGAGCGGCGCGCCTGCGCGAACCAGGGATAGCGCGCATTCCAGTGCCGGGCGACGGCGAGGTTCACAATCTGCTGTTCGCGGCGCGACAACGGGCCCGACGCCATGCACTCGCGCATGTTCTGCGCGGCCTCGAACAATTTCGGCAAATGGATATAGGCGTAATACGGTCCGCCGACGATGCCGCTCGATTGCTTGGCGGCGTCGTGAACCCGCGCCTGCTCGGCGTTCATGTCGGCGCGGTCGATGATCTTTATGCGTGCCATGTGTTTTCCCCTTTCGGATGTTTGCTGTGTGCGGATCGGCCGCGAATTAAAGCCGCGCGGCGTCAGCCATGTTCGTCGATCACCGAAGCGCGCACGTCATGTTCGATCATACGCCAGATGTGATCGACGTAGTTGACGAAATCGGGCTTGCGTTTGATATCGAGCGCGCGCGGCCGCGGCAGCTTGATGCGCACGATTTCCTGCAGCCGGCCCGGCCGGCGCGCCAGCACGACGACCCGATCGGATAGAAACACCGCTTCGTCGATCTGGTGGGTGACGAACATCACGGTTTTTCGTCCCTGCTCCCAGATGCGGAGCAGTTCACTCTGCATGATTTCGCGGGTCTGGGCATCGAGCGCGGCGAACGGTTCGTCCATCAACAGCACGTCGGGATCGATCGCCAGCGCGCGGGCGAGATTGACGCGCTGGCGCATGCCGCCGGAGAGCTGGCGCGGGTAATAGTGCTCGAAGCCGGAAAGCCCGACCAGCTTGAGCAGCTCGCGCGTTCGCGCCTTCTCCTTGTCGCCGACGCGGCCGGCAACCTCCGGCCCGACCAGGGCGTTGTCGAGCACCGTGCGCCACGGCAACAGGCTGTCGTTCTGAAACACGAAACCGCGGTTGCGCCCCGGGCCGTGGACGTGCTTGCCGTCGAGCATGATCATGCCGGAGGTGGCGGGTTCGAGCCCTGCGATCAGCCGCAGCAAGGTGGTCTTGCCGCAGCCGCTCGGCCCCACCACGCAGATGAACTCGCCGCGCTCGACCTCGATTTCGAGGGCGCGCAGCGCCTCAAGCTCGCCGAACCATTTTCCCAAGCCGACGATGTCGAGCTTGCGTGCCACGCCGGTCAGTCCTTGGTCCAGGGCACGAGCTTGGTCTCGATCCAGCTGAAGCCGGCGGTCATGGTGATGCCGGCGAACGCCAATACGACGACGCCGGCAAACAGTTCGGGCATGTTGAAAGTGTCGGCCGACGCGCTGATCAACTGGCCGAGCCCGGCGCGGGCGCCGAACAGTTCGGCGACCACCACGCCGATCAGGCCGCGGCCGATGCCGAGCTTGAGGCCTGCCAGGATGAACGGCAGCGCCGACGGCAGCGACACCTTGAAGAAAATCTGGCGGCCGCTGGCGCCGAAGCTTTTGAGCATCTCGATCAGCCGGTCGCTGGTCTGGCGCAGCCCGGCCTCGGTGTTGATGGTGACCGGAAACAGAACGAGCGTGATCACCACCACCACCTTCGACCAGATTCCGATGCCGAACCACAGAATGAACAGCGGCGCCAGCGCGATGGTCGGCGTGGCGTAGAGTCCCGAAATCCACGGCTGCAGCGCCTGCTTGAAGCCGGCATTGTTGGCCATGCCGAAGCCGAACGCGATGCCGAGGGCGCTGGCAATGACATAGCCGATCACGAATTCGCTGCCGCTCGCTTCGATGTGTCTGCCCATCTCGCCGGTCAGCGACAGGTGATAGATCGCCGTCACGATTTCCGACGGCGACGCCAGAAACAGCGGGTTGGCGACCAGGTATCTGCTGGCCAGCTCCCACAGCAACAGGCCGCCGACCACCGACAAGGTGCCGGCGAGATAGCAGCGGCGCACCCTATCCCACATCGCGCCGCGCTCCTCTTAGAGAGTGTTCCGATCGGATCGAATCATGGCCGTCATTGCGAGGAGCGAAAGCGACGAAGCAATCCACAGAGGCATCTCCGCCTGGATTGCTTCGCTTCGCTCGCAATGACGGGTGAACATGATCGGAATCCGGCCTAGTCGGTCAGGTGCGCCACGCCGGGCAGCACGAAGCGCGTCACGTCGGTCGAGCCCTTCAGATCGCCAATCTCCTTGAGCGCCGCGAGCAGCGCGCCCAACTTCTTGCTCGAAATGTCGCCCGTCGGCTCGAAGTACGGCTTCTTCATCAGGAAATCGTAGGTCCTGGCGATCGTTTCCGGCTTGATCTTGCTGGCCTCCGCCAGGATGTCGATCGCCCCCTGGCGGTTGTTCGGATCGAGCAGCCAGTGCACGCTCTCATTGTGGGCGATCAGGAAGCGCTTGAGCACTTCAGGATTCTTGGAGGCCCAGTCGGTGTTGACCGCCGCGCCGGTGAACGGCAGGTCGCCGGCATAGTCGGCGACCAGGCCGAGACTGTTGAAGCCGGCGTCCTCGGCCTCGAAGCAGAACGGCGGCAGCAAGATGGTGGCGTCGACCGCGCCGGCCCGCAGCGCGTTGTAGCGCGCGCCGGTGGCCCCGGCATAGACGTAGTCGAACGTCCTTCGGATTGACGTGATGCGCCACCAGCATGCGTTCGAGGTAAATCCTGGTGATGCCCTTGGGCGAGTCAATCATGACGGTCTTGCCCTTGAGCTGTTCGAGCTTGGTGTACTGCTTCTTGGCATCGATCTCATAGGGCGGCAGTTGCACCTCGACGCGAATGATTCTGATGTGCGCACCCTTATCGATGGCGTAGATCGGGTCGACCAGCCCGGCCGAGATGGTGAGCGTCGCAGCGAGCCGGCGGCGAGCTGCTGCAGCACGCCGCCGCTCGAGGCAATATGGATCAGGTCGAGCTTGATGTGCTGCTTGGCGTAATAGCCGTTCTTCAAGCCGATCAGCACCGGCCAGTGCGTCATGCTGACGCCGCCGACCAGCCCGACTTCTATGGTCGTGTCCTGCGCGCGCGCGGCAGGCGGCGGCAGCAGTCCGATCGACAGCAGCAGCGCCGCAATGAGTGTAGCTCGCCTTGTCATTTCATCCTCCCGAGTTAACTCTTCACTTTGGCTGGTTTCTTCTTAGCGGAAACGCCGCCGGCGCCAACCGCGAGAAAGTGTCGCGCGATTTCCGAACCGGTCGCCTTCCAGACCTTCTTGTGCCGACAGATGTATTTGAGCGCCTTGTCGAGCGCGCCGATGCGGTGCGGCACGCCGATCAGATAGGGATGCAGCGCGATCGCCATGACGCGGCCGGATTTGGCGCCCTCGCGGTAGAGCACGTCGAACTGATCGCAGATCATCTGGCAGAAGCCGTCGGCAGTGGCGAGGCGCCGCTCGATCGCCGCCTTGTCGTTGAGTTGCATCGTATAGGGCATGGCGACGATCGAACGATTGCCGTCGAGCGACATTATATACGGCTGATCGTCGTTGCACCAATCGCCCTGATATTCGACGCCTTCGGCCGCCAAAAGATCGAGCGTGTCCCAGAATCTGCTGCAAACCGGACGACAGCCATCCGGTCGGGCGTCGGCCGGTCGCCTTGGCGATGGTGTCGAGCGTGCGGCGGATGATGTGCTGCTCCTCGCCAGGCTCGACCTCGTTGAGCCGGCGGGTATTGCTCTCATTGTGGCCCATCCATTCCCAGCGCCGCTTTTCGCCCTCGGCGATGATCTGCGGGTGCTCGGCGGCGAGATTGCTGTTGAGCGCAACGGTGCCGCGGATGCCGTAACGGTCGAGCGTGTCCATCAGCCGGAACACGCCGACGCGGTTGCCATAATCGCGTTCCGACCACATCACAACGTCCGGGATTTTGCTGCCTGAGCCGTAGCCGCCGGGCCGCTCCAGCAGCGAGAAATATTCGATGTTGGGGATGACCCAGAGCGCGACATGGGCTCCGTTCGGCCATTCCAGGCGCGGCCGCTCGATGATCGGCGAGTAAGCAAAGGGGCCGTAGCCGCGCGGCTTCATGTCAGTGCGCCTTTCCTTGCGCCGGCGCCGCTGCCGCGAGCGCTGCAATGATGATCGAGGCCGCCCATTTTCAGCCCGCCCCTTGACGCGTCCCCGTCGTGGATCGGCAAGCCTAACCCGGACTCCGGCGCGGCACAATTCGCGCAACGCCGCAGCTTGCAGCATGGGCTGAGCGCCGCGAAACCCTTCACGTTTGGTCAAAACCTGAGTGTCCGGCGGCTCGTCCAATCCAGCGCGGAGACGGCAGGCCTGACCCTACAATGAAGTCCGACCGGCGCGGCTTGAGGCATTCCTGATGCTGCACCGGCTTCAGTCCGGTGGGTAGTGTCTCAGTTTGAATTTTTCCATGGGTCAGGGCCGCAACGCCGCCAGACGTACCCAGCGTAAATGGCTGTGATCACCGCGACAATTGGTATCACAAAACCGTGCGGCAGCAGGCTCGCGAGCGGACTAGCTCGAAACACTAGTGCGCCCCAGACAAGTCCAGTAAAGTCGCTGAAGGCCGTGGCAAGCTTTGAAACAGAAAAGTGCGCAGACCACCAAGGAAAGTCCCGCATTCTCAGGTGCGGCCTTTGAGGTTCTGCAAATAGATTGCGGCCAGCAGCTTCCAACGATGCCTCAGCCGCTTTGACTTCCCAAACCTTCTGCCAATACTTGCTGCTTCGATTTACTAACATCCATATCCAACTACAAATAAACCCTCCGCACGCCACGGCAAACTGAATATCTCTGCTGACGTGATAGTGATAAGCGGCGCCATATGCGGTTATTACGAGGGTCGTAAATCCCCAGAAAAAAAGTGAACGGCTCCAAAAAAGCTGTATCTCAAACTTCCGTGTCTCCGCTATGATTTCTAAAAGTCTTAAATTCTTTTCGTCTTGGTTCACGCGACCTCCATTTTTTCTTTGTAGGGGCCGCGCTTTCCCGGCTTTGGCAAGCTCGCGTCAATCAACTCGGCCAAGTCGGTCATAGACCAAAGCGCATCGCTCAAACCGGCCGCCATCGCAGGCGAAAGCCTCTTAAGGCTCTTATGTTGTTTCATGTAATTGTACCAAACCGTATAGACCGCCACCATGTGCATGTGGTTTTCGAATTTTTTCGAGAACGCATTGGTGAGGCGCGTAAAGCGGCGCATCTGCATCCGCATAGTGAGATTCTGCTGCTCGGCAAAGCTAGTAGAAATGTGCTTCGGATCGGGCGAGCCTTCCACGCGGCGCTTCTCAGCACCGATACATTTAGCGGGACTGTAGCGGACTTGCGCTCCTTCTGGAGTTGCGCCGTAAATCTTCACCAATTGCGCATAGTCCACATCGCCACCGAAAGCGCCTTCAACGGCCTCTAGGTAAGCCTTGTGGCCGTCGCTGGTGAGCTGCACGCGATTTGCGAGCCGGTCCCGCAGGTCATCCATAAATGCGATTGCGTATTCGCTGTCGCGGCCGCCGACCAGCCACGTAATGAGTAGCTTGGTGTCAGCCTCGATTGCCGTCCAAGTCCAAGTGTCACCCGCGCCTGCAACAGGCTTCTTCATGGTTGGGACGTTCTTTTGCTTCGCCGCTGTAAATGACCAGATTTCGTCAACCTGCACCCTGCGGGCCTTCACGCCACGGACCTTCGCATCATGAAAGGCCGCGGACGCGTTCCCGGCGTCCACCAGCAGCTTCGCGACCGTATTGATGCTCACGTCGGCCACCCGCGAAATCGACCGCATGGACGACCCCTCGCAGAGCATGGAGAGGATTTGGACGCGGGTTTCGAGTGGCAACCTATTCATGCCATTATAATAGCATGACTTTTCTCTATAGCAAGCATTTTTTTCACTTATTCTTATTGATTTGGGAAGGTATCGCGTGATAAATGGGGGTTAACCCCCATTCAAAACGGCGGGCCTTATCGGATGAAACTGAGTCCGGGTCAAGTTCGGGAGGTTCTAGGGCTTTCCCAAGACACCTATCGGCACTGGAAAGCGGCGTTGCCCCCACTAGTCAATCGCAATGGCTACCGGCCATGTTTTACCCATGGTGATCTTTTCGCAATGGCGCTCGTCAAAGCGTTGACGGATGACGCTGGCGTCCAAGTCGGCGCCTTGCACGCGGTTGCGGCGGGTCTGTTTGATCACTGCGGCAAGCATTCGTGGGCAGAGTTGGAACGATCAACCTTGATCCTCGAATTGGCGCGCATTCGAGTCACGTTCGTTCCCGAACAGCAGTTGCCGCAGTTTGATAGGATCGGGCTCGTAGTGCCCTGCCGTCGAATAGTTCTCGATCTTCGAGAACGTCTCCTCATGGACAAGGAGCCGGATGACCAAGGAAACCTCCGTTTCGCTCCGACTGTGATTTCAGGCCAAGCGCGTGGGAGCCGCGCGTCATGACAGTCGTGCGCGCTTTGCAGGAGGAATTTGCGAACATCGGATACGCTGCGATAGTGAGAGACTACGTTTTCTCAGATATTTTTGCGAACAGGGCACCTGATCGCACAACTCCAATTGCTGCGTTCACGCACACCCCACCGTCTTATCGTAACGCTGCGCTCGCCGTTATCGAGCGGGACAATCGTCCCGTTGTTGATCTTGTCTCAGAATATCGTGCTCTTGGATCCCCCCTCCTATTTGTGGTCGAGGGGAATGATATCGCCGTCTGGCAAATTCGGTCAGGGCTACAATCTCGTGAAATTTCTCGAACGCATGTAAGTCAGCTTCATGCATTATTTGCCGCAAATCGGGATGCATGGAGTCCTCTGTCAATTCAACGCGCGAAATCAATTGGTCAATTTGATCCGCATTACCAGTTAGATTTTGTGGATTTGGGACTATTAACAGCAATCGAAGGCGAAATTCACGAAAAGCTCGATCGCCTGCTGAACAACGCCCTAGCCCTAGCGATCGATCCACACACTAAGCGCCTCCGCGGCGTCAAAGAGCGCATTTTATTTCAAGCGGTCTTTCGGTTTTTGGCGGCTAAGGTTTTGCAAGATCGTTCGCATCATCTCTCGACAAGTTGGAATGCAGGTAAGGTCGAAACGGTTCTTGACGCGATCTCTCAATATTATCAATTGCCAGCTACTCCGGTTCAGCCCGGCTCCGTTGAGTACCGAATCTTTAGTCAAGTCTGGGAGTGCATTCAGGGCGGCATCAATTTCCAAAATATCTCTGCGGATGATTTGGCTTTTGTGTACGAAAACACCTTGGTCACCGAGGATGTCCGCAAGGAATTTGGAACCCACAGCACTCCGCGGCAAGTGGCAGAATATATCGTCCGCCACTTGGGTTTTCATGAATACGCGGACGATCCTGAGCAGTTGCGTATTTACGAGCCATTCGCTGGCGCCGCAGTTCTTCTAATTTCCGCACTTCGCCATTTGCGGGAGTCTGCTTCCCGTGACCTGGACTGATCAGCAGCGGCATGAATCATTGATCACACATATGTCCGGCGATGAACTCGATGGCTTTGCATGCGAGGTAGCCACACTATCTTTAATTCTGGCCGATTATCCCAACCACAATGGTTGGGAAATTCGCCAGACAAATTTGTTTGAGGATGGTGAACTTGATCGGAGGATGCGCGCTAATAATGTGATTATCTGCAACCCTCCCTTTCAAGCGTTCTCAGAACAAGACCGCAAGCGATATACTCTGGCAAGGAGTGCTCCATCCAAAGCAATTGCTGTATTAAATGCTACACTCGATGCCCATCCCATCGCCCTCGGCTTTGTATTACCCAGAGCTTTTGTTCTCGAAAAACCATTCGCCCATCAGCGTCGCCGCTTAGAAAAGCTTTATGGAACAATCGAATTGGTCGAAGTGCCAGATCGAATATTCCGGCACTCGCAGGTAGACTCTGCCCTCTTGATCGCCCGAGAGCCCCGCCCTCCCGCGCCGCCATTGGTCAAGCTCCGGTCAACCGAAGTTGCCGATCAGGACGGGCAACTTTTTTTGAGGACCGGGCAAACTACAACTGCTCGGACGCTGACACGGTCTGTAATAGAAAATCCGAAAGGCGATCTTTGGATTCCGCCTCTTGCTAATCTGTGGCATTATTTGGACGAATATCCGCAACTAAGCAGTCGGTTGCGTCCGAGGCGGGGGCTCGAATGGAAATACGATCAATCTAAAGCTCGTAGTGATGAACCCCGTGAAGGTTTCAGAAAAGGCTTTCTCAATGTGAGAGAGGTCAGCCAGTTTGCGGCCATTCGTCCAGGCTGGCTCGATTACCGCGAGAAATATGTCCGGAGAGGTTATGATCAGAACTGGAATGAGCCGAAGCTAATCATCAACGCGACCAGACTTAGCCGAGGACCTTGGCGTGTTGGAGCTATAACAGATTTTGAAGGACTTCTTTACTCGGAACAATTCCTGGGACTCCGACCCATTAAGAGCATGGATCAGCGTGAAATAACTGCGCTTGCCGCTGTAATGAATGGACCGATCGCGAGTGCCTTTATTGCGGCTCGTTCGCCAGACAGACGCTTCCGCGTTTCGGCTGTGAAGCGCATCCCCATTCCATACTTGCTTCCTAACGATATTGCTGAGTTGGTTTTTGAGTATCGTACTAAGCTCGCGAAGCCTAGGCTCTTTGGCGAGGAGGAATTGGTCACCTTACTGCACCAGATCGATGCGGCGGTTCTCAAAGCTTATGACTTACCGCCGCGATTAGAGCGTGAGCTGCTGGAACTTTTTAGAAATTCTAGCCGTCCAGTGATTCATCCTTGGAGACATTGGTTACCGGATCGGTTTCAGCCATTCATTCCTCTTCATGAATTTGTGTCGAAAGAATACCAGAAAGCAACGCACCCGTGGATTCAGGAAATATTCAAGCCGCTTCCCGAAGAAGAAGCGGAGGCATTGCGCCAATATATGGATTGATCACTGGTGGACGGCTATCTGCTAGACACGTGTGTAATCTCAGCCCTGCTCGATGGTAGGCACAAAAACTATGAGAATGTAAGGCGCTCTGACGAAGCAATCGAAACCGGCGCTCCCCGGTTCATTTCTCGTATTACTATCGCAGAGTTGGCGTTTGGTTTAGCTGTACATGAGGCCGCCACAGGCATTCCGCATCCGCGCGCTTCCGAGGTTCTGAGGCGCGCACAAGCCTATCCCATTAGGGAAATAACGAGGCACACAGCTTCGGAATACGCGGAACTTAGAAAAAATCTAGCCGTCACGCACCTAGCCAGTTTGTTGCAGAGCGATCGTGCCCGTTGGGTTGATCAATGGGTGGAAAAGATCACGGGTGAAAAACTGCAGGTTGACGAAAATGATTTATGGATTTGCGCCCAAGCGCGGGAATGTAACCTGATTCTGATGACTACAGATGAGAAGATGGTTACGCGGATTGAAAAGGCTGATCCGAGCATCAAATTTCGATTTATAAGAGGCCTTTGATTACTTCCAGCGTGCCGCGGCGGCCTTTTTAGCAATCGTCTTTCGCTCGTCGGCCGAGAGGCTCTTGGCCCGCGCTTTTGCTCCGGCGCGCCCGGATCGAGTGCGGCCAGACTTTGGGGCGCTTTCCTCAATCTCTCCCGTCGCGATCCGCATGACATGAACGGCGTTTCCGATCACGTCGGCGGGGCGCTTTTCGCCTTTGGGACCTCTGGGCACTAGCTGGCCTCTTTCATGCAGTACGGACACTTCCCCTTATCGGTAAAGCGGGGGAACATGCGCTCCATATATGCCTCAGCCTCCGCGACTGTCGCCAGTGGCCGCGACCAGCCGGTAGCTCCTGATCCGGTCTTGGCTTGATTTTCTTGGCCTTGGCCGTCACGGCAATGCACACAGTCGCCTTCATGGATGCGGGCGCGCTTGTGTGGTGTCATGTGCGACACATAGTAGGCCATGAGGCCAAGCCTACTGTGGCGGGAAGCGGGGTCAACCCCGCCGAATTTCAAACTGAGACACTACCGTCCGGTGGCGCAGATTGACGTTAGCGTCTGTCGTCCTCTACCGTGCTTGGCTGCGTCCGGCCTACAATGAAACGATAACAACTCGGAAATAGGAGGGAGCGATGATCGCCGTGCTCAGCCGCTTGTTTCTGCTCGCCTGCCTGCTGGCGAGCCCCGCCGCCCTGGGACAGACCTACCCGGATCGCAACGTGACCATCGTGGTGACCTCGGCAGCCGGCGCCTTCACCGACGTGCTCACCCGCGCCGTTGCACAGCGGCTATCGGAAATGTGGAAGCACAGTGTGATCGTCGAAAACCGAGGCGGCGCCGGATACTCGATCGCGGCGCAGGCCGTGATGCGGGCTGAGCACGATGGTTACACGCTGCTCGCTTCAGAGACCGGCTTCTACACCACTCAACCGCATCTCTACGCCAAAGGCAGGCTGTCCTACGATGTGGCCAAGGACTTCGTTCCGGTCGCCGGCTACGCCACCATTCCGACGGCGCTGCTGGTGAACCCGTCGGTGCCGGTGAATTCGGTCGGCGACTTCATCGCGCTTGCCAAGCAAGAAGCCCGGCGCCCTGACTTTCGGCACGGCCGGCGTCGGCACCGCACTGCATATCGCCGGGCTGGAGCTGGAGAATCTCGCCGGCATCAAGATGACGGCGGTGCACTATCGCGGCGCGGCACCCGCACTGACCGATGTGCTGGCCGGACACATCGACGCGGTGATCATGGGCCCATCCGTGGCGCTGAGTTCGGTGAAGGCCGGAAAGCTCAAGATGCTCGCTTTCGGCAGCGAAAAGCGGTGTGCCGCAATTCCCCGACGTGCCGACCATTGCCGAGACCGTTCCGGGATACGAGGCGAGCGTATCGTTCGGGCTGTTTGCCGCGGCGGGCACGCCTGCCGACATCATCAAGAAGGTCAACGCCGACGTGCAGAAGGTGGTCAGCGATCCCGAATTCCGGAAGAAGTATCTCGATCGCTTTGCGGTGCAGCCGGTACCTGGGCCGCTCGACGCCTTTGCCGAATATTTACGCAAGGATTCGGCCAAATGGGGCAAGGTCATCAGTGCGGCACACGTGAAGATCGAATGAGGGCGGCTGCACCCTTGATATGGAGACGAGCGCTTGCGAGCTGTCTCCATTCCAGGTGCCGGAGCGGATTGCGATCACGACGGCAGCCGCAACTACGCGTCCAACGCGCCGACGCGGCCGGTGCCCGGCCACGGCGCAATCATCGGCCGGGAGGAGAAAAAAAGCTCCACGCTGATTCGCAGATCGGGCTCAAAGCGAAATCGGCCGCGTGAGCGCTCTCACTGCGCGTTGATCGTCGCAACCAAAACCGACTTGAGCTTTTCCACCTCAAGCCGGAAATCGACGGCTGTGCCGGGGGAAATCTCGTCCTTGTTGCCGGTATGAACGGCCGCGTTTCTCGCGTCGCGCAGGCTTTCGAACAACGCCAGGGTCTGTGCCGGCAGCGGCGCCCTGACGACGAGCGCCCGCAATACTTGTTCGGCCGGCGTGTCCGCGGCAAGCTGCAGCTTCTTTCTGGCGCCCAAAAGCGTTTCTTCAAGATCGTTGAAGGCGATCAGAACGATCGCTTCGGGAAGATCGTCCTCGAATTGCAGCCGGCGCTGTGGACTATCGGCGCCAGGCTTCCGAGCATCAGGCTTCCCGGCATCAGGCTTGGCGGCATCAGGCTTGGCGGCGTCGGGCGACGCCGCGATCAGTTTCGCCTGATCGCGAGCCGCTTCCAGATTCTTCTCGAATTTTTGCTTCCAGTCGTCCGGATTCGGCGCGTCCGTTCGCGGCTTCATCAGCGACCGCAGCGGCTCGCGGAACACCACCGCGCCGGTCACAATAAGTGCCGGCCAGACCAAGGTACTGACGAGTGCGGAAACAAACTGCTTCCAGTCCATGACTTCTTCTGATAGCAGCCGCGCCGCATCATTTCAAGGAAGCGGCGCGTGCGGCGGCGATCGTCGCCGTACCGGTTCAGGACTTGCGCAGAAAATCGAAGTCGCAGCCCATTTCGGCCTGCAGCACGCTTTGCATGTAGAGCCGCGCGTAGCCGCGCGCCGGTGTTGCCGCAAACGGCCGGTATGCGGCGCGTCTTCGGGCAAGCTCGTCTTCGCCGACCAAGAGATCGAGGCGGCGGCCCGACACCGAAAGTCGGATGCGGTCGCCGTTGCGAACGAGCGCCAGCGGTCCGCCGATAGCGGCCTCCGGCGAGACGTGTAGCACGATCGTGCCATAGGCGGTGCCGCTCATGCGCGCATCCGAAATGCGCACCATGTCTTTGACGCCGGCGCGGGCGAGCTTTGCCGGAATCGGCAGATAACCCGCTTCCGGCATGGCGTAGCCGCTCTTCGGCCCGGCATTCTGCAGCACCAGAAAATCGTCCGCGGTCACGTCGAGGTCGGGCGCGTCGATGCGCGCGGCGAGATCGTCGAGGCAAGAAAACACCACGGCGCGCCCCTCGCGCTCGAACAGCAGCGGATCGGCCGCGGAACGTTTGATGATGGCGCCGTTGGGCGCAAGCGAGCCGAACAAGGCCGCGAGCCCGCCCTGCTTCTGGTAGGGCTCGCCAAGCGGGCGGACGATGTCGCGGTCGACCCATTGCGGCTCACCGGACAGCCGTTGGCCCAGCGTCTCGCCGGTCACCGTGACGCAGTCGAGATTCAGCATGGCTTTAAGCTCGCGCAAGATCGCGCCGATGCCGCCCGCGGCGAACAAATCCGACATGTAATGCCGCCCGGTCGGCTTCAAGTCGACCAGGATCGGGGTCTCGTCGGACAGCGCGTTGAGGCGGTCGAGCGAAACCGCGATGCCGGCGCGGCCGGCGATCGCGGCAAGATGAATGAGCCCATTGGTCGAGCCGCCGATCGCCAGCAAAACGCGCAGCGCGTTGTCGACCGATTGCGCCGTGATGATCCGGCTCGGCCGCAAATCCGTGCCGATCATTTCGACCGCGCGGCGCCCGCTTTCTTCGGCCGCGCGCAAGCGGTCGGCGTGAACCGCCGGAATGGCGGCGGTGCCTGGAAGCGTCATGCCGAGCGCTTCGGCGATCGAGGCCATGGTGCTCGCGGTGCCCATGACTGCGCAGCTTCCGCTGGTGGTCGCCAAATTGCCCTCGATGCCGTCAATAGCGGCCTGCGAGATGTCGCCGGCGCGATACTTGGCCCAGAACCGCCGGCAATCGGTGCAGGCGCCGAGCTGTTCGCCGTGATAGGGCATCGGCAGCATCGAGCCGCCGATCAGTTGGATTGCCGGTACATCGGCCGACAGCGCGCCCATCAACTGCGCCGGTACGGTCTTGTCGCAGGCGCCGATCAGCACGACCGCGTCCATCGGCTGGGCGCGGATCATTTCCTCCACATCCATCGCCATCAGGTTGCGGAACATCATGCTGGTCGGGTGCAAAAAGACTTCGCCGAGCGAGATGGTCGGAAAGTCGAGCGGCAGACCGCCCGCGGCGATAACGCCGCGTTTGACCGCCTCAACCAGTTCGGGAAAATGCCGGTGGCAATTATTGAAGCCGGAGGCCGATTGGGCGATGCCGACAATGGGCCGCGACAGCATGGCGGCCGAGTAGCCCATCGCCTTGGCGAACGAGCGGCGCAGGTAGAGCGAGAAGTCGGCGTCGCCGTAATTGGTCAGCCCGCGCGCCAGCCCCTGCCGTTGTGGTTCGTCTCGTTCCGCCACGAAGACCTCGATCGCGCATTGACGGCGCCCGGCATCCGCGCCGCGATTGCGCAGCAAAGCGGACGGCGGGCAGATTGTCGATATAATCCATGGTCTGTCATCGAACCATCATAAAAGCCTGCAAAGCCTTGCTTCGGCCACGCCATGATGCGCTTGCCCGACCTTCACTCACCGCCTGCCGTTCAACCCGCGATCGAGCTTGTCGGCATCAACCAGAATTTCGGCAAGGCGCGCGTCCTCGACGCGATCGATCTGGTCGTCGAGCCGGGACGCGTCGTCGCGCTGCTTGGCCCGTCGGGCTGCGGCAAGACCACGCTCTTGAAAATCATCGCCGGGTTGTTGGCGCCGACCGCCGGCACGGTGCGGATCTTCGGCGCCACCATGGCAAGCGTCACCGACGGCACCTTCGTGCCGCCGGAACGGCGCGGCCTCGGCATGGTGTTTCAGGATTATGCGCTGTGGCCGCACCTGACGGTCGGCGGCAATGTCGCGTTTCCTCTGGAGATGCGCGGGGTGGCGCGGGCGGAACGAACGCAAAAGATCAAGTCCACGCTCGCCCGCGTGGCGCTGGCGGGATACGAGGAGCGCGATCCGGCGAGCCTGTCCGGCGGGCAGCAGCAACGCGTGGCAATCGCGCGCGCCATCGTCGCCGAGCCGCGCCTCGTTTTGTTCGACGAGCCGCTCTCCAATCTCGACCGCGAACTGCGCGAAGCTCTGGTCGGCGAAATCGGCGCCCTGGTGCGCGGCCTTGGGCTGAGCGCGGTCTATGTCACACACGATCAGGCCGAAGCCTTCACCTTGGCCGACATTGTCGCGGTCATGCACCAAGGACGCATCGTGCAAAGCGCACGTCCCGAGCAACTGGTCGATAATCCGGCCGTGCCGGAGGTCGCCGGTCTGCTTGATCTCGGGCCGGTCGCCACGGTCGAGCGGCGCGACGATGGCTGGTGGTTTGCGCCCGCGGCGGTGAAGCTCGTGGGGCGCGGCCAAAGCCCGTTCGAGGGTGAGCCGGCGGCCCGCGTGTTGCTCGCCCGTAACGCGCTGCGCCTGGCGCCGCCGAGTGCGGCGACCTTGTCCGGCTCGGTGTTGCGCTCGCAATTTCGCGGCGATCGGCACCTGGTCACCGTTCGGCTCGGCGACGCCGCGGCGGCTTTCGACGTCTCCGTTATCAGCGACCGCCGTACGCTGCCTGGCGAGCGGGTCGCGCTCGCACTCGACGCCGAGCGGCTGCGCTGGTTTCCGCTCGACACCGACTCACACCGGAACATCGCCTCATGAACAAACGAATTTTCGCCCTCGCTATGGCGGCGGCGTTGTTGCCGCGCCCGGCACTCGCCGATCTCATCGTGTACAGCGCCGGCCCTGCCGGCCTGATCAATACGCTGAGCAAAGGCTTCACCGCCACGTCCGGCATCAATGTCAAAGTGTTTCAGGCGACGACCGGCAAAGTGATGGCGAGAATTCAGTCGGAAGCGGCAAATCCCGTCGTCGATGTCGTTGTTTCCGCATCGTGGGATACGGCAACCGACTTTGCCAAGCGTGGCTGGCTTGTCGACTATTTCAGCCCGAACGCCGCGGCGGTGCCCGCATCGTTGAAGTCGCAAGGTGCGGTCGCCCAGGCCGTGGTGGCGCTTGCCATCACCTGGAATTCCAAAAGCGGGACTCCAAAGCCAAACGACTGGGTCGATCTCGCAGGCCCTGCCTACAAGGATCGCGTGATGATCCCCGATCCCGCGCAGTCCGGATCGTCGTTTGAACTGGTTGCGGCGCTGCAGGCCAAGTACGGCTGGAAGCTGTTCGAGAACTTGCGCGCGAACGGAGCGCTGGTGCCGGGTCCCAATGCGGCCGCGCTCAACCCGGTGCTGCAGGGCGCCAAGGCGGCCGTGTTCGGCGCCGTCGATTACATTTCGCTTGCGGCGCGCGCGAGGGGAGAAACCGTCGATGTGATTTTCCCCAAGTCGGGAACGATTCTGGCGCCACGTCCGGCGATGATCCTGAAATGGTCGAAGCACCGGGACGAGGCGAAGAAGTTCACCGATTACATGTTGTCGCCCGCCGGCCAGGCCGCGGTGGCGAAGGCGCAGATGATGCCGGCGCGTCCGGATATTGCCGCGGCGCGGCCGTCGCTCAAGGATATTGCGCTTCTGTCTTACGACCGCAGCCAAGTCTACGCCAGGCGCAACGAGATACTTGCGCGGTTCGAGCGAATTTTCGGGCGGCCGTGATGCCGGCGCGGCTGGACAGCGGCCGCGCCGGCGCCATCGTCTGGCCTACAATCGCCGCTCTCCTGATCGTTGTCGCCGTTCCCATTCTATTTGTCGTTCTCCAGGCCGTCTTTCCGAACATCGGCCAGGGGTCGCTGGCCGATCCGTTCGCTGCATGGCGGGCGACGCTCGGCGATGGCGCGCTCGTTCACCTGACCTTCAACACCATTCGGCTGGGTTTCGCAGTGGTGTTGACCGTCGCAATTGTGGCAGTGCCGCTCGGCGTCTTGCGCGCGCTGTTTCGGGTGCCGCTGGCGCCGTTCTGGGACATTGCGTTCCTGATTCCTTTCTTGATTCCGCCCTACATCGCAACTTTGGGCTGGATTCTGACGCTGCAGCCTCGCGGTTACCTGGCACAGCTCACCGGCATGGACGCGGCGGCATTCTTGTTTTCTTTCTCCGGAATTGTCTTCGTCATCGCGTTTCACGCGTTTCCGGTGGTTTATTTCGCGGTCTCGCGCACGGTTGCGGCGTTGGGCAGCCGACACGACGACGTCGCGCGGGTGTTCGGCGCTTCGCCGCTGCGGGTCCTGCTGCGGATCACGTTGCCGCTCGCCGCGCCCGGCCTTGCGGCAGGCCTTCTGCTTGCCTTCGTCATGGCGATCGAGGAATACGGCACGCCGGCGGCGCTCGGGCGTGAAATCGGCTTCGGCGTACTCGTTACCGGCATCGAGAGCCGCGTCACCGATTGGCCGATCGATCTGTCGGGTGCCGGAATTCTTTCTCTCGTCCTTGTCGTGCTTGCCGCCGCGGCCTTCGTGTTTCAGCATCGCATTCTCGCAGGCCGCTCCTTCGAGGCGACAACCGGCAAACCGCTGGGCGCGCAACAGCGGACGCTCGGTGCCTTGGCCGTTCCGGTTGTCGCATTGTTCGCACTGGCCGCTTTCTGCGGCGTGGTGCTGCCGCTATTCGCGATCTTCGCCACCGCCTTTTCGCAGACGCTGTCCGGCGGGCTTGCCGCCGGCAATCTCGGCTGGCGCAATTTTTCACTCATCCTTGCCGATGAGAGCGGAGCGCTTCGCGCGCTCGGCAACAGCATCGGCCTTGCGGCGGCAACCGCACTGCTGACCGGCCTCCTCGGTGCGGTCACCGGTTATGTCGTAGTCAAGACTGAACTGCGCGGCAGAAAGCTGCTCGATGGATTGAGCATCCTGCCGAACGCGATTCCGGGCGTCGTCGTTGCGGTCGGTCTCATCCTGGCCTGGAATCAACCCGCGCTGCCGGTGACGGCCTACGACACGCCGGCCATTCTCTTGCTTGCCTATTCGTGCCTGCTGCTGCCGTATCCCGCGCGCTATGCCGGCGCTGCTTTGCGCCAGGCCGGGAGCAACCTGGAGGCTGCCGCGCGGGTCGCCGGCGCTTCGCCGTGGACCGCGTTCCGCCGCGTCCTGCTGCCGCTCATTCTGCCGAGCATGATCTCGGCAATGCTGCTGGTCTTTGCCGTCGCCTCGCGCGAACTGGTCGCCTCGATCATGGTGGCGCCGGTCGGGTTCCAGACCATCGCCACGTTCATCTGGCAGCAATTCGAGCAGGGCTCGGTCGAACTCGGCATGGCCATGAGCGCAATCGCGATCCTGATCACGACCACGATCCCGCTGACGGTCATGCTGATGGCGCGCCGATTTTCCTTGATGGCGTAGGTCGCGTCGTTGCCGCGAATACCGGACGCGATGTCGTCGCGCCTCGAGCCGTTCGCCGATGTGGTCGCCGCCGCGCGACGCGCTGGCGGTGATGGTCCAGGTCGGGTTGACGGCGCCGAGAAATCGCTGGCGCTCTGCACCGGCTGCGCTTAAGAGCGCAGAAGGACACCGGATTTGTGGCTGTGACGATCCTTATCGTATTGGCCGGCCTGATGGGCGCGGCCGGCATCGTTCTCGCTGCCGCCGGCGCGCATGCGATGCCCGGCGCGGGACTCGACAGCGCCGCCTACCTCTTGTTGTTTCATGCCGTGGCCGTCGTTGGCGGAGCCGCGCTGATCCGGCAGGATATGCTGTGGCGGCCGCTCGGGCTCGCGGTCCTGGCGGCGTGGGTCATCGGCGCGACATTGTTCTCCGCCGATGTGGTGTTGCGCGCTATTGCCGGACATCGGCTGTTTCCGTTTGCGGCGCCGATAGGCGGAATGATCCTGATCGCCGCGTGGCTCGCGCTTTCGGCAGCCGCTATCGTCGCATCGCTGATGCGCGGTTGAGCGTTGCTCGGGAACCGCAGTGACACAAAGTGGTTCTATGATGGATTATCGACAGCGCGAGTATTTCCATGAGGAACCTGCTGGCATCGGTCGCGGCCATCGTTGCCGTGGCTGTTACGTGTTCCGCCGCCGCTCAACAGCCCGCCGCGCAACAACAATCCGTTTTGACCTATCGCGGCGATGAAAGCCGCGGCGGCAACTTCGTCGTCCCGATGCTGACCTGGGACAAGGCGCGCGCGTTGCGCTTCGAATTGAGTTTCGATCCCCGCGTTGCCGGACATCTTTACGCGCAGCCGCTTTATTGGCGCGGCGGCGGATCGGGTGCCGGCATGCTGCTGGTGGCGACCGAGGACGATGTCGTGCAAGCCTTCGATGCCGGGACCGGCTCCGAACTGTGGCGTCGCTCGGTCGGCCGACCGGTGCCGCGCTCGTTACTGCCGTGCGGCAACATCGATCCGCTCGGCATCACCGGTACGCCGGTGATCGACCCGCAAGAGGGGGCCATCTACTTCGACGCCGCCGTCGCAACGGCGCGCGGCCCTCGGCATCAAGTGTTCGGGCTGTTGTTGCAGGACGGCGCCGTGCTTGCCGGCTGGCCGATCGACGTTGCCGACGCGTTGCAGAAGACGGGACTGCAATTCGATCCGCGCACGCAAAATCAGCGCAGCGCGCTGACGCTGCTTGACGGGATTGTTTACGTGGCGTTCGGCGGCCATTGGGGCGATTGCGGCGATTATCACGGCTGGGTCGTCGGCTTGCCGCTGCACGATCCCGGAAAAGTGGTCAGCTTCGCCACCCGCGCGCGCGGCGGCGGCATCTGGGCGCCTGGGGGATTGAGCGCGGTCGGACACGACCTGTTCTTTGCCACCGGCAATACTTTCGGCGCCAATAGCTGGAGCGACGGCGAAGCGGTGTTCCGCGTCCCGCCCGATTTGCGCCGCAGCGGCAGCAAGCGCGACTTCTTCGCGCCGTCGGATTGGCGGGCGCTCGATGCGCGCGATCTCGATCTCGGCGGCACCAATCCGATTCCGGTGAACATAGCGGGCGTAGGCTCCAACCGGGACTTGCTGCTGGCGCTCGGCAAAGACCGCAAGGCCTATTTGCTCAACCGCAACGATCTCGGCGGCATCGGCGGCCAATTGGCCACCCAAACGGTGTCGCAAATTTCCATCCGCACCTCGCCCGCTGCTTATCCCGTCGGCTCCGAAATGTTTGTCGGGTTCCAAGGGCCGGGAGCGCATTGTCCAAACCCGCAACGCGGCGACGGCCTCACGGTGCTGCGCGTGACGGGCGGCGCGCAGCCCGCGATCTCCACCGCTTGGTGCGGCGCCGTGCGCGGCGCCGGCTCGCCGATGGTGACGACGACGGACGGCCATTCCGATCCGATCGTCTGGATGCTCGGCGCCGAAGGCGACGATCGCCTGCACGCATTTCGCGGCGATGACGGCGAGCCGATCTTTGCGAGCGAGCCGTTGAGCGGCCTGCGGCACTTCCAGACTTTGATCGCGACGCAGCATCGCCTCTATGTCGGCGCCGACGGACGCATCTATGCCTTCGATTTCTAGCGCCGCCTAACGCGCATCCCTGTTAGCCGGCACCGTCATGGCTCACGGCAGCATGATATGATCAATGTCGCGGCGGGCCAGCCGCTTCGGTCGGCTCGGCCAGCCGACGCAATTGGGGGGAACAATGACGAAGCTTACCGCATCATCGAAATTATCGCGCCGCCGCCTGATCAAGAGCGCGGGCGCGCTGACCGCCGGCATCGCCGCGCCGGCTTTGCTCGGCGTTCGCAGCGCCTACGCGGCGTATCCCGAGCGCCCGGTCAAGGTCGTGGTGGCGAACACGCCCGGCGGGCCGTCCGATCTGGTCGGCCGCATCGTCACCGCCGCACTCGGCCAATCGACCGGCAAGACCTTCGTCATCGAAAATCGCGGCGGCGCCGGCGGCAATATCGGCATGGAATATGCCGCCCATTCCGATCCGGATGGCTATACGATCCTGCTTGCGACCAACGCCTATTCGGTCAATTACGGGCTCTACAAACATCTGCCCTACGATCCCTACAAGGATTTCGTCGCCGTCAGCGAACTGGCGACCTCGCCGAACACGTTCACGGTCA
This sequence comes from uncultured Alphaproteobacteria bacterium, assembly GCA_963717265.1. Classification (GTDB taxonomy): domain Bacteria; phylum Pseudomonadota; class Alphaproteobacteria; order Rhizobiales; family Xanthobacteraceae; genus BOG-931. The sequence continues at coordinate 292,445 of CAVQWD010000059.1, read as the reverse complement.
AATCGGATTCGCCCGCGAAAACGATCAAGGAACTCGTGGCGCTCGCCCGCGCCAATCCCGACAAGTACAATTGCTCGACGCCGCCGATCGGCACGACCTCGCAAGTGCAACTGGCGCTGCTCAAGATTTGCGACAACCTGCCGAAGCTCGCCGACGTGGTGTTCAAGGGCGGCGGCGACGCCATTGCCGCGCTGCTCTCCGGCACCGTGCAGTTGAGCTCCGGCTCGCTCGCGCCGGCGCTGCCGCACATCAAAGCCGGCACGCTGCGCTGCTTGGCGGTGACCGGCGAAGGCCGCTGGCCCGATCTGCCGGACGTGCCGACAATGCAGGAATCCGGCTACAAGGATTTCGTGTTCGCGGTCGATTGCGTATTCCTCGCTCCGGCGAAAACGCCGCCCGAGCGGGTCAAATGGTTGGAGACCGAGACGCTCAAAGTCCTGTCGACGCCCGAGATGAAGGCGAAGCTGTTCAAGGCCGGCTTCCTGGTCCGCCCGCTTGGTGCGGCTGCCGCGTGGGCGCGGGTGACCAAAGAAATCGTCACGTTCAAGACCATCATCGATCAGGCAGGGATTCCTAAAATGTAACGCACAGCGTGGATCGGTAAAGCCGCTTGCGAAAGCAGAGACCAGCCATCCTTGGGGCATGATATTGTTCCCTCACACCATCCAGGCTGGACGGGTCAGATGGCAAATACCATCGTCAGACGGAATCTTGTTGGCGCGTTGATCAGCCTGGTGGCCTGGCCGCTCGCGGCCCGCGCGCAGCAGCCGGATCGAATGCGGCGGATCGGCGTATTGATGTCGAATACCGCGAGCGATCCTTTAACGCAAACTCGTGAAACTGTTTTCGCCCAAGCCCTCAAGGAATTCGGGTGGGTCGAAGGACGCAACCTCAACATCCAGTACCGTTTTCCTGGGCCGGAGCCCGCGCACCTTCGTTCAGCCGTGGCGGAACTTATGAGTCTTGCTCCTGACCTGATATTGGCGGCCAACACTCCGGCGCTGGCGGCGGTACGCAAGCAAACCCGCACCGTGCCCATCATCTTCCTTAACGTGACGGACCCGGTAGGTCAGGGCTTCGTTGAAAGCCTTGCGCATCCCGGCGGCAACGTTACCGGGTTCACTTCCTTCGAATTCACAATGGGCGGCAAGTGGATCGAAATCCTCAAGGAAGTTTCGCCGCAGGTCGAGCGGATCGCATTGATTTTCAATCCGGTCACCGCGCCCTATGTGCAATATTACATCCGTTCGTTCCAAGCGGCAGCGCCGCGGTTTGCGGTCGAACTGCAGCCGACGCCCATTCATAATGCCGATGAGATAAAATTTGCCATTGGCAGCTTCGCGAGTGCGCCGAACGGCGGGATGTTCGTGGCGCCGGACCTCACGACCGCCCTCCATCGCGACCTCATCATTGCGCTTGCGGCAAAATATCGCCTGCCGACAATTTATCCATACCGTTTCTTTGCCGCCGGCAACGGTCTAATTTCCTACGGCGTCGATATTACCGATTTTTTCAGGCGCGCCGCAGCCTATGTCGATCGCATCTTCAAAGGCGCCGATCCCGGCACCCTGCCGGTGCAACAGCCGGTCAAACTCGAATTGGTCATCAATCTGAAAACTGCTAAGGCGCTCGAACTCACTGTTCCCCTGACTCTGCTCGCCCTTGCCAACGCGGTGATCGAATGAGGCTGATAGCTGCTGCGGCGCATGAGTCCGAAATTGGCACATCGCGTCGTTGTGTGAAGCGGGATATTTGGTCGCTGTCGGGGGCGGAGCGATCAATGGCGCGTCTCGCGGCGGAGCCGCCTTGCGCCGCTGGCCGCTAACGTCGGACAGCGTTTGTCGCCGCCAAGGAGACTTTGTCTTGACAAATGTCTCTAGTTCCGGTACCAAAATACCGGCCTTGTCGGCATATGGCTCGACAGAGCCATTCTTGGTTCGTCATCGGACGGAGCGAGACAGCGCCGGCTGCGTTTCCTTGAAGGCCCACCGACACAGACCCCAAAGCAAGAACGCAAACAAGAGATGTGGCACCGCCGAGCCCACGATCAGTTTCGGGGTGACTCTGAGCCCAAGCAGTCCCCAGCCGACGATCGGGAAGAAGACCACCAAAACGATAATCCACAGGGCTATGGCCAGCCGCAGCGCATGGAGGAATGTGAGCGCCTCACGGAACAAGCCAACGTAGACGATCGAGAACGTGGTGACCCATACGGCGTGGAACAACAATCCGATCGGAAGTGGGAGGGACCTGCTCGATATCGTTTCGGCAAACGCCAGGCCCAGAGGCTTCGGCAACGGCGATACGCCCGCCTTCGTCGCGGCTGCCATGAAGGCGGCGGTCAAGGCTGAAACGGCAAGACCCACGCCGATGGCGCGTGCCCAATCATTTCCGCTCAACGGGTGCCATTTCATTCGTACCTCCGTCATTGTCATTGCGGCGTGCAGCAAACAGGTTTGTTTTGGGAACTCGTTGACTGTACCGGCGGGCACGGAACCGACCCGGAGGAGAAGAATACGCAGCTATCTCCGTGCTTGGGCTTCAATCGGACGCCGCACCCAGTGCAGTCGTAGAAGTATCGGCAGGCATCGACCGGCGTCGGCTCCGCCTTTGCAGTGCCGCAATGCGGGCCGGTGATCAGAAATTTCGTGACCACGTTCCGAGCCTCGCGTCCGTTCCCGGTTGAGCTTCGTTCCGGTAGGATGCATCCTGTAGCAGCTACAGGATCAAGGCAGGCAGATCATGGGATCGATCACAGCTTCGCGAGGCCTCACCATCGGGGCGTTGTCGCGCCTGACCGGCGTGAGCATCGAGACCATCCGCTACTACGAGCGAGTCGGCCTGATGCGGAAGCCGCCCCGCACCGGCGGCGGCCATCGCAGCTATGAGCCGGAGCATGTCGAGCGCCTGCGCTTCGTCCGGCGCGCGCGCACGCTGGGCTTCGGGCTCGACGAGGTCCGCACCTTGCTGACGCTCTCCAGGCGCACCGCGAGTTCGTGCAAGGAGGCCCGAGAGATCGCCGCCGCTCACCTTGCCGACGTGCGCGCCAAGCGGGACGATCTCGCCAGGCTTGAGGCTGCGCTTGCGCATACGATCGCCGAATGCGACGCGCGCTGCTGCGGCTCGGCCTTGCCGATTTGCCCAATACTTGAAGTCCTGACCACGTGAGAGGCGAGTGCGAAATCAACTCGTCGAGTTCCTCCGGTTCCGCCAGCGTTTCAGCGCAATCAGCGCCCATACGGCCTCGACAAGGCCGAACGGCCAAGCCCCTTGCAGGAACCCATAGACAGAGCCCATCGCGCACGCGGCGGCAAACGCCAACACGAACCAAGGACTGCGATCTTCAAAGGCGTAGAAGATCAGCATTGCGGAGACGGCCGACAGGCCGAACAGCGTGAGGGCATCCACCTTTTATCACCAGTCAAATAGAACACGCCGAGGGGTACTTTTCCACGCCGTGGCAAAAGCAGCCATCCGCTGCAACCGTGCGAACCCCGGCCGCCAATCATCCTCTCGCGAATGCCCCGCCCACACATCGTTCCTGTCTGAGAGACAAAGTGTACTTGACAATCGTCTCATTTTAAGATACTAGAGAACATCCCGTTCGTCGAATCATTCGAGGGACGCTTCTCGAGACGGTCCTTGAAGCGGAGCGGGTGCGGTTCCTGCGGGCGGGGCTCGTAGCCCCGCTCCCGGGCGGTCCGGGCATCGTCCCCGCCGGCACCACGACCGGCGAGCCGGGTGCTTGGCTTAAGCGCGATCGACGGCGCGGGTAACGCCTACGCCCTCTCGATCGCGTGAAGCGCGGCCTGGGCCTGAGTCGACAGCGTTCGCCCTGCGACGAGAGCCGCGGTGGAGCGCCGAGAGGCGAGCGCGCCCGAAGCGCCGCCGGATGGCAACATCCGATGGCGTGGCGCGCAGCCGCGCCCGGAACATTTTCTGATGGCGACATCGGAAAGTGCGGCGCGGACATGGTTGGATGCGCCTGTCGGCGCTCCGCCTCCCTTCGTTTCGGGAATGGGCGGGCACGAGGCCCGCCCCTACTGAGCCGGGAGGCAGACATTCTTGTCGTTCGTCGGCAAAGCTCGGACGCGTGTGCGCCGCGAGAAGGGATTTTCTTTCCCCTCTCCCGTCCCCGGGAGAGGACGCCGCGCCAGGCGCGGCGGGTGAGGGTCGTCGCTGTGGCGCCGGCCGATTCGAAAATGAAAGAGGCTTGTGCACTTTCTGAAATGCGGAGCGAGCGGAAATCCCCCTCATCCCGACCTTCTCCCGCCCGGGGAGAGGGAGCAGAAGAGCTACCCATGTCGCCGGTTGCTCACAGCGAGCGTCGCCGCCCGCTTCCCCGCCGCCGCTTCGCAGGGGCAGCAGTTGCAGGCGAATTGTCGGCCATTCTCGAAAAGTCCGGCGTGAAGACGGAACATTAGCCTTCCGCCCTGCGTCAGTCTGCAAGTTTCCCGCCGCCGTCAGCCTGGGCTAAGGTGCCCGCAAGGCAGACAACCAGGGGAGGACGCAGCGGCTGTGGACGCGCGGTTTTGGCTGATCCAGATTTTTAACGGCGTCTCGTATGGCGCGCTGCTGTTCCTCGTCGGCAGCGGGCTGTCGCTGATTTTTGGCGTCATGCGGATCGTCAATTTATCCCATGGCGCCTACTTTCTGTGGGGCGGCTACATCGCGATTTCGGTGATCGCGGCGACCGGCTCCTGGGGGCTGTCATTGCCGGTGGCGGCACTCGCCGTCGCGGTCATCGGCCTGTTGATGGAGCGCATATTTCTGCGCCCGCTCGGTTTCGACCCGCTGCGGCAGGTGCTGCTCACGGTCGGCTTCGCCTACCTGTTCCAGCAGGGCGCGCTCGACATCTGGGGCGGCAACAATCTGGAGATCGAGCCGCCGGACGCGCTGACCCATTCCATCGTGATCGGCCATCTCTACTTCCCGGTCTACCGCATCTTCATGATCGCAATGGCGGTCCTGATCGGCACCGCGATCTGGCTCGGCATGGAAAAGACCCGCCTCGGCGCGGCGATCCGCGCCACCGTCGACGATGCGGAGATGGCGCGCGGCGTCGGCATCGACACCAATCGCATCTCGATGCTGATTTTTGCGCTCGGCGCGTTTCTGGCCGCACTCGGCGGCGTGATCGGCGGCGCCTTTCTCGGCGTCTATCCCGGGCTCGACTTCGATATGCTGCCGCTGGCGTTTGCGGTCGTCATCATCGGCGGCATGGGCTCGCTCGGCGGCGCCGCCGTCGGCGCCATGCTGGTCGGGCTTGCCGACAATTTCGGCAAGGCGCTGTTTCCCGAACTCGCCTATTTTACGCTCTATGCGCCGATGGTGCTGATCCTCGCGGTCAAGCCGACCGGTCTGTTCGGGCGCGAGTGAGGACGCCATGCGCGAGCGGGCCAAAGTCCTCACCGTCGCCGCAATTCTTCTCGCGCTCGCCTATGTCGTTCCGCACACCACCTCGTTTGTCGTTCTGCTCGCCACGCGCGCGCTGGTGTTCGCGATCCTGGCGATGAGCGTCGACATTCTGCTCGGCTTTGCCGGCCTCGCCTCGCTCGGCCAGGCGGCCTATCTCAGCGTCGGCGCCTATCTGACGGCGATCCTTGCCACCAGATACCATTTCGGCCTGGGCTGGGATTTCTGGCTGGTGGTGCTGTTCGGCATGCTGATCGGCGCCGCGACTGCGGCGTTTTTCGGCCTGTTCGCCATGCGCGCCAGCGGCGTGTATTTCCTGATGATCACGCTGGCGCTCGGCCAGTGCGTCTGGGGGCTGGCTTACCGCTGGGACTCGTTCACCGGCGGCGACAACGGCATCAACATCACCAGCCGGCCGAATTTCGGACTCGATCTCAGCAACGAGCGCACGTTCTTCTTTCTGGTTTTCGCCTTCTTCGCCGTCACTCTGCTGGCGCTCTACGTGCTGGTGCGCTCGCCGTTCGGCCGCAGCCTCGAGGGCATCCGCGAACGCGAACTGCGCATGCGGATTCTCGGCTATAATACCTGGCTGCACAAATATATCGCCTTCATCATCGCCGGCGCGGTCGGCGGGTTGGCCGGCGTGCTGTGGGCGCACACCAACGGTCTGGTCAGCCCCGACACCGCGGTGCTGACCACCTCGGTCGACGCGCTGTTGATGGTGGTGCTCGGCGGCGCCGGCACGCTCATCGGCGCCGTCGTCGGCTCGGCGGTCGTGTTCGGCCTGCGTGAGTACCTGTCGACGCTGGTGCCGTGGTGGCAATACGTGCTGGGCGGCGTCTACGTGCTGACGATCTTGTATTTGCCGATGGGTTTGATGGGCATTCCGGCGCGGATTCGGCAGTGGCAGGCGGAAAAGTCCAAATCGGCGGCGGCGCAAGCCTTGACGCAAGAAGCCTTGATGTCAGAAGCCTTGATGTCAGAAACCTTGGTGCCGGCCGCCTCGTCCTTACCTTCTTCCGCCGACGCGGGAGGGTAAGGAGGGGGCGAACAGCCAGAACAGAGGGAGGAGAATGATGACGAGCAAAATCGCAGCGGGGGTCGGCCTCACAATGATGAGCGCCGCGCTCGCCGCAACAGCGGCACTGACCCCAGCCTCGGCCCAGGAGGACCTGCGCATCGGCTTCATCGCGCCGGTGACCGGCTTCCTGTCGCAGACCGGCAAGGACATGGTGCACGGCTTTCAGATGTATCTCGACGATCATCATGGCATGCTCGGCGGAATGAAGGTCAATTTCATCGTCGCCGACGATCTCGGCAAGCCCGACGCGGCGGTCACCGTCGCCAAGAAACTCGTGCTGCAGGATCATGTGAATATGTTCATCGGCGGCGTCTTGGCCTCGACCGGCTACGCGCTCGCCCCGGTGTCGACCGAACAAAAGACGGTCTACATTTCCTCGATCGCCGCGGCCGACGACCTCACGCAGCGGCAATTGAGCAAATACCCGTATTTCATCCGCACCACCTGGTCGAGCTCGCAGGTCAACCATCCGCTCGGCCAATGGGCCTGCGACCAGGGCTACAAGAAAGTCGTGACCATCGCCGCCGACTATGCGTTCGGCTACGAATCGGTCGGCGGCTTCCAGCGGGCCTTCGAGGATTGCGGCGGCAAGGTGATCCAGAAAATCTGGCCGCGGCTCGGCACCAAGGATTTCGGGCCCTACATCCCGACGATCAAGAGCGACGCCGATGCCATCTACACGCTGATGGTCGGTCCGATGTCGCCGCAATTCCCCAAGCAATTGCGCAATGCCGGCGTGAAATTGCCGATCATTGCCGGCGGCACCAGCTACGACGACTACGACCTGCAATATTTCGGTGACGAGGCGATCGGCGACGTCTCGGCGCTGATGTACAGCGCGGCGCTCGACACGCCGAAGAACGAGGCCTTCGTCAAGGAGTTCCGCTCAAAATACCACGAGGTCCCCGGCTATTACGCGGAGGCGAACTACACGACTGCGGAGATGATCGACGAGGCGATCAAGAAGGACGGCGGCAAGTTCCCCGGCAGCGAGCAATTCATCAACACCATGCTCGGGCTCAAGATCGACGCCCCGCGCGGGCCGGTGTCGTTCGACGACATGCGCAACCCGATCGAGAACATCTACATCCGCAAGGTCGAGAAGAAGCAGCTGTACGGCGACGCCAAGGCGCAGCTCTGGAACGTGGTGATCAAGACCTATCCGCACGTCAGCCAGTTCTGGACCTACGGCAAGGAAAAGTTCTTGAAGCAGCCGGTCTACAGCCGCGACTTCCCGCCTTGCAAATATTGCGAATAGGCGTTGCTCGCGCCGGGACGATGCCGAAGCGCCCCGGCGCCAACTTGCGATAAGGATTTGCGCGTGAGCGAAGATGCACGCTCAAACGGCGGGACGCCGGTGCTGGAGCTGAAAGGCCTGTCGAAGACGTTCGGCGGGCTGCAAGCGGTACGCGGGGTTTCGTTGAAGGTCATGCCGGGCGACCGCAAGGCGATCATCGGTCCGAACGGCGCCGGCAAGACCACTTTGTTCAATCTCATCAGCGGCATTTTTTCGGCGACGTCCGGGCAGGTGTTGCTGTTCGGCCAGGACGTCACGTTCTGGCCCTGCCACCGCCGCGCCGCGCTCGGCATGGCGCGCACGTTTCAGGTCACCAGCCTGTTTCCGAAGCTGACGGTGCTCGACAACGTGCTGTTGGCGATCAAGGGCAGGCGGGCTTCGAAATTCGTGATGTGGCGGTTTCTGTCGTCTTTTCATGACGTCTATGACAAGGCGCATGAGCTTCTGGAGCGCGCGGCGTTCCTCGACCGCAAGGACGTCGAGGTGCGCTACCTGTCGCATGGCGAGCAGCGTCAGCTCGAAATCGTGATCGGGCTGGCCGGCGATCCGGATATCCTGTTGCTCGATGAGCCGGCAGCGGGCCTGTCGTCCGGCGAATCGACAGAGATGACGCGGTTTCTGCAAAAACTAGATCCTGGCATCGCCATCCTTCTGATCGAGCACGACATGGACATCGTGTTCGATATTGCCGATGACATTTCAGTCCTGCATTTCGGCGAGGTGCTGGAAAGCGGCCCCGCCGAGCGCATCCGGTCGAGCGCGCGGGTGCAGGAGATCTATCTGGGGACCGGCTGATTGCCGGCTCGATCATGGCCATCCTCGAGGTCCAGGACATTCACACCTATTACGGCGACGCCTACGTGCTGCAGGGCCTGTCGCTCGAGCTCGAACAGGGCCAGATTCTGGGCCTGCTCGGCAGGAACGGCGTCGGCAAGACCACGTTGGTCAATTCGATCGTCGGTTTCGTGCCGCCGCGCCGCGGCAAGGTCTATTTCAAGGGCGCCGATATCACCGGACATCCGTCATTCGCTATCGTGCGCAGCGGCATGGGTCTGGTGCCGCAGGGCCGCCGCGTGTTTCCGACGCTCTCGGTCGAGGACAATCTATTGGTCGCCGAGCACAGCCCGGAGCGTCATGGCTGGACCCTGCCGCGGGTTTTTTCGTTGTTCCCGCGGTTGCGCGAACGCCGCGGCCAGCGCGCCAGGACGCTTTCCGGCGGCGAGCAGCAAATGCTCGCCATTGGTCGCGGGCTGATGACCAATCCCGACTGCCTGATCATGGATGAGCCGTCGGAGGGGCTGGCGCCGATCATCATCCAGGGCTTGTGGGAGGCGATCGCCAAGCTCAAGCAGGAGGGCCTGTCGATCCTGCTGGTCGAGCAGAACGCGGCGCTCGCGCTCAAGCTCGTCGATTATGTGCACGTGATCAGCAAGGGCCGGCTGGTCTATTCCGGGCGGCCCGACGAACTCGCCTGCAACCAGGACGTCAAATCGCAATTCCTCGGTATTTGAGCGGCATCTGCCTGCGTCGCATTCTCTCTGCCGCCAATCCGCGCCCCGCCAAAGCTGGCGTTTTGCCCGCCTTCACCCCCGAATTTGTTTACAGGTGCTTAACCCTGCCGGCTGCATTGTTGTGGCTCGCGGGATGTAAGGGGTTGGAAGGCAATGAGTACGGCAGAGCCGGTATCCTTGAGACATTCGGGACGGATCGCTCCGCAAAAGCAGCGGTCGGCCGCCACGTCCGTTTAGGCGCTCGATTCTAAGTCACGCGTAACATGGCGTCTAAGGCCGCGACGTTTCCGAACGTCACCGCATTCAACGCGCGCGTCTTTCCTCCCGGCGATTATCGCCGGGCTGCCGTCGACTATCGCCGGGTAGTAGGCGGCGTTGTCACCGTCCTTGCAGCAATCGCCGCGGTCGGCCTGATGATCGGCACGGTCACGGTGGCGGCCGCCTGGATCGTCGCTGCGGCGTTTACGACTGATCGCAATCTTCAGGCCGGCGCGCCGATGGCGCTGGAAATGGCATTTCGCGTCGGACCGCACCGAAGGCTGGTCGACGCGCCCAATATGTCTGTGTCGAGCCCGAGAGCTGCTACGCACGGCCTACGCGCCGGATTTGCCGTTCGAAGCGCGGCCCGGTTCGCTCGCGGTTCCATTGCGCGAGCCGAACGAAGCGCCGCCGCCGCCGCCGCCGCTGGCGCCGCGGCAAGCCGTCGAACAGGCGGATCGAATTCCGCTCCCGCCGCCGCGGCCGCCGTTCGATTCACCGGTTCCGGCGGATCGCATTGTGGCAGAGCCGGACCGAATTCCGCTCGCGCCAACGCGGCCGCAATCGGGCGTCGAGCGCTTGGCGAACAATGAAAATCTTCGCCGTCCGCACGGCACAGCCAACCCGAAGATCGCGGACGCTGCCCCTTCGGCGCCCGCGCCGCCGGCCTTTAATTCGCCTGACGAGCGCATCGCCCGGCGGTCGCCGAGTGGCGGTCCGGTTGCGCTGGACGAAGCGGGCAGTCATACGGCGGTCTATGACATCGAAGCGCACACCGTCTATCTGCCCGACGGCATGCGGCTCGAGGCGCATTCGGGGCTGGGCCAGAGATTGGACGACCCCCGCTACGTCCGCGAAAGGGGTCGCGGGCCGACGCCGCCGAACGTCTATAAACTCACGTTGCGAGGGCAAGCTCTTTCATGGCGTGCGGGCCATTCGCCTCAACCCGGTCGACGACGGCCATATGTTCGGCCGCGCCGGCATCCTTGCGCACACCTACATGCTCGGCTCCAGCGGCCAGTCGTTTGGCTGCGTGTCGTTTAGGGATTATCCGGCGTTCCTTCAGGCATTCCTGCGCGGCGAGATCGACCGCATGGTCGTGGTGGCGCATCTTGACGCCCAACCCTTCAGCGCCGCGCGCGCCCGCCCTGCAGTTCCGGCCGGCATGCCATTCGATCGTAATGGCGATGTGTAGGCGGGGTCGAATACACGGCCTGAGGCTGGCCAAGCCAGGACGTGAAGGGCGGCTCGCGCATTCGAGGGGCGCGCGTTTTCTCCTTCGCCGTGAGAAGCCGCGGGGCCGGTCATCCGTCGGCCGCCGCGCGGCGGAAGCTTACTTGCGCATACACAGGCCCGTCGCCGTGGTCGCCGTGGGGCAGCTTGCGCCGTTGGGCGCGCCAGCCGAACACACGACAGAAACCAACACCTCGTCGGCGTTGCAGGCAACCGACTTTGCGCCGGTCACGATGCGCAAGCCGGCGCCCGCGGGGCCGGAAGGCCCTGCCGGGCCTGTGGGTCCGGCTTGGCCTGTCGGCCCAGGCGACCCCATTGGTCCGGCGGGGCCCGCATCTCCCTTAGGTCCCGGCGGTCCGGCCGGTCCTGTCGCGCCTTTTTCACCTGCGGCTCCCGTTTGACCCGGAATTCCCTGTGGGCCCGAACAGGCAGCGAGCAGGAGACCGGCCACGGCGATCGTTACGATTGCAGCCTTCATGATTCCCTCCATGTTGCCCGAGTGGCATCATCGGTGGGATCGAGGATGCCGGTCAATGGAAGCGACGACGCATTGCAGCGGCGTGGTCATTCGAGGTGGATAACTTAAGGGCGCGGCCCGCAGGGCGGCGAACAACGTTCTCACACGTTCAAGCGGTGCATTTGTCCCGTCGGGTAGCGCGTGCCGGCGGCCGCGCCGAGCGGCACGACGCGGTCGATTTCCGCAAGATCGTCCGCCGTGAGCGTGATGCCGGCGGCGCCGACATTCTCCTCAAGGTGCTTGCGCGATTTGGCGCCGGGTATCGGCACGATGAAGATCCCGGCGCCTGCGCCTTGCGCGATCGGCCAGGCGACGGCGAGCTGGGCCAGCGTCGCGTTCTTGCTGCGGGCGATCGACTCGAGCGTCGCGCGCAATTTCATGTTCTGCTCGACATTGGCGTTCTGGAAGCGGGGCAGCCGCGTTCGAATATCCTGTGCGGTCATCGCTTCGAGCTTGGGGACCTGCCCGCTCAGCATGCCGCGGCCGACCACGCCGTAGGCCATCATCGCCATGCCGAGTCTCTTTGCAGGCGGCGATCTGACCCTGCTGTTCGGCGTCGCGCGAAAATAGCGAATATTCCATCTGCAACGAAGCAAGCGGATGCACCGCGCTGCCGCGACGTACCGAATCGGCCGAGCATTCGGACAGCGAGATAAAGCGCGTCTTGCCTTCCTTGATGAACTCGGCCATGGCGCCGACGCTTTCCTCGACCGGCACGTTCGGATCGACGCGCGACATGCAAAACACGTCGAGTCGTTCGACGCCGAGATTTTTCAGGCTGTCTTCGATCACGCCGCGCAGATAACGCGGATCGCCGCCGCCGCGCACGCCGTCGGGATTGCCGTCACGCGGGCTGCCGCTCTTGGAATGAATGACCACCTCGTGGCGGCGGCCGCGGATCGCTTCGCCGATCAGGCGGTGATTGTGGCCCTTGCCGTAGCTCGCCGACGTGTCGAGAAAGTTGATGCCGAGTTCGAGCGCACGGCGGATCGTGGCGATTGACTCGGCGTCGTCGGCCGGCCCATAGACCCCCGACATGCCGTAGCAGCCAAGCCCGATGGTCGACACCATCAGATCGGCATTGCCGAATTTGTGCCGTTGCATGAAAGACCTCGTTCGATTTGGCGCATTCTATCAGCCTGCCGCCTCCGATTGTAGGCCCGCCGTCCGGACACAGTGACACGGAGACCGTGCCATGAACTTCGATTTCACCGAAGAGCAGAAGCTGTTCGCCGAGCAGGTCGGCCGCTTCGCCCGCGAACATCTCGCCGCCGGAGCGCTCGAACGCGCCCACGATCCGCGCTTTCCGTTCGACGTGGCCGGGCGCATGGCCAAACAGGGCCTGATGGGCATCACGCTGCTGCAAGACGACGGCGGGCAGGGCGGCACGCTGATGGATGCGGTGATCGCCATCGAACAGATCGCCGCCATCTGCCCGCGCAGCGCCGACGTGGTGCAGTTCGGCAATTTCGGCCCGATCCGCACCTTCGCCGAATACGCCACCCCGGCGCAGAAGGCGCGCTGGCTCGGCGACCTCCTTGCCGGCCGCACGGTCATGAGTTCTCGGCATGACCGAAGCGGATGCCGGCTCGGCCGTCACCGATCTGAAAACCAGCGCGCGGTCCGAGGGCGCCGATTATGTCATCAACGGCGGCAAAGTGTTTTCCACCTTCAGTCCGGAGGCGCAGGTGTTTCTGATCTACGTGCGCTTCGGTCCCGGCCTCGACGGTATCGGCTCGGTGCTGGTCGAGCGCGGAACGCCTGGTTTCACCATCGGCAAGCCGTCGGCGTTCATGAGCGGCGAGGAATGGTGCGAATTGCATTTCTCCGACTGCCGGATCGCCGCTGAGAATGTGCTGCTCGGGCCCGGCGGCTTTCGCAAGCAGATGGCCGGCTTCAATGTCGAGCGCCTTGGCAATACCGCGCGCTCGCTCGCGCTCGGTCGCTACGCGTTTGCCGCCGCGCGCGACTATGCGCGCACGCGCGAACAATTCGGGCGGCCGCTGTGCGAATTCCAGGGCCTGCAATGGAAATTCGCCGACATGGCGATCAAGCTCGAAAGCGCGCAGCTGCTGCTCTATCGCGCCGCCACCAACGCCGATCGCGGCCTGCCGTCGGCGCATGAGACCGCGCTCGCCAAGGCGGCCTGCAACCAGGCCGGCTTCGACGCGGCGCACGAGGCGGTGCAGATCATGGGCGCGCTCGGCTACAGTCAGGACTCTCTGGTGGAATATTGCATGCGGCGCACGCGCGGCTGGATGATTGCCGGCGGCTCGATCGAAATGCTGAAGAACCGCATCGCCGAGCACGTGTTCGACCGCCGCTTCGACCAACGGCGGCCCAAGCCCGCGTCCGCGGAGCGGCGATGATGACGGACAGCCGGCTATCGAGGTCACGGCGTTGGCTCCGCGGTCCCTCTCCCCGGGCGGGGGAGGGTAGGGGGAGGGGGATTTACGCTCGTTCGCCATTTCAGCAATTGCTCCATCCGTTCCGCTCGCTGCTCCTTCTCCCCGGGCGGGAGGAGGCCGGGATGAGGGGGCTTGCCGCTCGCTCCGCATCTCGGCAAGTGCACCACGCCCTTCGCAGCCGCGCCCGATCGCCGCACCAGCGATGGCCCTCACCTGCCGCGCTTCGCGCCGCGTCCTCGCCCGGAGACGGCTCGAAATTAGCGATCTGTCAGGAACGGAGCTACCGTGATACATTGCTTTTTTCAGCCGGAGGCAGCGCCCATGCTCCACGCGGTATCCCCGCTCGATCTGTGGCTTTCACTATTGCTCGTGACCGCGGTCGCTACGCACTTGGTTATGTCACTCGGACAGACGTTGATCCATTATAGGATTGCGCACCATCCGATGGGCGGCAGGATTTTTCGCAATCACATCAACTTCCACCACACCCACTATTCGGACGATCATCTCGTCTCCGGGACCTACCTCGGCGACGAAGGCAACACGACACCCTACTTCCTCGTTCCGGTATTTCTGGTCGGAGGGTGCGCCTACTTCTTATTGCCGCTAAGCGCTTTCGTGGTCATGGTCGTTGCCGGTGCGGCGTCGTTCTACGCGCACGTCTTGTTTGACAAGGAATACCACTCCGAGAGATCGCGGCTCCGTCATTTTGCGTGGTTCAGGCGCAAGCAAGAGCTGCACTTCGTTCATCACCGGCATGCCGACAGCAATTTTGCGGTGATCCATTTTTTCTGGGACAGGATTCTCGGTACCTACAGAAGGCCGGATGCCGGATAGGGTCATACGAACGGAAGTTTTCGGATCGGGGTGAAGGGCAAGTGCGGCTCGGCTGAGCGAGGCGACATCCGGTCCGCCTCTCGACGCGGCCGACCATAGCGCGGATTTCGCCGAAAGATGATCGGCTTCGCAAGGGCGCGCCCCATCCTACGGTCTGTTTACGGACCTGTGTTTGGAGTTGTCCTCTCCTCTTCACTCGAATTACAAACAACGCATGACAGCGTAATAGCCGTTGACATCTCCTCCCTCATCCTGACGAATTGCCTGCGACACGATCGTCTCTACGGCAAACGCATTTTGTTCCGCCAGTCTTCGCAGATAGTCCACTGAATGGGCATAGCGAAGATTGCTTCTCAAAACGAAGTCGCCGTGATCGGTTGTTTCAACTGAAAAGCAGAATAAGCCGACGTCCCTCAGCACGCGTCGAACTTCTTGAAAGACCGACGATAAATCTCCAATATAGATAAATACGTCGGCAGCGACGGCGAGATCGAACATGCCGTCGTGCGTTTGCAAGAATTGATTGATGTCGCTGCAAACGAGATGATCATAAAGTCCGCGCTGTCGTGCCTTTGCCAACATATTTGCGGAAACATCAACCCCCGTCAGGTTCCGCGCCAGAGGGCGAAATTGCAGCGCCACAAGACCTGTTCCACAACCCAGGTCAACAATATCCAGAGCGCGTGAAGGCGTAAAACGCGTAATCAGATCAACCAGCAAGGAAGGTGCTTGATATTTTAGCGTGCCAACCAAATGTTCGTCAAAATTATCGGCGTAATCGTCGAATAGCTCCGTCACCATGCGAGTTGGCATGGCGGCAGGGGTCGCCGCCGCCCCAAGCGCGGCCAAGCTATATTCGATCAATTCAGAATCGCCGCCAAGTTCCAGCGCTTTTCGATAATCGGCAACTGCTTGATCTCCTCGTCCCAACAGAGCCAGCACTTTGCCGCGACCGAACCAGGCGTCGGTCAAGTCAGGATTGGATGTCAGCGCTTCTGCGTAGCCGGCAAGGGCTTCGTCATAGCGTTTCAGGCTCTGGTAGATACTGCCGCGACCAAGCCAAACCTCGGCAAGATCGGGTTTGAGCGTCGATGCCTTGTCGTACGCGGCAAGGGCTTCGTCATAGCGTTTCAGGCTGTGCCAGACGTTGCCGCGGCCAAGCCAAGCCTCGGCAAGATCGGGTTTGAGCGCCACGGCCTTGTCGTATTCGGCACCGGCGTCGTCGCAGCGCTTCAGGCTGTGGCAGACATTGCCACGGCCAAGCCGAGCCTCGGCGAGATCGGGTTTGAGGGCCAGTGCCTTGTCATACGCGGCAAGGGCCTCGTCGTGGAGTTTCAGGCCGTAGCAAACATTGCCACGGCCAAGCCAAGCGCCAGCGAGGTCGGGTTTGAACGCTAACGCCTTTTCGTACGCGACAAGCGCCTCTTGATACCGTCTGAGATGAATGAGAGCATTGCCGCGGCTCACGTGAGCCGCAGCGTTATTCGGCTCTAGTAGGATCGCACGGTCGTAGCTTGACAAGGCTTCTTCGTATCGGTTGAGTTTGTCCAAGGCGGAACCCCGATTGCAATGCGCATCTGCGTTCCGAGGATTGATTGAAATAATCCGTTCGCAGATCTGCAGCGCCTGCTCGAAGTTCGCTTCCTTGGCGAAGCAATTGGCGATAATGGCATAGGCTTGGATGTTGCCAACGTCGACCGCAAGCGCCATCTGCGCGGAATTCCGAGATTGTACGAATTTATTCTGCTGGAATCGTGCGACTGCCAAATTGATGATCGTCGGGATGCTACGCGGCGCAAGCTCAAGCGTTCTGCAGAACAGGGTCTCCGCGCCCTCGAAGTCGTTGCTTTCGAGCAACTTCACGCCTGCGGAAAACAATGCCTTGGCGGCATCATTTGCGTCCATCCTCATCTCGGGGCTTGTCGGCATGCCTTATTATAATCACGGCCGGACGCCGCCGTGCAAGCAAGCGGGGCGGATCAGCCGATGGCGTAATGCGCCGCCGTGCGGACGCGGATGGCGGAATAAGCTTCGTCATTCCGCCCTGCGCGCTGCCTCATGACGGTGGACAAAGTCGTCGCGAATTGTGATTGTCATCGAATGGCAAAGAGAAGAGGGCTCACGACCAAGGCGGTTCTCGGCATCATCGGCGGCTCGGGGGTTTACGATCTGCCCGGCCTGGAAAAGGTTCGCACAAGTAAAGTCAGGAGCCCGTGGGGCGAGCCCTCGGCGCCGCTGCGCGTCGGCGAGATCGAAGGCTTGCCGGTCGTGTTCCTGCCGCGCCACGACAAGGGACACCGCCTTTCGCCGTCCGACATCAACTACCGGGCCAATATCGACGTGCTCAAGCGAGCCGGCGTGACCGATCTGGTCTCGTTGTCGGCCTGCGGTTCGTTCAAAGAAGACCTGCCGCCCGGCACCTTCGTGCTGATCGATCAATTCGTCGACCGCACCCACAAGCGCGAGAGCTCGTTCTTCGGCAAGGGCTGCGTGGCGCATGTCTCGATGGCGCACCCGGTGTCGCCGCGGCTGCGCATCCATATCGCCGAGGCGGCGATGGCCGAAGGCATCACGATAGTCCGCGACGGCACCTATGTGTGCATCGAGGGCCCGCAATTCTCCACGCTCGCCGAAAGCCTGACCTACAAGAATCTCGGTTATGCCGTGATCGGCATGACCAACATGCCGGAGGCCAAGCTCGCGCGCGAAGCCGAGATTTGCTACGCAACCGTCGCCATGGTGACCGATTTCGACTGCTGGCATCCCGATCACGATGCCGTCACTGTGCAGGACATCATCAAAGTGCTGATCGCCAATGCCGAAACGGCCAAGCGTCTGGTAGCGCGGCTCGCCCGCGATTTTCCGCGCCGGCACGAGCCGTGCCCGATCGGTTCTGACCGCGCCCTCGACAATGCCTTGATCACGGCGCCGGCAGCGCGCGATCCGACGCTGTTGAAAAAGCTCGACGCCGTGGCGGGCAGGATTTTGCGCGGCGCGCAACGGCCGGCGCCGCGGCGTCGAAAGCGTTGAGGTCACCGCCTCGCTGGCCACATTGTGGACGCGCCGCCGCATCCAATGCGGCACGGCAGGACCTCAGTACAGATGCTCGACGAGGGGCTGCGAGTACGCCCCGATTGCACCGGTTGCCGGGTTGAATGGCACATATTGCTGGTCGCCGCATCGGTCTGTCAGGACATCGTAGCGCGCGTTGACCACTGCGCCGTTCTTGATAAAGACCGAAAAGGTGCGCCGGCGGCCGCTATCGTCGTAGCGGAGACAGACCAGCCAATTCCAGCCGGTCTCGACGTGCAGCCAGCGCAGACCGGAGATCTCAAAATTGCTGTAACCGGCGAAGGCCTTGTACGGTTTCAAGGCAGTCGAAACCAGCGCGCCGTAATTGGCTGGCATCGCCGGTTGCGCGGAATCGTCAGGCGGCATCACGCTGCAATTGGCGATGCCCAACACGGCCGCAGACAGCACGGCGGCGCGCAATGATTCGTTCAAACGAGATCCTCGCGGCGGCTGTGCGCCGACTCCCCGTAGCGCGGCGGGCCGAAAAAGCAAAAATCGTCTTAAAGCGGCGAACATAAGAAGTCGGCTATGCTGCGGTCGCTTTGCCCTGTTTGCGCCTTCATCATGCCTTCCCATTGCATTGGTCTGCAGGGAACGGCCGGGCAAGCCGGTGCGAGGATGCGGCGTTGTTGTCGTCACCGATGCTCCTTTGCCTCGCCGTCGCGCTTGCATCGTCCGCTGCTATGTATGTATAGCTGTTAAGATTTCTGCGCTACCCGGGGTGGTTGGGAGATCGAGACCGATGGGCTGCGGCAAGGAAATCGGCGTCTCACGTCAACTCTTCCGACTCAGCGTGGTGCTGGTGTTTGGCGCGCTGACCGCCGCCTGTTTCCAGCCGCTTTACGGCGACCAGACCCTGTCAGCCGGCGAATTGGTCCGCGACAAGCTCGCAGGGATCGAGGTTGAGAGCATTCCGGCAAAGAACGGCACGCCCGCTTCTCGGCTGGCGGTCGAGCTGCGCAACGATCTGATGTACGATTTCAACGGGGGAGAAGCTTCGCTCTCAGCGACACACCAGCTTCACATTACTTTGTCCCCGAGCATTACGACGGTCGTGGTCGACGTATCGAGCGGCCGGCCCGACACTCAGATCGAAGCGATCGATGCCACCTTCAGCCTGACCGAAATAGCGACCAAAAAGGTCGTGTTGACCGCCACGACATTTGCCCGGGCATCGTTCGACATTCCGGGCACGGCGCAACGCTTCGCCAAGCAGCGCGCCTGGCGCAATGCGGAAGACCGGGCCGTCGCGCTCGTCGCGGAAAACATCAGGAACCGGCTCGCCTCCTTCTTTGTCGCCGGCACCTGATCTGGCGCCACCGTGACAGTGCTGTGCAGCGCTGCGACGCGTTGACGCCCGCACCCTTTGGATGACGCAGAAAGCGGCCCGTCGCGACCGCCCGTTTTAACTAATTCTTGTTTATATTCAAAGGCCTTGCCTTGGCAAAGCCACTTTTTGAGCAGAGGAGATGCACCAGGGGACAATGCCTCGCCAATCGTCTTGCCGCGCTGGTCCGAATCGCCGGGACAGCCTCATTGCATTGTTTTGCTGGGAGCACGATTAGTGGCGGACCTTGGGGGTAGCGGTCGGCTTCGGCGGCGGCGGCGGCGGCGACGCGTTGGTGCAGCGTTAGTTCTCCTGTTCGCAGGCTTGTTCGGCCTCAGCCTTTACGGCACGCCGGCGTTGAGCCAGGTCACGCCGCAGGTGCAGCTGGTCTTTCACGGCCGACCGACACCTGCGCCAACACCGCCGGTGCCGGCCAACACGCCGATGCTGCTCCAGGCCGACGAGATAAGATACGATTACACGAACGGCACGGTCGCCGCCGTCGGCAACGTCCAAATCTATTATGGCGGCGCCACGGTCCAGGCCGACCAGGTCATCTATGACGAGAAGACCAAGCGGCTGCGCGCCATCGGCAATGCCAAGCTGACCGAAGCGGACGGCAGGATTACCTACGGACAGGTGATCAATCTTACCGACGACTATCGCGACGGGTTTGTCGATTCGCTGCGGCTGGAGCAGCCCGACAATACCCGTTTTGCCGCGGCACGGGCCGATCGTTCCCAAGGCAACGTCACGGTTTTGCAAAGTGGCGTCTATACTGCCTGCGAGCCCTGCAAGGACAACCCCAAGAAGCCCCCCGAATGGCAGGTCAAGGCGGCGCGGATCATCCACGACGACAACGAAAAGATGATCTATTTCGAAAATGCGACCGTCGATCTTTTCGGCGTGCCGGTCGCCTACTTTCCGTTCCTCTCGACGCCCGACACCACCGTCAAGCGCAAGAGCGGCTTGCTCTACCCGATGCTCTCCACCAGCTCCGCTTACGGTTTCGGTATTGAAATCCCCTACTATTTCAATCTCGCGCCCGATTACGACCTGACTCTATATCCAAAATACACGACGACTCAGGGTCCGATACTCGAGGCCGAGTGGAATCAAAGGCTCATCAACGGTTCCTACAGCGTCCGCGCGGCCGGCATATTTCAGCAAGATCCCGGATACTTTGCTTCCGAATACGGCGCCTATTACGGCGCCTCCCCACCCCAAGCCAATAGCTTCCGCGGAGCCGCGCTGACCGCCGGTCAATTCAATATTACCAATCAGTGGGTTTGGGGCTGGACCGGAATTCTGATCACTGACCCGACGTTCATCAGCGACTACGGATTGTCAAGATTCAGCGGTTCTCTCGATCCGTTCCTGACCGGCGCCAGCGAAGCGCCGGACGAGGCGCTGTCGCAGCTTTATCTGGCGGGGCGCGGCGATCGCAGCTACTTCGATATCCGCTCGATCTACTATACCGGTTTTTCGGTGCTCGATACGCAAAGTCAGCTTCCGATTGTCGCACCGGTAATGGACTATTCCAACGTGCTGAAAAACTTGGTCCTGGGCGGTCAAGTCAGCTACAAGATCAATGTGACCAGCCTGTCCCGCGAGCAGGCGAGCTACGACCCGATCAGCGAAGCGGCAATCGAGGAAGACATCTGCGTCAACGGCACCGCCGAAACGGCGGACCCGGCGCTGCTGAACAAGTCCAATTGTCTGCTGCGCGGCGCGCCGGGAGTCTATACGCGGGCGTCCGGCCAGCTCGACTGGAAGCGTACGTTCATTACCGATAACGGCCAGATGTTCACGCCGTTCTTCCAGATGCGCGGCGATGTCGCCTCCGTCGACACCACCGACCAGCCTGGCGTGTCGAACTACATCCCGACCGGCGACAGCGAACTCGCCCGCATCATGCCGGCCGTGGGTGTGGAGTACCGCTACCCGCTGATCGATGTCGAACCATGGGGCACGCAGACGGTCGAGCCGATCGCCCAGGTCATCCTGCGTCCGAACGAGACCGACATCGGCAAGTTTCCAAACGAGGACGCCCAGAGCCTGGTGTTCGACGACACCAACTTGTTTTCGATCGACAAGTATTCCGGCTGGGACCGGGTCGAGGGCGGCGGCCGGCTCAATGCCGGACTCCAATACACGGCCCAGTTCAACAGGGCCGGTTCGGTGAACGCGCTGTTCGGACAATCCTATCAGCTCTACGGCCTGAACTCCTTTACGGTCGGCGACGTCACCAATACCGGTCTCGACAGCGGCCTCGATAAACCCATCTCCGATTACGTCGGCCGCATCTCCTATCAACCGAACTCGACCTACATGTTTCTTACGCGCGCGCGCTTCGATGAGGCGACCTTTGCGGTGGAGCGCTTCGAAGTCGAGACCAGAGCCAATTTCGAACGCTGGGGCCTGAATTTTGTCTATGGCGACTATGCGGCGCAGCCGGAGCTTGGATTCCTCACTCGGCGCGAAGGTTTTCGCGCCGGAACTTCGTTCAAACTAACGAGCAATTGGGTACTGCTTGGGTCCCTCGGCTATGACATTATCGCGAAGCAGTTCGATAGCACGCGGGTCGGTATCGGCTATGTCGACGACTGCCTGATGTTTGCCTTCAATTACGAGACCAGCTACGCCTACAACGGCACGCCCAATCCGCCGCAAAACACCAGCTTCCTCCTACAGCTGAGCTTGCGAACCTTGGGGCCGAACGTTCTGACCCAAGGCGGATCGTATTAGAATGCAATCCGATCGCGGGGAGAGAAGGGTGGCGCAGACGGCTCGCCTGCATCGTCCGCGCCGGCGCGGCGTATTCGCCATGGCGCGCAAACATACTGATTTGCGTGGCAATGGCGATTGCGAGGGTCGGAAATTCGCGCGAACCGGACGCTCGTGGCATGCCGCTTGATGAGGTTGGCCTGTGGTGTGATATCGCCGCCGCGGACTATATCGGCCGTCCGGCGCTGTTCCTCGATCGCGACGGTGTCATTATCGAGGATCGCAACTACGTCGGCCGAGCGGAAGACGCGTGCATGATCGCCGATGCGGCTTTTGCGATCGCCCGCTGCAACGCCATGGGCATTCCGGTCGTCGTGGTGACGAACCAGTCCGGAATCGCCCGCGGCTATTACCGATGGAGCGACTTTCATGCGGTGCAGGCGGCGCTGGCAGCGGCGCTGAGCGCTGCCGGAGCGCGGCTCGACGCAGTCTTGGCTTGCGCCTACCACCAAGACGGCTTCGAGCCATTGCGGGCCGCGAACCATCCATGGCGCAAGCCGAATCCCGGCATGCTCGTTGCGGCCGCGAGCCGCATGAATCTCGACCTGCCGCGATCGTGGATCGTCGGCGACAAAGCCAGCGATCTGGCGGCTGGAGCGGCGGCCGGACTCGCCGGCGGTACCTTGCTGGGGGGCAACGACCGAGAAGGCCAGGCCGCCTTCCGGCTGGCTAATGCCCTATACGCCGTGACAAATGCCGCGAATCTCGCCGACGCGGTTGCCATGTTGGTGGAAAGCGGGCGTCTTGCGTAGCGGGAGCTCTGCCGGGGCCGGCCCTCGTCTGGGAAATCCCGGTAAGACCGACCCTGGGTTGGTAGTGCCTGTTTTCTCGGCACGCTGCATCTGAGTTGCGCCGATCCTGCCCTGGTGCTGCGGTGGTGAAATGCCGCCGACACCGCCTGGGATGGGGCCGTTAGCGTCGCCGCTCCTGCCGACCTGCCGAGACCTGGACTTCGGCGCTCCGGCCGGTCGGTAAATCTCGGAAGCAAAATGTGTTTGCGCTTCCGCCACCCTTGCGGTCGCCAGTGGGCTCCGGGCATGCTAGGAAAGCAGCCGGGTGATTGCGTGAGGGACCCCTGCGGACCAGGGGTGAGGGTGTCAAAGTGGGTGACAATGGCCGCTTGCGGATCGGAGTGGTGGGCGTGGGCGTCATGGGCTCAAACCATGCGCGCGTGCTCTCGGATATGGCCGGCGTGGAACTTGTCGGAATCGCCGATCCCGACCGCAAGCAGCGCGAGTTTGTCGCCGGCACGCTCGGCTGCACCGGCGTCCCCGATGTCGATGCGCTGCTGCGTTGCGAACTGGACGCAGCCGTCGTCGCCGCGCCGACCCACCTGCATCGTGAGATCGCGCTCAGATGCATCGATCAGGGCGTCAACGTTTTGGTCGAAAAGCCGATCGCCCCGACCGTCGAGGACGGACGCGCCATTGTTGCGGCGGCGCGGCGCGCTGGCATGACGCTGATGGTTGGGCACGTCGAGCGGTTCAATCCCGCGGTGCAGTCGGTCAAGCGGGCGATCCAGAACCAGGACATCCTCTCCATCGCCATTACGCGGGTTGGGCCGTTTCCGCCGCGTATGTCGAATGTCGGCGTCGTCATCGATCTCGGTGTCCACGACATCGACCTGATCCGCTGGTTCACGGAATCGGAAATCGTCGAAATCCAGCCGCAAATGTCGAGCGCCGTCGCCGAGCGCGAAGACATCGCGCTGTTGCAGTTCCGCACCGCATCCGGCGTGCTCGCCCACATCAACACCAACTGGCTTACGCCGTTCAAGGCGCGCAACATCCACATCGCGACGCGTGACAAGTACCTGATCGCCGATCTGTTGACGCTGCAGGTCACCGAATGCTTCGGCTTCCAGCCGGACGGCAGCTACTCGATGCGGCATCTCTCGGTCGGCTATGCCGAGCCGCTGCGCGCCGAGCTTGTCGCCTTCGTCGAGGCGGTGCGCAGCGGCGAACGGCCGGCCGTGACCGGCGAGGAAGCGGTCGCCAGCCTCGAAATCGCCATCCGCTGCCTCGACAAGCACGCGCCGCATGCGGCGGTCGCTCAGCGCAAGGCGCCGCGACGGGTCGCAGTCTAAGGCATGATTGCAATAAAGCCGATCTCGCTCCGGCGGGGCAGGGCCGTCTCGTCGCAGCGGCGTGAATGTGCGGCTGCAGCGGGGCGTGGCCGTTGCGCTGACAAAGGCGCCAATCAAATGTAGTTAAGCCGGCGGGCAAAAGGCGGCTGCCCGCCCTTCTCGTGCGAGGGCCCTGGGAAGCAGACCGGGATATCGCGCGAGCACCGACGCCAGCCTAAAGCTTTGTCATCCGAGCGCAAACCCTTCCCAAGCCGGAGGGAAACGAAGGGGTGCATGATCGGGAAGATTCTCACCGTCGGCGGCTATACGCTGCTCTCGCGCCTGACCGGCTTCATCCGCGACATCCTGCTCGCGGCGATCATCGGCGCCGGACCGGTGGCTGATGCTTTTTTCGTCGCGTTCCGGCTGCCGAATCACTTCCGCGCCATATTTGCCGAAGGCGCGTTCAATGCGGCGTTCATTCCGGCCTATGCCCGTATTCGCGCCCAAGGCGGCGCCGCGGCGGCAAAAACGTTCGGCGATCGCATCTTCACGCTGCTGGTGGCGACGCAAGCCGCTTTGCTCGTCTTGGCGCTCGTATTCACGCCGCAGGTGATTGATGTGCTGGCGCCCGGCTTTTCCCGCGAGCCTGGGGAATTCGCGCTCGCGGTTTCGCTGACGCGGATCACGTTTCCTTATCTGCTGCTGATCACGCTAGTGACGCTGTGGGGTGGCATTCTCAATGCCCTGCACCGCTTTGCGGCGGCGGCGGCGGCGCCAATCCTGCTCAACCTGTCGATGATTGCGACGCTCGCGCTTGCCTTCTATTTCCCGGGTGCGGGCTATGCTGCGGCATGGGGCGTGCTCATTTCCGGCGCGCTGCAGGCGCTCCTGGTCGGCGGCGATACGCTGCGCAATGGCGTCATGACATGGTTTCGCGCCTTGCGCCTCGACGAGGACGTGCGGCGCTTCTTCAAGGCCCTCATTCCGGCAACGATCGGATCGGCCGGCACGCAGCTTGCGCTGTTTGCCGACACCATCATCGCCAGCTTCCTGTCGGCCGGCGCGATCTCGGCGCTGTATTACGCCGACCGCATCGACCAGTTGCCGATCGGCGTCATCGGCATTGCGGTAGGTACGGTGCTCCTGCCGGAGATGACTCATCGGCTCGCCGCCGGCGATGACGCGGGCGCCAGATCGGCGCAGAATCGGGCGATCGAGTTCGCGCTCGTTCTCGGCCTACCCTGCGTCGTGGCATTCCTGGTAGTGCCCGATGTCATCATGCGCGGCTTGTTCATGCGCGGCCGATTCACCGCCGTCGATGCGCACGCCGCCGCGATGACGCTCATGGCCTATACGATCGGGCTGATCCCCTTCGTGCTCATTCGCAGCGTGGTGGCGCCGTTTCTTGCCCGCGGCGATACCGCCACCCCGGTCAAGGCGGCGCTGACAGGAACGGCCGTCAACATTGTTTTCAAGCTCGTGTTCATGGCGTCGCTGGCGCAGGTCGGCTTGGCGCTCGCGACTTCGATCGGGGCCTGGATCAACTTCGTTCTGGTGCTGTGGTTCGCCCGGCGCGCCGGATTCATCGCCGCCGATGCCGACTTGAAATCCTCGCTCGCCAAACTGGCCGCCGCCGGCGTCGCACTGACCGCTGTGCTGCTCGCGGCGCGGCCGCTCGTCACGTCACTTTTGTCGTCGCTCTCCCGATTTCGCAATGAGTTCGGAACTCGTCGCATTGGCGCTCATCGGTGGCGCCTGCTATGGAGCCCTGATTCTCCTCCTGTTTGGAGGGCGATGGATTTCGCTGTTGCGCGGGAGCGCAAAAGCCGCGCCTGCAGCCGCCGATTCATCGACACCGCGGCTCGATGCGCTGTGAGCCGGAACGGAGATGTCTTCGATGCTCGTGACAATGATCGGCGCCGGCTATGTCGGCCTCGTCTCCGGCGCCTGTTTTGCCGATTTCGGCCACCACGTGACCTTAATCGACAAGGATGTCCGCCGCGTCGCCGCGCTCAAGGCTGGTGACATTCCGATCTACGAGCCCGGTCTCGCCGACCTTGTCGAATCCAACGTCCGCCAAGGACGGCTCGAATTTGCCGCCGACCCGGCGGCCGTGGCCGACGCCGATGCGGTATTCATCGCGGTCGGCACGCCGTCGCGCCGCGGCGACGGCTACGCCGATCTGAGCTTCGTCTATGACGCGGTGCGCGAAATTGCTCCGCTCGTTGCTGCGACCGCGGTGGTCGTCACCAAATCGACCGTCCCGGTCGGTACCGGCGACGAGATCGAGCGGATGCTGCGCGAACTGCGCCCGGACGCCGATCTGCCGGTCGTTTCCAATCCTGAATTCCTGCGCGAGGGCGCAGCGATTCAGGATTTCAAGCATCCCGACCGCATCGTGGTCGGCACCGAGGATGCCCGCGCCCGCGTCGTGATCGCCGAAATCTACCGGCCGCTTTATCTGAATGCCGCGCCGATCCTCTATGTCGGGCGACGCACCGCGGAGCTGATCAAATACGCCTCCAATGCCTTCCTCGCCACCAAAATCACCTTCATCAACGAGATCGCCGACCTCTGCGAGCATGTCGGCGCCGACGTTCAGGACGTTGCGCGTGGCATGGGTCTCGACAACCGTATCGGCGCCAAATTCCTCCATCCCGGTCCCGGCTTCGGCGGCTCGTGCTTCCCCAAGGACGCGACCGCGCTGCTCAAGACTGCGCAGGATCACGGCGTCGCCCTGCGCATCGTCGAAACCGTGTCCGCGGTGAACGAGCAGCGCAAGCGCGCGATGGCGCGCAAGGTGGTGGCGGCGCTCGACGGCTCGGCCCGCGGCAAGACCGTCGCCGTGCTCGGTCTTGCGTTCAAGCCGAACACCGACGACATCCGCGATTCGCCGTCGATCCCGCTGATCACGGCGCTGCAGGATATGGGTGCGCGCGTTCGCGCCTACGATCCGACCGCGATGGAACAGGCAAAGCTTGCGCTGCCCGCGGCGCATTATTGCTCCAGCGCCTACGCCGCCGCCGAGGGAGCCGACGCTTTGGTCATCGCCACCGAATGGGAACAGTTCCGCGCGCTCGATTTGGCGCGGCTCAAAAGCGCCATGGCGCGGGCCGTGATCGTCGACCTGCGCAGTATTTATCGGGCCGACGAAATGCGGCGCGCGGAATTTCGCTATTTTGCAGTTGGGCAATCGGGAGCGGCATGACGTTAAACGGCGGCGCCCGCCGGCGCCGGCGTAGCGAGCTCGCGGCGGATGACGGGCGCGATGTCGACGGCGAACAGCTCGATCACCTGCGCAACTTTGGCGAACGACAAGCCGCCAATGTCGACTTGCGCCAGGAAGCGCTGGTGCCCGAACAGCTGGCGCTCGTACAGGATCTTGTCGATGATTTGTTGCGGGCTGCCGACGAAAATCGCGCCATGGCGGGCCGCGCGTGCTTCATACTCGGCGCGCGTGATCTGTTGCGCGCGGTATTGCGTCGGGGTGTGGGTGTAAAAGTAGCCGGCATAGTATGGATAGAATTCATTCAGCGCATCTTGCGAGTTTTTCTGCACGTGCATGTGGGTCGCGATGCTGACTTTCAGCTCCGCAGCGTCGTGGCCGGCTTGCAGGCCGGTACGCCGGTACAGATCGGCCAGCGGCGCAAGCTTCGCCGGCGGTACGCTGATATTGGCGAGCGCCAGCGGCAGTCCGAGCGCGCCGGCGCGCTCGATGCTGCTCTGCGTGCCGCCGGTGCCGACCCAGATCGGCAGGCGGCGCTGCGCCGGGCGCGGCACAATCGGCGCATCGTGCAGGGCGGTGCGAAATCGGCCCTGCCAAGTCACGCGCTCGGCGGCGTTGAGCTTGAGCAGCAATTCGAGCTTCTCGGCAAACAGCGCGTCGTAATCGGCCAAGTCGTGGCCGAACAGCGGAAATGATTCGGTAAAAATGCCGCGGCCGGCGATGATCTCGGCGCGGCCGCAGGAGATGAGATCGACGGTCGCAAATTCCTCGAACACCACGACCGGATCGGCCGTGCTCAGGATGGTCACTGCGCTCGCCAGCCGAATGCGCTCGGTCGCCGCCGCGATGGCCGCCAAGACCACGGCGGTCGCGGAAACAGCCATATCCAGTCGATGGTGCTCGCCCACGGCAAACACATCGAGCCCCGAAGCATCGGCAAGCTTTGCGGCGGCAACAATCTCGGCCAGGCGTTGCCCGGCGCCGATCGTTGCGCCCCCGTGCGCGTTCGGCATCAGATCGCCGAACGTGTAAAGCCCCAGCTCAAACGCGTTCTGCAACGGCTCTGTCCCACGTTGTTCGCGGCACGATAGTTACATTCGGCGGCGGTTCAAGTATGGCAGCGCGTTCGACAATTGGATAAAAGCCGGTTCGGCCTTCGCGTTTGGCAACGGGCCGATCGGCGGGCCTGCGGGAATATTGCGGTATCCCTGTCTGTCGAGGCGTGTAATGGGGTCCGAATTCGGCATCGGTGCGCGCCTGCCGCGGCTTGAGGACGCGCGGTTTCTGCAAGGCCGCGGTCAGTTCTGCGCCGATATCGTGTTGCCCGGAATGCTGCATGCCGCCTTCGTGCGCAGTCCGCATGCCCACGCCCGCATCGTCGCCGTGTGCAAGCCGCAAGGCCAAGAGACGCGCGTCTTTGAAGCCGCCGATCTTGCCGGAATCGGCAGGATGCGCTCGACCGCCAAGCTGCCCGGCTTCAAACCATCGGATTGGCCCATTCTCGCTGCCGGGAAAGCGCGCCATGTCGGCGAGCCGGTCGCGATGGTGCTGGCGCCGAGCGCCGCGGAGGCCGAAGACCTCGCGGGTCTGGTCGAGGTGGAATTCGAGGCGCTGCCGCCGGTGGTGACGATGGCGGATGCACTCAAGCGGACGGCGCCGTTCGTGCACGACGAATGGGGCGACAACGTTCTGGTCGACATCAAGCTCGAAGCCGGCGATCTCGATGCCGCCAAGGCCAAAGCCGCGCACGTGGTCGAACGCAGCTTTCGCATGAACCGGATGCATCCGCTGCCGCTCGAAGGCCGCGCCTGCCTCGCCTCCTACGACAGCCGGCTCGACGAGCTTGTCGTCTATGTTGCCCATCAATTGCCGGTGCCGTTGCAGATCGGCCTGGCGCAGGTGCTCGGCATCAACCAGCGCCGGCTGCATGTGATCGTTCCCGATGTCGGCGCCTCGTTCGGCTTGAAGACCTATGTCGAGAGCGAGACCGTATGCGTCGCCTTTGCGGCGATGAATCTGCGCCGGCCGGTTCGATGGATCCAGGATCGCCGCGAATCTTTGGTCTGCGACGCCAATTGCCGCGATTACCGCTGCAAGATCACCGGCTATGCCGACGCCAACGGCCGCGTGCTCGGGCTCGACTGCGAGGTGATTGTCGATTCCGGGGCCTATTCGCCGTGGCCGTGGCCAGCCGGCATCGAAGGCGGCCTTGCGCTCGGCAACATGCAGGGCTGCTACGACATCAAGGCGTTTCGCGGCCGTGCCATCAACGTCGTCAGCAACAAGCCCGCCGGTCAGCCGTTCCGCGGCGTGGCACGGCCGCTGTCGTGTATCGGCCACGAGCTCGTCATGGACGGCATTGCGAAAGCCGCCGGCATCGATCCAGTCGAAGTCCGGCTGCGCAATTTCGTCAAGCCGGAGCAGATGCCCTATGTGTCGATTACCAGAAAGACGCTCGACAGCGGCGATTATGCCGCAGCACTCAAGCGCGTCGCGGAACTGATTGATTTGCCGGCCGTGCGCGCCCGGCAGAAAAAGGCGGAGCCGGACGGCAGGCTGATCGGCGTCGGCTTCGCCTCGTTCTACGAGCAGACCGCTTATGGAACTGGCCCGTTCGGCTATTCGGCCTGGGGTATCGAGCTCGTGCCCGGGATGGAGCCCGCTTTGGCGCGGCTCACGGGCGACGGCGAACTCGTTCTCGAGGTCGGCTCGCACTCGCACGGCCAAGGCCACGAAACGGTCTTCGCGCAGATCGCCCATGAGGTGTTGGGCATCGATCCGCGCCGCGTTTCGGTGCGTTTCGGCGATACCTCGACTTCTCCGGCCGGCACCGGCACCTATACGTCGCGCTCGATGGTCACGACCGGCGGCGCGGTCGCCGAAGCGTGCCGGCTCTTGATGGCGCCGATCGGCAAGATCGGCGCCCATCTGCTGCAATGCAAAGAGGCCGAAGTTCAGATCAAAAATGGCCGCCTCTACGGCCCGCAAGGCAGCGTCGAATTTTCCGAGATCGGCCGCGCCTGGTATCACCATCCCGAAGAGCCTGCCGGCCGATGCGGATCCCGGCGGGCTCGTGGCGAGTGCGGGCCACAAGGCCCACGATCCGGGCGTGTTTTCCTATTCCGCGCACGCCGCAATCGTCGCCGTCGATCCCGATACCGGCGACGTCGAAGTGCGCGATTACGCGATCGTCGCCGATTGCGGCACCCGGGTTAATCCGCTCCTGGTCGAGGGTCAGGTGATCGGCGGCTTCGCCAACGGCCTCGGCAACGCGCTTTACGAAGAGTCGAGTTACGACGCAGCGGGCCAGCCGACCGCGACGACGCTTGCGGATTACATCGCACCCACGGCGCCGACAGTGCCTGCCGTGAAACTCGACTTCATCGAGACGAAATCGCCGTTCTCGATGTTCGGCATCAAGGGAATTGGCGAGAATGGCGCGATCGGCCCCCCGGCCGCAATCGTCAACGCCGTCAACGACGCATTGCGGCCTCTTGACGCGGCCGTATTCGAGACGCCGGTCACGGCGCAGCGCGTCTGCCAAGCGATCGCCCTTGCCGGCAAGATGCGCTGCCAGCCTGTCAAGCGACAAACTTAATAAAGAGTGTCGACAAATCCCGTCGTTGCGAGGAGCGAAAGCGACGAAGCAGTCGAAAGCGGCAGCCCCGCCTGGATTGCTGGCTTTGCTCGCAATGACGCATCGGTGCCCGCGCCTGAACTTCAGCGCAGGACCTGCAATGCGGTCTCGCAATGGCAGCGCCAGGCACACGCGCAGCTTGCCGGAACGTTCAGCATTAATTTTTACCTTTCAGTTTCCAACTTCCAAGGGATGCCGCACCGCCTAAAGAAATCGAAACGCAGCTGCGGCTAGATTTTTCGCCCGGATCGGATCGGGCATCATGGCTGGCAAGACACTCCACCTGCTGCATTTACCCAGGCTGATCGCCGAGCGGCGCAGCTCGGCAATATTGGGCGTTATCATCATCTTCATGCTCTGGGCCGGCGCGTTCCTCAAATGCGCGCAGGATGTGCACGGCGATCTGAGGGATGCCGCGAGCACCGGCCAAAGCTTCGCCATGGTGTTCGAGGAAAACGTGCTGCGCTCAATCAACGAGCTCGACAATCTGCTGTTCCAGATGCGGCGCGACATCGAGAAGCAGAAAGGTCCGATCGACTACAACGCCGTCCTGCACAACGTCCTTTTCCCCAAGGACATCGTTGTCCAGGTGGCAATCATTGATGCGAAGGGGATGCTCAGGGCATCGTCCGCAGGCCCGCAGCCGACTCCGCCCATCGACTTGAGCTTTCGCGAGCATTATCGGGCGCTGGTGCACGCCAAACAAGACTACCTGTTCATCAGCCAGCCCCTGGTCGGACGCGTCAGCCACCAATGGTCGGTCCAGCTGTCCAGACGCTTCCTCGATGCCCAGGGCAAGTTCGGCGGCGTCGTGGTCGCGTCCCTGAACCCACAACATTTCACCCAGTTCTACAACAAGGTCGATTTGGCTTCGTCCGGGGCGATCGCATTGATCGGTGACGATGGCGTGGTGCGGTCGGCTGGCGGCCGGTCGAGCGATTTGAAGATGGGCGAGAATCTCCAGGGCACCGAGCTGTTCGCGAAAATCCTCCCTGGCGCAAACGTTTCGTTTGAGCAGCGAAATCCAGCAACCGGCAAGGTCCAACTGGTAACCCTGCGGAAGGTCAAAAGCCAGCCGCTCTGGGTCAGCGTCAGCCTGGACAAGAGCGACGTGGTGGCCGGCTCCATGGCCGATTTTCGCACCGACTGCATTGGAGCGGCACTGCTGAGCGTGATCATCCTCTGGGCCATGGAACGGATGTTCCATGCCGAGGCGGCGGCACAACAAAAGTCCAGGCAGCTCGAGCAGACGTTCGTTACGATGGCCCGATTGGCGTCCGAAGACTCGCTGACCGGACTGCTGAACCGACGCGGCTTTCGATCCGCCTTGGTGGATGCTCACGTCCGCCTGCGCGGTCAGTCCAAGGCCGCCGATCAGATCGAATACGCAGTGTTGTTTCTCGACCTCGATCGATTCAAGGTCATCAACGACACGTTGGGGCATCGAATCGGCGACCTGCTGTTGCAGGAAACGGCGCAGCGGCTGCGCGCTGCCCTGCCAGCCGCCGACGTGTTGGCGCGGCTGGGCGGCGACGAGTTTGCGGTCCTGGCCTGCAACGTGAAGACGCGCGCGGGTCTGGATGATCTCGCGG
Source organism: uncultured Alphaproteobacteria bacterium (assembly GCA_963717265.1). Lineage (GTDB taxonomy): Bacteria > Pseudomonadota > Alphaproteobacteria > Rhizobiales > Xanthobacteraceae > BOG-931. The sequence goes on along the minus strand of CAVQWD010000059.1, from coordinate 260,179 downwards.
CTTGTCTCATCATGGCGATTCGAGAGCCGTTCGATCTTGGCGGATATCGGGTGCAAGCCACGATCAGTATCGGCATTGCGTTGAGCCCTGCCGACGGCGAGAACGCCGACGAGCTCTTGGTCGCTGCCGATCTGGCGCTTTATGCCGCCAAGGACCACTGCCGCGATAACTATCAGTTCTATGACGCGTCCATGGCCAGAGAGCTGACCGATCGTCGAGAGATCGAAATCAATCTCGGCGAGGCCATTAAGCGCAACGAGCTGGAACTGCATTACCAACCGATCGTCGACATGCATGACGACAAGGTCATCGGCTTCGAGGCGCTGGCGAGGTGGCATCATCCGCAAAAGGGCTTTATTCCACCTTCGCAGTTCATACCGGTCGCCGAAGATACGGGAATGATGGCGCAAATCGGCGAATGGGCGTTGACGACGGCCTGCTGCCAGATCGGACAGCTCCCGGGAGCGGTAAACGTCGCCGTCAACCTGTCACCCATGCAATTTGCGTCGACTGACCTTGTCGACGTCGTGCGGCGCGCACTCGCCACCAGCGCGTTGCCGCCGCAGCGGCTGGAGCTTGAGATCACGGAGCGCCTGCTTATGGAGAATAGCGAGCAGACACTGGCGATCCTGCGGCAGTTGCGGCAACTCGGCGTCAGGATCGCATTGGACGATTTCGGCACCGGTTATTCCTCATTGAGCTACCTGCGAAAATTTCCATTGGACAAGATCAAGATCGACCGCAGCTTCGTAACCGAGATCGCCACGCGAATCGATCAGGTTGCGATCATCCAGGCGGTGCTCAGCATTGCCCGCGCTCTCGGCATGGGCGTGACCGCCGAGGGGGTCGAAACGACGATCCAGGAAGACTGCCTGCGGGCGCTCGGTTGCGACAGCGCCCAAGGCTTTCTGTTCGGCAGGCCCGTGCCGTTCGAGCAGCTTGGGAAATTCATGACCGGTCGGTTGAAGAAAGAAATAATGGCGGCTTGACCGCCGCCCCCGCGCTCGGCCAGTCCGGCGCAGTCGTCGCCGGCGTCGTCGCGGGCGCCTCAGGCAGGCGGCGCTGCCATCTGCCGAGGGCCTTGCCGAAGAGAGCCGCTGCCGCTCCTCGCGGGGCTTCGTGATACAGCAAGAACAAACCCGAGCCGGCGACAATGGCCGAGCCGAGGAGAAGGCTTACGGTCGGCACGTCGCCCCACACCACGAAGCCGATGGCCAAAGCCCAGATCAAAAGGAAATAATAGAATGGCGACACTGCCGTCGCGGGCGCCGCGTGCAAGGCCTTGGTCCACAGATACTGCGCCGCCGCATTGGCGACCCCGGCAGAGGCGAGAAAAGCGGCGTGCTCGGGGGTGGGCCAGCGGAATCCGAACACGAGCAGAAACGAGTGCAAGAGCGCCAGAGTTGCCATTTGCCACATCAGCAGCGTGCTTGCCGATTCGGTCTTGCTCATGCCGCGCACGGCCACGGTCACGGCGCCATACATCACCGCGTTGGCGAGGGCGAAGACCGCGCCGAGTTGAAACGAATCGGCGCCCGGTCTGACCACGATCAGCACGCCGACGAATCCGGCGAGCAATGCGGTCCAGCGCGCTGCGCTAGTTCGCTCGGCGAGCCAGACCACGGAAATCAATCCGGCGAAAAGCGGCGCGGAAAACTTGATCGCGATCGCTCCGGCAAGCGGCATCATGCTGAAGGCTATCACTGTGAAAGTCTGAGAAATCGCCTGCGACAGACCCCTGCCGGCGTGCGCCCAGGGCCGCTGCGTCGCGAATACGGCCAGACCGCTCCCCGGCAGGACGAACGCGGCGCAAACGACCAACGACGCGAACGAACGGACGCACATGACCTCGCCGACCGGATAGATCGCGACGACCCATTTGCTCAAAGCGTCGGACATCGCGAACATGACCGTCGCGCCGATCATGAACATGATGCCGCGGACGACCTGATTGTTTGGTGCGCTGACGGTGTTTGGAACGCCGGCGCCTCGCGCCGGTCCGCTCAATAGGTCCCGGTCAAGCCGCGGCATTGCAGATACCGCTGATAAGATTGCATTCGAGCAGCCGCGCCGCGATCGCGCCGGGCGTAGGCGATAACGGCGCGACCGAGGCGGATAGTTGATGGAGCGTCTCGTTCAATGCGCGCCGCGCAGCCAGAGCCTCCTCCAGGGTAACCCGCGCAAACGACAACTTGGAGCCGATCGGAAGCCGGCCGATCGCAGGCAGGTCGGCCGAGATCACCGTCGCAATCTTCGGGTAGCCTCCGGTGGTCTGGTGATCGGCTAACAGGACGATCGGCTGACCGTTTCCAGGAATCTGTATCGAGCCGGCGGCGACGGCATCGGAGACGATGTCAAATCCGCGTGACGAGCGAATTGGCGTCCCGCCAAGGCGCAGACCCATTCGGTTTGATTGGGCTCCGACCGTGTACTCGCTTGCGAGAAGGCGCTCGATCTCGTCGTCGGGAAAGTACTCGCTCTGCGGCCCGGGCAAGACGCGAAAGCGCGATGGCGGACGAAGGTCCAATCCATCGATTCGCCATTCGTCGCGTTCGGTCGCGTGCGCGCGGCGCAGCGGAAGGGCGTCGCCCGCCGCGAGCGCCCGGCCTTTCCAGCCGCCCATGCCGCTGCGGCAGTCGGTCGCCACACTGCCGAGCACCGGTTCAATATCGAAGCCGCCCTCGACCGCGATATATAGCGTCGTGCCGTTCTTGAGGTGGCCGACGCGCAGGATCTGTCCACGCCGCACGCGCGTGCTTTGCAGCGGCGGAATCATTTCGCCGCCGGCGTCGCCGGCCTCACGCAGAATTTCAATCGCTGCGTCGGCGCCGACGAAAGCAACCCGCGCATCGTCCGCATCGACCGCAAAGCTTGGACCGACGTAGAGCGCCTCAATCGCGCCGGTGTTCGACGGATTGCCGACGAGAATGTTGGCGGCGGCAAGCGCGACTGGATCGAGCGCGCCGCAATGGCTGACGCCAAGCCGCTGATAGCCCCAACGGCCGGCATCCTGGATCGTCGTCGACAGGCCCGCAGATACGATGCGCAAAGCAGGGGTCATGCCACGGCGTCCACGAAGTTGCCGACCGGCTCAGGGCTGAGAGCGCCTTCAATCGCCGTGGCCGCCAGTCGCTCGTATTCGCGCATGGAGACCGGGGCAAACACGACCTTATCTGCCGGCGCCAGCAATGCCGAAGCGCGCGCTTTGTTCCACAGCGGAATCGGGCATCGTCCGATCACGTGCCAGCCGCATGGCGTCTGCATCGGAAAGACGCATGACATGGCGCCGGCAATCGCCAGCGAGCCGGCCGGTATGCGGGTGCGCGGCGTTGCCAGTCGATCGAGCGCGAGTTCGCGCGGAACTTCGCCCATATAGGCCTGACCCGGCAGGAAGCCGAGCATATAGACGTGGTAGGTCGGCCCGCTGTGCCGTTCGACGACCTGCTGCGGCGTAAGCGAGGTGAGCCTTGCCACGTTGTCCAGATCGATGGCAAAGCGCGAATCGTAGCAGACGGGTAAATGCCAGACCTGACCGGCAACCTCTGGCGTCGTGAGTTGCTGCACCTGTCGGTCGACCAGGGCCGTCAGACTCGCCGCGGAAAGCACGAGCGGATCGTAATGAATCATCAGCGAGCGGAACGTGGGGATGGTTTCCGTTATGCCCTCGATTGCGGCAGTCTCCAGGCTTCGCGCCAGCGACAATACAGCCGCATTCAGCCGCCGATCGATGCGCTCGCCGAATTCGACGACGAGCGCGGCGTCCCCTGCCGAAAGCACTCTGTATCCAAATCCCAGCATGACCACCGACCCGAATAAGCGGACCTGGAAGGCGCGCGCATCAGACCGGATGAAGAGCCTTTTTTGGATCCGCGCTGAGCGGCGGCGTCGCCGGCTCGGCCGGCAAGAACCACGGCTTGACGCCGATGCCGCGGCGTAACGAGTACATGTAGAAGATCGGCAATTGCGGCGGAAACAGGCTGCGTAGCCCGCTGCCGTTGAAGGTGACGAAAATGGACCGCGGACAGCTCGCCTGCACAGCCATCCGTTCAAACAAATTCATGCGGAAATATATCCGGGCTCCTTCCTCGGCGGTTCCTGCTCCGCGATACCATTTAGCCGCACTGTGCGCGAGCGACGACAAGATGTCAGGCGCAGCATTCTGTTCGGGCGCCGTGGCGACGCCGGCCGCGCGCGCGGCCTGAACCAAATGACTTAACCAACAAGTACTGATGTCGCGCTTGCGGGCAAGACTCTCGATATCCTTAAAGTAGCGGGAGATGTCGTACTGGCTGTGCCCGTTGAGCTCCGCATGGGTGTCGGTCAGAATGAGCTTGAACGCCGCGCCCGGCGCGTACGCGCCGCGCACGCGAGCCCCCATCGAGCAAAGAAAATCGAGGCACTGGATTTCGGGAGCGGCCGTCTCGTGGCGCGGACCCTTTCCCCAATACAGCACGAACGGTATGGGTTCGTGGGTCGAGATCGCGTCGCTTATGAACCGACGCAGCAAATTCAAGTCGGACGGCTGTTCGCGCTTGAACGCCCAGGTGTTGAATGAACGGAGCACCTTTTCCGCATCGGCGGATGCTCCGGTACCGAGAACAGCGCGAACTCTGCGTCGATCGTCCGGTGCCGGACGGAGCGGCTCGTTGGACGGTATCGTGTAACCGTAATTTGGACGGGAACCTCGTGAATTATTCACTGCCATCAACGACAGCGCCGCCACGCTATCGTCGAACCAGGCAACCTTACTCGACATGGCCTCTACACTCCGCATCAGCGATAACGTTTATGATTAACTGTTTGTTGAGCGTCAATTTTAAACCTTAAGAAAGGTTAATGGCGTCACAATTCATCGCCGAGGATATCGCACGCAGTCGCGCCGCTGACTGTGTTTGTTTGAATGGGTGCGCGCAAAGGCTCGAAATGGCGGGCGCAATTCCGCCTTGTCGTCAATCCGTCGCAAATTCAGTTCGGGTACGGGAACTCGCGACGCGCCAACGAGCCAGGCCGGGCCGCGGATGTTGTCGAAAACGTCAAGGCCGTCGTCGACGGGGAGCAGGCGCTCAAGCCGAGGCGGCTGCAGGCCTAGTACCAGAAATCATAGGACGGTGAGACGGCGCAGGCTTCCAACTCCTACTCCCCGAAAGGGAGAGGGTTGGGGCGAGGGGGCGGACCTATCAGAAAAATCCCGGCTTCCCCCTCACTTTCGCTCGCGGAGCCTGTCATCGGGCGGCGCTTCGCGCCGACCGGTTGGCTCGCTCGACCTTTCCCCTCCGGGGAGAGATGAATCACGGAACATTGAAACCGAGTATTGGCCGGTTCTTGCCGCCGCCGCGAAGGGCGCCGGGGCGGCGCTTTGCCGTTCGGCTTCGACGAGCTTGCCGAGGATGCGCTTGTAACGCACCGGGCCGACATCGATGGCGAGAATCACCGGATCGAGCGGTTGTTCAGCGGCCTCGATGCTGCGCTGCTGCGCTTCGATCACCGGCGCGTCCTGCTCCTCGAAGGCGAACCGGCGCAACTTGGCGATCTTGCCCTGCAGTTCGCGATTGAGCACGTCGTCCGTCGTCATCACTCCCCAGCGCACCGCGGTGAAGAAATAATGCGTCGAGCGCTCCGTCTCTGGCGTCAGCATGTGGATGGCGTGGTAGCCGGTGCCGTTTTCCGGCGGCGCACCGGTTTTGCAGATCCCCGAGAACAATCGCAGCGTGCTCGGCGCCATCCACCGCATCTTGGTGAACTTGTCGACGCGCGGCGGATGGTTCGGCCAGAACGACGCGAACATGCCCGGCGGAATCGAATTGGCGGCGTGGCGGTCGACTACGACGTTGTCGCCATCCTGCTCCACAATGATCTCCGATTCCACGGTGTCGGCGTTGCCGAGGATGCCGTCGTGCAGGTAGGAGGTGTGGCTCAAGTCGAGCAGGTTGTCGATGAGCAGTTGATAATTGGCGCGGATGACGATGCTGTCGCGCTTGGTGGTGTGCAGTTCCGGAACGTTATCGAGCACGCTGAAATCCGGCACCTTGCCGGCATCCGCCGGTTCCGCGCCCATCCAGATCCACACCGCCTTGTGCTTCTCGATGACCGGATAGCCCCTGACCCGCGCGCGCGGCGGAATGTTCTTGCTGCCGTGCGGATTGCGCACGCAGGCGCCGCTGCCGTCGAACTCGAGGCCGTGATAGGGGCACTGGATGCGGTCGCCGATGACCTTGCCCATCGACAGCGGCGCGAACCGGTGCGGACAGCGGTCCTCGATCGCCGCAACCGCGCCGTCAGCCTTGCGATAAAGCACGATCGGCTCTCCCATGATCGTGCGCGCGACGAGCTGGCCTTCGGCGAGGCCGTCCGACCAGGCCGCTACGTACCAGGCATTGCGCACATATTCTGCGCTGATCAGGTCCTGCCGCGGGGGCGGTTTTTCGGATAGGGGCGATGGCTTCATCGTGTATTCTCCTCGCGCGGCTGCCGTCATCCGCCAACAGCGCCGGAGGCGCGCGGTCAACGTGAATGCTACACCATCTCCAACTCGCGCCAAACCGGCATCGCAACATGAATGATGTTCTGCAAGGTCCCTTCATTGGCCGGTCCATGACGCGTCGCGAAGACCGCCGCCTGTTGACCGGTAGTGGTCAATTCATTGCCGATTTCGAGCTGGCGCATATGCTGCATGCGGTTTTTGTCAGGAGCCCGCTTGCGCACGCGCGCATCAAGGCGATTGACGTTTCCCGTGCCGCGGCGGCGCCAGGGGTGGCCTATGCGCTGACCGGCCCCGAACTGGCGCAAGTGTTGCCACCGGTGCCCGACACGCAGTTGGCGTTGCCGAGCAAATGGACGGCCCTGGTACAGCACGCATTCATCAACCCGCAACAGCCTTTGCTCGCCTACGACAAGGTCCGCCACGTCGGCGAGGCGGTTGCGGTAATTGTCGCCACGAGCCGGTATGCCGCCGAAGACGCCGCGCAGCTGGTCACGCTCGATCTCGATCCGCTGCCTGCGGTGCTCGATCCGCACGCGGCGTTGTCATCGGGCGTGACGATCGTGCACGATCGATTCGGCACCAACCTGATCGGCAGCTTCACCATCGGCAAGGGCGATATCAACGGGGCGTTGGCGCGGGCGCCGCGCACGCTGAAGCGACGCTTTCATCATCGCCGCTACGCCGCCATGCCGATGGAATGCCGCGGCGTAACTGCCCTGCACGACCGGCGCACGGACTCGGTGACGATCTGGTCGTCCACGCAGGTGGTCCATTGGGTGCGGCGGGAGGCGGCTGCGGTGCTGAAACTGCCGGAAGCGCGGGTGCGCTGCTTAGCGCTCGACGTTGGCGGCGGCTTCGGCGTCAAAGGACACGTCTATCCTGAAGAGCTGCTGATTCCATTTTTGGCGCGCCGTCTGGGCCGGCCGGTGCAATGGATCGAGGACCGTCGCGAGCATCTGATCTCGTCCTGTCACTCGCGCGACCAGATTCACGATGTCGAGGTCGGTTTCGACGATAACGGCCGCATCCTGGCGCTGCGGGACAGTTTCGTCGTCGATTGCGGAGCATGGAATCCGATCGGTGCTGGCGTCGTGTACAACACAGCGGTGCATTTGCCGGGCCCCTATAAGATCGATGCAGTGGCGGTCGAAGCCCGCATCGCCGCCACCAACAAGACGCCGAACGCACCCTATCGCGGCGCCGGGCGACCCGAAGCCGCGTTTGCGATGGAGCGGACTATCGACCTCATGGCAACCGAACTCGGGCTTGAGCCTGCCGAAGTGCGCGCGCGCAATATGATCGGAGCCGACGACATGCCGTATGCGATGGGCATGCCGTACCGCGATGGCGAGCCCATCGTCTATGACGGAGGCGACTACCCGGCGGCGCTGCAAAGAGCGCTCGCCTCAATCGGCGGGTTAGCGGCGTTTCGCGAGCGCCAGCGCGCGGCGCGTCGGCACGGCCGCTATCTCGGCCTCGGCATCGGCTGCTACGTCGAGGGCACCGGCGTTGGGCCTTTTGAGAGCGCACTCGTTCGCATCGAGCCGTCGGGAAAGATTTTCGTTACTTCCGGCGCCTGTCCGCAGGGCCAAGGCATGGAGACGATCTTTGCTCAGGTCGTCGCCGACGCGTGGCAGGTCACTCCCGACGACGTCGTCATCGCGCTTGCCGATACCGCAGCGATTTCGATCGGCTTCGGCACCATCGCCAGCCGCACCACGGTCACGCTGTCGGCCGCCATTCACGGCGCCAGCGAAAAGCTGCGGAACAAAGTGTTTGCGATCGCGTCAAATCTCCTGGAATGCGGTCCCGCCGATCTCGAACTGCGCGAGGGCCATGTCGGAATTGTCGGCGTGCCTGGCGCGAAAGTCTCGCTCGGCAAGGTGGCGCAGGCAGCGCGGCCGGGCTGGGACAATTGCCGCCCCCCGGGTGTCGACGCTGGCCTCGAGGAGACATTCTATTTCGAACCGCCGACAGTAACCTGGTCGTACGCGGTGCATGCGATCGTCGTCGAGGTCGATGCGGAGATCGGGCACGTGCGCATCGAGAATTATGCCATCGCCCACGATTGCGGCGTGGTGGTCAATCCGATGCTGGTGGAGGGGCAGATCGTCGGCGGCGCCGTGCAAGGCGTCGGTGGTGCCCTGTTCGAATCGATCGGCTACGATTCAACCGGCCAGCCGTTGACGACGACGCTGATGGATTATCTGCTGCCAACCGCGGGGGAGGTGCCGCGGATTGCGCTCGTCCACCAGCATTCGCCCTCGCCGCTCAATCCATTCGGCGTCAAGGGCGTCGGTGAAGGTGGCCCGATCGCGCCGCCCGCTGCGATCGCCAACGCGATTGCCGACGCATTGCGGCCATACGGGGTGGGGCTCGATCACACTCCGATCGCTCCGCATCATATCGTCACCGCCGTCGGCAGGGGGAGAGGCGCCCAATAACGCGAGCCATGGCTTGTGTCGCCGTGAACGCCGATCGATGCATGTCCGGGAGCAGAAGGGTGGGAATTGCGGGGTGTGATGCAGGTCGAATTTGTCACCGTGGACGTGTTCACCGATCGGCCATTCGGCGGCAATCCGCTCGCTGTCATCGCCGATGGAACGGGTCTGTCGACGCCGCAAATGCAAGCTATTGCGGCGGAATTCAATTTGGCCGAGACGACGTTCGTGTTGCCGCCTGAGCGCCCCGAGCATACCGCCAGAGTGCGCATCTTTACGCCGCGTGCCGAATTGCCGTTTGCCGGCCACCCCAATGTTGGCACGGCCTTCGTCCTCGGACGGCAAGGCGAATGCCACGGACAGCCGTTACGCGGAGATACCCTCGTGTTTGAGGAAATAGCCGGCCTGGTCCCGGTCGAACTGTGGAAGCAAGGGTCCACGGTGATCGGTGGTCGTCTCGTTGCGCCGCAGCCGCTCACCGTCGCCAATGAAATCGCCTGCGAGATCGTTGCGGAAGCTTGTGGCATTGCAGCCGTGGACATCGAGTTGCGGCACCATCGGCCATGCATTGCGAGCTGCGGCATGCGGTTCGTCTTCGCGGAGTTGAAGCGTCTGGAGGCGCTGGCCGCGGCGCGGCCGCGTAGCGGCGCATTTGAACGATTTCTGCCAATGGATCGCGTGACCGGAATTCATCTCTACGTGATTGGCGGCAGCGACGGAGCCGACATCCAATCGCGGATGTTCGCGCCGCTCTACGGCGTGCCGGAGGATCCGGCCACGGGCAGCGCCAATGTTGCCCTGATCGGCTTGCTCGCGCGGCTGCGCCCAGAACCGGATCTCCGGCTTGAGAAGATCATTGCACAAGGCATCGAAATGGGCAGGCCGAGCCGGCTTGAAGCGACCGCCGAGAAGCGCGGCGGCCGGGTGACAGCAACGGCGATCGGCGGTGCCTGCGTGGCGATGATGCGGGGCACGCTCGAGATTTTTGGGCACCGTTGAGGCCTGACGCGCGCTCCGGCGAAGCTTGACCGTATTGGTGCCCGGCGCTAGCGCTCGGCAATAACATAACGAAGCGGAGGGGACGGCCCATGCCATCCTTCACGATTACGCCGCTGACCGAGCATATGGGCGCCGAAGTCACAGGTCTCGATTTTACGCAATCGATCGACCGCGATACCCGCGCGGTGCTGAACCAGGCGTTCGTCGAGCATCACGTCCTTGTCATGCCCGGCCAGCAGTTTTCGCCGCAACAGTTCAAGGCCGCCGTGCAGCTGTTTGGCGAGCTGCCAGCCGCACCATCAGAAAGAGCTGCACGTCCCCGGCCATCCCGACGTGTCCTACGTCTCCAACGACATTTTCAGGAACGGCAAGCGCATCATACCTGGCGAGACGTTCCACACCGACCATTCCAACCATCCGCGCCCGCCCAAGGCGACGACCCTGTTCGCGGTCGAGCTGCCGTCGAGCGGCGGCGACACCCAATACGTCGATATGCACGAGGCCTATGACGGCCTGCCCGAGGACACCAAGAAAAAAATCGCCACGCTCAAGGCCGTTCATGTCTATCAGAGCCGATACAGCCCGCGCGACCTCGCCGGCCTCGATGAGGAAAGCCGGCGCGAATTGCCGCCGCCCGGAATCCATCCGCTGGTCCGCACGCATCCGCAGAACGGCCGCAAGGCGCTCTACCTCAATCCGGTGCGCATCGAATCGATCGTCGGTATGGCCGACCAGGAAGCGCTCAAGCTGGTCGAAGGACTGATGCGGCACGCCACGCAGCAAAAATACGAATATCGCCACAAATGGCGCCACGGCGACTGGGTGATTTGGGACAATCGCAGCGTCATGCACCAGGCCAATCCGGACTACGACATGAGCGAGCGGCGCTTTCTCTACCGGCTCATGCTCAAGGGCGAAGTGCCGGTGTGACGGCCTTGTCGAAGCGTCGGCCGGCCGACCATCGGGCGGGCGGCGTTAGCGGTCCATTAACCATTTAGCGGCGTTCTTTTGCTGGTCGGTACGCCGGCACCGGAGGTGCCGTGCGAACATCCGATTCACGGCGCAGCCGGAATTGCGCGGACCTCGGCCGTTCGACGCCATCCGCCGCGGCCGATCGTGGACCGGCACTACGCAGGGAGCACGCCATGGCGAACGGTGCAGTGCGCGAGCCGCCCGCCGGCAAGTCGCCGGTGTTCCTGTCCACTGCGATTGCGACGCGACAGGATCGTTGGCTTCCGTACATGGCGATCCTACTGTCGCTGGCCATTTTCGCCGTCGCCGTTCCGTTCGCGCAACGGCCGCTGCCCCGCGTCTGGGCTTTCATCCCCACCTATCAATCCGCACTCTGCGTCTGCGATTTGATCACTGCCGTTCTGCTGTTTGCGCAGTTTTCGATTTTGCGGTTGCGGGCGCTCCTTGTTCTGGCCTGCGGCTATCTGTTCACCGCGCTGATCGCGCTTGCTCACTTGCTCACCTTTCCGGGCCTGTTCTCGCCGACCGGGTTGCTCGGCGCGGGTCCGCAGACCACGGCCTGGTTGTACATGTTCTGGCATGGCGTATTTCCGATCACCGTCATCGCGTATTCGGTGATCAAGCGCGATGCACAAGCGCCCGTCCCGCCGCACGCGGATGCGCGCCGGGCGGTGGCCGTCGGCGTTGTGGGCGCGATTGCGGCCGTGTTCGTGCTGACGGTGCTGGCCACGATCGGCCAGACCGTCTTGCCCGGAATCATGCGGGGCAACCACTACACGGCAGCGATGATCTTCGTGATCTCGACGGTATGGCTGCTCAGCGCCGTCGCCCTGGCGGCGCTGTGGCTGCGGCGCCCGCACAGCGTGCTCGACCTTTGGCTCCTGGTCGTGATCTCGGCGTGCATTTTCGATATCGGCCTGAGCGCGGTGTTCAATGCCGGCCGGTTCGATCTGGGATTTTACGCCGGCCGGCTTTACGGCCTGCTTGCCGCCAGTTTCGTGCTGGTGATGCTGCTGATCGAGACCAGCGTCTTGTACGCGCAGCTCGCGCGCTCATTCGCCTCGGAACACCGGCAGCATCAAAATGAGATCGAGGAGCGCAGGTTGATCTTCGAGACCTCGCTGGATCTCATCCTGGTCACCGATCGTCACGGCAATTTCGTCCGCGTCAGCCCCAGTTCGCTGGCGATTCTCGGTTACCGGCCGGAACAGATGGTCGGCCGCAGCGCCATCGAGTTCATCTACGGCGACGATCTCGATCCGACGCGCGACGAAATGCGGCGGGCGCGGCGCGGCAAGGAGCTGCGCAATTTCGAAACCCGCTATGTCCACAAGGACGGCCGTGTCGTGCCGGTGGCCTGGTCGGGCGTGTGGTCCGAGTCGGCGAAGCGTCATTTCTTCATCGGCCGTGACATGACCGAGCACAATCGCATGGCCGAAACCGAGCGGCAGGTGAAGGAAACGCTTGCCGCGGTGATCGACGCCTCGCCGGTGGCGATCGTTTGTCTTGCCCGCGATCGTACCGTGATGGTGTGGAGCCGCGCGGCCGAGCAGATTTTCAGCTACGTCGCCGAAGAGGTTGTCGGCCGGCCCTATCCGCTGGTCCCGGAGAGCCAGGAGGCGGAGTTTGCCGATCTGTTCGAGCGGGCCTTGGCCGGCGAAACGATCAGAGGCGTCCGCGTGCAGCGCCGGCGCAAGGACGGCAGTCTTGTCGACATCGGCTTCGCCGGAGCCGCGATGTACGGTGCGGGCGGTGTGACCGGCGTCGCGTTGGCGCTGGCCGACATCAGCGACAGCACCAAGATGGAGCAGCAATTGCGCCAGGGGCAGAAGCTCGAAGCGATCGGCCAGCTCACCGGCGGGGTGGCCCACGATTTCAACAACCTGCTCACGGTCATCACCAGCACCATCGATATTCTGGCCGAAGCCGTCGCCGACCGGCCGCAACTCGCCGCGATCGCAAAGCTGATCGGCGAAGCCGCCGACCGCGGCGCCGAATTGACCGGACACCTGCTGGCATTCGCCCGCAAGCAGCCGCTGCAGCCGCGCGAAACCGACGTCAACAAGCTCGTCGGCGAAGCGGCCAAGCTGTTGCGCCCCACGCTTGGCGAGCACATTGAGATCGAGACCAAATTCGAAGCGGTCGCGTGGTCGGCCCTGGTCGACCCGACTCAGCTTACGACAGCGATTCTCAATCTTGCGGTCAACGCCCGCGACGCCATGCCCAACGGCGGCAAAGTGATGCTGGAGACTGCAAACGTCGTCCTCGACGAAGATTATGCCGCCGCCAACAGTGAAGTCGTTCCCGGCCCTTACGTCATGATCGCGGTGAGCGACACCGGCGCCGGCATCCCGGCTGCAATCCGCGACAAGGTATTTGAGCCGTTCTTCTCCACCAAAGGCGTCGGCAAGGGCACCGGGCTTGGACTGAGCATGGTCTATGGCTTCGTCAAGCAGTCCGGCGGGCACATCAAAATCTACAGCGAGACCGGCAGCGGAACGACGATCAAGCTTTATCTGCGGCAGGCCGACGCGCAGGCGGACCAGCAGCCGGAGCCGCCGGTTGCGCTGCCGGCTGGCAGCGGCAGCGAGAGAATTCTTTTAGTCGAGGACGATCCGCTGGTGCGAACATCGGTCACGGCCCAGCTTGAGAGCCTCGGCTACCGGACCATCGCCGTGGCCAATGCGGCCGAAGCGCTGGCCGTCATCGACCGGGGCGCGCCGTTCGACCTTTTGTTCACCGACGTGATCATGCCAGGCGCGATGGACGGCAGGCAGCTTGCCGATGAAGCGGTCAGACGCCGGCCCGGTACAAAAGTGCTGTTCACTTCAGGCTATACCGAGCGCGCCATCATCCATCATGGCCGCCTCGATCCTGGCGTCCTGCTGCTCGCCAAGCCGCACCGCAAATCCGATCTGGCGCGGATGCTGCGCCTGGCCCTCAAATCGAGCGCAGAGCCCGAGCGCGCCAGGCGCGTTGCGACGAATTGACAGGCTTGGTCCTCGGTCGTTGTAATACCAGCCTTCAAAGACTTTGACTCTTGAAAGCCTCTTGTTGGCTGGCTCAGCGATGTGATTCATCTGCACCCGAACACGGTTGATTCGGGAGAGCAGATTTGAGCGCCGCGATTCGCATTCGGCTGGATTTTGACGCGGCGGCGCTACGCCGCCTGGCGACCACGGCAAAGGATGCCGGTCAGGTGCGGCGGCTGCTGGCTTTGGCGGCGGTTTACGACGGAAAGGACCGCGAGGCGGCGGCGCGCATCGGCGGCATGGATCGGCAGACGCTGCGCGATTGGGTGCTCCGCTTCAATGAGCGCGGCCCCGACGGCCTGATCAACGCCAAATCCCCTGGCCGTCGCCCGACGCTCTCAACGGAGCAGATGGAAGAACTGGGACGCCTCGTGGAGGCCGGCCCCGATCCGCAGAAGGATGGCGTTGCGCGCTGGCGCTGCGTTGATCTCAAGCGGGTTCTTGGTGCGCGCTTTGGGGTTGATCTCTCCGAGGTGAGCCTCGGCCGTGTTCTCAGGAAGCTTGGCTTTTCGCATATCAGCGCCCGGCCGCGGCACCCCAAGCAGGATCCGGAGGCGATTGCGACCTTTAAAAAAAAGCTTTCCAGCCCGCGTATTGGAGACCGTGAGCCGACTGGCATTGGCAACCTCGATCGAGGTGTGGTTCCAGGATGAGATGCGGGTTGGGCAAAAGAACGCGCTCGTCTACCAATGGGCCAAGACGGGTACGCGTCCGCGGCAGCCTAAAGATCAACGTTATGAGAACGCCTATCTGTTCGGCGCGGTCTGCCCAAGCCGTGACACCGGCGCCGCCATCATCATGCCGTATGCCAACACGGCGGCGATGCGAAAACACCTCGAAGAGATCAGCCGTGCCGTCGCGCCCGGCGCCCACGCCATGGTCATTCTCGACCAAGCTGGTTGGCACACCACGCGCAAACTCAAGGTGCCGAAAAATCTCACCATGGTGTCGCTGCCGCCGGCCTGTCCGGAACTCAACGCGGCGGAGAACATCTGGCAATACTTGCGCCAGACCTATCTCTCCAACCGCGTGTTCAAAAGCTACACCGACATTCTCGACGCCTGTCAGGAGGCTTGGCAAAAGCTCCTCGACGAGACCGGCCGAATTGCCTCCACCGCTACCCGCGATTGGGCAATCATCGGTCAATCATTTTGAAGGCTGGTATAACCGAACGTTTACCGCGTTGACGTAAGGGCGAGCACGTAGGCTGGCGCGTGGTGCACCCGTTGCTCACGCGGTCCTGGCGGCATCGCGAGGAAGCGACCGTGCAGCGCATCCTGATCATCGACGACAACAGCCATGTGCGCAACTCGATGAGCCTGGCGCTCCGTGCCAGGGGTTTCGACGTGGTGGCCGCAGACGGCGGCGCCGCAGGTCTGAGAGCGTTCGGCGGCGGCCCATTCGATCTCGCCATTGTCGATGTGTTCATGCCCGGCATGGACGGCGTGAAGCTGATCAGGGCGCTGCGTGAACGCAATGCGAATTTGCCGGTGATCGCCGTGTCCGGCGTCGCGTTGCCGTCGTCCGGGCGCACCGCGCTCCATCTGTTCCAGCAGGCGCCCGGTCTGGCCGATGTCGTGTGCCTGCAGAAGCCGTTTCGGCCGCCGGAGCTTTTGCAAGCGATCGTCAAAGCGACGGGGATCGGCGGACCGGTCGCGGCGAGCGGCTGACCGAGTGAACCCGAGCAAGGCAGCTCTATGGCGCGCATCCTGATCATAGACGACGACAAGGCCGTGCGCGAAGCAACTCGGATTCTGCTCGCCGCGAGGGGTTACGATGTGGTCACGGCCGAGAGCGGCAATGCCGGCATCGACATCATCAAGAACGGTTCGATCGATCTGGCAATCGTCGATGTCTTCATGCCCGGCATGGACGGCTTGACGGCGACGCAGGCCATCCATCGCGACAAGCCAAATCTGCCGATCATTGCCGTGTCGGGTTTCATGTTCGGCGGCCAATGCCCGACCATGCCGTATTTTGACGATATGGCAGCCGACGCGGGCGCCATCGCCACGCTCTACAAGCCGTTTCGGCCGGCCGAGGTCGTTCAATCAATTGAGCGCGCGTTGAGCGCGGCGGCGTGCAGCGCCGGACCATAAGCGCCAAACAGCGCGAACCGCGTTGGGCGCGGCGGCCGGCGGCCGGCCGCCGGCCGCCCGATCGGCGTTTAGCGATTCTTTTCGATTTGTTCCTACGCTTGATGCACAGGTCAGGCGCAAACAAACAAGTGAGGCAGGTCATGTTTTCGGTGCGGCCCGTCTTCGTCGGCTGGATCACGCTGGTCTACCAGCTGCCGTTTCAGCTTTTCTTCACCTTTTGGAGCGCGATGTTCTTCGGCGGGATGGTCAGTTCGTTTCATCTCGTGCCGGCGGATTCGCATGCGCCCTTCGTGTTTTTTGGCGCACTCGCGTTCTTCGGCGTGCCGTTGGCGGCGTATTTCGGCAAGAAGCTCAATTACGAGCGAACCGAGTACAAGTTCGCCGACGATCGTCTTGAATTCGAGGAGGGATTCTTCACCATCAACGAGAAAGTCGTCAGGTTCCGCGACATCAAGGAAGTCACGCTGCGCAAGGGCTTCCTGCAGCGCCTGTACGATCTCGGCACCATTTATCTCGCGACCGAAGCGACCGGCTCTTCAGGCCGGACCAACATTTTCAACGCGCTCGGCTTCGGCAATGTCTCGGCGAGCGGGGTGGGCGTCCGCGACATCCGCAATCCCGACCAGACCTTCGAACGCGTGCGCGACTTGGTCGAGGCGAAGGCGCATTAGCGCGCGGGTTGATTGATGCGCGCAGCCGCTTCGCCGCGTCGCGCGCAGCCGGGCGCTTACGGATGCATGTCTTCGGTGAACCAGTCAGTGGGCAGACGTTCGCCCACCCCCTCGCGCTCTGCGGCGGCGAGGATATGCTTGGCCACCGCCGCAAATTGCAGGCCGGTTCCGACCGGGTTGAGGAAGACCACGCGTTCGTCCGCGGTCGCGCGCGCCGCGACCCGGCCGCTCGACGACGTCAGCAAGGTCCGGCGTGTTGGCGGCAAGCGACTTTAAGAGATCGCGGACATCGCCGTCGCCGCGGGCCGCGCCGAACAGCGTATCGACGAAGTCGGTGTCGCGAAACGGCTCATTGCCTTTCCCTGCGACATAGTTGATGGGATCGAGGTCGCGGGTGTGAACGATGATGCGGTCCGCGGCACTGAGGATTTCGCCTCCCAGCTCTTGCGCCTTGACGCAGGCGACCAGCGTACCGGGACCGATCCAGTCCGGTTCGACGACCCGGTCGAGCGCGTTGGTGGCGGTGACCACGACATCGGCGCCGCGCGCCGGCTCATCGCGGGACTCCATTGCCTCGATATTGATCCCCTGACCCCTGCAGCGCTGGGCCAGGGCGTGGCGATGGTTCCGGTTCGGACTCCACAGCCGGATCTCGCAATCCGGCAGCGCCGCCGCGATCGCAAGCACGGCGCCTTCCGCCTGCGAGCCGCTGCCATAGACGCCGACGATGCGTGCGCCCGGCCGGGCCAGGTGGCGGACGGCCACCGCCGTGGTGGCGCCGACGCGGCGCCGCTGCACCTCGCCGTCGGGCAGGATGCCGCGCAGTTCCCCGGTCAGCGTGTCGAACACAAACACCAAACCGACCCAGCGCCCGCCTTCGGCGGCGGGGACTTTTTCCTTGCGCAGGTTTCCTTGGCGCCGCGTCCACGAAATCACGTCCGAGTTGATGCGAAGCGCAACGACATGGTCTTTCGGCAGCATGCCGACCATCGACTTGAAGACGCAATACTGGTTTTCGGCGGGCGATTCGCCGTAGAGGTCGGTCCGCGTCTGAATGACGGCGCGGCCCATGCCGTATTCGCGATAGGCCGACTCGATGGCGTCGACATAAACGCCGATCGGGACCAGCGTTCTCACCTGCTCGTTGGTGAGCACGATCACGGGCATTGGTTTGCTCCCTTTCGGCGCGGCGCGCAGGGCGGCGCCGTCGCTATTTCATGTTTGGCTGTGCTATCGACGAACCAAATTCTCAGCCCCCGTCGGCCCGCTCGTTGATCGCGTGCCAGATGCGGTCGGACGTGTACGGCATGTCGAGCTTCTTTACGCCGACGCGTTTGAGCGCATCGAGCACCGCATTGGCCAGCGCCGGGACTGCGCCGGTGGCGCCTGCCTCGCCGGTACCTTTGGCGCCGAGCGGATTGGCCGGCGACGGCACGCCGCAGTCGATCAGCGTGATCGGCGGAACATTGTCGGCCCGCGGCATGGCGTAGTCCATCAAGCTGCCCGACAGCAGCTGGCCACTCTGCGCATCATAAACAACGTGCTCGGCGATCGCCTGGCCGAGGCCCTGCGTCAGGCCGCCATGCAATTGTCCCTCCACCAGCGTCTGATTGCAGACATTGCCGCAATCGTCGGCGGCGGCATAATTGACGACGTGGAGTTCGCCGGTTTCAGGATCGATCTCGACCTCGGCGATATGGGCGCCCGAGGGAAACGCGAGGGCAAGGTCGATGGTGGTGTTGGTATTGAGCGGGTGAGGCTCGCTCCATTCGCGCTCGATCAGCGTCTGGATGCCGATTTTCAGGTCGGTTCCAGCGACCTTGTATTCGCCCGTCTCGAACACGACATCGCCGGCCGCGACCTCGAATTCGCTTGCCGCCAGCGTGCGGCCCTTCTCGACGATTTCCTTCGCGGCGGTCTGCAGCGCGGCGCCGTGGCTGATCAGCGAGCGCGAGCCGAACGAGCCGGTGCCCAAGAGTTTCGGCGCCGCGACGTTGTTGTAGCGCAGTTCGATCCTGTCGTCCGGGATGCCGAGAACGTCCGCGACGACCGTGGGGAACGCGGTTTCGTGGCCCTGTCCCGACGGACCGGCATTCGAATACATCGCCAGCCGCCCGCCGGATTCGATGCGGATTTCGACCTGCTCCTTGCCCATCCCGCCCGAAGGTTCGAGAAACAGAGCGAGCCCGATGCCGCGCAGCTTGCCGCGGCGCTCGGCCTGCCTGCGGCGTTTGGCAAAGCCATTCCAGTCCGCCGCCTGCAACGCGGTCTCGAGCAGGCGCGCGGGATCGGCGCTGTCGTAATTCGAGTTGGTCGGCGTCTTCATCGGGAACATGTCCTTGCGCAGGATATTGCGCCGCCTCAGCTCAACCGCATCGATGCCCGTCTCCACGGCGGCTTGTTCAACCAGACGCTCCCACAGATAGGACACGTTGGGACGGCCGGCGCCGCGGTAGGCAGTGGTCGGCGTGGTGTTGGTGAAGACCAGCCGATGCCGGCCGTGCACTACGGCAACATTGTAGAGGCTGATGGCCGAGCTCGTCGGCGCCGAGACCGTGTTGATCAGCGGGCCGGCATTGCTGCAGAATGCGCCGAGATTGACCAGCCATTCGACCCGCAAGGCGACGAAGCGGCCGTCGCGGTCGAGGCCCAATTCGCCGGAGAGATCGGCGGCGCGGCCGTGATGATCGCCTAAAATCGTTTCCGACCGTGTTCCGGTCCATTTCACGGCACGTCCGGTCTTTTTGGCAGCCAGCATTACCGCAAGAAATTCCGGATAGACCTCGTTCCTGATGCCGAAGCCGCCGCCGACATCGGCACAGTGGATGCGAAACCGCTCCGCTCCGAGCCCGGTGATTTGGGCCAGCGCGTTTTTCAGATCGGACGTGCCCTGGGTCGGCGCCCAGAGTTCGAACGAGTCGTTGGCCGCGTCGTAGGACGCGGCGCAGGATTTCGGCTCCATCGGATTGCCCGCAACGCGCTGGGCGCGAAGCTCGACACGCACCACGTGAGCCGCCGCTTCGATCGCCTGCTCGGCGGCGTGCCGGTCGCCGTATTCGTAGTCGAAGGCGAGATTGTCGGGCACGTCGTCATGGACGCGTGCGGCGCCCGAAATGTTCGCCGCGCCGGCCTCGACCAGAACCGGCAAATCCTTGTATGCGATCTCGATCCGTTCGGCAGCGTCCTTGGCGATGTACTCGGACTCGGCGACGACCAACGCCACCGGCTCGCCGACAAAGCGGACCCGCTCGCGCGCAAGACCATGGCGCGGCGGCACGCGCAGCGCGCTGCCGCCGACGCCCTTGAAGAACGCCATTGCCGGCAGGCCTTTCCAGCCCGCCGCCGCGATATCGGCGCCGGTCAGGACGCCGATCACGCCGGGCATGGCTTCTGCCTTCTCCGTGTCGACCCGCACGATCTCGGCGTGCGCGCGATCGCTGCGCAGAAAATAGCCGGCCGCTTGCCCGCTGACATTGACGTTGGCGGTGTAACGGCCATGGCCGGTAACGAGGCGAAGGTCTTCGCGGCGGCCGCGGAATTCTTGATCGGACAAAGCTCGCTCCAATGGTCTCGTGCTGTCGCTGACGCTCGGCAATGGAGCAATCTTGGCCGGCCTGCGCAAGTCGCGTTCAGCCATAGGACCGGCTATTTCTTGTAGAGATCGATGATCTCGATGCAGTTGCCGTCGACATCGTGAAAATAGGCGTGCCGCCCCGGAAAGGTGGCGTGTCCCGCATCGAAATATTTGATCATCGCGACGCCGCGCGCCGCCATAATGGCCAGCGCCCGGTCGAACTCTTCGGGCTCAACCATGAACGCGTGATGGTGGGCATCTTCGCCGGGCGCGTTCGGATTCACATGATTGGGCATTTTGGCGAGCACGAAATAGCTGCCGCCGCATTGCATGAACGAATAGCGCTCGTTGGAGCGCATGTGCCTGCAGCCGAGCACTTGCGAATAGAATTTTGCTGCGGCGATGTGGTCGCGCACACCGATGGTAAAATGCAGGATGCCGGTGGTTCTGATCGTGCCGGAGGCCGACACTTCCGGTGTCGCGAGTGCGGTATCTGTCATGGCTCGCTCCTTCGCATCTTAAGATCGCGCTTTCACGAAAATGGAATCTTCCATGATCGCGCCGCCATTTCAATCCTGTGGCCGCGTATCTGCAGCGCCTGGCGCGCTGGATGGTGGAGGGTCGCGGGCCTCGACGCTTTGCTCCTTCTCCCCGTTTGCGGGAAGAAGGTCGGGATGAGGGGGCCTCTCGGCGGGGCTGGGATTCGCGGGCCTCTTGCAACGCCGTCGGGTGATCCGAAGTGCGTAGATTTCTATGGGGCGGAGCGGCGAGGGAGAGGCCCTAATATCGGGTTTTCGACCCTCACCGATAGGAGAGCCCCATGGCGAAGTTTGATGATCTCAGCCGTTCCCTCGCCGCCTTCGAGCAGCATAACACGCTGGTCGCGGTGATCGAGATGGGCAGCACCGGATGGCTGGTTGGCGGCGTGGTTCCGGGACTGCGGCGAGACCCGCGCAAGAAACTTGCGCCGGAGGCAGCGCGGCTGTTGCAGCTGCTGGAGCGCTGGCGCGATGAGGCGGCCAGAGCCGGACAGGTGATTGAGCGGATCTGCGTTGCCTATGAGGCCGGGCGGGACGGCGTGTGGTTGGCACGCTGGCTCCGCGAGCGCGGGATCGAAGCCTATGTGATACATCCGACGAGCATCCCGGTGTCGCGCGAGCACCGGCGGGCGAAGTCGGATCGGCTCGATCTCGGGCTTCTGCAGCGCGCGTTTCTGGGTTGGCTGCGCGGCGAGCGCAAGCACTGCAGCATGGTGGCGATCCCGAGTTGCGCGGAGGAGGACGGCAAGCGTCCGCTGCGCGAGCGCGAGACCTTGACGGCGGAGACGACGCGGCTGGTCAACCGGATGAAGTCGCTTCTGGCGGTGCACGGCATTCGCAACTTCAATGTGAAGCTGAAGAAGGCAGCGGAGAGGCTGACGGAATTGAAGACGGCGACGGGCGAAACGCTGCCGCCTGCGGCACTGGCTGAGCTGCGGCGGACCTTGGCCCGGCTGGGCGTGGCGCGGCAGCAAATCGCCGAGATCGACCGCGAGCGCGGTCAGCGCTTGGCGGCCGCGCCGCAAGCCGGGTTGAACCCGATGATCCTGCTGCTCGCCAGGGTATATGGCGTCGGCCAGATGACGGCGGAATTGCTGGTCCGCGAAGTGCTTTATCGCCAGTTGCGCGATCGGCGGGCGGTGGCGCGCTATGCCGGGCTCACCGGCTCGCCGGACGAGAGCGGCAAGAAGCGACGCGAACAGGGGCTGGCCAAAGCCGGCAACGGGCGCGCCCGCCGCATGCTCATTCAACTGGCCTGGCGGCTGCTCAAGCATCAGCCCGAGAGCGCGCTGGTGATGTGGTACCGCAAGCGCACGGCGGACCACCGTCGCGACACGCGCAAGGTCATGATCGTGGCGCTGGCCCGCAAGCTGTTGGTGGCGTTTTGGCAGACTGGTCAGCACCGGCGCGGTGCCCGACGGCATGCGCTTGCATCCGGCGCCGGTCGCCGGCTGAGCGAAACAAAGGAGCTTGAGGAGGCAGGAGCTTGAGGAGGCAGGAGCTTGAGGAGGCAGGAGCTTGAGGAGGCAGGAGCTTGAGGAGGCAGGAGCTTGAGGAGGCAGGAGCTTGAGGAGGCAGGAGCTTGAGGAGGTAAGGCAGAAATCATCCGTTGCGGTCGCGTCCGCCGTTCGGCGAGACGTTGCCGATGACGATCCGAGGCGGCGGTGTCCCGCACCCATCCATGGCCGTTGTGCCGTTGTTGTAGAATGGGCCCGCCGTTCGGAGCTTCGCCGCCGATGCGCATGACTGCATCATGGTCCCCGACCCGCAAAAGGTCGCCCGCATACAAGGTTGCTGCGGCACGCTTGAACCGACCGCCGCGCCAGGCGAGTTCCCCTCCGATCCGACCGGCAATGTCACGCCGAGGCCCCGCCCGACCCAACAGCATCGCGCCGTGCTCGCCGTCGTCAAGGCCGCTTCGCGCCGCTGCCGCGGTGGCCTGCGGCCAGCCCTGACGACGGCTGTGCGCGGCGCAGATCGCAAACCATGGTCGGGACGCAGAAACGGTCCCGCGGTCGAACAGAGAAACGAGAACAGCAAGCAAAAAACCGAGTCCGCACAGCAAAAAACCGCTTGACTTCATAAGCCCCATACAAGGATGGGTTGAGCTCTTGCGAAACCCATCATGCGGCCTCGCGGATCGACGATGGGTTTCGCTGACGCTCAACCCATCCTACGCGCTGAGCGGACCTTTGAATTCCGAGACCCACACACCTATATGCTGGCCGTGCAGTTTACATAAATCCGTGCAACTGCCCTCTTTCGGCATACTCCGGGGCTTACGTCGCAACGTTAGCCGCCGTTCGGTTGCCTTTTTTGGTCGACAGATAATAACCCACGCCAGCACTAATGGGATATGCAACACCGATCGCAATAGGTGATACCCACCCGACCGGCCACCCGACCGGCCACCCGACCTGACCTGCTCCCCAATTTCCCTCCAGTCATAAGTTGAGTTCTGGTTTCAGTTTGCCCCTTGGTGGGCGTTCCGGCAACGGGGCGGGACGCGGAGGCCCCATGTACCGCAGCGGCCCGGCCCGTTGCCGGCCGAGGCGCTGCATCTGGCGATTGCTCCTGATGCACGGCACGCCAGCTTGCCGCGAACTCTTCGGGTGTCAGATAGCCGAGACTCGAATGCGGGCGCGCGGTGTTGTAGTCGATGCGCCAGGCTTCGATGATGCGGCGCGCTTGAGCGAGTGAAGAGAACACATGCTCGTTCAGGCATTCGTCCCGTAGTTTGCCGTTGAAGCTCTC
Organism: uncultured Alphaproteobacteria bacterium; assembly: GCA_963717265.1. Taxonomy (GTDB): domain Bacteria; phylum Pseudomonadota; class Alphaproteobacteria; order Rhizobiales; family Xanthobacteraceae; genus BOG-931. The sequence continues at coordinate 236,617 of CAVQWD010000059.1, read as the reverse complement.
CATGAAGCCGTTCTGCTGCGGCTTGCCAGGGGCGATGTAGTGCCATTCGACGCCGTTGTCCTCGGCCCACTTGAGCATGGCGTTGCAGGTCAACTCGGTGCCGTTGTCGGAGATGATCATCTGTGGCTTGCCGCGCTCGGCCACGATCCGATCGAGCGCGCGGGCGACCCGCGGACCCGGCAGCGAGGTATCGACTTCGGCGGCAAGCCCCTCGCGGGTGAGCTGGTCCTCGACATTGAACACCCGCAAGCGCCGGCCCGTCTCCAGCATGTCCGACATGAAGTCGAGCACCCAAATCTGGTTCGGCCGCTGCGCCTGGTGCAGCGGCGCCCGCGTACCAATCGCGCGCTTGCGGCCACGCCGCCGGCGAACCGCAAGCCCTTCCTCGCGATAAAGCCGGTAGATCTTCTTCAGGTTCATGCGCCGCCCCTTGCGTTTGGCCATCTCGCGCAGCCGCCGGTAGCCAAACCGGCGTTGTTCGGCCGCCAGCGCCCGCAACAGCTCGCGATCCGCCGCGTCGTCCTTGCGCTTCCTGCGGTAACGCACCGCCGAGCGATCGACCTCCAGAAGCCTCGTGGCGCGCCGCTGCGACAGTCCATGACGCCCAACAACCGTGTGAACCGCCTCATGACGCGCCCGAGGCGTCAGAAGTTTTTTCCGACCAGGTCCTTGAGCGCCGCATTGTCCAGCATCTGCTCGGCCAGCAGCTTCTTCAGCCGACGGTTCTCGTCTTCCAGAGCTTTCAGCCTGCGCGCCTCCGATACATCCAGCCCGCCAAACCTAGCCTTCCATTTGTAGAACGTCGTCCCGCTGATCCCATGACGCCGGCACAGCTCCTCGGCCTTGGCCCCGGCTTCGTGCTCCTGCAAAATCCCAATGATCTGCTCTTCCGTAAAACGGCTCTTGCGCATCGTCGATCTCCTCGCGATCGACTCAACTATCAGATGGAGGGAATTCCGGGGAGCAGGTCAATGGCCACAGCGTTCCGCCCATAGGCGCTAACCTAGCTGCGTTTCCCGGGCGCAGCGCAGCACGGAGCGTAGCGGAGTGGTGCGGTGCAGACCTGGGACCGTTACAGACTCCGAGTCTGGGAATGTCCCGGACCAGCGGTGCACCGCTGCGCGCTGCACCGCATCCGGGAAACAAGGCTCATGTTAGCGCCTATGACCGCCCCCCGAGGCGGCGGATTACGCCTTCGGCTAATCCGCCCTACGTCCTGCATCACTTGTGTTTATGGATTCCGGGCTCGCGGGCTTACGCCCGCGCCCCGGAATGACGGCTCAATCCAACGGCGCGATGGCAAGCTCGCGCGCCACCGTGTCGAGGCTGTCGCGCAGGCTTTTCGGCATCGGCACGCCATGGGCGCGGCGGTTGAGAAACTTGGCGTGGCTCTGCTCTCCCGGCAGCCAGATGCGTTCGATTCCGGGCAGGCGCTGGGAATTGCGGATGTCGCGGATGAAGCCGTCAACGGTGCCTTTGAACTCGGCGAGCGGCACGAAAGTGTCGATCGCCAGCGCGCAGATGGCGTGACCGGTATTGGTCGGCGTGCCGACCTCCTTGACGAAATCGACCACGTCGCGGCCCATCGCGGCGCGATTGAGCGCGCCGGCGAGCAGCCCGATGATGAGGCTTAAGCCCGATCCCTTGTAGTCGCCGATCGGCAACAGATGGCCCTCATGCGCGCGCTTGGGATCGGTCAGCGGCTTGCCCTCCTTGTCGATCATCCAGCCGACCGGCATCGGCTCGCCGCGCTGCTCCTTCAGCCGCACTTTGCCGAATGCCGTCACCGTCGGCGACATATCGAGCACGATCGGCGCCTCTTCGCCGGCCGGAACCGCGACCGCCATCGGGCTCGTTCCGAGCAGGCTCTCGCTGCCGCCCCATGGCGGCAGGTGATTGCTGCTGCCCATGGCGAAGTAGAGGCCGATCATGCCGTGGCGCAGCGGCATCATCGCATAAAGCGCGCCCGGACCGGCGTGATTGCTCATGCGCGCGCCGACCCAGCCGATGCCGGTTGCTTTGGCCTTGTCGATGGCGAGGTGAGCGGCACGGCGCATGACCAGATGGCCCATGCCGTTGTCGCCGTCGATGAGCGCCGCCGAGGGGCGGTCGCTGACCGCGCGGATGTCCGGTTTGGGATTGATGCCGCCGGCGCGGATACGGCGAACATAAAGCGGCAGCCGGATCACGCCATGGGTGTCGCTGCCGCGCAGATCGGCTTCCGTCATCAGGCCCGCGACGATTTCAGCGTCCGCCTGCTGCAGGCCTGCGGCGGCCAGGGAGCGGGCGATGAAGGCTGCGAGTCGTGCGCCCGGAACCCGGGATTCGGCTTGGCTCATTGGTGCTCCCCCTTCGGTGGCGGGACTGGTTAAACCCCGCACCAGATCATAAGATCAAGTCAATCTCGGGAGGTAAGCCTTATGAGCACGATGACTGCCGAAAAAATCGAGACCATCAGCGGATGCTTCGGAAACTATCCGCAGACCCAGGCGCTCAAAAGCGGCCAGATCAAATCCGACCGCGTCGCGCTTGACCTCACCGAGGTGAACCCGGTTTACAAAGCGTTTTTCATGATGGTGCGCGAACAGCGCTTCGACATCTGCGAAATGGCCGTGGTCACCTATCTGCAGGCGAAGGCCTTTGGCAAGCCGCTGACGCTGGTGCCGGCGACGATGGTGGGCCGGTTTCAGCACGGCACCATGCTCTACAATTCGGAGCGCGGCACGCTCACGCCCGACAAGCTTGTCGGCCGCCGCGTCGGCGTGCGCTCATTCGCGCAGACAACCGGCTGCTGGATCCGCGGCATCCTGTGGAAGGACTATGGCGTCGATTTGAGCAAAGTGAAATGGGTGACATTCGAGGACGCGCATATTGCCGAGTTCAAGGATCCGCCCGGCGTCGAGCGCGCCGCCGACGGCAAGGACATGACCAAGATGGTGCTCGACGGCGAGCTTGATGCGGCAATCTTCGGCACCGTGCTGCCGACCGATCCGCGGCTGAAAAGCGTCATCCCCGATCCCGAGGGCGCGGCGAAGCAGTGGCACGGCAAGTACCGCACCGTGCCGATCAATCACATGGTGGTGGTGAAGTCGTCGCTGTCGAAGTCCGATCCGGGCGCGGTGCGCGAGGTGTTTCGCATGCTGCACGAGAGCAAAAAGGCCGCCGGCCTGCCGAAGCCGGGCACCATCGATACGCTGCCGTACGGCTTCGACGCGGTGAAGCCCGCGCTCGATCTGATGTCGAGCTATGCGCTGGAGATGAAAATCATTCCGCGCCGCTATTCGGTCGAGGAATTGTTCGACGACACCACGCGGGCGCTGCGGGGATAGGCTGGCCGCCCTGACCGTCACGGGCGCCCACAACGGGCGCGCCTACGCCGTGCCGACCATCGTTCGGCATTCGCCCCAACAAAACCTTACAAAGTCACACAAACCGTCACGCTTCCGCCCTGCGGCCGGATATTTCATACGGCCGTTTGATCGGGGAGCTTCATGCGTTGCCGGCTGGCACCTGCAGTGTTGTTCGTGCTGATCGCGGCCTTCGCGCCGTTCGCAGCCCGCGGCGCCCGCGCCGAGGACGCTGCGGTGATCGCGGTCAGCGGCAATCGGCATACCGACGCGGCGATGATCCGCTCGTATTTCCACCGCGCGAGAGGTGGCCGGCTCGATGCCGCCGCGCTCGATGCGGCGATCAAGGGCCTTTACGCCACCGGACTTTTCCAGGACGTGAATATTTCGCGACGCGGCGAGGGCATCGCGGTGAAGGTCGTTGAAAATCCGACGATCGGGCGAATCGCGTTCGAGGGCAACAGCAAGGTCAAGGACGCCGAGCTGAAAAAGCTTCTGCGGTCGAAAGCGGGCGGCCCGTTGTGGCGGTTTTTCGTCCAGGATGATGTGCAGCGTTTGAGCGAGCTTTACCGCGAGCACGGCTATTTCCAGGCGCAGATCAGGCCGCAGACGATCAGGATCAAGCACGACCGCGTCGATCTCGTCTTCGACATCAAGGAAGGCGACAAGCTCGCGGTGCGTAACATCCGGTTTGTCGGCGACAGAGCATTCCCCCCCAACAAGCTTACCGGAATCATCAAGACCGGGCAGAGCAATTTTTTGAGCTTTCTGCTCGACAACGACATCTACAATGCCGACCGCATCGAGAACGATTGCGACCTGTTGCGCCGCTTCTATCTGGCCCACGGCTACGCCGACGTGCAGGTGCAGTCGGCGGCGAGCTACGACGCCGCCAAAAAGGGCGTCGTGCTCACGTTCGTGCTCGACGAAGGTCGGCAATACCGCTTCGGCAAGGTCGGCATCGAATCGACTCTGCATTCTGTCGATGCCGGCCGTCTTCGCGGCAGCCTGCTCACCCGGTCCGGCGACGTCTACGATGCGGACGCGGTCAACAAGACAGTCGACGGTCTGACGATGGCTCTCGCCAGGAGCGGGCAGCAATTCGCGAACGTTTTTGCACGCCAGGATCGCGTGCCGCCTGACGCGTCGATGGCCGGCGTTGGGCGCATCAACCTTGTCTATACGATCGAACCGGGTAAGCGTCTCTACGTCGAGCGCATCGAAATCGAGGGCGACACCAAGACCCGCGACGGCGTCATCCGCCGCGCCTTCGATTTCGGCGAGGGCGACGCCTACAATCGCGCGCTGATCGACCGCGCCGAGCGCCGCTTGAAGGCGCTCGGCTATTTCAAATCGGTCAAGATTTCGAGCAAGCCCGGCTCGGCGCCGGACCGCGTCATCCTGCACGTCGCGGTCAAGGAGCGGGACACCGGAAACTTTTCGATCTACGGCGGCTATTCCACGACCAGCGGGTGGATGACGGAAGTCGGCATCGGCGACAGCAATTTCATGGGCAGCGGCGATATCGTGAAGGCGAAAGTGGCCTATGGGCAATATGCCAAGGGATTGGATCTCGGCTTCACAAATCCCTACTTTCTCGGCCAACCAATATCGGCCGGCGTCGATTTTTTCGGCAACGAGACCTTGGCCAATTCCAACCAATCCTACGACAGCGCCGTTTACGGCGGCAAATTCTCGCTCGGCACGGCGCTCACCGACCAGCTTGGGGTGACCTGGAACTACTCGATCTACAATCAAGGCGTGACGCTCGATCCGGTGGACGGGACATCGTCGCTGCCGATTTCAGCAGGCGGCCGCCGCCGGCCCAATCTGGGTGTCGTCGGTTGGCGCCGCCGTGACCTATTCGACGCTCGACAATCCGAAAAATCCGAGCAGCGGAATTCGCATGCAGACCAGAAACGACATCGCCGGCCTTGGCGGCGCCGCCAAATTCGCCAGGACCACCGAGGACGTGAGCTACTATCACCCGATCGTGGGCGATCTCGTCGGCATGGTGCGCGCGCAGGGCGGCTACGTGACGCCCTGGGGCGGCCAGTCTTTGCCGTTGCTCGACGGCTTCTTCGGCGGGCCGCAACTGGTGCGCGGTTTCGCCGCCAACGGCTTCGGCCCGCGCGATGTCACGCCGGGAACGGCGATGGATAATCTTGGCGGCAACGTCTATTGGACCACCACGGCCGAACTCGAGGCGCCAGTTCCGGGGGTGCCGGCGGACGCGCAATTGAAGGTCGCCTTGTTCAGCGACGTGGGCAGCCTGTGGGCGACTGGGGCATCGAGCGTCGGCAGCCTGGCCGCGCTGTCGCCATCGCAGCAGATTGCCAATTCCACAGCGCCGCGGGCTTCAATCGGCACCGCCCTGATCTGGGATTCGCCGTTCGGACCGCTGCAGGTCGATTACGCCTACCCGATCGCCAAGCAGGCTTCGGATGTGACCCAGCGACTCAGTTTCACCGCTGGCGCGTTTTGACCGCAGAACCCCGCTCTCAATCGCGCATCTCCATTCCCTTGGCCGCGAAATAGACCAGCGCCATGAGCACGCTGGCGCCGCCGCTGAATTCGGGGTGCTGGCACATGCCATTGGCTTCCTGGCAAATCCGGTCGGCCCAAACCACGCCGCTGCCGGTTTCGTGACCCGCGAAGTAGAAGATGATGGTGAGCGCGACCAGCACGATGAGAAACCCGGCGGCGACAAACGACGACAGAAAGACATTTCCCTTCGCCGAGCCCTCGGCCGCTTCCGGATGCCAGCCGAGCGTCGCCAGTGTCAGACTGTCAGGGCCGGACCGGGTCGCTTCCGGCTGTTGCCGTCCGCTCCGCTGCAGGGCGGCAATCTCTTCGCCGGCCTCGGCCTCGTCTACAAACCGGACCCCCATCAACGCGCCCTTGCGCCAGACGACGCGGCAGAAAAGATCCGGCTGGTTACTCCTGATCAGGGTGAAAACCTGGGGCAGCTTGTTGATATAGGCCGCCGCGATGCGCGCGCCGCCGTCCGATTGATCCCACAGGACGCAAGGGACCAACATGCTGTTGGCGCCGCCTTGGATCCACGCCGCACAGCGGGTACGAACGCGTCGCTTTCGTCTTTGCTCGCGCTCGGGTTGAGGCATCACTCCAACACCATGGAATAATTATGAGATTTGGTCTGGTGCCGGTTGCATTGCCGGCCGTCATTCCTGCGATGGATTGACCGGCGACAGCTGCAGACATTATGCGAAGCAGCCTTCGATTCGATTGAGAAATTATCGACAATTTGTCCCTTCTTGACGGTCTGGGGGCGCGGCGGTGCAAGCCGCCGACGGCTGCTGCGCTCCCGCACAAGGCGAGCGCAGGCCGCGCCGCCGGTTCCGCAACGCGGCTCGCGGTCGCTCGCCCTGCCGCGGCGCAATTGCAACCGCTTCGGCAAGGTATACAAATCTTTACCATGACAAGCGCCAAAGACGAGTTGCGGCAAACGACGCCGCCCGCTTTTCGCGGTTTCGGCGGGATCGAGACCTGGGTGTTCGATCTCGACAACACGCTTTATCCGCATCATCTGAATTTGTGGCAGCAGGTCGACGCCCGCATCCGCGACTATATCGTCGATTTCCTCCATATCAGCCATGACGAGGCGTTCCGGCTGCAGAAGGACTATTACCGCCGCTACGGCACGACCATGCGCGGACTGATGGAGGAACACGGGCTTGAGCCGGATCAGTTCCTGGAAATCGTGCACCAGATCGACCACTCGCCGCTCACCCCGAACCCGGAGCTGGGCGCCGCCATCGCCAAGCTGCCCGGCCGCAAGCTCATCCTCACCAATGGCACACGCCACCACGCCGAAGCGGTGATGCGGCGGCTCGAAATCGATCAGCATTTCGAGGACGTGTTCGACATCAAGGCGGCCGAACTCGAGCCGAAGCCGCGGCCGGCGGTCTATGAGCGCTTTCTCAAGCGCCACAACGTCGATCCCAAGCGCGCGGCGATTTTCGAGGACCTCGCCCGCAACCTCGAAGTGCCGCACGCGCTCGGCATGATCACGGTGCTGGTGGTGCCCAAGGGCGCCGGATTGGTGTTGCGCGAGGACTGGGAGCTCGCCGGCCGCGACGCGCCGCACGTCGATCACGTCACCGACGATCTCGCCGGATTTCTGCGGCAGGTCGTGACTTGAAACGTGAACGAACGCTGCATCTGTCATTGCAGCCTCTCTCCGGGAAATGAAAATCCGTTCTCGCGGCGCGCTTGCGTCCGAGTCTTGCCAACGCCACTGCCGACATCGTCGGCGGAGCAGGATCGCGTCATGCCGAAAGCATGATCCGGAAAAGTGGCAACCGGTTTTCCGAAAAGATCATGCTTCAATAACAGCAGCCGAAGGTGGAATCGGCTTTCGGCCCGATCATGCTCCACGAATGTAGCCTGGATGGAGCGAAGAGAAATCCAGGAACGATGGTTCGGCTCGATTGCCGCTCCCGGGTTTCGCTCTGCTCAACCCGGGCTACAAAGAAGAAAGAAAGAAAAGGGAAGCGGAACGCCGAGAAACGTGTAGTCCTACCTCCGCGCCCTGCGGCGCGGCAGCGCTCCAGCGGGAGCGCCCGCCTCTCGGCGTTCCACCGCGGGCTCGCGGCAGCGACCGAACGCCGCCGCTCAGCTCCCGCCACGCGCTTCCTGGAACGGACTACGCAGGAGCGGGCGTTAGCCGCCCCCTGCCGCCCCAGTCCAGCGGGTTGCCCCGCAGACCGGTCATCGTGCCGGCCGGGCGTGTTTTGCCGGAGCCGCCCGAGTGCGAAGGTGACGAGCCCTCGCCCGCGGGCACCGCACTCGCTCCGCCGGCCGAAGTCACCCGGCCGGCGTCCCTTACGGGAGCGAGATTCGCTGTCCATGTATCTGTATCGGAGACATTTGTCAATGAAAATGTTAACTTTAGTCGCTGCGATGGCGACGCTGCGGCTTTCGAATTGCGGTTGAGTCCGGGATCGAACTGCTTCTAACTCTACCGCCGGGGAATCGCGCGCATGAATGCTGTCGAGATCGAGGAAGCGGTATCAGCGCTGGCGGCGGCGCCGTTCGACGCGGCCGAATTTCCGTTCGCGTTTTTGACCGCGTTCGGCAACAAGGCTGCCACGATTAAGCGCCTGCGCAGCGCAAACACGTCGGATGTGCAAGGCGGCGTGCTTCAACGCAACAACATCCATATCGCGGTTTGCCCGGAAGGCCGGGTCGGCGAGACTTTGGCGGCGCTGCGCACGAGCCCGAAAACAGCGGCGAACAAGGCCAAGTTTATCCTGGCCACGGACGGCGCGGCGCTGGAGGCCGAGGACCGCAATTCCGGCGAAACGGTCGCTTGCGCCTTTCCCGATCTGGCGAACCATTTCGGCTTTTTCCTGCCGCTTGCCGGCATCACCACCGTCAAGCAAATTCGCGAGAACGCGTTCGATATCAGAGCCACCGCGCGCCTGAACAAACTCTATATCGAACTTCTCAAAGGCAATCCCGATTGGGGAACCGCGGCGCGGCGCCACGACATGAACCACTTCATGGCGCGGCTGATCTTCTGCTTCTTTGCCGAGAGCACCGACATCTTTATTGGCGACAATCTTTTTACGGCCACGATCGACCGCATGAGCGCGCGAGATTCGTCAAACACGCATGAGGTGATTGGCGAAGTGTTCCGGGCCATGAATACGAAGATGGCAGACCGCGCCAGCGCCAAAGTGCGGAATTGGGCCGACTCCTTTCCCTATGTGAACGGCGGGTTGTTCTCGGGCAGCATGGACGTACCGCGCTTTAGCCGAATTGCCCGTTCCTATCTCATCCACATCGGCAATCTCGATTGGAAGAGGATCAACCCCGACATTTTCGGCTCGATGATCCAGGCGGTCGCAGAGGATGAGGAGCGCGGCGCGCTTGGCATGCACTACACCAGCGTGCCGAATATCCTGAAGGTGCTCAATCCGCTGTTTCTCGACGACTTGCGCGCAAAGCTGGAAGAAGCGGGCGGCAATTCCCGCATGCTGCTCAACCTACGCAGGCGCATGGCGAAAATCAGGGTGTTCGATCCCGCCTGCGGCTCCGGCAATTTTCTCGTGATCGCCTACAAGGAAATGCGGGCGATTGAGGCCGAGATCAACAAGCGACGCGGCGAACCGGACCGCCGCTCCGAAATTCCGCTGACCAATTTCCACGGCATCGAGCTGCGTGATTTCGCTGCCGAGATCGCGCGCCTCGCCCTCATCGTCGCCGAATTTCAGTGCGACGTACTGTATCGAGGGCAGAAGGAAGCATTGGCCGAGTTTCTGCCGCTCGACACGGAGAATTGGATCACCTGCGGGAACGCGCTGCGGCTGGATTGGCTGAGCGTTTGTCCGCCCGCTGGGACGGGTGTCAAATTGCAAGCAGACGATCTGTTTCGCACGCCGCTCGACCAGGCGCAGATCGATTTTGAGAACGAAGGGGGCGAAACGTATATCTGCGGGAACCCACCGTATCTCGGGAGCCGCAACCAAACCGATGTTCATCGAGCCGAACTTGAGCCGGTGATCGTGGGCCGCATTTCAAGCTGGCGGTCTCTCGACTACGTTGCTGCATGGATGGTGAAAGCAGCGGATTATGCCCGATCAAATCCTTGTACCATCGCGTTCGTCACGACCAATTCGCTGAATCAAGGCCTTTCAGTCTCTTTGTTGTGGCCAGAACTTTTGCGCCACGGTTTGCAGATTGTTTTTGCGCACCGATCATTCCGTTGGTCTAATTTAGCTTCGAAAAATGCCGGCGTGACGGTGGCAATTGTTGGATTGAGCAACGCAACCGCTGGACGCCAAAAGATTATCTTTGAGGGAGAGGAAGCTCGGATATCGGAACACATCAATGCATACCTCGTGAATGCTCCCGACATTTACGTCGAACCAAAAAGAAGCCCGATTGCGCTACTGCCCCGAATGGAGTTCGGCAATATGCCTCGTGATGGCGGCAGTTTGTCGATGAATTGGACGGAAAGGCAGCAGCTATTGGGTGCCGCTCCGAGGGCGGCTGAATTTGTTGCCCAGTACTTGGGGTCTGAAGAGTTGATCAACGGGCAGGAACGGTATTGCGTGTGGGTCGAAGGCGAACGAGAGGCAGAGGCCCGCTCGATTCCGCAGTTGGCCGCGCGTTTCGCCGGAGTCGCGGATGCGAGAAAGCGAAGTCCGGCCGCTGCAACAAGGGCATGGGCATCACGTTCGCACCGGTTCGTGCAGGTGCCGGGTGTCGGCCGCAACTTGACGGTCGCCATTGCGGGTGTGTCATCGGAAACGCGTGAATACCTGCCAGTTGGCGTGTTCGGGCCAAAGACCGTGGTATCTAATCTAGCCTTCGCGATTTACGATGCCCCGCTTTGGAACGTCGCGTTGATCGCGTCCCGCCTACACCTCGTCTGGATCGCCACCGTCTGCGGAAAGCTAGAAACGCGATACCGCTATTCCAACACTCTCGGCTGGAACACCTTTCCGGTCCCGCCGCTGACCGACAAGAACAAAGCGGACCTGACCCGGTGCGGCGAAGACATCCTCCTTGCCCGCGAGGCGCATTTTCCGGCAACTATCGCGGACCTCTACGATTCCGAGGCAATGCCCGAGGACCTGCGCGCGGCCCATGACCGCAACGACGAAACGCTGGAGCGCATCTATATCGGCCGACGCTTTCGCAACGATACCGAAAGACTGGAAAAGCTGTTCGAGCTTTACACGAAGATGGTCACACCCCCCTCTCCCAAAGGGAGAGGGTTGGGGTGAGGGGGCAGGCGCGCGAAGTGAAAACGAACATCGCCGAAAACACGAGAAGCGCGCCCCATGAGTTCCGAGCGGCGCCAGTTCGCCCGCGGATTGCGCAGGCGCCAGACGCGCGCGGAGGAGATACTTTGGGATTATTTGCGCGGTTCTCGCTTTCATGGCGCAAAGTTTCGACGGCAGGTGCCGTTTGACCGCTTCGTCGTCGATTTTTACTGTCATGCGGCCAAGCTTGCCGTGGAGGTCGACGGCAAACAACACAACTGGTTCGCCGAATATGACACGACGCGCACCGAAATGCTCGAACGTGCCGGCGTGCAGATCATGCGCTTCACCAACGAGGAGGTGCTTGGCAATATCGAGAATGTGCTGGCACGAATTCGGGAGGGGCTGCGTCTGCCGTTCTCATAAGCGGCGCCGAGCCCCTCACCCCTTGCCCCTCTCCCTTTGGGAGAGGGGCTATGGAACCTTTGAAGCGGGCGCTTGAATGCCTAAATTTGAGTGGGACGAGGACAAGAATGCCGCCAATCGTGCCAAACACGGAATCAGCTTCGAGGAAGCGGCCACGATCTTCGAGGGACCGGTCTTTACGCTGGCCGATGAAGGCTCGTCCGAAGAGGTGCGCGAGCGCAGCTATGGGCTGATCAATGGGATTACGCTAATCTGCGTCATCCATACCGATCGCGGCGAGGCGACACGGATCATCAGCGCGCGAAAAGCAACCAAGAGCGAACGGGAACTGTTCAATGCCTATCTCCGAAAAGCGCGCGGCTGAAATCGAGGCGATAGCCGAGAAGGACATCGACACCTCGGAAATCCCCGAGGCGGGCGAGGAGTTCTTCAGCAGGGCCAAGCTCGTCTTGCCGGAGCAGTCAACATCGTCGCGGCATGCGGTCGCTGGGTCACCAGGCAGCTTTGTCGTCCCGTCCATTTCGGTTTCCTACGCCCGCAACGGCAGTTCGACCAAGACCAACGCGCTTGGCATGCGGCCGATGCAGGAGCGCGCCTACGAAAGGCGCGGCGAGCAGTATCTTCTCATCAAATCGCCCCCGGCCTCCGGCAAGAGCCGGGCGCTGATGTTCATCGCGCTGGACAAGCTGCACAATCAGGGGCTCAAGCAGGCCATCATCGTCGTGCCGGAGAAGGCGATCGGCGCGAGCTTTTACGACGAGCCGCTGAGCCAGTTCGGCTTTTGGGCGGACTGGCATGTCGAGCCGAAATGGAATCTGTGCAACGCGCCCGGTTCCGACAACGGCGGCAAGGTCAAAGCGGTCGGCGCGTTCCTGCGGAGCGATGACAAGGTGCTGGTCTGCACCCACGCCACTTTCCGCTTCGCCGTCGATCAATTCGGGGTGGAGGCTTTCGACGACCGGCTGATCGCCGTCGACGAGTTTCACCACGTGTCGGCCAATCCCGACAACAAGCTCGGTCTGCATCTCGGCCAGTTCATCGCCCGCGACAAGGTTCACATCATCGCGATGACAGGCTCCTATTTCCGCGGCGACGCCGAGCCGGTGCTGGCGCCGCAGGACGAGGCAAAGTTCGATACCGTCACCTACACCTATTATGAGCAGCTCAACGGCTACGAATATCTCAAGCAACTCGACATCGGTTATTTCTTCTACACTGACACTTACGTCGATAGCATCGCGAAGGTGCTTGACCCGGATCAAAAGACCATTGTCCATATTCCGAGCGTCAATTCGCGCGAAAGCACACGACGAGGCAAGACGACCGAAGTCGGCGAGATCATGGACGCGCTGGGGACGTGGGAGGGCAAGGACCCGATTACCGGGTTTGATCTGGTGAAGCGGCCGGACGGCCGCGTGCTGAAGATCGCCGATCTGGTGGACGACGGGCCTGAGCGGCACGCCAAGGTCCTGGCCGCGCTCAAGGACCCGGCGCAGAAGAACAACCGCGACCATGTCGATATCATCATCGCGCTCGGCATGGCGAAGGAAGGCTTTGACTGGATATGGTGCGAGCACGCGCTGACCGTCGGCTACCGATCGAGTCTGACCGAGATCGTGCAGATCATCGGCCGCGCGACTCGCGATGCCCCCGGCAAGACCCGCGCCCGCTTCACCAACCTGATTGCCGAGCCGGATGCATCCGGAGAGGCCGTAGCCGAGGCGGTCAACGACACGCTCAAGGCCATCGCCGCCAGCCTTCTCATGGAGCAGGTGCTCGCGCCCCGCTTCAACTTTGCGCCGAAGAATCCGAACAGCGGCCCGATCGAAGGCTACGATTACGGTGAAGCGGGTTACGACCCGAACAAATGCAATGTGGGTTTCAACGAAAAATCAGGACAGTTTCAGATCGAGATCAAGGGCCTGGTTGAACCCAAGAGCAAGGAAGCTACGCGCATCTGCCAGGAGGACCTCAATGAGGTCATCGCAGCCTTCGTTCAGGACAAAAACACGATCGAGCGCGGCATTTTCGACCAGGAGCTGGTCCCGGAGGAGCTCACCCAAGTGCGGATGGGCAAGATCGTCAAGGAGAAGTACCCCGAACTGGCCGAGGAGGATCATGAGGCGGTGCGTCAGCACGCCATCGCCGCGCTCAATCTGACGCAAGGGGCAACGCAAGTTGCGCTGCAAGGCGGCAATGGCGAACGGCCGGCCAATACGGCCTTGATCGACGGGGTGCGCAGGTTCGTTATGGATGTTCGCGAGCTCGACATTGACTTGATCGATCGGATCAATCCGTTCGGCGAAGCCTACGCGATCCTCGCCAAAGCGATGAACGAGGATCGATTGAAACAGGTGCAGGCGGCTATCGCCGCCAAGCGCACGAGCCTGACGCCCGAGGAGGCCAAGGACCTCGCCGCGCGCGCCGTCAAGTTCAAGAGGGAGCGGGGGCGGCTCCCCTCGATCAGCTCGCCGGACGCGTGGGAGAAACGCATGGCCGAAGGCGCGGCCGCGTTCATGCGCTTCGATAAAGAAGGGCGCTATGAGCGAGCTTGAACTTGGTGAATTGCGCCACGAACTCAAGGAGTTCGCTCCGGCGGAAAAAAAGAGCGGCCGCTCTGCGCGCGATGAACGCATCATAGCCGGGTTCGAGGAAATCCAGCGCTTTGTCGAGAAACACGGTCATCCGCCGCTGCATGGCGAAGACCGGGACATCTTTGAACGACTTTATGCGGTGCGCCTCGACCGTCTTTGCGCGCTTGAGGAATGCCGGTCGCTGCTCAAGCCTTTGGATTACCAGGGCCTCTTAACCGGCGCGGACATCACTCCGAGCGGCTTCGAAGAGTCGCCGGATGTCGACGAGTTGCTTGCCGAATTGAAAGACGCAGCAGGCTCGCCGGATATCGGCGAGCTTCGCCATGTCCGCACCAGCGCGGACAAACGAGCCGCCGAGGAGATCGCCAATCGGCAGAAGTGCGAGGACTTCGACCGCTTCAAGCCATTGTTCGCCAAGGTTCAAAGGGAGATTGAAAGCGGCGTGCGCCAGACTCGCCCGTTTGAACTGAAGGCGGAAATCAGACCGGGCAGCTGGTTCATTGTCGGCGGCCAGAAGGCCTATGTTGCCGAAATGGGCGAGATATTCACGAATGCGCAGGGGAAATCCGACGCTCGATTGCGCGTCATTTTCGACAATGGCACCGAGAGCAACATGCTCATGCGGTCCTTGCAGCGTGCACTTCACAAGGACGAGGCGGGCAGGCGGATCACCGATCCCGTTGCCGGTCCTTTATTTGCCGAGAAGGCCGCTGACGATGATGTTGAAAGCGGCACCATCTACGTGCTGCGCAGCAAGTCCGATAATCCCGAGATAGCGGCGCATCGAGACCTGATCCACAAGATTGGTGTCACTGGTGATAAAGTGGCGACCCGGATCGCTCACGCCGCCTTGGATGCGACATATCTTCTTGCGGATGTGGAGGTGGTCGCGACCTACAAGTTATTCAATGTGAACAGGGTTCGGCTGGAAAATATCATCCACCGCGTGTTTGCGCCGGCGCAGCTAGATTTGACGATCCAGGACCGCTTTGGCAATCCCGTGAAGCCAAGGGAATGGTTTTTGGTCCCGATTTCCGCCATTGACGAAGCTGTCGAGAAAATCAAGGACGGATCAATCACACAATTCGAATACGATCCGCAAACGGCGCGCCTTAAGAGGATGTGAACGCTCGTCGAGATCAAGCGCCCGCGTGGGAAGTGAGACCGGCGGGCAACAAGCGGCCGTTCAGATCTCTCGGATCCCGCTTGCTGCCACTCGGTTGAGAATTGCTTGACATCTGTTACCGCGCCCCCGACAAACCGCGGCAGCGAGGGATTGTCGTCATGACTGCAGCCGACCTTGAAAAAATCATCGACGCTGCGTTCGAGCGGCGCGACGAGATCGGGCCTTCGACCAAAGGCGCGGCGCGCGAGGCCGTCGAGCAGGCGCTCGACCTGCTCGACCGCGGCGAGGTCCGCGTCGCGGAGCGGGCCGCCGACGGCGCTGCGAAGGGCGCTTGGCATGTCAATCAATGGCTCAAGAAAGCGGTGCTGCTGTTGTTTCGATTAAACGACATGACCGTCATTCCCGGCGGCCCCGCGCACGCTGCCTGGTGGGACAAAATCCCGTCGAAGTTCGACAATTGGGATGACAAGAACTTCCGCGCCGCGGGCTTTCGCGCGGTGCCGGGCTGCGTGGTGCGCCATTCGGCTTATATTGCGCCGGGCGTGGTGCTGATGCCCTCGTTTGTCAATCTTGGCGCCTATGTCGGGTCCGGCACCATGATCGATACCTGGGCCACGGTCGGCTCGTGCGCGCAGATCGGCAAGAACTGCCATATCTCCGGCGGCGCCGGCATCGGCGGCGTGCTCGAACCGTTGCAAGCCGGGCCGGTCATCGTCGAGGACAATTGTTTTATCGGCGCGCGCTCCGAAGTCGCCGAGGGCGTGATCGTGCGCGAGGGCGCGGTGCTGTCGATGGGCGTGTTCATCGGCGCCTCGACCAAGATCGTCGATCGCGAAAGCGGCGAGACGATGCAGGGCGAGGTGCCGCCCTATGCGGTGGTCGTGCCGGGCTCGCTGCCGGCCCCCTCCCCTTCCCTCCCCCGCAAGCGGGGGAGGGAAGGGAGGGGGCGTGTCGCCAAATCTTTATTGCGCCGTCATCGTCAAACGCGTCGACGAGAAAACCCGAGCGAGGACGAGCATCAACGAACTGTTGCGCGACTGACTGCGCATGGCGGCGATGGATTGGCGCTACCTTCTCGACAGCTTCGAGGGCCGCATCGGCCGCACCACGTTCTGGATCGCGATGGGTACGGTCGCCGCCGCCGAGCTTGCCGGTCACGTCATCGCCGAACGGCTCGAAGGCGACAAGCTCAACGCCATTGTTGATCTTGTTTTCACCTATCCGGAATTTGCCATTGCGGTAAAGCGCGGCCATGACCGCAATCTGCCGTTCTGGGTTCCCGGCATCTTCTTCGCCGCCGGCGTTGTACTCGACCTGTTTACGGTCCTGGGCTGGGCCGGCACCGAGGCGGAGCCAAGCCTGCTTGCGCTGTTCGTCGCCGTGCCGCTGACGATTCTGGGCCTTGGCCTGCTCATCGAACTCGGATTCCGCAAGGGCACGCCGGGGCCCAATCGATATGGCCCCGACCCGCTCGACAAGGTTTGACGCGGTGCGGCGACGCTCCATGATGGGCGGCGGCCGAAACTCATTACGTCCTATGATGTGCGGCGATGAATTGGATCGAGCTATTCACCGGCTTTGCGGGCCGCATCGGCCGCAAGACATTCTGGATCGGCACCGGAATCATTGCCGCGGCCGAGTTCGTGGCGCTGTTTGTCGCGCTGAGCTTGGGCGATCGTCCCGCGGAGGGCGTATTGCTGGTGTTTCTCTATCCGCAATTCGCCATCGCCGTGAAGCGCGGCCATGACCGCAACTTCCCGGCCTGGATCGTGAGCGGCTTCTTTGCCTTCAGCCTGCTGCGCGACGTTCTTTTTTTCCTCGGCTGGGATCTGATCGATGTCGCTCGCGACCCTTTCGTCCTCGCCATCAACGTTGTGTTCGCGATCTATGGCATCGCGATGCTGATTGAACTGGGTTTCCGCCGCGGCTCGCCGGGCGCGAACCGCTACGGGCCCGACCCGCTCGGCGGCCCGTAAGCGGCGGGGATTGACCCTCGCTGCGGGCTGCACGATGTTGGCGACATGACCCGCTCGATAAGCATTGAAGCCCGTTGGGACCCCGAGGCGAGCGTCTGGATCGCCACAAGCCAGGATGTGCCTGGTCTCGTCGTCGAGGCCGACACCTGGCCGGCGATGATCGAGGAAGTCAGGCTTGTGCTGCCCGAACTCCTGGAGGTTTCCGGCCAGCGAGGCGACGACCTGTCGCTGACTTTCAGGGCCGAGGAGCATCTTGACGTTGCCGGCGCGTGATGGCCGACCTTTATCGAGAACTTGTACGGATTCTGATGGCAAATGGCTGTTTTCTTGTCCGGAGAGGCAAGGGCAGCCATGAGATTTGGTATTCGCCCGTGACCAAGCGGAACGTGACGGTGCCGCGCTCGACTAAATCGCGCCACACTGCCAACGACGTCCTCCAACAAGCGGGCCTCGCAAAGGCGTTCTGACGATGAGTGCCGACCCCGTCGCCATTGCCCGCGATCTGTTACGCTGCCGGTCGGTGACGCCGGAGGAGGGCGGCGCGCTCACCGTGCTGCAAGGCCTGCTGGGCCAGGCCGGATTTGACGTCCGCCGCATGACCTTTGCCGAACCGGGCACCACGCCGGTGGAAAATCTCTATGCCCGCATCGGCAGCGAGCGGCCGAACCTGGTGTTCGCCGGGCACACCGACGTGGTGCCGCCGGGCGACGAGCGGGCCTGGCGGCACGCGCCCTTTGCCGGCGCAATCGACAACGGCGTGCTGTATGGGCGCGGGGCGGTCGATATGAAGGGCGGCATTGCCTGCTTCGTCGCGGCGGCGCTCGATCATCTCGCCGCACATCGCGGCAAGCCGAAACGCGGCTCGTTGTCGCTGCTGGTCACCGGCGATGAGGAAAGCGTCGCCGTCAACGGCACTGTCAAACTGTTGCAATGGGCGGCCGCGCGCAGCGAAAAGTTCGACCATTGCATCCTCGGCGAGCCGAGCAATCTCGAAGCGTTCGGCGACACCATCAAGGCCGGCCGTCGCGGCTCGCTCAACGGCACGCTCGTCGTCCACGGCCGCCAGGGCCATGTCGCCTATCCGGACCGCGCCGACAATCCGATCCGCGGTCTCATCGTGCTGATGATTGCGCTGCAGGCTCCGCTCGACCAAGGCAGCGAGCATTTCGATCCCTCGAACCTCGAATTCACATCGGTCGACGTTGGCAATCCGACCGTCAATCTCATTCCCGGCGAAGCGCGCGCGCGATTCAACATCCGCTACAACGACCGCCACAGCCAGACTTCCTTGAAGGCTCTGATCGAACGCCGCGCCGAAACCGCCGCCGCGGCGCGCCTGCGTTTCTCGATCGAGTGGCAGCCTTCGAACGCCGAGGTTTTCTTCACCGCGCCGGGTCCGTTCACCGAGCTCGCCGCAACCGCGATCGCCGAAGTGACGGGCCGGCGCCCGAAGCTCTCCACCACCGGCGGCACCTCGGACGCGCGTTTCATCAAGGATTATTGCCCGGTGCTCGAATTCGGCCTTCTCGGCCGGACCATGCATGCCGTCGACGAATGCGTGCCGGTTGCCGATTTGTTGGCGCTGACGGCGGTCTATCGGCGCATTATCGAGAACTATTTCGACTCGGCCCTCGCCGCGGTGCAGTGAGGGCGATGAACCGTTCTCGACATCCGATTCGGTCTTGGCTAGTTTGACCGTACGATCCCGGAGGCTGCGAATGCCGACAGTGCGCCGCACATTCGATCTCGATCAGGAAACAGATGCGAGGCTCAACGCGCTCGCGGCCGAGAAGGGCCAGGATGCCGCCGCGGTCGTGGCCGATGCCGTAGTCTTGCTCGACTCGATCGTCGATATCGAGGGGCCGGATATCGCGGAGGATTTGCGGCGGCTTCGTGAGTTCGAACGCAGCGGCGAGGCGGTGCTGTGGCAAGACGTTAAGGCTTGGGTTGAGTCGTGGGGCACCGCTGAGGAACTTCCACGGCCCTCCCCGCGCAAGGTCCGATGATCTTTTATTCATCGGATGCCATTTCGGACATCGAGGCGTTCGCAATTTTCTTGAAGCGAGAAATCCACAAGCGGCGGTCCGCGCCATGCGCGCGATTTGGGCGGCGCTCGCTCGTGTCGAAACGATGCCTTATATCGGCAAGCCGACGACGGACGGCCATATTCGACAGATTATCGTTCGCTTCGGCCGGCGCGGATACATCGTGCGCTATCGCGTCCTGCCGCCCGACGACGCGATCCTCGTTACGCGCATCTGGCACGGCCGCGAGGCGCGCGATTGAAATGAGGCGCGCTTTATCAATCACTGTTGCCGGTGCTCGAATGCGGCCTCCTCGGCCGACCATACACGCCGTCGACGAAGGCGTGCCGGTTGCCGATTTGACGGCGCTGGCGGCGGTGCCCGCGCTTTCACGAACAGCGCCTCGTTCTCATGCGCGCCGGTGTAATCGACGAGCAAAAACGCTTCGCCCTCCATGCCGCATATCTCCGGGAGAGGGATGGTGCCGGGTAAACTGTAAATCACCGTGACCCCCGACACTGCTGACGGTCCCAATGTACGCGGGACAATTGTCGCTCGGGTCAGTGTTGTTGATCACGCGGATCCGGTAGTGGCCGCCTTTTTTCGAGTTATCCTTGACATGCTATTCAAGAAAGCATGCGGATCGACATAACCTGGCTGCGCTTCGTACCACGCCTTGGGAAGTCCTTCATCGAATCTTCTTAATAGCCACGTGCAGCAACTTCGCAGTAGCGCGCATTCTTCATCAATCTCATGTGTTGGGCGTAACGCAAACCATTGGTAACCAAAATTTCGATTGAATCGACCCGCGCGCCCTTTGCAAAGTGTAAAGAAGGCGTCACCTTCAACGGCATTGGCATCCGATCTAAGAATCTCCTGCTCCCCCGTTGGGGACAATCGATGGCAAATCTCAGGTAGTTCCGAGAAGGTTACGCCAAGAAACGGACGTTGACGCTTATCAAAGCGTATCTCGGCGGTCGGCCACCTGTCGCCACTCCGCCGCTGAAGCGGAATACAATTCGCGCCGACAGCATAGCTGTTATTGGCAGCATAATCCGGATACCGAAGCAATTCCTGATCTGCGAACAGAGGTATTACTGTCTCAACGACCACCGAAACCAGATATGCGGTATGAACGGGAAGAGCTTTTCTCCAGCGCTCAAATCTCGCGATTTGCCCCTCTGCGGCAGATTTTGAGCCTGTCATTTGCCCGAATTCATACTTGCCGCTCCGCCGGCGCCAACTCCCGCCGCTCCGATACCCGAGACCGTAGGATAGGTCCAGCTCTGGACCTCTACGTCGGCACCGTTTGCAATCGCCTGTCTCTGGGCAGCTGAAAGTCCGGCTGTTCCAAATTTGGATTCGACAAACGACCCATCAGATAGCCCAAAGTCGAAGGTCGACTTGCCGATGCTTCTTCGTGAGCTGGTAATCGGCGGCCGCCAGCAGGTCGCGGATGATCTGCCGGTAATCCTCGTGGTCCTCCACCACCAGAATGTGCTTGCTCATGCGCTCTCCGCCTGCTGGACAACGCGGACGGGCACCGTGAAGGAAAACGTCGAGCCCTCACCCAAAGCCGAGTCGAGCCAGATGCGGCCGCCGTGCAGCTCGACGATGCGCTTGGAGATCGCCAACCCCAAGCCGGTGCCGCCTTTTTGGCGGGTGATCGTGTTGTCTCCCTGCTGGAACTCCTGGAACAGCTTGGTCTGATCGGCCGCCGAAATGCCGGGCCCGGTATCGCGCACCGCAACCGTGAAGGCGCCGTCGCCGGCGCCGACCTTGATCGCCACCTCGCCGGAATCGGTGAACTTGATGGCGTTGCCGACGAGATTGAGCAGCACCTGCGACAGCCGTCGCTCGTCGCCGCGCGCAGGCGGCAAATCCGGCTGCACGTCGACCTTGAACGCCAGCTTCTTGCTCGCCGCCAGCGGCTCGACCGCCACATAGACGCCATGCACCATATCCCGGATCGCGTAGTCGTTGAGCGACAGCGTGAGCTGCCCGGCCTCGATCTTCGACAGATCGAGCACGTCGTTGATCAGGCCGAGCAGGTGCTGGCCGTTGGTCTGGATCCGCTCCAGCACGCCGCGCATCTTGCCCGGCGTGTCGCCATAGATGTTGTCGAGGATTAATTCGGTATAGCCAAGAATGGCATTGAGTGGGGTGCGCAATTCGTGACTCATGTTGGCCAGGAACTGCGACTTGTGCTTGCTGGCGATCTCCAGCTCGCGGCTCTTTTCGTCGATCTCATGGAACAGCCCCGCGTTCTGGATCGCCAGCACCGACTGGGCGGCAAATGTTTTCATCAGCTCGACGGTGTTCTGCGGGAATGCGCCCGGCGTCCTGCGGCGGACCACGAGAGCGCCCATAATTTCTTCGCCACGCATCAGCGGCTCGATCATGCGCGCGCGGAAACCGGCGTGCAGAATGATGTCGTTCAGATCGGAGTGGGGTTCCTCCCGCAGATCGGCGATTTGCATCGGCTCGCCCTGGGCAAAGGCGACCGCGATGTTCGCCTCGTCGATGTGAATGTGCTGCTGGGTGAGCGCTTCGATCAATTCGCCATCCATGCCGTAGGTGGCGCGCAGCCGAAGCTCGCGCGCGTCTTTGTCGTAGCCGTAGATGGCGCCGGCCTCGGTGCCGGAGAGCTGCACCGCCTTGGCGACGATGGTGGAGAGCACGGTTTCGAGATCGAGCGTCGAGTTCACGGCCTGACTGACTTCGCCAAGCGCGCGCAGCTCCTCGACCGAGCGGGCAAGCTCGTCGGTTCGAGCGCGCAATTCGCTGAGCAACCGCGTGTTCTCGATGGCGATCACCGCCTGCGCGGCAAAGTTTGTGAGCAGCTCAATCTGCTTGTCGGTGAACGGGCGGACCTCCTGGCGATAAACGCCGATCGTGCCAATCAACTCGCCGTCCTTGAGCATTGGCACGCAAACGCGGGATCGCGCGCCGGCGAGCTTGGCTGCATTGCCGGGAACAGGGTCGGTGGCATTATCAGCGGTCTGCCCCACCTGCTTTGTGCGCGCAACGCGATCGAGCAGGCTGCCCGGCACCGGCAGGAATTGCCCCCGCCGCCTTTGGAAATCGACAAACTCCTGCGGCGCGCCGACGTGAGCCGCCAGGCTGCAGGCATTGCCGTCGAAGCGGTACAGGACTCCTGACTTGGCCCCGCAGATACGCACGGCATTCGCCAGCATGGCCTGGAACACCGGCTCCAATTCGCCAGGCGACGAACTGATGACTTGCAGCACCTCCGAGGTCGCGGTCTGCTGCTCCAGCGATTCGCTCAGTTCGCGCGTTCGATCTTCGACCTTCTTCTCCAAATTCGCATGCGATTCCTGCAGCCGGGCAGCCATGTCATTGAACTGATCCGCAAGTGCCTGGACCTCATCGCCAGTCTTGATTGCGATGCGCTGGCTAAGGTCGCCCGAGCCGATGCGTGCGGCGCCGATGCTCAGTGCCCGGATCGGCCCCACCAATCGGCCGGTCAGGAACGTGCTGGCGAAGAATGCAAGCACGAGGGCGCCGAGCAGGACAACGCCGGTGCGCTCGATCGACGCATAGAGCGGCGCGTACGCTTCTTCAATCGGAGTTTCGACGAAAACGATCCAGCCGAGCGGCTTGACCGGAGCATAAGCGGTGAAAACCCTGTGGCCTGCGATGTTGAGCGCTTGCTCGACTTGCCGGCCGCGAACATCCGCACCGGCGGCGCGGGCGGTGCGCACCTGTGCGAGCTTTGACATGTCGGTGTCGCGCAGCACCAAGCTTATGTCCGGGTGCGCAATGAGGCGACCGTCGGCGTCCACCACATAGGCCAAGCCATGCTCGCCGACTTTGATGCTCGATACCACGTCCCAGATCAGCTTCAGGTTGACCTGCGCAATGCTCACCCCGGCGTCGGGTCGCGTGCCAGCGAGCGCCAGCGTCATGTAAGGCTCGGATTCGCGTCGGAAATAGACCGGACCGTAATAGACCTTGTGGGCAACGGCCTCCTTGAATTCCGGCTTATTGGCATAATCAATGCCGCTGCCGACCACGTCCATCGCCAGACGCGACACTTTCAACTGCTCGTGACCGGAGGGATCGATCTGCGCCAGTTCGGTAATGGCCGGGACTTGGCGCAACAGCCGCAGCGCGTCGAATTGCCGTTGTTCAAACGTGCTGGCCGACCATGGCAGCTGCGTGGTCCAGCCGATTTGCCTTTCGATCTCCGCGACAAACTGCTCGATCTGTCCAGCGGCCGCGTCTGCCTGCTGGCGTTGAATGTTGATCAGCGAGGCCTTCTGCTCCTGGTACAAAAACCAGATTTCGAATGCGCCATTGACCGCGAGCGTGAGGACGATCACCGCGACAAACAGGGCGACGTATTTGACGAAGAGCCGGCTGCGGACAGTTGATGCCGAGGCACCGGAGGCGGCGCGATTGACGCGATCCGCCAGCTCACGGAGCAGTCTGCCGCGACGAGCCGCATCCGCCTTCATTCCCAGCCCTGCCCACGGATCGAAGGTCGCTATTGTCCGGCTATTTCGGCCCTGATGGCAATACCGTTTAATGAGGTTTGACGCCGGTCGATAGAACTCCGATTTGAGGCGTGATATTCTTGCTCACAATTGCAGTGAGCTTGATCGCTGCGGGGACCGGTCAATGGCAATCGACATCGGAAGACGAAAATTCATGTCCACGTTGGGTGGCGCGAGTGTCGCATGGCCGCTGCTGGCGCGCGCGCAGGAGGGGAGGCTCCCGCAAATCGGCTTTCTATCCCAATCGCCGGGTCCCCGGCCGGTCCCGGAATTTCTCGCGCGCCTGCGAGAGCACGGCTGGATTGACGGCAAAAATGTCGCCATCGAGTGTCGGTTCGCCGTCTGGCGATTGGACCAGCTCGCCCCGCTTGCGGCCGATCTCGTTCGGCTCAAGGTGAATGTTATCGTGACGGCGGCCACGCCGGCGGCAAAGGCTGCGCAGAGCGCAACGCGCGTTATCCCTATCGTCATTGTCGATCCCGGCGATCCGGTCGAATTGGGACTGGTTGCCAGCTTGGCTCACCCCGGGGGCAACATCACCGGACAGACATCCATCGCCCCGGACTTGGCCTCGAAGCGATTGGAGCTCCTCAAGGAAGCCGTTCCCACAATCTCCCGCGTAGGCGTGCTCTGGAATGCAGCCATACGCCCTGCCGAAGTGGCGTTGAAGGAGCTGCAAACCGCTGCGGCGATCCTGAAGCTTGAAATCCGACCGGTGGAGGTTCAGGGGCCGCAAGGCTTTGAAGGCGCGATTGCGTCAATCCGGCAAGAACGGGCCGATGCGCTCCTGGTATTTCCGGACCCTCTTACGTTCGCAAACGCAAAATTCCTTGTCGGCCTGGCGAACAAGAATTCGCTTCCGACGCTGTTTGGGGCACGGCCATTCGTGGATGTCGGCGGCCTCATGTCCTACGGGCCAAGCTATGCGGACATGTGGCGGCGCGGAGCGGACTACGTGGACCTTATTCTCAAGGGCGCGAAGCCAGCCGACCTGCCCCTCGAGCAACCCACAAAGTTCGACCTGGTGATAAACCTCAAGACGGCAAAGTCGCTCGGCATCAACGTGCCGCCGACGCTGCTGGCGATCGCCAACGACGTTATCGAGTAACCGATCGAGCATTTACAAGTTGGGGGAGCAGCACGCCTCGCCTGCTGCGTTGCACCGAAATCTCGCATCAAATCGACGCTTTGGGGCATTGCCTCCACATCTTTCGATGGCCCACGTCCGCTGTTCCTCGAAAGCGCCAGCGCGCCAGCGCGTGATAATAACTTGCGAATGTCCAGTATCAATACTCCACCCGCACCAGGTAAAGCCCATGCGCCGGGGCGACTTCGCCGCAGGCCGAGCGGTTGCGGGCCGCAAGCGCCGCCTTATATCAGCAAGCCGACGACGGACCGCCATATCCGACAGATTATCGTTCGCTTCGGCCGCCGCGGATACATCGTGCGCTATCGCGCTCTGCCGCCCGACGACGCGATCCTCGTTACGCGCATCTGGCACGGCCGCGAGGCGCGCGATTGAAATGAGGCGCGCTTTATCAAACACTGTTGCCGGTGCTCGAATGCGGCCTCCTCGGCCGGACCATGCACGCCGTCGACGAACACGTGCCGGTTGCCGATTTGACGGCGCTGGCGGCGGTTTATCGAAGGATCATGGAGAAGTATTTCGGTTGATCCATTTCCTGCCGCTGAGCGGAACGAGATGAACGAGCTTCAAAGACGGTGAGCATTCAACAGTCGACATTCCGCAATCGACGCGATGGGCCACATCCAGACTCATGCACCGCACAACAAAGCCGGCGGTACGCCTTGCCGAATTCGGCGCCTTCGCAACCTTCCGGGAGGCCTCGCACAAGTCTTCATTGACGTTGGGCTGTTAAACGGAAAACATGCGCAGTTGATTGACGCGCAGATGCATTCGAACCGGAGCATGGCATGGCAAATCGATTCACCACAGCGCATTCCACCGCTGCGGTGCGACCATGTTGGGTTCCCACGATCGTGACGCTTGCGACCGCCGTCGCGCTAATGGCGCTGGCTGCGGCGCCGTCCGCCAACGCCGCGGCGAAACAGGCGCATCCTGGCCGCCCCAGCGAGGCGACGGCCTCGCGCGATGCAGGGGAACCAATCATGGCGATTGTGTCGCTCAAGAGCCAGCAGGTGACCATCTACGACGCCGACGGCTGGATCCTGCGCGCGCCGGTATCGACCGGCATGAAAGGACGCGAGACCCCGGCTGGCGTCTTTGCCGTCGTGGAAAAGAACAAGGACCACCACTCTAGCCTTTACGACGATGCCTGGATGCCGAACATGCTGCGCATCACCTGGAACGGCATCGCGCTGCACGGCGGTCCGCTGCCCGGATATGCGGCCTCGCACGGCTGCGTGCGGATGCCCTATGGCTTTGCCGAAAAGTTGTTCGACAGGGTGCCGATGGGCATGCGCGTGATCATTGCGCCGAGCGATGCGGAGCCGGTCGCGTTTTCCCATCCGGCGCTGTTCGTACCCAAGCGCGAGGTGATCGACGCCATGCCGGCGCGCGCCCAAGCGCTCGCCCGCGAGGCGGACGAGGCCACCAAGGCGGCTGCCACCGCGAAGGCCGCTGTCGCGACTGCAAAGCGCGAGGCGGCCGCGGCCCCGGCGGCGGTGCGCAGGCTCAAGTACCTTAAGAGAGGTGCCGACGCCGCGCTCGCCAATGCCGAGAAGGTGCTCGCTGCCGCGAAGACAGACGAAGCCAAGGCCGAGGACGTGAAGCAGAAGGCCGCCGCCAGAGTCGAGGAATTGCGCACGCAGCTCGAAGCGGCCACGGCCGACGCAAAGACGAAGCAGGAATCCTTTGCCGCCGCAGAAGCAAACGCCAAGACGACCGAGGCCAAACGGATCGAGGCCGCCAAGGCTGCCAAGGACGCGAAGCTCGCGCTTGAGCCGATCTCGATCTACATCAGCCGCGCCACGCAGAAGCTCTACGTGCGGCGCGACACGCATAACCGGGTGCCGGACGGCGGCGAGATGTACGACGCGACCCTTGAGCTCCCGGTCACGATTCAGAATCCTGACAGGCCGATCGGCACGCACGTTTTCACGGCGGTAGCGCGCACCGGGGGCGGCTTGCGCTGGACCGAAGTCACTATTGACAATGGCGACAATGCCAGGGACGCGCTCGACCGCATCACCTTCCCGCAGGAAGTTCTCGATCGCATCGCGCCCACGGCATTGCCGGGGTCCTCGATCACCATCTCGGACGAGCCATTAAGCAGCGAAACCAACTATCGCACGGAGTTCGTCGTGGTGCTGAACAACCAGCCGCAGGGCGGCTTCGCGAATCGCGCGCGCACTCCCGATATGCACGTCGCGCCCCGTAACGGCTGGGGCGACGACGGCTTGTACAGCTCCGGCTCCAGGTTGTTTGGCTCGGGCTGGGGCTCCCCATACGGCTCTACGCGCCAGCGCAGCGGCCAGCGTGGCTGGTGGTGAACACGCCGCACTTTCCGGTAGTCATCTACGCAGCACACGACTTTCGATTGATGCACTGCAAAAATTACAGAGCCCTCAGGGAGCGATGGGTCATTGACTACCTATCCCTGACCACGCTCTGTCCGCTGTTACTCGAAAGCGACAGCGCGTCAGCAGCGTCCGCGCAACGCGGAAACCGATGAAGCTTTGCCGGACCGTCGCCCGGCTCCACGGCCGGTCGGTCGAGTGCAGATCGGCCGGATCGTCGGCCCGGGAACCGCCGCGGATCATCCGGCCAGCGCAATTGCCGCCGGCGATCCACGCCGAGCCGTCCGACGGCGCGCTTCGGTAGTCGGCGTGCAAGCAATCCTCCACCCATTCGTACACATTGCCGGCCATGTCGTAGAGGCCGAAGCGGTTGGGAGGAAACGAGCCGACCGGCTCCATTTGCATGTCGTCGAAGCGGCTGCCAATACGGGCGAGTCACCGTGTACCACCGCCATTGTGGGGTCAGGGTGGAGCGGCTGAGCGAGCCCAGTAGGCCGACGGCGACTGCAAATGCCAATGCGCCCAAAAGCGCCGGCACAAATCTGCTCCAGCGCTAGACCGGCATGCGGCCTAACATGCGAATGTCCGGTATCAGTACTCCACCCGCACCAGATAAAGCCCATGCGGCGGGGCGACTTCGCCGCAGGCCGAGCGGTTGCGGGCCGCAAGCGCGGCGGCGAGATCGCCTGTGCTCCATTTGCCGTCGCCGACGTGGACCAGCGAGCCGACCATCGAGCGCACCTGATGGTGCAGGAACGAGCGCGCCGAAGCGGTCACGCGCACTTCGTCGCCGTCGCGCAAAACATCGAGGCGGTCGAGCGTCTTGAGCGGCGATTTCGCCTGACACTCGGCGGCGCGGAACGTGGTGAAGTCGTGGCGGCCGACGAGCGCCTGCGCGGCCTCCTGCATGGCGACGGCGTCGAGCGGCCGCGCCACGCGCCAGGCGCGGTTATGATCGAGGGTGAGGTCGGCGCGGCGATTGACGATGCGATAGAGATAGTGGCGCTTTGTCGCCGAGAAGCGCGCATCGAATGCGGCGTCAACCAGCTCGGCGCAGAGCACGGCGATCGGCTGCGGCCGCAAATGAAAATTGATCGCATCGCGCACGGTGTCGTCGTCCCAGTCCTTGACGAGATCGACATGCGCCACCTGGCCGAGCGCGTGCACGCCGGCGTCGGTGCGTCCGGCCCCGGCCACGACAACCTGCTCCCCCGCAAACGCTTTGATCGCCGCGGCGATGGCGGCCTGCACCGAGGGCCCGTTGTCCTGCGCCTGCCAGCCGACGAAGGGCGTGCCGTGATATTCAATGATGAGCTTGTAGCGCGGCATCGTCGCATCCGGGCCTGGCGCGTCAGCTCGCGAGGCTTGCCGTCGCGATCGGCGTGCCGCGCAAGAATTCGGCGGCGCTCATCGGCTGCCGGCCGGCGCGTTGCAGCTGGACGATGCGCACGGCGCCGTCGCCGCAGGCGATGGTCAATTGCTCGTCGAGCACGCGGCCGGGCGGCCCGGCGCCAACGCCTTTCGTGGTGCGCAGGATCTTGACGCGCCCGGCGCCCGGAAGCTCGCACCAGGCGCCGGGAAAAGGCGACAGCCCGCGGCACTGGTCATGGACCATTTTCCACGGCCTGCTCCAATCGATGCGCGTTTCACTGTTGTCGATTTTCTTCGCATAGGTCACCCCGTCCGCGGGCTGCGGCTGCCATTGCAGCGTTCCGCGTTCCAGCGCGGCGAGCGCCCGCAGCATCAGGTCGGCGCCGAGCCGTTTCAGTTCATCGTGGAGGTCGCCGGACGTGGCGTCGGCGCCGATCGGGACGCTTTGCGTCATGGCGATCGGACCGCTATCGAGACCCTCTGCCATCTTCATTATGGTGACGCCGGTTGAGGCATCGCCGGCCATCACCGCGCGATGGATCGGCGCCGCACCGCGCCAGCGCGGCAACAGCGAGGCGTGCAAGTTGAAGCAGCCGAGCGGAAAAATTTCGAGGATCGCCTTCGGCAGGATCAGCCCATAGGCCACGATTACGGCGGCATTCGCGCCGTGCGCGCGCATTGCGGCGACGGCGTCGTCGCCCTTGAGCGTTGGCGGTGTGAAAACCGCAAGCTTCAGCAGCTCCGCCTGCTGCGCCACCGCGCTCGGCTTCGGATCAAGGCCGCGTCCGGCCGGAAGCGGCGCGCGCGTATAGACCGCGACGATCTCATGGCCGCCGCCGACAAGCTCAACCAGCGTCGGCACGGCGAAATCCGGCGTGCCCATGAACACGAGGCGGAGACTCAAGCCTCCACCTTTTTCGCGGCTTTGGCGAATTTCTTGACGATGCGGTCGCGCTTGAGCTTGGAAATATGGTCGATGAAGAGCACGCCGTTGGTATGGTCGATCTCGTGCTGCAGGCAGGTCGCCATCAGCCCCGAGGCCTCGATCTCGCGCTCCTTGCCGTCAAGGTCGAGATACTTGACCTTGACCTGTGTCGGCCGCTCGACCTCCTCGTAGATCTCGGGGATCGACAGACAACCTTCCTCGTATTTGGATTTTTCTGCTGATTTCCAGGTGATCTCCGGATTAATGAACACCTGCGGCTCGTGCTCTTCGTCTTTCTTTGACAAATCCGCGGTGAAGACGCGTTTGGCCACCCCGATCTGGATCGCCGCAAGGCCGATCCCGGGCGCGCCGTACATGGTCTCGAACAGATCGTCGACCAGCTTGCGGATGCCGGCATCGATGCGCTTGACCGACTCGGATTTGAGCCGCAGCCGCTTGTCGGGGAGCTTGATGATCTCGCGCAAAGCCATGGCTGGCGATGTAAGGGGTGCGCGAAACCCGGTCAATGCAGGCTGGCTGTTGCCGGCGAGCGGTTGTGCGCTGCCGGTCGAGCGGATATTACGTTCGTGATCCGTTCCGCTTGCTGCGGACCGCTGGCCGCGGGCGCTCTGCGGCGGTCGCGGCGGTCGCGGCGGTCGCGGCGGCGGTAGGGCAGGGCTGGCGAATCGCATAGAGACAAAGCATGACCGGGAGCTTGGCGATCATAGAACTCGTGGCCTTGCTCGCCGCTGTCGCGGCGCTTGCAGCCTTGGGCGCGCTGATGTGGCGCGGCCGCAGGCCGGCGGAGGCGTCCGTCATCGCCGAGGTTGCGCGCGCGCAGATGGAAACCGCCGGCCGGCTCGAAGGCATGATCGGGTCGCTGCAGCAAAGCCAGTCGCAGCTTGCGCGCGCCGTCAACGAGCGGCTCGATTCGGTTTCGCACCGGCTCGGCGATTCGCTGCAGCAGACCAGAGAGCACACCGTCGAAAATCTGCAAAAGCTCAACGAGCGGCTCGCGGTCATCGACAGCGCGCAGAAAAATCTTACCGAACTTGCGACCCAGGTGACATCATTGCAAGGCATTCTCGCCAACAAGCAGTCGCGCGGCGCGTTCGGCCAGGGCCGGATGGAAATCATCATCCGCGACGGGCTGCCCAAGGATTGCTATGAGTTTCAGTACACGCTTTCCAACAAGCTGCGTCCCGACTGCGTCATCTTTCTGCCGGATCAGCGGCCGCTCGTCGTCGATTCAAAGTTTCCGCTCGAAGCCGTCACCGCCTACCGCGACGCCAAAGGCGACGACGAGAGAAAGCAGGCGGCAATGCGCGTGCGCACCGATGTGAACAAGCACGTCAACGACATTGCCGAGAAATATCTCATTCCCGGCGAGACTCAGGATATGGCGTTCATGTTTGTGCCCTCGGAATCGGTCTACGCCGAATTGCACGAGGACTTCGACGACCTGGTGCAGAAGGCCTTCCGCGCCAAGATCGTCATCATTTCGCCGTCGCTTTTGATGTTGGCGATTCAGCTGGTGCGGCAAACCCAGCGCGACGCCCGCATGCGCGAAGCTGCCGATCGGATTCGCGATGAAGTCGGCCGCCTGATGAAGGACGTGGGCCTGTTGGGCGATCGGGTGCGCAAGCTGCAAACGCATTTCAATCAGTCAAGCGAAGACATCCGGCTTTCGATCGTCTCGATCGAGAAGATCGAGAACCGCGGCGAACGCATTCAGACGGTCGAGTTCGGCGGCGAGGCATCGGCCGGCGCCGATGTCGTCACCGCGCCGCTGCGCGAGCTCAAGGCGGGGGAGTAGCGGCGCATGGCCTTGACGCCGCCACAGGCCGCCATCGCGCCCCCACGCCTGAGCTTTACCGATACCCTTGCCGTCTATCTCAAGCGGCGCGTGCTCATCATTCTTTTTCTCGGCTTTTCCTCGGGCCTGCCGCTGGCCTTGTCCGGCTCGACATTGCTGGTGTGGATGACGAAGTCCCACGTCAATCTCGGCGCCATCGGATTGTTTGCGCTGGTCGGCACCCCCTACACTGTGAAATTTCTCTGGGCGCCGATCGTCGACGCGCTGGACGTTCCGCTTCTGTCGCGGCGCTTCGGGCGGCGGCGCGGCTGGCTGTTGTTGTCGCAGTTCATCCTGATCGTGGCGATTTTGCTGCTCGGCGCGTCCGACCCCTCGAAGTCCGCGCTCGCGGTCGCCGCCGGCGCGCTGTTCGTCGCCGCGGCTTCGGCGACGCAGGACATCATCATTGACGCCTTTCGCGTCGAAAGCCTCGACGACAGCGAACAGGCGGCCGGCGTGGCCTCCTACGTCGCCGCCTATCGCATCGGCATGCTCGCGTCGACCGCCGGCGCGCTGTTCCTGGTCAGCGCCTTGCAGGGCCTCGGCCTCGGCCATCACGCCGCCTGGAGTGCGGCCTACGTGGTCATGGCGGCGCTCGTGGTGGTCGGCATCGGCACCACGATTTTTGCAACCGAGCCGGAAAAGTCGGCGCAGGCCGATGCGGTGCACGCTAGCGAGAATGATCTGGCGCGCGTCATCGAAGCGGCGGCCGGGGCCTTTGCTGATTTTTTTTCGCGCGATCTTGCGTTCGTTGCGCTCGCATTCGTGGTGCTGTTCAAGTTTACCGACGCATTGTCGGGGGCGATGACGCCGAGCTTCGTGATCGATCTCGGGTTCACGCGCAATGAATATGCCGCCATCATCAAAGGGCTCGGGCTGGCGGCCACCTTGCTTGGCGGCTTCGCCGGCGGTTTCGTGGCCCGCGCCTGGTCGCTGCCGGTGAGCCTGTGGATCGGCGGCGTGCTGCAATCGGTATCCAACCTCGCTTTCTCCTGGCAGGCGATTGTCGGCCTCAACGCCGCGTGGCTCAGTTTCGCCATCACCGTGGAGAACTTCACCAGTGCGATCGGCACGGTGATTTTCGTCGCCTATCTGTCGGCGCTGTGCAAGAACCCGCTGCACACGGCGACCCAATATGCGCTGTTGACGGCACTGGCGGCTTTCGGTCGCACCTACCTGTCGTCGGGCGCCGGTTTCCTCGCCGCTGCGGCCGGTTGGCCCCGGTTTTTTGCCATTTGCGCGCTCGCCGGACTGCCGGCGCTGGCGCTGCTGGCGTGGCTGCAGCGACGCCGGCATTTCGACGGATTATCCCCGGCGAAATCGTGATGTCAGGCGCGGCTTCGCGCCACGGGCTTGGCTTCACAAGCCACTTTCAAACTGCCCGGCCTTTTCACCGCCTGCTGCGGCCCGGCACGGCAATTTTTCGCGGCGATAAAATGCTCAAAACCCTTGGGCAAGCACCCCAAAAAAAGTCCTTTTGTAAGGATCAGATCGCTATAGTCCCAATTCTGGATAGGTTGGCGCGCTTCAATCCAGCCGCTACGCTGCTCTTAAGCCCAGGCCCGCTGGCCCCATGGACACCATTCTCGTCAAAATCTTCGCGACCGCGCTGGCGCTTAGCGAGGTCCTGACCCAGCCGCAGACGCTGAAGACGCATTTCGATTCCGTTGCCGATCAGGCCCAGGTGGTCCAGATTCTGCGCAACGGCTGCGCCCACATGCGCCAGGCCTTCGGCATCGAATCGATCAACCTCGACGAGCTGATCTCGACCGCGCTCGACGACCCGAAGGCGATGGGCGCCAACGTCACGGTGTTCCACGGCATCAATTTTGCCGATCTCAACACCGCCTACCATCAATTCTGCAAGAACGAGCCGATCGATAAACCGGTGGTCGATCTCAGCCAGGTCATCGATTACTTCAATAATGCGGCGACCGACCTGCCGGACCCCTCGCAGCTCAAGGGCAAGCAATTGCCGAGCATGAGCGTGGTGCTCGATGGCAAGGGCAAGAATTTCGCCGACCTGTTCGAACCGGCTAATCGGCGCATCTGGGTGCCGCTCGCCGTCGTTCCCGATGCGGTGCAGAAGGCCTTCATCGCCGCCGAGGACCGGCGGTTCTACAAGCATCATGGCGTCGACGAACGCGGCATCATCCGCGCCTTCATCGGCAATCTCGCCAATCCCGGACGGCCGGAAGGCGGCTCGACCATCACCCAGCAGGTGGTAAAGAACCTTCTGGTCGGCCAGGACGTGACCTACCAACGCAAGATTCGCGAGATGCTGGTCGCTTCGCGGCTCGAAGATGTCATGAGCAAGAACGATATCCTCGAGCTCTATCTCAATTCCGCCTATCTCGGCCGTGCCTCCTGGGGCATCGAGATGGCCGCGCGCAGTTATTTCGGCAAATCGGCGAAGGATTTGACGCTTGGCGAAGGCGCCGTGCTGGCGGGACTGCTCAAGGGGCCGAGTTTTTACAATCCGGATCGCCATCCGCATCGCGCCCGCGAGCGCCTCGCCTACGTCATCGATCGCATGAAGGACGATGGCTACATTACCGATCAACAGAAGGACCAGGCGCTTGCGACGTTTCCGAAGCTGATCCCGTTCAAGCGGCCGCACCGCGACAGCGGCTTCGCCTATGTCGATTATCTCGGCCACGAGGCCAAGGCGGACGGCGTCGATAATCTGACCGCACATCCTTACATCGTGCATTCGACCATCGATGCGCAGTTGCAGCTCCAGACCGAGGCGGCGCTGCAGGAAGGCTTGGCGGAATACGAACTAGCGAACGGCCGCATGCAGTTTCACGGTGCGGAAGCCAATATCGCGGAATCGATCCAGAAGCTCGCCTCAGCCGGGCAGAGCGCAATGCCGGCCTGGCAGCAGGCCCTGCTTGCCGTGCGGCTGCCGCTTTACGACGTGCATTGGAGTGCGGCGGTCGTGGTCGATGTGGGCGGCAAGAAGGGCGATGCCGGAATGCGTGTCGGTCTGCCCGATGGCCGGGTCGTGCCGCTGATTACCTATACCGCCCATATCCGGCGCAGCCTCGGCCTGTACGACGTGATCTATGTCCACCTGGTCGAGAGCAGGGTCACTCGAGCAAAGCGCAAGGGCGCGGCGGAAACCGCAGCAGAAACCAGCGTGCAGGCGGAAATCCGGGTGCGGCCGAGTGTGCAGGGGGCGGCGCTCGTGCTGCAGAACAAGACCGGCCGCATCCTCGCCATGACCGGAAGCTTTTCCTATCCGTTGAGTCAGCTCAATCGAACTTGGCAGACGCTGCGCCAGCCCGGTTCGGCGATCAAGCCGATCACCTACCTCACCGCGCTGCAGAAGGGGCTGCAGCCGAACACGCTCGTCAGCAACGATCCGATCACGCTGCCGCCGATCGGCAGCGATTTGACGGGTTCCGACGTGATCGCTTTGGGCGACGGCGAACGCGAGCAGGATTACTGGTCGCCGCATAATTATGAGGACGTTTACGGCGGCGTCTACACGCTGCGCGAAGGTCTCGAATATTCGATCAATGTCGTGACCGCCCATCTGCTCGATGGCGGCATCGATTCAGATCCCGCGAAAAGCCTTGATGATGTGTGCGCCACTGCGGTCGCCGCAAAAATCTATACCGACTGCATCCATTATTATCCGTTCGTGCTCGGCGCGCAGCCGGTGCGCATGATCGACCTCGCCGCCTTCTACGCAGCGGTCGCCAACGGCGGGGTACGGCCGCAACCTCATGCCGTCGATTCGATCGCGCTTGACGGGCGCACGATCTATCAATTTCCCGCGAATCCGGATTTGCCGCGCATCGGCGCCGCCGACGCCGCCAGTTTCTTTCAGCTCAAGTCGATCCTGCAGGGCGTCGTCGCGCGCGGCACCGCGCACGCGATCAGTTCGCTGTCGCCCTACGTCGCCGGCAAGACCGGCACGACCGAAGAATCGGTCGACGGCTGGTTCATCGGCTTCACCAATGACGTGACCGTCGCGGTTTGGGTCGGCTACGATAATGGCGACGGTAAAAGGCGCTCGCTCGGCCATGTCGACGGGGCGCGAGTGGCGCTGCCCATTTTCAAGCCGATCATCGAGGCGATATGGGCCGACGGCGTCGCGCCCAAGGCGCCGCTCAGCGGCCCGTCGCCGCAAGCGAAAAAACTGCTGGTCGAAATGCCGATCGATTACAGGAGCGGCGACCCGACCCGCGGCGGTCGCGGCGGCTTCATGGAGTACTTCCGGATCGGTTCCGACGGCCATGTGGCTGACACCCAATACAGCCTTGTTTCCAACGAAGATGCCGCGGCCGGGCCGTACGACGGCGACGCCAGCGACTACCCGGGCAACCCGGACAATTCCGGCGGCTACGGCTGGCGCACCGGCCGTTCTTATTATCCCAATCGGGGTTGGAGCCCGGGGCCGCCGCAGCCGCCGCCGTCGCAATCCATGGCGCGCGGCCTCTTTACGCCTTGGGGCGACTTTGGCTATCAACGCCGGCCGTTACCGCCGCCCCAGCCGCAATCCCGCGGCGTGTTTTCGTCGCCCTGGGGCTATCCCGAGGACCAGCGTGGCGGCCCGGGTGGTCAGGGCTACTTCTGGGGCGGGCGTTTCAATTGAAGCCGTCGAGCAGAGAGAATTCGCATGTGGATTCGCCGCGCGATCGTGCCGTTCGCTGTGATCGTCTCTGCCGCCGTCGCAACCGCCGCAACTCCCGCACCGGAGTTTCGCATCGAGGACGTAGCCTCGGCGCGGGACGCCAATATCCAACAGCTCAAGCCGGCAACCATCGCATTCAGCGATAAGCCCGGAACCGACGGCGAAAACGGCGGCCTCGATCTGGTTCGCTTTGCCGATTGGTCGCAACGGCACCCGATCGAGAAGCAATACCTCGCGCTGTACCCGTCCTATGGCGAGCCGACCGTCACCAAGGCCGACGATCCCGGCGCCAGGCCGCAGGTGCAAAAGCTCTACATCTACGTGGCGCAGGCGCGCTTCGTGCTCGACGAGCCGCCCGGCTCAATCGGCCTTGCCCATTATGTGACGCTCGATTTCCTCGACCGGATCGATCCGGCGATCAAGCACAAGCTGATGATTGCTGCCGCCGCGGGCCCGTTCACCGGCGAGAGGGGAGGCGGCAATGCCAATCCGGCGCGCGCGTGGTGCAGCGGACGGCCGGCGTCGATCTGCATCGATTCGACCTACAAGCTCGAAGGCAAGATCCCGCTCGGCATCATGCTGGTCAACAAGCTGCGCGATTCCGAAAAGAAGGTTTCCGACCATATCGACTTTCAGAGCGAATTCTCGGCGCTCGCGCCTGCCGATCTCAAGCAGGCCGGGTTGCAGCAATTGACCAGGCTCGACACCGCGATTGCCGGCGCGCTGGAACAGGACATTTTCTATGTCAATCAGATCATGAAGTTTGGGAAATTCTTCGCCGTGTTCCAGAATCATCCGACCGACCCCGGCAAGACCGTGGTCACCGCCTTCATGGCGCTCGCCATCGACGCCAGCGTGCTCGACAAGAAGACCGAATTCGAACACGTGCCGGTGCTGCGCAACCTGGTGCCGGCCGAAGTGCTGATGGGCCGCTCGTCGTTCAATTCCGGTAGTTCCATCAGCGCCGGCCTGCCGCAATACGCACGCAACGAGATCAGAACCGTCGCCGGCATTCTGGAGAACAGCGCGGCGGCGAAGTAGCGCCCACCTCGTTGGACAGGCTCGCCGCTGCGCTTTCGACCGCGCTAGGGCAAGTGCAGCCCTATCTAACGGCAAATGCGACGGACTGCTCGGGTGACGGCGCCGCAACCGGTTGCGAGCTCGACCTTGATCGAAGGGAAGCGAAAAGCATCGAGGGGCGATTTCTGGGAGGGAACATGATTACTTTCAGCAGAGCCTCGCCGGCAAACGCAACGATACTGGCGTTGGCCGTTATCGCCGGCCTTGCCGTCGCCATCACCACCGAGGCACGGGCGCAATCCGCCGAGAGATTCTATAGCGGCAAAATTCTGAAATACATCGTTCCCGACGGCGCTGGAGGCGGTTACGACGCCTATTCGCGGCTGCTGGCGCGGCATCTTGCCGATCATATTCCCGGTCATCCGAGCATCGTTGCCGAGAACATGCCCGGCGCCAGCGGCATCGTCGCGACCAACTGGTTGTACAGCGTTGCCCCGCACGACGGCAGCGTCATCGGATCGACCTACAACACGCTGTTGACCGAGCCGCTGCTCGGCGACGCCGCGGCGCAGTACGATCCGACCAAATTCGAATGGATCGGCTCCATCACCACACAATATAACGCCTGCATGGTCTGGCACACCAGTTCGATCAAGACGATCGAGGACGCAACAAAGCGCGAAGTGCGGGTTTCGACCACCGGCCTGTCGGGCAATTCCGCAAAAATGCCGCTGATGCTGAACACGCTGCTCGGCACCAAATTCAAGGTGATCGCCGGCTACACGACGGGCGACATGCGGCTCGCGGTCGAGCGCGGCGAGGTCGAGGGCATCTGCGGGCTTTCCTACGACACCTATGCGGCGGCGAACCCGGAATGGCTGAAGGACAAGAAGATCCGCTTCATCATCCAGGCCGGCCCGAAGCCGGCGAAGGCGCTGCCGGACGTGCCGCGGCTCGTTGATTACGTCAAGGACCCGAAGCAAAGAGCGGCCCTCAAGGTGCTCAACGTCGACCAGGACGCCGGCCGGCCGCAAATGTTTCCGCCTGGCGTGCCGCAATATCTGGTCAACGCGTTGCGCACGGCTTTCAACGCGACGATGAAGGACCCGAAGTTCCTGGCCGACGCTGCAAACATGCGTATCGAGCCCGAGCCGATGACCGGCGAAGCAGTTGAATCGAGGAGCTCAAGGAGGCCTATTCGGCGCCCGAGGATGTCGTTGCGCTGGCGGCGAAGCTGTGGCCGGTTCCATCGCGGAAGAAGAGCGCGAAATAGAAAGCTGCCGCGAGCGGCCGGGACTGCGCGTGCGGCCCGCCGCTCATGTGCCGCTCGCGCCCGGCAGCGGCACGAACAAGTCTTCGGCCGCGATCGGCCGCGGGATGAAGTGCTGCTCGACCATATAGCGAACCAGCGCTTCGAGCGTCGCCCGATTCGGCTCGACGCCATAGGGGAACGGGTCGCCGCCGGGAAAGACTTCGTCGATTTCCTCGATCTCGTCCTGCAGCCACGGCAACATTGCGGCGAGCGAACCGGCATAGCGCAGCCTGGCGCGGGCGATGCGTTTGGATTCCGCAAAAGCCGCGTACAGGCTGTTGGCGATCCAGGGATGCCGCTCGTAGAGCGCGCGGCGGATCGCGACCAGATGCATGATCGGAAAAATCCGCTCGCGTTCGAACAGTTCGCGTTCGAGCGCGCGATGGTTCGCAAACAGCCGGACGACATCGGGGTGCGTACCGAACGAGGGCGGCTTGCGCGAGCCCAGATAGGCGTCGATCTTGCCGTCGGCGAGCAGATCGCCGAGCGGGCGGCCGCTGTTGTTCTGTTCGATGGCGACCGGCTTCAAAAGCGGCAGCGCGTGCGGATGGCCGTGGCTGCCGGCGGTCTCCACCGCGCCCTGCACCCAGCGGATGGTGCCGATATCGACGCCGAACTGATGCATCAGGTGGCCGCGCACCCAGATCGAGGCGGTCTGGGTGTAGAGCGGCAGTCCGACCCGGCGGCCCTCCAAATCCTTGGCCGCGCGGATGCCGGCGCGTTTGTTGACGAAGATATAGCCGTGCCGGAACACCCGCGACGGGAACACTGGAATAGCCACGAAGCGGCGATCGCCGTTGCCGGCAAGACTGATGAATTCGGAAGCCGAAAGCTCCGAGGCGTCGAATTCCTCGCCGCCGACCATGCGGTCGAAAATCTGCCGGCCGGACGGGAACACCATGACGTTGAGATCGACGCCTTCGACGGGCACGTCGCCGGCGCGCAACGCCTCGATGCGGTCGTATCGGCAACTGGCGTAGGTGAGGTTGAGACGCGACACGTTGGTTCACCCACTTATCGTTGCAGGCTATGCGCGGTCGCCCGATTGGCGCGCATGGCATTGTGTGCCATTGGAAAGCGTTGCGGCGCAACCTTCTCGTAGGGGCGCGCCTTGTGGGCGCCCTGCCAGCGCGGCGGCAAAGACGGACGGCCACAAGGGCCGCCCCCACAGATGGAAATGCCACCAGACGAAGCACACGAAGATGCACGAGACCGATTTTCTGCACGAACACGCGATGAGTGAGGCCGAACGCGCGGCCATCGCGCGCTCGATCTGGAGCGAGGAGAATATCGAGTTCAAGACTGTCGGCATCGATATCGGCAGTTCGACCTCGCATCTTTTGTTCGCCAAAGTCGCGCTGCAGCGGCAGGCGCAAGGGCTGTCAAGCCGCTTCGTCGTCATCGGCCGCGACATCGTCTGGCGCTCGGCGATCCTGCTGACGCCGTTTCTGCCCGATGGCACGATCGACGCCCATGCACTCGGCGAATTCATCCGCTCCTGCTACCGCGATGCCGGCCTGACCCAGGCCGAGATCGACAGCGGCGCGGTCATCCTTACCGGCGAGGCCATCAAGCGCAAGAATGCCCGCGCCATCGACGAATTGTTCGCCGCCGATGCCGGCAAGTTCGTCTGCGCCACCGCCGGCCACAAGCTCGAATGCCGGCTCGCCGCGCACGGCTCGGGCGCGGTCGCCTTGTCCAAGGCCCGCGAGGCCTGCATCCTGCATGCCGATATCGGCGGCGGCACCACCAAGCTGGCGCTGATCGATTGCGGCGTCATCATCGGGCTGTCGGCTTTCGCCGTCGGCGGCCGCCTTGTCGCGACCGATGCGCAGGGCGACTGGACGCGCATCGATCACTCCGCCCAGCTCGTCGCCGGCGATCTCGGCGTGCCATTGTCATCGGCGACGTTGGCCGACCCGGCGCTCCGGCAAATGATCGCGCTGCGTCTTGCCGCGGTAGCGGCCGATCACATTCTCGATGCGCCGCTCGATGCGCTCGGTCAATCGCTGCTGTTGACGGAGCGGCTGCGGCGCGGCCTCGCGCCGGCCGCCATCACGATTTCCGGCGGCGTCGCCGAATATATGTTCGGCCATGAGCAGACCGAGTTCGGCGACATCGCCAAACCGTTTGCCGACGCGCTCGCGGGCGAACTCAGTCGAAGGAGCCGGCTGCCGCTTATCGACCCCGGCCAGCGTATCCGCGCCACCGTGATCGGCGCCTCCCAGTTCACCGTCCAGGTCAGCGGCAAGACCATCTATCTGCCCGACCCCTACGTGCTCCCTGCGCACAACGTGCCGGTGCTCCATGTCGAACTGGGCTCCGCCGCCGCCATCGACGGGGAGCGCCTTGCCGCGGAGATCCGTACCGGGCTCGACGAGGTCGACCTCGACCGCAACCCGCGTGTGGCGATCGCGTTTACCTGGCGCGGCGATCCGGAACATGCGCGGCTGAAGGCGGCCGGCGAGGGCATTCTGGCTGCGCTCGCGCCGATCGCCGCGCGTATAAAACTCCTGCTGCTGATGATCGACGGCGATATCGGCAAGACCCTCGGCCGCATTTTGCACCGCGAACTCGCCTGGCCGGGCAAGATCGTTTCCATCGACGGCGTGGAGCTCCACGAACTCGATTTCGTCGATGTCGGCGAACTGATCGCCCCGCCGGGCGTGGTGCCGGTGGTGATCAAATCGCTATTGTTTGCGTAGGGGCGCCCCTCGTGGGCGCCCGCTGGACGAATGCGCGAGACGAACGGGCGGCCACGAGGAGCGCCCCTACGACTCCCAGCGCGGAACCGCTATAACGTTGTCAGGACCCAGCTCCGGAGGAACCGATGAACATCCGTGAAGTCCCGCAATCCCCCAGCCTTCCTTCCCCCGCAAGCGGGGGAGGCAAGGGTGCCGGGCGTTATGGCATCGATCCCTATCTCGAGTGGCTCAAACGCGAAGGCCTGCCGGTCACCGAGGATTACGGCGTCTATTTGTTCGACGTGCCGACCGCGCCGTGGCCGCGATACGACGCAAACGGCGCGGCGGTGCACCTGAGGGGGCGCGGCGATTTCGCCACGATGTTTGTTCTCGACATTGGGCCGGGAAAATCGACCGCCCCGCAACGGCATCTCTACGAGGAAGTCGTCTACGTGCTCGAGGGCCACGGCTCGACGCAGATTGAACTCGCCGACGGCAGAAGCCGCAGCTTCGAGTGGGGAGAAAAGAGCCTGTTCGCCATCCCGCTCAACGCCAAGCACCGGCATTTCAACGGCAGCGGCAGCGAGCGCGCGCTTCTGGTCTCCACCACCAATCTGCC
Source organism: uncultured Alphaproteobacteria bacterium (assembly GCA_963717265.1). Classification (GTDB taxonomy): domain Bacteria; phylum Pseudomonadota; class Alphaproteobacteria; order Rhizobiales; family Xanthobacteraceae; genus BOG-931. The sequence continues at coordinate 194,933 of CAVQWD010000059.1, read as the reverse complement.
CATGGTGATGAATATTTTCCGCAACGAGGCGTTTGTTTTCGGCAGCGATTTCGAATTCAGCGAGCGTACCGGCAAGAACGAATATTTTTCCGGCGAGGGCGACCTGATTACGGTGCGCCCCGGCAATCACATGTGGGAGACCAACTTCGTCCCCGATCTGACTTCGATCGAACTCAAGAGCTGGGGCGATCGCGGCGGCGGCGGCACCAACATCATGTTCGTGCTTGCCGACGGCACCATGCACGCGCACATTTCGGAAATGCCGGTCGGCACCTACAAGAAAGGCCACCGCCACGGCCCGAGCTTCCATGTCATGTGCGTGGTCGGACAGGGATTCTCGCTGATGTGGTTCGAAGGCGACAAGGATTTTCGCCGCATCGATTGGAAGCACGGCATGGTGCTGGTGCCGGGCGACCGCCAGTTCCATCAGCATTTCAATACCGGGCCGCGGCCGGCGCGCTATCTGGCCACCGCGGTCGGCGGCTTGCGCTATCCGACCACGCTTGCAAATCGCATTTCGCTCCTTGGCACCGGTGGCGACGACAAGCCGGCGGTGTCAAAGAGCACCAGGGAAGGCGGCGACCAGATCGAATACGAGGATCAGGACCCGCGCATCCATCGCATCTGGCTGCAAGAGATGCGCAAGAACGGCGCGCCGCCGAAGATGGACAAATTCATCGCGACGCCGCAGGACATGAAGGCGCTGTTTGTCTGACTTGCTTCGGACGCCGCAGAATTAAGGCGCTGCAAAGTGCGTTCCGGAGAGGGGGGAAAGAGATGCGCAACGTCGCCCTCGTTCGCGTCGCCGTCGCGGCCATTGCCGCCGCCGCGGCGATCGCCGCGTCCAGTGCCCGGGCTGCCGATGCCGCGCTGATCGAGGCAGCCAAGAAGGAGGGCCAGGTCGTCTGGTACACGACGCTGATCGTCAATCAGATCGTGCGCCCGCTCAAAGCCGCCTTCGAGAAGAAATATCCCGGCATCACGCTGCAATATACCCGTGCCGACGACATTGCGACGTTCGGAGAAGATTCTCGCCGAGGGCCGGGCCGGCCGCATGCAGGCCGACATATTCGACGGCATTTCCAACATGCTGCCGCTCGAGGAGGCCGGCCTGCTGACGCCGTTCACCGTGCCCGACTCCGCCGCCTATCCGGCACAGCTGAAAGCCAAGGACGGCTATTGGATCGCCGAGATCATGTACGTGTTCACGCCCGGCTTCAATACCGACCTGCTGCCGAAGGCGCAGGCGCCGAAGGCGTTCCAAGACCTGCTCGATCCGAAATTGAAGGGCAAGATGGCGTGGAACGGCTCTTCGATCGCCGGCGCCTATGGCTTCGTCGCCAACATCCTCACCATTATGGGTGACGACAAAGGCATGGCGTTCTTGCGCGCGCTCGCCAAGCAGCATGTCGTCAATGTCGAGGCCTCCTCGCGCGCCGTCCTCGACCAGGTGATTGCCGGCGAATACTGGATCAACCTGATGGCGTTCAACCATCACGTCGTCATCAGCGCGCACAAGGGCGCCCCGGTTGACTGGATCAAGCTCGAGCCGGCGCCGGTCACGCTCGACGCCGTCGGCCTGTTGAAAAATGCGCCGCATCCGCATGCCGCGCAGTTGCTGCTCGACTTCCTGCTGTCGCAGGACGGCCAAAAGGTGTTCCAAGAGAACAATTACCTGCCGGCGCTGCCGAGCGTGCCCGCCATGGTGGCGGGCCTGCGTCCGAACGACGGCGGCTTCCGCGCCAATTTTCTGCAGCCTGAGGAAATCCACCGCAACCTGCCGAAATGGCAGAAAATCGCCAACGACTTGTTCCGGTGAGCGATCAGCCTGGCGAGCTGCGGAGGAGGTGACATTGCCATGCCGCAAACCATCGAGGTCGCGGTCTCGCCGCGCGGCATCGCCACAGTGCGATTGAACCGGCCCGCGCGTTCCAACGCGTTCGATCAGCTGATGCTCGATGAATTGGCCCGCGAATTGGCCGATCGCGCGGCCGATGCGCGCACGCGCATCCTGGTCATTCGCGGCAGCGGCAAGCATTTTTGCGCGGGTGCCGATCTTGCCGGTCAAGCGCAGGATCGCGACGCCGCCCCGGACGGCCCAACCCTGGTCGATGTGCTCGCCGCACTCGACCGCTTTCCGAGCCCGACGATCGCACTCGTCCACGGCGCCGCTGTCGGCGGCGGCGCCGCAATCGCCGCCTGCTGCGACATCGTGCTCGCCGCCGAGGACTCGTTCTTTTCCGTACCGGAGGTGAGGGTCGGCATGGCGCCGCTCGGCGTCGCGCCATTTCTGATCCGGGCCATGGGGCAGCGGAATTTCCGCCGCTATGGATTGTCCGGCGAACGCATCGACGCCGCCGTGGCGTTGCGCATTGGGCTCGCGCATGAGGTCGCCAGCGCGGACCGGCTCGATGAAAAGCTTGACGCGATCACGGATGCGCTGCTGCATGGCGCACCCGGCGCGCTGCGCACCTTGAAGGACGAAATCGAGCGCTACGCGGCGCCGTCGGCGGCCGCCATCCTGGCGAGCCGCGTCCCGCACGATGCGTCACGATCGGCCGAAGCGCGCGAAGGCATCGCAAGCTTTAGGGAAAAACGCAAACCAAGCTGGTATCCGCAATGAGCAACATTCTCTCGACTCGATATCCGCTCATTCCCGCGCAGGCTCGCCGCCATGGCGGACGATCGTTCGCGTTTCCCGGGCGCAGCGCAGCACGAAGCAACGCGAAGTGGTGCGCTGCAGACCCGGGATCGTCGCAGGCTCCGAGTGAGCAAGCCCCGAGCTTGCGAAGGTCCCGGATCAGCGGTGCGCCGCTGCGCGCTGCACCGCGTCCGGGAAACGGCGCCCGTGTGGGCGCCGGCGAGCATTCAATCGGACGAGCGAGGAAAAGCAATCCCGGCCTCGTGTGTTTCGCCTTGCTTGTGGGGTTTCTGCTCGGATGTCCCCGCGCGTATGCGGCGGACAATGCGCTCTACGACGCGGCCAAGAAGGAAGGCGAGGCGGTGTGGTACACCTCGCTGATCGTGAACCAGGCAGTGCGCCCGCTGATCGCGGCGTTCGACAAGAAATATCCCGGCATCGAGGTCAAATACTCGCGCGCCGATTCGGGGCCGAACGCCATCAAGGTCATGGACGAGGCGCGCGCCGGCAAAGTCGTGGGCGACGTGTTCGACGGCATCGCCACCGCGCCGCCTTTGTTGAAGGCCGGCCTCGTCGCCACGTTCGTGCCGAGCGAAGCCGCCAAATACCCCGCCGACCTGCGCGACCCCGAGGGCCGCTGGAACGCCCTGATCGTCTATTTCCTCACGCCCGGCGTCAACACTCAACTGGTCGGCAAGGACGAGATCAAGACGGCGCAGGATTTCCTCAATCCGAAATGGAAGGGCAAGATCGCCTGGAGCACTTCGCCGTCGTCGGGCGCGCCGGTCTATGTCGGCGCCGTGCTCGGCACCATGGGCGAGGACAAGGGCATGGCGTTTCTGCACGCACTCGCCAAGCAGCAGATCGTCAGCGTCGCCGTGACCAATCGCGCGCTGCTCGATCAGGTCATCACCGGCCAATATCCGATCGCGCTCAGCATCTTCAACCATCACGCCGTGATCAGCGCCAACAAAGGCGCGCCGGTCAGCTGGCTCAAGGTCGGTCCGATCGCGGCGCCGATGCACTCGATCGGCCTGGTCAAGAATGCGCCGCATCCCAATGCCGGCAAGCTTCTCATCGATTTCCTCACCTCGGAGGAGGGCCAACGGGTCTTTGCCAACGTCGGTTATCTGCCGGCGATGCCCTCGGTGCCCGCCGAGACTGCGGATCTGAAGCCGGAGGCCGGCGGGTTCAAGGCCTATTTCGTGTCGCCCGCGACGATGAGCCAAAACGTCGACCGCTGGGTCGAGGTCTATAAACAACTGTTCCAGTGATGCGGCGCGTAGAACGCCGATCGCCCGCCCGCCGGCGCGGGGCGTGACAAGATATGAACGCCCTTGGTTCCGAGGCCGCCCCGTTTGCCCGCGCCGCGCCAGACCCGACCCGCACGCTGGTCGCGGCGTTGGCGATCGTGCTCCTGCTTCTGGTGGTTCCGCCGCTGTGGTTTCTGATCCAGGGCAGCCTGCACACCACGACGGTGAAAGGCGGGCTCGGCAATTTTACTTTTGCCTATTACCAGCGCCTGCTCGCCGATCGGCAGTTCTTCGGCAGCCTCGTCAATTCGCTCGCCTTCAGCCTCGGCGCCACGGCGATCGCGCTGTGTTTCGGCGGCCTGGTGGCGTGGCTGGTCGAGCGCACAAACTCACCGTTCAAGGCGTTCGCCTATCTCACCGCGATCATCTCGCTCGGCACGCCGTTTGTTCTCTATGTGATCGCCTGGCTCTATTTGCTCGGCCGCGCCGGACCGGTGAACGATCTGATCGTCGCGCTCGGCTTGCCGCGCTTCAATATCTATTCGCTGCCCGGCATGATTGTGGTCGAGGGATTCTTGTGGTCGCCGCTGTCCTTTCTGCTGTTGTCTTCGGTATTTGCGCAGGCCAACGCCGAGTACGAAGAAGCCGCGCGCATGTGCGGCGCCAGCATCGTGCAGACGGCGACGCGCATTTCGCTGCGGCTGGCGCTGCCGGCCTTTGCCGCGGTCGCGCTGCTCATGGTGGTGCGCTCGATCGAAGCCTTCGAGGTGCCGGCCCTGGTCGGGCTGCCGGGCAACGTCAAGGTTCTGACCACCGACATCTATCTCGACATGACCCAGAACGTGCCGCCCGATCTGGGCTATTCCAGCGCGTTCTCGATCGTGCTGCTGGTCCTTGCCGGCGGCCTGATCGGCCTCTACTCGCGAATCTCGCGTCACGCTTTTCGCTTCCACAGCGTCACCGGCCGCGGCTTTCGCGTGCGGCTGTTCGATCTCGGTCCGGCGCGCTATCTCGGCGGCGCCGTGATCGTGTTCAATTTTTTATTGATTCTCGCCGCGCCCGCGGGCGGCCTGGTCTGGCTTTCGCTGATGCCGTACACCCAAGGCTTCAGCCGCCGCGGTCTGTCGCTCTTGACGCTCGACAATTTTCGCACCGTGGCGCACTCGACCTTCTATCTCGATCTGGTGTGGCAGACGCTGGCGATGAGCGCGGGCGCGGCGACCTGCATCATCGCCTTGACCGTGGTTTCCGGCTGGCTCGCGGTGCGGCGCCGACCCGGCGGCTGGCTGCTCGACCAGCTCGCCACCGCGCCGCTGATCTTTCCCGGCATCGTGCTCGGCGTCGCCATGATCCAGATTTTTCTTGCGGTGCCGCTGCCGATCTACGGCACGCTGTGGGCGTTCGTGATCGCCTTCACCGTGCGCTATTTGCCCTACGGCATGCGCTACGCGGCGGCCGGCGTGCTGCAGATTCATCCCGAGCTGGAAGAGGCGGCCTCGGTCGCCGGCTCGCCGCTGCGCACGATATTGCGGCGCATCATCGTGCCGCTGGCGACGCCGGCATTGCTGGCCGGCTGGCTGTTCATTTTTCTCATCGCCGCGCGCGATCTGTCGCTTGCCATCATCCTCGCTTCGCCGTCGGCGCAGCCGGTCTCGGTGGCAATGTTCGATTTATGGGCCAACGGTCAGGGCACCGAACTTGCGGCGTTCGGCCTGGTTTGGACCGCGATCATGACGGTGATCGCGGCGGTATTCTATCTGGTCGGCCGGCGCACGATCCAGTCGGCGGTGCGGGCGTGAACGCGCGTGTCATTCCAGCGTGACATGCGCATCCTTGACGATCTGTCCCCAATATTTCGTCTCCTCGGCAAAAAATGCCTTGGCGTCCTGCCGCGTGCTGCCGATCGGTTCCATCTGCACGCTCTTGAGCTTGGCGCTGATTTGCGGGCTCTTGATGATTGCGACCACGTCGGCATTGAGCCGGTTGGCGAGGGCATCGGGTGTGCTGGGTGGTGCGAGAAGCCCAAACCAGGTCAACGATCGGAATCCCGGCAGGCCGGCCTCGGCGATGGTTTCAACATCGGGCAGGACGCCCACTCGCTTCTCGCTGCCGACGCCGATGATTTTGACGAGTCCGGAGCGGTGCATCGGCAACGACGTGGTGAGCGTATCGAACATCGTATCGACATGTCCGGCGATCAGGTCGATCTGCGCCGGGCCGAGGCCGCGATACGGCACGGTCACGAGCTGAATACCCGTCATCGCCACGAATTTGTCTTCGGTCAATGTCCCGCTGCCGGCCGGGCCGGCGGAAGCGAATGTGATGAAATTGGGTTTGGCCTTGGCCTTGGCGATGAATTCCTGCACGGTCGAGACGCCGAGATTCTTGCGCACGTCGAGCACGTAGGGGACCGTCGCCAGATGGCTGATCACGACCCATTTCTGCGGATCGTAATTGAGGTGCTTGTAGACCAGCGCGTTGGTGGAGATCGGGCCCGGCGGACACAGCATCAGCGTGTAACCGTCGGGCGCCGACCGCGCGACGTCCTCGGCCGCGACGTTGCCCGACGCGACCCCCGACTGGTTCTCGACGACCACCGCCCTCGACCAGCGTTTGCTCAATTGATCGGCCAGAAGGCGCGCCAACAGATCGGTGCCGGAGCCGGGCGGATTCGGCACCACGATCCGGACCGTGCGGGTGGGGAAATCCTTGACGGCGTCCTGCGCCGCGCCCGGACCTGGCGGGGAGCCGAGCAGCGCGGCGGCAAGCATAAATGCATACTTACGGACGGCCATGTTTCCTCCCCTTGTTGCGCAGCGGCAGGCTAGGGGCTGTCGATCTGCGCGGCAAGCGCCGTATCGGCGCGGCCGTTGCATGGCTCATTTGACAAGGGCGCGGCATCCGCTTTCAATCCATTGCGACGAACGGCCAAGCAAAAAAGACCAAGGCGCCAACCGATGGCCCTGAAACTGACGCGGCATCGATTGCATCCGTTGCAGATCCCCTATCGCCGGAAGATTCGCTGGGCGGGGCATCTGGAGTCCGGCGTGGACGTCCTGCTGCTCGTGCTTGAAACGGACGGCGGACTGGTCGGCGTCGGCGAGACGCCGATACGCTTGAAGTGGCATGCGGCAACGCCTGCGAGCCTGATGACGGTAATCAAGGAAGTGTTCCTGCCGCAGATGACGGACCTTGATCTCGGCGACGAAGCGGCGGTCAAAGGCTTTCTTGCCGGCATCAGGGAGCATCCGCTGGCCAAAAGTCTGATCGACACCGCGTGCTGGGACTTGCGCGCGCAGGTGGCGGGGATGCCGTTGTGGCGGCGGCTCGGCGCGCGCGATGCCGACGTGCCGATTTCGTGGACGGTGACGCGGGCCGCGCCGAAGGACATGGCGCACGAAGCGGCCGCGGCCGCAGAGACTCACGGCGTGCGGGCCTTCAAGGTGAAAACGGGCCAAGGCATTGTCACCGACCGCGCCGCGCTGGCCGAGATTCGCAGCGCAGTCGGCGACGATATTGCACTATTCGCCGATTCCAACGGCGCCGGCCCGGCGGGCGCCATCGCCGAGACGTCGAGCATGCTGGCGCAATTCGACGTTAGCCTGTTCGAGGATCCCTGTCCATTTGCTCCCGACGAAAGCTTTCGCGCCATCCAGCAGAGTTCGCAGCTTCCGATCATGGTCGACAACGGCTGCCGGTCGCTCGCCGAGGGAAAGCTCTATCTCGGCGTCGGCGCGCAGGCGCTCTCGGTGAAGATCATGAAGACCGGCATCACCGAGTCGCGCACGCTCGCCGAAATGGCGCAGGCGAAAGGATCGCGTGTCGCAGTCGGTATCAGCGCCGCCACCTCGCTCGGCGCCATCACCGCGCTTTCGCTGTCGGCAAGCCTGCCGGAGGGTGCCAGATGCGCCCCTTGCGAGGAGACGTTCTTCGCCTCGATGGACGATATTCTGCATCAGCCGCTGCGGATAAAAGACGGCAAGGTCGAACTGCCCGCCACAGTCGGGTTCGCGCCGCTCATCGATTGGAAAAAGGTGGACGCCCTGGCGATCGCCTGAGCGGCGGCGCCATCAAAAATCATCGGGGATGGAACACGCATGAGCAATGCCGAACTGAAAGTGCCGCCGCTGCGCCGGGTGATTACCGGCCACGACCGGAACAGGAAGGCCCGCGTCATTCGCGACGATGCGGCGCCGAATGTCAGCACGCGGCCGAACGCCGCTTCGACAACCATCTGGTGTTCGGAGAAGGTTCCGGTCGGCCTGCCGAGAGAAGCCGGTCCGGACCTGGGCGCGCATCCGATCGCTTCGGGCGCGCCGCCGAACGGCACCAGGTTGATGGTGATGGATCTGTTCCCCGGCTGCCGCGGCGCCATGCATCGCACCGACACGCTGGACTACGTCATCGTGCTCGCGGGCGAAGTGGAAATGCTGATGGACGATTCGAGCGTCGTGCTGCACGCCGGCGACATCCTGGTGCAGCAGGGCACCATTCATGCCTGGACCAATCCGACGCAAAACCACGCGCGCATGGCCATCGTGCTGGTCGATGCAGAGCCGCTCGGCGATGGATTTCCGCCGCCACGCGCCCGCTTCCATCATCAGGCCGCCAATTCCGCATAGCGCAATGCGGCCGGCCCGCTCGACATCGCCCGCCGCCGCCGCGGCGATGCGCATGGCCCCATCGCGGTTCGGGCGGCGACGAACGCTGCGGTCGTGAGTTCGGAGCACAGCATTGGACCTGGAAGCATCGAAGAAAAAAGTTGCGGCACTTACCGAACCGCGCAATGCGGTGGTGATCGGCGTCAGCGACCGTCCGGGAAGCTGGGCGGCGCGCGCCTGGCGCAATCTCAGGCGCTATGAATTTCCCGGGCCGGTCTATCTGATCAACCCGCGCCGCAAGGAAATCTTCGATACGCCGTGCTATCCGGACTTCGCCTCGTTGCCGGAGCCGCCTGACCACCTCGTCGTCGTGGTGCCGGCGCCGTCGGTGCCGGAGCTGCTGCGCAGCGGCGCCGCGGCGGGCGCGCGCAGCGCCACCGTGTTTTCCTCTGGCTTCGGCGAAGCGTTCGACACCCAGGCGGCTGCGCTCGGCCGCGAGCTCGAAGCCGTGATTGCCGAGACCGGGCTCGCCGTGTCCGGTCCAAATTGCATGGGCAATATCTGCGCCAAGAGCCGGCTGGTCACCCTGACCGAAGACCGCCCGCTGACGCTGCGGCAGGGGCCTGTGGCTTTGGTCGGCCAAAGCGGTGGCATGCTGATCTACATGAACGTCGCGCTCGAGGAGCGCGGCGTCAATGCCGAATACCTGATCACCAGCGGCAACGAAGCGGGCTTGAGCATTCCCGACTACATCGCGTTTTTCGCCGACCAGCCCGAATTGAAAGTGATCATCCTCTATATCGAGGCGATCAGGAATCTTGCCGCGTTCAAGGAAGCCTGCCGGCTCGCTCGCCGCGCCGGCAAGGCGATCGTTGCCGTCAAGCTCGGCCAGTCGGAAGATGGCCGCATGGCGGCTTTGGCGCATACCGGATCGCTTGCCGGCGCGATGGAAGCATTCGATGCGGTCGCCGCAGATCTTGGCGTCGTGCGCGCCGAGACGCTCGACGACGCCGTCGAGATCGCCGAGCTTTTGGCCCATACCGGCGCGCCGCGCGGCCGCCGCCTCGGCGCGGTGACGCATTCGGGCGCGTTTCGCGGCCTGCTCATCGAGGCCGCCGAGCGCAACGGCCTGCAATTTCCGCCGCTCGCCGACGAAACCACGGCTAGCCTCAACGCCATTCTCGGTGTCGGTTCGCTGGTCGGCAATCCCACCGATGGCGGCTTTGCGGTGTTGACCAGCGCCGACAATTTCAAGGCCACCATTTCGGCGCTGCAGAACGACCCGAACACCGACATGGTGCTGTTTCAGGAACGGTTGCCGCGCGAGCCGGGCTCGGAGCGGGCCGAACACCATATCGGCATGGTCGAGGACATGGCCGCCGCCGGCCTGCCGAAGCCGATTGCGGCGTTGGTGCCGATTTCGCACAGCCAGTCCGATTACAGCCGCGCGCTGCGCGCGAAGTGGCCGCACATTTCGTTCCTGCAAGAAGCTGATAAATCACTGCGCGTCATCGAACGCGTGGTGCGAAGCGGCGAGCTCGAACGCTTGGCCGCCGCCGCGCCGGCGCCGCGCGGCGCGCCGACACAGCGCGAGGCCGCCGCCGCAGCAGGCGTGCGCGCCATTGCCGCCTCGGGCGTCGCCGCGCTCAACGAAATGCAATCGAAGGAGCTTTTGCGCGCCTACAGCATTGCGGCGCCCAAGGAAATCGGCGCCAATTCGGCTGAAGAAGCCGTCAAGGCGGCGCGCCAGATCGGCTTTCCCGTGGTGCTCAAAGCGGTTTCGGCAAAGCTCACGCATAAATCGGACGCCGGTGCCGTCGCGCTGCATCTGAAAGACGACGACGAGGTGCGCGCGGCCTATGCACGCATTACCGACAATGCCCGCCGCGCCGGAATGGACCGGCTCGATGCCATGCTGGTTTGCCAGCACATCGGCGGCGGATTGGAACTGGTGCTCGGCCTTCATCGCGATGCCGAAATGGGGTTGGTCGCGATGGCCGGCTCCGGCGGCGTGCTGCTCGAACTGATCAAGGACGTAGCATTCGCCGCGCCGCCGATCACCCGCGCAAAGGCGGCAGCGATGATCGCGCGCACGCAGGCGGCTCGGCTGTTGCGCGGCTATCGCGGCGCGGCGGCGCTCGATGCCGATGCCGTCACCGACGCACTCGTTGCGCTCGGCCGCATCGCCGACGACCTCGCCGACGTGGTGCAGTCGATCGATATCAACCCGTTCGTGGTGCTGCCGCGCGGCGGATTCGCGCTCGACGCGCTGTTCGTGCCGTACTCTTCCGCTTCCCCTCCCCCTCGTGGGGAGGGGTAGGGGTGGGGCCGCGAGGCGGCAGCAAGGCATCGACGCAGGCAAATGCCTCGCGACCCCCACCCCAGCCCTCCCCACAAGGGGGAGGGAGAAGAAATTTGCCACGGGAGACCAGCAATGGACAAATGGCGCACGCTCAAACAATGGCCGGAACTCATCCTGGAGCGGCTCGACGATGCCGGCGTGGCGCGGGTCATTCTCAACCGACCGGACAAGCGCAACTGCCTCAACGAGGCTGTGGTCATGGCCTGGTTCGAAGCGCTCGACATGGTGCGCGCCGACCGCGAGCTGAAAGTGGTCGTCACCAAGGGCGCCGGCATTTGCTTTTCCTCCGGGCTCGATCTGCATTTCCTGCGCCAAGTCAGCGAACAGCCGCGCGACTGGGATCGGCCGACGCCGACGGTGCAGATGGCCGAAACGCTGCGCGGTTTTCCGCGAGTCATCATCGCCCAGGTGCACGGCTATTGCCTGGGCGGCGCGCTCGGCATCATGAACTGCCACGACCTCGTCTTCGCCGCCGACGATGCGGAACTCGGCATGCCGGAAATCTTGCGCGGCAGTTTCGGCCAGCTCGTCACCTCGACGCTGGTCCACGGCGGCATTCCGATCAAGAAAGTCGCGCTGATGCAGCTCGTCGGCCGCAACATTTCCGGCGCCGAAGCCGATCGTTGGGGCATCGTCTCGCAGGCGCTGCCGGCCGCCGAACTTGAAACGACCGTCACCGGCATCGCTCGCGAAATATCGAAGCGTCATCTCGCGCCGCTCGAACACGCCAAGATCACCGTGCAGATGGGCCGCGATCTGTCGGTGTCGCAGGCGATCCAGCTCGATCAACTGGTCTCCGCCCGTATGCGCCGGGTCATGGACCCGACCGCGCACGTGGAAGCCTATCTGCAATCGCAGAAGGGCGGGCCGAACCTCGAATACAAGCGCCCGGACGTGTGAGCGAGCGCGGCGGCGCGGTAGAACCAAGTTACAGCATTTGCCGTTTGCTCCCGCGCGCGGGATCGCGCCGCGGGTACGTTGCGGATCTTCCTGTCGGAATTGGATTTTTCTTACTCGCTCCGCCAATCACTAGAACTATCAGAGCAACCGGTCAAATATCGATCCATATTTTCAGATAAGCGCGTGCTGTCCCGCGAGATTTCATCATGCTTACCGAGAGTTTTTTGCGCCTTGCGCGCATTTGTGGCGGGTACGTCATACTACTGAGCCGCGGGCCATGGGATATTAGGCCCGCGTCACGACTGTCAGACGCCCATGCGTCGCAGGTTTCAGACGTACCCTTGTGTGCCCATCCGGGCTCAAATCACTGCAAGGAGAAGTATCGATGGCTACGACCTCCGTTACCACTCCTACCCTGGATGCCCAGGGCCTCATCAACGCGGCAATGCAGGACCTGAGCGTCAGTCAAACGATGCTGGCGCACACTGGATTCGGCGGTGGGTTCCGACTGCTGACCAGTGCGGACAAACCAACGCCCGCAGCCGCCACTTACGACAAGCTCTCGTCGTCTCTCGTGTTGTTGTCCTCGGCGCCGCGGACTGATGCGAAGGCCAAGCCGAAACCGCCGAGCGTCATCACCATGAATTGGTCGCCGATCACCTTCTCTGGCTTCGAGGTCCATGGGGCGGCGGCGCTGTCCTTGCATTCGGACGGTACGTACAGCTTCCACGGCCAGTTCGATGACCCGTCGGCGTGGGACTACGACGAACTCGCTGTCCTGGGGCGTCAGGGACAGCAAGGGCGTCCTATACGTGTTCAATCACACCGGCAGCATGGAGGGCTGGTTTGATCGATGGATTGAAGGCGGATCGGACGTTAACTCGTGGGACAAGACCGGCACCAATGAGACCATCAAGGCGAAATGGGCCGATCTCTGTGACGGTTATTATTGGCACGCACAGGCCGCCATCAACTGGGATATCGGCGGATTGGAAAAACTGGTCGAGGATATCATCAAGGCCGTGGGAGCCATCGTTCAAGTCATCACCATTGTGGCCTGAGCGCGAAATAGTCGCCGGGCTGTCGCGTTCGCTCAACGCGCGGCTCGGCGACCGGTTCGACCGGCGAGGCTATTATCGAACGATCGCCGATTGCGCGATTTGCCGGCGAAACCGGCTCAAGCTATTCCGGGATCACGAACTAGGGTCCAGACTTATTAAATCCACCATACGAGGCTGGCGACGAGGCAGACGGAAGACAAGTAGTTTCGCGCCAGCCTATCGTATCGCGTTGCAATGCGCCTGAAGTCCTTCAGCCTGTTAAAGGCACTTTCGATGCGCCAGCGCAGTTTGTATAGACGCTTGCTGAAGCGAAACGGTTGCTTCCTGTTGCAGCGGTTGGGAATGACCGGCTTGGTTCCGCGTTCGTGCAGTTGCTCATGCAACTCGGCGCTGTCGTAGGCCTTATCGCCGAGCATGCGTTTCGGCGATTTTACTCTGCGGATCAGGCGCTTTGCGACCGGACAATCATGGGCCTCGCCGCCGGTCAACAGAATGGCGATGAGGCGGCCTTTAGCATCCGCAAGTGCGTGAATCTTCGTGTTGCGCCCTCCGCGCGAGCGGCCAACAGCCTGTTTTCGCTCCCCCCTTTTCCGCCCGCCGCCGAGCGGTGCGCCTTGATGTGGGTGGAGTTGATCATCTGCGTGTCTGCGGATCGCCCGTTCCCGGCAAGCTCACGGAACAGGTTTTCCCAGATGCCGCGCCGCGCCCAGCGCACAAAGCGGTTATAAATCGTCGTCGGCGGACCATAGGCTTCCGGACAATCACACCAGCGGCAGCCGCTTTTCAACACATGCACGATGCCGCTGATCACCCGCCGATCATCGGCTCGCTCCACGCCGCGGACATCCGTCGGCAATCGCGGCCTGATCCGCGCCCATTGGTCGTCGCTCAGCCAGAACAGGTTCCTGCTCATCTTCCTTCCCCAATACGAATCAGTTCCGTATTGTCGCAGCGGAAAGATTAATGAGTTTTGACCCTAATTTCGCCACAGCGGCGCAAACTGCGTCGCGACGACGGCCTCATAGGGTACCTCGGCGTCGAGGATGCCCTGGCTGCGCGCGAACGCGGTCATGCCGGCAACGAATTCGCGCGACAGGCTCGCGTCGTAATAGGGCAGGTCGCGGCGGATGAGTTCAGTGATCAGCGCCGCCTCGGACGCCGGAAAAAGCTTTTGTCCGACCTCGGCGGCGCGCTCGACATTGGCTTTCAGCGCGGCCTGGGTCTTGACGATGGCGCGCACGGCCGCGGCCGCCTGATCCGGCGCGCGCGCGATCAGCGCGTCGCTCGTCGCGATGGTCGCGGCGGTGTAGTTGAAGCACGGCTTCGGCCCGTCGCCGCGGCGCACGTCGAGCACCACGGTGCCGACGCCGCGCCGCACCGCGACTTCGGCGCCCATGCCGTTGGCCCAGAAGCCGTCGATCTTGCGATCCTCCAGCGCCTTGGCGGCGGTGACGCCGAAATTGATGCTGGCGCCGACTGCGCCGGGGACTGGAATAATGTCGACGCCGTCCCGCTTCGGATCGATGCCGGCTTCAAGCAGCAGCCCGCGCAAGCCCATATTGACCCACGGCGCAGCGCCGATTTTTTTGCCCTTGACCGCGCCGATATCGCCGCGCCGCGCGCCAAGGTCGGCGCGCATCACCAGAAACCAGTACATGCCCTGCGCCTGGGCGCAGATGAGCTTGGCGCCGCGGAATTGAGGGAATGCGGCGAGCACCGAATGCGCCGAGCCGCCGACGAAATCGATCAAGCCGTCGCGCAAGGCCTCGTAACATTTGTCGACCGGGAAAATCAGTTCGAGCGAAACGTCGAGGCCCTCGGCTTTGAAGAAACCAAGTTCGACGGCGGCTTCAGCCGGAAAGTACGAGTTTGAAATCTTGTCCGGGACGGCGAGTTTCATTTCATCCTCTTTATCCGCCCCCGCGGAGCGAAGCGTAGCGGGGGAGGGGGACCGCGCGGAGAGCGGTGGAGAGGGCGCGGCCGCAACGCGTCCATAAGCTCGTCAATTTTTCTTCGAGTCAGAGGCCCCCTCCACCGCGCTGCTTGCGCAGCGCGGTCCCCCTCCCCCACTATCGTGTGGGAGGATGAGTCTCACCCCTTCCCATTCAGCAGCCAGCCGAATTTTTCCTTGGCCTTGCGCGCGACTTCCGGGCTCGGCGCGTTGGCCGGCGGGAATTTGTCGCGCCAGTGCCACGGCTTGCAAGCGTTGATCAAAGCCACCGAATGGGTGAAGTTGCCGGCTTCGCGCCGCTCCGGCGGCAGCGCCGGGTCGGCGCTGGAATCCCACGAGCCGGTAATGAACTGGATCGACTCCTTGGGATCGGTGCGCGTGATCATCGCCCACAGCATCTGCTCGAGATTGGTGACGTCGATATCGTCGTCGCACGCCACGATATATTTGGAGGCATAGGCCGAAGCGCCGCACTGCGCGCCGACATGCAGCGCCTGCACGGCGTGACCGGGATAGCGCTGCGTGATCGAGATGGCGTGCAGCATGCGCGCGCCGGCGACTTCGTGACACCAGACCTGCTTGATGCCCGGCACGCCGGCATTGGTCATGTTCTGCTTGATCATCGCCGAGCGCATCACAGCGCGGTAGCGCGCCATTTCGTCCGGGCCGCCGCCCATCGGCGGCACGCCGAGCAGGATCGGATCGTTGCGGTGATAGATGGCCTTGATGTCGAGCACCGCGACCGGCCGCCTGCCGCCGGCATAATGTCCGGTCCACTCGCCGAACGGGCCTTCGTCCTTGCGCTTATCGGGCGTGACATAGCCTTCGAGCACGATCTCGGCATTGGCCGGGAACGGCAGGCCGGTGACCTTGCCGCGCACCATTTTGGTCGCCCGGCCGCGCATGCCGCCGATGATGTCGAGTTCGAAGGTGCCGTAGGGCGCCTCGACGCCGCCATAGAAGAACGCCAGCGGATCGCCGCCGAGCACCATCGCCACCGGCATGGCCTCGCCGCGCGCCCAATATTTTTCGCGGTGGATGTAGCCGTGATGGCCGCGCGCGGTGACGATGCCGACCGATTTGGCGTCATGGACCATGGCGCGATAGGCGCCGGCATTGAGCCAGTTTTCCTCGGGATCGCGGGTGATGCTGTAGGTGCCGGTGCCGATGTAGCGGCCGCCGTCCTTCTCGTGCCAGATCGGGGCGGGGAATTTGGTGACGTCGATGTCGTCGCCCATCAGCACGTTTTCCAGCACCGGCCCGTCGTCGACGATTTCGTGCGGGATGATCTTCGGCTCGACCAGATAGGCCTCGCGATAGGCGTCGCTCAATTCCCATTTGTTGAGGTGGTCGGGGAAGCCGAGCGTCATGTTGCGGCGCGTGCCGGCGAACATGTTGAGCAATACGCGGTGGCCCTTGGGGCAGCCCTCAATCTCGTCGAAAACGACGCAGGGGCCGTTCTCCTCGCGCAAGATCGCCTCGGCGGCGAGCCCGATATCCTCCTGCCAGTTGGCGCCGTCGACGTGGCGTACCTCGCCCAGCGCTTCCGCGGCCTGGAGCCATTCGCGCAGGTCGTCGTAGGCGATGGCGGCTTTGACGTTGCTTTGCTGCATGGGCTTCCTCCGGGAGGCGGCAAGGATGGCGGGCGCGGCCCACTTGTCAATGGCTGTTATCGAATAGCGGGGGCGGCCGCTTCGACGGCCAGTGCGTGGCGAGGTCGTAGGCGTGGGCCAGCTCCAGACAGGCGCGCTCGCCGTGAACCGGCGCCACGATCTGAATGCCGATCGGCAGCCCGTCGGGGCTAAACCCTGCTGGCGCTGCAAGCGCCGGGCACCCGGACATTGTGACCGGCAGCACGCCCTTCATCCACTCGTGATAGGTCTGCATGTTGCGGCCGGCGACTTGTCTCGGCCAATCGAGGTCGGCTGAAAACGCAAACATCTGCGCGGTCGGCACGATCAAGTAGTCGTAGGTCTCGAAAAAGCGGCGGACGGCGAGATACCATTGGGTGCGCACGGCGGACGCCGCACTGATGTCGAAAGCCGACAGTTTCAGCCCGCTCTCGACTTCAAAGACCGCTTCCGGTTTCATCAGCGCGCGCTTTTGCGGATCGTTATAGAAATCAAGCAGCGCGCCGCCGGCCTGCCAGGCGCGAAGCCGCAGCCAGGCCTGCCACACTGCGTCAACCGGGTAGTCCGGCCGCGCCTCTTCGACAATGCAGCCGATCGCCTCGAAGACCTTGAGCGCGTCGCGGCAGGTCTCCAATACGCTGGGCTCATAAGGAATGGCGCCGCCGAAATCGCCGGCCCAGGCGATCCGCGTGTTCTTGAAATGGCGATCGAGCGGCCGCGTGAATTGCTCCGGGCTCACGTCCATCGATAGCGGGACGCGCGAATCGTAGCCGGCCTGCACGGCGAGCAGCATGGCGAGGTCGGGAATGTTCCTCGCCATCGGACCCAGTACGCCCATCGACGGCAGCCAGGCGTCGCGTCCATCCGCCGGCACCAGGCCGTAACTGGTGCGGAAGCCGAACACGTTGTTCCAGCCGGCCGGATTGCGCAGGCTGCCGCCATAATCGCTGCCGTCGGCAAGTGGCAGCATGCGCAGCGCCAGCGCGACCGCGGCGCCGCCGCTGGAGCCGCCGGCCGAGCGCGACTGATCGTAGGCGTTGCGCGTGATGCCATAGACCGGGTTGTAGGTGTTGGAGCCGAGGCCGAACTCGGGCGTGTTGGTCTTGCCGATGAAGATCGCGCCGGCCTTACGCAGCCGCTCCGTCATGATGTTGTCGGCGCTCGGCACAAAGGCCTTGAGGATGGGCGAGCCCATCGTCATGCGGATGCCCTTTACGGGGGCGAGATCCTTCACCGCGAATGGAAAGCCGTGCAGCGGTCCGACGGCTTCGCCGTGTCCGAGCTGCGCGTCGCGCTGTTGTGCCTGCGCCAGCAAGGCCGCGCGATCCTGCAGCGCGACAATCGCGTTGACGTGCGGGTTGAGCCGCTCGATGTGATCGAGGTAGGCGTTCATGGCCTCGACGCAGGAAACCCGCCGCGAGCCGATGGCGCCGGCCAGCGCAACGGCATCCATCCTCACGATGTCGGCGCTGGGGACAGAACAGGCAGCCGGTGTCGGTGCGAGATCGGCGTTATTCATTTGTTTCCAGCTAACTCGGGTTCCAAGTACGGTGGGGTCCGGTGTTGCGCGGGTGGAGCGTACCGCAGTTGACAACACGGCGTCGCCTGCGCCGATAATGACGATAACAGACCGGCCGGAGGAAGCCCATGAACCGCCCCAGCCAAGCCTTCCCGCCCATTCTCGACCACCGTGGCGCGCCCAAGGTGCGCCGGTTCGATGCGCAGCGCTGGCTCATCGACAACGTCATCCGCGCCAACGGCATCGACTGGGATCAGCCGCGCTCGCTCTATATCCATGCGCCGTGCGGCATCGAGGCCAACGCCGATTTCGCCGGCATCCGCGAGCGGGTCAAGAAGATGGCCGACATCGGCCCCGCTTTCGCCGCCGTGGCGCGGCGCCGCGAGGCCAAGGCCAGGGCCGCGCTCGAGGCCGACCGCAAAGTCACCGCGCGCGATAATTTCTTCATGGCCGCGGTGCATTGGGGCGCGGCGCAATGGCCCTACGACGAGAACAACGAGACCAACATCGCCTACAACAACAAGAAGCGCGAGTGCTATGGCCAATATGCCGCGTTATCCGATCATCGCGTCGAGGCGGTGTGGGTGCCGTTTGCCGACAAGGCGATCCCGGCCTGGCTGCACCTGCCGCCCGGCTATTCCGGCGGTCGCGTGCCCGTGGTGATCGCCGTCCCCGGTATGGACAGCTACAAGGAAATCTCGGTCGCGCTCTACGGCGATCGCTTCCTCAATCGCGGCCTGGCAGTGCTCGCCATCGACGGGCCCGGCCAGTACGAAGCGCCGATGATTGGCGTCTACTTCAGCATGGAGAACTGGATGGCCGCAGGCCCGGCGCTACTCGACTGGATCGCCGCGCGAAGCGAGCTCGATGCGACGCGGGTCGGCGTTTCGG
Organism: uncultured Alphaproteobacteria bacterium; assembly: GCA_963717265.1. GTDB lineage: Bacteria > Pseudomonadota > Alphaproteobacteria > Rhizobiales > Xanthobacteraceae > BOG-931. The sequence continues at coordinate 176,123 of CAVQWD010000059.1, read as the reverse complement.
GAACGAGCTTCGGCACGCTGTTCGGCGCGATACTGACGGCCTACGAGCCGCGCGTGAAGGCCTGTGCGGTGGTGTCGGTGTGCCACGAGCCGGGCTGTCACACGATTTTTCAGGAGGCGTCGCCGACCTTCAAGAAGCGCTTCATGTACATGTGCGGCATCACCGACGAGGACGAGTTCGACAAGTTCCGCCGCACCATCACCTGGGAAGGCCACGCCGAGAAAATCCGCGCGCCCTTCCTCTGCGTTGCCGGCGAAGCGGACGAGCTCAGCCCGATCGAGCATTCGCAGCGCCTCATGGCGGCGCTCAAGGGGCCGAAGCAGATGGTCGTGTACCAGGAATCGCGCCATTCGGTCGGCAACGTTGCCGCCTCCAATCTCGGACCTTTCCCGCCGATCCTGGTCGCCGACTGGCTCGCCGATCGGCTGGCCGGCAAGCCCTTCATCAGCGAACACTGGTACGTCACCGGGGGCGGCGAGATCAACAAGACGGCGTATTGAAATTGTTTCCCGGACGCGCTGCAGCGCGCAGCGGTGCAGCGCTGATCCGGGATCGTTCCGAACTCTGAGTGCGTAACGATCCCGGGTCTGCAGCGCATCACTCCGCTATGCTCCGTGCTGCGCTGCGCCCGGGAAACTGTTTCCTGGTTGGGTGGTCAAAAATCATGGACGTTTTCGAAGCGGTCGAATCCCGCATTTCCTGCCGCTGGTTTCTCAACAGGCCGGTCGATCCGGCCATTGTCCGCGAGCTGATCGCGCGCGCAGCGCGTGCGGCGTCGGGCGGCAATTTGCAGTCCTGGCACGTCTATGCGCTCGCCAGCGCGCCGCTGGCCGAGCTCAAGGCGCGCGTCGCGACTGAATTCGCCAATCGCGATCCGCGGCAAAGCCAATCGGAATACCCGATCTACCCCGAAACAATGTGGGAGCCGTACAAGTCGCGGCGCGAGGAGCACCACGTCCAGCTCTACGGCGCGCTCGGCATTGCCCGCGAGGATACCAAGGCGCGGCTCGATCAGCACAAGCGCAACTACCAATTTTTCAATGCACCGGTCGCGCTGTTCGTCGCCATCGACCGCAAGCTTGGGCCGGGCCAATGGGCCGATCTCGGCGGCTATATTCATGCGCTGATGTTTTTGGCGCGCGGTTATGGCCTCGATACCTGCCCGCAAGAGTCCTGGGCGCGCATGCATCACATCGTCCGGCCGTTCGTGAGCATGCCGCCCGAGCAGATGCTGTTCTGTGCCGTTGCCCTCGGCTACGGCGACCATGCGCACCCAGCGAATAGTTTTCGCTCGCCGCGGGCGGCGATCGAGGATTTCTGCACCTTTGTCGGGTTTGAGTAAAGCGGGAGAGCCGTAAATGGGGTAACGAGCGGCCTGCTTGGCGGCCGGCCCGTTGCCCCATCTTCTTGCTACTTGCTGATCAGGCCGGGGTGGGCGTCTTGAATGCGATAATTTACGCATAAGCTTCAATGTGATACGGTGAGATAAACTCGCCAGGAGAAGCCGCGATGGGCCTCGATGCTTTGGGATATGTCGGCATCCGCACCAAGAATCTCGACGATTGGGCGGCCTACGGCACCCGCTTTCTCGGCATGCAGCTTGTGGAGAAGAGCCGCGGCAAGCTCGCTCTGCGCATGGACGACCGCAAGCAGCGCGTGATCGTGCAGAGCGACGACGCTGAGGGGCCTGCGTTCTATGGCTGGGAGGTCGCCGACGCCGCGGCGCTCGATGCGCTGGCGGCGCACCTGGAGCAGAACGGCATCAAAGTCGCGCACGGCTCGCGCGCGCTTGCCGACGAGCGCCGCGTTGCCGATCTGGTCGTATTCTCCGATCCGATCGGCAACCGGCTGGAGGTTTTTCACGGCGCCGAGATTGCGGCCGATGCGTTCCAGCCCGGCCGCTCGATCTCCGGCTTCCGCACCGGCCCGCTCGGCATGGGTCACGCCGTGCTCACGGCGGAACGGATCGACGAGGTGGTGCCGTTCTACACCGAGATTCTGAACTTCAAGCCGAGCGACTATATCCTCAAGCCGTTCAAGGCCTATTTCTTCCACATCAACCCGCGCCATCACAGCCTTGCCTTCATCGATACCGGCAAGAACGGCATCCATCATCTGATGGTGGAATTGTGCTATCTCGACGATGTCGGGCAGGGTTACGATCTGCATCTGCGCAAGCCGGAAATGATCGGCACCACGCTCGGCCGTCACGTCAACGACCACGTCACCTCGTTCTATTCGTGGTCGCCGTCGAAATTTCTGGTCGAGTACGGCTGGGGCGGCCGCACCATCGATACCGAGAACTGGACGCCGCACGAGCGCACCGAAGGCCCGAGCCTGTGGGGCCACGACCGCATGTGGCTTACGCCGGAGGCGCGCGAGGAGGCGCGCAATTTGCGCATCGGCGTCGCCGAGGCGGGCGGCCGCGTGCCGCTCAACGTCATGGACGGCAATTACCTGCGCGCCCGGGACGTGTGCCCGTGGTGGAACTTGAACGTCGCCGCGCGCAGGACCGGTTGAACCGCTAACTTCCGCCGTCCATCGCGGCCGCGTCAGGGCGGAGCCGAAACGGGTCCGCGCCGGATCTTGCGCTAATCGCCGGCCGCGCGCTGCTCGGCGTTCCAGACGCCGGAGCAGCTTCCATTGTCGGTGCGCCAGACGCCGCGGCCGTAAGTGCGCGACAGCCGTCCGGTGCCGCTCGCGATGCGCCCGCTGCCGGAGACGGCAACCGCGATCGCCCCGCTGCGCGACACCGCGCCGGAGACCTGATAATTGGGATCGTTCTCGGTTTTGTAGACGCGGCTATGCCAGATGCGCAGCGAATAGCGATAGGCGCGGTCGCAATCGCCGCGCTCGGTGACGATCTGCACGCTCCATATTCCATCGAATACCTGCGTCGGCTCATTACGGGCCCTGCGGGCTTGCGAGGGCAGCGCTGAGCTCGCCACAAGCATGCTCACCAGCGCAGCGGCGAAAATCGCACGCGACCAACTTCTCATGAATTCGCTCCAGGTTTTTCCAAAGTCCTCTGACTACTGCGTCCCGGCGCCGGGATAGAGCGGCGGCGCGGTGCTGAAAGGCGCTGCACTTTTGCCCAGATCGAACCCGGTTTGGAACAGGGCCCGCATGTAGTCGGGATCGAACGCGCCGCGCCGCGGCGCGCTGAAGCCTGGCGGAATGCTGGCGACGCGAAAGCCGATGTCGCTGCGCTTGGCGGCGAGATAGACGCGGTCGAGCATCAGCCGGGTGTCGACCTTCACGGCCATGCCGACCGATTGGGCGAGGATCATCCCGGTGTTTCGCTGCACCACGTTGAAGTCCGGCTGCAAGCCGCTGTTGACGACGACGTAAAGCTCGGTCGCCGGAATCCGGTAATCGCTCGCGGCCGCCACCAAAGCGAGCGGCGCAACGAAGAACTGACCGCCGACACCGCCATCGACGTTCATCTCGGAAAAGTGCTTGCCGCCCGCTTCGACATCGATCAGCACCGGGGGAAACGCGCCGGGAACGCTGCTCGACGCGAGCAGCACGGTGCGGAACAGCCTGAGCGCCACCTCTCCGCCGTGAGCTGCGATGGCGCCCATGTTCCACACCACGGAGCGCTCGGCATCGAGATCGGTCGTAATCACGAACAGGCGGCGGCCGGCGCGGTACTGCGCGGCGATGTCGGCGAGCAGGGCCGGCGTCACCTGTTTGGCGATCAGGTCCTTGAGCGGCCAGGAATCGAGGAAGCTTTCGGGCGTCGCGCCGACCTCGAAAACGTCCGCCGCCGTGATCTTGGTGTAGGCGTCGCGCAGCGCGTCGTCATAGCGCGAGCCGGCGAAGGCAAACGGCGCCATCAGAGCTCCAGTGCTGACGCCGGTGACGACGGAATAGTCCGGGCGCTTGCCGGAGGCGCTCAAACCAGCGAGCAGGCCGGCGCCGAACGCACCATCGGAGCCGCCGCTGGAGAGAATCAGCCAGGGTCCCGGCTTGGTCGGCAGCGCCTTCTCGAAGTCGCTCCTTGAATCGGCCCAGAATCGCGCATCCGGGACGCCGGGGATGACCGCTGCGGCGTCCTCAGCGGCGGTAAAGGCCGGGCGCTCCGGCAACTGCTTCATTGGCGGCGGAGGCGGCGGCGCCTCGTTCTCAGGCTTCGCGTTGCGGGTGGTGCGCTGTGGCGCCGCCTTGGTCGCGAGCGGCTTTGCCCCCTGCGCATGCGCGCGCGGCGCCGTTACCGCCGGGGCTAGCAGCGTCAGGAAAATCGCAGCCGTGCCGAGGGTCCAACGCGCGTAATTGGCCATGATCGCTGAATACGTCATCCCGAAACCGGGGCTGGCTCGGGTTTTGCCTCGTTTCCGGCGGCGCGCCGGGATGCGATAACCGCGTGCAGATAGGCGCGTACGGGACGAACTTCAATCGGGCCGATTTGATGCGGCTTATCCTAGAAAGGCCGGCGCGACAACGCAATCCGCCGATGGCCCTATCGTTGTCGCTCTATTACCCCAGTCATCGAGCGACACGTCAAGCATGGCGATCGGCGACGAATCTGGCGCCCTCGATCAGAATTGCGGCGGCCTCGCCGAACGGTGCGAGCGCCTGTTCGGCAGCCACGACGAGTTGCCGCAGACGCGCCTTGGCGCCGGCCTCGCCCAGTACGCCAACCATGGTCGCCTTGCCTGCGACTGCATCCTTACCGGTTGATTTACCGACCAAAGCGGGATCGCCTTCCAGATCGAGGAGATCGTCGGCAATCTGGAAGGCTTGGCCCACCGCCGATCCGAAGCGATCAAGCGCCTCGCGCTGCGGCGCGGCTGCCGCCGCGAGAATGCCGCCCGCATGGCAGCCAAAACGCAACAGCGCACCGGTCTTCATCGCCTGCAGCATACGGACTTCATCCTCGCCGAGCCGCTGCGGGATGCGATTGGCGAAGCGGCCCTCGGCGGCGAGATCGAGCATCTGGCCGCCGGCCATGCCGCCGACGCCTGCGGCGCGGGCAAGCGCGCTGACGAGCTCGATGCGGACGGCGGCGTCCGGGTGCGTCTGCGGCCGCGAGGCGATATCGAAGGCGAATGTGAGCAGTCCGTCGCCGGCAAGAATGGCTGTGGCCTCGTCGAATTTGCGATGCGCGGTCGGCCGGCCGCGGCGCAGATCGTCGTTGTCCATCGCCGGCAGATCGTCATGGACCAGCGAATAGCAATGCACGCATTCGAGCGCCGCGCCCGCCATCAAGGCGCGCTCCCGCGGCACGTCGAACAAGGCCGCGCTTTCGACCACCAGGAACGGGCGAAAACGCTTGCCGCCGCCCAGGCTCGAGTAGCGCATCGCCTCAATCAGGCGGGCCGGGTGGCTCAACTCGCCCTCTGCCGGTGTCGCGGCGAGGAGCCGGCCGAGCAGGGCCTCGGTATCCGCCGCCACGGCATCGAGCCGGCGCAGGAAAGGGCTGTCTTTTCCGCTCATCGCGTGGCGCCCGGCATTGCAGTGTCCCTCTGGAGGTGCTGTTTCGGACCCTACATTTACGGGATAACAATCAAGTCAGCCAAGCTGGGCCGGCTGGCGCCCGGCGGCGGGCGGCCGGCGGCGGGCGGCTGACGATCAGGACCCGAGCGACTGGGACAATCTGTGGGCAACGACCTCATAGCGTCAATGGTGCTGGCGATCTGGCTCTATTTGGTAGTGGCGCGCGGAGGGTTTTGGCGAACCGCGGTCCGCATCGACGATAGGCGGTTTGCGGGGGATGGACCGCGAGCGGCTTTGGGAACTGGTCTTGCAGACGACGCAAGGCCGGGTCCAGAACCGGCTTCGTGGCCGGCGATTTCCGTCATTATTCCGGCCCGCGACGAGGCAGCCTGCGTCGGCGAGACCATCGCGTCGCTGCTGCAGCAAAACTATCCGGGCAAGTTCGGGGTGATCCTGGTTGATGACCAAAGCCGCGATGCGACTTCGCAGGTCGCACGCCAGGCTGCGGCGAAACTCGGCAAGGCCGATCTTTTAACGATCGTGGCGGGGCGGCCATTGCCCGCGGGCTGGACCGGCAAGCTGTGGGCACAGCATCAAGGCGTCGAGCTTGCCGCGCACTTGCCGCAGCCGCCGGGGTATCTGCTTTTCACCGATGCCGACATCGTTTACCGGCCGCACGCGTTGTCGCGGCTGGTGGCGCAGGCGCAGGCGGGCGGCTTCGTCCTCACCTCGCTGATGGTGAAGTTGCGCTGCAAGAGCCTTGCCGAGCGCGCATTCATCCCCGCCTTCATCTTCTTCTTTCAGATGCTTTACCCCTTTGCTTGGTCGAACGATCTGCGGCGCGGCACCGCGGCCGCGGCCGGCGGCTGCATGCTGGTGCGCCGCGAGGTGCTGGGCGCAGCCGGCGGCCTGGAAGCGATCCGCGGCGCGCTGATCGATGATTGCGCGCTGGCGAAGTTGCTCAAAGCGCATGGCCCGATCTGGATCGGCTTGACCGATAATGTGCATAGCATCCGTACCTACCGGTCGCTCAACGACATCCGCCACATGGTGTCGCGCACCGCCTACGCGCAACTGCGCTACTCGCCATTGTTGCTCGCCGGGACCATTCTCGGTCTCGCGATCACCTATCTCGCGCCGGTGGGGCTCGCGTTCATGGCCGCCGGCGCGGCGCAGTTTATCGGCATCTTCGCCTGGCTCCTGATGGCGTTCGCATTTCGGCCGACGCTGCGGTTCTACCGGCTGACCGGGCTGTGGGGGCTGGCATTGCCGGCGATCGCGGCGGCCTATATGGCGTTCACCATCGATTCCGCCTATCAGCATGCGCGCGGGCGCGGCGGCATGTGGAAGGGCCGTGTCCAGGCCGGTGTGTCGGAACTGCGATGAACGATGTGAGCGCATTACGGTCGGGCAAGGGCCATCGGGACGAGAATTTCCCGGTTGCTTCGTGGCTCATTCATCCGCGCCACCGCGCGGTGATCCTGGCCTTCTATAATTTCGTGCGCAGCGCCGACGATATTGCCGACCATGCCGCTTTGGCGCCGCAGGATAAGCTCGATCTGCTCGACCGCCTCGACGCCGGACTGATCGGCGGAAGTGATGAGGACGAGGTCGCAGTGCGCCTGCGCGGCGAGCTCGCGCGGCGCAATCTCTCTCCCAGGCACGCCCAGGACCTGCTGGCCGCCTTCAAGCTCGACGTCACCAAACTGCGGTACCGCGATTGGGACGATTTGATCGGTTATTGTTCGCTCTCGGCCATGCCGGTCGGCCGCTTCGTTTGCGACGTGCACGGCGAGAGCCGCGCGGTTTGGCCGGCAAACGACGCGCTGTGCGCCGCATTGCAGATCATCAATCATCTGCAGGACTGCAAGCAGGACTATCTCACTCTCAACCGTGTCTATATTCCGCTTGACGCGCTCGCAGCCGGCGGGACGAACGTCGAAGCGCTCGGTCAGGCGCGCGCCTCGCCGGAGCTGCTCGCTTGCTTGCAGGCGCTCGCCGCACGAACCGAGCGATTGCTGAGCGAAAGCGACGTCTTTGCGCCGTCGGTCAACGATTGGCGGCTCGGCCTGGAAGTGTCGGTCATCAACACGCTCGCGCATCGCTTGACGCGGCTGCTGCTGTCGCGCGATCCGCTGTCCGAGCGCGTCCACCTTCGATTGCCCGCCGTCGCCGGCCTGACGCTCGCCGGCGTGCTTGCCGGTGCGTCGCGCCGGCTCGGCCGACGTTCTTCCACGGCGGCGCAGAAGCCGCGGGACGCGTAAGTGACCAATCCTACGCCAGCCGCCGCGCGCGCCTCCGGCAGTTCGTTTTATACCGCCATGCGGATCCTGCCGCGCCGGCAGCGCGAGGCGATGTTCGAAATCTATTCGTTCTGCCGCGCGGTCGACGATATTGCCGACGATGCGGGTCCGCGCGCCGGGCGGCGCGAACAATTGCAGCACTGGCGTTCCGATATCGACGCCATCTATCGCGGTGCGCCGCCGCCGCCGCCGGCGCTTGCCGGACTGGCGCAGGCAGTACGCGAATTCGCTCTGCCGCGCGAGGACTTCCTTGCCGTCATCGACGGCATGGAGATGGACGTTCTTGCCGACATTCGCGCGCCGGACCGCGCCACGCTCGATCTTTACTGCGACCGCGTCGCCTGCGCGGTCGGGCGGCTTTCGGTGCGCGTGTTCGGCATGGCGCGCGAGGACGGGTTCAAGCTTGCCCACCATCTAGGCCGCGCCCTGCAGCTCACCAATATCCTGCGCGACCTCGATGAGGATGCAGCGATGGGCCGGCTGTACCTGCCGCGCGAGGTACTGCATGGCGCGGGGATTATTGCAACCGAGCCGCGCGAGGTCCTCGCCCATCCTCTGCTTGGCGCGGCCTGCGCTGAGATTGTCGAAATGGCGAAAGCGGAATTTGTCGAGGCTGACGCCATCATGCGGCGCAATCCTAGCCGCGTTGTTCGGGCGCCGCGCATCATGGCCGAGGCCTACGGCCTCATTCTCGACCGGCTGGTTGCGCGCGGCTTCGCGCCGCCGCGCCAGCGCGTGCGTCTGCCGCGCGCGCGGCTTCTCTTCATCGTGCTGCGCAATCTGGTGTGATGGCTGCGACCGTCCACATTATCGGCGCCGGCCTTGCCGGGTTGTCCGCAGCGCTGAAGCTTGCGGCGCGCGGCCGGCGCGTCATCGTGCACGAAGCGACCGCATTCGCCGGCGGCCGCTGCCGCTCCTATCACGATGCCGCGCTCGGCATGGCGATCGACAACGGCAATCACCTGCTGCTGTCGGGCAATCGCGCCGCGCTCGCGTTTGTGCGCGATATCGGCGCGCAGCACCTTCTGGTCGGCCCGCCGGCGGCGGAATTCCCATTCGTCGATCTTGCCAGCCGCGAACGCTGGACGCTTCGCCTCAACAATGGCCGCCTGCCGTTCTGGATTTTCGACTCCCGTCGCAGCGTGCCCGGCACACGTGCGCTCGACTATCTGCCGCTGGCGCGGCTGCTGTTCGGACGGGCAAACAAGACGGTCGGCGAGGTCATCGATTGCTCGGGGCCGCTCTATGCCCGGCTGGTCGAGCCGCTGCTGCTTGCGGCGCTCAACATCGATCCGCCGCAAGGGTCGGCGCGGCTCGCGCGTTCGATCATTCGCGAGACGCTCGCCGCCGGCGGCAAAGCGTGCCGGCCGCTCATTGCGCGCGAGGGCCTCGGGCCGACGCTGATCGAGCCGGCGCTGCACGCGCTGCAAAGAAGCGGCGCAACGGTCCGGCTCGAGCACCAATTGCGCGGCATGGGCTTTGCCGACGAGCGGATCGAAGCGCTCGATTTCGGTCACGAAGCCGCCATGCTGGGGACCGACGATGCGGTCGTGCTTGCGGTGCCGCCCTACGCCGCGGCTGCTTTGGTGCCCGGGCTGACCGTGCCGAACGAGTTCCGCGCCATCGTCAACGTGCATTTCCGCATCGAACCGCCACCCGATCAACCCCCGATTCTCGGCGTGCTCAACGGTACGGTGCAATGGCTCTTCGCTTTTCCCGGCCGGCTGTCGGTGACGATCAGCGCCGGCGACCGTCATATCGACGCGGCGCGAGAGGCATTTGCGAAACGCATATGGAGCGAAGTCGCGAGCGCGACCGGACTGCCGCAGGCGCCGCCGGGCGGGCTGCCCCCTTGGCAGATCGTGCGCGAACGGCGCGCGACCTTTGCCGCAACGCCGGCGCAAGATGCGCGACGGCCGGGCGCCGCAACGGCATGGCGCAACCTCGTGCTCGCCGGCGATTGGACCAATACCGGACTGCCCGCCACCATCGAAGGAGCGATCCGCTCCGGCAATTGCGCCGCCGATCTGATCGCGCGTCGCGCAACAACAAAGGCCCATAAGTCAAGCGCCCATGAGTCAAGCGCCCATGGGTCAAGCGCGGATGAGTCAAACGCCCATCCAGCAAGCGACCAGATATCCCGCGCCCATGAATGACGCGATCACCAGCGAGAACGAGCTCGAACGCTCGATCGATCGCGCGGCGAGTGCGCTGCTCAGCCGCCAGCGCGAAGACGGCCATTGGCTGTTCGAGCTTGAGGCCGATGCGACCATTCCGGCCGAATATGTATTGTTGCGTCACTATCTCGGCGAGCCGGTGGATGGTGAACTTGAAGCCAAGATCGCGGTCTATCTGCGCCGCATCCAGGGCGCTCACGGCGGCTGGCCGCTGTTCGCCGATGGCCGTCTCGATGTCAGCGCGACCGTGAAGGCCTATTTCGCGCTGAAGATGATCGGCAATTCGGTCGACGCCGATCACATGCGCCGTGCCCGCGACGCGCTGCGCTCCCGCGGCGGCGCAGCGCGCGCCAACGTGTTCACCCGCATCATGTTGGCTTTGTTCGGATTTGTTCCCTGGCGCGCGGTGCCGGTGATGCCGGTCGAGATCATGCTGCTGCCGAAATGGTTCCCGTTCCATCTCGACAAGATTTCGTATTGGAGCCGCACCGTCATCGTGCCTTTGTTGGTGCTGATGGCGAAGAGACCCGTGGCGAGGAACGCCAGAGGCGTGCGCATCGACGAGCTTTTTCTCGACCCCCCGGAAACGCTCGGGCCGGCGCCGAAGGCGGCGCAGCAGAGGGCGTCGTGGTTCTGGTTCTTTCACGGCGTTGACAATGTGTTGCGCGCGAGCGAGCCGTATTTTCCCAAAGGCGCGCGACAGCGCGCCATCGACCGCGCCGTCGCCTGGGTCACCGAGCGGCTCAACGGCGAGGACGGACTCGGCGCGATTTTTCCGGCCATGGCGAACAGCGTGATGATGTTCGATGCGCTCGGTGTCGCCGATACCGACGAGCGACGCGCGATCGCGCGCAAGTCGATCGAGAAGCTTTTGGTCGTGCATGAGCATGAAGCCTATTGCCAGCCCTGCGTGTCGCCGGTCTGGGACACGAGCCTCGTCTGCCACACGCTCCTGGAAGTCGGCGGCGAGCGCGCCGCAGCGCCGGTGCGCAAGGGACTCGATTGGCTGGTGCCGCGACAGGTGCTCGACGTGCGCGGCGACTGGATCGCGCGGCGGCCGCACCTGCGTCCCGGCGGCTGGGCCTTCCAATATGCCAACCCGCACTATCCGGACGTTGACGATACCGCGGTGGTTGCCATGGCCATGGATCGCGCCGCGGAGCGGCAGGATTTTGCCGACAGCATCGCGCGGGCCGAGGAGTGGATTCTGGGCATGCAGAGTGAGAACGGCGCCTGGGGCGCGTTCGACGCCGACAACGAATATTACTATCTCAACAACATTCCGTTCGCCGATCACGGCGCGCTGCTCGATCCGCCGACCGACGACGTCACCGCGCGGTGCGTATCGATGCTGGCGCAGTTCGGCACCGCTGCGGTCGCGCCGGCGGTCACGCGCGGGGTCGACTATCTGCGCCGCAGCCAGCTTGCCGATGGCTCCTGGTACGGCCGCTGGGGCATGAATTACATCTACGGCACCTGGTCGGTGTTGTGCGCGCTCAACGCCGCGGGCCTCCACCACGGCGATCCGGAAATCCGCAAGGCGGCGAATTGGCTTGTCGCCATCCAGAACGATGACGGCGGCTGGGGCGAGGACGGCTCGAGCTACAAGCTCGACTATCGCGGCTACGAGCGCGCGCCGTCGACCGCCTCACAGACCGCATGGGCGCTGCTCGGCCTCATCGCGGCGGGCGAAATCGATCATCCCGCGGTGGCGCGCGGCATTGCCTATCTCACGGCGACCCAGGGCGAAGACGGCTTCTGGAACGAGCCGCGCTACACCGCCACCGGCTTTCCGCGCGTGTTCTATCTGCGCTACCACGGCTATGCGAAATTCTTCCCGCTGTGGGCGCTGGCGCGCTACCGCAACCTCAAGCACGGTAATGCGCGGATGGTGGAGTGGGGGATGTAGACGGGTTGCACCCAAAATGGGCGCAGGGTAGATTCGGCTATGCGGATCATTGCCCGGCGGACGCTCCGAGAGTTCGCGCAATCGCTCGCCGGCCACAAGGATCAAGCTGCGGTAAAGGCGGCACTGGACGCTTGGTTCGACGAAGTAAAACGAGCGCATTGGCGAAATGCCGCAGAGATAAAACGATCCTACGCGACTGCCGGCATCGTCTTTGCCGAGCGTGTCATCTTCAATGTCAAGGGCAATGCGTACCGGCTGGTGGTGGCGGTTGACTTCGAAAACAGCATCGTTTGGATCAAATGGATCGGAACCCACAAGGAGTACGATCGAATTGACGTGACGAAGGTGCAATATGGCAAATGAACTGAAACCCATTCGCACGAAGGCGGATTACGAGAGAGCCTTGATGCAGCTTGAGGCTCTTTGGGGCGCCAAAAGCGGCACGCGCGACGGCGACCGTCTCGATATCCTGGCAACGTTGATCGACGCCTACGAGGCCGAGCATTACCCGATGGATCCGCCCGACCCCATCGAGGCAGTCAAGTTTCGCATCGAGCAGCAAGGTCTCTCGCGCAAAGACCTCGAGCCCCTGATCGGCACCAGGACCCGCGTCGCGGAAATCCTGAACCGCAAGCGCAGCCTGTCGATCAGCATGATCCGGCGCTTGCACGAACAACTCGGTATTTCCGCTGAAGTGCTGATTCGACCGTCACAAAAAAGCAAAGCGGCGTAGCGACCGCGACCTCCGGTCGAGTTCGAGGACAGCGACGCCTGTCACGTCGACTTCGAACAATATCACTGAAGGCGAACATCCGTGGCTCGTATCGCCAAGCGCAATCCGGCTCGCTGCCCGACGCATCCAGGCGCGTTGTTGCGGCAGGATGCCATTCCGGCAACGGGGCGGACCAAGGCCGAGATTGCGCAGCTTCTCGGCATTTCCCGCCAGCATCTCTATGACATTTTGCGCGAACGCAAGCCGGTCTCTCCGTCGCTCGCGGTTCGGCTCGGCAAGCTGTTCGGGGACGGCGCCGCGGTATGGGTGCGCATGCAAGGCGCTTACGATACCTGGAGCGGGCGTCCGAACGCACGCATTATGCCGCGGCGCGATTCCCGCGGGTGTTAATCCGCGCAGCCACGGCTATGCGGCTCACTAATTCCTTGCCAATTCCTCTCGGCAGATCGCATCCAGAAAAGGCAAATCGACGGTCGCGAGTTTCCAGATCACATCAGGCGCGATACGCTCGTAGTCGTGTCTTAGGACGCTTCCGATTCCGGCGACCTTGACCCAGGGAATTTCCGGATGACGCGCCTTTAACTCGGCGCTCAGATGCCGGCTCGCCTCCGAGATAATCAGCACGCCCCGTTGCACCAGCCATTGGCTCTCCCAACTGGCTTCAAATTCCTCCAAGCTCAATTTCGTGATTACCGAGTGGATACGCTCGATGGTCTCGATGATGTCGGTCAAGCGCAGGACGATTGAGCGCTCGGCGATCAGAATACGCGTAGCGCGGATTGTTCGATCTTTTCGCGCAGTTTTGGATGCAGGCTGGCGCGCGTCATGATGTCGGCCGGCCGTCCCAAAATCTCCCCGGCGCGTTGCTTCACGTCCATCAACTCGTAGAGGCCGAGTTGCCCCTTCGCATGGTCGAAGAACAAATCGATATCCGAATCTGCCCCGGCATCGTCGCGGGCGACCGATCCGAACAGGAAAAGGTGCTCGACACCAAGTTTCTTCAGTTCGGCTTCGTGGCGTCTCAGGACGCCTATGACATCCGCGCGGTTCATCGCGCCTCCGTCGTGGCCTACGCCGCGCTGGCCGAGGTCCGCGCCGCCTTGGCCGTCTTCTCGCGCGCCTCGTTGGCGCGGAGTTCGGAGAGTTTCTGCTGCACCTGGCCGTCGAACACGTATTGCGCCGGGCGCTGATTCGTCATGTCGATTTCCGGCGCCATGTCGCCTTCGGTCTTGACCCCGCGCAAACCGATCATCATCGCTTCGAGCGGGTGTTTCATCATCGCCTCGGCCGCGGTCGCCTCGTAGCCGCAATGGGCCATGCAATTGGCGCACTTCTCGTAGCGGCCGGTGCCGTAAGCGTCCCAATCGGTGGTTCCCATCAATTCGGCAAAGGTCTTGGCGTAGCCTTCGCCGAGCAGATAGCAAGGCTTCTGCCAGCCGAAAATGTTGCGCGTCGGCATGCCCCACGGCGTGCAATGGAATTCCTGGTTGCCGGCGAGGAAGTCCAAAAACATGCTGGAATGGGTGAGGTTCCAGTTCTTGCCCTTGCCGAGGGCAAAGACCTTGCGGAACAGTTCCTTGGTCTTGCGCCGGTTGAGGAAGTGCTCCTGGTCGGGCGCGCGCTCGTAGGCGTAGCCGGGCGAGATCGAGACGCCGACGCCGAGCTGTTGGGTGAGGTCGAGGAAGGCCGCGATGTCTTCGGCCGGATGGCCGTCGAAAATCGTGCAATTGACATTGACGGCGAAGCCCTTGGCCTTGGCGGCCTTGATCGCGTCGACGGCCTTCTCGAAGCCGCCGTCCATGCACACCGATTTGTCGTGATGGACTTTCAGCCCGTCGAGATGCACCGAGAAGAACAGATAGGGCGACGGCTCGAACAGGTGCAGCTTCTTTTCCAATAGCAGCGCGTTGGTGCACAGCGACACGAATTTCTTGCGCGCTACGATGCCCTTGACGATTTCGCCGATCTCCTTGTGAATGAGCGGCTCGCCGCCGGGAATGGCGACCATCGGCGCGCCGCACTCGTCGACCGCGTCGAGGCATTCCTGGACCGAAAGCCGCTTGTTGAGGATGGCGTCGGGATAATCGATCTTGCCGCAGCCGAAACATTCGAGATTGCAGCGAAACAGCGGCTCCAGCATCAGCACCAGCGGATAGCGCTTGCGTCCCTTCAGGCGCTGCCGCAGCACGTACGAGCCGACTGCGATTTTCTGTCTTAAAGATACACCCAAAGCCGTACCCTCTTGGTTGGAATCTGCGTCGCTCTTGAGGCCTGCGAAACTCAGACTTTCGCTGCGGCCCGGCCGGCGGTGAGGCCGTCGGTCAATTCCGGCGGCAGGCGGAACTCGATGGTTTCCTGCCGTCCGGTCAATTCGCTGACCTCGACCGGGCCGAGCCGGCGCAGCGCGTCGATCACGTCCTCGACCAGGACTTCAGGCGCCGAGGCGCCCGCGGTGATACCCACGGTCTCGGCATTGCTGAACCAGTCCGGCTCGACCTCGCTGCCGTCGGCGATCAGGTAGCTCGGCGTGCCGGCTTCCTCGCCGATCTCGCGCAGGCGGTTGGAGTTGGAACTGTTCTTGGCGCCGACGACGAGAATAACATCGACGAGCTTCGACAATTCGCGCACCGCCGTCTGGCGGTTCTGCGTCGCGTAGCAGATGTCGCGGGTCTCCGGACCGACAATGTCGGTGAAACGGCCGTGCAATGCCGCGATGATGCCGCGGGTGTCGTCGACGGACAGCGTCGTCTGCGTGACATAGGCGACCGGCGTATCGGCCAGGATGTCGAGCCTGGCAACGTCACTCTCGGTCTGCACCAGGCTCACCGGCTCCGAGATCTGGCCCATCGTGCCCTCGACCTCGGGATGGCCGGCATGGCCGATGAGGATCAGCCGGCGGCCCTGGCCGACATAGCGCTTGCCCTGGTTGTGTACTTTGGTGACCAGCGGGCAGGTGGCATTGAGCACCGGAAGCCTGCGCGAAGCGGCCTCTTCCTCGACGCTCTTGGCGACGCCGTGGGCCGAGAAGATGGTGACGGCATTGGGTGGAACTTCGGACAAATCCTCGACGAAGCGGGCGCCCTTGGCCTTTAAGCTCTCGACCACGTGTTTGTTATGAACGATTTCGTGACGCACATAGACCGGCGGGCCGAACTTCTGCAGCGCCCGCTCGACGATCTCGATGGCGCGCACGACGCCGGCACAAAAGCCGCGCGGCTGGGCGAGAATCACATTCATGGGCAAGACACCTGCATGGGCAAGACACCTGTTAAGACACCTCGCGCTCGGCCGCGGCTGCGGCTGCGGCTGCGGCCTTGCGCCACACGGCTGACCGGCGACTGACTTCGCTCAATCCCCTGTCCGGATATTTCGGCCACGCGACGGCGACAATCAAGCCGGGCGCGCCTTTGTACCGGTTCCGGCTGTAGCATCGCCACCATGAGACCGAAAAGGCTAAATTGTCCAGTCGAGAGGCAATTCCCGGACAAAGCCCGAAGTTCCAACGGGTGATGGCGCCCAGCGCCGGCTTCTTAGGAAAATATGCACATATCACTTTTTCAGCATTTCGGCGCATCAAGGCGTGCTGGAGCCTCCCCGGGCGGGCAAAAGTTGGGTCCGATTGACAGGTGCCGCCGCGCGCGCCTCCATTTCGCCTTTCTTTGCCGCCTCAAACGCAGATGTCTTGCGTTGAGCACACCCTCCCTCTGATGGTTCGTTACACCCACCCATGAATACGATTACCGCTGCCGTAGTCCGGGCGATTGCCTTTTGTTCGAAGTACGCCTGGCCGGTGATCGCCGCGGCAGTGCTGCTGGCGATCGTGTCGTCGTGGTACGCGGCCACGCATTTTTCGATGACGACCGACATGAACAAGCTGATTGCCGACAATCTGCCGTGGCGGCAGCGCGAAGCCGCGCTGGAAAAGGCCTTCCCCCATTTCCAGACCACCGTCGCGGTGATCGATGCGCCGACGCCGGAACTGGCCGACGAAGCGACGCAGGCGCTGGTGCGGCGCCTGTCGCAGCAGCAGGCGCTGTTTCACTCGATCGAGCAGCCGGGAGGCGGGCCGTTCTTCGCGCAGAACGGGTTGTTGTTCCTCAAGCCGGACGATCTCGCCAAGCAGATGACCCCGCTGACCCAGGCAGCGCGCCTGGTGCAGGTGCTGGCCGGCGACCCCAGCCTGCGCGGCGTGCTGCAGGCGTTGCAGTTCGGTCTGCTCGGCGTCCAGGGCAGGCGCATCACGCTCGACGCCATGACCTGGCCGATGACGCTCGCCGGCGACGTGATTGAGAAGATCAATGCCGGACAGAGTGCGAGTTTTTCCTGGCGCGATCTGGTCGCCGGCCGTCCCGCGCGCCCCGATGAGCTGCGGCGCTTTCTGCAAATCGCCGCCGCACTGGACTATTCGGCGCTGGAGCCGGGTTTGCGGGCCAGCAATACCATCCGCAAGGACGCCGCCGAGCTCGACTTTCCCGGCAAGTATCAGGCCCGATTGCGGCTGACCGGTCCGGTGCCGCTTGCGGACGATGAATTCGCGACCATCAAGGAAAACGCCGCGCTCAACGCCACCCTGACCATTGCCGTCGTGCTGTTCATCTTGTGGATGGCGCTGCGCTGGTGGCGCATTATTTTTGCGGTCTTCGTCAATCTTGCCGTCGGCCTTTCCATCACCGCCGCAATGGGCCTGCTGATGGTCGGTACGCTCAACCTGATCTCGGTCTATTTTGCGGTGCTGTTCGTCGGGCTTGGGGTCGATTTCGGACTGCAATTTTCCGTCCGCTACCGGGCGGAGCGCTTCAAGAACGAAACCGTGCGTGAGGCGCTTATCGAGTCGGGCAGGCGGGCGGGCGCGCCGCTGACGCTCGCCGCGCTCGCCACTGCGGCGGGCTTTTTGTCGTTTCTGCCGACGGTCTATCGCGGCGTCTCCGAACTCGGCCTGATCGCCGGCGTCGGCATGCTGATCGCGTTCATGACCAGCGTCACGCTGCTGCCGGCTTTGCTCAGCGTGCTCAAGCCGCCGGGTGAACCGGAGCCGCTCGGTTATGCGGTGCTGGCGCCGGTCGACCGCTTCCTCGCCAGGCGCCGGGTCCCGATCCTGATCGCCACGCTTGGCCTGGTGGCGGCGGGCCTGCCGCTCTTGCACTGGCTGCAATTCGATTTCAATCCGATGAATCTGCGCAGCCCGAAGGTCGAGTCGGTCGCCACCTATCTTGAACTCGAACATGATCCGAACAGCGGCACAAACGACATCCAGGTGCTCAAGCCGACGCTCGCCGCCGCCGACGCGGTCGCGGCCAAGCTGCGCGCGCTGCCGGAAGTGGCGCGGGCTTCGACGCTGTCGAGCCTGATCCCCGACCGTCAGCCGGAAAAGCTCGCGCTGATCGCCAACGCAGCCAAGACACTCGGTCCCGCGCTCAATCCGGCGGCGCCGGCCGCGCCGCCCACCGACGCGCAGAACGTGAGCATGATCAATTCCACGGTCGCCGCGCTCAACCGGCTCGCCGGCAATTCGAAGAGTGTCGGCGCCAATGCGGCACGGCGTCTTGCGACGGCGCTCGCCACGCTCGGCAAGGCAAACGAATCAAGCCGCCGGCGCGCGACAATCGCCTTCGTGCAGCCGCTGCAGACCGCGCTTGCCCAGTTGCGCGATCTGTTCAAGGCGCATGAAGTGACCCGCAGCAACATTCCCGCCAATCTCGCACAGCAATGGATCACGGCCGACGGCCAGGCGCGCGTCAACGTCGCCCCCTCGGGCGACGCCAACAACAACGACGTGCTGGAGCGCTACGCCCGCGCGGTTGAGGCGGTGGCGCCGGACGCGACCGAGGGGCCGATTTCGATTCTCGATGCGCGCAGCACCGTGCTTGCCGCCTTCGCCGAGGCCGGCGGCTGTGCGCTGTTCTCGATCGCCATCCTGCTCTGGCTCACGCTGCGGCGTTTCGGCGACGTGCTGCTGACGCTGGTGCCGCTGCTGCTGGCCTGCGTCGTGACGCTCGAAATCTGCGTGCTGGTCGATTTGCCTTTGAATTTTGCCAACATCATCGCGCTGCCGCTTCTGCTCGGCGTCGGCGTGGCGTTCAAGAATCTATTACATCATGGCCTGGCGCGAGGGGCAGACCAACCTGTTGCAATCGGTGCTGACGCGGGCGGTGATGTTTTCCGCCCTGACGACGGCGACCGCATTCGGCAGTCTGTGGTTCTCCAGCCACCCCGGCACGTCGAGCATGGGCAAGCTGCTGGCGATCTCGCTCATCACGACGATGGCGGCGGCGACCCTGTTCCAGCCGGTGCTGATGGGCAAGCCGCGCGAGCAGGAAGGCGCCCGCGATATGCCTGCGGCGCGGAAGTTGCCGTCTTCGGCGTAAGTGCGGCTCAGCGCTGGGGCGGGTCGACGGTGGAATTGAGTTCCGCCTGCGCCCTGATCGAGGGTGCGAGCCGGTTCACATCGGAATGAGGCAAGCGCGCCCAGTATTGATTGCGGCCGAACAGCGCGATGCCGAGATAGCCGCGCACGGTCAGGGTCTCCCCGTCCGGCGACAGCTTCATCTCGGCGTCATAGACATGGCCGTCGCGCGGGTCGAGAATCGTACCGCCGCCGTAGAGATTGGTGCCTTGGGTGCTTTGGGTGCCTTGGGCGGCTTGGGTGTCTTTGCCTTGGGTGTTTTGCGGCTTCATGCCGCGAATGATCTGCAGTCCGAGCCAGGGCTGGTCGTGGCGATCGTCGCGGCACTTGTCGCAGATCACGTTGGGGTCATCGCCCGGCTGGAGAAACATCTTGGCGATGATGCCGTTATAGACGCCGCCTTGCTCGCCGATCAGGAACCATCCGGTCGGCTGGCCGGTCTGCCGATCGACCGCCTGCCACAGGCCGATCGGTGACGACAGATCCTGCGCGTCCTGCGCGGCGCCAGGATCGGCAGTCAGCCCGGCGGCCAGCAGCCCGCCAGCCATCAGCGACAGCAACAAGGCTAAATCCGTTACAAGCTTTGATCGCATGGCCAAACCCCGTTCTTGACCCAGCCGCTCTTGTCCTGGCCGATAGATAGGCCGGTGTGCGCCGCTGCGAAACCATGGCGACGGCATACTGAAGTCGCCCGCATGGCGGCGCCCGAGAACATCGCCCCGAGGCGCGGTACCGGCGCGCACGCGGTCAAATGACGCCTCGCAACCGCAAATGCCGGCACAACGGCCGGCAGAATCGGCGGAAATTTGGTGCAATTGCGGCCGGCCGGCGCTAGAAGCGCGCGCGCCAGCCTCTGCGGCCGGCGAATGAGCGGGGAACACGGGGGCAGCGTGAGGATCGCAGCGATCGAGCCTGTCGCGGTGAGCCTGCCGATGACGAAGCCGGTGACGATGGCTGCTGAAACGGTGGCGCGCGCCGACAACGTGCTCGTTCGTGTGCGGTCCGAGGGCGGCCGCGTCGGCTGGGGCGAGGCCGCCGCGGCCCCGACCATGACCGGCGAAACCACCGCCAGCATGTTGGCCGCAATCGCGCAGATGACGCCGGTGCTGCTGCGGCGCCGCATTGACGACTTTGCCGGCGCGTCAGCCGCAATGGACGCTCGCATGTACGGCAACAGCGCCGCGAAGGCGGCAATCGAAATCGCGCTGCACGATCTCGTTGCCCGCGCCGCCGGAACGCCGCTCTACGCACTGTTCGGCGCTAAGATGCGCAGCCGCATGCCGGTGCTTGCCGTCATCGGCTCGACCGGCCGGGCCGCCGACCTGCACGAGGCGAAAGCGCGTTACGCGGCCGGTTATCGGGCGTTCAAGATCAAGGTCGGGCTTGCTGCTCCCGAGGCGGACGCCGAGCGCACGCAAGGCATTTGTCGGAGCCTGAAAGCGGCCGGCGAGGCCTGTCTGGTCTGCGCCGACGCCAATCAGGGTTTTTCCGTTGACGAGGCGCTGCGCTATGTGCGCGGCGTCGCCGATTGCGGGCTCGATTTTCTCGAACAGCCCGTTGCGGCGCACGATCTCGACGGCATGGCGCGCGTCGCCGCGGCAAGCCGCGTGCCGATCGGCGCCGACGAGGGCATTCATTCGCTCGACGACATCGAGCGTCATCACGCGCGCGGCGCCGCCGCCGGCGCAAGCCTCAAGGCGATCAAGCTCGGCGGCCTGCGCGGGGTTCTCGCCGCCTGCCGGCTCTGCGACCGGCTCGCCATGGCGGTCAACATTTCCTGCAAAACCGGCGAGTCGAGCATCGCTTCGGCCGCCGCCATCCATGTCGCCGCTGCCGCGCCGGCAATCGCCTGGGGTTTGACCGTGACCAGCCCCGCGCTCGCCGAAGATGTTTCGGCTACCCCGCTCGCCGTCGATGCCGGCCACGTCACGGTGCCCGAGGGGCCCGGCCTTGGCATTGAGGTCGACGAAGCGCGAGTCCGGCGCGGCCAGAACGATTTCAGCTCATGGAAAGTGGCTTAGTCGCGCAGTCATGCTGCCTCCCCCTTTCAGGGGCGGAAGCGCAAACGGCGAGTAGGCGCGCCGGCGCGCTATTGGTGTCCATCGTTGGCGTCACTCTCATCATCGCCATTCCCGTCCTCATCATCATCGTCATTGGCGCCTTCGTCCTTAACTCTGTCTTCGGCCTCTTCGATCTGGCCATCGATGAAGGCGGCAAGATCGTCAAAGACCTCATCGAGCTCGGATTGCAGGATGCCATCGGCGCTTGCGGCGGCAACACACTCGGCCGCCCATTGCTTGCCGGGCGAGTCTTCGCCCGGCGCCGGCAGGCCTTCCCGTTCGATTTTCTGCTCGACCCAATTCTCGACAAATTCGATGGCGCGCGTCGACATGGACAAGCTCCTGCTTGTGTAATCTGCTGCCCGCCGGCTGGCGTAGCATAGAAGCAGGGAGGAAACCGTGAAGGCCAAGGCTCTCGGCATCGCCGTGGTGGGTGCGGGCCGCATCGGCACCTTGCGCGCGCGCATTGCCGCGAAGCACCCGGCGGTCGGCTTCCTCGCGATTTCGGACAAGGACCCGGCCCAGGCCGGGAAACTGGCGGATATCGCCGGCGCCGATTTTCATTCCACCGACAACGATGCCGTGATTGCGCATCCGCAAGTCAACGCCGTGTTCGTCTCGACGCCGGAAGGCGAACACGCAGCGCCAGTCTGCAAGGCGCTTGAACTCGGCAAGCCGATCCTCGTTGAAAAGCCGCTGGCGCTGTCGCTCAATGATGCCGAGGCCATCCTCAACACGCTGGCGCGGACCGGCGGCACGCTGCGCGTCGGCTATAGCCGCCGCTTCAAGGAATGTTTCCTGCGCGCCAAGGAGCAGATGGTCCAGGGCCGTCTCGGCCGCATCAGCGGCGGCCTGGCGCGCGTCTATAATTCGCGCGCGCAGACCTTTGCCATCCTCAAGCGCGATCCGCACGCCACGCCGGTGCTCGACGTACTCACCTATTACGTCGACCTGATGTGCTGGTTTCTCGAAGGCAACGCGCCGGTCGAAGTGGTGGCGCGCGGGGCGTCCGGCATTTTCCGCGACGCAGGCTTTGGCGCCCACGACGTGACCTGGGCGATCGTGACCTTTGCCGACGGTGCCGTCGTCAATTTCGGCATCTCCTACGCGCTGCCGGCGAACTACCCGACGCAGGGCCAGTCCGACCGCGTGGAGCTCCTCGGCAGCTCCGGCACCATGATCATCGACGACGACCACATGGAGCATTTGTTGTTTTCCGAGCAAGGCATCCCGCACCCTTACGTGCCCGGCCACTCCATCAACCTCGCCTTCCTCGGCAGCAACAGCGCCGGCGACTGGGCGATGGGCGATTTCTGGGGCCCGCTCGGCAACGAAACCCGCGCCTGGCTCGATTTCCTTGCAACCGGCCGCCCGAGCGTTCACGCCACGCCCGAGCAGGCGATGCGCAACCTGAAAACGACCTATGCGATTGAGCGCGCGGTCGCGACCGGGCAGGCGGTGCGGCTCGATGACGGCTAGGGCGCGCGCTGCCCGTCATGCCCGCGCGAGTCGCGGGCAGCCACGTCCGAATGCGCGAGTCATGCGAAATCCGGTCGATCGCTTGATTTCCGCGTCGTCCCCGCGAAAGCGGGGACCCATAACCACGGCTGTGCAATTTCTGCTCCGACAGTGAATATGGATTCCCGCGTTCGCGGGAATGACCGCGAACCGATCAACCGGATTCGGTATCAGATCAAAGACGTGGCTGGCCGGAACGAGCCCGGCCATGACCAACCTCCGGATCGACGCCGCCGCAACATGCTCTAGCGTTTCGCCTTGGACTTGTTCAGCGCCACGGCGGCGCGGATGAGCGCCTGCAATGCCTCCGCGTCGATCTTGTCGCTCTCATGAATGTCGATGGCGCGCCTCACATTGCCTTCGAGGCTGGAATTGAACAGGCGCGACGGGTCCGCCAACGCCGCGCCTTTGGCGAAGGTCAGCTTCACGATGCTCTTGTAGGTCTCGCCGGTGCAGATGATGCCTGAGTGCTCCCAAATCGGAACCCCGCGCCACTTCCACTCCTCGACCACGTCGGGGCAAGCCTCTTTGATGAGCTTTCGGACCCGCGAGAGCATCGCGCCGCGCCAATCGCCCAACTCCCTGATTCTTGCGTCGATCAGGCGGGAAGGAGATGTGCTCTCTTTTGCCTTCGTCGCGGCGCTCTTGCTCTTCTTCATAGAGGCTGTCGCTTTCTTCATCGGAGTCGCTCGCCCGTCGCTTGAGTACCGCTGGCTCGCAGCTATCTCGGAGCCCGGGTGGAGCGAAGCATAGCCCGGGAACGATTGGCTCGCCGTAGCGTGTCGACGGCGCGGGTAAACGCGTTTCTGGCTCGCACCTTCGGATGACGGCTCGTGGGCGGATGATTCCATTTCAACCGGCAACGGGCGACCCCGGCAGCCAGCGCCGCGGCGTCTCACGCTTGTCGTCGTAGGCGGCCTCGAACACCGGCTCGGCGAGCGTGGACTGGATGCGCAGGGTGGTGTTGCCGCTGTTGGAAAAGCCGTGCTTGCGGCCGGCCGGCACGACGACGAGCTGGCCCGCAATCAGCGTGACGCGCGCCTTGTCGATCCACACCTCGGCTTCTCCTTCGAACACGCGCAAAATTTCCTCGACCGCGTGCAGATGCGTGGGCGCGCCGTGGCCCGGATCGCACCACTGCTCGAACACGCAAAGTTGCGTCGCGCCGTTTGCGGCCGAGACGTACATCTGCGTCATCACGCCCGGCCGCCATTCTTCCTTCGGCTGGCGATTGAGATCGACGACCTGCATGGGCTCCCCCGTCTTTGTTGCAGTCTTGTAGCGTGGGCTTCGCGAAGCGAAGCCCACGCTGCGCGGCTACGCGTGGGCACGGCGCTTTGCGCCTTTGCCCACCCTACGGCTGCCGACCTTCTTGCGCGCCGCCGCGATCTTGTTTCGCGCTGGCGCGGTTTTGGCCGGCCGTAAGCCGCCGACGGCGTTCTTGACCTTGCCGCGCGTGAGTTGCCAGCCTTTCCAGTTGAGGTCGAAGACGATGCCGTTGGGGTCCTTGAACTTTCGCTCGAACCCCTCGTCCTGCGGCTCGCCGAGATCGTAGAAGAACTCGGCGCCGGCCGCTTCGACCTTCTTCTGCTGCGCCGGCAGGTCGTCGCACTGGAAGCCGAAATGGTGGATGCCGACGAAGCCCTTGGGCACGCCGGAGCCGACCTCGCTCTTGTACTGCAGCAGCGCGAGATTGACCTCGCCGTCGCTCATGTAGCAGGCCCAGGCGGTCGCGCCTTCGCGGACCGGCGTGCGCTTGAGCCCGAAGGCTTTTTCGTAGAAATCGGCGGTGGCCTTGATGTCGTTGACGCAAAGCGCGATGTGGCGGATGCGGGCTGCCATGGCGGGGTTCTCCTCGGGTCACTTGCGAAGCCGCAGTTTGTCAGGTTCGCCGGGCGAGGGATAGCTGGTAGCTCGTAGGGTGGGTTAGCCGAAGGCGTAACCCGCCATGTTTGTGCATCGAAGTTGGCGGATTACGCTTCGCTAATCCGCCCTACGGCCTCCGGACCTGTGATATCGTCTGGTCATGCCGAATTATCGCCGCGCCTTCGTTCCGGGCGGATGCTGGTTCTTCACCGTCAATTTGCTGGAACGGAGACAATCGCTCCTCGTCGATCACATCGACTCGCTTCGCGAGTCGGTCGCCCGCACGCGCGACAAGTATCCCTTCGAAATCGACGCCTTCGTCGTGCTGCCGGACCACATTCACGCCATCTGGACGCTGCCGGCCGGCGACGCGGATTTCTCCACCCGCTGGCGTCTCATCAAGACCGCCTTTGCGAAGTCGCTGCCGAAGCGGGAGCATCGCACAACCGTCCGCAAGGCGCGCAACGAGCGCGGCATCTGGCAGCGGCGGTTTTGGGAGCACATGATCCGCAACGAGACCGATTACGCTCGGCATGTCGAGTACTGTTATATTAACCCGATGAAGCACGGCCTCGTCTCACGCGTGCGCGATTGGCCGCATTCCTCGTTTCACCGCGACGTCGCGCGTGGAATCTTCCCCCTCGATTGGGCGGGCGACGTTGCAGTTGCCGGCGAGTTCGGTGAGGCATTGTAGGGCGGGTTCGCCGAGGCAGAACCCGCCATCTCGGAACAGCGGAATCGGCGGATTACGCTTCGCTAATCCGCCCTACGGGCTGTGCTCCATCGCGCTACGTTTGCTGTATGCGAAAACGATGTTTTTCTATAAGCTCTCGCGGGTCAGAGCGTAGAGGGCCTTTCTGGAGGATCAATGAACGACGCTGCGGTTTCCAGCGCGACGTTGTTGTTGCTGCGCGAAATAATCAGTGCGTGGGCGAATCGCAACGAGCGATGCGCGGCGAAGGACGCCGGGCGTCTGACATTTTGGCGCGATGGGATGCTGCAACAGATTGATGCAATTGCAAGCGGCAAGCAGAGCCCGGAGGTCGTGCGAGAGGTGAGGAAGGCGTTCGACGAGTCGGAAGGGCGAGTGAAGGAAGCCTTGGATCGTCTGAGAGAGGTGAGGACGACAATCGGGCCAAACGCGATTGGGAAGCAAGTTGATCTGGTTATCAATCACGCCGAGTATGGAAAGACCGGTATCCGGGATGACATTGAACTGCTACTTGATCGATTCGAATCGCCGGCTGAGCCTCAATACCGCGAGATGGATGAGGAAGCGGGAAAGGCAGACGCTCGGTATCTGATTGGCCGCATTGAAGCCTTCAACGCTGAAATTGGAAAACTGCAGCGGCTTGTTCAGAGCAGCAAGTAGCTCGGATGAGCGAAGCGACATCCGGGGCAACCTCCCGGCTTGCCTCCCGCATATCGCTGCGCTCATGCGGGCTACGGCCGGCGATCGGCGGCACCAAAATACTTCCGAATTACGGTGACAGTGCATTTAATTCCCGCCTCCGACGGTTAAGTGCTGTCACCGTAATTTACACCGCAATTCGGTAGTAAGCCCAAATGGCCGAGCCCGCGCGGCCCCGCGTCATCCCAGAAAACCCCGCAGCTTCTGGCCCACGCTCCGCGCCGCCGCTTTGTCGAGCCGCCCGACGCGGCGGGCGATCCGGTCCGGGTCGATGCGGGCGATCTTTGCCGGCCGCACCACGGACGGTGCGGGCAAGCCCGCGCGCGCAACGTCGGTGATCGCGACATCGCTCGACCATCGCTCGTTCTCGGCGCTGGTGATCATCGCGACCCAGATGAAGCCGTGGATCGCCAGCTTGCGATTGGAAACGACCAAGGCGGGGCGGCGTTTTTCAGCGAGCCGGTCGGCATAGGGAAACGGCACGACCACGACGTCAAACGGATCGAAGCGCGCGCCGTCAGAGGCTGCCATAAGCCTTCTCGTCGGCCGCGCCGGACCATTCGGAGAAAGCGGCGAAAGGATCGTCCGCTTCGTTCGCGGGCGCCTTGTCGAGCAGCACGCCTTCCGCCGTCAGCCGGTAACGCAGCGTGTCGCCGCGCTTGAGCCCCAAACGCTCGCGCACCGCGCGCGGAATTACGGTTTGGCTTTTGACCGAAACCTTGGAGAAGGAAGCCGCGGGCATTTGGCGGTTCATGGCCGTAAGATAGCTTACGGTCGTACGTCTTACAAGTCAGCCCTATCCCCGATACGGCGATCTTGTCTCCGATCGGAACATTTCCATTGACATACGTCACCGATTAAGGTACAAAGGCGCATCTCGCTCACGAATCAAGGGACCTTTCGGCCGAGGGTACTCACGAAAGGGAGCGAGTGCGGTTCCCGCGGGCGGAGCGATACACTCCGCTCCCGGGCGGTCCGGGCATCGTCCCCGCCGGCATTAAGACCGGCGAGCCAGGTGCTTGGCTTAAGCGCGGTCCAAAGGCGAAGGTAACGCCTTCGATTCTTCATCGCGTGAAGCGCGGCCTGGGCCGAGTCGACAGCGTTCGCCCTGCGACGAGAGCCGCGGTGGAGCGCCGAAAGGCGAGCGCGCCCGAAAGCGGACGGTTCGTGCAAGCGAATCATTCGCGGCGCGCGCCGCGCAGCAGACGGTTTGCGCAGACCGCGTAAACCTGTCGGCGGGCAGTTTCGGATGGCAACATCCGAGAGTGTGGCGCGGCCGTTGACTACGCGCCTTTCGGCGCTCCGCCTCCCTCTTTTGCGGAGGCAAAGAGTTTTTTCGTGCTTTGCAAAGCTCGGATGCAGGGGCATCGCGAGAAAGAATTTACTTTTCCGCCCCCGCGAAGCGGGGGAGGGGGACCATGCGAAGCATGGTGGACGGGGTGTCTGACTCGCCGCCTCGCTTTCGTCGAAAGCAATTCGTTGAGGCCCGCGCCCCTTCCACCGCCCTTCGGGCGGTCCCCCTTCCCCGCTTGCGCGGGGCAGGATGAAGAAGGGCGCCGCGAGAACGATGTCTGTTGTTTGCTTGTTTTTTAGCGCAGGAGCAAAATGAATGGGAGGACGGCGCAGGAAACGACGAGGGCGGAGCAGCTACATCGACGCCGTCACGCAAGCGGGGCAAGACAAGCAGCGCGAAGCCGCTTTCGCGTCGATCCGCCGTCTGTATTGCGAATCGCCGCCGCTGTGGCGCACGTGCTCGCGCGGCTATTGCCGGCGCCACCGCTGCTGCCGCGGCGATGGCAAGGTCTGCCTGCCGCGCACCTGGCCGGTCACGCCGCCGGACGTGCAACAACGGGCCTACGATCTGGTCATGCGCGGCGGCCCGCGCGGCGTGCCCGCGGTGACGCATCTGGAATGGATATTGCGCGGCTACCCGCCAACGAATTTCGTGCTTTGAAAAGGGGTGTGGCGGAGGTCGGCAGCGCATGCAGTTGCCGCGGATCGGCAGATGGGTTTCGCTGTGCTCAGCCAATCCTGCAAACTACCCACGTCGTCATGGCCGGGCTTGTCCCGGCCATCCACGTCTTTCATGCTATAACGCTTTTAAGGCGTGGATGCCCGCAACGAGTGCGGGCATGACGACAAGGTTGGAGTGCAGCAATGGTCGATCGAGGTCGAGCTGAAAAGACTGAAAACGGCGCTGCGGCGCGGCTCGCTCAGCGCTTTCCGACCATCGACGACCTGCGCCGGCGCGCGCGGGCGCGGGTGCCGCGGTTCGGCTTTGATTTCGTCGATGGCGGCGCCAACGAGGAAGTTTGCATCGCGCGCAATGTTTCGGCGTTCCAGGCGATCGAGCTGTTGCCGCACTATTGCATCGACGGCAAGGTGACGACAGAGACCGAATTGTTCGGCCGCAAATATTCAGCCCCGATCGGCGTCGCCCCGATGGGCTCGGCCGGCCTGATGTGGCCGGGGGCGGAAAAGCTGTTCGCCGCCGAGATGCAGCGCCGGAATATCCCCTACGTGCTGGCGACGCCCGGCAATGCCTCGATCGAGGAGATCGCCGCCATCGCGCCGGACGTGTTCTGGTTCCAGCTCTACCGCTTTCCCTATAACGACCACGCCATCACCTACGACCTCGTTCGCCGCGCCGACGAAGCCGGCGCGCAGGTTCTGGTGCCGACCGTCGACTCGGCCGGCAAGTCGAAGCGCCCGCGCGACATCAAGAACGGCACAAGGGTGCCGTTTCCGATCAACCCGTGGACCACTTGGCAGGTGCTGACCTCGCCGGCCTGGACCATGCAGCTTTTGCGCAACGGCATGCCGATCACGGCGAACCTCGTGCCCTACGCCGAGAAAGCGAGCCAGAACGCGACCGCCGAAGTGATGCAGCTGCGCTCCGGCGGCAGCCACACCTGGGAGGAACTCAAGCGCTTGCGCGAGCGCTGGAAACGGCCTTTCGTGGTCAAGGGCATTTTGCACCCCGACGACGCCGAACGCGCGGTGGCTTTGGGCGCCGACGGCATCTGGGTTTCGAATCACGGCGGCCGGCATTTCGATGCCGCGCCGGCCTCGGTCGACGTGCTGCCGGCGATCGTTTCCGCGGTCGGATCGCGCGCCACCGTGATGATCGACAGCGGCATCCGCGGTGGCCTTGACGTGGTGCGCGCGCTCGCGCTCGGCGCGAAATTCGCCTTTACCGGACGCTGTTTCGCCTACGCCCTTGGCGCGCTCGGAGGAGCCGGCGCGCCGCACGTCGCCGACCTGTTCCTCGACGAGATCAAGACCGAACTCACCCACGCCGGCGCGCGCTCGGTCGCCGAAGCAGCCGCCATCAAGGTGCGCCACCCGAACGCCTGGCGGCTCGACAATTACTGAGGCGCGCGACGACCGACGCGCGAGGCGCCGCAGCGCGCAGGGCGGCGGGTTTGCCGAAGGCGAAACCCGCCATGTTGGTGCCTTGGAGTTGGCGGATTACGCTGCGCTGATCCGCGCTACGGACTGACCCAGTCACCAAAAGCAAGAGACTGGAGGGGCCAAGTTATGAAGTTTCAATCGCTCGGCAGCGTATTTGTCGTCGTATCATCCGTATTCATCGGCGCGGCAACGGCGCATGCCGATCCGAGGGGCCTTTGGTTGGCGCAGGACGGTGCCCAAGTGAGAGTGATGTCCTGCGGCAAGGCGCTGTGCGGAAGAATTGCGAGCCCCAAGTCGCCGACAGATCCGGACACCGGCCAAGAGTGGACTGACAGGGATAACCCCGATCCGCGGCTGCGCGACCGGCCGCTTGTCGGCGTTGAAGTCTTCATTTCGATGATGCCGGATGGGCCGGGAACCTGGACCGGGCAATTGTACAATACCGACAGCGGCCAGACCGTTCCGGGCCACCTCTACGAGGTTGGCCCCCAGACGATCAAGATCGAAGGCTGTCTAGGAGCGCTGTGCGGCGGTCAGAATTTGAGCCGAATAAGATAGGCTCGAACGGCGACGCTGCAGTGCCGCGGCCTGCATCCTTCGAGGGCCGCGGAGCTTGTCATCGGGCCGGCCTTCGGCCGGACCCGTTGGCGACCACCTCAGGACGAGGTCAATATTTGCTGCTGTTGGTATAGGTTGTCCCCGTCAAATCGCCCGCAGTCAGGAAGGCCAGATGGACGATACGGCAAGGCCGGATGCAACCGGCTACCGCTTCATCGGCAAGCCGCTGCCGCGCAAGGAGGACGCGCGGCTCCTCACCGGCAAGGGCCGCTTCACCGACGATTTTCATCTCGACGGCCAAGCCTACGCGGCGATGGTGCGCTCGCTTTATCCGCATGCACGCATCGTAGCGATCGAGACTGCGCGGGCGCGAAAATTGCCGGGCGTGCTCGGCGTTTTCACCGGCGCCGACTGCATCGCCGACCGCATCGGTCCGCTGCCGCACGATCCGGTGCCCAAGACCAGATACGACATGAAGCTGACGCCGCCCGAGGGGCGCGTCCTGTTCATCGGCCCGCACGCGCTGCTGCCGGCCGACAAAGCAAGGCACGTCGGCGAGGCTTTGGCGATGGTAGTGGCCGAGACCAAGGCGCAGGCGCTCGATGCCGTCGAGGCCGTCGCCGTGCGGTACGAGGAGTTGCCGTTTGCCGCGCAATCCGAAGACGCGATGCGGCCGGGGGCGTCCGCGATCTGGAACGAGGTGCCCGGCAACGTCTGCATCGAAACCTGGTTCGGCGACCGCGCCGCGACCGATGCCGCGTTTGCACGCGCCGCGCATGTCGTGGCCAAGGAGTTTCACATTGGCCGCGTCACCGGCGTGCCGCTCGAACCGCGTTCGGCGCTCGGCAGCTACGACGCGGCGAGCGGCCGCTACACGCTCTATGCCGGTTCCGGCGGCGCGGTGCGGCAGAAGAACGAACTGATCAAGGTGCTTGGTATCGCGGCTGAAGACTTGCGCGTGCTCTCCCACGATGTCGGCGGCAATTTCGGCACCCGCAACCGCGTCTTTGTCGAGTTCGCGCTGGTGCTGTGGGCGGCGAAAAGCTCGGCCGTCCGGTCAAGTTCACCGCGACCCGCTCGGAGGCGTTCCTGAGCGACTATCAGGGCCGCGATCTCGTCGCCAAGGTCGAGCTTGCGCTCGACGGCGACGGCCGGTTCCTGGCGATGCGCGCGACCAACATCAGCAATGTCGGCGCCCGCTGCGTGTCGCTGTCGCCGTTGAGCAAGGGCGCGGGGCTGATCACCGGCTCCTACGCGATCCCGGCGGCAACGCTTCGCGCGCTTGCCGTGTTCACCAACACGACGCCGACCAACGCCTATCGCAGCTCGGGGCGGCCGGAAGTCACCTTTGCCATCGAGCGGCTGGTCGACGTGGCGGCCGAAAAACTCGGCATCGACCGCATCGAATTGCGGCGCAGGAATCTCATCAGGCCCGACTCCATGCCGTACCGCAACGCTGTCGGCATGAACTACGATTCCGGCCGCTACGAGGAGAACATGGATTGGGCGATGGCGATCGCCGATTGGAGCGGATTTGACGGCCGCCGCCGCGAGGCGGCGCGCCGCGGCAAGCTCTACGGCCGCGGCCTTGCCAATTATGTCGAGTTCCTCGATCGGCGCGCCGCGCGAACAGACCCGCATCCAGGTGCGGCCCGACGGTCATGTCGACGTGGTGATCGGCACCCAGCCGAGCGGGCAGGGGCATGAAACAAGTTTTGCGCAGGTTGTTTCCGATTTGCTCCATGTACCGCACGAAAGCGTGCGCATCATTCTCGGCGATACCGACGTGGTGAAGGTCGGCGGCGGCTCGCATTCGGGGCGCTCGATGCGCCACGCGGCGACGGTGTTTGCCAAGGCCGCCGTCGAGCTGATCGCCAAGGGCAAGGCGATTGCGGCAATCGCGATGGGCGCCGCGCCCGAGAACGTTTCGTTCGACGACGGCCGCTTCACCGCGCGCGGCACCAATCGCAGCTTCGACTTTCTCGAACTTGCCGAGGAGGCGGCGCGGCTTTCATTGCCGGACGATCTGAAAGACGGTCTTGCCGTGGTCACCGACAACGAAATGCACGAGCCGGTGTTTCCCAACGGCACCGCCATCTGCGAAGCCGAAGTCGATCCCGAAACCGGCGAAGTCGCGATCGTGCGCTACGCCTCGGTCGACGATGTCGGCCGCTGCATCAATCCTTTGATCGTGCACGGCCAGACTCACGGCGCTATCGCGCAGGGCGTCGGCCAGGCGATGTGGGAGGAAATCCGTCTCGATCCCGATTCCGGCCAGCCGCTGACCGGCTCGCTGATGGACTACGGCATGCCGCGCGCCGACATGCTGCCGCCGTTTCGCACCGAGATCGCCGAAGTGCTCTCTCCGACCAATCCGCTCGGCATCAAGGCCGGCGGCGAGGGCGGCACCACGGCGGCGCCCGCGGTCGTGGTCAGCGCCATCCTCGACGCGCTGCACGCGCTCGGCGTGCGCGAAGTGCCGATGCCGGCGACGCCGTACGCGGTGTGGTCGGCGATCAAAGAGGCCAGGAGCCGCACATCCGCAACCGAGCCGCATCCTTGACGAAGCGCGCGGCGCGCGAGAAGACAAGCCGCGGCGGGTCAGCCGGGCACAACGTGAGGGAGAAACGAACCATGGCGAACAAAATCATCATCAGTTGCGCAATCACCGGCTCGATCCACACCCCGACCATGTCGGATGCGCTGCCGATCACGCCCGACCAGATCGCGACGCAGGCGATCGACGCGGCGGCGGCCGGCGCGGCCATCCTGCATCTGCACGCGCGCGATCCCAAGGACGGCCGGCCGACGCCCGATCCGAATGTCTTCATGCAGTTTCTGCCGCGCATCAAGCAGGCGACCGATGCGGTGGTCAACATCACCACCGGCGGCGCGGTGACCATGACGGTGGACCAGCGCATCGCGGCGGCAAAGCAGTTGTCGCCGGAAATGTGCTCGCTCAATATGGGCTCGATGAATTTCGCGCTCTATCCGATGGCGCGGCGCTACAAGACCTGGAAATACGATTGGGAAGAGAGCTATCTCACCAATTCCGACGCCTATATCTTTCCCAACACGTTCCGCGACATCGAGAACATCTACAAGACGCTGGGCGAAGGCCACGGCGTCAAGTTCGAGCACGAGTGCTACGACACCGGCCACCTCTACAACCTCGCTCATTGCATCGACCGCGGGCTGTTCAAGCCGCCGGTGTTCCTGCAGCTCATCTTCGGCATTCTCGGCGGCATCGGCCCCGATCTCGACTGCTTGTTGTTCATGAAGCGCACCGCCGACCGGCTGTTCGGCGATCAATATCTGTGGTCGGTGCTGGCCGGCGGCCGCCATCAGATGAATTTCTGCACCAACGCCTCGATGATGGGCGGCAATGTGCGCGTCGGCCTCGAAGACTCGCTCTATATCGGCCCGGGAAAACTCGCCTCCAGCAATGCCGAGCAGGTGGCGAAAATCCGCCGCATCGTCGAGGAGCTCGGCTACCAGATCGCGACGCCGACGGAAGCCCGCCAGATGCTGGGATTGAAGGGCGCCGACCGCGTCAATTTCTGATCGGCGCGCTTGGCTGCCCGGCGGTCTTGACCGCGCCGAGACTGAAACGCTACATGCTGGCCTTCGGCCGGGCGGTTAGCTCAGTGGGAGAGCACTTCCTTGACATGGAAGGGGTCACAGGTTCAAATCCTGTACCGCCCACCACCGCACGATCAAGCCTGTTTTGCCGGTTCCGCGCCGCACCAGAATCGGTCGGGGCGGCGCGACCGCGTCTTGGCTGCGGTGCGCTGACGCCGGCGGTTGCTATCCGCCTTTCAGGTGCTTGTTGCACTCGCTGTAATAGCCGTCGCCCTTTTCAATCCATTTCAGCCCGCCATTGCCGCCGGTGGCCTTGTTCGCCTCATATTGATCGCGGCAGGTGTGCATGCGCGCCTTGCCCGCCGATTCCTGCGAATATTTGGACGAAATGGCGGACGGGAACACCACGTGCCCGGTCGGGACCGGCGGCGGCGCGGTGGTGGTTTTCGCGGGCGGCGGCTTGGTGGTTGTTTTCGCGGGTGGCGGCTTGGTGGTTGTGGTTGTGGTCGAGGGCGGCGTCGCGGCTTCGCTGCGGCATTGCGCGATAAAGTCTTTGCGGGTCTTGCCGGCGGTCTGCTTGGCCGTCTCCAACTGCTTCCATTCGGCGGTGCACTCTTTTTCGGTCTTGGCCTGTGCCGGAACCGACGCGGTCATATTGGCTAGCGCCGCGAGAAAAATCCCCGACGCGATGGTCAGCCTGGCTTTCATGATCAGCTCCCCTTTGCGATATCCGTCGATGGCAGGATGAGCGCGTCGGCGCGCCGGGATCAAGTGCCGAGGGCGGCCTTTTCGCAGCTCTTTTCGAAGCTCGTTGCCGCCGCGCCATGCAGCTTCTGGTCCTGCGCCTGCTTCTTGCAGCAGCTCTTCAGCGTGCTGGTCAAGGCGGCGCCGTGAAGGTTCTTGCCGGCGGCTTGGGTCTTGCAGGTTGCTCCGGCGGTGGTCGCCGGCGTTTGCGCCACGGCGGCGGCGGTGAGCCAGAACGACGCGGCGATGACGGCAATCACTTTCATTGTTTTCTCCCGGTTGTCCACGCTTTGCTGCTCGCAATCGGCCCGCCGCATCAGCTGCCCTGCTGCAATTGGCCGTTCTTGCTGGCCTGGTCGACCACGTTGGGCAGGTGCTGGGACAGCATTTGCAGTATCTGGTCGACCGGCAGACCGAGGTGGCGGGCGAATTCCTGCACCTGAGCGTCGCCGAGCACGGACTTCAATTGATCGGCGGTTACCGGAAGGTTGCCGCCGTTGCCGAGCCAGGATTGCACCTGCGGGCCGAGACCGCCCTGCTGCAGCTTCGTCACGAGCCCGTTGAGATCGCCGAGATTCGTCTTCGCCAGCAAGGCGTTGATCACTGTCGGGGCGGCCGATGCCTCGATCTGACCCAGCGCGCCCTTGAGCGCTCCACCCAGGTTCAACTCGTCCAAAAGACCCATCGCGACCTCCTCATGACTATCCGACCGCCGGTAACGGGGCCGGGACCGCGCCGCTACTGCAAGCCGATCTTAGTCGAACATGGCTGCAGGCGCCAGAGGAAATCGGGTTTTGCCGCGGCGCGCACGGCCGCGGCCGAGCCGGTTTTCATCGAGTTTTAGTCGCGCGGGCATGCCGCGGACGTGCGCGCCGCGCGATCAGTGATGCAGCAGCACCATCGAGATTTCCGGGATGTAGGTGATGATCAGCAGCGCCCCGAAATTGAGCAGCAAAAACGGCAGCACGCCGAGATAGATGCGGCTTAGCGGCGCGTTGAAGATCGCCTGCGACGAGAACAGGTTCAAGCCGAACGGCGGCGTGTACATGCCGAGGCTCAAGTTCACCGCGACGATGATGCCGAAGTGAATGGCGTTGACGCCGACATGTTCGACGATGGGCAGCAACAGCGGGGTGAGAATGAGGATCGCCGCCGGCGGTTCCAGGAAACTCCCCGCTATCAACAGGCCGACATTGAGGGTGAGCAGCAGCTCCCATTTCTCCAGGTGCAGGCCGTCGATCGAGGCGACGATCTGCTGCGGGATGCCGCTGGTCGTCAACAGCCAGGAGTAGATTCCGGCCGAGGTCACGATGAGCAGGATCTGCGAGATCAGAAAAGCGGAGTCGCCCAGGATTTTCCAGAACCGGAAGACGTTGACCTCGCGGTAGATGACCATCGTGACGAAGACCGAATACACGACCGCAACGCCGGCGGCTTCGGTCGGCGTGAACACGCCGCCGTAGATGCCGCCGAAGATCACGACCAGCGTGCCGATCGCCCAACTGGCGTCCTTGGTGGTATTCCAGACCAAGTCCCACCGCGCCTTCGGGCCCAGCGGAACGCGCTTCACCTTGGCATAGGTCATGACGAAGATGCCGTCGATGAGGCCGATCAGAAGGCTCGGCAGAACGCCGGCGGTGAACAGCTGCACGGCGGATTGCTCGGCCGAGACCGCGTAGAGAATCATCGCAATCGAGGGCGGGATCACCACGGCGATGGCGCCCGACGAAGCGATCAGCCCGACCGAAAAGCGTTCGTTATAGCCGCCCTCCTTGAGGGTGGGATAGATCATGCGGCCCATGGCGACGACGGTGCCGATGGCGGTGTGCGACATCGCGCCGAACAATTCGGACGCCGCCACCGTGGTGACCGCGAGCGAGCCGCGGATGCCGCCGACGATGGCCATCACCATGGCGATGACGCGCCGGGCGATGCCGCCCTGGGCCATGAATTCGCCGGCCAGCACGAAGAACGGCACCGCCATGAGCGGAAAGTTGTCCAGGCTGCCGAACATGTAGGTCTGGATGGCGTCGGTCGGCACGCCAGCGACGGTGACGATGGCAACGATCGAGGTCACCAGCAGAACCAAAAAGATGGGAAAGCCGATGACGAGCAACAGCACCGGAAGGCCGAAATAAATGAGGTAGGCCATCGCTAGCGCCTTTATCAGGAATGGCTGCCGTCGTTCTGCCCGGCGCCGCGCCGCCGCGACGTCAACAACCGCACCGCCACCAGCAGCCCCATCAGGCTGTAGCCGATCGGCACGAGCGATTGCGGCACGACCAGCGGAAAATTGGCCGCTTGGCTGCGCTCGTCGAACGCCGCCAATTGAGTGATGACTGGATAGGCAAATTCCGCCACCGCGATGGCGGCTGCGATCAGAACCAGATCCGACAGCAGATTGAAAAAGGCGGTCCATTTCGGCGGCAGCGAGGAGATCATCACATCCATCCGGATGTGGCGGCCCTGCCAAGCGACCGCGCAGCACCCGGTGAACACGCAGCCGACCATGAGGAAAAGCATGATCTCCTCGGCCCACGGGATCGATACGCTGAAGACGTAGCGGCCGATGATGTTGATGAAATTGATCCCCACGCTGGAGATCAGGCAGATGGCCGACACCGAGCGGGTGAACGTCAACAGCCACTCAACGCCCTTGTGGATCGCCTCGATCATGGTCTGACCCGTCGTTTCGCCGCCACGTTCACGCCTCTTCTGCCGCGGCAACCGCGGCAGCTTCGTCACCGCCATGCGCTTGTCCGTGGCCGGTTACGCCCGCCGTCGCCGCCTGGACAGGGGATTACTGGCTCGGCGCCTCTCGCGTTCGCTTGGCCCCCTCGATCACGGTTTCGAAGGCCGCATGCAATGCCGGGCTCGACTTCGACACGTCGCTGCCGACGCTGGCGAGCGTATTCATCATTTCGGCCTGTTCATTCTTCGGCAAGTTGATGAGTTCACCGCCGCGGGCGACCCAATCCTTGCGGCCCTGCTCGAACCCTGCGCTCATCACCGGAGCGATGTTGCGGCTGGTCTCGTCGCCGTCCTTATCGATGACCTTCTGCAGGTCGGACGGCAGCGATTCGTACCATTTCTTGCTGATCTCGAGGATCAGGAAAATGGCCGGCTGATTGATCTCGGTCACGTACTTCGCGGCATCGTTGAAGTGCATCGAGGTGTAGACGGTGATGCCGGAAATCGCGCCGTCGATGGTGCCCTGCTGGATCGCCGGCAGGACGTCGCCGAGGGTCATGGCGACCGGCGTCGCGCCGAGCCGCTTGAGCGCCGTCGACTGGAAATCCGAAGCAAAAATTCGAATCTTCTTGCCTTTGAAGTCGGCGAGATGACGGACCGGCGTTCGTGAGATCAGGGCGGACGGTAGCGCCATGAACAGGCCGACGCCATGCAGCCCCTTGTTGGCGCCAAGCCCCAGCATCAGCTGGCGCACCGCCGCGTCGGCAGCAAGGCGCTGGCCGTGCGCCAGGTCGTCGACCAGCCCGGGCGCGGCCATTACGCCGAAGCGCTCGTCGACGCCGACGAAGAATTCCGGCGGAATCACCGCGGCCTGGATCGCTCCGAATTGCACGCCTTCGATCTGCCGCGGGATCGAGCCCAACTGGCTTGCCGGAAAGACCTCGGCCTTGATGCGGCCGCCGGAATCCTTCTCGACCGCGGCGGCGAACGTTCTGGCAAACTGCTCCACCGGATCGTGGATGGTCGGCAGCGTGACCTTCATCACGTAGGTCTTCTGTTGCGCCTGAGCGGCGCCAAACGACAGCGCCAGCGACACAACGGCGGCACCGGCTGCCACGCTGCCGCGCGCCAGAACCTTTCGCGCCGTGAAGTTCATTTGATCCTCCCAGAGATTAATCACTTTATGACGTTAAATTCGACTTCAGTATCTCAGATTTGCCACGCTGTCAGGTTCTCGGCGCTCCCCAAAGCGCCGAGACCCGGGGCCGATTACTGCGTCGGGGCCGCTGCCGCTCGCTTCGCCGCCGCGACCACGGCCTGATAGGCCGCATGCACTGCCGGATTGTGCTTCGACACGTCTTCCCCGACGCTGGAGAGTGTTTTGAGCATCTCCGCCTGCTCGTTCGGCGGCAGGTTGATCAGTTCGCCGCCTTGGGAGAGCCACGCCTTATGCATCTTTTCGACGAACTCGCTGCCGAACGGATTGATTTTCACCGACACGGAAGCGGCATCGTTGGCGACGATCTGCTGCAAATCCTTGGGCAGAGAATCGAACCACTTGTTGCTGACTTCCAGGATGATGAAGATGGCGGGCTGGTTGGTCAAAGTCACATATTTCGCGGAATCGACAAAGTGCATCGGGACGTAAACGTTCAGCGCGGCGTCGGCGCCGTCGATTGCCCCCTGCTGTAGCGCCGGCACCACGTCGCCCAGCGTCATCGCCACCGGCGTTACGCCGAGGCGTTCGAACGCTACGCTTTGGAACGCGGACGCGAAGATTCTGATCTTTTTGCCCTTGAAATCGGCGAGGTGGCGGATCGGCGTCCTGCAAATGACGGAGGACGGCGTCGCCATGAACAGGCCGACGCCATGCAATCCCTTATTGGCGCCGAGGCCGAGCATCAGCTTCAGCACCGCCGGATCGTTGGCGACGCGCTGGCCTTGCTCCATGGAGTCGACGAGGCCGGGCGCCGCCATCACCTCGAAGCGCGGGTCGACCCCGACCATGAATTCGGGCGGAATCAGCATGGCCTGGATCGAGCCGAACTGGGTGCCTTCGATCTGGCGGGGGATGGAGCCCAACTGGCTCGCCGGATAAACCTGCGCCTTGATGCGGCCGCCGGAATCCTTCTCGACCGCCGCGGCCCAACGATTGGCCACCTCATGAACCGTGTCATGCAACGTGGGCAGCGTTATCTTCATGACGTAGGTCTTGGCTTGCGCCAAGGCCGCGCCGGTCGTCAACGAAAGCGACAGAGCGAATGCGCCGGCGGCGAATGCCGCGTGCGCCAGGATTCTTCGTCTTTCGAAGCGCATGTCTTCCTCCCAGTGATGTGCCGGTCCCTGCGTATATGAACGCAGCCGCCGAGCATCCATTCCCAAGCGATAGCTTTTTTTGTTGGTGGCGAGCTGCGGCCTTTGACCGCATCGATGAAGCTGACCACAGCCGACGTTAATTGATCGCGGCATCTTCGACAATGAAAATCTACTCTACCGGCTTCGCTGTGCCGCATCGGTGACGATTTTGTAGGCTGCGTTGAGCGCGGGCTTCGTGCTGGCGACCTCGTCGCCGACGCTGGCAAGGATTTTGAGCATCGTCGACTGCTCGTCGGGCGGCAGCTCGATCAACTCGCCGCCGCCGGCGACCCAGGCCTTCTCGGCCCTGGCATTGAAGTCGATCGCCACCGGATTGATTGCCACCGATTCGGAGGCGGCGTCGCGGTCGACGATCTGCCTCAATTCCGGCGGCAAGGAATCGTACCATTTCTGGCTGACCTCGACCATGACGAAAATGGCGGACTGGTCGGTTTGCGTGAGGTATTTTGCCGCCACTTGGTAGTGCATGGGGACAAACGCGTTGAGGGCGGCAAGCGCGCCGTCGAGGGCATTGTCCTGCAGCGCCGGCAGCACATCGTTCAGAGTCATCGGTTTGGGCACTGCCCCAAGCCGCTTCATCGCGACGCTCTGGAATTGCGAGGCGAAAATGCGGATTTTCTTTCCTCTCAAGTCGGCAAGGTGCCTGATCGGCGTTCTCGCGGCGATCGATGACAGTGACGCCATGAATAGCCCGACGCCGTGCAGCCCCTTGTTGGCCCCCAGCCCGAGCATGAGATTGCGCACTGCGGTGTCGGCCGCGAGGCGTTGCCCGTCTGCCATGGTGTTGACCAAGCCGGGTGCGGCCAGCACCTCGAAGCGTTCGTCGATGCCGACGTAGAACTCAGGTGGGATGATTGCGCATTGGATGGCGCCGAACTGGATACCTTCGATTTGCCGTGGAATAGAGCCCAATTCGCTTGCCGGATAGACTTCGGTCTTGATGCGGCCGCCGGAATCCTTCTCGACCGCGGCGGCATAGTGCTTGGCGAATTGGTGCAATGAATCGTTGACCGTCGCCAACGTAATCTTCATCAGATAGGTCTTGTTGCCCGCCGCGCGCGCGGCGTGCGGCATGACCAGCGGCAGGATGAGTGCGGCAAGCAGCAGCCGCGTTGCGGTGCCGCGTCCGGTAACGACCATGCCCCACCTCCTGGTTCGACCGTATCGGCGATGCGCCGGTGGATGGCCGCCCCCGCGGGGTGGCCCTGGATCATTGGCTCGCAGACTGGCGCGTCCGCCCCGCCGCCTCAGTCACGATCTTGTAGGGGCTGCGAGCGCCGGATTCTTCGCCGGCACGTCGGCGCCGACGCCGGAAAGCGTCTTCATCATCCGAGCCTGCTCGCCGAGGCGGCAGCTTGATCAGTTCGCCGCCGGCCAAGCCACATTTGCGCGTTCGATTAAACGCATCATCGTCCTCCCCGCTCTGAAGCCGCCAAGTTATGGCGGAATTATCGTTATCGTTTAGCCTGCCCGCCCACCTGGGCGTAATCGGCCCCGCGCGCATGACAGTTTCGAGGTTAGTTGATTGCCGTGGGCGTTGCAACGCGGCCGCGCCGGTTCCGCCGGGCCGCGCAATGATCGGAACTGCTCAAGCCGGCTTCCGGCGCACGAACAGGCCGAAGCCCGCGATCGCAGCCATAAGCAGCGAGATCAGGAAATTGTAGCCCGCGAGCGAAATGCCGAGAAAGCGCCAAGCGGCCTCGTCGCAGCGCACGACATGGACCGAATTCAACGTATCGAGCAGCGAACCGCCGGAGGTGAGATCGGTCAGCGGTCCCGTGCAATCGGCGGGACCCGGCCAAAAGTGCCATTCGATGCCGGCGTGGTAGGCGCCGAGCACCGCGCCGGTCAGCGCCGCGAGCGTAAGCGCGGCGAGGCCGCCGGCGACCAGCGCCCGCGGCGCACGTCGCCAAGCCGCGATCGCGACCACGAGCGCGAGCGGGATGATGATGTAATGCGGGATGCGCTGTTCGAGGCAAAGCGGGCAGGGCGCAAGCCCGACGACAAGCTGGAAATACAAGGCGCCGGCGATGGTGGCGGCGCTGATTGCGCAAACCGCCAGCGCCGCGACAGCAGCCGGCCCGCCGCGGAACTGCTCGACCAAATTCCGCCTCATCGGTAGCGCCTGATGCATGCCGTTCCCTGCTGCTGCCGCAAACCTCCGCGCGCCGCCCGGGCCGCGCTAGCGCCGGGCCGCCATTCGCTTATCTTTGCGGTGGAAGCAAGGCCGGAAAAGTAAGGCTCGGCCTTGCGATTTTCATTTTGCCGGGAGCAGCCGCCGACGATATAGGTGGCATGCAAGCCCGTGTGGCGGAACTGGTAGACGCGCACGACTCAAAATCGTGTTCCGTAAGGAGTGGGGGTTCGATTCCCTCCACGGGCACCAACCTGGTTTTGCATAGTCCCTCACTGTTCCTTATAGCTAAATGATTTCAATGACTTACGGGAGAGCTGCTTCTCACCGTGCTACATGGTGACCCGTGACCGTACTCACATTTTTGAGTAGAATTGTGAGTAGGCGCTCCTGCTCTCACAACGGGTTCTACTCACATGCCGCTCACTGCATTGAACGTCGAGCACGCTAAGCCAAGGGCCAAGGAATACACGCTCGCTGACGGCGGCGGATTGCATCTTCTGGTTATGACGAGTGGCAGATCACGCGCCTAACCAACACCGTCGAACGCGGCTTCACCGCGCTCGCCGAAGATATCGCAAAGCTCGACACCAAAATCGACAATGTCGAAGGCCGCCTCGCTCACCGCATCGACAAACTCGATACCAAGATTGCTAATGTCGAATTCAATCTCGGCGCAAAAATAAATCGCCTCGACACCAAGCTCTCAAAGTTCGAGGACAGCGAGATCGACAAGCGCAAGCAACTCGAAGTCCGCGCCACCGTGATCGAAAAGCACGTCGGCCTGAACAAGAAAATCGCCGCCTAACCCGAGCCCGTGCCGCACGTCGCCATCGACCAAAAGGGCCTCACATCTGCCGGCACCCGCACCGTATACGCAGCCTCCCCGAACCGTCCTCGCTCCATCGGCGGCAACCTCCTCAGGAACTACCACAGCGACTACGACAACCGCCGATGACCGAGCTGCTGTTTTTCAATAGTCTGACCAACAATGCGATAACTGACTGAACAGCGGGCTAGCGCCTCTCAAACGGCGTCCCACTATTCGTTGCCGCGGCTACACACCTTCCATTAAGGGTAGGATAACCATTTCGTTTTACCGTAGCGCGCGTTACCGGGTCTGGCATTCGTGACTTTAATCGAACCACTCAGGGGGTTTGAAGCACGTCTTGCGCTTCATGGTCTGGAGGCGCGATCCCGGCTTATTTTGCGCGAAATATGGCCAGCAATAGCTCCTAGCTTGCCGAATGCGATCGACCAATTCTTAGCAGCGACACGGCATCAGCCCCTCATCGGCGCGATTGTTGATCAACATAGAGATTTCATCAGAACTCTTGAAGTTTCGCATTTCCAAGCCCTCCTCAGTGGCGAACTCGACGTTAAGTACGCCAACTCCTGCCGAAAGACAGTTGAGCAAGAAGCTGCTCTGGGCCTGGATTCGCGTATGCGCAGCACTGCCGGGGGCTACGTTGTCCGGGCGGCCCTCAGAGCCTTAGCGCGCCAGAGCCTGCTTTTCCGAAGAATACTGGCAAGGCGTTGCAATGTTGTATCCCAGGTGATCACCTTCGATGTTTCAAACGCTATCGCCCTTCACC
This sequence comes from uncultured Alphaproteobacteria bacterium, assembly GCA_963717265.1. Classification (GTDB taxonomy): domain Bacteria; phylum Pseudomonadota; class Alphaproteobacteria; order Rhizobiales; family Xanthobacteraceae; genus BOG-931. The sequence continues at coordinate 133,210 of CAVQWD010000059.1, read as the reverse complement.
GCGAGTTCGCTGAAAAGGCGGCCCAGGTCAGAACCCGGGCAATCGATACCGCGATCGCCGAGTTTGCGAGCACCATCGGCGACGTAATGACGGCAATCAGCGAAACGTTGGATTCCCTGACCCGCACTTCTGCACTACTGAAGAAGGCTGCTGACGATACTCTCAGCCGTATGGCTGCGGCATCGTCGGCCTCGACAGAGACTACGCAGGGCGTCCGAACGACCGTAGCAGCAACCGAGGAGCTTTCAAGCTCAATCCTTGAGATCGGCCGCGAAGCAAGAAGCAGCTTGCAACTGGCTCAATCCACAGTCGCCGAGACACATCGAACCCAGCAAGAAATCCGCTCGCTCAACGCAGGTGCCGAGCATATCGGTTCGATCGTTGATCTGATTGCAAAGGTGGCTTCGCAAACTAACCTGTTGGCGCTCAACGCGACCATCGAAGCGGCGCGTGCCGGTGAAGCAGGACGAGGTTTCGCAGTTGTCGCCGCGGAGGTGAAAACACTTGCTCATCAGACCTCGCGCGCGACCGAAGACATTGCACAACAGGTTTCCGCGATTCAGAACGCGACGAAGCAGTCGTTCGACCAAATCTCGGCCATCGCGAGCTCGATCGAGAAGTTGGCTGGCTTTGCCCAGGCAATAGCCTCTGCCGTCACGCAACAGGAAGCCACCACGTGTGACATTGCGGCAAGCGTCAACGTCGCAGCTCAAAACACCGCGCAAGCATCCGTCGAAATAAGTTCCATCGAGCAGTCTGCCGAGCGGAGTGTTGAAGGGATAGCCGAAATCGCTACGTGGATCGAACGGCTTTCTACATGCTCGACGGACCTGAAGACCAATGTGACGGCATTTTTCGCTCGAGTACGAGCGGCGTAGCTATTGCTAACGCTTTACTTCGCGACCGCCAAGCAACGCCACCCGCTTTGTCTCTTGATGCCGCCACACCTCGTGTCCAAGGGAAGCTGCTCGAACCGATGTGGTGGCGGGAAAAAAATGGAGCGCGCCAATACGGACCGGAGCTGATCCGCACGGAGCTTGCCGTGGGCGTCAACAACCTTTTTGTCTCTGGTGAAGATACTTTGGCCATGTGTGCTATGGACAACCTGAAACCGGCCGGCATCATGACCCTTGGCATTGTTCCGGAAAGCGCTCACGACCCGGGCTGCCCCCTCAAATACAAGGCCGTCGTGGGCACCCCGGCACTCTGGTACGCTTAGCTACTTGATAAAGCTCGATCTAGCGATGGGTGCACGTAGGAGTGCTCTAGGAATTTCCGTACCATCGTCAAAGCCACTAAAGAGGCCACCGGCTGCCAATCACAATCGCGATCCTTGTCCGGGTCTCCAAAATCCGAGATACCGCGGAACACCAGCCACTGCTTACGTTTATCGCCAAGGGTTTTGGCAAACCCGCCTGCCTCCATTTCACTCGCAATGACGGTGTCGATTCTGTTTCATCGGAACCAGCCTTAGACAAAAGCGGCATGCTCACGTTGCTTCGGTGTCAGTTGAAACAGCATCGACAGCCGGTGTGGAAGTCGAGCGCGAAAGGCCGCCATCGCCAGCCGAGGCTGTGGCGTGAACAGACGATGCTCGGCCGCCGGGCGTGCGAATTTCTGAGAGCGACCAGGGCGAGCGGCTCGCCGAGTTTATTGCGAGCACTGCCAAAACGGCAAAGAAGCTGAGATCGACCAGTTCGATTCGGCTGCAGATCTTCAACGTGTACAGCGGATCGTAAAGAAAATAATCGGCACACCCGAAGGCCGTGATCGCGCCCAGCAGTGCGGGCCACATTCCATAACGGGCGGCGATGAACGTCAGGGGCAGCAGGTAGAAGAATGCCGGGTCGTGCGGGCCCGCCACGACCAGCTTCGCGTACCAGAGGATTGCGGTGAGGACCCACACAGTCGCAAGCGACACCGCAATAGGGCCTGCTACTCGCCCAGCCCACATGCGAATACCCCGGAAGCTTCAACCTCCGGCGCATAGTAACGATCGGAAGGTGGAATGCATAGATGGATATGGTCGGCCATTGGGGAGAGAGTTGGTTTCGGTTGTGCGGACCGGCTTGGAGAAAGGATTGCGATCCTTATCGTGGACGACGCCACCAGGGCGCTTAAATACGCCGGCAGGCGCAACTTCAGCTTGAATTCTGCCCGTGCCATGGCGGCGAGGCGGCTGGCGCCGTCAAGAAGCGGGCGGGCGGCCAGTGCGTCGAGAATCCGGCGGCCATCCCACCCCGCTGTGGCGGTGAATGAGGCTCGCGAGGCTCAGGATTGTCGGTTCTTCGAAGCGCCAGGCCACGATCTGCATACCGACCGGCAGGCCGTCTTGCGTCAGTCCGGCAGGCGCGGTCGCTGCGGGCAAGCTGACCAGCGTGATGAGGAAGGCCGGCGCGATCCAGTCGATGTAATTGTCGAAGTTGCGGCCGTTGATCAGGTTGGGAAAGTTCATCTCCACGGGAAACGGATTTACCGGGGCGGCGGGCGTCAACAGAACGTCGTAGCGCTCGAACAACGCCCGGAAGCGATGGTACACTTCCTGGCGCTTCGCTTCGGCAGCGGCAATATCGAGCGCGTTAAGCTTCAAGCCGGCTTCAACATTGCCTTTTAGATTTTGTCCGAATTGCTCGATCACGTCGAGCCGCTCGTATTGCTGCCCGACCATCCACAGACCGCGCCAGGTTTGATACGGCGCGCGGCCGTCGCCGGCCTCGAACTCGATTGCTTCCACTTCGGCCCCGACATCGCCGAGGCGAAATGCCGCCTCTCGGCAGATGTCGTCGATTTCGGCTTCGACGCCGATCCCGGCAAGGTCGGAGACGTAGGCGATACGCAACCCCTTCGCATCGGAGCGGCGCTGCATTTCGATGACGGCGCTCTGCCACGGTGGCGCGACTGAAATCGGCGACAGACGGCTAAAGCCCGTGATTGCGTCGAGCATCAAAGCGGTATCTTCGGCATCGCGTGCCAAGGCGCCGTGCACTTGTCCGGGGTCCCACGCGAGCGGCATCGGATAATTCGGCGTCAGTCCCGGCGTCGGCCGGATGCCGACGATGCCGCAGAACGCCGCCGGAATCCGGATCGAGCAGCCGAAATCGGTGCCTTGCGCGAGCGGCACCATGCCGGTTGCGACGGCAACGGCCGAACCCCCGGACGAGCCGGCCGGGCTTAACGCCGGATTCCACGGATTGCGGGTCGGGCCGAACAGCACATTATTGGTATTGGCGCCGCAGGCGAATTCCGGCGTGTTGGACTTCGCCAGCACGATGGCGCCTGCGGCTTTCAGCCGGCGCACCGCTTCGGCGTCCTCTTCCGGCACATAATCTTTGTAGAGCGACGAGGCGTACGTGGTGCGTATGCCGGCGGTGGCGGTGACGTCCTTGATTGCGACCGGCAAGCCATGCAGCGGCCCGAGCTGCGCGCCCGCCATCAACGCGGCTTCGGCAGCGCGGGCGGCCTCGCACGCCTGCTCGGCCGCGAGCGTCACGAGCGCATTGAGCGTGGGATTGACGTCTTCGATCACCGCAAGATGCGCGTCGAGCACCTCGACCGGGCTGACCTCGCGCTGGCGGATGAGCCGCGCCAGAATCTCGCGCCGATTTGCGGGTCAAAGTACGGTCGGTCATCGCGCGGCTACTTGAACTACTTGCCGGACCAGTGCACGAAATAGCGTTCGATCATCAGGAAAAGCAGATTGAGGCCGTAGCCGAGCACGCCGGCGGCAAAGATCGCCGCATACATCCGCGGCATATCGAACAATTGCTGCGCCTCGAACACGCTGTGCCCGAGCCCGTCCTGGGAGCCGATGAACATTTCCGCAACCACGATGATGACCAGCGCCAGCGATACGCCGTTGCGCAGCCCGACAAAGGTTTGCGGCAGCGATTCGAGCAGCATCACGTCGAACAATACGCGAAGCCGCGAGGCGCCCATCACCTTCGCCGCAAGCAGCCTCGTCTTGCGCGCGTTCATCACGCCATAGGCGACGTTGAACAGGATCACCAGAATGGCGCCGAAGGCTGCGACCGATATCTTGGTCTCGTCGCCGACCCCGAACAGCACCAGAAACAGCGGAAACATCGCCGAGGCCGGCGTCGAGCGGAAGAAGTCGATGACGAATTCGAGCGAACGATAGACCTTTTCCGACGACCCGAGCACGATGCCGAGCGGAATGGCGATCACAGCGGCGATCGCCGTGGAAGCCGCGGTGCGGTAAACGGTCTTGACGAAGTCGAAGCCGAGCCGGCCGCCATCCATGCCGACCCACAACGCCTTGAAGGTCGCGGCCGGCGACGGCAGCAGCACCGGATCGACCCATTGCCGCCACGCGGTCACCGACCAGATCGCGACCAGCCCGATGACGCCGAGAACAGGCAGGAAGGCGCCGAGCTTTTCCGATTTCATAGCCGCCTCACTTCGCGCTGGAACACTTCGAGACAATGCGCCTTGGTGCGCACGAAATCCGGATCGGACAGCGTGGCGTCGTCGCGCGGCCGCGCCGCGGCGACCGGCGTGAAATCGGCGATCCGCGCCGGGTGGCGCGACAGCAGCAGCACGCGGTCGGCGAGAAAGACCGCCTCTTCGAGATCGTGGGACACCAGAACCGTCGTGGTGCCGGTCTCCATGAAAATCCGCTGCAACTGCTCGCGCATGAACAGCGTCATCTCGTAATCGAGCGCGGAGAACGGTTCGTCAAGAAACAGAATTTCTGGCTCGACCACGAGCGCGCGCATGATGGAAACGAGCTGCTGCTGCCCGCCCGACATCTGATAGGGGTAGAGATTGAGGTCGAGCTTGATGCCGAGCCGCGCCACCAGCCGCTCGGTGCGGGCGCGGCGCTCGGCCGGCGGCACCTTCATCATCTTGAGCGGATAGGAAACGTTGTCGAAGGCGCGCAGCCAGGGAAACAGCGCCTCGCGGTAGTTCTGAAACACGTAGCCGAACTTGATCTCGTCAAGCCGCATGCCGTCGAACAGGATCTGCCCGGCGTCGAGCGGGATCAGCCCGGCGATCAGGTTGATCAGAGTGCTCTTGCCGCAGCCGTTCGGCCCGAACACCGAGATCAGTTCGCCGCGCCGGATGTCGAGATCAAAATTGTCGTAGATGACGGCGCTGTCGAAGCGCTTGCAAAGTCCGCGGATCGTGACGTGCGGCCGCGCCGTGGCGCCCGCCGGGGCCGCGCGCGGTGCGGCGGATGATTGGGCGCGAAGAGCATTTGGCGCGGCGGTCATCGGCCGTTGCACCGCTTTTCGCCGCGACAGTGCACGGCCGCCAAGCTGTCGGCGTATCCCGGGCGCAGCGCACCACTTCGTGCTGCGCCGCATCCGGGAAACGGCCAGTCACAGAGAGACCGCACTCGCACCATCATCGGTGTCGGCTCAACCCAGGAATTTCAGGTCCTGCTTGACGTCGATTTGCTGCGGCACGACGCCGATGTCGTGGCCGAAATCGGCGAAGGTCTGCAGATAGCCGAGCTGCTTCGGCGACATGTCCTTGGTCATGATGTAACCGAGCGGCGGCACCACCTCGACCAGATCGGCCGGCGTCAGCGTGTTCTTGGCAAGGTGCTTCTGCGCCGCTTCGCGGTTGGTCTTGATGTATTCAATCGCCTTGGCCCAGCCCTTGGCGAAACGGTTGGCGACGTCAGGCCGTTTGGTGATGAACTCCGTCGATAGCGCGCAGCCGGCGGCAAAAGCGTCGGCATTAGGGTCGCCCAGAATATACTTGGCGATCACGCCGGCCTCGACGGTCTTGGCGACCCCGAGCTTGTGCATGATGGTGGCGCTGGGTTCGAGCGTATAGCCGCCGTCGAACGTGCCGGACTTCATGACGTTGACGTGCTGGCCCATGTCGAGCTGGTCGATGGTGTAGTCGCCTTTCTTGAGCCCGACCTTGGCGAGAATGCCGATTGCCGTGTTGAGGTTTGCCGGACCAGGTGCCGACATCAGCTTGAGGCCCTTGAAGTCCTTCAAGGTCTTCACCTTGCCGGCCAGTTCCGTGCGCACCACGAACTGTTCCATGATGTACTTCTTGTTCTGGCTGTGCATGGCGATGTACATGCAGACGCCCGGCTTCTTCACGTCGGCGTTGAGCCCCTCCAGCGTCACCATGACGGACGCGACTTCGATCTGGTTGGTGATCAGGGCCGCGACGTTCGGTGGGCCGCCCATCAGCACGATGGTTTCCGGCGCCAGTCCCAGTTCCTTGTAGTAGCCGAGATCGAGCGCAACGAAATAGGGCAGCGACGAACTGATCGGGAAGACGCCGACCTTGACGTTCTCGAGCGTTTGTCCGATCGCGACCGCCGGCATGCTGACGACGCTCAGCCCGGCAAGCGCGCCGAGAACCTTGCGCCGATCGGGATGTTCGGGTTTGGTCATCGTGTAACTCCTGGGTTTTCAAGGGATCGCGCCGAGTCCGCGCTGCTATTTGCGCTCCAGCAAGCAAAGCCCGTGCCGGAAATGAGGCGAGCTTTAGCCCTAATCGCCGACATCGACAACGGCGATGACCGGCCCGCCGCCCTGCGGGCCCTGGTGCATGGCGTCGACCGACACGAATACTGCCGCGTCCCCGATCGCCATGGCGGCGATGCCGCCGACCGCAGCCTTGATGTGACGATGCCACGGCACGTCGGAATCGTCCATCATGATCTGTCGGCGCCCGCGCAACGTGCCGCGGCGATCCGCCTCACATTTCATGAAGCAGTTCACCACGCGCCCGCCGAGATCCTCGGCGCGCGCTCGCGCCGGCAGATCGAGCCCGGCGCTGCGGATCGACTCGTAGATGCCGTCGAGGTCGAGCGCGTCCTTCATGATCGAGTGGCCGATGCGGTAGCGGCCGCCGGCGCCGGCTCTGTTGCCGAGCAGAACGATCTGCGCCTGCGTCAGCTCGACTCCGGAGGAACACGAGGCCACCGACGAATAGAGATCGAGGTTGCGGCAAATCTCCTCGGCCTTCGGCATTGCTATTTCGCCGAGCGCAACCGCGATGCCGAGCCCGGTCGTGCCGTTCGACACGCCCATCGAATCGTGCACCTCGCAGGCGACGCTGTGCCCGCGCGAGACGGCATCCTGCACCGATTCGATGGTAAGCAGCGGCGTCTTTGTTTGCACGTAATGCACGTCCGCCGGATTACCGATACCGGCATCGCGCATCGCGGCTTTGACGCCGGCGGCAACTTTTTCAACCATGGCCGGCCGGCCGATGTCCTCGGGCAACAATTCCGCGCTCATGGCGGTGCCGATGGCAAGCCGCGATTTCGACGCCGGCCCGGCTGCATCGGTACGGGCAAAAATCGTGGCGTGCGGCGTAATCACGCCGTCGCAGCCGCCGGACCAGACCATCGGAATCTCCGCAATTTCCTGCTCGGAGCGGTGCCCGTGTTTGATCAGCGCGCGCCGGAACGCCTGGTCGGCGAGGATGCGGGTAAAATCGTTGACGCCGCCATTGCCTTCGGTCTTGCCGATGACGGCGATGACCTGATCGGCCGCGAACCGGCCCTCTTTGATGCAGCTCTCCAGGCCCGATGCGTCCTGGACGTTTTTCAGTTCGACCTTGGCGACTTCAATGGCCATGCCCCCGGTCCTCATTCGTTGTCAAAGTTAGTCCAGAAGTGGTTTGACTTGCGCTAGCAGGTCGCGTGCCGCCTCGGTGACCGTGGTCCAAAGGATGTCGTGGTTAATGTCGGAATATGCATGCACGAGGCGATGGCGCATGCCGACAATGACCGCCCATGGGATCTCCGGATGTTCGTCACGCAACTCTATACTAATCTTACTTGCGGCTTCGCCGACGATTTGGACTGCGTAAACGAGAGCGAAGGTCAACATCTCGTCCTGGTCCAAATCCTCCCGGCGGTGCCCTTTTGTGAAACGGATCGCGGCCGTCAGTGCGTCGACGATGTGACGCAGGCGGACCCGATCATCGCGCTTCATACTGCAACTCCGCCGACTGAACGACCTCGTCACGGAAATATCGGCTCAAATCTTGCGCCGTGCGCAGATCCACTTTTCGCCCGCCCAACAAGGGCGAGAGTTCAAGCTCAATTCTGGCCATGGTGAGCAGGCTGGGTTTGGCGCCCGGTTCAAACTCCACAAGCAGATCGACGTCGCTGCCGGATCGGTTGACGCTTTTGAGGGTCGAGCCGAACAGCGACAGCCGCCGGATGCCATAGAGTCGGCAAATCGACGCTAGCGCTTCGGCATCGCGAAATAGCTGGTTGGCCATCTCCATGCTCCCTCAATATTGAATATCGACATGCGGTCTTATCTCGGGCTCTGGCATGATGGTTGATCTTGCAAAACCCTCCTGGGACTCTTAACCCGCACGCACCCACGGCCTGAACTCGCCACGCCGCATTCTATCAAAACCCTCGCCGCGGTCGATGATGGGCAGATCGCCGGCCCGTCTGCCGCGCAGGCGTTGCCGCAGCGCATTTGTTCCTTTTTGATCGAGTACCCATTCGTCCGGGCCGCCGGGCACCAGCACGACGCCGTAATCGTCTTGCGCCGCGGCCGGCGACGCCTTGCCGCCAATCACGTCGGCCAGGACCAGTTCTGGCTCGCGTTCGAGCGGATCGCCCCAGCCGCCGCCGCCGGTCGTTCGCACGCGCACGATCTGGCCGGCCAGCACCGGCTCGCCATCGACCAGCCCGCCGAGATCGCGCGGGGCGCCCTCAATATCGATCGTGACGCAGAACGGCAGCCCGGCTTTGCCGCCGTTGACGCCGTAACAGCCGAGGCGCACGCGGTCGGCGGTGACGATGGTGCGGCAATCGACCAGCGCGCGATAATGCTTGTCGTAGCCGAGTCCGCCGCGGCGTTTGCCGGCACCGCCGGAATCGGCGCGCAACGCGAGTTTCTCGACCAGGAGCGGGAACCGCGTTTCGGTGAATTCGGCCGGCTGATTGCGGGAGTCCGGCACGATGTGGATGGCGTCGTTGCCGTCGGCGTAATAGCGGCCGCCCGAGCCGCCGCCCAGCACCTCGCGGGACAAAAACGGCTTGCCATTGCGGTCGGTGCCGTAGAAGCCGGTATAGCGGATGGTCTCCTGATCCGCCGGCATGCGCCCGTCCACCGCCTGCGCTACCACGCCGGCGAGCAGGCACAGGCAGCGCAACAGCACGAACGAACGCGCATTGGTGGCCGCTGGCCATTCCGGTGTGATGAGTGTTCTCTTGGGGGGAAAGATCACGTCGAAGACTTCACAGACGCCTTCGTTGACGTGGATTTCGGCCGCCCGCTCCGGCGTGTCGGCGAGATTGCGCAGGATCGGCGCGATCCATTTGATCAGGAACGCGCCGCCGGCATAGTCGGCCGGCCAGTTGATCGGACCCGGCGATTGCGGATCGGTGCCGTTAAAGTCGAGCGTGATGCGATCGGCCTTCTTGATCATGGTGATCGCAAGTTTGTGCAGCTTCGGATCGGTCAGCCCGTCGTGTTCGACGTAATCCTCCCAAGCGTAGGTGCCGTCGGCGATCTTCGGCAAAAGCTCGCTGCGGAAAGTGTCGCGGCACTTGTCGAGAATGGTCTGGAAGCAAGCCTCTACGATGTCGCGGCCAAAGCGGGCGAACAGTTCCGCCATGCGGCGCGCGCCCATGAGACAGGCCTGCACCTCGCTGTCTAGATCGGCCGCGAGCATGTCGGGTACCCGCGTGTTGCGCTTGATGATGGTGAAGACCGCTTCGTTGCGCACGCCCGCGTCGTAGAGCTTGATCGGTGGAACGGCGAGGCCTTCCTCGAACACGGTTGCTGCGGTGCCCGGCATCGAGCCTGGCACGCGGCCGCCGATATCGTCGTGATGGCCGAAGGCTTGGATATAGGCGACGACCTCGCCGTCGTGGAAAACCGGAACGGTGCTGCACAGATCGGGCAGGTGGCCGATCGAACCTTCGGTGAGATAGGTGTCGTTCATCAAATACACATCGCCAGGCCGCATGGTCTCGGGCGGAAAATCGCGCACCACCGCGTTGGGCATCGCCGAATAGGAGCGCCCGGTCAGCTTGCGGCAATAGCGGTCGAACAGGCCGACACGGTAATCGTGGGCTTCGCGGATCATCGGTGAGCGGGCGGTGCGCTCGATTGCGTATTCGATCTCGGCCTCGATCGAATTGAGCGTGCCCTCGACGATCTGCAGCACGATGGGATCGACCGCGCGGGGCAGCGCCTGCGGCGCGCTGGGCCAAGGCCGGGTTTTGGGCCGTACGTTCATCGGCTCGCCGCGCCGGCATCATCGCCGCGTTGCACGATCAAAATACCGCGTTGGTCGACATTGAGCCATTGACCAGGAAAGACCACCGTAGTCGAGCCGAATTCCTCGACGATTGCCGGACCGTCGAGGCGAAAGTCCGGCGGCAGCGTGGAGCGATCATAGACCGGCGTGTCGCGGAAGGCGCCGCCGAAGTAGACCGGCCGGCTGCGATATCGCGGCTCTGCTTTCATCACGCCGAGCTTGGGAATGTCCGGCCGCTCGATCATGCCGAAGCCAGACACGCAAAAATTGACGATCTCCACTTTCTGCATTCCGGCATAGTTGTAGCCGAAGGCCTTCGAATGCGCGGCGTGGAACGCGTCGATGGTGCGGGCGATGAAAGCTTGATCGATCGTGCCGGCGGGAGCCGGCACGCGAACCTCCATGGACTGCCCGACGTAGCGGATATCGGCTTCGCGCGCGAGCCGGATGCGGGCGCGCTCGATGCCGTCGCGCTCCAACGTCGTCACGGCATCGCCTTCGAGCGCGGCATAGATCGCGGCGACGGCGGCGATGGCGGCGGCATCGATGGCGTCCTCGTGCGTGACCTTGGTGACGATGTGGTCAGTGCGCCAGTCCACCGCCAACAGACCAAACGCGGACAGATTGCCGGGATTGGGCGGCACGATGCAGGCCTTCATGCCGATCAACTCCATCACCGCCGGCGATTGCGCCGGGCCAGAGCCGCCGAACAACAGCAGCACGAATTTACGCGGGTCGATGCCGCGCTGGACGGTCATTTGCCGGATGGCGTTGGCCTGATCCCAATTGGCGATCTCGATGATGCCTTCGGCGAGCTGTTCGGGCGTCAGGTTGCCGGGGAGCCGCGCTGCGAGCGCGGCGATGCCGGCTCGCGCGCGTTCGACGTTCAAGGAAATGCCGCCGCCGATCAGCGCGGGCGGAATTCGCCCGAGCACCAGATTGGCGTCGGTGATGGTCGGCTCGTCGCCGCCGTTCGGATAGCACATCGGACCCGGCTCGGCGCCGGCGCTGCGCGGCCCGACTTTCAGATGCCCTTCGCGCGTGACAAGGGCGATGGAACCGCCGCCGGTGCCGATAGTCTTGATGTCGATCATCGGCACGCGCACCGGAAAGCGCCCGACTGCGCCGCCATTGGTGAGTTTTGGCGTGGCGTTCTCGATCAGGCAGAGGTCGGTTGAGGTGCCGCCGGCGTCGAGCGTCACCAGGTCGGGAAATCCGGCGATTTCGGCGATCACCGCGCTGCCGATCGCGCCGGCGGCCGGCCCCGACAACGCCGTCGTGATCGGTTTGCGCATCACCTGGTCGGGGCTGGCGACGCCGCCGCTCGATTGCATCACCAGAAACGGCTTCTCGCGTAGGCCCGGACCCAGTTCGTCGCGAATGCGCTGCAGATAGCGCCCCATATGCGGCTTGACGAAGGCGTCGACCAGCGTCGTCACGGCGCGTTCGTATTCGCGATATTCCGGCAATACCTCGCACGACAGCGACACCACGCAGTCGGCAAACTCCTCGGCGAGGATTTCGCCGACACGCCGCTCATGCGCGGCATTGGCGTAGGAATGCAGGAGACAGACACCGACCGTGGCGATGCCGTGTCGTTTGAAGAAGCCCGCGGCTTTGCGCACGCTCGCCTGCTCGAGCGGGCGCAGTTCTTGGCCTAGAAAATTCAGCCGCCCGCCGACCTCGCGAACATAGCGCAGCGGCACGAGGCGCTCGGGTTTGACCCAGAAGTATGAATTGCCGTAGCCCTCCGGCACCGTCTGCCGCGCGATTTCAAGAATATGGCGGAAGCCTTCGGTGACGATCAGGCCAAGCCCGCCGATCTCACTCTGCAACAGCGCATTGGTCGCAACCGTCGTGCCGTGTGCAAGGCCGGCGAGAGCCTCGATCGGTGCGTCGCCGAGAATCGCTTTGACCCCGCGGACGAGGCCGATCGCCGGGTTCGACGGCGTGCTCGCGACCTTGGTCACGCGCATCGCGCCGGAGGCGGCATCGACGCACACGATATCGGTGAAGGTGCCACCGGTGTCGATGCCGATGCGAAGCTGCGGGGCTTTCCCGGCCATCCGTCGTGCCCTGGAACGAAAGCGTTATGGCGCCGATATCAACGGCAAAAGCCGGCCGCCGTAAAGACGGCCGGCGCGTCGCGCGCAATCCCGCCGGCAGCACTTATTTCATCGCCTCGTAGACGGCGTGGGTCCAGGCCCCCACCGGCTTCTTGGTGATGACCGGTTCGGACTTGCCGCCGAGCAGGATCGCGACCGTGCGATCGTAATCCTTGGGGTTTAGCTCTTCGTTGCCCGGTGCCAGCAGCTTGGCGATCTCGCCCATCATGCGCTTCTGGTCCTTCTCGGTCTTCGCGCCCGTCGTATCCGCCGCAAGGATGATCTTGACGGCCTCATCCTCGTGCGACTTGGCATATTGCCAGCCCTTAATGGATGCCTGGACGAATCTCGCCATCTTGGCGACGAAGGCCGGATCTTTGAGCTTCGGCTCCATGGCCCAGAGTCCGTCTTCGAGCGTGTTGACGCCTTCCTTCTCGTAATTGAAGACGACGAGCTGGCTCGGCTTATAGCCGCCGTCGATGATCTGCCAATACTCGTTGTAGGTCATGGCCGAGACGCAATCGGCCTGCTTGTGCAGGATCGGGTCGACGTTGAAGCCCTGCTTGAGCACCTTGACGCCCTTCGGGCCGCCGTTGATCGGAATATCGAGCTTCGACATCCAGTTCAGGAACGGATATTCGTTGCCGCCGTACCAGATGCCGACCGTCTTGCCTCGCAAATCCTCCGGCTTTTTGATGCCGGTGTCCTTGCGGCAGACCAGTTCCAGGCCCGAATGCTTGAAGGTCTGCGAGATGTTGACCAGCGGCACGCCTTTTTCCCGCGAGGCCAAAGCCGAGGGCATCCAGTCCACCACCACGTCGGCGCCGCCGCCCGCGATCACTTGCGGCGGGGCTACGTCCGGACCGCCGGGATTGATGGTGACGTCGAGATCGGCCGCCTTGTAGAAGCCCTTCTCCTTGGCAACGAAGTAGCCGGCGAACTGGGCCTGCGCGACCCATTTGAGCTGGATGGTGACATGGTCGGCGGCATGGGCGGCGGCGACCGGCAGCACCAGGGCCGCGGCCGCCGCTATTATCGCGATTTTTCTCATGAGTGCATACTCCAGGTCGATCTGCGAACCGCCGAGTCAGGTCCGATAGGACGGGTGCCAGAATGTTGTCGCACGCTCGGCGAGCGCGACAATTCCGTAAAACAACATGCCGACGATGGCGGCGAGCGCGATCTCGGCCCACACCACGTCGAGCGCCATGCGGCCGGCTTCGATCGAGATGCGAAAGCCGATGCCTTGCGTCGGGGTGCCGAAGAATTCAGCGACGATTGCGCCGATGAAGGCGAGCGTCGAATTGATCTTCAGCGCATTGAAGATGAACGGCATCGCCGCGGGCAGATAGAGCTTGCGCAGCGTCTGGCCGTGGCCGGCGCCGTAGGAGCGCATCAGGTCGCGCTCGATATGCCCCGCCGCATCGAGGCCCGCCAGCGTGTTCACCAGCATGGGGAAGAAGGTGACGACGACGACGACGGCGGCTTTCGACGGCCAGTCGAAGCCGAACCACATCACCATGATCGGCGCGATGCCGACGATCGGCAGCGCCGAAACGAAATTGCCGAGCGGCAGCAAGCCGCGGCCGAGGAAGGTGTAGCGATGGGCGAGCACGGCGACCAGGAAGCCCGCGCCGCAGCCGATAACGTAACCGGACAGCACGCCGAGCACGAAGGTTTGCAAGAAGTCCTGCCACAGCATCCAGAGCGAGCCGAAGAACCGCACGGCGATGCGGCTCGGCGCCGGCAGCAGCACCGGCGGCACGCCGAAGCCGCGCACCGCGACTTCCCAGAGATAAAAGACGAACGCGCCGAACAGGAGCGGAATGGCGAGATTGACGGCGCGCGAGATCGCCTTCCCGCGCGGCCTGATCGCGGCGAGCCCCGCAACGCCCAGCCACGCCGCGCCCCAATTGGCGAGAACCGGCAACCAGAAGCCCGCCGCGGCGTAGCCGGCGACGCTTGCGTCCTCCAATAACCGAAGCGTCATCCACGAGCCGAGCACGACGCCGGCGCCGATAACGGGAATTGAAAGCTCAAGAGAAACAAGTCCAGCCCCGGCATAGAGCGCGGCCGCGAGCAATGTCAGCGCCAGCGGCAGCGGCCGTGCCAACAAATCCGCCGCGTGCTCGTGCGCCAGCGGCAGTACCAATGCCGACAGCATCGCGAGCGCCGCGGCAAAGCAGGCAACGCGCCGCCAATGGACAGTCATGCGCGCGCTCCCATCAGCCGCGCCACCCAGCGCTCGATCAGGCTGATCAGTCCGATCAGCCCGACCGCGAGCAGCGAGGCGGCAAGCAAAGCCGCCCAAATCTGAATGGTCTGTCCGTAATACGAGCCGGCGAGCAGCCGCGCGCCGATGCCGGCCTGCGCGCCGGTCGGCAGTTCGGCGACAATGGCGCCGATCAGCGATATCGATACCGAAACCTTCAAACTCGTGAACAGAAACGGCACCGATGACGGCCAGCGCAGCTTCCAGAAAATCTGCGCCTGGCTTGCCGACCAGGTCCGCATCAGGTCGCGCTGCATGGGGTCGGGCGAATTGAGACCCTTCACCATGCCGATCGCGACCGGGAAGAAACACAGATAGGCCGAAATGAGCGACTTCGGCAAAAGACCGCGCAGCCCGATCGATCCCAACACCACGATGACGATGGGGGCGACGGCGAGTATCGGCACCATCTGTGAGCAGATGATCCAGGGCAGCAGGCTCTTCTGCAATGTGCCTGCATGTACGATCAGAATGGCAAGGACGATGCCGAACGCGGCGCCGAGCACAAAGCCGACAAAGGTCGCCGACAGCGTGACCCAGCCGTGATAGACGAGGCTGCGCGGCGAGGTCACCGGCCAGCCGAACACGTCGTCCGCGAACGTGAGCAAAATCTGGTGCGGCGCCGGCAACAGCGGCCGTTCCGCATTCAGCGTGCCGGCAATCAATTCGCCGAATGTGTAGTGCACGTCGTCGCGTTCGAACGCGTCGCGCACGGCACTCAAGTTCATCAGAATCGCACCGACGTACCAGACGGCGATCAGCGCCGTGACGATGACGATGATCGGCATGCGCCGGGCGATGAAGGGGCGCCGCCACAGCCCGACCGGGCGCGGCAGGACGAGA
The DNA here is from genome assembly GCA_963717265.1 of uncultured Alphaproteobacteria bacterium. Lineage (GTDB taxonomy): Bacteria > Pseudomonadota > Alphaproteobacteria > Rhizobiales > Xanthobacteraceae > BOG-931. The sequence continues at coordinate 117,757 of CAVQWD010000059.1, read as the reverse complement.
GCGCTACTCGTCATAGGAATGACCCGAACGCAACCCGGACCGAACGCGCTGCGCGATCTTGATGAATTCCGGCGTCTCCCGGATTTCGAGGGTGCGGTCGCGCGGAAAATCGCAAGCGATGACATCGATGATCCGTCCCGGCCGCGGCGACATCACCACGATCTTGGTGGAAAGGAAGACTGCTTCCGGAATCGAATGGGTGACGAAGACGACCGTCTTTTTGGTCTGATCCCACAGCCGCAGCAAATGCTCGTTGAGATGATCGCGCACGATTTCATCGAGCGCGCCGAACGGCTCATCCATCAGCAGCAGAGCCGGCTCGAACGACAAAGCGCGAGCGATCGAGGCGCGCTGCTGCATGCCGCCGGAGAGCTGCCACGGGAATTTGCGCTCGAAGCCGGACAGGTTGACGAGCGTCAGATAGTGGGCGACGCGCCTTTTGCGCTCCGCCGCATCGTGGCCCATGATTTCCAGCGGCAGGGCGACATTGCGCTCGATCGTGCGCCACGGATAGAGCGCGGCCGCCTGGAAGATATAGCCGTAATGCCGCTGCAGCCGCGCCTGTTCGGGGGAGACGCCGTTGACCGAGATCGTCCCGGCGGTGGGTTGTTCGAGATCGGCGATGACGCGCAGCAAGGTGGTCTTGCCGCAGCCCGACGGTCCGATAAAGGACACAAAATCGCCTTCGGCGATGTCGAGATCGATCTTGGACAGCGCCTGAACTTCGCCGTCGGCGGTCTGGAACGTCAACGAGACGCCGCGGGCGCTCACCGCCAACGCGGCGGGCGCGGCGGGCGTGGCGGGTGCGGCGGTGGGGTGAGCCACGGCACTGATCTGATCGGGCATTCGCATGCGTTCGTCCAAGCGCCGTTGGCTCGGGGATGCAGATGCAAAAGCCGTGCTTGGCCGGCCCCGACGCGACGATCTGGTCGGAAGCGGGATCATCGCAAAATATTGGCAGACCTTAGCGCGGAATCCGTGCCTCATAATTGCTCACCGATGAGAGAATAATGGGCAAGCTGGGCCCGGGGAAGCTCCAATTGCTGTGTTCCTATTCACGCCGGCTCGGGAACCTTTTGACTCAACCCCGGAACCTTTTTCATACTTTGTCGGGACGGGGCCGTTGTCTCGAGTCGATGTTGAGCCGCATGAAGCCTGCGCCGTTCAAGTACATCGCCGCTCGCGCACTCGATCAGGCCTTGGCGCTGAAGGCCCAATACGGCGAAGAGGCGCGTTTTCTCGCCGGCGGCCAAAGTCTGATACCCACGCTGAACTTTCGTCTGAGCCAGCCCGCCGCGCTGATCGACATCAATCCGCTCGCCGTCTGTGCCGGCGTGCGCCGCGCCGCGCCGGGCCGCGTTCGCATCGGCGCGCTCACCCGTTACCGTGAGCTTGAGCGCGATCCGTCGATCGCCCGGGAGCTGCCGCTGCTGCACGAAGCCTTGCCCGAGATCGCGCACCCGCAAATCCGCAATCGCGGCACCATCGGCGGCAACCTGGCGCATGCCGATCCGGCCTCCGAACTGCCCGCCATCGTGCTCGCGCTCGGTGGCCGGCTGCGTGCGCGATCGCAACAAGGCGAGCGCTGGATCGCGGCGGGTGATTTTTTTGTTGGCGCGCTGACCACGGCGCTCGCGCCCGATGAAATGCTGGTTGAAGTGGAGCTGCCGCTCGCCGGAGCGCGATCCGGAAGTTCGTTCCTTGAAGTGGCGCGCCGGCGCGGCGACTTTGCGCTCATGGGCGTCGCCTGTACGGTGCAGCTCGACGACGATGGGCGCTGCACGGAAGCAAGCATCGCGCTTTGCAATGCCGGCGACACTCCGGTTCTTGCAGCCGAGGCAGGCAAATCGCTCACGGGCGAGCGGATAGGCGCGAAGACCGTCGAGGCGGCCGCCGAACTTATTCAGCGCGCCATCGATCCCGGCGGCAGCGTGCATGCCAGCAAGAAGTTCCAGCGCCACCTCGCCGGCGTTCTGACGCAGCGTGCGCTGGCCAAGGCGAACGAGCGGGCGATTAAGCGTGAGCACTGACAGCCACGAGATCACGACGAAGGTCAATGGCGTCCAATACCGGCGTCAGGTCGAGTCGCGGCTTTTGCTCTGCGACTTCCTGCGCCACGATCTGCTGCTGGCAGGTACCCATGTCGGCTGCGAGCACGGCGTGTGCGGCGCCTGCACGGTGCTGTTCGACGGCGTGGCGGTGCGTTCTTGTTTGATGCTCGCAGCGCAAGCCGACGGCCACGCCATCACGACGGTCGAGGGTTTGGCGCCGGACCGCGACCACCTGCATCCGCTGCAGCAGGCGATGCGCGACTGTCACGGACTGCAATGCGGCTATTGCACACCCGGAATCCTCATGACCATGAAAGCCTTCCTCGACGAAACGCCGCGGCCGGACGAGGCGCAGGTGCGCGAGGCGTTGTCCGGCAATCTGTGCCGCTGCACCGGCTATCAGCACATCGTCGATGCCGTCTTGCTCGCGGCCGGGCGAACGCGGAGGTAACGGCAATGGCCACGCGCAATTTCGGCGCCCCGGTCACCCGCAACGAGGACGCCCGCCTGCTCAGCGGCCAGGCTTTGTTCGTCGACGATGTCGAATTGCCCGGAATGCTGCACGCGGCGTTTCTGCGCGCAAGTGTCGCTCACGCCCGCATCGTCTCGATCGACGCCTCGGCCGCGAGAGCCCGCGCCGGCGTGGCCGCCGTCTATACCGCCGCCGACCTCGGCGCCTATTGGGCGCCGGGACCGCTGCTCGTGCCGCCGCCACCGATCGCGGGCATCACGTTCAATCAGCGTACCCAGGTGCCGCTCGCCAAGGACAAAGTGCGCCACGTCGGCGAGCCTCTGGCGGTCGTGCTCGCCGAAAGCCGTTATCTGGCGGAGGACGCGCTGTCGGATATCGCGGTCGAGCTTGAGCCGCTGCCGGCTGTCGTCGATCTAGAACAGGCGCTGACCGATGCATCGGCGCGCGTGCATGACGACGCGCGCGGCAACGTCGCCGCTCATGTCAGGCAGAGCCGCGGCAATTACGCCGCCGCGCGCGCGCGCGCCGATCACGTGATCGCCCGCCGCTTCCATTACGACCACGGCGCCTCCTGCCCGATCGAAACCCGCGGCATCGTCGCGCGGTGGGACGCGCGCGCCAGCCAGCTCACGGTGTGGGACACGACCCAGGCGCCGGTCTTTTTGCGCAACGGGCTTGCGGCGATGCTGGGCTTAAGCGAACGGCAAGTGCGGGTCATCGCGCCGTTCGTCGGCGGCGGTTTTGGGCCGAAAATCATGCTGTTCTATCCCGAGGAGGTGGTGCTGCCCTGGGCCGCCACAAAACTCAACCGGCCGGTCAAATGGATCGAGGACCGGCTCGAGCATTTCTTCGCCACCACCCAGGAACGCGGCCAGACCCACGACGCCGAAATCGCGCTCGACCGCGACGGCCGCATTCTCGGCATCAAGGATATCTTCCTGCACGATACCGGCGCCTACAATCCCTACGGCTTGACGGTTCCGATCAACAGCCAATGCACGCTGCTCGGCCCCTATGTGGTGCCGCATTACGATTCGACGTTCACCGCGATTTTCACCACCAAGCCGATCGTGACGCCTTATCGCGGCGCCGGGCGCCAGCATGGCGTCTTCGTCATCGAACGGCTGCTCGACATCGCCGCGCGCGAACTCGGCATCGACCGCGCCGAGATCAGGCGGCGCAATTTCATCCCGGCCGACGCGTTCCCGTACAACAACGGGATCATCTATCAGGACTTTACGACGCTCGAATACGACAGCGGCAATTACGCACCGGTGCTCGACAAGGCGCTCGATCTGATCGGCTACAGGAAATTCATCGAAGAAGACCAGCCGCAATGGCGCACCGAGGGCCGTCACGTCGGCATCGGCATCGCGTGTTACGTCGAAGGAACCGGCATCGGCCCTTATGAGGGCGCCAAGGTCCAGGTCCAGGCCAACGGCAAGGTCAGCGTGGCGACCGGTATCGGCACGCAGGGGCAGGGGCACTTCACGAGCTTTGCCCAGATCGCGGCCGACCAGGTCGGCGTTGACGTGCGCGATGTCGATGTGGTGACCGGCGACACCGACCAGTTCTATTGGGGCGCCGGCACTTTTGCGAGCCGCGGCGCGGTGGTGGCGGGTAACGCCGTCAACGAAGCGGCCAAGGCGGTGCGGCAGAAGATCATGAAACTTGCTGCCGAGCACTTCGAATGCGCCGAGGAGGACCTGGAAATTGCCGACGGCGCGGTTTCGGTGGTCGGCGTTCCCGGCCAGTCGATCAAGCTCGGCGACCTTGCGCTCAAAGCCAATCCGATGCGCGGCGCGGTGCGCCCGGGAACCGAGCCGGGGCTTGAATCGACGCAATATTTCGGCCCGCCGAGCGGCGCCACGGCGAGCGGCGTGCACGCCATGATCGTCGAGGTCGATCCGCAGACCTTCATGCTCAAAGTCCTCAAATACGTCGTCGTGCACGATTGCGGCACCATCATCAATCCGCTGATTCTGGCCGGGCAGATCCAGGGCGGCGTCGCGCAGGGCATCGGCAATGCGTTCTACGAGCAGCTCGTGTTCGACGAGGACGGGCAATTGCTCAACGCCTCGCTCGCCGATTATCTGCTGCCGAGCGCGCTTGAAGTGCCGCGCATGGAGATTGCCCACACCGTGACCGCTTCGCCGCTCAATCCGCTCGGCATCAAAGGCGCCGGCGAGGCGGGCGCCATTCCAGTCGGTCCGCTGTTTGCGCAGGCGATCGAAGACGCGCTCGGGCTGGCGGAGCGCAACATCGAGCTCAACGAAATTCCGTTGAGCCCGAACCGCCTGTTCGAATTGATCGTAAAGCCGCGATGATTCTGGTCACCGGCGCGGCGGGCAAGACCGGCAAGGCCGTCGTAGGTGCGCTCGCGGCCAGGGGCGCGAAGGTCCGCGCTTTGGTGCGGCGGCAGCACCAGGCGGCGGCGCTCAAGGCGCTCGGCGCGACCGAAGCGAGCCTCGGCAGTTTCGAAGACGCCGGCGCGCTGTCGGCCGCCGCCGCCGGGGCGCAGGCGGTCTATCACATCTGCCCCAATGTCAGCCGCGACGAGGTGAACTACGCGCGCGCCGTCATCGCTGCGGCGCAAGCGCACGGCATCAGGCGGTTCGTTTTTCACTCGGTGCTGCATCCGCAGATCGAGGCGATGCCGCATCACTGGCAGAAGCTGCGGGTCGAGGAGCTGTTGTTTGCTGCGGATTTCGATCTGACCATCCTGCAGCCGGCGGCCTACATGCAGAACATTATCGGCGCCTGGCCCGGCATCGTCGCCGACGGCGTTTTTCGCATTCCCTATCCGGCGCAAACGCGGCTCAGCCTCGTCGACCTCGACGATGTCGCGGCAGCCGCCGCCATCGTACTCACGCAACGCGGCCATGCCGGCGCGACCTACGAACTCGCCGCCACCGCGCCGCTCAGCCAGAATGCGGTCGCCGCCGCGATCGGCGCTGTGCTCGGGAAGACAATTCGCATCGAGGTGGAAAACGTCGGAGCGTGGGAGGCGCGCATGCGCGCCGCCGGTATGGGCGATCATGAACGCGCAACGCTTGCCGCGATGTTTCGCTATTACGCGGCGCACGGCCTTGCCGGCAATCCCAATACGCTCACCTGGTTGCTCGGCCGCGCGCCGAACGATCTCGCGCGATTTCTCGGCGGTCTGGTGGCGCCTTAGCTCCGCGCGACAACACGAGGGAGCGACGGAGCGACCGGGGCGTGAACCCATAAAGGCGTTTGCGTGGACGACTGACGAAGGTCCGCTTCGTCCCAACAGCAACCGACGGCTGTCACAGCACCGCGTGTCGCGTTGGGCCACATCCCCGAGATCAACTCATCTCGAGCCGACGGGAACAAAAGCGTCGCCGCATAGAGCATGTTCCGGTGGCACGGAATTGGCGGTTCGTCATGGCCGGGCTTGTCCCGGCCATCAACGCCTTGCGGCACGCACGGAAGACGTGGATGCGCGGGACAAGCCCGCGCATGACGGTGGTGAAATCTGAGCGGAATATGCTCTAGCTACGCGCCCTTTTGCGTAAACGCGTCGCGGACCAGATCGGCGTCGAAGTCCACCGGCGGTTTGCCGAGCACGGCGAAATAGTACACCGCCGCGGCGTAGATCGCCGACAGCGCGGCGGCGACCAGGATCACCAGCAACAATGCTGTGCCCGCCGCGGAGAACAGCGCGACGCCGAGCACCTGGTAGCCGTGCTGGAACATGAGCATGCCGCCGCCGAAACCGACCAGGCCGACGGCGCCGGAGATTGCCGACGTCACCAGTGAAATCCCGGCATTGCCGATCAAATTCTCGCCCCAGGTCTTGCGCAGCAGCGCGGTGCTGCGTTGGATCGCCTGCCAGGGCCCGATGCCTTCGGCGGCCAGGATCGGAATGACGAGGAAGGTGGCGGCGGTCCAGGCGAGCCCGAGCGCGCCCTCGATCAGGCGCCCGATCAGGCCGAGCCGTTCGGCGAGCGCGTGCAGCAAGACGCCGACCGTCGCCGAGATGACGGCGTAGCCGAGGATCGCGCCGATGCGGCTGAGCGCCAGCTTGAGCGCCGCGCCGACCGTGGGCCGGCCGCCGTCGAGCACGGCGATGGCGGCGCCGACCAAAGCGGTGTTGAAGAAGATGACGACGAAATACTGCACGACATACCAGCAAAACAGCCAGCCGTAGAACGAGCCGTAGGCATGGAACGACTGGCCCTCGCGCATCGCGGCGAAGGTGCCGTCGGACATCGCCAGCGCGAAGAAGCCGACGCCGAGCGCGGCCGTCGCGAGGCCCGATATTGCCGGCAGGATCAACAACGAATTATCGGCGCGCAGCACGTCGCGGCTCGCCTTAATCAATTGCCAGCTGCGCGCGAAGCGGGAAATGAGATCGGGCATTGCGAGTCCTCGCGCTCATGGCACGCGCCGAAGCAAACCGGCGCGCTGCAGTATTCGCGGCCCGCCTGCAGGAACCGTTAAGGCTTTATCTGAACGAAGCGTAAAACCGGTGCGCCGCTCGGCGGCTCGGAAAGGGTCAGGCGTCGGCAGCCGGCGCGGCGGTGAGCGCCGTAATTCTCTCGCGGTCGACGATCCGGCCGTGACTGATGACAAAGGCCGGCGGCGCATGGAAGCGCAGCGCCTCGACCACGTCGGGATGCTCCAGTACGACCAGGTTTGCGAGCGCCCCCTCGGTCACGCCGAAACCGGCGAGATTGATCGCGGCGGCGGCATCGACCGTAATCATGTCGTAGAGTTTCTCGATCTCCGCCCGCGCCGTCATCCACAGCATGTGCGAGGCGAGAAACGCCACTTCCAACATATTGTTGCGGCCGAACGGATAATAGGCGTCGGAAATATCGTCCTGGCCGAGGCAGACCAGGACATGCTCGGCCAGCAATTCCTTGACGCGGGCATGGAGCGGGCCGGTATGCGGATCGGTCACCACAGGCACGCGCGCTACTTTCAGAAGACGGGCGAGCCGCTGCACGTAGGGCAGCGGATAGAGGCTCATCGCCCGGCAATGATGCGCCAGCGCGCGGCCGTGCCAGTCGCGTTTGATCGCCTCGACCGCCATCATTTCCAGCGTGCGCAGGCCGGGATCCCCGGTGTCGTCCAGCAGCATCGAGACATCCTTGTCGAATTGACGCGCTAGATCGAAACAGGCGCGCACGTGGGCCGAAGCGTCCGCGTCGGTCAGCTCGATCCAGGGAATGCCGCCAACGACGTTGGCGCCGAGCGCCATCGCCTCGCGCATCAATTCGGCGGCGCCGGCTTCGCGCACGATGCCGTCCTGCGCGAAGGCGACGACCTGAATGTCGACGACGCCGCGAAATTCTTCCCTGATGCGCAGCAGCGCCTTGATGCCCTCAAGCTTGGCCTTGCTATCGACATCGGCGAAAGCGCGAATATGGAGCGTGCCGTAAAGCGCCGCCAGCGCCACGGCGCGGCGCGCATTGTCGACGATCCAGGATTTCGGCATATTTTTTCTTGATCTTGCTGGCGAGTTCGATGGCCGTGATCGCTTTCGCCATGGCCTCGCCGCGATAGGCCTTGAGCGCTTCCTCCTCCATCATCGGCAGCGTGAAGACCTTGCACAGATGCAGGTGCGGATTGACGAACGATGCGGTGACGAGATTGCCTCTGGCGTCGATCTCGGCGGTGGCGGTTTCGTCCAGGCGCTCGGCAATTGCCGCAATGCGCCCGTCACGAATGCCAATTTCGGCCAAACGTTCGCCGCGGCCACGGAGCCGGGCGCAGCGGATGGCGATGTCAAAGGTGTGCGCCATTGCCGATCGTGGAAATCAGAAGCGGTCAGGCACCATAACCGGCGGAATTCGTCATTGCGAGTGCGGCAATCCAGATGGCGGTGCCGGTCTGGATCGCTGCTGATGGCCGGACGCGCGCCCATGTCGCGAACGGGTCTTGTCGGCTGCGCGAGTTGCTAACGTTCTGAAATTAGGCACAATGATCGCTTCGGCGAGAGCGCTGGTTGGCAGACGCGGAAGCGGCCGGATGGCGAAGTACGGAATCGGAGCCTCGGTGCTTCGCAAGGAGGACGACCGGTTCCTGCGCGGCCGTGGTCAATATGTCGGCGACTTCCGTCTCCCCGGCATGCGCGAAGTCGCCTTCGTGCGCAGTCCGGTCGCGCACGCGAGCCTCGATCAGGTTCGTCGTTCCGGAACGATTTCGCGACGCCGTGTTCACCGCCGACGACCTGACCGGCGTGAAGCCGATCGTCTCGGCGCCGCCGCTCAAGGGCTTCAAGCGTTCGGCCGAACCGATCCTGGCGACCGGCAAGCTGCGCTATGTCGGCGAAATCGTCGCCATGTGCGTCGCCGCACACGCGCGCCGAAGCCGAGGACATCGCCGGCGCGGTGACGCGTCGAATACGACGAATTGCCGGCGGTCACCGACATGCTGGATGCCTGCCAGCCGGACTCTCCGCTCGTCCACGAGGAATGGGGCGACAATATCTTCGTCGAGTTCAGCGAAGATGGGCCGATCGAGGAGGCGGCGAAGGCCGCCGCGATCAAGGTCACCAGGCAGATTCGCACGGCCCGCCACTGCATGTTTCCGATCGAGGGCCGCGGCGTCATCGCCTATCGCGACGCGCGGCTGCGGCTGTTGACGCTGATCACCTCGACGCAGTTTCCTCATTCGGTGCAGACCGGCTTGAGCGAATGTCTCGGCATCGAGCACGGTCGGCTGCGCATCATCTCGCCCGATGTCGGCGGCGGCTTCGGCTACAAGGGATTGCTGTGCCGCGAAGAGGTTGCGCTCGGCTGGCTGGCGCTTCGAGGTCGACCATCCGGTGCGCTGGCTGGAGGACAGCCGCGAGCATCTGACCGCGAACGCCAATTGCCGCGAGCATCATTATCAGATCACCGGCTATGCGACCGCCGACGGCAAGCTCCTCGGTATCGACTGCATCGCCCATGTCGATGCCGGCGCCTATTCGTCCTATCCGATTTCATCGTCGCTCGAGGCGGCGCAAATTGCCAGCCTGCTGCCGGGGCCCTACGTGTTCTCGGCGTACCGCTGCCGCTCGGCGGCGGTCGCCACCAACAAGTGTCCGATCCTGCCGTACCGCGGCGTCGCCCGCACCGGCGTCTGCCTCGCGATCGAAACCGATCATGGACGCCATCGCCCGGCGAGGCGGGCTCGAACCCTACGAGGTCCGGCTGCGCAACATGGTTCGCCCGGAACAGATGCCGTTCGACAACATCGTCGGCAAACATTTCGACAGCGGCGATCATCCCGAAATGCCTTCGGCTCGCGGTCGAGGCCATCGGCCTTGAACGAGGTGCGGCGGCGGCAGAAGCATCCCGAGCCGGACGGGCGCCTGATCGGCGTCGGGCTTTGCTTCTTCGTCGAGCAGGGCGCGCACGGGCACGTCCGTGCTCGGCTCCTGGGGCCGGCCGATCGTGCCCGGCTACGAGCAGGCCAATGTGAAGCTCACTCCCGACGGCGAGGTCGAAATTCACGTCGGCACGCACTCGCACGGTCAGGGCCACGAGACGACCTACGCCCAGGTCGCGCATGAAATTCTCGGCGTCGACTTCGACAAGATCAAAGTCGTGCAAGGCGACACGCTCTACACGCCCTACTCGACCTCGACCTGGGGCTCGCGCTCGATGGTGCACGGCGGCGGCGCCGTCGCCGCCGCGTCGCGGCTGCTGGCGAAGCGCGCCGCCCATATCGGCGCCTGGCTGATGCAGGCGGACGCCGCCGAAGCGCGGGTCGCCGACGGCAAAGTCATCGCCGGCAACAGCAGCATCACGCTGCGCGATGTCGCGCGCGCCTGGTATTTGCAGCCGCAGACGCTGCCGCCCGAGATCGACACCGGCGGGCTCGATGTGACCGCCGGCTACCGCGCGGCGCGCGACAGCGGCACTTTCACATACGCGGCGCACGCGGCTGTCGTCGCCGTCGATCCGGCGACAGGCCTGATCGAGATTCTGGACTATGTCGTGGTCGAAGACGGCGGCACGCTGGTCAATCCGATGATTGTCGACGGCCAAATCCGCGGCGGCACGGCGCAGGGCATCGGCACCTGCCTGTACGAGGCCACGCCGTTCGATGCGCGCGGTCAGCCGCTCGCGCATCGACCTTGCTTGACTACATGCTGCCGAGCGCGACCGACGTGCCCGACATCCGCGTGCTGCACATGCAGACGCCGTCACCCTATACGGAATTCGGCATCAAGGGGCTCGGCGAGGGCGGCGCAGTGGGGCCGCCCGCGGCCATCGTTTCGGCGGTCAACGACGCGCTGTCGCCGCATTGGGAGCCGAGGTCCACGATCTGCCGCTGACGCCGGAGCGCGTCCTCGCCGCCATTACGGGTTCGAGGCAGCATGGGACCGCTGACTGAAAGCCGCATCGGGTACGAGCGCGCCGCGCCGGTCCTGCGCATTGCCAACGTGCGCAAGGTCTATGGCGAGCTTGAAGCGATCCGGAACGTCTCGCTCGAGGTTGCGGCCAACGAATTCGTCAGCATCCTCGGCCCGAGCGGCTGCGGCAAAAGTACGCTGTTGATGATGATCGCAGGCGTGGTCGCCAAGACCGGCGGCGAAATCTCGATCAACAATTCGCCGGTGACGGGGCCGCGCCGCGACATCGGCGTCGTCTTTCAGCAGCCGGTGCTGCTGCCGTGGCGCACGGTGCTCGACAACGTGCTGTTCCCGGTCGAATTGCTCAGGCAGCCGCGCGCGCAGTACCGCGAACGTGCGATGGCGCTTTTGGCCATGGCGAAAATCGACGATTTCGCCGATCGTCTGCCGCGCCAATTGTCGGGCGGCATGCGGCAGCGCGTGTCGATTTGTCGCGCGCTCATTCACGATCCGGGCATTCTTTTGATGGACGAGCCATTCTCCGCGCTCGACGCCATTACCCGCGACGAGATGGGCGTCGAGCTGTCGCGCATCTGGCAGGCCAACCGCAAGACCGTGATCTTCGTGACCCACTCCATCCGGGAAGCCGCCTTCCTGTCCGACCGCGTGCTGGTCATGGGCCGGCGGCCGGCGATTGTGGTCGAAGAAGTCGACATCGAACTGCCGCGGCCGCGCGAGATTGCGGTGATGGAGAGTGAACCCTTCAATGCCTACGTGCGGCGGCTGCGCAAGGCGATCGAGGCGGGCCATGCTCAATAATATCGATCTGAAAAATATCCGCGCCAAGCTGGTGGAACTGGCCTTTCCGGCGAGCATCAGCTTGGCGCTGTTGGTCGGCTGGGAGGCGATCGTCCGCGGCCTCGGCGTGCGCAGCATCATTCTCCCGGCGCCGTCCGAGATCGTCGCCACCATGATCGACCGGCGCGACCTCCTGCTCGCCAATCTGTGGCCGTCGCTCTATCTCACCGTCATCGGCTTCGCCTTGTCCGTGGTCGGCGGCATCCGGTCGCGGTCCTGATCACCTATTCGTCGTTCCTGCGGCGCGGCTTCTATCCGATCATCGTGGTTTCCCAGGTGGTGCCGAAGATTTCGATTGCGCCTTTGTTCATCGTCTGGTTCGGCACCGGGACGACATCGTCCCTGCTGCTGGCTTTTCTCATCACATTCTTTCCGATGACGATCAATTCCGCGCTCGGATTCCAGTCGATCGACGAGGATATTCATCTCATGGCGCGCACTTTCATGGGGTCGCCGTGGCAGATTTTCTGGAAGATTCGCATGCCGAACGCGCTGCCGCACATCTTCGGCGGCATGAAAATCTCGATTACGCTGGCGATCATCGGCGTCATCGTGTCCGAATTCGTTGCCTCGCAGCAGGGCATCGGCTATCTGATCAAGCTCGCCGGAGGTCTGCTCGACACGCCGCTGATGATGGCGTCGATCGCCGTTTTGAGCATTGGCCGGCCTCGTGCTGTACGGCCTGATCGCGCTGGTCGAGCGGCGCTCGGTGTACTGGCAATCGTCGAGCGATATCAGCGCGAGCGCCGGCGGCTGACGCCGCCGCGGGGGTTGCGGCAACGGGGCGTATCATCGGGCAATAGCAAGGAGACAACGGGACATGACCGATCGAACGAGCATGAAGGTGCTGCGCGAGGAAATCATCGCGCCGTCCGGCCATTTTGCCGCCGAAATCCGCAAGGGCCAGGTGCTGCGCATCGTCGACCTGGAAGGCCAACAGGTGGCCGATCTCGTCACGATCAACGCCGGCAATCTCGCCGAGAAACTGTCGGTGATGAACACGATCAGTCTCAACCGGCAGGTCTTCCCGCGCGTCGGCTACGTACTCTATTCCGACGAAGCGCGCGGCATGATGACCATCATCGCCGACACCTGCGGCGTGCACGACATGCTGGCCGGCGCCTGCTCGACTTTCACCAACGAGAAGCGCTACGGCGTAAAGGACACCAAGAACTGCCGCGACAATCTCGCCGCCGCGCTGAAGCCATGGGGCATCGCCTGGAAGGACGTCCCGTTCAACATGAACGTGTTCATGAACTGCCCGATCGGCAGCGACGGCAACTGGTCGATCCAGGTGCCCGCGCAGCAAGGCCGGCGACTACATCGACTTCCGCGCCGAAATGGACGTGATCGCCGCTTTCTCGAATTGCCCGCAGATTTACAACGCCTGCAACGGCTTCCGCTTGAAGCCTTTAAAGGCCGTCGATCTACGAGTACAGTCCGTACTGATTGCACGGCCGAGGCGGGGGCCCGGGCGCGCGATTCGCATGATTCACGCAAGAGCAACCCAGAGGAGACTGCGCAATGGCACTCCATCGACGATCTTTCCTCAAGCTCGCTGGCATCGCCGGCACCGGCAGCGCACTCGGCCTGTCCGCGCCGGCGATCGTGCGCGCCGCGACGCCCATCAAGCTCACTCTGCCGTGGCTGCCTCTTGGCACGTACAGTTTCACCTTCGTCGCCAAGAAGCTCGGCTACTGGGAGAAGCGTGGTCTCGATGTCAGCATCGACCGCGGCTTCGGTTCGACCAAGGTGTGCGTGCCGGTGGACCAGGGCCAGTACGATTTCGGCCTGCTCGACATGGCGGTGCATGACGGTTGCGTCGGTCGGGGCTGGACCTGGTGGCGATTGGCGCATCTGGCCGCGTTCGCCGATCGGCATTTTCTCGCTGAAGGAACTCAACATCACGCACCCAAAGCAGCTCGAAGGCCAGACGATCGGCTTCGAACTCGGCGGCGGCGAGTACGCGCTGTGGCCCGCCTTCGTGAAGGCGACCGGGATCGACGCCAGCAAGATCAAGATCGTCAGCATGGACCCGGCGAGCCTGATGCGCGCGGCGGCGGCCAAGCAGATCAAGGTGGTCGGCAATTTCTTCGGCAGTATCGCGCCCACCTACTGGGCGAACCACATTCCGATCAACGTCATGCTGTATCAGAGCTACGGCGTCGAGATGTGCAGCGTCGTCGCCGCCTGCAAGCGCGAGACGATCGCGAAGCGGCCCGAACTCTGCCAGAACTTCGTCGACGGCCTGCTGGAAGGTCTCAAATACGTCTACCTCAATCCGGAAAAGGCGATCGACCTTCACATCGATAGCCTCAAGGAATTCCAGGGCGGCGCGCCGGCCACCCGGAAGTGCTGTTCTACGGGCAGGAAGTCGGCACCTCGCTCGGCTTCGTCCCGGCCTTCAAGGAACACGGGCTCGGCTACCTCGATCCGCAGCTCGCCGAAGAGACCCGGCACTCGGTCGAGACCTATATGGGGATCAAGAATATCCCACCGGCAACGCAGCTCTACACCAATAAGTTCGTCGGATCGGTCAAACTGACGCCGGCGGAGTGGACCGCGGTGGAAGCCCGCGTCAAGAACGAGTTGCCGTCGACGGTGGGATAATTTCGGCAGTACGGTCCGCGGTCGTTCGTGAGCGTCGTAGAGCCAAACAGCCGCTTTTCCCGGATGCAGCGCGAAGCGGTGCGCTGCATCCGGCACCGTTGCTGAGGCGGCGGTTCGGACGGTCCCGGTTCCTCAGCGCACCAAGGCGCGCTGCGCTGTGTCCGGGAAACGCGGTTACCAGGTGTCGGACACCCCCGGATCGATTTGTCGCGATGCCCGCATCGCCTGATCGGTAAACAGCGCCGCTGTTGAAATCTGCAGCCCATATCATGACGCCGATCAAGATCGCCGTGCCGGACTGATTTCGAACTCGTACTTTCCGGTGCTTGCAGCGTGCGAGTTGGGTTTGCTGCGGGACGAAGCGCTTGAGGCATCGCTGGTGCTGATGTCGCCCGCCGACAGGGCTATCAGGCGCTCAAGGACGGCGCGGTCGATTTCGTCGCCGCCGAGGCGCACGCGGCGCTCGCCGTGTTCCCGCGCTGGCGCGCCATGAAACTCATCTGCGCGCAGGCGCAGGGCATGTATTGGTTTCTGGTGATGCGCAGTAATCTGGGCGCCAGGCGGGGCGATCTTGGCTGCGTGCGCGGACGCCGGATCGGCGCTGCGCCTTGGGTCGAGCTGGGGCTCAAGCGCATGCTGACGGCAGCCGGGCTCGATCCGGAGCGCGACGGTATCGCCATTGCGCCGATACCGGGCGGGCTTGAGCTTAAAGTCAATACCGGGGTGAGTGCGGCGCAGGCGCTGGAGAATGGCGTTATCGACGGCTTCTGGGCGAACGGCATGGGCGCTGAAATCGCACTGCGCCGCGGCGCCGGGGCGATCGTGCTCGATGTGCGAAGAGGCGACGGTCCCAAGGGCGCCTTCGACTACACCTTGCCGGTCGTTGCGACCACGGATCGGCTGCTCGCGGATCGTCCCGAGACGGCCGCCGCAATGGTCCGCGCCATCGTTGCAAGCCACAAGGCGCTGCGGAACGACGTGTCGCTGGCAGCCGAGGTCGGACGCAAGCGGTTCGCTCCGCTCGAGGCCGAACTGATCACCGGCCTCGTGGAGCGCGATCTGCCGTTCTACGACGCCGCGCTGTCGCGGCACACAATCGCCTCGCTCAACCGCTTCGCCCGCGACGTGGGGCTGCTCGACTGCGACCCGTCGTATGAAGAGGTGGTGGCCGCTCAGCTTCAGAATCTGTGGACGCCATAGCTGGAACGCGTCATTGCGAGCGAAGCGAAGCAATCCAGCGCGGCGGAGCCGTTCTGGATTGCGTCGTCGCTTTCGCTCCTCGCAATGACGACGTTGATTCCAGTCAATGGAAGTCTCTCTCGCTCAGCGCGGGAGAGCGTCTCGTCGCTCTCAGAGATTGATCCCGGCTTTCGCGAGAATCTCGCGCGCCCGCGCGCGCTGTTCCTCAGGGATGACGAGACGCTCGGCGAAATCGAGGCCCGCCGGACGGGTGGCGTCGATGCCCATCTTCGTCACGGTGAAATTCTGCGGGTCCGAGGTGGGATCGAGAATGGCGCTCTTGGCGTTGGGGATGAAGAAGATGTCCTTGTCCGCGCGCACCCGCGTCGCCACCGCCCACATCACGTCGTTGATGTCGAACACGTCGACGTCGTCGTCGACCACGATCACGTATTTGGTGTAGAGCTCGGTGCCGAATGTCGCCATGGCCGCCATCTGCGGCTCGCCCTCGGCGGTCTTCTTCATCGAAATGAACGCCATGAATCCGCCGCAGGTCGTGTGCGGCACGTGCACCGCGCGCACGTTCGGCAGATTGCGCTTGAGCGCATTGAAGATTTCGCCCTCGCGGGTGATGCACGAAACCAGGATGTGATCCTTCGACATGCCGGAGGTGACGGACTGGTAGATGGCGTCGCCGCGCATGCGGATGCGCTTGGCGACGAACACGTTCTGGGTGCTGCGATACGAGGCGTAGCCGGTGAATTCGCCGAACGGCCCTTCCGGCTCGTGCACGCCGGCGAGGATCTCGCCCTCGATGACGATCTCGGCGCCGGCCGGCACTTCGAGGTCGTCGATCGCCGCACTGCGCCAGCCGATAGGGCTCGCCGAACAGTCCGCCGATGATCTCGAACTTGCGCACATTCGGCGGGTAGGCATAGACCATCGAGCCCATGTAGTGCAGCGGATGGGTGCCGATGGTGATGACTGCGGGCAGCGACTTGCCCTGCTCTTCGGCGCGGCGGTGGAACTCGTACATGCGGCGGCGCGAATGCAAGCGACACGCCGAGCCGGTTCTTGCCTTTGAGCATCAGCCGGTGGAAGCCGGTCGTGTCGACGCCGCTTTGCGGGTCGCGTGCCGAAATCTGCCCGGCGGTGATGTAGGGCGCACCGTCGACGGAGAATTGCAGCGTGATCGGCAGTTTGGTGAGATCGACATCGTCGCCTTCAATGACGATGTCGTTCCACGCCGCCTGCGCCACCGTCTCGCACGGGATGTACTTCTGGCAGCGCTCGCGGAACGCGGCCGGCAATTCGCGCGGCTCGACGCCGAGGCAGGCCGCCAGCAGGCGGCGGTTCGCCGCCACGTTGGTCACGACGGGCAATGCCGTAGCCGTCGACCTTTTCGAGCACGACAACGGGATTTTTGCCGGCGCGCTCGAGTTCGAACACGATTGCGGTCATGTCGAAGCGCGGATCGACCGGTTGCGGTAATTCTCAGCAGCTCGTCGGGATATTCGGTCTCGACCAGGTGCAGAAAGCCGCGCAGGCTTTGGCGGTCGAGATTGTCTGCCGTCCCTCGCATCATTGTCATCTCAATGAGACTATTGGCTAGTAGATAGTACGTTTGAAGACCCGCGAATGGCAACCGCAATTGCGTACGCGCCGGGGATCGCCGCGCGATAAAACGTGCCGTCCTCGCGCCGGCCCGGTATGCCGCAAGCCGGCGCGCGCGGCCGCGACGGTTCGACAGCACCCCCAACTCGTCTGTCGGACCATATGATGCTAATAGGACTGCCCCGTTTCTCACCGATAACGCTGAATATGGCGGCAGAGACAACGATGTCGGAACTGTCCAGGGTCTACGACCGCAGCAGAGTGCCGCTGTACATTCAAGTCGCTTCGGTCATGCGCCGCCGCATCGAAACCAGGGAATGGCGTCCCGGCGGGAAAATCCCGACCCTGGTCGAACTGGAGCGCGAATTTCAGGTCGCCCGCGTCACCGTGCGCCAAGCGGTCGATATCCTGCGCGAGGAGGGATTGCTGCGCTCGCAGCAGGGCCGCGGCACCTTCGCCGCCGAAAAATCCGCCGACCGGCACTGGGTCAAGCTGGCGACGACCTGGGACGTGCTGATCGAATCGATCCGGCACAACGTGCTCAAGCGTATCAAGGTGGACAAGGCGCCGCCTAAGCCGACGCTGCGGGAAGGTGAGGGCGAGCTCGCCAACCGCTACGTGTTCCTGCGCAGCGTCCAGTACAAGGACCGTGAGCCATACGGCATCGTCAGCGTGCACCTCGCCAGCTCGATCTACAAGCGCGCGCCGGAGCTGTTCGGCCAGCGTCCGGCTTTGCCGGTGATCGCCGGCTGGAAGGGCATCGACATCGAGCATGCGCACCAGACGCTCGTGATCGGCAGCGCCGACCCGACCACGTCCGACCTTTTGCAGATTGGGCTCGGCGCGCCGACGGCGGAATGCCGATGCGTGCTGGTCGACCGCAACAATGTCGCCATCTACGTCGCCGACATCATCTACCGCAGCGACGCCATCCAGCTCCATATCGACCTTTCGGCGCCAAGGCGCCGCGCCGGAAACGGCACTGGGCTGTCGGCCAAGCCCGCGCGCCGCTTTGCACGTCGGCCCCAGCCCCGGCCGCGGCTGGGAGGGCACTCCTCGTAAAGTCTTGCGGCGCCGGATGGCCTTGATCGCCATCGCAGCGCAAATCATTTGCGGACCTTTTCCACACCGTACCGCGCCAGGAATTGCTGCGCGCGCTCGGTCGACGGCGTGGTGAAGAAGGTCTCGGGCTCCGCCGTCTCGACGATGCGGCCCTGGTCCATGAACACCACGCGCGTTGCTGCCTCGCGTGCGAATCCCATTTCGTGGGTCACCACCACCATCGTCATGCCGTCCTCGGCAAGCGTTTTCATCACCGCCAGCACTTCGCCGACCAATTCGGGATCGAGCGCGCTGGTCGGCTCGTCGAACAACAGCAGCACCGGCCGCACCATCAGCGCCCGCGCAATGCCGACCCGCTGCTTCTCGCCGCCGGAGAGCCGCGCCGGCGGCGCGTCGCGCTTTTCCCACAGCCCGACCTTGCGCAACAGCAATTCGGCTTGTTCCTGCACCTCATGGCGCGGACGGTGCTGCACGTGCAGCGGCGCCGCCGTCAGATTGCCGAGCACGCTCAAGTGCGGCCACAGTGCGAAATGCTGGAACACCATGCCGATCCGGGTGCGGATGCGCGCCAGCTCGGCGTCTGACATCGGCTGGCCCCCGGTGCGGATGCCGACCCGCTCCCCCGACAGAAACACCGCCCCGCTATCGGGCACTTCAAGCCAGTTGATGCAGCGTAACAGCGTCGACTTGCCGGCGCCGGACGGCCCCAGAATGCAAACCGTCTCTCTTTCCGACACCGAGAGATCGATGCCCTCCAGCGCGCGGTGATCCTTGAACGATTTGCACAGGCCGGTGACCCGAAGGACTGAAATCGCGCTCACGCTTCTGCGGCCTGCCTGACCTCGCCGTCGCGATACTGGCCCCAGGCGGCGCGCATCGCAGCGAATGACACCGGGTCGAGATCGAACTTCGGCAACGGCTCCGCATCCCAATGGCCGTAGCGGTCGACGCCGCGCACGAGGGTAGCGGTGCGGCGGCCGGTGGTCGAGCGCACGTGCGTCGGAATGTAGAAGAAGGCAAAGCCGATGCGCGGAGACGCCGAGCGATTCGGTTTCGAGCCGTGCGCAGTGCGCTCGTGATGCAACGAGAACTCGCCGGGCTCAAGCTCGATGGTTACCGCTGTGCTGTCGTCGTCGATCTTCAGCGACTGGCCTCGCGCCAGCATGTTGTCGGGCGCGTAGGTCTCTTCGTGCGCCAGATCCGGGCCGAGATGGCTTCGCGGCAGCACCTGCAAGGCTCCGTTCTCTGCGTTGGAATTTGTGAAGGCCACCCACGCGGTAATTTCCTGGTGCGGATCGAGGCCGAAATAGGCGCTGTCCTGGTGCCACGAAACGTAGGCGCGATCCTTCCCGCCCTTGGCGAAGATCGAAGCGCCGAACAGCATGATGTCGGGACCGATCAGGTCTTCGAGCGCGTCGAGAATGCCCGGGCTGCGCGCGACCTCGACCAGAAACGGCATCGCCAGATGGCCCTTGATCTTCAGCGTGCGATTGGCGCTTTCGCCCATTTTGGTCTCGTAGGCCACGATTCGCGAGGCGCATTCGGCCGCCTGAGCGGCGTCAATCGCGCGCAGCGGCGCCAGCCAGCCCTGTTCGCGAAACTGGGTCACTTGCGCATCGGTGAGCGTCTTTGCCATTGTGATCCTCCGCTTCAGCGTCGCGACTCAGCTACCGCCAGTACCGCCCGCACGCCAGCCTCGACCCCCAGACACAACACCCAGTATAGCAGCATCGCGCACACGAAGCTCGCGAACGGGACGTAATAGACCGCCTGGATCGAATTTGCGGCGAAAGTCAGCTCCTGCACGGCGATGATCACCAGAAAGGCGCTGTCCTTGATGATCTGGATGGCCTGGTTGCCGAGCATCGGCACCGACGCGAGTATGACCGGCGGCAGCACGATGCGCAGCAACAGACGCCAGCCGTAAAAGCCAAAGGCATGCCCGGCCTCGATGCCCTCGCGCGGCAGCGCGTCATAGCCGCCGCGCAGCAATTCGGCGATATAGGCGGCGTTGTAGAATGTCAGCGCAACGATGCCCGCCGTCAGATTGCCGATGACGATGCCGAATGACGGCAGGCCGTAATAAATCATGTAGCAGAACAACATGAACGGCACGCAGCGCATGACGTCGATCAGCCACCGCACCGCCAGTTCGATGGCGCGGATGCGCGAAATCAAAAGCATGAACAGCAGGAGGCCAAGGAGCGCGGCGCACACGGTCGCCACCGCGGTGATGGTGAGCGTGTTGAAGAGCCCGGACAGCATGGCGTCCCGCTGCTGCCATAGCACCTCGATGCCGCGGGGAATCATGCGAACGATCCCATGCGCCGCCGGCGTTCCAGCATGCGCTGCGCGGCAACGAAGGCGCCGATGATGACGAGATAGATGCCGAGTGCGACCAGGAATGGCGGAATCGGCCGGTAGGTCGCGGCGCCGATGCGGTCCGCAGCCCGCGTCGTCTCGATCACGCCGATCACTGCGACCGCCGGGCTGACCTTGATGATCAAAGTCATCTCGTTGACCAGAGCCGGCAGCGCGGCACGCGCGATCAGGGGCAGCACGATGAGGCGGAAGCGCAACACCCGCGTCATGCCGAAGGCGCGGGCGGCATCGAGCCTGGTCGGCCGGAAAGGCGAGCAGGGTGGCGCGCCAGATCTCGCAATTGTAGGCCATCGTTCCCAGCGCCAATGTGGCGACGCCCGCGGTAAAGCGCGGCACCTCAAGGCCGATGGTCGGCAGTGCGAAATAAACCAGGAGGACAAGCGTCACCGCCGGCGTGGCCCGCAACAGGCTCACCATGACGGCGACAACGGTGTCCAATCCGGGGACCTTGCCCCAGCGGATCAGCGCCAAACCGAGACCGAGCGGGTTGCCGATCGCGATCGCCAGCACGCTGACCGCGATCGTATTTACGGCGCCTGCCGCTAACGCCAGATAATCCCCAGTTCCCACAGGCGGGCAGGATCAGACGCCTGCCACCGGCTCCACCGGCATGTGCTCGTAGGTGGTGCTGAAATACTTCTTCTGCAGCGCGTACATCGAGCCGTCCTTGCGCGCGCCCAGCAGGAACTTGTTGATCAGGCCGTGCAATGCGTCGTTGCCCTTGAGCACCGGCCAGGCGACGTAGGTCGGCTTCGAAACCGCTTGGCCGACCTCGAACGTGTCGGGCTTTTCCTTGGCGATCGTCTGCAGGCTGAGCCAGACGTTGACGACGTAATCGGTCCGGCCCAGCGCCAGATCCTGATACGCCTCGGGGTAGCCCTGGTATTGCACGATCTTGCCGAGATGGCCGCCGGTGGTTTTGAGCATGTCGTCGAGCTGCGGCAAGAGCTTGAGCATGGCGCTGCCCGCCTCGACGCCCAGCGCCTTCCCGGAGAGATCTTTGACGCTCTGAATCGACTTGTCGTTCTTGCGCTTGAGGTAATAGTCGACCGACTCGGCCACAGGGCTGCAGAAGTCGAGGGTTTTCATGCGTTCCTTGGTCACCAGCACCGCCGTCACCGCGGCGTCATACTTGCCGGTGGTGACGCCCGGCAGGATGCCGGTCCACGGGATGATGTCCTGACGGACCTTGAAGTCGACCGTCTTCTTGAAGCTATCCAGGAGTTCCTGGTCATAGCCGGTCGGCTTGCCATTCTCGGTGAACTCGAACGGCCGGAAATCGTCCTCGGTCGCGACCGCCATGTAGCCGCGCTTCTTGATCTCATCGAGCGTCGCTGCCTGGGCCGCGACCGGCAGCGCCAGCGCCGCAGCGGAGCCGATCAGCATGCCGCGGCGTGTAAGGCCAGATTCCGTCATGGTGCGTCCTCCTGTTTGCGATGGAAACAAGCAAAGCCTGTGCCATCGCTGGTGGATTTGCTGTGCGTATATTTGGATCGGAACGTCCGTTGCTGCCTGCAAAGGCTGCCTACAATATGGGCAGATGTGGAGGAGCGATGCAAGCTGGCTCGGGCCGATGGGCGGCGAAAGAACACGCGGAAAACAACGTCGTGAGGGATCCAGATCGGACACGCGGCCCGGCGCGGGCGCGCCGATTTTGGCGGACCGCGAAATTGCTGGCCCAGGG
This sequence comes from uncultured Alphaproteobacteria bacterium, assembly GCA_963717265.1. Classification (GTDB taxonomy): domain Bacteria; phylum Pseudomonadota; class Alphaproteobacteria; order Rhizobiales; family Xanthobacteraceae; genus BOG-931. Next base: position 95,528 of record CAVQWD010000059.1, on the reverse strand, counting down.
TCCGGGTTGCAAGGCCTATCGTCCTAAGATTAGAATCTTAGCATCTGAGCCCACCGAGCCGCCGCCAAAGACCGGCAATCGCGTGAATCATATCGAAGCCAGCAAGTTCCGGTTGCCGTGCGGGAGTGGGCGCCGATGAAAGAGCAGGGCGTCGGCGCGCGCCTTCGCCGCAAGGAAGACGACCGCCTGATGCGCGGCCGCGGCCAGTTCGTCGCCGATCTAGCTTTCGCCGGCATGAAGGACGTCGCCTTCGTGCGCAGCCCGCTCGCACATGCGCGCCTGCGCCGGCATGACAATTCCCGACGACGCACAAGCGAGCTGCGTCTTCACCCAGGCCGATCTCGCCGGCGTCAAACCGATTCGCGCGGTCTCCAGCCTGCGCGGCTTCAAGCCGTCCGACCAATCGCCGCTCGCCTCCGACAAGGTGCGCCATGTCGGCGAACCGGTGGCGATGTGCGTCGCGCCGACGCGCGCGCAGGCCGAGGACATCGCCGGCACTGTCACTATCGATCTCGACGAATTGCCGGTCGTGCACGACATGCTGGCGGCGCGCGAGGCGACCTCTGCGCTGGTGCACGAGCAATGGGGCGACAACGTTTTTCTCGAAACCTTCGTCGACGTGAATATCGGTCGGGCGCTCGACGCGCCGATCAAGGTCACGCGCGAAATCCGCACCGCGCGGCAATGCATGGCGCCGATCGAAGGCCGCGGCGTCGTCGCCTTGTGGGATGCGCGGCTCGAGCAGCTCACGGTCTATTCGGCCTGCCAAATGCCGCATATCGTGCGCACCGGCCTTGCCGAGTGCCTCGGGCTCGACGAAGGCCAGGTGCGGGTGATCGCGCCCGACGTCGGCGGCGGCTTCGGCTACAAGGGCATCCTGCTCGCCGAAGAAGTCTGCCTCGGCTGGCTCGCCATCGCGCTTCGGCCATCCGGTGCGCTGGATCGAAGACCGCCGCGAGCATTTGACCGGCGGCGCCAATTGCCGCGAGCACCATTACCGCATCACCGGCTATGCCGACCGCGACGGCACGTTTGCGCGGCATCGACTGCGAGGCGGTCGTCGATTCCGGCGCCTATTCGGCCTATCCGTTCTCGGCCTGCCTGGAGGCCGCGCAGGTCGCCAGCATCCTGCCGGGACCTTACGATTTTCCCGCCTACCGATGCCGCACCTATTCGGTCGCGACCAACAAATGCCCGATCCTGCCCTATCGCGGCGTGGCGCGCACCGGCGTGTGCTTCGCCCTCGAACTCGTGCTCGACGCCATTGCGCGCGAGGCCGAGATCGAGCCGCATGAAGTGCGGGCAAAGATTCTGGTGAAGCCGGAACAGATGCCATTCAACAACATCACCAAAAAGTAGTTCGACAGCGGCGACTATCCGCAATCGCTGCGGCGCGCGGTCGCGGCGATCGGCATCGAATGCGGTGCGCGCGCGCCAGCGGCGCGGCGAAGCCGACGGCCGGCTGATCGGCGTCGGCCTTGCCACCTATTGCGAGCAGGCCGCGCACGGTACCTCGGTCTATTACGGCTGGGGCATCCCGATGGTGCCCGGCTACGAGCAGGCCACCGCGCGGCTGACGCCGGACGGCGGATTGGAGCTGCGCGTCGGCGTGCAGTCGCACGGCCAGAGTCTGGAAACGACGCTGGCGCAGGTGGCGCACGAAATTCTCGGCATCGACGTCGGCAAGATCAAAGTCGTGCATGGCGACACCGCCATGACGCCGTATTCGACCGGCACCTGGGGATCGCGCTGCATGGTGATGGCGGGCGGCGCGGTGTCGATCGCGTGCAAGGAGATTGCCAAGCGCGCCGCCAAGATCGGCGCGCAACTTCTGCAAACCGACGTGGCGCAGGTGACGGTGCAGCGGCGGCGAGGTTGCAGGTCCCGGAGGTTCGATCACGCTGCGCGAGATCGCGCGCACCTGGTATCTGAAGCCGCAAAATCTGCCGCACGATGTCGACCTCGGCGGCATGGAAGCGACCATCGGCTACCGGCCGAATCCCGACTCCGGCACGTTCAGCTACGCCACGCACGCCGCGCTCGTCGCCGTCGATCCCGAAATCGGCGACGTCGAGATTCTCGACTATGTGGTGGTCGAGGACGGCGGCAAGCTGGTCAATCCCGATGGTCGTTGACGGCCAAATCCTCGGCGGTCTGGCCCAGGGCATCGGCACTGCGCTCTACGAGGAAATGCCGTTCGACGCCGCCGGACAGCCGCTCGCTTCGACTCTCGCCGATTACCTGTTGCCGGCGTCTGCCGAAATGCCGACGGTGCGAATCGAGCACATGGAGACGCTGGCGCCGCACACCGAGTTCGGCATCAAAGGCATCGGCGAGGGCGGCGCCATCGCGCCGCCGGCCGCGATCGCCAATGCCGTCAACGATGCGCTGCGCCTGCTTGGCGCCGAGCTCCTGGTGTCGCCGATCACGCCGCACCGGATCCTGGATGCGATCGCGCGCGCCGGGCGGGGATGACGAATAGGAAAGGAACAACAATGAGCAGTGAGTCTCGCCGCCAAGTTCTGCATCAGATCGACGCCAGCAAGGACAAGTCGATCACGTTCCTCCAGCAGATGGTCTCGATTCCGAGCGTGACCGGCGACGAGGGCAAGATTCAGAAATTCCTCGCCGAATATCTCGCCAAGATGGGACTTCAGGTCGACATGTGGGAGTCGAACTGGGAAGCGCTGAAGCAGCATCCAGGCTATATCCCGGTCGACCGCGGCTATGAGGGCCGCCCCAACATCGTCGCGACCTGGAAAGGGACCGGCGGCGGCCGCTCGCTCCTGTTCAACGGCCATACCGATGTGATCCCGGTCGGCAACGGCGAAGGCTGGAGCGACAATCCGTGGTCGGCCTCGATCAAGGACGGCAAGCTCTACGGACGCGGCTCCTGCGACATGAAAAGCGGAGTGGCGAGCCACATCATGGCGATCGAGAACATGATGGCGGCGGGCGTCAAGCCGATGGGCGATGTCTTCCTCGATATCGTCATCGACGAGGAAGTCAGCGGCCACGGCACGCTCGACACCGTCATCCGCGGCTATCACGCCGACGCCGGGATTTCCGGCGAGACCAGCGGGCTCGCGGTGCAGCCGGCCTGTATCGGCCGCATCTGGTTCGAGATCGAAATCCAGGGCAAGCCCGCCGGCATCCAGCGCCGCTATCAGGGCGTCAGCGGCATCGAACTCGGCTACAAGATCACCAAGGCGGTCGAAGCGCTCGAACGAAAGCGCGTCGCCACTATCAAGCATCCGCTCTATCCGAAGCCGATCGACGCAATTCCCTGCATGATCGGGGCCTTCCATTCGGGGAATTTCCCAAGCTCATTCCCGGCAACCTGTTTGCTGAAAGGCAGCATGGCGACGGTTCCCGGCGAGGACCATGAAGGGGTCAAACGGAGCCTCGTCGAACACATCGCGCGCGCGGCGGCCGAAGACCCGTGGATGAAGGATCATCCGCCGAAGGTGCGGTTCGTCGGCTACGACGCGCAGGCCTCCGAAATCCCGAGCGATCACCCGATCGTGAAGCTGGTCTGCAACAACTACAAGGAAATCACCGGAAGCGATCCGGAGATCAGCGGCCGCCAGGGTGCTGCCGATACACGGTTCCTCAACCTCTACGGCCACACGCCGACCGTGATTTTCGGTCCCGGCTCGACCGCAATCATGCATTCCGACGACGAGTATGTCAGCATCGATGATTACCAGACCGCGATCAAGGTGATGGCGCTTTCCATCTGCGACTGGTGCGGAATCGCCGGGGAGTGAGCGGCGGCGAGGCTGGAAAAGGTATTGTGTTGCCAATCATGGGACCTTAGCGTCCGCGCCGATTTGCGGGAGCCAAGCGGAATGGACAGCGGCAAGCCGATCATCGCCATTATCGGCGGCACGGGCGATCTGGGTTCCGGCCTCGCCCTGTTATGGGCGGCGGCGGGCTATCCGGTCGTGCTCGGCTCGCGCGACAGGGACAAGGCGCAAGAAGCGGCGAGGGAGCTTTCTTCGCAGGCTGGGGCCGCATTGCGCGGCGACGATAATCGCGCCGCGGCGCTTGCCGCCGATATCGTCGTGCTGTGCGTGCCTTATGCCAATCACGACATGATCTTGAACGACATCAAGCCGGTCATGGCCGGCAAGCTGCTGGTCGATGCCGTGGTGCCGCTGGTGCCGCCCAAGGTCGCGGTGGTGCAGATACCGGCCGCGGGTTCTCCGGCGCTCGTGGCGCAGCGCATGCTGGGCCCCGAAACGCGCGTCGCCTCCGCGTTTCATAATGTCGGGGCCAAGAAGCTGCATGGCGGCGAGCGGGCCGATTGCGACGTGCTGGTCTTTGCCGACGAAAGAGCCGTGCGGGAACAGGTCATCGCGCTGGCGGATGTGGTGGCGACGCGCGGCGTCGACGGCGGGGCGCTCGCCAACACCGTCGCGGCCGAAGCGCTCACATCGGTCTTGATTGCCATCAACCGGCGCTACAAGATTCCCGGCGCCGGCATCCGCATCACCGGTCTGCCGCCAGTCGACCCACGGTGAACTTTGCATGGGCGCAAAAAGTCTGACGCTGATGGCGCTCGCCGGGCTGCCGCTGGTTGCGCCCGGCGACGATCTGGCGGCGCTGATCGTTGCGGCGCTGCGGCGCATGGCGATCGTGCTGGAGGAAGGCGACATCCTGGTCGTGGCGCAGAAAGTGGTATCCAAGGCCGAGGGGCGCATGGTCGATCTTCGCACCGTCACACCCTCGCCGCGCGCGGCGGCACTGGCAAAAGAGGTCGACAAGGACCCGCGCCTCATAGAGATCATCCTTTCCGAAATCGAGCGAGGTGGTTCGCCACCGCAAGGGCGTTCTGGTGGTGGCGCACCGCCTGGGTTTCGTGATGGCCAATGCCGGTGTCGACCAGTCCAATGTCGGTGGCGAGGAGCGGGTGCTGCTGTTGCCTTGCGATCCCGATGCCTCGGCGGCCGCACTGAAGGCGAGGCTCGACCGCGAATTCGGCGTCGAGCTTGGCGTGGTCATCAACGACAGTTTCGGCCGCGCCTGGCGCAACGGCGTGGTCGGCGTCGCGCTCGGCGCTGCCGGCGTGCCGTCGCTGCGCGACATGATCGGTGAGCCGGATTTATTTGGCCGCAAGATGCGGGTGACGACGGTGGCAGTCGCCGATGAGATTGCGGCGGCGGCGTCGCTGTTGATGGGGCAGGCGGCGGAGGCGCTTCCGGTCGTTCACTTGCGTGGGCTCCTCTGCGATGCGCCGGCGCTGCCGGCCGCCGCGCTGTTGCGCCCGAAACACATGGACCTGTTCAGATGAAAATGGACCTGTTCAGATGATACCAGCGGCAGTCGTCTTTGACCTGTCATGCTCCGCGAAGGCGGAGCATCCAGTAATCGCAAGCTCTCAAAAAACTCGATCTACCGTGACTACTGGATCATCCGCTTTCGCGGATGATGACAGTCGGATGAGCCAATGCCGAGGGCCGCTGGCATGAAAAGCGGGTTGGCGGGCCATGTGGTTGCGCTGTGCGGCGGCATCGGCGGCGCCAAGCTTGCGCTCGGTCTTTATCGCGTGCTTGCTGCCGGCCAACTCACCGTGATCGTGAATACCGGCGACGATTTCGAGCATCTCGGCCTTTCCATCTCCCCCGATCTCGACACCGTGCTGTACACGCTCGGCGGCGTCGCCGACCGGCGCCGCGGCTGGGGCCGCGCCGACGAGACCTGGAATTTTCTCGGCGCGCTTGGCCGGCTTGGCGGCGAGACCTGGTTCCAGCTTGGCGATCGCGATCTTGCCATGCATGTCTCGCGTACGGCATGGTTGCGCGGCGGCGGCGGACTCGGCGGCTTTGCCGGCAAGGCTGCGGAGTCGCTCGACATTTCCGCACGGATATTGCCGATGTCGGATGACGCCGTCCGCACCATTGTCGAAACCGACGAGAGCGAATTGCCGTTCCAGCACTATTTCGTGCGGCGGCGCTGCGAGCCGGCTGTCAAAGCTATCCGTTTTTCCGGCGCGGCGGCGGCAACGCCGTCGCCCGGTGTGATTGAAGTCCTGTCGGCGCGGGGCTTGCGGGCGATCGTCATCTGCCCGTCAAATCCCTTCCTCAGCGTCGATCCGATTCTGGCGGTTCCTGGAATTCGCGAGGCGCTTGCGCAGACCGTCACGCCGGTCATCGCGGTCTCGCCCATCATCGGCGGCCGTGCGGTCAAGGGACCGACGGGGAAGATCATGGACGAGCTCGGTGTTAAGGCGGATAGCCATTCGATTGCCGCCCATTATCGCGGCCTGATCGACGGCCTGGTGATCGACCGAGCGGACGCGGCGGACGAGACGAAGGCGGAAATTCCGGTCATGGTGACATGCACGATGATGAAGACGCTTCCGGACCGCGAACAACTCGCCCGCGACGTCGTCTCCTTCGCCGACCAATTGGCGGACCGGCCGATGGCGGCCGAGGCCGCCGGGGGGCGCCGATGAGCGGTGTGCGCGACATCTGGGCGGTGGTGCCGGTCAAACCGTTTGCGGTCGCCAAACGGCGGCTCGCGCCGGTGCTGAATGCGGCGGCGCGCGCCAATTTGGCGCAAGCGATGCTCGAAGACGTGCTCGACGCGCTGTCGCGCGCCAGCGCGCATCTCGGCGGCATCGCCGTGGTCACCCCGGACAGTCATGCCGGCGCGCTCGCCAAGGCGCGCGGGGCAATCGTCATCTCTGACGACGGCGGCGGTGATCTCAACGCTGCTATCCGCCTCGGCGTGGATTACGTCGTCGCCCATGGTGGCGCGGGCGTTGTGGTGGTGCCGTCCGACCTACCGCAGCTTGCGCCGGCTGACATCGCCCAGGCCGCAGACGCAATCAGCGCGGCAGGTTCGCTCGCTGTGCTTGGCGCCAGCGACGATGGCGGCACCAATCTTCTGGCGTGCCGGCCGGCCGGCGCCATTCCGCTCTGCTTCGGCCCGGAGAGTTTCGCCAGGCATTGCGACGCCGCGCAGGCGCAGGGCTTGACGCTCACGGTGCTGCCCGCCGGCAAGCTTGGACTCGACATCGACCGTCCGGAGAATCTGCGCCAGTTCGTGTCGCTGCGGACAAACACGCGCAGTCACGCGCTGCTCACTGCCGGCGACCTGACCCGATCTGGCGCAGACGAGGCGCTGCGGGCGGTGCGCGATTTGACCGGCGAGCGGACCTTGACGGCGGAACAGGCCTACGCCCTGACCGATCTGAGCGACATCGAACCGCTGCTGCACGCTGCCGCCTCCCGCCGCGACCGCGCGCACGGCTCGATCGTTTCCTATTCGCGCAAGGTCTTCATCCCGCTGACCAAGCTGTGCCGGGACGTTTGCCATTACTGCACCTTCGCGCAGAAGCCGCGCGCCGGTACGGCGGCGTTCTTGTTGCGCGACGAGGTGCTCGCGATCGCGCGCGCCGGCCGCGATGCGGGCTGCAAGGAGGCTTTGTTCACGCTGGGCGACAAGCCGGAACTGCGCTACCGCGCCGCGCGCGAACAACTCAAGCAGCTCGGCCACGGCACGACGCTGTCGTACCTCGCCGAGACGGCGCGGCTGGTATTCGACGAGACCGGCCTGTTGCCGCACCTCAATCCGGGCCTGCTCAGTGCAGCCGACATTGCGGCGTTGCGGATGGTGTCGGTCTCGCAAGGCGCCATGCTAGAGAGCACGGCTTCGCGCTTGATGGAAAAAGGCGGACCGCACCACGGTTCGCCCGATAAGGATCCTGCGGCGAGGCTTGCCACCATCCGCATGGCCGGCGAACAGCGCGTGCCGTTCACTACCGGCATCCTGATCGGCATCGGCGAGACACGGCGCGAGCGGATCGACGCGCTTTTGGCGCTGCGGGAGCTCAACGAGGCGTACGGCCACATCCAGGAAATCATCATCCAGAATTTTCGCCCAAAACCCGGCACGCGGATGGCCGATGCCACGGCGCCGAGCCTGGAAGAGCATTTGTGGACGATCGCCATGGCGCGGCTGATCTTCCCGCCGGCCATGAACATTCAGGCGCCGCCGAATCTTTCTCCCGGCGCGTTGCGCCGCCTCATCGAGGCCGGCATCAACGATTGGGGCGGCGTTTCGCCGGTGACGCCGGACCACGTCAATCCGGAAGCGCCGTGGCCGCATCTGCAGGTTTTGGAGCGCGCCACCAACGCTGCCGGCAAGGAGCCTGCAGGAGCGGCTGGCAATCTACCCGGCCTATGCCGCCGACCACCGCGCCTGGGTCGATCCGGCTCTGCACACCACGCTCTTGCACCGTATCGACGCGGACGGCTGGCCGCGCATCGACGACTGGTCGCCGGGCGCCGGCAAGCCGCTTCCGGCTGCGGCCGAGCGCATCTCGGAGCTGGCCGCCGCGCCGGCGATGGCGGCTTCGGAACTTGCGAAAATCCTCGACCGCGCGCTCGGCGGTCGCGCTCTGTCCGAAGGCGACATCGTGCGGCTGTTTCAGGCGCGCAGCGGCGAGTTTGCGGCGGTCTGCGCGGCGGCCAACGCGCTGCGCCGCGACATCAGCGGCGATACCGTGTCCTATGTGGTGACCCGCAACATCAACTACACCAACATCTGTTCATTCAAATGCCAGTTCTGCGCCTTCTCAAAAGGCAAGATGAGCGAAAATCTGCGCGGGCGGCCCTACAATCTTTCGCTCGATGAAATCGCCGCCCGCACGCGCGAGGCCTGGCAGCGCGGCGCTACCGAAGTCTGTATGCAGGGCGGCATCCATCCCGATTTCACCGGCAGCACCTATCTTGATATTTGCCATGCCGTGCGCACCGCCGTGCCGGACATGCACATTCACGCATTCTCGCCGCTCGAAGTGAACCAAGGTGCGGCGACGCTCGGGCTTCCGGTTGCGGAATTTTTGGCCGAGCTGAAGGCGGCCGGACTCGGCACCTTGCCGGGCACCGCGGCCGAAGTGCTCGACGACGAAGTGCGGGCCGTCATCTGCCCGGACAAGATCAACACCGAGCGCTGGCTCGAAGTCATGCGCACGGCGCACCGCTTGGGGTTCAAGAGCACGGCGACGATCATGTACGGCCACGTCGACCAGTATCATCATTGGGCGCGGCACCTGTTGCGCCAGCGCGCGTTGCAGGCGGAGACGGGAGGGTTCACCGAATTCGTGCCGCTGCCGTTCGTCCATATGGAGGCGCCGATCTACCTGAAGGGACGGGCGCGGCGCGGCCCGACATTCCGCGAAGCCGTGCTGATGCATGCCGTGGCGCGGCTGGTGTTCCAGCGGCTGTTGCCGAACATTCAGACCTCGTGGGTGAAAATGGGCCCTGACGGCGTAAAGGTCTGTCTAAACGCCGGCGCCAACGACCTCGGCGGCACGCTGATGGACGAGACGATCACCCGCTCGGCCGGCGCGGTGCATGGCCAGGAGATGACTCCCGACGCCATGGAACGCATCATCCGTTCGCTCGGCCGCGTTCCGCGCCAGCGCAATACCGTCTATGGCGGCGTCTCCGAGGAGCGTTATCGCGCGTCGTTTTTGCCGCGCCGCCCCGGCGCGGCAATGGTGGCCGCGCCGGCGTAGCCGGCGGCAAATTGCGTCCGGAGATTTCGAAATTCCTATTGTTCTAATAATAGCATAACTCTAAGGTCCGGCGCCTTCTTTGGGGACGCAAGTTTGCTCGTCCGCGATTGGGCAGGGCAGGTCGAACAAGGTCGTGCAATGGCTCTCGTGATGGCGCCCGAGGTAACCGACCGCGTCCGCCGCAGCGCGGCCATCAGCCGGCTGAAGCAGGTGGGCGGCTTCCTGCCGACTTTCAGTGACCTCGCCGATCCTGGCAGCGAAGCCGACGGCAAGGCGCCCGATCTGACCGGCGTCGATCCGGATGCGCCGGATGCCGCCAATCTTTGGCGCGTGCATTGGTTCAACGCCGCCGACCGCAGGACGCGGCTGAAGACGCCGATACATGCCGTGCTGCCGCCCGAATTGACCGGGGTCAAAGCGCCGATCGTCGTATTGGATGGCTGCAACTTCCCGATGATCGGCGCGCACAAGGTGCTGGCGGCCTATGCCTGCCTGGTGGCGCGTCTGGTTACCGGTGGTTTCGATCCCTCGCGGCAGCGCGCGATCTGGCCGTCGACCGGCAATTACTGTCGCGGCGGGGTCGCGATCTCGCGCATTCTCGGCTGCCGCGGCGTCGCCGTACTGCCGGCCGGCATGAGCCGGGAGCGGTTCGATTGGCTGGCGCGGTGGGTGGCCGACCCGTCCGACATCATCCGCACGCCGGGCACCGAGAGCAACGTCAAGGAAATCTACGACAAGTGCGCCGAGCTCGCCCGTGACAGCGACAACGTCATCCTCAATCAGTTCTCAGAATTCGCCAATTATCTGGTGCATTACCACTGCACCGGCCGGGCCTTCGATCGCGTGTTCGAGCATTTGCGGCGCGACAACAAGAATTACCGGCTGGCGGCGTTCGTTGCGGCGACCGGATCGGCGGGCACCATCGCGGCCGGCGACTGGCTCAAGAAGCGCCATCACAGCAAGATCGTTGCCGTGGAGGCCGCCGAATGCCCGACCATGTACTGCAACGGCTACGGCGAACACAACATCCAGGGCATCGGCGACAAGCACATTCCGCTCATTCACAATGTCATGAATACCGACATTGTAATTGCCGTTTCGGATGCCGCGACCGATGCGCTCAATCTGTTGTTCGGCGACGATTGCGGCCGCAGGTATCTCGCGCTTCGGCGCAAGCTCGATCCGGCTTTGATCCGCCGCTTTGACGATTTCGGAATATCAGGCCTCGCCAATATCGTCGCCGCGATCAAGCTCGCCAAGCACCTCGATTATGGGCCGGATGATGTCGTGATGACGGTCGCGACCGATTCGGCGGCGATGTACGGCAGCGAACGGCAGAGCTACCGGGCGCGCAAATATGCGGACGGGTTCGATGAGGTCAATGCCGGGGAGATTTTCGGCCGCCACATCGAGGGCATTGCCGACGATCGCGTGCTCGAACTGACCCATGTCGAGCGCAGCCGCATTTTCAATCTCGGCTATTACACCTGGGTCGAGCAACAGGGCGTCACGATCGAGGATTTCGACCGCCGCAGGAAACAGCAGTTCTGGCAGGGGCTCGTCGACAGCATTGCGGCCTGGGACCGCCAGATCGAGGACTTCAACGCCGAAATCGGGCGCAATATTCCAGCATGAGCGAAATCAAGCCATACGAGGAATTGCGCAAGGATTTGGCGCAGCGCGACCGCAGCCTGCGCGAGAAGGTCGTGGCGCTCGACGATGTCGCCTCCTTCGTGCGCGACGGCGACCTGGTCGGCATCGGCGGCAGCACGATGTCGCGCACGCCGATGGCGTTGATCTGGGCGCTTGATCCGCGCCGGGCGCAGCGATCTGACCTGTTCGCGCAGCATCATCTCCAGCGACGGCGACTTGTTGTTCGGCTCCGGCGTCTCGCGAGCACATCGTCACCAGCTGGTTCAGCCAGGGCATCCTGTGGGGCGTGTCGAAGGTGATGCGTCACCACGTCGAGACCGGCAAGGCGCAATTCGAGGAATGGAGCCATCTCGCCATGGGCATGCGGTTGCGCGCCGGCGCCATGGGCGTGCCGTTCATGCCGATCCGGGCGATGCTCGGCTCCGACGTGCTCAAGACAGCGGCCCGAAGCCAAGGAGATCGATTGTCCGTTCACCGGCGAAAAGCTGCTGCTGGTGCCGGCGCTCAATCCCGACGTGGCGCTGATCCACGTGCAGCGCTGCGACGCCTACGGCAACGCGCAGATCGACGGCCTGCAATTCATGGACATCGATCTCGCCATGGCGGCCAACAGGGTCATCCTCTCGACCGAGCGCATCGTCGTCCAACGATCAGATCCGCCGCGCGCCCGACCAGACCAAGATTCCGTTCTTCGCAGTCGACGCCGTCGTCGAGGTGCCGTTCGGCTGCGCGCCGCACGAGTGCTACGGCGTCTACGAGCCGATGATGAAGCACATGGAATATTACGTCGGGCTCGTGAACAAGGATCCGGTCGGCGGCATGAAGGACTATCTCGACCGGTTCGTTTACGGGCCGAAATCCTGGGCGGAGTTTCTCGACCTCATCGGGATCGAGGAACTGCTCAGCGCCGCACGGGCGGGAAGCTCGATCTATGACGCATAAGCTCGACTACACGGCGAGCGAACTCATCGCCATCCTGAGTGCGCGCCAGCTCAAGGACGGCATGGTGGTGTTCGCCGGCGTCGGCATTCCGCTGCTTGGCGGCGACGCTGGCGCAGCGGCTGCACTGTCCCGGCCTCACCATCCTGTTCGAGGGCGGCGTCGTCGGCGCCTTCATCGAACCCGGCAAGCTGCCGCCGTCGACCAACGATCAGCGCTGCACCGCGCGCGCCAACATGGTGCTCGGCAGCGCCGATGTGCTGCTGCTGCTGCAGCGCGGTTATGTCGACATCGGCTTCATGGGCGGCGCGCAGATCGACCAGTACGGCAACTCTGAACAGCTCGGTCATCGGCGATCCGAAGCATCCGAAGACCCGGCTGCCCGGGACCGGCGGCGGCAACGACATCGCCAGCCTCACCAACATGATCGTGGCGATGAAGCACGAGAAGCGCCGTTTCGTCGAGAACGTCGATTTCATCACCAGCCCGGGCTGGCTGCGCGGCGACGAAACGCGGCGCCGCAGCGGCCTGCCGATCGGCGGGATGTTCCGTGTCGTCACCGAGCTCGCCGTCTTCGGCTTCGATGAAAAGACGCGAGCGCATGAAGCCGCTTGGCGTTCAATCTCGGCGTCACCCGCGAACAGGTGCAGGACAACACCGGCTTCAAGCTCGATTTCGATGCCGATGTCGGCGTCACCGAGCCGCCCACCGAGCACGAATTGTCCGTGCTGCGCATGCTCGACCCCGAGCGGCTCTACATCAGTTAGTAAGCGGAATCGCGCAGCAATGAGACAGGCGACGTTCTTAGCTCCCTCTCCCCGAAGGGGAGAGGGTCGGGGTGAGGGGGCTCGGAAGTCTGAGAAAAATCCCGGCGTCCGAACCCCCTCACCCTCGCTGCCCCCGATCAAGTCGGGGCTCGCTCGACCTCTCCCCTCCGGGGAAAGGTGAAGCAAACACTTGCAAAAATGAGCACTGACGGCCGAGCCAATTCATCATGGAGACAAGCGCATGACCGCCCTGAGCAAGACGTTCGGCATCGCCGCGCGCAATTTCACAGCCTTCCCGGAAATGCCGGACGCCCGCGCGCTGGTCGAGTACGGCATCAGGATGGAGGAGCTTGGCTTCGATTCGATCTGGGTCTGGGATCACGTGCTGCTCGGCGTGCAGCCGAACTTTCCGATCATCGAATCGCTCACGCTGCTCACCGCGATCGCGGCGCGCACCAGCAAGATCAAGCTCGGCACCGGCATTCTGGTGCTGCCGATGCGCAATCCGGTGATTCTCGCCAAGCAGCTCGGCAGCATGGATTTGTTGTCGAACGGCCGGCTGATCATGGGGCTGGCATCGGGCTGGTACAAACGCGAGTTCGACGCCGTCGGCGTGCCGTTCGACAAGCGCGGCAAGATCATGGACGAGAACCTCGACATCCTGAAGCGGTTCTGGACCGAGGACATGGTCAAGGGCGAGTGGATGTTCCACAAGATTCCGGCCGGCGTGATGTTTCCGAAGCCGGTGCAGAAGCCCTATCCGCCGCTTCTGATCGGCGGCTATGTCGACCGCGTGCTCAAGCGCGCCGCGGTCGCCGCCGACGGCTGGCTGACTTATTTCTATCGGCCGGAAAGCTTCGCCACGTCATGGGCCAAGATCCGCGGCTTCGCCAAGGAGGCCGGCAAGGACCCCGACAAGCTGCTCAACGCCGCGCAGCTGCCGATTCGCATCGGCAAATCGCGCGCCGCGGTCGAAAGCGAAATGATGGAATGGCTCGGCAAGGAGTGGGATTACGCCTCGTGGAGCGAGTCGACCAAGGACAGCGCCATCCTCGGCACCGTCGACGAATGCGTCGAGCAGCTTAAGGCGCATCTCGCCGTCGGCGTGCAGAAACTGATCTTCGTGCCGTATCGCTACGAGACGGACCAGATCGAGACCATCGCACGCGAGATTATTCCGCGGCTGAAAAGCGCGTGATCGCGCCAGAGAAAATCTTGCCTTGTCATGCTCCGCGAATGCGGAGCATCCAGTAAGCTCCAAGCTTTCGGAAAAGGCCGCGAGCAACGGTGAATACTGGATCATCCGCTTTCGCGGATGATGACAGCGAAAGCAAAGTCCGCTCGCACCAATCGGAACTCGTTCAGCCGCCTCCGCGCGGCCGATTGCGCGACGACCACAGAGTCACTTCCTCGAGCGACAGGCGGGACCGGTCTTTGCCTGGCGCGGCCGGCGCGCCGAGCGTCACCAGCATTTGCGGCCGCCAGCCGGGCGGCAATTGCAGCGCCGCCTCCACCACTTCGGGGCAGAACAGCGGCGCGCACATCACGCAGGCGCCGAGGCCTTCATCTTCCGCGGCGAGGAGCAGATTCTGCGCCGCCATTGCCGTGCTTTGCACCGCCATCAAATATTCGGCCTCGCTGCGGCGGTCGTCGGGATATCGGTCCATGTCGGCGAGATCGGCGCAAATGACGATGACGATTGGGGCGCCGGTGATCCGCGCGAGCGAGCGCGCCACATCGGCGTCGATCGCTGCAACATCGTCGCCGTCCGCGAGGCGGTCGCGGCGCAGCCGCTCTCCCATCGCCTCGGCAAGCCGGGATCTGCTTGCGTCGTCCTCAAGCACCGCGAACCGCCACGGCTGGCGGTTGTGCGACGACGGCGCGCGCGTCGCGGCGGCAAGTATGCGCTTGACCGCCGCCCGCCGGACCGGCGCCGACCGGTAGCGGCGGATCGACCGGCGCTTGCCGATCGCGGACGCAAGTTTCCCGTCTCTGGCCATGATATCGTTGCGGCTGCGTTCTTGCCTCGAATGTTAGACAATTTGGAACGGCAGCGATGCCCGAATCGGCAATTTGCATACGCGATGCCGCGGCAGCGGATGAAGCCGCGTGGCGCCGGCTGTGGTCGGATTATTGTGCATTCTACGACACCCGCATTCCGGAGCTCGTGACGGCGCGAACCTGGCAGCGCATGCTCGATCCGGCCTCGCCAATATTCGCCCGCGTTGCGGCCGTCAATGAAGCGGTGGTCGGCTTTGCCACCGGCGTCGTCCACGAAGCGACCTGGACTGCGACGCCGGTCTGTTACCTCGAAGACCTTTTCGTCGATCCGCAATTCCGCCGCCGCGGCCTCGGCCGGCTTCTGATTGCGGATTTGCTGGATCGCGCCAAAGCGAGCGGCTGGTCGCGGCTCTATTGGCACACCCGCGCGGCCAATCCGGCGCGCCGGCTCTACGATGAATTCGCGAACGCCGACGATTTCGTGCGCTATCGGGTGATGTTGGGGTGAGCGAAAAGGTTTGTGGCGGGCGCAGCGCTAGCCGGCAACGCGCTTTGCAAAAATAAGCCTTTATGGCTACATAGTCGCCATGAAACAACCGGTCGTTTCCCGCAATGCGGAGATCATGGGCGGCACGCCGGTTTTCTCGGGCGCGCGCGCGCCGGTGCAAACGCTGCTAGATTACCTCGAAGCGGACGAATCGATCGATGACTTTCTCGAGGGCTTTCCCTCGGTGACGCGCAGTCAGGTCGCCGCCTTCCTGGAGCAACGGCTCGCATGACGAAAGACCAAGTCAAGGAAATCCTCGACCGGGTGCTGGCTTGGCCGGCGGACCGTCAGGCAGACGTCGCGCACGTTGTCGAGATCATGGAAGAGCAGGATAAGAACGAACTGCATTTGACAGACGAGCAAGCCGCGGAGGTGCGGCGACGGCTTGCAGAAGCCAATCCAAAAACGCTTACACTTGCTGAGTTCAGCGAGCGCCTACGTCGTCGCCACGGCTTATGAAAGTCCTCATCCGAAATTCGGTTGAGGCCGATCTCGAACGGATTGTTGAATGGATCGCGAGAGACAATCCGCGAGCGGCAGCTCGGATGGTATCGGCCATCCGCGATCGAATAAGCCTCCTGGGAACGGACGAGCTCCGCTCACATGGGACGGCCAGGACTGGTCAAGGGCACCCGCGAGCTTGTCGAACATCCATACATTATCGTCTACCAAGTGAACGATGACCGCGGTGAGATCGTCGTACTTTCGGTAATGCACGGCGCGCGCAAAAGAGTAAGGGACTGACCCACCGCAATGAAATTCTCCCACTTCTCCCACATCTGGGCCAAGCCCGGCATGACGCCGCACCAGCGCTACGAGCAGCTCTGGCGCGAACTGGCCTTGTGCGACGAACTCGGCTTCGACTATTCGTTCTGCGTCGAGCACCATTTCCGGCCCGACGAAAGCTGGATGTCGTCGCCGTCGCTCTATGCGGTCGGCGCCGGCGCGCGGACCAAGCGGCTGCGCATCGGGCCGATGGGCTACATTGTGCCGCTCTATCATCCGCTGCGGCTTGCCGAGGAGATCGCCATCGTCGATCAGATGCTCGGCGGCCGCATGGAGATCGGGCTCGTTCCCGGCATCAATCCGGATTACTTCCGCCCCTTCGGCCTGGACTACGGTCAGCGCAAATCGCCGACACTCGAATTCGTCGACTACATGCGCGCGGCGTTCGGCGAGGCGCAGCCATTTTCGTTTCACGGTGGCGAGTTCCATACCGACGATGCCCGCATCTCGGTACAGCCGGCGCAGCGGCCGCATCCGCCGCTGTGGATGATGAGCCGCGATCCGCAGACGCTGCAATTCTGCGCGGAACACGGCGTCAATCCAGGCTATTTTTTGGTCTATCCGCGCGGCGATGCCGCGCCGCGTTACCGTAAATTCCTCGATGACTGGAGCAAGGCCGGCCGGACGCGAAAACCGAACATCGCCTATTGCACCGTCGTCTATGTCGACGACAGTGACGACAAGGCGCGAGAGCTGGCGTCGTTCCGGGCAAGCCGCGCCTATGAGGGTTTTCTGGCGCCGCCAAAGCCGGGCGAAAGCTTCGAGGACCGGGCGCGTGAAAACGCCAGGCGCTTTATCGGCCGCGGCGAGCCCGGTGCGTCCGAGATCATGGCCAACCTGTTCGACGCCGACTATCTGCTCAACAACGACCTCGTCTTCATTGGCTCGCCCGAAACGGTTGCGGCAAAAATCCGCGCCGCCGCGCGCGACGGCGTATTCAACGTATTCATGGGTGAGTTCAACTTCGCCGACCTGCCGGAGGCCGATCTGATGCGCTCGATCCGGCTGTTCGGCGAGAAGGTGATTCCGGCGCTGCGCGAGTATGAGCCATTCTGACCTCCCATCATTGCGAGACCAGCACCGGCGAAGTTGAAGCTTCTGGTATCGCTGGCGGAGGAAATGTGGGACGAGGCGTAGCGGGCCGGTTCGGAAGTTGCGCCGGACAGTGCGCTTTTCGGGACGGCAAGTTCGCGACAAGCATCGATAACCGACTGGGAAGGATCGGAGGGTGTCATGGCACGAATGACGTCGAGGTTTTGCTGCGGTCTTGCCGCGCTGGCGCTGTTGGCCGCGGCGGCAGCGCGCGCCGAAGAGCATTACCCTGACCGCACGATCAAGCTCATCGTCGGCTTCGGCGCCGGCGGCCCCACCGACATTCCAGCGCGGTACATGGCGCAACATCTCGAGTCGATACTCGGTCAGTCCGTCGTCGTCGAAAACAAGTCTGGCGCCTCAGGCCAAATCGCGACCAATTACGTGCTGTCGCAGCCGCGGGACGGATACACGCTCTTGCTGTGTACCCATTTCGAGTCGATCAACGAGGCCGTCTATAAGCATATCGGCTACAAGCTGAGCGACATCGCGCCGATATCGCAAATATCGAAGTATTATTATGCGATCACGTTGGCGAATACGGTGCCGGCCGACAATCTCGAACAGTTCATCGCCTACGCCAAGGCGCATCCGAAGGCCGTGAATTACGCCACGGTCGGCTCCGCCTCGGTACAGGAGATTTTTGCGCACCAGTTGGAAAAGTTGGCCGGGATCGAGATGAACAGGGTGTTCTACAAGGGCGGTGCCGAAATCATGCAGGATTTTCTGCCCGGCCGCGTCCAGTTCTTCGTGTCGCCGACGCTTTCGGTCATGCCGTACTACCGCTCCGGCAAGCTGCGCATCGTCGCCGTGACCAGCCCGGAACGGCTCAAGGTCGCGCCCGACGTGCCGACGCTGACCGAGCAGGGCATCAAGTTTGTCGCGTTCGGCTGGCTCGGCGTTTGCGCGGGCGCGGGCACGCCGCAACCCATCATTTCGCTGCTCGATCGCGACATCGTCTCGGTCGTCAAGTCGCCCGGTTATGAGGCACTGATCGAAAAAGCAGGCTCGATCCCGACCTCATCGACGCCGGAGGAGCTGCAGAATGTGATCGACGACACCTACAAACAAGTGGAGTCGACGATCCGCGAGTACCATATGCAGATCGAGTAGGCGTCGCTGACGCGCTGCTCAGTCTACGCTTGTTTGACCGGCGCAAGCGCCACGGCGGCCTCTGTGGTGAGCAGCAAGAAGGTGAAAGTCTCCTGCAGGTAGAGGCGGACGGCCGTGTCGGTGTGGCTCAAATAGCCGATGGACAGGTCCTGGCCGATGTGCAGGGCGAAATCGCCGCCGCGTGTCGTCAGCACGAAGGCGCCGTCGATCGCCGGCGCCCAGATGATCTCGCCGTCGACCAGCCGCTTGACGTGCTGGAGCACCGGATAGCCGTTGTCGCTGGTCTCGCTGAGCCCGGTATAGGCGTCGGCGCTCAGCACAACCGAGTAGGGGCCGTTGACGCCGACCAGGCGCAGCTGGCTCAGCGCCTGACTGATGGCGTCGGGGTAACCGCGCACGTCGGCGGGCAGCGTCATCACCGGATTGCTGGTGCCTTCGCGGATGCCGCCGATGCCGGCAGCGGCGTAGCCCTGGAAAACCGCGCGGTCTTCGGCGAAGGCAATGAGCTTGGCGGCGTCCTTTGCCGACTGCCAATCGGAATCCTCGGAGCCGCGTTCGACATCGTCGATCTGCTGGCGGTCGAGCTCGAACGGTACGCGGAATTCGACCAGCGCCTTGACCTCGCGCTGCCGCGCCAGGATGCCGTCGCCCGGCGCCTGGATATTGCGCAGGTGACCGGTGCCGGCCGCCGGCAAAGCCACGCCGCCCGGACCGTGCGCGTCGACGACGCGCCGCGCCGCAAGGTGGCGCTTGAGCGTTCGCGAGACCTCTTCCTCGATATCGGCCCACGCCGCCTCGGAGATCGGGGCAAGCTCGCGATGCAAATTATTCATGGGACGAACCTCCTTTGAGGGAACCGATGCCCAGCGAACCATCGCGCTTCGGCGCAGATGACGGCGCTGGCGCGGCGGCAGGCGTGTCGGGTGCCGCAATTGCAGCTCGTCAGCGCGTCGTTGCCGACGTTCTCCAAAAACGTCGCCGACGGCACGAAGAACAGAGTGCCGGTGACGGCGCGGCTGAAATCCAAGAGCCGATCATAGTTCCCCGGCGGGCGGCCGACGAACATGTTTTCCAGCATCTGCTCGATGGTCCGCGGCGAACGCGCATAGCCGATGAAATAGGTGCCGAACTCGCCGCGCGCGACGTTGCCGAACGGCATGTTGTCGCGGACGATCTGGATCTGTTTGCCGTTTTCGAAAATCTGGGTCAGCGCGTTGTGCGCCGATGTCGGCTTGGCGGCGTCGTCGAGTTCGATGTCGGCAAGCTTGGTGCGGCCGATGATGCGCTCCTGCGCTTCGGTCGAAAGCCCATTCCAGCCGGCCACGTCGTGCAGGTACTTTTGCACGATCACATAGCTGCCGCCGGCAAACGCGGGGTCCTCCGCGCCAATATAGGCGGCGTCGGTGGCAGCCAGCGCGGTCGGATTCTCGGTGCCATCGACAAAGCCGATCAGATCGCGATCGTCGAAATAGCGGAAGCCGTGGACCTCGTCGACGGGTGTAACCGCGGCACCCAGCTTGGCCATGATCTGCGTCGCCAGTTCGAAGCACAAATCCATGCGGTTGGCGCGAATGTGGAATAGAATATCGCCGGGCGTCGCGACTGCGTGCCGGGACCCGGCCTGCATCTCCCGGAACGGATGCAATTCCGCCGGCCGTGGCGCGCTGAACAGTCTGTCCCATGCCTCCGAGCCAAACCCGATCACGCAGGTCAGGTCGCCCTCGATGTCGCGAAAGCCGACGGCGCGAAGCAGCGCCGGCAAGTCGGCGCAAAAGGCGCGCACGGCATCGTTGCCGCCAGCATTGATCGTCACCACGAGAAAGATCGCGGCGCGCGTCAGCGCCCGCGTGACCGGCTGCGTGGCCGGGGGAGCGTCGTTCGGTTCGGTTGAGGCCGACGCGGCCATCATGCCTCCTCCAACGGCCGTCCCTCCCGCTCCCGCAGCGCGCGAAACACCGCCTCAGGCGTCAGCGGCAATTCGGTCAGCCGCACGCCAACGGCGTCGTCGATGGCATTGGCGATCGCCGGAGAAACCGCGAGCGTCGAGGATTCGCCGACGCCCTTGGCGCCGAACGGGGCGTTGTGCTGATAGGCGTCGATTGCCTCGTTGATCATGACGCCCGGCAGGTCGGCGATGCCGGTGATCTTGTAATCGGCGAGCGAGGCGTTTGTGACCTGGCCGTTGTCGTAATTCATCTTCTCCGACATGGTGAAGCCGAGCTGCATCAAGGCGGCGCCGGAAATCTGGGTCTCGACGATCTTCGGATTCACCTTGGTGCCGCAATCGACCACGTTGATCAGGCGCGCGATGCGCACGCGCCCGGTCTCGGTATCGACCTCGACCTCGGCGCCAGCGCCGGCGACCATCCAGAACGGCGTGATTTGCGGCGACAGGCCGGTGTCGTGATCGGGCATGACGTGCTCGGGCCGGTAGCTGCCGCTGCCGACGATGTTGCCGGCCTTCATGCCGTACTTTTTCACGAACAGTTCGGAGACCGGCGCGTTGCTGCCTTCCGGCTCGCCGACCTCGCGCCGCAGTTCCTCGATCTTGCTGCGCGCGTCCTCGGCGGCAAGCCGGACGGCGTGGCCCATATGGAACATCGAACGCGAGCCGAGCGTGCCCATGTCGTAGGGCGTGACATCGGTATCGCGGGCGACGATTTTGACCTCCTCGGCCGGGACGTTGAGCACCTCGCCGACGATCTGCGCCATGCCGGTGTCGGAGCCCTGCCCCATATCGACCGTGGAAATGTACAGCGTGGCGCTGCCGTCGCCGCCGACATTGACGATGGCGACGGACGTGGTCGGCGACACGCAGGCCTTGAGCGCGATGGCGACGCCGCGGCCGCGCTTGAGCAGGCCGGTGCCGCGGTCGAATGAGGAGTCCGTCCAGCGCAGGCGGTCGGCGATGTGTTCGAGGATGGCGGCGATCGGCGCGTCTTTGAGAATCTGGCCGGTCGCCTGCGGGCGGCCGTCGCGCAGCACGTTTCTGCGGCGGAACTCGACCGGATCGATCTTGAGCGCGCGCGCGATCATGTCGGTATCGCTCTCATAGGCGAAGGTGAGCTGCGGCATGCCGAACCCGCGCAGCGCGCCGGCCGGGGTGAGGTTGGTGTACATCGCGTACGAATCGATCCAGACATTGTCGATGTCGTAGGGGCCGGCCGCGGTGAAGCCGGATTTATGCGTCACCCGCGGGCCGATATCGGCATAGGCGCCGCCGTTCCAGAACACCTCGCATTTTCGTGCGGTGATGCGGCCGGCCTTGTCGACGCCGGTCTTGATGCGTACCGTCGCCGGATGTTTGGTGATCTGATAGAACTGCTCCTCCATGGTGAGCGCGATCTTGACTGGGCGGCGGGCCACCAGCGAACAGGCGGTCACCAAAGCTTCGAGCTTGATGTAGAGCTTGCCGCCGTAGCCGCCGCCAAGATACGGCACTTTTATGCGCACACGGTTCTCCGGCCAGCCAAGGAGCCGCGCGATTTCCGCGCGTACGAACGAGGGGCCTTGCGAACTAGTAATGATCGTGATGTGACCCCCTCCCAGCCCTCCCCTGCTTGCGGGGGAGGAAATATCAAATCTCCCTCCCCCGCTTGCGGGGGAGGGAAGGGTGGGGGCTCTTGCGTCGGCGATCGCCGCGAACGGCTCGAACGGCACGTGCAGGCATTTCTGGGTGCGGAATTCGTGCTCGAACACGTGCGCGGCTTCGGCAAAAACCTTGTCGACATCGCCGCGCCGTAATTTGGCGTTGAGCGCCAGGTTGGTGTTCTTCTGGCCTTTGAGATGCTTGAGGTCGGCGAAGGTGCCGGCGGGCTTCAGCTGTTCGTGTACGAAGGACGAGGCCGTCATCGCCTCGACCTCGTCGAACACCGGTTCCATCTCCTCGTATTCGGCGGCGATCAAGGCGGTAGCGGCCTCGGCGACATGCGGGTCGGCGGCGAGCACCACCGCGACCGGCTCGCCGACGAAGCGCACCTTCTCCATGGCCAATATCGGCTGGTCGTGGAACGCCGGGCCGTAATAGGGGTTCGGGATCACCTTGATCACATCCTCGGCGGTGATCACCCGATGGACGCCCGGCAGTTTCCGCGCCGCGCTGACGTCGATCGACTTGATGCGGCCGTGCGCCACGGTCGAGCGGAAGACTTTGCCGTGCAGCATGCCGGGAACTCGCATCAGGTGCGTGTATTCGGCGCGGCCGGTGACCTTATCGCGCCCTTCAAGCCGCGGCACCGAGCGGCCGATCTGGCCGCCTCCTATTGTTCTTGTCGTCATCGGCGATGGGCTCCTTTGCACCCTCATGCTGGCACGGCTTGCCGCCGACGCCAAACGAGAAATCGCGCTCGATAGTTGCGTCCCGGCGAACTATGATGACGAAACGCTTTCTTCGCAACGCAGGATTTGAGCCGAGGACTTGAACCATGGACATGAGCGTATCGGTCGCGCCCGACCAGCGGGCGGCAGCGGACGAAGCGCCAAACATCGCGATCCGCCGACCCAATGCCAGCGATCTCGACGAGTGGCTCGCCAAGGTCGAGGCGATGGGTGAATTAAAGCGCATCAGCGCCGAGGTCGATCCCGACCTCGAAGCCGCCACCATCACCTATCTCGCCGGCAGCGAGAAGAGCCCGGCTTTGTTGTTCGAGAACATCAAGGGCCATCCCGGCCACCGCGCGCTCTACAACATGATCGGCTGCAACCTGTCGCGCTTCTGTCTGATGATCGGCGAAGCGCCGCTCGATCATCCGCTCCAGGCGGTGCAGGCGCTGCAGAAGAAGATGGGCCGCACCATGAAGCCCAAGGAGGTGCCGGCCGAAACCGCGATCTGCAACCAGAACATCGTCACCGGCGACGAAATCGATATCCGGCAATTCCCGGCGCAGCGCATGTGGCCGCTCGACGGCGGGATGTATCTCGGCACCGGCGATGCGGTGGTGACGCAATGCCCGGAGACCGGCCGCATCAACGTCGGCACCTACCGCATGATGATCAAAGGCCCGCGCGAGATCGGCGTCTACACCTCGCCCGGCAAGGACGCCACCCTCGACCGCGAGAAATGGTGGAAGCTGGGCAAGCCGATGCCGATCGCGGCCGCCTACGGCATCGATCCGCTGCTGTTTTTGGTCGGCGCCACGACATTTCCCAAAACCGAAAGCGAATACGAATATTACGGCGGCATCAACGGCGCCCCGATCGAGCTGTTTCGCAGCGACCTCACCGGCCTGCCGCTTCCGGCCCGCGCCGAGATCATCATCGAGGGTTTTGTCTATCCCGACGAGACCTTTGCGGAAGGGCCGTTCGGCGAGTTTACCGGCTATTACGGCCGGCCGAGCGGCGCGACGCCGTTCATGCGCGTGGAAAAAGTCCGCTTCCGCAACAACCCGACCTTGACCTGCGCGCTGATGGCCGACGGCCCGGCCAACGAAGCCGGCCTGTTCTGGGCGGCTTTGCGATCGGCGGCGATCTGGGCCGACCTGCAGAAACTCGGCGTGCCGGGCATCAAGGGCGTGTGGTCGATCCCGGAGGCCGCCGGCTGGGGCATCACCGCGGTTTCGATCAAACAAATGTATCCGGGACACGCGGCGCAGGTGATGGCGCTCGCCGCGCAGTGCGTCAGCGGCGCCTATTTCGGCAAATACGTCATCGTGGTCGATGACGACATCGATCCGTCGAACGTCCATCAGGTGCTGTGGGCGATGGCGACCCGCTCGCGGCCGGCGCAATCGATCGACATCTTGCGCGAGACCTGGAGCACGTTCCTCGATCCGAGCCTCAACCCGCCGGAAATCCGGCCGTGGGGTTCGAAGGCGCTCATCAACGCCTGCATGGATTTCCGCTACATCAAGAATTTCTCCAAGCGCACCAAGCTGTCGAAGCCGATGTACGAGCAGGTGGTAGCGCGCTGGAGCGAACTCGGCTTTTCCGGCACGCCGCCGGCGGTGTCAGTGTTCGAGGACAGCGAGCCGGGTACGTCGGTCGAGTAGGGCTTATTCCCGATCGCTGAATCATTGTCCCGTCATGCCCGCGCTTGTCGCGGGCATCCACGTCTTAAAAGCGGCGCCGCATAGAAGACGTGGATGGCCGGGACGAGCCCGGCCATGACGGGTGAGGAAGGTCACCACCAGCGATCTTTTGTATTATCCAGTGGCGCTTGATGAGTTCGGGCGCACTATCGGTTTTTAGGAGCAAGCCAAAACTCGCCGCTCTTTCTCCCCTCGGAACGGGGAGGATAGGGGGGGGTCGCAGGCGGCTATGCCGAGACAATTGCTTGTTTGAACGGGCTGATCAATGTCCGCTTCTCTCCTAAGGCAGACATTCCGATACCAATTTCAACGTGGCGGCAGACCTTTATCTGCCGCTTGCACGGCCCGCGCTGAGGCGAGGATTTCACGAATCTTCTGTGACGTTTCCTCGCGAGGAAAATTGAAAACTTCCCGATCTACATCGCTAAGGTACTTGGTAATGGCGTCTTGAAAACTTGGTCGTTGGCGGATGCGTTCAAACCAATTTGTCACGCGAGGTCTGTTGTTGAACCAAAGGCAGTCCATGGCCAACATCGCCGCGCGATTGAGGTAGGCCGTGGCCGCGGCATCCGCCAACGAATAGTCATCGCCGGCGAGATAGGAAGAGAGCGCGAGCGTCTCCTCCATCTCGCCAATGTATTTGTCGTAATTTCGCAAGGCGGTAGCGACATGGGGAGCCTCAATCCCTTCCAGCGCGGCCTTTCGCTGGTGCTCGCGCATGACCGGGTCAGGGATTGCCGCGAACCGTGCATCGATCTGCTCAGGTGTCTTTTTCAAGAGCTTGCGGCGAAAGGCTATGGCGAAGCTGAGAACAGCAACCGCATCATGCAGGTAGTCATCGATCTTCTTCATCCAGAGCCGTGCAACGGCTTTGCGGTAAGGATCGGCGGGCATCAATGCAGGCGATGGAAATGCCTCCTCGATGTATTCAATGATCAATCTCGATTCGGTGATTGTATGAGCATCATGCACGAGCGTCGGCACGACTGCTTTCGGATTAATTTTCCGATATTCCGGTTGGAACTGATCGCCACGAAGAAGGTCGAGGATTTTGCTCTCCCACGGCAGTCCTTTTTCATGGAGTACTAATCTGACCATGACGGGGGCTACGGAGGGACTGGCATGATATAAGCGCAGCATGATGCGGGCTCCGTTCTTGGGAGTTCATCAGTTTCTCATAATCGAATTTCTGCGGATAGAGCCCATGTCTGATGTGGGTCACTTTCGAGCGTGTCGGACTGCTTTCCCTGCTGGTCCACTTCCGCTTCACCCCGACAGCGAACGCGAGGTTGGGTTGGCGACAGCGGCCTGTCGGGGGCGGCGATGCAGGAACGCTCCGCAGGTCAGCCCGCGAGGCGCTTTGGGCGCGGTCCGGCGGCGGCGGCCGGCCGGCTCTTCATGTTACCGTACATGCGGCGCAGGCAGCGCTTGAGCACCGTAAGCTCTTCCGCCGTGAGCCCGGCGCTGGCGTCGGTTTCGATGGCGCGGGCGAGCGGAATGAGACGCGCGACCAGCGCGCCGCCTTTCGCCGAAAGCGCGACGACGACCTCGCGGTTGCTGCTGGCCGAGCGGGCGCGCGTCACGTAGCCCAGACGCACGAGGCGCGTGACGATGCGCGACAACGTTGAGGCATCGATGCTGGTCAGATCGGCAAGGTCGATCTGACGCTTGTTGCCGTTCGACGCCAGCACCGCCAATACCCGCCACATGACGATGCTCAAGCCGTGCGGCCCAAGCGACTCGGCGCCGAATTGGTCGGCAATGATGGTGCCGACCCGGTTCACCAGGTACGGCAGGTAGTCGCCGAGATCGAGCTTGGGAGAATTCGCGGCCATTTCGCCGGCACATTACCCTGCGATTCGTGCATTGACAACAGATGCATTGTCAACTATTGTAGCCGCAATGGTCGCGCCCGCTTGCTGCGGGCAGAAGAACCGAGCCCAGTCACCGGCCGTCGCAGGAGGGAAACATGGATTTCGGCTACTTCACGCTCAGCGACAATCACTACGACAACAATTCGCGCAGCTCGAACCAATTCGTCGCCGACATCACCGCCGAAGCGCTTTATGCCGACAGGCTCGGCATGCACTCGGCCTGGATCGGCGAGCATCATTTCAACTCGCTCGGCGTGCTGTCGTGTCCGGACCTCGTGCTGGCCTATGTGGCGGCGAACACCAAGCGCATCCGGCTTGCGCCGGCGGTCAACGTCACGCCGCTGCATCATCCCATTCGCGTCGCCGAACAATGGGCGACGCTTGATCTCCTTTCCGGCGGCCGCGTCGATTTTGCCGCCGGCCGCGGCTACGACTCGCGCGAATACGCACCGTTCCATGTTTCCTTCGAATCCAACCAGGAAATCTTCGAAGAGGGCCTGGAACTCGTTCGCAGGTTGTGGCAGGCGCAAGACCGCATCTCCCATCACGGCAAATATTATTCGTTCGATGACGTGCGCATCACGCCGCAGCCGGTGCAGCGCCCGATCCCGACCTATGTCGGCTCGTTCTCCAAGCCCTCGATCGAGCTTGCCGCGCGGCTCGGCTGCGGGCTCATCGTGGCGCCGTTCGCGGCGGCGATGACGTTCGGCGGCTTGCAGCAGGTCCACGATCTCTACCATGAGACCTGCGCCAAGCACGGCAAGAAGCCCGGCCGCCTGATGTGCAGTTATTTCACCCATTTCGCCGACAACAAGGCGCAGGAGGACGCCGTGCGCGCTCGCCAGATTCGCTACTATAAGGAGTGCGTGATCCCGGCGCTGCCGGGCGATCCGAAAACCGCGCCGCCGAGCTATCGTTACTTCGTCGACATGGTCGAGCGGCTGCACAAGGTGAAGCCCGAGGACTTGACCGAAAACTCGGTGCTGCTCGGCTCGTCCGCGCGGATCGTCGATACGCTCAAGAAGGTCGAGGCGGCGGGATTCGCCGAGGTGATCCTCTACTTCAATGTGGGATTAAAGCCGCACGGCCAGGTCAAGGACGAAATGGCGCGCTTTGCGGCCGAGGTCGCTCCGGCCTTCGCCGGCGCGCGCAACGAGGCTGCGGCATAAGTCCGCCGGCCGCCGAAGCGGCGGATTTTGCCATAGCTTGCAGATGGGATCGCCGCGGGGGGCGGCGCATGCGGCGATCCGGGATCGATGATGCGCCGGTACGCAACAACGAGCGCGAAAGCGCAAATCGGGGAGAAAAAAATGGATTTCGGCTATTTCACGCTCAGCGACAACCACTATCAAAACAACAAGCGCAGCGCCAACCAATTCGTCGCCGACATCACCGCCGAGGCAATTTATGCCGACAAGCTCGGCATGCGCTCGGCCTGGATCGGCGAGCACCATTTCAATTCGCTCGGCGTGCTGTCGTGTCCCGATCTGGTCTTGGCCTATGTCGCGGCGCAGACCAAGCACATCCGGCTGGCGCCAGCCGTCAATGTCATTCCATTACATCACCCGATCCGCGTCGCCGAAATGTTTGCGACCCTCGATCTGCTCTCCGGCGGCCGCGTCGATTTCGCCGCCGGCCGCGGCTATGACCGCCGCGAATATCTGCCGTTCCATGTGTCGTTCGAGGATAATCAGGGAATCTTCGAGGAGGGCATGGAAGTGGTGCGCAAGCTGTGGAGCGCCGAAGGCCGCCTCTCGCATCGCGGCAAGCATTATCAGTTCGACGACGTGCGCATCACGCCGAAGCCGGTGCAGAACCCGCTGCCGGCCTATATCGGCTCGTTCTCGAAACCCTCGATCGAGCTGGCCGCCCGGCTCGGCTGCGGGCTGATCGTCGCGCCGTTCGCCGCCGCCATGACGTTCGGCGGCTTGCAACAGGTCGCGGACCTTTATCACGAGACCTGCGCCAAGCACGGCCAGAAACCGCAGCGGCTGATGTGCAGCTATTTCACGCATTTTGCCGACACGCCGGAACAGGAAACGGCGGTGCGGGCGCGGCAAATCTACTACTACAACGAATGCGTTATCCCTGCCTTTCCCGGCGATCCGAACAACGCGCCGCCGAGCTACCGCTATTTCATCGACATCGTCGACCGGCTGAAGAACTTAAAGCCCGAGCAGCTTACCAAGAATTCGGTGCTGATCGGCAATTCCGCGCGCATGACCGAGGTGCTGAAAAAGGTCGAGGCGGCGGGCTTCGACGAAGTGATCCTCTACGTCAATGTCGGGCTTAAGCCGCACCAGCAGGTCAAGGACGAGATGGCGCGCTTCATGGCCGAGGTGGCGCCGGCGTTCGCCGGCTCGCGCAAGGAGGCGGCGGCGTAGACATCGCCGCGGCGTGCATCGCCTCGTCGAAGGCGGAGCGGAAAATTGCGGGCTGGTGGGTGTGGCGTCTTTCGCATCAGGGCCGCAGCGCATAAATTGGGTACAAATCGGATCGGTGCAGGATCGTCCGAGCCATGCCCGACGTGGAAGCGATGGCTGAAGAACGGAGCTTTGATCTTGCGGCGCTCGAGTCGGCGCTGACGGAGCTTGGCCGTCGATCATACGCAGCAGGCCGAACAATCGAAATCGCGGTCTACGGCGGATCGGCGTTGCTGCTGACCTTGAACAGGCAGGTGAATACCGCGGACGTTGACGCTGTTTTCGAAAGAGACAAGGATTTCGTCAAAAAACTGGCGGCTCAGATGGCGGCGGAATTCGGCTGGGACCCGTACTGGCTGAACAACGGCGTCAAGGGCTGGCTCAGCGCCATCGATGCCGACCCGCAAGTCAAGGCGCTGTTCAAGACATATCCATCTGAAGAACAAGCCGGGCTGCGCGTTTTTGTTGCAAAGCCTGAATATCTTTTCGCGATGAAGTGCCGGGCGATGCGCGTTGGCGGCGTTGAGTCCAGCTCTGATATCGAGGATATAAAGCTATTGGCTCGCAAAATCGGCATCACAAGCAGCAAGGATGCACTGGCGCTTGTGGAAAAATTCTATCCACACAATTTACTTGAACCTAAAACAAGACTTGGCCTGGAGGAGATTTTTTCAAGTCTCGATCCTCCACCGGCGGACGGGGCCCAACCGTGAAAACACTTGGGAAATGGCCAACAACGCTTCGCGAGGTAGCGCAACGCGTCAACAATGGCGAGCAGCAGTTCGATGCGGCGGTCCATGAATTTCTCAATTCATTCTATGCCCGTCCGGAGCTGCGGAAGTCCGCTATCGAGGCCTGCCCAGAATTGATCGACGCGTTGCGCGATACCTATCTGTCGGCGGTGGCCGAGCATTTGGCGAGGTCGCATGGTCTGCCGGTGCCCGAATGGACCGAGCGACACGGCAACAACCTCCACGCTCCGTTCTTCGCCGGCGGTCTCGAGTCGCTGAAGGGCGTGTTGGTTGCGGAGAGTCCCACCGCCTTCCGGCGCCGCCTGCTGTTCGTGAGCAAAAATGCCTTGTCACGGCCCCGACTGCCATAGAAGGCTGGCGGCGGCCCTGATCGCGCGGACCCTGTCATTCGGGCGGCGTTTCGCTCCGACCCGTTGGTGCGACCGGTCCTCTCCCGGAACGGCAAAGGGGGATCACGGCTCCAGTTCGCTATCCCAATACAGATAATCGAGCCAGCTTTCGTGCAGGTAATTGGGCGGGAACCGCCTGCCATTGCGGTGCAGGTGCTGCACGCTCGGCTGGAACGGCTTCTGCGACGGCCACATCTTGGCCTCGTCCGGCGTCAGATCGGCCTTTCTCAGATTGCACTGCGAGCAGGCGGCGACCACGTTGTGCCATACCGTGTGGCCGCCGCGCGAGCGCGGGATCAGATGATCAAAGGTCAGATCTTCGCGCGCGCCGCAATACTGGCAGACGAAGCGGTCGCGCAGGAACACGTTGAAGCGCGTGAACGCCGGGTGCGTCGACGGCTTGATGTAGGTCTTGAGCGACACCACGCTCGGCAGCTTCATCTCCACGCTCGGGCTGCGCACCGCGCGGTCGTAATTGGCGACGATGTTGACCCGCTCGAGGAAGACGGCCTTGATGGCGTCCTGCCACGACCACAGCGACAACGGATAATAGCTCAGCGGGCGGAAATCCGCGTTCAGCACCAGCGCCGGAAAGCCCGATGGCGACATGGACGGCGATAGCGCTGGCGTCACATGGGCGTTCAAGACGCACGCTCCTTCTAGACTTCAAAATGCCGTAATGCGGCGTAGGCGCTACTTTATAGGCAGGCGTGACAGGATTGTGAAGCCCGTTCCAGGGCTTATGAGCGCCTCCCGGCGATATCCAGCGGTCCCTGACGGCCGACTTTAGCGGCGCGCGGCAAGCCGCATGAGCGGCCGGGGCGGCAAGGATCGTGCGGCTTCGCAGGCGCCAGCCTGGCTAAGGCAAGGTTGTGCAGGCCGAAGATGTCGACGCAACGCGCGCCGTTATCGGCCGCCGGGCAGCCGGGCCAGCCGCCTCATGCTGGTCGGGCGCAGGCAGCGACAGCCGGCAGCGCAATCCGGCCGGCTCGAACCGCATGTCGACCGTGCCGTCGAACTGCCGCAGGCCCTTGTTCAATAGAGCGGTGCCGAAACCTTCCCGCCGCGATGGCGCCGGCGGCGGGCCGCCGTTCTCGATCCACTCGAACTCGATCCGATCGTCATGCCGGCTCCACGACAGCGCGATACCGCCTTGCGGCGCCGACAGCGCGCCGTATTTAACTGCGTTAGTGGTCAGTTCGTGGAACATCAGCGCCAGCGTGGTCGCGAGTTCGGGCGGGCATTCGAGGTCCTCGCCGTCGAGACGAAATCGCCAAGCGTCGTAGGGCGCAAACTCGGCGCCGAGGATGTCTCGCATCGAGGCGCCGTGCCATTCCGACAGGATCAGCAGATCGCTGGTCGCCGCCAGTGCGGCAATGCGATCGTTCAATTTGCCAAGCGCAGCCGGATCAGCGCGCAGCGTTTGCCGGATCACGGCCTGGACGATCGCCAAGGTATTTCTGATACGGTGGGCGAGCTCGTAATTGAGCAATTGTCTTGTGTCCTGTTCCTGGCGCAGCCGCCGCAGCAGTTCGCGATAGGAATTCGCCGCCCAGACGATGATCAGCGAGGACGCGGCGAACAGAAAATAGCTGACAAGCTGCTCGATATCGAAGGCGTGCGATTTCCAGTCCAGCGGAACGAACAGCCAGAACGCGGCAACGCCGCCGGCCAGCGCGGCAAAGGCTCCGGCCGCCGCGCCGCCTACGAGCGCGGCGACGAGCGTCGCCGAGTAATATGGTGCGAACACCGCACTCGCCGGACTGATGGCGCCGAGCCCGATGCGGACCAGCGTCGCAATGCCGACGCAGACGAGAGCAAACAAAAGCGCAGTGACCGAGCGGGAAGGCAATCCGCCGAGCCACAGCGCACGCCACCACCCAAATAACCATTTCATCATCTGCGGCACCCTGAAACTGCTGCGGCCACAGCGCTATAAGCATAGCCAATGGTGATGATCGGAAACTCGCGACGCACGCGCAGACGACACCAGCGGTGCTTTGCGGCAATTTGTGGGATGCTTGCGCCGGCTTCGTTCACATTCGCGCGACCGCGTGGCTCGGCGCAACCACGCGGATGCGATGGCTAAAGTGGCCCGGCGGGCGCTCGAAATCAGCGCCGTGACCGGCTTCGGAGAAGCCTTGATCCGAGCGGGCTCGCAGCGCCTTGCGATGGGCGGCTGCGCGTGCCATCGTTGCTACGCGCGCGTTCGCTGGCGGCGGTCCGCTGCGGTTTGCAACGAAATGAAAAACCGCGATCAAAGACCGTCCCGGGCATCGCGGCATCTCATTACACCGCGCGTCCCATGAAAGGGCCATGATGACCGGCGGAACGCTCGTGGTTCGCGGCGGAACTTTGATCGACGGCACCGGGCGGCCGCCGATCGAAAGAGCCGTCATCGTGATCGAAGGCGGCCGCTTCGTCGCGATTGGTGCCGAGGGCCAGATCGCCGTTCCGCCGGCTGCCGAGATCGTCGACGCCGCAAACAGAACCGTGTTGCCGGGCTTTATCGACGGACACGGTCACCTGGAGGACTTCCACGGCGAACTCTACCTTCACCTGGGGATCACCACCTGCGCCACCATCGAGGTTTTTCAGGATGGTCCCTGGGGGCTCGCCCAGAAAGCCGGGACCGCGCTTGGCAGGATTCGCGGACCGCGGCTCTGGACCTCGGGCCGCGCCATCGGCGGCGATCGGGCAGAGACGGAGGCCGGCGGATCGCGAGGGATCCGCGGCAACATCGTTGTCACCAATGCCGAGGAGGCGCGCGCCGCCGTGCAGCGCAAGAAGCAGCACGGTCACGACATCATCAAGCTCAACGAGTTCATCACGTACGATCTCGTCAAGGCCATTGCCGACGAAGCCCATCGGCTGGGCATGCCAGTCACGGCGCACAGTTGGGACGTGATCGAGTCCGTCAAGGCGGGCGTCGACAGCATCGAGCATATTTGGTCAGTGGGTTACGAGCTCGATCCTGGACGTCAAACGCAGACGCGAGCTGGCGCGGCAACGCTTGGCGGGCAACATCGAGCAGGAGCTTGCCGGCGCGTTCTACGAACCGGAAAATTTCGATGACGTGATCGAGGCCATGGTGAAGCGCGGCGTGGCCTGGACCCCGACGATCGCGAAGTGGCTGCGCCCGCTTTCGCCGAGCGCCGCGCGGTTCCGCGAACGCGAGAACCAGATTCTCGACGATCCAGACGCCGATCTGCCCCCGACCGTCCGCGTGATCACGCACGGCACCTACGACAAGCTCATGAAGAGGTACACGCCGGCGCAGCTCGATCGCACCAGGATTTTTTATGAAAAATCCAACGCCTTCATCCGACGCTTTGTCAAAGCCGGCGGATTGTTGAAGGAAGGGTCGGACCCGCCGCGCGGCATGGCGGGCATGCTGCTGCATGAGGCCCTGACGATGGATGTCGAGGCAGGGGTGCCGCCGCTAAAGGCGATTGAGGCGGCCACCTTCAATGTCGCGCGGGCCTTCAAAAAGGACAGCGACTACGGCAGCGTGGAGACCGGCAAGGTTGCCGATCTTGCCATCATCGAAGGCGATCCGCTGCAGGACATCTGGATGACGCAGAACGTCAAAATGGTCATCATGGACGGCAAGGTCGTCGACACGAGGTTCCATCGCTATAAGAACCCGGTCCCTTCCTTTTATGCGAACCAGACATTGCCGCGGAACCTGGAGATTTCGCCGCTGTCCGTCATTGCCGGGTCGGGTCCGGTCGTCCTGACGGTGCGTGGCGACGGGATGTGGCCGTTCCATCGGGTCTTGTTGAACGGAGAGGTGTTATCGACCCGCTTCGTCAACAAGAACGAGCTGCAGGCGACCATTTCGGCAGCAGCAATCGCCAACGCCGGCACCTATATCGTCACGGTCAAAGCGGAGGGGGAATCGCTCCCCGAATCTGACCGCGCACACCTCGTGGCGAGCTTCGGATAATAGCGGCCATTCCGCGCCGGGTCCGCTGTCGGATTTGTGCGAAACGCAGTCGCGCGAACCGGCCCGGCTGATTTCAGGGATTGGCGAGCTTGCGCAATCGGCCAAGGACGCTTGGAGGGCTCGCATAAGCCTTGTCGATGACGTCCTGAAGCTGCTGGCCGCTGCGCGGCGCATTCACGATCAGCCCGAGTTTTTTGGCCGCGGCCCGAAACGCCTGGTCGTCGAAGGTGTCGACCAGAGCCTTGCGCAGCGCGGCCACACGCTCCGCCGGCACACCGGGCGGCACCACCAACGGCCGGCCGAGCGCCTGCGGCGCCAGCGCGGCCTGCATCAGCAACTTGTCTTCCGGCTTGGTGATGAGATCGGAAGCAAACGGCACATCGGGCAGTTCCTTCAGTCGCTCCGGCCCATATTGGAGAATTGCCTTGGCCAGATGGTTCGCGAGCCAATGCGGTTGGGTCGACGTGAGACCGCTGTAATAAATGTTCGGGAAGCCGTCGATCTCGCCGCGCTCCATCGCCAGAAAGATGTTGTTCAGTCCCTTGTAGCCGTT
This sequence comes from uncultured Alphaproteobacteria bacterium, assembly GCA_963717265.1. Lineage (GTDB taxonomy): Bacteria > Pseudomonadota > Alphaproteobacteria > Rhizobiales > Xanthobacteraceae > BOG-931. The sequence goes on along the minus strand of CAVQWD010000059.1, from coordinate 61,132 downwards.
GATGATCTTCATCTTGGTCCCGAGCGTCTCGTTGATGAGCCGCGCATCGAACGCCTGGGCGGAATGGGCGCCGTTCGCGCCCATCGTCGTCACCCGGGTTCTCAGGTCATCCAGCGAGTTCACCGGCACTGTGTGCCAGACCAGCACCAGCGAAACCTCGATGCTGGGCGTGCCGAGCCAATTGAACTTGGTCGCGTCGTAACGCGCCTGCTCGGTGCCGAACAGCGGCTCGAGCGGCGTGTTGTTTTCGACAAGTCCGATCACGGTGCCGTCTCGTTCGGCCTTGGCAAAGAGGTAATTCATCGCGACCATGCCGCCTGCGCCGGGCATGTCGTTGACGACGATGGTCGGCTCGCCGGGGATGTGCTTTGTCATGAAGCTGGCAATGGCCCGCCCCAGCGCGTCGTTGCCGCCGCCCGGGCTGCCGCCGACGATCATGATAACGCTCTTGCCGCTGTAGAAAGTTGACACCGCCTGGGCGTGCGCCGGCTGTGCGGCAGGAAATACCAACGGCAGACCCGCCAGCGTCGCAGCGAACAAGGTTTTCAATCGCACCGGCGCTTCCCCAGGCTGACCCGCTCCCGAATGTAAGCGGCGCAATATATTGTGTGCAAAGAGTGCTGTCACGGCAAAAGTCCGGCGCGGTCGGCGCGGCCGGCGCTGCCGCGGCGACGCCGGATTCGAATTTCGCAGAGACGCCGCTACTTGGCGATATAGAGTTGACTGAGATTGGTGCCGATCGTGTCGAACGTGGTCACGATCTGGCTCGACGACGTGAGATAGAAGAACTTCGACGAGTCGCTGGCGCAGTTTTGTAAGAGCGTCGATACTGGCGTGCCGTCGGTGCTGACCTCAACGGTGTAGAGGATGATGCCGGCGGCTTTGATGTTGGTGCAGGTCAGGGTCTGCCGGGCGTCGATCTGGGACTGGTCGGAGTACCAGCGGTCCTGTGTATTGAGGCCGTCGGTCAGGATGATGATCACCTGCTGGTACGAATAGTTGGGATCCATGGCCGGCACGGTGAACGGCCCGCCGCCGACCAGCGACAGCCACCCCAATTGCAGCCCGATGGCCTGGTTGGTGTTGCCGTTGGGCGACATGTTGTTGACGAGCGTCGTCATCGACGACCAATTGTAGCTGAGCCCCATCGCCGCCTGCGGACAGGACGAATATTGCTCGGCCGGGTACAGCGTGGCGGTGATGGTCGTCGTCGGCGTGACGACATTGGTATCGTAATTGGCGGGGTCCGGGTTATTCTCGTCGCCGCGATCCTCGACGCAGCCGTTCCAGGTGCTGTGACTGGCAAACGTCCAGGTGCCGCTGCACGTGCTCTGCGTGCTGCCGCTGCCGCCAAAGCCGCCCAAGCCGCCAAAACCGCCATAGCTGCTTTTGCACGTTCCGTTGTTAGCGTTCCAGTCGGTCCAGTCGAGCCACGACGCAGCGTAATTCGACGCACCGAGGTTGACGTCCTTCACGAATGGAATGATCGAGACATAGACGTCGCCGCTGGCGGTGGCGTCCGATTGCAGCTGGGAGAGCAGGTTATTGGTGGCGGCCTTGAGTTCGGTGATTTTATTGCTCTGCGCCATCGAACCGGTATTGTCGAGCACCAATGCCACGCGCAGCCGCGACATGCCCCACTTGGTCGTCGCCGAGCCGTTCACGGTGATCGACTTGTAGCCGAAAACCTGCATGAAATTGGTCGCCACCGACGCCGAGCCCGTCACCGTCACCTGCGTGCTGCTGCCCGACGTGTAGGTCGCGGAAATGCCGACATTGCTGACATCACGCCGATTGAACAGCGAATTGAAATAATTCTGCGCAGCGGTCTGCAATTGACTCGAGGTGTCGGAGGATGCCTGCTTGGACAGCATCAGCGCCGTGGAATCGAGCGCCGCCTGCAGCGCGACGCGCACCGAGGTGGCGTGGCTGTAATCGATGCCGGCGCCGACCAAGCCGATCATCGGAAGCATCGCCAGCGCGAACGTCAGCGCGACGTTGCCGCGCCGGTCGCAGCGGAGGCGGCATGCGAACTTCGAGAGGCGCGAGAATGTCGATTTTGCCGGCATCGTGATCGCCACAACTCAACGCGTTGCGGCAGGATCGTAGCGGCGACCCATCAAGGTCGCGTAAAATCGACCAAGATTTCAAAATTAATTGCCGCTAACCATGACTTAGGGCAGGTTCCGCTCACATTTCACCATCGTCATGCGCGGGCTTGTCCCGGCCATGACGAACCTCCGCATCGATGCCACCGGAACATGCTCTGGCAAGAGAACCGTGCCCGATCGTCTGCAATTGAAACAGGCGCAACGGTTTACGGCCCGCCGCTATTTGGCGATATAGAGCTGGCTGAGATTGGTGCCGATCGTAGTGAACGTGGTCACGATCTGGCTCGACGACGTGAGATAGAAGAATTTCGACGAATTGCTGGCGCAGTTCTGCAGCAGCGTGGACACCGGGGTGCCGTCGGTGCTGACCTGCACGGTATAGAGGATGATGCCGGCGGCCTTGATGTTGGTGCACGTCAAAGTCTGCCGGGCGTCGATCTGCGATTTATTTGAGTACCAGCGGTCCTGCGTATTCAAGCCGTCGGTCAACAGAATGATGACCTGCTGATAGCTGTAATTGGAATCCATGGCCGGCATGGTGAACGGGCCGCCGCCGACCAGCGACAGCCACCCCAACTGCAGCCCGATGGCCTGGTTGGTATTGCCGTTGGGCGACATGTTGTTGACGAGCGTGGTCATCAACGTCCAATTGTAGCTCAGCCCCATCGCCGCCTGGGGACAGGACGAATATTGCTCGGCCGGGTACAAAGTCGCGGTGATGCTCGTCGTCGGCGCCACGACATTGGTGTCGTAGTTGCCGGAGTCCGGGTTATTCTCGTCGCCGCGATCCATCACGCAGCCGTTCCAGGTGTTGTGATTGGCGGATGTCCAGGTGCCGCTGCAAGTGCTCTGGGTAGTGCCGCTGCTGTAGCCCCAGCCCCAGCCGCCGGAGCAGTTTCCGTTATTGGCGTTCCAGTCGGTCCAATCGATCCACGATGCGCTGTAATTCGATGAACCGAGATTGACGTCCTTCACGAACGGAATGATCGAGACGTAAACGTCGCCGTTTGTGGTGACGTCCGATTGCAGCTGGGACAGCAGATTCTTGGTGGCGGTCTTGAGCTCCGTCATTTTGTTGCTTTCCGACATCGAGCCGGTATTGTCGAGCACCAAAGCTACGCGCAGGCGTGACATGCCCCATTTCGTCGTTGCCGAGCCGGTCACGGTGATCGAGTTGAAGCCGACGATCTGCATGAAGCTGGTCGTAACCGTCGCCGAACCTGTCACGCTGATCTGGCTGCCGCCGGTCGTGGTGTAGGACGCGCTGACGCTGGCGTTGCTGGCGTCGGAGCGATTAAAGAGCGAGGTGAAGTAATTCTGCGCGGCAGTCTGCAATTGGCTCGAAGTGTCGGAGGTTGCCTGCTTGGACAGCATGAGCGCGGTGGAATCCAGCGCCGCCTGCAGCGCCAGGCGCACCGTCGTTGCATGACCGTAATCGACGCTGGAGCCGACGAGGCCGATGATCGGAATCGTCGTCAGCGCGAAGGTAAGCGCGACATTGCCGCGCCGGTCGCGGCCGGCCCGGCGCACGAGATTCGACAAGCGCGAAAACGCCCATCTAGTGGACATGGCTATCGCCGCAATTCAGCTCGTTGTCGGCCGTTATTCGACCCGCCATAGCTGCAATTCAATTCGTCGCTGCAACAAAATTGTAATGCGGACCCATCAAGGTCGCGTAAAATGGACGGCGCATTGGAAGTTAATTGTCGCTAACCACGCCGCGACTATAGCTTGGTCGTTTGTCCGCAATTGGAACCGGCGCAGCGCGCAGGCGCGGCCGTCAAGAATCCCGGGGCCGCTTTTCGCAGCTCGTCCGGCGCGACACTTCGATGCCGCAGGCAATGCAGCTCGCGCAATGCTGCGCGGCTCAGGAGTTGACGCGCGTCACCGAGGTCGAAAGCCGGGGATAGAAATACATGCTCTCATAGATGTTGATGATGCCGGTGAGCACGTAGCCGAACTGCGGATTGTACGGATAGGTCACCTCGCCCCAGATCAGCGAAATATTGGCCCCGGCGAGATTGCTCGGCAAGGTTACCGAGGAGCCCGCCGTGTGCGCGGTGCCGTTGAGGGCGTCGCTCCAGGTGATGGTGGCATTGCCCTTGGAATCGGTGCTCACCTCGGAGACGATGACGGACATGCCCGACGACGAGTACGGCGCCACCACGGTTGATGCGGCGCCGAGAATGCTGCTCATGGTCGAGTTGTTGATTTGCGTGTATTGGGACGCGAGGTCAGCGACCGTGCGGGCGGCGAGCGTCGTCTTGAATTGCAACGCCAAACCGTTGCCGAGCTCGACGCTGCCGAGATAGAGCGTGAGCATAACCGGCAGCAGCAGCGCGAATTCGACCGCGGAAACGCCGGCGCGATCGCCGGCAAAGCCGTGCAGACAGCGAGGAAGCCGCGAACTGATCCGAGCCTGTGTCATTTAATAAGGCTCATTCTTGAATGCCACGGTCGAGACCAAAAGACGATCGCCGTTGGACAGATTTGCGAGATTGAAACCAAGCGGGCCGAGCATGATCGGCCACTGGTACATGACCTGGACGATGACGATGTCGCCGGCGTTGCCCGGCGACCACGTCCACTGATTGGTCACGGCGCCTTGCGAATTGAACGTCAGCGTCGGCGTGGTCGTGTTGGCGGACGAGAACGAAGAGTAGTTCTGCACGTTGATCATGAAATTGCTGCAGTTGAAAATCGCAAAAGAGTTCTGACAGACATAAGTGGCGAACTGGGATTGGGTCATCCCCGCCGTCTGGGCCTGGCCGGTCAGGATGTAACGGCTGGCCTGGTCGGTGATCTCGTCAAGCACGCGCTGGGCGAAGAACACCAAAGCGGTCTGGAACAGCGCGATCAGAAGCGCAAAGAACGGCGTCGCCACGATCGCGAATTCGACCGCGGTGGCGCCCTTCTGGCAGCGCGCGAAGGATTTCCAGGACCAAAGCCGGCCTGCGCCCCGCGCCAGCTTGTGCGTAAAAGCCGCGAACATGCGCATCCGCTCCAATGCCGCGCTTTTAGGGCGAATTCGCTAGAAAAGCGTTACGGATCGGCGTGGCAAGCCGTTAACGGCGGCTAGCAAATGCGCGCACCAGAAATTCGCCGCCCTGCCGCAGGCCTTCCTCGTCGATGCCGTGGCCGATGCCGGCGGACAAATGCCACTCGGCGGCGACGCCGAGCGCCGCCAGCCCTTGCGCGGTCTGAAACAGCGCCTGCGGCGGGATCAGCTCGTCGCGGTCGCCGTGAACGAGCAGCACCGGCGGCCGCGATTTGATTGCGGCGGCAAAGGCGTCGAGCCCACCCTCCGGCGGCGTGACCAATATTCCGGAATAGCCGACGATTGCGGCGAGTGCGACCGCGCGGCGCAGCCCGACATGCAGCGCCATCATGGTGCCCTGGCTGAAGCCGACGAGCGCCAGCGCGGACGGCGGCAGGCGGTGGCGATTGAGCTCGGCGTCGAGGAATTGCTGCAGCGCGGGCGCGGCGTTGTTGACGCCGACCCAGCGTTCATTGGGATCGCGGAAAGTGAGCGCGAACCATTGCCGTCCGACCGGCGCCTCGGCGCACGGCTCCGGCGCGTGCGGCGAAGCGAAGGCGATCTGCGGCAAATATTCCTGCCAGGCGCGGCCGATGTCGATGAGGTCGTTGCCGTCGGCACCGTAGCCGTGCAGAAACACCGCGAGACCTCGTACGGCCCCGGAGCGCGGCGCAAGCCGCGGACCGTCCAGTTCAACCGCCATCGCTGCCTCGTTGCGTTTGCGGCGGCTGCATCGGCGCGCCCTCGCGTTTTTTGACGGCGCGATAATAGGTCCATAGCAGGCGCGCCGCCACGGCCCGCCACGGCCGCCAGTTTTCGGCGAGCTGCACCATTTCCTCGACGGTTGGCCGTGCCGGCAAGCCGAAGGCAAGGCGCGCAGCTTCGCGCAAAGCGAGATCGCCCGCCGGCCAGGCATCGACGTGTCCAAGAGACATCAGTAGATAGATGTCGGCGGTCCAAGGCCCGATGCCGTGGATCGCGGTGAGCGCATTGTGCGCCTGTTCGGCAGGCAGCCGGCTCAACCCGGCAAGCGCAAGCTCGCCGCGCACGACGGCGCGGGCGATTGCCTTGAGAGCGCGGATTTTCGGCGACGACAGCCCAAGCCGCTTAAGCCGGGCCGGGCGCGACCGTAAAATCGAGCTCGGGCGCGAGCGGATCGAACGCCGCGCTAAGCCGCGTCCAGATCGCACTCGCGCTCGCGGTCGAAAGCTGTTGCGCTACGACGATGGCGGCAAGCCCGGCGAAGCCGTCCGGACGCCGCCGCAGCGGAGGCCACCCCGTTGCCGCCATGAGCGCGAGGAATCGTGAATCGGCTTTACCCAGCGCCAGCAGCGCCAGGTCGAGATCGGCCTCAGTGCGAATATGGGTCAACATGTCAAGGCTTGCGGCTGCGGCCCGGGCGTTGTCCGATCTGGGCGGTATCGAATTGAACGAGAGCTGGTCGGTCAAGCTTAACACTGTCGAAGAACGTTTCGCCCATGTACACCCGCATTCTGCGCTTCGCACCGAGTCCGAACGGCTATCTGCATCTTGGCCATGCCTATTCGGCATTGCTTAATTACGACATGGCGCGCGAACTGGGCGGGCGTTTGCTGCTGCGCATCGAAGACATCAATTCGACGCGCTGCCGGCCGGAATACGAAGCCGCGATCCATGAGGACCTCGCCTGGCTCGGCATTTCCTGGCACCAGCCGGTGCGCCGGCAGAGCGAACACTTCGCCGATTACGAAGCCGCCCTTGCCAAGCTCGAAGCGCAGCACCTGCTCTATCCGAGTTTCGAGAGCCGCAGCGAAATCAATGCGCTCATCCTCGAGCGTGAGCGCGAAGGAAGCTGGCCGCGCGACCCCGATGGGGTGCCGCTTTATCCCGGCCGCGCCCGCAACATGCCCGCCGCCGAACGCGAATTCCGCCGCAGGGCCCGGCAGTTGTTTGCGCTGCGGCTCGCCACGGACGCGGCGATGGCGCGGGCCGGCGTACTGACATGGACGGAAACCGGCTCGGGACCGCAGCGGCAGAGCGGCCGCATCAATGCCGCGCCGCAGCTTTGGGGCGACGTCGTTCTGGCGCGCAAGGAAGTTCCGGCGAGCTATCACCTCGCCGTCGTCGTCGACGACGCGCTGCAGGGCGTCAGCGACGTGGTGCGCGGGCAGGATTTGTTCTGGTCGACCGGCATCCATCGCCTGCTGCAGGTCCTGCTCGACCTGCCGGAGCCGGTTTATCATCACCACCGGCTCATTCTCGATGCCGAGGGGCGCAAGCTGTCGAAAGCGAGCCGCTCGACGGGCTTGCGCGAGTTGCGCGCTGCGGGCGCGAGCCCGGCCGACATCAGGCGCATGGTCGGGCTCGGACGCTAACCATCCGCAAAACGTGCCTGTTTTGCCGCGCAGCCATGTGTGGCATTGTAGTCGCGGCGCCGAGGGGATTGCATGGCGCGATTGAGGTCCAAACAAAAGTCCGAGAAATCTGCGGGGCGGCGGACGCCAGGCCGGACGCGGCGGCGCGTGCGGGCCGGCGCGGCGGGCGAGCTTGCGCTGGCGGCGCTGGCGCACGACATCCGCACCTCGCTCACCGGCATCCTCGCCCTGGGCGAGCTGTTGGCAAGCTCCGACCTTGGCGAACGCGAACGGCGCTGGGCGCTCGGCGTCAAGTCCAGCGCCGAACACCTCGCAGCGCTCACCGGACTCGTCGTCGATGCGGCCAAAGCCGGCGCCGGCTCGCTCACGCTGAAAGAGGAGGTGTTTCGCCCGGCTCGGCTCTTGGAGGTCTTGACGGAAGTCCTTGCGGTGCGGGCCCAGACGAAAGGCCTCGACCCCGAAGTCCGTATCGCTGGCGCTTTGCCGGAACTGCTGGTCGGCAACGTCGCGCGGCTGCGCGCCGCGCTGGAAAATCTTCTGGATAATGCGGTGAAATTCACCGAGCGCGGCACCGTGCGGCTTGAAGCGCGTGCGCGAGCGGCCGGGCGCGGGCGCGTCAAACTCATCCTGACGGTCAGCGACAGCGGCATCGGGCTGAAAGCTGGCGAGATCAAGCGGCTGTTCCGTCCCTTCGCGCAGGCCAATGCTGACATCGCGCGCCGCTTCGGCGGCGCCGGGCTCGGCCTCGCCATCGTCAAACAGCTGGCCGAGCTGATGGGCGGCGACCTCACCGTCACCAGCGCGCCCGGCCGCGGCTCCAGTTTTGCTTTTTCGGCCGTGTTGCCGATTGCGTCTGCGGCGGCGGCGCGGCAGGTGCAGTCGCGGCCGATTGCGGCTTCTGCGCGCCCGCTCGCCGTCTTATGCGCGGAGGACAATCCGTACGGCCGCGTCATTCTCAACACCATTCTCACCGAGCTCGGCCACCGCGCCGACTTCGTCGGTTCCGGCGAAGAAGCGGTCGCCGCCGTGACGCGCGGCTACGATCTGGTGCTGATGGATGTCACGCTGCCAGGCATCGACGGCCTGGAAGCGGCGCGGCGCATCCGCGCCTTGTCAGGCGCCGCGGGCCGCGCGCCGATCATTGGCATTACCGGCCGCAGCGCGGCCGGCGACGCCGAGGCGGCGCGCGCCGCGGGGATGGACTCCTATTTGCACAAGCCGATCAGCCCAAGCGCGCTCGCCGAGGCAATCGCGATCGCGACGGCGCCGCGATAGAGCGCGTGCCGAGGCCGCCCGTCCGTGGCGGAGCGGCTGGCCGATCGCGTTACGACAGTGTGATGAAATCGACGCCGGGAGCGGGGCATGCCGCCTCGATCGCCAAGGCATAGAGAACGCTTGCGTCCGAGCGGCCGATTTCATCGAAGCCGAGGCGCGGGTAGAGGTCGCGAACAAGTTCGTTCTTCGCCGTCGGGATATACTCGCCGATCAGCCTGCGAGCGCCGAGCGCGCGCGCCCGCGTCACGATATCGGCCAGGATTGCTTCTTCGACCTTGCGGCCAAGCACGCGGCAAGACATCAGCCACAGATCGATGCGCGCTTCGTCGTCGCAGTCGCGACCAACCACGATCACGCTAACGATGCCGTTGTCGCCGAATTTGTCCTTGAGGCGGTAGCAGCGTCCGAACCCGTTGCCGGCGGCGGCGGTCAGCTCGACCCAATTGTGCCGCCGCGTGGTCAGATTGAACTGGTTCGTCTTGTTGATCAATTCGATGACCCGTTCGCGCGCATCTTCAAGCGAACGGACCTCCATGACCATCTGCAGCCCGCGCAGGAATTCCTGGTAATCGCCGACGTCGCGCGCCGCTCGCTCGCGCGCCGCGTTGTCCGCATACATGCGGTTTCGATCGCGCGCCTCGCTGCTGGTGACCCGATGGTCGAACAGCCCGGTCTGCGCCAGCATTGGCACCCGCTGCGCCGGATCGTCCGGAAGCTCCGGCACCACGATGTCGGGGAAGCGGCGGCGCACTTCGGCGCGCTCGACCGGGTTGTCGTCGAGGAAAACAATTCCCGCGGTGGAAAGCTTCGAGCTGATCGAGTATGCGCGCAACGCTCGATGATTTCGGCTCCCAATGAATTTCGGAAGCCGCAAAATCCTCCAAGCGGAGCATCATCTCGCCCCGTTTGGCGAAAACCTCATGCACTGTCGCGGGGTCATTCTTGCTTGCAATCGCGAGCACGATTCCCCGCGCGCGCAAGCCGGCGAGAAACGCTTGCAGGCGCAGGAAATGACGGCCCTTGCCGGCCAGATCAAGATCGATTCCGTCGTAGCCGTCGTCGCCCACGCGCCCGCCCCAAAGCGTGTCGTCGAGGTCGACGACTACGAGCTTGCAACGTGGCGCGACGGCGCCGACGACCGCGTCGGCGAGGACAGCGAGCAGGGCCGGGGTGCGGTCGGGATGGAACGGCAGTTTGGCAGTGTCGTAGAAGCGGTCGTCGAACCAGATTTGTGCGCCCGTAGCGCGTATGAGCGGCTCGATGTCGACGAGCGTCACCCGCGGCGAGGCGAGCGCTGCGCGCAAGCCGCTGCAGATTGCCTGTCGCCATGAGTAAGCGGCACTGTTGTCGGAAAGCTCGTCGGCCAGCGGTTCCGGCAACGTGACGAAAAAGTGCGCGTCGCTGCTCTTGAGCGCCGTTTCGACCGTTGCGGATACGGTCTCGACCACCGCGTGCGCGCTGCGCATCGATCCAAAGGCAAGCTCGATCGATGTCAGCGCAAGGACCACATGGGTGGGCGCGAAGGCATGAAGCGGCGAACTGGCCTCAAGCAATTCGGCTCGCCATTGATTATACGGGGCCTCGTAGACGTCGGCCGCAAAATTGCGCGCCGCCAGGGCTAATGGAAACGCCCGGGCGAGAAATTGCGTCGAGTAATTCCCGGTGACGGCCAGGCGAATCTTCGGCCAGCCTGGCGCGCGCGGCGCTCCGGCTGTTTCGTAGGCGCGCGCGCAGGCCATGAGCTGCTGCAGTGTGTTCGCCGCGGGGTAACGGTCCAGCGGCTGCAGGTCCGGGCGACGGAAGCGCTCATGAGACCGCCTGCGCTTCACACCCGCAAGCCCTTCTGCTGCAGCAACGTCACCATGTCGCCCACGTCGCGAAGATGCGCAAGTTCGTCGGTCGTCAGCGCGACGCCGAGCTGCATCTCGATCTCGACCACGAGGATGATGTGGTTCAGGGAGTCCCACAGCGGCACCTTTGTCGCGTCGAGTTCTTCGGTAAGCACGAGATCGGAGTCGACGACGGTGCGAAAGATCGGTTCGAGTTTGCGTAGGACCGCTTCTCTGCTCAAACATTTCTCCCCCGTTGACGCGTCCTGGCGGCCGGCGTCGGCCATATAACAAGCATACGTGCGCTCCGCCGGCAAGGCGGCGTCAATTCAGGCCGACCCGTAAAGCTTGCGAATGTAGGGCAGCATCACGACGAGCGGATCGGCATTTTCGACCGCGGCGATGGTGGAGGTCTGGTCGGTCAGGACGCGTGGCAGCCGGGGGGCGAGAACGTTCAACCCTGCGATTTCCCGCATCAATTCGGCGCACAGGACCTCACCCGCGGCCTTGGCCATGGCGTACTCGGCCAGACCGGCGGGCCTCTGCTCGACCGCGACCGATGAAGGAAAGAACACGCCAAGGTCCGGCGCGCGCGAGCGCGCGCGCACGAAACGGCAGACATGGTAAAGCCCGTCCAGATAGACCGAGCAGAAATGGCGAAACTGCTCGGGAGAAAACTTGCACAAGACTGGCGAAAGATCGGAGGCGTGGCGAAATAGTAGAGCTGGTTGACATCTTCCGTCAGCGCGGAAAGCTGCTCGGCCGCGTCGGCGGCGCTGTCGTAGGCGAGCGTGACGCAAGCGCTTGGGGCGCGCAGGGCAGCAAGTTCTGACGCGAGCCTCGCCGCATCATCAGGTCCTTTCGCATACGTCATGATGACGCGTCCGCCGCCGAGCACGATCGCTTTGGCGGTAACCGCCCCCAGTCCGCGGGAGCCGCCGACGATCAGCGCCACGGCGCCGGCAAACTCGTCCGGGTGGACAATGTTTGCGATCGTGTCTGTCGGCGGCGGCTCGACCGGAGGCCAGCGCATGAAGGCGGTGACGTTTCCTGAAATCCCGCTGCCGCGCACCTCCATGCCGATGGTTCGGAAACGGTCGTTGACCGCGGCGACTTTGAAGCCGATGCCGGCGCGCTGCGTTCCGGGCTCGACGAGATCGGCGGTCAGTCCGGCAAGCATCGAATACAGTCCCGGGCAGTACATCCCGACGAGGCGCGAGAGCGCGGCGAGCGCGCCGACCCGCTGCACTCCGATCGCGGCCGCGAGCGAAGGGAAGGCGCGGTCGAATTCGGCCGCGGCGCCGGCCGCGCTCGTCCATCCAGACAAGCCGGCAACGGCGGAGAGTGCGGGCGTATTGGGCGTCGCGGCGGCGCCGACCTCCGGGAGCCGCTCCGTCCCATCAGCACCGGCGGCTGCGTCCCGCGGCCCGCTTCGTAGCCGGACCGTGGCGAGGACAAGACCGTTTGAACGCAACTCGGCGTTGACCTTGCCGGGATCGTTCCGCGTCAGCACCAGATCGCATGGCGTGTCGAGATAGATGAACTTGCGAAACTGAGCGCCGACCTGACAGACTTGCCGACTGAGTATGCCGCCGTCGGCGAGCTGCTCGAGCGCCCATAGCAGCGCATGCATCCCGTGTGCGACCGGCGCGCCGGCTTGGGTACGGCGCGCGGCGGCCGCGTCGAGATGGATCGGGTTATGGTCCCCCGACAACGCAGCGAAGGCGATCTGGTCGTCGATGCCGAAGCGTCGGGTTGCGACGAGCTTGCAGTCCACGTTCGAAGACATCCTGCGTCGTGCTCGCCGGGGGTTGTTGCTGCCGACCGCGCCATGACTTACACTTCCGATCTTGCGCGGACAACAAGAAGCGATACCGCTCATGACTTGTGATGGCTTCGGCGCGGGGCTTGGATGACGTCGGAGCGTCGTTATCGTTCGGTTCCGCTGCATCGGCGGTGGGTCAACAACGTAGCCTATTTCGGCAAGAAGTCGCACGTCGTCGGCTGCAACTGGCGCATCAACGTTGCGCCCACGGTTGCTGCGCGCTCAGCTCGGCAGCCTGCGATCGGCTGGACCGCCATCTGGCTGAAGGCATTGGCGCTGGTCAGCCGACGCCGGCCCGAGTTGCGTACGGCGTATCTGCCGTTTCCGTGGGCTCGCCTCTATTTGCATCCGGATTGCGTCTGCACGGTGGCGATCGACCGGACCTGGCGAGGTTCGTCGGCGGTTTTCTTCGACCAGATTCGGCGGCCGGACACGCTGTCCTTGACCGACCTCGATTTCGGCGTGCGCTGCCTGAAACAGGCTCCGGTCGAATATGTCGGCGGTTTCCGCCGCTTGATCCGTTTCGCCCGCCTGCCGGTTCTGGTGCGCCGATTGTTGTGGAGCCTCGCCCTGTACTGGTCCGGCCCGCTGCGCACGAAATTTTTCGGAACCTGCGTGATCAATCCGTTTCCCACCGGAGGCACGGTGACGCAGGGCGTCACTCCGGTTTCGTTCCATCTGTATTACGGCTTGGTCGAGCCGGACGGAAGCACGCAGGTTCAGGTCTTCTTCGATCATCGCGTGATGGACGGCGTCGATGCCTATCGCGTGCTGCGCGATGTGGAGGCGACGATGAATCGGGAGATCGTGGCCGAACTCAAGGAAGCAGCGGCCAGCGGTCACAGTCCCGAGCAGCAGATGGCGTGATCGTCCGCGGCCCGGTCAAGGGTTGTGCTCCCGGTTTTGCGTCGCGCCCTCCGCGATCCGGCAGAGATCGCTCATGATGCGGTTTAGTTCAAAATCCTTCGGCGTATAGACCGCGGCGACGCCGGCTTCCTTGAGCAAGTCGGCGTCCTCTTTCGGGATGATGCCGCCGACCACGACGGGCACGGCGACGCCGGCGTCCCGCATGCGCGCCATCACGGCGTTCACCAGCGGCAGATGCGAGCCGGACAGGATCGACAGCCCCACGACGTGGACGCGCTCCTTGGCCGCAGCCGCGGCGATCGCCTCCGCCGTGAGCCTGATGCCGTCATAAACCACGTCCATGCCGGCATCGCGGGCGCGGGCGGCGATCTGTTCGGCGCCGTTGGAATGGCCGTCGAGGCCCGGCTTGCCGATGAGGAATTTCAAGCGCCGGCCGAGCTTTTTCGACACGCGGTCGACCTCGGCGCGGATGTCGTCGAGGCCTTCGGCATCGTTGCGCATCGCGGTGCCGATTCCGGTCGGTGCGCGGTATTCGCCGAACACCGCGCGCAGCGCGAAACCCCACTCGCCGGTGGTGACGCCGACTTTGGCGCAGGCGATCGAGGCCGGCATGATGTTGCCGCCGCTTCTTGCCGCGCGCCGCAAATCGTCGAGCGTCGCCGCGACCGCGGCATCGTCGCGCGCTGCGCGCCAGGCCTTGAGGCGGCCGACCTGATCGGTCTCCGCTTCCTCCGATACGGTGACCACGGCTTCAGCGGCATCGGCGAGCGGCGATGGCTCGGTCTCCACGAAATGGTTGACGCCGACGACGATCTGCTCGCCGCGCTCGATTGCCTCGACGCGGCGCGAATTGGATTCGACGAGCTGCCGTTTCAGGTAGCCCTGCTCGACGGCGGCGACCGTGCCGCCCATCTTTTCGATTTGGGCAAGCTCCTCCTTCGCCGCCGCTTTCAGCTCTGCAACCTTCGCGGCGATCACCGGCGAGCCGTCGAAAATGTCGCCGTACTCCAGCAAGTCGGTCTCATAGGCGAGAATCTGCTGCATGCGCAGCGACCATTGCTGGTCCCACGGCCGCGGCAGGCCGAGCGCCTCGTTCCAGGCCGGCAGCTGCACCGCGCGCGCGCGGGCACCCTTCGATAGCGTCACCGCGAGCATTTCCAGCAAGATTCGCGCGATATTGTTCTCCGGCTGCGGCTCGGTCAGTCCCAGCGAGTTGACCTGGACGCCATAGCGGAACAGCCGCTGTTTGGCATCGCGCACGCCGTAGCGCTCGCGCGTGATCTCGTCCCACAGTTCGGCGAACGCGCGCATCTTGCAGATTTCGGTGACAAACCGCAGTCCGGCATTGACGAAGAACGAGATGCGTCCGACCACGTCGCCGAATTCTTCCGCCGCGCACTGGCCGGACTCTCTCACCGCATCGAGCACGCCGATGGCGGTGGCGAGCGCAAAGGCAAGCTCCTGAACCGGCGTCGCGCCGGCTTCCTGCAAGTGATACGAGCAGACATTCATCGGATTCCATTTCGGCATTGCCTTGGTCGTGAACAGGATCACATCCTTGGTCAGCCGCAGCGACGGCGCCGGCGGAAACACGTAGGTGCCGCGCGACAGGTATTCCTTGATGATGTCGTTCTGCGTCGTGCCGGTGAGCTTTGCCCGCGGTACCTCCTGCTCGTCGGCGAGCGCGATATAGAGCGCGAGCAGCCATGCTGCGGTGGCGTTGATGGTCATCGACGTGTTCATGTCGCCGAGCGGGATGCCGTCGAACAGCATGCGCATGTCGCCGAGATGCGAGATCGGCACGCCGACCTTGCCGACCTCGCCCTTGGCCAGCGGATGGTCGCTGTCGTAGCCGGTCTGGGTCGGCAGATCGAACGCGACCAAGAGGCCGGTCTGCCCCTTGCTCAGGTTCTTGCGGTAGAGCGCGTTCGACGCCGCCGCGGTCGAATGTCCCGCATAGGTGCGGAAAATCCAGGGTTTGTCGCGGGGCTCTCGGTTTGAAGGCTGGTCGCGCATCGTTGTCGCACGCTGTCCGGCCAGACCAATCTGACGCGGATTTTGTTGCAATGCAATATTTAACGATTTTCGCCGCATCCCCTGAACTTGCCGTTATCCAAGGCGCCAGGTCGAAAGCGGCGATTTTGATCGCCTTAATACTTGCCGCCGGACAGTGCCGGCATGCTCGTTCGAACCTCCATAGTGGCGGAAGACGTTGAAGCGGCGTGGCGCTTTTTCTTCGTCAACTGGATCGTCATCGGCGGCATGGGCGCAACGCTCGCCTTGAGCCTCATGGTCACGAACTTTTCGATTGAGTTGACCGGGCTTGCGATTGCCGTCGCCTATGTCGGACTGTATGCCGGCTTCGCCCATGCCAATGCCTGCTCGCCGCTGCGGCGCGATCCGCAGGTCATGTTCGTGCTCGGCGGCACCGCGCAGATCGTCCTGATCACCGCGATCATGACGCCGCTGACCTATGTCGCGGCATCGGCGAACTTTCCGATGCAGGACGCCAATCTGCTCGCCATCGACCGGGCGCTGGGCTTCAACTGGCTGGGTTACGTCCGCTTCGTTGACGGTCATCCCATGCTCGCGGCCTGGCTGAACTACGGCTACACCATGATCCGCTGGCCGATCTTCGCCATTCCGGTCGTGCTGGTGGCGATGGGCCGTTACCAGCGGGTCGAGGAATTCACCTTCGCCTTCGGCGCGGGGCTGATCGTCACCACTTTTGTTTCCACGCTGGTGCCGGCGATCGGCGCCTATCAGCAAGTCGGGCTCGATCCCGCAACGCTCCAGCACATCAATCCGGGAGCGTATCTGGCGCAGTTGCACGATCTGCCGCCGACCCGGGAGGGCCTGTTGCGGCACCTGCAATTATTGGATCTTGGCGGCATCGTGACCTTTCCGAGCTTCCACGCCGCCTCCGCCGTGCTCTATGTCTGGGCGCTGTGGCCGGCGCGCTGGTTCCGGCCGCTCATCCTCGCCGTGAACGGCCTGATGCTGGCGTCGACGCCGATCAGTGGCGGCCATTATCTGATCGACATCATTGCCGGAATCGCGGTCGCGGCTTCCGCGATTGTCGCGGCGCGTTCGGTCGGCGCAAGCATCGCCCGGCGGCAAATCGATCCGGCGCTGCCGGCGATGCCGGCGCCGATCCCAGCTATCGTGCCGGCCGAATAAACCAAATCCGGCTTTATGTTCTTTGTTCGCTCGTTCGCAATCATCGCGCGATCGGCACCGGCTCCGCTCGCCCCGCCGCTCGATCGCAGAAGGCGCGCCGCGCGATCAGGAACACCATGATCGCCGCCGCCGTCAAGCCGGCCGGCATGCCGAGGAACGGCATGATCAGAAGGAGTGCCGCTATCGTCGCGAGGCCGTAGGCTTCGCCGGGAAGAAAGCCGGTGACGAGCGCGGAGCGGATCAGAAAGGCGGCGGACACCGCGAGGATGGTGAGATCGTACAGATAGACGTAGGGCGTCGCGAGCAGAACGCCAATCGCCGTCGCCGCGGCCTTCAGCTCGAAGGCGATGCGCCGGCTCCGCCACATCAGGCACAGCGCCAATGCGGTCAGAGCGGTGAGCGTCAACTGCATCACGCCAGCGGGCGCGGCGCCGCCGCCGAACAGCCGCACCAGCGCAAACAAACTTTGGAACTTGTTCCACGCCGTATGATCCTGAGCGATCAATGCCTGCGAGGTCAGCGGCAGCCAGTGGAAGAACGCCATCCAGGGATCGAGACCGAACAGGGCGATGGTCACGAGCACGAGCGCGGCCGCCGCTGCTGCCGCTGCCGCGACCGCCCGCCATTGCCCGGCCGCAGCCAGCACCAGCGGAAACAGGATGCCGAATTGCGGTTTGTAGGTCAGGAGGCCGAGGCAGCACCCGGCGAGAACGGGATTGCGTTCCAGCAAACCGAGCGTGCCGCCGATCAACGACGCGGTCAGAAATCCGTTCTGGCCGGAGATGATATTGGGCATCAGGCAGGGAAACGAAGCGGCCATCAGCCAGCCGATCCGCTCGCCGATAATCAAGCGCATGGTCGCGAGATAGAGCGGCAGCGTCGCCGCGATGAAGACCACGAACGCCGCGGCGTAGGGCAGGGAAGCCAATAGTCCGGCAACGATCAGAAACGGCGGCGGATAGTGCCAGCCCAGATAATCGGACCAGCGATGAGCGACGAGCGCGTTTTCTGCGGCGTAATGCAAAGTCCAATCATAGGCTGCCGCCGGATGGCCGTCGCGCACCAGGCGTCCGGCCGCATAGACGCTGGTGAAATCGGTGTGGATCGGTCGGCCGGCGGCGTCGAGGATCCAGGATTTGGTGAACAAGGCCGCGCCGAGATAGGCGATGTTGGCGACGACCAGGCCGAAGCAGACAAGGTGAAACGCTTCCGATCGCGGCGTGAGCGGCTTGCGGCCGGGATGCAGGGCTTGCACCGTCATCCGCGGCCCCCGCGCAGTTCGGCGCGCGCCCGCTGCGCCACCGCCATGGTAACGATCAGCACCGCGGCGAGACCGACCTGGGTCTCCACGTAGGGATAGATCAGAATGAGCACGCCGGCAGCGGCAAGGCCGGCGGTTTCGGCGGGAACGAAACCGCGCTCAAGCGCAAAGCGCAGCAGGAAGGCTACGGCGACTGCGAGCACGACCAGGTCGTACATATAGACGTAGGGCGTGGCGAGCAGCACGCCGACGGCAAGCGCTGCGGCCTTCAGCTCGAACGCCACCCGCGTTCGCCACAACAGCAACAGCCAGGCCGTCACCGCGAGACTGAAGACGGCCTGTACGGTCCAGGCCGAAGTCTCGCCGCCGCCGTGCGCGCGGATCAGCCCGAACACGCTCTGCAGCCGGCTCCAGTCGGCGCCGCCTTCGCCGAGCACGACGCGGCCCGTGATCGGCATCCAGTGCAGGAAGGCTTGAAAGCTCGCAGCGCCGAAAACGAGCCACGCCGCCGCCGCCATGGCGAACGCGACCAGCGTGGCGACGGCGATCGTGGCCCAGCGGCGCTCCGCGATCAGCAGCAGCGGAAACAGCAAACCGAACTGCGGCTTGTAGGTAAGCAGGCCGAGAAAAATTCCGGCCAGCGCCGGACGGCTTTCCAGAAATCCGAGCGTGCCGCCGATCAGCGTCGCGGTGAGAAAGCCGTTTTGTCCGGCGGTGACGTTCCAGATCGCGGCTGGGAAACCGAGTGCCAGCATAACGCCGGCACGGTCGCCGAGAATCGAGCGTAGCGTCGCGGCGTAGGCGGCAAGCGTCGCGGCGAGCCAAACCAGCAAGGCGCCGAGATAGGACAGGCTCGCCAAAGCCGCGGCGACAAACAAAAATGGCGGCGGATAGTGCCAACCGTAATAGCCGTCGAAATCATGGCCGAGCGCGCGCACTTCGGCGGCCTTGTGCGCCGGCCAGTCGTAAGCGGTCGCGGCGTGACCGGCGAGCGCAAGCTTGCCGGTCGCATAGACATCGACGAAGTCGTTGGCGATCGGGCGGCCCTGCGCGTCGCTAAGGAAATGGCCCTGCAGCCAGGTTCCGGCCAAAAGCACCAGGTAGCCGATCGCCAGCGCCAATCCGATCGCCCCGATCAAGCGCCGCGCCGGAAGCTGCGGCACAGTGATCGGCACGATCTCGCGGGCGGCATCCATGACGGCGCAGTCGAATCGGGAGCGTGGCGCGCCCCGTTCCATTGCTTCCCGGCGGAAGAAGGGTAACGGGCACGCCTGCTCTACCTTGCATTCCTTTCTACGGCCTTAGCGCTCGATCACAGGGCTCGCTTGACCACGCGCAGGATGATCAAGAGGATCACAGCACCGATGAAGGAATCGATGACATCGCCGACAAATCCGCCGCCGATCGGAACTCCGATGCGCGGGAACAGCCAGCCGGCAAGCAACCCGCCGATAATGCCGACGACAATGTCGCCGATCAGCCCGTATCCAGTGCCCTTCACGGCCATGCCGGCAAGCCAGCCGGCAATTGCGCCAACGATCAGCCAGATGATGATGCTCATGAGATCCCCGAAATCCCGCCCGGCGACAGCCGGGGCATTGCGGCGCGGTCTTGCGCCACCGTGACGATAGAACGCCGGCCGAGCGCTGTCAGCGCCAGATGCCGGCCCGCCGGTACTTATGCACGTCGGAACTTATGCACGTTGGACGTCGGCGCCTTACGGCATATTGCACCGCAACATAAAGTGCGGCACAGTGCGTGCGTTAGCCGTCAGAGCCGTAGCCCGCCAGGAGCCTACGATGGCCGTTGCGCAGAGGAAGCCGTCAGCCGCGCCGCTCAAGCAGCTCTACGAAATCGGCGAAATTCCCCCGCTTGGCCATGTGCCCGCAAACATGCGCGCCTGGGCAATCCGCAAGGAGCGGCACGGCCCTCCCGAAACCGCGATGCAGTGCGAAGTGGTGCCGACTTGGCCGATCGCCGAGGACGAGGTGCTGGTCTATGTGATGGCCGGCGGCGTCAACTATAACGGCGTTTGGGCCGGGCTTGGCCAGCCGATCTCGCCGCTCGACGTGCACAAGAACCCGTTCCATGTCGCCGGGTCGGACGCCTCCGGCGTGGTGTGGGCGATCGGCTCGAAAGTGCGACGCTGGAAGATCGGCGACGAGGTCATCGTCCATTGCAATCAGGACGACGGCGACGACGAGGAATGCAATGGCGGCGACCCGCTATTGTCGCCGTCGCAACGCATCTGGGGTTACGAAACGCCGGACGGCTCGTTCGCGCAATTCTGCCGCGTGCAGTCGCGCCAGCTCATGACCAAGCCGGCGCACCTGACCTGGGAAGAGGCGGCCTGCTACACGCTGACGCTGGCGACCGCCTACCGTATGCTGTTCGGCCACCCGCCGCATATCCTCAAGCCGGGTGACAACGTGCTGGTGTGGGGCGCGTCCGGCGGGCTCGGCGTGTTCGGCGTGCAGCTGGTGGCGGCGTCCGGCGCCAACGCCATCGGCGTGGTGTCGGACCAAGGAAAATCCGAATACGTCTTCAATCTCGGCGCCAAGGGCGTCATCAACCGCAAGGAATTTGCGTGCTGGGGCCAGATGCCCAAGGTCGGCACGCCCGATTACGATTCCTGGGTGAAAGAGGCGCGCCGCTTCGGCAAGGCGATCTGGGACATCACCGGCAAGCGCGACGTCGACATTGTGTTCGAGCATCCGGGCGAGGCGACGTTTCCGGTGTCGTGCCTCGTCGTCAAGCGCGGCGGCATGGTGGTGTTCTGCGCCGGCACCTCCGGCTACAATATCACCTTTGACGCGCGCTACGTCTGGATGCGGCAGAAGCGCGTGCAGGGTTCGCATTTTGCGCATTTGAAGCAGGCGAGCGCCGCCAACCAGTTCGTCATCGACCGCCGCATCGATCCGTGCATGAGCGACGTGTTTCCGTGGGAGAAGATTCCCTTCGCCCACGAACTGATGCGCACCAACCGCCACAGACCCGGCAACATGGCTGTCCTGGTCAATGCGCCGCGGCCGGGCCTGCGCAATTTCGACGACGCGCTGGAGGCGGCCTCGCTGCCGGAATTGAACCGGCAATCAAGCCGCATCTGACGCTCTCCGGTTGCGCAATACGTTGCCGCCGCGGACCCGCGCGATTGCGGCGTTGAGCTCGCCGCCGTAGATGAAGATCCAGGCGGAAAAATAGAGAAACACCAGCGCGATCATCGCCGAGGCGAGCCCGGCATAATAGGTGACGTAGGTATAGGAGAAGTTGGACAGATAGCGGCCGAACAGGATGCCGCAGGCGAGCCAGAGCGCGAGCGTGGCAAGAATGCCGGGCCAGACATCGCGCAGTCGCCGCCGTCCCGCCGGCAACCACATGTGCAG
Source organism: uncultured Alphaproteobacteria bacterium (assembly GCA_963717265.1). Lineage (GTDB taxonomy): Bacteria > Pseudomonadota > Alphaproteobacteria > Rhizobiales > Xanthobacteraceae > BOG-931. The sequence continues at coordinate 40,010 of CAVQWD010000059.1, read as the reverse complement.
GATAAAGAGCGCAAGCGTGAGCACCACGGCCGCCACTCCGAAGCGTACGATGTTGTAATAGCCTGAAAGCGGATCGAGCCACGGGGCATAAGATTGCGTCGTGCGGAACACCAGAGGACCGAGCACGACGAAAAAGGCCAGCACCAGAAGGCCGATGGCGCTGACCAGTACGTAGCCGATCGATTCCAGGCGCAACAGCCACCAGCTGCGATGGTCGCGCAGTCCGTAGGCGCGGTTGAGCCCGATGCGCAGGCTCTCGACGCCGCTGGAGGAGAAATAGATGGCAAACACGGCGCCGAGCGTGAGCACGTCGCCGCGCGCCGTGGTGAGCACGTTGTGAATCTCGCGGCTGATCGGCGTCGAGACTTGCGGCGGCCAAGTCGCGACGACCAGCCGCGCTACCTCGTCGGCGAGATTCTTCGAGCCGATGAAGCCGGCGAGCGCCGTCACCAGGATCAGAAACGGGAACATTGCCATCAGGACCGACAGCGCGATGTGGCTCGCGATCGCCCAGCCGTCATCGCGGTTGAGGCGATAGAAGGCTTCGATCGGGATGCGGTAGAAATGATGGAATATCTTCAATGCCGGTGGCCTCCGCACCAAGCCCGGGTCCATTGAGATAAATCATTCGGCGGCGCAAGCGAAGCCCCGCGAGGCTTTACGCGGTGGGCCGGCGCACGCCCTTGCGCCGCCGGCACTCCCCGCGCGCAGAGGGCGACGCCATGCCAGTTCGGCAGCGATGGCGGATTTTGCCATGGCGGATTTTGCCATGGTTCAGCCAAAGCTTTCGGAATATGATTCGATCAGGGTCAATAGGGCCGTTCCGGCAAGGGGACTCAATTGCTATTCGTGCGCCAGTTTAGTGCCGCTGCAACATCGTCGTTGCTGATGGCGGCGGCATTGCTCGCCCCGCTTTTCTCCGCAACGCATTCATGGGCACAAGGAAACTCGGGCAATTGCGAAGGCGTGACCGGGGTGGCGGTCCTGCCCTCGCCGATCGCGCCGTGGAAGGGTGCGCCGCTCCGCGTGCTGGTCGTGGCGGATCAGGCGTTTGGCGGCGAGCTTTCGCTGCTTGCGCCCAATGGAACCGTGGCGGCGAAATCGGATGACCGGCACGGCGGTGTGCCGTATTTCTGGTACGCCGAGGTCGCCTCACCGGCCCCGGGGACTTGGCGCGCCACGCTCGTGCGCGATGGCGCGGCGGCCGGTTGCGGCGCCGTTACGCGCGACATCGTCGTGCGCAATGAGCGGCCGGCGCCGCCGCAGGCGACGTCGGGCAGCGTCTGGCCATTGCGCAACACCTGGAATCGCGAGACCGAAGATCTGTATTCCGCGTGGATCGCGAAGCTGTTTGACGCGCCGCTCGACCAAGAGCTGTCGTGGAAATCGTGGGATGAAGTGCTGCGCGACCCATCGCGCAATTTTCTGTTCAACTATTTGGGTCTCAATGTTGACGGCCTGCTCAAGGGCCTTCGCCCCGATTGCGCCGACTTCGTCTATTTTCTCCGCGCCTATTTCGCGTTCAATATGGGCCTGCCGTTCGGCTATTCGAATTGCTCGCGCGGCGTCACCGGCAAGCCGCCGAAGTGCTACCAGTGGTTCGATGTTGAGCACCCCGCGGTAACGCGTCCGCCGCCGCCGGCCGAGCCGACCGCCGGGTCCGCGGCCCCCAGTCCGGCGCCGAAGCGCAGCCTGCTGCGGCGGATATTTGCCCCGCCGGCTGCGTCTCCGGCAGCCCCCCCCCCGCCGCCGCCGCCGGCTCCGACGTCGGCGCGTGCGCCACAGCATCTGGGACTTGCGGCGGCGTTCCGCCAATTTCTGCCGCCCCTCGCCGACGTCGTCCAAACCGGCGCGGTTCGCGTTTCGGCGACCGACGACAGGACGGATTTTTATACGGTCGCGCTCGCGCAAGCGACGCTGCGCCCCGGAACCGTCTACGCCGATCCCTATGGACACGTTCTGATGCTGGTGAAGCTCGTGCCGGAGGCGGACGGTGCACCGGGAGTCTTCCTCGCCGTCGACGCCGAGCCTGACGGCACGGTGACGCGCAAGCGTTTTTGGCGCGGCAATTTTCTGTTCGTGCACGATCCGGAGCGCGGCACCGACGGCTTCAAACGCTTTCGGCCGATTGTGCGCGACCGCAACGGCGCCTTGCGGCGGCTCACCAATGCCGAGATCGCCAAGGACCCGCAATACGGCGATTTTTCGCTCGAGCAGACACAATTCAGCCAACAGCAATTCTACGACCGCATGGACGACGTGATGTCGCCCGAGCCGGTCGATCCTGCAAAAGGCATGGAGAGCGCGATCGCGGACCTTTATGAGCAGGTGCAGACGCGCGTCACGGCGGTCGAAAACGGCCGGAAATATCAGGAGAAAGACCCGGGCGAAGTGGAGATGCCGTCGGGTCCGGCGATCTTCGAGACGACCGGCGCATGGGAAGATTATTCCACCCCGGCGCGCGATTTCCGGCTGTTGATCGCGATCGATGTGGTGCGCGGCTTCCCCGACCACGTCGCGCGGCGGGCCGACCGCTACGCGATGCCGCAGGGCAACAGCGTGGCGGAAGTGAAAGCCGAATTACAAAACGCCCTCGCTTCGCAGCTTGCGGCGCACAAGTTTTCCTATCCGCGCAGCGACGGCTCGCAATGGACGCTCAGTCTCAAGGACGTTATCGACCGCGCACCGGACCTCGAAATGGGCTATAATCCCAATGATTGCGTCGAGCTGCGCTGGGGCGCGCCGCCGAACAGCGACGAGGCTTCGACCTGCAAACGGCATGCGCCGGCGCCGCAGCGCGCCAAGATGATCAAGTACCGCGTCTGGTTCGCAGAGCGGCACTGGCCAACGCAGGAACAAAGCGCGATGGTGAAAAAGCCTCGGCCGGCACTGTGACTGGAGCCGGGTCTTCGGATTGCGCCGCTGCGTGATGCCGGCCAAATGCCGAAGATGCTCAGAGCGCGAGGCTAGTGTTCTGTCACTGAGATCTGATTCAGATTGGTGTCATTCCGGGCTCGCGGGCCAAGGCCCGCGCCCCGGAATGACAGAACGGTCTGTCAGAGTCACAACACTAGATGCCGAGTGGAGTGCCGCTCAAATCTTCCGCCCGCTCGATCTTGATGAGCACGCCGAAACCCTTCTTGTCCGGGTCACTTTTCTTTTCCGGCTCGATGAGGCGCTGCCAGATTTCCTCATAGATCGGACCGGTTCTGTAAATCCTCGCGGTGCCGTAAAAGCGCGCGACGCCGCCCCGCGGTAACAGACCGGCGTCGCGCAGCGGCGGTTTGCGAAAGAAGACCGTGAGCTTGGTGCCGTCGGCGAGATGGGCGTTGGTCGAGCCGCGCCCGCGCTCCCACAGCGCCAAGTGTTCGTCGTCGAACACCATGGTGCTGCCGCGCGGCGTGATTTGGGCGTAGCCGTCCGGCAGCACGCTGCCGATCAGGCAGACAAATTGCGGAAAGGCGGTGTTGATGTGTTCGTGCAAAACTTTCGGAATGATCGCCAATGCAGCCTCCCTGACCAAGCGCGCCTATTGTGAAAATACGTCATTATAGATGGTTCGCGGCGGTTGCAAATTTGCAATTGCCGCACATTGTGCAACGACGTTCCTGCGGGTGGGCGGAGCGGGGTCCGGGCACACAGCGCCGGCTTGCATGGCGCTGCCGGCTGACGCGGCGCCTGAGCCGGTCCGGCTTGCGCGCTACGCTGCCTGAACGTCGGCGAGGAAGCGCAGGACTCCAGCTTGCAGGCTTTCGGCTTCCAGCGCGAGCGCGTCGGCGAGCGCTTTGACGTTGGCGGCGGTGCCATGGGCGCCGCTGGAAGCGCTGGCGACGCGGCTCATGGCTTCGGCGCCGGTCTGCGCTTCGAGCGACGCGCCATTGACGCCTTCGGCGATCGACGCCACGGCATGGTTCTGCTCTTCGACGGTGGCAGCGACGGTCGCGGCGATCGTCGACATGTCGTCGATGATCGAGGAGACCTGCTCGATCGCCCGCGCCGCGTCGGCGGTTGCCGACTGAATTGAGCCGATCTGAGCGGCGACATCCTTGGTCGCGCGCGCGGTCTGCGCGGCGAGCGATTTCACTTCCGAAGCAACGACGGCGAAGCCGCGGCCGGCTTCGCCTGCGCGCGCCGCCTCGATCGTGGCATTGAGGGCGAGAAGATTGGTCTGGCCGGCGATCGACTGGATCAGTCCGATCACTTCGCCGATGCGGTTGGCGGCGCTGCCAAGCTCCGACATGGTGATGACCGTCCGCTTTGATTCGGCGACGGCGCGGCTAGCGACGCCGGTCGATTTCGTCGCCTGAGCGGCGATTTCCGCGATTGACGCCGCCAGTTCCTCGATCGAGCTTGCCACGGTGGTGACGTTGACGGATGCGGCACCGACCCGGGTCTCGGCGACGTTGGCTTCCGTGGTGCAGGCATTGGCCGCGGCGGTGAGACCGGTCGAGGCGCGCTCTAATCGGCTGGCAGACTCGCGCAGCCGCGCCAGAGCCTGCTCCACCGAGCCGCGGAATTGCGCGATCATTGCCGCAATGGTTTCGCCGCGGCGCTCGCGCGCCGCATTGGTTTCCGCTTGCGCGCTCGAGAGCCGCTCGCGTTCGATCATGTTATCGCGAAAAACGATGACGGCGCGCGCCATAGCGCCGATCTCGTGGCGCGAATAGCTCATCGCAATGCGCGCCGCGATGTCGCCGCCGGCGAGCCGCTGCATCACGCCGGCAAGTCGCTCCAGCGGGCGGGTGATGGAGCGGCCGATCAGCAAGCTGCAGATGAGGCCGATCAGCGCGAAGGCCGCTCCAACCCAGAGCACGATCGAGCGGGTTGTGTCACGCGAGGCGGCGAGCGCAATGCTGGCAGCGTCGGCGTTGTCCTGAGCTGTGGCAATAAGTTTGTTGGCCTCGGGGAGCACGTATTCGATATCGCGCTCGATCGTCATCAATTGCGGTTCGATCTTGTTGACGAGGCCTGCCCATTGCGCGAATGCATCGTTGTAGGCCAAAACCGCCGCATCCAATCGCTGCTTCATCGCTGGGTCGCCCTCGGCGGCCCGAACCGAGTTGTGGAAGGCCTTGACCTCGTCGAGAAAGTGCTGTTGCGCCGCCGGCGCGTCCGACATCATCGCCGGCGAGAAGCGCAGCCGGCTCAGCCGGTATTCGATCTCGTCGCGGCGCATGCGCAGCAGCGACGTCGACAGCGTCACGGCGGCGGGGCCGGCCGGCCCGGAACCATCGCCGACGATCTTTTCCGCCGCCTTGCTCGCCGCGATCAGCTTGCCGGTGATGCCCTCGGCTGCGTTGAAGCCGAGCCCTCTCTGCTCGTCGACCAAGCTTTGGAAGCCCACTTTGAGATCGCGCACGGCGATGCGCAGCAGCGCGATCCCATCGTGCTGCGAGGACACGTGCGTCGCCTCGATGCGATCGAGCGAGCGCATCGCCAATTTCCGGCCGCCGTCAAAATTCTTGACCTCGGCGTCGGTCGGGTGGGCGACGAACTCTATGGTCGCAAGCCGCATGGCGAGCAGTCCGGCCTTCAGATCGCTGCTGGCCTCGACCACCGCACTATCGCGGTGGACGCTGTCGAAGGCGCGGCCGACTTCGATATCGCCGGCCATGAAGGTGACGCCGCAGACCGCAAAGCCGACGACCGGAATGACGCCAAGCGCGACGATACGCGCGCGGACCGACAGCTTCGAGAAGACCTGGTTCGAGAAGAACTGGTTCGAGAAGAGCTGGGCGATGGACATCGGCAAGCCGCGTGAAAGGCCGTGCAAGCCCGCGGCCCGGCGCCGCGGTTGTTCGCCGAGCTAAGCCGAAATTGGTTAAGATTTGGCAAGAAACGGCGCCGCGCCGAGGCGTTGCAGCGGCACGGCCGTTCGAGATTCGCATGTCACCGGCGAAATCCGGCGAAACCCGGCTCATCGCGATCGGCGAATGTTATCGTTGAGCAATTGTGTGTCGAGACTGCCGTCAGTCCGCTTGGCGATTTACCTTCCCCTTGCTTCGCCGCAATAGCTTTGGGCGCAAACGAATTGTGCGTTTCGCGTCGTCCGCATTGGCTTCGGCGCGAGCCGCGCGTAAGCTCGGACAGCCGTCCGGGCGGCCCCTTACCAAACCTTGCTCCGCTCGGGCGAGGGCGGCAGGGCATTATGGAGCCGCTCATGGCGCTTGGCGCAGCGTCGGTGCCCACGGGCCTCGAACTGATCGCAACGCTGCGGCAGGCGATTGCCGGTCTCGAAGGCCTGTTCGCCGACGCGCGCCGCGCGGTCGCGGATCGGGTCGGCGTCAACGGCCGCCCGCTGCCGCATGTCCTCGATCGTGAGCAGCGCGCTGCGCACGGCCTTGCCTGGCTTGCGACCTATGTCGAGGCGCTCCGGCAGCTTGCCGCCTACGTGCAGCGGCTGATGGAGTTGGACGCTCTTGGCGAGACCGAGGACCTCTTGGTGCGGATCGGCGCCGGCGAATATTTGGCGCAGATCCTCGGCGGCATTCCGATGAGCCAGGGCGAGATCGCACGCCTTTCCGATCTCGGGCTGAGCCAGGCCGCCGTATCCGCCCGGCTCAATCCCGCGGCCGAGCACCTTATCGCTACCGGCAATACGGCGCCTCGTCGGGCGCGGCTCGTTGCGCTGATGCGCGAAGGCCGGCATTCGACCGTGGGGGCCTGCGGCCTTGACGAGACCTCGGATTCGATCCGCGAGGAAATGCGCAAGTTTGCCGACGACAAGGTCGTGCCGCGAGCTCAGGAATGGCACCTGCGCAACGCCTACATCCCGCTCGACGTGATTGGGCAAATGTCCGAGCTCGGCGTGTTCAGCCTCACCATTCCGGAGGATTACGGCGGCATGGGGCTCGGCAAGGAATCGATGTGCGTGGTGTCGGAGGAGCTGTCGCGCGGCTATATCGGGGTCGGCAGCCTCGCTACTCGCTCGGAGATCGCCGCCGAACTTATTCTTGGCAGCGGCACTCAGGAACAAAAGCGCAAATGGCTGCCCAAAATCGCCTCCGGCGAAGTGCTGCCGACCGCGGTGTTCACCGAGCCGAATACCGGCTCCGACCTTGCCGCGCTGCGCGCGCGCGCCGTGCGCCAGGGCGACATCTATAAGGTCTACGGCAACAAGACCTGGATTACGCACCCAGTGCGCGCCGAGCTGATGACGCTTCTGGTGCGCACCAATCCGGCGGAGGCCGGCTATCGCGGCCTGTCCATGCTGCTCGCCGAAAAGCCGCGCGGCAGCGACGAGCATCCGTTTCCGGTTCCCGGCATGTCGGGCACCGAGATCGAAGTGCTGGGCTATCGCGGCATGAAGGAATACGAGATCGCATTCGACGGCTTTGTGGTGAAGGCCGACAATCTGCTCGGCGGCGTCGAGGGATTGGGCTTCAAGCAGTTGATGGCGACGTTCGAGGCGGCGCGCATCCAGACCGCTTCGCGCGCCGTCGGCGTGGCGCAGGCCGCCATGGAACAGGCGCTCGCCTACGCGCAGAGCCGGGTGCAGTTCGGCCAGCCGATCGCCGATTTCCCGCGCGTCGCCGACAAGCTCGCGATGATGGCGGTCGAGATCACGATCGCGCGCCAGCTCACCTATCACGCGGCGCGGCAGAAGGATTCCGGGCGGCGCTGCGACCTCGAAGCCGGCATGGCCAAGTTGCTCGCCGCGCGTGTCGCCTGGGCCGCAGCCGACAACGCCGTGCAGATTTACGGCGGCAACGGCTTCGCCGTCGAGTTCCCGGTGTCTCGCATACTGTGCGACGCCCGCATCCTCAACATTTTCGAGGGCGCCGCCGAAATTCAGGCCCAGGTCATCGCGCGGCGGCTGCTGGATGGGGCGAATTGAAGAAGGGAGTGCGATACGAGCAGGGATGGGCAACGGCCATGGCCTTGAATTATAACCCCAGGGGTTATATTACTGCGCGGCCTGGAGGCGTGTTTGAGGGTCTTCACGACCAAGCCGTTTACTCGGTTCGCCCGGGCCGAGCGCCTTGACGACAGGCGACTTTGCGAGGCCATCGCGCGCGCCGAGGCGAGGTTGGTTGATGCAAATCTTGGCGGCGGCCTTATCAAACAACGGGTCGCGCGCCGGGGCGGCGGCCGGTCCGGCGGCTAGAGGACAGTGATCGCGTATCGCGCTGAACAGCGCAGCGTATTTCTGTATGGGTTCGCCAAGAATGAGCGCGACAATATCGATGACAGGGAATTTGATGGCCCGAAACAGCTCGCGCGGCTTTATCTGGGATACGGCGACTTGCAGATTGCGACCGCGCTCGGCTCGGGCGAACTGAGAGAGGTGATCGGCGATGAGCAAGAACCAAAATAAGAGCAAGGTTGGCAGATACCGCAGCCGTTTATCCGCGGCCCTTCACGAAACCGCTGCCGGGCTTCATCGCATCGGCCTGCTCGACAAGGCGACAATGCGCGAGTTCGACGCCTCATGTCTCACCCCGATCAAGCCATTGTCGTCAAAGGAGATCGCCACGATCCGAAAGCGCGCCGGCGTCAGCCAGGGCGTCTTCGCGCATTATCTCAACGTCAAACCCAAACTCGTCAGCGAATGGGAGCGCGGCGAAAAGCGGCCCAGCGGACCTTCGATGAAGCTCTTGGCCATCGTCAAGGCCAAGGGTCTCGATGCGATCACCTAACTCCGGCGTATCCCTTCCGCAGCAGCCCTTTTCGCGCTCTGCGGCAACTCCTTCAGCAACAGCCCGACATTGCCGGACAAGATGCGCTCGCCGTCGGCGCCGAGCGCGCGAACCTCGCGGACGAAATCGCGCACGATGTCGCGTCTGCGGATTTCCTGCGGGTAGTCGGTGGCGAACACGATGCGCGAGGCGGGGATTTCGCACAGCCCGGCTTTGACCGCGGAAATGCCGCCGGCGAAGCCCGCGGTATCGAACACCAGATTGTTGCCGATGTAATAGTCGAAGTCGCGCTTGGGCTTGGCGCCGTGACGCGGATTGCCGGCGGTGCCCCAGAATTCCTTGTCCTGAAACGAGCGGATGCGGGCGAGCATGCCGGCAATGCCGCCGGAGAGGTGCGCCATATGCACGGTCAATCCGGGATGGCGGTCGAACACGCCGGAATTGACGAGGCGGATGGTCGCCATGATCAGCGAGAATTCGCGGCCGACGCCGCGCGCGCTATCGTAGGCGTCGAATTGCTGCGCCTGATTGAGTTTGAGCGCCGGATGGACGAATACGAACATGCCGAGTTTATCGACCTCGCGCCAGAACGGCTCGAGCTCCGGCGCGTCGATCCACTTGCCGTCGAACTCGGTGGTGATGACAACGCCGGGGAAGCCGAGCTCGTGGCGGCAGCGCGCCAGTTCCTTGAATGCGGCGGCGCCGCCCAGCGGGTGGGCATGCGCGGCGCCGATGAAGCGGCCCGGGTAATCGCGCTCCGCCTTCTGCGCTTTGTCGTTGACGAAGCGCGAAGTCTCCAGATCGGCGCACATCCCGGCGGCGCTGGTGAGCCAGGCCGCGTCGATGCCGGCTTCGTCCATCATGCGCACGTGCTCGTCGAGATCGTAGAGCAGCGAATGCACCGTGTAGCTCGGCGCGCCCAGCGCGTCGTAATTGAGGATCAGCCGGTCGCCGGGATCCTGCTTGATCAGTTCGCGCGGGGTGAAGTGGTGCTGGAAATCGACGATCATTGGGCGTCCTTCGGCTTGCAGCCCGGATCGAGCAACGCGAAATCCGGGAACGATTGTGCGGTTTTAATGGCTATCCCGGGTTTCGCTGACGCTCAACCCAGGCTACATATAGCCGATGTCCTATTTCATGTCGCACGTCGCCGTTCCGATCGCCGTTGGCGCGGTCGCTGTGGTGCTGCTGCTTGGCCTCATCAACACGATGCGCGGCGGCTCGCCCTGGACCTCGCAGAAGCTGATGCGGTTGCGCGTCATGCTGCAGTTCATCGCCATCGTCGTCATCATGTTTGCCGCCTGGGTCATGTCGAAGTGAACCCGAACTGAACCATGGTCGTCCTCAACAAGATCTATACCCGCACCGGCGATGACGGCACCACGGCGCTCGGCTCGGGCGAGCGGCGCAAGAAGTACGACCTGCGGGTCGCCGCCTACGGCACGCTCGACGAGGTCAATGCCGCGCTCGGCATCGCGCGGCTGCACACCGCGGCCGACGCCGCGCTCGATGGCGTGCTGGCGCGCATTCAGAACGATTTGTTCGATGTCGGCGCCGATCTGTGCACGCCCGGCAAAGGCAAGGGCCCCGGAGGGGCTCGCCTCACCGTCACCGCGGCGCAGGTGGCTTGGCTCGAAGCCGAAATCGATCGGCTCAACGCCGAGCTTGAGCCGCTGCGTTCGTTTGTCCTGCCCGGCGGCAGCGCGGCGGCGGCTTATTTGCATCTGGCCCGCACCATCTGCCGCCGCGGCGAACGGCTGGTCGTCGAACTTAAGGACCGGCCGGGCGAAAGCGTCGGCGCCGAGGTGCTGAAATACGTTAATCGGCTGTCCGATTTCCTGTTCGTCGCCGCCCGCTACGCCAATGGCGCGGGCGCCGCCGACGTGCTCTGGATACCGGGCCGCAATCGCTGACACTGAAAGGGGCGCACCATGGTTTTCACGCCGATATGGGATCACAATCCCTTCAAATGGCCGACCACGCCTTACGTGATGTGGCTCTTGGTCGTCATTAACTTCGCCGTGTTCTTCGTGCAGGCCGGTGGCGGGCAGGCCGAGATCGACCAAGCTGACCGCTTCGCCGGCCTGGTCCCGGCGGCGTTCAGCGGCGGCGCAGTTCCCGGCGCCCTTGCGGCCCCGCTCACGCTGATCACCTCAATGTTCCTGCACGCCAATTTCTGGCATGTCTTCGGCAACATGCTGTATTTCTTCGTGTTCGGCGACGACATCGAGGAGGTGCTCGGGCATTGGCGCTTTCTCGGCTTTTATCTTGCCTGCGGCGTCATCGCCGGCCTCGCTTTCGTCTTGAGCGATCCGCACTCGACAACGGAACTGATCGGGGCGTCCGGCGCGGTCGCCGGCGTGATCTCCGCCTATCTCCTGTTCCGCCCCTGCGCCAAGGTGACATGCTTGCTCGGCATCATTCCGCTGCGGCTGCGCGCCTACTGGATCCTTGGCAGACTGGGTCATCGTGCAGGTCCTGGAGGACTGGGCCGGCATTCAGACCGGCGTCGCCTATTGGGCGCATTTCGGCGGCCTGGTCAGCGGCGCGGTCCTGTTCGCGGTGATGCGCCCGGCAGGTGTGCGGCTGTTCGACTGCGCGCAGCCCGATACGATGCTGCCGATCGCCGGCACCGACCAGCCACGTTGACAGTTTGCCGCCGCGGCCATTAGGTTCCCGCACCGCAGCATGGCCAGCGTCGCGCCGGCTTCAGGCAAGAAACAACCATGAAAATCCTAGTGCCCGTTAAGCGGGCGATCGACAAGGACGTGAAAATCCGCGTCAAGGCGGATGGCTCCGGCGTCGAACTCGGCAACGTGAAAATGTCGATGAATCCGTTCGACGAGATCGCGGTGGAGGAAGCGATACGGCTCAAGGAGGCCGGCAAGGCGAGCGAAATCATCGCCGTCTCGGTCGGGCCGCAGCAGGCGGCCGAGACCATCCGCACCGCTCTTGCCATGGGCGCCGACCGCGGCATTCTCGTGAAGACCGACGCCCCGGTCGAGCCGCTTGCGGTGGCGAAAATCCTCAAAGCCATCGCCGCCGCCGAACAACCCGGCCTCATCATCATGGGCAAGCAGGCGATCGACGACGACTGCAACCAGACCGGCCAGATGCTGGCGGCTTTGCTCGGCTGGCCGCAGGGCACCTTCGCCTCCAAACTTGTGCTCGACGGCGACGCGCTCGTTGTCACGCGCGAGGTCGACGGCGGCTTGCAGACCGTGCGGCTCACAATGCCGGCGATCGTGACTACGGACTTGCGGCTCAACGAGCCGCGCTACGCCTCGCTGCCCAATATCATGAAGGCGAAGAAGAAGCCGATCGACGAGAAGAGTCCGGCCGATTACGGCGTTGATACCAACCCCCGGCTTGAAGTGATCAAAACCGCGGAGCCTCCCGCGCGCAAGGCCGGCGTCAAGGTCAAGAACGTGGCCGAGCTGATCGACAAGCTGAAGAACGAGGCGGGGGCGATCTGATGGCGTACGCGAACACATTCGTCATTCCGGAAGCCGCGAAGCGGCTGTCCGGAATCCATAATCCCGATTCGGGCAGGACCCGCACCGCCCGTGGTTATGGATTCCGGGCTCGCGCTTCGCGCGCCCCGGAATGACGGCGGAGTGGAAATTTCGATGCCCACCCTCCTGATCGCCGAACACGACAACAAGTCGCTCAAGGACGCAACCGCCAAGGCGCTCACCGCGGCCAAGGCGATCGGCGCCGAAGTCCATGTGCTGGTCGCCGGGCTCGGCTGCAGGGCGGCGGCGGACGCCGCGGCGAGGCTCGACGGCGTTACCAAGGTGCTGCTGGCGGAGGCGGCGGCCTACGAGCACATGCTGGCCGAGCCGATAGCGGCCCTGATCGTGTCGCTTGCTGGGCCCTACGAGACCCTGGTGGCGCCAGCGACGACGGCCGGCAAGAACTATATGCCGCGGGTCGCGGCGCTGCTCGACGTCATGCAGATTTCCGACGTCATCAAGGTCGATGCGCCCGACACGTTCGAGCGGCCGATCTACGCCGGCAACGCCATTCAGACCGTGCGCTCGGCCGATGCCAAAAAGGTGATCACGATCCGCACGGCGGCCTTCCAGCCCGCCGGCGAAGGTGGCTCGACGCCGATCGAAACCGTTGCCGCCGCTGCCGATCCGGGACTTTCGCAGTTCGCCGGCGAGGAATTATCGAAGTCGGAACGGCCCGAACTGACTTCGGCCAAGATCATCATTTCCGGCGGACGGGCGATGCAAAGCCGCGACAACTTCACCAAATATATAGAGCCGGTGGCCGATAAGCTTGGCGCTGCGGTCGGCGCCTCGCGCGCCGCCGTCGACGCCGGCTACGCGCCGAACGACTGGCAGGTCGGCCAGACCGGCAAGGTCGTGGCGCCCGATCTTTACATTGCGGTCGGCATTTCGGGTGCCATTCAGCATCTCGCCGGCATGAAGGATTCGAAAGTGATCGTCGCCATCAACAAGGACGAAGAGGCGCCGATCTTTCAGGTCGCCGATTACGGCCTGGTCGCCGATCTTTACCAGGCATTGCCGGAACTGGCGGCCGAACTCGATAAAGTGCGTCGCTGATCCAAGCCTGGCCCTCGTTGCCGTGAGGGGAGGGACAGGCGGTAGGCGGATCGTCTGAGAAAGGCATGGGACATGAGCGAGGTTAAGGAGCGGCCTGCGGCGCGTTCGGCGCGCACGGAGCAGCATTCGATTCGCAGGGTCGGCGTGGTCGGCGCCGGCCAGATGGGCAGCGGCATTGCCCATGTCTGCGCGCTGTCCGGCTTTCATGTCGTGCTCAACGACATCGTCGGCGAGCGCATCACCGAGGGGCTTGCCACCATCAGCGGCAATCTGGCGCGCCAAGTCAGCCGCCAGCGCATCAGCGAGGAAGAGCGCCAGGCCGCAATCAAGCGCATCACGCCGGCCAACACGCTCGACGAACTCGGCGATTGCGACCTCGTGATCGAGGCGGCGACCGAAAAGGAGGACGTCAAGCGCCAGATTTTCGGCGCGCTGTGCCCGTCGCTCAAGCCCGAAGCCATCATCGGTACCAACACCTCGTCGATCTCGATCACGCGCCTTGCCGCCGCCACCGACCGGCCGGAGCGCTTCATCGGCATTCACTTCATGAATCCGGTGCCGCTGATGGAACTGGTCGAAGTGATCCGCGGCATCGCCACCGACGATTTGACCTTCGAGACGACCAAACAATTCATCGCCAAGCTCGGCAAACAGATCGCGGTGTCGGAGGATTTCCCCGCCTTTATCGTCAACCGCATCCTGCTGCCGATGATCAACGAGGCGATCTACGTGCTCTATGAAGGCGTCGGCAGTGTCGTTGCCATCGACACCGCGATGCGGCTCGGCGCCCACCATCCGATGGGGCCGCTCGAACTCGCCGATTTCATCGGCCTCGATACCTGCCTCTCGGTGATGCAGGTGCTGCACGAGGGCCTGGCCGATTCCAAATACCGGCCGTGTCCGCTGTTGGTGAAATACGTCGAAGCCGGCTGGCTCGGCCGCAAGACCAAGCGCGGCTTCTACGATTACCGCGGCGACAAGCCGGTGCCGACACGATAGCTGACGCCGGCGCGCGGCGCCGATGATGGGCGCCGCTTTTTTGACCCAGCAAGGGCCGCGCTCGACGCGGGCGGACGGGAAAATGCCGGCAAGTGCTGGATCAGATAAACAACAGCAGCAGACCGGCTAGCGCCGTACCGAGGACAATCATCGACCAATCCCCGGCATCAAGTCCAAACAGTCGCCGCGCGGAAATCACGCAAGGCGCGGTCCCGATTGCAGCCACCGAGCTTGTGAATACCGATTTTGCAAAAACAATCGGGACCATGCTCTTTATCCCCATCCAGGTCTCTCCAACCCGCGCGGGCACGCTGAGAGGAGGAGAAGGCTTTTTACAGTCGGAATTGTGATTGGGGCCGAAGCCGTCAGAATTAAGGACAGGTGTTGCATTTGGGCCACTACAAAGCGGCCCGCGGTTCGCCGTGTTCGAGCCCACTCCCATCAAGTCGCCCGTCTGTGCTATGTCTTCGAAGGCAAGCACCCGTCGCTGGAGAGGCGTATGGCACTTCAAGCTGGAAGGCGGAATTTCATAGCCGCGCTCGGCTTTCTGGTGGCGTGGCCGCTCGCGGCGCGGGCACAGCAGGCGTCCACATTGCGGCGCGTCGGCGTGCTTATGAATGTCGGTGCCAACGATTCGGACTTCGAGGCCAACCTTGCGGCGTTCTTGCATGCTCTCCACGAACTGGGCTGGACCGACGGCCGCAACGTTCAGATCGAGGTCCGGTGGGGCGGCGGCACTGCCGCCGGAATTCGCAAACAAGCCGTCGAATTGGTCGCGGGTTCCCCGGACGTTATCCTGGCAACCGGCACCGCGGCAATGAGACCGTTCTTGCAGGCGAGCGCACCATTCCGATCGTATTCGTCCAGGTCGCCGATCCGGTCGGCGCTGGCTTTGTCGATACCTTGGCCCGGCCGGGCGGCAATGCTACGGGATTCCTTCAGTTCGAATACAGTTTGAGCGGAAAATGGGTGGAACTCCTGAAGGAAGTCGCGCCGGGCGTGAACCGCGTGGCGGTTCTTCGCGACTCCGCCATAACCTCCGGGATCGGCCAATTCGCCGTCATTCAGGCTGTGGCACCGGCGCTGGGGCTGGACGTGAGCGCGATCAACGTGCGCGATGCCGGCGAGATCGAGCGCGCGGTTGCAGCATTTGCACGCACCGAAAACGGCGGTCTGATTTTGACGGCGAGCGCTTTAGCCGTCTTGCATCACGAGCTGATCATCGAGCTTGCGGCACGGTACAAACTGCCGGCGATCTATTACCGGAGCTATTTTGCCAAGAGCGGCGGATTGATTTCCTATGGATACGATGCCGCCGACCAGTTCCGGCAAGCTGCGCGCTACGTCGATCGAATCCTCAAAGGTGAGAAGCCGGCCGATCTGCCGGTGCAGGCGCCCACCAGGTACGAGCTTGTGGTCAACCTGAAGACTGCGAGAGCGCTCGGCCTCAATGTGCCGGCAGCCTTGTTGGCGCGCGCCGACCAAGTGATCGAATAGCGCCGCCGAGAGATCGAGCTGGAGCGGGCTTGGTTTGATGATCAGTATCCGCCGCTGCCGCGACGACGACCGGATGGAAATCCTTGCGATCGTCAACGCCGCCGCCGAAGCCTATCGGGGCGTGATCCCTCCCGATCGCTGGCACGAACCTTACATGCCTCTCGATGAACTGGACGCAGAGATCGCGTCCAGCGTGGTGTTTTGGGGATATGAGAAAGACGGCGCGCTGGTCGGGGTCATGGGGCTGCAGTCGAAGGGCGATGTCGTGCTCATTCGTCACGCCTATGTCTTGCCCGGCAGCCAGCGCCACGGCGTCGGCGCTGCCTTGCTCGGCCACCTGCAGCGTTTGAGCACGCAGCAAATGCTGGTCGGCACCTGGCAAGCTGCCTCCTGGGCGATCCGGTTCTATCAGCGCCACGGTTTTGCGCTGGTCTCGCCCGCTCGCAAAACCGAATTGCTCAAGACCTATTGGAGCATCCCGGCTCGCCAGATCGAAACCTCGGTTGTTTTGGCCAATCCTTCCCTCGACGAGGCGGTCGACGATCGTGGATCGGCAGTCGATGGTGGGTGAGCGCCGGACATCTCCGGTCTTGCTGCGGCAGCGGCGCGCGCATCCCGGCCGACATCTTGCAATTCATGAATTCGCCCAAAGGTCCTGGACACGGCCCGCACGACCTGTTGCGATGCCGAGTGCCGTCAGCAATTGAGGAGCTTGCCCGATGACGATCATCGATTCCCAGGTCCACGCTTATGAGGCGAACACGCCGAAGCGGCCCTGGCACAGCGTGCCGAACTGGCCCGATCACGTAACCGGCGACGAGATGGTTGAGGCGATGGACAAGGTCGGGGTCGACGGCGCGATCTTCATCTCGCCCTTTTCGATGTACCGCTACGACGCCAGTTACGCGGTGGAAGTGCAACGCGCCCATCCCGACCGGTTCGCGATCGTCAAGCCGGTCGACCCGGACGATCCGGCCGTGGCCGATGTCATCGCCGAGTGGAAGCGCACGCCGGGCGCGGTCGGCATCCGCATCATGATGACGAAGGAGCAAAACCGCGACCCCAACGACCCGGGCCTCGAGCGCATCCTGCGCGCTGCCGCGAAGCACGACTTCCCGGTCAACATGTTGTTCTGGGGCAACCTGGAGGCGGGCGCGGCCTTGATCGACCGCCACCCCGATACCCGCTTCATCATCGACCATCTGGCTCTGCAACAGCCGCGCATGCCGCCGGCCCCGCCGCTTCCGTGGGCCGACCTGCCGAAAGTGCTGGAGCTTGCCAGGCGCGACAACGCGGTGATCAAGGTAAGCGGCGCCTGCACGCTGTCCAAGCAACCGTATCCGTTTCCGGACATCTGGGATCCGCTCGCCCGTGTGTTCGATGCCTGGGGCTTCGAGCGCTGCCTGTGGGGCACCGACTGGACGCGCGCCTACGCCGTCGTCAATTACAGGGAGGCCGTCGAGCCGTTCCTCAAGACCGACCGCCTGAGCGAGACTGAGCGAGCGATGCTGATGGGCGGCGCCTGCGCGAAAGCCTATCGCTGGTCGCCGAAGAAAGGCTAGGTAAGTCGCGCTGGCTTCCGTTTCTGGGGGCTGAACCGGCGTCTCGGGGCCAGAGACGAAATGACGCAACGGAGCCGCAACTTCACTTCGCCATCGTCAGTCGGCGCACTGCGAGAGGATCATTCGATTGCCTCCTCGGCCCGGCTGCTCAGATCAAGGAAATTGGCGCCTCGCCGGCCATGACCGGCGATACGAGTTTGGCCATCTCGTTCGCCTACGGCTAATTATTATTGGTGAAGTTCTCGACGTGCCGGGATTTTGGCGGCGGGGCAGATCGTGATTAACGCCGTGGCGGCGGAGAGACTTGGCTTGGGAGGATACAAGGTGACCGAGGGCCGGGCTATCGCAGTCGGCTTTTACGGCGTGAAGAAAAGTTTCGCCAAGGGCGGAAACCTGCTCGCGGTTCTGGACAAGGTCACGCTGCAAACCGCGGAGAGCGAGATCACCTGCATTCTCGGGCCGAGCGGCTGCGGCAAGACCACGCTTCTCAGCTTGGCCGCGGGTCTGTCTCCGGTCGACGCCGGCCGCGTCGAATTCCGCGGCAGCGTCGTGTCCTCCGTCAACACAGAGGTCGGTTACATCACGCAGGACAGCAATCTTTTGCCGTGGTACACGGTGTTCGAGAACATCGCGCTTCCGCTTGAAATTCGCAAGGTCGGAAATTCGTCGGCGCAGCGGCGCTCGATGGCCCTGCACTGGATCGATCAGGTCGGCCTCGGCGGCTTCGAAAACCACTATCCGCATCAACTGTCGGGCGGAATGCAGAAGCGCGTCTCGATCGCGCGAACACTGGTGTATGATCCCGAGATCATCCTGATGGACGAGCCGTTCGGCCCGCTCGACGCCATCACCAAGATGATTTTGCAAAATCTGCTGCTGAATTTATGGCAGGAGCGGCGCAAGACGATCATCTTTGTGACCCACGATCTGACGGAAGCCATTCTGCTGGGAGACCGCGTGGTGATCATGACCCGGCGGCCGGGTGCCGTGAAAGCGGTGCTGCCCGTTGCCATGGCGCGGCCGCGCGACGCGTTCAGCCTCATCGAGACGCCGGAATACGCCGCCATTCATCGTCAGTTCTGGGAGTTGATGCGGTCGGAAGTGGACGAACCGAATGAAACTCGCAATTGAGCGCAACGGCAAGGCTTTGCTGGTGGACGGCGCACAACCGAAGCCGGCGCCAGCGCCGGCCGAGCGAAGGCGACGCTTGGTCTCCGAGCGGATGTCGCTTCTCGTCGGCCGCATCGTGCTCGTCGTCGTCCTGCTCGCGCTTTGGCAGTTCTTGGACGGCCGCGTCCTGCCTGATTTCGTCATCAGCAGTCCGACGCAGGTTGCGGCTCGGCTTCTCGATGATCTCGGCCGGCCGACGATCTGGAACGACATCGCCGTGACCTCTGAAGAATGGGCGATGGGATATGCCCTTGGCGCGGTCTTCGGCATCATGTTTGGGCTGCTGCTCGGGCTGAACCGCCTGGTGCGCGGGATTTTCGAGCCGGTATTGTCGACCATCAATGCGATTCCAAAAGTGGCGCTTGCGCCGCTGTTCCTCGTCGCAATGGGCCTCGGCCCGGAGTTCGAAGGTGGCGATCGCGGCAATGATGGTCGCGCTTCTGATGTTCTACAACACGCTCGGCGGCGTCCTCAGCGCGCCAAGACCGCTGATCGACGTGCTGCGCGTCATGGGCGCGCGGCGCGGGACCATTGTCAGGAGAATCCTGCTGCCGTATCTGAGCACCTACATCATTGCCGGCCTCAAGAGCGGAGTGCCTCTGGCGATCGTCGGCGTCATTGTTGGCGAGTTCATCGGGGCGGACGCCGGAATCGGCTATTACATTCGCCAGTCCACAGACCTCTTCGACGCCGCCGGCCTGTTCTCCGGCGTCGTTGTCCTGATCGTTCTCACGCTGGTGGGCAACGGGCTCGTGCAGCTTCTCGAGCACAGGCTGTTGCGGTGGCGAAACTGATATTCTGACGAAGCGGCTTGCCGCCGTCAGGATTCACCGCATCGCGGCGTTGCCCGCGAGCTCGATGGACAGGGAGGGCTGAGAGATGAACGGCAGAAACGAGATTGGACAAGCAACGCCGAGCCGTCGGCGCAACATGATCCGGGCGGGCGCCAGGCTTGCCGGCATTGTTGCAATGACGGGCCTCTATATCGGGGCTCAGCCCGGGTCCGCCGCGGAGCCAACGGTCACGATCGGAAAAGCGGTCGACACCATCCCGTTCACCGTCGTCGATGTCGCGATGGCGGAAGGGTTCTTCAAGAACAACGGGGTCGACGTAAAGGAAGTTTTGGTCCAGGGAAGCTCGGCGGCCAACGCCGCCATGATCGGCGGCAGCATGCAGTTCACCTGTGAGGCCGCCGTTCCGCTCATGCTGGCGCGCTCGCATGGCGTGCCGATCATCGCGGTCGATGCGCTCGACGAAGGCGTCACCCTGCAGCCTGCTGGCGTCGAAACAATGGCTGGCGAAGCACCCGGTCGCCGCCAACGCCAGTTTCAAGCAGAAGATGGCCAGTATAAGCGACGCCACCTTGGGCCGAGTTGCAACCACGGACCAGGCGTTCTACGGGCTGCTGCGGAGCTGGGCCGGACTTCCCAAATACCAGGGCTATCGAATTCGAGGCGCTGGATTCGCTGGCCGCGGTCACCGTCGCCATTGAGAAAGGCATCGTCGACATTACGATTTAATCGCCGCCGCGTTCGGTGCAGCTTGCGGAGAATGGATACGCGACGCTGTTCGTCGATCGCAAGAGCATCGAGCAGCTCAACAACGTCGCTTATGACATCCTGACGACCACGAGCGCTTACGCCGAACAGCATCCGCGGACCACGACAAAAGTCGCGACCGCGATTGCGCAAGCGCTGAACTTCGTGCGCGAGCATCCCAATCAGACGCTGGCGATCGAGCAGAAACATTTTCCAAAGCTCGATAAATCGGTTTTGCTGAAAAGCGTTCAATTCATCCCCTTCGCCAAGAACGGCCTGCAATCCAAGGACGGATGGGCTCGCGCGGTGGAACTCGCGCAGGACACCGGCTTCGTGAAAGGCGTGAAATCCGCGCCCGAGGGCGAATATTGGACGAACAAATATATTGATCTGTCGAAGGTCGGCAAGTGATGCCAAGCGCCGACGGCGCGGGGACGAGGGGATTTGGGAGCGATCAGCGGGTTTTCGAATCAGGCGGCGACCGTCTCGTTCTTGGTTTCGAAATTGAGCTCGATCTCGACGTTGTTGGGATCGCGCAAAAAAATCTGCCAGCGGGTGCTGTTGGGCACCTGGTTGACGCGGAAGGCAATGCCCTTGCCGGTCAGGTGCTGCCTGGTCGCCTCAAAGCCGCGGCTGCCGAAGGCGACGTGATCGATCACGCCGGAATCGGGGCGCTGCTGCTTGTCGGTCCCCGCTATGTTGTTGAGATGCAGCACGGGCTGGCTGCCGCTGTAAAGCCAGGCGCCGGGGAAGTTGAAGGCCGGGCGCGGGCCGTTCTTCATTCCCAGCACGTCCTCGTAGAACTGCACGGTCTCTTTGAGTTTGCGGGTCGACACGTTGTAATGGTCGAGCACGCCGACGCTCATATCCATCGGGCTTCTCCTTGGGCGGTTTTCGCTGCCGAGATTAGCGTCAAACGGATGCAGTGTCGAACGGCGCGGCCCGGCAGTGCGGCGGAGGGCGCCGCGGGCGTCGGCAAGGTATGCTAGGCTTGCTGTCGTCGGCGCAGCGAAGCGGCGGAAGGGGATCGGCCATGCCGGACATCAAGGGCGTCGCGCATTTCAGCATTCCCGTCAGCGATGTCGAGCGCAGTCTGAAATTCTACACCGACATCGTCGGCTGCAAATTTCTGGGGCAGCGGCCCGACCATGGCATCACCTTCCTCGATGCCGGCGGCGTGTGCGTGCTCTTGATCAAGCGCCCGGCGCCGATCATCAAGGGGCCGGCCGAAGCGTCCGACGGCGTCCATCACGCCTTCATGATCGACGACAAGGAGTACCGGGCGGCTGTCGACGGCTTGCGGGCCAGGGGCGTCGAGGTGTTTTTCGAGGAAGACCGCCGCGGCGGCACCATCGACGGTCCGCGCGCCTATTTTCGCGATCCCGACGGCACCGTACTCGAGTTCATCAATCGCACGGCCTATGCGGGGCAGAAGTAGGCCGGACGTCGGAACTCAGAAATCAGAAATCAGAAATCGGAAGGGATGCTCGTTGATTTCCGACTTCCGATTTCCGCCTTCCGATTTCCGCCTTCCGATTTCCGCCTTCCGATTTCCGCCTTCCGCCTTACGCCGGCATCATCCAGCCGATGCTGGCGCCGCCCGGCTCCGTCAGGACGGCAATGCGCCCGACACCGGGTACGTCGAAAATCGGCTTCATCAGCTTGGCGCCGGCGGCGAGCGCTTTCTTCACCCGCGCATCGACGTCGTCGACGGCGATATAGGCCATCCAGCTTTCGGGCACGGGACCGAATTCCGGCGCGCTGATGTCGAAAATGCCGCCGACAGGATCGGTCCCCATCTTCGCGACCCAATAGGTGCCGCCGGCCGGCATCGGCATGGCGTCAAAGCTCCAGCCCATGGTGTCGGTGTAGAATTTCTTGGCGCGTTCGACGTTGCGCGTCATCAGTTCGTTCCAATAGAAAGTGCCGTGTGATCCACGCATGATCGGCTCCTGATTTCCGCTTGGTGCGGCGATGCTGGTCGAGAACAGTTAGGCTGCAATGGGCATTTCCGGCGCGGATCCGCGCCAGCATGGCAGTGCCGCGATGCGGTCGAACCAACGGCGAATGTGCGGGTAGGGACCGAGCGGCAATTCCGCCTGTTTGGCGTAGAACAGCGGTGCGGCGACGCCGAAATCGGCGATGGTCAGGTCGGAGCCGACGAGATAGGCGTGCAGCGCGAGGTGCGAATCGAGCATCGTCGCTTCTTTGTCGAACGCCCCGTCGGCTTTGGCGAGAATTGCAGCGTCGGGCGGGCCGAGATTGAGCACCTTTTTGATCAGCCGCTCGCTCAATGCCGGCACCCATGCGTCACCGTTCCAGTGCGCGAGGTTCCAACTCTGCCAGCGTGCGATGTCGGCGCGCTTTTGCGGATCATTCGGCCACAGCGAATTGACGGACTTGCCGGCGACATATTGCATGATGGCGAGCGTCTCCCACAGTTTGAAGTCGCCATCGAGCAGCGTCGGCGTTCGGCCGGTGGGATTGAGCGCCAGATAATCCGGCGTGTGCGACCCCCCTTTGGTCAGGTCGACGAATTCGAAATCGAGCGGCACGCCGAGATGGGCGGCGAGTGCGCGCACCTGCCAGGTGTTTGGCGAGGCCGGAAAGCCATAGAGTTTCATGTCACACTCCTGCGATCGAACTGTTCGGCTGGGCTGCGAGTTTCAGGCAACGAATTTCTCCAGCTTGTCGAGCGCGCCGTTCCAGCCGTGCTGATGGCGGTCGCGGGCGTCCTCGTCGAAGAACTTTTCGTGGATGAGGGTGAGTAAGGTGCCGTCGCCGTCCGGCTTGAACTCGACGGTTACCAGGGATTCCTGCTCCGGCATCGAGTGCCAGGCCCAGGTGTAGACCAGTCTTCGGTCGGGTTCGATTTCGCGAACGATGCCGCCGACCTGATGCTTCTCGCCGTCGGGCGAAGCGGCTGCGATGACGTAGCGGCCGCCGACGCGCAGATCGAATTCCGCGTGGGTGCACTGCATGGCGCCGGGGCCAAACCACCGCATTATCTTTTCTGGGTCGGTCCATGCCGCGAAGACTTTTGCCGGCGGTGCTTTGAGCCGGCGCTTGATGGTGAGGCTTGGCTTGGCGGCTGTTTGGGTGACCATGACTCTTCTTCCTCCAAATAGGCGGCGAGACTCGATAGCCGCTCGGACCAGAACTTTTCGTAACGGTTGAGCCATTCGAACGCGTCGCGCATCGGCGCGGCGTCGAGCCGGCAGGCGACGGTGCGGCCGGTTTTCGTGCGCTCGACCAATCCGGCGTCGGACAGCACGTCGAGATGTTTCATGACCGCCGGCAGCGACATCGCAAACGGCGCCGCGAGTTTGCTCACCGATCGGCCCGGCTCCGCCGCAAGCCGCATCACCAGCGCGCGCCGGGTCGGGTCGGACAACGCCGCAAAAGTGCGGTCGAGGGCGGCAGGCCTAAACTTAACCATATAGTTTAGTATCAGGCGACGCGAGCGGAGTCGAGCAGCTCTCTGCCGCTCCGCCCGCAAGGCGGATCATGGCCTCCGCCGAGGAGACGCAAGCTCTCGGCGCGCGTGGCGTCCGTCGCAAATAGGCGCTTCTCAGGGGGGAGGGAGCTTTGGCGAAACCGCGCAGCGGCCAAATTCTCAGCAAGCTGCTTTGGCGCCGGTCTACGAAGGCTCACCGGGGGTTGCTAGTTTCCGCAGTCGCAGCAGGTATCGCTCAACAGCGTGACGAAAGCGGCGTAACGGAGCTGTGATGCGCCAGCATGTCGAGTTTCTTATTGCTTCGAGCTCCTCCTGCATCGTTTCGCACTCCGCCGCCGAATTCAGGATATCGACCCACGTCCTGAGTTTTGCCTCCACTGCGATCGGTAACTCGGCGCCACGATGGTTGTGCGAAAGCACGAATAAACGCGGCCGTAGCTTTGCGTCGATCCTTCCTTTGTATCTGAAGTAGAAGTCGAAGCCGGAGTACTTCGTGGATCCGGCGGGCAGGTACTTTCGCGCGTCGTCTCTCAATATGCCGCTGGCGCCATATCCAATGAACCGATCTCCGAGGAACACTGCGATGGCTTGCGCCGGCTGGCGCAGGTCAGAACTCCACGGCCCAGCCTTGAAATCGGATAATCTCGCCGTCCATTGTGATCGCGACCACACAGCCTTGAACAGGACCGCTTTGAATGTGGCAAACATTGCCGGCCGAATCGACGATGCTCTCGTGCTGTCCGCGCGTCTCTATCCGGAACAGGCGTTCGAACACGCCCGCGGGATCGAGCTCAGGCAACGGCCGTCCTTCGTACAGGGCATGCAGCGACTTTTGCAATTCGGTGAATTGCGGCTCCTTGTCGACATCGCCGTGGCTGCCGGGCAATGCAAACAGCCGAAACCGTGCTGTCGTCAAGCGGCGCCACAACCGCCGCCGATCACGCCGGGCGGCGACAGGGTTACCCGTACAGTAGAAATATGCGATGTCGCCGTGAAAGAGATTTTCCTTCAGACGAACGTCCAACAGATAATCGCGGCGGGCGCGCAGGTGGGCTTCGGCGATGCGCTGATTGGCGGCCTCAATTGCGGTCTGCGGGTGCGCATCCTCCAGGACCAAGGATTGCGCGATTTCGGCGCCCTCTTCGAACAGACAATTTGGTGGAGTGGCGTCAACCACTACGAGGGATTGGACCGTATCCCCCATCCTTTGCAGCTGGAGCGCCATTTCGAACGCCACGAGAGCGCCGAAACTGACGCCCAGTAACCGATAAGGCCCGCTGGGGTGGCGCGCTTTGATTCTGCCGATGTAGTGCGCGGCCATCTCCGGCAGCGTCGTGCACCCGGCTGTGCTCCAATCCATTCCGGGCGGCTGCAGCCCGTAGCAGGGTTGATCGCCGCCGAACGAACGCAGCAGAGGGACGAGACGCAGGGCGTGGCCGTAGCGGCCGAAGACGGCCACGAGTGGCGGCTGCCGGCCATCGCCGTTGATGCAAATCGTATCGTCGACGGCGCCCGAGGTGCTTTTTTCAAGGTACTGTTCCAGCTTGCTGACAGTTGGGGCTTCGGCCAGGCCCGCGAGGGGTAACCGATATTGCAGCTTTTCCTCAATTCGGTGAAGCAGATCCTGGGCTGCGAGTGAATCGCCGCCGAGCAAGAAAAAATCGTCGTCGCGGCCAACGTCTTGTCGGTTGAGCACGTCGCGCCACAGCGCCAGCAACATCTCCTGAAGTTTGGTGTGCGGCTCGGCTGCAGCGGCGGCCGGCAGCACGCGATCGAGTCCGAAGTGTCGCGCCAGCTCGTTTCGCCGCAGCTTGCCGGTTGGACCTTTCGGCAATTCGGCAACGAGCAGGATAGGATGCGGAACCTTAAAGGGTGGCAGCCGCTCGGCAAGATGTCGCCGCATCTCGGCGTCCGTCGCTTGCGCGCCGCTGTGCAGCACGACGGCGGCGGCGACGTCCTGATGCAGCGTCGCGTGCAGGATCGGAAAGCTTACCGCTTGCGAGACGGCACTGTGCTGCAGGAGCGCTTCATCGATTTCGCGCGGAGCAATCTTCTGTCCGCCGCGATTGATCACCTCATCGATGCGGCCGAGAAGCTTGAGGAAGCCGTCGGCGTCAACGACGCCTTGATCGCCGGTATGATACCAGCCGGCGCGAAAAACTCGCTGGTTTTCACTTGGATCATTCTCGTAGCCGCCAAAGACAGTGGCGCCGCGGACAACTACCTCGCCGCCCTCGCCGCGTGGGGCGAGATTTCCATTGGCGTCCATGATTGCAAAATCATTGTCGGGAGAATAGCCGACGGTCCCCGGCTTGCGTTTTCCAATGGGTCGATTGGCCGCGATCGTGCCGGTTTCGGTCGCGCCATAAGCCTGCAACATCGGGACGCCGAGGATCGCTTCCGTGCGAGTACGGACACGTTCCGGCAGCGGCCCTGAAGCGGAGCGTACAAAACGAAGGCGATGGCCGGTAAGCGCGTGCGGTTGCCGTTCCAGCCATTCGAGAATGAATTGATGAAAGGTGAAGCTCCCCGTGTACCAGGTGGGTAAAAAATCCCGCATACAGGTGAAGAAGGTTTCTTCGTCGAAGGCAGGTGGGCAGATCACCGCGCAGCCGGCGCCAAGCGCCGAGATTAGTGCCGAATTGAGTCCGTGATTATAGCAAAGAGGCATGAGGTTCAGGCAGCGGTCTGAAGGGTTCAGGTCCAGCATGCCGCGCGACTTGCCGATTCGAGCGACGACATTCCGATGAGTGGTCGGCACAATCTTGGCGCGGCCGGTGGTGCCTGAGGTGCGCAGAATGAAGGCGATGTCGTCAGCCGAAACGCGGCCATCTCCGCGCGCCACAGACCGGCGTCCCCCTTGAAGGAACGCGTCTGCAGCCGGCACGCTTTGATTAGGGCAGGGCTCAAGCAGCAGGATGCCCAATCGGCGAGCCAGCTCCTTGACCTCGGTTGTGACGGTTGCTGCAAGAAGGAGCGCAGCCGCTCTGGTTTGAATGAAAGATTGCTCTAGTTCAACGAGAGGGCTTGCAGCGTTTAACGGTATGCAGACTGCACAGCTGGTAATCCCAAGCACAATTTCGGCGGTGTCGGCTCCCCGCCCGGCGAGAATGGCAACGCGATCGCCTCGCCCGAGACCATATCCATTTAGAAACGTCCGGATGCTGTCGAGACGATCCAACAACCCGGCATAACTACGCGGCGCACGGCCCGGGGCTAAAATCGCAGCGGCGTCCGGATGCCGCTCCGCCTGGGCTCTAAGGACGTCATAGAGGTTCTCCGCCGGAGGGTCGGCGTAACCGACACCGCTGGAAATCTCCGGAGTTTGAAAGAAGTCATTTGAACCGACGATTGAGGCTGCCATTGAATCAATGCCCCCGAAACAGCCGGCAACCGAGTAAGACTGCCGTAATCCTACTACGTTTGAAATTGCGACGCCAAGTCACCGCCCCGGCTGCTGTGCACGATCGCCGCCGGCAGAAACGGACCGAGGAGGGGCGTCTGTTCACCCGTTCTTAAGCCTCGCGGGTTTCGATGGCTCCACGATGGACACGGTTAGCCTTATTTCCGCTTTTGTCGGCGCCGAGACCGGCATGATGCAGGCTCGCAGTCGCGGCGCGGTTTGAGCGCATGAATGCGCAGAACGGCGCGGCGGTCGCGAGATTAATCGATGCTGCGCAACACAGCGCCGATGCGCTCGCCAGCGCCGCCGCCGGCATCGGAACGAAGCTCGACGTCAGCGCGTGACGGCGCCGTCCTCGCCTGTGATCGCCGCCTGCACGAGCTTCAGCCCGTCGTCGCTCGACCACTCGGCAGGTCCGGCCATGTCGCCGATTTCGCAGCCCTTGGCGTCGACCAAGAGTGTGGTCGGCATGCCGAAGGCTTTGCCGGCCATTTTGAGGTCCTGGAACACCTTGGCGCTGTCGTCGGAAAAATAAGCGAGGTGGGTGACGTTGACGTCCCTTAAGAAGGCCAAAGGCCTTTCGGGGTTGCCGGTGTCAATATTGACGGCGACGACCTGAAATCTCGGCCCGCCGAGCTTGGCCTGCAACACATCGAGTGCCGGCATTTCGCGGCGGCACGGCACGCACCACGTCGCCCACAGATTGAGCAGCACCGTGCGGCCGCGCCAATCGGCAAGCGTCACCTCGTGGCCGGCCTGGTCCTTGAATGTCAGATCGGGCACCAGGAACGGCGTACGCGCCACGGCAAGGGCTGCGACTTGCCCATGCACCAGCGGCGCAATACGGGAGGCGGTTTCTACCGCGCCGCGGCAGGCGGCGGCGGCCGGATTGCCTCGCAGACGCTTAATCCCGTATACCGCCGCCAACACGACGACCGCAGCGCATACAGCCAATAGGGCGACGCGACGACGGCGCACCTTGTAATATGGCTCGGCAGTCGGCTCGGACATCAAACGCAAGACCTCGGCGGACCCATCATGACCAACAAAATGTGGGGCGGGCGCTACGGCCAAAAGCCCGACCCGCTCACGGAGGAGATTAACGCCTCGATCGATTTCGACCGCCATCTCTACCGGCAGGACATCGCCGCGAGCAAGGCCCATGCGGCGATGCTGGCCAAAGCCGGCATCATTGCGGCGCAGGATGCAAAACAGATCGCTCACGGTCTAGACACGATCCTGTCAGAGATCGAGGCGGGCAAGTTCGCGTTTTCCCGCGCGCTCGAAGACATCCACATGAACGTCGAAAGCCGGCTGGCCGAGCCTGATCGGGCCTGCCGCGGGGAGGCTGCACACCGCGCGCTCGCGCAACGATCAGGTCGCCACCGATTTCCGGCTCTGGCTGCGCGAGGCCATCGACGATATTGACGCCGCGCTCGCCGCCTATCAGCGCGCGCTTGCCGAGAAGGCGCTCGATCACGCCGCTACAATCATGCCGGGCTTCACCCATCTGCAGACCGCGCAACCGGTCACCTTCGGCCATCACCTGCTTGCCTACGTGGAAATGGCGGCGCGCGACCGCGGCCGCTTCGCCGATGCGCGTCGACGCCTTAATGAGAGCCCGCTCGGTGCAGGCGCGCTCGCGGGCACGGCGTTTCCGATCGACCGCGCCATGACGGCGAAAGCGCTCGGCTTTACCCGCGCGATGGCAAACTCGCTCGACGCCGTCGCCGACCGCGACTTCGTGCTGGAGACCTTGTCGGCCGCCGCGATTGCGGCCATGCACCTGTCGCGGTTTGCCGAAGAAATCGTAATCTGGTCGTCGCCGCTTGCCGGCCTGATCCGGCTCTCCGACCGCTTCACGACCGGCTCCTCGATGATGCCGCAGAAGCGTAATCCCGACGCGGCCGAGCTGGTGCGCGCCAAAACCGGACGCATCTTCGGCGCGCTGATCGGCCTTTTGGTGGTAATGAAGGGGCTGCCGCTTGCCTACGCCAAGGACATGCAGGAGGACAAGGAAGGCTCAATCGATGCGATCGGCGCGCTCAAGCTGTCGATTGCCGCAATGGCCGGCATGGTGGGCGACATGGAGCCCGATGTCGTGCGCATGCGTCACGCTGCGGGCCAAGGTTTTGCGACTGCGACCGATCTCGCCGATTGGCTCACGCGCGAACTGAAGCTGCCATTCCGGGAAGCCCATCACATCACCGGCCGGATCGTGGCCGAGGCGGCCGCAGCGGACGTTCCGCTCGACAAGCTGCCGCTTGAGGTTATGCAGAGGATCGAGCCGCGAATCACCAACTCGGTGTTTGCCGTGCTCGCGGCCGACAAATCGGCGGCGAGCCGCACGGTCTACGGCGGTACGGCGCCGAAAAATGTAACGGCGGCCGCCAAACGCTGGCTCAAGCGGTTGGGGAAGCAAGCGTAAAGGCGCTGGCAAGAGGTTTTGCGACAAAATCTCGCCGCCGCGCGGTGATCTGCTAGGAGTGGCAGGCTAGGGCACCGCTGCCGGACCGAGGAGCACGATTTGATCCGCGATCGCTTGAAGCCCGCTTTTGCGCTCGCCGCCGTGCTTGCTCTTTCCGCGGCGCTTTGCGGATGCGGCCGCAAAGGCCCGCTCGATCCGCCGCCGAGCGCGGTCGCAGCGCCGCCGAGTGCTGCGCCGACGACGTTGTCGGCTGCCGGCACGCCCGGCGGCGCGTCCCAGCAAGCGCCGGCGCTGCAGGCCAATCCGCCGCCGCAGCAGGTTCCGCCTAAGTCGTTTCTGCTCGATCCGCTGCTGCGATAATCGGGGCGAACCGCATTTTCCGCCGTCGCAATAGGCAATTGCGCCGCTGCACGCTAAACACAAGGCATGAATTATTTCGACTATCGCGGCGGCGTGTTGCACGCCGAAGCGGTCGACCTCGTGGCTTTGGCCGCGGCGGTCGGCACCCCGTTCTATTGCTATTCGAGTGCGACCATCGAACGCCATTATCGGGTCTTCGCCGGCGCCTTCGCCGAAGTCGATGCGCTGGTGTGCTACGCCATGAAGGCCAATTCCAATCAGGCGGTGATCGCGACCTTGGCCCGGCTCGGCGCCGGCGCCGATGTCGTCTCCGGGGGCGAGCTTTTGCGCGCCCGCAGCGCGGGTATCGCTGCCGAAAAAATCATGTTCTCCGGCGTCGGCAAGACCGACCGCGAGCTTGCGCAAGCCGTTGATGAGGGCATCCTTTGCATCAACGTGGAATCGGAGCCCGAGCTTGAACTTCTGGCCGCGATCGCCGCCGGCAAGGGCCGCCGCGCCGATATTTCGATCCGCGTCAATCCCGACATCGATCCGAAGACCCACGCCAAGATCGCCACCGGCAAGGCGGAAAACAAATTCGGCATTCCGATCAGCCGTGCGCGTGAAGTCTATGCCCGCGCCGCCAAGCTTGACGGCGTGCGTGTCGCCGGCGTCGATATGCATCTCGGCAGCCAGATCACTGAACTCGATCCGTTCGGCAGCGCTTTTGCCCTGTTGGCCGAGTTTGTTGGCGTCTTGCGCAGCGACGGTCACAGCATCGAGCACGTCGACCTTGGCGGCGGGCTGGGTATTCCCTATCGCGACGACGATGAGCCGCCGCCCGATCCCCAAGCCTATGCGGGGCTGGTCAAGCGCGCGACCAAAGATCTCGGCTGCCGGCTGATTTTCGAGCCGGGCCGGCTGATCGTCGGCAATTCCGGAATCCTCGTTACCCGCGTGCTTTACGTAAAGCAGGGCGAGGCCAAGACCTTCGTCATTGTCGATGCCGCCATGAACGACTTGATCCGGCCGACAATCTATGAGGCCTACCACGACATCCGACCGGTCACGCTTAAGCCGGGCGGAAAGCGAATCATCGCCGATGTGGTCGGGCCGGTGTGCGAATCCGGAGATTTCCTTGCGCTCGGCCGCTCGCTTGATGAACCGGAGCCGGGCGATCTGCTCGCCGTCATGTCGGCCGGCGCCTATGGCGCAACCCAGTCCGGCACCTACAATACCCGCGCGCTGGTCCCGGAAGTGCTTGTCAAAGCCGGCGAATGGGCGCTGGTGCGGCCGCGCGTGACGGCCGCGGAGCTGATCGCGCTCGACCGCCTGCCGCCTTGGCTATAATGCTTTCGACCTTCCTGGTTGTATTGGTCCCACGACCGAGCGAGTAACGCCATGAGCAAATTTACGCGCATTACGCAAAGCCCTGCCGTCATGGGCGGCAAGCCGTGCATCCGCGGCAAGCGGGCGACGGTCGGGATGATCGT
The DNA here is from genome assembly GCA_963717265.1 of uncultured Alphaproteobacteria bacterium. Taxonomy (GTDB): domain Bacteria; phylum Pseudomonadota; class Alphaproteobacteria; order Rhizobiales; family Xanthobacteraceae; genus BOG-931. The sequence goes on along the minus strand of CAVQWD010000059.1, from coordinate 8,911 downwards.
AGGTCAGATCGGAGCAGGCCTGAGCATCGACCAGCTTCTCGCCGATTATCCCTACTTGGAGCGCGAGGATGTTCTTGAAGCGCTGCGGTATGCGGCGTGGCGCGCGCAGGAGCGCGAGATTGAGCTGGCCAGTTCGGGATGAAGATTTTGGTCGACATGAACTTGTCGCCGCGCTGGGTCGACTTCCTTGCATCGGCTGGGTTCGAAGCTGTTCATTGGTCGAAAATTGGCGCAGAAGATGCAAGCGATGGCGAGTTGATGCGCTGGGCCGCGGATCATGACCATATTGTGTTGACGAGCGATCTCGATTTCGGTGCCATTCTTGCTGCGACGCAGGAGCGGCAGCCCAGTGTGTTGCAACTGCGCAGCGATCTCCTTACGCCAGAGTTTGTTGGTCGGGCCGTCTTATCCGCCATCGACCAATCCGGCCGTGATTTGGCCGAGGGGGCGCTGGTGTCGATTGATCCGATCCGGGCGAGGTTACGAATCCTGCCACTTGGCCGTTGAACCGGCTTGGTTGTCGGCGAACGGTACGGTTGCGTCCCCAGTCGTGGGGGTCGTGGGTAACGGCGCGGAGCAAGCCGTGAGCGAGTGCGTCTCATGACGCCGCAGCAAGTGCGCTTGTTTTGCGAAAAGGCCGAATCAAAATCGACGCTTTCCCGACGTGCGATTCGGGGAGAATTCTTGTGTGTGAACATTGGTAGCTTATCGTCGCCCCAATCTTGGAGCCCAGGATCGGTACCAGGATCCGTACCAGGATCCGTACCAGGTTCCGTACCGGGGGGCTGCCGTGGCTGTTCTCCAAGTCCGGCTCTTGCGTTACCCTGCCCGTTGATGCCGGAAGTGCCTGTCAAAGCTCATGAATGGGCGCTGGTGCGGCCGCGCGTGACGGCCGCGGAGCTGATCGCGCTCGACCGCCTGCCGCCTTGGCTTTGACCGGGTGGCTTTGATTTTGCATGGCCGCCTGCTCAAACTGCCCGTGCCTTGAACCCGCCGCGATGTTAGCGTGTTGTTCTCCTGATTAGGGGTCTGCGGAGATCTTTGTGACGCATGCCATTTTGAAGGATCCGGCCCCGGCGCAGCCCGGTGGTGACAAGATCGCTCAAACGCTGCTCAAGACGGCATTGCAACGCGGGCGCTGGACGATTTTCTGGGAACGGTTGTGGCCGACATTAGCGCGGCTCGCGACCATAATCGGGCTGTTTCTGGCGCTGTCCTGGCTCGGGCTGTGGCTGTGGTTGCCGCCGCTCGCGCGCGCCGGTGGCCTCATTGCATTTGCGGTGATCACTGTCGCCGCCGCCATCCCACTGTTCTTCCTGCGCATGCCTGGGACGGTTGACGCGCTGCGCCGGCTCGATCGAACCAGCGGACTGCTTCATCGGCCTGCAACCGCCATGGCCGACGAACTCGCGGTCACGCCGGAGGACCCCTATTCGCTCGCGCTCTGGAACGCCCATGTCGAGCGGGCGCGGCAGGCCGCGCGCGCGCTCAGGGCCGGCCTGCCTTCGCCGCGGCTAGCCAAGCGTGACCCTTACGCGCTTCGCGGTCTCGTTCTGATTGCCTGCATCGCCACCTTCTTCGCTGCCGGCGGCGAGCGGATCAAACGCATCGCGGCAGCATTCGACTGGCACGGCGTGGTGCTGCCGGCGAATTTTCGCGTCGATGCTTGGGTGGTCCCGCCGCTTTATACTGGCAAGCCGCCGGTCATGCTTCCCGGGATGCATCCCGGCGAGAGTCTTGCGCAGCTCCGCGAACCGGTTGCGGTGCCCGTCAACTCGATTCTCGTCATCCGTGCCACGGGCAAGGTTAATCTCGATGTCACCGCCTCGGGCGGGCTTGCCGCAGCCAAGGACGAGGCGGAGCCGCCGGCCGGCACCGAGGAGCACCGCTTCACGGTCACCGCGTCCGGCAGGGCGACCTTGCGCGGCGTTGGCGACGACGTGACGTGGTCGTTCGACGCCATCCCCGACAAGCCGCCGACCATTGCGCTCACCAAGGACCCGCAGGAGCAGGGCGCCGGCTCGCTTTTGTTGTCGTATCGGCTGACCGACGATTACGGGGTGACCGCGGCGGAAGCAACTTTCGCCGGCAAGGCTGACGGCGCCGCGCCGGCCGGCAAAAGCGGAAAGCCGGCAGCGACGCCGCACCCGCTGTTCGGCCTGCCGAGTTTTCCGCTGATCCTGCCCCAGGTGCGCACCAGAAACGGCGTCGGGCAGACGATCAAGGATTTGACCGATCATCCCTGGGCCGGCGCCGAGGTCACCATGACGCTCGTTGCCCACGACGACGCCGGCAATATCGGCAAGAGCGATCCGGTCACGTTCCGGCTGCCCCAGCGCGTCTTCACCAATCCGCTGGCGCGGGCGCTGGTCGAACAAAGGCGCGATCTCGCACTCGATGCCAACGCGCGGCACGAGGTGCTGACCGCGCTCGACGCGCTGACGCTGGCGCCCGAGCAGTTCACGCCGAATGCCGGCGTTTATCTCGGACTGCGCTCGATCTTCTGGTCGCTGGCGCGTGCCAAGACCGACGATGATCTGCGCGGCGTCGTGGCACAGCTCTGGCAGATGGCGGTCGACCTCGAGAACGGCGACATGACAGATGCGCAAACCGCGTTGCGCAATGCCGAAAACGCGCTGCGCCAGGCGCTCGAGCGCGGCGCCAGCGACGCGGAAATCAAGCAGCTGATGGACAAGCTGCGTCAGGCCATGAACCGTTACATGCAGGCGCTTGCGCAGCAGCTTCGCAACAATCCGCAAGCCGCGCGTCCGCTCGATCCCGACGCGCGCATGCTCAGCCAGCGCGATCTCAACGCCATGCTCAATCGGCTGGAAAACCTGGCGCGCAGCGGCGATCGCGACGCCGCCCGGCAATTGCTCGACCAGCTCCAGCAAATGATGGAAAACCTGCAGATGGCGTCGCCGAACGGCAATAGCGGCGACGACCAGATGATGTCGGAACTCAACCAGCTCGGCGACATGATCCGCCGTCAGCAGGAGCTGCGCGATCGTACCTACCGCCAAGGCCAGAACCAGCGCCGGCAGCAAGGACCGTTCGGCCAGCCGGGAGCGCAGGGGCCGCAGCAGGGCGGCTCGATGAGCGAGTTGCAGCAGAACCAGCAGGCATTGCGCGACCAGCTTAACAAGCTCTTGGAGGAGATGAGGAAGCAGGGCTTCGGCCAGAACCAGCAAGGTCAGGGTCAAGGCGAGGACCAGATCGACCAGCTGGGCCAGGCCGGCCAGGCCATGGGCGAAGCCGAAGGCGATCTCGGCCACGGCGATGCCGACAACGCGGTGGACGCGCAGGGCCGCGCGCTCGATGCGCTGCGCAAGGGCGCGCAAGGCCTCGCCGAAGCGATGCAGCAGCAGATGGGTCAAGGGCAGGGTCCGGGCCGGCTCGGCCGCGAGCCGCGCGCGGACCAGCAGACCGATCCGCTTGGCCGGCCGCTGCGCGGGCGCGAATACGGCGACGATTCCACCGTGAAAGTGCCGGGCGATATCGACGTACAGCGCGCCCGCCGCATCATCGAGGAACTGCGCAAGCGCTACGGCGAAATGGGTCGCCCGCAACAGGAACTCGACTACATCGAGCGGCTGTTGAAGAGCTTTTGATCTCCGTCGCGCGTGCGAGGCGTAGGGGCGGCCCTTGTGGCCGCCCTTTGCGGCCGCGGCTCGGGCGCCTACAAGGGGCGCCCCTACGGGCACACTTTTTCGCAGGAGACAACAGTCGCGGCCGGTCGGCGCCGCTGCGGTCCGCCCTGCCTATGGCCGAGCCGCCCATGCCGGCCCAGCGCTTTAGCGATTGAGGGTTGCAAGCGAACCTGCAGTCACCGCGTTGACACACGGCGCGATGGGCATAGATTACCCGGTGTTCCGAGGGGAGCGCCGAGGAGGCGCTGAGAGACCGCGAGCAGGCGGTGACCCTTTGAACCTGATCCGGGTCATGCCGGCGAAGGGACAGGAATTTGCCCGCACTGCCAGCACGTCCCGCGATCAGCATCGAAACGCCGCAATTGACCTTGCGGCGGGCAACAAGGAGGTGCGCCATGGCTGCCGCCCCGATCGCTTCGCGCCCGGTATCGGCGCCGGTCCTCATCGCCCGGCTGGCCGGCCCGTTCCTCGTGATCGCTGCCTTGGGCATGGCGGTCAACCGGGCGACATATGCCGTGATGATTGCGCAGGCGGCGGGCAATCGCGCCATCATTCTTCTATCTGGCGTGCTGGCGCTGGTCTGCGGCCTTGCCGTGCTCAACGTGCATCGGGCTTGGACTGCGGACTGGCGCGTCCTCGTCACGCTCATGGGCTGGCTGATGGTGATCGGCGGCGTGATCCGCATCGTGTTGCCCCAGCTCACGTTGCGGATCGCGACGGCGATCTATTCCGGGCCGCGTCCCATACTCGTCGTCGCCGCATTCCTCTTCGTCCTCGGCCTTTTTCTCAGTTTCCAAGGTTATCGCAAGTGACCGAACGGCTTGCGAGCAACATGACCGGAGCACTCCGATGAACAAGCCTCTGTCCGAATCCGATCTCGCCACGCCGAAGGTCACCACGGGCCCGATCGCCGGCTCACGCAAAATCTATTCGGTGCCGGAGGCCGCTCCCGACCTGCTTGTGCCGCTGCGCGAGATTGCGCTGGACGCGTCCTCCGGAGAGCCGCCGCTGCCGGTCTACGATCCGTCCGGCGTCTATACCGACAATGACGCCGCAATTGATGTCGAGCGTGGTCTCAAGCGCACCCGCGTCGAGTGGGTCAAGGAGCGCGGCGGCGTCGAGGAATACGAAGGCCGCCCGATCAGGCCGGTCGACAACGGCAATGCGTCCGGCAAGCACTTGGCGCGCAATTTCCCGAATACGCCGCGTCCGATGCGCGCTTCCTCTCCCTCCCCCACAAGCATGCACTCGGGCGCGCGCGAGCGCGACGCGGGTGGGGGAGGGGAACAGCACCCGCTCACCCAACTGGAATGGGCCCGCGCAGGCGTCATCACCAAGGAAATGATCTACGTCGCCGAGCGCGAAAATCTCGGGCGCAAGAAGATGCTCGACGTGGCGCAAGCCGCCCATGACGACGGCGAAAGCTTCGGCGCCTCGGTGCCGCTCTTCGTCACGTCCGAATTCGTGCGCGACGAGGTGGCGCGCGGCCGCGCCATCATCCCGTCCAACATCAATCACGGCGAACTCGAACCGATGGCGATCGGGCGCAACTTCCTCACCAAGATCAACGCCAATATCGGCAATTCCGCCGTCACCTCTTCGGTCGAGGAGGAAGTGGAAAAAATGGTGTGGGCGATCCGCTGGGGCGCCGACACGGTGATGGACCTCTCCACCGGCCGCAACATCCACAACACCCGCGAATGGATTTTGCGCAATTCGCCGGTGCCGATCGGCACCGTGCCGATCTATCAGGCGCTGGAGAAGGTCAACGGCGACCCGGTAAAACTCGACTGGGAGTGCTACAAGGACACGCTGATCGAGCAATGCGAGCAGGGCGTCGATTATTTCACCATCCACGCCGGCGTTCGCCTCGGCTACATCCATCTCACCGCCAACCGCGTCACCGGCATTGTTTCGCGCGGCGGTTCGATCATGGCGAAGTGGTGCCTGGCGCACCACAAGGAGAGCTTCCTCTACGAGCGCTTCGACGAGATTTGCGACCTGATGCGCAAGTACGATGTGAGCTTCTCGCTCGGCGACGGCTTGCGCCCCGGCTCGATCCGCGACGCCAACAACCGCGCGCAATTCGCCGAGCTGGAAACGCTTGGCGAACTCACCAAGATCGCCTGGAGGAAGGGCTGCCAGGTGATGATCGAAGGCCCCGGCCACGTGCCTCTGCACAAGATCAAGATCAACGTCGACAAGCAGCTCAAGGAGTGCGGCGAGGCGCCGTTCTATACGTTGGGCCCGCTGGTCACCGACATCGCGCCGGCCTACGACCACATCACGTCTGCGATCGGCGCCGCCATGATCGGCTGGTTCGGCACTGCCATGCTCTGCTACGTCACGCCGAAGGAGCATCTCGGGCTCCCGGACCGCAACGACGTCAAAGACGGCGTCATCGCCTACAAGATCGCCGCCCACGCCGCCGACCTCGCCAAGGGCCATCCCGCCGCGCAGCTCCGCGACGACGCGCTAAGCCGCGCCCGCTTCGAGTTCCGCTGGGTCGATCAGTTCAATCTTTCTTTGGACCCCGATACGGCCCGCGCGTACCACGACGAGACGCTGCCCAAGGAAGCCCACAAGGTGGCGCACTTCTGCTCCATGTGCGGCCCGAAATTCTGCTCGATGAAGATCACAGGCGACGTGCGCGAATACGCCGCGGGCCTTACCGACAACGAAAAGGCCGCGCTTTACCCGGACGCGGCGAAGCAGGGGATGGAGCGACAAGAGGCGGGGAGCGCCGCAGGCGCGACAGGGACGCAAAAAGAAATCGATGCCGGAATGGCGTCGATGTCGAAGAAGTTCCTCGACATGGGGGCGGAGGTCTATGTCGAGGCCGATAAGGTCAAGGAGAGCAATAAGGCGCTGTGATCCCCTCTCCCCTTGCGGGAGAGGTCGCCGCGCCAAGGGCGCGGCGGGTGAGGGGACACTTACGTGCCTCAGGTCCTCATTATCGCCGGGCCGAACGGCGCCGGTAAGACCACCTTCGCCAGCGACTATCTTGTAGGTCCGCGGGCGCACTTTGTTTACGTCAATGCCGACGAGATTGCGCGTGAGGTCGCCAGCCGGGGCCTGCCTCGACAGCAGGTGGATATGCGCGCGGCCCGGATCATGCTCGAACGGATCGACAATCTGGTGACTGCTGGCGCTGACTTCGCCTTCGAAACCACGCTGGCAGCACTGTCTTACGCCCGGAAAATTCCGCTGTGGCGGCGATCCGGCTACGTTGCAACGCTGGTCTATCTGCGTTTGCCTTCCGTCGAAGCATCTGTTGAGCGTGTGCGGCGGAGGGTTGCGGCCGGCGGTCACGGTATTCCGGAAGAGATCATCCGCAGGCGTTTCGGCAAAAGCGCCGCCTACTTCGAGAATCTCTATAAATCCATCGTCGACAGGTGGTATATTTGGCAGAGTATCGAAGGCGATTTCCTCCTGGCGGAATCATGGGATCGCGAATGAAGCGGACATCCGAAGTTGCTGAAATCGAAGCCGCCTTGAAGCGGGGGGCCTACAAGGCCGTCCACGGCACGCGCGAGGAGCGTTCTGGACGTTTCCTGCCGGCTGGTAGGCGCAATGCCGTGTCGGCCGATCGCGTGTCGAAGCACCCGGACCGGAGCCGGCGCAAGGCTTGAGCGGCGGGTCGATCATGCGGATGAGAGTCGATCACGCGGCGGACGCGGTCTATCTCAACCTGACCGACCGGCCGATCAAGGACAGCGCGGAAGTCGCCGACGGCATCGTCGTCGACTACGATGATGAAGGTCGCATCGTCGGCATCGAAATCCTCGACGCATCGAAGCGTACCAGCTGACCCGACTGCGCTGAAGCAATTTAGCTTCGAGGAAACGTAGTCGGTAATTCGGGCAAATAATAATGGACGGCACCCCTCGGCTGAGACGCGGCCGATTGGGTGACAAGGCGGTTAGCGGTTTTGATTGGCGGTTGCGGGAGTGGCGCTGGTCGAGCAAGCGCGCGCATCTTTCGGGCCCGGGCGACGGCATCACCACGCTGGCGCCGATCCGCGAGCGTTTTCCCCGTTTCGATTACAGTGACAGTGCGCTTAATTGGCCGAATTATACCAGCCTTCAAAATGATTGACCGATGATTGCCCAATCGCGGGTAGCGATGGAGGCGATTCGGCCGGTCTCGTCGAGGAGCTTTTGCCAAGCCTCCTGACAGGCGTCGAGAATGTCGGTGTAGCTTTTGAACACGCGGTTGGAGAGATAGGTCTGGCGCAAGTATTGCCAGATGTTCTCCGCCGCGTTGAGTTCCGGACAGGCCGGCGGCAGCGACACCATGGTGAGATTTTTCGGCACCTTGAGTTTGCGCGTGGTGTGCCAACCAGCTTGGTCGAGAATGACCATGGCGTGGGCGCCGGGCGCGACGGCACGGCTGATCTCTTCGAGGTGTTTTCGCATCGCCGCCGTGTTGGCATACGGCATGATGATGGCGGCGCCGGTGTCACGGCTTGGGCAGACCGCGCCGAACAGATAGGCGTTCTCATAACGTTGATCTTTAGGCTGCCGCGGACGCGTACCCGTCTTGGCCCATTGGTAGACGAGCGCGTTCTTTTGCCCAACCCGCATCTCATCCTGGAACCACACCTCGATCGAGGTTGCCAATGCCAGTCGGCTCACGGTCTCCAATACGCGGGCTGGAAAGCTTTTTTTTAAAGGTCGCAATCGCCTCCGGATCCTGCTTGGGGTGCCGCGGCCGGGCGCTGATATGCGAAAAGCCAAGCTTCCTGAGAACACGGCCGAGGCTCACCTCGGAGAGATCAACCCCAAAGCGCGCACCAAGAACCCGCTTGAGATCAACGCAGCGCCAGCGCGCAACGCCATCCTTCTGCGGATCGGGGCCGGCCTCCACGAGGCGTCCCAGTTCTTCCATCTGCTCCGTTGAGAGCGTCGGGCGACGGCCAGGGGATTTGGCGTTGATCAGGCCGTCGGGGCCGCGCTCATTGAAGCGGAGCACCCAATCGCGCAGCGTCTGCCGATCCATGCCGCCGATGCGCGCCGCCGCCTCGCGGTCCTTTCCGTCGTAAACCGCCGCCAAAGCCAGCAGCCGCCGCACCTGACCGGCATCCTTTGCCGTGGTCGCCAGGCGGCGTAGCGCCGCCGCGTCAAAATCCAGCCGAATGCGAATCGCGGCGCTCAAATCTGCTCTCCCGAAATCAACCGTGTTCGGGTGCAGATAAATCACATCGCTGAGCCAGCCAACAAGAGGCTTTCAAGAGTCAAAGTCTTTGAAGGCTGGTATTA
>CAVQWD010000058.1:0-7485 GCA_963717265.1 uncultured Alphaproteobacteria bacterium | reverse complement strand
GGAGTCGTATGGGTGAGGTTGGGTGCTGAAGGGCGAACAAAGCTGTGCATGGCGTAGGGATTGTGCATTCCTGCCGAGCTTGGAATTTGCCATGCCGATTGGATGGCACGGCGATCTCAGCGAAAGCGACGGCTGTGGGATGCGTATGGCTTCCCTGGCTTCCGACCGGAAGCGACGGTGCGCGGCGTCTTCGGTGATCCGAAAGCGCGGGTGATCACGCTCGATCGGCGCTCAAAAAAACGGCTTGCGGCTGTTGCGGTCACATTCAGATGGGCTGGTACGACCGCAAAGTCCGCCGGGTGCGCGACCTGTCGTGCGGCAACACGCGGATTTTCCTGGAACTGGAGGTGCGACGCATCGACTGCCGCCGCTGCGGCAAGGTGAAACGCGAACGGCTCGACTTTCTGGCCGACAATCCGCTCTACACCGAGACGCTTTGCCTGGTACGTCGGCCGGCGCTGCCACGACGGGACGATCAAGGACGTGGCGGCGGAATTGGGGTTGGACTGGCACACCGTCAAGGCGCTTGAGATGCAGTACATGGCGGCCCAGCTCGAGCGCGCCGGCACGCCGGGGCCGCAGGCGATCGGCATCGACGAGATTTCGATCCGCAAGGGTCAGACCTACCGGATCGTCGTGAGCGACCTTATTCGCCGCCGGCCGATCTGGTTCGGCGGCGAGGATCGCTCGGAGGCGAGCATGTGCCAATTCTACGCCTGGCTCGGCGAGCGGAAGAGTTCGCGGCTTCGGCTTGCCGTCATGGATATGTGGAAACCGTTCCGGCTGGCGACGGCGACGCAGGCGCCGCAAGCCGCGATTTTGTTCGACAAGTTCCATATCATGCGGCATCTCGGCGAGGCCTTGGACGAGGTCCGCAAGAGCGAATATCGACGGCTTGCCGACCGCGACCGACGCTACATCAAGGGCCAGAAATACACTCTGTTGTCGCGCCACGAGAACCTCACGCTCGACGGCAAGAAAGCTTTGAAGACGCTGCTTGCGGCCAACAAGCGGCTCAACACCGCCTATGTCCTTAAAGAGAGTTTCGGCCAGCTGTGGAGTTATCAGCGCGAGGGCTGGGCGCGACGGTTTTTCGACAATTGGCGTTCCAGCCTCAAGTGGCAGCGCCTCACGCCCTACGAGAAGTTCGCCGCGATGATCGAGCGGCATTGGGACGGCATTGCCGCCTACTGCCGGCCCGAGAACAAAGTCTCGCTCGGCTTTGTCGAGGGGCTCAACAACAAGATCCGGGTGATCCAGCGCCGTGCCTACGGCGTGCGCGACGAGAACTATCTGCGGCTCAAAATCCTGACCTGCATGCTGCCACCATTGTAGCGGCGCCATCGCGAAACTGCCGACCACCTTTCTACCCCACCGCCGGCGAGCAAGGCAGAGCCTCGCCGCCACCAATCCGCCTATGCCAACTCCTCACCACCGCTATGGACATGTGGACAACGCTGCAGAAGCGTTGCCCACATGCCCACAGCGGCAACAACAACAACAACAAACACAATCGATCAAAATCGGTTAAAATCGCCCACACGACTACGCGATGAGGCTAAATAAGTATGGACGCCCTATTACGTTCGATAACTATGTTGCGATGGAGCATGGCCCCGTGCCATCTTTAACCTATGATATTCTCAAGCCGTAGTATAAATTCACCAAGTATTTTAAAGAAGACAAACCATGGAACATTATTCCAGAAGGGAATATTAATAGGTTTGTCAAGGCAAAAAGGCCGTATAATGCAGCTATTCTGTCCAAGACTGATATTGATGCGCTGAGCTCAGCTCTGGAAATCATTACCAGTCTTTCATTTGGGCAGATAACACGCTTGATCCATGAAGACCCAGCTTACATTCAGAACTCCTGATCTCGGGAGCAGCGATCGGGGGGTGAGGTTGGAAACCGGGCGGCTCCTCAAGGGCTTGTGCAAATTGGGGATGACGGCGGGTGGCAGGTGCGCGGGGTGCGGCCAGTTATTGATGTTTGGGCAATGGCGGAACACCGTACTGGTTGATCTTTTGCCAGAACTGCTGCCAGCGGCTTGGCGTGAGGACGAGAGCCCGCAGGCTGAGGACGATTTGCGCGCCCGCGGGGGTCCAGCGCATTCCCGAACAGCACAGCCGTTGTTTGACCAATGTTTTGCAGGCCGCCTCGGTCACCCCTGAGCCGATCGGCATCGCGTTCTCAAGGTAACGGGCGTAGCGCATCTGGTGCAGATGATTGGCGAAATACGTTATGCACGCCTGCAGGTCCGTCTGTTGGCCAGGGGTCATTTTCGCCGTTGCGGCCTGCTCGAGGTCGCGCAATATCCGCGCTGCCGCATGATGCTTGTGCTTGAGATCATGACAATGCTCCTCAAGCCACTGCTCACGTTCGTCCGCGCGGCAGATGGCCGAAGCCGCCCGCGCCAGATACTGACTGGCGTGGTAGAAATCCAGCACCTGCTCATCGATATGAGGACCGAGAAAATCCCAATTGGACTTGGCGCCGTCCGCGATGCCGACGAAACGCGCTTTCGGATACAGCGACTTTACGTGCTCGATCTCGCGCTGCATGCGCGTAAAAAACATCTCTTTGCCGTACTCCGGGGCCGCCCCGACATAGATCGTATGCAGGCGCTCGCCATGCTTGTCATAGAGCGAAATGCTGCCGGTCATGGCTTCCCGCCAGTTCTGATCGCAGATCAGCATGCAGGTGCCGTCAACGCCGATGCCGACCGTCGCAACCTTGCCCAGCGCCGGCGTTGCGTAACTCCAACTTTCTTCCTTGGTCTGCACCACCGTCCCGACATGGGCGGCCAAATCCTGCAAACTGGCCTTGAGGCAGGGCCGACCATGGTTCTGCTCCAGGTCTTCCACCACCTCGGCGGCGGCGCCGCGGGCAAATTTGTGCGACACGATCTTGGCAAACCGCGGCGTCGCCTTTCTGATGATCCGCGCCCCGTCATCCATCGGGCAGATGGTCTTGCCGCCTTCGGCCGGCTGATAAACATGACGTTCGACCGAAACCACGCCGTAAGGCGTATTATAAACTTTCGGCAATTTGCCTTTCGAATACCATCGCGCGCCGCCCACCATGATCGCATCGCCATCCGCATCAAATCGCTTCAGCGCTTCCGCGGTGGCGACGTTGCCGACCGCATTGACGGCCCGCAAAATCGCCGCCTCGGCCTCCAGCATTGACCCGGACACGTCCACCGTCACTTCGATCTTGATCCGATCGCCGTCCCGACCCGAAATGATTGGCAGCATGACCTTCCCCGCAAATCGCCAGCCTTGCCAATTCATGAATCTTAATGGTTAATTAAACATTACCTTCTGGCCCCACCCGGTGCGCGAATCGCCGGGATTCTGACAAGATCCCGGCAGCGCGGCGCCGGGGCTTATTTTGGCGCGGCGCGGGAGTGCGGGCATGCGCCAACTTCATCTGCCGATGTTTCCGAGCGGTGTGACGCAAATCACTGACGAACTGGCGTTTGGCAAGGAGGACGGCGAGGTCACCTATTTCAATGGGCATCTGCCGGTGTTTTGCCATCCCGAGACCGATATCGCAACGTTTCGGATGATCACCAGTCAGTTCTGCGTCAACGGCCGCGCCAGGCAACGCGATATCATCCGGGCTTTCGGGGTGACGTCGATCAGCGTCAAGCGGTCGGTGAAGCTCTATCGGCAGAAGGGGCCGAAGGGATTTTACGCCCCGCGCGTCACCCGCGGTGCGGCGGTGCTCCGCGACGCCGTGGTGGCGCAGGCGGAACAGCTTCTTGCCGGCGGGGCGAGCGCCGCAGAGGTTGCCGAGACGCTTGCATTGAAGCGCAACACGCTTGAGAAGGCGATCCGCGCCGGACGCGTGCGCGGGCCCGTTAAAAAAAACGGCCTGATGAAGACGATGCCGCGATAGCCGCCCAGGCCAGCCCTGCTCAGGGCGCTGAATTGGGCCCTGAAGATGGTGTCGTCGCGCCGGGCAGCGGCGCGCGTGGGCGCCTCGAGCGGGCGGCGGCGAGCAGCAAAAGCGCGCGCGCCGAAGCCGATTGTGCGGCGGCGATGGGACGCGGCGCCACCGCGACGCTGGAACGGCTGGCGGCCAGCCTTGGGCTGCTTGATGAGGCTGCCCCGCGGTTTGCGGCGGCCCTTGATATTGCCAAAGGCGGCGTCCTGTTGGCACTGCCGGCGCTGCTGGTCAGCGGCTTGTTGCGCCATGCCGGCGAACACTTTCGACTGCCCAAGGGTTTTTACGGTCTCAAAACCATCTTTCTGCTGTTGGCTTTCATGGCGCTGGCGCGGCTCAAATCGATCGAGGCGCTGCGCTATTACGCGCCCGGGGAATGGGGAAAACTGCTCGGTCTCGACCGCGCTCCCGAAGTGCGCACCTTGCGGGTCAAGCTCAAGCATTTGGCCGACCAGGACCAGGCCTTTTCATGGAGCGCACAGCTTTGCCAAGAGTGGATGATGGCGGCGCCGGACGAGGCGTCGGTCCTCTATGTCGACGGCCATGTCCGGGTTTACCACGGCAACACCAAGCAATTACCCAAGCACTATATTGCGCGCCAGCGGCTGTGCCTGAGCGCGACCGCGGACTATTGGGTCAATGCCATCGACGGCAAGCCGTTTTTCGTGGTCAGCCAGCCGGTCGATCCGGGACTGCTCCAGGTCCTCGAACGCGAGATCGTGCCCCGCCTCGAACAGGATGTGCCGAACCAGCCAAGCGCCGCACAGCTTGACGCCGATCGCCTGCTGCATCGCTTCACCGTGGTGTTCGATCGGGAAGGCTACAGCCCCGCCTTCTTCGCCACAATGAAGGAACGGCGGATCGCCTGCCTGACCTATCACAAATACCCCGGCGAAGATTGGGCGCAGGAGGAGTTTCTACCGACCGAAGTGCGCCTCGCATCGGGCGAGCGCACCACCATGCCACTCGCCGAGCGGGGCACCCAACTGAGCAATCGGCTGTGGGTGCGCGAGTTCCGCAAGCGCTCGGACAGCGGTCACCAGACCGCATTCCTGGCCACCGATTATCACAGCTCAGGCGCGCTGTTGGCGCCGGCCCTGTTCGGCCGATGGTCGCAGGAAAACTTCTTCCGCTACATGCGCCAGAGCTATAATTTGGACGGCCTGGCCGACTATCGTACCGAGCCTATTCCCGACACCATCCTGGTGGTCAATCCGGCCTACCGCGCGCTCGACGGGCAGGTGCGCAAAAACGTCGGCCTGCTCAGCCGCAAGATCGCCGCGTTCGGCGCCATCAACCTGGAAGGCGAGATCGAACCCGCCAAGGTCGAGGCCTTTGCCCGGCGCAAATCCGACCTGCAGGAAGACATCGCGCAGATGCAAAAGCTGGTTGACGAGCTCAAGGCAAAACGCAAGGCCGCCAAGCGGCACATTGCGTATCACGAGCTGCCGCCGCAGGCCCGCTTCGATCGCCTCAGCACGCAAAGCAAGCATCTTGTCGACACCATCAAGATGATCGCCTATCGGGCTGAAACCGCGATGGCGCAGATCATCCGTCAGAAGATGACGCGCCACGACGATGCACGAAGTCTGCTGCGCGGCGTCTACAGCACGGAAGTCGATATCGTGCCGGACCAGCAAAACAAAACCCTCACCATCCGTCTCCACCCGCTGGCCAACAGGTCTTCAGATGATGCCATCGCGCACCTCTGCGCCGAACTCAACGCCACCGAAACCCTGTTCCCCGGCACCGATCTGCGCTTGATCTACCAATTGGTCTCGGTAACCGGGGCAAATTTCCGGGCGCGGGGGGAAGTCTAGAGAACTCGAAAATGTGATTCAAGCTGGGGATGGCAGCGCGCATCCCTGATTCGCTCGAACGTCTGACGCCGGCGGACCTGATTGGCGTGGTTCGCGATTTAGTTGGCGAAGTCGGGCGTCTGCGGGCAGAGAATGAGAAGCTCAGCGGCGCCTTGACGAAGCTGAAGGCGGAACATCAGGCGGTCAAGGACGAGCTTGCGCGGTTGAAGAATTTGCCGCCGCGTCCGCCGCACAAGCCTTCCGGCATGGACAAGGCAACGGAACGAGGCGGGTCGGGTGGCGGCGGCGACAACAGCGCCAAGGGCGAGAAGTCGAGCCGTCGCCGCGGCAGCCAACTGGACAAGCTGACGATTGACGCGACCGTCGTTGTGCGGGCGAAGGCGCCGGCCGGCTCGCGCCACAAGGGTTACGAGGAGATCGTGGTTCAGGACCTGAGCCTGAGCCCGCAGGTGACGCGCTATCGGCGGGAGCGTTGGGAAACGCCGGAGGGCGAGACGATCATCGCCGAACTCGATCCCGGGATTATCGGGGGCTATGGTCCCAATCTGCATCGCCTGGTGCTGGCGCTTCATTTCTCCGGACAAGTCACCTGCGAGCGGATCGTCGCGCTTCTCAATGGCATGGGTGTGCTGATTTCAAAGCGGCAGGTCGTCCGCCTGCTGACGGCCAAGCTCGAGACCTTCCGCGCCGAGGACGAAGCGGTGTTGAAAGCCGGCCTCGGCGGCGCCTATGTCACGGTCGACGACACCGGCGCGCGCCACGCCGGCAAGAGCGGCTACACCACGCAGATCGGCTCCGACAGCTTCACGGTGTTTCGCACCGGTCCGAGCAAGTCGCGCCTGGCGTTTCTGTCGCGGCTGTGCGGCGGCACGGCGCTTTATGTGATCAACGAGGCGGCGCTCGGCTATATGAAAGACCGCCAACTGCCGCAGGCCGTGATCGACAAGTTCGCCGATCATCAGGAGCGTATGTTCTCGCGCCCCGCGGACTGGGAGCGGCATTTGCAGGCGCTGGGCGTGGCCGACCTGAAAGTCGCCCCCGATCCCGTCCTGATCGCCAGCGAAGCCGCGCTGTGGGGCGCGATCCGACATCAAGGGCTGTTGCCGGACACCGTCATCGTTTCCGACGACGCCGGCCAGTTCCGCGTCGGCGTCCATGCGCTGTGCTGGGTTCACGCCGAACGCCTCGTCCACAAGCTGGTTCCCGCCAACGACAAGCAGCGCAACGCCGTCGAGGTCGCCAAGCGGATGATCTGGTGGTTCTATGGTTCCCTGAAGGAATACAAGCAGGCGCCCAGCCCGCAGCAAGCCGAGGTCCTGCGCGCCCGCTTCGACCGCATCTTCAAGCGCGGCGCAACCGGCTACGTGATGCTCGACCGCCTGCTCAGGCGACTGTTCCGCCATAAGGACGCTTTGCTGTGCGTCCTCGATCGGCCGGAAATTCCTCTCCACACCAACGCGTCCGAAAACGACATCCGCGCCTTCGTCACCAAACGGAAAATCTCCGGCGGAACCGTCAGCGACCGAGGTCGCGACGCTCGTGACATCATGCTGGGGCTGGCCAAGACCTGCATGAAGCTCAAGCTGTCATTCTATGCCTTCTTGGGCGCTCGCCTGGGCCTGCCAGGCACCCCAATCCCGCCGCTTGCCGACCTGATCCGCCCGGCGCCATCCTAACGCCAAGCACTCCGCCCGGAAATTTGCCCCGATTA
>CAVQWD010000057.1:0-16510 GCA_963717265.1 uncultured Alphaproteobacteria bacterium | reverse complement strand
TGGGAACTCTTACAGGATGCGCGTAAAGGGAACGGCGTTCATTGACGTCGTTATGGCCGGACGAATAAATTCATGCTCAGTCCGCTGACAGGAGAAGACCCATGAGCGTCGCACGGCATCCGCGCCCCAAAGAGCTTGAGGGCGTTCCGCTCGAAGAGATCATGAAAAAATATGTCGGCCGCTTCCGCGACAAGAAGCCGGATTGGTCCGCCTTCGCGGACGCTAATATCGAAGGCTTCAAGCGTGCGCAGCACCGTTTCATTGGCGCCGGCGCGTCCGGCAAGCACGATGATCCGACGATCATCCCACCCGGCAATTTCACCCTATCGGTCGTGTATTGCGAACCCGGTCAGGGCAATGCCGCGCACACCCATGAGGTCGAGGAGTGCTTTTTCGTGCTGCAAGGCTATCTCGACGTGTTCGTCGAGGATGAGACTGGCCGTCGCCTCACCACGCGGCTCGGCCCGTGGGAATGTATCTCCTGTCCGGCCGGCGTCATCCACGGTTTTCAGAACGATTCGCTTGCACCGGTCTATTTTCAAGTGATGCTTGGCCGCGGCAAGCCGGAAACCATGGGCTATGCCGATGACGCGCTTCACCAGCGCAGGGACGCGCACCTGAAGGCGGTGTAGGATTTTAGTGGAGCATGATCTTTTCGGAAAACCGGCTTCCACTTTTCCGGATCATGCTCTAGAGCGGGATGAGTTTAGCCTGAATCGATTTGGGATTCCCAAATCAGTTCGGTTCTGATTCAACATGCTGGCTGGGAATGGAGGCCAGCATGGATGGGCAAGCCTTATTCTATCGATCTTCGCGAGCGGGTGGTTGCGGCGGTTGAGACCGGCGGCATGTCCTGCCACCGGGCAGCGGCGCAATTCGGGGTCGGGGTGAGCACGGCCATCAACTGGGTGCAGCGCTGGCGTGAGAGCGGCAGCGTTGCGCCGGGCCAGATGGGTGGGCACAAGCCGAAGTCGATTGCGGGCGAGCATCGGGTTTGGTTGCTGGAGCGGACGAAGCAGAGAGACTTCACCTTGCGCGGGCTGGTGGCCGAACTTGCCGAGCGCGGTCTCAAGGTCGATTACCGCACGATGTGGAGCTTCGTCCACGCCGAGAAGCTAAGCTTCAAAAAAAACCGTGGTGGCTGGCGAACGCGACCGTCCCGACGTGGCGCGGCGGCGGGCGCAGTGGACCAAGTATCAGGGGCGCATTGATCCTTATCGTCTGGTCTTCATCGACGAGACTTGGACCAAGACCAACATGGCGCCGCTGCGCGGATGGGCCCCGCTCGGCATGAGGCTTGCGGCCAAGGTCCCGCACGGCCACTGGAACACAACGACCTTCCTGGCGGCGCTGCGCCATGATCGGATCGACGCCCCCTGGCTGCTCGACGGCCCGATCGACGGCGAGAGCTTCCAACTCTATGTCGAGAAAATCCTGCTTCCCACGCTTCGTCCCGGCGACATCGTCATTATGGACAATCTGGGCAGCCACAAAGGCAAAGCCGTGCGTCGGCTCATCCGTGCGGCCGGCGCCAAGCTGATCTTCTTGCCCAAATACTCCCCTGACCTCAATCCCATCGAACAGGTCTTTGCCAAACTCAAGCATCTGTTGCGCAAGGCCGCCGCCCGCACCGTCGATGCGCTCTGCGCGGCAGTCGGTCAGCTCCTCGGAGCGTTCACGCCAGACGAATGCGCCAACTATTTCCGAAACGCGGGATATGCCCTAACCTAAATGCATCCCGCTCTAGCCGAAAGTCGGTACGAACAGTTGCTCGATCGGAATAGGCGCCGGGATCAAGCCCTGCTCGGCCATGTACGTCACCAAAGCTTCCAGAGTCGGCCGGTTCGGTTCGACGCCGTAGGGCCAGCAATCGCCGCCGAACAATTCATCGATCTCTTCAACGTCGTCGGGCAGCCACGGCAGCATGTAACGGAGCGTGCCGGAGAACCGCATTTTTTCCCGTGCCCGATCCTTCGCCGCGGTTAACGCGTTGTAGAGACTGGTCGCCACGAACGGGTGACGCTCGTAAACGTCGTTGCGGATGACGATCGAGTGCATGATCGGAAAAATGCGCGTACGCCGGTAATAGTCCTTTTCGCGCGCGCGATAGTCGGGAAATAACCGCACCACATCGGGATGGCGGTTGAGCGCGCGCGGCAGGTTCGAACCGATGATGGCGTGAATTTGCCCCGTTTCGAGAAGATCGCTTAAGGATTTGCCGCTTTGGTTCGGCGTAATATGGACCGGCGCCAAGAGCGGCATCACCGACGGATGACCGTAGGCGCCAGGCTCGTTGATCGCGCCCTGCACCCATTCGATGCCGGAAAGATCGACGCCGAGATCGTGCTGCATGAGCCCGCGGATGAAGATCGCGGCGGTCTGGGTATAGAGCGGAACGCCGATGCGCTTGCCGGCGAGATCCTTCGCCGATTGGACGTACTTGCGATTGACGACGATAAACCCATGGCGAAATACCCGCGAGGCGAACGCCGGCAACGCCACGAAAGGCAGCTTGGCGGCGGCGAAGCGGCTGACGAATTCAGAACTCGACATTTCGCAGGCGTCGAATTCCAGCCGGTTCGACATGCGGTCGAAAATCTCGCGCGGATTGTCGATGGCGAGGAAATTGAGATCGATGCCGTCGGGTTTGATCTCGCCGGTGTGCAGCGCCAGCATGCGGTCGTAGAGGCCGCAAGCGAAGGTGAGGGGCAAGGCGGACATGTGCGCGGCCGTGAAAATCCTTAATTAGCGGCAGAGCGGTTCGCCGCGCTCACTTCAGGCGCTTCGCCGCCTCCTCGACGATGCTCAGATCGGAATAATCCTTGACGTTGAAGCTCGATTTGATGAAACCGAGCCTCTTTCGTCATGTCGACGTTCTGTTGCAACGCTTCAAGATTCGGCACCATGTTGGGGTCGTGATAAACGTCCCTCTTGGTAAACACCCAATCAAAAATTTGCGGCGGCCGCTTGGTTAAATCCCCGAGGATTTGCATGGCAGCCTCGTGGTTCTGGGGATCGACGTACCAGTGCACGATGCGCAGCGTATCCTCGAAAAAATCCACCAGCGCGGCGCGGTGCGCGTCGATGAACGGCTTGCGCGCCGCCCACACGATCATGTCGGTGACGCCGATCGCTTGCTTCTGCACGAACAGATCGCGGGCGATCTTTTGTAGTTCAGGATCGTAGGAAAACGGCAATACCGCCGGGATGAGGTCGACTTTCTTTTCGACAAGCATGGCGCGCATGGCCGGGAACGGCGCCTCGACCACGGTGTAATCGCGGTTGGGCTCGAGGCCGTGCTTATGCAGCATCGCCTTCATGGCGACGTCGACGGCGCTGCCCTCGGCATTGGTGGCGACGACTTTGCCTTTGAGGTCCTCGATTTTCTGGATCGGACCGTCCTTGAGCACCATGTATTCCTGCGAATAATAGCCGTCGACGCCGTCCTGGAACTCGTCGGAGACAATGCGCAGGTCGTTCAACCCGGCGTTCTCAATGGCGATCCCGAGCGTGGAATAGGCGAGGTTGCAAATTTCAACCTCATTGTTGGCCAGCGCCGTGATCATCGGCGGCGTGCCGACGTAATGCGCCGGGACCAACACGTAGGACTGGCCGAAATGCCGGGCGAGATCCTTCTTCTGCAGCCAGATCGACGCCCAGTTGCCCGGGGCGACCCAGGCTTCGCGGATTTGCACCGGCTCGGCAGCGGCAGCTCCAGCGCCGCTCAAGGCAAAGGACAGGCCGCAAAGGCCGGCCCACGCGAATGTCAGGGCACGCATCGTTCCCTCCAAAAGAGATGAGGACACCGTCCCTCGGCGCCTCGTGTTGGTATCACTGCAGCCGCTTCGCCGCCTCCTCGATCAGGCTGAGATCGGAATGCGCCTTGACGTCGAAGCTTGCTTTGACAAAGCCCAGATCCTTCGTCATGTCGACGTTTTTCTGCAGCGCATCGAGGTTCGGCACCATATTGGGATCGCGGTAATAGTCGTTCTTGGTGAACAGATAGCCGAAGTGATCGGCCGGTTGCTTGGTGAGTTGCGAGGCGATGTCGGCGACCGCGGCGTGGTTCGCGGGATCCAGATACCAGTGCGTGATGCGTAACGTGTCTTCCAGGAAATCGACGAGCGCGGCTCGGTGGGCATCGATAAACGGTTTGCGCGCCGACCACATGACGAACTGCGTGATGCCGACAGCGTCTCCCGTGGTGAACAGGCGCCGCGCATTCTTCTTCAGTTCGGGATCGAGCGCGAACGGCAGCACCGCCGGGATCATATCGACCTTCTTTTCTATGAGCATTGCGCGCATCGCGGGGAATGGCGCCTCGACGACCGTGTAATCGCGCTTGTCCTCGAGCCCATGCTTGCGCAGCATGGCGCGCATGGCGACATCGACGCCGCTGCCCGCGGCATTAGTCGCCACGACCTTGCCTTTGAGATCCTCTATCTTTTTAATCGGCCCATCGGCGAGCACGTCATACTCGTTATTGTAATAGCCGCTGACGCCATCCTGGAAATCGTCGGAGATAACGCGGATGTCGTCCATGCCCGCGTTCTCGATCGCGATCGGCAGGGTGGAAAAGGCGAGGTTGCCGATCTCCAGTTCGTTATTGGCGATTGCGGTGATCATCGGCGGGGTGCCGACATAGTGGAGGGGCTCGAACACGTAGGACTGGCCGAAGTGGCGGGCGAGGTCCTTCTTCTGCAACCAGATAGATGACCAGTTGGAGAGTGGGGCGACCCAGGCGACGCGGATCTGCAGCGGGTCCGCTTGCGCCAGGCCGGTACCGACCAAGATCAGTGCAAAGGTCATCAATCCAATTTTGCCACGCATTAACCCCTCCCAGAGCTTACGGTCTTGTTCGTTGATAAAGGCGGGCTCGGTAAGCACGATTGTGGGCGCAAAGCGCGACCGGGCGCAAGCCGCCCGCTTGCCGCACCGCCGCCCGGCTGCCGATGCGATTAGGCGTGTTCCGCCGTCTCCTGATGCCACACCAGGAGCCGGCGGCGGACGACCGCCATGGCTTTGATCAGGGCATAGCCGACGATGGCGATTTCGACGATGCCGGCGAACACGCCGCGCGAATCGGCAAAGCGCGAGGCGCTCATCATGGCGCCGCCCAGCCCGTAGCCGCCCATCGCCATCTCGGCGATGATCGCCACGAT
Organism: uncultured Alphaproteobacteria bacterium; assembly: GCA_963717265.1. Classification (GTDB taxonomy): domain Bacteria; phylum Pseudomonadota; class Alphaproteobacteria; order Rhizobiales; family Xanthobacteraceae; genus BOG-931. Next base: position 11,348 of record CAVQWD010000057.1, on the reverse strand, counting down.
AAGCGAGATCGGCAGCGCCACCTGCAGGCCAGTGAGAATTTGCGCCAATGCGGCTGGCAGCTTGATCTGCCACATCACTTCGCGATCGCTGGCGCCCATATTGCGTGCCGACCAGATCAGCTCCTTGTCGACGGCGGCGATGCCGGCGAGCGTCGCCGTCACCACGGGGAATATCGCGTCGAACACAACGATGGAGATTTTGGACACGTCATAGAAGCCGAGCCATAGAATGATGATCGGCAGAAACGCGATTTTCGGCATCGGAAAGCCGACCGAGATGATCGGATCGAAGAACCAGCGGATCAACCGGTTGCGCGACATCAAGGCGCCGAGCGCGATGCCGCCGACCGCGGCAATCACAAAGCCGGTCATTGCCCGATAAATCGTCAGTCCGAGATTGATCCACAGATCGCCGGCGACGGCGTCGCTATAGATGCGCTCGACGACGGCGGAAAACGGCGGCAGCATGAAGGGGGTCACCCTGCCGCTGCGGGCGAACAGCTCCCAGGCGAGAAGCAGCACCAGAATGGAAAATACGCCGGCGCCGCTGCGGAACGCGACGTCGAGGCGTCGCGCCGCGCCGCGCGTAACGTCGGCTTCCGCACCCGCCAGCGAGCTGGTGTCTTCTATTCCCGCCATCGCAGCAACCATTGCATGAGAAGCTGATAGAGCCGGTCAGCGGCAAAGCCAAGGAACGCGACGGTGAGCACCACCGCATACATGCCTTCGTACGAGCCGGTGGAGCCGAGATAGCCGATCAGATAGCCGAACCCCTGCTGCGATACGATCAACTCGGAGCTCACCAGCAGGATGAAGGCCAAAGCGAGCGCGGTGCGGATGCCGTTGAGCAATTCCGGTAGCGCGCTCGGCACCACCACGTCCCACATCAGGCGGAGCCGGCTCGCGCCCATGCTGCGCGCCGACCAGACCAGCGCATGATCGCTGCCGCGCGCGCCGTTATAAGCGCCGATGGTGACCGGGATCATGCAGCCGAGAAAGATAAGCAGAATCTTGGAGCCGTCGCCGAAGCCGAGCCAGAGCACGGTCACCGGAATGAGCGCTGATTTCGGCAGCGGATAGAACAGCTCCACCAGCGGATTGATGAAGAACGTCGAGAAGCCGCCAACGCGCCATCCACATGCCCAAGCCGCCGCCGACGACGACGGCCAAGAGCAACCCGGCCGAGCCGCGATAGAGCGACGAGGCGCCGTTATCGATGAGTTCGCCGTCGCGGACGAGATCCACCCAAGCGACCGCCACGCGGCTCAACGGCGGCAAAGCGAGGCTGTCGACGATGTTGAGCCGCGCCGCCGCTTCCCAGGCGAGCGCCAGGAGCACGAGCGGCAGATACCGGGTGGCCGTCTGTGTCACGTCGTCTCTTTCTCCAGCTGCGCTTTGAGTGCCTCGTCGCGCACCAGGTTCCAGATCTGATCGACCTTATCGACGAATTCCTTACTGCGCAGAATGCTCGGATCGCGATTGCCAAATTTGGTTTCGACCATCGCCTTAACGCGGCCCGGCCGCGCCGACATCACCGCCACGCGTTCGGCGAGATAGACCGCCTCCTGCACGTCGTGGGTGACGAAGATCACGGTTTTAGGCGTGCGCTTCCAGATGCTGAGGAGTCTCGGTTTGCATCAGCGAGCGCGTCTGCGCGTCGAGCGCGCCGAACGGCTCATCCATCAACAGGATGCTCGGATCGAAGGCAAGCGTGCGCGCGATCGCGGTGCGCTGCTTCATGCCGCCGGACAGTTGCGACGGATAGCTGTCTTCAAACCCGCTTAATCCCACCAGATCGATAAAGGCTTGCGCTCGACTTTCGCGCTCAACGCGCGGCAAGCCTTGGCGCTCCAAACCATAGAGGACATTGGCCCGCACTGTCTTCCACGGAAACAGCGCAAAATGCTGGAACACGATGCCGCGATCCGGGCCGGGCGCCGAGACCGTCTTACCCTCGACCACGATGCGGCCAGCCCCGGTCGGCAAAAAGCCGCCGACGAGATAAAGCAGCGTGGATTTTCCGCAGCCCGAGGGGCCAAGAAGGGCGAGAAACTCGCGCGGCCGCACTTCCAGCGATACGTCCGACAAAGCAAGCACCGAGCGCCCGCGCGGCGGACGATATGTGTGGCTTACCCGCTCGATGACGATCTGGCCTTGGCCGTCCATAGAGGCCTACGCATCCCTGTGCGCCTCGCCCGGGCGCCGTTTGACTGGCACCCTAGCCGGAGCGGTCTAGGAGACCAAGTCGAGATGGTACCGCGCCTTTTCCCGTCATTCCGGATTGCTCGGTCCGGGAATGACGGGTGGGGTGAAAGCGGCTATACCTGGCCATGGCTATTTGCCCCGGAATCGCGTGATGGAACGCTCGTTCAAGAAAGAAGTGGACGCGCTGCGGCTTGGCGCCGGCGAGACGTTTCGCGGCGAGGGCATCCTCGCCGTCACCAAAGCGCTATTGCAGTCGGGTGTCAGCTATGTCGGCGGTTACCAGGGCGCGCCGGTCTCGCACCTGCTCGATGTCATGGTGGACGCGGAAGACCTGCTCGCGGAGCTTGGCGTCCACGTCGAAACCTGCACCAATGAAGCCGCCGCCGCGGCCATGCTCGGCGCCTCGATCAATTATCCGCTGCGCGGCGCGGTAACCTGGAAATCGATCGTCGGCACCAATGTCGCCGCCGACGCGCTGTCGAATCTGGCCTCGCCCGGCGTCATCGGCGGCGCGCTGATCGTGCTCGGCGAGGATTACGGCGAGGGCGCGAGCGTCATCCAGGAACGTTCCTACGCCTATGCCATGAAGTCTTCGATCTGGCTCCTCGATCCGCGGTCCGATCTGCCGAGCATCGTGCGCATGGTCGAAAAGGGATTTGAGCTTTCCGAGACAAGCCACGCGCCGGTGATGCTCGACTTGCGGCCGCGCGCCTGCCACGTCACCGGCGAATTCATCGCCAAGGACAACAAGCGGGGCGCCTATAGCGGCCGGCATCGCCTCGACGGTCCGCCGCGCTTCGAATACGGCCGCCTGCCGCATCCGCCCGCCACCTTCAGCCAGGAGCGGCTGAAAATCGAACAGCGCCTGCCGGCGGCGCAGCAATTCGTTCGTGAGCAAAAGCTCAATGAGGTGATCCAGGGCGAAATCGACGAGATCGGCGTCATCGTGCTCGGCGGGCTCACCAATGGGCTGCTTCGCACGCTGGCGCGGTTCGATCTTGCCGACCTGTACGGCAGCTCGCGGATTCCGATCTATGTGCTCAACGTCGCCTACCCGCTGGTGCCCGAGGAAATGAAGGATTTTTGCGTCGGCAAGCGTGCCGTGCTCGTGGTCGAAGAAGGTTCGCCGGAATACGTCGAGCAGCAGATCAACGTCATACTTCGCAGTGCCGATATTTCGACGCGCATCCTCGGCAAGGGCTGCCTGCCGCGCAGCGGCGACTACACGTCGGAAGCGTTCTTGCGCGGGATTGCCGCGTTCCTGGGCGAAACGCGCCCGGCCGGCATCGATGCCGATGCCGTTGCCGCGCAGGCCGATGCGATGCTCGCGCACAAGCCCGCCGCCGCCGCCGCCATCGGCGACATCCCGCCGCGGCCGCCGAATTTCTGCACCGGTTGCCCGGAGCGGCCGGTCTTCGCCGCCATCAAGCTCGCACAACGCGACATCGGCCCGACCCATATCAGCGCCGACATCGGCTGCCATTCGTTTGCGACTTTCGCGCCGTTCTCGCTCGGCAATTCGATCCTCGGCTACGGCATGTCGTTGGCAAGCGCCGCCGCCGTCGGGCCGAATATGGAAGACGTCCGATCTCGATCATGGGCGACGGCGGCTTCTGGCACAACGGACTGATCACCGGCGTCGCCTCGAACATGTTCAACAAAGGCGACGGCGTCCTGATCGTGATGCAGAACGGCTACACCTCCGCCACGGGTCAGCAATATCTGCCGTCGAGCAGCGCAAACCGCAGCGGCACGCCGACCGGCATGAGCATCGAGAAGACGCTGCGCTCGCTCGGCGTCACTTGGCTGCGCACGGTGCGCACCTACAGTGTGGCCAAGATGGTCGCGACGCTGAAAGAGGCGATGCGCACCGCCGAGCGCGGCCTCAAAGTCATCATCGCCGACGGCGAATGCATGCTGGCGCGCCAGCGCCGCATCCGCGCCGAGGATGCCGAAAAGCTCAAGCGCGGCGAGCGCGTGGTGAAAACGCGCTATGGCGTCGACGACGAAATCTGCACCGGCGACCATTCCTGCATCCGGCTGTCGGGATGTCCGTCGTTGACCGTCAAGCCCAATCCCGATCCGCTGCGAACGGATCCGGTGGCGACCGTGATCGAGAGCTGCGTCGGTTGTGGGCTGTGCGGGGAAGTGGCACACGCCGCCGTGTTGTGCCCGTCGTTCTATCGCGCCGACATCATCAGCAATCCGAATTGGTGGGATCGCACGCTGGCCTGGGTGCGAAACAGCGCAATCGCGTGGCTCGGCGGAGCGGCGAAAGCTAGCGATATGATCGGCAACTCCCGAACCCACTCACCCCAACCCTCTCCCCTGCGGGGAGAGGGGGGTCGCCTCAGCGAGCCGCAGGTCAGCACACCGCTGCCTCGGCCCCTGACGATCCTGATTGCCGCGCTTGGCGGCGAAGGCGGCGGCGTGCTTACCGACTGGATCGTCGCTGCGGCGGCAAGCCTCGGCTTTCCCGTCCAATCGACCTCGATACCGGGGGTCGCGCAGCGCACCGGTGCAACCACCTATCACATCGAAATGGTGCCGGTGCCGGCCCCCGCCCTGACCTCCCCCGCAAGCGCGGGAGGGTTAGGGAGGGGGCAGCGTCCAATCCTGGCGCTGGCCCCCGGCATCGGCGACGTCGATCTCGTCGTGGCGAGCGAATTGATGGAGGCCGGGCGCGCCATCGCCGGCGGCTTTGTCACGCCCGACCGCACCATGACGATCGCCTCAACCAGCCGCTCCTATCTCGTGGTCGAGAAGATGGCGATGGCCGACGGCCGCTACGATCAGGAACGGCTCGTTGCAGCGGTTGAGAAGAATTCGCAAAAAGCGCTGCTGCTGGACCTCGAAGCGATCGGGCGGGAGAGCGGCGCGATGATCAATGCGGTGATGCTCGGCGCGATCGCCGGCGCCGGCGCGCTGCCGATTCCGGCCGCGGCGTTCGAGCAAGCGATCCGCGCCGACGGCAAGGCGGTCGACGCCAATCTGCGCGGTTTCCGGGCCGGCTTTGCCGCCGCGCGCGCCGGCTCGCGCCAGCCGGCCGATCCGCTTAAGCGCCAGCGTGCGCCGTCCGCCGCGCTCGCCGACCTCGAAAGTGATATCGCGGTCATGCCGGAGCGGGCGCGCGCGTTTTTGACCGAAGGCGTGCGCCGGCTCAACGCCTATCAGGACCTCGCCTATGCGCGACTTTATCTCGATCGGCTCGGGGCGATCCGCGACGCCGATGCGAAGGCTGCCGCCGACGGACGGCTCCTTGCCGAAACGGCGCGGCATCTCGCCGTGCGCATGTCTTACGAGGACGTGATCCGCGTCGCGCAGGCCAAAATCGATCCCTCGCGCTATGACCGCATCGTTCGCGAAATGGCCATCAAGCCGGAGCAAACGGTTACGGTCACCGAATTCCTCAAGCCCGGGCATCGACGAATTTTGCTCGATCCTGCCGCCGTGGCTCGCCCGCCGGATTGTCAGCTTCGCCGAGCGGCATCCCGCGCTCGGTCGCGCGCATTGGGGCATGGCGGTCAATACCGCGTCGATTTTCGGCTATCTGCGCTTCTACGTCCTCGCCAAGCTGCGCCGCTTCCGCCGCGGCACTTTCCGGTTCCAAGAAGAGCAGCGCGCGATTGAGGCGTGGCTTGATCTCATCGCCAAAGCCGCGCCGCTCTCGGCCGAGCTTGCAATCGAGATTGCCGAATGCGCCCGTCTGATCAAGGGCTATGGCGACACCCATAAACGCGGGACCGCCAATTATCGCTCGATCGTTGCGCAAGTGATCGCACCGGCGCTCGCCGGCGCCCGGCCGGCGCGAAACGCCAGCGATGCGATCGCCAGCGCCCGAACCGCGGCGCTGCTCGATTCCGAGGGCGAAGCGCTGGCAAAATGTTTCGCCGATCTGGCACTGCCGCCGGTCCGCGCCATCGCCGCCGAATAGACGCCCGGAGCGTTGCCGAACAAAGACCCGATGGTTTTATTGTTCTTGCGATTCAATCTGCGTGAAATATATCGCCATGGCTGGAACATCCGCCAAATCGTTTCGACGAAAATCCACACGGCGCAAATCCGGCCGCCGAACCTCAAGCCGCCGTTCGACGAACCGCCGCTGGTCGGCGCGCGTTACCCGCGAAAGCGATGCACTCGACCTCGACCGCGGCGTGTTCACCGGGCGCGATCCGAAAAAGATCGCAACCTCGCTGAAGCTCTCGGCCGAGCGCAGCCGCCGGCGCAAATCCAATCCCTATCGCTCCGCGCTGTCGATGCTGACTTTCTACATCAATCGCGCCGGCAAGAACCTGCCCGCCGGTCAGCGCAAAACATTGGAGCGTGCAAAAGTAGAACTACGCAAGCAATTTGACCGCGACTAGCGAACGTTATTTGGTCGCACCTGAACGCGCGCGGCGAACTCCGTTTGCGCATTAACGGTTCGCCGCCGGACAAAAGAAGGTCCCCTCCACCTCCACGATGTCGTCCTGATTGAGGCGGCTCACCTCGACGATGGTGCGCGGCGGATAGGGCGCGCCGCTCCAAAGCTCGTCCTGGATTTTATTCACGATGGGACGGTAGCGGTCCATATCAATGACATAGACCACGAGCCGCACCGCGTCGCGCAAGCTCCCGCCGGCCGCTTGCACGACGGTTTGCATATTCAGAAAAGCTTGCCGGATGCGCGCCTCGGCGGCGTCGACCAACGTATTCGTCGCCGGATCGATGCCGCGCATGCCCGCCACGAATACGAAATCGCCGGCGCGCACGCCGAGGCTCCACGTGCCGGTCGGCTTAATCGCGCCGGGCGGCGCAAGAAATTCGATTTTGTCATGCGGCATGGGACGGACTTCGATGCGATCGGCGGCAGGCGGCATCATATCAGGCCGGGCTTGCTCTTGCTGGGCGGCACCGCGCTTGGCTATGCTGCGAAGAGCGCGGGCGTAGTTCAGTGGTAGAACGACAGCTTCCCAAGCTGTATGTCGTGGGTTCGATTCCCATCGCCCGCTCCAGCAGTGCGCACCATGGGATGGCCAATCGTCGCATGGAGCGAAATTATTCGCGTGTTAGTCTAGCAGCCAAGTGACGCGCAGATTGAGCAGGCCATGGCTATCCACCAAGCGCTGCCAGGAGGAGAGTTCTTGGCGCGGCGATCACCATGATGGTATTGGCAACGCGCCCAATCTGATGGGGAAGTCGATCGTCGAAAGCTACGGCGTAACGGTGTTGCGCTTTCTCCGGCCGGTTCATGGTCACCGAGGCGATACCGGGCTCGAACGCGACTCGGATGGGAAAACTGGAATCGGCCAAAACCCCATGCCATTATGGCCGCGTCAATAATAACGGGCTGGGTCAAACCGACTCCTGTTTCGGGGATCGGGGGAGGTTTCGGGCTTGGGTTTCCTGCTACGTCTGAGCCGTTGCATCGATTTTCTTAACGAGAAGATCGGCACGACGGTCTATTGGCTGGTGCTCGCCGCAGTGCTGGTAAGCTCCGGCAACGCCATGGTGCGCTACCTCTTCGACTACAGCTCGAATAGCTGGCTCGAGCTGCAATGGTATCTCTATACGGGCTTCTTCCTGATCGGTGCGGGCTACACGCTCTTGCGCAACGAGCATGTCCGCATCGACATCATTTACAGCCGACTGGCGCCGCGCACGCGCGCCTGGATCGACCTCCTGGGCGGGATTTTCTTCCTCTTGCCCATGGCGCTCATCATCATGGTGCTCGCCTGGCCGGTGTTCACCGAATCCTTCGCGCTCACCGAGTATTCGCCCAATGCCGGCGGCCTGTTGCGCTGGCCGGTGAAGCTGATGATCCCGGTCGGGTTCTTCCTGCTGGTGATCCAGGGCGTCTCGGAAATCATCAAGCGCGCAGCCTTTCTGATGAACCTGATCCCCGATCCGACGCCGCATCACGCCCATGGCAGCGAAGAGGCGATCGCGGAGGACATGATCATGAAGCCCGAAGGCAAGAAATGACCGCGCTGTTCCTTGCCAACATCGCGCCGATCATGTTCGCGATGCTGATCATCCTTTTGATGATCGGCTATCCGGTGGCGTTCTCGCTTTCGGCCAACGGCCTGCTGTTCGGCGCCATCGCCATCCATTACGGCCTGCTCGGTCCGGAGCTGCTCGGCGCCCTGCCGCAGCGCATCTTCGGCATCATGTCGAACGACACGCTGCTGGCGATTCCGTTCTTCACTTTCATGGGCCTGATCCTCGAGCGCAGCGGCATGGCCGAGGATCTGCTCGACACCATCGGCCAGATGTTTGGGCCGATCCGCGGCGGGCTTGCCTATGCGGTGATCTTCGTCGGCGCGCTCTTGGCGGCGACCACCGGCGTGGTCGCGGCCTCGGTGATCTCGATGGGGCTCATTTCGCTGCCGATCATGCTGCGCTACGGCTACGACCGGCGGGTGGCGGCGGGCGTGATCGCGGCCTCGGGCACGCTGGCGCAAATCATTCCGCCCAGCCTGGTGCTCATCGTGATGGCCGACCAGCTCGGCCGCTCGGTTGGCGACATGTATCAGGGCGCCTTCATACCGGGCCTTAGCCTCGCGGCGCTCTACGGCGTCTGGACCCTCATCGTCTCGTTCGCAAGGCCGAGCTATATGCCGGCGCTGCCGCTCGAAGCCATCACCGTCCGCGAGCCTGGCGGCAAGGCGGGCTATCCGTCGCTCGTCGTCATCGTGGCGGGCGCCGTCGCTGCGGCCTATCTGCTCACCGAATACGATATTCTGCACCCGATCTGGGCCTGCGCGCTGGTGGGCGCCGTCGCCTATGTCGTGGCGCTGGCCGACAAGTACCTCAACCTGAACATCCTCAGCCGGCTCTCGCGCCAGGTCGTGATCGTGATGATGCCGCCTTTGGGCCTCATCTTCCTGGTGCTCGGCACTATCTTCCTCGGCATCGCGACGCCGACCGAGGGCGGCGCCATGGGCTCGACCGGCGCGCTGATCCTGGCCTTCGCCAACCGGCGGCTCGATATCAAGCTGCTTCGGCAGGCGATGGACACCACCGCCAAACTGTCCTCCTTCGTCATGTTCATTCTGGTCGGCTCGACCGTGTTCAGCCTCATCTTCCGCGGCGTCAACGGCGATCTCTGGGTCGAGCACCTCTTGACCAGCCTGCCGGGCGGGCAGATCGGGTTCCTGATCGTGGTCAACACGATGGCTTTTTTCTTGGCCTTCTTCCTCGATTTCTTCGAGCTGGCCTTCATCATCGTGCCGCTGCTGGGTCCGGTGGCGGAGAAGCTCGGCATCGATTTGATCTGGTTCGGCGTGCTCTTGGGCGTCAATATGCAGACCTCGTTCATGCATCCGCCCTTCGGCTACGCGCTGTTCTATCTCCGCAGCGTCGCGCCGAGCGAGGAATACACCGACCGCGTCACCGGTAAGCGCATGGCGCCGCTCACCACCGGGCAGATCTATTGGGGCGTCATCCCTTTCGTCATCATCCAGGTTATCATGGTCGCCATGGTTATCGGCTTCCCGCAGATGGTGTTGGGTTCGCTCGACAAAGGCACCGGGATCAATCCCAACACCATCCATTTCGAGGCGCCGCCGGTCGACGAAAGCCCGCCACCCAACTTCAAGTAATCCAATCCCGCGAAGCCCGCGCGCAAAAAAAGTCCCGCGTTGCCGCGGGGCTTTCTCGGTTCTGTGCGCCGCCGGTCAGGCACCGATCTTGGCGTACATGAAGTTGTCGAACTGCTGCTCTTCGACGCGGAACCATTCGTCCTCCGTGGCGAGGAATGGTGTCCACTGGTCGAAGATCTTCTTGAACTTCGGATTGCGCGCCGATTCTTCCGCGTAAAGCTCGCGGGATGCCTTGAAGCAGGCTTCCATGATCGGCCTCGACCAATAGCGCAGCTGCGTGCCGCCGGCGATCAGCCGCTTCAGCGCCGCCGGGTTGTCGATGTCGTATTTGCCGAGCACCCAGGTATCGGCATCCGCCGCCGTGGTTTGGATGATCGACTGGTAGACCTTGGGCAGCGTGTTCCACTGCGCGAGATTGACGTAGGCGGACAGGTTGGTCTGTCCCTCCCACCAGCCGGGCGCGTAGTAGTATTTCGCCACCTTGTAGAAGCCGAGCTTCTCGTCGTCATAGGGGCCGACCCATTCGGCTGCGTCGATGGTGCCCTTTTCGAGCGCGGGATAGATGTCGGGCCCGCCGAGCGTCTGCGGCACCACGCCGAGCTTGACCAGCACCGCGCCGCCCCAGCCGCCGATGCGAAACTTGACGCCCTTCAGATCGTCGACGGTATTGATCTCCTTGCGCCACCAGCCGCCCGCTTGGGTCCCGGTGTTGCCGGCCGGAAACGGGATGATGTTGTAGCCCGCGAAGAATTCGTTGATGAGCTGTTGACCGCCGCCGTGCCGCTGCCACGCGTTCATGGCGCGGAAGTTCATGCCGAACGGCACCGTGGCATCGAAGGTGAAGGTCGGGTCCTTGCCGACGTAGTAGTAGCTGGCGGTGTGACCCATCTCGACGGTACCGTTCTGCACCGCGTCGAGCACCTGGAGCGCCGGGACGATCTCGCCCGCCGCGAAGACGCGAATCTGGAACTTGTTGTCCGTCATCTCGGCGATGCGCTTCGCCATGAATTCGGCGCCGCCGAAGAGTGTGTCGAGGCTCTTCGGCCAGCTGCACGCCATGCGCCAGTTGAGCGTCGGCATCGATTGCGCGATCGCCGGTGCGGCAATGGTGCCGGCCGCCAATCCGACGCCGCCGGCAGCCAAGAATTTGCGTCGATTCATGGGTCGTCCCTCCCCGATCTGATTTTTATTCGGCTCTGGCTCTTGGCCACGCGCCGAGCATAGACGCGATCATACACGATCAGGGGAGCGGCCCAAGGTCAAATTGGCCGCACCCGCCGGAGCCGAGAAGGGCTTGAAAAGGCCGGGTTTTGGGGCTCGCGGTCAGTGCCTGCCCGGTCTCGCGTCGGGCGGGCGGGGGATCACGATATCCGTGGTGCCGGGGGTCGAGACCGGCGCGGGCGCGGCGATGGGGGAGCCGTTCCAGTACTCGGGGATGGCGGTGACGATGCGCGGCTCGAGCCAGACCAACGCCAATACGATGATCTGCACGCAGATAAAGGGCACCGCGCCCCAATAGATGTCGAGGGTGGAGATCGATTTGGGCGCGACGCCGCGAAA
>CAVQWD010000056.1:0-18208 GCA_963717265.1 uncultured Alphaproteobacteria bacterium | reverse complement strand
GCGACCGTCATTGGCCCGGCGTACTGGGCGTCGGCGCGGCGCCGTTATTGACCGTCGTCTGGATGGTCTGGCCCGTCTGGTTGGTCGACATGAAGCTCTCCGGATCGGCCGGCGCGGTGACTTTGCCGGTGCGATAGCGTTCGACCGCCGTTTGCATTTTCTGGCCGTTGAAAGCGATATTCTTGTTGCCGCTGTTGCGCGGCCACGGATCGACCATCTCGCTGACCTCATTGGCCGCGACCGCGTCACCGCCGCCCAATGCGACGGTCTCGCGGCGGTCGAGGTAGATGTCGGAGCAGCCGGCGAGCCAGAGGCCGAGCCCGATGGCGGCGGCGGCACCGGCGGCCAAGCGCGTCAGGCTCCGGTTATCCGCTCGTCCCCGCGAAAGCGGGGACCCATGCGATTCTACCGGAGGAACGGCATATTCCTCTGGATTCCCGCTTGCGCGGGAATGAGCGGAATAAACCTCAATCCTTGGCGGTGACATAGACGCCTCCATTCTTCGGCAGATCGAGGATGTGGCCGACATAGGGCCGGGTCACCGCACCGACGGCGAGGCGGGCCAGCTCCGGGCTGACCTCGGTTTCACCCATCAGGAACAGGTCGACATCGTTCGGCGGCAGCGAACCGTCGAGCGGCGTGTGGATCGGATCGGTCGGCGTCAGCGGCTTGACGATATGCGGCGTCACCAGGATGACGAGATCGGTCTCCTTCTTCTGATAATCGGTGCTGCGGAACAGCGCGCCGAGCACCGGCATATCACCGAGCCATGGAAGCTGATTCAGATCGTTGGTGCCGTCGCTCTGCAACAAGCCGCCAAGCATGAAGCTTTGGCCGTCATGCAGCTCGAGTGTAGTCGAAGCTTTGCGCGTCGTGAGTGCCGGCACAGTGGTGCCGGCGACGGTCACGGCGTTAGCGTGATCGATCTCGCTCACTTCCGGCTTCACAACCAGGTTGATGATGCCGTCCTTAAGCACGGTCGGGGTGAACGAAAGGCCGACGCCGTAGGGCTGGAAGCCGAACGACGGCGTGCCGGTAGCGCCGACTTCCGGAACCGGAATTTGCCCGCCAGCGAGGAAACTCGCGGTTTCGCCCGATAAGGTCACCAGATTCGGCTCTGCCAGCAGGCGCGCGCCACCCCGCACTTCAAGCGCGTTTACCGCCACTTGCAGCCTGTTGGACAACTGACCGACGAGAAAACCGAACGGCGCCGCGCCAGACAGCACGCCGGCGGCAGTCACCGGAGAAAGCGGCGTTCCATTGGTGCCGGGCGGCAACAAGCTCGGGCCGCCGACACCGGCACCGGCGGCAGACAGTTGCTGGAAAGCGCCATTCGGCTGCGTGATCGGCAGTTGGTAAGCTGGCAGCCCGGAGCCGGTATTGGCGAGCAACGAATTGCCGAACACGTTCCACTGCACGCCGAGATCGCGGCTGGCATTGCGGTCGACTTCGATGAAGCGCACTTCCAGCTCAATCTGCTGCGGCTGCATGACCTGGACCGTATTGATCGGGTCCGGGCCGAACTGGCGGGCGATCTCCACCGCCTTGTCGAGCGTGGCGGCGTCGGGCGACATGCCGGAGAGCATGATGCGGCCGTTGACCGAGGACACTTTGATGCCGCCGCCGGTGAAGCGCGAAATCTCCGTCGCCAGCCGCGAGATGTCATAGGACACTTCGATGTCGAAAATGCCGACCGGCTTCTTATCGGCGTCGTAGACCGTGACCCGGGTGGTGCCGATCTTCTTACCGAAAATCGACAGCGAGTGGTCGGTGAGCGGGTTCACGTCGGCCACGTTCGGATCGCCCACGGTGATGTCGGCGAGGCTCTGGTCGGTCCGCACGTCCTCGGTCTTGCCGATCGTCACCGCTACCGTCGACGTATGCACCGGCTTCGCCAAGGCGATCTTCTGCTGCGCATGGGCGGCGGGCGCCAGCGTCAGCATCATTGCCGCCGCAAGCCACGCCGCCGCCAGCAGCGCCCTGACCCAGCCGCGCCGCACCAGCGCGCCGATCTTGATGCTCCCGTCCGGATATCGCCGGCTTTCGCCCGCGTAATCTTGGTTGTCGTACTGGCTTGTCACGTCGGCCTCCCCGCCGCTCACTTCTCTCTGTCGTCCCGAAACTGAAAACTTCACATCGCTCCGTCTTTCGCCCCTATCACTCGCCCGCCGCCGGCTGCGACAGCGCGGCGGATCGCGCGTCGCCGCGTTCGGTCGGCACCTTGTATTCGTCCCGCTTCAGGTCGTCCTTCAACACGCGCGTGACACCGACGGTAACGAAGTGCGAATCACTGCGGACGATCGTCTTGCCCAAATCGGCGAGCGTCACCGGCTGCGTGGTGCGCTCGGCGGTTTCACCCGCCTTGCGTAACATCAGCGACAACGTGCCGACCGCGGATGCGAGCGCCAGCCTCTGTCCGTCGGCGACGTCCACTTCCAGCGTCACCGCTTTGACCACGGCGGGCTTCTCGGCGCGCACGTCGGCCGTTTGGTCGACGGCGAGAACGCGCGCGTTCTGGATTACGACGTCGTTCACCGCCATGTTTTTCTCGCCTTGCCGCGTCAGCACTATGTCGACGTGGTCGCCGGGCAGCACGAAGCCGGCCACGCCCTCGGTGTCGTTGACGCGGATGGTCACGGCTTTCATGCTCTCGTGCAGCATCGCGGAAAGCGTGGCGCGCTCGCCGGGCCCGGTGATCTTCGACGCCAGGATCGCCTCGTTCACGTCGATCGGCCAGAGCACGACGCGCTTGGCCGAGGTGAGATCGGCGATCTTGCCGAAGGCGCCGGCGGGCAGCGCGTCCTGCGGCCACGGCACCTCGCGCAGCGAAGGTGCGGCCAGCTCGTCGCCGAACCGCAACGGCCGGTTGGCGACCACGATCGTGCGCTCCGGCGGCGCCGCTTGGCGCTGCGCTTCGAGGCTCTTCATGCGCGCATCGGCCTGGTTGTTGAGCCAGGTCTGCGCCAGGAAGACCGCGAGCAATCCGAACAGGACCGCAAAGCCGATCATGACGATGGTACTGGTACGCAAGTCCGTCCCCTGATGACGCCGCGAATCCGTTGTTGGATTCAATTCGTTGTTCGCCGCGATTAATGGCCGCCGGTAGTATGGAATTGGTGAAGTTACGGAGGGTTCTCCCCCTATGCTGAAGATTGGTTGAAGCCGTATTCTTTACGGCGCGTGTATCGGTTTATTAGAATCCAACAGACATCGTTTATGAAAATTCACCCGCGACATTCGCCGCGGCGGCGCGGCGTGCAGATAATCGCGTAGCGGCGGGCCGATTTGCCGATTTATCCGGGGGCGGCAAACGCGGTAAATCGATCGTGCCGAATTTGCCGAAATGCGGTAGTACGCTATTAAGGACGCGCCGCGTTTGCCGGCACCGCATCGGGAGGAACGGGGATGAACAAGCCGCGCGTCAGCTACGTCGATCCGGCGAAAGTTAAGGATGCGGCGATGCTCGCCGAATTCGACCGTTGCGCGCGCGAGGGCACGCCGCGGCCGGAAAGCCAGGCGATCCGCGCCCATGTGCCGGCGGTGTTCTGGTCGTTCGCCAATTCCTGGCGCGACGTGTTCAAGAACGGCGTCGCCGATCACGACATCAAGGAATTGTGTCGGGTCTACGTGTCGCGCTCGGTGAAATGCGAGTACTGCGGCAACCAGCGCTCGATGAAGGCGGCGTCGCAGGGCGTGGTCGAGGACGATTATCGCGATCTCATCGATTTCGAGAGCTCGGCGCGCTACGACGAGCGGCAGAAGGCGGCGCTGTCCTACGCCGAGGCGATCACCTGGGATGTGCCGGTCGACGACGCGTTCTGGGCGCGGCTGCACCGGCATTTCAGCGAGCCCGAGCTGGTCGAGATCGGCTATTTCATCGCCCTGACGATGGGCCAGCAGCGCTGGCTGCGCACGCTCGATCTCGACCATCACCAGATTTTGGCGGGCACCGACGCGTCGATGGCGCCGGGATTCGAGACCGCGGCGGCAGCGACGCAGGCGAAGGAACGCGCCGATTATTGGGCGCGGCGTGACGCCGGCGCGGCCAGCCGGGCGGCGGAATAAGCCGGACGAACCGTCGCTGACGACGGGGCTTAGTTAGGTCGCGGACTCATTAGCGCACAGCCATTAGCCCGATCGACGCAAGCTGGATGAAGACGCGGTAGTTTGCCGCGAGCTTGTGATATGCCCGCATTGTTTGATCTTGTTGAAGCGTGCCGGTTCGATTCCGGCCGCCCGCACCATTTTCTTATTTTTCTCATTGGCCGGCCTCGCCTTCACCTCTCGGCCGGGAAAGTCGCGGCGACGTGGCGATCATGCCGCAAATCAAAAATCCGATGGTTGCAGCGACGAAGATAATTTCGAGGACCTGTTCAATCATGACTTATCCTCTCCTGGCTTAGCCTCAGCTAATCAATCACCTGTCAAGCCGGAAAGATCGCTGGCGGAAGATCGCATGACGGAGCGGGGATCAATGGTGTTGGGTCGCTGCTGCGCTTGATTTCCGGGTCCGGAGCCGTTGGCACCGTCAGACGATCGAACGGCGCGGTCGATATCGGCTCCCACATCAGGCTTTATGCACCCCCGGGACGGCCAGCAATTTGATCTAGATCAGGGAATTTAAGGAAAGGGCGATTCCCGGGATGGGAAATTGTCCATGCGGTTTCGGGTCCCGCCGTCCGCATCACCAACCGGTAAGTTCACATTGAGATCGCAGGAAGCGAATCTGTTGGCGATGCCGCTCACGTCTGCTCATGGGGCAGGAGCGGATTCGCCGGCCGAGCGATCAAAGTGACGCGCATGACCCAGCTCGTCGATTTGCCACGCTCAATTGACGCATTGCGAAAGATTCATTCGCCCTTGATGTTGGCGATCCTCATCACCTTGGTCCACTTCTCGCTATCTCCAACAAAGAGCTTTTCGAACTCGGCCGACGAGCCCTTGAGCGGCGTGCCGCCCACGTCCCCAAGTCGCGAGCCGAGTGCGGGGTCATTGAGGCCCGCATTGATCTCCTTGTTGAGCAGTTCGACGATGTCGGCCGGCGTCTCTTTCCGCGCCGCGACGCCGAACCAAACGCTGGCGTCGTAGCCCGGCAGGAATTCGCCGATGGTCGGAAGATCCGGGAACACCGGCGAGCGGACCGCGGTCGTGACCGCCAGCGCCCGCAATTTCCCGGACTTTATGTAACCGACCAGCGTCGGCATGGCTTCGAACATGACCTGCGCCCGCCCGCCCAGCAGATCGGTCAGGGCCGGTGCAGCGCCCTGGTACGGAACGTGCAGCAAGTCGACATCCGCCATCATCTTGAACAATTCGCCGGCCATTTGCGGCGTGGTGCCATTGCCGACCGATGCCATGATGATCTTGCCGGGCTCTGCCTTCGCATTGGCAATGAATTCGGGAACGGTTCTGGCTGGGACCGATGGATTGACCACCATGACCATGGGCTCGAGCGCAACGCCGCAAACGGGTTCGATGTCGCGGACCAGGTTAAAGCTGAGATTTTTATAGTAGGAGGCGCTGATGACAGCGGACGTGCTGACTAGGAGCAGCGTGTAGCCGTCCGCGGGCGCGGTGACGACCGTCGCGACCCCGATCGTGCTTCCAGCCCCCGGACGGTTCTCGATGACAAACGGTTGCCCGAGCCGTTTCGACAGCCAGTCACCGATCAAACGCGCGAAAATGTCAGTGGGACCGCCGGGGGGAAAGCCGACGACCAAATGTACCGGCCGCGTCGGATAGGTTTGCGCCTTTGCAACACGAGAAACGGCCGGGAGTACCGCAGCGCCCTTTGCAAGATGCAGAAAAGTTCTACGGGAAAGTTTCATTCGATCACCTCGTCGGCGGTCATTTGCATGATCAACGGCACAGCGAGGCCGAGCGCCTTCGCGGTCTGGAGATTGATCACCGGGCGGCGAACCAAATCGGCGGCGAGTGCCGGCAATCGATCATACTGACCTTCCGCAAAGCGATATTCGATTGTGACATCGCGGCCCTCGACATAACCGGCTTCGCTCAACCCTAGACGAAATCCGGTGAGAAAGGGCGCACGTTCCGCCGCCGACGAGCCGCCGAGAAATCCGACCGCCGGCATCGCCGGCTGCTGCGCGCGTGCGGCGAGCGGCCAGACGATTGCCGCGCCGCCGAGCGCGGAAACGAATTGCCGCCTGCCGATGTTGATTGCCATTTAACCCGCCCCCAACAGGATCATGCCCGCTGCATGGAGGCCAGAATATCATGCCTCAAAAAGAAGGTCTGCGAATTGTATCCAGAAAATTTAACCTTTGAGATTACAATTTAGGCGACGCCAAACTGAGGTACTTACTTCAATGTTTGTTCGATGAAGTTCTCCACCTCAGACCTGACCATCCTTCGTATACGCTGCCACAAATGCGGACAGCATACGGAGAAGGTCGTGACAGTTTTGGTTCGAAAAGATGCTATTCCGTGCGGAACCTGCGGTGCCAGAATTAGCCTTTCGACTCCAACCAATAAGATTTTAATTGCCGAAACTGCCGCAAGTTGCGTCCGCGTCGGGGAAGCGTTGATTAAAGGCTTGGCACTGGCGTGAGTTCACGCCCTAAATCCGTACGAAGCCGCGCGGGAATGCGTGCAGCGGTTCGATTCCGGTTGCGGTGATGAGAACCATTTCGCCGGTCTGCACGCCGGCCTTGCCGTCGGGCGTGACCACGTTGGGCTGGATGACGACGACCATGCCGGCGCGGAACGGCTCATTCGGGACTACCCCCTCCCTACCCTCCCCCGCGCGCGGGGGAGGGTAGGGAGGGGGTAGGCTCCGGGAGCCGAGCACCGGCGGCAGATAACCGCCGCCGTAGCCGTGCAATAGATCGTCGATGATGGTGAAGCCGGCAGCCTCGATGACTTCGGCGGCGTCGATCGCCTGTTGCGGCAACGCGCCGTCCTTGAGCACGGCGGCGACGGCATCGAAGGCAGCATCGGCGACCGCATGCAGATCGCGATAGAGTTTGGGCGGCTCCTCGCCCACCGCAAAACTGCGCAGCACCTGGCCGGGATGCTCCCAGAACGCGGCACTGATCTCGGCGAAGACGATGTCGCCGCGCGCGACCTTGCGGTTTGCGGAAAACTGCGTCGGCACGCCCAGCCGCGGCGCGGCCATCGGCGTGACGCCGAAGAAATGGATGACGTTGGTGCCGCCTAACACGACATAGGAACGCTCGACGAGATCGGCGAGTTCGCGCTCCGTGAGTCCCGGGCGGAGACCTTGGCGCAGTCCGGCCATGCCGCGATCCGTGAGCGCGGCGCCGATGCGCATCCAGTCGAGTTCTTCCGCCGACTTGATCTGCCGCAGGCGGATATACGGCCGGTTGAGATTGGCGATGGCGCCGAACCGCGCCGCCAGCATGCCATGCTGCTCGAAACTCATCGGGCCGATGACGCCGACGCGGCCATCGCGCGCCCCGCGCTGCGACAGTACGGCAATGGCGGCGCCGATCGACGAGCCGCCGCCCCAGGCGACCGCCGCGGGCGCGGCGAGCCGTGTTGCCAACGGCACGTGGTTGACGTGCTGAATGAACAGCGCATCCCGCTCGCCCGGCGTGAACACGCCGACCGCCTCGGCGGTCACCGGCCAGCCGGTCAGCCATTGCACGGCGGAGCCGAAGCGATTGGCGCCGCAGAAGATCAGGTGATCGAGGCCGGTTTCCATGAGCAGGCTCTCGACCGCGGCGCGGCGGCGGGCCATCTCGGCATCGCTAAAGCGCGGATATTCGGCCTCATGGATGGCGCGCAAATGCGCGGGCAGACCGAGACCATCTGACTTGACCGGCACGTATTACTCCTGTCATGCCCCGCTTACTCCTGTCATGCCCCGCGGCGCGGGGCATCCAGTACCCGCCGCGGTCATAAAGTACCATAGCGCCCAGTGTACTGGATCATCCGCTTGCGCGCGGATGATGACAAAACGGATGAGGGGGACTTCGGCCTATGCCATCGACATTGATCGACTCCGCCGTTTTCCGCGACATTTTTTCGACCGAGGCGATGCGGCGGGTGTTCTCCGACGAGAACCGCGTCCAGAAATATCTCGACTTCGAGGGCGCGCTGGCGCGGGCGCAGGCGCGGCTCGGCATCATTCCCAAAGCGGCCGCCGAGGAAATCTGCCGGCATTGCAACGTCGCCGAAATCGATTTCGCCAAGCTCAAAACCCAGACCGAGCGCATCGGCTATCCGGTGCTGCCGGTGGTGCAGCAGCTCGTCGCGGCCTGCCGCGACGGGCTCGGCGAATGGTGCCACTGGGGCGCGACCACGCAAGACATCACCGACTCGGCCACCGTGATGCAAATCCGCGAGGCGCTCACGCTGGTCGAGGCGCATCTCGACGCCATTGCCGAGGCGCTAGCCGGGCTGGCCGGCAAATACCGCGATACGCCGATGGCGGGGCGGAGCAATCTGCAGCAGGCCGTGCCGATCACGTTCGGCTACAAGATGGCGACTTTGCTCGCCGCCTTCGAGCGCCACAGAGAGCGCCTGAAGGAATTGCGCGGCCGGGTGCTGGTCGGGGAGTTCGGCGGCGCCGCCGGCACGCTGTCCTCGCTCGGCGGCCGCGGGCTTGAGACGCAAGCCGAATTGATGCAGGAGCTGAAACTCGGCCAGCCTGCGATCGCCTGGCACACGATGCGCGATACGATGGCCGAAGTCGGCTGTTTCCTGGGCCTGGTCACCGGCACCTGCGGCAAGATCGCCTTCGACGTCAAACTGATGATGCAGACCGAAGTCGAGGAGCTGTACGAGCCGTTCCACGAAGGCCGCGGCTCGTCCTCGACCATGCCGCAGAAGCGCAACCCGATCTCCTCGGTCTATATCACCGCGCTCACCGCGGTGGTGCGCCAGCAGGTTGGCGCGCTGCTCGACGCCATGATCGAGGATCACGAGCGTTCCACCGGCCCGTGGGAAATCGAGTGGATCGTGCTGCCGGAAATTTTCTGCCTCGCCGCCGGTGCGCTGGCGCAGACCGAATTCGTGCTGACCGGCTTGCAGGTCGACGAGAAGAAAATGCGCGCCAATCTCGATCTGACCAAGGGCCTGATCGTGTCGGAGGCGGTGATGATGGGGCTCGGGCCCTATCTCGGCCGCCAATACGCCCACGATCTGGTCTACGACATCTGCCGCAAGGTGATCGCCACCGGCCGGCCGCTGGTCGAGCTCCTGGCGGAGAACGCGGAGATCACCAAGCATCTCGACCGCGCCGCGCTGGCGAAGCTATGCGATCCGGCAAATTATCTCGGCGAAGCCGGGGCGATGGTGGATCGGGTGCTGGCGATGCGGGGGAAGTAGCGAAATTCACCTTGCCCCGCTGCGCGGGGAGAGCATAGGCGTCCTTCGGACGCCGTTCTTGAAGTGAAGAACGCCGATGCGAAAGCATCGGCTATGTGAGCGAAGCGAACGAGGGTGAGGGGGCCTCTCCGCGATTCTGAGCGCCGCACGTCTGCGCCCAGCGGAGAGGCCCCCTCACCCCACCCTCTCCCCGCAAGCGGGGAGAGGGAGTCGTACTCCGGGGAGGGAAATTACTCCGCCGCCGCCGCCTTTGCCGCCGCCTGCTCGCGGACGAATTTGTCGATCGCCAATTGATCGACCTTGCCGGAGCCGAGCATCGGCAATTTGTCGAGCACGACGATTTCGGCCGGCAACATCAGTTCGGAGGCGTGCTTGCTGCGCGCATAGGCGATGAAGTCGCTGCGCGTCGCGCCGTGCTTGTCGGTGACCATGATCAGACGTTCGCCCTTGCGCGCGTCGGGCACCGCCGACACCGCGGTGACGTAGTTCGGCCACAGCTCGGCCGCCAGCATTTCGACCGCGGCGAGCGAAACCATCTCGCCGCCGACCTTGGCGAAACGCTTGGCGCGGCCCTTGATGGCGACAAAGCCCTGTTCGTCGATGCTGACGATGTCGCCGGTATCGTGCCAGCCTTCCGGCGGCATTTCCAGCACGCCCGGCTTGTCGGCGCGCAGATAGCCGAGCATGACGTTCGGCCCCTTGACGTAGAGCCGGCCGCCCTCCTCGACGCCCTCGACTTTTTCCAGCTTCGCCGTCATGCCGGGCAACAGCCGTCCGACGGTGCCGAACCTGTTGAACATCGGCGTATTGAGCGCCATCACCGGCGAGCATTCGGTGACGCCGTAGCCTTCGAGAATGCGCAAGCCGAATTTTTCCAGATAAACCCGGCGCGTCGACTTCTTTCACCGGCTCGGCGCCGGCCAGCACGTAACGCAACGAGCGGAAGTCGTACGGATTGGCCATACGCGCATAGCCGTTGAGGAAGGTGTCAGTGCCGAACAGCACGGTGGCGCAGACGCCGTAGACCAGCTCCGGCACGGTGCGGTAGTGCAGCGGCGACGGATAGAGATAGATCGGCACGCCGGAAATCAGCGGCAGCACGACGCCGCCGGTGAAGCCGAAGGAGTGGAATATCGGCAGTGCATTGAACAGACTGTCCTCGCGCCCGAAATCGATGCGGGCGGCGCATTGCGCCACGTTGGTCAAAAGGTTGCGGTGCGACAGCACGACGCCCTTGGGCAGTCCTTCGGTGCCCGAGGTGAACAGGATCACCGCCCAGTCGTCGGGCTTGCGCGCGACCAGCGGCTTCTTCCATCCGAACGCGCCGCGCAGCTTGTCGAACGCGCCGATCGTGCCGCGGATGTCCTCCAGATAGACGATGCGCAGCTCTTTCTCCAGTTGCGCCATCAGGTGTTCGAACCGGCCCTTTTCCACGAAGGTGCGCGACGTCAGGATGGTGTCGACTTCGGCCGCGCGGCAGGCGGCCGAGAATATTGGCGGCGCCGGCGCTGAAATTGATCATGGCCGGCACCCGCCCGGCCGACGCCACCGCGAACGTCGTGACGACCGCGGCGTTGGAGGTCGGCAGCATGACGCCCAGCGCGCGGCCTTCGAGCGCGAACGGCATCAGCTTGCGGCCGAGGATCGCGGTCGCCATCAGCAGCCGCTTGTAGGTCAGCCGGCCGCTCACCGGATCTTCGATCGCGAGCCAGTTCGGGCCATGGAGGATCGCCGCGTCGATCAGCGCTTCGACCATGGTGCGGTCGGTCGTGCTGGTGCGGAAGATCAGATCGGACATGATCGTGTACAGCGCGGCGCCCGCGGCCTGGCGGCGTTTGCGGCCTTTGAGTTCCGGGTCGACCGTGAATTTCACCGGTTCGAGGATGGTGACCGTGATTTTCGGAAACAGCCGGCGGCGCACCTGCGAGCTTTTGAGCCGGCTGAAAATCGTCGTTTCCGGCCCCTCGATGCGCACCGGCACCACCATCGCGTCGGACTTGTCGGCGATCATCGCCGCGCCGTCGTAGATTTTCATCAGGCTGCCGGTGACGGTGATGCGGCCTTCCGGAAAAATGACCAGCATGTCGCCGTCGCGCACCGCGTTGATGATGGCGCGCATCGAGAACGGCTTGAGCGGGTCGAGCGCCATGGTGCGCACGAGTTTGAGGAACGGCTTGATCCACCAATGCCGCGACATCGCAATATCGATGGCGAACACCGGGCGCTTCGACAGGATCGACATCGCCAGCGGCGGATCGAGGAAGCTCACATGGTTGAGCGCGATGATGGCGTTGTGGCCGGCCTTGGCGACGTTCTCCAGGCCCTTCACTTCGAGATGGAAGAAGGCGCGAAACACGATGGAGAGCAGATCGTTGATCCAGCCCGCCGGCATGGTCATGCCGATGGCGACGGCGACGGCGAGGTTGGCGGCGCCGACCAGCGCAAACAGGGTCGCGGTGCCGAAGCCGAGCTTTTGCAGGAGCGCCAGCACCAGCGCGCCGGCGACCATGAAAGCCGCATTGAACACGTTGACCGCGGCAATGACGCGGGCGCGGCGGTCGGGCCCGGCCCAGACCTGTATGGCGGTAAACACCGGAACGATAAACAGGCCGCCCGCGATCGCCAGTCCGGCGAGATCGACGGCGATGTGGATGCTGTAGGGCGAGGCAAAATAGCGTCCGATGTCGAGCGGGGCCGTCGCCGGCAACACCGCCGACGCGGTCCAGCCGAGGTCGAGCGCGAACAGGCCGAGCAGCACCGCGGCGACCAGCGTCGGCAACAGCACGATGCGCCCGGCCGCGAGCCACGCCGCAAGGCCGGAGCCGACGGCGACCGCCACCGAGAAGATGGTGAGGAACAGCGTGACGACCTGCTCGTCGCCGCCGATCGTGAACGACACCAGCGGCGGCAATAGCGACAGCACCAGCGCGCCGGTGAGCCAGAACCAGCTCGCCACGATCGCGCCCCACCACAGCCGCGGATCGGCGCGAATTTGTTTGATCAGCGATGCGGTGGAGACCAGCACATTGCGGTTGATGCGAAGGTCCGGCGCGCCCTCGCCGCTTTTCGGTATCAACAGGCTCGACAGCCAGCTTGCCAGCGCGGTCAAGATCATCAGCCAGGCGAAATGGATTGGATTGCTTTTGCCGTTGGCGGCGATGCCGGCAATGATGGTGCCGAGCAGGATGGCAAGGAAGGTGCCGCCTTCGATCAGGGCATTGCCGGACGGCAGCTGCTTGCGCTCGAGCAGGTCGGGCAGGATGCCGTATTTGATCGGGCCGAACAGCGTGGCCAGCGTGCCGAACAGCAGCACCGCGACAAACAGCAGCGTGAGCGAATGAAAGGCAAACCCGGCAACCGCGATCGCCGCGGCGCCGATCTCGGCGAGCTTGATGCGCTGCGCGACGAAGGCTTTGTCGTAGCGGTCGGCAAGCTCGCCGCCGAGCCCGGAAAGGAGAAAGAACGGCGCGATCAACGCCGCGCCGGCAAGCGTGATCAGGACTTCCGAATTGGCGCCGGAGACCTCGAACAGGATCAGGAAGACGAGCGCCGTCTTGAGGAAGTTGTCGCCGAACGCGGCAAAGAACTGGCACCAGAACAAAGGCGCGAAACGGCGCGTCGTCATCAAGGACATGGACATGTCAGTCTCGCCGTTAGCCCGCTCGCCGGCTTCGTCGATCGCTTGGCCCGCCGTGCCGGCATTTGTGCCAGCCCGCGTGTCATGGCTTCCTGGCGGCCACTTTAGCCGCCGGCGGCGGCCTTGGCGACGCGGTAATCAGGCCTCGGGTGGGCCATCTCGATTAACTGCCTTCGTTGCCGCGCTGTATCGGATTCTTTAATAAAATCAATGACAAGAGACCTGGTCGATGCGGCAATTAAACCGCCGCTGCGGCGGCCGCGCCATGCTAAGGGAAGTCCAACGCGATCAGGAGGAACATCAATGTTGCATCGGCTTACCACCCGGCGCGCCTTCGTCGTCGCGGCGGCGGCGCTCGGCGGCGCCGTGCTCGATCGGAGCGCATTCGCGGCGACCTATCCGAGCCGGCCGGTGCGCATCGTGCTGCCGCTTGGACCCGGCGGCGTCGGCGACATCAGCGCCCGCATTGTCGCCGACAAACTCAGCGACAAGCTCGGTCAGCGCTTTTTCATCGAGAACATGCCGAGCCCCGACGAACTCGTCGCCGGGCGTACGGTGCTCAACGCTTCGGCCGACGGCTATACGCTGTTGCTGTTCACCGGCGGCATCGCCAGTTCGGTGCCGCAATACAAGGAATTTCCACTCGACATCAATGCTTTGGTGCCGATTTCGTCGCTCGGCTATTTCGACTGCCTCATGGTGGTCAATGCCAAATCGCCATTCCAGAATCTCGGCGACTTCCTCAAGGCCGCGCGCGCCAAACCCGGTGCGCTCAATGTCGGCACCATCAGCGCCGGCGGCGTGCAAAACCTGACCGCCAATTACTTCAAGCAGGCGAGCGACATCAATGTCGTCATCGTGCCGTTCCGCACCACGCCGGATACCGTGGTGGCGCTGATGCGCGACGACGTGCAGATGGTGATCGATTTCTACGCCGCATTGAAGTCGGGCATCGACAGCGGCGAATTACGCGCCGTCGCCTGGACCGGACCGAAGCCGTCGCCGGCGCTGCCCAACGTGCCGACCGCGAGCGCACAAGGCGTCAAGGATTTCCACGCCGCATCATGGAATTCGCTCTATGCCAAGGCGGGAACGCCGCAGAACGTCATCGACACGCTGAATAAGGCATTGCACGAGGTGCTCGACGACCCGGACGTGAAACGGAAGCTGCTCGCGCTCGGCATCGATTCCAGGGCCAGCACGCCGGCCGAGATGGATCGGCAATTCCATGACGACGTGCGGCAATGGACGGCGGTCATCGAGCGCGCCGGCATCGAAAAGAAATAGGCAAGGATGCGGCAATCATCGTGTCGGAGTTTTGCATTGCGCGGCCGAGACGCGCCCCGACACTTGCCGGCCTCTTGATCAGGCGCTCGGTACGGGCGCTATTCTACCCTACGTGCTTCGATCCTGCACTTGAGGGACTCCGCGTGTTTTAGTCAGTAGCATCGCTCGTATGCGTGACAGGGCCTCCAATCGAAGCCGCTGGCCGGTCGCCTTGAGCGTTCTGCTGGTAGGGTTAGTGGTCGTGATAGCCATCGCCGCCGCGCTGGCGCCCACTCTGCTTCCGGCCGGCGATCGAATTGGCGTGGATGGCCGGAGCGTCGCGGCCGGCGTCATCTTTGTCGGAAGCTATCTCGCGCTCGCGATCGGCAGGATTCCCGGCCTGAGCATCGACCGGGCCGGCATCGCGCTGGTCGGCGCCGGCCTCATGGTCGCATCGGGCGCGCTTCCGCTCGAGGATGCCTACAAGGCGGTGGACCTCGATACCATCACGCTGCTGCTCGGCATGATGATCGTCGTCGCCAGTCTGCGGCTTTCGGGCTTCTTTGCCGTCGCCAATGCCTGGGTCAGGGCGCACGCCAGGCGACCTTTGATCCTGCTCGGCGCGATCGTCGCGACCTCCGGCGTTTTTTCCGCCTTCCTGGTGAACGATGCGATCTGCCTGGTGCTGGCCCCGCTCGTTCTGGAGTTGACGCTCGCGCTGGGGCGCCAGCCCGTGCCCTACCTGCTGGCCGTGGCGATGGCGTCGAATGTCGGGTCGACCGCGACGATCACCGGCAACCCGCAGAACATCATGATCGGCAGCTTCTCTCATATCCCCTACACCAAATTCGCCCTGACGTTGGGGCCGGTCGCGCTGGTCGGGCTGATCGTCACCGTGGCGCTCATCGCGCTGTTCCATCGCGCCGAGTTCACCGGCTGCCGCGCGACTGGAAGCGCCGCAACCGAAGGTCGATGCCAATCGCGTGCTGGTGATCCGCGCAGTGCTGGCGACCCTGATCCTGATCGCATTGTTTTTCGCCGGGGTCGTGCCGGCCAAGGCGGCGATCATCATCGGCGGCCTCCTGCTGCTGACCCGACGGGTGAAGAGCCGGCGGGTCTACGCCGAGATCGACTGGTCGCTGCTGCTGATGTTCGCCGGTCTGTTCATCATCGTCGCCGGCGCGGAGCGCGCGCTGCTCAGCCCCGACATCATCGCCGCCGTTGGCCGGCTTCATCTCGATCAAGTTCCCGTGCTCAGCGCCGTGACGGCGGTGCTGTCCAACTTGGTCAGCAACGTGCCGGCCGTGTTGCTGCTGAAGCCGTTTGTCGATGCGCTGAAAGACCACGACACGGCGTGGCTCACGATCGCGATGGCTTCGACCCTTGCCGGTAACTTCACCGTGCTGGGCTCGATCGCCAATCTGATCGTCGTGCAGAGGGCGGCAGCTTCCGGCGTGGTGATCGGCTTCTGGGATTATTTCAGAGTCGGCGCGCCGCTGACCATCATCACCCTTGCGATCGGGACTTTGTGGCTGTGGCTGTGAAATCGAAAACCAAACGCAAGGGTTTCTCCCCGCTTTCGCTCGACGCGGTCAATTTCCTCTCCGCCGACGTGCGCGGCGCGGTCGGGCCTTTTCTCAATGTATTCCTGGTCACCCAGCAGCATTGGAGTCAGTCCGAAGTCGGATTTGTGACCACGATGAGCGGCCTGCTTGGCATCGCCGTTCAGACGCCGATCGGCGCCGCGATCGACGAGACCCGCGCCAAGCGCGGCGTCATCGTCCTGGCGCTGGCGATATTGGCCGTTACAGCCGTCGTTATTTTCGCCTTCCCGACTTTCTGGCCGGTGGCGATCGCCAACAGCCTGATGGCTGTCGCTGGCGACGTCTTCGGTCCCGCGGTCGCGGCCCTGACCTTGGGCCTGTTCGCACGGCCGCTCCTGGCGCGGCGAATGGGACGGAACTCGGCCTTCGATCATGCCGGCAATGTCGCGATCGCCTTGGTGGCGGGTGCGGTCGGCTATGAATTCTCGCAACGCGCCGTGTTCCTGCTGGTGCCGGTTTTCGCCGTGCTGACGGCGATCGCGGTGCTGTCCATTCCTGCCAAGGCCATCGATTACAACCGAGCGAGAGACCTTGAGCCCGAGCCCGGCGCGGCCGAAAGCCCCACCGGGGTGGCCGGCTACGGCATCTTGTTCAAGTCGCGGCCGCTAGAGCGGGATGAGTTTAGCCTGAATCGATTTGGGATTCCCAAATCAGTTCGGTTCTGATTCAACATGCTGGCTGGGAATGGAGGCCAGCATGGATGGGCAAGCCTTATTCTATCGATCTTCGCGAGCGGGTGGTTGCGGCGGTTGAGACCGGCGGCATGTCCTGCCACCGGGCAGCGGCGCAATTCGGGGTCGGGGTGAGCACGGCCATCAACTGGGTGCAGCGCTGGCGTGAGAGCGGCAGCGTTGCGCCGGGCCAGATGGGTGGGCACAAGCCGAAGTCGATTGCGGGCGAGCATCGGGTTTGGTTGCTGGAGCGGACGAAGCAGAGAGACTTCACCTTGCGCGGGCTGGTGGCCGAACTTGCCGAGCGCGGTCTCAAGGTCGATTACCGCACGATGTGGAGCTTCGTCCACGCCGAGAAGCTAAGCTTCAAAAAAAACCGTGGTGGCTGGCGAACGCGACCGTCCCGACGTGGCGCGGCGGCGGGCGCAGTGGACCAAGTATCAGGGGCGCATTGATCCTTATCGTCTGGTCTTCATCGACGAGACTTGGACCAAGACCAACATGGCGCCGCTGCGCGGATGGGCCCCGCTCGGCATGAGGCTTGCGGCCAAGGTCCCGCACGGCCACTGGAACACAACGACCTTCCTGGCGGCGCTGCGCCATGATCGGATCGACGCCCCCTGGCTGCTCGACGGCCCGATCGACGGCGAGAGCTTCCAACTCTATGTCGAGAAAATCCTGCTTCCCACGCTTCGTCCCGGCGACATCGTCATTATGGACAATCTGGGCAGCCACAAAGGCAAAGCCGTGCGTCGGCTCATCCGTGCGGCCGGCGCCAAGCTGATCTTCTTGCCCAAATACTCCCCTGACCTCAATCCCATCGAACAGGTCTTTGCCAAACTCAAGCATCTGTTGCGCAAGGCCGCCGCCCGCACCGTCGATGCGCTCTGCGCGGCAGTCGGTCAGCTCCTCGGAGCGTTCACGCCAGACGAATGCGCCAACTATTTCCGAAACGCGGGATATGCCCTAACCTAAATGCATCCCGCTCTAGTGATCTTCCGGTCTGCGCGTCATGCTGTTCCATTTCGCCAACGCGCCGTCGCTGCCACTGGTGGGACAGAAGCTCCGGCCGCTTACCCCAAGGAAGCCACCGCGACGATGTCGACCTGTATCATCGCCGCACAGGCGGTCATGCCGCCGATCGCGCTTCTGGTCGGGTACAAGGCCGATGTTTGGGGGCGAAAGCCGCTGTCTCGCCGGGTCTGCCATCCTGCCCGTTCGTGCTGTGCTCTGCACGCCCTTCCGACAACAGCCTCTGGCTGATCGGCGTCCAGGTGCTCGATGGCGTGGGCGGCAGTTTTCGGCGCGCTGGCGCCCCTGGTGATCGCCGATATCATGCGCGGCGCGGGCCGCTACAATCCCGCCCAGGGCGCGATCGCCACGGTGCAGGGGATAGGCGCTTCGCTGGAGTGGGCTCGCCGCCGGCGAGCTTGTCGATCGTTTCGGCTATAGTGTCACATTTCTCAGCTTGGGCGGCGCCGCCTTGGTGGCCGTGATCGTCTTCGCCATCGGGATGCCAGAAACTGCCGATCCGGAAACGGCATCGCCGCAGTCTTGACCCCGTTATTGAGCACCGAACCGACCTGCCGCAGCGTCCGCTATTCGGTCGCTGGAGGGCCGAGCGAAAACCGCGCGGACATCGCAGGCCGTGTCAAAACCCCGGCGCGCACTCGACCTGGTCGTACCAGTCGAAGCCCATGTCTTTAACGATGCGA
>CAVQWD010000055.1:0-7300 GCA_963717265.1 uncultured Alphaproteobacteria bacterium | reverse complement strand
TCCCCGTCAGCGCGTCCTGGTTGGGGAAGTAGAGCTTGCCGAAAACCAGACCCGCCGCCGTGCCATAGAGAAAGAAGTCGTACCACTCGATCGCCGTGCCGACCGTCGAAGCGATGACGGCTTTGCGCAGTTGCGCGCTGTGTTCGGCATCGGACACTGTCCCATACGTCGTTGCCATAGCCATGGCATTTCCTCCCCGGTTCCTCGTTCTTGGCGACGCGGGCTTGTGATCGGCCCGGCCCGGCATTGAGGATATACACAGAGGATACCCGCTGGCTATAGACCCTTGATCGGGCCAGCGGTCCCTTCAGGGCCGCGCGCGGCGGCGCCCCGGAATGGCGGTCACTCGTTACTGGCTCGGTTTGCTCGACGCCATCACCGTGACCGGCGTGTCGCGATAGTAATCCGCGAATAGTCGCTTCAGGTTATCCACCTTCGGCAGGTCGTTGAAGACGATATAGGGGTAGTTCGGGTGCAGCACGGCGAAATCCTGATGATAGTCCTCCGCCGGATAGAACCCCGATAACGGCTCGAGCTTGGGTCGCGATCGGCGCGCTAAAGACATGCGCCTGTTGCAGCTGAGCGATATAGGCAGCCGCAATCCGCTTCTGCTCGTCGTTGGCATAAAAGACGGCCGAACGATACTGCGTCCCGGTGTCAGGCCCCTGATAATTGAGCTCGGTCGGATTGTGCGCGACGGAAAAATAAATTTGCAGAATCTTGCCGTAGGAAATCTGGCGCGGATCGAATGTCACCGAAACGGATTCGGCATGCCCGGTGCGGCCGGTGCCGACCATCTCGTAATGCGCGGTTTCCTGCTTGCCGCCGGCATAGCCGGACAGCGCTTGCGTCACGCCCTTGGTGTGCTGGTAGACCGCCTGTATGCCCCAGAAGCAGCCGCCGGCGAGCACGGCCGTCTGCAATCCGCCGCCGGCCGGCGCAGTCGCGTCGAGCGCCGGCGCAGGAATGGCGACGGCCGGTTCGGCGGCTCGCACCAGTCCGGCCGTGAACGCGAACAGCGGAACAAACAGCAACCCTGCCAGCACCACG
The DNA here is from genome assembly GCA_963717265.1 of uncultured Alphaproteobacteria bacterium. Taxonomy (GTDB): domain Bacteria; phylum Pseudomonadota; class Alphaproteobacteria; order Rhizobiales; family Xanthobacteraceae; genus BOG-931. The sequence goes on along the minus strand of CAVQWD010000055.1, from coordinate 6,250 downwards.
GTGTTTGCCAACTTCATGCGTGCCATCTCTGTTTTCTCCATTGGCGGCTGACGCGCCCGCCGCGCATGCGGCGACCATGTTCTTTAGGTCAATTCCAGCAACACGCGCCAATCACAATTGTCGCCAAGCCGCGACGCGGCACGGTCACGATATCGTGTACGCGCATGATCCCGAAGCCTGCCCCGGACTCGATCCGGGGTGGATGCCGGTTTTCGGAAAAGATCATGCTCAATCGAATTTCTACTCGATCGTCTGATAGCCGCGGATCACCCGCTCCGAGCCAAAACCCCAGTAATTGCGCAGCGTATCCGGTCCCCATACTTTCGGCCGCTGCGGGCGGTCCTGGTGCCACGGCCGCGGATCGAAATAGCCGAGCGTCTCGTCCTTCATCTGATCCATCTCGCAGAAGAACTCGACGCGCACCTTGTCGGCGTTGCGGTGATAGATCGCGATATTGTGCCCGATGATGTGGCGGCCCGGCCCCCAGACCAGATGAATGCCGTGCCGCGCCAGGATTTCGGCCGCGCGCTGGATTTCCGCCCAGTCCTTGACCTCGAAGGCGATGTGGTGGAGCTGCGGTTGGGCGTCGTAGACGAAATTGACCGTGTGATGGTCGGTGGTGCAGCGCAGGAACGCGAAATCGTCGGCGCGCCAGTCGGAGACGCGGAAACCGAGCACGTCGCAGTAGAATTTTACGGTCTTCTGCACGTCGTCGACGCGGTAGGCGACGTGACCGAGTTTTAGCGGCATGACGCCGGCCTGCGCTCGATCGTCCTTGGCGAAAACATAGTCGGCGAAGACCTCGATCAACGTGCCCTTGGGGTCGCGGAACACGACGGCCTCGGCGACGCCCGGCGAAATCCCGCTGGCGCGCTCGCTGTTGACGCCGTGCTTGGTGAGTTCTCGCGCGATCACCGTCAAATCGCTGCCGGGAGCGACTTGAAAGGCAAGTCGCGACAGCGCATTCGGCGGGCCGGGTTCGAGCGCGACGGCCTCGAGACCCATCTTGCAGGCAAGGTACGCGCGATCCCTGCTGCGTTCGACCAAAGTGAGGCCGATGATGTCGGTGTAATAGGCGATCTGGCCCTCGATATCGGGCGTGGTCAGCGTCGCGTGGCCAAGGCGTCTGATCTGGATCACTTCGAGCGGACGTCGTTCAAAAGCGGAATGTCGCCTGCCGCCTTCGGCTGGGGCAGCGATTGCAGATAGGCGTAGATGTCGGCGAGTTCGTCGTCCGACAGCACCGCCGGCCGGTACGGCGGCATGGCGCCATTGGTAGTGCGGACGAAAGTTTTGAAATCATCGAGCGGCTGCGCGGTGCGGGCGAGGACCTTGCCGTCGCTGGTCTCGGAGCCCTCGCCGGCGAAGTCGTGGCATTGCCAGCAGCCATGCTGGATGAACGCCGCCTTGCCCTTTGCCGCGTCGGCGGCCACCGCACTGTGCAAGCTGCCGCCGGCGGCGAGAGCCACGAGCGCAATGACAGCGCCCAGCACGGATCCACGAACAAAACGCACGGTATCCTCCTCAACGCGGCTGCGTCACGGCATTGATAAGCGCCGGCTGGCCCGACTTGACCACGGCGACCGCCTCCTTGATCGCTGGGCCGAGGTCGGCCGGGTCGGCGATCGGGCCCTTCGCCCACCAGCCCATCGATGCCGCGAGTTTGTGGTACTCGATGTCGGGATTCATAATGCTGGTGCCGATTGGGCCGAGATCGTTTCCGATATTGGCTACGCGATTACGGAAATTGGCGAGCCGCTGGACGTGCATGACCTCCTGGTGATAGCCGCGGTTATTATGCATTACGGCGAGCAGCGGAATCTTATGTCGCGCCGCGGTCCACAACGCGCCCGGCGCATACATCAAGTCGCCGTCGGACTGGATCGAGACCGAGAATCGCCCCTCGTCGCGGTTGGCGAGCGCGCCGCCGACGGAGGCCGGCGCACCCCAGCCGACGCCATAGCCGCCGGATGTTCCGGTCCAGTGGTAGTGCTTTGCCATCGGCCACAGCCGCAGCGGCCACCCGCTGACATTTCCGGATGAGGGAACCAGCGACCAATCGAGATCCTTGATCTGCTCATAAATCTCCGCGCACAGCCGCGCGGTGCTGATCGGGCTCGCGTCCCAGGCGATGGCGGCGGCCTGCAGCGTGCCGGCGCGTGCGTTTTCATGGTCTTTGCGTATTGCCGCGCCGCGCTGGCCGATAACGTTCTTGCGGTCGTCCGAGAGTGTCAATTTCACTGCTTCGATCAGCGACGGTAGCGTGGCTTCCACGTCGCCGGCTATGGCAACGTCGACGCTCTGGAAGCGCTCGAAGTCCTGATAGTTCGACTTCGTCATCAACTGCGCGGTGCCGATGCTGATCAGCTTGGTGCCCGGCTTGATGCGCGAGGAGACGGTGCCGACGCCGTGGGCATTGTTGTCGACGAACTTGTTCACCGTATCCCAGTAATCGGTCAGCTCCAGGCCCAGGATCACATCCGCCTGCGCGATGACGCTTGCCGGTCGGCCAAGGTAATGGGTGGTCGGGAAATTAAGCCGTGCGCGCTGGCGAACCACCGGCACCTGCAATAGTTCAGCGAGCTGCACCAAAAGATTGATGCCGCGCTGTGTGTTGACCGCGCGATCGGCGACGATCACCGGATGCTCGGCGTTGACCAACAGCCGTGCGGCTTCGCGAACGGCGCCCAGTTCGCCCTGCGGCGGCGCGGTCGGCACGTATTTCGGAATGTAGAGTGCTTGCCCGTAATCTCTGATCGGCTCCGTCGCCAACCCGTCATCGAGCGAAATCGCCACCGGCGCGCAAGGCGGGGTAGTGGCGATCTGGTAGGCGCGTACAAACGACTCCGCAAAGTGCTGCGCCGACACCGGGGTGTCGTCCCATTTGGTGAATTCGCGCACAATCGCGTTGATGTCCTGCGCCGAATGGATGGTGGGCACGCCGGGAGGCCGATGGGCGGCGTCAAGATCGTTGCCGGCAACCACGATCACCGGCACGCGATCACAAAACGCGTTGTACACGTTCATGGTAGCGTGCATCAGACCGACGGTGCCGTGGCATAGCGTCATCAGCGGCTTGTTGGCGATCTTGTAATAGCCATGCGCTATGCCGACACCGACCTCCTCATGCGTGCAGGTGAGATATTCCGGCATCGTGTTCTGGCCGTAGTCGATCAGCGATTCGTGCAGCGCGCGGTAGCTCGACGCGGGATTGGCCGGCATGTATTTGATGTCGAGAGTTTTGATGACGTCGACCATGAAGTCCGAACCCGGCCGGCCCTCGCCGGAATAGGGCGGGACATCCGGCACGCCGGTCTCGGCCGCGGCGACATGTGCATTCGGCGGCAATACCGACGGCAATCGTGCCGCCGCCTGCGGCGGTGTCGCGGCCGCAGTGGGATTGACGGCGCCGGTCGCGCCGGTAACGGCCGCGGCAGCAAGAAATTTGCGGCGATTGAGCCTCGCGTTCGAATCCTTCGCGGGCATTTTCATCTCCCCTTCGTATTGCGGCTTTGGTCGAAAATAGCTGCCGGCCGCCATGGCAAATCGGATTCAATTATGGCCCTAACTTATCACCCCAGACAGGGATTTTCCCAGTGCCCCAAAAGTCATAGCTGGCCTCTCCTGGTTCCCTGTTACCGGCCGCAGGCGCGGCGCTTGACATTTCACAGACAACTTGCGGTCATCGAGTCGGGTCCATCCCGCCGCACACCATGCCGCGGCGGCACGGCTGAAACCGCAGATTAAGGATTTCCGTTAATGATGGCTGATCCCGTTAATGGCGCCTCATCCCGTCACAACGGCCGCATCGGTCAAGACCATGAGCGCAAACCCGGCCCAGTCGTCACCCGCCGCAAATGTCGTGCCGATCGAACAAAGCGGGGCGCGCACCCCGCTCTGCTTCGTCATCGACAACGACGGCAGCCTTCGGCAATTCCTGTCGCTCATACTGCACGGCGCCGGCATCGATACCGATGGATTTGCCGACGGCAACGGCTTGCGTCAGGCGCTGGCGCGCCGCGCGCCCGATCTCGTTTTTCTCGACATCCCGCTCGAATCCGCCGACGCCATCGCCTGCGTCGTCGCGCTCGGCGGCGCCTCCTATCGCGGCCAAGTCCAGCTCATGTCAAGCCGCGGCTCGGCGGTGCTCGCGCATGTCAAAACCATCGGCGAGCAGCAGCGCCTGCAAATGCTGCCGGTGTTGCGAAAGCCGTTCGAGACCAGCGCGATCTCGAGACTTCTCCAGGACCTCAAGCTCGGCCACCCCCCGGCGGTCGCCGGGCGCATCGATCTGGAGGAAGCTTTGACGAACGACTGGATCGAGTTCTGGTACCAACCGAAAATCGACCTGCGTAGGAAACAACTCGTCGGCGCCGAGGCCTACGCGCGGGCGCGTCATCCGGTCCACGGCGTGTTGATGCCGGGCGCTTTCCTGCCCGGTGCAAAGGATGCGAGCTTGCTCGCCCTGTCCGAGCGGGCCATGTCGAATGCGCTCAAAGCCGCGCTCACCTTTGCCAAGCTCGGCGTCAATTTGCGGATGGCGATCAACGTACCGGTCAGCGCGCTGGTGAAGCTGGCCGTGGCCGATATCGTGCAGACTTACCGACCGCAGTTCGAAAAATGGCTGGGTCTCGTCATCGATGTCCCCGAAGAGCAAATCGTCACCGATCTCGCACTGGCCAACAGCATTACGAAAAAATTGCAGCACCTCGACGTCAGGCTCGCGATCGACGATTTCGGCCGCGGCTATTCCTCGCTGGTGCGGCTGAAGGACTTGCCGTTCGCGGAGTTGAAACTCGATCGCACCTTCGTGACCGATTGCGGCACCGACAAGGTCAACGCGCCGCTGTGCAAGACCGTCATCGACCTCGCTCACAATTTCGGCAGCGTCGCGGTGGCGGTCGGCATCGAAAAGGCCTCCGACGCGGTCGCGCTGGTCAGCATGGGCTGCGACTACGGCCAGGATTTCTTGCTCGGCCAGCCAATGCCGGAGGATCGTTTCATCTCGCTACTGCGCCAGCGCGCCAGCACGAAACCGCCGCCGGCTGCCGGCGCGCCGCCGCGGGCGATGGAAAAACGACCGGCGTGAGTCCAGCGGCTCAGTGCGTCCACGGCCCGCGCCGCGTATAAACGAAATTATCGGAATAGGAGATGCGCGGCCGCTTCGACGGCGTACTGTCGAACGCCTCATAGGCGATGCCGTTGCGTTCGCAATAGGCGATCGCTTCCTCCTTGGTGTCGAAGTTCAGACGCAACTGCTGCTTCATGTCGCCTGAACTGGTCCAGCCCATCAGCGGTTCGACCATGCGCGGCTGTTCGGGCTCGTAATCCAACACCCATTCCTTGGTCTTGGCGGTACCGGACTGCATCGCGGTGCGGGCTGGCTTGTAGATGCGGGCGGTCATGTAAGACCCTTCCTAATCTTTTGACGTCCGCCTTCGCTGACGCTACGGCGCGATACCCGCCTTCGCTCGTTCCGCGTCGGCCGGCCGCCGCCGCAACGTGAGTAAAGGCGCGTGGTCGGGGCAGCAGGATTTGAACCTGCGACCTGCAGTACCCAAAACTGCCGCGCTACCAGGCTGCGCTATACCCCGCCGGTCGCGGCACTGGATAGCTGTTTCGCTTGCGGCCAGCAAGTCCGAGCAACCTCGTCTACCAATCAGCGGCCGTTGCCGAAAATCGAGCCGGCGACGCGTGTCGCCCGGCGCGATGCCGAATTTGTGCGCGGTGCCGGCGATCACTTCCAGAACGGCGCGCACCGGACCGCCGGAGGGGATGAGAGCATCCGACATCGGCTGGGTATTTTCCGCAATGCGCAGGATGCGGCCGTCGCCCTGGATGAAAATCATGTCAAGCGAGATGTAGGTATTGTGCATCCAAAAGTTGACCGGCTGGTCGGTCTGGAAATCGAACAGCATGCCGTGACCCTCCGGCAATTCCTTGCGGAACATCAGACCGCGGGAGCGCTCCGCGTCGTTGGTCGCAAGCTCGACAGAAAACGCATGTACGCCCGATTTGGTGACGATCTCGATCGTATCCTGAGCGGCCGCGCCGGCGGGGCCGCGCGCGCCGAGCATGGCGCAGCCGGCGACGAGTGCGATTGCGGCGAGGCGAAGCGCCCGCTTAAAAGGCGATGAGCGAAGGGCGGCGTGCGCCGCTAGTGCGACGCCGGGCCGAGCGGGCCGCTCTCGGGGCGAACTTCGGCCGCCATCAGACCTTTCGGCCCGGGCCCGTGGCGCACCAGGACGAA
>CAVQWD010000054.1:0-6011 GCA_963717265.1 uncultured Alphaproteobacteria bacterium | reverse complement strand
CGAAAATATCGCCGCTGCATCGCCGGGTGATTGCGCTCATCGCAGGCGGGTATTTCTTCGATGTCATCGATTTCACCGTGTTCGGCTCGCTGGTTCCCTACATCCTGCAGTCCAAGTTTGCGACCGGAGCCGAAGTTGCTGCAATCGGCAGCGCCACCGTGTTCGGCCTGTTCGTCGGCACCGCCGGCCAGGGCGAGTTCTCGGACCGGTTCGGGCGGCGCTTCATCTACCAGTTCAATCTGCTGCTGTTCGGCATCTTCACCCTGCTCGGTGCGTTCGCCCCGAGCGTCACGCTGCTGATTATCTGCCGCTTCATTGCCGGTGTTGGGCTGGGCGCGGAGCAACCGCTCTGCTTCGTTTATGCCGGCGAATATTCCCCCAAGCGCATTCGTGGCCGCATCCTGGCGATCATTCATTTTATCGGCGGCGCCTGCGTGTGGCCGATCGGCACCGCGCTTGTGCTCCTTCTCGGCAGCTCCCTGTCGGTACCCGAAAACGTCTGGCGTGGCGTCTGGGTGATCGTCGGCGTCGGCGCTCTAATCGTCTGGGTGCTCCGCTTTTCGCTGCCGGAATCGCCGCGTTATCTGGCGACGCACGGCCGCGGCGACGAGGCGATCAAAGTGCTCGGCCGTCTCGGCATTGCCGGGCCGAAAGAGCCGCTGTCGACCGATGCCGCGAGCAATACCAAGAGCGACCCGTTCGCGGTGGTCTTCAGCCAGTTCCCGACCCGCGTCATCGCCGGCATGATCTGCTTCACCGCATTCTTCGGCGTCGCCATCGGGCTCGGCGCCTGGCTGCCGAATATCATGGCTTCGAAGGGTTTCTCCATCACCCATTCGCTGCAATACACGCTGGCGATGAACTTCGCGGTGCCCTGCGCCAGCATCTTCATGATGTACGCGCTCGACAAATTCGGCCGCAAGATCACCTCGGTCTGCACCTTTGTTGCTGCCGGCCTGATGGCGATCGTGTTCGCCAATGCCGCGACCGCGGTCGAGCTCATAGTGGCCGGCTTCATCATGATCTTCTTCGTGCAGGTCGCCGGCAACTCGATGCAGATCTTCGCCTCCGAGGTATTCCCGACCAACGCACGGACGTCCGGCTTCGGCTGGGCGGCGGGCGTCGGCCGGCTGGCGACGGCGTTCATCATGCCGACGATTCTGTGGGTGCAGAACGGCTACGGCCTGATGACGGTGTTCGTGTCGCTTGCGATCCTGCTCTTGATCGCGGCCGTGTCGGTGACCCAGTTGGGACCCGAGGCGCGGCAGAAAAGTCTCGACGAGATCGCGCCGCCGACGGGGTGAGAAACTGCCGTCACCCTGAGGTGGCCGCGAAGCGGCCCTCAAAGGGCGACGGTCCAGGCGCGTCGACCGGCATCCTTCGAGGCTCGCTTCGCTCGCACCTCAGAGTTCGACTCAAAATGATATCCATGTTTTCAGGCTCTTGCGAGGCGACGGGAGAGCAGGCGGATGCTGGCGATGAGGAACCAGGCCTCGGCGCTGGCGATGGTTCGTTCGAAGTCCTTAGCGAGGCGGCGATTGCGTCCGAACCAAGCGAAGGTGCGTTCGATGACCCAGCGTTTGGGTTCGGGTTTGAATGTGCCGACTTTCTCGGATCGGGTGACAATCTCGATCATCCATCTACCGAACGCAGCGATCGCGTTGCGGAGCTGGTCGCCGCGGTAGACCCGATCGGCGAAGATGTGCCGCAGCTTGGGGAAGATTTGGCGCAGAGCGGCGAGCAGCGGCACCGCGCCGTGATTGTCCTGGATGTTGGCGGCATGGACCAGCACGGCGAGCAGAAAGCCCTGCGTGTCGGTGACCATGTGGCGCTTGCGGCCTCTGACCCGTTTGGCGCTATCAAACCCGCGCGGGCCGCCGCTTTCCGTGGTCTTGACGCTCTGACTGTCGATGACACCGGCCGAGGGAACAGTGTTGCGGCCGATCGCCGCTCGGGCGCGCCTGACCAGCGCCAGATTGATCCGCCGCCACAGGCGTTGGTCGCGCCACAGATAGAAGTAGTACTGAACGGTGGAGCGCGGCGGAAAGTCCTTCGGCAGCGCCCGCCATTGGCAGCCGCTAGCCAGAATGTAGAGAATGGCGTTCATCACTGCGCGCAGATCAACTTTCCGAGGACGCCCGACGTGGCTGGACGCCGGCAAGAAAAACGACAGCAAAAGCCACTCCGCTTCCGTCGTGTCGCTTGCATAAACCAGGTGATCGCGCCGATATTGTCTGCGGGTGATTTCAGTCCACACCATTGTGAGCTCCATCGAATCTTCGCAAATCCGAGGGAATCACAAAGGGCTGAAATCACTCACTCCTTTTTCGGCCAGGCTCTCAGGATGACGGAACCCATGCCGCACTACGCACACGCGCGTTACCGCAAATTGCCGCAGAAGCGCTGGATGCGCGTGCAGGCTTCCTCCAGCGCGCTGGTTGCCGTCGCGTAGGAGATGCGGAAGGCGGGACTGACGCCGAACGGCGCGCCCTGCACCACCGCGACGCCTTCGGCTTCCAAAAGCTCAGTGACGAAATCCTCGTCGGTCGCGAGTTTTTTGCCGGTCGGCGCCGTCTTGCCCATGGTGCCGGCGCAGGACGGATAGACGTAGAACGCGCCCTCCGGCTTCGGGCATTGGATGCCTTTGGCCTGATTGAGCATCGACACGCACAGGTCGCGGCGCTCCTTGAAAATCTTGTTGTGCTTCGGGATGAAATCCTGCGGGCCGTTGAGTGCCTCGACCGCGGCCCATTGCGCCACCGCGGTCGGGTTCGAGGTCGACTGCGACTGAATCATCGCCATGGTCTGGATAAGTTTCTCCGGCCCGCCGGCGTAGCCGATACGCCAGCCGGTCATGCAATAGGCCTTGGACACCCCGTTCACCGTCAGCGTGCGCTCATAGAGCCGCGGCTCGAGCTGCGCCGGCGAGTAGAACTCGAAGTCGTCGTAAACGAGGTGCTCATACATGTCGTCGGCCATGACATGGACGTGCGGATGGCGAAGGAGCACGTCGGTGATCGTCTTCAATTCGGCGCGCGTATAGGCGGCGCCGGTCGGGTTCGACGGCGAGTTGAAGATGATCCACTTGGTCTTCGGCGTGATCGCCTTCTCCAAGGCCTCGGGCTTCATCTTGTAGCCGGCCTCCATCGCGGTGACGACCGGAACCGGCTCGCCGCCGGCGAGCAACACCATGTCGGGATAGCTGACCCAATAAGGCGCCGGGATGATCACCTCGTCGCCCGGATTGAGGGTGGCAACCAGCGCGTTGTACAGCACCTGCTTGCCGCCGGTGCCGACGATGATCTGCGACGGCGTGTAGTCGAGCTTGTTCTCGCGCTTGAACTTGCGCGCCACCGCGGTCTTCAGTTCGGTAATGCCGTCCACCGCGGTGTATTTCGACGCCTTGCCGTCGCGGATCGCCTTGATCGCCGCCTCTTTGATGTTATCGGGCGTGTCGAAATCGGGCTCGCCGGCGCCGAGCCCGATGACGTCGCGGCCCGCCGCTTTCAGCGCACGCGCTTTATCCGTGACGGCGATGGTCGCCGACGGCTTGATGCGCATGATCTGGTCCGCGAGAAAGGCCATTTCCGATTCTCCTTTTCGAGCGCGTGCTTGGTAATGCCGCGCTGCCGCACAGGCAAGCGCAAAACCCTCACAACAGCCTCACATCTGCGGCATTTTCGGCGGAGCGCGGTTGTCGTGCAACACTCCGTTAAGGCCGCCCTGGCCTAATGCCGGTTTCAGGCGATCAGGGAACCGCCATGAACTCCGCAATGGACCGGGCGCGCGAGATTTTGCGAAGCGGCGATTGGCTCACCCGCGAGCGTATCCGGCTGGTTGCCTTTGCGCTTCTCATCGCCTCCACAGCCGGTTTTCTGTTCCTGGTCGCGACCTCGCACGGCGGCGTCGACCTGGCCGGCCGGCCGCTCGGCACCGATTTCTCCAATGTCTATGCCGCCGGCACTTATGTGCTCGGCGGCAACGCGAACGCGGCGTTCGATCCGGTCCAGCAATTCGCCCGCGAGCGCGCGATCTTCGGCGATGCGACCCAATTCTACGGCTGGCATTACCCGCCGTACTTTTTGTTCGTCGCCGCGGCGCTGGCATGGATGCCTTACGGACTCGCGCTCGCGGTCTGGCAGGCGGCGACGTTGGGACTTTATTTGCTCGTGATGCGGGCGATCATTTCTCCTTCTCCCCGCGCAGCGCGGAGAGGCGATGATTTGATGTGGCTCCTGCTCGCGCTCGCCTTCCCGGCCGTGCTGATCAATATCGGACACGGCCAAAACGGGTTCCTCACCGCGGCGCTCATCGGCGGCGCGCTCGTTCTGCTCGACCGCCGCCCGCTCGTCGCCGGCATCTTGATCGGTCTCTTGGTCTACAAACCGCAATATGGATTGATGTTCCCACTCGTGCTGGCCGTGAGCGGCCGCTGGAAATGCTTTGCCGCCGCCGCGGCGACCGTCGTGCTGCTGACGATCGCGACCACGCTGACGTTCGGCGCGTCGGTATGGCACGCGTTTGCCGTCGCCTCGGAGTTCACGCGCAGCGTCGTGCTCGAACAGGGCAATACCGGCTGGTACAAGATCCAAAGCGTGTTCGCCTGGGCGCGGATGTGGGGCGCGCCGATCTTGGTGGCTTATGCGCTGCAAGGCGTGACGGTCGTCACGCTCGGCGCCGCGCTCGCCCTGTTGTGGCGTAGTGCCGCGCCCTTTTCCCTCAAGGCGGCGGCGCTGTGCCTCGCCGCGATCCTCGCCACCCCATACAGCCTCGACTACGACATGATGGTGCTGGCGCCGACAATCGCCTTTTTCGCCGTAGACGGATTCGCCCGCGGTTTCGGTCCGTGGGAGAAAACGATTTTCGCCGCCCTCTGGCTTGTGCCGCTGGTCGCCCGCAGCGTCGCACAGACCAGCCTCATCCCCCTTGGCGTGCCGGCCATGCTGGCGATGTTTGTACTGATTTCGCGGCGCAGCGAGGCCTTTGCGCCGGCGACAAAGTTCATGCCGCATCGCGCCAGATCGAATGCCATGACATCGCCGCGTTGAAGTCGTAAGACCGCAACACTCGCGCGCTAGAGCCGCACGGGAATTTGGAAAGCGGCGATGTACACGCTCTATTCGATGCAGCGTTCCGGCAACAGCTACAAGGCGCGGCTCGCCTTGGCGCAGCTCGGCATCCGCTATCGGCTGATCGAGATCGACATCCTCAAGGGCGACAGCCACACGCCTGAATTCCTGGCCAAGAATCCGAACGGCCAGGTGCCGCTGCTCGAAGTCGCGCCGGGCCGCTATCTCGCCGAATCGAACGCGATCCTGTGGTACATCGCCGGCGGCACGCCGCTGGCGCCCGAGGATCGCATCGACCGCGCCGAAATCTTGCAGTGGATGTTCTTCGAGCAGCACAGTCTCGAGCCCAATCTCGGCGCCGCCTATTTCTGGCTCACCTTGGTCAAGGGCGGCCGCGAATTGCAGCAGCACGCGCTCGAGGACTGGATGGAAGAAGGCAACCGCGCGCTCGGCGTGATGGAGAAACACCTCGCGCTGCACGACTTCTTCGCCGCCGACCGCTACACCGTCGCCGACATCGCGCTGTACGCCTATACCCACGTCGCCGAGCAATGCGACTACGACCTCAGGGCGTTTCCGGCGATCCGCGCCTGGCTCGATCGCGTCGCCGACCAGCCCGGCCATGTTGCGATGGACTATCGGCCGGCTGTCGCGATGCCGGCGCTGTGAACGCGCCTTGCAGTGGTGCAAAAGCCACAGCAGCGGATAATCGTCCGCAATGGCCGCGGCGTTAACGATTCATTAACCAAAATCCAGAAATCGCCTTTATTCTTCAATAGCTTCGCCAACATCCGGCCGAACCGGCGCCCGCATCCGGCGCGATTTTGCGAACAACGCAAAACTGATTCGCGAAGGATGACGGCCATGACTGACGCCAAGATTGAAACCCTGACTGAGCTGACCGGAAAAGTCGGCTTCGCGTCGCCGATTGCCGGACGGGAA
>CAVQWD010000053.1:0-7985 GCA_963717265.1 uncultured Alphaproteobacteria bacterium | reverse complement strand
TGGACGCCGGGCGCGGTGCCGGTAATGTCCTCAATCACCGCAACGGGCGAGTGCGGCGCCGCCGCCAAGGCAAAGCTTCCAGCGACTTTGAGCAGCGCGATCGGAATGCTCATCATGCTCGGAAGCTCGCCTGGCTCATGGCCTCACCTGGTCCCGCCGCCGTCGCCGATAAGGGTGTAGGGCGCCCAGAACAGCGGGTGGGCGTAAGAAAACAGCATATTGCCAGTTCGATCCTTGTAGCCGCCGTCATCGATCATTGCCACCATCGATTGGCGCAACGCCTCCGCGCGCGAGATGCCGGGATCGGCGCTTTGCCGCTTGAAGACGCCCGTGATCAGGTCGCGCGCCGCGGCCGAATACACCGACCAATTGGTAACGAGGAGCGCGCGCGTGCCGGCGTAGAAGAAAGCGCTGCCGAGGCCGGACGCCGCCTCCGCACCCGCGCCGGCGCCGGCCGCGGTATTGCACGCCGACAGCACCACCCAATCGGCATCGAGCTTAAGCGCGAAAATCTTCTCCATGGTGAGGAGGCCGTCGCCTTTGACGCCGGCAATCTCGGGCGCAGTCAGCGCCAAAGCCGGTTGGGTCAAGCCGTCGATGTCGCCGGGAACCAAGCCATGGGTGGAGAAGGCGACGATTTGGTAGTGCGACAGATCCTTGGTCTCGACGTTCTCTTCATTCGCCTCCTTGCCGAGATAGAGCGCTTGGGCGGGATCGACATCGAGCGTCTCGGCCATGGCGATCAGTTCCAGCCGCGTGTCCGGCAGCCGCGGCAGCATGGCAAGCTCGGCCTTGTCGATATCCTCGGTATGGGGCGCCGCTCGCAGCTTGAGCGGAATGCCGCGCGTCGTTACCGTGGCCGCGTCGGATGACTCCAGGGCAGCGACCTGCACCGGCGCCTTAAGTTCCGCTTCCGCTTCGGCCTCCTCTTGGGCGTTGAAGTACGGGTCGCCGAAGCCGATCAGCCTGTCGCGGCCGGGCGCGCCCGGCGGTAAGTGCCGCAGCGTCACCAAAGCCGACGCCGACGGCACCACGGTGACCGCGTGGGTGCGGGCGAGCCACGGCACGTTGCGATAGCCGGCAAACAGCGGCTCCGCCTGCGGATCGACTTGCGTCGGCGCGGTCGGCAACAGGCCGAGCGGCAATTCGCCGAGCGCGCCGTTGGTCACGACGATCAGGTTCTTGGCGCTTTGCCAGCCGGTTTCGACCGGCTTGAGCAGCGCCGAATAAAGCAGGTGGGCGAGCCCGACATCGAATGCCGGAATTTCCGGAATCATCGCCACTTGCGGCTCGAGCGCCTCGCGCAGTCTGCGCACATCGGCCTGAAGTTCCAGCGCGGTCAGCGGCACCGCGGCGAAGGCGACGGCGCCGTCCTTGGGCACCGCCCAGACAAAGCTCTTGTCCTGGCCGAAATAGAACGACAGCAGCGCCTCGCCGGGGCGCAGCGCCGCCTTGATCTCGTCGACCGTCGGCGGCTTGGGATCGACCAGATCGGCGTAAGCCGGGAAACGCTTCTTGATCTCTTGCCGGGCCGCTTTTCGCTCGGTGCGCAGCTTGTCGATCTCGGCGTTCATCGCGCGCACGGTCTGGTCGTCGCGCTGATCCGACGGCAGCGCGAGAAGATTGTTGAGCGCACCCAACTCGGCGCTGATTTGCTTGCCGCGGTCCTGATCGGTGCGCACCAGTTCGGCGAGCGCCGGGTCCTTGGCGGCCATGCGCGCGCTCGAATCCGCGAGCGCCTGCTGCACCGCATGGCCGCGCACGGCGTCGGCGAGCCCGAAGGTCTCGACCGCGACGTCGTTCGACAAATTTGGGCTGCGCGTCAGAACCGCGATATAGGTCTCGACGATCCGTTGCAGACGCGCACTGCGCGCCGCCACCAGCGTCGGGTCGTCGTCGTCGGTTTCGCGCGCCGCCGCCATCAGCACCGGCAGTGCCGCCTTGAACTCGGCGATCGCCTCGGCGTTGCGCCCGGCGCGGGCATAGCCGACGGCCAGCGTGCCGTGCGCCGCTGCTGCATCGACACTATTGGCGCCCGTGCGAGCGACCTGGCGTTTGACCAGTGCTTCGGCGGCAACGATCCCGGCGTCGATTTGGCCGGTGGCGTATAGGGCGACGATGCGCGAGGCGTTGAGCTCGAAAGCCTCCCGTTGCGCCGGTGCCCAATGCGCAATGGCGTCGTCGAGTTGCGCATAGACGACGGCCGCGTCTTTCGCCTTGCGTTCGGCAATGAGAATGTTGCCGAGTTCCGAAAGGATATGGACGCGCAGGGGCGAATCGTTGGCGACGCCGAGCGCGCCTTCGACCTCGAGTGCCGAACGCGCGAGCTTCTCGGCGTCCTGGTAGCGGCCCTGCTCGACCAAGATGCCGGCCAGACCATTGATGAAGTCCGGCGTCGCCGGCGCGTACTTGCCGTCCGCTTTGAGCATTTCCAGCAGTGCGCGGCGGGCGTCGGCCTCCGCTTCGGCGAGCCGCCCTTGCCTGGCCTCGTTGCGCGCTATCTGCAGCAGAGCTTGGTCCGCGGCCGCAATCATTTGTTCCGGAGCCGGCGGAAAATCCATTTTGGGGATATCTTTCAACGCGGCCCGCTTGAACGCCTCGGCACGCCGGTACGCCGCTTCCGCTTCGGGATATTGGCCGCGGGCCTCGAACACCATCCCCTGGACGCGAGCGCCGTCGCCTTCCCAGGAATGACCGTACTTGGCGTAAGCCGCGCGCCAGACCGGATTCGGACTGCCGCGCGCTTCCTCCAGGCGCTGTTCGATGCGGCCGGCGTAAGTGCCGGCCTGGCTGACGTCGCCCATCGAAACCAGCGTCTGCGTAATGCTGGCTAATGCATTGATCAAACTGCCCCGGCGGCCGGGTTCGTCGGCCTCACGCACGATCGACTCGGAGGCCGCAATCGAGTTTTTCGGATCGCCCAGCGAGCGGTATTGCAATGACACGAACTGCCGAATGCGCGTGAGCAGGTGGAGATTCGACGCCGCGTCCGGCGACCGCGAGCGCTTGCAGTCCGTCGGCGAGTGCGTCCTTGTTGCGGGCAAGCAGCGCGCGGGCGTTGCCGCGCTCGATATAGAATTCTGCGAGCGCGGTGCCGGATGCATTGCTCGGCGGCGTCGCGTCGGCGTCGGCCTTGCGCTTGGCGATCTTTTCCGCGTCCGGCTTCTCGCTGTCGAGGATGGCGGTGATGTCGGCGATGGTGCGCGGCGGCGCGACGAATGTCGGCTGGATGGCGACGCCTGCCGGAGCGGTCGATGTATCTTCCTTCGGCGCCGCCGGCGCCGGCGTGCCGGCCGATTGCCTCTGTTCTTCGCGCAGCACGCAGGGACGCACGTACTGGGCGCCGCATTGTTCCCTGGCCTTCTGCAACTCGGCGTCCGGCGCGTTCCGTGGACTTCCGACCTTGCCGACCACGCATTCGTGCAGTTGCGGCATCAGCGATTGCCGGCACATCTCGATGATCTGCTCGTGGCTTGCCGCAAACGCAGAGGCGAACAGAGCCATCGACACGAGCGCGCCAAGGCATAGCGGCGCCGCCAAGCCGTTCAATAGATTGGGGCGTCGCGTCATGACCGGCTCCGAGACCCGTAAATTATAGCAGATGCCTGCGCCGAGCGGTTGCCTTTGTGTTTATACCTAGGGCCGATTTTCATTCCAGCGAAAGGATTGCGCGGCGAAAATCCGTCGAAGTACGCTTAAGCTTGAGGAGCCGGAACCGTGAACAGTTCCATAACGCGATACCGCGAAAGCAGATCGGTGATGTATTTGGCCGGGGCCACGCGCGCCGTCGAAGTCGGATTTATCGCCGCCGGCACGACCGTCTGTCTTATTGCCGGCATTGAGACGCTCGGTACGGTCCTGAGCTGGATCGGGCTGTAGCTCTGCTGCGTCCGCTGACCGGGGCCGGCCTATTGGCCTGGCGGCGCGATTGTCGGCTATGCTCGGGACCGCATGTCGGCCTTGAGCATATACGGCGTCGCCCGCACCCGCGCATTTCGCGCGTTGTGGATGGCGGAGGAACTCGGCATTCCTTACCGGCATCTGCCGGTCGAGATCGGCGACGCCGGGGCGCGCACGCCGGAGTTTTTGGCGCTCAATCCGAACGGCCGGCTGCCGGTCATCGTCGACGACGGCTTCGTGCTGTCGGAGTCGCTGGCGATCACGCTCTATCTCGCCAAGAAACATTCCACCGGCAAACTCTATCCCGGCACGCTTGAAGGCGAGGCGAAGGCCTGGCAATGGAGCTTTTGGGCGATCGCCGAAGTCGACCGCGCCGTCAATATCTGGTCGCTGCATGCGGTGCGGCTGCCGCCGGCCGAGCGCGATGCGGCGCTGCGCGACGAGGCGCTCAAAATCCTGGCCGGCCCGTTCAAAGTGCTGGACGCGGCGGTGGCGCAACAGCCTTATCTCCTCGGCGACGACCTTCACGGTGGCCGATCTTAATGTCGCCGCCGTCGTCAGCCGCGCCATCGACATGGAGCTCGACGCGGTGCCGCACCTCAAAAGCTGGCTGAAGCGCTGCCTCGACCGGCCGGCCGCGCGCGCGGCGCTCGCGCTCAAGACCAAGTCCGACAATGCTACGCCGGCGGCGGTGACGCGGCGCATCGCGCGGTTCAACCGCTTATGAGCGCGAAGTCCGCGCCGTTTAATCCCGGCCGGTCGCTCGGCGAGGCGCTTGCCTTGCAGCGGCAAGGGCAGCTGCGCGAGGCGGAAAAAATCTATGCGCGCGTGCTCAAGGCGGCGCCGGATAATTTCGACGCGCTCAATCTGCTTGGCGCGGTCAAGCTGCGGCAGGGCCGCGCCGGCGAAGCGGAACGTTTGTTGCGCGCCGCGGTCAGAGTCAATCCGCGCGCAGCGGGCGCCTGGAGCAATCTCGGCCAGGCGCTGCACGCGCTCAAGCAACCGACTGAAGCGCTCGAATGCCTCGACCGAGCGCGCGCGCTGGCGCCCGACGACGTCGCTATTCTCAACCAGCACGCCAATGTGCTGTTGAGCCTCGGCCGGGCGGCGGACGCGCTCGCCGAATTCCAGCAGGTCGTGGCGCGCGTCCCGCAGCACGCCGAAGCGCATATCGCCGGCGGCCTCGCGCAGGCGATGCTCGGATTTCCGGAAGCCGCGCTGGCCGCGTTCGATGCCGCGCTGCAAGTCGCGCCCGGTCATCCGGGAGCGCATTACAATCGCGGCGTCGCCTTGCTCAAGCTCGGCCGCTACGCCGAGGCGGTGGCCGCCAACGATCGCGCGCTCGCCGCCGCGCCCGACCACGCCAATGCCTGGCTCAATCGCGGCAAGGCGCTGGCGCAGCTCAACCGCTACGACGAGGCGATCGTCAGCTACGACAGGGTGCTGGCGCTGCGCAAGGATGATGCCGATGCTCATTTCAACGCGGCGCTCGCCTTGCTCACGCGCGGCGACTACGCCAGAGGTTTTGAGAACTACGAATGGCGCTGGCGCCGCACCGGCATGCCGGCGCAGAAAAGCCGCGGCAAGCCGTTGTGGCTCGGCGAATATCCCTTGGCGCGCAAAACGATACTGCTCCACGCCGAGCAAGGCCTCGGCGATACCATCCAGTTCGCGCGTTACGTGCCGCTCGTTGCCGCAAGCGGCGCCAAGGTGGTGCTCGAAGTGCCAGCCGAATTGAAGCCGCTGCTGCGCGGGCTCGACGGCGCCGCCGCGGTGATCGCGCGCGGCGAGGTGCCGCCGCCCTACGACGTGCATTGCCCGCTCGGCAGCCTGCCGCTCGCGTATGCGCACCGAACTCGCAACGGTGCCGGCGCAAATTCCTTATCTCGCGGCCGACGAAGTCGCAGTTGGCCAAATGGTCGGCGCGGCTCGGCGAGCTCGCCCGCCCGCGCATCGCGATCGCCTGGTCGGGCAATCCGAGCCACGACAACGATCGCAACCGCTCGATTGCCATTTTCGGCCGCCTTGCGCCGCTGTTCCCTCCCGCTTGCGGGGGAGGGTAGGGAGGGGGCAAGTTTCATCAGCATCCAGCGCGACGTGCGCGGCGCGGATGCCGCGCCGCTCGCCGCCGAAACGCGCGTGACCCATATCGGCGGCGAATTGCAAGACTTCAGCGACACCGCGGCGGTGCTCGCGCTCGTGCGATCTCGTCATCGCGGTCGATACCGCCGCCGCGCATCTCGCCGGCGCCATGGGCCGGCCGGTCTGGGTGCTGGTGCCGTTCGCGCCGGATTGGCGCTGGACGCTGCAAGGCGAAACGACGCCGTGGTACCCGACCGCGCGGCTATTCCGGCAGAGCGCGCCCGGCGACTGGGATGGCGTCATTGCCCGGGTCGGCGGCGAGCTTGGGCGTTTCATGCAATTGTAGAGTGGGCAAAGGCGCGCAGCGCCGTGCCCACGTCAGCGTCGACAAAGTCGCAGAGACAGCACGTGGGCACGCTTCGCTTGCCCACCCTACAGCTCGCTCTGTAGTTCACGGCTCATTGAAAGCTACGTCTTGGAGCGGCGCGCAGTGCGTATTGCACACGCATTCTGATCCGCGCGCAAGATCATGTCGTTGTATTCTGGCGTGCCTCTTACGCTCTGCTTCTCGATTTCCATATCCGCTTCCCATAGCGATTCCATGACGCGCCGGTCCAGCGACGCATCACCTGTGGGATAGTACGCCAGAGAGTATGTCAAAGCGTCCTCGTATTTCTGCAAAGCGGCAGCTTGAGCTCTGTCCATTTCCGGTTCCCTAGAACAAAGGCTTGGTCGGGCGACAGCGCAAATCCCAAACCACCAAGCGCATCCCGCCGTTACTCCAAAGCCATGTCTCGTTTGCATCGACCTTGCCGGTGATGCGATCTACGGTCCCGTCGATGGAGGCATCTGAGCCAAGAAACTTTTTGACGCCCTTGAACGTGACGGCGTTGGCGTCAACTGCTGTGATCGGGATCAGGTTGTGAACTCCGTTCATTTCCGCCCAAAAGCCCGACACTGCCCGCTGGTCGAAATCGACAATGACAGACATGTCTACAACGTTATCTTTGGCAGGATCTCCCGCGACGCCGGCTTTGGGGACTTCCGTGCCAGTGACTGTACCTGAGCAACCTAACGTGAGAGATGCGGCTTGAGCCGGAGACGCGACCAACGGCAATGCCAATAGCAGCGCAGACAAGTATTTGCGCATGACGGTCTCTCGTAGCAGCGACTTCCGATGCAATCTTACCGAAAGTGATTGTCGGATTGAAGCGTCCCGGCTACCATCGCTCGCATGATCGGCCATGGCGGCTCGAAATGATCCGCACACCTATGTTTGCAGCCGCAATGCTGTTGCTGTCGTCGTTGGCGTTCGCGGTCCAAATCATCCCCACGGGAGTCCAATACACTAACGACACGATTGAGCAAGGCGGCCAACTTCAAGCGTGCATCGTGACCGCGGCAATTATGAGTCCGCCGGCTCCAGAAATTGTCAATTTCCAACTCTTGATCGTCCTCGGGCGCCCCGGCTTTAAGGTCACGACGGGCGATGTCGATTGGACAAAGCAATCGAGCGTTGCAAAACGAATTTCAGACGCCGACTTCTCTACCGCGCAATTCAGTCACCCCAACGCGTTCACCAAAAACGTCACGACTGAGGGTCAGCTAGTGGGAATGCTCACTGACGACAGTTTGCGCAAGGACTTCATCAATGCGTTCTTTGGCGGCGGCTACTCGATACGTTTCAAGCGCACCGATGTTCGCGATGATCGGACTTACTACATTGAGCAAGCGCCGGGCGTTGACGTAGTGAACACCTTTGCAAAGTGCGTGCACACGATGGCAGGCGTGGCTCGTTAGGCGCCGGAGCCTTGTTCGTTTGATTCGCGAACCGAACGCGTTTCCCGGGCGCAGCGCAGCACGAAGTGGTGCGCTGCAGAACCGGGACCTTCGCGATCGCCGAGTATAGGACGATCCCGGATCAGCGGTGCACCGCTTCGCGCTGCACCGCGTCCGGGAAACAACGCTGTTAGTTCATCGGCGAGAACGCCGCCGGCAGATAA
>CAVQWD010000052.1:0-25192 GCA_963717265.1 uncultured Alphaproteobacteria bacterium | reverse complement strand
GGCAATATCCCATTGCTTCCGGCTCGCCGGAAACCTCCACATGAATGGCTCCGCAAAAACACCCGCCCTTGTGTGTTACCGCCATTGTCGCTGCCCAAGATTAATACGTATTCGCCAGATAACCAAGGATCACTGTGAACGATAGCATGCTGGCGGGGTAGCCGTCAGATTTGTTTTGTCATATCCAATATAGATAGCCGAATAACGGAAAAATCAGAGTTGCCATGGCCGTTCACCATCATTTTGCGGGCTTGATGTTCTGATTTACGCGGAAAAAATTGGTCGGGTCGTAGCGCTTCTTAATCCTGGCGAGACGGTCGTAGTTCTTCCCATAGGTCGCGCGAATCCTGTCCTCACCCTCATCCATCATGAAGTTTATGTAGGCACCTCCGGCCGAATAAGGATGCAGTGCGGTCCAATAGTCCCTCGCCCACTTGGAGATTTTCTCATTGTTCGCGGGGTTCGGATCGACGCCGACCATTACAGCGGCCCATACGGCATCGCGGTACGACCACGGCGTAGCGGTGTTCTTCACGGTGCTCGCTTTTCCGTTGATGGGATAAAGGTGCATCGTCGAATGCATGCTCGGCAGCATCGCGCCGTGCTTCACATGCAGTGCAATCGCTTCATCCTTGAGCTCGCGCACAAAATCGGCCTTCCAGTACCATTGCAGGCCCGGCGGAAAGATTGCATCGAACATGCTCTGCAGCGCCGGATGAGATATGGGACCGACGAAATCGAGCGCGGGTGTCTTGAATTTCCGGATCAGTTCGAACACCCGCTCGGCCTTCTTGAGCGGCCCGGTGTAGCACCACACAATGCCGCACATTTTCTTGTTGTGTAGGTGCTCAGGGAAGGGCGGGCCTGGCGGAACGGTAAGGAACGCGAAAAATCCAGTGAGGGCATTAGGCACCTTAGTGATGAATCCGCGATACCAGCGCAGGATATCCATCGCGTCTTCCATCGGCCACAACATTGGCCCCGCATAGCTCGTATGAATGGGGTGCGCCTTGAAAAGAAAGCAAGTGACAACGCCGAAATTGCCGCCGCCACCGCGCACTGCCCAGAACAGATCAGGGTTATCCTTGTGGTTCGCGGTAACGAAGCGGCCGTCGGCCAGCACCATATCGACTGACAAGAGATTGTCGATGGTGAGGCCGCATTGGCGCGTCAAATGGCCGATCCCGCCGCCGAGCGTAAGTCCGCCAACGCCCGTCGTCGAGATGATCCCCGCTGGAACCGCAAGACCGAACGCATGCGCCGCATGGTCCACATCACCCCATAGCGCGCCGCCTCCGGCAAGTACCGTGCGCTTCTTCGGGTCCACGCGAACATAATTCATCCGCGAGAGATCGATGACGAGCCCATCATCACAAACGCCTAACCCCGCAGCATTGTGACCGCCGCCGCGAACGGATACGACTAGCTTGTGCTCGCGGCCAAAATTAACCGCGGCGATGACGTCCGCCACATCGACGCAACGGGCGATCAGGCGGGGCCGACGATCGATCATGGCATTGTAGACCTTCCGCGCTGTGTCGTAACTCGCGTCGCGTTGTTCGATGAGCTCTCCGCGCAAACCGGATTTGAGGGTAGCAATGGCCGTTTCGTTCAGCATGAATTCCTCCTAAACCAAAATCGACCGATCGCCTGCTGCGCACGCGCTGTAAGTGGACAGGTTGCCATCCCCGCCGAGAAGGGTGATGAACTCGCGCCGTTGCATGTGCCTCCCTGAGAACAGGCCTTGTGCAACGTTTAAAGCCTAGCACTTTGCGACCGGCCGGCGAGGGAGCAATGGCGCACAACTGACCTCAGACGCTAATCAGGCCAAATGTCGCATTTGGGTCATCTACGTCAGTTTGCATGCGCGCCACGGACTTCCGCCATGCCCCCGATAGCTACCGAATTGTTGCATTATCGCAGGCGACGCGTGTCACCGAGCCCCTATCGCGTTCGCTGTGCCGCCTCCGTCACGATCTTGTAGGCGTCGTTGAGCAACGGCTTTGCTTTCGACACGTCGGCGCCGACGCTGGAAAACGTTTTCATCATTGCCGCCTGTTCGTCGGGAGGCAAGCCGATCAGCTCGCCGCCGGTATCGGTCCAGCCTTTGCGCGCCTTGCCGACGATGTCGATGGCCACGGGAGTGATCGCCGCCTGCTCCGCGGCGGCGTCGCTGTCGATGATTTTTTGCAGGTCGGCAGGCAATGAATTGTACCAGGTCTTGCTGATCTCGACGACCGCATAGACGGCCGGTTGCCCGGTTTCGGTCACGTATTTCGCCGCATCGGCAAAGTGCATCGGCGTCCACACCACGATGCCGCCGACGGCGCCGTCGATGGCGCCTTGTTGCATTGCCGGCACGACGTTGCCGAGCGTCATCGCCACCGGCGTCGCGCCAAGCCGCTCGATCGCCTGCATTTGAAACGGCGAGGCGAGAACGCGGATTTTCTTGCCCTTGAAATCCGCGAGGTGGCGGATCGGCGCTTTGGCGATCACGGAAGACGGCGAGTTCATGAACAGCGCGACGCCGTGCAGCCCCTTGTTGGCGCCCAGCCCGAGCATCAGCTTGAGCGCCGCCGGATCGGCGGCGAGGCGTTCGCCTTGCTCCATGGAATTGACCAGGCCGGGCGCCGCCATCACCTCGAAGCGCTCGTCGACGCCGACAAAGAATTCGGGAGGAATGAGCGCGCATTGGATGGCGCCGAATTGCGTGCCTTCGATCTGCCTCGGGATCGCGCCCAATTGGCTTACCGGATAAATCTCCGGTCTTGATGCGGCCGCCGGAATCCTTCTCGATGGCCGCGGCATAGGTCTTGGCGAAGACGTAGCTCGGATCGTTCAGCGTCGGCAGCGTGATCTTCATTGTGTAAGTCTTGTCTTGCGCCAGCGCCGCACCGAGCGCGAGCGTCAGCGACAACACAATCGTGCCGGCGCCGGCAGCGGCCCGCGCAACGCAATCCCGTTCCATGAAGTTCATGATCTCCTCCCACTCCAGCCGATCATCGCGATCAGCTTAGCCTACCGCGGCGAAATCGGCACGTTATGTGGATATGATTCCGCAGCTTATTTCTCGGGCACTACGGCGATGGCTTCGATCCCCAGAAAAACAGTGAGCCTTTTTCGCCGTCGGATTGCATGCTAAGGCATTTCTGACTAGAATTTCACGATGCTGACTAGAAACCGCCGATCGAAAAAGTCGTCATCGCGGGGCGCTTGGAAACTGCAAGACGCCAAGGCTCGGTTCAGCGAGCTGGTGCGCCGGGCGCAGTCCGAAGGCCCACAGCGGGTCACTGTTCACGGCAAGGATGCCGTGGTGGTTGTCGCAACAGGCGAATTTAGCAAGCCGGCGTCGGACTCTGCAGGAAGGTCTCACCGGCGCAGTTTTCGTTGCGGCCATGCAACAGGCGCGCAAACTTGGTTTGCGCCTGAAGCCGCTTCGTTATTTCCCGACCTACCGGCATGCCAATCTCGTTCGAGGACGATGACCGGTGACTGGATTTCTGCTCGATACCAATGTGGTATCGGAGTTGCAGCGTCGGCGGCCCTCGCCACAGGTGATCGCGTTCATGGCAAGGACACCCATTGCAGCGCTCTTTCTCTCCGATATCGTTATCGCGGAAATTCGCTTCGGCATTGAGAGTGCCGCCGACGTTGCACGTCGCGGACAGCTCACCGCCTGGCTTGAAGGAATTGTTAGGCCGATGTACGCGGGGCGAATTCTCCCGCTGACCGAGAACATATTATTACGATGGCGTCTGATGCTGGAGCTCTGCCGTAGGCAGGGTTACATCGTTGCAGAACCCGATCTCATGCTGGCCGCAACCGCTGCGGAACACGCGCTCACCATAGCTACGCGCGATACCGCGCCATTTCGGAAACTCGGTCTCGATGTTGTCGATCCCTGGACGCAGCCAAGCTGACGATGGCTACTTCTCCGGCACTACCGCAATGGCCTCGACCTCGTACAGCGCGCCGTCACGCGCGAGTTTGGAGATTTGGATCGTCGTCGAGGCCGGCGGCGCCTTGGTGTCGACGTAGCGGTCGCGCACTTCGAGATAGATCGGCAAGTGCGACATGTCGGTGAGATAATTGTTGAGCTTGACTACGTGCGCGAAAGTCGCTCCGACCGCGGCGAGCGCGAGCTTGAGGTTCTCAAAGCACTGCATCGCCTGGGCGCGGAAATCGCCCGGCGCTCCGGCGAATTTTCCATCCGCCGTCATGCCGAGCTGGCCGGACAGATAGATGGTGCGGCTCGGGCCTTTGGTCTCCACCACATGCGTGTAGCCGCGCGGGGCGGGCATCGTGGAAGGATTGAGAAAGCGGTGAATGGGCATGATTGGGCTCCTCTCCGGCGGGGTTACTGGGGGGCCGAGTATAGCCTGCCATATCGTCCCTGTTCTTGTGACATAGCCCTTGACATGCGTCACCATTTCAGTTATATTCGTTGCGAATCGCTCGCCCGATGAAGGACGCCGTCCGGAGGCACGCCGGAGCGGTGGGGCGAGTGCGGTGCCCGCGGGCGGACTTGCACTCCGCTCCCGGGCGGCTTGGGCATCAGCCTCCCGGCACTATGACCGGGGCGTGAGGTGCTTCACTGGGCTGGGACAGGCGAAGGCGGGTAACGCCCGTTCAGACCGCGTCCCAGGAAGCCTGGCCTGAAGCTGAGCCTTAGGGACGACGACTCCCTTTGGCGAGAGCCGTGGTGGAACGCCGGCAGGCGAGCGCGCCCGCAAGCGGAGGGCGGCGCAAGCCGCCTTTCCGTGGCGCGCCCCGCACGCCGCTTGCGTGCGGGACATGGACTACTGCGTCTGCCGGCGTTCCGCTTCCTTTTCTTTCTTTGCTTCGTAGCCCGGATGAGCGAAGCGAAATCCGGGAACCGTGACAGGAGCAAAACCGCCGTTCCCGCATGTCGCTCCGCTCATGCGGGCTACGATCCGTCGCTGTTTGACATCGTCGGCTTGCAAAACTCGGACGCAATTGCGCCGCGAGAACGCATCCTTTTTCTCCCCCCGCTCTCCCTATTCGCTAATTCGCTATTCGCGTTGCCTTCACCATTTCTTTGCCATACCGGCAAATCGCCCGGTGCCGGCGGCTTCGGCCACATGATGGTGAACCTTTTCCGCCATGCTAACGACCGAAAGCGGCGGGAACTTTGCCGCTTGCCGGGCAGTTATCATGCCGAGTTGCGGGTTCCGGACCGGGCTTGGCGCAAGAGGTATTGCGGTGGTGCATCGGCGTTGCAGGA
The DNA here is from genome assembly GCA_963717265.1 of uncultured Alphaproteobacteria bacterium. GTDB lineage: Bacteria > Pseudomonadota > Alphaproteobacteria > Rhizobiales > Xanthobacteraceae > BOG-931. The sequence continues at coordinate 19,947 of CAVQWD010000052.1, read as the reverse complement.
GGCAGTTACAATGGTGCGCGGCGGTCCTGACCGCTGCGCTGGCTGCCGCCGCGCTGCCGCCCGCAACCGCGCATGCCGGCGGCTTGTTTGACTTCCTGTTTGGCGATTCTCGACCGGCAACGTCCGCCGCCGCCCCCGCAATCCTATGCCGAACCGTCGGCGCCGGTTGGGCCGGTGGTGCCGGTGCCGTTGACTCCCGAGAGCGTGCGCCCGGGCGGCGGCTCGACCGGTCACGCCGTCGCCTATTGCGTGCGGCTGTGCGACGGCCAGCACTTTCCGCTCGAACACATGACCAATGCGACGCCGGTCGAAACCTGCCGGGCGATGTGCCCCGCCAGCAAGACCAAGGTTTTCTTGGGCAGCGAAATCGGCGCCGCGGTCGCCAAGGACGGCGCGCGCTATGTCGACCTCGACACCGCGTTTATCTATCGCAAGCAACTGGTCGCCAATTGCACCTGCAACGGCAAGGATGCCTTCGGGCTGGCGCCGTTCGATCTGTCGAGCGATCCGACGCTGCGGCCGGGCGACATCGTTTCGACCAAGGACGGTTTGATGGCCTATAACGGCAGGAACGGCAAAGCCGATGCCTTTACGCCGGTCAATCCGTCGAGCGTCGCCGGCGGGCTGAACTCGGTGACGTTGCGCGTCGCATCGAGCCGGCGCAGCGAACCGGCCGTCGACGACGATCCGGGAACGATCGCAATGCCGCAGCCGGCGCCGCCGCCGGTTAATTTCGGCTCCAGTGGGCGCGGTCCGGTCGCCAGATAATCGCGATCATCAAGCCAGGTATTTCACGACATCCTCGGCGATCGACAGCGATGCGGTCAGCCCCGGCGATTTAATGCCGAACAGGTTGACGAGCCGCGCCATGCCGTGCGCAGGCGGGCCGACAATCATGAAATCGGCCGCAGGCTCGCCCGGTCCGGTGAGTTTCGGCCGAATACCGCAATAGTCCGGCACCAGCGAGTTATCCGGCAGGCCGGGCCAATAGCTGCGGATGCGCGCGTAAAAGGCCTCGGCGCGCGAGGGGTCGATGCCGTAGCTCTCCTCGGCGATCCACTCGACGTCCGGGCCGAACCGCATACGGCCGGCGAGATCGAGCGTCACGTGGACGCCGAGCCCGCCGTCGACCGGCGTCGGATAGATCAGCCGCGAGAATACCGGCCGTCCGTTAAAGCTGAAGTAATTGCCCTTGGCGAGAACGAGCCGCGGCACCTTTGCGGACGGATAACCGTCGATGCGGCGGGCGAGCGATTGGGCGCCGAGGCCGGCGGAGTTGACCACGGCGTCGAAGTCGACGGCGCCGGCATCGCGGCCGCCGAATTGCACGCGCCAATGCGGCGTCCGGAAGCTGATGCGCTCGACCGGCGTCTCGAAGGCGATCATGCCGCCGCGATCTTCGAGTTCGCCCCATAGCGCCCGCATGAAGCCGTGGCTGTCGACGATGCCGGATTCCGGCGACAGCAAAGCGCCGATGCAGGACAGCTCCGTCTCGAGCGCGCGCGCCGCGTTGCCGCCGATCATTTCCAGGCCTTCGACGCCGTTGGCTTCGCCCTGCTGCTTGATCGCCTCGACTTTGCCAAGCTCGGCGTCAACGGTCGCCACGACGAGCTTGCCGCATTTGCGATGGTCGACGCCGTGGCTTGCGCAAAATTCGTAGAGCATGCGGCGCCCGCGCACGCAGTGGCGCGCGCGCAGCGAATTGGTCGGATAATAGAGGCCGGCATGGACGACCTCGCTGTTGCGCGAGGACACGCCGTTGGCGATGCCGCCGGTCATTTCGGCAATAGTGACGTCGTGGCCGGCGAGCGCCGCGGTGCGCGCGATGGCGAGCCCGACCACGCCGGCGCCGATCACCAGTACCTGCATCGCGCGTCCTTGCTTCGCTCCACCGTGGGATGACTATATAACAGGCACAGAAAGGGGAGGGCCATGGCGGAGAATGTCGTGAGAGTTTGCGCGCAAGCCGATCTTGCGCCGGAAACGGTGCAGGCGTTCGAGGTCGGCGATCACCGGCTTGCGGTGTTCAATATCGCCGGCAAGTTCTACGTCACCGACGACGAATGCACCCATGCTGCGGCGAGCCTCGCCGACGGCATGCTGGAAGGCGACGTGATCGAGTGCAGCATGCATTTCGGCGCCTTCCATGTGCCGACCGGCGCGGTCAAGGCGCCGCCCTGCGAACTGGCGCTGCGCACCTACAAAGTGGTGCTGCAAGGCGACGATATTTATGTCGATCTCGACCGCGACGCGGCCGGCGAGCCGGCGTGAATGAGTGATTTATGCCCGACCGTGTATGCCGGCGGCAACCGGCAGGCCAAGTAATCTGCCTGCACGGAGCAATTTCCGATCGAGCGTGTAGAACGCTTCGAACTCGATGATTACTTGCAATTGCGAGATGCAACGCGTCGCCGACACGCAGTCCCGTCTCAAACCGCTGAAGATAACGTTTGCAGAGATTGAAATCATTTCGATCTGGCAGGACGACGGTAAATGACTGGGCCATAGCAGCCTCGAAACGCGTATCGGCGTCGCGCGCCGCCTGTTCAGCCAATCCTCCTCCACGAACCTCGCGCGCCAGCATTGAGAAAAATTCGACGCGTGTCCAATCGCTGATAGTCAGCTGTTCTGCATGATGCTCGCCCAAAAACTCCTGAATCCTGTTGCTCGTTGCTTCCGGAAGAATATAGGGAACGATAAAGCTGGTATCGAAATACAGCATTATCCTTCCTCGTCACGCATCTCGCGGATGAGGACGTGACTGGGTTTGCGAAGGCGCGGCATCCTGGCGCGGAACGCGGACAGATCGGGCACCGGCTGTTTCGGTGTCTCGACTGCTGCCATGCGTGCCGCCGGGCGGCCGTGTCGTGTAATTACGACTTCTTCACCCGCCGCGACCTTGTCTAAAAGTTCGCTCAAGCGTGTTTTTGCTTCAACGAGGGTGACCGTGAGCATGAGCCCTCCAATGGTCAGAATACTGGTCATATGTAACAGAACGGCGATCGTCCCGCCAGCCGTCCGACAGCTCTAGCCGGTTTCGCTTGGCGGCGAAATTCATTATAAGCGCCCGCACCAGCCGGATGAGGAAGCGGCCAAAAGGAACGAGCGATGTATGCAGGCCCCGGAGTGAAAACGAACCCGGATTTCCCGATTCCCGAGACGATGAAGGCGTGGGTTTTGGGCAATCCCGGCGAGCTTAAGCTCGCCGCAAAGCCGGTTCCGGTGCCCAAGCGCGCGGAGGTTTTGGTCCGCATCGACGCGGTCGCGATCTGCGCCACCGACCTCGAAATTATCGATCGCGGCCCGCCGGCTTTGATCCAGGGCGGCATGCCGTTCAACAAGAATTTCACGCCCGGCCACGAATATATGGGCACCGTGGTCGCGCTCGGTCCCGGCGTCGATGAGCACCGCATCGGCCAGCGCGTCACGGTCGAAGTCCATGCCGGCTGCGGCCAGTGCAAGCGCTGCCGCGAGGGCATGTATACGTCGTGCCACAACTACGGGCTCAATTACGGCGACGTTGACAAGGGCCACCGCGCCAACGGCTTCACCACCGACGGCGGCTTTTGCGAATATCAGGTCAACAACATCAACACCCTGGTCGCCATTGCCGACACTATGTCGGACGAAGAGGCTACCCTGGTGGTGACTGCGGGCACGGCGATGTACGGGCTCACCGAACTCGGCGGGCTGGTTGCCGGCGAAAGCGTCGTCGTCAGCGGGCCCGGGCCGATCGGTCTGCTCGGCGTCGCGGTGGCGAAGGCGATGGGCGCGCAGCCCGTGATCCTCACCGGCACCCGCGACAACCGGCTCAAGATCGGCCGCGAGCTCGGCGCCGATCATGTCGTCAACGTCGGCAACGAAGACGCCGTCGCGGCGGTGAAGCGGCTTAACGGCGGCAAGGGCGTCGATTACGTGCTGGAGTGCTCGGGCGCGCCGAACGCGGTCAACGAAGCGATCCGCATGGTCAATCGCGGCGGCAAGGTGTGCCTGGCGGCGTTCCCGCGCGGCGAGACGCCGGTCGACGTCGCCCACATCGTGCGCAACAACATTTATCTTTACGGCATCCGCGGCGAGGGCAAGAGCGCGACGCATCGCGCCGAAGCCTTCATGTCGCAGAAGCGCTTCGACGCCACCAAAATCCACACCCACACGTTCGCGCTCGACGATTTGCCGACGGCGGTCCGTTACGCCAAGGACCGCGTCGACGATGCGATCAAGGTGGTGGTCAAGGCCAAAGGCGTCGCTGCGCACCGCGTCGCGGCGGAGTAAATGAGGCTCAGCGCTTCCGGATCCGGAAAGTCAGCAGCTTTTTTTCCTTGTGTGTGTTTTCCAGCGCATCGCCGGTCTGATTGAGCAGATTGGGAATGTCGATCGCGGTGAGCGGATCGGTGCATTCGATGACAAGAATGTCGCCAGATTGCATGCCCGTCAGCGCCTTCCTGGCGCGCAGCGCCGGAAGCGGGCATTTGAGGCCGCGCAGATTGAGGGTCTTTTCGGTCATGGCGTCCGAGTCGTCGAAGCGGCAAAACGCCCCTATCATATCGGCGATGACCATCGATTCCACCAGCCAACGCATTTCACGGCTGACGCCGCTTGAAACAACCCGCACCCGCATCCGCGCGCTGGGCATGGAACCGGCGGTGGAATAGTCCATATAATGCTGGCATGCGCATCATCGGTCTCGCGGGCTGGAGCGGTTCCGGCAAGACGACACTGGTCACCAATGTGATCCCGGTGCTGGTCCGTCGCGGTTTGAAGGTCGCGACCATCAAGCACGCCCACCATGGGTTCGATATCGACCAGCCGGGCAAGGATTCATGGCTACACCGCAATGCGGGCGCCAGCGAGGTCGCGGTCGTGTCGAGTCGGCGCTGGGCGATCGTTCATGAATTGGGCCAAGAGCCGGAGCCGCTGCTTGCCGATATTCTGGCAAAGCTCAGTCCGGTCGATCTGGTGATCGTCGAAGGCTTCAAGCGGCATTCGCATCCTAAACTTGAAATCTATCGTGCCGCCGTCGGCAAGCCGCTTTTGCATCCCGACGATGATTGCATCGTCGCCATCGCCAGCGATGCGCCGCTTAAGGAGGCGCAGGTCCCGGTGCTGATGCTCGACGATATCGAATCGATCGCCAATGTCTTGCAGGCCGAGGCGCTGCCGCGCGAGCAGATCGGCAAGCCGCAGAGTGAAGTGTCGCGGAGTGAAGCATAATGGCGCAGCTCAGCGACGATTGCTTTGCTTTTGACGGTCCGCTCCTTCCGGTCGCCGAGGCCGAGCGGCTGATTGCCGAGCGGGTCGCGGCGGTCGAGGGCCGCGAGACCGTGACACTGCGCGAGGCTTTGGGCCGCGTACTGGCCGAAAATATCGTTGCGCCGCTGAATGTGCCGCCGTTCGATAATTCCGCCGTCGACGGTTTTGCGGTGCGCGGCGACGACCTCGATGCCGACAGCGAGAAGCGTCTCGCCATCGTCGACCGCGTGGCCGCCGGCCACGCCGCGCGCCACGCGGTCAAGGCCGGCGAAGCGGTCCGCATTTTCACCGGCGCGCCGATGCCTGCGGGCGCCGATACCGTATTCATGCAGGAAGATTGCCGCATCGAGGGCGATTGCGTGGTCGTGCCGCCGGGGTTGAAACGCGGGGCCAATCGCAGGCTTGCCGGCGAGGACATGCGCGCCGGCGCGGTGGCGCTGCCGGCCGGCCGGCGGCTTGCCGTGCAGCACGTGGCGCTCGCCGCCGCGCTCGGTCTGACCAAGCTTGACGTGCATCGGCGCGTGCGGGTCGCATTGTTCTCGACCGGCGACGAGATCGTCGAGCCCGGTTCGGCGCTGCCGCGCGCGGCGCTCTACGATTCCAACCGGTATCTGCTTTCCGGACTGATCGCGCGGTTCGGCGCCGATATCACCGATCTCGGCATCCTCAGCGACGATCCGCAGGAATTAAAGCGAGCGCTCGCCGCGGCCGCCGCCGGTCACGATCTGGTGCTGACCTCGGGCGGCGTCTCGACCGGCGAAGCCGACCACGTGCGCAGCGCGATCGAAAGCATCGGCCGCATCGTGTTCTGGCGCGTCGCGATCAAACCCGGCCGGCCGGTGGCGATGGGCGTCATACCCGGCAACGGCGGCGACGGCGCCGCCTTCGTCGGATTGCCGGGAAATCCGGTGGCGGTCTTCGTCACCTTCGTGCGCGTGGTGCGGCCGCTGTTGTTGCGGCTGGCCGGGGCCTTGCCCGAACCGCTCGTGGCGATGCCGGCGCGCGCCACCTTCGCCTATCGGAAGCGCAAGGGCCGCCGGGAATACGTGCGGGTTGCCTTGCGCGCGGCGCCCGACGGCGTCATCGAGGCGGTCAAATACGAGCAGGACGGCGCCGGCGTTCTCACCTCGCTCACGGAAACCGACGGCTTGGCCGAGCTCGGCGAGGACGTGACCAAGATCGAGCCCGGCGCAACGGTCGGCTTCCTGTCCTACGCGTCGCTGGTCGGTTGAAACAAGCGTATCCCGGGCGCAGCGCAGCACGAAGTGGTGCGCTGCAGAACCGGGATCGTAACAAACTCCGAATGTGCGACGGTCCCGGATCAGCGGTACACCGCGTCGCGCTGCACCGCATCCGGGAAACGTGTTTGTTCACGCGTCTGGGTATTTCGCGGCGATGGCTTCGGCGCGCGCCGCGTCTTCCGGCGTATTGACATTGAAGAACGGATCGACCGGCTCGGCCGGCCAGTCGGCAATGGCGACGCCGTGCCGCGCGGTCCAGATTTCGATCTTGCGCAGCCTGTCGTCCAGCAGCGCGCGCCGCAAATCCTCGCGCAACGCGACCGGCCACAGCGCGACGACCGGATGGCGCCATTGCCCCGAGCGCGCGCAGGCAAGCGGCAGACCTGCGGCAACGCGCGCCTCGTGCAGCCGCGCCGCCAAGTCTTTCGGCAGGAATGGACAATCGCCGGGTACGCTTAAAAGCCATTCGCAAGCCTGCGCGTGTGCCGCCGTCCAATCGAGGCCGGCGAGGATGCCGGCCAGCGGTCCGGCAAAATCCGGCACGCTGTCGGCGACCACCGGCAAACCGGTATCGGCGAAACGCGCCGGATCGCCATTGGCATTGATGATGACGGCCGCGCATTGCGAACCGATGCAAGCGAGCACCCGCTGCAGAATCGTTTTGCCGCCGATTTGGATGCGCGCCTTGTCGCCGCCGCCCATCCGGCGCGCTAAACCGCCGGCAAGCACGAGGCCGAGAGTAGGGGGAATAGTCACGCGCGGTTCAACTCAATCGTCGTGCACCGCGGCCTTGCGCCGGTGCTTGGCGCTTTCGTCCGCGACATAAGCGAGGTCCTGATCGAACACGATGCGGTGTTCGCCGGCCAGCGCGATGAAGCGTTTGCCGCGGGCGCGGCCGATCAGCGTCAAATTCGCCTTGCGGGCAAGCTCGACGCCCCAGGCGGTGAAGCCGGAGCGCGAAATCAGGATCGGAATGCCCATGCGCACCGTCTTGATCACCATCTCGGAAGTGAGCCGGCCGGTGGTGTAGAAAATCTTGTCGGCCGCGCCGACGCGATGCTTGAACATCCAGCCGGCGATCTTGTCGACGGCATTGTGGCGGCCGACGTCTTCCATATAGACCAGCGGGCGATCCTTGACCGCGAGCACGCAGCCGTGGATCGCGCCGGCCTCGAGATAAAGCGACGGCGTCGTATTGATCTTGTGGGTGAGCGTATAGAGCCAGGAGGTGCGCAGTTCCGCCGGCGGCAGCGTGACGTTCTCCAGCGCCTCCATCAGGTCGCCGAACACGGTGCCCTGCGCGCAGCCGGACGTCTGCACCTTCTTCTTGAGCTTCTTCTCGTAATTGGTCTTGCGTTTGGTGCGCACCACGACGACCGACAATTCCTCGTCGTAGTCGACGCCGGTGACGGTGTCGTCGGCCTTGAGCATGTTCTGGTTGAGCAAATAGCCGAGCGCCAGATATTCGGGATGGTCGTCGATGGTCATCGCGGTGACGATCTCCTGGGAATTGAGGAAGATCGTCAGCGCGCGCTCGACCACCACCGCCGTTTCGATTCGCCGCGCCGGTCTGGTCGACGCCTTCGACCCGCTCGGTCAGGCGCGGATCGAGCGGATCGGGGCGCACCAGATAATCGTCATCGCGCGCATCATGCCGCTAATGTAGGGCAAGGCGCGCGTCGGCGAAAGTGATGGCAGCCCCGACGAAGAGGCCCGGCTCACGCCGGGCCTCCGCTCACTCCACGCGTCATCAACTGACACTGCACTGGCAATATCAGCCGTGAAGGCCGCCAAGCACCCAAATCAGAAGAATGATCGGCAACGGAATGCCGAGGAGCCATAACAACAGCCCGCGTCCCATGACTACCTCCTGTCTCGCCTCTTTCGAACTGGCACAATAACGACGCACGAGGGCGAAAGTTCCGCCGCGCGTGACTGCATATTTTGGGCCGGTATTCGGCTCGACGTGGGGCCGGTTTCGGCGCGGGTTTCGGCGCGGGTTGTAACTCAAAACCCCGCCGTTATATTGCGCCTCGTTCCCCGTTCCGGAGGGGTGGCCGAGTGGCTGAAGGCGCACGCTTGGAAAGCGTGTATACGGGAAACCGTATCGTGGGTTCGAATCCCACTCCCTCCGCCACTACGCAGAATTACGCTACAACACGCTCCTTTTCGCTCGGCTGCGCATAAGCACTCTCGCCACAGGAGGATGCAGCGAGTTGGTTGGTCCGCTGCAACGACGCTTTCAGGCAGCGCGAAGCGCTTTGATACGTTTGGCGTCTTCTGGCCGGAGTTTCCGCCGTGCCATCTTCAGATCGTAATGAGCTTGAAGATTTATCCAAAACTCAGGACTGTTGCCAAAGTACAAGCTCAGCCGAAGTGCAGTATCAGCCGTGATGCGCCGCCGATTGTTGACGATCTCGGCGATCCGGTTCGGCGAGATGCCAATAGCCTTTGCGAGCTGGCTCTGCGACAGACCATACTCAATCAGGAATTCTTCTTTCAGCATTTCGCCTGGGGTAATAGGCGCGAATTCATTCGCTGCCATCGTTGTCTCCTCTCAATGGTAATCTACGATCCGCACTTCATGAGGCTCGCCATTGATCCATTTGAAGATCACCCGCCATCGATCGTTGATCCGGATCGAGTAAAAGTCCTTCAAGTTGTCCTTGAGCTTCTCCAGTCGATTCGACGGCGGTACCGTCAAATCCTCCAGTCGGCTCGCCGCGGTAACCACTACGAGCTTACGTTTAGCAGCACGGGCGATGCCCTCGAACTGGCGCACCCGCTCATCCCGGAACAGCGCCTCGGTACGTTTGTCACCGAATGAGCGGATCATCGATCGATTGTACCGGATACCGGTATGCGGTCAAGTCGTCGCCGACTGCGCACCGGGTTCTCCCCCGGGATCGATTGCGCATCGAACACGTGGGCGTCAGAATCCTCTTAGAAACGCGAAGTTCCCGCCAGATACGCAAGCTGTTTGGCAATCGGGCCTGCGGGCGTCGTCGCGACAGGACCATTGATCCACATCAAAGCATTCGAGGCTTGAACGGCTATAGTCACTACGCGCTCAAGGGGCGAGCGGCCATCACCGAACCGTTGTTTCCTCACGGCTCCGATCTTGGCCGCTTCGCTTTTTGGCGGCCGCCGCTGCAAAGCGCGGCCCCCAGCTTGCGCTGCAAGCAATCCGACAAGAACAAACAACCGCCGGCTGCGACGTTAGAAAAGGGGAAAGCGGAATGAAAGTGGGGTTGTTCATTCCTTGCTACGTCGATGCCTTTTTTCCCGACGTCGGTATCGCGACGTTGCAACTTTTGGAGCGGCTCGGCATCGACGTGGTCTATCCGCTCGACCAAACGTGCTGCGGTCAACCGATGGCGAACAGCGGGTGTCAGAAGGATGCGGCTGGCGCCGAGGCATTGTTCGTCGCCAACTTTCAGGAGTTCGAGGCTATCGTTACGCCATCGGGGAGCTGCGCCCACCACGTGCGCGAGCATCTCGATGCAATCCCGCAAACGCCCCAGGTCGAGAGAATCCGCCGCGGCACCTACGAGCTCGTCGAATTTCTGCACGATGTGGTCAAAGTCGAAGAGTTCCCGTGGGCGGAGTTTCCGCACAAGGTCGGGCTGCACAACACCTGCACGACGCTGCGCACGCTGCGCACCGCCAAGGCTTCGGAGATCGACGAGCCTTTCTTCTCCAAACCGCTCGATCTCTTGCGCAAGGTACGAGGCATCGAGTTCGTGACGCCGAACCGGCCGGATGAATGCTGCGGCTTCGGCGGCACGTTTTCGGTGTTTGAGGAGCCGGTCTCGGCCAAAATGGGCTACGACAAGGTCGCAGACCATCACCGCGCCGGGGCCGAGTACATCGTTTCCGCCGACATGTCCTGCCTCATGCACCAGAAAGGCTGCGCCGAACGCCTCGGCCTCGACATCCGCTTCATCCATATCGCGCAGGTCCTGAATGGGAGTCGCGCATGAAGCCGGTCGATCACGCCGAGGCGTCATCGCACTTCATCGATGCCAAGGCGCATCTGGAATTCCACGATCGGCGGCTCTGGGACCTCAGATTAAAGCGCGATCGGGAGGCGCACGGCATCCCCGAATGGGAGGAATTGCGCAACCTCGCTTCGGCGATCAAGGAGCATACGCTGTCGCACCTCGCCGATTACCTCGAGGAGTTCGAAACCCAGGCCAAGAACAATGGCGCGCAAGTACATTGGGCGCGCGATGCCAGCGAGCACAACCAGACTGTCTATGACATTCTCTCGGCGCATGGCGCCAAGACGCTGGTCAAGAGCAAATCGATGCTGACCGAGGAATGCGACATGCGGCCGTTCCTCGAGACTCGCGGTGTCAAGGTGATTGAGACCGATCTCGGCGAGCGCATCCAGCAGCTCGACGACGAGCCGCCGAGTCACATCGTGGTCCCTGCGGTCCACAAGCTGCGCGGCGACGTTTCGGAAGTGTTTGCCAGGACGATCGGTGCGGAACCGGGCAATAACGACGTGCACTACCTCGCCGAGACGATGCGCCGCAACACGCGACCGTATTTCCTGGGTGCCGAAGCCGGCATGACCGGCGCGAATTTCGCGATCGCGGAAACCGGGAGCTTCGTCGTCTGCACCAACGAAGGCAACGCCGATCTCAGCGCCAACGTGCCCAAGCTGCACATTGCCTGCATCGGCATCGAGAAAATCATTCCGAAAATCGAGCACCTCGCCGTGTTCATCCGGATGCTGTCGCGGAGCGCGCTGGGCTCGCCGATCACGCAATACACTTCGCATTTCCGCGCGCCGCGGCCCGGGACCGAGCTTCACATCGTGCTCGTCGACAACGGACGGTCGCAGCGCCTGGGCATGAAGGACTTCTGGTATTCGCTCAAGTGCATCCGCTGCGGCGCGTGCATGAACACCTGCCCGGTCTACCGCCGCAGCGGCGGCCTGAGCTACGGGGCGACCTATTCCGGTCCGATCGGGATCATCATCGATCCCGCTTTCGATATCCGTAAATACAGCAATCTCCCCTACGCCTCGACGCTCAACGGCAGCTGCACCAGTGTCTGCCCGGTGAAGATCAACATCCACGAGCAGATCTACAAATGGCGCCAGGTCATGGCCGAGCGCAATCAGCTGCCGCTGGTCAAGAAAGAGGCAATCCGCATCATCGGCAAGGTGTTGAGCGAGCCCCGCCTCTATCGCGCGGCGATATCGGCGACGGGACTGGCAATCGAGCACCTGCCGCGCTTCGCGATCTATAACTGGCTCAATCCATGGGGACGGCAGCGCGAGGTGCCGGAGCCGCCAAAACAGAGCTTTCGCAGCTGGTATCTCGAGAACAGGAGGCGCCAGTGACGAGCCGGGACGCAATCCTCGCCGCAGTGCGCGTGAACCAGCCCGCGCCAACGCCGCCCATTCCCGCGATTCCCTTGTTCGAGCGGACTTCGCGGCCCTTGCTCGAGCAGTTTCAGGAAACCCTGACGAGCATGGGCGGAAAATTCGCCCCGGCGCTCGGCGGGGACGAGTCTCGATGCATTGGTGCGATCGCTGTTCCCCGATGCCGCCGTGATCTGCTCGGCCACGCCCGAGGTGCGCGGAACTCGCGCGCTCGACATCACCGCGGACCCAGCCGAGTTGGCCGATGTCGATGTTGGCGTCGTCCGCGCGGCATTTGGCGTCGCCGAGACGGGCTCGGTCTGGCTCAGCGAGGAGGAGCTGAAGGTCAACGCGCTGGCCTATCTCGCCCAGCACCTCGTCGTCCTGCTCGATCCGACGCGCATCGTCAGCAACCTGCATCAGGCTTACCGCGACGCCCGGTTCAAGACCGCGCGTTACGCGGTGCTGGTGACGGGCCCATCCGCCACCGCCGACATCGAAGGCGTTCTTATCCACGGCGCACAAGGCGTCCGCAGCCTTACCGTGGCGATGGTTCCGCTTTGATGGGGTGGCCGGTCGGCAAATTCATTTCGCCCTTGCCCTTGCCCCAGTCGATGCCCGGACGGCCACGCATCTCGGCTGCTCGCGGCGCCCGGGCTCCGCGCCGGCGAAGGTCCTGGCGGGAAATAGACGGGCCGCTCGCCGCTCGAAGGCGTTGAGAATGTCATCGAACATCGCGGCAAAGACGCGCGAAGCGATCGCCGCCAGCAGCGGATTGCTGAATTCGTAGTCCACCGAAAAATGCAGCTGAGTGTGATCCTGGTCGCGCGGCTCGAAACGCCAGACAGCTTTTAAATAACGCAGCGGTCCGTCGAGAGCCTCGACGTTAATCCGACGGCCGATTGCGTCTGCCGTGATCCGGTTGGCGTAGCCGACCGCAATCGCCAAAAACCCCACCGTCATTCGCGACACGACGATGGTCATTCCCGGTTCTTGTATCCTGCGCGACAGCAGTCTCACCTCGCGGCAATGCGGCACGAACTGCGGATAGCGTTCCACATCCAGAACGAGATTGAAGAGATCCGGCCAAGGATAGCCAAGAAGCTTGGTTGTCTGAATGCTGGTCATGGCAGGCCGACCCGATATGGCCGCGGCACTTATCCGCCATACGGATCTCGCGAGTTTTGAATAATCGATACACCCGGATGATCTCTGCCGTCGTTTGCGCCAGATCAATGCCAGCCGCTCTGAATGCGGTTTTTGCATTCGCCCTAGAGTTCGCGGAATTGAGAGGTCGGGCGCGCGGTCGATTTATCTGAGCAGCCGGGGGAACAGGAGACGGCATCATGGCTCCAGCCTCCGCACTCGAGGCGTCAGACATCCCTGGATGTGCTCAAATGCGCCGGACGGGGATGTCTTGTTGAGCCGGCTGGCGGCGTGGTCCCGCGTTTGCGGCCTGACATATGCCACCGCGCTTCACCGCTGCGCAGCGTGTCCGTCCACGCAAGCCTGCCGCGATTGGCTCGACGCTATGCCGGCGGCGCATCGTGTTCGCCCCCCGGGTTCTGCCCGCAATGCCGATATCTTCTTTGAATTGCAGGTTGATCTACCTGGCGCCTGGACGCGTAGCTCGCGCGGCCAAAACATGCACGAGAGCGAGGCCGCTTTGGCTAATTGCGACCCGAGGACGGAAGCTTTCCGGTTGCCTTGTACTCTTCGCCGGCGCGGTTGAGCGCCGGCGGCACTGAATGGCAAGTGGTGCAGCCCTTACCGGTCTTCTGGGCCATTGCCTGAGTGGCCTCCACCGGCCGCGAAGCCAATGTCAACGCGCCTATCAGACGACGGTCGCGATTGCAAAGCGCATCCCGGTTGATGCAGACGCGAGAAATGCCTTCATCTCGGCCTTCGCTCGGGCGAAGGCGGATTGCCTTTACTTGAGTGACGCGTAGTAAGCGGCCAAGTTGGCTATGTCCTGATCGCTGAGCCCGGCAGTCAGCGCCTTCATCACCGGGTTGTTGCGCTTGCCCGATTTGTAATCGTTCATTGCCTGGACGAACTGATCTTCAGTTTTGCCTGCCAATGCGGGATTTGGCGGAACGCCTTGGCCAGCCGGTCCATGGCAAGCGACGCAGGTAACGGATTTCGCCTTGCCGGCTACAGGGTCTCCACCAGCGGCTTGGGCGGCGCTGATCGCGAGCAAGAAGATCGTCCCGGCGCTCAACAGCGTACGTATCATCATTGTGCTCCCGTTCATCGTTGGCCGTCGAGCAGGCGTTGTTCCTGCCCAGTCGTGCAGCCCTTGCCGGTCTTCTGGGCCATCGCTCGTCTCACTTTGCCCTCGGAGCCATCCCGAGCGCGCTCCAAGGGGCGATGATCTTTACTTGAGTGACGCGAAGTAAGCAGCCAAGTTGGCCATGTCCTGATCGGTGAGCGGGGCGGTCATTGCCTTCATCACCGCGTTGTCGCGCTTGCCCGATTTGTAATCGTTCAATGCCTGGACAAGCTGATCTTCAGTTTTGCCTGCCAAGGCGGGATTTGGCGGAACGCCTTGGCCTGCCGGTCCATGGCAAGCGACACAGGCAACCGATTTTGCCTTGCCGGCTGCAGCGTCGCCGGCGGCTTGCGCGGCACTGATCGCGAGCAAGAAGATCGTCCCGGCGCCCAACAGCGTGCGTATCATCGTTGTGCTCCTGTTCATCGTTGGCCGTCGAGCAGGCGTTGTTCCTGCCCAGCATCATGTTAACGCACTCAATATACTTCAATTTACGTCGACGGCACAACGCACACGCTGCGGCCTTATGCCCCGGCGCGGCGACGAAGCACGAGAAAGGTCTATGCGGGTTGCTCCTGGTCATGCCACGGCGGTAGAAATCGGACCACTATCGATAACAAGACGACCGGCAGAATGAGCACCATGGCCGCTGCCAATAGCCCCTCCCTGCCGAAAATGGTCGGGTAATAAGCGAGCAATCCTTTGCCCGTCTTGGAGATTTCTTGCCCGCCGATGACCACGTTATAACGCATCATCAACACCGCGAGCAGCACCAAAACTGCGCTCGCTGTGATTCCGACGACCAACGCCCGATCGTTCGCGCCACGCCAAATAAAGAAAGTGATCACGGCGAGCGGCAGCACCGACCCGATGCCGAATTGCAGGATGAAGAAGGGAATAAGGAGCGGGCCTTCCACGAACTGCATGATCATGTCGTAGCCCTCGCGACCCCGGTAGACCAGGCTGGCGAATTCCACCCCCTCCAACAGCAACGTGAACATCATGAAGCCCCACAGCGAATAAGCCATGACTTTCAGGCACGGCAGATCGACCGGGACCTTGCGCAGCTTGCACGAGACGACATAGAGCACGATCACCAGCGCGGTCCCCGAGATGATCGCGGAAAACAGAAAGATGGCCGGCATGAGATCGGATGACCACCATTCGCGCGCCTTCAGCGAGCCAAACACGAATCCGACGTAGCCGTGCAAGCCATGGGCCCCGGGAATGCCAATGATGGCCAACCAGAACACCCATTTGCGGTCGTAGCTCATCGCGTTGTCGGAGAGATCGTACGATCCGAGCGTCGCCACGCGATAAATCCAGCTCAGCAGCCCTTTCGCCGTTGGGCCTCGTGTACGATGTAAGGCCGAAACACGAACCACGTCTCCACCATCAACAGAATGACGTAGAAAAGCGCCGCATAGGCAAAGATGGCGAAAGCCGAGGTCAGGTGTGGAGTGATCATGGCATTGAAGGCTCGCTCCGGATGTCCGAGGTGCAAGAGCAAGGGCAGCGGAACAACAACCATGCAACACAATGAGACGAGCAGAGCGAAATGGGCCACCGGCCGCAATTGGCGGAAACCGAATACTTGATATAAGCTGGAAATGGTAAAGGCGCCGGCGACCAATCCCGTCAGATAGGGGTAAACCACGATGAGGACGGTCCAAGGGATGATCGTCTCGTTGGGATAAACGTAGCCGCTGAAGGGGGAGGAGTGGAACAGCGCTTCCATCAGTTCACATCCTCATCTATGCCGACATAGAACACATTCGGCGCATTGCCGGTTTCGGGCCTGAGCACCTGGACTCGATTATTGTGGATGAACTGGCTGATGACACTTTGTGCGTCGTTGCGATCTCCGAAGATGCGCGCGCCGACCGGACAAACCTCGACACATGCCGGCTGCAGGCCCTTGGTGATGCGGTGGTAACACCACGTGCACTTGTCCGTAGTGTTATTCTCCTCGTTGAAGAAGCGTGCGCCGTAAGGACAGGCTTGCACGCAGTATTGGCAGCCGATGCAATAGGTATGGTCGATGAGAACGACGCCGTCCTCGGTTTTGTAGGTCGCGCCGGTCGGACAGACCTGCACGCAGGCCGGATTCGTGCAGTGATTGCATAGCTTCGGCACGAAGAAAGCCTTCGCGACCTTGGCATCCTTGTAGCGATCGGCGAACCGATATTCTCCTTCAGAACCCGACGCCGCGATGTTGACCGGATCGGCCTGGCTGTCGATGCGGGCGGTCTCCTCCCCCTCCAAAGTGACGTAGCGTTCAACCCAGGTGCGGAAGTGATGCGCGTCCGCGGGAACATTGTTTTCCTTCTTGCAGGCTTCGACGCAGCGCAGGCAGCCGATGCATTTGGTGGCATCGACGCCGAACGCCCAACGGTGCTTGGTCCAGTCATATCCCGGGATTGCCGGGTTCGGCGGCACTTGCGCTGCCGCGGCCTGTTCGCCGGCGGCAACGGCTTGCGGCGCCCCGCGTCCCCCGCCATGGCTGCCGCGCCACACGCCAGGGCGCCTCCGAGCCAGCTCAGGAATTCGCGCCGCTCTCTTTGTTGCTTCTCGAGTTTTTCTTTGTCTTCCATCTTGCGCTGCTCCCCGGCCAGCTCCTGCGGCCGCGTGCGTTATTTGCAGTCCGCGCCGGCGTAATAGGCCGCCGCGCTTTCCGCATCCGACGTCGCTCAAGTCCTTCACGATTCCGGCCATAATGGCGTTGTTACGGGCGCCGCTCTTGTAGGCATTAAGAGCATTGATCAGATAATCCTTGGACTGCCCGGCCAGGCTCGGCCAGGAGCCATTGCTCGCGTGTCCGTCGGCGCCGTGACAGGCGGCGCACTTCGATGCGATTGCTTGACCTCGCGACGCGGCCTCGCGATCCGCCGGCGCGGCGCTTTCGCATTTCAAACCCGCGAAATAGGCCGCAAGATCGCCGGCGTCTTCATCCTTGATCCCCTGCGCCACAGCGCTCATCATGGCATTGCTGCGCGCGCCCGTCCTGTATGCTTTCACGGCGTTGGTGAAATAGGTCGCATTCTGGCCTGCAAGGCTGGGGCCGGGGAGATTCTTGCTCACGCCGCCGGCGCCGTGACAGACCGCGCAAGCCTCAGCCTTGGTCTTGCCGGCGAGTGCATCGCCGGCTGGCGCCGCGGCTTCGGCAAATACCAGATTGAGCGTTGGAGAATGCGGATTATGACAAACGGTGCACTGTTGCGTCCCGGCGTGATCGGCGACCACGATCTGCGGTTGCTGCGCAGGTCTCCCGGTCAGTCGCTCGTGGCAGAGGGTGCAGAGCTTTCTCGTGTCTGTCGGGACAGACATCTTGAGGTTGGTGGGGTGATCGGGGCCGCTCGTTGAGACCACGAACATGCCGCGCTGCTCTCGCTCGCCGGCGGCGCCGTGGCAGACTTCGCATTTGACGACTTTTCCGACGGTCGGCACTGTTGTGGATGCCTTTGGACCACTCCGCCACTTGCTCGGCGTGACACCACGCGCAATATCCAACGCCTCTGTACTTCGGTTTTTCCGAGGCGATTTGCGCGACCGAATCGCCCCGGTAATGACCGTATTCGTAGAATGATGTGGTCGTGAAACCTCTTCTCGCCGCATATCCGATCACGCCGCAGGCCACGAGCAGCAGGATGAGTCGGAAAATGTGTCGCGGCATCGCTAATCCCATTCTCGACCAATTCGCTCGATATCCTCGATATCGAGTTTTTCTTGGGTGAGAATCGGATCCCGCCGATGCATCGGCGGCGAAGCCTTTCTCGATCGAAGATGCGACGCATTCTTCATCGGTCCTGCTCTTTTCGAAAGAGCCGCGGAAATTTGCTTTAAAAGTAATATCGACGAAGAACGACCTCGCGTTGATATAGATCAAAACTATGAGTTTTTGATTGGAAGTGATGGGAAGCGACGCAGGCTTGCGCGGACTTTGCCGGTTGACGGCACGACGATCTTGCAGATCGCGCCGTCACAGCGGCGCCGGGTCAGGAGGGTGCCAGACAGGCAACCCGAGCGACGCTCAGGCGGCAGTCCGGCGTGCTGCGCCGCTGTGCTGTTGCGAGCGCTGCCGCCGGCGCTCGGTAAGAACGCTCGAGGCGCCTTCCTCGCTACCGCGCCGGTTCGGCCTTCGCAACTTGCAGTGAGCCTGGTCGGGCTCCGGTCAGCGCGAGTTGGGAATATCGCCGCCCAGTCGCTCGGCGACCATCGCTGGCAGCGGAGAGAACCACAGCTGGTACATCGTCACCACCCACATGAAGGCGAAGCACCCGGCCATCAGCCATACCCGCGAATATCTCGACCCAGGCAAAGGGATGGTAAATCTTGATGATGTACCACGAGCTCACGTCCACCATGACGGCCAGGAAAGGCAGTGCAATGACTGCACACTTGAACCATACCGGCCGGACATAGGCATGGCTGAACATCAGCCCCATGATGAAGAAGATGAAAGGTACGCCGAACATATGAATGTGCGACACGCGGACCAGCGTCGAGATTTTCGCGCCGGTGTCGCTTTCGGTGACCTTCTTGATGTTGTCGTATCCGAATAGATTCGGAATGTGAGGGTTGCTGCCGTCGTGGCAGACCAAGCAGCGCTTATCGACGATGGGCCTCACGTCTCGATCGTATCCCGCGCGGTCGGCGCCTGCATGAACCCAATCAATGACGATGTTCATCTCGTCAGGCGGCAACATGGTCGACATCGGCCCTTGCAAGGCGCCTTCGAGGCGCGAAACCGTGCCGCTGCCGGAATAGGCGACGACGAGATCCTGTTCGGTCATCATCCATGGATTGCCGCCCGCCTTTCCGGCGTAGGTGAAGTAGACGTTGAGCAAGGCGAAAAGATATCCCAACCCGAGAGTAAGAGCGTCGCCGTATACAATACGCGCTAGGCTGTCAGGGCAGCTCGGAATAGTGATGATAGAGACGGTGCAGCGGCGGCTGGTCAGTCATGCTGGGATTCCTCGATCGATTTTGGGAACCGTATCATTCGAGCGCGCCTGCCGCGGCCGAATGGTCTGGTGATTGTATTGCACGGCGGCCAAGATATTGCACATCGGCCACGCGCCGCGTCCCACCTCATCATTTTTCCGGCACGGCCATGAATACGAAGCCCCGCGCCTGCTGGTGCGAATAGTAAGTCGCGAGAATTCTTGACGTCATCCTCGCTAAGGACATCGGACATGGCGGCCATCTCGGGGTACGTGCGCGCGTGGGTCTGATAATCGCGCAGAGCCGTCTGCAGATACTCGACGCGCTGTGCGGCCAGGGCGGGAATTCGCGGGTCGGCGCTGTTGCCGTTGAGTCCGTGGCAGCGGTCGCACCTCTGCGCCCATTCCTGCGTGGTCAGCGGCGGGCGGATGTTCAGCGCCCGCGGCTCCTGGGCGGCGTAATACGCCGCTATGTCCTTTAATGTATTGTCGTCGAGCGACGCGGCGAGAGCTTTCATCGTCTCGTCGGCGCGGGCTCCATTCTTGTATGCCCGAAGCGCGGCCACGAGATACTGGGCATCCTGGCCGGCGAGGCTCGGTGTGGCGGGATTGCTGCTGACGCCCTGATCGCCGTGGCATCCGGCACAGCCGACAGTGCTGGCCTTGCCCGCCTGCGGGTCGCCCGCAGCCGGAGTTTGCGCGCGGATTGGCTTCTGCAGCGCATAGAACAGGGCGATGTGATTGATGTCCGCGTCGCCAATGGCGGCGAGCATCGACTTCATCGTGTCGTTCTTGCGTTGACCGCTCCGGTAGGCCTTCATGGCCGTTGTCAGATATTGCGGATCCAGACCGACCAGGCTCGGG
>CAVQWD010000051.1:0-11201 GCA_963717265.1 uncultured Alphaproteobacteria bacterium | reverse complement strand
CGCCC
Organism: uncultured Alphaproteobacteria bacterium; assembly: GCA_963717265.1. Taxonomy (GTDB): domain Bacteria; phylum Pseudomonadota; class Alphaproteobacteria; order Rhizobiales; family Xanthobacteraceae; genus BOG-931. The sequence continues at coordinate 11,196 of CAVQWD010000051.1, read as the reverse complement.
CGTTCGTCGCGGGCGGCGTGCCGGTGATCGGCCTCGAGCCAAGTTGTATTTACACTTTCCGCGATGAAATTCCGGCACTCATCAAGAGTGACGCCGCGAAGCGCGTTGCCGATCACACGTTTTTATTCGAAGACGTTCTTGGCGAACGAAAACAAGGCGAACCGGTTCGTTCCCGATCTCGAAAAGATAGGAAATCGCGCGCTGTTGCACGGCCATTGCCATCAGAAATCATTCGGGGCGATGGCTGAGATTGAGCATGTGCTGAAGCTCGTTCCGGGTTTGACCGTAGAGACGGTGGAGTCGAGCTGCTGCGGCATGGCCGGCGCCTTCGGCTACGACGCGAAAACGATCGACACGTCGTTTGCCATGGGCGAACTGTCGCTGCTGCCGGCGGTGCGCAAGGCGGATGCCGACACCATTATTGTCGCCGACGGCACATCGTGCCGGCAGCAAATCCGCGACGGCACCGGGCGCGAGGCGATGCACGTGGCGCGGGTCCTTGCGCGCAGCATTCAGGCCAACAAGGACAGGCGATGACCGTCAGGGCCGGAACGGTGCAGTTGCCGGAGCGGCCGGAACCTCATCGGTGATCACCTTGAAGCCGGCGAGCGTGCACGGGCCGAACGAGGTCACGATCGCGACGTCGGTGGCATCGCGCCCGCGTGCCATCAGGATGCGGCCGATCCGCGGCTTGTTGTGGCGGGCATCGAACGTGTACCAGCGGTCGCCGAGATAGACTTCGAACCAAGCGCTGAAGTCCATCGGTGTATCGTCCGGCGGCACGCCGATGTCGCCGAGATAGCCGGTGCAATAGCGCGCCGGAACATTCATGCAACGGCACAGCGTCACCGCGAGGTGAGCGAAGTCGCGGCATACGCCCTGCTTCTGTGTGTAGGCGTCGAACGCCGTCTTGGTCGGGCTGGCGTGAGCATAGCTGAAGGCGATGTGATCGTGGACATAATCGCAGATCGCCTTCACCAGCGGCCAACCCTTTGGAGCCTGCCCGAATAGGGACCACGCCATATTCAACAAGCGATCGGTTTCGCAGTAGCGGCTGCCGAGCAGATAGATCAGGACATTCACCGGCAAGTCTTCCAGTGCATGCTGCTCCGCTTGCGGGTCCGCCGCGTCCGGCTCTCCGGTATCCTGCACGAGAAAGTCCGTGGACAGAGTCAGCCGCCCCGCAGGAGCGCGGATGACGTGGCAGAAATTGCCGAAGCTGTCGTGATAGGTGTTGGCAAGGATCGGCGGATCAAGCCGCATGCGGTCCGGGGTCAGCAGATCGGCAATGCGTGACGGATGCACGCTCAGCGTCAGGATCATAGGCGTCGGCTGCGGGCAGTCATAGGAAATCTGGTAACCCGCATGAATCTTCATCGAAAACTCTTCGCTCGTTTATAGTGATATATCGTGAAATGCCCGATAGTGACGATCGGCATTGCAGCCTCACAATGTCGCCAGTTCAATAGAATGCATTTTCCGCGCCAATACGGGTCGCTGCCGTACCGTCTTTAGTTTCCAAGAGCGTGAGCGCCGATGAACGAGATGCCGGAGAGCCTGTTGGCGGCCGATGAGCCCACGCCGGTCACGGTTTACAACGAAAACGGCCGGTCGCCGATCCTGATTGTCGCCAATCACGCGGGCAACTTGGTGCCTCGCGCCCTTGGCCGGCTCGGTGTTCCACCAGCCGAATACGATCGCCATATCGCCTGGGACATCGGTATCGCTGCGTTCTGCCGCCTTCTGGCGGACGGGCTCGACGCCACTCTGGTGCAGCAGAATTACTCGCGCCTGGTCATCGACTGCAACCGCGTGCCGGGCTCTGAGGCCTCGATCCCGGAAATCAGCGAGCTTACCGCGGTGCCGGGAAATATCGGCCTAAGCGAAAGCCGCAAGGCCGCGCGCGTGCGCGAGATTTTCCGGCCGTACCATGATCGTATCGAAACGGAACTCGACCGCAGGCGCCAAGCCGGCCCGCCGACGGCGCTCGTCGCGATGCACAGCTTCACGCCCGTCTTCAAGGCTGTGGCCAGGCCCTGGCATATTGGCGTGCTGTACAATCGCGATCCCCGTTTTGCCCATCTCCTCATGGCGCTGCTGCAACGCGAACAAGGCCTCGTGGTCGGCGACAACGAGCCCTACACCGTGACCGACGCGACCGATTACACCATTCCGGTGCACGGCGAGCGACGCGGCCTGCGCCACGTTGCGATCGAGGTCCGCCAGGACTTGATCGCCGAAGACAACGGCCAGCGCGCGTGGGGTGCGCTGCTCGCGCGACTGCTGCCGCAGGCATATCGGGACTTGGTTGCGGCCGAGGCGCTCGGACCTGCGTGACGTCCATGATGATCGCATCCACGGCCTGATATCACCGCTCCGCGGCCAGCGCGCTTTCGTGCCAGCGGCGCAGCGCCAGATAATTGATCAGCGACAGCAGATAAAAAATCACGATGCCGGCGACGGAAAGAAGCAGTAGCGCCGCGAACATGCGCGGGATGTTCAGGCGATAGCCGGATTCCGCGATCCGGTAGGCAAGACCGGAGCCGGCGCCCGCCGAGCCGGCCGCGATCTCGGCGACCACCGCGCCAATGAGCGACAGGCCGCCGGCAATGCGCAGGCCGCCGAGGATGTAAGGCAGCGCCGAGGGCAGCTTCAGGTTCCATAGGATCTGGCCGCGCGAGGCGCCGTAGAGCGCGAATAGATCGGCGAGGTTGCGGTCGACCGAGTGCAGGCCGAGCGTGGTGTTCGCCAGCACCGGGAAGAACGCCACGATCCAGGCGCAAGCCAAGACGGCGAGCGGCTGCGGCAGGTAGATGAGCAAGAGCGGCGCGATGGCGACGATCGGCGTGACTTGCAGGACGACCGCGTAGGGATAAAGCGAATATTCGACCAGCCGCGATTGGTTGAACAGGACCGCTAAGCCCACGCCGCCGATCGCCGCGAGCAGAAAGCCCTCGAAGGTGGTCAGAAGCGTCACCAACAACGATTGCGACAACAAGGCCCAATCGCTCGCCAGCGTCTGCACAATGAGCCCGGGTCCGGGCAGCACATAGGGCGGAATATTTTCGATCCGCACCGCCGATTGCCAGACCGTGAGAACGAGCGCCAGCACGCCGATCGGCAGCGCGATGCGCAGTGCGCGGTCGCGGCGTTCGCGCGCGGAGCTGGGCGCGTTCATGACTCGCCTCCCGCCATCGCCTGCGCCAGCGCGTCGGAGGTGCGGCGGCAGAACGCGGCGTATTCGGCCGAGGTGCGGAAATTGCCGTCGCGCGGATAGGGCGCGTCGATCTTAAGCTCGGTGAAAACGCGGCCGGGCCGCGCCGCCATCACCACAATGCGGCTCGACAGATAGACCGACTCGAACACCGAATGGGTGACGAACACGACGGTCGTGCGCAGTGCCTGCCAGACTTGCAGGAGGTCGTTGTTGAGCTTGAAGCGGGTGATCTCGTCGAGCGCGGCGAACGGCTCGTCCATCAAAAGCAGCGCCGGCTCGGTGACCAGCGCGCGCGCGATCGAGACCCGCATGCGCATGCCGCCCGACAATTCGCGCGGATAGGCGCGGCCGAATTGCGTCAGGCCGACGCGGTCGAGCGCGGCCTTAACGCGCGCCGCGGCCCGATCTGGCGCCGCGCCCTTAAGCTTCAGCGGCAGCAGCACATTGTTGAACACCGACGTCCACGGCATCAGCGTCGGCTCCTGGAACACGAAGCCGATCCGGCTTTCGCCCTGCGGCGGCGTTGGCGCAGCCGGCCATTCGACTTTGCCTTCGCTCGGCTCGCTTAAGCCCGCGATGATCCGCAACGCGGTCGATTTGCCGCAACCCGATGGACCCAAGAGCGACACGAATTCGCCGGCGCGCACGTCGAACTCGAGGCCTTTGAGCGCCACCGTGCCGCTGGCAAACGTCTTGCCGACGCCATGCAGCGCAACCAGGGAGGCGGAATGCGGTGCAGTCGCCGGCGCCATCGGCATCTTATTGCTTCGGCCGCAGCTCGAGCCCGACTTTTTTGTCGACGAATTGCAGACTGTAGCCCTTGCGGTAATCGAGGCCGGGCTTGACCACGCCGGCGTGGGCCATCTTGTCGAAAAAATCCTTCATGCGCGCGTCGGTCATGGCGCCGATGCCGAGCTTGAGCGTGTCGCCGGAATCGACGATGCCGTATGTCTTCATGGCATCGACCGAATAGGCCAATAGATCGTCGCTCATCTCCGGGTTTTGTTTCTTGATCAATGCATTGGCCGCGCTGTTGTCGTGATAGATGTAATTGTACCAGCCGACGATCGAAGCATCGACGAAGCGTTGCACCAGATCTGGCTTTTTCTCGACCAGATCGCGGCGCGTCTCGAGCAGCGTCGAATAGGCGGAAAAGCCCTGGTCGGCGAGCAGGAAAACTTTCGGCGTGAAGTGCGCGGCCTTCGCGATGGCGAAAGGCTCCGACGTCACGTAGCCCTGCATCGCGCTGTTCGTGTTGGCCAGGAAGGGTTGCGGATTGAAGGTATAGGGTTTGACCTGCGAATCTTTGAAACCGTAATCGGCCTTGAGCCACTGGTAATAGCTGGCCATGCCTTCCTGCGAGACGAATAACGTCAGATTTTTCAAATCCGCGAACTTGTCGATGCCCCGGTCGGGATGCGCGATGAGGACCTGCGGATCCTTTTGAAACAAAGCCGCGACCTCTATCAGCGGCAGATTCTGCGCGACGGCATCGAAACCTTCGATCGTATTGGCGGTGAGGAAAAAGTCGATCTTGCCGACCGGCAGCAGCATGCGGTTGTTGACGCTCGGCCCGCCCGGCACGATGGTCACGTCGAGGCCGTAGCTGCGGTAGGTGCCGTCGGCCAGCGCCTGATAGAAACCGCCATGCTCGGCCTCCGCCACCCAATTGGTGCCGAAGGCGACCTTGTCGAGGGTCTGGGCGGCGGCCGGGCCGATCGCCGCGGCGGCCAAAGCGGCAAGCCCTGCCAGTGTGGTCCCGAAAGCCTTTGCCCAAAGCATCGGTTGCTCCTGTCTTGCAGCGACGCGAGAATAGGAGACGTTGGCGGGATTGGCGAGTGAACGATCATGACGCTGCCGAAGCGCGATTGGATGGAAATGACCTGGCCGGAGATCGCCGGTGCCGAAACCGGGTGCTGGATCGCCGTGCTGCCGCTCGCCGCAGTCGAGCAGCACGGCCCGCATTTGCCGCTCGGCGTCGATAGCTTCATCGCCGAGGCTTATCTGGCGCGGGTCCGGGATCTGCTGCCGGAAGATCTGCCGGTCACGTTTTTGCCGGTGCAGCGCATCGGCATTTCCGCCGAGCATTTGTCCTATCCCGGCACGCTGACCTATTCGGCGACGACCGCGATCGCGGCCTGGACCGAGCTGGGCGAGAGCCTTAAGCGGGCCGGCTTGCGCAAGCTGGTGATGGTCACGAGCCACGGCGGCAATGTCGCGGCCATGGAATTGGTGGCGCGCGACCTGCGGGCGCGGCTCGGCATGCTGGCTGTCACGGTCGGCTGGCATCGCTTCGGCTATCCGGACGGCACGTTTTCCGGCGACGAGAAAAAACACGGCATCCACGGCGGCGACATCGAGACCTCGCTGATGCTGGCGGCGAAGTCGGACACGGTGCGCATGGCGGACGCGCCCGCCGCGACGCCGGCGACAATCGCCATGGCGCGCGAGTTCAAATGGCTCGGCGCCTATCGGCCGGCCGGCTTCGCCTGGATGACGCAAGACCTTCATCCCACCGGCGCGGTCGGCGACGCCACGCTGGCCAGCGCCGCCAAAGGCGAAGCGGCGCTGCAGCGCGGCGCCGAGGCCTTCGTCGAATTGCTCCGCGAGGTTCATAGTTTTGATCTTTCGCGTCTGCGCGACGGGCCGCTCGGGTGACCCATTTTCCGCCCCCGCTTCGCGGAGGCGGATGAGTCAACTCGTTCTCGCGGCGCGATCGCGCCCGAGTTGTGCACGCCGCAATGTCAAACAGCCTGTCATTGCGAGGAGCGGAAGCGACGACCCTCCTTCGCTCGCTTCGCGAGCTTCGGAGGGTTTGAGTCCACCGAAGCGCGGAGCGCGTAGGTGGAAGCAATCCAGAGCGGAACGGTAAAGAGCTGGATTGCTTCGCTTGCGCTCGCAATGACGAAAGAAAGAAGGGAAGCGGAACGCCGGCAGACGCAGTAGTCCATGTCCCGCATGCAAGCGGCGTGCGGGGCGCGCCACGGATAAGGCGGCTTGCGCCGCCCTTCCGCTTACGGGCGCGCTCGCCTGCCGGCGTTCCACCACGGCTCTCGCCAAAGGGAGTCGTCGTCCCTGAGGCTCAGCTTGGGCCAGGCTTCCTGGGACGTGGTCGAAACGGCTATTACCCCGCCCCGGCCTGTCCCAGTCCAGCGAAGCACCTCGCACGCCGGTCATAATGCCGGCAGGCATGATGCCCAAGCCGCCCGGGAGCGCAGCTGATGAGGCCGCGCCCGCGGGCACCGCACTCGCCCCTGCCGGCCGGCATCACCGGACGGCGTCCCTTAGGGCGAGCTTGATTCGCACCGTTTATAACCGAAACGGTGACCATGTCAAGGGCTGAGTCACAATAATTGTGACGGCCTGTAGCCCGGATCGAGCGGAGAGACTGGGCAAGAATGGTGCCTCATCCGGCTGGAGTGAAGCGGAGCGGGACCGCTGCGGATATTGGAGTGATTTGCGCGCCAAGGGCCGCCAGAACGGTTTTGGCGCGGCGCAGGGCAGCTGCGGTGCTGTGAAGAAGCGACAGGGCAGTTTTGGCCATCAGCGCGGCCAAGTGGGCGGTAAAGCCATCGAAGCCGATGATGTTGAGCACGCGCGTGAAGTTGTAGCAGAGCGCCATTAGGCTCCACTCGCCGCGCACCTTGTCGAAGCCGCGCACCAGAAAGTGGCGGTAGCCGGCGCGACATTTGAGAGTGCCAAAGGGATGTTCAGCGAGGCCTGCACGGCGGCGCAACAACGCACCGGCGTCCTTCATCCGTGCGCGATGACGCTCGATGACGTCTTCGTGCTCCCAGCGATGGACCGTGCGTGTCGGCATCTTCTCGGTGACACAGCGCCCGCGCAGGGGGCATGCATCGCAGATGGCTTTGCGGCTCACATAACGGATCTCGATCCTGCCCCCGGTGTTGCGCTTGCGACCCTGCGTCGGTTGCAGGAGTGAGCCTGCCGGACAGCGGTACGCGTCCGCCGTGGCGTCATAGCTGAAATCTTCATGGCTGAAGCGGCCTTGCGCTTGCAGACGCCCCGTTCTCTTGGCCTGCGGCACATAAGCAACGATGCCGTCCTCCTCGCAGGCCTTCAGCGTTGCGCCGTTGTAATATCCAACGTCGGCGACCGCCTGCAGCGTCGCGGCTGCGAGCGCCTGCTTGGCTGCTTTGGCCATCTTATACATCTGGCCGGTATCGTTGCCCTCGTTGACGATCTCGCTGGCGATGATGAGCTTGTGCTTGTCGTCGACCGCGATCTGCACGTTGTAGCCTGCGACAGTTTGGCCATTCTTGGTCAGAAGCCGAGCGTCGGCATCGGTCCGCGACAGCTGCGTCTCGCCGCTCTCCTTGAGCCGGTCGAGGTCCGCTTGGGCTTGCGCGCGCTTGGCCATCAACGCCGCGACCTTCTGCGCAAGGTCGCCGTCGCCACCGCGGTCGCCGCGGTCATCGTCGCTACGGCAATGCACAGCCTCCGCGGCATCGTTGGCGTCGAGCGTCACCCCATAGGCCTCGATATCGCGATCCAGCGCCGCAATCCGCTCCTCGAGCTTCTTGTGCGTTGTTATGCTCGCCTTGCTCGCGTCGCCATGGAAGAACGCGCCATCGATCGCCACCAGCGCCCCACTCAACAGATCAAGATCGTGGGCCAGAACGACGAAGCTGCGGTTCGCGGCCTTGAGCGCCGCCCAGTTCTCCTGGCGGAACTTGGCGATCGTGCGATAGCCCGGCGTAAGCCCCTTGAGCAGCCAGATCAGCTCCACATTGCGGCACGCTTCCCGCTCCAGCCGGCGCGACGAACGCACCTGATTGAGATAGCCGTAAAGATAAAGCTTCAATAGATCGGCCGGATCGTAGGGCGGTTGCCCCACTGTCACACCTCGGTTCGCATGGCGGAAGCCGAGCTTGGCAAGATCGAGAGCATGGACATAGCTCTCAATCGCCCGAACCGGATTGCGCGGCCCCACATAGTCCTCAACCCGCGGCGGCAGAAGACAAGCCTGCTCCCGGCTCGCGCCGGCCTTCAACATGTGATTCGTCATAAGACGAATCGTACATCAACTCTCCGATCAACCCTGCTATTCTTGCCCAGTCTCGAAGCGAAAACCGGGATCGACGTTGCAGCCTTGAACGCCGCCCCTGGGTTTTGCTGCGCTCAACCCAAGCTACTTACCCCCGTAACGGCGCGAGGTTCACCGGCCCGTCGAATAAGCCCCCAATTAGCTTCAGCGCCCCTGCGGCACGCTTGGCGCTCCAGCCGCCGTGCTTGGCATTGAGGAGGAACTTGGCCTCGATATCGGCGCGGGTCAGCGGCTCTTGCGCGCCGCCGCGCAGATAGGGCTGGCGCTCCTCGACGACCGAGCCGTCGCGCAGCGTTAAGCGGATGTGGCCGGTGAAATTTTTCGGATAGGGATTTTGCGGATCGATCTGGTAGCGCACCTTGGCGGCGAGCGCGAGCACGGCCGGATCGCGCACCGCCGTGTCGGTAAAGTCCCCAAGACCCACATTGCCGCGCACGAAGCCGGCGGCGATGCAATAAGGCGTGGAGAATTTGCCGGCATAGCCGTTCTTCGGATGCTGCTTCGCCTTAAGCGGCTCCCATAGCCGGTGCACAGTGCCCTCGCCGACCTCGCAGACCATCTCGACGATCTCGTCGGGTTTGACGCGCGCGCCAAGACGCCGGGCGCAGTCGATATAGGGATGCGTCATGGTCCCACACGGATAGGGCTTGAACGCCAGCGTCTGCATCACCCAGCGCGTGCCGAACTCGCCGACAAGCGCGTCGTAATCGCCCTTGGTCGTGTGCGCGAAGCCGTGAAAGAAGCCATGCACGCCTTCGAACACGGTGCGCGGCCCGGAAAAACCGGCGCGGCCGAGCAGCGCCGCGCGCATGCCCGATTGCGCCGCCCAGCCGGCGTGCAGGCGTTTGGTCCAGGCGCCTTCGGCCAGATATTCGATGATGCCGCCGGCCATCGAGCCGACGGTGCCGAGCGCATCGACCATTTGGCGCGGCGTGAGTTTGAGCGCGGCGCCGACGCCGGCGGTGGCGCCCATGGCGCCGAACACCGCGGTCGGGTGGAATCCGGCTTTGTGGGTCAGCGTCGGCGCGACCAGGCTGAGCCGGCACATGGTCTCGATGCCGGCGGCGATGCCGACGAGCACGGCGCGGCCGTCGCGATTTTGCCGTTCGCAGGCGGCGAGCACGGCAGGCACCACGACCGCGCCGGTATGCACCGGGCCGCCCTCGAAGGTGTCGTCGAAATCCTCGCCGTGGATCGCGGTGCCGTTGACCAGCGCGGCACACGCCGCGCTGTGCGTGCGGCGGTGACCGATCGCGGTGCACGGCCCGTCGTCGTCGCAGCCCTCTAGCGTACTCTTTACGTAATCTTCGTTGCGTGACGTGACGGCGAGCCCGACCACGTCGATCAGCAGCTCCTCGCACTTGCGCCGCACGGCTGGCGGCAAACGCGCCGCATCGAGTGCGCAGATTTTTTGCGCCAGATGCTCGGCAACGGCGGTCTTGGGAAGCTTGTCGGATGACATGCGAGAGGACCGACTGAGTCCTGTTCCCGCTCATTCCCGCGAAAGCGGGAATCCAGATGCGGCCACTGGGTCCCCGCTTTCGCGGGGACGAGCGGAATACAGTGTCCTCAATACTTCGCCGAGATCGGCAGTTCCTCCGCCGGGAACAGCGAGATGATGGTGTGGCCCTTGTCGGTGACCACGACCTCCTCCTCGATGCGGGCGGCCGAATAGCCGTCGGTCGCCGGGCAGTAGGTTTCCAGCGCGAACACCATGCCTTCCTTGATCACGGTCGGGTGCTCCAGCGAGCACACGCGGCTGATGATCGGCCGCTCGTGCAGGTTCAGCCCGAGGCCGTGGCCGAATTGCAGGCCGAACGCCGACAACTCGTCGGGGAAGCCGAAATCCGGCGCCCTCGGCCACACCCCGCACACTTCGTCGGTGGTGACGCCCGGCCGGATCAGGTCGATGGCGAGATCGAGCCATTCGCGGCATTTCTTGTAGGCGTCGTGCTGCGCCGGCGTGGCGCGGGTGACGTTGAAGGTGCGGTAGTAGCAGGTGCGATAGCCCATGAACGCTTGCAGGATGTCGAAGAACACCTGGTCGCCGGGGCGCACCATGCGGTCGGTGAAGTTGTGCGGATGCGGATTGCAGCGCTCGCCGGAAATGGCGTTGATCGCTTCGACGTCGTCGGAGCCGTGACGGTAGAGGAACTCGTTGACCAGGCCGACGATGTCGTTCTCGCGCACGCCGGGGCGCAGCTTTTCATTGATCAGGTCGTAGGCGCCGTCGACCATCGCCGCGGCGCGATTGAGCAGCGCGATCTCGTCGGCCGACTTGACTTCGCGCGCCTCGAGCATGACCTGCTGGCCGTCCTTGATTTTCAGCCCGGTCTTCTCCAGCTCGAACATCATCGGCGGTTCGATGATGTCGACGCCGAGCGGCATCTTGGCGACCCCGGCGGCTTTGAGGATCGAGGTCATCTCCTCGGCGTGATGCTTCATCAGGCCGAAAGCGGGATCGACGGTGCCGCGCAGGCCGACCAAGCCCGCTTTGCAGTTCTCCGGCTTGAGCCACGGCGAATAGAGCCGGTGGTGCACCGCGGCCGAGCCGAAGTCCCACAGGATGGGATCGCCGCCGCGGACCAGCAGCGCCCAGCGCGACAGCTTGTCGCGCGCCCACTCGCCGATCTTGGTCGAGGTGACGTAGCGGATGTTGTTGTCGTCGAACAGCAAGAGCGCGCCGAGGTCGGAAGCTTCGAGCGCGGCCTGCGCCCGGCCGAGCCGGTAGCGGTGCAGGCGTTGGTAATCGACGCGCTCCTCGAAATCGACCCCCATCGTGCCGAGCACCGGCAGATGGCGGCCCCAATTGTAGCGCGGATTGATGTCATCGGCGCGGATCGTCGACGGTTCGCGCGGTGATATCGTCCATGATCAACTCCTTGGATTCCCTAAAATGCGTTAGTTAACT
>CAVQWD010000050.1:0-16364 GCA_963717265.1 uncultured Alphaproteobacteria bacterium | reverse complement strand
GACGGCACCGTCGCCAAGATCGTCGGCGACGCCTTGCACGTGCTGTTCGGCGCGCCGGGCGAGCAGCCGGATTACGCCGCCCGGGCGGTCGCCTGCGCGCTGGCGCTCGACGAATACGCGCAAAGCTTTCGCGAACGCTGCCGCAATAAAGGCATCGCGCTCGGCATCACCCGGATCGGCGCGCATGCCGGGCCGGCGATCGTCGGCAATTTCGGCGGCGGCCGCTTCTTCGACTACACCGCCTATGGCGATACGGTGAACGTCGCGGCGCGGCTCGAAGCCGCCAACAAGCAACTCGGCACCCGCATCTGCGTGAGCGCGACGCTGGCGGACAAAGTGGCGGACTTTTGCGGCCGGCCGGTCGGCGATCTGCTGTTGCGCGGCAGAACCGGAACGATGCGCGCCTTCGAACCGCTGCCGAAGAAGCAATACGAGGCAACGGCAACCAAGGCGTATTTAGGCGCGTTCGCCAAAATGGAGGCGAGCGATCCCGGCGCCATTGCCGCCTTCGCCTCCCACGTCGGCAAAGCATCCGACGACCAGCTGGCGAGCTTCCATCTCAAGCGGCTGTTGAACGGCGCCACCGGCGCGCGCATCGCCTTGGAATAACGCCGAAAATTTTACGCACATTAAGGCGCAATTCTGCCCGCTTATTTGCGGCAATTGCCCGCGAAAATTTTCATCGGACCTGAATCTTTTGTCCGTAATAACCCGTATTGCGAACCATCTCTTCCGCCCGTCGTCGAACGCGCGGATGAACCATAACGGAGGCAGTAATGAAGAGAGTTCTGATTTTGACCGCGCTGACACTGGCGGTTTCTGTCGTTTCTGCATCGGCGCGCACGCCGGCTGCACGGCACCATCATGCGAAGGTTACCACGGCAGCGCTGTACGACTATGCGCCCGCGCCGGTTCATCCGTATTCATTCGACGGGATGCCGCTCATATACGGGGTGGCCTACTGAATCTTCAGCCCGGCTCTGTCGATCACTTCCTTGAACATCGGCACTTCAAGATCGATGCGGGCGCGGAACGCGTTCGGTCCCTCGGCGACCACCGGCAAACCGATGTTGGCGAATTTTTCGCGAATGTCGGGGCGGGCGAGAATCGTCGAGAGCTCCTTCGCCAGCCGGTCGACGACCGGCTGCGGCGTTCCGCCAGGCGCCAGGATCGCCTGGAACGTGTCGGTTGCCGGGCTGTCGATGCCGAGCTCGTCGAGCGTCGGCACGTCGGGCAGACCGGGCCAGCGCTTCTCGGCGGTCACCGCCAGCGGCCGCAGCCGGCCGAGAATGCCGGTGACCGATCCGAGATTGGCCGCGTACATATCGACCTGACCGCCGAGCACCGCGGTCATCGCCGGGCCGGCGCCGGTGAACGGGATGTGCACCATATCGATGCCGGTGGCGATCTTCAGGAATTCGCCGGCGAGCTGCGGCGTGGTGCCGACGCCTGGACTGGTCCAGTTCAACTTGCCCGGATTGGCCTTCGCGGCGGCGATGAATTCGGCCATGCTCTTGATCTTGGAATCCTCCGGCACGACGAACACGTTCGGCGACGCGCCGAGCACCATGATCGGCGTAAAGTCGTTGATCGGATCGTAGGTGACGCTGGCGTAAAGGCTCGGATTGACCACGAACGCGCTGGAACAGCCGAGCAGCGTGTAGCCGTCGGCCGGCGCGCGCGCCACCACCGCGGTGCCGAGCGAGCCGCCGGCGCCGGCACGGTTTTCGACGATCACCGGCTGGCCGAGCGCCTCGCCCAGCGGAGTGCTGATGAGGCGCATCGCGATGTCGGTGCCGCCGCCCGGCGGGAAGCAGGCGACGATCGTGATCGGACGATCGGGATAGGCGGCGCGCGCGCCGCCGAGCGCGGTCGCGGCGAAGGTGGCGGCAAGCGCGAGCGTGCGGATCGATCTGAGCATGGCACGTGACTCCGTCTAAGACCGGGCCAGCGCGAGGATTTGCCGCGCTTCCTGCGGCGTCGCCACCTCGCGTCCGAGCCCTTGCGCGATCTTGATCATCCGCTCCACCAGCACCGCGTTGTTTTTCGCAAGCTCGCCCGGCGCGATATAGGGATTATCCTCATAGCCGACGCGGACATGGCCGCCGAGCGAGACCGCGAGCGACAGCAAATCCCATTGCTTCGCCGGATTCATGACGCTGACGTTCCAGATGCAGTTTTTCGGCAGATGATCGACCATATAGATCAGCGCCTTCTCGGTCGGCGGCGTCCAGGTGCCGCCGGGCCAGCCGAGAAACAGCGTCGTATAGGCTTTTTCCTTCAGGTAGCCCTGCCGGCGGATGAATTCGAGATTCCAGAACGCGCCGGTGTGAAAGCATTCGACTTCGAGCTTCACCTTGTGCTCAACGGCCGCCTTGGCGTAAGCGAGCAATTCTTCCACCGGATGGATCGCCATCATGCGCTTGGGTGGAAACTGCGGATCGGGATTGAAATATTCGTCATGGGCGTTGAACGCCACCGCCATCATGTCCGGGGCGAGCGTCATCAGCTTGACCTTTTCATCAAGCCGGGCGCTGGCGACGCCGAACTGCATGACCGGATCGCTCTTGGCCAGGATCGCTTCCTGCAATCGCTTCCAGCCGTCGTGATCGATGCGCGACACCTGCTTGCCGTCGGCCTGCATCTTGTCTTCCAGCGTGCGGATGCCGTGGATGTGGGCGATCGCCGCGCCCGCCTTGATGCCGTCGATATATTGGGCCGCCACGCCCTCGATATCCTCCTGCGGCGGACAATAATGATTGATCGGATAGGAGGTCCGCGAGTTGCAGGCGACGGTGATGATGAGCTTTTCCATTTTTGGTTTTCCCGACTTTGCACTTCCGCTCATTAGCACTCAACCGATATTCGACCCCATATTTGCCGATATCGCTTGCGACCGGGCTGACAGCAGTCAGAGGCAAACGAGAACTTTGAACGCTGCGAACGTACGGAGCGTCAGCCTACTCGCGCGAGTTGCATGGCGTGTGGTAGGGTTCGTTAAGAGGGAAGACGGTACGCCAGCGTGTTGGAGCCGGCAAATGGTCGATCAGCTCGAATCTCTGAAAAGTTTGACTACAGCGCTACTTGCGGAGGCTAAGGATGCCTCGACCGCTGAAAAGGTGGTGCAAGTCCTAAAAGCAATCTCGGAAACTGAAAAGCAGTCGGCCGAAGCTGCGAAGCTGCACGCTGAAAAAGAGAAATTTGAAAACGATATTGCCGAGTCACAAAAACGCAGGCGCTCCGAAGAACGCCAGCAAATCATAACCGTACTAGTCCCATTGCTTTCGACGGTGATTTCTCGGAGGCACGCTCATATTACAGACATATCAGGCCTACAACTCGGAAAACGACAAAAGGATTGAAGAACAACAGCAACGAGTCGCCGCCGAGGACGTGCGCTGGCAGGAGGCACTCAAGGGTCTATCAAACTCCAAAGAGATTTCAACGACCGCGCTTTATATAAAAATGTTTCTGAACACCGAACGCTACGGACCGATTGCGAAACAGACCGCATTTCAATTATTGGCGAGCACCAATGACACAGTAGTTTTCAAAGACCTTTTTGATTCCATTTACGTGCCCGCGACCTGGGAAAATTTCTCTCAAATTCTCGATTTGACTAGAACTATATTGTCCAGGGGCGCCCCCGTTTACGACAAAAAAATCAATCGTGCAATCGCTTTGACTCCGCAAGAGGAAAAAGCATACGATGCCGAGTTCGATGACATTAAGCTGATCTGCAGTCGCGTATCACCGTTGTTGAAATCGAAGCGGCCCGTGGGGGTCAAAATCGATTTGCGCTCGATCGCCTGGTGGGAATGCGACCTGTCGAACAGCGATCTTAGTGGAGCCAATCTAGAGGCATTTACGCCTACTCGTATCAATTTTAAAGGTGCCGACCTGACGGGCGTGACATTTCTGCAAGACGATGTTTGGGATACGGCATGGTGGAAAGCCGCTAAAATCAGTCCCGACCTGTTGACCTTCTTGAGCCAGAAGTGGCCGTACGATCCAAAGATCGAATACAACGATAGCTCCCTCTCGATGCAGGGATATCAAGATGATATCGCCAGGCTCGCTAAGTGATCGGGAGTCGAAGGCCGAAGCAACCACGTCGACTGCAAACGTTATGAAGCGGGAACCAGCTGAGCCACTAGTCGGCCACGCATTATGACTACTCTCGCTGAAGCACCTTGCCGGGATTGAGGATGTTCTTGGGATCGAGCATGCGCTTGAGCGAGCGCATCAGATCGAGCGCGACCGGATCCTTCACCGACGGCAACAGATCGCGCTTCATCACGCCGATGCCGTGCTCGGCCGAAATCGATCCGCCGTATTTTTTGACGACCGCAAACACCGCGGCGTTCACCTCGTCCCAGCGCTTGAGAAATTCGTCTTTATCGGCGCCGGCCGGCTGGGTGACGTTGTAATGGATATTGCCGTCGCCGAGATGCCCGAACGGCAGCGGCCGGCAGCCGGGAACGAGCGCGGTGACGGCGGCATCGGCCTCGGCGATGAAAGCCGGCACGGCGGCGACCGGCACCGAAATGTCGTGTTTGATCGAACCGCCGGCGTGGCGCTGCACCTCGCCGAACATTTCGCGGATGCGCCAGAACGCCTTGGCCTGTTCGAGACTGTCGGCAATGGTGGCGTCGGTGACAAGCCCGCGCTCCAAACCCCGCGCCAGCAGCTTTTCGAGTACGTCGCGAAGGCCTTCGCGCTGCTGCGAGGAGAGTTCGATCAGCACGTACCACGGATGCGGCGCGGCCAGCGGATCGCGGCAGCCCGACGCATGTTCCAGAACTAGCTCGATGCCGCGCCGCGTCATGATTTCGAAGCTCGTGACGTCGCCGCCGGCGCGGTCTTGCGCCAGACCGAGGAGTTCGAGTCCGGCTTGCGCGGAGACGACGCCGGCGAAGGCGGTTTCGATCGAGCGCGGGCGGGGAATGAGCCGCAGCACCGCCGCGGTAATAATGCCGAGCGTGCCTTCGGCGCCGATGAACAGGTTCTTCAAATCGTAGCCGGTATTGTCCTTCTTCAGTTTGTTGAGATTGTTGAGCACGCGGCCGTCGGCCAGCACCACTTCGAGACCGAGCGCGTGCGAGCGCGCGATGCCGTAGGCGAGCGCTGCGGTGCCGCCGGCATTGGTGGCGAGATTGCCGCCGATGGTGCAGGTGCCTTCGGAGGGCAGCAGCTGCGGATAGAGCCGGTCGACCGCGGCGGCGGCCTCGCGCGCGCGCTGCAAGGTGACGCCGGCCTCGCAGGTGATGGTGTTCGAGGTCGGATCGACTTCGCGGATGCGGTCGAGCCGGTTGAGCGACAGCACGATCTCGTTGTGGTGCGGAATTTGCCCGCCGACCAGGCCGGTATTGCCGCCCTGCGGCACGAGCGGCGTCGCCGTGGCGTTGGCGAGCTTGAGAATCGCCGAGACTTCGGCAACCGAGCCCGGCCGCAGCACCATTGGCGTGTGGCCCTCGAACAGATTGCGCATTTCGGTGAGATACGCCGCCTGCTGGTCCGGATCGGTGATGGCGTATTTTTCGCCGACGATCGCGGCGAAGCGCGCCAGCAGCGCGGGATCGGTTTGAGGGTATTTATTGGGCGGCTTATCGAGCATCGGGCGCTTTCGTCGGCGATATAGTGATTTCTTCAATAGATGACAGCCGGATTGGCCGTGCGCAAGCACGCCTCACCGCGCTTTGGCCGCCCGCGCCAACCGGTCGTTGATCGCCTCGCCGAGATTTTCGCGCGGGATCGGCATCACCGCGATGGCTTTCGCGCCCGCGCCATCGAGCGCGCGCAAATGCGAGAACAGATTGGCCGCCGCTTCGATAAGATCGCCGCGCGCGGAGAGGTTTCGCACCCGCAGCGCATGCTCGGCGCCGGTCGCGAGCGTCGGTCCGAACGCGAGCAACGCTTCGCCGGCGTCGACGCGCTTGGTATCGAGCCGCAACGGCGTGCGCGGCGCATAGTGCGAGGCCAGCATACCGGGCGCGAGCGGCCCATCGGCGGCGGCAGCTGCGGCGGGCGCGTCGGCGAGCGGCCGCCCGAGCGCGGCTTCGATCGCTTCTCGCGGCACGCCGCCGGGCCGCAGCAGCATCGGCTCGCCGAGGCAGGCGACGATGGTGGATTCGACGCCGACCGGCGTCGCGCCGCCGTCGACGATGAGATCGATGCGGCCGTTAAGATCGGCGAGCACATGCGCCGCCGCGGTCGGCGAGACGTGACCGGAGCGATTGGCCGAAGGCGCCGCCACCGGCCGGCCGAGGCCCGCCAGGATTTTTTGCGCCACGGCGTGGTTGGGCACGCGCACGGCGATGGTGTCGAGGCCGGCGGTCGCCAGGTCGGCGACGGCGCATCCTCGCGCTTTACGCAAAACCAGCGTCAGCGGCCCGGGCCAAAACGCTGCGGCAAGCCGCGCCGCGTCGGCATCGAAGCGGCCGAGCGCCCGCGCCGCCGCGCCATCGGCGACGTGCGCGATCAGCGGATTGAACGCCGGCCGGCCTTTGGCCTGGTAGAGCCGCGCCACCGCCGCGCCATCGGTGGCGTCGGCGCCCAGCCCGTACACGGTTTCGGTCGGAAAGGCGACGAGCCCGCCGCACGCGAGGAGGCGCACCGCCTCCGCGATCGCGGCGTCATCGGCGCATACGACGCGGGTCGGCAACGGGGCTGTCATCGCCCAACTCAGTGCCTAAATAACGCAAGCGCGCAAGCGTGCAGAGCATGATCCCGAAAAGCATGTCCCGGACGTGATCCGGGATGGATTCCGGTTTTCGGACAAGATCATGCGTATCGATAAGCCCCGGCTTGCCGGGGCGGAATGCCGAATGTATAAGCCGCCCCATCAGTCGGAGTGTGGCTCAGCCTGGTAGAGCACCTCGTTCGGGACGAGGGGGTCGCAGGTTCAAATCCTGCCACTCCGACCATTATGCCCGCCCATCGCAGTTCCTGCAAAGTGGCGTGCCACACGCCCGCTCATGCGGCAATCAATCTCGATGCTAAGCAGGAACGGTCTGGACAATCGTGCGCGGTATGCTTGATTGACGCGGATGCGGCGAGCGTCGGATCGGCCTCATGTCAGCGTGTATTCAGGGTCGCAACGTCAACCTGACATTTCGGCCGCCGAACCGGGCGCCGGTGCGCGCGCTCGCCAACTTCGATATCGACGTCGAGGAAGGCGAGTTCCTGTCCATCGTCGGGCCGTCCGGCTGCGGCAAAAGCACATTCCTCAATATTGTGCTCGGCCTGATCAAGCCGGATTCCGGCGAATTGCTGCTGCACGGCAGAAAGATCAGCGGGCCGGGTACCGATCGCGCAATGGTTTTTCAGGAATTCGGGCTGCTGCCCTGGCGAACGGTGCAAAACAACATCGAACTCGGGCTCGAGCTGAAGAAGGTACCCGGGGCGAAGCGCCGCAGCATCGCCGAACGGCTCGTGGCGCTGGTTGGGCTTTCCGGCTTCGAAGCTCATTATCCGCACGAATTATCGGGCGGCATGAAGCAGCGCGTGGGCTTGGCGCGCGCGCTGGCGACCGATCCCGACGTGCTCTTGATGGATGAGCCATTTGCCGCGCTTGACGCGCAAACGCGCGACCTGATGCAGGTCGAGCTGTTGCGCATCTGGCGCGAGGCGCGCAAGACGGTGCTGTTCGTTACCCACCAGATCGACGAGGCGATCTACCTCTCCGATCGTGTCATAGTCATGAGCAAGCGTCCGGGGCGGTCGAAGAACATATTCGCCATCAAACTGCCTCGTCCCCGCGAATACGAGATGCGGGTAACGCCGCAGTTCAATGACCTCAAGCTCGAAATCTGGAATACGCTGAAGGATGAGATTGTGGTCTAGGGCCATGACCGTGAAAACTTCGGCTGCGGACATGCCGCCTCACCGAAGCTTCGCCGCGCGCTATCGCAACGCGCTGCTCGGCGGACTTGCCGTGGTGGCGTTCTTCGCTGCCTGGCAGGCGATATTCCTTGTCGTCCCATTCGATCCGCTGTTCATCAGCAAACCGAGCCTGATCGCGGCGGGTTACGTGGATTTGATCGAAAGCGGGGATTTGATTCACGATCTCGCCGTCAGCGCGGTGCCGTTCTTCGTCGGTCTATTGGCGGCGGTCGTTATCGGCGTGCCGCTCGGCATCGTCATGGGCTGGCGGCTGCGGGTCGGCTATGCGCTCGATCCGCTGTTGACCGTGTTTTATGCCAGCCCGTTGGTCGCGCTGGCGCCGCTGTTGGTGATTTTCTTCGGCGTCGGCGTAGCGGGAAAGGCGATCATCGTCTTTTCCCTCGCCGTGTTCCCGTTCATCTTCAATGCCTGTGCCGGCGTGCGCGCCGCCGACCGCCTGCTGATCAATGTCGTGCGCTCGCTCGGCGGCCGCGAGCGCGACATCTATCTGAAGGTGCTGTTCCCGAGCGTGCTGCCCTATGTCGTTGCTGGCGCCCGCATCGCCGTCGGCCGGGCACTGATCGGCGTTCTGGTCGGCGAGTTCTTCGCCGCCTCCGAGGGGATCGGCTACGCTATTTCGCGCTTCGGCGACATCTTTGCCATCGACCGCATGTTCGGCTGCATTCTCACGGTCATGGCCATCGCCGTGGCGTTAACCGAGGGCATACGGTGGGCGGAGCGCACCGCGTTCCCCTGGCGCACGGGGCAATAGGCCATGGCCGAAATCCAAGCCCTCGATGTCGACGTCGCCGCGGTGGTTCAGGCGGACGCCGCGACGCCGACGCGAAGCCTGTGGCGGCGCATCGAGCCGACTGCGCTGGGGACCGCGAGCATCGTGTTGTTGCTGTTGGCGTGGGAATTGCTGCCGCATTTCATCCCCATGAAGGAGGGGACGAAACTGTTCTTCACGGTTCCCAGTCAGATCGTCGGCACGCTGTGGCGGCTTTTCGCCACCGGCTCGATCTGGGCACCACTTGGCGTAAGCGCCGCCGCCTTCGCGATCGGACTTGCCTTGGCGATCATCGCCGGTCTGCCGCTCGGTATCCTGCTCGGCCGATCGACCACGCTGAACGCGATGTTCGATCCGTTCATCACCGCCTTCAATGCAACGCCGCGGCTCGTTTTTCTGCCGTTGCTGATGCTGTGGTTCGGCATCGGGCTGTGGTCCAAAGTCGCCATCGTCCTCCTCGGCGCCTTGTTCCCGCTCCTGATCAACACCTACGAGGGCGTGCGCAATGCCGATAAGCTATTGATCAATGTCGTGCGTTCGTTCGGCGCCAACGAATGGGACATCGCGCGTCTCGTCGTAGTCCCGAATTCACTGCCCTTTATCGTAGTCGGACTACGGCTTGCGATCGGTCGCGCCGTTCTCGGCGTCGTCGTGGCCGAGTTTTTTGGCGCGCAGGATGGGCTCGGCGTGGTCATGGTTCGCGCCGCAAGCGCGTTCAAAGTCGACGTCGTATTTGCCGGCCTGATCGTGTTCGCGGCGCTATCGCTGGTCAATGACCGGGCTGGTGAAGCTCCTGGAGGAGCGCATGAGCTCGCTGGCGGCCGCAGCACATCAATGCCGATTGAGTGCATTACGTTTCCTGGATGCGGTGCTGCGCCGCACCCGGGAAACGTCTATCAGTTCGTCTTGTTCGGTGCCGTAATGTTGGTCGGCACGTAGTTCATTTCCTGCAGCGTCGACTCGAGCAGATTGCGGGCCAAAAACTGTTCCGGATCGGGCAGCGGCTTGTCCTGCGGCCACTGTCTCGCGGCGATCATGGTGAGCCGGCGCGACTCGAGGATTTCCCGGAACAGGTCCTTCGGCACCTCGGCGCCGTATGAATCGTGAAGCTGATCCCAGATCGAGACCAGCCTCCTCATCGGACGTGACGCTGCCGATATGGTGTTCCAGCACCTTGATCGAGCCTTCCTTGTTGGTGCGGAAATACTTCACGGCCTTGGCGATGGCGCGGATGATCTTCTTGACGGTGTCGGGATGCTGCTCGACGAAGCTTTGCATGCACCAGATCGTGCCGCCGGCCCGTGGGATGTAGTCGCCGGTGCGCAACAGCACCTTCAGTCCGGCTTTAACCGCCACGGCGGCGTGCGGGATCGAGAGCGAGGCGCCCTGGATGTCGTTGTTGACCATGGCCGCGATGCGCTCAGCCTCGCCTTGGAACGAGATGACTTTGTAATCCTTGCCGGCATCCATTTGAAAGAAGCGATGCAGCACTGCCTGCGCCTCGTCGTAGTCGGCGCCGCCGGGGCGGCCCAAACCCAGCGTCTTGCCTTTGAGGTCTTCCGGTTTGCCGATGTCCTGGCGCGTCGTGATGGTCCATTGCGATTTGAGCGATTCGCCGACGATGTACATGATCTTGGCGCCGCTCAGCGCCGCTTGCGCCCCGCCCGAGGGAATCGGCGCGCAGTCGAGATTGCCGGAGAGAACCGCGGTAACCTGGGAACTCGGCTGCAATTCGACGAGCGTGGCGTCAAGGCCTTCGACTTTGAAGAAGCCTTCGTCGAGTGCGACATAGGTCGGCACATGGAAGCCGTCGCCGCCAATGACCTTTCCCATTGTCAACTTTGTCTGCGCGTCGGCGTCGACGGCCGGCGCCATGACGAGTGCGACGGCCAATGCGATGGTTGCCGCGGCAGCAAGCACGAACCGGAACAGGCGCATGACAGTCTCCTAATCTCTGGCAGTAAACCGTCGGATCGGCGACGGCGCGGTAATACGGACCGGTGGGCCAGCGCGGCGTATAAAGACGGCGTGGCAACGCGGCCTCGCAGGCAGCTTAGCACAAGGAAAAGGCTTCGATCGGTCTATGTTGAAGCGCCGGCAGTATCCCGGCAAATGACCCAAGATCGCGGGCATTTTTCACATCGGCCGGCCCATGCCGCGGATGCGCCGCGCCGACGCGCCCAGCCTGCGCGAGATTTTGTCGCGGGATGGTCTTTGGCGGCGGATTGTGCGATGCTTTTTGCTATTCTGCGTCATTCGGCGGCTCCGCCAAAAACCGTGGCCTTAGACTAGTCACCGGATGATGCGCCTCCGTCTTTCGGGGGCGAACAGGGAGGAACACATGAAACGGCTTTGCTTATTGGCCGCCGCCGCGACGCTTTTTGCCGCGCCGGCTTTTGCCGAGGACACCATCACCATCGGCTTCACGGATTCGCAGACCGGCCCGCTCAATGTCGATTCATTGGGCCAGCAGCGCGGTTATGAGTTCTGGCGCGACGAGGTCAACGCCGCCGGCGGCATCAAGGCCGGCGGCAAAAGCTACAAGGTGAAGTTCGTCAGCTATGACGACCAGTCGGTGGGCGGCCGGGTCCAGCAGCTCTACACGCGCCTGATCGTCCAGGATAAGGCGGACTTTCTGTTCAGCCCCTACTCGTCGGGGCTCACGGCGCCGGCGACCGTCATCTCCGAGCAGTACAGCAAGATCATGGTCAACAGCGGCGGCGCCGAGGAGAAGCCTTTCGAGCTCGGCAACAAGTACCTGTTCATGGTGCTCACTTCGGCCGGCCATTACCTCTCCGGCGCGGTCGAAGCGTTGCAGGCGAAGAATCCGCACGCCAAGGTCGCGATGGTCTATTCCGACGATCCGTTCTCGAAGACCGTGCTCGCCGCGGCTAAGGAGCAAGCGACGAAGGCCGGGCTCGACGTCGTGATGGATGAATCCTATGCGCCGTCCACCACCGATTTCGGCCCGATCGTCAATAAGATCATCTCATCGAACGCCGATGCGTTCATGGGCGGCGGCCATTATTCCGATGGCGCGACGCTGGCGCGCCAGATGTACGACCAGAAGGCGAACATGAAGTGGGTCTCGATCCTGGTGGCGCCGGCCGACGATAAATTCGGCGAACTGGGGCCCTCCGCGATGGGCGTGACCGTGCCGTCGCAATGGGAGCCTCAGGTCTCCTACAAGCCGCAATTCGGGCCGACCACGCCGGAATTCGCCAAGGCCTTCGAGGACAAATTCCACGCCAAGGCGGATTATCATGCGGCTTCGGGCTATACCAGCGGCGCTGATCTTGCAGCACGCCATCGAGCAAGCCAATTCCATCGATCCGGAGAAAGTCACCGCGGCGCTCAACGCCATCGACGTCACCACCTTCTACGGCCACATCAAGTTTGCCACCGACCCGGGGCATCACGGCCTGCAGGAGGCGCATCAGATGGTGCTGGCGCAGTGGCAAAAGGTGAACGGCAAGCCGGGCCGTCAGGTGGTCTGGCCGACGGCGGCCCAGTCCGCCGATCTCATCTACCCCATCTCGGCCAGCCAGTAATCAGAGCCGGGACCGGCGGCGCCGCCGCCGGTCCTAACCCTTAAGACCAGCCATGCTCGGCATCATCGCTTCGATCATCGACGGCGTGCTGGTCGGGCTCGTCTATGGGCTCGCCGCCATGGGGCTGACGCTCATTTGGGGCGTCATGGACGTGATCAACCTGACCCATGGCGCGATGATCGTCGCCGGCATGATGGCGCTTTATCTGTTGGCAAGCGCGCTCGGCGTATCTCCCTATCTCACTTTGCCGCCGGTCTTGATCGGCGGCTTTTTCGTCGGCGTGGCGCTCTACTGGATCGCCATTCATCGCATGGTCGGGCGGCCGCCGCTGATGAGCCTGCTGTCGACCTTTGCCGTGAATCTCATCCTGATCGGCGTCGGCACCGCCGTCTGGGGTACCGCATTGTTCAACGTCGAGGTATCGCTGCCGGGCGTCAGCCTCGGCCGCTACACATTCCCCGGCGCGCACATTCTGGCGGCCGTGCTGGCGGCGGTGATCGCCGCCGCGCTTTACATTTTTCTGCACAACACGCGCATCGGCAAGGCAGTCCGCGCGGTCGCCAATAATCGCGAGGCCGCCGAGCTTGTCGGCATTCCGACGACGCGCCTCCTTGCTATCTCCGTCGGCGTCGGCGTGGCGCTGGCCGGCGCAGCGGGCATGCTGATCGGCACGTTGTTTCCTTTCACCATACTCTCGGGTGACGGTTATCAGCTCAAAAGCTTTGTCGTCACCGTGCTCGGCGGCTTCGGTAATCCGGTTGGCGCGCTGCTCGGCGGCGTCGCGCTGGGGCTGCTCGAAGGCCTCGTCACGCCCTTTGTCCCGGTGAGCTGGACGCTGGTGATCGAATTCGCGCTGTTCGTCCTGGTGCTGATCGCATTTCCCGGCGGGATATTCGCGTCGCGGCGCGGAGCGCTTTAGATGCTGGGGCGGCCGTTCTTCTGGATCATCGCGCTCGTGATCGCGGTTTTTGCGGTGCTGCCCATGATCGGCAACGACGTGGAAATGCGCGAGAGCCTGGCGCTCGCCGCCGTCTACATCACGCTCGCCAGCAATCTCAATCTGATGCTTGGCTATGCCGGCTACATCAATTTCGGCAGCATCGTTTTCTTCGGCCTCGGCGGCTATATCTGCGTCTGGCTGGTCGATACCTATAGCTTGCCGCTGAGCTTGAGCCTGATCGCGGCCGGTATCGGGGTGAGCGCGTTGGCGCTCATTTTCGGCCTTGGCATCCTGCGCCTGCGCGGTCCGTTCTTCGCGCTGTCGACGATCGGCATCATCGAGGGGGTGCAGGCCTTTGCCGAGAATTTCGGGCCGTGGGGCGGATCGTCGGGCATTTATATCTCGCCGCAAGTTTTCCAGCCGCTCGGCGGCGCTGCGCGCGCGCTCTGGGTGATCTACTTCGCGCTGGTCGCGGTGATGGGGGCCTCGCTCTATCTCAGCTACGCGATCAAGACGTCGAAATTCGGCTTGGGCCTGATCGCCATTGGCCAGAACGAGGACGCGGCGGCAATCCTCGGCGTGCCGACCCCGCGCTATAAGGCCTTGGCCTATAGCGCTTCGGCGTTTCTGCCCGCGATCACCGGCGGGCTTTATTTTTTCAAGAGCGCCTTCATCCAGCCTTCGGATGCCTTCGATCTGACGCTGTCGACCGAGGCGATTGTCATTTGCATGCTGGGCGGGCAGGGCACGGTGACCGGCGTGGCGCTCGGCGCCTATCTCTACGAAGAGCTGCGTGGCTATCTCCTGACGACGGCGGCTTTCTCCAATTTCCAGTTGGTGATTGCCGGCGTGCTCCTGCTCGTCATTGTGCTGTTCTTCCCGTCCGGACTCATGGGTTGGATCTATAGCCGTTTCCCTCGCACCAAGCGGGTGCTCGAATGACGGCGATCCTCGAATTGAGCCATGTCAGCAAGCGCTTCGGCGGATTGCAAGCGGTGCACGATTTAAGTTTCACGATGCGCGACGGCGAAATTCTCGGTCTCATCGGGCCGAACGGCGCCGGCAAGTCGACGCTGTTCAATCTGATCAACGGCGTGTTCGCGCCGGAGAGCGGGCGGATCGTGTTCAGCGGCATCGACATCACCGGCGAGAAACCCTACCTCATCGCCCGCCACGGGCTCGCCCGCACCCATCAGATCGTGCAGCCGCTGACCAACATGACGGTGCTGGAGAACTGCACGGTGGGCGCCTGTTTCGGCCGCGACAACCTGCCGCTTGGGCGCGCCCGCGAAGTGGCGCGCGAGGCGGTCGCGATCGCCGGCCTCGACGACCGGATCGAGCTGCTGGCGCTGCACCTGACCATCGCCGGCAAGAAGCGCCTTGAACTCGCCCGCGCGCTCGCCGCGCAGCCGAAGCTGTTGCTGCTCGACGAGGTGCTGGCCGGGCTGAACCCGACCGAGATCGAGCACATGATCGGCGTCATCCGCCGCATCCGCGAGCGCGGCGTGACCATCCTCATCATCGAGCATCTGATGCAGGCGATCATGAGCCTGTCCGACCGCATCGTCGTGCTCGTTTCCGGCGAGAAGCTCGCCGAGGGCCTGCCGGCCGAAGTCGCGCAAAATCCCGCGGTCATCGAGGCCTATCTCGGCGATCCGAAGCTCGCCGCCGAGCTGGAAGGGAGCGCGTAGCATGTCTCCCGATCTAGCGGACGTGCTGCTCGAAGTCGAAGCACTCGAAGCCGGCTATGGCGAGGTGCAAGTGCTGTGGGGCCTGTCGCTGAAGGCGCGGCGCGGCGCGTTGACCGCGATTGTCGGCGCCAACGGCGCCGGCAAGACCACCACCTTGCGCGCGGTCGCCGGCTCGATCGCGCCGTGGCGCGGCCGCGTGGTGTTCGAGGGCGAGGACGTGACGCATCTGCCGACGCACGCCAAGGCGGCGCGCGGTTTTGCGCTGGTGCCGGAAGGCCGCCAACTGTTCAGCGCCATGAGCGTCGCCGAAAACCTCGAAATGGGCGCGTTCTCCAAACGCGGCGCGCGCAGCTTCGCCGATCGCCTCGACCAGGTGTTCACGCTGTTCCCCCGCCTCGAGGAAAGACGGAAGCAACGCGCGGGCACGCTGTCCGGCGGCGAGCAGCAGATGGTGGCGATCGCGCGCGGGCTGATGTCCGATCCCGACATCCTGATCATCGACGAACTGTCGCTCGGCCTCGCGCCGGTCGTGGTCTATCAGCTGCTGACGACCTTGAAGCGGCTGAAGCAAGCGGGCCTGACCATCTTGTTGGTCGAGCAGAACGTGCACCTCGCGCTGGCGCTCTCCGATTACGCCTACGTCGTCGCCGAAGGCCGCATTTTCATGGAGGGTCTGCCGAAGGAGCTGGCGGCGAAGCCGGAAATCCGGCGGGCGTATTTGGGGCTGTAATTCAACTGTTATGGCGAAGACAAGGCCCGGCATGACGCGCCGAGTAGCCCGGGTGAGCGCAGCGAAACCCGGGATCGACGATCGAGGCTGGACTGTTGTCCCCGGATGTCGCTGCGCTCATCCGGGCTACTCGCTGTCGATCACAATCAGCATTGCATCCATCACACGGTCTCCGCGTCGATTCTACATCGGCGATTTGGCATGGATACGCGGGTCAAGCCCGTTATGACCAGCGAAACGGCCGTCACCGCGCCAGCGACGTTGCTCTTGACAGCCGTCACTAAATCGGTTATATTACCGGACGAATCAAGCTCGCCCTCAGGGACGCCGTCCGGTGATGCCGGGCGGCAGGGGCGAGTGCGGTGCCCGCGGGCGCGGCTTCATCAGCTGCGCACCCGGGCGGCTTGGGCATCATGCCTGCCGGCATTACGACCGGCGTGCGAGGTGCTTCGCTGGACTGGGACAGGCCGGCGCGGGTGTAATGCCCGCTTCAACTGCGCAAGGTCTCCGCCCCCCGGTTGGGGCGGGCGTAGAGGATCGAGCGCTCCGGCCACGTCCCAGGAAGCCTGGCCCAAGCTGAGCCTCAGGGACGACGACTCCCTTTGGCGAGAGCCGTGGTGGAACGCCGGCAGGCGAGCGCGCCCGCAAGCGGAAGGGCGGCGCAAGCCGCCTTTCCGTGGCGCGCCCCGCACGCCGCTTGCATGCGGGACTTGGACTACTGCGTCTGCCGGCGTTCCGCTTCCCTTTTTTCCTTCTTTCGTAGCCCGGATGAAACGAA
>CAVQWD010000049.1:0-5596 GCA_963717265.1 uncultured Alphaproteobacteria bacterium | reverse complement strand
ATCATCCGCCCCCGCGGAGCGTAGCGAGCGAAGGGTGGTGGAGGGGGCGTGCAGCAATGAGGATAATGTCACCGCCCGCGCCCCTTCCACCGCGCTTGCGCGCGGTCCCCCTTCCCCGCTTCGCGGGGCAGGATGATTACGCTAATCCTGACGCACGATCACGTGGGTGCCGACTTGCACCCGGTCATAGAGATCCATCACGTCGTCGTTGACGAGCCGGAAGCAACCGGAGGAAACCGCCTGTCCGATCGTTTCCGGGGCGTTGGTGCCATGGATGCGGTAGACCGTGTTGCCGAGATACATGGCGCGGGCGCCGAGCGGATTGCCGGGGCCGCCGGCCATGAAGCGCGGCAGATAGGGCTGGCGCTCGATCATTTCCGGCGGCGGGTGCCAGTCCGGCCATTCGGACTTGCGGCTGACCTGCAACAGGCCCTGCCAGGTGAAGCCGTCGCGGCCGACGCCGATGCCGTAGCGCAGCGCGTGGGTCTCGTCCTGGATCAGATAAAGGTGACGCTCCTGGGTATCGATGATGATGGTGCCTCGCGGCTGCAGCGAGCGGTAGAACACCATCTGCTTCTGGAATTCGTCCGGCAGACTGGCGGCCGAATTGCCGTGATCGATGCCGGGATCGACGTCCGGCGCGGTGACCGGGTATTGAAATACCGGCGGCTGAACTTGGCTCGGCAACTGCTGCGCCGGCGCATGCGCCGCAATCGTGCACAGCATCGCCGCGCCGATCCATGCCGTTAAACCGCGCAACATTCGCCTTCGTTCCAGCCTTGTCATCGCCGCATTGTCCTCCCGGGGCCGCTGCCGTTCAATAGCCGGGCTCATGCGGCATCGCCTATTGCGCGACGCCGCCGAGATAGCCGGCGATCTTCCAGCCGCTCGCATTCTTAGCATAGCACATCTGATCGCCGCCGAGCGGGGAGAGCGCCTGGGCGTCGACAAAACCGGATTTCCCGTCCGGCAGCGCGACATGCAGGAGCATCGGCTGATTGGGGTCGCCGTCTTGGCCGCTATCGGGGAGAACGCGCACGAGATACATGCCGAGCTTTTCGATCACCGGCGAATCGGGCTGCGCCGCGGCGCGCACTTCGACGCCGCCGTTGCTCGGATAACCCCATTCAGAAGGGTCGGTCCCCGTTGCCTTGCCGAGCGCTTCCAACGCGTTCGGATCGATGGTCGGATCGGCCGGCGCGCAGAAGGCGCCCTGCTGCTGCGGTGATTCCGCGGCCGACGGTTCATTGGCGAATGCCGTCAGGACGTCCCAGCCCGGCCCGTCTTTGGCGTCGAGATCGATCGCCTTGGCGAGATTATCGACGCCGGATTTACGCTTGTCGGCGAGGTTCTTGTCTTGGATCCAGAAAAAATTTTGCGTCACCACCATTTTGGCGAGCGCGGCGCGGTCCTTGTGCGCGGCGACATCGGCAAGCTGCTTGCGAAAAGCGACAAAGCCCGCATCGGCGAGCGGCGCCGGCGGCGTCACCGCGACCTGCCGGTAGGGTTTTACGGGCGCCGGCGGCGGCGGCTTGAGCCCGCCGCCGGGCAGCTGCAATTGGCCCTGCTGCGCAAAAGCGGGAGCGGCGGCGAGCGCCAGTATCATTGCGGCGGCAACAAGGGAACGAGGCATCGGATAATCTCCCGGTTCGATGTCGGCGCAATGCCTCGGCAATAACGGCAAATTGCGACCGAGGTGCGGCGGTCCGTCGCATCCGCCTCAATACGACTTCGGCAGGCCCAAAACCTTCTCGGCGATGAAGCAGAGAATAAGCTGCGGCGTGACCGGCGCGATCCTTGGAATCATGATTTCGCGGAAATAGCGCTCGACGTGATATTCCTTGGCGTAGCCGTAGCCGCCGTGGGTCATGACCGCGGTTTGGCAGGCTTTGAATCCGGCCTCGGCGGCGAGATATTTCGCGGCGTTCGCCGCCGGCCCGCAAGGCTCGCCGCGGTCGTATTGCCAGGCCGCCTTGAGCATCGTCAGATCGGCCGCCTCCAGCTCCATCCAGCATTCCGCCAGCGGATGCTGGATGGCCTGGTTCTGCCCGATCGGCCGGCCGAACACGACGCGCTCCTTGGCGTAGGCCGTCGCCCGCTTAAGCGCGGCGCGGCCGAGCCCGATGGCTTCCGCGGCGACCAGAATGCGCTCCGGATTGAAGCCATGAAGAATGTATTCGAAGCCGCGGCCGTCCTCGCCGATGCGGTCCTCCGCCGGCACCTGCAAGCCGTCGATGAACACCTGGTTCGAAATCGACCGCCTTGCGGCCCATCTTTTCGATCTCGCGCACTTCGACGAAGCGGCGGTCGAGCGCGGTGTAGAACAGGCTCAAGCCGTCGGTCGGCTTGCGCCCGGCTTCGATCGGGGCGGTGCGTGCCAGGATCAGCATTTTGTCGGCGACTTGCGCCGTGGAAATCCAGAATCTTCGCGCCATTGATGGCGTAGCAGTCGCCGCGCCGTTCCGCGCGCGTTTGCAGCTTCGCGGTTTCGAGGCCCGCGTTCGGCTCGGTCACCGCGAAACAGGCTTTTTCCTTGCCGGCCGCGATCGGCGGCAGCATGCGGCGCTTCTGTTCCTCGGTGCCGTAAACGACGACCGGATTGAGACCGAATATATTCATGTGCACGGCGGAAGCCCCGGACAGCCCGGCGCCCGACGCGGTGATAGCCTGCATCATGATCGCGGCTTCGCTGACGCCGAGACCCGACCCGCCGTAAGCCTCCGGGATACACACGCCGAGCCAGCCGGCATCGGCGAGCGCGCGATAAAATTCTTCGGGAAATTCGCCGTCACGGTCGCGCGCGAGCCAATATTCGTCGCTAAAGCGCGTGCAGATTTTTTCGACGGCAGCGCGCACCGATTGCTGGAGCTCTGAAAGGGTAAAGTCGATGGCGGGTACTCCGGGAGTGTAGGGTGGGTTGAGCGCAGCGAAGCCCACCGGGGCTCGCTGGAAGGGAGCGTAGCCCGGATGGAGCGCAAGAGACTGGGCAAGAATGGTGCCTCATCCGGCTGGAGTGAAGCGGAGCGGGACCGCTGCGGATATTGGAGTGATTTGCGCGCCAAGGGCCGCCAGAACGGTTTTGGCGCGGCGCAGGGCAGCTGCGGTGCTGTGAAGAAGCGACAGGGCAGTTTTGGCCATCAGCGCGGCCAAGTGGGCGGTAAAGCCATCGAAGCCGATGATGTTGAGCACGCGCGTGAAGTTGTAGCAGAGCGCCATTAGGCTCCACTCGCCGCGCACCTTGTCGAAGCCGCGCACCAGAAAGTGGCGGTAGCCGGCGCGACATTTGAGAGTGCCAAAGGGATGTTCAGCGAGGCCTGCACGGCGGCGCAACAACGCACCGGCGTCCTTCATCCGTGCGCGATGACGCTCGATGACGTCTTCGTGCTCCCAGCGATGGACCGTGCGTGTCGGCATCTTCTCGGTGACACAGCGCCCGCGCAGGGGGCATGCATCGCAGATGGCTTTGCGGCTCACATAACGGATCTCGATCCTGCCCCCGGTGTTGCGCTTGCGACCCTGCGTCGGTTGCAGGAGTGAGCCTGCCGGACAGCGGTACGCGTCCGCCGTGGCGTCATAGCTGAAATCTTCATGGCTGAAGCGGCCTTGCGCTTGCAGACGCCCCGTTCTCTTGGCCTGCGGCACATAAGCAACGATGCCGTCCTCCTCGCAGGCCTTCAGCGTTGCGCCGTTGTAATATCCAACGTCGGCGACCGCCTGCAGCGTCGCGGCTGCGAGCGCCTGCTTGGCTGCTTTGGCCATCTTATACATCTGGCCGGTATCGTTGCCCTCGTTGACGATCTCGCTGGCGATGATGAGCTTGTGCTTGTCGTCGACCGCGATCTGCACGTTGTAGCCTGCGACAGTTTGGCCATTCTTGGTCAGAAGCCGAGCGTCGGCATCGGTCCGCGACAGCTGCGTCTCGCCGCTCTCCTTGAGCCGGTCGAGGTCCGCTTGGGCTTGCGCGCGCTTGGCCATCAACGCCGCGACCTTCTGCGCAAGGTCGCCGTCGCCACCGCGGTCGCCGCGGTCATCGTCGCTACGGCAATGCACAGCCTCCGCGGCATCGTTGGCGTCGAGCGTCACCCCATAGGCCTCGATATCGCGATCCAGCGCCGCAATCCGCTCCTCGAGCTTCTTGTGCGTTGTTATGCTCGCCTTGCTCGCGTCGCCATGGAAGAACGCGCCATCGATCGCCACCAGCGCCCCACTCAACAGATCAAGATCGTGGGCCAGAACGACGAAGCTGCGGTTCGCGGCCTTGAGCGCCGCCCAGTTCTCCTGGCGGAACTTGGCGATCGTGCGATAGCCCGGCGTAAGCCCCTTGAGCAGCCAGATCAGCTCCACATTGCGGCACGCTTCCCGCTCCAGCCGGCGCGACGAACGCACCTGATTGAGATAGCCGTAAAGATAAAGCTTCAATAGATCGGCCGGATCGTAGGGCGGTTGCCCCACTGTCACACCTCGGTTCGCATGGCGGAAGCCGAGCTTGGCAAGATCGAGAGCATGGACATAGCTCTCAATCGCCCGAACCGGATTGCGCGGCCCCACATAGTCCTCAACCCGCGGCGGCAGAAGACAAGCCTGCTCCCGGCTCGCGCCGGCCTTCAACATGTGATTCGTCATAAGACGAATCGTACATCAACTCTCCGATCAACCCTGCTATTCTTGCCCAGTCTCGCAAGCGAAATCCGGGATCGGTGCGGGGTACTGACATCGCCTGTCATTTGATAATGGAAACTTCAAGTGTCGCGCCAGTCACATCACCCTCAATTGAGACTATTGAAAACAAACCATTCGCCGTTTGGACGGCGCATTTTGGATTATTTGGACCGCGGCATTCGCTGACGACTTGCCGAAATATTGGTGGCTTATCGAATAGAACAAAAACGTTCCATCGTGGTGGCACATTAAAGCTGCCGACCGATTTCCCGTTTACGTCCTGTGCGTCCACATAAATGCTTGCGGTAAAAAGGGCATACCACGCTTGGATATTGCGCTGGTTTTTTTCGATTGGAGCCGTGTGAGCATCCGAAAACTGAAGAAATAAGCTTGTGTCTATGTCCTGACGTTCGTTTGTTGGTTTGGCGATACGATGGCTACCTGCAATCAGGCCACCAGCCACCCCTATCAATAAGATGCCGAACGCCACCCCGCTGTACGTCAGCCAGAGCGGCAACTTAATCTCAGTCAACGGCGCAAGGCCGAAGATCAGCGCCAGCGCGATGCCCAGCAGGCCGATTGCTCTGTCCAACATCGGAATCACCATCCCTAGAGGAATTCCCCTCTAGGAGATGATTCCATGATGAACCTCTAGCAGTCGAGTGCCGCAATCGCCTTCACGAGAACGAATTGCTTTTCACTTCACCCTCCCTG
Source organism: uncultured Alphaproteobacteria bacterium (assembly GCA_963717265.1). Taxonomy (GTDB): domain Bacteria; phylum Pseudomonadota; class Alphaproteobacteria; order Rhizobiales; family Xanthobacteraceae; genus BOG-931. The sequence continues at coordinate 223 of CAVQWD010000049.1, read as the reverse complement.
GAGAGGTAGGGTCATGCCGCGAAGCGGTGCGAGGTGGGGTGCACGGCGACGCAGGGAGTCGCAGCGCGCTAAGCGCACTTCCCCCACCCGCGTTGCTGCGCTCGCGACCTCCCCCTGCAGGGGGAGGTGAGTAGCAGCCTCACTCCGCCGCCTCCATCCCCTCCGCGTCGAGGAAGCCGCCGGCCTGGCGCCGCCACAGCGTGGCGTAGTGACCGCCGTAAGC
>CAVQWD010000048.1:0-5860 GCA_963717265.1 uncultured Alphaproteobacteria bacterium | reverse complement strand
ATTCGACCGACCAGCCCATGGTGTTGCCGCCGCCCTCACCCATCGCAACGACGCGCACCTCGTCGCCGTATTTCTCGCCGAACAACGCGCGCGCCCCCGACGCAATGGCGTCATCGCGGCTCAACAATCGCGTCACGACCGGCGCGTTCCGCAACACGATATTGTTGGCGATATCTTCCACGCGCTCGATTTCTTCGCCGCTCATCGGTTTTGGATGCGAGAAATCAAAGCGCAGGCGATCGGGCGCGACCAGCGAGCCCTTTTGCGCCACGTGATCGCCGAGCACTTGCCGCAGCGCTTCGTGCAGGAGATGGGTTGCCGAATGATTTTTCCGGATGGCTCCGCGCCGGTCGTGATCGACTTCAAGCGTAAGCGCTGCACCCGTTTTCAGCGTGCCGTGTTCGACGGTGCCGATATGGGCGAAGACATCGCCGGCATATTTTCGCGTATCGGTGACCTTAAATCGCACGCCGTCCGCCGTCATCACGCCGGTATCGCCGACCTGTCCGCCGGATTTGCCGTAAAATGGCGTCTGGTTGAGCACTATGGCGCCGCTCTCGCCCTGTTTGAGCGCGGCAACTTCCTTGCCGTCCCGGACCAAGGCTGACACGACCCCTTCGGCTTTTTCAGTCTCGTAGCCTAAGAATTCGGTGGCGCCGACTTTTTCACGCAATCCAAACCACACCGCCTCGTCCGCCGCCTCGCCGGAGCCTACCCACGACGCGCGTGCCTTGGCGCGCTGGCGTTCCATTGCGTCGGTGAACGACGCGATATCGACGCCGATGCCGCGCGGCCGAAGCGCGTCCTGCGTGAGATCGAGCGGAAAGCCGTAAGTATCGTAAAGGGTGAACGCAGTCTCGCCGTCGAACATGGCGCCTTTTTTGAGTGACTTGCTCGCCTCATCCAGGATCGCGAGGCCACGTTCGAGCGTGCGGCGAAAGCGACTTTCTTCGAGCTTCAGCGTCTCGGTGATGAGCGCATTGGCGCGGTGGAGCTCCGGATAGGCTTCGCCCATTTCGCGCACCAGCACCGGCACGAGCCGCCACATCAGCGGCTCCTTGGCGCCGAGGAGCTCGGCGTGGCGCATGCCACGGCGCATGATGCGGCGAAGCACATAGCCGCGGCCCTCATTGGACGGCAGCACGCCGTCGGCGATCAGGAACACGCTGGCGCGCAAATGGTCGGCGATGACGCGGTGCGAGGCTTTGCGCTCGCCTTCGGGGTCGACCCCGGTGAGGTCGGCGACGGCTTCGATCAGCGCGGCAAACAGGTCGATCTTGTAATTGTCATACGTGCCTTGCAGCACCGCCGCCATGCGCTCAAGGCCGAGCCCGGTATCGATCGACGGCCGCGGCAGATCCAGGCGCTTGCCGTCGGCAAGTTGCTCGTATTGCATGAACACGAGATTCCAGATTTCGACAAAGCGGTCGCCTTCGGCCTCGGCGCTGCCGGGCGGCCCGCCCCAAATGTGGTCGCCGTGATCGTAGAAAATCTCCGCGCATGGACCGCACGGCCCGGTGTCGCCCATGGCCCAGAAATTGTCGTCGCCGGCGATGCGGAGAATTCTCTTCTCCGGCAGGCCGGTGATTTTTTTCCAGAGCTTGAACGCTTCGTCGTCGTCGATATAGACCGTCGCCAGCAAGCGGTCCGCCGACAGGCCGAATTCCTTGGTCAACAGCTTCCACGCCAGCTCGATGGCGCGGTCCTTGAAATAATCGCCGAACGAAAAATTGCCGAGCATTTCGAAGAAGGTGTGGTGGCGCGCGGTATAGCCGACATTGTCGAGGTCGTTGTGCTTGCCGCCGGCGCGCACGCATTTCTGCGCGGTCACCGCGCGCACATAGGGCCGCTTTTCCAGGCCGGTGAAGAGGTTCTTGAACTGCACCATGCCGGCATTGGTGAACATCAACGTCGGATCGTTGCGCGGCACCAGCGGCGAAGACGGCACGACTTCGTGGCCCTCGCGCGTGAAGTAGCCGAGGAAGGCCGATCTGATATCGTTGACGCCGGTCATCTTGAGCCAACTCTCTAACCAGACGCTGCTTTCCTGTCCAGGAAGGCCGGTATTTAAAGCATGATCCCGAAAAGTGGCCGCCGGTTTCCTGCCTTCGCGAAGCCCGCTTCGGCGGGCGAAGGAAGGTCGGAAAAGATCATGCTGAGACAAAACTAGCGCGGATTTGATGTAAAAGCGCAAAGCATATATGCGCTGTCGCGGCGGCGCGCCCGCCAAAAAACCGATGAGCGAGCACAGCACCCCCCTGCTCCACACGCTGCAAGAACGGCTGCGCCAAGACGGGCCAAACCGCCGATTCGTCATGACGGCGGAACTGGCGCCGCCGGTGTCGTGCGACGCGCAGGAGCTGTTGCGCAAGGCGGCCGGGCTCAACGGCTTGGCCGATGCAGTCAACGTCACCGACGGCGCCGGCGCGCGCGCGCATATGGGCGCGCTCGCCGCCGCGAGCCTCCTCCTTGGCGCCGGCATCGAGCCCATTCTCCAGATCACCTGCCGCGACAAGAACCGCATCGCGCTGCAAAGCGAATTGATGGGAGCGGCCGCGCTCGGCATTCGCAATTTGCTTCTGCTCACCGGCGACGACCCGAAAGCCGGCGATCAGCCAGAGACCAAGCCGGTGTTCGATATCGATTCGAAGGCGTTGATCGAGACCGCGCGCCGGCTGCGCGACGAAGGCACGCTGCCGACCGGACGTAGGGTCGGCGGCCGGCCTGAGTTCTTCATCGGCGCCGCCGACGTGCCGATCGATCCGCCCGCCGGCTGGCAGCCGCATGCGCTCCTCGCCAAGGTCAAGGCCGGCGCGCAATTCGTGCAGACGCAGTTCTGCATGGATGCCGCAATCGTCCGCCGCTACGTCGCCGCCCTCGAAGCGGCTGGAGTGACGCGGCAAGTTGCGCTCCTCATCGGCGTCAATCCGCTGCGCTCGGCCAAATCGGCGGCCTGGATGAAAAGCCACCTCTACGGCACGATCATTCCCGACGCCTTTATCGAACGCATGGAGAAAGCCGGCGACCCGGCGCGCGAGGGCGTGCGCATCTGCGTCGACTTGATTGCGGAGCTTTCGACCATTCCCGGCGTCGCCGGCGTCCACATCATGGCGCCAGGCAATGATGCGGCGATTGCGGAGGTGATCTCTTCAGTGAGGGATAATAAGTCGGATTAGGCTAGCCCAAGTGACGCGTCAACCATGTATCTACCTAGTAAGCGTTGAGGTAGAGCATTGCAACTATGAGGTGAGGTCGATAGGTTACCGGAACTGAATACGCCGGTGGGGCTTTCTTCAATGTTCAAAGGCAATTCAATCGGTGGCTCAATATATCGGCTATTTGGAAAGCTTCTCGATCTGCCTTTAGTGACAGAAATTTTCCTCGGTACACTGGCGGCAATCTTTCTTCCGCGCGCAATAAGCAGGGCGGCGATCTATTTTGATCCTTCCACAACCCCTATTCACGACGATGCATTCGCAGATCTCATTGCAGGGACGGTCGTATTCGTGTGCATTTATGCCATCAAGAGCGAGGCTCGCTATGCAAAAAAGGCAGCTAGAATCCCGACTATGGTGAAGGAGGAACTCAACCGATGTATCGAGGACAACCTCGTTCGGCAAGTTGATAGTTCCCTTTTACGCTCAATAACTCCCACCTCTTCACAGGATTCCCTGTCGCTGAATGCGAAGCTCGGTTTTTTGTATTCATATTTTAGCTCCATGGAGTCAAGCGACAGAGGGCTGCAACCCGTGATAGGAGCAATATGGCCTGTACCCGGTTCGGTTGACACCCGCTTAAGCTAATTCCGCCCGCATTTCGAACTCCACGGGACTCAGATATCCGATCGTCGAGTGCCGGCGTTTCGGATTATAGAAGCACTCAATGTAGTCGAACACGTCAGCCTTGGCTTGGTCACGCGTGCGATACGTCTTGCGCGCTGTGCGCTCGGTCTTCAGCGAGGAGAAGAAGCTCTCCATCGCCGCATTGTCCCAGACGTTGCCTGAGCGGCTCATCGAGCAGACGACACCGTGATCTGACATCAACTTCTGGAACTGCTCGCTGGTGTACTGGCTGCCACGATCGGAGTGATGCAGCAGCGCGTCGGGCTTGCCTCGTCGCCAGATTGCCATCACCAGAGCATCGGTGACGAGCTGCGCTGTCATCGCTGTGTTCATCGACCAGCCGACCACATGCCGAGAGAACAGATCGACGACGGCAGCCACATAGAGCCAGCCCTCTGCCGTCCACACGTACGTGAAGTCAGCGATCCATTTGCGGTTGGGAGCGGGCGCTTCGAAGCTGCGGTCGAGCACGTTGGCAGCGACGGCGGCGACCTGCCGCTCACCCAGATCGGGCGGCAGTCGACGCCGTCGCGGACGGGCTTTGAGAGCCTGTAGCCGCATCAATCGCTCGATCCGATGCAATCCACACGATACCCCTTCGGCGAGAAGATCGTGCCACACCCGCCTGGCGCCATAGGTTCGATCGCTGGCGAGGAAGCTGGCGCGAACCTTCGCGCCCAGCTCTTCGTCACTGCGGCTGCGCTGACTGCGCGGTCGTGTCAGCCAAGCATAGAACCCACCCCGCGAGACACCGAGCGCCTCGCACAACCATCCCGCCGGCCAGATCCCCCGGTGCTTCGCTATGAAACCGAACTTCACGTCGATTCCTTCGCGAAGTAGGCCGCGGCTTTTTTTAGGATGTCTCGTTCCGCCTTCAGCCTGATCACCTCGCGCTTGAGCTGCGCGATCTCCAGCTGCTCGGGCTTCATCTGACCTTGGCCGGGAAACGCATGCTGCGGATCATCCGCAAACGCCTTCACCCAACTGCGCAACTGTGACTCATGCACACTGAGATCGTGCGAGGCTTGCGCATACGAGACGCCTCGCCCCTTGATCAGCCGCACAGCCTCAAGCTTGAACTCGCGTGTAAACTTCCGCCTCTCCATGACACACCTCCGGTTCCATCAAAACACCTAACTCGGTGTCCGTGAAACCGGGTGCAGGCCAGATATCGCCTGTTTGATAAATGTTCCGGAAGGGGATTATGGAAGCGTGCTAGAGTTCGACTGTAGATTTTGTAACCTTAAGAACAGTCCGCTAGAAAAAGATTTGGTGCAACTCGCCGAAAGTTTTCGCGAACCTCTGAACGATGTCATTCGCCGAAGAGCAAAAAAAATTGCGAAACCTTCCGGAACGTCTCAATTTACGTAGAATGATGAATCTCCGACGTAATTCCAAACGCCCATTACGCGAGGAAACTACGGGGAAGAAAAGAGGTAACCTCGTTGGGGCGCAGTGAAAGCCGGGAGCGGCGTCCAAGCCGGTAGGTTGTTCCCGGATGTCGCTCCGCTCATCCGGGCTACTTCCGCTCCTCCACCGTGCGGATGTCGATCTCAGATTTCAGCGTGCGGTGTACGGGGCATTTGTCGGCGATTTCCATGAGCCGCGCTCGCTGTTCGGCGGTGAGATCGCCCTCAAGCGTAATAACGCGCTCGATGCGGTCGAGCATCCCCTGCTTGGTTTCGCATTCGGCGCAATCCTTGGCGTAAATCCTACCGTGCCGCAGCCGGACCTCCGTGCGCTTCAGCGGCATCTTCTTGCGGTCGGCATAGAGCCGCAGCGTCATCGACGTGCAGGTGCCGAGCGCGGCAAGCAGGAAATCGTACGGACCCGGGCCGCTGTCGAACCCGCCCACATCTTTCGGCTCGTCCGCGAGCAGATGGTGTGGGCCCGAGATGACTTCCTGCTGGAACAGGCCGCGCCGCGTCTCGCGTACGATGACGGTGCCGGGCGCAGTGCCTTCGTTAGTTTGAATATCCGCCATGAGCACCTCCCTGAGCTGATAGACTTACCTCCCC
>CAVQWD010000047.1:0-714591 GCA_963717265.1 uncultured Alphaproteobacteria bacterium | reverse complement strand
GGTTGGTCATGGCCGGGCTTGTCCCGGCCATCCACGCCTTGCAGCACGCACGGAAGACGTGGATGCGCGGGACAAGCCCGCGCATGACGATGGTGAAATATGATCGGAATCTGCTCTCTTCAATCATTTGATCGGAACAGCGAAAGTTTCCGATGCGGACTGCCGGGAATCCGACTACATCGGGCTGAACCCGACATTTACGATTGCAATTGGCGGATCGATGTCAACCTACCGTCTCGACCGACTGTTTTCGCCGCGTTCGATCGTCGTCGTCGGCGCCAGTCCGCGTCCGACCTCTCCTGGCGGCGCCGTGTTGCGGAATTCTGCGGCGCAGCGGCTTTGCCGGCGCCGTGGGTCTCGTCAATCCGTACTACGACGCCGTCGGAGGAGTGCGGGCGGTGAAATCCTTTGCGGCACTCGCGGCTGCGCCGGATATCGCAGTGATCGCGGTGCCGGCGGCCGAGGTGCCGAACGTCGTCGCCGCGGCGGCTGCGAAAGGCACGGCGGCCGCCATCATCATCACGGCGGGTCTCGGCCGCGGTCGGGGCTCGCTCGCCGCACAGAGCGAAACGGCCGCGCGAGGGAGCGGCATGCGCCTGGTCGGTCCCAACTGCCTTGGCATCCTGTTGCCGCACGTCAAGCTCAATGCCAGTTTCACCGCTTCCACGCCGCGCGGCGGCGATCTCGCGGTCATCTCGCAGTCGGGCGCCGTTGCTGCGGGATTGGTGGAATGGGGCGCGGTGCACGATATCGGCTTTTCCGCGATCGTCTCGATCGGCGACTTGATCGACGTCGATTTTGGCGACCTGCTCGACTATTTCGCGATGGATCGGCGCACCCGCGCCATCCTGCTCTACATCGAGTCGATCGGCGAGGCGCGCAAGTTCATGTCGGCGGCGCGCGCGGCATCCCGCGCCAAGCCGGTGCTGGTGATCAAAGCCGGGCGCAATGCGCAAGGGGCAAAAGCGGCCTTGACCCATACCGGCGCGTTGGCCGGTTCGGATGCGGTCTATGACGCGGCCTTCCGCCGCGCTGGCCTGTTGCGCGTGCTCGATCTCGATGAGCTGTTCGCCGCTGCCGAAACGCTTGGGCACATGGCGGGCTTGCCTGGCAAGCGGCTTGCCATACTGACCAATGGCGGCGGCATCGGCGTGCTGGCCGTCGATCGGCTTGTCGATCTGGGGGGCAATCTCGCCACTTTGTCCGCACCGACCGTGAAGGCGCTTGATGCTGCCTTGCCACCGATCTGGTCGCACTTCAATCCCGTCGATATCGCCGGCGATGCCGACGCCGCCCGCTACGCCGCTGCGCTTGATTGCCTGCTGGCCGATGAGGACGACGACGCGGTGCTGGTCATGAACGTGCCGACCGCGCTTGCCTCGCCGCTCCAAGCGGCGCAGTCGGTCATTGCCGTGACCGAGAAGCATCGCAAACAGCGCGTGCCGCCGAAACCGGTCTTCGCGGTCTGGATCGGCGGCGGCGGTCCGGCCGAAGCGGCGTTCGCGGCCGCAAACATTCCGACCTATCCGACCGAGGCGGATGCCGTGTCAGGCTTCATGCATCTCGTGCGCTACCGCCAAGCGCAGGACTTGCTGATGGCCGCACCGCCCAGTCTGGCGCAGGATTTTGCGCCAGACTCTGCCGCAGTGCGGCCGATCATCGATGGCGCATTGGCAGACGGTCGCGCCTGGCTCGATCCGATCGAGACCAACCGGATTTTCGCGGCCTACGGCATTGCGGTCGCCCCGGCCATACTGGCGCGCGATGCCGAGGAAGCGGTCGCTGCGGCAAAGCCCTATCTCGATCGCGGCACGCTGGTTGTCCTGAAGATTCAATCCCCCGACATCGTGCACAAATCGGACGTCGGCGGGGTGCGGCTCAACCTCGCCAATGCAGGCTCGGTGCGCGAAGCCGCAGCCGAAATCCTGCGTCGGGCGCGAACCGCAAAGCCCGATGCGCGGATTTCCGGCGTGACGGTTTTTCCAATGATCGTAAGTCCCAAAGCGCGCGAATTGATCGTCGGCATCGCCGACGATCCGACGTTCGGGCCAGTCGTCGTTTTCGGGCGGGGCGGCACCGCCGTCGAAATGATCGATGATAAGGCTTTGGCGCTGCCGCCGCTCGATCTGGCGCTCGCCCGCGAGCTGATTGCGCGCACGCGGGTCTCGCGCGTGCTTAAGGCTTATCGCAATGTGCCGGCCGCCGATGAGCGCTCGATCGAACTGCTCCTGGTCAAGCTGGCGCAGCTCGCCGCCGATTTTCCTGAGATTCGCGATATCGATCTCAATCCGGTTCTGGCCGATGAGAGCGGCGTTATCGCGGTTGATGCGCGGGTGTCGATTGCGCCTTGCGAAAAAAGCCGCCACGCGCCGTCCGGCCATCCCCGCTTCGCGATACGGCCCTACCCGAAGGAGTGGGAGCGCCGCGTCGAACTGCGCGACGGCAGCTTTGTCCTGGTCCGCCCCGTCAAACCCGAAGACGAGCGATTGTATCCGCCGTTCTTCAGCCATTTGACGCAGCAAGACCTGCGGCTGCGCTTCTTCGCGCCGCTCAGGGAGTTCAGCCATCCGTTCATTGCCCGGTTGACGCAGCTCGATTACGCGCGCGCCATGGCGTTCATTGCCATCGACGGGACCAGCGGCGCGATGCTCGGCGTGGGCCGTCTGCACATGACCGCCGACTACGACAAGGGCGAGTACGCCGTCCTGGTTCGCTCCGACCTCAAGGGCCACGGCCTGGGCTGGGTCCTGATGCAGCTCTTGATCGAATATGCGCGGGCCGAGGGCATCCGCACCATCGAAGGCCAGGTGCTGCATGAAAACATCACCATGCTGAACATGTGCAGGGAACTGGGATTTACGGTTTCGTCCGATCCCGACGACCCGCAGATCAGCGCGGTGAAGCTGAGTGTTTAGGCTGTGGCTCTGAAAGGGGCAGCGAAGAGCAAACGCCGTGGTGTAAGTGGCTTCCTCGCTGTCCTAGCGTTCTGTCACTGAGATATGATTCAGTGTGGCGTCATTCGGGGACGCCGCGAAGCGGCGGGCCCGGAATCCATAACCACCACCCTGGATTATGGATTCCGGGCCCGCGGGCCAAGGCCCGCGCCCCGGAACGACAGAACGATCTGTCAGAGTCACAACACTAGCGTTCCAGCGATTTCAGATAATCGATTACGTCGCCAACCTGATCCGGATTGAAGCGGAATTCCGGCATTGCCGGATGACCGGTAATGATGCCCTCGCCGAGCGCCTCTTCGAGCGACTCGACCGGATAACGCAGGTGCAGCGTGCGGAACGGCGGCGCGGCTTTCAGCGGGCTTTCGCCGACCTTATAGATTGCGTGGCAGCGCGCGCAATTGGCGCGAATGATGGCAAGTCCCTGTTGCGCCTCCGGCGAAAGCTGTTCGTCGCCGCTCGCGGGTTGCAGTGCCGATCCCAGGATCGCCACGACGATGGCGAGGGCCGCCACGAACCTGGACACGGAGCTGTGCGGCATCAAGCGCCCTCGGTCCGCCCGCTCGCTTCGTCCTCGGATGACGGGAAGACCATGCCCGACACCGGCTCGATCCAGACCAAATGATCGTGAACCGCCTTAACCCCTGCGACGTTTTCCACCGTCACGATGCAGGCCTGGCGTTCGCGTTCGTCCATGATGGTTCCCCACACCTCGGCGACGCCGTTCTTGACGATCACGTTGATGCCCAGCGCCCAGTGTTCCTTGGCGAGCGCAGCCAGAATTCGCTCGCGAATGGCGGCATCGTCGCCCGCTTGCGGCGGGCTGACGCGGGCGAGGCTCGCCAGCGCATGCATGAGATTGGCGCGACTGACGATGCCGACCATGCGGCCGTCGCGCACGACCGGAAGCCGCTTGACGCGGCGGTGCTCCATCCGCGCGACAACCGTTTCCAGCGGATCGTCCTCGCCCACGGTGTACGGATCGGCGGTCATTACCTCGCCGACCTTGGTGCCGGATTCGTGCACATATTCCTGGGCCAGGCGGCCGGGGCCGATGATGAATTCGAGCCATTTCGGCCGGCGGCGTTGGGTGCCGAGCTTCGCTGCGGCGCAGGAAGTCGCCCTCGGTGACGATGCCGACCAGCGCCCCGCCGGCATCCACCACCGGCAGGCCACTGATCCGGTTGTCCAGCATCAATTGCGCGGCTTTAACAACCGGCTCATCGGCCCTCACGGAAATGACGTTCCGCGTCATCACATCGCGGACTTGCATGCTTGCTCCTGCTCACGGCTTGCCGCCCGCGCGGCCTAGCTGTTGAGCCGGTTGAGCGCGGGGCGGTTGCGCAATACGATCCGCCGCGAGGTCGATACCTCGATCGCGGCGGCACTCTCCAAAGCGGTCAGGGTCCGCGAAACCGTCTCGATCGTCAAGCCGAGATAATCGGCGATGTCCTGGCGCGACATCGGCAGCTCGATCGCGCTGCCGGCAGGCATCCGCTCGGCCATTTCCAACAGGAAGCTTGCAACGCGCTCCTGCGCGCTCTTGATCAGGAGCAGGATGCGTTCCTGGACCCGGCGCAGTTCGCGCGCGGCGAGTTGATACAGATCACGGCCGATCACCGCGTCGCGCCCGGCCAAAGCGGTGAGCGCGCTGCGCTTGATCACCAGAACCTTGGCGTCGGTGATGGCCTCCGCGGACAGCGTATGCTCGTCGGCCAGTTCGAGGCCGAAAATATCGCCGTGCAGGTAGAATCCGCCGATCTGGCGGCGGCCGTCGCTGAGAATCTTGTAGGTCCGCACCGCTCCGCTAACCACCTTGTAAACGTACTCGGCAGGCTCGTTCTCGCCAAAAATCTCGGCGTTCCGATGGTACGACATGGTGACGCCCATCAGGTGTATGTGCAGAGCCAGCGAGTTCGGCTCGGCAATTGCGGGGAACGCTTCATGCGGCACCGCTGTCGCCTTGCGGGTCGGCACCAGCGGGGCGCGGATTGTTTCGCTGCGGATTGGGGTCTGGGTGAGCATGATTCTTTACCTCCGGGAGCGTCGGGAGGTAGTGGTAAACTTCGGGCCAAAGGCGGAAAATTCAGATAATGCCCCTAAGGGGTTTCCCTGAGGGGCGCCGGAGCGCCAAACTGGCCGACAAGGCACCGCCGGCCGCGTTCCGATGAGCGGCAGGACGATGGCTGAAATCGTTACCAATTCAACGCGCTCAGGTCTGACCAAGCTGCTGCCGCCGGGACTGCGGCAGGCCGCGTTCAAGTATGGACTGACCGCCTTGGCGCTGGTCGTGGCAGCGGCACTTCGCCTTGCATTGCAGCCTATTCTTGCCGGCCAAGCGACCTTCCTGTTCTACCTTCCGCCGATTCTGATCGGTTCGGCGATCGGCGGTTTCGGACCGGGGATTTTTGCGACCGTCGCCGGCCTGCTCGCTGGTCTGTTTTTTATCACCGAGTTTCGCTCACTATCGGCGGTGGACGTAGTCAATTGCGTTGCCTTCACGCTCGTCGGCTTCGGTGCAGCCTGGGCAGGGGAGTTGCTGGTTCGCTCGCGCCGGAAGGTCGGCGAAAGTGCCAAATCAGCCGGCGCGGGCGCGGCGCATCTGCAGTCGATTCTCGACACCATCCCAGAGGCCATGATCGTGATCGATGAGCGCGGCATCATGCAATCGTTCAGCACGGCAGCAGAGCGGCTGTTCGGCTATGCCGGCGCAGAGGTCGTGGGAGGAAACGTCAAGCTCTTGATGCCGGCACCCTACCGCGAGGAACACGACAGCTATATTGGCCGCTATCTGCGCACCGGAGAGCGGCGCATCATCGGCGTCGGCCGCGTCGTGGTCGGCCGGCGCAAGGACGGCTCGACCTTCCCCATGGAGCTTGCCGTCGGCGAGATGCGCACCAGCCATCAGCGCTACTTCACCGGCTTCATCCGCGACCTGACGGAACGGCAGCAGACCGAGGCCCGGCTGCAGGAATTGCAGGCCGAACTGGTCCATGTCTCGCGGCTGACCGCGATGGGCGAAATGGCCTCGGCGTTGGCGCACGAGCTCAATCAGCCGCTGTCGGCGATCGCCAATTACATGAAAGGCTCGCGCCGGCTGCTTGAGAACAGCACGGACGAACAGGCCGATCTGATACGCGACGCCATGGACAAGGCGGCCGACCAGGCCTTGCGCGCCGGCCAGATCATCCGCCGCTTGCGCGATTTCGTCGCCCGCGGCGAAAGCGAGCGGCGAGTCGAAGACGTGAAGAAGCTTATCGAGGAAGCAAGCGCCCTGGCGCTCGTTGGCGCCAAGGACAAGGGCGTGCGCGTCAGCTTCGATTTCGCCCCGCGAATAGATTTTGTGCTCGCCGACAAGGTGCAGATCCAGCAGGTCCTGCTCAATCTGATGCGCAACGCCATCGAAGCGATGGAGGGCTGCGAGCGGCGCGAGCTTTTGGTTTCGACGGCGCCGAAGCCGGACAATATGGCGGAGATCAGCGTCGCCGATACCGGGGCCGGGATCGCGCCGGAGATCGGTGCGCAATTGTTCCAGCCCTTTGTCACCAGTAAAGCTCACGGTATGGGCGTAGGCCTTTCGATTTCGCGCACCATCATCGAGGCGCATGGCGGTTCGATCGCGCCGCGCCCCAATCTCGGAGGCGGGACGGTGTTCTCCTTTACGCTTCCAGCGGTGGCCAAAGAGGAGGTCGGCGATGCCGGCTGAAAAGTTTGTCGTTCACGTCATCGACGACGACGAGGCGAGCCGCCAGTCGCTCGCGTTTCTGCTGCAGACGGCCCGGATCGAGGCCAAGACCTATGCCTCCGCCGCGTTTTCCTCGATCTGCTTCCGGATATGGGTTCGAGCTGCATCATCACCGACGTGCGGATGCCGGGCATGAGCGGAATAGACCTGCTGCGGCGATTGAGTGAACTCAACGTTCGCGGTTCCGGTCATCGTCATTACCGGACACGGCGACGTTCCGCTCGCGGTCGAAGCAATGAAGATCGGCGCTGCGGACTTCTTGGAAAAGCCGTTCGACGACGACATGCTGCTGGCGAGCGTGCGCTCGGCGCTGCGGCAGCACGACGGCGAACGAAGGCGCAATACCGAGCGGGCGCGAGATCGACAGCCGGCTGGCGGCGCTGTCGAACCGCGAACGCGACGTGCTTTCCGGACTGGTGGCCGGCCGCGCCAACAAGCAGATTGCCTTCGACCTCGGCATCAGCCCGCGGACAGTCGAAATCTATCGGGCAAACCTCATGAACAAAATGCAGGCGCGCAGCCTGTCGGAACTCGTGCGCATGGCGCTGATCGCCGGGACGCTCGGGTCGGATTGATACGACCTCGTTCCGCAGCGGCGCCGGGCGCTGAATTGAGCCATGTCAATGCGGCGGCGCCGATCCCTCTCCATTTTACGCAAAAGCTCGAGCACAGGAGTGCGCGCGAAGGTGATGACGATCGCAGGCCATATCGATGAAGTCAGCCGCCGGTTGTCGCGGTCGTCGACGACGACCCGGCGGTTTGCAATTCGCTGAAATTTTCGCTTGAACTCGAAGGCTTTACGGTGCGCACCTATGCGGGTGGGACCGAGCTGCTGAAGGCCGGCGATAGTGGCGCCTGCGACTGTTTCGTCATCGATCAGAAGATGCCGGGCATGACCGGGCTGGAGCTGATCGCTCATTTGCGCGACCGGGACATTTCGGCGCCGGCCATCCTCGATCATCAGTCAACCCAGCGTCGCATTGAGCGCCCGCGCCGCCAAGGCAAACGTGCCCATCGTCGAAAAGCCTCTCCTGGGCAATGCGCTCGTGGAGCGAATTCGCGAAGCCTGCGAGCGCGGCTGACCGCGCCGCGCTCAGCCTGCGAGCGCCCTGGTCTGCGCAACCGGGTCACGGCCGATGAGCTGCGCATATTGCTCGATCGGCGCCGGGCGGCCGACAAAATAGCCTTGTATCTCGTTGCACGCTTCCCGCTCCAAAAAGGCCAATTGCTCCTTGGTCTCGACGCCCTCCGCCGCGACCGGCAGTTCGAGTCCGCGCCCGAGCCCGATCACGGCGCGAATGATGGCCGCCGCCTGTTGATTGCGATCGAGATTGGCGACGAAGGCCTGATCGATCTTGATCTTGTCGAACGGAAACGACTGCAGGTACGACAGTGACGAGTAACCGGTGCCGAAGTCGTCCATGGCGATGCGCACGCCGAGCGCTTTGAGCCGCCGCAGGATCGAAACGGCGCGCGGGAAGTCGTCGATCAGCACGCCCTCGGTGATTTCGATTTCCAGCCGGGCGGCGGCAAGGCCGGTTTCGAACAGCACGGAATGGACCAGCGCCGGCAGATCGCCATGGCGAAACTGGACCGGCGAAAAATTGACGGCGATGTGCAGCGGCTTCGGCCAGGACGCAGCCTCGCGGCAGGCCTCGCGCAGGATCCAGTCGCCGATCGGAATGATCAGGCCGCTGTCCTCGGCGAGCGGGATGAATTCGCTGGGGGACACGAGGCCGCGGGTCGGGTGATTCCAGCGCACCAGGGCCTCAAAACCGGTGATTTCGCCGCCGATCGACGCCTGCGGCTGGTAGTACAGAGTGATCTCATTGCGAAAAAGCGCAGACCCGAGATCGTGTTGCAGAGCGCGCCGCTCGCGCAGACGCTTGTCCATTTCCGGCTCGAAGAAGCGGATGGAGCCGCGCGCTTCCGCCTTGGCCCGATAGAGCGCTGCGTCGGCATTGGCCAACAGGATTTCGCTTTCGAGCCCGTCCGCCGGATAGACGGCAACCCCGATGCTAATTCCCGCGCGCAGCGTCTGGCCGGCGACCGCGATCTCTCCATCGAGCGAACGCAGCATGCCGTCGGCCAGCGCTTCCGCGGACGCGGGTTGCGGCCCGTCGGCGCAGATGATGGTGAATTCGTCGCCGCCGGGCCTTGCCAGGAACGCACCGCCGCAGGCGGCCTGCAGCCGCTTTGCGACCTCGCAGAGCAAAGCATCGCCCACCGCATGGCCGAAGACATCGTTGACTTCCTTGAACCGGTCGAGGTCCATGCACAGGACCGCGAAACTTTCGTGTGCCGCTGCGGCACTCTCGGCAGTGCTCTCAAGGCAGGCGTTGAAAGCGGCGCGATTGGGCAGACCGGTCAATGGGTCGTGATGCGCGAGATGCTCGATCTGCGCCTCGGCGCGCTTGCGCTCCGTGATGTCCCGGACGACGTTCACGAGATAGCGGGGCGTGTCGTCGTCATCGCGTATCGCAAGGCCGGTCGCGACCGTGATTCTGGCATCACTACCGCGCGTCGACACGGGAACTTCATCGAATAGCGTCGGCCCATGAGAGCGCAGCTGTATCTGATCATGATCTTCTATGCGGCGCGCGGCCGGTCCCGGGAAGACGTCCGACACGGTCCTTCCCAGCAATTCTTCTCGCGAGATGCCGAGGAGCTTTTCCGCCTCGCGGTTGACGAGCACAAAGCGGCATTCGGGTAATTCCCTCACGAAGATCGTCACCGGGACGTTTTCCACGATCGTGGTCAAAAAGGCTTGGGCGCGCGTCAGCTGCTGAACCTTGTTCCTGACTTCCGCCTCGGCGCTGCGGCGCGCACGGTTCTCCTTGGTCAGATCCTGAAAGCGGCGCCACGCGTAGGCCGTCAAGGCGACTGAAAGCGCCACGCAGATGAGAACGATATCGTCGAGGCCCCAATCGCCGTAGCTCTTTTGCAAATTTACGATCCGGTCGAACAGATCAAACCATTCGCTGACGCCATAGGCGATCAATGCGAAGACGACGATGACGGCGGCATCGTTGACGCCCCGCTGCTTCCAGTCGACGCGATGCAGCAAGCGGTAAAAACCCTGTCGCATCGATGCGCCGAGCGCTTTCATGAAATGACGCCTCAGTTCGAGGATCCCTCTGTGACTTTGTGCGGCTCTTCGCGCGGATTATTTGTGCGCGCGCAGTCATATGCCGTCATATGGTTGAACATGCTGACGATACGCTAATGCGCAGTAAGGACTAATACGGAGGCAGCCGATGGCCGGACCGTCGTCAAATCCCGAGATAGCGGTGCTGCACGTCCGGCGCGGCGGCAAGTTCGCGCGAATTGCCGCTCCACACCACGCGGCCGCGCTCGATCAGGAAATGGCGATCGGCAATGCGGGTCAGCGCTGCGACGTTCTTGTCGATCACCAGGATCGACGAGGCCTTCAGTCCTTGAGCGCGCGCAAGGCAGCGCCAGATCTCGGCGCGGATCAGCGGCGCCAGCCCTTCGGTCGCCTCGTCGAGGATCAAGCAGCCGCGGATTGGTCATCAGCGCGCGGCCGATCGCCAGCATCTGCTGCTCGCCGCCGGACAGCTGGTTGCCCATGCTGCCGCGCGCGCTCGGCGAGCCGCGGGAACAGCGCGTAGACCTTCTCCAGCGTCCAGCCGTCGGCCGTCGCGCGTCCACCGCCGTCGCCACCAGGTTCTCGCGCACGGTCGAGATTCGGGAAAATCTGCCGGCCTTCCGGCACCAGGCCGATGCCGAGCTTGGCGACGCTGTAGGACGGCAGCCGCGGATCTCGCGGCCGTGCGAAGCGGATCGAGCCGGCGCGCGCGCGGGTCAGCCCCATGATCGAGCGCACGGTGGTGGTCTTGCCCATGCCGTTGCGGCCCATCAGCGTCACCATCTCGCCGGGCGCGATCGACAGCGACACGCCGAACAGCACCTGGCTGCAGGCCGTAGCAGGTCTCGATGCCGTCGACGCTCGAGCACGGTGTCAGCCATGTCCGTGCCCTCCTGCCTCGCCCAGATAGGCGTCGCGCACCTCGGCGTTGGTGCGGATGTCGGCCGGGGCTGCCGGTGGCGATCACGCGGCCATAGACCAGCACCGTGATGCGGTCGGCGAGCGCGAACACCGCCTCCATGTCGTGCTCGACCAGAAGGATCGGTGAGCTCGCTGCTTGAAGGCGCGCAGCATCTCGACCATGCGCGGCGGATTCCTCCGGGCCCAGCCCGGCCATCGGCTCGTCGAGCAGCAGCAGGCGCGGCTTGTCGGCGAGCGCCATGGCGAGTTCGAGCTGGCGATGCTCGCCGTGACTGAGCGCGGATGCCAGCCACTCCGCGCGCTCGCCAAGGCCGACGCGCGCAAGCGCCGCGCGCGCCGGCTCGCGCAGCGCCGATTCCCGCCGCGCGTTGCGCCAGAAGCGGAACGAATGCCCGGCCTGCGCCTGCACCGCCAGCGCCACATTGTCGAGCACGCTGAGAGTCGAGAAACAGCGAGGTGATCTGGAACGAGCGGGCGAGCCCGAGCCGGCTGCGCCGGTACATCGGCAGCGTCGGTGATGTCGTCGCCGTCGAAGCGGATGCGGCCGGAATCCGGTGCCAGTTGGCCGCCGAGCTGGGCGATCAGCGTGGTCTTGCCGGCGCCGTTCGGCCCGATGATCGCGTGCAGCTCGCCGGCGTCGACGTCGAGCGCGACGTTGTCGGTGGCGACGATGCCGCCGAAGCGCTTGGTCAGATCCTCGATCTGCAGCAGCGGCTCGCTCATGGCGCCTCTTGATCGGCCTGATGAGGCTTGCGCAGCAATTGATCAGGCTGCCATCGCGCAACAACCCGTCGATGCCGCCGCGCGCGAACAGCACGACCAGACAGCAAGCAGTCGGCCCGAAAATGATCTGCCAATAGACCGGTGATGTCGGACAGCAATTCCTCCAGCACCAGGAACGTGACCGCCCCGATCAGCGGCCCGAAGATCGAGGCCATGCCGCCGAGCACCACCATGACGATGAGGTCGCCGGAGCGCGTCCAGTACATCATCGCCGGGCTGACGAAATCGGTGTGATTGGCGAGGAGCGCGCCGGCAAGCCCGCACAGCGTTCCGGCGATGACGAAGCAGACGAGCTTGTAGCGGAAGGTCGGAAAGCCAATCGCCCGCATGCGCAGTTCGTTCGAGCGCGCGCCCTGGATCACCAGGCCGAAGCGCGAATTCACCAGCCGGTAAACCAGGTAGATGGTGGCGAGCAGAAAGCGCGAGGCAGACGTAATAGAACACGGTCGGTCGCGACAGGTCGGTCAGCGCGCCAGAACTGGCTGCGCTTGATAGATGGTCAGGCCGTCGTCGCCGCCGTAGCGGTCGAGGCCGGAGACGACGTAATAGACCATCTGCGCGAAGGCGAGCGTGATCATGATGAAATAGACGCCGCGCGTGCGCAGGCTGAGCGCCCCGATTACCAGCGCGAACAGCGCCGACGCCGCAAGCGCGACCGGCCACTGCACGAAGCCGGAGTAGATTCCCTCATGCGCCAGGATGCCGACCGCGTAGCCGCCGATGCCGAGATAAACGGCATGGCCGAAGCTGATCATGCCGCCATAGCCGAGGATCAGGTTCAGCGCTGATTGCCGCCAGCGCCAGGATGACGATGCGGGTGAACAGCGTCAGCAGGAAGTGGTTGCCGGTGCCGCCGGTGTAGAGCGGCAGCAGCACGAGACGCGAGGATGACGGCCACGACCACGTTGCGCGGCGTGATCGAGTCCGGACCAGAGCCGCCGTGGACTTCATTTATTCGCCACCGGGAACAGCCCTGCCGGCCGCACCACCAGTACCGCCGCCATCAACAGATAGATCAGCATCGAGGAGAGCGCCGGCGCCGCGGTCGAGGCCGCGGTCGGATTGAGCACCAGCCGCAAAATGTCGGGCAGGTACGCGCGGCCGACGGTATCGATAAAGCCGACGAAAATGGCGGCGATGAAGGCGCCGCGGATCGAGCCGATGCCGCCGATCATGATCACCACGAAGGCGAGGATGAGGATGTTCTCGCCCATGCCGATCTGGACGGTCAGGATCGGCGCCTGCATCAGGCCGGCGAGACCGGCGAGCGCGGCGCCGAGCCCGAACACCAGCGTGTAGAGCAGCTTGATATTGACGCCGAGCGCCGAGACCATCTCGCGGTTGGAGGCGCCGGCGCGGATCAGCATGCCGATGCGCGTGCGCATCACCAGAACATACAGCAACGCGGCGACCGCCAGGGTGACGACGATGATCGAAAGCGATAGGCCGAATAGTGAATCCCCGGCAGCAGCATGATCGAAGTGTTGAGCCAGGACGGCAACGGCAGGTTGAGCCCGGCCGGCCCCCAGATCAGTCGCACCGAGTCGTTGAAGAACAGGATCAGGCCGAAGGTGCCGAGCACATGATCGAGATGGTCGCGGCCGTAGAGCTGGCGCATGACGATCACCTCGACCGCCATGCCGACGAGCAGGTGGCGACGACGCCGAGCGCAATGCCGGCAGGAAGCTGCCGGTCCAGGCCGCGAAGGTGGCGGCGAAATAGGCGCCGATCATGTAGAGCGAGCCGTGCGCCAGATTGACCAGGTCCATGATGCCGAACACCAGCGTCAATCCGGCCGCCAGCAGGAACAGCAGCAACCCGAATTGCAGGCCGTTCAGGCATTGCTCGATGAAGAGCTGCATCGACACTCTCGGCGTCGTCACCCGCGCAGGCGGGTGGCCCAGTATTCCGAGACGCCCGTTGCCGGTCTCCCGAGCCGCGGCGTACTGGATGCCCCGCATTCGCGGGGCATGAGTGCGTTCGGAACGCGCGTCCGTCTCACTTGATCTGCGCCATATGGCACTGATCGTGGAAGCGGTCCTGGTCGTTCTTGACGATCGTCGCCACGGTCTTCAAGCCGTACGTGCCGTCCGGCTCCTTCACCGTCTCCTGCAGATAGAAGTTCTGGATCGGGAAGTGGTTGTTGCCGAACTTGAAGTCGCCGCGCACCGAGTGGAAGTCGGCCTTCATCAGCGCCGCCTCCACCGCCGCCTTGTCGCTCAAATCCCTTGACCTGGCTGACCGCGCTCGCGATCAGCATGGCGGCATCATAGGACTGCGCGCCGTAGAACGACGGGCCGTGGCCGGGATACTTCTTGTGGAAGTCGGCGACGAACTTCTTGTTCGCTTCGTTCGGCAGATCGTTGACCCATTCCTGCGCGCCGGGCACGCCAAGCGCGAGATCCTTCTGCAAGCGGCAGCGTGGTCTCGTCGATGGTGAACGCAGTGTAGAGCGGGATCTTGCCCTTCAGGCCGGCCTGCGCATATTGATTGAGGAACTGCACGCCCGGCGTCGCCGGGATAGAACACGAAGATGGCGTCCGGATTGGCGGCGCGCGCCTTCGCAAGCTCGGCGGAGAAATCGAGCTGCGATCGGCCATTTGGTGAGTTCCTTGCCGATCACCTTGCCCTTGAAGGTCGCGGCGACGCCGGCCAGCATGTCGCGTGCCGGCGGCATAATTGGGGCCGATCAGGAAGACGGTCTTGACGCCCTTCTGGTTCATGTAGTCGCCCATCGCCTGCGGCGTCTGGTCGTTCTGCCACGAGGTCGAGAACAAATAGGGCGAGCACAATTCGGCGGCGATCTGATGCGGGCCGGCATTGGAGCCGATGAGGAACGTCTTGGAATCGATGATCGGCTTGTAGGAGGCCAACAGCACGTTCGACCAGATGAAGCCGGAGACGAAGTCGACGTGGTCCGACTGCACCAGCTCCTCGCTCTTCTGCTTGCCGATCTCCGGCTTGAAGCCGTCGTCCTCGTAGAACATCTGCACCGGCCGGCCGCCCATCTTGTGTCCGAGATGGTCGAGCGCAAGCTCGAACGAATTTTTCATGTCGTCGCCGATCACGGCGACCGGGCCGCTGAACGTCGAGACAAAGCCGATCTTGACGGGTTTCCCCGGCGCCATCATCCCCTGCGCCATCACCCCTTGAAAGACGGCCGGACTCGCGGCGAGCGCGAGCGCGGCGGTGCCTAGCATGAATGATCTGATCATTGTGGACTCTCCTTCTTGCCGGCGTTGCGCGCGGGCTCCCGGCGACATGGACCGACCGGATATTTGTAGAAAGCTGCGCGGGATTGTGCAACCGCGATAGCGGCAGCGGCGATGCTGCGAGGCTCGGCGGATCAATCCTCTCCGGTCGCGCGCAGGTACTCGGCAAGGGCCGGCCCGATATTGGGAACGAACAGCTCCTCGACGCTCATTCGCCGCCGCGTCAGCCGCTGCTCGTCGAGATGGGCGACGAGCGCATCAAGCGTCGGCCGGCTGCCTTCGATCGAATAATCCCAGATTTGCGGCCCGAACAGCTTGTGCATCGCTTCGACCTCGTCGACCACCCACGGCAGGCCCAAGGTCAAAGCGTCGGTGTCGTACATGATCCGGTAGGCGAGGTCGCGGGCGCGGCAGAAGGCGCGATAGAAGCTGATCGCAAGCCAGGGATTTTGCTCGTACAGGCGGGTCTTCAGCACGAACGTGTGCATGATCGGGAAAATGCCGGTTTTCTCGAAATAGGCGCGTTCGACCTCGCGCGGGTTGGAAAACAGCCGGCGCAAAGTGGACCCGAGCCCCTTCGGAATCATCACCGACGCCAGCGCGTCGATCTCGCCCCGTTCCAGCATGGCTTCGAGCGTGGTATCCGGCCGCATGAACTCGACGCGCAGGCCAGCCGGCGGTTGGATGGTGCGGACCGGCCGGCCGATCACCCAGCTCACGTCTTCCGGCGACACGCCGTATTCATGGGCGAGAAAGCCGCGCACCCACACCGCAGCGGTCATCTGATAATCGGCGACCCCGATGCGTTTGTCCTTCAAGTCCTGCGGCTTGTCGATCCCGGAATTGGCGCGCAGATAGACCGCCGAATGGCGGAATACCCGCGACGGAAAAACCGGTATGGCGATAAAGCGCGTATCGCCCTCCGAGCGCAGGATCGTATAGGACGACAGCGACATTTCCGAGGCGTCGAACTCGCCGTGATTGAGCATGCGCCAGAACGTCTCGCCCGGACGCAGCGGGATGAAGGTCAGATCGACCCCTTCTACCTGCACTCGGCCGTCGATCAGCGGCTGGGTGCGATCATAGCGGCCGCAGGCAAGCGTGAGTTTGAGGTTGGGCATGAGGCTTCATCTTTTCCCCTCCCCACAAGGGGGGAGGGCTTTTTACAAAATAATACTCGGATTGCGGATGCTTTGGTCGCAATTGATCAGGTTGACTTGCTTGGCGTGGATTTTCCAACCGGTCCCCCTTCCTGACCCTCCCCGGCTTGCGGGGGAGGGAAATGAAGCGGACCCTCCCCCGCTTGCGGGGGAGGGAAGGGAGGGGGTCTCGCGCACGACGCGGTGGCCGGCCCAGCCGGTGAGCGCGCGGATTTCGTCGCCCCAGAATTCGCTGATCAGAAAATTCGAGCGCAGCATGCGCGTGTCCTCGTGCGCCGTTGCGAACACTTCGACGTTGCCGATCAGCCGTACCGTTCGCGACGCTGGCGCCTGCGACCAGGCAAACCCCGTGCGCAGCCGGTAGATGCGGTCCTCGAGGCGGCGGCGGTCGTCGAACATCACCGAAACTTCGCGCCGCGGATCGCCGGGATCCCGCGTCGACGGCACCCAGTAGATGCACTCGGCCGCATACATTGTGAGCCAATCCTCGTAGCGGAGCTGATCGAGCAGGCGGGCCTCGCGCTCCAAGAGACGGCGAAACTCGTCGCGGATGGCGGGATCGGCGACCGCGCGCGAATCGTCCTGCCAGCCGGTGAAATTTTTCATCAGCTCGCGGTAGAGCGCGTCGTTGACGTAGTAGGAGCTGCGCGAGGGGTCGCGTGCCGCCGCCATAGCCGCGTCCATGCTACGGCTCCCGCGTGACGGCGAGGTTGTGCGGTCCCTTCATCAGCCGTTTCCACTCCTTGAAATGCTCGCGCATGAAGGCCTCGTCGGTCGCCGGCGCGGTGATGCAGCCGTCCTCGTCCTGCTTGATGCGGCCGGGAATACCGAGGCCGCGGTGCATATAGACCCACTCGTCTTCGACCGCCATCAGCCCGCGCTGGATCTGCTCGAAATTGGCGATGTCGTCGACCTCGCCGAAATTCGGAAAACCTTCCTGGGTGCGCATGCGCAGCGCGTTGATGGCGGTGACGGCATCTTCGCCGAGCGTGCCGTCATCGACGATCATGGTGCCGTACCAGGTGGCGTGGGTCTCGCCGACGCTTAACGGCTCGAACACCTGGATATGATTACCGAGCAGCGAGAAATTCGGAAACACGTTGATGTTGACCGGTTCGGAGCCGGCGAGGTCGAGCAGCGAAAGGGCGCGTTCGCCATAGCGTTCGATGAATGCGGCCTCGTAATGCTCCATGCCGGGATGCGCGCTTTCCAGCGCCCATAAGCCCCCCGGCCGCTTTTCCAGGTTCGGCCGCTTGTCCTTGAAATGATTGCCGTGGCCGGTATAGCGCATGTACATCGGCTGGGCATCGGGCGAGTCGCGATAGTACGCCATGCCCTTGGCGTTCGCGCCGGCGAAGCGGTTCTCGGTCTCGAGCAGCGAGCGGTGCGAATAGGCGACGTGATAGCCGTCGCAGGAATTGTCGTAGGCGAGCTTCCAATTGCCTTTGAAGGCGAAGCGGTTGGCTTCGCACACCACGACCTTGCCGGCGGGATTGCGGTCGAGCCACTGGTCGATGATCTTTGCGATCGGACCGAGATGCTCGATGAGCGGCAGCGCGTCCATGTTGAGGGTGGCGAAGATAAAGCCGCGATAAGGATTCGACGCGCGGCACCTGGGCAAGATTGTATTTCGGATCGCGCATGTCGCCGGCATAGCCGTCCGGCCACGGCACCCCGCGCAGTCTTCCGGTGTTGAGAAAGTTCCAACCGTGATAGGGGCACTGGAACGATTTGGCGTTGCCCTTGTCGAAGCGGCACAAAGTGGTGCCGCGGTGCGTGCAGCGATTGTACAGCGCGCGGATTTTTCCATCGCCGTCACGTACGACGATCAGCGGGCGCAAGCCCAGGTGGCGGGTGATGAAGTCGTTCTCCTTTGGGATTTCGCTTTCGTGCGCCAGATAGGTCCAGGTGCCGCCGAAAATCCGTGTCATCTCGGCTTCGAAAATCGACGGATCGGTGTAGATCAGGCGGTGGGCGCGGTCCTCCCGGACCAGATAATCCCAGTCATAGAGCGCCGTGCCGTTGAGCGGGGTTTGCGGCGAGCCGATTTTCTCCAGCGCCGTCATGTCGTGCTCCTTGTCTACCCCTCCCCCTAGTGGGGAGGGGTAGGGGTGGGGGTCGGGAGGCGTCGCGAAGTCCTCGAAGAATTCTTCATTTGTCGTTGCCGAGATCGAACCTTTCGGCCCCCACCCTAACCCTCCCCACAAGGGGGAGGGAACTAAAAGAAATCGAAATACTCGTTCTGCTCCCAGGCCGTCGGCTCCTCGCTCTCGTCGGGCGAGATGCCGTTCTCTTCGAGCGAGCGCAAATAGCGGGCGGCCTCGGTTCGCTTGAGCGCAACGAAGTAGTTGACAAAAATATCGCCGAGGGCGCGGCGGAACAACGGCTCCTTGTCGAGCGCCTCGAGCGCGGCCGGCAGGCTTTTCGGCAGCATCGGCCGCTTGGCCGTGTAGGGCGCATCGTCCGGCGGCGGCGGCTTAAGATTGGCTTCGATTCCGGCAAGTCCGGCGACCACTTGCGAGAGAATGAAAAGATAGGGATTGGCCGCCGGTTCCCCGATCCGGTTCTCCAATCGTGTCGCCGGGTCGTCGGGTCCGCCGAGCACGCGGATCATGGCGCCGCGATTGTCATAGCCCCAGCCGGCGCGGTCGGGCGCCAGCGAATTTGGCCGAAACCGCCGGTAGCCGTTGACCGTGGGCGTGGCGAACGCCGTGCTGGGTGCGGCGTAGGCGAGCAGACCCGCGAGATAGCATCGTCCGAGCGTCGAAAGGACGTCGTCGCCCTTTGGCGGCATGAACAGATTTGTGCCGTTCGCCGCATCGACCAGAGACTGATGCAGGTGCCAGCCGCTCGCGTAAAAGCCGTTGAGCGCCGGCCGCGCCATGAAGGTGGCGAAATAGCCGAGCCGCCGGCAAATCTGTCGCGTCGCGGTGCGGAACAACAGCACGTTGTCGGCTGCGTCCAACGCGGCGCGCGGCGCGAAGGTGCATTCCACCTGTCCGGGGCCCCATTCGTTCTCGATCGAGCGCAGTCCGAGCCCGAGCGCAGCAAAGGCGTCGCCGAGCGCATCGAACACGCCCTGCATCAGGTCCATGTTGGATTCGGAGTGATAGTGATAACCGGGCTCGACCGGAAAGGTGCGGATCGGCTGGCCGCGGATGCCGGGTGAGCCGATATTGTCGTCGCTTAAGCGATCATCGGCGACGCGCAGCAGATACCATTCGATCTCGGCGCCCATGATGCTGGCAAAGCCGCGCTCGGCGAGAAGCTGCAACGCCTTGCGCAAGAGCTGGCGCGGGGCGAAATGAAACGGCCGCCCGTCGTTGAAATATTCGTCGCCCAGAATCCACCCCGTTCCTGGCGCCCACGGCAGCGTGCGGAACGTCGCCGGATCGGCGACGATGGTGAGGTTGGGCGAGCCCGTCATCTCGTCAAGGCCCATGCCGCCGCCGCGCGTAAACGAGGCAAAGACCCGCGCGCCCGCGGAATCGAGCGTCGTGGTGGCAACCCCGATATTGTAGCCGGAAGTCAGAGCGGCGAAGAAAGCCGGCACCGTCAGCGTCTTCGCCCGGCAATAGCCGTGGGCGTCGCCCCAGGCGAGCCGCACGTAGCGCAGTTTCTCGGCCTCGACGCGGCCTTTGATCGCCTCGGCCTGGCGCCGTTGATCATCGGTCCACAGACCATGCGTTTCGATGAAAGTGAGGCGCTCGCTCATGGTCAATCCGGAGCCGGGCGGGACGGTCATTGCCTGCTATCACGGTTCGCGGCGCGGTTCTATTGTCGTCGGACCGGGCCCGCGCCATGATGCCACCACGATACCGCGTGGCCGCATGTAGCGGCCGGACAATCGGGATTTCGGGCAGGCGCGATGGCCAACAACACGCATAACGCACTCAAACAGCAGCTCATCATCGCCGGCAAGGTGCTGGTCGACAACGGCCAGGACGATTTCACCCGCGGCCATATTTCGGCGCGCGTACCCGGCAATCCGGCGCATTTTTTCATAAAGGCGCACAGCCTGGGTCTCGACGAGATCACCATGGCGAACATCTTGACCATCGACCTCGAGGGCAACGTGGTCGCCGGCACCGCGCGCCGCCACAGCGAGGTCTATATCCATTCCGAGATTTTCAAGGTCCGCCCCGACGTCAATTGCGTCATTCACACCCATCCGACCCATGCGGTGGCACTCTCCGCGACCGGTCGGCCGATGCGATGCTACAATCAGCCGGCGGCGTTGTTTTACGAGGCTTTGGGCGTCTATAGCGACACCATCAATCTCATTCGCACTGCCGCGATGGGTGCCGGCGTCGCCAAGGCGCTCGGCCCGCACCGCGCGGTACTGCTCAAGAATCACGGCGTCGCGGTCGCGGCGGCGAGCATCGAGGAGGCGGTGATCGCGACGATCATGCTGGAAAACGCCGCCACCGCGCAGCTGATCGTGGAAGCGGCCGGCGAACCGGCGCCGGAATTTCCGCGCGCCGACATCGAGAAGCTCAAGCGCGACATTTCGCAGCCCGAACAGTTCAAGATCAATTTCGATTATCTGGCGCGCAGAGTGAAGCGTCGCGCGAAATAAGTTATGCGCAGCACTGAAAGACCTTGCACCTACGCATGCTCCAGTGCGCGCGAAACGGCCTCAGGCTCTTTCTTGATCACTTGCAGTAACACGCGCGCCGCGCCTTCCGGCTTGCGCCGATGCTGCTCCCAATCCCGAATCGTGGAGGCCGGCAATCCGAATCTGGCCGCAAACTGTGCCTGACTGAGCTTGAGCGCCCTGCGAATCTTGCGGACGTTGACCTCCGCGGGCACGTGGACACGATAAGTCGCGGGGTCAGCCTCGCCGCGGGCGATCGCGCGGCCTTCCCGGGCCGCTCGGATCAGACGACTGCCAAGCTTGCTCATCATCTTCCTCTTTTTCTTAGCACGGCTACGCGGTTGCGTACGCTTGCTCGATAATCTCTGGCATAGCCTGCCAGCTCCCTTCGCAACTCGTTTCGTTCCGCCTGCGACAGGTCGGCACGCTCGCCTTTGCTGACCAAAGCAAGCATCAGCACCGGAACATCCTTGCCGGCGAAAAAGCTCACGGTTCGATAGCCGCCCGACTTGCCTTGCCGCGGCCGGCAAACCGGAGTTTTCGCGCGCCTCCCGTACCGGGGATCAGATCCCCGGCGGACGGATCAGTTGAGATCGCCGCGACGATACTGGAAATCTCGTCATCCGACAGCCCGGCCTTCCGGCAATCCGCAACGAACGAGGGCGTTTCGATGACCGTATGCATGTGCAGCATATACGGCGCTGCCGTATGGCAGTCAATGGCAATACTGCAAATTCCAGGCGCGTTCCCTAGCGCGGCGGCAAGCGCTATGATCGAGAACTAAAATCGGAGGAAACCGCAATGGCGGCGCTGATGCGAAGCTACGTCTATGGCGCGAGCGAGAAGCCGCTTCTCGGTGACACCATCGGCCAGTTTTTCGATGCCGCGTGCGAAAAATGGGCGGAGCGGCCGGCGCTCGTGGTGCGCCATCAAAACGTGCGCATGAGCTACGGCCAATTGCGGCGCGAGGTCGATCGGCTCGCCGCCGGGCTGTTGAGGCTCGGCCTGGCTCCCGGCGACCGCATCGGCATCTGGTCGCCGAACAACTCGGAATGGGTGCTCACCCAATTCGCCACCGCCAAGGCCGGGCTCATCCTCGTCAACATCAACCCGGCCTATCGCACGGCCGAGCTGGAATATGCGCTCAACAAGGTCGGCTGCAAGGCGCTGATCCTCGCCGAGCGCTTCAAGACTTCCGATTATGTCGGCATGCTGCGCGAGCTTGCGCCCGAGCTCGGCCACGCCACGCCCGGCAAGCTAGAATCGCCGCGGCTGCCGGCGCTGCGCTCGGTCGTCACGCTCGGCGACGGCCAGCACGCCGGCTGCATCCGCTTTGCCGATCTGCTCGCCCGCGGCGGCGCCGCCGAGGCGCAGCGCATTGCAGAATTGGCGCCGCTCCTGCAATTCGACGAGCCGATCAACATCCAGTTCACTTCGGGCACCACCGGCTTTCCCAAAGGTGCGACGCTGTCGCACCACAACATCCTCAATAACGGCTTCTTCATCGGCGAGGCGATGCGGCTGACGCCCGCCGACCGGCTGTGCATCCCGGTGCCGCTTTATCATTGCTTCGGCATGGTGCTGGGCAACCTCGCAGCACTTACTCACGGCGCCTGCATGGTGTTCCCCGGCGAAGGTTTTGATCCGCTCACCACGCTGCAAACCGTGGCCGAGGAACGCTGCACCGCGCTGCACGGCGTGCCGACCATGTTCATCGCCGAGCTCGATCATCCGGAGTTTTCCCGTTTCGACCTGTCGTCGCTGCGCACCGGCATCATGGCCGGCTCGCCGTGCCCGATCGAGGTGATGAAGCGCGCGGTCGACAAGATGCATCTTAACGAAATCACCATCGCCTACGGCATGACCGAAACGAGTCCGGTGAGCTTCCAAAGCTCGACCGACGATCCGCTGCAGCGCCGCGTCTCCACGGTCGGCCGCATCCAGCCGCATCTCGAAGTGAAAATCGTCGACCTCCAGGGGCGCATCGTGCCGCCCGGCGCGCCGGGCGAGCTGCTCACGCGCGGCTATGCGGTGATGCTCGGCTATTGGGACGATGAGGAGCGCACCCGCGAGGCGATCGATGCGGCGCGCTGGATGCACACCGGCGACCTCGCCACCATCGACCAAGAGGGTTATTGCAACATCGTCGGCCGCATCAAGGACATGGTGATCCGCGGCGGCGAAAACGTTTATCCGCGCGAGATCGAGGAGTTTCTCTATCGCCATCCGAAAATCCAGGACGTGCAGGTGATCGGCGTGCCCGACGACCGCTACGGCGAGGAAATCTGCGCCTGGGTCAAGCTGCGGCCGGGAACGAGCGCCAACGAAGAGGAAATCAAGGCCTTCTGCCGCGACCAGATCGCGCACTACAAGGTGCCGCGCTACGTCAAGTTCGTCGACGAGTTCCCGATGACGGTCACCGGCAAGATCCAGAAATACATCATGCGCGAGCGCACGATCGGCGAGCTTGGGCTAAAGGTGGCGAAGACGGCGTGAACCGCTGGGCGTACCGTAGGGGCGGGCCTTGTGCCCGCCCGCTTTGGCCGTCCGGGCACGCACAAGGGGTGCCCCTACGAACAGGCCTTCGAGGTTTTTCTGCTCAGCGCCTACACCCCCAAATGTTGCTGCAGCACTTCGGGATTGTCACGCAAGGTCTGCGCGGGAAGCGATTCGACGATATGGCCGTTGTTGATGATGTAGACGCGGTCGGCGAGCATCAGGGCTGCCGAGATATTCTGCTCGACGAGCAGGATGGTCTGGCCGGCCTCGGCCAGCGCCCGGCAGGTGGCGAGCAGATCGCGCACGATGATCGGCGCCAGCCCTTCGAACGGTTCGTCGAGCAGCAGGATTTTCGGATCGCGCACGAGCGCGCGTGCAATCGCCAGCATCTGCTGCTCGCCGCCCGAGAGGTCGGTGCCGCGGCTGTCGCGGCGCTCCTGGAGCCGCGGGAACGTCGAATAGACGCGTTCGAGCGGCCAGCGGTTCGGCGCCGTCAGGCCGGCGAGGATGATGTTTTCCTCGACGTTGAGGCTGCCGAAAATGCGGCGGTCCTCGTGCACCAGCTGCATGCCGGCCTGCGCGATGGCGTGGCTCTTTTTGCCGGCGATTTCGGCGCCGTCGAACAGGATCGAGCCGGTGCGCGGCGTCACCACGCCCATCAGGCTTTTCAGGGTCGTGCTCTTGCCGGCGCCGTTGCGGCCGAGCAGCGCCACCACCTCGTTGCGCTCGACGTTGAGCGAGACGTCGAACAGGATGTGGGAATCCCCGTAATAGGTGTTCAGGCCGTTGACCTCGAGCAGGCTCATGCTTCGAGCACTCCGCCGAGATAGGCCTCCTGCACGGCCGCGTTGCCTTTGATCTCGTCCGGCGTGCCTTCGACGAGCACGCGGCCTTCCTGCAGCACGGTGACGCGCTCCACGAGTTCGAACAGCGAATCCATGTCGTGATCGATGATGATCATGGTGCGGCCCTGGCTGATCGATTTAAGCAGCTTGACCGTCTCGACGCGCTCGCGCGGGCTCATGCCGGCGAGCGGCTCGTCGAGCAGCAGAGCAGACTCGGCGAGCTGGCGAGCGCCAGGCCGACTTCCAGGCGCCGCTTCTCGCCGTAGGCGAGCTCCGACACCGGCACGTCGGCACGGCGCGCGAGATCGACGAGTTCCAGAGCGTGCCTTCGACCTGTTCGGCGAGGCCCGGAATTTTCGGCAGCGCGCGCAACAGATCGAGCCGGAATTTGCCGCGCAGTTCCGCCAGCGCCGAGATCGTCAGGTTCTCGCGCACGGTGAGCCGGTGTGAACAGCTGGTTGACCTGATAGCTCTTGGTCAGGCCGAGCTGGCACACGTCGGTCACGCTCATCCCGGTGATGTCGCGGCCTTCGAAAATGATTTTTCCGGAGGTCGGCGGCACCTCGCAGGTCAGCATCTTGAAGAAGGTGGTCTTGCCGGCGCCGTTCGGTCCGATGATGCCGCGCAGCTCGCCGCGCCGGACGGTGAAATCGATGCTGTCATTGGCGAGCAGCCCGCCGTAGCGCTTGGTCAGACCCTTCGGCTTGCAGGCATCGACCTTCGGCCGTGTTCCGGCGGCGCGGCGATCGGCGCCGATGCATCCGCCGACCGGAAGGCGGCTTCGACCGGGAGCGATCCGGAGCGCCTGCTGCTGCCGGCAGCCGGCGCGACGCGGTGCACCGCGGTCGGATCGGACTTGGCGGCTTCGCGCGCTTGTCCGCCGCTGTCCGGTCGCAAGCCGAGCCAGATCCGTGATGCCGCCGACAATGCCGCGGCGCAGAAAGACACACCAGCAGCACGAAGACGAGGCCCAGCACCAGCTTCCAGGCGGCGCCGAGATGCAGCGTCGTCTGGAAAAAGTCGCTCAGATAAAGCCAGACGGTGGCGCCGACCAGCGGTCCGAACAGCGTGCCGGCGCCGCCGATCGCGGTCTGCATCACCAATTGCCCCGACGTGTCGAACATGAAGGCGTCCGGCGGCATGAAGCCTTGCATGATGCCGAGCAGGCCGCCGGCAAAGCCGGCATAGGCGGCGGCGACGACGAAAGCGGTGAGCTTATAGCCGTGGATGTTGTGGCCGACGGCGGCCGCGCGCAGCGGATTGTCGCGGATCGCGCTGAGGATGGCGCCGACCGGCGAGCGCACGATGCGCAGCGCGATGACGATGCCGACGAAATACCAGAACGCGAGGAAGGCGTAGAGCGACCAGTCGGTGTTGAATTGGATGGTCGTGAAGCCGAGATAGAGGGTCGGCGTCGGCACGCCGGGCAAGCCGTTCTCGCCGCCGGTATAGGCCGACAGCGGATTGAACTCGACGAAGAAGAACACTTCGGCGATCGCCACCGTGATCATGGCGAAATAGATGCCGGTGCGCCGCAGCGCGATCAGCCCGACCAGATAGCCGACGGCGGCGGCGGCGATCATGCCGATGAACACCGCACGCCATGACGTGTGGAAAGTTGAGGACGGTGAGCAGATAGGCGGCGACCATGCCGCCGGTGCCGAAAAAGGCCGACTGGCCGAACGACAACAGGCCGGTGTAGCCGAACAGGATGTCGAAGCCGATGCCGAACAGGCCCCAGACCAGGATGCGATTGATCGTGGTGGGCGCAAAGCCGAGATGCGGCAGCACGAACGGCGCGGCGATCAGCCCGGTCGCGGTCAGCGCCTCGACGATGAAGGGACGTTGCTTGAACATCAGATGACCGCGTTCATTCGCGGCCGGCCGTGCCGAGCAGGCCGTAGGGCCGCAGCACCAGCACCAGCGTCATCGCCACGAACAGCATGACGTAGGAATAGCCGGGATTGAACATCGAAGTGATGCTGATGATCTCGCCCGCGATCAAGCCGCCGAGCACGGCGCCCGGAAACGAGCCGACGCCGCCGATGACGACGACGACGAAGGTCTGCACCAGGATCGCCTCGCCGACGTCGGGCGTGACCGAGACCACCGGCGCATTGACGATGCCGGCAAAGCCCGCCGCCATGGCGCCGATGCCGAACACCAGCATGAACACCTTGTAGACGTCGATGCCGAGCGAATCGACCATCACCGAATCCTCGATGCCGGCGCGCACGATCATGCCGATGCGGGTGCGATAGAGCACGACATAGAGCACCAGCAGCGCCACGGCGACGATGCCGAGCAGCGCCAGCCGATAGGTCGGATAGAACATGAAGCCGAGCGGCGTGATCCCCGCCAAGGCCGGGCGGCGGCGGCACCGGCCTTCGACAGGCTGCCGAAGAAGAAGCGGACGGTCTCGACGAAGACGATGCCGAGGCCGAAGGTGACGAGCAGCTGGTCCTCGTGCGGCCGCGTATAGAAGTGGCGGATGATCACGCGCTCCATCACCACGCCGACGAGCATGACGAACAGCGAGCCGGCGATGACCGCGACGACGAAGGAGCCGGTGTAGGTGTAGGCGACCCAGCCGGCGTAGCCGCCGAGCATGAACATGGCGCCGTGCGCGAGGTTGAGGACGCCGAGCGTGCCGTAGATGATCGTCAGGCCGGACGAGATCAGCGCCAGCAGTGCGCCGAGCACCAGCCCGTTGAACATCTGCGAGACAAAATTCGCCCAGTTGATCACGCATCGATCCGCAATTCCTGTCGCGCTGCAGCTCGTCAGGCGGACGCGCTTTGCATCCCGGCCATAGCGGACTCGAAAGCGGCACCACGGCCGCATCGCCGATCCGCTGGCGCAGGAAGGCGTCTGCACGGTTGCGCCAGGTCAGGTGTAGTCGCCGAGCTTGCAGCCGAACGCGTCGGGCTTCTGCATCAGCGGCTCGCCCGGCACGACTTCGAGGACCTCCCAGTAGTCCTCCTTGTTCTTCATGTCCTTCGGCGCCTTGCCGCGGACGATGATGACGGGGCGGACCAGTTGATGATCGGCGGCGCGGAAATGCACCTCGCCGACGGTGGAGTCGAACGTCTCGCCCTTCTCATAGGTCTTGATGACGTCCGGCGGATAGAAGGTGCCGGCCTCCGAGACCATGCGCGCCCAGATGGCGAATTGCATGTAGGCGTTGTTGGCGCCCCATTCGGGCCTGTAGCCGTACTTCTTGTCGAAGGCCGTCGACGAACATCTTGGCCAGCGGGTACTTGTCCTCGAGCGTCCACCAGAAGTCGGTGGCGGCGAAGACGCCTTCGGTCAGTTCCGGTCCCGTTTCCTTGGCGAGGAACGGGATCTGGTAGGGGATCACCATCTTCATCTTCGGAGTGAGGCCGAACTGCTTGGCCTGCTGGATCGACAGCACCGCGTCGCGGCCCCAGTTCACGTTGATGATGAACTCGGCGCCGGAATTGGCGATGTTGGTCAGATACTGGCTGAAGTCTGTCGTGCCGAGCGGCGAGACCTGGTTGGTCACCATGGTCCAGCCGCCGTTCTCGGTCAGATAGTCGTTCACCGACTTGGTCACGGTGTGGCCGTAGGTGTAGTCCGGCGTCATGAACGCCGCCTTCTTGTTCTTGCCGAAGTTCTTGACCAGCACCGGGCCGATCGCGTTCGCCGCGGTCTCGCCGTAGAAGCACTGGCGGAACGAGTAGCGCGCGCAGTCCTTGCCGGTGGTGTCGTTGGAGCCGGAGATCGCCACCAGGTAGAGGATCTTCTCGCGCTCGGCGAACTTGTTGAGCGCCACCGCGACCGCCGACGAGGTCGAGCCGGTCATGGCGACGATCTTGTTGTCGTTGATGAAGGTCTGCTGCTCCTGCACCGCGTCGTTCGGCTTGGCGCCGAAGTCGGCGACGACCAGCTTCACCTGCTTGCCGAGCACGCCCTTGGTGACCTTGGGCGCGATCTTCTTGATCAGCGCGTGACCGTCGTTGATGTGCTCGACGGCAAGCTGCATGCCCTTGAGCTCGTCTTCGCCCTGCACCGCATAGGCGCCGGTGCGCGGCACCGTCGCGCCGATGGTGACCGATCGGCCCGACGAACCGGCCGGCCAAGTGCCGATCGGCGGCTGATCTTCGGCGCAGGCGCGGCCGATGAAGTCGAGCCCCGCGGGCCGCCGACGGAAAGAGCGCCGAGGCCCGCTCCGGTTGCGACCGCTTGCCGCAGCAGGCGGCGCCGCGAAAGTCCGTTGGACGAGGGTTTTTTATCGGTAGTCATATCGACCTCCCTGGTTCGATGATTGCCTAGCTGAATTTGACCGCCCTGTTGCGGGTAGCTTTAATCGCTGGTTGATCCAGACTTACACCGATGACCGACCTTTGCCCCGGATCGCCGATCGGTCGAGGCCGCTCCGGCCACGAGAAGGTCTGGCGCGCCACCGCCGCCACCTATCGCTCGGCTGCGAAACTTTATCGGGCCGAGCGGATTGAGCAATTGGACTAAAGTCAGTGGTACGCTATACTTGCTCAAAACCCATCAAAAAGACCGCCGCGACCTCAATCCGGCCCTCGGCGGCCGCAAACTCAAGCTCGGCACCTTTCAGACCAATCTCGACAGCGGCTGCGTCATGTCCGATCTCGACGGGCGGCTGGAAATAACCTGGCCCAATACGGTGACGCTGGCGCGGCTCGGCGACGAGATGGAATTCGAAGCTTTGGTGCCGGTAGCGCGCTGGCGCGGCTTTGGCGGAGCGACCGATCCGCAGGGCCCGGGCTTCGAGACCTATACCTGGGCGGCCGGCATCGCCGCGACGACGCCTGCACTCCGGGGTCGTGTCCGACTTCCCATGTCGCGCTTAACCACCCGATCATCGCCGCCAAGCAATCGACCGTCATCGACCACATTTCCCACGGGCGATACACGCTCAACGTGGTCAATGGCTGGAACTTTCCCGAAATGGAGATGTTCGGTGTCTCGCTCCTCGAGCACGAGGACCGCTATGCCTGCGCCGAGGAATGGCTTTCGCATCGTCAAGCGGCTGTGGACGCAAGGACGAGCGGTTCGATCACGAAGGACAATTTCTACCGGATCAAGGGCGGCTATCTGCAGCCGAAGCCGATCCAGTATCCGTATCCGCCGATCATGAATGCCGGCTCGTCGGAACGCGGGCGGCATTTTGCCTGCAAACACTGCGATCTCGTCTTCACCAATATCCGCAGCCACGACATCGCGACCAACACAGCGCATGTCGCCGCCTATCATAGACTGGCGCGCGAAGAATACGGCCGCGAGGTACGGGTATGGAGCAACGCCACCATCGTGCAGGCCGAAACCGAAACGGAAGCGCGCGAGTTTTATCACTATTACGTCCACGAAAAAGGCGACTGGGTCGCCGCCCGCAACGTCATCGACACGATGGGCGCGGAAATCAACCAGCGCGATTATCCGGAAGCTCGCCGTAACGCCATGGCCGAGATGATGATCTCCGGCTGGGGCGGATTTCCGCTGATCGGCACCAAGGAGCAGATCGTCGACGGTTTAATGACGCTATCGAACATCGGCCTCGACGGCGTGCTGTTGTCCTGGCCGCGTTACATCGAGGGCATGCGCGAATTTCGCGACGTGACCTATCCGCTGCTCAAGCAGACCGGATTGCGCGACAACGGATGAACCGTCATTGCGAGCGTAAGCGAAGCAATCCGGTGCCGCGTCGCCGGCCGGCTGGATTGCTTCGTCGCTTTGCGTCTCGTAATGACGCCTTGGATCATGATAGAAGGCGGGACATTGGAATGAACCGGGAGGAGCAAACGCAAACATGCCACGCATGAAGGGCGCCGAGCTGATCACCGAATATCTGATCGCAAACGACATTCCCTACGTCTTCGGCATTTGCGGCCACGGCAATGTCGGCATGCTAGATCCGCTTTACGCCGCGCGCGACCGCATCAGCTTGATCTCGCCGCGCCACGAGCAGGTCGCCGCCCATATGGCGGACGCCTATTTCCGCGTGCGCCACAAGCCGGTGGCGACGCTGACCTCGTGCGGGCCAGGGTCGTGCAACATCATCATGCCGCTCGCCTGCGCGCTCACCGATTCCTCGGCGCTGCTTGCCATCACCGCCAACGTGCCGACCTCGCAGTTCAACCGCAGCCCGTTCCAGGAAATCAACCGGCATTTTCAGGCCGATTTCGTCAACATCGTGCGCCCGGTGGTCAAGCGCAGCTTTCAACCGACCCGCGTCGACATGCTGCCGCTGGCGCTGCGCCAGGCGATGACAACCATGCTGTCGGGGCGGCCGGGGCCGGTGAATGTCGACGTGCCGTTCAACGTGTTTCAGGAGGAGGACGAGGTCGAAGTGCCGCCGCCGGCGCCGCCGCTCAACGCGCAAAGGAACGGGGCTTCGCCGCAGCAGGTCTCACGCGCGATCGAGATGATCGTCTCGGCGCGGCGTCCCATCATCTTCATCGGTCACGGCGTCACGCTCTCCGAAGCAAGCCGCGAACTGACCGAATTTGCCCAAAAGACTCGCGATCCCGGTGATCTCATCGCCCAACGGCATGGGCTGCCTCGACATGACCGATCCGCTGTCGCTCGGCTTCATCGGGCGAAACGGCGCTTATCCCGCCAACGAAGCCGGCCGCCGCGCCGATGTCGTGCTCGCGATCGGTGCGCGCTTCGACGATCGCTCGGCCTCGTCGTGGCTGCCCGGCTTTTCGTGGAATTTTCCGCACACCAAGCTCATTCATGTCGATGTCGATGCGGAGGAGCTCGGCAGAAACTATCCGCCGGACCTCGGTATCCTCGCCGATGCGCGCACCTTTCTGCGGCAGCTTTTGAGCGAGTGCGAGCACCGCGGGGCAAGTAGCGAGGGCACCAGAGAATGGCTCGCCGACATCGCCAAATGGCGTGCCGAATGGGACAAATTCGTCCGGCCGAATTTCGAGGCGCACACCTCGCCCATGCGGCCCGAGCGCGTCGTCGCCGATTGCCAGGCGGTGCTGCCGGAAGACGGCATTATCTGCTGCGACGTGGGAGTGAGCCACAATTGGTACATGCAGTTCTGGAACGCGCGCAAGCCGCAATGCATGCTCAATTCCTGGGGTTTCTCCGGCATGGGCTTCGGCGCTTCGGGCGCGCTCGGCGCCAAACTCGCCGCGCCCGACCGGCCGGTGGTCGCGGTGACCGGCGACGGTTGCTTCACCATGGTGCCGCACGTGCTGTGTACCGCGGTCGAATACAACATCCCGGTGGTCTGGGTGATCTGGAACAATTTCGGCTGGGTCTCGATCCGCGACATTCAGCTCGGCCTATTCGGCGGCCGCGAATACGGCACCATGTTCCATCAGGGTGCCAACAGGAAGCCTTACAATCCGGACTTTGCGTCGTGGGCCAAGGCCGCCGGCGTCGACGCGCTCACTGTGACGCGGTCGGCCGATTTCCGCGGCGCGCTCGAACACGCGGTTAAATCCAACAAGCCGTTTCTGCTCGACGTTCACGTCGACGCCGAAGCGCGCCCGCCCTCGACCGGCACCTGGCAATTGCCGCCGACGCCCTACAAGGAGCCGGCGTTCGGCCAACGCTTCGTGCCCGAGGCGGCGCCCGCGAAGTAAGAATGATCATGCTCGGCGGCGGCAGAGCACCCGGCCGGCCCGCCGAACAGCGAACTGCCTATCTTTGTGTTCGTCGTCATGGCGCGAGCAGGCGCCGCGTTGCTGCTGTCCCCATTGCGGGCGGGCTCGCGGCGAATTGCTGATAACGCATTCGTGAGGCGTTCGGTTTCCGACTGGCCGCGCTTCACGAACGCGCCAGCTTTCCGATAATTAATGTGCTCTACACCTCCGTGTAATTTGACTTGCCCATTTCTAGGGCGAGCGGCCGCCGGCCGTTTTCATCGATGGAGATTGCCATGACTCGAATGAATCCAGAAAATTCCACGAAATCCAGGCTGCTCAACCCGCGCCGGCTCGCGCTTTTGGCTTCGGCCGCGGGACTAGGCGCGTTTCTCGTGCTCGGCGGTCCGGGCCTCTACCGTGCATCGGCGGTCGATTTCGGCGCTGCGCCGGCGCATGCGGCCGAGACGGTGCTGGCGCATCCGGCCGGCTTTGCCGACATCGTCGCCAAGGTAAAACCCGCGGTCGTTTCCGTGCGCGTCAAGATCGATGACGCGTCAGCGCCGGCTGAGATGCATCAAAGCAACGACGACGAGACGATCCCGTTCGCGCCGGGCTCGCCGATGCAAAAATTCTTCCAGCAGTTCGGCCAGCAGTTCGGCGACCAGTTCGGGCAGAACGGTCAGAGCGATCAGCCGCAGGGCCACGAAACCGTCATCGGCGAGGGCTCCGGCTTCTTCATTTCGCCCGACGGCTACGCCGTGACCAACAATCACGTGGTCGATCACGCCACCTCGGTGCAGGTGACCACCGCCGACGGCACCAAATATAAGGCCAAGGTGGTTGGCACCGATCCGAAAACCGACCTCGCTCTGATCAAGGTCGACGGCAAGAACGACTTTCCCTACGTGCAATTCGCCGACCACGCGCCGCAAGTCGGCGACTGGGTGATCGCGGTCGGCAATCCGTTCGGGCTTGGCGGCACCGTGACGGCGGGCATCGTGTCGGCGGAGAGCCGCAACATCGGCAGCGGCCCTTACGACAATTACATTCAGATCGACGCGCCGATCAACAAGGGCAATTCCGGCGGGCCGGCGTTCAACGTCGACGGCCAGGTGATCGGGGTCAACACCGCGATCTATTCGCCGTCCGGCGGATCGGTCGGCATCGGCTTCGATATTCCCGCCGCCACCGCGAAAATGGTCGTGGCCCAGCTCAAGGCCCACGGCTCCGTCACCCGCGGCTTTCTTGGCGTGCAAATCCAGCCGGTGACCGCCGGCATCGCCGACAGCCTCGGACTGAAAGGGGCCGCAGGCGCCATCGTCGACAGCGCGCAGCCGGGCGGACCCGGGGCTCGGGCCGGGCTGCAGGCGGGCGACGTCATCACCGCCGTCAACAATGAGCATGTGAAAGATGCCCGCGATCTCGCCCGCATGATCGCGATGGCTGCGCCGGACAGTGCGGTGAAGCTTGATATCGTGCGTCAGGGCGAAGCCAGGACCGTGTCGGTCACGCTCGCCAGAATGCCGAACGAGCAAGAGGCCAACGCGACGAACCAGAACGGCGCGCCGACCAACGCCGCGCCACATCTCGGCTTGACTTTGGCGCCAGCGCGCGACGTGGCGGGTTCAGGCGGCCAGGGTGTTGTGGTCACTGCGGTCGATCCCAACGGCCCGGCGGCTGCGCGGGGATTTGAGCCGGGCAACGTCATCCTCGCCGTCGGCGGCAAGTCCGTCGCCAATGTCGGCGACGTGGTAAACGCGCTGCGCGAAGCCAAGGCCCAAGGCAGGCACGACGTGCTGATGCGGGTGAAGACCGAGTCCGGTACCCACTTCGTGGCGCTGCCGCTCGGCCATGCCTAGAGCAGATTCCGATCACATTTCACCATCGTCATGCGCGGGCTTGTCCCGCGCATCCACGTCTTCCCTGCGTGCTGCAAGGCGTGGATGGCCGGGACAAGCCCGGCCATGACCAACCTCCGATTCGATGCCACCAGACACCCGCCGCCGAGTCCGTGAGGACGGGCTTTTCCGAGCCCGTCCTCATCCGTATTCTGCCCTCCCGGTGAGTTGGGCCCCGCCTGCGGTCAGGCCGCGGGGCCGGCCGGGGAGGGACGTTTAGCCATGACGGAAGCTGCGAGACTTGTGGGCCGCGTCGCCCTTATCACCGGCGGCGGCGGTGAGATTGGCGGCGCCATCGTGCGATTGTTCGCCGCAGAAGCCGCGCACGTCGCGGTCGCCGATCTCGATCCCGCCAAGGCGGAAGCGGTCGCCGGCGCCGCCCGCGCCAATGGCGGCAGCGCGCAGGCGCTCGCCGTCGATGTCGCAAGCGAAACGAGCGCCAGGGCGGCCGTCGCCCGCTGCCTCGAAATTTTCGGCAAGCTCACCACTTTGGTCAACGTCGCGGCGACCGTTACGCCGGACGGCACGGTCGAGACGCTGCCGCTCGAACAATGGAACAACGCGCTTGCCGTCAACCTGACCGGCGCCTTCCTGATGTGCAAATTCGCGGTGCCGGAACTGCGCCGGGCCGGCGGCGGCTCGATCATCAACATCGCCTCCCAGCTCGGCCATCTCGGCGTGCCGCTGCGGGCGCCGTATTGCACCACCAAGGCGGCGCTCATTCATTTCACGCGCATCCTGGCGATGGATCATGCCGTCGACCACATCCGTGCCAATTCGATCTCGCCGGGCTTCATTCTGACCGAGCGGTCGAGCGCCCGCGTCGGCGGCAAGGAGCGGGCGCGCATCATCAACGGCCCGCGGCATCTGCTCAACCGCCCCGGCCAGCCCGAAGAAATCGCTGCCGGTGCACTCTACCTCGCCAGCGAGGAATCCTCGTTCGTGACCGCCACCGACCTTCTGATCGACGGCGGCTATGTGGCGTTCAAAGGCGGGATCGGCCCCGACGGCCGTCCGGTCCTTTCGTGAACCCGCGGCATCCGCCCGCATGTTGCGCTTTTATGAGTTCGGGCGGTTATCATCTGCGTCGATTGGCCGTCTGCGCAGCACGACCGGGGCGCTCTAGTTTGCGCGAATGGGATGCGACCGGCACAAAGCCGGCATCGATCTGGGAGGAACGGCATGCGAAGGACAACACCAATCGTCGCCTATTGCGCGATGGCAGTGCTATTGAGCATCGGCCTTGCGCCGCGGGCGAGTGCCCAGGAGATCGAGCTGAAGGCAGCGTCGGCGTTTCCCCGCACCCACGAGAACACCGCCGGCTTCCTGAAGTTCATCGACGCCGTCAACGCCAAGGGCAAGGGTATCGTCCACATCAACTTCGTCGGCGGCCCCGAAGTGGCGCCGCCGCAGCAGCAGCCGATCGCGCTGCGCAACGGCCTGTTCGACCTGCTGTTCGGCCCCTGCGCCTATTATCTCGGCCTGTTCCCGGAGGGCGACTTCACCGCCGGCTTCAAGACGCCGATGCAGGCGCGCCAGCTCGGCGGCTACAAGCTGGTCGACACCGCCATGCGTGCAAAGCTTGGCGCCGCCTTCCTGGCCCGCTTCGATTCTGGCCTTGGCCTTTACATGGCGCTGGAAAACAAGCCGGAATTCGGCGCCAACGGCCTGCCGAACCTGACCGGCATGAAGATCCGCTCCTCGCCGGCCTATCGCGACTTCATCAAGGAGCTCGACGGCACCGCGGTGGTGATGCCGATCACGCAAATCTATACCGCGCTGCAGCGCGGCGTGGTGGCGGGCGCCGGCGGCGATCTCGATTCCATCCAGGAATGGGGGCTGTATAAATTCCTGAAATATTGGATCGAGCCGCCGTTCGACATGGCCGGAATTGTCGTCATCGCCAATGCCAACAAATGGGATCACCTGCCGCCGCAGGCGCGCGACCTGATCCAGAGCACGGCAATGGACTATGAGCAGATCACCATGGACGAGATCGCGGCCCGCACCAAGACGGTGCAGGCCTTCATGGTGGCACACGGCATGCAGCCGATCGTGCTCAAGGGCGACCAGGCCAAGGATTATGTCGGCGCCTTCATGAAGACGCCGTGGGGGCGCATGAAGAATAATCCGAACATCAAGATCAGCGTCGAGCAGCTCAAGCGGGACTGGTACTGACGGCGCATACGGAGCGGCAGCATGAGTTCGGAGCCGGCGCCGGTCCCGCACCCGCTGCTGCGCCTCTATGACTGGGTGACGACGGCGCTCGCCGTCGTCGCCGGAATGATGATGGTGGCGATGTTCGTCGGCATCATCGCCGACGTTTGTATTCGCGACCTCGGCTACCAGTCGCCGCGTTGGATCCAGCCGCTCATCGAATTCGGCCTGCTTTACGTCACCATGCTCGGCTCGCCCTGGCTGTTGCGCTCCAAGGGCATGATCATCATCGAGAGCTTGCGGCTGGTGCTGCCGCAGCCGGTCAGGCGCGTGCTCGAAATCGTTGTCTATTTCTGCTGCGCGGCGGTTTGCGGCACGCTGACCTGGTATGCCACATCGCAGGCCATCTTCAGCTGGGTCAACAACGAGGCCGATCAGCGCGCCATCAGCATTCCGCTGATCTATGCCTATGCGCCGATGGTGATCGGCTTTTTCCTGATGGGCGTGGAATTCCTAAGGCTGCTGTTGGGCCGCGATACGATCTACGGCCAGAGCGCCTCTGAGCAAGACGGAATTTGACCGCTCATGCCGTGGTACGAGTCCATGCTCATTCTCATCGGCGGCATCGTTGCGCTGATGATGGCGGGGTTCCCGGTACCGTTTGCGTTCCTGACCGTCAATTGCGTCGCCGCTTATTTCCTGATGGGCGGCGTCGGCGGCATTATCCAGGTGCTCGCCAATGCCACCTCCTCGATCTCGACCTTCACGCTGGTCGCGATTCCGATGTTCCTCTTGATGGGGGAATTATTCTTCCGCACGCAGATGGTGCTGCGCGTCTTCGACACGCTGGAGATGCTGCTGGGCCGCGTTCCGGGCCGGCTCAGCTATCTCGCCGTCGCCACCGGCACGCTGTTCTCGGCGCTGATGGGCTCGTCGATGGCCAATACCGCGATGCTCGGTTCGCTGCTCTCCAACGAGATGACGCAGCGCGGCTACAAACCGCATATGAGCATGGGCCCGATCATGGGCACCGGCGGTCTTGCCATCATCATTCCGCCCTCCGGTCTGGCGGTGCTGCTCGGCAGCCTCGCCAATATCGATATCGGCGGCCTGTTGATCGGCGGTTTCGGCCCTGGCCTTCTGCTCGCAGCTATGTTCGCGCTCTTGATCTACCTGCAGGTCAGGATCGACCCGACGGCCGCGCCGCAATACGACGTGGCGCGGCCGCCGATGGCGAAAATGCTGCGCGCCTTCGGCGCCAACGTGCTGCCGATGGGGCTCGTGATCTTTGCCGTGGTCGGCATGATTCTGCTCGGCTGGGCGACGCCGAGCGAATTGGCGGCGTTCGGCGTTCTCGCCGTGCTGGCGCTGGCCGTGTTGATGCGCTGCCTCAGTCTGGACGCCGTCACCCAATCGGTGCGCGGCGCGGTGCGCGTGACCGCGTCGATCTATCTGATCATCCTCGGCTCGTCGACCTTCAGCCAAATCCTCGCCTATACCGGGGCCAGCGAAGGCTTCATCGATTACGCAACCCACATCAATGTCGGACCGATGAGCATGCTGTACATCATGTTCGGCGTGCTCCTGGTGCTCGGCATGATCATGGATCCGGCCTCGATCCTTTTGCTCACGGTACCGATCTTCTTTCCGCTGTCCCAGCAACTGCACTTCGACCAGATCTGGTTCGGGCTGATCGTGCTGATGGGGCTTGAGATCGGGCTGCTCACTCCGCCGTTCGGCATGTCGCTGTTCGTGATGATGGGAGTGGCGCCCAGGGGCACGACATTCTTCGGCGTCGTGAGGGCGGCGGTACCCTACATTATCTGCGACCTGATCGCGGTGGTCATCCTGATCTACGTGCCGG
The DNA here is from genome assembly GCA_963717265.1 of uncultured Alphaproteobacteria bacterium. Taxonomy (GTDB): domain Bacteria; phylum Pseudomonadota; class Alphaproteobacteria; order Rhizobiales; family Xanthobacteraceae; genus BOG-931. The sequence continues at coordinate 677,246 of CAVQWD010000047.1, read as the reverse complement.
CGCTCGGCACCTGGCTGCCGAGCCTGATGCGATAGCGGAACGCGCGCGAGTGTCTGTTGGATGCCGGCGGCCGCAATTCGCGGCAAGGCGGCAGGGAAATCCAGAGTTTTTTATCCAACATTGGCGCCGCGACGGTCGCTGTTTTAAGCAAGCATCAGCGCAAGCACGAGCACCAGCAGCACCCCGATCAGCGCCAGATAGAAATTCAGTTGGCCGGACTGCAGCGACTTGAGCCGGTTGGCGAGCGCATAGACGGCCTGCGTCGCAGGAGCAAACAGATACGGGCCGAAAATCGGCGCGACCTCGTGCGAAAACACCAGCCGGTGTACGAAATAGTGGACGCCGCTTGCTTCTCGCGTCGTGCTCGCGGTCGGACGATAGACGAAGCTGTAGAACGTGCGCAGCGCATTGGAGAAAGTCAGCGCCGTCGTCGACGCCCGCGCCGGATCCTGATCGAAGCCGCCGTACCAGACCGGCACGCGGCGCACGGCAAAGCGCCGGTTGGCGAGCACCAGCACGATCGGAACGATGGCCAGCAGCGGCATGACGACGACCAGCAAGGTCGGCGAGATGAAGGCGAACTTCGCGGTCAGCGGCACCAGCAACAGGCCGTCATGCATGTCGCGCGCGGCTTGCGTGCCGAATTCGGCGGCGACCGCGCCGCCGCAGCGCATCGAGCCAGATCGGCATGCCGACCGCGAGCGCCAGAACGCCGAGCCCCAACAGTCCGACAGCCAATGCCGTATGCCGGGCGGATCGGAGCAAATTTGCGCGCCGCGCGGCCGAGCAGGCCGATGCCGAAAATCTTGACGTAGGTCGCAAAGGCGATCGCCACGGTGAGCGCAAGTCCGGCGCCGGCCAGCGCCATGACCAGACGGCTCGTCAGCGTGTCGAGGCGGAAGCCCTGGAACACGGTTTCGAACACGTACCACTCGCTGACGAAGCCGGCCTGCGGCGGCATGGCGGCAAGGCTCATCGCCGCAAACAGCGCGCCGACGCCGAACAGCCAGGAACTGCGCCGCAACAGATCGGTGTGGAAGATGGCGTAGCTGCCGGTCGCGCGATACACGCCGTCGGCGGCGAGGAACAGGCCGCCCTTGGCCAGCGCGTGGCCGGCCAGGTGCAGCAGCGCAACCGTCCAGGCCAGGCTCGCGAGTTCCGGCATGCCGTGACCGCGGAAAATCAGAGCAACGCCCAGCATGGCGACGGCGATCGATGCGTTCTCCGCCGACGAAAAGCTCAACAGCGTGCGCCAATCCTCCTGTTGGAAGGCGTAGAGCGCGGTCAGGATGGCGCTGAGCACTGCGACGACGACGACGAAGATGCCGATCGCCGGCGGCGACGGCTGCGTGCTGGCCGGGCGCCCAATCCAGCAGGCCGCGGCTCAAGCCGAAGAAGGCGGCATTGAGCACGACGCCGGACATCAGCGCGCCGGACGCGCCGCTGCCCGCGCCGTAGGCGGTCGGGAACCATTCGTAGAACGGCAACAGTCCGAGCTTGGCGCCGAAGCCGATGACAAGCAGCACGGCGATGGCGACGAGGCTCGGCGTCCGCGAGCTTGCCGGCGGCCGCGCTGAAATCCGCGAAATGCGAAAGTATGGCCGTCGGCGGCAAGCAGCAGCACCGCGACCAGCAGCGCGATCGCGCCGACTTCCAGCAAGTCCGAGCATGAACAAAGCCGGCCGGCCGGCATCGGCCGACAGTTTCTCGCTCAGGATCATCACCGCGCCGCCGAAGCTCATGATTTCCCAGGCGATCAGAAAACCGGCGCCGTTCTGCGATGCCGAACACGCCGAGCGCGCCGATCAGACTCATGCGCGGCGCCGAACAGCCAGCCGGCGCGGCCCTGACGCGCCGGCGTCGCCAGCGCGCAGGCGAGCGATCGCCGGCGCGAGGCCGAAGCCGAGCAGCCACAGGCCGTCGGGCGCTCATCTGAAACGGAACGGCTGCACCGGCAAGCTGCGTCGGCAGCGTGACCGCCGATGTCGCCGTCGGGCAGCGCCAGATAGCGGCGCAACGATCGCCGCGATGCTGCCGGCGAACAGCAACAGGCGCGCCAGCGCGCAGGCCGCGGCCGGTACAGCGCGATCAGCCGCAGCCGCGAGCCACGCAATGACGGCGGCGGCCAGGAGATCATTCGACAAGCCGGCCTCCCCTCACTCGCTGCGGCGCGCGATCGAGAAACATCAGCAGCGCCTGGATGATCGCGGCGGGATTGGGCGGACAGCCGGGCAGATAGACATCGACCGGGATGACGCCGTCGAGACCGTGGCCGCAAGCATAGCCGCCCTCGGCGACGCCGCCGGACACCGCGCAGGTGCCGACCGCCAGCACCCAGCGCGGCTCCGCCATCGCTTCGTAGGTGGCGCGCAACGGCGTCGAGCATCGCGTTGGTCACCGGGCCGGTCACCAGCAAGCAGATCGGCGAAGCGCGGCGAGGCGGTGAAGAAAATGCCGAGCCGGTGCAGGTTGTAGAACGGATTGTTCAGCGCCTGCAGTTCGGATTCGCAGCCGTTGCAGGAGCCGGCGTCGACGTGGCGCACGTGCAGGCTGCGGCGGAATGCGCGCCGGCTGCCGGCGCTCGGCGCTGGCGCCGCCGTCGCCGCCGTCGCCTCTTCCTGAAAAACGAGGTCGGCACGCGCGCGCACGCCAAAGGCCCAATCGGAGGAGGGGACCATGGCTTCGGTCGGACAAGCTTCGGTGCAGAGCTGGCAGACCACACAGCGGCCGTAATCGATGTTCGAGGCGTCCGCTGGCGGCGGACGGCGCTTCGCACAAGGTGATCGCCTTGGTTGGGCAGACTTCGGCGCAAGCGGCGCAGCTCTCGTCGCAGCGCTCCGGGTGGTAGCGCGGCATGCCGAGGAGGCCTTCCTGACCGTCGGTTCCTTCCGCCAGCGGCCAGGGCGCGGTCTGTTTGCCGTGCGAGCAAGTCCCAACAAAGTCCATTGCGGCATGAGCTTCTCCTAGCGGTCGCACCCGGCGATGGTCAGGCCGAAGCTCGCCTCGTTGATCGCGTAATCCATCATGTTGCTGTCGTGGACGGTGAATGGGAAAACGCGCCAGTTCGAAAACGACGGCGATTTGATCTTGACGCGCGCGAGCGCGCCGTCGCCGCCGAAATGCACCGCGTAGAACAACGTGCCGCGCGGGGATTCGGCCAAGCCAAGGCCTTCGGTGTTTGGCCGGACGATACATTCGGCGCGGATCGGGCCGTCCGGCAGCGTATCGAGCGCGCGCTTGATCAGCGCGATGCTGGCTTCAACCTCGGCCATGCGCACCTGCGCGCGGGCATGCGCGTCGCCGGCCTCGCGCACGGCGACTGCCGGCGGCAATTCGGCGTAAGCGGCGTAGGGATGATCGCGCCGCAGGTCGCGGTCGACGCCCGACGCGCGCTCGACCGGGCCGGTCGCGCCCTGATCGAAGGCGAGCTTACGGTCGAGTTTGCCGGTGGTGATCAGGCGGTCGAGATGGCTTGCGGTATTTTCCATGTGCTCGGCGTAACGGGCAAACCTCTCGCCGAGCGCATCGAGCGAGCTGCCGAGCCAGGGTCTGGGCGACAGATCACGCCGCAGCCCACCGACGGTGAGGACACTGCGCAGAAAGCGGCTGCCGGTCAGTCTGGTGTTGAGCTGTTTTGACTGCTCTTCGAGAAGCTTGCCGTCGGCCTCGCCGACCTTGAGCGTCGTAGTGTGGCAGAGATGGCCGAAATAATGCAGGTGATTGTAGAGCCGCTCCATTTCGGCCAGCAGCAGGCGCAGGAATTGCGCGCGCGGCGGCACGATGCAATCCGACGCCGCCTCGACCGCCTGGCAATAGGCCAGCGCATGCGCAACGCTGCCGACGCCCGACACGCGCTCCGCCAGCACCACGCCGCGATCGGGCGAAAGCCCCTCGAACCGCTTCTCCATGCCGCGATGTTTGAAGAACAACCGCGGGTGATAGTGCAGGATCGCCTCGCCGACATAGAAGAACAGGAACTCTGCCGATTCCATTACGTCGGCGCGCACCGGGCCGAATGGCAGAAGCTGCACGTCGGCTTCGGCGCCGGCGATCTCGGGCGCGACCTGTTTGGTCTGCGTGGCTGGCAGCGGTCGATCGGCCGGATAATCCGGATCGAACGGCGGCTTGCCGGGGGCCTCGTGCAGCACCAGAGGATGCGGCTGCGGGGCGTCGAGAAAATGCAAGCCGAACAGGTCGGTGATCTCGCGCTCGTACCAGCTCAACAGCGGCGCAACATTGGCAAGGCTCGGCACCGGCTTTGCGGCGTCGCAGCGCCACACCGCAAACGGCGCGCCGCCGGCGGGGCTTGCGATATAACGCAATTCAAGCCGGTGCGGCTGCGGGTACCAGGCATAGGCCATCTGCATGCGGCCGCCGGCGGCCAGCATGTTGACGGCGGCGGTTTTCAGTTCGCCGGAGTCGAGCGATCGCACGGGCGGCGCGGTCACGGCGCGGCCCCGGTCAACAGTCCGCGCCGCATTCGCGAAATGGGTCCACAGCCCGTCGGGCCACCACACGCCGAACACGACGAGCGGCAGCAGCGCAAGCCACATCGGCGCGACGCACCAGCCGCTCAGCGGCTTCGGCTTGCCGGCGCCCGAGGCCGCGGCGTCGGCAAAATACATGGCGCGGAAATGATTGAGGAAGCCGATAAAGATGACGATCAACAGCACGACCATGGCATAGACCGCCCAGTCATAGCCGCGCTCGAAGCCGGCGCGCAGGATCACGAGTTCGCTCAAGAACAGGCCGAACGGCGGCGCGCCGGTGATGGCGGCAGCGCCGGCGAGCCACAGCGCGCCAGAGACCGGAAACCGCGTCCACACGTCCCTGATGGCGCCGATCTCCTTCGAGCCGTAGCTGCGCATGGCATTGCCGGCGCCAAAGAACATCAGCGATTTGTTCAGCGAATGGTTGAGCATGTGATAGAGCGCGCCGGCAATGCCAAGCGGTCCGCCGAAGCCGAAACCGAGCGCGACCACGCCCATATGCTCGACGCTGGAATACGCCATCAGCCGCTTGATGCCGCTCTGGCGCACGATGAACAGCGCGCCGATCAGAAGCGACAATGTGCCGAAGGCGACCAGCGTGGAGCGCGCGAGCGCGCCGCTTTGCGCCGCGTCGGCGATCGCGAGGTAGCGCACGATTCCGAGCATGGCGCCGTTGAGCAGCGCACCGGACAGCATCGCCGAGATCGGCGCCGGGCTCTCGCTATGGGCGTCCGGCAGCCAGGTGTGCATGGGCGCGAGGCCGACTTTGGTGCCGTAGCCGACCAGCACCAGAAGAAAGGACAAAGCCGCCAGCGCCGGATTCATCTTCGGCGCCGCCGCGCGCAAGGCGTCCCAGGTCATGTCGTAGGTCGGGCCGAGCACGAAACTGCCGCACCAGTAGAATAGTACGGTGCCGAGCAGCGCCAGGCTGATGCCGGCCGAAATGATGATGATGTACTTCCAGGCCGCCTCGATGCTTTCGGCCGCCCGCTCGAAGCCGACCAGGAACGTGCTCACCAGAGTCGTCAGCTCGATGGCGATCCAGTATAGCCCGGCATTGTTCATCACCGAGCTCAGCAGGATGGTCAGGGCGAAGCCGGCGAACAGCGCATAGAAGCCCCACAGCCGCTCGTCCTCGCCAAGGAGCCGCATGTAGCCGACCGCGTAGATCGATGCGAGCAGATAGACGATGGCCGTGCACAGGATCACCCAGGCGCCGGGAATGTCGAGGACGATGTAGCCGGCGAGATAATGGTACGGGCCGCTCGCGCTCATAACCGTCAGCGGGATCGCGGCGACGAGCACGATTGCCGCGGCGGCGAGGTTGAGCGTCTCGGCGGCGCGCGGCGAGTGCTGCACCATGCAGCCGATCGCGGCGATCGCCGGCGCGAGCAGCAAAGCAAGGAGGAGCGCGCCGGCCATGGTCAGCCCACCAACCGGTTGAGATCGAGCGCACTGGTGCTGCCGACGTGAGCAACGAGATAGCGCACCAGCACGCCGAAGCAGGCGACGACCACCAACAGGTCGAACAGGATGACGATTTCGATCAACGTGGGCATGCCCGGCACCAGAATCTGGGCGCCGAGGAAGATGCCGTTTTCCAGCACCAGGAGGCCGAGGATCTGGCTCAGCGCCTCGTGGCGCACCGCCAGCATCAGAAAGCCGATCAGCATCATCGACAGCATGACGGTGAGCGCCAGCACCGCCACGGTGCCGCCAAGCCCGAGCGACTGGCCGATGCGATAGGACACGGCGAGCGCAAACACGACGGTTGCCGCACCGAGCACCAGCGCCGAACTCGGCTCGCAGAATTTCGTGAAGTTCGCGCTCGACGTTGAGCCGCCTGATGATGCGCCAGACCAGGTATGGCAGCAGCCAGGCCGCGGAACAGCGGCGGTCAGAATTGCGATCAGGTAGAGTTCGGGATAGCCGCCGTAGAAGCCGACCGCAGCCGAGATGCCGGCGATGATCCAGGACTTCGGCGGCGAACGCGTAGAGGTAATTGTTGAGCCAGCGCGAGCCGAGCATGACGAAGGCAAGCAGTGAGGCTCGCGATCGCCATCAGGCTGAACAGCGAGGCGGCCAGCGGATCGAGATGTGCGGTCGGCATGATCACGCCAGCTGGGTCCCGATGATGGCGAGGATGGCGAACACGAAGGAGGCCGCCAAGAGTTCCTGATAGCGATAGAAACGAAGCCGCGATTGCGCGGTCTCCACCACCACCACGGCGCAGCCGACCAGCGTGAATTTGATCAGGAGCGCCGCGATCGCGCCGGCGACGCCGATGGCGGTGCCTTCGCGCGACAGCCCCCAGGGCAGCAGCAATACGTTGCAGAAGATCGTGTAGAGGATGAACTGCTTCATCATCGAGGCCCAGCGCAGGACCGCGAGCAGCGGCCCGGAATATTCGAGAATGCGCGCCTCGTCGATCATGTAGACTTCGATATGCGTCGAGGAATGGATCGGCATTCGGTCGGTCTCGACGAGCAGCAGCGTGAAGAACGCCAGGATCAGGAATAGATGCGCCGGGCTGAAATAGACCGCCGGACTGCCGACCAATAGATGATTGACCACGAACGGCAGCATCGCCTTGGCCAAGAGCGTGATGCCGACGAACACCAGGATCAGCGTCGGCTCGGCGAGAATCGCCACCATCACGGCGCGGCTCGAGCCGATGCCGCCATAGGCGCTGCCGGTGTCAAGGCCGGCGAGCACGATCATGAACGAGCCCAGCGTGAGGATGAGGCCGCCGCCCAGAATGTCGCCCATGTCCGACAACGGCAGCGGAAAATCGGTCAGCACCGGAATGAGGATCGGCACCGTCAGCATCGCGGCAAAGGCGACGAACGGCGCGGTCCAATAGATCCACGACGCTGTCTGCGGCACCACGATCTGCTTGTGGAACAGCTTCCACAGGTCGCGGTAGGGCTGGAAGATGCCGGGCCCCTGCGCCAGCTGCACGCGCTCCTCGAACTGCACGATGATGCCCTGCAGCAACGGCGCCAGCAGAAGCACCGTGAGCACCTGTCCGATCTGCAGGATTATGTCGCGGAGCATCAGCATTGCCTCGGCGGCAATCCAAGCCCGGAGCCGTCAGCGCAGGTGCGCGCTCGACGCGCCTTTCGAGACCGACGGCATAGCAGAATGAGGGAGCGCAAACGCCGAATCCTTTCGTCCGCCCAGGATGAAAGGAGTCATTAGCCCATTAGAGCCCGTTAGCTCTTTGGGCGGTTCAAGGCGAACCCCATCGCCTCGCCGGAACGAGCGGCGCTGGCGCCACAGATAGAGATAAGTGCGTCTGCGTGTCAAGCTTCCGGGCCGAATAAGCCCCATGAAAACACCGGCACATGAAATCATGCCGTGCCGGGCATCATTGCGGCACGACATCGGCCCGTTTGTCGGCCCTCGAGGGGCGACTTCGTTCGCAGCCGTCGCCGAAAATCGCGGCATAGAGGTCCGGCCCGTAGCTCGTCTGCAAGGGTTCGGCTTCGATCAATTTGAATGGCCTGGTGCCGTCGGGGTTTCTTTGCGCACGCAGGAAAGCGGCCCGGTCCGATGTTGCGGCGGCAAAGCCGCTCGCGAATTGATGAAGGTGGGTGACGAACACCACTCTCACCCCCCGGTCGAGCAGCGCCCGAACGATCTGACCGGCAATCTCCGAGCCTTCCCGTTCGTTCGTCGATGCAAACGATTCGTTGAACAGCAACAGCGAATGGGGTCGGATGCGGTCGACGATCCCGCTCATTCGGCCGAGCTCCTCGTCCCACTTGCCGCTCTCCATGCCCGCGTCCTCGCGGCGCCTGTAATGGGTGAATAGTCCGGCGCACGCCGCGCCAGCGAACGACGCTGCCGACACGAACATGCCCGCCTGCATCATGAGCTGGGCCAGTCCGACGCTGCGCAAGAAGGTCGATTTGCCGCCGCTATTGGCGCCAGTGACGATGACGATGTCCTTGCCGTCGGCAACAAGATCATTGCCGACGATGGTCTGCCCCTTGCTCAAGGTGAGCGCCACGTCGTGCAAGTTGGCGAACGACAGCTTGCGTTCGTCCGCTGCCAGGGCGACCGGCAGGCACGCCGGTTCGCCGAGTTGGGCGAGCCGTGCGTGCAGATTGAGGCAGCCCAGGTAGAACGCCAGTTCGGTGCGCAGCATCTGCAGGAAGCTGAGAATGTGATCGGTCGATTGCGCAAGCGCGTTGGCGACGAGATTGACACCGCGGTTGTTCAGCGCGGCTAGAGCGTGCGCGCCGGCTTCGTCGCGGGGATGAAGCTGGAACGAATAGGCTTGCGGTTTTTCCGCCAACAGCCGCGCCAGCCAGGAGCGGCCGTCCTCAGGCCGCCGGCGCAGCACGTAGTGACGCCCGATGTTGCCAGGACCGAGGCCGGCGCTGATCAACGTGCCGCGGCGAAATTTCAGATTGGACAAGTGGCCTTCGATCTCGGCGAAATAAGCATCGCTCAGCTCGGCCCTGAGCATGGCCAGCAAGGCGGAAAAGCCGGCGGAGGAAAACTCGCCGCTATCGCGGTCGGCAATCCTGCGCAGCCGCTTCAGGGCGACCACAAGCATCTGCATGACGTTGACGGAGCGGCTGAGAATCCCGGAAGGATAGCGCGCAAAGAAGCTCCAGTAATTCTTTCTTTCGTCTTCGACGGCCTCGGTCGCGATCTGGTACATCGCCCTGACGACCGATTTGTTGTTGTGGCAATCCCGGTAGACGTCCTGGCGATAGCGGATCGCCTCCGGCGCGGCCGGGCCGCACAGCAGAGCGACTTTCGCCACCTCGAACAGAAACCAGTCGCCCCGCGCCATCTCGTTGAACAGAGGTTCCAAGCCGAGATCATCGATCAGCGCCGTCGCGTTCCAAGGCAACAGCTGCGACAGTTCCAGTCCCTGCTCATTGCCTCGGCCGCGGCGCAGCTCCTTGTCCCTGCGCGCCAGAAGCTGGAGCGGATCGAAATCGCGATCGCGATACATCAGATACGCCTTCATGACGCGATCCGCTCCCGGATCGCATCGTAGGAGAGCCGATACTTTTTCGCGATAGCCATCGCGTAGGCGAGGCCGTCGGCCGGACGGCGCACGATCTTGAAGGTCCGCAACGCCGGATTTTCCGGCCTCACCGTGCTGACCATGGAGACGGTTTGCGGCGCAAACGACGCCAGTTCGTCGACGAACGTCACCCATACGCACAGCAGCCCGAGTTCTATGACCCGCTCCATCATTCTCGCGCTCAGAAAGGTCTCGTCCTGCACCGTCGTCGAGGTAAAAACCTCATTCAAGATCAGGATCGAACGCGAGGTCGCTTGCCGGAGAATGTCACGGATTCGCAGCAGGTCGTCTTCCAGTTTGCCGCGGAGATTCTCCACCTTCTCCTCGCGCTCGAAATGCGCGAACAGCCGGTCAAACAGGAGAAGCTGCGCGCTTCGGCCCGGCACCGGACAGCCCAGGCCGGCCAGATAATGCAATTGCCCGAACATGCGGGCGAAGGTGGTCTTGCCGCCCTGATTGGGGCCGGAGACGACCAGGATGCGCTCGCTGCCGCAAAGATGGAAGTCGTTGCGCACGACCGGCGAGTTCTGTGAGGCAAGCTTGTGCGCGAGCGCAATATCGAAGCTGTCCTCGGCGCGCACCTCGCGGCTAATTTCGGAAACGGCCGGATAGCAGAACGGCAGTCCGGCCTGCCGCAACGGCGCGATATAGGCGAGATAGGCCAGATAGAACTGAATCTCGCGATCGAATGCCGCGATGGTCCGATCGATGAAATCGGCATTTTCGCTGCAAAATTCGCGGAGCGGTACGAATACTTCGGGGTAGAGTTTGGCGACGAACTCCGCGATCTTCGCTTCGATATGATTCATCTCCTCACGCGAGGAAAACTTGACCCGGTAATCGCGGACGGCGCCCTGTTTGAATTTGGCGAAGGTGTGCTCGACTTCATCGCTGTAGTCGGTTTCGTCACCGTATTTGCGCACCGTGAAGCCGCTTCCCTTGATGAGGATGCAATATTCGAGCTTGGCGAGATCGCTCTTGAGGCGTCTTGCCGTCGCAAGCAGGGCGTTGAAATGCGCTGATCGGGTATAGCAGGCAAGATAGTCGCGAAAGCCGGTCAGGCCGCGCGATGTCGGTCCGGTATCGGCCAGAGCCGAGGCAAAGCGGGTGATATTCTCACAATAGAGTTCGACGGCGTCCAGAAACCATGCCTGCTTCTGCTCCTGGTAATATGCCTTTTGCACGCGCACGAGATCGGCGCGCACTTCGCGCATTCTGTCGGCGAACGAATTGACACATTCGCGCAGCGCATCGCGCTCGAGGTCCCGCATGACGTTGTGGCGATCGTGAATGGCGGCGGTGTCTTGCAGGGTTCGATGGAAGAACGGCGTCAGATTGTATTCGCCACGGCCGGCGGTGATGGCGCCGATGATCTGATCGAGATTGAGGTCGGCGAAGAATTCGGGCGCAGCGGCATCGGCGATGAGCCCGTGAGCGACGGCCGGGTCGAAAAGTACGCTCTCGAACGGGACGGATGTCATAAAAAAACTCCCACCGGGCAAAGCCTTGGTAGGAGTCATCAGCCCGGAGGGCAGTTTCGGCGAACTCCATCGCCTGGTTACAGAACACTATCGGCTCAATGCCGTTCCGTCAATCTGCCGCTTGCTCTGGGTGACCGTGACGTTATATGCAGGACGCGAAGAGACGGGGATGGGGTCCCCCACAAAGCGCCGGTCGGGTGTTACTGATTGGCTGATGACTCCTACCGCACCAAGCACAGGCGGTGGGAGCGCAACATGGAATTTCCAACAATCGCTTCGCGGTCAGACGTAGGCGCGACGCCGGGAACAGGGCGCGCGTCGTGAGAAACTTTGCCGGTGCGTCCTTCTTCCGGTTATTCGAGCTGCTGCTTGGCAGCAGCAATCGGGGCCTGAAGCGTTCACGCTGGACCCACGGTGGCGTCGAATTCGAACGCGAACGCCACAGCATGACCGGGCCGCAGCACGGCCTTGCCGTTGAGATATTCACTTTGCGGCGTCCGGGTCGGCACGGCTGGTCGCTCTTGGTGGTCAAGGAATATTGGTGGGCGGGCGAGGACAGCAAGGCGATCAAGAGCCTGCGCTGGGCCCGCCCGACCGGCGGCCGCCGCGCCGACATTCTGAACTGGTTGCGCGCCCAGGAAGCCACCTTTGGCAATCGGCCGTTCGTCGGCGCAACCGATGCCTCCGACAATGATGCCGCCGAGGAACTCATTCCGATCGACGACGCAGGCGTGGCCGGAGCGACTCACAATCAGCCCCGCAGTCGCCGGTAGCTGGCATAGACCGGCTCCCACATCTTTGCCCGTACCGCCGTTGCGGTCTCTTGCTCGCTGCGCGGATCGGCGAGCCCTTCGGCCTGCGCCTGCCGGGCGACGGCGTGCGCGACCTGAAAGGAAATCTCGCGCAGTTCGACGAGCGCCGGCAACAGATTGGCGTTCGGATCCTTCCGCGCCGGTGAAAGCGCAGCCAAAGTGCGTGCCGCGGTCAGAAACATGCCGTCGGAAATGCGCCGCGCCTTCACCGCGATGGCGCCAAGACCGATGCCTGGATAGACGTAGGCGTTGTTGGTCTGATCGACGCGGCACTGCCTGCCGTTGCGGCGCAGCGGCGGGAACGGGCTGCCGGAGCCGATGACGGCGCGGCCGCCGCTCCATTCGCACAGGTCTTGCGGCGCGGCTTCGCTGCGTTCGGTCGGGTTCGACAGTGGAAAGATGATCGGGCGGTGCACGTTTTCCGCCATCGCCCGCACGATCGGCTCGGTGAAAGCGTGCGGCTGTCCGGACGTGCCGATCAGCACGGTCGGCTTGGCATTGGCAACGACTTCGAACAGGTCGATGCGCCCGGCGCCATTGGGCACCCAAGCGGCGACGCGATCGCGCTGCTGCGCAAATTGCGCCTGGAACGGCTGCAGCCCTGCGATGCCCTCGACCAGCAGGCCGTTGCGGTCGACCAGATAAAATCGGCTGCACGCTTCGGCTGCGTCGGCGCCGGCCTCGACCATGGCACGCAGCAACAACGCACAGATGCCGGTGCCCGCAGAGCCGGCGCCGAGCACGGCGATGCGCTGACTTTGCAGCGATTCGCCGGTGACATTGATGGCGGCGAGCAATGTGCCGACGGCGATGGAAGCGGTGCCCTGGATGTCGTCGTTGTACGAACACAGCTGGTCCCGATATTGCGCGAGCAGCCGATTGGCGTTGTCAAAAGCGAAATCCTCCCAATGCAGCAGAACGTGCGGCCAGCGCCTGCGGACGGCGTCGACGAAGGTCGCCACCAATTCGTCATAGGCCTGGCCGCGCACGCGCTCGTGCCGCCAGCCGATATAGAGCGGGTCGTCGAGGTGCTCGCGATTGTCGGTGCCGACGTCGAGCAGAACGGGAAGCGTGGTCGCCGGATGCAAGCCTGCGCAGGCGACATAGAGCGAGAGCTTGCCGATCGGAATGCCCATGCCGCCCGCGCCTTGGTCGCCGAGCCCGAGGATGCGCTCGCCGTCGCTGACGACGATGGCCTCGACGCTGTCATAGCGCGCGTGATTGAGAATGCCGGCGATGCGGTCCTTCAGCGGCAGGCTGAGAAACAGGCCGCGCGGCTTGCGGAAGATGCGGCTGAAAAGCTGGCAGCCGAGCCCGACCGTGGGCGTATAGACGACCGGCATCATCTCTTCGATGTTGCGCGTCAACAGCGCATAGAACAGGGTCTCGTTGGAATCCTGCAGGCCGCGCAGGAAGATGTACTTCTGCAGGTCGGTGCCCAGCCCGCGAAAGGCGTCGAGCCGCCGCTTGACCTGCCAATCCAGCATGGCGACGTGCGGCGGCAACAGCCCGTGCAGCTCGAACTCCTCGCGCTCGGCGTCGGAAAACGCCGTGCCCTTGTTGAGCAGCGGTTCGTTCAGCAGTTCGTAGCCGCTCAGCGCAGTCTCGACGATCCGGGCTGGGCTGCGCGCGTTCATCGGCTGCGGCTTCGGTGACGGCAGCACGATACCCGCTCGCCGCCCGCTTCGCCTAGGTTCTTTCGCGCCGTTGCGCTTAGGCGCCCGTGACCGCACGCGCCCTTGGGCTCAGGCATTGAGATTCCCCCGCAAGGTCGGGCCGGCATATTTCTTTTTCGACAGGCCGCGGCGCTGCAATTCGGGCACCACGTACTCGACGAACTCGCGGATATTATCCATCGCCGAATAGCCGCGGCCGAGGATGAAGCCGCCATTGGCGCCGGTGGCGAAGTGCATCTCCTCGAGCTTGTCGGCGATCGATTGCGGCGTGCCGTGAGCGACCAGAATGCGATCGACCAGAAAGCGGTGCGCGAATTCCTGCAGCGATTGCTGCGGATCGACGGTCTTGAGCAGTTCCTCGAAACTGCCGAGATTGCCTTTCTGCGCGCGCACCTCGTCGGCGAAGTCGGCAAGCCGCATGCCGGGTTTGGCGATGGAGAAATCGACGCCGTATTGCGCCGACATTTCGACAAGGCCGGCCTGCGGCGGGATCGATTGAAGATAACGGCGCTCCTTCTCGATGGCGTCGGCTTCCGAATCGGCCACCTGGATGCGGATCGACCACAGAATGCCGATGTCGCGCGGCTTGCGGCCGACGGCTTGCAGCGCGGCATCCAGCGCGCCGCGATGCTGCTTCATGCTGGCGAGCGTGCGCCGCGTCGAGAACTGCAATTCCGCGTAGGTCGCCGCCAGATTCATGCCCGGCCCCGACAGGCCGGCCTGGATGATCACCGGCCGCCGCTGCGGTGACGGCAGAGCGGGGAGGGGGCCGCGCACGTTGAAATAGCGGCCGCGGTGGTCGATGCGGTGAACCTTCTTCGGATCGCAGTAGATGCCGTTGTCGCGGTCGAGCACCAGCGCGTCCGGCTCGACGCTGTCCCACAATTTGCAGGCGACTTCGAGGAATTCCCCGGCGCGCACATAGCGCTCGTCGTGATCCATCATCACGTCGAAGCCGTAATTCGCCGCCTCGTTCTTGTAGGCCGAGGTCACCGCGTTCCAGGCGATGCGGCCGCGCGTGACGTGATCGAGCGCATTGAACAGGCGCGCGCAATGGAACGGATGGTGGTAGGTCGTCGACAGCGTCAGCGCGAAGCCGACGCCGGACGCGGCCTTCGACAGCAGCGGAATCATCGGCGTCATGTCGTGACGCGGCCATTTGGCGCCGTAGCGCACCACCGCCTCGTGGTTGCCGCCGTAATCTTCCGAGGTGCCGCCGGTATCGCCGAAGAACAGCATGTCCATGACGCCGCGCTCGGCGACCCGCGCGATGTCCTCGTAGAATTCCGAGGTGCCGTAATACGGATAGCCGATCCACGAACCGGGCATGCGCCACAGATAATCGGTATGAAGGAATGACAGATCGGCGGCGAGGTGGATCGATTCCGACTCGGACAATACGCTTCTCCACTGCGGCTGAGCGTTCACAAGCTCGACCGCCGGAGCGAAATTCAATTTGGCGCGCAAGTCAACGCCGGCGCGCAGGCGCTGGCACCGGCGCTTCAGGCCGCTGCCGGCCGCCGCGGCACGATCAGATTGCCGGTAAACATCTGCACGATTTCGTCGTTCTGATTGAGCGTGGTGTTGCGCACCCTGATCAGGCCGCGATCGGGACGCGATCTGGAGGGGCGCACTTCGAGCACTTCGCTTCTGGCGTGCAGTTCGTCGCCGGGCCGCACCGGCCGCGGCCACGACAATTCGTCGAAGCCGACGCCGAGAATGCCGCCGGCCGGCTTGAATTCGCCTTCCAGCAGCAGCCGCATGGTCAGCGCCGCGGTATGCCAGCCGCTCGCCGCGAGCCCGCCGAAGGGCGAATGGCGCGCCGCCTCCTCGTCAAGGTGGAACGGCTGCGGATCGAACTGCCGCGCGAACGCGACGATCTGATCCTTGTCGACCCGCAGGCGGCCGGTCGTAAACACCTGTCCGAAGGCAAAATCTTCGAGGTAGAACACGGTCATGACGATCGGCTGCTGCGTGCAATGATCGGGCGGGACGCGACGGCGCGGCCGAACCAGGCCCCGCCGGCAATGGCTGCGGCATTGATGAGGCCGAAAGCGGCCAGCGCCAGCGCGAGCGCAATAAAGACATAAGTCAGATTGCCGGTATAGCGCAGCACGAGCCAGCCGCCGCCGGCGGCGATCACAAGCCGGGCGAAATTGGCGAGCAGCGGCCACAGCAGGCGCCCCGCGCCCTGCGACGCGAAGTAAAGCGCCATGCCGATCCCGAACAGGCCATAGGCGGGACCGACCGCGTGCAGGTAGCGCGAACCGGCGTCGATCATCGTCGGGTCCTTGTCGAACATAAGGAGCCAGGCGCGTGGGAACATCGCGGCCGCAACCCCGATGATCTCGCACAACGCGCCGGCAATGGCCGCGCCGATCCAGGCGATGCGCAGCGCGCGCTCGCGGCGACCGGCGCCGATATTGGTTCCGACCATGGCGACCAGCGGCCCGCCGAGACCGAAGACGAGCGGAATGAGCAGATATTCAAGCCGCGAACCCGTGCCATAACCGGCAATGGCGGCCGCGCCGAACGCGCCGACGAGGCCGGTCGCAATGGCGATCGTCAGGTTGGTCTGCACCGTGATCAAGGCCGCGACCAGGCCGACGCGCAGAATGTCGCGAAACAACGCCCAGCGCAGGCCGATGCCGCGCACCGCGAGCCGAACCACGCTGCGGCCGAAGCGCAGATACCCCACCAGCACGAGCGTGCCGATCAGATAATACAGCACCACCGCCACCGCGCCGCCGGCGACGCCAAGCCGCGGAAACGGACCGAGCCCGAGGATCAGGCACGGCGACAGCGGAATGAGCACCAGCACGCCGCCGCAGGTGACCCAGGCCGGCGTCGCCATGTTGCCGGTGCCGCGTATGACATTGGCGAGCGAGTTGAACAGCCAGACCAGGATCGCGCCTGCGAACACCACGCGCGAATAGGTCAGCGCCGCTTCAAGCGCCGCGCCCGTTCCGCCCATCGCGGCATAGAGCGCGTGTCCGCCGGCGAGCATCACGATGGTGAACGCGAGACCGAAAACGATGGCGATGACGAGTGCATGGAGCGCCAAGGCATCGGCGTCGCCGCGCCGGCCGCCGCCGAGCGCGCGCGCGATCGCCGACGAAATGCCGCCGCCCATGGCGCCGGCCGACATCATCTGCATCAGCATGACGATGGGAAACACCAAAGCCACGCCGGCGAGCGCATCGGTGCCGAGCTTGCCGACGAAATAGGTTTCCACCAGCCCGACCGAGGTCTGCGCCAGCATCACCAGCATGTTCGGAGCGGCGAGCCGCACCAGCGTCGAGGCAATCGGGCCCTCGATCAGTGCGCGGGTGCGCGCGTCGTAACGCGATTCGTCCGCAACGCCGGCAGCCGCTTGGGACGACGTGTGCACCTCGGGCGGATCGTTCAGTGCCAATTGGTCCGGTGCCACGCTGGTCAAGGCCATGGAGCGCTCCGCCCGCTCGATCAGCCGCCGCCGAAGCCCATTACGGCCGAGGGGTTGATCGGCCGCCAATATAGGCGTATATGCACATAAAGCACAAGAGAGCGAGCCATGTCGCCGCCGACCAGCCAACCTGCGATTTGCAACTGCCTCGCGCTGCGCCAGGCGGCCCGCCATGTGACGCAGTTCTACGACCGCTTTCTCGCCGCAACCGGCCTTCGCACCACGCAGTATTCGATCCTGGCGCGGCTCAAGCGCCATGGCGCGATGACCATCAACGCGCTTGCCGCCGACCTGGTGATGGACCGCACCACGCTCGGCCGCAACATCCTGCCGCTGCAACGCGACGGCCTCGTCGCCATCGGCAAAAGCAAGACCGACCGCCGCAGCAAGGAACTGCGCCTGACCGCAACCGGCGCGGCGCGGCTCGACGCGGCCTACCAGGCTTGGCTCAAGGCGCAGGCCGAGTTCGAGCAAGCCTTCGGCGTAAAGCGCGCCAAAGATTTGCGCGCCCTGATGCACGAGGTGACGGCGACGGTTTGAGCAGCCGGCGACACTTGAGGTTGGCCGTCAACCCGGACTGCGCGCGCCGCCCGCTCAGCGTACCCCGCCCTTGTTGACGACCGGGCCGGTGTAGCTTTCGAACCTCTTTCGCAAGGCCTCGATCCCTTTCTGGTCGCTGACGAATTGCCGGTAGCGCGCCACGATGTTGTAGGCCGATAGCGGCTTCAAGCCTGCGGGCGGATCGACGTCGGTGCGCGCCGAGTAGCTCGGGATCCGGCTCTGCTGCGCTTTCGCCATGTACCAATCGAGGAACAGCTTGGCGGCATTCGAGTGCGGCGCGTCCTTGAAAATGCCGGCCGTAACGAAGAAGGTCGGCATCGCGTCCTGCGTCGGGAAGGCGAATGCGATAGGCTGACCCGATTTAATCAGCGCGCCGGTCGTCGAACTGGTGGCATCGAAAGTGACGAAATTGGTGCCGTTGGCAACGCTGCGCAGTACGGAAAGATGGCCCTGAATGAAGTTCGGCTTTTGCGCCATGTACTTCGTCATGTAGCCCCAGCCGTATTTCTTGACGATGGTGTCGAACACATAAAGCGTTGCATCGTCGTCGGCCGGATAGGCGGTGACGAGCTTGCCGGCAAATTTCGGTTTCAGGAAATCGAGCGCCGATTTCGGCACATCGGCCGGCGCGACCAGCTTGGTGTTGTAGGCATATGACAGCAGCACCACGCTCGTCGTGGTGAAGGCGCCGTCCTTGTCGCGAAAGCGCCGATCGATCTTGTCATAGCCGTCAGGCTTGAACGGCGTCAGCACGCCGGCCTTTTTCCAGGCGACGAAATCCTGCACGGTCTGGAAGAATGGCCATGTCGACTTCAAGCTTTTTCGCCGCCAACTGGTCGTCGATCTTGCTGTCGAGCACATTGGAGAACCCGCCGGTCACCGACACCGCGATGCCGGGATAGCGCGCCATCGAAATCCTTCGCCATGCGCTCGTAGGGCTGGGCCGGCCCGCCGGTGTACAACACCAGGGCCTTTTCGTCCTTTGCCTTGGCATAGAGCTGGTCGGAGCTTTGGGCGTGCGCGGCAACGCCGGACATGCTCATCGCCGCAATGACGCCGGCGAGTCCGGCAACGCATCTCGTTCTCATATTCGCTCCCGCATCGATTAGATAATGTTTTTCGTTGCAATGAGTGTCGCACGGCTCAGCGCTGTCTGACAAGCGCCGCCCAAGCGCAGTGAAGCGCCGAAAGAGCCGCACCGAATGAAGCGAGCCGGCTGTCCCGGACTCTTGCCATCGCCGAGCGGTCGTGAAGCTTACGCCACGCGATGCACGTTGGAGTGAATATTGCCAAGCTCGGTCCGGTCGGCGCGCCGGATGCGGTTTCGTCCCTTGGTCTTGGCCCGGTAGAGCGCCGCGTCGGCTTCTTCCAGCAGCGCGGCGAGCTTTTGATCGGCGTCCACACTTACCGACACGCCGCCGCTGACCGTTGCATTCACCCGATGACCCTCGATGAAGCCGCATTCATCCGCGAAACCGAGCCGAATGCGCTCGCCGCGAAGGCAGGCTGTTTCGATGCTCGTTCCCGGCAACAGCGCTGCAAACTCTTCCCCGCCCACGCGGCCGAATAGGTCGGTCGGGCGTAAGGCCGCGCCGACAGCGGCGCAAAATCGTCTGATCACGATATCGCCGACGGAATGGCCGTATTGATCATTGACGGATTTGAAGTGATCGAGGTCGAACATCATGACCGAAGCCGGCACGCCGTCGAGCCGGCAGCGTTCCAAAATCCGCTCCGCGCTTGCCATGAACGCGGCTCGATTGGCGATGCCGGTGAGCGGATCCTCGCGCGCGGTCGCGATGCTGGCAGCCTCGTTACGCTCCTTGACCAGTGCGAATACGAAGATCAACGTCCCGAGCGCGAATATGATGCTCTCGAAATAGATGAATCCGAACAAGCTCGTGATCGCAGGCACGGCGTCCTGACCCGTTGACCCGCTGAACGTGCTGTAGGTCCCGATCAGCAGGGCCGCACTGTGCGTGGCCGTCAGGATGATGAGCGGCCACCGCGCCGTCAGGCGCTCGCCGCGGCCTGACCAGAACACGATTGCGGTCGCAATCGTGTAGCCTGCGCCGGCAGCAATAGAAAAGGTTCCGGTAAAGCTTTGCAGGACCGGACTGGCGAGGCCGACCGTCAGCGGGCCGATCAGCACGAACCCAAACCATGCGCGCTTTGATTCGAGCACGCGCGCCGCCTTCCACATCATGCCCGCCTGGGTCGGCATCAGGCAGCCGCCGAGAATCGACCAGGCAGGCAAATGGCGGGTGGCTCCGAACATCAGCGCCAGGAGGCCGGTGGCGGCGACGATATTTGCGACCCCCCACAGCGCCCACGCCGAGGCGGTTCGGTTCTGCATCCAGGCAAGGCACAAAATCCCGCCGGAGCACGCCAGGGCGAAGCTCTGCATGATCATGAGAGTCGGTAGATCGAGCGACATCGATTCTCAAACCGCTTCACTGCGTTCAGGGCGGAGACGTTTCCCTGTTTGCCCGTGACCTGATAGACGCTGGGCGAAGTCCCCCGAGCAGCGCCTCATGTCGCCACGTTGGGGTGAGAGAAGCTCTGCTGAAGGGAAAACCGCGCCGTAGTCGAGGCGGCGGCCGCTGAAGCGAATACCGTCAGCTCTCGAACCATGCCGCATCTTATTCGGGGTTCCTAAACAGCGTGTGAACCGGTTCCGCCGTAAATGAGCAAAGTGTGTCGGTATTTCCACTTAGGGTCGCCCGACCCCGCCGCCGCTGCCGGGTTGTCGCTCCCGGTCGCGGTGCCGCAGACGCTATCGAAGCGCACCTCAGACGGCGTCCGGCTCGATGTCGATGTGTCTCGGCCCGACGCTGCCGGCGAATTCCCGGTGCTGCTGATGCGCCAGCCCTACGGCCGCCGCATCGCCTCGACCGTCAGCTATGCGCAGCCGTCGTGGTACGCGGCGAACGGCTACAGCGCCGCGATCGTCTGCACTTCGAGCAGATACGCTTCGTCGGCCAGCCGGCTGATGATCAAAAGTGTGTGCGGCGGATAGGCGCCGCTCGGAAACATTTTGGGATAGACCTTGGCGCGGTAGGCGCGATAGGCGGCGGCATGCTCCGGCCGTACCAGATAAGTCGTGAACTGCACCACATTGTTCCAGTCGGCGCCGACCGAGCGCAAAGCGGTGTGAATGTTGGCAAACACTTGCGCGCATTGCGCGTCGAAGTCGCCCTTGCCGACCACCGCGCCCGAAGCATCGATCGGGGTCTGGCCGGCGATGAACACCAGCTCCTGCGTCTTGGCATAGGCGACATGGCTGTAGGGCGCGGGCTTGGTCATGCCATCGGGATTGAATATTTTGATTTCGGCCATCGGCGCTCTCCTCCTCAAGCATTGCGTTGTGCCAAAGCAAATCAGCGGTCGCCCAAGCCCATCGCCCGCTTGGCCTCGGCGATGATGTCGGATGGTGCATGGACCGTTTCGTCGACGATTTTGGCGACTTCATCGCCGCTCATCGGCTCGATGGCGAAATGAATCTTCGCCGCGTCGGCGAGAAAGGCGGGGTCCTTGAGCGTCGCGGCGAAGGCGGCGCGCAGGACGGCGAGCCGGTCCGCAGCCACGCCCGGCGGCGCCAGATAGGGTTGGCCGAGCGCGGGCGCCGATGCGATGAGCTTGAAGATTTGGCGCTGCTCGTCGCTCGTTGCGAGTTCGGTCAATAGCGGGACATCAGGAATGGACTTGTCGCGTTTGGCGCCCGACTGCGCCAGCAAGACGACTTCGTGCGCCGAGATCCAGTCGGGATGCTGGCTCTCGATCGAACCGATGCTGAATGCGCGAGCCTGAATCTCACCGCGCTCCATGGCGAGGTTGACATCCTCCGAGGTCCGGTAGCCGGCG
This sequence comes from uncultured Alphaproteobacteria bacterium, assembly GCA_963717265.1. Classification (GTDB taxonomy): domain Bacteria; phylum Pseudomonadota; class Alphaproteobacteria; order Rhizobiales; family Xanthobacteraceae; genus BOG-931. The sequence goes on along the minus strand of CAVQWD010000047.1, from coordinate 655,867 downwards.
ACGATCTTGAATTTGGTGCCGAGAAGATGGTTGACGGCCATGGGGAGGAGCGTGATGCCGGCGCGGGCGCCGGTGCCGCCGAGGACAACCTGTTTCCTGGTCGCCTGCGCGATGGTTTTGATCCCGGCATTGTGCCAGACCAGGATCGCCTCGTTCTGCGAACCGGTCGAACCGAGCCAGTTGAATTTGTCGGCGTCGTAATGCACGCCGCGCGGATCGAGCACCTGCTGCAGCGGGATGGCGCTGTGAACGGAGGCGATGGCGGTGCCGTCCCTCGGCGCGATGTTGTACATGTAATTGGTGGCGAGCACGTTGCCGCCGCCCGGCATGTTCTGCACGATGATGGTCGGATCGCCGGGGATGTGGCGCGGCATATGGCGCGCGATCAGTCGGGCGACGACATCGTAGGTGCCGCCGACGCCGGTCGAGGTGATGAGCGTGATGGTCTTGCCTTGGTAGAACTCGGCCTCGCCCGCGGTCTGCGCGCCGGCGCTCGCCGCGGCCAACGCCAGCACCAGCAGTGACAGCATCGGCGCCAGCGAGCCGTTTCGCCCAGCCTTTGCCATCGCCAATCCTCGCACGGCCTGGCCGCCCTGGTCGCAGTCAGGCGTAACGCGAAAAATCGTGGCCCTCTTTGACCGCGAATTCCAGCAAAAACGGCGCGCCGCGTTCGGTCACGTCGACGGCCTGTTTGATCGCGCCGACGATGTCGGCGGGCTTTTCGACCCGCCGCGCGGCGACGTTGAGGCCTTCGGCCACCTTGGTGTAATTGCCGCCGACCGTCATGGCGCCGTATTTCTCGTCGGAAATTTTCAGCACCTCGCGCTCGGCGCCCATGACGCCGTTGTTGAACACGATGGTGAGGATGGCGATGCGGTTGCGCGCGGCGGTTTCGATGTCCATGCCGGTCATGCCGATGGCGGCGTCGCCCATGACGTTGATGCAGAGTTTTTCCGGCGCGGCGAGCTTGGCGCCCATGGTGATGCCGAGCCCGTAGCCGAGCTGGGTCGACTTGCCCCAGCCCATATAGGAGCCCGCCGCCGTGGTCTCCCAGAACGGGATCATCTGCTCGCGCGGGCTGCCGGAATCGTGGGTGATGATGACGTTGTCGCGCTCAAGCGTGCGCATCAGGTCGCCGATGACGCGGTACTGGTTGAGCGGCATCTCGTCGGAATTGAAAAACTTCGCCCACTCGTCGAGCCAGGCCTTCTTGCCGGCGGCGACTTCCTCCTTGAGCGAAGCCAGCGCGTTGCCGCCGCCCGGGCCTTTCTGCTTTTCAAGTTCGGCGATCAGCGCCTCGATCACCAGGCCGGCATCGCCGACCAGGGCATGATCGGCGCGATATTCCTTGTTGATGTCGCCGAAATCGTTGGTGGAATGGATGATGGTCTTGCCCGCCGGCACCGCGGGGCCGAAATTGGTGACGGTGAGGCTTGAGCCGATGGCGAAGACGAGGTCGGATTGCTTCATGAAATCGGCGAACATTTTCGAGCGCGATCGCGTCGCCCCGCCAAGCGCCAGCGGATGGCTGTCGGCGATCGCGCTCTTGCCCGGATTGGTGGCGACCACCGGCGCCGGGATGAGTTCGGCGAGCGCCGCGAGCTTGTCGCCGGCCTCGGCATAGTGGACGCCCTGGCCCGCCCACAACAGCGGGTGCTTGGCCGCGAGCAACAGCTCGACGGCTTTCTTGACGGCATCCGGATCGGGCGCCGCGCGCTGCACCGGCACGGGCGCGTAATCGAGCGGACCCGAAAATTCGGCCTCGAACACCTGGTCCGGCACTTCGATCAGGACCGGGCCGCCTTTGCCCGTGCGCATCGCCTGATAGGCGCGCCGCATCAGGTGCGGCAATTCCTGAACGCTGTGCGCCAGCGCCGACCATTTGGTCACCGGGCGATAAACGTCGGCGGCGCGGAACACCGGGCGCACATAGTTGCGCGACAGCGGCAGGCCGCCGGAAATGATGAGCAGCGGAACGTTTTCGGAAAAAGCCTGCGCGATGCCGGGAAAGGCGTTCTCGATGCCGGGGCCGGCCTGGGCGGCGAACACGCCGTTCTTCTTGCCGCGCTTGATGCGGCTGAAACCATCGGCAATGCCGACGCCGACGCGTTCCTGCCGGCACAGGATCGGACGGATGTCGATTGCCGCGCACGGCTCGATGGTCTGATTGCGCGGATAGCAGGACAGAAACTCGGTGCCCTCGCGCTTGAGAATTTCGGCAACGATTTGGGCGCCGTTCATGGCTCCATCCTCCCGTCGCATAACGCCGCGCTCGCTGCGTTGTTGCAGCCGCGCATCCCTGTGCGGCCGCGGCGCGCCGCTATTCGGCGGCGATCGGAACATCGCGGCGAACGAAATCCTCCATGGCCTCGGCGAACGGCACGCCCTTCTCGGCTCGAAACGGCCGGACCGCACCCGGTAGCTTGCCGGATCCATCCCGGCAGCGGCTTGCCGGCGGCGTGATCCTTCAGCATCTGCAGCAGCAGCCGGCGGATCTTGACGATCGCCGCGTCGCAGGCGAGCAGATGCTCGGCGCTGCGGTCGGCGATCGGCCCCATCGATTCCTGGATGCGCGCAATCCTGGGTGCCGAAGCCCTTCATGCCGGTATAGGACTTGCCGCTCGCCTGCAGCGCGCGGTCGATCAGATAATCGTTGGCCGCGGTTGCGGATGGCGTGGTCGGTGCCGGGGATGTTTTCGGTGTGGATGCCGAGCCCGGCCTTGGAACGGGCGAGATCGTGCTTCGGTCAGCGGCCGCGACGGGTGAAAATCGACGCTGTAGAGCATCGTGTTCTCGTCGTCGATCGGCACCCAGACATGGGCGGCGTGCGGGATCGACGAGATGATCTTGTGGAACGGCGTCAGCATCACGTTCATGTTCCACATGATGATGCCGTCGCCGCGGTCGCGGCCGGTGCCGACGACGAAGCCGAAATCGGTCGGGATGACCTCATAGAGCGAGGCGACGACGCGGCGGCTCGACATCGCCCTCGGCGCCGTGCAGGAAGCTCAAATGGGTGGCGTCGAAGCCGCCTTCGAGCGCCTGCAGCCAGTTGCACTCCTGAATGTGGCGGGTGGCGTAGCGCTGCGGCGCCGGGATCAGCGTCCATTCCAGCTCGGGAAATTCCGGCTTGCGCTCGGGCGGACCCATATAGGTCCACACCACGCTCGCCGCGCTCGATGCACGGATAGGCCTTGACCTTGAGCTTTTTCTGCGCGCCCTCCCGGTGCGCCTCGCTCATCTGCGGTACGCAGGGCAGGTCGACGCAATTGCCGTCAACGTCGAATTTGATGCCGTGATAGACGCAGCGCAGGCCATTCTCCTCGTTGCGGCCGAAGAACAGCGAGGCGGTGCGGTGCGGGCAATTCTCGTCGACGAGCCCGATGCGGCCCGCGCTGTCGCGGAACAGTACCAGATTCTCGCCGAGGAGCCGCACCCGGATCGGCGGACTGTCCGGCTCGGCGATCGATTGCGAAAACGCCGCCGGAATCCAATAGCGGCGCATCAGCGCGCCCATGGCCGTGCCAGGACCGACGCGCGTCAACAGCTCGTTTTCATCGTGTGGGAGCAAGGCCTGCCTCCATGCTGACTACTAAGCGTAGGCGGGAGTAACCTCCGGAGCGTTCATTGTGGCGCGCCCGCCGTCGCAATGCAATTCGGCCGAAGCCGGCGGCGGCATCGGCTTCGACCGTCATTTATCGCGGCGAGCCTCGTCACTCCGTGCTAGATTACACCGGCACGGCGCAGGTGAGGGGAGAAGACCATGACAGCGATGCGCTTGCTTCCGATCGGCGCCATGCTCGGCTTGGCCTTCCTGGCAACGCCCGCGCTCGCCGGCTGTCCCGACCACACCGGCCGCTGCTGGTGGCAGGCTCACCACGCCATCTACCGCATGGCAAACCGTATTGCGTTCCTGGAAGCGAATCCGAACGTCGATGAAAGCTATAAAGGGCCGGCGATCGATCACCTGCACCGCAAAATGCTGCACCTGCGCGCCGTGATCGGACCCCGATGGCCGCATTGGCCGTCGCCATGCTGCTATAGCCGCAAGCCGATCTACATCCGCTGAAGGCGCGAAGCTCGCCGGGCGGCAGCACATTTCAGCCGTGGTCTATTCCGCCGGCGCCGGGCGCGCGCCGAACAGGCCGGGGAACAGCCGCTGCCGCACGCGCAGGCCCCACTGGCCCAAACCTTCGAGGTAGAGATAGAGCACCGGCGTGGTGTAAAGCGTCAGCAACTGGCTGACCAGCAAGCCGCCCATGATCGAGATGCCGAGCGGGCGGCGAATTTCGCCGCCGGCGCCGAAGCTCGCCGCCAGCGGAACGGCGCCGAGGATCGCCGCCGCGGTGGTCATCATGATCGGGCGGAAACGCAGCAGGCAGGCCTGATAGATCGCGTCGTAGGAGCTCAGGTTTCGCGACCGTTTCGCATCGATGGCGAAATCGATCATCATGATTGCGTTCTTCTTGACGATGCCGATTAGGAGGATCACGCCGATCGTGCCGATAACGTCGAACTCGGTGTGGAACGCCATCAGCGCGAGGAAAGCGCCGACGCCCGCCGACGGCAGCGTCGACAAAATCGTGATCGGATGGACGTAGCTCTCGTAGAGCACGCCGAGCACGATATAGACGGCGGTGATCGCCGCGATGATCAGGACCAGCTCGTTGATCAGCGACTGTTGGAACGCCTGCGCGGTGCCGGCAAGACTGCCGTGAATGGTCGCCGGCATGTGCAATTGGTTGACGGCATTGTCGATCTCTGCCGTGGCCTCGCCGAGCGTCGCTCCCGGCTGCAGATTGAAGGAGATGGTAGAGGCGACGAACAAGCCCTGGTGGCTGACCGACAGCGGCGTGTTGCCGGGCCCGTAATGGCTGACGGCCGCAAGCGGAATCATGCGCTCCTTGGTGGTGCTGACCGCGGCGCCCGACGAGGTTGCGCCCTTGCCGGTATTGGCGATCGAATTGATGGCGGCGTTGCGCGCCGAATTGGCGTTGGCCGCGGCGGCGCTGGCTGCCGTTGAGGCCGTGCTGCTTTTCGCCGTCGCGGCTGCGGCGGTCACGGTTCCGCCCGGCAGGTTCGACGTCGCAGTGCCCGAAGCCGGGCCGCCGGACGTTGCCACGTAAATGTCGCGGAGCGACGATGGATCGCGGGTGTAGCGCGGGTCGATTTCCATGATCACGTGGTACTGGTTGATCGCGCTGTAGATGACGGAGACTTGGCGCTGGCCGAAGGCGTCGTAGAGCGTACTGTCGATCTGCGCCGGCGTGATGGCGAGCCGCGCCGCACTGTCGCGGTCGATGACGATATCGGTCTCCAGCCCTTTTTGCTGTTGATCGGAGTTGACGTCGGCGAGCACGGAACTGCCTTGCAGCGCCTGCACCAGCTTCGGCGTCCAATCCTCAAGTTCGCCGGCGTCGTCGGATTGCAGGGTGTACTGGTATTCCGCATTGCTCTGGCGGCCGCCGGCGCGGATGTCCTGGACCGCGACCAGAAATAGCCGCCCGCCCGGCACCCGGGCGAGTTTCGGCCGCAGCCGCGCAATCACCTGATCGATCGGCGGGCGCTGCGATTGCGGCTTGAGCGACACGAACACCGAGCCGGTATTGATCTGGCCGAAGCCGCCGCCGCTGCCCACCCCGGTATAGCCGACGACGTGGTCGACCGCGGGATCGGCCTGCACGATCGCCATCATCTGGCGCAGTTTCTGCGTCATCGCATGGAACGAGACGCTTTGATCGGCCTGCAGCCGGCCGACCAGACGCCCGGTGTCTTCCAGCGGGAAATAGCCCTTGGGAATGTAATAGATCAGCACGCCGTTGAGCACGATCGCCGCGAAGAAAATCGCCAGAAACAGCCGGCTATGCCGCAGCGCCCAGCCGAGCGAGCGCTCGTAGCCGTGCAGCACCCGTTGGAACAAAGTCGGGCGGCGCGGGCGCTCGCTGCGCGGCCGCGGCCGCAGGAATAATGCGCACATCATCGGCGTGGTGGTGAGCGAGATCGCGAGCGAAATCAGAATCGCCAGCGACAGCGTCAAGGTGAATTCGCGAAACAGCCGGCCGAGGATGCCGCTGAGCAGCAGGATCGGCGTGAACACCGCAACCAGCGACAGGCTGATCGACAGCACGGTGAAGCCGACTTCGCGGGCGCCGCGGAAGGCGGCCTCCATGGGCGGCATGCCGGCCTCGATGTGACGCGAGACGTTCTCCAATACGACGATGGCGTCGTCGACCACAAAGCCGGTCGAGATGGTCAGCGCCATCAGCGACAGGATGTCGAGGCTGTAGCCCAACAGATACATGGCGCCGAAAGTGCCGAAAATCGACACCGGCACTGCAATCGTCGGGATCGCCGTGGCGCGGATATCGCGCAGGAACAAAAACACCACCACAGTGACCAGTGTCACGGCGATCAAGAGCGTCAGTTCGGTATCGTGCAGCGAGGAACGGATGGTCGTCGAGCGGTCGATGGCGATGCTGACGTGAATGTCCGCGGGCAGCGCCGCCTCCAGATGCGGCAATTCCGCCTTCACGCCGTCGGTGGTGTCGATGATGTTGCCGCCGGGCTGGCTGAACAGGATGACCAGCACCGAGGGCTGTCCGTTGGCGAGGCCGAGATTGCGGGTATCCTCGACCGAATCATTGACCGCGGCGACGTCGCCGAGCCGCACCGCGGCGCCGTTGCGGTAGGCGACGACGAGCGGAATGTAGTCCGCCGCCTTGGTGGCCTGGTCGTTGGTGTAGATCTGATAACGCTGGATGCCGTCGTCGATGGTGCCTTTCGGGCTGTTGGCGTTGGCCGAAGCGAGCGCCGCACGCACGTCTTCAAGCCCGATGCCGTAGTTGAACAGCGCCTGCGGGTTGAGCTCGACGCGGACCGCCGGCAGCGCCGAGCCGCCGATGATGACCTGGCCGATGCCGTCAAGCTGCGACAGCCGCTGCGCCAGCACGTTGCTCGCGGCATCGTAGATCTGGCCCTGCGTCAGCGTCTTCGAGGTCAGCGCCAGAATGAGGATCGGCGCATCGGCCGGGTTGACCTTGCGATAGGTCGGATTGCTTTTCAGCGCAGAGGGCAGATCGGCCCGCGCGGCGTTGATCGCGGCCTGCACGTCGCGCGCGGCGCCGTTGATGTCGCGGTCGAGGGCGAACTGCAGCGTGATGCGGGCCTGTCCGATGCCGCTCTGCGAGGTCATCTCGGTTACGTCGGCGATCTGCCCGAGATAGCGCTCGAGCGGCCCGGCAACGGTGGTGGCGACCGTCATCGGGCTGGCGCCGGGAAGCTGGGCGCTCACCGAGATGGTGGGAAAATCGACCTGCGGCAGCGGCGCGACCGGCAGCTTGGAAAAGCCCAACGCGCCGGCAAAGAAGATGCCGAGAGTGAGCAGCGTCGTCGCCACCGGCCGGGCGATGAAGGGGGCCGAGATGTTCATTCGGCCGGCTCGCCGGGGCAGCCGCGCGGCGAGTGGGCGCCCGGTCAGACGCTGAGCCAGCCGGTCGAAATAGAGATAAATGACCGGCGTCGTGAACAGCGTCAGCATCTGGCTGACGATCAAGCCGCCGACCAGCGCCACGCCGAGCGGATGGCGCAGCTCCGAACCGGTGCCGGTGCCCAGCATCAGCGGCAGCGCGCCAAGGATCGCCGCCATCGTCGTCATCAGGATCGGCCGGAACCGCAACAGGCTGGCCTGATGGATCGCTTGGCGCGGCGGCAGGCCGTCAACGCGCTCGGCCTCGAGCGCGAAGTCGATCATCATGATGCCGTTCTTCTTGACGATGCCGATCAGAAGAATGATGCCGATGATCGAGATGACGTCGAGGTCGTAACCGAGCAGCATCAGCGACAGCAGCGCGCCGACGCCGGCCGACGGCAGCGTCGAGAGGATGGTGATCGGGTGAATGAAGCTCTCATAGAGCACGCCGAGCACGATATACATTGCCGCGATCGCGGCGATGAACAGGAACATTTCGTTGGAGAGCGATGATTGAAACGCCGCCGCGGTGCCCTGAAACGCGGTGATGAAGCTTTGCGGCAGGTTGACCGTCTTCTCCGCTTGCTGGATGGCCGCGACGGCGGAATCGAGCGAATAGCCCGACGCCGTGTTGAACGAGATCGTGGTGGCGGGAAACTGGCCGTAATGGGTGATCAATAACGGCCCGGCTTTCTGTTCGATGTGCGAGATGGCGGAAAGCGGCACTTGGCCGTTGGTCGACGACGACGACGACGGCAGATAGATCGACGACAGCCCGGCGAGCGATTGCTGCAGCGCCGGATTGAGCTCCAGGATGACGCGGTACTGGTTCGACTGGGTATAGATGGTCGAGATGATGCGCTGGCCGAACGCGTCGTAGAGCGCGTTGTCGACGGTGGCCGGCGTGATGCCGAAGCGGCTTGCGGTGGCGCGGTCGATCACCAGGTCGACGGTCAGGCCCTGCTGCTGCAGATCGCTTGAGACGTCGGTGAGTCTGCGGCAACTGGTCGAGCCGCTGCACCAGCCGCGGCACCCAGGTATTGAATTCCGACGCGTTGGCGTCCTCGAGCACGAAATTGTACGGCGCGCGGTTGATCGTGGAGTCGATGGTCAGGTCCTGGACCGGCTGCATGTAGAGCGTGATGCCGCTGACGCCTGCGACCTCGCGCTGCAGCCGGGCGATGATGGCGCTGGCGCTGAGGCTGCGCTCGTCGTGCGGCTTGAGCGAGATCAGAAAGCGTCCGGTATTGAGCGTGCGGTTGGTGCCGTCGACGCCGACATAGGAGCTTAAATTGACGACGTCGCGATCCTTCAGCACCGCTTCGGCGAGCTGGTTCTGGAGGTTCGCCATTTCCGTGTAGGAAACGCTCTGCGAGGCCTCGGTGATGGCCTGGATCGTTCCGGTGTCCTGGACCGGGAAGAAGCCTTTGGGGATTTCGTAATAGAGCAACAGCGTCAGTACCAGCGTCAGCACGGCAACGAGCAGGGTGAGCGGCTGGTGGTCCAGCACCCGGTCCAGCCCGCGGCCGTAAGCGGCGATGACGGCGTTGAACGCGCGCTCGGCCGTCACGTCGAATCTGCTGCGCTCGGATACCGGGCGATGCCGGATCAGCCGGGCGCACATCATCGGCACCAGCGTCAACGAAACGATCGCCGAAATGACGATGGTGACCGCGAGCGTGATGGCGAATTCGTGAAACAGGCGTCCGGTCACGTCGCCCATGAACAACAGCGGTATCAGCACTGCGATCAGTGATATGGTCAGCGAAATGATGGTGAAGCCGATCTGCTGCGAACCGCGCAAGGCGGCGTCGAGAGGGTGCTCGCCGCCTTCGACGAAGCGCGCGATATTCTCGATCATGACGATGGCGTCGTCGACCACGAAACCGGTGGAGATGGTCAGCGCCATCAGTGAAAGATTGTCGAGCGAAAAGCCGAGCAGGTACATCGCGCCGAAAGTGCCGACCAGCGACAGCGGCACCGACAGGCTCGGGATGATCGTGCCGGGCAGCGTGCGCAGGAAGACAAAGATCACGATCACCACCAGCACGACCGCGAGAGCCAGTTCCAGTTCGACGTCGGCGACCGAGGCGCGAATGGTCACGGTACGGTCGCTCATCACCTTGACGTTGACGGCAGCCGGCAGCGCGGAAAGAATCTGCGGCAACAGGCTCTGCACGCGGTCGACGACCTGGATGATGTTGGCGCCGGGCTGGCGCTGAATGCTGAGAATGATCGCCGGCGTGGTGTCGGCCCAGGCGCCGAGCCTGGTGTTCTCGGGTCCGCTTATGATGGTGGCCACGTCGGAAAGCCGCACCGGACCGCCGTTGCGGTAGGCAATGATCAGGTTGCGATATTGGTCGGCGCTGCCGAGCTGGTCGTTGGCGTTGATGGTCGAGGCCTGTTGAGTGCCGTCGAAATTGCCTTTCGGCGTATTGACGTTGAGCGTCGCGATCGTGGTGCGGATGTCGTCGAGCGCCAGGCCGTAGGCGGCGAGCGCGTCGGGGTTGACCTGGATGCGGACCGCCGGACGCTCCCCGCCACTGACGGCGACCAACCCGACGCCGTTTAATTGCGAGATTTTCTGGGCGAGGCTGGTCTCGCTCAAATCTTCAAGCTGGGTCAGCGGCAAGGTGTTCGAACGTCACCGCGAGCGTCATGATCGGCGCATCGGCGGGATTGACCTTGGCGTAGATCGGCGGCGCCGGCAGGTCGCTCGGCAAAAGGTTGCCGGAGGCGTTGATCGCGGCCTGGACTTCCTGTTCGGCAACATCGAGGCTCAGAGCAAGGCTGAACTGCAGCGTGATCACCGAGGCGCCGGCGGAACTCGCCGAGGTCATCTGGTTCAAGCCCGGCATCTGGCCGAACTGGCGTTCGAGCGGCGCGGTCACCGAAGAGGTCATGACTTCCGGGCTGGCGCCCGGGTAAAGCGTCGTGATCTGGATGGTCGGATAGTCGACCTCGGGCAAGGTCGACAGCGGCAGGAACGTATAGGCGACGATGCCGGACAGCATGATCGCCACCATCAACAAAGTGGTCGCGACCGGCCGCAGGATGAAGGGTTCTGAGACGTTCATCTCATCGTTTCATGTTGGGCAACGCCTTGCCGCGCTTGGCGCAAGCGCGCTTGCCGCCCATCGCACTCTACTGGCCGCCGCCGCCCTGACGTTGCGACTGGCCGCCGTCGCCCTGACGTTGCGGCCGCGCGCGGCCGCCGCTTTTGCGCCCGCCATTCGCCGGTGCACCGGCCGCCGGCGCAAGCTGTTTGCCGTCGAGCGTCGTGACGTTGACGCGCATGCCGTCGCGCAGGCGGTCGGCGCCGTCGGTCACAACCTTATCGCCAGCCGAAAGCCCGGAATCGACCGCCGTCATGCTGACATTGTGCTGGTCGACGAAACTCGGCCCGGTGCCGATCTGGCGCACCGAGACGGTGTTGTCGGCGCTGACCGCATAAACATAGGTGCCCATGGCGCCGCTCGGGCTGGCGCCCGGAGAGCCGCGCTGGATGGCCGCCGTCGGCACCGTGACGGTGTTCTGCAGCGTCTTCACCAGAAGCTCGACATTGACGAACTGGTTGGGAAACAGCGCGGCGTCCGCGTTATCGAATTGCGCGCGCAGTTTGACCGTGCCGGTCGTGGTGTCGATCTGATTGTCCACCGCCGAAACCTTGCCCACCGCGAGCTGTTTGCGGTTCGAACGGTCGAACGCGGTGACCTGCAGCTGCGCGCCGCCGTTGATCTGCGGCATGAGTTCAGGAAGGTTGTCCTCGGGGATCGAAAATATCACCGAGATCGGCTGCAGCTGGGTGACGACGGCAAGGCCGGTCGCGCTTGCCGCCGGCACGAAATTTCCGGGATCGACCAGGCGCAGCCCGACCCGGCCGGTCACCGGCGAGACGATGTGGCAATAGGCGATGTTCAGCGTCTGGGTGTCGATCAAGGCCTGATCCTGTTTCACCGTGCCCTCGTATTGCTGCACGATGAAGACCTGATCTTCGGCCTGCTGGAGCGCGATCGAATTCTGTTTGGCCAAGGTCTGATAGCGCTTGAGATCCATCTGCGCCTGGCTGAGCAGGCCTTGATCGTGGGCGAGCTGGCCCTGGTATTGCGATTTGAGAATCTGGTAGGGCCGCGGATCGATCTGCGCCAGGAAATCGCCCTGATGAACGAGCTGGCCTTCGGTGAAGCCGACTTTGGTCAGATAACCGCCGATCTGGCTTTGCACCGTGACCGTGACCAGCGGCGTGACGGTACCGAGAGCGTCAACGACCACCGGCACGTTGTTGAGCGCGACCGTCGAGGCGCCGACCGCCTGGAGACCGCCGCCCTGAAACCGTCCGGCATTGGTCTGCGGCGCGTGTACGGCGCCAACGATTCGATAGGCGACGAACGCCAAGCCGATCGCGATGATCAGGCCAACGACGATTCCGACTTTCGAGATGCGAGTCTTCGAATCCGGTTGCGGCGCCGGCTGGCGAAGGTTGGGCGCCAACTCGTCATCCGTAGTGCGCGTTCTCTCGTCCATTTTGCGCGTTCATTCGTCCGGCCGCAGCCTATCATGGATGAGTCAGCATGCCGCGCCTAATGAAACTTTGCTCATATATCCGCGGAACAGCATTAACCGCACGCCCGTCTACGGACTGCAGGGTCGTTGAGGAATTTGTCGGGTAAAACGCCCCCCGGCGTGCAGTTTCCTAGAAATCGGTCGATTAATCAAGCGGTTGCCGAAGGAAATCGACCTTTATCGGCGGGTTTCGCCGCTTGCTGCGGCGGCTGCTCTCATTGGGTCGGCAGTTGCGGCAAAAATGAGATCGATTTTTGCAGTTCCTCCTGGCTGGGAAGCAGCGTCGTATCCCAGGTGCCGCCGAGCGCTTGGATCAAAGTGACGGTGGCGAGGAACAGGTTCTGCCGGATCGTCAGTGCAGTCTCCTGATCGGACAGCAGCGTGACTTGGGCGCTCACCACGGAGGTGTAGGCGGTTGTGCCGGCATTGAACTGATTTTCATAGACGGTGACGGCAACCCGTTGGTGCTTGACGGCCTGTTCCTGCACGGCGAGCTGTTGCGTCAGGAGGCGGATCGCGGCGAGTTCGTCTTCCACCTGCTGAAACGCCGTGAGCACGGTCTGGCGATAGGTGGCGACGCTCTGCCAATACGCGGCGCGCGCCGCATCGAGCTGGGCGGAACGCAGGCCGCCTTCGAGGATCGGTTCGGCTCCCGCCACGCCGAGCGACCACACCTGGTTGGCGACATTGAACGGCAGCGGATTCTTGCCGATCCATTCCAGCACGCCGGACAGGCTGATGTCGGGATAGAACGCCGCCTCGGCGACGCCGATCAGCGCGTTTTCCTGCTGCATGGTGCGTTCGACCGCGGCGATGTCGGGGCGCCGCTCCAACAGCGTCGAAGGCACGGTCACCGGGATTCTCGGGACCCTGCCGACCAGGTCGTGATGGGCGATGCTCAGTTCGGCGGGCGGCCGTCCGATCAGCACGGCGATGGCGTGTTCGTATTTCGCGCGGGTGGCGCGCGCGCTGATGGCCTGCGCCTCGGTGGTTTCGACCTGAGCCTGGGCGTCGGCCACGTCGCCGGAGGTCACCGCGTAGCCGGCCTTGAACTGGTTCTGCACGATGCCGAGCGTTGTCTTGTATTCGGCGACCGAAGCGTTGAGCAGGTCAATGAGCGAGTCCGTGGCGAGCAGATTGAAATAGGCGCTCGCGAGCAGTGCCTGCTCCGACAGCTTGGCGTTGGCGAGATCGGCGGCGCTGGCTTGTGCGGCGGACGTATCGCTCTCGATCTGGCGGCGGATCTTGCCCCAGACGTCGGGATTCCAGGAGGCGGACAATTGCGGCGTGAATGTCGTCGTATAAGTTGCACCGGAGCTGGCGCTGCCGGAAATGCCCGCCAGACTCGACGCCCCGCTGCTTCGGGCCTGCGCGCCCGCACCCTGGCGTGTAGCGTCGTAATTGCCGGTCAAGGTCGGAAACAGGCTTGCTTGCGCCTCCCTGATGATGGCGCGGGCCTGTTCGTACGCAGCGGCCTGGGCCGCCACTGTCTGGTTGGAGACCTCGACCTGGCGTATCAGCAAATCGAGCTTGTCGTCGTGGTAGGGCCGCCACCAATCGCCGCGGGCTAGCGCGTCGCTCGGACGGGCGAGCTTCCAGCCCTTGAGCTCCTTGTAATGGGTCGGAACCGGAGCGGCTTCGGGTTTGTAGTCCGGGCCGACGGCACAGGCGGCAAGCGAGAATGCGGCGAGCACAACCGGCGCGGCCGATGCAATGCGAGCGGTGCCGGCCGACGCGTCCCGATGAGCTACGCCTCGGCCCCGACTAACCCTACGCACGCCGGCAAACGCACCCACAGCCGAAAATCCGTCGCTGTAGAACCCCGAACGCAGCCCGCAACGACGCAGCAAACGCGCAATGCCCGCGCCGGCAAGCCGCAGCGCCCCGCCGGCGACACTTGACATTGTTATTGCGTCGATGCCGGCATGCCACCGATCATGTTAACCATAACCATGCCGCACAGACCGCTGAATATCAACACTGCGCCGGTCCGATTGCGCGGCGTCGGTCCGTTCTGTCGCCGCATGTGTTATTCAGGCGACACTGCGCAGGTCCAATCTGGAGCCGCCGGCCGTCGGCTAGGCGCCCGTACTCTGATGGAGGTGCAAATGCCGTACATGTACACTCTCACCAGCATCATTCCCGCTTCCCCGCAGCAGGTCTACGAGGCCTGGCTCGACAGCCTGGCCCATTCCGAGATGACCGGTAGCGAGGCGGTAATGTCGGACGAGGTCGGCGCCGAGATCTCGGCCTGGGACGGCTACATCAGCGGCAGCAATCTCGAACTGGTGCCCGGCGCGCGCATCGTGCAGTCGTGGCGCACCAGCCGATTTAGCGATGAACACGAGGACTCGATCGTCACCGTCACGCTTGAGGAGGCCGAAGGCGGCACGTTGCTCACGCTGCTGCACAGCAACGTGCCCGACGATCAGCGCAGCTACGAGGAGGGCGGCTGGGAATCGAATTATTTCGAGCCGATGCGGGCCTATTTCGCCGTGCTGCAGGAGGGAGCCGAAGCGGCGGCGCCCCCGCCTGCTCCGAGACCGCAGCGCGCGCCGCGCAAGAGGGGCACGCGGGCGATGCCGCCGGCCAAACCAGCGACCGCCGGCAAGATCAAGCGGGCCGCGAAAGCCGAACCCGGACCGGCCAAGCCGGCCGCAAAGAGAGCCCGCGGAGCGGCCAAAAAACCGGCCAAAAGGACCGCAAAGAAGACTGCAAAGAAAGCTGCAAAGAAAACTGCGAAGAGAACCGCCAAGAGGGCAGCGCCAAAAAAGGCCTCCAAGCGCAAATCCGGAAGCCGCAAACGAACGCGCGGCTGAGCGCAGCGCTGCTTGAACGCCCGTTGCGATCCACATAGAGTTGCAGCTCACGAATATCGCCGCGGGCTCGGCAATGAATGTCTTCAAGGCGGCATTATTCTTCGGCGTCCTCGCGCTGGCGCTGGCGCCGGCTGGCGTGGTGCGAAGTTGGGCGTGGGGCGCGGTTGCGGTCGGCACGTCGGGCGATCTCGCCAAGGACGGCTTTGCCTTCGGCGGCGCCGTCGATGAGTTCGAGCGAGGAAGCGGCCAAGACGGCCGCGCTCGAAGTCTGCCGCAAATTCGAAGCTGGGCCGACGATGGCGGCCTTGTGCAAGGTCGTAAGGAGCTTCCACCGCCAATGTTATTCGCTTGCCTTCGATCCCGACCCGGGCATGCCGGGCACCGGGTGGGCGTTCGCCGCCGACAAAGCGCGCGCCGAGCGCGATGCGCTGGCGCAATGCCGGAAGACCTCAGGCGTCAGCCGGCGGCGGTTCTGCAAAACCAATCAAACCTATTGCGATACGCGCGACTGATTGCGGCGTCGCGCCCGTGGCGTAGCGCGCGCCGCGCTCCGGTAACGATCGATGCGCCGGAGCGAGGGTGGGCAAAAGCGCGCAAGCGCCGCGCCCAGCGCTGGTCCCCCCGACTCGTCATTCCGGGGCGCCGCGAAGCAGCGAACCCGGAATCCATAATCACGGATGTTTCAGGACCAGCACCGGCGGATTTATCCGCGGTGATTGTGGTTATGGCTTCCGGGTGCGGCCCGTTGGGCCGCCTCGCAACGACGGCTTATTGAAACAGTTTCGGAAACTTCGCCCGCAATTTTCCGCGCAGATCGGTGCTGACATCGACCACAACCGGGAAGGTGCCCTTGAGCTTCATGTCGTAGGGGATGCAGGCGTCGATCAGGATGCGGTTGTTGAAGTTGCCCGGCAGATAGAGCGGGTCGCGCTTCGAGGCCCACGCCTTCTGCACCATGTCGATATCGACCTTGGGATCGAACCGCGTGCACATCGCCCATAGCACCTGGTCGAGATCGCCGGCGTCGATGTCGTCATCGACCACCACCGTCCATTTGCCGGCATAGGCGCCGCCCTGGCAGGCGCAGGCGACGTGCAGCGCCTGGCGGGCGTGGCCGGGATAGCGTTGCCGGAGCTGAATCGCGGTAAAGCGCGTCGCCGGCCCGGCCTCGTGGTTCCACACGCCGAGCACGTCGGGAATGCCGCAGGCGTCGAGCGCGCTCCAGATCTGCGCCGCGCCGGCGATGCCCTTGAGCAGCCCGGTCTCGTCCACCGGCTTGTGCTGCGGCGCGCAGGTGAGAATCGGATCGTTGCGGTGCAGCACGGTCTTGACCTTGACGTAAGGCCGCTCCTGCGTGTCGTCGGAATAATAGCCCATCCACTCGCCGAACGGCCCTTCCGGCCTGGTCTGTCCCGGCACGGTTTCGCCTTCGATCGCGATTTCGCAATCGGCCGGGATCGGAAAGCCGCTATAGGGGCCGCGCACCACGTCGAGCGGCTCCCCGCGCAATCCGCCGGCGATGTCGTATTCGCTCACCTGCGGCAGCGGGCTCGACGACAGCATGAACAGAAGCGGGTCCTGGCCGCACAGGATCACCACCTTCATCGGCTCGCCGCGGGCGAAATATTTGTCGCGGTGGATGCGGCCGTGTTTTCCTTCCGTGATCTGGCAGCCGATGGTCTTGCCGTCATAGACTTGGCTTCTGTATGCGCCGAGATTGAACCAGCCGTCGTCGGGGTCCTTGGTGACCACCGCGCAGGCGGTGCCGATGAAGCGCGCTTTGTCCTGCTCGTGATGGCGCGGCACCGGGAATTTCAACACGTCGACGTTGTCGCCCTCGATTACGTTCTCGAAAACCGGGCCGTCATTGACGTAGCGGGGTTTCAGCGGTTTCAGTTCGGCCATGCGTTCGTGGTAGCGCTGCACGATGTCGGCCTTGCGCGCGTATTCGAGCGGCAGCCCGAGCGTGAGCGCGATGCGCTTGATCGACGAGAGTTGCCCGTACAGCGTGCGAAAACCCTTCGGATAACCCGGCACGTCGTCGAACAAAAGCGCCGGCGCGTCGCCGCGGCTGTTTTCCGTGAGCATTTGCGTGAGCGCCCCCATCTCGGCGTCCCAGTGCGCACCGGACACGCGCTCAAGCTCGCCGAGTTTGTCGACCTGATCAAGCCAGCCGCGCAGGCCAATATACTTTGGGGCCTCGCGTTGTGCCGCTGCACCGGAGCGCGCCATAGTCGTCTCCATGCCGTTGAATTTGGACGGAGGCGGGTATGAATTGCGGTGTCAGACGTGTCAAGCTGGTGTTTGAGCTTTCAAGATAACGACGCTCTCCCCGCGTGCAGGGAGAGGGTTCGGGGAGCCTAGCGGTTCTGCTCAGAGACGCGGCCACGCCGACGAAGACACATCGCGTATTTCGGCGATGCGCCTGCATTAGGCTAATTGCGCAGTAGACGAGAATTGCTTCGTCATCCGATAACTTGGCGCCTTGCCAACGCCGACAGGGGGCAAACCCTCCTGTACATAACCGGCAGACCGATAGAAGCGGCGAGCGGTTTCCGTGCTGGTGAGAGTGCAGGCGGTGTTGCCGAGTTGACTCGCGTGTACTTCAAGGCGATTTAAGATCGCTTTGCTCACGCCGCGAAAGCGATTGTCGGGCGACACATAGTTGAGAGTGATTTCGCCGGAAGATGTTACCGCTCCAATGCCAATGATCGCGTTAGCTTCGGTTGCGACTACGACATAGTTGCCCGGATGGGTGATCCAGGAGCAAACGTTCTCGGCTGTCTTATTGCTAAGCCATTTTTCCAGGACGACGGGATCATTGTCGTGATCAGCTTGACAAAGTTCGGCGATTGACCGCCGTAAGAGTCGGCAGGCCTCGGCGGCATCACTGATGTTGGCTTCGCGGATATCCATTTGAGGCAATAATAGAGTGGTAGATGTGCGGTTCAAATAGCGATTTACGCATCGTATCTTCACGCCGCGTCCGCCGGCCGCACGCGGCGGAAAATCTCCGCGCCGCGCTCGCGTTCGATCCTGGCGATATCGTATTGACATTGCAGGCCGAGCCAAAACTTGGCGCGGTTGCCGAAATAGCGCCCGAGGCGGACCGCCGTGTCAGCGGAGATCGAGCGCGAGCCGGTTCGCGCTCAATCCGCGCGCGCCCAATTCGCGCTTGAGCAGACGGCCCGGATGTGCGGTCGGAAGCATGGCTTGCGTCGTTTGATAATAGCATCGTTACCGAGCATGACCGCAATGAAATCCGGCTCGGTCGGAAATCCCAGGCCGCATGTCGCTTCACTCGTATGCGCGCCTGGCCGGCCGGGAGAGATTGCGGTCAACCTGTCTGTCATTGCGAGCGGAGCGAGCAATCCAGCAGCGGCGGCGCAGTTCTGGATTGCTTCGTCGCTGCGCTTCTCGCAATGACGATAGTCACTTAATCTGAGTCGAAGCTGTCTAGCCGCACCTTTGTCAAAATACCCGGCTACTCTTTGCACGGCGCTGTAAAGCGCCTAGGCTGCGCCGGACGACGGGCGGTGACGCTGTCGTCATCGTCACCGTTCGGTCCCGGCTTCAACATGCTCTCATAGAGGAGTTCGTCATGCCGACTTTCATGGTCTTCTTGAACTGGACCGATCAAGGCGCCAAGACCGCCAAGGATTCCGGCAAGCGCTCGCAGGCCGCCAAGGCCATGGCCGAAAAACTGGGCGGCCGCGTGCTCAGCGTCTATGTGACGACCGGCCAATATGACGTTGTCGCCACGGTCGAAATGCCGAGCGGCGACGCCATGGCGAAATACGTCGCCGCAATCGCGGCGTCGGGCAATGCCAGAACCACGACGGTGCGGGCCTTCCCGCCCGAGGAGTTCGCCAAGATCGTCGCCGACGCGCCGACGTTCTAGGGTGCCTGCTCCTGCGCGGGGGAGCACGCGTCGCGGGCGCCGACGCAGGGATGTTTTCGCAGTCGCAGCGCGGCGCGAAGTGCATCGAAACGATGCGCGGCGCGCCGGGATCGTTACGAACCCGGAGCTTGCGACCGTCCCCACTCGGCGCTGCACCGCACCCCGGGAAGTCTGGATCGTGTCGTTTCGCGAGCGCGACACCGCCATCGCGGTCCGCGCCCCATTTGGTCGCGATAGGAGGGTGGAGCCGACATGGCCGAGTACGGTCGTAAATGACGTTCGTGCCCTGAATGGCCGAGTCGAGACCATCATTGCTGTGATGCGCAACGGTCTGATGACGTGCTAGGCTACGTTTAACCTTGGGCGCGGTTCCTTCCAGGCGGTTGGCGTGGCGCGCATCTTCCTAAGCCATTCGAGCATAAACAATGCCGAGGCCGTCGCCTTGTGCGACTGGTTATCGGATAACGGTTGGAAAGACGAAATCTTCCTTGACCTCGACCCGCAGCGCGGGGTCGTAGCTGGCGAACGCTGGGAGCGCGCGCTCAACGAGGCTGCGAACCGCTGCGAAGCGGTGCTGTTCCTGGTCTCGGAAGCATGGCTCGCTTCGGTTTGGTGCCCGCAAAGAACTGAACTTGGCGCACCGTCTGAACAAGCGGCTGTTTGGGGTGCTAATCGAGGACTTGCCAGTCGGTCGGCTGCCCGAGGATCTCGCCGGCACGTGGCAGATCGTGCGCCTTGCCACGGGCCACGATCACGTAATGCTGCGGGCGGTCGTGCCGATCACCCACGAGGAAGCGCACGTCAATTTTTCGGCGGAAGGTTTGCAGCGTCTCAAGTATGGACTGGAGGAAGCCGGGCTCGATCCGAAATATTTCGCCTGGCCGCCAGCCAATGATCCTGACCGACCTCCCTATCGCGGTCTGCGCCCGCTCGAAGCCGAGGATGCCGGCATTTTATTTGGCCGCGATGGATCGATCGTCGAGGTACTCGATAAGCTGCGCGGTCTGCGCCAGACCACGCCACCCCGGGTTCTGGTCATTCTCGGTGCATCCGGCGCCGGCAAATCCTCGTTCCTGCGGGCCGGTTTAGTTCCACGGCTTGCGCGCGATGACCGTAACTTTCTGCCGCTGCCGGTGATACGGCCGGAGCGGTCCGCGATCGCCGGCGAGACAGGATTGCTTGCTGCTCTTGAAGGCGCCTTCGCGGCGGCGAAGATACCTATCGCGCGCGCCGAGCTGCGCACCGTCGTCTACTCTGGCGCTATAAAGCTCAAGCCGCTCCTGCAGGCGCTCGCCGACAAGGCGACGCCGATGGCCGTCGCCGACGCCGTCGAATCCAAGCCGGCGACGCTGATCCTCTCGATCGACCAGGGTGAGGAGTTGTTTCTCGCCGAGGCGCAGGATGAAGCGAGGCCGTTCTTGGCGCTGCTGCGCGATCTGGTGAAAGATGATACGCCTGCCCTCATCGCCGTGTTCACCATCCGCTCCGACAACTACGAAGCGCTGCAAGTCACTGAACAACTCGACGGCGTCCGCCAGGACACGTTCAGCTTGCCGCCGCTGCCGAAGGGTTCTTATGCGGACGTGATCAAGGGACCGGCGCGGCGGCTGCAAGGGAGCGCGCGCGCGCTCGACATCGAGGAGACACTTGTCGATTCGCTCCTCGCCGACATCGAGGCGGGCGGCGCCAAGGACGCTCTGCCGCTGCTGGCCTTCACCCTGGAGCGGCTCTACAGCGAGTACCATTCCGGCGGCGATCTCCAGCTCGCGCATTACGACGCACTCGGGCGAGTGAAAGGTTCGATCGAGGCGGCAGTCGAGCGTGCACTAAAAGCGGCTGATGCCGACCCATCGGTGCCGCGGGATCGTGCCGCGCGCGTCTTGGTCCTTCGCCGCGGCCTCATTCCCTGGCTTGCTGGCATCGATCCTGATACTGGCGCGCCGCGGCGCCGCATCGCCCGCCTGTCCGAAATTCCCGCCGAAGCACGGCCGCTGATCCAGTATCTGATCGAGCAACGCCTGCTCGCTACCGATGTGGACAAAGATAGCGGCGAGGCCACGATAGAGCCCACGCACGAAGCGCTGTTGCGGCAATGGGGCCTGCTGGAAGGATGGCTCACGGAAGACGCCGGCTTGCTCGCGGTGCTTGAAGGGATCAAGCGCAGCAGCCGCGACTGGGCGGCGAACAATCGCAATCGCGCATGGCTGGCTCACCAGCGCGACCGGCTGGCTACCGCCGAGCGGCTTTCCGCTCGCCCCGACCTCGCCGCAAACCTGGAGCCAACCGACCGAGAATACCTCGCCGCATGCAGGAAGGCCGAGGCCGATGCTAGACGTGGCAGGCAGGTCCTACAAACGGCCACTTATGCATCGCTGGTTGCCGTTATCGTCGGCCTCATCGGCTGGATCAACCAACGGTACATCAAGTACGAATGGCGCTGGTACACGACTGAGCGTCCTTTCGCAGACTGCGAATATTTGGCCCCACGTGCTTCAGCCGGCGACCGAGCAGGCGCTCAGATCAAAGAATAGCTTCAGGGAATGCGCGGCTGAGCATGGAACGGATTATTGCCCGGAGATGGTTGTTGTGCCAGCCGGATCGTTCATGATGGGCTCGCTCCCGACCGAGCAGGAACACCAGCCTAATGAAGAACCGCAGCACTATGTCACCATCACAAATGCTTTTGCCGTGTCCAAGTTCGGGTTGACATTCGACGAATGGGATACCTGCGTCGCCTTTGGCGAGTGCGTGCACCGTCCAATTGATTCCGGCTGGGGACGCGGACAACGTCCAGTCATCAATGTGAGCTGGGAAGACGCTCAGCAATACGTCGCATGGCTCGTCAAAGTGACGGGCAAACCGTATCGGCTGCTCAGCGAAGCGGAATACGAGTACGCGACACGCGGCGGCACAACGACAGCTTATCCCTGGGGCGACGATTTAGGCAAGAATAATGCCAATTGCAATGACTGCGGCAGCCAGTGGGACGATAAGCAGACCGCGCCGGTTGGCTCGTTCACGCCGAACAAATTTGGTCTCTACGACATGGTTGGCAATTTGTTTGAGTGGACCGAGGATTGTTGGCACAGCAACTACAACGGAGCGCCCACGGACGGCTCGCCGTGGCTGGAAGCTGGTGGCGGGGATTGCGGTCTCCGAGTTAACCGCGGCGGTTCCTGGTGGTACGTTCCGGGCAACGCCCGCTCGGCTCTCCGCTGGGGGGTCGCCAGCGATAAGCGGAACAACACTCTCGGCCTTCGTGTCGGTCGAACGCTTCTCGGACCTTGAAGTCCTAACGTTGGCATTTGACGTTTGGAAGTTGTTACTCGCGCCTTCTGTACGCTCTGGCGATTAATTCGCTCTCACCAATCATCCTTGATTCTTTCAGATCATGGGGTCATTGTCATGGCAGCGTCTGTGCTGGCTAGACGCGCAAGCGGAGAATTCCACGCTCTTGCGTGACCGATCCAACCGCAATCATGACAATTCAGTGGGAGGAGGGAAATTATGGGACAACATTTTTTCGCCCGCAGAACGCGCAAAATTGCAGTTTCGGCCTTCGCGGCATTAATCACGCTTAGCCTTGTGTCGATGGTACAGGCTAAGACGAGCGCAATCGCTGCGTTGGGCGCCAGCAATACTGCTGGCTGGGGGGTTGAAACATCGAAAGCTTGGCCGGCGCAGTTGGCAAGTTTGCTCAAATCAAGGGGCTATGATGTGAGCATCACAGTGCTGGGGGTCATCGGTGACACCTCCGCCGGCATACTGACTCGGGTTAGTACGATACCGGTGGGAACGCGAGTGGTTCTTTTTGATACTGGCGGCTACAACGATCGACAAGCAGGAATTACCGACGCTGCGCGCGCGGCCAATATCGCGCAGATTGCGGCCCATATTCGGGCTCGTGGCGCCGTTGCGATTATGGTTTCATACGACCGAACCCCGCCGAACCTGCTCCAACCGGATGGGCTCCACTTGAATGCGGCTGGCCACGCCAGGCTCGCGGCTAAGTTATTGCCGCGAGTGACCGCAGCGCTCGGCAGGCGAAATTGAGTGTTTTGCAGCGACAGGACATGGATTTTCGCTGCACATGCTCAGAGCAGATTCTGGCACACAACGTCATTTCGCTTCACTGCAGGAAATAGGTCGCTCTGCGGGGCTGGGCGGACGTTACGTGGATCGCGGCGACGCGGTTGCGCGCTCCGCCAGCACGTGGCGGCGCCACTTCGTCTCTGTCCGGGAGACGAGACTTGACATACGTCCTACTTTCAGGTACTGAGGACCTATCCCGCTCATCGAATCCTTTCGAGGGACGCTTCTCGAGACGGTCCTTGAAGCGGAGCGGGTGCGGTTCCTGCGGGCGGGGCTCGTAACCTCGCTCCCGGGCGATCCGGGCATCGTCCCCGCCGGCATTACGACCGGCGAGCCAGGTGCTTGGCTTAAGCGCGGTTGACGGCGCGGGTAACGCCTTGCGTCCACTCGTCCGCGTGAAGCGCGGCCTGGATCGAGCCAAAGCATTCGGTCGCTAGGCGAGAGCCGCGGTGGAGCGCCGAGAGGCGAGCGCGCCCGGAGCGTTGTCGGGTGGCAACACCCGATGATGCGGCGCGCACCGCGCCCGGAGCACGTTGAGGCGGTAACGTCTTAATGTGCGGCGCGGACATGGTTGGACGCGCCTGTCGGCGCTCCGCCTCCCTTTATTTGCTCGGGAGGCAAGTCTTCTGTTTGACAAAGCTCGGGCGCAACAGCGCGCCGCGAGAACGCGGTTGCTTTTCCGCCCCCGCGAAAGCGGGGGAGGGGGACCATCCTGCGCAGCAGGATGGTGGAGGGGGCGCCAGACTCGACGCTGCACTGTCTTTGCCGAAGAGATTCCGTCGGCTGGCTTGGTATTTTCCTTCTCCGCTGTTCGCGTCGGCTAGTCAGCGACCCCCTCCACCATCCTTCGCGCTCCGCGCTGCGGATGGTCCCCCTCCCCCGTTTGCATGGGGGGAGGAAAGAGCGCGCGCCGCGAGAACGAATTCTGTTGCCTCCCCGCACTTCGTGCGGGGGCGGAAAGTGGGATTGCGGCCCGGCCGCTATGATACGCTGACGCGCCAACCAGGAGCCCGCCGTGCCCATCCCGAAGCCGAATTACAATCCGCCGTTCAACGTCACCCGCGCCAGCCATGCCGTGCTGCAGGTCAAGGACCTCGGCAAAAGCCGCGCCTTCTATGTCGACCTGATCGGCTTTATCGTCAGCGACGAGGATAACGATACGCTCTATCTGCGCGGCGTTGCCGAGGCGTGCCATCATTCGCTCGTGCTCAAGCGCGCCGCCGGAGGCGCGGCGCAGGCCGAGCGCGTCGGCATGCGCTGCTTCACCGAGGAGGATTTGGAGAAGGCCAAATTCCATTTCGAGAAGGCGGGCCTGCCCGCGCTCTGGGTGGAGCGGCCGTATCAGGGCCGCACGCTCCACGTCAGCGATCCGCTCGGTTGCCCGCTCGAATTCTGCGCCACCATGGCGACCAAGCCGCGTCTCGTCGTCGCCTTCGAGCACCATCACGGCGCGGTGCCGCAGCGCATCGATCATTTCCAGCTCCTGGTGCCGGACGTGCAGCGGCAGCTCGAATTCTACATGGCGATGGGTTTCCGGCTGTCCGAATACATCGCGGTCGACGGCAGCGACGAGCCGCTGTTCGTGTTTTTGCAGCGCAAGGGCAATCCGCACGACATCGTATTTGCCCCGGGCGCAGGACCGCGGCTGCATCACGCCGCGTTCAGCATTCCGGAATCCTATCTGTTCTTCTACGTGTGCGATCTCGCCTCCAACATGGGCTTTGCCGAGAACATCGAATTCGGCCCCGGAAGGCATGGGCCGGGCCACGCTCTGTTCGTCTATATGCGCGATCCGGACGGTCATCGCATCGAATTATTCAACACGCATTATCAGTGCATCGACATCGAGGACGAGCCGGTGCGCTGGGACGCCTCGCGCGCCGCGGCGCGGCGCTGGCAGCTTCCGGCCCGCGCGCAATGGTTTTCGCAGGCGAGCCGCTTTGCCGGCGTCGAGCCGCGCCAGCCGGCGCATCAGGGCAACCCGATGACGCTCGAACACTATGTCGGCGCGGCCACGTGAGGGCGGTGGCGAAACCTCCCTTTCGGCTCGTCCTGCGCGTTGCGGCGGCACTGTCGCTGTTTGTCGCCATCTGCCTCGCCGCCGTTGCGGTGCGTGCGGCCAATCCGAATGCGCTGTGGCAGATCGTGCACGGTCAATGCGTGCCGGACCAAAAGCAGCACGGCGACCCGGCGCCCTGTGCCGCGGTCGATCTGAACAACGGGGTCGAGCGCGGCTACGCGGTTCTCAAAGACATCGTCGGCAAGTCCCAGTTCCTGCTCATTCCGACAACGGAGATTGGCGGCATCGAAAGCCGCTCGCTCCTGCTGCCTCGCGCCGTCAATTACTTCGCGGCCGCATGGCGGGCGCGAAGCTTCGCGGAGAGAGCCCTCGGCCGCACCATGCCGCGCGATACGCTCAGCCTTGCCGTCAATTCGCAGTTCGGACGCACGCAAAACCTGCTGCATATCCACATCGATTGCATTCGCGCCGATGTCCGCGAAATCCTGCACAGCGAGCGCGGTCGTATCGGCGGCGGCGGCGGCGGCGGATGGCAGCTGCTGTCGAAGCTGCTTGCCGGGCATCGCTACCGCGCCATGACCGTCATGGCACCGACGCTGGCAGGACGCGACCCGTTCAAGCTTTTGGCAGGTGGCATTCCGGGCGCCGCATCCGAGATGGGCCGCTACACGCTGGTGGTTGCCGGCATGCAGTTCGGTGCGACGCCGGGCTTTGTTATTCTCGCGCATCGCGCCGATGCGGCGCGCGGGGACAACGGCAGCGGCGAGGAATTGCAGGATCATGCCTGCGCGTTAGGCCGTCGCCACTGATGTGCGCATCCATTGCGATGCGTGGCCGGGACTTAGACGCGCCGATGCAGGCGGTGCTCGATCCACAGCAGCAAGCCGTTGGCGATGGCGGCGAAACCGAACAACACGATCGCGACCGTCATCATCTCCTCGCCCTCGGCCAGCGACATGGCGTTCATCAGCATCGAGCCGAGGCCGTGCTTGGACGCGAACATTTCGCCGAGCAGCACGCCGAGCAAGGTCACGGTGAAGCCGATGCGCAGCCCGGTGAACACTTCCGGCAGCGCGGCCGGAAGCAGCACGGAGAAAATGGCCTGCCAGGGCGAAAGCCGCAGGCTTTTCGCCGTGCGCAGGTAGACCTGCGGAATGGCGCGGATCGCGCCCATGGTGAGCAGCGCCACCGGCAGCACGCCGTGCATGACGCCGAACGCCACTTTGCCGGATATGCCGAGGCCGAAAATCAAAAGCACCACCGGATAAAGCGTGATCTTCGGCAGCGAATAGAGCGCCACCAGGATCGGTTCGCCGACCGTGCCGGCGAGCCGGTGCGCGCCCATCCAGACGCCGATGGCAAGCCCGATCGCGTAGGCCAGCGCCAGCGCATAGACGAATTCGATCGCCGTGGTCGCGGCGTCTTCGGCAAAGCGCGCCGTCGTCACGGTGCGCACCAGATAGGACAGAGTCGGCAGCGGCGCCGGCAGCGCGGTCGAACCGACGACCTGATGCAACGCCTGCCAGGCAGCGACCATGACCAGCACGAGAATGAAGGTGTCCGCCGCGCGCCGCGTCGCAATCAAGAGCGGCCTCCATTGCGGCGCGCCGCAAAGCGCATGTCGAGCGCATGCAGCGCCGCGTTGACCACACCGGCGATGAGAAGGAGAAACAGGATCAGCGCATACATGCGGCGATTGTTGAAGTCGGCATAGGCATCGGCAATGTCGCGGCCGAGGCCTGCCGGCGAGAGAATGAATTCGGCGGCGATCACCGCGATGAAGCCGTAAGAGACCGCAAGCTTCACTCCGGTGAACAGATAGGGCGCAGCGGCCGGAAGCTGCAATCTCAGCGCGGTGGCGACGCGGCCGAGCCGGTGGACGCGCGCCACTTTGGTGAGCACGTGCGGCACGCGGTCGAGCCCGTTGAGCGTGGCGATGATCATGGCGACGATGGCGGTGGCGACGCCGATCACCACGATCGGCATGGCCGAAAGGCCGAAGATCGCGATCAGCACCGGATAAAAGATGAAGACCGGTACCGCGTAATAGGTGGCGAAGAACGGATCGAGCGCGGCGCGCAGCCGCGGCAGAGCGTGAATGACAAGGCCCGCGGCGAAACCGAGCACGATGGAGAGCGTAATGACCAGCGCAATCATGCCGAGCGTGCGTTCGATGTCGGCATTAAGCGCGCCGGAGGCGAGCAGACGGACGAGCGTGCTCGCCATCTCGGACGGCGGGACGATGGTCTGATGACTGATGAGGCCGGTGCGGCAGGCAAGTTCCAGCGCGCCGACCGAGGCCGCGATCACCAGGAGGCGGAGCCAGCCGGCGCGGGTCATTCGGCAGACGCGGCATTCATGCCGGAATGGCCGAGCGCCTTGAGCGATTCGCCGCGCAGGCGGTCCCACAGCCGGCCGGCGATTTCGCCGAACGCCGGAGCGGCGACGATCGTCGAGTCGCGTTCGCGCGGCCAGCCGGTCTCGATGATCTCGATGAAGCGGCCGGGCCGCGCCGACATCGTGCCGACCCGGTCGGCCAGCATCGCGGCCTCGTCGAGCGCGTGCGTAATCAGAAGCACGGTGGCGCCGGTGCGCCGCCACAGCCGCAAAACCTCGTCGCCCATCAACAGCCGGGTCTGCGCATCGAGCGCGCCGAACGGCTCGTCAAGCAGAATAAGCCTGGGTTGCAGCACCAGCGTGCGCGCGATGCACACGCGCTGGCGCATGCCGCCCGACAGCTGCGCCGGATACGCGCCGGCAAAGTCCTTCAATCCCATGAAGGCCAGCGCATCATCGACGCGCCGGCGCAGTTCGGCGGTGGCCGTGCCGCTGCGCCGCAGTCCGAATGCGGCGTTGTCCCAGACCGTCAGCCACGGGAAACTCGCGTCCTCCTGGAATACGACGCCGATGCCGTCGGCAACTTCGCCGCTGATTGTCTTGCCCTCGAAGGTGACGCTTCCTGCGGTCGGCCGCTGCAGGCCGGCCAGCACTTCAAGGAAAGTGGACTTGCCGCAGCCGGATGGACCGACCACGGCAAAGAATTCGCCCTGGCGCAGGTCGAGATCGACCGGGCCGAGCGCATGCACCGGCGGCTGTGTGCCCGCGCCCGGATAGACTCGTGTCACCGCCGCGACCGTCGCGTGAGCGGCCCGCCCGAGGGCTGCGGCCGCGAGCAGATGAGGGCCGCAGGACGCGGCCGGTGCAGCCTTGCCGTTCATTTCTGCAGGTCGGCCGGCAGGAACGATGCGTCCACCATCTTCTTGAGAT
Source organism: uncultured Alphaproteobacteria bacterium (assembly GCA_963717265.1). Lineage (GTDB taxonomy): Bacteria > Pseudomonadota > Alphaproteobacteria > Rhizobiales > Xanthobacteraceae > BOG-931. The sequence continues at coordinate 627,737 of CAVQWD010000047.1, read as the reverse complement.
CGACATCCTTGTCGAGCATGCCGACATATTTCATCACGTGTGCGGTAGTTTCAAGCAGCGGCATCTCGATCCGGCCGTCGCCGTAGAATTTCGCTTCGACGAGCTGCTGCATCATGGTGTCGACGTCCTTGGGCGGCAACGGCGCGTAGATGCTCTCGAAGAATCTTGGCCGCGTCCGCGGTGTGCTGATAGACGAACCGCACCGCTTCGCGTCGCGCCGCAAGGATGGCGCGCAATTTGTCGGGGTGGTTCTTCATCAGATCGGCGGTCGCGATGCCGGCCGCGGGCGGCAATTCCGGCAGCTCGCTCGGGCCCATGATGACATGGTATTTGCTGGCGCCGCCGCGCATCATGAACAATATGCCGGGAATCGTGGTGGCATCGATGACGTGATTTTCGAGCGCCGTGAGGTCGCCGGCGAGATTGCCGAGCGCAACGCGTGTGATGTCGTTCGGATCGACGCCGACCTTTTCGGCCGCCGCCACGATCGTCATCTCGCCGAGCGACTTGGGGTTGCTGATGCCGAATTTCTTGCCCTTGAGGTCCTTGACCGACTTGATCGGCGAATCCGGCAGCACGATGATGACATTATCGGCCAGCGAGCGAGTGCCGATGTCGACGATTTTGAGGTCCTGGCCTGCGGCGATGGCGGCGATCGCCGCGGCCGGCGAGGTTTCGCCGTAGCCGAGGCTGCTTGCCAGCACGGCGCGTACCGAGCTGCCGCCGCCTTGGCCGGAGATCACGCCGGTAACATCGACGCCGGCCTTCTTGAAAAATCCCTTTGCGATGGCGATGCCAAAAGGCGCCCCGGACGGGTCGGCTTTGTACTGGGTAATGAGGACATCTTCGGCGCTTGCCGGCCACGATGCGGCGCACAACGCGGCAAGCCCCACGGCCGAAGCAATCAAGGATTTTCTGGCGCGCAACATAATCGACCTCCCTTGGTTATCCCGAGCGTGCCGGCATCCCGGTTGGCGTCTCGCACGGCAGGGGCACGGATATTATCCCTCGGCGGGGCTCGAATGGAAATGCGCTGCGCTTTGCCGGTCTTTGCCGGATGTTTACCGCCGCCGGTATAGGCTCGCGCCGCTTGCGATATGCCGGTGCGGTTGTCGCGTCGAGGATCGAAAGCCATGAGTTTAAAGCCATGAGTCCGCACGCCGAGGGCGTTTCGGCGCCGGTCGAACCAGGTGCGACGGACCCGGTATGGCTCGCCTCGTACCCGCCGGGCGTGTCGGCCCGCATCGATGCTGACGCCTATCCGTCGCTGCACGCCATGCTGCTCGAAGCCTGCCGGGAATTCGCCGAGCGGCCGGCGTTCGAGTGCCTGCGCGCGCGCATGAGCTATGCCGAATGGGAGCGCGACAGCCGCGACTTCGCCGCCTTCCTTTTGGAGCAAGCCGGTTGCCGGCCGGGCGACCGCGTCGCCATCATGCTGCCGAACCTGCTCGCCTATCCGGTCACGTTCCTCGGCACGCTCCGCGCCGGATTGACCGTCGTCAACGTCAACCCGCTCTATACACCGCGCGAGCTCAAGGAGCAGCTTGCCGATAGCGGCGCCGTCATCATCGTGATCCTGGAGAATTTCGCCCACAAGCTGCAGTCGATCGTCGCCGAGACGCAGGTCCGCCATGTCGTAGTGGCGCGGCTTGGCGATTTCGTGCCGACCCTCAAGCGTTGGGCCTTCAATCTGGCGAACTCATATCTCCGTCACGCCGTCCCGGCCTGGCATTTCGAAAATTTCACCATGCTGCAGGATGCCTGCAGCCGGCCGCCGAGCGAGTGCTACGCCGACGCTGCGCCGCCTTCAAGCGCGCTGGCGCTGTTGCAATATACCGGCGGCACGACTGGAACGTCCAAAGGCGCGATGCTCAGTCATCGCAGCTTGGTCGCCAACACGCTGCAATGCTGCGACTGGATCGGTTCGGGCCTCGAACTGAAGGACGAGCGGGCGCTCACTCCGCTGCCGCTCTATCACATCTTCTCGTTGACGGCGAACCTTCTGACCTTCGCGAGGTTCGGCGGCTTGAACGTGCTCATTCCGGATCCGCGCGATCTGCGCCGACTGGTTCGCACCATGCGCGATGTCGGCATTACCGCGATGACCGGCGTCAACACCTTGTTCAATGCGCTGGTCAACAATGCCGAATTTGCCAAACTCGATCTCACGAAACTGCGCGTGACCATAGGCGGCGGCGCGGCAGTGCAGGCCGAAGTCGCACGGCGCTGGCGCGAGATTGCCGGCACCGACCTGATCGAAGGCTATGGCTTGACCGAAGCCTCGCCGGTCGTGTGCATCAATCCAATCTCACATCCAAGGCTCGGCACGGTCGGCCTGCCGGTGCCGTCGACCGAAGTGACGATCCGCGACGAGGCGGGCGGCATCCTCGGCATCGGCGCGGAGGGCGAGGTCTGGGTCCGCGGCCCGCAGGTCATGTCCGGCTATTGGCAGCGTCGGCAAGAGACGTGCGCTGTGCTCACCGCCGACGGCTGGCTGCGCACCGGCGATATCGGCGCGCTCGACGCGCAGGGATTCTTGAAGCTGCTCGACCGCAAGAAGGACATGATCATCGTCTCCGGCTTCAAGGTGTTTCCCAACGAGGTGGAAGACGTGGTCATGCAGCACCCGGGCGTGCTCGAAGCGGCCGTCATCGGTGTGCCGGACCAGCACAGCGGCGAAGCGGTCAAGCTCTTCGTCGTCCGCCGCGATGTGGCGCTCGACAAGGCCGAACTCAACAAGTTTCTGCGCGGGCGCCTGGTCAATTACAAGGTGCCCCGCATCATCGAATTCCGCGATGACCTCCCGAAAAGCAATATCGGCAAGGTGCTGCGCAAGGAACTGCATTAGCCGCCGCCCTGCGCCGCCGGCGCTTCGCGCCAGCTGCGCTTCCTGTGGGCGGATTGGCGTGCTAACCCCTGATGGCGAAACAGGGAGGACAGCGCAGCCCATGCCGAAGTTGCAGCTTTCGTTTGCGTGCGGGCTGTACGACCGGATGCAGCCGCTCTATACCGGGGAGGTCCGGCCGGAAGGCATCGATCTCAATTTCATTGCCATCGATCAGCCGCGGCCGATCTTCGATCGCATGTCCGGGGGCCAGGAATTCGAACGTCTCCGAATATTCCAGTTCGGAATTCACCCAGCGCTTCGTGCGCAACGAGTGCCCCTTCGTCGCCATTCCGGTGTTCCCCTCGATTGCGTTCCGGCTCGGCTTCATTGCCGTCAACCGCAAGTCGGGCATCAAGTCGCCGAAGGACCTCGAAGGCAAGCGCGTCGGCGTGCCGCTCTATACGATGACGGCCGCGATCTTCATCAACGGCCTCTTGCATCACGAATTCGGCGTCGATCTGACGAAGATTCACTGGGTGCAGGGCGCCATGAACGCGGCTGGCGCGCACGGCAGTCCCACGGTGCTGCCGCTTTTGAAGAAAATCTCGATCGAGAACAACAAGACCAAAAAGACATTGGGCCAGCTTCTGGCCGAAGGCGCGCTCGATGCCACGCTCGGCACCAGCCTGCCAGATGAAATCCGCAGCGATCCCGACATCGTGCGGCTGTTTCCGAACTACGTCGAAGTCGACAAGGACATCTACAAGCGCAAGAAAATCTATCCCATCATGCACCTGGTTGCGATCAAGAAGAGCGTCTATGAGCGCTATCCGTTCGTCGCCACGAGCCTCTACGATGCCTTCGTCAAGTCGAAGAAGATCGCGCTGGAAAAGCTGTTCAACCTGCGCGCGGTCCGCTACATGACGCCGTTTTTGATGCGCGAGATCGACGACATTTGGGAGGTGTTCGACGGCGATCCATGGCCCTACGGATTGGAGCCCAACCGGCAGACGCTCGAGGCGCTGGTGACCTACCAGCAGACGCTCGGGCTGATCGACACGCCGGTCAAAGTTGACGACCTGTTCGTGCCCACCTACGGCTGAAGAAGGCCGTGGAGACGACAACGTGCTTCCCGGGCGCAGTGCAGCATGGAGCGAAGCGGAATGATGCACTGCAGACCCGGGATCGCCACAAGCCCAGACCCGACGCCGAGCCTGCGAAGGTCCCGGATCAGCGGTGCACCGCTTTCGCGCTGCACTGCATCCGGGAAACCAGTCCGTCAGCGTTAAACATCCAGAAACTAGTCCATAAGCGTTACAAATCCAAACAGAGAACCACAATGAGCCAACTCGAAGATCTGCTGCGCGATCTCGTCATCGCCAACCGCATCCTGTCGAACGAAGACGTGGTCGACGCCTACGGCCATATCAGCGTGCGCCATCCGGACAATCCCAAGCGCTTTTTCCTGTCGCGCTCGCGCGCACCGGAACTGGTCGATCGCCACGACCTGATCGAGTTCGACGCCGAAGGCGAACCGGTCAAGGATAAGCGCCAGCCCTATCTTGAGCGCTTTATTCACGCCGCTATCTTCGAGGCGCGGCCCGACGTAACCGCCGTGGTGCACGCCCATGCCGAGGACACGCTGCCGTTCGGCCTGATCGCAAAGCCGCTCGAGCCGGTGATCCATTCCGGCAGCTTCATCGGCGGCAAGGTGCCGGTCTGGGATATCCGCAAGAAATTCGGCGACACCGATCTCTTGGTGCGAAACATGGCGCAGGGGCGCGACCTCGCCAAAGCGCTGGGTAAGGGCAATGTCGCGCTGATGCGCGGCCACGGCTTCGCCTCGGCGGCACGCTCGATCATCGAGGTGGTGCGGCTCTTGGTCTATCTGCCTCGCAATGCGCGCGTGCAGATGGCCGCGACGTTGATGGGCGGGCGGCCCAAGCCGCTGTCCAAGGGCGAAATCGCAGCGCGCGGCAAGGGCTATAGGCCGAGCGCGCCGGAGACCTGCGCGGGCCTGGGAATACTGGGCGACCCGCGCCGGCTGCGGCGAGATGATCGGCACGCCCCACGAGCGTGAATCGAAGAAATAGCCTCTCCAAACACTGCAGTACGGGCGACCTATGACGTTTATGGCCGGGACAGGCCCGGCCATAACGCTGATTTGGGTATGACGCGCCGGAGCGGACGACTATTGCAGCACGAGCTCCGTCACCTTGCCGCTCTTGTCACGGCCTTGCGCGTAGTATTGGCCGATATTGCGCATCAAGGCGGCGTCGGAGACCGAATAGATCACGGCGTCGCTCTTGCCGGTATTAATGTGGCGCCGCCACAGGAAGTTGGGCACGACGAACAGATCATTCTCGCCCCATTCGAAACGCTTGCCGCCGACTTCGGTCGTGCCGGTGCCTTCGATGCAGACATAATAGGTGCCGGCGGTCTCGCGCTTCCATTCGGTCTCTTCGCCGGGCCGCAGCAATTGCGCCGAATAGTCGAGCGTCTTGAACACCGGCTCGCCGCTCACCGGGTTGACGAACTCGACCTTGATGCCCTCGTGCGGATCGCCTTTTTCGTTGCGCAGGCTGTGCAGCATTTCCAGCACGTCCTCGCCGCGATAGTGGAACAAAGGCGCGGGCGCACGGCCGATGCCGCGCTGATGATCGACGAAGCTCGGCTTGATGCCGCCGTGGCCGTACAGATGCCGTGAATAGCCCTCCGGCACGGTGACTGCCTGCACCGCGTTGTTGCCCACCGCGCCGGGCATATTGTGATCGACCCAGGCGGCGTCGAGGAATTCCATCAGCGGCCAGTCGAGCGTGTCGATCCAGATCACGGGCTCTTCCGAATCGTTGCCGTGATCGTGCCAGGTGCCGTTCGGGGTGAGGATCAGATCGCCGCGGTTTGCAGTAACGCGCTCGCCTTCGACCACCGTGTAGCCGCCGTTCTTGGACAGGATGGTGCGGCTTGCGTTCGGCGAATGCAGATGCACCGGCGCGACATCGCCGGGATTGTAGACCGAGATGGCGCAGCGGATGGTGTTGGTGACCTGCAGGCGTCCGTTCAGTCCCGGATTGAGCAAGAGGATGCTTTGGCGGTCGGCGAACTCGATCGGGGAAACGTCGGCCTTCTGGGCGATCTGCGAAATTTGTTCGAGGTAGCCCGAATACTCGTTCCACTTCCACATATGCGGCTGCGTCTTCATCTGATTGACGGCGACGCGGCCGGTGGCGAGCTGGCCGGAGCCTTCGCCGGAGGTTTCGGAAAACCACGGCCGCTGCGCCGGCGCGTTGGCCTGGGTGCGGACCCAGATATTGTGCTTGCCGGCTTCGGTGTTGATGGCCTCCATTAATTCGCGCGCCTTGTTCGACAGCCCGCTGGGCGCGGGAGCCTTCATTGTCACCGTGGCCATGACGATTTCTCCTTCAAAAACGGGGCGATAGCGTCCCTATTGGCGATTGCCGCCTGGCCTTGCGGGGCGCGAGGCCGTTCCAGGCGTTTCTCCCAGGATAGTGACTGAAGCCGTATTTGCAAATGCGTCCGGCGGCCGTGCGGCCATGCGCGTAGCGCGCCGTTCGCCTCAGCGAGCCGACAGGAAGTCGGCAATGGCGCGGTTGAACTCCGCCGGGCGGTCCATGTTGGAGATATGACCGGCGCCCGGAACTTCGACGTAGCGCGAGCCGTTAAGCTTTTCGTGCAGCTTGCGCATGGCGGGCGCCGGGGCGTCCTTTTCGCCGACCAGAAACAATGCCGGGTGCGTTATGCTGCCGACCGCCGTGGCGTAGTCGTGATCGGCCAAGGCGGCGGCGCAGCCGATGAAGCCGTTGACCGGTGTCGCCCGGAACATGGTGCGGATCTTGTCTAGGTAGGGCGGATTCCTGGCCACGGTTTCGGGTGGAAACCAGCGCGCGATGGTCGGCTCGACCAGCACGTCGATGCCCTCATTCTGCGCAACCACGATGCGCTCCTCCCATTGCTGGCTCGCCTGCGGCGTCGACCGGCAAGGCGAATCGCAGACGATGACGCGCTCGATCCTTTCGCCGTGCCGCTCGGCAAAGCCGAGCGCGGTGGCGCCGCCCATCGACAGACCGGCGAAATGGACCTTGGCAATGCCAAGCGCATCGAGCAGCCCGACGACATCGGCAAGCAACGTATCGAACGCGTAGCGGCCGGCCGGCGCGTCGGTGCCGCCATGGCCGCGCTGATCGTAACGCAGCACCCGGAACGAATTTTTCAGCGCCGCGGCCTGCTCGTCCCACATCGCCATCGAGGTTGCGAGCGAGTTGGAGAACATGAGCCACGGCGCGCCATCGGGACCGTCGATCTGATAATTGATATTGATGCCGTTGGCTTTGATCTTCATTGTCTTTCATTCCTGAACTTGTAGGGTGGGCATCGCGCGGCACTGCGCGACCAGGTGGGCAAAATTGTCCGCGCACGATGCCCACACGGACCCGCCGGGCAGACAATTTCGCCCACCCTACGCACGCGGCAGAAACTCTTCGAGCAGCGCTACGAGCGGCTCCGGTCCCTGCGTCGGCATGAAGTGGCCGGCCTCGATGAGTTCGAAACGTGCGCCCGGAATTCTTTTCGCAAGCTCGGCGGTGCCGGCATAAGGCCGCACCGTGTCGTGACGGCCGGCCACGACCATGGTCGGGCAGCGGATTTGCGGCAGCATGTGCAGCATGTTGGTGCGCGCCAGCGCGCGGAAGCCATAGCCGAAGCCGACCGGATCGTTGCCGAGATAGCGGCCGCGATAGGCCTCGTAAGCCGCGCGCTGCGCCCCCTCCCGACCTTCCCCCGCTTGCGGGGGAGGGTCGGGATCGGGAGGGGGATAGGATATCGCGAGCGTCGTCGGCAGCGAGGCCCGCATGCCCTCGCGCATGGCGAACGCGGCGCGCTCGTCGAGCGCGGCGGCCCGGCTCGGATCGACGCCGGGCGCTGGATTGCACAGCACCAGCGCGCCGACCTGTTCTGGATGCTTTTCCAAAAAACGCAGCGACTGGGTCGCGGCCGCTGCGACGGTGACGAAATGATAGGGCGGATCAAGGCCGACGGCCTTGGCGAGCGCCTCGAAATCCTCGACCAGCACGTCGTTGGAAAATTCCTGGCGCACCTTTTCCGACTGGCCTGCGCCGCGCTGGTCGTAACGCAGCACGCGGCGCGCCGCGGCAAGCCGCGGCGCCACCTGGTCCCAGGAATGCAGCGTGCCGCCAAGCTCGTGCATCAGCACCAATGCGGCGCCACGCGCGCCGTCAAGTTGATAATGCAGGCTTACGCCATTGGCGTCGATGAACGGCACGGCATTCTCTCCAAATGTCGCTTAATGTCGCTTAAGGCGTTGCCCGACGCTGGTACTGCATCCGACGAAAACGGTCAAAACTCCCAGCCGATGAGATGGTCCACCGAGTACAGCCCGCTACCTCGGACCAGCACGTAGAATGCGGCGATGGTCCACATCAGGGTGTATTCGAGGCCGAGCTTGTTCCAGAAATACTTGCCGACCCGCCAGCGTTCGACGTTGGCGACCAGAAGGAAAAGCAGGACCGCGAAAGCGACCGGACGGCTGAACAGCCCGATTGCCAAAAGCGGCCCGCCGGCAAGCTGCGTGATCGAAATCGCCCGCGCCCAGAACCACCCCGGCCGATAACCGCTGCGGTCGAGGCCGGCGGCAAGCTCGTTCAAGTTGAGCGACACCGCGCCGGTATTGGGAAACAGCCCAAATGTGTTGCGTAGCCCGTGCGGAACGAGCGCAAGCCCGACCGCAATTCGTAGCAGCGCGTAGGCAAACGGCGACAGCGCCTGATAGAGCGGGGAGAGTTGCACAACGCCTCATTTGTCCGGCGCGTGCGCGCCGCTCAGTGCGCCATCAACACCGGCAGATTGGCGTTGGCAAGGATGTGCCGCGTGGTGCCGCCGAAAATCATCTGCCGCAGGCGGCTCTGCGTGTAGGCGCCTTTGACGATGAGATCGCAGCCGAGTTCTTTGGCCTTGTCGAGCAACAGCTCGCCGGCGCCGCGCTGCTTGGTGGCTTTCAGCGCGATCGGCTCGGCAAAAATGCCGTTGAGCTTGAGCGTGCGCGCCATCTCCTCGCCGGTCGGTCCGGCCACGGCGGCGCCTTCCACGGTGCAGATCGTCACCCGCTCGGCGAGGTGCAAAAGCGGCATGGCATCGGCCGTGGTGCGCGCCTGCTCGGTGCTGGCATTCCACGCGATCAAAACGTTCTTCGCCAGCGACTTCGGCGAGCTGGGCGGCGCGATCAGCACCGGACGCCCGCTCTCGAACAAAGCGGATTCCAGCGTGATCATCGACGGGCTCTGCCATTCGGGTCCCGGCCGCGCCAAGACGATGACGTCGAAGATGCGGCCGTAGCTGCCGACGAAGTCATGCCCGCTGGGAGCATCCTTGTTCCAAGCCCAGCTCACCAGATTCTGCGCCGCGGCCGACCATTGCGGCACCCGGTGGGCTTCCATGAACGAGCGGAACACTTCTTCGGCGTGCTTGACCAGTTCGGCGTCGTTCTCTTTGACCGCGACCATGGTCAGGCCGGAATCGGGGTCCATCGCCACCAGATCGGCGACACCCGGCCGCAACGGTAGGCCTTCGATGCAGGAACCGAATTTCTGCGCCAGCAGCAGCGCCGTGTCCAACGCCGACGGCATCGACGCGTGATACTCGGTTGGAACGAGTAGGCTCTTCATGCGCACGCCCCACATGTCGCCCGGCCGAACTAGGCGACATCGTTTCGCAGCTGTTTCCCCTTGGAGGCCGCCGGTCTCGGGGTCTTCTCCAGACCATCATTCTGCCGCGCCGCGGCAGGCCGGACAAGCTCTTGCTGGGCGGCTGCGCCGGGCGGCGGCTGCGCCGCTTGGTCGCGGCGCCGTCCGCCCATTGCGCCGAAGCGCCCGTCTCGGTGCGAGCGAGTTGGCGAAGTCTAGGGCGGCCCGACCGCCGCGGCTGTCGCCCTTACCAGCGCGACCGGGTCGGTGAAGGCCGGCACGCCGAGCGCGCGCAGCCGTTCGATCGCGGCTTCCGCGCTCATCTTGCGGGTCGCGGCATGGCCGGCGGCGAGGCCGACAAAGAGCGGCTTCTGCAGCGGCTCGGCAGCGACCCATGACGCCAGCGCCTCGATCCGCTCGTCAAGCGAGCGCGAGGCGATTACAGTCTGAAACACGATCGCCTTGATATCGCGCCGTGCCGCGAGCGCGCGTGCGATCTGCAGCCGCTCATTCATGGTCTCGTCCGGCGCCCCGCGTAGATTATCCATAAAGCTCGCCGCGCGCAGTCCGTGATCGGCCAACAAATCCATCATCATCATGGCAAGGCCCGCGCCGGAGGTGACCAGGACCACGTCGCCTGTGGTCTCGATGAGCTGAAAGCCCAGTTCGCGGGCGCGCCGTTCGAGCGGCGTCATGGCGCGCTCGGCCAGCATGCGGCTCATGGCGAAGTCGCACACGTCGTGGCGAAAGTCGGCGGCCTCGTCGCGAACGATTTTTGCATCGCAGGCGATCAGCGCGCCGTTAGGCGTCAGCACCAGCGGGTTGATCTCAAGGAGCTGCAAATCCTCATGGCGGGCGATGTCGGGCAGCCGCGCCGCGTAGCGGGCAAGACGGGCGGCGAGCTGGCGAGGAAAAAGTTTGACGATGGCGGGAAAGATTTTTTCCGGCGTCGCCTGCGCCGCTATCTCTACCGGGACGCGCGCAAGCTTTGCGGATTGCTCGACGTTCTCGCCGCCCCCGGGCGCGAGCAGCAGTTCGAGCCGCTGCCGCGTGCCGTCGATTTCGAACGGCGCTAAATACCTCGCGCGCGATCGGCACCGCTTCTTCGAGCAAGAGCGGGGTGTCGGCGTCGTCGACGGTCGCGAGGATGAGGCGGCGCGCATCGCGAAAGTCGGCGAGATTTTGCAGGCGGCGCACCAGCCCGCTCTTGCCGCGGCCGCCTTCGAGCGTCTGGGTCTTGAGAAAATGGCCGTGCCAGCGCGCCGCCTCGTCCGGCGGGCCTTCGCCCGTGCGCAGCAGCACGCCGCGCGGCGTGGCGAGGCCGTGGCGGCGCAGCAGGGCTTTTCCGTCGTATTCGGCAAGACGCATAATGTGGTTTCCGGCGCCGTCGGGCGCACTCGCTTCGGAGTTTAACCCATGTCCGGCCCGCTGCGCCTGCCGTTCCTCGAGCCGGAGCCGTGGCGCGTGGCCGTGATCGCTCCGACCGGTCGCTACGCGCGCAGCCAGGTCGCCGGCATGATCGAGGCCAGCACGCCGCTCGTCGGCGTGGCACTCGGCCGCGGCGGCGAGGCGATGGATGGCCTGCCGCTCTATGACCGCATCGCCGATCTGCCGGAGCGGCCTAACATCGCGCTGATCTACACGCCGGCCGAGGGCGTACGCGACGCCGTCGCCGAATGCGCGGAGGCGGGCATTGCGACGGTGATGGCGGTGGCCGAGTACGTGCCGGTGCACGACACGCTTGCCGCAGCCGCGCTCGCCCACGCGGCCGGAAGCTGGCTGATCGGGCCGAACACGCTCGGCGTCTATGTGCCCGGGCGCGGCCTGCTTGGCTCGATCGCGCCAGGCTTTTGCGCGCCCGGCCGCGTGGCCGTGATCGTGCGCAGCGGTACGGTGGCATTGGCGCTGGCGCGGCAATTGACGCTTGCTGGCATCGGGCAACGGCTCGTAGTCCATGTCGGCGGCGATGCCGTGATCGGGCGCAACCCGCACGAATATCTCCAGGCGCTCGCCGATGACGAGGCCACGCAAGGGGTTTTGTTCTGCGGCGAGATCGGCGGCGACAAGGAATACGCCTTCGCCGAAGCGGCGCGAAATTTTGCCAAGCCGATTGTCGCGATGGTGATCGGCCGCCACGCGCCGGTGCGCAAAGAAATGGGTCATGCCGGGGCGCTGATCGGCTCCGCGCGCGAAGGCGCCGACGCCAAGCTCGCAAGTCTCGGCGCCGCGGGCTGCCGCATCGCCAAGGGGCCGGCGGAAGCGGTGGCGATCCTTTCCCGGCTCGGCTTCGCGGCGGCATGAAGCTGCGACTATTCCCGCGCAGGCGCATCGGGGATAAATTAAGCTCCGTTTCCCGGATGCGGTGTAGCGCGAAGCGTTGCACCGCATCCGGGATCGTCGCAAACTCGATGCTTGTGACGTTCCCGGTTCTGCAGCGCACCACTTCGCTCCGCGCTGCGCCCGGGAAACGCGGCAGTACCGGCGCTAACGCGCCGCACGGGAGGAAACATGCTCACGCTTTATCACGGCAGGACTTCGGTTTGCTCGATCAAGGCACGGTTGGCGCTTGCCGAAAAGGGCACCGCTTTCGACAGCCGGCTGATGACGTTGCGCGGCGATCAATTCGACCCGGCCTACATGAAGCTCAACCCGAATGCGGTGGTGCCGACCTTGGTGCATGACGGCCACGTCGTCATCGAGTTGACCGTGATCATGCATTACGTCGACGAGGCATTTGCCGGTCCCGCGCTGATGCCAGAGCCGCCGCTGATGCGCGCGAGGCTGCGCATGATCGAGAAGCTGATGGACGAGTACGTCCATGTCTCGTGCATGACCATCACGTTTGCAACGGCAAACCGCGCTTCCCTCTCAAGGCTTTCGCCCGCGGAAATGGAAGCCGAGCTTGCCAAGGCGCCCGATCCGAAGCGCGCGGACATCAAGCGCCAGGTGGTGACGAAGGGGCTCGACGCCGCGCCGATCGCGGATGCGCTGCACCTCCACGAGAAGCTGCTCGACACGATTGAATTGGCAGCGAAGGAGGCACCTTATCTCGCCGGCGCCGCCTGGTCGCTCGCCGACGCCGCGGCTACGCCCTATGTCTGGCGGCTGGACAAGCTCAAGCTCGCACGCATGTGGGACAATAGGCCAGGGGTCGCGCAATGGTATGACCGTGTACGCGGCCGGCCTTCATTCAAGAGCGCCGTCGACGATTGGGTGACGCAAGCCGACCGCGACCGCTACGCCGGTGTGCCCGATCCGTGGCCCAAGGTGAGCGAGCTGCTCAAGGTTGCGAGAGCCGCTTAATCGACCAGGCTGATCAGGCGCCGCCCGAGATTTTCACCGCGATAGAGTCCGGCAATGGCGTCCGGTGCCTTTTCCAGGCCGTGGAGAAACTCTTCGCGGTAACGCAGCCGCCCGTCGCGCACCCAGCCCGCGAGCTTTTCGATCGCCTCGTCGTAGCGATCGACATAATCGAAGATAACGAAGCCCTGCATGCGAATGCGGCGCACCAGCAGGAGCCGTTCGATCCGCGGCCCTGACGGCCATGGCTCCCAGGTCGAAATCGCCGCAGTTCCGCAGATCACGATGCGGGCGTGCCGGTTGAGGTGCCGGTGGACTGCATAGCTGATCGCGCCCGCGGTGTTATCGAAATACAAATCCGCGCCGCCGCCAAGCGCTTCCGCCAGCTCTTTCTTAAAATCCTCAGCCTTATAGTCGAGCGCCGTGTCGTAGCCGAATTCGTCGACGCAGAGCTTGGTCTTCTCCGGTCCGCCGGCAATGCCGACGGTGCGGCAGCCGCTGAGCTTGGCGATCTGTCCGACACAAGAACCGACCGCACCGGCAGCCGTGGAGACCACAATTGTTTCACCCGCTCGCGGCTGCCCCACATCGAGCAACCCGAAATAGGCGGTGAGGCCGTTGAGACCGAGCACGCCGAGAAACAGCGACAGCGGCAGGTCGCGCTGCGCGATCCGCCGCACACCTGTGCCGTCGGTGACGGCGTAGTCCTGCCAGCCGAGCATGCCGGTGGCCCGGTCGCCGGCTTTGAAACCGCGATGCCGGGACTCCGCCACTTCGCCGACGCTGAACGACCGCATGACGCCGCCGAGCGGAACCGGCTCGGAATAATTTGCCACCGCGGAGACCCAGCCCCGCATCGCCGGCTCGACGCCGAGATAATGATTGCGCACGAGCAACTGACCTTCGGCGAGCGGCGGCACCGCCGCCTCGGCGAGTTCGAAATTTTCGGCGTGCGGGATCCCGTCAGGCCGCGATTTCAGCCGTACCTGTCGGTTCATCAGTGCCATTTGCTGCCTCGTCTGTGCTGACGGCCCAGAAGTTGATCTGTGGTCGGAACCGGCGCCCTAAACCCGCGGCATCTCGAAAATGTTGTCGACGACGGTGTAATCGCCGCGATAGCCGAGCCGCGCGATCGGGCGGATGCGGCTCAAGTCGATCGTGCCGTCGACGATCACCGCATCGTCGATATGAATGTTGACGACTTCGCCGATCACCACTTCGTATTTGTGCTTCTTGCCGTCGCGGCTTATCAGCGGCACGGTCTGCGTATAGATGCATTCGAGCGCGATCGGCGATCTGCCGACGCGCGGCGGCTTAACCTTGCGCGACGGCACCATTTCGAGCTTGGCGAGCGCCGGCTCGCTGACCTCTTCGGGGTATTCACTGCCACTGATGTTCATTTCGTTGCGCAGCTCGTAGGTCGCGAGATTGAACACGAATTCGGTGCCGCTCTCGGAATGCCGCTGCGAATGCTTGCGGGTATTCGACGAGAACATCACAAACGGCGGCTGCGCCGCAACAAGGTTGAAATAGCTGTAGGGCGCGAGATTGACCACGCCGGAGGGGCTGATCGTGCTGATCCAGCCGATCGGACGCGGCACCACCAGCGAGGTCGTCGGATCGTGGGCAAGATTATGCGGCTCGCTGCGCGGGTCGTAGTCCATTTCGGGTTTCCGCTTGGATGATTGAATCTTGGCTGATTGGATAATGCAACGGTCTGCGAGCGTGAACCGCTCGCTTCGTTCGACGTGCAATGCTAGCGCCTCGATGGCAAAAGCGCCATGCGGATGTGACGGCTAATAGAGGCGGCCCAGCTTCAATTGTCTTTGATTTCGAGTCCGGGCTCCTCGATCACCCGGTCGGCATCGCGCAAGGCGACGTAGATCGCCGGTATCACGAGCACCGTGAGCAAGGTCGAGGACGCCAATCCGAACAACAGCGAGATCGCGAGACCCTGGAAAATCGGATCGAGCAGAATCGTCGCCGCTCCGATCATGGCGGCAGGCGCGGTGAGCGGAATGGGCTTGAAACGCACTGCGCCAGCGTCCAGCAGTATTTCGCGCAGCGTATCAGTTCAAGCGCTTCCAAGTCCCGGAGGCATTGGCTCCGACCGCATCGCGTCCGGCGCTGGCGGGCGGCGGCGGCAAGATTTTGCGATCCTCGAAGCCGTGCATGCGCAGCGACCATTGCAGCGCGACGACCGCGCCCTTGACCGGTTGCAGCAGCCCCAGCGCCAGACCAATCGTGACCGGTATCCAGATCGAAAGCTGCAGCCAGATCGGCGGTGCGTAGTTGATCTCGACCAGCAGGATCATCGCCATGACGACATGGCCGACGATGACGATGACCAGATAGGGCGGGAAATCGTCGGCGCGATGGTGGTAAAGCTCTTCGCCGCAGACCTTGCAGCGGTCGCGCACTTTCAGGAACGCCCCGAACATGCGGCCTTCGCCGCAATGCGGGCAGCGGCAGAAAAAGCCTCGCCGCATCGCGGTGAGCCGCGACGGCTCGTAGGCTGAAATTTGCACGGTCACTGCCTCGGTGCTTTCCATCCGCCCCTGCCAAAATATTCATTGCCCCCGCTGAAACAATGGACGGCACAACATAAGATCGTGTCGTCCCCGCCAAACGCCGGGTCGTCATCCCGCCGATTATTACCCCAAGGTCGGGTCGAGCACGATCTTGCCCTGGCCGCCGCGGTCCTCGATCAGGCGGTGGGCTTCGGCAGCGCGCGACAGCGGCAAGACGCGGTCGATCTGCGGCACCACCTTGCCGTCTGCCGCGGCGGCAAGGCAGTTCGGCAGGTCCGACGGCGTAAAGCCGGGCCGGCCCTTGATGGTGATGCGCTTGTGGTAGAGGTGGGAGAAATTAATCGACACGTCCGGCCCGGCATGGGCGCCCGCGGTGACGAGGCGGCCGTCCATGCCGAGGGTGCGGAATGCGACCGGCAGCACGGTCGGATTGGCGATGTTGTCGTAGAGCACGTCGACGCCCTTGCCGCCGGTGATCGCCATCACTTCGGCCAGGATGTTCTGCGTCGCATAGTTGATGCCGTAATCGGCGCCAAGATTGATGCCGAGCTTGACGCGCTCGTCGGAGCCCGCGGCGGCGATGACGGTGGCGCCGATCACGTTCTTGGCGATCTGGATGCCGATGGTGCCGAGATTGCCGCCGGCCCCCATGATCAGCACGCTCTCGCCTTTTTTCAGTTCGGCGACGTGCATGAGCAGATTCCACGCCGTCGGCACGTGCCGCATGATGACCGCAGCATGATAGAAGTCGAGATGGTCCGGGACCGCGACCGCGGCACAGGCCGGCACGGCGATCAGCTCGGCAAAGCCGCCGGGCCGCTTGATCCCCATCATCCCCTGCGGGCCGTCGTAGCCGCTGCCGTCCTCGGCGCAGGTAGCGAGCGGCATCGTGCCCGCGGCGGCGACGCGGTCGCCGGCGCGCCAGCGTCCGACCTGCGGCCCGACCGCATCGACATTGCCGGCGCAATCGACGCCGGGAATAAGCGGCAATACCGGACCGCGATATTGCTCGCGGCCGGCGCGCAGGCTCACGTCGAGCACGCGATTAACGGTCGCCGCATGCACCCTGATGCGGATTTCGCCTTCGCGCGGCACCGGGTCGGGCACGTCTTCGTAGCGCAATACCTCGGGTGGGCCATATTCGTGGATGACGATTGCCTTCATTCTCGGGCCCTCAGCACTTTATTGAGGACGATCCACTAACGGGCGCCGTCTGGTCTGGCAATGCGGATCGTCCTATCGTCCGCGCAAAGCCGGCAGGAGGCGGCAAGAATTGGTCGACAGCACGACGACGTTCGCCGACAAAATCGCCTGCGCGGAGCTGATCCAGAACTGGGGCATCTTTCGCGACCAGGGCAGGTGGAAGGAGCTGCGCGCGAGCTTCACGCCTGACGGCTACATTTCGGTGTCGTGGTTTCGCGGGCCGTTCGAACAATTCGTCGAGCGCTGCCGGGCAAACTTTGCGGCCGGGCATACCTGGTCGCGCCATCACCTATTTACGCCGGCTATAAGACTCGCGGGCGACCGCGCGCTTGCCGAAACCAGCGTGATCATCCGCGTGCGCCAGCCGTTTGACGGCATTGCCGTCGACCTGACCTCCTGCTCGCGATTCCTCGACCGGCTCGAGCGCCACCGCGACGCTGCCGGCGGCTGGCTCATTGCCGAGCGCGCGGCGATCTACGAGCGCGACCGGCTCGATCCGGTCGAGCCGTCGCCGGCCTTCGACGAATTGTTCAAAGCCGCCAATACCGCGCAGTATCCCGAGCAGTACCGCTACATGGCGTTTCGCCTGGCGCACGCTCCAGGGCGATCGCTTGCCCCGGTCATCTATCGTGACGGCGGCAAAGAAACGGCCGACCTCTACGCCCGGTTTTCGAGCTGGCTTGCCGGCGGCGCATCTTGACGGCAGCACCGGCGCCGGGCTAGCCGCGAGCGCGCTGGAGAGCTTCATGGCTGTCTATACCGATGTCGTGGCGGAAGATCTCGCCCGCTTCCTCGCCGGTTACGACATCGGCGAGCTGTTGGCCTACAAGGGCATCGCCGAAGGCGTCGAGAACTCGAATTTTCTCGTCCACTCAAGCCGCGGCTATTTCATCCTCACGCTCTACGAGCGGCGCGTGGCCGCGCGCGATCTGCCGTTCTTTCTGGGGCTGATGGAGCATTTGGCGAACCGCGGCATCAATTGCCCGCAGCCGGTGAAGAACCGCAAGGGCGAGGTTCTCGGCAGGCTCGCGAGCCGGCCGGCCGCGATCGTCACTTTTCTCGACGGCATGTCGATTCGCCGGCCGAGCGTGGCCCATTGCGCGGCGCTCGGCGAGGCGCTGGCGCGGCTGCATCTTGCCGGTGCCGATTTTGCCATGCGGCGCGACAACGCGCTCTCGGTCGACGGCTGGCGGCAGCTCTATCAAGCCTGCCGCGCGCGCGCCCACCAAGTGGACGGCAATCTGGAAAAACTCGTCGCCGCCGAACTCGATATTCTCGAACAGTGCTGGCCCGACAGCCTGCCGCAAGGCGTTATTCATGCCGATTTGTTTCCCGACAACGTGTTCTTTCTCGGCGACAAGCTGTCGGGGCTGATCGATTTCTATTTCGCCTGCACCGACACGCTGGCTTACGACGCCGCCATCTGTCTCAACGCTTGGTGCTTTGAGCCGGATCATTCCTACAACGTCACCAAGGGCCGGGCGCTGTTTGCGAACTATGTGAAGGTGCGGCCCTTATCGGCGGACGAATGGGACAAATTGCCGTTGCTCGCGCGCGGCGCAGCGCTGCGCTTTCTGCTCACGCGTCTTGTCGACTGGCTCGACGTGCCGCCGGGCGCGCTGGTGCGTCCGAAGGACCCGATGGAATACGTGCGCAAGCTCCGCTTCCATCAGATGGTGAAAAGCGCGAGGGACTATGGAGTGATCGAGCCGTGAACGCAGAGCTGCCGCATGTCGTCATTCACACCGACGGCGCCTGTTCGGGCAATCCGGGTCCCGGCGGCTGGGGCGCGATTTTGAGCTTCGGCGACCGCGAGAAGGAGCTCAGGGGCGGCGAGGCCGACACCACCAACAACCGCATGGAGCTGATGGCCGCGATTTCCGCACTCGAAGCGCTCAAGCGGCCGTGCCGCGTCGACCTGCATACCGACAGCCAGTATCTGCGCAACGGCATCATGTCGTGGATCAATACCTGGAAGCGCAATGGCTGGCGCACAGCCGACAAGAAGCCGGTGAAGAACATCGATCTGTGGCAGCGCCTCGACACCGCTCTTAAGCCGCATCAGGTGCGCTGGCACTGGGTGCGCGGTCATTCCGGTCACGACCCAAACGAGCGCGCCGATGCGCTGGCGCGGCAGGCGATTGCGGAAATTCGCGTCGCGAGGAGAGCGGAAAGAAAGTCATGATTCGTCATTCCGGATCGTCGCGAAGCGACGAGTCCGGAACCCATAATCACCGTCTTCGCGGGGTCTGCACCGATCGTGATTATGGATTCCGGGCCCGCGGGCGTTCGCCCGCGCCCCGGAATGACCGGATCACAGTGACTTCAACAGATTGTCCGCACCGGAAACCTCGGCTTTGCCGGGCGCGTCCTCGATGTTGAGCGCCTTCACCACGCCGTCCTCCACGACCATGGCGTAACGCTTCGAGCGGGTGCCAAGCCCGCCGCCGGAGCCGTCCATGGCGAGATCGATCGCCTTGGCGAAGTCGGCATTGCCGTCGGCGAGGAAGTCGATCTTGCCGGTTGCGCCGGTCGCCTTCTTCCACGCTTCCATGACAAAGACATCGTTGACGCCGGTGACCGCGATCGTATCGACACCCTTGCCCTTGATGGCGTCGGCATTCTTCAGAAAGCCGGGCAGGTGGTTGTTGCTGCAGGTTGGCGTGAAGGCGCCGGGAACGGCGAACAGCACCACCTTCTTGCCTTTGAACACCTCGTCGGTGGACTTCCAGGCCGGGCCTTCGGGCCCCATCACGCGGAATTTTCCTTCGGGCAGGCGATCGCCAACCTTGATTGTCATGGTCGTGTCCTCTCGCATTCGTAAAGGGAATGTGTCGTCCGCTCGCGCGGCCGCGTCTAAACTAGCGCGGCCCGGGCGTATTAGTCGAGACGGGCGGGAACTTCGATGGCGTTGTCGCCGGAAACGGCGGTGAAAGTGAGCGTCACGCCCTTGGCTTGTGCGCCCGGCGGCAGGCCGTCGAAATCGAACGTAAAGTGGCGCAGCGGCGCCGCAGGACCGTTCTGTTCGGGGATCGGCAGCGCCCAGTCGGGCGTCGGCCCTTCGACGAACAGGCTGACCGGGGCGCCTTCGGGCGCGACAACCTCGACGATGACGCGGTCATGCTTGGCGGCGGCGTCGACGGCCTCGCGGCGCACCGAGCGAATGGCGAGCCCGCCGTCGGCGACACCAAGCGTCGTGCGCTCGGGCACCCGCAGCTCCGCCTTCTCCAGCCTCGCCTCCTCGGCACCCTTGCCGTCGAGGCTCAGTCCGAGCTTGGCCTCGGCCGGCACGCAGAGGTTTCCGCAAATCGCATAGTGGAGCGCGAGATGCAGCGATGACGCGCGTGCGGCATCTTGCGGCGTAACCTCGAGCGGCAGGATGACGTTGCCGATGTAGCCGATGGAATGACTGCCGCCGCCGTCGGAAAATTGCTCCGGCGCCGGCCAGCGGACGGTCACCGATTTCACGTTTTCGGAGCCGCTGAAATCGAAGGTCGGCGGCACGCCGGAATTGCCCGGATAGCGCCAATAGGTTTTCCAGCCGGGATCGAGACGTATCTCGATGCCGGCGCGCACGAATGACGCGCCAGGGGTCTTGATCAGGTTGCCGGCAAGGAGCCGGGCGGCGGCGTGCGATTCGGCAGCCCACATCGAGGCGTCCCGTGCCCATGCCGGCAACGCACCGCTCACGCAGATCAACGGCAACGCAAAAATGGCTAATCGGCAGGCAGGCATGCCGCTGTCTAAGGCGAACCACGCCCACGCGCCACTGACATCATCGTGAGCCGGCCGCCTGATACGGCAAATTGACACAGAACGGCCCTACCGCCGCCGCCGTCTCTTGCCGGCGGCCGCGCGCCGAGAAGATATCGTGAACTTTTGTCCGGCGCGTTCGTTTGCAAAAACGGATCGATGGGTTACCTTTTACCCATGAAATTGCCGCGCGGCACATCGGGAAAGCGCAGGGGCCGGGGTTATCTGGACGGTCAGATGCTCATCGCCATGCCGGCGATGCTGGACGAGCGGTTTTCGCGCTCGCTGATCTATATCTGCGCGCACTCCTCCGAGGGCGCCATGGGCATCGTCGTCAACCACCCGGCGCCAAACATCGACTTCTCCGATCTGTTGGTGAAGCTTGACGTGATTCCGGCTGCCGACGTGATCCGGCTTCCCTCGCGCGCCGGCGTGGTGAAAGTCATGCGCGGCGGGCCGGTGGATACCGAGCGCGGCTTCGTGCTGCACTCCTCAGACTACTTCACCGAGAATTCGACATTGCCGATCGACGACGGCATCTGTCTCACCGCCACGATCGATATTCTCAAGGCGATCGCACGCGGCGACGGACCGACGAGCGCCATCCTGGCGCTCGGCTATGCCGGCTGGGCGCCCGGCCAGCTTGAAAACGAAATCCAGGGCAATGGCTGGCTGCATTGCTCCGCCGACCGCGAGCTTATTTTCGGCGCCGACATCGGCAGTAAATACGAACGCGCGCTAAAGAAGATTGGCATCGATCTCGGCATGCTGTCGAGCGAGGCGGGGCACGCGTGATTCGGAAGACGGAAATCAGAAGTCGGCAGTCGGAAGTCGGAAATCGGAACTTCGAGCCGGCACGCCAGTGCACCACGCGTTGCCACTTCGAAGTTCTGACCTCCGACTTCCGGTTATCGCGCCAGCGCCAGCCGATCCGGCTGCAGCAATGCGCGCGCCAGTTCAGGAGACATCGGCTCCCCGAAGACGAAGCCTTGCGCATACTCGCAGCCAAGCTGGAACAGCTCCACCGCGTCCGAATCCGTCTCGGCGCCTTCCGCCACCACGTCCATGCCGAGATCGTGCGCGAGCGCAATAATCGAGCGCAGGATCACGGGTCGCGTGCCCTTCGCCGTGGTGCGCACGAAGGATTGATCGATCTTGATGGTGTCGAACGGGAAACGCTGCAGATACGACAGCGAGGAATAGCCCGTGCCAAAATCGTCGAGCGAAAGTCCGGCGCCGAGTTCGCGAACCCGCTGCAGCATCTGCGCAGCGTGTTCGGGGTTCTCCATCACCACCGATTCGGTGATTTCGAGCTTGAGCGATCCTCGCGTCAGCGGCACGCGCGACAGCACGGTGCGCAGGTCCTGGATCAGATCGTGGCGCAGCAATTGGCGCGAGGACACGTTGACGCTGACGAATAGCGATTCGCGGTGGCGCAGCGCGCGTTGCCAAGTGCTCAGCTGCCGCGCTGACCGTTCCAATACCGAGAGGCCGAGTTCGACGATAAGCCCGGTCTCCTCGGCGATGGTGATGAACTCGGCCGGCGACAACCGCCCGAGCTTCGGATGATTCCACCGCGCCAGCGCCTCGAAGCCGGCGATAGCGCGGTCGTCGAGGCGGACGATCGGCTGATAGAAAATGCTGATCTCGTCGCGCTCGAGCGCACGCCTCAGACTGGATTCGATCGACAGCCGGTCGCTTTTGCGCGCGCGCATGGCCGCCTTGAACACCTCGATGCGGTCGCCGCCGCCGCGCTTGGCGTGGAACATAGCGAGTTCGGCGTCCTTGAGCATCTCCTCGCCGCGCTGCGGCTCGCTGTCTCCGAGCGTCAGGCCGATCGAAGCGGTGAGGAAAATCTCGCGATCCTTGAACGCAATCGGGGCGCGTAGCGTGCGGCGGATGGTTTCGGCGAAGCCGGTGATGCGCGCGGGCTCGCGCTCCGACAGCAGCACGAGACCGAATTGGTCGCCGGCAAGCCGCGCCAGCGTGTCCTGTGGCTTGATCAGCCGGCCGAGCCGCCGCGCCAACGTGAGCAGAATCGAGTCTCCGACCGCCATGCCGACCGAATCGTTGACCTGCTTAAAGCGATCGAGGTCGAGCACCATCACGGTCGGGCGCAGCGCGGCACCGGCTCGGCTCCCGTCCGCCTTGGCGAAGCCGAGCAATGCGTCGAGCCGGTCGAGGAATAGTTCGCGGTTGGGCAGGCCGGTGAGATTGTCGTGCACGGCGTCATGCAGAAGCCGTTCCTCGGCGGTCTTGAACGCGGTCACGTCGGTGAGCGTGCCGACCATGCGAACCACTTCTCCGTCGCTGCCTACGACCGGCCGCGCGCGCAGTGCGAACCAGAGAAAGTGGCCGTCGGCGGTGCGCAGCCGAAAATCCTGCGCCACTCTGCCGCGCCGCTGCTCAAGCACGCTGTCGAGCGTGGTGCGAAAGCGGTCGCGGTCGAGGTGATGCAGTACTTCGAGCCACTTTACCGCTGGACCATGGAGCGAGCCGCTTTTAAGCCCGAGCATGGCCTCGGTCTCGGGACTGGTGAAGACGTAATCGGAGGACACGTCCCAGTCCCAGATCATGTCGCCGGCGCCGGTCAGTGCCAGGGCGCGGCGCTCTACGTCGGGCACGATGCCGTAGCCGATGCCGCCGGCAAATGCATGCTGCATGACGGTAAAGCCGATCAGCATCACGATGAGGACGAGGCCGCCAAGCAGCGCCGGGCCGACAATGTCGTTGGTGAGGTAGCCGAGCACGGTGAGGCCGGCACCGATCACCCAGACGACCAGCAGCAGCCAGGTCGGGATCAGCATAACGGCGCGGTCATAGCTGTGCGTGGAGAGGTAAACGACCAGCACAAATCCGAACACGGCGACGAGGAACAGTGAGATGCGTGCGATTCCAGAGGCAACTTCGGGCGCAAATAGAGCCACGGCCACCAAGGCGCCGAGGAAGGCGAGCCAGCCGGCCGTAATATGCGCGTAGCGGACATGCCAGCGGTTGAGATTAAGATACGCAAACAGGAACACCAGAAGCGTCGCCGTCAGGATCGCCTCGCCCGAAGCGCGCCAGATGCGCTCGGCGCCCGAGGACACGTCGAACACCTTGGACCAGAAGCCGAAGTCGATGCCGACATAGACCAGCACCGCCCAGCTCAAGGCCGCTGCAGCCGGGAACATGACGCTGCCTTTGACCACGAACAAAATCGTCAGGAACAGCGCCAGCAGTCCGGCGATGCCGATTACGATGCCCTGGTAGAGGGTCAGCGAGTTCACCTTGTCCTTGTAGGCATCGGGCTCCCACAGATAGAGCTGGGGCAGGTTTGGAGTTCGCAGCTCTGCGACGAACGTGATCACGGTGCCGGGGTCGAGCGTGATGCGGTAAATGTCGGCGGTCTGACTCTGCTGCGGTTCGGGCGGGTCACCCGAGGACGGCGTGATGTTGACGACGCGCGACTCGCCGAGGTCGGGCCAGAGCAAACCGGAGCCGACCATGCGGTAGTGCGGCGCTACAATGAGCCGGTCAATCTGCTGGTCGCCGTTATTGGCGAGCGCAAACACGGCCCAGTTGCTGTCGGCCGCACGCGCGCGCACCTCGATGCGGCGGACGATGCCGTCGACGCCTGGCGCAGTTGAAATCAGGATACGATCGCCGTTGGAGTGTTCAATCTGAACCGCGCCCGTGAGGTCGATCGGCGGGCCTTTGGTTGGGACGTTGACGGCGTCCAGCGCGCGTGCGGCCGGCGCACCGATCATGACAATCAGACCGAGCGCCAGAGCGCTCAGCGGTGCGGCCGCACGCAAGATTGCCAATGGACGCCCTCCGACCTCAGCCATCGGCGCCGACCGCGCCCCGACCTAGCCCATTTCCCCGACCCATATCGAACCGCCTTTGCGCCAAATTCGCGGCCAGCTTTCGCCTGGCTTCAAATGCGGTCGAAGGAGGTATTGCGTAGCCTCATTGGTCGGCGCAAGGCAAGGATTTTCCTGTTAACTTTCAAGGGGTCAGACGTCCCTTTCAGACCCTTTCAGACTGCTGACAAGTTGCCGTGAGCCCGCTAGAGTTTGACTGCGAGGAAGGCTCATGGCTGCTGCTATCGATCCGGACGAGCTGCCGAAGAAGAAGCTCAATCACGAGCTGGGCCAGGAACTGTCGCTGTTGTCGGCCGGTGAACTCGGCGAGCGGATCGCACTGTTGAAGGACGAGATTGCGCGGCTCGAAGCCGAATTGATGCGAAAGCACGCCTCGAAATCCGCCGCCGATAGTTTCTTCAAAAAATAGCTCGGCTTTCGTATTTGGCTGAGGGGCTCACCGGTCAGCGCGGTAGTGGAGTACCTCAGATGCCACCGAGGCGAATTTTACAAGCATTTGAATTTATTAACCTATTATTAAGCTTTCTCGTTCATTACGGCAAATGTCCATCTTCTGGACATCGAGTGGCTCCTGTCCACTCTGTTTGACGCCTCCCTGTTATCACCTTGAGCCGCCGGAAACGGCGGCTCCTTTTTTCGGCAGCACCGGCCCGCCCCTATGTCGACTGCGCCGGCAACTATGTCGGCAGCTTGCTCATCGCAGTGCTGGACTCACAGCCCAGGCCGCGCAATGCTGGCGACTGGTGAGGCGTACAAATGTCCGACAAGCGTTCGATGGAAGCCGGCGCGGTCTCCTTCAGCGAGCGGCTAGCCAGTTCCCAGGTCTTTGCAGCCCTTTTTCGCGATGGCATGGGGCTGGTTGAGGAAACTGCAAGCTATCTTGACGGGGCGGGACGGCAGGATTCGAAGACACTCGAGCGCAGCTGCGGCCTGGTCTATGCCACCGAGAGCATGCGGCTGACGACGCGGCTGATGCAGCTTGCCTCCTGGCTGCTGTTGCACCGGGCCGTGAAGGAGGGCGAGATGACGCTCGCTCAGGCCAGCAAGGAAAAAAGCAAGGTCAGGCTTGCGAGTTGTGAGCCGGGCGACGCCAAATCCCTCACAGTTTTGCCGCAAAAGCTGCAGGAATTGATTGCTCGCTCGGTGAAGCTGCAGGCTGACATCCGCCGGCTCGATGCCACCATGCATGCGGTGCCGCCGGCCAGCATTGCGGCCGACAATCCGGTGGAGCGGCAATGGGGACTTTTGAAAGCCGCCTTCGAATCCGACCGTTTCTGAGGCCGCGACGGCCCCAAGATGGGACCAAATCTGCGGCCGCTACGTCTTCAAAAAGCCCGAGAACTTCTTTTGGAACCGCGACAATCGGCCGCCGCGGTCGACCAGGTGCTGCTGACCGCCGGTCCAGGCTGGGTGCGACTTCGGGTCGATATCGAGATGCAGCGTATCGCCGGGCTTGCCCCAGGTCGTGCGCGTCGTGAACTCGGTGCCGTCGGTCATGACGACCTTGATCGTGTGGTAATCGGGGTGGGTTTCCGCTTTCATGGCTGTCTTCCGCTCGGCGCCCGCGCCCCGCGGTGCCGAATTTTCGTTGAATTTGACGGCTCTATAACAGGACCTGGACATAGGCGGCAAGTCGCCGCAATTGACCCGCGGCGAAGCCGCGGGGCATTGTCCCGGCGCGACTTAAGCGGGCACGCAATTCGGGTCCGCTCGATTCCAGTTAGCTGATTGTGATGGAAAAACAAGAACTGCGCGCAGCGGCCTCGCTCTCGCTCGTCTTCTCGGTCAGGCTTCTCGGCCTGTTCATGATCTATCCGGTATTCGCGGCTTATGCGCATAACTTATCGGGCGCCAACCCTTACCTGATCGGCGAGGCGCTCGGTATCTACGGGCTTAGTCAGGGATTACTGCAAATTCCCTTTGGCCTGCTGTCGGACCGGGTCGGACGCAAGGTCATGATCGTCTTTGGCCTGGTCCTGTTTGGCATCGGCAGTGCGGTGGCGGCACTTTCGGGCTCGATTGGCGGCGTCATTATCGGCCGTGCCCTTCAGGGCACGGGCGCCGTCGGCTCGGTGATCCTCGCCCTGGTGGCGGATCTGACCAGCGAGGAAAACCGCACCAAGGCGATGGCGACGGTCGGCATCACGATCGGCGCCTCCTTCATGATCGCGCTGGTCGCGGGCCCGATCGTTGCGAACTTCATCGGCGTGCCCGGCATTTTCTGGCTGATGGTGGGACTGGCGCTGCTGGGTATTGCGATCACCGAGTTCCTCGTGCCCAACCCGCGCCGCATGCGCGTTCATCGCGACGCCGAGGCCGTGCCGGCATTGATCGGCGCGGTGTTGCGCAACAAGGAATTGCTGCGGCTCGATCTCGGCATCTTTGCGCTGCATGCCATGCTCACGGCGAGCTTCCTGGTCGTGCCGGGGCTGTTGCGCGCCACGCTCGATGTGCCGGTCCATGATCAGTGGTTCGTGTATCTGCCGGTGCTTCTGCTTTCCGTTGCGGTGATGGTGCCGGCCATCATCGTGGCGGAGAAATATCGCCGCATGAAGGGCGTCTTCGTCGCCGCGGTTGCGGCCCTCGTCGTCAGCCAGGCGATGCTGTATCTCGGCGCCAGCAACCTGTTCGTTCTGTTGGCGGCTCTGCTCGTCTTCTTCTCGGCCTTCAATATCATGGAAGCGAGTTTGCCCTCGCTGATCACCAAGGCGGCTCCTGCTGAGGCCAAGGGCACGGCCATGGGGCTTTATTCGAGTTCGCAGTTTCTCGGCATTTTCGTCGGCGGCGTGGTCGGCGGATATGCGCACCAGCACGGCGGCAGTGCCGGCGTCTTCGTAATGACCACGGCGATCGCGCTCATCTGGCTGCTCGCGGCCGCCACGATGGCGCCACCGAGCTATTTGACGACGCGGCTCGTTCCGATCGCCGACGGCCGCGCCGGCGATACCGAGGCTCTTGCGGCACGGCTACGGCAGGTGCCGGGCGTGGCCGAGGTCGTTGTGGTCGCTGACGAAAAACTCGCCTATCTCAAGGTAGATTCGCGGTCCTTCGACGCGGCCATGGCCGCGTCGCTTGTCGGCGCGCCGTGACGGCGTCGGCGACCGAACTCGAACAGCTGGCGCGGCTTGGCGTTCACGGCCGCCAGCTCATGCGGTGGACCGGCCGGCCTGAAATCGGGTTGGCTCCGGCACCTTTGATGGCAAATCCCTGCTTGTGATAGAAGCGCACGGCGCGCGCGTTGTCGGTGTTGACGTCAAGATCGAGGCCCGCAGGCGACAGCCGCTTGGCCTCGGCGATCAAGAGCGCACCGACACCCGTTCCCCATCGCTGCGGCGCCACCACGATCTGGTCGAGATAGCGTGTATGCGGATCGACCGTGACGAACCCGACGATTACGCCGTCGCTCTCTGCGACCGCGATGTCGGCGGACGGCACGAGCTCGTTGCGCCAGCGCTCGCGCCACCAGTGCAGTCGCGCCGCAAAGTCGATGTGCGGGTACGCCGTCTGCCAGTCTGCGCAGCCACAGCGCGATCGCCGATTCCTCATCGTGGCAATCGTAGCGGCGCAGCGAGCAGCCCCCACGAGCGGAGCCATGTGCGCATGGCTGCTCGGCTGTTCGATCCTGCCTTTCGCTCTGCAGATCAAGGCTGCGGGTGGTCATCGCTGCGTCAGCTTCAACTCGATGCGGCGGTTGCGGGCGAGCGCGTCAGGCGTCGTGCCGGGATCGATCGGGTCGTACTCGCCGAATCCCGCGGCGGCGAGCAGCTGTGGCGGCACGCCCTTGCTGATGAGGTATTTGACGACCGAAAGCGCACGCGCCGTCGACAGGTCCCAATTCGACTGGAACGGCGATGGTGGTCCGATCGGCCTGATGTCGGTATGGCCGTTCACCTGCAGCACCCAGTTGATGTCGGGGGGAATTTTGGTGTTGAGATCGACGATGGCGCTGGCGAGCTTGTCGAGCTCGGCGCGGCCATCCGGCCGCAGCGTGGCGGAACCGCTGTCGAAGAACACCTCCGATTGGAATACGAAGCGGTCGCCGACGATGCGGATATCGGGCCGATTGCCGAGGATATCGCGCAGCTTGCCGAAGAAGTCCGACCGGTAGCGCGATAGTTCCTGCACGCGCTGCGCCAGCGCCAGGTTGAGCCGCTGGCCGAGATCGGCGATGCGCATTTGCGCCGTGGTTTCCTTTTTCTCCGAGGCGCCAAGCGCATCCTCGAGCGCGGCAATCTGGCGGCGCAACGCGCCGATCTGCTCGTTGAGGTTTTCGATCTGCGCGAGCGCACGCGCAGTCGCCTGTTTTTGCAGGTCGATCTGCGAACCAGGTTGGTCGCCGGCGCCTTGACCTTGCGCGGCAGCGAGGCGGTCGCGCTCGCCCTTGGTTTGCGCCAAAGTGGCTTGCAACTGGGCGACCTGGTCCTGGAGATTGGTTTTGCCGGTCCTTTCGAGCGACAACAACTGACTCAATTGCGCAATCTCCGCGTTGAGCCGCGTGAGCGCGGTGTCTTTGCCCTCCATCTCCTGCGACAGGTAGAACTGCGCGACCATGAACACGGTCAAAAGGAAGATGACGGACAGCACTAGCGTCGATAATGCGTCGACGAATCCCGGCCAGTAATTCATGCCGCCATCGCGACGGCTGCGGGAAAGCGCCATACAAGCCTGCTTCGCTGTTTCGTCGCCTAGCGGTCGACGGTTTCGCGCGCCAACCGTTCCATGAACCGCCGCAAATCGCGGTTGAGCTTGGTCTGTTCGTCGGCCCAATCGCGGATCATCTGCTGCTCCGAGCGCATGTGATGAACGAGCCCCTGAATCGCCTCGGCGAGGTTCGCCATCGCGGTCGTCGTCGCCTTGTTGGTTCCGGCATCGCCGACGGCCTGGCGCAGCCGGTCAATGGCGCCGAGCGCTGCGGCGGGAATTCCTATCCCGGCGCCGCTCGTGCCGACGCCGAGATCCTGCACGGTGGTCGCCAGCCAATCTTCGAGACCGGTGTAGAAGCGGTTCTGCGCCTGGCTTGTCTGCAGGTCGAGAAAGCCGAGGATGAGCGAGCCGGCAAGACCGAACAGCGAGGACGAGAACGAGATGCCCATGCCGCCGAGCGGCGCTGCCAGGCCCTGCTTGAGGGCGTCGAATACCGAACCGGCATCGCCGCCGACCTGCAGGCTGTTGATGATATTGCCGACCGAACCCACGGTCTCGATCAGGCCCCAGAACGTGCCGAGCAGGCCGAGGAAGACCAGCAGGCCGGTGAGGTAACGCGAAACGTCGCGCGCTTCGTCGAGCCGCGCCGACAGCGAATCGAGGAAGGCGCGCATGGTCTGGGCCGAAATGGCGACGCGATCGACATGCTCGCCGCCAAGTATCGCGGCCATCGGCGCCAGCATTTTTGGCGTCGTCTTCGCCGGCAGAGCCGGATCGGCGCGGCGGTAGCCGTTGACCCACGAGACTTCCGGGAACAGCCGGATCACCTGATGAAAGGACATGATGATGCCGCAGCACAGCACGCCGATGATCAGCCCGTTGAGCCACGGATTGGCAAAAAACGCCTGGGCGATCTGGCGCTCGAGCACGACGGCAATGAGCGCGCAAAGGATCACGAACACCAGCATCCGGACAAGAAAGATGCGGAGCGAGGGCAGCTTGGTCTGATCGAGTTCGCTCGCCATCGGTCTAAATAAGTGCAGCCGAATCAACCCACTATCGCATAGGCCCGGCCGGACTGCTAAGCATATCGATCGCCAGAGGCATCGCAAGTCCGTCAATCACGTGCCGTCAAGTGCCTGCATGCTGCAGCCGTCCCTCTCGGCTGGCGCCACAAGCGACCTGCTGGGCGTTTGCGGCGGGTTCATGGCGGGTACGCGTTCCAGCGTTGCATCCGTTTCAGGCCGGCACAGTCGCTCTTTGTCGGGCGGCCGCGCGCAAAAGGCGGATCAGACTGCCGTGCATGGTTTCATTGCCGGCGACGATTTGGGCCTTGGCGAAGATCGCCTCGCCGCCTTCGAGATCGCTCGCATAGCCGCCGGCCTCGCGCACCAAGAGGATGCCGGCGGCCATGTCCCAGGGCGACAGATCGCGCTCCCAATAGGCATCGAGCCGGCCGGCCGCCACCCAGGCGAGATCGAGGCTTGCCGAACCATAGCGCCGCAGGCCGGCGAAGTTCTGCTGCGCGGCGGCAATTTCACAGCGCGCAAGCTCAAGATCGCCGCCGCCGTAATGCGGCAGGCCGCAGCCGACAATGGCGTCGGCAAGCCGGCGCCTGGCGGCGACGCGGATGCGATGGTCGTTGAGGAAGGCGCCCTTGCCGCGCTCGGCAACGAACAATTCGTCGTTGGCCGGGTTGTAGGTGATGCCGGCAACGATCACGCCGCCGCGTTCGAGCGCGATCGAGACGGCGAAATGCGGGATGCCGTGGAGGAAATTGGTGGTGCCGTCGAGCGGATCGACGATGAAGCGATGGGTCTTGTCGCTGCCTTCGCGCATGCCGCCTTCCTCGCCGAGAAAGCCGTAATCCGGGCGCGCCTTGGAAAGTTCTTCGCGCACGATGTCCTCGGCGCGGCGGTCGGCGGCGGTAACGAAATTGCCCGGCCCCTTGACCGAGACTTGCAGCGTCTCGACCTCGCCGAGATCGCGCTTGAGGCTGCGCCCGGCGCGGTGCGCGGCCTTGATCATGACGTTGACGACGGCGGAATGCAGCATGGCGCCCTGCGGTACGGGTTTGGCAGCGCGGCCGTCAAGCCTTGCTTTTTGTCCGCACCCGCGAAAGCGCGTAGGCGCAGACTTAATCGCGTTTCCCGGGCGCAGTGCAGCATGGAGCGAAGCGGAATGATGCACTGCAGACCTGGGATCATCACAAATTCAGACTTCCGACGCCGAACCTGCGAAGGTTCCGGATCAGCGCTGCACCGCTTCGCGCTGCACCGCATCCGGAAAACAAGCTTAGCTCAGCGCCTACGCGCGAAAGCGGGGACGGATAAGAAAAATCGTTCTCGCGACGCGCTTTGCGCCCGAGTTTTGCTGTTTGATCCCATTTTCTCCCCGCTCTCTGTCGCTTCGGATCACCGGGAGAAAATAGGAGGCGAAACGCCGACAGGCGCTCAGTCCAGCCTCCGCGCCCCCACCTCAATCCTCCCCCGCTTGCGGGGGAGGACACAGGAGGGGGCGCGGCAGCGCGCCCTTTATCTCCTTCCTCCCCCGCTTGCGGGGGAGGGTAGGGAGGGGGGACGCGCCCGCCTGTCGGCGTCTCACCGCGGTTCTTGCCAAAGGGACTGTTCATCCCGATGGCTCAGCTTCAGGCCAGGCTTCCTGAGAACTCGGCCGGAGCGTTCGGTCCTGTACGGCCGCCTCAACCTGGAGGCGGAGACCTCCCGCGTCTCCACGGGCGTTACCCGCGCCGGAAAAAACCTGTCTCAGTCCAGCGAGCACCTCGCGCGCCGGTCATAGTGCCGGCAGGTTGATGCCCGAAACCGCCCGGGAGCGGGCCGTATCTTCCCGCCCGCGGGCACCGCACTCGCTCCGCTTTCGGGAGTACCCTCGGCCGAAGGCGTCCGTCGATGAGCGAGATTCTTTGCTTTTGTACTTGAAATAGAGACGGTTGTCAAGGGGATCGTCGCGATAAGAGAGACGAAATAGCGGGTCTTGGCCCCGCGATCCGGCTGGCCGTCGCATCGGTTGAACCAGTCGCAGGGCCGATTAAGGGCCGCCGGCCGGACGGCGATATATTACGCGCATCGTGAACGCTTGACCATACATGATGCCCGTCATATATCTTGCCGACTAGTTTTCGACGTGGGGCATAAAAATGAAGGTGAGCCGAGAGCAGGCTGCCGAAAATCGCGAACGCATCGTCCAGGTCGCGGCGAAGCTGTTCCGGGAGCGCGGCTTCGACGGGATCGGCGTTGCCGACCTGATGAAAACCGCAGGACTGACTCATGGGGGTTTCTACGGGCATTTCGCGTCAAAGGAAGATTTGGCAGCGGAGGCTTGCAGTCGGGCGCTAGATAGGTCGCTGCAAAAATGGTCGGCCGAGATCAAGAAAGCGCCTAGCGAGGCCTTCTCGAAAATCGTCAATAGCTACCTCTCCGAGGCCCACCGCGACGGCCCGGGAAGCGGCTGTCTGGTTGCAGCACTCGGCTCCGATCTCGGACGGCAGGCCCCGCCCATTCGGCGCGTGGCGACCGAGGGCATGCACGCTCTCGTCGGACAGCTCATGCGGCTTGTGCCCGGCAAGTCGAAATCTGCTCGGCGGCGGAAAGCCCTGTCCGACTTTGCCGCCATGGTTGGAGCCGTGACGATCGCGCGGGCCGTCGATGATCCGCAGATGTCAAAGGACGTACTCGCCGCCGTTGCTTCGTTGCTGTCGGATCCGAGCAAGGAAAGAGGCCGCTGAGGTGTTCGCTTCGGACACTTATCGGTCCGACAAATGCTAAGCTCTGACCGACTGGGGCTGTGGCAGACTTGTCGATCAGGCAAGCCGCCCACGCAGCCGTTTTGCCGCAAGGTGGTTCAAAATTAGCCACCTCCCGCCGCTCCCTATGCGATCCCGTAGGGGACGTGCATTGCCGGACTAGGGCAGATTCCGATCACATTTCACCATTGTCATGCGCGGGCTTGTCCCG
Organism: uncultured Alphaproteobacteria bacterium; assembly: GCA_963717265.1. GTDB lineage: Bacteria > Pseudomonadota > Alphaproteobacteria > Rhizobiales > Xanthobacteraceae > BOG-931. The sequence continues at coordinate 594,923 of CAVQWD010000047.1, read as the reverse complement.
CGCATCCACGTCTTCGGTGCGTGCTGCAAGGCGTGGATGGCCGGGACAAGCCCGGCCATGACCAACCTCCGATTCGATGCCACCGGAACATGCTCTAGGCCATCCAGATCGGCGACCCAGCGCTCAAGACCGGTCGCGCGGTTCTGCCATGTCAGCCCTCCTTCGATCTGGAGGATCTGTTGCCGGCTCAGCCTCATCGCCTTGTCCGCCGATTCCCATTGACAATATAAATGATAGCCGTCATGTATCTGTTTAGATGACTGTCGTCATGAATAAAGACCGGGAGCGACCCTATGAGCGAAAAGCCTGCCGTCCTCGTCACCGGCGCCTCAACTGGCATCGGCGCCGTCTACGCGGATCGTTTTGCCCGCCGCGGCCATGATCTCGTCCTGGTGGCGCGCAATGCGGCGCCCATGGAGGGCCTGGCCGCTCGCCTGAAGAAAGAAACTGCCGTCGACGTGGATGTGCTGCCGGCTGACCTCACGGACCCGCAGCATCTTGCGGAGATCGAGCGGCGCCTGCGTGAGGACGCGCGTATCGGCGTGCTGGTCAACAACGCCGGTGCAGCGATCCGCGGCGGCTTTCTGGAGCAGAATGGCGACGACGTCTCAAAGTTGATCGCGCTCAACGTCACAGCTCTCGCCAGGCTCGCCAATGCCGCTGCGCCGCGCTTCGCGGCGGCCGGCCAGGGGGCAATCATCAATCTCGGCTCGGTGATCGGCCTCGCACCAGAGATCGGCTTCACCGTGTACGGCGCCACCAAGGCGTTCGTGCTGTTCTTCTCTCAGGGCCTCAATGTCGAGCTTGGGCCGAAGGGAGTTCTATGTCCAGGCCGTCCTTCCGGCCGCCACCCGCACCGAAATCTGGAAGCGGTCCGGCCGCGACGTGAATTCCTTGCCAGCAGTGATGCAGGCCGACGAACTGGTGGACGCCGCACTCGTAGGTTTCGACCGCCGCGAGACCGTGACCATCCCGCCGCTACCCGACGCCAGCCAATGGAGCGCCTTCGAAGCCGCGCGCCAGGCGATGCTGCCCAATTTCAGGCAGGTCCACCCGGCGGAGCGGTATCGGTCCGCTGCCTGATCAACCCTCAGAAACGGACGCCCTGGCCATCGGGCAGTTGCCGTCGGTTTGGACAAACGATGAATGCGCATGCCGGGAAAACTGCGATCGTGACCGGAGCTTCCTCCCCGGTATCGGTCGCGCCTGCGCCGAAGTCATCGCGCGGGCGGGATTCACTGTCTTCGGGACAAGTCCGGACGACCGAGAACGGACCGAAGCAGATGTCTGTGCTGACCTGCGACGGGGAAGGGCTCACATACCAAGAGCAGCGCACGAACGTCGCCCGACCTGTGCTCGCCGTGGGGCTCGATGCGATATCGCCATCGGAGATGCCTGCCAGCATCCAGCGCCGTGCCGTCGCGCCGGCGCAGGTTCTGGCGATCGTGTGCGTCGGCATCGTGCTCGCCAATCTCGACTTGTTCATTGTCAACGTGGGTCTGCCCAACATCGCGCGCGATTTCCGGGACGCCACCCTGGAGGAGCTTTCCTGGATCCTGAACGGCTATGCGATCGCCTATGCCGCGCTGCTGGTGTTCTGCGGGCGGCTGGCCGAACGGCATCGTCGCGACCGCAGCTTCATTCTGGGGATCGCGCTGTTCACCGCCGCCTCGGCCGCCTGTGCCGCCGCCAACAGCGTCTCGGCTTTGGTTGCATTCCGCGTCATCCAGGCGGCCGGCGCGGCGCTGATGACGCCGACATCCATCGGTCTCCTGCTCGCGTTGTTTCCGCCCGATCGTCGCGGCAGCGCGGTGCGCACCTGGGCCGCGATCGGCGGCTTTGCCGCGGCACTTGGACCGCTCGTCGGGGGCCTGTTGGTCTCGGCCAACTGGCGCTGGATCTTTATCGTCAACGTTCCCATCGGTCTCATCGCCATGGCGATCGGCTGGTGGAAGCTTCCGGAGGTCCCCGGCCACGACGTCAAGCGACCCAGCCTAGTGGCCGCGCTCCTGGTCACCGGCGGGATCGGCGCCCTGACATTCGCGATCGTGAAGCTGAACGACTGGGGATGGCACTCGTCGCGGATCGGCCTGGGCCTCGCGGCCGCGGCCGTTTGCCTCGCGCTGTTCGTCCGCCACTGCCTGCAGTCGACCAATCCGTTCGTAGACCCGGCGCTGTTCCGCATCAGGCAGTTCACCGGCGCGACGCTGGTGATGGCACCGTATTCCATCGCCTTCGGCGCCATGCTGTTTTCAATCGCGGTGTGGGAGCAGGACGCCTGGGGCTGGTCGGCGCTGCAGACCGGGCTGGTGATCGCACCCGGACCGCTGCTGGTTCCGCCTACCTCGCTGCTGCTCGCCGGCAGGCTGATCGAGCGGTTCGGCGTCGCGCACACCGTGACCGCGGGAATCGTGCTCTTCGCCACGGCGCTGGGTTTCTGGGCGAGTTTCATCGGGCTTGAGCCGAATGCCGGGATCGTCGTCGTGGGCATGGTGACGTCGGGGATCGGGGTCGGCCTGACCTTTCCCACGCTCATGGGTGTCAGCGCCTCGTCGCTGCCGCCGTCGTCGTTCGCGACCGGCTCGGGCGTGGTCAACATGATCCGTCAGGCGGCGATCGCGGTCGGCGTGGCGATCTTTGTCGCGGTGGTCGCCTCGCCCGGGTCGCCGGCGGCGCGGGTCGCGGCGTTTCACCGCGGATGGTGGATCATGGCGGCAATCACCGCGCTGGGGCTCATCCCCACGCTCGTTCTCATCCGGACCGTTCGAGAGGCGCCGGGCGCGCCGCCGCCGGAGCGGTCATGACCGTGGGCAACCTCCTCGGTCGCTCCGTGTGGGGGGACGAGACAGAGAGCCGCCCGCAACTCGGCCTCGACTGTTATGCTTGGCATTACTTCGCTGCCGCAGACGCCGGCGGCAGCGGCGGCACCGGGCGTTCCTTGGCGGCGAGATTTGCTTTGATTGCATCGATCCACGGTTTTGCCGCTTTCTCGGCAGCGGCGCGGGTCTTGGGGTCGAGCTTGTTGACGAAATCGTCGAGCACGAGATTGGTCTGGCCGTTCGCCTTGGAGATCAGGTGCCACTTTGCGGCCTCGGCCGGGTCCGCCTTTACCCCAAGCCCGTTGGCGAGCATGACCGCGAGCCGGTCTTGCGCGACCGGGTTGCCCTTGAGCGCCGCCTGGCGGAACAGGGCGGCGGCAAGTGTCTGGTTGCGGGCCACGCCGTCGCCGTTGAACAGCGCGATGGCGTACTCGACCTCCGCGTCCGGCAGGTCGGCGAGCGCCGCAAGCGAGAACAGATGCACGGCCTCGCGTTGGTCCTTGGGCACGCCGCGGCCATCCTTGTAGAGCGTGCCCAGCGCGTATTGGGCTTCGGGATTGCCGGCCTGCGCGGCGACGCGCAATAGTTCCGCGGCGCGCTTGAAATCCTGCGGGAACAGTTCGCCTTCCATGTAGAGCAGCGCCAGATCGTAGGCGGCGGCCGGGTGCCCGAGTTTGGCAGCCGCGGCGAGCCACTTGGCGCTTTTCTCGCGGTCGCGCGGCCCGGCGCGGCCCTGCAAGCGAAACATCGCCAGCGCAAACATTGCATCTGGATCGCCGCGGGCAGCGGCAAGCTCGTACCAATCCTCGGCCTTCTGGTCGTTCTGCGGCACGCCGAGGCCGTTGGCGTAAAGCTCGCCAAGCAACGTCATCGACTGCGGATCGTCAGATTTCGTGGCGTGCTGCGTCGCCAGCGAAAACGCGGAGAGGTAGTAGCCGCGCTGGAAGGCGCCGAAGGAGAGATCAGGCTCCTGCGCGCCGGTCGGGGCGAGTGCTGGAGCGGGCAAGGGCAAAGGCGGGCTCGGCGCGACGGCAACGGTCTTTTCCGCGGGCTTGGCCGGCTGGGCCGGCTGGGCCGGCTGGGCCGGCCGGGCCGACTGCGCAGGCTCGGCGGCCTGTCGTGGCGCATTCGCGACGGTGTCGTGGGAGTGATACAGCCAAATCGCCGCGCCGGCCAAGACCGCGGCCAGCCCGGCCACCGCAAGCAATGTCAGGCCGAGGCCGAGACGTCTTTGGCCGCCTGCGCTATTGCCGCCTGTGCTCCATCCGGTTGGATCCATATCCATTCACCCAACGCAATAAAATCGGCCCCGGCCCGCGCCAGCGGACCAATGTCGTCGGCGCCTGCGGCGTAGCCTATACACGGCGGCTGGAAAACCTCCGACCACCAATTAAGCAGCTCGATCACGGCTTCGCGCGGCGGGCTTCTACTGGCCTCCTTGCCTTTCCCTTCATGCCTGAGAGGGTAGGAAGGGGGTGGTTCGCCGAACATGACGTAATCGGCACCAGCTTCTCCTGCGAGCATGGCATCATGACGGCTGCGCAAGCCGCCGGCGCCGGCAATGCGATCGGGTTTGAGCATGCCGAGTGCGGCATTGAGCGCGGCAATGCCGGTCAGATGGGCGCCGTCGGCGCTGGCGCGCGCCGCTATATCGGGGCGGCCGTCGATGAGGAGCGCAATGTCGCGGCTTTGCACGATGCGGCCGACCGCCTTGACGCGATTGATCAGCGTGCCCTCATCGGCGTCGTTTAGACGCAGCAGCAGGGCCGCGATGTCGCCGCCAGCCAGAGCCGGGTCAAGCGCGGCAGCAAAGCCTGCCGTGTCGTCGAGCGGCGGGGTGAAGAGGCAAAGCCGGGGCGAATTTGTCCTCCCCGTGCCGCGCCGTGCGGCGGGGGAGGAAGTTTCATCACGCTGCTTTGCGCTCAAGGTCGGCCTTCCACTGCCCCATCGATGCCAGCCCGTTCATCATGGCGCGATGGCTGAAGGCGCGCTGCGCCGCGGCGACGTTCTCCGATTTGCCGGACCAGACCTTTTGGGGGGAGTGCTGCAACGCGCGGCCGTAAGAGAATGTAAGCCGCCAGGCCAGGTCGCCCATGCGGTTGATGGCGTCGAGATGGGCGGTCGCTTCTTCGTCGGATTGGCCGCCGGACAGAAATGCTATTCCCGGAACCGCAGCCGGCACGCACTCTTTCAGCACGCGCACGGTCTTTTCCGCGACTTCCTCAACCGAGGCGCGCTTGCCCGACTTTTTGCCGGGCACCGCCATGTTCGGCTTAAGCACAATGCCTTCAAGCGCGACGCGGTTGAAGAACAGTTCCTGAAAGGTCTCCTTGAGCACCCAGCGCGTGACTTCGACGCAGCGATCGATGTCATGGCCGCCGTCCATCAGCACTTCAGGCTCGACGATCGGCACGATGGTCTCGGCCTGGCACAACGCGGCATAGCGGGCAAGCGCATGCGCGTTGGCCTTGACGCAGGTGTAGCTCGGCAGGCCGTGCTGCTCGCCGATATCGATCACTGCGCGCCATTTCGCGAACTTCGCGCCCAGGCCGCGATACTCGACGAGCCGCTCGCGTAACCCGTCGAGGCCCTCGGTGACGACTTCGCCGGGGCACTCCGACAGCGGCTTGGTTCCCTTGTCGACCTTGATGCCCGGGAGCGAGCCCGCTTTTTCGATGAGCTTGACCAGCGCCGTGCCGTCCTTGGCGGTCTGCCGGATGGTTTCGTCGTAGAGGATGACGCCGGATATGTATTTCGACATCGCTTCCGTGGTGCGAAACAGCATTTCGCGGTAGTCGCGCCGGCTGTCGGGGGTCGACGGCACGCCGATGGTATCGAAGCGTTTGCCGATCGTGCCGGTGGATTCGTCGGCGGCGAGAAGGCCCTTGCCGGGCGCGACCATGGCCAGGGCGACCTTGCTCAGTTCGGCAACATTCATCGCGTCCTCCTGCAATCCAAGCTGCCCGGCGCTCGGCGCTGCGGCATCAATCGGCGGGCGACAAGCTGCGTCCCTTCTCCCCGTAGGGGAGAAGGACAGGATGAGGGGGTACTGATTCTGAATATTGCTCTTGAGTCCGAACCCGCTCACCCCAACCCTCTCCCCTCCGGGGAGAGGGAGTCAATCGCCGCCAACGGCGCCTCAACACCTGGTTACGGCGGCGTTACCATTTTACCTACGGACCGGGCGCTCCGGGATTCTGCACGACCATCAGCACCTCCACTCCCGGCAGCGCCTTGCCCTCGAGCGATTCCAGAAAGGCGCCGCCTGCGGTCGAGACGTGGGTCAGCCGGTCCGTCACGCCGGCCGCATTGAGCGCCGCCACCGTATCGCCGCCGCCGGCAAAACTGACAAGCCGGCCGTCCTGCGTTAGTTCAGCCACGGCTTCGGCGACCTCATTGGTGCCGTTGTCGAACGGCTCGCATTCGAAAGCGCCGAATGGGCCGTTCCAGACCAGCGTCTTGCAACGCGCCAAAACCGAGACGACGTGTTCGATCGTGCGCGGCCCGATGTCGAGGATCATGTCCGCAGACCCGACCTCGTCCACGCTGACGACGCGCGACGGCGCGTATGGCGCAAGTTTCGCCGCCACCACCGCATCGACCGGCAACACGATCTCGCGATGCATCGATTTGGCGTTTGCGAGGATGTCGCGGGCATTGGGGATGAGATCGTTTTCGCACAGCGACTTGCCGATCGTCTTGCCCCGAGCCGCGAGAAAGGTGTTGGCCATGCCGCCGCCGATGATCAGCGTTTCCACCTTGCTCAGGAGGTGGCCAAGCAGATCGAGCTTGGTCGAGATCTTGGCGCCGCCGACGATCGCCGCCACCGGATGTTCGGGGGTCTCGAACGCCTTCGCCAAGGCGTCGAGCTCCGCCTTCATGGCGCGGCCCGGAAAGGCGGGAAGGTGCGAGGCAGTCACGATCGAGGTGATCGAAGCATGCGCGCGGTGCGCGGCGGAGAAGGCTTCCTCGACAAAAATGTCGCCGAGCGAGGCGAGCTTTTTGGCGAACTCCTCGTCGTTTGCTTCTTCCTCGGGATGAAAGCGTGTGTTCTCCAGACAAAGCACGTCGCCGTTTTTCATCGCCGCCACGGCGGCTTGTGCCTTCGGGCCGACGCAGTCGTCGGCAAACGCCACCGGCTTTTTGATGATGCGCGCGACTTCGGCCGCGACCGGCCGCAGCGAATGCTTCGGGTCGGGTCCCTTCGGACGGTTGAGATGCGACAGCAGAACGACCTTGGCGCCCTTGTCGGCGAGTTCGGTGATGGTCGGCGCGGCTTCCTCGATCCGCGTCGCGTCGGTGACTTTGCCGTCGGCCATCGGCACGTTGAGGTCGACGCGCACCAGCACGCGCTTGCCCGTCACGTCGGCGTCGTCGAGGTTGCGGAAGCTCATGTCGGTGCGTGGGTGCGCAGTCTCACCCGAGCTTGCCCATCGCCACCGCTGTATCGACCATGCGGTTGGAGAAGCCCCACTCGTTGTCGTACCACGACATCACCCGCACCAGCGTGCCGTCCATCACCTTGGTCTGGTCCATGTGGAAAACCGACGAATGCGGGTCGTGGTTGAAGTCGCTGGAGACGTTGGGGGCTTCGGTATAGCCGAGGATGCCCTTGAGCTCGCTGTTCGGCGGCGCGCTTGACCGCCGAATTGATCTCATCCTTTGAGGTCGCGCGCTTTGACACGAACTTGAAATCGATCACCGAGACGTTCGGAGTCGGCACGCGGATGGCGACGCCGTCGAGCCGGCCGGCAAGCTCAGGCAGCACCAGGCCCACGGCCTTGGCGGCTCCGGTATGGGTCGGGATCATGTTCAGCGCGGCGGCGCGCGCCCGATAGAGGTCCTGATGCACCTGATCGAGCGTCGGCTGGTCGTTGGTGTAGGAGTGCACCGTGGTCATGAAGCCCTTGTCGATGCCGACGGCGTCGTTGAGCACCTTGGCGACCGGCGCCAGACAATTGGTAGTGCAGGACGCGTTGGAGACCACGGTGTGCTCCTTGGCGAGCCGGTCGTGGTTCACGCCATAGACTACCGTGAGGTCGACGCCGTCGGCCGGCGCGGAGACCAGAACGCGCTTGGCGCCGGCTTTCAGATGCGCCGACGCTTTCTCCTTGGAGGTGAAGATGCCGGTGCATTCGAGAGCGACATCGATGCCGAGCTCCCGCCACGGCAATTGCGTCGGGTCCTTGATCGCGGTGACCTTGATTGAGCCGTTGCCGACGCTGATCGTATCGCCCTTGACCGCGACCTCGCCGGGGAAGCGGCCGTGCACTAAATCGTAGCGCAAAAGATGGGCGTTGGTCTCGACGGGCGCGAGATCGTTGACGGCGATGACCTCGATGTCGTTGCGGTCGGCCTCGACGATGGCGCGCAGAATATTGCGGCCGATGCGGCCGAAACCGTTAATGGCAACGCGTACCGACATGTATCGCTCCCGGCTTTCTCCCATGCCCCGGAACGAGCCGGGTATCCAGCGCTTTAATGAAACCTATTTAACGGGATCGGTGGCGGGTACAAGGCCGGTTCCCGCGGCGCTAGCGCAACCGGGCGAGCGCTCTTTCCGCGACCGCCTCGGCGGTGATGCCGAAATGGCGGTAAAGCTCCTGATACGGCGCGCTGGCGCCGAAACCGTGCATGCCGACAAACGCGCCCGAAGAGCCGATGATCTCGTCCCAGCCCTGGCGGATGCCGGCCTCTACCGCGACGTTCACGCGGGCTTGGCCGACGACGGCGGTGCGCTGCTGCTGCGGCGCGGCGAGAAACAGTTCGAAGCAGGGCACCGAGACCACGCGGGCGGAGATTTTTCGCTCGACGAGCAGCGCCTTGGCCGCAACCGCGATGGCGACCTCCGAGCCGGTGGCGAACAGCGACACCGCCGCCGCGTCGTCTTCAGCCGCTATCAGCTCGTAGGCGCCGAGCGCGCAGCGATTGCGCTCGTCAAAACCTTGGCGCAGCTGCGGCAGGTTCTGCCGCGTGAGCGCGAGCACGCTCGGGCCGTTTTTGTTTTGCAGTGCAAGCTGCCAGCACTCGGCCGTCTCGACCGCGTCGGCCGGCCGAAACACTTTCAGGTTGGGAATGGCGCGCAAGGCCGCAAGCTGCTCGACCGGCTGGTGCGTCGGGCCGTCCTCGCCCAGCCCGATCGAATCGTGGGTCATGACGAAAATGACGCGCTGGCCCATCAAGGCGGCAAGCCGGATCGCCGGACGGCAATAGTCGGAGAAAACCAGAAAGGTGCCGGAATAGGGAATGATGCCGCCGTGGAGCGCCATGCCGTTCATGGCGGCGGCCATGCCGTGTTCGCGCACCCCGTAATGGATGAAGCGGCCGCCATAATCGGCCGCGTCCAGGACCTTCATGCTCTTGGTGCGGGTGTTGTTGGAGCCGGTCAGGTCGGCGGAGCCGCCGACCATTTCCGGCACCGCCGGGATCAGCGCTTCGAGCGCAAATTCAGACGCGGCGCGGCTGGCGATCTCCTTCGGCGCGGCCGCAAGCTTTTGCTTGATGCCAAGTACCGCGGCCGCGAGTTCCCTGCCGGGCAATTCGCCCCGCATGCGCCGCTCGAATTCGCCGCGCCGGTTCGCGCCGAGCGCTGCGAGGCGCTTCTCCCAGGCGAGCCGCACCGGCCGGCCGCGCGCGCCGGCGCTGCGCCATTCCGAGAGAATTGGAGACGGAATCTCGAACGGCGGCGCAGTCCAGCCGAGCCTTTGCCGGGCGGCGGCGATCTCGTCGGCGCCGAGTGGCGAGCCGTGCGCCTTCTCGGTGCCGCCTTTATTCGGCGCGCCGAAGCCGATGGTGGTGCGGCACGCGATCAGCGACGGCCGCTCGGACTTTTTCGCCGCCTCGATCGCCGCGGTGATCGCCGCCGGATCGTGGCCATCGATGCGGGTCGCCGCCCAGCCGGCGGACTCGAAGCGTTTCACCTGATCAACGGAATTGGCGAGCGCCAGCGGGCCGTCGATCGAAATGCCGTTGTCGTCGAACAACACGATCAGTTTGTTCAGCTTCAGGTGACCGGCGAGCGCGATCGCCTCCTGGCTGATACCTTCCATCAGGTCGCCGTCGGAGGCGAGCACGTAGGTGCGATGATCGACAATTTCGGCGCCGAATTCGGCGTTCAAATGCCGTTCGGCGATCGCCATGCCGACTGCATTGGCGAGCCCCTGGCCGAGCGGCCCCGTCGTGGTCTCGACGCCGGGTGTGTGGCCGTATTCGGGATGGCCGGGCGTGAGCGAGCCGAGCTGGCGGAAGCGCTTGATCTCCTCGATCGTCATCTTCTCGTAGCCGAGAAGATAGAGCAGTGCGTAGAGCAACATCGAGCCGTGACCGGCGGAGAGCACGAAGCGGTCGCGGTCGGGCCAGGCGGGATCGGCGGGATCGAAGTTGAGAAAACGGGTGAACAGCACGGTCGCAACATCGGCTGCGCCCATTGGCAGGCCGGGATGGCCGGCTTTCGCCCGTTCCACGGCATCCATCGCCAGCGCCCGGATCGCGTTGGCCATGCGGTCATGTGCGGGGCGCGCGTCGGCGCCGGCTGCAGCCGGAGAAACGCGAGGCGTCTCGATTGCGCTCGCCGCGGCAAGACGGTTCGGCGACGTTATGCATTCGGCCGAAAGCGGCGCAAACAAGCTGTTGGCCGCGTTGAGGGAAAGGGTCGGGCACAGATAGCATGGGGGTCATTTGAGTCAAACGCGCTCGCAGCAGGCTGTGCGGGTCGTGCACAGGCAAGGGAGGCAGAGCGCGCGCGGTTGACGCTTTAGCTCGATACGACGTAAGGTTCCTTCTCTAAATCTCTGCTGTCTCTGGATTTTCACCTTCCGTGCGGCGCCCGGAAAGCGGCATGAGCGAAACCGATTTGATCGAGGCCGCGACGCGGCGGCTGGCATTGGCGCTCGACATGCTCGATGCCGCCGCGGAAGGCCGGCGCGAGGCCGACCGCTCCGAGCAGGCGCTGACCGCGCAGATCCTTGCGCTTGGCGACGACCGTGCCCGCCTCGCCAGCGAGCTCGATCAGGCGATGGCGCGCTGTCGCGCCTTGGAATCCGCCAACCACGCGGTGTCGGCGCGCATCGCGCAGGCGATCGAGACCATCCGCAGCGTGCTGGCGAATGGGGAATGAGCGAGCGGCCGATGTCCCAGGTCAGCGTCACGATCAACGGCCGGCAGTTCCGCATGGCCTGTGAGGACGGCCAGGAAGGGCACTTGATGAATCTCGCCCGCGATCTCGATTCGCGCATCGAAGGCCTGCGCGCGAAATTCGGCGAGATCGGCGATACCAGGCTCACGGTCATGGCGGCGCTCACCATCGCCGATACGCTGGCCGAGACCACAACCCGCATCAAGCGGCTGGAGGAACAGCTCGCCGTCTTGCAGAACTCCCGCGGCGAGGCAGTCGACCGCGACAGGTCGGTGCAGCTGGCAGTCGCGGCCGCCCTCAACGCGGCCGCCGAGCGCATCGAGAGCATCATCAAAAAGCTCAATGACGCCAATCCGAGCGCGGGCGGCAGCGTGGCGCTGGGCTAACAAATCTTCCCTGTCATGTCTTCGGGAGAGGGTGCCGCGCGTCAGGAAGCATAGGGTGGGCGAAATCGCCGCTCGGCGTCACCGCGTGGGCACCGCGCTGACGCGATTTCGCCCACGCGGCATGGCTCTCGCGGCGCGGTGCCCACCCTACTTTTTTCCGCTCTCCCGTTTCTGGGAGAGGGTGGCTCGCGTTACTTGTTTGACGGCGGCAGCTTGGCGAATGCCGCTTCAAGATCGACGCTGATCGGCACTTTTTGCTCGGGCGAGCCGGGCTGCTTCCAGGTCGAGGCGACAAGCGTATGCGGGCCGGAGAAGCCGAAGTCGCCCGACACCGTCGGGTTGCCGCCGATCATGGCGGAAAAATCGGCGATCCGGTTCTGCTCGACGCCATAGACCTTGATCGGGAAGGACCACGGCGAATGGCCGCCCGACGACGACAGACTGAAAACGAAGAATTGCGAATCCGGCGACCATTGCGCGTGGACGACGTAGAAGCCGTTGGTGCCGCGCGGCGAGGAATAATCCTGCGAGGTCAGCGTGACGCCCGCGCTGGAACGCAACACGAGTCGGCTTTCCATGTCCGGCGTGGCGAATAGGCTGACATCGGCCGGCAGCGCCACGGCGTGAGTCGCCTTGTTGGGCGATACGAAAATCTCGGCCTTGACGTTCTCGCAGCTCGTCTCCGGCCGCGGCGTCGCGAGCAGTTCGTGGCCGCCGCACTGGGCGGCGGCAAGGCCGCTCCGCGGCATCAATGCCGCAGCGGCGAGCGCCAGAAACGTCGCGATAACGGGCTTTCTGAATTGATCGTGGCGAGCCATCGCGCGCCTCCGCGGGGAGAACTGTATCGGCAGTTCGGTACTTGTGAAGGCGGCATCGGCCGCGGTCAACCGCAACTCCGAGCCCGAATGCAAGAGCAGCGTGCGGCGTCGGCGATGTGGCATCGCCTGCACATCCGCACTACATTGGCCGGGCGGGGCTGCGCGGTGCGTGAGGAGACATATCCCCGGGGCCTTATCGATCCTTAAGGGAGCTGTCCCTGTCCGGGCTCGTGGGTCCGGACACATGGCGCCCACCTACTTCTGTAGGGAACCCGGGATCGACGCTCCAACGGCCGCAGCGGCTCCGCACTTGTCATTTGGTTTCCCGGGCGCGGTGCGGCACGCAGTGCCGCGCCGCAGACCCGGGATCGTCAAGCATTCTAAGTTTGCAACGGTCCCGGATCAGCGGTGCACCGTTTCACGCTGCACGGCATCCGGGACACGGCTGCTTCTGATTCTCGCCATGCCAGACATCACTGCTCCCCAAATTCAAAAATTGCGGCAGCGGCAAGAGGCGGGCGCCCGCCGCGACGCGTTGCCGGCGCAGGCGCGCAAGGCCGCGGCAGAGGCAATCGCAGCTCGGCCATTCCCGCTGCCAATCGCGCCCGGCCTGATCGTCTCCGGCTTCATGCCGCTGAACAGCGAGATCAATCCGCTGCCGCTGATGCACAAGCTCGCAGCGGCCGGCGCGCAACTGGCGTTGCCGGCGATCGCCGGCCGCGGCAAGCCTCTCGTCATGCGGGCGTGGCAATTCGGCGCTCCGCTCGATCGCGGCCAATGGGGCATTCGCGAGCCGAAGGTTGAGGCGCCGGAGGTCGAGCCGGATATTGTGCTGGTGCCGCTCCTTGCCTTCGACCGCGCCGGCTACCGCCTCGGCTACGGCGCCGGCTATTACGACATGACGATCACTCGATTGCGCGGGCTCAAAAAGATCAGCGCCATAGGGATTGCGTTCGCCGTCCAGGAAGTCGCCAAAGTGCCGACGACGGAACGCGACGCGCAGCTTGATCTCGTGCTAACCGAGCGCGAGACAATCGACCTTCGAGAGGCGGATTCTTCCAAGGCTTAAGCATGCGCATTCTGTTTGTCGGCGATGTAGTGGGTCGTTCCGGGCGGACGATTGTCTACGAGCGGCTGCCGGGCCTTGTTCGCGACTGGAAGCTCGACCTCTGCGTGGTCAATGGCGAGAACTCAGCCGGCGGCTTCGGCATTACCGAAGCGATCTATAGCGAATTGCTCGACGCCGGTGCCGACGCGATCACGCTCGGCAATCACGCCTGGGACCAGAAGGAGGCCTTGGTGTTCATCGAGCGCGCCGAGCGGCTCATCCGTCCGGTCAACTATCCCCCCGGCACGCCCGGCCGCGGCGCCGCTTTGATCGAGGCCAAGAACGGCGCGCGTGTGCTCGTGATCAACGCCATGGGCCGCATTTTCATGGACCCGCTCGACGATCCGTTCGCCGCGGTCGACCGCGAGCTTGCCACCTGTCCGCTCGGCACAGGCGCCGACGCCGTCATCGTCGACATCCATGCCGAGGCGACCAGCGAGAAGCAGTCGATGGGATTTTTCTGCGACGGCCGCGCCAGCCTCGTCGTCGGCACCCATACCCACGTGCAGACCGCGGACTTTCGCATCCTGCCGGGCGGCAGCGCCTTCGTCAGCGATGTCGGCATGACCGGCGATTACAATTCAGTGATCGGCATGTCGATCGAAGAGCCGCTTATGCGCTTTTTGCGAAAAATTCCGTCGGCGCGGTTCGAGCCGGCCACGGGGCCGGCGACGTTGTGCGCAGTCGCGATCGAGACCGACCCCGAGACCGGGCTCGCCGCCCGCGTCGGCGCGGTGCGGCTCGGCGGCTGCCTGGAGCAGGCGATGCCGGCATTCTGGGGGTAGGGGTTGCGCCCGCGGGGTGGGGTGCGCCAAGTCGTCCTGCGCTAGATCAGGGAACCGGGGCCTGACTTTATTTTCGTGCGCTGTGACAGTATTAGACCGTCATTGCGAGGAGCGCAGCGACGAAGCAATCCAGCCTTCATCGAGGAGCTGGATTGCTTCGCTTGGCTCGCAATGACGAAGAGAAGCGAACCATGGCCGGGCATTCGCAGTTCAAGAACATCATGCACCGCAAGGGCCGGCAGGACGCGGTGAAATCGCGGCTGTTCGGCAAGCTGGCGCGCGAAATCACCGTCGCCGCCAAGCTCGGCACGCCCGATCCGGCGATGAATCCGCGGCTGCGCGCCGCCATCATTGCTGCGCGCGCGGAGAACATGCCGAAGGACAATATCGAGCGCGCCATCAAGAAGGCCTTGGGCGGTGATGCCGAGAACTATGAAGAAGTCCGCTACGAAGGTTTTGGGCCGGGCGGCGTTGCGGTGATCGTCGAAGTGCTGACCGACAACCGCAACCGCACCGCGGGCGAAGTGCGCGCGACCTTTACCAAGTCGGGCGGCAATCTGGCGGAGACCGGTGCGGTCGCGTTCATGTTCGACCACCTCGGCTTCATCGAATACGGCGCTTCGGCCGCCAGCGCCGACGCGATGTTTGAGGCGGCGCTCGAGGCGGGCGCCGACGACGTTGTGTCGAGCGAAGCCGGTCATGAAATCTATGCCACGCCGGATCATTTCGGCTCGGTCACGAAGGCGCTCGAACAAAAATTCGGCGAGCCGCGCAAGTCAGGTCTGGTCTGGCGGCCGCAAAATACGGTGGCGGTCGACGACGAGCAGGGCGAGAAGGTTTTGAAGCTGATCGAAAATCTCAACGACAGCGACGACGTGCAGAATGTCTATGCCAATTTCGAGGTCTCCGACGCGCTGGTGCAGAGGATGACCGCGTGACGGCAGGCGTGTCGGCTTAGAGTTGGAACTCGACAAGAACTGGAAACCACTCCATGGCGGCTGGGATTGGCGGCAAGCCGTGGCTGCTGTGGTGTGGCTGCTGTGGTGTAACGGGCTTTGCCCAAGCGCGACCCGGGTCTATCACCGCAGGGTGATGAGACGCCCGATTCGCATTCTCGGCATTGATCCGGGGCTCCGCCGCACCGGCTGGGGCATCGTCGAGATCGCCGGCAACCGGCTCGCTTTTCTCGGCTGCGGCTCGGTGACGACGCGCAACGAGGACGCACTGGCGGAGCGGCTTCTTGCGATTCACGACGGGCTGATGCGCATTCTTGACCAGTTCCACCCCGATGAGGCAGCGGTCGAGGCGACCTTTGTCAATAAGGACGCCAAGGCGACGCTCAAACTCGGCCAGGCGCGCGGCATCGCCATGGTGGTGCCGGCGCGGGCGGGCGTGCCGGTCGCCGAATACGCCCCTAACCTGGTGAAGAAAAGCATCGTCGGCGCCGGCCACGGCGACAAGGCGCAGGTACGCATGATGATCGGCGTGCTGTTGCCCAAGGCCGATCCGCGCTCCGATGACGCCGCCGACGCGCTCGCAATTGCCGTGACGCACGCGCATCACCGGCAAAGCATCATCCTCAAGGTGGCGGCGCGATGACTTTGGTTTCCATCATCGTCATTCCGGGACGGCTCGAAGGGCCGGGCCTGGAATCCATAACCACAGGTCATGGGGAACAGGCGCTGAGCTTGTCGTGCAAAAACAGTGATTATGGATTCCGGGCTCCTCGCTTCGCTTGGCCCCGGAATGACGAGGGCTGAGAGAGACGATGATCGGCAAGCTCAAGGGCGTCATCGACTCCTACGGCGAGGGTTCCATCATCCTCGACGTCGGCGGTGTCGGCTATCTGGTGCAGTGCTCGCCGCGCACCCTGCAGGAATTGCCGCGGGTCGGGGAGCCGGCGACGCTTGCAATCGAGACCTACGTGCGCGAGGACCAGATTCGTCTGTTCGGCTTTTCGACCGATACCGAGCGCGAGTGGTTCCGGCTGTTACAGACCGTGCAGGGCGTCGGCGCCAAGGTCGCGCTCGCCGTGCTCGGCACGCTCAAGCCCGCCGATCTCGCTTCCGCCATCGCCATGCGCGACAAGGCGATGGTGTCGCGCACGCCGGGCGTCGGCGCGAAAGTCGCCGAGCGCATCGTCACCGAACTGAAAGACAAGGCGCCGGCCTATACCAACGTCGATCCGGCTTTGGTGCGACTGTCCGGCGCGCTCGACGAAAAACGGGCGCCGCAGCCTTTTGCCGACGCCGTCTCGGCGCTGGTCAATCTCGGCTACGCGCAGCCGCAGGCGGCGGCCGCGATCGCGGCGGCCGCGCGCAGCGCCGGCGAGAGCGCCGAGGTGCGCACCCTGATCCGGCTCGGCTTAAAGGAGCTGGCGAAGTGAAACGGCCGGCCAAACCGACGAAGGCGGACAAGCAATTGATCGCGGCGGCGACGGCTGCGATCAAACAGCGTTACCGCAACGACTGGCAGGAGGTCGGCGCTGCTCTGCGCACGCGCTCGGGAAAGATCTTTACCGGAGTCAATCTCGACGCCTATCTCGGCCGCATGGCGGTGTGCGCGGAAGCGGTCGCGCTCGGCCGCGCGTTGGTCGAACTCGGCGATGACGGCATCGAAAGCATCGTCGCCGTGCGTCATCCGCCGCTGGAGGAAAAGGATCAGTCGATTGCGGTGGTTTCGCCGTGCGGCGCCTGTCGCGAACTGATCTTCGACTACGACCGCAATGCGCGCGTGATCGTGCCGAACGGCAAGGAGGCGGCGGTGGTCCCTATCGCCGAACTGTTGCCCAACAAATACAGCCGAGGGCCGGAACGATGAGCGTAAGCGGCGGACGCAAGCTGATCTCGGCCGAGCGCCGCGACGAGGACGCGGCCGAGACCTCGCTGCGGCCGCAGCGCCTGTCCGAATTCATCGGCCAGGAGCAGGCGCGCAGCAATCTCGGCGTGTTCATCGCCGCCGCGCGCGGAAGAAAGGAAGCGCTCGATCACGTGCTGTTCGTCGGCCCACCCGGGCTCGGCAAGACCACGCTGGCGCAGATCGTGGCGCGCGAGCTGGCGGTGAATTTCCGTGCCACGTCGGGGCCGGTGATCGCCAAGGCCGGCGATCTTGCGGCGCTGCTCACCAATCTCGAAGAACGTGACGTGCTGTTCATCGACGAGATCCACCGGCTCAATCCGGCGGTCGAGGAAATCCTCTATCCGGCGATGGAGGATTATCAGCTCGACCTCATTATCGGCGAGGGACCGGCGGCGCGTTCGGTCAAGATCGATCTCGCCAATTTCACGCTGATCGGCGCCACCACCCGCGCCGGGCTCCTGACCAATCCATTGCGCGACCGCTTTGGCATTCCGATCCGGCTCAACTTCTATTCCAAGGCGGAGCTTGAAGAGATCGTCAATCGCGGCGCGCGCGTGCTCGGCGTCGCCTTGACCGAAGACGGCGCCGACGAAATCGCACGCCGCGCGCGGGGCACCCCGCGCATTGCCGGGCGGCTGCTTCGCCGCGTGCGCGATTTCGCGGCGGTCGCCGGGGCGCCTGCGATCGACCGCGTCGTCGCCGACAACGCGCTGGCCGCGCTCGAAGTCGATGCCGCCGGCCTCGACGCCATGGACCGGCGCTATCTCTCGACCATTGCCGTGAATTACGGCGGCGGCCCGGTCGGCGTCGAGACGCTGGCCGCCGCCTTGTCGGAACCGCGCGACGCCATCGAGGACATTATCGAGCCGTATCTGATCCAATGCGGCCTGTTGCAGCGCACCCCGCGCGGCCGGCTGATCACCGTGCACGCTTTCCGCCACCTCGGCCTGCCGGAGCCGGCCCGCGACCCGGCGCAGTTCGGGTTGTTTGCTTCGGAAGAGGATCAGTGACGCCCTCGGATTTGCTGGAGCGCATGCGCCGCAATCCGGCGGGCGATTGGCGGATCGGTGATGTCGAGGCGCTGTGCCGTGAGTCCGGGCTAAGTTTCCGCGCCGGCAAGGGTACTTCGCACACGCATATGCGCCATCCGACGGCACGCGAGATATTGACCATTCCGGCGCATCGGCCGATCAAGCCGGTCTACATTCGCAAACTGGTGCACTATATTGATACGTACGGAGGCAATCGATGAAACTCGAATATGCCGTGCGCATCGAGCGTTTGGCGGAAAGCGATGGCGGCGGTTATCTCGCGACTGTGCCCGATCTGCCGGGTTGCATGTCCGACGGTGAGACCCCCGAAGAGGCGCTGAAGAATGTGCAGCAGGCCATAGCCTCTTGGATAGAAGCCGCCAGGGAATGGAAGATGGACATTCCGCAGCCCTCGCCTCCATTGGCGCGCGTGGGGTGAGCTTGCAAACCTACGAAGGCGGCTGCCATTGCGGCCGCGTGCGCTTCCGTGTGACGGCGGATTTGTCGCGCGTCACCGAATGCAATTGCTCGATCTGCTCAAAAAAGGGCTTTTTGCATCTGATCGTGCCGCCGGCGCAGTTCGAACTTCTGCGCGGCAAGGACGCGCTGACGACCTACCGCTTCAATACTGGCGTGGCGCAACACACCTTTTGCGCCACGTGCGGCATCCATCCGTTCTACGTCCCGCGCTCCGACCCCGATAAGATCAACGTCAACGTGCGTTGCCTCGTCGGCGTCGATGTCGAGGCACTCGAAGTGCGCCGCTTCGATGGCAAAAACTGGGAACACGCAATGGCTGGCACAATCCCGTGGAGATAGCGGAGGCATTGGTGCGCTTTCTACGGAATGGTATAAGTGAGTCATGAAAACAACGACCGAAAGGGCTGCCGAGGCGCTTGATCTGCTTCCGGAGGATATGCGGGAGCCGGCGGTGGCCTATCTGCTCGAACAGGCGGAGAAATTTCGCGTGCTCAAGGAGCAGATCGCCGAGGGCATGGAGGATGTTTCGGCGGGACGCATCTCGAAGTGGGATTTTGAGGAGTTTCTGCGTCAGGCGCGGATTGCCAAGTCGAGTAATGACTGAATGGAAGTCGTACCTTCCGACAAGGCAAAGTCCGATCTATTTCATATCCATCGATATCTCGAGGAGCGCAGTCCGAAGGCTGCAAGTGCCTTCATTCGCAGGATCAATTCCAATTTCGAAAATCTGCTTCGATTCCCATTTATAGGACGGGGCGTTCCAGCCTTGCGCCCGGTCTGCGCTGTCTCGTCGTCGGTCTGCACTTGGTCTTTTGCACTATCGAGCATGAGCAGATTAGCGTCGTTCGCGTGATCGATGGCCGCCCATGGATGTGGACGAAGAACTCCACCGATGAATGATCCGCACCACGTCCCCCTCGACGGCGAAATCCGCAACGGCCGTCATCTGCTATTCGTGCGCGTCTATTATGAGGACACCGACTTCACCGGCGTCGTCTATCACGCCAATTATCTGCGCTACATGGAGCGCGGGCGCACCAATTACCTGCGGCTGATTGGCGCCGATCACCGCGCTCTGTTCGAACAGACCGAACACGAGGCGCCGGGCTTTGCCTTCGTGGTGCGCTCGATGCAGATCGAGTTCCTCAAACCGGCGCGCATGGACGATCTTTTGCAGGTGATCACCGAGCCGGAAGAGGTGAAGGGCGCGTCGACCATGCTGCGCCAGCGCGTCATGCGCGACGACGAGCTTTTGGTCGAGGCGCGCGCCCGCGTCGCCTTCGTCTCAGGCGGCAAGGCGCGGCCGATCCCAAAGCCGCTGCGCATCGCGATGCGGGCCGATCACGAGAGTTCTGGGCTGAGCTTTCTGAGCCAAGCCTCGCCAGCATCGACGGATCGGCGCCAGTAATGTAAGACTCATTTACATGAGCTGGTCCAAACCAGGCCGAAACAGTGGCCAGAGCGGACGCGACCGCCAAGACGGCCCGCGCGGCTACCACCACGGCAATCTGAAGGAGGCGCTGCTGCGTGCCGCGCTCGAGCTGATTGCGCAGAAGGGGCCGGCGGGTTTTACTTTCGCCGAAGCCGCGCGCTGGGCGGGCGTCAGTCCAGCGGCGCCCTATCGGCATTTTCGCGACCGCGACGAATTGTTGACGAATGTAGCGCTGCGCGGCTTCGAGCGGTTCGAAACCGTGCTGGGGCGCGCTTGGGACGACGGACGCCCCGCCCCATTCGCTGCGCTCGACCGCCTGGGCAAGGCCTATCTCGAATTTGCGCGCGCCGAGCCCGCTTATTATTCGGCGATGTTCGAAGCCGGCATTCCGCTAGCCATGAGTTCCAGAGCTGCGCGAGGTTGCCGATCGCGCCTTTGCGGTGCTGCGCGGAGCCGCAGAAAAAATCTGCGCATCGATGCCAGCGCAGCAGCGGCCGCCGGCCTTGATGGTGGCGCTGCATATCTGGGCGATGTCGCACGGCGTCGCTTCGCTGTTCGGGCGCGGCGATGCCGCACGGCGGCCGCTGCCTATGTCGGCTGAAGATCTGCTTGAAGCCGGCGTCCTGGTCTATCTGCGCGGCCTCGGCGTGCCGGAGGGGAAAGCCGGCAGGCTCGGGCTGACACGGCGTTTTCGAAATCCGAACCACTTGGCCGTGCACGAGGAGCACTGCGATCCGGATGCGCGATCAGTCTGCCCTGATCTGCGGGGCCGGCATTGCCGGTCCCACTCTGGCGTACTGGCTTTCGCGTTACGGCTTCACGCCGACGCTGGTCGAACGTGCGCCGCGGCTTCGCCGAGGCGGCTACGTCATCGACTTCTGGGGCCTCGGCTACGACATCGCGGAACGGATGGGGCTGCTGGACGAGCTGCAGCGCCGGGCCTGTCGGGTCGAGGAGGTGCGCTTCGTCGACCAGCGCGGCCGACGCGTCGGCGGCTTCGGCGTCGAGGTTTTTCGCAAGATGACCGCTGGCCGCTATCTCAGCCTGCCGCGCAGCGAGCTTGCGGCAGTGATCTACCGCAGCCTCGAAAACCGATGCGAAACAATCTTTGACGACGGCGTCGCCGCGGTTGAAAACGCGCCCGATGGCGCGACCGTCACATTCGAACGCGCGCCGCGGCGCAGGTTCGACCTGGTGGTCGGCGCCGACGGCATGCATTCCGCCGTCCGTCAAGCGGTCTTCGGGCCCGAGACCGAGTTCGAAAGCTATCTCGGCTACGCCGTGGCGGCATTCGAGGCCGAGGCCTATTCGCCGCGCGACGAAGGCGTCTATGTCAGCTACGGCCTACCCGGCAAGCAGGCCTCGCGATTTCCGCTGCGGGACGACCGCACCCTGTTCTTGTTTGTTTTTCTGGCGCCCAAGCATGCTGGCGTCGATCCGCGCGACCTGCGGGCGCAGAAAGCCGTGCTGCATCGCGTGTTTGACGATGCGGGATGGGAGTGCCAGCAAATTCTGCGCGCGCTCGACCGCACCGAGGAGCTTTATTTCGACACGGTCAGCCAGATTCGCATGCCGTCGTGGTCGCGCGGCCGCGTGGCCCTGGTCGGGGATGCGGCGTTTGCGCCCTCGCTGCTGGCCGGTCAAGGCTCGGCGCTGGCGATGACGGCGGCTTATGTCCTGGCCGGCGAGCTGGCGGCGGCGGACGGGCAATATCAGCGGGCGTTTGGGCGCTATGAGATCACGCTTCGCCGATTTATCGACGGCAAGCAGAAGGCGGCCGAACGGTTTGCAGGATCGTTCGCACCCAAAACGCAATTGGGTCTCGTCCTGCGCAATCAGCTGTCGAAGGCATTTCGATTTCCGATGATCGCCGAGCTTCTGGTCGGCCGCGACCTGCTCGATCGCTTGACGCTGCCGAACTATCCGTCGCCGCCGCCGCCGTCGCCGTCGCCGCCAGCGGACGACAACAGCGGCACCAATTTTTGACCTGTTATGGTCCGCGAAGGCGGACCATCCAGTAAGCGCCGCCAGCGCGATGAGTACTGGATCATCCGCTTGCGCGGCTGATGACAGCGAGTGATACCAGCCTTCAAAATGATTGACCGATGATTGCCCAATCGCGGGTAGCGATGGAGGCGATTCGGCCGGTCTCGTCGAGGAGCTTTTGCCAAGCCTCCTGACAGGCGTCGAGAATGTCGGTGTAGCTTTTGAACACGCGGTTGGAGAGATAGGTCTGGCGCAAGTATTGCCAGATGTTCTCCGCCGCGTTGAGTTCCGGACAGGCCGGCGGCAGCGACACCATGGTGAGATTTTTCGGCACCTTGAGTTTGCGCGTGGTGTGCCAACCAGCTTGGTCGAGAATGACCATGGCGTGGGCGCCGGGCGCGACGGCACGGCTGATCTCTTCGAGGTGTTTTCGCATCGCCGCCGTGTTGGCATACGGCATGATGATGGCGGCGCCGGTGTCACGGCTTGGGCAGACCGCGCCGAACAGATAGGCGTTCTCATAACGTTGATCTTTAGGCTGCCGCGGACGCGTACCCGTCTTGGCCCATTGGTAGACGAGCGCGTTCTTTTGCCCAACCCGCATCTCATCCTGGAACCACACCTCGATCGAGGTTGCCAATGCCAGTCGGCTCACGGTCTCCAATACGCGGGCTGGAAAGCTTTTTTTTAAAGGTCGCAATCGCCTCCGGATCCTGCTTGGGGTGCCGCGGCCGGGCGCTGATATGCGAAAAGCCAAGCTTCCTGAGAACACGGCCGAGGCTCACCTCGGAGAGATCAACCCCAAAGCGCGCACCAAGAACCCGCTTGAGATCAACGCAGCGCCAGCGCGCAACGCCATCCTTCTGCGGATCGGGGCCGGCCTCCACGAGGCGTCCCAGTTCTTCCATCTGCTCCGTTGAGAGCGTCGGGCGACG
Source organism: uncultured Alphaproteobacteria bacterium (assembly GCA_963717265.1). GTDB lineage: Bacteria > Pseudomonadota > Alphaproteobacteria > Rhizobiales > Xanthobacteraceae > BOG-931. Next base: position 572,150 of record CAVQWD010000047.1, on the reverse strand, counting down.
GCCAGGGGATTTGGCGTTGATCAGGCCGTCGGGGCCGCGCTCATTGAAGCGGAGCACCCAATCGCGCAGCGTCTGCCGATCCATGCCGCCGATGCGCGCCGCCGCCTCGCGGTCCTTTCCGTCGTAAACCGCCGCCAAAGCCAGCAGCCGCCGCACCTGACCGGCATCCTTTGCCGTGGTCGCCAGGCGGCGTAGCGCCGCCGCGTCAAAATCCAGCCGAATGCGAATCGCGGCGCTCAAATCTGCTCTCCCGAATCAACCGTGTTCGGGTGCAGATAAATCACATCGCTGAGCCAGCCAACAACAGGCTTTCAAGAGTCAAAGTCTTTGAAGGCTGGTATGAGTCATTATCTAACACCGCTGGTATTAGCCGGCAGTGCCGCAAGTTTCGTATGCCGTAAGTGCGCCGGCGCCGCTTGTCGGCTGCAGTGCGGTTGTTACAATGCAACGCGAAGATCGGGGGCGTTTTTCCAGCCGAAGCTCAGATCGGACTTTCCGGCGCCTCGTGCTCGGGAAGGCACGATCTCGCCCTCCTTTGCGCGCCAACCGAAAGGAGCCCAGCATGCCGGACAACATCCGCTTTTCAAATCCGGGTACGATGGCGAAGCCGCCCGGCTACAGCCACGTGGTGGAAGTGACCGGACCGTGCCGCACGGTCTATTTTGCCGGTCAGCTCGGCATCGACAAATCCGGCCGGATGGGCGCCGATGCCCGCGAACAGATCGAGATGGCGTTCGAGAACGTCAAGGCCGCGCTGGCCGCGGTCGGCGCCGGTTTCGAACACGTCGTCAAGCTCAACAATTACATGGTCGATATCGGCACGAACCTTAGACATTACCGCGAGGTGCGAGACAAGTACGTGAACACGACTTCGCCTCCGGCCAGCACGACGGTGGGCGTGCCGCAGCTGGCGCTCGCCGGCGCCTTGTTCGAGGTCGAGGCGATCGCGATCCTGCCGCCGAAATGAATGTCTGCGCGCGGCCTCGCTGGGCCGCCTGCGCCAGTGCCGATCGCGAAAGTCGAAGGGGAGGTGTCGAAGGGGAGGTGTCGAAGGGGAGGTGTCGAAGGGGAGGGCCGGCTCATGGCGGCTTGGCCCAGCGCGCCACGTATTGCACCGCTCGCGGATGCCGGCATTCAAGATCGCTGCGGAAATGGCCGCTCGCGCGGCAATCCGGCGCCCATCGTATTTCACCCCTTGACAGCGCAAATCGGCAATGTAAATGTTATTTACATTCACGGCGAGAGATGTGCCATGCCGATAGCAGCAGGCGTGCTTATGCTCCTTGGTTTCTGGGCGTGGTGGCCCTTGGGGTTTGTCATTCTCACTGTGCTCGCGTTCTGGGCGTGGTGGCCGCTCGGGCTTGCGATTCTCGCCTTCATGATCTGGAGCGGACGAATGGGATGCTGGAATCACCACTACAGCGATGGCCGCAACGGCGATGGCCGCTGGGAGCACCACGTGAACCGTTGGCAGTCGAAAATGGAGCGCATGCAGGAGAAAATGGACCGCCTGCGTAGCCGCACCGATCGCGCGCGTGGCCGCGGCGATTGGTGGGGCGGGCCGCGCTCGAGCGGCAACCGCGCCTTCGACGATTATCGCGCCGAGACGCTGCGCCGGCTGGAAGAGGAGCAGCGCGAGTTCAAGGAATTCCTGGAGCGCCTGCGCTTCGCCAAGGACCGCGCCGAGTTCGATCAGTTCATGGCTGAGCGCCGCGACCGGCCCGGTGACGAGGGCGCGCAGCCGCAGGCTAGCTGAATCGTTCGGGGATGAAGATCGCCCGGCCGCCCGTCGCATCCAAGCGGGCGGCCCGCTGGTTATTTTTTCCGCACGGACTTGCGATCGGGAACCTCCGCGTCGCCGTTAACGCCCCATTAAGTACAGTCGGGCTTCGTTAGACCGCCACCCTACCCTCCCCCGCTTGCGGGGGAGGGTAGGGTGGGGGGCGCCCTAGTTTGGACAAGTTTCGCGACTGATTCAATGTAGCCGGTGACGGGTCCGGCTTGGGTCCTCGCGAAATTTCGGGTGTTGGTCGGCGCGCTAGGCCGCCGCCCTTTGCGCCCCTTTTGGTCCCGGCGTTGAAGGCGTCGCTCCGCCCCATGGCCGTGCTTGGGCCATCTGGCGAGGCCGGCGAAAGGACGTGCTTATGCAGTCGCTGCTCGACGCATTCTTCAACCTCCCGCTCATCCATCTGTTCCTGCATGCCAACTGGATCGTCGAAAGCGTCGTCGCCGGATTGCTGGTGTGCTCGATCTGGGTGTGGGCGATTGCGTTCGACAAGGCGCGTTTGTTCTCCTCGATCCGCCGATCCGGGGACCGCTTCGAGCAGGCGTTCTGGTCCGGGCAGTCGCCGGAGGATCTCTACAAATCGCTCGCCCACGAACCCGGCCATTCGACCGGGGCGCTGTTCGTGGCCGCCATGAACGAATGGAAGCGCAGCTTGGAAGGTCAGGGCCGCTCATTTGCCCGGCTTGAGACGCGCGTCGAGAAAGTGATGAATGTGACGATCGCGCGCGAGATCGAGCACATGGAGCGGCGGCTTTTGGTGCTGGCGACGATCGGCTCGTCCGGTCCATTCATTGGGCTGTTCGGCACCGTCATGGGTATCATGACCAGCTTTCAGGCGATCGCGGTCTCGCAGAACACCTCGCTCGCCGTGGTCGCGCCTGGCATAGCGGAAGCGCTGTTTGCGACCGCAATCGGCCTCGTCGCCGCCATTCCGGCGACGATTTTCTACAATAAGTTCACCGCCGAGGTGAATCGGGAGACGCAGCGGCTCGAAGGCTTCGCCGACGAATTCACCGCGATCCTGTCGCGCCAGATTGACGACGGCAGGTGAGGGGACCGATATGGCAGCGAGCGCCCTCGTTTCGCCTTCTGCCGGCAGGCGCGGCCGCCGCCGCCGCGTCGTCATGAGCGACATCAACGTGACGCCGCTTGTCGACGTCATGCTGGTGCTGCTCATCATCTTCATGGTGACGGCGCCGCTATTGACGATGACGATCAAGGTCGATCTACCCCAGGCGCGCGGATCCACCACGCTCAACGCGCATGCGGACGTTGTCGACCTGACGTTCAAAAAGAGCGAGGGCACGTGTGCCGGCAAGGCTGATCTTTTCATCGGCGACAGTCCGGTCACGATCGACCAGGCCGCCACGAAATTGAAGGCGATCATGATCGCCAATCCGAAGGCTACCGTGACGTTCAAATCGGACCAGGCTATCTGTTATAGCGACGTAGCGAAGCTGCTGGGACGGCTCCGCGACGCCGGGCTGGAGAGTGCATTCCTCAACGTCGTGCCGGAGAACGCGGGAGATTAGAGTTGCGATCCGATTGGATCATGTCGGCCTCGCTCCATGTCGCGGTTCTGTTGCTCGGGCTGGTGACGATTTCAAGCTCGAAGCCGGCCGAAGACCTGACCGACTATGTTCGGGTCTCTCTCGTCAGCAACAGCGACACATCGCGCGCGGCGCTGGGTCAGGAGAATGCGCGGCGGGAGCGCGCGGCGAAGCCGCTTGTCGACAAGATCGGCGATACCAAGACCGTCACGCAGCCCGCCCCGAAAGTCGCCGACAAGCCGGCGATCATCACTGCGGCGCCGTCGCTGCCGCAGCCCGTGCCGGCGGCGCAATCGGAGCCCAAGCATGCGGACAAGCACGAGCAGAAGGCCGATCGCAAGCCCGATCCGAAAGAGGGCGCCAAGCTCGCCAAGAAGAAAGCCGACTTCAAGCCCGATCAGATCGCCGAACTGTTGCAGAAGAACGATAGCGAGAAAGCGCAGGACAAGCCGCAGCAGGAAACTCCCAAATATGACGCCAACCGGATTGCCGACTTGCTCGACAAACGCGATCCGCGGCGTCAGACCGCGACCGACCAAACGCTCAACGACAAACCAAGCCTTGGCGCGCCGACCGCCGCGCCGGATGCTCAATTGTCGCAGAGCGAGATTGACGCCTTCCGCGAGCGCATCAGGGAATGCTGGAGCCCACCGCCTGGCGTCGACAGCAATTCCAATATTTCGGTCTCGGTGCGGGTGTTGTTCAAGCAGGACGGCTCTTTGGCGGAAATGCCGGTCGTCGTCGCCGGTACGCCATCTCCGCTGGGTCCGGCGCTGGCCGAGAGCGGCAAGCGCGCGCTGCTTTTGTGTCAGCCCTTCAAGATGCTCAAGCCGGAGCATTACGCAGAGTGGCAAGACCTCGTCGTCGATTTCGACCCTCACGAACTCTCTGGAAACTAACCACACGAGCCAGCCGCATGTCGCGATTGCCACTTCCCTATGTCTCCCTGTCGCGCCGGCGGGTGCTGGCGCTTGGTGCGCTCGGGGCAGCGGCGACGCTGTCGCCCAGACATGCTGCGGCCCAGGCCCACATCGACATCACGCAGGGCAATTTCCGGCCGATGCCGATCGCAATCCCGGATTTCTTCGGCAACGCCGTCGATACGCCGCATGCCATTACGCAGATCGTGGCCGCCGACTTGCAGCGCAGCGGCGTGTTCGCCCCGATCGACTCCACCGCCTATATCGAACGGATTTCCGATATCAACACCGTGCCGACGTTTGCCGATTGGCGTTCGATCGGCGCCCAGGCTGTGGTCGTCGGCCGCATCGACCAGGAGAACAACGGGCGCCTGCGGGCTGAATTCCGGTTATGGGACGTTCTGGCGGGGCAGCAGATCGGCCCCGGCCAGCAGTATCTCACGACGCCCGACAATTGGCGCCGCCTCGGCCATATCATCGCCGACGCGGCCTACGAGCGTATCACCGGCGTAAAGGGCTACTTCGATAGCCGCATCGTGTATGTCGACGAAACCGGGTCGAAACTTCACCGCATCAAGCGGCTGACGCTCATGGATCAGGACGGCGCCAATCTGAGCTACCTCACGCGCGGCGACGAGCTCGTGCTCACGCCGCGGTTTTCGCCCTCCGGCCAGGAAATCACCTACATGGCCTTTGGCGAGGGCGATCCGCGCGTCTATCTCCTCAAGATCACCTCGGGTGAACGTGAGCTCGTCGGCAATTTCCCCGGCATGAGTTTTTCGCCGCGCTTCTCGCCGGACGGTCAGAGCGTCATCATGAGCCTACAGGACGGTTCGAACTCCAACATTTTCGTCATGGACTTGCGCTCGACGGCGACGACGCGACTGACCAATGCCGCCGCGATCGATACCTCGCCCTGTTATTCGCCCGATGCAACCAAGATCTGTTTCACCTCCGACCGCGGCGGCCAACCGCAGATCTATGTTATGCCGGCTGCCGGTGGCCAGGCGCAGCGGATCAGCTTCGGCGACGGCACCTATTCCACCCCGGTGTGGTCGCCGAGCGGCGACTACATCGCCTTCACCAAGCAATTTTCCGATAAGTTTGCGATCGGGGTAATGAAGCCGGACGGTAGCGGCGAGCGTATCCTCACCGAGGGATTTCACAATGAGGGTCCAACTTTTGCGCCTAACGGCCGGGTGATCATGTTTTTCAGCGATGTGATGGGCGGTCCCGGCCCGTCGTTGTACACGATCGACATATCGGGTCGGAACCAGCAGCGGGTGCCAACGCCGAGCTTTGCCTCTGATCCGGCCTGGTCGCCGCTATTGTCGTGAACCTTGCATCCCGATCACACCCTTGCCGTATTGAGGCCGTATTAACCATTGCCAAAGCTTTTCGGGTGTTCCGCGGGTACAAGGTTTTTTTGCAAGGCGGCATCAAGGTTGACGGAACCTTCGCTTAACGAAGGCGCTGCTAGACCCGCGTGGCCGCTCCGTGGTTCTTCTCCGCCGGCAGGGGAAGCGTTGGGCGGGCGGCCGAGTGAGGAATGGAGGCACCGGAATGTACGGGATGCGTATCGTCCGCTTCGCCAAATTTGCAGCTATCATCCTGTCCGCGCTCGCGATTGCAAGCTGCGCCAAGCAGCCCACAGGTCAGGCGACCGGAGCCATGGCCGCTGCCGCTACGCCGGGCAGTCAGCAAGACTTCATCGTCAATGTCGGCGACCGTGTATTCTTCGACACCGACTCGTCGGACCTTTCGGCGCAGGCCCGCGCCACGCTTGACAAGCAGTCCGAGTGGCTCAGCCATTACGGCAATTATACCTTTACCATCGAAGGCCATGCCGATGAGCGCGGCACGCGTGAATACAATCTCGCGCTCGGCGCCCGCCGGGCTCAGACCGTGCGTGACTACCTGATTTCGCGCGGCGTCGCGCCGCAGCGCATGCACACCATCTCCTATGGCAAGGAACGCCCGGTCGCGACCTGCGACGATATCTCCTGCTGGTCGCAGAACCGCCGCGCCGTGACGGTGCTCAACACCAACTCGTAATCGACAATTGTTGCGCGCGACGCCGGCGACCGCTTGCGACGACCTCGTCACTGGATCGAGACGGGCGGCAGTCACAATTTGGACGCAGGACCCGATATGCTAACAGTCGCTGCTGAGCGAAAATGTCGCACCGGGATGATCCGCTTCGCCACGCTGTTCGCGTTCGCGCTCATGGCCACCGCCGGTGCGCCGGCCGCGCACGCCCAGGATGAAGTGTCGGACCTCGTGGCGCGAATGGACCGCCTCGAACAGACGGTTCGCAGCCTCACCGGTTCGATCCAGGAGCTGCAATACCGCAATCAGCAGCTCGAGCAGCAGGTGCAAAGTCTGCAAGCAGCCTTGCAGGACCGCGGCGAGAATGTGAGGGGCGCAGTGCGGTCGTCCTATCCGCCGGCGGCGCCGCCGCCGCCGAGCGCACAGTACCCGCCGCCGCAATATTCTTCACCGCCTCCAGCGCCCTCGCCGCCGCCCGCGGCCTCCGCAGAGCCCGCCGGTCGCGACGCCTTCAATCCGCAGCTCCATCCGAACGCGCCCGGGGCGCCCCGTCCGCTCGGCACCAGCACGCTGCAGAACGAACCGCCGCCGACTTATGAGCAGCCTCGCGCCTCTACCGCAGGCGACGAGCTCTGCGTCGTCGCAGCCAGGAGCTCCGCTCAACCTATCGACGCTGTCGTCCCCTCAAGGCGTTCAAGGGGCGCAAGGGGTGCAAGGCGCTGCGCCGCCAGGCGCGTTGCCGCCTCCGCCGCTACGGAATCCGAGCGGTACTGGCGCCATGCAGGCGGCGCTACCCCCGGCCACAACGCCCAAAGCGGAATACGAACTCGGCTACAATTATATTGTGCGCAAGGATTACGCCTCGGCTGCCGAAACATTCCGCAGGTTCATGCACGATTACCCTGCCGACCGGCTGACCCCGCAAGCGCAATACTGGCTCGGCGAAGCTTTGTTCCAGACTCAGCAATATCACGATGCTGCCGAAGCGTTTCTGGCCGTCTCGACGAAATATGACGCCGACGCCAGGGCGCCGCAGGCGCTGTTGCGGCTCGGTCAATCGCTGGCAGCGCTTGGCCAAAAGGAAGCCGCTTGCGCATCGTTCGGCGAGGTGCTGCGCAAGTATCCGCGCGCCCCGCTCGGCGTGAAACAGAGCGTGGAGCGGGAAGAGAAGCGTGCCCGCTGCTGAAAAGCCGGTTCGCGACGACGAAGCGAACGCGCTGCTGCGAGGTCTTGAACGCGTGCCGGGCCTCGTGATCGCGGTGTCCGGCGGGCCGGATTCCACCGCGCTGCTCATGCTGGTCGCGCGCTGGGCGAAACGGCTCAAATCTCCGCCCCAGATTCTGGCAGTGACGATCGACCACGGCTTGCGGCCACAATCGGCCGCTGAGGCCGCCGCGGTTAAGCGCTTGGCGCGCCGGCTTGGGGTGGCGCACCGAACACTGCGCTGGCAGGGCAGAAAGCCCAAAAGCGGCCTGCAGGAAGCCGCGCGGATCGCCCGTTACCGCCTGCTGGCCCAGACGGCGGCGGCCTGCGGCCATGCCCACATTGTCACCGCCCACACGCTCGACGATCAGGCTGAAACCATGCTGTTCCGCTTAGCCCGTGGCAGCGGACTCTCCGGACTCGCCGGCATCGCAGCGGTTTCGCTCGCTCCCGGCACCAATGAAGGCGAAATGTTTCTAGTCCGGCCGCTATTGCGGATGCCGAAGTCCCGGCTCATCGCCACCCTCAAAGCGGCTGGGATCGCCTATGCCGAGGACCCGAGCAACATCGATCCCCGCTTCACCCGCGCGCGGCTGCGCGCCTTGATGCCGGCGCTCGCACGCGAAGGACTCCATGCGCAGGGCCTGTCGCGGCTGGCCATGCGAATGCGGCGTGCGGAAGCGGCCATCGAATTTGCGGTTGGCGTGGCAAGCGCCGCGCTGGCGCCGGGTCAGTGGGGCGGCCGCGGCCCGATTGCCTTTCAAGCCGTCCAATTCGCCGATTTGCCGGCCGAAGTCGCGCTTCGGCTGCTCGGCCGCGCGGTCGCTCAGGCCGGGAATGAGGGGCCGGTCGAACTGGCTAAGCTTGAGGCGCTCTACGCTGCCCTGCAGCGGGCGCCGAGCCGATTGCGCCGGACCCTTGCCGGCGCGATGGTCACGCTCAATGCGGACCGGCTTACCGTCGAGCGCGCACCGCCGCGGCGGCTAAGCGGCGCCCGTGCCGACCTGCAATAGCCGCTTTACACAATTCGTCTATGCTTACGGCCGGAATCCCCGCAAAGGCCATCCGATTCCCTTGGCAGGGGCGCGGCTGACGCATACATTGCATTAACTTGGAGACGTGAAGCCGCCACGATTTGCGGGCTACAGAGCAGCGCCGGGCTGCCGCGCGCATTCGCGGCGCAAGGACTCAAGATGAACGCCAATCTGCGCAATTTCGCCCTGTGGGTCATTATTGTCCTGCTGCTGCTGGCGTTATTTACGCTGTTTCAGAATCCCGGCCAGCGCTCGAATTCGCAGGAAATCACGTTCTCGCAGCTGCTCAACGACGTTCGATAACGGCCGCATCCGCGACGTTGTCATCCAGGGTCCGGAGATCCATGGCGACTTCACCGACGGCCACAGCTTCCAGACCTATGCGCCGAGTGATCCGACCTTGGTGCAGCGCCTCTACAACAAGGGCGTCTCGATCTCAGCCCGGCCGCAGACCGAGAACGTACCGTGGTTCGTCTCGCTCTTGATCTCCTGGCTGCCATTCGTGGCGCTGATCGGGGTGTGGATTTTCCTGTCGCGGCAGATGCAGGGCGCCGGCGGCAAGGCGCTCGGCTTCGGCAAGAGCCGCGCCAAGCTTCTGACTGAAGCGCATGGCCGCGTCACCTTCGAAGACGTGGCCGGCGTCGACGAGGCCAAGCTCGACCTGCAGGAAATCGTCGAATTTTTGCGCGACCCCGGCAAATTCCAGCGGCTCGGCGGCCGCATTCCCCGCGGCTTGCTGCTGGTCGGGCCGCCCGGCACCGGCAAGACGCTGCTCGCACGCGCCATCGCCGGCGAGGCCAACGTGCCGTTCTTTACCATTTCCGGCTCCGACTTCGTCGAAATGTTCGTCGGCGTCGGCGCTTCGCGCGTGCGCGACATGTTCGAGCAGGCCAAGAAGAACGCGCCCTGCATCATCTTCATCGACGAGATCGACGCGGTCGGCCGCCATCGCGGCGCGGGGCTGGGCGGCGGCAACGATGAGCGCGAACAGACGCTCAACCAATTGCTGGTCGAGATGGACGGCTTTGAAGCCAACGAAGGCATCATCCTGATCGCCGCAACCAACCGGCCTGACGTGCTCGACCCGGCTTTGTTGCGCCCAGGCCGCTTCGACCGCCAGGTCGTGGTGCCCAACCCCGACGTGGTCGGCCGCGAGCAGATTCTGAAAGTGCATGTGCGCAAGGTGCCGTTGGCGCCTGACGTTAATCTCAAAACCATCGCTCGCGGTACGCCCGGCTTCTCCGGCGCCGACCTGATGAACCTCGTCAACGAAGCGGCCTTGATGGCGGCGCGGCGCAACAAGCGCATGGTGACCCAGGTCGAGTTCGAGGACGCCAAGGACAGGGTGATGATGGGCGCCGAGCGCAAGTCGCTGGTGATGACAGAGGAGGAAAAGCTCCTCACCGCCTATCACGAAGGCGGTCACGCCATCGTCGCGCTCAACGTCAAGGCCACCGATCCGGTGCACAAGGCCACCATCATCCCGCGCGGCCGCGCGCTCGGCATGGTCATGCAATTGCCCGAGCGCGACAAGCTGTCGATGAGCCTCGAACAGATGACGTCGCGGCTTGCCATCATGATGGGCGGCCGCGTCGCCGAGGAACTGGTGTTCGGCCGGGAGAAGGTGACCTCGGGCGCGGCCTCCGACATCGAGCAGGCGACCAAGCTCGCGCGCATGATGGTGACGCGCTGGGGCCTGTCCGACGCGCTCGGCACCGTGGCCTATGGCGAGAACCAGGAGGAAGTGTTCCTCGGCTATTCGGTGTCGCGGCAACAGAACATTTCCGAAGCCACCGTGCAGAAGATCGACGCCGAGATCAGGCGCTATGTCGAGGCCGGCTATGCCGAGGCGCAGCAGATTCTCACCGAGAAGCGCGCCGACCTGGAGACGCTGGCCAAGGGCCTCCTTGAGTTCGAGACGCTGACCGGTGACGAGATCAAGGATTTCTTGATGGGCAAGCGGCCGACCCGCGAATCGATCATCGAGCCGACCACGCCGCGCACCTCGACCGTGCCGAGCGCCGGTGCCGGAAGGAACCGCCCCCGCCCCGAGCCCGGCCCGATGGAGCCGCAGCCGCAATCGTGAACGGCGGGCCGAGCCATCGGCCCGTCAATGCTGCAATATCTTCGACAGGAACAATTGCGCCCGATCGCTGCGGGGCTTGCCGAAGAAGTCGGCGGTCGGCGCATCCTCGACGATTTCGCCCATGTCCATGAACAGCACGCGATGGGCGACCTTGCGGGCAAAGCCCATCTCGTGGGTCACCACGATCATGGTCATGCCGTCCTTGGCGAGCGCCACCATGACGTCGAGCACTTCCTGGATCATTTCCGGATCGAGCGCCGAGGTCGGCTCGTCGAACAGCATGGCGATCGGGTCCATGGCGAGGGCGCGGGCGATGGCGACGCGCTGCTGCTGACCGCCGGAGAGCTGTCCTGGAAATTTGCCGGCATAGGCGCCGAGCCCGACTCGATCGAGCAGCCGCATGCTTCTTTCATTGGCTTCCGCGGCGCGCCGGTGGAGCACCTTGACCTGCGGCAGGGTCAGGTTGCGGATGACGCAGAGGTGCGGAAACAACTCGAAATGCTGGAACACCATGCCGATCCGCGCGCGCAGCTTGGGCAGATTGGTCTTCCGGTCGCCGACCGAAACGCCGTCGACGATGATCGAGCCGTTCTGGAACGGCTCGAGACCGTTGATGCATTTGATCAGCGTCGACTTGCCCGAGCCCGAAGGGCCGCACACCACGACGACCTCGCCGCTCGCGACCTCGGCGCTGCAGTCCTTGAGCACCTGCGTCGGGCCGTACCACTTGCTGACGCGGGTGAGCGTGATCATGGCGGTCAGCGGATGATCGCGACGCGGCGCTGCAGCCCCTGCACCGCCCGCGAGGCCGCAAGCGAGATGATGAAATAGACGCAGGCTGCGAACGTATACATCTCGACCAGCCGGCCGTCGCGCTCCGCCACCTTGGAGGCGGCGCCGAGGAAATCGGTGACCGAGATGACGTAGACCAGCGACGTATCCTGAAACAGAACGATGGTCTGCGTCAGCAGCACCGGGACCATGTTGCGGAACGCCTGCGGCAACACGACGTAGCCCATCACCGCCGGATAAGTCATGCCGAGCGCCTGCGCCGCCTGCATCTGGCCGCGCGGAATCGACTGGATGCCGGCGCGCATGATCTCGCTGAAAAAGGCCGCTTCGAACAGCGTGAACGTGATGAGGCAGGAGGCGAACGCGCCGACCTGCAGCGGCTGCGCCGAACGCGTGATCCACTGACCGATATAGGGCACCAGGAAATAGAACCAGAAGATCATCAGCACGAACGGAACCGAGCGCATCAGGTTGACGTAGGCGGCGGCCGCCGCATTAAGCGGCGCAAGGCCCGACAGCCGCATCAGCGCCAGCAGCGTGCCGACAACAATGCCGCCGAGCGTGGCGAGCGCGGTGAGCAGCAGCGTGAACGCCATGCCCTGGTAGAACAGATAAGGCAGCGAGCGCCAGATCACGTCGAAGTCGAAATTGGCAAACATCGCCTCAGTGTCCCGCCGCCGGAATCTTGAAGCCGAGGTAGCCGGGAACCGCGACGCGGCGCTCCAGCGCGCGCATGCCGAGCGTGACCATGACGTTGATGACGATGTAGATGACGGTCGCGGCGGTGAAGGCCTCGAACACCTGGAACGAGAATTCCTGCATGGCGCGGGCGCGCGCGGTGAGCTCCATCAGGCCGATGGTGAGCGCGACTGCGCTGTTCTTGATGGTGTTGAGCAGTTCCGAAGTGAGCGGCGGCAACAGGATGCGATAGGCCATCGGCAGCAGCACGTAGGCATAGGTCTGCGGCAGCGTCAGGCCGAGCGCGAGGCCGGCGAGCCATTGGCCGCGCGGCAGGCTGAGAATCCCGGCCCGCACCTGCTCGGCGATGCGCGCCGACATGTAGAGTCCGAGCGCGACCACAGCGGTATAGAACGAGGCGTCGGGCAGTTGCTTCAGCCAGGTGCCGAACGCGCGCGGCACCAGCTCCGGCAGCACGAAATACCAGAGAAACATCTGCACCAGGAGCGGCACATTGCGGAACAGCTCGACATAGACGTTGCCGATCGCGACCGCCCAACGCAACGGCGTGGTGCGCAGCACGCCGACCAGCGACCCTAAAGCCAGCGCGATGGTAAAGCCGCACGCCGCGGTCAGAAGCGTCCAGCCGGCGCCCATGAGCAGCGTCTGCAAATAGGTATGCACGCCGTCGGGGGAAAGCTCCCAGAAGATCGCCCAGTTCCAGTGATAGTTCACGCGCTCAGCGTCCGCGCCGGACGCGCTTTACTGCCGATACCACGCCGGGTCGCCGGTGTCGGTCGGGTTGGCGATCACCTTCTTGAACGCCGCGGCCATCGGCACATTGAGATTGATGCCCTTGGGCGGGATCGGCTTGAGGAACCACTTGTCGTAGATGGCGTTGATCGCGCCGCTCTTGTAGATCGCCGTCATCGCCGCATCGACCACTTTCTTGAACGCCGGATCGTCGCGCCGCAGCATGATGCCGTAGGGCTCGACCGAGAGCAGATCGTCGGAGATGACGTAATCGCCCGGCGCCTTCGAGGTGGCGACGAGGCCGTACAGCAGGATGTCGTCCATGACGAAGGCGGCGGCGCGGCCGGTCTGCACCATCAGGAAGGCCTCGGCATGATCGTTGGCGGCGAGGATGTTGAGGTCCAGATGCCTCTGCGCCGAAATCTGGGTGATCTGCTTGATGTTGGTGGTCCCCGAGGTCGAGACGATGGTCTTGCCCTTGAGGTCCTCGACGGTCTTGAGATGGGCCGACTTCTTCGACACGAAGGTGTTCGCCGTGACGAAATGCGTGATGGTGAAGGCGACCTGCTTCTCGCGCTCGAAATTATTGGTCGTCGAGCCGCATTCGAGATCGACGGTGCCGTTGGCAATGAGCGGAATACGGGTGGCCGAGGTGACCGGATTGAGTTTGATCTCGATCTTGGCCATTTTCAGCTCCGTCTTCACCGCCTCGACGATGCCGTGACAGAGGTCGATGGCGTAGCCGATGACGCGCTGATTGTCGTCATAATACGAAAACGGGATCGACGATTCGCGATAGCCGAGCGTGATCGCCCCGTAATCCTTGATCTTCTTGAGCGTGCCGGTGAGCGGTTGTGCGACCGCCGGTACGGTGAGCAGGCTCACGGCGGCGATGGTGGTTGCGATGAGTTTGAAACGCATGATCTGCCCCGCTTTTGAGCGGGGAATAGCCAGATAATCCCCGCGTGAGGTGCCATCATAGCCGTTTTACGGCACGCCTAAAAGGACGACGCCGGGCCGATCGCGGCAGCAAAGATGGTTTTCGCAACCTCTCAGCCCGTCCTGTGGGCATTCTTGGCGAGCGATGCGCCGTCTTTGGGGGGTAGGCTAAGCCGAGCAAAAAGGCGACAAGACGCGGGCGTTCACGCTAGATTGGCGGTAACCAGGCAGACCCGATGCGCATGAATGCGTCCAAGCAAACGGCGACGCCAGTCGCGATCGTCGGCGGCGGTCCGGTCGGTCTCGTGCTCGCGTTGCTGCTCGATTTTTACGGTGTGCAATGCACGATCTTCAACACCGCGCCGACGCACCGCTTTCATCCCAAGGGCAACGGCCAGAACGCCCGCACCATGGAAATTTATCGCCGGCTTGGCTTCTCCGACGAGGTGCGACGCCTCGGCCTTCCGGCCGATCATCCGTTCGACCAGGCCTATTTCACCCGGCTCTGCTCACATGAAATCTATCGCTTTGCGATGCCGAGCCGGGACGAGCGCATCGCCATGCGCCGGCACATGCCGGTGACCGACCAGCTGCCGGAGCCGATGTTTCACGTCAACCAGATGTATGTCGAGCGCTACCTGCTCGAACGGCTGCGCGCGCTGCCGGGCGTCGACGTCCGGTTCGGCTGGCGGGTCGACTGGTTTACCCAGAACGAGAACGAGGTCACGCTGCATGCGCGCAACAGCGATGGCTCGGGTGATGCGATTTGGACCGCCGCCTACGCGGTCGCCTGCGACGGCGGCGGCAGCTTTATCAGGAAGACGCTGGGCATCGGCTTTGAGGGCGACGTGCAGAACAAGGACGCCTATTGGGCCGGGCAGTTCTTTTCGATCTACATGCGCATTCCCGAGCTTTATCCGAAATTCGTCGGCCATCGCCGGGCCTGGATGTATTGGGCGGTCAATCCCGACCCACACACCCGCGGCGTCATCTTCGCGCTCAACGGCATCGACGAATTCATGATGCTGATCAAGCCGCAAGGCGGGCGGACCGAGGTCGACATTGCGGAGGTCGCCGACTGGGTGAAGCGCACCATCGGCGCCGACATCGCCGTTGAGGTTCTCGGCTATCATCCCTGGAGCGCCGGCCAGGCGCTCGTGGCCGAGCGCTACCGGTCCGGCCGCATCATGATTGCGGGCGATGCCGCGCACCTGTTCACGCCGACCGGCGGCTTCGGCATGAATACCGGCATCGACGATGCCGCCAATCTGGGGTGGAAGCTTGCAGCGGTGCTGCAAGGTTGGGGCGGGCCGCGCCTGCTCGACTCCTACCAAGCCGAACGCAAGCCGATCGGCTATCGCAATACCGGCGCGTCGCGCCAATACGCCTCGCGGATGCACGATGCCGTCGTGCCCGAGGACATCGAAGCCAGCGGCCCGGCCGGCGAGGCGGCGCGCGTGGCGGCATCGAAGCTTACCTATGTCCGCTACAACCACTTCAACCGGCCCGAGGACAAGGATGCTGTCGGCGTGCAGATCGGCGGCCGCTATGACGGCTCACCGATCATCATTGCGGACGGCGAACCGCCGCCCGACCGCTTCCCGGAGAGCTACGACGAATATGTGCCGAGCGGGCTTCCCGGGGGGCGCGCGCCGCATGTCTGGCTCGACGAAAGCCGCCAGATGGGCAGTTCGTTGTTCGACAAATTCGGCCGCGGCTTTACCCTGTTGCGTTTCAACGCCGAGGCCGACGCCGCCGGGCTCGAACACGCGGCGGCCGCGCGCGGCGTGCCGCTCGCGATCCTGGACGTGGCGTTGCCGCAAGCACGCGCGCTCTATGGCCGCGATCTCGCCCTGATCCGCCCCGACCAATACATCGCTTGGCGGGGCGACCGATTGCCCGACGATCCGGATGCGCTGCTCGCTCGCCTGACCGCGTCTTGAGCGCAGGCGGCACGCCGATCGGCTTGCCATCGGGTCGCGGCGAGTTGGCGAAGGAGAGTGGCATGGCGGCGGACACCACGCAGCTTTTTCTTGAAGATTTCACCAAGGGCCAGGTATTTCCGGGCCTGCCACGACAGATTATTGCGGCAGACGTGCGCGCCTTCGCCGCGCTCACCGGCGATGCCCATCCGATCCACTACGACGACGACTACGCCAAGACCACGCGGTTCGGCGCCCCGATCGTCCACGGGCTGCACCTGATGGCGCTCACCGCGCTCGGCGCCGCGCCGCTGTCGCGGCAGCTTGAGGATTCGCTGATTGCGCTGCTGGAACAACAGGCCTCCTTTCACAAGCCGGCGTTCAAGGGTGACATCGTGCGCCCGCAATTCGAGATCGAAGCCATCGAGCGGCGGCCGGGCAAGGAATGGGGGACGCTGACCATGAAAGTCCGTTTGATCAATCAGCGCGACGAAATCATCTTGCAGGGCCGGCATGTGTACGGAATTCGCCAGCGGGCCGAAGCTGCGGCGCGCGGAGCGTCGTGACCATGCGCAAGCCAAGCTACGCGGAGGCGGTGCGCGATTTCGAGTGGAGTGCGGTGCTGCGTGACCTCGATTGGCAGAACCAGGCAGCAATCAATCTCGGACATACGATCGTCGACCGCCACGCCGGCGTTGATCGCATCGCGCTCCGTTGGATCGGAAAAGAGCGCTCCAGCGTGACGATGACCTACTGTGAGCTGCGCGCGCTGAGCAACAAGGTCGCCAATCTGTTGCGCACGCTCGGCGTGCGCAAGGGTGACCGGATCGCCGGCATCCTGCCGCGGGTGCCGGAAACCGTGGCGGTGATGATCGGCGCCTGGAAGGCCGGCGCCGTCTATGTCCCGATCTTCACCGGGTTCGGTGCGGAGGCCGTGGCGTTCCGTCTGCGCAATTGCGGTGCGAAAATGGCCTTTACCCATCGCGACCATCGCAGGCGCCTGGGCGAACCAGGCGAAGCCCGCGTGGTCACGATCACGGGTGCAAGCGGGGAGGGCCTGCGGCCGGGCGACCTCGACTTCTGGCCGGCGATTGCGCGCGAGAGCGACAGCTTCGAGCCCGAACCGTGCCGCCGCAGCGATCCGGCTGTGATCCTCTACACGTCGGGCTCCACGGGCGAGCCGAAAGGCGTCGCCATCGCCGGCAATTTTCTCGCCGCGATCCGCCCCTACATGGAGTTCGGCGTCGACCTCAAACCCTCCGACGTGTTCTGGCCGACCGGCGATCCCGGTTGGGGCTACGGCTTTGTCTGCTATCATGTGGCGCTGTCGATGGGCGTGCCCGTTGTTAGCTACGAGGCCACGCCGACGCCGCAGGGCCTTCTCGAATTTCTGCAGGCGCAGCGTGTGACCAATCTCGCCACCGTGCCGACGCTGCTGCGCGGGGTGATGGCGCTGGGCGCGGACAAGGTCGCGCAATATGACCTCAAACTTCGCTGCATCAGCTCTTGCGGCGAGCCGCTCAATTCCGAAGTCATCCGTTTCTTCAACGAGACGCTGGGGCTCACCCCGATGGATCATTACGGCTCAAGCGAGAACGGCCTGCCGCTCGGCAATTTCAACGCGCTCGAGGCCGAGGTGAAGCCGGGCTCGATGGGTCTGCCGATGCCCGGCTTCGACATGGCGGTGGTCGGGGAGGATGGGCGCGAGTTGCCGGCGGGAGAAGTCGGCTATCTGGCGCAGCGGCCGAGCGAAGAGGGCTATTACGCGCTCGGCTATTGGCAGGACCCCGAGCGCACTAAAGAGTTGTTCCGCCACGGCTGGATCAGGGCCGGCGATCTCGCCCGCCGCGACGACGACGGCTATTTCTGGTTCGAAGGCCGCGCCGACGACGTCATCAAGAGCTCCGGCTACCGCATCGGACCGTTCGAAGTCGAAAGCGCGCTGCTGCATCATCCCGCCATCGCCGAGGCCGCCGTGATCGGGCGGCCCGATCCGCTCAAGGGCCACATCGTCAAGGCTTTCGTCACGCTGCGGTCGGGGCAAGCCGCCGGGTCCCACCTTGCCGAAGAGATCGCGGCGATCGTGCGAGATCTGGTTGGCGACCACGCCTATCCCCGCGAAATCGAGGTGGTCGACAGCCTGCCGAAGACCGAATCCGGAAAAATCCAGCGCTTCAAGTTGCGGGCGAAGACCTGAGAAACGCGGTGTTATGGATCGACCGGCCCGCACCATCCCGGCAAATAGTGGGCATGCGTGCTCTGGGCGAGATTCATCGCGGTCTCGAGCGCGCGTGCGAAATTGGAACGGACGCCTTTGAGCTTCATCCTCCGGCGCAGGAAGTCGGCCCACAGAAATTCGGCAAACGGCGTGGTGTCTTTCGCAAAGCCGCCGGCGCGGCGCAGTTCCCCGGCGAGGCTGCGGAACGGATCGTCCTTGAGCTTGCAGATCGATTTTGGGATTTTCGCAAAATCGCGACGACGGCCGTTTTCATCATATGGATGCACCCAGCTGTGATGGTCGAGCACGAGCCAGAAATCGTCGAGTTCAAGGAGGCTGAGATCGGCGATCACGGTGACCAGCACCTTTTCGACGCCCTCTTGGTGCATCGACAACGCCAGATGATGATGGTCGATGACAAAATGTCGCTGCTTCGGACCGAGGATCACGGGAATCATATGATCGCCGAGAAAATCCCCGATTTTCTTCGAGCCGCGTTCACGCAGGCGCTTGCGTTTTTCCTCGACTTCCCTCATCCCGACCGTAATTTGGGTGGGCCGCAAGTCCGCAATTCGAACCGGGGCAAGAACTGGATCGCGTGCAAATGAGGACATTCGACAACCTCCGGCGACAATTTCACCTGGATTGGAGGTTGAGCTTAGCCTTGCTTATCGCGCATGCCTACCAGTGACATTGTTCGCTTCAGGGGAGGCTGTCCGGGGTAGCTCCGACGAGCGCATGGGGAGGACAATGGCGATTTATCTGCCCGTCACAGCCGGCCCGTGGCCGGACACGATCACATTTTCGCCGGCGGTGCGGGCCGGCAATTTGTTGTTCATTTCCGGCACCACGGCAGTCGATGACAAACGCAACGTGGTCGGCAAGGGCGACATCGTCGCGCAGACCCGGTTCATCTTTGAGAAATTTGGCCGGCTGCTGGCACAGGCCGGCGCGTTGTTCGACAACATCGTCGAGACCACGGAATATTTCCTCACGCTCGACGATTACAAGCGCACCGCTGCGGTGCGCCGGGAATTCTTCAAAGGTCCGCCCTATCCGGCGGCGACCGGCGTGCTGGTTGCGGGCTTGATCCGAAACGACGCGTTGATCGAAATCAAGGCGACTGCAGTTCTCGGGCTCGCCGGCTGAGCGGACGAGGGGCTGTGCAAAAACGGCGGCAATCGATCGTGTCCCGATCTAAGCGCTTGCGGCTTGCTTGAACTGCCGTAAGGTCGCGATGTGATCGTCGAGCGATGCGAGGCGGAACATCGGATAGAGCATGACCATGCCGGCGCCGAGCCGCCGCCAGCCTTGCGCTGCCTTTGCCCAGCTTTGCGGGTCGGGTTCGCTCATGCGCAGCCAGGCCTCGACAGCGAATTTTTCAGGATCGCGCCCAAGCGATTGCAGTTGCTGCCGCAGGCTCGCGAGCGCGCGCTCGGCCTGGGCGTCCGGCGCCATGATTGGCATCCAGCCGTCGCCGAGCCGAGCGGCGCGCATCAGAGCGGCGTCGGAGGAACCGCCGAACCAGACCGGGATCGGTCGCTGCACCGGCGGCGGCACGATGCTCACCTCGTTGAGCGTGTGAAAACGACCGTGAAATGTGACAAGGTCCTGCGTCCACAGGCGACGCAGCACTTCGACCTGTTCGGAAAGCCGCGCGCCGCGCGTCTTCCACGCCATGCCGAGCGCTTCATACTCGACATGGTTCCAGCCGAGGCCGACGCCGAGCCGCAGCCGTCCGCCGCTTAAGAGGTCCACCTCGGCTGCCTGCTTGGCGACGAGCGCGGTCTGGCGCTGCGGCGCGATGAGGATGCTGGTGGAAAGCCGAATCGACTTTGTCGCCGCCGCCAGAAAGCCGAGCGTCACGAAAGTCTCGTGGAAGGCGTCCTTCTCATTGTAGAGCGGCGCGAAGCCGTCGCGCGCTTTGGCGCCCAGAACATGATCGGGGACTTCGATATAGCTGTAGCCGAGGTCTTCCGCGGCCTGCGCCCAATCGCGGATTTTCGCGGCGTCGGTGCCGATATCGAGCGATGGGAAGAAGGCGTTAAGCTGCATGGCAAAGCCTCAGATCACGGAGCGTCGATCGTCGTTCAAGCGCAAGCGCCGTCCGCCGAGCCCGGATGCGAGGCGCCGTCTCGATTCAATATTGTCCCTTCGGTTCGAGGCCAAGCAAGTGTTGGCCGAACATGCTGCCGGTGGAATCCCAATTGAGACTGATGTGCGAGGCTGCCCCATGCGCGTCGCGCCAGAAGCGCTGCAACGGGTGATCAAGAAACAGACCCTGGCCGCCGGCGGCGAGGAACAGCGCATCGATCGCCTGCAGCGAAAGCCGCACGCAGAACGCCTGGTCGCGCCGATTGCGCAGCCGGATGTCCACGCCGACCGCTTCGCCGCGCGCGGCCGCCTCGAACGCTTCGCGCAAATCGCGAAACATCAAGAGTTTCGCGGCATCGATGCTGGCGGCCGCTTCGGCGGCGCGCAGCTGCACCGTGGTCAGTTCGGCCATGCGGCGATTGCCGCCGGCGACCGCGCCGCGCGTGGTGCGTCCCTTTGCCATGTCGAGAAACACGGTGAACGCGCCCTCCGCCATGCCGATCACCGGCACCACGATGGCGATCGGCAGCACAGCGAGGAACGATTGCTTGTAGAGCGGATTTGCCTGCGCTCGCATTCCCGGAGCAGTCGCATCGAGGAGCTCGGCAAAAGTCAGTGCGCGGTGGAGCGGAACAAAAACATTATCGGCGACGATGGTCTTTGAGCCGGAGCCGCAAAGCCCCATCGTCCGCCAATTGTCGTCGATGCTGATATCGGCCGTGCGCAGCACGAAGAATCCCGGCAGCGGCGGCCGCTCCTGTTGCGGGATCATGCCGCCGAGAAACTGCCACTCGACATTGTCGCAGCCGCTGCAGAATGCGCCCGCTCCGGAAACCAGATAGCCGCCATCGACCGCCACGCCGCGCGCAACCGGCGCGTAGGTCCCGGCCGAGAGCGCGTTGCGGTCGTGCCAGAGTTCGTCCTGCGCCGATCCCGAAAAACAGGCGATCAGCCATTGCTGCGACGCCAGCAGGCTGTAAACCCAGCCGGTCGAGCCGCAGCCGGCCGCGATGGTCGCCGCAACTTCTACCATCACGTCGAAGCCGTATTCGAATCCGCCATAGGCCCGCGGTTGCACGATGCGGAATAAGTCCGCCTCGCGCATGCGAGCGATCATGTCGTCGCCGATACGCCGCGCGGCTTCGGTTTCAAGCGCCCGTTCGCGGGCGATCGCCGCGATCTCGTGCGCCCGTCCCAGGAGTTCGGAAACTTCAGGCCGGCTCGGTGACTGCATGACGGCGCGCATCCGTGCTGTTCTCTCAATCGGCTGTAGCGCATTTACTTCCACGAAGCCATGGCGTCGCAATCCGCGCAGGCGACGCGCCGTGTCGCCCATATTCCAAATTCTCTGCTGGGAGCGTAACGTCACGGCCTTCGACGCCGCCAGAGATGGTATTAAGGAGAGAACGATGTTGCTGGACCACCGCACCTACACGCTTCGCCCGGGAACGCTGCGCAAGCAGCTCGCGCTTTACGAAGAATTCGGCCTCGTCCCGCAGAAGCGCCATTTCGGCGAACCGCTGGCCTGGATCGTGGCCGAGACCGGCGACGTCAACAGCTACGTCCATATCTGGGTCTACGAAGACTTCGCCGACCGCGCCAAGAAGCGCGCGGCCCTGTTCAAGGATCCCGAATGGCTCGCCTATCTGGAGAAGAATTCGGCCGCCGGCTACCTGATCAAGCAGGAAAGCGTGCTGATGACGCCGGCGCCGTTTGCGCCGATCAAGAGGTGAGGGCGCGGCAGTCGCGCCCGCACCCGCGTCGCACGGCAGAGCAATGCCGCTGCAAAATCGTGTCGACCCCGCCGGGCAGCTCTTTGCGTCGCCCGCGCGCGGTTTGTTCATGGGCAATCGCGGCGGACGCTTTCACACCGACACGCGGACGCTCGCGACGCGGCGCTTCGTGTCGCGGCAATGGATTTGCTGCCGGCTCCACTTCAAGGATCGTCGCCGCGACGTTTGGGGCCGCTATTACACCGAACTATTTTTTCTCGACGAACCGACTGCGCTGTCGGCCGGGCACCGGCCATGTTTCGAATGCCGCCGCAACGATGCGCTGGCCTTCGCCGAAATGTGGCGGCAGGCGCTTTCGCTTGGTGTGCGGCCTTCTGCCGGCGAGATGGACGCGGTGCTGCATCGCCAACGCCTGCGCGGCCGCGACAAGCGCCGGCACCGGCGCAACCTCGATGCCCTGCCGGACGGCGCATTCATCGCGCTCGACGATGCGGCGTTCGCGGTGCGTGGCGACGCCCTGCTGCGCTGGACGCCGCAAGGCTACCAAGCCCGCAGACAACGGCCGCGCCACGTCACGGTCGAGGCACTGACGCCGCCCGCAATTCTGGCGGTCTTGTCGGCAGGCTATCGACCGCACTGGCATTCGAGCGCTGAAGATTAGCCCCTGATCGCCGTCTTAATCGCTTCGACACCTGTGCCGGACTTCGCCGCGGCGATAATTTTCGCCTCCTGCTGCATCAGCCCGTCGAGCGCCACCTGCATCGCATCGATCCTGTCCATCGGCACGACGACGGCGCCGTGACGGTCGGCGTGGATGAGGTCGCCGCTTTTGACCTCCATGCTGTGGATGGTGACGGGGACGCCAAATTCGACGACATGGACATAGGCGTGCGACGGCGAGATCGAGCCGGCGAGCATCTGGAATCCTTCGGCAATCGCAGGAATGTCGCGAACCGAGCCGTTGGTCACGGTGCCGAGGCAGCCAAGCGCCTTGTGGACGTTGGATTGCACTTCGCCCCAGAATGCGCCGTAGCCGGGAGGTTCGTCCTTGTCCTCGATGACGACGACACTCGGCCGCGGATCGGCGGCCAAATAGTCGAGATAGTCGAGCCGCCTTTGCATGTAGCTCGGCCCGCTGACCCGATCGCGGGCGCGGATCGTCACGGTCTTGGCGAAGCCGACCATCGGCGGCAGATCGGGAAATGGGCAGTGCAGGTGGCTCGCCGTATAGCCGGCGCCGCG
Source organism: uncultured Alphaproteobacteria bacterium (assembly GCA_963717265.1). Classification (GTDB taxonomy): domain Bacteria; phylum Pseudomonadota; class Alphaproteobacteria; order Rhizobiales; family Xanthobacteraceae; genus BOG-931. Next base: position 549,151 of record CAVQWD010000047.1, on the reverse strand, counting down.
GCGCTCCGGCGCCGCGATCTCGATCAGGTTGCACACGGTCGGCGTATCGATCGACCGCAGGAATTTGAGTTGGCGCTCCGATACCATGCCGGTCCCTTTCCAGAAATTGCAATCTCTTCACCGCCCCCACGCGGCCGCGACGACGATCGCGATGATCACCTGCATGGCGACGATGGTGGCAACGCAGCCGCTCCAGCCAGCGAAGGTCCAGGCAAGCCCGGTGAGAAAGGCCCCTGCGCTGCCACCCACATAGTAGCTTGTCGCGTAGAGACCTACGGCGGACGACCGTCCCTCCTTGGCCGTCACCGCGACATAGCCGGTCGACACCGCCTGGCAGATCATGCCGCAGACCGCGCACAGTGTCAGCCCGGTCATGATCACGCTTACCGGCGGCGCCAAGAGCAACACGGCGCCGACGATCCATAGCGCGATCACTCCGAGCATGAACGGCCGCCGCCCGAACAGCGAGACAGCGCGCCCGACCCACGGCACGATCGGGCTCGACACCAGGTAGGTGAGGAAGAGCGCCCCAAGCAGCGTCGGCGAAAACAGGTATGGCGGCGCCGCCAGATGGAAGCTCACATAGGTGAAGGTGGCGATGAAATTGAACAAAACGCCAAAGCCGATGGCGAAAGTTGCAACAAGTCGGCTGTCGCGGAAGTGGCGCAGCATTTGCGCGAGCGAGTTGACCAGCCCGCTGGAGCGCACGAAATGCCGTTCGCGCGGCAACAGCAGCGCAACCATGATCGCGGCGATGAGCGTAAGCAGCGCCACGACGGCGAAAGCGGCGCGCCAGCCGATCAGATCGGTCAGCATGCCGGGAATGAAGCGGCCCGAGAAACCTCCGACGCTCGATCCGGCAACGTAGAGCCCGGCGACCCGAGGCACATCGGCGGCCGGCCACTCATCGCCGATATAGGCGATCGCGACGGTGAAAATCGGCGGCAGCAGCAGACCCTGTACGAAGCGCCAGAAGACGAAAGCCGGCACGTTCGGCACGGTGGTCATGACCAGCGTGGGGACCGCCACCGCGAACATGGCGGCGGCGATCAGCCGTTTGCGGCCGACCACATCGGCGAGCGCGCCGGTCAACGGCGCCGTGAGCGCAATTGCCGCGGTGCCTGCAGTCATCAGCCAGGAAATTTCGCCGACGCCGACGCCGAAATCTTTCGACAGGGCAGGCAAGAGCGCCTGCACTGAATAAAGATTGACGAAGGCGGAAAAGCCCGCGGTGGCGACCGCGAGGCTGCGAGTGTCGAAGCCCATGCGCCATTATGGGGGACGAAAGGGTCCAGCGCATCATGCAATGCAGCGTCCAAAGACGCGGGCAAGCTTCGGATTGACGATCGGACTGAAGGCCGGCTCGCATCCGGTTGGCGCCTTTTGCAGCCGCGCCGCATCGGGCGCGACGTTTTTACCTGCGGGATGTTGGAGCGCCGGCGCTTGCGGCAGGCGGTCGCCCTTGTTGCTCCTGTCGACGGCAATCGTGATCGTTTCCGCGTTGCGCGCCGCGGTCCTGCCGTTGAATGTAACAACGCCGGCCGCGATGACGGCGCTGACGAACAGCGCTGCGCCGGATTGCGCGAGGCCGTGACCCAGACAAATTTGCATCGGATTTCTCACCTTAGGACTCGTCGGTAAATAACTGAATCATTATGTCATGCCCCGCGCAGGCGGGGCATCCAGTAGCCTCTGCGCGGTGGGTTTGTGCCACCATCAGAAATTCGCGGTTACTGGATCGCCCGCCTTCGCGGGCGATGACACCGTTTGTTGCATTCATTCTCTGACGAGCCATTAGAGTGCAATGGTCAGCGGCTGCTTCTCCCATGCCCGCTCTGTGTCGTGCGCTCGATCGAAACGATGCGCACGGCGCGCGCCCGGCCGTCGGGCTGGCGGTCGTCGCGGATGCAGGAGACTTCGTAATAGGGCCAGCTTTCAGCGCAGGCCGTCTCGCCGTGCCGCTGGCCGCCGCGCAGCCGCGGCGCCGCGCCCGCTTGGCCGGCGTTTGCCTGCTGCGCGTTGAGGGCCGGCGAGCTGCGGAGGTTGGCAGCGCCGGCTGCAACCTCCGGGGCAAAGCCCGGCGCGAACACGACGATGAAGCTCGCGCACAGTGCCGCCGCGATGATCGCTGTGGTCCGCTCGATCATGTCCGTCTCCCATTTGCCTTCCGCATCGGCGCTGCGGCCATGCAGCATTTGGCCGAAACGCTTGCGGTTGCAGCGGCTTGATACGCTTTGCGAGATTGCGCGGCGCCGCGGATGTTTGCGTCGGCGGCGCCGCGTCGGCTTGAAACCTCAGGAGGCCCGACGCTCTGCGGTCCACGTGCCCGAGCAGGAGCCGCCGCTCCAGCGGCCGATGCCAGTGGCTACGGAAAGCTGACCGCTGCCGCTCGCGTGCGCGCTGCCGTGGCTGACCAGCACTTGGATTGCGCCTTGCGGGCTGACCTTGCCGGTGATTGTGAAGCCTGCACTGCCGGCATTGACGAGCTGGCTGCCGGAGATGCGGATCGGGTAACGGTAGCCGCGATCGCAATCGCCTGTCTCGGTGACGATCAGCACGCTCCACATGCCATCGAAGCGCGGCGGCGTCGCGCGCGGCGTGGCGGCGAAGGTGCTGGAAGCGGCGCAAGCGGTGCAGGACACGGCGAGGGCGAACAGCGCGCGCCGGCCGAGAGCATTCTTCAAACCGATCATTTTTGCCATCCCTGATGTTGTCGGCGGGACCGTGCGGCGTTCGCGATTGGCGAAACGCGACATTGCCCTCGCCTTCCCTTTGTCGCGGGGCTTAGGCAAAAGGTTCGAAGCGATGATGCGAAAATGCGGGCTGCCTACGCCGCACTCGTGCGCCATAGCGGTGGTCTGATTTTCGCCGCGCTGATGCGCCGAGCGGATGCGAGGGGATGCCAAAGAGGATTTGCCGACATCATTGCGCGGGCGCGATAAAGCCCACAACTTTGTCGTCCCGCAGCGTGCTTACGATACGCGCGAGCTCCGCCTCGGACAGCTTGGCGGCCGCGATCCGCACCCGATAGAGCCCGCCAGCGATTGGTCCGGTTGCAATGCTGAGCGTGTTGGTTTGCAGAAACCGGGTGATGTCGGCGGCACTGGCCTGCGGCTTAAAGGCGATCACGGCATACTCGCTCTGGCCCGCATAGATTGAGGGTGCCGAGGCGGTCTCATAGCTGCCGCCCGGAGCCCTGTCCTTAAGCACCAGGCCGGCCAGCAGTCCTGCCTGCAGCAGGATGGCGAACGCGGCCGCGACTGCCGACCAGGCCAGCATGCGCGGCGAGCGGTTGGCGAAAAAGTCGCGGATGCGGGCGCCGAGATTGATGGACGAAGCCGACCGGCGCGCCGGCTCGGCGTCGATCTTGGCAAACAGCGTCTGCATCGCGCGAGCCGACGGCGCGCCCAGCGTCTCGTTGAGCTCGATGGTCTGTGCGAGTTCCTCCCGCACCAATTCGTAGCGCCGGGCGAGTTCGGGGTCGTTGGCAAGTGCGGCTTCCACACGCCGGGCCTCGCGGCGGTTCAACGTTCCAGCGGCATGCCAGGGCAGCAGCTCTTCGACATCGCTGCGTTCGCGTTCGTTCGCCGTGTTCATGGCCAGCCTCGATCGATTTCCTGCTCCTTGAGCAGCTCTGATAATTTCTTACGCGCGTAGAACATTCGGGTCTTCACGGTCGCCTGTGGAATGCCGACGATTTCAGCGGCCTCTTCCACCGACCTCTCGTGGTAGTAGACGAGGTCGATGATTTCGCGGTGATCGTCCGACAGCCTGGCTAGGCATCGCCGCAGCATCGCGCTCTTGTCTTTCTTCGCCACCGCAACTTCGGGATCGTCTGCCTCGTCCTTGACAGCGTCGGCGGTCTCCTCATCGAGTTCTTGCTCGGGACGGCGCCGCAGCACCGACAATGCCTTGAAGCGGGCGATGCTCAGCATCCATGTCGAAGCGGCCGAGCGTCCTTCGAATTTTCCGGCCTGTCGCCACACGTCCAGAAACACCTCGCTAATCAAGTCCTCCGCACTGGCTTCGTCGCGCACCAGACGCAGCACGAACCGGTAGATCCGGGCATGATGGCGCGCGTAGAGCACCTGCATGGCGAGCCGGTCGCCGCTGGCGATCCTTTCGATCAGGCCTTCGTCCGAAGTCGTCTGCATTGCGCAGCTCTCACGTAGATTGTGTCGCTTGAGCGCGCGCGCAGGTTCAAGCGAGATCGAAAGAAACTCGCGCCGCGCGCAAAGGCTGCCCCTGCACCGCCCGTTTCTGTCATTCGGGTGCGATTTCGCGAGAATTTACGCCCTCCAATAGCACATTCTTGTCCGGTTTCGGGCCGCGGGTCGGGGTGCTGCGCCGAGGCGGCCTTGTTGGCGGCTCATCGGGGTGCCGACTTGCTTCCGGGATCTGTCTTGCCAAGGAGTTCCAACAACCATCGCCCGGTCACCGATCGTCGCGCAGACGGGTCGGCGTCAAGTCGGAATCAATTCGGAAACGAGCGTGGCGACGGGCGAGCTGCTCTGAAGGGCTCAGTCCTCACTGCCGAACGGTCTTATGCTTTCGGCCACGGAATCGGCGATGTGCTCCTTCGAAATGATGCCGATAATTTCGGACGGGTGCCAGCGCCCGCCGGTCTTGGTTACGACCGCCATGATGGCATTACGGCGCAACATGCGTTGCACCACGTCGAACATGATGTCGCTCTCGCGCGCCAGCGTGAAATTGCGTTGCGCCACGTCTTCGAACCGCACTCCGCTGTAGGCCGCCTCCACGCCGCGCCGCAGGCTGGTATTGACGCGCACGACGCCGAGAATGTGGTCGCCGCGCGTCACCACCACGTGCTTGAAGCCGCCGGCAGAGCCATACTTGCGCAAGAACGCATCGAAATCCGCATCCGCCGGCAGAACCGTAATGTCTCGCTCCATGACTTCTCTGGCGCGCCGAACCAGGAACATGTTCGCGTGCAGCGCCTTAGGTATCACATGGCCGCGGCCCACCAGCTTGATGGTATAAATGTTCTCCGGAGACAGCACGCGGCGGATGCCGATGGCGAGCGCAACCGCGACGATGCATGGCATCACCAGATCGTAATCGCGCGTCATCTCGAAAATCATGGTCACCGCGGTCATGGCCGCGCCGGTGCCGCCGCCGACCATGGCGGCCATGCCGACAATGGCGCAAGTCGTGACGTCGAGCCCTTGAATGGGGTGAAAGCCTTGGGACAGCGCGCCCACAGCGCCGCCGATCGTCGCCCCCATGAACAGCGAAGGCGAGAAAATGCCGCCCGAGGCTCCCGAGCCGAGGCTCAAAAGCGTGGCGCAGAGCTTGGCGCCAAACAGGAGCAGCAAAAGCCCCCAGAAGCCGAGGCCATTGGCGAGGATCGCCTGAATAGTCGCATATCCCACGCCTTCGACATAGTAGTGCCCGGCAAGCGTGATCAACGTGTACAGCAGGATGCCAAGGATCAGCATGCCCGCGATGTGACGCAGATACGGGTTGTGAATCTCCTCGAACAGGTTCTCAGCGGCGCTCAGCCCGCGGACGAAGACCGCGCCGGCAACCCCGATTATCGCTCCGAGAAGCGCATAGAGCAGAAGCGCCTGGAGTGTCGCCGGGTGCTCGGAGGTGAGCAGAGACGGCGGAATCAAGAATGCCGGATGAATGCCGAAAAAGATGCGGCCGATGAAGGTCGCCGCGCCGGTCGCCAGCGCCACCGGCAGGAAGGTGCGGGCGCTCAGTTCCGGCATCATCAGCTCGATCGCGAACATCACTCCGCCGATCGGGGTATTGAAGGTCGCGGCAATGCCGGCACCGGCGCCGGCCGCAACGAGCGTGATGCGCTGCCACGGCGCCATGTGGACGATCTGGCCGAGCGTCGAGCCGAACGAGGCGCCGATCTGGATGATCGGACCTTCACGGCCGACGGCCGCGCCGGTGCCGATTGAAAGCGCCGAGGCGAGCGATTTGATCACCGCGACGACCGGCCTGATCACGCCGCCCTTGTAATAGATTGCGTCCATCACTTCGGGCACGCCGTGGCCGCGCGCCTCGGGTGCAAATTTGGTGATCAGAAAGGTGACGATGATGCCGCCGAAAACGGGGACCAGGACGATGAGCGGACCCCACGGCGAGGGCGGCGTGAACACGCTGGCGTCATAATTGAACGAAAAGAGGCCGAGAAAACCGATATTGTGGATGAGGCCGATCAGGGCGCGGAACACGACCGCGCCGAAGCCGGCCACGACGCCAACCACGAGCGCAAGAAACGACAAACGAACCAGTCCGAACTCGCGGCGGTAATTTGAGCTTCATCTCGATCTAACCCGCGCGGGCTCGTCAGAGGCTGGCGGATCGAATCGAAATCCCACGCAGAATCGGCCGAATTTTCGCCGACCCGAAGGGTGGTGTCATTGATGAAGCGATACGGCGGCACTGGCAGATTGTAGGGGGCGGGCACGCCGCTGAACACGCGGCCGGCGGCATCGTATTTCGAGCCGTGACAAGGGCAAAAATAGCCGCCCGGCCAATTGGCCACCGGGGTGTTCGCACTCGGGGCGGGGAAAAACAGCGGGATGCAGCCCAAATGCGTGCAGATGCCGACCAAAACGCCATACTCCGGCTTGATCGAACGGTGCCAGTTCTTCGCATAGGGCGGCTGTTGCGGCTCGTCAGAATCGGGGTCCGACAGCAGCGAGGTGTCCTGCGTCGTCTGCAGCATTTGCAGGTTCTGCTTGGAGCGGTGGAACACGAAGATCGGACGCTCACGCCAGCGAATGAGCACCTGCGCGCCTTCCTCAATCTTGCTGACATCGAGATCGACCGGGCCGCCGGCGGCGAGCGTTGAGGCGTCGGGGTTCATCTGGTCGACCAGCGGCACGAGCGTCGCGACCGCACCCACCGCGCCGACCATGCCGGTTGCGATATAGAGAAAATCGCGACGCGAGGGCGCCTCGGGGTGCTCGTACGTGGTCGATAAAGAATCCGCCATTGTCATTCCCTTTGGCCCCATCCCACCCCCTCTACCGTGCGTACGGGAGGCGAATGGATGGGGATTTCGGCGCCCCGCTGCGCCGCTTTATGTCGGTCTGTGCCTGCCTCGTCAATCCAGTGCAGCGCGGGCGAGCGCCAAAGTTTGCTCCGGGGTTCCCGACGCCTCGATTTGCCTCCAATCGAGCGGTCCAAGGTCGTAGGCCTCCTGGGTGCTTGCCACCTTGCGGTCGGCATCGGAGGCATCGCGCGTGCGCGCGTCGACACGGGCAAGCCTGGTTGCGAGTCCGGCGGTGAGAAACAATCCTTGCAGCCGAGTGTGTGCTGCTTCCGCCGCCGCGGCGAGTGCGTGCCGCTCCTCGGATCGTGCGTACACGCCATCGACGATCGCCGAGTGCCGGGCGGTGAGGATGCGGCGCGCTTTGTCGAGAAGCATGCCATAGACGCGGTCGCTGACCGCCGCGGCATAGGCATGCTGCGGCAGTTTGTCGGTTTCGGCGACGCCGAACAGGGCTTTGCGCTCGAACGTCGGAGCGCACGATGACGGCGCCGGGCATCGGTCCAACCTGTGGCGCCAGTGCGCGAGCGAGCTGGGTCTTGCCGGTGCCGGAAAGCCCGCCAATCGCGATCAGTTTCGGGTCCGGGGGTGCAATCGCGCGCCTTGCGAATGCGAAATAGGCCCGGGCTGAAGCGGCAATGCCGGGCCGCTCGGCCGGGGATGCGCGCTCCATCCGCGCCGCCGTGACTTCGGCGCGGATCGCTGCGCGCATTGACAGGAAGAACGGCAGCGCCGCGAGCGCATCGAGATCGCTGGTTCGGCGGGTCTCGGCGAGATAGCGGTTGAATACGATGTTGGCGGCCAAAGCCAAGCCGCGTTCGACGAGATCCATCAGCAGGAACGCGAGATCGTACAATACATCGCCGGAAGCGATCACGTCGCTGAATTCGATGGCGTCGAACAGCACCGGCTCGCCGTCGATCAGCGCTATGTTGCCGAGATGAAGATCGCCGTGAATGCGGCGGATGAGGCCGCTTCGGCCGCGCGCCTCCAGCAACGGGACGATACGCTCATACGCGGCCCGGCTGGCGCGGGCTAAGGCGTCGTTCTCGGCTGCAGCGAAAATGTCCGGATAGCGCCGAAATGCCTCGACATGTTCGTCGATATAACCGCCGAGGGCAGCGATCCACGGCGCCGCGTCAACCGGCTTTGCCTTGGCGTGGGCCGCGGCGACGGCGCGGCCGAGCGCGTCCGCTAGCGTCTCGTCGATCTCCGCGGCGAGATGGTCGAGTGTGCGCGTTTCGTCGAAACGTCGCATCTCGACCGCCCATTCGACCGGCTCGCCGTTGCCGCCGATCGCGAGCCCGCCGTCTTCTGCGCGCGTAATCGCGACGACGCCGCGATAGATTTGCGGGGCGTAAGGCTTGTTGACTGCAAGCTCGGCCTCGCAGGCCGCTTTGCGCCCGGCAAGCGTCGTGAAGTCGAGGAATGGAAATCGTACCGCGCGCTTGATCTTGAGCGCGCGCTCGCCGGCGAGAAACACCGACGCGACATGGGTGTCGATGCGCTCGACTGGCGCGCCGCCGTAAGTCCTGGGCTCGCCGAGAAAGGCAAGGACCTCGTTCTGAACGTCCGCGGTGTCGTCCATGTGGCGCGGCCCCCCACTTTAGCGACGGTTCACTTTTGCCGTAGATAGTGCAGTCATTCGACGGCGTGCCAAGAAGATGCCGAGGAGACTTCCATGCGCGGCAAGGACAACATGCGAACCGCGGCCGAGGTTCTGGTCGACCAATTGCAGATTCACGGCGTCCGCCACGTGTTCTGCGTGCCCGGGGAGAGCTACCTCGCCGTGCTCGACGCTTTCCACGACAGCGCGCTTGCCGTCACCGTGTGCCGGCAGGAGGGCGGCGCGGCGATGATGGCGGAGGCGATCGGCAAGGTCACCGGCCGGCCCGGGGTCTGTTTCGTTACCCGCGGACCGGGAGCCACCAATGCCTCTCCCGGCATCCATATTGCGCGCCAGGATTCGACGCCGCTTGTCATGTTCGTCGGCCAGGTCGCGCGCGACATGCGCGAACGCGAGGCGTTCCAGGAGCTCGATTATCGCGCCGTGTTCGGCTCGATGACCAAATGGGCAACCGAGATCGACGATCCGGCGCGGGTGCCGGAAATCGTCTCGCGCGCCTTCTACATCGCCGCCAATGGCCGGCCAGGACCGGTCGTGGTCGCGATCCCCGAGGACATGCTGGTGGAGCGGATCGCGGTGCCGGATGCGCCGCCATTTGCGCTGATCGAGACGGCGCCCGGGACGGCGGCGCTGAAACAATTCGCCGACATGCTCGCGGCATCCCGCGCGCCGATCATGCTGCTCGGCGGCAGCCGCTGGTCGCAAGCGGCGTCCGACGCGGTGGGGCGGTTTGCGCAAAAACATGCGTTGCCGGTCGCCACCACGTTCCGTCGCGCTCATTTGTTCGATGCGCTGCATCCCTGTTACGCCGGCGATCTCGGCATCGGCCCAAATCCGAAGCTGCTCGATCGCATCAAGGCAGCCGATCTGGTGATTCTGCTCGGCGGCCGGCTCGGCGAGTTGCCGTCGCAGGGCTACACTTTGTTCGACATTCCGCGGCCGCAGGTGAATTTCATCCACGTCCATCCCGGCGCCGAAGAGTTGGGCCGTGTGTACAGCCCAAATCTTGCGATCAACGCAACGCCCACGGCCTTTGCCGCTGCGCTCGACGATCTCGAACTGCCGCTGCGCGGGGACGCTGAGGCCGCGCATACCGCCTATCTCGAATGGACGGAGAAGCCGACCGAGCAGCCGGGCGCGGTCAATCTCGGCGCAGTGATGGTGTGGCTGCGCGAAAATCTGCCGCGCGACGCCATCATCTGCAACGGTGCCGGCAATTATGCCGCCTGGATTCACCGCTTCTTCCGCATGCGCCGTTTCGGCCAGCATGTCGCGCCGACCGCGGGCTCGATGGGCTTTGGCGTGCCGGCAGCGGTCGCGATGAAGCGGCTCTATCCCGAGCGTCCGGTCGTCTGCTTCGCCGGCGACGGCGACTTTTTGATGAACGGGCAGGAATTCGCGACAGCCGTGCAATACAATTTGTCGTTGGTCATCATCGTCGCCGACAACGGCATTTATGGCACCATCCGCATGCATCAGGAACGCGAATATCCCGGCCGCATCTCAGCGACGCAATTGCGTAACCCGGATTTTCCGGCTTACGCGCGCGCCTTTGGCGGTTTCGGCGCCTCAGTGGAGCGAACCGAGGATTTTCCGGCGGCGTTCAAGGAAGCCCAGGCGAGCGGCAGACCAGCCATCATTCGGCTTGCGATCGATCCGGAGGCGATCACACCGGTAACGACGCTGTCCAAAATCCGCGCCAAGTCGCTCGCCGAGAGACAACGCTGATTGGACGCTATCGCCCGCCGGCAAGAGTTTAATCTGCCATCGCGAACCGAGGGCAAGGCCTGCGCGGACGGACGACTTCGCGCAACGAGATTGGCGGCATTGTCGATCATGTTGAATCATGGTTCAGATATTCGCGACGATTACTTGATTCCAGCGGTCTGCCGATGCCCTACCGCCGCACCGAGAACGTCGCCCGCCGGCTTGCAGCGCGGCACGCGGCGATCGTTGCCGCCGCGCGGCAGGTTGCGGCCGAGGGCGGCATGGCGGCGGTGCAGATCGCCCCGGTAGCCGCCAAAGCCGGCATCGCGGCCGGTACGGTCTACCGCTACTTCCCAGGCAAGACCGATCTCGTCGCCGCGCTGCTCGCGGAAATCTCACAACGCGAGATCGGCGCGATGCGCCGCGCAGCCGACGGCGCACCGGGGCCGCTGTCGGCGCTCTCGGCGGCCATCATGACGTTTGCGGCGCGGGCGCTTGAGAACCGCAAGCTCAGCTTCGCAGCGATCGCGGAGCCGGTCGATGCCGAACTCGACGCGGCGCGGCGAGGCTATCGCCGATCGCTTGCCGCGGAATTCGGCTCACGCATTGCCACGGCAATTGCCGGCGGGCACCTGCCCGAACAGGATCCGGTGCTCGCCGCAGCGGCTATGCTCGGGCTTCTGGTCGGCGGCTTGATCGATCCACTTGCGCCGGACGCCGCGGGGCGCGAGCGCGAGATCGTACAGTCTCTCACGCTCGCTGCCTTGCGCGCACTCGGCGTCGCCGATGCGCGCGCGCGCGGCCTCGTGGTGCAGACGGCGCTGCCGGCCGATTAGCTGCCGGAGATCACCTCGCCGAACAGCGTCCAGGTCTTGCCGTTGAACTTCTCCAACTGCATTTGCTTGATCGGACTGAAATCGTCGGCGCTGGTCGACAGCGTGATGCCGGGCAACATCATCGGCAGTTTCAAGTCGTGCAGGCTGGCCGCTTGCCGCATGATGTTCTCGCGCGTGAGATTGTTACCGCTCGCCTTGAGCACCTCGACCATGGTCTGCACCTGCGAGTAGCCAAGCGAAGCCTGGACGTCGTTGATGCTGGCCGACAGTCCGGACTTCTGCATGAAAGCGAGCCACTCCTTGAACTCGGGCGAGTTCTGCCATTGCGGATCGGTGGGATCCTTGGCGAACGCCGCCGTGATGATGCCGATTCCTTTTTCGAGACCGGCCGGCTTCATCGTCGCGCCGACGGAATTGGCGACCGAGTTGAGGAAGTGGGTCGGCTTCCAGCCGATGTCGTAGGCCTTGCGAATCGCCTGGGCGGCAAATTTCGGAATCGCGGCGGTGAAAAGCACGTCGGCGCCGCTCGCCTGCAGCGCCACGATCTGCGAGTCGACCGTCGGGTCGGTGGTTTCGTAGGACTGGGTTGCGACGATCAGCTTGTTTGCCTTGTCACCCAGCCCGGCGCGCAAACCATTCAGATAGTCCTTGCCGTAATCGTCGTTCTGATAGAGCACGGCGATTTTTGCGTTCGGCAGGTTCTTGAGGATGTAATGCGCATAGATACGAGCCTCCGTGCCGTAGCTGGGCAGCCACATCATCGTCCAGGGAAAGTGCTTGGGATCGTTCCACTGGTCGGCGCCGGTTGCCGGAAACAGTTGCGGCACCTTGTTATCGTTCAGATAGCCGTGGATGGCCATGTTGGGCGGCGTACCGAGGGTGTGAAACAGCAGCAACACCTTGTCCTGCTCGACCATCTGCCGCACCAGGGCCACGGTCTTCGGCGGAGAGTAGCCGTCGTCGCGGCTGATGAAGGTGACCTTGCGGCCGTTGATGCCGCCCTGGGCGTTGATCATGGCGAAATACGCCGCATCCACTTTGCCCAGAATGCTGTACGACGATGCCGGGCCGCTATACGGCATGGTGTTGCCGATCTTGATCTCGGTGTCGCTGGCTCCGGGCCCGTATTGACCCGCGGCGTAGGCAAGGACGCTTGCCAGTGCGAGCCCGGTCGCAGCCAAACCGGCCACGATGGTCCGTTTCACTATCATGACAACCTCCCTTAGTTTTGCTGGTGATTGAATTCCGGCGCGGCGGATGCTGGCCGTGCTTCCCGCTTCAGGCGGGAGAGCCACGATGTAAGCGAGCCGACCACGCCGCGCGGCATCGCGTACATGAAAAGCAGCATCGCCGCCCCGTAGATAGCCCACGGAGCGGCGTCCGAAATCTCGGTTGCGAAATTCGGTACGAACTCGATGAAGAATCCTCCGACGATGGCGCCCGTCACGGTCGCGATGCCGCCGACGGCGGAGCCCACCAGGAAGGAAAGCGACAGGAACAGGCTGAAGCTTTCCGGGGCGACGAAACCGATGACGATGGCGCTCAGCGCCCCGGCGATGCCGGTGAAGAGGGTGGATGTGCCGAAGGCCAGCGTCTTGTAGCGCGCGGTGTCGATGCCCATGGCCGAGGCCGCAATGGGATGGTCGCGGATCGCAATCCATGCGCGCCCGGTGCGACCGCGCACCAGATTGGTGGCCACGCGCATGGCAATAAGGAGGATCACGAGCACGAAGAAATACAGCCAGCGATCCTGGTCGATGCCCAATCCGGGAGGCGGCGAAGGCTTGACCAGGTTGAGGCCCTGCTGGCCGCCGGTCCAGGTGCCGAAATACTTGAGCAATTGCGGCATCGCGACCGCCATCGCCAAAGTGACGAGGGCGAGGTAGGGACCCTCGAAGCGCAATGCCGGCAGGCCGAACAACAGCCCAAGGACAAAACAGATCAGAGCGGCCGGCGGAATGGTCGCCCAGTATGGCACGCCATAGCGATGCATCAGGATGGCGGCGGTGTAGGCTCCGGCAGCGAAGAAGCCGCCATGGCCGAGCGATATCTGGCCATTGTAGCCGGTGAGAATGTTCAAGCCGAGCACGGCGACGGCGTAGATCATCACCAAGGTCAGCTCGAACACGTAGTATTTGCTGATCGCGAACGGCAGCGCCGCAGCGAGCACGATCAACGCGGCTGCGCCGAGCCACGGCATCGCGTTCCGACCGGCGAGACCGGACATTCCGGGGGCGATCGCGGCAATGCTCCTGCTCATGTTCATACCCGCCGCACCAGCGCCGTCCCGAACAGACCGTTGGGTCGGAATACCAGCACCACGATGATCAGCACCAGCGCCACGGTGAGCTTGAGCTGGCTTGCAATCAGATAGGTGCCGACCAGATTTCTCGGTAACGCCGACGATCAATCCGCCCACTACCGCGCCCACCGGGCTGGCGATGCCGCCAAGCAGGGCACCGGTGAAGGCGTAGAGCAGCACGCCGCTCATCATGTTGGGATCGAGAAACAGGATCGGCGCCACCATGATGCCGGCGGTGGCGCCGATCGCCGCCGCGAGGCCCCAGCCGAACGCCAGCATGCGTCCGACATTGATGCCGCACAGCCGCGCCGACGCCGGATTTTGCGCCGCGCCGCGCATCGCAAGTCCAGTCGCGGTGAAGCGGAAGAAGACGAACAAGAGAGCGAGCATCGTCAGCGTCACCGCGATCACGCCGAGGTCGCGCGTGGTGAACAGGGCGCCGAACACCGGGTGGTCCGGAAACGGGCTGGGAAACTCCTGCAAGGTGTAGGAGTAGATCCAGCCGGCCAGAGCATTGAATATCAGCAGCAATCCGATGGTGACGACCACCGCGGCCAGCACCGGAGCGTTCTCGACCGGCCGAATGACGACCCGTTCGATCGCCATGCCGCCGACAAACGAAATGCAGAGTGTGAGGGTAAAGGCGGCCCAGAACGGCAGCCCGGCATTGATCAGCGTCCAGGCGATGTAGGTGGAAAACATCGCCATCTCGCCCTGCGCGAAATTCACGAGGTCCGTGGCCCGATAGATCATCACCAGCGCCAGCGCGAGGCTTGCATAGATGGCGCCGGCGGCGAGCCCGGAAAAGGTCTGTTGCAGCAATTCGTGCATTGAATGCCCGTCAGTATCCGAGATAGGAACGGCGTATCTGAGGGTCGTCGGCGAGCGCCTTTGCGCTGCCCGAGGCGACGACGTAGCCGGTTTCGATCAGATAAGCGTGGTCGGCCATTTCCAGCGCGAGGCTTGCATTCTGCTCGACCAAGAGCACGCTGACCCGCTCGTCCCGCCGAATGCGCTCGATAATGCCGAAGATCGATTCGACAATGCGTGGCGCAAGTCCGAATGACGGCTCGTCGAGCACCAGGAGCCGCGGCGACATCATCAATGCGCGCGCAATGGCAAGCATCTGCTGCTCGCCGCCCGACAACGCACCGGCCTGCTGGCGGCGTCGCTCGGCGAGGATCGGGAAATAGCCGTACATGCGCTGCATGCCTGCATCGGACTTGGCGGCGCGTGTATAGCCGCCGAGGCGGAGATTTTGCTCGACCGTGAGGCCGACAAAGGTTCCCCGCCCTTCCGGCACATGCGCGACGCCGAGCGCAGCGATCTGTTCGGTGGCGCGCTGCCGCAGCTGTTGCCCGGCGAAGACGATTTCGCCTTCGCTGCGGACCATGCCGCAGATGGCGCGCAAGGTGGTGGTCTTGCCTGCGCCGTTGGCGCCGAGGAGGACGGTCATTCCGCCCTCCTCGACGGCGACGTCGATGCCGTGCAAGACTTCGGACTGGCCGTAGAAAGCCTTGACGGAGCGGAGCTTGAGAATTTCGGCCATCAGTGCCTCGTTCCCAGGTAGGCTTCGGTGACGGCCGGATCGCCGCGCACTTGGTCGGGCGTCCCGTCGGCGATCACGCGGCCGAAATTGAGCACCACGACCTGATCGGACAGGCTCATCACCAGGCCCATATGGTGTTCGACGAGAAGGATGGTGATGCTGAGCTGATCGCGCAGCGAGCGGATCAGGGCGCCAAGCTCGGTCACTTCATCATGATTTAGTCCGCCGGCGGGCTCGTCGAGCAGCAGCAGCGACGGGTGAGCGGCGAGCGCGCGCGCCAGTTCCACACGTTTGCGCACGGCAAACGGCAGGCTCGCCGCAGGCCGCATGGCCGCGCTCTCCAGCCCCACTAGGCTCAGCATCGCTCGCGCGTCGGTATCGAAAGCGTGTTCCTCGCGCCGTGCCGAAGGCATCGTTACGGCGTCGATCAACGATCCATTGCGGCCTCGGCAATGGGCACCGACCTTGACGTTGTCGAGCACCGACATCGAATCGAACAAGGTCGGGCTTTGAAAGGTGCGGCCGATGCCCAAAGCGGCAATGTCGGACGGGGAGCGGCCCTGCAGCGAGCGCCCATTCAAGCGAATGTCGCCTCGCGCCGGACGGTAAAGCCTGCTTAGGCAATTGAATAAAGTGGTCTTGCCGGCGCCGTTGGGACCGATCAATCCGACGATCCGGCCGGAAGCGACGGTAAAAGTCACACTTTCCAGCGCAACGATCCCGCCGAAGCGCATGGTCAAGCCTGAAATCTCAAGAAGATGTGGCGCAACGCCGCCGCTCATGCCGGCCGACCCGCCATGTGGTCCCCCCGTGAGCTTGCGTTCCTCGATTGCTTTATCGTTGGACGAACCGGCGCCCTCTGGTCTGGTGCTCGCGGCTTCAGCAACAGCCCGACCGGTGACGGCAATGAACCAAAGCGTCGCATGGGGGACATTCGTGCGTCAACGACATCCAGAACAATATTTTGCCTGGCGAATGCCGGGAGGCCGGGCGCCCGGCGGCTGCAAAAGCGGGCTTGGCGAGGCGGCAGGCTTGGAGCGTGGTGGGTGCGGTCAGTTCGCCTGAGCCGCAGCCGCCTGATGGGTCACCGCTTGGCGTAAATGCGGAAAGCGTTCGGTGAGCAGCGATCCCGGATAGTAGGTCGGAGCAAAGGCCGGTTCGGCGCGGATGGCGTCGTACCAACGCTGCACCCGCGGTAGATCCCGCCAATTGGCATCGCGGCCGAGATCGGCCATGCGCACGATCGCCGGCATGACGGCGATGTCGGCGAGCGAAATCTCGGCGCCGAGCAGCCACGGCCCGCCGCTTGCCGCGATCTCGGCATCCATGCGCTCGTAGCTGCGGCGCAGCCTTTGCAGTGCGGCATCCATGTCCTTTTGCGGAAAGCCGCTGCGGCCCATCGCCAGCATGAATTCCTTGCGCAGCGGTTTCGATTCGGCGAAGGCAAGAAATTCCTGTTCGCTCATGGCCGCAAAGCGCGGCAGGAACGCGAGATTGAAGGTCGGCACGCGCACCGCCGCCGCCGGCATCTCGTCGATGAAGCGCATCAGCGAGCGCATTCCGGCGCGCTTGACCGGGTCGCGCGGCGTAAAGTTTTGCGGCGAAGGCGCGATCTCGTCCAAATATTCGATGATGACGGAGGAATCGATCACGATGTCGCCATCGTGTTCGAGCGTGGGCACCACGCCATTCGGATTGAGCGCGAGATATTCCGGCTTGAGCTGGTCGCCGGCCAGAAGGTCGAGCTTGACCTCGTCGAACGGCAGCTTCTTGGCATTAAGGACGAAGCGGACGCGTTGGCTGCAAGTCGATTGCGGCGCATTGTAGAGCGTAAACGACATTGCGTGCTCCCTCGGCCGGAAGCGGCGCCGGGCGGCCGCCGCCGGTCGCGGTTCTTGCCACACGGCTAGTTGGGGCGCCGTTCAGTGTGACATCAGCACTGGCGCCGTCATCGAGCGCAGGATGCTGTGGGTGACGCCGCCCAGCACGAATTCGCGCAGGCGCGAATGGCCGTAGCCGCCCATGACGATGAAGTCGGCGGCAGAATCGGCAGCGTGCGAGAGCAGCGCATCGGCGATGTCGATGTCGCCCTCGGTAATGCGTTTGACGTCCACTTTCAGTCCATGGCGGGCAAGATGCTCGCCCATATCGGCGCCGGGGATCTCGTCCAGTTTGCCGCGCTCGCTGGCGATGATCACCACCTCGACCTGCTTGGCCCGTTCAAGAAGCGGCATGGCGTCGGCGATCGCCCGCGTCGCCGCTTTGCCGCCGTCCCAGCAGACCATGACCCGATCGAGCTTGAGCGGCGCCTTCTGGATGTAGGGGACCAAGATCACGGGCCGGCCGGACTCGAACAGCGCGCTTTCCGCAATGAGCTCCTCGACCGCGCCCTTGTCCGGCTCGGACTGGCCGACAATGACAAGATCGAAGCGCCGTGAGATCAGGCCGAACTGGTCGCCAGCGCCGGCATAACTTGCCGCGAGCGCATGCGGTTCGACCGATATGCCCGCCCGTGAAGCGGCAGTAGTGAAGCGGTCGATGGCGGCCTGGGTAGCCTCTTTGCTGTCACGTTGCTGCTGCTCGATGACTTCGGCGGGAATATAGCCGGTCGCTGCCACCGGAACGATCGGGTCATAGACGAAAGCGATACCGGTGAGGTGCGCGTCGAGCGCTGCGGCGACGGAGATCGCGTACTCTCCCGCAAAACCGCCGCCTTCGGCGACGCTCAGACTGACGATGATATCCTTGATCATGACTGCATCTCCTCCTGCCCGCGGCGCGCGTTGCCGCTCCTTATGCCAACTTATGCAGCAGTCCCATTTGAGCCATATCAATCGGCGGCGGCGGCTTCTGTCCTACTTGTTTTTGACGCCGCCGTCTGCATTGAACTGGCTGAGATAGGCCCACAGGTCGTTGATCTGCTGCGGGTTCTTGATGCCGACGAAGTACATTTTGGTGCCGGGGATCATCGCCTGCGGATCCTTGATGTATTGCGTGAAGGTAGCCTCCTTCCACACAATACCCGACTTCTTGTTGGCCTCGGAATAGGCAAATCCCGCAACGCTGCCGGAATGGCGGCCATCGAGGCCGTTCAATTCGGGGCCAAGGAGGTTTTGGGCATCGTTGCCGATTTGATGGCACGGCCGACACAAATTGAATACCCGTTCCCCCTTCGCGGCATCCTGCGCCAGAGCCACGCCCGCTGACGCGGCAACCATGACTGCCACAGCGATCACAGTTCTCATCGTTCACTCTCCCTCCGGTTTGCGGGCTATAGTCATAGGGAATACACAGCGATCGGGGAAGCGCGGAGCGGAGCCGATGCCGGTTGCAATGCCGCAGGCCGATGCGGCGGTGCTTGGGCGCCGCGCCCAGATCGTGTCTGCGCTTTCAGCCATCGTGCCGGGCGAGGGAGTCATTGCCTCGGAGCACGAAATGCGCCCGTTCGAGACCGACGGTCTCACTGCCTATCGCCAGCTTCCCATGGTGGTGGTGCTGCCGGAAACCACCGCGCAGGTCGCCGCCGTGCTCTCCTATTGTCATCGCGAGGGCATCAAGGTGGTGCCGCGCGGGGCGGGCACGTCGCTGTCGGGCGGGGCGCTTCCGCTCGGCGACGGTGTACTTCTGGGCATGGCCAAGTTCAACCGCATCCGCGACATCGACTTCGACAACCGCGTCGCGGTGGTCGAGTCCGGCGTCACCAATCTCGCGGTGTCGGCGGCGGTCGAGCACGCCGGGTTCTATTACGCGCCCGATCCGTCGTCGCAGATCGCCTGCACCATCGGCGGCAATGTGGCGGAGAATTCCGGCGGCGTACATTGCCTCAAATACGGCGTCACCGCCAACAATGTGCTGGGCTGCGAGCTGGTGCTGATGAACGGCGAGATCGTCCGCCTCGGCGGCAAGCATCTCGATGCGGCGGGCTACGATCTGCTCGGTCTGATCAACGGCTCGGAGGGCCTGCTCGGCATCGTCACCGAAGTCACGGTGCGGCTTCTGAAAAAGCCGCAGAGCGCGCGCGCTGCGCTGATCGGTTTTCCAACCTCGGAGGACGCCGGCGCCTGCGTGGCGCAGATCATCGGCGCAGGCATCATCCCCGGCGGCATGGAGATGATGGACGGCCCGGCCATTCGCGCCGCCGAGGATTTTGTTCATGCCGGCTATCCGCTCGAACGTCGAGGCTTTGTTGATCGTCGAGCTCGACGGCCCGCCCGCCGAGGTCGATCACCTGCTCGACCGGGTCCAGGGGATCGCGCGCGCGTGCCGGGCGGCGAACTGCCGCCTCTCCAGTTCCGAGGATGAACGGTTATTGTTCTGGGCCGGCCGCAAGGCGGCATTCCCGGCTGTAGGCCGCATCTCGCCCGACTATTATTGCATGGACGGCACCATTCCGCGCGGCAAGCTGCCGCTGGTGTTGCGCCGCACCCAGGAATTGTCGGCGAAATACGGGCTGCGCGTCGCCAACGTGTTCCATGCCGGCGACGGCAATCTGCATCCGCTGATCCTCTACGACGCCAACAGACCGGGTGAACTCGAACGCGCGGAAAAATTCGGTGCCGATATTCTTTTGCTGTGCGTCGAGGTCGGCGGCGTGCTCACCGGCGAGCACGGCGTCGGCGTCGAAAAACGCGATCTGATGCCGGCGATGTTTACCGAAGCCGATCTCGATCAGCAGCAGCGGCTCAAATGCGCCTTCGACGACAAGAGCCTGCTCAATCCCGGAAAAGTGTTTCCGACGCTGCACCGCTGCGCCGAGCTGGGACGCATGCATGTGCATGCGGGGCGGCTGGCGTTTCCAGATCTGCCGCGGTTTTGAATGAGGCAGCAGCGCGGGCTGATTAGCGCAGGGTAATCCGCCAACCTCGCAATCCCCGCACGGCGGCCGCGGGCGATGCCGGATTAAGCCCGGCCATGACGGAGCCCGACATGCCGGAGCCAATAGCAGCGAAAATGGTCGTCTGTTATATCCCTGCCATGAGCCCGAGCACCAAAACGCTCCTTTAGCAGGTGGAGTCCTGGCCGCCTGAGGACCAGGAAGATCTTGCGGAATATGGGCGCGAAATCGAGCTGCGGCGCACCGGCGTATATTGTGCTACACTGGAGGAGCTTCAGGCGATTGACGAAGCGGAGCGCAGCAGCGTCGCAACGGACGAGGAAGTCGAAGCCGCATTCCGTACGTTTCGCCGCCGATGAGGGTTTAGTACTCGAAGCGTGCCGTCGCCGACCTTCGCACGATTTCTGCGGTTAGTCGCGGGGCTTTCGGCGACCGGGTAGCCGAAGCTCTCGAAACCCGCATCCGCGCGGTTGCCGACCGTATCAGCCGCGAGCCGTTTTGCGCGCCGGAGATCGAACAGCGGCCGGGCCTGCGCGTTGCGACGCTCGTTCGCTAGCCGTTCAAAGTGTTCTATCGTGTCCTCGACGATCAAGTGAGGATCGTGCATATCCGGCATACGGACCGCCGACCGTGGCGAGGATAAGACTGAAAGAATAAACAGCGTGGCTCAAGGCCGCGGCGGCGGGAAAGTGAAAAGCCATTCGCCATGAAATTCGGTCTCTTCACTTCCGCCCAGGCCAACAGCCGCGATTTGTCGCCGGACACCGGCCAAGGTTTCCGCGATTGGCTCGATTTCAATGTCGAGGCCGAGGCGCTCGGCTTTCATGCGAGCTTTCTGGTCGAGCACCACTTCACGGGCTGGAACCAGGCTTCGTCGACCTTGATGCTCTTGATGGCGCTCGCCATGCGCACCACGACGCTGCGGCTCGGCTCGGCGGTGATGGTGCTGCCGTGGCACAATCCGGTGCTGCTTGCCGAACAAGCGGCGACACTCGATCTTCTCTCCGGCGGAAGGTTCGATTTCGGCATCGGCAAGGGCTACCGCCACAGCGAATTTACGGGATTCCAGATCGCGCCGGAGGAGGCCGAGGCGCGCTTTGAGGAGGCAGTCGAGGTGATAACCCGCGCGTTCACGTCGCGCCAGCGCTTTTCCCATCGCGGCCGCTTCTGGCATTTCGAGGACATCGTGGTCGAGCCGCCGCCGGCGCAACAGCCGCACCCGCCGTTCTGGGTGGCGGCCGGCAGCGAGCCTTCGATCCGCCGCGCCGCCGCGCGCGGCTTCAACCTTATCCTCGATCAATATGCGAGCCCGCAGCAGATCGCGGCGCGCATCGGCATCTACAGAACTGAACAGCGCCTGCGCGGCTTGGGTTTCCAGCCAATGCAGGTCGCGGTCGCCCGCCAGCTTTACGTCGCCGAGGACGAGGCCGACACGCGCGCCGCGCTCGCGCGGCAAGCCGGTTACACCAAACGTACCGTCGAGGTGTCGCGGGCGCCCGGCCGCGCCGGCGGCTCGCATGTTCTCGCCTATGCCGACAAGCCCGGCGGCACCGAGGAGAATGCGCTCTATGGCACGCCGGAAGAAATCCGCACGATGCTGAAAGCCTTGCAGCAGGCCGGCGCCGATTACCTCCTGCTCACGATTGCGGGCGGCAGCAATCAACTCCGCCGTTTCGCGCGCGACATCATGCCGCAATTCGTGCGCGCCGAAGCGGCTGCGGCTGCCGAGTGATGGCATCTCACGATGGCCGACACACTCAATCCGCGCGACGGCAAGGAGGTCGAACGGGCGATCCAATGGGCGATTGAGAACGGCAAAACGCTTGAACTCGTCGGCCGCAACTCGAAGCGCGCAATCGGTCGCGCGGCGCAATGGGACGCAACCCTCGACCTTTCTGCCCTCTCCGGCGTAACGCTCTACGAGCCGGAGGAATTGGTGTTGTCCGCGAAGGCCGGCACGCCGCTTGCCGAGATCGAAGCGCTTTTGGCGGCGAGCAAGCAGCAACTCGCGTTCGAGCCGATGGATTACGGCGCCGTGCTCGGAGTGCCGGCCGGCGCCGCTTCGATCGGCGGGGTGATCGCGGCGAATTTGTCCGGCCCGCGCCGCGTCAAGGCGGGTGCTGCGCGCGATCACTTCCTCGGCGTAACTGCGGTCTCGGGCCGCGGCGAAACCTTCAAGTCGGGCGGCCGCGTCGTCAAGAACGTCACCGGTTACGATCTCTGCAAGCTGCTCGCGGGCTCTTGGGGTACGCTCGCGGCCATGACCGAGGTGACGGTCAAAACGCTGCCGCGCGCGGAGACCGAGGAGACCGTGCTTGTCTTCGATCTTGACGATGTCGCCGCACGCAGTGCGATGATCGCGGCCATGGACTCGTTTGCCGACGTTTCGGCGTCAGCCCATCTGCCGGCACAGGCCACAATGCGGATTGTCGAGACCGCGCGCCTGGGCGCGGCAGTGACCGCGTTCCGTCTCGAAGGCGTCGCGCCCTCGATCGCACAGCGCAAGAATGTGCTGCACGCGCTGCTTGGGCCATTCGGCGCCCTGGATATTCTGGGCGAAAGAGCTTCGCGCGCGTTCTGGCAAGCGGTCCGTGACGTGGTGCCGTTCGCGGCGAATGGTCCTGCTGGAGCGCGCGATCTTTGGCGTATCTCGACGGCGCCGAGCCATGGCGCGGAACTGGGCCGCGAGCTGCGCGAACGGGTGGACGCCGAGATTATCTACGATTGGGCGGGCGGGCTCGTATGGGCGGCATTGCCTGAAGCGGCGGACGCCAGCGCGTCGCTGGTGCGCGCGAATGTCGCGGCAGCCGGCGGGCACGCGACGCTGATCCGCGCACCGGCAGCGGTGCGCGCGGCGGTCGATGTGTTCGAGCCGGAGCCGGCGCCGCTTGCGGCATTGACCAAACGGGTGCGGGCGAGCTTCGATCCGCAAGGCGTGTTCAATGCCGGGCGCATGTGGGCGGGCGTATAGGGTTTGCGGGCGTGTGATGTCGATATTTTCAGCCAATGAACGTTTCCCGGGCGCATTGCAGCACGAAGTGCTGCAATGCAGAACCGGGATCGTTACACACGCCGAGTCTGCGAAGGTCCCGGATCAGCGGCGCACCGTTTCACGCTGCGCCGCATCCGGGACATGAGATTGAAATGCAGACCTCTTTCACATTGGCGCAGCTTGCCGATCCCGACATCGCCGAGTCGGAAAAAATTCTGCGTGCCTGCGTGCATTGCGGCTTCTGCACCGCGACCTGTCCGACCTATGTGCTCGACGGCAACGAGCTCGATTCGCCGCGCGGGCGCATCTACCTGATCAAGGACATGCTGGAGCACGACAGCCCGGCGACGCTGGAGGTCGTCCGCCACCTCGATCGCTGCCTGTCGTGTCTTGCCTGCATGACGACGTGTCCGTCGGGCGTGCATTACATGCATCTCGTCGACCATGCCCGCGTCCATATTGAACGCACCTATCGGCGACCGCTCGCTGAGCGCCTGCTGCGGGCCTTGCTGGCCACGCTGATGCCCTATCCGCAACGCTTTCGGCTCGCGCTTGCCGCGTCGCTCGTCGGCAAGCCGTTTGCGCCGATCGCCCATGCACTCGGCCTCAACCGCCTCGCCGCCATGCTCGGCTTGGCGCCCTGGCGGCTGCCGCAGCGCCCGCTCGCGCCGCAGACCTTCTCCGCCTCGGGTGGGCCAAAACGCGGCCGCGTGATCCTGCTCCCGGGCTGTGTCAACGATCTTCTGGCGCCACAGATCAACGCCGCCGCCATCCGCGTGCTCACGCACCACGGCGTCGAGGTCGTGGTGGCGGACGGCACCGGCTGCTGCGGCGCGCTTGTCCATCACATCGGCCGCGAGCGCGAAGCGCTCGCCCAAGCGCGCGCCAACATCGATGCCTGGACGGCGGTCGCAAATGCCGACGCCATCGTGATCACGGCGTCCGGCTGCGGCACGACGGTGAAGGATTACGGCTTCATGCTACGCACTGATCCGGCCTATGCCGAACACGCTGCCCGCTGTTCAAGTCTCACCAAGGACATCACCGAATATGTCGCCACCCTGCCGCTTAAAGCCGATGCCGCGGCTCCTGGCCTTGTCGTCGCCTATCATTCCGCCTGCTCGCTGCAGCACGGTCAGCGGGTGACGAGGGAGCCCAAGGAGGTGCTCGGCAGGCTTGGTTTCACGGTCAAAGACGTGCCGGATGGTCATCTGTGCTGCGGCTCGGCGGGCACCTACAATATTCTGCAGCCCGATATCGCAAGAAGGTTGCGCGAGCGCAAAGTCGGGACTATCGAGAGATTGCGACCTGATGTGATCGCAGCAGGCAATATTGGCTGCATCACGCAGATTGCGGCGGGCACGGCACTTCCCATCGTTCACACGGTTGAGCTGATCGATTGGGCCACTGGGGGGCCATGCCCGCAGAGACTTCAGGGCGTATCGGCCGCAGAGGCAATGCATCGGTCGAGGGCACAATGTTGACTCGGGAGCGCTCTTTAGTCGTGGCGTAAGTGTCTGTTTACGCAATACCGGTCACTGATGAGGAGCCGGCAGGCTCCTTCACTGGCAGCGTGAATCGGGAGGACGATCATGGCGAAGAAGGCAAGGAAAAAATCGACGAAGAAGAAGGCCGCTCCGGCGCGCAAGAAGAAGAAAACGATGAAGGCCGCGGCCAAGAGGACCGCCAAGAAGGCGGTAAAAAAGGCGGCAAAGCAGGCCGCGCCCAAGCGCAAGGCGCCGGCGAAAAAGGCTCCGGCCGCGATGCCGACACCGGAGGCCGCGCCGTCCTGGCCGCCCCCCATGGGCTCGGGCATGGGCGGCACCGACAACTAGGCGCAACGCGCGCTCAGGCCTGCTGTTTGCGGCTCGGCGAGGCGCCGCGGCTCTGGGCCGCGGCGCGCGCGCCGTTTTGGTCCGCGAATGTTCCAGCGGCAGGTTGCGTCGCGCGCGCTGGACCAATAGCCTACGGGCGGTCGCAACGGACCGGGCGACGCAGAGCGGATAATGCGGACAATCGCATATCCGCCGCCGGCAAATGCCCTTCGACGAGTCTGGAGCCGAATCCGGGGCGCTGCTGGCGAGGTCCGCTCCTTTGGCGAAGCAGGAGATGCATCATGCCGGCAACCTATAACATCCTGATGATGGGCGCGGCCTATGGCTCGCTGCTCGCTTCCAAAATCCTGTTCGGCGGCCACAGGATTCATCTGGTCTGCCTGCCCGCCGAGGCCGATCTGATCAATGCCGAAGGCTTTCGCGTGCGCCTGCCGGTGCGCGGGCGCAAGGAGCCGGTCGAACTCGACTCGCGCAAACTGCCCGGCAAGGTCTCGGCCGGCAGCGCCGCCGGCGTGAAGCCGCAGGAGTACGATCTCGTCGGCCTTGCCATGCAGGAGCCGCAATATCGCTCTCCCGGCGTGCGCGAATTACTGGATGCGGTGGCGCGATCGCGCGTGCCCTGCATGTCGATCATGAACATGCCGCCGCTGCCCTACGTCAAACGCATTCCCGGCCTCGATTACAACGCGCTCAAGCCCGCCTACACCGATCCCGGCGTTTGGGACAATTTCGATCCGGGCGCCATCACGCTGTGCAGCCCGGACCCGCAGGCGATCCGGCCGCCGGACGAGAAGGTCAACGTGCTGCTGGTGACGCTGCCGACCAACTTCAAGGTAGCGCGCTTCGAGGCCGACAAATCGACCGCGATCCTGCGCCAGTTGGAGCAGGAAATCGACGCGGTGCGCTACCAGGTCGCCGAGGGCAAGATCGAGCTGCCGGTCCACCTGCGCGTGCACGACTCGATCTTTGTGCCGCTGGCCAAATGGGCCATGCTGCTCGCCGGCAATTATCGCTGCGTCACCAAGGACGGCATGCGCACCGCGCAGGAGGCGGTGCACTCAGACATCGAGACCTCGCGCTCGGTCTACAATTTCGTCAACGATCTGTGCGTCAAGCTCGGCGCCAAGCCGGACGATCTGGTGCCGTTCGAGAAGTACGCCGCGGCTGCGCAGTCGCTCACTCGCCCGGCCTCGGCGGCGCGCGCGCTGCAGAACGGCGCGCCCAATATCGAACGCGCCGACAAGCTCGTTCAGCTCATCGCCAAACAGAAGGGCTTGAGCCATCCGGTGATCGACGCCATCGTGGCCTTGGTGGACGCCCGGCTGGAAGCCAACCGCAAAAAGGCGGCGGCTTGACACGAATGAAGTTGGACGGTCCTCTAAGTTATGCCTTTCACGCGCATTACGATCGATCCAGCAATCTGCACCGGTAAGCCCTGCATTCGTGGCCTGAGGTTTCCGGTTGCGCGTCTGCTCGGATTGCTGGCGGCTGGCGAGGCCCCCGAGCAGATTCTGAGGTCCTATCCTTATCTCGAACCCGGCGACATCGAAGAGGCGTTACGTTACGCGGCATTCCTAGCCGACGACGAGACGGTCGAGCTTTCACCGACGAGTTGACAGGTGAAATTTCTCGTCGACATGCCGCTTCCGCCGGAGTTGGCGGCATGGCTCGCAGACCAGGGCCACGACGCTGTCCACGCTGCCGGTCTGGGGTTCGCGCGTACGCCCGACATCGCCATCCTGGCTCGTGCAAAGCGGGAAGGGCGCACGATCATCACGGCTGATCTTGACTATCCGCGTCTGCTGGCACTTACGCAGGCGTCCGACCCAAGCCTGATCCTTTTCCGCGGCGGGAATTGGAGCAATGCCGATATCGTTGCCCGTATGGGTCAGATTCTAGAAGCTTTCACGGCGATCGAACTCGCGCACAGCATCATCATCATAGATCGTCACCGGGTGCGCAGAAGGAGCTTGCCAATCACCTTGTGAAAGCGAGGAGTTGCATCGATGCGAGCGGCCCGGGACCCGCCGCCGCGGGATTCGCGCGACGCGGCCGTTCCCCGGGGCATCGCGATCATCATCGGGCTCCCAGCAGGTCCGGCTTACTTGACTTCGACGTCCTGCCAGAAGCCGAAGCGGTCGGCGACCTGCCGCATCTGCGGCCGCGGCGCTTCATACGACCAGGCGGCGCGCTCATGCCTTCTGCCGCCAACGACGACGTCATAGAACTGGACGCCGTGCGGACAGGCCCGATCATGCGCGGTTTTCTCCACCTTTTCGAGCCAGTCCATGCGCACCGCCTCGCGCGGAAAGTATTGATATCCCTTGCATTCCACGATGTCATTGGTCTGGGCAACGATTTGACCGTCAACGATGGCTCGCATGTTCCGATCTCCTGTTAGCCGGCACCGGGCTGAGCGGCTTATCCGATGATAGCGATAAAACGGTCACGACACATGTCGCTGCCCGGGTTAGGCCGGGCTGAGTGTAGCGCGCGCGCCACACCTTCTAAGAATCTCTAAAGCTGTCGCAAAACCGCACAAAAAGACAGCAATTGCTGTAGAATTGATCTTGGCTACGGCGTGATGACATCCGACGATTGCGCGATTAGGTGCCGCGGTTTTGCGGCTTTTGTAGTGCTGTGCCCGGTCCTCGCGTTGTCGATGTCCGCGTACAGTGGGGACAAGGGGCAAGCTTATGAAAAGATTCGCTTTTCCGTTGGCAATCGCAGCCGGTTTGGCGTCCACATCGGCGTTCGCCGCGGATATGCCGGTCAAAGCTCCGCCAATGGCCGCCGAGGCAGCGCCGACGTGGGATGTTGCGATCACCGCCGCGGTGATGACGGACTACAATTTCCGCGGCATTACGCAGTCCGACCATAAGCCATCCTCCCAGGCTGGTTTCGAGCCGCGCTACAATGTCAGCAAGGATGTCCAGCTCTATGCCGGCATCTCAGGCGAGAGCATCGACTTCCCCAATCGCGCCGCGGCTGAGATCGACTTCTACGGCGGCGTACGCCCGACCTTCGGTAAACTCGCCACCGATTTCGGCATCTGGTACTATTACTACCCGGGGGGCCAGTGTTTCCACGACGCCATGGCTGGTTGCCTACCGGGCTTGCCGGTCAACGACAATTTCGCTAAGGCGAGCGCAAGCTTCTATGAAGCTTACGCCAAGGCCACCTACACCGTGAACGATAATCTCTCTCTCGGCATACAGGAATGGTACTCGCCGTCAGTGGCCAATACCGGAGCCGATGGCTGGTTTACGACCGGCAACGTCACCGTGACCCTTCCGGGTACGTGGTTTCCGACGGGGTGGGGCGGTTATGTTTCGGGCGACGTTGGCTACTGGGCGTTGGGCACGAGTGACAGCTTTTATGGCGTTCCAGGCTTCCCCGGCGGCATCAAATACACGAGCTACACTAGCTGGGATGTCGGCGTCGGCTGGACCTACAAGGTGTTCACGCTCGACCTGCGTTACTACGATACCGACCTGAACAAGGGCGACTGCAACGCCTTTACGAGCGATTTCACTGCCAGCGGGATCGCTAACGTCACGCCGATCAACCCCGGTGGTGCTGGGTCCAACTGGTGCGGTGCAGCCTTCATCGCCAAGCTCTCGGCGGCGGTCAATCTCAGCGGCCTCAAGTAACAGCGGCCTGAACTTGGAAAACGACGCGGCCGGCGGCGCAAGCTGCCGGCCGTTTTGCTTTGCCTCCTGCCCGGGCCGCGAGATTTCCACAGCGCTCGAATCCGCGCTTGACGAAGCCGTCCCGGTTGCGGCTTGATCGCCGCAGCGGTCGTCCGGCCGCGTCCCCCATTGACTGATCCGGAGACGATCATGCGGTGTATGAGCCGGCGTGCCATTCGCCTCCTTGCTGGTGGCCTCCTTGCTGGTGGCTTCCTTGCCGGCGGCGTCCTTGCCGGCGCAGCGCTCGCAAGTTCGATCGTGCCGGTCTCCGCAAGCGAAGCTTCATTCCCGTTCGGCAGCCCGCTTGTGCTTGATGCGGCGCCGGTTCCCGGCGCCAAGCGCGTGCCGATGATCGAGATCGAGGAGAACGGCGCGGCCGCGATCTACCTGTGGTGCGCAAGCGTGCGCGGTTCGGCGAACGTCGCCGCCGACACCATCAGCATCGTTCCGACCACGGCACTGCCGTCGCAATGCACGCCGGATCAGATCAGCCGCGACGCCGGTCTGTTGGCGCAACTCGCGCAGGTCACCGGCTGGCGGCGTGAGGGCGACGAAATCGATTTGTTCGGCGTCGCCAATCTGCGCTTCCGCCTGATGACGAACTGACGCCGGCGTGGCGATTACGCCTTGACCGCGCGCGTCATGAGGAATGGCATATTGATGGCGTTCTCTTCGAAAATGTCGGCGGCCATCGAGTCGAACTCAGCGCGGAGCTGCGCAAGCTTGCCCGGATCGTTCTGCAGCGAGGCGACGAGC
This sequence comes from uncultured Alphaproteobacteria bacterium, assembly GCA_963717265.1. Lineage (GTDB taxonomy): Bacteria > Pseudomonadota > Alphaproteobacteria > Rhizobiales > Xanthobacteraceae > BOG-931. The sequence goes on along the minus strand of CAVQWD010000047.1, from coordinate 519,985 downwards.
TTCGTAAGCGGGCCGACCGTAGCCTCTTGCACCATGCGGAAGTGTTGAAGGCTCAGCGTCGGCACGATCACGGTGTCGCGCGCAAATTTGAGGTTTGCCACTGCTGCGCCAAGCCGCTCGCGAATAACGTTCGGCTCGCCCCATAAAGCCGGCGGCGCCGGTGCATCGACCCCGGGCGGAGGCGGCGGCAGATAGCGCGCGATGAACGTGAACATGTGTCCGGTGAAGTGTTCAGGCGGCCAGGTCGAAAATGCAATCCGCCCGCCGGTCTTGAGTACGCGCAGCATCTCGCGCACCGCGACCGCCGGACGCGGGGCGAACATGTGGCCGAATTGGCTGAGCACGACATCGAACGAGGCGTCCGGATAAGGCAGCGCCTCGGCATCGCCCTCGACGAAGTCAATATCGACGGCTGCAACGGTAGCGTTGTGGCGGGCACGCTCGAGCAGCGCTGGCGTAAGATCAAGCCCGGACACCTCGGCGCCGCGACGAGCAGCGGTGACGGCGACGACGCCGGTACCACAGGCCACGTCGAGCACTCTGTGGCCCGGAGCCACTTGCGCGAATTTCACCAATTTTGCTGCCGGAATGGTAGTGAGAGCTTCCAGCGGCACAAACAACGCCCAACCTTCGCGCTGGGCCGCTTTGAAACTCGCAAATGGGTCGGTATCAGCGGTGGTCATCGTTCGCTCACTGTTGGCTGTATGCCCACGATTTCATTTGGCTGTAGTCTACCCCGACGCTCCCAGCAATGAGACGGGGCGCAAGAGAATAGGGCGCAGCTTTCACCGCGCCCTTCGTCGTTCGATCTGCGGATCGGATCAATAATCCATCCCGCCCATGCCGCCGCCGGGCATGGCCGGCATGGCCGGCTTGTCCTTGGGCAGTTCGGCGACCATGGCTTCGGTGGTGACGAGGAGGCCGGCGACCGAGGCGCCATCCTGCAGCGCGATGCGCACCACCTTGGCCGGATCGACGATGCCCTTGTCGATCATGTCGACATAATCCTCGCTCTGCGCGTCGAAGCCGAAGGTCTCCGACTTGTTCTCGAGAATCTTGTTGACGACGATCGAGGCCTCGACGCCGGAATTTTCCGCGATCTGGCGCAGCGGCTGCTCCAGCGCCTTGAGCACGATGTTGATGCCGGCCTGGACGTCGGCATTGTCGTTGTGCAATTTGCCGATCGCCTTCTTGGCGCGAAGGAGCGCGACGCCGCCGCCCGGCACGATGCCTTCCTCGACCGCGGCGCGGGTGGCGTTGAGCGCGTCCTCGACGCGATCCTTCTTCTCCTTGACCTCGATCTCGGTGGCGCCGCCGACGCGGATCACCGCCACGCCGCCGGCGAGCTTGGCGAGCCGCTCCTGCAGCTTTTCGCGGTCGTAGTCGGAGGTGGTCTCCTCGATCTGCGCCTTGATCTGATTGACGCGGGCCTCGATGTCCTTCTTCTTGCCGGCGCCGTCGACGATCGTGGTCTTCTCCTTCTCGATCACCACCTTCTTGGCGCGGCCGAGCATGCCGACGGTGACGTTTTCCAGCTTGATGCCGAGATCCTCGGCGATGAGCTGGCCGCCGGTAAGGATGGCGATGTCTTCGAGCATGGCCTTGCGGCGGTCGCCGAAGCCGGGCGCCTTCACCGCGGCAACTTTGAGGCCGCCGCGCAGCTTGTTGACCACGAGCGTCGCCAGCGCCTCGCCCTCGATATCCTCGGCGACAATGAGCAGCGGCTTGCCCGACTGCACCACCGCCTCGAGCACCGGCAACAGCGCCTGCAGCGCGGAGAGCTTCTTCTCGTGCAACAGCACGTAGGCGTCTTCGAGCTCCGCGATCATCTTCTCGGCGTTGGTGATGAAGTAGGGCGACAGGTAGCCGCGGTCGAACTGCATGCCCTCGACGATCTCGACATCGGTCTCCAACGACTTCGCCTCCTCGACCGTGATGACTTCCTCGTTGCCGACCTTCTGCATGGCGTCGGCGATCATCTTACCGACCTGGGTGTCGCCGTTCGACGAGATGGTGCCGACCTGGGCGACTTCGGACGACGAGCCGACCTTCTTCGAGCGCTTCTTGATGTCGGCGACGACGGCGGTGACGGCAAGATCGATGCCGCGCTTGAGATCCATCGGGTTCATGCCGGCGGCAACCGACTTGACGCCTTCCTTGACAATCGCGGCGGCCAGCACCGTCGCCGTCGTGGTGCCGTCGCCGGCCTGATCGTTGGTCTTCTGCGCCACCTCGCGCACCATCTGCGCGCCCATGTTCTCGAACTTGTCCTCAAGCTCGATTTCCTTGGCGACGGTGACGCCGTCCTTGGTGATGCGCGGCGCGCCGAAGCTCTTGTCGAGCACGACATTGCGGCCCTTGGGCCCGAGCGTCACCTTGACGGCATTGGCCAGCGTCTCGACGCCATGCAGCATGCGGTCGCGGGCCTCGGTGGAGAATCTTACGTCTTTGGCGGTCATTGTTTGTTTGCTCCTGGGTTTTCAGCTCGTCATCACCGGGCTTGACCCGGTGATCCATGCAGCCGGGCCGGCCCCATGGATGGCCGGGTCAAGCCCGGCCATGACGATGTATGGGTTCAGGCGATCACGCCCATGATGTCGAACTCCTTCATGATCAGGAGTTCGTCACCTTCGAGTTTGGCTTCGGTGCCGGACCACTTGCCGAACAGAACGCGATCGCCGGCCTTCAGCTCCATAGGGATCAGTTTGCCGTTTTCGTCGCGGCCGCCTGGGCCGACGGCGACGACTTCCCCCTCCTGCGGCTTCTCTTTCGCCGTGTCGGGGATGATGATGCCGCCCTTGCTCTTGTCCTCGGCCTCGATGCGCTTGACGACCACTCGGTCATGAAGCGGGCGGAATTTCAGTTTTGCCATGATCACCCTCTGTCGCCGCGGCGCCGCGGCCCTTGCATTTTGCGGAAGGATTCCAGATTGTTTCCAGGGCCTTAGCACTCGCAATGTACGAGTGCCAAGAGACCCGCCGCGGAAATAGGGCGTGGGTTATCCGCTGTCAAGGCCGCTCGTCCCGATGGCTAACAAAGTGGAAAGGAGGGCAGGCGTAGAACCATCGCATTTGCGGGGCTCTGCTGCATCCGTCGGCAATCTTGGCCACTGTCGCGGCCAAATCCGTCGGCAAAATGCAGTTAACGTCTGCGCGGGGCGGCAGGTTTTTGCGTTAACGGCTCGGGCCTGAAGATTAGGGCGGGTCAGTGCTGCGCATTCGAGGAGGGCTTGTCCATGAGTGGTTGGCTGCGCGATTTCCGCTTGCTGGCGAGTGCGGCCATCCTGTGCGGGCTGGCGCTCGGCGGCTGCAGCACGACGGCGCCCATCGCTACGGCTCCGGCGCCGGCGCCAGCGGCCGCTCCGGAAATCCCTTCTTCGATTCGTCCAGAGGAAATCATCGGTCGCTGGGGCTATGGTTCCTATCATCGGCCGCAGGATCTGGCGCGCACCGAGGTCGAGGCGCGCGCGCAGTGCGGCGAACCAGTAGCGATCGACCGCGGCCAGAATGGCGGCGTCATGATGTATCTCGCAGACAGCGCGCAGTTGCGGGAATTACGGCTCAAGGGTAGTCCGGGCGGCAAGAATTACATCGGTCCGCCCGGCCCGCCCGGCGGCGCGGAGGATCGGGAGATCGTTTCGTTCGACGGCCGCACCATGGTGCTGAGGTGGATGGACCCGGAAGTGGCCGGCCGCTACGGCATCGGCGTCTACGTTCGCTGCGCTCCCGAGGGCACCGCGCGCGCGAAACGGCCGCAACATTAGACTCGTTGCCTTGTCCCGGCTCGGGCGGGTGTAAGCGCGCCCCGGGCGGGCGAGGGCAAAGGCGATGCCCACTCCCCGCGAATTCGTCTTCGGCCGCTGGCGCGCCGTCAGTGTGCTCGGCGTCACCGAGATCCTGGCTTGGGGTGCGCTGTTCTATCCGCCGGTGCTCACGGTGCCGTTGATCGCCGCCGATCAAGGCTGGTCGAGATCGTTCGCGATGGGAGGCTTTTCCGTCGCGCTTTTTGTCGGCGGTTTGGTGTCGCGCTATGTCGGCGCGCTGATCGACAAATTCGGTGGACATGTCGTGATGCCGTGCGGCTCGCTGCTCGGCGCGCTGGGGCTGTTCGCACTGGCGAACGCCCACAATTCCTATTCTTATTACGCGGTCTGGATGGCGCTCGGCGTCGCTATGGCGGCCTCGCTCTACGATCCCGCTTTCGCCACGCTCGGACGTATATTCGGCGCCGCCGCGCGCGCGCCGATCACGACCCTTACGCTCGCCGGAGGCTTCGCTTCCACCGTAAGCTGGCCAGCCACGCAAATTCTGCTCGACTCGATCGGCTGGCGCGGCACCTATCTGGTCTATGCGGCTTTGTTGGCGCTGCTTGCTGCGCCGCTGCATGCCTTGGCACTGCCGCGCTCTCGCGCCCATGACGATGTGCGTGAAGAACCAGGCCCGGAGCCGAAGCGGGGGCCGCTCTTGGCGCCGCACGGCCTTGCTTTCATGCTGGTCGCAGCGGCCTTTGCGTCCTACGCGTTCGTTCCCTCGGCGTTGTCGGCGCAACTGCTTGCCATATTCGAACGCTCCGGACTATCGCCGGCAGCCGTCGTCGCCATCGGCATGCTGTTTGGACCGGCGCAAGTGTTGGCGCGCATCGGCGAACTCAGCTTCGCACGCCGTTTGCATCCGCTCTGGATCGCGCGCAGTGCCATCTCGCTTCTGGTGGCGGCATTCGTCGCTTTGCTGCTCCTTCATTTCTCTGCGGCATTGGCGGCGGCGTTCGCCGTGATGTACGGCATGGCCAACGGATTGATGACGATTTCGCGGGGCACCGTGCCGCTCGCCCTGTTCGGCGCCCCCGGCTACGGCCGCCTGGTCGGGCGGATCGGCGGTCCGTTTCTCGTGGTGCAGGCCATGGCGCCGGTGGTGATGTCCTATGTTGACGATCGGGTTTCGGACGCCGCCGGACTGTCGCTCGCCGCGGCGTTCGCGGTCTGCGCGCTGTTGTGCTTTGCGGCGATCCGCCGGCCGGCGTGATTTCTGTTTCGCGGCGGTGCCGCAGCAGCTTGTGCCGCCGATAAGGCAACGCACAAGGTCCTCGCCGCGGCCGAACAGATCGCAATTGCCGTTGACGAAAAATAAACCGTAACTTGATGAACAATGTGCAAATAACTGCCTTGGCGCGTTCCGCAGCGCAAAATTTACCAAACAGTCGAGTTTTCGGTCTGTACTCGTCGCGCGGCTGATCGCGGCGGTCGGTGCGCCTTCGGCGCGCCAGCTGGTCGATCTGCATTCGCAGTCAAGCGCGTAAGGGCGAAGTTCAGAGTACCGGCAATGCGTATCTGCGTATCGGCGCTTCTGCTGTGCGTGTTTTGTGTTTCGGCCTGGGCGGACCCCTTGCCGATCGCGCCCGGGGTCTACAGTTCCGGCGAGCCGGCGGCGCCACTGCAAGCTGTGGCGCCTGTTGCGGCTGGCACGCCGGTTTCTGCAGCCACGTCGGCCGATCTCGGCGGCGGCTTTATCCAGTTTCTATTCGGCGGCGGCAGCGCCGCCGAGCAGCCGACCGGACCGAGTGCCTATCAGCCGTCGCCCGCGTACTCGCGACCGACGCCGCCTGCATTGGCAGCGCCCGCACCGATGGCTGTCGTCCGTCCGGCGCCAAGCGATGAAGCTGCGGCGGAACCGGTCCAGCGCTCGGTCGATCCGAAATACGACCGGCAAATCGTGGTCTATGACGGCAAGGAGCAACCGGGCACGATCATCATCGATACCCCGCACAAGTTCCTGTACCTGGTCGAAGCCGGCGGCAAAGCGATCCGTTACGGCATCGGAGTCGGCCGTCCGGGCTTTACCTGGGCGGGCGCGAAGACGATTACCGCCAAGCGCGAATGGCCGGATTGGCGACCGCCCGACGACATGCTCAAGCGCCAGCCCGAACTGCCGCGCTTCATGGCCGGCGGGCCGGACAATCCGCTTGGCGCCCGCGCGCTGTATCTCGGCTCCACGCTCTATCGCATCCACGGCTCGAACGAGCCCTGGACCATCGGCCACAATGTGTCGTCCGGCTGCATCAGGCTGCGCAACGCCGATGTGATCGACCTCTACAATCGCGTCAAGGTCGGTACCAACGTCGTGGTGATGTAACGATCTGCGGGCCGGATGGAACGGCGCGCGTCTATCCGCGCCCGAAGGCCAGGTTTTCAGATCAGGTCTTGCGCCGCTTCTGGGCCTTGGCGATTGCCCGCCGATCCAAACCCGACCTGCGATCATTCGTCGTGCGTCTTTCACCGATGACTTGCTTTTCCTCTTCGGTGCGAGTGTCGATGCCGCGGCGTCGATCCTCGCCCAAACGCCTGCCGACGTTCGCGCGCCGTTCAAATCTGGCCATGGCCGGATCTCCCAAACCACGGAATAATGCTTCACGCTGATAAACGGTCCGTAAATACCGGGCTGCACGGCTGGGCGGCGGGCCGACCACCGATTGGCCGGCAATGCTGCGCTTTGCGGACCTGAAGCGGTGCTTAATCGGCGCGCCCGGCGAGCCTGACGCCGTGCGCGGCAAGCAAGCTCGGAAACGCATCGTCCCGGAAGAAGGCATATTCGCGTTCGCGCAGATCGGTCAGCGGATCGAGGCGCTTGAGTTCGGCGTCGACAATGCCGGGATGGCACATGATCGCGCCGCCTTCGGGCATGCCGTCAAGGAAGGTCGCAAACAGCCGGTTGTAATCGGCACCGTTGCGGAACGCGTAGGTGCCGGCGAAGGCCGGGTTGGTGCGGAGCTCGAGCTCGCGGGCGAGGCGGCGGAAGCGGCGAGACAAGCCATCGAGCACGAGCGCCTTGCGATCGGCGTAGCGTCTGCGCGCCGGCAGCGGAACACGGCCGCACTGGCGCACCCAGGCATGCGGTGCCGCCTCCTTGACCACGCGCAGCAACGCTTCACGCACTTGCGGCAACAGCTGAACGTGCTGATGACCGTCGACGAAATCGGGCGCGCGGCCGAAGGCGGCGGCGAACGCTTCGAACTGACGCACGATCTCGATTGTCAGCAATTCCGGCTTGAGAAAGCGGAAGTGCGAGCGGTGCAGCATCGCTGCAAGCGACAGGAAGACGCCGCGGCGCCGCGGCGCAAAACCGTGCGACAGCGGCCGAAATGGCGCGGTCAGCGTGAGATGCAATCCGATCGCCGCGTGGTGCCCGGCGGCGTCGCAGAGGGGCCTAGTCTCGGCAGGCCGGAAACTCGGCGCCACCGTCATCACCGACGTGGCGTTGATGCGCCGGCGCGTGATCAGGTCGCGGATGGCGCGATTGACCCCGGGCGACATGCCGTAGTCGTCGGCGCAAATGAAAATGTGTCGGCGCGGCGGATCGCTCATTCGGCGGCGGTGGCGGGCTTGGTCGGTTCGTCGCGGCTTGTGTCCTGTTCGATGTCGTGTCTGACATCGTGCTCGGCGACGAAATAGACCGGACGCCCTTTGATCTCTTGCAGGATCTTGCCAATATACTCGCCGAGCACGCCGAGCATGATCAATTGCACGCCGCCAAGCACCATGACGCCGACGAACAGTGACGGATAGCCGGGCACGCTCTCGCCATAGGCCAGGGTTTCGTACAGGATCTGCACGCCGTAGATCAGGGCGATTACGGCCAACAGCGAGCCGAGCATGATGGCAAAGCGCAGCGGCGCCACCGAGAAAGCCGTGAGCCCGTTGAGCGACAGGCCGATCAGCCGGCGCAGGTTCCAGTTGCTGCGGCCCTCGGTGCGGGCTGCTGGCTCGTAGTCGATCCGCAGCTGGCGAAAGCCGATCCAGCTCGACAGTCCCTTGAAGAAACGATTGCGCTCGGGCAATTGCCGCAGCGCGCTCGCGGCACGAGGCGACAGTAGCCGGAAGTCGCCGGCGTCCTCCGGAATCTTGCTGTGCGCGCCCCAATTGAGCAGCAGGTAGAACATTTTGACGGCAAGCCGCCGCGTCAGCGTCTCGTTCGAGCGATGCGCCTTAGCGGTAAAAACCACGTCGTAACCGCCATCGAGCCAGTGGCCGACCAGCGTTTCGATCAAGGCCGGCGGATGCTGGCCGTCGCCGTCGATGAACACAACGGCGCCGAGCCGGGCATGATCGAGACCGGCAAGCAGGGCTGCTTCCTTGCCGAAATTGCGCGACAGCGCGACCACCTGGACATCGATTCCGGCCGCCGGCAGCTCGCGCGCAACGGCAAGCGTGTCGTCGCGGCTGCCGTCGTCGACGTACACAAATTCGCAGGCTAGTGCGTATTTCTCTTTCAGATGGTGCGCGGTCTCAATCAGGCGGGCATGCAGCCGCGACAGCCCGGCCGCTTCGTTATAGATCGGAACCACGATCGACAGGCCGGCGCGCCGGCCCGCGCCCCGCATGGCCGGGGCGGCCGCGTCGCGCATCCGACTCACAGGGCTGAGATCGCTTGCGTTTTTCATCGGCTTGGTCCTGTCAGCTCGATCTATAGCGCAGTCCGGCCGGCGTGTCGCGTTTGCGGTCTGTTCGCGTGCTGGCGCCGGTCCCGCGTCCCGGAGCGGGCTGGCGCGTGACGGCTAACGTGCTATGCGGGGCGCGATGGATCTCGTTTCCCGTCTTCGCATGATTCGCTCAAGGTTCTACAAAGGCTGGCGCTATGGCGCGCTCGGCCAGAAGGCGGTTTCATTCGCCCTCATCGGCGTGATCAATGTCACCGTCGATTACAGCATTTTCCTTGCCGCGCGGGCGGGTCTGGGTCATTCGAACACGGCATTGTCGCTGTTCGACCGGGCATCCGCTTCGTGCAGCTGCGCCAGCGCCACGACCATTTCGTTGATCGTGGCCAACATCATCTCATGGAGCGTTGCGGTTACCGGCTCCTATATCCTCAACTCCTCGATCACCTTTGCGGCCGAATCCGGGCGCAAGCTGCGCTGGCGTCGCTACTTCGTCTTCGTCGCCTCCGGCATCTTTGGCTGGCTGGCCAACACGGCGACGCTGGTGTTTGTCGCGCAAGTCCTGTTGCTGCCGGTCTGGCTGGCGAAGGCGGTGGCGATCCTGGCGAGCTTTGTCGTGAACTTCTCAATGTCACACTTCATCGTCTTCCGCGCCCGGCATCGCCCCGCGCTCGACGCGCGGGACGAGGCCTGAGCAGAATGCGGCGTTGCCGCGCCAACGCCTCGGCTCTGGGATCACACCTTCGCCGTGCTGCTGCTGCCCCGTTGGCCGGGGCTGTAGTCGGCCCTTGCCGCGCCTTGCTTGAGCGAATCGATGTGGGTGCTTGCCGCGGCGGCTCGCCGATTGGCGTCGCCAATGTGGCGTGTCTGACGCTCGCCCCAGGCGAGCACCACTGCGAACAGGACGAAAGCGAAAATGATGATGGCAAGGATCAGGATGCTGGTGATCGGCATGGCTCGCTCCCTTTTGTCGGAGCATGGCGTCAGAGCAGCCTGTCCGCTTTGATCTGGATCAAACACGATACAAGGCCGTGCTAAAGCGCGTCCGCCGCACCAAGGATAAGGGTCGCAGCAGACGCAGATGCGAACCCATAGAAGCAGGGCGCGGACAGGCTGAACGAGGGTCCGAGAATCACAAGAGCGAGGCGTCGCGCGTCAGACGCTGGCAAGGCTCGACAATTCGCTCATCGAGGCGGTGCGGCCGCGGCCATTCGCCGCCTCAGCTATGCTTCACCTGCTGCTGTACCTGCACGGTCAGATGCGAGAGCGCATGGAACCGTCCAAGCAGCGACCGGTAATAATCCGGCCCGCGCTCGCGTCGCGTCACGACCGAGACGATGGCGCCGAGGTGGCCGGGACCGAGCCGCCAAAGGTGCAAGTCGGTCAGCCGATCGCCGTCGCTCTCGATCGCTGCGCGCATCCGTGCGGCCATGCCGCGATCCGGGTTCATGTCAAGCAGAATGGCGCCAGTGTCGCGCACCAGCGCGTAGGCCCAGGCGGCGATGACGACGGCGCCGACGACACCGACGGCCGGGTCCATCCAGACCCAGCCGAAGAAACGCCCGAGCGAGAGCCCAAGAATCACCAGGAGCGAGACCGCGGCGTCGGCCATCACGTGAACAAGCGCCGCGCGCATGTTGTTGTCGCGCTGCGCGACGCGGTGCGGCCGCAGGCCGGCGGCAGAGGCGTAATGCGTGGGCTCGTGGTCATGCTCGGCGTGCAGCCGGGCCTGCGCGTGGTCATGTTCGTGACGCTGCCCGCCGCGGTGGCCGCCGCCGAGCAAGAGCGCGCTTGCGATATTGACCCCCAATCCCAGCACCGCGATTGGAATGGCGGCCTTGAAGTCGACCGGCACCGGCCAGATGAAGCGGGTGACGGCTTCGTAGCCGATGAGCAGCGCAATCATCGCCAGGACGACGGCGCTGGTGTACCCGGCGAGGTCACCCAGTTTGCCGGTGCCGAACGAGAAGCGCTCATCATTGGCGTGGCGGCGTGCGTAACGATAGGCCAGAGCTGCAAGCAGCAGCGCGCCGGCATGCGTCGACATATGCAGCGCATCGGCGATGAGCGCGATCGAACCGAACAGAAGGCCGCCGGCAATCTCCGCCGCCATCATGACGCTACAGAGGACGATCACCAGCCAGGTGCGGCGCTCGTTGCGCTCATGGCTTTCGCCGAGAAAGACGTGGCTATGGGTGCCGGTCGCGGTATCCGCCATGATCGAGCCTTGCTCCCCGTCACTTCAAGTAGGCCTGGACGGCCTCGATCAGTTCTTCGGCGCTGCGGCTACGTTCGGCGTCCTTGACGGAATCGACCAGGTGCAGCCTGATGTGATCTTCGATCACCTCGGTCATCAGGCTGCTCATGGCGCCGCGCGCCGCCACAATCAGGTGCAGCACTGTGGCGCAGCCCTTCTCCTCTTCGAGCGCTCGCTCGAGCGCGTTGATCTGGCCGCGCACCCGGCGCACCCGGTTAAGCAGTTTGAGCTTCTCGCGCTGGGTGTGGCTCACGGCTTGCGGATCCCGGTTGATAGGGTAGGGGGTATGGTATAGCGAACGGGCCGGGCTTGTCGAGCGTCTGCCGCTCTCGGCAGCCGCTGCGCATGCAGGCGCGCTACTTGGCGTCGATCACGATCGGAGCGGCGAGCCTAAGCCGCTTGCCGGAATTGAGTACGGCGTCGATCGTCACCACCCAGTTGCCCGGTTGCGAAAGTTCGATGCCGTCGAGCTGCCATTCTCCATCGGAATCTTGCAAGGCGACGCGGGTTTTTGGCTTGCTGCCCGGCGTGGGGGCGGTGAGCGTAAGCGTCACGGCCCGGGCCGGGAGCGTTTCGAGGTCGTCGTCGAGGAGATGAATCGTGACGTGCGCCGTGCCGACGCGGCCCGGCTCGATCATCACGTCCACCATGCCGTCTTCGCCGTGGATGTGCTGGAATGACGCGTCGGGAGGGATGGCCTCCTCGATGGCACGGTGGGCGGCGTGGCTTGCGGGCGGTAGCGTTCCGAGCACCGCAACGATGCCGATCACGATGGCCCCGATCGATGCCTCGATTGCGGCATTGCGGCGCAAAAGACGCCGCGCCTGCTGCGCCGCCGCGACGTCCGCATGTTGCACCAGCTTCGGCGTCAATCGCGACCAATTGAACGCCGCGAACGCGACCATGCTCGCGAACAGCGCAAGCTTGATCAGCAGCAATCGGCCGTATCGCGATTGGGTAAACTCCGAAAAACCGCCGACCAGATACCAGCTATTGACGATGCCGGTGAACAGAAGCACAGCGACGCTGACGATGCCGAGCGTCGAAAAGCGCCGGGTTGCCGTTCGCGCCACAGTGAGCTCGTCCGCATCCGCTGCGGTGGTTGAGAGCACAAGCGCGAGCGGAACGAGCCCCCCACCCAGGCCGCGGCCGCCATCAGATGCAGCACGTCGGCGGCTGGATGCAGGACGCCTTCGATGCCTTGGCCGCCGATCGCGTGGCCGGCGAAGGCTATGCTGCCGACGAAAGCCGCGGCGACGATCGCCGCGGCTGCCTTGAGCTGGGCCGATGCGCCGCCGGTCGGCGACAGCAGGGGGCTGAACATCGCGGCTAGAATGCCGGCGAGGACGAGGCGCACGCCCCAGTCCCTGCCGAAATCGGTCTGCGACACCGCGGTCCACAGCACATCGCCGCCGAACACTTCCGCTACTGTCTGTCCGCTCATCGACGCCGCGGTCAGCACGAACCAGGCAGCACCCGACAGCACCGACAGACCGAGACTGATCTCTGCAATCCAGGCGAGGCGGCATCGCAGCGTCGCGGCTGACCGCGCGCCGTTCGCCGCGCCGTGGAACGCTGGGTCGGCAATCAACACGACAAAGAATATGACGCCCGCCACCATGATGGTCGCGGCGAAATGAATACCGCGGGCGCAAAAAATCGGGTCGTTCATACCGTCCTTACGGCAAGCGCCAGAGCCGCGGGCGCGCCCGACGGCTCTTCCAATACGGATGAAGCGACGTGCGCCGGTTGTTATTTCGCGTTCGGGCCTGTGACGGGAAACTCCGCCGTTATCGTCTGGCCGTCCGCGAATTTCAGTGTGACCGGCACCTTTGACCCGACCTTCATGGCGTCGCCCGGCGACATGCACATGATGTGGTAACCGCCAGGTGCAAACGTCAGCACGCTGTGCGCCGGCACGCTGATGCTCTTGACCGGCACCATTGTCTCGACGTCCTTCACTTCCACGGTCTTGTGCAGCATCACCATGCCGCAGGCGGCGGACGACGCGCCAACAAGATCGATGGCCGATCCGCTGTCGTTGTGCAGCGTGAAAAAGCCGCCCGCGGGCCGCGCCTTGATGATGAAACGCATCCAGGGTTTTTCGAGAGTGACGCCATTCATCGCCGCCGTTGCGGCGGCGGCGCTCAGCATCAGCGCCAACATTGCCGACGCAAGTCTGAAGCCCGAACGAGTGGTTTGTCCATCGAACGATTGGAATGACGGGTTGCGAGATTTTGTCATTGCAGTCTCCTTCGTCTGCTACTTAGTTTCTGGTCTGGGGGGTGAGAGTTCCGGCGAATCTTGAAGCTGGATCGATCGCTCACGGGCCGCCGACCTGGAAGCTGAAGCTGCCCTGCGTGGTGTGGGTGTCGACCGACAAGGCGTGCCACTTCACGTGATAAGTGCCCGGGCCGGAGGCTTTGATGCTGACACGCATCGTGTTGCCGCTGATCTGCGGCTTGCCGTGATCGACTCGATGGCCATTGGGTCCCGTCACTTGAACATTGCTGAATGCGGGCTCAAGATTTTGTGTGAACCACAAAGTCAATTCGCCCGGAGCCTTGGCGACGGTGCTGCCGACGCGCGGGCTTGCATGGTCGAGGAAGGCGTGGGCGAAGGCCTGGGAGCCGAACGAGAGCGCAAGAGCGACGAAAGTTGAGGCGATGAGGATGCGTTTCATGATTTTCCTCCGAAGATAGGTTTGCCAAGCGAGTTCGGGAAAATGTCGTCGAGGAAGAAATGCAGCTCGCCGACGACGCCTACCCCGTGACCGCTCGCTGCGTTCATCGGAATGATCGCCTCAAGCGCGAACTGCCATGTGTCCGCCATATAGATCGCCCCCGGCTGAATCGTGCCGGTGGTCTGGTTGGTTCCCGGCGCAAAATTCGAGATCGGCGCGCGAAGGTGAATTCGGTGATCGGGACGAGACGCTTGAAGAAGTCGTTGTCGATCTCGGCCACGTTCGAATTGTAGTATGGCAGGCTGTATTGGACGGTGAATCCCCAATTGATGTTGGTCGAGTTCTGGTTTCCATTCGTCCAGGCTTGGCCGGGGAGACTCTCGCTGAGCTCGGCGGTCACCGCGATCGGGCGCAGCATGTTCAGGCTCGCCGGCAGATCGCCGAAGCCTTTGCCCACGTCGAGCACGGGCTGATAAGTGTTGAAGGGATCCGACATGTTCGGCGTGCCTGTATTCGCCCAGGTCACGTCGAGACCCGCCGAAGCCATGAATTCGTGGTCCGAATTGCACATGAAATTGTATTTGGCCTCGGTATCAACGTCGCCCCAGCCGTATCCGCCGGGCTTTAGCCAGGTCGGCGCCGTCGGTGACCGATAGCCCGAAGCCGGGAAAGATGGTTTTGGTGTAGCTGAAGCTCGCGTCGAACTCCTGCGATCCGTCGGAGTTTTGAGGCAGCCAGGTGAGCGTCGGCAGTGCCAGTTCGTCCCCGACGCCGGGATCGTCGATGCCGAGCGTGGCGGGAAAGACGCGGTCGCCGCAGACGGCGTGGGCGAAGGCGTGGGAAACGAGCATGGGAAGAAAGAGCAGCGCGGGCGCAAGCGCGCGCAAGCAGCCCCTGAGCGGTGACATGACGATACTCCATTGCAGTGTGACAGGCAGTGATGCGGCCGCGGCTGCGGCCGCTTGGCGTCACACGCGCGATGGAGGGGCTCGCGACAGGTAGGACTTATGCTCGAAGTGGCGGGCGAGAACGGTCACCGGCAGCGGCTTGAGAATCTGGCCTGCCGTGGCCGCCGCCGGAACCGCTTCCGCCGCCGGCGGCGGAACGGTCGCCAGCAGCATCAGGCAGCCGATGCAGCAACCATCGACGCAGGTTCGGCTATTGCGCTCGTCGCCGGCGGGCGCAGGTTGCGCCGGACCCGGCGCGTGGCAGATGACGCTCCAGGGATCGAGCGGAGCTCCGACGGCGGCGCGGACCGCGCCAATATTTGCAAAAAGGCTGGACAGCACAATCGCGTAAGCCGTCGCCAGCGCAAAGAAGCGCCGCCGCACCGGCTTGTTGGCGAAATATTTGTGCACGGCCACAACCCGTCTCGGACCACACGCAGCACGGTGAAGACCATAACAGCAAAAAAATTCCCGCACCAGAGCGCGCGCATCCGGATCGGTTTCGAGCGGCGGCGATTTCGCTTTGACGCCGGCCCGACTATCAATAGGTCTTCGATTCGGCCTACGAATTCGATCACCGCCGCTGTCCGGGTTCCGTCGTCGGCGTCCCGCCGGCACCGCTGTTTTGAGCCGAATCGGCGGGGTCATGCGATGAATCGACGAACCTTCACCGGGGGAGACATGGAAGTCATCAACGCCACGTTGCTTGCCGTCCTGCAAGGCGTTACGGAGCTGTTTCCGATCAGCAGCCTTGGCCACGCGGTGCTGGTTCCCGCTTTGCTCAACTGGCACGTCGACCTCAGATCGCCGCAGTTCTTGCCGTTTCTGGTGGCGATCCATTTCGGCACGGCGGTGGCGCTGCTGTTGTACTTCTGGCGCGACTGGCTCGGCTTTGCGATGGGCGTCGTCAATTTTCGCGATCCGGCCGGCAAGGATGAGCGCCGGATATTCCTTTACGTCTGCATTGCGACCGTTCCGGCGGTGATCGTCGGGGCGCTGTTCGAGAAGCTGGTGCGCGACGCCTTCGCGCAGCCGCTCATCGCCGCGATCTTCCTCGTCGTCAACGGCCTCATTCTGCTGATCGCGGAACGGCTAAAGACGCGCGGCACACAGCCGCTTGCAGGGATGACCTTGCTACAGTCCATCGGCATCGGGCTCGCGCAATGCCTCGCGTTTATCCCGGGCATTTCGCGCTCCGGCGTCACGCTCGCCGCCGGTCTTGCCGCCGGCCACAATCACGAAGCCGCGGCACGGTTCTCGTTTCTGCTCGGTACTCCGATCATCGTCGGCGCCGCGGTCCACGAGGCGCCGAAATTCCTGCATTCCGGGGCCGCCTGGCAGACGCCCACATTGGTAGCAAGCCTGGTCGCCGGCGTCACCGCCTACGCCAGCCTTGCCTTCCTGATGCACTATTTCCGCAAGCACGATTTCGACGCGCTCGACCCGTTCGCCTATTATTGCTTCGTCGCCGGCGCGGTGGCGCTCGGCATTCTGCTCATGCGGCTGAGCTAAACTTTTCGGATTTCGCGCCGCTGTGTCGCGCTCCCGCACCGAGTTCGCCGATCCGGCGCGGCTGCCGGGTGCTCGGAGGCGGCATTGCCGGCCGGGCCGGGTGCTGCGGCGGACGCGATCATCTCGCGCGACCAGTGCAGCGCCTGCCGTGCGGATGCAATCGCTTCGGTAACGGCCTCGACCTGCAGGCGCCAAATGTCGAGCAGCTCTTGGAAGCTGCGCAGCAATTCGATCAATTGTCCGCTTTCTGCGGCCAGTTCGGACAGGTCGTCCAGCGCCGCCTTCGTGTCAGACTTCAGGATCGCGCTCGGCGACCGCAGCACGCTCGCCAGTGCCGCGGAGCCTGAAGCACGGCACATAGGAGCCGCGCGGCAGCGCTATGAGCAGCGGATCGTCATGTCCTTCTCCGGCATAATAGCGCGCCAGCGCCTTGCGCAGCCGCACGGCTTCGACCCGAACGATCGGGTTATTCTGCGGATCGAAATTGCCGCACCGTCCCAGAGCCTCGACAGCAATCGTGTAGGCCTTGATGCGCTGGCCCTTGCCGGTCATGGCGGCTTCAACGACGAAGGACAGGAAACGCGTCAGGCGCAACGAAGCGCGGAACGCGGTGCTGTCGACGATGCGCGCAAGCTGCTGGCGGACTTCACCGGGGTTCAAGATGCCGGACGCCTGCGTCGTACGCCCGAGCGCCGTCAGGTCGGGGTCGTGGAAATACAATTCCTCCATCACATGCTGGCCTCGTCCACAGAACGTCTCGGCCGACTACGCTCCTACGAGCGATCGATTCAGTTCAGTTGCAATGAACAATAGCGAGCACACGTACAGATAGCAACGTCTGAATGACACAATTTATTTTGAGCTTGATGCGCTGTGGAAAACGCTGCGGTTTTGGGCAATCTCATCGCGAGCGAGATTTCACCGTGTTGCGGCTGTAGGGACCATTCTGCCGTGCCGCACAGCGCAAGAGGAACGAGACCGTCATGACCACCAGCTCTGCTGCATCGTTGCGTTCGCTGCAGACCAACGATCTCGACCCATTCTGGCTGCCCTTCACGCCTAACCGCGCGTTCAAGCGCAGCCCCCGGCTGATCGCGCGAGCCAAGGATATGCACTATTACACCCCCGACGGCCGCGCCGTGCTCGACGGCACCGCGGGGCTGTGGTGCGTTAATGCCGGCCATAACCGCGACGCCATCGTTGCCGCGATCCAGCGGCAGGCCGCGGAACTCGATTACTCGCCACCATTCCAGTTCGCTCATCCCTTAGCGTTCGAACTGGCGAGCCGGATTGCGGCTTCGGCGCCGGACGATCTCGATCGGGTTTTTTTCTGCAATTCCGGCTCCGAAGCCGTCGACACCGCGCTCAAGATTGCGCTCGCCTACCATCACGTGCGCGGCGAGGGCGCTCGCACCCGCCTGATCGGCCGCGAGCGGGCCTATCACGGCGTCGGCTTCGGCGGCATTTCGGTCGGCGGCATCGTCAACAACCGGAAATTCTTCGGCTCTTTGCTCGCAGGCGTCGACCATCTGCCGTCAACTTACAGCCGCGAGCACCAGGCCTTTACCAGGGGCGAGCCGGATTGGGGCGCCCATCTTGCTGATGATCTCGAACGCATTGTCGCGCTGCACGACGCCTCGACCATCGCCGCAGTGATCGTCGAGCCGGTGGCCGGCTCGACCGGCGTGCTGCCGCCGCCCAAGGGCTACCTTGACCGGCTGCGCGCGATCTGCGACCGCCACGGCATTGTGCTGATTTTCGACGAAGTCATCACCGGGTTCGGCCGGCTCGGCCATGCCTTTGCCGCCGAACGCTATGGGGTGACGCCCGATCTCATCACCTTTGCCAAGGGCGTCAATTCGGGCACTGTGCCGATGGGCGGCGTGATCGCGCGCGAGCGCATCTACGATGCGTTCCTGCGCGGCCCGGAACAGACCATCGAACTGTTCCACGGCTATACCTACTCGGCGCATCCGCTCGCCTGCGCCGCGGCTTTGGCGACGCTCGATCTCTATCGCGATGAAGAGCTGTTCGAACGTGCGCGCAAGCTGGAGCCGCTGTTCGCCGATGCCGCGATGGCGCTCAAGGGACTGCCTGGCGTGCTCGACATCCGAACCGTCGGCCTTGCCGCGGGCATCGACCTCGCCTCGCGTCCGGGCGCCCCGGGTCAGCGCGGATACGAGGCCATGGAGCGGGCTTTCCACGAGGAAAACCTCATGGTCCGCGTCACCGGCGACACGCTTGCGCTGTCGCCGCCGCTGATCGTGGGCGAGGGCGATATTGGAGAACTCTTCGGCAAGCTTGCCAACATCATCAGGGCGGTTGCGTGATCGAACATTCGTCGTAGTCCGCGGCACCGCGCGTCCACTTGCTCCAGTGGTCCCGTCACCGAGATCTGATTCAGTTTGGCGTCATTCCGGGACGCCGCGAAGCGGCGGGCCCGGAATCCATAATCACCGCCCTGGATTATGGATTCCGGGCTCGCGGGCCAAGGCCCGCGTCCCGGAATGACAGAACGATCTGTGAGAGTCACAACACTAGCGTTGCGCGAGGCTGCGCATTTCGGTCAGCGTCGGCGCGGAAACGGGATCGGCATCGGTCTCGGCAATGATGTAGTTAGGGCGCCGCCTTGTCTCGTTGAGGATGCGGCTGAGATATTCGCCGAATATGCCGAGCACCAAAAGTTCAGCGGCGCCGAGAATGGCGATGGCGGCCATGATCGAGGTCCAGCCGACCACGGTGCCGGGAACGAAGAAGTAGCTGACAATTGAATAGGCGATGAGCAACATCCCGATGAACGCGAAGCCGAGCGCCATATAGATGGCAAAACGCAGCGGCCGCAGAGTGTGTCCGGCGATCCCGCTTACTGCGAGTTCGACCATGCGGCTCAGCGTATATTTGCTCTCGCCGTTTTGCCGCGTGCCGCGTTTGTAGGGCACGCTGGTGGATGGATAGCCGAACCAGCGGACGATGCCGCGCAGGAAAAGGTCGCGATTGTCGAGCCTGTTGATGGCATCGACCACGACCCGGTCGATCAGCATGAAATCGGCGCTGCCCGGTTCGATGCGGACGTCTCCAATCGTGTTGAGCAGGCGGTAATAGAGATTCGAGGTCGCCCGCTTGAGGAACGACACGCTGGTGGGATCATCGATGCGTTTCGCGCCGACGACCTGGAAGCCGGAGCGCCATTGCCCAGCCAGCGCGCCAATTGTTTGCGGCGGATGTTCAAAATCGGCGTCCATCATGATCACCGCGGCGCCGCGTGCATATTGCAGTCCTGCGCGCAGCGCGGCCTGATGACCGAAATTGCGGGTGAACAACAGATACCGCACGCTCGGCTCGCGCGTCGCCACCGACCGCAGCACGTCCAAGGTGCCGTCAGAGCTGCCGTCGTCGACGAATATGATTTCGTAGCTGCCGAGTCGTGCAAGTTCCGCCTTGAGCGCAGCGCATATCGGAGCAACGTTCGCCGCCTCGTTGTGGGCCGGCAAAACGACCGAGAATTCGGGAATAACGTCGCCCATGGCAATCGACCCGACGCAACAGCGCCCTTCAGGCTACGGCCGGGCAGGCCGTGCGGCGTTGCCGCCGCAGGCGTGAAGGTTGACCGATAGCAGCCGTCGGTTCAAGAACGAAATCCATGCCCACGGCCACGCCGGCGTCGATTATGGCCAGTACCGTCGTCATTGCCCCGAGCCAAAGGCTGCTGGACCGGGTGATCGCTTCTGCGCGCCAACGGCCGGGAATGGTGCTTGCCTGGGTGCTCGGCGTGCATTTCGTTTTGTGGTCGGCGCTGCCGATGCTGGTCTGCAATAACCTGCAGCTCGACCTCGCCGAGGACCTGGCGCTCGGTAAGGAATGGCAGCTGGGATATTGGAAGCAAGCGCCATTGCCGTGGTGGGTGGCTTCGGCCCTCTACCGGGTCACGGGGCAGATCGATTCGATCTATCTACTGGGGCCGCTGGTTGCTGTTTTGTGTCTGTATTTTGTCTGGCGCTTCGGCCGCGAGGTGGCCGATCCTTTCATCGCGCTCGTTGCCGTCCTCGCGCTGGAGGGCTTGCATTTCTTCAATTTCTCGGCGGTAAAGTTTGCGCACGACCAGATGCAATTGCCGTTCTGGGCATTGACAGGATGGTTCTTCTATCGGGCCATCGTCGGCAAAAGCGCGCTCGACTGGATCGCGGCCGGTCTATTTCTCGCCCTGGCGTTCTGGTCAAAATACGCCGCCTTCGCGCTGGCGGCGCCGCTCGGCTTGGTGCTGCTGTTCGACCCGGCCGCACGGCCGGCTTGGCGCACGCGCGGCCCGTATCTGATGGCCGCCACCTTTTTGATCGTGCTCGCACCCAATCTGTACTGGGTCGTGACACATGGCTTCCAGCCGGTGCTCTATGTCAATGAACGGGCCAAGGAAGCAGCGCACTGGTATCAGGTCGTCATCTATCCGCTACGCTGGACCGCGAGCCAAGTGGTCTTTCTTTTGCCCACGATTGGGCTCGTTGGGCTGTGCTACGGATTCGGCCGATTGCCGCGGCTTCAGCCGATCGGAACGGATTTTGCGCGCCGCTATGTGACGGTACTCGCGCTCGGGCCCTTTTTGTTCACGACACTGGTCGCACTGTTCGCCGGTCGGCTACCGGTCGCGATGTGGGGTTATTCGCTGTGGTTGTTTGCGCCGCTCGCCTTCCTGATGTGGTTCAAGCCCGATTTGGAGCAGCGCGCATTGCGGCAATTTGCCGTCGCATTCGCGATCGTCTTCGCCGTACTGCCGACGGTCTACGCTGCCAATGAGCTGTTTGAGCCGCTCGTCAGCAACCGCAGCATGGCAACGCATTTCCCGGGACGGCTGGTGGCTCGGATCGTGGTCGAACGTTGGCACCAAAAGACCGGCACCCCACTGCAATACGTCAGCGGTGCGCCGCTGCCCGGTGGTGCCGGGGAGTTCGCCGCCAACAACGTCGCGGTCTATTCGGCGGATCATCCGCACGTCATCGTGCATGGCGACCCGAATCTGAGCCCGTGGATCGACATGACCGACGTTCGAGCGGCGCGGAGCGATCCTGATCTGGCAAGGGAACCCAGCCATGCCAGCGGTGCTGCAACAGCGGTTCCCGCGCGCCGAAATGCAGCCGCCGCTGCGGCTGCCGCAAGCCGCGCTGGTGTCGCGCGGCTCGGATTCGGTCTATTACGCGATCCTGCTGCCCCAGCGCTGAGCGGGGTCAGTGCACCGGCCACGGCGAGCAATCCCGCTTGCTCTTATGGGCGTGGTCATGAAGATTGGGGTATGAGGCGTCGAATCGCCTCCGTTTGCGTGCTCCGCGCCCTAGGATCCGTGAGTCACCATCGTCCGGAAACTGACCAATGGTCCGCATCAGCGCCATTTTTATCGCCGTCTGCATGGCGCTGATCGCCGCCTCTGTCGGCGCGGTGCTGTATCTGCATTTCGGCCTCAACTGGGCCGTGTCTGCGGTGACGGCTTTCGCCGTCCTCACCGCGCTTGCCATTTACAATACAGTGGCGGCACGGCTGCGCGACCGCGCCGAAGCCAGCGACCAGCTCGCCACCCTGTCGCGCAATTCGGGCGATCTCGCCCGTCAGCTTGCCGAGTTCGGCCGCCGCCTCAATGCCATGGAAACTAGGATGGAATCCGTGCTGGAGCGGTCGCTGGCGACGGCGCAACCGCTGGCCGCGGAGCTTGAGGAGCTGTCGAGCCTGGTCAAGCAACTCGCTGATTCGGTCGCTGGCCACGACGTCGCGCTCGGCAGTGCGGGAGCCAAGAGCAGCACCACGCCGGCCGCCACAGCCGCAACCGGTCCCGGCGTTTTGGGCTCCGCCTTCGGGTCCGCTGCGCCAGCCGCAACCGCTGAGCGCAGCATCGCCGCCTTCAACGGACTTGACCGCGACGGTATCATCGCAGCTGTCCGCAGCGCCATCGAGGCGAACCGGGTCGATCTCTACCTGCAGCCGATTGTGACGCTGCCGCAACGCAAGGTGCGTTATTATGAAGCAATGTCGCGGCTTCGAACCGAGAATGGCGAGGTCGTCGCGGCCGCCGATTTCCTCAAATATGCGGAAGCCGCCTCGCTGATGCCGAAGCTCGATGATCTGTCGGTGCTGCGCTGCGTTCAGGTGGTGCGGCGGCTCCAACTCAAGAATCGCGATATCGGGCTGTTTTGCAATCTTTCCGGTGCGACGCTGACAGATTCAGACTTTCCGCATCTGCTCGAATTCGTCGACGCCAACCGCGCGATTGCGGCTGCGCTCGTGTTCGAATTCACTCAGAGCGCGGTTCGCGCCATGGGGCCGATCGAGCACGAAAGCCTTGCCTCGCTGGCGGAGCGCGGCTTCCGTTTCTCCATGGACAATCTGACCGATCTTCGCGTCGAGCCGCGCGAAATGACCGAACGCGGCTTCCGCTTCATCAAAGTGCCCGCCACGCTTCTGCTCAACCGGGTCGGCGCCGCCTCTACCGACATTCATCCCGCCGATTTCTCAGATCTGCTTGGCCGCTTCGGCATCGATCTCGTGGCCGAACGCATCGAGACTGAGAACACCGTGGTCGACCTGCTCGACTACGATGTCCGCTTCGGCCAGGGCTTTTTGTTCGCACCGCCGCGGCCGGTGCGGGCCGAAGCGCTGCAAGGCGCCAATGGGCACGCGGCGAAGGAGCCCGCCAAGGCGGATGCGGCGGCGCCGCTAAGTCCGGCGGCGCCAGCCGAAGCGACGGGGCCTGCCGGCGCCGGCGCCAAGATTGATGCCAAGCTTGATGCCAAGATTGATACCAAGACAGACGCCCGCAGCATGCTGGCCAGGCTCGTCCGCGCCAGCGGACCCGGCTGAATGGGCACGCCGGGGCGAAGCAAAATCGCGCCGTCACCGGACCTGCAGATGCCGCAACACAGCGCGCCGCTTGCCGAACATTTCGCTCCGCTTGGCCGCGGCTACGATGTGCTGTTTTGCGATGTGTGGGGTGTAGTCCATAACGGGGTTAAGGCCTTCGCACCGGCCTGCGAGGCGCTCGCGCAGTTCCGCGCTGGTGGCGGCACCGTGATCCTGATCACCAACGCGCCGCGGCCAGGCTCCACGGTCGAGCGCATTCTGGATCGGCTTGGTGTGCCTCACGGGGCTTACGATGCGATCGTCAGTTCCGGCGATGTAACTCGCGGAATTGTCGAGAGCCGGCTCGCCGAGAGCGTGTTCCATCTCGGCCCGCAGCGCGACCTGCCGATCTTTGCCGGTCTCGATGTGAGGTTTGCACCGCTCGAGAGCGCCGATTACGTCGTCTGTTCGGGTCTGTTCGACGACACGACCGAGACGCCGGAGAGCTACCGCGACCGGCTCGCGGCAATGCGTGGCCGCGGCTTGTTCATGGTGTGCGCCAATCCCAACGTCGTGGTCGAACGCGGCGCCACGCTGGTCCATTGCGCCGGCGCGCTCGCCGACGCCTATGCCGCGCTCGGCGGCGCGGTGCTCTATTGCGGCAAGCCGCACGCGCCGATCTACGAAGCGGCTTTGGCCAAGGCCGCTGAATTACGCGGCGGCACGCCGCCCCCGCTTGGGCGCGTGCTGGCGGTCGGCGATTCGGTGCGCACCGACCTTGCCGGCGCGGCCTCATTCGGCGTGGATTGTGTCTTCGTCACTTCGGCTCTCCACGCCGAGCAATACGGCTCTCGCGAAGCCCCCGACGTCGACGCCCTCAATGCGATGTTTGCCGCCGCCCGCGTCGCGCCGAAAGCGGTCATCCGCGGACTCAAGTGGTGAGACTTGCTACCGCACCGCCTCGGCGGCTTCGGTTTTCTCCGAAAACACCGCTTCGATCTTGGCCTTCAGCGTCTGGGCATTGAACGGCTTGACGATGTAGTTGTTCACGCCCGCCTTCTTGGCCGCGATCACGTTCTCGGTCTTGGACTCCGCGGTCACCATGATGAATGGCGTCTCGCCGAGACTCGGATCGGCGCGGACCTGCCGCAGCAGGTCGAAACCAGTCATCGGCTCCATGTTCCAGTCGGAAATGACGAGCCCGTAGCGCTTGGTGCGCATCTTGGCGAGCGCCGAGGCTCCATCACTGGCGTCGTCGACATCGGCGAAGCCGAGCTGACGGAGAAGATTGCGGATAATGCGGAGCATGGTGCCGTAATCGTCGACCACGAGCACTGGCATCGACGGATCGAGAGCCATCGCTTTCGCTCCCCTGGGGCAGGCAATGACGTGAGACCGAAATCACACAAAAACCGACTTGGGCCGAGCAGACTTGGGTCGGTAATCAACGGCAGGGCGCCCCCGCGGCAGGCCTGTCAAACAGCCGCCAGGCTAGAGCGATGGGTTGAAGATCGCGTTAATGGCGGTTAAGCGTGCTCCACCGCCGTTCGCGCTCCCTTGACTCCGCGGCGCCGGCAACGGCACTAGGGCATTGACGCGTCTTAACCATTGCCGCCGGATGCCGACCAACAGCTTCATCATCGTGCGCGACGACGCGCCCGGTGACCGCTTGCGCGGGGCGGTCGTCGCCATCGGCAATTTCGATGGCGTGCATCGCGGCCACCAGGCGGTGATTGCGGTTGCGCGCGGCCGCGCCCAGCGACTGGGCAAGCCGGCCGCGGCGCTGACTTTCGAGCCGCATCCGCGCGCTTTCTTCAATCCCGGCGAGCCGTTGTTCCGGCTGACCGACGAGGCCGCCAAATTGCGGCTGTTGGCGGCGGCCGGACTCGACGGCGCGATCGTGCTTACCTTCGACGCTGCGCTGGCCCATCTGTCCGCGCCCGACTTCGTCCGCCGCATCCTGGTCGAGCGGTTCGCGGTGAGCGGCGCCGTGATCGGGTTTAACTTCCACTTCGGCATGAGCCGAGCCGGCTCGCCGGAGTTTCTTGCCGCCGAAGGCCGCAGGTGTGGCTTTGCCGTCGACGTGGTGCCGCCGTTCGAAGATCATGGACGCCCGATTGCGTCGGGCCCGATCCGCGCGGCGCTCGCCGCCGGCCGAATAGAGGAAGCGAACGAGTATCTCGGCTATCCATGGTTCGTGACCGGCGCGGTGATTCACGGCGACAAGCGCGGCCGCGAACTCGGTTTTCCCACCGCAAACTTGCGAACTCGATCCATCGTGTGGGCTGCGCCACGGCATCTACGCGGTGCGCGTGCGCGCCGGCAAGCGCTGCCACGATGGCGTGGCGAGCTTCGGGCGGCGGCCGATGTTCGATACCGGAGCGGTGCTCCTCGAAGTTTTTCTGTTCGATTTTTCGGGCGATCTTTACGGCGCGACCATCGATGTCGCGTTTATCGGCTTTCTGCGCGACGAGGAAAGCTTCGCTTCGCTTGGCGAGCTGATCCAGCAGATGCGCAAAGATGCCGAGCTGGCGCGCCAGGTGCTGGCGCGGGCCGGCGATGTCGTGCCGCCGCCGTAGCGGCCGCGATCAATCGCTATCGCTATCGCTATCTTTGTCGTCGCGCCGTTCGCGGGTCCACTGCGCCGCCAGAAAGCCGAGCAGCGCCATTGCCGCGAGCCGCTGCCAGCCGAGCGAGCGGCCCACTTCGAGGACGGTCGACAAAATCTTGGGATCGAACAGCCACGCACCGATACCGGCCCGCGCCGCGCGCTCCAACATGGCGCGCTGCCGCGCCCGGCTGCGGGCGACGGCAGCGAAAATCGCGCTGAGCGCCGCCACCAAAAGAAAGAAACCGGCGCCGATGAGAGCGGCGAAAATGCCGCCGAACAGGCCGGCAAGCCATACATAGGCCGCGACGCACAGCAACGCGAATGCGGTCAACAGGGCAAGGACTGCAAACGCGAGCCCGATGAACAAGCCGGGCGTCAGCCCGCTCTTTGCCCTTATGGCGAGTACCGCCTCGCGCGTCAGGTTCTTGAACATCCAAGTCTCGCGGGTGTGCCGCGTCAGGTCCAATCAGCGGCGCTGGATTCTATCAGCGATGTCAGATTCTATCGGCCACGCCAGGTCGCGCCGAGGATGAAGCCCACGGCCGCGGCCACTGCTAACGTTGTGTACGGCCGTTGCTTGATCGATTGCTCGACCGCCTCGGCGACGTCGTCGGAGAGATCACGCACGGCGCCGACCGCCTCGCGGCCCTTGCCCTGCGCGTCGGAAACCGCGCCGTCGACGCTCGTCTTGGCGCGCTGCCACGCCGTGCTGCCCTTGCTGGCGAGGACGCCGCTGAGCCGTTCCGCCAGACGCGTGAAGTCGTCGCGTAACGCCTTGAGGTCTTTCTGAATGTCGCCAGCCGCCGCGGCGGCAGCGTCGCCGGCTTCGTGAACACCCTCACGCACATCGCTCATGGTGTCGCGCGCATTCTCTGAGAAGCTTGACGCCGTATTCATAGCCATTCTCCGTGCAGCCGAAGCTCGAATTGCCCGATTAAATTATCGGGGTCCTGAGATAGTTCCATTGATAAGGATCAAGCGCGGGAAAATCCACTTTAATCAGACGGTTTGATGACGTGGCGCGAGACCGAGCGACTGCGTGCGGCGAGTGCGGCCGGCGGCGGCACGACAAGAATACATGATCGCCCGCGATGTCAGGGGGCGGAGCGCCGGTGCAGGCGCGGCCTGCAGCGGTGAGTGCGATCTTTCCGCCGCGCTCGACGTGCAAAGCCGCCGGGCTCCGCCGATCCGTCGCGACATTGCCGGCGCGCCGACCGGGAACGGCCGATCCCGGCTGCGAGTAGGACAGGGGCTGTGCCCCTTTCCGCCCCGGCTCGGGCTTGTTAGAAGGCGCAACCGTTCGCGAGCCCGACATGACCGTTGCCCCGACCAAAGCGCGCAATTACAGCGAGACGCTGTTTCTGCCCAAGACCGACTTTCCGATGCGCGCCGGTCTGCCGCAGAAGGAGCCGGAAATCCTCAAGCGCTGGCAGGACCTCGACCTCTACGGGCGGTTGCGCGCAGCCGGCAAGGGGAGAACGAAATTCGTGCTCCATGACGGCCCGCCCTACGCCAACGGCAACATCCATATCGGGCACGCGCTCAACAAGATTCTCAAGGACGTGGTGACGCGAAGCCAGCAGATGCTCGGCTTCGATTCCAATTACGTGCCGGGCTGGGACTGCCACGGCCTGCCGATCGAATGGAAGATCGAGGAGGAGAACTACCGCGCCAAGGGCAAGCCGAAGCCGGACTTCTCCAACGCCGCGGCGTTCGTCGAATTCCGCAAGGAGTGCCGCGCCTTTGCCGAATACTGGATCGGCGTGCAGCGCACCGAGTTCGAGCGGCTCGGCGTCATCGGCGACTGGGCCCATCCCTATACCACGATGGCGTACTTCGCCGAAGCGCAGATCGCGCGCGAGCTGATGAAGTTTCACGCGGGCGGCACGCTCTATCGCGGCTCCAAGCCCGTGATGTGGTCGGTGGTGGAGAAGACTGCGCTCGCGGAGGCCGAGGTCGAGTATGAGGATTATGTCTCGGATCAGGTGTGGGTAAAGTTTCCGGTGCGACATGCGCCTTTTGGACCATTCGTTAGTGTGCCGGAAGCGACCAAAATCCTCCACGCGCTGCAAAGGGCTTCTATAATCATTTGGACCACCACGCCTTGGACAATTCCTGGAAATCGGGCGATCAGTTTTTCGCCAAAAATCTCATATGGACTATACGAGGTCCTCGACGCGCCAGCCGAGAACTGGACCAAAGTCGGCGATCGTTTTGTACTTGCTAACAAGTTGGCCGTGGATGTTTTGCGGCAGGCCCGCGTTACTGCTTTCAAAAAGCTTGCTGACCTCGACGCGGAGCTACTCGGCTTTGTTGTCTGCGATCATCCTCTTCAAGCGAAAGGTTACGATTTCGCCGTGCCGCTTCTGCCGGGCGGTCATGTCACCGATGATGCCGGGACTGGCTTTGTGCACACCGCACCTGGACATGGTCGCGAAGATTTCGATGTCTGGACTGCGAATGCACAAAAACTTTCTAGGTGGGGCATCAACACCACAATCCCCTACACCGTCGATGCCGACGGCCGCTTCACCGATCAGGCGCCGGGCTTCACCGGCAAGCGCGTGCTCACAGAGAGCGGCGAGAAGGGCGACGCCAACGAGGCGGTGATAAAGGCGTTGATCGACGCCGGCATGCTGATCGCGCGCGGCAAGCTCAAGCACCAATATCCGCATTCCTGGCGTTCGAAAAAGCCCATCATCTTCCGCAACACGCCGCAATGGTTCATTGCGATGGACAAGTACATCGTCAGGCGCGGCGACACGCTGCGCCAGCGCGCGCTCGCCGCGATCGGGGCGACGCGCTGGGTGCCGGAGCAGGGCGCAAATCGCATCAAAGGCATGATCGAATCGCGTCCCGACTGGGTGATCTCGCGCCAGCGCGCTTGGGGCGTGCCGATTGCGCTGTTCATCAAGGAGAAGCCGGACGACGCGGTCGAGATTCTCAGTGATCCCGAGGTGAATGTCCGCGTTATCGAGGCGTTCGAGACAGAGGGCGCGGACGCCTGGTACCAGCCGGGCGCGCGCGAGCGCTTCCTCGGCAAGCGCGCCGGCGAGGGCTGGCAGAAAGTCGACGACATTCTCGACGTTCTGGTTCGATTCCGGTTCGACGCACGCCTTTGTCCTGGAAGACGCAAAGCATTTTCCAGGCCTTGCGGGCATCGCGCGCAAGGTCGACGGCGGCCCCGACAGCGTGATGTATCTGGAAGGCTCCGATCAGCATCGCGGCTGGTTTCAGTCTTCGCTGCTCGAAAGCTGCGGCACGCGCGGCCGCGCGCCATTCGACATCGTGGTGACGCACGGCTTCACACTCGACGAGCACGGCCGCAAAATGTCAAAGTCGCTGGGCAACGGCGTCGAACCGCAGGACGTGATCAGGCAGTCTGGCGCTGACATTTTGCGCATGTGGACCTGCGCGACCGATTACTGGGATGACCAGCGCATCGGTCCGGAAATCCTGAAAACAACGGTCGAGACCTATCGCAAGCTGCGCAACACGCTGCGCTGGATGCTCGGCAATCTCGCCCATTTCCATGCCGCCGAGCGGGTGGCGCACGCCGACATGCCGGAGCTTGAGCGCTTGATGCTGCACCGGCTGGCCGAGCTCGATCCGCTCATCCGCCGCGCCTATGGCGAATTTGATTTCAAGCGCATCTTTGCTGCGCTCAATACGTTCATGACGGTCGATCTGTCGGCGTTCTATTTTGACATCCGCAAGGACGCGCTGTACTGCGATCCGTATTCGTCGCTCACGCGCAAAGCCTGCCTCACCGTGCTCGACCACTTGTTCCGCTGCACGGTGATCTGGCTTGCGCCGATGCTATGCTTCACCGCCGAGGAGGCTTGGCTTGCGCGCGAGCCTTCGGCAGCGTCCGTGCATCTTGAAATCTTCCGGGACGTGCCGGCGTCCTGGCGCGACGATGCACTGGCGGAGAAGTGGCGCAAGCTGCGCAACCTGCGCCGCGTCGTGACCGGCGCGCTCGAACTTGAGCGGGCGCAAAAGCGCATCGGCTCTTCGCTCGAAGCGGCGCCGATCATCTATGTCGCGGATGCCGACCTGTTCGCCGCCGCGGTCGACGTCGATCTCGCCGAATTGTGCATCACGTCGGCTGCGACGCTGGTGGAGGGCGAGGGGCCACAGGAGGCGTTCCGGCTGGACGACGTGCGCGCAGTAGCCGTCGAGCCGCGGCGCGCGCAGGGCCGCAAATGCGCCCGGTCCTGGAAGATCACCGAAGCGGTGGGGCTCGACCCGCAATTCCCCGAACGTCACGCCGCGCGACGCCAAGGCGCTGCGCGAGTGGGAAGCGACGGCAAGAGCGGCCGAGTAGAGCCAACAGCATGACCGACGCGGTCCCGAGCAAGGTCGATCGCTCCTACCTCTGGGGACCCTTGAGCGCGCTCGGCCTTTCGGTCGCGGCCGCGACCCTGATTGCCGATCAGGCGGCTAAGCTCTGGGTGCTCTACGGGGTCGGGCTGATTGCGCACGTTCCCGATCCGATCGCCCCCTTCGTCAATCTCACGCTGATCTGGAATACCGGCGTCAGCTACGGATTGTTCCCACAAGCGGGGCCGGTCGGGATATGGGCGCTGTTCGGGTTCGAGGTGCTGGCCGTCGTTTTTCTTTGGGTCTGGCTCTCGCGGGTGTCGTCACGGGTGACTGCTCTCGCCCTTGGCCTGATTATCGGGGGAGCGCTGGGCAATGCCGCGGATCGCCTACACTGGCCCGGAGTCATGGATTTTGTCGACCTTTACGTGAGAAATTTCCACTGGTACGTGTTTAACGTCGCCGATGTGGCCATCGTTGCCGGGGTCGCAGTGCTCCTATTTAAGTCGCTGCGGCACGCGGATGCCGCAAAACCGCCCCGATCCGGGGTATAAAGGCCACTTGCGGGGGAGTTTCCCGGCCCGGTGTCCGGGGATAGAGTGCCGTACCGGCAGCTTCGAGGGTGAGGGCATGCCGCATAACCCAATTCCAAGCCGCAAGGCAGGCCGCCCTGGCGCTAGCGCGCGGGCCGCTTGCGCGTGTAGCGCTCGGCGCGGCTTTGGCCGCATTCGTCGTCTGCACCAATACCGCAATTGCCCGAGCCGGCGGCGATGATGATAGCCAGCCGTTCTACGCCAATTTCCTCGCGGCGCTCGGCCTGAACAGTTCGGGAGACAACATCAATTACGGCGAGCGCTCGCCGCTTGTGGTGCCGCCGACACGCGATTTGCCGCCGCCCGACGCCGCTGCGCCGCCCGCGGTGCCGGACTGGCCGAAGGATCCGGACATGGTTCGCAGCGCGCGCACCCATGCCGATGAGAAACCCCGGCCGAACCATGTGTACGGCGACCTCGACAACCTGCCGCTGCGTCCCGACCAGCTCAATGTGCCGGGGGCGCGAGCGCCGAGCGGCGGCGGTTCCGGCGCGGCGTCGAGCTCTGATTATCCAGAGCGCGACCTACACTCGAAGAAGAGCGTATTCAGCTTCGACTGGTTCAAGAAGGAGCAATACGCAACGTTTACCGGCCCGCCGCCGCGGACGAGCCTGACCGATCCGCCGTCCGATTATTTCATACCATCGCCCGATCAGCCCTACGGCATCGGTCCGTCGCAGAAGCAGTACAAGGTGCCGACGGTCGCCGATCGCATGGAGCCGACGCGCTGAGTTGTGCGCCGGCAGAGGTCGTAGGTCATCTCAAAATCCGCTGTCGCCGGCGATTGCTCTCTCCGTCTGTGCGTATTTGCAAGGCCGGCTCGCGCCGCGGCGATGCGCTTGACCGATTTCGCTCCGCGTTTGCCGCCAAGATCATCAAACCAGCTTTCGTCGCGACGGCCGCCTCGTTATCATAATCGACCTGCGCGCCCGCGGGACCACGCGTGTTGCCGTCGGGGAGAACAGCGTGCCGCAGCCGTACAAGATTTTCATCTCGTCTCCCGGCGACGTAAAGAGCGAGCGCCTGCGGGCAGCCTTGGTGATCTCCCGCCTCAAGCGCGAATTCGCGCGGTTCTACGACATCCGACCCGTGCTCTGGGAATACGAGCCGATGCTGAGCTCGGGACATTTCCAGGACATCATTGAGCCTCCGTCGCAAGCCGACACGCTGGTTCTTATCCTGTGGTCGCGGCTTGGCACGCCGCTGCCGCCGCGCACCGCTCTGCGCGAGTATAAGAGTTTGGACGACCGCGTGCCGGTGACCGGCACGGAATGGGAATACGAGCAGGCGCTGGCGGCAAGTAGGGCGCGTGGCGGCGTGCCGAACCTTCTGGTCTATCGCAGCTTCAACAAGGCGCGCGCCGAGTACGACCGCGTCG
Organism: uncultured Alphaproteobacteria bacterium; assembly: GCA_963717265.1. Lineage (GTDB taxonomy): Bacteria > Pseudomonadota > Alphaproteobacteria > Rhizobiales > Xanthobacteraceae > BOG-931. The sequence continues at coordinate 488,438 of CAVQWD010000047.1, read as the reverse complement.
AAGATCTCGAGCAGATGCGGCTGCAATGGGAGGCGCTCCAGGGGTTCTGGCGACGCTATTTCGAAGCCGGCGACGGCAGCTTCAAAGTCGGGTTCAACCGCTTCGCGAGCCTCGACGACTTTGAGGCGCAGCTCGAACGCCACCTGCGCGAGCTGTTGCGCCGCGACCTGCCCAAGCTGCCGGGGAGGACTGCCGAAGACCGCATCGAGTGGTGGGAAGGCTCGCCCTATCGCGGGCTCAAGGCGTTCGAACGTCGAGCAGGCGCCGGTGTTTTTCGGCCGCGCGGTCGCCGAGCGGGCGGTTACCGAGACGTTGGTGCGCCGGGCCGGCGAAGGAACGGCGTTCATGCTGGTGCTCGGCGCCAGCGGTTGCGGCAAATCCTCGCTGGTGCGCGCCGGCCTGTTGCCTGATCTCAAGGCCCCGGGCGTGGTCAGCGGCGTGGCGGCGTGGCGTCACGCCGTCATCCAGCCGGCGGAATTGACGCCCGATCCGTTCGCCGCTCTCGCTGCGCTGCTGCTTGGACCGACCGCGTTGCCGGAGCTTGCGGCGATCGGCTATCGGGCCGACGAAATCGTCACGCAATTACGCGGCGGCGCCGCGCAGCTCTTGCCGTCGCTGCGCCTTGCGCTCGAACGTGCCGCCGCCGAGACGAATTCCGGCGGGGCCGCCGGGCAGGGCCGTCTGATCCTCGTGCTCGACCAGTTCGAAGTGTTGCTGACCTCGGCTTCGTTCACGGTCGAGACGCGTAATGCGTTCGACCTGTTGTTTTCCGAACTGGCGAAATCCGGCCTGGTCTGGATCATCGCCACGCTGCGCAGCGATTTCTATCACCGCATGATCGACATGCCGCGGCTCAACGAGCTGGCGGCAGGGCTCGGGCAATCCTTGCTGGCAGCGCCAAGCTCGCCGGAAATCGAACAGATCATCCAGCGCCCCGCCGAAATAGCCGGTCTGCAATTCGAGGTCGATGACAAGAGCGGCATCTCGCTCGACGCGGTGATCCGCGATGCAGCGGCGCGCGACCCGGCGTCGCTGCCGCTGTTGTCGTTCGTGCTCGATGAGCTCTACCGGCTGAACGTCGAGACCAAGCACCACAACCTGCTCACCTATGAAAGCTACCGGCAGCTTGGTGAACTCGAAGGCGCGATCGCCCGTCATGCCGACGCCATGGTCGAAAAGCTCTCCCCGAACTCAAGGCGGCGCTGCCGGCGCTGCTTTTGGCGCTGGTCGAGATCGACGAGATCAAAGGCACCGTCACCGCGCGCACCGTCCGGCAAGCCAATTTCGCCGATCCGCGGCAGGCCGAATTGGCCGCCAAGCTTGAAGCGGGGCGGCTTGCCGTGGCCGACGACAAGGGTGCCGGCAAAATCCTGCGCCTCGCTCACGAAGCGCTGCTCGTCAAATGGCCACTGCTCGCCGATCTCATCGATGAGCACCGCGACTTTCTCATCATCCGCCGCAGGCTTCTGGCGGACGCGACGACCTGGGAGGCCAAAAGCCGCGACAAGGATTTTCTGCTGCCGGCCGGCCGGCGCATCGCCGAAGCGGCAGAAGTGCTGGGGCAGCGGCGCGCCGAGCTCGATCCGGAGATCATCGAGTTCGCCGAAGCCTCGATCGCCGCCGAGCGCGCGCGCGTTGCGGCCGAGCAGCAGGCGAAGGAGGAGGCGCTGCGCCGCGAACTCGTCCGCAGCCGGCGCATTGCGACCATCGTCTTCGTGTTGTTTCTGCTCGCCATGGCCGCCGGCCTCTATGCCTGGCACGAGCAGGGCATCGCCAGTGCGGCGCTTGGCGAAGCGGAAAAGGATTACAAGCTCGCGCTTGATCAGGCGACCGGCAGTATCGACCTGCTCGTCGATGGCTACGACCGCGGCAGCATCTCCACCGCCCTGCTGCAGCAATTGATGGCGAAGGCGCAGCAGACCGTCGGGGGCCTGCCGGGCGAGACCAATGAAGTGACGGCGGCGCGGGTGGAACTCCTCGAAGTCATCAGCCTCGCCAACGTCTCCGTCGGGCTCGCCGCCAAGGCGCGCGACAGCGCCGAGCGGGCAAAATCGCTGGCGCAGCTTCTGCTTGCCAAGAATCCGGCGGAGCCGGCTTGGCGGCGCGACCGCGCCATTGCCGAAGAACGGCTGGCCGAGGCCCTATATTGGCAAGGCGATCTCGATGCCGCGCTCAGCCAGGCCCGCGCCGGGCAAGCCGAGTTGACCAAGCTTGCCGGCGGCAAGACCGACGACGAAAACCTGCGCTGGGAGATCATCCTCGCCGACGAACGGATCGGCGACTATTTGCGCGCGCAGGGCAAGCTCGCAGAGGCTTCCGCCGCCTATCAGGTCTGGCTCAATGAAGCTGACAAGCTGCTGAAGATTGCGCCCAAGAACGAGCGCTGGCAGCGCGCTTTGGCGTTCGCGTATCAGCGCCTCGGCGATAATTTGCTGATCCAAAACAAGCCGGCGGCGGCGGCGGACGAGTTTCGCGTTTTCCTCGCCCGCATGACGGAGCTTGCGGCGGCCAATTCGCAAAATGCGGCCTATCTCGAGGGCCTTGCGTTCAGCCACCAAAGGCTCGGCGACGCGCTGATGGCGCAGAACGATGCCGCGGATGCGCTGGTGCAGTATCGCGCGTACCAGGACAGCGCGACGATATTGGCCGCGATCGACGCGTCCAATTTCCGCTGGCAGGAGCTGTTGGAATTCAGTCACCAGCGCATCGGCGAGGTGCTGTTGCACGAGAAGTCCTATACGGACGCGCTCGGCGAATTTCGCACCTATTTGTCGATCGCCGACCGCATCAACGCCAAAGACCCCGATAACGCCTCGTCGCTCTATGACGTGGCCAACGCGCATGAGAAGCTCGGCGATGTCCTGCGCGAGCAAGGCAATCTACCGCAGGCTCTCAAGGAGTATCAGACGGAACAGGAACAGGCCGAAAAATTGGCGGTCAAAGACACGTCCAACGCGACGTGGCAGAAGAATTTAGCCACCAGCGATCAGCGCATCGGCCTCGTTCTCCGAATCGAGGGCGACGCCGCCGGCGCGCTTGTCGCCTTTGCCAAGTGCGCGGCGATCCCGGCCAAGAACACGGCCTGGACGCCGCGCAGCACCTGGCCCGCCGACGTGAACGGGGATTGCCGTCAACAGATCGCTGAATTAGGCGGCGTCCCGCCGCCGGTGAACCAAAAGTAGGCAGAGGTGGGCGAGCGGCGTCAAACTCGCCGGCACACAAAGCTCTACGCACCAGCGCACGAAACCCCGTCAGTCACTTCGTCCTTGACCGGCCCCGGTGTCGGCAACCACAAACGGCCGCCGGCTGCAGCCCCGGGTCAGCAATTGTCGCCGCTGCAACTGTTATTGGGCGGCCCGCCGGTCGCAACCGCGGCTGGTGCAGCCGCAAACAGGAGCCCCAATCCGATCAGGAAGATGGAAATGAGCTTGCGCATGTCGGTAGTCTCCTAACCCGAATCCTGATCATTAACGCTAGGAATAGCGACCGAGAGTGTCAAGGGCGGACGCCAGGCGACCGCCGAGCACGCCATGGTTATTGCGCACGACGAGCGGGGAGACGAGCGAATGCCGCCGATCGGCTTGCCGGCCGCGGCAAAGCGGTCTGCATCGCTCGACCATTTCACCGGCGCGCCGCTCGACATCGTCAAGCTGTTCGCAGCCGCTTTCATGGTGGTCGATCACGTCAATTTCATCTTCCTCGGCCACCATGCCAATATTCTGTGGAAACTTGGCCGCCTTTCGTTCCCGCTGTTTGCCTTCGCGCTTGCCTGTAACCTGCAGCGCGGCACCAAAGTGCCGGACTATGTCGCAAGATTGCTGGCGCTCGGCGTCGTCTCGCAGCCGATCTATTCGACGGTGCTCGGCTACGACGACGGCGACATTCTCTTCACGCTTGCCGTCGGCGCCGTGATCGTGACGCTGTTGCGCAAGCTCGATCCGCTGGCCCAGCACGCGGTTTTTTTCGTCGGCGCGGCGGCGATTTTCTGTCCTTACGTCCAGGCGCGCTCCGGCGTGGATTTCGGCCTTGCGGGAATGCTGTTCCCGGCCGCTCTGTTCATGACGCTTGCGGTGCAGCGGACCCACGCTTTGTGGCTGGCGCTCATCCTGGTTGGGCTGAACTGGTACTTTCCGCACCCTTGGGAATTCGCGCCGATCTTGGTGGCGTCGGTCGCCGGGATCGGAAGCATCGCCATCGCTGGGCTGGCGCTGTTGTTTCGCAATCGCCCGCGCTTCCTGCCTCGCTACGCGCTCTATGTCTTCTATCCTGGCCATCTCGTGATCCTGGCGGCTCTGCACCGCCTGCTGTGATTTGCCGGGGCAAGCGCGGAAATCCGGACCAGCGAGCAGCTTGCCGGATTTCGCCGGCGCTCGATCGGGGCTACGATTTTGCCGCTATGATCCGCATCACCCCGACCATCAGCATCGACGAGCGCGAGATCGAGGAAAGCTTCGTGCGCGCTTCGGGGCCGGGCGGCCAGAACGTCAACAAGCTTGCAACCGCAGTGCAGCTACGTTTCGACGTGCGGCGCTCGCCGTCGCTGCCGCCGGACGTTGCGGCGCGACTCGAACGCCTCGCCGGCTCGCGGCTGACGCGCGACGGCGTCCTCGTCATCATTGCGCAACGCCACCGCACCCAGGCGCGCAACCGCGACGACGCGCTCGATCGCCTCGCCGATCTCATCCGCCGCGCCGCGATCGCGCCGGTCAAGCGGCGGCCGACCAGACCGACCAAGGCCTCGCGCGAGCGCAGGATCGAGAGCAAGAAACGCCGCGCCGGCATCAAGAAGCTGCGCCGCGCCAGGCCGGCGTTGGATTGATAGATTGGTGCTGATGCGATAATAATGAACCATGACAACGAAACTTCTGGAAAAGGCCATCGACAAGGTACGTGAGCTTCCCGACGACGAGCAGGAGGCCGTTGCCGCCATGATGCTGCAGATGGCGGGCGCCGAAGCGCCGGCCGTTGAGCTGGATGATGACACGCGGGCGGCAATACGGGAGGGCATCGCGCAGGCCGAACGAGGCGAGTTCGTTTCGGACGAAAAGGTGGCGCAATCGAATAAGCGCCACCGCCTATGAGGGTCCGCTATACGCCGCGGGCCTTTGCCGACCGGGAAGCAATTTTCGAATATCTCGAAGCGCGAAGTCCGAACGGGGCGCAAGCCGTCAAGAGGGCGATGGAGAATTCGATTCGGCGGCTTGAGGACTTCCATACTCGGCGCGAGCCACCGACGAGCCGGGTGTACGTGAACTGATTGTGCCACGCCGTCCCTACAAGGTGTATTACCGGATTGTGGGTGAGGAAGTATGGATCTTCCACATTCGCCATGATGCACGGCGTCCATGGAATCGGGAATAACAGGCACTCTCGCTGACCGCGGATTTCGCTTGCGCTCGATAAACGCTACCCTCGTGGCCTAGCGAGTCGTCATGCCCGTTCGCCAGCTTCCCGAATCCGTCGTCAACCGTATCGCCGCCGGCGAGGTGGTCGAGCGCCCGGCGAGCGTGGTCAAGGAGCTGGTCGAAAACGCGCTCGATGCGGGGGCCAAGCGCATTGACGTGCTCACCGACGGCGGCGGCCGCCGCCTGATCTGCGTCAGCGACGACGGCTGTGGCATGACGCGCGCCGACGTCGTGCTCGCGGTCGAACGCCACGCCACATCCAAGCTTGCCGACGACGATCTGGTTTCGATCCGCACGCTCGGCTTTCGCGGCGAGGCATTGCCGTCGATCGGCGCGGTGGCGCGGCTTGCCATCGCGACGCGGCACGAGAGCGAACCGCATGCCTGGGCGATCGAGGTCGAAGGCGGCGTGAAATCCGAACTAAAGCCCGCATCGCTCGGCGCCGGCACCCGCGTCGAGGTGCGCGACTTGTTCTATGCCACGCCGGCGCGGCTGAAATTTCTCAAGCTCGACCGCACCGAAGCGGAAGCTGTGCGCGAGGTGGTGCGGCGGCTCGCTATGAGCCGGCCGGACGTGGCGTTTACGCTTGCCGGCGAGGAGCGCTCGCCAATGACATTCGCAGCCGCGTTGCCCGGCGCTGCTGGCCGGCTCAAGCGGCTCGGCGACGTGCTTGGTGCCGACTTCCGCGCCAACGCCGTGGAAATTGCGGCCGAGCGGGAAGGCGTCATCATCGAAGGCTATGCGGCGCTGCCGACGTTGAGCCGCGCCAACGCGCTCGGCCAATATCTGTTCGTCAACGGCCGGCCGGTGCGCGACAAACTCCTGCTCGGGGCGGTGCGCGCAGCCTATGCCGATTATCTGCCGCGCGACCGCCACCCGCTGCTGGCGCTGTTTGTCGCGCTGCAGCCGCGTGAAGTCGATGTGAATGTGCATCCGGCCAAGGCCGAGGTGCGCTTCCGCAATGCCGGTCTGGTGCGGGCGCTGATCGTGCATGCGCTCAAATCCGCGCTCGCTCGCGAGGGAACGCGCGCGGCGACCAGCGGCGGCAGCGCCACCATCGCGGCGCTCCGTCCGGCCGCCTCGCTGCCGTCGCGGCGCTGGGATTTCAGGCGTTCGCCAGCCTATCCCGGCTCGGCGCGCCTGCCGCAATTTGCGCCGCAGGCGGGCGGCTTGGCCGAGCCGGCGCAGGCGGCGTTCGCTGCCGGTCTGCCGGCGGCCGACCTGCGCTCATCGGGCGATGCCAGCGCGCAGAGCGCTGCGGCGCCCGATCATCCGCTCGGCGCCGCCCGCGCGCAGCTACACGAGACCTATATCGTGGCGCAGACAAGCGATGGGCTGGTCATCGTCGATCAGCATGCCGCGCATGAGCGCATCGTCTATGAGAGGCTCAAAGCGGCGCTGGAACGGAGCGGCGTGGGTCGGCAGATTCTGCTCATTCCAGAGATCGTCGAACTCGACGAGGCCGACGTTCGAGCGGCTCGTCGCGCACGCGGACGAACTGGCGCGCTACGGCGTGGTGCTGGAGAGCTTCGGCCCCGGCGCGGTGGCGTTGCGCGAGACGCCGTCGCTCCTGGGCGAGATTGACGGGGCCGGTCTCGTGCGCGATCTCGCCGAGCATATCGGCGAATGGGACGAGACCTTGCCGCTCGAGCGCCGGCTTATGGCGGTCGCCTCTTCGATGGCCTGTCACGGTTCGGTGCGCGCCGGAAGGCGGCTCAAGCCTGAGGAAATGAACGCGCTCCTGCGCGAGATGGAAGCGACGCCCAATTCCGGCCAGTGCAACCACGGCCGCCCGACCTATGTGGAACTAAAGCTCACCGACATCGAACGCCTGTTCGGCCGGCGCTAGCTTGCTACAATGACCCCACACTCATCGTGGCTGCTTGCGCCATTTTCTGCGAGGGAATGTTCATGCACTTTTGGCGACTGATCGCCGCCGCTATCGCGGCGCTCGTGACATTGTGCGGTCAAGTCCGCGCCGAGGATTGGCCGACTCGGCCGATCACGCTCGTCGTGCCGTTTGCCGCCGGCGGCGGCGTCGATGTCAGCGCCCGCATCCAGGCGCAGAAAATGGGCGAGTTGCTCGGCCAGTCGCTCGTGGTCGAGAATATCGGCGGGGCGTCCGGCATGACCGGCGCGGCGCGAGTCGCCCACGCTGCGCCGGACGGCTACATGCTCCTGATCGGCAATAGCGGTACCCAGGCCTACAGCCAGGCGATGAACAAACAGCCGCTCTATAACGCGCTGACCGACTTCACCCCGGTGGGGCTCGCGACCGAATCGCCGCGCATCCTGATCGTGCGCAAGGACCTGCCGGTTTCGAACCTCCAAGAGTTCATCGCCTATGTCAAAGCCAATCAGAGCAAGATGCAATTCGGCTCGGCCGGAGTCGGCTCCGGCACCCACCTGCCGTGCGTGCTGCTCAACCTCAAGATGGGGGTGAACGTCACCCACGTGCCGTATCGCGGCGAGGGCCCGGCGCAGCAGGATCTCCATCGCCGGCCGGCTCGATTATATGTGCTCCACCATCCAGACCGGCGCCAATCTGGCGAAACAGGGTGTGGTCAAAGGCATCGCGGTGATGTCGCCGCAGCGCGTCGCCATCATTCCCGATCTGCGGACCACCGGCGCACAGGGTTTAGCGGGCGTCGAAGCGAGTGTCTGGAATGCTTTCTTCCTGCCGCGCGGCGCGTCACCTGCGATCGTCGCCAAGCTCAACAAGGCGATGAGCGATACGCTCGACGACCCCGCCATCCACAAGCGCCTTGAAGATCTCGGTCTCGAAATCGCGGCGCCGGAGCGGCGCACGCCCGAATACCTCGCCAAGTTCGTGCCCGAGGAGATCGCGCGCTGGACCAAGGTGGTTCGCGATGCCGGCATCACGCCGCGCTGAATGTCGCGCTTGCGGATGACGGGCTTGCGCCGAACCGCAGCAATATCAATTCGGTCGTACCGTAGCGGCGCCGCTCCAGCTCGATAAAGCCCGGCGGGGCGACAAATTTCGACTCCGTTGCCTCCTCGACGATGCCGAGCGCGCCGGGCGCAAACCAGCCGCCGCTCTGCGCCGAGGCGAGCGCCTGCTCGGCGAGGCCTTGCCCATAGGGCGGATCGAGGAAGGCGACATCGAACGGTTCGAGCGGATGCGCCGGCCCAAGCCGCCTCGCGTCGCGGCGAAAAATCCGCGTCGTGCCGCCAAGCCCGAGCGCGGTGACGTTCTCGCGGATGAGCGCGCGCGCGTCTGCGCCGTCGTCGATGAAAAGCGCGAATGACGCGCCGCGCGACAGCGCCTCGATGCCGAGCGCTCCGGTGCCGGCGAAAAGATCAAGCACGCGCGCGCCGTTGATCGGGTCATCGTAAGTGTGGGCGAGGATGTTGAACAAAGCTTCCCGCAGCCGGTCGGCGGTCGGCCGGATCGTTCGCGATTGCGGCGCCGCCAGCGTCCGGCCGCGCAGGCGACCGCCGACGACGCGCATCAGGAGCCCCGCGGCGGCCGCGGCCGCGACGGCCGCGGGCCGGAGCCACGATCGGAGCCGCGCCGGTTGCGGCGTCCGTGCTTTGCCGGGTGTTGGTCCGGCCGCAGCGGTGCGGGCTCTGCAAGCTTTGCTTCGCCGTGACGCACGACCGCAACGTGCCGGCCCTTGCGGTCGGTGAGCGTGTCGGCGCGGATGTTCGTTGTCGGCGGTTCGCGCGTCGCCGCGTCGCTGCGGCGCGTACCATGAAATTTCCGCCGCAGCGGCTTTGGCGCGTCTGCCTCGGGTGCGCGCCAGGCATGGCTTGCCGAGTCCGGCCTGTTGTTCGGGCGCGGTGTTTCGCGCCTTGGCGCGGAAGGCTCGGGCCGGATCGGCGTCGAGAAATCCGCGTCCGAGGCCGCGACCAGCCGCGCGCCAAGCTGTTCGCGCAACACCCGCGTCGGCACCTCTTCGACTTCGCCCGCGGCGAGCTCGCCGAGTTGGAACGGGCCGAACGAGATGCGAATGAGGCGGGTAACCTCAAGCCCGAGATGCCCGAGCACGTTGCGTACTTCGCGGTTCTTGCCCTCGCGGATGGCGAAAGTCAGCCACAGGTTCGAGGCTTGGACGTTCGAGCCCTGGACGCGGTCGAGCGCGGCGTCGATCGCGCCGTAATGGATGCCGCTGATGGTGATGCCTGAGCGCAATTGGTCGAGCTGTTGCTGCGTCACCGAGCCGTGCGCCCGCGCCCGATAGCGCCGCAGCCAGCCGGTCGACGGCAATTCGAGCACGCGCGCGAGCGCGCCGTCGTTGGTGAGGAGCAACAACCCTTCGCTGTTGAAATCGAGCCGGCCGACGCTGACGAGCCGCGGCAGGCTTTTCGGCAGGCGATGGAAGATCGTCGGCCGGCCTTGCGGGTCGGCCTGCGTCGTCAACAGCCCGCGCGGCTTGTGATAGAGGAACAGCCGCGTGCGCTGCCGCGCCGGCAGCGGCGCGCCGTCGACGCTGACGCGGTCGCGCGCGGTCACGTTTCGCGCCGGCGAGCTTATGATCTCGCCGTTGACGGCGACGCGGCCGGCAGCGATCCATGCTTCCGCCTCGCGGCGCGAGGCAAGGCCCGCGCGCGCGATCGCCTTGGCGATGCGCTCGCCGCCTTCCTGTGCCGTGGTTTTTTCGTCCATAATTGTCTTTGCCGCACGCTCGATAGCAGGTTGGATCGCAACGAACCATGTCATCTTTCATGGCTATGGCGCTCGAGGAAGCGCGGGCTGCGGGCGAAGCCGGCGAAATCCCGGTCGGCTGCGTCATCGTCCTTGGCGGCGCCGTTATCGCGCGGGCCGCCAATCGCACGCTGACCGATGCCGACCCGACGGCGCATGCCGAAATCGTTGCCATCCGCCAGGCCGCCGCGCGCTTCGGCTGCGAGCGGCTTAACGAGTGCGACCTCTACGTCACGCTCGAACCCTGCGCCATGTGCGCCGGCGCGTTGTCGTTCGCCCGCATCCGGCGGCTCTATTACGGCGCCGCCGACCCGAAGGGCGGGGCGGTGGATAACGGCGTGCGGTTCTTTTTTTCTCCGACCTGCCATCACCGGCCGGAAGTGTACGGCGGGCTCGGCGAAGCAGAAGCATCGGCGTTGCTGACGGAGTTTTTTCGCGAGCGCCGCTAACGCTCGGCGTCATCGTCATTCCGGAAGCCGCGAAGCGGCTATCCGGAATCCATAATCACCGAGCTCAAAAATTATGGCACCGTTGGTGATTATGGATTGCGGGCTCGCACGTCGTGCGGCCCGGAATGACCGCTCATTGGCCGAGCAACACACCGAGTTTCTCCTTCAGTTCGCCCTTTTCCGCTTCGGCGACGCGCAAGATGGCACTCGCCTGGTAGAAGTCGAGCGCCCGGAAAATCGTGACGTTCGGCCGGATCATGAGATCGGGCGCGCCGTGGTTGAGCTTGGCGGCGAGGATGGCCGAGCCCATGACGTTGATCGTCAGGTAGACGCATTCCCAGCCGCTCGGCACGTCGGATCGGTCGGCCGGCGGAATGCCGAATACGTCGACCGCGACGATGCGCTCGGCGCGGCCTTCAAGCCGGTCGAACGGCAGCGGATTGGTGGCGCCGCCGTCGACCAGGATGCGGCCGTCGAGCGCGACCGGGCGAAACAGGCCCGGTATGGCAACCGAGGCGGCGAGCGCCGGACGAAGCGGTCCCGCCGACAGCTCGGCCTCCGCCCGCGCGTGCAGGTCGGTCGCCATCACGATGAGGGGAATCGACAAAACCGCGAAATCCTCCGGCACCTGTTGCGGCAGAAATTGCGCGCAGAATTTCTCGGCATCGAGCTGCGTCGCCTGGCCGAAAGCGCCCGCGAACAGATCGGCGAGGCTGCCGGCGCGCGCCGCAAGCAGGCGCCGCGTGGTTTCGCCGGGCTTATGGGCAAAGCCGATGACATGGTGACGGATATCGCGCCCGCGCATCCCGGCGGCATAGGCTGAGCCGATCAGCGCGCCGATCGAGGCGCCGGCAATCGCCACAGGCTTTATGCCCATCTCGTCGAGCGCTTCGATCACCGCGATGTGGGCAAGCCCGCGCGCGCCGCCGGAGCCGAGTGCAAGCGCGAAAGTTCTCATGCGGCGGCCTGTTGCGCGAATTCCCATGCCTTGGCCGCGAGCGGGCGCACCAGGTCCGCCTTGGCCGCAGCGAAGGCGCTGGTGGCGGTGCCGTCGCGTACGCGGCCGGCGATGCCCTGCATGATCGCGGCAAGGCGGAAGAAATTGTAGGCGAAGTAGACCGCAAGGTGCGGCCGCGGATCGAGGCCGGTGCGTGCCGCATAGGTATCGACGTAAGTTTCGAGCGACGGGATGCCGAGCGAATCGAGATCAAGCCCAAGGAGCGAGCCGGTGCCGGCGTCGGACGGCGGCATGTGCCATTGCATCAGATGATAGGAGAAGTCGGCCAGCGGATCGCCGAGCGTGGAGAGTTCCCAATCCAGCACCGCGGCGATGGCGGGCGCGTCCGGCGCCAGGATGATGTTGTCGAGCCGGTAATCGCCGTGGACCAGGCGCGCGTGCTGGGGCGGCGGCAGGTGGGCCGGCAGCCAGGCGATCAACTCGTCCATCTCGCCGATCGTTTGCGTCTGCGAGGCGCGGTACTGCTTCGACCAGCGTTCGACCTGGCGCGCCACATAGTTCTCGCCGCGGCCGTAATCGGCTAGCCCGATTGCCGCCGGCTCGAACGTGTGCAGACGCGCCAAGGTGGCGTTCATCGCGTCATAAACCGACGCGCGCTCGGCCGGGTCGGCGCCCGGCATTTGCGGCTCCCAGAACACTCGGCCCCCGACGTAAGCCATGAGAAAGAACGCCGTGCCGGCGATGCTTTCGTCGGCGCAATAGAGGATCGGCTCGGCGACCGGAAAGTTTTGCTTGTAGAGCGCGCTGATCACCCGGTATTCGCGGTCGACTGCATGCGCAGACGGCAGCAACTTGCCGGGCGGCTTTCGCCGCAGCGCGTAACGGCGCAGCGGGGTTTCGACGAGATAGGTCGGGTTCGACTGGCCGCCCTTGAATTGGCTGACCATGATGGGTGCGGAAAATCCGGCGACGTGCTCGCGCAAATAGGCTTCGAGCCGATCGACATCGAACCGCAGCCGCTCGGCGACCTCGCTTGTGCCCGTAAAGGCGGATTGGCGGTCGATGCCGGTCATCTGCTCCGGTTTCCTTAAGGCGAGGATCGGTGTTCGAAAGTGCTCCCGCTCTCTAGCGCGCTATTTTTGCCACGCCGGCGTGATGTCGGTCTCGTGGAAATCGTCGCCCTTGAACAGGAGTGGCGCGCCACGGCTCTTGGCGAGCGCATAGGAAAAACAGTCGGCGATGTTAAGTTGCGCCCGATGGCGGCCTTTGCCGTAGGTCAGGAAGCCGCGGATCGCCAGCGCGGCTTGATCGCGTGTCACTTCGGCAATCTCGATGCCGAGTGTCGTTATCATGGATTCGATCGGCTCTAAATCGGGCCGAGATCTGCGGCCGGTCAGCACCATGTGGGTCTCTACAAATGACACCGCCGACATGATGGCGCCCGGGCTGGTATCGAGCATGTCGGTGAAGATCGACTCCTCCGCTTCATGCCGGATGATCGCGACGATGGCGGACGTGTCGACGACAATCACGTTGGCAGTCCGTTCTCGTCGTAGCCGATGATTTCTTCATCGGTAAGGTGTTCGTTGATCTTCGGAAGGGAGTCGAAATACGCCAGCAGCTTGGCGAGCCGCTTGCGATCCACGCGCCCTTTCCGCTTTAGCGGTCCCAATCGCTCCAGACGTTCTTCGACGGCGTGGTCGATGGCCTCGGTCAAACTCTCGCCAGTTCGGGCCGCGAGTTTGCGGATTTTCGCCTCGGTCGCCGCATTCTTGACAATGACGCCCATCGGTTCGGCCCCGTATATACCCAGCCCATGAGGATATATATTGCTACTCGATGTCTTGCCATCGGGGTTAGGGCGAGCCGCGGTCTATTTTTCCCGCTCGACAGCGCGCCAGCCGATGTCGTGACGATAGAAGCCTTCGGGCCAGCTTATGCGCGAGATCGCCTCATAGGCGCGCGCGTGAGCTTGGCGCACATTGTCGCCGATCGCGCAGATATCGAGCACGCGCCCGCCATTGGCGAGGATTTTTCCGCCTTCGGCTTTGGTGCCGGCGTGAAAAATCTCCACGCCGTCGATTGCGGCGGCCTCGTCAAGTCCTGCGATGATCGAGCCTCGCTGATACGCGCCCGGATAGCCTTTCGCGGCCATCACCACGGCAAGGGCGGCTTTCGAATACCAGCGCAGATCGAGCGATTTGAGCATGCCGTCGCGGCTCGCCATGAGCGCCGGCACCAAGTCCGACATCAGCCGCAGCATCAGCACCTGACATTCGGGATCGCCGAAGCGGACATTGTATTCGATCAGCTTCGGCCCGTCGGCGGTCATCATTAGTCCGGCATAGAGCACGCCTTTGTACGGCGCGCCCATCGCCTGCATCGCGCGCAATGTCGGTTCGATGATCTCGGCCATGACACGCGCGCTTATGGCGGCATCGATATTGGGCGCCGGCGAATAGGCGCCCATGCCGCCGGTATTGGGTCCTTGATCGCCGTCGAAGGCGCGCTTGTGGTCTTGCGCCGTCGACAGTGCGATCGCGGTCTCGCCGTCGCACAGTGCAAAGAACGAAGCTTCCTCGCCGACCAGAACTTCTTCCAGCACGGTTTCCTTGCCAAGCTCGCCGAGTTCGCCGCCGTAGATTGCGCGCACCGCCGCCACGCTTGCCGCAACGGTCTCCGGCACAAAGACGCCCTTTCCAGCCGCCAATCCGTCGGCCTTGACGACCTGCGGCACGCCTGACTTGTTGATATACGCGATTGCGGACTCGGCATTGTCGAAACGCTCATAGGCCGCCGTCGGAATGCCATTGGCCCGGCACAAGTCCTTGGTGAAGCCTTTCGAGCCTTCGAGCCGCGCCGCGGCGCGGCTTGGGCCGAAGGCTTTGATGCCGGCCACTTCGAGGTCGTCGACGATGCCGGCGCAGAGCGGCGCTTCCGGCCCGACCACGACAAGATCGATGCCGCGGCTGCGGCAAAACCCGATGATGGCGGCATGGTCGGCGAGCGCAAGCTCGACGCATTGCGCCTCCTGCGCGATGCCGGCATTGCCGGGCGCGCAGAACAGCCGGTCGACGAGCGGGCTTGCCGCCATCTTCCAGGCCAGCGCGTGCTCTCGTCCGCCGGAGCCCAACAACAGAATATTCATGGCGGAACGATCATGGCATAAAGCGGCGCGGCGCGCCCGGACGGTGCCCGGCACCCGCCGGTGCCTGCGTAATCGCCGCGAGATTTCGGCGCAAGACGATGCCGGTCACACCTTGCGGCCCTTGACCGCGGCTTAGGATGCGGAGCATTAGCGGCCAGCCGGACAATCGCCAGCTCGACCCGATGAACGAACCGCGCCTCAACCTGCCGGAACTGACCGTCTCCGAATTGTCGGCCGCGCTCAAGCGTACGATCGAGGACGCGTACGGCTACGTGCGCGTGCGCGGCGAACTCGGCAAGGTCAGCTATCATGGCAACGGTCACGTCTATTTCGATCTCAAGGACGACCGCGCCTGCATCGCCGGCGTGATCTGGCGAAATACTGCGCAGCGCGTCAAGCTCAAGCTCGAAGCCGGGCTCGAAGTGCTGATTACCGGCCGGCTCACCACTTATCCGAACCGCTCGCAATACCAGATCGTGGTGGAGACGCTCGAACCGGCCGGCCTCGGTGCGCTCATGGCGCTGCTCGAGGAGCGCAAGAAGCGGCTCGCCGCGGAGGGCCTGTTCGACGAGGCGCGAAAGCAGCTGTTGCCGTTTCTGCCGGGTTTGATCGGAGTTATCACTTCGCCGACCGGCGCCGTGATCCGCGATATTCTGCATCGCCTCGCTGACCGCTTTCCGCGCCCGGTTCTGGTCTGGCCGGTCAAGGTGCAGGGCGACGGCTCGGCCGCCGAGGTCGCCGCGGCCATTGCGGGCTTCAACGCTTTAGCCCCCACCCCGCCCTCCCCCGCAAGCGGGGGGGGGTCCTTTGATAGTTCCTCCCCCGCAAGCGGGGGGGGGTCCTTTGACAGTTCCTCCCCCGCAAACGGGGGAGGGAAGGGAGGGGGCCTGCCGCCGCGGCCCGATCTCCTCATCGTCGCGCGCGGCGGCGGTTCGCTGGAAGATCTGTGGTCGTTCAACGAGGAGATCGTGGTGCGCGCGGCGGCGGAGAGCCTCATTCCGCTGATCTCGGCGGTCGGTCACGAGACTGACGTGACGCTCCTCGATTTCGTCGCCGACCGCCGCGCGCCGACGCCGACGGCCGCAGCCGAGATGGCGGTGCCGGTGCGTGCCGAACTGTTGCTCGATGTCGATTCGCTGTCGCGCCGTGTGCTCGCCTCCTGGCGGCGCAATCAGGACGCGCGGCACGCCGAACTGCGCTCGGCCGCTCGAGCGTTGCCCGATGCCGACGAGCTGTTGGCGCTGCCGCGGCAACGGCTCGATCATGCCGCGTCCGGGCTCGCGCGGGCGCTGCGCGCCAACGCGCACATTCACCGCATCGCGTTTTCGCGCATCGGCGGCCGTCTTAGCCCGCAGCTTCTGCGCGCCAATGTGGAGCGGCGCCGGCAACGTTTTTCCGCGCTGGCACAACTTCTGCGCGCGAGCCTTGCCGCCAGCATTGCCGCCGCCCGGATGCGGCTGATGCGCGAACGCGAGCGGGTCGCCGCATTCGGTGAGCGGGCGCACCGCGCCGTGGCAACGCTGATCGCCGCCCGCCGGGCGCGCAGCGACCGCGCCGCTGGATTGCTGGCGGCTTTCTCCTATCGCGGCGTGCTCGCGCGCGGCTTCGCGCTCGTTCGCGATGCGGCCGGCCGGCCGCTGCGCAGCGCCGCCGCAATTGCTGCCGGCATGGCGATCGAAATCGAATTTGTCGACGGCAGCATCGGCGCCCGCGCCGATGGCGGTTCATCTGCGGCGCCGCCGGGCGGCGATCGACCGAAAGCGCGCGGCCGCCGCGGCGGGCAAGGGCAGGGCAGCCTGTTCTAGCAAAACCATATGGGGGCAACGCGCGATGCAGGGCAAGATCGCGGTCGAAGAACATTTCAGAATCGAGGAGACCAAAGGCAGCGAGGCTCGGTATTCGAGTCCGTATTGGTCCGGCCTCTCCGGCAAGCTGCTCGAAGTCGATGGTGCGCGGCTAGCCGAAATGGACAAAAACGGCATCGAGATTGCCATGCTGTCGCTCAATTCCAACGCCGTGCAGGGCATTTTCGATATCGCCAAGGCGGTCGCGATCGCACGCAAGGCCAACAACGCACTGGCCGAGATCGTGGCAAGGCATCCGGATCGCTTCGCTGGCCTCGCCGCGTTACCGATGCAGGATCCGCAACAGGCCGCGGCCGAGCTTGACCGCTGCGTGCGCGAACTGAAATTCAGGGGCGCGCTGGTGAACGGCTTTTCGCAACTCGGCGAAGCCGACAGCGCGGTCTATTACGACCTGCCGCAATATCTTCCGTTCTGGGCCGAAGTGGAGCGGCTTCGCGTGCCGTTCTATCT
Organism: uncultured Alphaproteobacteria bacterium; assembly: GCA_963717265.1. Taxonomy (GTDB): domain Bacteria; phylum Pseudomonadota; class Alphaproteobacteria; order Rhizobiales; family Xanthobacteraceae; genus BOG-931. The sequence goes on along the minus strand of CAVQWD010000047.1, from coordinate 471,494 downwards.
GCATCCGCGCGACCAATTGCCGAGCCGCCGGCAAGCCTACGAAGGCCATCCATGGCTCGTCGGCTCGCCGTGGGGATTTGCCGACGAGACCGCGATCCATGCGCTGCGCCTGATGGGCAGCGGCCTGTTCGACCGCCATCCGCGGCTGCAGATCGTGCTCGGGCATCTCGGCGAACGGATTCCCTACGATCTGTGGCGGCTCGATCATCGGCTCGCCAAAGTGCCCGGACGGCCGGCCAAACGGCCGATGGGCGATTATTTCCGGCAGAATTTTTTCGTCACCACGAGCGGGCATTTCTGCACCCAGTCGCTTGTTCACGCCATCATGACGCTGGGCGCCGACCACGTCCTGTTCGCCGTCGATTATCCGTTCGAAGACCATGGGCAAGCAGCCTCCTGGTTCGATGCCGCCGATATTGCCGACACCGATAGGGAAAAGATCGGCCGTGCCAATGCGATGGCGCTTTTTGATCTCGGCTGACGGCAAATCTGACTGCTTGTTCATCGCAATGCAGTGCACAATTTGAATATTTGTTCATATCCGCGACTTCACATCCTTGAAATGTGCGTGCCGTGGAACCGCCACGTTCTGAGTGTCTTATAGGTCGAGCGAACATTCGTTCGCCCAAGGAGAACCCAAATGAAGCAGACTGTTTTTGCGATCGCGATCGCCGCGCTCTCGCTTGTGAGCGTTGCCGGCATTGCGCAAGCCGCTCCCATGGCGCCGCTTGCGGCCGGCGTTGCCACCGACCATGGCAATCTGACGCAGGTGCGCTGGCATCATCGGCACTGCTGGTGGGGGCCCCGTCACCACCGGCACTGCCGCTACTGGTAACGAGCTTGGCCGCTGACCGATCGGAGGACGCACCCGTCAGCTGATTGCCTGGCGCACGGCGCGGTTCTCTGATCGCAAGCGCGTCATTGCGGTGCCGCGTGTCTCCGCCGAAGGCGGGACCGCGGCACTTTCTTTTGTCGAAGCCGAGCCACGGGCGGGCCGTAGCTTTTTGGCCGGAAAAGCGCCAATGTAGTGCCGCGTGTCACCACTGCGTGTGGCCCGCGGCGCTTTCGCTTTATCGACAGACTTTTCCGCTGAAAGACCATCCCGCTGGGAGTAACGCCATGGACCTGCTTGCCGATCGCGGCCGCCGCGTTCCGATCGAAGAACTCAACACTAGCCGGCTGCTGGCGCACGCCCGCAAGCAGGCGCACCAGCGCAATTTCGATGACATTCTGATCGCCAACGTCGATTCGCACCATTACGAGAACGAGTGCTTCGACGAGTTTCTGCCCTACATCGAGAACGACGTGCTGCGCCAGCTCGTCCTCGCCGGCCGCGCCAAGGGACGCGGCGCGCTCACCCCACAGCAGGTGAGCTTCCAGGACATGGGCGGCCGCATCACCCGCTACCCGCTGCGCTCGTCCGAAAAGACCCAAGCCGGCAAGTTTCGCGACATCGAGCCTCGGCGAGCGCTGGATGGATGCGATGAGCGTCGACTATTCCTGCCTGTTTCCGACGCTGCTGCTCTCGGTGGGCTTACATCCCTCGACCGAGATGGAAATCGAGCTGTGCTTTTCCTACAACCGCTGGCTCACCGATCGGTTGCTGCCGCAGGCCGGCGGCCGGCTCTACTCGATGTTGTCGCTGCCGATCTCCGATCCCGACGAGGCGCTGCGCCAGGTCGAGATGTTCGGCGACCGCAAACACGTGACCGGCTTTCTGGTAACCTCGGCGCGCACGCTGCCGATCCATCACAATGCCAACATGAAGGTGTTTCGCGCCATCGAAGAGCGCGGCCTGGCGCTCGCTTTCCATTCCGCGATCAATATCGGCGAGCCGGTGTTCAAGGGCTTGAACCGCTTCGCCTCGGTGCACGCGCTCGGCTTCCCGTTCTACAACATCTTGCACATGACCAATTGGATCACCAACGGATTGGGCGAGCGGTTCCCGAAACTGCCGGTGATCTGGATCGAGGGCGGGCTCGCCTGGGTGCCGTTTCTGATGCAGCGGCTCGACCACGAATTCATGCTGCGGGCTTCCGAATATCCGCTCCTGAAAAGGAAGCCGTCGGACTACATGCGCGACATGTATTACGCCTCGCAGCCGATGGAGCGGGTCGACATGGCGGCGCTTGAATGCACCTGCCGCATGATCGATGCGGAGAACCACCTGATGTACGCCTCCGACTATCCGCACTGGGATTTCGACTTGCCGTCGACGGTGTGGGATTTGCCATTCCTGTCCGAGAAGGCCAAGCACAACGTGCTTGGCGGCACCGCCGCGCGGCTGTTCAAGCTGCCGCCGCGCAACGACAAGCAGAAGGAAAATCTGGTCCGGTTCGGCAATTTGGCTGCGTGACGGGACGGCGAGCCGCCGTCAGGGATCTTTGGTTTGCTGCTTCGACCGCGTTCCCTGATTGCCGCAACGCCGGCAGGCGGAGATTCCACGGCGGCATCCGCAGCAAAATTTACGTCAGCTTTTTCACAGAGGTTTTGACTGGTTGAGCATGGTTTATTGTAAGTCTGGCAGGTGTTTTGGATTAACGCGCAATTCGATGCTGCGAGCGACCCTGGGTTTCCTTGTGATGAACCCTGCTCGTTCGAACGTTAACACCATTTGGTGAACCGAAGGTGGGCTGACGCGGAAGTATTGCTGCATGTCGGCCTCGGCCGGTGGCCGGCGGTGCAGGCGCGTGTATGCGTAGATATACACCAGATACTGGCCTTGCTTTTCGGTGAAGCTTTGACCGCTGAGGTTGCGAGCGGCGACTAATTTTTGATTCATTTTTCGATTCGTCCGGCTCTCCGAGAAGGAGGCCGAGATGAATGTACGTTATCGGGTCGAGTTGAGCCAAGCCGAACGCTGTGAATTCACCGCAATGGACAGCGCAACAACGCCGCAGCCCGCATCAAATGGATGTTCACCACCGACAAAGCCCGCGCTAAAATGGGTTGCGCCTGTCCCGACACATCCGAAAGAGTCATAATCACTGTGTCGAGGTACTAGGCTCTTCATTGGAGCATGATCTTTTCGGAAAACCGGTATTCACTTTTCCGGATCATGCTCTAAACCCTCGTGGCGTAGCATATCCATCTGGCCTGTGGACCAAGCCCGAAAAAGCTTGCTGTTTGCTTTTTCGCTTCTACGATGGTCCGCGGCCTCTGGCTGGTAGTGACCACATGTTCCGGCGGGATCGCGGCAGTGTGCCGGTACGACGGCAGCTCGTCATTTACGCAGCTCTGCCCCTGGTCTACGTCGTCAGTGGCCGGCTTGGCCTCTTGCTCGCAGTGCCGCCGGGATACGCCACGGCTGTTTTCGTGCCGGCCGGCATTGCTGTTGCCGCAATGTACATGGCGGGGGCCGCCACGCTGCCGGGCACATTCCTGGGGTCCTTCCTGCTCAACGTCTGGATAGGCTACTCAGTCACGGAACAATTCGGAATCCTCGGCATAATGGCCGCGCTCGTCATCGCCGTGGCATCCATGCTGCAAGCGGCTATTGGCGGCACTGTGCTTCGCCGCGCAATTGGCTATCCGGCAGCGTTCGACAACCCGCGCGATCTCCTGCTCTTTCTATTGTGTTCGCCGTTGTTTTGTCTCACCAGTGCGACCTTGTCCCTCGGTTTGATAAGCGCCCTCGGCGCGGTCAAGTCCGTCGATCTGCCGATCAACTGGATGACTTGGTGGGTCGGCGACACGCTCGGCGTACTCGTAGTTCTGCCTCTGATGCTGGTGTTCGCCGGAAAGCCGCGGACGTTGTGGCGCTCGCGCGTCTGGTCCGTCGCCGTTCCCATGATGCTGTGTTTTGGCTTCTTCGTCACGATCTTTGTGCGCGTTAATGGCTATGCCTCCGCCCAGCCCTCGAAAGTCACGGCCTTCGCCTGGCCCGTGCTTGCTGCCGGTACCCTTGGGACCGGCTTGATCGGGGCACTTCTCATGTTGGCGACAGGTCACGCCTACCACTTCGAAATTCTTGCCGACAAGCTACGCAAGAGTGAGAACGTCACTGCGCGACCGAGAAACGGAGCTGAAAACCATAATTTCCAAGACACCGTTCATGCTTCTCCGCTTGACCAGTGACTTACGCTATCGCTTCATCAGCCCCGCCTACGCGGAGATGATCGGCCGTGCGCCAGAAGAAGTAGTCGGGAAGCCGATCGTGGACATCTTGGGAGAAGAGGCTTTCAAGACGGTTCTTCCCTACATCGAAAAAGTCTTGCAAGGCAATCGCACGGTGTTTGAGAGGCAAATCGATTACCAGGGGTCCGGAACGCGGTTCTTGCATGTGGTGTACACGCCGGAACGGGATGAACAAGGATCCATCAGCGGATGGGTCGCTTCGATGCTTGACATCAGCGAGCAACGGCGAGCCGAGCGCCTTGGGCGCCGTCTGGCCGCGATCGTGGAGTCGAGTGACGATGCAATCATTAGCAAAGACCTCAATGACTTGGTCGCCACCTGGAACAAGGCGGCCGAGCGCCTGTACGGCTTTCTGGCGGACGAGGTCATCGGTAAGCCGATCACGATCCTGCTCCCACCGGATCGCCCAAATGAGGAAGTCGAAATTATGGAACGTCTCCGACGCGGCGAACGCGTCGAGCATTTCGAGACGGTACGCCGACGCAAGGACGGAAGTCTTGTTCCAGTTTCGCTGACGTCATCTATCGTCACCGATGAATCGGGGAAAATCGTCGGCGCTTCAAAAATTGCTCGCGACATCACCGAGCGAAAGCGCCAGGAGGAACAAATCAAGTTGCTCGCCCGGGAGGCGGACCACCGAACAAAGAATCTGCTGTCGCTCGCGCACGCCACAGTCCATCTCGCCCAGGCCGACACGCCGAGCGCTCTCAAGACGGCGATCGAGGGGCGGCTCCAGGCGCTCGACAACGCTCATGGGTTGCTCGCGCAATCGCGATGGACCGGCGTCGATCTGCGCGAGTTGGTGGCGAAAGAGCTTTCCCCCTATATTCGGGGGCAGGACTCTCAGGTGCTGATCGACGGCCCGACCGTGCTATTGGAGCAACAGCTGGCTCAGGCGATGGCGCTCGTCCTCCACGAGCTTGCGACCAACGCTGTTAAGTACGGCGCGTTATCTGCGCCTAGGGGACGCATCAAGATCGAGTGGCGGCTTCAACCGCTCCAGCGGTTGTTCCTTCGTTGGACCGAAACCGGCGGTCCGCGTGTCAAACCGGCGACGTATCAAGGTTTCGGCTCGCGGTTGATTAAGGGGATGATTTGCGACCAGCTCAATGGCGAGTTCAACGTCGATTGGCACGAAGAGGGCATTATCTGCGAGATCATCGTCGCGACGTGAGAAGATGCTGTTCAGCCGCATCGAATGCTGGCCTTCCGACGAGGTGATCGCGTGATGGTTTTGTTTGCCGCAATGCAAAATGGCGCTCATGGCCCACCGCTGCACGTCACTTGTCGCGCATTCAGGTCGGGTTTCAAATCGCTGCGGAAGTGCGGACGCGCACTTATTTATGTCGTCGTCATTCCTCGGCAGTTCGATAGCGGCGCTTCCTTCGGACCCTCCCGATACTTTCACGCCGAAACGGCGACCGGCGCGCTGGCGCCGGCATCCTGCAAAATCATATCCGAGCCCTTTTCGCCGATCATCACCGCCGCGGCATTGGTGTTGCCCGAGACCACGGTGGGCATGATCGAGGCATCGATGACGCGCAGGCGCGCAATGCCGCGCACGCGGAGCCGCTCGTCGACGACGGCCGCCGGATCGGAGCCCATGCGGCAGGTCGAGGTTGGATGATAGACCGTGGTGCCGGACTCGCGCGCGTAGGCAAGGAGATCGGCGTCGCTGACGCAGCTCCGACCCGGCATGCGTTCCTCGGCAATGTAGCGGCGCATCACCGGCTTGCTCATAACCTCGCGCAGCCGATTGAACCCGGCGATCAGCGTCTCACGATCCTTAGCGGCGGACAGATAACGCGGCTGGATCGCCGGCGATACGCCCGGGTCGCGCGATTTGATGCGCACGAAGCCGCGGCTTTCCGGCCGCAGACTGGCAGACCGAGGCCATGAAGCCCGGGAACGGATGCAGGCTGGCGCCCGCGGTCTAAGTCGAGAAGATGAGAAAATGAATCTGCACGTCGGGGGAGGCGAGTTCGGGCCGGGTGCGGAAAAATGCCCCGGCATAGCCGGCGCCGATGCTGAGCAGTCCCTTGCGCGTGAATAGATAGCGCAGGCCAGCGGCATAGCGGTAGCGCCAATCGTTGACCACGTCGTTCATCGTGATCGCCTCGGTGCAGCGCAATTGCATGCGCAGCTGCAAGTGATCCTGCAGCTCGGCGCCGACGCCCGGCATGTCGGCGATGACGTCAATGCCGAGCGAGCGCAGCACTTCGGCCGGACCGAGCCCCGAAAGCTGCAAAAGCTGCGGTGAGTTAAACGCGCCGCCCGCGAGGATGACCTCGCCGTCGGCGTAGATCTGGTGCGTTCTTTCTCCTTGGCGATATTCGACGCCCACAGCGCGCCTGCCGTCAAACAGGATTCGCGTCGCCAGCGCGTTGATCTCGATTTTCAGATTGGGTCGGCCCCGCGCCTGCCGCAGATAGCCGGTGGCGGTCGACCAGCGGCGCCCGTTCTTTGCGGTGAGCTGAAAATAGCCGGCGCCTTCCTGGGTCTGGCCGTTGAAATCGTCGTTGCGCGGGATGCCGGCCTGCTCTGCAGCGGCGATGAAGGCTTCGCACAAGGGGTGCGGTTCGCACACGTTGGCGACCGACAACGGCCCGCCGGTGCCGTGCAGCTCGTCGGCGCCGCGCTCCTGATCCTCGGCGCGGCGGAAATATTGCAGCACGTCGGCAAAGCCCCAGCCGGCATTGCCGAGCTGGCGCCAATGATCGAAATCCTCCTTCTGGCCGCGGATGTACAAAAGCCCGTTGATCGAACTCGAGCCGCCGACAACCTTGCCGCGGGGCTGGATGATGCTGCGGTTGTTCAGTTCCGGTTCCGGCTCCGACTTGCAGAGCCAATTGACTTTTGCGTTGTCGAACAGCTTGGCGAAGCCCAGCGGAATGTGAATCCACATATGGCGGTCGTGGCCGCCGGCCTCCAGCAACAACACCCGATGCCGTCCGGAAGCGGTCAGCCGGTTGGCCAGGACGCAGCCGGCGGAACCTGCCCCGACGATGATGTAGTCGAAATGCTGTGCCTGCGGCGTCGTGCTCATGGCGGCTGGACTCCCTGCCGCCATGATAGCGTGAAAGGGCCGTGTTCTGAACCGGGTCGCCGCGCCGCATAGCGGCGGACGCCGCCGCTCGGGCGGCCCGCGGCCCGCGACGCGGCGACGCGCATCGCGCGCATTGACCGGCCGGAATGGCGTTTCTATGATTGAAGAAAATCAAGCCGCGGAAAAGCGGCGCGCGCGGCGGGCTGCCCGGGGCGGGGCCGCCGGAACGAGACGCGACGCGCACCGGGCGGGTCGCGAGATTTGGGAGGCAGCGATGCCACGATCGCGCGGCAGCCGAAACCGGCCGATTTGGCGTTGCGGGCGCTGCAGCGACCCGGCGAAGTGCGCGCGATGAGCCTGCGCGTCGTCATCGACCGGCTGATCGTGTTCTTGCTGGTCATCGTCGGCTGGCAATTGTGCAGCACCTATTTCGGAACCATCTGGTTTTCCAGTCCGTGGCGCGTCGTCCACCGCTTCGTCGAAGAAATCCGCAACGGCGATTTGTTCTTCCAGGCGAGCTACACGCTCAAGGCGGCATTCTATGGCTCGCTGCTCGGCGGCATTCCGGCGGCCCTATTGCCGTTCGCGCTGCGCCGCCATCCGGTGGCCGGCGCGATTCTCGACCCCTACATGGTCGGCGGCTACGGCGTGCCCAAACTCGCGCTCGCGCCCTTGTTCATCCTCTGGTTCGGCGTCGATCTCGAACCGAAAGTGGCGCTGGTCGCTTCGATCGTGTCGTTCCTGGTGTTCTTTTCGACGACGGCGGGAGTGAACGCGGTCAACGCGCAATATGTCAGCGTCGCCCGCGTGTTTGGAGCGAACGAACGCGACATCGCCCGCCATATCGTCTGGCCGGGCGCAATTCCCTATGCCTTCGCCGGTTTCCGCATCGCCGCGCCGTACGCGATCGGAGCCGCAGTGGTCGGCGAACTCATTTCGTCCAATCGCGGCCTTGGCTTCATGATCCAGTCCGGCGCCACCGATTTCGACACCACGCTGATGTTCGTGTCGCTAACTACGCTCACCGCGATCGTCGTCGCCGTCAATCTTCTGGTGGCCCGTTGCGAGCGCTGGCTGTTGCGCTGGCGGCCGCCGCAGCAGGGGCTGACAGCGAGGGTGATAGGGACATGAACTCGGCGCCGCCGATGCTCGAGGTCAAGCGCCTCGCCAAGCGCTTTGCGCCGCGCTCCGGCCAGGCGCAAGCGCCGTGGGTTCTCGCCGACCTGTCGTTCCGCGTCACTGAGCAGGAATTCCTCACCATGGTCGGCCCGTCGGGCGCGGGCAAGTCGACACTGCTCAACATCATCGCCCAGGTCGACGGCGCCAGTGACGGCGAGATCTACTTCCGCGGCGAATTGATCGAGACCGCCAATGCGGCGGCGCTCAAGCCGGGCTGGAACTGCCAGATCGGCTACGTCACCCAGGACGACAATCTGTTGCCGTGGCGGACGCTGTACGAGAACGTGACGCTGCCGCTCAAGCTGCAGGGCCGGTTCGATGATGCGGCGCGAAAACGCGTGGACGAACTTTTGCGCGCGACCAACCTGATCGGATTCGAGCGCTATTACCCGCACGAATTGTCCGGCGGCATGCGCAAGCGCACTTCGCTCATCCGCACGCTCGCCTACGATCCGCCGATCATCCTGATGGACGAGCCGTTCGGTGCGGTGGACGCCCAGACCCGCACCCAATTGCAGCAGGACCTGATGCGGCTGTGGGATCTCGGCCGCAAGACCATCGTGTTTGTCACCCATGATATCGGCGAGGCGATCGCGCTCGGCGACCGCGTTCTGGTGATGTCGAAGTCGCCCGCCAAGATCGTCGCCGACCACCGCGTCGCTATCAAGCGCCCGCGCGACCTCGGCAACGTCTATAAGCTCGAAGGCTTCGGCGACATGTTCGAAATGGTGCGGAGACAAATCCAATGACCCTTGCCGTCACCCGGCCGCTGTCGGTTGTCCGCGGCAAGCGCAATCTGGTGCCCCTCGGCCGTATCGCGCTTGGCATCGGCTTCATCGTGGTGTGGCAGTTGGGCACCAACGCCATGGGCACCGACTGGCTGCCGGGCCCGCTGACTGTTCTCGTGCGCATCTGGGACCTCGCCGCTTCGGGCGAACTGTTCCACGACACCGCGGTCACCTTCGGCGAAGCCGCGACCGGCATGATTTTGGGCGGAGCGGCCGGTGCCGCGCTGCCATTCGCGCTACGCCTGTCGCCGCGGCTGATGACGGCGCTCGATCCGCTGATCTCGGCGGGATTCGGCCTGCCGAAGCTGGCGCTGGCGCCTTTGTTCATCCTGTGGTTCGGTATCGGCATCACCACCAAGGTGGTGTTCGTCGCCTCGATTGTGTTCTTTCTGATGTTCTATAACGGTCTTGCCGGCATCCTCAGCGTCGATCCGCGGCTCGTCGCCATGCTGCGCGTCGCCGGCGCCGGCGAATGGATCATCAGCCGCGAAATCGTGTGGAACACTGCCAAGCCGTTCCTGTTTGCCGGTCTCAAGATTGCGCTGCCGCGCGCCCTCTCCGGCGCCGTCGTGGGCGAGTTCATCGCCGCCGATTCAGGGCTCGGCTGGTACATACAGAACGCGCGCTCGCTCAACGACACGACCGGCGTGGTGGCCGGAGCGGTGATCGTCACCGTGCTGGTGATGGTGGTGAACGCGGCGCTGCACCGCGTTCAGGCCCGTTCGCTGTCGTGGCGCCCAGTCGCCAAGGATATGGCGATATGAAGTGCTCGGTGCGCCGGGCCGTCTGCAATCCCCTTGCGACCGACGCGGAGCGCGCCGGCCGGTCCAGGGAGTTCGCATTGCGCGCCGGCGGTTCGCCGTTTCCGCCATTACAGCAAGCGATCAGGCGGCTTGGACCGTGATCGCCAACAGGGAGAGACATCGCCATGAAGATGCTTCGCACGACGGCACTGGCAGCGACAATGGTAGGGGCGCTGACGCTGGCTGCTCCGGCGCCGGCGCCGGCAGCCGAGATGGAAAACGCCTCGTTGGCGCTGCCGGCTTTGACGGTGCTTTTCCTTCCGGTCTATGTCGGCGAGGATATGGGCATCTGGAAGAAACTCGGCCTCAACGTGACGTTGCACCAGATCACCGGCATGGGCTCGACCAATGCCATGCTGGCGGGCAGCGTCGACTTTGCCGTGCAGTCCGGGCAAAGCCTGATCCGCGGCAATATCCGCGGGCGGCACATGCTCGGCATCGCGCTGATGGCCGACGGCATCGATTTCGACCTTATTGCCGGGAAGGAATTGGCGAAGGGAATCGATATGTCGGCGCCGGTGGAGAAGCGGCTCGCCGCGCTCAAAGGCAAGAAGGTCAGCACCGACGCGCCGAACACGGTGATCGACGGCGTGCTGCGCTTCTTCGTCGCCAAAGCCGGCCTCGACCCCAAGACCGACATCACCACGGTCTACATGCAGCCCAGCGAAGCGATCGCGGCGCTCAAGTCGGGCGCGGTTGCTGCCAACATGCTCAACTTCCCGTGGGCCGAGACCTCGCAGCGCGAAGCCGGCGGCGTGGTTATTGCCAGCGGCGTCACCGACCTGCCGGAATTGCTGCCGACCGCTGCGACGACGACTACGGTGCGGCAGGGCTATTGCGACAGCCACGCCTCGATCTGCGAGAAGCTGGTCCACGGCTATGTGCTCGCCCACCAGTTCATCCATGAGCATCCGGACGAGGCGCTGCAGATTGCGCTCAAGCGCATGCCGAAGGCCAATCTCTCCGACCTGCAGCAGTCGGTGCCGATTATCGTCAAGACGATGCCGCTGGTGCCGCGCTACGACGCCGCCGCTTTCAGGCACGCCCAGCAGATCATGGTGGTCGGCGGCATGATGCGCAAGGACGAGGAGCGTACGTCGTTTACCGATATGTTCACCAACAAATATGTCGACATGTTCGCCAAGGCGAACATGTAAGTCGGAAGTCGGAAGTCGGAAGTCGGAAGTCGGAAGTCGGAAGTCAGAAGTCAGAAGTCAGAAGTCGGAAGTCAGAAGTCAGAGGCTAGCTTCTGATTTCTGGTTTCCGACTTCTGGCTTCTGGTTTCCGACTTCCGGCTTCTGATTTCCGCCTCACCGCGCCAGCCATTCCGGCACCCGCTTGAGTGCATCGGCGCGGGCGGCCGGATCGGTGCCGCGATGGGCGCGGCCGGATGGACTTGCGGCGTGGCTCAGGCCGGTGCGCAATCGCAGCGGCGAATTGGGCCGGTCGAACTCGTGGTGGGCGCCGGGATAGACGATGATCTCGGCGCGCGCGCTCCGCCCGCGGGCCCCAGCAACCATCTGGCGACAGGTCGAGGCCAGCGTCCAGTCGTCGGCGCTGCCGATCAGGATGAGGGTCGGAACGCGCGCGCTCCAAGCGGTTTGGCGCAAGCGCCTGCAGCCGGGGTAGAGCACGGCCGCGGAGCGGAAGTCGGCGCTGCCGTCGCGCGGCCCCGCGTTCGGCCGGACCGCCCACAGCGTGGCGATGCCGCCACTCGACCAGCCGAGCAGCGAAATGTGATCGGCGCGCACGAAGCTTTGCGACTGCAGCCAGCGCCGCGCCGCATTGACATCGGTGACGCGCTCGCGCGACGAACGCACCCTGCTATTGCGCACTCGGCACTGCGAGCCCAGGCCGCGCGAGCCGAACGAATCCGGGAACACCACGACAAAGCCGGCGGCAACCAGACGCTTGGCCCAATCGCCGTAAAGCTGGGCGATCCCAGCCGGCCGGCGACCGAGCCCGCCGCAACCATGCAGCGCCACGATTGCCGGGAACGGACCGGCGCCCCCGGGCCGATAAAGCGTGGCGTGCAAGGCGATGCCGGCATCGGGAATGTCGACTTTTTCCGCCGCGGCACAGACTGCCCGCGCATAGAACGGCGATTGCAAGCGCACTCAGAAATTTTCCAAACGCCATGTCGGCAACTTCAAGCGACGCCCACTCACACTTTAGCACAGCGCCTGGCGGCCGCGCAGAGCCGGAGCGATCAAAACTGGGAGGGTTTCGCGGCAATCGCTGAGCGATTATGTTGAGGCGGGCGAAATGCGAAGTTCGCAGCGGCGCGCCGCCGCGATCCGCGGCCGCAGAGGAGACTGCATTGCTCAATCGCACTGACCGTCCGATGCCCCTGCCCGGTGAGGCCGAGGTCAGATATCTCGACGGCGATTTCCGCGTCGTCAGGCCGGGCGCTTTCGTGCGCTGTGCGGTCACCGGAGCGGAAATTCCGCTCGAAGAGCTGCGATACTGGAGCGTCGACCTGCAGGAAGCATACGCCTCGCCCGAAGCCGTCTTGCAGCGGCATGCGGCCGGCTACGGGCGCAAGCGCTAGGGCAGGCGGCCCGACCGGGACGGCAAAGCGGCATTAAGAGGCGGGACATTCTCGTTGCGCCCGCCATGCCGGAGCGGGGGCCAAAGCCGCTAGCGGCGGCGCGGCAGCGCGTTCAACACCATGTCCCGGAACGCGGCTTCTTCCTCGATAGCCAGGCGCACCGGCAGGACCACGGCGCGGACAGCGAGGGCGGCGAGCTGCGGATCGCCGGCAAGCCGAACGTGGTCCTTCTCGGTGGTGAGGAGGATGAGATTTTGGGCTTTTGCGCGATCGAGCAGCGCCTGGGTGTCTTTCGGCGTGTAGCGATGGTGGTCGGCAAAGCTTAAGCGGTCGGCGACTGCGATGCCGGCTTCGGCGAGGGTTGCAAAGAATTTCTCCGGATCGGCGATGCCGGCGAAGGCCAGCACTTTGTGTCCGCTCAGCGCGGCGATGTTTTGACGGTCGGGTTCGAGGCGGCCGTGAAACAGCTTCAGGCCACGCTGGCGCGCCAGTTCGGACACCGCGCGAGCGCCGTCCTCTCGACCGACAATCACGATTGCTGTGGCGTGCGCCAACTGAACTTCGAGCGGCGCGCGTAACGGTCCGGCCGGAATGACGCGGCCATTGCCGATGCCGCGGCGGCCGTCGACAAGGACGATGGCGAGGTCCTTGTTGAGCGATGGATTTTGGAAACCGTCGTCCATCACGATGACGCTGGCGCCGCCGCGTTGCGCGGCCCGTGCACCGGCGACGCGGTCGCGCGCCACGATGGTGGAGGCGAGCCGCGCCAGCAAGAGCGGTTCGTCGCCGACATCGGCGGCTTTATGGCTCGACGGCCTCACCAGGACCGGTCCGGCAAGCCGGCCGCCATAGCCGCGGCTCAGAAAGAACGGGTGTTGGTGCGCGGCAAGCAACAGGCGTCCGATTGCCAGTGCCGCTGGCGTTTTGCCGGCGCCTCCGACTGTCAGATTGCCGATGCAAATTACCGGCACACCGGCCTTGCGGCCTTGCGATTGCATGCGGTGTGCGGCGACGGCGCCGTAGATCGCAGCCAGCGGACCGAGCAGCGTTCCGCGGCCTTCCTGCCACCAGAACGCCGGCTCCCGCATCACGATGCCCGTTTTTCGAGCCGCAGCTGCATCAGGTAGGGATCGAGCGCGGCCAGCGTGCGATCAAGCGCGCCGCCGAGTTCCTCCATGGTCTGTGCACCGGCTGTCGCCACGGCCTCGCGCGCCGCCTGATTGGCGAGCCATTCGCCGAGCCGCGTCGTCAGTTCCTCCTCGTCGCTCACTGGCTCGGCGCCGTGCGCCTGATCGAGCTTTGCGTAGATTTCGGCAAAATTCCAGATATTGGGGCCGTGCAGTACGGCAGCGCCGAGTCTCACCGCTTCGATCGGATTCTGGCCGCCGTGGCTGGCGAGCGAGCCGCCCATGAACACGATCGGCGCGATCCGATAGACCAGACCGAGTTCGCCAAGCGTGTCGACAATGTAAAGATCGACGTCGCGCTTGGGTAGTTCGTCGCGCGAGCGCAATCCAACCGAAAGACCGGCCGTTTTGGCGATAGCCGCGATGCCCACTCCGCGTGCCGGATGCCGCGGCGCGATCACCGTCAACAGGCCCGGAGACTTTGCCCGCAACGTGTGGTGCGCGGCGATGATGGCGGTCTCTTCGTCGGCATGGGTCGAGGCGGCCGCGACGACGTCGCGCAAGCCGATCAGCGCGCGGAACCGGTGCAGCGTCGCCTGATCGACCGGCGGCGGCGGCACATCGAGCTTGAGGTTGCCGATCGGGGTGATGTGAGGGGCGCCAAGCCGCCTGTAGCGTTGCGCATCGGCCGCCGACTGTGCAAGGCAGACCTCGAAGCGTTCGAGCAGTGCCGCGATCGCGCCCGGTGCCAGGAGCCAGCGCCGGAAGGAACGTTCCGAGACGCGGCCATTGACCAGGATCAGCGGGATTTTGCGCGACGCGCAGCCCAGGATGAGGTTGGGCCACAGATCCGATTCGACGAACAGCGCCAGATCGGGCTGCCAGTGGCGCAGGAATCGCCCGACGAATTGCGGGGTATCGAGCGGAACGAATTGATGAATGACGCCGGCCGGCAACCGCTGCTCGGCAAGCGCCGCCGAGGTGACCGTGCCCGAACGTCACGAGCACGGCGAAGCCCTGCGCCCGAATGCGTTCGATGAGCGCAACGACGGCGAGCATTTCGCCGACGCTTGCCCCATGAATCCAGATCACCGGGCCACGCGGGCGGGGCTGACTGGCCACGCCGTGCCGCTCAGGCAGCCGTTTAGGGTGTTCGCTGCCGCGCTCAAGCCGCCGCGCCAACAGTCGCGGCGCCAGCGGCGCTGCGGCGAAGGTCATGATCCGGTAAAGCTGCAGCGCGAACGGCAGACGATTGGGCAAACTCAACTCTCCCCGGTGCGGCCCTTCGTAGGTCTCCAGCCGCGCCACGTCCACAAACAATAATCTGCGCAGTTTGTCATGTCAGCGCCAACGCGGCTCTAACGCGGCGGCCGAACGGTCGCCGGATCGAGCAGCCGGTGCAGATGCACGATGAAATATCGCATCTGCGCATTGTCGACGGTGCCCTGGGCTTTTGCTTTCCAGGCGGCATAGGCGCTGGCGTAATTGGGGTAGATACCGACGATTTCGAGCTTGTCGAGGTCCTTGAATTCGGTTCCCGCCACACTCTCCAACTCGCCGCCAAAGACGAGGTGTAGCAATTGTTTTGGCTTTTCGCTCCGGACGCTGTCGGCCATGACGCTCGTTTCGTGTCTTCAAGTCAGCGATCTAGGCCGGCGCAAGCCGCGGGTTGTTTACCAGTTCGATGAGGCTCGCATGCCTGTCGCGCCCGGCGGCGATCAACATGCCGTGCCGCGGCACGGCGCGATTGTAGATCAGCGGGCCGCCGCCGAACGGGGTCAACGCGCCGCCGGCTTCGTGCACCAAAAGGTCGGCTGCCGCAAGGTCCCAGTCGTGGCTGCTGCCGCCGGCGATGGCGGCGTCGTTGGCGCCCTGCGCCACCCGAGCCAAACGCAGCGCCAACGAATGCACCCGCGGCACCATCGTGAATGGCGGAGCGAACGCCGCTACGCGTTCCAGGAAATTCTTCGGCCCGGCGATGCGCATGCCGGCAAGCGAGGCGCCGGGACTGGCGGCAATTGCCGCGCCGTTCAAGGTCGCGCCGCCGCCTCTGACCGCCATGAAGAACTCGCCGCCGACTGGAGCAAACAGACACGCCACGATCGGCCGGCCGTCCTCTACCAGAGCGGCCGATACCGCCCAGTCCGGCTTGCCGGCGATGTAGCCGCGCGTGCCGTCGATCGGATCGACGATCCAGACGTGGCGCGCGTCGAGCCGGGCCGGATCGTCGGCGGTCTCCTCCGACAGCCAGCCGAAGCCGGGCTCCACAGCGCTCAATTGCTCGCGCAGCAAGGCGTCGACGGCGATGTCGGCTTCGCTGACCGGCGACGAAGCGCCCTTGATCCAGTTCTTGATCGGCACGCCGAACATCGAGTGCGCCAGCGCGCCGGCCTCGCGCACGCTTGCCGCGAGGCGTTCGGCAAGGCGCGCGGCTTGGTCAGCCTCAATGGCCGGCAACAGTCAAACCCTCCATGCGCACAGTCGGTGCATTGGTGCCGTAGCGAAACACCAGGTCGTTGGCCGGCACAAGGCTCTTGAACATATCCAGCAAATGCCCGGCGATCGTCACTTCGCTCACCGCATAGGTCGGCTCGCCGCGTTCGATCCAGAAACCGGAGGCGCCGCGGCTGTAATCGCCGGTGACGAGATTCACTCCCATGCCGATCAGGCTGGTGACGAAAAAGCCGTCCTCGATCTCGGCGATCAGTTGCTTCGGGCTTTTGCCGCCGGGCGCCAAATGCAGATTGCTCGGGCCGGGAGAGGGCGTCGATGACACGCCGCGCTGTGCGTTGCCGGTGGTCGTCAGATCGAGTTCGCGCGCGGTAACGCAGTCGAGCAGCCACGTTTTCAGCACGCCGTCCTCGACAATCTTGTGCATGCTCGCGGCGACGCCTTCGGCGTCGAACGGACGCGAGCGCAGCCCGCGTTTGCGCAGCGGATCATCGACGATGTCGATGCCCGGAGCAAAAATCCGCGCGCCGCGCCGTTCGCGAAGAAAGCTGGTTTTGCGCGCGATCGAACTGCCGTTGGCGGCGCTGGCAAGATGGCCGACCAGCGAGCCGGAAATGCGCTGATCGAACACCACCGGCACGCGCCGCGTCGCCACCTTGCGCGGATTGAGCCGCGTGACCGCGCGCTCGCCGGCGCTGCGCCCGATCTTTTCCGCGCTTTCCAGGTCGCTTGCGTGCAAGGCTGCCGTGTAGTCGTAGTCGGTTTCCATGCCGGTGCCGGTGCCGGCGATCGCCGACATGGCGATGGAATGGCTCGACGACATGGTGGCGCCGCGGAAGCCGTGGCTCGTCACCAGCACCACGCCGCTGATGCCGGTCGAGGCCGACGCCCCGCCGGATTTGGTGACGCCGGTCACCGCGAGCGCCGCCGCTTCGGCGTCGCGGGCGCGCCGCTCCAGCATCTCGACCGAGGCCATATCGGCGTCGAGCAGATCGAGATCGGGGAACGAACGCGCGAGCAGCGCCGGGTCGGCGAGCCCGGCAAAGCGGTCCTCCGGCGCAGCACGCGCCATGGCGACGGCGCGCTCGGCGAGCGCGTCGAGCCCATCGCCCCTGATGTCGTTGGTGGAGACCACCGCCTGCTTCCTGCCGACCAGCACCCGCAAACCGACATCGTCACCCTCGGCGCGCTGTGATTCCTCGACCGCGTCATCGCGCACATCGACCGAGAGCGATACGCCGCGCACGGCAATGGCGTCGGCCGCATCGGCTCCGGCGCGGCGCGCGGCGGCGACAAGACGTTCGGCGAGATCGGCAAGGGCGGATTGATCGAGCAGCGAGGGCATTTTTGATACGCGTGGCCGGTCGGGTGGGTTCGGGGCAAGAAAGCAGGGCGAAGATGTGCCTGCGCACGCGGCGATTCAACCCATCATGAGCCGGTCGATCCGGCATTTGCCGCGCCGGGACAGCGATTGGGCGCGGTGGCTATTTGCGGAAACTGGCGAAAGCTGCGGTGTTTTTCAACCGACCGTCAATCATGCACGACTTTGGGGCGGGGCAAAACGCCATTTTAACCAGGCTTCTTAAGCGGATTGCGACAGCGTTCAGGCATTGTTGCGGCAACCGGGCGGCAACAGCCCGGGGGAGCAGGTCATGATCTGGTCTTTCCAAGAAGATCATGCCCGACCAAAATCTTAGCTCGGCAACCGTTCCAATCCAGGGCGGTTGCCGGTCTAAATTTCGGGGCGTCGAATGGAAGCCGGCAGACGTGGTGCCGGGCCGGGCCACACTGGGGCACCCCATCGCGCAGACGCGATGGGGACCTCCGCGGCTTCTCATCGCGGCGGCGCGATGGGAACCCCATTGCGGCTCGACCCGTTTTCTTTGCCCGTACGTTTCGAAGCCGTCGATGCGGCGGCAGACCAATGTCTGCGCATCGTCGACCTGCATCGCGAACGCGTGGTTTTGCGCCGCTCCGTCCGCGGCATGCACATGGCCGTGAGCTTGCCGGTTGCCGCGTATTGCGGCGTCGCGATCCGGCTGTTCGGCGAAGCCGGACAAATTCCCACCGCGATCGCGGTCGTGCTCGAACATGGCGACCCGGCGCTGTCGCTGCCGTTGTTCGCCGCAGCCGAGAGCGACGACATCCTCGCCGAATGGCAGTCATGGGGCCGCGTGCTTGGCCTGCCGCTCCTGGTCGCCGACAACGACGGCTCGCTGCGCGAGCCCTTCGCGCGGCTCGGCGCCATCCGGATCGAAGCCCCGACATGGCGGCGGCGGCGGCGCAGCGCCATCGCGCGGCGCCGGCCGCCGCGGCTGCTGCGCCGCCGGCCCGGCGTCCGACGCGATTCGTCCCTGATCCACCGCGGCGAGCGCGAGATCATCGCGCGGAATTGAACTGCGCTTCTGCTGCACATCGCGCGAGTTCGAGGGGCGGTCCGCGCTCTCCAACGCGTGCTGCATTTTCTGATCGTGCAGTCAGACCGCGGGGCGCAGTGCGGCGTCGAGCAGCAAAGCTGCAAATAGAATCAAGCCGGCGTCGCGGTCGGATTTGAATACGGCAAGGCAATTGTCGGGATCGGCGATGTCGAGCCGGAAAATCTGCCAGGCGAGGTGGGCGGCGAAGGCCAAAAGTCCGAGCGCAAACACCAAGCCGGCGCCGGCAAAAAAGCCTGCGGCGCCCAACAGCGCGACGGCGAGCCCGTAGAACAAAGCCAGCATCGGCTTGGTGCGCTCGCCAAACAACAGCGCCGTCGATTTGATGCCGATCAGCGCGTCGTCGTCGCGATCCTGATGCGCGTAGATCGTGTCGTACCCGATCACCCAGGAGATCGATCCGGCATAAAGCAGCAGCGCCGGCAAGGCGAGACTGCCGAACGCCGCCGCCCAGCCCATCAGCGCGCCCCAGGAAAACGCCAGCCCCAGCACGATCTGCGGCCAATAGGTGATCCGCTTCATGAACGGATAGATCGCGACGATGGCGAGCGAGGCGATGCCGAGCGCAATGGTGAAGCCGTTGAACGAGATCAGCACCGCAAAGCCGATCAGTGTCTCCAGCACCAGGAACAAGGCGGCCTGGGCGGTACTGACCTGGCCGGAGGGGATCGGCCGCGAAGCCGTGCGCTCGACGCTGGCGTCAAGATCACGGTCGACAATGTCGTTCCAGGTGCAGCCGCCGCCGCGCATCGCAAAGGCGCCGATGAAGAACAACAGAAGATGCCGCAGACTCGGCGCCCGCGCGCCCGCGGCAATTGCGGCGAGCGCCGACGACCACCAGCACGGCAACAGCAGAAGCCACCAGCCGATCGGCCGATCAAACCGCGCCAGCCGCAGATAGGGACGCAGCCAAGCCGGCGCGAACGTGTCGACCCAGTTGCCGGTCGCGTCGGCGAC
This sequence comes from uncultured Alphaproteobacteria bacterium, assembly GCA_963717265.1. Taxonomy (GTDB): domain Bacteria; phylum Pseudomonadota; class Alphaproteobacteria; order Rhizobiales; family Xanthobacteraceae; genus BOG-931. The sequence goes on along the minus strand of CAVQWD010000047.1, from coordinate 452,020 downwards.
CTGGCCGGCCGTCTCCTTCATCGGGCCAGCGGGTTCCCGGTCAGCGTGTCGAAAGTGCCGCCCGTGCCGGTCTTGGTGTTCTTCGCGGTATCGAGCTCCGGCGTGCCCAGCGCGTCACTCAAAGTCGGCACGTGCGGCTTCGGCGCCTCGGTGCAGACGACAGTACGAAACTTCAAGGTCTTCTCGTGCGCAGCCTTGGCGGATTTGATCGCTTCGGCCGGGACGCCGCACCAGGTCGCATTGACTTCGAGGAATTTCAGCGCCGCAGCTTCGGCGGTCGAGAAGCGCGTCACGAGCTTGCAGATTTGCTTTGGGTCGGCATGGCGTTTTTCCGCGGCGCCGATCGCCGCGCCGTCGTGCTGCGCAGTGTCGCGCAGCGTGCTGAAGCGTTCGCATTGCGCGGGTATCTGCGCCGATGCGGTACGAGAACCGATGACGCCAGACTGCGAGCGCCAGCGCCAATGTCATGGCGACGCTCCATTTCATGATGCGTCCTTTCCTGTTCCCCGTCAGGGTAGCCGATTCCTTGCCGACTTCAATAAAGGCGCGCTGAATTCGGCGACAAGGGGGCAATCGCCGTGGTCGCGCCCGAACCGGCCCGTGGTGCTGGCGCTGACGGGGCGGGCGGGCTATGGCAGACCCGTATTCGCCCTGTTCGAGCCGACATTAACCATGGCCGGAGATGATTTCCGCGCGATCCGGCTTTTCGTCGAGGCCGCCCTTGGCGAAGGCACACTTGTCACGCTCGATCGCCGGCAGGCGCATTATCTCACCGCGGTGATGCGGCTGAAATCTGGGGCCGGCGTTCTCGCCTTCAATGGCCGCGACGGCGAATGGTCCGCGATCGTCGACGCAGGCAAGCGCGTCGTTTGCCTGCGCATTGGCGGCAGGACACGCGGCCAGGCCACGGCCTGCGATCTCCACTATCTCTTTGCACCGCTCAAGGCCGCGCGGCTCGACTACATGGTGCAAAAGGCCGTCGAGATGGGCGTCTCGCGGCTGCAGCCGGTGCTCACCCGCCACGGCCAAGTCGCGCGCGTCAACAGCGCACGCATGCGCGCCAACGCGATCGAGGCCGCTGAACAATGCGGCATCCTCATTGTGCCTGAGATCGCCGAAGCGGCGCCGCTGGCGTCCGTTGTTGCCGCACGCGAGCCGGCGAGATGCCTCGTGTTCTGCGACGAGGATGCGGCCCTTGCCGATCCGCTCGCCGCTCTTGGTGCGGTGCCGCCCCGTTCGCCGCTTGCCGTCCTGATCGGTCCCGAAGGCGGATTCGCCGACGACGAGCGCGCCACCTTGCTCAAGTTGCCGAACGTGGTGCGGCTTGCGCTGGGGCCGCGCATTCTGCGTGCCGACACTGCGGCGGTGGCGGCGCTGGCGCTGGTGCAGGCAGTGCGCGGCGACTGGCGCTGAAAGCCGCGGGGCTCCGAAAAAGCTCGGTCTCTTGCTGCGCGTCAAACCGCCGCTGCCGCTAGTGAATCACCCACGGCCTGTCGATGCAGACGAAGCCGATGTAGCCGCCGTAGCGGCGATCGACGCTGGTGATGTGGGACAAACGGCGCCAGCGCGCGCAATGGGCTGCCGCCAATTGCCGATAGACTTGCTCGATGGCGGGCGAATAGGGAATGATGCCGCCGGTATCATTGCCTGTGATGGCCGGCCCAGGGCCCAGGATTCCAGCCGTCGCGCTGCCGACGGCACCGCCGCCGAGCGTCAGCGCGACGGCCAGAACTTTCAAGATCGTGGCTTTGCAACGCACCGCAGCAATCCTCCCGCGCCGGACTTTGGCGGCGGATTGAAGCTTAGAAGCTTGGGCGGCGGATTGAAAGTTCAACCTTTGCCGTGTCGCGGGGAGGGCGTCTCACTGCATCGAATACACGCTCGCCACCATTCCGACCGGGCGGCGGTCGGCGGTGCTGAGTACCATGACGCGGCCGAAACAGGTGTTGCTGCCAGTCCGCACGACCCGGGCATCCGCGATCACGTCGAAACTCACCGGCCGTAGAAAATGCGTGGTCTGATCGATCGTGCTCATCGGCCGGTAGCCGTTCCAGGCCGCCGAGCAGGCGATGACCATGGCGGTGTCGGAGAGCGCCATCAAGGCCTGGCTGCAAACGACATCGCCGTCGCAACAGATCGTCTTCGAGAACGGCATGCGCACGACGGCGCCTGGCTGCCAATCGGGAAGCGCGCCCGGAGGGCGAACCGCCTCTACGCTTTCGACCAATAACGCAAGGTCTTGTATCCAGGGAGCGAAAACCTTGAGCATCAGCCGGCCGGCCGCTTGAAGACCGAAGGCCGGCTCTGGACTGACCAGCCGGTGCACCTCGCCCATCGCAATTCTCCCCCTCGACTTCTCGTCCGGGCGGTGCCGCCCGGATTACCGCCTGCTGCTTTTCACTCCTCTACGCTTTGACGCTGCACGGACTGCCGGCGCCACGGCAGCTCACCAGACGAATCACACGGCGCGAACCCGCACAGTGCTATCACGAAGCGGGGAGTCTGGGCGCTGCGGGATCAGGGCAAAGCTGTGATCAATTGCGGACGGAGGCCGGATTTCTGTGGATTGGGGAGCAGTGGCCTTCAGCGGCAGGCGGCAGAGGCGTCGTCGTGGCGGGCGGGATGGCGGCGGTTGCGCGCATCGCTGCGCGGGCCTCGTTTGCGTGCTTGACCACAATGGCGCGGCGCGGCACGGTAAGCCGGTGTCGCGGGGAAGGGTCATGTCCGGTCGTGTTACGTGCGTTGCGCTCGGCTTGGCGCTGAGCGTGCTTTGTGCCTCGAACGGGCGTGCGGCGAACTGGTTCGAGAAGAACTTTTGGATGTCGGGTCCAAATTACGACCGCGACATGCCGGCCTGCGATTACGCCGCCGCCCTCGATACGGTCATTGCGCATTTCGCCAGCAAGGAAGCGCGCTTCTGGAACTCCGAACTGCGCATCGTCGGCATCGAGAACATCCGCCAGACCGCCTATCTGCCGTGGGCGGCGCAGTCGATCCCGCGCCGCTTCTGCAGCGGCATCGCGGTCGTCAATGACGGCCGCCGGCGCCCGATCTATTACTCGATCGCTTCCGGTACCGGCATGATCGGCATGGGCTGGGGCGTCAATTTCTGCGTCGTCGGACTCGATCGCGAATGGGCGTACAACCCAGCTTGCCGGGCGGCAAAGCCGTGAGCGTGGATTTGCGCTTGGTAGTCGCCGATCGGGGCTGGTCTCGCCCGCGGTGAAGGCCGCTGCCGCAACGGCGCAGTGCGCGCGCTATCGGAATGCCGCAGATTTTCAGAGCTGGCGCGCTTTTGCGGGATCTATGCCAAGCCGCCGTCGTCGGCGGGCGCAATTGCATTTCGCACCCGGGTTCGAAATCGCCGTTGCTTCGGCCTTCCCGGCAATTGCCGCCGTATTTTGTTCTTGATATGTTCGTACAGCCATGGTAAGCACGCCAACCCGCGAAAGTGGGGATAGCGGGAGTTCGGTCATGCTGCACTTCGTCGTTCGCATCGCGCTCGGATTGTTTCTTTTCACTGCCGCCGCCGGTGCGGCCTCGGCCCAGGACCCGACGCAGAATTCCGCTGGGCGGTTCGATTATTACGTGCTGTCGTTGTCGTGGGCGCCGTCGTTCTGCGCGGCGGCAAGTGAGCGCACCCCGGGGCGTCAGCTGGGGCTCGAATGCGGGTCGCGCGCTTATTCATTCATCGTGCATGGGCTATGGCCGCAATACGACAGAGGTTTTCCCGAGTATTGCGAGGTGCCGGCGCCGCGGCTCGATCGCGCCCAAGTGTCGTCCATGCTCGACCTGATGCCGGCGCCGCGGCTCATCTTCGCCGAGTGGGATCGCCACGGTACTTGCTCCGGGCTGCTGCCGGGCGCGTATTTCGAAACAGTGCGCAAGGCTCGGTCGGTCGTGAACATTCCGTCCGACTATCTCGATCTGAAAGCGCCGCGGAACGTCGCCCCGAATGCGGTCGAGGACGCCTTCATCAAGGCCAATCCCGGCCTCGCGCCAGGCGACATCGCCATTGCCTGCGACAGCAAGCGGCTGACCGAGGTGCGCCTGTGCCTCTCCAAGGAGCTTAAATTTCGCGCCTGCCCGGATGTTGCGGAACGCACTTGCCAGCGCCAACAGGTGCTCATGCCGGCACTGCGCCGTGGGGCCATCCAGGGCGCAGGATCGGGCTGACGCTGCGGCTTAACGATGCCATCCAGCTAGTGGTCCGATGCCGACGCTTCGTAGCTACGATTGTGTCGGCATCGAACCACAAAATATTGAATGTGCAAGTGATCCGGGCTGAAGCTTGGATATCAAGCGTCAGAGTCGGATCACTAGGCGGTCAAGATGCGGGCCGCGCCTGCTGGCGGCTGTGGCGCCGCTGCTCGCAGGCCCGGTGTCCTGATGTTTGCCTTGGTGGTTTCGGCCTCCGGGCCGCTCGGTTTGGCGCTCCTTGTTGTCCAGTTGCGCCGCGCGCTCAGTGCAAATTTTTTTGCTGCCAGAACTTTAGCGATCGGTCGCCGCGATAAGTCTCGCCGGCAGCAGCGTTGGGCATTATTTCTCATCCGCGATGAATTATCGGCACGCCTATCACGCTGGAAACTTTGCCGACGTGCACAAGCACGCCGTGCTGACCCGCATTTTGTTGCATCTGCGGCGCAAGCCAGCCGCCTTTCGCGTCATCGACAGCCATGCCGGCGCCGGGCGCTATGATCTATTTGCCGCCGAGGCAAGCCGCGGCGGCGAGTGGCGGGATGGCATTGCGCGCCTATTCACCGCGGCGCGCCAAGCTTTCGGCGGCGTTTCCTCCTCGCCGGCGGGCGCGCTGCTTGGGCCTTATCTCGATGCGGTGCGGGCGTTCAACCCTGATGGAGGATTGCGCATCTATCCGGGATCGCCGCTCATTGCGCAGCAAATGTTGCGGGCCCAGGACCGGCTCATTGCCTGCGAGATCGAGCCTCGGTCGGCCGCCTTGCTCGCTGCCTCTTTACGCGGCGACCGCCGCGCCAAAGCGCTCGCCATTGACGGCTGGACGGGGCTCGGTGCGTTCGTGCCGCCAAAAGAGCGCCGCGGCCTTGTCGTGATCGATCCACCTTTCGAGGACGCAAATGATTCCATACGCTTAGGCACTGCGCTTGAGACAGCGCATCGCAAATGGCCGACCGGCATCTACCTGCTCTGGTATCCGATCAAGAGCCGCGGGGTGCCTGACGCGTTGGCGCGGCGGCTGCAAAGACCGCCGATCGCCAAGATATTGCGTTGTGAGCTTACGCTTGGTCCGCCCCGGGCGGATGCCGGTCTGATCGGCTCAGGCCTGATTGTGGTCAATCCGCCGCACACGCTGAAGTCCGAGCCTGCGCCTGATCTTGCCGCTACTCGATCGCGTGTTTGGCCCGCAAGCGAGCCATCGCCTCGACTGGCTCGCTGCAGACCGCAATGCCCACTTTTCCACAGGTTAAAAGTAGTCTAATTTTCTCGCTGGACTGTTGCTGGCTTAGACGTTCCGCCTCCTCTGGGGGGCCGGCGGAGTGACGGCCGTCTGCGGCCGATGATCTTTGCTCGTGTGGATGTCCAGCCTAGCTGCCGTGCCGTGGGGGCCGGCGGCGAAGCAACCGCGGGGGAAGGAGCTGCTCGATGGCCATGACCGGTACGGTCAAGTTTTTTAACGGTGAGCGCGGTTACGGTTTCATCAAGCCGGACGATGGTGCTCGCGACGTGTTCGTGCACATTACTGCTGTAGAACGTGCGGGTCTGAAATCGCTGGAGGAAGGGCAACGCATCAGCTTCGACGTTGAGCCTGACAAGAAGGGCAAAGGGCCGAAAGCCGTCAATCTCGTGGTTACCGGCTAGCTCTTCCACGTCGCTCGCGCAAGGCGCAGCCCGCTAGCTGAATCGGCGGTAAAATTTCGTCGGATTTCGCAATGCGGAGTCCCCTCATCCCGCATCTGGTGCCCGGTCATGATGATTTTGCGTTCCTCGCCTTCCTCGCCGTTCGTGCGCAAGGTCCGCATCGCGATTTCGCTGCTCGGCTTCGATCGGGACGTGACGCTCGATCGTGCCGACACCAGAGATCCGAACGACAGCATCCGGCAGCTCAATCCGCTCGGCAAGATTCCGGTGCTGATCACGGAAGATGGCGACGCGATCTATGACTCGCGCGTGATCCTCGATTATCTCGACGAGCGCGCCGGCGGCGGCAAGATCATCCCGCGAGCCCCCAAAGAGCGCCTTGGAGCGCTACGCCTTCAGGCATTGTGCGACGGCATCCTCGACGCTTCCATCCTCACCGTTTACGAGGGACGATTTCGCAAGCCGGAAACGCACGAGCCGCAATGGCTCGAGCTTCAGGCCGGCAAGGTGGGCCGAGCGCTCGCATTATTGGAAGCGGCGCCGCCAGGTCTCGATCCGCTGCCGAACGTCGGCCAGATCGCGCTCGCCTGCGCGCTCGGCTACCGCGACTTTCGTTTCGGCGGAAGCTGGCGCAAGGATCACCCGCATCTGGTCGGCTGGCTCGACAACTTTGCCGCCCGCGTTCCCGCCTTTGCGGCCACCAAGCCCGCCGGCTGAGTTCGAGCGCTGACCGCATCAACAAAAAAACCCCGGGGGCAATCCCCGGGGCTTGCGATCGCGAAAAGGCGACAACATTCAGAAGCGGTAATTGAGGCCGCCACGGAAGATGTTGGCAGTGAAGTCGACATTCTGCGTAGTTGCGCTGCAGGCCGTGCAATTGAAATTGCCGAGATCGACATAGAGATATTCCGCCTTGGCGGTCCAATGGCCGGCGACCTCGAATTCGAGACCGGCGCCAATCGTCCAACCGGCGTTGGTCGCGCTGCCGCCGGCGAAGCCGGGAGCCGAGGCCTGGATATCGCCGACGGCAAGACCGCCGGTCACGTAGGGCATGAAGCGATCGATAGCATAACCCAGTCTTCCACGCACCGTCGAGAGCCAGTTGTCGTTGGTCTTGCAGCTGGCGGCGGGACACCCGGCAGTCGTCGTGCCGCTGATGCCGGCCCAGTCGATGTCGCCTTCAACGCCGAGTACCGTCTGCCCCATCTGATAATTGTAGCCGATCGTGCCGCCGACGAGGCCGCCGGACGTATCGATCCCGCTGGTTGTGGTCCATGTCGAACTGCCCCAACCGCCGCCGCCGTTCAGGCCGAGGTAGAATCCGCTCCAAGTGTAGGACGGCGCATAGACCGGCGCTTTATAGTACGGCGTCGGCGCCGATCGCGGCAGGTCAGCCGCCGCCGCGGCTCCCGCCAGCGCCGTCACAGCGACGCATGCAAGCAAAATCCGTTTCATCGAAGACCTCCATTACTCGTAGGTGGCCCTGATAGTATTCGCCGCATTTCTTTAGTCTAGTGCGGAAAAGACACACAGCTATTCTATTTTTTGACAATATTGTGGCGAAAATATACTTCTGGAAGCCATGATTATAGTAAATTATGTCTTACGAAGGACAGTTATATGGTTATTCAAGCACTAATTCTTGACCAAAGGAACCCTGACGTCACCGCAACGGCTGGCTTTTGCGCGCCATCGAATGCGTCCTGGACCAATTCCCAGCTCAAAAGTGATAGTTGACGCCCATGCGCAAGAGGTTGGTCGCAAGCCCGTTACGAGTGCCGGTCACCGAGAAGCTGTGATCCGAGAGATCGACGTACAGCCATTCAGCCTTGGCGGACCAGCGCGGGGTGAAGCCGACCTCAATGCCGGCGCCCGCGGTCCAGCCGACGCCGGCGTGGGATTCGGTCAGGCCGGGAGTATCGGCGCGTAGCTCGCCATAGGCGAAGCCGGCGGTGCCGAACAGCAGAATGTTATTCATGCCGACGCCGGCGCGGGCACGCAATGTGCCGAACCACGGGCTTGAGAACTCCCACGGCACCAGCGTGTCGTCCGCACCCGACAAGGTGATGTCGGTTTCGCCACCGAACACGAACGCGCCGTTTTGCCAGTTGTAACCAGCCTCGACGCCGCCCGCGAGGCCGGACGGTCGGGTCGGGTTATTGCTGACTTTGCCCCATTGGTAGCCGAGCGTGCCTCCGAGATAGGGACCGGCCCAGCTATAGGCACTTAGCGGCGACCGCACCGTGTGATACGGTCCTCCCGGCAAGTCGGCCGCCGTTGCCGCAGCCGTCGTCGCCAGCGCCAGCACTGCCGCAAGAAATGTCCGCATTGTAGCCTCCCAGGCCCAGCCGGATTGGTCGTTGCGCTGGCGCCGGCAAAGTCATCAAGGCTGGGGCCGGCCGTACCGCGCGCAAGAATTTATGGTGAGGCGTGAGTTAAGCCTTGCTGAATGGCCAAGTAATTCCAAGTTGTTAATGTTAAGAAATACTATCCGGCCAAGTTATTGCATCGGCCGGGGCCGCTTCGGAGCCGCGCGTTCGTTTCTACGGGGTCAACGTCGGCTCGCCCGGGCGCGCCGGCAATGGCTGAGGGCCCTGGCCGTTGCGGGCGGCCGAGCTTAATTTCGTTTTGCCACTCCTCGCCCAGACCAGAGCATGACCGCGCCGAAGAAACAGATCGAGCCGGAGGACAGCCCCCCCGACGCGCCCGAAATCGCCGAGAACGACGACGAGCAGTCCCTGCCGGAAGCGGACGAATTGGCGGAAAATGCGGAAAATGATGCGGATCGGCCCAACGTCTCGCTCGCCGCCGGCCGCGACGCCATCGTCCATTACGCCAAGCTCGCGCCGTCGCAGCCCGGCGTCTATCGCATGATCGACGCACGCGGCGACGTGCTCTATGTCGGCAAGGCCAACAACATCAAGAAGCGTGTGGCGGCGTACGCCCGGCCGGCCGGCCTCGACACCCGCATCGAGCGCATGATCGCCGCCACCCGCTCGTTGGAATTCGTCGTCACCCGCAGCGAGACCGAAGCGCTGCTGCTTGAGGCGAATCTGATCAAACGGCTGCGGCCGCGCTTCAACGTGGTACTGCGCGACGACAAGTCGTTCCCCTATATTCTGATCACGACCGATCACTGGGCCCCGCAAATTCTCAAACACCGCGGCGCCCGCACGCGGCCCGGCCATTATTACGGGCCGTTCGCTTCGGTATGGGCCGTCAACCGAACGATCAACGCGTTGCAGCGCGCGTTCCTGCTGCGCTCGTGCAGCGATCCGTTCTTCGCAAGCCGGACCCGGCCATGCCTGCTCCATCAGATCAAGCGCTGTTCGGCGCCATGCACCAAGGAGATCGACTTTCGCGATTATTCGGCTCTGGTGCGCGAAGCCAATGCGTTTCTTTCCGGCCGCAGCAAATCGGTCAAGGACCAGTTGGCCGCCGAGATGGAGAAGGCCTCGGCGGCGCTCGACTTCGAGCGCGCGGCGGTCTATCGCGACCGCCTCGCAGCGTTATCGGCGGTCCAGGCGCACCAGGGCATCAATCCGCGCGGCGTCGACGAGGCCGATGTTTTTGCTGTTCACCAGCAGGGCGGCTTTTCCTGCGTCGAGGTGTTCTTTTTCCGCACCGGGCAGAACTGGGGCAATCGCGCCTATTTTCCCAAGGCCGATCGCTCGGTCTCCTCAGCAGAAGTGCTGTCCGCGTTTGTCGCGCAATTCTACGATGACAGGCCGCCGCCGCGCCTCGTGCTGATTTCGCACCCGGTCGAGGAGGGCGGGCTGCTTGCGCGGGCGCTATCTACAAAGAGTGGCCACAAGGTCGAGCTTGTGCTGCCGCAGCGCGGCGAGAAGAAGGATCTGGTCGAGCACGCGCTTGCCAATGCCCGCGAAGCGTTGGGGAGCAAGCTTGCCGAGACGTCCTCGCAGCAGGAGCTCCTGCGTCAGCTCGCCGAAACCTTTGCTCTGCCGCGCTCGCCGCGCCGCATCGAGGTTTACGACAACAGCCACATCCAGGGCACCAATGCGGTCGGCGCCATGATCGTCGCCGGGCCGGACGGGTTTCGCAAAAGCCAGTACCGCAAGTTCAATATCCGCTCCGCCGCTCTCACCCCCGGCGACGATTTTGCGATGATGCGCGAGGTCTTGGGGCGCCGCTTCAAGCGTTTGCTCGCGGAGGCGCCGCTACAAGTACCCTCGCCCGCTGCAGGAGCGGGGGACCCGCAGCAAGGCCGCGAGCCCGGCGAGGGGTCGAGGGGCAGCGCCAGAGTCGAACCCTCACCAGCCCTCGCTGTGCTCGGGCTCCCTCACCCGGAACGGCAGAGGGAGGAAGAGCAAGCGGCGGCGGAAGAGGCCGACGAAGAATCGGTATGGCCCGATCTGGTGCTGATCGATGGCGGCCAAGGCCAGCTCAACGCGGCGCGGCAGGCGCTTGCGGCTTTGGGGGTGGACGTTGCGCTGGTTGCCATCGCCAAGGGTCCGGACCGTGATGCCGGCCGCGAAACCTTCTTCCTGCCCGATCGCAACTCGTTCAAGCTGCCGCCACGCGACCCTGTGCTCTATTTTGTCGAGCGTTTACGCGACGAGGCGCATCGCTTCGCGATTGGCTCGCATCGGGCCCGGCGCAAGCGCGACCTGCGCGAGGCTGGCCTGCAGGAAATCGCCGGCATCGGGCCGAGCCGCAAGCGTGCGCTGCTGCATCACTTCGGCACCGTCAAAGCAATCGAACGAGCCGCAATCAGCGACCTGATGCAGGTTGACGGCATCAGCGCGGAGACGGCACGGCGAATTTATGCGTTCTTCCATGACGGAGCCGGCTAGGCCTGCGCAGCACGTATGCGAAAGTTGGGCGTTCTAAGAAGTTTCCGGCGCGAGGGTCTGTCCGTAGCGCCGCGCCGGCGCTATGTTAAGGCCATGAACTCGACCACAACGTCAACGCCAGGGTCGTTGCGCGTGCATCCGCTCGCGTTGCCCAACGTCCTGACCTATGGCCGCATCGTCGCCGTGCCGATCGTGGTCGGCTGTATGTTCTGGCAGAGCATTCTCGGCGGCGGCCTGTGGCTGCGCTGGGCCGCGCTTGCGGTCTTTGTTGCGGCCGCAATCTCCGACTTTCTTGATGGCTATTTTGCCCGCATGTGGAGCCAGCAATCTTCGCTCGGCCGCATGCTCGACCCGATCGCCGACAAGCTCTTGGTGGCGTCCTGCCTGTTGATGCTCGCGGCGGGGGGGACGATCCGCGGCTGGTCGCTGTTTGCGGCGATCGTCATCCTGTGCCGCGAAATCCTGGTGTCGGGCTTGCGCGAATATCTGGCGGAGCTGCGGGTGAGCATACCGGTGACGCGGCTAGCCAAATGGAAGACGACGTTGCAGCTCATCGCCGTCGGTTTCCTCATCGCCGGCGAAGCCGGCGACGCGATGATGCCAGGGGTCACCAAGCTCGGCATCGCGCTGCTCTGGCTCTCGGCTCTGCTGACGCTCTATACCGGCTGGGACTATCTGCAAGCCGGCCTGTGCCACCTTTATCAGGAGGATGCGTGAGCTTGCGAATTCTCTATTTCGCCTGGGTGCGCGAGCGCGTCGGTATGGCGGAGGAAGAGATCGATCCGCCCGCTGGAATTGGCACCGTCGCCGAATTGATGGCTTGGCTCGCCAGCCGCGGCGAAGAATACGCGCATGCGTTCGAAAATCCGAAGCTGATCCGCGCCGCGATCGACCGCGGCCACGTCCGCGCCGACGCGAAAATAGACGGCGCCGGCGAGATCGCGTTCTTCCCGCCGATGACGGGAGGCTAAGCTCGGGTCCACTCGATCCCGGGAAGGCGAGAACGGGCGGATGCCTCGCGGGCAAAAGGCTGAGTCCTCGCTTGCGCGGGGCGAGCGGGACGATAACGGAGTCGCTTGGCATGCTCACCAATGTCCGCCTGCAGCGTGAGCCCTTCGACATCGCGACTGAAGTGGCAAAGCTAGTCGGCGGCCGCACTGACATCGGCGCGGTCGTCACCTTCACCGGCCTCTGCCGCGCCGACGAAGACTCAGAACCGATCGCGGCGCTGACGCTCGAACATTATCCGGGCATGGCGGAAGCGGAGATCGCGCGCCACGTCGAGGAAGCGTGCGCGCGCTGGCCGCTGCTCGGCGTCACGGTGATCCACCGGCACGGACGGCTCCAGCCCGGCGAGGTCATCGTGCTGGTCGTGACGGCGTCGAGCCATCGCCAGGCGGCGTTCGCGGCGGCGGAATTTCTCATGGATTATCTGAAAACGCGCGCACCGTTCTGGAAACAGGTCGAGACCGCGAGCGCAACAGCCTGGGTCGCGGCCAAGGCCGCCGACGATGCGGCGGCCGAACGCTGGTTCGCGCCGCCACCGCGCAACGAAGCCGCAAAATGACCGGCGCCATCGCGCCGCGCTGCCGCGAGCTTGCTGGCGCGCTATGCCGCTGCGGCCTTGCCCTTCGGCTTCACCTCGGCGGTGTAATCGCCCATCAAGGTCTCGGTGATGCGGCCGGGGGTGAACTTCCATTCGGCGATTTCGGAAACGGCGGTGATCTCCGCCGCGGTGCCGGTGATGAAGCACTCGGAGAAGTCGCCGAGTTCTTCGGGCATGATGCGGCGCTCGATCACTTCGATATTGTGCCGGCGGGCCAGCGCCATCGCGGTCGCGCGCGTGATGCCGGCGAGGAAACAGTCGGCGATCGGGGTGTGGAGCTTGCCGTCCTTGATGAAGAAGATATTGGCGCCGGTGCATTCGGCGACGCGGCCCTGCCAATCGAGCATCATGGCGTCGGCATAGCCGCGCTGTTCGGCGCGATGCTTGGAGATGGTGCAGATCATGTAGAGGCCGGCCGCCTTGGCAAGACACGGCGCAGTCTTCGGATCAGGCCGCCGATATTCGGCAAGATCGAGCCGGATGCCCTTTAGGCGCTGGGCCGGATCGAAGTAGCTCGGCCATTCCCAGGTGGCGACAGCAAGGTGAATTTTGTTGTGCTGCGCCGAGACGCCCAATTGTTCCGAGCCGCGCCAGGCGATCGGCCGTAGATAGGCATCCTTCTGATTATTCCTCTCCAACACGAGGCGCTTGGCGGCGTCGATCTCCGCCACGCTGTAGGGAATTTCAAAGTCGAGCACGCGGGCGGAGTGTTTAAGCCGCTCGCTGTGGGCGGTGCCCCGAAAAATTTCACCGCCATAGGCACGCTCGCCCTCGAACACGCAGCTCGCATAGTGCAGGCCGTGCGTGAGTACGCTGATCTTGCATTCGGCGGTGGCAATGAGCTGGCCGTCGAGCCAGATGAGGTCGGAACGCTGGTCGAAGGGCACCGCCATGGTACTGCCTCCCTGACAAAGCTCCCGTTCTGCCGCCCCCTGCCTCGCGCTGCATACCGGATAGCCCGGCGGAGCGGCGCTTTTGCGTCGGGACTGGACTCCCGGTATGGTTTGAGCCGCGCCCCACAACAGCACCGTTTTCCGGTGGTGGGGGGAACGAGACGCCATCGTGAGCGTCTTTACCCTTAACAATCAAAGCAAAATATGTCAATAGTGCTGACATAATGGCGGACATCAGTCTCACCCCGACAACCCAACCGTATGCGGCGGCAACGCCGCTTGAGCGTCCCACGCAGGCGACCGAGCCCTGCTGGGATCTCATCGAGCTGTTGTTCTTCGCCTATCGTGACTTTGTCGGCGATCCCGACGAAGTGCTGGCGCGGCTTGGCTTCGGGCGCGCGCACCATCGAGTTCTGCATTTCGTCACCCGTCACCCCGGCATGAAGGTTGCCGACCTGCTTGATGTCCTGAAGATCACCAAGCAATCGCTGGGCCGCGTGCTCAAGCAACTTATTGACCAGGCTTACATCGTGCAGCGGGAGGGCGCCAACGACCGCCGCCAACGCCTGCTCTACGTCACGCCCGCCGGCGAAGCTCTGGCGCTGCAGCTTGCCGGCCTGCAGACTGCCCGCATCGAGCGGGTTGTCGCCCAACTCGGTCCGGGCGGGCGCGAGGCGGCGCGGCGCTTTCTTGCCGGCATGATCGACCCTGAGGACCGCGAGCGCGTGCTGCGCATGATCGCGAACGGCGACCGCGCGCGCTGGCGCGGCCGCGACGGCGGCTCATGAGTGCGGCGCCGGCAATGCCCGCCGACGACGCGGCGCATCTGCTCGTGGTCGATGACGATCGCCGCATCCGGGCGCTGCTGTCCCGCTTTCTGTTCAGCGAGGGCTATCGGGTCTCGACCGCGGAAACCGCCGCCGAGGCGCGCGCCAAGCTCGAGGGGCTCAAGTTCGATCTGTTGATCCTCAACGTCATGATGCCGGGCGAGAACGGCTTCGATTTTGCCCGTGCGATCCGTGCCGGGTCGACAGTGCCGATCCTGATGCTGACGGCGCGCGACGAAAAGGAGAGCCGGATCATGGGCCTCGAAATCGGGGCGGACGATTATCTGGCGAAGCCGTTTGAGCCGCGCGAATTGTCGCTGCGCGTCGCCAACATCCTCAAGCGCGCGCGGCCGCCGCGAGCGGCGCCGGCGCCGTCCGTGCGCTTCGGTCCGTTCGTCTTCCACATGGCGCGCGGGGAGCTGCGCCGCGGCGAGGAGGCGATCCGCCTCACCGAACGCGAGTGCGAGATGCTGCGCGTGCTGGCGGCCAGTGTCGGCGAGACTGTGCCGCGGCAGGCGCTCGCCGGCAACGGCGAGGCTGTGAGCGAGCGCACCGTCGACGTGCAGGTCAACCGGCTGCGCCGCAAGATCGAGAGCGATCCGGCCAACCCGCTGATCCTGCAGACAGTGCGCGGCATCGGCTATCGCTTGGTGGCGGCTTTGTGAGCGGTCCATGACCAGCTTCGACCAGGGCATCGGTCACTTGCGCAACGCCGCCGGCCAAGTGGCGGCCGCGGCGAATGCGGTGCAGCGGACGCTGGCCGAGGTCGCCGCGCCGATCAGAACGTCGTGGCGGCGTTTCACGTACCGGCTCAAGTCGGTGACCCCGACCGGGCTCTACGCCCGTTCGCTCTTGATCATCATCCTGCCCATGGTGATCGTGCAATCCGTGGTCGCCTTCATGTTCATGGAGCGGCATTGGGATCTGGTGACCAAATATCTGTCCTCGGCGGTCACACAGGAAATCGCGACCCTGATCGAACGTCTACAAAACCTATCCGCGGGACCCCGATCACGCGCAGTTGCGCCGCATCGCGCAGAACCGCTTGGGCCTGGTGGTTGATTTTCTGCCGGGGACGCAATTGCCGCCGCCGGGTCCGAAACCGTTCTTCTCCAAGCTTGACGAGGCATTGTCGGATCAGATCCGCAAGCAAATTGGACTGCCGTTTTGGATCGACACGGTCGGCCGCTCTTCGATCGTGGAAATCCGCATCAAACTTCCCGGCAACGTCATGCGCGTCTTTGCCAAGCGCGCCAACGTCTATGATCCCAATTCGTGGATTTTCCTGCTGTGGATCGTGGCGACTTCGCTGGTGGTGCTCACCGTTGCCATCCTCTTTCTGCGCAATCAGATTCGGCCGATCGTACGGCTCGCCGATGCCGCCGAGGCGTTCGGCAAAGGCCGAGAGGCGTCCAATTTCCGCCCGCGCGGTGCGCGCGAAGTGCGCCGTGCTGCGGCGGCCTTTCTGGAAATGAAGGCACGCGTCGAACGCGCGATCGAACAGCGCACGACCATGCTCGCCGGCGTATCGCACGATCTGCGCACGGTACTGACGCGGTTCAATCTCGAACTGGCGCTGCTCGGCGACGGCCCCGAGATCGAGGCGATCAAGAAGGAACGTCGACGAGATGGCGCGCATGCTTGAAGCCTATCTGTCGTTCGCACGGGGGGATACGGCCGAGCAATCGGCGCCGACCGACATGGCGGCGCTGCTTGACGAGCTAAAACTCGACGCCGAACGTCATGGCCATCGCGTCAGCGTCGCCTATTACGGCCAGCCAGTCGTGACGGTCCGGCCCGCCGCGCTGAAACGGTGCCTCGGCAATCTGGTCTCGAACGCCGCGCGGTTCGGATCGGCCGTTGCGATCAGTGGCCGCCGCGACCACCGTTGGCTCACAGTGAACGTCGATGACGACGGACCGGGGATTCCCGCAGAACTGCGCGAGGACGTGTTCAAGCCGTTCCTGCGCCTCGACGACGCGCGCAATCAGGATGAAGGCGGCACCGGCTTAGGCCTTGCGATTGCACGCGACATCGCGCGCTCCCATGGCGGCGACATCGCGCTCGGCAATTCTCAGCTCGGCGGTTTAAGGGCGACGGTGCGGGTGCCGGTCTGACGCGCACGGTTCGCCGCCGCAATGCGGGGTCGGGAGCGGTGATACCGTAGCGATTGCGGATCGGCGGGTAGCGCAACTGTCGCGCCGCATCTGCCGCACCACGTCCGGCGATGGCGGCTTTGCGCGATCTTGAATCGGCGCCGCGGCCTATCCATCTCCCGGCCAAGACACCCAGGCGCGGGGAAACGTCGATGACTGTCACTGCGGACAATCCATCAGAAAGCCGTCCTTTCGAGGCCGATGTCGCCAAGCTTTTGCAGCTGATGGTGCATTCGGTTTATTCCGACAAATCGGTGTTTCTGCGCGAACTGATCGCCAACGCCGCGGATGCCTGCGAACAACTGCGCTACGAAGCCATCGGCGATCCGGCGCTGCTGGGCGACGACGTGAAGCCGCGCATTACGCTCGCCATCGACGCTGAACAGAAACGCCTGACGGTCGAAGACAACGGCATCGGCATGTCGCGCGACGAGATGGTCGAGGCGCTCGGCACCATCGCGCGTTCCGGCACCAAGGCATTCCTCGACCGCATCGCGGCGGCGGAAAGTGGCGGCGGCGCCGGGACCGGCCACGAAGACACGGCTCTGATCGGCCGCTTTGGCGTCGGCTTCTATTCGGCCTTCATGGCGGCCGACCGCGTTGAGGTGATTTCGCGCCGCGCAGGCTCGGATGCGGCCTGGCTCTGGTCGTCCGACGGCAGGGGCACATTTGCGGTCGCACCGGCTCCCGCCGACGCCCCGCGCCGTGGCACCCGCGTCATCCTGCACCTGTTGGCAGACGCCGAGTCCTACACCGAGCGGTCTACGATCGAACGCCTAGTCAAGGCGCAATCCGGTCACGTGCCGGTGCCGATTGCAATTGCCGAAAAGCCGGACGCCGCAGCGGTGGAGATTACCGACGGTGCGGCGTTATGGGCGAAGCCGAAGTCCGAGATCAAAGCCGCCGACTATACCGATTTTTATCGCAGCATTGCCGGGCAGTTCGACGAGCCGGCGCTGACCATCCATTTCCGGGCCGAGGGGCGGCAGGACTACACCACGCTTTTCTTCGTGCCCGGGACGCGGCCCTTCGATCTGTTCGACCCCGACCGTCGGGGCCGCATCAAGCTCTACGTCAAGCGCATCTTCATCACCGACGATGCGGACATCCTGCCGCGCTATCTGCGCTTCGTGCGCGGATTAGTCGACAGTCTCCGATCTGCCGCTCAACGTGTCGCGCGAAAAAATCCAGGAAAGCGCGCTGCTCGCGGCGATCAGGAAGGGCGCTACCGGCCGCGTGCTTTCGGAACTGGAGCGGCTCGCGGACAAGGAGCCGCAGGCCTACGGCAAAATCTGGGACCTGTTCGGCGCCGTGCTCAAGGAGGGCATCTACGAGGATTTCGAACGCCGCGATGCGCTGTTGGCGCTGGCGCGCTTTAAGACCACCGCCGCCGCGGACGAGTGGCGCAGCCTCAAGGATTATGTCAAGTCGCTCAAGACCAATCAGACCGCGATCTATTATCTCGCCGGGGACGATTTGCAGCGGCTGAAGTCGTCGCCGCATCTCGAGGGCTTTCGTGCCCGCGGCGTCGAGGTCTTGCTGCTGCCCGATCCGGTGGACAATTTCTGGGCGATGTCGGGCGTCTCGTTCGACGGCAAGCCGTTCAAATCGATCACGCAGGGAGCCGCCGACCTGGCGCTGATACCACGCAGCGACGCCACCGAAGAGGCGCGGCCGGAGGCTGCCGATGCAGTCGCGAATTTCCTTGCTTTTATCAAGTCGGCCCTCGGCGACGCCGTCGCCGAGGTGCGCAGTTCGGACCGGTTGACGGACAGCGCGGTCTGCCTGGTGGCCCCCGAATCCGGGCCGGACCGAGCCCTGGAAAAACTGCTTGCCAGCGCCGGACGGCTTAGCACGGCGGCAAAGCCGATTCTCGAAGTCAACCCGCGTCACCATCTCGTCGTCGCGCTTGCGGGTCTTGGCGACAACGAGCGCAGCTTCAAGGAGGACGCCGCGCATCTTCTGCTTGACGAAGCGCGCGTTCTTGACGGCGAGCGGCCGGCGGATGCACGGCTGTTTTGTGAGCGGCTGGGTCGCGTGCTTGGCCGCGGCCTGCCCGTTGCTTCGGCCCGATAGTGCGCGCGCCCGGCTATTCCGCCGGCGTGCGGATTTCGACCGGCAAGCCGACGGCGCCTTCGCCGTGCGGCAATTGCGGACCGGCTTTTTTCCCGCCGCGCAGCCGGAAGTAGAGCTGGCTGCCAAGCAGGATCGCGCACAACGCAATGAAGAACGCACTGATCGGCCGCTCCACGAAGGTCCCGATGTCGCCTCGGGCGATCAGCATGGCGCGGCGGAAATTCTCCTCGAAGCGAGGCCCGAGCACGAAACCGAGCAGAATCGGCGCCGGATGGAAGCCAAGGCGCAGCAGCACGTAGCCGAACATGCCGAGCACGACGACTTCGCCAACCTGGAAGAAGTCGTTGTTGGCGGCATAGACACCGATGCAGACGAAGAACAGCGCGCTCGGGTAGAGGAACTTGTAGGGGATCGCCAGCATCTTCACCCAGACGCCGATCAAAGGCACGTTCAATAGCACGAGCAGGATGTTGCCGATCCAGAAGCTCGCGACCAGGCCCCAGAAAATGTCGGGGTGCTGCGAAATGAGCTGCGGCCCCGGCACGATGCCCTGGATCATCAGAGCGCCGAGCAGCAGCGCCATGACGGCGTCGCCGGGAATGCCAAGCGTCATCGTCGGAATGAAGTCGCCCTGAACGGAGGAATGGGTCGAGGCCTCCGGACAGACGACGCCCTCGATCAGGCCAGTGCCGAACAATTCAGGATGCCTGGATATTTTCTTTTCCGTCGCATAGGCGACGAACGATGCAATGGTCGGACCAGTCCCGGGAATGAGTGAACATAGGCTGCCGATGATCGTTCCGCGCCACATCGGGAAGAAGGCCTGTTTGAGCTCGGCTCGGGTCGGCCGCATGTCGCGCAATCTGACGTTGGTATATTTGGTATTGATCGGCGCCACCTGATTGACGCTGCTCATGAACTCGGCAATGCCGAACAGCCCCAACGCCAGCGCGATCAGTTCGACGCCGTCGTCAAGTTCCGTCAGCCCGAAGGTGTAGCGTTCGGCGCCGGTCTCCAGATCGGTGCCGATCGAACCCAGGAAGAGGCCGAGCACTGTCATCGAGATGCCCTTGAGCGGCGAACCGCGCGCCAGCGTCGAGCCCGCTAGCAGCCCGAGCAGCATCAGCGAGCAGACTTCGGCGGGACCGAATTGCAGCGCCGCTTTCACGAGAAGCGGCGACAGGAAGATCATTTCGGTGATGCCCCAGGATGCGCCGACGAACAACGCGATCACCGTCAGCCCGAGCGCGACGCCGCCGCGGCCCTGCTTGGTCATGGGGAAGCCGTCGAGGCAGGTCACCGCGTGCGGGGGGTGGCATGGCAGGTTCAAAAGGATCGAACAGATCGCCCCGCCGTATTGCGCACCGTACATGACGCCGCCTAGCATCAGAATGGCGGCCACCGGCTTCATGCCGAACGTGAGCGGCAACAGGATTGAGATGGTAGCGAGCGGACCCATGCCTGGCAACACGCCGACCATGTTGCCGACTACAACGCCGACGAAGCAGAATATCAGATTGTAGAATGTCGGATAGTCGATCGCGACGTAGAAGCCGTTGTAAAGGTCGTGCAATGCGGTCGTGATCACAGGCCGCCCCTCCAGGTGAGAATCGGCATCGGAACCTGCAGGAAATAGGAGAACAGCAGGACGCCGAATGCCGTGACGACGGTGGCGAGAATAAACGTGCCTTTCCAGGTCGCGGTGCGGTCGCCGAGCGCGGAAACGAAGACGCAGGCGAACGTGCCGGGAATCATGCCGAAATAGGCACCCAGCACGATAAACAGCACCGGCCCGCCGAGAATGCAGAGCCAAGCCATCCACTGCGGGTTCTCAGGCAGGAGGCTTTGGTCTTCGTCGCTCTGGCTCAACGCCGCAGCCGCAATGGCAATGCCAAGCAGCACCAGGATGACGCCAAGCGCCGTCGGCAGGAAACCCGGCCCCATGTGCATCAGGCTGCCGAGTCGGTACGTCGTGCCTTTTAGCGCAATGAATAGTCCAAGCAGGACCATCAAGCCGCCGGCATAGAAGTCCTTCTTGCGCGTAAGCTCGCGGAGAAGGCTGGTGGAAGGCCGCACAATTTCCTCCCGGCCGTCTTCGGGGCCGTTAGCGTTCCAATCGTTGCGTCCGCATTCCTGGCGGAACGGTTCTGCCGTACGCTTGTTCCCGCATTGACGCAGGTTCAGGAGTCCTTTCTCGCCCTTCTTTTGCTGTGCGGTCTACCGCACCAGGACCCACTTCCGGCAAATACGGGACGATATAGATCGGCGAGGGCACGCGCAACTGGTATGTGCGGCATTCGCGCGATGCAGCCGAGCCGGCCGGACCAGCCCATCGCTCGGCGCGGCGGGGGGCCTAGGCGGGCTTTTGCAGCGGCGCGAACAGATCGGGACTGTCGTTGCGGACATTGCCGATGCGGCGGTCGACCGGCCAAAAGGCCATGCCCTCGTCGGCATAGGGCTTGAGCATGGCTTTGATTTCGCCGTCACTGGTTTCGGTCTCGCCAAGCCATGCGGCCCAATTGTCCGCGGCGAGCAGCACCGGCATGCGATCGTGCAATGGCCGAAGCAGATTGTTGGCCTGCGTGGTGATGATGGCGAACGATTTGAGTGGATTGCCGTCCGGAGTGCGCCAGAGATCCCACAAGCCGGCAAACGTCATCGGCCCGCGATTGCCGAGCGCGATCGCGAACGGCTGGCGGTCGGCGTTGCGCCATTCGTAATAGCCGTCGGCAACGACGAGGCAGCGGCGGCCCGCGTTCCAGGCGCCGCGGAAGGCCGCGCGCGTGTCGACGCCCTCGGCGCGGGCGTTGAACGTCGAATAACCGATCTTGATGTCCTTGGCCCAGGACGGGATCAGCCCCCAGCGCATCAAGGTGAGCGTTCGTTCGCCATTGCTTGAAACCACCACGGGAAGCTGCGAAGTCGGCGCTGCGTTCCAGCGCGGTTGGTAATCCTTGATCTCATCCCAGTCGATCTTGAGGTCGAGTTTGATTTCAGAGAACGTCGTCGGGAAGTTTGGCGCGGCCGCACATGGCAGGGCTCCTTAGTTTGGCAAGGCTTCTTGTTTGTCATTCCGGGCGCGAGCGCAGCTCGCGAGCCCGGAATCCATAATCACCATCCGTGGATATGGATTCCGAACTCGCCGCTGCGCGGCGATCCGGAATGACAGGTTTGGTGTGATCATCTTCATTCAATGAAAATCCCGGCTTCTGATGGGCAGGGCATCGGCGCCAGGCAGCGGACCGCCATCGCGCAGCCAGGGCAGGGCTGAGGAAAGATCGATGAAACTTTCCGCCACCACATGAATGACGAGGCCGGCGCGTTGCAGGCGACCGCGCACGGCAAGAAACCGCGCCGTCATTACGACGCGGCGGTTTTTTTCGAAAATCTTCGGCCAGACGATGATGTTGGCGATGTCGGTTTCGTCTTCGAGGGTCATGAACACGACCCCTTTGGAGGTTCCCGGCCGCTGCCGCACCAGCACCAGGCCGGCGACGGTGACCCCCTCCCTATCCCTTCCCCGCTCGCGGGGGAGGACAGGGAGGGGGTGGTCGCGCAAAGCTGCGTTGCGGACGGCGCCGAGCGCGCCGAGGCGATCGCGGAAAAAACGCACTGGATGGTCCTTGAGCGACAGTCCGGTCGCCACGTAATCCTCGACGACCTGCTCGCAGAGCGGCATGGCAGGAAGCGTGACGGGTTGTTCGGGGAAAAGTTCGTCGCTTAGATGCGGCGCCAAGAGCGGAAGTGCTCTGGCATCCTTGTGAGAGCCATCTTTTGCTGCTTGCCGGGTCGTGCGGATGCCGATCACGTCGAGGCGGCGCGCCGCCCACAACGCGGCGCGCCGATCGAGCGGCACGCGATCAGCAAAAGTGGGTACCGGTTTTGCGTCCGATCGCGTGCCAACTTCTAAATTTGGCGCATGATCTTGTCGGCGAACCGGTTCCCACTTCGCCGGATCATGCGTCAGCGAGCGAAACGCATCGGCTTGCGCCAGTCGTTCGATGGTAAAGCGCGAAACTCCGGCGATGGCGGCGAGCCGCTCGATCGAGGCAAAGCCGTTGCCGCGCGCGGCAACCAGGTTTTTCAGTTCGTCCTGGTTGAGGCCGTGAATCAGGCGAAAGCCGAGGCGGACGGCATGCCCTCTCCCTGACCCTCCCCCGCTCGCGGGGGAGGGAAGGGAGGGGGCGCCCGGCTCGAGCGTGCAATCCCAATCGCTGAAATTGACGTCGACTGCGCGAATTTCGACGCCGTGCGCGCGCGCGTCGCGCACCGAGCTGCGCCGGCTGATAAAAGCCCATCGGCTGGCTGTTGAGGATGGCGGCGCAGAAGACGTCGGGATAGTGGCATTTGATGAAAGCCGAGGCGTAAACCAGGAGCGCGAAGCTTGCTGCGTGGCTTTCGGGAAAGCCGTATTCGCCAAACCCCTCGATCTGGCCGAAGCAATGTTCGGCGAACTCGCGGTCATAGCCGCGCGCGGTCATGCCGTTGATGAACTTGTCGCGGAACAGATGGACGTTGCCGGTATGGCGGAAGGTGGCCATGGCGCGGCGCAGCCCGTCGGCCTCGTCAGGCGTGAACTTCGCCGCGGTAATGGCGATCTGCATCGCCTGTTCCTGAAACAGTGGCACGCCGAGCGTTCGTTTGAGCACGTCTTTGAGTTCGGTTTTCGGCCCATGCTCCGGCGCAGGAGAGGGGTAATGCTCCTTGTCGATGCCGTCGCGCCGGCGCAGGTAAGGATGCACCATGTCGCCCTGGATCGGGCCCGGCCGCACGATCGCGACCTCGATGACGAGGTCGTAGAAACATTGCGGCTTCAAGCGCGGCAGCATCGACATCTGCGCGCGGCTCTCGACCTGGAACACGCCGACCGAATCGGCACGCGACAGCATGGCGTAAACGGCGGCGTCGTCCTGCGGCAGGGTGGCGAGCGAATAATCCCTGCCGTAATGCTGCTTGATAAGATCGAGCCCGCGGCGCAGGCAGCTCAGCATGCCGAGCGCGAGCACGTCGACCTTCATCAGGCCGAGCGTGTCGATGTCGTCCTTGTCCCATTCGATGAAGGTGCGCTCCTCCATGGCGGCATTGCCGATCGGCACCGTCTCATCGAGCCGCTGCCGCGTGAGCACGAAGCCGCCGACATGCTGGGAGAGATGGCGCGGGAAGCCGATCAACTCGTTGGCGAGGGAGACCGCCTGACGGATTGCCGGATTGTTCGGATCGAGGCCGGCTTGGCGGATATGATGGTCCGGCAAGCCGTCGCCGTAGCCCCAGACCGTCTTGGCGAGCGCGGCGGTGATGTCTTCGGTCAGCCCCAAAACCTTGCCGACTTCGCGGATGGCGCGGCGCGAGCGGTAATGCACCACGGTGGCGCAGATCGCCGCGCGGTCGCGCCCATAGCGATCGTAGATGTACTGGATCACTTCCTCGCGCCGCTCGTGCTCGAAATCGACGTCGATGTCGGGCGGCTCGCCGCGGTTCTCGGAAATAAAGCGCGCGAACAGAAGATTGCTTTTCTCCGGATTCACCGAAGTAATGCCGAGGCAATAGCACACCGCGCTGTTGGCCGCCGAGCCGCGGCCCTGGCAGAGAATTTCCTTTTGCTGGCGGCGCGCGAACGCCACGACGTCGTGGACGGTGAGAAAATAGCGCGCGTAGTCGAGCCTGGCGATCAACTCGAATTCCTCGCGAAGGCGCTTCTTCACGTCGTCGGGAATGCCGTGCGGATATTTGTCCTTCGGATAGCGGTCCTGCGCGCCCGCGAAGGTGAGGTCTTCAAGATGCGCTTGCGCGGTCTTGCCTGCCGGCACCGGCTCGTCTGGATATTCGTATTTCAGTTCGCAAAGCGAAAAACGGCAGGCTTGCGCGATTTCGACGGTGCGGCCGATCGCGTCCGGAAAGCTCTTGAACAGCCGCGCCATTTCTTGAGCGGATTTCAGATGGCGTTCGGCATTGACGGAAAGCTTCAAGCCGGCTTGCGCGAGCGTGCATTTTTCGCGCACGCAGGTGAGCATGTCGGCGAGCGTCCGGCGTTCCGGCGCGTGATAGAAAACGTCGTTGACGGCGACGAGCGGGGCGCAAGCGCGCGCGGAAAGTTCGGCCAGAAGCGCAAATCGGCGCGGCTCGTCGCCGCGATGGTAATGGATTCCGGCGAGAAAGCTGCGGCCGGGGGCGGCGCGGGCGAGGGCGGCGAGGCGGAAGGGGAAGTCGGATGCGTTTCCCGGATGCGGTGCAGCGCGAAGCGGTGCACCGCTGATCCGGGATCGTCCCATACTCCGAGCTTGTAACGATCCTGGTTCTGCAGCGCACCACTCCGCTTTGCTCCGGGCTGCGCTGCGCCCGGGAAACGTTTTCGGTGGAATAGCAATCAGCATCTGCCCTTCGCTCGCGCCGAGAATGTCCTCAAAGCTCAAATGGCATTCGCCTTTCTTGGCCTTGAGATTGCCCGCGGTGAGCAGGCGGCAGAGCCGGCCGTAAGCTTTCCGGTCGGTTGGATAGGCCAGCACTTCGAAGCCGTCGAAGGTGACCAGGCGGGTGCCGACCAGGAGCTTTATTTGTCTTTTTCCGGCTTCGTCATAGGCGCGCACCATTCCGGCGAAAGAGTTGCGGTCGGCAATGCCGATGGCGGCAAGCTTAAGTTCGGCGGCGGCGGCGACCAGTTCGTCGGGATGCGACGCTCCGCGCAGGAAGGAAAAGTTCGTGGTCACGGCGAGTTCGGCGTAGGCAATCATTGCGCGCCTCGTGCTCACGCAAACAGTCCGTGCACGAACCAGCGCGCCGCCGCGGTCTCGCGGCCGTAGAGGCCTTCGCGGTAAAGCCAGAAGCGGTGGCCGCCGAAATCCTCGACGAGGTAGTAATCGCGCGTGAGCCCCCCTCCCTTGCCCTCCCCCGCAAGCGGGGGAGGGTTATTTGCTTTTTCCTCCCCCGCAAGCGGGGGAGGGTTATTTGCTTTTTCCTCCCCCGCAAGCGGGGGAGGGTGGGGTGGGGGCGTGCGCCACCATTCGGCGCCGATGCGTTCGGGGCCCTCGGCGCCGGTGACCTCGTAGGTCACGCCGCGCCAGCAAAAACGCCGCGGCGGACCGTCGGGCACGAGCGCTGTGACCTCGGTCGGCTCGGCATGGGGCAAGAGCAGGAGCGGGCGCGGCTGTTCTGTTGTTTTCTCCTGTGTTGTTTGCTCCGCCGCCGGGCATGCAAGAGTCTCGCCGGTGACGGGAGCCAGCACCTCTGCGCGCTCGGGAATGTGGCTCGCGACGGGTTCGAACCGGCGCACGCTCGCCGGGCCGAGACGCTGGCGCAATGTGTCGATCAAAGCCGCGCACTGCTCTGTTCGGTCGCCATGGTCGGCGGCGGAAGTCAGCTCCATCTGCCGCGCCGGCATCGGTTCGGCGCGAGTGACCGCAAGGCCGATCGCCTCGAAGCCGAAGCCGGCATCGTCGGTCGCCGCAACCGCATCGAGTTTCAGTTCGACAAGCCGCGTCACATGGGCGGCGCTGCGCGTCGGCAGCGTGAGCGCGATATCGAATGTCCTGACCTCGCCATCGACGCGATAGAGCGAAAGCTTCAGCACCCGCGCCCCGACATCGTCGCGCAACAGCACATGGGTAAGCGCTCCCATGAGGCGACTTGCCACCGCCACGACGGCATCCTTCGTGACGATCGGCTCGATGAGATAACGCAGCGTGTGATAAACCGGCGGCGCTGCGATGGGCACGAGCGGCTCCTCGATGCGGCCGAGCGCCTGATCGAGGCGGCGCAACAATTTTGCCGAAAAACGCGCGGCGAACGGGGCGCGGGGTTTATCCAAAAGCGCGCCGACGGATTTGAGGCCGAGCCGGCGCAGCGTCGCGCAGATGTCGCGGGACAGCCGCAGCGCTTCGACCGGCAAAGTCGCCAACGCTTCGGCTTCCTGTCCCGAGGGCAGGATGCTGAAAGGCGCGGAATGAAAGTGCGACAAAGCCCAGGCCGCGCCGGGCGTAGCGGCAATGGCGAGCCGTGCCGGCAGGGCGAAATTTCTTTGCAGCCGCGAGGAAAGATCGGCAAGCAGGCTCTCCTCGCCGCCGAACAAATGGCTGGCGCCTTCGATGTCGAGAAAAAAACCGTCGGCGCCGTTGTCCTCGTCGCAAAAATCCATAAACCCCTTGCACCAGGGCGAGGCGGTCGGCGTATAGCGCGTCGCCCACAGCGAAAGCCGGCGCAAAGCTGCGTCATCGGCGGCATCATCGACGGCGCGCACCTGCAAAAATCCGGCCTTCGCCCGCGCATCGGCCAGCGGTTCGCCGGGCGAAAGCCCGGCGGCTTGCGCCGCCTCGTTTAAGGCGGCGATGCGCGGGCCGCCGGGAACGGCAATGACAAGCACGAACGGGCGGTCAGGATCGACGACCTGTTGCAAATGATTTTTCGTTTGTTTCGCCTGCGCTGCGAGAAAGCGCAGGATCGGCCAGCGCGGCAGCCAGACTGAAACGATGCGCGACATGATCGTACTCCACCATCCATTCGCCCGGCCGTCCGTTGCGAGCCCGTTCAAGTGTCAGATGCCATCGTGGGCGCGCGACGAGCCCGAAACGGTCGCGCGCGGCTTCCGCGGTGCCGATGCGCCAGCGCGTTGCCGCCGCGCTCCCCCCTCCTTGTCCTCCCCCGCATGCGGGGGAGGACAAGGAGGGGGCCGCCGGTCGCAGAAGGAAGAGCGGCAGGCCGGCCTCGGTGGCTGCGAGATGCAGCCTTTGGCTTGATTTCAGATCGAGCTGGTCGATGAAGCCGGCGACAGCGGCCGGAGCGCCGGAGCGCAATGCCTCCTCGATCGCCCATAGCGTCTGCCTGCGATGCGCCGTTTCGACCAGAACGAGGTGCGCCGGATCGAGGCCGAGCGAGCGCAGTCCATGGCCATAAAGGCGGCCGTATTCGCGAAAGCCGTAGGAGGGCAGGACGAAGAAGAGCAGGGAAGTCCGTGGTAGACGAGCTATCTGCACCCTCCCCCTTGTGGGGAGGGTAGGGTGGGGGTCGTGAGGTGATGTGAGGGCGTTGACGACTGCGAGTTCCCTCTCGACCCCCACCCCTGACCCCTCCCCACCAAGTTTGCACTCGGGCGCGCGTAAGCGCGGCCCGGGTGGGGGAGGGGAATAAAGAGGAGGGGAACAAAGGCGGGCCAGAATCGCCGCGATGAAGCCGAAAGCGGCCGGCATGGCTGCTTGAGTCTCGGACACGATCTCGTGCAGGCCTCCGCAGGGAAGACCGCCCCCGGGCAGGTGGGAATCAAGCGCGGCAAGGTCGAACGGCAGGGCTGTGCATAACCCCTCCATTGCGGGCAGCAGGCGGCGCAATTCTTCCACCACTGCCGCGCGGTTTTGCGCCGCGGCTGCTGCAGGGGATGGCGTTAGGAATCTGGGAATGTTCATTGTATGTTCCGAGCCCGTAATCTAGAACAAAACAAGAACATTGCCAAGCGCTACCCAAAGGGCACGCTGTGCCTTGTTCCCCCAACGGGTAGCGGCCCAGCCCCTTCCACCGCCTGCGATCGTCAGCCTGCCACCTTGCTGGCATAAAACCGTTGGCGCATAGGTCTGACCGCTAGCCGCGAACAGGAAGGTGCCTCATGCCGGAAGCCGACAGGGAAGGGGAACGCTACGCCCTCGATCAGCCGCAGCGGACGCCTGGGTTTTTCCTCAAAGGCACCCACCAGCTCGATTGGGGCATGAAGAACCGCATGGCGCGGGTGTTCGATCCCACCTCTGGCCGCACCGTCATGCTGGCGGTCGATCACGGCTACTTCCAGGGCCCGACCACAGGCCTCGAGCGCATCGATCTGTCCATCGTGCCGCTATTGCCATCGTGCGACGCTTTGTTCTGCACGCGCGGCATTTTGCGTTCGCTCATTCCGGCGCAATGCCAAAAGCCGATGGTGTTGCGCGCCAGCGGCGGGCCTTCCATTTTGCGCGAGGAATTGTCCGACGAGCAGATCGCCATGGACATGGACGACGCCGTGCGATTGAACGCCGCCGGCGTCGGCATCCAGGTCTTCATCGGCGGCGAGCACGAAACCCGCTCGGTGCACAACATGACGCGGCTGGTCGATGCCGGCTTGCGCGCCGGCATTCCGGTCATGGGCATCACGGCTGTCGGCAAGGCCATGGCGCGCGACGCCAAATATTTCCGCCTTGCCTGCCGCATCATCGCCGAGCTCGGTGCGCAATACGTGAAAACCTATTACGTCGATGACGGCTTCGAGACCATCACGGCGTCATGCCCAGTGCCGATCGTGATGGCCGGCGGCAAGAAGCTTGCCGAGCTCGACGCGCTGACCATGGCCTACAACGCGGTGCAGCAGGGCGCCAGCGGCGTCGACATGGGCCGCAATATTTTCCAATCCGACGCACCGCAGGCGATGATCGCCGCGGTCTCAGCCGTGGTGCACAAGAACATCAAGCCCAAGGACGCGTTCGAGCTGTTCAAATCGCTGAAGGAAAAAGGCAGTCTCCATTGCCCAGGCGGCGGAGTGAATTGGGCTTGATGCTGCCCAGCCGTGCAAAATTGCACCTCCTGGTCCGTGGCATTACGGTTCTTGCCGCTCCGCGACCGTGCTAGCCTTGATGCCAATTCAACATGTCCACGCAGGGGAGGGCGGCCATGTCACGGCTCGCGCGGTTTGCCGTTTCGCTATTCGCGGCGTTGTTGGCCAATCTGGCGCTGGCGCAGGCGCAGTCCTATCCGAACCGGCCCATTCACCTGTTGGTTTCCTTTCCTCCCGGCGGCGCCGCCGATTTCGTCGCTCGCCTGATTGGGCAATCGCTCTCGATCCGGCTCGGCCAGCCGATCGTGGTGGAGAACCGGCCGGGCTCCAACGGCAATATTGCCGGCGATGTCGCCGCGCACGCCGCGCCTGACGGCTACACGCTGTTCCTTGGTCCGGGCGATCTGTTGACCGTCAACCCGCATCTCTACGCCAAGATGTCGTTCGATCCGTGGAAGGACCTCGTGCCGATCGCCACGGTGGTCGAGGACGAACTGCTGCTGACCGAGAACATCGACCTGCCGCCCAAGACCTTTAAGGAGTTCATCGACTATGCGCGGCACGCGAACCCGCCGTTGTTGTACGGATCGATCGGCAACGGCAGCGAACATCATCTGGCGATGGAGCAGTTGAAACAGGCGGCCGGAATTCAGATGACGCATGTTCCCTATCGCGGCGGCGGCCCGGCGGCGATCGGCGTCATGGGCGGCGAGGTGGCGGCCATGTTCGGCGGTGGCTCGGTCACGCCTTTGGTGCAGGCAGGCAAGCTCCGCGCGCTCGCCATCAGCGGCCGGAAGCGATCGGCGCTGTTCCCGGACCTGCCGTCGATCTCCGAATTCTACCCGGATTACAATGTCACGATATGGCAGGCCCTGTTCGCGCCGGCCGCAACTGCGCCGGCGATTGTGGCGCGGCTTCGCGCCGAAGCCAACGCGGTGATCGCAGAGCCGCAATACGCGCAAAGGCTCGCCAAGGCCGGCGCCGGCGAACCTTACATGACGACGCCCGAGGAAATGGCCGCGCGCGCGCACGCCGACGATGCGCGCAACGGCAAGCTCCTCAAAAGCCTCGGCCTCAAGGTGGAATGAGGACTGGGACTCCGCTGACGATCTCAGCCGAGTTCGGTGATGATTTCGGGGAAGTGGTGCAGCCGTTCGCCGGGGCCGTTCGCCTCGATTAGATAATTGTCGCACACCCACGACATCACATGGCCGTTGATGTAGGTCGGATGCACGACGATGTTCATGTCTTTTTGGATCGCCATCGGCTCGTCGCTGCGAATGAGCGGCCGTTCCACCAGATCGTAGCCCTGGCCGTGGCAGTGCAGCCGCCGCTCCTGCGGCCGGCCGTTCTTGCGCATGAATTCGTTATAGGCTTCGAACACGTTCTTACAGGACGCGCCAGGCTTGAGCAGGCCGAGGTTGAATTTGCGGGCTTCGAGCGCGAAGGCGAATTCGTCCTTGAGTTCCGCCGAGGCTTTGCCGACCACGCAGGTGCGGCCAAGCTCGGTGTACATGCCGCCCGGTCCGGCATCCTCGACCAGAAGCGCAACGGTATCGCCTTCGTTGATGACCCGGTTCTGAAAATGGCGATGGCCGAACAATGCCGGTTTGTCCGCCGGCATCGAGGCGCACAGATAGATGCCGTGCTCGCTGCCGTGGCGCTGGCTGTAGCACTGCGCGATGGCCGCCACGTCGCGGTCGCGCATGCCGGGTTCGATGGCGGCGAAGGCCGAGCGCATGGCGCCGTCCTGCATGGCGGCCGCGTGGCGGATGAGCGACTGCTCTTCGGGGCTCTTGATGACCTTGATGCGGTCGACAAGGTCGGAGGCGTCGACGAAGCGCGTGTTGGAGAAACGGCCTTTCTGCAGATGATCGACCACCGCGAACAACATCTGATAGGTGCCAACGAGCCCGATCGTGCCGCCGGCATAAGGCGAAAGCGCCTGCCCCGCCAGTTCCGGATCGTAGCTCGCCGTGTAGTAGCAGGAGGAATAGCTCGGCGTTGTCAGCCATTGCTTGACGCCGCGGCGCACGCCGTCGCCGTTCGGGCCCGGATTGAAGGCGCCGCCGAGCGGACCCTGGCTCACCAGCGTCATCAGATCGTCGCGCGGAAACACCACGGTGAGCGGATAGCCGTTGTTCGCCGTGAGATCGGTGAAATATTTTACGTAGCCGCCCATCTGCTCGACGTTGTTCTGCATCAACAGCACGTCGATCCTGTCGCGCTCCATGGCGGCGCGCACCGCCGCCCAGCGGCGCTCCAGCTCGGCGGTCGAAATGGGCGTCTGCAGGCGCTCGGAAAGCTGTTCCATGGTCGTTTTCTCCTCCTGGTCATTCCGGGGCCGAGCGCAGCGAGGAGCCCGGAATCCATATTCCCGGTCTGTGATCATGGATTCCGGGCTCGCCGCATCGCGGCGCCCCGGAATGACGGATGCGGTCCATTCTAATGCGGCACGACGTTGATCATGCCGCCGATGTCGCCGGCAAGGAAGCGTTCCATGTTGGTTTTGACGGTTGGCCAAGCGTGATCGATATAGACATCGCAGAAACCGCCCTGATGCGTGGTGATGATGACGTTGTCCATGGTCCAGAACGGGTGATCGGGCGGCAGCGGCTCCTCGACGAACACGTCGAGTGCAGCGCCGGCGATGCGCCGCGCCTCGAGCGCCTCGATCAAGGCGGCCTCCTCGACCACGCCGCCGCGGGCGAGATTGATCAAAAAACTCGTCGGCTTCATCGCGGCGAACACGCCGGCATCGATGCTGTTTCTGGTCGCCTCGGAAAGCGGCGTCAGCAGCACGAAGAAATCGAATTCGCCTACCGCCTTGGCGAGTTCGCCCCGCGAGTAGATGCGGTCGAAACCCTCAACCGCGCGCGGCGCCGAGCTCACGCCCAAGACCCGCATGCCCAAGGCCTTGCACTTCGGCGCCAACGCTTCGGCGATGGCGCCGACGCCGAAAATGCCGACCGTCTTGTGGTGCAGGAGCTGCGCCGGGAACCGTAGCCATTGCCGGGCATCCTGGGCGCGGATCGCCCGCGGCAGGCCGCGGGCCAGCGCCAGCATCGAGCCGATTGCGGCTTCCGAGACCGGCGGTCCGTGAATGCCGCGGATGTTGGTGACGATCACATCCTTGCGCAGCGCCGGCCGCTCGATCAGGTTGTCGACGCCGGTGCCGAGCGCCTGCACCCATTTCAAGTTCGTCGCCGCTCGCAAGACATGGTCCGACAGCATGGGCGCGAAGGTGAGCAAGGCGTCGGCTGTGGCGACATAGGGGCCGACCTTGGAATGATGATCGACCAGGCTGACGGTCAGTGCGGGGAAGCGCGCCCGCATGCGGTCGCGATATTGGTTTCGCACCGGTTCGGGCATTGCCAGCAAAATCAAGAGATTGGTCATGCCGATCGCTGATGACGCTGCGCCGGCGCCGCCGTCGACCGGGCGCCTGCGGCCTTATATCTTTTGTGTGAAGAACTGCCAACCTATCGCCCAAATCGTCAAGTTCTGCTACACCCCGATTGAATCATCCGGGAATGAGGAGCAGAGAATGGGTATTGATCTTTCGGCCGTGAACTGGGTCTTCGTAGGCCTGATGACGGCGCTCGCGTTCGTCGCGGCGCTGCTTGGCAGCCTGATCTCGTTCAAAAACCGCTTCGTCGGCGCCATTATCGCGGCCGTGCTGTTTTTCGCCGGCTTCGTCGCCTGGAACTACTACCCTCACAGCTTCGGTCTGCCGATCGTCAAGACCATCGCGCGTGACAATGGCGCAACCTAGTTGACCTTTCTGTCGGCCCGGCTATGGACTAAGGCCCATCAGCCGGGAGAAGTGGAGAGGTCATGAACAAGGTCTATGCGGACGCCCACTCCGCGTTGGCCGGGTTGCTCAAGGATGGCATGACCATCATGGCCGGCGGCTTCGGCCTGTGCGGCATCCCGGAAACCTTGATCCTCGCCATTCGCGATTCCGGCGTGAAAAGCCTTACCGTTATTTCCAATAATTGCGGGATCGACGGCGTCGGCCTTGGCGTTCTGCTCGACAGCCGCCAGATCAAGAAAATGGTGTCTTCCTATGTGGGGGAGAACAAGACCTTTATGCAGCAATTTCTCGCCGGCGAGCTTGAGATCGAGTTCAATCCCCAGGGCACGCTGGCCGAACGCATCCGCGCCGGCGGCGCCGGCATCCCGGCATTTTTCACCAAGACCGGATTCGGCACCGACATCGCGGCGGGCAAGGAGGTGCGCGAATTCGATGGCGTTCGCTACGTGATGGAACGCGGCCTCAACGCCGACCTGTCGATCGTGCACGCCTATCGCGCCGACACCGAAGGCAATCTGGTCTACCGCAAGACCGCGCGAAATTTCAACCCGCCGATGGCGACCGCCGGCAAGGTCACCGTGGCCGAGGTCGAGCACCTCGTGCAGCCGGGCGACATCAATCCCGACCACATCGTCACGCCCGGCATTTACGTGCAGCGCATCGTGCATGTGGCCAACGCCGTCAAGCATATCGAGCAACGCACGGTACGAAAGCGCACCCGAGCCGATGCGCCGGCCGGAATCGGCGAGGAAGTCTGATGGGAGGCGACAACTAATGCCATGGACCCGCGAACAGATGGCGGAGCGCGCCGCCAACGAGTTGAAGGACGGTTTCTACGTCAATCTCGGCATCGGCATTCCGACGCTGGTGTCGAATTACATTCCCAACGGCATCAGCGTGCAGCTGCAAAGCGAGAACGGCATGCTCGGCACCGGTCCGTTCCCGTTCGAGGGCGATGAGGATGCCGATCTCATCAATGCCGGAAAGCAGACCGTCACCGAATTGCCGACCACCAGCTTTTTCAATTCGGCCGATTCGTTCGCCATGATCCGCGGCGGCCACATCGATATCGCGATCCTCGGCGCCATGCAGGTGGCCGAGAACGGCGACATCGCCAACTGGATGATCCCCGGCAAGCTGGTCAAGGGCATGGGCGGCGCCATGGACCTCGTCGGCGGCGTCAAGAAGGTTGTCGTGGTCATGGAACATTCGGCCAAGGGCGAGCCGAAATTGTTGCACCGTTGCAGGCTGCCGCTGACTGGCGCCGGCGTGGTCGACATGATCATCACCGATCTCGGCGTTTTCGCCGTGGACCGCAGCGGCGGCGGGTTGACGCTGATCGAGCTTGCGCCCGACGTGACGCTCGACGAGATCAAGAGCAAGACCGAAGCGAGCTTCAAGGTCGCCAATACGCTCGCGCACTAACACCCGGAATCATGGAAGGGTGACACAGCGCATGCTCGCGACTCCCTCGCCCAGAAGGGGAGAGGGTTGGGGTGAGGGGGTTCGGAAGTTTGAGAAAAATCCCGGCGTCCGAACCCCCTCACCCGCGCTCGCGGAGCCTGTCATCGGGCGGCGCTACGCGCCGACCCGTTGGCTCGCTCGACCTCTCCCCTCCGGGGAGAGGTGAGTCACGGTGCATTAAAAGCGGGGACTAGAGCATGTTCCGCTCGATCAGAATCCGCAACGTCATTGCGAGGAGCCCCGTAGGGGCGACGAAGCAATCCAGAGCCGACACTCCGCACCTGGATTGCTTCGCTCCGCTCGCAATGACGGGTTAATTCGAGCGGAACGTGCTCTAGCGCGGCGGAGCGCTACTGGTTTTGGCCTGTCAGGCCGCAGCCGCGATGTCGGGGTCAAACTTTCTCACTGCGAATACCCCCAGCACGACGAAGAGCAGGAGCACCGCCGCCTGCACCACGACAAACGGCGGTTCCGATTGCGTCGGCGCAAGCGCGTGCAGGGGCGGTATCTTCAGAAATGCCTGAATGAC
The DNA here is from genome assembly GCA_963717265.1 of uncultured Alphaproteobacteria bacterium. Classification (GTDB taxonomy): domain Bacteria; phylum Pseudomonadota; class Alphaproteobacteria; order Rhizobiales; family Xanthobacteraceae; genus BOG-931. The sequence continues at coordinate 417,502 of CAVQWD010000047.1, read as the reverse complement.
GCCGACGAAAACGTTGAGATAGAGCGCTGCGACCGCGCTACCGACGTAAACCCAGCGCCACCGGGCGCGGAGCCGGAAGGCATAGAGCGCGGCAACGGCGAGGACCAGCAAAACGAGTGAGATTGTGCCAACCGCACGCGGCGGATCGAACCCGAACGGCGGCAGGGGGAAGCCGGTTATACTCGTCAATATAGTCGTGCCGAGGAACACGACGGTCCAGCCGGCGAACAATCTGCCGATGACCAGGCCATAGAGCACGACAAAGCCTGACGCGATCCCGATCAAGCTCAGCGCAACGTGAATTTGCAGCAGCGTCATCGGAGCCTCCCCGCTTTTGCCCGGTTATGACGATTTGATCATCTTGGCGGCGTAGACCACACCAAGGCCGTAAGTGCCGCCGTACGTAAGCGCGATGCTGGTGGTCTTGCCCGCGGTTTGCGTGCGCGCCCAGTCGCGTTGCAGTTCGAGCAGGTACTGCAGTGCGGTCATCGGCCTGGCGCCGAGCTGTATCATGCGCTCGACTGCGCACTCATGCGCGTCGGTGCAAACGTCAGCGCAAGCATCGACAATGACATAAACGTCGAAGTTCTGGTCCAGCGCCGATAAAACCGGGCCGGCGACGCAAACGCTGGTCCATAGTCCGCTCATGACGATGCGGCTCTTGCCGAGCTGATTGACTTCGGCGATCATCGCCGAGTCCTCCCAGCAATTCATGGTGGTGCGGTCGAGTATCTTCACTTTCGGCAAGGCCGAGCGCACTTCGTCAAAGATCGGACCGGCAAAGGATTTTGCAGACATCGTCGTCAGGATGGTCGGCACCGCGAAGGCCTTCGCCACGTTGGCGACCAGTGCGGCGTTGTTGCGAAGCCGGATACCGTCGATCGATGCGGTCGCAAACGCCATCTGCGGCTGGTAGTCGATCATGATCAAAGCGTGGTCGTTCGGATTGAGCAGCGTTGCTCCAGCGTTCGCCGCCGCCCTGGCGATCGGTTTGGTCCCCGCCGTCACTTCAGCCTCGACGCGATTTGCAAAATGCCTGCATCAGCGCACTCCTCGTCGTGGCTTGCACCCGGTGCCCCGGCGACGCCGATCGCGCCGATGAGTTCCTCCGACGCCGCAATCGGCACGCCGCCGCCGACCATCAATACGCCTTCCAGATAGACCAGGTGAGGATCGGGCACGCCGCTGCGCTCCTCGACGGCTTTCGACAGCGCCGAGGTGCGTCGGTTCAGACTGGCGGCAGTATAGGCCTTGCGCCGGGCCGCGTCGATCAAGTGCGGGCCCGCGCCATCGCCGCGCAGCAACACAAGGAGATGACCGCTGCGGTCTGCAACTGCGACGGCGATGTGGAAGCCGCGAGCCTCGCCAGCCGCGAGCGCCGCCTTGGCCGCTTCGAGCGCAAGTTCAATGCTGACATTGTGTTGGGTGAGAATGCCGTCGGGCATCGCCGCGTCGCCGATCATTTGCTCTCGAGGAATTTGACAATCGCTGCAATCGTCTGCGTCGTTTGCTCCTCCATCACCCAGTGGCCGGAATCGGCGATCACCCCGCCGGTCACATTGCCGGCGACGAAACGCACCTCATCGGCCATTTGTGTGCCGAACGAATGATCGGCGCCGAGCGCCAGGATCGGCATTGTCAGCTTGCCTTTGGCCGCCAGCGCCTTGTTGTCGATGGCGTCCTGCGTAATGGCGGCAAACTGGTTGAACGCCGAATGCATGGCTCCCGGAAGGGCATAAAGGCGCGCATAGTGACGCCGCGTCGCCTCTTTGATGGCCTTTGGATTGGCGGACAATTCGTTCCAGAACCGGTCGAGATAGATGCGCTCGCGGCCGCGGACCAGCCGCTCGACGTCGGGTCCGCGGAAGTTGAAGTGCCACAAGATGGGGCTGCGGATGATTTCCTCCCAGTGGCCAATTCCCGGCAGCGGAGCATCGATAACGACCCAGCGCGTAATGCGCTTGGGAAACTGCGCGGCGAACGCATAGCCGACCATGTTGCCGATGTCGTGGCTGACGAGATCGGCCTTGCCGATCTTCAGACGGTCCATCACCTGCGCGATGTCGAGGGCTTGAGTTTTCTTGTCGTAGCCGCCGTCGGGATGGGACGACAGGCCCATGCCGCGGAGGTCGGGAACGACCACGGTGTGGTCTTTCACAAGGATCGCCGCTGCCGGCGCCCACATATCGCCGGTGTCGCCGAAGCCGTGCAGCATGACGACCGCAGGGCCGCTGCCGCCAACGCGTACGTAGATTGTCGCGCCGGCAGTTTGGATTTTCTGGACGCGAAAGCTTGGGGGAAACAGCAGGGCTTTCGCCGCCGCAGGCCGGTTCGACATTGCGACTGCGCCAGCCAGCGACGCGGTCGAGATGGCAAGCTTGCCGAGCATGTCCGAATGCCTCGATGACGGAGCGCGAGCCCTTTAATTCAGGCCAGTTTCGATTGTGAACAAAAGCTCTGCAAATTTCTGCGCGGTTTCGACTCGATTCCAGTCGCGCTGCAGCTCGCAGGCAAGTTGTGCAAACGTCGTGGGCTGGGCGCCGGCCTGGAGCAGGCGTTGCAGCCCCGCCTCGTGCGCTTCCGGCGACGTGCCGCCGACGGCATCGACGGCCGGGAAGACTTCAAATCCCTCGCGCAGCGCGTCGAGCGCCGGATGAACCAGACAGACTTCGGTCCACAAGGCCGCCATCACCAATTTTTTGCGGCCAGTCGCCTTGACGGCGCGGACGAAATCCACATCTTCCCAGGCATTGATCGCCGTACGATCGATCGGCTCAACTCCAGGAAACACGTCAAGGATTGGCTCAATCATCGGCTTGTTGATCCCAGTTTTTACGTTGACGGTTGAAAGCACGACCGGGAGGCCGAAAAGCTTCCCGAGCTTGGCAAGGCTAACGACATTGCGCACCAGGCTGCGATGGTCCCTCGACATCACGGAGGCAACCTGCACCGGCTGGTAATCGATAATGATCAGGGCGGCGTTCTGCGGCGTCAGCAGATGGTCCGCCACCGGATCGCGGACGGTTTTTGCGGATGTCATTTTCGCTCCTCTGCAACGGCTAAGGGCCCGGGTTGTTCCCGGCATAAGTGTGGTTTCGGCATCAATATTCGCGACCCATCGGGCCGTATTGAACGGATGACGCGCGATTTGATCAATTCGGCCGCTCTCGACGGGGGCTCTGGAGATGCCGACAATTTGATGCCAAAATCCCGGAGCAAGTGCGTATTTTGGTCTGAAGCTGAAGGACGCGCGAGCAGCGAACCGGGAGCGTGCTTCGTCCTAAAGACGCGAGGCAGGCGGAAGATGGATAAAAGCACTTACGGTATGCGGCTCGCCGAGCACTTCGGCCTCCGCAGCGCCGCCGTATTCATCAGCCGGAGCATGAGAAAGACTGAAGTCGCTGTTACGCAGCTCAAATGCGACGCCTGGAATCAAGGCCTCACCACGCCGATCCCTGCGGAGGACGCATTCATTATTGCCCTGCAGCTCCGCGAACGACCGCATTACGACTTTTGGCTGGACGATCGACCGGTTGGCAAGGAGCCGCTTCCGGCAGGTGCATGTGCATTCTACGATTTGCGGCGCAATCCGATTACAAATCTGATCAGCCCGTTTCATACATTGGCATTCTATCTGCCCCGCAAGGCGCTGGACTGGATCGCCGACGACGCCGATGCGGCGCGTATCGATGAACTCGCCTATCGGCCGGGTTCGGCCATAGACGACCCGGTCATAAGAAATCTCGGTGCGTGCCTGCGCGAAGCATTCGAACGCCCCGAACAGGCGAGCCGCATCTTCATCGAGCACGTGACGTTCGCACTGGGCACCCACGTGGCGCACACCTATGGAGGGATGAGGGTACCGTCACGTCCGGCCAAAGGCGGGCTTGCCCCATGGCAAGAACGTCGGGCCAAGGAATTCCTCGACGCCAATCTCGATGGCGATGTCTCCGTGATGCTGCTGGCCAGGGCCTGCGGATTATCAACCAAACATTTTTCTCGCGCCTTCCGCCAAACGACGGGCACCTCGCCGCATCGATGGTTGGTGCAGCGGCGGATCGACAAGGCGAGACAGATCCTGCGCGATGCGGATGTGCCGCTGGCCGATGTGGCCGTGGCGTGCGGGTTTGCCGATCAGAGTCACCTTACCCGGGTGTTCAGGCGGTCGATCGGAATGAGTCCGGGCCAGTGGCGGCGCGCCTGCCGTGATTGAATCGCGCGTCGCGCGCCGGCATTATTTCGTCAGAGGTTCATGGCCTTTCGGTCTCCGGCTCGCCATAGCGACTTTTTTCGCGGCGCAGTAAAGGTCCCGATCAGAATGGACGGATGATTGGCGCGCCGCATCGGCGCCGAACAACAGGCTTTTCTCCCGACCGCTGGAGCGACCAGTCGGGACCAGCGCCGAGCTGATCATGGTCGAGTTGCAGTTCGAAGCCTCGTTCGACGACCAAGCTTTGAGCGGCCGCCGCCACCAGCAGCCCTGCCATGCGCGCGCGCCAGTCCGATCGGCGAAGGCGCCAATGACATCATGCGCTTTTGCCGGTAATGAGTCCGACTGGGGATGGTGCTGGGAACACTGCGTGCCGCGAGCCGCAGTGGCAATGGTTGTTGATGCAAGTCGATCGTGGCGGGCGGCCGAACGGGCCGTATGCAGCGGGGAGCGCGGTTCGCACTGCGGTGTCCGATCGCGCCGCGCCTGCCAATGCGAGCACGCTCGCCATCGCGCCGGACCCGCTCACCCACCGGGCGCGGCGGCTCATCGCGATGGGCATGATGGTGCCGGTTTTTATCGGCTCGGTCGATCAGTCGATCCTGGCGACATCGTTGCCGACCATCGGCCGCGATCTCGGCGACGCCCATGACCTGCCCTGGCTGATCACGGCGTACCTGATCGCAGCGACCGCGATTACCCCGCTCTACGGCAAATTCGCCGACATCCACGGCCGCCGCGCTTCACTCTTGATCGCGCTTTGCGTCTACATGGGCGGCTCGCTTATTTCTGCGTCATCCTCCAGTATTCTGATGCTGATCTTCGGGCGGGTCGTGCAGGGCGGCGGCGGCGGCGGCCTCATCTCGACCGCGCAGATGATCCTTGGCGACATCGCGGCGCCCAAGGATCGGGGCAAGTATTACACTTACTTCTCGATCGCGTTCACGACCGCGGGCGGTTGCGGGCCGGTGCTCGGCGGCTGGATCTGCGATCATCTGCGCTGGTGGGTGATCTTTTTGTGGAATTTTCCGCTCTGCGTCGCCGCTGTCCTACTCACGCTCACCGTGCTGCGCCGGCTGCCGCGTTACGATCGGCCGCACCGGCTCGACTTCCTCGGTGCCTTTCTGATAATGGCGGCCAGCTCATCGTTCATGCTGGCGCTTAATCTCGGCGGCGTGCGCTATCGGTGGCTTTCGCCGCCGGTGCTTGCGCTATTGGTTTGCGCGCTCGCGCTCGGCGCTGGGTTCGTCGCTCGCCTGCTCACGGCGCGGGAGCCGCTCATTCCGATTGCCATTCTGGCCGATCCGGTCGCGCGGGTGGTGATGATGGCCAACTGCTTCGCCTGGAGCGCGCTCATCGGGCTCAACATTTTCCTGCCCATGTATCTGCAGAGCGTGCTCGGCTGGTCGGCGACGGACTCCGGATTGAGCCTGATGACGCTGATGATCACCTTCAATGCCAGCGCCGGCCTGTCGAGCCAGCTCATCGGGCGCGTCAGACACTATAAAGTCGTCCCGAATATCTGTCTGGTCATCGGCATTGCGTCGATCCTCGCGCTGGCGCTTTCGGCCTCCAGCATGACTTCACTGAAATTCGAGGTCATTACGTTTCTGATCGGCATCGGTCTTGGGCCGACCGCTCCGCTGACCCAGGTGGTGTTGCAGAACACGGTTGCGACCGACCATTTGGGTTCGGCGATCGGCACCATGAATTTCACCCGCACGCTCGCCGGCACCGTCATGGTCGCGGTATTCGGCGCCATCGTGCTGCCCGGCGGTTCGCCCGGCGCGCCGGTCCACTCGCTGGCGAGCCAGGTCTTGATCGGGGCATCGGCAAAGCCGTTCATCGACGTGTTCCTCGCCGCCACCGCTACCGTCACGATCGCATTTCTGGCGATGCTCATGCTGGAGGAAAAGCCGCTGAAGGAGACCATGCCGGCGGCTCGGCGCTAGGCTGATCCGGCCAATCCCTTCCGTTTTCGCCTGTCGGGCATCGGCTTCGCGGCGGCTGAAAATGATTACCGAAGCATTGAACCTGCCCGGCGGGTGCGGCGACCAATGTGTAGCGGCGAAGATCAGCCGCCATCGGCGCCTCCCCCCTCTCCCCCGACCCCAGCGCCGATCCCCGACCCGCCCGGTTGCGTCCCCACCGGGCGGGTCCCCGTTTTCTCCCGCCAGCTTCGCAATGTGCAGCCGCCGGCACTCTCTTTACGGCGTCGGCCGATTAGCCGAGGATGGCGTTGCGGGGGGAAAATGCAGTGCCTGGCGATCCGGTCCTCGAAACCGAAGACCTGACCAAGGATTTTGCCGGTTTTGTCGCGGTGCGCTCGGTCAATCTGCGCGTCGCGCGCGGCGCCATTCACGCCATGATCGGCCCGAACGGCGCCGGCAAGACCACCTGCTTCAATCTGCTGAGCAAATTCTTAAGCCCCACGCGCGGCCGCATCGTGTTCGACGGCCGCGATATCACGGCGCTCAGGCCGGCCGACGTCGCGCGGCTCGGGCTGGTGCGCTCGTTTCAAATCTCCGCGGTGTTTCCGCATCTCACTGTGCTCGAAAACGTGCGTATTGCGCTGCAAAGCCGCCGCGGCGGGTCGTTCGACTTCTGGCGCAGCAAGCGCGTTCTGCACGCGCTCGACGAGCGCGCCCATGCGCTGATCGCCGATGTCGGGCTTGAGCCCTATGCCGCAATTCCTGCGGTGGAACTGCCCTATGGCCGCAAGCGCGCTCTGGAAATCGCCACCACGGTTGCGCTCGACCCCCAGATGCTGCTGCTCGACGAGCCGATGTCCGGCATGGCGCGCGAGGACATCGAGCGCATCAGCGCTTTGATCAAGTCGCTCGCCGTCGATCGCACCGTGCTGATGGTCGAGCACAATATCAGCGTGGTGGCCGATCTGTGCGACCGCATCACCGTGCTCAGCCGGGGCGAGATTCTGGCCGAGGGCGATTACAAATCCGTGTCGGCTGATCCCGCCGTGCGCGAAGCCTATCTGGGGACCGGCCATGCCTGACGCCGCCGCGCTCCTGGCTGTCGACGAATTGCAAGCCTGGTACGGCGAATCGCACATTCTGCATGGTGTCAGCTTCGACGTGCGGCAAGGCGAGGTCGTCACGCTCCTAGGGCGCAACGGTGTCGGCAAAACCACGACGCTGAAATCGATCATGGGCATGGTCGAGCGCCGCAGCGGCTCAGTGCGTCTGGACGGCCGTGAACTGATCCGGCTGCCGTCCGATGCCATTGCGCGCGCCGGCATTGCCATCTGCCCGGAGGAGCGAGCCATCTTTGCCAGTCTCGATGTGCGGGAAAATCTGCTGCTGCCGCCGAAACTGCATCCCGGCGGGCTCGATCTTGCCAGGATTTTCGAGCTGTTCCCGAATTTGCGCGAACGGCTTTCAAGCCAGGGCACCAAGCTTTCCGGCGGCGAACAGCAGATGCTGGCGATCGCGCGCATCCTGCGCACCGGGGCGCGCGTACTGCTGCTCGATGAGCCGACCGAGGGTCTCGCTCCGGTGATCATCCAGCAGATCGGCACCACCATCGGCACGCTCAAGGCGCAGGGCTTCACCATCCTTTTGGTCGAGCAGAACTTCCACTTCGCCGCCACCGTTGCCGACCGCTACTACGTCATGGAGCATGGCCGCATCATGGATCAGTTCGCCAATACCGAACTAAAGGCCAACATGACGAAGCTCCATGATTACCTCGGAGTCTGATATACGAGTTTGGGGCCCGCATGCCCCGCAATACAGGGAGGATGCAATGAGAATAGCAGTTGGCTTGGCTGTTGCGTTGGCCGCGCTCTTCGGTAGAGCGGCGATCGCGCAAAGCCCGCTACCCGTCAAGATCGGCGTGCTCACCGACATGTCGAGCCTTTATGCCGACGATACCGGTCCCGGCTCGGTCGCCGCCGCCAAACTTGCGATCCAGGATTTCGACCCCACCGCCCACGGCCTCAAAGTCGATCTCGTGGTCGCCGATCACCAGAACAAGCCGGACATCGGCGCCAGCATCGCGCGGCAATGGTACGATGTCGACCATGTCGACATGATCGTCGACGTGCCGAATTCCGCCGTTGCGCTTGCGGTCAACGACGTCACGCGCGAAAAGAACAAAGTGTTCCTGGTCAGCGGCGCGGCGATCTCCGACCTCACCGGAACGAAGTGCTCGCCCAATACCGTGCACTGGACCTACGACACCTGGATGCTCGCCAACTCGACCGGCAAATCGGTGGTCAAGACCGGCGGCGACACCTGGTTCTTCCTGACCTCCGACTATGCTTTCGGTCATGCGCTCGAACGCGACGCCACCGCGGTCGTCGTCGCCAATGGCGGCAAGGTGGTCGGCCACGTGTTCCATCCGCTCAACACCCAGGATTTCTCGTCGTTCCTGCTGCAGGCGCAGGCGTCGAAGGCGAAGATCATCGGGCTGGCCAATGCGGGCGGCGACACCATCAACGCCATCAAACAGGGCGCTGAATTCGGCATCACGGCGGGCGGACAGCATTTCGCCGGCCTTCTCGTCTTCATCACCGACGTCAACGCGCTGGGACTTAAGGCGGCGCAAGGCCTGGTCCTGACCGAGACGTTCTATTGGGACATGAACGACGCAACGCGGGCGTGGACCAAACGCTGGCAGGCCGAGCGGCCGGGCCGGTTCCCGAACATGATCCAGGCCGGCGTCTATTCGGCGACGCTGCATTATCTCAAGGCGGTCGCCGCGCTCAAAAGCGCCGCCGACGGCAAGGCCGTGGTCGCCAAGATGAAGGAAATGCCGACCGAGGATCCGCTGTTCGGCAAGGGCACTATCCGCGCCGACGGCCGCAAGATTCACCCCGCCTATCTGTTCGAGGTGAAGTCGCCGGCGGAATCGAAATATCCGGGGGATTATTACAAGCTGCGCGCAACGGTCCCGGCGGACCAGGCGTTCCGGCCGCTGAAGGATGACAACTGCCCGCTGGTTGGCGGGTGATCGACGTCGTTTGCGGCGATGCCGGCGGCGCAAGACGTGCCGCCGGCTGCATTTAGGCGCGCGCTTTGAGGGCGGGGCGGGAGCGACGGCATGTTCGAGATCTTCGGCGTCCCGTCGCAGGCCCTGTTCGGACAATTGTTGATCGGCCTGATCAACGGCTCCTTCTATGCCCTGCTGAGCCTCGGACTTGCCGTAATTTTCGGCATGCTCAACATCATCAATTTCGCCCACGGCGCGCAGTACATGATGGGGGCCTTTGCCGCTTATCTGCTGCTGCAGTACTTCGGTCTCAATTACTGGGCTGCGCTTGTACTCGTTCCGATCCTGATCGGACTTACTGGAGTCCTCATCGAGCGGCTGTTCCTGCAATTCGTGCGCAAGCTCGATCATCTCTACGGGCTCATTCTCACATTCGGTCTGGCGCTCATCATCGAGGGCTTGTTCCGCAATGCCTACGGCTCCGCCGGGGAGCCCTACCAGATTCCCGATGCGCTTCGCGGCGGGCACAATCTCGGGTTCATGTTCCTGCCGAACTACCGCGCCTGGGTGATCGTGTTCTCGCTCGCGGTGTGCCTCGTCACCTGGTTTGCCATCGAGCGCACCCGGCTTGGCTCCTATCTGCGCGCCGCGACCGAAAATCCGGCGATGGTGCGCGCTTTCGGCATCAACGTGCCGCGGCTGGTGACGCTCACCTACGGCTTCGGCGTCGGGCTTGCGGCGCTCGCCGGCGTCATGGCGGCGCCGATCTACAACGTGTCGCCGCAGATGGGCTCCGACATCATCATCGTCGTGTTCGCCGTCGTCGTCATCGGCGGCATGGGCTCGATCCTCGGCGCGATCGTTTCCGGCTTTGCGCTCGGCATCGCCGAGGGGCTGACCAAGGTGTTCTACCCCGAAGCCTCCGACACGGTCGTCTTCGTCATCATGGCGCTGGTGTTGCTGGTGCGGCCAGCCGGGCTGTTTGGGCGAGGCGCGTGATGGATAGTGCCGCCGATCCGCCGCGCCCGAAGCTGCGCCCGGATGCGCAATGGGGTCTCGGCGCGGCGTTCGCGCTCATGGTCGCGGCGTTCGTGATCGCCCCATTCCTGATCTATCCGGTATTTCTCATGCAGGTGCTCTGCTTTGCGCTGTTCGCCTGCGCCTTCAATCTGCTGATCGGCTATGTCGGTCTGCTCTCGTTCGGCCATGCGCTGTTCTTCGGCTGGGCAAGCTACCTGTCGGCCTATGCCGCCAAGGGCTGGGGCCTCTCGCCCGAGCTCGCGGTTCTGACCGGCACCGCGACCGCCGCCGTGCTCGGCACCGTCGCGGGCTTCATCGCCATCCGCCGCCAGGGCATCTACTTCGCCATGATCACGCTGGCGCTGGCGCAGATGATGTATTTTTTCGCGCTGCGCGCGCCGTTCACCGGCGGCGAGGACGGCATCCAGACGGTCCCGGTCCACCGCCTGTTCGGGCTGATCGACCTGTCCAATCCGCTGCGCATGTACGCGTTCGTGCTGATCGTTGTGCTTGCCGGCTTTCTGTTGATCTACCGCATCATCAATTCGCCGTTCGGCGAAGTGCTCAAGGCGATCCGCGAAAACGAGCTTGCGCGCCATTTCGCTCGGCTACCGGACCGAGCGCTACAAGCTTGCCGCCTTCATCCTGTCGGCGACGCTGTCCGGTCTGGCTGGATCGTTGAAGGCGCTGGTGTTCCAGTTCGCCTCGCTGACCGACGTGCATTGGACCATGTCGGGTCAGGTGGTGCTGATGACACTGGTCGGCGGGCTCGGCACGATATTCGGTCCCGTCGTCGGCGCCATCCTCATCGTCGCCATGCAGAATTACCTGGCGACGTTCGGCCAATGGGTGCTGGTGATCCAGGGCGTGATTTTTGTCATTTGCGTGCTGGCGTTTCGACGCGGCATCGTCGGCGAACTGGCCGGCGCGCTGTGGGTGAAGCTGTGAGGGGAAGGCGGAAAACGGAAGTCGGAAGTCGGAAGTCGGAAATCAGAACCGAGAATTAACAGCCGTGGAAACGTGAGGCGCGCAACGCCATATGTCTCTTCCGATTTCCGACTTCCGATTTCTGACTTCCGGCTTCCGACTTCCGACTGCCGATACAGGAGGGACGCATGAGCGCCGAAGCGCGTTTGAAAGAACTGGGCATCGTGCTGCCGACGCTGCCGAAGCCGGTCGCCAATTATCTGCCCTATCGGCTCGCCGGGACTGTTCTGTACCTCGCCGGGCAGGGGCCGCGCGACGAAAAGGGCAACGCGATGACCGGCAAGCTCGGCGCCGAAATCTCCATCGAGGAAGGCTATCGCCGCGCCAGACGCGTCGGGCTCGGTCTTCTTGCCGCCATGCGCGATGCGCTCGGCACGCTCGACCGCGTCGATTACATCGTCAAGCTGCTCGGCATGGTCAACGCCGTGCCGGATTTCAACAACTCGCCGAAGGTGATCAACGGCTGCTCCGATCTATTCGTCGAAGTCTTCGGCGAAGCCGGCCGGCACGCCCGCTCGGCCGTCGGCCATGTCATGCTGCCCAATCAGATTTCGGTCGAGATCGAAGGCATCGTTGCGGTCAAACCATAGACCGGCGCGTGCGCCCGGTGCGGATCGCAACGCGATCCGCTGTGCACGCAGTTATCCACAGAACGCTCCACGTCATCACAGCTTTGCGCTGGGAAGCGCATTTTCATTGCTGGAATCAGACCGCCGCCCGAATATGAGGATGTTGCGATTCCACGGGCATTTTCGGCGTTTCCATGTCGGCACGGCAAAGAGGTCCGTACGATGCTGTCGCGCGCAAATGGCTCGCACTGGCGGAGCGTCGCCGGGATTATTTGATCGAACTGCGCAGCAGCGGCCGCTGGCGGCATTATTATACGGCTGCGAAACTCGAGAACGAGCTGCGGGAGATCAATGTGGTGCGAGAACGGTTCGCCGAGATCGCCGGCATCGAGCTGCAAACCGTCCGGCTGCGATGAAGGCGGTCGCCTGTTGGCCTCGCAAACCGGCCTCTTGGCGATGCCGCGGGCGGCCGGCCCCTGCCCTTGACGTGCTTGCCCCCGCCGCGCTTTCCTTGAGGTAGCGCCGGCCGCGTTGCCCTTCTTCCCCTTCTCGCCTCCGGGCGGGGCGCGAGGATGCGCGGCGGATTTCTGCGTTCGGGGAGTTATCCACAGCTTTCAACAGCGCTTGCTGCTCCGAACAATAGGCTGTCCCGCTGTCTGTCCATGCTCACCTCAAGCGACAAGTGAACCTCATGACGAGCACGCTGTTCTCGCCGATCCGGCTCGCCGACCTCGAACTTGCCAACCGCATCGTTGTTTCGCCGATGTGCCAGTACAGCGCCGCCGACGGGGTCGCCACCGACTGGCACAAGACGCATCTCGGCATGCTGGCGAATTCCGGCGCCGGCCTGGTGATCGTCGAAGCGACCCACGTCGAACGCCGCGGCCGCATCACGCATGGCTGCCTCGGGCTTTACTCCGATGCCTGCGAAGCGGCTTTGGAGCGGATCGTCGCTCATTGCCGTCGCATCGGCACCGCCAAGCTTGGCATTCAGCTCGCCCATGCCGGGCGCAAGGCATCGTCGCAGCGTCCGTGGGAAGGCGGCAAGGCGTTGCCGGCGAACGAGGATCCGTGGCCGACGATGGCGCCCTCGGCGCTGCCATTCGGGCCGGGTTGGCATACGCCGACGGCAATGACCGAAGACGACATGGCGCACGTGCGCTCCGCCTTCACGCAGGCCGCAAGGCGCGCGGTGCGGATCGGTTTCGACGCCATCGAACTGCATCTGGCCCACGGCTATCTGCTGCACAGTTTCGTCTCGCCATTGTCCAATAGACGCAACGATCAATGGGGCGGCTCGCTTGACGGCCGCATACGCTTTCCGCTCGATGTGGCGCGCGCGGTGCGCGCCGTGGTGCCGTCCGGCACGCCGCTTGGCGCGCGAATCACCGGCACCGATTGGCTCGACGGCGGACTGACCGGCGACGACGCCGCGGTTTTCGCCACGGCCCTCAAGCAGGCGGGACTCGATTACATCAACGTCTCGTCGGGCAATATTACGGTCGACAGCCGGGCGCCGACCGATCCCGGCTACAACGTGCCATTCGCCGAACAGGTGCGCCGCGCCAGCGGCCTTCCGGTGCGCGCCGTCGGCTTGATTGCGAGCGCCAGGCAGGCCGAGGAAATCGTCGCCGCAGGCAAGGCCGACATGGTGGCGATGGCACGCGCCTTCCTCGACAATCCGCATTGGGGCTGGCACGCGGCGCAAGTCCTGTCCGCTGACGTGGTGCGGCCGCTGCAATACGCGCGGGCAGCTCCGGCAATTTGGCCCGGCGCAGCGTGGGCCGGCTGAGCGCCCGCGCGGCGGGCGGGCGGTCACTCGCCGCTCGCTGTCGCAAGCGTAGGCCGAGTGTCGGGAAGAAAATGCGCTTTCAACAGCTTGCGCGCGTCGATTGCGGCCGCAAGATTGAAGCCGTTGACGATGGCGAGCCGAAAGCCGCCGGGCGGCATGGAATGGCGTTCCGCCGCCAAATCTTCGTGAAATGTAATCTGCACGCTGGTGACGCCATCGATGCATTTGATGGAGTCGACCAGTGCGCGCGGCGGATGATGATAGCGCCGGCCGTTCGGCCCGAACAGCACGACGCTGTAGCCATCGCGTCGGTCGGCGTCAGCGAAGCCCCACTCGCGCTTTTCATAAAGCCGCACCACGGCGTCGATCCAGCCGGCGCCGTACAGATCGGGCCATTGATCGGCAAATCGCAGATGGACCTCAATGATGACGCCGCCGATGGTTTCGAGGTTGAGCATGCCGGTATAGCCGGCAATGTGCTGCCGCACCCATGGGCCGCAATCGCGCTCGATCTCCTCGTCCGGCTCGGCATGAATTATCCAGTAATCGAACGTGCCTTGGCCCGCCGGCTTGCCGGTCGCGTGCCGCCACCAAAGCGGCTCGCCGTCGACGACCGCGACATCCGATGAGACGTGGCGTCCTTCGAGCAGCGTCACCCACATATGGCCGGGCGCGTAGTATTGCTCGCACTCGGCGGCCGAGTGCAGTACCCGGCTGCCCGCGCCCATGCCCTTGAGATTGATGATCGGCTTGGAAAAAACCGGATAATGCGGCGGCGCAATGCCATGGGGCGCCGCTTGGAGGCCTTGGCTGAGCGCCACCGACAGCTTGTCGTAGACCCAGCGCTGAGCGGGGTACCACTGCCAGGCGTCGCGATCCTCGGTCGGAATGTTCGCCGTCGTCTCGACGCCGCTGAAATATTGCAACCGCCAGGGATCGGCTTCGCAGATGGGCATGGATCGGGCGGCAACGGATGCAAAATCAATGACCGCACGATAAGCGACATTTTGTCCGGCGTCACTATCCTGTCCAGCGGCCATGGCGTTGCGCTCATGGTCGCCGCTGTGAGCCGCCGGCGGCTCTACGGGCGGCGGACTTCACCGCAGCGGCACCAGCTGAGGGCATCGTCCAGCCGGTCGTCGCCCCAGAATATCTCGTTGCCAACGGCAAAGGTCGGCGAACCGAAGATGCCCAATTGCCTCGCGGTTTGCGTCTCGCGCAGCAACAAATCGTTTGTTTCGCTTGCATCGGCAAGCGCGAGCACGCGAACGGGATCCTGGCCGATCTCGCGTAGGCTTGAGGACAGGTTGGGCTCGCTGCCGGTTTCCTCGCCGTTTTGAAACCAGTGCCTGTAGGCGGTGCGCACGAAGTCTGCGCCCCAACCCTCGCGCATGCCGACCAGCGCGACCAGATTCGCCTTGATCGATTGTTTGGCCGGATAGGGTGCCGGCAGCGCAGCCGCGACTCCGTACATCGCGGCGCGCCGTTCGATGTCGCGCCACATATATCGAGACTTGGCCGGCTTGTCGGCAAAGGGAACATGTTTCATTTCGTTGAGAATGAGCAGAAGATGAAATGGCCGCCAGCGGAACGTGATTCCCTGTGCGCGTTCGATGCCGTCAAGCCGCATCACGCTCAGATACGAATACGTGCTGCCCATCGTGAACCAGAAATCGATTTGATCCGTGCTCATGCATGCCCCGCATTTCGGCTCGCCGCTCATAAGCTTCAAGCCTCACGCGGCTTGGGTCAAGCCGCGCCGAGTTAGGGGTTCGGCACGGCCGCCGCGGCCGTTTCTTCCGGAAAACCGATGCGGCCGAAAGCCGGCAGTTTGAGCGCGGGCCGGCGCAGATCGAATCCGGTGACCAGACCGAGGATATTGATCTCGACGCCCTCGTCGAGGCCGACCTTGAAGCCGAGCAGGCCCCACAGATTGACCTCGATGCCGGTGCGGCTGTCGCTTAGTCCGACATAAGGCAGCGCGCGGAAATCGCGGCCGATGGCGTTCGGCGGCAGCTCGGCATCGAGCTCCGGCACTGCGCGCAGTACGGCGGCGACGAACGTGTTGCTGTTGGGGCCCGGCCAGACCCGATAGTCGCCGGCGTGATCGTATTGATAGGCCTTTACCGCCGCCTCGATTTTGGGAATGAGCGCTGCGGCTTTGGCGCCGGTCACATCGGCGACGACGACGGGCGTCGAGCCGTACCAGCGGCCGTCCGCCGGCCAATTGTCGGTTCGCACCGGGTTGCCCCAGCCGACCACGTCGTAACGCGTCCAGGCGCGCGCGTTGGCGCACTTGAGCACGAGCCAGGAGTGGACGGCAACGATGCCCTTCAGGCCGCCAGCGCGGCCGGACAGCACCAGCACACGGGCTTGCGGCTCGGCGGGCGCCTGCGGCAATAGCTCGGCGCTTGACCAGTCGGCGTCGCGCCAACTCGCCGGGTGTCGCCCGATAGCATAGAGCGTGGCGCGAAATGCGACCGGGAGCAGAAAAAGGACGAGGAAGGCGTACACGGTGATTTTCCTCAGGCGGCGGGTCTTGGACATCCAGAGGAGCTGAACGTTTGCTGGAGCGAGTTATCGCCGACCATGTGGGGGCAATGCTAGATGGCAGTTCGGCGGCAGCATGGCAATGTCGGGGAGGCGGCCAAGATAACGATGATGAGTAATCCGGTTCTCGTCGAGGTCCTGCGCGGGCCGCTGGTCGAAAGCCGCCATCGCGGCGCGGTGGCGGTTACTGACGCCGACGGCTCGACCGTGCTTGCCCTGGGCGAGGTGACGGCACCGGTGTTTCCGCGCTCGGCCGTCAAGGCGCTGCAAGCATTGGCGCTGGTGGAATCCGGCGCCGCCGATCGGTTCGGTTTCGGCGACGAGGAGCTGGCGCTTGCCTGCTCTTCGCATAGCGGCGAGCCGGGCCACATCGCGGTCGTCGAGCACATGCTGGCGAAGGCGGGCCTTGACGTGTCGGCGCTTGCATGCGGCCCGCATTGGCCGATCTATCAGCCGGCGGCGCACGCCTTGGCAAAAACCGGCGCGCCGTCGGCGCTGCACAACAATTGCTCCGGCAAACACGCCGGGTTTCTGTGCCTCGCCTGCGCGATGGGGATCGATCATGCCGGCTATTGGCGGCCCGAGCACCCGGTGCAGCAGAAGGTGAGGGCGGTCCTGGAAGACTTGACCGACGCCGCGCTGACGCAAGATCGCTGTGCCATCGACGGCTGCTCGGTGCCGACCTGGGCGATACCGCTGCAAAATCTCGCGCATGCGTTTGCCAAATTCGGCACCGGTCGTGGTCTTTCGCCCGAGCGCGCCGCCGCCGCGGCGCGGCTGCGCAAGGCGTGCGCAGAACGGCCTTGGCACGTCGCCGGCACCGGCCGTTTCTGCACCGAGATCATGAAATTGTTCGGCGCTCGGGTTTTCGTCAAAACCGGGGCCGAAGGCGTGTTTTGCGGCGCGTTGCCGGAGCAGGGGCTTGGCATCGCCATAAAATGCGACGACGGCGCCGGACGCGCCGCCGAAGTGATCATGGCCGCGACCGTCGCGCGCTTTCTGCCGCTCAACGACGGCGAACGCGCGGCGCTGGCGCGCTTCCAAGGACCAATCCTGCGCAACTGGAACGGTCACGAGGTCGGCGACATAAGGGTGACGGAGGCGCTAATGTAATTCTGCTCTTGCAGAGCGGCACTGGATGCGGTCTTGCTACCGCACGCGGTTACCGTTGATCGTCAGCTGCGCGTAACGCTCCGCGCCTTGCTTTGACAGGTCGCCAGTCACCGGCTTCTTCCATTCCATGCCGACGATGGCGCCGCGGCGCGCGCCTGAGATGAGATTGTCGGCGACCAGGCTGGTGCCGGCACCGGGCGCGACCGAAATGGTGATGCCGTAATCGGCGCTGCGCACCATGTTCGAAGAGATGGCGACGTCGCGCAGATATGGCCCCCAGCCGGCGGCGATCCCGGCATGCGGCGCGTTCTCGACCACGTTGCCGCTCACCAGCGTGTCGGCTTCGATGCCGATGCCGATGCCGGCATCGTCGTTCGGATCGGTGCCGGCGGGACGGCGCGCCACCAGATTGCGGATCAGATTGCCCTGCACCAATGCGAGCCGGCCGCCCTGATTGAAATTGGTGACCGACACGCCGATGGCGGCGCCATCGACGATATTGTTGGCGATCAAAGCGCCCTCGAAGCCGAATTCGGCGTAGAGCGCGACTTCGCCCAGCCCGGTGCAAGTGTTGCCGACAATCTGCAGGTTGGACGCCGCATTACCGCGCACCGCCGAGAACGCCGCGTTGCGGATGCGGTTGCCGCGCACGATCACGTTGTTGGCGCGGAATACATTGATGCCGTTGCCGTACTCGCCGGAGCCGCCGGCCTTGTTCATGATGCCTTCGATGCGGTTATCGACGACAAGCGTGCCGTCATCGCCAGGCTCGCTGCGCCAGATCAGGATGCCGTTGTTGCCGGCGCCGCGCACGTGATTGCCGGAAATTCGCAACGCCAGCGCGTCAAGCGAGAAGATGGCGGCGTCGACCGCGTTGATGGTGTTGCCGGTGACTTCGCCTTCGATCCCTTGCAGCGAAATGCCGTTGCCGCCGGCATTGACGATTTCACAATCGGCTACCCGCACCGCTCGGCCGTGCACGAGATGAAGAAGTCCCTGTTGGCGGTTGAGCGGCATGTCGGCGCCGTCGAGAGTCAGGCCGTTCAAGCTGATATGGCTGCTGCCGCTTGACGTCATGATTGCAGGTCCCGCCGTTAGCACGATGCGGGTTGCGCCGGGAACGCCTTCGATCGTTGTCTGGGGCGGCAGCCTCAGTCCTCCGGCGCGGTAAAATCCCGGCGTCAGATGCAGCACCGCATGCGCGGCCGCGGCATAGTCGATGGCGCGCTGAAACGCCTTGCTCTGATCCTCGGTGGCGTTGACGCGAAGACCGAGCGAAGCGCCGTCGATCGCTGCGCGCGGCGCGACCTTGCCGATCTCGATGCCGTTGATGCTCTGTTCAGGCTCGGCTTCCGGCGGGCGCTGCCGTTCGCGCTCGTGGTAGCGCGCATGCCGCGCCAGCGCGGAGGTCGCAACGCCCGCGGAGGCCACGCCGGCAAGCGCGGCAAACACCCTGCGGCGATCGAAGTGCATTGCGGGACTCCTCGTCGGCTTTGCGGCAACATGCATCAAGCCCCATGCCACTAGCCTGTGCCGCTCCGGCACAGCTTGGCTATTCGCCGGTAGCGTTAATGTCTGCTTGCCGCCGCAAGCGCGATTAGTAGGCGTTCGGCCGCGTTGATGAGTTGGGGCAGCGAAGGCGCAGCGCGACGCGCGCGCCGGCGCGGCAGCGCCTTGCGCCCGACCGCAGGAATATGGACAAACTGAACGAGCGGCTGTCCGTGCGCCGCGTGTCGCAGGGCGCGCCAATAGACGTAGTTGCACAAATAACGTCCGGCATCGCGCGACAATCGCGCCGGCGCTCCGGAGCGGCGCGACGCGCCAAGAAGCCGGATCGAGGGCGCACGGCTAGCGAGCGCGTTCGGCCCGCCCGCTTCGATGGCGCCGCGCCAGGGCCGGTAGCCGCTGGCGTCGGGAAACAGCACCGAGACTGCGTTGCGTGCACGCGTCTCGATACAGACTTCGCGCCTGCGCCCGGCAACGCCGAATATCAGCAGAATATCCGGCTTTTCCGCCAACAGTTTCGGTAGATCGCGGTCAACCGCTGCGTAGCTCGTGGCAAAGACGTGCGCCTCGCGCGCAAGCTGCGACAGCGCCGGCCGCCGCCTCGCGGCCAGCGCTTTGACCAGGGCGGCGCTCGGATTGATGGGGGCGCCAGGGAATGGGCCGAAGCCGGCGAGGATGACGCGCATGGTTTCAGCGGCCGAGCAAGGCCGCGATCTTCTCGGCGGCCGCCGCCGGAGCGAGCCGGCCGGCGGCGACTTCGGCTTCGAGCCGCGGCAGCTCGGCCTTGAGGGTCCGATCCGATCGCAGCGGCGCGAACAGACGCTCTTCGAGCATCGCCCACATCCACTTCACCTGCTGCGCGCCGCGGCGCGCGGCGAGTTCGCCGGTCGGCGTAAGTCGTTCGCGATGGTTGAGCACTTGCGCCCACAGCTCGGAAATGCCCTCGCCGGTGCGCGCCGAACAGGTGATGACCGGCGGCGACCAGTTAGGCGACGCCGGTGTCAAGATGTGCAGCGCGGCGCGGTATTCGGCCTTGGCGGCCCTGGCGCGCGCAAGATTGTCGCCGTCGGCCTTGTTGACTGCGATCATGTCGGCGAGTTCGACGACGCCCTTCTTGAGCGCCTGCAATTCGTCGCCGGCGCCGGGCAACACCAGGACCAGAAAAAAGTCGGTCATGTCGGCAACCGCGATCTCCGATTGCCCGACGCCGACGGTCTCGACCAGCACCGCGTCGTAGCCTGCCGCCTCGCACAACAGCATGGTCTCGCGCGTCTTCGCCGCGACGCCGCCCAGCGTGCCGGAGGCGGGCGACGGCCGAATGAAGGCATTGGCATCGCTGGCGAGACGAGCCATGCGGGTCTTGTCGGCAAGAATGGAGCCGCCGGTGCGGCGCGATGACGGATCGACCGCGAGCACCGCGATTGTGTGGCCCTGGCTCGTAAGCATGCTGCCGAGCGCGTCGATCAATGTCGACTTGCCGACCCCGGGCGCTCCCGTAATGCCGACCCGCACCGCCTTGCCGGTCGCGGGAAGCAGCGCCTGGGTAAGGGCCGCGGCCGCGCTGCGATGCTCGGCGCGCTTGCTCTCCACAAGCGTGATCGCCCGCGACAACATGGTGCGGTCGCCGGCCCTGATCGCTTGCGCCAGGCGCTCGATGTCGGGCGGGGAGGGTGTGGCCATGCCGTGTCATCGGAGAGGCGCCCGCGCCCGTCAAGCGGCGAACTTGCCCTGTCCGCGCTGCGTGCGCTTCCCGACAAGACCGAAAATGTTCGCCGAATGACCGCGATATCGTCGAATTGAGGCCGCACCGGCGGCGCATCGTCGCGCTGTCATATGCGCGTTCGCCAACGGCGCGGTGAGAGGCGTCGTTTGTCCATCCTTGAGTTTGGGAGACACACGATGAACTGGGAACGAATTCAGTTCGACTGGATGGTTTTCAAGGACAAGCTCCGCGGCAACTGGACGAAGCTCACCGACGAGGATGTCACGCGCATCGGCGGGCGCCGGGACCAGCTCGTCGGTCGCCTGCAGGAGCGTTACGGCTTTGGCAAGAGCGAGGCCGAACGCGAGGCTGACGCCTGGATGCGCTCGCAGCGCCACGCCGCGTGAAGGACGTTCGGCCGGCCCGGTTTTTGTCCGAGCCGGCCCGTCATTCGCGCGGAGAAGGTATTTTCCGAGTTTATCTCCACGCCGGGCGTGACAGTCGCCGGCGCCGGAGACGAGATAATCCACTGTCCGATCCAGCAAGGATTTTAAGCGGGACGCGACGCGGGCGCCCTAATCCGGCAGCGGGATGAACTCCGTCGTGTCGCCGGGCACAAGGCCAAACCGGCCGGCTTTCCAGTCGGCTTTGGCGGCCTCGATGCGCTCCTTGCGTGAGGACACGAAATTCCACCAGATGTGGCGCGGCCCGTCCATCGCCGCGCCGCCGACCACGACGAGGTGGGCGTCGCTTAGGGCCCGCACCGCGATGCGGTCGCCGGGCCGCAGCACCAAGAGCCGCTCCGGTCCGTGCCGGTCGGCGCCGATCTCGCTTTCGCCGGCAATGAGATAGACGGCGCGCTCCTCGTAAGTGGCGTCGAGCGGCAGCGTCGTTCCAGCCTTCAGGCGCACGTCTGCGAACAGCGTCTGCCATGAAGTGACGACCGGCGAGCGCAATCCGTGCAGCGTGCCGGCGATGACGCGCAGTTTCATCCCTTCGCCGTCGAATTCGGGTATATCGGCGGCAGCCGTATGGGCGAAAGCCGGCGCTGCTTCTTCGTCCGTCTTGCCGAGCGCCACCCACAATTGCAGGCCGTGCAACGGCTCGTCGCCGCCGCGGTGGTCGGGCGCGGTGCGCTCGGAATGCACGATGCCGCTTCCCGCCGTCATCCAATTGACCGCGCCGGGCCGGATCGGCATCGCGGTGCCCAAACTGTCGCGGTGCACGATCTCGCCGTCGAACAGATAAGTGACGGTGGCAAGCCCGATATGCGGATGCGGCCGCACGTCGATGCCGTTGCCGGCGGTGAACAAAGCCGGCCCGAAATGGTCGAAGAAGATGAATGGACCGACCATGCGCGACTGGCCCGACGGCAGCGCGCGATGCACCTGGAAACCGCCGAGATCGACCGAGCGCGGCACGATCACCTGCGCGATGGCCTCGCTCGATTGCGCATCGCCGGGGACGGGGTCTTTGGCGGGGAAGAAGCTCATGCTGTGTCGGACGACGGCAGACGGACGACGGAGGACGGATGGAAGGTTCCGCTCACTCGTTGCATCGGTCGTCTGTCCGCCATGTTCCGTCCTCTGCGTTCAGATCGCGTGGAACTGCTGATCCTTCACCGAATCGACCAGGCCGTAGAAGACTTCGTTGATCCTCGCCCAGCTCGGCAGCTTTTTCATGTTGTTGAGCCAGCGCTCGATGTTCGGATAGGCCGAGAAGTCGCAGCGCACGACTTCGCCAAGCGTCACCAGACCGGCTCCGAAATAGTCGGCAATCGTGATCTGATCGCCGCACAAATATTGGCGGTTCGGCCCGATCCAGTAATCGTTGAGAACCTGCAGCCATTTCTTGGCGTTTTGCTGGCCGAACTCGATAGTGGCCGCCTGCGCCTCGTCGCTGCGCCGCTTGAGGTGCGGGAATAGCTGCGGATAGAGCAGGTTGTAGCCCCATTCCCGATAGAAGTTGCTGTTGAGCCAATCCATGATCTCATTGACCTTGGCGCGCTGTTTTAGGTCCTTCGGGTAGGCCGGCGAGCCGGTCTTGTCGGCGAGGTATTTCAGGATCGCCGAACTTTCGGTCAGGCGCAGGTCGCCGTCCTCGATCATTGGCACCATGCTGTTGGGATTCAGTTCCGTGTACGCCGGCTGGTATTGCTCGCCCGCGAACAGATCGATGGTGACCTCTTCGACCGGGATCTTATTCTCGGCGATGAACAGCCGCACCGGTCGGCAGGTCGTCGATACCGGATGCATGTAGAGCTTCATGGCAACGCCCTCCCAATCATGGCCCCATCCTATACCCGCGCCGTCGGATTTGGCCATTCACGATCGCCTCAACCCAACTTCCGTCCAGCGTCCCGCGCCGCAAAAATAGCCAGCGGCGGCTCTGCCACCGCGTTGACAAACGTATTATGACGTCTTAAAATTTGGCCAATTGAGACTGATCAATTCTGGCAGCATCGGGAGCTATTCATGAGTGGGCTTCAGGACCGCATCAACGGCCGCATCGCGCGTTTTGCCGATCGGCGCGAAGACTGGACCGTATTCGGCTTCGAGACGCAGAAGGACCCGAAATTTGCGCGCGCCCAGCGGCGCTATGTCGGCGCCAGCGGCTCGGTTGACCACAACGACCGTCGCGGCGGCCTTGAGCCGACGACTTTCACCATGTCGGTGCAATCGATGCCGGCGGGCAACAGCATCCCGGTTCATCGCCACGAGACCGAAGAGACTTTCTTCATCCTGGGCGGCTCCTGCCTGATCAGGTTTTTCGACAATAACGAGGTGGCGGAGGCGCGGCTCGGCAAATGGGACCTGATCGCCTGCCCGCCATTCATGCATCACGAGATTATCAACGACGGTGCCGAGACCTGCCACGTCCAGACCCTGCTCAGCAAGTCGCAGCCGCTGCGGCCGCAATACCGCGATCCTGAATTGCTCAAGCTGCAGGCGGCGGTGGCCTGACGTGAACGGGCGCCTGGCGGCCGTGACTCAGGTGACATCGGCATGAAGCGTTATCTGCCGAGCGTGCCCGCCTACACGCAGCTCGCCGAAAGGCTCAAGGCCCGCATCGGCTCGGGCGAGTTGCAGCCCGGCGCGCGCGTGCCCAGCGAGCAGGAATTGATCGCCGTCACCGGGCTGAGCCGGGTCACGGTCCGCGCCGCGCTGAGCATGCTGGCGCGTGACGGCCTATTGGTGCGCCGCCAGGGCGTCGGCACCTTCGTTGGCCATCCAATCGATCAGGAACTTTCCAGCGTGCAGACAACTCCGGAAGTCCTGCTCATGCTGGGAATGGTTCCGGACGTCAAGGTTCTCAACTTCGCCGCGGTCGTGCCGCCGCCGGACGTGCAGCGGGCGCTGCGCTTGCGGCCGGACGAGCGGGTCGTGCTGATGAGGCGCCTGTATCGTTCGGGCGGAACCCCGATCGCACTCGTTCACGTTTATCTGCCGCTGGCGCTTGAACAGCACGCCGAGATTCTGAAAAGCGAGCGCGCGCCGACCGAAACCACGTACACGATTCTGGAGCAAAAACTCGGCGTCACCATCAAGGAGGCGCGTCACGTCATCAAGGCGGGCAACGCCGATCGCGACGTGGCGCGCGCGCTGCGCGTCAAGCCGGGGGCGGCGATCCTGGTGCTCGACCGCCTGACGGTCGGCGTCGACGGCCGGCCGCTCGAATATGACATCTGCCATTACCATTCCGGACGCTACACGTTCTCCGTCACGGTTCCGCGGCGCAAGCTCACGGCAAAACCGGCGGCATTGGTCGATACTGCAAGTTCAGGCAGGCGGCTCAAAGTCGTACGCTCTTGAAGCTGCGCGCGGCGCAGCCAGGGTGAGCGTGGAGACCAGCGCGATGGCGGCACGCATATTGCCGCGGCTTGAGTAACGCGTAATGACGCTGGCCGCGATCAGCGCGCCTTCGCCACCGTCTCGGCGATGAAGCGCGGCAGTGCAAAGGCGGCGGCGTGCACCTGCGGCGTCCAGTATTTGGTGGCAAAGCCGCCGGCCCTGCGGTAGCGCGCGGCGAGCGTTGCGACCGGAACCCGGCGCAGCTTCCTGTCATCGCTCGCCCAACCCATGGCCATGTGGCCGCCGATATAGGTCGGGATCGCTGCGACGTAGCAGGTGCCGTCGGCGAACAATTTGCGGAATTTTGCCACGCTCGAGATCAGTTCAGCCGGCTGAAAGATCGGTACGCCGTTCTGCGTCACCAGTACGCCGCCCCGGTTCAGGCAGCGTTTGCAGGCGGCATAGAATTTCCGGCTGAACAGGACTTTTCCGGGCCCCTGCGGGTCGGTGGAATTGACGATGATGACGTCGAAGCGCCGCTCGGTGCGGGCGACGTACTTCATGCCGTCGTCGATGACACTCTCGAACCGCTTGTCGGCGAAAACCGGCCCGGTGAATTCGGGAAAATGCTCCTTGGAGAACTCGATCACGGCGGGATCGATCTCCACCTGGGTCAGCCGCTTGACGGTTTTGTGCTTGAGCACCTCCTCGGCGATGCCGCAATCGCCGCCGCCGATGATGAGGACCTCGCGGGCGGTGCCGTGGGCGAAGATCGGCACGTGCGACATCATCTCCTGGTAGATGAACTCGTCCTTCTTGGTGATCTGGGTGGCGCCGTCGAGCATGAGCATCTTGCCGAAGAACGGCTGCTCGAACAGCACCAGGTGCTGGTGCTCGGTCTGCACCTCGTAGAGTACCTTGTCGACTTTGAACGTCATGCGGAAGCCGAGATCGTCGAACAGCGTCTCGGCAATCCAGCGCTGTTGTGCCATCGCAATCTTCCCGGTTGTTGCCCTCACTTCGCGAGGCGCAGTGCTGTGCGTTATTTCTTTAGCAAAAGCGCGGCCAGGCCGATCAGGGTCCCGATTAGGCCCGTTAATGCCGTGAGCCACATTCGCCAATTCTCGGACCGCTCTTTCCTTTCACGTCGGATCGCGCTTCGCAGTTCTGCCATCGAATCAACGCTCAAACGCCAGCGCCTAGATGCGCTCGTTTGAACCCACGCGCCACCTGTGGTGCTGAATTGTGGACGGGATAACGACAGACGATCTGCAATCTGGATCAGTCGTTCGGTAGTTAGATGATGGATTTCCGCATCCACATTCTGGATGTGCATTCGCTCTTCGAAGAAGATACGATCCAGTTCGAGTGCGGATTTTCCGGCAGCCTCTGCGTCATTAGCGATTTTCCTGTACGAGGCCTCGATGCGCCGTCTCTCTTTATGAAACTTACGAATTCGCCAACAGTATTTCGCGGCCTCAAACACAGCCGATCTACGTGGTCGACCCAGCGTCCTGCTGCAGTCCGCGCATGAGATCGATGATCTCGACGCGCTTTGCGGAGAACGCCTCGCGCAGCACCGGAATGCAGGCATCCGGATCGGCCGAGCCGCACATGAACACGTCGAGCGCGGCAAAACCAGCATCCGGCCAGGTGTGGATGGAGATGTGGCTTTCTGCCAGCACGGCGACGCCGGACACCCCGTTCGGCTGGAAGTGATGCAGATGGATGTGCAGGAGCGTCGCGCGGGCGGCGGCCACGCAGCGGCGCAATGTCGCTTCGATGTAGTCGAGGTCGTCGAGTCGTTCGGCGCCGTGCAGATCGACGATCAGGTGCACGCCGGCGCAACGCACGCCGTTGCGAACGGCAAAGTGGTCGTCGCGCTGCTGTTCCGAAACTTCCGCCAGCGGCGCTGCTACTTTAAGCTTGGTCTTCCTGTCTTCCTTTCGGGCGGTACCTGGGATCCCCAAGCCCTTCACCGATCGCAAGAGGGCGTTCTGGCTCATGCCGTCCTCCCCAACCAGAGATAAGAACCCGAGATGCCGGCAAGCCGGCGCCGCGGAAAGCGAAAGCCGCCCGATCTGGTTCGCGTGAACCGATCAACAGCGGCAAAGTCCCCACATAAATGCAAACAGCACGGAGTCAAGCGGATTCTGCGCAAAAACACTTAAGGTTTTATCTCGCTGCCGCGTCACTGCCGCCGACCGGGCGCACGCAACGGCCGAGCTGTGCCGAGCTCGCCCGCCGCCCAGTGAATGGGCTGCCGCTCGGCACGTCGATCACATTTTCGCCAACGATCGCGCTATCATGTCCTCAAGTTGTTCTGGCGGGCGGGCGTTCGCGCCAGCGCTGCCTCGCTTGCGAAACCGCAGGTGAGCAAGGGGAAAGGAGAACGGACATGATGTGCAATCTAGGCGCTGGGCTATTTGCGAGCGGCCTCTTGGCGCTCGCAATTGTGATGCCGCCGCAGCCGGCGGCGGCGCAGGATCCGGTCGGCGGCGCGATCGTCGGCGGCGCGCTCGGCGGCATTCTGGGCGGCGCGCTTGGTCACGGCCGCGGCGCGGTAGCGGGCGCCATCGCCGGCGCGACGGCCGGCGCAGTGATCGCCGCGGAAGCGCAGCCAAGGCCGGGTGGTTATTTTTGGTGGCGGGACAACTGCTACTACCGCTATCCGAATGGGTCGTGGTCGCCGCCGCTCTACCCCAACTATTGCGGCTACTGAGATCCGGTCTCGTGGGGGCGATGCCGCGCGCGGCTCGCGCCGCGGGGCCGGCATAACCCCAAGCTCGGTGCTCCTGACTATCGCGGACATGCAGCGCGGCGGGCCGCGGTCAGTGTTTGCCGGCGAAGGCCGCCGTGCTCACGCGTCAGCCGGTAATGGCGACCGCGGGCGGGACCATCGGCTTTGCCGGTTTTTTGACGCGGGTGCGGAAGAAGCTGAGCACGCGGCGGGCGGTGTCGGGCTGCAGGCGGTTGAAACTTGCCAGCGCCTGTTCGAGGTCGCTCGCCGACATGCCGCGATCGGCGGCACGCAGTAACAGGATGGCCTTGGTGGTGGTCGATGACAGCCCAGCGACCTTGGCGAGGATGAGCACAATCTCGGCGCCTGGATCGAGCAGCGCCCTCTCCACCACATCGATCGGCGTATCGCACATGAGCGACAGCGCGATCGCGGTCTCCTCGAATTTGCGGTCGCGCGCATATTGATAGATTTCGGCTTCGCCGATGCGGCGGATCCGGTTCTGCCGTTGCACGGCCGCCTGCGCGGCTGCAAAGTCCGGCGAGGCATTGCGGGCCTCGTTGCTGATGCTACCGACGACTTCGGCGACGATGCCTTCGACTGCGGCGCCGGCGAGCGGGTTTTCGGCGGCGAGCCGCGCGCGAACTGCGCCCGACGCCTTCTCCAACAGCATCAGGAAGTGGGGGCGCGGAATGTCGCGGCGCAATCCGACTTCGGTCGCCAGCGCGTCATCGCCGTGCCACCGCTTGACCAGCGTGCGAAAGCCGGCGTCGGAGAAGCGGGCGCCGGAATTCTTCACCACCGCATGGACGACGTTGCGATTGCCGCGCTCGACCAGCATGTCGGTGACCGCTTCGCTCAAGGCCTTACGCTGCGTGATCGCGAGCAGGTGCTGCTGGCTCGTGCCGCCTGCATTGGCCAAGAGGTCGCTGTCGGTGAGCCGTTCGGATTGGCTGAGCACCGGCTGCGCCACCTCGATATCGTCGTCGAAAGCGAGCATGTGAATGACGTGTGCGGGAGCGTTGGCGATCGGCGCCAGCCGGTGCGCCAGCTTGGCGCGCGCCTGGGTCTCGATCGTGCTGACCAGGCGCGCCATCACGTCGTCGAAAACGCTGACCTGCTGCTCCGAATAGCGCGGCGCGCCACCGACGAACAAATCGGTGATGCGGGTCAGCATCTGGATGCGCCGCGAATTGGTGCCTAGAGCCACCGCGGCTTCGAGTTCGTCCAAGAGCGGCAAAGTGGGCATGTGGCTCTGCGGCAGACCTTTGAAGTACCAGGGAGAATGCCGCTGGAACGGTGAACAAAACCTTGCCGGCGCCGGGCCGCCGGGCCGCCTTGGCATGAGTGAAAGGCAGGCGTGTCGAATGAGGGTTGCCGGGTCACCGTCTGCGGAAAGCGCCCATGCGTGCATAGACTTCGGCGGGAACGCGATAATCGCGCAATACCGGGCGCGGGTCGCGCAGGCCGCAGGCCTCGCGCTGGACGACGAAGCACCACAACGCCTCGCTCGCCTCCTGCACCAGGCAGTCGCGCCTTCGCTGCTCGCCGCGGCTCGCCGCAAGCGAGGCAGGAGCCGCTGATTTTTCCGCTTCCGGCCATCGGGCGCTGTCATAATCCGACAGTGCCGCGAGCGCGGCTTCGAGGGCGCGGCCCTGCCGGCCCAATGCGGCCGCCCGCTCCCGCGCGATCTCGTAGTCGAGCGGCTCGATGTGCGAGCCGTTCGCTTTGGCTCGGTCCGGGCTGCCTCGCGGCGGACGTAACGTCATGATGTCGGGGTTCCGGAATTTGCGGCCAGATCAGCGTTGCCAGATCAGCGTTGCCAAATCAGCGTTGCCAAATCAGCGCTGCCAAGTCACCACGCTGACGCCGGCGGCGCTGTCCAGGTCGTGCCGCGGGCCGGGCCTAAGCCCGTGCCCCGCCAGCACGTCCGGCACGATCGCGTTCGGCCCGACCTGGGTGAATAATGGCCGGCCGCCAGGAAGGCGGGCGCGCTGTGCGCAGGACAGATGAAAGGCATCGTAGTACGGCAGAAACATGCTGAACACCTCGGTTCCGCCGATCACAGCGATCACGCCGTCGCCGGGGCCGACAGCCTCGATCGCCTGCTCCGGCGTCGCTCCGGCCGGATTCCACAACACCGAATTCGGGTGCAAGGGATCGGGCGCAAGGTTGGCAATTCGCCGGCTCACGACGAGCCGCTTGCGCCGATTCGCACCCGGCCCATCTTCGTGGGAATGACGGCCGTGGATGATCAAGGCGGCC
Source organism: uncultured Alphaproteobacteria bacterium (assembly GCA_963717265.1). Classification (GTDB taxonomy): domain Bacteria; phylum Pseudomonadota; class Alphaproteobacteria; order Rhizobiales; family Xanthobacteraceae; genus BOG-931. The sequence continues at coordinate 388,307 of CAVQWD010000047.1, read as the reverse complement.
AGGTCGAGGGCCGCCTGCAAGAATTGCTGGTCAGCCCTGTTACGGATTTCCGGCGGCATCTTGCCGTCTGCGTCGGCGATCATGCCGTCGCTGGAAACGATGGCGTAACCTTCGACGCGGCGCGCTCCAAGCATGCACGCAACGATAGCGCGACGGTGCCGCCGAGTCATTGCGCCCGCGACGGCTTACGGCATAATGCCGCTTGAACCGCAACAGCGCCCGTCGAGCGGCCGCCCATGACCGAGCCGGCACGTCTGATCATGCTGCAATTCCTCGCCTGGCTGGCGGATTGTCCGCGCACCTATCGCGAGACGATGGACGCCTGGCGCAGCACATGTCCTCAGCTGTCGGTGTGGGAAGACGCAATCATCGGCGGCCTCGTGCGCCTCGATAACGGTGCGGGCCGCACCGTCACGCTTACGCCGCGCGGCCGCGCCATGCTGGAACAGTGCGCGGCCGGCTGAGGCGGGCACTCGGCCTGGCGAACGAGTGGGATTGCGAGATGAACGGGCCGATGGCCAATGCGGCGACCAGAGCGCTGGAATTCGTCAGCAGGGCGGCGAGCCTGACGCTGATCGCGACCATGGCGTTTCTGGCTTGGGTCGCGTCAGGGGTTGAATTCTCCAGCGAAGGCCTGCGGCTCGCTTCGATGGCCAGCCTCACGCTGTCGGTCGTGTTCGGCGTCGGCACGCTCGCGCTCATTCCGCTGGTGCAGGAGGCGCGCAAGCCGGGCCAATCGAATTTCGAGGTGGAGGCGCGCTACGTGCTGTTCGGCCGCCGCAGCGTACGGCTGAAAGCGACGCTGTTGCCGCAATACGGCTTCCTGCTCGTAGGCGTCATTCTCTTTGCGGTCGGAATGATCGATTGAGACCGATCAGGACAGCGGGATGCCGGGCCGCGGCGGGACGTTCGAAAACGTTGAGCACGTAGCCGATCATGCCATACAGGCCGGCGCAGCTTGCCGCCTCGATCACGCCTTCCAGCCCGAACGCGGCCTTGGCGCGTTCGAAGCTCGCCGCGCTCACAGTCTTGGTGGCGGCAAGCTCGGTGATGAAATCATAGATCATACCAGCCTTCAAAATGATTGACCGATGATTGCCCAATCGCGGGTAGCGATGGAGGCGATTCGGCCGGTCTCGTCGAGGAGCTTTTGCCAAGCCTCCTGACAGGCGTCGAGAATGTCGGTGTAGCTTTTGAACACGCGGTTGGAGAGATAGGTCTGGCGCAAGTATTGCCAGATGTTCTCCGCCGCGTTGAGTTCCGGACAGGCCGGCGGCAGCGACACCATGGTGAGATTTTTCGGCACCTTGAGTTTGCGCGTGGTGTGCCAACCAGCTTGGTCGAGAATGACCATGGCGTGGGCGCCGGGCGCGACGGCACGGCTGATCTCTTCGAGGTGTTTTCGCATCGCCGCCGTGTTGGCATACGGCATGATGATGGCGGCGCCGGTGTCACGGCTTGGGCAGACCGCGCCGAACAGATAGGCGTTCTCATAACGTTGATCTTTAGGCTGCCGCGGACGCGTACCCGTCTTGGCCCATTGGTAGACGAGCGCGTTCTTTTGCCCAACCCGCATCTCATCCTGGAACCACACCTCGATCGAGGTTGCCAATGCCAGTCGGCTCACGGTCTCCAATACGCGGGCTGGAAAGCTTTTTTTTAAAGGTCGCAATCGCCTCCGGATCCTGCTTGGGGTGCCGCGGCCGGGCGCTGATATGCGAAAAGCCAAGCTTCCTGAGAACACGGCCGAGGCTCACCTCGGAGAGATCAACCCCAAAGCGCGCACCAAGAACCCGCTTGAGATCAACGCAGCGCCAGCGCGCAACGCCATCCTTCTGCGGATCGGGGCCGGCCTCCACGAGGCGTCCCAGTTCTTCCATCTGCTCCGTTGAGAGCGTCGGGCGACGGCCAGGGGATTTGGCGTTGATCAGGCCGTCGGGGCCGCGCTCATTGAAGCGGAGCACCCAATCGCGCAGCGTCTGCCGATCCATGCCGCCGATGCGCGCCGCCGCCTCGCGGTCCTTTCCGTCGTAAACCGCCGCCAAAGCCAGCAGCCGCCGCACCTGACCGGCATCCTTTGCCGTGGTCGCCAGGCGGCGTAGCGCCGCCGCGTCAAAATCCAGCCGAATGCGAATCGCGGCGCTCAAATCTGCTCTCCCGAATCAACCGTGTTCGGGTGCAGATGAATCACATCGCTGAGCCAGCCAACAAGAGGCTTTCAAGAGTCAAAGTCTTTGAAGGCTGGTATTAGAGCGTCTACTGTTCTTGTTAGGTCAGGAAATCGTGAGTCTCAGATATCGTCTTTCCAAGCACGACACATGAATTGCGGTAGGGACGCTCATTACTGAGCGCCCCCCCCCCGCTGTCGCTTCATCCGGCTTACGATAGCCCGACAACGGTAAGAACGCATGGTCCACTCTCCGGCACCTCTGGGAAGCATCCAGTTTGACGAGCAAGACTTGGACTTGTTCCGGGTCGATGATCCGCGCCTGCGCGCCGACGCCCTCAAGCACTCTATCCTTCCCAGGCTCGGCACCGTCGTGCAACACGCACTGGAAGCAGTCCGAGTTGTGTACGGTATCGAACCTCTCGACGACTCGATAATTTCGAAATTCCCCAATTTCAGGACTCGGCGAACGAGCGCGTAGGGTGGGTTAGCGCCGAAGGCGCGTAACCCACCGCTTACCGGCGCCGCGAGTCCTATGGTGGGTTACGGCGCTGCGCGCCTAACTCACCCTACAGGTTTGACGGCGGCCGAGCGCGATTACGCGCAGCGATTTGGGAAGGAGCGCAAGCGATGAAGCGCAAGGCGAATATCACAGCGGGCAGCGGCAATATCTTCGTCGATCTTAATCTGCCCGACGCGGAGACGCATTTCCTTAAGGCGCAAATCGTGTCCGAAATCTACCGGCTGACCGAGGAACGCAAGCTGACGCAGATCCAGGCCGGAACGCGGATGGGGATCAGCCAACCGGAGGTGTCGCGGATGTTCAAGGGGCACTTCCGCGAATATTCGATCGACCGGCTGATGGAGTTCCTGACCACATTCGACCGCGACGTCGAGATCGTGGTGCGGCCGCACAAGAAAGCCGGCAAAGGCGGCCGCATCAGGTTCGTGCTGGCGGCAGCCTAAGCGTTGAGCAATGCAAGCGGGTGCCGGCGGCAAGATTTACCGATGTCCCTGCATACAGCTCGCAACGGCCACAGCCCGATTGACCAATCCCGCGCGCAAGCTACGCTTGGCCTTCCTGTGTGAACGTGGAGGTCGGGGATGGAAGCGTCAGCGCCGCGGGTGGAACCCGGCCCGCGCGAGCTTCACGGCGACGGCATCATCGCCGCCATCAAGGCGAGCGGGATCGAATATGTGCTGGCACTGCCCGACATCGTCACCAGCGCCGGCTTGCTGTCACCCATCGCACGCGACAAGGAGCTTAAGCTCATTCGCGTGTGCAAGGAGGACGAGTGCATCGGCATCGCCTCAGGATTGTCCTATAGCGACAAGCGCGCGCTGATCCTGATCCAGTACACCGGCTTTCTCGATTCGCTCAACGCCATCCGCGGCATCGCCGTCGAGTTCAAGCAGCCGATCTGCATGATGGTGGGGCTGCTCGGCCACGATCCGGACAAGGCACCGCGGGAATCGCCGCGCTATGGCGTGCGCATCATCGAGCCGATTCTCGACGAAATGGGAATCGCGCATCACCTCATCAGCGCCGATGCCGATGTCGGCAAAATTCAGCCGGCGATCGAGCAGGCCTATCGCCAGTCGCAGCCGGTTGCGCTTCTAATCGGGCGGAGGCCCAAAGCGTCATGATGAAGCGGGACGAATGTTTTCGCGTGCTGGCGCGCCACATCAATGCCGAGGCGTTGGTCGCGACCTACAGCTCGGCCGTCGATTGGGTCGAGATCGCGCCGCGGCCGCTGAATTATCTATCGATCGGGGCGATGGGCTTCGATTCTTCGCACGGACTGGGGCTCGCCCTCGGCCGGCCGGACAAGCGCGTCGTCGTGCTGCAGGGCGACGGCAGCTTGTTGATGAATCTCGGCAGCCTGGTCACGATCGCGGCGGCCGCGCCGAAGAATCTCGTGCATCTTGTGGCGCAGAACGACACCTACGAAGCCAATGGCCGCCAGCCAATTCCCAATCCGAAATTGGATTTCGCCGGCATCGCGCGGGCATCGGGCTACGCCGCCTGTTACGACTTCTCGGACCTGAAAATCTTCGAGCAGCAGGTCGCGCACGTGCTCGAACAGGAAGGGCCGGTATTCGCCACCTTGCACGTCGAGCCGTCAAAGCAGCTCAAATACGATTACCCGAGCATGTACGATCCGGAAAAGCGCAAGGCGTTCAAGATGCAATGGAGCGGGCGGAGCTGAAATGGTATAATACCAGCCTTCAAAATGATTGACCGATGATTGCCCAATCGCGGGTAGCGATGGAGGCGATTCGGCCGGTCTCGTCGAGGAGCTTTTGCCAAGCCTCCTGACAGGCGTCGAGAATGTCGGTGTAGCTTTTGAACACGCGGTTGGAGAGATAGGTCTGGCGCAAGTATTGCCAGATGTTCTCCGCCGCGTTGAGTTCCGGACAGGCCGGCGGCAGCGACACCATGGTGAGATTTTTCGGCACCTTGAGTTTGCGCGTGGTGTGCCAACCAGCTTGGTCGAGAATGACCATGGCGTGGGCGCCGGGCGCGACGGCACGGCTGATCTCTTCGAGGTGTTTTCGCATCGCCGCCGTGTTGGCATACGGCATGATGATGGCGGCGCCGGTGTCACGGCTTGGGCAGACCGCGCCGAACAGATAGGCGTTCTCATAACGTTGATCTTTAGGCTGCCGCGGACGCGTACCCGTCTTGGCCCATTGGTAGACGAGCGCGTTCTTTTGCCCAACCCGCATCTCATCCTGGAACCACACCTCGATCGAGGTTGCCAATGCCAGTCGGCTCACGGTCTCCAATACGCGGGCTGGAAAGCTTTTTTTTAAAGGTCGCAATCGCCTCCGGATCCTGCTTGGGGTGCCGCGGCCGGGCGCTGATATGCGAAAAGCCAAGCTTCCTGAGAACACGGCCGAGGCTCACCTCGGAGAGATCAACCCCAAAGCGCGCACCAAGAACCCGCTTGAGATCAACGCAGCGCCAGCGCGCAACGCCATCCTTCTGCGGATCGGGGCCGGCCTCCACGAGGCGTCCCAGTTCTTCCATCTGCTCCGTTGAGAGCGTCGGGCGACGGCCAGGGGATTTGGCGTTGATCAGGCCGTCGGGGCCGCGCTCATTGAAGCGGAGCACCCAATCGCGCAGCGTCTGCCGATCCATGCCGCCGATGCGCGCCGCCGCCTCGCGGTCCTTTCCGTCGTAAACCGCCGCCAAAGCCAGCAGCCGCCGCACCTGACCGGCATCCTTTGCCGTGGTCGCCAGGCGGCGTAGCGCCGCCGCGTCAAAATCCAGCCGAATGCGAATCGCGGCGCTCAAATCTGCTCTCCCGAATCAACCGTGTTCGGGTGCAGATGAATCACATCGCTGAGCCAGCCAACAAGAGGCTTTCAAGAGTCAAAGTCTTTGAAGGCTGGTATAAGCTGCAATAAACTCCCGCCCCTGTTATCATCCGCGCAGGCGGATGATCCGGTAATCACCACGCCAACGGCGTTTGCTGGATGCTCCGCCTTCGCGGAGCATGACAAGCTACGAATGATCATTGCCGGCCTAGCAATCAAAATAGACCGCACGCTGCTGAGCAATATATAGCAGCTAGGCCAGCAGCGTTAATGCTTCCCCTCCAACCGCTGCACCACTTCATCGAGCTGATCGAGGCTGCGGTAGCGGATGGAGAGCGTGCCGCCACGGGCGCCGTGATCGATGCTCACCGCAAGGCCGAGCGTATCAGCCAGGCGCTTTTCCAGCGCCAGCATATCGGCGTTCTTGGCAGTCCGCTGGCGCGCGGCGCGACCGTTCGGCTGATTTCTGCCGCTGCGCCTGACCGCCTCACGCGCCATGGCCTCGACCTGGCGCACGTTCAGCCCGCGGGTAACGATCTCTTCAGCGAGCCTGTCCGCATCGGGCTGGCCGACCAGCATACGGGCATGACCGGCGGAGAGCTTGCCGGAGTGAATGTAGGCCTTGACCGGTTCGGACAGCTTGAGCAGTCGCAAGGTGTTGGCGACGTAGCTGCGGCTCTTGCCAATGATCTTGGCAATCTCGTCCTGGCTGTTGCCGAATTCCTCCATCAGCGCGCGGTAGCCGTCGGCCTCTTCCAGCGGATTGAGATCGCTGCGCTGCACGTTCTCGATGATGGCGAGCTGCAGCGCCTCGCCGTCGGTTGCCTCGATGACAACCACCGGAACTTCGTGCAATCCGGCGCGCTGCGCCGCGCGCCAGCGCCGCTCGCCGGCGATGATCTCGTAAGCGTCGGCCGTGCCGCGCACCGGCCGCACCACGATCGGCTGGATGATGCCGCGCTCATGCAGCGAGGCGGCAAGCTCGTCGAGCTCCGCATCGGCAAACACCCGGCGCGGGTTGCGTGCGTTCGGCCGCAGCGCAGCGATCGGCAATTTACGCTGACCGCGCGGACGCTCCACCGAACTCTCGGCGCCGACATCGCCAATCAGCGCGGCAAGTCCGCGTCCCAATCGCGACCGCGTCGCCTCCTCCGCCATGCCAGCGTCCCCCAATATCTCCGTCATTGCGCCGATCCTACTCCGCCGCACAGTTCCTTTTCGCGTTGGATGACCTCGGTCGCGAGCCGCAGATAGGCTTCGCTGCCGCTGCATTTGAGATCGTAGACCAGCACCGGCTTGCCATAGGATGGCGCCTCCGACACCCGAACGTTGCGCGGGATGATGGTGTCATAGACCTTGGGGCCCATGAATTCGCGCACGTCGGCGACGACCTGACCGGATAGATTGTTGCGCGAATCATACATCGTCAGCACAATTCCATGAATCGTCAGCCCGGGATTGAGCTGCTCGCGAACCTGTTCGACGGTCTTGAGCAATTGCGACAGTCCTTCGAGGGCGAAGAATTCGCATTGCAGCGGCACCAGAATCGCGTGCGCGGCCGCCATGGCATTGACGGTCAGAAGATTGAGTGATGGCGGGCAGTCCACCAGCACGTAGCTGAAACTGCTGGCGCCCGGCACCGTTGCATTGAGCGGCGCGAGCGCATTGCGCAAGCGGAATGCGCGGTCGCGTTCTTGGCTGATTTCAAGTTCAAGCCCGGAGAGATCGAGCGTCGAGGGCGCCAAGAAAAGCCGCGGTACTGCGGTCGCGACAGTCGCATCGCGCAGCGTCGCTTCGCCGATCAGCATGTCGTAGGTCGAGTAGCGCCTGTTGCGGCGATCAACGCCGAGGCCGGTCGAGGCATTGCCCTGAGGATCGAGATCGATGACCAGGACCCGCTCTCCAACCGCCGCAAGTGCTGTACCAAGATTAATCGCTGTGGTTGTCTTACCCACCCCGCCCTTCTGGTTGGCGACGGCGAGAACCCGCGGCGGCCGTGCCGGCCCCAAGTCCGGCTCGGAATCGAGCGCAGCCGAGGCGGCTAAAGGAATTTCGGCACTCGCTTGCGAATCCGAGGCCTCGTTCATGACCTTGATCCCCACCAGTACTTACCGACCGTCGTCGGCTGAGCCCATCGCCGCCTGCGAAAGGGTGATCGGCTCAAGGCCGTTCACGACGACGATTCGCGCTTTCGGATCGGTTCGACTCACCGCTAAAGTCGCTTGGAGCTTCCAACATTTAGCGGCCTCGGTCAATTCAGCATCAACTGCTTGACCCTTGGGAAACAGACCGACTGCACCTTTTATCAACAACGGATACGCCGCCCGCAACAGCTCGGAAAGCGGAGCGAGCGCGCGCGCAGTGACCACCCCGATGTGTTCAGGCGTCCGTTTGACAAAGTCGTCGATCGCGACGGCGTGGACGATGGCCGGCGCGCCTGTTGCCCGCACCGCTTCCCGCAAGAAGGCAGCCTTCTTCAAATTGCTTTCGACAAGGTGAACGCGCGCTCCTGCGACATCCGCCAAGGCGCAGGCAACCACCAGGCCGGGAAATCCACCACCCGAACCCAGATCAGCCCAGATGCGCGCGGCTGGGGCAAGAGCGAGAAGCTGCATCGAATCGGCAATGTGGCGCGCCCAGATTATGGACTGCGTTGAAGCCGCGATCAGATTGATGCTCCGCTGCCATTGCAGCAGCAGCGCAACAAAGCGGTCGAGGCGATCTGCAGTTTCACGTGAAACAGGCGTCAGCGCGAACGCCCGGGCGCGGTCTTGCGCAAGCTCGGCCGGCTGCGAAGGAGGTGCGCGCAAATACGCCGGACTCACCTCGCGCCGGCGTCGCCGGCCGCCCGACATCATGCCACCCCGCGGACGGGCTTGCGTTGCGGCCGGCGCAGATTCGCCACGAGCAGCGCCAGGGCGGCAGGCGTTATGCCATCGATGCGCCCTGCCTGCCCGATCGTACGCGGCCGGTGCAGTTCGAGCTTCGCGCGCACCTCGTTCGAGAGACCGGGAAGCGCCGCATAATCGATGCCGTCTGGCAGCTCGAGGCTTTCGTCGCGCCGGTACGATTTAACATCGGCCGCTTGCCGGCTGAGATAGACCTCATACTTGGCATCGATCCCGATCTGCTCGAGGGCGCGGCAATCGAGTTCATTGAAGCACGGCCAAACCCGCGCCAAATCAGCGATGTCGATATCGGGAAAGGACAACAGCTCGAACGCTGAACGGCGCTGGCCATCCTTGCGCAGCATAAGTCCATGATGCTCGGCTTCGCTCGGTGTCAATGTCAGCGCCCGCGCCATGCTGCGTGCTGCGTCTAGCGCCGCCATCTTGGTGCGATGAGCGCTTGCCCGCTCCGAACCGACGCAGCCGAGCGCAATGCCCTTGCCGGTGAGTTCTCTGATCGGCATTGTCCGCCCGCAGCGTCAGCCGGTACTCGGCACGCGAGGTGAACATGCGATACGGTTCGCTGACGCCACGCGTGACAAGGTCGTCGATCATGACGCCGAGGTAGCCCTCGGCGCGGTCGAACACGATCGGTTCGCCGCCCCCTGCCCGTGCTGCAGCGCTAAGACCAGCGACCGTGCCCTGGGCCGCAGCCTCTTCATATCCGGTCGTGCCGTTGATCTGGCCGGCTAGGAAAAGCCCAGGCAGGCGCTTTGTCTCAAGTGACGGCTTCAATTCGCGCGGATCAACATGGTCGTATTCGATCGCGTAACCTGGCCGAATGACGCGGGCATGATCTAACCCCGGAATAGACGCGACCAGCGCGAGCTGCACATCTTCGGGCAGCGACGTGGAAATGCCGTTCGGATACACCGTCGTGTCGTCGAGGCCCTCGGGCTCGAGGAATATCTGATGGCCGTCGCGCTCGCCGAAACGCACGATCTTGTCCTCGATCGATGGACAATAACGCGGACCGCGGCTCTTGATCTGGCCCGAATACATCGGCGAGCGATGCACGTTGGCGCGGACGATGTCATGGGTGGCCGCGACCGTGCGGGTGATGCCGCACTGAACCTGCGGGTTCGTGATCCGCGTGGTGAGCACGGAGAACGGCTCCGGCGGATCGTCGCCGGGCTGCAGTTCCAGCGCCGCCCAATCGATGGTCCTGCCGTCGAGCCGGGGCGGCGTTCCAGTCTTAAGGCGGCCGAGCACGAAACCGGCGCGCTCCAGCGTGCGCGACAGGCCAAGAGCCGGCGCTTCGCCGACCCGACCGGCCGGAATTTGCCGCTCGCCGATGTGGATGAGGCCGCGCAGGAACGTTCCCGTCGTCAGCACCACAGCGCCGGCACGGAATGTCCGCCCATCAGCCAGCCGCACACCGTTCACCCGTCGGTCCGCGACGACGAGGTCGTCCGCCTCGCCCTCCACGACGGCCAAGTTTTCAGTCTGCCGGACCGCTTCCTGCATCGCTGCCGCGTAGAGCCTGCGATCTGCTTGGGCGCGCGGGCCGCGCACGGCCGGACCCTTGCGCCGATTGAGGAGGCGGAACTGAATGCCGCCCGCATCCGCCACACGGCCCATAAGCCCATCAAGCGCATCGATCTCTCGTACCAGGTGGCCCTTACCGAGCCCGCCGATCGAAGGGTTGCAGGACATCGCGCCGACGGTCGCGAACCGATGCGTAATGAGCGCCGTAGACGCCCCCATGCGCGCGGCTGCGGCGGCCGCCTCACAACCAGCGTGGCCGCCACCGACGACGATCACATCGAAGCGCGCATCCATTTTCGTTCTCCGCAGACCGCTTTAGCCAACGCCGTTGGAACGGTCAAAATCGCCGCTGATAGGGGGCTCGTTTCACGTGAAACAACAGCGGGCGCGCGTGATGGCAGTCATTAACCAAATTTATTGAGTGTTCATTTACCGATGCAGAAATCACGGAAGATCACATCGAGAATATCCTCAACATCGACCCGCCCCGTCAGCCGGCCCAAAATAGTTGCGGCGGCGCGTAACTCCTCTGCAATGAGCTCTTCGCGTCCGCTCGGGCCTTGACCGAGCGCCCGATCGAGCACGCCCACGGTCTCTTCCAGGGCGCGGCGATGGCGAATCCGGGTGACGATCGCCGACTCGGCCGCCGCGAAATAGTCGCGGGCGAAGTCGCCGAGCGCCGCACTGAGCGCGTCCATTCCGCTTCCGGTAGCCGCCGATATGGTGAATGAACGGTTAATCCACTGCTTAGGCACCGATTTATTGCTAGCGCGCGATGTCTTGGCGGCGAGGTCGATCTTGTTCTGGACCACCCAGATTTCGCGGGGAGGCGGCTCGTCGTCGCTATGGCGGAACGGTACGCCGTCGGCCGATACGCCAGCGGCCGATACGTCAATGACCCAGAGTACGACATCGGCTGCAGAAGCGCGCTCGCGAGCCCGGCGAACGCCTTCCTGCTCCACTGGATCATCGCTCACGCGAATGCCGGCCGTGTCGAGCAAGGTCACAGGATAGCCGTTCAGATCGAGATGGACCTCGATGACGTCGCGCGTCGTGCCCGGGTACGGCGAGACAATGGCCGCCTCGCGCCGCGCCAGCCGGTTGAGCAGCGTCGATTTGCCGGCATTGGGCGGTCCGGCGATCGCAACGACGAGACCCTCGCGCAAGCGCTCGCCGCGTCCCCCATCCGCCAGACAGGCGGCGATCTCATCGCGCAACTGACGTGCCGTTTCCAGTGCCGGCCTGAGCAAATCCTCCGGCACGTCGGCCTCCTCGGAAAAATCGATGCCCGCTTCGACCAGCGCCAGCGCCTCGATCAAGCGGCGGCGCCAATCCTCAGCGCGATCGCCGATGAGCCCCTTAAGCTGTCGAAACGCCTGCTGCCGCTGCGCTTCCGTCTCCGCGGCGATGAGGTCGGCAAGCCCCTCCACTCCGGTCAGATCGAGCTTGCCGTTCTCGAACGCGCAGCGCGTGAATTCGCCCGGCTCGGCCAGCCGGCAACCCTCGATCCGACCCAATGCGTCAAGGATTCCAGCGACAACTGCGTGACCCCCGTGAACCTGCAGTTCGGCGACATCGTCGCCAGTCTCGCTGTGCGGCGCCGGGAACCACAATGCCAGCGCTTCGTCGATCACCTCTGCGCTTGCCGGATGGCGCAGGCCGACAAGCGTCGCCGCGCGCGGTTCGGGCAGGCGGCCGGCCAGCAATCGCAACGCCGCACTCGCCTGCGGCCCAGATACGCGCACCACTGCAATCGCCGCCGGCGGGCGGCCGGACGAGAGAGCGAAGATGGTGGGGCGATCGATGCTCACGGCAAATCGCAGCAGGTGGCAGTTGCGGGGCATGCCGATTGCGAATAGGTTACATGTAACCGAAGCAAGTGACGACCATGAAGCAAAAGAGCAAGCATTCCGGCGCACAGATGCCCGCGAAGGCGTCGGTGCGCAAGACAAGGCCGAAGGCGTCTTCGGGCCCCAAGCGCATGGGCGCCAAGTCGTCGCGCGACAAGGTTCGCGCCTATCGCGAGCGAATGCACGCGAAAGGACTGCGGCTGGTTCAGGTCTGGCTACCCGATACGCGGACCGCGCAATTTGCCGCCGAGGCGGAGCACCAATCCCTGCTGGCCAATCGCAGTCCGTTCGCTGCAGAAGACCAAGCCTGGGTCGATTCCATGTCGGATTGGACGCTTGATTGAAACGCGGTGAGATTTGGACCGGGGCCGACGCTGCGGAATATGCTGGCAAGCCGCGGCCTGTCGTCATCGTTCAACATGAGCATTTCGAAGTTCTCGAGTTTGTGACGATTTGCCCCTTTACGCGTGATCCAACCGATCTTCCCTTGATCCGTGTCCTCGTTCAACCATCGGCGCTCAACGGTTTGCAGTTCCCATCCCGAATCATGATCGACAAAATCCTCACGATCCGGAAGGCGAGACTCAGACTGCGGATCGGCCGCCTCGAGGATCGATATATCGATCGGCTGGACAAGGCGATTACCCTCTTCCTTGGTTTGATGTAGTACCCGTATCGTTGATTATCTACAGACGGCGGACAGTGTATCCACTTTTGAGGAGGCATCGTCTCCTCGAATGAAAGCGAGCATTCCGTCCGCCAAAGAAATAAGCGCTTGACCATGTCCTCGACGCACCAAAACCGCCTCGGCCGCGAGACCAGCCCGTATCTGCTTCAACACAAAGACAACCCGGTCGAGTGGTGGGCCTGGGGGCCGGAGGCTTTGGCGGCGGCCAAGCGCACCAACAAGCCGATCCTGCTCTCGGTCGGTTATGCCGCCTGCCACTGGTGCCACGTCATGGCGCACGAAAGCTTTGAGGACGCCGAAACTGCGGCGGTGATGAATGAGCTGTTCGTCAACATCAAAGTCGATCGCGAGGAGCGGCCCGACATCGATCAGATCTACATGGCGGCGCTGCATCATCTCGGCGAGCACGGCGGCTGGCCGCTGACCATGTTTCTCACCCCCGCCGGCGAGCCGATCTGGGGCGGCACCTATTTTCCGAAGAGCTCGCGCTACGGCAAACCCGCCTTCGTCGACGTCTTGCGCGAGATCGCGCGACTGTTCCGCGAGGAGCCGCAGAAAATCGACCAGAACCGCGCGGCGCTGATGGCGCGGCTCGCGGCGGCGGCGGAGCGGCACGGCGCGGTCACGATCAGCCCGGCGCAGCTCGACAATGCCGCGCGGCAACTCGCCGGCATTATCGACCCGGTCAACGGCGGCACCCGCGGCGCGCCGAAATTCCCGCAAGCCGCACTGTTCGAGCTGCTCTGGCGCGCCGGGCTCCGCACCGACGACGTCCATTATTTTGCCGCGGTCGAGATCACGCTCGACCATATCTGCGAGGGCGGCATCTGCGATCATCTCGGCGGCGGTTTTTCCCGCTATTCGGTCGACGAAAGCTGGCTGGTGCCGCATTTCGAGAAAATGCTCTACGACAATGCGCAGCTGCTCGAGCTTTTGGCGATCGCGTACAAGCGTACCGACAAGCGGCTTTATTTGCAGCGCGCCGACGAGACGGTCGCATGGCTCAAGCGCGAGATGACGATTCCTGACGGCGCGTTCGCAGCTTCGCTCGATGCCGATTCGGAAGGCGAGGAGGGTAAGTTCTACGTCTGGTCATACGACGAGGTGCTGAGCATTCTCGGCACCGAAGACGGCGAGTTTTTCGCCCGGCACTACGACGTGACGCCGGCGGGCAATTTCGAAGGCCATAATATCCTCAACAGGCTCAAGCGCCCCCTCCCTATCCCTCCCCCGCTCGCGGGGGAGGGAAGGGAGGGGGACGACGAAGAGCGCCTCGCGCCGTTGCGCGCAAAGCTTCTTGCCGTGCGCGATGGCCGCGTTCGTCCCGGCCTGGACGACAAGGTGCTGGCCGACTGGAACGGGTTGATGATCGCGGCGCTCGCCGATGCGAGCCTCATGTTGGGCGAACCGTCCTGGCGCGAGCTCGCGGCGCGCGCCTTCGGTTTCGTCGCCCGTGAGATGACAAGGGGCGACCGGCTCGGCCATTCCTGGCGCGCCGGACAGCTCAAATTCCCAGGGCTGGCCTCCGACTTCGCTGCGATGATCCGCGCAGCGCTTGCGCTCCACGAGGCCACTGGCCAGCGTGAGTACCTGGAGCAAGCCCTCGTTTGGCAATCCGCGCTCGATCGCAACTACGCCAACGCCGAGACTGGCACTTATTATCTCACCGCCGCCGATGCCGAGGGCCTCGTCATCCGTCCCGCGGCGACCACTGACGAGGCGACGCCCAATCACAACGCGGTCGCCGCCGGCAATCTCATTCGCCTGGCGGTACTCGCCGGTGACGAAAAATTCCGCGACCAGGCCGACCGGCTGCTTGCGGCCATCGCGCCGGAAGCGGTCGAAAACCTCTACATGCACATGGCGCTATTGAACGCCGTCGACCTGCGCATTCGCGCGGCCGAGATCGTCGTGACCGGGCAGGACGCGCGGGCTCAGTCCTTGCTTGAAGCCGCGCGCAGCGTGCCGCCGCTCGACCGCATCGTAATGCACGCAGCCTCGGCCGCCGTACTGCCGGCGACGCATCCGGCCCGCGCCAAGGTCAATGCCGCAAACGAAGCGCAAGCGTTCGTTTGTATCGGCGAATCCTGTTCCCTGCCGGTCAGCGATCCCGCCCGCCTCATTGGCGCCATTGATTCGGCGCGACGTACTTGACGCGGCGCTTCATGAGACGGTGTTTTGCGGTTATTGCAGCATCAGGGCAGCCGAATAGAGGAGACCGGAACATGCGATGCGGGATCATTGTGGCAGCCGCTTTCGCGGCCGCAGCAGCGGCAATGTCAGCGACCGGCGCCCAAGCGGAGGAATGGTGCGGATTTTCAGCAAAGCCGCACGCCATCGTGCAATGCGGCTATTCGAGCCTGGAAGGCTGCCAGAACACCATCGGCAAAGGCGCGATGTGCTTTCTCAATCCATACGTGGCGTTCAATGAGCCGCGCATCAGGCCGGCGAATTTCGCAAAGCAGCCGGCAGCACGCGGCTGAAAATGACAGGCCGGCACGCCAACGGGCGCCGCGCGGTCAAGATTATGTATTCATCGACTCGAAGAATTCGCCGTTGTTCTTGGTGTTGCGCAACTTGTCGAGCAGGAAGTCGATGGCGTCCATGGTGCCCATCGGATTGAGGATGCGGCGGAGCACGTACATCTTCTTGAGTTGATCCGGCGGCACCAGCAGTTCCTCCTTGCGGGTGCCCGAGCGGGTAATGTCCATGGCCGGGAAGGTGCGCTTGTCGGCCACCTTGCGGTCGAGGATCAGTTCCGAATTGCCGGTGCCCTTGAATTCCTCGAAGATCACCTCGTCCATGCGGCTGCCAGTGTCGATGAGCGCGGTGGCGATAATGGTGAGCGAGCCGCCCTCCTCGATATTGCGCGCGGCGCCGAAGAAGCGCTTCGGCCGCTGCAGCGCGTTGGCATCGACGCCGCCGGTGAGCACCTTGCCGGAGGACGGCACCACGGTGTTGTAGGCGCGGCCGAGCCGGGTGATCGAATCGAGCAGGATCACCACGTCGCGGCCGTGCTCGACCAGGCGCTTGGCCTTCTCGATCACCATCTCGGCGACCTGGACGTGGCGCACCGCGGGTTCATCGAAGGTCGAGGACACCACCTCGCCCTTCACCGAGCGCTGCATGTCGGTCACTTCCTCCGGCCGCTCGTCGATCAACAAAACGATCAGATAGCACTCGGGATGATTGTGCGTGATCGAATGGGCGATGTTCTGCAACAGCACGGTCTTGCCGGTGCGCGGCGGCGACACGATCAGCGCGCGCTGGCCCTTGCCGACCGGCGCGACGATGTCGATGACGCGAGCGGAGAGATCCTTTTTGGTCGGATCCTCGAATTCCATCTTCAGCCACTCGTCAGGATAGAGCGGCGTCAGATTGTCGAAATTGACCTTGTGGCGGGCCTTCTCCGGGTCCTCGAAGTTGAGCGAGTTGACCTTGAGCAGCGCGAAGTAGCGCTCGCCCTCCTTGGGGCTGCGGATGTGGCCGTCGATGGTGTCGCCGGTACGTAACCCGAAGCGGCGGATCTGCGACGGCGACACGTAGATGTCGTCTGGGCCAGGCAGGTAATTCGCCTCGGGCGAGCGCAGGAAGCCGAAGCCGTCCGGCAGCACCTCGACCACGCCTTCGCCGACGATATCAGTCTCGCGGGCGGAGAAGCTGCTTGAGGATGCCGAACATCAGTTCCTGCTTGCGCATGGTCGAGGCATTCTCGACTTCGAGCTCCTCGGCAAAGGAGACAAGCTCCGCTGGAGTCTTGGCTTTGAGTTCTTGGAGTTTCATTTCCCGCATTGGGGAGATCCTATGAGGATTGGCCGGGACTGCGGTGAGTCGTGTCGTCGCCGGCGGAAGGGAGATCGCAGGTCTAGGATCGAAGGCGGCCAGCGAAAAATCTGGGCCCGGACCCGATGCATTAGCCGGCTCCAATCCACTGGAGCCAGAACTCAACTGCATCCGCCTACGTTCGGTGGGATGATGCAAAGATAAGAAAGGATCGCGCGTTAGGCAAGAGGCGTCAGACGCTGCACCCTGTCAGTGCACCGGTTTCAAAACGGTTTCACCACCGCAAGGATCACGATAAGAATCATGAGGATTGTGGGCATTTCATTGACAATCCTATAGAATTTCTGCGAATGGCGGTTCGAATCGGCGGCAAAATCCCTAACCCAGAGGGCGAATAGGCCGTGCATGGCCGAGAGCACAAGAACCAGGAACAGCTTGGCCTGCAACCATCCCGACGAAAACCAACCATAGCGTGAATCAGGCCCCATCCAGGCAAGCATCAACCCAAGCGCCCAGACTACGATCATGGCCGGATTCATGATGGCGCGCAGCAGCCGGCGTTCCATCACCTTGAAGGTTTTGGACTGAACCGAGCCCTTCTCCGCCACGCTGTGATAGACGAACAGACGCGGCAGGTAGAGCATTCCCGCCATCCAGGCGATCACCGCTATGATGTGGAAGGCCTTGAGCCACACGTACACGGTCACCATCGCTCCAAAGCTCACTTGTCTTGCTGCGCCGACCTGGCGCGTACCCGGGCGACAAGCCGCTCCACATGTGAGAGCGGCGTGTCGGGCAACACGCCATGGCCGAGATTGAAGATGAACGCTCCATGACCGAACGCGTCGAGGATCGCATCAACGGCCTCGTCCAGTGCCTTGCCGCCGGCCAACAGAGCGAGCGGATCGAGATTACCCTGGATCGGCTTTTGCCTCTGAATGTGCTCGCGCGCAAACGCAAGGTCGATGGTCCAGTCGATTCCGATTGCGTCCACGGCTACGGCAGCGAGATAGTGCCCCAGGACGGTTCCAGCCCCGCGGGGAAAACCAATCACTTTTGCCGTGGGAACGCGCCGCCTGACGATCGCGATGATACGTGCCGACGGTTCAATACACCATTTCCGAAACTCAGCTGGCGGCAATACACCTGCCCAGCTATCGAAAATCTGGACCGCATCGACACCCGCCTCGAATTGACCGATCAAATAGCGCGATGATGCCTCGATCAATATCTCGATCAGCTTGCTGAATTCCTCGGGGTGGCGATAGGCAAAAAGGCGCGCCGCAATTTGGTCCAGCGTGCCTCGGCCAGCAATCATGTAGGTCGCTACCGTCCAGGGTGCGCCACAGAAGCCGAGAAGCGCCACCTGCTCTGCCAATTCCTGCTTGACGTACTTGATCGTCTCATAGATTGGCGCCAGCATTGTCTCATCGATTTCGCTGCGCAACCGGCGAAGCTCAGAAGGCTGCGCAAGCGCATCGAGCCGCGGTCCCTCGCCAGCTTCAAACGTTACACGCCGACCCAGCGCGTACGGAACGACCAAAATATCGGAAAAAAGAATAGCCGCATCGAAGCCGAAGCGGCGAATTGGCTGCAGCGTGACTTCCGCCGCCAGTTTTGGATTCAAACACAGGTCGAGGAAACCATCGACCTTCTCGCGTATTGCCCGATACTCGGGTAGGTACCGGCCCGCCTGTCGCATCAGCCATATCGGTGGGACTGCGAGCTGCTCGCCTGCCAGTGCGCGGATTAGAGGTTTGATCGAAGGATTGTGAGCCACACTCCGATCCTAAACTAATTCATTCTTAAAGAGAGTCTGTTGTAGTAGATGGACGGTTGATTTGACTCATACAACTGGCCCCACATTTCACCCAAGCTTTACCCACAGATTCCCATCATTCGGGCATGCCCCAATTGGCTGGTGTGGACAACATCATCAGGATTTTACTACCGTTTTGGATGAGCTGGCAGATCTCATCCACATTTCCCCATCGCCTGACAGGCTGTGGCTCGGATTAGGCATGAACGGCAGGGATGTGGATGGCTTTGCCTTCGATCCACCGGCGCGCTTGCGCCAGAGCAAAAGGCGTGGCCTTCTCCCCACTTGTCGACAGGTTTTCCAATTGATGCCATTCAATTGGATCCATTGAACCCTTTGAGCCCATGGCGCAGGCGGCTGGCTATTTTCATCTGCATTTGATCTCGGATGCGACCGGTGAAACCTTGATCACCGTCGCGCGGGCGGCTGCGGCGCAATACGCCAAAATGTCTCCGGTCGAGCATATACATCCGCTGGTTCGCACCCAGAAGCAGCTCGAACGGGTGCTCGACGAAATCGAGGAATCGCCCGGAATTGTGCTCTATACGTTGCTCGAGGAGACCCTGGTCAAGCGCCTGGAGACCAAATGCCGGGACCTTGGCTTGCCGTGCCTGTCCATTCTGGGCCCGGTGCTGCACCTGTTCCAAGCCTATCTGGGCGCCGAGTCGACCCATAAGATTGGCGCGCAGCATACGCTCAATGCCGAGTATTTCCGCCGCATCGATGCGCTCAACTACACGATGCTGCATGATGACGGACAGCAGACCGATGATCTCGAGGAGGCCGACGTCGTGCTGGTCGGGGTGTCTCGGACGTCGAAAACGCCGACCTCGATCTATCTCGCCAATCGCGGCGTGAAGACTGCAAACGTGCCGCTGGTACCGGGGGTCCCGCTACCGCCCCAGATCGAGCACCTGCAACACCCTTTGATTGTCGGACTCTATGCCAGCCCGGAGCGGATCGTCCAGATTCGGCAGAACCGGCTGCTAGGCCTGAAGGTGGATCGCGACGACGATCAATATATCGACCGCGAGGCTGTAGCCGCGGAAATCGCGGATTCCCGTCGGCTTTGCACGCGGCACAATTGGCCGCTGATCGATGTCACCCGGCGGTCGATCGAGGAGACCGCGGCGGCGGTTATGGGGCATCTCGGCGAGCGCCGGCGGCGCAAGGCGTCCTGAACGATGGCGCTGTGGCCCGCCGCCGAGCCCCTCATACTCGCCTCAAGCAGCAGGATACGGCAGACATTGCTTGCGGGGGCGGGCGTTGTCGTCGAAGTGCGCAGCGCTAACCTCGATGAGCGCGCGGTCGAGGCGGGCGCTTCATTACAGCGGCCAGGCGCGGTTGCCGCGCTATTGGCTCGCGAAAAGGCTTTGCTGGTGGAGCAGCGCAATCCGGGACGCCTCGTGCTTGGCGCCGATCAGGTTTTGGCGCTCGATTCCCGGCGATTTTCCAAACCGGCTGACCGCGCAGCGGCGCATGCGCAGCTTGTGGCGCTTCGCGGCAGGACCCATGAACTACATTCGGCGATCGCGTTCACCCAAGACGCCAAAGTGCTGTTCGAGCATGTCGGCGTTGCGCGGCTGACCATGCGCGCCTTCTCCGATCGGTTCCTCGACGCCTATCTGGATGCCATCGGGGACGCGGCGACCGCAAGCGTCGGCGCCTATCAGCTCGAAGGCCCTGGCGTTCAGCTATTCGAGCGCGTTGAAGGCGATTATTTCACTGTGCTGGGGTTGCCACTCCTGGCGGCTCTCGATTTCCTGCGGCGGCATCGGAGCCTTCTGCCATGACTTGTGATGGTGGCAGTCCCAAAAAACGTGGCGAGCGGCCGTTCGTACTTTGCCTGACGGGTTCGCTCGGCATGGGCAAAACCACTGCCGCGCGTTTCTTTGCCGAAGCCGGCGTGCCGGTCCATGATTCGGACGCGGTCGTGCACGCACTTTATGAAAGCGAAGCTGTGCCGGCCATCGAGCAGGCGTTTCCCGGCTCGACGTCGCGCGGCAGGGTGGACCGCGCCAAGCTCGCCGGCATGGTGCTTAGCGATGCTGCGGCGCTCAAGCGTCTCGAAGCCATCGTGCACCCCTTGGTCAGCAGCTCCACGGAGCGTTTTTTAGCCGCGGCGCAGGCGACCGGCACACCTGTGGTCGTGCTCGACGTACCACTCTTATTCGAAGCCGCCTTGGAGCGGCGTTGCGATGCCGTCGTGGTCGTTTCGGCCCCGCCCGAAGTCCAGCGGCGACGCGCCTTGGAACGGCCGGGCATGACCGAAGAAAAATTTGCCGCTATCGTGGGCAAACAGATGCCGGACGACGAGAAGCGCCGCCGCGCCGATTTCATCGTGGACAGTTCGAAGGATCTCGATCACGCTCGCGCCCAGGTCCGCGACATTCTCTGCAAGGTCGCTAGAATGCCGCGCCGGCAGCGCTGATTCGCCGGCGCGATGGACAAAGCGATGCGGGAAATCGTATTCGACACCGAAACCACTGGCCTCGATTCCAGCACGGGTGACCGGCTAGTCGAAATCGGCTGCATCGAACTCGTCAACCGCTTTCCGACAGGCCGGGCCTTTCATAGCTATTTCAACCCGGAACGCGAAATGCCGGAGCAAGCCCTCAAGATTCACGGCTTGACGGTCGAGTTCCTCAAGGACAAGCCGTCGTTTGCCGAGAAGGCGGACGAGCTGTTGGCTTTTCTTGGCGACGCTCAACTTGTTGCGCACAACGCGGTATTCGATTTCGGGTTCCTGAATGCCGAACTAGAGCGGATCGGTCGCGCCGCAGTGAGCCGCGAGCGGATGGTCGACACCTTGCTGATCGCCCGCCGTAAGCATCCGGGCGGCGCGAACCGGCTCGACGATCTCTGTGCACGCTACGCCATCGACAATTCGCGGCGCACCAAGCACGGCGCGCTGCTCGACGCCGAGCTATTGGCCGAGATCTATATCGAACTGCTTGGCGCCCGTCAGGCGCAACTCGGCCTTTCGCAACAGCCGGCAGCCGCCGATGTCGCCGCAGGCGAATCTGTCGCCCGGCGCGAGCGTCGGCTGCCGCTGGCGGTGCGGCTATCGGCACAAGAGCGTGCAACGCACCGCCGCTTTGTCGCCACGCTTGGCGAAAACGCGGTCTGGCTTGACTATTTCAGCTTGGATTGAGCGGCTGCTGCTCCGGCTGTGCGGCGGCCATGCGCTGCCGGTACAGCGCGACGAAATCAATCGGATTGAGCAGCAGCGGCGGGAAACCGCCGTTGCGCGTCATGGTGGCAATAATCTCGCGGGCGAAGGGAAACAACAGGCGCGGACATTCGATCAGCACGAACGGCTGCATGCTGTCGGCTGGCACGTTCTGGAGACGGAAGATAGCGGCAAAGACGAGTTCGAAGCCGAACAGGAGCAGGCCCTGCGACTCCGCCTTGCCCTCGATCCTGAGCGTGACCTCGAAATCGGTATCGCTTACCGGCGCAGCGTCGACGTTCACCTGGACGTTGATCGTGGGCTGCTGCGCGCTCGGTGCAAGGGAACGCGGCGCGTGGGGATTCTCGAACGATAAGTCCTTCACGTATTGCGCGAGGACTGCAATCTGCGGCGCCGCCGCCTGAGGCTGGGGACCGCCGTTTGTCACTGACATGTTCGACTCCGGCCCACGGCAGCGGGCGTGCCGGCTTCGCTAACATACGGGGCAGCGCCGAACAATGGCAGCCGGCGCGTCGTCCTCGGCGGGTTGCTGGCGTCCCGATAAGGGTGACCCGGCGCTCCCTGCCGAACCGCCCGTTAACGCAATGGCGCTCGGAGCTTCGCCGGATCATGCGGGGATACGGCTACGCGGTAAGGCTGCCAGCGTTTGCAATATTGGCCTTGAGGCGGCGATCGTCTAAGCTTGACCGAGTGGCTAGTCATCCTAGCGGCCCCTGGATGGTTCTTCCCGGGTGATTACATAGAGCGGGGGAACCGGGTTTCCCCCGCGGTTTCGCCGCTTCGAACCGCTCTTGGGCAGCCACGCGGCCACGTGCAACGCCGAAAGACCTTAGGACGTGTTCGAGGACAATATTTACACCATCATCTTTCTAGCGCTCGCAGTGTTTATTTTCCTGCGGCTGCGCAGCGTGCTGGGGCGCCGCACTGGCCGCGAGCGGCCGCCCTACGATCCGTATTCGGCGCGCGACGCCGTGCGCAGCCCGGCGAGCGACAAGGTGGTGACCCTGCCAACGCGCCCGGCTGAAGCCGCGCCGCGGACGGTCGAGGTGTCGCAGCCGCCGGCCGAGCCATGGAAGGGTATTGCCGAGAGCGGCTCCGCCGTCGCGGCCGGCCTCGATGCGATCGTTGCCGCCGAGCCGAGCTTCGACGTCAAGCACTTCATCACCGGCGCCCGCGCCGCTTATGACATGATCGTCACGGCATTCGCGAGCGGCGATCGCCGCCAATTGCGCGGCCTTCTTTCGCGCGACGTATTCGATGGCTTCGATACCGCGATCGGCGAGCGGGAGGGTCGCGGCGAAACGGTCGAGACGAAGTTTGTTTCAATCGATTCTTCGACGATCACAACCGCCGAACTGCGCGGTCGTACCGCGCAGATCACTGTGAAATTCGTCTCCAAGCTGGTTTCCGCTACGCGCGACCGGACCGGCGCCGTGATCGACGGCAACGCCGAGAAGGTGACCGATGTCACGGATGTGTGGACCTTCGCGCGTGACATAACCTCACGCGATCCGAACTGGAAAGTGGTCGCCACCGAAACCGGACAATGAAGCCCGATGACGGCGCAGTGCCGGATCGTCCGCGTCATTGCGCTCTGCGCAAGCCTCGTCGGGCCGATGGGCTTGGCGTACTGTGAGACCGTCGGCCCGGTAAAATTTCCCGATACGCAATATGAACCGGTTGAATGGCCCGAGCTCCCGGGCTGGGCCGGCGATGATCACGCCGCGGCATTTGCAACTTTTCTCGATTCCTGCCGCGCGCTCGCGAGAAAGCGGCAGCCATTGCCGCAAATGACCGAAATCACCGGCGCGCTGCGCGAAGTGTGCAGGCGGGCCGAGGCGGCGGTTCCGCTCGACGATAGCGGTGCACGCAAGTTCTTCGAGATCAATTTCCGCCCGGTACGGATCACTAGGCTCGGCGAAGCGGACGGCTTTCTTACCGGCTATTACGAGCCGATCGTGGACGGCTCCACGGTCCCGACCGCCGAGTTCAACACGCCGCTTTATCGCCGGCCCCCGAACCTCGTTGTCTCCGGCGGCCGCAAGCTCGGCGACGATTTCCCGGCGAAGGGTGTCTTCGTCGGCCGCCGCCTCGGTCGCCGCAAGATCGTGCCCTACTACACCCGCGGTGAGATCGAGGACGGCGCGCTTGACGGCTGGCATCAGGAAATCTGCTGGCTGCGCAGTCAGCTCGATGTGATGTACGCGCAGATTTAGGGCTCGGCCCGCATCAGGCTGCAGAATGGCACGATGCTGCGGGTGAACTACGATTTGTATAACGGCTGGCCATATACGCCGATCGGCCGCGTGCTGGTCGACCGCGGTTACATGACCAAGGATCAGGTGTCGATGCAGCACATTCGCGAATGGGTGCAGGCCCATCCCGATCTCGCCGACGATGTGCTGCGGCAGAACCAATCCTATGTCTTCTTCCAGGTCACCGGTCTTTCGACCGATGACGAGCCGATCGGCGCTGAGGGCGTGCCGCTCGTTCCTGGCCGTTCGATCGCGGTCGACCGCGCGCTGCACGTTTACGGCACGCCATTCTTCATCAATGCCGACTTGCCGATTGCGAACGGCAAGGCCATGACCAAGTTCCAGCACCTCGTCGTTGCTGAAGATACCGGCTCGGCCATCGTTGGGCCGGCGCGCGCCGATATCTATTTCGGCGCCGGCAAGGAGGCCGCGCGCGTCGCCGGGCGGATCAGTAATCCCGGCGAGTTCGTCATGCTGCTGCCTCGCGCGCTCGATCCGGTCGCGGCGGGGCAAGCAATGCCGCTGCCGCCGCCGCGTCCGGCGTCATCCGCTGTCGCGGGCATAAACGTCGGCGCCGTAGCCGACCCGCCACCCAACATGCCGCGGCCAGCCGCGCCTAAGCCAAAGTTGCGAGGAGTGCGATGAGCCGGCGGCCACTAAGCGACGAAGAGCGCGCGCTTTGGTCCGGTCTTGCACGCTCGATCAAGCCGCTTCGCGCGCTGGAAAAATCCGGAACATCAGCCGCGACGCCGGCCCCGCCCGAGCCGGCGCCAAGCCAGCCGAGCGAAGCGGCGCCCCGGCCGCAAAGGACCGGAACGACGTTACCGCTCGCGCCGCTGGGACGGCGGCTCCGGCAGCGGGTCGCGCGCGGGCGCGAACCGATCGATGCCCGCCTCGATCTGCACGGTCACACGCAAAGCGAAGCGCATCGCGCGCTGCTGGGATTCCTGCGGCTAGCCCAGGCCGACGGCGCCAAAATGGTGCTGATCGTTACCGGCAAAGGCAGCAGCAGAGCCGCCGGCAGCGAGCGCGATCTCGCGATCGAACGCGGCGTGCTGCGCCGCCAAGTGCCGATCTGGCTTTCGCTGCCGGAATTCCGCGCCCTCGTGCTGGGCTTCGAACCGGCGCATGCCGGTCACGGCGGCGAGGGCGCGCTCTATGTTCGTCTGCGCCGCCGACAATAGTTGCGATCGCGAACGGCGGGCGGTTGATTTCGGCAAGCACCATGCTCTGCCGAAGCGCTCGAACGGAATGACGATTCAAAGTCTTCCCGCTCTTGCCGGGAGCGTACGCTCCACGCGCCGAAAGCCTATTCGATCTTGATCCCCGCAGTTTTTATTACGTGCTCCCATCGTGCGGTGTCGGCCGCAAGATATTTTTTCAGTTCCTCCGCGGTCGAGCCGACAGTCTCGTAGGCGCCATGGGAAAATTTTTCTTTCAGCGCCGGATCGGCGACGGCTTTGACGACCGCGACATTTAGTTTCTCGATGATGTCCTTTGGCGTCTTGGCCGGCGCAAAAACGCCCTGCCACGATTTAACCTCGTAACCGGGCACCGTCTCTTCGATCGTCGGTACCTCCGGCGTCGCCGGCGATCGCTTTGCGCCAGTTGAAGCGAGCACGCGCACCTTGCCGGAACGCGAATAGGTCAGAAGCTCGCCGCTGCCGAAATAGCAGTGAACGCGGCCGGGTATCAGGTCGATGAAGGCCGGAGCCGCGCCGTGGTAAGGCGCATGCGGCATGGTAATGCCCGCCATTTGCATGAAGTAAACTTCGGCCAGATGCGGTCCGCTGCCGGTGCCGGGCGACGCCATGATGAGCTTGCCTGGTTCCGACTTGGCATAATCGATGAATTCCTTGACGGTCTTGGCCGGCGACGAGTTCGGCACGAACATGTAGAAGGGAAATTTCGAGACCAGCGAGACAGGCGCCAGACTTTTCATCGGGCTGTAATCGAGTGCGCGGTACAGCGCGCCATTCGACGCCAGCGAGGACGTGCCATAGAGAAGCGTGTAGCCGTCGGGATCGGAGCGCGCGACGTAACCGTTGCCGAGATTGGTGCCGGCGCCGCCTTTGTTCTCGATGATGACCTGCTGGCCCAGGATTTTTGACATCCCCTCGGCGACCAGCCGTCCGTTGGTGTCGGTCGGGCCTCCGGCCGCGACCGGCACGATCATGTAGATGGTCCGATCCGGCCAGGCGGCGGCCCGTGCCATGCGGCTGAGAAGCGCCGGCGCAGCGACCGACGCGGCGGACAGTGCGACAAAGTGGCGACGAGTAATCATGGCCACGCCCTCCCTCGGCTGTCTTGGCTCTGTTGAGCCTCAGTTTTGCGTTCAGTTTAGCCGGTTCCATCGGCCGACGCCACTTCGACGCGATGCGTCATCGTGACTAGGGCAGGGCGATTGGATCGACGTGCAAGGCGATGACTACAGGATGAACCGGCTCAAATCCGCGTTCTTGGCGAGATCGCCGACGTGCTTGTGGACGTAAGCGGCGTCGATCCTGATGGTCTCGCCGTTCTTGTCGGGAGCGGCGAAAGAGACGTTCGTCGAGCACGCGTTCCATGACGGTCTGCAGCCGCCGCGCGCCGATATTTTCGACGCTCGAATTGACCGCCACCGCCACGTCGGCGACCGCATCGATGGCATCCTCCGAGAATTCGAGGGTGACGCCTTCGGTCGCTATCAGCGCGATATACTGCTTGATCAACGATGCTTCGGGCTCGGTCAGGACACGTCGCATGTCGTCGCGCGACAGCGGTTTGAGTTCGACGCGGATCGGCAGGCGGCCCTGCAGCTCGGGCAACAGGTCCGAGGGTTTGGAGATGTGGAACGCGCCCGAGGCGATGAACAAGATGTGGTCGGTCTTGACCGAGCCGTGCTTGGTGGCGACGGTGGTGCCTTCGATCAGCGGCAACAGATCGCGCTGCACGCCCTCGCGCGATACGTCGGCGCCGATCCGGCCATCACGCGCGCAGATCTTGTCGATCTCGTCGAGGAACACGATGCCGTTGTTTTCCACGGCCTTGATCGCCTCCTGGGTCAACTGGTCGGTGTCCAACAGCTTGTCGGATTCTTCGTTGATCAGGATGTCGTAGGATTCGTGCACACTGACGCGGCGCGTCTTGGTGCGGCTGCCGCCGAGTTTGCCGAAAATGTCGCCGATCGAAATCGCACCCATCTGCGCACCGGGCATACCGGGGATGTCGAACAGCGGCATGCCGCCGCCGCCGGTCTGGACTTCGATCTCGATCTCCTTGTCGTCGAGTTCGCCGGCGCGCAGCTTCTTGCGGAAAGCGTCCTTGGTCGATGCGCCGGCATTGGCGCCGACCAGGGCGTCGAGCACGCGGTCTTCGGCGCCCTGCTGGGCGCGGGCCAGCACGTCCTTGCGCTTTCGCTCGCGCGTCAACGTGATCGCCACTTCAACGAGATCGCGCACGATCTGCTCGACATCGCGCCCGACATAGCCGATCTCGGTGAACTTGGTGGCTTCGATCTTCAAGAACGGCGCGCCGGCAAGCTTGGCGAGGCGGCGGGAAATCTCGGTCTTGCCGACGCCGGTGGGGCCGATCATCAGAATATTCTTCGGCAGCACCTCCTCGCGCAGCCGCTCGTCGAGCTGCAGCCGGCGCCAGCGGTTGCGCAGCGCGATCGCCACGGCGCGTTTGGCGTCGGCCTGGCCGACAATAAAGCGGTCGAGTTCGGAAACAATTTCGCGGGGCGAAAAGTCACTCACGATTTCAACGTTTCAATTGTGACGTTGCGATTGGTGTAGACACAGATATCCGCTGCAATGTCGAGCGACCGGCGCACGATCGCTTCGGCGTCGAGCGGGCCGTCGGCAAGCGCGCGCGCCGCGGCAAGCGCGTAATTGCCGCCTGACCCGATGCCGACGATGCCCGCTTCCGGCTCCAACACGTCGCCAGTGCCGGTCAGCACCAGAGACACGTCCTTGTCGGCGACGATCATCATTGCTTCCAGCCGGCGTAGATAACGGTCGGTGCGCCAGTCCTTGGCAAGCTCGACGGCGGCGCGGGTGAGCTGGCCGGGATATTGCTCGAGCTTGGCCTCAAGCCGCTCGAACAAGGTGAAGGCATCGGCGGTAGCGCCGGCAAAGCCGCCGATCACGTCGCCTTTGCCGAGGCGGCGAACCTTCTTGGCGTTAGCCTTAACGATCGTCTGTCCGATGGAGACTTGACCATCGCCGCCTACCACCACCGTTCCCCCTTTGCGGACGGTCAGGATCGTAGTGCCGTGCCAGAGGGAGGCTTGGCCGGGTTCGGGATTCGGCATGTGTGGAGCGGCCTTGTTCGACGCGAGATTTAGGAGTTGGCCGCGGGCAATGCAATCGCGGGGTGGCCGGCGCGGCCGGATTGGTAAAGCCACGGCGGCCCTGATAAAAGGCGCGTGGCTTTGAAAGCCAGCTTTGCAGGTCCTGGAGCCCGAGATGCGCAAGGCCACAATCAAGCGCGCCACCAAGGAAACCGATGTGGAGATCGCACTCGATCTGGACGGCACCGGTGCCGCCTCGATTGCGACCGGCATCGGCTTCCTCGATCACATGCTCGATCTGCTGGGGCGGCACTCCCGCATCGACCTTAGCGTCAGGGCCAAGGGCGACCTGCATATCGATCAGCATCACACCACCGAGGACGTCGGCATTGCGCTCGGGCAAGCGATCAGGCAGGCGCTCGGGGACATGAAGGGCATCACCCGCTACGCCGACGTGCACATCCCCATGGATGAGGCGCTCACGCGCGTGGCGCTCGATATTTCCGGCCGGCCGTTCCTGGTCTTCAAGGTCGATTTCGTCCGCGCCAAAGTAGGCTCGTTCGACACCGCCCTGGTGCAGGAATGGTTTCAGGCCTTTGCGGTGAATGCGGCGATGACGCTGCACGTGGCGACACTATATGGAAGTAACGATCACCATATTGCCGAGTCTTGCTTCAAGGGCTTGGCGCGGGCGCTGCGCGCGGCGGTCGCCATCGACCCGCGCGCGGCGAACGAGGTGCCCTCCACCAAGGGCACGCTGGGCGGATGACGCGAGTGGGGACGACAGAAGACGCACGACAGATAAGAGGCCCAGCCATCCTCCGTCAGCTGTCCTCCGTCGTCCGAGAAAGGCGGCCGATGATCGGCTGAACGTCAATCATGCCCGTGTACACCGTTCATGAGCCGCCGCTGCAGCCTGCCCAGTCGTCGACCGACGCCGAGCGCTTTGTCTTTGTGCGCGACGGACTCTCGTTCTGGGCTTTCCTGTTCGCGCCGTTGTGGATGCTGTGGCACCGCATGTGGCTGATGCTGCTCGGCTATGTGGTTATCACGACTGTTGTTGTCTCGGCGCTCGCGGTGCTGGGTGCTTCGCAAACCGCGCTGCTGGTTATCGGCTTGCTGATTTCGCTCCTGGTCGGGCTTGAGGCGAGCACGCTGCGGCGCTTCACGCTTGGGCGCCGGGGCTGGAAGAATGTCGGGATCGTCAGCGGCGATGATCTCGACGATGCCGAGCGGCGCTTTTTTACCGCTTGGCTCGGTCAGGTGCCGGCGCAGCACGAGGCCGCAAGCCCACCGCCAGCGGCGCCGCGCGCAGCGCCTACGCCGAGCGTGATCGGCCTGTTTCCAGAACCGGGAGCGCGTCGGTGAGTGTGGCGATCGTCGATTACGGCTCCGGCAATCTGCACTCGGCCGCAAAAGCGTTCGAACGTGCCGCGCGCGATAGCGATCTCGCGCAGCCGATCATCGTCACCCATGACCCCGCCATTGTTGCAAAGGCCGACCGCGTGGTGCTGCCGGGCGTTGGCGCCTTTGCCGATTGCCGCCGCGGCCTCGATGCCGTCGAGGGCATGGTCGACGCCCTTGAGGAAGCGGTGCGCCGCAAGGGCCGGCCGTTCTTCGGCATTTGTGTCGGCATGCAACTTTTAGCCGAGCGCGGGCTTGAATATGAAGTGAGCGAAGGCCTCGGCTGGATCGCCGGCGAGGTCAATCGGATCAGGCCGAATGATCCGGGCCTGAAGATTTCGCATATGGGCTGGAACACGCTCAACGTCGAGCGAGCGCATCCGCTGCTTGAGGGGCTCGTGCTCGGACCGCAGGGCCGGCACGCTTATTTCGTGCACTCCTATCAGCTTTATCCCGCTCAGCGCGCCGATCTCGTCGCCGAAGCCGCGTATGGCGGACCGATCACTGCGATCGTCGCGCGCGACAATATCCTCGGCACGCAGTTCCATCCGGAGAAGAGCCAAAAATTCGGACTGGCGCTGATCGCCAATTTCTTGAAGTGGAAGCCGTGATTCTGTTCCCAGCGATCGATCTCAAGAACGGCGAGGCGGTGCGCCTGCAGCAGGGCGACATGGCGCGCGCCACCTTGTTCAACCGCGATCCCGCCGCGCAGGCCGAAACATTCGAACGGCAGGGTTTCGAATATCTCCATATCGTCGATCTCGACGGCGCCTTTGCCGGCAAGCCGATGAACGCGGGTGCCGTCGAGCGCATCCTCGCCGCGGTGAAAATCCCCATGCAGCTTGGCGGCGGCATCCGCGACCGCGCGACGATCGAAGCCTGGCTCGAAAAGGGCGTCGCGCGCGTCATCATCGGCACCGCGGCGGTGCGCAATCCGGCGCTGGTGAAGGAGGCCGCGTGCGCCTATCCGGGTCACGTTGCCGTGGGACTCGATGTGCGCGACGGCAAGGTTGCGGTCGAAGGCTGGGCGGAGACGTCCGAGCTTACCACGCTCGACATCGCCAAGCGCTTCGAGGACGCTGGCGTCGCTGCTGTTATTTACACCGACGTGGCGCGCGACGGCATGCTCGGCGGCCTCAATCTCGAGGCCACCATCGCGCTTGCCAATGAAATCTCGATTCCGGTCATTGCCTCCGGTGGCCTGGCCTCGCTCGATGACGTGAGGGTGTTGCTTGGGGATTACGAGGTCAATACCGTCGCGCATTACACGGGAAAAATCGCCGGCGCGATCGCCGGCCGCGCGCTCTATGACGGACGGCTCGACGCAGCCGCGGCCCTCGCGCTGATCCGGGACAAGGCCAACGATGCGCTGACCGGTCTCCTCACGCGGCGCGCCTTTTCGGCGCAGCGTCAGACTGCTCAGCGCCCGGCTGAACAGCGGCGATCCGCTGTCAGTCATCGTGTTCGACATCGATGGTCTGAACAGGATCACCTACGAGTATGGCTACCTGGTCGGCGACGAGGTGTTGCGGCGCATCGGCGCGATGCTCGCGGCGGAGCAGGGGCTCGCGGTGCGCACCGGCGGCGACGAATTCGCGCTGCTGCTGCGTGGCCCGGCCGCGGCCAATGCCGAGGCGATCGCCGCGCGCTATCTAGGCGACTTCGCCGCGATGCAGATCGACCAAACGCCGATGAAAATCGCATGCAGCTTCGGTATCGCCGCACGAAAAAACGGCGAAACGATCGAGAGCATGACGGCCCGCGCCGAGACGGCGCTCGACGTGGCGAAGCACGCCGGCGGCGCTTGTGTCGTCGTTGCCAATGGTGTTGCGGTCGGTTGAGCCATGTTCAAGGTCCGCGTCATTCCCTGCCTCGACGTGAAGGACGGCCGCGTCGTCAAGGGCGTCAATTTCGTCAATCTGCGCGACGCCGGCGATCCGGTCGAGGCGGCGATCGCCTATGACGAAGCCGGCGCCGACGAATTGACCTTCCTCGACATCACCGCGAGCCACGAAAATCGGGGCATCATGCTGGATGTGGTGCGGCGCACGGCCGAGGCCTGCTTCATGCCGCTCACGGTCGGCGGCGGCGTGCGCAGCATCGACGACATCCGGGCGCTGTTGACCTCGGGCGCCGACAAGGTGTCGATCAACACGGCGGCTGTGGCACGGCGGGCCTTTGTCAAGGAGGCGGCGGAAAAATTCGGCGACCAGTGCATCGTGGTGGCGATCGACGCCAAGAAAGTGTCGACAGCAGGCGAGCCCGACCGCTGGGAAATTTTCACCCATGGCGGCCGCAATCCGACCGGCATCGATACGCTGGCCTATGCCCGCGAAGTCGTGGCGTTGGGCGCCGGTGAAATCCTGCTCACCTCCATGGACCGCGACGGGACGCGGCAGGGATTTGATATCGCGCTCACGCGCACGATTGCCGACGCCGTGTCGGTACCGGTGATCGCCTCGGGCGGCGTCGGCAGCCTTGACCACCTGGTCGAGGGCATCCGCGACGGCCATGCCAACGCCGTGCTTGCCGCGTCGATCTTCCATTTCGGCGAGTATTCGGTGCGGCAGGCCAAGCAATACATGGCCCGTGCCGGATTGCCGATGCGGCTCGATCCGTGAATCTGCCTCTCCCCGCGGCTTATCAGAGGTGATAAGGAACGCCGCATGGCGACCTTTACGCTTCATGATCTGGAAAAACGCGTCGAGGAGCGCGCGCGGGCGAGCGCGGATGTGTCCTACACGCGCAAGCTCCTCGATCGCGGCCTGGCGCAGTGCGCCAAGAAGCTCGGCGAGGAGGCTGTCGAGGCGGCAATTGCCGCGCTTGCCGAGGACCGGCAGCGCATGATCGCGGAAGCCGCCGACGTGCTCTACCACCTGCTTGTCGTGCTCCACGCCCGCGGCATCACGCTCGATGAAGTCGAGGCCGAGCTCGGCGCGCGCACCCATCAATCCGGCCTCGACGAGAAGGCCGCGCGCAAGGGCGGCTGAGGGCGACCGGCATGGAGCAGCGCACCGAACGGGACCTGTCGCCCTATCGCGTATTTTCGCGCGCCGAATGGGCGACGCGCCGCGAAGATACGCCGATGACGCTTGCGCCCGCGGAGATCGCGCGGCTGCGCTCGTTGCACGATCGGCTCGATATCTCGGAGGTCGAGGAAATCTATCTGCCGCTGTCGCGGCTGTTGTCGCTATACGTCGCCGCGACGCAGCGGCTGTTTCGCGCGCAGCAGGACTTCCTCGGCACCGAGGACGCCAAGATGCCCTACATCATCGGCGTAGGCGGCTCGGTAGCGGCGGGAAAATCGACCACGGCGCGTGTCCTGCAGGCATTGCTCGCCCGCTGGCCGAACGTACCCAAAGTTGATCTCATCACCACCGATGGCTTCCTCTATCCCAATGCCGTGCTCGACCGCGAAGGCCTGATGGAGAAGAAGGGCTTTCCGGAGAGCTACGACCTGCCGGCGCTGCTGCGCTTCCTGTCCGATATCAAGGCCGGCCGCCGGCCGGTGCGCGCGCCGGTCTATTCGCATCTGGTCTACGACGTCATCCCCAACCAGTGGATCGAAATCGACCGGCCCGACATCCTGATCGTCGAGGGGCTCAACGTATTGCAGGCGGGGAGGCTGCCCAAGGACGGCAAGGCGGTGCCGTTCGTCTCCGATTTCTTTGATTTTTCGGTCTATCTCGACGCCGACGAAGAAGTGCTCAAGTCCTGGTATGTGAGCCGGTTTCTGGCGCTGCGCGGCACCGCATTCGCCGATCCCAAATCCTATTTCCACCGCTATGCGAAACTGTCCGACGCCGAGGCGGTCGCCACCGCGACCTCGATCTGGAACGGCATCAATCTTCTCAATCTACACGAGAACATTCTGCCGACGCGGCCGCGCGCCGATCTGGTTCTGAAGAAGGGCGAGACCCATCAGGTCGAGGAAGTGGCGCTGCGGAGGTTGTAACGGCCGACCGGAAAGCACTCTAAACGATGCGCCGCATCGCACAATTGATTGTGTAAATACATGAATTGCCCACCAAATATGGTTGAAAGCTGAATCAAAGTGAGTCAAAGTGAGTCAAAGTGGGTCATGACTCGCAGATTGCCGAAAAAGTCGAACTTGCGGCCGGCGCCGTCCCGGTTAGAAAGTCGCGATCTTCAGCGGCTTATTGCGCTGGCGGACCGTGAGGACAGGCCCGTTGCGCGAATCGTGAAGCTGGCAATCGTAGAGTACTTAGATCGGCACGCGCCCAACGATTTTGAGACATCAGCGAGGCCCAGTCGGGCGGCTAGAGGGGACTAAGGCCCATGGCAAGGAACAATGGAGACGTGATAACGTTCTCGACGTTGAGTTCCGAAACTCCTGACGATAGGTCTCCGGAAGTGCGACGGGACGTGTACAAGCAGACGGGCGTCGATACCGCCGAGGTCGACGCGGGACTAAATCGCTTAATCGAACGCGTTCAGGGTACTTGGCCGAAACGCGGGGTTGGCCGGGTCGTGCTTCCGATCGGCTATTTTGCGAATGTCATCGAACTCGACGGCGCCGGTATCGCGCTGTGTACCGACGGCGTCGGATCTAAGACGATCATCGCAACCATGATGCGAAAATATGACACGATCGGGATCGATTGCATCGCGATGAACGTCAACGATATGATTTGTGTCGGAGCAAAGCCGCTGTCGCTTGTGGACTACATCGCCGTCGAACGAGCGGACTCGTCCATGCTTGACGCCATTGGAGCCGGGCTCTGTGCGGGTGCTCAAATGGCCAACATCTCGATTACGGGAGGTGAAACGGCTCAGCTGAAAGACATCGTAAAGGGATTTCGACC
This sequence comes from uncultured Alphaproteobacteria bacterium, assembly GCA_963717265.1. Taxonomy (GTDB): domain Bacteria; phylum Pseudomonadota; class Alphaproteobacteria; order Rhizobiales; family Xanthobacteraceae; genus BOG-931. Next base: position 354,289 of record CAVQWD010000047.1, on the reverse strand, counting down.
TGGTGGGAATGGCCGTCGGCACGGTTGAACTCGACAAGATTATTTCCGGCAAGGACGTTACCGAGGGAGACGTCGTCCTTGGTGTGCGAAGCAGCGGAATTCATAGCAACGGCATATCACTCGCCCGCAAGGCCTTTTTTGAGAACCATGCCTACCGGATTGATCACAAATTTGATGAGCTTGAATTTACGCTCGGTGAAGAACTGCTTCGTCCGACGGATATCTATGTTGCCGAGGCCATGGAAATCCTAGAGAAGGTCAAAGGCGTCAAGGCGCTCATCAACATCACAAGTGATGGACTGCTCAACCTGGCGCGCGTAGCGGCCAACGTAGGATTCGAAATCGATCAGCTGTTGGAGCCAAATCCTATCTTTCCCCTCATTCAACGGCATGCAAATGTCGATGATGCCGAAATGTTTGAAGTCTTCAACATGGGCATCGGGTTTTGCTATGTGGTTGATCCGAGGGATGAATCGCTTGCTGTCTCAATCCTGAAAAGCCATAATCGGGATGCCCGACGTATCGGCTACGCGGTTTCCGATCCGAAACGACACGTTCGAATCCAGCAACGGAATTTGCTCGGACATCACAAGACATTCAAAAATGAAGCGCGATCGATCAGAAAGTCTGCTTGATTGTGATCGACCGGCGTAGCATCGAGTCGAAGCTGAACGAGCTTCGTGCCGAGATCGCTGCGCTAACGAATCTGCCTGTTTTGTCACCTGAATTTACACTTTGGCTCGCTAAGCTTTTTAAGCTTGTAGAGTGCATTTATGGCGCCACCTCGGATGAAATGCTTCAGCTTCGCGCACTTTCTCCGGAACTACCGAGCGAGTTTTACGACAGTGTGTCGGCGCGACTTGGCTCACTTGGACTTGATGACAAGGCGTTGAATGGACTCTATGCGAAGCTATACAGGGAAATACCCGTCGTGATCTTTAGACGTCGGCTCTACGAATACGACGATTTGATCGCGGCACTAATTCTCGGGCTTCGATCCAAACCCTAAGATCGATCAAATGTACCTGGCGGTAAGTCGCTAGGCCGCTAGGGACGCGTCATCCGTGCCGACCAGCGCTGCGGCGAGGCGCTCGCGGTCGAACGGCTTGGCCAAAAATCCGTCCATGCCGGCGGCAAGGCAGGCGTCGCGATCCTGGGCCGAAGCGTTGGCGGTCAGCGCGATGATCGGCACTCGCGCGCCGCCTTGCTCGGCCTCGAGCGCGCGGAGGCGGCGGGTGGCTTCGAGGCCGTCCATGACGGGCATGTGCAGGTCCATCAGCACGCGGTCGTAGGGTGTGCCGGCGGCGCGCGCGGCGATGAAGCTCTCGACCGCTTGCGCGCCGTTTGCCGCCATGGTCGGACGGTGACCGAGCTTGACGAGCAGCGCGCGCGCCAGCAGCGCGTTGATGTCGTTATCCTCGGCAACGAGGATCGACAGGCCGGCATCGTTGCCGGCTTCGAGCGGTGCGCCCGCCGCTTCGCTCGTTGCGCCGCTATCGAAAGCATCGTCTGCGGAGAAGCGGGCGGCGAGCGATACCGCGCGCACCGGCTTGATCAAATAACCGGAAAAGCCCGCCGCCTTGAGCGCGGCAAGTTCGCCGCGCATCGCCGGAGTGACCAACACGATGCGGCGCTTCAACGCGGCGGCAAGCTGGGCGACGGCCGTGCTCGCTGCTGTGCCGAGCGCGTGATCGACCAGCACTGCGCTCCATGGCTGTTCCGGCAGCACAGCGGCGGCGACGCTTTCGTCCGGGACAATTTTCGTGCGCGCGCCCCAGCGCTGCAGGTGGCGCGCGATCAGCGAGGCTTCGATGGCTCCCTGCGCAACGATAAGAATATCCTCGCCGGCAAGGTCGGGAACCGCGAGCGCAGGCTCCTCCGCGTCGGCGGCTCGCGGCAGCGCAAGCGTGACCGTGAATGTCGCGCCTTCGCCAGGCCGGCTCTCGACCGCGATCGATCCGCCCATGCTCTCGATAATCCGCTTCGAGATGGTCAGTCCGAGGCCGGTGCCGCCGAACTTGCGCGTCGCGCCGCCGTCGGCCTGCTCGAACTCGAGAAAGATCCGGGTTTGATCTTCGGCGCCAATGCCGATCCCGGTGTCGCGCACCGAAATAGCGATCTGGTCCGGGTGGCCTCCGGGCTCGACGATGATCGAGACGCCGCCGCGCTCGGTGAACTTGATCGCGTTGCCGGCAAGGTTGAACAGCACCTGGCGAAGCCGTGCCGCATCGCCGCCGACGCGCGCCGGCAGCCGTTCATCAACGTAGCAGCAGATTTCGAGGCCTTTGGCCTGCGCCCGCGGCCCCAGCAGTTCGACCGCTTCCTCGATGAAGCCCGCGAGCGCAAACGGCCGCGCCGCAAAATCAAGGCGTCCGGCTTCGATCTTGGAGAAGTCGAGGATTTCGTCGATCAGCGCCAATAGCGTCTCGCCCGAGGACTTGACTGCTTTCAGATAGGCGGCCTGTTCGGCCGAAAGCGAGGTGTCGCCGAGCAGGTCGGTCATCCCGAGTATGCCGTTGAGCGGGGTGCGAATCTCGTGCGAAACCATCGCCAAGAACCGCGATTTGGCGTGACTGCCGGCCTGGGCTTGGTCGCGCGCCTCCGCGAGCGCCAACTCGGCCTGGACACGATGGCTGATATCGCGGCCCACACTCTGCGTTTCGCGCACGCCTTCGGCGCGCACCGCGACTTCGCGCCAGGCGATCCAGCGTGCCCCGCCGGCCGCGGCGACGCGCTGGTCGTAGGCACGGGTGCCGTCCGGCAAGACCGCTATATCGCTCTGCTCCTCAACCGGCAGCGCAAAGTCGGTCGCCAGCAGCTCCGGCCGGCTCCGCCCGGCGAGCGCGCAAAAGGCGTCATTGGCGTAGGTGATGGCCCCGTCGCTGTCGCGCCGTACAATGACGTCGTCCTGGGCCTCGAAAAAGCTCTTGGCGCGCTCCTGCGCTTCGTTGATCTCCCAATTGCGGTCGGCCGCTTCGTCAAGCCTGGTCTCAAGGCCGCGCAATTCACGCTTCATCTGCTGAATGCGGGAGAACAGCAGCCCGATCGCCCCGCATGCCGCGCCGAACAGCGCCGACACGCCTACCGCGAAACTGTAAGGGTCGTAATGCGCCCCCTCCGAGGTCGTCCCGGAGAGGAAACCGAAGGCGATGCCGAACGACATCGAGGTGATGGCGGCAGCACGAACGATCAGAGACAAGATGCGGCGCGTGACGATAGCGGGCTTCCGCAGCGTGGCACGAGGGCCCATGGTCGCGAATCCGCTCCGCACGTGCATTCATGGCTGCGGCGAATTGCAGGCCATATTCGTGCTTGGTTGCATCGACACTTGCGCCGATTCTGGCGTATGAACCTTGCGCATCCCTTGCATTTGCCAAGCGTGATTGGAGGAAGGGTTGCCGGTTTGTTAACATCGCGCGATCGTCGAGCGGGCAGCTTCCGGCTGCCCGAAGCGTTCGGGGCGGCCGGAGAAGTCGAATGGACAAAGTGGTGAACAACAAGCGCGCCCGGGGGCGTTCCGCGGCGGTGATGCGGCCGTCACGGCAAGAGGCGGAGGCGGCGGTGCGGACGCTGATCCGCTGGGCCGGCGACGACCCCGACCGTGAAGGACTGCGCGCTACCCCCTCGCGCGTCGTGCGCGCCTACGAGGAATGGTTCGCCGGCTACAATGACGATCCGCGCGACTATCTCACGCGCACGTTCGAAGAGACCGGCGGTTATGACGAAGTCGTAGTGTTGCGCGACATCCGCTTCGAATCGTTTTGCGAGCATCACATCGCGCCGATCATCGGCCGCGTGCATATCGGCTATCTGCCGCGCAACCGCGTGGTCGGTATTTCCAAGCTCGCCCGGCTGGTCGAGGTCTATGCCCGGCGGGCTGCAGATTCAGGAAAAGCTGACGGCCGAGATCGCCGCCTGCCTCGATGCGGTGCTCAAGCCGCACGGCGTCGCGGTGGTTACCGAAGCCACCCACCAGTGCATGACGACGCGCGGTGTGCACAAGCCCGGCGTGACCATGGTCACGAGCCGCATGCTCGGGGTATTCCGCGACCATGCCGAGACGCGTCAGGAATTCCTGGCCGCGATCGGCATGCGTGGCGCCGTTCACGTCGCCAACGGCTCGGGTTAGCCGCTACGCCGCGCGTCTGATCTCGTCCGCCAGCGCGCGATACGACAAAGCCTCGGCAATATGCACGCGGCCGACTTTGTCGGCGCCGTCGAGATCGGCGAGCGTGCGGGCGACGCGGAGCACGCGGTGGTAGCCGCGAGCCGAAAGCCGCATGACGTTGGCGGCTTCGCGAAGCAGAGCAAGGCCGCTGCCGTCGGGCTTCGCCACGTCTTCAAGCACCGCGCCGGAGACCGTGGCATTGCTGCGGATGTGCGGCAAGCCGATCGCCGCATAGCGCGACACCTGCCGCTCGCGCGCGGCCGCCACGCGCTCGGCGATTTCGCGGCTGCCTTCGGCCGGCGGCGGCAGGATGAGATCGGCCGCGGTCACCGCCGGCACCTCGATGTGCAAGTCGATGCGGTCGAGGAGCGGCCCTGAAATGCGAGCCTGGTAATCGGCGGTGCAGCGGGTGTTGGGGCCGCGGCGGCAGGCATAGCCGGGTTCGTTGGCGCGCCCGCAGCGACACGGGTTCATCGCCGCCACCAGCATGAAACGCGCCGGATAAGTAGCGCGGTGGTTGGCACGCGCGATCGAGACTTCGCCGGTCTCCAGCGGTTGGCGCAGCGAGTTCGAGCGCCTGCGGCGCGAATTCGGGAAGCTCGTCGAGAAACAGCACGCCGTGATGGGCAAGCGAGATTTCTCCCGGCCGCGCATGCAGGCCGCCGCCGACCAGAGCCGGCATGCTGGCGGAATGGTGCGGCGCCCGGAACGGCCGCCGGTTGGTCAGCGCGCCGCCTTCAATCGCGCCGGCAACGGAGGCGACCATCGACACTTCCAGCAGTTCGGCGGGAGCGAGCGGCGGCAGGATCGACGGCAGCCGCGCCGCCAGCATGGATTTGCCGGCGCCGGGCGGGCCGACCATCAGCAGGTTATGACCTCCGGCCGCCGCCACTTCGAGCGCGCGCTTGGCGCTTTCCTGACCTTTGATGTCGGCCAGGTCGAGGCCGGGGCCCTCGACTTCGAGGATCTTCGGCTGCGGCCGCGACAGCACCTGCGTGCCCTTGAAGTGGTTGGCGAGCTGGATCAGCGAGGAGGGCGCAATGATCTCGATGTCGGGGCTGGCCCAGGCAGCTTCGGGCCCGCATTTGGCCGGGCACATCAAGCCTTCGCCGCGTGCATTGGCGCCGATCGCGGCCGGCAGTACGCCGGCGACCGGTGCAATCGAGCCGTCGAGGCCAAGCTCGCCCAAAACCGTGAAACCCGACAGCGCATCATGCGGAATGGCGCCGATCGCCGCCATCAGGCCGAGCGCGATCGGCAGATCGTAATGGCTGCCTTCCTTCGGCAGATCGGCCGGCGCGAGATTGACGGTGATGCGGCGCGCCGGCAGAGCGAGGCCGGAGGCGATCAGCGCGGAGCGCACGCGCTCGCGCGCCTCGGACACCGCCTTGTCGGGCAGCCCGACAATGGCGAAGGCCGGCAGGCCTGGCGCCACCTGTACCTGGACGTCGACGGGACGGACCTCGATGCCCTCGAACGCCACCGTGGAAACGCGCTGGACCATGATCTGCCCCAAGCCCCGGTGGATAGGTTAACTGATCCGGGGCGGCCGTCAAGAACAATTCGTGAACAATCTTCCGTGCCCAAAGCGGAGGGCTGGCGCAGCCTGGCGTCGCGGCCAACGATGGTCTCGCTTGGCGGAAGCGCCATCGTGAGCCAAGATCGCGGCTCACGCTCTGCACGACAGCAGCCCGACATTGGAGGCAACATGGTTCAGCTTGCAGACGGCGACATCGGAACCCGCGAGGTGCTGACCTGGAAGGGCGTGCATGTGTTGCATTTTTCCGGCTCGTCGTGTTCGCAAAAACTTCGCGTCTTTCTCAATCTCAAGGGCATCGATTGGGTGTCGCATCCGGTCGATCTGCCGAGTTATGAAAACCTGCAGCCGTGGTTCCTCGGCATCAATCCGCGCGGGCTGGTTCCGGTTTTGGTGCACGACGGCGCCGTGCATATCGAGAGCAACGACATCATCCAGTATCTGGAAAAGACCTTTCCGCAGCCGAGGCTCATTCCCGCTGGCCACGAGAACGAGGTCGCCGCGCTGCTTAAGCATGAAGACGACCTGCACCTCGACCTGCGCACCTTGAGCTTTCGCTTCGTGTTCGCGCCGCCCGGTCCGCCGAAATCGGCCGAGGCTTTGGCGAGCTACGCCAAGAACGGCTCCGGCACCGTGGGCGGTCTCAAGGATCGCGAGAAGGAAGTGCAGATCGAGTTCTGGCAGCGCGCCGCGCGCGAGGGTTTTACCGACGAACGCGCCCGCGCCTCGGCGCAGAAATTCCGCGCCGAGTTCGACGCGCTCGACAAGACGCTGGCGCGGCAACCCTATCTGATGGGCGCGGATTTGAGCGTGCTCGACATCGCCTGGTTCATTTACGCGAACAGGCTGTCGCTCGCCTCCTATCCGTTCGCGCGGCTGCACCCGCACGTCCATGCCTGGGCCGAAAAGCTTCGCGCCCGGCCGGAATTCGCCAAGGAAATCGGAGCGGTGCGGCACTCGGCGGAGGCGCTCGAAGCGATACACCGCAAGCAGCAGCAGGCGGGCAAGACGCTGGAGCAGGTGGCCGGGTTTTAGAAAGCGACTCGATGGCTCGCGCGCCTAGGAAGCAATGAGGAGATCGCCATGGCGCGTTATGTCGCCATTGTGGATGGCGAACCCGGCGCTTTCGGCGTCGTGGTTCCCGATTTGCCGGGCTGCACTTCCGGCGGACGAACGATCGATCAAGCGCTGCACAACGCAGTCGAGGCCGTCACTCTCTGGGTTGAGGATGCCCGCGCTGATGGCGAGAAGATTCCCAAGCCGCGTTCGGCGGAAAAGCTTCGCGCCGATCCGGCAGTCGCCGCCGCGCTCGCCGATGGCGGCATTCTCGCTTACGTGCCACTGGTGCTCGACGCCGGCCGGCCGGTCAAAGCCAACCTCTCGCTCGATGCCGGCCTGTTGCATGCGATCGACGAGGCCGCATCGCGCCGCGGTCTTACCCGCTCAGCCTTTATCGCGAGCGCGGTGCGGGAGAAGATTGAGGGCGAGGGATGACGCATGGCCGTTTTAAGAAAATCAGCCCCGATGCACAGATCAGAGCAACAGTGCAATAAAGCCAATCTGTTGCTTTGGGCCCTAATTCGCCAGCGTTGCCCGCTTCTCCTCGATCTTATCCCAGATCATCGCCGCGATATCCGCGCCGCCGAAATTCTTCACCGCGCGGATGCCGGTGGGGGAGGTGACGTTGATCTCGGTCAAAAAGCCGCCGATCACGTCGATGCCGACGAACAGCAAACCGCGCTCGCGCAAAGCCGGGCCGAGGCGCTCGCAGATATGGCGTTCGCGGTCGGACAGCTCGGTCGCCGCCGGCGTGCCGCCGCGCACCATGTTGGAGCGCAGATCGTCGGGCGCCGGCACGCGGTTGACCGCGCCGGCGAATTCGCCGTCGACCAGGATGATGCGCTTGTCGCCCTCCTTCACCGCGGGCAGAAATTTCTGCACCACCCAGGGCTCGCGGAACAGGTTGGCGAACAGATCGAAGAGCGAGCCGAAATTGAGATCGTCGGCAGCGAGCCGGAACACCGCCTGGCCGCCGAGGCCATAGAGCGGCTTGAAGACAATGTCGCCGTGTTCGGCGCGAAACGCCTTGATGGCGTCGAGGTCGCGCGTCAGCATCGTCGGCGGCATCAGGTCGGGAAATTCGGTGACGAAGACTTTTTCGGGCGCGTTGCGCACATGGCTCGGATCGTTGACGACGAGCGTCTGCGGATGAATGCGGTCGAGCATGTGGGTGGTGGAAATATAAGCGAGGTCGAACGGCGGATCTTGGCGCAACAGCACCACGTCGAACGATGCAAGGTCGGCACGGCGCGCCTCGCCGAGCGTGAAATGGTCGCCTTTGACGTCGCGCACCACCAGCGGCCGCACCGCGGCGAAAACCTTGCCGTCGCGGAGCACCAGCCGGTCGGGCGTGTAATAGGACAACGGATAGGCCCGCTTCTGCGCCTCCAACAGCAGGGCGAAGGTCGAATCGCCGCCGATGTTGATCCGCTCGATCGGGTCCATCTGCACGGCGACGTTCAGGCGCATGGCGGGCTTGGCGTTGGTGGCAGGCTTTGGCGGGTCGCGGGCGGCAGCCAAGGTCTACGCAATTTTTGCGCTTCTTGCTACGGCGCGCCGTGCCTGGTCCCACGCGTGGCGTCGAAAGCATTGGCAATATGCCGCGGCACCTTGCCCGGTGCGACCAGGATAACGTCGAAACTGATATAACGCGTTGCGTCGTCGGGATGCTGCGCCAGCCAGTACTCGGCGGCGGCGACGATACGGCTTTTGGCGCGTTCGGTCACCGCCTCGGCGGCTTCGTCGAGGGTTTCGCGCGCCTTGACCTCGGCGAAGATGAGGCTGCGGCGGCGGCGCGCGACGATGTCGATCTCGCCGAGCGGCGTTTTGAAGCGCCGCGCCGCGATGCGGTAGCCCTTGGCGATGAGCAGCAGGGCGGCACGGCTTTCGGCCGAGAGGCCGAGCTGGAAAGCCGCTACGCGCTCGCGGCGCGGTGCGGCTTTGGCCGGCCTGCGCGGTTCAGAGCGTCGTGCCATGGTCCTACTCTTTCGCCGCTTTGGTGAGCGCGAGCGCGCGCCGGTAAAGGTCGCGGCGCGGCAAGCCGGTCGCCGCCGTCAGCGCGGCCACGGCATCTTTGAGCGTCGAGCGGGCGAGCGCCTGGCGCAACAGGCGGTCGATGTCTTCCGCGCCGGGTTGCTGCGGGGTTTGCGGCGGGGCGATCACGACGACGATCTCGCCGCGCTGTTCGTGCGACGCCGCGCCTTGCGCCAAATCGTCGAGGCTGCCGCGCCGGATTTCCTCGTGCAGCTTGGTAAGTTCCCGGCACAGCGCTGCTTCGCGCGGTCCGAGACCGGCGGCAAGGTCGGCGAGGGTCGCTTCTATTCGCGGCCCCGTTTCGAATAAAACGATGGTCGATGGAATATTGGCGAGTTCACCGATGCGGGTGCGCCGCGCGGCTTGTTTCGGCGGCAGGAAGCCCGCGAAAAAGAACTGGTTGGTCGGCAAGGCTGCGACGGCGATGGCCGCGAGCAGCGCCGAGGGTCCCGGCAGCGCCGTGATCGCATGGCCGGCTTCGTTCGCGGCGCGCACCAGCTTGAATCCCGGATCGGACACGAGCGGGGTGCCGGCATCGGAAACCAGCGCAATCGCGGCGCCATCGGCGAGACGGCGCAGCAGGGCGGGCCGCGCCTTTTCCGCATTGTGCTCGTGATAGGGCGTCAGCGGTGTCGCAATGGCATAGCGGTCAAGCAGCTTGCGCGTAACGCGTGTATCTTCGCAGGCGATGAGGTCGCAGGCCGCCAGCGTCTTGAGCGCACGCAGTGTTATGTCGCCCAGATTGCCGATCGGTGTGGCGACGATGTAGAGTCCCGGCGCTAAAAGTGGCGCCTCGATCGGGTAGCCGTCGATGGCGCAACACCCTAAGGCGCGCTCGTGCGGGTGAGAAGGGCTTCGCGGCGACGGGTTCATTATCGTAAGTCTAGCCCGATTGCCTGCCGGGCGTCATGACCTGGTCGAATTTGTTATCTTTTTCATTTGGTTAACCATTCGCCGTCACTATCGCGAGGGCGTTTGCCTGGCGGCATTATTGGCGCCAGCAGCCATGAGGAGCACCGCAATGTCCGCGGAATTGCAGGTTCGGGGGTGCGCTCCTGTGGCGTCGCGGCGCCGCTGGGTTGCCGGTGTCGTGACGGCGGCGGGGGCGATCCTCGGCGGCTGTTCGGGCTCGAGCTTTTTCTCCAATTCCAGCTTCTTCTCTTCAACTCCGCCCGCCCAGAACGCACCGGCGGCGGCGCCAAGCGCGACCACCATCGGCAACGGTCAAGTCAAGGTCGGACTGATTCTGCCGCTCTCCGCGACCGGCAATGCCGGGATTGCCGGCCAGGCGATGCGCAACGCTGCGGAAATGGCGCTCGCCGATTTCAACGAGCCCAATATCCAGCTCCTGGTCGAGGACGATGCCGGCACGCCGCAAGCAGCGCAGACCGCCGCCCAACAGGCGCTCGATGGCGGCGCCGAAATCATTCTCGGGCCGTTGTTTGCTCAGTCGGTCAGCGCGGTCGGCGGGCTAGCGCGGGCGCGGGGCGTTCCGGTGATCGCGTTCTCGACCAACGTCAGCGTCGCTGCGCCGGGCGTCTATCTCCTGAGTTTCCTGCCGGAATCCGACATCTCGCGTGTCGTCCAGTACACGACTTCGGTCGGCAAACGCTCGTTCGCCGCGCTGATTCCCGAGAATCCCTATGGCTCGGTCGTCGAGGCGGCGTTCCGGCAGGATGTCGCACGACACGGCGGCAAGATCGTCGCGCTCGAACACTATCCGCAGGACAATGCAGCGATGGCCGCCCCGGTGCGGGCCATCGCCCAGTCGGCCATTCGCGCCGACGCGTTGCTCATTCCCGACGGCGACGATGCGGTGCCGCAGGTGGTGCAGATGCTGGTTGCCGACGGCGTCAATACGAGGCGGATCCAGCTTCTCGGCACCGGGTTGTGGGATGACTCGCGCATCTATTCGGTCCCGGCGCTCGACGGCGGCTGGTATGCAGCGCCCGAAGCGGCCGGCTATCGCAATTTTTCAAGTCGTTACCGGTCCCGCTATGGGCAGGATCCGGTGCGCACCGCGACTCTGGCCTATGACGCGGTGGCGCTGGTGGCGGCTTTGGTGAAAACGCAGCCCAATCCGCAGCTGCGATTTTCCACGCAGGTCTTGACCAACCCGTCCGGATTTACCGGCATCGATGGTCTGTTCCGTTTCCGCACCGACGGCACCAACGAGCGCGGGCTGGCGGTGCTGCGCGTCAACCCCTCCGGTCCGCAGACGATCTCGCCGGCGCCGCGCAGTTTCGGCACGTCAGGCATGTAGGGCTCGGAGGACGGCGGACCGACGACGGACGACAGAGTAAACGCTGCCGTTGATCCGCGTTCTGTCGTCTGTCGAGTGTCTTCCGCTACGCCGCGAGGTCGGCGACCACCGCATCGAGCACTGGAAAACCCGGCAGGGTCACGCGCAGGTGTCCCTGCGGCGTGGTCTCGACCAAACCGTAGTCGCGGAGCGCAGCGACGCGTTGGCGATCGAGCGCGCGTCCGGCAAGCCTTTCGTAGCGGGCGATGTCGATGCCCTCGGCCAGCCGCAGCCCCATCAACAAAAACTCATCGGCGATTTCTTCCCGGGTGAGTGCCTCGTCGGTGACGACGCCATGGCCTTGCAACTCCACCCGCAGCAGCCAGGCCTCGGGCCGCTTTTCGGTCGCCGTCGCGCGGCGCTCGCCGCCAACGTCGCGCCGGCCAATGTTCAGGCGACCATGCGCGCCCGGTCCGATGCCGGCATATTCGTGGGCGCGCCAATAAATCAGATTGTGCCGGCACTCGGCGCCCGGCCGGGCATGGTTCGAAATTTCGTAGGCGGGCAGCCCGTGCGCGGCGCAAATCTCCTGGGTTGTGTCGTAGAGAGCGCGCGCGGTGTCGTCGTCGGGCGTCTTGAGCTTGCCGGCGGCATGCAGTGCGGCAAACGGCGTATCGTGCTCGATGGTGAGCTGATAGAGCGAAAGATGCTCGCCGGCTTCGACCAGCGCACGATCAAGTTCGCTCGCCCATTGCTGCGGCGTCTGGCCGGGCCGCGCATAGATGAGATCGAACGAGAAATGCTCGAAATTTGCGCGCGCCAAGGCGACCGCATCGAGCGCTTCGCGCACCGTATGCAGCCGGCCGAGTTCGTTGAGCGCGCGATCGTCGAGCGCCTGCACGCCGAGCGAAACGCGATTGATTCCGACCGTACGGTAGCCGCGAAAGCGCGTCGCTTCAACGCTGGTCGGATTGGCCTCGAGCGTGATTTCGGCATCGGCCGCGACGTTCCAGTGCCGCGCGATCGCGTCGAGCACCGCGGCAGTCGTTGCCGGCTGCATCAGCGACGGCGTGCCGCCGCCGAAAAAGATCGAAGACACGGTTCGCCCCGGCGCGCGCTCAGCGGTCGCGGCAATTTCGGCCGCGAATGCCCGCGCAAACCGCGCCTCGTCGATCGCGGCATGGCGGACATGACTGTTGAAATCGCAATACGGACATTTCGACAGGCAGAACGGCCAGTGAATATAAACGCCGAAGGCCGCCTCATCGCTGCTCAAGGCAGGCCTCCGCGAGTTTGATAAAGGCGCGGGCGCGGTGCGACAAACCTCTGCCGCCTGGCGGCAGGCCGTGTTTTTCTTCGCTCGGCATTTCGCCGAACGTGCGCGTCTGTCCGTCGGGCAGGAACATCGGATCGTAACCAAATCCCTTGTCGCCGCGCGTCGGCCAGACCAGCGTGCCGTCGACGCGCGCCTCGAATTCCTCGACGTGCCCGTCCGGCCAGGCGACGCACAAAGCCGAGACGAAGTGCGAGCGGCGCTGCTCCGGCGTCGTCGCGCCGCGCTTGCGCAGTTTTTGTTCGATCTCGTTCATGGCGCGGTTGAAGTCGCGGTCCGGTCCGGCCCAGCGCGCCGAGTGGATTCCGGGCGCGCCGCCAAGCGCGTCGACCGCAAGTCCGGAATCATCGGCGAAGGCTGGCAGGCCGCTGGCCTGCGCCGCGGCTTGCGCCTTGATGCGGGCATTGTCGCGAAACGTCATTCCGGTCTCTTCCGGCTCCGCAAGGTCAAGCTCGCCCGCTGAAATGGCGTCGATGCCGTAGGGCGCAAGGAGTTCACTCATTTCGGCAAGTTTGCCGCGATTATGAGTCGCTATCACGAGACGGCCAGAGACAGGACGATGAACGACGGACGACGGACGACGGAAGTCATTTGAAACGATCTGGGATTCGTCATCTGTCATAGGTCATCTGTCGTCCGTCATCCGCTCACATGCACGCCATCTTCTGCAGATCGATCAGCTTCGCCACCCCCTTGCGGGCGAGCGCCAACAGCGTCGTCAGTTGCTCCTCGGAGAATGGAATCTTCTCCGCCGTGGCCTGCACCTCGACGATGTTGCCGGAGCCGGTCAGCACAAAATTGGCGTCGGTTTCGGCCTGCGAGTCTTCGGCGTAATCAAGGTCAAGCACCGCCACGCCGCCGCAAACCCCGCAGGAGATCGCCGCGATGTGGTCGCGCAATACCTCCATCTTGATCATTTCGCGGGTTTTCATCCAGTTAAGGCAATCGTACAGCGCAATCCAGGCCCCGGTGATGGAGGCCGTGCGGGTGCCGCCGTCGGCCTGGATGACATCGCAGTCGATCGTGATCTGACGCTCGCCGAGCGCTTTCAGATCGACCACCGAGCGCAACGAGCGCCCGATCAACCGCTGGATCTCTACGGTGCGGCCGGTCTGCTTGCCGGCGGACGCTTCGCGCCGCGTGCGCTCCAGCGTGGCGCGCGGCAGCATGCCGTATTCAGCCGTGATCCAGCCGCGCGCCTGGCCCTTGAGCCAAGGCGGCAGCCGATCCTCCAGCGTCGCGGTCACCAGCACGTGGGTGTCGCCGAATTTCACGAAGCAGGAGCCTTCGGCGAATTTCACCACGCCGCGCTCGAGCGAGACGGGGCGCAATTCGTCGGGTTGTCGGCGGCTTGGCCGCATGCAGGTCTCCTCGCCGCGCCCCCTGCCGGACGCGCAGTGGTGTGCCGGAACGAAGTCGCGTGCGCACGCTTTTAAGCGTTTCGGCACGGTCGCCACAAGGGCTGGGGTATCGCCGCGCGCTCTATGGTTGACACCAGGATTGCCTTGGGCGCCGGCTTTTCGCTACGCTTTGGCTGCTTGAGGTCCCATACGGAGAGCGAGATGGCGAAGGAAGTCACCAAGACTTTGGCGAATTTTGCCGCTTCGCTCCGCTATGACGATATCCCGCAGCGGGTGCGTGATCATTGCAAGAATTTGTTGCTCGATGCGCTCGCCTGCGCGGTCGCGGGGCGCCTCGGCGAGGAAACGTCGCAGCTGGCAGCTTTGGCGTCGGCGCTGGCGCAAGGGCGCGAAGTCGAGCGTAATCGGCGGCGAGCACCTGTCGCTTGCCGGCGCGACGCTGCTCAACGCCTATCTCGTCACTGCGGTCACCATGTGCGATGTGCATCGCGCGACGCTCACCCATGTGACGCCGGAAGTGATCCCGCCGGCGCTCGCGATCGCCGAACGCAATGGCCTGTCCGGCCGCGCTCTGCTCACGGCGATTGCGGCAGGCTGCGAGGTGACGACGCGGATCGGGCTCGGCCTCGATTACCCGAAATTCCGCGCCCGCGGCTGGCACGGTCCGGGCGTCATCGGGCCGTTCGGCGCGGCGGCAGCGGTCGGATCGCTGCTCGGGTTTGATGCCGGCACCATGGCGCGGGCGTTCGGGCTTGCCGGCAGTCAGGCCGCCGGCACTTTCGCGGCCTGGGGTACGCCGACGGTGAAATTCCACCAATGCCGCGGCGCGCTATCGGGCCTGATGGCGGCTTTGCTGGCGCAACAACAATTTGTCGCCACGCACGAATTCCTCACCGCCAAGGACGGCGGCCTCTACAATACCTATACCGACGGCGGCAAACCCGACGCCGCCGTCGCCGATTTGGGCACGCGTTGGGAGGTTGAACAAATCGCGATGCGGCTATGGCCGTCGGCGTCGCTCATTTCCGGCATGGTCACCGCTCTGTTCGATCTGCTCGACCGGCACGCAGTCGAATTCGGCCGCGTGCGCAAAGTGCGCATCGCGCTCGCACAGCAGGCGTTCAACATGCACGGCGGGTTCGGCGCCTACAAAGCCAAGTTCGAAGCGCTCTTGTCGGCCCATTACATCGCCGCCGTGATCTTAAGTGACCGCGCGCTGACCTTGGCGCAGTTCGAGCCGGCGCGCTACGACAATCCGGCATTGCGGCAGTTTGCAGCCGAGCGTGTCGAGGTGTTCGCCGATGCGTCGGTCAACGGCTCGCAGGCCAAGGTCGCGATCGAGGTTGACGACGGCGCAACCCTATCGGCGCATTGCCAGCATCCGCTCGGCAGTTACGAAAATCCGCTGACGCGCGCCCAGATCGAGCAAAAATTCCGGGATTATTCGTGGGGCGTGCTGCCTGACGCTGACGTTGCGGATGTTATCGGGGCAATCGGCGGCCTGGAGGATTTCGGCTCGGTCGGCAAGCTGATGGACATGCTGCGCGGTGTGCCGCGTGCGAACTCGCGCAAAATGGCGGCAGCGGAATAATATATATTGCCCGACAAGGAGGGCTTTCTTGGCCGGCCCCGACCCGCCGCTTTACGCCAACCAGTTGGGCCTCGCCCAGCTCAACGAGCGCTCGCGCGAAATTTTCCGCCAGATCGTCGAGATCTATTTGGCGACCGGCGAGCCGGTCGGCTCGCGCAATTTGTCGCGCATTCTGCCGATGACGCTGTCGCCGGCTTCGGTGCGCAACGTCATGTCCGATCTCGAACAGCTCGGTCTCGTCTATGCGCCGCATACCTCGGCGGGCCGGCTGCCGACCGAGTTGGGTTTGCGCTTCTTTGTCGATGCGCTGATGCAGATCGGCGACCTCACCGAACAGGAGCGCAAGTCGATCGAGGTGCAGGTTGCGGCTTCCGGCCAGGCGAAGTCGGTCGAAGCGGTGCTGACCGAAGCGTCCGGCCTGCTCTCGGGCCTGAGCCGCGCCGCCGGAATTGTGCTGACGGCGAAGTCGAACCTGCGGCTCAAGCACGTCGAGTTCGTGCAGCTCGAACCGGAGCGTGCGCTGGTCGTTCTGGTCGGCGAGGACGGCCAGGTTGAAAATCGGGTGCTCAATATCCCGGTCGGCTTGCCGGTATCGGCGCTGACCGAGGCCGGCAACTTCATCAACGCGCGGCTGCGCGGCCGCACCCTCGACGAGGTCAAGGTCGAGATCGAAAAGACGCTGCAGGAGGGCCAAGCCGAACTCGATCAGCTCACCCAGAAAATCGTCGCCGCCGGACTTGCGAGCTGGTCCGGCGGCGAGAGCGACGAACGCAAGCTGATTGTGCGCGGCCAGGCCCATCTGCTCGAAGACCTCAAGGTGCTAGCCGACCTCGAACGCGTGCGGCTCTTGTTCGACGATCTGGAAACCCGGCGCGAGGTGATCGACCTGCTCGGCCGTGCCCAGCAGGCCGAGGGGGTGCGCGTCTTCATCGGCTCGGAGAACAAGTTGTTCTCGCTGTCGGGCTCTTCGACCATCGTGGCGCCCTACCACAATGCCTCCGGCCATATCGTCGGCGTTCTTGGCGTGATCGGGCCGACCCGGCTGAACTACGCCCGCATTGTTCCGATGGTGGACTATACCGCCAAGGTGGTGAGCAAGCTGCTCGGCGGCTGAGCCAAATCCGCCATTTCGTCGCGTTTGCAGGCTTGCGGGAACCGCATAGGACGGGTTCGGGCGGCGAGCCTACCGTGGCAGCCGCGGGGGCCGCGCTTGATTTTTGCCCCCTCCATCCTGATATGCGGGGCACCGAGACGATGGGAACAAACCATGACGAAACAGACCGCTCGCGCTGAGGACGACGCGGCCCGTTCTGCAGAGGCTGCAGCCCCAAATCCCGAACAAACGCCAGCTGCGGACGCTTCCGACCCGCAGGCTGCGGCCGTACCCGATCCGGCCACGCTCGCCGCGGAAATGAAAGACAGGCTGCTGCGCACGCTTGCCGACATGGACAATCTGCGCAAGCGCACGGCTCGCGAGGTCGCCGATGCGGAACTCCGCGGCGTCATGTCGTTTGCCCGCGACATGCTCGGGGTGGCCGACAACATGCGTCGCGCGCTCGATGCGGTGACGCCAGACAACCGCAACCACGCGGCAGCCGGCGTCAAGGCCCTCATAGAGGGTGTCGAGTTGACCGAGCGCGAACTGCAAAAGGCGCTGGAGAAAAACAGCGTGCGGCAGTTCACGCCGCAGGGGGAGAAATTTGACCCCAACCTTCATCAGGCGATCTTCGAAGTGCCCGACGCATCGGTGCCCGCCGGCAGCGTGGCGCAGGTGGTGCAGCCGGGTTACATGATCGGCGAGCGCGTGCTGCGGCCGGCTTTGGTCGGCGTCTCCAAAGGCGGCCCCAAGGCGGCGCCGGGTTCGCCCGCCGGCAACAACAACAGCAGAGCCGTGGCGGAAGATTCCTGAAATACCGCCGGCGCGCAGAAGCTTCAATCGTCTCGCTCTTGGGGGGCTCTCGTTAAGGGGCTGCCGCGGCAGCGCAGCCGATCCGTGGCAACACCGAGTTTCAAGCAAAGCCGACAACGTGAACGCGTCGGAAAGCCGACCGGATTAGCATTTGTCTAAATCTAAAGTATTGATATAACAGGATTTTTGTTGACTCTCTCGGTGCCGTAGTCGCAATTGTCCCGCATCGGGGTTGATCGGGGGACAGGTCGTGGCGACCTTACGCAATGCCGCGCATTCGATCGCCGGCACATGCGCCGTCGTCGCACCCGTCGGGTCATGCGCAGGCCGGCTAATCGGCGCGAGATCGCGACTAGCGACTGGAACTCTGAGCTTCCAGCCGATCGTATCCCTTGAATCGATAGATCAGCACCGAGGCGATCCAGCTCACGGCGAAGATGCCGATGATCACGTAACCGATCGCGCCGAAATTGTCGTTCAGCGCGCCGATCATGTCCCAGAAGCGGCCGGACAGTCCGAGCTGGTCGCCGACCAATCCCAAGGCCTCGATGCCTCCGACGATCACGGCCACGACCACCGACACGAAAGTGATGGTCATGTTGTAATAAAGCTTGCGGATCGGCCTGACGAACGCCCAGCCGTAGGCCCCCAGCATCAGCACCGAGTTCGGTAGTGTCGATCAGAGTCATTCCCGCCGTGAACAGCGCGGGGAACACCAGGATCGACCAGATCGGCATGCCGTTCGCCGCACTCGCCGCCGAAATGCCCAGCAGCCCCACCTCGGTCGCGGTATCGAAGCCCAGCCCGAACAGAAAGCCGAGCGGGTACATGTGCCAGCTCTTCTCGATCATCCGGAACATTGGCCGCAACAGGCGCGCCAGCACGCCGCTCTTGGCCATCAGCATGTTGAAGTCTTCGTCGACGTATTCGCCGCCGTTTTTGACGTGCTGGAACGTTCGATAGACGTTGACCAGGATGTAGACGTTCACGGCCGCGATCAGCAGCAGGAACGCCGCCGAAACCAGGGTGCCGATGATGCCGCCGATGGAGTGGAAGGCCTCCATCCGGTTCTTGAACGCTGTTGCCGTGGCGGCCACAGCGACCGAGGCGAGCACCACGATCGTGGAATGGCCGAGCGAGAAGAACAGGCCGATGCCGACCGGGCGCTTGCCCTCCTGCATCAGCTTGCGGGTGACGTTGTCGATCGCCGCGATGTGGTCGGCGTCGACCGCGTGGCGCAGGCCGAAACTGTAGGCAAGGAACGCGGTGCCGAGCAGAACCGGATAATGGTTGAAAGCCACCAGCGCCCAGATCCAGGCCGCCACATTGGCGGCAATGAGCAAGGCATAGATTACGATGATCTTGGCCCGCACGTTGCTGGCATCATCGTCGAACGCGCACAAAATCGATGGCATGAAAACGCCTCTTCGGACTGCCCATTGCCGGTCGTACCCGTCATCCTTTGTAAACGCGTATGATCATTTTGCAAGTTCATCTTACCTCACCGGCCAGCGTCGCCGGCGGTTGGACCGGCCGGCGGCGGCCAATGGCGCAGTTGGGACGCTTGGCACCGAAGGCGGCGGTGGATATGATGTTCGTAACAATTCTGCATACTACGAGGAGCCCGGGCAGCGCGATCTCGAGCGGGCGGCGGCGCGGTCGGCGCCTTTTAATCCGGCGTGCGCGGAGCCGGTTTTCATGGCGCCGAACCGGCGCCGTGCCGGCGAAACGATCGTCTTATGAGGTGCCGGATGGGGAGAGGTCATGCAACGTCAGACGGCGGGTACGACAATGAGGTGGCTTTTGGCGTCGTCGGCGATCATTGCGGGCGCAT
This sequence comes from uncultured Alphaproteobacteria bacterium, assembly GCA_963717265.1. GTDB lineage: Bacteria > Pseudomonadota > Alphaproteobacteria > Rhizobiales > Xanthobacteraceae > BOG-931. The sequence continues at coordinate 335,221 of CAVQWD010000047.1, read as the reverse complement.
CACACGCGCACGCACAGGCCGTAACCAAGGCGCCGCCCTCCGCTCCAGCCCCGCAATCGATCTGGCAGCAGGACACCCTGACCGGCGACTGGGACGGTGCACGCACGGCGCTGCATAACAAGGGCATCGACATCACGCTCAACTACATCAATGAAGCCTTCGGCGTGCTGTCGGGAGGCATCAACCGGCAGGCGAGCTACGAGGGTCGCTTCGAGTTCTCGGTCGATACCGACCTGGAAAAGTTCGCCGGCTGGGCAGGCGCCAGCACGCATGTCACGATCTATCAGATCCACAATAGCGGCCATGACGCCGTAGACAATGTCGGCAGCATTGCCGATCCGAGCAATATCGACGCCTTGCCGACGACGCGGCTGTTCACGGCCTGGTTTCAGCAGAACGCGCTCGACGACCGCGTGTCGCTGCGAATCGGCCAGCTTGCCGCCGACGATGAATTCATTACCAGCCCGACCGCTGGCGGACTGATCAACGGCACGTTCGGCTGGGCCGGCATCCTGGCTGCCGACATGACGAGCGGTGGCCCGGCCTACCCGTTGGCCACACCCGGCGTCCGCCTTGCGCTCAAGCCCGCCGATCAAATTACAATTCAGACGGCGGTGCTCTCCGGTGATCCTGCCGGCTCCGGTTGCACCGATTTGCCGCAGGCCTGCGACCGCTACGGCACGACTTTCAGTTTGAGCGGCGGCGCATTGTGGATCGGCGAACTGCAATATGCCGTCAATCAGGGCAAAGGTGCCGTCGGTCTGCCGGGCATCTACAAGCTTGGCGGCTGGTATGAGAGTGCCGACTTCGCCGATGAGCATTTCGGCGTCGACGCGTTCGCCAATGTGGTGTCGCTGGCCGCCCCCACCGCGATCGCTCCGCTCAATCATAGCGGCAATTCCGGGATTTACGGCGTTGCCGATCAGATGGTGTGGCGCGCCGACAAGCAGAGCCTCAATCTCTTCCTGCGCGCCGGCGCGTCGCCGGCTGACCCCAATCTGATTTCGTACTACGTCGATGGCGGCGCCGGCTTCAAAGGGCTCATTGCCGGACGTGACGACGACACGCTCACATTCGGCGTCGCCTACGCCAAGATCAGCCCGGACGCAGCCGCGCTCGATCAGGATGTGCTGGCGCTCAACGGGCCGCCCTATCCCATCCGCGACGAAGAAATCGTGCTTGAGCTAAGCTATCAGGCGCAGCTCGCGCCGTGGTGGACCTTGCAGCCGGACCTGCAATATTTCGTTCATCCCGGCGGCAAGTTGCCGGACCCAAATAATCCGACGATTGCGATCGCAAACGCTTTCGTCGCCGGACTGCGCAGCACGGTCAAGTTCTGACGCCCGAGCGCCGCGCGTCGAGAAAACTCACGTCGCCGGTCGCAGGCAATTCATTTGAGTTGAATGCTGTCGCGCAGCGCGCGCAGCCGCGCCAGCTCGCTTTCCCATATATCGGACCGCGAAATCCCGATGACTTGCAGGAAGCCCCCGCTGACGAAGCGCAGCCACTGCACCACCATGACATTGGTGTCGGTCTCTCGTTCGGTGGCGTGTGCCACGGTCTCGAATGCCTCTTGATTATTGATGCGCACCGGCTCGGACATTGTGATTTGGACGTCCTTTAAGCCGGCGATGCTGGAGAACGCCACGCGCGCAAAGTTCGCGCGCTCGGTCTTGTCCGACGGCCCGCCGGGAAGTGCGGCGATGATGGCGCGAGCCATCATGTCATATTTTGGGATGCCGTCGGTTGCGACCAGATGCGGAAATTCGGGCGTGTCGGTCAGCAGCAGGGCGCGCCCGGGAATCACATTCTGGACGCGGAAGCCGGCGAGGTTTTGCACCGTGAACGGAAGCAGGCTCAGAGAGCTCAGATCGTGGAACTGTCTGCCGGACCGCGAGCGTGCCAAGCGACGCACGCACGGCCGCATCCGAGTAGGCGTTGCTCTGTTCGGGCTCCTGCACGCTGACGATGGCGGTCAAGTCTTTCGCGCCCGCCGCCAACAGCCACTTGCGATAGCGCTCATTGTTTGGACCGGCCTGAGTGCCGACGATCAGGATAGCTTTGCCGATGGCAAGCTGCATGTGCTCGCGCTTCTCGATCGTGAGACCATCCTTGGCCAGCTGATCCTGCGCCTTGGTGGTGTCGAGGCCCGAAAATGCTTGCGGAGGCGCCACGCTCATGATGATGGCGGCTTGTCTCGTGGGGTCTTCGAAGCCCGGAAACGTCGCGCTCAACGTCATGCCGGGCGGCGGCACCAGGCCGATGTGCGAACCGACGGGGAATATCGGAGCGGCGGCGCGGGCCGGCGCCGCAGCGGCGATCACAGCGAGTATCGCGGCGACGGCGGCAAAGCCGGACGTGACTGCACTATTCTTCTTCCTCATCACTCGGAACCCCAGCCGACGCCTGCCATCGATTCAACCTCGATGCCGGCACGGGTCACGCGACGCAGCGTCAAATTGATCCGTCCGCCCTCCGCCAGCAAGCTCGAACTGCCGTGAAAGATGCGATCGACGCCATGAAAGGCGAGCCGTGCGGCGCCGCCAAGAACCAGCGCATCGCCAGAATCGAGCCGCAACGAATGGGTCGGGTCGCCACGCTTGCGCCCGCCGACGCGGAACAGGCAGGAATCGCCGAGCGAGAGTGAGACTACGGGAGCGCCGAATTCTTGCTCGTCACGGTCCTGATGCAGGCCCATTTTGGCGGCCGGGTCGTAAAAGTTGATCAGGCAGGCCTCGGGCGGATGCGCAAAGCCGCCGAGTTCGTGCCACATCGCAATCAAGGCATCCGGCATCGGCGGCCACGGCCGGCAGGTCTCTGGATGAGTCGGCTGATAGCGGTAGCCGCGCTCGTCAGAAACCCAACCGAGCGATCCGCAATTCGACATTCGCACCGAAAATGGCCGCCCCGATTTCGGCATCAGCGGCGCAAACAGCGGCGCATCGGCGAAGATCTCGCGCAGCGCAGCGAGCAAAGCGGTCTGCTGCGCGCGGCCGAGATAGCCAGGATAGAGCCGCAATCCAGCACGATCGTTGACTGGCGGCTTAAGCTCAGCGCTGGGCCTCTCTTTAATGGCGGCTTTCACGAACGTACCGGTCGGGTGAAGGTTGGGCGGCGAGGCTTGGACAGCGCAGCGTGGGCGGGCATGGCTTGAGCAGACATGGCTTGAACGGACACGGCTTGAACGGACACGGCTTGAACGGACACGGCTTGAACGGACACGGCCTGGACGGTTGCGGGCGAACGTCCCTATCTCCTCTGCGCCCGCGGCAAGTCGGGATTGTGGCGGGAACCACGCCTGCGTCAAAATCGAGCTCGCCGGTTTCTGGTGCAGCCCGGCCGCGATCGCGGAGCCGGCTACGCGGCGCGCGCCGGCACTTTCTCCGGCACGAGGCGTACGCTGTCGAGCGCGGCGCGTATTCCGGCTTCGCCGGCCTCGTGGTATTCGGCGTCTTCGTTGACGTTCCACACGTCGTAGAGCCGCTTGCCGGCGACGATGTTGCGCGCCGCAAGCAGCGCCGTCATCATCGCGTGGTCCTGGTTATTGTAACGGTGCATGCCGTTGCGGCCGACTACGTGCAGCGTCGGATAGAGGCCTTCGAGGTCGAGGCGGATGGCCGCGACGTTATCTCGATAATCCTCGTCGTAGACCGGGTAGGCCTTGGCTTGCCGCACGACGCAGGCGTCGATTACGTCCTCCGGCGAGACCAGGCCGATCTGGGCGATTTCCTTTTTCGCCAGCGCGACAAGATCGCCGTCGGGCGCGTTCCACAGCCCATCGCCTTCGAAGCAGAAATATTCCAGGCCGAGACAGCTTAAGCCGCCGGGCACCATTTCCGGCGACCATGAGCGGAAGTTCTGCACCCGGCCGACCTTGACGCTCGGGTCGTGGACATAGATCCAATTATCCGGAAACAGGTCTTCCTTGCGCACCATCAGCGCGACGGTGAGGAAGTCGCGGTAGCGCAAGGCGCGCGCATGCATGAGCGAGATCGGCGTGGGCCTGATCCGCTCCACGAGTTCGCGCAACGGCGCCGAAGAGACGACGTGGCGTGCGGTATAGGTCTCGCGCCGGCCCCCGGCGGCCGCAACCTCGATGCGCCAGATTTGTCGTCCGGTGTCGAATTCGAGCGCGGCAAGCTCGCGCCCCATCAGGATGCGCCCGCCTTGCGCTCTGATCCGGCGCGCCGCCGCTTCCCACATCATGCCGGGGCCGCGGCGCGGGTACTGGAAGGTCTCGATCAGCGTCTTCACAGCATTGGCGCCGTTGCCGCCCGCCTGCGATTTCCGGCCAAGTCGCAACGAGCGCGCAAGGCCGTTCATGACGGCGGTCGCAAGGTCGAGGCCCTTGATGCGCTGCGCCGCCCAATCGGCGGAGATTTCGTCGCACGACATGCCCCACACTTTCTCGGTGTAGGTCTTGAAGAAGATCTGGAACAGCCGTTCGCCGAACTGATTGCGCACCCACTCATGGAAGGTACGCGCGGGTGCGACCGGAACCATCTTGGCGTGCACGTAGGAGAACAGACAGGCGGCGCTGGTGAACGGACCGAGCTTGAACAACGCCTCGAACGCCTTGAGCGGGTAGGCAAAGAATTTGCCGTTGTAATAGATGCGCGACAGGCGCGGCCGAGTGATGAAATCGTCGGGCAATATCTCCTGCCACAACGCGACCACCTCCTTCGATTTGGAAAAGAAGCGGTGGCCGCCGATGTCGAACAGGAAGCCCTTGTAGTCGACGGTGCGGCTGATGCCCCCGACATGGACCGGATCGCGCTCGATGACGATGACCGACTGCGCTTGCCCGGCCAGGCAGTAGGCTGCGGTGAGGCCGGCCGGCCCCGCACCGATCACAAAGACCTCGGTGTCCGGCTCCACGGGCGGCCTTCAGGCGGAGCGCCGCGGCGCGACGATCGGATGTCGGCGGCGGAAGGCGAACAGCACCTGTCCGGTATAGGAGAAAAGCGCGCCAGCGGCGGCGCCGATCAGCAAGGCGAGCTGCGGCCTCGCGGCCGGCGCAACAACGACGAGGACCGCGAACACCCCGTAGCTCACAGCCTGTGCGGTGGCGGCGACGGCGGCGTAGCGTGCCGCTTCGTCGGACTGCCGCCGGCCGCTGCGATCGAAGGTGAGCGCGCGGTTGAGCCGCCAGGTCACCAACGTCGCCACCCCAAGCGAGACCAGCCGCGCCGCCAATGGGGGCATGCCATGCGAGAACGCCAAGGTGAACACCGCCAGATCGGTGATCAGGCCGAGGGCGCCGACGCCGAGAAAGCGGAGCGGCCGCGGCAGCGCCCCGACAAGTCCGCGAATCGGGTCGGGATCGATGGCCGCTGCGCGACATCGGGCATTGCTCATCGGCATGAAGTCTTCCCCGGATGCAGACGCTGGTGCGTCGTTTCCCGCGGCCTGCAGGATTCTGGCGCCGCATCCGTGGCAGGCTTTTCTTAATCGGGCGCTAGCGCGAAGCCGGGAATTCGCAACTCCGCCCGATACCGTTAAAAGAGCCTCAACCTTCATCGTCGGCATGGCTCACGTGACGGCCACTCGGCGAAGCTGACGTGGCAAATAGAGGCGGGCGCGGGGGCCTATCGCGGGCGGCGTGCCGAAAGGTTTTCGGCGGCCGAAGACGATCAAACGCTCCGCGCGCGTGGGCGTTCAGCATCGGCTTCGAGGCCGCCTGATCTGCCGGCTTGCCGCGTCATCCTGCCTTGCGGCCCGATGACGCCCTCCTATATGAACCGAGGTAAATCGCCTGAAGCCACCGGGCGATGGTCAGACTACGAGGGGGTCGGGCCGAGGGTGCCTTTTGGGCCTGCCCGATTTGCCGAGAAAGAGAGGATTTAGAACATGGCCAAGGTCATCGGTATTGATCTCGGAACCACGAATTCCTGCGTCGCCGTGATGGAAGGCAAGACGGCAAAAGTCATCGAGAATGCGGAAGGGATGCGCACCACGCCGTCCATCGTCGCTTTCACGGACGAGGGCGAGCGGCTGGTCGGCCAACCGGCGAAGCGCCAGGCGGTCACCAATCCCGAACGCACGATTTTTGCGGTCAAGCGCCTCATCGGCCGGCGCTACGACGACCCGATGGTGGAAAAGGACAAGAAGCTCGTCCCCTACAAGATCGTGCGCGCCAGTAACGGCGACGCCTGGGTCGAGGTCGAGGGCAAGACCTATTCGCCGTCGCAGATTTCCGCCTTCATCCTGCAGAAGATGAAGGAAACCGCGGAAGCCTATCTCGGCTCCAAGGTCGAGCAGGCGGTCATCACGGTTCCGGCCTACTTTAACGACGCGCAGCGCCAGGCGACCAAGGACGCCGGCAAGATCGCCGGCCTCGAAGTGTTGCGCATCATCAACGAGCCGACCGCGGCTGCGCTCGCCTACGGGCTCGACAAGCAGAAGACCGGCACCATCGCGGTCTATGACCTCGGCGGCGGCACGTTCGACGTTTCGATCCTGGAAATCGGCGACGGCGTGTTCGAGGTGAAGTCGACCAACGGCGACACCTTCCTCGGCGGCGAGGACTTCGACATGCGGCTGGTCAACTATCTGGCCGACGAATTCCAGAAGGAGCAGGGCATCGACCTGCGCCGCGATAAGCTGGCGCTGCAGCGGCTCAAAGAGTCCGCGGAAAAGGCCAAGATCGAGCTGTCCTCGACGACCCAGACCGAGATCAATCTGCCGTTCATCACGGCGGATGCTTCCGGTCCCAAGCACCTGACCATGAAGCTCACCCGCGCCAAGTTCGAGGCGCTGGTCGACGATCTCGTTCAGAAGACGATCGAGCCGTGCCGGCAGGCGCTCAAGGACGCCGGCCTCGGCGCCGCCGAGATCAATGAGGTGGTGCTGGTCGGCGGCATGACCCGCATGCCGAAGGTTCAGGAAGTGGTGAAGCAATTGTTCGGCAAGGAGCCGCACAAGGGCGTCAACCCCGACGAGGTCGTCGCGGTCGGCGCTGCGATCCAGGCCGGTGTGCTGCAGGGCGACGTCAAGGACGTGCTCTTGCTCGACGTGACGCCGCTGTCGCTCGGCATCGAGACGCTGGGCGGCGTGTTCACCCGGCTGATCGATCGCAATACCACCATCCCGACCAAGAAGAGCCAGGTGTTCTCCACCGCTGAGGATGGCCAGACCGCAGTGACGATCCGGGTGTTCCAGGGCGAGCGCGAGATGGCGGCCGACAACAAGATGCTCGGCCAGTTCGACCTGGTCGGCATTCCGCCTGCGCCGCGTGGCGTGCCGCAGATCGAGGTCACCTTCGACATCGACGCCAACGGCATCGTCAATGTCTCGGCCAGGGACAAGGGCACCGGCAAGGAGCAGCAGATCCGCATCCAGGCGTCGGGCGGCCTCTCCGAGGCCGACATCCAGCGCATGGTCAAGGACGCCGAGGCTCATGCCGAGGAGGACAAGAAGCGCAAGGCGCAGGTCGAAGCGAAAAACCACGCCGAGGCTCTCGTCCACGCCACCGAGAAGACGCTTGCCGAGCATGGTTCGAAAGTCGGCGATGCCGACCGACGCGCCATCGAGAACGCCATGGCCGATCTCAAGGAAGCGTTGAAAGGCAGCGATGCGGATGCGATCAGTGCAAAGGCGAGCGCATTGCAGCAAGCCTCGATGAAGCTCGGCGAGGCGATGTACAAGCAAGCGGCCGAGCAGCCGGCGGGCGCCGCCGACGCCGCCGGCGCGGCCGAAGGCAAGAAGGAAGACGTTGTCGATGCCGAGTTTACCGAAGTCGACGACGACAAGAAGAACAAGAAATCGGCCTGATGCGGCGAGGCGCTCGATGCCGCTGCGGATTGTCAGACCAGCACCCCCGCTCGTTACGGCGGGGGTGTGCGTGTCTGGCGGGGAATAATTGGACGTCATCGGGTGGGCAATGATGGCCAAGCGCTGCTATTACGAAGCTCTCTCAGTCGAACGGACCGCAAGCGAAACCGACATCAAGGCCGCCTTCCGCAAACAGGCGATGGCCTGCCATCCGGACCGCAATCCCGACGACAAGGATGCCGAGCATCGTTTCAAGGAAATCAACGAGGCCTACGAAGTTCTGAAAGACCCGGACAAGCGCGCCGCCTATGACCGCTTCGGTCATGCCGCTTTCGAGAACGGCATGGGTGGCGGCCCGACGGCGGGCTTTGGCGCCGATTTCGCCACTACTTTTTCCGACATTTTCGACGATCTGTTCGGCATGGGCGGCCGCCGCGGCCGCGGTTCGGGCCGTGAGCGCGGAGCCGACCTGCGCTACAACATGGACATTTCGCTGCAGGAAGCTTTTGCCGGCAAGACCGCGCAGATCCGCATCCCGACTTCCGTGACCTGCGAGACCTGCTCCGGCTCCGGCGCCAAGCCCGGCACCAAGCCGAAGGCGTGTCCGATGTGCGGCGGCCAGGGCAAGGTCCGCCATGCTCAGGGCTTCTTCACGTTGGAGCGCACTTGCCCGAACTGCCACGGCCGCGGCCAGGTGATCGAAAGCCCTTGCGCGTCATGCTCAGGCTCCGGGCGCGTCACCCGCGAGCGCACTTTGTCGGTGAACATCCCGACGGGCGTCGAAGACGGTACCCGCATCCGGCTTGCCGGCGAAGGCGAAGCAGGCGTGCGCGGCGGTCCGGCCGGCGATCTCTACATTTTCTTGTCGATCGGTGCGCACCCGTTCTTCCAGCGCGAAGGCGCCGACCTGCACTGCCGCGTGCCGATCTCGATGGTGAGTGCCGCAATCGGCGGCCAGTTCGAAGTTCCGACCATCGACGGCGGCAAGACCCTCGTCAAAGTGCCCGAGGGGACCCAATCCGGCCGGCGTTTCCGCCTGCAGGGCAAGGGAATGCCGGTGTTGAGGACGCGGCAGAGCGGCGATCTTTATGTCCAGGTCGTCGTCGAGACGCCGCAGAACTTGACCAAGAAGCAGCGCGAGCTGTTGGCCGAGTTCGATCGGCTGTCTTCACATGAGACGCATCCCGAATCCGCAGGCTTCTTCGGCAAGGTCAAAGACTTCCTCGACGGTTTCGGCGGCCGTGCCAATTCCGCCTGAACCCCGCTGGTCTTTGGCCTGCGAATGTTCTAGAAACGGCGGGATTTTCTGATGGGGGTGCGATGCCTTTGCCTGCGCTGCAAAGATTTGAACAAACGATCGAGCGGCAAATTCGACTCCTGGAAGCAAGAAAATATCTGATCGAGCGCAAGATCGATCGGCAGATACGGCTTTTTGAAGAGCGGCGCGGCGGCATCGGCAGGAAAATCGAAGAGCGGATTCGCGAGTTCGAGCGCAACAAGGGCATTCGGCTCGACGACGAAGTGCGTTTCATACGCTCCTGGCTGGAGCGGCCGCTGACGGTCGGTGCGGTGGCGCCCTCGGGCAAAATTCTCGCCCGCGCCATGGCTCGCTATGTCGATCCGCACAGCAACGGACCGGTGGTCGAGCTCGGTCCGGGGACGGGCCCGGTGACCGAGGCTTTGGTCGAAGCGGGCGTCGCGCCATCGCGGCTGGTGCTGGTCGAATTCAATCCGGCCTTCTGCCGTATCCTGCGCTCCCGCTACCCCGAAGCCACCGTCCTGCAGGGCGACGCCTTTAGCCTGCGCCGTCTCCTGGAGACGCTGCTCATCCAGCCTGCCGCCGCCGTCGTTTCCAGCCTGCCGCTGGTGACGAAGCCGATCAAGCAGCGTCTGCGACTGGTCCGCGACGCCCTCGATCTGATGATACCGGGTGCCCCGTTCGTGCAATTCACCTACTCGGTCGCGGCGCCGCTGCCGAAACGGCTCGGCGGGTTTTCGGTGGAGGCCTCCGAACGCGTGTGGATGAACCTGCCGCCGGCGCGGGTGTGGGTGTATCGGAAGGCGGAAGGCAGAAATCAGAGATCAGAAATCAGATGACGGACCTTTTCCGTTCCGGTTTCCGACTTCTGATTTCCGACTTCTGATTTCCGATCATGTTGTTCCCCAAAATCCTCGTCATCCCCGGCTCGCTGCGCAGCGGTTCCCACAATGTGCGGCTTGCAGCGCTTGCCGCCAAGGAATTGGTTCTGGCCGAGGCCGACGTGACTCGGATTTCGCTCCAGGACTTTCCGCTGCCGCTATTCGATCCCGACGCCAACGACGGAAGCGGACCGCCGCACAATGCGGTTATGCTGCGGCGCATGCTGGAGGCGCATCAGGGCGTCTTCATCGCCAGCCCCGAATACAGCGCCTCGGTGACGCCGCTGCTTAAAAATAGCATCGATTGGGTGTCGCGCGTGCGCGGTCGCGGCGAGCCGGCCTATGCTGCCTTCAAGAATTGCGTTTTCGCGCTTGGGGCGGCATCGACCGGACCAGGCGGCGGGTTGCGTTCGCTCATCGCGCTGCGGCAGATTCTCGAGCTCGGTTGCGGCGCGCTGGTCATCCCCGATCAGGTCGCCATTGCGCATGCCGAGCAGGCCTTTGACGAGATGGACAATCTCAAGGACCAAAACCTCGTCCAGTCGCTGAAAACGATGGCGCGCCGCCTGGTCGAGCTGGCCCGCGTCATGGCGTGAGGACCCGAGCCGATGCAGCTTGAGCCGCGCGATCGCCTTATCGTCGCGCTCGACGTTGCTTCGGTCGAGGCGGCGCAGGCCCTGGTCGCGCGGCTCGAAGACGTCGTCTCGTTCTACAAAATCGGCTATCAGCTCGCTTTTTCCGGCGGACTTGCTTACGCGCCGGCGCTCGCCGCTTCCGGCAAAAAGGTGTTCCTCGATTTGAAACTCCACGACATCGGCAACACAGTCGCGGCGGGCGTCAAGAGCATCGTCCGGCTCGGCGCCAGCTTTCTGACCGTGCACGCCTATCCGCAGACCATGGAGGCTGCCGTGCAAGCGCGCGAAGGCGACTTGCGCATTCTCGCGGTTACCGTGCTCACGTCCTATGACGATCACGACCTTAAAGCCGCAGGCTACGAGGCGACGGTAGAACGGCTCGTCGCCGGCCGTGCCGAGCAGGCGCGCATTCTCGGCGTCGATGGCGTCGTTTGCGCGGCCGGCGAAGCGGCGAAAGTGCGCGCGATCACCGGCCCGAAAATGATCTTGGTCACGCCGGCCATTCGCCCCGCGGGTGCGCGTGCCGGCGACCAGAAGCGCATCATGACGCCCGCTGCCGCGATCGCGGCAGGCGCCGACTATCTGGTGGTCGGGCGCCCGATCGTCGCCGCCGCCGACCCCAAGACGGCAGCGCGGGCGATCATTGACGAGATTTCGCAAGCCGCAAACAGTGGTGTTAAATAGCGGCCAGGCAAAGGAGAATTGAAATGGCAAGAGGGTACTGGATTGCGCGCGTCGACGTGAAAAATGAGCCAGGCTTCATGCAATATGCCCAGGCCAACGGTCCCATCTTCAAGAAATTCGGCGGACGCTATGTGGTGCGCGGCGGGAAATTTGAAGGCAAGGAAGGGTCGTCCCGCGCCCGCAATGTTGTTGTCGAATTCCCGGACTATGCTGCGGCGATGGCCTGCTACAACTCGCCGGACTATCAGGCCAATATCAAGGTGCGCCAGCCGCACTGCGACGTTGATCTCATCGTGGTCGAAGGCTATGACGGCGCGCAGCCGTAACTGCTTCTTCTCGCCGCAGGCAGCGGTGATTTAGAAAGCCACTATACTGATTGACGTTCCTTGCCGAACGCCAAAACGGAGCGCGCCATGCCCAAGGGTTATTGGATCCCGCACATCGATGTGAGCGATCCGGAAGGCTACAAGGCCTACATGGCGGCGACGCCGCCGGCGCACGAAAAATATGCCGGCACGGCGCTGGTGCGCGGCGGAAGATCCGAGGTGGTCGAGGGCCGCCAGCGTTCGCGCAATGTCTTGCGCGAGTTTGCCGATTACGCCACCGCGCTCGCCTGCTATCGCTCGCCCGAATATCAAAGCGCGCGGCTGCTGCGCCTGCCGCATTCGCAATGCGATTTCATCATCGCCGAGGGCTATGAGGGCGCACAGCCGCAACCGCCGCCAGGTGTGTCGTCTCCGGTCGCCAGTACGCGCAAAGGCTATTGGATCGGGCACAGCGATGTGACCGACTTCGAGAAGTACAAGCGCTACATGGCTGCCGACCAGGCGCCAATCGGCCGCTTCGGCGGCCGTTATCTGGTGCGCGGCGGCCAGCAGGAAATCACCGATGGCAAGTCGCGCAGCCGCTCGGTAGTGCTCGAATTCCCAAGCTACGAGGCGGCGACGGCCTGCTATCGCTCGGACGATTATCAGGCGGCGAAGCGATTCCGCGACGGCAATGCCGAATTGGATCTCGTCATCGTCGAGGGGTACGACGGGCCGAGGTTCTAGCGCTTTTCTCCCCGGCGCGGCGCCGCTATACCGGCGCTAACCGGGAGGCAAGCCCAATGGCCGCGGCAAATTCCGAGATGCGGGTGGTGATCGCCGGCGCCGGTGGGCGCATGGGCCGCACGCTCATCCACGCTATCGCCGGCGGCAAGGGGGTGACGCTGGTCGGCGCGGTCGAGGCTGCTGGCGCGGCGGTGATCGGCCGCGATGCCGGCGAGCTTGCGGGCCTCGGCCCGAACGGCATCAAGATCGTCAGCGATGTCGCGCCGCTCTTGAAAGAAGCCGATGGGCTGATCGAGTTCACCGTTCCCGCCGCGACGCTCGCTTTCGCCAAGCTGACCGCGGCCGCCGGCTGCGTCCACGTCATCGGCACCACCGGCCATTCCATCGAGGAGGAAGCCGTCATTGCCAAGGCGGCGAGCCGCGCCAGGATCGTCAAGGCCGGCAACTTCAGCATGGGAGTCAATCTTTTGGTTGCGCTGACCAAGCGCGTGGCGAAGACGCTCGACGACGCCTACGACATCGAAATCCTGGAAATGCACCACAACAAGAAGATCGATGCGCCGTCGGGCACCGCGCTCATGCTGGGCCGCGCCGCCGCCGAGGGCCGCGGCATCGACCTTGCCCAGCGCGCGGTGCGCGGCCGCGACGGCATCGCCGGCGCGCGGCGGGCGGGCGACATCGGCTTCGCCTCGCTGCGCGGCGGCACCGTGGTCGGCGAACACAGCGTCATCTTCGCCGGCCCGGCCGAGCGCGTCGAGCTCACCCACCGCGCCGAGGACCGCATGATCTTCGCCCGCGGCGCGTTGCACGCAGCACTGTGGGCGCGCGGCCAGAAGCCGGGGCTTTATTCGATGGCCGACGTGCTCGGCCTCAAGGACATCTGAAACGGGATGACTTTATCTTCGATTCGTCATCCCGCTTCGGCTTAATGTTTGGCCATGATCTTTTGCGAAAACTGCTATCCCCTTTTCGGGATCCTGCTATGGCGGCAGCGGCGAAGGTCGGGCATCCAGAACTCACCCGACATCAACAACAGGTGCATTCTTCGCCCGACCACGCCTCGCGGCCTTCCTTGATCAGAAACCAGACGATGGCAAGCGAGCCGACGCCGTCGATCCACGAGGCGCCGGTCAGCCATTGCGCGGCCAGGCTGACAACCACTACCAGCGATAGATATCCGCACGTCACCGATTCCATGGCGTCGGCGCGCAGCGCGCGGCTGCCGATCTTTTCGGCAATGGCGATCTTGCGGCGCGCCAGAATCCGCATGGCTGGAATCGTCAGCAACGCGACAATAAAGCCCGGCCAGGAGAATGCTTCGCCGGTCCCCTTCCACAGATGCCACCCCGCCGCCAAAGTGACATACGCCGAGAGCAAGAACAGCAACGCCCCACCGATGCGGCTGGCGATGTGTTCGGCATGTTCGGAAAAATTGTGCCCGTGCCGCAGCTCGACCGACAAACGCCACATCAACAGGCCGGCCGACGCCAGCTCGATCACGCTATCGAGGCCGTACGCGATCAACACGAGGCTGCCGGCGGTGACGCCCGCCGCGAGAGCAACGGCAGCTTCGACGGTCACCCAGGCCAGCGTGAGCCATTCAAGCCGGAACGCTTGGCGGATGAGCGGCAGCCGGTCGGGTCGGGGTGGCAATATCAGCGGCGATGGGGCGCAGCTTTCCGTCATCTCCGAAATCTAAAGATGCCACCGGGTAGCCGCAAGTTTGGAATGATATCCGGGGGCGACTTGCCGAACCGGCCTCCGGGGCGTTGCTCGCATCGTCGGACCGGGCTCGGGCTGCGGCCGGCCGGCCGGCGGGTCCGGCCTTTGACGCGGTCAGCCGGCCTGCTAGACGTGTCGCGATCGGGCGCTGGGCCGCGCGCAGCCGATGCGCGCCGCTCGAATAAGTGCCGCTTGCGGGAGGGGAAGATGATCGATTGCTACACGTGGACGACCGACAACGGCTACAAGCCGCGCGTCATGCTGGAGGAGACCGGACTTGAGCACAAGATCGTTCCGGTCAATCTGCGCGAGAAGGCGCAGATGTCGCCGGAATTCATGAAGATCAGCCCCGGCCACAAGATTCCGGCGATCGTCGATCATGACGGCCCCGGCGGCGCCCGCGTTTCGGTCTGCGAGTCCGGTGCGATCCTCAAATATCTGGGCGAGAAATCCGGCAAGTTCTATCCGACCAAGCCGGCGGCCCGGGCCAAGGTCGATCAATGGCTGTTCTACGGCTCGGCGACCTTCACCACGCTGTCGCAACAATTCGGCCACTGGACGCTGCGTTCGCCGGTGAAGGCCCCGGTCGCGCAGCAGCATTACGAAGCCAACCTGCGCGACATGCTCGGCATCCTCGACCGCCATCTGGCATCGAACGAATATTTTGGCGGCGACTATTCGATCGCCGACATGACCATGTATTCGGACGTGCACCTGCACGGCGTGAAGGATATCGGGCTCGGCGAATATCCCAACGTGAAGCGCTGGCACGATGCCATCGAGGCTCGCCCCGCGGTGCAGCGCGCCTGGGGACCGTTTCCGGCGTGACTGCATTGGGTCGATCATTTCGGCATTGCGCGGCCGCGCCGACGGTTGCGGCTCTCGCCCGCACGGCCGCTAGTGTTCTGTCACTGAGATTTGATTCAGTTGGGCGTCATTCCGGGACGCCGCGAAGCGGCGGGCCCGGAATCCATAACCACCACCTTGGATTATGGATTCCGGGCTCGCGGGCCAAGGCCCGCGCACCGGAATGACAGAACGATCTGTCAGAAGTCACAACACTAGCGCAGCTCGCAGACCGCTCGCTCCGTCGGGCGAGATGACCTGAACTGCTCAAGGCAGGCGGTTCCGATCACCTGTCAAATCTGCGTTCGAGGTCCGAAGCCTTGGCCACGAGATCGACGGCCAGCTCTTCCAAGGCGTGCGACAGATCGGGGTCGGCGCAATCGCGCGCCTGGCACGTGCAGTGCTGCGCGAGGCCGCGAAGTTCGTCGATGATGTTCTTCACCATTGCAATACGTCGCCGCAATCTCGCCGTTCGAAGCGGGACGCTGGTAGTAGTCGGCGCCGGCAGGGAAGTCTTGTCGTTTGCCGCCAATAATTTGTCGTTTGGCGCCAGGACGGGCGCCCGTGGCGACTAACCGGGTGCGTGCTGGCGTTGCGCGCGCGCCGCGCTCGGCGGCATTCCGGTCCAGCGCTGGAAGGCGTGGGTGAAAGCGCCGACTTCGGCATAGCCGAGCAGCCACGCAATCTCCGAGATCGGCAGGTTGCGATCGTCCAGATAGCGGTCGGCGAGCGCGGATCGCATGTCCTCCAATATTCCGGCAAACAACGAACCCTCGGACGACAGCCGCCGCGACAGCGTTCGCGCGCTCATGCCGAGCTTCGACGCCACGATGTCATGCCGGGCCTGGCCGTGCGGCAGCAGCGAGGCGACCGCATTCTCGACCCGCACCTTCAACTGGCTGCGATTGCCTTTCAGGCGGGCCAAGGCCTCCTCGTAGTTTTGCACGCACAGCCGATGCAGATAAGGGTCGGCGGAAACGATCGGCAGGTTGCAGCTTGCCGCTGGAAACTCGATCTCGTCGGTATCGGCACAGTCTTCGACGGTGCAGTCCCACAATCGCGCCAACGTCCATTTGTCGCCTGCGATCCGGTGCATGATCCGCACCGTCGTGGGCGTGAGCGGGCGGCTGGTCGAATGCCGGCAAATGCGCAGCAGAAAACCGATGATCGACTCGATCTGATGCACGTCGGTGTGACGCGGCACGCCGGCATATTGCAGGCGCACCCGAACCGAACTTCCCGTGCCCACTTTGAACCGCACTCCTTCGTTCTGAATTTTGACGTAGCGCTCGATACGGTTCAACGCGCTGCCAAGCGTGTCGGCGGACGCGGCGACGTAGTACAGCATGCCGATCTCGCGGAACGTCGCATGCCTCGGCAAGATGAAAGCCGAGCAGCTCGTCGCCCAGCGCGACGGCGACGAGATCGACAAACTTGATCTGTTTGGCAACCTCCACCGTTGCGTCGGGGTTCTCGATGGACTCGGTAGTGAGGCCGGCCTGCTCGAGCAGGGTGTCGACCGCCACACCGCGACGCTTTGCATAGCGGTAGGCGATGCGGGACAGCACGCCGCCGCAGCGTCGAGGCGGGTGAGGGTGCTTCCGTGCGGGATTTGCCATGGACCGAATTCCCGACACCGTCGGCTCACCGGCAGCATAGCATTTTTTCGCGTGGGACGGAGCTGGGTCATGTTCTAAACCTTGCCGTAATTGCCGGGCAATTCAGAAATTTGCCGCGCGCAACCGCTTGGCGGGAAGTTGCGGACATCCGAATTTCAATCCCACCGCAGCAGCGATGTGCCCGTCATCTCCTTCGGCTTCGGCACTTCCATCAGTTCGAGCAAAGTCGGCGCGATGTCGGCGAGGCGGCCCTCGGCGACCAGCGCGCGGTTGCGCGCGCCGACCAGAAGCAGCGGCACCGGATTGGTGGTGTGCGAGGTATGCGGGCCGCCCGTCTGTGGATCACGCATCATCTCGCAATTGCCGTGGTCGGCAGTGACGAGGAGCGCGCCGCCTGATTTCTCCACCGCGTCCGCAATGCGGCCGAGACCGGTATCGACCGTTTCTACCGCCTTGAGGGCGGCGGGCAGGCTGCCGGTGTGGCCGACCATGTCGGGGTTGGCGTAATTGAGCACGATGAGATCGTATTTGCCGGATTTGATCGCATCGACCGCCTTGTCGGTGAGTTCCGGCGCCGACATTTCCGGCTGCAAATCGTAGGTCGCGACCTTTGGCGACGGCACCAGGATGCGATCCTCGCCCGGGTACGGCTGCTCGCGCCCGCCGTTCAAAAAATAGGTGACGTGGGCGTATTTTTCGGTCTCCGCCATGCGCAGCTGCGTGCGGCCGGCATCGGCGACCACTTCGCCGAGGATGTGCTCAAGCGGCTGCGGCGGAAAAATTGCCTGCATCAGTTTGTTCAGTTCGTCGCTGTATTCGGTCATGCCGACGGCCGCGGCGAAGCGCACTTTGCGCTTGCGGGCAAAGCCGGAGAAAGCCGCGTCCAGCAGCGCCGTGAGAATCTGACGCACGCGATCGGCACGGAAATTGAAACACAATACGCCGTCGCCGTCCTTCATGCCGCGATAGTCGCCGACAACGGCGGGCACGATGAACTCGTCGAATTTGTTGTTGGCGTAGGCGTCGGCGACGACGGCGGGCGCGTCGGCAAAGCGCGGACCTTCGCCTTCGACGATGGCGTTGTAGGCCTTCTCGACGCGGTCCCAGCGCTTGTCGCGGTCCATCGCGTAGTAGCGCCCGCACACGCTGGCAATGGCAACCGATTTTGGCAGCGCGGCGATCAGCCGCGCGATGTCGTCGCCTGCGGATTGCGGCGGCGTGTCGCGGCCGTCGGTAAGGGCGTGAACGAGCGTCGGCACGCCGCCGCGGTCGAGGATTTTGGCCAAAGCCGCGGCGTGGTCCTGATGCGAATGCACGCCGCCCGGCGACACCAGGCCGATGAGATGACAGGTGCCGCCGCTTTGTTTGAGCTTTTTGATCAGATCAAGCAGCGCCGGCGCGCGCTCGATCTCGCCCTTTGCGATCGCCTCGCCGATGCGCGGCAAATCCTGCATCACCACCCGCCCGGCGCCGATATTGAGGTGGCCCACTTCGGAATTGCCCATCTGCCCGTCGGGTAGGCCGACGTCTTTGCCGGAGGTACGAAGCAACCCGTGCGGATCGTTCTGCCAGAGCCGGTCGAAGTTCGGCGTCTTGGCCTGGCGGACGGCATTGTCGGCTACCTCGTCGCGCCAACCCCAGCCGTCCAGAATCACCAGCATCACCGGCCGCCGCCGCTGCATGTGGAAATTCCCTTCGGTCAGATAACGCCGAAGGGGATATTGCGGATCATGGCCGAAGCGTCAATCGGCGGCTGCTATGCAGCCGCCGCGACCTTTCCCGCTTCCCAGCCGAGCATGGCGCGCTTGCGGGTGATCCCCCAGTGATAGCCGGTGAGGTCACCGGCCTTGCCGACAACGCGGTGACACGGCACCACGAAGGACACCGGATTCTTGCCGACCGCCGCGCCAACCGCGCGCGCCGCTTTCGGCGCAGCGAGCTTACCGGCGATGCCGGAATAGGTCGCAAGCCGTCCCATCGGAATCCGCAGAAGCGCGTCCCACACCCGAACTTCCCAGTCGGTGCCGATGAGCACGACGCGCAACGGCTGTTGCGGGTTCCACTGCGATGGATCGAAAATGCGCCGGGCAATCGCCGCGGTGCGCGCACTGTCTTCCACATAGGTCGCCTTGGGCCAGCGGCTCTTCATGTCGGCGAGCGCGGCCTTTTCCTGGCCAGGGTCGGCGAAGGCGAGCCCGGCGAGGCCGCGTTCGGTCGCCATCACCAGCGCGCTGCCGAACGGCGACGGATGAAAGCCGAAGCTGACCGTCAATCCTTCGCCGCCCGACTTCCATTCACCCGGCGACATCGCTTCGTGGGTCACGAACAGATCGTGCAGCCGTCCGGGGCCGGAGAGGCCGACCTCGTAGGTGGCATCGAGCACGCTTGCCGAATCGCGCAAGAGCTGCCGCGCGCCGTCGAGCGTCAGCGCCTGCAAAAAGGCCTTCGGCGTCAGCCCGGCCCAGCGCCGGAACAGATGGTGCAGTTCGGTGGGCGTGACGCCGGCGGCCTCCGCGATGGTTTCGATCTCGGGCTGCTCGCGCCAATGGCCGCGAATGTGGCCGATGGCGCGGCGCACCACCTCGTAATCGGCGGCGGAAGCGGCGAACGGGTGAGTTTCAGAAATGCGATCGGGCGACAGCATCGATGCCTCCATCATTCGCTCCCGACCTAGGCCACGGGGCCCATGCAAACCACCCGATTTCTGGATTGGCGAGCAGCGAGCAGAGCTTCCGAAGGTCCAATCCCTATTCGCTATTCGCCATTGACCCCTAATCAAACACCGTCCGCGTCGGGCCGCGCTTGGCTTCGCCGAGTGCCGCCGACAGCGCGCTTGCGAAGCTCGCCTTCTCGTCCGGGCCCAGGCAGCCGGCAATCGTCAGCCGCTTGCCGTGCGCGACCAAAAACAGCCGTTCGATGCCGAATTCGGCGTGGACGATGCGGTCGAGCCGCACCCAAAGCGGATTGAGCGTCCATTCCCGCACGCCGCCGCGCGGGCTGACCTTGCGCACGGTGAGTTCGGAAGCGGTCACCGTTACCTCCTCGTAGGCGCGCCCCGCGCGAAAATTGGCGCGGAACGCCCAGTAGACGAGGAGCACGTCGAGCCCGAGAAAACCGACCACCGGCCAGGCGCCGCGCAGCAGGAACATGAGCCCCGAGAGGAAGCTCAAGCCGCCGATCAACAGCATGAGCACGAGGAAGCCGCGTGGGGTCAGCGAGCGGTGCGGTGTGATGACGGCCGAGAAGATTTTCGGTTCGGCGAAGGCGGCGCAGTTGTTGTCGCGGTTCATGCGGCTCATTATAGGGGAATTATGGCGCGCAAGACTACCGGCAAGACCGTCACGCAGCGCAGTCGAGCCGCACGCAAAGGTAAGGCCGCGCGCGGCAAGCCGGCCAAGCCTCAGCGCAACGCCCGCGCCAAAGCTGGCCGCGGCGTGCTGCCGCTATGGACCAATGTCGAGGTCGAGGAGGCATTCCGCCGCTTCGCGGCGGCCAATCCCGACCCGAGCACCGAGTTGGAGCACGCCGACCCATTCACGCTGCTGGTCTCGGTCGTGCTCTCGGCGCAGGCGACCGATGCCGGGGTGAACAAGGCGACGCCGGCTCTGTTCGCGCTTGCAGACACGCCGGAAAAGATGGTCAAGCTCGGTGAAGCCCGACTGCGCGACCTGATCAAGACCATCGGCCTTTACCGCACCAAGGCGAAGAACTTGATCGCGCTCTCGCGTCAGCTCATCGAGCGCCACGGCGGGGTCGTGCCGCACGATCGCGCGGCGCTGGAAGCGCTGCCCGGCGTCGGGAGGAAGACCGCAAACGTCGTGCTCAACGTCGCCTTCGGCGAGCCGACCATCGCCGTCGATACCCACATCTTTCGGGTCGGCAACCGCACCGGGCTCGCTCCCGGCAAGACGCCGCTCGAGGTCGAGACCAAGCTGCTGGAGGTGGTGCCCGAGCGCTACCGCCTTAACGCCCACCACTGGCTCATTCTGCACGGCCGTTACACCTGCCTCGCCCGCCGACCGCTGTGCGAAAATTGCATCATCGCCGATCTATGCAAGTGGCCGGGGAAGACGGTGAATGCGGCTGCCACGGCAGGCGTTTCGCACGGGGATCAACACACGCGTCATGGCCGGGCTTGACCCGGCCATCCACGTCTTTGGCCCACGCTGACAAGACGCGGATGCCCGGCACAAGGCCGGGCATGACGAATCACTCCCTTTCCATCCGCTCCCGCGCCATCCTTATGAGCGTGGCGCGGTCGAGCTTGTTGGTCGAGGCGAGCGGCAGGTCGTCGACGAACCAGACGAAGCGCGGGTACTGGTAGGCCGGCGCGTGCTCAAGCGCGAACTGCTTGACTGCGTCCTCGTCGAGCTGATGACCGGCCTTGCGAATGACGAAGGCGACCGGTTTTTGCCCCTTGATGTCGTCGTCGATCGGCACCACCGCGGCCTGCGCCAGGTCGGGGTGGCGCTCCAGCATGCGCTCGACGTTGGCCGGATAAATGTTCTCGCCGCCGGACACGAACATGTCGTCGGCGCGGCCGACAAAATAATAAAAGCCGTCGGCGTCGCGGCGAAACACGTCGCCGGTGACGTAAAATCCGTCCGGCGTGATCGGCCCCCTCGCTTCGCCACCCCCGCTCGGCACCTTCCGTTCCCCTCCCCCGCTTGCGGGGGAAGATTCATTATTTTTTCCTCCCCCGCTTGCGGGGGAGGGTGGGGAGGGGGACGGGCCGGTGTGATAGCCGAGCATCAGCGCCGGGCATTTCATTTCCAGCACGCCCTGCTCGGCGTCGCGATCCTCGCCGTCCACCAATCGCAACTCGACTTTCGGATGCGGATAGCCGACCGACAGCTCGGGCTCCTTCAGCCCGCGCGGGTGCGGCCCGAACGCGACCGGCCCGGCCTCGGTAGTGCCGTAGGCATTGGTCACCACGGCGTGCGGCAACGCCGCGTGCAGGGCCGCCATCAAGCTTGAGCTGACCGGCGCCGAGCCCATGCGCACGAATTCGACGCTGGACAGGTCGGTGCGCGCCATCAGCTCGCGCTCGCGCAGCATCATCGCGATCATCGGCGGCACCGCTGTGAGGAAGCTGCAGCGGTAGCGCCCGATCGCCTCGATATAGGCGGGCGCGGAGAAGTGCGGCAGCAGCACGATGGTGGCGTGCGCGGCGCAGGCGAGCTTGGCCAGCGCCAGCGCATTCATGTGGTAAAGCGGCGCGGCGATCAGATAAATATGGCGGTCGAGCCCCGGCGCGAGCCGCGTCTGCACCACCCAGATGTGACTTTGATGCGACAGCACCACTCCCTTCGGCAGGCCGGTCGAGCCGGAGGTGTAGAGGAACATCGCCGGTTCGTCCGGCTCCGGCACGACCGCCGCGAACGGGCCGGGATCGGCAAAGGCGTCGAAGGAAGCGCCGAACGTCACGCTCGCGATGTCCGGCGGGCAATCGGCGGCGCGCGCGGGGTCGCAGAAGCAGAATTTTGCGCCGCAATCGCGGACGATGAATTCGATAGTCGGGCGCGGGAACTTGAAATTGACCGGAACCGCGACGAAGCCTGCGCGCATGATGCCGTAACAGGCGGCGAGGTACTCGGTGCGGTTGGCGGAAAGTATCGCGACGCGGTCGCCGCGTTGCAGGCCGCTTTTGCTCAGCGCGCGCGCGACGCCGTTCGCCATGTCATCGAGTTGTTTGAAGGAAAATTCGCGCGGCCGTTCGCCGCCGAGATCGATGATGGCGATCTTCGACAGATTGCGGTCGCGCGGCATCAGGTCGCCGAGATTGGTGATCGCGGGCATCCTGGTCAGCGATCGGATATCTCGATGATGGTCTCGCCGCGTTCGAGCGCGGCGATGATCGCGGCAAAGCCTTGCGCGAAGCGGCCGAGTAGAGCGCGCTTGGTGGTATTGCCGGTACGCACCAAAACGACGGCCGGCCCCTGATTGTCGAGCGCCCGCATCATGACAAAATCCTCGTCCTTGGTGACGAGCACCGCGCCCGTCGCTGCGGCATGAGACCAGATAGCGCTGTCCGGCGCCTCTCTCAGCCCGATGTCTGCAATGTGCGTTGCTTGATGTCCGAAGCTGGAAAATTGCTGCGCGAGGCTCGGCGGCAACTGCGCGTCAATCAAAAATCGCACGTCAGGGGAGCCGGATTACCGTGTGGTCGGAAAGCCGTGCCGCATATTCCAGCGAGGCCTTGATGTCGGCTTCTTCCAGGTACGGGTAATCGGCCAGGATTTCGGCCGGCGTCGCGCCCGCGGCCAAAAGCTCCAGGACGTTGGTGACTTCGAATTCGTTGACCCCGAATGCACGGGCGGCCGCCCATAACGCTGGGATCGGAAGTAATTCGATCGAGATGGTTCGGCATCGGCTTGCCTTCTCAACGGTCGGACCGGCTCGAAGTTATATAGCAAGGAGTTCTGGCTGAAATCATCTGGCGCGACACCGTTATGGTTTTGGCGGCGCGGGCGGTGCCGTGAAATAGGTGCCGCGGCCGCTGGCGATGAGCCTGCCCTCGGTGTCGAAAATCCGCGCCTCGGCGGTCCCGAACTGCGCGCCGCCGCGGATGACCTTGCCGTGCGCGACGAGGTCGCCGGGCAGCGCCGGCCGGTGATAGTCGATGCGCAGGTCGATGGTCGGCACCGGACGGCCGTTCTGTTTGAGCATGGCCCAGTCCGCAGCGATGTCGATCAAGGTCGCGATCACGCCGCCATGGGTGTTGCGCCGCTCCGGATTGACCACCCATTCCTCACGCCAGGTCGCCCGAAGCTCGATGCCGTCGTCGGCAAACGCCAGCACGCGAAGGCCGAGCCATTGATGATACGGTGCCCGCGTGATCAGCGCCTGAATCTGGTCGAGGGTGAAGTCAGCTGCCATAGGAGCCCCACAGTGTCATGCCCCGCGAAGGCGGGGCATCCAGTAATCCCGGCGGATACTGGATCGTCCGCCGTCGCGGACGATGACAAGCAATCACGGCGTCACCACCACCTTGCCGATCACTTCGCGGCTCTCGATCAGGCGGAGCCCCTCGCGCGCTTGTTCGAGCGGCAGCACCGTATCGATCACCGGCTTGATCTTGCCCGCGGCGATCAGCGCCATCAGCGCGCCAAGATTGTCGTCATAAAAACTGTTGGAACCGATGATTTTCAGCTCAAAACTCCAGACGTAGCGCAAATCCTCCTTGGGATCGTAGCCGGCGGTGGCGCCGCAGACGAGCAGCTTGCCGCCGCGCTTCAAACAGCGCAGCGACGGCAGCCAGGTGTCCCCGCCGGTGAAATTGATCACGACATCGACGCCGCCCTCATACGAGCGGCGCTGCGGCTTGCCGTATTTCTCGATCGCCCATTTCGACCAGTCGGTGTCGCGATAGTTCACCACCTCGTCGGCGCCGATCTGCTTGAGCCGCGCGAGTTTTTGCGCGCTCGAGGCGCAGGCGATGACTTCGGCGCCGAGCAGCTTGCCGAGGATCACGCAGCCGGTGCCGACGCCGCCGGAAGCGCCGAGCACCAGCACGCGCTCTCCCGGCTCGATGGTCTTGTGCGTCACCATCATGCGGTGCGCGGTGCCGTAGGCGACCGGCAGCGCCGCGGCGTCCTCGAAACTCACCACATCCGGCATGGCGATGAGCTGGTCGGCGGTCACCAGGCAGTATTCCGCCATGCCGCCGTCGAGCATCTCGCCCATCAGGCCCTTTTTCTTGTTGAGCGGATTGACCAGCACGCGGTCGCCGGTCTTCCAGCCGGCGACGCCGGCACCGATTTCGGCGATCTCGCCCGCCATGTCGAGGCCGATTACGACCGGCAGCGGCACCTTGATCCCCGGCATGCCGCGCGTGGTGAACACGTCGTGGTAATTGAACGAGGCCGCCCGCACGCGGATGACGACTTGGCCGTCGATCGCTGTCGGCTTCGGATAATCGGTGGCAACGTCGAGGTCGTCGAGGGTGCCGTGTTTGCGTAGAACAAGGGCTCTCATATATTGGCTCACACGTTATTCTTACGCCGTCATGGCCGGGCCCGTCCCGGCCATCCACGTCTTAACAGACGCCCGAAGACGTGGATGCCCGCGACAAGCCTGGGCATGACGAGAAAATGGGTCGCTCGCCGCATTGACAGAAATCGCCAATCGGACTTGTGATGCTAGCAAGATGGCAAAGCGGCGGTCAAAACACCTCGTGGTGTGTGTTTCCGATGGGGACCGTCGCGCCGCGCTCGAAAAGCGGAAAATCTACGTCGCGCTGCGCGATGCAGCCCCGGAAAAGCACGGGCTTGTTCGCGTCATCGACGAGTTGGGTGAAGACTACCTCTATCCAAAGACCATGTTCCGATCTATCGCATGGCCCCAAGCCGCTAAGAGAGCCGTACTGGCCCAAGCCTGAAACATAGCGCCCGAATGCAGGAAAACTTTCGCCAATTCCTCGACCGTCTGCGCCAGCAGGGCGAACTGGTCGATCTGCATCAGCCGGTCGACATCCGCCACATCGCCACTCTGGTCGACCAGGCCAAGACTGCGCTGTTTTTCCATAACGTGATCGGCTACGACATGCCGGTCGTCTCCGGCATCATCCGCACCCGCGAGCGCGCCACCATCGCGCTCGGCTGCGAAACCTTCGCCGAGATCGAGCAGAAACTCGCCACCGGCATCGCCAGGCCGATCCCGCCCAAATACGTCAAGACTTCACCAACCCGCGAAGTCACGCTCCTCGGCGACGATGTCGATCTCTACAAGCTGCCGATCCCGATGTCGTCGATCTATGACGGCGGCCCGATGATCACCGCCGGCGTGGTGATCGCGCGCGATCCCGAGTTGGGGTTCAATTCCGGCATCTACCGCTTCATCGTCAAGGAAAAGGCGCTCACCGGCATCGACATCGTCACGCCCAACAACATGCGGCTGTTCGCGCAGCGCGCGCTTGCCCGCGGCGAACCGCTGCCGATCTCGATCTCGATCGGCACCCATCCGATCGAGATCACCGGCTCCGGCTATCGCGCCCCGCTCGGCGTCGACGAGATGGCGATCGCGGGCGGCATCCGCGGCGCGCCGGTCGAGCTGGCGCCGTGTCAGACCATCGACCTGCCCTACATCGCCGATGCCGAGATCGTGCTGGAAGCTGAAATCCTCCCCGTCGGCTGGACCTTTCCGGAAGGCCGCTTCGGCGAGTTCACGCGCTTGATGGGCGGGCTGCACTGGAATCCGCTGGTTCGCATCAAGGCCATTTCGATGCGCAAGGATGCGATCTACTACAATCTGCACATGCCGTGGGAGAACACCTGGCTCGCCGCGCCGACCCGCTACGCCGCGATCCGCGCCGCGTTGCGCAATGCCGGCGTGCAGGTGAAAGACATCAATGTCACGCTCGGCGGCTGTGCCTTCTGGCACGCCGTGATCTCGATCAGGAAGCAGCCGGGCGAGGGCAAGAACGCTCTCTTGGCCGCGCTCTCGGTGATGGATCTGAAACACGTCGTCGTGGTCGACGACGACATCGACGTCAACGATCCGGCCGAGGTGGAATGGGCGATCGCCACCCGCGTCCAGGGCGACCGCGACGTGATGATCGTGACGGGGGCTCGCGCAAAGCCGCTCGATCCGAGCCTGCCGCAGGGTTACGGCGTGGTGCCCACGGGCGCCAAGGTCGGCATCGACGCCACCATTCCGGAAGGCATCCCGCGCGAATATTACGAGCGCATCACCTATGCTTATGCCGACTCCGCCAAGATCGAGGATTACGTCGACGGCAAGAAGGACGCGGCCGGCGAGAGCGGCGACGAGGCGACCGTCGCGGCGCTGGCGGCGCAGATTTTAGACGCGATCGCCCGGCAGCCGCTCTACTACACCGACATCGCCGAGCGCTTCTCCAACTACAATTTCAACACCATCGCCCGCGCCATCGGTCACCTGCACGCCAGCGAAAAGCTGTGGCAAGACCCGCGCGGCCGCATCTGCGTCCGCGGCTCGGAGTTTGCGGCCAAGCCGCCGGGCAAATGATTTCCGTCGCCGGGGTGCTCCCGGGCCCGTCTCTCAGATCGGGGGCGGATTTTTTGCTTTCCTCGGAAATATTATTGTTGTATTCTTTCTAGAACGAGGGCCTTTCGATGTCGCCGACCAAATCCCGCCCGGTCCCCACACCCGTCAGAGCCGCCGTCGTAACCAAGGCAACGCTGCGCGCCGCGACCCAGTTGGGGCTGACCAACAAGGCGCTCTCGACCGTGATCGGACTATCGGAGGCAACCGTTTCCCGGATGCGAAGCGGCGACTACACGCTCCAGCCGGGCCAGAAATCGTTCGAACTCGCAGTTTTGTTCGTGCGTCTCTACCGTTCGCTCGATGCGATCGTCGGCGGCGACGATGCGGTGGCTGGCTCGTGGCTCAGGAACCGCAACGCTGTGCTCGATGGTGCGCCGCTCGCGATCATTCAAACTGTGCCCGGGCTGATGAATGTCATCCAGTACCTGGACGCCCGCCGCGCTGTCGTCTGACGCAGGCGCGCTCGACGGCAGGTGCTGGCGGCTGGTCGAGGCCCAACACCATGTCTCGACGCTCAAACTGGTGGATTCCGTAGCCGAGCAGGAATTGCTCGAAGACCTTATCGAAGCGAGCAAGCCGCCGCTGCCGTCTGAGTGCCGCGACCTGCATTACCTCTTGTCGACGCCATTCCGTTATGGCGCGGTCTACCCCGCCGGATCGCGATTTCGTCGCGCCGGAATGACCGAGGGCGTGTTCTACGCATCCGATACGCCGCAGACCGCCGTCGCCGAGATGGCGTTCTATCGTCTGCTGTTCTTCGCCGAGTCGCCCGACACGCCGTGGCCGGCGAATCCGGCGGAGTACACGGCCTTCTCAGCCGAATATGCCGCCAAAAAGGCGATCGATCTTACCAAGGGCAGATACGGTGCCGACAGGGCACGCTGGATGCATGTGACCGATCACCGCCATTGCCAGGCGTTCGCCGACGCGGCGCGCGCAACCAAGATCGAGATCATTCGCTACGCATCGGTTCGCGATCCCGGCCGCGGCATGAACCTCGCGCTTCTGACCTGCCGCGCCTTTGCGAACAACCAGCCGACCGCGCAGCAAACCTGGCGTATTCGCCTCAGTGAGGCCGGGGTCCAGGCGATTTGCGAAGCCCCGAAATCCGGCATCACGTTCGGCCGCGAAACCTTCGCCGCCGATCCCCGGATCGCCAAGCTCCGCTGGGCTCGAACTTAGGCCGGAAATTCGTGGCTAAACCGCGCAACAACAAGGGCGGGCTAGAGCATGTTCCGGTGGCATCGAATCGGAGGTTGGTCATGGCCGGGCTTGTCCCGGCCATCCACGCCTTGCAGCACGCTCGCGGCCTGCTCGGCGGCCGGCCCGTTACCCCAGCTACACAACAACGACCGGATTTCGTCTCACTCCGGCACGCTGACGTAAATCTGCCCGTCGCGCACCGCGACCTTCACGCGTTTGAGCCGCATGGTGGAAAATCCGGGATGGCAGCCGGTTTCCAGATCGAACTCGTAGCCGTGCCACGGGCAGACGATGTGACGCGCCTTGCCGAAGTGCAGCCCGGCGCTCTTCTGGTCGGGCGTGATGGTCTCCTCGACCTTGTTGAAGATCTTGCCCTGGCAGACCGGCCCGCCGGCGTGCGGGCAGCGGTTCTCGTAGGCGACCACCTTGTCACCCGAGCGGAAGATGCCGACCTCCATCTCGTCGACGGCGAACACGCGGTGATCGCCGTCCGCGATGTCGGTGAGCTTGCCCAGTGCGACTTCGATCATGAAACGTCACCCTCTCATTCGATACCCGGCGGGCGATGAAACCACATCGCCACGTCGAACATGTTGAGGTCGGCGGCGCGGATCATGCCGCAGGCTGTCACCACCGTCTCGGTTGCCGTCACCGTGTTGGGCGCGAACGGCGCAACTTCATGCCCGCGCCGTTCCACCTTGGCGGCGTAAATCTTCGCCGCCGCGCCGAGCACCTGTTGCAGCGTCTGGTCGGAGATTGCATCTGGTTCGCCGCGTTTGAGCGCATCGCGCGCCGCCGTGCAGAAATCGGCCGCTCGCACGATCGCGCGCGCAGGCTTGCGCCGCGCCCCGCCCGCCCGCTTGGCGGTCTTGCGCTGCAACGCTTTCGCCATTGCCGCTTAAGCCGTGACCGGCTCAGGCGAGGCCGGCGCCTTACTGGTCTTGGTCCCGCCCATCTTGTGCTTGGGCACTTCGAGGTTGAACAGCCGCGCGGCGTTGAGGCCGAGAATGTTGCGCTTGCCCTGCTCGCCGAGGAACGGCAGCGAGGTAATCGAACTGGGCAGGTCGAAGTCCCAGTGCGGCCAGTCCGACGCGAACAGAAGCTGCGTCTCCGCCTTCATCGCTTTGAAGGTCGCTTCCGTCAGTGCCATGTTGGAGCGTTCGAGCGGCTGGCTCGAATAATACATCTCGGCCATGTATTCGCTCGGCCGCCGCTTGAGCAGCGGCGCTTCCGACGAGCGCATCATGTATTCGGAATCGAGCCGCTGCATCAGGAATGGAATCCAGGCGAGCCCGCTCTCGATCCAGATAACCTTCAGCTTCGGGAACCGTTCCGGCAGGCCGTTGATGATCCAGTTCGTCATGTGAATGATGTTGTAATAGACGAACGAGATCGCGTGCATCGAGATGAAGCGGTTGCACTGCTGCATCGACTGGTCGCCCCAATGGAAGCCGGAATGGAACGCCAGCGGCTTGCCGCTCGACTGGATGGCGGAATAGAGCGGCATGTAATTGTCGTGATTGACGGCGCGAAATCGCGTCGAGGTGACGGAAAAGCCGATGACGCTCGGATTGTCCGCATAGGTCTCGACCGCCTTTAGCGACGCCTCCGGATCGTTGAACGGCAGATACAGCATCGCCTTGATGCGGCGATCCTGCGGCAGGATTTCCTCGGTCAGCCATTTGTTGAAGGCATTGCCGACGACGACCTCGACCTCGGCCTGCGGGTGCATGCCGAGCACCAGCATCGGGGTGGGAAACACCACCATGTAGTCGATGCCGAGCGAGTCCATGGCGCGCTGAACCAACGTTACTTGCTTGTGCGTGCGCCCGCCCGGCACCTCTTCGCCGAGGCGCTGCTGATGCGGGATGCGGCCGAACACGTCCTGATAAAGCATGCCGGGCGTTGAATTCAGCAAGCCCGGGGCCGGACCGCGTTCCTTGAACGCGCGCGCCATCTGCTTGTAGACGTCGCTTTCCATGCGGTCGATCACGTCCGGCCAGAATGCCGTCTCGGTGACATGGGCATCGACGTCGACGATGAAGTAATTGTCCTGCCGGGCCTCCTTGGCGGCGTGCGCCAGAATCTCGCGCGTGTCGGTCGTGGTGGCGATCTTCGGCAGTTCGGTGACGCGCGGGCTTCCTTTTCCGTTCTTGCCATTGCGCGGCGTTTTGGTGAGCATGGCTTCCTCCAATGCAGCCGGGCGCGATGCTTGGGCCGCGGCGACGTGGCTGCAAACCTACCAGTTTTTTGCGGCAAAAAACATGCCCAAGCCGGTTATGCGCAAGGCCGCGCGCGGCTATGCTCCGCCCGGACCTGATTGATTTTTCCGCATCCGGGGCGGATCATGGCGGTTTCCGCTCCTGTCTTCAGGACTGCCGCCGCGTATGGATCGATCCGCCGTCACAGCTGAAATCGCCGGGGCGCAGGTTCGGCTCCGCAAACTCGGCAAGGCCTACGGTGCGGTCGCTGCGGTCGAGGATCTAACGCTCGATGTCCCGGCCGGCGCTTTCGTCTCGCTGCTGGGTCCGAGCGGCTCGGGCAAGACGACCACGCTCAATCTCATTGCCGGGTTCCTCGCCCCCGACTCGGCGAGATTCTCATCGACGAGCGCTCGGTTGCCGAGGTGCCGCCGCACAAACGCAATATCGGCATGGTGTTCCAGTCCTATTCGCTGTTCCCGCACATGACGGTTGCCGAGAATGTCGGGTTTCCCTTGCGCATGCGGGCGAAGCTTTCGCGCGACGAAGCGCGCACGCGCATTGCCGACATGCTGGCGCTGGTACAGCTCTCGCGGTTCGAAACGCGCTATCCGCGTCAGCTCTCCGGCGGGCAGCAGCAGCGCGTCGCCATGGCGCGCGCGCTGGTATCGCGGCCCCGGTTGCTCTTGATGGACGAGCCGCTCGGTGCCCTCGACAAGAAGCTGCGCGAGCAGATGCAGGCGGAGATCAGGCGCATCCATCGCAGCGTCGGCACCACGGTGATCTACGTAACCCACGACCAGTCCGAGGCGCTGACGATGTCCGATCTCGTTGTGGTGATGCATCGCGCGCGCATCGCCCAGATCGGTACGCCGCGTTCGCTCTACGAGGCGCCGGCAAGCGCGTTCGTCGCGGACTTTCTCGGCGATTCGAATCTCATCGCCGCAACCGTCACCGCCGTCGACGGCAAAAGCTGCGCGGTGACGACGGCAGGCGGCGCGGTTATCCAGGCGGCGCCGGCGCAATTTTCGGCCTCGTCCGGCGAGCGCGTCTTCGTGCTGATAAGACCCGAAGACATGGCGGTGCGGCTTGCCGATTCGACCGAGGCAAAAGGGCCGGAACGGCTGGTGGCGACCGTGACTGAGGTCAGCTTCCACGGCGACTATTTCAAGCTCGATGCTGCAATCGGCGGGGACGTCTCTGAAAGTCAAGGTCGCGCGCGAACAGGGCGCCGGTTTCGAGATCGGGCGCAAGGTGCTGCTGACCTGGCCGCCGGACGCCGCACGGCTGCTGCCGGCGACCGCCGACCTCAAGACCAGCGAGAGTGCGGGGCCATGACCGCAATCGCCGGACAGGTCGCGGCGCCGCCGCGAACATTGTCGGTCTCGCGCCAGCGCCTGATCCCGCTGCTTTTGCTCGCGCCCTGCCTGCTCTGGATTGCGTTCTTTTTCATGGTGCCGCTCGCTTTGATGTGCTGGCACAGCCTGGCGCAGGCCGGGTTCTCGGTTGCGGCCTATGCGACGGTGTTCACCTCGCCGCTCTACACCAAGGTCATGCTCACTACGGTGCAGACGGCGAGCATCGCGACTCTGTTCGCGCTCATCCTGGCCTATCCGATGGCCTATGCGCTGACGATCAGCAGCGGCGTGCGGCGCGGGCTGATCCTCGTGTTCGTGTTCATTCCCTATTGGGTCGACATCATCGTGCGCAGCTTCTCGTGGCTGATCATGCTCGGCGACAACGGCCTGATCAACCGGACGCTGATGGCTCTCGGCATCGTGCATACGCCGCTGGAACTGCTCTACAACGAATTCAGCGTGCTCATCGCCATGATCCAGATCCTGCTGCCGCTGACGATCGTGATCCTGTTCGGCGCCATGCTGCGTATCGACCGCACGCTGATCGCGGCGGCAAAAATTCACGGCGCCAGCGGCTGGCAAGCGTTCCGCACGGTGTTCTTTCCGCTGAGCTTGCCGGGCGTCTATGGCGCGGGCCTGCTTATTTTCGTGCTGGCGCTCGGTTTCTACGTCACGCCGGCGCTGCTCGGCAGTCCGCGCCAGACCATGATCGCGCAAACCATCATGGTCGAGGCGAGCGAACTGCTCGATTGGAATCAGGCGAGCGCGGCTGGCTTCATTCTGCTCGTCCTCACCACGCTCATCGCTGCGATCTACAATCGATATTTCAGCCTCGATCGCCTGTGGGGAGGCTCCGAGGCATGAGCCCCGCCGCGAGTCGATTTCTGCTCGGCTCGGCCGTCACGGCGCTGATCCTCTATCTGATTTTCCCGGTGATCGTGGTGCTGGCGATTTCGTTCAGCTCCGGGAATTTCCTGGTGTTTCCGCCGCCCGGGCTGTCGCTGCGCTGGTATCACGCGATCGCCGGCGATCCGGAATGGGTGAACTCCTTTATCGTCACCTTGAAGCTCGGCGGGCTGACCGCCTTGCTGGCGACGCTGCTCGGCGTGCCGGCCGCGTTCGCGCTGGTGCGTTACGTCATTCCGGCCAAGGCGCTGCTCAGCGCCATCATCCTGTGCGCGCTGGTGACGCCGCCGATCGTCACCGCGATATCGACCTACCTGTTCTTCGTGCCGCTCGGCCTCGATAATTCGATCGTCGGTCTCGCCTGCGCGCACGCGGTCAGCGGCATGCCGTTCGTGGTCATCAATACCGCCGCGAGCCTGCGCAGCGCCGACCGCAATCTGGAACGCGCCGCGATCATTCACGGCGCCCATCCGCTATGGGCGATCGTCCGCATTACGCTGCCGATCATCGCGCCCGGCATCATCATCGGCGCCATTCTTGCGTTCGTTGCACTCGGCGCACGAGCTGCTGATCGCAACCTTCGTGCTCGGCGGCGTCGGCAAGCCGGTGACCGTGAAAATCTGGTCGGACGTGCAGGCAACTTCGAATCCCGACCATTGCTGCCGCGTCCGCGATCCTGATTGGGCTTGCCGTGCTGACTTTCGCCAGCGTGGCGGCGGCACAGGCGCTGGCGCGGCGGCGCAGCGCATGAACCAAGGAGAGTGAACAATGAGCGATTGCCGGCACGACTTCGATGTCGACGGGATCTGCGCGGCCCTACGTACCGCCTTGTCGCAGACGCGCGGCCTCGGCCGGCGTGAACTCATCAAGGCGCTCGGCGGCGCCTTTGCCGGCTCCGCCATGGCGGCGTTTCCCGCGGCGGCAGCGGTGCAGCCGGTGACCGTGTATGGTTTCGGCGGCGCCTGGAAGAAAGCGGCGCTCGAAGCGTGGGGCAAGCCGTTCACCGAGAAGACCGGCGTCCCGGTGCGCTATCAGGAGCCTTTCATCTTCGCCAAATTGATGGCGATGTATCTGGCGCACGCGATGCAGATCGATGCTTCCCCGATCCAGGGCGAGGAGCTGTATCAGGCCCAGAAGGCGAACATGATGACGCCGCTCGATTTCAGCATCATCGACCGCTCCGCGATCGATCCGAGCCAGATCCATCTCGGTAATTCGATCGGCTCGCACACGCTGTCCTACGTGCTC
Source organism: uncultured Alphaproteobacteria bacterium (assembly GCA_963717265.1). GTDB lineage: Bacteria > Pseudomonadota > Alphaproteobacteria > Rhizobiales > Xanthobacteraceae > BOG-931. The sequence goes on along the minus strand of CAVQWD010000047.1, from coordinate 301,809 downwards.
TGCTACAGCAAGAAGAAGTGGCCGGGCGAGCATCATCCGGCGTCGTGGGCCGACTTCTGGGACGTGGAAAAATTTCCCGGCCGGCGCGCTTTGCGCGGTTCCCAGGAATTGTGGACCATGGAGGCCGCGCTCAAGGCCGACGGTGTCAAGGATAGCGAATTCTATCCGCTCGATGTCGACCGCTGTTTCCGCAGTCTCGATCGCATCAAGCCGCACATCAAGATGTGGTGGTCCGACAATTCGCTCAGCCAGCAAGCGATGGAGGAGGGCGACGTCGATCTCATCGGCATGATGTGCGGGCGCGCCACCGAGTCGATCCGCGACCATCACGCGCCGTTCGAGATCGTGTGGGACGAAGCGATCTGCGAAGGCGGCACGGAAGGCTGGATCGTGCCGGTTGGCTGCCCGAATCCGAACGGCGGCATGAGATTTTCTGGATTTTGTCGGCCGCGCCGAATACCAGGCGGTGTTTGCCCGGCTGATCTATTATGGGCCGCAGAACCCGAAAGCCTACGATCTGATCGATCCGCAACTGGCAAAATTGTTGCCGACCTATCCGGCAAACTTAAAGGTCGCTCACATGGTCGATTTCTCGTGGTGGTCCACTCATCTGAAGGCGATGCAGCAGCGCTTCCAGGTCTGGCTGCAATCTTAAGGTCGTCCGCGAGCGACGCCGGCGCAACAGTGGAATTGAGCAACGAAATCGGAACATGATTATGGAGTCGATGAGGTCGCTGCTCAATCCGCGATCCATTGCCGTCGTCGGCGCCTCGCAGCGGCGCGGCAGGGGAACCGGCGTCGTCGCCAATCTCCGCGACGCCGGATTTGAAGGCGAGATATTCGCGGTCAATCCCCGCTACGACGAAGTCCTCGGCTACAGATGCTTCTCCAGCGTCTCCGCCCTGCCTGCCGGCGTCGACTGTATCGTCGTTGCGGTCGGGGCGGACGCGGCGTGCGACGTGCTCGACCAGGCGCACGCCAAGGGCATTCGCGGCGCTGCCGTGCTTGCCGCGGGATTCGGCGAGGGCGGCCATGGCGAGTTGCGGGCGCAACGGCTCAAGGCGCTCGCGGCCGAGGGCATGTGCATCTGCGGCCCGAACTGCTTCGGTTTCATCAACGTCAAGGCCAGGACGGCGGCGTTCAGCGGGCCGATCCCAAAGCCGCTGCGGCCCGGCGCGGTCGCGCTGGTATCGCAGAGCGGCGGATTGGGCGCGAGCGCATTTGCGCCGCTCATGGCCGATCGCCAACTCGGCTTTTCTCATTTCGTTTCCTGCGGCAATCAGCTCGGCGCCACGATCGAGGACTTCGTCGAATTTTTTGTCGATGATCCCGATATCGAGGTCGTCGCCATCGTCATCGAGGCGCTGAAGAATCCGCAAAAGCTCGTCGCGGTCGCGCAGAAGGCGCATGCGCGGCGCAAATCTCTCGTGCTCTACCAGGCGGGGCGATCGGCAGCCGGGCAAATGATGATCCGCTCCCACACGGGCGCGCTCGCCGCGAACGGCGAGGTGCTCGCGGCGTTCCTGCGCCGCTGCGGCATCGTCCAGGTTGCGGCGTTTGACGTCTTTGTCGAGACCATCGAATTGTTCGCAAAAGCCCCGCACGATGATGCGATTGCGGACGATGTCATCGTCGTTTCCGGCAGCGGCGGCGGTGCGGCGTACGCCACCGACGCGCTCGACGAGGGGGGATGTCAAGCTCGCGAAATTCGAGCCGGCGACTGAGCAAGGCCTGCGCGCGGTGCAACCGGAATTCGGCAGCGTCACCAACCCGATCGACGGCACCGGGGCGATGTACGACGATCCGGCTTTGATGCCGAAAATCTATGCCTTGCTGACGGCCGAAAGGCGCCGTCCGGTGATCGCCTCGAGCGTGACGGTGCGCGGCGGCGGCCACGAGAGCGCGAGCCGGCTCGCAGCCGCGCATCGCCGACGCCGCCCGCGCGTCGGGCCGCACGTTCGTCGCCTTTCAGTACACGCCACTTGGCGGGCCGCTCGATTCGTCAACGATCGAGATGTTGCACGGCGCGAGCGTTCCCGTGCTGCTCGGCATTGGAAACGCCATGCGGGCGCTGCGCTATCTGCCGATGCGGCGCGATCATTGGCTGCGCGCTGCAGCGGCAAAGCCCGACCGTCGCCTTGTGCACCCGGCAGCGCCGAACGATTCCGCCGATTTTCTGACGATGCGAAAGGCGCTCGCGACGTCCGGTATCCCCGTCGTCGACACGGCGCTGGCGCGCTCGGAGGAGGAGGCGGTCGCAGCACAGCAGCGCTTCGGCGTGCCGGCGGCGATCAAGGCTGAAATGCCGGGTCTCATACACAAGAGCGATATCGGTTGCGTCGTGCTGGGCTGTGCCGGCGCCGACGAGGTTGTGCAGGCCTATCGCAGTGTCGTCGCGAACGCGCGCGAAGCGGGCTTCAAAGGCGACGCCCAGGTCCTCATCCAGCCGATGGTCAAAGGCGTTGCCGAAGCCTACGCAGGCGTGATCGACGATGCCTTGTTCGGCCCGGCCATCTGCTTCGGCCTCGGCGGTATCTTTGTCGAAATCTTCAATGACGCGCGCACCGAGATGGCGCCGCTGACGCGGGACGATGCGCTCGCCATGATCCACGGCATCAAAAGCTCCAAGATCTTCGCCGGCGCCCGCGGCCGCGATTCCGGCGACATCGACGCGCTTGCCGATCTCTTGGTCAGGCTGGGACAGTTCGCGCTGGCTAATGCCGGCCGCTTCCGTGCGTTCGATCTCAATCCCATCATCGTCAAGGGGCGGGGCGAAGGCGTGATCGCGGTCGACATCGCCTTTGACATGGCGGCTGGGCCGACAAATCAGGCCGCTACGGCGCAATACGATGCGGCGGCCTTTGCCGAACGCGCCGCTTCATGACCTTGCACCGGCAGCCGATAGAAAGGACGACGAATGAGTTACCAGGATTTGCTCTACAGCGTTGATGAGAAAGTAGCGACCATTACTCTCAACCGGCCGGAGCGCATGAACGCGCTGTCGCGCAGCCTCGAGGCGGAAATTCACCGCGCTTTCGATGAAGCCGATGCCGACCGCAATGTCCGCGCCATCATCCTGACCGGCAGCGGGGCGGCCTTTTGCGCCGGCTACGACCAGACTTCGGGGACCGCTTCGGGCGTGCGACACTCCGATCCGCAGGGCAAGACGCACGCCGAGTTCATCGAGTATTGGCAGCGGCAGGATGGCAGCCGTGTCGCGCATTGGTCGCACATGTGGAGCTTGGGCAAGCCGATCATCGCCGCCGTCAACGGCTGGGCGATGGGCGGCGGCTTCTGGTATCAGCTCGCCGCCGACATCACGATCGCTTCAGAACGCGCCGTGTTCGCGCAGCCGGAAGTGCGGCACGTCTCCAATTCGACTTACCTGCTCACCGCCTTGTGCGGCTGGAAGGCCGCCAACCGCTGGGCGCTGACCGGCGATCATTTTGACGCGCAGGAGGCCTTGCGCATCGGCATGGTCAACGAGGTGGTACCGCACGACGAGCTGATGCCGCGGACCCGCGCGCTGGCGAAACGGATGGCGCTCGTGCCCGAGCCCTCGATCCGCCTCAACAAGGCGATTGCGATGCTGGGCATGCAGGCGTCCGGCGTCAATTCCGCGCTGCTGCTCGAGGGCGCATTGAGCGCGCTAGTCCATTCTTCACACAACGAGAACCGCGAAAGGCTGTTCGAGGCGCAGCGCCAGCACGGCCTGAAGGCCTACCTTGAAATGCGCGACGGGCCGTTCCAGCCCGAGCCGATGGGCCCGCGTTCCAAGCCGCGAGCGAGCAAGGCCAGCAAATGACGGGAGCAGGCTGATCCCGCCGCGATGGTGCGTGGTATGGTGGTGGGAAGCGGGCGATCACATCGCAAGCGCAGGGAGGACAGCAATGTCTCATCTTCCGGAACATGAAGCGGATCGGGCATGCGCGATGCTGCGCGAGGTGCTGCTGGAAACGCGTGATCTCAACCGGCGCGGCTTCATCCGCGCCCTGGGTCGGGCGGCGGCAGGCTCGGTGCTGCTGTCGTCGTTTGCGAACGTCGCGGCCTTGGCCGACGTCAAGCCGGTCACGTATTACACTTACGGCGGTGCGTGGAAGAAGGCGATCATGGCGGCGTTCGGCGAGCCGTTCACGAAAAAGACCGGCATTCCCGTGCGCTACCAGGAGCCGTACAATTTCGGCAAATTGGTCGCGATGCATCAGGCGCACGCCATGCAGATCGATGCGGTCAGTTCGTCTGGAATGGAGGTCATCCTGGCCGACCGCATGGGCATGATCACGCCGCTGGATTGGAGCCTGATCGACAAAACGGCACTGTCGCCGGTACAGCTTCGTCGTCCAAACATCATCGGCGGCGCCGCGCAATCGATGAACGTCTGCTACAGCAAGACCAAATGGCCCGGCGACGATCATCCCAATTCCTGGGCGGACTTCTGGAACGTAGAAAAATTTCCCGGCCGCCGCTCGCTGCGGCGCGACCCGCTGTGGACGATCGAAGCCGCGGTTACGGCCGAAGACGTCAAGGAATCCGAGTTCTACCCGATCGATCTCGACGGCGCCTTCCGCACGCTTGACCGCATCAAGCCGCACATCAAGGCCTGGTGGCACGACAACTCGCAGTCCCAGCAATTGATGGAGCAGCAGGAGGTCGATCTCATCCACATGACTAATGGCCGCGCCACGCAATCCATTCTCGACCACAAGGCGCCGTTCGAGCTGGTCTGGAACGGCGCCACCTATTCGGGCCACGGCGAAGGCTGGTTCGTGCCGGCGGGTTGCCCGAATCCGACCGGCGGCATGAAGTTTCTCGATATTATCGGACGCGCCGAATATCAGGCGGTGTTTGCGCGGCTGCTCTATTATGCGCCGCAGAACCCGAAAGCTATTCCGTTGCTCAATGACAGGCTCGCCAAGCTGATGCCGTCGTATCCCGCCAACGAGAAGGTCGAGCACGTGATCGATTATCCCTGGTGGGCGGACAATATCGGACATATACAACCGCGCTTCGAGGAATGGCTGCAATCGTAGTGTCTGCGTAACTGGAGGGGATCATGCGAATCATGTCGTTGGCGGTCGGCGCCGTTCTGATCACGATCGCCGCGGCGGCGGTTTGGGCCGACGAGAATTCGCCGCAGAGCTGGCCGCAGCGGCCGGTCACGATCGTCGTCCCATTTCAGGCCGGTGGCTCCGCGGATCTGCTCGCGCGTATCGTGCAGCAGCACCTGCAAGCAGACCTCGGCAGGCCATTCGTGGTGGAGAACCGCTCGGGTGCCGGCGGCAGTATCGGCACCGCATACGTGGCGAAAGCGCGGAATGACGGCTATACGCTTCTCTTATGCACGTTGAGCGGAAATGTGCTCAACGAATTCGTCTACAAGAATCTGCCTTATGACACCGAGCGCGATTTCCAGCCGGTTTCCCTCCTGGTGCGTCTGCCGGAGCTGCTCGTCGTCAATCGGCAGTTGCCGGTCAAAACCGTGCCTGAACTCATTGCCTACCTCAAGGCGCATGATGGAAAGCTCAATTACGGCTCGTCGGGAGTCGGCTCCGCCTCGCAGCTTTCGGTGGTGACGTTCGAGCTTGCGACCGGCACGCATATGACCCACGTGCCGTTCCGCAGTACGTCGGACGAATTGGCCGCCATGATGAACGGAAGCATCGATCTGGCGATCGACAGCATGACGACGCTTTGGCCGCCGGCGCAGGCGAGTCTGATTCGGGCGCTTGCGGTCAGCAGCGCCACGCGAAGTGCGAGCGCCCCGGACTTGCCAACGATCGGCGAAACGCTGAGTGGCTTTGCCGTTTCGTCTTGGCAGGGCCTGATGGCGCCGGCCGGAACGCCGCGCCCCATCGTTGATAAGATCGCGGCCGAAGTGAAGCGGACTTTCGAGCGGCCGGAGGTGGCGGCGTCGCTGGCGAAGGTCGGTGGCGAGCCGGATCTCCTGGGTCCAGACGAATTCTCGGCCTTTATCAAATCCGAATTGCCGAAATGGCAAAAGGTGGTGAAAGCGTCCGGTTTGCGTCCCGAGTGATCCATGCCGCGATGGCGCCAGACGTGACGCAGGTTCACTCGATCGGCGAACGCGTGCTTCGCCTCGAAGACGGGCCGCTGATCCGGGGCCGCGGCCGCTTCGTCGACGATCTGAAATTTCCCGGCATGCTGGAAGCAGCCTTCGTGCGCTCGCCGCATGCGCATGCCGGCGTTCGCGGCATCGACGCCGCACGGGCGCGCAGCCTGCCGGGCGTGCATGCGGTGTTCACGCTCGACGACATCGCGCCGCTGCTGACGGCCGAGCGGCTGCCGCTGCAATTCCGTACCGACCAGTTGGAGGGCAACGTCGCGCCGTTCGTCCTCGCGAAGGACGAAGTCGCCTTTGTCGGCGAAGCCGTCGCCATCGTTATCGCACAGTCGCGCGCCGTCGCCGAGGATGCGACGGCCGCTGTGGACGTGGATTACGAGCCGCTGGCGGCAATCTCCGACTGCCGCGCCGCTTTGGCGCCGGGCGCGCCGGTCGCCCATCGCGGTAAGTCGAGCAATCTGTTGTTCGACTTCCGCCAAGCCTACGGCGACATCGCCGCGGCCTTCGCCCGTGGCCCGCACCGCGCGCGCCTCAGCCTCAAGCAGCATCGCGGCGGCGCGCATTCGATGGAGGGACGCGGCGCGGTTGCCGTGCTCGACGAAAATGAGGACCGGCTGACGCTGTGGTCCTCGACGCAGCTCGCGCACGAAGTCCGCGCCTTTCTGATGCGGCTCCTTGGGCTCGACGAGAACCAGATTCGCGTCGTGGCGCCGGATGTGGGCGGCGGCTTCGGCGGCAAGTTCGTGCTTTATCCGGAGGAAGTCGCGCTCGCCGCCTCATGTCTGCGGCTGCGCCGCCCTGTCAAATGGATCGAGGACCGCCGCGAGCATTTCTGCGCCGCGGTGCAGGAGCGCGACCAGTATTGGGAGCTTGAAGTCGCCTTCGACAGCGACGGTCATGTGCTCGGCCTGCGCGGCGAACTCATTCACGATCAAGGCGCCTATACTCCGCAGGGCCTCAACCTGCCGTATAACACCTCGACCGGCGTGCCGGGCCCGTACATCGTGCCGGCCTACGATCTTTGGGTGCGAGTTGTCGAAACCAACAAGGTCGCCACCATGCCGGTGCGCGGCGCCGGCTATCCGGAAGCCTCCTTCGCCATGGAGCGCACGCTCGACCGCATCGCCGAGACGCTCAAGCTCGATCGTGCCGAAGTGCGGCGGCGCAATCTCGTGCCGGTGGAGAAAATGCCCTACGTCACGCCGCTCAAGACCCGCGCCGGCTCGCCGGTCGCCTATGACAGCGGCGATTTTCCGCGCTGCCTCGATATGGCGCTCGAAGCCATCGACTATGCCGGGTTTGCGGCGCGCCAGCGCGCGGCCCAAAGCAGCGGCCGCAATCTCGGCATCGGCATCGGCAACGGCGTCAAGGGCACCGGGCGCGGCCCCTTCGAGTCCGGCATCGTGCGCATCGGCCGTTCCGGCCGCATCTCGGTCTATACCGGCGCCATGCCGATGGGACAGGGCATCAAGACGGCGCTGGCGCAAATCTGCGCCGAACAGTTTGCGGTTTCACCCGAGAGCGTGACGGTGATTGCCGGCGATACCGCCGTCATTCCCTACGGCCAGGGCGGCTTCGCCAGCCGGCAGACCGTCACCGCGGGTTCGGCGGTGCATCTTGCCGCGCGCGCGGTACGCGAAAAAGTCTTAAGCGTCGCTGCGCATCTGCTCGAGGCGAGCGTCGAAGACCTCGAACTCCACGACAGCCGCGTCGAGGTGGTCGGCGCGCCGGGCAGCGGGCTGTCGCTGCGCGAAGTCGCCGAAGCGGTTTCTGGCGTCCCCGGTTATTCGCTGCCCGGAAAGTTCGATCCCGGTCTCGAAACCATGGCAAGCTTCCAGCCGAGCGCGCTCACTTACGGCATGGGCTGCCACGCCGTCGAAGTCGAGGTCGATGTCGAGACCGGCGGCGTGCGCATTGTGCGCTACGTCGTCGTCAATGATTCCGGCCGGCTGATCAATCCGATGATCGTCGAGGGCCAATTGGTCGGCGGCACGGTGCACGCCATCGGCAATACGCTGTTCGAATGGATGCGCTATGACGACGCGGCGCAGCCGCTGACCACTACGTTCGCGGATTACCTATTGCCGACGGCGGCCGAATTGCCGAACATCGAGCTGCACTTTCTGCAATCGCCCTCGCCGCTCAATCCGCTCGGCGTCAAGGGCGTCGGCGAATCCGGCTGCGTGCCCGCCGCCGGCGCCATCGTCGCCGCGATCGAGAATGCGCTGTCGCCGTTCGGCGTGACCGTCGCCGAATATCCGGTGACACCGGCCAAGCTGTTTGCTTTGATCGCGGCGGCGCGCTCGTGAGTTATTGTAGTGGAGGCTCTGCCATGAACGACATCCCGCGTCTCATGCCCTGGATCGGCGGCAGCGCCGCCGCCGCTGGTGCCGCGTTTTCGCCGCTGATTTCGCCGATCGACGAGACCGTCGCCTCGCACATGATCGAGTCCGATGCCGGCATCGTCGACGCCGCGGTAAAGCATTCGCACCAGGCGTTTCTTGCCAATCAGGACGCCACCATCGCACAGCGCGTCGGGTGGCTGTTGGCTGCGGCCGATGCGATGGACAAGATCGAGGCCGAGTTGGTGCGCTCGCTCATTCGTGTGATCGGCAAGCCGCGCCGCGCCTCGACCTTCGAGGCCAAGCGCGCCGGCACCTTCATTCGCGCCTGTGCCGCGCAATTGCCGCACCTTAACGGCGAGGTGCTGCCGCTCGACGTCACTGTAACCGGCGCCGGCCGTTTCGGCTTCACGGTGCGGATTCCCTACGGCGTCGTTGCCGCCATCACGCCGTTCAACGGCCCGGTAAATCTCTTGATCCAGAAAGTTGCGCCGGCGCTTGCCGTCGGCAATGCGGTGGTGGTGAAACCGTCGCCGCCCGGCACCGAAGTGGCGCTGCTGATGGCGGGGGCGATGAAGAAGGCCGGTCTTCCCGATGGCTTGTTCAACGTCGTGCCGGGCGGTCGCGAGACCGCGAAGCTCTTGGTGTCGCATCCGCTGGTCGCCGCCGTCACCGTTACCGGCTCTACTGCCGCCGGCAACGAACTCGCGCGCTCAGCCGGTGCGAAAAAATTCGTCGCCGAGCTAGGCTCCAATGCCGCGAATATCGTCTGCGCCGACGCCGATCTCGCCGATGCGGCAACCCGCATCGCCGGCGCCGGCTTCGAAGCCAGCGGCCAGCAATGCATCTCCGCCCAGCGCGTCATCGTCGAGCGGCCGGTCTACGAACGCTTCCTCGATCACTTCGTCGCCGCGGCGAAAAAACTTAAAGTCGGCGACCCGGAAGACAGCGCCACCGATGTCGGCCCGATGGTCTCGGGCGCTTCCGCCGACCGCGTCGAAGCGATGATCGCCGATGCCGTCGCCAAGGGCGGAAAGCTCGTGCTCAAGCCTGAGCGGCGCGGCGCTATTTTGGGTCCGGCGATCGTCGCCGAAGCGCCGGCCGAGGCGCGGCTGATGAGCGAGGAAGCATTCGGGCCGGTCGTCGTGGTGCAGCCGGTCGCCGATGTCGATGCGGCTCTGGGTTTGGCCAATTCGTCGGAGTTCGGGCTGCAAGGCGCGTGCTTCACCAAAAGCCTGGAGACGGCGTTCAAGGTCTCGCGCAAGCTGCGCGTCGGCTCGCTGGGGATCAACGATGCCAGCCGCTTCCGGCTCGACACCTATCCGTTCGGCGGCGTCGGCGCTTCCGGCTTCGGCCGCGAAGGCGTCCGTTACACGATGGAGGAGCTGTCGCAGTGGAAGTTTACCGGCATGCGGCTGTGATTCTTTTCCCCTCCCCCGTGTGGGGAGGGTTAGGGTGGGGGTCGAGAGGTAATGATAATCGGCGACGTAGTCGCATGACCTCCAACCCCCACCCCTGACCCCTCCCCACAAGGGCTACGGGATTCACGGAATTTGGCATTGTGTAGCAAGCGCATAGCCTTCGAGTTTGGCAGCGAGTTGGTTCCAGCCCTCGCGCATGGTTTTAGGTCCGGGAGGTTTGTAGTAGCAATTCCAGCCGCCGAGACGAGCGGTAATCCAGGCGACGAAGGCGAGCGATCCCGGCGGATGCGGATTTTTCTGCCGCGCCGTTTTGCCTTCCAGCTTTGTGGAGAGCAGTTGCAGTGGAACGGCAAAGACCTCGTCGACGACATCGGTAGCCGGGCGAGGACTGCCGTCTCTGGCGTCCACCAGTTGGATGGTGCGGATGGCGGCGGCCAAGCCGATCGCCGCGAGATTGAACAAGCGTTCGGCGTCTATCATTTGGCTGTCGTCAAGTTTGAGGCCATCGCTCTTGAGCGCGCGGAAAATCTGTTCGATGCGCCAGCGCAGACGATAAAGCTGCACGACCTGCTGGGCTTCTTCGGCGCTGGCCACCGGCAAAGTCGTGAGCAGGCGCCAAAGCAGGGGCGTTTTGCCGGCCGGCGCGTCGACTTCCCGCGCTTCGACCAAGCCAAGTTCTACCGTCTTGGCAAGCGCCCGCAAAGGACCAACCTGCGGGCGCTTGATGCGCACCGTCGCGGCACGCAACTCGACCGTTGCGGTGCGTCCCTTATCGCCCGGTCCGCGCGGCGCTACTCGCACCTCGCCCCGATGCAAAGCTTCGACCTGATCGAGGGCCGCGGACAACAGGCCGCCCCGCTCCAGACCGCGATCCTGCCCGGCGCGCACGATCAGATCGAGCCGCTCGGGCTTGCGGGCAAACAACGCATAAAGGTCGCTTTCGCGGTCCGCCACCATGACCACCGACGCAGCCCCCGCCAGCGTCTCGGCCGCAGCCTCGCAGCCGGCAAGCCATCGCATCGATTCCTTGTCTTCCAACCTCCGCTTGCGGCGCGCTGGCGCGCGCATCGGCGGCCGAGTCCAGATCGCCGCATCGACCAGACCGACGACCGCTTCCGTTTCGATGTCCAGCGCCACCACAGGATGGATGAAGAACCCCGGGCTGTTGCCGTCTCCACCCGCGCCAAAGCCGCGTCGCTTCTGGTCGCGACCCGCAAAGTTGATCTCCGTCGTGTCCTGAACCGCCAGCACCCGCCGCCCGGCGCATTGCACCGCCGTCCGCGCCGCAAGGGTCTCGACGATGTTTTCAACACTCACATACGGCGAAGACAGAAACCGGTGAACAGCAAGCTCCCCGGCTCTCGTCTCTCCAACCCGCCGAAGCACCAACGTACCCGCCGCGGCAACCCGCTCGATCAGCCAATCCGCCCGCTCCGCCACCCGAATGTCGCCATAGGCCATCGTGTCACCTCCAGCAAATCCATGCCAAAGGCCTTGAATCACATCTACAATCAGCCGGGAATCAGTTTCGTGCATCCCGTAGCCCCACAAGGGGGAGGGGAATGGCAACAACGATGATCAGAGTCGCATTGATCGGCTATGGCGGTATCGCGCAGGACGTTCTCGCTGCGGTGCGCAAAACCGATGGCAGCATCGAATTCGTCGCCGCGTTGTGCCGGCCGGGCCGCGTCGAAAAGGCGCGCGCTGCGCTCCCTGGAATCGAGATCGTCGAATCGCTCGACGCCTTGCTCGCGCGCGATCCCAAAATCGTCGCCGAGCTTGCCGGACAAGGGGCTCTGGCGGATTATGGCGCGGAGGTTTTGCGACGTGGCGCCGATTTGCTGGTGATCTCGATCGGTGCGCTTGCAGAGCCAAAATTACTCGAAGTTCTAAGCGCGGCCGCGCGCAGCGGCGGCGGCCGGATTTTGCTGCCGGCCGGTGCGGTCGGCGGCATCGACGCGCTCGCGGCGATGCGGCTCAGCGGGCTTAACGCGGTGCGCTATCGCTCGCGCAAGCCGCCGGCGGCATGGCGCGGCTCGCCGGCCGAAAAGGTCGCCGACCTCGACAAACTCGCCGGGCGCACCGTGCTCTACCGCGGCAGCGCCGGCGAAGCGGCGTTGCTTTATCCGCAGAATGCCAATGTCGCCGCCGCTGTCGCGCTTGCCGGCATCGGCTTCGAGGCCACCGAAGTCGAGCTGGTCGCCGACCCCGAAGCGCCGGGCAACGTGCATGAGATCGAAGCCGAAGGCGCCGCTGGCCGCTTCGCCATCCAGCTTGCCGGCAAACCCTCGCGCACCAATCTCAAGACCTCGGCGCTCGCCGCGCTCAGCGTGGCGCGTGCGCTGATCAACCTGGAGGCGACGATCGCGATATGACCGCAACCGCCCACCGCGCCACAAACGCGTTCATCGGCAGTCCGATCGAACGCCGCGAGGATTTCCGCTTTCTTACCGGCCGCGGCAAGTATGTCGACGACCTCGCCAGCGAGCAGATGCTGCACGCCGTCGTGTTGCGTAGTTCGCTCGCGCACGGCCGCATCCGCTCCATCGACAGTTCGGCCGCACGCGCTCTGCCGGGTGTGCACGCTGTCATCACCGCCGACGAGATCGGCGAGATTCCCCATATTCCGTTGCGGCAGGAAGCCCTGCCGGTGCTCAAGAACTATGAGCAGCCAGTCATTGCGGTCGACAAAGTGCGCTATGTCGGCGAGCCGTTGGCGCTGGTGGTGGCCGACAGCGTCGCCGTGGCTGAAGATGCGCTGGACGCGATCCTCGTTGACATCGAGCCGCTCCCGGCGCTGGCGGACCGCGACACGGCGCGCAAGGGCGACGTGCTTTTGTTCGACAAGACCAAGACCAACGTCGCCAACACGATAATTGCGGTGCGCGGCGATCCGGACGCTGCCTTCAAGGATGCTCCCTACGTGCGCCGCGAATATTTTCGCGTGCAGCGGCACGCCGCGGTGACGATGGAACCGCGCGGCTTGCTGGCTGAATGGGACGCCGAGCGCGGCAGTATGACGGTTTCCGGCATCTGCAAGGTTCCGTTCGCCAATCGCCGTATGCTGGCGCAGATGATGAATCTGCCGGAGCGATCGGTGCACATGGTCGAATACGATGTCGGCGGCGGTTTCGGCGCCAGGGGCGAGTTCTATCCCGAAGATTTTCTCATCCCGTTCGCGGCGCGATTCATCGGACGCCCGGTCAAATGGACGGAGGACCGGCGCGATAATCTGATGGCGATGAACCACGCGCGCGACGCCGAATGCGAGCTGGAAATCGCCTGCACGCGCGACGGCACGATCCTCGCTTTGCGCGGCCGCGCCTACACCGATCAAGGCGCCTATTTGCGCACCAATGGCGCGACGCAAGCACGCAACATGGCGCAGGTCATGTCGGGACCCTATCGCATCCCGCATGTCCGCGTGGACGTATCGCTGGTGATGACCAGTAAGACGCCGTCGGGCACCTATCGCGGGCCGGGCCGCTTCGAAGCGGATTTTTCGCGCGAGCGGCTCATCGATATGGTGGCGGCCGATCTCAAGCTCGACCGCGTCGAGTTCCGCCGGCGCAATCTGGTCGCCGATGCCGAAATGCCTTATCCGCTGGCGACCGTGCGGGAGTACGATATTGCGGCCGAGTGCGACAGCGGCGACTACCAGGTCACGCTCGACCGCTGCCTTGTCGAATTCAACTGGGCGGAGCGGTCCAAGCTTGCGGGCAAGCTGGTCGGCGGCCGCTATCAGGGTATTGCGGTCGGCTGCTACATCGAAGGCGGCGGCACTGGGCCGAAGGAGAATGCGCGGCTGCGGCTGGAGGCCGACGGCACGGTCACAGTGTTTATCGGCTCGTCGTCCGTGGGCCAGGGCGTCGAGACGGTGTTCGCGCAGATCGCCGCGGACGCCATGGAAATGCCAATCGACCGCATTAACGACGTACTCCACGGCTCGACCGATTATCTCGACGACGGCGTCGGTTCGTTCAGTTCGCGCTCGGTGGTCATGGGCGGCTCGGCTGTGGTCCAGGCGGCCGGGCGGTTGCGCGGGATGATCCGCGAAGCCGCCGGGCGACGGTTGAATTGCGCGCCGGGCGAGGTGACCATCGACCGCGGCATGGCGCTCGGGCCGGATCGCACCTCGGTGCCACTGGGCGAGTTCGCCGGACTGTCCGCCGACGGCACTCATGCCAGCAACAAGCGCACCTACAGCTACGGCGCGCACGCTGCCCACGTCGCTGTCGATCCGCGAACGGGGCACGTCGAACTGATCGATTACGTCGCCGTCGAAGATGTCGGCCGCATTATCAATCCGCTGACGCTGCACGGCCAATGCGTCGGCGCTATCGTGCAGGGACTGGGCGGCGCATTCCTCGAGCAATTTATCTACGACGAGAACGGCCAATTGCTCACCGGCTCGTTCGCCGATTATCTGTTGCCGACCGCGAGCGATTTTCCGAGCATTCGCGCCGTCGCGCTGGAGCTGAAACCCTCGCCGCTCAATCCGCTCGGCGCCAAGGGCGCGGGCGAGGGCGGGATCATCCCGGTTGGCGGCGTCGTCGCCAACGCGGTTGCCGTGGCGCTGGCGGATTTTGGCGTGCAGCCGCATGAACTGCCGCTGTCGCCGCCGCGTGTGTGGCAGATGATCCAAATGGCCAAGAATTCACAGTCCGCGACACGTTGACCGGCGCGGCAGGCCGATGCTAGGAAACATCAAAACAATGCCGGTTCTCGCAGTTCGAAGTGGACGTGCCGGGTTATGAAATTACCGCTCTTCGAATATGCCTGCCCGACCAGCATCTCCGACGCAGTGGCGCTGCTCGCCTCGCACGACGGCGAGGCGAAGCCGCTTGCCGGCGGCCAGAGCCTGGTGCCGATGCTGGCGTTTCGCGTCGCCTCGCCGTCGCTCTTGGTCGATCTGCGCAAGCTCGATGAGCTGCGGCAGATCAGGATCACGCGGGACGGCGTGATGCTCGGCGCCATGGCGCGCTGGCGCGACATCCTCGATGACGCGCGGCTGGCCACGGCGCATCCGCTCCTGGTGGCCGCCGTCAAGCATGTCGCGCATTACCAGATTCGCAACCGCGGCACGGCCGGCGGCAGTATGGCGCATGCCGATCCCGCCGCCGAACTGCCCGGCATTGCGGTGACCTGCGAGGCGCAGATTGCCGCTATCGGCAAGGCCGGCCAGCGCGCCATCGCCGCCGGCGATTTCTTCCGCGGCCCGCTGATGACGGCGCTCAAGCCGGACGAAATCATTACCGAGATTCGGCTGCCGCCGTGGCCGGCGAAGCGCCGCTTCGGCTTTCAGGAATTCGCCCGCCGCCGCGGCGATTTCGCGCTCGCTGCAGCCGCGCTGTTCTACGATGAGGACAGCGACAAGAAAGCGCGCAACGCGCATGTGGGGGTCATCGGCGTCGCCGACCGGCCGCTGCGGCTGCCGAGCGTAGAAGCAGTCATCAACGGCCAGCGCATCGACGATGCCGTGGCCGCGAAGGCGGAGGCCGCCGCGTCCGCCGCGGTCGATCCGGCCGACGACATCCACGCCAGCGGCGCCTACCGCAAGGCGCTGGTCGGCGTCATGGTCGAACGCGCGCTCAAGGCCGCGGCGGCATGACAGAATTTGTTGCTGTGATTTTTTCCGTCGCCCTTCGAGGCTCGCTTTGCTCGCACCTCAGGATGACGGACTGAGAGCGGCGGTGCCCATGCCAGTCAGATTTGAAGTCAACGGCAAGGCCGTCGAAGTCGAGGTCGAGCCGCGCCTGACGCTCGCCGACTGCCTGCGTCATCATCTGCGCCTCACCGGCACGCATGTCGGCTGCGAACACGGCGTCTGCGGCGCGTGCACCGTGTTGGTGAACGGCGCCGCGGTGCGGTCCTGCCTCATGCTCGCGGTGCAGGCCGACGGCGCCCAGGTGGTCACCGTCGAGGGGTTGTCACGCGACGAAGGTCTGACACCGTTGCAAGCGTCGTTCCGCAAGCACCACGCCCTGCAATGCGGCTTTTGCACGCCCGGCATGATCACGACCGCCCATGCGCTGTTGAGCGAGGAACCGGACTGCGACGCCGACCGCGTGCGCGAAGTTCTGTCCGGAAATCTATGCCGCTGCACCGGCTACATTTCCATCATCGAGGCGGTGCTTGATGCGCGTTCGGCCTACAAGCGGGACGGAGAGGGCGCGTGAGGACGGTCAACTCGTTCGTCGGCCAGCCGATCGAACGGTTGGAGGATTTGCGGCTGGTTCGTGGCCGTGGCCAATTCGTCGACGATGTCGCAAGCAGCAATATGCTGCACGCGGCGATCCTGCGCAGCTCGTTTGGACATGGCCGCATTCGTTCGATCGATACCAAGACTGCTCGCGCGCTGCCGGGCGTGCATGCGGTCATCACTGCCGCCGATCTGGGGGATGATATTCCTGTCGTGCCAATGCGGCTGCAGCCGATGCCGGAATTCGCAGCGTTCGCGCAGCCCGTCCTGGCGCACGACAAGGTTCGTTATGTCGGCGAGGCGCTGGCGGTGGTTTTGGCTGACACTCCCGGGATCGCGGAGGATGCCCTCGGCGTGATCGATGTCGATATCGAGCCGTTGCCGGCAATCTCGACCTGGGAAAAGGCGATCAGAAACGAGACGCTGCTGTTTGAGGACAAGGGCAGCAACATCGCGATGAAATTTCGCGCCGTGCTCGGCAACGCCGAAGCAGCTTTCGCGGGCGCGCCTTACACGCGGCGCGAGCGCTTTTCCACGCAGCGCCACACCGCGTTGCCGATGGAGCCGCGTGGCGTGCTCGCCGAATGGGACCCGGCGCGCAGCCGGCTGACGGTGCGCGGCGCCGCCAAAGTGCTGTTCGCCAATCGCCGTATCCTTGCCAAGCAGATGGGGCTTTCCGAGGACGCCATCGACATGGTCGAGTACGATGTCGGCGGCGGATTTGGCGCGCGCGGCGAGTTCTATCCGGAAGATTTTCTGATCCCGTTCGCCGCGCGCTATTGCGGCCGGCCGGTGAAATGGACCGAGGACCGCCGCGAACACTTAATGACCATCAATCATGCGCGCGAGGCGGCTTGCGAGGTCGAGATCGCATGCCGGCGCGACGGCACCATTCTCGGCCTGCGCGGGCACGCCTTCGTCGACATGGGCGCCTATATGCGCACCAACGGCGCAGTCGGCGCGCGCAATGTCGCGCAATTCATGTCGGGCCCCTATCGCATCCCCAACATCGACCTGGACGTGTCGCTCTTGCTGACCAACAAGACGCCGGTCGGCACCTATCGCGGACCGGGGCGCTTCGAAACCGATTTCTTCCGTGAACGGTTGTTCGACATGGTGGCGCGCGAGCTTGGCATCGATCAGGTCGAATTCCGCCGCCGCAATCTCGTGCGTGAGGCAGAGATGCCGTACACGCTTGCCACCATCGCGCCGTTCGAGAGCAAGGATGAGCTCGACAGCGGCGATTATCAGGTCACGCTCGATCGCTGCTTGGCCGAAATCGACTGGAACGAGAAGAAAAAGCTCAAAGGCCAGTGCATCGACGGCCGCTATCACGGCCTTGCAGTCGGCTGCTTCATCGAGGGCGGCGCCGCGGGACCCAAGGAGAGCGCAAGACTCGTGCTGGAATCCGACGGCACGCTCACGGTCTATATGGGCTCGTCGGGAGTGGGGCAGGGGCTCGAGACCGCCTTCGCCCAGATCGCCGCCGACGCCATGGAAATGCCGATGAAGCGCATCAACCACGTGTTCCACGGCTCCACGTCCTATGTCAGCGACGGCTACGGCGCCTATCATTCGCGCTCGATCGTGATGGGCGGCTCGGCCGTTCTCGATGCCGCGACGAAACTGCGCGAGAAGATGCGCGTAGAAGCGGCGCGCCGCCTGACTTGCGGCGCGAGCGAAGTGGTGCTGGCCGACGATCGCGCGAGCGCGCCGGACGGCAAGTCGGTGTCATGGGCCGAGCTTGCACCCGAGCCGATCTCGGTCGAAGGGGCGTTCTTGAATCACAAGCACACTTGGGCCTATGGCGCGCATGCCGCTCATGTCGCAGTCGATATCAAGACCGGGCAGGTCGAACTCTGCGATTATGTGGCAGTCCAGAATTGCGGCCGGGTGATCAACCCGCTTACGCTCAAGGGCCAGCTCGTCGGCGCGGTGGTGCAGGGGCTTGGCGGCGCCTTCATGGAGCATCTGGCTTATGACGAGCAAGGCCAGCTTCTGACCGGCTCGCTTGCCGACTACATGATTCCGACGGCGAGCGATTTTCCGCGAATTCGCGGCTTCGTGATGGAGTCGCACCCGTCTCCGCTCAATCCGCTCGGCGCCAAAGGCGGCGGCGAGGGCGGCATCATCTCCGTCGGCGGCGTGATGGCGAACGCGGTGGCCGATGCGCTAAGTTGCTTGGGCGCCGAGCCGCGCGACCTGCCGCTGACGCCTGCCGCGGTGTGGCAGCTCGTACAGGACGCGCGCTTGCGGCGGTGACGGTGACGAGCGATGAAATTACCGCAATCAGGTGGATGTCAGTGTGGAGCAATCCGCTACGAGATCACCGGCGCGCCGGTCGCGGTCTATGCCTGTCACTGCACGGAGTGCCAGAGACAATCCGGGTCCGCATTCGCCATGGCGGCCGTTATTCCAGAGCAGCATCTCCGCATCACCAAGGGCACTCCGAAAATGTTTGCCCGAAAGACCAGCCCGACGAAGACGATGGAGTGCTGGTTTTGCTCCGACTGCGGCACGCGGCTTTATCACGTCCCCGGTGGCGCCGCCTATCCGAACCGCAACCTCAAACCGGGTACTCTGGACGATACGTCGTAGCTCGTTCCCACCATACACTTTTGGACGCGCAGCGCGCAGCGCTGGGTTGCCATTCCCGAAGACGCGACGCCTTACGAGACTCAACCCGAGACCTTGGCCTGGATACCGAAATCCTGAACTTTCGCTGGTTGCCATTTGAACAACAACGCTCGAGCCGGACACCGTTCATTGACCGTGGGCCGGGGCCGAGAATAGATTAAGGGCAATTCGCCATTCGACAGGAGCAAACCATGTCCGTCGCCCGCCATCCGCGCCCGAAAGAGCTTGAAGGCGTTCCCATCGAAGACATCATGAAAAGGTACGTCGGCCGCTTCAAGGAAAAGAAACCGGATTGGGCCGCCTTCGAAGATGCCAAGATCGAGGGCTACAAGCGCGCGCAGCACCGCTTCATCGGCGCCGGCGGTTCCGGCAAGCACGGCGACCCGAGCGTGATTCCGGCCGGCAACTTCACGCTGTCGGTCATGTATGTCGAGCCGGGCCAGGGCAATGCCGCGCACACCCACGAAGTCGAGGAATGCTTTTTCGTGCTCGAAGGCTTTCTCGATGTCTTCGTCGAAGATGAAACCGGCAAACGCCTGACCACGCGGCTAGGCCGGTGGGAGTGCATCGCCTGCCCGGCCGGCGTCATCCACGGCTATCAGAACGATTCGCTCGCGCCGGTCTATTTTCAGGTCATGCTCGGCCGCGGCAAGCCGGAGACGATGGGCTACGCCGACGACGATCTCTTCAAGCGCAAGGACGCGCACTTGAAAGCGGTGTGAACTCTCCTGTAGCCCGGATGGAGCGGAGCGCAGAAGTCCGCACGGGCGTCCCGGATTGCGCTCCGCTCCATTCGGGCTACGGAGCTGTCATCCGTAGGTCGGCACGAACAGTTTCTCGATCGGAATGGCCCCCGCGATCAGCCCCTGCTCGGCCATGTAGGTTACGAGCGCTTCGAGCGTCGGGCGGTTCGGCTCGATGCCGTAGGGCCAGCAATCGCCGCCGAACAATTCGTCGATCTCTTCGACATCGTCGGGCAGCCAGGGCAGCATGTAGCGCAGCGTGCCGGAGAAGCGCATCTTTTCTCGCGCCCGGTCCTTGGCCTTGCAGAACGCGTCGTAGAGGCTCGTCGCCACGAACGGGTTGTTCTCGTAGATGTCGTTGCGGATGACGACGAGGTGCATGATCGGGAAAATGCGGGTGCGGCGGAAATAATCCTTTTCCTTCGCCCGGTAATCGGGAAACAGCCGCACCACGTCGGGATGGCGACCGAGCGCGCGTGGCAGGTTCGAGCCGATGATGGCCTGAATCTCGCCGGTTTCGAGCAGGTCGGAGAGTGACTTGCCGCTGCTGTTCGGCGTCTTGTTGATGGTTTTTAGCATCGGCATGACCGACGGATTGCCGTAGCCGCCCGGCTCGTTGATCGCGCCCTCTACCCATTCGATGTTGTCCAGATCGATGCCGAGATCGTGCTGCATCAGGCCGCGGATGAAGATGGCAGCGGTCTGCGTGTAGAGCGGCACGCCGACGCGCTTGCCGGCAAAATCCGCGGCCGACTTGATGTGCTTGCGGTTGACCACGATGAAGCCGTGGCGGAACACGCGGGAGGCAAATACCGGCAGCGCTACGAACGGAAGTTTGTTCGCAGCATACCGGCTGACGAATTCGGAGCTCGACATTTCGCAGGCGTCGAATTCCAGATTGTTCGACATCCGGTCGAAAATCTGGCGCGGATTGTCCATGACGAGAAAATTGAGATCGATGCCTGCGGGCTCGATCTCGCCGGTTTGCAGGGCGAGCATGCGATCGTAGAGGCCGCAGGCGAAGGTGATCGGCAAGGCGGACATCGGATTCACCCTGAGGAAGTTCGAGGCGGGAACTGCGCAACTACCACACCGCTCGGCTGCCAGGAAGCGCCCGATCGCCGTGCGGCGACAGTCAGGGGTTGGCGAGAGGCTCGATTTCGAGATTCAGATAGCCGTCGACGCGGGCGCGCTGGCTTGTGTAAAGGACGATGGTCGAGGTCTTTTCCTCGACGATGGCGGGGCCTTCGAGCACCGCGCCGGGCGTCAGCGCCGAACGGCGAAAGACCGGAACCTTGGTCACGCCGGCGGCGCCGAAATAGGCGGCGCGCTTCTCGTACGGCGCCGACGCTTGGACCCGATCTGACGCCGCCATTTCGTGAATTTGCGGCTTCGGAATCTCGCCGACGGTGGTGACCTGAAAGTTGACGATCTCGATTGATTCCGAGTAGGCCATGTGGCCGTAGCGGCGGCGGTGCGCTTCGTGGAAGCTTTGGCCGAGCGCGGCAAGATCGGCCTCGTTCTTTAACCTGCCGATCGGGACGCTGACCTCGTAGGATTGGCCGCGGTAGCGCATGCCGGCGCTGCGCAGCGTGTGCAGCCGTTCGCGTGAAAAATTCTCCTGCATGAGTTCGGCGAGCCCGGCGGCTTCCATGGCGGCAAAGGTCTTTTCCAGCTCGGCCGGGGTCGCGGCATCGAGCCGCGTGAGCCGAGTGGAGCTGCGCGTCTGGTGCACGTCGGTGACCAGCATGCCGAAGGCGCTGAATGTGCCGGGGTCGCGCGGCACCAGGATGCGGGCGATGCCGAGTTCGGCAATGATGCGGCCGGCAATGGTCGGTCCCATGCCGCCGAAGGCGATCAGCGTGAATTCGCGGGGGTCATAGCCGCGCTCGATGGTGATGGTGCGCATCGCCATCGTCACGTTGGCGGCGAGCACGGTGAGAATGCCCCATGCCGCCTCGACCGGGGAAAGAGCGAGCGGTTGTGCGACGCGCGTCGATACCGCCTCATGCGCCCTTTGGTACGAGATCGGCATGGCGCCTTCGAGCAAAGCCGTCGGGCTGAGGTGGCCGAGCACCACCAAAGCGTCGGTCAGCGTCGGCTCGGTTCCGCCGCGGCCGTAGCAAGCCGGTCCGGGATCGGCGGCCGCGCTCTGCGGCCCGACTTTGAGTACGCCGAGATCGACCGCGGCGATGCTGCCGCCGCCGGCGCCGATGGTTTCGATATCGACGGTGCGCGTGCGCAGCGGATGCCGCGCCACCGTAATTTCCGACTTGAATAGCGGCCGCCCGGGCAGCACTGCCATGTCGGACGAGGTGCCGCCGGTGTCGAAGGTGATGACGTTGTCGATGCGCTTGAGGTCGCCCAGATAGCGGCCGCCGATCACGCCGGCGACCGGACCGGACATCACGGTTTCGATCGGAGTGCGCGCGAGCATACGGGCGCTGGCGGCGCCGCCGTCCGACTTCATCATCAGTGCGCGCGAGCGCGGAAAGCGGCGCTGCGATTGCTCCTCGAGTTCGCGCAGATAGTGCGAGACCGGCGGGCCGAGATAGGCGTTGGCGACGGTCGATGCGGTGCGCTCGTATTCGCGCCATTCCGGATTGACCTCGTGCGACAGCGACAGGTAGAGCCTGGGCGCGATGCCGCGAATGATTTCCGCGGCGCGGCGCTCGTGCGCCGGATTGGCATAGGCGAACAGAAAGCATACCGCGATCGCTTCGACGCCTTGGGCGGCCAAGCGGCGCGCCGCCGTCGCGACCTCGTCTTCGTCGATCGGCTCGATCACGTTGCCGGAGAAGTCGAGCCGCTCGCGCACCTCATGGATGCGGTCGCGCGTGAGCAGCATTTTCGGCGCCGGCGCAAAAATGTTGAACACCTCCTCGCCGCGCCACTGCCGTCCGATCTCATAGACGTCGCGGAAGCCTCGCGTGGTGATGAGACCCGTGCGCACGCCCTTGTCTTGCAGCATGGTGTTGAGTGCTGCGGTCGAGCCGTGCAGGATCAGCGACACCGAATTCGCACCGAAATCGGCGGCGAGATCGCGCGTGATCGTCTCGATGACCGCGGCAGGACGCGCCGGATCGGATGCGTATTTGCGCACGGCAACGAGCGCTCCCGCATCCTCGTCGAATGCGATGACATCGGTAAAGGTGCCTCCGACATCGATTCCGACCCGCAATTTCATCGTGTTTCCAGACTTGTTTCCCGGGCGCGGCGCGGCACGAAGTGGTGCGCCGCAGACCCGGGATCGTTACAGACTGGGAGTTTGCGAAGGTCCCGGATGCAGTGCACCGCTGTGCGCTGCACCGCATCCGGGAAACAATGCAGCGTGGCAGGCAGGAGTCATTGTTGCCCGGCGCGCAGTCGCGCCGTCTCCTCCGCGTCGATGCTGAAATCGTCGTTGATTGCGACACCGTAATCGTCCCGCGCAGCCTGGCGCGAGACGTAGCCGCGCACCACGTCTTGGCGCACCCGCTCGCCTTCGCGCTTGCGCGGATCGCCCCAGCCTCCGCCGCCAGCGAATTCCATCGACAGCAGGTCGCCGTTCTTGAGCCGCAGGCCGGCGACTTTGGAGGTCAGCGGCCTCACTGTGCCGCCCTCGGATTGCAAGGATGCGGCCGACGGGTGCGCGGGCTTGGCGCCGAAAATGCCGGGCGAAGAGAATTTGAAGCGATCGGTACGCAGGTTGATGATCGATTCTTCGCTAAGAATGCGCCATTGGCGCCGCACGCCAAGGCCGCCGCGAAACGTGCCCGGACCGCCGGAATCCTGCGCCAGTTCGTAGCGCTCGACCCGCACCGGAAACTTGGTTTCCACCGCCTCGATCGGCGTGTTCATGACGTTCACGACCAGTTCATCCATGGCGCTCACCCCGTCCGAGTTCGGCCTCGCGCCGCTGCCGCCGCTCAAAATCTCGTATTGCGAATACCAGCGCCCGGTCTGCGGATGGCGGCCGGCGCTGGAAATCGAGCCGCCGGCGGCGCTGCCCGGCGCCGGCACACGGCCGGGCACCGCGCGGGCCAGCGCGCGGATCGCGACCGAGTTGTTACCCGGCTCGGTCGCACGTACATGTTGACTGGCGCCGGATAGCGCGGATTGAGCAGCGAGCCTTCCGGCGGATACGACACCTGCACCGGCCGCGACAGTCCCTCGTTCACCGGCAGGTGCGGGATGAACACCATCTTGACCAGGCATTGAATGAAGTTCCTCGACACGCAGGGCCGCAGGTTGATCGGCCCACGCGCCTCTCCATCGCTGTCGAGGATGAAGTGCAGAACGTCGCCCTTGACTTCGAGGCTGGCGGAAACGCGGTAGGATTTATCCAGGTCGATGCCGTCGTCGTCGAGGTAATCGGTCTCCGGGCCGTAGCGGCCGTCCGGCACTTTTGCGATCTCCCTGCGCAGTTCGCGCTCGCAGATATCCATCCACTCCTGCCAGCAGGCCAGCACCTTTTCGACGCCGTACTTGTCGAACAGTTCGGCAAAGCGGGTGAGGCCATAGGTGTTGGTGTTGACCTGCGCGTTGATGTCGCCCCAGGTGATTTCCGGCGTGCGCGTATTGGCGCGGATGACGGTTTCGATTTCGGCCGCCAGTTCGCCGCGCCGTAGAATCCGCAGCGGCGGGATCAACAGGCCCTCCTGGAACAGATCGGTGGCGTCACCCGCATTGGTGCCCGGCACCTTGCCGCCGAGGTCGGGCTTGTGCGCGGTGTTGCCGATGAAGCCGACCAGCCGGTCGGCGGTGAACATCGGCGTGACGATGGTGATGTCGGTCGAGTGATTCTGGCAGGCTTGGTAAGGATGATTGACGATGAAGGCATCGCCTGGTGCGGTGTCCGGAAAGCGGCGGCGGACCTCGTTGACCTGTGCCGCGACCGGGCCGATGTGCAGCGGCTGCGGGATGCCCTGCGCCACCATGCGGCCCTGCGCGTCGAAGATCGCAAAGGTAAAGTCCTGGCTTTCCTTGATGATCGTGGAATAGCCCGTACGCAGCATGTTGAGCGTAAGCTCGCGCGCAATCTGCAAGGTCGACTGGTAGATGACTTCAAGTTCGATGGGGTTCATCGAGCAATCCGGTCAAAAGCACGCTAAATTCTAGGCCGTCCTTCCGGGGCGCGGGCAAGGCCCGCGAGCCCGGAATCCATATTCACGGTTCGTGATCATGGATTCCGGACTTGCCGCTTTGCGGCAATCCGGAATGACGATTCAGGAAGCAACATAGAGGCAAACACGATGGCCGTGAACGAGCGATTCGATCTTGAGGGGCGCAGCGTCGTCATCACCGGCGGCGGTAAGGGGATCGGCAAAGTCTATGCCGAGGAATTCGCCAAGGCCGGCGCGCGGGTCACCGCCGCCGACATCGATGTGGACGCTGCCAAGGACGTGGCCGACTCGCTGAGCAGGGCGAACTTGGACGCGTTCGGGCTTGCCGTCGACATCGCCGATGAAAATTCCGCGAAGGCACTCATGCAGAGAGTGCTCGACCGCTTCGGCGCCATCGACGTGCTCATCAACAACGCTTCGCTGATGAGTGAATTGCCGCGCCGCTCCTGGCTCGAAATCCCGATTGAGGAATGAGACCGCGTGATGGCGGTGAACCTTCGCGGCATGTTTTTGTGCTGCCGCGCGGCGTTCCCGGCGATGAAGGGGCAGAAGCGCGGCAAGATCGTCAACATTTCCTCGTCGCGGGTGTGGGAGGGCACGCCGAACCGGCTACACTACACGACGTCGAAGGCGGGTGTCATCGGCTTTACCCGGGCGCTCGCCCGCGAAGTCGGCGAATTCGGCATCAATGTCAATGCCGTCACGCCCGGTATGACGCAGAGCGAAACCCAGGTGGCGAGCTCGTCCGGCAATTACCTCGCCTCGCGCATCGCCGGCCGCGCCATCGAGCGGGTGCAGGTTCCGGTCGATCTGGTCGGCGCCGTGATGTTTCTTTCGTCCGCCGCGAGCGATTTCATGACCGGCCAGACCATCAACGTCGACGGCGGCAAGTCGATGCATTGAGTGTTTCCCCGGGCGCAGCGCAGCACGAAGTGGTGCGCTGCAGACCCGGGAACGTCTCAGTCTCGCGTGTCAAAAAGCCGCGCCAGCGAAGGTCCCGGATCGGCGGTGCATCACTTCGTGCTGCACCGCATTCGGGAAACGTCTGTACGTTACTTCAGCCGCTTGGCCGCGTCCTCGACGATGCTGAGGTCGGCATATTCCTTGACGTTGAAGCTTGACTTGGTGAAGCCGAGCTCGTGGGTGAGATCGACGTTCTTCTGCAGCGCGTCGAGGTTCGGCACCATGTTCGGATCGTGATAGACGTCGTTCTTGGTAAACACCCAGCTAAAAATCTGCGGCGGCCGCTTGACCAGCGCGCCGAGGGTCTGCATCGCGGCCTCGTGGTTCTTGGGATCGAGATACCAGTGCACGATGCGCAGCGTATCCTCGAAGAAATCGACCAGAGCGGCGCGGTTCTTGTCGATGAAGGGCTTGCGCGCGACCCACACGATCATGTCGGTGACGCCGATCGCATCCCTTTGGATGAACAGGTCGCGGCCGATCTTGCGTAGCGCCGGATCGCCGGAGAATGGCAGCACCGCGGGAATGAGCGCGACCTTCTTTTCCTGAAGTATCGCCCGCATCGCCGGGAACGGCGCCTCGATCACGGTGTAGTCGCGGTTGGGCTCAAGACCGTGCTTATGCAGCATCGCCTTCATGGCGACGTCGACTGCGCTGCCCTCGGCATTGGTGGCGACGACCTGGCCCTTGAGGTCTTCGACCTTGTGGATCGGGCCGTCCTTGAGCACCATGTATTCCTGCGAGTAATAACCGGGAACGCCGTCCTGGAACTCGTCGGCGATGATGCGCAGGTCTTTCAGGCCGGCGTTCTCGATAGCGATGCCGAGCGTCGAATAGGCGAGGTTGGCGATGTCGACCTGGTTGTTGGCGAGCGCAGTGACCATCGGCGGCGTGCCCTGGAAATGTTCAGGCACCATGTCGTAGGACTTGCCGAGATGCGTGGCCAAATCCTTCCTCTGCAGCCAGATCGACGCCCAATTACCCGGGGCCACCCAGCCATTCGTGATCTTCACCGGGTCGGCCAAGGCCGGACCGACGCCGCTGACGTTCAGCGCCAGGCCGGACAGGCCGGTTCCCGCCAATGTCATTAAACCTCTTTTGGTCAGCATGTGCTTCTCCCAGATTTGATAGGGCCGCAGGTGGCCGAGGCCGCGTGCGGGGTGGATTCTATTTCAGCCGCTTCGCCGCCTCTTCGATCATGCTGAGATCGGATTGCGCCTTGACGTCCATGTTCGCCTTCGTGAAGCCGAGTTCGTGGGTGGTATCGACGTTTCGTTGGAGCACATCGAGATTTGGCAGTAAATTTGGATCGCGGTAGAAGTCTTCCTTGGTGAAAACCCAACTGAACCGACTCGCCGGCTGCTTGGTCATCTGCGAGAAGATCGCGGCAACCGCATCGTGGTTGCTAGGGTTCATGTACCAGCGCGCGATCCGCAGCGTGTCCTCAAGAAAGTCAACGAGAGCGGCGCGATGCGCATCGATGAATGGTTTACGTGCGGTCATGATGATGAACTGCGATGGTCCGATCGCGTCCTTGCTGGTGAACAGCGTCCGCGCGATCGCCTTCAGTCCGGGATCAAACACGAACGGCGGCACCGACGGGATGAGAGCGGCCTTCTTCTGACCCAGCACCGCTTTCATGGCCGGAAACGGCGCCTCGATCTCGGTATAATCGCGGTTGGCCTCGAGCCCATGCTTGTGCAGCATCGCCTTCATGGCGATATCGACCGCGGCCCCGGCGGCGTTGGTGGCGACCACCTGCCCCTTGAGGTCCTCGACCTTATGGATCGGACCGTCTTTGAGCACTTGGTACTGTGTCGTGTGATAGCCGTCGACCCCGTCCTCGAAATCGCTGCAGATGACCCGGATGTCGTCCATACCGGCATTCTCGACCGCGATTGGCAGGGTCGAGAAGGCGAGGTCGCCGATCTCGATCTGATTGTTGGCAATCGCGGTGATCATCGGCGGCGTGCCGACAAAATGCGCTGGCTCGTAGACGTAAGACTTGCCGTAATGAACCGCGAGGTCCTTCTTCGCCAGCCAGATTGCGTCCCAGTTGGCAATGGCAACCCAGGCGCCGCGGATGGTCACCGGAGCGGCGTTGGCGCAGCCGCAACCCAACATCAAGAGAATGAAGCCAAGCATTCCCGGCTTTGCGCGCATGTTCTATCCCTCCCAGATTCGTGGTCGTGGGCTCAAAACTGGCGCTGACGGCCGGCCCTTGAGGCGATTTTGGTCGCAAATGGCTGCTTAACGCAAGCCTATTGCTTGCCGCAGCCTCCCGCCGGCAGCTATGCCGTGGTCGGCTCGATGGCCTCCTGGTGCCAGCTCAACAGCCGGCGGCGCAGCACGGCCATGGCCTTGATCAAGGCAAAGCCGACGACGGCGATCTCGACGATGCCGGCAAAGGTGCCGGGAGAGTTGGCAAAGCGGGAGGCCCCCATCATGGCACCGCCAAGCCCGTAGCCGCCCATCACCATCTCGGCGACGATCTCGACAATGAGCGCGATCGGCAGCGCGACCTGCAGTCCGGTGAGGATTTGCGGCGACGCCGCCGGCAGCATGATCTGCCACATCAGTTCGCGCTCATTGGCTCCCATGTTGCGGGCCGACCACAACAGCTCCTTGTCCACGGCGGCGATGCCGGCGAGCGTCGCAGTCACCACCGGGAAAATGGCATCGAATACCACGATGGAAATTTTGGACACGTCATAAACGCCGAGCCAGAGGATGATCACCGGGAGGAACGCGATCTTGGGCATCGGAAATCCGACCGAAATGATCGGATCAAAAAACCAGCGGATGGTTCGAATGCGCGACATCAGCGCGCCGAGCGCGATGCCGGCAGACGCGGCGATGAAAAAGCCGGTCATGGCGCGATAAAGGGTAAGCCCCATGTTGATCCACAGATCGCCGCTGATGGCGTCGGTCCAGATGTAGCTGACCACCACGCCAAAGGACGGCAGCATGAACGGGGTCACGCGGCCGCTATTGGCGAAAAGCTGCCAGCCGATCAGCATCACCAGGATCGAGAAAATCCCGGCGCCGCCGCGGAACACGATATCGAGGCGGCGCGCGGCGTCGTAGGAAATGTCGGCTTCCGCCGCAGAAAGTGCAGCTTGGTCTTCTACTCGCGCCATCGCAGCAACCATTGCATGAGGACTTGATAAAGCCGGTCCGCGGCGAAGCCGAGGAAGGCGACGGTGAGCACGACCGCATACATGCTCTCATAGGAGCCGGTGGCGCCGAGATAACCGATCAGATAGCCGAACCCCTGTTGCGCCGCGATCAGTTCGGAACTGACCAACAGGATGAACGCCAGAGCCAGCGCGGTGCGGATGCCATTGAGCAGTTCCGGCAGCGCGCTCGGCATCACCACGTCCCACATCATGCGCAGCCGGCTCGCTCCCATGCTGCGCGCCGACCAGACCAGGGCCTGATCGCTGCCGCGCGCCCCGTTATAGGCGCCGATGGTCACCGGGATCATGCAGCCAAGGAAGATGAGCAGCACCTTGGAGCCGTCGCCGAAGCCGAGCCACAGCACGGTGATCGGGATCAGTGCCGATTTCGGCAGCGGATAGAACAGCTCGACCAGCGGATTGATGAACACGTCGAGCATGCGCCATCGCGCCATCGCCATGCCGAGTCCGCCGCCGACCGCTACGGCGAGCAGCAGGCCAGCCGAGGCGCGATAGAGCGAGACCACGCCGTTACCGAGCAAATCGCTGCTCACCAGGAATTGTTCGAACTGTTCGAGATAGTGCCAGACGTCGCCGTGAAAGACCGGCGCCGCCTCGCTGGGCTTCAACAGATCGATCCAGGCGACCGCCACGTTGCTCAGCGGCGGCAGCGCGAGCGAGTCGACCAGGTTCAGCCGTGCCACCGCCTCCCAGGCCAGCGCCAGCAGCAGCAGCGGCAGATAGCGCGATGCTGCCGATTTTATTGTCGCAGTCACGGCGCCCTCTCCTCCTGCGCCTTCAAGGCCTCGATCCGCACCAGGTTCCACAGCTCGTCGACTTTTTCGACGAATTCCTTGCTGCGCGCGATATTCTGATCGCGATGGTCGAACTTGGTATCGACGATCGTCTTGATGCGGCCCGGCCGCGCCGACATCACCGCCACGCGATCGGCGAGATAGACCGCCTCCTGCACGTCGTGGGTGACGAAGATAACGGTCTTCGGCGTGCGTTGCCAGATGCTGAGGAGTTCGGTCTGCATCAGCGAGCGGGTCTGGGCGTCGAGCGCGCCGAACGGCTCGTCCATCAGGAGAATGCTGGGGTCGAAGGCGAGCGTGCGCGCAATTGCGGTCCGCTGCCGCATGCCGCCGGAAAGCTGTGATGGGTAGCTGTCCTCGAACCCATTCAGCCCGACGAGATCGATGAACGAATGGGCACGCTTCTCGCGCTCGGGTCGTGGCAGCCCCTGGCGTTCGAGACCGTAGAGAATATTGCCGCGCACCGTCTTCCACGGAAACAACGCGAAGTGCTGGAAAACGACGCCGCGATCCGGGCCGGGCGCGGTCACCGGCTTGCCCTCGACCAAGATGCGGCCGAACCCGATCGGCAGAAAGCCGCCGACAAGATAAAGCAGCGTCGATTTCCCGCAACCCGACGGGCCGAGCAACGCGAGGAACTCGCGTGGGCGCACTTCCAGCGACACCTCGGCCAACGCCAGCACCGGCCGCCCGCGCGGCGGGCGGTAGGTGTGGTTGACCTTGTCGATGACGATTTGCGCTCCGCCGTCCATACTTCTCCCTGCGTATCGCGGCTTACTCGCCTTGTGCCGGTGCAGCCGCACCCTAGCCGGTGTCACCCCCAACACCAAGCCGAGGCGCGACCGCACCCGGCGGTCTCTCCGCGGTGCGTGGCCGTTGCCTTGAGGCGTGCGGCTTTGCGCCGCGGAATGACGAAGGCGGCAAAACCGGATATACCTGATCGAACTTGTCGCCGCGGAAGACCCATATGGAACGCTCGTTCAAAAAGGAAGTGGATGCGCTGCGGCTCGGCGCCGGCGAGGTGTTTCGCGGCGAAGGCATCCTTGCCGTCACCAAGGCGCTGCTGCAATCGGGCGTCAGCTATGTCGGCGGCTATCAGGGCGCGCCGGTGTCGCACCTGCTCGATGTCATGGTCGATGCGGAGGATCTGCTTGCCGAACTCGGGGTCCATCTCGAGACCTGCACCAATGAAGCCGCCGCCGCCGCCATGCTCGGCGCCTCGATCAATTATCCGCTGCGCGGCGCAGTGACCTGGAAATCGATCGTCGGCACCAATGTCGCCGCCGACGCGCTGTCGAACCTCGCTTCGCCAGGCGTGATCGGCGGCGCGCTGATCGTGCTTGGCGAGGATTACGGCGAGGGCGCAAGCGTCATCCAGGAGCGCTCCTACGCCTACGCCCTGAAGTCCTCGATGTGGCTCATCGACCCGCGGCCCGACCTGCCGACCATCGTGCGCATGGTCGAGCAGGGTTTCGAGCTTTCGGAAGCGAGCCATGCGCCGGTCATGCTCGATTTGCGGGTGCGGGCCTGCCACTTGACCGGCGAATTCGTCGCCAAGGACAATAAGACCGGCGCTTACAGCGGCCGGCATCGGCTCGACGGCCCGCCGCGCTTTGACTACGGCCGGCTGGCGCATCCGCCCGTAATCTTCACCCAGGAGCGGCTGAAGGTCGAACAGCGATTGCCGGAAGCGCAAAAATTCATCCGTGATAACGCGCTCAACGAGATCATTCCCGGCGCGCGCGGCGAGGTCGGCATCATTGTGCTCGGCGGCCTCACCAACAGCCTTATCCGCGCGCTGGCGCGCCTTGATCTCGCCGACCTTTACGGCGCCTCGGGCATTCCGATCTACGTTCTCAACGTCGCCTATCCGCTGGTGCACGAAGAGGTCTTAAGTTTCTGCGAGCGCAAGCGTGCCGTGCTGGTGGTGGAGGAGGGATCGCCCGACTATGTCGAGCAGCAGATCAACGTCATTCTGCGCGGCGCCGGCAGCGCGACGCGCGTGCTCGGCAAGGGCTGTCTGCCGAAGAGCGGCGATTACACGTCCGAAGTCATGCTGCGCGGACTTTCGGCGTTTCTGGCGGCGGTGCGCCCAGCCGGTATCAATGCCGACACAATCGCCGGGCGCGTCGGCAGGATGCTCGCTCACAAGCCTGCCATGTTGGCCGAGATCGGCGACATCCCGCCGCGGCCACCGAATTTCTGCACGGGCTGTCCGGAGCGGCCGGTCTTCGCCGCCATCAAGCTCGCGCAACGCGAGGTCGGCCCGACCCATATCAGCGCCGATATCGGCTGCCATTCGTTTGCGACCTTCGCGCCGTTTTCGCTCGGCAATTCGATCCTCGGCTATGGCATGTCGCTCGCCAGCGCCGCGGCGGTCGGTCCCAATATGGCCAAACGCCCGATCGCGATCATGGGCGACGGCGGCTTCTGGCACAACGGACTGATCACCGGCGTCGCGTCTAATATGTTCAACAAAGGCGACGGCATCCTCATCGTGATGCAGAACGGCTACGCGTCGGCGACTGGCCAGCAATATCTGCCGTCGAGCAAGGCCAACCGCAGCGGCACGCCGACCGGCATCAGCATCGAGAAGGCGCTGCGCTGCCTCGGCGTCAAGTGGCTGCGCACGGTGCGCACCTACAAAGTGTCGAAAATGGCGGCGACGCTGAAAAAGGCGATGCGCACCGCTGAAAAGGGGCTGAAAGTCATCATCGCCGACGGCGAATGCATGCTGGCGCTCCAGCGTCGGCTGCGCGTGGAAAATGCGGACAGGCTCAAACGCGGCAAGCGTGTCGTGACGACGCGCTACGGCGTCGACGACGAAATCTGCACCGGCGATCATTCTTGTATCCGGTTGTCCGGTTGCCCGTCGCTGACCGTGAAACCCAATCCCGATCCGCTGCGCACCGATCCGGTGGCCACCGTGATCGAAAGCTGTGTCGGCTGCGGCATGTGCGGAGAAGTAGCGCACGCCGCGGTGCTGTGCCCATCATTCTATCGCGCCGATGTCATCAGCAACCCGAGCTGGTGGAACCGCAGGCTCCATCAACTGCGCAGAACGGTTGTTGGCCGGCTCGCCGGCACCGCCCCTGCCGTTCTCCAGGGCGGGCACGAAATCGTGCCTGGTCCCAAGCCCGGCGATGACCCTCAACCTGGCGGCAACGCTCACCCTGCCGCAGACGCTCAAGCTGTTACCCTGGACTCTCAGGCCCTCGCACCCGAACCCTCCGCCCTAGGTGAGGAGGAAATTCGCCCCGACGAGCCGCCGCGTCCTGAACATCCCCGTCCGATCACGGTGCTGATCGCAGCGCTTGGTGGGGAGGGCGGCGGCGTGCTCACCGATTGGATTGTCGCGGCCGCCAGGAGCCAGAACTTTCCGGTGCAGTCGACCTCGATTCCGGGCGTGGCGCAGCGCACCGGCGCGACCACCTATCATATCGAGATGGTGCCGGAGCCGGCCCCCACCCTTCCCTCCCCCGCAAGCGGGGGAGGGTCCCTTGATGCTTCCTCCCCCGCAGGCGGGGGAGGGTCCCTTGATGCTCCCTCCGCCGCAAGCGGGGGCGGGTTCCTTGATGCTCCCTCCGCCGCAAGCGGGGGCGGGTTCCTTGATGCTCCCTCCCCCGCAAGCGGGGGCGGGTTCCTTGATGCTCCCTCCCCCGCAAGCGGGGGAGGGTTAGGGAGGGGGCGGCGCACGCCGATCCTTGCGCTCGCGCCGGGGATCGGCGACGTTCGATCTCGTTGTCGCCAGCGAGCTGATGGAGGCCGGACGCGCCGTGGCCGGCGGCTTCGTCACCCCTGACCGCACCATGACGATCGCCTCGACCAGCCGCTCCTATCTGGTGGTCGAGAAGATGGCCATGGGCGACGGCCGCTACGACCGGGAACGGCTCGCCGCGGCGGTTGAGAAAAATTCGCAAAAAGCGTTGCTGCTCGATCTCGAAGCGGTCGCACGGGAAAGCGGCGCCATGATCAATGCGGTGATGCTCGGCGTCATCGCCGGCGCCAGCGCGCTGCCGATACCTGGCGAGGCCTATGAGGCAGCGATCTGCGCCGACGGCAAGGCGGTGGAGGCCAATCTGCGCGGATTTCGAGCCGGCATGGCGGCGGCGCATAACGGCGTGCGGATAACGCCGGATCCGCCGCCGCGCTGCCACGCTCCAGACGAGACGCTCGCCAATCTGGAACTCGAGATCGAGCAGATGCCGGAGTCGGCGCGGGCCGTGATCACCGAGGGGGTGCGCCGCCTCGCGGCCTATCAGGACCGCGCCTATGCGCGGCTTTATCTCGCCCGGCTGATGGCGATCCGCGACGCCGACGCCAAGGCCGGGGCAGAGGGACGATTACTTGCCGAGGCCGCCCAGCACCTCGCCGTTCGCATGTCCTACGAGGATGTGATCCGCGTCGCGCAGGCGAAGATCAATCCGGCGCGGCTTGCGCGCATCGCTGAGGAGATGGGAGCGGGTGAGGATCGGCCGCTCGCGATCACGGAATTCCTCAAGCCGGGCGTCGACGAATTGTGTTCGATGCTGCCGCCGTGGGCTGCCCGGCGCATCCTCACTTTGGCCAACCGCCATGCCGCCCTGCGCCGCATCCATTGGGGCATGGCGATCAAGACCACCTCGATCTTTGGCTACCTGCGTCTGCACGGCTTGGCGAAGCTGCGAAGCTACCGGCGCAAGACGTTCCGGTTCCAGGAAGAGCAGCGCGCCATCGAAATCTGGCTCCACTCGATCGAGCAGGCCGCGCCGCTGTCGGTCGAACTTGCAGCCGACATCGCTGAGTGCGCCCGTCTGATCAAAGGTTATGGCGACACCCACAAGCGCGGCACCGCCAATTACCGGCTGATCGAGAAGGAATTGATGCGTCCGGCGCTCGCCGGCGCCATGCCGCCGCAGCAGGCGGCCGACGCGATCGCGAGCGCCTGCACCGCCGCGCTGCTCGATCCCGAAGGCGACGCGCTCGCCAAGTGCCTGGCTGAGGTCCAGTTACAATCGAGTCCCAGGATGGCGGCGGAATAGGCCAGACAAACGGCGAACGCTGCAAACAAATTTACTCACGCCGTTCGACCTGCAGCGCAGGTCAAGAGGGCTCGCAAATGGCTCGAACCACCGCTCGCGGCGACGCGGCCGGTCACAAAACGACGGATCGAACCGCGCCACGCCGCAAGGCCGTACGCTACTGGTCTGACCGGGTGACCAGAGAGAGCAACGCGCTCGCTCTCGATCCCGGCGTCTTTACCTGGAACGATCCCAAACGGATCGCCGCATCGTTGAAACGTGCCGCGGAAGAGAGCACTCGCCGCAAGGCGGAGCCCCACCGCTCGGTGCTGTCGATGCTGGTGTTCTATATCAACCGCGCCGGCAAGAACCTGCCCGCCAGCCGCCGCCGCACCCTGGAACGGGCCAAAACCGAATTGCGCCGCCAGTTCGGGCGGGAATAGAATCGCCTCGGTAACATGAAGGAAGCGCCGATGCAGACCACAGCGCAATCCGCCGCGCCCGATATTGAGCAGCCGGCCGAAAAATTGCGGAGCAAGCCGCTGTCGCCGGCGCTTGGCGCCGAAATCGTCAATGTGGACTTGAGCCAGCCGCTCAACGACGAACGCTTCGCCGAAATCCTCGATTGCTGGCACGACAATGCGGTGCTGCTGTTTCGCGACCAGCACATCAGCGAGGATGATCAGGTGCGCTTCGCCGAACGCTTCGGCACGCTGGCGCATAGCCACACCAGGAGTTACACGACCGCCAACCCGGCCGTGATGCTGATTTCGAACATCCGCGAGAACGGCAGGCAGATCGGCGCGTTGCCGGACGGCGAGATGCAGTTTCATTCCGATCAATGCTACCTGGAAAAGCCGGCCAAGGCGTCGATGCTGTACGCCATCGAGGTTCCCGCGAAAGGCGGCAACACGCTGTTTGCCAGCGGCTACCGGGCCTACGAGACGCTGAGCGACGACATCAAGAGCCGCATCGCCGGCCGCAAGGCGATCAACGCCTACGACTACGACAACGCGTCCGTGAAGCGCGGCACCCGCATCAAGGAGGGCGTGCCGCACTTTGCGCACCCAGTCGTCACCACCCATCCGGCGACCGGCCGCAAGGCTTTGTTCGTCAACCGGCTGATGACGGTCGCGATCGAAGGCCTGCCCGAAGCCGAAAGCGACGAATTGTTGAACATTCTGTTCGATCACCAGGAAAATCCCGCCTTCATCTACGAGCACGTCTGGCGGCTGAATGATCTTTTGATGTGGGACAATCGCTGCGCGCTGCACGCCCGCACCGACTTTTCCGCCGACGAGCGCCGCCTGATGCGGCGGGTGACGGTTCTGGGCGAACGGCCGTTCTGAACGGGCGGGCGCGTAGTGTGGGCAAAGGCGCGCCGCGCCGCGCCCACGTCAGCGTCGAAACCGTCTCCGAGTATACGGGTGGGCACGCTTCGCTTTGCCCACCCTTGTTTGCTAGCAACGCAAATAGCTGTACACCAAGCACCCTTGCTACGACCG
Organism: uncultured Alphaproteobacteria bacterium; assembly: GCA_963717265.1. Classification (GTDB taxonomy): domain Bacteria; phylum Pseudomonadota; class Alphaproteobacteria; order Rhizobiales; family Xanthobacteraceae; genus BOG-931. Next base: position 265,815 of record CAVQWD010000047.1, on the reverse strand, counting down.
CCGCGCCGGACAAAAGAACGTCCCTTCCACTTCCACGATGTCGTCCTGATTGAGGCGGCTCACCTCGACGATGGTGCGCGGCGGATAGGGTGTGCCAGCCCAGAGCTCCTGCTGAATCTGATTTACGATCGGCCGGTGGCGGCCCATGTCGGTGACATAGACCACCAGCCGCACCGCATCGCGCAGTTCGCAGCCGGCCGCCTGCGCAATGGTCTGCATGTTGAGAAACGCCTGGCGCACGCGCGCCTCGTCGCCGCCAACGAGCTCGCCGGTCGGCGGGTCGATGCCGCGCATGCCGGCCACGAACACGAAATCGCCGGCGCGCACGCCAAGGCTCCAGGTGCCGGTCGGCTTGATGGCGCCGGGCGGCGTCAGCGAGACAATTTCATCCGGCGGCATTTTTTGGACCTCGCTTTAACCGATCGACGCATCGCGGCATCATACTATGCTGCGGGTTCGGCTCGTCCTTGCCGTGCGCTCCCGATCTTCGCTACGCTGCCAAGCGCGCGCGCCGCCCGCGATTTCGAGCGCGGGCTTTTGCTCATCGATTCCGACGGCCCGCTCGCAGAAGCGGTGGCCGATTCGATTCCGAAACATCTCATTCAGAACGTCTGCTACCTCGACCCCGCCGACCGCGAGCGCCCGTTCGGCTGGACGATCTTGGGCAACATTCCGCCGGCCGAACGGGCACTGCGGTCGGGTCGTACGGCAACACCGATTTGCAGTGGGTTTTCCGTCGCCAGAACGCTAGGGGTCTGTGCTATCGCCGTTAGCATGACCTCCGAACCTGAACACTCATCTGCCAGAGGAAACATGGAGGCCTCTAAAAATTGGATTGTCGGCCACATCCCACAGCCGGCTGGGGAACTGGTCGACGCTGAGCGGCTGCCCGTTCCACCTGATCGCAGCCACGGAATAAACGCCGACCGCCTGCACCAGAACTCCAAAAAGTAACAGACCGAACGCGACAGCGAGGAAGCCTCGTTGCAGCGGTCTATTCATTCTTCGCCAGGCGACGCCAGTCAGCAGCAGGATGAGTGGCTCGATCTCCGAGAGATAGCGCGGGCCGTAGGAATAACCCCCCCACCAACCACGAAAGCAGGAGAAGAACAAGAACGTCGCCATGACCCCGAAGATCGCGGCTGCGGCCGTGGGATCGGTAAGTGTCCTTGGCCGCAGGGCGAGCGCGGCGACAGCCACGACTGTGATGCTAAAATAGATCAGAAGACCGCGGCCGGGACTGAACAACAAACCGGGCAGGCCATGGACGACATTGGCAGCGGCAACTGCGCTTGGTGCCCAGGCGTAGCCGCCAAGCGCTGCACCGAAGAAATATAGATTGTATGCTATTAGCAGAGCGACTGTCCCGACCACCGGCGCAATGAGGGGCGACCACAGTCGTGGATGTTGCATTAGCCCGAGTAGCCCGAACGGCCCCACAATTAGGACATTGGTCGGCCGGATGGCAATTGCCAGGCCACAGAAGGCCGAGAGAACGAGCGCCTTCGTCGTGGTCGGGCGGTTCGACAAACGAACCTGCGCGTCCACAGCAGCGACCACGGCGAGCGTTCCCGGGCCGTGCTGCCAGAGGGCCTGGGCGCCGGTGCTGAACAGCTCACTGCCGAAGGCGAGCCAAAGCGTGAGACAGATCGAGAGGCGGTATGGAAACTCGACCGCTTCGCACAACCGCCAGAACGCCAGCACCGCAAGCGCTGCAAAGACCGCTGCCGGCAGCTTCTGGAAGTCCAGGGCGAATTTAATCCACTGCCGCGGCGAAGGAGACACAAACAGCTCCATGGCGCCAATGAACGGAGCGTAAATGGGCACCGCCATGAGACCCGTCGTGATTGGCCAGAACGAGGCGCGCCCATGGCTGGTTTTGGGGAATATCTCCTCGGGAACCCTGTCGCCGAACCCTTGAATAATTCCATCGTAGGTGAGCGAACCGTCAACAAGGAGCGCGACCGGCAGGAGCGAGGCCGGAGTTGAATCGATTTGATTAATGACCCGGCCATTGGAGAGAAAGAGGCTCAGCAGGATTAAGAAGGCGTAGATCAACCTCGCTCGTGCGGGTATGCGCGCAATGAAATGGTCGAAGGCCGCAATCCCGTTCTTCACTACCATATTGCCCATTAGCCCAGAGCGACGCGCCGTTTTTAATTTTAGACGAGACCAAATACCAACGAAATAGGGTCAGCGATTGGGGTGGTTTCTATTCTCATGCTCACGCAGCAATTCTTCTAGTGTGAGGCATAGCGCCAAATCGCGCAAACCGATGTTTAGGCAGCGAAACTTGATCCGTGCGTTACGCGAGGCCAGTAACCTACTTCGGCTCCACGGCGGAAAGGCTCACTGTTATTTGCGATGCAATAAGTCGTTCTTGACCCATTGCGTAAGCTATCGCAGCGCGACGGAATTTCCGCTTTTGAGGGTATCGCGTGCGTCGCTGGCGCGCGTTCGAAACCGCGCGTTTGATCCGGAGATGCAGGCGGGATTAGCTAAAGCGGCTGTCAACGGAACCGGGTGTAAGCCAACGTTCTCCTCTCGACTTCGTCAGGTACGGCCGGTAAAAAAGCCTCGCGCGGGCGTAGCATAGTGGTAATGCACTGGCTTCCCAAGCCAGCTACGAGGGTTCGATTCCCTTCGCCCGCTCCAGCGCTCAAAATGTCCGTGGCCGGCATGGCGCCGCCGATCCGCCCTGAGCATTGAAGTTCCGGTTCAGGTCTGCGCCAATAGCCGCTCGACGTTTGGCCAGCTCTGGCGTCCATAGTCGAGTAGATCGGCGGTGAGATCGGGTGGGCACCAATCCAGAAAAGCCGGCTTGAATGTCGGCCGCTTTTTTATGCGCGCGAACCATTCGCTGACCTGCGGCCGCGTCTGCTCCCACATCCGCGCCATGCCGAGCATGTCGAGGCGGTTGACGTAGGGAGTCATCGCGATATCGGCGAGCGAGAAAGTGTCGCCCGCGAGCCACGGCTGACGCGCCAACGTCTTCTGCATCTTGCCGAGATAGCTATCGTAGAGCCGGTATTTCTCGTCCAGGCCGGGTGCGTCGAAACCCAAAGTGACGATCTCCTTCTTGCGATCGTGCCAACGTGGCGTCGCAGACTGGGCCGGCGTTGAGGCGAGAAATTCTCGGTATTGTTGCGGCGGCAGCCGCTTGATGATGTGGCGGTGGCACGACGAGAACGTCACTTCGGCGCAGGCCGGATGGATATCCTCATCGACCGCCTTGGTCCACACCCGCATCGCAGCGCGCGCCTGCGCGTCGCTCGGCTTGAGCGGGGTGTCGGGAAACACTTCGTCGAGATACTCATTGATCACCGTCGATTCGACGATGACGCGCCCGTCATGCACCAGCGTCGGCACCACCGCCTTGGCATTGAGCGCAAGATAGTCGGGCGCGAACTGGTCGCCCTTGAGGATGTCGAGATAGTTACCCTGCCAGGCGAGCCCTTTCTCACCGAGCGCGAAGCGGACTTTCGCGGCGCACACCGAGGAGCCGTGATGATAGAGTTCGAGCATGCCACATCCCTGATTCTCCCAAGCGTATCACGTCCGAAATTCGGGGTCTGCCCGGTCGGTCGCTCGGATTTCGCTCTTGCGAAATCCGAGGTTGGGATCGCGAGCCGGTTTGCGTGGGCGGCGGCATTGCCCCGGATCGCCCGTGTATGCTATCGTCATACAGGCGATAGGTGAAGCAGGAACCGTGATGGCGACCGAGGTGCTCAGCGTCCGCGTCAGCGAAGAGGAACGTGCCCTGCTGGAGGCGGCCTCCGAACTGGCGCGCACGAGTCTGAGCGAATTTGTCCGGCGCAAGGCGCTCGACGCGGCCGAAATGGACGTCCTTGAACGGCGGATTGTCACCATTGCGGCCAAGGACTGGAAAAAGTTCGAGGCCTGGGCGAACCGCCCGCCGGAGAAGATCGAGCGCCTCAAGGACCTCGCCCGTAAGGCGTCGACGTGGCAGGAATAACTTGGCGAGAGTAACGCCGCCGCGTCCGCTCGCCGAAAGCGACGATCGCGAGCGGTTCGATTGCGGCCGCGAGTCGTTGAACCTTTGGTTCCGCCGCCACGCCCTCGCCAATCATGTCGCCGGCATCTCGCGCACCAACGTCATCTGCGACGCCTCAACGGGAGAGATTGTCGGCTATGTCACCTTGAGCGCGGCTCAGATCGAGCGGGCGTTCCTGGCCAAGCCGCATCAGCGCAACAAGCCCGATCCGGTGCCGGTGACGCTCCTTGGCCAGCTTGCGATCCATAAGGACCATCAAGGCTTGGGCCATGCCCACTCGCTCCTCCTGTTCGCCCTTCGCACAGCGCTGCGCGCCTCCCGCGAGATCGGCAGCTTCGGCGTCATCACCCATCCAATCGACGAGGCGGCGCGGGCATTTTATCACCGCTGGGGATTTCAGGACCTGCCCTTCGACCCGCGCCGCGCCATGATCGTGCGCATGGTTGACCTTGAACGAAGCGGCATCGAACGATAGGCGCGCCGGGAATATAAAATCCGGCGCTTGCTGCGCGCTCACCGGCAGATTTCTGCCAACGCCTCGTCATGCAGACGCGGGGTACCGGTGATGTATTTGCTCGGCTTGCAATTGGCTAATTCGTGTTCGCAGTGCTCTTGCGGCGGGGTCCTGTACTGCGAAGTACGGTGATAGTCGCACGTCATCCAGGAGGGTTTGCAGAAACGAGATTCGTTGTTCAATTAAGCTGGGGTATAACGCCTGTAACTCGTGGCAACAGTCCTCAATGACCGCCTGGGCTTGACACAACGCATGAGTTTGAGTCCGACCTTGCACCGATCGCAGGCTCAACAAAATCTTATCTCTGCGACTCTGCTCGACTATCATGCCCATGAGTTGATCCTTTCGTGCCAAAGGAGCATTTCAGCGAATCAGCGATATGGAAAACGCGCCATATTATACCCAAAATCATGGCAATTGTGAATTGCCGAAAATACGGCGCAGCTGGCCCTCGCTCACCCGGCCTTCCTTTGGAACAGAACAAATGTTCCGCCACCATTTATATTCTCTTTGATTCCGGAAGAGCCACTCAGTTTTCCCCCGTTCTGAATTGCAACGCCAAGTCCCGAATTGCCGGCCCAACGCCAGTTAAAGAGCAAACGGTCGCCAACCACTTCGCCGAACACGGTTCCGCACAAGCCTGCTCGTAAATAGCTTCCCTGCACGGCGTTATCATTGCGTACCAACTTTAGCTGCACCTCGGCGTGGCTCGGTCCGTCATCCACGATTCCTTCGAAGACACCGGAAAACTCAACTCCGGGTTGCGCCATATCGAGAGTTCTGTCGCAGTTTTCTACCGCGGCCTTATCGCGGGAAAGAAAATGCAGCCAAGTTGACCCTGATACTAAGCGTGACGCCACCAAGGACAGCAGCGCGACCGCGATCGTTCCAGCGAAGGCGGTTCCCCACCTACTCTTTCTCTTCTCGCTGTTCTTAAGGACCTCTCGGATTTTCCCAGCTAGACGATCAGCGTCGCCGCCAAATTGAACGTTGCGCACTTCGACGGCGTTTCTTTGGGCGAACGCTTTGAGCGGATTTGGCAGTTGTTCCGCTTTCGGCATGCTAGCGCCATCGACGAGCACGGGAATGACAGCAAGCCCGCGATTTAACGCCATGCTTAGTTCGTTCGAGACAACGTCTCTTGGATTTTCGAGCCGACGTAATCCGGCATCGTCACGGGCATTCAGCCAACGGGGGCCAATGATGGCGAGAAGCACGTCGCATTCGGCCAACTTGCTTTCTATGTAACTAATGAAGTCGACTCCGGCCGGGATGTGGTCAACATCCATGAATATCCGTTTCTTTCCGAAAGATCGCGCTAGCCGGTCGTGAATACGGCCAGCCGTGGCGATCGTGTCGTCGCGTCGATAGTTGATGAAAATTCCTGCTGGCATTATTTTCTCAGGCGCGCGTAGCTCGGGCATCGAAGTTGGTGGCCAAAAAGGATACTACATTCAGCTATAGAATCGATGATTTCATGCTCGCCCTTGTGCCGGGGCATCCACGTCTTATAACCGAAATACCGCAAAGACGTGGATGGCCGGGACGAGCCCGGCCATGACGGGGGTCAAAGCCCAGAACAATTGCTATCATTGGCCGTTCGTTTGAATGTGAGGGAGATTCGCTTGCCCGCAATGTCCGGAAAACGCGCCTTTCTTGAATTGCTCAAGCAGGAGGGCGTGGAAATCATATTCGGCAATCCCGGCACCACCGAATTGCCGCTGATGGATGCGCTCGCGGTCGACAACGAGTTGCGTTACGTGCTCGGCCTGCAGGAAGCGACGGTGATCGGCATGGCGGACGGCTATGCCCAGGCCTCTGGCAAGCTCGCGGTGGTCAACCTGCACGTCACGCCCGGCCTCGGCAACGCCATGGGCATGCTCTACGACGCGCAGAAGGCGGGCTCGCCGATCCTGGTCACCGCCGGCCAGCACGACCAGGATTTCAACGCCACCGAGCCGATCCTGTGGGCCGAACTGCCGCCGATAGCGCGGCCGCTCACCAAGTGGTCGACGGAAGTGCATCGGCTCGCCGATCTGCCGCGGCTCGTCCACCGCGCCGCCAAGACCGCTTTGGCGCCGCCGAGCGGGCCGGTGTTTCTGGCGCTGCCGGGCGACATTCTCAAAGCCGAAGGCGAGGTCGATCTGTTGGCGCCGACCCGGGTCGCGCCGCGCATGCGCGGCGACCCCGCAGCGGTGGCCGAAGCCGCTGCGCTTCTGGCGCAGGCCGCGCGCCCGCTGATCATCGCCGGCGATGCGGTGGCGCAGGGCCGCGCCCACGCCGAGCTGGTCGAGCTTGCCGAGCTGATCGGCGCGCCGGTCTATTCCGAACTCGTTCCTTCGACGGCGTCCTTCCCGGCGTCGCACCCGCTGTTCCGCGGCAGCATGACGCGCATGCAGGGTCCGATCCGCAAGATTCTCGAACAATACGACGTGCTGTTTTCGGCCGGCGGCGACTTGTTCACGCTGTCGCTGCCGTCGGACATCGAGCCGATGCCGGAAGGTTTGACGCTCATTCACCTCGACAACGATCCGTGGGAGCTGGGCAAGAATTATCCGCCCAAGGTGGCGATCCTCGGCGACCCGAAGTCGACGCTGCCCGATATCACCAAGGCAGTGCGCGAGGCGATGTCGAGCGGCGCACGCGGCGCGGCGCGCGAACGCCTGGAAGCCGCGAAAGCGGCGACGCTCGCCGAACGCGAGGCGCTCAAAGCACGCGCGCGCGCCATGGCCGGGCAGATTCCGGTGCAGCCGCTGGCTTTGCTCGAAGCCATCGGCGAGATGCTGCCGAAGGACGCAGTCGTGATCGATGAGACCGTCTCCTCGGGCGTCGGCATCCGTTCGCTTATCCGCAGCGACGACCCGCAGAGCTTTTATGGGCTGCGCGGCGGCGGCATCGGCTGGGGCCTGCCGGCGGCGATCGGCGTCAAGCTCGCGCTGCCGGAGCGGCCGGTATTGGCGCTCGTCGGCGATGGCAGCGCCATGTACACCTGCCAGGCTTTGTGGACCGCGGCGCACGAGCGCATCGCCGTGGTGTTCGTCATTTTCAACAATACGTCATACCGCATCCTCAAGCAGCGCCTGTTCGCGCAGCGCGGCCTCGCCGCCCAGGTCGACCGTTTCGTCGGCATGGAGCTTGAAAATCCGGCGATCGATTACGTCGGTCTGGCGCGCTCGCTCGGCATTGCGGCGGAGCGAGCGAACAGCGTGCACGACGCCACCGACCTGATCGCCAAGGGATTGCAGAGCAACGCGCCGCTTCTGATCGACGTGCCGATGGAGCGCAATTACAAGCCGGTGTGAGGCTTCGTCATTCCGGGGCGTGCGAAGCGCGAGCCCGGAATCCATAACCGCTGTCTGAAGAATTTCTGCACTGTCAGTGGTTATGGATTCCTGCTCTCGCTGCGCTCGGCCGGAATGACGGGTGTCAGCCCGCCTCCACCGTCAGCGGCAGATCGGCGAATATCTTGTAGCCCTGCGTCTTCGGCTTGGCCTTGTCTTCCTCGTTCAAATACTCGACCGAACTTCGCCCGACATAGGCGACCGGCAGGATCATGACACGGATGAAGCGGGTCGGCCGGTCGGCCGCTTGGGCGAATACCGGCTCCGGTCCGCTCTCGTACCAGGCGCCGCCGGGGCCGTAAGACGTGGAGCGGCCGTTTGTGTCGATGCGGATGCCGCCTTCGAGCAGACAACGGATGCCGGGGCCCTGATGGCGGTGCCGATAGGCGCAGCCGCCCGGTGGGAACGCGACGGCATCGCCGCGGAGCAGCAGCCGCCCGTGCGGCACGGTCATCAGCACCGCCGAAAGCTTTTCCCGCGAAGCGAGCCCCGGTCCAGCCAGCATCCCCGCGTCGGTGCCGCCGGCGCCGAGTTCCCAGCGCCACAGCGTTGCGCCTTCGCCGCCGGCTTTGAGCGAAACCGCCTCCTCGCCGCTCCATGCGTGGTCGCCGTGCAGCGTATGGCAGGTGATGCCGATTGAGCCGTGCACGACGAAGATCATGCGCGGTAGCGCCGGCAGACGGACCTCGGCGCTGTCGTTCGACAGCACGTCCTCATAGAGCCGAAGCATGGGATGCATGGCGTTTTGTTTCTCGATTGTCCTCTTCCGTGCATGCGGAGCATGCAGTAATCACCGGCATTCGCAAGTTTGCAATCGCCTCGGCAATTATTGCATGCTCGCGTGCGCGGCCCACGACGGCGGGGCATGGGATTTACACTTGCACTCCGGCCTTGCTAAATCGCGTTCGCTACGGTTTTTCACGCAGCGCGCGAGGGAGGCGACCATGCCCGCGATCGATACCGAACGGTTTCGGCTGCGCAATTTCGTCGACCGGCTCATCGATCTGGGCGAGTGCGAGGTGCGGGAAGAACCGATCGATCTCGTCGCCGTCGCCGCCGTGCTCGACGGCAATCCGCGCGCAGTTTTGTTCAAGGCGGCGGGACCGGAAAAGGCCGAACTGGTCGGCAACGTCATGGGCTCGCGCAAGCGGCTCGCCAGCGCGCTCGGCACCGACGAGCGCGGCCTTCTGGGCACTTTGAGCCAGCGTCTCAGCCGTTTGCAGCGCCCGGTCAAAATCTCTTCACAGCAAGCCCCGGTCCAGCAGGTTGTGCTCAAGGACGACGAGGCCGATCTCACCGCGCTGCCGGTTCACCTGCAGCACGGCGCGGACGGCGCACCATACATTTCCGCCGGCATCGATTACGCGCTGTTTCCCGGCACCGGCTTCACCAATGTCGGCTGCCGCCGCATCATGCTGCGCGGGAAGCGTCAAGCCGGCGTCGACCTGATCGCGCCGAGCGACATGCGCGCCATCTATCTGGAAGGCGCAGCGCGCAAGGAGCCGGTGCCGGTCGCCTATGCGGTCGGCTCGCACCCGGCCGATTATCTCGCCGCCATGGCGGCGCTGCCGTCGGTCGACGAACTCGATGTTGTCGGCGCGCTGCGCGGCGAGCCGGTTCCGGTCGTCAAGTGCGTGACCAGCGACATCTATGTTCCGGCCGATGCCGAATACGTCATCGAGGGCTTTCTCGATCCGGCCGGCCATGTCGAGCCGGAAGGTCCGTTCGGAGAATATGTCGGCTATTACGGCGTGGTGAAACGCAATCCGGTTTTGCACGTCACGGCGATCACGCATCGGGAGGATGCGCTGTTCCAGACACTCACCATCAGCGGGCGCACGCTGATGCATACCGACACCACACAGCTCTCCGCCGTGAAGACCGAATCGGCGGCGTGGGCGGCGCTGCTGGCCTCGGTGCGCGAGCCGCTCGCGGTCTATGCGACCTCGTCGAGCGGCGGCATGTACAACGTGCGCGTCGCGCTGCGCCAGCGCGTTCCCGGCGACGCCCGTAACGCCATTGCCGCCGTGTTCGGCTCGCACGCCGAAGCCAAGCACGTTTTTGCTTTCGACCCGGATATCGACGTGTTCTCCGACCAGGAGACCGACTGGGCTTTTGCCACCCGCTTTCAGGCCGACCGCGATCTGATCGTCGGCTCCGGCTTTCGCGTCGTGCCGCTCGATCCGTCGCTCGGCGGCGCGCGCACCGGGGCCAAGCTCGGTTTCGACTGCACCATGCCGTTCGGCAAGGCCAACGCATTCGAGTTCTCGGTGCCCAAGCCGCCGGATGCGACCAAGGTGGTAGCGCATAAATCCGTCGCCGATGCGCTTGCTGCCGGTCCGGCGAGCTTTCTCGAACTGATGGCGGCGCTCGGCAGCAGAGACGGCCGCGAAATCGTGCGCGAGCTTGACGCGCTCTATGGCGAAAAGCGGCTCGGCCGGCTTGAAGACGGCCGCTATGTGCTTAAAAGCAAGAGCAACGGCTCGGATCCCTCGGCCTGAACAGGAAAGCAGCCATCAGGGCGGCCTCCGGCAGGCGGCAAACATCGCAGCTGGAGGGGTCCATACACGACCAGGGCGCGCATGCGCGGGCCGGGCATTCGCTTGCGCCGTTTCCGTCTTTCGCCTTAGTATGAAGGATCATAAGACCGGGAACCGGGCGCAGCGAAATCCGAAACAAAATTGGGAGGGTCTCTTATGTCCATCCGTATGATTGCAGCCGCGGCCGCAATGACCGTTGCGGCTGGAGCGGCCATGACGGCGGCCGCAACGGCGCAGGAAGTCAAGATCGGCATCGTCCTGCCCTATACCAGCGTCAACGCCGACTCCGCCCAGCAGATGGATCACGGCATGGAGATGTACCTCAAGCTCCATGCCAAAGATGTCAAACCCTACACCATCAAGCTGATCAAGCGCGACGCCAAGAACCCGGCCGGCGCCGACGCCAAGCTCGCGGTCCAGGAGTTGCTCACCCAGGACAAGGTCGATGCGGTAGCGGGCTGGATCTATTCGCCGAACGCGATCGCTTCGGCGCCGTTGATGACGGCAGCCAACAAGCTCGGCGTGGTCATGAATGCCGGCACCGCCTGGATCACCAACCTGTCGGACGATTACGTGCGCACCTCGTTCAGCATGTGGTCGGCCGGCTACGCCTTGGGCGTCGCGGCGGCGAAGACGCTGCACGCAAAAACCGCGGTGGTGGCCTATACCGACTTCCCGCCCGGCAAGGACAGCCTGGATGCGTTCAAGGCCGGTTTCGAGGCCAATGGCGGCAAGGTGCTCGACGCCATTCCGGCCGGCGGTCCCGCCGCCGTCCCCGACTTCACGCCGTTCTTCCAGCGCGCCAAGGACGAGCATCCTAACGTACTGTTCGTGTTCGTGCCGGCCGGCGATCACGCCGTTGCGGTCGTCAAGACTTACGGCGCGCTCGGCATGCGCGCCGCAGGCATCAGGCTGATCGGACCCGGCGACATCACCCAGGATATCAAGCTGCAGCAGATGGGCGACGCTGCAATCGGCACCGTCACGATGCACCATTACAATGCCGACCTCGATAATCCGGAGAACAAGCGCTTCGTGGCGGCCTGGCATGCGGCCTACGGCCCGAACTCGACGCCCGACTTCACCGCGGTCGGCGCCTATGATGGCATGGCCGCCATCGTTCACGTCATCCATGCGCTGAAGGGCCATATCGACGACGGTAAGGCGGCCGTGAAGACCCTGCTCGGATGGAAGTTCGACAGTCCGCAGGGCCCGATCGAGATCGATCCGCAAACCCGCGACATCATCATGAACGAATATCTCGCCGAGGTGTACAAGGGCAAGGACGGCAAGCTCCACCAGAAGGTGCTCGCGACCTACCATCACGTGAAGGACGAGTGTAAGGTCCTTGGGCTCGGCCGGTGCGCGATGAAGAAGTGATCATCGCGGCGCGTCACACTTCTCGCTACCGCGAGGATCGAACAGCGAATTGACGAAGCGGCGAATGGAGTCCGTCTCTGTTCGCCGCTTGATGTTTGCCGTCCGCCCCATTCAGCTGGATTGCTCGTGGACTTCGTCGGCGACTTCATCAGTATCCTTCTCGGCGGACTGGCTGCCGGCACCGTTTTGTTCATCGTCTCGGTGGGGCTGTCGGTGACGATGGGACTGATGGGCTTCGTCAACCTCGCCCACGGTGCCTTCGCCATGTTCGGCGGCTACGTCATCGTGCTGGCGATGAATCGCGCCCACGTCAGCTTTGCCGCCGCGCTGGCGCTCGGCTTTGTCGCCACCGCCGCGTTTAGCGTGGTGTTCGAGCGGCTGCTGTACCGCCGGCTCTACCGCGCCGGCGAGCTCGACCAGGTTCTGTTCACCATCGGCCTGATCTTCATTTTCATCGCCTCCGCCATCCTCTTGGTCGGCCCTAGGGGCGAGACCCTGCAATTGCCGGCCGCACTCGACGGTCAACTTAACCTCGGCTTCGTACGCTACCGCACCTACAGCGTCTTTCTGATCGTGGTCGGGCTTGTCATCGTGCTCGGCATCTGGCTCGCCTTCGAGCGGACCCGGATCGGCGCCGCGATCCGCGCCACGGTCGACAATCGCCGCATGGCGGAATCGCTCGGCATCAACGTCGACCGGCTCTTCACCATCACGTTCGCCTTCGGCAGCGGCATGGCCGGTCTCGGCGGCGGGTTGGGCGCCGAATTTCTCGGGCTGGATCCGCAATATCCGCTCAAGTATCTGGTGTACTTCCTGATCGTCGTTTCGGTCGGCGGGCTCGGCAGCGTTCTCGGGGTTTATTACGCCTCGCTGATCATCGGCGTCCTCAACTTCGTGCTCACGTTCTATCTGCCGAAGGGCGGCACGATCTTCATCTACGCGCTCACCATCCTTCTCCTGCTGGCGCGGCCGCAGGGACTTCTTGGAAGGAAGGAGCCGTGACCGCTGTCCTCTCGCCAGCCGGCGAGGCGGTCATCGCCGCGCCGGGCGAAAATCCGGCGGTCCGCGGCCTGACGCGGCGTCACTATTTCCGCTGGTGGGAGGCGCTGCCCTGGATCATCGCCATCGGCTACTACTTCGCCTTTCCGGACTATCTGAGCTTCGGCACCGAGCTCCTGATCGCGATCCTGTTCGCGCTTTCGCTCGATCTCGCGCTGGGCTATGCCGGCATCGTCACGCTCGGCCAAGCGGCGTTCTTCGGCGCCGGCGCCTACACGGTCGGTATGCTGGCCAATTACGGCATCTGGAACGAGCCGATCACGAGCCTGATCCTGGCTGCATTGGCCGCGGCCATCGTCGGCTTGCTGTCGGGCCTCGTTCTGTTGCGCACGACGGGGCTGACGCTGTTGATGCTGACGCTGTGTACCATGGCGCTGTTGGAACAGGCCGCCAATATGGGACACGCCGTTACCGGCGGCTTCGACGGCCTGCCGAGCCTGACCATCGGCGCGGTGTTCGGCGTGTTCGAATTCAATCCACTTTACTACAATACCCAATATCTGTTCGCCCTCGCCGTGCTGTTTGTGTGTTTTCTGTTCGTGCGCACGCTGGTCTATTCGCCGTTCGGCGAAAGCCTGACCGGCATCCGCGAGAATCTATTGCGGATGCATGCGGTTGGCGCGCCGGTGCGCCGCCGCCTGATTATCTGCTACTGCATTTCGGCGGCGCTCGCCGGCGTTGCCGGCGGGCTGTGGGCGCAGACCAACGCCTACGTCAATTTGAGCGCGCTGGATCTCGATCGCGCCGCCACCGTCCTCATCGTTCTCATCGTCGGCGGCTATGGCCGGCTCTACGGCGCCTTCATCGGCGCCGTCGTTTACCTGGCGCTCGAGCATTTTCTGGCGCAGGTCTATCCGACTGCCTGGCAGGCTCGGTCTCGGGTTGCTGCTGGTCGCGATCTCGCTGTTTGCGCGCAACGGAATTCTGGGCCTTGGCGACACGCTGTGGCGGCGGTTGCGCGCGAGGCGGGCAAAGCCGTGAGCGAGCCCCGGCTCGAGACGCGTTCGCTCACGCGCCATTTCGGCGCGCTCATGGCCGTGCAGGAGATCGACTTTCGGCTCGACGCCGGGGCGCGCCATGCCCTGATCGGGCCGAACGGTGCCGGCAAGACGACGTTCATCAACCTGCTCACCGGCGTGCTGACGCCGAGCGGCGGGCAGGTGCTGCTTGCCGGCAAGGACATCAGCGCCGCCGCGCAGGCGGAGCGGGTCAAGCTTGGCATCGCGCGCACGTTCCAGATCAACCGGCTGTTCCGCGGCCTGTCGGTTCTGGAGAACGTTTATATTTCCGTCGCCGAGCGCATTGGCGCCGCGGGCGGGATGTTCCGGCCGGCCGGCAAGCGCGCCGATGTGATCGACGAAGCGATGCACCTTCTGGAGCTGCTCAAGCTCGCCGACCATGCGCACCTTCGCGTCTCCGAACTGCCTTACGGCCGCCAACGCCTGATCGAGCTTGCGATTGCGCTCGGGCTGCGGCCGCAAGTGCTGTTGCTGGATGAACCGGCCGCCGGCGTGCCGAGCGCCGAAAACCACATCATTCTCGACGCCGTCGACCGGCTGCCGCAGCACATCGCCGTGCTCATCATTGAGCACGACATGGACGTGGTATTCCGTTTCGCCAAACGCGTCACCGTGATGGTCGGCGGCGCGATCTTCACGGAAGGCACGCCCAAAGAGATCGAGGCAGACCCCAAAGTACGTGAGGTCTATCTCGGCCAGGCCGGACACGCCGGACACGCCGGACACGCTCCCGGAAACGGGGCCGGGCATGGCTAGCGCGCTCGAACTGCGCGGTGTCTCGGCCGGCTACGGCGAGACCGTTGTCATCGAGGGCGTGGATCTTTCGCTTGCGGCTGGCGAATGCGTCAGCGTGATTGGAAGGAATGGCGTCGGCAAGACCACTTTGTTGTCGACGATCATGGGCCACACCACGCTGCACTCCGGCGAGATCATGCTGGACGGGCAAAACCTCAACGGCGTGCCGTGCTTCCGCCGTGCGCTCGCCGGCATCGGTTTCGTGCCGCAGGAGCGCGAGATTTTCCCTTCGCTGTCGGTGCGCGAGAATCTCGGCGTCGCCGCCCGGCCGGGCGGCTGGACGCTGCCGCGCGTGTTCGAACTGTTCCCCAAACTTAAGGAGCGGCTCGATAATACCGGCAACCAGCTCTCGGGCGGCGAGCAGCAGATGCTGTCAATTGCGCGCGCGCTTCTGACCAACCCGACCATCCTATTGATGGACGAGCCCACCGAAGGGCTGGCGCCGGTGCTGGTCGAAACCCTGTCCGAAGTGCTCACGCGGCTGCGCGCCGAAAGCGCGCTGTCGATCATCCTGGTCGAGCAGAACAGCCGCGTCGCTTTGACGTTCTCGAGGCGCACCGTGATCCTCGATAAAGGCCATATTGTCTATGATGGCGAATCAGAACCCCTGCGCGCCGATCCAGACCGCCTGGCGAAGCTGATCGGGATTGTCGAGTAGAAGGTTTTTCGCCCGCCCCGCTGTGCAACGCTGGGCCGGACGGAGAGCTTAAAACAAATCGAAATATTCGTTCTGCTCCCAACTCGTCACTTCACCGGCCGTCGGCTCGGCTTGCTTACTCGCTTCGGCCACAAAGCGCGCCAGCTCGGCTGCTTTGAGGTGGGCGTAGTAGTCGACGAAAGCCGAACCGAAGCCCTCGCGAAATACCTCGCTTTTTCGCAGTGCAGCCAGCGCTTCGCCGAGGTCTTTTGGCAAAGCGGGCGCTTTCGTCTCGTACGGCGTATCGGCCGAGGGGCCGGGATCGCTGTTGTTGGCGATGCCGTCGAGGCCACAATAGATTTGCGAGGCCATGTACAGATACGGGTTGGCCGCCGGCTCGCCGATACGGTTTTCCAGATGCGTCGACGCATCGCCGGGCTGGCCGAGCACGCGCACCATGACGCCGCGATTGTCGCGCGCCCAGATAACGCGGTCGGGCGCTAGCGTGTAGGAGCGGTAGCGCTTGTAGCCATTGACGGTCGGCGTGGCGAATGCGGCGGCGGCGTGTGCGTGCGCAAGAAGGCCGCCGAGGAAGTGCAGACCTGCTGCCGAAAGCCCCTCGCGTTCGTTGCCGGCAAACGCGTTGACCCTGCGTTTGCGCTCGATAAGCGACAGGTGCAGATGCCAGCCGCTCGCGAACACGTTGGGCAGCGCCGGGCGGCACATGAAGCTTGCAAGAAGGCCATTGCGCCGCGCGATCTGTTTCGTGGCGGCGCGGAACAGGATCATCGTATCGGCGGCGTCGAGACCAAGCTGCGGACGAAAGGTGAATTCGCACTGGCTCGGTCCCAGTTCGACTTCGAGCGAGCGCAGCGGCAGGCCGAGGGCTTCGATGCCGCGTCGGATCGGCGCCAACGCCGCATCGAGCTGATCGAAGCGGCTTTCGGTCAGGTATTGGTAGCCTTGATTGAGCAGGCTCACTTCGGGCGCAACCGGCGGCCAGGTGGCATCGGCGAGCGAAAGCCGCGGGTTCTCGAGCTTGAATAGATGAAATTCGACTTCGAGGCCGGCCAAAAAATCAAAGCCTGTTGTCTTTAGTCGCGCCAGCGCGTCGCGCAGGACTTGCCGCGTCGAGAACGGCACCGCCGTGCCGTGGGTAAAATAGATGTCGCAGAGCAACCAGCCGGTCCGTTCCGCCCATGGCAGCACGCGGAACGTCGCCGGGTCGGCGACCATGACGAAATCGCCGGCACCCTGCATCTCCGCCATGCCGAAGCCGCCGCCGGGGGTGAACACCGGCCAGGCGGTCCTGTGCGCGGTGTCCTTGGCGAGCAGCGTCGTCGTCATGGCGACGCCGCTCTTCAGCGCCGCCGGCGCGTCCGCAGCGATGACGGTCTTGCCGCGCAATACGCCGTGCTGATCGGCGAACGAGAACCGCACCAGTTCGAGCTTGTGCTTTTTGATGGCTTGCTCAACGTCCTTCGCGGCGCGAGCCTGTTCCGTGTTCCACAGGCCGTGGCGCTCAACGAAGCTTTGGTTTGCGGGCTTACGATGACGCTGCGTCATCACTCGGCGTCATTCCGGGGCGCCGCGCAGCGGCGAGCCCGGAATCCATACTCACAGACCGGGCTTATGGATTCCGGGCCCGCGGCTTCGCCGCGTCCCGGAATGACGGATTGTTCAATGCCCATTGGCCCAGCTTTTTGTCGCCTGCCGGTCGCGGTCCGTGCGCTGCCAATAGCCCGCCCAGTCGGCCGCTGGGCCGATGCCGTCGACGCAGGCAGGGCCGGTGATTTTTCCGGCCTCCGCCTCATCGAGCACCATCAGCGACTTGGCGCCCTTGCTGGAATGATCGAGCGCCTGGCGAAGGAGCCGCCGGTAGGCGCTGATCGCCTTGTCGGAAGTGCCGAGATGCTCCTGGGTGCGGTCGGCGATCGCGCCCATCAACTCGCAGGCCCATTGGTCGTGCACATTGATGTCGGTGCCCATGCCGGTATAGGTCGTGTGCCCCTGCTCGTGCGGATCGAAGCCGTACTCGTTGCTCTTGTTCTTGCGCGGCACATAATCCGGCAATTCGTAGAGTTCGAGCCGCTGGCGCCGCATCTCGTCCTTGTTCACGGGCGCGCCGAACGAGGTGAAGATCGCGTACCAGTAATGTTTGAAATCGTCGATCGGCACGTGCCATTGCGAGATCGTCATCTCGCGGCTCATCGGGATGATGAAGCCATTCGGGAAAATGAGATTGGTGACGCGCACATGCGCCTTGTCCTCGCCGAGTTGGCGCAGCGTGATCAACCTGAATCCATAATCGGTCGCCTCGATCTCGATGCGCGGCCGCGGAAACTCGCGCATGATTCGGGTCATCGGCATGTCGGAATCCTTCGAGATGTCGCGGAACATCTTGCCGTACCCCCCCTCGGGGTCCTCGTCCTCGAAGAAACGATGCAGGAATGAGGTGTGGACCGGATCGATACCGACTTCGAGCGATTGCAGCCAGTTGCAGTCGATCATGCCCTTGAACGCGAAGGTGTGCGTTGGCGGTGCGACGAAGCAGTCGAAGTGCGGAAGGGCCGGCGCTGCGCCGGGACCGAGATAGGCCCACAAGATGCCGCTCTTCTCGACGACCGGATAGGATTTTTGTTTGATGTTGGCGCAAAGATTGCTGTTGTCTGGCTCGGCCGGCGTCTGCAGGCATTTGCCGCCAACGTCGAACAGCCAGCCGTGAAAGGCGCAGCGGAGCCCGCCGTCCTCAAGCCTGCCATAGGCGAGATCGGTGCCGCGATGCGGACAATGCCGGCCGATCAGGCCGTAGCGGGCTCGATCGTCCTTAAACGCCACCAAATCCTCGCCGAGAAGCCGCACCGCCTTGAGCGGCCGATTTCCGGAGAGTTCGTCCACCAAAGCCGCCGGCTGCCAGTACCGGCGCATCAGAGCGCCGGCCGCAGTGCCCGATCCGGTGCGAGTGATGAGGTCGTTCTGTTCGGCGCTGAGCATTCTCAAGCTCTTTTCCGTCACCCCGAGGTGCGAGCCCTGACTTGATCGGGGGGAGCCTTGAAGGGCGACGGCGCCCAAGTCGGGCGCCCAAGTCGGCTGTTGCCGACTTGGTACTAAAGTTTCTCGAAATCGGCAAAGCCGATTTCGATTGGCGCCTCGGCCGACATCCTGCGAGGCGCCCCCTCCCTACCCTCCCCCGCATGCGGGGGAGGGTAGGGAGGGGGCGCACCTTCACGATGACGGCAGATTGTCCGCCAACGATTATACGGCGAGCGTCGAACGATAAAAGGCTGCACCATCAATCCCTCGGCAGCACCAGCACTTTGGTGTTGGCCGGCAGCGCAGCTATTTGGCGGAAGAACATTTCCTTATGGCGGAACTTGGCGCTGACGCGTATGGCGCTTACCGAAGCCGCGTGCCGATGCTGCTGCCGTTTTTGCACTGGGGATCGGGAGCCGATCGCTGAAGCGCCAGCGCGGATTCCGCTTAAGTCGACCCGTCATTGCGAGCGAAGCGAGGCAATCCAGGCCCCCACCGTGGCTGCGCTTTTCGCAATGACGGTGCGGTTTCGTTGCGAGCGGAAGTTCGCTAGCGTGGCGACCTGATGACGCCGCGCGAGGTGACGACGATCCATCCGCCGTCCTGCCTCTGCACCGCTTCGACGCGGCCGAGGCCGGGCAGCACGCTGCCGGGCCCGACCAGGAAATAACCGCCGAAGCGGCTTTCGACCATGGCGCGTCCGTTGTGGACTTCCCCGACGATCCAGTCGTTGAGGATTGGAGCGTTGAGGGTGTGCGGGGGCGCGAGCGGCGGACTGGCTGCGATCGAGCCGGTGACTTCGGGCGCGCCGCTTGCGCGCTGGTCGAGCTTGTCGATCGACTCGGCAAGGTGCGTAAGCTTCGCCGTGCGGTCGGCTTCCGCGTGTTCGAGGCTGTCGAGGCGGTCCGCCATCTTGGCAAATTGGCCGTTGGCGCTGCGGGATGCACTTTCGAGGTTGAGCTTGAGCGCGGAAAGCTGGGCGAACTGGGCCTTCAGCGACTGAATGACCTCGCGTGCATCCGCGGTTTTGGGAACCACGATTGCCGCCGAGCTGTGCCGCATGAATCCGGTCGCGGTCAGCGATCCGGCCACCGAACCGGCGCTGGCAGCGAGCGCGATGATCGCAGCGAATATCGCAAAGCGATAGGAACGTGGCTGCGCCGCCGCAGCGACGGGTCTGGCGCCAGACTCGGCGGACGTTTCGTCGTGTGCCGCCCGGTGTCGACCAAAGCCTGCGAAATTGAACGCCGGCATCGCGGCGAATGGTTCGTCGTCCGACGCTTCCGTCTCGCCGGCACCGAGCTTTGGCGCCTCCACTGCGGGCAAGCCGCTCTCGCCGCCTGGGCGGCGGGCATCGGCCGAATCCGCCGAGTCGCTGGGTGGCGATGCGCTCGTGCCTGACTCGGCCTGGTTTTGGGGCGATGGTGCGGACGCCTTGGCGGCTTCGGCCCGGTCGCCCGAACTCTTATCCTGGCGCTCGGCCATTGCGGAATCCTCAAAGAGTGCGGGGATTCCTGGTTAGCTGCGGATAGTTAGCAATCGGTTACCGTGGGGCAGTGTCGGGCAGGCCTATTGCTGCGTCCTCGCCGCGATTACTGGATGCCCGCCTTCGCGGCCATGGCGATCAGCGCAGCTGTCACTCCGCCGCGGCGGCGTCCATTTCGATCAATTCAGGCGGGCTTAGCGCGCGCACAGGGAGCTGCGGCCCGGTCCAGCGCTCGATCTCGACCAGCGCAGTCTGTGCGCTCGAGCCCTGCGTCAGGCGCGAAGTGCCGACGTCGAGCGTGAGCACGTTCGGATTGCCGTGGCGCTCCGGTTCGCCGTCCGCCTGATCGAACCAGGCGCCGGTCGCCATGATTGCAACGCTGGGCAGAATGCCGTCATCGACGATGGCGCCGGCAAGGCAGGCGCCGCGCGCGTTGAAGACGCGCACCACGTCGCCGGTGCGGATGTGCCTGAGTTCGGCGTCCGCCGTGCTGATCCGGATCGGTTCGCGCCCGGCGACCTTGGTGGCGGCCGAAACCGGACCGGGATCCATCTGGCTGTGCAGCCGCCGCGGCGGCTGATTGGTCATCAGATGCAGCGGAAATCTTTTGCTGGCGTCGCTGCCGAGCCACTCCGCCGGAGCGATCCAGGCCGGATGCGGCGGGAAATCCGCGTAGCCGAGTTTCGCGATCTGGTCCGAAGCAATCTCGATCTTACCCGACGGGGTTTTCAGCGGATGTTTTTCGGGGTCGTCGCGGAAATCCTCGAACAGCACGTAGTGGCGCGGCGGCTCCGGCAATTCGACAAAGCCTTCGGACCAGAATTGCTGAAAGCCCCGCAGGCCCACATCTTTGCGCGCCGCGGCAGCGCGGAAGCGGTTGTAGATGAACTGGCACCAGCCCATCTCGTCGCGGCCCTCGGTGAAGGCCGCCTCGTAGCCGAGGCGGTCGGCGAGTGCGCGGAAAATATCGAAATCGTTGCGCGCCTCGCCGACCGGCGCGATGGCCTGGTGCATGGCGAGCACGAAATTGTCGCGCGAGGCGCCGCCGACATCGTTGCGCTCGAGCGGCGTCGTCGCCGGCAAGACGATGTCGGCGCGCCGCGCCGTCGGCGTCCACCAGCATTCATGCACGACGATGGTTTCCGGCTTCTGCCAGGCACGCTGCAGGCGGTTGAGGTCCTGATGGTGGTGGAACGGATTGCCGCCAGCCCAGTAGATCATGCGAATGTCGGGATAGACGGCGCGGTGGCCGTTGAACTCATATTCGCTGCCGGGCGCGCACAGCATGTCGGCAATGCGCGCCACCGGGATCGCGCGGCGTGCCGGATTGAGCGGCGGCGGAAATTCCGGACCCGGCAGGTCGGGGCGCGGCGCGCCGACCCCGTTGCCGGAGCCGTGCCCGAACGCAAAGCCGCCGCCGGGCAGCCCGACGCTGCCCAGCATGGAGGCAAGCGTAATCGCCGCCCAGTACGGCTGCTCGCCGTGATGCGCGCGCTGCAGCGACCAGGCGCAGGTGATGAAGCTGCGCATGTCCGCCGCGCGGCGAGCGAGTTCGCGGATGGTCGCAGCCGGCACGCCGCAGATCGCTTGCGCCCATTCCGCGGTCTTCGGCGCGCCGTCGTCGGCTCCGGTCAGATAGCGGGCGAACGCTTCAAAGCCGGTACAATAGCGCGCCAAGAATTCGGCGTCGTGACGCTGTTCGGTCAACAGCGTATGCGCCATCGCCAGCATCATGGCGGTGTCGGTGTTCGGCCGGATCGGCACCCACTGCGCATTAAGGAAATCCGGCACGTCGCCGCGGTTCGGCGTCACCACGACGAACTCGATGCCGGCCTCGTTGGCGCGGTGCAGCCATTGCGCCATGACATGGGCGCCGGCGCCGCCGGACGTGACTTCGCCGTTCTTCAGCGCCAGTCCGCCGAACGCGACGAACAGCTTGCGTGTGACGGATGATCGAGCGCCAGTCGGTGACGCGCCCGGTGACCGGTTCGAACGTGCCGATCACGTGCGGCAGGAAAAACATTGCCGAGCCGAAGCTGTAATTGCCCATCTGGTCGACGC
This sequence comes from uncultured Alphaproteobacteria bacterium, assembly GCA_963717265.1. Taxonomy (GTDB): domain Bacteria; phylum Pseudomonadota; class Alphaproteobacteria; order Rhizobiales; family Xanthobacteraceae; genus BOG-931. The sequence continues at coordinate 243,935 of CAVQWD010000047.1, read as the reverse complement.
AGCCGCCGCCGAGAAACAGAAACCGGCGCGTCAAGGTGCGCGCGTGATGCACGCGTCCCGCCGACGACCAGCCGTAGGAACCGCCGAAGATCGCTTCGGCGCCGTAGCTATTGCGAACGCGAGCGAGTTCGCCGGCGACGAGCGCCAAAGCCTCGTCCCACGAGACTTCGCGAAAGCGGTCCATGCCGGTGCGCGGTCGGCCCTCTTGGAATCCCTCGCGCACCGCCGGCCGCGCAACGCGCAGCGGTGAATGCACCATAGCCGGAATGGCATCGAGCATCGGCGACGGCGCCGGATCGCGGGCGAACGGCTCGCAGCCGACCACGCGGCCGTCCTCGACCAGGGCTTGGAATGCGCCCCAATGGGCGAGCGAGGGGAAGCGCTTGATGGTCATGCCATTGTCCGCTCTTGCCCTTTGCGGCAGAGCAAAAGGTGGAATTTACGCGTGCGCCCGGCGCTGCGGGTCGATGATCTTCTCCAGTTTGCCGAGCACGCGCATGCAGGGCAGAAGCTGCTGCAGGCTCGCGTTCGGCTCGCGCTTTTGTTTGATCGCGGCGATGAATTCGCGGTCTTCCAATTCGATGCCGTCCATCGACACGTCGACCTTGGAGACGTCGATCTTGTTGTCCTTGCCGTCGGACAGATCGTCGTAGAACGCCTTGAACGTGCCGTTGTCGCACATGTAGCGGAAGAACGAGCCGAGCGGCCCGTCATTGTTGAACGACAGCGATAAGGTCAGCACCGCGCCGGACGGCGTCTTCGCCACGATGCCCATGTCCATGGCGATGTGGAGCTGCGGATGGATCGGCCCCTGCACCGCGTAGCAGTCGGAAATGTTCTCGCCGACCTGATATTGGAACAAGTCGATGGTGTGAGCGGCGTGGTGCCAGAGCAGGTGGTCGGTCCAGCTGCGCGGATTGCCGGCGGCGTTGATGTTCCTTCGCCGGAAGAAATAGGTCTGCACGTCCATCTGCTGGATTTTCAGTTCGCTGTTCTGGATTTTCTTGTGGATGTATTGATGGGAAGGATTGAAGCGCCGCACGTGGCCGCCCATGGCGGCGACGCCGGTCTCCTTCGCGATCTTCACCAGGGCTTCTGCGTCCTCAACCGAGTCGGTGACCGGAATCTCGATCAGCACATGCTTGCCGGCGCGCATCACCTGCTCGCCCTGGCGGAAATGCAGCTTGGTCGGCGTGGTCAGGATCACCGCATCGGCGCGCTTGATGCCTTCGGACAATTCGCCGGTGTAATGCGGGATGCCGTATTTCTTGGCGACCTGCGCGGTCGAATCCTGATTGCCGCCGACCAGCGAGGTGACCTCAACGTCGGGGATGCGCTTGAGCGCATCGAGATGTTTCTGGCCGAACGCGCCCTGACCGGCGACGCAGATTTTCATTTTCTACCTCTTCTTTTCTCAACTCGTCATGCCCGGCCTTGTGCCGGGCATCCACGTCTTGGGCGTTTGAGAAAAAAGACGTGGATGGCCGGGACAAGCCCGGCCATGACGGCGTTATACTAGCTACGGATTCTTTGCACCTTCGTCCGCGCCGCGGCGCGCTTGAGTTTGCCGACGGCGGGCTTGCGCCTGGCCGCCGGCGCCTTGCGCGCCGTCTTGGTGCCGCGGGCGCGGTTTTCCAGAATGATATGGCCGACCGCGGTGTTCGAGGCCGGCACGGTGTAGAAGCGGTAGGCCTCGTCGACCTTGTCGTCGAGTGCGCCGCGCATGACGAGCCACATCACCATCTCGATGCCTTCGGCGCCGGCGTCGCGCATGTATTCGATGTGCGGCATGCGGACGAGCTTTTGCGGGTCCCTGGTGAGGTCGTCGAGAAACGCCTTGTCGAATTTCGAGTTGATCAGTCCGGCGCGCGGGCCGGAAATCTGGTGCGACATGCCGCCGGTGCCGAAGATCACCACGCGCAAATCTTCCGGATAGGATTCGACCGCCTTCTTGATGGCGCGGCCCAGCATGAAACAGCGATGGCCGGTCGGCGGCGGATAGAGCACGACGTTGACGGCGAGCGGAATGACCGGGCAGGGCCACTCCTTGGGCGAGCCGAACAGAAGATTCATCGGCACCGTCAGGCCGTGATCGACCGCCATCTTGTTGACCACCGTGAGGTCGAACTCGTCGAGGATAACCGACTGCGCGATATGGGCGGCGAGCTGCGGATCGCCCTTGACCACCGGCACCGGCCGCGGCCCCCAGCCCTCGTCGGCCGGCGGAAATTCGGCCGCGCAGCCGAGCGCAAAAGTCGGCACGATCTCGACCGAAAACGCCGAGGCATGGTCGTTAAAGACGACGATGCAGACGTTCGGGTTGGTGTTCGCCATCCATTCCTTGGATTTCTCGAAGCCGGAAAACACCCGCTTCCAATACGGCTCCTCGGTCTGATGATGGTCGATCGCCGCCCCGATTGCGGGAACGTGCGACGACGCCACTCCTGCAATGATCCTAGCCACGTTTGGACCTCGACTTTCTTGGGCGCGCCGTGGTTTTCGCTTTTGCCGGCGACCTTGCTTTGGCCGAGGCTTTCGTCTTGGCGGCTTTAGCGACGATACTCGCCGGTTTGTTGAACTTGCCCGACTTGCTGCGGTTGCCTTCGACCGAACGGCCGCCGGCCAGCATCATGTTGGCGTAGTCCTCCTGGCTCGCCCCGGTCATCCCGGCGGCGAGATGGCGGAACGAATGGCCGTCGGTGGCGCCGAGCTTGGCCGTGAAATAGATGTTGCCGCCAAGCTCGAGCATGCGGTTGTAGTCGCGCTTGAGGATGGCGTCGGTCTGCGCCGGCGTCAGGTTGAACTTTTTCAGATATTCCGCCTCGTCCGCCTTGAAGGCCTTGCGGTTCTCCTCCTGCATCAGCGACATGCAGAACATGTTGATGCCGTAACCCTGGCGCGAGCGCTCCTGGTCGAACACGAAGGTGCCCGGAATGTCGTCGTAATCGTGCTGTTCGCGGGCCATCGGCGTATCTCCCGTTGGTCTTCACATATATAACGCGGGAAGGCTTGGCAACGTAAGCCGTCGCCGCAGTCACCTCCGTCATTCCGGGGCCGAGCGCAGCGAGGAGCCCGGAATCCATCATCACAGGTCAGCGAATATGGATTCCGGGATCGCCCTTCGGGGCGCCCCGGAATGACGAATTCGTCTAACTCCAATAAAGCCGCATCGGGTTGTCGACCAAAAGCGCCTGCTGCAGCGCCGCACTCGGCGCGATCTTCGGAATGTAATCGACCAGCACGCCGTCGTCGGGCGCCGTCTTCTTCATGTTGGGGTGCGGCCAGTCGGTGCCCCAGATGACGCGGTCGGGGAAGCGCTCGACGAGCTGGCGGCCGAACGGCACCACGTCGTCATAGGGCGGTCCAGCGATGCTTATGCGCTCGGGGCAGGTCACCTTGACGTAGAAGTTCTTGTGCCTCGACATCAGATCGTGGAAGCGCTGGTTCTCCGGATGATCGACGCCCTTCTTCACGCCCGGCACGCCCATATGATCGACCACGACGATGGTTGGGATCGAGGTGAAGAAGCTCTCGTATTCCGGCAGGTCGGGCATCTCGAAATAGATCACGATGTGCCAGCCGAGCGGCGCGACGCGGCGCACGATGCGGTTGAGCACGTCGGGCGGCGTGATGTCGACCAGCCGCTTGAGGAAGTTGAAGCGCACGCCGCGCACCCCGGCTTTGTCCATCCATTTCAGCTCATCGTCGCTGACCTCCTCGCCGACGAAGGCGACACCCTTGGCCCTGCCGTTCGAAGCGTCGAGCGCATCGACCATGGCGCTATTGTCCTTGGAGTGGCATGACGCCTGCACGATGACGTTCTTGTCGAAGCCCAGAAAATCGCGCAACGCGAACAGTTTCTCCTTCGGCGCGTCGCAGGGCGTGTATTTGCGCTCCGGCGCGTAGGGAAATTTGCTCTCCGGCCCGAACACGTGACAATGCGCATCGACCGCGCCCGCCGGCGGCGCGTAATGCGGCTTCGATGGGTCGGGATGGAACGGGATGTAACCGGGGGACATCGGCACGGGCGCTGCTCCGTCTTCTTCGTTCGCATTCGGCGGGACTGTATCCCGCGAAAGCGGGCGAGGGACAAGGCGGCTGGCTTTGCGATTCTCTTCCCCCGCCCTTCGGGCGGTTGCCCTCCGCTGCTATGCTTCGCTTCTCGGGGGCGGATGAAGGAATTACAACACCATGAGCGACACACCCCCCTGGCCCGACCTGCCGTTTGCCGCCTGGAGCGAGACCTGCGACACGCTGCAATTGTGGACGCAGATCGCCGGCAAGGTGCGCATCGCGCTCACCCCGCTCATTAATCATTGGTGGAACGCGACGTTCCGCGTCACCGCGCGCGGGCTCGCCGCGCCAGCCAACGTCCATGGCGGCGCAACGTTCGATATCGTTTTCGATTTTGTCGAGCATCGACTCCGCATCGCGACCAGCGACGGGCGGCTCGAAAGCTTCGCGCTAAAACCGATGCCGGTCGCCGATTTCTATGCCGAATTCATGAGCCGGCTGCACCGCCTCGGCATCGATGTGCGCATCTGGACCATGCCGTGCGAGATCGAAAACTGCATCGCCTTCGAGCAGGACCGCACGCATGCGCAATATGATTCGGTTTACGTGGAAAGATTCCACGTCACGTTGATCGACGCTGCGCGCGTCATGACCGAATTCCGCAGCCGTTTCATCGGCAAAGCGAGCCCGGTTCATTTCTTCTGGGGCAGTTTCGACCTTGCGGTGACGCGCTTTTCCGGCCGCACCGCGCCGCCGCCCAAGGGGGTCACGCCCAATGTCGCGGGCTGGGTGATGGCGGAGGCCTATTCGCACGAAGTCTCAAGCTGCGGTTTCTGGCCGGGCAACGGCGGTTACGGCCGTGCCGCCTTTTACGTGTACGCCTATCCGGAGCCAGAGGGTTACGGCGACACGCGGCTGCGAACAGCCGAGGCCTTCTATGACCGAGGCCTCAGCCAGTTCATCCTGCCCTACGACGCGGTGCGGCAGGCGCGCGATCCCGATGCGCTGCTGCTCGGCTTTCTACAGGAAACCTACGAGGCGGCGGCAAACTTGGCGAAGTGGGACCGCGCCGCTTTGGAGCGTTCTTCCCTCGCTCGCGAAGCGGGGAAGTGACGAATTCACGCCGCGGCGGCTTGCGCCTTGCGTTCCAGCACGAAGTCGTAGGCCACGACGTAGAACGGCTCGTTCATGATCTCGCCCGACGGCGCCTTGCTGCCGGCCGGCATTTTCTGAAACTCGACGATCAGCGGTTCCTTGACGCCATAGACCGCGTCGTCGTTGATCCATTCATCGCCGGTCTGGAACAGGTGCGTCACCAGGCCGTGGTAGCCCGGTGCCTCGATAGCGAAGTGGATGTGTGCCGGTCGCATGTGGCTCATATTGGTGCGGTTCATCAACTCGCCGATGGTGCCGTCCATTGGGATGGTATAGGCGATCGGCGCCACGGTACGGATCAGATAGGAGCCGTCGCGCTCGGTGCGGTACAGCCCACGCATCCAGGCGCCTTTGATCTCCGGCCGTTGCGCCTCATAGAAACCTTCGCCGTCGGTCTGCCACAGATCGAGCGTGGCGCCGGCGACCGGCTCGCCCGCGAGCCCATGCACCTTGCCGGTGCAGAAGCAGGCAATGCCCGGCGCGTTGGCGGCCATGTTGGCGCCGTTGGCGAATGCCGGCGCGTCGGGAACGTGGAACGGGCCTTCGACGGTGCTCGGCGTCGCCTTGCTCGACCGCCGATGGTTGATGGCGTCGACCAGCATGGAGACGCCGAGCACGTCCGACATCAGAATGAATTCCTGGCGCTTGTCGTCGCACATCTGCCCGGTGCGGGTGAGAAAGTCGATGGCCACGGCCCATTCCTGCGGCGTCGGCTCGATCTCGCGCACGAAGGCGTGCAGGTGCTTCACCGCTGCCGTCATGACCTGCCGCAGCCGGGGATCGGGTATATCGCTCCAGCGCTCGCGCACCACCTCGGTCAAGTTCTGTTCGGTCGCATAAGCCATGATGTCTCTCCTTGAATTCACCGTCGCTGACGTTGGCCGGGCGTCGGGCGCCGGGCGATCATGCACCATTGAGTTCGCGGCGGGCGAGCGCCGCGCCGTCCGCCATGGCCTTCATTTTAGCAAAAGCGACCGGCCGCGGCAGGTATTTCATGCCGCAATCCGGCGCCACCACCACCCGGTTTGCCGGCACGTGGGTCAGCGCCCGCCGGATGCGTTCGGCGACCACCGGCGGCGTCTCGATCGTCATATCGGCAAGATCGATGACGCCGAGGATGATGGTTTTGCTCGGCAGCTCGCGCAGCACATTGAGATCGAGCCTCGGCTGCGCCGCCTCGATCGAAATCTGTTGCGCCTTCGAGCCTTCCAGTTCCGGCAGGAACGAGTAGCCCGGCGGCTTGTCGTGGACTACGGCGGCATAGCCGAAGCACAAGTGCACCGCGACCGTGCCGTCGACGCCGTCGAGCGCGCGGTTGAGCGCCTTCAATCCATATCGGCGCGCCTTGTCGGGATGCTGCTGCATCCACGGCTCGTCGATCTGCACGATGTCGGCGCCGGCGGCGAACAAATCCTTGATCTCTTCATTGACCGCCTCGGCATACGCCAAAGCCAGCGCCTCTTCGTCCTTGTAGTAATCGTCCTGGGCCTGCTTGCTCATGGTGAATGGGCCCGGCACCGTGGCCTTGATCGCGCGTTCGGTATTGGCGCGCAGCACCTTGAGATCGCGGACCTCAACCGGCCGAGCCCGCCGGATCGGCCCGACCACGCGCGGCACCGGGATCGGCCGCCCGCTCCTGTTGATCGTGGTGCCGGGATTTTTGACGTCCACGCCGTCGAGCGCAGTAGCGAAGCGATTGGAATAGCTTTCGCGCCGCTGCTCGCCGTCGGTGATGATGTCGAGCCCGGCGCGCTCCTGATCGCGGATGGCAAGGATGGTGGCGTCGTCCTGTGCACCCTCAAGCTTTTCCGGCGCGACCAGCCAAAGCTCGTCGGCGCGCACGCGCGGCACCTGCTTTGACAGTTTGTCGCGGTCGATCAGCCAGTCGGGTTGCGGATAAGAGCCGACGAGGGAGGTAGGGAAAAGCATCATCCTCCCCCGTGTAAACGGGGGAGGGCGACCGCCCTGCGCAGCAGGGCGGTGGAGGGGGCCTCGGCGATGAGGTCTACCTCCATGCTGCACGCCCCCTCCACCATGCCTCGCATGGTTCCCCTCCCCCGCTACGCGGGGGAGGATAAGTGCTTACGCCTTCAGCGCCTTGGCGTAGGGATAGATCACCTTGCCGGTGGTCTGGTCGGGCGGCGTCAGCACGGTCTGATAGCTCATGCCGCGCCAGGTCTCGAGGTCCGACTTATCGGTGATGTCGTGATACTGCACCTGCAGCTGACGGCCCTTGACCCATTCGCCCTTGGCGTCGAACCGCACGCCGTCGATCATGATGGTGTTGACCGCATTGCTGTGCAGGTATTTGGCAATTTTGTCGTCGTCGAGGCTCTTGGCGCCTTCGACCGCCTGCGCCAGCACCTGCAGATAGGAATAGCCCCAGCCGCCGAGATAATAGCCGAGCGGGTCGATGCCGAGCTTTGGCGCGCGGGCCTGGTACTTCTTGAAGAAGTCCGCGGCCGGCGCCATCATTTTCGGCGACGGCACCCAGTTTTCGTAGTTGACGATGCCGTTGAGCTTGCCCTTGAGCTTGTTCTTGATGGCGACCGCTTGCAGACCGACCATGGCGCCGCCGATCATCTTCGGCCTTAAGCCGAGCTCGTTGACCGACAGGGTGATGCCGACCGCGCTCAACGGATAGGCGCAGACCACGACGAGATCGGCATTGGCGGCCTGTAACGCGCGAACGATGGGAGAATAGTCGGTCGTGTTCGGCGGATAGGTTTTGTCGTAGATGACCTTGAAGCCGTATTCCTTGGCATTGGCGCGCGCGCCGTCCGCGGCGTTGCGTGCGAACTCGGCGTCCTCGGCGATGATCGCTATAGTCGTCGGCTTTGGGTTCTGTTCGGCCGCGACCTGAAAGAAGCCTTCGGTCAGGACTTGCTTGGGGTGCGGCCCGCTGCTCGGTATCCACGCGAAGTAACGCGGATATTTGAACTCGCCGTTGGCATCGAGCGCGAACAGGCTGATGATCATCTTGTTCTTTTGCATCACCACCGGAATGGCTGGCGCCACCATGTTGGTCGCGTAGCCGCTGACGACGAGGTCGACTTTGTCGACGTTGAGCAGCTTGGTGTAGATGCCGGGCACGTTCGAAGGGTTCGACTGGTCGTCGTAATGGATAACCTCGACCTTGCGGCCTAAAAGTCCGCCCTTGGCATTGACGTCCTCGGCCCAGATCTGGGAGCCGAGCAGGGCCTGCTGGCCGTTGACCGCAAGCGGGCCGGTCAGCGCCATGCCGAAGCCGATCTTGATCGGTGCGCCCTGCGCAAAGGCCCGAACCGAGGCGAGGGCAGGCGAAACTAGGGCGGCGCCGATGCCCGTATTAACGCCGCGCCGCGTTACGTGATTGCTCATGTTTTCCTCCCGAAAGGGTTGTCGACGGTTTATCGACGGTCTGTCGATTTACGGCACTCTGGTCATGGCCGCCCCGCACCGTGGCTAACCGCCCAGTATCGAGCATGACCCGGCAGTGTCGGCCCTTAGGATGCCCTGCTTTGGCGCTCATGAAAAGGGAGCGCTGGCGCACGTGGCAATCCGCCCGAGTCCTGCTTCGAGCTTTGCGCCGAGCCGTCGCCCCGAATGCCCAAAGGTTGGGCAGTTTTGGGGCAATACCCATCGGTCCGGGCGGGCTCAGCTGTTGCGCCTGGTTTGAACGTTGGCTGCAAACTGGATCGGAACAAGCCTGCTGGAGTAATATTGTCATTGCACGGTCGCGATTGTTCGGTTGCTTGCGGGTTGGCGCTCGACGGTTTGCGGCAGTGCGCAACGCGAGAGAACGAGCATGATCGCCCTTTCCGTCAACGGCAAAACCTACGAGGTCGATGTCGAGCCTGAGACGCCTTTACTGTGGGTCTTGCGCGACACGATTGGGCTCACCGGCACCAAATTCGGGTGCGGCATCGCGCAATGCGGCGCCTGCACCGTGCATATCGACGGCGTTGCCACGCGTTCCTGCGTGGTGCAGGTCGGCGCCCTGGCAACGCGCCAGATTGCAACGATCGAGTTGCTTTCCGAGAACGGCAGGCTGCATCCGGTGCAGCAGGCCTGGCTCGACCTCGACGTGCCGCAATGCGGTTATTGCCAGAGCGGCATGATCATGGCGGCCGTTGCGCTGCTCAACGAGAAGCCGAAGCCCACCGACGCGGACATCGATGCGGCGATCACCAACATCTGCCGCTGCGGCACCTATCAGCGGATTCGCGCGGCCATCCACGCCGCAGCCGGTTCCGCTCAGAGCGTCGATCAACCGGTAACGGGGCGACGACAGCCGAGCCCAGCGATAAGCCCGGGCGGATGATCCAGTCAGTACGGCGCTGCGGGCGTTTTGTTTAATGCTCCGCTGCGCGGAGCACGACAATTCAATCTCCGGCGCCACTGTGAGTGTGAAATCCGGCGTTGCTGCGCGCGGGCCGCCGGCCTATCGTGCCGCGGCAAAAAGAACCGTGGATTTGAGGACTTAAGACCATGAACGACGTTGCCAACCCGCAGGCGCTCGCAAGCTACGCCGCAAAAGCCTGGCAATCCGACATCATCGTCGATCTGATCAAGCATTACGGCTTTCCCTATATCGCGCTCAATCCCGGCGCGAGCTATCGCGGCTTGCACGATTCGCTGGTCAATTACGGCGGCAACCAGCCGCCGCTATTGCTGTGTCAGCATGAGAAAATCGCCGTACAGATTGCCCACGGCTATGCCAAGGCGACCGGCAGGCCGATGGTGGCGATCGTGCACGATGTGGTCGGCATGCTGCACGCCACGATGGGCATCTACTACGCCTATATCGACCGCTGTCCGGTTTTTGTGATCGGCGCCACCGGTCCGATGGACGAAAGCCGCCGCCGCCCGTTCATCGATTGGATCCATACCGCCAACGTCAACGGCGAGCAGCTTCGCCATTACGTCAAATGGGACTACCAGCCTTCGAGCATCGAAGGCGTGCCGGATTCATTTATGCGCGCCTACGCCGCGATGATGACCGAGCCGCAGGGCCCGATCTACATGCGCTATGACGCCTGGCTGCAGGAGCAGCCGCTGACCAAAGAGGTGGCGCTGCCGAAGGCTTCCGCCAACAAGGTGCCGGTGCCGATGGCGGCCGATGGCAAGGCGCTGGAAGCGGTGGCTGATCGGCTCTTGGCGGCGCAATACCCGGTGCTCATGGCCGAATATGTGGCGCGCAGCGAGGGCGGCTTCGACAATCTGGTGGCGCTCGCCGAGACCGTCGGCGCCGGTGTGTTCGACGTCCACGCGCGGCTCAATTTCCCCAATCGCCATAAGCTCAACCTAAGCTGCGACAAGGAAATCTTCCGCGACGCCGATCTCATCCTCACGCTCGACACCCGCGACTGGGAGAAATCGACCCATGTCAACGATCGCACCAAGCGTCAGGTGGTGCCGCTTTATCCGCCGAGCTGCGAGATGATCGAGATAGGCTTCGGCGAGATCAATTTGAGCAAATGGTCGATGGACTACGCGCGCATGCCGACCTGCGCGCTACGCGTGCTCGGCGACACGCTGACCGCGATCCCGGAACTCACCCGCATCTGCCGCGAGCGTATCGCCAAGAATCCGGCGCTGGCCAAGAAAGTTGCCGCACGCGCCGCAATCGTGGCGAAGAAGCACGACGACATGTTCGGCAAATGGGCCGAGGCCGCCAAGAACGATTGGGACGGCCTGCCAACGACGCTGCCGCGGCTCGCCAGCGAAATCTGGGACGCGATCAAAAACGAAGACTGGGTGCTCACCGGCGCCAATCTCAATGACTGGTGCTACAAGCTGTGGGACTTCGACAAGCCGTATCGCCATGCCGGCCAGGCGCTCGGCACCGGCACCCAGATCGGCATCTCGCTCGGGGTCGCGCTGGCGCACCGCGGCAAAGGCCGCCTCGTCGTCGACATCCAGCCCGACGGCGACCTGATGTTCGACGCCGGCGCGCTGTGGAGTGCGGCCAAGAACGACATCCCGATGCTGATCGTGATGTACAACAACCGCGCCTACTACAACGATTGGGAACACCAGATCCGCATCGCCAATTTCCGCGGCACCCCGGTCGACCGCGCCTACATCGCGCAGGACATTGCCGGCCCCAACCCCGACTTCGCCGCCATCGCCAAGGGCATGGGCTGGTACGCCGAAGGTCCGATCGAAAAGCCCGCCGACATCGCTGCCGCGCTCCGCCGCGCCATCGCGCAAGTCAAAGCCGGCAAGCCGGCCTTGGTCGATACGGTGGTAAGGCCGCGGTGAACTCGTCAACGCGCTTGCAAGGTATTATGGTATCGGCAACAGGCTGACGAGGGACTGGGAGACGCTGGTGAAATTCACCCGCATCACGGCAAATCCGAACCAGATGGGCGGCGTGCCGTGTATTCGCGGCTTGCGCATCCCCGTCGCGACAATCGTTGGGATGATTGCCGACGGGGTGCAGGAGCAGGATATTCTGGCCGCCTATCCCGATCTTGAACTCGAGGATATTCGCGAAGCACTGCATTTCGCCGCCGACGCTGTGCGCGAGCGCGAACTGCCGCTCACCGTCCCGTGAAATTTCTGATCGACAACGCGTTGTCGCCTTTCGTTGCGGAGGCGTTGCGGCGGAACGGCCACGATGCGGTCCACGTGCGCGAGTATGGATTGCAGTCGGCCGATGACGAAACAATCTTCGCTTTGGCCACCAAGGAAGATCGCATCCTTGTCTCGGCGGATACCGATTTCGGTACGTTGCTCGCTGTGAGTCAAGAACAAAAGCCCTCGTTGCTTTTGTTCAGGAGGAGGACTGATCGCAACCCGCAAAGGCAGGTTGCGCTGCTGATGGCCAATCTCTCAAGCGTCGAAGAAGCCCTGCGGCGAGGCAGCGTTGTCGTTCTCGAAGAAGCGCGGGTTCGTGTCCGTTCGCTGCCGTTCGGATCGGACCAAAGGGGGATTTGAGTACGGTTCGGGCAAGCAAAATATCGCTGCGCGATCGCGCAGCTCAAACCGGGGCAAGCAAGCGCTGGTCGATACGGTGATGCGGCCCGGGTGGGGGAGCGGAAATATTACCAATAGCGCCCGGTGCCGCCGGCGATTATGGTGAGGACGCCGAGCGCGAGATTGATCGCAACGATCTGACGAATCTGATGGAGGTGCTTGGCCGCTTCCGGGAATGAACTGCTGTCGAGTGCGGCGCGGAAGCGGCGCCATGGGGCGGACACGAGGTGCAGGTAGAGCAGCATCATCAGAATGCCGAGACCCTGCATCATATTGATGTACACCGGCGCGTGGGCGAAGCCGCCGAAATATTGCAGCAGCATCCAGTAGCCTGAGCCGAGCAGCACGACGATGCTTACTCCGACCCAGGGCAGGAAAATACCGAACACCCGCCGCCACAGCGGCAGCCGCACCGCCGGATCGAGCGGGCCGGCAGCCAGCCGCAGCACGAAATAGGCGAACGCCATGCCGCCGACCCAGAACAGGGCAGCGAGCAGGTGCAGGGCGAGCAACGTGGCGAGCATGCGGTTTCCTCCCGTCATTCCCGCGAAAGCGGGAATCCATAGCCACAGGCGGAGCAGAAATTGCACCAGCAGTGATTATGGGTCCACGCCTTCGCGGGGACGACGCAGTTGGTTTCGATTCAGTCCGTCCCTGGCCGGCGCCAAGCGGGCCGAGATGGAACACGCTGCGCCCCTTCAGGCCGGCAGAAGCTGATCCGGCGCGACGATCACCCCGTCGACGGTCATCGGCACCCCGTCGAGGAAGACCGAGCAATCCGCCATCGGAATGTCGACGTGGCACGGCGAATGGTTGGAGCCGCCGGCTTCGGCGTTAGGCCCGGTCGAGAACAGAAAATTGCCGGCGAACGATCGCGAATCCATGCCGTGCGACTGCACCTTGTCGCGCAAGCCCAAAGCGCCCCAGCTCGCCTTCTTGTGCAGCCCCCAGCCGACATGGGCGATGCCGAAAGCGGCGGGATCGTCGTACGATTCAAGATGCTTGCGCAGGTATTTGGCGTCGAAGCCGCCATCGATGCGGGTAATGAAACCATCGTTGATATCGAGCGTGATCTTGGACTGCACATAGAACTTGAACGGCAGCAGAATGTCGCCGGCATCGATGACGACGCGGCCCGCGGATGCGCCCTCGTTCGGCCAGGTGGCGACAAAACCGCTCGGCCAATGATCCCAATGGCCCGGCTCGTCCGCATAGCCCCATTGCGCCAAGGTCGGGAACTGGCCGAGCGGCATTGTCAGATCGGTCCCGGCCTTGGACGCAACCGTCATGGTCTTGGCCGCTTTCAGGTGCTTTTGCGCCGCCTGCACGCGGCGCTTGTCGTCAGTGCTTGGGATCATGCGGGCGAGCATTTCCGGCGGCTCGATCACCAGGAGCATGCGCGTGCCCGCGGCAAGGATTTCCAGCTGCTCGGGCGAGTGCAACAGCCCCATCAGATCGAGCACCATGTCGACCTTCTTGAGCGTGTCGACCACGATGCGATGGCCGGTCAAAGGCGTCATGCCGACATCGGCGCGCTGGCCAAACGAGCCGGCGTTACCGGGCGGCACATCGATCCGGCACACTTTTGCGCCCATCGACGCCGCCGACCGCATCGCCATATCTATGTTCGCCGCCAGGCTCGACTCGCCGGTGAGCACGGCGACGTTTTCACCGCGCTCGACGCGGCACAGTTTGAGCACCTCACGCCACATGGCGAGCTTTTGATCGTCGCTGACCGGCATGGCCGCGCTCCCTTACGTTCAGGCGCCGCCCCGGTTGGGTTTCCCAGCGCCCATCGTATTCCAGATCAGACGGCAAATATCGGAGCCGGCATCGTCCAAGGCGGCGCGCATGCTGAAATGGTCTTTATCCGGCAGGACTTTGGCGACGAGATGCGGCATCAGCGGACGCCAGGCCGCGGCAAATTCGGACATCTGACGGATGTATTCGTCGCCCTCATTGGCGCCGATCGTCAGCAAAAGATGCGGCGAGACATCGTGGGGTCTGAGCCGCACCGGGCTGCATTCGGCAACGTCGCGTTCGGTCAGTCCGAGCTTGTGGTTGACGAAGCTGAGACGAACCGGCTCGAGATCGTACAGGCCGCTCAGGCTCGCGATTCCCTTGATGCTTGCTTTGGCAAGCTCCGGATCGGTCAAAAGACTGACGGCGAGGTGACCACCGGCCGAGTGTCCGGTGACGTAGAGCTGTTCGGGGTCGCCGCCGTATTGGCGGATATTGTCGCGCACCCAGCGCAAAGCGGCGCGACACTGCCGCACCTGTTCGGCCATCGTCACGTTGGGAATGAGGCCGTAATTGATGACGACGTTGACAAATCCCGCGCCGACGAAGCCCAGCGCCACGTACGAGCAATCCTTCTTGTCGTTGCTGATCCAATAGCCGCCGTGAATATAGATCTGGACCGGGGCCAAGCCGGCCTGGCTGCCGCGGAAAATATCGAGCTTTTCTCCAGACGACGCGTCGTAAGCCAGGTCGAGCACGCAAGGGACGGTCCGGCGCGCGCGTTCGCTCTGTTCGGCCCAGCGCGCGCGGTGAGCTTTTAGAACGTCGGCGGGAATCTTGACCGCGTTGTCGTATTCGCGGTCGAGCGCCGCTCGATCGTAATGACGAAAGACTGCAACGTTCATGGCCGACCTCGCCTGCGCCTCGCAGTGTAGACCGCTCGGCAATGCGCTAATCCTTCACGCTCTAGACCGGTGTTTCGGGCGTCAGCCCGCCGCGGCGGCGCGCCAGGGTCTCGTTGCCTATTTTGTGTTCTTTTGATACTCGGCGATGATCGGCCGCGCCACGCGGAAGCAATCGACGCCGATCGGCGCGCCGCAATAGATCATGATCTGGGTCAAAGCGGCGCGGATTTCGTCCGGCGTCAGTCCGTTATTGAGCGCGCCGCGCACGTGCGTGGCGAACTCCTCCATCTTGCAGAGCGCCGCGATCATGCCGAGATTGAGGATCGAGCGCTCGCGGAGCTTGAGCGTGTCGTCGCCCCAAGTCTCGCCCCAGCAATATTCCGTCAGCAGGCGCTGAAAATCGCGATTGAAGTCGTCGACATTGTTGAGCGCGCGATCGACATAGGCGGCGCCCAAAACCTTGCGGCGCTTGGCGAGGCCCTTTTCGTAGCGTTCCTTATCCATGGCGTCGTCTCCTCGAGTTTGTGCTCCACATCGGGTAATCCGTCATTCCGGAAGCCGCGAAGCGGCTGTCCGGAATCCATATTCACCGCCCTCGCAGTCACTTCTCCGCCGGTGATTATGGATTCCGGGCTCCTCGCTTCGCTCGGCCCCGGAATGACGCATTTACGCCTCCGCCGGGCCGCCCTTCCAGCGCTTGACCGTCCCGGTATCGATGCCGAACAGGTCGAGCAGCCGACCGCAGGTATGGTCGACAATGTCGTCGACCGTCTTCGGCCTATTGTAGAACGCCGGCACGATCGGCGCGACCACGGCGCCGATCTCGGCGAGCGTGGTCATGGTGCGAAGGTGGCCGACATGCAGCGGCGTTTCGCGCACCGCCAGCACCAGCCGGCGTTTCTCCTTGAGCACGACGTCGGCGGCGCGCGACAGCAGCGAGGCGGTGACGCCGGAGGCGATTTCGCTCATGGTGCGGATCGAGCATGGCGCCACCACCATGCCCATGGTCGGAAACGAGCCCGATGAGATCGCCGCGCCGATGTCGGCGACCGCATAGTGCACCGACGCCAGCGCCCGCACGTCTTTCGGCTTCAGCTCGGTTTCGTAAACCAGCGTCATTTCCGCAGACTTGCTCATGACGAGGTGCGTCTCGATCTCGGCGTCGCGCAGCATTTGCAGAAGCCGCACGCCGTAGATGGTGCCGGAGGCGCCCGATATGCCGACGATCACCCGCGCCGCGTGTTTGGCCATGAGCGCCTCACTGCCCCGCGGCCGATGCGGCGGCGGCGGAGCGGCCGGGCGTAATCGCACCGAACGCGCCGAAGAGAAGGTCGACGGCCGCTTTCGGGAAGCTCGCCCCCATGACGCGCTCGTAGGCCGCGACATTGCCGCGCGCCGCTTCCGCCGCCGCGGCGGGCGCGCCCAGCGGTGCGAATTTGGTCGATGCGTACAAAGCCTGCTGCTGCAGGCGCTCGGCCTCGAGCTCGACCGTCTTTATCTTGTTTCGGTAGGCCTCTTGCGTCCCGATCTCGACCATGGTGCGTGCGCCCTTGAGCTTGCGCCGCACGTCGCGGATCGGCACGATGGTGAGGTTGCGCCAATCGCGCACCGCGTCGTCGAGCTTTTTCACTTCGTCGCTCGTCAGCAGCCGTCCGTCGCAAGCGAGCCAGAACAGGAACAAGAGAAGATTGACGTTGACGCCGCAATCGTCCTGCAAGCCGATGCAGGCCTCCGACACGCCGGTTTGGCGATAGAAACTCAGCGAAAAGCGCCAGAACGGCGTCTCGGCTTTTGTCTGGTCGTCAGACATTGTGACGCGTTTCTCCCTTCCGCTCATTCCCGCAAAAGCGGGAATCCGCCGATGCGATCACCTGTTCGATCGCCTGGGTCGCCACTCCTCGCCTTCGCGGAGACAGGTTTGGCGGGAGGCGTTCCACCGCACTCATGTGGCGAACAGCCGATCATAGGCGCCCGTGGCGCGCAACGCCGCGACGATGCGCTCCGGCGTCAGCGGGGTCTCGGCAAAATGCACGCCGAATGGCGATAGCGCATCCTCGATCGCCCCGATGATCGCCGCCGGCGCCGGTATGGTACCGCCCTCGCCCGCGCCCTTCACGCCCAGCGGGTTAAGCGGATTGATGGTCTCGACATGCGCGATGGCGCATGTCGGCACATCGGTCGCTGTCGGCAGCATGTAGTCGGCAAACGACGTCGTAAGCGGCTGACCGTTGTCGTCGTATTGCATCCATTCCAACAGCGCGTTGCCGATGCCGTGGGCGACGCCGCCCTGCACCTGGCCGTCGACGATGAGCGGATTGATGACGCGACCGGAATCGTGCGCCACGGTGTATTTAAGCACCGTGACGCCGCCGGTCATGACGTTGACGGCGACCTCGGCGACGTGGGTGCCGGAACAATAGGCGGCCTGCGCGGGTGTGTAATAGGCGGTGTGTTCGAGACCGGCGGCCTGACCGGCCGGCAGCGCCACGCCCGGAATGCCCTGCGCCAGCCGCGACAACTCGCCGAACGAGATCGAGGGATTGTTGCCCTGGCGGGCGATGGCGTGGCCGTCTTCCAGTTCGATGCTGTTCTCGTCCACTGCGAGCGTGCGTGCGGCCAGCGCGATCATTTGGCGGCGCACGGTCTGCGCGGCAACGAGCGCCGAGCAGCCGGCGTTCACGGCTTGGCGGCTGGCGAACGCGCCGACGCCTTGGGCGATAGCGCCGGTATCGCCGATGGTCATGACGACGTCCTCGATGCGGCAGCCGACTTCATCGGCGACGATCTGCGACAGCGTAGTGCGGACGCCCTGCCCCTGGCTGCTGGCGCCTGTTGCGACCGCCACTTTGCCGCTCGGCAGCATCCGCACGGTCACGCCTTCGAACGGGCCAAGCCCCGTGCCCTCGACATAATTGGCAAGGCCGATACCGATGAAGCGGGCCTCCTTAAGCGACAAATTCTGCCGTTCGCGAAAGTCTTGGTATCCGGCAAGCTTCAGCGCGCTCTCCATGCCCCGCGGAAAATCGCCGCTGTCGTACACGAGCGGCTTGCCGTCGCGAAACACGAGGCCGACTTCATAGGGCATCTGGTCGCCGCGGATCAGATTGCGCCGGCGCACCTCGGCACGGTCGAGGTTCAATTCGCGGGCCACGCGGTCGAGCAGCCGCTCCATGGCGAACACCGCCTGTGGCCGGCCGGCGCCGCGCACCGGCGTGGTCGGCACCTTGTTGGTGAGCACGACTACGGTGTCGAGCTGATAGGCCGGGACCCTGTAGGGGCCGGGCACCGTAGAAGCCGCGATATAGGGCATCACGACGCCCCAGGGGACGAACGCGCCGGTGTCGTGCAGCATCTGGCCGCGTATGCCCAGGATCTCGGCGTTCTTGTCGACCGCAATCGCCACATCCCAATATTGATCGCGCTCCTGAGTGGCACACAGAAAGTGCTCGCGCCGGTCTTCGATCCATTTCACTGGACGGCCGAGCTTCAGCGCCGCCGCCGGGATTACTGCCTCCTCCGGGTAAAAGATCGCCTTCGGCCCGAAGCCGCCGCCGACGTCCGGGGCGATCATGCGGATCAATTCCAGATCGCGGCCGAGCAGGTCGGCGAGAATGCGGCGGCCGATATGCGGCGTCTGCGTTCCCGAGAAAACGGTCAGCAGATCGGAGACCGGATCATGATGCGCCAGCACCGCGCGGGTCTCCATCGCCATGCCGCCGCCGCGGTGCTGCCACAGCTGCTCCCGGTAAACGTTTACCGCCGAGGCGAAGGCGCGCTCGATGTCGCCGTATGACAGGCGGAAATTGCCGGCAACATTGGTGTCGAGATCGCTGTGGGCGCGCGGCGCATTCGGCTCGGTGGCGGCGCGGCAATCCGCGGCCGTCGGCAGGACCTCATAGTGGATGATCAGCGCCGCCACGGCATCCTCGGCAATGTAGCGCGTATCGGCAATGACCACCGCGACCGGCTGGCCGACATAGCACACCTCATCGCGCGCCAGCACGAACTGGGTGCGGGCCGCGGCGAGGGCCGGATTCGGCAACAGCAGCGGCAAAGGGGTGGCGCGCATGGTTTCCGGCAAGTCGGCGGCGGTCATGACCGCATGCACGCCGGGCATGATCAGAGCGACCTTGCTGTCGATGGCGCCGAGCTTGGCGTGGGCGTGAGGCGAGCGGACAAAGCAGGCGTGCAGCACACCCGGCATTTTCACGTCGTCGACGAAGCGGCCGCGGCCGGCGAGCAGCGCCGGGTCTTCCAGCCGCGTCACGCGCGCGCCGAAATGCTTCGCACCCATGGTTTCAGCTCCCGGCGCCGGCGCCGTTGCCGGCCTCGGCGGCCTCGCCGCCGCCGTCGCCAGCGCTGACGCTGACGCTGCGCAGCCGTTGTGCGGCGTCGAGCGCCGCCGCCACGATGCCGGCATAGCCCGTGCATCGACACAGATTGCCGCTTAGCGCCTCGCGCACTTCCAGTTCGGTCGGCTCAGGATTTTCGCGGAGCAATTCGGTGAGCGTGATCAGCATTCCCGGCGTGCAGAAGCCGCATTGCAGGCCATGATTGTCGATGAACGCCTGCTGCAGAACCGAGAGCCTGCCGTCAGGCGCAAGGCCCTCGACGGTTGTCACTTCGCAACCATTGGCCTGCACTGCAAACATCAGGCACGACCGTGCCGAACGGCCGTCGACCAGCACGGTGCAGGCGCCGCACACGCCGTGCTCGCAGCCAAGATGGGTGCCGGTCAGATTGATTTCGTGACGCAGGAAATCGGCGAGCGTCAGCCGCGCATCGACGACGCGCGCGTAGGACTTGCCGTTGACGTTCATCCGCGTCGCCTGTTTGCCCATGGGCGAACTCTCAAGCTTGCGTGCCGGCGCGCCGCGCCGCGTCGCCGAGCGCGCGCACGCTTAGGACTTGCGCGAGGTGGCGCCGGTACTCGCCGCTGGCATGGATATCCGAAATCGGCTCGATCAGCCATGCGGCGACCGCAGCGGCGCGGATCGCGGCGTCATCGAGCGGTTGTCCGATCAGCCGGGCTTCGGCGGCGTCGAGCCGCAGCGGGGACGCGGTGACGCCGAACAGAGCGAGCGAGGCGCGCCGCACGATATTGTCGGCGCCAAGATCGAGCAGCGCGGCGGCGCCGGCGATCGCAAAGTCGCCTTGGCGGCGGGCGAATTCGTGGAAGCCGTAGCCGTGCCCGGGCCGCCAGTTCGGCAGATCGATGGCAACGATCATTTCGTCGGGCTCGAGCCTGGTCGACATGAAGCCGGCGCTGAATTCGCCGAACGGAATCTGGCGGATGCCGCGGACGCTGGCGGCGTGAATGATCGCGTCATAGGCCGCGCACACGGCCGGCAGTTCGGCGGCCGGATCGGCGTGCGCCAGGCTGCCGCCGATGGTGCCGCGATTGCGCGTCTGGCGGTGGCCGACATGGCGCAAAGCTTCGGCCAGCAGCGGGCAATGTTTGGCCACATCGGCCGACGTTTCGAGATCGCGCTGGCGCGCCATGGCGCCGATGCGCAGCAATCCATCGCCGGCCGCAATCCCGCGCAGCTCCTCGATGCCGCCCAGATCGACCAGGTGATCGACCACGAGGTAGCGAAAGTTCATCATCGGCACGAGCGATTGTCCGCCGGCCAGGATTTTGGCACTGGGCAGGTTCGCCAGCAGTTCGGCAGCCTCCTTAAGCTGCCGGGGCGCGTGGTAGTCGAAGGGCGCAGGTTTCATCGTGTCCGACGCGATTTCGCTATTCGGAACCTAAATCGCGCCCGGTTGATGCACAATGGCGTCGTGCATTGCTCCCGCGCCACATTGCCAGCAAGCGGTCGGCTAGGCGGTCTTGACCCCGAGAATCCGCCATCTCCTTGGCGTAGGCCGCGTCCATGCGGGGTGCGACGCCGCGCTTGGCGAGTTCGGCCGCGAAGGTGCGGCGGATTTCCGGCTTCTCGTCGATATAGTCGAGCTGGTCGCCGCCGATCCGCCGGCTGATCCAGGCCTTGGGCACGCCCTGGGCGTTGCGCACCGCGACGCCCTCATGCTTGAAGGCGAGATAGCGCGCCGGCGTCGCGCCGGAATTGAAGTGCTGGTGCAACCACATGTTCGGCGGCACGATCAGGGTGCCGACCTCCCAATCGAAGCGTTGCGGCTCTTCGCCTTCCGGCCACATCAGCGAATAGCCTTCGCCCGACAACACGATGACATGGGCGCCGGGGCCGTGCGCGTGGGCCTTCTTGTAGGTGCCGATCGGAAACTGTGAGATGTGGCTGTTCATCGAGCCCTTGGCGAGGTTGAAGCGGATATGGCCGCCGCCGGCGCCGCGCTCCGCCGCAGTGACCAGCGGAATGTTGACGGCATCCGGGACGAAGTTGGTGGTGAGCAAAAAGCCCTTCTGCTCGCCCTTGGAGCTGAAATAATCGGGCTCGCCAGAGAAGCGGTCCTTAAAATCGTATTTGGTGTTGAAGATAAAATCGACGTCCTCGTAGAGATTGATGACCGGCGGCGCGTTGGTCACCGCGACATAGCGCACCGGCTCGCGGCCCGAGCCGTTGAAGTGCTGATGATGGCAGTTGAGCGGAATGGCGAACAAGGCGCCTTCCTTCCACTCGAAAGTGATGCGGGCGCCGGCATCGTTCCACACCGTGGTCGAGCCGCGACCTGACAGCACCATGATCATTTCCTCATAAAGCTGCCGGTGCGGGTTGAGGCTCTTACCCGGCGGGATTTCCATGACGTGGCAATCGTTCGAGGTACGCGAGGCGTCGTGATTGAGGAACACGGCGTTGCCGCCGCGGCGCACCCACGGCTTCAGCTCGACCGTGCGCAGGTTGCGGAGGTAGATCGATGGGATGATGTCGAGACCCTCGGCCTTGACCCACTTTGTGTACGGCGTTTCCTTCTCGGTCTTGAACTTGTTAGCGAGATCCTCGGAAACGACGGCGTTCTTGGCCATTTGGCTCTCCTTCCAAAGTTTGGTTCACACGATCCTGCCAGCAAACCTTTATCGGTCCTTGCGCATCGAGAGCTAGGCCGCGACGCGCGGCGTCGCCGCTTCGGCGATTGCAACGCATTTCTCGGCCCGCATCCGCAGATGAATCGGGTCGCCGGTCGGCGTCCGCAACGACGGATGGACCCGGGCAAGCAGGATAGATTCTCCCACTTTGACCTGAAAATCCAGATAGTCGCCGAGAAAGATTTTGGCTTCGACGATGCCGCGGCACAGGTTGTCGTCGCCCTCGCGCGGCGGGGCGGCCTCGGACAGCTCAACGTCTTCCGGCCGCACCGAGACCACGACCGCTGCGCCCTTCGACAGGCTGTCCAGGCACTGCACATTAAGCTCGCCGAATGCGGTCGCGACCCGGCAGCGGCCGTTGCCCGACCCGGCCGAAACGATCATGCCGGCGATGAAGTTCGTGCTGCCGACGAAATCGGCGACAAATCTGTTGTGCGGCCGCTCGTAAATGTCGCGCGGCGAGCCGATCTGGACGATCCGGCCTTCGTTCATCACCGCGATTTCGTGGGACAGCGCCAGCGCCTCGCTCTGATCGTGGGTCACATAGACCGTAGTCAGGCCGAAATCGCGCTGCATGCGCTTGAGCTCGAAGCGCATCTTTTCGCGCAGCTTGGCATCGAGATTGGACAAGGGCTCATCGAGCAGCAGCAATTGCGGCTCCATGACCAGCGCTCGCGCGAGCGCCAGCCGCTGCTGCTGGCCGCCGGACAGCTTGGTGGCCTCGCGGCCGGCCAGATCGGCAAGCTGTACCGCGGCGAGCACGCGCATGACCTTTTCCTCGGTCTCCTTGCGGCTCGGCCGCCTCTTGCGGACTTCCAGCGGGAAAGCGACGTTCTTGAACACGTTCATGTGCGGCCAGATCGCGTAGGACTGAAACACCATGCCGAAATTGCGGCGGTTGGGTGCGACGAACACGCCCTTTTGCGAGGAAAAGACCGTCCTGCCGCCGATCTCGATTTCGCCGGTGCGCGGCCGCTCCAGTCCGGCGATCGAGCGCAGCGTCGTGGTCTTGCCGCAGCCGCTCGGGCCGAGCAGCGTGAACAGCGCGCCATCCGGGACTTCGAACGAGACATCCTGCGCCGCCTTGACCACCTGGCCGTGGACCGCGGCATATTCGGTATTGAGCGAACTCACCCTGAGCACGCCGTTCTCCTTTAGCCCTCGGCGACGCCGAAGCGTCGGCCGACCAGTTGCGCGACTGCGACGAAGCCAAGCAAGACCAGCATCATCATGACGCCAAGCGCGGATAATTCAACATACTGGCCGTCCTGCCACAATTCCCAGATCGTGACCGAGACGACTTCGGTGCCGGGACTATAGAGCAGAATCGAGCTCGCCAGTTCACGGATCGAAACGATGACGATGTAGATCCAGCCGGCGATCAGGCCGGGCTTGAGCAGCGGCAAGACGATGCGCCGGAAGGTGGTGGCGAGCGATGCGCCGCTCATCGCCGCGGATTCTTCGAGTTCCTGGTGCACCTGCAGCAACGAAACGGTGTTGTAGCGCATGCCGTAGGGCAAAAACCGCGTCACATAGGCGATCAGCATGATCCAGATCGTGCCATAGACGCCGATCGGCAGCGCCAGATAACAGACCATGATGGCAAGCCCGAGCACCAGCCCGGGAAACACCAGCGGCAGCGAGGCGAGATTATCGATCAGCCAGCGTCCCGGCAGCCGGGTCCGCACCACGAACCAGCACAAAGCCGAGGTCATGATCATGATCAGCGTCGCGCTGCCCAGCGCCAAAACGACGCTGTTCCAGATCGCGGTGCCTATTTCCGGGTAGGTCAGCACGGTGCGGTACGAGGCGAAGGTCAGGTGCTGGAGCGCGGCGAGCGTCGGCACGCTGTAGAAGCGCTGCAGCGACGACCACAGCAGCACCAGGAACGGCAGCACGATGACGAGCGTCACATAGCCGAAGAATATCGCCGCCGTGACATAACGCCAGCGGCCGATGCCGACGACGCGCGGGCGAAATCCCTTGCCGGTCACTGTGGCATAACGGCTGCCATGGCCGGCGATGCGGGCGTTGAGATAGATGCACAGGGAGGTAATGACGAGCAGCGTCAGCCCGTAGGCCGAGGCCATCCCGACCTTGCTGGGGTAGGAGTGGATCGCATCGTAGATCGCCGATGTATAAACCTCGATGCCGGCCGGCAGGCCGAGCAGCGTCGGCACTTCGAATGATTCGAGTGCGCGCAGGAACAGAATGATCAGAGCGGCGGCGGCGGCCGGCCACGCCAGCCGAATGGTGACGCGCCAGGTGACCTGCGGCAGGGTTGCCCCGCTCATCAACGCCGACTCCTCCAGTGCCGGATCCATCGAGCGGAACGCCGCGCTCATCAGCAGGAAGGCGACCGGCGAGTAGTGCAGGCCGTCGACCCAGATCATGCCAGGGATGGAATAGATATTGATGAAGACGAGATGGGTATCGAAGACGTGCCGCAGCACGAGGTTGATGATGCCGATCTTCGGGCTGCCGAGGAAAATCCACGACACCGTGAACAGAATGCCGGGAATGATCAGGGGAACCAGCGCCAGCGCGAAGAACAGCGGCTTGAACGGCGTGTCGGTGCGCTCGTTAATGAAGGCCAAAAATGCGCCCAGAGAGAACGCGAGCGCGGCGCTGCCGAAAGCGAATTGCAGCGAATTCGCCAACAGCCGCGCGGTCTCGGGGCTGGCATAGGCGGCGCGATAATTGTCCAGCGTGAAGCGCGCCGCCGATGTCGCGGTCTGCGGCGAGAGCACGCTCTGCCACACCATGAAACCGAACGGAACTAGAACCAGCCACGCCACCGCGACGATCGCAGCCGCGATGGCGAGCCGACTCCAGCCGACGCCCTTAAGAGCCACGTCGCCGGCGAGCCCAGTTAGCGGCGTTCCGGCAACAGCCTCGCCTTCGGCAGCCATCGTTGCAGCTCAGGCTCGATGGTCGTAGCTCGCCAATGCGCCGCGAAGGATTTCGCGCGACGGCTCCGAGCCATCGACCAGTCGGATGGTGCGCCGCTCGATCTTCCAACCTGCCGCACTGCGTACAAGCTCCCAGCGGTTCACCACGACCCGGTGGATATGATAGCCGCGAGAAGCGCCGTGATTGGGAACTTCGACCGCTTCTCCTGATTGGTCCGGAGTGAGCATCTGCAGATACGAGGTGACGATGGCGTGGTCGCCGTCGAGCAGGACGTATGGCAGCCCGGCGAAGTGAGCGATGCCCCCGGCGATCGCCGCCCGGTGTCCCGCTGTCTTCAGAATTGCGGCAATGGCCTTGTTGCCGACGGCGCCGGAAAGGTCTGCGCCGCGATCGAACACGCCGTTCTCGGTATAGACGGCCTCGGTATAATAATCGGCGCCAGTATCGGCGCTGGGCGGATGGCCGGCGATCAGATTGTAGATTTCCAGCCGGTCCTCGACGGCGCGGAGGCGCTGTTCGAGCGAGCGGTTTTCGTGCGCGATATCCTCGGCCATGGCAACTCCACGAATTTTGCTTCAACGGCTGCTCGGTAGTACCTTATCACGGTGACCGAAGCGGCTAGAGGTCGGGGAAGCCGCCGGTCGATTAACCCTGCATTCGAGCCGGGTGAAGACTTAAGATTGTTTGCGCCGCGCGGCGCCTGAATTGGCATCGCATCCGGGCAAAGGGGAATTCGATGAGGCGCGGCGGAAAGCTCAATCGCCGATCCTTTGTTGTCGGCGCATGCGCAGCAGGCGGCGGACTCGCGCTTGGTTTTGCCATTCCGGAATGGTCGAGTACGGCGCGGACCGCGGGCACATCCGAGATCAATTGCTGGGTCGTGATCGCGCCGGACGACAGCGTAACGGTTCGGGTCGCCCGTGCCGAGATGGGCCAAGGCGTCATGACCGGCCTCGCCCTCTTGGTGGCCGAAGAGCTCGAATGCGATTGGGCCAAAGTGCACACTGAATTCGTCTCGCCGGCGCAGAACTTGCGGCGCGGCCGCATCTGGGGCGACTTGTCGACCGGCGCGAGCCGTTCAATCGCCGCCTCGCAGCTTGATCTGCGCCGCGCCGGCGCCGCGGCGCGGCAGATGCTCATTGCCGCCGCCGCCGCGCGCTGGAACGTGGCGGCCTCGCAATGCCGCGCCGCCAACAGCACGATCACGCATATACCGAGCGGACGGTCCTTGACGTTCGGCGCGGTCGCCGACGACGCTGCGAGACTTACTCCGCCCAGAAACGTCAAGCTGAAACCGCCCTCGGCCTGGACGCTCCTCGGCAAGCCCCGCAAGCGCCTGGACGTGTTCGACAAGGTGGCCGGACATCCGGTCTACGCCATCGACGTGCGGCTGCCGGGCATGCTGTACGCCGCCATCCGGCAATGTCCGGTGTTCGGCGGCGCCCTGAAATCGGTCGACGGGAGCGCGGTCCAAAGTATGAAGGGCGTGCGCGGTGTCGTGCGGCTGCCTGCCGCAGTGGCTGTCGTGGCCGATTCCTGGTGGCGGGCCAAGTGCGCCGTGGCGGCTCTCAAGGTCGATTGGGATGACTGCGGCAACGGCAAGGTTTCCACTGACACGATCCGCGCGTTTGTGCGCGGCGGCCTCGACGCGACACCAGGCCAGGTGGGCCGATCCGACGGCGATATCGCCTCAGCCCTGGCGCAAGCCGTCCGTCGCATCGAAGCGACTTATGAAATGCCGTTTCTCGCTCACGCGACCATGGAGCCGCAAACCTGCACCGCGCATGTGCGGCCGGAAGCTGTCGAGATTCTGGGTGCCGACGCAGGACGCCTCAACTGCGCTCGCGACCGCAGCCATTGCGGCCGGCGTGCCGGAGACAAACGTCATCGTGCATCGTCCGATGCTCGGCGGCGGATTTGGCCGCCGCGGCACGATCCAGGAATACATCACCCAGGCGGTCCAGATTGCAAAGACGGTCGAGCAGCCGGTCAAGCTGGTGTGGTCGCGCGAAGAGGACATCCAGCACGACCTTTATCGACCGTTCGGCATGGCCCGGCTGGTCGCTGGCCTTGACGCCGCCGGCCTGCCGGTGGCCTGGCACATCAGGCTCACCGGGCCGTCTTTCGTCGCCGAGATTCTCCCCGGCTTCGGCACGAGCTTCGTCGATAAGAGTTATGTAAGCGGACTGGCCGAGGAAATGGCGTATGCGGTGCCAAACTATCTGGTCGACTACGTGGTGCGCGGCACGTCGGTTCCGCTCGGCGTCTGGCGCGCCATCAATTACACCCAGAATGCGTTTTACAAGGAGAGTTTCGTCGACGAAATGGCGCACGCCGCCGCAATGGACCCCTATCATTACCGGCGGCAGCTGTTGCGCAACAGCCCGAAAAATCTCGCCGTACTCGATGCCGCCGCCGCCAAAGCGGATTGGGGCTCAACGCTGCCGGCCGGATTGTTCCGCGGCATCGCCGTCAACGAGGCGTGCGGCTCTTATTGCGCGCAGGTGGTCGAAGCGTCGGTCGAAAACGGCCGCGTGCGCGTCCATCGCGTGGTTTCAGCGATCGACTGCGGCCACGTCATCAATCCGCTGTCGATCGAAATGCAGAATGAGGGCGCAATCGTCTACGCCCTGACCGCGGCCTTGTTCGGCGAGATCACCATCAAGGACGGCGCCGCCGAGCAATCGAACTTCGACACCTACCCCATGCTGCGGATCGCCGATATGCCGAAGGTGGAGACGGTGATCGTGCCGAGCAGCGACTTCTGGGGCGGGGTCGGCGAGCCGCCGGTACCGCCGCTGGCGCCGGCTCTGTGCAACGCGATCTTCGCCGCCACCGGCAAACGCATCCGCTCGCTGCCGCTGCGCAATCACGATCTGCGCGACGCGATCTGAGTCCGCGCCGTGGCGGCCGCGCGGCCGCGCGATTCTTGTCACGCCAATGCCGGGCTGCGATACTCGCCGGCCGCCGACGCGGCAGCGACAGAGCAAATGCTGGGGGAAAAACAGATGTTGCATCGCCAATGGTTCGGGCACGCCGTCGCGGCAGTCGCCCTCACGACGCTGTTGCTGTCGCCGGCGCGGGCGGCCGGGGCCTATCCGGCCAACAAGATCACCTTGATCGTCGGCTTCGCTCCCGGCGGCATTGCCGACACGCTCGCCCGGCTCATCGGTCAGGGCCTCAGCGATCGCCTGCACCAGAGCATCGTCGTCGAGAATCGTGGCGGCGCGGGCGGCAACATCGCCGCCGGCGTAGTCGCCCGCGCGCCAGCCGACGGCTACACCCTTCTGGCCACGACCACGGCGCTCGCCATCAACGAGACGCTGCACCAGAACAATCCGTTTTCGCCGACCGACCTCGAGGCCATCGCCATCGCCGCGTCGAGCCCGGAGGCGTTGTCGACGAGTCCGAGCAATCCGGCGAACAACCTCGTCGACTTCCTCAAGCAGATGAAAGGCAAGACCATCAATTTCGGCTCGGCCGGCGTCGGCACTGGATCGCACATCGAGGCCGCTTATTTCTTCAAGTTCCTCGCCAAGGCCCCCGCGCAGCACATTCCGTTCCAGGGCGGCGCGCCGGCGATGAACGCCATGATGGGCAACCAGATCGATCTTCTTGCCAGCACGCTCGGCGGCGGAACAGCCGCGCAGATCGCCGGCGGCAAGCTCAAGGGGCTCGCGGTCGCGGCCGACAAGCGCGTCGCGGTTGCGCCGAATTTGCCGACCTATGCCGAACAGGGGTTCCCCGGTTTCACGGCAGCGTCCTGGGTCGGCTTTTTTGCCCCGGCCAAGACCGACCCGGAAATCCTCGCGACGCTCAATACCGCGATCAACGACATCATCAAGACGCCCGAAGTTCAGAAGCGGCTGATCGGCCTCGGCTTCGATCCGATCACGGATTCGCAGCCGCAGGCCGATGCGCTGTTCAACTCCGAAGTGCAGAAATGGGGGAAAATGGTCAAGGCGCTGGGCCTGTCGATCAAGTAGGCCCCATGTCAGCGTCAAGCAGCATGCCGGCTCGATCGCGGTCGCTAGCGAGCCTGGCGAATTCGCTAATTTCCGATCATTCTGCCGCGCGCCGAACGGCGGGGCTATTTTGGCGAAGCCCGGTTGAACGGGGCGGCAATGCCACCTGGGGACTGCCGGACCACCCAATCCGAATGCCACGGTACCGCGCCGCAGTTTGATGTATAAGGAGGCGTCAGGCCTGTTTATCGGGGGCGACGATGAGGCAGGGCAAGGGCGCCAGATCCCGGCGCAGCACCGTGGCGTTGAAGCGGCGCGCGGCGAGGAAGCGCACGCGCAAAGGCGCTGCCGCGACCGCCG
This sequence comes from uncultured Alphaproteobacteria bacterium, assembly GCA_963717265.1. Lineage (GTDB taxonomy): Bacteria > Pseudomonadota > Alphaproteobacteria > Rhizobiales > Xanthobacteraceae > BOG-931. The sequence continues at coordinate 214,917 of CAVQWD010000047.1, read as the reverse complement.
TGCGGCGCAAACAGCTTGAAAGCTGCCGCCGCGTACTGCGCGAGGCGCTGGAGCAGCAGACCGCGACGTCGGATGTGCTCCGCGTCATCAGCAGTTCACCGACCGATGCACAGCCGGTGTTCAACATGATCGCAGAGAGCGCGGCTCGGCTCTGCGAGGCGCAGTATTGCTTTGTCTATCGCTTCGACGGCCATCTTCTCCACTTCGTAGCGCATCACGGCCTTACGTCCGAGGTCCTCGAAATAAACCGACGCTCGTATCCTGCTGCGCCGAGCCGAAGGAGCGTGGCCGCGCGTGCAATGCTTGAACGAGCCGTTGTTCAGATTCCCGATGTCACGGCAGACCCCGACTACGCGCTCAGCGCCATGGCCAAGGCTGGCGGCTACGCCAGTGCGGTGGGCGTCCCGATATTGCGCGACGGCCTGCCCATCGGCTCGATTGCGGTCACCCGCGTTCGGTCCGGCCTGCTCCCCGAGCGACAGATCGAGCTTCTGAAGACTTTCGCCGACCAGGCCGCGATCGCGATCGAGAACGCGCGGCTGTTCGGGGCCGAGCAGCAGCGCACGGCCGATCTCACGGACGCGTTGGAGCAACAGACGGCGACTGCCGACGTGCTCAAGGTCATCAGCCGCTCGACCTTCGACCTGCAGACTGTGCTCAGCACGTTGGTCGCATCGGCGGGACGGCTGTGCGAAGCCGATACCGGCATCATCCGGACGAGGGAAGGCGACACCTATCCGCTCGCTGCGACGTTCGGCCTTACCGAGCGTCAGCGCGAGCATTTCGAGAACTACTCGCCAACACCGGACCGAAGTTCGTTGTTCGGGCGCGCGATCCTCGACGCGCGCACGATCCACGTCGCCGACGTTGTGGCCGACCCCGAGTACGACCGTCCGCAACTGCAGGACTATGTCAGCGTGCGGGCGGGGCTCGCCGTACCGCTGGTGCGCGAGGGAACGGTGGTCGGCGTCTTCACCCTGCAGCGCAGGGAGCCGCGGCCTTATACGCAAAAGCAGATCGAGCTGGTCGAGACCTTCGCCGCCCAGGCGGTCATCGCCATCGAGAACACGCGCCTGCTCAATGAACTGCGCGAATCCTTGCAGCAGCAGACCGCCACTGCCGACGTGCTCAAGGTCATCAGCCGATCGACGTTCGACCTTCAGAACGTGCTCGATACGCTGGTCGAATCTGCCGCGCGACTGTGCGAAGCCGAAATGACGTGGATCGCTCGCCCGGACGGTCCAAAATTCAGACTTGCGGCCAGTTTCCAATGTCCGCCGGCATTCGTCGAGCACACAACGAACGAATTGATTCCGGGCGGCCGAGGCACCCTCGCCGGGCGTGCACTCGCGGAATGCCGCACGATTCATATTCACGACGTTCTTGCCGATTCCGAATACACTTTCATGCAATCCCAACAAAAAGGGCGCTTCCGTACCATGCTCGGCGCGCCGCTTTTGCGCGAGGGCGCTCCCATTGGGGTGCTTATTTTGACCCGCGCCACGGCCCGTCCGTTCAGCGACAAGCAGATCGAGCTCGTTACCACCTTTGCCGACCAGGCCGTGATCGCCATCGAGAACACCCGCCTGCTCAACGAATTGCGCGATTCGTTGGAGCAGCAGACGGCGACCTCGGAAGTGCTCGGCGTTATCTCCAGCTCGCCGGGAGACTTGCAGCCGGTGTTCGAGGCCATGCTCGACAATGCCAGCCGGATTTGTGAGGCAGATGCGGGAAACCTATTCCTGTGCGAGCCAGGCGGGATTCGCGCGGTCGCGGTTCACGGTGAGCCGCAATATGTCGCTGCTTGGCGGGGCAGGCCGCTGGTTGCACTTACCGATGGCGAGGACCTGCCGATCAACCGCATCGCCAGGACCAAATCCGTCGTCCACATTGCGGACCTCAGGACCGAGCCGGCCTACATTCAGCGTCATCCGAGGGCCCTTGCGCTGGTGGACGCTGCGGGCGCGCGAACCCTGCTCAATGTTCCCCTCCTGAGGGATAATGAGATGATTGGCGTGTTCGGTATCTTTCGCCGGCAAGTCCGGCCGTTCACCGACAAACAGATCGAGCTTGTTCAGAACTTCGCCGCACAGGCGGTGATCGCCATCGAAAACGCCCGCCTGCTCAACGAGCTGCGCCAGCGTACCGACGATCTCACGGAGTTGCTCGAGCAGCAGACCGCAACGTCCGAGGTGCTACAAGTCATCTCAAGCTCGCCGGGTGAACTGCAGCCCGTGTTCGACGCGATGTTGGCCAACGCCGTACGCATTTGCGAGGCCAATTTCGGCATGCTGTTCCGAATCGAGGACGGTGCCTTCCGCGCCGCCGCCATGTCCGGCGTGCCGCCAGCGTTTGCTGAGTTTTGGAATCGAGGAGCGCAGCGTCCGGGGCCACGCAGCGCGCTTGGCCGCATTGTCGATACCCGGCAGACGGTTCACATCGCCGACGTCAAGGCCGAACCAGCCTATGTCGACGGCGAGGCGGTATTCGTTGCCGCTGTCAATCTCGGTGGTTTCCGCACGCTGCTCAACGTCCCGATGCTCAAAGAGAGCGAGTTGATCGGCGTCATTTCCATTTACCGGCAGGAAGTCTGTCTCTTCACGGACAAGCAGGTCGCGTTGTTGACCAACTTCGCCGCGCAGGCGGTGATCGCCATCGAGAATGCACGGCTCCTCAACGAGCTGCGCCAGCGTACCGACGATCTTTCCGAGGCGCTGGAGCAGCAGACGGCCACATCGGAAGTTCTGCGCGTCATTTCGAGCGCGGTGGGCGAGCTCGATCCGGTCTTCGAGGCTGTGGTCAAGAGAGCCGCAGGACTGCTGAATGTGACAGATGCCGAGATGATGCTACGCGAAGACGATGTCTTGCGGTGCGTGGCAAAGCACGGATCGTCCCGGCAATGGCCGTTAGGCACCACCCGGTCCTTGAATCGGGATTGGGTCACGGGACGAGCCGTCATCGACCGAACCGTTGTCCACGTCGCGGATCTGCAAGCACTGGAGGACGAATATCCGGAAGGCGCGGCCTTTGCGCGCCAGTTCGGACACAGGACCGCCCTCGCCGTTCCCTTGTTGCAGAAAGCATCGGCGATTGGAGCGATCCTGATCCGTCGCATGGAGGTTAATCCGTTCACCGACAAGCAGATCGCGGTGGTGCAGAATTTCGCCGCCCAGGCGGTCATTGCCATCGAGAACACGCGGCTGCTCAGCGAATTGCGCGAATCATTACAGCAGCAAACTGCAACTGCCGACGTGCTCAAGGTCATCAGTCGGTCGGCCTTCGATCTACCGGCCGTTCTTAACACGCTCCTCGAGTCCGCCTGCCGTTTATGCGAAGCCGGCATCGGCACCATCCGGCTCGAAGACAGCGACCGTTACCGTCTTGCCGCGACTTATGGCTGCCCGCCGGAATGGCACCGTCATTTCGCCGGTTACTCCGGCAAGCCGGACAAGACATCGGTGTTCGGTCAGACGATTATCAAGGGCGCCACTGTCCATATTCCCGATGTGCTCGAAGACCCTGATTATGCGCGGCCGCAAGCGCAGAAGCTGATGGGCTTGCGCGCCGCGCTCGGTGTGCCGCTCATGCGTGACGGTCGCGTTTTTGGGGTCGTGAATCTGTTTCGCACCACGCCGACCGCGTTCACGCAAAGGCAGATCGAACTCGCCGAAACCTTTGCCGACCAGGCCGTGATCGCCATCGAGAACGTGCGGCTGTTCGACGCCGAGCAGCAGCGCACCCGGGAACTTTCCGAGGCGCTGGAGCAGCAGACGGCCACCGCGCATGTGCTTGACGTCATCAGCCACGCCGCTTTCGATCTTCAGGCGGTGTTCGACACCGTGGTCGAAAATTCGGTCCGGCTGTGCGGCGCGGACCGGGCATTCCTGTTCCGTTTTGACGGCGAGTTCTTGAGGGTCGCCGCCGAATACAATTGCACGGCGGAGTTCAGCGAGTGGGTGAAGAATCATCCTATTCGTCCCGGCCGGCACAGCGGCGCCGCGCGTGCCGCGCTGGAGCGCCGAACCATTCATGTGCCCGATGTCCTGGCGGATCCGGAATATTCCTACGGGGCGAAGGACGTTGAGGCCATCCGCACGATCCTCGGCGTTCCGATCCTCAAAGGCGACGACTTGCTCGGCGTCATCATGATTTTCCACCTGGAGGTCCGGCCGTTCACCGACAAACAAATCGCCGTCGTCGAGACGTTCGCCGACCAGGCGGCGATCGCAATCGAGAACACTCAACTGCTGGACGCTTTGCGCCTGCGCACCGGGGAGCTCAGCCGCTCCGTCGAGGAATTGCGGGCGCTGGGCGAGGTGTCGCAGGCGGTGAACTCGACGCTCGATCTCGAAACCGTGTTGTCCACCATCACCGCCAAGGCGGTGCAGCTGTCGGGCACCGACGCCGGGGCAATCTACGTGTACGACGAGGCGGAGCGCGAATTCCACTTGCGCGCCACCTACGGCATGGACCGGGAATTGATCGATGCGCTAAGGCGCGCCCATATCGGCATCGAGGAGCCGAACGCGGCGCTGACGTTGTCGCGGCGCGAGCCGGTTCAGGTTGCGGATCTGCGCGACGAGCCCGCCTCGGACATCAACGAGATCACGCTGCGGGCCGGGTTCCGGGCGCGGCTGGTGGCGCCGCTCGTGCGCGGCGAGGAAGTGGTCGGCCTGTTGGTGGTGCGGCGGCGCACGCCCGGCGAATTTCCCCGCAACACCATCGATCTGCTCAAGACGTTCGCGGCGCAGTCGGTGCTGACGCTGCAGAATGCGCGCCTGTTTGAGAGCGTCGAGGCGCGCACGCGCGACCTGGCGAAATCGCTTGCGGATTTGCGCACGGCGCAGGACCGGCTGTTGCAGACCGAGAAGCTCGCCTCGCTCGGGCAGCTGACCGCCGGCATCGCCCACGAGATCAAGAACCCGCTCAATTTCGTCAACAATTTTTCCGGCGTCTCGGTCGAACTGCTCGACGAATTGCGCGAGAGCCTTTCCGGCATCCGGCTCGAGGACAAAACGGCCGCCGAGATTACGGAACTGGCGGACACGTTGCGTGACAACCTCGAAAAGATCGTGCAGCACGGCAAGCGCGCCGATTCCATCGTCAAGAATATGCTGCTGCACTCGCGCGAAGGCTCGGGCGAGCATCGGCCGGTCGACCTCAACGCTCTGGTCGAAGAGAGCCTCAACCTCGCCTATCACGGCGCTCGCGCCGAGCGGCAGGGTTTTAATATTACGCTACAGCGGTCGTTCGATCCGGCGGCCGGCGAGGTCGATGTGTTTCCCCAGGAGATCACGCGGGTTCTCCTGAACCTGATCTCGAACGGCTTCTATGCCGCCACCAAGCGCAAGGCGCAGGCCGGCTGCGGTTTCGAGCCGATGCTGACGGCGACGACCAGGAATCTGGGGGACCGCGTCGAGATCCGGATTCGCGACAACGGCACCGGCATCCCGCCGCAGGTGAAGGAGAAGATCTTCAATCCGTTCTTCACCACCAAGCCCGCCGGCGAGGGCACCGGGCTCGGGCTTTCGATCAGCCACGACATCATTGTGAAGCAACATTCCGGAACGATCGAAGTCGCTACCGAGCCCGACGCATACACCGAGTTCCGCATCGTCCTGCCGCGCACGGCGGCATTTTCCGTCAACCCGGGAGGATGAGCGTGACGCTCCTTGTTCTTGTCGTCGATGATGAGCCCGATGTCGAGGTGCTGTTCCGCCAGCAGTTCCGCCGCGAATTGCGCAACGGCCGCTTTACCATGGAATTCGCCCGGTCGGCCGCGGCGGCGCTCACCCGCATCACCGACGCCGGCACGGCATCGCTGATCCTGATTCTGTCCGACATCAACATGCCGGGGATGAGCGGGCTCGAACTTCTACCCAAGGCGCGAGCGGCGCGGCCGGACGTGCCGATCATCATGATCACAGCCTATGGCGACGCCGAGACCAAGCGCAAAGCGCTGGAGGGCGGCGCCGAGGCGCTCTTGACCAAGCCGATCGATTTTGGATTGCTGCGCGGCGAGATTGCTACGCGCATCGAAAGTGCCGCATGACGCAGATTCTGGTCGTCGACGACGAGCCGGACATGCAGGCTTTGGTGCTGCAGAAGTTCCGCCGCCAGATCCGCGACGGCAGCATCAATTTCCTGTTCGCCCAGGACGGCGTCGAGGCGCTGGAGGCGCTGGGCGCCACCGGCGAAATCGATCTGGTCGTGGCCGACATCAACATGCCGCGAATGGACGGCCTGACGCTGCTGCAGAAGCTCGGCGAGACCGCGGAAAATATCGCCACCATCATCGTCTCGGCCTACGGCGACATGAGCAACATCCGCACCGCCATGAATTGCGGCGCATTTGATTTCGTCACCAAGCCGATCGATTTCGGCGATCTGGAAAAGACCATCGAGAAGACGGTGCGGCATATCGAGGTGTTGCGCGAGGCGCGGAGCCGGCAGGCCGCCGCCGAGCGGGCCTACGCTTCACTGTCGCGGTACTTCTCGCCCAATCTGGCGCAGCGGCTCGCCAGCGAGGCCGACGCCGTCGAGCTCAAGGGCCGGCGCCGCGACATCGCCACGCTGTTTTCCGACATCGCGGGCTTCACCGGTCTGGTCGAGAGCCTTGATCCGAGCGTGCTCGGGCCGCTGCTCAACGATTACCTCACCGGCATGACCGACATCGTCTTCGCCCATGACGGCACTGTGGCGAAAATCGTCGGCGACGCCTTGCACGTGCTGTTTGGCGCTCCCGGCGAGCAGCCGGATCATTGCGGTCAAGCCGCGGCCTGCGCGCTGGCGCTCGATCGCTATGCGCAGGCGTTTCGCGAACGCTGGCGGCAAAAGGACGTGAAGCTGGGTATCACGCGGATTGGCGTCCATGCCGGGCCGGCGATCGTCGGCAATTTCGGCGGCGGCCGCTTCTTCGACTACACCGCCTACGGCGACACGATCAATGTGGCCTCGCGGCTGGAATTCGCCAACAAACAGCTTGGCACGCGCGCGCTCGTCAGTGCGGCGCTCGCCGCACAGGTCGACGAATTCCGCGGTCGGCCGGTCGGCGACCTCATGCTGCGCGGCCGCAGCGAGGCGATCCGCGCCTTCGAACCGCTCGGCGCCGAGCAATATGCCGAGCCCGCCACCGCAAGCTATGGCAATGCGTTCGCACTCCTGGAAGCCACCGATCCCCGCGCCACCGCCGTATTCGCCGCCCATGTCGGCCAATATCCGACCGATCAGCTGGCCAGCTCCCACCTCAAGCGCCTGCTCAACGGCGCTACCGGCACCAAGATCACCATGGAACCTTAACTCCGCGGCAACCACAGCAGCCCGTACTCGACCAGCACGCTGTCATAGAGCCACGCCTTTCAGCGCCGGCCGAACAACTTGTCGAGTAGCCAGGAATCAAGACCGCCATTGCCGCTGCGTTGACCGCTTGCCGGCACCGCCATCGGCGGCGGCGCGATCGCGGCCGCCGGCGATCCGGCCGCAATCCAGCCGCCGCCGAAGCCGGGCAGCGGCGCCGGCGCAATGCCCCGCAGCGCTGTTTTCATGAAGCGGCTCCAGATCTCGACCGGCAGCCCGCCGCCGGTCGCCTTGCGAGTTGGCGAATTGTCATCGTTGCCGAGCCAGATTCCGGTGACGAGGCGAGACGTGTAGCCGATGAACCAGGCATCGCGGTAGTCCTGGCTGGTGCCGGTCTTGCCGGCGGCCTGCCAGCCCGGAAGGCTGGCGTCGTGGGCGGTGCCGGCGGTGAGCGTCTGGCGCATCATCGTATTCATCATCGCCACGTAGCGGGCGTCGATAATGCGGCCGAGCGCGGCCGGCGCGCGCGCATAGAGCGTCTTGCCGCCCGCAGTGCGGATGCTCTCGATGACATGGGGCAAACCGGCAAAGCCGCCATTGGCGAATGGTACATAGGCGGAGACAAGTTCGTAGAGCGACACGTCCGAGGTGCCGAGCGCGATCGAAGCGTCAGGTTCGAGTTTGGAATTTATGCCAAGCCGATAGGCGGTGCGGATTACGGCAGCCGGGCCGACTTCCAGCGCCAAGCGCACCGCAACCGTATTGAGCGAATCGGCAAGCGCCTGGGTCAGCGTGACCGGCCCCAGATAGCGGTGTTCGAAATCTGCCGGCCGCCAGCCATTGATATTGATCGGCGCATCCTCGCGTACCGTGTCGGGCGTCAAGCCGTGTTCGAGTGCGGTGAGATAGACGAACGGCTTGAAAGCCGAGCCTGGCTGCCGCTTGGCGGCGATGGCGCGATCATACTGGCTTTCGGCGTAGTTCCTGCCGCCGACCAGCGCGCGCACGGTGCCGTCGGGCGCCAAGGCGACGAGCGCCCCCTCGCCGATGTCGAGCTTCTCGCCGCGCTGCGCCAAGGTGTCGACCAAGGATTGCTCGGCCGCGTTCTGCAGCACCGGGTCGATCGAAGTCTGCACCACGATGTCGCGGTCAAAATTGCCGAGGATGTCGTTGACCGCGTCCATCACCCAGTCGGCGACGTAATTGACCGAACCGGCGCCGCTTTCCTGCTTCGCGCGCGCCGGATGCATGAGCGCGAGCCTGGCGGCTGCGCGGCTGATCATGCCCTGCTCGAGCATGTCGGCAATGACCAATTGCGCGCGGCGTTGGGCGCCGTTCGGGTTGCGGGTCGGCGCCAGCCGCGACGGCGACTGCACCAGGCCTGCCAGCATGGCGGCTTCGGCGAGCGTCAATTGCCGCGCCGACTTGCCGAAATAACGCTGCGCCGCCGCCTCGACGCCGTAGGCGCCGGCGCCGAAATAGACGCGGTTGAGATAAAGGTCGAGAATTTGTTTTTTGCTGTATTTGTGCTCGAGCCAGAACGCGAGCAGCACCTCCTGCAGCTTTCGGGTCAGCGTGCGCTGCTGCGTGAGAAACAGGTTTTTAGCGAGCTGTTGGGTAATCGTCGAGCCGCCTTGCGCGGCGCCGCCGTGCAACAGGTCGGCGAGCCCTGCGCGCACGATGCCGAACGGATCGATGGCGTAGTGCGAATAGAAGCGGCGATCCTCGATGGCGATAAACGCGGTGGCGACGTAAGGCGGCAGCTCGCGAAGCGGCACCGCGGCGCCGCCCGAATTGCCGCCGATGCCGCCGCGCGCAGCCAGCGTCGCGCCATTGTCGCCGAGGATGAGCACCGAAGGCGGACGCTTGGGAATTTCCAGCGACTGGATCGGCGGCAAGCGGATGCCGACCCAGACGACGATGCCGATTGCAGCGATCAACACCCACAGCGCCAGCACGACGCCCCAATAGATCAACTGGCCGATACCGGAGCGATTGTTCCTCACCCGGCTGCGCCTGCGCGCTTCGCTTCGGCCCTCGTCATCGCGCCGCCGCCGCGATGCTCGCTGCGGCAGCGCGCCGCCGATGCGGTCGGCCGGCCGCACCCGCAGCTCAGGCCTTGCGCGCTGCGGCGCTCGCCTGCGGCCAGCCTGTAGCCACCCCATGTCCCGTCCCCGCTCGCGCGCAGCGCGTAGCGGCGACGGTAGGGCGCAGGAGTTTAAGCGGGGTTACTCACCTCTCCGTTCCCCCTTGTGCTCCCTTCCCCTTGTGGGGAAGGGTTGGAGATGGGGGTCGGGAGGTGACGTAAGGGCGTGGACGGTTGCGCACGACCTCGCGACCCCCACCCCTTCCCCTCCCCACAAGGGGGAGTGGATATAGTCTATACCGCCGCGTTCTCCCGCGCGTGCTTCGTCTCGGACGCAGGCAGCGTGAACAGCGCGAGCAGCGGCCGCTTGATCGCGGCCTGGCGGGTCGGCGTTGCGATCTGGGCGCCGGTGAGATCGGTGACATAGAACACGTCGACGACGCGTTCGCCGAAAGTGGCGACATGCGCCGAGGCGATGTTGAGGTTGAGCTTGGACAAGGTCGTGGTCAGCTCGTAGAGCAGGCCGGGGCGGTCGAGGCCGGTGACTTCGACCACGGTGTAACGCGCCGACCATTGGTTGTTGACGGTGACTTCCGGTTCGATGGCAAACGCCTTGAGCCGGCCCTTCGGCGGCGCGCGCTTGGCCACGATTTCCGGCAGCTTGATCTCGCCGCACAGCGCCTTTTCGATCAAATCGCCGATCCGCGCGGCGCGGCGCGCCTCGTCCTCGTCGCGGTCGAACTCGCGCGAGACCGCGATGGTGTCGAGCGCCAGGCCGTCGGTCGTGGTGTAGATCTGGGCGTCGACGATATTGCCGCCGGCGAGCGCGCAGGCGCCGGCGATGATCGAGAGCAACCAGGGATGGTCGGGCGCAAGCACCGTCAGTTCGGTGACGCCGCGCCCGGAGTCAAAACCGACACTGGTCGCAAGCCTTTTGCCGACGGCTTCGGTGTCCCGCACGAAGCGCGCCTGCACGAGCTTGTGCGGCAGATCGAGCTTGAGCCAATAGGCCGGATAGTGGCGCCCGATATAGGTTTCGTGCTCGGCCGCCGGCCAGTCGGCAAGCGCGGCGCGGAATTCGGCTTGCGCGGCGGCCACGCGCTGGGCCCGATTGACTTCGGAGAAGCCGCCGGTGAGCACCGGCTCGGTCTCGTAATAGAGCGTGCGCAGGAGCTGCGCCTTCCAGCCGTTCCACACGCCCGGACCGACGGCGCGGATGTCGGCGGTGGTCAGGATGGTGAGAAGCTTCATGCGTTCCAATGATTGCACGACCGCGGCGAAATTCTCGATTGTTCTGCGGTCGGACAGATCGCGCGACTGCGCCACCGTCGACATCACGAGGTGGACTTCGACCAGCCACGAGACCAGCTCGGTATCGGCGTGATTGAAACCGAGCCGCGGGCACAGCCGCCGCGCGATGCGCGCGCCGGCGATCGAGTGGTCCTCGATCCGCCCCTTGGCGATGTCGTGCAGGAACAGGGCGACGCACAAAACCGCGCGGTGCTGCGGCTGGATCGAGCGAACGAGCTCACTCGCCAGCGCCACCGCGGGATTGTCGCCGCGCTCGATTTCGTTGAGCGTGCCGATGCAGCGGATCAGATGCTCATCGACCGTGTAATGATGGTACATGTTGAACTGCATCATCGCCACGATGCGGCCGAACGCGCGCACGAACTCGCCGAGCACGCCGGCCTCGTTCATGCGCCGCAGCACGGTCTCGGCGTCGTTCTTCGAGGTCAGGATTTCGAGGAACAGGCGGTTGGCTTCCTTGTCCTCGCGCACTTCCCTGTCGATCAACCGGAGCGAGCGCGTGGCGGCGCGCATGGCGTCGGGATGGAACGCGAGATTGTGCTTCTGCGCCAGATGAAACAGCCGGATCAGATTGACCGGGTCGCGGGCAAAGACGTTCGGCCGCGCGATGTTGATGCGGTTGTTGTCGATGATGAAATCGTCGGTTTCGCTCAACTTCCGCCGGCTCTTCGCCGGGCGCAGCCGCGCGATGAAGCGGCTTAGCACCGGCGCCGGCTTAGCCTGGCGCTCCTCGAGCCCGGCGCACAGGATCGCGGTCAGGTCGCCGACATGCTTGGCGGTGAGAAAGTAGTGCTTCATGAAGCGCTCGACATCCTTCAGGCCGGGGTGCTCGGTGTAGCCGAGCCGCACCGCGATCTCGCGCTGGATGTCGAACGACAGCCGTTCCTCGGCGCGGCCGGCGACAAAATGCATGTTGCAGCGCACCGACCACAAAAAATCCTCACAGCGGCGGAACAGCCGGTACTCATCCCGGTCGAACACGCCGCGCTCGATCAGCTCTTCCGGTTCGCTCACGCGATAGACGTATTTGGCGATCCAGAACAAAGTGTGCAGATCGCGCAAGCCGCCTTTGCCGTCCTTGACATTGGGCTCGACCAGATAGCGCGACTGGCCGGCGCGGCGGTGGCGCTCCTCGCGTTCGGCGAGCTTGGCGGCGACGAAGGCCGGCGCCGTGCCCTGCACGACTTCCTTGTCGAACCGCGCGGTGAGTTCGTCGAACAGCTTGACATCGCCCAACAGCAGCCGCGCTTCAAGGAGCGCGGTGCGGATCGTCGTGTCGGCTTTGGCCTGGCGAATGCAGTCCGAGACCGAGCGCGTCGCGTGGCCGACTTTGAGTCCCATGTCCCACAGGCAGTAGAGCAGCGTCTCGGCGACCGATTCGCTCCAGGCGGTCTGTTTGTAGGGCAACAGGAACAACAGATCGATGTCGGAGCCGGGCGCCAACAGGCCACGGCCGTAGCCGCCGGTCGCCACTACCGCCATGCGTTCGGCCTCCGACGGCGCCTGCGACGGATAAAGCTTGTGAGTGACGAAGTCGAACAGGATGCGGATGATCTCGTCCTGCATCAGGCACAGCCGTTCGGCGCAGCGGCGGCCGTGACGGTCCTTGAGCAGCAGCTCCTCGGCGCGCGAGCGCGCCTGCGTCAACGCCGATCTCAGGCGCTGCGCGACGGCGGTGCGCAATTCGCGCTCGCGCCCCGCATCCGCTTCGGCCAGGCTGTCGAGATCGGCCGCGATCGCCGCACTGTCGATGAGTTCGACGGCGACACGCGCGGAACGTTGAGTGTCCAGCATCGGCGCCTGTCATAGCGCAAGGCCGGCCGCCGATCCATTGCCCGGAGGCCCGGCCATTGGCGCAGGCTGGCTGCAGCGTATATTGATCGGCGACGATATCCGGTTCACTTGCGCCGGGTCACGCCGACCCGTTCGGGAATGTCGCCGCATGAACGTCATCGGGCTCGATCATCTGCAACTGGCGATGCCGCCCGGACGGGAGGCCGACGCGCGCGCGTTCTATTGCGGCATTCTCGGCCTGACCGAGCTTGAGAAACCGCCTAACCTCGCCGCCCGCGGCGGGGTGTGGTTCGCGCTCGGGTCACAGCAACTGCATCTCGGCGTCGAGCAGGATTTTCGCCCAGCGCGCAAGGCGCATCCCGCCCTTCTCGTGCGCGATCTGCGCGGCATGCGGGCGCGGCTCGAGCAGCATGGATTCTCGCCTTACCATGATGAACCGCTGGCGGGTTATGAGCGTTTCTACGTCGCCGATCCGTTCGGCAATCGGCTCGAACTGATGGAGCCGGTCGCGCGGTAAAAGAGCGGAATTCAGCCGGGCTCGCGGCCGCGACCGCCCGCACGCGGAAATTCGTCCTCCCCGGGTCTTGTGCCAGGCATTTGCGGCTTTATACACGTCGCCGAAGAGGTGATGGCCGGGCAAATCCGGCCATCACGGCACAACAGCGGGGGTCATATCGCCATGGATGCCGCCGGGCTGCGCGCGCTACAGGCACCGATCAAAGACCGCTACAAGGCCGATCCCAAAGCGGGCCTCGTTACGCTCAAGGCCAAAGGCACGCTCGACGACAGCAAGATTGCCTGCAAGGTCGAGACCGGCCGTGCACTTTCAGTTGCGGGACTGCATCCGGCAACGGGCGGCTCCGGACTCGAATTGTGTTCCGGGGACATGCTGCTCGAAGCTTTGGTCGCTTGCGCCGGCGTGACCCTCAAGGCGGTCGCTACCGCAATCGACGTTCCGCTCAGGTCCGGCACGGTTTCGGCCGAAGGCGATCTCGATTTTCGCGGCACGCTCGGCGTCGCCAAGGACGCGCCGGTCGGTTTCGCGCAGATCCGCTTGCGCTTCGATCTCGACAGCGACGCACCGCAGGAAAAGCTCGATCAGCTGCTCAAGCTCACCGAACGTTATTGCGTGGTCTATCAGACGATCAGAAACGGACCGCCAGCCGAGATCAGCCTGAACAGAAAATGATCCGTCATTCCGTGGCGCAGCGAATAGTCGAGTCCGAAATCCCCAATCTCGACCGGTAAAAATATCTGCCCGAGCCTTAATTATCGATTCCCGTTCGCGCTGCGCTCGACCGGGGTGACGCGGATGATGCTCACGATGTCCCCCGAACTTTTGTTCTGGCTCGAATTGATACTGAAAATGGCGCTGACGGCGGCAATCGTCGTCACCGTCTCAATCACCGTCGAGCGCAGCGGCCCGTTCATCGGCGCGCTGATCGCGGCGCTGCCGAGCGCGGCGGGTGCGGCCTATGTGATCCTGGCGTTCCAGCATCCGCCGGCTTTCATCGCCGCGAGCGCCATCGGCAGCATCGTCAGCAGTGCCGGCGTTGCGGTCTTTGCTCTGGTCTACGCCGCGTTGGCGCAGCGGCACGGGCTTGTACTCAGTCTCGGCGTCGCGATCGTTGTTTGGTTCGCGGTCGCCGCATTCCTGCGCCTGATCGATTGGACCCCGCTCAGCGCCGTCGTCCTAAATGCCGCAGTCTTTGCCGTTACCATCTCGTTGAGCTGGCGCTATCGGACATCAGGTCCGCCGCGAGCGTTCCTGCGCACCGCCTACGATATCCCGCTCCGCGCGCTGGCCGCCGCCGTCGTGGTCGCGATCGTGACGACCGCGAGCTACAGCATCGGCTCGTTCGCTTCGGGCGTATTCGCGGTGTTCCCGATCGTATTGTGCAGTACCATCGTGATACTGCATCCGCGCATTGGCGGACCGGCGTCGGCGAGCATGCTGGCGCATGCGCAAATCGCGCTCGTCGGTCTCGGGCTCGGTTTTCTCGCCGTCCATTTTCTGGCCGAGCCGATCGGCTCGTGGTGGGCGCTCACCGTCGGCCTTGCGGTCTGCGTGGCGTGGAGCGGGCTGCTTTGGCTCATTCGCACGCGAAAAAAGTTGGAGCCTGGATGAGCGCAGCGACATCTGGCGGTCAGCGTTTCGGCTTCCCGACCGATCCCGGATTTAGCTTCGCTTATCCGAGCTACGATTGCTACGATTTCTTCGCCAGATGCGCCTTGAGCGCATAGAGTGCTTCGAGCGCCTCGCGCGGCGACATTTCATCGGGGGCAAGCGCGGCGAGCATCTCGATGGTTGCAGCGAGCGCGGCGTCGGGTTGCGCCGCGGCCGCCGGCCGGGACGCGGCGAACAGCGGCAGATCGTCGACGAGACGCTGCGCCGGAGAAGCGCGGTCCTGCGCTTCAAGCTGCGCCAGCACGAGCTTGGCCCGTTCGATCACGGCGGGCGGCAAGCCGGCGAGCTTCGCCACCTGGATGCCGTAGGAGCGGTCCGCGGCACCGGGGATGACTTCGTGCAGGAACACCACGTCGCCCTGCCATTCCTTCACCCGCATCGTGGCGTTGTGCAGTCGCGGCAGCTTGGCGGCGAGCGCCGTCATCTCGTGAAAATGGGTAGCGAACAAAGCGCGGCAGCGATTGCGCTCATGCAGGTGCTCGATCGTCGCCCAGGCGATCGAGAGGCCGTCGAAGGTCGCGGTGCCGCGGCCGATCTCGTCGAGAATGACGAGCGCGCGAACACCCGCCTGATTGAGGATCGCCGCGGTCTCGACCATCTCGACCATGAAGGTCGAGCGGCCGCGGGCAAGATCGTCCGCGGCGCCGACGCGCGAGAACAGCCGGTCGACCACGCCGATATGGGCGGCGCGCGCCGGCACGAAACTGCCGATCTGCGCCAAGACCGCAATCAGCGCGTTCTGGCGCAGGAAGGTCGACTTGCCCGCCATGTTCGGGCCGGTGACCAGCCAGATGCGCCCGGCCGCCTCCCCGGCACTTCTCTCCCCCGCTACCGACGCCAATTTTCTCTCCCCCGCCTGCCGGGGAGGGTAGGGAGGGGGCAGCAGCACCGGCGGCGACAGATCGCAGTCATTGGCGACGAACGAACCCCCACCCATCCCTCCCCCGCTTGCCGGGGAGGGATGGGTGGAGGCGAGCATCTGCTCGACCACAGGATGGCGGCCGCCGCTGATCGCGAAGGCGAGACTGTCGTCGACCTCGGGCCGCGCGTAATCGCGTTCGACCGCGAGATGCGCCAATGCCGCCGTCACGTCGATGATTGCGAACGCATCAGCGGCTTGTTTGATCGCCTCGGCCGCGGTGGTGACGGCGGCGGCAAGCGCATCGAAAATCTCTAGTTCAAGCGCGAGCGCGCGCTCCGCGGCGTTCGCGATCTTGGCTTCGAGCTCGCCCAGTTCGGCGGTGGTGAAGCGCACCTGTCCGGCGGTGGTCTGGCGATGAATGAAGGTTTGATTGAGCGGCGCGCTCAAGAGTTTGTCGCCGTTCTGCGCGGTGACGTCGACGAAATAGCCGAGCACATTGTTGTGACGGATTTTCAGCGAGCGGATGCCGGTGGTCTCGGCGTAGCGCACCTGCAGCGCGGCGATGACGCGGCGCGATTCGTCGCGCAGCGCGCGCGCCTCGTCGAGCGCTCCCTCGTAGCCGCCGCGCACGAATCCGCCGTCGCGGCGATAGGCCGGCAGTTCGTCGGCGAGTGCCTGATTGAGCATGGCGCCGAGTGCCGGATCGGGCTGGCGCAGAGCGGCGACGGCACCGGCGATTTCTTGCGGCAGGTCGCGAGAAGCGGCGAGCCGGGCGGCAAATTCCGCAGCGGCAAAAATTCCGTCGCGGATGGCGACGAGGTCGCGCGGCCCGCCGCGGCCGATCACGAGGCGAGAGAGCGCGCGCGCCAGATCGGGCACCGCCTTGAGGCCGGTACGCAAATCGCTGCGCAGCGCGCTGTCATCAACGAAGGCGGCGACGGCGTCGAGCCGGTGCGCGATCTCGGCAGGGTCGGTCAGCGGGGCATTAAGCCGCTGCGCCAAGGCCCGCGAGCCTGCCGCCGTCACCGTGCGGTCGATGGCGGAGAGCAATGAGCCGCGAAGTTCGCCGGACAAGGTGCGGCTGAGTTCGAGATTGCTGCGCGTCGCCTGATCGATGGCGAGAGTCGCGCCAGAGGCCTCGCGAACCGGCGGCGACAGCGGCGGCCGTTTGCCGATCTGCGTGCGCTCGACATAGGTGATTGCGGCCGCGGCCGCGGTGAGTTCGATGCGCGAGAAGGCGCCAAACGAATCCGTGGTGGCTACGCCGAGAAACGAAGCGAGCCGCCGCTCCGCGGTCGTGCCGTCGAACACGTCGCGCGGCAGCGGCGTCACCGCGGGCAGCGAGCGCAGAAATGGCGCCAGCTCGGGATCGGCATAGAGCGCATCGGAGACGATGATCTCGCCCGGCTCGATGCGGGAGATCGCGGCTGAAAGCGCTGAGCGCTCGCATTCGGCGACGTGGAACTCGCCGGTGGAAATGTCGATCCAGGCCAGCGCGAAGCGGTCTTCGCCGGAGGAGGCGCGGCTGCGTGCAAGTGCCGCGAGATAATTATTGCGTCTGGCATCAAGGAGCGAATCCTCGGTCAGCGTACCCGGCGTCACCAGCCGCACCACGTCGCGGCGCACCACGGCCTTGCCGCCGCGCTTGCGCGCCTCGGCTGGGTCTTCGAGCTGCTCGCACACCGCAACGCGATGGCCGAGCGCGATCAGGCGGTGCAGATACTCGTCGGCGCGTTCGATCGGCACGCCGCACATCGGAATGTCGCGGCCCAAATGCTTGCCGCGCTTGGTCAGCATGATGCCGAGCGCGCGCGAGGCCACTTCCGCATCATCGAAGAACAATTCGTAGAAATCGCCCATCCGGTAGAACAACAGGCAACCCGGATTGGCCGCCTTGATCTCGATATACTGCTCCATCATTGGTGTTACGCGGCCGACATCAGCCGTGTTGACGGTCGTGCGGTCCGCGTTCCCGGGACCGGCTTCGGCAGGCATGATGGGGCGCGGTGCGTCCATAACGCCGGACGCTACCAAAAAACCTGAGCGAAAGGGGCGCAGAGATGGGAAATAGCCTTCTGCTCGTGGGCAGCGTGCCGCTCGATACCGTCGAAGAAGTAATGCGAACCTTTGGCGGCGCGCTGTCGCTTTATCTTCCGGCGGTGCCGGATGGCGAAGTTGGCGATCGCCGTTCCTGGGTCAACCGGCTCGGCTACCAGATTTTCAATGGTCACCTGAACCTGGACACCACCCGCCGGCCGCAGCCGATCGACGGCGTCGAGCAGCTTCTGCCGCGCGGCCGCGACGATTCCTGGCAGTTCAAGGTCAAACCCGGCGTCGATCGGGTGCGGTTCGGCAATCCCGGCTCCCGTCTCGGCTACGCCCGGGATGCGCTCAGTTCGTACTTCGTATTCCGCACTCTGCGCGAGCAGGGAATTCTGGCGAAAAACCTGCGCTTTCAGATTTCCATCCCGATGGTCAACAGCGTGATCCGGCCGCTCTATTTTCCCGACCCTGCGGATTTGCAGCGCGTGCGGCCCGGCTTCGAAGCGGCGCTGGCCGCCGAGGTCGCTGCCATCGCGGAAAAAATTCCGCACCGCGACCTCGCCATTCAATGGGACTGTGCCTGGGAGTTGCAGGCGGTGTGCGGCGCCGGCAAAGCCGTGCCGTCGGAGCTCGAAATCGCCACTCACGTGCCCGCGATCGCTCGGCTGTCGAAGGCCGTACCCAACGACGTGTCGCTCGGCTTCCATTTCTGCTTCGGCACGTTTGGCGGCTGGCCCGCTTTTGCGCCCGACGATCTGCACCGTCCGGTCGAACTGATCAATGCCTCGGCTGCGGCCATCGATCGCCGCATCGATTGGATTCACATCCCCACCCTCGACCGCACCGACGATCCGTTTTACGCGCCGCTTGCGGGTCTCAATGCAAGAGGCGCGCGCGTCTATCTCGGCGCCATCCACAACATGGCGAATCTGAAAGAGCGCATCGCGGTGGCGCGCAAATTCCTGCCGGACTTCGGCCTCGCCGCCTATTGCGGCTTCGGCCGTACCCCGCCGGCCGATATGCCGCGCATCCTGCAGGACCATCTCAACGCCGTGAAGATCGCCGGGCTGGCGTAGCTCGCTCGCTGTGCGGGGCTGCCGCGAAATCCACTAACGCAGGCTACCTGCGAGCGGCCGTCTGCCATGCTCCGACAGCGACCGAGTTGCCGGGATGTCGCGAAATTACGCGACGGGCCAGATTCTGCCGTGAGCAGGTGCAGCAAACAATCCACTATCGAAGGTCAACGACTTCCACCGTCATCGCCCGCACGGCATGGCGCTTGCGTGCCTTCATTACACGATGCCGATCGGCGACATGATATTGCCTGGAGCGACGGGCGGCTCACTGTCGCACATCTTGTTCTTGCTGCCTCTCTCCCGGCGATCACGCCTATCCGCGCGAAATCGAGGTGGCGGACAAACTGCCGCGGACGGACTCCGGAAAAATCCAGCGCTTCACATCGCGCGCACGGACCCGGATGCCGACGGCATCAAGGTCTAAGCAAATAACTTCAAACCGGCCATCAACAATGCGGCTTGGTCGATCTGCTTAATGGGTTCCCTGTCCTGCGCTGACAGCGGAGCGCAACTGTTTCGCGAGCGCTTGCAGCAGCTTCCATCCGATAGTTCCGTTGCTTTCGACAAGCGGCCGGAACTCCCAGAATGTGAGTCCATGGCACACCAGGTCGGTTGCAGCGGTGACTGTCGCCGAGCGCGGACCGCCGTCAATCAGGGCAACCTCGCCGAAATAATTGCCGGGGCCGAGAGTGGCCAGCTCGACGCCTTTGCTTGAGACCGTGGCCTCTCCGGAGCCGATAACGAAGAAGGCGGCGCCCCCAGTGCCCTCGACGATGACGGTCTCGCCTTTCTTGAAGCGGCGTTCTTTGAGCAGGCGGCCGATCTGCTCGGCCTGCCGCCGGTCCATGCCGGAGAAGAGCTCGACGCGTTGCAGGGCGGCAACGGGATCACGCGGGGGCGGGCCGGGCGGTGGTGCCCCATCGCGGGCCTTCCCTGTGGTGACGGCACGGCATTGAAGCAGGTAGAGCGCGCCGTCTTGGAACGCCCATTCGATGTCGCGCCGCGGGCCGTAAATCTTCTCGCACTGCAAAGCGAGTTCGCCCAGGGCCACGAGCTGCGCATCGTCGAGGCAGAGCTGACTGACCAGTGCCGGCGCCACTTGCTGCTCGAATGTGCCGCCGTTCGGGAGCGAGCGAATAGCGATCCGCTTGCGACCGACCTTGCGCTCCAGCACCTGACCGGAGCGGTCGAGGCGGAAGTGATCGGGGACGACGAGGCCGGCGACGACAACCTCACCGAGGCCCCAGCTCGCTTCGATCAAGCGCTCGTCGGCGCCGGTGACCGGGTGCTCGGTGAACATGACGCCCGCGACATCGGGGTTGAGCAGCGTCTGGATTGCAACGCCGACGCTGGGCCGGGTGAACAGGCCGACACGCTGGCGGTAGCTGATGGCGGAGTCGGAGTTCGCAGACCACCACACTTCGCGGACGGCGTCGGGAACATCGGCCGCGGAATGGACGTTGAGCACGGTGAGGTGCTGGCCGGCAAAGCTCGCAGCGGCGCTATCTTCATCGACGGCGGACGACCGGACTGCGAACGGAGCCGATAAGGTCGCAATGGCCTTCGCCACCTTACCAATCGCTTTTTCATCGCCTGATGCAACGGCCTCGACCAAGTCGCCGGAAAGCGCAACGCCGGGCGGGACCGGCAGCCCTTGGCGCGTGGCGTCGCCAAGCCCCACGGCCTTCGACCCATAGAGCGGCGTCTCGCGCGCCTTGGTGAAGGGGACGACCTTCTTCACCCGAGCACCGTGACCTCGCCGGCATCCCCGTCCACGCGAACAAGCATACCATTGGCGATGCGGCTGGTCGCATCCCGGGTCCCGACGACCCCGGGGATGCCGTATTCGCGCGAAACGATCGCGGCATGCGACAGCAGGCCGCCATTGTCGGTGACGATCCCGCCGAGCAGCGGGAGCAGTATGTTAAAGGCCTCGCTCGTCGAACTCGGTGACGAGCACGTCGCCCTTGGCAATGCGGCCGAACTCGGTGGGCCCCGAGACGCGGCGGGCAGGGCCCTCATAAACGCCTTTGCTTGCCGCAATACCGTGAAGGATTTTTTCCTCGTGCTCCGCCTGGGAGCTGCCAAAGACATGGCCTAGGCCAACGAAGGTCGCACGCATCAGGCGGCCGGCTGACGGCGGCAGAGCCGCCAAGTCAGGCGGCGGCGGCGGCGGGGGGCCAAGCAAATGCGGGACGTCTTTGGCGGTATATTTTGCGCGATATCCGGCGCGGCTGGCAAGCTCGTCTGCGGACGGACCACCCGTGCCGGCAACCAGCGCGCACATCTCGTCGAGGCCGGCGTCGAGCATCTGATGAGGGGTGGCGAGGCGGCCGCTATCTGTAGCGCGCCGGCCGGCTGCAAGGACGGCGCGGCGCATGAGACCTGCCGCCCAGATGTCGCTGTAGATGCCGCGCTCGTCGCGAAGTCGGTAAGTGAGGCGGGCCTCGCCGAGCAATTCATCAAACTCGTCCTGGTGCGCCGCAGGAACCAGCGCGCGAACTTCGGCAGTGCGGGCACCAATATCCGAGTCGGCTTGAGCTTCTCCGGAGACGGCAGTGCGCATGGCTCTTAACAGCGCGTCCGGCAATTCGAGCGCCGAGGGCTCGGCGATGTCGAATCCGTCGACGAGACGGTTGCCGACCAGATCAAGGTAGCCGGAGACGGCCGCGCCTGTAGCGCCGCCGCCGGAACGCAGGCTTGCGAGCGATTGCGCGGGATCGCCATCGGCTTCGAGCATCTTGCGGGCGGAGGCGTCCGCCGCAAATGCATGCTTGAGCCGCTCCATCTCCTCGGAGCCGCCAGCGGAGACCACCGCTGAACCGCGCATCAGTGCCAGCAGATCGGACGGCGGCAGCCCCGTCCAATCGCCAACATGCGCGAGGAAGTCCCCGGTCGGCAACACGGCGCCCGCGGTGAAGCGCATGTGCTGCGCAATCATCGCCGAATGGTGGTCGCGGCAGCGCTTCAGATAGGCGACCAGCTTCTGCGTCGGACAGGGTATCCAGATCGACGGCCTGCAACTGCCGGTGCATTGCGATGGCGGATGGTTTGCAGTTTTCGTCCCAATCGCGGAGCTGCTCACGCCACAGCTTTTGTGCGTAGGCCTGTTCGGCGCGCTGAAACCGCTGAGGGATTTCCGCGTCCGGGGCCGGCAGCACTTGGTAATAGCCGAAGCCCTTCACGTAGCTCATCTCCAGACCGTCTATGAGCATCCCGTAAAAGCGGGCGAAGTCGTTCGTGCCTGTTTTGAAGGGGGCTGGATGAACTTCCTGGAAGTAGCGCGTCATCGGGCGCGGGAAGTGTACGGCGTCCTGTTCCCACGATCCTGGCCCCGGCGGGTCAAGACTGAGTTTGGTCGAGGTGTCTGACATTGTCATCGCGGCTCCTCCCGCTGGCAGGGCCCGGCCTTTACGCATCGCCGGCGATTAATTCGCGGTTCTCCGGACGGCCGGCAACTGATCTGAAATTCCGCGTACGAAATCTTACGAGCGTCAACCGGGATTCCCCGGATGACCCGGTGCTTGAGGCTGATGGTAGTGATTTTCCGACCGATCCGGAAGGCTCTGCCTCGAGGTGGGCGCCAACGGGTCCGGCCTGCGGCCGGCCCGGCGACAAGCTCTGCGGCCCTCGAAGGATGAGCGGCCGGGGCGCTGTAGCTTAGAGTCCAGCTTCAACGCCGGGGCCGTCGCGGGAAGAGCGCATTATCACTTCACCAGCTTCCGGCCCGTCACCGCTTCGAGGTTCTTATAAAACACCTTGTCGCTGGTCGCCTTGTCCATCTTCAGCGATTCCATGATCTTCAAGGTCTCGCGCGGAAACATGGTGCCGCCTTCCGGATCGAACGGACAATCGGAGGCGAACACGATCTTGTCGATCGGATAGAATTCCATGCCGGCTTTGGTCGCGGGTATCGCGGTGAACGCGGCGGTGTCGGTCCAGAAATCGTTCTTGAAATAATCCAGCGGCCGCTTCTTCAGGCTCTTGCGCAGGCCGACATAATCCTGGTCGCTGGTGCGATTGCCCATGACGTCGCTGCCGGGTCCGAGCCGGCCTTCCAGCATTACCGTGATGCCGGCGAAATGATGGGTGATGATTTTCAGATTCGGATGGGTGTCCATGATCTTGGAATAGACCAGCCGCAATTGGGCGCAGGTCGTCTCGTAGGACCAGCCGATGGTCCACCAGATTTCGTAGAGCGATTTGTTCTCGTCAAGATAATCCGGCGTTTCGGCGCCGCGCGCCGGGTGCAGCCAGATCGGCGCGCCGAGTTCGTTCATCTTCTTCCAGAACGGACGGTATTCGGCGTGGTCGATCGCGCGCCCGGCGACGTTGGTGTAGATCTGCACGCCGAGCGCGCCGTTCTTGAGCGCACGCTCGGCTTCGGCCACGCCGGCATCGCGCGCGGCGAGCGACACCTGCGCCACCCAGCCCGGAAAATGATCGTTTTCCTTGGCGATGAGTTCGGCGAAGCCGTCATTGATGATCTTGCAGAATTCGTCGATGTCGGCCGGATTCTTGGCGAACTTCTCGATCGGCGGCTGCGGATAGGACAGGATCTGCTGATAGTCCTTGTGGCCGTCCACGATCTTCTTGCGCACGTCGAGATCGAACAGAGCCGGCAGCGAGCGGATGCGCTTGCCCATGTCCTTATAGTCGCCGGCGACTTCGTTGAGCTTGTCGAAAAATTTCTTCGGGAAAAAGTGGGTGTACGCGTCGATCCGCATGGGTTTTCTCTCCTTATGGCGGGATGGCTTCTAGCATCCGGACTCTAATCCGTCACCCTGGGGTGCTCGGCCGCAGGCCGAGCCTCGAAGGGCGACGGCCCCGCCCGGGCCGCATCCTTCGAGGCTCGCGGAGTTCATCATCGGGCCGGCCACTTCGGGCCAGACCCGTTGGCTCGCGTCTCAGAATGACGGTACCGGCGCCTGCATCAGCTTCGCGACCACGTCGGCCGGAATCGGCTGCGACTTCATGCGCTTCGGATCGTCAGGATCGCGGACCACCCAGACGCGCGTTTCATATCCGTCGACACACAGCACGCCTGCTTTGAGCAGACGGTGCTCGAGTTTGAAGCTCGAGCGTCCGCAGGCCGCGACCGCCGTGTCGATCGTGACCTCGTCGCCGTAACGCGTCGGCAGCAGAAAGCGCCCGCGCGTTTCCACCAACGGATGGCCGGCGAAATTGTAGGCCTTGAGGTATTCGAACTTGCTCATGCCGAGCGCGCGTTCCAGCAGCATTGTGGTCGCGACATCGAAAATGTCGAAATAGCGTGCGTAGAAGATGATCCCGGCGGGATCACAGTCGCCCCATTCGATGCGGGTTTTGTAGGTGTTGATGAGCATGCTGTGAAAGTCCGCGCCGCGCCTATCTTGTTTGCCCTCCCCCTTGTGGGGAGGGTTGGGTGGGGGTCGGGAGAGAAGTGTATATCGGCGACGGATGTGGCTGCCTCGCGACCCCACCCCTGCCCCTCCCCACAAGGGGGAGGGGAAGTCATCTGGGCGCCATGCGCAGCGCGCCGTCGAGGCGGATGGTCTCGCCGTTGAGATAGCGGTTCTCGATGATGTGGCGCACCAGAGCGGCGTATTGCGGCGGCTGGCCGAGCAGTTTCGGAAACGGCACCGAAGCGGCGAGGCTCTGCTGCGCCTGTTCCGGCAGGGCGTGCAGCATCGGGGTTGAAAAAATCCCCGGCGCAATGGCGTTGACGCGGATGCCGAACTGGGCGAATTCGCGCGCCGCCGGCAGCACCAGGCCGACGACGCCGCCCTTTGACGCCGCATAGGCGGCCTGGCCGATCTGGCCCTCATAGGCGGCGACCGAGGCAGTGCAGATGATGACGCCGCGCTCGCCGTCCTGGAGCGGCGACAGCGGTTGCATCGCCGCAGCGGCGAGCCGCATCGCGTTGAAGGTGCCGATGAGATTGATTTTTACCACGCGCTCGAATTCTTCGAGCGGCATCGGCCCGTCGCGACCGACGATACGTCGCGCCGGCCCGATTCCGGCACAATTGATGAGGATGCGGGCCGGCCCGTGATCCGCGGCGGCCTGGGTGATGGCCTTCTCCGTCGCCGCCGCCTCGGTCACGTCACAACGGATCGCGATGCCGTTGATGTCGATTGCCACCTCGGCGGCGGCTTTCTGGTTGATGTCGATGATCGCCACCTTGACGCCGGCCTCGGCCAGCATGCGCGCTGTGGCGGCGCCCAGCCCGGAGGCGCCGCCAGTGACGATCGCGGCATGTCCTGTTATGTCCATGGTCAACTCGCTGCAGATAAAGTTGCGCGGGGAACGATCACATGCCGTGGCGACGGTTCGCAGTAAAGCTCTTCGACGAGGCCGGCGCGATGCGCCAGCACGGCGCCCTGGTTGATCGAGCCCTTATCGGTCATCTCGCCGATATCGAGCGATGGCGGCTCGGCCAGCAGCACCGCGCGCACGACGCGGCGCGACGTGCCGCGCGAAGGTTCGGCTAAAGCGCCGATGAGACGGGCGAATTCCGCGCGCACGCGCGCATCGGCGAGGACGGAGGCTGCGCCGATATCCGGCCCGAGATCGGGGGCGAGGCGGCGGCAGGCGTCGATGTCGGGAAACACCAGGGCGGCGACGTCGTCGCGGTCCGGACCGGCCAGCACCACGTCGCGCACCAGCGGCGCGCAATGGGCGATGAATTCGGCGCGCAGAGGCCCGACGCTGACCCAGGTGCCGGTGGCGAGCTTGAAATCCTCGGCAAGGCGGCCGTCGAACAGCAACCCCTTGGCCGGATCCGCCGCATCGGCGAATTTCAGCGCATCGCCGATCTTGTAAAAGCCCTCCTCATCGAAAGCCTGCGCGGTGAGCGCAGGCGCGCGCCAATAGCCCGGCGTGATATTGGCGCCTCTGAGGCGGGCTTCGAGCTTGCCCTCGCGCGGCACCAGTTTCAGTTCCACGCCCGGCAGCGGCAGGCCGATATTGCCGGTGCGCTCGCAGTCCCAGGTGCAGGCGAGCGCAGCCGGCGCGGTTTCCGTCGAGCCGAGGCTTGAAAGAAAGATGATACGCTCGCCGGCGGTCTCGGCGGCGAGCTGTTCCAGCTCCTCGCGCGCGTGCTGGGCGAGGCTCGCGCCGGCATAGAACATGACTTTCAGCCGGCTGAAGAAGTTTCGCCGCAAAGCGCGATCCGCGCGCAGATACGGCAGCAGCATTTCAAAACCCTTCGGCACATTGAAATAGATGGTCGGCGCGATGTCGCGCAGGTTGCGCGCGGTCGCCTCGATCGCGCCCGGCAGCGGCTTACCCTCATCGATATAGAGCGAGCCGCCATTGTCGAGCACGAAGCCGAAATTGTGGTTGCCGCCGAAGGTGTGGTTCCACGGCAGCCAGTCGAGGATGACCGGCGGCTCGTCGCCGGCAAACACCAAGCCGGCCCGGATCATCGCCTGGTTGGCGCACAGCATGCGTTGCGTGTTGATCACGCCCTTCGGCTGCCCGGTGGAGCCGGAGGTGAACAGGATTTTCGCGATCGTGTCCGGCCCGATCGCTGCGTGCGCCGCCTCAACCGCGTCGGTCGCGGCAATAGCGGCCAGTTCGCCAAAGAGCGATGCGCGCCGGCCGCCGGGCGGATTGGCGGCGACCGCGATTTCGACACTTGGCGGCACCGCCGCGGCGATGGCGCGCCCGAATACTCCGCCGTCGGCGGCAAAGACGAGACCTGGCGTCAGAATCTGGATGATGGTTTTGAGCTTGCCGAAATCCTGCGACAACAACGAATACGGCACGGAGATCGGCGCATAGGGGATGCCGACATGCATCGCCGCCAAGCCAAGTAGCGCATGCTCGATGTCGTTGCCCGACAGGATGGCGATGGGGCGTTCGGGTGACAGATTGCGCGCGAGCAGTGCCGCCGCAATCGCGCGCACCGTGGTCAGCGCCTGCGCATAACTCAGCGTGCGCCACCCGGCTGCGGCGTTGCGCTGCGCCAGGAACACGCGATCCGGCACGACTTTGGCCCAATGCGTCAGCCGCTCCGTGAGGGTGGCCGCAAACGGCGGCAGCGGATGCGGCGAGCGCATCAGGATCGCGCCGTCGCCGCGGCGCTCGACCAGAACGTCCGCCGGCCCAAGCCGCACCGGCCGCAAATGCGGCCGCTCTTGCATTGCAGACGTCATCGCCGCGATCCCGACACGCCGCTAACTCCGCGCCACTTTCGGCCCGCGCTTTTCCAGAAACGCCTTCATCCGCGCCTTCGCTTCGTCGTCCCCCTGCGCGATGGCCGCAGTAAGCGCCTCGGTGGCGAAACCCGCAGCGGGATCGCTGCGGGCAATGCGGGGCAATAGCTGCATCACCGCGAAATTGGAAAACGGCGCATTGCCGGCAATGCGCTCGGCGAGTTCAAGAGCCCTGCCCAAACCTGCGCCGTCGTCGACGAGATAATGCGACAGCCCGTTGGCGTGGCCTTCCACGGCCGAAAGCGTACGGCCGGTCAGCATCATCTCCATCACCCGCGAGGCGCCGATCAGCGCCGATAGCCGCACCGAACCGCCGCCGCCGAGAAAGAGGCCGCGGCTCGTTTCCGGCAGTGCATAGTACGCCGAACGCTCCGCGACGCGGACATGCGCGGCAGCGGCAAGCTCAAGCCCGCCACCGATGACGGCACCGTGCAAAACGGCAACGACCGGCACCCTGCCGAACTCGATGCGCTCGAAGGCGCGGTGCCAGAACTGCGAATGCTCGATGCCGGCGATCACACTGCGTTCGCTCAGTTCCGAAAGATCAAGCCCTGCGGAAAAATGCTCGCCGTCGCCGGCCAGCACCACCGCGCCAATGCCGTCAGGCGGCGAGGAGAAAAAGGCTTCGAGGCCCGCCACAGTCGGATCGTCAAGCGCATTGCGTTTTTGGGCCCGCGCCAGCGTCAGCACCGCCACGGCGCCGCGCCGTTCGGCTTTTAGCGACGAAGGAAGTGTACGGAAGATCGCTTCGGTCTGTTCAGCCGTGCTCGACATTATCTGACCTTGAACGCCAGGAGCGTTAAAAACGCTTCGCGACTTGAGGAATTTGCGTTTTTGAGGCGGCGTATGGCATCGCGTGCGATAGTGATAGCCAGCCGGGCATCGGACGTTCTCAATCGAATCGACGGATTGTAATCCGCGTCAATCCTCTTACCCTGCAGTTCAAGCAGTAATTCGGCGAAGGTTCTGGTTTCCTGATCGAAGCCGCCTTCGGGAATATATTGTGCGAGCTTTCCGGACAAGTTTGATTCTTTTATTTTCCCGCACAGATCGCGCAATTCCTTATGATCTATACTGCGATATACGAGCACATAACGGCTGGCTGCCCTGTTTGCCGCCCCGACATAAAGATCGGCAGTGGCTGTAAGGACGGCATGAAATGCCGCGTAGTATGCGGTCGATATTGCCCGTCTAAGGTCTACTTGCCTCGGTGGCCCAGGCGGGGGTCCCGTTATCAGCCTCTCCGCCTGCTCGAGCAGGTGATCAGGGTTCAGAATCGCCAACTTGTTCGAGCTCTTCCTTGGTCGCATATTGCAGGATCGGAAATCGTTCCTCTCCGGCGTTGCGAAGCCGCTCCATTATCTGAACAACGGTGTCCCCCGCAGGACCCGCTTCCAAATGCGCCACCGCGTCGGGCGTGACAACGATCGTGATCCGCACCGCCTCCTCGCCTTCGAAAGCCGTCGCTGGTTCCGACGTGACAGCGCGAACGCTGTCCGGAGAGGTGTTAGCCGCAACCACTTCAGAAACGATTCGGGAAATTTGTTCGGGGTTGAGCATTTATAAAGTATAGCACGGGCTTTGATGAAAATCATCCATTAGAGCCAAGGGGCGAATGCGCCGCCGGCCAATGGAGCCATTTGACCCCGTGGGGCGCGCCCCGTAAATAGGCCACAGAAGCGGCCAAGCGACAACAACTTCGGGAGAGACCGATGCGTGAGGTCTTCATTTGCGACGCCGCGCGCACTGCGATCGGCCGTTACGGCGGCGCGCTCGCCAAGGTGCGCACCGACGACCTTGCGGCAGTGCCGATCAAGGCGCTGGTTGAACGCAACAGGAAGGCCGACTGGTCGCGCCTCGACGAGGTTTTCTTCGGCTGCGCCAACCAGTCAGGCGAGGACAATCGCAATGTCGCGCGCATGGCGCTGTTGATCGCCGGCCTGCCGGCTTCGATCCCAGGCGTGACGGTGAACCGGCTGTGCGCCTCCGGGCTCAACGCCGTCGGCGACGCCGCACGCGCGATCCGCTGCGGCGAGATGGATTTCGCCATCGCCGGCGGCGTCGAGTCGATGACACGGGCGCCGTTCGTCATGGGCAAGGCCGACGCGGCGTTTTCTCGTTCGGCCGAAATCTACGACACCACGCTCGGCTGGCGCTTCATCAACCCGGTGCTCAAAGCGCAGTACGGCGTCGACTCCATGGCCGAGACCGGCGAGAATGTCGCCGAGGAATTTCAGGTCGCGCGCAGCGACCAGGACGCGTTCGCGTTGCGCTCGCAAGCGCGCGCGGCTGCGGCCGCGGCGAGTGGCTACTTTGCCGAAGAGATCGTGGCGGTGCAGGCGCCGGGCGGCCGGGCCGGACCGGTCACCATCGACAAGGACGAGCATCCGCGCCCCGACACCACGCTTGAGGCTTTGCAGAAACTCAAGCCGATCGCGCGCAATCCGGGCACCATCACCGCAGGCAACGCCTCGGGCATCAATGACGGCGCCGCGGCTTTGATCCTCGCCGGCGAGGATGCGGCGAAGACGCATGGCTTGACGCCACGTGCAAGAATCCTCGGCATGGCGTCGGCCGCGGTGCCGCCGCGCATCATGGGCATCGGCCCGGTGCCGTCGACGCGCAAGCTGATGGAGCGGCTTAATCTGAAAATCACCGACTTCGACCTGATCGAGCTGAATGAAGCCTTCGCCTCGCAAGGCATCGCCTGTCTGCGCCAGCTCGGCATCGCCGAAGACGCCGATCACGTCAATCCGCATGGCGGCGCCATCGCGCTCGGCCATCCGCTCGGCATGTCTGGCGCCCGCCTCGCGCTCACGGCAATCCACGGCCTCCAAAAGCGAGGCGGCCAGCGCGCCCTCGCCACCATGTGCGTCGGCGTCGGGCAGGGAGTTTCGTTGGCGCTGGAGCGGGTCTAGAGCATGTTCCGGTGGCATCGATCTGGAGGTTCGTCATGGCCGCGCTTGTCCCGGCCATCCACGCCTTGCAGCACGCACGGAAGACGTGGATGCGCGGGACAAGCCCGCGCATGACGATGGTGAAATGTGATCGGAATCCGCTCTAGGCAAGCTGCTCTACCGAGAACAATGATGCAGCGCGTAGATTCTATGGGGCGGAGCGGCGAGGGAGAGGCCCTAATATCGGGTTTTCGACCCTCACCGATAGGAGAGCCCCATGGCGAAGTTTGATGATCTCAGCCGTTCCCTCGCCGCCTTCGAGCAGCATAACACGCTGGTCGCGGTGATCGAGATGGGCAGCACCGGATGGCTGGTTGGCGGCGTGGTTCCGGGACTGCGGCGAGACCCGCGCAAGAAACTTGCGCCGGAGGCAGCGCGGCTGTTGCAGCTGCTGGAGCGCTGGCGCGATGAGGCGGCCAGAGCCGGACAGGTGATTGAGCGGATCTGCGTTGCCTATGAGGCCGGGCGGGACGGCGTGTGGTTGGCACGCTGGCTCCGCGAGCGCGGGATCGAAGCCTATGTGATACATCCGACGAGCATCCCGGTGTCGCGCGAGCACCGGCGGGCGAAGTCGGATCGGCTCGATCTCGGGCTTCTGCAGCGCGCGTTTCTGGGTTGGCTGCGCGGCGAGCGCAAGCACTGCAGCATGGTGGCGATCCCGAGTTGCGCGGAGGAGGACGGCAAGCGTCCGCTGCGCGAGCGCGAGACCTTGACGGCGGAGACGACGCGGCTGGTCAACCGGATGAAGTCGCTTCTGGCGGTGCACGGCATTCGCAACTTCAATGTGAAGCTGAAGAAGGCAGCGGAGAGGCTGACGGAATTGAAGACGGCGACGGGCGAAACGCTGCCGCCTGCGGCACTGGCTGAGCTGCGGCGGACCTTGGCCCGGCTGGGCGTGGCGCGGCAGCAAATCGCCGAGATCGACCGCGAGCGCGGTCAGCGCTTGGCGGCCGCGCCGCAAGCCGGGTTGAACCCGATGATCCTGCTGCTCGCCAGGGTATATGGCGTCGGCCAGATGACGGCGGAATCGCTGGTCCGCGAAGTGCTTTATCGCCAGTTGCGCGATCGGCGGGCGGTGGCGCGCTATGCCGGGCTCACCGGCTCGCCGGACGAGAGCGGCAAGAAGCGACGCGAACAGGGGCTGGCCAAAGCCGGCAACGGGCGCGCCCGCCGCATGCTCATTCAACTGGCCTGGCGGCTGCTCAAGCATCAGCCCGAGAGCGCGCTGGTGATGTGGTACCGCAAGCGCACGGCGGACCACCGTCGCGACACGCGCAAGGTCATGATCGTGGCGCTGGCCCGCAAGCTGTTGGTGGCGTTTTGGCAGCTGGTCAGCACCGGCGCGGTGCCCGACGGCATGCGCTTGCATCCGGCGCCGGTCGCCGGCTGAGCGAAACAAAGGAGCTTGAGGAGGCAGGAGCTTGAGGAGGCAGGAGCTTGAGGAGGTAAGGCAGAAATCATCCGTTGCGGTCGCGTCCGCCGTTCGGCGAGACGTTGCCGATGACGATCCGAGGCGGCGGTGTCCCGCACCCATCCATGGCCGTTGTGCCGTTGTTGTAGAATGGGCCCGCCGTTCGGAGCTTCGCCGCCGATGCGCATGACTGCATCATGGTCCCCGACCCGCAAAAGGTCGCCCGCATACAAGGTTGCTGCGGCACGCTTGAACCGACCGCCGCGCCAGGCGAGTTCCCCTCCGATCCGACCGGCAATGTCACGCCGAGGCCCCGCCCGACCCAACAGCATCGCGCCGTGCTCGCCGTCGTCAAGGCCGCTTCGCGCCGCTGCCGCGGTGGCCTGCGGCCAGCCCTGACGACGGCTGTGCGCGGCGCAGATCGCAAACCATGGTCGGGACGCAGAAACGGTCCCGCGGTCGAACAGAGAAACGAGAACAGCAAGCAAAAAACCGAGTCCGCACAGCAAAAAACCGCTTGACTTCATAAGCCCCATACAAGGATGGGTTGAGCTCTTGCGAAACCCATCACTTGTCCTTCACTCCGCATGATGGGCTTCGCTTCGCTCTGCCCATCCTACTCGTTCTAGGCTCGCTACCTCCGTTCCAGATGAATAAGCGGCAGCGGCAGGCGGCCGTGCTTGCGATAGACTGCAAAATCCGAATCGAGCGTGAGCACGTCGTGACGGTCGTGGATTTCGGCCATGCGCACGATGCAGGCATCGGCGAGCGACATCGGCGTGTCCCGATATTTCTGCAACAGCCGGCGCAGCGCCTCGGCATTGTCTTCGATCCGGAACGCGATGCGCAGCGCGCCGTTCGCCAATAGCCCCAACAGGGCGCCGGCCGCGCGCGGGTAGCGCGCCAGCAGATACATCGTCTCGGTCAGCACCGGCTCGCAGACCAAAAGGGGCGGCTCGATCTCTTCGATGCGCGCGACGACCCAGCCGTGGTGGCGCTCGGAGCGGTCGAAGAAGGCGACCAGCGGTCCGGTATCAACGATCGCCGGCATCGCGGCCGAAACCCTTCAGGTGCTTCGGGTTGGAGCCGAGATCGGCAATGCCGGAATCGATCGCCCCGCGCGCTCCCGCCATCAGCTCCGCCAGGCTGCGCTGCCGGCGTCCTTTGCATGGCGCATCGAGCACGCGCCGTAAACCTTCCTCGACCAAGTCCTTCAGCTTGCGGCCGCTGAGCGCCGCCGTCGCCTTTGCCTTCCGGTATAGCTCGTCCGGCAGTTCGATGGTCGTCTTCATTCGTCGATCTTCCGTAAAACCATAAAGCCATATTTATAGGTAAATGCGGCGGAATTCAACGCCGGTCCCTCCGCGCCGGCTTGCGGGCACCGAAGATTTGCTTGATTCGCGCGGCGGTGGAGGGAGCCTCTGACGCGACGGTTCATCGTCGGCGAAAGCAATTCGACGAGGCCCGTGTCCCTGCGCCATCCTGCTGCGCAGGATGGTCGCCATCCCCGCTCTCGCGTGTTTTCACGGGGGAGGGGGCGGATAATTACTTCATCAAATGCCCGAACTTTGCCATCGCTTCGCGCCGCTGTTCGGCTGACGGCGCATTCACCGCCGGGAATTTGTCGCGCCAGTGCCAGGGGCGACAGGCGTCGATCACGGCGCGGCTGTTGGTGTAATCGCCGGCCTCCTTGCGTTCCGGCTCGATGCGCGGATCGAGCGGCGTCGACCAGGCGCCGCGGATCACGTCGATCGAAGTCGCCGGATCGGAGCGTGTGATCAGCGCCCAGATCACTTCTTGCAAGTTGGACACGTCGATATCGTCGTCGACGACGATGACGTAGCGTCCGCAATAGGCGCCGACATGGCACTGCGCGGCGATGTGGCCGGCCTGCTTGGCGTGGCCGGGATAGCGCTGCTTGACCGCGACCGCGAGCAACAACCGCGCGTTGCCGACCTCGTGGGCCCAGGCCGCGGTGATGCCAGGCACGCCGGCCTTCTCGATATTCTCGCGCAGCAATGCCGAGCGCACGATGGCGCGATAGCGGCAGATTTCGTCGGGCGGCCGCTGCGGCACGCAGCCGAGCAGGATCGGCTCGTTGCGGTGATAGACCGCCTTGACGTCGATCACCGGCTCGGGCCGCTCGTCGGACGCGTAATAGCCGGTCCACTCGCCGAACGGGCCCTCGGCGCGCACGTTGTCGGGCTCGACGAAGCCCTCGATCACGATCTCGGCGTTGGCGGGAATGGGGAGTCCCGTCACCGGCCCTTTGATCACCTCGACCGGCTCGCCGCGCATGCCGCCGACAATGTCGAGTTCGCAGACGCCGGGCGGCACCTCGCTCGATCCCATCAAAAAACTCATGGGATCGCCGCCGCAAACGATGACGACCGGCATGCGCTCGCGACGTGCGGAGTA
Source organism: uncultured Alphaproteobacteria bacterium (assembly GCA_963717265.1). GTDB lineage: Bacteria > Pseudomonadota > Alphaproteobacteria > Rhizobiales > Xanthobacteraceae > BOG-931. The sequence continues at coordinate 181,274 of CAVQWD010000047.1, read as the reverse complement.
TTTGTCGCGCATCACCCGGCCATGCTTGCCGGGCGAGATGTAAAAGCCCAGCGTCTTCTCGTCGTGGATCATTACCCTATAGGTGCCGCAATTGATCCAGCCGTCGTCGGGATCGCGCATGATGTTGTAGCAGCCGGTGCCGATATAGCGGCCGCCGTCCTGCGGATGCCATTGCGGCGCCGGAAATTTGGTGACGTCGATTGAATCGCCGGTCATGACGTTTTGCATCACCGGCCCGGTGTCGACGAATTTCGGTGCAATGCGTTTGAGCATGGCGCCGTAATTGATGCGAAAGCTTTCGCTCAGTTCGAGCTTCGACAGTTCGGTGGAGAAGCCGAGCGTCATGTTCTTGCGCTTGTCGGCGAAGAAATTGACCAGGAGCCGGCTGCCCGGCAGCGTGCCGGGCACGTCCTCGAACACAAAGCACGGCGCGTCGTCCTCGTGCGCCGACATTTCGGCGACCATGCCGATGTCGCGCTGATAGGATAGCCCGGAAACCTCCTTCACCTCGCCGAGCTTTTTCGCCTCTTCGAGCCATTGCCGCAGATCGTGATAGGGCAGAAACGGCGCGGTGTTGGAGCCGCCCCCGACCCTACCCTCCCCCGCTTGCGGGGAAGGGTAGGGTCGGGGCTCGCCGCCGATCGGGGTCGACATCGGGTCTGGCATCACGGTCTGTTGGCTCATTCGCTGTCTTTCATTGTCATGTAATCTGGGGGTTCACTTGCACAGCCTCGTCATTGCGAGGAGCCCCAGCGGGCGACGAAGCAATCCAGGACTGCGCCGCTGCTTCTGGATTGCTTCGCTTCGCTCGCAATGACGGGGTCAATCTGACCCATTCGCGCCCGGTTTTACCTTCCCGCCGAAATAATTATATTGCTAAGCAATTAGCCAGATCATCCTATCATGGCAAACAACGCCGGCTCAAACCTGTTGCAAAGCTGGATCGCGCGTGCCGCCGGCGCAACGCCGCAGAAGCCGTGGCTCATTCGGGCCGATGACGGATACGAGGTCAGTTACGGCCGATTGCGCGAGACCGTCGGCCGCTTCGCCCGCTTGCTCGCCGCGCGGGGCATCGGCCGCAATGACCGGGTCGCGCTGCTTGCCAACAATTCGATCGAGCACCTGTTCTGCTATTTCGGCGTGATGGCGGCCGGCGCCACCATCTGCACCATCCACGTCGAGATGAACCGCAACCAGCTTGGCAATATTTTCGAGCGGCTTAAGCCGCGGCTCATTCTCTATCAGGACAGCCTCGGCCTCGACGATCTCCTGGCCGGCGCGGGCGCAGCGCGGCTGCGGCTCGGCCGCTTCGACGCGCCGACCGCCGATACGCTGTTCGGCGAACTTGAGCGTTCCGCGCCGGGGGACCTGCGCTCTCCACACCCTCCCCCGCCTGCGGGGGAGGACACGGAGCGGGCCGGCCCCGACGACGACGCCGTGATCCTCTTCACGTCGGGCACCGGCGCCCGGCCCAAGGGCGTGGTGCTCAATTTTCGCGAATATTTGTCGAACATCGACCCGACCGCCGACGGCTTCGGCATCACGGCGGAGGACCGCATCTACGATTTCCGCTCCTTCAACTGGGCCTCTGCGCAACTGCTAGGCGCGCTCACCCCGGTCAACCGCGGCGCCACGTTGGTGATGGCGGAAAAGTTCTCGGCGAGCCGGTTCTTTGCGCACCTGCGCGACCGCGGCGTGACGGTCGCGGCCGGCAACCCGACGACAATCAACATCCTACTCAACGGCGAGGCCGGCGCGCACCGCGACAACTTGCCGAGCTTGCGCTTTCTGACTTCAAGCTCGGCGCCGCTGACGCTTGAAGAATGGCGGCGCTTCGAACAAAAATTCGGCGTGCCGATCGCCCAAGGCTATGGCTCCAGCGAAACGAGCTGGATCGCCGCCATCCCCGGCGAGCAGCGCCGCCTCGGCACCGTCGGCCGGCCGTTCGCCTATCACGACCTCGCCATCGTCGGCGACGACGGAAGGCGGCTTTCGGCCGGCGAAGTCGGCCAGGTCGAGATCGGCGGTTTTGCCGGTCACCCCTACCGCTATCTCGCCGACGACGGGGGCATCGAAATCCACAGCCGCGGCCGCTTCCGCACCGGCGACCTCGGCGCGCTCGACGCCGACGGTTTTCTCACTCTCACCGGCCGCGAGAAGGAATTGATCATCCGTGGCGGCGCCAAGATTTCGCCGGTCGAGATCGACGCCTGTTTGATGGCGCACGGCGACGTGATCGAAGCTGCGACCGTGGGTGTGCCCGACGCGATCTACGGCGAGGAGGTGGTGAGCTACGTGGTGGCGCGGCCAGGCGTGAAGCTCGATGCCGACGAGGTGCTGCAATTCTGCAGCGCCGTGCTGCCGGCCTTCAAGGCGCCGAAGCGGATCGTGCTCGCCGATGCGCTGCCGAAGACCGAACGCGGCAAGCTCGACCGCAAGGCGTTGGCGGAGAAGTGGCGCAAATAGATAAGCGGATGACGCTATTACTCCCCTCCCCCTTGTGGGGCTACGGGATTCACGGAATTTGGCATTGTGTAGCAAGCGCATAGCCTTCGAGTCTGGCAGCGAGTTGGTTCCAGCCCTCGCGCATGGTTTTAGGTCCGGGAGGTTTGTAGTAGCAATTCCAGCCGCCGAGACGAGCGGTAATCCAGGCGACGAAGGCGAGCGATCCCGGCGGATGCGGATTTTTCTGCCGCGCCGTTTTGCCTTCCAGCTTTGTGGAGAGCAGTTGCAGTGGAACGGCAAAGACCTCGTCGACGACATCGGTAGCCGGGCGAGGACTGCCGTCTCTGGCGTCCACCAGTTGGATGGTGCGGATGGCGGCGGCCAAGCCGATCGCCGCGAGATTGAACAAGCGTTCGGCGTCTATCATTTGGCTGTCGTCAAGTTTGAGGCCATCGCTCTTGAGCGCGCGGAAAATCTGTTCGATGCGCCAGCGCAGACGATAAAGCTGCACGACCTGCTGGGCTTCTTCGGCGCTGGCCACCGGCAAAGTCGTGAGCAGGCGCCAAAGCAGGGGCGTTTTGCCGGCCGGCGCGTCGACTTCCCGCGCTTCGACCAAGCCAAGTTCTACCGTCTTGGCAAGCGCCCGCAAAGGACCAACCTGCGGGCGCTTGATGCGCACCGTCGCGGCACGCAACTCGACCGTTGCGGTGCGTCCCTTATCGCCCGGTCCGCGCGGCGCTACTCGCACCTCGCCCCGATGCAAAGCTTCGACCTGATCGAGGGCCGCGGACAACAGGCCGCCCCGCTCCAGACCGCGATCCTGCCCGGCGCGCACGATCAGATCGAGCCGCTCGGGCTTGCGGGCAAACAACGCATAAAGGTCGCTTTCGCGGTCCGCCACCATGACCACCGACGCAGCCCCCGCCAGCGTCTCGGCCGCAGCCTCGCAGCCGGCAAGCCATCGCATCAATTCCTTGTCTTCCAACCTCCGCTTGCGGCGCGCTGGCGCGCGCATCGGCGGCCGAGTCCAGATCGCCGCATCGACCAGACCGACGACCGCTTCCGTTTCGATGTCCAGCGCCACCACAGGATGGATGAAGAACCCCGGGCTGTTGCCGTCTCCACCCGCGCCAAAGCCGCGTCGCTTCTGGTCGCGACCCGCAAAGTTGATCTCCGTCGTGTCCTGAACCGCCAGCACCCGCCGCCCGGCGCATTGCACCGCCGTCCGCGCCGCAAGGGTCTCGACGATGTTTTCAACACTCACATACGGCGAAGACAGAAACCGGTGAACAGCAAGCTCCCCGGCTCTCGTCTCTCCAACCCGCCGAAGCACCAACGTACCCGCCGCGGCAACCCGCTCGATCAGCCAATCCGCCCGCTCCGCCACCCGAATGTCGCCATAGGCCATCGTGTCACCTCCAGCAAATCCATGCCAAAGGCCTTGAATCACATCTACAATCAGCCGGGAATCAGTTTCGTGCATCCCGTAGCCCTTGTGGGGAGGGGTTGGGGGTGGGGGTCAGGAGGCGATGGGCAGACTTCGAAGATTTTGTGCGTGTGTCTTCTCGGAGACCTGCCTCACAACCCCCACCCCGCCCTCCCCACAAGGGGGAGGGAGAAGAAATCAGCGTCCCGTCCTTGCCAGCGAATGCACCCAGCCGTGCATGCGCTTCTTGACGTTGGCGATGTCTTCCTTCGAGAACCAATCTTCCGGCTTGACTTTGTCGACCGGATAGACCGGGCGCAGAAAATCGCTCTCATAGCCAAAAGGAACCGTGGCATCGATGCCCATGCCGCCTTCGAAGCGGGTGTTCGAGGCGGTCCATTGCTGGGCGCCCGCGGTCATGCGCTCCGACGGCATGAAGGTTTGGCCGCGGCCGCCGGGAATCGGATTGAGAATGTCGGTCTGCGGATTGACGCGCGTGGTCAGGCACCACATCACGTCGTCCATCGAATAGGGATCGAACGTCCTCGCTCACCGCGATGGCAAGCCGCATGCCTTGCGAGCACGACAAAGCGGCGCCCAAAAAATTGCGCTGCCAGCCTTCGTCGAGCTGATGGCGCTTTTTGACCTGGATGATGCAGCCGCCCCAATCGGTCATGCAGTAGGGGATGACCACGTTCTGCACGATGCCCGGCTGCAGCCGGTTGCACAATTCGTAGATCGCGGCCTCGCGCACACTGGTGTCGATGTTGTGGTCGTCGAGCATGTGGACGCCGAGCGCGAAGATGATCGGCTTTGACTCCGGTCTGCGCATGGTGATGGCGGTGACGTGGAAGGTCGGCGCCTTGTAGGACTTACCCATGTAGCCGGCCCATTCCGGGTGGAAATGGTGCCGTCCCTGCTGGCCGGAATCCTCGGCTTCCTTGGTCTCGAAGCGGCGGTCGCGCGGATTGACGTAGCCTTCGAGCACCAGTTCGCAATCGGCGAGCGCCATGGCGTTCACCGTGCGCGCCTTGACGAGGCGGATCGGCGCGCCCTGCACCGCCGACGCGATGCCGATTTCGTCGCAGCCCATCGGCAGGATGGCGTAGTCGAAGCCCGCGCCGGCAAGAAGCGTGCAGGCCGGCGGCACGCCGAAGCACATGGTGATCGGCACCGGTTCGTTGTCCTTGTAGTATTTGTTGACCACCTGCCACATGTGCGAGCCGGGCGAAATCTGGAACGTGCCGACATTGCCCCAGCGGAAATTCATGCGGTTGTAGCCGAGGTCGGAGCCGCCCTCGAACTGTTCGCCGGTGACGCAGCGGATGCCGGAGCCGACCGTGAGCTCGGGCTCGTAGGTGGTGTGGCGGATCGGTACCATCCATTGATTGACGTCGTTCGGCCGCTCGATGACGTGTTCCTGGCACGGCGCCTCGCTCTGCGCGATTTCGACCGGCTTGATCGGGTGTGACAGCGCGTAGGCGAGCTTCTTCACGCGATCGGCGTCGTCGTTCCAGCCGAACATGCGGTTGATCACGCCCATGTCGCCGAACAGATTGGTGATGACGCGATGATTGGGCCTGCCTTTGACGTTGTTGAACAGAACCGGACAGCCGCCGTCCATGTGCTTCTGCAGGCCGGTGATCTGCAAATCCGGGTCGACTTCCTTGTCGGTCTCGATCAGTTCGCCGTTGGCGCGCAGCCATGCAAGCGTCGAGCGCAGATCGAAGGCCTGGTTCGGCGTCGCCGTCGTTTGCCCGTCCTTGCGCAGCGGTTGTTGCATCGGTCGCTTCCCTTTGCATAGAATTCTAAGTAATCATCTGCATCGGAACGCCGGACCTGTCAACGCCGATGCAGTCTGTTCAATCGTCAGCAAAGCCCGTGCGCCGCGATGTCGAGTTCCCGCCGGGTCGAACAAAAGCGGCGGCAAAAGATGCCGGCCAAGGACGGCGACCGGACGGCTCATCTTCCAAGTGCGACGCGAATGCACTCCGGCGCGATCTTGTTGGCCTTTTCCTGGAACGAGGCCGATGGCTTGCCACTCTTGGCGATATCCATGATCTCCGCCGTCGTCACTTCCTTGGAAATGGCATCGGCAAAACAGCGGCAGAACGTGCTGATCTGCTGGTCGGTGATGTTCTGGCCGCTCGCTCGGCGCCTCTTCTGATTTTCGATGCAGCCGATGTTCATGCTCCTGACCAGCGTATCGTGAGCGCTGCTGCCCAGCCGGGTGAGATTCTCAGGGTGCTTGCCGATTTGAATTTGCTGAGTCCAGAAGGTCCCTAACCCGGCGAAGATCATATAGGTCAGTCCGAGCACGCCCCAAACGAACAGCGACCCCGCCGCCTTTTCGCTGCGGAAGCGGTTTGCGCCCCAGACCGCAAGCGGCAGGATTGCCGGAATGACGAATGCGCCGAGCGCCGTTTCCAGCGCGCCGACAAGCAATGCCGAAGTCTTTTGCTCGGCCGCCAGCGGTTGGGTCCATTCCAGGACGACGCCGAACGCCAGCGTAAATACGAAATAGGCGGCAATCGCTGCAGCTATGGCCCGGCGCGACATGCCCAATCCTCCGCCAAACCAACTCCTCCACCAAACACTTCAGTTTAAGAGAGGGCGACGGCATCAATCAAGACTGTCGAGGCGCCCTGACGGGCGGATTGCGGCTTCCGTGTCGGCCAAGGACAACCCCGTGAAGCTTCGCCATCACAGACCGAGCGAGGCGGCAAGCTTGCGCAGCGGCACGCCGAGCCGCAAGGCCCGCAAAGTCAGGCCTAGCGGCTCGCGGACCGGCGCCGGGATGAAGGCGAAGGCGGGCGCAAGCCCGGCCCGCCGTGTCGCCGCAAAAGCCGCGGCGTCGTCGTAGGCGACGGCGCGCAGCGTGGCCATGCGGCGATCGAGATCCACGATCATATAACTCGCACGCCGATCCCTCGAGCGCGGCGCGCCCACACTTCCCGGATTGAGCAAATAATACGCATCGTCGCGAAGCTGGACTGCCTGCTCCGCGCGTAAGGCGGTGCGGTCATGGCGAAGCTCGTAGATTGCGGCGTGATGCGTGTGGCCGAACGCGCAGATGCGCGCCCCCGATCGGTCCGCCATCAGCGCCCGGAAGCTTTGCATTCGGCGCTCGTCATTATCGAGCCTCGCCGTGGCGTAGCCGGCTTGCGGATAAAGCGCGCCGTGCACGGCAATGAGCTGGCCCGCGATCTCCGCCTTGAGCGGCAGGCAGCAGAGGAAATCGAGATCGGTCTGTGCCAGCCGCCGCTTTGTCCAGTCGATCGCACGCGCCGCGGTATTGCCGAAGTGCTCGGTGCTGATCCGTCCGCACGCTGCGAGGTCGTGATTGCCGGCAACGCAGAGCGTGCCTGCTTGCCGGACGAGCGCGATGCATTCCGCCGGCTTGGTATTATAGCCGACGATATCGCCGAGGCAGACGATGCGATCCACCGCACATGATGCGATGTCGGCGAGCGTTGCCTGCAACGCCTCCAGATTGGCGTGGATGTCGGAGATGAGCGCGAGCTTCACGGTCCGATCCGCTGGCGCGCCTGCGGCGTGCCTGCCCTGATTTGCGCCATCGGCCGCACGACCAGGCGATAAAGCGCCGAGCGCAACAATGGCATCGGGTCATCCCAGGACAGGCTCGATTTCGCTTCGCAATGCCAAATCCAGGACAGCCACTGCGCCAGCGGCATTCCCATCTCGCGGGCTGCGGCAAAGTCGGTCCACGGCCGGCACCAGCGCACGCCCGCTCGCGCCGACCCCGGCTGCGGCCGCGGCGTCCCGGTGAGATCGGCAAAGACCATCGCCGGAATATTGACGCCGGCAACAGCGCCGGCGTGATGCCAAAGCGTGAAGCGCGGATTGATCTCGAGAAGATGAAGTTTGCCATCCCGATCGCGCTTGAAATCGAACTTGGCGACGCCGGTCAGGCCGAGCCGTTCGGCAATGGCGCGGCCTTGCCGCTGCACGTCTGCACCGGCAATGATCTCAAGCGCGCTGGTATGGCCGAACGCCGTCGGAGAGGTGCGGATTTTGCGACCGGTGAACTCGCCGGCAATGCTGCCGCTGCGGTCAATGTAGCAATGATAGCTTTCGATCTGCGCTTCCGGTCCGGCGATGAGTTGCTGCGCCAGAAGCTCAATGCCGAGTTCGACCAGCTGCGGCCACAGTGCGCAGAGCGCCTCGCGATTTTCCGCGGCGAGCGCTTTGCGCAAGCCGACTTTGTCGTTCCAGTGCGCAAGCCGGGTCAGCGGCTTCACCACGACGGGAAAGCGCAGATCGAGCAGCCCGGGATGCGTGTCGGCGGCGCGGAACCGGCGAGCCGGCGGCACCGGCAGCCCGTGGCGCGCCGCCAGTGCTTGAAAGCGCGCCTTGTCGAGCAGGTCTTCGACCGAAGGCGCGTCGGCAATGACGAAGCGGAAGGCCTGCGCCAGCCGCTCGCGATGGCGCGAGATCAGCGCAAGCTGAAAGTCCTCTTCGTAGAACAAAACCGGCGGGACTGACTGCGCCTTGCCGAAGCGGATGAGTTGTTCGACCAAGGGATCGGCGTTCTCGGCGAAATCGTGGCAGGGCAGGCGCAATTGAGCGAAGCGCGAATAGAGCGACGGAACGCCCGGCCGCGCAACGATGCCGCAACGAATTCCCGCAGCAGCGATCGGGCGCAACAGGTCCATATCGCCCATGACGCAGGCCATCGGCGGCCGCGATGACGACGCGGCCGCGGCTTTCCGCGGTCGCGGCGGCAGCGTTTGGCGCCGCTGCAGCATCTGCCCGATTGCAGTACGAAAGCAGGTGACCGCGCGCCACGCCCACGGCGTTTGTTTGAGGAAACGTTTGACCGGGCGGCGCAGCGTAGAGCCGCACCACACCGCAACACCGCGCCACGTCGAGGGGCGGGCGTAGTCGCCGAGCTTGACCTGAACGTCCGACCATTCCAGCTTGTAGGGCTCGTCGCCGATCGTGAAATCGAAGCGCCGCAGACCGCAGCCGATCGCATAGGCCAAGAGCTCGCGCAGGTGCAGCGCTCCGGGCCCGTAGCGCGCCAGTTCGCCGTCATCGTAACTGGCGAGCATGTGGTAATAGGTATCGCCGAATATGATGCCGAGATTCGCTGCGGCGCAGGTCGCGCCGATCTGGACGCGGCTGACGTGCAGCGCGGTCCCGTTCGGCCCGGCCTGCAGGGGCGGCGAGGTCGAACGATCGTCCGCCGCTTGCGCGGCTGCGCCGCCGGCCGGCAGACGAGCGGCAATGTCGAGAAAGAATTCGCGCCAGCCCGGTCGCGCGAACATGTCGGTGATGCCCTTTTGCGCGAACTGGCGGTGCTTCTGTTCTATCAACGTCCGCAGCGTGCGCTCTGCATCGTCCCTATCGGCGCTGGTGATGAAACGGATGTCGCCGAATGCCGACATGTGCTTGAGCTTGGTGCGATCGCGGCGGCGCGTGGCCGAGGAACGCTTGTCGGCGTAGAGCTGTTTCCAGTCGCCGCCGAGAAGAGTGAAATGCGCGCCGCTTGGATTGGCCGCCACGCCGAGATGAAAGAACGGATTGCGCTGGCCGCCGACCGTTTCCGGCATCTTTTCGAGTTCGATCCAGTCGTGGCGCAGCATCGGCTCGCTTTGCAGCCGTGCGCACAGCTCGGCCCACAGCGCAACGAACAGATCGGCCGCAACGCGATCGGAATAGTCGCGCGCGAGCAAAGGCGCGTTGTAGTCGTTCAAATCCTGGCCGAGCCAGCACAGCCGCCGCGCCGAGCGATGCGGCTCGACCGCAAGTGGCAATATGAGAGCGGTGGTGCCGTTGCCGTAGGTTGCGTGCGCAATGGCGGGGCGGACGCCATCGCGCGAGCCGATATGGCGCTGCCAGGCGGTGAGCCAGTCGAAAGTCTGGAATGCCGTACAATCGGCAACCTGTTCGAAGCGCCGCCACTCGGCTTCGATCGCGTCCAACCGCTGATACAGCGAGAGGCTCAAACCGGCTTGAACGCCGCTTGCGCTGCTCGCCTGACGCGCCGGCGCCTGCGGCCCGGCGTCCGGCGCCGGATCGGTGCTCCGCAATGCCGTCAAAGGTGTAGCGCTTGTCACCGAATCCGCCGGGCTGGAACATGCCGCTGCGAGCGTGATAGTGGACAATGGCTAAGGGAGCATCGCTTCGCGTCTGCCCGATCGAGTTAAGGTAAAGCAGCGCTGAATGGATTGCTTGCAATTGTTTCGAACTCAACGCGCGCGACGGCAGCCCTGCCGCGGGCGCGGTGCGGTGACCAAGGTTGAACGGGAGGAAGAGATGGCTCGACTTCGTAATCTGTTTGCGGCGGCTGCCGCGCTCTGCACCCTGGCTGCGGCGACGGTTCCGGCCGCGCGAGCGCAAGCCGACAATTATCCGAACCGCACCGTGACGATCATCTGCGACGCGGCGCCGGGCGCGACGCCCGACGTGGACGCGCGCTTCATCGCCGACACACTCACCAAAATGTGGGGCAGGCAGGTCATCGTGATTAATCACCCCGGCGCCAATGGCAGCGTCGGCGCACGCGCCGCGTCCGAGGTCGTCCCCGACGGCTACACGCTCTACATGCCGGTGCTGTCGACCTTCGTGGCGCTGCCGACGGTCGCGCCCAATCTGCCGGTGAAGCTGCCGCGCGATTTCTTGCCGATCGGCTATGCCGCCGAAAATCCGATGTTCGTCGCGGTCAACCCCAAGCTCGGCATCAATACGCTGCCGGAACTCATCGCGCGCGCCAAACAGGAGCCGGGAAAGATCACCATCGCCGTGACCGGCATCGGCCGGCTCACGCACTTGACCGGCGAATTGTTGCAGGAGCGCGCGGGCATCAAGCTGCTCACCGTACCTTATACCGGCGGACCCGCGGTCGCGCTGGGCGATGTGGGCTCCGGCCGCGTCTCGATGATCATCGAGGGCTATTCCGGAATCGTTGGCGCAGTCAGAGCCAAGCAGGTCAAGCTGATCGCGGAAGCGGCGCCCGGTCGGCTGCCGCAATTCCCCGATTTGCCGGCAGTGGCGGAAACCCTGCCAGGATTTTCCGCAACCGGTTGGCAGGTGCTGCTGGCGCCTCGCGGCACGCCGCAGCCGATCATCAGCAAGGTGAGCGCTGATCTTGCCAAGGTGGTGACCGATCCGAACTTCAAGGCGAAGCTGGCGAAGGTCGGCAGCTACACTCGGCCAATGACGCCGGAACAGGTCGTCAACTTTGTCGACAAGGAGCAGGCAACGTGGCTGCCGCTCTTGGAGCGCATTCACAAGAACGGAAGCTGACGCAGAACAATTTGGCTGGCATCGCGGTCGGCGGCGACAGCATCGAGCAACAGCGCCGGCCTTGCGGGGCTTCGCATTCACGACCCGCGGCACACCCATGCGAGTTTCGGCGCCGGCCTGGGCCTGCCGGTCATCGGCAAGCTGTTGGGCCACGCGCGGGCGAGCACCACACAATGTTACGCGCACCTTGACACCGACCCGCTGCGGCGCGCGTCGGACCATATCGGTGCCCGCCTCGCCGCGGCTTTGGGCGAGCCGGGGGCGGCGGATCGCGGGCGTCAGCCGGCGCAAGTGGTGCCGTTCAAGTGAGGCAAGGCCGCGCGGCAACCGGTGCGAACCGACGTTGCACGGGCGACGTGATCGCGCGCTCGGCTTTCAGCCGTATTGCCTTGTATAAGGCGATGCCTTATATGCGGACGTGACATGCCCATGCAGGTTGTCGCGACGCGCGGCTACAATGGCAGGGCGCGGAAGCTGTTCACGCCGGCCGAACGGGCAGCGGCGGAATTGGAAATCGCGCTCGTGCCGACCGCGTGGCCGATCATTCCGGGCACCGGCGGCGCCCGCAAGGCGCGGGCCGCTCGCGGCGGGCGCGGCAAGAGCGGCGGGGCGCGCATCATCTACTACGTCTTTACCCGCGAAGGCGTGATCTACCTGTTGGACGTGTACGCAAAGAGCGCGAAGGAGGATTTGACCGATGCCGAGAAGCGCGAAATCCGCAAGCTCATTGCGGCGATCGAAGCCGAAAGCTAGCGCCCTTGGCCGCCGTCTGATCGCGGGCCTGAACGATGCGCTCGCCCATGCGCGCGGCAAAATGCAATTGCCGAGTTACACGGTGACGGTGCCGGAGCATGTGGATGTGGCCGGGTTGCGGCATCGGCTCGGCCTCTCGCAAGCCGCCTTCGCCCGCACGTTTGGCCTCGATGTCACTGCGCTGCACGCTTGGGAGCAAGGCCGGCGCCGGCCCGACCGCGCGGCCCGCGTATTGCTCGCCGTCATCGCCAAAGAACCGCAGGCGGTCTTGCGGGCTATCTCAGGTGGTTGAAATCCCACAACGCGCCCTTCGGCTGGGAAGCGCCGCAAGTTGAGGACGAAAAAGACCGGGGGTGCCGGGTGGGGGAGAAAAATCGTCGTTCGCGAAACCGACCTCGTTGCTCGCTTTCGCGGCGGGTTTTGAAAATCTGAGCCTATTAGGCTTGCCGGCGCCGCGGAAGCCGGATCAATTCGCGGGCGTCAACGCGCAAGGCTCTGGCGATTTGCCTCAACACGTCGACGCTTGCGGAGACGGCGGCGCGCTCGATCGAGCCGAGATAGCGGACGCTTAGCCAGCCGCGGGCAGCCAATTCCTCTTGCTGGCAGACCCGACTCCAATGCTCTTGTGTATCCTTTTGCCTTCCCGTGACGGTTGTCGGATGATGATCCTGCGGCGCTAGGGATTATCGTTATGCGTGCGAGGGCGTTCGTCGCGTTGGCCGCTGGCCTCGGATTAGGGGCGTGTGCGGGCAGAGACCCGCATCCTGTCGCGACCGTGCAGCCGCAAGACGCCTATTCCGACTGCACGATGATCCGGGCTGAAATCGAAGCCAATAATCAGAAGGCTAAGCAGCTCGTCGACGAGCAAGGTCTAAAGACCGCCCAAAACGTCGCAGCTGGCGTCGTCGGTATTGTCATCTGGCCGGTGTGGTTCGGAATGGACACGAAAGGCGCAGCCGCTACGGACGCGGCGGCGCTCCAAGCGCGCCAGCAATATCTCACAACACTGGCGACCGAACGATGCGCGCCGGGCTATCGGATACCTCCCCCGCCGCAGACTTACGGTGCACCTCCGCCGCAGTCCTACGCCGCGCCTCCACCGCCCAGGCAATGATCGGGCAACGCCCCCGCAACGATAACGAGCGCGACGGCCGACGGCGCAACCGATTGCCGCTCGCACTATTAGGTGTCGTGATCCTATCCGGCTGCGCCGAATACCGGGCCAGGATCGCAGCCGAGCGGGCTGCGGCAGACAATGCCAAGTGCTTGTCCTACGGAGCCGCGCGGGGTGATCCCGCCTATGTTCAATGCCGGGCGCAACTGGACGCGGCACGCACGCAAGCCGAGGCCACCGCGGCGGCGGCGCCGATGGTTGTGCAGCCAATGCCAAACCCGCCAAACCCGTTTCCCGGAACCCAGCTATCCACTGCACCGGGAACCATTTGGCATCCGTGAGCCGCAGCGAATGGCGGCGAGGTGAAACTAGGTGCAATGGGTGAATTATAATCTCCCATGGCCAGAACTGACGACGAGAAGATTGCAGATGAGTGGCTGTGCTTGCGCCTGCTCGCGGGCTATGCCGAGGACGAGCAAGGCCGCGTGGTTACAAGCTATCTGAGACACAACAGCTACGAGGAACGGGAAGCGCGTGCCGCACTCGCCCGCCGACTGCGCGATATCGGCCCTCTGGGTTCAACACTAGAACTTCTTGCACTTGCGATCGATCCGCGCACGCCGTCGAATCTTCCTGGTATGCGGCCGACGCGCAAGATTTGATTCGAAAGCCCCGCACGCGGTAGGGGTTCTACTTGGGCACGCGATGTCATGGTCGTCCGTTTCATCAAGGCGCAGCTTCGCGAAAGCGCAACCGGAAAAGAGGAGGCGGCCCTTGCCGCAGCCAGCGCGCATTTCCGGATCAAGCGCAGTCGCGTGCATGCAATTTGGAAAAACTGGAAAAGGCTTGTTGAATGGCCGCCGCCGCGCCGCCGGCCGCTGCGGCCGACACGGTCGTCCGGTAAATAAGCCTTTTTTGGTGGACGATATTTTGATGCACGACAATTCCAGAACGTGGATTGTTGCGGCTTGCAATTCCCGCCGATTTGGCAATGGAGCAAGCCATGACCTCCGTACAATCCGAACTTCGATTGCTGAAAACTGCCGAGGCAGCCCGCGTTCTTGGGCTGTCGGCAAGCACCCTCGCAAAGCGAAGGCTCGCGGGTAGCGGCCCCGCATTCCGCAAGTGTGGTCGTGCTGTCCGCTACGCCATCGAAGACCTCGACGCCTGGGCGCGCGAGGCCTCCACATGAAGGAAGCCATTGCGGTTGTGATCGGGGTCGGCGCAATCCTAGTTCCGATCATCGTATGGATCGTCGTACGAATCGCCATCGCGCTTGCTGTATCTCGGATCGCCATCAGTGCTGATATTTGGGTCTGCGTCCGAATTGATGTTCGGGTCCGCGTCCGAATTTAGTTTTGGGTCCGCGTCTGAATTGATGTTCGGGTCCGCGTCCGAATTGATGTTCGGGTCTGCGTCCGGATTGATGTTGCTGTCTCCGTACAGATTTCCACCCGCACTGTTCACCCATCTACCTTCGGAATCCTGATGCATTTGGGCTGACGCGGCTGATCCAAACAGCAAAGGCGAGAAAACACCGAATCCCACTGCGCACGCCAGTACCGCTGTCATCGTCGAGAATTTACGCATCAAGCCCTCCCGAAAGAGACGGCGCTGATAAAATGGTAGGCTTTTTTCGTACGGCGCGCCTCGGCTGAATTGAGGCTGTGCAACGGCGAGCAACGGTGTGCAGGAGCGGGGGACTGATTGCCAGCGGTCTTTGACGAGTGGCACGGCCGGAAATGTAGCGCCATGGTTTCGCGGTGGTTCCTGACGGGCTGATAGCAAAAAGCGCCCGTTTGGGCGCGCAAAAATAATCAAGTAGGATGAATAGTTTAGCTGGTACAGCTGGGTGGACTCGAACCACCGACCTCCTGATCCACAGTCAGGCGCTCTAACCAACTGAGCTACAGCTGCACGACTTCGCGGCCGGCAAGCGCGCGAAACCTATGAGCATGGCCCCAGTTTGGCAAGACGGCTTCGGCAAAACGGCTTTGACAACCCTGCCGACCGATCGAAACGCAAAAGCCCGGGCCGGACCCGGGCTTTCACATTCTCTGCTGTCTCGAAGATTGCAGGCCGGGGAACGTCACGCAACCTTGTTGAAGGCCTTGTTCATGCCGTTCTTGATCGGCTCCGCGGTATCGGTGGCGACCTTCTGCACCAGCGCGCTGAGTTCCTTGCCCTGCACGGTGAGCGATTCGAATTGCTTGCGCGCATGCGCGCTTGACAGCTCGATGACTTCCGACAGTGTCTTCGCCGTAATCAGTTCGCCGGCAAAGTCGAACGCCGCATTGGTGTTCGTACGCGCTGCCTCGATCACCTTCATGCCGTAATCGGACGCGCCCTTGCTGGCGGTCGAATAGGTGATCTCAAGCACGTCGGTGGCCTCTTCCGCCACCGCCTTCATCTTCTCGTAGGTATCCTTGGCCTGGGCGACGCCGCGCTCCGCGAACTCGCGGAAAGCAGCCGGCATCTCGACGTTCGGAATCTCAAACTTCGGCATTTCGAATTTCGGCATTTCGAACGCACCGGTGCTCGGCTTCGTCGTCTTCGCTTTCGGGGGAGTCGTCGCTGTGGCTTCCGCCATGACACGTATCCTTGGTTTTGCTCTTCGTTCTTGGGCTCTGTTACGCGGAATTATCGATGGGCCTTGCTGCCCGCGCGCGGCCGTTCCGGCATTGCCAATCCGCGGCCAAACGCAGCACGCCCGCTCCTGACCGTGCGGCTTATATAGCACCGTTGTTGGTGCAACGCAATAGAAATTATTGCATTGCACAAATATGGCCAAGTAATTGACAAGTTTAATCTTTTGTCAGATACGGCCGGGCGGCGCCGTCAAATTTTCGGTTTGGCGGCTTCGAGCACCACCTTGGCGGCGCCTTGCCCGAGTTCCTGGACCTGTGCTGAAAGCGCCTGTATCTGGCGGCTCAGATACTCCGATTGCAGCGCCATGACTTCGGCTGCGTCCTTGGCGGCCAGCAGCTTCTGGGCGAAGTCGAACGTCGCCGCCACATTCTTCTCGGCGTATTGCATCGACTTGTGCGCGATTTCGCTTGCGCTGCTGTGCGCTGCCTGGGCTTGGCCCTGGGCCTGGTCGACGGCCTGATTGGCCGCCTGGATGAAGCCCTCAAAGGCCTTACGGGCCTGCGCCACGCTCTGCTCGGCAAGCGCGCGCAATTCGGGCGGCATTGCGATTTGCTCGAAGGGATCCTTGGCCATGTTCCGGTTCTCCTGGGCGCAACGCTCCGGCGCTGCGATCCTAGCGCGAAATTGCCGCCGGTTTGCAAGCCCAAAGCACGCGGCGGCATTCGAATTAACGCTATCTTGCCTTGCCAGAGCGGTGGCAGGGCCGCGGCATGGACGCCGCATCGCGCTCGCATTATTAAGGATTTGTTAGGCAATGAGTTCCGCCGCATGCCGTTTGTTGAGTCTGAGCTCACAGCGCTGCGCATCCCGCGACTTGCGGTGTTGGCGACGAGCGCATGTCCAGCTTGGCTGTGGAGCGCCGACGGCACGCGCATCCTTTGGGCGAATGCGGTCGGTGCGACAATTTTTGGTGCTGCGAGCGCGGCCGAGTGCAGCAAGTTGCGGTTCGGCGTCAACGACCCGCCGACCGCGCAGATCATCCGGCTCGCGGCTACGCTGCCTTCGGCCTGGCAGGAACGGCTTGAGCGGCTGCGCGGCTTCGGTGCGGGCTTTGGCGGCGCACTGATGTGCGCCTGCTCGCGCACCGTTCTGCCGGACGGCACCGCGTCGGTGCTGCTCGCCGCGACCGAGCCAGCGGGACCGGCGCTGCCGCTGCGCGAGCGCGTTCGCCGCCTCGTTGCCGACGGACCCGCCGCGCTCGCGGCGTTCGCACCCAACGGTACGCTTGTGCATGCCAATGCGGCGGCGCTGCAGCGACTGGGCGGAGCGGCGACGCTGTCGGCGCTGGGCATAGAGGCTCTTGCCGCCGCGGCGTTCGAGACCGGACGGGTCAGCGGCACTGCCCGCCTCGGTGCGACGCGCGCCGATGTGAGCGCCGAGCCTCTCGGCAAGGACGATTCCCGCGTACTGCTCATCACGTTCCCGCCGCAGCCGGGTGCGGGCACAGGACGAGACGTCGCGAACGAAAGGCACGAGATCGCTGCGCCGCCGGCACAGCCGCCGCCCCGGGCTCGCGCCGAGCCGCCGCAAGCGGCGCCGGTTGCGGCTGCGGCCGAGCTGCCGCCCGGTCAGCGCATACCTGGCCCTGAAGCGCCGATCGCGGAACGGCGCCATCCTTTGCGATTCGTCTGGCAGATGGACGCCGACGGACGCTTCGTCGTCGGCTCGGACGAATTCATCGAATTGGTTGGGCCGCAGACAACAGCCGCGTGCGGCCGATTGTGGAGTGAGATCGCTGCGGGGCTGAAGCTCGATCCAGACCATCAGGTGGCGCGTGCGGTCGCCACGCGCGAGACCTGGAGCGGCATCCTGATCTCCTGGCCGGTGGATGAGTTGGATGCGCGATTGCCGGTCGAACTGTCGGGACTTCCGATCGTCGATCGCGACCGCACTTTTCGCGGCTATCGCGGTTTCGGAGTCTGCCGCGACCTGGAGCGCGTCAATCAATTGGCGCGCGCGCGCCGCGCCCGGCCCATCGGCTTCACGCCGGCGCCCGCGGCTGCCGAAACCGAACGCGCCGGCGGCACGGCTGCCGGTACAGAAGTGGCAACCGCTGCACCGGCGCCGGTCATCACATCGGAAGTTTCGGGCCATGTGCCGGGAGCACCGGCCGCACCAGCCGCACCGGCCGCACCGGCGGCACCGGCTGCACCGGCGGCACCGGCGGCACCGGTGCAGCAGCAAGGTGCGGGCGCCGCTTCCCCATCGGCTGCGAACGTTGTGCCCTTTCGCGCAACGCCCGCGCTGCCGCCGGATGTGAAAGAGCCGAGCCTCAGTCCGGTCGAACGCAATGCATTTCGCGAGCTGGCTCACGAGCTCACGGCGCGGCTTTCAGGAAGCCATGAGGAGCCCGCCGAACCAGGTGTTGGTGGCGAAACCGCTGCGGCACACCACGCACCGGCCGGTGCGGCGACAGCCGCTGCACCGGGCGACGCTGCCGTCGAGATAGCGCATCGCCCGAGCCGTGCAACACCGGTCGCGGCGGACTTGCCGCCAATTGCGCCGTCGATTGCGGCCGCCGGCCATGCCGCCGCCCAAGCGCCCCCGCAGCCGCCGCTGCTCGCCGGGCAAGTGCTGCTCGACCGCTTGCCGGCTGCCGTTGCCGTCTATAGGGACGACACGCTCATCTACGCTAATCGTCATTTTTTCGAATTGAGCGGCTACGATGGCGTCGAGGCGCTCGCGGCGGCCGGCGGCCTCGACTCGCTGTTCGTCGCGCCAGGCATCGGCGTGCTCGCCGATGACGGCAGCGCACAGAAATTGTGGATCGTGACGCGGTTGGGCGGCAAGCTGCCG
The DNA here is from genome assembly GCA_963717265.1 of uncultured Alphaproteobacteria bacterium. GTDB lineage: Bacteria > Pseudomonadota > Alphaproteobacteria > Rhizobiales > Xanthobacteraceae > BOG-931. The sequence continues at coordinate 162,819 of CAVQWD010000047.1, read as the reverse complement.
GTCGAGGCCCGGCTGGTCACAATCCCATGGAACGGCGCCTCTGCGCTGGCGCTGACGATGCTAAGTGGCGCGGCGGGGGAACGCGAACAGGCGGCGCAACTCGCGCTGCGCGCCGCCGAAGACGAAATTCGCGATCTGAAAGCAGATGTCGAGCGCACCGCGCGGCGCGAAGCCGTGAAGGCGGCAGCGGCGAAGGCCGATTTTCTCGCCAAGGTCAGCCACGAAATCCGCACGCCGCTGAATTCCATGATAGGCTTTACCGAGGTCATCATGGCCGAGCGCTTCGGTCCCGTCGGCAATGAGCGCTATCGAGAATATCTGAAGGACATGCACGCGGCGGGCACGCACCTTGTCACGCTGCTCAACGACCTCATCGATCTGTCCAAGATCGAAACTGGTCAGCTCGATCTGACCTTCGGACCTGTCGATCTCAACGATCTGACCCGGCAATGCGTCGGCGTCATGCAGCCGCAGGCCAACCGCGCCCGCATCATCATCCGCAGCGCACTTGCGCCGGGACTGCCCCACGTCGTGGCGGATGCGAGATCGCTGCGCCAGATCGTGCTCAATCTGCTGAGCCACGCGATCAAGTTCACCGGGCCCGGCGGCCAGATCATCGTTTCGACCGCCATCGCCGACGACGGCGAGGTGGTGCTGCGCGTGCGCGATACCGGCATCGGCATGCGGGAGAAGGACATCGAAGCGGTGCTCGAGCCGTTTTCGTCCAGTGCCGCGTCGACAAGCTGGGGCTCCGGCACCAGCGGCCTCGGCCTGCCGCTGACCAAGGCGCTGGCCGAGGCGAACCGTGCCGAGTTCAGTATCAAGAGCGCGCCAAATGCGGGGACGCTGGTCGAGATCGCGTTCTCGGCAAGCCGCGCTGCGGCCGAGTAGGGGCGCGGCAAACGAGTGCGACCCGAGAGACCGGATTCGGCGCTGCGAATTCCCGCACGCGCGTTATCAGCCGCAGCGGGCGTCCCGACTGGCCCATAGCGGCACTGGGAGCAGGCGTCCTTTGCAGCAACGTGTCCGACGTTACAATGCCGATTTTTGGCGATTTCCTTCTACTTCCTGGGGTTTGTGCCGGCGCTCCGGCCACGAATCCGACACAGATAGCGAGCATGTTACACGCTTGTCTGCCACCCGTTGTAGACCGACCCCATTTTGTAGACCGACCTCAAAATGTCGGAAACGCGTCCTGTGACCGCGGCCTCTGGCCTAAAGCGCCTCGCGATCGCCGTTGCCGGCGTGGTTGCGGCGGCGTTCGTGACACTGATCGGCCTGTCCTTCCTGATCCCTCCGGCGACAATGCGCGACGCGGTCAAGAAGGAAATCCAGGCAGTGACCGGACTCGATCCGACGCTGCGTGGGGACATCTCGGTGTCGCTGTTTCCGCACGCCAGGGTGACCTTCCGCGACGTTCTGCTCGGCGATGCGGCTAGCGCGGGGCCGGCGGTCAGCGCCGACGAATTGATCGCGCGATTGCGCTATTTTCCGCTGCTGGCCGGCCGAATTGAAATCGCCGATGTGACACTGGTGCGGCCCAGAATTGACGTCACGTTCTCGGCCCACGGGCGGTCGAACTGGTCCGGACTCGTCGCCTCCCTGGCACACGCGGTGCAGCCTAATCTTGGCCGCTCTGCCTCGTTCTCCGAGATCGGCATCCGCGACGGCACCATCAGAGTCCGCGACGCCGACACCCAGATTGACGGTCGGCTTGATAATGTGGATTTTCAGGTCGCCTGGCCGTCGATCTCGCGCAGCTTCGCGGCCAATGGCCGCTTTGTCTGGAACGACCAGATGGTGAATGCCAGCCTGACGCTGAGCGATTTTCTGGCCGCACTGACCGGCCAGCATTCGGGCGTCAAGCTGAGGCTGGCTTCCGCCCCGCTCAATCTCGTGTTCGACGGCGCCGCCAGTGATCAAGAAACGCTGAAGATGGACGGGACGCTGAGCGTCGAATCGCCTTCGCTGCGCGATACCTTGCGCTGGACCGGCAAGACCCGGCTGCCGTTCGGCGGCTTTGGACGCTTTGCGCTGCAGGCGCAGAGTAATGTCGATCGCAGCGGCGTCTCGCTGACGAACGTCAATGTCGAACTCGACGGCAACAAGGCCGAAGGCGCGCTTACCTTGGCAACCGATACGCATCGTGCGATCCAGGGCACGCTTGCGGCCGACACGCTTGATTTGACGCCGTACGTCTCGGGATTTCGGCTCTTGGCTACAAACGAGCAGACCTGGGACCGCCTGCCGATCGCGCTCGACGGCCTGTCCGATTTCAACCTCGACCTGCGGCTGTCCGCCGGCAGCGTCAAGATCGACGGCGCGCAGCTAGGTCGCACGGCGGTGGCCGCCAACATGCGCGACGGCAAGCTCAATGTGACGATCGGCGAGTCGCAGGCTTTCGGCGGCGTCGCTACCGGTTCGTTCGGACTCGGCAACGCCAAGGGCGGGGTCGAGGTGAACTCGCATGTCGAGTTCACCGATGTCGATCTTGCCAATTGCCTCGGGCAGATGTTCGGCCTGCACAAACTCGAAGGCCGCGGCACGCTTGCGCTCGATGTCGATGGCTCGGGCAATTCGGTATGGGGCGTCACCCATACGCTCAACGGGACAGCGGGGCTGAGCGCCCATGACGGCGCGGTTGTCGGCATCGATGTCGAGCAATTGTTGCGCCGGTTGGATAAGCGGCCATTGTCCGGCAACGGCGATTACCGCACCGGGCGCACCCCGTTCGACCGGCTTGCACTGCACGTCAAGATCCAGCAGGGCACCGTGTCCGTGGAGGATATGCGCATCGACGGTCCTGCGGTGCGTCTTGCGGTCACCGGCCAGGCCTCGGTTCCGAGCCGCGATCTCGATCTTGAGGGCACCGCGACGCTCGCCGCGAATGCCGCGACGAGCGAATTCGAATTGCCGTTCGTGGTCCAGGGTCCGTGGGAGGATCCCATCGTGGTGCCGGACGCTTCGAGCCTGATCCGCCGCTCCGGCGCCGCCGCGCCGCTGCTTGAGGCGGTCAAGCGCCATTCGGCGGGCGATGCGGTGCGTTCGGTCATCGATCAGCTGTTCGCCGCACCGTCGGGTGCGCCGGCTGTGCAACAGACGACGCCGGCGGCCGCAACTGCGCCGGCGCCGGCGCAATAGATTTAACGTCGAGTTCTGCACGCCGCGGCTCGGACGATGGCTCGCGACCCAGTTCCTGGCGGCGCTCGCTCGAAAGTCCGGGGCATTGACGCAAGCGGCGCTTACGACGATTACGGAGCGCTTTTACATCGGTTCTGGAAATGTCGTAGCCGAGCGGAGAAGACACGAATAGGCTTTGGCGAGCGCCGGGGTCAAACAGTCTGATCCGATAAAACAAATACATCCCGGCGGACTGAACTTCGGAAAAAATTGGACCGCTGCCTCGTCCGCATCAAGAGCCGACCCGTCCCGGCGTTCCCCTTGCGCCCGTGATCTTGCCAAGCAGCGAAGCGCCGAGCACAGCGATGCCAACGACGGCGACCATGATGCTGCACACGGCGTTCATCTCCGGTTTCACACCCAGTCGCACTTCCGAATAGATGCGGATTGGCAATGTCATCGCACCCGGTCCGGTGGTGAAGCTCGCGATGACGAGGTCGTCGAGCGATAGCGCGACCGCGAGCATGAAGGACGCGGCGATGGCGGGCAGGATCAGCGGCAATGTCACCGTGACAAAGGTCCGAAACGGCGGGGCGCCCAAATCCATTGCGGCCTCTTCGAGGCTCATGTCGAAATCGACTAGACGCGATTGCACGATCACCGTGACGAAGCACATCGCCATCGTGGCGTGCGCGACGACCATTGTCCAAAAGCCGCGATCGATGGCGATGGCGACGAACAGGAGCAAGAGCGACAGGCCGGTGATCACCTCCGGCATGACCAGCGGCGCATAGATCATCGAGGCGAACATGAGCCGACCGCGGAAACGGCCGAAACGGACCAGCGCGACCGCCGCCAGCGTTCCGAGCAAGGTCGCTGCGGTCGCTGAAACCAGCGCGATGCGGATCGAGATGGAGGCGGATTGCACGATCGCGGCGTCGCCCGCGAGCTGGCTGTACCACTTCGTCGACCAGCCGCCCCACACCGCGACAAGGCGCGAGGCGTTGAACGAATAGATCACCAGGATGACGATCGGCAGGTAGAGGAAGGCGATGCCGAGCACGATGGCGAGCATGTTGAAGGACGATACCTTGCGCATCGTCATTCTCCCTCTGCCGCTCGCAGCGCCTGATGCTGGAAGATCACGATCGGCGACACCAGAACAAATACCAGCACGACAGCGACTGCCGACGCGGTCGGCCAGTCCTTGTTGCCGAAAAATTCCATCCAGATGGTCTGGCCGATCATCGGCGTTTGCGAACCGCCGAGCAGATCGGGGATGACGAACTCGCCGACGATGGGAATGAAGCATAGCAGCACTCCGGCCAGCACGCCCGGCGACGACAACGGCAAAGTGACGAGCCAGAACGTCTTCCAGCGCGGACAGCCGAGATCGGCGGCCGCCTCGATCAGCGACTGGTCCAATTTTTCCAGCGTCGCGTAGAGCGGCAGCACCATGAACGGAAGGTAGGAATAGACGATCCCGATATAGATTGCGGTGTCGGTAGAGAGCCAGACCGGCGGCTCGCGCACGATGTGCAGCGCCAGCAAAAGCTGATTGAGCGGCCCATCGCGCTGCAGGATGTTCATCCAGGCATAGATGCGGATCAGAAACGAGGTCCAGAACGGCAGCACGACGAGAACCACGAGGACGGCCTGCAGCCGTCGCGGCGTGCGCGCGATCCCGTAGGCGATCGGATAGCCGACGACAAGCAGAATGAGCGTCGAGAACGCGGCGATCTCCAGGCTCTTCACATAGGACAACACATAGAGCGGGTCGGCGCCGAGCCCGCGGTAATTGTCAAGCGACAGGCCGGTGAGGAATTCGACGATGCCGCGCCAGCCGGCCGCGAGATCGAGCACCGGCGTGTAGGGCGGCAGCGCAATCGCGCTCTGCGAGAAGCTGATCTTGAGCACGATCGCGAACGGCACGAGGAAGAAGGCGACGAACCAGAGATACGGAATGGCGACGACGAGCCTTTGCCCGAACGGCCGCTTTCGCTGCGCCTTCGCTGCTTCCATCATCGCGTTACGCCCGGCTTCATCGCGTCAGCACGACGGCGGCTTGCGGCGGAAAACTCAGCCAAACTCGATCCTTCAGCGCAAAGGCGGGCTCGCCGTCGCCGGTATTGGCGCAGGCGGCCTTCAGCTGCGAACCGTCGGCGATGCGTACCTGATAGAGCGACATGTCGCCGAGATAGCCGATTTCGACGATCGTTCCGGACAGGCAGTTGTTTGCCGGCGGCGGCTGCTCGCGGCTGAGGCGCATCCGTTCCGGCCGCACCGCCGCCCAGACTGTTGTGCGCGGCTCGGCTGCGGCCGCCGCCGCAAGATGCAGCCGGCCGGCCGCGGTGCCTTCGATGCTGGTTCGATCGTCCCCGATACGGCCTTCGAACAAATTGACGTCGCCGATGAAGTCGGCCACCCAGCGCGAGTTGGGCCGCTCGTAAATCTGGGCAGGCGGCGCGACTTGCATCAGCCGGCCGCGATCCATCACGCCGATGCGATCGGCGACGATCATCGCTTCGCTTTGGTCGTGGGTGACGATGATGAAGGTCAGGCCAAGTTGCCGCTGCAGCCGCATCAGTTCGAAGCGCATCGAGTCGCGCAACTTCTTGTCGAGCGCTGCCAGCGGTTCGTCGAGCAGAAGCACGCGCGGACGCTTGACCAGCGCACGCGCCAGCGCCACGCGCTGGCGCTGGCCGCCGGACAGTTCGTGCGGCTTGCGGGAGCCGAGATTTTCGAGCTCGACCAGCTTCAGCATGTCGGCGACGCGGCCGCCGATTTCCGGCCTCGGCAGGCCCTCCTGCTTGAGGCCGAACGCGACATTGGCCGCTACGGTGAGGTGCGGAAACAGCGCGTAGCTCTGAAACATCATGTTGACGGGACGGCGATAAGGCGGCACCGCCGCGAGGTCGATTCCGTCGAGCAGGATGCGGCCTGAATTTTCCCGTTCGAATCCCGCGATCAGCCGCAAGAGCGTGGTCTTGCCGCAGCCGGAAGGCCCGAGCAGGGCAAAGAACTCGCCGGGAAAAATCTCAAGCGAAAGCTGGTCGAGCGCAACGTCGCTGCCGAAGCGCTTGCTCAATCCTTCGATGCGCAGCAGCGGGTGCGCGGCGGCATCGGCGAAGTTTGTTTCGGCAACAGGGCCTGCGCCGTACTCTGATCCGGCATTCTGCATCGATACTCCAGCGGCCACGGCAAATGGGGCGGCGCGTTTGCGGCCGTCGCCATGCTGCGATACCTAGCGCATGTGGCGGCAGAGTGGGACTGGGTTGTGCCGGGAGCGAGGGTTCGACGCGGCGGCAGCGGCGCCGTCAGTGCGCGAGCGGCTCGGTAAGCCGCGCCGCCAGCGCGTCGTCGCTGAGCGGATCGGCCAAAAGCTTGCGCGGTTCGGGACCATAATAGTCGCCGAGCTGCACCACCGGCCGCGGCTGCGTCATGATCGAGACCAGCCGATCGTAGATCGCCTTCGCCGAAACCGGCTTGGTCAGGTATTCATTGACCCCGAGCTTGACGGCCTCGATCACCCGCCAGCGTTCGCGGTGTCCGGTGAGCATGATGATCGGGATGTCCGGCATCGGAAACACGCCGGGCGAGCGGACGATGCGCACCAGTTCGGCGCCGCTAAGGAGCGGCATTTCCCAATCGAGAATCACCACGCTCGGCGCAACAGTGCGGATCGCATCGAGCGCCACAAGACCGTCCGGCGCTTCGTAGATGTCCTTGATGCCACAATTCATCAGAAGGTTGCGGAGCACCTTGCGCATGTACTGATTGTCGTCCACCACCAGCACAACGAGCGACTGGATGAGACTTTCGATGTCTTTTTTCAAGAGCTTGGCTGACATGGCGTGATCAATGACTCGGCGTGATCAATGACTCGGCGTGATCAATAACTTGGCATGATCAAGAGCATCGTGCATCAAGCGAAATACCGAAGCAGCGCTGTCCAACCATCAGACCATCGGCATCTTGCAGCTTGGTAAAGCCGCACATGCAAACGGTGCCTATAAGGCACTACGCGTGCGGCGGCGGCGCTGGTGTGGTGAGCTTTTGGTTAACGCCAACACGCGCCGCTCGGGGCATTGCGGGGTGGCGGCGCCCTAGTTCACCAGCACGATCTGCTTCATGCCCGCATCGAAATCCAGCTTGTAGCTGGAAATGCGGCGCGGCTCAGGACCGTAATAATCGCCTTTCTGCACCATGGGGCGCGGATTTGCCAGGATCGTGACCAGGCGGGCGAGCAGGTCGTTCGAGGAGATCGGCTTGAGCAGATATTCATTGACCCCGACGTTCACCGCCTCGACGACGCGGGAACGCTCGCCATAGGCCGTGAGCATGACGATCGGCACGTCGGGCAGCGGAAAGCTGCCGGGCGAGCGCACCTGGCGGACGAATTGCGCGCCATTGGGACTCGGCATTTCCCAGTCGAGAATGACCACGTCCGGCGCCAGCGTGCGGATGGCGTCGAGTCCGCTCATGCCGTCGACCGCCTCGTAAATGCGTTTGACGCCGACCGCCTGCAGCAGCGATCGGGTCACTTTGCGCATAGTCGGCTCGTCGTCGACGATCAGGACCTTGAGCGCCTGCAGCTGCGTTGCAATCTCGCTTGCGACCATATTCGTAACGTCCTTGATCCCGTCGGCAAATGAAGAGCAATTCCAAGAGCGATGCAAAACATATCTGCTTAAAATTGACGTAAATCGGATCGATAAAATTTGAACGATCGGTGCAGAGGCTGCGGCCATGTCAGCCGCCCGCATGCGTCATGAAATCGTCGAGCGCAACGCGCTGCGCGGCGGAAAACCTCAATCCCAGTTTCGAGCGGCGCCACAGCACGTCATCGGCGGTCATCGCCCACTCGTTCCGCATCAGGTAGCGCACCTCGGCGGCGGTGAGGTCGGCGCCGAAGCGAATGCCGAGATCGTCAAGGCAGGTTGCGTTGTCGAGTACATTGTCGACCCGCGTGCCGTAGGCGCGGGTCACCCGCTCGGCGTGGGTGTCGGTGAGAAACGGCCAGCGCTCTTTGGTACGCGCGATCAGCGCCTCGATACCGTCATGGGCGAAGTCGCCGCCCGGCAACGGGCTGTGCGCCGTCCAGCTTTGCGAGCGCGAAAAGAAATGCGCGAGCCGGTTGAGCGCGGCTTCGGCGAGGCGGCGATACGTTGTGATCTTGCCGCCATAGACCGTCAACAGCGGCGCCTCGCCGCGGCGTTCGTCGAGCAGCAATGTGTAATCGCGGCCGATGTCCTGCGGCTTGCGCGCGCCGTCGTCATAAAGCGAGCGCACGCCGGCAAAGGCCCAGACCACGTCGGCGCCGCCGATCGGGCTGCGGAAATATTCGTTGACGACATCGCACAGATAGCCGATTTCCTCGCCGCTCGGCGCCGCTGCGGCTGGATTGCCGCAGAAGCCGATATCGGTGGTGCCGATCAACGTGAAATCGCGCTGGAACGGGATGGCGAACACCACGCGGCGGTCAGCGGCCTGGAGGATGTAGGCGCGGTCATGGTCGTAGAGCCGGGGCACCACGATGTGGCTGCCCTTGTCGAGCCGCAAGCGGCGCTGCGGAGGCGCGCGCAGCAAGGTCTCGGCGACCGTCTCGACCCACGCGCCGGCGGCGTTGACCAGCACGCGCGCGGTGATGACGTCGCGCCGGCCGTGCGCGTTGAGAATAAGCCGCCACTCGTCGCCGCGCTCGGCGCGTACGCAGCGGGTACGGGTGCGGATCATCGCGCCGCGTTCGGCGGCATCCATCGCGCTGAGTACGACAAGACGCGCATCGTCGGCGAAGCAGTCGGAATACTCGAAGGCGCGGTGGAACGCGCTGCGCAGCGGCTGGCCGAACTCGTCGGTGATGAGATCGAGCTGGCGCGTTGGCGGCAGCGTGCTGCGGCCGCCGATCCAGTCGTAGAGCAGAAGGCCGAGCCGCAGCAGCACGGGCGAACGCCGCGCCGGGTTGACCGGCAGCACGAAGCGCAGCGGCCGGACCAGATGCGGCGCGGCGTGCAGCAGCACTTCGCGTTCGGCGAGTGCCGCGCGCACCAGGTGAATCTCGCCATGCTCAAGATAGCGCAACCCGCCGTGGATCAGCTTGGAGGACGCCGACGAGGTGCCGGAGGCAAGATCGCTCTGCTCGAGCAGCACGGTCCGCAAGCCGCGTCCGGCGGCGTCGCGCGCGATGCCGGCGCCGTTGATGCCGCCGCCGATCACGGCGATATCGAAGTCAGCCACTGATTCTCCCTTGCGTCAGCATAGCCAACCTTATCGCGCGCCGCGAAATGGGACGATCGGCCGGTCGCCGAGCGGAACATCGGCGCTACGCCCATTCATTCAATCGGACTAGTCGATGATGCCTGCGCGGGCCATGACAATCTGCGGCAAATCGGCGATGATGGCCTCATGGACTTTCGCAACCGCCATGTCGTGGTCACCGGCGGCGCGGGTGCGCTCGGCACCGCGGTGGCGTCTGCTCTGCTCGAAGCCGGCGCGGTGTGCCACGTGCCGTGCTTCGACGAAGCCGAAGCGCAGCGCTTCGGGCTGCGCGACCATAAGGGCGTCAGGCTCACCGTCACCGGCAGTCTCGCCGACGACGCGGCGGTCGCCCGTCTGTATGACGGCATCCCCCCGCTTTGGGCCTCGATCCACATCGCCGGCGGCTTTGCGGCCGCGCCGCTGCGCGAGATCAAAGCGGCGGCGTTGCGGCAGCAGATCGACATGAACTTCGTCAGTTGCGCGCTGTGCTGCGGCGCGGCGGTGCGGGGGATGAGCCGTAACACCGCCGGCGGCCGCATCGTCAATGTCGCTGCGCGCGCGGCGCTGGAATGGCGCAGCGGCGCCGGCATGGTCGCCTATACCGCAAGCAAAGCGGCGGTCGCGGCGCTGACCGCGGCCTTGGCCGAGGAGGTCGCCAAGGACGGCATCCTGGTCAACGCAGTGGCGCCCTCGATCATGGACACACCGGCCAATCGGCGGGCGATGCCGAACGCCGATTTTGCGCTGTGGCCCAAGGTCGAGGAGGTGGCGGCGACGATTGTTTTTCTCGCCGCGCCCGAGAACCGCGTCACCCGCGGCGCCGTGGTGCCGGTTTACGGAAAGTCCTAATAGCCCGGCCACAGACCTGGCGTTGCCAGCTCGACCAGATGGCCGTCCGGATCGCGGAAGTAGATGCTGGTGCCGCCGCGCGGCCATTGGGTGCGGCCTTCGATGGCGATCTCGGCCTCGGCCAACGTCGCCTCCCAGTCGGCAAGTTCGCTGGCGGCGATCGAAAACGCAATGTGCACGGGACCGCTGCCATCGTGCGGCGGGATCGTGCCGCCGGGCAATCTGACTGTTTGCAGCGAGTGGCCGCGCAGAAACAAGAGCAGGACGCCGCGGCTGCCGACGTCATAGGCGCACAGCCGCGGATCGCGATAGATGCTGTTCAGCCCCAGCACTTGTTCGTAGAACGGGCACGCGCGCTCGAACGCGTCGACGTAGAGCACAGTCTCAAGGACGCCGAGCACGTTGGGCATGAAGCCTCTCGTCGAAACGCATTAAGCTGTGTCCCGGGCGCGGCGCAGCACGGAGCGCAGCGAAGTGGTGCGCTGCAGAACCGGGACCGTAACAGACGCCGAGTCTTAGACGATCCCGGATCAGCGGTGCGCCGCTTTCGCGCTGCACCGCATCCGGGAAACGGGAATCACCCCGAGACCGGAGCGATCTGGCGCGCCGGCGCGGTCACGAGCCGCGTCACCGCGCTCGCCGCGACCACGGTGCGCTGCTGCGCGTAGGCCTCATGGTTTCGCTCGATATAGTCGAGGTCGTAAAGGTAATTGACCATCAGGCCGTAGGCCTGTTCCAGCGCCCGCTCGGACGTATCGGCGAGCCAGTCAAGCCGCTCCAGCCGCGCGCCGTTGCCGAGATGGAAGCGCGCGACCGCGTCGATCGGCAGTCCGCGGCCGTTGCGGCCGCGCACGTAATACCAGGCCGCGGCGCGCAGCAGCGGCTCGCGCAGTTTCTCTGCGATTTCCGCATCGCGCCACCAGTCCGCATCGTCGAGCGCGGCAAGCGCCTCGCGGTCGCCGTCGTCGAGCGCGAGCGAGGCTTCCTGTTTGCGCTCGCGGTTGAGCCACGCGGCGAAGTTCGGCACCGGCGACAGCGTGACAAAACTCGACACTCGCGGCACTTCGCGCGACACCTCCTCCACCACCTGCTTGATGAGGAAATTGCCGAACGAGACGCCGGACAGGCCGCGCTGGCAATTGGTGATCGAATAGAACGCCGCGGTCGTCGCGCGCTCCGGGTCGACGACGTCGCGCTTGTCGGCAAGAATCGGCGCGATCGCCGCCGGCATTTCTCGCGTCAGCGCCACTTCGACGAAGATCAAGGGTTCGTCGACGAGCGCCGGATGAAAGAACGCGTAGCAGCGGCGGTCGGGCAGATCGATACGCCGACGCAGATCGTCCCAATCGCGGATCTGATGCACCGCCTCGTATTGGATGATCTTCTGCAGGATCACGGCCGGCGTCGACCAATCGATGCGGCGCAGCACCAGAAATCCGCGGTTGAACCAGGACGAGAACAGATGGATGAAGTCGTTGTCGATCACCGCGAGATCGTCGCGATGCTCGATAGCGTCCAGGAGCTGCTCGCGCATTCGTACCAGCGCCGCCGTGCCGCCGGGCGCCAGATTGAGCCGCCGGAACAATTCCAGCCGCCGCGGCTCGCTGGCGTGATTGAGCTCGGCGGCGTTTTCCGCACTCGGCGACTTCCGCCAGGCATCCACCGCGGCGTCGATGCCGGCATGATCGTGGCCGAACGTGGTGGCCAAAGCTTCGAAGAAGGCAATGCGCGGCCCGATCGTCAGCGTGGCATAGCGCGCCAGGATTTCGCGCGCCAGCGCCACGCCTGAGGCTTCGCCGCGACCAGACAGCAGCGCCTCGCACAGCTCGACGAAGCCCGCCGAACGTTCGCGCGCCGGCTCGCGGCGCTGGATCAGGGCACGGCCGCGGTCGGCAATGCTCTGCAGCATTTCGCTGAAGAAGGACGCGTTCACCGTTTCGATCCCATCCAGAGGCTTTTAGCTAATGTTGGCCAGCCGCTATGACAAGCAAGTTACCGTGCCGCCGTCCCGGGAGAGCCGGGTAAGGTAAAATGACGGCGGTGTGGACAAAGCCGCCCGCCTGCGCCAGTTAGACCCGCTGCGGCCGCGCCGCACTGTGCAAGGGGTGGTTCATGCCGGGTCCATTGACCGGGTTGCGCGTGCTGGAGCTTGCCCGGATTTTGGCCGGGCCGTGGGCCGGGCAGATCCTGGCCGACCTCGGCGCCGATGTCATCAAGGTCGAGCGCCAAGGCTCGGGGGACGATACCCGCGCCTGGGCCCTCCGTTCGTACCGGCCGCCGACGGCGGTAACCTCTCCGCCGCCTATTTTCATTGCACCAACCGCGGCAAGCGTTCGATCGAACTCGACTTCGCGAGCGCCGAAGGCCAGCGCATCGTCAAGAAGCTCGCCTCTCGTTCCGACGTGCTGATCGAGAATTTCAAGGTTGGCGGCCTGAAGAAGTTCGGCCTCGACTATGCAAGTCTCGCGCCGGAAAATCCCCGGCTGATCTATTGTTCGGTGACCGGCTTTGGCCAGACCGGCCCCTACGCTGCGCGCGCCGGCTATGACCTCATGGCTCAAGGCATGGGCGGCATCATGGGGCTCACCGGCACCGCTGACGGCGAGCCGATGCGCGCGGGCGTCCCCGTTTCCGATGTTTTCTCCGGGGTCTATTCCGTGGTCGGTATCCTTGCCGCATTGGCGCGGCGGGAAAAGACCGGGCGCGGCGGCTATGTCGACGCCGCTTTGGTCGATTCAACGGTCGGCGTGCTGGCGTTTCAATCGCTCAATTATCTGGTGTCCGGACAAATCCCCAAGCGCATCGGCAACACCCATCCCAATCTCGTGCCCTACCAGGTATTTCCGGCGGCGGACGGCCATATCATCATCGCCACCGGCAACGACGCTCAATTCATCAAACTGTGCGGTCTTCTCGGCGAGCCGCAGCTTGCCGAGTTGCCGGCCTACAAGGACAACAAGGGCAGGCTCGCGCATCGCGCCGAATTGGTCGGCCGCCTTACTGCTTTGACCTCGCGCATGACGCGTGACGATTTGCTGCAGAAGCTCGAAGCCGCCGGCATACCCGCGGGCCCGATCAACGATCTCGAACAGGTTTTCACCGATCCGCAGGTGATCCATCGCGGCATGAAGCTTGAACTGAAGTGCGCGGCGGCCAAGGGCGGCAAGATTCCCGGTGTGCGCACCCCGATCGTGCTCGACGGGGAGCCTGCGGCTTCGGACCGCCCGGCGCCGCGGCTCGGCGAGCACACCGCAGAGATCTTGCGCGAGATCGGTGAAAGATGAAGCAACCCGCTCCCTGAAAATGAGGAACAGCGGCCGATGCAGGCCGGCCGCTGTTCGCAACGCGCCATGCGCCCGAGGCGGACGTGGCTGCCTTACTTGGACGCCATGTGGCTGATGGCCCAGACGTAAGCCGCCACCGCAGCGACATCGTCTTTGGTCAACGGCGCGCCGCCCTTCGGCGGCATCGGCACCTCGTAGTCATGCGGCTTGGGCACGCCGTCATTGATCGTCGCCGCGATCGCCGGCAGGCTGCCATCGCTGACAAAGAAGTGCCCGCTGACCAGCGACGGCGCTTGCGGGCCGCCACGCGCATCCGAGCCATGACAGCCGCTGCAGGTGCCGCCGGCGGCCTTGCCGTGGAAGATGCTGTCGCCGAGCACCACCTGCTCCCTGGTTGCGCCGGGCGGAATCGGTAGCGTTGCCGGGTTCATCTGCGCCGCATCGGGAAGCGACAGCCCGACCGACGTGGTGGCATACATCTTCGGCACCGGCGCGGCTGCGACCGCCGCTTCGGCGCTGCCGTGATAGGTCACGTGCCAGATGCGGCCGTGCTTATCGTCGGAAATATAGAGCGAGCCGTCCGGCGCCGTGGCGAGACCCGTCGGGCGGAACGCCGCCTGGCCGGGCTCTTTGATCGGGCAGGCGAAGCCATCGGCAAAGACCACATCGCCCCCTGCCGCCTTACCGTCCTTGAGCGGCTGGAACACGACGGCGTAGCCGCCCTGCGGCTCAGGCGCGCGATTCCATGAGCCGTGGAATGCGATCAGGGCGCCGTCGTGGTAGGCCGCGGGAAATTCCTTGCCGGTGTAGATCAACAGGTCGTTCGGCGCCCAGTGCGCGGGAAACGCCGCGACGGGAGCCGTCTTTTCGGCGCAGATGCCGACCTTCTTGCCGCCGTCGCCACCATATTCGGGCGCCAAAACAAGCTTCTTCTGGAAGCGGTCGTAATAGCATTCAGGCCAGCCATAATCCGCGCCCTGGCGAAGCTGGACCAGTTCTTCGGCCGGCTGCTCGGCGCTCTGCGCGGGCGTGTAGAGCTTGGAAAAATTCTGATTGAGCTGGTCGCGGCCATGCTGCGTCGCGAACAGCCGACCGGCGGAATCGATGCCAAAACCCTCACCATTGCGCAGTCCGGTGACGACGCGCTCCGCGGCCGAGAAATGCTGACCGGTCTTGTTGGCGTCGTAGCGCCACGTGCCGGCGCGCGTTTCCAGTTCGGGGCACGGATTGTGTCCCATTGAACCCGGCATGCGGTCGTCGATCTGACAGGAGTTGGTGGCTGAGCCGAGATCGACGTAGATGTGGCCCTGCGGGTCGATGATGAACGGATGCATGTTGTGCGCGCCGGTGAGCGGCAGGCCGGAGACGACAGTCTCCGGATCGCCCGTGGGCGCGATCGAATCGGAATTGGTCGGCAGGACGTAGCGGATGATCTTGTCGTTCTCCTCGGCGTAGATGGCGCCATTGTAATAGGCGATGCCGGTGCCGCCGGCCGAGCCCTCCGGGACGCCGGCGCCGAACCGCTTGATCAGATCGGCATGGCCGGTCCCCTTGGAATCCTTGAGCGCCACCAGAAACCCGCCGGCTGGCGGTTTGTCGAAATGATAGAAGCGCCCGCTCCAGGTGTTGACATAGAGCACGCCGTTCGGCGCGACGGCCATATGGCGGACGTGACCGATATTGTCGGCGAAAACGGTGGCGCAGAACCCCGACGGCAGCGAGAGGCCGCCATTATTGCCGGGGCAGCTATTGGCTGGCGTGCTCTGCGGCGCCTGCGCGAAAGCCCACGATCCGGCGATCAGCAAAGCGAACAACGATGTGGTGGAAAAAGCTGCAGCGCGAAGCCGCGATGCACGCAAGGTGACTTGCTCCAACATGGCGATCCTCCCGGTTACCGACAGGTTCGAACGTATTGTCGCTTGAGCTTATTGCGGGAAACCCGCTGAACGCGTGGCGCTACCATAACAGCGGGGGCTCTGTCCGGGGCTTGATGCGGAAGCCGTATCGCCGCCGGGCCATGGACGCCGCAGTCTACTCAGTCCAATATTCCTCGCCAATATTCCTCGCGCCACACATCACATGACCGAAATGAAATCCGAAATACGCGATCGTATGCAGATCGATTGGGACACCCCGATCGAAATGGACGACGGCATCCTCTTGCGCGCGGACGTGTTCCGTCCTGTCGCCGGAGCCGAATATCCGGTCATTGTCAGCTACGGTCCTTACGCCAAAGGGTTGTCGTTTCAGAACGGCTACAAAGGCAACTGGGCGCGGCTCGTAAAAGCCGCACCCGAAGTGCTGGCCGGGTCGAGCAACAAGTATCAGAACTGGGAATTGGTCGATCCGGAGAAATGGGTGCCGGATGGCTATGCCATCGTCCGCGTCGACTCGCGCGGTGCCGGGCGGTCGCCTGGCTTTCTCGATGTGTGGTCGCCGCGCGAAACCCGCGATCTCTACCACTGCATCGAATGGGCCGGCACGCAGAGCTGGAGCAACGGCAAGGTCGGCATCAACGGCATTTCATACTACGCGATGAATCAGTGGAATGTCGGCGCGCTCAAACCGCCGCATCTTGCCGCGTTGTGCATCTGGGAAGGCTCGTCCGACTATTACCGCGAACTCTGCCGGCATGGCGGCATCTTGAGCGATTTTTTCCGCAGCTGGCATCCGCGCCAGGTGGCGAGCGTGCAATACGGCGTCGGCAGCCGCGGCTCAAAGAGCGTCGTGACCGGCGAGCCGGTCGCCGGTGCCGCCACGCTGCCGCTGGAGGAACTTGCCAAAAATTGCGCGGATTCTTCGGGCGAAGCCAAACACCGCCGCCTGCTCGACGAGTATCACGCCGCCCGCACCGCCGCGTTCGAGGAGATCGAGGCGCCGCTTTTGTCGGCCGCCAATTGGGGCGGGATGGGGCTGCACACGCGCGGCAATTTCGAAGGCTTCTTGCGCGCCGGCAGCAGGAAAAAATGGCTGGAGGTGCACGGCGATACGCATTTCGCGCATTTCTACAGCAATTACGGCGAGACGCTGCAGAAGCGCTTCTTCGGCCACTTTCTCAAAGGCGAAGAGACCGGCTGGGACAAGCAGCCGCGCGTTTCGCTCAATGTCCGCCATCCGTACGAGACGTTCGTGCCACGCGCCGAGAATGAATGGCCGCTCGCGCGTACGCAATGGACCAAATATTTTCTGCAGCCGGATGGCCTGGCGTTATTGCCGCAAACCCCGGCCGCAACGGCGACCCTGGACTACGACACCAGCGGCGACGGGCTGACGTTCCACACGCCGCCGCTGACCGAGAGCCTCGAAATCACCGGCCCGGTTGCCGCCAAGCTTTGGGTGTCGTCTCCGACCCGCGACGCGGACGTATTCCTCGTGCTGCGGCTGTTCGATCCGGACGGCAAGGAGATCACGTTCATCGGCTCGAACGATCCGCGCGTGCCGGTCGGGCTCGGCTGGCTGCGCGCCTCGCAGCGCAAGCTCGACCCACAAAAATCGTTGCCGTACCGGCCCTGGCACACGCATGACGAGGAATGGCCGCTCGCGCCGGGTGAACCGGTCGAACTCGACATCGAAATCTGGCCGACCTCGATCGTGGTGCCGCCCGGCTATCGCCTCGCGCTCACCGTGCGCGGCAAGGACTACGAAGTTGACGGCATCGACATTGCGCTGCCGAACGCGCCCTATCCAATGAAGGGCGTCGGCCCCTTCCTCCATGTCGATCCGGACGACAGGCCAGCCGATGTTTTCGTAACGCGCAACACGCTGCATTTCGCCGCCGGACGGCAGCCCCATCTGTTGTTGCCGATAATCCCGCCGCGCTGAGGCGCCTCGTTACGGCCCGATGCGGCTGATCTTCGAGCCTTCGAGGGTGAGGTTATACATCAGCCCCTTCTGGTCGAAGATGAAGCCGATCACCGGCTTGGTGAGGGTGTTGGTGTCGATCGAACCGCCGGCGCCGATGGCGATGATCGCGATCGACCCGTCGATGCCGACGCGGAAGCCGTCGGTGCGCCGGAACTGGGCGAGCGCGCCTGGCGTCATGAACATGATGATGACCGAGCGCGCCTGGGCGCCGAACTGGAAGCCGATCGAGGCGGATACGATGTTATAATAGCCGGCGTTGCGGCCGCGGATCTGCAATTCGCCTTCGCCATATTCGCCGCCGATGCCGAAGCCGGCTTTGATGACCGTGGGGAAGACCAGCACCGCCTCGGCCTTGTTGGCTAGATCGCGCGAATAGGGAACCTGGGCGAAGAACTGGCGCAGTGTCGCATCGACGCGGGCGTCGATTTCGGCCGCGGAGTCCGCACGGCCCTTCGGCATCGGCGCAGCGATGGTGAGCAGCGCCGCAAACAGCAGCAGCATCAGCGGCATTCTCGATCGTATGAACATTGGCTTCCCCGGGATTTGCGAGGCAAGCGTAAACCCTGCCCGGCCGCGCCGCAATTGTGCGATCACTTCGCCTTGCATCCGTCTTGCGCGGCAACGCCGGGCGACGCACGATATCGGCGGGTGTGGAGATTACCCAGGACCATGAAGGGAAAAGCTGCCGCTCTCGTGCTTTGCCTGACCGTCGCAGCGGGTCTGACCCCGCGCCATGCGGCGAGCCAGACGCGTCTTCTCTTCACGCTGTCATCGCCGGCTTTTCAGGAAGATGCTTTGCTGCCGGCGAAATTCGCCGGCGCGCGATGCGGCGGCGGCGGCTGGGGCGGCAACATCTCGCCGCCCCTGGCTTGGTCGAACGCGCCTGCGGGCACCAAAAGCTTCGCCGTGCTGATGATTGACCCGGACGGCGGCCGCGGGCTCGGCTCGGTGCATTGGGTCGCCTACGGCATCCCCGCGACCCGAACCGGCCTCGCGGAGAACGAAGGCGAGGCGGGATCGGCAAGCCTCATCAATGGCAAGAACTCGCGCGGCACGATCGGCTATACCGGCCCGTGCGGTCCGCCGGTCGACGCGCCGCACCACTACGTCATCGACGTGCTCGCACTCGACCTTGCGCCGGACGCCTTGCCCGGCGGCCTTGATCGCGACCAGTTGCTCAAGGCGATCGCCGGCCACAGCCTCGGCCCGGCGAGCCTCGTGGTGCGCTATCGGCGCGAGCCGTAAGGCGCCTCACACGTCCACCTTGAGCATGCGGCGTGCGGTCGGCGATGCTGCGGAACAGATCGCAGGACGCAACACCGCAGCATATTGCGCCTCCTATACGAGGATTGGCCTATTACGCTTCGATATTCCGCCCTACGGCTCGAATCCAAGTGTTACTCGGCAGCATCCGCGCTCTTTGCGCCCGCCGCCGTGCATTCTGCCAATCGCCAGGCGCCAGCACCTTGCCCGCGGACAAGATCTCGATGCCAACAATCCGTCCCTCGGTGTCCACGTCATAGGTGAACGGACCGGCCTCGTCGGTGTGATCGATCTTTCGAGAGGCGCCGATGTAGATATAGATCGCGTCGGCCTCGGGATCGTAGGTCATGTCGATCATGATTTAAGCCTCATATTTTGGTACAATATCAATCGTTTAACCGGGATGAACCGATCTTGCCGACGATCGCCTACTTTCTTGGAATTGCGGTTGCGATGTATCATCGCGACCATAATCCGCCTCATATCCACGTTCTATATGGAGGGTACGAAGCATTGATTGCAATCGACGACGCCCGTGTTTTACGCGGAAAACTGCCGCCGACCGTCCTGCTTGTTGTGCGAAGATGGGTCATCTTGCGGCGCGAAGCTTTGCGCGCGAATTGGCAGCGAGCGCAGCGGCACGAGCCGCTCGAACGTATCGCAGGACCTGACGATGCTGATTAAGGTGCGAACCGCAAAACCGCTTGGCGGCTATCGCCTCGCCATCGAGTTCTCCGACGATTCGACCGGGGAACGCGATTTTTCGTTCGTTACGGGCGAGACCGGGCCGATGCTGGAGCCGCTGAAAGACCCGGCCTATTTCCGCCGCGTGTTCGTCGAGAACGGCGTCATGACCTGGCCGAACGGCTACGACTGGGACCCGATTGCGCTGCACGATGAGATGAAGGCCGCCGGTGAGTTGCGCCCCGTCGGCGATGCGGCCGAATAACGGACTGGAGAAATGAAAAAGGGAGAAGGATTTCCAATCCGCAAGGATATGACCCGCGCCCGTGCAGAAGGATATAAAGCGTTTATGGATGGCGAAAACGAAATGAAATGTCCGTATAGGCGCAACGATCCGAACAGTAGTGAATGGCACGCGGGATACCAGCAAGCCAAGGGGAACAAAGAAAAGCGCGACGAAGAAAGCTATCGCTAATATGTTCGTCCAGCCTATGCTTGCTGGGTCAAATCGTCCCGAACGCGGAGCTGGTGGTACAACTGATCGACACGTGCCCGGAGCACCTTCGGGACGGCGTCCTGCGCTGCAAAGAAGCTTGACAGCCTCACGTCCTCCAGAAGGTCTTGAAAGAACGTGATACGTGATTCGATCGAGATTGGGCTAAGTGCTTCAAGCTCGCAGCATGCCTCATCGCTGATCGTCCGAGTCGCGCTCTGCGCCACAGCCAGGGGGCCGTGCGGAATAGATTGAAGTTAGGACAGCACCCGCTGCCGGCGGTTATGCGTCCAGTTCGTCATTTTCTCGCCCATAACTCTATCCTTTCGCTTGGAATGAGAATTTCAAATAGTAACGATCCAAAGCCCTGGTAGATTGTGCCCTCACACATCCACCTTCAACGCCGGAATGAACGCCCCCTGCGGAATATCGACCTCGCCGATCCCAGATAGTCGCTGACGCGGCTTCCGGGAGGCGCATGCGCCTTTTTGCCTCCGTTCCGCTTTTTGGGAAGGTTGCGGGTCACGTCGCCGCCGTAGCATTTCGCCCTCACGTCCTTGCGAAAGTCGCGCACGGTTTCGCGGGCGACCGTCCTATGCCGCTTCTATAAGAAGCTCCGGGGAAAGCTGCGCCCTGGCATCGAATAATTCGATGCCGATGATGCGGCCTTCCGCGCCATAATCAAATACGACGTCCGGAGCGACCTCGGCGCTCTCCGGCACCTTTCCCTGCGACAAACGGATATAGGCCGCGTTATCCTCGGGCCGATACTTGATTGTCGGTGTCATTACGACTTCCGCGCATCCCGGTCGAAAGACCCGGCAATACCAATTTCGTCTTCACCCTGGCGAGAGCGGAAGCGCTGACTCTTTTCCCTCTACCTCATCGACCAGGACCAGCTTGCCTCCATCGGACGTGCGAAGCTGTTCGTTCGCGTTCAACAGCTCGATGCCGTAAACGGAGCCGTCGGGTGCGATATCGACATTGAGTTCATCGCTCACGCGGATCGTTTCGACCTCGCCGCCCTTCGGGCGCAGCCGGATGTAAGCGATGTTGTTATCTCTGTCGTAGGTCAGCTTCATGGCGTGCAGCCTTCAAAAATACTTGGTGATCACGGTGATGACCAACCAATGATCAGACTTCTCGACCGCATAGGCCTCAAGGGCGGCAAGGCTGGCCCCGGATTTTGCATGGCTCAGCCCAGGCTACAAGTTGTCACACGTCCACCTTCAGCGCCGCAATAAAAGCCTCCTGCGGGATATCGACCTTGCCGAACTGGCGCATGCGTTTTTTGCCCTCTTTTTGTTTTTCCAGAAGCTTGCGCTTGCGGGTCACGTCGCCGCCGTAGCATTTGGCGGTGACGTCCTTGCGAAAGGCGCGCACGGTTTCCCGCGCGATGACCTTGCCGCCGATCGCGGCCTGGATCGGCACCTGAAACATGTGCGGCGGGATCAGTTCCTTGAGCTTCTCCGCCATGGCGCGGCCGCGTTGCTCGGCGCGCGTCCGATGCACCAGCATGGCTAGCGCATCGACCGGCTCGCCGTTGACCAGCATCTGCAGCTTGACGAGGTCGGACGGCTTGTAATCGGTGAGCTGATAATCGAACGAGGCGTAGCCTTTCGATACCGATTTCAGCCGGTCGTAAAAGTCGAACACCACCTCGTTCAATGGCAGGTCGTATTTCACCAGCGCGCGGTTGCCGACATAAGTCAGCTCGACCTGATTGCCGCGGCGGTCCTGGCACAGTTTCAGCACGCTGCCGAGATATTCGTCGGGCGTGAGGATGGTGGCCCGGATCCACGGCTCCTCGATCTCCTTGATCTTGACCACGTCGGGTAGGTCGACCGGGTTGTGAATCTCGATCTCTTTGCCGTCGGTGAGCTTGATCTTGTAGATCACCGACGGCGCGGTCGCGATCAGGTTGAGATTGAACTCGCGCTTGAGCCGCTCCTGGATGATTTCCAGATGCAGGAGGCCGAGAAAGCCGCAGCGGAAGCCGAAGCCGAGCGCGGCCGAGGTTTCCATTTCGTAGGAGAAGCTGGCGTCGTTCAATCGCAGCCTGCCCATGGCCGCGCGCAGGTTTTCGAAATCGGCGGCATCGACCGGGAACAGTCCGCAGAACACGACCGGCACCGCGGGACGGAAGCCGGGCAGCGGCTTGTCGATCGGCCTTCTGTCGTCGGTGATAGTGTCGCCGACGCGGGTGTCGGCCACTTCGCGGATCGAGGCGGTGAGAAAACCGATTTCGCCGGGGCCGAGTTCGTCGTATTCGACGCGCTTGGGCGTGAACACGCCGACGCGGTCGACCTCGTAAGCCGCGCCGGTGCCCATCATGCGGATACGCTGGCCCTTTTTCAGCACGCCGTCGACGACGCGGAACAGCACGACGACGCCGAGATAGGAATCGTACCAGGAATCGACGAGCAGCGCCTTGAGCGGCGCGTCGCGGTCGCCGTTGGGCGGTGGCAGCCGGTGGACGATGGCCTCCAAAACCTCGGGCACGTTCAGCCCGGTCTTGGCGGAGATAAGCAGCGCATCGGAGGCGTCGAGCCCGATCACGTCCTCGATCTGCTGCTTGACCTTGTCGGGCTCGGCGGCCGGCAGGTCGACCTTGTTCAGTACCGGCACGATCTCGTGGTTGTTGTCGATGGCCTGATAGACATTGGCGAGGGTCTGCGCCTCGACGCCCTGGCTGGCGTCGACCACAAGGAGCGAGCCCTCGCAGGCCGCAAGCGAGCGGTTGACCTCGTAGGCAAAGTCGACATGGCCGGGCGTGTCGATCAGGTTGAGCACGTAATCCTTGCCGTCGCGCGCCCGGTAATTCAGCCGCACCGTCTGCGCCTTGATGGTGATGCCGCGCTCGCGCTCGATGTCCATGGTATCGAGCACCTGCTCGACCATTTCGCGGGCTTCGAGCCCGCCGGTGAGCTGGATGAGCCGGTCGGCGAGCGTCGACTTGCCGTGGTCGATGTGGGCGATGATCGCGAAATTGCGGATGTTTTCGATGGGAACCGCGCTCATGGCGCGCAGATAACATCGGCCCCGCCGAGCAGCAAGCCGCTCCGGCACCGTATGAGGCTGGCGGGAGTGCGTCGCACCGGCGTATCCGACGGATGGCCCGGCGCGCATTCGCAACCCTGGTCGTAATCGTGGGGCCGGCTCGCAGCGGTTTTGGCCGACTGCGCGACGCTTTGATCGACCCGCGTTGCGAGCCGCCGCCCTGAGCGGGGCCGTCCGGCGCTATGGACGTTGCCGGCGCGCTCGTGCCATCAGAGAGACTTTGCTGGGCCGCCAACCGGCGTTGATTAATCGTGCCATGACCATTTCCGACCGCCTGTTCGCCCCCGCCGAGCGCTTGACCGCGAACCTATGCGATCCCGCGCGGCGCGAACGCAGCATACTCGGAGTGCTCTTCGGCTTTGTCGCCATCTGGACACTCTACGGCGTACTGGCCAAGGGCAGCCAGGACGTGCACCTCGACATGGCGGAGCTCGCCGACCTTGCGCGCCATCCCGCGCTCGGCGATGCCAAGAATCCGCCTTTCGCCACCTGGGTGACTGCGGCGTGGCTCGCTCTGTTCCCTCGCGCCGATTGGTCGTTTTATCTGCTCTCGATGGTGAGCACCGCGGTCGGATTATGGGCCGCCTGGGCGTTGTTCGCTCGTCTGCTCGCGCCGGAGAAGCGGGTGCTGGCGCTGGCGCTGCTCACCCTTATTCCGTTGCTCACATTCCAGGCGCTCAAGTTCAACAACAACGCGCTCATGATTCCGGTGTGGGCGCTGACCACACTGTTCTTCCTGCGCTCCTATGAAGAACGCAAGGCCGGTCCCGCCGCGCTCGCCGGCTTGTTCGGGGCCTTCGCCATGCTGACCAAATACTGGTCGGTGTTCCTGATCGCCGGCATGGCGGTCGCGGCGCTGGCTGACAGCCGCCGCGCCGCCTATTTCCGTTCGCCAGCGTCGTGGATCAGTGCCGCGGTGGGCGCGGTGGTGCTGGCGCCGCACATCGCCTGGCTCTACCTGCACCATTTCCCGTTGTTCGGCTACGCGCTCGCCGTACATGGCGGCCGCAGCCTGGCGCAGGCGTTTGCCGCTGTCGGCATCTACCTCTGCGGCATGTTCGGCTACGTGGCGGTGCCACTCATCGTCGTGGCAGCACTGAAGCCGTCGCGCACCGCGTTGACGGAGATGCTGAGTCCATCCGACAAGCTCTACATGCTCGGATTCCTGTTCTGGACGCCGCTGCTGTTGCCGGTCACGGTCGCTGTCTTGGCGCGCACCCAGATCGTCGCGTTATGGACCATGCCAGCCTGGACGCTGATGCCGGTGCTGCTGCTCGCGCCGACCGCGCTGACCGTCACCCCCAAGGAGGTCGCGCGCGTCGTTGCGCTGGCGGTCGCCGTGCCCGTCGTGGCGACGCTTGCGGCGCCAGCCATTGCCTACGTCATCAATCGTGACGGCGGCGCCGGCCCTGGCCACTATTATCGGTTGCTCGCCCGGGCGGTCGAGCGCAACTGGCGGCAGGCGACACAGGCGCCGCTACGCGACATCGGCGGCGATCTCGCCTACGGGGTCGCCTTCTACACGCGCGACGGCGCCACCGGCTTTTCGCTGTTCAACCGCCAACTGACGCCGTGGGTCACCGATGCGGCGCTCGCCCGCGATGGCGCGGCGCTGGTCTGCGCGGCTGAAGATAAGTCATGTATCGCCGCCGCCAACAACTTCGCCGGTAACGCGGCGCGCTTTTTACGCAGCGAAGTCACTCTGACCCGACGCTATCTCGGCGCGTCGGGGCCAAGCAGACGCTTCATCATCATCGTGGTGCCGCCGCAGCATGCACTGGCGCAGGCGGAATAGCCGAACCGGCCGGCACGAGCACGGCCGTCCGAAGGCGATGAAACGAAGGCGTCTTAATACCGGTAATGATCCGGCTTATACGGCCCGTTCGCCGGCACCCCGATATAGGTCGACTGCTTCGCCGAGAGCTTGGTCAGCCTGACGCCGATCTTGTCGAGATGCAGCCGCGCGACCTTTTCGTCGAGCTCCTTCGGCAGCGTATAGACCTTCTTCTCGTATTTGCCCGGATTGGTCCACAACTCGATCTGCGCCAAGATCTGGTTGGTGAATGACGACGACATCACGAAGCTCGGATGCCCCATGGCGTTGCCGAGATTGACCAGGCGGCCTTCGGACAACAGGATAATTCGCTTGCCGTCGGGGAATTCGATCTCGTCGACCTGCGGCTTGACGTTCACCCATTTCAGGTTTTTGAGCGCGTGAACCTGAATCTCGCTGTCGAAATGGCCGATATTGGCGACGATGGCGCGGTCCTTCATCTTGCGCATGTGATCGATGGTGATGACGTTGACATTGCCGGTGGCGGTGACGAAAATGTCGGCGCGAGGAGCTGCGTCCTCCATGGTGACGACCTCGTAGCCTTCCATCGCCGCCTGCAGCGCGCAGATCGGATCGACCTCGGAGACCATCACGCGGCACCCGGCCTGGCGCAGCGAGGCGGCCGAGCCTTTGCCGACATCGCCAAAGCCCGCGACCATCGCCACCTTGCCGGCCATCATCACGTCTGTGCCGCGGCGGATGCCGTCGACCAGCGACTCGCGGCAGCCGTACAGATTATCGAATTTCGATTTGGTGACGCTGTCGTTGACGTTGATGGCGGGGAACAAGAGCCGGCCTTCCTTCTGCATCTGATAGAGCCGATGCACGCCGGTCGTGGTCTCTTCGGTGACGCCGCGGATGTTTTTCGCGGTCTGCGAATACCAGCCCGGCTTTTGCTTGATGCGTTCCTTGATCGCGGCGAACAGCACCTCCTCTTCCTCGTTGTTGGGGTGATTGAGGGCCGCCGGATGGGTTTCGGCGTGGGAGCCGAGATGCATCAGCAAGGTGGCGTCGCCGCCGTCGTCGAGGATCATGTTCGGGGCGCCGCCGTCGGCCCATTCGAAAATGCGGTGGGTGTACTGCCAATAATCGGTGAGCGATTCGCCCTTGACGGCGAAGACCGGCGTGCCGCCGGCGGCGATGGCGGCGGCGGCGTGGTCCTGGGTCGAATAGATGTTGCACGACGCCCAGCGCACATCGGCGCCGAGTGCTCGAAGCGTCTCGATCAGGACTGCGGTCTGGATGGTCATGTGCAGGGAGCCGGCGATGCGCGCGCCGCGCAACGGCTGTTCGGGGCCGTATTCCTCGCGCGTTGCCATCAGGCCGGGCATTTCGGTTTCGGCGATGGCGATTTCCTTGCGGCCCCACTCGGCAAGCCCAAGGTCTTTGACGACATGATCGGCGGAGGCTTCATTCGGCTTGGACGACGTGCTCATAACGATCCTTTTGACTGCCTTTATTGGGCGCTAAAGTTGTGAAGGCGCGACGGCGACAGACGCGGCTATAGCAGGGTCGCCGAGCAGCGACAATCGAGACATAAAGATAACTTTATGTCCCGGTCCCGACGCCGCGACACGGGCAAGGCATTGGTGCGGCCATGGACGATACCGACGCGGAATCCGCGGAGCCAGTCACATCGCTGCGCCAGCTTGCGGCGGCCGAACGCGGCTGCACGCGCTGTCCGCTCTATCGCGACGCGACCCAGGCGGTGCCCGGGGAAGGGCCGAGCCGCGCCAGGTTCATGCTGGTGGGAGAAGAGCCCGGCGACAAGGAAGACATTGCGGGCCGGCCTTTCGTCGGCCCGGCCGGCCGCGTGCTGGAGCAGGCGCTGCGGGAGGCCGGCATCGCCCGCGAGGAAAGCTTCGTCACCAATGCCATCAAGCATTTCAAGTTTGAGATGCGCGGCAAGCGCCGGCTGCACAAACGTCCCAGCAATTACGAGATCGAGCGCTGCCAAATCTGGCTTGATAACGAGCGCAGACTGGTCAAACCGTCGGCGATCATCGCGCTCGGCGTCAGCGCGGCGCGCAGCCTGACCGGAAAGACCGTCACCATCGGCAAACTGCGCGGCCAGTCGCTCCGGCTTGAGGACGGCACCAAGCTCTTTGTCACCGTGCATCCCGCAGCGCTGCTGCGCATCGAGGACGAAAACGCCATGCAAAAGGCTTACCGCGCATTCGTCGCCGATCTGAAAAAGGCAGCGGCGGAAGTTGCAAATGAAGCTTGCAAATAATGTAGCCTGGATGGAGCGAAGCGAAATCCGGGACCAGTCGCCGCCCAATCCCGCATTCCGTTTCGCTCCATACGGGCTACAAAATCGTGCCACGCGCGACGGCGACCCTCAATCGTCCTCGCCAAAACGCGAGGCGATCAGCGCGGCGAGCGCTTCGATCACTTCAGCGGCCTCGCGGCCGGTCGCTTCGACCCGGATCGAGGTGCCGGGCGCGGCCGCGAGCATCATCAGGCCCATGATCGAGGTGCCGCCGACGGTTTCGCCGCAGCGTGTGACCCGCACCTCGGCGTCAAATTTTTCCACCGTCTGCACGAACTTTGCCGAGGCACGGGCGTGCAGTCCTCGTTTGTTGCAAATGGTGAAGACGCGGATCGCGGCGCCGTCGTGCAACGCCTCCTGTTGGGGCTGGCATCCGCCCGGGGCATTGGAGGCGTGGGCCGGTGCGGTCATTTGCCGGTAAGCACCCGGCTGGCGATGGTGACGTATTTGCGGCCGGCCTCCTGCGCGGCGGCGACGGCTTCCTCCAAGGGGCACTCGTCGCGCACTTTCGCGAGTTTCACCAGCATCGGCAGATTAATACCGGCGAGCACTTCGACCTTGGGCCGGCTCATGACCGAAATCGCGAGATTCGACGGCGTGCCGCCGAACATGTCGGTGAGAATGGCGACGCCGTCGCCGCTGTCGACCCGTTTCACCGCCTCGATAATGTCCTTGCGGCGCTCCTCGACATCATCATCCGGTCCGATCGTGACCGCCTCGATCTGACTTTGCGGCCCGACCACGTGTTCCAAGGCCGAGCGGAACTCAACAGCGAGCCTGCCGTGGGTAACAAGCACCAGACCGATCATGGAACTCACCGCGGGCGCGTCCCGGTTGCACCGCACGAAAGGGCCCCCATCATGGCCATCCAAAGTCCCAGTGCAAGAGGCATTATCGGCAAATTTCGGAGAATGTTGCATTGCGGTAGAGCAAAATCGATTCGGCTTGGCAAGCCTGGCACCTTAGTCGCCAAGGTAATGGGAAGATTAAACGGGTTAAGGTTACCAATCTGCAACCAGCCGGTCCGGGCAGGCCCGGAAGGGCTAAAATTTGCCTCCGGCCGCCCAGGCCGACAGACTGGACCACCAAGTGCCGTCGGGCGAAGATGTGAGCAGCGCAAGCAAAGGTGGCAAGCCTGTGCCGCCTGGCGCGACAGCAAGCCGCGGCAGCATTACGCCTTCAAGATTGGCCGTTCGGCGCTGAGCCTCCGGCATACGGTCCGCATCGGTTCCGAGGTCGACGACGAGGCCGGCGACTGCGCTCGGCTCGTAGGGCAGGCGCATGATGCCGATGCCGCGCACTTCGATCAGCCCCGCGAGCGATTCGGCGGGCCGCACTACGACGCGTCCGCCGGCAGCTTCGAGATGCACGCGATCGTCGCCGACCAATCGCGTGAACGGCACAGCGCCGGTGCGACCGGCCTGGATGAGATCGAGCGCGAGCCGCGACTTTCCAGCGCCCGACGGACCGCGGATCAGTACCGCACGCGCGCCGGCCAGCACCGCGGAGGCGTGGACGGTGAGAGCCATTTATCCGCTCGTCCGCGGAACCAATTTGTCCATCATATTGCCGGCAGGCGGACGATGAAACGCGCGCCGAGCACTTGGGCGGGTGCGCCCGCGGTTGCCGCAGCCATGCGGTTCTCGACCCAGATGGCGCCGCCATGCGCTTCCACGATCAGCTTGGAAATGGACAGGCCAAGACCTGAATTCTGCCCGAAACCCTGGTGCGGGCGATCGGTATAAAAGCGCTCGAATATCTTCTCTACCGCATCGGGCCGTACCCCCGGGCCGTCATCGTCGACCAAAATCTCGACGTGGTTCTTCGCTTGCCTGCAGGAGACGCGCACCGTGCCGCCCGGCGGTGAAAACGAGCGTGCGTTCGCGATCAGATTGTCGACGACCTGGCCGAGCCGCGAATCATGCCCGGGCACCTGGAAGGAATGCGCGCCGCCGCCTTCGAACCTGAGGGTGACCTTGATGCCGTCGCCGCGCTTCACTTCGTTGGCGACCGTCACCAGCGTGGTCAGGAGATTGGCCAGATCGACCGGCGCGGTCTCCTGCCGCTGCAGCTCGGCGTCGAGGCGGCTCGCGTCGGAAATATCGGAAATCAGCCGGTCGAGCCGCTTGACATCGTGCTGAATGATATCGAGCAGCCGCGCGCGGCTGTGTTCGGTCTTCGCGAGCGGCAGTGTTTCTACCGCCGAACGCAACGAGGTGAGCGGGTTTTTCAGTTCGTGCGCGACGTCGGCCGCAAAGCGTTCGATGCCCTCGATGCGACTATAGAGCGCATTGGTCATATCGCGCAGCGTGCCGGATAGGTGTCCAATCTCGTCGCGGCGGCGAGTAAAATCGGGAATCTCGACGCGCGATTGGATGCGCCGGCCCACGCTTTCGGCGGCATCGGCGAGGCGGCGCACCGGCTCGGCAATGGTTCCAGCGAGAAGGATCGACAGCACGACCATTACGCCGGCGGCGATCAGAAAAACCTTGAGGATGGCGAGCCGCTCGGCGGTCACCATGTCGTCGATGTCGGCGCCCTGGGTCGAGAGCATGAGCGCGCCGCGCACAGCGCGGAAGCGCTGCACCGGCACCGCGACCGAAACGATCACGTCGCCGCGATCGTTGATGCGCACCATGCTGGCGTCTTCGCCGGCCAAGGCGTCGTCGACTTCCGGATAGCCCTTGCCGTTATCCGGCCCGAGTTCGCGGTAGAGCGGCAGGTCGCCGCGGCCGAGCCAGGTGCGCACCGCGATGTAGGCGCGTCCGAGCGGGCCGGGTTCCTCTGCGTTCGGCGGCGGCAGGTCGAAGCGCAGCACGTTGTTGCGGCCGAACAGATTGCGGCTGTCGAGCAGGAGAACGCCGTCGCGGTCGTAGATGCGCGCGCGCGTCCTGGTCGGCGACACGAGGCGGCGCAGGATCGGCGCCACGCGCTCGGGATTGATGGGAAAGTCGAGACCGTACAAGGCGTCTTCGGATGGGCCGTAACTCTGGCCCGGTTTGAGGTTTTGTAACTTGGACGGATCGATGGTGATTGCGGAATCGCCTTCGCTGGTCGCCGAGGCGGCGATAGCGCCGGCGATGATCTGACCCTGCACCAACAGGCTCTGAACGCGCGCGTCGATCAAGCCAGCACGGAATTGCGAGAGATAGATGATGCCGACCGACAGCGCGAGCAGACCGGCGACGTTGAGAAAGACGATTCGGCGGGTGAGGCTCGAGAAGCTCTGGCTGATAAAGAACTGCCAGGCGCGCAGCAACCATCCGGCAATCCTGGCGACGCCGCGACGAGCAACGCGGCTCTCATCGAGCGCCTCGGCCTCGACCTGAGAATCGACAGGCGCCAGCGGAGGAGCCCTGTCTGCAATATCTGCGGTTCGATCGAGCACGTGGCCTGCCGGGGTTTCGATCGGCGCCCTCCTTCTCCGGCGCGGAGAGGGAATCAGAGGGGACCAAACGCCATTACTACCGCACGTTAGCCGTCCCCGTAAGCGGGCCGTTCTCGCTGGCAGTCAACCGTCGGCAGCTCGGCCCGGATGCCGGTTCCTGCCGCTCGACCCGCCCGAAGTCTCTGAACCTTGTCCCTTCGTAATTCCACGACGGCGCAACATCGTGCAATCGGCTGGCGCGTCACATTTCCTTGAACCGATAGCCGACGCCGTACAATGTCTCGATCATATCGAATTCGGTGTCGCTGGCCTTGAACTTCTTGCGTAGCCGCTTGATGTGGCTGTCTATGGTGCGGTCGTCCACGTAGACCTGATCGTCATAGGCCGCATCCATCAATGCATTGCGGCTTTTCACCACTCCGGGCCGGCTGGCGAGCGCCTGAAGGATGAGGAACTCGGTGACGGTGAGCGTCACCGGCTCGTTCTTCCAGGTGCAGGTGTGGCGCTCGGGGTCCATGCGCAGGAGCCCACGCTCCAGCACCTTGCTGTCGGCTTCCTTCGGCGCGGCGCCGTCCTTCGGCGCGGCGCGGCGCAAGACGGCCTTGACCCGCTCGACCAGGAGCCGCTGCGAGAACGGCTTCCGGATGAAGTCGTCAGCCCCCATTTTCAGGCCGAACAGTTCATCGATCTCTTCATCCTTCGAGGTGAGGAAGATCACCGGCAGGTCGGATTTCTGCCGCAGCCGGCGCAGCATCTCCATGCCGTCCATGCGCGGCATCTTGATGTCGAGAATGGCAAGATCGGGCGGCGCGGTCTTGAAGCCGTCGAGCGCGGACGCGCCGTCAGTGTACGTGTTGATACGGTAGCCCTCGGCCTCAAGTGCGATTGACACCGAGGTGAGGATGTTGCGGTCGTCGTCGACGAGGGCGATTGTCGGCATGGCGGCCTTCTAACATGAGTCGGCCGGTGCTTCACCAGCCCGGCCCCCTAGCTTTGAATCCTGATGTGGGGGCAGAAGTGTGACGCTACAAGGCAAAATCTTGGCAATTGCTGTGTTTTTAAGGACATAGGAAAGCAATCGGAAAGGAACTTGTATGGGCCAAGCTGATGAAAAAGCCGCCCCGCTGCCCGGCGCAATGCCGGATCGCCTGCCCGAAAACGCGCCGACGCCGGATTTCGATCCCGTATCGATCGCCAAAAGCCTGCTGCGGACGACCCGGGCGGGTTCCCTGGCCACTCTCGACCGCAATACCGGGCATCCGTTCGCGTCGCTGGTCAATGTCGCGACCGATATCGACGGCGCGCCGGTCATCCTGGTTTCCCGCCTCGCCACGCATACCGCAAACCTCGAACGGGACGGCCGTGCTTCGGTACTGCTCGCCAGCACCGGCAAGGGCGATCCGCTCGCCCATCCGCGCCTCACCCTTCTCGGCGCTTTCGTCCCTGTGCCGCGCGGGGACGCCGACGAAAGGCGGGTGCGCCGCCGCTTCCTCGCCCGCCACCCCAAATCCGAGCCTCTATGCGGGCTTCGGCGATTTTGGCTTCTGGCGCCTCAACGCGGTCTCCGCCCATCTCAATGGCGGCTTCGCCCGCGCCGCCGATCTGAAAGCCGCCGATGTGCTGACGGATCTCACCGGTGCCGAGAGCTTGATCGAAGCCGAGGAAAGCGCAGTCAGCCACATGAACAACGATCACGCCGAGGCCGTCAGGCTGTACGCGACACGGCTATTGGGCGGCGAGGACGGCAGATGGCGGCTGACCGGGCTCGACCCGGACGGGCTCGATCTTGTGCTCGGCGATACCGCCTTGCGCCTGCCGTTTCCAGAGCGCGTCAACGATCCGCAAGCCTTGCGCAAGATGGTCGTGGAGCTCGCCGCGAAGGCGCGTACCGTACCGTAATGCGCGCATTGGCTGGTGTGATAGAATGATCCGAAAGGACTTAAGGGGATAACCGTCGATGCCAAAAGAGAACCTGTCCGTATCGGTGCCGCCGAAGATGCGCATGCTGATCGAGAAAGAGGCAAGACGGCGCAAACGCAGCCGCTCGGCAGTCGTGCGCGATGCGTTGCAGACATATTTCCAACTGCGAAACATCGAGGACGAGGAGCCGACTCAAGCGGAGAGCGTTGCCATCGTGCAGGGCAAGCGTGCCTACCGACGAGGCGACTACGTCCGGCTTGACCAGTGGCGACATGCCGTGGGACTTGGCGATCACTAATCCTGCGGCGCGCGACTTGCGAGGACTCTCCGAGCGCGATTTGCGCCGTGTGAACGCGAGTTTCGATGCCATGCGAGCGAACCCCTATAGCGGAGATATCAAAATGCTCCGAGGGGCTGGCGGAACCTTACGGCGCCGCGTCGGAGCATGGCGGATTCTGTTCGGGGTGGACCAGGCGAGGCGCACCGTCGTCATCTTCGGAGTGAAACGGCGCACCTCGACAACCTATTGAGCCTAATGGCCTCGCTGCGCTGCAACAGCGGAACGCGCGGGGCGTTGCCCCGTTAGCTTTGGCAAAGAACCGGGGTTGGGACTCGGCGTTGGCAGGTGCTAGGATGGTGGATATGGCCAC
This sequence comes from uncultured Alphaproteobacteria bacterium, assembly GCA_963717265.1. Classification (GTDB taxonomy): domain Bacteria; phylum Pseudomonadota; class Alphaproteobacteria; order Rhizobiales; family Xanthobacteraceae; genus BOG-931. Next base: position 129,880 of record CAVQWD010000047.1, on the reverse strand, counting down.
GCCTGCCGACAAGGCAGCGCGGAATTCAGGCCAAGCAGCGGAGGCGTAAGGTGAAGGAAACCGGTCTGAGGAACGGCGCTCATGGCGCCGAGGAGTTCGGCTTTAAGGACCTGGCGGCGGTTCACTGGAATCTCCCCGATACCGCTTTGATCGAGCATGCGGTTCGAAACGGCGAGGGCTCGGTTGTCCACGGCGGCGCGTTCTGCGCCGAAACCGGGGTCCATACCGGAAGGAGCCCCAAGGACAAATTCGTCGTCGTCGACGCCCAGACCGAAAAGTCGGTGTGGTGGCAGAGGAACGGCCGCCTGGCGCCGGACAAATTCCAGCTCCTGCTCGACGACTTCATCGCCCACGCCAGAGGCAAACAGCTTTACGCGCAGGACCTCTATGGCGGCGCCGATCCGAAATACCGCATCAAGGCGCGCGTCTATACCGAACTCGCCTGGCACTCGACCTTCATCCGCGCGCTGCTGATCAGGCCCGAGCGGGGCGAACTGCCGCATTACACGCCGGATTTCACTATTCTTTGCCTGCCGTCGTTCAAGGCCGATCCCAAGCGCCACGGCGTGCGCAGCGAAACAGTCATCGCGCTCGACTTCACTCGGCGCATTATTCTGATCGGCGGCTCCTACTACGCCGGCGAGATGAAAAAGTCGGTATTCACGGTGCTCAATTATTATCTGCCGGCCGACAGCGTGATGCCGATGCACTGCTCGGCCAATGTCGGGCTGGAGGGCGACGTGGCGTTGTTCTTCGGCCTGTCCGGCACCGGCAAGACGACGCTCTCGGCCGATCCCAAGCGCACGCTCCTTGGCGACGACGAGCACGGTTGGGGTCCGCAGGGCGTATTCAACTTCGAGGGGGGCTGCTACGCCAAGTGCATCAAACTCTCAGCCGATGCGGAGCCGGAAATCTACGCCACCACGCACCGCTTCGGCACCGTCTTGGAAAACGTCGTGTTCGATCCGGAAACGCGCATCTGCGACTTCGACGACGATTCCAAGACCGAAAACACCCGCGCTGCCTACCCGCTCGATTTCATCCCCAACGCCTCGCGCAGCGGCCGCGCCGGCATGCCGAAGAACATCGTGCTGCTCACCGCCGACGCCTTCGGCGTGATGCCGCCGATCGCAAAGCTTTCGCCGGCGCAGGCGATGTATCACTTCCTGTCAGGCTACACCGCCAAGGTCGCCGGCACCGAGAAGGGACTCGTCGGCGTCGAGCCGGAATTCTCCACCTGCTTCGGCGCGCCGTTTCTGCCGCGGCATCCGTCGGTGTACGGCAATCTGTTGCGCGAATTGATCAGCGTGCACAATGTCGATTGCTGGCTGGTCAATACCGGCTGGACCGGCGGCATTTACGGCGTCGGCCGCCGTATGCCGATCAAGGTGACGCGCACGCTGTTATCGGCAGCTTTGGATGGCTCTCTGAAGAACGCGAAGTTCCGAACCGATCCGTATTTCGGTTTTGCCGTGCCGACCCAGCTTGCCGGCATCGAGCCGCACCTGCTCTATCCGCAGAAGACCTGGCAGAACAAGCTCGAATTCGACGACACCGCGCGCAAGCTGGTCGGCATGTTCCAGAAGAACTTCGTGCAGTTCGAGGAGCACGTCGACCCCGACGTGCGCGCCGCCGCGCCGGAAGTGCGCATCGCCGCGGAGTGACGCTCAAACGCACCAATCTCTGAGTCAGTCGCGCTGTGATCGTCCGCGAATGCGGACGATCCAGTGGGCACCGAATTGTCGGGCCAAACCAACTGAGTTCGAGCTCCGCTTTGGCGGTCTTAATCGTGGCTTGACCGCTGATCTGAATGTTTCAAGGCAGTCCCGTTGGATATCGGCTTGGGGGGAAGCGGACGCCCAGGCAGAGTGCCGAAGCCGATGCGGTTGACCCTGAGCGGCAGTGGAATGCGCGGCGCAGCAGTTCACTGGGCGTTATCAATGAGCGGCGAAAAAGAGAACTGAGCTGTAAAAGGGGGCCCTTAAGCGACTATTGGCCGAGTCCTCCGCCTCACGATGTCCGTAGTGCATGATCCCGAATGCCGATGGTAGCTTTTGATGTCGGGTGTCATGCCATCAGATGCGTTCATGAGGGTGAAGAGGGGCACGTTTCTGGAATTCCAACTATACATGGTTCGGTAGCAAACTTGGCACTTGGCATAGCTCCGCTGCTGGAAAGCCAGATGAGCCGTGGTCATCTCATATCCGGCCCGGCAATAGGGGCATTTGAAAGTCACCATCTACTCACCATGCGCCCGCGCTGACGATGTGCAAAGGGACCTCTCGCACTGGTGCAAGATATAGGCGGGCTTTTGGTGAGAATGGCGGAAGTCGACTGCGGTCTGGCGGCTGTCCCCAGACGCGATCTCAATAGTGGCGGCACAGAGTTCCGATCTTGTTTTTATCGGGAGGTCCCGACCACCGTCGCCAACTTCACCGCAATTTAAATTTTCGACGCGTCCTTGTGCTTTGGTCTCGGTACCACAAATATATAGGAGTGGCAGGCGATGGCTTGCCCGGGAGCTGCTCACAAAACGGCGACATGCCGAAATCGCCGTTTCCGCCACAGGCGGCGTTAATGTCATCGGCCGACAATTCTAATACAAAAGTTGATCTTTGGTTGCATTGCCGATGCCGTCGGCATCTGCAGATTGGTGCGCGCGCGACTCTGGTTGCGCGCGTACGAAAAGCTCTTCACACAGGAGAATACCAATGAATAACGAAAACATGACTGTCCATTTCAAGGTCAAGGATTTCAACGCCTGGCGTACGAGCTACAACGGGCACGAGAAGGATCGCACCACTGCCGGCATTACGAACAGCAGGGTGTTTCGCAGCGCCGACGACCAAAATGACGTGGTGATCCTCGCCGATGCTGCGGACGTATCGAAGGCCCGCACTTGGTTGGGCTCAAACGATATGATGACGGTTTTGGAGAAGAGCGGCGTCATTGGCTCGCCTAGCATCCGCTTCGCAGCGTAGGTCTCAGCCGAATGGACTGCAGAACGCCTCGTGCGGCTCGACCGGACGAGGCGCTTTACGACGCCGGGATGCACATCAGGAGATATCCATGAAATTCCGCCCGCTGCACGATCGAATCGTGATCAAGCGTATCGACGCCGAGGCAAAGACCGTTTCAGGCATCATCATTCCCGACAACGCCCAAGAGAGGCCGCAGCAGGGCGAGGTGGTCGCGGCCGGTCCAGGCCGCCGCGACGAGAGCGGCAAACTCACCCCCGTCGATGTGAAGGCCCACGACCGGGTGCTGTTCGGCAAGTGGTCGGGAACCGAAGTCAAGATCGATGACGTTGAGTACCTGATCATGAATGAGAGCGACATCATGGGCGTGCTGGTGGAAGCCGAAGCGCGCAAGAAAGCTGCATAACCCGATCGTTCGTCATGCCCGCGCTTGTCGCGGGCATCCACGTCTTACTTGTTCGGAAGGCAACGACGTGGATGGCCGGAACAAGTCCGGCCATGACGGAATAAAGATAATCCGTACTCTCAGGAGAACACTCAAATGTCTGCCAAGGAAGTTAAATTTTCGGTCGACGCGCGCGACAGGATGCTGCGCGGCATCGATACGCTCGCTCACGCAGTCCGCGTCACGCTCGGGCCCAAAGGCCGCAATGTCGTGCTCGACAAGTCCTACGGCGCCCCGCGCATCACCAAGGACGGTGTGACGGTTGCGAAAGAGATCGAGCTCGACGATAAATTCGAGAACATGGGCGCGCAAATGGTGCGCGAAGTGGCGTCGAAGACATCCGATATCGCGGGCGACGGCACCACCACTGCGACGGTGCTCGCTCACGCCATCGTCAAGGAAGGCGCCAAGGCCGTCGCTGCCGGCATGAACCCGATGGACCTCAAGCGCGGCATCGATCTCGCCGTCGAGGCGGTCGTCGCGGACCTGCAGAAGAACTCAAAAAAAGTCACCTCCAACGAGGAGATAGCCCAAGTCGGCACCATTTCGGCGAACGGAGACGCCGAGATCGGCCGTTTCCTCGCCGACGCCATGAAGAAAGTCGGCAACGAGGGCGTGATCACCATCGAGGAAGCCAAGTCGATGGAGACCGAGCTGGAAGTCGTCGAAGGCATGCAGTTCGACCGTGGCTATATCTCGCCTTACTTCGTTACCAACGCCGACAAGATGCGCGTGGAAATGGACGACCCGTATATCCTGATCTACGAAAAGAAGCTCTCCGGACTGCAGGAAATGCTGCCGCTTCTGGAGGCCGTCGTACAGGCCTCGAAGCCTCTGGTCATCGTTGCCGAGGAAGTCGAGGGTGAGGCCCTTGCAACGCTTGTCGTCAACAAGCTGCGGGGCGGGTTGAAGGTCGCGGCCGTGAAGGCGCCCGGCTTCGGCGATCGCCGCAAGGCCATGCTGGCGGACATCGCCGTCCTCACGGGCGGCCAGGCGATCAGCGAGGATCTCGGCATCAAGCTCGAGAACGTAACGCTGGCGATGCTCGGCAAGGCCAAGAAGGTGACGATCGAGAAGGAAAACACGACGATCGTCAGCGGCGCCGGCAAGAAGACCGACATCGAGGCGCGCATCCATCAGATCAAGGCCCAGATCGAGGAGACCACCTCCGACTATGATCGAGAGAAGCTGCAAGAGAGGCTGGCAAAGCTCGCCGGCGGCGTAGCGGTGATCCGAGTTGGTGGCAGCACTGAGATCGAGGTCAGGGAGCGCAAGGATCGCGTCGATGACGCGATGCATGCCACTCGCGCGGCCGTCGAGGAAGGTATCGTGCCGGGCGGCGGCGTGGCGCTGCTGCGCGCCACCGAGGCGCTCAAGAAAGTTCGCACCCACAACGACGACCAGAAGACCGGGGTCGAGATCGTGCGCAAGGCGCTGTCCTGGCCGGCGCGCCAGATCGCGCTCAATGCGGGTGAAGACGGATCGGTGATCGTCGGAAAAATCCTGGAAAAGGAGTCCTACGCCTTCGGCTTCGATGCGCAGTCCGGGGAGTATGGAAATATGCTGACGAAGGGCATCATCGACCCGACCAAGGTCGTGCGCGCCGCGCTGCAAGGTGCGGCGTCCGTGGCCGGGCTACTCATCACCACTGAGGCGATGGTGGCCGAACTGCCGCAGAAAGACCACGCCCACGCCGCCATGCCCGCGGGCGGTGGCATGGACTTCTAGCTGAGGTCGACCGACCGATGGGATATTGAGGAGATTACAATTCCATGACCACCCGGACGAGCAACAAAACGGTATCCTTCGCTCGTCCGTTCCTGCTCAAGGGGGTCGATCGGGTATTGCCGGCCGGAGAATATCGGGTCGCGACGGACGAAGAATTGATCCAAGAATTGTCGTTTCCGGTCTATCGCCGCGTGGCCACCATGATCTTCGTGCCGGGGGAATCCCACCACGGGTCCTCAGTCGAGATGGTGAGCGTCGATCCTCGTGACCTGGAGGAGGCGCAGGACCGTGATGCAGCAATCCCGGCGCCGACGAGCGCGAGAACACAGTCTTAGCCGGAGCACATCCACGGGACTGACCGTCGAATGTTGATTGATGACTCGCACGTTGATCTACAAATACTGAGAGCGCCCTCGTGACTATTCTGAACGTACGGCACACCACAGTTTACCGCTACAGTCGTCCGGTACTGCTCGGCGATCATAGACTCATGTTGCGCCCGCGGGACAGTCACGACCTTCGATTGATTAAAACCAATTTGATCTGCACGCCGGCGGCGACGGTGCGCTGGCTTTACGATGTTTTCGGGAATTCGGTCGCGATCGCATCCTTCTCCGAGCCGGCAGCCGAACTACGGATCGAGAGCAGCCTTCTGCTGGAGACATATGCATCGGAGCGACCCCCGTTCCAGATTTCGCCGGACGCGCTAAGCTACCCGTTCGTCTATTCCGCAGACGATCGCATCGACCTTGGCCGGATGCTTGAACGCCAATACCCCGATCCCAACGACCGGCTCGGATCGTGGGCGCGCGGCTTCGTAAGGGGCAACCCAACCGATACCTCGGCGCTGTTGGCTGACTTGAATAGCGGTGTGGCCGCCCAGGTCTTCTACCAAAGCAGAGAAACGGAAGGGACGCAGATACCCGTAGAGACGCTGAACCGCGGCTGGGGCTCTTGTCGCGATCTCGCGGTCCTGTTGATCGAAGCAGCCCGCAGTCTGGGTTTGGGTGCGCGCGTGGTAACAGGATATCTTTATAGGGCCCGTGCCGATGGTGCTTCGGCGGGCGTAATCGGCGCCGGGGCGACGCACGCGTGGGCCGACATCTATGTTCCAGGCTCGGGGTGGATCGCGTACGATCCAACCAACGGCACAATCGGCGGCATGGATTTGATACGGGTTGCCGTCACTCGCGACATCAGCCAAGCGGTGCCCATCAGCGGCAGTTTTCTCGGCACTCCCGGCAGCTATCTCGGTATGACAGTGGATGTTACCGTCGAGTCGGAATCTGGAGGTCCGAGACAACGGCGCTTCGCCTGATCGATTAATCATGAAGCCTGCGGATCACGTATGCGACGGCCGCTTCGATCGTTTTGAAGGTTGAGGTGCTCCGCATGGCATCCGATCCTCCATGACCGCGCCGGCATTGACACTGGCGACCCTGCGCGGCGGCAGCCCGTTTTCCAATCCGGTGCAGATCGCCTTGGCGGCCTGACCGGCCTTGTCACCAATTTTGGAGCGTATTTGCAGCATGGCACAAAAGCACTCACCGTCTCAGTTGACCTCGCGCGAGTACAAGGATGGTCGCGGCTGGTATGTCGAAGCGATCAGCGATGGCGGTCTTGCGGAAAACGTGGGCGATTTTGCCTCAGAGTCCGAAGCCAAGGATTGGATTGTCCGAAAATCGATAACCTATTTCAAGGCGCGCCAGAATTGATGCCAGGAGCGCCAGGCGAATTGGTCGGCAATCTCACCTGTGCTGACTGGCGGCTTGGTCGGCCCACGCCGCCAACGATGCGTCGCGGGCTCACACCCGCTTGGCGAGAGCTTCGCGCCAATTGTCGCCTTTCGCCTCGGCATAACGTTGCCATGCATCCTTTTCGGATAGTTTGGCCATAGCAAGTTTTGACGGAATCACATCGGACATTGCGCAACCTCCCGTGTAGTGAATTTCCACCTTATACCAACGGCAATAAACCCTGACTCGTCATGCCCGCGCTTGTCGCAGGCATCCACGTCTTAAGAACCAAGCCGAATCAAAGACGTGGATGGCCGGAACGAGTCCGGCCAAGACGGTGCTGGTGAGTCGTGGTCAAAGACCGTTGGTATTACATGAAATAACATGCCGACTTTACGAGAACACGCCTACGAAGGTTAGATCATGGGCCGCAACGCTATGCATTGCGGCCGTGACGGTGGTTTCCGTACCCAGCTATTTCCGCGGCGGACGAGCTGACAGAGGCGACTGCGCTACCGCACGAATTTGTAGCGAAAGCGCTCGCCGTCGGCCTCGACGAGACCCGTGGTCGGATGCGGGAAATGGATCGGCAGCACGTAGCCGCCGCTGCCGGCCACTTTGCTTAAGAATCCGCGGCGCGAGCGCGCGGCTTCTTGCTGATCCCAATCGAACACGGTCGACCAGTCCGGCTCGCGCACCTGAAGGGCGTGGTGCATCAGGTCGCCGACCACGATTGCGTGGCGGCCGCGCGAGCGGATGTTGACGCAGCAATGGCACGGCGAATGGCCGGGCGTCGGCGTCAGCGTGAACGTATCGTCGAGCGCGAAATCATCGTCGACCAGAAGCGCCTGGCCGGCCGCGACCACCGGTTCGCAATTGTAGCGCCAGATATTGCCGCCGCCGGGTGCGAACGCGGTGCCGTAGGGATTGTAGCCGCCCTTGATCGTCTCCTCCCAGGCGGCGTATTCGCGCTTGTGAAAGATGTATTTGGCGTTCGGAAAAGTCGGCACCCAGCTTCCATCGCGTAAAACCGTGTTCCAGCCGCAATGGTCGATGTGCAGGTGGGTGCAGAACACGTAGTCGATGTCGTCGAAGCGCAAACCCGCGGCGCGGAAACCGTCGAGCCAGGGTTTTTTCGGAAAATCCATCGGCGGCCCGTAACCCTTGTCCTCGCCGGTGCAGGTATCGATCAGGATCGTGTGTTTCGGCGTGCGCACCACGAAGGTCTGATAGGTGATGACCATCTTGCCCGATGCCGGATCGAACACTTCCGGATCGAGCTCGGCGAGATGACGCCGGCCGATCTCGGCATCGTAGGCCGGGAACATATCCTCCGGCTTCCGCCACGGCCCGTCGCGCTCGATCAGGCTTGTGATGGAGACTTCGCCGATCGCAAGCTGTTTCATGTTTCCCCCTGTGGCCAACCCGGTTGCGTTGGAAGACTTTCAATTTCCATTCCTGAACGTCCGGCGCAAGTGCCGCGGCGGGGCGCTGGACCGCTTCGCCGGGCCGGGTGCGGGCCGGATGCGTCTTGCGCGGTGACCGCGAAATAGATCAGAATACGCCACGGGCCGCTTTTCCGATCGGCTATTTCTCAACCAAACTAGTTGCCGGCCCAGGGGGAAACGTCATGAATTTTCCGCGTCTGCTCGCAGCGGCTTGCGCCGCCGCGTTTGTTTTTGCGACCGGCGCCGCCTCGGCACAGACCTATCCCAATCGGCCCATCACCATGATCGTGGCGTTCCCGCCCGGCGGCGCCGACGACGCCACCGCGCGGATGATTCAGGATCCGCTGCAGAAAGCGCTGGGCCAACCCATCGTCATCGAAAATATCGGCGGCGCCGGCGGCATGATCGCCGCTGCCAAGGCGGCCCGCGCCGCGCCCGACGGCTACACCATCCTCCAGCATCAAGACGCGCTGGCAGCAGGCATGTCGCTTTATCCGAACCGCACCTTCGATGCGGAGAAGGATTTCGTCCCCATCGGCATGGTCAACATCACTACGAACACGCTGGCGGGGCGGCCGACGCTGCCGCCGAACACCTTCAGCGAACTTTTGACTTGGCTGAAAGAGCCCGGACGCAGCGCCAAGATCGGGCATCCAGGCGTGGGCTCGTTCGGTCATTTGGCTGAAGTGCTGGTCTTTCACGAGCTGGGCGTGAACGTCACCCAGGTTCCCTATCGCGGTGCGGGTCCGGCGCTTGTCGATCTTTTGGGGGGACAGGTCGACCTCGGTCCGATATCGGCCGTGGCAGCGACGCCCTTGGTCAAGACCGGCAAGCTCAAGGCCTATGCCATCATCGGCCACAAGCGCTTCGCCGGCTTGCCGGATCTGCCGACAATCGCCGAGCTCGGCTACAAGAAGGCCGATATCGATTTCTGGCACATGCTGCTGGCGCCGGCCGGCACGCCGCGACTGGCCATCGACAAGCTCAACGCCGCGCTACGCACCGCCCTTGCCGATGCCAGGGTGCAAAAGCTCTTTGCTGACGGCGGAATGGGTGAATACGCTCCCGATCAGGAGACGCCAGAGTTTGCGGCCGCCCTGCTCAAGCGCGAGATCGCCCTGTGGAGCGACGTTATCCGCGAAAACCACATTGCCGGGCAGTAGCAAGAGCGGCAGGCGTGACAGCCTGCGCCGCCCCCAACCTTCGGCAGAGCTAACCTTTGGCATAGAAGACCGGCACCGGGATGCCCTGCGCGATCGCTTGCATGCGGGCGTCCTCCGCCTGCTTTTTCTTCTCGCACAGTTCCAGCACTTTCATGATGTCGGCGCGCGGGATGAAACAGACGCCGGTATCGTCGGCGACCACCAGATCGCCGGGATTGACGCGCACGCCGCAGATCTCGATCTCGCCGTTGATCTCGACGGTTTCGAGCCGCCACTTGCCGGTGACCGGCGTGATCTCGCTGGCCCAGACCGGGTAACCGATCGAGCGCGAATGGCGCACGTCGCGGATGCCGCCCATGACGACGGCGCCGCGCTCGCCCTGCCGCTGGCCCGTCATCGACGACATGCCGCCTAGATTCGAGATGCCGGCGACGCCGGAGACTACCAGCACATCGCCGTCCTCGGCGAGGTTGTGCGCTTCGAACTCGCCCATGCGATTGACGTGCGTCTTTGCGTTCAGCGGATCGGAGCGCTGCTTGATGTTGCGCACCGTGAGCGCCGGACCGGCGATCAGCTTGCCCGGCAGCGTCGGTTTGAGCGTGCTCGCGCCGATTGCGCCCTGGGGCACGCCGAGTTCATCCATCACATCCGAGATCAGACTGGTGCACTCGCCGAACGCAAGGAAGCGCTCAACCGCGCCCGCTGGCGGCTTCGGCGTCGAGTGCGTGCGGATGCGATCGGACGCGATCCGGCCGGTCAGTTTCTTTTCAGGCATGGCGGCTTCCTTTCACGGTGCGCGATCAAGGCGGCGTGGTTTCGCGGCGCGGATTGGCGTAGCGTAGCGGGCTAACTGGTCCGCGCAATACGTCGTGGTATCGCGTCGTCCGTTGCCAATGGGTACGCCCATGATGAAACTCGGTTTGTTCTTCGAAGGCAGCGGCCATCACGTCGCCGCTTGGCGCGATCCGGACGTTCGATCCGGACGCCAGACAGACGCTTTCGCATTATCTCGACATCGCGCGCACCGCCGAACGCGGCAAGTTCGATCTACTGTTTACGGCCGACACCAACGCGACGTTCGGCTCCGACGATGTCGATTCCTGGACCCGCACCACGGCGGCGTCCCGGCTCGAGCCGATCACGCTATTGGGTGCGATTGCCGCGGTCACCGAGCGGATCGGCCTCGTCGCCACCGCGACGACGACCTATTTCGAGCCGTTCCACGTCGCGCGTTTCTTTGCTTCGCTCGACCAGATCAGCGGCGGGCGCGCCGGCTGGAATCTGGTGACTTCACTTGCCGTGGCCGAGGCCTACAATTTCGGCAGGCAGACGCATCCCCATCATGCCGATCGCTATGCGCGGGCGCGCGAATTTGCCAAGGTGGTGCTCGGGCTGTGGGATAGCTGGGAAGACGGCGCCGTCATCGCCGACAAACAAAGCGGCATCTATTTTGACCGTTCAAAGCTTCATTTTCTCAATCACAAGGGCAAGCACTTTTCGGTGCGCGGACCGTTGACCGTGCATCGCTCGCCGCAGGGCCATCCCGTCATCGTTCAGGCGGGCCAGTCCGACGACGGCCGCGACCTTGCCGGCGAAACCGCCGAGATAACGTTCACGGTGCAGCAAGATCTCGAGGCGGGGCGCGCCTTCTACGCCGACATCAAGCGTCGCGCCGCCGCGTACGGCCGGCCGCCGAGCGCCGTCAAGGTAATGCCCGGGGTCATGACCGTGATCGGGCGAACGCGCGCCGAGGCGGCGGACAAGTACGAACGGCTTCAGGCGCTGCTGTCGCCGGAACTGGCGATCAAAGATATGTCGTCGCACTTCGGGCTCGACATGGCGAGCTATCCGCTCGACGGCCCGGTGCCCGATCCGAATCCCGCCGTCGAACAGAAAGGCCGCGTCAAAATCATGGTCGAACTGGCGCGCCGCGAGAATCTCACCATCCGCCAGCTCTACAAGCGCGTTTCCGGCCAGCGCGGCCACCGCGTCGTCATCGGCACGCCGGCCGAAGTCGCCGATGCGCTCGAAACCTGGTTCCGCGGCGGCGCCGCGGACGGGTTCAACATCATGCCGCTGACGTTCCCGCGCGGACTTGAAGACGTTGTCGACCTGCTGATTCCCGAATTGCAGCGCCGCGGGCTGTTCCGCAGAGAATACGAAGGCAGGACCTTGCGCGAGAATCTCGGCCTGCCGATTCCGCAAAACCGCTGGGCGATCGAGCGAGCGCAGAAGGATGTTGGCTGAGGTTGGTCGGGCGGATTGGTCCAATGAAATTGAGCCCGGCGAGGCGCGACATCGCCTGCGCCCGGGATAGGCAAGCAAATCCGGCCGTTCAAACCTGTTGCGGCGGAATGAATGCGGGGCCGGAGGGCACGAACTCGTCGGTGTAGAGCTGGCTCGGCTTTAGCGGAGCGGTCACGCCGCCATATTGGTGCAGCACGCGGATGGTCGACGCCCAATCGGCCTCGGAACCCCAGCCGATGGGCTTGCCCATGGTGTTGGGCGTTAGCCATAGCTGCCACGAAACCTCGAACTCGCGCCTGGTGATCTCGTCGTTGACGGTCGGCTGGTATTTTTTGACGGCGTCAATCGCTTCGTCGACGTGCTGTCGCGCATAGAGGAAGGCTTTCATCGTCGCCGGAACGAACGCGCGCGCCAGATCGGGATCGCTCTTGAGCAGATCGTCGTGGATGATGATGCCGTTTGACACTGCGGTGACGCCGGCATCGGAAAACCAGAACACGCGCACCGGTTTTTTGCCGCGAAATTCGAGCTGCGGCACATAGCTCGACACGTAGCCGCCGATGCCGTCGATCCTGCCGGTGATCAGCGCCGGGCCCAGACCGGCCGGATCGATGTTGATGACATTGACTTTGGTCACGTCGACGCCGGCGCCCTTGCAGAAGGCGGGCCATTGCTGGGTCACCGCGCTGCCGGCGCTGATCGCGATGGTCTTGCCTTCGAGATCCTTCGGCTTTTTGATAGGGGAATCGGCGAACACCATGACGCAGGCAGGATTGCGCCGATAGATGCTGGCCAGCGTCTTGATCGCCATGCCTTTGCTCACGCCGTTGCCCACGACATAGCCGTCGCAGAATCCGATTTGCGTCGCTTTGCTGGCCACCAATTGCGCGGTGCTGCCCGAACCTTTGCCGGCAACCATCGAGACATCGAGCCCGGCGTCGCGGTAGAAGCCCTTCAGCTGCGCCAGCATGAAACCGGAATTGGAGCCCTGGTAGAGCCAATCGAGCGTCATTGCCACTTTCTTGAGCGGCGCCGCGGCGCGGGCCTTATGCGGGCCAAGCGGCAAAGCGAGCGTTCCTGCGGCGAGCGCGGAAGTCTTAAGAAAGCGTCGGCGCGATATCGTCTCGTGTCGAAAGTTGTGAACACCCATGAGTTTACCTCGTCTGGCTCTCAGCAACGTTGTTCCGGAATCAAGACGCGACCGGCGGCTTTTTGCCGCGATCACGACGCGCCATGTCGCGATCCAACGGAGCAAGACGCGTGCCAGGATGTCGAGCGAAGCTCGCTCGGCAAGGCGTCATTGGGCCGCCGCATTGGGTCGTGCCCGTCGGTTCGCAATGACCGGTCGACCCGACCCGGATCGGCTCTAGTGCAGCGTTTCCGAAGTTCGAATCATATGCACGTCATTCCGGGCTCGCCGCTGCGCGGCGCCCCGGAATGACGAGATGGTTGGGCGTTAAGCTGCAACTGACAAGTTTCATGGAATCGGTCGTCTAGTGGCTGCCGAACGGCAGGCGTTCCAGATCGAGCTCGGCTGTCATGATCTGGCGATGCGCCCGGTCGAGGTATGGCTGGAGTTTGGCGACGCGTTGCGAGATTGCCGAGAAGTCGCGCCGGAATTCCGGCATCACGGCACTGACGGCTTCATACACCGTCGTTTCGTCGAGCGTCGTCAATCGGCGGTCGCGGACCACGACCTTGCCGTCGACGATGACGTGGCGCACGCCGCGGCCGGCTTCGATGTGCACGAGCTGGCGGGCGGCGCTGTTCATCGGCGACCAGGTCGGGTCCGCCATGTCGATCAGCGTCAGGTCGGCTTTGAAGCCGGGCGCGATGCGTCCGATCTTTTCGCCCAATCGCGCGCCGTCGGCGCCGCCTTCGGTAGCGGCGCGCAAAGCCGCGACCGCCTGCGGCGGGCCCGGGATGGGATCGCTGATCGCGGCGAGCAAGGTGAAAAGCTTCATCGCCACGAACATGTTCTGCGCGTCCGAGCAGCTGCAATTATCGCAGCCGAGCCCGATGCGCACGCCGGCCTTTTGCAGCAGGCGGATCGGTGCAATGCCGCATTTCATTTTCAGATTGCCCTGCGGGTTGAGCACGACGCCGGTGCCGTGTTCGGCCAGCATGTCGATCTCGCCCGGGGTGAGCCAAACGCTGTGGGCGAAATTGAGCCGCGGATCGAGCACGCCTTCCTTGGCCAGGCGCTCGATCAACAGCCCGCTATATTCCGGGATGGTCAGGCGCGCCTGCAGCGCCATGCCGCGCGATTCGTAGATGTGGCTGTAGACCGCAATATCGTAACGGCGCGCCAGCTCCATCGTGCGCTGCATGATCGCCGTCGAGCACCGCTCCGGCGAGGACGGCCCCAGCGCCCACGACACCCGCGGCGGCAGCGGCGCCTTCAGCCTCGTGGTCTCGAAATGCCCGATCAGATCGAGCTGGCGTTCCGGCTCGGTCGAAGTGGACAAGAGCGGATGCAGTTCCGCCGGAAAGGTGTCCTTCCAGAACGGAATCGTTTCGATGCCTTTGCGGTCGGCATATTGCAGGGCGAAGACGACGCGGATGCCGACTTCGTCGTAGGCCTTCATGACCGCATCCATGTGACGCTCCTGATAGGGATAGAGCGTCAGCATGTCCTGGATCGTCGTCATGCCGGAGCGCAGGCATTCGAGCGCGCCCAGCAACGTCCGGGCGTAGATCTCCTCGGTGGAGCGGGGAGGATATTGCGGCGGCAGCGCGTAGAGCCGCCATGTCTCGAGCGGCACTTCCTCCAGCGTGCCTTTGGCCAGCACGTCGTGCGAGTGGTAGTGCGCATTGACGAAGCCCGGCACAATCAGGTGATCGCGCACGTCGATCACCTCGACGCCGCGCCTTTCGCCAAGCCGGTAATTGGAATGGATTCCGGCGATCCTGTCGCCCGCGATCGCGATGTCGGCCTGTGCCGGGTCGTGCCAATCGGCGTTGGGCGTCAGCACCCGCCCGCCCTTCAACAACAGGGTCGTGCCTTCCGGTAGCGTATCTTCGGCCATCGCGCTGCTTGCCTTTACGCAAGCAGCATTGCGCGCCGGCCGGGCATCATGCAAGGGCCGACCGAGATTTGCCGGGGCAGATGCGAGCCGGTGCGTTCAAATGCGCGCCCGGCGAGCGGCTGGCACGTCATAAGCGGTCCCGGCGCCGGTCCAGACCGGCCAAGCCAAGAAATTTCTCCAGGCCTATTGACAATATATTGTCAGTATGACAATATCGAACCATGAGCAGCGAGCCCAAATCCTCCGAGGCCAAGCCGCAAGCCCTGGTGCCGATCATGGTGGCGGACATCTATGAACTGGCCGGTCGGTTGCGCGAGCACGGCGAGGCGATCGCCAGGACCGTCGGCCAGACCCAGGCGCGCTGGCAGGTGATGAGCGCGGCCTCGGACCGGCCGCACACCGTGCCGCAGATCGCGCGCCTGCTCGGGGTCACCCGGCAGAACGTGCAGCGCATCGCCGACCTTCTGGTCGCCGAGGGCGCGGCGCAATACCAGGGCAACCCCGATCATCGCGGCTCGCCGCACCTCATCCTGACCCGACGCGGCCACGCCGCGCTCGACCAGATCAACAAGGCGGCCGGCAGCTATCACGCGCGGCTGGCGCGCAAACTCTCTGCCTCGGAAGTCGCTTCGCTGCAGCGCGGGTTGCGCCGGCTGCTCGAAGCGATCGACCCCGTCAACCCAAGCAAATAGGAGTGACTGCCATGAATACGCACACGATCGAGGAATGCATGAAGGCAAGCTTCGCCGACACGCCGTTTACGCAAGTGGTACAGCGGCTCGCCGGCGCTGGCGTGAGTGCCTACACCGCCGACCTTGTAAAGTTGCGCAACACCTATTACGGCGCCGGCGCCGGCGCCGAAGCCTTTGACGAGCCGATGCCGCTTAAGGACGTGCCCGGCATTGCGCCGCAGTTTGACTCGGAGGCGGTCAAGGCCGCGGTGAAGGCCATTCAAAGTGGCGAGTTGGGCTATGCCGAATTCCTGCGCCAGATCATGCGCTTCGGCTGCTCGCATTATGAGGTCTTCTTTGGTGGCCGCAAGGCCATGTATTTCGGCCGCGACGGCGAGTTCTACACCGAGCATTTTCCATCAGGGAAATGACGACCAGCCCGGATTGAGCGGCGGGAAATCGGGCGGATGCCGCGTGGCGGGCGGCGGGCGGCAGGCGGCGGGCGGCATCGGAACGCCGCCCAAGGCCGCAAAGCGCGCGGCTATCTTCGCATCGGCCACCCCAGCGATGATCTCATTGCTTAGCCACCAACT
Source organism: uncultured Alphaproteobacteria bacterium (assembly GCA_963717265.1). Classification (GTDB taxonomy): domain Bacteria; phylum Pseudomonadota; class Alphaproteobacteria; order Rhizobiales; family Xanthobacteraceae; genus BOG-931. The sequence continues at coordinate 113,842 of CAVQWD010000047.1, read as the reverse complement.
CTGTGCCGATATTGTCGGCGGCTCCCGGCCGGTTTTCGACGACGAAGGGCTGACCAAGACGTTCCGACGCCGCTCGGCGTTATGTGCGGCGCGGACCCGCTAGTGTTGTGACTCTGAACGGATCGTTCTGTCATTCCGGGGCGCGGGCCTTGGCCCGCCGCTTCGCGGCGTCCCGGAATGACGCCACACTGAATTAGATCTCAGTGACAGAACACTAGGGAATATATTTTTTATCCTGGTGAAACCACTCCGTAGGGGCGTGGGTGCCGATGCCGCGCTGGCACGCGAGGTCGTAGAGCATGCGGCCGACCGCGGCGAACTGCATGCCCTCGCCTTGATTCATGAATGCAATGATCTGTTTGTCGTCACTGCGTCCGGGCTCCCTGCCCGCAATCACGCGTCCGAGCAGCCGCACCGACTTCCATTGTTCCTGGGTCCACCGGTACCAGATTTCACGGCCTTGCTCGGGAATCGTCTGGGCGCCGCCCACCACGTAGCGCGACCAGGTCGGGCCGCGGCGGTTGCAGGTGAGCAGGTCGCAGCGGGCATAGGCCGCGTCTTCGAATTCCAGTTCTTTCACCGAGGTGATGAACATTCCGGGCTCGAGCCAGCGTTCCAACAACACCGGCTCGATGGAATTGGTGGCGGTCGCCACGATGGCGGCGCCGCGCACGGCGGCCTCAGCGCTTTCGACTGCGACCACCTTGGCCTTCACCTTGCCCGCCATCTCCGCCGCGAACGCTTCGCGTCGCCTTGGGTTCGGGCTAAAGACGCGCACTTCGCGAAGCGAAGGTCGCGCGTGACAATGCGCCTCAACCTGCGCGGTCGCCTGCCAGCCGGAACCGATCAGGGCGAGGATGTCGCCGTCCTTGCGAGCAAGATATTTTGCGGCAACTCCCGCGAGTCCACCGACTCGGGTCTTCTGCATGAATCCGTCATGCATCACGGCGAGCAATTCGCCGGTTGACGCCTGGTGCAGCAGGATCAGTCCGCAAAATCGCTCGCCGGGCGAGGCCGGGATGCGCACGAGCCGCACCCCGGTCGCGGTCGGCTCGTAATCGAGCAGGTCGGAATCCTGCCGGTTGGCTGCCACGTCCCATCCCGGCAGCGCTGCTGCCATCGCCGAATAGGCATAATAGAGCTGCCTGCCGTCGCGGTGCGATTGTCCGGCCATGACCGGCGAGATCACGCGAATCACAGGTCCCATCACCGCGCGGTCGCGCCCGAGTTCGCCATAGGCGTATTCGAGTGCGTCCATGCAGTTTTCCATAGTCAAGAGCTTCTCGATGTCCTCGTTCGACAGGATGAGAGTCATGGCCTGCTTCTATGTTCAATGTCCCGCTACATTGCTAGCATAGGGCAGCCTGTCCTGACTGGGAGTCCGTGTATTCATGCCAGCTCTGCAACGCCGCGCAACAAGTCTGCTCCGCAAGCCGCGATCTTTACCTGCACTTCTGCTCGCCGCAAATGCCGTTTTGGCCGCGCTGCTCGCCTGGTCGATGCCGACCGCTGCTCAGCAAGGCTACCCGAATCGGCCGATCACCATCATGGTGCCGTACGGTCCGGGTGGGCTGGGCGACGTGACGCTGCGCATGTATCAGCAAAAGCTTGAACCGAAGCTCGGCCAAAAGCTCATTATCGAGAATCGCCCGGGTGGCGGCGGCGCCATCGCGGCGAATGCGACGCTGGCGCGCCCCGCCGACGGCTACACGCTGTTTTTCTGCGGCAGCGGCATGGCGATCAGCATGTCGCTGTTCAAGACCAAGCCTTTCGACCTGGTGCGCGACTTCAAGCTGATTTCAACGATCTCCAATCTGAACGAACTGCTGCTCGCCACCGGGGTGAATTCGCGGTTCAAGACCATCGAGGACCTCATTGCCACGGCGCGCAAGGCACCGGGCAAGCTAACGCTCGGCTCCATCAATCCGGGCAGCACGCAGAATCTCACCGCGCATTTGTTCAAGCTGAAGACTGGCGTCGATATGACCATCGTGCCGTACAAATCGACGCCCGACCTGATCGCCGCCTTGATCCGCGGCGATATCGACCTCGGCATCGACTACTTCGCCGGCTTGCAGCCGACCAAGAACGATACCAGGATCAGGATTCTCGCCACCACCGGGATCAAGCGCAGCGAGCTGCTGCCGGACGTGCCGACGCTCAAGGAAAGCGGCTATCCGGACTTCGTCGTATCGAGCTGGCAAGCGCTGGCGGCGCCGCGCGGCGCGCCGGACAATGTCATGAAGATTCTCAACCGCGCCATGATCGAGGCTACCGCCGATCCCGAGTTTCGGAAAAGGCTGTTGCAGACCGGGCAGAGCCCCGGCGGCAGCTCGGTCGAGACCGCGAACGCGAACATGCTGGCCGAGGTCCAGAAATGGGCCGCCGTGATCAAGAAGGCCGACATTGAGGTGCAATGATCGCCCGTGGCGGCATCAATAGCCGCGCTTGCGGTCCACCAATTGGGCGGGCGGAGTCCCGGTGCGGAATTCTCTGATGATCGCGCAGATGCGTGGGGCAATGTCCTCGGCAACGAGCCGGCGCGCGACGTGCGGCATCACCGTGATCCTGGGATGGCGCCACAGCGGGCTGTCGGCCGGCAACGGCTCAACTGGATAAACGTCGAGCGTCGCTGCCGCGAGGTGGCCGGAATCGAGTGCCGCAACCAGATCCGGTTCGACGACGTGATCGCCGCGGCCCAGATTGATGAATGCCGCGCCGGCGGGAAGACCATTGAGAATGCGGGCGTCGACGATGCCGCTTGTTTCCGGCGTAAGCGGCAACAGGTTCAGCAGAATCTCGCTCCGCGCCAGGAACGCATTGAGCTGGTCCGCACCGTGGAAGATTTCGATCTCGCCGGCGTTGCGGGACTGCCGCACCCAGCCGGCGACCTGAAAGCCGGCCGCAGCCAACGTCTTGGCGGCGGCAAGCCCGATCATGCCGAGCCCCATGACCCCGACCTTGCGCTCGCTCGCCCGCTTGATCGGCATCTTGATCCACTCGCGGCGCTGCTGCGCGCGCAGATAATCCGGCATGTAGCGGTGATGGCGCAACACGTGCAGCAGCGCGGTTTCATTGATCATCGCGTCGCCCGCGGGATCGCCGGCGCGCACGATCGGCACGGCGGGCAGATCGGGGTCGCGCAGCAATCCGTCGGTGCCTGCGGTCAGCGACACGATCAGGCGCAGATTCGGCAGCTTTGCCAGCGCGCCTTCAGGCGGCGTTCCAACCGCCGCCGCCTCGATGTCGGCCGGATTGCCGAGTTCGGGCCAGATGCGCACGTCAAGTTCGGGCATGACGGCGGCAAAGGCACGCCGCCACACCTCGGCGCTGCCGAAATGAGGCGTGAGGAGGAGGGCCATGCGATGATTGTCGCTCCCGGCGCCGTTGCGCTCAACAGTCGTCAACGTACTTTGTCGTCAAGGCACTTGCGTTGCAAATTCACCGGTCGATCAAAACGCCCGGATTGAGAACGTGGTGCGGATCGAGCCGTTGCTTCGCGGCTCTGAGCACGTCGGCGAACAGTTGCGGCCGCTCGGGGTCGTACCAGGTGCGGTGATCGCGGCGTGTGACGGAGCGGTCGGTGAGCGCGGCCTCCACATGCGCGACGTGCTCGCCATCGCCGTCCTCGAACACGAGCGTCGCCGCGCCGTCGGGCGCGATGCGGAACAGCCGGTTGCTGACAATGCTGGTCGCCCACGGATCGTCCAACCAGCACGCCGCTCCCGGGTTCCGCTTCGCTTACCCGGGCTACGAAACGGCTACGAAACTACTGCGCGGCGGCGACCGGCGCCTTTTCGTTGGTCCCGGTCTCCGGCATCTGCGCGGCGGCTTTAAGGCCTTCCTGAACTTTGGGCACCGTCACCTTCACGTCGGTGATCGGCAGGCCGTGGGTCGGCGCGATGGTTTTGACGTCAAGCCGCTCGATCAGATTGTCGAGCTGGGCGCAATAGGCGTTCATGTCGGCGAATTTGGTCCAGAACAGCGCCAGGTCGGCAAACGTCGACGATACGTCCGGCAAATCGAGCGAGACCGCTTCCTCGGCGACGAGCCCGCAATGGCCGTCTTCGTGATAATGGCTGTAGGCAAAGCCGTCGCCCGGAAACAGCACGCGCTCCCTGGTGTCGAAGCCCCACAGGGTGGTGCGCAGGTCGCGGATCACCGGCTCGACCGCCATCAGGCTGCGACCGCCGAGATCAATCTCGTCGCCCTCCTTCATCCAGCGCATGCGGTGTTCGTATTGCGGAAACGCGAGGTGATAGTCGCTGACATCGCCGACCAGCAGCGAGTCCGGAAAGGTTTTCAGAACGCGGCCCAGTCCGCCGCAATGCGGCGTTTCCTGGTGCGTGACGAACAGATATTTGAGCGGCGCGACGCCGCGCGTGAACAGCTCGTTCATGTGCCGCTCGATGACCGGGAAGTCCTTCGGATGCCCGGTCTCGACCAGGATCGAGGCGTCGTCGCCGCACACCAGGAACGCGGCGTTATAGCCGTGATAGACCTTGCCCTTGTGGCGCTGCGCCAAGCAGTCGCCGATCCAGAACACGCCGGGCGCGATCTCGCGCGGCATGCGCTGCGCGACAGGCACATCGAGCATGCTTTTGATCTGCGGCTTGTCGAGCATTTCGAGCTCCTCCCCTCAAAGTGTAGCCCGCATCGAGCGCAGCGGAATGCGAGGACGATCCAGCAGCTTACCGGCCGCTCCCGGATTTCTCTGCGCTCCATCCGGGCTACAGCTCGCTACAGCTCAGTTCCCCCGCCGCGCCACCACGCGTCGGCGGTGCATCATACGCCAAAGGCGCTGGAGATGCATCTCTGTGAATTCATCATGACAGTCATCCGACCACATGCATCGGGTATAAATCAGCGGCCGATCGGCATTTACCGATGGTCAGCATCGGTCTGCGGTGATAACGTTGAAGGCTGCTTTCGACGGACGGGACTTGTTTGCACGCGCCGGAGCGGCCAATCGAAATTATTGAATGCCAACCCGACAAAGGACGACTGCCATGCATTTTTGTCTCACGGGCCAATACACGCCGCAAGCCCTCAAGGGCCTGATGGAAAATCCCGCGTCCAATCGCTACGAGGCCGCCAAGGCAACGATCGAAGCGGTCGGCGGCAAAATGATCGCGATGTACGGCATGCCGGCCGAAGGTCCCGGCGTGCTGGTGATCTTCGACGTGCCGGACCCCGGCGCCGCGGCCGCAATCTCCAGCGTGGTTATCTCAGCCGGCGTGCTGCACAACGTCAAGGTTTTGCGTCTGCTGACGATGGAGGAAGTGGCCCACGTTCGCCAGATTGCCGGCAAAGCGCGCGCCGCGTACAGGCCGCCCGGCCAGTAAAGCGCGCTGGTCATGTAGCCTGGATTGAGCGGAGCGAAATCCGGCGCAGGAATGTCCGGCTCAAATGCCTTCCCGGGTTTTGCTCGGCTCAACCCGGTTATGAAGTCTGCTCACCGCTCTTCGTCGCGGGAGACGTAGCGCGAGACCGCGACGCTCTTGTCGCAGTCTTTCAGAAACTCATCGAGCATCTTGTAGTGCCGCGCAACGACGTTGCGGCCTGACAGGATGCAGCCATAGCCGGGCGCGATGGTCTCGATGTCGTAAGTGTCGAACACCTTGCCGATGCCGCGGCGGATCGAATCGGTCGGCGCGCCTTCAAGCCACCAATAGCGGGTGTTGAGCATGAACGAGCGCACGTCGCGCAGCGAGGTGGGATCGTTGTCGGCGTCGGTGACGATCCAGGGTCCGGCCTCGGCCTCGCGCCAGAGGTGGGTGAACAGGTCGGAGGTGAACAGGGTGCGCGTCGCGCCGTCGTAGAGCCAGCGCGTGGCGATCAGACGGATCGGCGCCTGCATCACGTCGATCGATCGGCCGCCTTTGCCGAGCCGGATGGTGTCGGCGCGGCTCACCGCGGTCACCTTCATCGACTTCAAGATGTCGCGGCCCTCCGCCTTGGCGCCGAAATCGAACCATAGGGCTGCATCGATATTGCTGGTGTAGCAGGTCTCGACGTTGAAATGGCCGGCGAACGTCTCGACATTGTTGATCGACATGAATTCGTTGAGCCGCAGCGGGAACATCGACAGCTTCGCGCCGGGCGGGGTCAGTTGTTCGACCTCGGCGCGGATGACCGGCTCGTCCTTGCCGAAGCCGGTATCGATCAGCATGGCGGCGTCGGGTTCGGTCAACATGTAGCTGTTCGCCACCGAAAAGCCGCGCGCGCTCAACGGATAGAAGCTGACCCGGCCGTCGAGCGCATAAATGTGTTGCAGGGCATAGAGCTTACCGTCGGCCATCGCCGTGATGCCGCCGCTGAAGCCTTGCGTGCTGCCCGCTGTTGCGGCGGGCGCGTCTTGCAGGAGCTGAATTCATGGCCGGCGAAGCTAATCATGCCTTGGCAGACTGCGCCAGGGCCTGTCGACCTGTTCACGCCTCAGGATCGAGGACCTGACGCCGACGCGGCGTGGCCGCGTGCGCATCCCACGCGGCGCCGATTTCGGCGAGCGGTCGCGTCTCGGTGTCGAGCGCGAGTGCGCCCGCGGCAGCGAGGCGGCACAGCTCCGCATAAGCCTCGGCTTGGGCTTCGACCGGGGCGTGATAGTAGGCGAAACCCATGATGTCGACGCAGGTGCGGCGAGTGGCAGCGCCGGAAATGGTCATGGTGGCGCCGGCCGACGAACCGACATGGACGAAGCGGCCGAAGGTTGAAACGGCATCGAGCGCGGCCTCGCCCGGCTTGCCGCAGAGGTAGTCGATGATCACGTCGGCGGTGCCGCCGGCGGCGTCGCGATGGGCGGCAGCCAAATCCGTGGCCGCAACGAGGTCAACACTTACGTCGGCACCGAGCCGTTCGGCACGGGCGAGCGTTTCGCGGTTGCGGCCGGCGGCGATGACGCGGCCGGCGCCGAGCTGCTTTGCCGCCGTCACCGCGATCAGGCCGGAAATGCCGGTGGCGCCGAGAATCAACACTGTCTCGCCACGCCGCAGCCGCGCCCGCCAGGACAATGCGAGCCACGCCGCCAGTCCGGCATTGCCGAGCGCGGCGGCGACATCGTCGGCGATATTGTCGGGGACCGGGAAACTAAAGCGCGGGTCGATCAGCGTGCGCTCGGCCATCGAGCCGAACGGTGCGACCGGCGCCATGGCGGTAAAGTAGACGCGCTGGGCCGTCACCGCGCTGCGCCACTCCGTCTTTGCCCAGCACAAAAGGGCCGTCCGGCATCTTGATGTAATGTCGCCGCCGGGCAATCGCGATATCGACGCCGGTCAAGGCAGCAGCGCGGACTTCGACCACAATCGATCCGGCAGCCGGCTCCGGCTCCGTAAAGCTGGCATAGACAGGCCGCTCGGTGTCGTTCATCACCGCCGCCAACACGGCTCCCCCCTGTCGTCGCAGCCGTCACATGTTCAAGCGGTCTGCATCTCGCGCCCGGCACGGCGCGCCCAGTTCTCCCAGGCGCGATTGAGCGTGTAGTCGGTAACCCGGGCGATGATCTTGTCGACCTCGCCGGGGGTGAGGAATTTGATGTCGCCCATCGCCATCGACTGCATCTGCAGCTTGGCGCCGACTTCCATATAGACCGAGATAAAGACGACGTGGCGGATCGAGCGGCCGACCACCGTGGCGCCGTGGCCGCGCATCAGCGTCGACGGCCGCGGTCCGAGCGCGCGGGCGAGATCGCGGCCCATGTCCATGTCGGTGACCAGGAGGATCGTATCGCCGAATTTGTCGTGCAAATCCCAGACCGGCACTTCGTGACCGATCGAGGCGCACATGTGCAAAAGCGGCTTGAGCCTCTTGCCGGTAACGCCGAATGGAATGACGCTCGGCGAATGATGATGCACCACCGCGTGGACGTCCGGCCGCGCCTCATAGGCGGCGCCGTGGATGAAGCGCTCCAGATAGGGCGCGCGGCCTTTCTCGTCGATCGCGGTACCGTCGAACTCGTATTCGACGATGTCGCCGCGCTCGATGCGCTCGGGAGCGCGGGCGCGCGACAACAGAAAACGCTGCGAATTGTCGGGATGCCGGACGCTGATATGGCCGAAGGAATCGACTACTCCTTCTTTGGCCAGGATGCGGTTCGCGGTCACCAGGTCTTCCAGAATGAAATCGAGCTTGCTCATTAGCTGCCTCTTTCTTGATCGGGCGCGATCCTATGGGCGCCGGTACGGTTTGTGAACCGCCGTCGAGACATGTGCGACGCGCAATGCAGCCCGGCGCTTAACCGCTACACGGTGCCGTGCCATAAGCCCGCAACCCTGTTGAAACCTGGAGTTTTGCTTGATGTCCAGCCATCCGATTTCGCGGCGCGCCGCAATCGCCTCGACGCTCGGCTTTGCCCTGGCGCCGGCCGCTTCACGCGCGGACGACGAAGCCGCCAACTTTCCGAACCACCCGATCCGGGTCATCGTCGCGGTGCCGGCCGGTGGCGGCGTCGATACCTTCACCAGGCTCGTGACCGCAAAGATGCGCGCCGAGCTGGGCCAGCCGCTGGCGGTCGAGAACAAGGCCGGCGCCGGCGGCAGCCTCGCCGCCGACGCGGTCTATCATTCACGGCCCGACGGTTACACGCTGCTCGCCTCGCAGCCGTCGCCGATCACGACCAATCCGTTCCTCTACAAGTCGCTCAACTACGATCCCACGAAGCTTCTGCCGGTCGCCATCATGTCGCACATCCCGAATGTGCTGCTGGTGCGGCCGGATTTCCCGGCCAAGTCGGTGCCGGAACTGATCGCCTACGCCAAGGCCAATCCCGGCAAGCTCAACTACGCCTCGCAGGGCATCGGCACCACCTCGCATCTGACTGCCGCCCTGTTTGCGAGCATCACCCACATCCAGCTCGTCCATGTGCCCTACAAGGGCACGGCGCCGGCGCTCAATGACATCATCGCGAGTCACGTCGACCTGATGTTCACCGAATTGTCGACCTCGCTGCAGCTGCACCAGGCCGGCAAAGCCCGCATCCTCGCCGTCGCCACCAAACAACGCGTGCCGGCGCTGCCGGACTTGCCGACGCTCGCCGAGGCCGGCGTGCCGGGTTGCGAATCCGATACCTGGAATGCGATTACCGCGCCGCCCAAGACTGCGACCGCGATCGTCGCCAAGCTCAATGCGGCGGCCAACAAGGCGATGCAGTCGCCGGAACTGCTCGACCGCTATCAGAAACTCAATGCCAGCCCGGGCGGCGGCACGCCGGCCGAAATGACTGGCTTCATCAAGGCGGAGACGCAGCGCTGGGGCGCCGTCATCCGCGCCGCCGGCATCAAGCCGGAATGATCACGCACGGCGGGCGACGATGCCGGCGCCCGCGCCGCTGTGACGATTTGGGCCGGCCGCGCGCTCGGCGCAATTGTTTGTTCCCATCGGTTGCCCGGCCGCGAGTGGTCGGATACGTTGCCGCAATTGAGTGTACGGGGGTCATTTATGGCTGCGCCATCGGAGCCGGTTCCCGCCGAAGACAGTGCCCGGTATCTTAGCGTCCTCGGCGCTGCCGCCGCCGATCTCTGGAGCCATTTGCCGCACGAAGTGCAGCAGCGGCTGTTCGAGCGGGCGGTGCTGCTCGGCCACAAGGGCGAGCGCGATGAGAGCCTGCGCGAACAATTGGCCAAATTCCTGCACGACCACCACGAGCGCACCCAGGGACGCTGAGCGCTCCGCTTACGCCGATGCCGGCCGGCGAAAGCCAGGGACGGCCATTGTCGATTTGCCGCTTGTGAGCGCGCCGGCCAACCATACATTGAGCGCGGTACGGCAACGGCAGAGCGCATAGCCATGTACGATGACAGCAACCGGCCGGAACGGCCCCGCGCCGAACCGGAGATCATTCCGCCGGACCGCAACGCGCGGCGGGCGGATTGGCGCAATTCGCCCCAGCGCGACGGCGCGTTTGCCTGGACCCGCGGAACCCAGCGGATTTATGTGACCAGGCTTGGACCGTTCGGCGTCGCGCTGCTGATGTTGGCAATCGCTGCCATCGCCGCGCTCGTCCTGATCGCCGTGCTCGGCGCGGTGTTGCTCTGGATTCCCGTGGTCGCGGTGCTGATCGTAGCCGCCGCGCTCGCCCGGGTGCTGCGGCGCTAAGGCGGCGCGGGATTGCCGGCCCGCGGCTGCGCCGGCTGCGCCGGATATACCGCGCATTAACTTTAATCGTTTATGAACTCCGCAATCCTAAGCGATGCCTGGACAGACCGGGCGGCAAGCGCGTTGAGTGCGACAGCGGACTGCCGACGCCGGCTGAGTGACGGTGCCGCCATCCCCATTCGATTCTCCCGCTGGTGCGGGAAAGCATCGGGCGAGGACTCGCTGCCAAACAGTCGAGTACTGGATGTTCGAAGCGCCGCGTCAGTTCAGGTCAGCAAGGCTCGTCAGCGCCGAGCCTCCGGTTGCTCCGCCCGCACCGATCGATTTTCTTCAAATCGGACTGGAGCTTTGGCGCGGCCGGGCGACGATAGCCTGGACGATTGCGGTCGCGCTCGTGCTTGCGGCGTTGTTCGTTCTCATCGCGCCGCATAAATTCACGGCCGTCACCGAAATCCTCATCGATCCCACCGATCTGCGCGCGGTCGCCGACCAGCCTTCGCCATCCGGCCTCGCCAGCGAAACCGCGCTCATCCAGGTCGACAGCCAGGTTCGCGTGCTGACCTCCGACGACGTGCTGCGCCGCGTTGTCGCCGCCGAAGGATTGGCTCACGATCCGGAATTCGTCGGTGGCTTCGGCTCGCCGCTGCATGCGCTTACGGCTTGGCTGTCGGCCGTGCTCGGCCGCGGCCGGACTGCCGCCGCTGCCGACCCGTCGCTTGCGGCGCTCAACACGCTCCGGGGCCGCGTGCAGGTGCGGCACGCGGAACGCACCTATGTCGTCGACGTTGGCGTCACCAGCACGGATGCGGCCAAAGCGGCGCGGCTCGCCAATGCCGTAGCGCAGGCCTACCTGAACGAGCAAACACAGGTGCGGTTCGACGCCGCGCGCCAGGTTTCGCAGTCGCTCAGCGCGCCGCTTGACGACCTGAAGCAACGCGTGCAAGCCGCCGACGAGAAGGTGCAGGCCTTCAAGGTCGCGCACAACATCGTCGACGCCAACGGGCAATCGGTCAACGAGCAGCAGCTTTCCGATCTGAACAATCAGCTGGCCGGGGCTCGTGGCCGAACGGCGGCGGCCAAGGCGCGGCTCGATCAGATCGCGGCCGTGCAAAGTTCGAAAACGGACCCAGGCGCCTTTCCGGCGGCGGTGCTGTCGCCCACCATCACTGCGCTGCGCAGCCAATATGCCGAAGTGATGCGCGCTGAGGCCCAGCAGATTACCAATCTCGGCCCTCGCCATCCGGCGGTGCTCGATATCCAGGCGCAGGCCGAACGGCTGCGACGAATGATTGCGGACGAGGTCAATCGCATCGCGCTCGCCGCCCGCGCCGAATACGAGAGCGCGAAAGCCAACGAGGAGCAGCTCACCCGCAACGTGGATGCGCTCAAGCAAAGCACTCTCGCCACCGATGCAACGCTGGTCACGCTGCGCGAATTGCAGCGCGACGTGCAGGCCGGCCGCGCCGTCTACGAGGCATTTCTGGTGCGCGCCCGCCAGATCGCCGAGCAGGAGCGTGTCGACACCAAGAACATCCAGGTGATTTCCAGGGCCGACGTGCCGCTGAACCGGAGTTCGCCGCCCTCGACAGCGGTCCTGGCGCTGGGCGCCATCATGCTCGGCGTCGGCGCCGGCAGCGGCCTGGTGATGTTGCGGACCACGTTCGCCGCCGCGACGCCGGCGCGGCCCAGCGGCGCGCCGTCGCTGCACAGCATCGCGCAGCGGCGCACGCGGCCGGTGCCGGCCGCGCCCGCGGCGGCTGACATTCCGATTCTTGCCGTCGTTCCGCCGGTCGATGACGAATTCGGCGGCGGTTCGGCCGATGGCTCAAATTCCCGCTTCGCCAACGGCATCCGCCAGGTGTACGAGGCGGTGCGCGCCAACCACACCAAGCGCGCCAATCAAGCCATCCTGGTTGTCGCCGCCGCCGACGACAACGAAATTGCGGCGGTGGCGCTGACGCTTGCCGCGCTCGCGGCGACGACCGAACGCGTGCTCTTGGTCGACGCCGACCTCGAGCGCCGGACCCTCTCGGCGCTCGATGCCGATGACATCGCCGTCGGCCTCGTCGACGTGGCGGTGGGGCGGTGCGCACTGTCCGACGTCGTCGTGCGCGACCGCGACACCAATATCAACCTCTTGCCGTTCGTTGCGCCGAACAGCCGCCGCGGCCGCAGCATCAACGACAACGATATCCGAGCCGCGTTCGCGCAAACCCGGGATTTTGACCTGGTGATCGTCGCAGCCGCGGACCTCGACCGCGATCCGAGCGCGCGCTTCTTCGCTCGCCTGGTCGACCATATCGTGCTGGTGGTGCGGGCGGACGAGCCGGACGCGCGCAGCGTCGAGGAGTCGGTCTCGCGGCTCGGCCTCGACGCACGCAAAGTCCGCGGCGCGGTCCTGACCGGCGCCGAAGCTGCTTGAATACAATGATGTCCGATCATGCGTGAGCAATAGGCCGTGGCGACGTTCGCTTCGCAGACGTCCGAGACTCCGCCGCTGTTTGCGGCGATCGATGTCGACACGCTCATTCGCAGCGTTCTTTTCATTGCGGCGTTTCTCGCGCTGGCGACGTCGTTTCATCCCTTCCCCGACCTTTCCAAGCCGCCGGACATCACCGACGCGGGCGACCGCCTCAATCAGGTCGGCTTTTCCGTGCTGCTTCTGGCGCTGGGCGCATACGTCTATTGCAATAATCCGGCCGCCCTGAAGCGGCTGCTGCGGCCGGCTCTTTACGCCCTGCTTGCCTGGTGCGTGGTTTCCGTGGTGACCTCCTGGGATCCGCCGCTCGCCGCGCGCCGCTTCGCGTTCGCCCTGGTGGTGATGGGCATTTCGGCAATGCTGCTGCTGCTGCCGAGAAACCTCCGCCACTTTGCCGATCTTCTCGCCGCGGTCGCACTCATCGTGATCGTCGTCTGTTACCTCGGCGTCCTGCTGGCGCCCAATCTTGCCATCCACCAGCCGACGGCTTTCGTCGAGCCAGAGCTTGCGGGCGACTGGCGGGGACTGTTCGCGCACAAGAACGAAGCCGGTCCGACGATGGTGCTGTTCATATTTTTCGGGTTGTTCGTGGCGCGGGTGCGCAGTTTCGCGCTCGGCGCGCTCATCGTCGCGCTGGCAGCGCCGTTCTTGATTTTCACGCATTCAAAGACCGCGCTGACCCTGGTGGGGCCGGTGTTGCTGCTCGCCGCCGTGATCGGGCATTGCCGCAGGCGCTTTGTCGGAATTGCGGTCGCGCTCACCTTCGTCGCCGTCATCAGCGTGTTTTCGCTCGGCTCGATCTACTTCGAATCGATCGGCAATCTGCTCGGCGCAATCCTGCCCGATGCATCGTTCACCGGACGCACCGACATCTGGCGCTTCGCGCTTGCGCACGTGGCGCAGCGCCCGCTCACCGGATACGGCTTTGCCGCCTTCTGGGGCACCGAGCAGGTCGTTTACGGCATGGGCGGTACTTCCGTCTGGGCCAACGCCGCCGCGCAAGCGCACAACAGCTACATCAATCTCGCCCTCACCATCGGCGTTCCGGGATCGGCGTTGGCGGCATTTTGGCTCGTCGTCATGCCGCTCGTCGATTATTACCGTTGTCCGCAGCGGCCGGCCGTGACGCCGCTGCGCATGCTGTTCCTGCGCATCTGCCTCTACGGCACCCTGGCGTCGTCATTCGAAAGCGTGTTCTTCCAGATGAGCGATGCCTGGTTTGTGCTGCTGATCGCGGTGTTCGGCCTGCGCCTGTTGTCGGTCACGCCTCTTTGAAGGCGTGAGCCGGCGCGAGGCCGCGGCGGTCCTTAAGCTTAATTTTTGATTACGCTTTGCCTTCGGCGGGCCGCTTCGTAGGTTCGCGAACAACGGAGGCATAGCCGTGCCTGCGGACAAAAGCTGCATTCATTTCGTCACTGGTTCCGGGTCGGATTGGACGCTGTCGCTGGTCACGATCGGCGGGCTTCCGATCGCGGTCATCGATCGCGCCGGTCGGCGCAACTGATGATCGACGCGGCGCTCGCCCGCCGCGGCACCGCAACGCCGCCGCTCATCTTCACCTCGGCGAACGGCCAGGTGCTCTCGCTGTGCGCCCGGCACTCGCACAGTTCGCGACCTGTTTCTCGCCGCCGATCTCATCCATGCCGACGGCATGCCGCTGGTTTTTGCCTCGCGGCTGCTGTGCCGGACCCCGCTGCCGGAACGGGTGGCCACCACCGACCTGTTCCACGACGTCGCCCGCCTCGCGCAGCGGCGCCGCGCCCGGTTCTTTCTGCTCGGCGCCAGCGATGCCGTCGTCGAACAGGCGGCGCAGCGCGTTCGCGCGCTCTATCCCGAGCTCGAACTGGCCGGCCAGTGCGGCGGCTATCTGCGCCGCCGCGGCGACGAAGAACGGATCGTCGACGAGATCAACGATGCCCGGCCCGGACATTCTATGGCTCGGCCTCGGCGTCTCCGCGCGAACAGGAATTCGCCCTGCGCCACCGCGATCGCCTGTGCGGTGTCGGATTGATCAAGACGTCGGGCGGTCTGTTCGACTTTCTTTCCGGCAAGAATTCGCGCGCGCCGCGATGGATGCAGATCGGCGGCCTCGAATGGGCCTATCGGACCTGTCTCGAACCGCGCCGCCTCGCCGGACGCTATCTGATGACCAACCCGCACGCGGCGCTTCTGCTGCTGACCCGCACGGAACGGCTGCACGCGAACGGCCGGCAGCGCGCCGACAAGTCATGACCATGCCCGGCGTCAACACCGAACGCTCGCCGCCCAGCGTGTGTCCTGTGCGTGCCGACGTTTCGCCGTCCGCACGGCCTGCGCAGGCTGCTGGCGCATGTGGCGCAGCTCGACTACAGCGGCCCGATCAGCGTCATCGTCGTCGACAACGACGCGGCCGAGCATGCCGGAGCCGATGCCGTGGCGGAGCTTGAGGATCGTTTCGCTTTCCGCTCAGCCTGCGTGGTCGAGCCGCGCCGCGGCCAGACCTACGCCTACAATCGCGCCTTCGCGCGCGCCTGCCGTGCGATGCCGGCGCCGCACTACATCGCCGTTCTCGACGACGACGAATATCCCGCCCCGCACTGGCTCGCGAACATGGTTGCCGTGGCGCAGGACTTACGACGCCGACATCGTCGGCGGTCCGGTGTTTCCGGTCTTCGAAGATCCCGCTCACTGGCTGGCGCGAAGCGGCGTTTTCGCGCCGATCCGCTATCCCACCGGCCGGGTGCCGATGATCTACGGGGCCGGGAATATGTTGATCCGGCGCGACATCCTCGAACGCTATCTCGATGAGCCGTTCAGCCACGACTTTGCGTTCACCGGCGGCAGCGACGAAGAGTTCTTCTGGCGTTGCCGCCGCGACGGCCGGAGCTTTGCGTGGGCCGACAATGCCGACGTATTTGAAACGGTGCCGCGGTCGCGCACGACGGTCGGCTACGTGCTGCGGCGGCAAGTTCCGCATCGGCACCGGCGCCACGCGCATCGAGCGCAGCCTGCAGCGCAATTTCGGCGGCGTCGTGCGTGGCTGGTGCAAGGGCCTCGGCCTTATCGGTCTCGGAATTCTGTCTCTGCCGTTCGCCGCTTGCGCCGGACGCGGTGCAGTCATGGGCAGCCTGATGCGAACCGCGCGCGGGGCCGGCCGCATCGCCGCGGAATTCGGCATTGTTTACGAGGAATATCGCCGGCAATGATGTTCGAGTGCACCGACCAGGACAGCGACGGCCGCTCAGTGCAGGCAAAGATCGCTGCCGAGGCCTCGCGGTTTCTTGCGCGCAACATCCGCAGCAAGGCAGCTTTGCTGCGCGACGTGCCGCCGCTGGTGACATTCACGTTCGACGACGTGCCGGCCTCGGCATGCGACATCGGCGCAAGCATCCTCGAAGCCTACGACGCGCGCGGCACGTTCTACGTCGCCGGACGCAATTGCGGCACGGCCGGCTCTGACGGTCCGCCGCTGGCATCGATCGATCAACTGCGCGCGATTTGGACCATCGGTCACGAGATCGGCTGCCATACCTATTCCCATCCGGCGGTTTCCCGCATCAGCCTCGACCGGCTCGACGCCGAGATCGAACGCAATAGCTCGGTGCTGAGAAAAATCGACCCCGGCATCGGAGTCCGGAATTTCGCCTATCCGTATGGCGACCTGTCGCTGCGTTCAAAGCGCTTCCTTCAAACCCGGTTCGACTCCTGTCGTTGCGTGCATCCGGGGATCAATCGCGGCATCGCCGATCTCGGCGCGTTGAAAGCCTGGCCGCTGGTGGACGCCGCGATCGACCGCGCCGAGGTGGCTACCCTGATCGCATCCGCCGTGCAAAGCTCGGGCTGGCTGATCTTTTACAGCCATGAGGTGGCGGATCGGCCAAATCGCTATGGCGTATCGCCGGACCTGCTTGAATTCGCCGTCGCCACGGCAAGGCAATCCGGCTGTGGTCTCGGCACCATCGCCGATGGCCTCAAGCTCATCAACACAAAGGCGAGTGAGCGAGGGGTGAGCGGCTAGGCGCCGTCTCATTGTCGAACATGCAGACCCTGACTTTCGAACCGCGCCCGATCGTGCTGAACGACCCTCGCTGCCGCCGCGAACCGGTGCGGCCTGCAGAATTTCAGCCGCCCGGCTTCGCCGATCAATTCGACTATCACACCCTGGTGTACGACGGCTTCTTCTGCCGGCAGAGCGAGGTCGTCCTGACCTCGCCGCCGTTCCTGAATCTCTTGCCGCTTTTCGCCCGGATGAACATTGTTGCCGCGCCGTCGGGGAAGTCCTGCCTTTATCGCATCCGCAATCTCGACCGGCACTCCCAGGTCCGCGTTGCGGTACCGGACGGCACGACGCGCATCTCGCTGCAGGCGCAGATCGGCGAATTCGACATCGAACCGCACAACGATCTCTCCGATTTCTTTGCCGGCAAACGCGTCATCTTCACGCTGTCCAAAAACAATCGACCGCAATGGATCAAGGACTGGATCAGCTATCATCGCGACATTCATGGTGCGAACGCGGTTCTTCTCTATGACAATCAATCGACATCCTATTCGCCGCAGCAATTGCTCGCCGCTTTGTCCGCGGTTTGCGGCATCGATCGCTTGTGCGTTGTGAGCTGGCCGTTCCGCTACGGGCCGCAGGGGCTCGATGCCAGGCGGTTTTGGGATTCCGACTTCTGCCAATATGGCGCCTGGGAACACGCGCGCTGGATGTTCTTGCGACGGGCGCGCAGCGCGATGAATGCCGACGTCGATGAACTCGTCGTCGCCGAGGACGGATCGAGCGTATTTGCCGCAGCGGAACGATCCGCGCTCGGCGTGATCCGCTATCGCGGCCACTGGGTGCACGGCTTCCAGGGCTCGACCCGACTCGCGAGCGACGCCACGCCCATTCGCGTGGTCGACTTCGATCACTATCTCCGCCATTTCAACGAATGGCGGTTCGGCTTCTGGCCAAAGCGCCACAATGTCTGTGCACCGAAATGGACCGTAGTTCCGCGCCGCTGCCCTGACTACGCACAATGGGCGCCGCATCGGATAACGCGTTGGCTCGCCGCCCTGCCTCTCAGCCGAAACTTTTCGTTCCGGCACTTCCGCGAAATCGGCAATCACTGGAAGTACGACCGCTCGTTGCGGGAAGTCTTTGACGCCAGCCGATACGCCTTCGATCAGCGCATGCGCGAGAATTTCTCCGCAGTGCAGTGGAGCGCATAAATGCCGCCCGTAGTCACGGTGGTTATCGCCGCACACAACGCCGAAAGCTACATCCAGGAGACTTTGGCGAGCGTTTTCGCGCAGAGCCTGGAGCATATCGAAGTCGTCGTGGTCGACGATGGTTCTACCGACGGCACTCAAGCGATCCTGCGTTCGTGTTCCGACGCTCGCTTGCGCGTATTTCGTCAACGCAACAGCGGCGTGAGCGCGGCCAGAAACGTGGGTCTCGCCGCAGCGCGCGCGCCGTATATTTTCTTCCTCGATGCCGACGATATTCTCTGCAGCGATGCGCTTGGCAGGATGGTCGACGCGCTGGACCGAGCGCCCCGGCGCGTCGCCTGCTTCGGGCACCACATCAGGATGGCCGAGGACGGCGCGGAACTGTCGGCGCGCGCCGACCTGCGCTGGAAGGTCTTTCCCACCCACAACACATTGCGTCAGCTGATCGCCAAGAATTTCATCGTCTGCGGCGCCATCTGTATCAGGACCGATGCCGCCCGCGCCGTTGAAGGCTTCAATCCGGCGCTCAAGCTGGGCGAAGACTGGGAATTCTGGTGCCGGCTGGCCGTGCTCGGCGATTTTGTGCCTCTCCCCGACGGCGTCGTGCTGATGTACCGGCAGCGCTCCGGTGGTGCGAACTATCGTTTGCGAACATCGCCGCTGCGGCAGAGCTCCGAGGCCATCGAAGCCGTGTATGGCAATCCCGCAATCCGGCAGCATTTCTCCGGGCGGGAACTGAAGCGCCGTCGACGGCTGGCGCAAATCGATGCATTTTGGGCCGGCGCCAGGAACGCATACGCTCAGGGTCGGTTCGGCCCATTCCTCGGGCTTCTCGCTATCGGAGCGGTTTATTACCCGGACAGCGTGCTGCGGCCGCGCCTGGTTTATCTGTTCCTGCGCGGATTGCGGTCGATCGGCCACCGCCGGCGCCGGGCAAAGCCGTTTCCGTTCGCTGCTCATTGAGGGCGTGTCATGACCATAACGACCTATGATTGCGACTACTACGCGCTGATCGGCGGCCCATCGGTGCGCAGTGCGCGAAAATTGCTGCCGCAATTGCTTAAGATTATTCAACCTGGGTCAATGTTGGAGCTGGGCTGCGGCATCGGCGCCTGGACGCGGGTCGCGCGAGATCACGGCGTGACAGACTGTATTGCCGTCGACGGTGATTGGGTGACGCCCGCCGACTTGCTCATTCCCGAGCATATTTTTCGGCGGCACAATTTCGAACAACCGCTGTCGCTTGGCCGCAAATTCGACCTGGCGTTGTCGCTCGAAGTCGCAGAGCACCTTAGCGAGGCGGCAGCCGGCGGATTCGTCGCCTCGCTTGCGGCGCATGCGGACGTCGTGGTGTTCGGCGCAGCGATGAAATTCCAGGGCGGCACGCGGCATCTCAACGAGCAGTGGCCGCGTTATTGGATCAAAAGATTCAAAGCCAGGGGTTATGAATGTTTCGACGTCGTGCGGCCTTTGATGTGGGGCAACAGCGACATCGCGTTCCACTATGTCCAAAACGCGTTCATCTTCGTCAAGCAGGGTACCAATCCGGTCCTGCAACACCGCCTGCGAACACTGCACCGCCGGCTGTACGCGAATTCTCACGACCTGTGTTTTATTCATCCTGTGAAATACACCGAACTGGCAACTTACGAATCGGTGAGCGTGCGTCGCTTGATGCCTAGACTGCCGGGAATTTTATTCGGTTACTTGCCCGCCATGATACTGCGAGAAGCCTGGAAGAAAATGAAGGATATGAGCTCCCGCGCCGCGAATTGATTGACTTGAATTTCGTCCGCGCGTCGGCGGGCGCCGCGCCCGGTTATTCCGCCGGCCGCGACGCGATGAAGATCGTCTCGCCCCGATCCAAACCACGACGGCTGACATTCGGCTCGCTGGCCATGTTCAAGATCCAGAGCAAATCCCGGCCTTGCGATGCGGTCGCGAATGTCGCTGCCGCAACAGCGGACGCGGTCCCATCCGGGATAGCTATCGGCGTGCAAATAACGGCCGGCGCGCTTTCGATAATCGCGAACAAAACAAGGTTCGGGCGGGAAATGCAGCATTGTCCTGCCGTCGATCCATTCGGGATCGCGTTGCAGCAGCAGGAAGTACCGGCGGTGGCGTCCGATCGACCGGCACCGCGGACAGTATCTTGCGCAACAACCCGAACCATGGCGGAAGCCGCGTCGATGTTTATTCCGCCGCCAGGCTGCGCAGTCGCAGCAGCGTGGGGATCATGGCGCGGACGCCGCCAACGTTGAACAGCACGGCCGAGCCGGCATAGGCGATGCCGCTGCTGGCCACGACGCCCAACAGCGTCGCCAGACCGTGGCCGGCGAAAGCGCTCAGGGCGGCATAAGTCACCACGGCCATGATCGAGGTCGATGCAAAGACGCGCGCCATGCCCCGGCCGTTGAACGGCAGCCTGAATGCCGAGCCCGTCAGCCAGATCGCGATCGCAACGCCGAGCGCTTCAGCGATTACGACCGCCGCCGCCGTTCCAGGCAGCCCGAAGGCGAGGGTCATCGGAATCAGGAAGGCGAGATTGAGCAGCAGCACCGCGGCGTCGCCGGCCACCTGAAGCAACGGCTTTTCCGCCAGCTGGAAGCTGACCTGCAGGTAGTACTGATTGTACGCTCCAAACATGCGGCCGATGGCGAACAGCGGCAACAGCGTCGCGGCGCTGCTGCGGAATTCCGCGCCCAATAACGTGCCGGCGACGAGGTTCGAGGAAATCGCAAGCCAGACGGAAGCCGGCACGATCAGCGCCAACAAAAGTTCGGCGCCCTCGGCCAGCCGGGCGCGCGTCGCTGCCGGGCCGGAATCGGCGAGGCTGCGAAATGCGATCGGAAACATTGCCGATGCAACACTGGCGGCCAGCATCGCAAACAGCTGCCGCGTCAAGTCGGCACAGACGGCGTAGTTGCCCGCGCCGCTCTGGCCGAGCAAATAGGCGATGACCAGGCGGTCGAGCGTGCCGTGCAGAGCGAACGCGATCGCGCCGAGCGAGAACGGCAAGCCGTAGCGGGCGAATTGTGCGAAACTGCCGGCGGCAGGCAGATGGATTGGCTTCGCGGGGTCCCTTTGCAGGTTCACCACGTTGGCGATGGCAAAGCTTGCCGCAATCGCCACCAACAGACCAAGCCCGCCGCCGCCAAACTCGATCGAGAGCAATCCCAGAACCAGCCCTGAGCCGCTGCGCACCAGCGCAACGGTCGTGAACCGCAGCGGATTGAACCGGGCCCGCTTGAATTCCTGACCGATCTCGAATGCGGTAAGCGATAACGATAGGAATAGACTGCCGGCGATGAGACCAATGCCGATATCCGGATGAATGATCAGGATCGCGATCGGCGCGATTGCGGCGAGCACGACGACCGTGGCGCAATAGCTGATAATGGCCTCGGCACGCAGATCGAGCGTCGGCGACCGCGCCTGATATCGCGATACCGAAAGCCTGATCCAGGCGAAGAACACCGCCGAGATGATGCCGGCGATGCTCGCGCCGATGACGTAGACGCCGTATTGGGCCGGCGACAGCAGGTGGGTGTACAGAATGAGCGCCAGGAAACCGACGAATGCCGGCGCCATATAAGCCACCAGATAGATCAGCGCGTATGAACTGACCATGACGTCAGAAATGGCCTCTGCTGAACGCCGCCGCGACGCCGCAAGCCATAGTGCAAACCGCGCCACGCGGCGAGTTGGCGAAGCACATTTCGCCCGATGTCGTTAATGGTGTGCCGCGCCGATTAGGCGTTGCCCGCGGCACTGCAACTCGCGCCCGATGCACCGGAGAGCGGACGCTTCGTCTTACGCATTAACCGACAGCAGGCAATGGCGTTGAAGCCGCCGATCGCCATGGTAACGTGCGTGAGGGCGATCGAGGTTTTTCGCTGGAAGACACGAGATGTCCCGCAACATGGCCTGCAACATGGGCCGCGCGCTTGGCCGCCGCGTGACAAGGCGTTCTGTCCTCAAAATCGCAAGCTTCGCGATCGCGGCGCCCGCTTCCGCGACAACACCCCTGTCCGCAGCAAGCGGCGTCGACCTGGAGTGCAGCCGCCGCTGCGCAGCCATACGCGTGTCTCAGGCATCAGATACGGCTGCGCCGGCGCCGCGCCGAACGTGCAGCCGGACCGCACCCTGCTTGCGAAATTCGCCGTCGAAGCAAACATCTTTGTCCCCGAAGGCGCACTGAAATGGGCCGCAACCGAGCCGCAACCCGGCCGCTTCGACTTCTCCCAGGGCGACGGCATTGCCGCCTTCGCGGCGCGCCACGGCATGCTCATCCACGGCCACACCCTGGTCTGGTACGCGGCCATTCCGCAATGGGTGGCGCAGCTCACGAATGCCGCCGCCGCCAGGACCGCGCTCGAGCGCCACATCACCACCGAGGTCGAAAGGTATCGCGGCAGGATTTGGGCGTGGGATGTCGTGAACGAGGCCATCGAACCGAATGATGGGCTCGAAAATGGCTATCGGAATTCAGTTTGGTTCCGCTGCCTGGGCATCGATCACGTCGATTTGGCGTTCCGCCTCGCACGCGCTGCCGATCCGACCACTAACCTTTCACTCAACGAATACGGACTTGAATATACGACGACCGAATGTCAGCGCCGCCGCGCGGCGCTGCTCGGTCTCTTGCAGCGGCTCCGCGATCTCAAGACCCCGATCGACTGCGTCGGGCTGCAATCGCATCTTGACGCCGACAAGAGTTTCGACCGCCGCGGCTTGACCGGACTGCTGGAGAGCATCGTCAAACTGGGCTACCGGGTGATGATCACGGAACTCGATGTGAACGACGCCAGGATTGTCGGCAACGTCGGTCAGCGCGACGCCGCGGTCGCGCGCCACATCGCGGAATATCTCGATATCGTATTTTCAGTGGTGCGGCCGCTGTCGATCGCCACCTGGGGTCTGAGCGACCGCTACACCTGGTTGATTCAATATTACAGGCGCGCCGACGGCATGCCGCTGCGGCCGCTGCCGCTCGATCGGGACTGCAAACGCAAGCAGATGTGGGCGACGCTGGCGCAGTTCATGGCCGGTTGATGTTACCAAAGCGCGGCTCGAACGAATGTGAGACCGCCTCGATCGCCAAATTCCTGCCTGCAGCGGCACCCGGGCCGGCGCCTTGACGCCGCCGTTAAGCAAATTTAATGCGCCAAGCCGTTGCCGAACCGCTATAAGGCCCGGTCGGCCGGTGGCCGGCGATTGCCCGCTTTGGGCGCAGTGCCGCGCAAAGTTCGCCCTTTGAGGGCAGACCGCGGCAGGCTATAGCTAGCGTTAGAGAGGGGTTGATGACTTGGCGTAGTTCCCGGCTGATTGTTATCCTGGTCGCGGGGCTCGCAGCGGCCGCCGTCGTCGCCGGATTGGCGATTGCCCATCAGGCCAAGTCGCGAACGGCGCGCACAGCGCGGCCGGCTTCCGTCCCGGTCGTTATGACCTCGGCGACGCAGCGCGATGTTCCGATCTATTACGACGCATTAGGCACGGTGGCTGCGCTGAACACCGTCGCCATTCACGCCCAGGTCAACGGCCAACTAATCTCCGTCAACTTTCGCCAGGGCCAAGAAGTCCGTCAGGGCGACGTGCTGGCCAAGATCGATCCGGCGCCCTATAAGGCCGCGCTCGATCAGGCCGTGGCGAAGAAAAACCAAGATCAGGCCCAGCTGACCAACGCCCAGAAAGACCTGGTGCGGTTTCAGACCCTGGTGCTCAAGAACGCCGAAACGCAGCAGAACGTCGACGCTCAGCAGGCCAAGGTCGATCAATTCGTAGCCGCGGTGGCGGCCGATCAGGCCGCCATCGAGGCGGCGCAGACCCAGCTCGACTACGCCACCATTACCGCGCCGATCGACGGGGTGGTCGGGTTCCGCCAGGTCGATCTTGGCAACGTCGTTCACACCACCGACACCAATCCGCTCACGGCGCTGACCCAGATCAAGCCCTGCACCGCGACCTTCACGCTGCCGCAGGACGACCTCGGGCCGGTGCGCGAGGCGATGCTCAAGGGCAGCGTCGAGGTGCTGGCGTTCGACCAGAACAACGTGCAGCAGCTTGCCCAGGGCCGGCTCCTTCTGATCGACAACCAGATCGACCAGAGCACCAGCACGATGCGGCTGAAGGCGGAATTCCCCAACCAGGACGAGCGGCTGTGGCCGGGCGAATTCGTACACATCCGCATGCTGGTCGCGACCCGCAAGGATGCCGTCACCGTTCCGCCGGCAGCATTGCAGCGCGGCCCCGACGGTGTGTATGTGTGGGTCATCAAGCCCAACGACACCGCGGAATTACGGCCGGTCGAGGCGCAGATGGTGAGCGCAAGCACCGCCCTCGTCAGCAAAGGTCTGCAGGCTGGCGAGCGGGTGGTGCTCGACGGTCAAATGCGATTGGACCAGGGCACTCCGGTAAGCATCCGGCCGTCCACACGCTCGACGCAGGGCGCGGGTAAAACCGGATGAACGTATCCGAGCCTTTTATCCGGCGACCGATCGCCACGTCACTGCTGATGGCGGCGCTGGCGCTCGTCGGCATCGTTGCGTTCCCGCTGCTGCCGATTGCGCCGTTGCCCCAGGTCGACTTTCCGACCGTGTCGGTGACCGCGACCTTGCCCGGCGCCAGCCCGGAAACGATGGGCGCAACGGTCGCCTCGCCGCTTGAAAGGCAGTTCGGTCAGATCGCCGGCGTTGCCGAGATGACCTCAGTGAGCTCGATCGGCACCACGGTGATCACCCTGCAATTCGATCTCGACCGCAATATCGACGCCGCCGCGCAGGACGTTCAAGCGGCGATCACGGCGGCGGCCGCGCAGCTGCCGAAGAATCTCGGCACGCCGCCGACATACAAGAAGACGAATCCGGCCGACTCGCCGATCATGGTCCTTGCGGCTTGGTCGGACACGATGCCGCTGACGCAAGTCGACGATTACGCCGAAAATATTGTCGCGCAGCAGATCGCGCAGATTGCCGGGGTGGCGCAGGTCCGGATCGGCGGTCAGCAGACGCCGGCGGTCCGGGTCCAGATCGACCCGGCCAGGCTCGCAGCGCGCTCGCTGACGCTCGAGGATGTACGCAGCGCGCTCACCAGCGCCACGACGGACGCGGCCAAGGGTACGCTCTACAGCAAAGACCAGAGCTTCTATATCGCCGCCAACGACCAGCTCACGCACGCGAGCGAGTACAACGACGTGATCATTGCCTATCGCAACGGCGCGCCGGTCCGCATTCGCGATGTCGGCTCCGCAGTCAATGGACCGGAGGATACGACGCTCGGCGCCCTCGAACGCGAGCGGCCGAGCGTGATGCTGATCGTCTATAAGCAGCCCGACGCCAATGTCATCAATACTGTCGACAGCATCAAAGCCTCTCTGGTTCGTCTCAAGTCGCTGATCCCGCCCAGCATCCATCTCGACACCATCCTCGACCGCACCCAGACGATCCGGGCCTCTGTCGAAGACGTTGAGTTTACGCTGGCGCTGACCTGCTGTCTGGTCGTGCTGGTCATCCTGCTGTTCTTGCGCAGCATCCAGGCGACGCTCATCCCAGGCGCGGCGGTGCCGCTGTCGCTGCTGGGCGCCACCGCCGTGATCTATCTTGGCGGCTTCAGCCTCGACAATCTGTCGCTTATGGCGTTTACGATCGCCGTGGGCTTCGTGGTCGACGATGCCATCGTCGTCGTCGAAAACATATTCCGCCACCTGGAGGCGGGCACCACCCCGCTGCAATCGGCGATCAAGGGCGCCCGCGAGATCGGCTTCACCGTCATATCGATCAGCATCTCGCTGGTTGCGGTGTTTATTCCACTGCTCCTGATGGGAGGCATCGTCGGGCGTCTGTTCCATGAATTCGCCATCACGGTGACTGCGGCGATCCTTTGCTCCGTCGTGGTCTCGCTCACGCTGACGCCGATGTTGTGCTCGCGATTTCTGGTCAGCGAACACGACCGCGAACATGGCCGCCTGTACCGCGCCATCGAATGGGCGTTCGATTCGGTCCTTGACGGCTACCGTCGCGGGCTGGACATCGTATTGCGGCACCAGTTCGCCACCCTGATCGTCTTCATCGTGACGGTCTGCATGACGGGCGTGCTGTTTGTGACGATTCCGAAGGGATTTTTCCCGACTCAGGATACCGGCTTCATCAAGGGCATTTCGGACGCCAGCCAGGATGTCTCGCCGGACAAGATGCGGGAAATTCAGAGCAAATTCGCCGCCATCATCGGTCGCGATCCCGACGTGGAGAACCTCGGAACGTTCTTCGGCGCGAGCTACGGCAACACCCCGAATACCGCCCGCTACATCATCGGACTGAAGCCGCGTGCCGAACGCGGGGCCACTGCATCGCAGATCATCGACCGGTTGCGGCCGAAGCTCGCCGCGGTCGTCGGCGCGCGAATCTTTCTGCAGCCGGCGCAGGACATCACGGTCGGCGGACGGATTGCCCGCGGCCAATACCAGTACACGATGCAGGATCCCGACCTGGACGAGTTGAATACGTGGGCGCCGCGCGTGCTCGCCAGGCTCAAGCGGCTGCGGCAACTGGCCGACGTTGCCAGCGACGAGCAGAACAGTGCGCCGTTGCTCTCGATTCATATCAACCGCGATGCGGCGGCGCGTTTCGGCATTCAGCCCCAACTCATCGACGACACCTTGAACGATGCGTTCGGTCAGCGGCAAGTGACGCAATATTTCACCAACAACTCCTATTACGTCGTGCTTGGATTGCTGCCGAATTTGCAGGAGAGCACGCAGGTGCTCAATGAAATCTACGTCAAGGCACCCGCGACCGGACAGCTCGTGCCGCTCTCCACTTTGGTGAGCATCGATACCAATCACGTCGGCTCGCTGCTCGTCTCGCATTCCGGACAATTCCCCGCGGTGACGCTGACATTCAATCTGCCCGACGGCGTGGCGCTCGGGCAGGCGGTCGATGCCATCCAGAAGGCGGTCGCCGATATCGGCATGCCGCAAAGCCTGATTACAAGTTTCCAGGGTAACGCCCAGGCCTTCAAGTCTTCGCTGTCGAGCGAGCCGATCCTGATCGCGGCGGCGCTCGTCGTCGTCTATGTCATTCTCGGCGTGCTATACGAGAGCTATATCCATCCGCTGACGATTCTGTCGACGCTGCCGTCGGCCGGCGTCGGCGCGCTGATCGCGCTCTGGCTCGGCGGCTTCGATCTTTCGGTCATCGGCATCATCGGCATCATCCTCTTGATCGGCATCGTCAAGAAGAACGGCATCATCCTGGTCGACTTCGCCATCAGCCGCGAGCGCGCCGGATTGCCGCCGCGCGAGGCGGTGCGGCAAGCCTGTCTGCTGCGCTTCCGGCCGATCGTGATGACGACGATGACGGCGTTGTTGGCCGGCTTGCCGCTGATGCTCGGCACCGGCTCGGGATCGGAACTGCGCCAGCCGCTGGGCTACGCCATGGTCGGCGGCCTTGCCTTCAGCCAACTGCTGACGCTGTTTACGACGCCCGTGATCTATCTCTATCTCGACCGGTTCCAGGCCTGGCTGCGCGGCGAAGACCGCGAGCATCACGTAGAGCCGGAAGCGATCCGCATCGCCGCCGAATAAGCCGCCCGCGCGCCGCGCTGCATCGCGCGATTGTTCCGTCAATCGCATCGTGAAACTGCCGAACGGGCCGCCGCTGGCCGCCGCGGATTGCGCGGAACCTGGACATCCGGCTGTGCGTTCTCTTCCGGGCAGCAAAAGGAGGCAGTCATGAGAAAGCTCGCGCTTAGCGTTGCCGCCGCGGCGGCCGTGCTCACTTTATCGGTGCCGGCGATGGCCCAGGTTGGGTTCTATGCGGGGCCCGGCGGGATTAGCGTCGCTTTCGGATCGCCGTACTACAACGGCTATTATCCATACCGCTACTACGACTATTACGGCTATTACGGCGGCCCCCGCATCGTCATTCGGCCCGGCCGGCGGTGGCATCATTGGCACCATTGGCGGTGAGCGCGACGTTGCGGCGAGCCGATTACTGCATCGCACAATCGACACGGAACCTCAGACCGCACACTCAGTTGTGAAGCTGATCGCGCCGGAAATGCGGGCTGCGCCGTGGCGCAGGCCGGGTTTCGGTGCGATCATCGCTGCTGGTGAGGACCGCGCCACGCGGCCGTAGCCGCCGGCGCGATCCGCCCAAGTCAATCAGGGAGGTGCGCCATGACAACGACACACATTCTCGTCGGCGCGAGCATCAATCCCGCCCGCCCGGCAATCCGCCGCATTACGCCTTCGGACCTCGCGCACTCGCTCAAGGGAGGCATCGACGATTTCTCGGCGATGCCGAGCCACGCGGTGTTTCTGTGCGTGATCTATCCTCTGCTCGGCATTTTTCTGATCGCGCTGACGCTCGGCTACGCGATGCTGCCGCTGGCTTTTCCGATCGTCGCGGGCTTCGCGCTGATCGGACCGCTCGCCGCGATCGGGCTCTATGAGCTCAGCCGCCGCCGCGAGGCGGGACTCGACTCTTCATCGAGCCATGCGCTCGACGTGCTGTACTCGCCGTCGCTCGGCGCCATCGTGGCGCTCGGCCTGTTGCTGATGGCGATGTTTCTGATCTGGCTTGCGGTCGCGCAGGCGCTCTATATCGCCTATTTCGGCTACACGGCGCCGGCATCGATCCGCCAGTTCGCCGATGAAATCTTCCGCACCTCCGCCGGTTGGCAGCTCATCGTTGTCGGCACCGCCGTCGGGTTTGTGTTTGCTGCTCTGGTGCTGACGATCGGCGCGGTGTTGTTTCCGCTATTGCTCGATCGCGATGTCGGCGCGGCCGTGGCGCTGTTCACCTCGATCCGAGTGGTCGCCGCCAATCCGGTGACCATGGCGTTGTGGGGCTTCATCGTCGCCGCGCTGCTCGTGGTCGGCTCGCTGCCATTCTTCCTCGGGCTCACAATCGTGATGCCGGTGCTCGGTCACGCCACCTGGCACCTCTATCGCCGGGCCGTGGAGCCGGATCCCAATCCGCATCCGGATTACCAGCCGCGCGAGCGGGGCCGGCGCTATGCCGCGGATTTCCCGGCGGCTTTGTTTCCGACGCGGCGCTGACGGCGCGAAATCATTGGCGAGCGACGCGGGACGTCGTCAGCGCCGGCGCTGCGGGCGCGGCGTGCATGCCGGTGCGGGCATTTGCCAGACGCTTTGTCGGCAGGCAGCAAAGCCCTATTATGGCGCCCCGCGCGCTCGTGGCCGGCCAATACGCCCACGAAGCCGCCGCGGATTGCGTCTCCACATCCGCTCTCACCGCTCGCCAGCAAGGAACGGCCGCATGAACGCGTTCTCCGATCCGCGCCTGCAAGACCAAAAACTCGACGGTTTCCGCGTCGAGATCGATCCGGCGCGCGAGCGCGCCGACCTCGTGCTCGACCGGCCGCCGCTCAATGTCATTGAGATGGGCCAGCGCGATCAGCTCCGCATCGTCTTCGAAGCACTCGACGAGGATGCAAGGGTACGCGTGATCGTGCTGCGCGCGGCCGGGGAGCATTTTTCCTCGGGCGGCAATATCGCCGGATTCTTGGCGGCCTCGCCCGAACATGTGTCGAAGCTCGCCTGGAACATCGCAGCGCCCGCGCGCTGCAGCAAACCGGTCATTGCCGCAAACCGCGGCTATTGCTTCGGCGTCGGCTTCGAGATTTCGCTGGCCTGCGATTTTCGGCTGGTCTCCGAAACCTGTCTGTATGCGCTGCCGGAGCAGCGGCTTGGCCAGATCCCCGGCTCCGGCGGCTCGGCGCGGCTGCAGAAGATCATCGGCATCACGCGGACCAAGGACATCGTGATGCGCTCAAAGCGCATTGCGGCAAAGCAGGCCTACGAATGGGGCATCGCCACCGAATGCGTGCCCGACGACAAGCTCGAAGCGGCGACCGATGCGCTGGTCGAGGAACTGCGCGCGTTCTCGCCGCTGGCGCAACGCACCGCCAAGGCCCTGCTCAACGCCACCGAAGACACCAATCTCGAAGCCGCGATCGAGCTGGAAGGCCATTGCTACAGCCGGCTGCGCCAGTCCGACGATTTTCGCGAAGGCGTCGAAGCGTTTCACGAAAAGCGCAAGCCGGTATTTCGCGGCGGCTGATGCCCCCGCTTGGCGGCTCTAGGCAAGGCCGTAGAAAAGGCCGTAGAATCTGTGCGATTTTAGCTCGGATCGCCGCGGAGCCGGGCCGGCCGTGGAGCCCGCCAAAGCCATGCTGAAAGACCTCCTGCAGCGCAGGCCGTACAATGCCGTCAGCGATTTCGTCGACGCCGCTGTGGCGCGCGGGCTTGGCGGCAAGACCGCGTTCACCGACGCCAATCGATCGATCACTTACGGCGAACTGCAAACCAACACCTGCCGGTTCGCTGCGGCGCTGCGGCAGGCCGGATTGCGCCCGGAAGAGCGACTGAGTCTCCTGCTCCACGACACGGTTGATTTTCCGGTGGCGTTCTGGGGCGGCGTGCGCGCCGGCATCGTGGTGCTGCCGCTCAACACGCTGCTGATGGCGGAGCAATACGCCTATATTCTCGGCGACAGCCGCGCCTCGGCGATCGTCGCCTCGGCGGCTTTGGCCAGAACGCTCCTCCCCATTCTCGACCGCCTGCCGCGGCTGCGCACCATCATCCTGGTCGGCGCCAGTGTCGCGGAGCGCGCTGCGTTCGGCGACCGCGCGGTGCATGACTTCGCCGATCTCGTCGCGAGCGGGCGGCCGGACCTGTTCATTGCGCCGACTTTGTCCGATGAAGTCGCGTTCTGGATGTACACGTCGGGCTCCACCGGCGAGCCCAACGGCGTCAAGCACGTCCACACCACGCCGATGGCGGCGGCCCGGCTGATGGGCCAGCGCGTCATCGGCATCCGCCAGGATGACGTGGTGTTCTCCGCGGCGAAGCTGTTCTTCTCCTACGGCATGGGCAACGCGATTGCGTTTCCGATGTCGGTCGGCGCCTCGACCGTGCTGCTGCCGCAGCGGCCGACGCCGGACGCGGTGTTCGACATCATGCGCCGCCACCAGCCGACGATCTTCTACGGCGTGCCGACGCTCTATGCCTCGCTGCTTGCCCACAAGGACATGACGCGCGGCGCCGGATCGGCGCGGTTGCGGCTTTGCATTTCGGCCGGCGAAGCGCTGCCCGCCGATCTCGGCAATCGTTGGCGCGCGGCTTGCGGCGTCGATGTGCTCGACGGCATCGGCTCGACCGAAATGTTCCAGACCTTCTTGAGCAATCAGCCGGGCGCGGTGCGCTACGGCACCACCGGCCGCCCGGTGCCCGGCTACGAGGTCAAGATCGTCGATGAATCAGGTCACACATTGCCGGCCGGCGAGATCGGCGAACTCGTCGTGCGCGGACCCACCGCCGGCGAAGGCTACTGGAACCAGCGGCACAAGAGCCGGCGTACTTTTGCGGGCGAGTGGACCTTTACCGGCGACAAGTATTTCGCCGACGCCGACGGCTACTATCATTATTGCGGCCGCACCGACGACATGTTCAAGGTGAGCGGCATGTGGGTGTCGCCGTTCGAGGTCGAAGCGGTGCTCGCTTCGCACGAGGCGGTACTGGAAGCCGCGGTGATCGGCAAACAGGATGCCGACGGCCTGGTCAAGCCCAAGGCCTTCATCGTGCTGCGCAACGGTTTTACCGCCGACGAGCGGCTCCTCGAAACGCTGCGCATCCATGTCAAGCAATGCGCCGGGCCGTGGAAATATCCGCGCTGGATCGACGTGCGCCCCGACCTGCCGCGCACCGCGACCGGCAAGCTGCAGCGCTTCAAGCTGAGAGAATTGGATTCTTAGCTAGATCGGAATCCGATTCGATGGGCAACATATTGCTGCTTTGATCCCGCCATTCCATGCAAATAGCGACGCCGTCCGGGCCGGTGCGGCAGCGGGAACACCGGTGTCACCGCCGGTTTCGATCACTTCGGCAGGTACGCTTCACTATAGAGCTTCGACATATCGGGCGCGCTCGGCGTGAGCTTCATCTCGACAAAAGACCGCTTCAAAGTCGCAAGCGAGTCGGCATCGAACCGGCAATCCCTGGTGTGCATGCCGATGGTGAAATCGTATTCCCGCGACATCACATTTTCGCCGAAATGGGTGATGGCGCTTGTGATCTTCACCGTCTCGGCCTTGTGCGCCCGCATGTAATCGACGGTCTCGATCCAGCCGGCGAGGAAGGCGCGGATCGCGTCGGGATTGCTGGCGATGAGCCGGGTCGAGGCGTAGAGCGCGCCCGAGGCGACGTTGCCCTCGAAGGTCGAGACCGGCGCAATCAGGCGGCCTTCCTTGGCCTCCTCGAAGGCGAGGAATTGCGACGTGCCGCCGATTGCGGCATCGACGATATGGGTGCGAAACGCCGCCCGCGCCGGCGCAGCGCCACCGCCGATCGCGACCGTCTTCACGCCGTTCTCGCCCCAGTCGAAGTGGCGCGCGAGCTGATGGCCCGACCAGTCGCTGAACGAGCCGGGGCTCGACACGCCGATGATCTTGCCCTTCAAATCCTCGAGCTTTTTGATCGGCGAATCCCACGGCACGCCGACGCCGAGGAAGGGCGCCGGCCCGGTGCTCTCGCATACCGCGAGCATGGGCGCGCCCTTGGCGACGAAGGCCATCTCGGTGCCAGCGCCGTCGCCGATATCGACGGCGCCCGCAGCGAGGCCCTGCACCATCTTGCTGCCGCCGCCGAAATTGATGATGTTGAGATCGAGGCCGTGCCTTTTGAAGATGCCGAGCTTGTCGCCGATATCGACCGGAATGATCGCATCCGACGTTGCGTTGGCCTTGCCGACTGTCAATGCCGTATCGGCGGCTGGGGCCGGAGCGGACGCCGCGCCAGCGAGCAACATTGCGATCGCGGCGATGCCGGCCCGAGACCCGTGTCGAAGCGATATTGTCATTCGACTGTCCCCCTTTCCGGCGCCTGCTTCCATGCCGCGCGCTTGGCGCGAATTTATTATACGATCGTGCGACCGTGGGATAGCGAGCCTGCAAGCGCCCCGTGACGATAGCCCGGCAGGCGGGGAGGAAACATGGCCAATCTGCAACTCAGTCTCGCCATTTCCAGCAATCCGCGCACCTGGCCGATCATCGACGGGCGCGTCGAACCCGACGGCATCGATTTCGCCAAGACCGTGCTCGGCCCCGCGGAAATGTTCTGGCGTCAGCTCGAGCTTCGCCGAGTTCGACGTGTCGGAAATGTCGATGTCGGAGCTGCTGATGATCCGCGACCGCGGTGATGAGCGCTTCGTCGGCATTCCGGTGTTCACGACGCGGCGCTTCTACCACACCATGATGCTGGCGCGTAGGGACGCGGGAATCGCCGGCCCTGCCGATCTCAAAGGCAAGCGCGTCGGCGTGCCCGAATACGTGCAGACTTCGGCGCTGTGGACCCGCGGCGTGCTGGAAAGCGATTTCGGCATCGCGCCCAAGGACATGACCTTCTTCATGGAGCGCGTGCCGACGCGCAGCCATGCCGGCGCCATCGGCTTTAAGGCGCCGCCCGGAATCACCATCAACCAGATCCCGCCGGAGAAAAGCATCGCCTCGATGACCCTCGCGGGCGAACTCGATGCCTGCATGTCCTATATCGGCAAGCGTGCAGACCTCATCGATCGCAGCGACGTGGACCTCGCCACTCATCCCGGCATCAGGCCGCTGTTTGCGGACCGCGCCGCCGAAGCCGTCCGCTATTACAAGAAGTCCGGCATCTATCCGATCAATCACGGCATGGTCGTCAAGCGCGCGGTGTACGAGAAGAGCCCCTGGGTGGTGATCAACATCCTCAAGGCGTTCGATCGGGCCAACGCCATCGCCGAAGCCGAGCGGCGCGAGCATATCGCCTATCATCTGGAGACCGGCCTGGTGCCGGCGGACTATCGCGAGTCGCTGGCGAGCCGGCTCATCACCCACGGGCTCAAAGCCAATCGCTCGACGCTGGAACAAGCGGCGAAATATTCCAACCAGCAGGGCCTCACCCGGCGCGTCATGCCGATGGAGGAGCTGTTCGCGGCGAACGCGCTGGATTCATAGAGCCGGCGGCGAACGGTGCGCGAGCAAAGCGGAACAATTCCGTCAGTCAAGTCGCCGCTGCTTCAACAGTCTTTTCTTTCGCGATGCGCTGCTGTGATTTCTTCATTTTGTAGTACTCGCTGACCGTGATCGGCTCATAGGCGGGTTTTGCTCCAGGCTCGACGCAGGTCGGCAGACACGACACGACGGCATCGTAGTTCGGATGATGGAAGAACACGATGGACAGGCGCCGCGATCCGCCCTTGGCCTCTGCAGGCGGATTGGCGACGCGATGCAGCGTTGAAAGCCAGCGATCGTTGGTCCAGCGCGCCATCAGGTCGCCCTGATTGATCACGAAGGAATCGGGTATCACCGGCACGTCGTGCCAGTTGCCGTCGCCATCGGCGACCTGCAGGCCGCCGATGCTGTCGCCAGGCCGCAGGATCGTGACGGTGCCGTAATCGGTGTGCGCGCCGGCGCGCAATTGGCCGGGCAAGGGCGCGACTGTTTGCTCCGGGTAGAGGCGCACATTGAGCCGGCTGATGTGGCGGTCGATGTTGCCGTCAAAGTAGGTCTCAGGCAGATCGAGCGCGAGCGCCGACAGGCGCATGAGCTCGGCGGCGAGGGCGCCCATCCGCAAATAGTATTTGGCGTAGGTCGCCTTGAGGGCAGCGGGCCGCTGCGGCCAGCGGTTGGCCGGGATCATGCCGCGCGCCGCTTCGTTCTGGAAATACCGATCGTCCGTCACATCGACTTTCGCGATCTGGAATGTTTCGTTGAGATCGGGCGGCGTGACTTGGCCGCGGGTACGGGCCAGCGCGATATCGCCCACCGCCGAATAGCCGACGCCGCCCGACGCGCCGCCGGTATGCACCTTCATTTTTTCGT
Organism: uncultured Alphaproteobacteria bacterium; assembly: GCA_963717265.1. Classification (GTDB taxonomy): domain Bacteria; phylum Pseudomonadota; class Alphaproteobacteria; order Rhizobiales; family Xanthobacteraceae; genus BOG-931. The sequence goes on along the minus strand of CAVQWD010000047.1, from coordinate 79,203 downwards.
CGAGCGGCAGATCGAAGAACTCGCGCGAGACAGTCTCAACCTGGTCGACCAATTTACGGTCGACGCTATGACCGACAATGACATAGAAGCCGACGTTGCGGCAGGCGCGGCCGAGTTCTTGGGCGACCCGTCGCTTGCCTTCAGGAGTTCCCGCCAGATAGGGCGCGATATCGATCACCGGCACGAAGCTGTCCGAAAGTGCAATGTCCATGGCGGCTTCCCATTCCTCGTGAGAACCTCGGGCAGGCTGAAGCCGTGCCGGTGTCGCGATCATATTGCGCGGCAGGGCCCATGCAAGCGCAGCCCGGTCCGCGGGCGCGGACCTTGCGCCCGCTCGAACGGCACGCCCACAGCGGTCGCACAGTCAGCCGGCGGGCAGTCCGGCGCCGCGCATTGCGCTCGCGCGCGGACGAGACGCCGCGGCGAGCTGCGTGGCATAGGCGTGCTGCCAGCTATCGCTGTCGCCGGCCGTGAAATAGCCGCCGCGAGCGTCGCGGAATATTTCGGCGTTGTCTATTCCCGGCGGCGGCTCGCCCTTGTCGCGCAGCGCGCGGGCCGCCAGCAGCAGGCGGCGGCGCGTGCGCGTGATCATCTGATCCGACGCGGCGAGATGCTCGAAGCGGTGATCGAGCATCGCGCCCATGCTCTCGGTGACGGCCTGGTCCTGCAAATGGACGCTCTCGATGCCGCTGTAGATGACGTTGTCATGCTGCGCAGTCCGGTCCATGCGCCAATCGTTGCTGGCATTTGCGGCCAGCCGCCAGCGGCCGAGCCAGTCGCTGGTGTTGGGCAGAAAATCGTTGCCGCGCCCCATGCCGCCGATCGGCGTTCCGTCCTTGAACGCCGGCGCCTGCTGGGTCATGGCGGAGAGCCCGCGTTTCCACCACAGCACGCAGTACATCGTGTGCTCGTCGTCGAGCGGCACCCAGCCACGGATCTGGATGTGATGGCCGAACTCGCCGTTCGGCACCTGTGCCCAGAACGGAAACATGAAGTTGCCGAAGCGCCACGAGGTGCGGCCGGGCCCGGCAGTGCGGTAGCCCGCGTAGGTCGTGCCCCAGGGCGCATCGGCGACGTGATATTCCGGCGTGCGGATCGCGACGGTGTGGTGGATCGGGTCGTCCTCGGCAAGCTCGTCAGCATCGACATGTCCGGCGTGCAGGAAGCCGAAATGCGAGGTGTCGATGTCGCCCTCGAGCGCCTGCAGGTAATTGCAGTTGCGCTGAACCAGCAGCGCGCCCACCTCGTCGTCCGGAACGTCGAGAATCTCGAACCCCGGCAGCGGCGGCGCTTCGGCGCGCAAGCCCATATAGACCCAGACCATGCCGGCGCACTCGACCGCCTTGAAGGCTCTGGCGCGGACTTTGTGCTTGAAATCCTGCTGCTGCGGCACGTTCGGCATGTCGAGACAGCGGCCCGCGACGTCGAATTTCCAGCCGTGATAGATGCAGCGCAGCCCGCCCTCTTCGCTGCGGCCAAGAAACAGCGAGGCGCCGCGATGCGGACAGCGATGATCCATCACGCCAACCCGGCCGGCGCGGTCGCGAAACGCGATCAGCTTCTCGCCGAGCAGCATCAGCCGAAGCGGCGCGCCGCCGGCCGTGAGTTCGGACGACATCAGCGCCGGAATCCAGTATTCGCGCATCAAGGCGCCCATGACCGTGTCAGGGCCGACGCGCGTCAACTCAACGCTTTCGGTCGCCGTCGTCATGCCGTCCTCCCAGCGCCTGTGGCGGCTCCGCCGCCGATCTCGGCACCCGGAGAGTTTACGGCGGCGGAGCGCGCGATCCTACTCTACCGAGGTGCGTCCCGGAGCGCGATAAGGTTGCGCGGCGGGAACCAGCCGCTTGCGCTGCTTGCGCTGCGCGCGTTCGCTCAGCCGAGCTGCGGCAATGCGTCGAGCAGCTTGTCGAGGGTGATCGGATAATTGCGCACCCGCACGCCGGTGGCGTTGTAGACGGCGTTCGCGATGGCCGCACCGACGCCGCACAGGCCGAGTTCGCCGACGCCCTTCGCTTTCATCGGCGACGACATCGGATCGATCTCATCGAGGAAGATTACGTCCTGGTGCGGGATGTCGGCATGGACCGGAACTTCGTAGCCGGCGAGATCGTGGTTGACGAAGAAACCGAGCCGTTTGTCGACCGCAAGTTCCTCCATCAGCGCCGCGCCGACGCCCATCGTCATCGCGCCGATTACCTGGCTGCGTGCCGATTTCGGATTGAGGATGCGGCCCGCCGCGCACACCGCGAGCATGCGCCGGACGCGGATCTCGGCGGTTGCGGCGTCGATTGCGACTTGGACGAAATGCGCACCAAAAGTCGATTGCTGGTAGGTCTTGTCGAGATCGCCGTATTCGATCGCGTCCTCGGCGGCGAGGCCGCTTCCGCCCGCCGCTTCGGCAAGCGCTGCAGCTGCGGTTGCCGGAGCGGACCTGACCGTCCGCGAAGACTGCGTCGGCGGAATTGAAGCCGAGCCTGCGCGCCACAGCCTCGCGCAGCTTCATGCAGGCGGCATAAACGCCGGCGGTCGAATTGTTGGCGCCCCATTGCCCGCCCGAGCCGCAGGACACCGGAAAGGCCGAATCGCCAAGCCGCACCACGACGTTATCGAGCGACACGCCCATCATCTCGGCCGCGGTTTGGGCGATGATTGTGTAGCTGCCCGTGCCGATGTCGGTCATGTCGGTCTCGATGGTCACGATGCCGCGATTGTCGAGCCGGACGCGCGCCGCCGATGTCGTGACCAGATTATTGCGGAATGCGGCGGCGACGCCGATGCCGAGCAGCCAGCGTCCGTCTCGGATCCTGCCCGGCAACGGATTGCGCCGGCTCCAGCCGAAACGATCTGCGCCGGTGCGCAGGCATTCGGCGAGGTGGCGCTGTGAGAACCGCCGCTCGGGATGTTCGGGATCGAGCTGCGTGTCGTTGAGAATGCGGAACGCGATCGGATCGAGCCCGAGTTTCTCGGCTATTTCGTCGATGGCGATCTCCAGCGCCATCAAGCCCGGGGCTTCGCCCGGAGCGCGCATGGCGTTGCCCTCAGGCAGATCGAGCACGGCGAGCCGTGTCGCCGTCATGCGGTTGGCCCCGGCGTAGAGCAACCGGGTCTGGGTGACGGCGGTTTCCGGCCCCCCGCCGCGCAGGTCGCCGGACCAGCTCTCATGACCGACCGCGGTGATCTTGCCGTCGCGATCGGCCCCGATGCGGATGCGCTGGATCGTCGCGGGCCGATGCGTGGTGTTGTTGAAGATCAACGGCCGCGGCAGCGTCACCTTCACCGGCCGCCTGGCCGCGCGCGCGCCGAGCGCTGCGAGCACTGCGTCAGCGCGCACGAACAGCTTGGCGCCGAAGCCGCCGCCGACGAAGGGCGAAATCAGTCGAATATTCTGTTTCGCAATGCCCAGAGTTTTCGCCAGGTCGGTGGTGCTCCAGTCGATCATCTGGTTGGAGGTCCACAGCGTGAGCTTGTCGCCGCTCCAGGCGGCGATGGAAGCGTGCGGCTCCATCATCGCGTGCGATTGATCGGGCGTTGTGTAGGTCGCATCGAGCTTGATCGGCGCTGCGGCAAATGCGCCGGCAAAGTCGCCAATCGCGGTATCGGGCGGTCCGCCGAATCCGAGTTCCGGGGCGAACGCCGAGTCTCATTGCGGCTGCGAGGTCGAAGGCGCCTTGCGCTGGAGCATAGCTGACGCGGACCAGGTGCGCCGCGGCGCGCGCCTGCTCGAAGGTCACGGCGACCACGATTGCGATTGCCTGATGGTAATGCTCGATGTCGGGACCGCCGAGCAGTTTCGCGGTGTTCCAGTCGCCCTTGCCGAGCCTGCCGGCATTGTCCGCGGTGACGATGGCGAGCACGCCGGGCGCGGCGTTGGCGTCGGTCAGATCGATCGAGGCGATCCGGCCTTTGGCGATGGCCGAACCGACCACATAGCCATAGGCCGGGTCGGTGACCACATCGTGCCTCATAGGCATAGGTTGCCGTACCCGTTGTCTTGCGCGGACCGTCGATCCGATCGATCGGCTTGCCGATCACCTTGAGCTGATCGATCGGGATTGGTGGTCGCGGGGGTGTCGAATTTCATTTGCAAAACCTCTGCAGTCGCATGCCGGTGCCGGCGGCTGTCAGGCCGTCGCTTCGGTCAGCACGGCGGCGAGTGTGCGCTCGGCCAATTTCACCTTGAATGCGTTGTCCTTTGTCGTGCGCGCATCGGCAAAAAGCCGCGATGTGACGGCCTTGGCGCCGCGCGGCAGCTCCGCCTCGGCCGCTTCGATGCGCCAGGGCTCGGGCGCGACACCGCCGAACGCGACGCGCCCGGTCCCGTCCGGCTGCACAATCGCGCCGACCGAGACCAGCGCGAACGCATAAGAGGCGCGGTCCCGCACCTTGTGATAGAGTTGCCGTCCACCCACCGGCTTCGGCAATGTCACCGCGGTGATGAGTTCGCCGGCTTCCAGCACGGTTTCGATGTGCGGCGTATCGCCTGGCGGCCGATAGAAGTCGGCGAGCGGGATGCGCCGCACCGAACCGTCCGGCCGGACTGTTTCGACCGATGCCTCGAGCGCGCGCAACGCCACCGCCATGTCGCTTGGATGAGTCGCGATGCAGGCGTCGCTGATGCCCACCACCGCGTGCTGGCGGCTGAACCCGCCGATCGCCGCACAGCCGCTGCCGGGGCGACGTTTGTTGCACGGCTGGTTGGTGTCATAGAAATACGGGCAACGTGTGCGCTGGAGCAGATTCCCTGCGGTAGTCGCCTTGTTGCGCAACTGGCCCGACGCACCCGCGAGCAGCGCGCGCGCGAGCAGACCGTAATCTCGCCGCACGCGCTGGTCGGCGGCAAGATCGGTGTTGCGCACCAACGCACCAATGCGCAGGCCGCCCTCTGGTGTCGTTTCGATCCGGTCCAGAGCCGAGACCGTTCACGTCGATCAGATGGGATGGCGTCTCGATCTGAAGCTTCATCAGGTCGAGAAGATTGGTGCCGCCGGCGATGAATCTTGACGCCCGGGATGCGCGCGGCCGTGGCTGCGGCTGAAGCGGGCGATGTCGCGCGTTCGTAGCCAAAGGATTTCACGACTGCCTCCCGGCGACTTCGATGATCGCCTCGACAATGTTGGAATAGGCCCCGCAACGGCAGATGTTGCCGCTCATCCGCTCGCGGATTTCGTCTGCCGTGAGTTGCGGCGGCGCGGTCAGGTCCGCGGTGACGTGACTCGGGATGCCGGCCCCGATCTCGTCGAGCACCGCAATGGCCGAGCAGATCTGCCCCGGCGTGCAATAGCCGCACTGATAGCCGTCGTGCTTGACGAAGGCCTCCTGCATCGGGTGCAGATGTTGCGGCGTGCCGAGACCCTCGATCGTCGTGATGCTGTCGCCGTCATGCATCAATGCGAGCGTAAGGCACGAATTGATCCGCCGCCCGCCGACGATCACAGTGCAGGCGCCGCACTGCCCATGATCGCAGCCTTTTTTGGTGCCGGTCAGATGCAGGTGTTCGCGCAATGCATCGAGCAGCGTGGTGCGCGGATCGAGGTCGAGGTTGCGCGCCTCTCCGTTCACTGTGAATGACACCTTCGACATGGCAGGCTCTCCATTCGCTGCGGCCCGGTTTCGCGCCGCGGCACTCCAGGCGTCGGCGGCGGAGGGCACAGCCGTTGCCGCCGCGGAAGCAACCACTCCAACTAATATCTTACGTCTGGACGGTTCAAGATCGTCGCGACTTGGCATGGTCCGGTTCCGATTCCTTTGCTCGGGCGCGCAGGCTTTCCGCCGACCGCCGGCGACGAATCTAGGGGACCGGACAATGCTCAATTAGATGCGGTAATTTGCATGAACCTGTGAATGTGGTTCATGAATGCCCGTTCGGAACGCCGAGACCTTCCCGCATGAATGATGCGTGCGGACATCGCGGAGGGTTGCGCCGCCTGAGCGACTCCTCGGTGCAGCCGAGACCCAACTCTTGCCGTGGGCGTTGTCATCGACGCCAAGCTGCTTGGGGTGCTCAGCAGCAGATTTCTTCCTTCGCGAGCTGTTCGACAGGCCGGCTTTCTGCAGATGGCGCTCGGGGCCAGGGAAGGGGATAACGCGATGATACATGGTACCAGAGTTTGACACGCCCGGTTTTCTATACACTATCGGTATTCGCATGATCATCCCGACAAGCAGCGTGTGCCGGCGAAAGGCAGCGCGCCGGCTCTGTCGCAATCGGGCAGTTCGCGATGAGCAACCCTCCGCTGACACTCCAAATGCCGTCACCACCGGACCCGGCCCCAGTGGCCCTCGACCCCGCAACAACGGCATTGCTGATATTCGACATTGTCGATCCCATTTGCACGCGTCAACCGAATTGCAAAGGGCGAATGCTGCCAGCCATCTCTTCATTGCTGGCGCGGGCACGACAGGCTGGCGTTACCATCGGGTACGGAACTCGAGCGCCGACCATGTCAAAGTGGTTGCCGGAGGTTTTTCCTGCTCCCGACGACATCAAGGTTGAAAGCCAAGCTCAAGACAGGTTCTACCATACCGATCTCGACAACGTGCTCAAGGCCAAAGGGATTACAACGCTCATTCTGACCGGCTGGAAGGTGAGCGGATCGGTGACCTACACGTCGGTCGGAGCGACGTTGCGCGGTTATACGGTCGTGGTTCCCGTCGACGCGAGTTTGGACGCCACGGATTACGAAATTGCCGTAGGGCTGTTCCAGATTCTGCATCAGCACAGTTCGAATGCCGCGAACGAGCCTTTGAAGACTGGAGCTTCAACCCTCAGCCGCACCGACCTGATCACCTTCAGATAGCCGAATGGCGCGGCGAACACGTCGTGTTTTGCTTCCGATTCGGAACAACGGCCATCTGTTTCGGTCCGAGCCGCGGGAACCGACCCGATCGGTAGAGGTCCATTCAAGCCTTATACCCATTGCCCTTCGCTCAGCGGAATGTCGTGCTGCGTGCTCGGCGCGAACAGTTCCTCGATCTTGAGCCGGCGCGGCGCCAGTCCGTGCTCGTGGGTATATTGCACCAGCGCTTCGAGCGTCGGGCGGTTGGCCTCGATGCCGTAGGGATACCAATCCTTGCCGATGATCGCCTGCTCTTCCTCGATCAAGGGCTGCAGCCAGGCGAATGAGATTTTCGGCGAGCCGCCCTCGCGCGCCAATTGCAATGCGTAATCCTTGGAGCGGCACAAAGCCTTGTACAGGCTCAGCGCCACCCACGGATCGCGCTCGTAGATGTCACGCCGGATCACCAATGTGTGCATGATCGGATAGATCTTGGTGCGCCGGTAATAGTCCTGCTCGAGTTCGCGATAATTGGGAAACAGCCGCTTCACGTTCGGCGAGCCGCGTCGGAAAGCGAGCGGGTTGTTGGCGCTCATGACGAAATCGAGCTCGCCGCGTTCGAGCATATCGCCGAGCTCGGCGCCGTCGGGCGCCTGGGTGAGGCGGATGTCCGGCGGCAGCTTGTGGCCGAGCCGGTCGGCGCGGCCCTGCACCCATTCGATGTCGCTCGGCTTGATGCCGTATTCGTGCTGCAGCATGCCGCGCATGAAGACAGCGGCCGTCATGCTGTATTCGGGCACGCCGCCGCGTTTGCCTTTGAGGTCGCTCGGCTTCGAAATTCCCTTTTGCGGGTTGACGAAGAAATAGCCGTGGCGAAACACCCGCGACGGAAACACCGGGATCGCGATGAACGGCGCCTCTGCACTCGCGACCAAGGTGGCGTAGTTCGACAGCGACATTTCGGAAACGTCGAACTCCTTGTATTGCAGCATGCGCCAGAAGATTTCGGCCGGCTGCAGGGTGATGTAATTGATGTCGATACCCTCCGGCCTGATCGAGCCCTCGCGCAGCGCGAGCGTCCGGTCGTAGGGTCCGCAGGCAAGACTCAAACGCAGATTGGCCATGATTTCGGTCCTCGCTGTTCCTTGCGGCGCTGGCTGGCTAACTTCGGCCCCGCCGCGATCCTGTCAAGCACAGCGTATCGGCGATCCGCGTCAGGCCCGCTGACGGCGGCGCGGCGGCTCGGCCTGGGTCGCCATTTGCAAATTCGTTTCGCCCGCACAGCGTCCTAGTGGTAGGGAATGCTGTCGCTCCGAGGACGAATGACGATGACCGATACCAAAAGCCTGCATGGCGTGATCGCCGCGATCGCGACTGCGATCGATCAGAACGGCGAGCCGGATTGCCCGCGCTCGGTGGCGTTGGCGCGCTTCCTGCTCGGTAACGGCTGCGACGGCCTCAATGTGCTTGGCACGACCGGGGAAGCGACCTCGTTTTCGCTGGATCAGCGTCGACGTGTGATGAGTGCTTACGCGGCAAGCGGGCTGCCGCTCGACCGCATGATGGTCGGCACCGGCGCTGCCGCTATCGGCGATGCCGTCGCGCTCACCCGGCACGCCGCCGAACTTGGTTTTGCCGGCGCGCTGGTGCTGCCGCCCTTCTACTATAAAGGCATCGCCGATGACGGACTGGTCGCCTACGTGGAGGCGCTCGTCGAAGCGAGCGCGACGCGGCCGATTGCGATCTATCTCTATCACTTTCCGGCGCAGTCAGGCGTACCCTGGCATATCGCCTTGATCCGGCGGCTGCTCGATACTTTCGGCGAACGCATCGTCGGCTTGAAGATTCTTCTGGCGATATGGCCTACGCGCGCGAGGCCGCCAGCATCCTAGCCCGCTTCAAGGTGTTCCCGTCGACCGAAGCAGCGCTGCCGCAGGCTCGCTCCGGGCCGTTCGCCGGCTGCATTTCGGCAACGGCCAATCTCAACGCCGACCTGTGCGCTCGCGCCTTTCGTTCCGGAGATGCCGGGGCGCTGGCTGAAGCGGTCGCCATCCGCAAACTGTTCGACGGCAAGCCGCTCGTGCCCGGCGTGAAAGCGCTGCTCGCCCACATCCACGACGATGGCCAATGGGCGCGCGTCGCGCCGCCGCTGACGGCATTTGCCGCAGTGGAGGCTCTTTCGGTCAGCGCCGGCTACGATGCGGTCCGTGCCAAACGCGTTGCCTAACGGCGGCGCCGATCGGCTTTTGCGTGAGGCGCAGGCGTTGACGAGTGTGGCCGGCGCCCCTATAAGCGCGGCGCAAGGCGGCGGGCGTCCGGCTCGCCGCCATGGCGTCCAGCCAATTCAAAACGCGTCTGCCGATTTAGGACGATGGCGAACACCAAATCAGCCAAAAAGGCCGCCCGCCAGATCGCGCGCCGCACCGTCGTCAACCGTGCCCGGCGCTCTCGGATGCGCAATGCCTTGCGCAAAGTTGAAGAAGCGATTTCGACGGGCGACCGCACCGCAGCGCTTGCGGCCATGGCGGAGGCGGAGCCGGCGATCATTCGCGGGGCGCAAAAAGGCGTCGTCCACCGCAATACGGCGCAGCGTAAGGTCTCTCGGCTCGCCCATCGCATCGCGGCGCTCGGCAAGTAGCTCGAAGCGGGGTGGCTAAGCGGGGTGGCTTGGCAGCCGGCTCGATCGCAGCAGCGAACCGGCCAATTGCGGTGGAATGGACGCTACCCCAACAGATTATGTTGGCTGTGTTGCTGTTTTGCAACACTTTCATGGAAATTTAATTCGGCTGACACAGAGGGCCAGCGGTGACCGCCCGTAAGTGTCGATTTCTCCTTTATTCATGCGCATTTCTGCGTGTTTTGGCGGTCAGGGCGGAGGTTGGTTGGCGGAACGTTCAAAGGAATTGTTCGCGGAATTAAAGGGTTAATCGAGACGCTCCGTGGGGACCTTGAAAATCGTGATTTGCAGGCGTTTCCGATGTTATTTGCTCCGGCGTGCGATCGGGCCGCTTCGGAACCTCGCTTGGCGGCCTGACTATAGGAAATAGCTATATAAATTCAATCGCTTATGAGCCACGTACGACGGCTTTCGTTTATCTGCAACAAATCGCATTCGCCGCGCGGCCGGTTTTTTACGGTTGCGACCCGGAATCGTCGTGGTAACGTCACGATGTCTTCGACCTCCGAAGTCCATCAGACACTGGTTTCAAGTAGTACTCATCGGTGGATGAAGGAGGGAGGAATTGCATCAAGTATATCATGTCCTCATGCTGTCGAATTGGGAGTTCCTAGGCTGAAAAGCCCGTGATAAGGACTTTGTAGGCCACGACGACTACACAATTGGCGATTTGGGGAAGCGTGCGTTACTTGGAAATACGCTGGGTAAGCCGCTCGGCGGCAACCATCGATTTGGGAGCGATGGAGGTGGGGCATGGGAATGACAATTCGTCAAACTGAAAGAGAAACTGAAACAAAAGGCGTCACCCGGCTTGGAGTTTCGTACGTGTTCGTCTTGCCGCGGGCTCGACGCCGCTCGCGCGCTCCGAGTCCGACCCCCAGCGGCTAGTCCGCTGCCGAAACGCCGCCGATGACGACGTTCGGCTCTCGTCAGTAACCCAATCCGTTGATCAGTGCGTTGCGTTCCCCGGTACCGGGGACAGGGCAGAACTGTGCCCTCGCCCCCGCTTTGTTCGGTTGAGCCCGTGTTTTCACACAAGCAGCACGCCAACATGACAAATACCGATCAGGATCGCTGGAAGCGGATAAAGGAGCGGTTGCGCTTCGAACTCGGTGAAGATGTCTTCAGCAGCTGGTTTGGCCGCATGGAATTCGACGCCGTCGAAAAGGAGGCGGTGCGCCTCTCGGTGCCGACGCGTTTTTTGCGCAAATGGATTCAGTCGCATTACGCCGACCGGGTGCTGGCGCAATGGCAGGCGGAGGATCCCAGTCTAAATCGGCTGGAATTGAGTGTTCGCTCGGCCACCATCCGGCCCCCGGCGGGCAAGCCGAAACTGCCGTCGCCGCCAGCCCTGCCGCGCACGCCGCAGCAAGCCAATATTGTTGATGGTGGGGTGCCGACGAGGTCGCCGTTCGCCTCGGCACACGAAACGCTCGGCGGCTCGCCGCTCGATCAGCGGCTGTGCTTCGAAACGTTCATCGTCGGCCGCTCGAATACGCTGGCGCACGCCGCGGCCAGGCAGATCGCGCTCAGCCGCCGCGGCGATCCGCTGATGTTCAACCCGCTCTACATCCATGCCGGCGTCGAACTCGGCAAAACCCATCTGTTGCAGGCGATCACCTGGACGGGCAACAGCGGCGAACGCAGAATTCTGTACCTGACCGCCGAGCGGTTCATGTACAGCTTTGTCTCGGCGCTCAAGAGCCAGACCACGCTGACGTTCAAGGAATCGATGCGCACCATCGATGTGCTGGTGATCGACGATTTGCAGTTCCTGCAAGGCCGCCAGACGCAGGCCGAGTTCTGCCACACGCTGAACGCGCTGATCGACGCCGGCCGCCAGGTTGTGATCGCCAGCGATCGGCCACCGGCCGACCTCGAAAGTCTCGACGACCGCGTGCGCTCGCGGCTGGCCGGCGGCCTCGTGGTGGAGATCGGTTCGCTCGGCGAGGAGTTGCGGCTCGAAATCCTCAAGGGCCGTGTTGCAGCCGCGCGTCTACATCATCCGAACTTCGAGGTTCCCTCCGCCGTGCTCGTCTTCATCGCCAAGTCGGTGACGCATAACGGCCGCGACCTCGAAGGCGCCGTCAATCGCTTGCTGGCCCACAGCACGCTCAGCGGCCAACCGGTCACGCTGGAAATGGCCGAACGCGAAATGCGCGATCTGATCCGGCCGGCGGAGCCGAAGCGGGTGCGGATCGAGGACATCCAGCGCGTCGTGGCGCGGCAATACAACGTCAGCCGCTCCGACCTGCTGTCGTCGCGGCGCACGGCAAATGTCGTGCGCCCGCGCCAAGTGGCGATGTACCTGGCGAAAATCCTCACGCTACGCTCGCTCCCTGAGATCGGTCGCCGCTTCGGCGGCCGCGATCACACCACGGTGTTGCATGCGGTGCGTAAGATCGAAGCGCTGACCGGCAATGACGGGGCGCTTGCCGAGGAGATCGAGTCGCTGAAACGGCAATTGCAGGAATAGCAGCCGAGCCGGGCATCGACCACGACGCCGATCGGGGCCGTCGGCCCGAAACCCGTCGGTGCGGGGCCGCAATGGCGGCGAAAAGCCCGCTGTGAAACCCAGGGAAAACGAGGCGTTCGAACCCAGCCCGGGCTTGCCGAAATCGCGGCGGCGGGCCACTTTCGGTTTCCGGCCGGGAAGCGGATTGCACAATGAAGGTCACGGTGGAGCGGTCCGAACTGTTGAAGTCGCTTGGCCACGTGTATCGCGTGGTCGAGCGCCGCAACACCATTCCGATCCTCGGCAATGTGCTTGTCCGTGCCGACCGCTCGAAGCTCAGCCTGAAGGCGACCGATCTCGACATCGAGGTGACCGATGCGATCGCGGCCGAAGTAGGCCCCGGTGGCTCGACCACGGTCCCCGCCCACATGTTCTTCGACATCGTGCGCAAGCTGCCTGAAGGCGCGCAGATCGTGCTCGAATCCTCGGGCGACCGCGCGGCGCTTTCGATCCGCGCCGGGCGCTCGCGCTTCACGCTGCAGACGCTGCCCGAGAGCGACTTTCCCGATTTGGCGCCCGGCGAAACAACGCACAAGTTCACGCTCAAGGCGGCCGATCTGAAGCGGCTGATCGACAAGACCCAGTTCGCCATCTCGACCGAGGAAACCCGGTATTACCTCAACGGCATCTATTTGCACGCGGCCGGCACCGCCAAGGCGCAGATGTTGCGCGCGGTCGCCACCGACGGCCATCGGCTGGCGCAGATGGAAATCGCGCTGCCGGCCGGCGCCGTCGGCATGGCGGGCATCATCGTGCCGCGGAAAACCGTGGCCGAGGTCGATCGCCTGCTCGAAGACGTCGAAGCCGAAGTCTTGATCGAGCTGTCGCCGGGCAAGATCCGCTTCGCCATCGGCGAAGTGATCCTGACCTCGAAGCTGATCGACGGCACGTTTCCCGACTACGCGCGCGTCATCCCGGTCAATAACGACAAGGAACTGGTCGTCGACAAGAAGGAGTTCGAAGCCGCGGTCGATCGAGTTTCGACGGTGTCGAGCGAACGCGGCCGCGCGGTGAAACTGTCGATCACCGGCGGCCGGCTGCTGCTGTCTGTCACCAACCCCGATTCCGGCAGCGCCAATGAGGAACTCGAAGTCGAGTACGAAGCCGATCCAATCGATATCGGCTTCAATTCGCGCTACCTGCTCGACATCGCCGCCCAGATCGAAAGCGAGGCTGCGGTGCTCAAGCTCGCCGATCCCGGCTCGCCGACTCTCATTGAGGACAAGGAGTCGCGCGGCGCGCTTTACGTGCTGATGCCGATGCGGGTGTGAGTCGGAAGTCAGAAGTCAGAAGTCGGAAATCGGAAGTCGGAGAATGACGTCGAACGGCACAGCGGGCTTTTGCAAGACTGCCTGCTCTCGCTTATTTCTGACTTCTGACTTCTGACTTCTGACTTCCGACTTCCGACTTCCGATTGATGCCCGTCCTCCGGCTGACACTGACCAACTTCCGCAATTACCATTCGGCGTCGCTGCAATGCGACGCCGGCACCATCGTCCTGGTCGGGCCGAACGGCGCCGGCAAGACCAATTTGATCGAGGCCATTTCGTTCCTGACGCCGGGCCGCGGCCTGCGCCGTGCCACGCTCGATGAAGTGGCGTTTAGCGAGGGCGACGGCTCCTGGGCGGTCGCTGCCGAAGTCGATGGCGCGCTTGGTCTGGCGACGCTCGGCACCGGCATCGAGCGGCCGCTGGCGGAGGGCGCGGCGCCGTCGCGTCTATTCCGTATCGATCGCGAACCGGTGCCGTCGGCCGCTGCCTTCGCCGATCACCTGCGCGTGGTCTGGCTCACTCCGGCGATGGACACGCTGTTCGTCGGCGCTCCATCCGAGCGCCGGCGCTTCCTCGATCGCTTGGCGCTGGCGGTCGATGCCGAGCATGGCACCCGCGTCAACGCGCTCGAACGCTGCCTGCGCTCGCGCAACCGGCTGCTCGAAGACCCACGGCCGGATCAGCACTGGCTCGACGCCGTCGAGCACGAGACCGCAGAGATTGCCGTCGCGGTGGCCGGGTTGCGCGCCGAGACGGTGCGGCGGCTCCAGGCGGTTCTGGTTGGCCGCAAGGACGCCGCATTCCCGCCCGCGGAGATTGCGCTCGATGGCTGGATGGAACAGCTCATGCCGTCGCAGCCGGCGAGCGCGATCGAGGAGCGCTATCGCGCCGTGCTGCGCGACAATCGCGCCCGCGACGCCGCTTCTGGCCGCACGTTGGACGGGCCGCATCTGACCGACCTCAAAGTGATCTACGCAGCGAAGGGCATCGCCGCCGCCGACGCCTCGACAGGTGAACAGAAGGCTCTACTGATCGGGCTCGTCCTCGCGCATGCGCGGCTGGTCGCCGAAATGACGGGATTTGCGCCGGTGCTGCTGCTCGACGAAGTGGTCGCCCATCTCGACCCCGCCCGCCGCGCGGCGCTGCAGGTGGAGCTTGCCGGGCTCGCTGCGCAGGTCTGGATGACCGGCGCCGATGCTGTGCTGTTTGCCGAGGTTCCCCGCAGCGCCCTCGTCATTGGCTTCGAGGCCGGCAGGCTGCAGCAGCGGGCGGTATCAGGCTGAATGTGGAACCCCGATTCGACGCCATCGCAGAGCCGCCGGAACGGTGCGATTCGGGGGGCTTAGAAAGGGGTCGAGAATCCTTGAAAAACGCCGATTTGACAATATGTTAATGACCTCCACTTTGGCCTGTACGAAGGTCGCTTTTGGTGTACAAGTTTGACTGATTCTGTGACGCATTCTGCAAGCGATTCGAAAGTCCCCCGCATGGCCGAACCGGTTCGTAAACCGAGCCCCATCGACGCGTCCGATTACGATGCGGAATTGATCAAAGTGCTCAAGGGGCTCGATGCCGTGCGCAAGCGGCCGGGCATGTATATTGGCGACACCGACGACGGCTCCGGCCTGCACCACATGGTCTACGAGGTGGTCGACAACGCCATCGACGAGGCGCTTGCTGGCTACGCCAGGGAAGTTCTTGTGCAGCTCAATCCCGACGGCTCCTGCACCGTGCGCGACGACGGTCGCGGCATCCCGACCGACATTCACAAGGGCGAGGGCGTGTCGGCCGCCGAAGTCATCATGACGCAGCTCCACGCCGGCGGAAAATTCGATCAGAACGCCTACAAGATCTCCGGCGGTCTGCACGGCGTCGGCGTCTCCGTTGTCAACGCGCTCTCAAGCTGGCTCAAGCTGACGATCTGGCGCGACGGCCAAGAGCACTTCATGGAATTCCGCGACGGCGAGCCGGTCGCGCCGCTCGCCAAGGTCGGCCCCGCGGGCGACAAGCGCGGCACCGAGGTGACGTTTCTGCCGTCGAAGCAGACGTTCACGATGACGGAGTTCGACTTCGCCACGCTCGAGCACCGGCTGCGCGAACTCGCGTTCCTGAATTCCGGCGTCACCATCGTGCTGTCCGACATGCGCCACGCCGTCGAGAAGCGCGAGACCCTGCGCTACGAGGGCGGCGTGGAGGCGTTCGTCAAATATCTGGACCGCAACAAGACGCCGCTCATTCCGTCGCCCGTCGTCATCAAGGCCGATCGCGACGGCATCGGCGTCGAATGCGCGCTGTGGTGGAACGACGGCTATCACGAGAGTGTGCTCTGCTTCACCAACAACATCCCGCAGCGCGACGGCGGCACGCATTTGGCCGGCTTTCGCGGCGCGCTGACGCGCCAGGTCGTGGCTTACGCCGATTCCGGCGGCGGGGCGCGCAAGGAAAAGGTCGCGCTCACCGGCGACGATTGCCGCGAGGGCTTGACCGCGGTGCTTTCGGTGAAGGTGGCCGATCCGAAATTCTCCTCGCAGACCAAGGACAAGCTCGTTTCCTCCGAAGTGCGCCCGGTGGTCGAGGGCGTGATCAACGACGCGCTCAAATCCTGGTTCGAGGAGCATCCGTCGGAAGCAAAAATCATCGTCGGCAAGGTGATCCAGGCCGCCGCCGCCCGCGAGGCCGCGCGCAAGGCGCGCGAGATGACGCGCAAGAGCGCGCTCGGTATCACTTCGCTGCCCGGAAAACTCGCCGATTGCCAGGAGCGCGATCCGGCCAAGTCCGAACTGTTCATCGTCGAGGGCGATTCCGCCGGCGGCTCGGCCAAACAGGGCCGCAACCGCGAATTTCAGGCGGTGCTGCCGTTGCGCGGAAAAATTCTCAATGTCGAGCGCGCGCGCATGGACAAGATGCTCTCTTCTGAACAGATCGGCACCTTGATCACCGCGCTCGGCACCGGCATCGGCGCCGACGAGTTCTCAATCGACAAGCTGCGCTATCACAAGGTCATCATCATGACCGACGCCGACGTCGACGGCGCCCATATCCGCACCTTGCTCTTGACCTTCTTCTACCGGCAGATGCGCGAGGTCATTGACGGCGGCTATCTCTACATCGCCCAGCCGCCGCTCTACAAAATCGCGCGCGGCAAGTCCGAGCAATATCTCAAGGACGAGCGCTCGCTTGAGGATTATCTGATCGACACCGGCCTCGAAGACACTACCTTGCGGCTGGCCTCGGGCGAAGTATTGGCTGGCAACGACCTGCGCAAGCTCGTCGAGGATTCCCGCACCATCCGCAACCTGCTGGGCGGACTGCACAGCCGCTACAATCGCCAGGTCGTCGAGCAGGCGGTGATCTTGAGCGTGCTCAACCGCGGCATTTTCGGCGATCCGCAAAAGGCCGTCGCGGCGGTGCCCTATATCGCCAAAAGGCTCGATGCGCTGTCGGAAGAAACCGAGCGCGGCTGGCAGGGCCATTTCACCGAAGGCGAAGGTTTTATCTTCGAGCGCACATTGCGTGGCGTCAAGGAAATCGCGGTGATCGACCAGGCGCTGCTCGGCTCCGCCGACGCGAGAAAGCTCGACGAATTCGCACCCTCGCTGCAGAAGGTCTTCCCGCGTCCGACGCCGCCGGCGATGCTGCGACGAAAGGACGAGGAAACCCCGATCCACGGCCCGGTCGGCCTGTTCGAAGCCGTCACCAACGCCGGCAAGAAGGGTGTGGCCCTGCAGCGCTACAAGGGCTTGGGCGAGATGAACCCCAACCAGCTCCTGGGAAACAACGCTCGACAGCAACGCCCGTTCGCTGCTGCAGGTGAACGTCAAAGAGATCGATGAGGCCAACACCATCTTCGACGAACTGATGGGCGACAAAGTCGAACCCCGCCGCGAGTTCATCGAGCACAACGCGCTCGCGGCGAGCGTGGATGTGTAATCCCATTCCGCCCCCGCGAAGCGGGGGAGGGGGACCGCGCGTTAGCGCGGTGGAGGGGGCCTCTGAGTCGCGGACGCGATGGGCGGTGAAGTCCAGCAAACAAGCGAAGACTTTGGCGTTCAACCGGCTGCGATTTTATCTCGTCGCGGCCCGCGCCCCCGTCCTTCGGACGGTCCGCCTCCCCCGCTGCGCGGGGGAGGAATTATCAGCCGACGGCCGCCTCAACCCCGAGGCAGAAGGAGCCGGCCCGCGTCTTCATGCGCGGGGTGCGAGATAGCGCGCGGTACTGAGGCTGCGTTGGCCGACCATGATTCTTTAAATCCGCACCAATTCTGCGCGCGCGGCGCCGCGTCGCAGGCAAGCGGCGCAGCAAAAAACGCCGCGGAATCAAGCGTAAGTCGCAAGCGTGGTGACAGCCCTTGACTCTCTTTCCGTGACGGGTAAAGGAGCGCCACCTCGCTCCCGTAAAGGACGCCTGCCGGCGACACCGGCTGGTGGAGCGAGTGCGGTGCCCGCGGGCAGGGGCTCGTCACCTTTGCTCCCGGGCGGCTCCGGCGGACACGCCCGGCTGGCACGATGACCGGCCTGCGGGCCAACCCGCTGCACTGTGACGGCAGGGGACGGGTAACGCCCGTTCCTGCGTCGTCCGTCCCAGGAAGCGCGTGGCTGGAGCTGAGCGGCGGCGTTCGGTCGCTGCCGCGAGCGCCGCAGTGGAACGCCGAGAGGCGGGCTGCCCCCTCCCATTCCCTCCCCCGCACGCGGGCAGGGTAAGGGTGGGGCAGCGCCGCGCCGCAAGGCGCGGAGGCTGGACTACGCGTTTCTCGGCGTTCCGCTTCCTTTTTTCTTTTTTGTAGGGTGGGTTGAGCGGAGCGAAACCCACCGATTGACGCGCCCGATCGTGATGCATCCGGCCGTCCACAGCCGGATTTATCTGACGAAGGTCGGACGCGCGGCGAGGTTTTTTGGAAGCGGCTTGCTCAAAAACTCGGGCGCAAACAAATAACGCGCCGCGGGAACGAAAATCCTTTTCCCCTCCCCCTTGTGGGGAGGGGCAGGGGTGGGGGTCGAGAGGCGAATGAAAAGCATCGACGAATACAGTGCACTCGTCCTGCTCAGATGAATGACCTCCCGACCCCCACCCCAACCCTCCCCACAAGCTTGCACTCGGGCGCGCGCAAGCGCGGCCCGGGTGGGGGAGGGAGTCCAGTTCGTGGGAGGGAGTCCAAAATTACGGGCTGGCGTGATTGATGAATTTCTCCGGCGGCGCTTCGCCCCATTGCGACAGCAGGGCTTCCTCGGCCGGCACGAGCTTCGAGCCATAGGCGAGGTTGAGGCGGTCGCTGTCGGCCCAGTGCTCGTGGACGCGGCCCCACGGGTCGGCCCAGTAATCGTAAACCTGGCTGCCGAGCACGTGGCGGCCGATGCCCCACATGTGCTCGTACTTGCCGAACTGTTTCAGATAATCGTGGCCCATGCAGACATCGTCGATGTCGGGCACTTCGAATGAGAAATGGTTCAGCCCGGTCTTGGGATGGTTGAGACAGAAGAACACGTGGTGATCGACATAGGTGTCGCCGCGGTCGCAGCGGTTGAACGAGCCGATGATGTTGTCCTTGTTCTCGACATAGACATCGTCGGAGCAGACGAAGCCCAGCGTGTCGCGGAACCATTTCACGGTCTCGGTGAATTTCAACGTCATCATCACGCCGTGGCCGATGCGCTTGACGTGCGCCGGGCCGCGCGGCAGCCGCATCAATTCGCCGGCGCGCGCGGTCGGCTGCTCGCCCGAATTGAGTTTCTGCCTCTTCACCGCAATCGGCGCGACGGTCTCGATGCCGCACACCACTTCGATCTGATAGCCGTTCGGCTCGGTCAGCCGCACCCTCTTGCCGCCGCCGGGTTCGTCGATATTCTCGATGCCGGTGGCGCCGGGCGCCTTGGTCAGGCGCCTGAGATCGTCTTCGCTGTCGACGTAGTAGGCGATGCCGACGAATTTCGGGTCGCCCTTCTCGGTGACATGGATGTGGTGCGCCGGATCGGTGCCGCGCATGTAGAGCGAGTTGCCGGTGCGCTCGGTCTTGTGCATGCCGAACCGCGTCAGGAACTCCTCCATCACATCGAGATCGGGCGAGCGCAGACGCCCGTAGGCGATATCGGTGGCTTTGACAAAGGCCATATTGTCCTCCTTGAACGCGGTCCTTTTTGCAATCGCGACGGTGCGGCTGAGTGTGCGGGCGCTTCAGTGCTCGCTCAACAGCCGACCGAAATCCTCGATCCGGTCGTTGACGCCCGACAGCCGCAAGGCGTGCCAGATGGTGGCGAGATTGCTGGTGATGACCGGCTTGCCGCGCTCCGCCTCGACCGCGGCGATCTCCTCGAGCGCGGCCACGTTGGTGCAGCTGATGAAGATGGCGTCGGCGTCGGGCCGGTCGATGTGTCGGGCGAAGCGGTGCAGCGATTGCGGCGGCACCCGCGCGATGCCGCGGCGCTCTTCCTGGGTCTCGCCGAGTTCGAGGCCGTACATCGACACCACCTTGAAGCCGGCTTCCTCCAGCACCTCGATCTCGGTCTCGTTGATGAAGGAGACGTACGGCGTGCCGAGCGCGACGCGCTTGGCGCCGAACGCGTTGAGCGCCGCGATCACCGAGGTCAGCGCGCTGATCGCGGGGCAGCCGGCAATGCGGGCGATGGTCGCTTCGATCTTCTCCGGCTTGAGCAGCACGCCGCCCGAGGTGCAGGCCCAGGTGACGACATCGACCTCGGCGGTCGCGAGTTCTGCCGCCGCGCGTTCGGTGTCGGCCTCCATGCGCAGGTAGGAATCCTGCGTCGCCTTGCCGAGCAGCATCATGCGGCTGGTATGGATCGAAACGCCTTCCGGCGCGACCCGGTAGAATTCCGGTTCCAGGTTGACGTTGACGCCCGGAATGATGACGCCGATGCGCGCCCGGTAGCCGTACGGGCTATAAAACTGCACCGCCTTCATCTCGCGGCCGGCGATCTTTTCCGGCGCCACCGCCTTGGCCTTAGGCCGCAGCGCTTCGACCCTGCGGAATTTGGTCACCTTCGCCGTCACGTCCGGGGCGGCTTCCGCCGCGCGGTGAGTTGTGCTCGCCATCGGCGCTTCTCCCTGTCTGCCCGCGCGTCAGGCGCCGACCGCCGCCTTAAGCGGCATGCCGGTCTTGGCGCGCAGCGCAGCGTAACGCTTGAGCAGTTCGGTCTTCTCCGGCTCGCTGATGCCCATCTGCGGCGGGCGCACAAAGTCGTTGGCGATCAGCCCTTCGTTCTTGAGCACGGTCTTGATGCGGGCGACCGCCTCGACGATCGGCTCGGCGAAGATGAGATTGCTGAGCGGCGCCAGTTGCTCCTGCAGCTCGAGCGCGCGGTCGAAGTCGCCGGCGCGGCCGACGCGGTCAAGCTCGGCCCATTGATCGGGCGCGACATTGGCCATGCCGATCAGGGCGCCGACCGCGCCGAGCTGATAGCTCTTGCCGACGAAGCGGTCGTTGCCGGTGAGGATGCGCATTTGCGCGTTGCTCGCTTTGAGCTTGCGGCAGGTCTCAGTGAACAGATCGACGTTGAAGGAAGCCTCTTTGAACGAGACGACATGCTTGAGCGAGGCGATGCGGCAGACCGTGTCCGGATCGTACCAGTAATTGGGCACCGGAATCTGGAACAGCGTGATCGGCATCGAAGTGGCGTTGACCAGGTCCTCGTAGAAGCGGACTTTCAGATCGCCGCCGACTTTGCCCCAGGCGAACAACAGCGGCGGAAAGATCATCACTGCATCGACCGGCATTTTTTCGAGCTTGTGCACGAGCTCGATGGCTTCCTCGGTCGATTCCGGCCTGATCGCGGCGGTATGCACCTTGCCGTGCTCGCGCGCCGCCGCGCCCATGATCTCGGCCACTTTGAGCTTTTCGTCCGGACGCACGACGGAGCCTTCGCCGATACGGGCGCAGGAGACCACCCCGGCCACGCCGTGTATCGATGCCTGATAATGCGCCACTCGCGCCAAACTCTTCAGATCGAGTTCGCCCGAGGCGGTAAAAGGCGTGACGGTCGGGATGAACAGACCCTCGTATTTGGCAAAGTCGTAGTCGTACATTGGCTGCTCCAAAGCTTGCGCGGGGTGCCCTCGTGTCCGCAACTCGGGACTATAGCAGAACAGCCGGTCACCGCGCGACGGGGCGCAATTTGCCACGAGAGGGACGCCCAAGCTACGGTGATCGAGATTAACGCGAGGTTCGCCGATGCGCGGCGAATCGGGCCAAGCCGAGGAAAAGGGGCGAGGAAGCCGAGCCGATGACGATCATCATTACCGACGAGGATGTCCGCCGTCTGCTGCCGATGCGCGAATGCATCGATGCCATGCGCGTGGCGTTTCGCGATTTCGCCAACGGCGAGGCTGTGAACCGGCCGCGCATGCGTTATCTCGCCAAGCATCCCGATCCGGACCGGCGCTATCTCGCCAACGTCCATGTCGGCGCGGTGCCGTCGTCGGGGATGGCCTGCGTGCGCGCCGGCTCGCAGATCATGCGGCCGCCAAGTGCGAGCCGGGAACGCCGCACCTATGAAAATCCGCAGGCCTTCAATTGGGGCTTCGTCATTCTGTTCAGCATCGAAACCGCGGAGCCGCTGGCGCTCTTGCACGAGTTTCATCTCTCCGGCATGCGTGTCGGCGCCACCACCGCCTTGGCGGTCGATGAGATCGCACGGCCGGATGCGCATACGCTCGGCCTGTTCGGCACCGGCAAGCAGGCGCGCAACGCGCTCGAAGCGATCGCGAAGGTGCGGCCGCTCCGACAGGTCAATGTGTTCAGTCCCAATGCCGAACACCGCGCCATGTTCGCCCGCGACCTGTCGCGCCAGGGGCTGACCGTCAATGCGGTCGACGAGCCGCGCGCGGCGGTGGAGGGCGCCGATGTCGTCTGCTGCGCCACCACCGCAATGAAGCCCGTATTCGACGGCGATTGGCTCGAGGACGGCCAGCTCGTCGTCTCGATCGCCAATTCGGACGTGACCAACAAGCGCTCCGAAGTCGACCGCAAGACCTACGAGCGTGCCCGCGCAATCATCATCAACGATTGGGAGAGCGTCATTGACAACGATCAGACCGAGCTCCTTGAACCGATCGAAAGCGGCATCGTCGCCCGCGATCGAATCCACGAGCTTGGCGAACTCGTGACCGGCAAGGTCAGCATCAAACAGGAGCCGCGCGGCGCAGCGCAGAACGGCGTGATCTACTACAAGAACAATTCCGGCCTCGCGATCCAGTTCGCCGCGGCCGGCGGCGTGCTCTTCCGCAAGGCGCTTGCCGAGGGCAACAACAAGGTCATCCCGACCGAATGGCTGGGCAGCGATCTGTCCGCTTATTACAAAGCCGGCTTCCGGCCATCACCGTAGGGGGAATCGGTCATGAACCGCACCCGCATCCGCAACGCAATCCTCGCTGCTGCCGCGGCATTCACGCTTGTTGCCACGTCGGCTCATGCCCAGTCCGTTGCCGACTTCTACCGCGGCAAACGCATCCTGCTCGTGATCGGCTACGGTCCCGGCGGCGGTTATGATCTCTACGCCCGCATGATGGCGCGTTTCATCGGCGCTCACATTCCCGGCAATCCGACCATCGTGCCGCAGAACATGCCCGGCGCCGGCAGCCGCAGCGCGGCCAACTGGCTCTACAAGGTGGCGCCGCAGGACGGCAGCGTGATCGCCACCCTCGGCCAGGCGACGCCGACCGATCAGGCGCTCGGCCAGCCGGGCGTCCAGTTCGACGCCCGCAAATTCAACTGGATCGGCAATCTCAGCGTCGTCAACAACATCATGTTCGTCGCGGCGGCGAGCGGCGTTGCGACCTTCGCGGAGGCCAAGACCAGGCAGCTTGCCATCGGAGCGACCGGCGCCAGTTCGCCCTCGGTGCTTTATCCGCAGGTGTCGAACAACCTGCTCGGCAGCAAGTTCAAGATCATCGCCGGCTATCCGGGCGGCGGCGACATCAACATCGCGCTCGAGCGGCACGAACTGGACGGCCGCGGCAGCGATTCCTGGGCCTCGATGAAAGCCACGCACCCGGATTGGCTGCGCAACAACGCCATCAACGTTTTGTTTCAGGTCGGCCCGCGCCGCGAGGCCGATCTGTCCGATGTGCCGCTGTGGACCGAACTGGCGGAGAACAACGAACAGCGGCGGGTGCTGGCGTTTCTGTCGGGCGACGTTTCGGTGGGGCGGCCGATCCTGACCGCGCCAAATGTGCCCGCCGACCGCGTCAAGGCGCTGCGCCAGGCCTTCGAGGAGACCATGGGCGACCCGCAATTCATTGCGGCCGCAAAGCAGGCCAACATGGAAATGCAACCGATGTACGGGGAAGAAGTGCAGAAGGCGGTCGATCAAATCGCCTCCGCGCCGCCGAACGTCATCACCATGGTCAAGCAGGCGATTGCGATCAAGGACGTGCAACGGAAGGGTAAGTAGCTGCCGCCTCAGCGCCGGAAACCGGCACATCGTCGATGCTCTGCATCCAAAGCTTACAAGTAGCGCTCGGCAATCTCGCGCGTGAAGCCGGCCGTCGGTCCTTCCCAGATGACACGGCCGTGCTCAAGCAGATAGATGCGCTCGGTGTGATGCAGCGCGAAAGTCACGTTCTGCTCGCCGAGCAGCATGGTGAGCTTGGTCTCACGGCGCAGGACATCGAGTGCATCCGAGATCTGCTTCAGGACGATCGGCGCAAGCCCGAGCGTCGGCTCGTCGAGAATAAGCAGCCGCGGCCGCGCCATCAGGCTCCGCGCGATGGTCAGCATCTGCTGTTCGCCGCCGGACAGCGTGCGCGCCAGCTGGTCGCGCCGCTCGCTCAACACCGGAAAGAGATCGTGGAGCCACGCCAGCGTTCGTGCATAGTCCGCACCGGACAGCCGCTGGCCGGCAAGTTCCAGATTCTCGCGCACGCTGAGGGAGCCGAACAATTCGCGCGTTTCCGGGCACTGGATGATGCCGGCGCGCGCGATCGCGCCCGGGTCGCGGCCGCCCAGCAAGTCGCCGTTCAGCCGCACCTCGCCCTGGTAAGGAACGAAGCCGGAGATGGCGTTGAACAGCGTCGTCTTGCCGGCGCCGTTGAGCCCCACCACGGCAACCGACTCGCCGTCGCGCACCACGATGTTGGCGCCGTCGAGCGCGCGGGCCTTGCCGTAATGAACCGAAAGCTGCGCCACTTCGAGGAGCGGCTTTTGATCTTCCGACGTCGCTGCGCCGGCTGCAGCGGCGACGCCTTCGATCGCGCCGCCGAGATAGACTTCGCGCACACGCGCGCTCGACACCACCGCGGCGGGCGGGCCTTCGGCGATCTTGCGGCCGGCATGCATGACGGCGATGCGGTCGACCAACGCGCTGACGCCCTTGACGTTGTGATCGACCACGACGACCGCGCGTCCTTCGCTGCGCAGCCCGACAATGAGTTGCGAGAAAGCCTGCATTTCGAGCGGCGTGAGCCCGGCAAACGGCTCGTCGACGAGGACGAGCTGCGGATCGCGTGCGATGGCTTTCGCCAGTTCAAGGCGGCGCAGGTCGGCGTATGGCAGGGTGTCGGGCAGGCGGTGCATCACCTCGGCAAGCCCGAGCTGCGCGGCGATCGCCTCGGCTTTGCGCGTTACGCTGGGTTCGTGGAGGATTTGCCACAGCGAGTCCGGCAAAAGCGCGAGCCTGATATGATCGAGCACCGTTTGCCGATGCAGCGGGCGCGAATGCTGAAACACGATCGCGACCCCGCGACGGGCGATGCGGTAAGCCGGGAGCCCGGCAAGCTCGTCGCCCTTGAAGCGGATCGAGCCGGAGGTCGGCGGATAAATCCCCATGATGAGCGACAAGGTCGTCGACTTGCCGGAGCCGTTGGGTCCGATCAGGCCGAGGATTTCGCCGCTCTCGACCTGCAAGCTCAAATCGTCAACTGCAACGAGTCCGCCGAAGCGCTTGGTGAGGCCTTCGAGCTCGAGCACGCTCATCGCCGCGCCCTTGGGTGCAGCAGCCAACCGAGCAAGCCGTTGGGGAAGAACGTCAGCACAATCAGCGCCAAGGCAGCGACGATGAAATTGCTCAGTTCGCCGATTGGCCGCAACAGCTCGGCCGCAGCGATCAGAAACACCGCGCCCGCGACGGCGCCGAGAATGGTACGGCGGCCGCCGAGCACGACGGCGATGATGATCTGGACGGCGATGCCGAGGTCGAGCACGGAACCGACCGAGACGGTGCCGAGATAGAAGACATAGAGCGCGCCGGCGAGTCCGGAAAAGAACGCGCTCACCACGAAAGCGGCGAGCTTGTGTTTGGTGACGTTGAAGCCGAGCGCCTGCGCCTCGATCGCATCCTGTCCGGCGGCCTGGAGAATGAGGCCCATCGGCGAGCGCGCCAAAGCCGTCAGGATGGCGGCGCTGACCGCGAGGAAGACGAGCGCATAATAGTAGTTGGCGCCGGGATCGATGGCGAGCACGGAAGGCACGGTCATCCCGATCTCGCCGCCGGTGAGGCCGGCAAAGACGACGATGAGCTTTTGCAGGAGCAGCACCGCGACCAGCGTCACCAGGCCGAAATAAGGTCCGCGCAGGCGCAGCGCCGGCAGCGCCAAAAGCACGCCGCCAAAAACCGCCGCCGCCGCGCCGGCCAGGATGTCGAGCCAGAGCGAGGCGCCGGTGTAGCTGTTGAGCATCCCGGCGGCATAGGCGCCGAGACCGATCAGAAAAGTCGGGCCGAAATTGACCTCGCCGGCATAGCCGAACAACAGGTCCCAGCCCATGGCGAAGACGCCGAAATAGTAGGCAATCGTCAGCACACCGAGCACATAGCCTGATGCCCAGGCCGGCACCGTCGCCATCACCGCGACGACGGTCGCAACCGCCAGAATCGGACGCCAACGCAGCGTCAGGCCGCCCGACTTGGCGCCTGTGTCTGCGGCAGTGCCCGTCAAGCCCGTAAAGAAGTCGACGCGCGCCACGGCTCAACGCCTCCCCAACAGGCCTTGCGGCCGCACATAGAGGACCAGCACCAGGATCGCGAGCGCCGGCATTTCGCGGATGCTCGGCGTCACCAGATAGGCGGTCGCAGTTTCGAAATAGCCGATGATGCAGGCGGCGATCAGCGAGCCCGGCACGCTGCCCAGACCGCCGAACACGACGATCGAGAACGCGCTCGCCGTCAGATCGCCGACATTGTCGGAGCTTGCACCGATGAAGGTCGCCAGCAGCACGCCGGCGATGCCGGCGAGCAGCCCGTAGATGCCCCAGACGATGACGTGAATGCGCGGCAGGTTGAAACCGAGAATGGCCAGGCCGCGCGGATTGATGGCGGCCGCAAGCACCGATTTGCCGAGCTTGGTGCGGTTGACGAAAAACCACAATAGCGCGATCACCAGCCACGCCACCGCGCCGATCAGGAGCTCGTTGTTTGGCGTACGCACGCCGAATATGTCGCTGACGCCCGTGGCCAGCGGCGACACGGTGACCGGGTTCGACGTGAACAGATAGGCCAATCCCTCCTGGATCATGATCGCCCACAACAGCGTTGCCGTGAGGATGAAAATCTCTTTTTCCTCCTCCGGAACCTTGCGCGATTGTTTGATGGGCCGCACCACCAGATAATAGGTGACGTAGGCCGCGGCGATGCCCGCGCCAATTCCGGCGAGCGCGCCCCAGTAGCGGCCGGCGCTGAGCGCGACAAACCATGCGATCATGGCGGCGGTCACCATGATGCCGCCATGGGCGAGGTTGAGCACGCCGGAGACGCCGAAGATGATGGTGAAGCCGATCGCGCCGAGGCCGTACAGGGCGCTGACGACGAAGCCGTCGACCAGAATCTGCCGCGCAAGCATGATCTATGGCTCCGGGTTGCGGCGGAACCGGCAAAACCGACGGGGCGCTTTAGGCGCCCGCGCCGGCGGATGACGAGAACCGAGTGCCTAGTTGCTCGCGGCCCGTTTCTTGACGAATGACGGGAAGATGATCTTCGCCTTGGCCACCGATTCAGGCCACAGCGGCACCTGCTTGCCGTTCTGCCACTGAATCACGATGCCGGTGACGTATTGCTTGCCGTATTTCAGGCCGTGGGCATATTTCGCGCCCTCCGGGAAATACTGGATGTGGCCTACGGTGCCGACATAGTCGGTTTTCTCGAGCGCCGCGACCAGCGTGTCGGCGTCGGTCGACTTGGCGCGCTCGATCGCCTCCTTGAGCACGAAGAAGCTGTCATACGTCGAATACGCGTTGTAGGCCGGCGTGGTGTTGAAGCGCTTGGTATAGGCGTCGGTGTAGGCGACCGTCTTAGGCGTCAGGGCGACGCCGGGCCCGGCCGCGGTCTCGGTGATGATGCCTTCGGTGGCGCCGTTGGTCCGTTGCCAGAACGTGCTGGCCGAGGCCTGGGCGCTGATGCCGGCCATCAGGATCGGCACTTGTTGGTCATGCCATTGCACGGTCGGTTTCAAGCCGACGTGTCCCATCCCGGTGATGATGACGTCGGGATGTTCGGCTTCGATCTTGTTGAAGACCGGCGTGAAGTCCGTGGTATCGGGCGAGAACCGGATCGCCTCGATCACCTTCAGCCCCGCTTGCGGCAGGCATTTTTCGTACTCGGCCTGCAGCGGCGTGGTCCAGGCCGCGTCCTCGGCCGCGATCACGGCGGTCTTGTAGCCGATGCCCTTGACCAGGAGGTCATGCGAGGCATCGCACACCGAATCGGCGAGGAAGGCCGAATTCAGCCAGGAGTGGAAGGTATATTTGTAGTTCTTGTAATCGTCATGGACGTGCTTGGTGATGTCGGTCGACGCCGCTCCGGTGACGATGAACGGCGTTTTGAGCCGCCCTGACCACGGCTCCATGGCGAGTGTGACCTCGCTGATCCAGGTGCCGATCAGCGCCACCACGTGGTCCTCGTTCACGGCACGCTGGAAGGCGCGCACGCCCTCGGTGGTGGAGGCGTGCTCGTCGTATTTGAACAGTTTGATCTGGCGGCCGTCGATGCCGCCGCTGGCGTTGATGGCGTCGACCGCCATTTCGGCGCCGTTGAGGATCGAGGCGCCGTCGATGGTGGAGAACGACGACACGACGCCGACATTGATCGGCGTCTTATCGGCGGCGCTGGCCGGCCCGGTCAGCAAGAGTCCGCCGAATGCCAGAGCAGTGCAGGTCACGGCCATTCGAGCCGTGGAACGTCGTAGTGTCGATTCCATGGGCTTCCTCCGGGGTTGAGTTCATTTCATTTATCCGTCCGGCTCGTGCAATGGCCGGACTTGACCGCCCCCTCACAGCCGATCCTACACCGGATTTTTCCGCAAGGGGGAGCTTTGCCGCAGGTCTTTTTTATCGACGTAACGCCATTGGCGATGTGCGCCGCTTTTTTGGGCAATCGGACTGACTTAGCCTCACAACGCCCGCAGATACCGGATTGGCTTTCCCGGCGCGATTGCCTGCGCCGCGGCGATGATGGCGTCGGCGTCGATGCCGTAATGGCGGTAGAGGTCGGGGATGCTGCCGGTCTGGCCGAAATGTTCGACGCCGAGCGGGCGCACGCGATGGCCGGCCACAGCGCCGAGCCAAGCGAGCGTCGCCGGATGGCCATCGAGCACGGTGACGATGCCGCAATACGGCGGCAGGTTCTCGAACAAGCGCTCGATGTGCGAGCGGGCATGGACCAGGCCGCGTTCTCTCGCGCGTAATGCCGCGGTCCAGCCGGCGTTAAGGCGGTCGGCCGAGGTGACGGCGAGCAGGCCCACGTCGCGGCGGTCCTCGGCCATCAGCCCGACAGCCTCGATCGCTTCCGGCGCAACCGCGCCGGTGTAAACGACGACGACCTGGCAATTCGGTCCCGGCTCGCGCAGCCAATAGGCGCCGTCGACGATCGATTGGCGCAAACCGGCCGTCATGGTGCGCGCGATCTGCTCGATCGGCCGCGTCGAAAGCCGCAGATAGATCGAGCCTCCGGTCTCGTCGCGCAACCAATTGCGTTCGGAAATTTCGCCGCCCCCGCCCCCGCCCCCGCCGTCACCGCCGGCGTCTTTCTGGATGTAGTCGAACGCAAACGCGAGGATGACGGCGAGTTCGTCGACGAAGGCGGGCTCGAACGCCGCGAGGCCATCCTGCGCCATGCCGATCAGCGGCTCGGCGATCGACTGGTGCGCACCGCCCTCCGGTGCCAGCGTGATGCCGGAGGGCGTCGCTACCAAAATGAAGCGGGCGTCGTGATAGCACGCATAGTTGAGCGCATCGAGGCCGCGCGCGATGAACGGGTCGTACAGCGTGCCAATCGGAATGAGCCGCTCGCCGTTGATGGAATGTGACAGGCCGAGCGCAGACAACAGAATGAACAAATTCATCTCGGCGATGCCGAGTTCGATGTGCTGGCCTTTGGTCGAAAACTCCCAGTTGAACGTGGACGGAATGTGCTCGCTCCTGAACGTGTCGGCGAGCGCCTCGTGCGCGAAGAGGCCGCGGCGGTTGACCCAGGGGCCGAGATTGGTCGAGACGGTGACGTTCCGGCGAGGTGGTGACGATGCGGCCGGCGAGGTCGCTCTTTTCGCGCGCCAATTCGTTGAGCAGCGCGCCGAAGCCGGTCTGTGTCGACATTTCCGGCTGGACGGTCACAGTCAACTTGTCCGGCGCGGGAAAAGTTGCGGCCGCAAAGCGCCGCGGTCCGCCAGCGGCGAATGGCACGCGATCGAGGAAGGCTTGCAGCCGCTCGGGCGTCTCACGCAAGCCTTCGAAGCGGTCCCATTCGTGGCCGGGCCGAATATTCATCGCCTGACGGAAGCTTTCCATCTGCGCCGGCGTCATCAGACCGGCGTGATTGTCCTTGTGCCCGGCAAACGGCAAGCCGTAGCCCTTGATGGTGTAGCAGATGAAACACAGCGGCCTTTGATGATCGACGCCGCCAAATGCCTCCACCAGCGTCGGCAGATCGTGGCCGGCGAGGTTGGTCATGAGCCGCGCCAGCTCCTCGTCGGAGCGCCGTTCGATCAGCTTCATCGCGGCGCCCTGATCGCCGAGATCGTCGGT
Organism: uncultured Alphaproteobacteria bacterium; assembly: GCA_963717265.1. Lineage (GTDB taxonomy): Bacteria > Pseudomonadota > Alphaproteobacteria > Rhizobiales > Xanthobacteraceae > BOG-931. Next base: position 49,006 of record CAVQWD010000047.1, on the reverse strand, counting down.
CAAGTGCTTGCGCCACGCCGCGCCGCCCTGAAACACCAGCGCGGAGTAGAGCTGGTTCGGGCACTTATCGATCCATTGCCGCAAAACTTCGCCGCCCGGCTCGCGGAACGCGGCTTCAAGCAGCGAGCCGTATTTCAGGATCACCACGTCCCAGCCGAAATTGCGGAACAATTGCTCGTAGCGCTGCCACAGGCCCTCGCGGATCACGGCATCGAGGCTTTGTCGGTTGTAATCGACGATCCACCAACAGTTGCGCAGGCCCTGCTTCCAGCCTTCGAGCAGCGATTCGAAGACGTTGCCCTCGTCGAGGCTCGGCGTCGCCAACGAGCGCCACCATGCGGCCCTCGGGGCGGTCGAGGCCCCAGCCATGGGCGCGCACGTAATCCTGCACCAGCGAAGAGAACAAAGTCTGCGCGACGCCAAGCCCCACCGAGCCGGTCGAGAAATCGACATCGTCGGTGTCCTTGGTGCGCGACGGGTAGGATTGCGCGCCGTGGAAGCCGCGGAAGTTTTCGAGCTTCTGCCGCGTCTGCTTGCCGAGCAGATATTGGATGGCGTGAAAATTCGGCGAGGCGTGCGGCTTGACCGCAACCCGATCGGCCGGGCGCAGCGTGTGCAGATAGAGCGCGGTCATGATGGTGGCGAGCGACGACGACGACGCCTGGTGGCCGCCGACCTTCAGCCCGTCGACGTTCTCGCGCACGTGGTTGGCGTGATGAATGGTCCAGCTCGCGAGCCACAGCACCTTGCGTTCGAGTTCGCCAAGAATCGCCAGATCGTCGAGACTTGGATTTTGTGCCGCGGTCTGCATCGCCGGCCCTGCGCAGAAGAATCGCAGATGCAAATATAGCTGATCGTCGGCGGCAAAAGGGCGTAAATAAGCGGCCGAAAAACAATGGGACATGGCCATGGCCGCAAAGAACTCCCTGATCATCGTCGGCGGCGGGCTCGGCGGACTGACGGCGGCGCTGGCGCTGGCGCGCCACGGCTTTGCCGTGCGCGTGCTCGAAGGCGCGCCGCAATTCGGCGCCATCGGCTACGGCATCCAGTTCGGGCCGAACGTATTTCATGTGTTCGAGCGCATCGGCGTGAGCGAGTCCGTGCTGGAAAAGGCCGATTCGCCACCCGCCGCGATCATGCTCGACGCGCTCAACGGCAAGGAAGTGACGCGGGTGCCGACCGGCCAGACGTCGTTTCGCGAGCGCTTCAAATATCCCTACATCATCATCCACCGCATCGACCTGCACAACGTTCTGCTCGATGCCTGCCGGCGCGATCCGCTGGTCGCGCTCGAATCCGACGCGCTGGTAACGCAGTTCGAGGATCGCGGCGATGGCGTTGGCGTGACGACCGAAGACGGCCGCAGTTTCGAAGGCTCAATCCTGATCGCCGCCGACGGTATTCGCTCGCGCACGCGGGCGCGCTTGCTCAACGACGGTGAGCCGCGGCCGAACGGCTTCATGGGTTTTCGCACCATCGTGCCGATGACCGAGGTGACGTGCGACGTTCAGCGCGATATCGTCGCGTTGTGGGGCGGGCCCGGCTTCCACATCGTGCATTATCCGCTCCGTCACGGCACGCTGTTTAACCTCGTGGCAGTGTTCCGCAGCTCGGCGCATTCGGAGCGCGGCGATGTCGCGGCCTACCGCGCCGAGCTTGAACACACCTATCGCAACGCGCATCCGACCATGAAGGCGCTGCTGTCGATGCTCGACCTCGGCCGGCGTCAGGCGATCGGCGACCGCGATCCGGTCAGGCACTGGCATAAGGGGCGCGTGGTCCTGCTCGGCGATGCGGCGCATCCGACCCTGCAATCGCTGGCGCAAGGCGCCTGCATGGCCATCGAAGACGGACTCTGCCTCGCCGATTGCATTGATGCCGAGAACGGCGATTACGAAGCGGCGTTCCGCCGTTTTGAAGCCGCCCGCTCGGTGCGCACCGCGCGCGTGACGCTGGAATCGCGCTATATCTGGGAGGTCTATCACTCGGACGGCGTTGCACGTGAAGTCTATTGGCAAATGTTGGCCGAACGATCCGAGCAGGACGTCTATCAGTGCCTTGCCTGGCTCTATGACGGGTTCGATTACCGCGCTGCGGCGATGCAAGCGGTAACGGCTGCGCCCGGCTGAACGCGGCGGCAGTTCCATTCGAGCGGTTCTGCATTCGCGACTTCGATGAAGCCATATCGCCTTCGGCGATTCCACGTATTAATGTTGTGACTCTGACAGATCGTTCTGTCATTCCGGGGCGCGGGCCTTGGCCCGCGAGCCCAGAATCCATAACCCGGGGCGGTGATTATGGATTCCGGGCCTGCCGCTTCGCGGCGTCCCGGAATGACGCCAAACTGAATCAGATCTAAGTGACAGAACATCACGTTCAGCCGACTGGATCTGACCGGAATATTGGAGATTGCCGATGGCGCGCGAAATCGTGGCCCGACCCAAAGCCATTCCCCCCACGAGCATGGTGGCGCTTGCGCTCGGCGCCGCAGCGATCGGTGCAGTCGCCATCGGCGCGATTGCGATCGGCCGCCTCGCCGTCGGTCGGCTGGCGATCAAGAAGGCGCATTTCGGCGCGCTCGACGTTCGATGAATTGACAGTTCGGCGCTTGCGTGTCGCCGAGCGCGGCAAGCCGAATTCATAGGGCGACCAGCGCCCGAGTCGTAGCGTCGACGCCGTCAGTCCAGTGGCGCGCCGCGTAGCCGAAAGTTCGCGCAAACAACCGGCAGTCGAGGCGCGAATTGGCCGGTCGCCTCGCCGGCGTCGGATAATCCTCGGAGCGGATCGCTGTCACCGTCGGATGACGGCCGGTGAACGGTGCCGCGACTGCCACGATGCGGCTGGCAAAGCCGTGCCAGGTGGTAAAGCCGCCGGCAGTGAAATGGTACGTTCCTGACAGTCCCAAGTCGCCGATGAGAAGCGGCGCGAGATGCAAGATCGCCTCGGCAATTTCGCGTGTCGATGTCGGACTGCCGTGTTGATCGGCGACGACGCGCAGTTCGTCGCGGGTCGCTGCCAGGCGCAGCACTGTCTTGAGAAAATTGTGGCCGAACTCGCTGTAGACCCATGCTGTGCGAAAAATGACGTGATGCTTAAGCTTGCGGCGCACCGCTTCCTCGCCGGCGGCCTTGGTCCGGCCATAGGCATTGACTGGACAGACCTGATCGCTTTCCAGGTAACAGCCGTCCTTGGTGCCGTCGAACACATAATCGGTTGACACATGAACCATCGGCACCGCAGCGGCGGCGCAAACGTCGGCGACGACAGCGGGGCCGATTTCGTTGCCCTGCCGCGCGTCCTCGATGTTGGTTTCGGCGAGGTCGACCTTGGTGTAGGCGGCCGCATTCACCACCAGATCCGGCATCCAGCGCGCCAGCGTCGCCGCGACCGCAGTGCTGTCGGCGATATCGGCCTCGGCGTGCGATGGCGCGTGCACGGCGATGGCGCGCGCCGCTGCCGCGCGCGCCAACTCGCGGCCGAGCTGGCCGTGTCCGCCGAACACAACGATCACGCCGGAATTCCCAGGCGTTCACCGCCATAGACTGCCGCGCGAATGTCCTGCCACCATGGCCGATTGGACAGATACCATTGCACCGTCTTGCGCAAACCGCTCTCGAAGGTCTCACGCGGCTGCCAGCCGAGTTCGCCGCAGATGCGTGACGGGTCTATCGAGTAGCGCAGATCGTGGCCGGGACGGTCAGACACAAAGGTGATCAGACTCTTCGTAGCGCGCCATGCCTTTGCTGGGAGCGAGTTCATCGAGCAGCGCGCAAATCGCCCTGACAACATCGAGGTTAGTGCGTTCGTTGCGCGCGCCGATGCAATAGGTCTCGCCAATCCGCCCGCCCTCGACCACGGACAAGAGCGCCCGGACATGGTCCTCGACATAAAGCCAGTCGCGGACGTTGCTGCCGGTGCCATAGACCGGGAGTCTGAGTCCCTTCCAGCGCATTGATGATGGTCAATGGGATGAGCTTTTCGGGAAAGTGATACGGGCCGTAATTGTTGGAGCAGTTGGTGAGGAGCACCGGCAGCCCGTAGGTGTGGTGCCAGGCACGCACCAGGTGGTCCGACGCCGCCTTCGATGCCGAATAGGGCGAGCGCGGATCGTAGGCGCTCACTTCGGTGAAACAGCCGGATGCGCCGAGCGTGCCAAACACCTCGTCGGTCGAAACGTGGTGAAAGCGAAAATCGCTCTGCGCACTTGCGGGCAAGCCCTGCCAATAGCGGAGCGCGGTTTCCAAAAGCGTGTAGGTGCCGACGATATTGGTCTCGATGAAGGCCGCCGCAAAGTCGATCGAGCGGTCGACATGGCTTTCAGCGGCGAGGTGCATCACGATGTCCGGCCGCCAACTGAAAAATACCTGATTCATCGCGACTGCGTCGGCGATATCGGCGCGTACGAACGAATAGCGCGGATTATCTGCAAGCGGCGCCAACGAGGCGAGAGTGCCGGCGTAGGTCAGCTTGTCGACTACGCAGACCCGATGCTGGCTTTCGGCGATGAGATGGCGGACAACGGCAGAGCCGATGAAGCCTGCGCCCCCGGTGATAAGAAATCGTTTCGTCATCACGGCCGATGATAACGGAACGGCGGGAGAAAGTCAGCAAAGCACGGCATGGCCGATAGCGGTCCGGCGCTGCAATTCGGCCGCGTTGATTGCTTGCGAAACAAAAAGTGCTCGCAAACAGCAAATCTGAGGTGAGGGGAAATGGCGCGCCCGAAGAGATTCGAACTCCTGACCCCCAAATTCGTAGTCTGGTGCTCTATCCAGCTGAGCTACGGGCGCTTTTGGTGCCGCACGGAATAAAGTCTTGCCGCCTGGGCGGCCGGCGACCGGCGACCGGCGGCGCGCGGCGCCGGGAATAGCTATAGCCTCCGTCGGCTGATGGCAAGGCGGCGCGTCAGCCTTGCGCGCGGGCGCTGCGATGGGCGGAAAGCTCCACGGCGCGGTCAGGGATGGTGAGCCGCAGCGTCGCCCCGATCGTGCCTTCGACCAGGCGGATCTCGCCGCCATGGGCGCGCACCAGTTCGGCGGCAATGGCGAGGCCGAGGCCGGTGCCGCCGGCGCGGGTCGAGCCCTGAAAGGCTTCGAACAGGTGCGCGCGCGCCTTCTCAGAAAAGCCGGGGCCGGTATCGGAAACCTCGATCACCACCACCGCGCCCTCCCGCCGCCCGGTGATGCGCACCTGGTCACGGCCGGGATCGCCCGAGGCGCGGCTTTCAAGCGCCTGCACTGCATTGCGTGCGAGATTAAGGAGGATGCGGAACAGTTGGTCGTAGTCGGCCTCGACAGTAAGTCCGCGTTCCACCGCGCCGATCCAGCGGATTGGCGAGTCGGGCGGCAGGTTGAGGGTTTCGTGCACTTCCTCGACCAAGGGTTCGAGCAGGATCGGCCGCCGCTCCGGTGGCGGCTCCTGCAGCCGGCCATAGGACAGCGTCGACTGACAGAACGCGATGGCGCGCTCCAGCGCCCGCATCAGCTTGGGCGCAAAGCGCTGCACGGTGGGATCGGGCAGCTTGGCCAGCCGGTCGGAGAACAGTTGCGCCGAAGCGAGCAGGTTACGCAGGTCGTGATTGATCTTCGAGACGGCAAGGCCAAGCGCGGCGAGCCGGTTCTTCTGCGCCAACATCGAGTGCAGTTCGGTCTGCATGGTCGCCAGCTCGCGCTCGGCGACGCCGATCTCGTCGACGCGGGCGGACGGCACGATGATGCGGTCGGCATTTTCCGGATCGGCGCGGAACGCGGTCATGTTGTCGGTGACGCGGCGCATCGGCCGCACGAACATGTAATGCAGCGCCAGATAGACCAAGGCCGCGGTGAAGCCGGAGATCAACAGCGAAACGAGCAACAGGTCCGCCGAATAGCCCAGCATCGCAGCGCGCAACGGCTGCTCGTCCATGACGAGGTCGATATATTCGCCACCCATCGGCGCCGGGCCGACCACGCGCATCACACTGTTCTTGCCGTTGAGCATGGTCTTGAAGGCGTCGACAATGGCGGTGAAGGTGTCGACGTAGCGCATGTCGAACACATCGGCGACCGGAGGCAGGCTCACGTCGCTCGGCTGCAGCATGTAGTGCTTGGCGCCTATCTTCATGGCGACGGCACGGGCGCCGATCGAGCCCAGGATCCTCTTGGCGAGTGGGTCCGAAACCATGCCGGTGGGCGATGCCTCCAGGACCAAAGCGGCGGTCTTGGCGACTTCTAAATGGTCGCGCAGCCAATTGACGCGGAAATTGGCGACCATCGGTACATAGATCAGCACCTCCGCGATCATCACGAACAGGATCGTGAGAAGCAGGAGCTTGGCCGATAGCCCAAAACGCGGCGCACGGACCGGTTGCGGCCCTGCGGCGGTTTCGTCGGTCATGCTGAGGCCTCGCGTCAGCCCAGGCGACGCAGCCAAGCGATGATGCGCCGCACCCGTGCAGTCGTCAAACTGCGCATATAATAGGTAATGGCGGCGCGCTTTCCCACCTCTGCATAAGTCGGATACGGAGCAATTAGGCTGGCGAAGGCGCCGATATTGAGCCTCTGGCTGATGGCGAGCGCCCACGCGGCGATGTTTTCGCTTGCGGCTGCGCCGACAATGGTGGCGCCGAGAATTTCGCCCCGGCGGTCGGTAATGACTTTGATGTGGCCGTCGGTCGCGCGCGTCGCTACAGCGCGGTCATTCTCGCGATAGGGCCAACGCAGGATGCGGATCGGGCCGGCAAAGGCGCGCGCCTCGTCCTCTTGCAGGCCTACCTGGGCGAGCTCTGGATCAGTATAGGTCACCCGGGGGGTCGCACGAATATCGACCCGGACCGGATAGCGGAACAGCGCGTTGCGGACGACGAGTCCAGCTTGGTGGCTGGCTGCATGGGCGGATTTCGGCTGCCCGATCACGTCACCGATGGCATAGACCCGCCGGTTGGTTGTGCGCAGGTGCTTATTGACGACGATGCCGGCTGAGGCGTGGCGGATGCCAGCGGCGTCAAGATCGAGTTCCTCGATATTCGGCCGCCGCCCCGCCGCAACCAGCAGGTGCGTTGCCTCGATGATCTCCTCGTCGGCGTTGTTGCCCTCGGCGGCGACGGCGCCAATCTGCACGCGCCCCAGCACGCGGCGGACTTTGGTCACCCGTACTCCTATGCGCAACTTGATGCCCTGGTGCGCCAGCCCATCGAGCACGAGCGCCGCACATTCGCGATCTTCGCGTTTGAGCGGCATCGCCGTTTCGAGCACCGTCACGTCCGAACCGAGGCGGCGAAACGCCTGCGCCAATTCGAGGCCCACACTGCCGGCGCCGAGAATAACGAGATGGCGCGGGCAGTCTTTCAGATCGAATATGGTACGGGTCGTCAGGTGTGGCGTCTCGGCGAGGCCGGGAATGGCCGGAACCGCGGGCGACGATCCGGTTGCGATGATGAAACGGCGTGCCTTGACGGCAATGTCGCCGACCGCAACCGTGCCGGCATCGACAAAGTGCGCCGTGCCGGCGATGACGCGCACGCCGAGGCCAGTCAAGCGCTCGCGCAAATCCTGAGGCGAGACGGCGTCGATGGAGTCGCGCACATGAGCGTGGATGGTGCTGAAATCGATGCCAAAGCGCACGCTTTTGACGCCGAACCGCGAACCCTCGCGCACAGCATGGACACGCTCGGCTGCGGCGAGCAGGGCCTTTGACGGTAGCGAGCCGCTGTTGAGGTTCTCGCCCCCCATGCGTCCTTTTTCGATCAGGGCGACGGGCACCCCCATGGCCGCCGCCGCCGCAGCAGCCGCGAGTCCGCCAGCGCCGGCGCCAATCACGCAGATGTCGGGTTCACTGTTCTGTCGCGCCATCGGCCGGCCGGAATCGCCGCAAGGGCATTAATACTCGGGACAAATCTTCATCGCCGGTGGTGCAGCGCTGATCCGAAGTCTCCCTCGCGTCACACTTATTCTATACATCTCGACCTGAAGTGGAATGGTCCCGGCGCGAGCGCCGCGATGCGGCCGGAAAAACGGAAGCAATCAGCTTGGTCGTCGGGTGGCATGATGGCGGCGCCATTTGACGAGTGTCGAGTGCTCTCGTATAAGCCGCGCCAATTACGCGCCTGCCCGCCCCCACCCAACCCTCCCCGCATGCGGCGGAAGGTTCGGTGGGGGCGTTGGCGCCGTCGACGCGCGCCGGGCGCGGGGTGCCAGGGCTCGATTGGCCGAATGCCGAGCGCCTTAGCGGAGTCAGTTTCGTGAAACGGACCTACCAGCCGAGCAAACTGGTGCGCAAGCGCCGCCACGGGTTTCGTGCCCGTATGGCGACCAAGGGCGGCCGCAAAGTCCTTGCGGCGCGGCGGGCCCGCGGCCGCAAGCGACTCAGTGCGTGAGGCATCCGGCGGTCTATTGCAGGCTCCTTGACTCACCTCTCCCGGAGGGCCGGCTGTGGTTTTCCATTGTGGTCTTCCATGGAGCGGCTAAAGCGCCGGACGGACTTTCGGGCTGCCGCCACCGGCGACAGGACTACCCGCCGGGCATTCGTGCTGCAGGCACGGCCGCGTGCTGACACGAGTGTCGTGCGAGTGGGCTTCACCGTGTCGCGGCAAGTCGGCAATGCGGTTGAGCGCAACCGCGTTCGGCGCCGGCTCCGGGAGACGGTGAGGCTCGCAGCCGCGGAGTCGGAGGCCAAGATGCGCGCCGGCCACGATTATGTGCTGATCGGGCGGCGGGCCGCGCTCGAACTGCCGTTCGGCGAGATGATGCAGGAACTGGATGCGGCGCTCGTGCGAATTCACGCCCGCAAGCAGGAAAGAGCTGGTGGCGCCAATCGGCCGACCTTACATGAGGCACATTCGCCGGGCACAATACGGCCGCAACCGCGCCGAAATCGGCCAATCCACGAGCATTGAATGAACGAGCACAAAAACACTATCCTGGCCATCGTGCTGTCGCTCATCGTCGTGGTCGGCTGGGAATATTTCTTCGCCAAGCCGGAGATGGAAAAGCAGGCGCAGCAGCATCAGGAACAAACGCAGCCGCGTGAGGCGCAGCCGGCGATGCCGGCGGGCGGCGCTCCGCCGGTGCCGAACGCGCCGTCGACGAAGCTGCCGAGCGCGACGCGCCAAGCGGTAATCGCAACCTCTGCGCGAGTCGCCATCGAAACGCCGACGTTGCGCGGCAGCATCGACCTCAAAGGCGGCCGCATCGACGACCTGTCGCTGACGGGATACCGCGAGGAGGTCGATCTCGATTCGCCGCCGATTGTGCTGTTGTCGCCGTCCGGCGCGCCGGACGCCTACTACGCGGAGTTCGGCTGGGTGCCCGCATCGGGCGCCAGCCTCAAGGTCCCCGGGCCGGACACGGTCTGGAAGCAGGACGGCAGCGGCGCCCTCGGCGTCGAACATCCCATCACGCTCAGCTACGACGACGGTGAGGGCTTGATATTCCGCCGCGTCATTTCGGTCGATAGCCGCTACCTGTTCAGCATCAAGGACGAGGTGGTGAACAAGACCGGCGGTCCGATAACGCTCTATCCCTACGCGCTGATATCGCGCCACGGCACCCCGAAGACGCTGGGCTATTACCTCCTGCACGAGGGCCCGATCGGCGTCATGGGCAAGGACGGCCTGCAGGAGGAAACCTACAAGAAGCTTGCCGACAAGAAGAGTGAAAACTGGGACGTGACCGACGCCTGGCTCGGCTTCACCGACAAATACTGGGCCGCGGTGCTGCTGCCCGATACCGACGCCAAGGTGAAGGCGCGTTTCTCCGCCACCACAATCGGCGATCAGGAAATCTATCAGACCGACTACCTGGCAGAGCCAAAGACGGTCGCCCCCGGCTCAACCGCCAGCGCCGATACGCGGCTGTTTGCCGGCGCCAAGGAAATCTCCGTGGTCGGCATCGACTTCCCGTTCGGGCCGGGCGGCTACAACCAGAGCCTTCACCTCAACCATTTCGATCTGCTGATCGACTGGGGCTGGTTCTACTTCATCACCAAGCCGATGTTTCTCGCGCTCGACTTCTTCTTCCATCTGGTCGGCAATTTCGGCCTCGCCATCCTCATCGTCACGGTGCTGGTCAAGCTGTTGTTCTTCCCGCTGGCCAACAAGTCCTATGCGTCGATGGCGAAGATGAAGGCGGTCCAGCCGCAAATGGCAATGATCAAGGAGCGCTTCGCCGACGACAAGATGAAGCAGCAGCAGGCGATGATGGAGCTCTACAAGAAGGAGCAGGTCAATCCCGTCGCCGGCTGCCTGCCGATGGTGATCCAGATTCCGGTGTTCTTCTCGCTCTACAAGGTGCTGTTCATCAGCATCGAGATGCGGCAGGCGCCGTTTTACGGCTGGATTCACGACCTGTCTTCGCCCGATCCGACCAACATTTTCACGCTGTTCGGCCTTATTCCGTGGGACCCCTCTATACTGCCGGGCATCGGCGGCTTCCTCGTGCTTGGCGCCTGGCCGGCGGTCATGGGCGTGACGATGTGGGTGCAGATGAAGCTCAACCCGGCGCCGCCCGATCCGACCCAGCAGATGATCTTCAACTGGATGCCGCTCATCTTCACCTTCATGCTGGCGCATTTCCCGGCTGGGCTGGTGATCTATTGGGCCTGGAACAACTCGCTCTCGGTGCTGCAGCAAAGCGTGATCATGCATAGGAACGGCGCCAAGATTCAGCTCTGGGACAACCTCAAGCGCACCTTCATAAGGGCGAAGCCGAAGCAGCCAGCGGAATGATTTTCCGCGGGGTGCGATTGAAGCCGGCGGCGGCAAACCTCGTATCTTGTCATCGTCCGCCAACGGCGGGGTGGACAGGCGATGAATTTCGCGCTGCATCACGCCGCACGGACGCGGCCGAAAAATCCCGCCACTTTGGTTTCAAGGTCGCGGGAGCGCGCGGAGAGGCGCGCTGTCCAGGCTGTGACGTCGCTCACCGCCGCAACGCCGCGGGCGACGGTTTGCTCAACCGCCTCGATCTCCGACGATGCGCGTTCGGTATGCCCCGCTGCGCCGTGGATGCTTTCGGCAATGTTGCGGGTTGTCGTCGTCTGCTGCTCTACGGCGGCTGCGATGTTAGTCGAGATGCCGGTGAGCTCGCCGATCGTCGCGGCGATTGATGCGATTTCCTCGACCGAGCGCTTGGTCGCTTCCTGAATCGCCGCAACCTGCCGCGAAATATCTTCGGTGGCGCGCGAGGTCTGGTTGGCGAGTGTCTTGACTTCGGCTGCCACCACCGCGAAACCCCGGCCTGCTTCGCCGGCGCGCGCCGCTTCGATCGTTGCGTTGAGCGCCAAAAGGTTGGTCTGTCCGGCGATCGCCGAAATGGCGTCGACCACCGAGCCGATGCGCTCGGCCGCGGTGTGCAGCGAGCGGATCGCGTGCTGGCTGCGATTGGTATCGCCGGCTGCCGATTGCGCCTTTTCCAGCCCGCGCGCCGCCTGCCGGCCGATCTCCTCAATCGAAGCCGACAATTCCTCGGTGGCGGTCACCATCACGTCCATGCGCCGCGAGGTCTCCGCCGACGCTGCCGACGCCGTCGTCATGCGGCCGCCGGCGTCGTCGGCGACCTGCTGCAGCGTCGCGCCCATGCCGGTCAGCGAAGTCGAGGCTTCCTTGATGGCATCGACCACTTCACCGATCGCGCCGGCAAAATCAGCGATGGCGTCGTCGATGGCGCGGCGGCGCTTCGCCGCCGCTTCTTCGGCGGCCTGGCGGTGTAGCGTCATGCCGTTGGCAACGTCGAAGGTAATGACTTGGGCGATCACCTTGCCCCGCTCGGCGGCGCGCGCCGCCGAGAACCGGAACTTGCGGGCGAGCGCATCGAGCGCCGCCTTGAGAACGTAATTTCCGGCGCTGCTGCGGATGCGGCCGTCAAGTCCGAGCGCCGCTTCCTGCGCCACGGTGTTGCGGCAAGAATTCGGCATAGTCGCGGTCGAGCTTGCCACCGAGCAGGGCGCGAAAGTGCGCGATTTCGAGTTGTTTGAACAGTGCCGCATTCTGCATGATGGTCGGGCCGACCGTGACCAGAACCGGCACCACCGAGAGCAGTTCATCGATCGCCGGCTCGAGACACGTCTCGATCAGCGGCCAGGTCTCCGCCAGCATACGCCGGGCGCGATCGTCAAGCTGGTAAAGCGACAGGCGGGCTTCGAAAGCCTGCACGGGGTCGTTTGTCGGCATGGCTGAGAACCGGGCTGCAGGCTCAAGATTTGATCAGGTATCCGCATATACAGCGACAATTATTGCGCTTGTGTTAATGGTCTGGTTACTAATGCGGCCCCGGGGGGCCAGCGGCCCGGCCTAGCGCGCGGCCTCAATGTGGCAATTTGTGCAGATTTCACCTACTCTTGGCCGGCCAGGCCGGTCCGGCATCCACGCAGCGGAGAACACGATGGCCAAGCTCAGACACATTGCCATTCAGGTCCCCGACCTCGAAAAGGCCGCCGCCTTCTACGAGACCGTGTTCGAACTCAAACGTCTGAAAAAGGTCGAGGCGCCGATCGGCAACGCCATCTCGCTGACTGACGGCGTCATGAACCTCACGCTCCTGCATTTCCCGGAAGGAACCAAGGGCGGCAAGGGCGGGCCGGACTGGGCCGGGCTGCACCACTTCGGCTTCCTGGTCGATGACGAGAACGCGAGCGAACGCAAGATCAAGGAAAACGGCGGCGAATTTTTCATGCAATTGCCGCGCTATCCGGGGGTCGACGCGGAAAAGAAATACAAGGAACGTCAACGGCATCGTGTTCGACGTGTCGGAACACGGCTGGAACAGCACAAGCTGAAAAGCTGGCGCGTCCGAAAACAGCAGAATACGGTCGCGGCGTGCCCCTAGCTTTATGCTAACATGCATGTCCGCTTTGAGGACGCTTACGCTCTGCGATATTCTCCGCGTGCAGGATGGCTGGATACTGGGGAAGAGGCACGCGGAATCAGGCCGCTGTTCGGCTCACAAGGACCGGCGGTCGCTCCCTCAGCACCAAGTAAGTGGGGGAGCCGATCGCTTCCGCCAAGAACCCGGGTAGCAGGCCGCCTCGTCGTGTGACTTCGATTTCGATTCTCTGTTCAGGTGTGGCATCGATCAGGAGCGGGCGGCTGCCGCCCCTGCCAGTTCGGGCTTCCACTACAAGTTGGCCGGACGGCACTTGGAAGTCGACGACGCTGTCCCGGGGGACGACCCCAATGCGGACGCCGTTGACGTAGATTTCATAGCGTCTGTCACGGTCGCGGTAGCCTGACATTCGTATGATCCGAATTGTCGAGTCGGGGACCCGGGCCTCGATTTGCGGCGGCGAAGCCGAGCCGCATTCGCCGGAATCTGGAGATGCTGGCGGCTCCGGGGGGATGACCATGACCACCAGACCGGCGATCAGAGGCGTTATCAACAGCGCCAGGATCAGCCAGCGCCACCAGGCGCGGCCGCGGATCGCTGCGATCATGGCAACCATGATCGCCAACACGACATACAAATAGATAAGGGCCATGGCCAGTCTCTGTTGCGGCAGCTCGGTCTGGGCGGTTGCACTGCAATGTTTCCGAGCCCGCCAAGGGAAAGTCAATCCTGTTGGCGTGACCGGCTCTGCTGTCGCAGCCGCCCGGAAACCTGCCCGCTCCCCGCGACCTCGGCCGCATGTTCACATCGCACTGCGCCGACGCCGCGCGGAATTTTGCGGCGCTCAATCTTGGCGACATTTTCCTCCCCATGCCGTTCGCCTTGAATCTTTATTACAATCACATCGTCGCGGACGATTACGGCGTCCACTTTGGCTCCGGCGCATCGTTTGCTTTGCGTTCGCCGCGGCCGTGTCGCGGTCAACGGCAGGATCATCAGCCCGGTTTGGGCTAACCATTGCGATGCTCCACTTGAGCCGCAATCGGCCGACCAATGGAGTCAGGGTTGACGTTGGAAGCTTGAACCGCCGAATACTGAGCCCTGTCTGCAGGAGGGCACGCGCTTGCTGTCGGGCTCGCGCGTCATCCGCATCCCGGACCGGCTTGCACTGCCTGTTGGATGGCAATGTCCAGCCCGAACGTCGAGCCGGCGCGCGAACTTTGCCCGGTGACGCGAAAAGCTCCGCGCTCCCGTTCAGGATCGAGGCTGCCGTTACTCGCTTACACGGGCCGCAAGCGGAAACGCCCGCTAAAAGCGAAGCCAGGTTTGCTGTTCGGCACCACAGGCGCAACAGCAGGACTTCCGGATCACGGCTCGGATGATGTCGATGCCTGATCGGGAACGGCCCTGGTTTCGGAGCCAATCCAAAGCTTCTTGATGCTCGCGGGGCTCCAAAGCTGCCGGCGGAAACTCGATGCCTGCATGCTGTCAAGCTCGCATGGTAGATTTCGAGGCTTTTTGCGGCATCGGGTGTGAGCCGCGCGGCTGCGCCGCCTTCGGCAGCGGCGTCCTGGACCGGGCGTGCTGAGCACAAACGCCGCTCCGCTCAAGCGACAACAAAAGAACAGTGAAGTCTACGATCACTCGTAGACTTCAACCGGCTCTACTCAGCACGTTTTCTCTGGCTTCAGCCCGGGCACACCGAGAGGCCGGTGCAGCTTCCGAACGTGTAATTCCCCGCGTTGTCCATACCCTCGGCCGCCGATACTTCCAGCGCCTCGTCGGAAACGTCGCAAGCGAGGATCTCCTCTTCAGTCTGGTCGAGACAAACCGTAGCAGCGTTCATGGCGTTCTTCCTTTCGTTCGCCGGCACGCCGGCACTAAGGAGGAGACTTCTACCCCCCGCGGATATTAAATCATCTGGCCCTGATAGTGTAAAGGGGCCCCGGCTCGGCTATGGATTGGGCTGCCGTGTTGCCACTGTCGTTTCCAGCCTGTGCGACAACCCGTCACCCATTGCAGGGCCGCCCGCAGTGAAGGCATCGGCGAGGAATAAATGGACTTTTCTTACGACCACTGGATTGTTCGCGCCGCCACGATCGACGAAAGACTTTCGCATCAATTCGAGTCTGTGCCCGGCCAGAAGGCCGACGCAGATCTGGCGGCGCTACGCCTCGCGGCATGGTGCCGTTCGGCTGCGAGCGGCGACTGGTCGCTGTTTTGCAGCCGTTTGGAGCGTGATCGCCTGCAGCTTCGCGAACGTCCTGGCCAGCTTCGCCACTGTTCGCCTGAATTCTTCAAATCGGTCCTCTGCGTGGGTGGACGATGGGCGCTGGATTCTGACCGCACTGGAGCGGGACTCGAGCGTCGAGCTTCCGGCAGATGGTGAGGAGTATCCGTTCCGGCATCTGTTTACCGGCGTCATCGAACAGGCACAGACATCGGCCCGCGCGCAGGATCAAGGCGGGAACTCCGACTCTCTTGCCTGAGGCCGCCTGGTGCTGCCTGCGCCTTTCACTGCTCGCCGAGCTGTCCAGCCTCTGCGCGCCCGCGCTCTACGAACTTTTCGAGAGGGAACGAAAGTCGGCGGGCGGCTCGGCGGCAGGCAAGTCGCAACCTCGATCCGCCTATCAACGGTTCGTCGAGCAAATGCGGGACGGCGCCTTCCGTCGCTTGTTCGAAGACAGACCGGTCCTGCTTCGATTGATCGCGTCGGTGACGCGGCAGTGGATCGATTCCTCGGGCGAGTTCGTACTTCGCTTGCAGAACGACCTTGCCACGATCCGCCGGGACCTTCTCCAGTGTTCCGGCGTCAGCCCGGTCGCCAAAATCGAAAGCGGCATTTCGGATCGGCACAACAATGGCCGCTCCGTCAAGATCGTGACCTTCGAGGACGGCAGCCGGGTCGTCTACAAGCCCAAGGACCTGCAACTCGATGTCGCCTGGCACGAACTGATCGAGCGGTTGAACCGTGCCGGCGCACCAATCGAACTGCGCACCGCGCGCGCGATCGCCCGATCAGGCTACGGCTGGGCCGAATTCGTCGACCACCGCGAATGTCCTGATTCGGAAGGCGTTGAACACTTCTTCCGCCGCAGCGGCGCGTGGCTTGCGCTGTTGCATTGCTTCGTTGCGACCGACATGCATCAGGAGAACATCGTTGCAGCCGGAGATCACCCGGTCCCCATCGATCTCGAAATGCTGCTGCAATCGGTATCCAAGGAGCAAAAATCGGGTGACGCCGCCAGCGAGGCGCGCGAGGCGGCGGAGGAACTGCTTTCAAATTCGGTGATGATGGTCGGCCTGTTGCCGACTTACGGCCGATCGCCCGATACCAAGATCTTCTCTATGGGCGGATTGGCTCCAGACTGGAACACCGCGATCATAATCGCCTGGGAAAACGTCAATTCGGACGAAATGCGCCCGGTCAAGGCTGCGACGCCGAGCGGGGCCAATACCAACCTACCGTATTGCAACGGCCGCTACGCCAGGTTCCAGGACCATATCGATCAGTTGATCGGCGGATTCGAGCAGTACGCAATGTTTCTCCTCAATCAGCGCGATGCGGGCAGCACGGATTTGTTCGACGGGTTCGGCGGCCTGCCGGTTCGCAAGGTTCTGCGACCGACCCGCTTTTACCACATGCTGGTGCAGCGCCTGAAGAATCATCGCGCCATGAACGACGGCGTGATGTGGTCTGCACAGGCCGACTTTACGGCTAGGCTTTCGGATTGGGAGAAGGGCGACGAAGCACTTTGGGCGCTGCAACGCAGCGAAAGAAGTGCCGTGCTGGCGTTGAACGTGCCCCACTTCGGCTCGCCCAGCGACGGGCAAGAAGTGCGGGATGCGAACGGTGTTTTGCTGCGGCTCGATTCAAGCTCAGGCTTGGACCGTGCCCGCTCGCGCCTGAGTGCGCTCGACGCGCAAGAGATCGCGTGGCAGATCGATGTCATCCGGGAGAACACTAGATCGCTCGCCAAAGCGAAGCCGGCGAACGAGATCGTTGTGCCGGCCGACGATGCGTGTTTCGCAGCGGGGCTGAATTCGGCGCGAGCGGTATTCGTGGCCGAATCCGACAAAGTTGCCTCGCAGCTGTCACGGCAGGCGATACGCCGGGGATGCGGCGCCGCCTGGATCGGCCTCGATTGGCTGGGCGATTCGGAGGTCTTTCAGCTCGTCTGTCTCGGTCCTGATCTTTACAACGGACTTTCGGGGATTGCCGTTTTCCTCGCTGCTCACGCGGTGGTCACTGGCAACAATCATTCTCATGAGCTTGCGATCGCCGCGCTGGCGGATATTCGCAGCCGCTTGCGCAGCCGCAACGCCGCACGAACGGCACGACTGTTGGGAATCGGCGGCGCGACGGGCCTGGGTTCGATCGTCTATGCCTTGACGGTGATTTCACGACTGTTGCAGGAGGACGACATCCTCGCCGATGGCTGCGCGGCGTCGGCGCTGTTCACGAAAGACCTCATCGCTGCCGACAAGCGCCTCGACCTCGTCGGCGGTAGCGGCGGGGCTATTCTGGGCCTCCTCAAACTCTATCGGGAGACGCTGTCGTCCGATGTACTGGCGCACGCTGTCGAGTGCGGCGAGCATTTGCTCGCTCAGCCGCGTCTCGGACCGCTCGGCCGCCGCAGCTGGATCGGGCAGGGCTTGGGGCAGCGGCCTCTCAATGGCATGTCCCACGGCGCAGCGGGTTTTGCCTATGCTCTCGCTGCGCTGGCGACCGCGGCGGATCGGCAGGACTTCGCAGATGCGGCGGCGGAATGCATCGCCTTCGAGGATGCGAACTATGATCCGGAGCGGCACAACTGGCCGGACCTTCGTGGCAGCAACGTCTCCTGGCCGTGCCAGTGGTGTCATGGTGCTGTGGGAATCGGCATGGCCCGTATTGCAATCGGTAAGCGTGGCCGGACGGAGGCCGCCAAGATGGCGTCGGATATCCGTAACGCGGTCGAGGCGGCGGTGCAAAGCTGGCCGGGTGAACTCGACACGCTCTGTTGCGGAACGCTCGGCAATCTTGAATTTATCTGCGAGGCCGGCAATGCGCTCGGGCGCGACGACCTCCAGGCGCTCGCCTCGCGTCGTCTGTTGGCGATTATCGCGGCTGCCGAAGCGACAGGCGATTATCGCTGGAACAGCGGCAGCCCGGGCTTCAATCTGGGTCTGTTTCGGGGGCTGGCGGGTGTCGGCTACACGCTGCTGCGGCGCGCCGATCCGTCGCTGCCGAATGTTCTGGCCTGGGAATGAGCCGGCTCTACGGGGACTTCGCGGCCCCTTGGCAGGCTGCGGTAATCACCGCCTGGAACATATCGAACGATTGCACCTGGACCCCACAGTTCGGGTCGTCGGCGTCCCTGATGACGTTGCCGGCGGCGGCGAAATGCTGCTTGCCGTTGATGTTGATGCTGATGCCGGCATTGCTCGGAGACCCGACCAGCGCCACCAGCAAGCGGCCGCCGGCCACGCGCAGGGCCTGGTTGGGATCGAGAGTGTAGGTGTTTGCCGCCGGCTGGATGGCATGCAGCTGCGCCTTCAGCTTATCGATGTCTGCTTGAAGCGCGGACAATTCGCCGGTCTGCTCGACGATTTTGGCTTGCAGCTTGGAATTGTCGGTCTGCAGGGCCTGGTTCGTAGTCCGCGCCTGGGTCATGTCGTGAGAGGCCCAGGACTGGCCGATGATGATGCCGAGCACCAGGCCGAGCAGAAACACCAGCGCCGTCGTGATACGGAACCGGTTCTTGCTGCTTCTCAGCCATCCGAACAGACGAAAGCCGCGTCGGGCCGAAGCTTCGGGCGTGGCGGATGTTGCGGCGTTGGCCATTGCAATCCTCTCTTGCGATCCCTTTGGCTCGGTCCGGCGCACCGGCAAGTCAGGTCGCGACTATTGCCGTCATTTCGGCACGGCGACAACAAGCTCGATTGCGTTCCCGCCCAACCGCGGAGCCAGACAACGGCGGTGATTTATCCGAAAGATACCGGATCTCCGACTTTGGCGGGCGCGAGCGGACTATCGGGCAGCCCCATCGGTAGAGCTAATGCATGAGAAGGATCGGCCTGTCGATATCGCGAATGAGAGCCTCGGTGGAGCTGCCGATGATCAATTCACGCACTCGCGAATGGCCGTAAGCGCCCATCACCACGAGATCAGCTCCGCACTCTTCGGCAGCGCCGGCGAGCAACGTCGGTATGCTGATATTATTCAATTGAATGTTCCGCGCTTCGGCTGAAACTCCCTGACCAGCCAACTGCCGGACGAGATCATGCATGCCGTCAACAGCGTCCTTGTTGCGCGTTGTGATGCTTGCAAATATGACGCGTTTCGCATTCGTCAGAATGGGCATGGCGGCCGCGACCGCACGCGCCACATGATTGGATTTTTGCCAACACACCATGACGGTGCCGGTGAGCGATTGCGGCGCGCCAGTAGCCGCCACAAGGACAGGACGTTCCGCAATTCCTGATCAGATGCTCAAGAGTTTCTGGAGACAATCCCTGGGTCTGCCTGGCGCGACCCAAGACAACCAGATCGCTGTGTCGAACATGGAAGATCAAGCGCTCTATTGTAGTATCATTCTCCTCGCGAAAACGTGCAGTTACGTTTTTGCCGTTGGTCGGGGCGTCGTCGCGAATCTCGATCTTTGAACGCGCACAAAACTCGCTGAAATGCTCTTTGGCTACGTTGGAGAACTTATGGGCCTTGCTTGTCAAGTCGTTCAAGGCGTCCCCGATCGCGGATCCTACGGCGAATTGCACCGTTTTATCATATCGGGCCGCAATTCCCGCAGACACGCGGACGTGAAGGAAATCCAAATGAGCAGATAGAGGAGCCGCGGCCGCGAATGCTGTTTGCAAAATAACCGCATCGCGCTCGCCGCCGCCGATCAGCCCGAGGATTGTTTTCATCAGTCATGAACTCCTGGGATTTTGATAGGTGACGAAATCCTATCGCCGCATTACTGCCCCGAGGTTCAGGACGGCATATTACCAGCTCAAACTAGCCCCCGGAAAGGGCGCGATCCAGCGTCAAGCAGCGAATAATTGAGCGATCGCCAATGTCCGCTTCGGGTCAGACAGACGGGGTCATTTTCGACCGGCGATGCTTTCTGCTGCGCACTTGCGCACCACTTCAAGACCGAACATTTCCAGAGCGGGAGTCTGGCGAGTGCTCTTCGGCTTGGTCGCCGCGCGGCCGGGAAATAGCCAGCGTTCCTGCAGAAACGCTTGCGCATGTTGCCGCGATGGGCGTGTGTTCCACCATTGCCACCATAGATCGAGCGTCTCAGGCGACAGCATGACATGCCGGTCCTTGCGGCCTTTGGACTGCTCAATGCGAATGATCTTCCGAGCGCTGTCGATGCGCTTGACCTTCAGCCCAACCGCCTCTCGTTCAGGGACTAGCGGGCGGGCGGGGGTTTGAGCTTTGTGTTCCGCCGGCGGTCAGTCGCGACAGGGCATCGCGGATCGCCGGAAGACTGAGCGGATTGAAGGTACCGGTGTTCTGCTCGGCCGCACCGCCGCCGCCGCCCGGGCCGGCCGCGCCGCTGCGGTTCGACGGTGGCGGCACCGGTTTTTGCGGCGGCGTATTCTGCGGCTTGCTATTGGGCTCGCCATTGCCTCCTGTCGTTGTCGACGGCGCCGCGGCCGCCGGGGGCGGGGCCGCCTCGCGCGATCCCTCCGCCGGGGCCGGGGCCGCCTCGCTCGAGCCGGCCGCCGGGGCGGGCACAGATGGCGCGGTGCCGGCTGGCGGCGCCGCCGCCGCCGCCGGCGGATAGTCGACATTGCCGAGAATGATCGGCAGGCCGTCCTTGCCGGAGCCGATGACGACGATTTTCGCATTGGGCGAGCGCGCCAAAGCCAGCGTGGCCTCGATGCCGCGCCAGCGCAGATAGGACGGCGAAATTCCCTTCGCCACGGTCTGCTGGAAGGCGGCGATGCCGTTGGCCTCGATCTGCTTGCGCTTGGATTCCTCGGCCTCGCGGGCGACCCGGAATTTGTACTCCTGGATCATGTAGTATTCTTCGGTCTGGCGATTGATTGCGTCGACGATCTGGGGCGGCAGTTCAATGCCCAAGACCAGGGTGTCGAGAATCTGGATCGAGTTCTGCAGAAAATCGGTGTAGTGCTTGGGGTCGAGCTCTTCCACCGCCTCGGGCTGCACCAAGGTGTTGAGGTGGGCGCCCAGGCTCTTCTGCGCGGCATCGCGGATGCGGTTCTGGATCTCCTCGCGCGACACGTAGACCTGCTGGGCGGTGTATTCGGAGATCACCTGACGCGCCTGGCTGCCGACTTCGGCGCCACCACTAGGGCGACGTAATTCGGGCCGATGAACTTGTGCAGCACGCCCACCGAATTGTGGACGGAGCTGGAACCGGGTGTTGATTTCGATTCTGATGCTGACCCCGTCCTTGGAAATGGCGTTGTAGATTTGGGTGGTCGATGCCAGCCGGAGACTGTACCGGAACATCTTGTTCCAGGGCGCGATCAGATGCAGGCCCTCCTCGCGGATCTCCGCGCGGATCGAGCGCGGTGCCGCGGCCGGCAAAGCACCAGCAATAGCTGTCGAAGCCGAGGAAGCGGTACCACTGCACGCCGACCTCGCCGCTCGGCACCGTGATCACCATGTAGGGCCACAGCACCGCGATCAAGAGCAATAGCGCCATCAGGCCGACCAAGATGGTCGAAATGTGGCAGCCGCCGCCGCCACAACAACCTCCTCGTTGCCGGCGGTTTGCCATCGAGCAATTCCGGATACTTCACCATCAGGCGTTCTCCATCGAGCGTTGCTCAACGATGCGCCCCTCCTCCATGTGGACCCGGCGGGCCGGCAATCTTAATTCGTCAAGATAGCGGTCGTCGTGGGTGATGACGACAATGGTGGCGCCCGCCGCCATCATCTGCGGCAAGAATTCGTCATAAAACCGGCGCCGGAACTCCGGGTCCTGTTCGGCGGTCCATTCGTCGAGCAACAGGATGGGGCGCTTCTCCAACAGGCTGACGATCAGCGCCAGCCGGCGCTGCTGTCCTCCCGACAGATCGAGCGTGCGAAATTCGCCGCCGCGCACGCCGGTTTTGTCGTCGAGCCGGAACTGGTGCAGCAGCCGGTGGATTTCGGCGTCGCTGGCGTCGGATATGCCGTAGAGGCGGGCAAACAGATGATAGTCGAAGAAGATCGCCGCCATCAGCGAGCGGTAGGCGTCGCGGTTGTAATCGCCAATGAGTTCGCCGTCGAGCACAAGCTCGCCGGAATTGGGAGGGTAGAGGCCGGCCAGCACCCGCAGCAAGGTCGATTTTCCCGAACCGTTGCCGCCGGTGATGAACACCAGTTCGCCGGCGCACAGGGTAAAGTCGATCGGCCCGATCGAGAACGCCACGTCGGAATGGCGGTCGACATAGCGGAACACCATGTTGCGCAGTTCGATCTTGGTAAACCGCCGCCGCGGCTCGATCGCGACGGTCGCCCGCGCCGCACCCGCCTCCAGCTCGGCCTGCAGCTCTTCCAGGCGGTCGGCGGCGGCGTTGGCGTTCATCAAGATCGGGATCGACTGCACCAGGCCGAAGGCGGCCCCGATCACGAACAGCAAAGCCGTCGTCGTCTTGGTGATCGAGGCGCCGCCGATCGAGGCGCCGAATATCGGCGCCACGAACACCACCGCGCCGAGCAGCACGTACATGTAGCTCTGCGAGGAGACGATCTGCCGGAAGGTCTCGGCCTGAACCGTGATCTTGATGTTGGTCGCCGCCCGCGACACATCGACGGCGTCTTCGAACAGCGCCTCGCTGCGCGCGCTGTTGAGCCTCACCTCCTTGAAGCCGTCGAGAAAGTCGGCCAGGCGGTCGATCAGGCGGCGTTCCTCCTCGGCGGCCGCGGCGCGCTGCGCCGTCAGAGCCCGGCCCTTGAAGTGGAACAGCACCCCGGCGAAGGTGACGATGGCGACGCTGAGCAGGAAAGCCGAAATCGACAAATAGGCGACGTAGAGCGCCACGAAGAAAACCAGCACCGGCGCCTGGATCGAGTAGCACAGCGTGTTGCTGGCCTGCGTCAAAACCGCGGTGTCGCGCGTGATCGTGGCCACGATTTTCGAGCGGCCGATCTCTTCCAAGGCCAACAGTTCCGAATGGCGCACCCGATCCATCAGGCGCACCCGCATCTTGTGAATGATGGCTTCGATCTCGCCGGTGATCGTGGTGGTGACGTAGAACTGCGTCTTGATGAAGATGAACAGCGAAATCACGAACACCATCACCGCCCACACGCTCGTGCCTTTGCCCGCGTCGGCGGCCGCCGCGCCGGCATTGACCGAACGTCAGGATGGCGGTGCTGCTGACGCCGCCGAGCCCGGCCATGACCACGAGCTTGCGCAGCGAGCCGTGCATCTCACGGCGAACCAGTTGTAAGAACAACATCGGTAAGCCGCCGTGAATCTACTCGGACAAGACTGCGCTCGCGGCCGCGGCCGCGGCCGCGGTCGCGGCTGCGGCGAGAGCGCAACGCGCCGGCAATCGCAGACGCGCTAAAGCGGGATGACTTTTCTTCGAATCGTCATCCCGCTTTAGCTCTTTGATGGCGCATGATCCTTTCCGAAAACCGGGGATCCACCCTCGGATCAAGTCCGAGGGCAAGCTTTTCGGGATCATGCTCTAGGCCCGGCGGCGCCATTCGACGCGGCGCGAGGGGCCGGTGAGAAGCAGGATCGGCAGCACCAGCAACGGAGTCGCGACAACCGCGAGGATGAAGGTCCCGACAACGCCGAGGCGGCGATCGATGCCGCACAGGCCGGTGAGAACGCAGAACAGGATGTAAACCACGGCTTCGAGCATCGGCCTCGTTCCTGCGCTCGACCGCTACACCATCCTCAAGACCGCACGCCGGCACATCGACGCCATCGGCAACTCAAGACCTCGCCGCCGTCGAGCCGGTCGCCATCGGGCCCTGCGACGTGCCCGGCGAGGTGCCCGGCGACGAGCTTCCGGCAGCGTCCTTTCGCGCCGCTTTGGACGAGCCGCGCAGAGTCCCACATTTCCTTCTGCGCCCGCACGAACTCCTGATAATCCGGCGCATTGAAGTCGAGCAGCGTGCCGCCAGACTTGAAATGCTGAATAAACGTCTTGCCAATGGCGTAGGTCGCCCCCGCCGATAACACCGGCATGACAAAGCCCGGACACCACCGTGCCCAACAGCGGAACCGCCTTGAGCGCGCTGGCCGCGCCGATGCCGCTGGTCGCCGGTATCAGCGATCCCGCCAAGCTCGCTATCAGGGCCTTGCCTCGGTTCGCCGAAAACGCAACATCGTAAACCTGCGACAGCCGCCTCAGCATCTGCAGCTGCAAGCCGCCAACCGCGAGAACGTCAATGCCCGGAAACGGCACCAGTCCCGCCACGCCCGACCACAGCGCAAACCGCTTGACCAGATCGGCGCCCACTTGCTCACGCTGTTCCGTCTCGCTTGACCCCGCAGCCTGCGCTTCGGCTTCGCTCTGCTCCTGCCCCTTGACCGATGGACTTCCCTGCTCTGTCATCTCGGTTCCCCTCGCGTCATCATCCCTCGCCCCGTAACCGCTCGCCTCGTCAGCCCGCGCATCGTCAGCCCGCGCATCGTCAGCCCGCGCGTCGTCAGCCCGCGCGTCGTCACCGGCCGCCCGCCCGGGGCTGACCGCTCCGCTTTCGGCGCGTCCTGTCAGCCAAAAACCCTATCACGCCCCCGCCATAGTGCCAAGCACCGTCACCACCGCCAACGCGCCCCGCGCCAGCCTTCCCAACACCGCGCTCAATCACGCCCGCGGCCCAGTCTGCCTTGTTCGCCTGTCGCTTTTCAAGAAATTATCTGGGCAAGAACCTGATCCGCTGCTTTATAATAATGACAAATTTCACCTTGCCGCTTTTCACAATCCACCTAGTGTTCTGTCGCTGAGATCTGATTCAGTTTGGCGTCATTCCGGGACGCCGCCAACGGGTCCGGCCCGCAGTGGCCGGCCCGATGACAAGCTCCGCGGCGGGCCAAGGCCCGCGCCCCGGAATCACAGAACGATTTGTCAGAGTCACAACAATACGAGCTCACTGAATTTCATCAGGGCAATCCGGCAATCCAGCACGGCCCGCTATCGCTCCTGATGCAGGCAACCGCCAACAAACGTTTGTTCCAAATTTTTTGCTTCACCGCGGCTCCAGCTTATCGGTCTGATGGCAAAAGAAAACGAACGGATCGGCGTCATTGTCGTCTACTGCACTCGCCGCCAGACCCGGCACTCTCGAAATGCCGGAGATCGCATCAGCCAAGTCCAACAAAAATCGCGACGCCACCTGCCTCGCGGAACCGGTCCGACAAGTCATACTGACGGCCGCCCGCGAGCTTTCCATTGATGCCCGGCGAAGCGTTGTTGTACATCCTCTGCGGTCGCTCGCGGATTTCTTCGTCGTCGTTCAGCGCGCTTTTGCGGGCTAGACCGTGCCGAAATTCAAACTGAGACACTACCCGCCGGAACCCGCCGGAGCAGCCCCTTGACAGAACCACCGCTATGCGGCCAATAATAAAGTTTCTGAGATCTCCGGGGGAGTCCGTATCGAGCGGGGGCCGACCAGGCACTGCCGACTGATGTGACACCCGTGAGCATCGCTTGAACTTCGACTGCGGTGGCGACAACGCGGCTTGTTGGTGCGGCGCGTGGATTACCTGAACTCATCCCACGAGGTCGCGCTGCGCGCGCAAAGTTGCAGCAAACCGCGGCCGATCCAGTGTTCATCCCGGACAGGTGCTGACAGCCCGTTTCATCGAGGATCTCAATGATCGACGCAACTTTGGATCCGTACGCGATATTCCAGCGTATCATTCACGCCGTTTCGCAGAATCTCACGATCCACCATCTGATCATTCAGCTCGGGCTCGATCCGACGCACCTCACACCCGATGCGGTCTTCAATCGCCTCATCGAAATTCTGCTCGCAAACATCACGATCGCCAACACCATGGCGCTGATCGGCGCCATGCTCTACGTCGCAACTTTGATGGTGCGGACCATTGTGCCGCTGCGCGCTCTCGGCATCGTCAGCATCGTGTTTTTCATCGCCTACGGAGCGCTGGCCGGCTCGATCGCCACATTCTTTCTGTACCTCCTGTCGCTGCCGATCAACGTGTTCCGGCTTCGCCAGATGCTGAAACTGATCGATAGGGCGAGAGTCTCCGCCCAGGGCGACCTGTCGATGGAATGGCTGAAACCGTTCATGACCCCGAGAAAGTACCGCAAGGGCGACGTGCTCTTTCGCAAAGGCGACCGGGCGGAGGAGATGCTGTTCACGGTCACCGGCAGATTCCTGGTGCTCGGGATTGGTGTCGAACTTCCGCCCGGACGCATCCTCGGCGAACTGGGATTCGTGGCGCCGGAAAACCGGCGTACCCAAACGGTCGAATGCATAGAGGACGGCGAGGTTCTGACCATTACCTACGACAAGCTCCTTGAACTTTATTTCCAGAATCCGGAGTTCGGTTATTACTTCCTCCGGCTGACCAGCGAACGTCTGATGCAGAACAATTCGCATCTGGAAGCCGTCATCGAGGCGAACAGGGCGCTTGCCACCCCGGCGTAGAAGGTCCGGCCGCGACGGAAGCTTTCGGCCATCAAACAGCTTGTCGAATGATGGGACCGCTCGCAGCAACAATGCCCAATCAAGCGCTCAATCGTTCTTTGTGTCTGCCATCCACCGTCGCCTTTCGCGCGAAAGACCGCCGTCGGCTCGCCGCTCGCGGTCGCCGTCGTCGCTGAATGATTCGAGACCGTCGGCCGCTCGGTTCTTGATTCGCGCCGGCGGCATGGCGGGTAGGGCTGACGCCGGCGCACTCGCGGACGAGCCATCAAGTCTCTGTTTTCAGTGGATAATCTTGCCACCTTTGGTGCGGCGCCGTCGACCAAATAGGCAATGCGCCGCGAATTCGGTACAATTTACTGCAAGTGATTCTCTCTCTCGGATTGAGCCGCGGAGCTCGCCAGTCGATGAGCACGATCATCACAGTGGCAACGATGAAGGGCGGGAGCGGAAAGAGCACGCTGGCAAGCTGCCTGGCGGTGCATTGGCATCTGCGAGGCCGACACCCGACGCTGATCGACGCCGACCCGCAGCGCTCGATCGTGCGCTTGGCCGCGCGCGAGCGGGCGCTTGGCGGCGTCGCCTTGGTCGAGGATGCGACCAAGAAAGCTTCCGTTACCGCCCGCCGCATCGCCGGCGGCGGCGGCATGGTCATTATCGATACGCCGGGCTTTCGCTCGTCAACGACGCTCGATTGCATGGCTGCGGCGAATTTTCTGCTCGTGCCGGTCAAGCCCTCCCCGTTCGACATCGACCGGATGCTCGACACTCTGAACATACTGACCGACCGCGCCGAAACGAGACGGCCGCTGGTCCGTTGTGTGCTGACGCAGACGACTCGCGGTTCGGTCATCGCAAGACACATACGGTCCGAACTGGCCGAAGTCGGTCTCCCCGTGCTGCAAACCGAACTAGCCAATCGGGTAGCCTATGCGGAGGCGATGCTTTCGGGCGCGACACCGAGCCTGATCAGCTGGAAAGGACCCGCCGCGCGGGAAATCGCCGACATCGCCGATGAAATCGACCTCGTGCTTGGAGCCCAGCAGGCCGCCGCATGAGCCGAAAAACACTGCCAAAAGCGATCAGGCGGCCACTCGCGGAGCCGCACACCGTCGTTGCCGCCATGACCTTCGTGGACGAAGCAGCGCCGATCGTTCTGCACGATCTGACGACGGTCCAGAGCCTGGCCGCGCTGCCCGCAAAGATCACGGTTGCGGACGCGGCAGCCTCGCCCGGCGCCGCGTCCAACCGCGCAAGGAGGTTCGCGACGCTGCGGCGCTCCGTGGCTCACAGCATCGTCGATCGACACGTGGCCTATGCGGCTGTCGGCGGGGTCTGTCCGGTGCCGTTATTAAGCATTGCCGGAGTGACCGCTGTTGTGCTTCGCATGATCAAGCAGTTGAGCGGCATCTATGATGTGCCGTTCGAGCGTGACCGGACCCGTTCGCTGATCATCAGCATGGTCGGAGGTGCCGCCCCGACTGGGCTCGGCGCAGCGGCAAGCTCCACGCTCGCTGCCGTCGCCCCGGGCCCGGGACTTGTCGGCTTGGCGGTTTCCGCCGTGACGGCCGGCGCGCTGACCCGCGCCATCGGCATGGTCTTTCTTGAAAATCTCGAGGCAGGAGCGGATCCAGTCATGCCGGTCCCGCCTCGGCCCAAAGCGGTTTGATTGCTGTCGTTGCCGCGAATGCGACGCGCTGCCGCAGCCTTGGCACCGCAGCGCGATGCGTTGTGGCGCGCCAGCTCAACGTAGATGGGGCGACTCTAATAATTCGCCGCTTCGAACCAGCGCAGAAATCGGCCCGCGGCAAGACCGCGCGTTAGCATGAGATTGTATTCTTCGAAGATTGCCTCGCGGTCCCAGCCGCCCGCCGGCCAGTCATCGATTGTGTCCTGAAGTCTGTTCAGGTCGATCATTTGTCTCGCCAGCGACGAGCACCTGATGTCAGCAAGCAACTCAGCGAGTTCAGCGCGTTGGCCATCGAGTTTTTCGTACCAATCAGCCGCCTGCAGGCCGTTGAGCCGGTTGGTCAAGACCTGTCTCGGCAGGAGGCCCCACATCGCGCGGCGTATGAGCGAACGATCGATCCCTTCGGCAAGATACTGCTCGCGAGGAATGCCGAAGCAGTACGAGATTACGTCAACGTCGGCCGTCGGATCGCGGACCTCGACGCCGGTCAAGGCTTTCTCGGCGGCGCGCCAATCGCCCAGATAATCGACCGGCGTTAATCCCTGCACCCGATCATCCGCTCGCAGCCGGTAATGAAAATCATGGCCGGCCTCACGGGCACGCGCGCTCACGCCTGCAGCAGCGGCAAAGTCCGGATGAATAGCGGCATGGATTTGCCATGCCGCGGCAGGGTTTTGATCGCCAGACCCATTCCACCATTCGGCCAGCAACGGTTCGAGGATCAGTTTGCGCAGCGCCTCCCAGCGCGAAAACGGCGTAAGCCGATAGAACAGATTCCACTGCGCGAGCGCGGTCAGCGCTCTGCCGCGTTTGAGATGCCCTACGGTTTGCGACCAGCCGTCCCAACTGATGGTTTGGTTGCCGGCAAAGCCGCCGAGCACGACCCGCCGCCCTTGCGCCCGGGCGGCTCGCAGGATGGACAGAATCCAGCCGAGATTGCTTGGATTGCGCACTGGCCCCTGCAGCGCGACGAAACAGCGGGCAAGATCGGTGAAGCAGGTCGGGCTTTGGTCGGACACGAACGTCACATCGGCATTGTCCGCAGTCTTTAGGACCGCTTCCACATAAGGCGTTTCGTCCGCACAGTTTCCCGGAGCGACACGTCCGTCGAAGCCGTCCCGCGGCACCCCCGTGAATGCCGCAATGCGCTGCCCTTTTTCGGCGAGCGCCCGCGCCGCCAGGACAAAAACAGATGCCGAATCGAGGCCGCCGCTGAGCAGGCAGCCGATTGGATGAGCACTGCGCAATTGCCGCCGCACCGCCCTGTCGAGAAGTTCCCGAAGATCATCGGCATAGGCCTGATCGGAACTACGTTTGACGCGGCAAACTCCATTCAACGACCAGTAGCGGATCTCATTTCTCGAGCCGTCGTCGGCCACTTTGAGGACATGCGCCGGCCGGACACGAAAAATACCACGGTAGATCGTACTGGCGTGATCGGCGTGGTTGAGCACCAGGAAATCGGCGAATTTTTCTTCATTGAGTTCGCGCCGCACATGATCAAAGGCAAATAGCCCGTTCGGCATGGACGCGAACGTAAAACACCGATCGCCGCAATGCCACATCACCACGTGCAAACCGAGATGATCGCGGGCCAGCGTCAGGGTTCGATCGGACGGATTCCAGATCGCGACGGCGAACGCGCCCCGGAGACTGGACCAAAGCTCGTCACCGAATTTCTCCCAGGCCGTGAGGAGGACCTGCGAATCCGGCCAATCGGCCGCCGCCTGCGGCGCCAGCCCGATCCGTGCCAGGAACGTCGTCACGGTTATCAAGCCGCAGGTCGGCCGTGATCCAGCACCCGCTTGGGCTGCGCCAAGGCTGCCGGTCGAATCGGTCCTCCGGCGTGGTGCGCATCAGCGCATTGCACAGGCCGAGGTTGCCGACGACGGCGCTCGACGAGCGGTCCGGACCGTATGGCGACAGCGCATTTGCCGCCCGCTCGATTTCTTGCCGGGCGACGGTTCGATCGTCGAAGCGCAGGATGCCGGCGATTCCGCTCATCGGAACACGCCCGTTTCCGGTCAGCCGCCGAATTCAGCGATGCGCTGGAATCCGGCTGCCTCGGCCCCGCCGACGATCATTTCGCCGTTGATTTCGACCCAGGCATGGCCGATCACTTGCCCGGATTCGCGGGCAACTCCGAGACACAGCTTCGCCGGAATACCTCGGCGGCGCAGCATGGCGAGCGCGGCGAACGCCCGAGCGAGGCACGAGCCTAGCCGGCGCCGCCTCGGGTCAGGGCTGGCGAGCGCCCAGGCAACCCAATGCGCTTCATCGCCATAGAATCGACGAATGCGTCGCGGCGGTTTATTCGCCCAGGTGAAAAGGCTGGCTGCCGGAAGCACACGCGAGGCGACGGTCGCCAAAGCCAGCATGACGGCCGCCTCCCGGCCATAGGCGAGTCGCATGGCTTCGAGTTTCATTGCGGCGCCTTCGGATCAACCGGGCGTATCAGCTTTTCGCGCAGCAGGAGGCGCAGGAATAAGATGACGTCGCGATGCAAAGTCTCGCTATCGACATCATAATGTTGCAGAAGATCGTCAACAAGCTGCCCTGCCCGACAGGGCGAGGCAAGCACGTTCCAAATTTCGAGGGCGACGCGATCGAGCCTCGAAATAACACCCGGCGCGCAGGCTGAGGAGCACCAGATCGCCGTCGATTTCGGCAGCCGGCAGGCTCTCATCCCGCACGAGCATGCAGTCCATGCCAAGCGGCGAGGTACTGTGCGCAACGCGGTCCGTATCGAGCATAGATGCAAAAAGCTCCGCGCTCCTGTTCCGGCTCGAGGCCGCCGCTACTCGCTTACACGGGCCGAAAGGGGGAACGCCCATTCGAAGGCGAAGCCGAGCTTGCTCTTCGGCGCCGCAGGCGGAGCAGGGCTTCCGGATTGCGGCTCGGACGATGTCGGTGCTTGATCGGGAGCGGCCCTGGTTTCAGAGCGAAGGGAGAGCTTCTTGATGCTCGGGGGGATCCAAGGGTGCCGGCGGAAACTCGATGCCTGCATGCTTTCAAGTCCGCATGGTGATCTCGAAGCGTTCTACGGCATCGGGTTTCGAACCGCAAGGCCACGCCGTCGATCGGGCCATCCCGGACCTAGCAAGCGCCACGGCCGCGGCATCGGACGCGGCAGTAATGCGACCGCGAGCGCGATTGCGCGGCGGCCAAAACGGACGATAATCGGTTGTCGAAATAACTTGGCCGTGTTTAGGATCAGCCCCGCGAAGTCACTGCAGGAAGTCAAAGTCGATCTTCGGATAGAACCCGGTTGTTGTTCGATTGGAGATTAAAGTGAAACGCAGAACCCTCCTCAAAGCCGCATTGGTCTTGCCGGCGGCATTAAGCAATCCCGGACGCCTGATGGCGGGGGACATGGCGGAGCACGAAGCAAAAGCCGCAAACGCGCAATGGCGGCATGGCGTAGCGCCCTTCGGCGACTTGAAGTACGCCAGCGGCTTCAAGCGGCTCGATTATGTGAACCCCGAGGCGCCGAAGGGCGGCTCGGTCAAGCAGATCGCGCTGGGGACTTTTGACAGTTTCAATCTCGTGGTCGCCGGCATCAAGGGCGCGCCGGCGACCGGCCTCGACATGATCTATGACACGCTTCTGGCGCAATCGCTCGACGAGGTCGCGAGCGGATACGGTTTGATCGCCGAGGCGATCAGTTTCCCGGCCGATATGAGCTGGGTCGCGTTCCGGCTGCGGCCGCAGGCACGATGGCACGACGGTGCCCCGATCACGGTCGACGACGTGCTATTTTCGTTCGCCGCTTTCAAAAAGTACAATCCGCAGGCAGGCGCGAACTACCGCCACGTCGCCAAGGCGGAAAAAACCGGCGATCACGAAGTCACCTTCGGACTCGATCCCGGCGCTGGCCGCGATCTGCCGCAGCTCCTCGGACAGCTGACGGTCCTTCCCAAGCACTGGTGGCAGGGCGCCGGCAAGGACGGCAAGAAGCGCAACGTCGGCGACACCACGTTGGAGCCTCCGCTCGGCTCCGGCCCGTATCACATCAAGGAATTCTCGCCCGGACGGTCGATCACCTACGAACGCGTTAACAATTATTGGGCGCGAGACCTCAACATCAATGTCGGGACGAACAATTTCGACGAACTGCGCTTCGACTACTTCTTTGATGCAAGCGTCGCCGTCCAAGCCTTCAAGGCCAACACCATCGACTGGCGCATCGAGAACAGCGCCAAGAACTGGGCCACAGAATACACTTTCCCGGCCGCTCAGGAAAAGCGCGTCATTCTCGAACAGTTTCCGATCAACAATGTCGGCATTATGCAGGCTTTCGCCTTCAACATCCGCCGGGACAAATTCAAGGACCCGAGGGTGCGTCTCGCCTTCAACCACGCCTTCAACTTCGAGGAGATGAACAGGCAGATTTTCTTCGGCCAATACGAGCGGATCACGAGCTATTTCCAGGGCACCGATCTGGCGTCAAGCGGGCTGCCCAGCCAACGAGAGCTCGCGCTGCTCGAGCCGCTGCGCGACCGCATCCCCGCCGAGGTGTTCAAGAGCGCTTATTCCAATCCGGCGGGCGGAAACGAGGCACAGGCGCGCGATAATATGAGGGACTCGCTCCGGCTTTTCAAAGCGGCCGGCTACGTGGTCCGCGATCAGCAGCTGGTCAATGCCGCCACCGGCGAACCCTACAGCGTCGAATTCATTGGCGATAATCGGTTATTCGAGCGCGTCTTCCTGTTCTACAAGCCGTGGCTCGAACGGCTGGGAATCGAGCGTGACGATTCGCACCATGGACGAGCCGCAGTACGAGAACCGGTTGCGCGATTGGGATTTCGATATCGTCACCTACGGGTGGGGCGAGACGCTGTTGCCCGGCAACGAACTGCGCGGCTACTGGGGTTCGCAGGCGGCGGATCAGCCCGGCTCGGAAAACGTGATCGGAATCAAGAACAGCGCCGTGGACACTCTGGTCGACAAAGTCATTGCCGCCAGCAACCGTGCCGATCTAGTCGCCGCCGCGAGGGCTCTCGATCGCGTGCTGCTGTGGAACTATTACGTCGTGCCGCAATGGAGCTACAACAAATTGCGCACGGCTCGATGGGACCGTTTCAGCCGCCCGCCGCACTTGCCGGAATACGGCATGTCGGCGTTCCCGAGTCTGTGGTGGTGGGACCGCGACAAGGCGGCGAGGACTGGGCCGCGGGCGTGATTGAGCGCGGTGTTGGGAAGGCTGGCGCGGGGCGCGTTGGCGGTGGTGACGGTGCTTGGCACTATGGCGGGGGCGTGATAGGGTTTTTGGCTGACAGGACGCGCCGAAAGCGGAGCGGTCAGCCCCGGGCGGGCGGCCGGTGACGACGCGCGGGCTGACGACGCGCGGGCTGACGATGCGCGGGCTGACGATGCGCGGGCTGACGAGGCGAGCGGTTACGGGGCGAGGGATGATGACGCGAGGGGAACCGAGATGACAGAGCAGGGAAGTCCATCGGTCAAGGGGCAGGAGCAGAGCGAAGCCGAAGCGCAGGCTGCGGGGTCAAGCGAGACGGAACAGCGTGAGCAAGTGGGCGCCGATCTGGTCAAGCGGTTTGCGCTGTGGTCGGGCGTGGCGGGACTGGTGCCGTTTCCGGGCATTGACGTTCTCGCGGTTGGCGGCTTGCAGCTGCAGATGCTGAGGCGGCTGTCGCAGGTTTACGATGTTGCGTTTTCGGCGAACCGAGGCAAGGCCCTGATAGCGAGCTTGGCGGGATCGCTGATACCGGCGACCAGCGGCATCGGCGCGGCCAGCGCGCTCAAGGCGGTTCCGCTGTTGGGCACGGTGGTGTCGGGCTTTGTCATGCCGGTGTTATCGGCGGGGGCGACCTACGCCATTGGCAAGACGTTTATTCAGCATTTCAAGTCTGGCGGCACGCTGCTCGACTTCAATGCGCCGGATTATCAGGAGTTCGTGCGGGCGCAGAAGGAAATGTGGGACTCGCGCGGCTCGTCCAAAGCGGCGCGAAAGGACGCTGCCGGAAGCTCGTCGCCGGGCACCTCGCCGGGCACGTCGCAGGGCCCGATGGCGACCGGCTCGACGGCGGCGAGGTCTTGAGTTGCCGATGGCGTCGATGTGCCGGCGTGCGGTCTTGAGGATGGTGTAGCGGTCGAGCGCAGGAACGAGGCCGATGCTCGAAGCCGTGGTTTACATCCTGTTCTGCGTTCTCACCGGCCTGTGCGGCATCGATCGCCGCCTCGGCGTTGTCGGGACCTTCATCCTCGCGGTTGTCGCGACTCCGTTGCTGGTGCTGCCGATCCTGCTTCTCACCGGCCCCTCGCGCCGCGTCGAATGGCGCCGCCGGGCCTAGAGCATGATCCCGAAAAGCTTGCCCTCGGACTTGATCCGAGGGTGGATCCCCGGTTTTCGGAAAGGATCATGCGCCATCAAAGAGCTAAAGCGGGATGACGATTCGAAGAAAAGTCATCCCGCTTTAGCGCGTCTGCGATTGCCGGCGCGTTGCGCTCTCGCCGCAGCCGCGACCGCGGCCGCGGCCGCGGCCGCGAGCGCAGTCTTGTCCGAGTAGATTCACGGCGGCTTACCGATGTCGTTCTTACAACTGGTTCGCCGTGAGATGCACGGCTCGCTGCGCAAGCTCGTGGTCATGGCCGGGCTCGGCGGCGTCAGCAGCACCGCCATCCTGACGTCGGTCAATGCCGGCGCGGCGGCCGCCGACGCGGGCAAAGGCACGAGCGTGTGGGCGGTGATGGTGTTCGTGATTTCGCTGTTCATCTTCATCAAGACGCAGTTCTACGTCACCACCACGATCACCGGCGAGATCGAAGCCATCATTCACAAGATGCGGGTGCGCCTGATGGATCGGGTGCGCCATTCGGAACTGTTGGCCTTGGAAGAGATCGGCCGCTCGAAAATCGTGGCCACGATCACGCGCGACACCGCGGTTTTGACGCAGGCCAGCAACACGCTGTGCTACTCGATCCAGGCGCCG
This sequence comes from uncultured Alphaproteobacteria bacterium, assembly GCA_963717265.1. Classification (GTDB taxonomy): domain Bacteria; phylum Pseudomonadota; class Alphaproteobacteria; order Rhizobiales; family Xanthobacteraceae; genus BOG-931. Next base: position 13,987 of record CAVQWD010000047.1, on the reverse strand, counting down.
GTGCTGGTTTTCTTCGTGGCGCTCTACGTCGCCTATTTGTCGATTTCGGCTTTCCTGCTCAGCGTCGCCATCGTCACCTTCGCCGGGGTGCTGTTCCACTTCAAGGGCCGGGCTCTGACGGCGCAGCGCGCCGCGGCCGCCGAGGAGGAACGCCGCCTGATCGACCGCCTGGCCGACTTTCTCGACGGCTTCAAGGAGGTGAGGCTCAACAGCGCGCGCAGCGAGGCGCTGTTCGAAGACGCCGTCGATGTGTCGCGGGCGGCGACCAACATCAAGATCACGGTTCAGGCCGAGACCTTCCGGCAGATCGTCTCCTCGCAGAGCTACATGTACGTGCTGCTCGGCGCGGTGGTGTTCGTGGCGCCGATATTCGGCGCCTCGATCGGCGGCGCCTCGATCACCAAGACGACGACGGCTTTGCTGTTCGTGATCGGGGCCGCCTTCGGCCTGGTGCAGTCGATCCCGATCTTGATGAACGCCAACGCCGCCGCCGACCGCCTGGAAGAGCTGCAGGCCGAGCTGGAGGCGGGTGCGGCGCGGGCGACCGTCGCGATCGAGCCGCGGCGGCGGTTTACCAAGATCGAACTGCGCAACATGGTGTTCCGCTATGTCGACCGCCATTCCGACGTGGCGTTCTCGATCGGGCCGATCGACTTTACCCTGTGCGCCGGCGAACTGGTGTTCATCACCGGCGGCAACGGTTCGGGAAAATCGACCTTGCTGCGGGTGCTGGCCGGCCTCTACCCTCCCGATTCCGGCGAGCTTGTGCTCGACGGCGAACTCATTGGCGATTACAACCGCGACGCCTACCGCTCGCTGATGGCGGCGATCTTCTTCGACTATCATCTGTTTGCCCGCCTCTACGGCATATCCGACGCCAGCGACGCCGAAATCCACCGGCTGCTGCACCAGTTCCGGCTCGACGACAAAACCGGCGTGCGCGGCGGCGAATTTCGCACGCTCGATCTGTCGGGAGGACAGCAGCGCCGGCTGGCGCTGATCGTCAGCCTGTTGGAGAAGCGCCCCATCCTGTTGCTCGACGAATGGACCGCCGAACAGGACCCGGAGTTCCGGCGCCGGTTTTATGACGAATTCTTGCCGCAGATGATGGCGGCGGGCGCCACCATTGTCGTCATCACCCACGACGACCGCTATCTTGACGAATTAAGATTGCCGGCCCGCCGGGTCCACATGGAGGAGGGGCGCATCGTTGAGCAACGCTCGATGGAGAACGCCTGATGGTGAAGTATCCGGAATTGCTCGATGGCAAACCGCCGGCAACGAGGAGGTCGTTGTGGCGGCGGCGGCTGCGCTACCACATTTCGACCATCTCGGTCGGCCTGATGGCGCTATTGCTCTTGATCGCGGTGCTGTGGCCCTACATGGTGATCACGGTGCCGAGCGGCGAGGTCGGCGTGCAGTGGTACCGCTTCCTCGGCTTCGACAGCTATTGCTGGTGCTTTGCCGGCCGCGGCACCGCGCTCGATCCGCGCGAGATCCGCGAGGAGGGCCTGCATCTGATCGCGCCCTGGAACAAGATGTTCCGGTACAGTCTCCGGCTGCAGTCGACCACCCAAATCTACAACGCCATTTCCAAGGACGGGGTCAGCATCAGAATCGAAATCAACACCCGGTTCCAGCTCGTCCACAATTCGGTGGGCGTGCTGCACAAGTTCATCGGCCCGAATTACGTCGCCCTAGTGGTGGCGCCCGAAGTCGGCAGCCAGGCGCGTCAGGTGATCTCCGAATACACCGCCCAGCAGGTCTACGTGTCGCGCGAGGAGATCCAGAACCGCATCCGCGATGCCGCGCAGAAGAGCCTGGGCGCCCACCTCAACACCTTGGTGCAGCCCGAGGCGGTGGAAGAGCTCGACCCCAAGCACTACACCGATTTTCTGCAGAACTCGATCCAGATTCTCGACACCCTGGTCTTGGGCATTGAACTGCCGCCCCAGATCGTCGACGCAATCAATCGCCAGACCGAAGAATACTACATGATCCAGGAGTACAAATTCCGGGTCGCCCGCGAGGCCGAGGAATCCAAGCGCAAGCAGATCGAGGCCAACGGCATCGCCGCCTTCCAGCAGACCGTGGCGAAGGGAATTTCGCCGTCCTATCTGCGCTGGCGCGGCATCGAGGCCACGCTGGCTTTGGCGCGCTCGCCCAATGCGAAAATCGTCGTCATCGGCTCCGGCAAGGACGGCCTGCCGATCATTCTCGGCAATGTCGACTATCCGCCGGCGGCGGCGGCGGCGCCGCCAGCCGGCACCGCGCCATCTGTGCCCGCCCCGGCGGCCGGCTCGAGCGAGGCGGCCCCGGCCCCGGCGGAGGGATCGCGCGAGGCGGCCCCGCCCCCGGCGGCCGCGGCGCCGTCGACAACGACAGGAGGCAATGGCGAGCCCAATAGCAAGCCGCAGAATACGCCGCCGCAAAAACCGGTGCCGCCACCGTCGAACCGCAGCGGCGCGGCCGGCCCGGGCGGCGGCGGCGGTGCGGCCGAGCAGAACACCGGTACCTTCAATCCGCTCAGTCTTCCGGCGATCCGCGATGCCCTGTCGCGACTGACCGCCGGCGGAACACAAAGCTCAAACCCCCGCCCGCCCGCTAGTCCCTGAACGAGAGGCGGTTGGGCTGAAGGTCAAGCGCATCGACAGCGCTCGGAAGATCATTCGCATTGAGCAGTCCAAAGGCCGCAAGGACCGGCATGTCATGCTGTCGCCTGAGACGCTCGATCTATGGTGGCAATGGTGGAACACACGCCCATCGCGGCAACATGCGCAAGCGTTTCTGCAGGAACGCTGGCTATTTCCCGGCCGCGCGGCGACCAAGCCGAAGAGCACTCGCCAGCTCCCGCTCTGGAAATGTTCGGTCTTGAAGTGGTGCGCAAGTGCGCAGCAGAAAGCATCGCCGGTCGAAAATGACCCCGTCTGTCTGACCCGAAGCGGACATTGGCGATCGCTCAATTATTCGCTGCTTGACGCTGGATCGCGCCCTTTCCGGGGGCTAGTTTGAGCTGGTAATATGCCGTCCTGAACCTCGGGGCAGTAATGCGGCGATAGGATTTCGTCACCTATCAAAATCCCAGGAGTTCATGACTGATGAAAACAATCCTCGGGCTGATCGGCGGCGGCGAGCGCGATGCGGTTATTTTGCAAACAGCATTCGCGGCCGCGGCTCCTCTATCTGCTCATTTGGATTTCCTTCACGTCCGCGTGTCTGCGGGAATTGCGGCCCGATATGATAAAACGGTGCAATTCGCCGTAGGATCCGCGATCGGGGACGCCTTGAACGACTTGACAAGCAAGGCCCATAAGTTCTCCAACGTAGCCAAAGAGCATTTCAGCGAGTTTTGTGCGCGTTCAAAGATCGAGATTCGCGACGACGCCCCGACCAACGGCAAAAACGTAACTGCACGTTTTCGCGAGGAGAATGATACTACAATAGAGCGCTTGATCTTCCATGTTCGACACAGCGATCTGGTTGTCTTGGGTCGCGCCAGGCAGACCCAGGGATTGTCTCCAGAAACTCTTGAGCATCTGATCAGGAATTGCGGACGTCCTGTCCTTGTGGCGGCTACTGGCGCGCCGCAATCGCTCACCGGCACCGTCATGGTGTGTTGGCAAAAATCCAATCATGTGGCGCGTGCGGTCGCGGCCGCCATGCCCATTCTGACGAATGCGAAACGCGTCATATTTGCAAGCATCACAACGCGCAACAAGGACGCTGTTGACGGCATGCATGATCTCGTCCGGCAGTTGGCTGGTCAGGGAGTTTCAGCCGAAGCGCGGAACATTCAATTGAATAATATCAGCATACCGACGTTGCTCGCCGGCGCTGCCGAAGAGTGCGGAGCTGATCTCGTGGTGATGGGCGCTTACGGCCATTCGCGAGTGCGTGAATTGATCATCGGCAGCTCCACCGAGGCTCTCATTCGCGATATCGACAGGCCGATCCTTCTCATGCATTAGCTCTACCGATGGGGCTGCCCGATAGTCCGCTCGCGCCCGCCAAAGTCGGAGATCCGGTATCTTTCGGATAAATCACCGCCGTTGTCTGGCTCCGCGGTTGGGCGGGAACGCAATCGAGCTTGTTGTCGCCGTGCCGAAATGACGGCAATAGTCGCGACCTGACTTGCCGGTGCGCCGGACCGAGCCAAAGGGATCGCAAGAGAGGATTGCAATGGCCAACGCCGCAACATCCGCCACGCCCGAAGCTTCGGCCCGACGCGGCTTTCGTCTGTTCGGATGGCTGAGAAGCAGCAAGAACCGGTTCCGTATCACGACGGCGCTGGTGTTTCTGCTCGGCCTGGTGCTCGGCATCATCATCGGCCAGTCCTGGGCCTCTCACGACATGACCCAGGCGCGGACTACGAACCAGGCCCTGCAGACCGACAATTCCAAGCTGCAAGCCAAAATCGTCGAGCAGACCGGCGAATTGTCCGCGCTTCAAGCAGACATCGATAAGCTGAAGGCGCAGCTGCATGCCATCCAGCCGGCGGCAAACACCTACACTCTCGATCCCAACCAGGCCCTGCGCGTGGCCGGCGGCCGCTTGCTGGTGGCGCTGGTCGGGTCTCCGAGCAATGCCGGCATCAGCATCAACATCAACGGCAAGCAGCATTTCGCCGCCGCCGGCGACGTCATCAGGGACGCCGACGACCCGAACTGTGGGGTCCAGGTGCAATCGTTCGATATGTTCCAGGCGGTGATTACCGCAGCCTGCCAAGGGGCCGCGAAGTCCCCGTAGAGCCGGCTCATTCCCAGGCCAGAACATTCGGCAGCGACGGATCGGCGCGCCGCAGCAGCGTGTAGCCGACACCCGCCAGCCCCCGAAACAGACCCAGATTGAAGCCCGGGCTGCCGCTGTCAGGCGCGAGCGGGGGCGGTCCAGCCCCGAGCTCGAATCGAGCCGTAGCAAAACACTCGTTTGCATCCCGAACTTCGTGCCCATCGCTGGGCGAGACGAAGTGCGGTACGATCAGCGCCGGCAACGTCCTCCGTTCGCTGCGTTGGAGCGCGCAAAGCGCTCCGGCCCCCTTTCTCCTGATCCGAAAGCCTGGCGGTGATCTACAGGCGAGCCAGGGACCCCTTTACAGTATTAGGGCCAAATGGTTTAATATTTAAGGGGAGGTAGAAATCTCCTCGTAAGTGCCGGCATGCCGGCGAATGAAAGGAAGAACGCCATGAACGCTGCTACGGTTTGTCTCGACCAGACTGAAGAGGAGATCCTGACTTCCGACGTTTCCGACGAGGCGCTGGAAGTATCGGCGGCCGAGGGCATGGATATTGCGGGAAATTACACGTTCGGAAGCTGCACCGGCCTCTCGGTGTGCCCGGGCTGAAGCCAAAAATACGTGCTGAGTTCGAACCGGATGAAGTCTACGACGCTGTCGTAGACTTCACCTGCGCGCTTCGCAAGCGCCGTTCAAGTGATACGACGTATTGCTCGTCGTCCATCTGCCAGGGCGCAATTCACGCTCGGCAAGCATTAACTTTAGCGGCGCCGCGGTCGCCATAGATTAGCGGCGAGGGCGAATTTGGGTTCTCCGCGGGGCGTTAGGCGATGCCGCGTTGTGACGCGTGACGACAACGCGCGTCAGCCCGCGAGGGGCTGGCCTTCATCGTTGAGGAGCGGATCTTGCGAGACGTGGAGCATCGCGCGGTCGCGTTGCTGCGCCGCGCCAGCTCCGCCGCAGGCGAGTACGAGCGCGAGCGCCAATGCAGCTGCCGGCACAGCGCGGACTAACCTGATCATTCAGCCACAGCTCCTTCGGGAACCGTCTCCAGATTGAACGCCGCGGCAAACAGGGCGCGCGTGTAATCTGTCTGCGGATGGCGAAACAGCTCGGCGGCGTCGCCCGACTCCACCACCTTGCCGTGGCGCATGACCAGAAGCCGGCTCGCCAATGCGGCGACGACGCGCAGGTCATGCGAGATGAACAGATAGGTCAGATTGCGCCGCTTCTGCAAGTCGCGGAACAGGTCGACCATCTGCGCCTGGATCAGCATGTCGAGCGCGCTGGTCGGCTCGTCGAGCACGATGAAGGTCGGCTCCAGCACCACCGCGCGCGCCACCGCGATGCGTTGCCGCTGGCCGCCGGAGAACTCATGAGGAAAGCGGAAACGGCATTCCGGATCGAGCCCGACATCGGCGAGCGCGCGGACCACGCGCGCGTCGCGTTCGCGCGCCGGCATCTGCCGATGATGAACCTTGAGCCCCTCCTTGATGATGTCGGCGACGGTCAGCCGTGGCGACAGCGAGCCGTAGGGGTCCTGGAACACGATCTGCATGTTGTGGCGGAACGGCCGCATCTGCTTAAAGCGCAGCCCCTGCAGCTTGTTGCCCAGGAACAGGATCGGCCCGTCCGACGAAATCAGCCGCAGCAGCGCCAGTCCAAGCGTGGTCTTGCCGGAGCCGGATTCGCCGACGATGCCGAGCGTCTCGCCCCGGTGCAAGGCGAAGCTGACGCCGTCGACTGCCTTGATGTGGCCGACCACCCGGCGCAGCACGCCGCGTTTGATCGGAAACCATACTTTGAGGTCTGTTGTTTCCAGCACCAGCGGAGCGTTGGGCTGCGGCGGCGCCGGATCGGGCTTCGGTTCAGCCGCAAGAAGTGCCCTTGTGTAAGGGTGCGCGGGAGCGGCGAACACCCGCTCGACGCTGCCCTGCTCGACGATGCAGCCCTCCTTCATGACGCAGACCTTCTGCGCGATCGTGCGCACGATCCCGAGGTCGTGGGTGATGAACAGAAGCGACATGCCGAGCCGCTTTTGAATGTCCTTCAACAGCGCGATGATCTGCGCCTGCACGGTGACGTTGAGCGCGGTGGTCGGCTCGTCGGCGATCAAGAGGTCCGGCTCGTTGGCCAGCGCCATCGCGATCATCACCCGCTGGCGCTGGCCGCCGGAGAGCCGATGCGGATAGCTCTTGAGCCGGCTTTGCGGGTCGGGAATGCCGACCTGGCCTAAGACTTCGACGGTGCGCTCGCGCGCTGCCTGGCCGGTCAGGCCGCGATGCAGCAGCAATATCTCGCCGATCTGCTTTTCGATCGTATGCAGCGGATTGAGCGAGGTCATCGGCTCCTGAAAGATGATGGTGATGTCGTCGCCGCGCAGGCGCCGCATGTCCTTTTCCGGCAGCCGCATCAGGTCGCGGTCCTTGAAGATGATGTGGCCCGACGGGTGCCGCGCCGCCGGATAGGGCAGCAGCTTGAGGATCGTCAACGCGGTGACCGATTTGCCCGAGCCCGATTTGCCGACCAGCGCCATGGTCTCGCCCTCGCCGATGTCGAACGAGACGCGGTCGACGGCGAGCATTTCGCGCCCGCCGTGGCGGAAGGCGACCGAGAGGTCGCGGATGGAGAGGAGGGGGGCGCCGGTCATCGCTTTACGCCTGCGTCTTCCTTGGATCGAAGGCGTCGCGCACCGCTTCGCCGATGAAGATGAGCAGCGACAGCATCGCCGCCACGGCGAAGAAGCCGGTCAGTCCCAGCCACGGCGCCTGCACGTTGGCCTTGCCCTCCGCCAACAGCTCGCCGAGCGACGGCGAGCCCGGCGGCAGGCCGAAGCCGAGGAAGTCGAGCGCGGTCAGCGTCATCACCGACGACGACATGATGAACGGCAGAAACGTCAAGGTCGCCACCATGGCGTTGGGCAACAGGTGGCGGAACATGATGACGGCGTTGGAAACGCCGAGCGCGCGCGCCGCCAGGATGTACTCGAAATTGCGCCCGCGCAGGAATTCGGCGCGCACCAGGCCGACCAGCCGCACCCAGGAGAACAGCAGCAGAATCCCGAGCAGCACGAAAAATCCCGGCACCAGCACCGAGGAGATGATGAGCAGCAGGTAGAGTTCCGGCACCGAGGTCCAGATTTCGATGAAGCGCTGGAACAACAGGTCGGTCCAGCCGCCGAAATAGCCCTGCACTGCACCGGCGGCGACGCCGATCACCGACGACACCGCGGTCAGGATCAGGCCGAACAGCACCGAGATGCGAAAGCCGTAGATCAGCCGCGCCAGCACGTCGCGGCCGACATCGTCGGTGCCGAGCCAATTGTATTGCAGCGTGCCGCATTTGCCGTAGCCGTGCGCCGCCGCCATGGTGCAGTCCTGCGCAGTGAGCAGCCAGGTCGGCTTGGACGGAAACGGCGACGGCGGCCGGGCGACGATGGTGCTGTAGGAAAACGGGATCGGCGGCCAGATCGCAAAGGCGTGGCGGGCCGCAAGATAGGCCTGCAGATGCGGGTCGCCATAATCGGCCGCGGTGCCGAACACGTCGCCGAAATCGGTAACCAGCAAAGGACAGAGGCACAACTCAGCATCGAACACTTGGAGAAGCGCGTGTTCGCTATGCATTTGGCAGCGGCGTTCGTTGTCCTAGTGGTGGCGGTCCTCCTTGGGGCAGTTGTTACGCGGAGTATCACACATCCGCTGGCTCAGTTGGGCGCTGGCTCTCAGGCCTTAGCGCTTGGCGACTTCAAGCGTCAAGTCGAGGTCGAAGGAAACGATGAACTCGCCAATTTAGCCAGAGTTTTCAATGACGCGACCCGACACCTCAGCACTCTCTATGAAGCGTTGAAGACGAGCGAAGAAAGGTTTCGGACTGTGGTTGCGGCGGCTCCAGTAGGGATCGCAGTGCTCGACTGCAGTTCAACCATCAGACTCTTCAACTCCCGCTTTCTTGAGATCGCAGGGCTGACTGCCGCGCGGGCTCAAGGCTTAAATCTGAGCGATCCCAGCATTGCGGTGCTTAGAGAAGACGGCACCCCTTGTCCCACGTCTGAGCGCCCCAGTCATCGCGCCATCAATTCGGGAAAACCCGTATTAAACGCGGTGATGAGGCATATTCATTCATCGTCCGGCGAAGAGCGCTGGATTCTTGTAAACGCATGGCCCCTGCTCCGCGCTGACGGCCACGTCGACCAAGTGATCACTGCCCTTACAGACATCACCGAGCAAAAGAAAGCCGAGGAAGAATTGCGATCCGGACGAGAGTTTCTTGCCCAGGCTCAGAGGGCCGGAAGGCTTGGTTGTTTTGATTTGAATCTCAAGACCAACACTGTCGTGTGGTCCGCAGAACTCGCCGATCTCTTCGGATTGCCCCCCGGCGTCGTCCAAGGCCAGCATCAAGACTGGGAGGCACTGATCATTCCGGAGGATCTGGAGGGCGCCAGAGCTAGCGTGGCGGAGTCGATTCGGACTGGTGAGTCCGCTTCCGAATACCGCATCCGGCGGAAGAATAATGGCGAAATACGGTGGGTAGAAGGGCGCGGGCGTGTCTTGTTCGACGGGACAGGGCAGCCGCAGCGGTTGATTGGCGTGACCATGGATATTACGGACCGCAAGCGTGCTGAAGAGGCTCTCCGGCGCAGTGAAGAGGAATTTCACATCATCTTCGAACACTCCGCCATCGGTATGGTGCTTGCCGGCTCGTCTGGACACATCCTGCGCTGTAATCCTGCATTTCGCGGCATCTTGGGTTACAACCGAGACGAACTGGTGCCACTCACGTTTGCAGACATCACTCAACCAGACGATGCAAGCTCGAATCGCTCCCTGTTTCAGAATCTGATCGACGGCAAGCTGGATCGATATCAGATTAGCAAACGATACGTCCGCATAGATGGGAAAAGTTGCTCAGCCCGAGTGACGATTTCTGCGCTACGGGCGGAAACGGGCGAATTGCGGTACAGCGTAGCGATGGTGGAAGACATCACATCTCAGGAAATGGCAGAACATCGTCTTCTGCAGATGTCGAACCACCTGCTTCGGATTCAGGAAGAAGAACAACGGCGAATTGCCCGCGAAGTGCACGATTCCACATCGCAGGAGATCACCGCATTAACTTTGAACTTAGGGGCATTGAAAGCTGCGGAACACACGTTCCCGGCGAAGGCGCGCCTTCAGATCAGAGAGTCGCTGGCGCTGGCAAAGCGAGTGGCACGCGAGATTCGCACCTTTTCCTATCTGTTGCATCCTCCCATGCTGAACGAACTGGGCTTGTGGGCAGCGTTGCGAATGTTCATCCAGGAATTCCAGGAAAGAAGCGGCCTGCAGGTTAGAGTCGACATCGCGAAGGATATCGAGACTCAGAAACTTCACGCGGATCAGGAAATGGCGCTCTATCGATTCGTGCAGGAGGGGTTGGCGAATGTGCACCGGCATTCGGGAAGCAAGGTTGCCTCGGTGGACATGCGAATGCGAGATCGTGAACTCCAAGCTTCGGTTATGGACGCGGGAAGAGGTATTTCTCCCGACTTATTGAAAGAGATATGCGACACACACGGGTTCGCCGGAGGGGTTGGACTCGCCGGGATGCACGAACGCATCGGTTACATCAGCGGCCAATTGGAGATCCTTAGCGACGAGCGTGGGACCACGGTCAGCGCATTCATACCGCTTGACTACGCTGCCGTCTCTCTCAATGGAATTCGCGACCAACGTCCTGTGCGCACGGTCGAGTCGGCCTCCCATCCAGAATGAGCACCTGAGACCGGTCTCAATAATGCGCATTTATTCCTTCCTCTTTGAGCACTATTGCCTATTGCCTTTCATCGCTAGTGGGGCCAAGATGCACCAATGGCGCGTGGGGCCAAGGCGGGACAGTCCTCCCCGAGCATGCTCAGCCTTGAGAACCGCCCCACGCCATCTCTGACAGCCGGATTCGAATCCTAGCAATGCGCTCAAAAGGCTGGCGGCAGAATCGACAAGGCAGAATATGAATTGCTCTGAGTGTCGCGATCTCTATCGAGTGTTCGAGCGCAGAAGTGCCAGCTATGCGGAAGCTCGCTCATCCGCCTTTTTTCAGTTGAGCACAAGAATCGCAGCACGAATCCATATCGCTTTGCTTCGCGCGCTGAACGACCTAGAGGAGCATCAGGCAAACTGCCCTTGGGCCATCGTTGCAGGAGGCATCGGGCGACAGTAACGCCCCTCGGTGTGCCCACAGGCTTCAAGGAAGTTAAGGTTCAGGGAGCCACAGAATTTGGAAGGATTGTCAGTGGCATGTTCATGCCGGTCCTGGCCAAACATTCGAAGGCTTTTTCGCTGATTGACCGCATCTCGATGGGAGTAAACCGGATGCAGTGCAACTTCGAGCCCATGCGAAAACAGGTGGAATGGTGGCAGCGAAGCGATCTCACCGGGCGCTAGTCATGTTGGACACAACGGCCTCTCACTCGTATTGCAGTTTGCAGCCCGATTCACGTTCTCAAGTCGTAGATCCGGGCCATAACTCAAAAGCGCCCAGGTTTGGCAGCTGCGACTTCGCCGCCGTCGGGCACGATGAAGGCGTCCACCCGCAGGCCGTCGGGCAGTTGCGTACCCGGATCGAGTTCGACAAGAGTCTCAAGAATCTTCGTATCCACTCTTTCCGTGGGCTCGTCGGTGCGGACATTCTTTGGCCCCAGCTGCTGGCCCACGCGTACCACACGTCCCCAGAATTCTAGCTTTCCGAAGGCGTCGGCAGTGACGTAGGCCTTTTGCCCGACGCGTACCTTGCTGACGTCGGTTTCGTCGACATCCACGCGAACACGTAACGTTTTCCGATCGCCAATCGTGAGGACGGGATCGGGAACGGTAGAGGAATTCGACACGTTCTCTCCGCTCCGATGATGCTTACGCAGGACGCTGCCGTCGATGGGCGAGCGAATGAAAGTCTTCTCGTAGCGCGCTTGCGCTTCTTCAAGCTGTGCCTTAGCCAGTTGCAAGTCGGCTTCAGCCAGGGACCGGTCTTCCTCGCGGGCGTGATCGTCGACCAGCGAGTGTTGCTCGACCGCAGCCTGATACTTCGCCTGGTCGATATCGGCCTCACTCGCATAACGATCCAGTTCTTCCCGCGAAATAACTCCGGCGGCAAAAAGTTCCTGACGGCGGCGCAACTCCGATTGTGCGTTCTCCATCACCGCTCTCGTCTCGTTAACGGATGACCACGCTTCATCGCGCTCCTGATGCCGAGCACCGTTGATCACCTTGCGCAGGGCTGCTTCTTTTGCGACCACGCTAGCCTTCGCCGAGTCTACCCCTGCTCGGTAGTCGGCATTCTCCAGTTCAGCGAGCGTTTGGCCGCGATGGATGGTGTCTCCTTCTTCCACGAAAACAGATTTCAGCCGGCCGCTCAACTCCGAGCCAATCTTGATGTCTTCGGAGTACGGTTCCACGCGTCCCGGACCGGCGACAAGCTCGGGGCGTCGGATTACGGCAGCCTTTCCAGCCGCGGCGACAGAGTCATGGTGCGCGCGATGGAAGGCGATCGCCAGCGACGCAGTCAATAAAAATGCGGCTAGGCCCGTTGACAAGGCGACACGGTTCTTCGTAAGAGTCTGGACAGAAAAATTGTTGCTCATCACACTTCTCCACAAAACGGTTTCATTTCCCGGAAAACTGCGGGGCCTTATCCTTGTACTAGGCTGCACCCTGGGTGAACGCGGTTTCGGCCGATCCATTATGGCCACTCGCATTGACGAGTTGTCGAAAGGCCCGAATCCGCGCATCCGCTACGCTCTTGACCGTGCAGTCCAGAAGAATTGCACACTCACGATCGGGATACTTCTCCAGCACTGATAAAACGTACACAAAACGGTCGAACGGGAGCAGAGTCATGATCGCGGCAACGGTAATGTTTGCTCCCGGCGGTTTCGGAACCCCGGACGCCGATTCTGTTTCGTTGCGCAACGGCGAGATCAGCCGGATTGCGTTTTTGATCACCGTCCGCCTCGCCCAGGATTGCGCCCACTCGCGAAATACCGGATTCCCCTGCAGACAGTCTTCCAATCCCGAAACGAAGCATTGCTCGGCTTTGCGTTGATCTGCCGTCAATAACAATGATAGTGCGTACAAACGATCCAAGTGATGATGAAATAGCTGACAGAAGTCGGCTGGCACCGCGTATTCCATTTTCATTCGTCCTGTTTTTCTTAGATCGGTGAGCTCCGGCCCATCTCCGATTCGTTCCGCGGGAAAATTAGCCTTAATGCATCGGTTGAGTATTGACAAAGAACAATTCATAAAGTTGCCTCTGCATGCGCTCCCGTCATGCTGTGCCGAGGAAGGCTATGCGCCGGAAGATTTTCAGCAAGTTCTGCACCTCCTGAGTCGGAGTGTCCGACAATCGCTCCGTCCTCGATTCTCACGATGCGGTCGGCGAAACTGAGTACCCGGGAATCGTGCGTAACGATCACGACTGCGCGGTCGCGCTTATGGGCCAGTTCGCTCATCATTTCCATCACGTTCTTGCCAGTGTGCGAATCGAGAGCCGCGGTCGGTTCATCGGCCAGAATGATTTCCGGATCTCCTGCCAGTGCCCGGGCAATCGCAACCCGCTGCTTCTGGCCTCCGCTCAAGTCGGACGGAAAACTGTCGTGCTTGCCATCAAGCCCCACCTGATCCAGTAGTTCCGCCGCGCGCTTTTTTGCAAATCTCGCGGGAACTCCTTTCAGGTCAAGCATCAACTCCACATTCTCGCTGGCGGTCAAAGTAGGAAACAGATTGAATCCCTGGAATACAAACCCGATGTGCTCCAGCCGGATGCCGGGCAACTGCGATTCGCTCAATCGAGTAATCTCTTCACCAGCGACCCGCACGCTTCCCGAACTCGCCGTGAGGATGCACCCCATAATGGAGAGCAGTGTGGTCTTGCCGCTTCCCGAGGGGCCCATCAACATGAGCAACTCGCCGCCGCGGACGTCGAGGTCGACCCCGCGAAGGGCCAGCGTTCCCGTTTTGCCCTCAGCGTAAGTTTTCGTGAGCTGATGAACCGCGATTGCAGGCTGGATTTGCACGTCTCCTAGACCCCTTCTGATTCCGAGCGAAGCGAAAATCTGCTCTCTCTCTCTCTCTCTCTCTCTCTCTCTCTCTGCTTCAATCATGAACCTATCCTTTGAAGACCAGGGCTGGATCGATATGTGTCACTTTATTAATCGAAACCAGTGCCGCCCCGATGCACATTGCCAGCGTCAGAAAGAACATTCCCACCGCCATCGGCAAGGGC
>CAVQWD010000046.1:0-815570 GCA_963717265.1 uncultured Alphaproteobacteria bacterium | reverse complement strand
TGTGATGCTGCTGCGCCGGGCCCGCGCATCGGGGGGCAGGGTGGCGGCGCGAAGGCTCATGGCTTCCCGGCGCCGAATTGCCCCAGGGCGCCTTGGGCCAATCCCAGCAAGGTGAGCCCGGCGATGCCGGCCGGCCGAAGATGGACGCGCTGGCGCAAGGGATCGCGCCGCTGGAGCCAGGCATTGAGCTTGCGGGCGAGGCGGATGATGACGGCGCATTCCAGCGCCAGCCTGCGTGTCCCCGACCTGGATCGGCAGCGGTGCCGCCTGGCGCAGCAGGTCATCCGTGCGTCGGGCGAGCCCACGGATGGCCGAAAGCAGTCCCGCCGATGCCGCCGGAAGGCCGAGCTCCCCTCGGCGTCGAGTGGCCGCGAACGCGTCCCTTGGAATATAGACCCGATGGAGATTGCGATAGTCGGCGGCGCAGTCCTGGAGATGGTTGATCACCTGGAGCGCGGCGCAGAGCGCGTCGGACGCGACCCATGTGCTGTGCGGCTCGCCATGGACGTCGAGGACGAAGCGGCCCACGGGCATGGCCGAATAGCGGCAATAGCCCATGAGATCGTCCCAATCGGCGTAGCTGAGCTTGGTCACGTCCATGCGGAAGGCGGTCAGCAGATCCTGGGCGTGGCGTGGCGCGAAGATCGCGTGCCGCCAGGGCCTCGCGCAGCGCGACGCCGGCGGGCTCGCCATCGCTCTGGCCCGTCAGCGTCGCATCGAGCCGGTCGAGCAGCGCCAGTTTCGCCGCCGGCGCCAGCGTTCGCATGGTCGGCCACGTCGTCGGCGGCGCGCACGAAGCGGTAGAAGGCGAGAATGGCCGGGCGGTGGCGCGGATGGATGAGCCGGGAGGCGACGGAAAATTCTCGTCGCGATGGGTCTTGCCCGAGCTCGCCTCGCTCGCCGTCGTCATGCGGCCTCCGAGCCCGGCGCCTGGGCGCGGCCTTTCCAGAAGCCGCCGCGGCCGAGCCGGTGCTGGCGGGCCGATTCAGGGTGAACAGCAGATAGAGCGCGGCGAGGCCGGCATGGCCAGGCCCCAGAGCGCGAAACGCGTAGAAGGCGAGGGTCGGCCGGAAGGCGAAGGCCATCGCGAGCCAGCCAGCGAGGCCGAGCATCCGCGCCGATCCGGCGGCGAACAGGCCCAAGGCCGGCGGCGCCAGGTAGAGGAGGCCCATGCCCACGAGCGTCCCCGCCAGCAGGAGGGGCGAGAAGTTGAGCTGGGCATAGGCCGACCGGGCGATCATCCGCCGGATCGGCTCGATGCCGGGATAAGGCCGGATGCTGCGCGCGCGTTCCGTCAAGGCGAGTCGGATCGGGCCCCGGGGCTTGAGGCGTCGGGCAAGCGCGCAGTCGTCGATGAGCGCGCCGCGGATCGATTCGATGCCGCCCGCCGCGTCGAGAGCGTCGCGGCGCACCAGCATGCAACCGCCAGCCGCAGCGGCGATGCGATCGCGCCGGCTGCTCACCCAGGCGAAGGGGTAGAGCATGCGGAAGAAGAAGATGAAGGCCGGAATCAGCATCCGCTCCGCGAGGCTCCGGCAGTGAAGCTTGGCCATCAGCGAGTAGAGCACGAGGCCTTCGGCTTCCGCCCGGCTCGCCGAGGCGCCGGAGCGTGTCGGGCGCATAGGCGATATCGGCATCGCTCAGCCACAGATAGACGGGTGCTGCGGCATCGGCCTCGGCGATTCCCTGGGCGATCGCCCAGAGCTTGCCGGTCCAGCCGCGGGGAAGTGCTGTTCCGCTGGATCACCGTCAGACGATCGGCGGCGCCGATGGCGCGGCCGCGGCGTGGGCGACCTCGGCCGTGCCGTCGCTGCTCTGGTCATCCACCAGCACGAGCTGAGCCAACCGCTCGGCACCGGAGAGGCGGCGCAGACCTATTCGGGCCTCGGCTCGCAGGCGGGCCTGGCGCTGGAGCTCGGTGCGCAATTGTCGGCGAGCAACGGTTACAGCGCCACCGCCGCCACGGTCGGCACGACGCTCAGCATCGCTCAATCGGTCCTGACCCAGATCGGCAATGCCAGCTCTTCGGTCGAGCAATTGCTGCTGCAACAGAACTCCTATTCGCTCGACAATAACGGACAGACCGCAACGCAGGCTTCGGCGGCAAGCTATCTCGACCAGATTCTCGCTTTGCTCAATACTCAGTCGGGGGCCAATTATCTGTTCTCCGGCAGCGCGGTCACTCAGCCCTCGGTCGCCAGCACCGACCAAATTCTCAACGGCAACGGCGCCCAGGCCGGGCTCACGCAAATCATCGCGGAACGCCAGCAGGCCGATCTCGGCGCCGACGGACTGGGCCGGCTGGTGATTGCGCCGGTCTCTGGATCGACCGTCTCGATCGGAGAGGACGTCGCCGGCTCGCCGTTCGGTTTCAAGCTTTCTGGCGTCAATTCGAGCCTGACCGGCGCAACGGTCACCGGCCCGACCGGCTCGCCGCCGTCGATCTCGGTCGATCTTGCGTCCAATCCGAACGACGGCGATTCGATCCAGTTGCAACTGACGCTGCCCGATGGATCGAGCCAGACCATCAGCCTGCAGGCGACCGATGCTTCGCCGCCGGGGCCGAACCAGTTCAGCATTGGGGCGTCGCCTGCTGCGACCGCGGCCAATCTGCAAGCCGCGTTGACCGGGGCGGTGACGAGCCTTGCGCAAACCGCGCTGCCCGCCGCCTCCGCGATCGCGGCTGCCGACAATTTCTTCAGCTCCGACCCGCCGCAACGCGTCGACGGGCCGCCCTTCGACACCGCAACCGCGCTGGTGAACGGCACAGCGGCCAACACCGTGTTCTGGTACACCGGCGAGAACGGCACCACGCCGGCGCGCCAGACCGCCACCGCCCAGGTCGGCCCCTCGATGACAATCGATTACGGCATGCGCGCCAACGAGCCGGCCTTCGCGTCGCTGCTTGCCAACGTGGCGGTGCTCGCCGCCACCAGCTATTCCGCGAGCGATCCGAACGCGCAGGCGAGCTATCAGGCGCTGTGCCAGAGCGTGCAGGCCAATCTTCCCGGCCAGCCGGGTGCGCAAACGGTCAGCGACGTCGAAGCCGATCTCGCCAACGCGCAGACCACCGTGAGCAATGCCACGACGCTCAATTCCCAGACGCAGACGACCCTGCAGGGCATGCTGCAGGGCATCGAGGGCGTCAATCAAGATCAGATCGGCGAGCAGATCCTGACGCTGCAGAACAGCCTGTCGGCGTCGATGTCGGTCACGGCGCGGCTCGCGCAACTAAGCCTGGTCAATTACCTGGCGCCGGTCAGCGGGTAGGCGGTCGTCCGAAGTCGGAAATCAGGAGCCAGAAACGAGAATCGGAAAGTCGCGATTCCGACTTCCGACATCTGAGTTCGGGCTTCCGATTTCAGATTTCCGACTTCCCCGCCTCACGCCACCTTGCCGCGCAGCCCGGCGGCGATGCCGCGATTGATGCGGATGATCAACGTCAAGTGTTCCGGCTTCGGCTTGGTCATCAGCGCGAACGTTTCGCCCATGATGAACATGCCGAGCTTGGTAAGATTCTCGCGGAGCTGGGTCGGCAGCCGGCTGTCGTCTTGCATCACCGAATCAAGGAACACGGTCCAGAGCCGGCGGTTGTACAACAGCGCCTCGTGCAGTCCGGACGGCTTGTTGCGCCAGGAATCGTGGACGGCCTGCAATTGCGCGGCGGCTTTGAGAAGCAGCGTTGCTTCCAACTCGCGGGGGTTTGCCGTCTCCTTGGCAGTCTTCGCATAGCTCTTGGCGGCGTGGTTCATGCTGCGGCGTTCCTCTTCATACGCAATCAGTTTTCGCGCTTCCGTTAAGGCTTTATACAATTCGCCTGTTAAGATTCGATTATTGATGCGGTCGATGTAGGGCCGTGTCTCCGGCGCGGCTTTCAACAGGTCGCGCACCAGCTGCGAAATAATGGGCGTGATGGTCCGGCAGGGCCGTCGACGTGTACATCAGCTGGACGGCGAGATAGATGCGCTTGGCCGGGCTGTTGGCGCGGCCGGGGGTCATGATGTCCTTTTCACGAAGGATCGGCACCCGGCCTTCGATTTTCAGACGCGTGCGCGGCCCGGCATTGGTGACGACGCATTCGCCGAGAATGATGCGCTCGTTCGGCTTGACTTCGATCTTCAGGGCCATGGCCGCATCCTTGATTGCGGACACCGGATTGGTGGCGGATGTCGGTTAATGCGGTGCTAAGGATGGCGAAGGCGGCGCATGAATAAAAACTGGCGGCGCACAACAAACGGTGAGCGGACTTTGCCAATCGCAGCCGGCAAAATAAAAGCGGCGGGGGTTCGCCCCGCCGCCTTGAGTTGAAGCCTGTACCACGAAATATCAGGGGAACAGCTTGAGCACGGCCTGGTTCGCCTGATTGGCAATCGACAACGACGAGATTTCCAGCTGCTGCTGGGTTTGCTCGGTGAGCAGGTTGGCGCTTTCCTGGTTCTGGTCCGCGAGCACGAGGTTGCTGGCGCCGGTCTGCAGGGTGTTGATCATGTTCTGCTCGAACGACTGCCGGGTCGTAATCGTCGACGAATTGGTGCCGAACGTCTTGGTTTGGGCACGCACGTTCGTGATCGCATTGTTGATCGCGTCGATCGCGGACGTGATATTGGCGTTGGTCTGGAACCCGGTGCCGCTGATTTGCGACAGGCCGAGACCTGTGGAGTTGAAGGTCACGCCTGAAATCGTCTGCGAGCTGGTGCCGGTCTCGTTGTAGGTGACCTTCAGGTCGTCGCCGTTGAGCAGGTTGACGCCGTTGTAGGAAGCGTCGCCGGCGAGCTGATCGATCTGCGTCAACAAGGAATTGTAGTTGGCCTCCAGGGTGGATCGCGTGGAGTTTGTCGATCCAACGGTCGCGGTGCCCTGGCTGGTGCCGGCGGTGAGGCCGAGCCCGGTAAGGATGCCGCCCGCGCTGGAGGAGCCGCTGGTGCCGATGGTCAGGCTGGTCGGACCCGATGACGACGCGACCGCAAAGCTCAACGCATTGGACGACTTGCTGGCGGTAACGTCGGTCAGTCCCGACAGCGCGGTGTTCAACTCCGCCAGCGTCTGCACCTGTCCGGCGCCGGTGCCGAAGGTGATCTGCTGCGATGCGCCGCCGTTGACCGCAATGGTCAGTGCGTCGCCGTTTGCGACGCCGGCGTCGGAATGCAACAGCGAGAACAGGCTGGTCGAGTTGACGGTATTGGTGGTGCTGCTGTCGGCGGTGACGCCGAGGGCGGCGGACAACGCGTTCGCATCGACCGTGAAGTTGGTCGCGGCGCTGTTGGCCGTCAGGATGAGATTGGTGCCGTTGTCAGACGCGGTCACGGCGCCGCTCAGGCCGGCCGTCCCACTGATCGCGCTCTCGATATCGGACAGCGACTCGCTATCTGTGACCCCGACCGTGTAAGTGGTGCCGCCAGTGGCGATCAAGAGGTTGCCGGCGGCTTCCGTCGGCGTGCTCAGGTCGACCGACCCGGTCGTCGAACCGATTGTTTCATGATAGGCGGTCGGCACCGTGCCGGTCACGTTGACCGCGCCGTAGGTGGTGGCGCCCGCCAGCGGCGCCTGCTGCGCCTGCTGCGCCGTCGACAGGGCCTGCTCAAGCAGGCTCGTCAACGAGGTCAGGCCGTTATTGGCCGCGTTGAGCGTCTGCTGGGCCTGTCCGATCTGGTCGAGCAGGGCGCTGAGGTCGTTGGCGCGGTTGGTAAGAGCCTGCGAGGTGAAGTAGGAGCTCGGATTGTCGAAAGCCGTGTTGACTTTCTTGCCGGTCGAAAGATGTTCCTGGGTGGTCGTCAAATCGGAGGCGGTATTCTGCAACGACAGCAAGGTGTTGCGAATACCAGTACTCAAGGTGATGTCAGACATTGTCTCTTACCCTTCTGGTTACTGGCCGTACTGGCTTGCACTTGCAGTACGTGCCGTACCCGCGAGTGCATGATCCGATCGAGGCGACCGGCTGCCGAACGTTTGCCGTATTTCGTTTAAAGACGCGTAAATCTACGTAGTCTCGTGCGCGGCGCGGAATTTCGGTCGTTGCGACCGGGGACCGAGCTTGGTGACGCGCTTGCGCCCGTTATTATCGGCCATGCCGGCGCCACAAGCGTGTCGATGCGTTCGGCGGCTGCGGCGGGTCGGCTTAATCCGCCGTTAACATCTTGTCTTTGTTATTTGCTAACCATAATCCGCTATTTGCTAACCAAAATCGACACGCGAGTTCCGATGCTTGCCCCGAAGCCGTCCAGCAATGTCAACCTCGTCGTCGCGACGCCCTGCTTCGGCGGCCAGATCTCCGTGCTCTACGCCGCCTCGCTGTTCAAGCTGCAAAAGGCGGTCCGATCCTATGCAGGGCTCAGTCTGAATGTGCTGTTCAAGGACGGCGATGCGCTGATCACACGGGCGCGGGCAAGCCTGATCTCGCAATTCCTGGACGACCCAAGCGCGACCCACCTGCTGTTCGTCGATGCCGACATCGGCTTCGAGCCGGAGCAGGTTATGCGCCTGATCGAGTGCGGCGCCGACATGTGCGCGGCCATCTATCCAATCAAGCGGATCGATTGGGAAAGGGTGAGGTCAACGATCGAAACGGGGCGTTCAAATCCGGCCGCCGCGGCGTTGAAGTATGTTTTCGAGGTCGAGGACCGGAGCCAGGTGATCGAGAGCGCCGGCTTCGTCAGGGTGCGTTATGCGGGGACCGGCTTTCTGATGATTCGGCGCGCCGCGCTGGAGCGAATGTGCGCGCATTATCAGGAGCTCAAATACAAACGCGATCACTCCCTCGACGCCGCGACCGCGAGCGATAACCGCTTTGCCTTGTTCGAGTGCATGATCGCCGAGGATGGCACGTATTTGAGCGAGGATTTCGCCTTCTGCAAACGATGGATAGACATGGGCGGCGAGATTTGGGCCGACCTCAACAGCCGGCTCACCCACGTCGGTCCGATGGCGTTTTGCGGCGACCTGTCGTCGCAGTTCGCAGGCGCCGGCGCAAGCGCGTAGCAGCGGCCGCGCGGCCCCGCCTCAAGCCAACAGATCGAACAGCGTGCCGACCGAGCTGTTGCTCGCGAGCAGCAATTCGGCGGTACCGCCGGTCTGCAGCGCATAGGCCGAATTGAGCAGAGAGCCCGAGGACGAACCGGCGGACGTGGTGGTGGACGACCCGGTCGAGCTGCCGGTCGGGCTCGACGTCGACGCGCTTGATGAAGTCGCAGAAATTGAGGTGCCGGAGGTGCCGGATGTGCTGGGAGTGGCGGCAGGGCTAGGCGCCGGACTGGTCGGCTGGAACGTGTTGTTCCCGGCGCCGAAGCCGATATTTGCCGCGTACTCGCCGCCGACCGTTACGGTATCGGTGTTGTCCTCGGCGGTGAAGACCAGCTTGCCGGTGCCGTCGAGCCCGGCCGCGACATTGGCGTTGCCAAAGGCGTTGGTGTTGATGGCATTGATCAGATCGCTGACCGTGTCGGTTCCGGTCGAGGTATATGTCGTCGTGTTGGTGCCGTCACTGACGGTAATCGAGCCTTGGGCAAGAATGCCCAGAGTTAAAAGCGAGGTGTTGGTCGAGACCGGCACCGTGCCGGTTCCACTCGCCGGCGCACCGGACGAGGTACCGGAGCCGGACGATCCGGAAGAAGTGGAGCTGGTGGTGGTCCCGGTCGAGTTGCTCGATGATGATCCCGAGCTTCCCGTCACCGATTGCAGCGCGCTTTGCAGCGTGGTCGTGATTTGGCTGTTGACGCGATCCAAGGCGGTCTGGTTGGCGATGCCGGCCAAGCCGGTGGCCAGATTGGTCATCGCCGAGCCCATCACGTTGATCAGTGCGGCGCTGTTCGCGAGCGACTGATCGCGGGATTGCGACTGGTTCCAGTAGTTCTGGTCCTGTTGCCAGAACGAGATACTTTGGATGCTCACCTGATTCGACCTCAGCCCGGCTGCGCGGCGGAGCGTCATTTTTATGGCGCCGCTCGGTTAATTAAGAGTGTTGCGCAGCCTGTCTTTTACGCTGCCTTAACCATGTTGACCCACGGTGATTAGCTGCGGGACGCGCGCGAGCGATCGGCAAGGTCGGTGCGTTGGCTGCTGGCTTGTGAAATCCGGTCGTCGAAAATGGCAAGGACATTCGCGCACGCGCGTAAGCACACGCAGACACGCGAAGCCGAAATCCTGGCCCAAGCGCTCGCCGGCGCCGTCGAGCGTCACCGCAGCGGCATGGCGAGCGAGGCGGAATCGCTCTACGAAGGGATTCTGCGGGTCAAGCCCGATCATTTCGATGCGCTTCATCTGCTCGGCGTGTTGCGGCAGCAGCAAGGGCGACGCGCGGATGCGTTGCGGCTGATCGATGCGGCGTTGCGTGTCGTTCCCCGGTCCGTCGACGCCTTGTCCAACCGCGGCGTCGCACTGAAGTCACTCGATCGCCTCGATGAGGCGCTGGCAAGCTACGATCGGGCCCTGGAGATCAACCCAGACCAGATAGATGCGCTGGCCAACCGGGCGCGAATCTTGGTGCTGCTCGAGCGTTTCGAGGAGGCATTGGAAGCCGCCGAGGCGGTGCTATCGCGCAAAGCGGACCATGTGGATGCGTTGCGCAATCGCGGCCATGCGCTGCTAAAGCTCGATCGGCCGCAGCAGGCTCTCGCCGACTACCATCGTGTTCTCGCGTTTCGGCCCGGCGATGTCGAAGCGCTTAACAATAGCGCGATCGTGCTGATCGCGCTTAATCGCTTCGATGACGCGCTTGCAAGTCTCGAGAAGGTGCTCGGCCGCGCCCCCGACAATGTCAGCGCTCTGATCAATCGGGGTAACGCGCTCAACCGGCTCAAGCGCCTCGACGAGGCGCTGCTCAGCTACGACCGCGCCTTACGGCTGTGTCCGACCAATGCGGAGGCACTCAATAATCGCGGCATTGTCCTGGTCGAGCTCAACCGTTTGGACGAAGCGCTCGCATGCTACGAACGGGCGATCGCGATTCGGCCCGATTGTGCCGAGATACGCTATGGCCATGCTTTGGCGCGCCTGACTGTTGGCGACTTCCGCGCCGGCTGGCGTGAATACGAATGGCGCTGGAGGTCGCCGCGATGGCGGCTGCGCCAGCGCAATTTTGCGCAGCCGCAATGGCTTGGAGATACGCCCGTCGAGGGCCGGACTGTCCTGCTCCATGCTGAGCAGGGAATGGGCGATGCTCTTCAATTCGTTCGCTATGCGCCGCTGCTCGCGCGCCGCGGCGCCCGTGTCGTCGTGGAGGTTCCAAAGCCGCTTACGGCGCTGTTGGCGCAGCTTGAGACGGTTGCAGTTTTAGCCCGCGGCGACAGCCTGCCGGCGTTCGATCTGCACTGTCCGCTGATGAGTCTGCCGCTGGCGTTTGGCACCGACGTCGCCACCATTCCGGCCGAGATTCCGTATCTCCGCGCTCCGCTGGAGCGCGTCGCGAAGTGGCAGAATCGGCTCGGTGAACGGCGCGCCGCAAAGGTCGGTGTGGTCTGGGAAGGGAGCGCGTTGCATGAGGACAATCGCAACCGATCGGTGCCTCTCGCCCAGTTCGGCGTCGCCCTTTCCACCCCGGGAATCGAATTTGTCAGCATGCAGCGCGATTTGGCGCCGGAAGACGCGACGGCATTGCGCGGCCACAGCTCGGTGCTCGATATCGGGACCGAACTGAGCGACTTCGCCGACAGCGCCGCGCTGATCTCCCTCCTCGACATCGTGGTGTCGGTCGACACGGCGGTTGCGCATCTCGCCGGCGCAATGGGCAAGCCGGTGTGGATTCTGCTGCCGTTCTCGCCGGACTTCCGCTGGATGCTCGATCGCGCCGACAGTCCATGGTACCCGACCGCACGCCTGTTCCGGCAAAGCTCGCTCGGCGATTGGAACGGTCCGCTCGGCGATGTGCGCCGCGCGCTGGTGTCGATCGCGGGTTGCGGGTGATATGGCGAGTCGCTCTACCACGACGCGGACGCAGGTCACGCGTTCCGTTGAGCAGGCTCTGATACTGCACCAACAGGGGCGGTTCGACGAGGCTGATCAGATCTACGCGACCGTACTCGCACAAGAACCGCGTCACTTCGACGCGCTGCATCTTTCAGGTGTACTCAGGCATCAGCAAGGCCGATCGGTGGAGGCCTTGCGTCTGGTCGGCGCGGCGCTCAAGACGAGCCCGGGATCGGCTGACGCGCTTGCGAACTATGGCGTTATTTTGGATGAACTCAGGCGCCATGAGGAGGCGCTGGCGAGCTTCGATCGAGCGCTCCTGATCCGTTCGAGCGATGCCGATACCTACTACAAGCGCGGCAATGCCCTCGCCGCACTGGCGCGACACCAGGAGGCTCTCGCCGACTACGACAAGGTCCTGACGCTGCGGCCGGGATGTGTTCGGGCACTCAATCGGCGCGGCAATGCTCTCGGTGCGCTCAAGCGGCGCGACGAGGCGCTCGCCGCCTACGATGAGGCGCTCGCAATCGAGGCGGATAACGCCGAGGTCTTGAATAATCGCGGTGTCGTGCTGCTGGACGTCGGGCGGGCCGAGGAAGCCCTGGAAAGCTGCGAGCACGCGCTTGCGATAAAGGCCGAATATGCCGATGCGCTCTACAATCGCGGCAACGCGCTGCTGGCGCTCGGGCGCTTCGAGGAGGCACACGCGAGCTACACCGCGGTGCTCGCACTTGAGCCGGACCGGCTCGACGCGCTCGTCAATATCGGCACCGCCCGGACTGCGCTCAAGCGCCCGGCCGAAGCGCTCGCGGCGTATGAAAAAGTGCTGGCGGCCGATCCTTGCCGGGTCGACATTCTGATCAGTCGCGGCACGGTGCTGTCGGAGCTCGAACGCTTCGATGACGCCATCGCCAGTTTCGACCAGGCGCTTGTCAGCGAACCCGACAATATTCTCGCTCTGATCCGCCGGGGAAATGCTTTCGCCAAGCTGAAGCGGTTTGCCGAAGCGGTCCTGGCTTATGACCGGGCGCTTACGATCAATCCCGAGCAGGCGGAGGCGATCACCGATCGTGGCGTCGCGCTTTCGCTGATGGGCCGCTACGAGGAGGCGCTCGCATGGCAGGACCGCGCGCTCGCCATCGATCCAAAACTTGTCGCCGCCCACGTCAATCGCGGCAATGTTCTCAATAAATTGGCGCTCACTCAGGAGGCGCTTGACGCCTATTGCACGGCGCTTGCGCTCAGCCCACAGCAGATCGATGCAAATTTCAATGCCTCGCTTGCGCGACTGCGCCTGGGCGACTTTCACGAAGGCTGGAAACAATACGAATGGCGGTGGAAGAAGAAAAAGTTCCTGATGCACGGCAGCAACATTACTCAGCCGAAATGGTGCGGAGAGCAGGAACTGCAGGGAAAGACCATCGTCCTCCTGGCCGAGCAGGGCATGGGCGATACCATCCAATTCATCCGTTACGCTCCGCTGGTCGCGGCGCTTGGCGCCAAAGTGATACTCGCGGTGCAGCGTCCGCTAGTACCGCTCGCCGCGACCGTGCCGAAGGTTTCGCAGGTGGTTGGCGATGGTGTCGCGGTGAACGAGTTGGACTTCGATCTGTACTGCCCGCTCATGAGCCTGCCGCTGGCATTGGCCACCGATCTCGCAACCATTCCGGCGGACATTCCGTACCTGCGGCCATATGCGGAGCGAATGGCCAAATGGCGCGATCGGCTGCCGGCGAGTGGACGGCTACGGGTCGGCATTTGCTGGGCAGGCAACAGCGCGCATCTGGCCGATCAGGAGCGCTCGATACCGCTCGAGCGATTTTCCGAGCTGCTGTCGGTCGCCGACGTCGATTTCGTGAGCCTGCAAAAAGACGTCGACGAGGCGCAGGCGGCGAACCTGCGCGACCATGGTGTGATTGCGCTCGGCAACGAGTTTCAGGACTTTGCGGATACGTCCGCCGTCGTCGCGATGCTCGATCTCGTGATTAGTGTGGATACTTCGATCGCCCATCTTGCCGGAGCGATGGGCAAGGCGGTTGGCGTGCTGCTCCCGTTCTCGCCCGACTTCAGGTGGCTGCTCCACCGTACCGACAGCCCGTGGTATCCGACCATGCGGCTGTTCCGGCAAAGCGCGATCCGCGATTGGAACGATCCGCTCGATCGAGTCCACCAAGAACTGACCGATCTGGCGCGCCGCCGGTCCAAGCTGAGCTGATGCGCACCGACGCTCCGCTACAGCGTCCGGTTGACGGCGAGCGGACGGCCGCGCTTGGCGTCGGGCGCCACGGTGCGGCCCGATTCGCCATAGACCTGCGGCGAGGCCTTGCGGGCGAGTTCGCCGGACAGCCGGCGCACGATGCCTTCCGATACCGCGTGCGCGGTCGCGAGCACGATCATGTTCCTCTGCAGCACGGCGCGGAAAGCGTCCTGCAACGGTTTGAGCGCGGCGCAACGCGCCGGCGCCGACTGCAAAACCGAGCTGGCGCCGGCTTTGAGCCGCTCGCCGCAGGCGAACAATTGGCCGGCCAAATCCCCCTTGAGCGGTCCGATCGCGGCGGCCTCGCGCATCTGTCCGCCGTGCACCAGGGCGGTTTCCCGCTGCAGCAGCGCGGACATTTTTTCAATCAGCGCGGCGAGATCGGCGAGCGCGTCTTCCGCCTCGGTCTGTGTCGTGATTGGTCGCGTCATTGGCTTAATCCCTGGTGCCGCAGCAGCTCGCCATAGACTTCGCTGGCGATGCCGATCCCGCCGGCTTTGGCGAACGACTTGGCGTATTGATCGGTCAGAAACGACCGCCACACTTTCAAGGAGCCGCTGCCGCCGAATGGACCGTCGCCGTCGATGCCGGTGAACATTTGCTGGAACATCGTGTTGAGGAACATCGCCTCGAAATCGCGAGCGGCGGCTTTGATCTTGATCTTCATCTCGGCCTGAACCTTGGCGTCCGCCGCATTGCCGAGCGAGGCCAAGGACAAGTCTAATTGCGCTGAGCCGACGCCGGTCATCACATCACCTGGATGTCGGCCTGGATGGCGCCCGCGGCTTTAATCGCCTGCAGGATGACGATCAGGTCGCGCGGCCCGATGCCGAGCGCGTTGAGCCCGTCGACGACCTGCTGCAGCGAGACGCCCTCCTGCACCATGGCGAGCCTGCGGCCTTCTTCCTGCACTCCGACCTTGGTGCGCGGCACCACGGTGGTGCGGCCGCGCGACAGCGGTGCCGGCTGGCTGACTTGCGGCGATTCCGAAATCGTGACGGTGAGGTTGCCCTGCGCGACGGCGACCGTCGACACCCGCACGTCGCGTCCGATGACGATGACGCCCGAGCGCTCATCGATGACGATTTTGGCCGCCTCGTCGGGTTCGACCTGCAATTGCTCGATGTCGGTGAGCATCTCGACAACGTTCTCGTGCAGCTTCTTCGGCAGCGTCAATTGCACCGACGAGGGATCGAGCGGCTGGGCGACCGGCGCGCCCATATAATCGTTCACGGCAACCGCAATGCGCTTGGCCGTGGTGAAGTCGGGATTGCGTAGCGCGAGCCGGAGCTGGCCGAGCGATTCCAGTGAAAATTCGATTTCGCGCTCGATGATCGCGCCGTTCGGCAGGCGACCAACCGTCGGCACGCCGCGCGTGATGCTGGCGGCCTGGCCCGCGGCCTCGAAGCCGCCGACCGCGAGCGAGCCCTGAGCGACCGCGTAGACATTGCCGTCGGCGCCGAGAAGAGGGGTGACGAGAAGCGTCCCGCCCTGCAGGCTCTTGGCGTCGCCCATCGCCGAGGCGGTCACGTCGATGCGCGTGCCCTGGGTGGCGAACGGCGGCAGGTTGGCGGTGACCATCACGGCGGCGACATTGCCGGTCCGGATCTGCTGGCCGCGTATGTTCACCCCGAGCCGCTCCAGCATGGCCTGCAGCGACTGCTTGGTAAACGGCGTGTTGTTGAGAGTGTCGCCGGTGCCGTTCAGCCCGACGACGAGGCCGTAGCCGATCAGCTGATTCTGCCGGATGCCCTCGATATTGGCGAGGTCTTTGATGCGCGATGTGGCCGCCGCCGTCGAGACGGCGCAGCCAAACAGAACCAGCGCGCAAAGCACGCTTTGCAACGTCCCTCTCATCTCTTGCTCCCCAAGAGGTCCATCTCTTGCTCCCCAAGAGGTCGGACGCGCGTAGCAATGCCAGATGTGTGCCAGCACCCGAGTTCGATTCTAAGTCTCTGAGTAAGTGAGGTTATTTCCATAAGCGTGGGGGAACCGGCAGCGCCGGGGCGCGCAGGCCTTGCCGGTCGGGGCAAGTTTTGCCGGCATCCCTTTACCGGGCTTTAACCATACCAGGACACCGTGGCGCCATGCGCGTCTATGGACCTAACGCAACTGCTCTCGCCGCGCCAAACGTCGCCGGGCGCCGCGCGCCAGGGGGCACGTTCAGCATCGCCGATGAGGCCACCACCCAGCCGCAAACCGCAACCGTTGCGCTGCGCACGGTCGGCGGGATCGACGCATTGATCGCGCTGCAGGGCATCGAAGAGCCGACCGAGCGCCGCCGCCGCGTGGTCAAACACGGCCGGCGCGCGCTCGAAGCGCTCGACGAGGTCAAGCTCGGCCTGCTCTCGGGCAGCCTCGATCAGGCGACGATGAGGCGGTTGAGATCGGTCGCCGCTGACCTCAAGGAGGGCTCTGGCGACGAGCGGCTCGACGCCGTTTTGGCCGAGATCGATTTGCGGGTCGCGGTGGAACTGGCAAAAGCCGGAATTTCCTGAAGATTTGCCGCTGCTCGGCCCTGTTCTCGCGATTTTTCCGGCGGTCAGGCGGCCGCATCGTCCTTATTGTCTCTGTCATCGACCCTCGATATATAGGCCAGCCTCGCGGGGAGGCCCCGTGCCACTCGCGTGCGCGGAGTGAGGTTGATGCAGTCGGCAAAGAGCAAAAACGGTCGATCCGACGACAAGTCCAGCAAGAACGGCAAAGCGGCCGCGAAGCGGGCCTACCGCCCCTCCGAGAGGGAGCCGTTCATGAACGAGCGTCAACGTGAGTATTTCCGCGTGAAACTGCTCGATTGGCGCGAAGACATTCTCAGGGAGGCCAAGGAGACGCTGCAGCATCTGCAGGATGAGAGCCGCAACCATCCCGACCTTGCCGACCGCGCCTCCTCGGAGACCGAGCGCGCCATCGAACTGCGCGCCCGCGACCGCCAGCGCAAGCTCATCGCCAAGATCGACGCCGCGCTCGCCCGCATCGAGGACGGCAGCTACGGCTATTGCGAAGAGACCGGCGATCCGATCTCGATCAAGCGTCTCGAAGCCCGCCCCATCGCCACCCTCTCGGTCGAGGCCCAGGAACGTCACGAGCGCCGCGAGCGGGTCTATCGGGACGAGTAGGGGAGCGCTTGCGCCCTGGAGTGCTTCGCTGCACTCGCAATGACGAGTCGGGAAGGGCTCAATACGACTTCGGCATGCCCAGCACGCGCTCCGCAATGAAGCAAAGAATGAGCTGCGGCGATACCGGCGCGAGCTTGGGGATCATGCTTTCGCGGAAATAGCGCTCGACGTGATATTCCCTGGCGTAGCCGTAGCCGCCATGCGTCGTCACCGCGGTGGCGCAGGCTTTGTGGCCGGCTTCGGCGCCGAGATATTTGGCGGCGTTGGCTTCCGGGCCGCACGACCTTCCGTTGTCGTAGAGCCAGGCGGCGCGGAACACCATCAGGCTTGCGGCCTCAAGCTCCATCCAGCGCTCGGCGAGCGGATGCTGGATCGCCTGGTTCTGGCCGATCGGCCGATCGAACACCACGCGTTCCTTGGCGTAGGCCGTGGCGCGGCGCAGCGCTGCGCGGCCAAGCCCGATCGCTTCGACGCCGACCAGGATGCGCTCGGGGTTCAAGCCGTGCAGGATGTAGGTGAAGCCGCTGCCTTCCTCGCCGATGCGGTCCTCGACCGGGACTTCGAGCTCGTCGATGAACATCTGGTTGAAGTCGACCGCGGCACGGCCCATCTTGGCGATCTCGCGTACTTCGACGAAGCGGCGGTCGAGCGCGGTGTAGAACAGGCTCAAGCCCTCGGTCGGCTTCTTCACCTGATCGAGTGGCGTGGTGCGGGCGAGCAGCAGCATCTTGTCGGCGACCTGCGCCGTCGAGATCCACACCTTTTCGCCATTGATAATGTAGCGGTCGCCGCGGCGCTCGGCTCTGGTCTTGAGTTTGGTGGTCTGCAGGCCGGCATCCGGCTCGGTGACCGCAAAGCAGGCTTTCTCCTTGCCCGCCGCGATCGGCGGCAGCATGCGCTCTTTCTGCTCCTTCGTGCCGTAGACCACGACCGGATTGAGGCCGAAAATGTTCATATGCACCGCCGAAGCGCCGGACAGGCCGGCGCCCGATGCCGTGATCGCCTCCATCATGATGGCGGCTTCGGTGATGCCCAGCCCCGATCCGCCATAGGCTTGTGGAATGCAGATGCCGAGCCAGCCGGAATCGGCGATGGCCTTGCGGAAGTCCTCCGGGAACTCGCCGTCGCGGTCGCGCTTGAGCCAATAATCGTCGCCAAAGCGCGCGCAGATTTTTTCCACCGCTTCGCGCAGCGACAGTTGGAATTCCGATAGAGCGAAGTCGATGGCCGTCACTCCCGGCTTCTGGCGTTAGGGATTCGTTTACCATGTTTGCTTACCGCTCGTTAACAAGTGAATTCCGGCAGCCTGCCGCGGCCAGCGAATGAAAAATGAACGCCCGCGCGAATCCTCCGAATTGTTGGCGGCTGTTACGGCGCGCCCAGCGCGCGCAGCACTCCGGCCAGTTGGAACGGGCCGAGCGCTTCTACAATGCGGTGCTGGCGCAACAAAAGCAGAACTTTGACGCGCTGCACGGTCTCGGCCGGATCCATTACCATCGCGGCCGTCTCGATACCGCGCTCGTGCTGTTTCAGCACGCGTTGCAGGCCGATCGTTCGCGTGCCGACGGCTTCGCCAGCCTCGGGCTCGTATTTCACGCACTCAGACAGTTCGAGCGGGCTCTTGTCAGCTACGAGGAGGGCTTACGGCTTGCGCCAAACGATGCGGAACTGCTCAACCGCCGCGGCGTGGCGTTGTTGGATCTGCGCCGGCCGCACGAGGCGCTTATCGATTTCGAGCGAGTGCTCGCCGCCGATCCGGGGCGTCTCGATGCGCTCGGCAATCGCGGCAATGCCCTGCTCAAGCTCAATCGCCCCGCCGCGGCGCTGTCGGCCTACGACCGGGCGCTGGCGCAGTCCCCCGATAATGCCCAGCTTTTGACCAACCGCGCCATTGCGCTGCGGCGGCTCGATCGGCCCCGCGAAGCGCTGATGAGCGCAGCGCGCGCGCTTGCGGCGAAGCCGGATTTTGCCGAGGCGCGCTTTGTCGAGAGCGTGTCGCGGCTGACGCTCGGCGATTTCGCAGCCGGCTGGCGCGGCTATGAAGCGCGCTGGGGCGTGGGCGCGCTGGCCTTGCAGCGGCGCAGCTTCACCGCGCCGCTGTGGCTCGGCGCGCAAAATCTCGACGGCAAGACCATCCTGCTGCACGCCGAACAGGGCGTTGGCGACTCGATCCAGTTCGCGCGCTATGCGCCGCTCGTCGCCGCGCGGGGCGCTAATGTTATTCTCGAAGTGCAGCGCGAACTCACTCGGCTGTTCGCCCGGCTGCCGGGCGTGACGGCAGTGCTGGCGCGCGGCGAAAAGCTGCCGCGCTTCGACCTGCACTGCCCGCTCTTGAGCCTGCCACTCGCCTTTGCGACGCGACCCGAC
This sequence comes from uncultured Alphaproteobacteria bacterium, assembly GCA_963717265.1. Lineage (GTDB taxonomy): Bacteria > Pseudomonadota > Alphaproteobacteria > Rhizobiales > Xanthobacteraceae > BOG-931. The sequence goes on along the minus strand of CAVQWD010000046.1, from coordinate 797,933 downwards.
ACCATCCCCGCGCATGTTCCTTATCTCGTTCCCGCCGGGACCGATGCCTGCGCCTGGCGCGAGCGGCTGCCGCAGCGGCGGCCGCTGATCGGAATTGCCTGGTCGGGGGCGCGCGCGCACGACAACGACCTCAACCGTTCGATCCGCCTTGAGACATTGGCGCCGTTGTTCGACCTCCCGGACGTGCAATTCGTCAGCCTTCAGCATGACGTGCGCGAGGAAGACGCTGCGCTCCTGTGCGGCCGCGGCGATCTGATCCGGATCGGCCCCGAGTTTGAGGATTTTGCCGATACCGCCGCCGCTTTGTCGCTGCTCGATGCGGTGATCGCGGTCGACAGTGCGGTCGCGCATCTCGCCGGAGCCATGGGCAAGCCGCTTTGGCTCCTGCTGCCGTTTGCCGCAGATTTTCGCTGGCTGCGCGAGCGGCGCGACAGCCCCTGGTATCCCAGCGCGCGGCTGTTCCGCCAGCCGCGCTTTGGCGACTGGGCAAGCGTGATCGAGCAGGTGCGGCGGGAACTGCAATCGGCGAGCGCTCCCACTGCGTCAGCGCAGCCGAAGCGGGGCAATCCCGCTGCGTGAGGCCCGACCGAGTAAGCTTTCCCACTGCGCTCTCTGCAATCGCGGCTAAAGAAGCGGCCTCCGGCGGGGAGCTGCCGGAGGCCGCACCGTATCGGGCTCCACGTTGAACTGGCGTTCGCGCGGAGCCCGGGGAGGGGAGCGGAAGTCGGAAGTCAGAAGTCAGAAATCAGAATTCTGAAATCTGAATTGATGCTCCATCGCCCGTCCTAATTCCGACTTCCGACTTCAGATTTCCGAATTCAGATTTCCGACTTCAGATTTCCGATTCCCCTGTCAGAACGGCAGCAGCACGTCGAGCACTTGCTGGCCGTAGCGCGCCTGTTGGATATTGCTGAGCGTGCCCTTGCCGCCATAGGCGACGCGCGCCTCGGCGATTTTCGGCAATTCGATGGTGTTGTCGCTGTCGATGTCCTCCGGGCGCGCAATGCCGGCGACCAGAAGTTCGCGCATTTCAGAATTGAGCCTTATCTCCTGCTTGCCTTCGATCACCAGATTGCCGTTCGGCAGCACCTGCGTGACCACCGCGGCGACATTGGTCAGCAATTGGTCCTGGCGGTTGATCGTGCCGTTGGCGTTGCTCGTGGTGTTCGAATCCGCGGTCAGCAGCCGGCCCGGCAGCACCGCCTTGGCCGGCGTTGCAATGGTATTGGCGCCGATGAAGTTGGTGATGCCGGAATCCTCGGTGGCGGTGTGGGTGATCTGGGTCTGGTCCTGGAATTCCGCAGTGTCGTTGATATTCACCTTGACGGTGAGAATGTCGCCGACCTGATGGGCGCGCTGGTCCTTGAAGAACGCGCGCGAACCGTTGCGCCAGAGCGAATTGGGATTGAACGAGGCCGGTTGCGGCGTCGGCATCGGCATCTGCACCGGTTTGTAGCCGGGCTGCGCCGTCGGATTATCGACCGGCGAAAGCGCCGGCACCTGCCCGATCGCTTTGAAGCGATCGAGCGAGGCGCAGGACGTGGACAGCACCGCCACGGTGGAAAGCAGCGCACAACGCAACAGCACAACACGTTTCGACATCGGACTGCCTTTCAACGCTTTACGGCTATTTTCGCGGCGGCGGCTCGGCAGCGGAAATCCGCGCCGGCGGCGTGGTTTCGGCAAGCCGGGTCGCCCCGATCGGGCTGACGCTGATGCGGCCGGGCCCGGTCACCACTCCCAGCACGACGCGTTTGGTCTGGCGGTTGAGGACCCCGATGGTCTCGCCGAGCGCGCCTACCTGCTGCGCTTCGCCGCGCAGCGTCAGCGTCACGCCGGGCACCTCATAGACCAGCGTCACGGTCTCGTTGCGCTGTACGATTTCTGGCTTCATCAGATCGGCGGCGTTAAGCGGCTGGCCGGGACGCAACTCGCGGCGTGCGGCGAGGCCCACGGCGGCGCGGGCGTCAGTGATGATTCCGGACACGCCCTTCGGCCGCTGCAGCACGGTCAGATCGGAGGCCTGCAGCACCTCACCGCGATCGAGCGGCCGATCGACCGCGACCGCATCGACGGTCGCGATCGCGGTGCCGGTGAAGCGCGGCGGCTGCCGATGCAGTTCGATGCTCGACGGCAAATCCAGCGTCACGTCGAAGCGGCCGGTGCGCCGATCGTAGTTGAGCGCCGTCACCTGCAACTCGCCATTCGCGCTCGGTTCGACCGCAAGCGTGTGCGGGGGGCGGTCGAAGCTGAGCATGATGTGGCGCGCTTCGCCGAGGGCATATTGCCCGGCGAGCGCCTTGGCGATGCGGGCGGAGATTTCCTGCGGGCCGATGCTGCGGCTGGCGCGCGTGACGATCACCGCGGCGAGTCCGCGAGTGTCGATGTCGATGAGCTGGTGCGGGCGGATCGCGGCGACCACGCGGTCGGTCGCCACTGCGCCGGTGGTGCCGGGATCGGGCGCGCGGAAGATCGGAATGTTGGCGACCGGCCCCGCATTCTCGACCAGATCGCCGATGCGCACGAGATCGCTGTCGACCGTCACCTCGGCGCGCAGCGCCGGCACGGCGGTTTGCGCCGCGGCATGGCCGGCGAGAACGGCGAGAACGGCAAGCGCCGTTAATGCATTTCGAACGGCGGCTCGGATCATGGCAAGAAGCCCTCTCAGCGCGACAATTGCGAAGTTGTCTGCAGCATTTGGTCCGCCGCGCTGACGACCTTGGAATTCATTTCGTAGGCGCGCTGCGCCGCGATCAGATTGGAGATTTCGGTGACGGCTTCGACGTTCGACTGTTCGAGGCTGCCCTGAAGCAGCGTGCCGGCGCCGTTCGTCCCCGGCGTGCCGTCTTGCGGCGTGCCGGAGGCCGGCGTCGCCGTGAACAGGTTGTTGCCCTGGGCCTGCAGGCCGGCATCGTTGATGAACGTCGTCAGCGTGAATTGGCCGAGCACGCTCGATGTCGTGCTGCTGGCCGGCGTCACCGAGACCTGGCCCTGCTGGTTGATGGTCAGCCCGGTCGATCCTTGCGGCACGGTGATAGTCGGCTGAACCATGTTGCCCTCTGCCGTCACGACGCGACCTTGCGAAGTCCATCTGGAACGAACCGTCGCGCGTGTAGCTGTAGGTGCCGTCGGGCATCAGGATCTTGAACCAGCCGCTGCCCTGGATGGCGACATCGAGCGTGTTGCCGGTCTGCGCCAGCGTGCCCTGCGTCATCAGCCGCGGCGTGCCGACCGTCTTGACGCCGGAGCCAAGCTCGATGCCGACCGGCAGGATGTTGCCCTGGTCGGACGCTTGCGCGCCGATGCGCTGCACGTGTTCGTACAGCAAGTCCTGGAACTCGGCGCGCTGGCTCTTGTAGGCGGTGGTCGTCATATTGGCGATATTGCCGGCGATGACCTGGACCTGGAGATCGATCGCCGCCATGCCGGTTGCTGCAGTATCGAGCGCACGCATGCTACGTTCTCCTTACACTGGTCCCCATCGATTCTTGCTGACCGGCACGGACTAGGATGTCGACGAACTCGGGGTCTGCGCGAGCTGCGTGAGCGCGTCGCGGCGCTGCTGGCTCTGTTGCTCCAGGACATTGGCGATGTCGGTGTAGAAGCGCGTGATCTCGATCATGCGCGAAAGCTCGGCGACCGCGTTGACATTGGACTTCTCGATCTCGCCCTGCAGCACGCTCGTTCCTTGCGGCGGCGGCGTTGCGTTGACCCCGTCCGGCGCCGTGAACGTGTTGTCGCCGTCCTTCTGCAGCCGCTGCGGTTGATCGAATCCGACCAGCCGCAGCCGGCCGCGCGGTGCGTCGGCGGTGCCGCTGGCATCGTGCACGGTAATGATGCCGCTCGGGCTGACGATGATGTCACGATCGCCCGGCTGGAACGTGATCGGACCGTTGTCGCCAACCACCTGATCGCCGTCGAGGGTGACGAGCTGCCCGGCCGCATTGGTCATCAACGCGCCGTCGCGCGTATAGCGCTGGCCGCGCCGCGTCTGCACCGCGAAGAAGGCGTTGCCCTGAATGGCGACGTTCGAGCGGATTGCCGGTGCGCTGCAACGCGCCGGGGCTGAAATCGATCCAGCGGCCGCGCTCCTGGACGAAGCTGGCGCGCTGATCGCTGCCGCTAAAGTCGCCGTCGCGGGCTTCCGGCATGAGAAATGCGTCGAACAACGCGTTGTCGGCCTTGAAGCCCGTCGTGTCGATATTGGCGATGTTGTTGGCAACGACGTTCGAGCTCGTTGCTGAGCGCCATTTGCCGCGACAAGCCGACGAGAAGAGCATTCTGCATCAAATCTACTCCCCTTGGACGCGACCCTCGCGTGCGCGGCACCGTCAAGATTGCGCGGCCGGCTCTCCCAAGCCGTGGCGAGGGCCGAAATGCAGAAGCCGTGCCAATGGAAAATTGGGCCAAAAACCAAGGTGATAAATGCCAAGCGGCACGTTCGCGGCGGGCAGAAAACGCCGCCGCTCAAACGCGCTGGGCAAAAAGTTCCCGCCGCCGAGACCCGCGCAAGTATCTGTTAACCATTCCTGCCTAGCGTGGCTTTAGGCGCCGCTGGCTGATGCGATGGCGGCGGCGAGCGCTCGCGGTGCTTGGTTCTGCGTATCCTCTGCCGGCAACGAGCGCGCCTCACGCCAGCGGGAGCGGTCATGGCAGCAACCAAAGAAATCTCACCCGAAATCGAGATCGACGATGCCGAGACCGCAGCGCCGAAGGAAAATTCCTCGATCAAGACCTGGCTGTCGCTCAAGCTGATGATCGTCGTGGCCGCTGCGGCCATCGGCGTGGGATCGGCGGGCGGCGGGGTCTATTATTGGCTGGCGAGCCGCGGCGAGGCTTCGGCCGCGGCAGGGGTCAGGCCGCCGGTGTTCTTCGATATGCCCGACGTTCTGGTCAATCTGTCGTCGAGCGGCAGCGGTCGCACGCAATATCTGAAGGTCAAGGTGGTGCTGGAACTTCCGAACGAGGCCGTCAAGGCGCAGATCCAGCCGCTGATGCCGCGCCTCATGGATACTTTTCAGACTTACCTGCGGGAATTGCGAGCCACCGATCTCGACGGTTCGGCCGGGCTCTATCGTCTCAAGGAGGAGTTGACGCGGCGCGTCAATGCCGCAATCGCGCCGAACCGGATCAATGCCGTGCTGTTCAAGGAAATCGTGGTGCAGTGACGGTTGCGTCGTGACGAGGAGCGAAGCGGCGGAGCGATCGGCAATTCATAGCGAGCAGCTCGGGATCGCTTGGCTTCGCTCGCAATGACGGTCGCCGCAATCGGCTAGAATGCGAATGCAATCGGGATAGAAATGGCGAAGGATCAGATCGACCAGGACGCGCTGGCCGCCGAATGGGGCGTCGCGCTCGAAGCCGAACAGAGCGCTGCGGCGCAGTCCGCGCCGGCTGCGGTCGAGGCCGAGGGCGGCGCCGAGGCTATGGCGGCACATTGGGCGGCCATGGTCGACGACGGCCATCTCATTCCGACCACGAAGGGCGGCGCCGAGCGCATCCTCAGCCAGGACGAAATCGACTCTCTGCTCGGCTTCTCGCTCGACGATATTTCGCTCAACGACAATTCCGGCATCCGCGCCATCATCGACTCGGCGATGGTGTCCTACGAGCGCCTGCCGATGCTGGAGATCGTCTTCGACCGGCTGGTCCGGCTGATGACGACCTCGTTGCGCAATTTTACCTCCGACAACGTCGAAGTCTCGCTTGACCGCATCACCTCGGTGCGCTTTGGCGACTATCTCAATTCGATTCCGCTCCCGGCCATCCTCGCCGTGTTCAAGGCCGAAGAGTGGGACAATTTCGGGCTGGTCACCGTCAATTCGAACCTGATCTATTCGATCATCGACGTATTGCTCGGCGGCCGCCGCGGCCAGACCGCGATCCGCATCGAGGGCCGCCCCTACACCACGATCGAGACCAACCTGGTCAAGCGCATGATCGAGGTGGTGCTCGCCGACGCCGAGCTGGCGTTCAAGCCGTTGTCTCCGGTGAAATTCAACATCGATCGGCTTGAGACCAATCCGCGCTTTGCCGCTATTTCGCGGCCGGCGAACGCGGCGATCCTGGTACGGCTGCGCATCGACATGGAAGATCGCGGCGGCAATATCGAGCTGCTCCTGCCCTATGCGACCATCGAGCCGATCCGCGATGTGCTGTTGCAGATGTTCATGGGCGAGAAATTCGGCCGCGACCCGACCTGGGAAGGCCATCTCGCCACCGAGATCGGCCAAGCCGAAATCCCGGTCGACGCCGTGCTTTATGAACAGCGCCTGCCGCTCAGGCAAATCATGAGCCTCGATGTCGGCGATACCCTGATGCTGGAACTGAGATCGGACGCACCGGTGATCGTGCGCTGCGGCGACGTCACGCTGACCGAGGGCCGCATGGGCCGCGTCGGCGACCGCGTCGCGGTGCGCGTTGCCAAGCCGCTGCGCAAGCCAAGCACGACATTTGCCATGTTCGAAATGGCCGGCGGCTCCGGCAACCGGATGGAGGTCCCATGACCAATATGATGGGAATCATCATAGAGATTTCTGGTCGCGATCCTGCTCGCGGTGACCATCGGCTATTGCATGCTGCTCAATCGCAGGCTCAAGCTGCTCAAGGCCGATGAAGGCGCGCTGCGCGTCACCATCGCCGAACTCGTCACCGCGACCGAAATTGCCGAGCGCGCCATCGGCGGCCTCAAACTCACCGCGCGCGATTGCGACGCCGGTCTCGGCCAGCGCTTGAGCCGCGCCGAACGGCTGTGCGCCGAACTCGACCGCAGGCTTAATGCCGGCAGGGACGTGTTGGCGCAGCTGCCGCAGGCCGCGGGCGCGGATCGCCTTCCCGATCAACCGCCGCCGCAGGACGCCCACGCCATCGCGGTTGCGGCCGAAGCCTTCGCCGAGCGGCTGCGCAGCAAGGTGTTCGGTCTTGCCGCGTGAGCGCAGCGATCTGATTTTCCGCATGTTTCGCATCATCCGCGATCTTCGCCTCATCCCGGTCGCGCTGGTCGCGAGCGCGTGTTTGCTGGTGCTGACCTTGGCCGACCTTTCGTTTGATGGCGGGCGTTGGCTCTTTTCCGGTCAGGCGCCGCCGCGGGGCGCGGCTTTGATGCACGCCTCGCCGGACATGCCGCAGCCAAGGGGCAAGCCGCTGTCATGGGCGCAGCAAATGTTCAACTTTCCCGGAGGAGAAGGCGGCGCGCCGTCTGATATCGCGCCGCCGATCGACCTCGTGGCTGCAGCGCGCGCACGCCGAGAAGCGGCAAATCCCGATATTACCGGTTCGATCACGACCAAGGCCGTCGCGCCCGAGGGTGCAGGCACCGCGCATGGCCCGTCCGGCCCGCTCCGCGCGCCGGCCGCCGCGGCTGGCGGCGCTGCCGCTGCTGGCAAGAACACGGAGGACGGCAATGCCGTAACGCCGGTCATCGGTACCATCCTGCCGCCCAACGGCGTCGCGCTGCCGTCCGGTGCCGAGCGCGCCATCCTGGAGCGGCTGCAGCAGCGCCGCGAGCAGCTCGACACCCGCGCCCGCGAACTCGACATCCGCGAGAGCCTGGTCAAGGGGGCGGAGAAACGCATCGAGGCGCGGCTTGCCGAGCTCAAGCAGGTTGAGGCGCGCATCGGTGTCGAGACCCAGCAGAAGAACCAAGCCGAAGCCTCCCGCTTCAAGGCGCTGGTGACGATGTACGAGAACATGAAGGCGCGCGACGCCGCCAAAATCTTCGACGGCCTCGACATGCCGGTGCTGCTGCAAGTCGCCTCCCAGATCAATCCGCGCGCCATGGCCGACATCATGGCGCAGATGGCGCCGGAAATGGCGGAGCGCCTGACCGTCGAGATGGCGGACAAGGCGCAAGCCGCTGGCAAGAACGCGCCGCAAGAACTGCCGAAAATCGAGGGCCGGCCCACCGTGCCCTGATCCTTCGCGCGATTGCCAGGCGCGATCCGAGGGCGGATTTGCCCAAAAAATCCATGCTCCGCAATTGCAACCGCCGAGGCTTGAGGTTGCGACCGCCTTGACCAGGGGTACGCTTTGCGCAACCCTACGGTGCGGCTTCCGAGCATGAGTTGAGGGGCATGTTTGCCGGCGCGTGCCGCGTGTTAGCGGCGCTGGCTATAGCGGTCATACCGGTCGTAGCGGCCGCGCAGGCCATTCCGCCGAGCGAACAGCCTGGGCGGGAGCGGCAGCGCTTTGCCCAGCCGCCGGCGCCGCAGGCGCGGCCCGCCGGACCGGTGGTGACGCTGCCGAGCACAGTGGCGCCCAAGGGCGCCGAAAAAGTGTTGCTGCGCGTGCGCGCGGTTCGCGTCACCGGCGCGACGGTTTATTCGGCCGCGCAGCTTGCGCCGCTTTATCGTGATCTGATCGGCAAGCGGGTGTCGCTTGCTGCGGTCTATGCGCTCGCCCAGCGCATCACGGCCAAATACGGCGACGACGGCTATGTGCTGTCGCGGGCGATCGTGCCGCCGCAACAGCTCAACCCGACCGGCGCAATTGTCCAAATTGAGGTCGTCGAGGGCTATATCGACAGGGTCGAGTGGCCGAAACAGCTTTCGCGGTACCGCGATTTCTTCACCCAATACGGCGCCAGGATCATCGCGCAGCGCCCCGCCAATATCCGCACCATCGAGCGCTATCTGCTGCTCGCCGGCGACCTGCCGGGCCTGAAATTCTCAACCGCGCTCCGCCCCGGTACGCGGCCGGGGGCCTCGGTGCTGGTCGTGCAAGTCACCGAGAAGCGCATCGACGCCAGCGGCCATATCGACAATCGCGGTACGGCGGCGCGCGGGCCGTTCGAATATTTCGGCTCGGCCACGATCAACAATCCGAGCGGACATCACGAGGCGGTGACATTGACCTGGGCGGGCGTGGTGCCGCTCAAGGAGCTCAATTACGCCGCTCTCGGCTACAAGCAGGTGCTCAACAGCGAAGGTTTTGGCGTATTTGCCGATTTCAGCGATGCCTGGGGCGTGCCGGGAACGCTGGAGCTTGAAGAGCTGCAATACCGCACGCTGGGACCCTACCTTGACGGCGGCTTGTTCTATCCGATCATCCGCTCGCGCGAGAAGAACCTGACGCTCTCGGGTCTGGTCTTCGGCAGCAACAATGTCAGCGACGTACTCGGCGCGCCGTTCAATGATGACCGGCTGCGCGGTTTTCGCGGCAAGGCAGACGCCGACCTCGCCGACCGCTGGCAGGGCATCGATCAGTTCAACGTCACATTGAGCAAAGGCGTCGACGGCCTCGGCAGCACCGATAACGGCAACCCGCTGGCGTCGCGGGCGGCCGGCCGCGTCGATTTCGAGAAAATCGAGGCGACCGCGAGCCGCACCCAGCAGCTGTTCGGCCGCTTCTCGGCCTACCTGTCCGGCTATGGCCAATATGCCGGCACCCCGCTCCTGGTGCCGGAGCAGTGCGGCTTTGGCGGACGCTATTTCGGCCGCGCCTTCGACCCCTCGGAATTGCTCGGCGATTCCTGCATCGAGGGCGTCGGCGAATTGCGTTACGACGTGCCGCTTACGCCGAAGCAGTTTCTGCAGACGGCGCAATTGTACGGCTTTGGCGATTTCGGCGAGCTTTATACGCGGCAAGCCGCGCCGGGCACGCCCGATGATCAGCGCGCGGCTTCGCTGGGCGGCGGCGTCAGGCTCACGCTCAGCAGTCATCTCGATGCCGATCTTTCGGTCGCCAAGGCGGTCGAAGGCCCGCGCGACGACGAGCGGTTCTTTTTCGTCATCGGCGCGAGGTATTAGGAGCGGACATGGTGGCGTTCAATCGCATGCATATCCGCCACCGCCAAGCGGATGAACCGATATTCGGATGCAAGACACTAAACGTTGAGAGTGTGCATTCGATGACTAGGGTGGGCAAAATCGTCCTATCGACTGTCATCCGCCCCCGCGAAGCGCAGCGGAGCGGGGGAGGGGGACCGCGCGTAGCGCGGTGGAGGGGGCGCGCGGCAGACAGTCAAGTCTCAGTGAAAGAGGTGCGCCTCCCGGCCGAGGCCCCCTCCACCGTCCTGCGGACGGTCCCCCTCCCCCGCTTCGCGGGGGAGGATGCAGAGCGCGCGTCCGCGGTCGGCAACGTACGTAGATTTTTGCTCGCCGTTGCGGTGCTCGTGCTGGGCAGCGCCCCGGCGCTGGCGGGACCGAACGGCGCCAATGTCGTGGGCGGCGCTGCGAATGTGCAGGGCCAGGGCACCGCCAACGTCGTCGTCAATCAGTCCAGCCAGAACGCCATCATCAATTGGCAAACGTTCAATATCGGCTCGGGCGAGAAGACCACGATCACCATGCCGAACGCGAATTCGGCCGAGCTCGACCGCGTCACCGGCGGGCTCGGTCCCTCGCAGATCATGGGCTCGCTGTCCTCAAACGGCCGCGTCTTTCTGGTCAATCGCGACGGCATCCTGTTCGGGCCGGATTCGCAGATCAATGTCGGCTCTCTGCTCGCGAGCACCCACGACATCGCCGACAGCGATTTTATGGCGGGCCGTTACAATTTCAACATTTCCGGCAATCCGACCGCCTCCGTGGTCAACGAAGGCAGCATCACCGCGACGAGCGGCGGCTTCGCCGCCCTGGTGGCGCCGGGCGTGCGCAATACCGGCATCATCACCGCCAAGCTCGGCACCATCGCGCTCGCCTCGGGCAACGCGTTTACCCTCGACATGTACGGCGACAATTTGATCACGCTCGGCGTCAGCGACTCGATCGCCGCGCAGGTGATCGATGTTTCGACCGGCAAGCCGCTAAGTTCGCTGGTCAGCAACGAAGGCAAGCTTAAGGCCGATGGCGGCCGGGTCGAGCTGACCGCCGTGGCGGCGCGCGAAGTGGTCGATTCGGTCATCAACAATAGCGGGGTGATCGAGGCGAATACGATCGGCCGGCACAACGGCATGATCGTGCTCGGCGCCGCGACCGCCTCGAGCAAGCCCTCCGGCGCGCCGGCGCAGACGGTGAAAGTATCGGGCACGCTGTCGGCCGCGGGCCGGGCGCCGGGCACGAGCGGCGGCACCATCGAGGTGACCGGCGAGAATATCGAGGTCGCCGGCGCCAATATCGACGCCTCCGGCCAGGCCGGCGGCGGCGCGGTGCTGATCGGCGGCGACTGGGGCGGCGGCAATCCGACCAGCGGCCTCGTTTCGAACGCCAGCGCCTACCTTGAGCCTTACGCGGTGCCGACTGCGAGCACCGTCACGATCGACGCCGCCACCATGATCGACGCCTCGGCCAAACAGACCGGCAATGGCGGCAAGGTCATCGTCTGGTCGGACGAGGCGACGACGTTCAACGGCACGATTTTGGCGCAAGGCGGCGCGCAATCGGGCGACGGCGGAGTTGTCGAGACATCGAGCCATCAGGTCTTGACCTATGACGGCACGGTGAACTTGAGCGCGCCCAATGGCCAGGTCGGCACCGCGCTGCTCGATCCGGGGTCCGTTGCCATCGACGCCAATGCGGGCACCGGCATCATTACCGTCGGCTCGATCGAATCCGGGCTTTCGAGCGGAGACTTCATCGTCACGACCGGCACCGGCAGCGGCGACATCACGGTCGATTCGGATGTGAATTTGACCTGGGCCAATTCCAGCACGCTGACGCTGAGCGCGTTCGGCAGCATCGATTTCCAGGCCGGCGCCCTGATCTCGAACACCGGCGCCGGCAACTTGATCTTGCGCGCCGACAACAGTGGAACCGGAACCGGCACGGTATCGTTCGCGTCGGAAAATCAAATCGACTTCTCGGCCAGCACCGGCACGGTATCGATCTTCTACAATCCGGCGGACAATCCGGCCGGCAGCGTCGTCAACACGACAAGCTACACCAGCCCGACGGACTACTCGCCCTATGTGCTGACCAACGGTTCGGTGTCGAACCAGGTTACGGCGTACATGCTGGTCAATACCGTCTACGATCTGCAAAACATCGAAAATAATTTGTCGGGCGATTACGCGCTTGGCACCGACATCGATGCGAGCGGGACAGCGAATTGGAATGGCGGCGCGGGGTTTGTGCCGATTGGATACTCTTCGGCGAGTACGACGAACAATATGGTGCCAACCTACGGCTCCTTCACAGGTACCAACGCTACACCGGCGCAATTTGTCGGGACATTCGACGGCCAGGGTCATAGTGTTTCGGGCCTCATCATTAACAATACGGCAGCATACAACCTTGGTCTGTTCAGCTTGATTGGTTCGACGGGGACGGTCGAGAACGTCGGTTTATTGGGCGGCAGCGCAACCGCCGGTGGTGGTATTCAGAACGTCGGCCAATTAGCCGGATGGAACCTCGGAACAATCAGCAATAGCTACGCGACCGGATTGGTGAGTGCCGGCGACGGCGCCCAGAACATAGGAGGGTTGGTGGGCTGGAACTGGGGCGGCACCATCAGTGATAGCTACGCCGCCGGAACCGTAAACGCGGGCAACAGCGCTGGCAATATTGGTGGGCTGGTTGGTCTTGGCGGCTATTATCTGAACGGCGGTGGCACGATCATCGATAGCTATGCTACGGGAAATGTGACCGGCGGCAGCGACTCCTCCGCAATCGGTGGACTGATTGGTGGCAACAACAGTGCGGTTATCAGCAACAGCTACGCGACCGGAAATGTGACCGGCGGCAGCGGCTCGTCATCTATTGGCGGGTTAGCTGGCGGCAACAACGGCTACTGGGGAGGTGATCTCATCACCACCAGCTATGCCACGGGAAATGTGACTGGTGGAAGCGGCTCGGAATATGTCGGCGGGTTGATTGGCGTAAACCTTTGGGCAGCTACCCTTACGAACTCTTATGCCACGGGCAATGTGAGCGGTGGCAGCGGCGTCGGCGGACTGGTCGGATGGAATGGTTACACTGACATAACCCAGCTTGTTGGCTCCACGATCAGCACGTCCTATGCGACTGGGCTTGTTAGTGGAGCGAGTTACGTCGGCGGCCTGGTGGGCTACAACAATAGCGGCACCATTAGTAACAGTTACTGGGATACGCAAACCACCGGAATGTCGATCGGCCTCGGCGCATCCACCGGCGGGACATTTCAAGCAACCGGCCTCACGACCGCGGAGTTCGGCAATACTTCGTACTTGTCCGGTTTGAATTTCGGCACGACGCCGGGCGGGCCATCCTGCGCCACCGGCGGCGCCTGCTGGGTCATCGTCGATGCCGACGGGACCCTCAACAATTCAGGCGGCGCGGCCGGCGCGACGCGGCCGATGCTGCTTTCCAAATATTCGACCAATATCACCAATCCGCATCAGCTCCAATTGATGGAGCTTGATCCGACCGCGACCTATACGCTCGCCAACAACATCGATCTCGGCCCGGCGCTTTCCAACAAATCGGACGTGTGGGGTCCGAACGGCTCCGCCGGTTTCGTGCCGATCGGCAACAGCACCACGAACTTTACCGGCATGTTCAATGGCCAGGGCAATGCGATCGACGGACTGCAAATCTCACTCAATAATTTCATTGACGAAGGTGTCGGGCTGTTCGGCGTCATCGGGACAGGCGGGACGGTTGAAAATGTTAATCTGACGAACGCGACGCTAACGGCGACAATAAGCTCGACCCCCGATAACTTTCAGGCCTATGGCCTGCTTTTCGGCGAGAACTTCGGGGGCACGATCAGCAACGCCTCCGTCGCCGGCACCGTCAATGTCAGCGTCAATCTTCCCGCCGACTATCAGGCCGACATTGGCGGTCTCGGCGGTTGGAATGGCGGCACGATTACCCAATCCGATTCAACGGCCACAGTCGGAGGAACGGCGCTCACCGGCAGTTCGGCAAACGCGGCGATCTTTGTTGGCGGGCTGGTCGGCGAAACCGATAGTTTAACTTCCGGCTCGACTGCGACTGGCGCCGTGACTGTCGCAGGCAGCGCCCTCGGCGGCGCTGGGGGGCTCGTCGGCTTTGACGACGCTGGCACGGTCAGCACGTCCGCCGCCACCGGAGCGGTCAGCGGCGGTGATAACAGTATCGTCGGCGGGCTGATCGGCTACTTAAACTTCGGCACGATCACCTCGGCCTACGCGACCGGCGCAGTGACTGGCGGAGCCAATAGTAGCGTTGGCGGTTTGGTGGGACTCGCCGACGATGGCTGCTCGCCCTCCTGCCCCGGCTCCCCATCGCCAAGCGGCCAAATCATCCAGTCTTCCTACGCAACGGGCGCAGTTACTTCCGGCGCCAACAGCTATGCGGGCGGTCTTGTCGGTCAGAACGGCGGGACGGCATCGTTCTCCGGCACGACATATACATTGCTGGGGGTGCCGATTTCGCAGACTTACGCGACCGGCAACGTCACCGTCACCGGCTTTCCGTCGACCGCCGGCGGCCTCGTCGGCTGGGAATCGGCGGGCGCGACAATCACCAATTCGCAAGCGTTTGGAAACGTAACCTCCGACGCGAGCGCAACCGATGACAACCAAATCTTTGCCGGCGGCTTGGTCGGGCAGAATTTCGGCACCATCACCAGCACGACTTCGCCCGCGCTGACGGCGACTTGCGCGCAAGGCGCGGCCTTCTCCTGCGCGGCCGGCGCAGTCAGCGTCGGCTCGCTGGGGCATGGCGGCGGTTTCGTCGGCTCCAACAGCGGCACCATCCAATACGCGCTCGCCACCGGAAACGTCACCGGCGCCGCCGGAGTCGCGATCGCTTCCCCCTCCGGCGGCACCACGGGAATCGGCGGCTTCGCCGGCCAAAATTATGGACAGATTGCCAATTCCTTCGCCACCGGCGCCGCTGGGGCGTCCGGCACGGCGTTCTTGCAGCCCGCCGGCTTCACGGCCGAGAACGGGGGTACGATCAACAATTCCGTCGCGACAGGTTCGGTGAGTGCGGGCGACGGCAGTGACGCTGGCGGCTTCGTTGGCCACAACGACGATGGCGGATCGATTACAAATTCTCAGGCTACGGGAAACGTCACCGTAGGCGCTTCGAGCGCCGCAGGCGGCTTCGCCGGATCCAGCGACGGCACCAACACTTTAACAGATGTCAGTGCGTCGGGGGCAGTAAACGCCGGCGACGACAGCCTTGTCGGCGGTCTCATCGGTGGAGGCACCGGCACGATCTCCTCTTCGCATGCAACCGGAAACGTCAATGGCGGAGCCGCCGCGTTAGTAGGAGGGTTGGCGGGAACAAGCGGCGGATCGATCACACAGTCCTACGCGACCGGGGCGGCGAGTGGGGGCGACGACAGCCTTGTCGGCGGTCTCATCGGTGGAGGCACCGGCACGATCTCCTCTTCGCATGCAACCGGAAACGTCAATGGCGGAGCCGCCGCGTTAGTAGGAGGGTTGGCGGGAACAAGCGGCGGATCGATCACACAGTCCTACGCGACCGGGGCGGCGAGTGGGGGCGCCGGCAGCATTGTGGGCGGATTGGTCGGCGTCGCCGCCGACGGCATTGGTGCAGGCAGCCCGCCCGGCAGCAAAATCAGTCAATCGTACGCAACGGGCTCTGTCAGTGTCGGTGCCAACGGCATTGCCGGCGGTCTTGTCGGCGAGAATGGCGGTGTTGTGACGCTGCTCGACACGACCTACACATTGCTGCCGCTGTCAATCTCGCAGTCCTACGCCACCGGTGCCGTGACCGCCGGCGCGGATGCCACTGCCGGCGGCTTGGTCGGTCAGAATTCCGGCACCATTTCCGGCCCGTCATGGACAACAGCCCCGGTGACCTGCGGGAGCTCCTACACCTGCGCCAGCGGCAACGTGACTGTCGGATCGCAAGGCCGCGGCGGCGGCTTGGTCGGCTATAACGACGGCACCATCACTTATGCCTTTGCCACCGGAATTGTCACCGGCGCTGCCGGAGCGCCGCCCGGCGCCGGCGACGAATCGTTCGCAAATGTCACCTCGCTCGGCGGCTTCGTTGGCGAGAATTCGGGTCAGATTTCTTATTCCTTCGCCACCGGCGCGGTCGGCAGCGCCGGCACGGCGTGGCTTGGCGCGGGCGGGTTTGCCGGCGTCAACGTCGGCACGATCGAGGATTCCTTCGCCGCCGGCGCGGTGAATGCCGGCGACAACAGCGTGGCCGGCGGCTTCGTCAACTACAATGCGGCCGTGAATTCCTGCACGAGCAATTGCGGCGACGGCGACAACAACAAAGCGGCCATCACCAATTCGCAGGCCTACGGCGATGTCACGGTCGGGGCATCGAGCGTGGCCGGCGGCTTCGCCGCAAGCGGCGGCGATCCCGACAGCACGGTCGGCGGCAGCTTCGACAACGTCTCTGCATCCGACGCCGTGACCGCCGGCCACGACAGCATCGTGGGCGGTCTCGTCGGCGCGCTCCTGTTCGACGCCACGCTGTCGAATTCGTCGGCACAAAATACTTCCGTCGCCAGCACCGGAGCAAACAGCATCGTCGGCGGCGTGGCCGGAATCAACGAGGGCACCATCTCCAACACCACCAGCACCGCGCCGGTCAGCGGCACCAGCGACAGCTATATCGGCGGCATCACCGGCATCAATCTCGGCGTGGTGACAGACTCCGCAACCGATCCGAATGTCGGCGGCTCCGGCGGCAACGATATTATCGGCGGCATTGCCGGGCTCAACGGCGGTTCGATCGACAACACCAGCGCGCAGGTCACGCTCACCGGCGGTGCACCGGATTATTCGGGCGGCGTCGCCGGCGTCAACGCCTCCTACAGCAACACAACAACGACGATTGCGGATTCGAGCTTCCCCAACGGCACGATCACCAATTCGAGCGCGACCGGCAGCGGCTTCGACGGCTCCATTGGCACTTCGTCGCCGGCCTGGCTGCCGGCGCTGCCGTCGTGGCTGAGCGGTTGCACCAGCGCGGCCTGCACGTTGCTGACCGGCGGTTCGGTGCAGCTCGGGACGGGCGGCGGGGGCGGCGATAACGGCTCCTCTACGCCCGGCGGTTCGACCATCGGCAACTACCCTGACCAGCAGGTCGGGCTTCTGGTCCAGCCGGCAACTTACACCGACACGACCACGCCGCCGCCGATCCTGATCGTGAGCACCAACACCGGCGGAACCGACATCACCGGCAGCATCGGCGGCAATGGCGGCAACGGCGGCAATGGCGGCGATAACGGGTCCGGCCCCGCCAGCCTCGCCAACGGCCTGCATGGCGGCAACGGCGCGCCGCCCGGCACGCGGCTGATCGACATGCCGTCCGTCCCGCTGCCGCCCGGCTCCGGCCTGCCGCCGCTATTCGAAACGCGCTTTGTCACTGATGAAGTGGTGCTGCAATTCGCCGCCGACGTGACGCCGCAACAGGTTGCCGCCATCGCCCAGCGTTTCGGACTGACCATCGTGGCCGAACAGACCATCGGCGTCTTCGGCCGCACCGTTTACACGTTCCGCATCTCAGACGGCCAATCGGTCCGCGACGTCATCGCCTTGATCCAGGCGGCCGGGCTGCATGCCGCGGCGCAGCCCAACTACACCTACGCGCTGAACCAGCCGGCCAGCACCGGGTCCGATTCCGGGTCCGCCGGCAGCGGCGCCGAGGCGCTGCAATACATCGTCGGCAAATTCCACCTCGGCGAGGCGCAGAAGATCAGCAAGGGCGACCACGTCGTCGTCGCGGTGATCGATTCCGAGATCGACCATAGCCAGCCCGAACTCAAAGGCTCCATTGTCGACAGCTACGATGCCGGCTGCGGCGCGGCGGCGCCGCAGGCGCACGGCACCGGCATGGCCGGCGCGATTGCCGCCCACGCCGAACTGATGGGCGTTTCGCCCGAGGCCAAGATCATGGCGATCTGCGCCTTCGGCGGCGCCGGCACGCCGGAATCGACCTCGGCGAAGATCATCAAGGGCATCGACTACGCCATCGCGCACGGCGCCCGCATCATCAATATGAGCTTTACGGGACCGCGCGACCCGGCTTTGGCGCAGGAGCTGCAGATCGCGCGCGAGAAGGGCGTGCTGGTGATCGCCGCGGCCGGCAATGCCGGGCCGTCATCGCCGCCGCTCTATCCCGCCGCCGATCTCAACGTCATGGCGGTGACCGCGACCGATCAGTTCGACCACCTGTTCAAGGGCGCCAACCAGGGCAAATACGTCGCGGTCGCCGCGCCCGGCGTCGATATTCTGGTGCCGGCGCCGAACCACAGCGTCGAGCTGACCACCGGCACTTCGGTGGCGACAGCGAATGTCAGCGGCGCCGCCGCGCTGTTGATGGCCAGGGAGCCCGCGATCACGCCGGAAGAGGTTCGCGCCATTCTCGCGGCGACCGCGAAACATCTCGGCGCAGCCGGCATCAATCCGCAATTCGGCGCCGGTTTGGTCGATCCGTTCAAGGCGCTGCAGGAGGAGCCGGCGATGGTGAAGCAGAAAGCGGCCGAGGCGCGGCCCGGCCCGCGCGCGGCGCAGGCCAGCCGCTGAAGCGATTGCGTCCGCGTCATTGCGAGCGAACGCGAAGCAATCCAGCCCCCTCCCTACCCTCCCCCGCTGGCGGGGGAGGATGCAGTCCGCGCCGCACGAATGGAATTGCATGCCGCGCTTGCCAAAGGCCCCTCCCGCGTGGCCGTGCGACAGGCTAGAATTGCGCAAAACGGAGAACCGCCGGGAGAAAATTCATGTTCCTCCGCAATTACTGGTACGTCGCCGCGGCCGATACCGAGATCGGGCGAAAGCCGCTCGGCCGCATGATTCTGGGCGAGCCTTTGGTGTTGTTCCGCACCGAAGCAGGCTTGCCGGTCGCGTTCGAGGACCGCTGTGCGCACCGCCAGTTGCCGCTGTCGATGGGCAAGCTGGTCGGCGACGAACTGCAATGCCATTACCACGGCCTGCGCTTCGGCGTTGACGGGCGCTGCACCCGCATTCCCGGCCAGGAGCACATTCCGCACGGCGCCAAGGTGCGGACCTATCCTTTGGTCGAGCGCCATCATTGGCTGTGGATCTGGATGGGCGATCCGGCGCTTGCCGATTCCGCCAAGATCACCGATTTCCACTGGCTCGACGATCCCAATTGGGGCGCCAAGGCTTCTTATCTGCATGTCGAGGCGAATTGGCAGACTCGTGGTCGACAACCTGCTCGATCTCACCCATCTTGCCTTCGTGCACGAAACCACGATCGGCAATCTCGCGCTCGCCGAACATGCCAAGGTGAACGTGGCGCGCGCGCCAAACAACGTCGTCGTCACCCGCTGGATCATCGACCAGGAGCCGCCGCCGACGTTCCAGAGGGTCGGCAAATTTGCCGGCCATGTCGACCGCTGGCAGATCATCGATTTCACGCCGCCGGCCTTCCTGCGGCTCGATGTCGGCGCCACCCCGACGGGAACCGGCGCGCCGCAGGGCAATAGGGCGGGCGGCATCGGCATGCGCAATCTCAACGCGATCACGCCCGAAACCGAGACCAGTTCGCATTATTTCTGGGGGCAGGCGCACGATTTCGACGTGAAAAATGTCGAGCTGACGAACAAGATTTTCGAGCAGATCACAACCGCTTTCCTCGAAGATGTGGCCGTGTTCTCGGCGCAGCAGCGCAATTTGAACATTTTTCACAATCCGCCGCAGGTCGACATCAATGCGGATGCCGGGGCGCTCGCCGCGCGCCGCATCCTGTCGCGGCTATACGACGAGGAGCAGGCGGCCGCGGCGCCGGTCGCGCCGGTCGCGGCAGAGTAGGGCGAGGAGGCAATAGCGGGCGGCGAATAGCGGGTCGCGATTAGGAAATGGGCAACACGCACTGCGCACCACGTCATGATTGCCTCGGCCTCTTCGCTCGCCGGCCAGCACTGTCGCTATTCGCTGCTCGCTGCTCGCTGCTCGCTCTTCGCGCACTTCATAACCTTCTGAAATCATTGAAAAAGCCGTTAATCAGCCGTTAAAGGCGCGGCTTTACCTTGTGCTCCGGCCGGTGTCGGCTGCCGGCGGGTCGCGCCCGCATCGGCATGCCAGCCGTAAACGCCGTCGCGTCGGTTCGAGTTCAGTATGGCGTGCAGTCGCACCATCGCAAAGATTTGGCGCCGCCATCGTCCGCTCATTTGGCCTGTGGGAGCGGTGCTGTTTGCGATCGCGCTCCTTACATTCGCGCTCGCGGCGCCGCAGCCGGCCGCGGCCGAGTTGCTCAAGGCCACGGTCACGGCCAACGTTGCCGGCGGCTACGCGCGCATCATCTTCGACATGGCCGATTACAACAATGCGAGCGTGCGCCGCGAAGGCAGCGTACTGATCATCAGTTTCGCGACGCCGCTCGATGTCTCGGTCGACCGCCTCGCCACGCAAGCGCCGGGCTATGTCGGCGCGGCGCGGCGCGATCCCGACGGCAAGGCAGTTCGGCTGGCGCTGGCGCGCAAGGTCACGGTTAATGCCATGCCCGCCGGCGACAAGTTCTTTATCGACCTCTTGCCGGATACTTGGCAGGGCGTGCCGCCAGGTCTGCCCGAAGATGTCGTCGAGGCATTGGCGCGCCGCGCCCGCGACGCTGAAAAGCGTGCCGCGCGCGAACGGCTCAAGGTCCGGGTCCGGAAACTTGCGCCGGTGCCGGTGCACGTCGCGACCGAACCGACATTCACGCGTTATCTGTTCCGGATGCCGGGCGAGATCGGAGTCGCGTCGCAGCGCGACAAAAACTCACTCACGCTGACCTTCGACGCGCCGGTGCGGTTCGACCTCGGCGACGTCGAGGCGGCGCTGCCGGCGGCAATCGCGGCGGTCAAGCCGCAAATGGCGGACGATTCTTCGATGATCCATTTCACGTTCCGCGCTAAGGTCGACGTCCGCACCTTCCGCGACGAAAACGGCTACGCCGTCGATATTGTAGGTGCGAGCGGCTCACTGCCGCGGTCGCAAGCGGTAATTGTGCCGGGGTTGGGAGCGGCGAACACTGCGTTCGGCGCTGCGCCCGCAGCGGCCGCTCCGGCAAGTCCGATCGCCGCCGCAAGCACGCTGCCAGAAGCCAAAGCCTCCGCCCATCCGGTTCCGCACGCCGCTCCGGCCGCGCAACCAAGAATGTCGGCTGCGGCGCCGGCGGCCGCACACCAAGCCGGTGCGCCAAGCGCGGCAGACAAGGCCGAGGCGACGCCGCAGCCGATGGCGCACCCGCCAGTGCCGGCAGCCGCAAAAGCGCCGGTCGTGCCGCCGCACCAGGCGGGAGCTGACGGCAAAGTTCACGTCGAACTGGCCCGCGACGGGGCCAACCTGAAAGTGTCATTCGCTTTTGCCTCGCCCATTGCGGCGGCGGTTTTCCAACGCGCCGACACGCTATGGCTCGTGTTCGACTCAAAGGTTGATATCGAGCTGAGCGCGCTTACGGGCGAACCGAGCCGCACCGTCCGCAGCGCCGATCTTGCGCGCGAGCCGGATGCCGACATCGTGCGGATCAAGCTCGACCGGCCGCGGTTGTCGAGCGTCATCGCCGATGGGCCAGTATGGACCGTCGAGATCGCCGATTCCGTGCTCGATCCGAGCCGTGCGCTCGATCTGGCACGGAACATGGTCGGGCCGCATCGCGCCAGCATCACGATCCCGTTCGAGGCGCCGCACGCGCTGCACCGCATCGTCGATCCCGAAGCAGGCGATCAGCTCATCGTCGTCACCGCGTTTGCGCCGGCGCGCGGCCTCATTCACGCGCAGAACTTCATCGAGTTCCGCGCACTCGCTTCCGAGCAGGGCGTCGTGGTCGAGCCGCTCGCCGATGACGTTAATGTCGGGCTTGCGCCCGACAAGATCGTGATCAGCCGTCCTACCGGATTGACCTTATCAAGCTCGCTGCAGGCCCTTTTGCGCGGTACTGGTCTGCGACCGCAGACCTTCGACTCCCAGCTCTGGGGATTCGACCGCCGCGGATCCGATGTCGCACGGCAATCGGAACTGATCGCCGCGGCCGCGGCGGCGTCGCCGAACAAGCGGCTCGCGCCGCGGCTCGATCTCGCCCGGTTCTATCTCGCTCGCGAAATGTATGCGGAGGCCAAGGGCGTGCTCGACATCGTATTGGCCGAAAAACGTCCCGACACCGAGAATGTCTCGGCTTTGGTGTTGCGTGCCGTTGCCGAGATCATGATGAACCGGCCCGAGGATGCGCTTCGAGACCTCGCCAATCCAGTGGTCGGCCAGCAGCACGACGCGTCGCTATGGCGGGCCTTGGCCTACGCGCGGCAGGGCAAGTGGGGTGAGGCGCGCCAGAGTTTCAAGACGGTCGAGGCGGCTATCGCCACGTTGCCGATCGAGCTGCAGCGCGCCGCACTCAAATATGAAATGCGCGCCGCGATCGAAGTCGGCGACTTCGCCGAGGCGGAAAACGAGCTCAACGATCTCGATACGATCGGCGTGCCGCACGATATGCAGCCGGCAATCTCTCTTCTGATTGGCCGTCTCGACGAGGGAATGGGCCGCACCGAAGATGCGCTTGCCGCCTATCGGGTGGCGGCAGATTCATGGGATCGGCCGGCTGCAGCGCAGGGCCGGCTGCGCGAATCCTTGCTGCGCTATTCGCTTGGCGATCTCAATCGCCAGGATGTGGTGTCCGAACTCGAATCGCTGACGACGGTGTGGCGCGGCGATGAGACCGAAATCGAGGCGCTGCAGGTGCTGGCGCGGCTGTACACCGAAGACGGCCGTTACCGCGACTCATTCTACGTGATGCGCAGCGCCATGGCGGCGCATCCGGATTGGGACATGACGCGCAAAATCCAGGATGAGGCAGCCAAGACCTTCGATTCGCTGTTCCTTTCAGGCACGGGCGACTCCATGTCGGCCATCGATGCGTTGTCTTTGTTTTACGATTTTCGCGAATTAACGCCGATCGGGAGCCGCGGCGACGAAATGATCCGCCGGCTCGCCGACCGGCTGGTGTCGGTCGATCTGCTCGATCAGGCGGCCGGCCTCCTGCAATATCAGGTCGACAACCGGCTGCAGGGCGCGGCCCGCGCCGAGGTCGCAACGCGGCTGGCCGTCATCTATCTGATGGACCGCAAGCCCGATCGCGCGCTGGCGACATTGCGGGCAACCCGCAGCGCCGATTTGTCGAGCGAGTTGCGCAACCAGCGTCTGCTGCTGGAGGCGCGGGCGCTGTCCGACCTCGGCCGTTACGACCTCGCGCTGGAAGTGGTCGCCGACATCGGCGGGCCCGTAGCAATCAGGCTGCGTTCGGACATCAATTGGGCGGCGCAGCGCTGGCGACAGGCGGCCGAACAGATCGAACTGATATACGGTGACCGCTGGAAGCAATGGGAGCCTTTGACCGCGGTCGAGCGCTCCGACATTTTGCGGGCCGAGATCGGCTACGCGCTCGCCGAGGACGCCATCGGGCTGCAACGCTTCCGCGACAAATATGCGCCGAAGATGGCCGCTACCCCCGATGCCCGCGCCTTCGAAATCGTCTCCGCGCCGCCCGGCACCACCGGTGAGGACTTTCAGGAAATCGCTCATGCTGCCGCCGCCGAGGATACCCTCGATGACTTCTTGCGCGACATGACGGCGCGCTATCCGAACTCGCGCCCGATGTCGGCGGCCGCCGCGCCAAAACCTTCGCCGGCGCTCGCCCCGCACGCCGCCCCGGCGGCGAGCGAGAGCACCGCAGCGCCAGCTCCGTCCCCGCCCAGGACCCGCCCCGCACCAGCTGCCACGCCGGCGGCGCCTGGCTCGGCTGCCCTCGGCCGCACCGCTTCGCGATAAGGTCGCTTGCCGGTCATCGCGGGCTCGGGCACACTCTGCGGCATCGGATGCAGAGCAGATAAAGTGCATGAAAGCCCTCGCAACAGCCCGCGCCGCCAATGACAACAAACTGGCAAAGATTCGCCACCGACGTGGTCGGCAGCTTGCTGCGCCCGCCGGGCCTGAAAGAAGCGCGTACCCGCTTCGACGAGGGGGCGATCACGGCCGAGGCGCTGCGCAGCATTGAGGACGAAGCGGTGTGCGCGGCCGTGCGGCTGCAGGAGGCAGCCGGCCTCGATGTCGTTTCCGACGGCGAAATGCGCCGGCTCAATTTTCAGGACAGTTTCGGCGCCTCCGTTGACGGCTATGATGCGAGCCGCTCGACGCTGAAGGTCTACGAGCGGCGCGTCGAAGGTTCGGCGCCGGGACAGCGCTGGAATATCCCGACCATGCATCATGCCGGAACGGCGGTATCGCACCGCCGTCCGGCCAAGGCGCGGCTGACGCTGTCGCACAACATCCCGCTCGATGAATACCGCTTTGTTCGCGGGGTCGCGGCCAGGCCGGCCAAGGTGTCGCTGATCGGGCCGGACCGCATTTCGCAACGCTTCGAATACGAAAGTTCGACGGCGGTGTACCGCGACATGGACGCGTTCTTAGCCGATGTCGTCGCCATCGAGCGGCAGATTGTCGGTAGCCTCGTCGATGCCGGCTGCCGCTACGCGCATATCGATGCGCCGGGCTTCACCGCCTATGTCGACGAGCCGACCATGGCGCAAATGCGCGCGCGCGGCGAAGATCCGGCGCAAAACTTTTCGCGTTCGCTCAAGGCCGAAGCGGCGGTTGTCGCCGATTTCCCCGGCGTAACCTTCGGCATCCATCTGTGCCGCGGCAATCAGCGCAGCATGTGGCATCGCGAAGGAACTTACGACGCCATCGCCGAGCGGCTGTTCAACGAGCTGCCGCACCACCGTTTTCTGCTCGAATACGACACCCCGCGCGCCGGTTCGTTCGCGCCGCTGCGTTTCGTGCCAAAGGACAAGGTCGCCGTGCTTGGCCTCGTCAGCACCAAAGTTCCGGAGCTGGAAACACTCGACGCGCTCACGCGCCGCATCGAGGAGGCGAGCAAGTTTCTCCCGCTCGACCAGCTCGCCATCTCGCCGCAATGCGGTTTTGCCTCCGACGTGGTCGGCAATCTGCTCAGTCCGGACGATCAGAAGCGCAAGCTGGAGCGAGTGGTGGAGACGGCCCGCGCCGTCTGGGGATGATGGGGACGCAATCGGAATGTCAAGAAACGCCTTGCGGTTCCCGGATCCGGCAATTACGTCCCGTAGCTCTGAATGAGCGACCCGGCGACCAGGGTCCAGCCGTCGACCAGGACGAAAAAGATCAACTTGAACGGCAGTGATACCACGACCGGCGGCAGCATCATCATGCCCATCGACATCAGCACCGACGCGACGACCAGATCGATGATCAGAAACGGCAGAAACAGCAGAAACCCGATTTCGAAAGCGCGCTTGAGTTCCGAGATCATGAAGGCCGGGACCAGGATGCGCATCGACAGGTCCTGCTGCCGCGCCGGCCGCGGTTCGCCGGACATGTCGATGAACAATTGCAGGTCCTTCTCGCGCACGTTTTTTTCCATGAACGCGCGCAACGGAACGCTGGCACGGTTGAACGCCTGATCGACACTGATCTCGTTGGCGACGAGCGGCTTGATGCCGGAATCATAGACCTTGGTCAGTACCGGGCCCATCACGAAGGCGGTGAGGAACAGGGCGAGCGAAATCACGACCGAATTGGGCGGCGCCGTTGCCGTGCCGAGCGCGGTGCGCAACAGCGACAGCACCACCACGATCCGGGTAAACGAGGTCATCATCACCAGGATGGACGGCGCCAGCGAAAGCACGGTCAACAGCGCAATCAGCTGGATGATGCGCTCGTTGAGGCCGCCGCCGGCGCCTTGACCGAGATTGATGCTGATATCCTGTGCGGCGAGCGGCGTCGCCGAAACCAGAAGCACCGCTACTGAGGCCGCTACCGTTGTCACCGGGACGCGGCGGCCTCGCTTGGCCCCCATCAGGTCTTGCCACTCGGGCGGCCCAGCAGGCTCGCCATCTCCTGTTCGAGACTATCGTAGCGCGGCCTGCTTGCCCCCGGTTGGGGGGAGTCCGGCCGGGCCGGCTTAGCTTCAGTTCCGCTTCCGGGGCGAGCAGGCGGCAAGGCCGGCGGGGCCGGCTGGGCCGGCGACGGCGATGCGGGCGGTTCGGCTGCCGGGGAAGGCGCGGCTTCCGCTGCCGGTGGGGCAGGCTCGTCCGGCGTCTTGGCACGCGGCGGATTGGCGGGCGTTGCGGTATCGCGGCTGTCTGTTTTGGTGCCCGGCTTGCGCAGCGCCGCCTGCAGCCGGTTTGCCATTTCCGCCAGATTTTGATCGGCCTCGGCCGCCGTTTCCGGCGGTGGAGTATATTGCACCGGTGCAACACGGGATTCGGGCCGCGGTTCGGCGGGGTGCGGCCGGGTATTCGCCTGCGGGCGGTTGCGTGGCGGCGAAGGGCGCATCGAGAGTTCGTCGGCTAACGCCGCCAGCGATTCACGTTGGGTGCGCGCTTCGGCGTGGGGCTGCAATGGC
Source organism: uncultured Alphaproteobacteria bacterium (assembly GCA_963717265.1). Classification (GTDB taxonomy): domain Bacteria; phylum Pseudomonadota; class Alphaproteobacteria; order Rhizobiales; family Xanthobacteraceae; genus BOG-931. Next base: position 771,723 of record CAVQWD010000046.1, on the reverse strand, counting down.
CACGGCGCCCGCTCTTCTGCCGGCGGCTCAGTGCGTACCGGGCGCGGCAAGATGGACGGCACGGCGGGCTCCGGCTGCAGCGGCCAGGCTCCATTGCCGGTGCCGTCGGGCAGAGGGATCGCGCGCGGCAGCGTCTCGATCGGTGACGATGGGCGCGGGGCAGCGGTTTCGCGTTGTGCAGGCACCGCGCGCACGATGTTGGGTTCCACGACGATGTCGGTGGGGCCTCCGATCAGCAGCAAGTGCTCGACATTGTCCCGGCGCACCAAGTACAGCCGCCGGCGTCCCTCGACCAAGGTGTGTTCAAGCACCGCCAGCCGCGGCTGCCGGCCGCGCATGTTGGGACCCCCCAGAGCGCCGGCGCCGAATCGTCTCACCGCCCAAGCCGTCGCGCCGATCAATCCAAGCACGATGACGAAGGCGAGAAAGAACTGAACCGGAATGGGCATGCCGCCAAAGAACCCCATCTGTCCCCTCGCTAGTCCCCTCGCTGCAGCGGTCCATTGGCGCGCCAATGGTTAACGTCGCCGGAAATATTTGCCGCCATGAATACTAACAAAGAATTAAAGTTCATAGGGGATTTTTGTGCCGAAAATCGGCAGCACAAGCATTGCCATGGTAAACGGCGGATTGATGGCAAATCGGGCTTTGTGATCCGCTTAACTGGCCATTAACCATAAGCTCGGCAAAGTCTGCCCGGTCAGGCAGATCCCTGCGAGCTCTCAAAATGCCCATTACCGACATTCCGATCCTCTCGATGCTGCGCACGCGCATGCAGTGGCACCAGGACCGCCAGCGCATCCTTGCCGAAAATGTGGCGAACGCCGACACGCCCGATTACCGCCCGCGCGATCTCGCGCCGCCAAACTTTCAGGAGGCGCTGATGGAACCTGCGGTCGCGCTTGTGCGCACCGACGCGAACCATATCGCCGGCGTCGGCGACGGCTCGCGTTTCGCCGACGCAAACGACCTCCGGTACGAAGTGAGGCCGGGCGGCAACGCCGTCAACAGCGAAGACGAGATGATGAAGGTCGCGTCCAACCAGATGGACTTCGACGCGGTGGCCGCGCTCTATTCGCGCAGCTTGGCGCTGATCAAACTCGCGGTCGGTAGTTCATGAGCGCGGTTGGGTCGGCACGGTCCTGGGGGCGGTCCGCCCAGGTCGCGGGAAAGGATTGAGCCATGGACTTCGTCAAATCGCTCGCGATTGCCGCATCGGGCCTGCACGCCCAGCTCGGCCGGATGCGCATCGTCACCGAGAATATCGCCAATGCCGATTCGACCGCCGCGACGCCCGGCGGCGATCCGTACCGCCGCAAGATCGTGACCTTCAACTCCGAACTCGATAACGCGCTCGGCGTCGATCTGGTCGAGCTCGGCCGTGTCCAGACCGACAAATCCGATTTTCTGATCAAGCACGAGCCTGGCAATCCTGCCGCCGACGCCAACGGCAATGTCAAATATCCGAACGTCAACACGTTGGTCGAGTTGACCGACCTGCGCGATGCGCAGCGCTCCTATGAGTTCAATCTCAACGTGATCACCGCGACGCGCCGCATGCTTCAGCGCACCATCGATATCCTCAAGAGCTAGGTGAACCCATGCCGATCACGCCGGCGGCCGCTGCCGCCAACGCCTACGCCGCGCTCGGCCGCCTCGGCCCGCAGCCCGGCGGCATCGCCCGCCTCGGCGAAACCGTTCAAGCGGGTCCAAGCTTCGGTTCGATCCTCAAGGACGTGGTCGATGCAGTATCGCGAACCGGCGCGAGCGCCGATGCCCAGGAAAAAACCTTGGCCGTGGGCAAGGCCAATATGATCGACGTTGTTACCGCGGTTGCCGAATCGGAAACCGCGATCGCAACGCTGGTCTCGGTGCGCGACAAGGTGATCTCGGCCTACGAGGACATTCTAAAAATGCCGATCTGAAGGACTGCCGTCCACGTGTGCGGAGCGAGAACGAAATAAGCGAGGGCAATACGCGATGATGAGCGGACCGGAAGTGCTGGACGTAGCGCGTGACGCGATCGTGACGATGTTGATCGTGGCGGCGCCCTTGATGCTGGTCGCGCTTATCGTCGGCGTCGCCATTTCGCTGCTGCAGGCGCTGACGCAGATCCAGGAGACGACTCTGGTTTTCGTGCCAAAAATCTTGGCGATCTTTCTTGCGCTGCTCGTCGCGCTGCCGTTCATGGCCGACGCGCTGCACAGCAATTTCATGCGCATCACCGCCCACATCACCAGCGGGTAACCCGGGCGTCGTGCTTTTGCCGCCGCTGCAGCCGACAGCGCGGGATCACGGGGGAGCCGGGATTGCAGATCGACGTTTCTTTCCTTCCCGCGCTCGGTGCCGCATTCCTTCTCGTGTTTGCCCGCATCGGCACGATGTTGATGCTGCTGCCGGGGCTGGGCGAACAGAACGTCTCGGCGCGGATTCGGCTGACCATGGCGCTGATTCTTGCCGCCGTCATGCTGCCGCTGCACCGCAGCTCCTATCATATCGATCCGAGCCAGCTCGGGCCGGCCCTGGTGCTGCTGGTCGAGGAAATTCTGGTCGGCGCGGTACTCGGACTGACGGCTCGGCTGACCATTTCCGCGCTCGGAGTGGCGGGCTCGGTGATCGCCCAGCAACTCGGCCTTGGCTTCGTCACCTCGGTCGATCCGACCGAGGGCGAGCAGGCGGCAATCGTCAGCAATTTTCTCGGCGTGCTCGGCCTGACCCTGATCTTCGCCACCAATATGCATCATCTCGTCATCGCCGCGCTTAACGACAGCTACAACGTGTTCGCGCCGGGCGAGGTGCCGGCGGCAGGCGATGTCGCCGCGCTCGTCACCCGCATCGTCGCCGGGGCTTTTCGCGTCGGCATTCAGCTATCCGCGCCGTTCCTCGCCTTCGGCCTCCTGTTCAATATCGGGCTCGGCGTGCTGGCGCGCTTGATGCCGCAGATGCAGGTGTTCTTCATCGCCTTGCCGCTGTCGATCCTGATCGGGCTATTGTTTCTACTGTTAGCGCTCGGTGCGATGATGGGATTTTTCCTCGATTATGTCGGCGGCGTACTGCATCAGCTGGCGCCGCACGGGTGAGAGCGCGCCATGGCGGAGGAACGCGACGAAGGCGAACACACGGAAGACCCGACCTCGAAGCGAACTCGATGAGGCGATCAAGCGCGGCGATGTCGTCAAGAGCGCCGAGGTCAACACCTGGTTCATGATTGCAGGCGGCACGTTGGCGCTGATGGTGTTTGCGGCGCCGGCCGCCTTGAGCCTGCAACAGACTTTTCGCGGGCTTCTCGCCAATTCCTACCAGATTGCGGCCGACGGGCCGGCGCTCGCGCATCTGGTCGACGAGCTGGCAGAGGCCGTGCTCGGCGCGCTCGGCATTCCGCTGGTTCTGTTTACGCTTGCTGCGCTCGTGGGCAGCGCGGTGCAGCATCGAATCGTGGTCTCGGTCGAGCCGCTTCAGCCACGGCTGTCGAAAATATCGCCGGCCGCCGGCTTTGCCCGCCTGTTTTCCGGCCAGGCGCTTGCCAATTTCGCCAAGGGCCTGGCCAAGCTCGCCCTGATCGGCGCCGTGATCGCCGCCTTGCTTTGGCCGCAGCGCCAGCGTCTTGCCGAACTGACAACGGCCGATCCGGTGATGATCCTGCCGCTGACCCGGGCGCTGGCCCTGCAAATGCTTGGCACCGTGGTGGCGATCCTCGCCATCATCGCGGCGGCCGACTACCTGTTTCAGTACCGGCAATGGTACGAGCGGCAGAAGATGTCAGTGCGCGAGATGAAGGAGGAGTTTCGCCAGACCGAGGGCGATCCCCTGGTCAAGGGCAAGTTGCGTCAATTGCGCCAAAGCCGCATGCGCAGGCGCATCATGGCGGGGGTACCCAAAGCTTCCGTCGTCATCACGAATCCGACCCATTTCGCGGTCGCGCTCCGATACGAGCGCGGCATGAACGCCCCCGTCTGTGTCGCCAAGGGCGCCGATCTGCTCGCCCGCAAAATCCGGGAAATTGCGCAGGCCCACGACATCCCAGTAATCGAAAATCCGCTGCTCGCCCGCGCTCTGCACGGCACTGTCGAGATCGACCAGGAAATTCCGCCGGAGCATTATCGCGCCGTGGCCGAAATCATCGGCTATGTGATGCGGCTGCGCCGCGTCGTGGCGCGGGCCGGATAGGCTTTCGAGTGGGAGTTGACGCCGTTTGCCTGCGAAGCCCCTTGCGCTAGCCGGCGCCAAAAGGCACTGAAAGCGTGGCATGACGGAAGAGGCGATGACGACGGAGGGCCTCGGCGAGACGCCAGCGCGCTCTGCTGCAATGCGTCAGGCGGTCGACCGTAGCGCCGCCGGGCGCGGTGGCAGCATCACGCTTTTGCTCCTGGTCGCCGGCTTTCTGGTCGGCGGAGCCACCGGAATTGTTGTGCTCGGCCGTGGCGACACCAAGCCCTATATCCTTGCTTTCCTCGCGGTGCTGGCGACGGTCGGAGTGTTCTCGCTGTTCGCGCTGGCGAGCGGGGTACTGCGACTATCCTCGGCCCAGACCGGCAGCCCGCTCATCAAGGCTGTACTCGACGGCGCCTTCGACGGCGTCGCAGTCACCGATCGCGATGGGCGCGTGATCTACGCCAATGCCGCCTATCTCGACCTGAGCGGCGCTTCCGGAGCGCAAGACGCCCGGCCGGTCGAGCGGGTGTTCATCGGCGATGCCGACGCCTCGGAGGCCATCTACCGGCTGCTCAAGGCCGGCCGCGAAGGCAAACGCCTGCAAGAAGAAGTGCGCATTGCCGCCGCCAAGGGACGGCCGGCGCGGTGGCTGCGCATGAAAATCCGGCCGCTCGGCGGCGACAGACGCGGGCTGACCGTGTGGTCGCTAAGCGACATCACCCGCGACCGCGAGCGCCAGGAGAATATATTTCAGGAACTGCAGCACGCCATCGATTATCTCGATCACGCCCCGGCCGGATTCTTCTCCGCCGACACCAAGGGCAACGTCGTCTATCTCAACGCGACGCTTGCCAGTTGGCTCGATCAGGACCTCGCCCAGGTCGGCTCCGGTGGCCTCAAGCTCACCGATCTGGTGTCGGGCGACGGCGCCGCCTTGCTGACGACGCTGCGCGGGGCGCCTGGCGAGGTGAAGACCGAAGTGTTCGACCTCGATCTGAAGACCCGATCGGGCGGCACGCTGCCGGTGCGAATTTTTCACAAGCTCGCTTTCAGCGCTGACGGATCGCCAGGCGCGTCGCGCACGCTGGTGCTCAATCGCGCGCGTGATGACGGCCTCGATCTGCAGCGCGCCGCCGAAGTGCGCTTCATGCGCTTCTTCCACCATACCCCGATGGCGATCGCCACAATCGACCGCGAGGGCGGCATCGTGCGGACCAACGCGCTGTTCGCCCGGATGTTTCAGGGCCTGCTCTCAGGCGGCAGCGACCGTTCGATCCGCGCCATAGTCGCCGAGCGCGACTGGCCGGCGCTCGAGGCCGCGATCGGCCAGGCTGCGGCCGGCAAGGGCGACATCGCGCCGGTCGATGCTCTGCTGGCGGGGGAGAGCGAGCGCTTCGGACGCTTCTATGTTACCGCGGTCGGCGAACAGGAGCGCGACCAGGAGGCAGCCATCGTGTACGCGCTCGATACTACCGAGCAGCGCGCGCTTGAGAACAAGCTCATTCAGCAGCAGAAGATGGAATCGATCGGCCAGCTTGCCGGCGGCATGGCCCACGATTTCAACAACATGCTCAACGCCATCCTGCTGGCAACCGACTTTCTGCTCAATGCCCACAAGCCGACCGATCCGTCGTTCCAGGACATCATGGAGATCCGGCAGAGCGCCAACCGTGCGGCGAGCCTGGTGCGGCACCTGCTGGCGTTTTCGCGCAAGCAGACGCTGCGTCCGCAACTGCTCGATCTCGGCGAAGTCTTGAGCGATCTCACGCTCGTGCTGCGCCGGCTGATCGGCGAGAAGGTCGACCTCAAGGTCGTGCACGGACGCGACCTGTGGCCGGTCAAGGCCGACCTTCTGCAGTTCGAGCAGGTGATCACCAATCTTGCGGTCAACGCCCGCGACGCCATGCCCGACGGCGGCCGTCTGGAACTGCGTAGCGCCAATATCAGCGCCAAGGAGTGCGAGCGCTACGACACCAAGGGAATGCCCGCAGCCGATTACGTGATGGTCGAGGTCGCCGACACTGGCAGCGGCATTCCGGAAGCGATCCAGAGCAAGATTTTCGAGCCGTTCTTCACCACCAAGGAAGTCGGCAAGGGTACCGGCCTCGGCCTTTCCACGGTCTACGGCATCGTCAAGCAGACCGGCGGCTTCGTCTATTTCGACAGCGTCGAGCCCAAGGGAACGACGTTTCGCATTTTCCTGCCGCGCGACGTGGCAGGCGCGGCGGAGGCGCCGGTTGCCGCGCCGCCGACTGTACCAGCCGCACAGCCGGAATCGTCGGCTCCCGTGGGCGCGATTGCGGCGGCGGAGCGGACGCGCCGCGCGGCCAGCGCCGATCTCACCGGCCAGGGCACCATTCTCCTGGTCGAGGACGAGGAAGGGTTGCGCGCGCTCAACGCCCGAGGGCTTGCCTCGCGCGGTTATACCGTGCTGCAGGCCAGCAACGGCGTCGAGGCCATCGACGTGCTGGAAAAGTCCGACCGGCCGGTCGATCTCGTGGTCTCGGACGTGGTCATGCCGGTGATGGATGGGCCGACGCTGCTGCGCGAATTGCGCAGCCGCAATCCCAGTCTGAAAATCATTTTCGTTTCCGGCTACGCCGAGGACGCGTTTCAGAAGCATTTGCCGGAGGACGGCCAGTTTGCATTCTTGCCCAAGCCGTTCTCGCTGAAGCAACTGGTCGCCCAAGTAAAGGCGACGCTGACCGAATAGACCCGCCAAGGGCGCTACTGCAACCGCGCAGTCATATTTCAGTCAGTAACGGCATGTTTCAATCCGTGACGAGATGAGCACGGAGCTGGCCGGCGCCGGCGGGAATGCCGGAGTTCAAGCCAGCACTGGCGCGGTGCGACACACGCGCGCGCGGCGCTTTGCGGCAGGTTCGGCAACGGCATTGTCGCTTACAAAATGATTGTCGCTTACAAAATGGCTTTGAATGGCTTATCGGGCAGCACTTGGCCGACTTGGCGCGCAAGGTTTTTCCCGCATGCTCCGACAAAGCTGGAAATCGTTCTGCGTCGAACGGACCAGCGCCAGCGCCGGGGCGTTGACTTATGCGCCTGCCTTAGGGGAGACACATTAGCGCCGTGTCCTTGTCGTCGATGTCATCCTTGCGCTGGGTTTCGTCTTTCGCCAGGCTCGCGGCACTGACCGCGGCTCTGCTGTTGGCGGCGCAAGATGCGGATGCTCTGCCGGCGGACCGGATAAGCTTGAACCTTGCCTCCTTGCCATCGCCGTCGTTTCCACCCGCGGATCGGACGCGCCCTTCCGTGGCGGTGATGACAGCACACATTGTCCCGGTCTATCCCGGCGGCTCGCTTACCGAATTGTTCAATAGCGGCGGCTGGCTCGGCGGCTTTGCCGCGGGCTTCCTGGGCTCCGGCATGCTCGGCCTTTTGTTTGATCGCGGAATGTTTGGCGGGCTCGGCGGGACGGCGTCCTATCTCGGCCTGGCTTTTCAATTGGCGCTGCTGTCGGGGCTGGGCTGGCTGATCTGGACACGGTGGCGCAAAGGCAACGTGCGCGGCGCTGCCGCCCGATCGACGCGGCAATTGGCGGACGCCTACCTGCGCTCGCGCGACGACCTGCGGACCGGTTTCGGTTCGTCCGAGCGGCAGGACGATGCGGCGGCCGGGAACGGTTCGCCCGACTTTCAGCGCAACTCGGTCCACGATGGCGGCGGATGAAGCCGCGGCCCGCCGGGTTGGCGCGGTCCGCGACCGGCGCTGCCGCGCCGCCCTGCACTTGTTCGGTCGCATGACCGTCATCGCGGGCGAGCGGCTCCGGCCCGAAATGCCCGGTGCGATTTCAGGCTCCGCGACGCCTCCGCGGCGAAGAGCCAAATGCTGCTGCGCATCGTTAATCGCACGAGTGCGGCGCCGACGGCGAACCCCAATGCATGAAATCCGGCACGTTGCACTTGGAGCAGGCGCCAAGCGCAAGTCCGACGCCAAGGACGAGAACGAGCGCGATAAGCCGCCGGCCGGCAGTGCGAGCGGCCGCATCAGGCTGCAGGCTGCTGGGCATGATCCTTCTCCCTGCGTTAGGCATGATATCTCGCTCGGCCGTCGGGTGTGAACCTTGAATGACGGCGCGCACCGTCAATTGCCAGCGTATTGCGGCATGATTTCGTTTATCTTACCGCGGCGCGACCCCTACCTTCGGCGCCTCCCGCAAGCCCGCGGCGCGAAGGCCGAAGCGGCGCGCAGCATGCAGGAAACAACTTGGAGGAAACAGAGATGGACATCCGCCCCTTGGGCTCGGCGCCGTCGCGCCGCGGACCGGCCGACAGCTTCACCGGGATCGTCTGGCAGGATCCGATCATCGAGGCGCCGGCTCCGGCGCGCCTGCGCTCGGGTATTGTGCGTTTCGAGCCCGGCGCACGCACGGCCTGGCACACCCATCCGCTCGGCCAGACGCTGTGCATTCTCTCCGGCATTGGCCGCGTGCAGGCCTGGGGCGGCCCGGTGCGCGAGGTGCGAGCCGGCGACGTGGTGTGGATTCCGCCCAACGAAAAGCACTGGCATGGCGCTTCTCCCTCCATGCTGATGGTGCATGTGGCCATGCAGGAAGCGCTCGACGGCAAGCACGTCACCTGGATGGAGCATGTCAGCGACGAGCAATACCGGGCGGCAGCGAGTTGATCATGCGCTACGAGCTTTATTATTGGCCGAGCGTTCAGGGCCGCGGCGAATTCGTCCGCCTGGCGCTGGAAGAAGCCGGCGCCGATTATCTCGACGTCGCGCGCCGGCCCGGCAAACGCGGCGTGCCGGCGATGCAAAAGCCGCTCGAGGATGCGCGGCTCGCGCGCCCGCCGTATGCGCCGCCGTTCCTCAAGGCCGGCAAGCTCGTCATCGCTCAGACCGCGCTGATCCTGTTCTATCTCGGGCCACGGCTCGGCTTGGCGCCGCGCCGCGAGGAGGATCGGCTGTGGACGCACCAATTGCAGCTCACCATTACCGATCTGGTCGTGCATATTCACGATACCCATCATCCAGTGTCGGGCTGGCTCTATTACGAGGAGCAGAAGCCGGCGGCGCTGCGGCGCACCCAGGATTTCTGGCGCTATCGCGCGCCCAAGTTTTTGGGCTATTTCGAGCGCGTGCTGCAGCACAACGGCGGCAAATACATGGTGGGCCGCCAATTGAGCTATGTCGACCTGTCGCTGTTTCAGATCGTCGAGGGACTGCGTTACGCCTTTCCCAAACGCATGAAGCGCTTCGAAAAGAAAATCCCGGGCCTCGTCGCGCTGCGCGACCGCGTCGCCAAGCGGCCGCGCATTGCGGCCTATCTCGCCTCGAAGCGCCGCATCCCGTTCAGCCAATGGGGCATCTATCGGTATTTCAAGGAACTGGATGCCTGATGCGGAATATGCCCGCGCAATGAAATGCCCGCGCGTCCCCGCAAAAGCGCAGCGCACCACTTCGCTGCGCTCGGGAAACCCAGCTATTTTAGTGCCCGCCTCGCCCGTAGATGCGCGAAAGCGGGGACCCAGCTTGGCTCTGCGCCTTGCCCAGCCTTGGCGTCGGGCTTTCGCGGGAGCGAGCGCAGTATTCGCCAGCCGAATTTGGTACTCGTCGCGCGTTCGTGCCTCACTGTCTGGGCTGAACGATGCCGCGCAGCCGGTCGACGATGCGCTGCGGCATTTGATAGACGTGGACAATCCGCGCCTGCAACGCTGCGCCCGATGTTGGTTTGTTGATCACCAGACGCTGTTTGGCAGCATCGGCGAGGAAGTCCGGATCCGTGAACGTGGCGAGTAGTCCGGCTCGCAGCGCCGCGGCGCGCTGCGGCGGCAGGTCGGGCGGGGCTACAAATGGGCGGCCGGCCGCCAGCGGCGCATAGGCCGCCTCGAACAGTTTCTTGTCGTCCTCGTTCTTCACCAGATCGGGGCCGTAGGGCACGTCCGGCAGCGCCGCTTCCTTGTCCGGGCCGTATTGCACGAGGATGCGAATTAATTTCTGCTTGATCCAGTCGGCCTTGGTCGAGGTCAGCGACGACCAGAAGGTTACGCCATAGGAATCGAGTTCGCCTCGCTGCATGGCAAGATAGGCTTCATTCTGGCCCGGATAGCCGAGAATGATCTTGATTTTGAGGCCGAGCAGTGTGTTCAGGAGCCTGGCATAGAAACTGGGCGTCGAGTTGGCGCCCGACGCGCCGGCGGTCAGCACCATTTTCCTGGCGTCGTCGAGCGTCTTGATCTTCGAGGTGTGCCACACGATCAGGAGCCCGGTCTCGACCGACGGCGTGCCGAGCCAGGTCAGTTTGGTCGCGTTATAGTCGGCCTGCTTGGTGCCGAACAGCGGCTCGAACGGGGTATTGTTCTGGACGTTGGCGATGGTCAGGCCGTCGCGCGGAGCGACGTTGGCAATGTTCAGCGTCGCAACGATGCCGCCGGCGCCCGGCATGTTGCGAACGATCACCGACGGATTGCCGGGAATGTGCCGGCCGAGAAACCGGGCGACGGCGCGCGTCAGCGTATCGTAGCCGCCGCCGGCCGATGAACTGCACACCAGCGAGATCGATTTGCCGCGGTAGAAGTCGGCAACCGTATCGGCCGCAGCCGTCCGCATCGCGGCGCCGGCGAGCAGCAGACAAAGCGCTACGCAGCGAATGAGCATGAGCAATCCTCCCCAGTTCTTGTTGCGGCGGTCAGGTTATTCGATACTGTGGCCACGACACGCAGGCTTGGTCCCGCCAGGAGGCCCGGCTGGGTCGACGAAGGAAACGCGCCATGAGAGTATATCACTTCTCCGAGCACCCGTATCCGCAGGCCTGGGACAATCCGCACCGCACGCTGCGCGTCATCTTGCCCAACCGGTTGATCGATCCCAAGAAGGCGGCCGACCTGTTCCAGCGTTATCACGACGAATATCTGATCGCCGACGAACTCGGCCTCGACCTCATGCTCAACGAGCATCATCAAACCGCGACCTGCATGAACTCGGCCTGTATCGTCAGTCTTGCGGCGCTGGCGCGCAATACCAAGCGGGCGCGGCTGCTCATCCTCGGCTATCCGATCGGGCACCGGCCCGATCCGCTGCGCGCCGCCGAGGAACTCTCAACCATCGACGTGGTCTCGCGCGGCCGCCTCGACATGGGCTTCGTCAAGGGCGTGCCTTACGAGTTTGCCGCCTCGAACGCCAACCCGGTCGGGGTCATGGATCGGTTCTGGGAAGCGCATGATTTCATCGTCAAGGCGATGAGCACTCACGACGCACCATTCAATTGGGAGGGCGAGCACTTCCAGTACCGTCAGGTCAATATCTGGCCGCGGCCCTGGCAGGAGCCGCACCCGCCGGTCTGGAGCACCACCGCGAGCAAGTCGCAGGCGCGCGTGCTCGGCGAGCGCGGCATCGTCATCGCCATCCTCGGCTCCGGCTACAACACCCGCGCGCTCTACGACGCCTATCGCGAAGGCTACGCCTCGACCCATAACGGCGCCCAGCCGAGTCCCGATCACTTCGCCTATCTGGCGCTGTTCGCGACTGCGGGGGATGAACGGGAGGCGCACCGACGCGGTGAACTGGTCGCGAGCTATCTGCGCACCAATTCCATCGTCTACCCGCCGTTTAAGAATCCGCCCGGCTATTTCTCGGCCGCCGATACGGCGAAGATGATGCAGGGCTTCGTCGCGGAGCGCAGCTTTACCAAGGACCGCCGTGTCATCGAAATGCACAGTGCGACGTTGCAGGAACTGATCGACGGCGTGCTGATGATCTGCGGCACGCCCGATCAGTGCTACCGGCAGATCACGGATTTCATCGAATATACCGGCGGCATGGGCAACCTTCTGGTCATGGCTCAGGCCGGCTTCCTCGACCACAAGGATACGGTCGACAGCCTCACGCTCTTGGCGAAGGAGATCCTGCCGCGGCTCAAGGAGTATAAGCAGCCCGCGGCGACGCAGGTCGCGGCGGCCTGATGGCCTACGCACCGGCCGTGAATGCGATCGTGCGCCGCTTCTGGATTGCTCTTCGCCTTCGGCTCGCAATCACGAGTGTTGCATGTCATTGCGAGGCGCCAACGGGTCCGGCACGAAGTGGCCGGCCCGATGACAAGCTCCGCGCCGAAGCAATCCAAACTTGAAGCTTGCGAGCCGTCGAGCTCGGCGCGTGCCGGACTACCCGACCGCGTTGGCGCCGGCCTGCGCCACCTGTTCGTCCTCGTGCGACTGCACGCCCGACACGCCGACGGCGCCGACGCATTCGTTCTGGTACATGACCGGCACGCCGCCCTGGATCAGAATGCCGGCGGGAAAGCCGGCGAAGGCGGGCCGCTCCTTAACGCGGTCCTCGAAGAACTTGCTCGGCCGTTTGGTCATCGCCGAGGTCCGCGCCTTGCCAAGCGATACTTCAGCCGAGATCGTCGGCGCGCCGTCCATGCGGGAAAAGCCGAGCAGAAAGCCGCCCTCGTCGACGATCGAAATCGCCACGGCCCACTTGTTCTCGACGGCCTTGGCCTCGCACGCCGCCAGCATTTTCTTCACGTCGGTCGATGTCAGACATGGTTTCGTACGCATAATTCCTCCCGCGTTGAATGCGCCATCATAGCCCGCCGTGGCGCGGCGGGGGAAGCCGCCGCTTTGCGTCAGCGCAGCGAGAAGCGGATCGGAACGGTCAGGCTGATTTGGCTCTGCGTCATGCTCGGCGGAAAGGCCGGCATCGGCTGCGCCCGCTCGACCAGCGCCAGCACCTCGGCGTCGAGAACGGGGTAGCCGGAACTCGTGACGATATGCCGCGACACGACGTGGCCGTCGCGGTCGATGCTGAACTCCAGGATCACCACGCCCTGCTGGTTTTTCCGGCGCGCCTCGTCCGGATAATTCTTGAATTCCTGCAGGCGCCTGAGCACGAGCGATTCCCACGACGGATCGATGCGCGGCGCACTGGCCACTTCGCGCACCGTCGTGCGCGGAGCCGGGCTGGTTTGTTCGACTTTCGGCGGCGGTTTTGGCAGCGGCACCACAGCCTCGGGCAAAGTCTCCTTGGGAGGCACCGGCTTCTCCTCGACCTTGGCCTGCTGCACCTGATCGATTTGCGGCGCGGTCAGCTGGAACGATATCGTCGGCAAGTCCTCGCCAATCTCGACATTTGGCGGCGACCAAACCAGGAGATAGGCGGCGAACAACGCGGCATGGAGGCAGGCCACCATCACCGCAGCAAAGGACCAACGCAGGAAATCGCGCGGATTGTCGTCTTCCAACCAGGTTAGCGCGCCGGCGTTCATTGCATCTTCGGCGATTTAAGGCCCTGCAGGGAGAACTTATAATAGCCCGCCGTTCGCACCGTTTCGATAAGGTGAAAAAAATCTCCAAAGCGAACACTCTCGTCAATGCGAAGTGTAATAGGTCTTTCCTTGTTGGATCCCGTCGCGGCATCAAGAGCTGCGGGCAACGCACCCAGTGCGACCGGAGTGTCGTTGATTGCGAGACTAAGGTCCGGCTTCAGGGTAACAAAAATTGGCTGGGTTGGTTGCTGCGTCGACTGCAAGGAAGATTTGGGCAGGTTGACCGGAATGTTGACGGTGGCAAGCGGCGCCGCCACCATGAAGATGATCAAAAGCACCAGCATCACGTCGATGAACGGCGTGACGTTAATGTCGTGCACTTCGGTGAGTTCGTCCTCACCGTGAACGAGACGAATGGCCATCGCGCTTGTTCTTCAATCTACTCCGCGGCTTGGACGAGCGGCAGCTTGGCGCGGTCGAGATCGCGGCTGACAAGCCGCACGATCTGGGCGGAGGCGTCGCCGAGCAGCGCGCGGTAATGCGCGGTCTGCCGCGTCAGCGCGTTGTAGATCACGACCGCCGGAATCGCGGCAATGAGCCCCATCGCGGTCGCCAGCAGCGCCTGCGCGATGCCGGGCGCCACCACCGCGAGATTGGTCGCATGCGCGTTGGAGATGCCGATGAAGCTGTTCATGATGCCCCACACGGTGCCGAACAGCCCGACGAAGACGCCGGTGGATCCGATCGTGGCGAGGACGCCGGTGCCGCGCGAGATTTTTCGGCTGGCCGCCAGCTCCAGCCGCTCAAGCTGCAAAGTGACGCGCTCCGTCAAGCCGTCGCTGGCGTTGGCGGACAGACGGATTTCGTGGCCTGCCGCCCGCATGAACTGGCCGACAGCGGTGGCGGCATCGCGCAATTGATCGTACGCCTGGACGAAGGTGGTGGCGTCGACCAAGACGCGCAGGCCGCGCCGCACCTCGTTGCGCGCTTTGCGCAATTCCAGTGTCTTGGCGACGAAGACCGTCCAGGCCAGGACCGAGGCGAAGGCGAGCCCGATCATCACCGCCTTCACCACCCGGTCGGCGTCGAGATACATGCGTACGAGCGAAAGCTTTTGCGGCAAGAGTTCGCCGCTGATGGACGGCTCGATGGGCGGCGCCGCTGCAGCTGGCGGACTTGATGCCTCGGCTGAGGGGAATCGCGGGGTCGGTGCGGCGGCGTTCGCCGCTGGCGTCGCCGAGGCGGGGGAGGCGGCGCTCGGCGCGACGGTTGGTGCTGGAGCCGCCGGCGCGGCCACGCTGGCCGGCGCGGCGAGGGCGGCTCGCGCCGCGCTGCCCTGGGCCAGCGCCAAATCCGTAAAGTGCGCCGTCATCACGATTGCGGCGGCAAGGCACGCAAGCGCGTACAGGCGGCACCGGGTAAAGTTACGGATTGGGCCGGCTATTTGCACGTGCCGACGAGGCCCCATCGCACGCTTCCCATCTTGACTGGCGACGGGCGCGGTCGCGCCGATCACCCCATTGCGCGGCAAATGTGACGCGATCGCGTCTGCTCGCATGACATTTGACCAAATCTCGTCGTCCCTCCCGGGGCGCGAGCGCGGAACGGCATTCGCCCGTATCTGGGTATAATAAAACATAATGTCTTCCAGTGTTGCGCTTTATTTGGCAGCGCCTGCAAGGCCTGCGATCCGCGACCGTGCCGGCCTGTCCGCTGCTGAGCGGGAGAAACGGCGCGGCTTTTGGCAGCGGCCGGCAGCCTCGGGCTCGGCGTCGATTGCCGGCATCGAACAGGCCGGCCGTTCGGCCTGCTCGCGCATCGCCTTGCAACGTTATCGCGGTCGCCTTCATCCCGGCCGCTCTCAAATCTTCTTCGACACGCCGACGAAGTAGCCGCGGCGCGGGCCGTATTGCGGGGCGAACACGCCGACGCCGCTGCCGTCGCGGATCAGATAGACGCTGTCGAACAGATTGACGACGTTGAAGCGTACCGTCAGCGGCTTGGGATCATTTGGCAGCAGTAACGAGCGGGCGATCCCGACATTGAACTGCGTGTAAGGGGCAACCGTGCCGATATTGGCGTCGCCGTCGCGCAGGCCGCTGCCGTAGATCATGTCGGCGCTGAGCTTGGTACCGCACCACGATTCGAAGAACTGTCCGGCGCCGGCCGGCCCGCCGCAGAACTGATAGGCGGCTCCGGCCGAAGCGGTAACGATCTGGGTATGGTCGGTGTAGATCCAGTGGGAGTCGATGTACTGCAACTCGGTCAAGCCGCCGAGATCGGCAAGCGGGGTGACGTTGTCGAACAAATACTCGTTGGACACTACGTCGGTGGCTTTTTCGTAGCCTACCGCGAGATTGCCGTAGGCTTGGAAATTGCCGTTGCGGTATTTGGCGCTGAACTCGATTCCCTCGGTGATGCCCTTGGCGTAATTGAAGGCGCTGAGCACCAGAGCCTGGCCGAAAGTGCCGTTGTCGATCAGATCCGTCGCGATCTTGTAATAGGCGTCGACGCCGAGGTCGAGGGTGCCGCATTCGGAGCCGGTCGTTAACGCGCAGCCGAGCTGAAATTTCTGATCGACGCCGGCATCGAAGTAATGCGAGCGCTCCGGCAGCACCGGGTCGGTGCCGCCGCTCGCCGGCGCCCCGCTCGTATTGTTGAACAGCGCGATATTGGCCGGCGCCGCCTCGACCAGGATCGGCGGCGTGAAATAGCGCGCGTAGCCGGCGTGAAACGTCGTGTCCGTGAACGGCTTGTAGACGAAGTTGATGCGTGGGCTTAGTTGATTGGCATCGGTATATTGCCACATCTGGTCGAAGCGCAGTCCGGCATTGACGGTGAAATCGCGTGTGAGCTTCCATTCGTCCGAGATGTATACGCCGGCCAAATAGCCGACCTTCGAGACGTCGTCGACGATCGTCTCGGGCGCTCCGGTGTCGGAGCCGTCGCACATGACGCACGGCACGACGGTCGATGAATTGCCCACCGCGGTCTGTTCGCCGCTGACGGTGAACCCGGTGCGCAACGTGTGCGCGGCGTTGATCACATAGGAGGCGTCGCCCTGGACGCCATTGGTGAATGATTCTCGGGTAATATCCGACGCAATGCCGTTGAGCAGAAGGTCGCCGACGGGGTCCGGGCTAAAATGCAGATAATTGTAGCGCGTGAAATACGACAATTGGCCGTCGAAGCCGTTCGCCGCCCGCTGCAGCGCCAGCACGCCGAATTGCGTATCCTCGTACTGGTTTTCGTTGAGCGTCGCCGAATCGAAAGTGGCGTTCGGAAATTCCGCAGCGAGCGCCTGGCCGGGGTTGTTGGGAATCTGGAAAGTGCTGGTGGACGTTCCCGCGAGCAGCGTCAGCCGGGTGTAGGGGTCGATGAAGGTTGACACGTAGCCGAAGCCCTTTTCCTGCTGCGAGAAATCGTGAATCGCGTTCAGGCTTGGCGTCGGATTTTCGAGCCCCTCGGTGGTCTGCAGGTAGCTGCCGGTGAGGAAATACTGCGTGCCGGGAAGACAACCCACCGCCGCCGCGGCCGCCGGCGACTTGCCGACAAGCGGCGCGCTCGCGGGACAATAGCCGCCGAAGGTGCCGCCATATTCGAAACTCGGCTCGATGGTCCCCCGGCTGCCGCCGTAGAAGCCGACTTCGCCGGAATTGTTGAAAATGTCGTTGCGCGTCGTGATGTCGATAAGGCCGACCGTGCGCAGCCCGAACTCGGCCGGCAGCGCGCCAGTGATCAGAGACAGATTGCCGATCAGATCGGGGTCCAAAATGCTGCCGAAGCCGGTAACGCCGTCGGGCAGCATGACGCCGTTGATGCGGTATTGCACGTTGGCGTGGTCGTTGCGGACGTGAAGCAGGCCGCTTGCCGCGGAATCCTGCGACACGCCGGGCGCCTGCAGCAGGATTTTCTCCACCGGCTGATCGGTGCCCTGCGGCAGCGTCTGGATCGCGTCATGGCTGAAGGTGTCGGACGTGGTGCCGACGGTCGAGTAGAGGAAGTTCCGCGCGGCGTCGAATGCGATGTCTTTGGCTTCGGCAGCCGAAATCGTCGCCGACAAGGCTGACGCCGCGGGCGCGGCACGCGCCGCCACTGGCCGATGCGGTCTTGGCCGCGGCTTCGGCTTGGCGCCGGAGACGACCACTTCGGGAAGCTTGACCTGAGACCGCGCGGCATCGCCAAAGCCGACAATCACAAGGAGTGCCATTGCGCCAAGAAGACTCGCCCGCGCTCGGTGATGCGGCCTTGCGCTCCTCGTAAGAGTGAACATGAACTCCCACCCCAAAGGCTGAACCAAACGCCGGCAGCCGGCCGTTGATCACGTCAATGCTCAAAACGTTATAACATTACATATGAACTGGCAAGGGAAGCCTGATCGGACGGGGTTCGATCTTGCTCTGCCGGCCGATCAGGGCCGGGGTCGCGTTCGCCGATCGGTAGTCCGCCGGCGATTGCCGATGTCCCTTCTCGGGCCGTCGAGGACCGACAAGCTTTCCGGCTAATGACCGCTGGGTCGCAGATGGTCCTCGATGGGCGCCTATGGTAATCCAGCCACGTCCGGCCCGAGTGACGCTGTCCGGGTATGATCAGTTGGAGATGCGATGACGAAGCCCGTTCGCGGCGCGCACGGCGTTTCGATGTCCGTCGTAGGCGGCCGTTTGATTATCGCCGCTCTGCTCGGATGCTTGCTTGCGGGGTCCCTCGCGCGTGCCGACGAGGTCGCCGATTTCTATCATGGCCGGCAGGTCAGCCTGATTGTCGGCTTCGGCCCGGGCGGCGGCTATGACGTTCTACGCTCGCCTGCTTGCGCGCCATATCGGCCAATACATTCCGGGACATCCCAGCGTGGTGGTGCAGAACATGCCCGGTGCGGGCAGCCTGCGCGCCGCCAATTACATCTATTCGGTCGCGCCCAAGGACGGCACCGCGTTCGGCCTGTTTGCGCGCGACTTGCCGCTGGTTGCGCTCTTGGGCGGCGACCGCAACGTGCAGTTCGATCCGCGCAAATTCACTTGGCTGGGTTCCTCGTCAAGCTACGCCAACGACGCCTATCTGTTGATGTTGCGCAAGGACGCCGCGGTAAAATCGATCGCCGATGCGCGGCGTCCGGGCGGATCGCCGATGGTGCTTGGCGGCACAGCGGAGGGCTCGACCAGCGACGACGTGCCGATCCTGCTGCGCGATGTTCTCGGCTTGCACCTGCGCTTGATCGCCGGCTATCGCGACAGCGGCGTGCTGTTCCTGGCGATCGATCAGAACGAGGTCCAGGGGCGAACCGTGGGGCTGTCGGCGGTGCGCTCGGCGCACCCGCAATGGCTGGCGCCGGACGGCAACATGCGCGTGCTGCTGCAGTTTGCCCGCGCGACGCGGCTATCCGATTTTCCCGACGTGCCGACGGCGCGCGAACTTGCCCCGGACGCGCGTTCGCGCGCACTGATTGAACTGGCGGAGCTGCCCTATCTGTTGTCGCGCCCGTTCGCGGCGCCGCCCGGCGTGCCGCCCGAGCGGGCCAAGGCGCTCGAGGCCGCCTTCCTTGCCGCGCACAAGGACCCGCAATATCTGGCGGATGCGACAAGGCTCAAGGTCGACGTAAGCCCGATTGGCGGCGACGAGGTCCTCGCCGCGATCGCCCGCATGGCACAGACGCCGCCGGAGCTGCGCGAGGCGCTCAAGAGGATGCTGGCGCGCGACGCCAAGCGTTGAGTAAGGCGAGGCGGCACTTGAGCATTTCCGGATTCTGTGAAGAAACTGCCGCGGCGACGGACCATGCTGTGTGAGGAATGGAGGAATTGCCATGCACGATACCCCCGATCAGGTCCACTGGCACGAGCCCCAAGCCGGAGAGAACGCAGGCTTCGGCAAGTTCAAGCGTCAGCCGTTGCCGTATGACCGCTTCATGGAGGCCGAGGGCGTGCCGTGTTATCGCGGCATCGGCGTGCGCCGCGTGCAGGACCTACCGCTTGTGCCCTGGAAACGGCTGGGCGGGCGCGGCTCCTTCATCCAGCTTTACGGCACCGAGGGTTTGTGGGGGATGTTCGTGGTCGAAGTGCCCGGCGCTGGCGCGCTCAATGTCGAGCGGCACCTTTACGAAAAGGTCGTGCTGGTGGTCGAGGGCCGCGGCACCACCGAGGTGTGGCAGGAGGGCCAGGACAAACATCACGTCTTTGAGTGGCAGAAGGGTTCGCTGTTTGCCATTCCGCTCAATTGCTATCACCGCATCATCAATGCCGCGAGCGCGCCGGCGCTGCTGCTGTGCGGCACCACGGCGCCGAACGTGATGAACGTACTCGACAATCTCGAATTCATTTTCGATTGTCCCTACACGTTCAGCGAACGCTTTTCCGGCGCTGAGGATTTTTTCCGGCCGAACGACGATGTCGAGCCCGACCCGATCCGCGGCCTCGCGATGCGGCGCACCAATCTCGTTCCCGACATCGTCAATTGCGATCTGCCGCTTGACAATCGCCGCTCGCCCGGCTACCGCCGCGTCGAGCCCGCGATGGCGAGAAACCGCTTCTATCTGTGGATCGGCCAGCACGAGACCGGGCGCTATTCAAAGGCGCACAAGCACGCCTCGGCCGCCGTTCTGATTTGCGTCAAGGGCAAGGGCTACACCTATACGTGGCCTGAGGCGCTCGGCACCAATCCGTGGCAGAGCGGCAAGGCCGACAAGATTCTGCGCCAGGATTACGAGCCGGTCGGCCTCGTCTCGGCCGCGCCGATGAGCGGCGACTGGTATCACCAGCACTTCGGCATCGGCAAGGAGGGCCTGCGCATCTCGGCTTGGCACGGCCCTAACAATCAGCGCGCGCGGAAACCGGGGGTCCCGGGCGAGCAGCTCATGGATTACGGCGCCATCGAGCTCAGCAAAGGCGGCAGCGCCATCGGCTACCATCAGGAAGACCCCGCCATCCGCAAGGAGTTCCAGGAAACGCTCAAGCGCGAAGGCCTGCCGAGCCGCATGAACCCGGAATTCTACGAGCGCCCGCCGGCCGAGGGCGAAGTGGTCATGGGCGACGTGATGTGACCCCCGTCATTCCGGGAGGCGGGCAATGCCCGCGTGCCCGGAATCCATAACCACTGCGAGCGAGCTTCTCGAAGATTCGCAACACTGCTGATCGGATGGCGATTACGGATTCCGGGTTCGCGCCTTCGGCGCGCCCCGGAATGACGCTACATCACACTGGTTCCGCATCGATCAGCACGAACGCCACAACCGCCGGCCTGTCGGTGCGGTTGCTCCAGGCGTGATTGGTGCCGCGCTGGATCAAAACATCGCCGGCTTTGAGCAGAACCTCGCCTTCGTCCATCATCGCGTAAATCTCGCCCGACAGCACGATGGCGTAGTCGATCGTCGCAGTCTTGTGAAAGCCGGCGTGGCGCGGGTTGTTGCGGTCGGTCGCTTCGGCGCGGCCGGAATCGTCGGGCAGCGCCTGCTCACGCGCGATGGCCGCGAGGCGTTCACGATCGGGCGGGTATTCGATGACGCGGAACACCGAGCCGTTGTGCGGCGGCGGCAGGCGAGGGCCGCGGGCGATGGCGTCGGTGCTGCCGCGATTATCTGCCGGCGTGCAGTCAGTCTCCCACAATTCGTGCACGATGGCGCTGCCCTTGCTGCGGCTGAACACGTGCGGGGTGGGGGCGTCGATGACGAAGATCGATTTGCGGTCTGCATTATGTCCGGTCACGACGCGGCGGATTTGTTTGGGCATAATCTTCCTCTTGTAGGGTGGGCGTTGCGCCCACCTGTTCCGCCAAGGTTGTTTGTTGAGCTGTGGCGCAATGCCCACGCGCTCGTCCGTGCCGCGTGGGCAAAATCGCAAACGAACGCTGCGCAAACCTTTGGCAAAGGTGCCTGCGATTTTGCCCACCCTACCGCGCGCCCCGCATCCGGGAGAGCAAGTCCGCGGTCGGATAGGAATCCGCCGACATGTGGAATTTGATCTGCATCGCCTTGACCGCCTGCCGGGTTTTCAGGCCGATAAAGCCGTCGATCTTGCCGACGTCGTAGCCGGCGCGCGCCAACAGCGATTGTAATTCCTTGACCTCGTTGAAGGTAAGCGCCGGCGGCGGATTGCCGCGATGAAGCGGCGATGCGCCGGCGATGCGGGTGGCCAGATAGGCGGCCGTGGTGGTGTAGATCAGCGAATTGTTCCACTGCAGATAAACCTGGAAATTCGGATAGACCAGAAAGGCCGGCCCGAAGCGCCCCATCGGCAACAGCAGCGATGCCGACAGATTGTCGTCGGGCAGCGGCCTTCCGTCGGCGAGCGTCACGCCCCACGACGCCCACTTGGCGCGCGGCAATTGGATGTCGAGGTCGGCCTGATCCCACGGCAGACGCGCCGGCACATGCACTTCGGTCAGCCACGGTTCGCCGCGTCTCCAGCCCAGTCCGACGAGGTAATTCGCGGTCGAGCCGAGCACGTCGGGCACGTCGCGAATGAGGTCGCGCGTGCCGTTATGGTCGTAGTCGACCGCGTATTTGTAATATTCGCTCGGCATCATCTGGGTCTGGCCGAGTTCGCCGGCCCAGGAGCCGATCATCTGGTCGGGCCGCAAATCGCCGCGCTCGATGAGGCGCAGCGCATCGAACAACTGGGAGCGAAACTTATCGGCGCGCCGGCAGTCGTAGGCCAGCGTCGCGATCGAGGTCAGCGAGCGCTCTTTGCCCATATTGGCGCCGAAATCGCTTTCCAGTGCCCAGAACGCGACGATGACCGGCGCGGGGACCCCGTATTGCCGCTCGATGCGCGCGAAGACCGGCGCGTATTTCTTGATCAGCGCCCTGCCGCGCGCCATGCGGTAGGCCGACGCCATGCGGTCGGAGAACTGCAGGAAGGTCTGGGTGAAGACGCGCTGCCCGCGGTCGATGTTGACGATGCGCTGGTCGTAGGTCAGGTACGGCGCCGCTTCGTCGATGGCGCGCTGCGAAATACCCTGCGCCCGCGCCTCGCGCTCGAAACTCGCGAGCCAAGTGTCGAACGGCCCGGACGTGCGGCAGGGTGCGGCGGCCGAAACGGCGGTGGCTGCGAGCAGCGTCGCGAGCAGCGCTGCTATGCCGGTCAATCCGCGTCGCATGCGCTGCTCCTTGTCGTCATGCCCCGCGCATGCGGGGCATCCAGTAATCACTGCGCGGCTCAAAGCAGTCAGCAGTGCCATAGCGAATCTCCGGCGATTACTGGATCATCCGCATTTGCGGATGATGACAATTTCGTGGCTCACGCTCGCGCTTTCAGATACCAATCCAAAATCTCCTCGCCGGTCCAGTACAGCACGCCGTCGAATTTCCGCGCGTAATCGTAGATCGCTTCCAGATATTTGATGCGGTGCGGTTGGCCGCTGATATAGGCGTGAATCGCCAGCGGAAAGATCTTGGCGCGCTGTCCGCCCTCGGCATAGAGCCGGTCGAACTGATCGACCGCGCGCCGCAACAGATAATCGCTCTCGTGATGCTGCACGATCATCATCGGAATGTCGTTGAGCTCCAGCGTATAGGGCAACGTCACCAGCGGTCCCGCGGCGGTGCGGATCGTGGTCGGCTCGTCGTCATAGACCCAGTCGCCGATATATTTGATGCCGGCCTCGGCGAGATATTCCGGCGTGTTCAGCGTTTCGGTGAGGCCGGGACCGAGCCAGCCGACCGGGCGCTTGTTGCAGAAGCGCTCAATCACGTCGAGCGAGCGCTCGATCATCGCCTTCTGGTTCGGCTCGCTGTGAATCGGCCCCTGCTGGTAAGCGTGGCCCATGAATTCCCAACGGTCGGTGCGCGCCTGTTCGGCGACGCGCGCATAGTCCTCGCAAACCCGCGCATTGAGCGCCAGCGTTGGGCGCACGCGCAGGCGCCTGAACAGATCGAAGAAGCGCCAGACGCCGACCCGCATGCCGTATTCGTGCCAGCTCCAGTTCGGCACGTCGGGAAGCAGCGTCCGGCCCGTTGGCGGCGCCAGCGCCTGGCGCGCCATGGGCTTGCCGATGTCCCAGACTTCGAGATTGACGATGGTCCAGAAGATAAGCCGCGCGCCGCCGGGCAGTTTGAGCGGCGGCCGGTCGACAATCGCCGAATAGTCGGCCCGCTCGCGCGGCAGCATGGCGTTTGCCGCAGCCCGCTTCGTTCTCGCGCGTTTTGTCATCGTGGGAGGCCCTCATTCTGGCGGTGCTGCGGCGCCGCCAAAGGTTAGCTACCAAGGCTCTGCTTTCAGTGCCTGGCTACTAGGGTTTGCCAAGCTTTGCCGCCGAAGCATTGCTATCGAGGCATTGCTCGTATGAGCTTGCGTCATGATTCACATGACCATACGTCGCAGGTACGGCGGCCACAACTTTGCTAGAATCCGCCGCGATCGCTTCGTTCGCCGGCAATCACATCCCCGTTAGCGTGCGGCGAATTGCATTGCAGTCTGTGGCGGAGCGAGCATCTATGGAACCGGGGGCGGGGGCCTGATTGTCTTCCCGGCCATTCGAATTCATCCATTGATCGCAACTTTTTGCGGAATCTGCGATGGCGAACTTTGCCGCTTCCAAGCGCATAGCGACATCCGGCCCGCTTGCCGGCGCGGCAGACGGCAGGCAAGCGCCGACCGGAAACCAGCGCGGCTGGTGGCTTGAGGCCTTCGCCGCGGTGCGCGCAGAGACCGAGCGGCGTGCCGCGCCGCTGTCGGCCGAAGACCAGCTCGTGCAATCGATGCCGGACGCGAGCCCGACCAAGTGGCATCGCGCCCACGTCACCTGGTTCTTCGAAGAGTTTCTGCTGCGGCCGTTTGCGCCGAACTATAAACCGTTCGACGAGCGCTTCGCTTATCTGTTCAATTCCTACTACGTCTCGGCGGGGCCGCGGCAGGCGCGGCCGCAGCGCGGCTTGATCAGTCGGCCCGGCGCGGCTGAAGTGACGGCGTACCGGGCGCACGTCGACCAAGCCGTTGCAGCGCTGATCGAATCGGCGCCGGATCTGGCACAATTCATCCCGACGATCGAAATCGGTCTCAATCACGAACAGCAGCACCAGGAACTGCTCCTCACCGACATCCTGCACGCATTCTCATTGAACGCGACCGCACCGGCCTATGATCCGGATTGGCAATGGCCGCCGCGTCCCGTTGCCCGGCCCGTCGCCGGCGCGCCGCTCTCGGGCATTCATACGATAGGGTTTGATGGCGGCGAATTCTGCTTCGACAACGAGGCGCCGGCGCACCAGGTCTCGCTGCAGCCGGTGCAGCTGTCGCCGTCGCTGGTGACCAACGGCGAGTGGCTCGATTTCATGGCCGACGGCGGCTACACGACGCCGACGCTGTGGCTCTCTGATGGCTTCGCCAATGTGGAGGCGCAGGGCTGGCAGGCGCCCGGTTATTGGCGCACCATCGATGGTGAGTGGTTCGCCATGACGCTCGGCGGGCTGCGCCACGTCGAGCCGGCAAATCCGGTCTGCCATGTCAGCTATTACGAAGCCGATGCCTTTGCGCGCTGGGCCGGCAAGGATCTGCCAACCGAAGCGGAATGGGAAGCCGCGGCGAGATGCGGCGCGCTTGCCGAGGCGTTCGGCGCGGTGTGGCAATGGACCCGCAGCGCCTATTCACCCTATCCCGGCTATCGAGCTGCGCCCGGCGCGCTCGGCGAATACAATGGAAAGTTCATGATCAATCAAATGGTGCTGCGCGGTTCATCGCTGGCAACGCCGGCCGGCCATTCGCGTCCAAGCTATCGCAATTTCTTCTATCCCTCGGCGCGCTGGCAGTTTTCCGGACTGCGGCTCGCCGATTACCGACATTGAGCACTCGCATGAATGTCCGAAGCGCGCTTCGTGCGGCACGCCCCCTTGCGGCCGCGGACGGTTTCGCCGCCAACGTCATTGCCGGCCTGACCGCGAAACCGAAAAGTCTGCCGCCGAAATATTTCTACGATCTTGCCGGGTCGGCGCTGTTCGAGCGCATCACGCAACTGCCGGAATATTATCCGACGCGCTGCGAGATTGCGATTTTGCAGGACAACGCGCCCGCGATCGCCTCAATGTTCCCGACCGGCTGCGCGCTGATCGAGTTCGGCAGCGGCTCGAGCCGCAAGGCGCGCGTCCTGCTCAATGCCGCGGCAACGGTCGAGGCCTATGTGCCGGTCGATATCTCGGGCGATTTTTTGCAGCAGGATTTGGCGCAGCTGCGCCGCGAGCTGCCACGCCTGGCGGTCAAGCCGCTGATCGCGGACTTCACCGAGCCGTTCGATATCCCGGCCGCAATCGCGGCGCTGCCGCGCGTCGGCTTCTTTCCCGGCTCGACCATCGGCAATTTCGAGCCGCATGAAGCGTGCAGGTTCCTCCGCCATGTCGGGCACGTGCTCGGCCATGCCGCCCTTCTTGTCATCGGCGTCGACCTCGTCAAGGACGCCAACACGCTCTATGGCGCCTATAACGACGCCGAAGGCGTCACCGCGAGATTCAACCTCAATCTGTTGGCCCGCATCAATCGCGAGCTTGGCGCCGATTTCGATCTGTCCGCGTTCGAGCATCATGCCCTGTTCAACGCGGCAACGAACCGGGTCGAGATGCATCTGGCGAGCACCCGGCGGCAGAAGGTGCGCCTGAGCGGTACCACGATCAATTTCCGCGCCGGCGAAACCATTCACACCGAGAACAGTTACAAATACACGGTCGAATCGTTCCAAGCCTTGGCGCGCGGTGCGGGCTGGTCGCCTCTCAGGGTGTTCAGCGATGGCATGTTCTCGGTTCATGCGCTGGTCAACCAAGCGTCGGATGACGGATGACAGGCCGCGGATTCAGTCTTTTGTCTCGTGCCGCCTCGCACCGCGGGCTCGGCGATCACCTGGGACGCCAGGCGCGGCGCGGTTTTTTGAAAGGCGGACCGTGACCGCTTTTTCGGCGCCGGGCCGGTGCAGGACGCGATCGCCTTCGGCACGGTCGACAATCGCCGTTGGGCACGGTTCCACTGCTCACCGCGTGGCAACGCTATTGAATTCGCCCAGCGGCTGACGATAGATCGTGCTCGCACTTAGCCGCGACAGGATGTCCCATGCCAGACCGTATCCTCAACGTCATCACGATTTGCGGCAGCTTGCGCAAAGGCTCCTACAATCGCCTTGTCATGAACGCGCTGCCGGCGCTGGCGCCCGACGGCATGCAGATCAAGGAAGCGCCGCCGTTTACCGAATTCCCGCTCTATAATGCCGACATCCAGAATTCGACCGGCTTTCCGGCCGCGGTGAACGCGCTGGCTGCGGCGATCCGCGCGGCTGACGGCGTGATCTTCAATACCCCGGAATATAATTTCGGCATTCCCGGCGGCCTGAAGAATGCGATCGACTGGGTGTCGCGGCTGCCGAACCAACCGTTTGCCGGCAAGCCGATCGCGCTGCAATCGGCTTCGCCCGGCCCCGTCGGCGGCGCGCGCGTGCAATATGACATGCGCCGGTCGATGGTGTTTCTCGACGCGCTGACGCTCAACAAGCCGGAAATTTTCATCGGCAATTGCGCGCAGCGGCTTGACGAGAAGACCGGAAAAATCAGCGACGAGCAGACCATCGGTTTCATCAAGCAGCAGCTTGTCGCCTTTGCCCAGTTCATCGTCGCCCACGGCAGACAGACTTAAGAGAATTTTCGAATTTTCGCTTGTCACACCCGGTCAAAGCAGGGCATCGGGTTATCGCTGAGGCCGGCGAAAATCGCCGATATCTTGGATCGTATTGAATTGTTTCCGCTACCGGTCGCCGCATTCGCGGGCGGCCACAAAAGAGGCGAGGGGGGAATAGATCGTGTCTGACAATAAGCTCAACGTTCTCGTGATCTGCGGCAGCCTGCGCAGAGGCTCGTACAATGCGGCGCTGGCGCGCACCCTGCCGTCGCTGACGCCGCCCGGCATGGCGCTCAAGCCCGGTCCGGCCTGGCACACCATGCCGATCTACAACCACGACATTCAGGACGATGCCGGCTTTCCGCCCGAATCGGTCGCGTGGGCCGACGCCATTCGCGGCGCCGACGGCGTTATTATCGTCTCGCCGGAGTACAATTGGAGCATTCCGGGGGGCTTGAAGAACGCCATCGATTGGGTCTCGCGCATGAAGGACGTGCCGTTCAAGGACAAGCCGATCGCGATCCAGTCCTGCGCCGGCGGGGTGCTCGGCGGCTCGCGCATGCAGTACCATCTGCGGCAGAGCCTGACCTCGGTCGATGCGTTCCTGTTCGGGCGTCCGGAGGTATTGGTCACGTTCGCGGCCAAGAAGTTCGATGAGAAGACGCTTGCACTGACCGATCAGCCGACCATCGATATCGTCAAACAGCAGCTCGCCGGCTTTGAAAAATTCATCCGCCGGATCAACGGGAGGAAGTAAGATGGCGCGTCTGGACAACCGCGTCGCCCTTCTTACCGGGGGCGCCAAGGGCATCGGCCGCCACTACGCGGGCAAACTCGCCGCCGAAGGCGCCCGCTTGATGATCGCCGACATCGCCGATCCAGGCGAAGTGGCGGGCGAAATTGCGCGCGCGCACAGCGCCAATTCGGTGGCAAGCTCCGTCACCGACGTGAGCGACGAGGCTGCGGTCAAGGCGCTGGTCGCGCAGACCGTCGAGCGCTTCGGCAAGATCGACATTCTGGTCAACAACGCCGCCTTGTTTGCCCCGTTGCAGGAGCAGAAAGTCACCGACATCGATGTTGCGCTGTGGGACCGAGTCATGGCCATCAACATCCGCGGTGTCTTTCTCATGACCAAACACGTCGCCCCGCACATGATTGCGCAGAAGTACGGCAAGATTATCAATATCACCTCCGGCACGGTCGCCCGCGGCATCCCCAATTTCGCCCATTACGTGACCTCGAAGGGCGCGGTGACGGCGTTCACGCGCTCGGTGTCGCGCGAACTCGGCGAGTACAATATCTGCGTGAACAATCTGGCCCCGGGATTTACGCTCTCCGACAGCGTGATCGAGGAAAACCCCGGACATCTCGCCCATTCGCAGCAGCCTTCGATCATGCGCCGTGCGATCAAGCGCGACGAGTACCCGGAGGATCTGCTCGGCGCGTTGGTGTTCCTGGCTTCCGCAGACAGTGATTTCATTACCGGCCAGACCATCGCCGTCGACGGCGGGGCAAATAATACCTGACTGGCCCGGGAGGGGACTTTTGCCGTTTCATGCGGGCCGTTGACGCATGGCAGCCCCGCCGGCCTGCGGGAGGACCAGCCGGAGGCGCTATTTCCACTGAGCCGGGCTTTGACTATATTTGGCAACAGCATTTCGGATTCCGCGCTTTATGGAGGATGCCATGGCGGTCGCCACCGCGAGAAAGACTAACGGCAAGCCGGGCCCAAAGCATAATATCGACGCCGTGCGCGAGGAGTATTACCAGCGCATCGCCAAGCGCCACATGACGCCGTTGTGGACGGTCATGAATTCAGTGGTGACCAAGGAGCCGGCCACGCGGGTTGCACCGATAGTCTGGCACTTCAACGACGTAAAGTCGCTGGTCATGGAATCCGGCGGCCTGATCACCGCCGAAGAGGCCAAGCGGCGCGTGCTCATCTTGGAAAACCCGTCGATGCCGGGAAAATCGAAGGCGACCAACACGCTGTTCGCCGGCATCCAGATGATCCTGCCCGGCGAGATCGCGCCGGCGCACCGCCACGTCGCCGCCGCTATCCGCTTCGTGCTGGAGGGCGAGGGCGCCTATACCGCCGTCGACGGCGAGAAGGCTTTCATGTCGCCAGGCGACTTCGTCATCACCGCCAACTGGGCGCCGCACGATCACGGCAATCCGTCGAAAAGGCCGATGCTGTGGCTCGATGTGCTCGATTTCCCCGCGATCAACTTCTTTGAAACGTCATTCGCCGAGAACTTCGACGAGCCGACGCAGGACACGACGCGGCAGAACGGCGATTCGCTGAGCTTTTACGGCTCCGGCGTGTTGCCCGAGGGCGACTGGACCAGGAGCTACACTCCAGTCATCAATTACACCTATGCGCGCACGCGTCCGATCGTCGAGCGCATGATGCAGGCGGGCGACATCGATAAACGCCACGGCGCACGCGTGCATTACGCCAATCCGGTCACCGGCGGCCCGGTTTTGCCGACCATGGGGGCATGGCTTGCTATGCTGCCCAAGGGCTTCAAAGGCGAGCCCTACCGCGCCACCGACGGCACGGTGTTCGTCTGCGTCGAGGGCGAAGGGACCACCGCGGTCGACGGCAAGGTGCTCGAATGGGGGCCGAACGACGTTTTTGTCGTGCCGCCGTGGAAGCACTATCATCACCATGCTCCGAAGCAGTCGGTGCTGTTCTCGATCTCCGACCGTCCGGCGCAGAAGGCGCTGGGCATCTGGCGGGAGGGTTAGTGAGCGGTTGATAGCTAACTCGTTTGACCGTTTGCTTCATCCACGACGTTCCACATCAGCGCGTGCTTTTCGCGTCCGGTGCGCTTGAGCGCGTCGGCGACGAGGCCGAGCGGCTCGGATTTGCCCGTGCGCTTGTGGTGGCGACGCCAGGCAGCGGCGCAAGGCTTGGCAGAAAAATTGTCGAGCTTCTCGGCGCGCGCGCGGCTGCGCTCCATGCGAAGGCGGTCGTCCATGTACCGAGAGCGGTAGCCGAGGAGGGCGTTGCCGCGGCGCGCGACAGCACGGCTGACGGGCTCGTCGCCGTCGGCGGCGGCGCCGCGATCGGTCTCGCCAAAGCCATCGCCCGCGAAACCGGCCTTGCCATTCTTGCAGTGCCGACGACCTATTCCGGCTCGGAGGCAACCGCGAT
Organism: uncultured Alphaproteobacteria bacterium; assembly: GCA_963717265.1. Classification (GTDB taxonomy): domain Bacteria; phylum Pseudomonadota; class Alphaproteobacteria; order Rhizobiales; family Xanthobacteraceae; genus BOG-931. Next base: position 741,608 of record CAVQWD010000046.1, on the reverse strand, counting down.
TTTCGGCATGACCGAGGACAAACGCAAGATCACCGGCCGCGACCAGAACGTTCTGCCCCGCACTATCATTTACGATCCCGATCTGACGCTGGCGCTGCCCGCTGCCGTGAGCGCCGCAAGCGGCATGAACGCGATCGCCCATTGCGCCGAAGCTTTGTGGGCCGAGGGCCGCACTCCGGTTACGATGGCCCTGGCCAGCGAAGCCTTGCGGCGTTTTTCGCAAAATCTGTCAAAAGTTGTGGCCGACGGGTCCGATCGCGCCGCCAGGGCGCAGTGCCTGATCGCCGCCTGGCTCGCCGGCACAGTACTCGCCGCCGGCAGCGCGCTGCATCACAAGCTGGCGCACGTGCTCGGCGGCTTGGGCCTGCCGCACGCGGAGACGCATGCAATCATCCTGCCGCACGTGATGCGCTTTAATCTGGAAGCGGCGCCCGACGCCAAGGCGCGGCTTGCGGAATCGCTCGGCAGTGCGGATCCGGCCGCGGCCATCGCGGACATGTTGAGTAGATTTCCGATCCCGCAACGGCTGCGTGAGGTGGGCTTCGACGCAGGCAAGACGGACTTCGTCGCCGACGAAATTGCGGCCCAATCAATCAAGTCGCCACGGCCTGTTTCCAGGGCCGACGTACGTAATCTGTTGGCGGCGGCGTATTGATCGGCGGTGCTAAAAGCGCCGCCGGTACTCCGCCGGCGTCGTTCCAACCTGCCGCGCAAAAGCGCGCCGCATCCGCTCCTCCTGGCCGAAGCCGCACTCCGCCGCGATGCGTTTGATCGGGATGTCGGTCTCTTCAAGAATGCGCCGCACGGCTTCCACCCGGATTTTTTCGACCATGCGCGCCGGCGTCACTCCGATCTTCGCCGTGTAAATGCGCGCGAAGGTGCGCGGGCTCATGCCGGCCTGTTCGGCGAGCCGCTCGATGCGCAGATCGCCGGCGAGATGCTCCTCGATCCAGCCATGAAGCGGCGCAAAACGATTGGGCGCATTGCCGTTGGCGGCGGCCGCTTGCGCTTCCAGCGATGCGCTAAACTGCGACTGGCCGCCGGGCCGATTGAGGAAAACCACGAGGTGCCGTGCCACCCGCATCGCGGCTTTTCGCCCAAAGTCCTCTTCCACGAGCGCAAGGCTGAGATCGATGCCGGCGGTGACGCCAGCGGAGGTCCACAGCCCGCCGTCCTTTACGTAGATCGGGTCGGGGTCGACCGCGACATCCGGATAGGCTTGCTGCAGGCGGGCGCAGGATTTCCAGTGCGTAGTGGCACGCCGCCCTGAAAGAATTCCGGCCTCCGCCAACAGGAACGCGCCGGTGCAGACCGACGCAATGCGGCGGGCGGTCGAGGCAAGCCTGCGGATCCAATCGAGCGTCCGCGCATCCTTTAATGCGGCATGAACCCCGGGCCCGCCGGGTACGATCAGCGTATCGATCGGCGCCTTGCGGACGGCACCTGCCATTGCCCGGGTGACGAGCGGCAATCCCGATGAAGTGCAGACCGGACCGCCGTGGCCCGAGACAACGACGATCCGGTAGCAGGCACTGCGCCCTTCGTCGGCAAGCTCGTTGGCGGTCGCGAAAGTTTGCACCGGTCCCGCGACGTTCGAGCAGTTGCACGCCGTCGAAGGCCAGCATCATGATAACGCGCTGAAGCGGTTTCGGCTTGGCCATGGCATCACCTCGCGGGCCCGGGGCGGGACCGCACTTGGCAGAAAATAACAGGTAGAATGACATTGCTGCCAAGCCTTGTCACGGGCCAAGTTGAGCCGTTCGTCCGATCCAATCCATTGACGGAGCACGCTGATGCCGACCAATCCGCCGCCTTGCCGTTTCGGGCTATTGCTGTTTCCGGCGATGACTTAGCTCGATTTCACCGGGCCTTATGAGGTATTTGCGCGCCTTCCCGGCGCAATCGTCGATGCGGTCGCAAAAAGTCGCGAGCCGGTGCGCACCGAGCGCGGTCTGGTCCTGGTACCGACCGTCACGTGCGAAGACTGCCCGCCGCTCGACGTCCTCGTGGTCCCAGGGGGGCCGGGCCAGCATTACCTGATGAATGACGAGGCAGTGCTCGGCTTTCTGCGCCGCCAAGGCCGGCAGGCAAAATATGTGACGTCCGTCTGCACCGGGGCGCTGTTGCTCGGCGCCGCCGGATTGCTGCGGGGCTATCGCGCCACCACGCACTGGCTCAGCCTGCCGATGCTTGAATTGTTCGGCGCGATTGCCGTAGACGAGCGCGTCGTCATCGATCGCAACAGGGTGACCGGCGGCGGCGTCACCGCCGGCATCGATTTCGGCCTTAAGCTCGCGGCCCTGCTGCAGGGCGAGACGGTCGCGCAACAGATCCAGTTGCAGATGGAATATAGTCCCGCGCCGCCGTTTGCGAGCGGCTCGCCGGCGACGGCGCCCAAAGAGGTCGTCGAAGCGGCCCGGCGCGCGGCCGAGCGGTTCCAACAAGAGCGGCTCGAGGTTTGCAAACAGGCAGCCAAGCGGCTTGGCGCATCGGCTTAATCGAACGATCCATGGATTCGCCGCATCAATGCAAGTCGCGCATCAGACGGCCGAGAGCGGGCAGCGCCGGGACGCCGCCAAGCTTCTGATTCAGCCGCTTCAGGCAGCCCCACAGCACGGCTTGATTGCTGTTGACGACCGGCTTGCCGAGCGCCGCCTCGATCGCGGCCACGGCCTCGATCTGCGTGGTGTTGGTGCAGCTTAGGAAAATGCCATCGGCTTGCGGCCGGTCGTTCTCCAAAGCGAGTTCGAGCCAGCGCTGCGGCGTTACCGCCTCGAACGCCGCGGCGCTCGTGCAGCCGAGTGCAACGTCGTTGACGATAGTAAAGCCCGCGGCAGTCAGATAGCGGAGAATGTCGGCGTTGCTGCGGTAGGGGCTCAGCACCACGAGCTCGCGAAGTGAAAGGGCGCGCAAGGCGTCGTTGACGAGGCTCGAAGTGGAGAGTGCCTCGATGGAGGTCGTCTTGCGAATTAGATCGATGATGCGCGCTTCGCCATCGGCGCCTTCCTTCATCGAGGTGTTGGTGCAGTGAAACACGATCAGGTCGGGATGGGCGTCGGCAAGCGTGGAGGCGGCACGGGCGATTTCATCACTCAGTTCCGCGACGGTGCGCTCCGGCAGGCCGGCGACCCGGCCGCGCGCCACATGGATGCCCAAACCGTCCGGCGCATAATGATTGAATTGCGGTTCGGTCAGGCGATTGACGGAAGGGATGATCAGGCCGATGCGTGCGCGCGGCTTGGTCAAGGCCGCTGTGAGGCGTTGCGGTTCTGCGACGGCATCCATGGTGCGCTCCGGGTTCCGGCCGAGTGTAACGGCATCGCCATGGCACGGCGAGACCTTAAGTTCCCGCACGAAATCGCTGGTGGATGGCCACCGGCGATGTCTTGTTCCGTCGCGGCCACGATGTACAATGCGCGGCCGATCATCGGGGGGCTCGGCAACGAGGGGAAAATATGCGGGTGAGTTCAGCACTGAGAGTCTCCGGTCTGGCCGTCGTTGTTGCGCTTCTGACCAACGCTCCGTTCGCTTCCGCCAAGCCGATGCACCACCGACCGCCGGGCGCGTGTGTCTTTCACCACAAGCTCATCGCCAACGGCTCGGTCTGCGTTTCGCATTGCATTCCCAACTCGCTTGGGTGCGAACAAGTGTCCTGCCAGAGCGGCCACTTGGTGGAATGGCTTGGCTGCGTGCGTCCATTCTGCTTCCCTGCCTGCGGCTGATTGCGGCGGCTGAGCGGCGCCAGGGCGGTGGGCCGGGGTTGCCGGTGGCGTCGGAAGCGGCTAACCGAAGCCGGTACGCAACGGGCGCGGACATGGCATGGATGCACCGGCGACGAAATCGAAGCTGATCGCGGGCGCAACCGGCGACTGGGAAGTGGTCATCGGCATGGAGGTCCACGCCCAGGTGACCTCCAAAGCCAAGTTGTTTTCCGGCGCTTCGACTGCATTCGGCGGCGGGCCCAACCAGCATGTCTCGCTGGTCGATGCCGCCATGCCCGGCATGCTGCCAGTAATCAACGAGGAATGCGTACGGCAGGCGGTGCGCACCGGACTCGGACTTAACGCGCGCGTCAATCTCAAATCGGTATTCGACCGCAAGAACTATTTCTATCCGGACCTGCCGCAGGGTTACCAGATCAGCCAATACAAGTCGCCGATCGTGGGCGAGGGCGAGGTTATGGTCGACGTGCCGGACGGCGAGACCGTCAGGGTCGGCATCGAGCGGCTGCATCTCGAACAGGACGCCGGCAAGTCGCTGCACGAAGATCACCCGGCGATGTCGCTCGTCGATCTCAATCGTGCGGGGATCGCGCTGATGGAGATCGTGACCAAGCCCGACCTGCGCTCGGCGGACGAGGCCAAGGCCTTCCTCGGCAAGCTGCGGACCGTCCTGCGCTACCTCGGTACCTGCGACGGCGACATGGAGAAGGGCCATCTGCGCGCCGACGTCAACGTTTCAGTGCGGCGGCCCGGCAAATCCCTCGGCACGCGCTGCGAGATCAAGAATCTCAACTCGATCCGCTTCATCGGCCAAGCCATCGAGCACGAGGCGCGGCGGCAGATCGGCATCATCGAGGATGGCGGCACGATCGAGCAGGAGACCCGTTTGTTCGATCCCGACAAGGCCGAGACCCGCCCGATGCGCGGCAAGGAGGAATCGCCCGACTACCGTTATCTTCCCGACCCGGATCTGCTGCCGCTCGAATTGTCGCCCGTGCTGGTTGAGGAGTTGCGCGCAAAACTGCCGGAACTGCCTGATGGGAAGAAGGCGCGCTTCATGCGCGATTACGCGCTCACCGAATACGATGCCGGCGTGCTCGTGGCCGAGCGCGAAATGGCCGCCTATTTCGAAACAATCGTCGGCGACGCGGCTCGGCCACGCGATGCCAAGCTCGCCGCCAATTGGGTGATCAACGAACTCGCGGGGCGGCTCAATCGCGAGGGCAGCGAGATCGGCGCGGCGCCGGTCTCGGCAGCCCAACTCGGCACCATCCTCGATATGATCGCCGAGGCAACCATCTCCGGCAAAATCGCCAAGGAAGTCTTCGACATCGTTTGGAACGAGGGCGGGGACCCGCGCGCCATCGTCGAACACCGCGGCTTACAGCAGGTGACCGACGTTTCGGCCATCGCCAAGCTCGTCGACGACATCATCGCCAACAATCCCGACAAGGTCGCTGACGCGAAGGCGAACGCGAAGGCGATTGGCTGGTTCGTCGGCCAGGTGATGAAGGCGTCGGGCGGCAAGGCGAATCCGCAGACCGTCAACGAGCTCCTGAAGAACAAGATCGGCATCTGAGCGTTCTCGCCGCCGTCCGGCGGCGGCGACGCGGTCGCAACGACAGAACGCTTCCACGAATTTCGTTTCCGGCGCGCACATTGTCGTGCTGCGCATCGCCGCCGAAGCTTCGCTCGGGCGAATCACTTGTCACTGATTCGCGCGTTTTTGCGCCTTCGCGCGGCTGCAAACGCTCCTGCAACGGCTTGCCGCGTAAAAAAATTTCGTTGTGACAATCCGTCCTCACTTGCGCCGTCATGGCCGCTCGAAGGCGCGTCGGGCGCCTTTCGCAAGGTGCGAAAGCATCGCCGACGCGTTGCGGCAGAAGTGGTAGAAACCCGCATTTCATCGGTATTTCCGCGCACGCTTTATCTGATGCGCGAAATCGCGCCGGCGATAAAATATTCGACGCTGCGTTTGCAGCGCGATCGCGGTGCGGGCGCGGCATACAAGCGCAAAGCGGCCGCTATACACAAAATTAAGCGAAGTCACTGTTATTTTTTTTCCGCTGTAGTAATCGGATGGCAGTGCAAGTCGATTTGCGACTGCACTGCACCGATGTCGCCATCCACTCAGGCTAGGAGGGCAGCAATGGCGAAGAAGCGAAAGACGAAGGCAGCGGCGAAGAAGACGGCGAAGAAGACGGCGAAACGCCGGAAGAAGAAGTAGCGCCGCCACCGGTCTTCGACAGTTTGGGTGTCGAAGATCGCCTCACACGGGCCGGCTGCGGCCGTGGTTGATCCCATCGATCAAGGAGCAGCCAAGGCGCACCGGCTCAGGTGAAGGACGGAGGGCGTCGGCGGGACGGAGGCTCGGGCTTGGCCATTGTTTGCGGAGCGCGTGTCGGCGCAGGCGGGCGATGGTGAAGCGAGGGATGGAGCATCCGGACCTCGCCCTGGCGAATATCCGGCGGGCTTGACTGTCAAGCATCTCGCCGACGCCCTCTCGTTAGTCGTCTTTAGACAATCTGATCGGCGCTGCGGTGTTCAGCTGCGGCGCTGTTTTTTTGTTGCCGCACACTCTTAGGCGTGCTTTTCCGGCAATGACATGACGCACGCAACGGACAGATCGACGCGACGGTCGGCCGCTGCAGCCAGGCCCAACGCGTCGTCGCGCGCGGTGCCGCGGCGTGAAAGACCGATCGAGCTTTTCTACTGGCCTACGCCGAACGGCTGGAAAATCTCGATCATGCTCGAAGAGTGCGCGCTGCCTTACATCATCCGGCCGGTCGACATCTCCAAGGGCGAGCAGTTTGCGCCGGACTTTCTGTCGATCTCGCCGAATAACCGCATTCCCGCGATCGTCGATCCGAACGGGCCGGGCGGCCGCCCGATCTGCGTCTTCGAGTTCGGGCGCCATCCTGCAATATCTCGGCCGCAAGACTGGGAAACTCTACCCGCGCGATGAGCGGGCGCGCGTTGCGGTCGACCAATGGCTGTTCTGGCAGATGGCGGGACTCGGCCCCATGCAAGGCCAAGCCATTCATTTCCGCCGCTATGCGCTGGAGCCGATCGGCTACGCCGTTAAGCGCTACACGGACGAGGTCAATCGGCTCTACGGCGTCATGAACGCGCGGCTTGCCGATCGCGCGTTTCTCGCCGGGCGCTATTCGATCGCCGATGTCGCCTGCGTCGGCTGGGTTCGTCTTGCCGGACGGGCGGGCCAAGAGCTTGCCGAGTTTCCGCACCTGTTGCGCTGGTTCGAAACGATCCGCGCGCGCGAGCCGGTCAGGCGCGCGTTTGCGATCCGCATCGAGGCGGCGTCGGCCGTCGATCCGCGAGATCCGAAGGTGCGCGCCATTCTGTTCGGTCAGCGCGCGCGCTAAGGGAGCTTATTTCGCCCGCGTCCAAACCTGCGATTTGCAGAACAGCCCGCCCAGCACGCAGCCTTTCAACTCCGCTCGGTTCGGTCCCACCACGGTGAATGAGCCGCTATAGGTGCGCCCGTCGTCGGCGTTATAGACCTTGCCGCTCCATTGGCTCGGCGTTCCGCTCGGCCGCATGCCGAGCACGATCGCAACGCCGAGCAGCGGCCGCTTCTGCAGTTTCGGATCAGGATTGTTCTTGTCGGTTTTTGCCCGGCCGGTCGCCGGGTCGATCGGCACCTTGAGCCACACTATCGCGCCGCACAATGCGCCGCCGCACTTGACGATGCGGACCTGGCTGTCGCGGTCGCCGGTGTACCAGTCCCCAACAGGCTCGGCGGCGAGCGCCGAGCGGACCACGGTCAGGCCCGGCAGGCCGATCGTTGCGAGGCAGAGCACCGTGAGCGCCGTGCGCAGAGTTCTCATCGCGACCTCGTTCCGCTGCATTCCAACCGGCGAAAACAATAATTGAGCCGGCGGCAATTGCAAAGCCTGCCCGGCGGGCTGTCCGCCTTTGCCGCTTGGCGGGAGGGCGCGCCGATAGCTTAACGCAGGGTTGCCGAAATCGCGCAGTCAGGCGGCGCGCGGTTCAGACTCGATTTATCGCATTGCTTAAACCACCATTCAAATCTTCCAACGATTATCGACGTGTCGGCCGGGGGTGACTAGATGAGCCGACGAACATGCGAAAGCGGACAGGTCACGAGGCGCAAACAGGGGAGTGCACCATGGCTCGTTTTGAAATTCTCGATTCCAGCGCGGCGCCGCTCGGCGAAGGTCCCGCCGCCGGCGACATGTTGTTCGAGCTTGGGATGATGTACTCGGTCGGCCGCGGGGTCCCGGTCGATCTTGTCAGCGCGCACAAGTGGTTCAATCTCGCGGCGGTCAAGGGCCATGCCGACGCAGTGCGCCTGCGCCGCGAAATCGCCAGCCAAATGTCGGATGGCGAGATTGCGGCCGCACAGCGCGCGGCCCGCGATTGGCTCAAACTGAGCAAGGGTGAGACCGCGGCGCCGGCGCTCGCGGCCTAGCCGGATCGCGCGCCGCGCGAGCGGCAGCTCTAAGCGTCCGCGTCGGGCTTGCGCAGCGAGAACAGATACATGGCGCCGAACGTTTCCGGCGCTTCAAGTTCGAAAGCGTGCCAGCTATCGAGATCGGTTATCGCAGCCGGTGCCGGAAACCGCCTGGCGAATTTTTGCAAGATAGGGGGCGGCAGCGCGAAGCCGAGGAATTGCAGATTGTTGGCGTCAAGGAACGCTTTGATCTGCGGCAGTGTGAGCCGGTGCTCCTGCGGATGAAACAACAGGTCGCGGCATTCGCTCATCGAGTAGAAGTCGTCCGACAGCGTCAAGGAATGCAACAGCGAGCAGCTCGGGGCCGCGGCGATGGTTTCGCGACAGCGCCGGATGTCGGCCGCGATCGGACGATAGAAGCGTTCGGCGATCAGCGCGCGACCGGCAACGACGTTGCGGCGCGCCTGTTCGCTGTATAGGCCGACCTCCATCGTGCCGCCCGGACGCAACAGCGACAGCAGGATGCGCCAGCCCTGCCACGGGTCGGCGAGATGGTGCAGCACGCCTGAGGCATCGATGAAATCGAATTTGCGGCCGAGCCCGGCGAGCCTGGTGATGTCGGCCTGTGCGAATTCGATATTGGTGAGGCCAATATTCTGCGCCATCCGCTTGGCGTAGCTTAAGCTCGCGAGGCTCAGGTCGATGGCGAGAATGGTGGCGCCGCGCACATATTGAGCGAATTCGGTGGTCGAAAGGCCAGTGCCGCAGCCGGCGATCAGCACGTCGAGCTTTTGATCCGGCCGGTGGCTGTTGAGCGCGGGCGGCTGTCCCGGCGGCCCGGTTTTGGTCCAGCGTGGGTAGGGGTTCTCCTCGTATTGCCGGCGCACGGCGCGCGACACTTCGCCATCGATGGGGGTCAGCGCCGGAATAGTAGAAGCGATTTCAATCTCTTGCCCAGGCTCCTTGACCTGCTGCACGAGCAGGGCCGCCACGCTCGGCGGCCAGTCCCGGTCGAGCAGCACCTTTACATTATCAAGAGTGTGGAGCGGGAGGTACGCGGCGACCGCGGCGAGCCATTGCGGCGCTACCTTTTCTCCGGCCGCGAGCTTCTGCTCGAGCGAGCTGCGCGAGCATTCCGCCATCTCGGCTTCTGCCTCACCGATCGAGAATACGTATTCGTTGATGAAGCACTGCCGGGCGAGCGAGCATGAAAAAGCGAGCAGGCTGTCGGTTGCGGCCGTCGCCGAAACGGACACCGCGTTCGGGTCCGGCTCGCCGCTTGTCATGGAACTGGTGGAAGCTGCGCTTTCCAGCATCGCCGCTCGCACGCTGGTCAGCAGGCGTTCGAGGCCGAGGTCCGTGACCGGATCGATCTCGAGAAGGCGGCAGAGCAGTTCGTGGCGCGACAGCGCCGCAATCGCCGGCGAGCCCCGCAGTTCGGCGGCGGGCAGGCGAGCGGGCCACGCCGCCTCGGCGCGCGCGGTCCATTCGCGCACGGTGCGGTCAAGCGCGATGAGGCTGATGCAGGCGCGGGCGAGTTCGCGCGGGCGCGCCCAGCCTTCGGCCAGCGCGCGGCACATCAAGCGGCGGAAGCGGTCGCTGTCCGTGGTGAACAGGACGAATTTTGCGTAATGGGCAAACGAGGTCTTGCGGCGTTCGGTCTCGCCGAGTTCGAGCGCGTGCGCCGCAGCCTGAATGGCCAGTTGGGGCTTGCCGGCGATCATGTAGGCTCTGGCGAGATCATCATGCGTGCCGGCTATGTCGGGCTTTAGCGCCGCCGCGCGCTCGAAGTGCGCGACGGCTTCGCCAATCCTGTCCTGCGCCGACAGTGCGACGCCGAGCATGCCGTGGGTCTCGGCGTGGTTCGGAAACAGCGTCAGGATGTGGCGGTAGGCGCGCTCGGCGTCCGCCGGCGCGCCGGCGCGGTGCCGCGCCATGGCGGCGCGGAATAGTTCGCCGAGCCCTGCGGGCGGTGCCGGCGCTGTGGCCGGTGCGGCGGGCACCGCGCCTTCCATATCGCTTGCGCCGTGGTGCCTGGAGGCTCGCCGTTGTTTTCGGTTCATGTCATCCCGTGTAGCTCGGATTTTACCTTTGTGAAATCCGCGATCGGCCGCTAAGACATTGATCGGCAAGCTGCGATTGCGCTCCGCGCAATGCGGGCTACATTGCATCGAGCAAAGTCCGTAATCGCAAGGGCTTTTGTCGTCGGAGAGGTGGCCGAGTGGCTGAAGGCGGCGGTTTGCTAAACCGTTATACGGTCTAAAGCCGTATCAAGGGTTCGAATCCCTTCCTCTCCGCCAGCCTCCCGTTCGGGAGACGGAAGTCAGAAGTCAGAAGTCAGAAGTCAGAAGTCAGAAATCAGAAATCGGAAGTCTGAAGCCCGATACGAGGTGCCGAGGATGACCACCTCGCGTCGGTGCTTTCGGGTCCTGACTTCTGATTTCCGACTTCCGATTTCCTGATTGCTGGCTTTCGGCATGGCGCCAACAAAAATCCCCGGCGGTTGGCCGCCGGGGATCGCAGGATTTTCAGGCCTGCCCCCTCCCGCCCCTCCCCCGCTTGCGGGGGAGGGTAGGGGTGGGGGATCAGGGCAGGAAGTCCTTGTGCATGCGTACGGTGAACGCCCAGTTGCCTTCGTCAGACTGGGTGCAGACGCCGGTGCTGCACAGCGAGGGAGCGCTGAGCCCGACGGTCTTAGGCACCAAGCCGGTGACGGTCGAAGCCGACACCAGTTGGCTGTAGAGGGCTTCAACACCGATGTAGAAGCTCTTGGTCACGTCCCACTGCAGCCGCGAGCCTGCAGCCCAGTACGACCAGTCATTGTCGCAGCCGGGGGCGCCTTCCGCCGCACACAACGAGGCATTGGCGCCGGAACCGTAGCTGACGTTCATGTAACCGCCAGTGAACGATTGGTGCCATTGCGGCGTCCAGTGGTGCTCGAAGGAGAGGACGCCGCTCCAGGCGCTGGTGCGACTGCAGTTCGACAGAGTGATGCTGTTGTAGACGCAATCGGCCGCTACGCCCCAGGCCTGACTGCCGCTCTGGGCGTTGTCCATGTTGGTGTCTTCACCGCTGTAGAGATACTTGAGTGCGCCTTCGGTGAAGTTGACTTCGCCAACGAGATAGTCGCCCTGGGTGATGAACGGCAGATTGAGATTGGCGCCGGCGCCGGCGACCCAACCCCACGAATTGCCGGGAGCGCCGGTGGCTTCGGTCGAGCCGTAGTACAGCGGGTTGAGGTAGTGCCCCGCCGCCATCAACTGCACGCTGCCCCAGGCCTGATCGGCCCGGATGTTGCCGACGATGTCGGGGACCTGGTAGCCGCCATAGCCGGAGCCGGCCGTGGACGTAGACAAGCTGCCCTGCAGCACGCCGGTATGGGCGGCTGTAATGACAGCAGCACCGGCACCACTCAACGCCGCCGATGCCGCGACGGTCCCGACATCGATGATCTGGTTGTAGCGCGGGCTCTCGGCCGAGATCGTCGCCGACACGCCGTTGCCCAATTGCGCCGTGTAGCCCCAGACATACCAGCCGCCATCGCCGGTATCTTCCTGCGGGACATAGCCGGCGCGGTAGTTCTGTTTCGCCGCGGGATAGAAGTCATAGAACGACGCCGCAAGGCCGGCCGTGAAGCCTGCCCATTGCACGAAGGCGCGGTTGGTGTTGGACGTGAAGCCCGACGTATTGCCGACATCGTTGGAGTTGATGCCGACATCGATATAGGCGCGCGCCACGCCGTAGGCGGTCTCTTCGCGGGCATCGGCCGTGACGTAGCCGCGCGCCCGTTCCGTCAGATCGGGGGTGGCGCGGTCGTTTTTGTTGCCGTTGAATGGGCCCCAGGCCAGGCTGCCGTTGGCCTCATCCGTTATTTCGGCGCGCACCCAGCCGCCGATTTTCAGGCACATATCGGTGCCCGGCATGTAATAGAACCCCGCCCCGTAGAGGCTGCAGATCTTCACGTATTGGACCGGTTTGGCCTTTACGGGAAGTTCGGCTGCCTGCCCCGCCGTGACCGCAACCAGACCGGCCGCGGAGCCGAGGAGGAGGCTTTTCACCATCTTCATATTGAACCTCCGATTTGTTTGCCGTCGGAGGGATCTGTCTCCGCCGGGCAAGTGCTTCCCTCTTGTTGAAAGGGCCGCCGGTTCCCCACTTTCCAGTATTCTTTAGTTTGTGAATACCGGACGAGTCGACTTGACGTTTCCCTCTCCGTCGCAAGGTCACACTGACGCGGTGCTCTTTGCCGCGCAACAAATAACAGGCTGACTCACAGCAATGCTGAAAGTTTTCCGGCAACATGTGGCGAAACAACCACGCGACAGTCTGACGCGACAAGCGTTTGCGGGCGCGAAATGGGCATTTCAATGTAGAAGCCATACGCGTCATATTGCCTCATGCGAACGGCAAGAGCGTTTTCAAACTCGATCTGATTTTTAGGAAACGATGCCGAATCGTAAGCGACGTGGGCAGGGCCGCGAGGCCGACAATTGCGTCTTTGATTTTGCCCTGCTTTGGTTTGACTTTGTTGACGACGGCGTATTGGAATTTTTCGACGTGACAAAGTGAAAGGCGAGAAAAGCCGAGCGGCGGATTTGGGCGATGGCGCGACGATCGGCGCCATATTCCAAGTGACCGTGCGCGTTCCAAGACAGCCCGGCAGCCGCGCCTCCGCCACCGCCGAAGAATGGCCGAGGGAGGACAGGCCGATGCGGAATGTCGAATCGATGCGAAGCAATGTCGCGGCTCGCTCGCGGCCCGGTGGTCGATCAAAATCCTGCGTGCGAGCAGCGCAACCTGTGGATTACTCTATCGGTCGGGTCCGGAGCCCCGTGGTCGAGATCGTGGCGTCCGACTCCAGACTATGTCATAACTTATTGTTTTATAATAATAATACATCAGATTTGGCGTCCGTTCTTCAGTGCGGCATTATGACATGGGGCGATGGACCTGCGTGATGTTTACGCAACACCTCGCGGAAAAAGGCAAACCAAGCCTGCTTTTCAGGTGGTTAGTCGTTGCGCGGTGACTGTGAGGGGTTAATGTGACGCTGCGACGCAGGGGAGGAACCCCAAGTCGTCTCGTCCGGTGTTGTCCGAGCGGCAAAGCCTGGATCGAGGGTTTGGGGACCAGGGGACCTTTCCAGGGGCTTGAGAGACCCAGCGGGGATGGAACCCTCCCACGGCAAACAAATCGGAGGTTCAATATGAAGATGGTGAAAAGCCTCCTCCTCGGCTCCGCGGCCGGTCTGGTTGCGGTCACGGCGGGGCAGGCAGCCGAACTTCCCGTAAAGGCCAAACCGGTCCAATACGTGAAGATCTGCAGCCTCTACGGGGCGGGGTTCTATTACATGCCGGGCACCGATATGTGCCTGAAAATCGGCGGCTGGGTGCGCGCCGAAATAACGGATGACGCCAACGGCAGCCTGGCCTGGGGCCCATTCAACGGCAACAAAAACAACCGCGCCACCCCCGATCTGACGGAACGGGCGCGCGGCTACGTCACGGCCGATGCCCGCGAAGAGACCGCCTACGGCGTGGCGCGCGCCTATATCGATGTCGGCATCAACTCCAACGATGTCGGCAATACGTCGGGCTTCACGTCCAACACCAACCGCGCCTTCGTGCAATGGGCGGGCTTCACGGCCGGCCTTGCCGCGTCGTTCTATGACTTCTATCCCGCGGCAGCGCAGAACTACCGCGCCGGCTATATCCCGACGGAAGATACCGGCGATGGCGGCTGGTATGTCTGGGGCTACACGGCGCAATTGGGCAACGGCGTGTCGGCGACGATCTCGGCCGAGAGCCCGCGCTACAACCAGATCATCGATGTCGGGACCGTCGCGGCATCGGCGGCGTTGAGTGGTGCCGGTGCTGCTGTCATTACAGCCGCCCATACCGGCGTGCTGCAGGGCAGCTTGTCTACGTCCACGGCCGGCTCCGGCTATGGCGGCTATCAGGTCCCCGACATCGTCGGCAACATCCGGGCCGATCAGGCCTGGGGCAGCGTGCAGTTGATGGCGGCGGGGCACTACCTCAACCCGCTGTACTACGGCTCGACCGAAGCCACCGGCGCTCCCGGCAATTCGTGGGGTTGGGTCGCCGGCGCCGGCGCCAAGCTGAATACGCCGTTCATCACCCAGGGCGACTATCTCGTTGGCGAAGTCAACTTCACCGAAGGCGCGCTCAAGTATCTCTACAGCGGTGAAGACACCAACATGGACAACGCCCAGAGCGGCAGTCAGGCCTGGGGCGTAGCGGCCGATTGCGTCTACAACAGCATCACTCTGTCGAACTGCGATCGCGCCAGCGCCTGGAGCGGCGTCCTCTCCTTCGAGCACCACTGGACGCCGCAATGGCACCAATCGTTCACTGGCGGTTACATGAACGTCAGCTACGGTTCCGGCGCCAATGCCTCGTTGTGTGCGGCGGAAGGCGCCCCCGGCTGCGACAATGACTGGTCGTACTGGGCTGCAGGCTCGCGGCTGCAGTGGGACGTGACCAAGAGCTTCTACATCGGTGTTGAAGCCCTCTACAGCCAACTGGTGTCGGCTTCGACCGTCACCGGCTTGGTGCCTAAGACCGTCGGGCTCAGCGCTCCCTCGCTGTGCAGCACCGGCGTCTGCACCCAGTCTGACGAAGGCAACTGGGCGTTCACCGTACGCATGCACAAGGACTTCCTGCCCTGATCCCCCACCCCTACCCTCCCCCGCAAGCGGGGGAGGGGCGGGAGGGGGCAGGCCTGAAAATCCTGCGATCCCCGGCGGCCAACCGCCGGGGATTTTTGTTGGCGCCATGCCGAAAGCCAGCAATCAGGAAATCGGAAGTCGGAAATCAGAAGTCAGGACCCGAAAGCACTGACGCGAGGTGGTCATCCTCGGCACCTCGTATCGGGCTTCAGACTTCCGATTTCTGACTTCTGACTTCTGACTTCAGACTTCTGACTTGGCGTCGCACTTGCCGACGAAGTCCGCGATGCGGCCCAGCAAGTCGTCGCCCTCGAGCAGCGGAACGTGGCCTTGATCTGCCACTTCGATCGATTCCATTCCCGGGTGGCGGGCCGCCATCGCCTTGACCGTCTCGGCCGACAGAATGTCCGATTGTTCTCCGCGGATGACCATCAGCGGCACACGCGCCAAAGCGTCGAATTCGTTCCACAGCGGCGGCAGCGGCCGTTCGAGGTCGACGCCGGAGAGCGCGCGGGCGAGGCGCGCGTCGTAAGTCGGCGCCAGCGCTCCGTCGCGCTCCTGCCAGGCACGACGCGCGCCCGCCAGCCATTGATCGGCGCCAAGCTTGGGGAATTGGCCATGAAAGAGGTGCCGGAGAATTTCGGCGCCCTCGGCGAAGCTGCGCGGCTGCGGCAGTTTGCCGACGTAACTCATGATGCGGGCAAGTCCCTCGGGTTCGATGACCGGTCCGATATCGTGCAGCACGACACCGGCAATCGCCGTCGGATGTGCCACGCCGAGATGCATGGCGATCAGTCCGCCGCGCGAACTGCCGACGAACACCGCGGGGCCGACGGCAAGCGCGCTCAACACTGCCGAGACGTTGCCGAGTTCCACCAGAAGATTGTAGTTGCGCGGGTCGGAATCGTAGTCAGATCGGCCGCGCCCGCGTGAATCGATGGCAAGAACGCGGCGCGGGCCGGCTTTCGCCAGAAACGGCGCCAATGTATCGAAATCAGCAACGGTGCGAGTGAGCCCGGGCAGGCAGACGACCGCCACCGCCGGCGCAAGCCGTTCGCCATATTCGCACACGTGCAGCTTGAGCCCGTCAGGCGCGCTGACGAATAGGCTTTTGCCGCGATCCGCTGCGTCGCCGTTCGACATGGCGATGCTCTAACACGGATTGTCCGGCGCGCAATCGGCACCACAGTGGCGCATTTTCCTGGTGGGGCCGCGCCGTTGTTGCCGTGTGGATTGCCGCCTCAACTTCCGCGGTGCAGGTCGGCCTCGATCATCAGCCTGGAATTGTCTTCGAGCTGCGCGCGATAGACCTGCATGTTCTCGATCACGCGCTCGACGTAATTGCGGGTTTCCGAAAACGGAATGCGCTCGATCCAGTCGATTGGATCGACATTGCGGCTGCGCGGATCGCCATATTGGGAGATCCATTCGTCCACCCTGTGGACGCCGGCATTATACGCCGCGAACGCCAGAATATAGGAGCCGCGGTAATTGCGGATGTCGTCGCCGAGTTCGGCGCTGCCGAGCCGAACATTGTAGGCGGCGTCGGCGAGCAGGCGGTGCTGGTCGAATGGCACTTTGAATTTGCGCGCCGTGTTGCGGCCGGCGCTGGGCGTAACCTGCATCAGGCCAAGCGCGCGGGCGCGCGAGACCACGCGGTTGTCGAACGCGCTTTCCTGGCGGATGATCGAATACACGATGCAGCGTTCGACCTGCGGGCCGACCTGGCGGTAGTTGGGCACGCCGAAATCGGGAAAGGCGTAGCGCGCGAACGGCCAGCCGCGGCCGAGCGCCGCCTTGCCGATCAAAAGCGTCGCGCGCGCATCATTGTGACGCGTGGTGATCTCGGCCAGCTCGGCGAGGCCCTCGACATCGCTGGTTTTGTCAGCGGTATCGGCCGCCATGCCGGCAACGATGTCCGGCTCGCCGACGGCGTAGAGAATATCGAAGGCGCGGCCGAGTTCGAGCGGGCGGCGCTCGACCGGGGGCTGCGGCAGGTCGCGCGGCGCAACGCCGTCGAGATGGAGCTGCGCCCGCGCCAACTGGCCGTAATAGGCGGTCGGGTAGCGGGCGGCCGTCTCGTAATGCGCGCGGGCCTCGCGCTCGCGGCCGAGCGCCTGCGCGGCGCGTCCTTGCCAGTAGAGCGACCGCGCCAGCGTGATCGGATTGGCGACGCCTTCGGCGATGCCGGCAAAATGCGCGAGCGCGACGGACGGTTCGTGCAGGAAGCGCAGTGCGATCCAGCCGATCGTGAACTGCCGTTCGGCGCGGTAATTCTCGCTCGCCGGCTCGGCGGCGCCAGCGGCGATCTTATAGGCCATCCCGGCGTCGTTAAGGTCGAGCAGCTTGCGCGCAATCAAGCGGCGTTCGATCCACCATTGATCGAGATCGATCAGTTTTGCCGAGTTGCGCGGCGCCGCAAGCATCAAGCGGGCGGCCTCCTTGATCTTGTCCTCGCGGCGCAGCCATTGGATGCGGCTAAACATGTAGCCGGGATCGTGCTGCGCCGCTGCCGTTACAGCGTCGAGCAGCGCGTGGGCGTTGCCGGCTTGGGTGATGACGGCGGCGCGGGCTCTGGCGATGGCCAGTTCGGCGGCGTCGAGGTGACGCGCCGCACGCATTCCGGCTTCGACGTTGCCGAGGTAGAAGCGGGCATCCATGCGCGCCTTGTCGTCGGCCGGCGTGATCAAGCCGGCGAACGTCGCCCGGGCCTGCGCTTCAACGACTTCGGAGAAGCCGGTCGTGCGCCAAGCGACGCTCACGGCCGCGCGGGCGCGGACGAGGTCGCCTTTGACGAGGCAGGCGCGGGCGAGCGCGAAAAACCCCTTGGCGCTGAGCGGCGGCTCCCGGTCCAGAAAATCGATGCTCGTCTGCGCATCGACCTGCTGTTGCCACAGCACCGCTTCGGCGCGGCGGCGCAACGTGACGACGCTTGGCCAGCTCGGGTTTGCCGCGATGAATGCGGCGTAGCGGGAAAAGCTGACACTGCCGCTATCGTCGTCGCGCAGGATCACCCATTCGACCAGCTTGCGGGCAAGCGGATCGGAGACGGTCTTCTCGATATTGCTCGCTTCGTCCGGGCGGTCCTTGTGCACGAGCCCGATGGCCTGTCTGACCGCTGCAAGGTCGATCGGAGTTGGCATTGCCGTTTTCGCCGGTGCAAGAGGCGGCATGGCGCGTGCGCCGATGTTGCGGGGCGGCGTAAATGAGGCGGCGGTTGCCGGCGCAACCTGCGGCCGCGGCGCCGGTCGGGCGGCCTTGTGCGTTGTGCTCTTGTGCCGAACCGGCTTGTGCTCCTGGTATTTTGCCGTTCTCAGATTCGTAATCGCGAGCCGGTCATGCGGGAGCGGACCCCGAGCCGGCGCGGCCAGGGCCGCTCCAGCCAGAGCACCGAGAATGGCGACAGCGGCGATGGACCGAACAACGGTCACCAGCAAGGACCTCCTGCAGCGGTGGCGAAGGCTAGCGTACCCCTCTTCCACCGGGAAGGTTGCGGACTTCCTAACCGCAAAGTGGGCGCGCCCAGAATCAAGTGTACACGAGTTTATCGGCTTCGCGGCAAAAGCGCGGCATCGTCCACTGCCATCGTTCACTGCCAAGTTCCGTCCCGCGTCCGGAGGCTTCGAGAAGGGCTTCCAAGGCCCATCAGGAACCGATATTGATGCGCGACGGTCCGCTTCGCCCGCGGCAGGAACCGTGCCTGCGAGATGGTGGCGAGAGCGACCGCGCCAGGGACCGCATCATGACCGCCAGAACCGCCTTCCGAGGCTCATTCACCGCGCTCGTCACCCCGTTCAAGAACGGCTTGGTTGACGAGAAAGCGTTCCGGCAATTGGTCGACTGGCAGATCGCCGAGGGCACCAACGGGCTCGTTCCGGTCGGCACCACCGGCGAAAGTCCGACGCTCTCGCACAAGGAGCACCGCGACGTCGTCGAATGGTGCATCGATCAGGCCCGCGGCCGGGTTCCGGTCGTGGCCGGAGCGGGATCAAACTCGACGCAGGAGGCGATCGATCTCGCCAAGCACGCCGAAAAAGCCGGCGCCGATGCCGTGCTCGTCGTCACGCCGTACTACAATAAGCCGACCCAGGAGGGCCTTTATCAGCACTTCAAAGCCATCAACGACGCAATCGGCATTCCGATTCTCATCTACAACATCCCGCCGCGTTCGGTGATCGATATGTCGGTCGATACCATGAAGCGGCTTTACGCGCTGAAGAACATCGCCGGCGTCAAGGACGCAACCGCGAACATGGCGCGCGTTTCGCAGCAGCGCGCGGCGATGGGCGAGGATTTCAACCAAATGTCCGGCGAGGACATCACCGCTTTGGGCTTCATGGCGCATGGCGGCCATGGCTGCATCTCGGTGACCTCGAACGTGGCACCGCGGCTGTGCGCCGAATTCCAGGCCGCGTGTCTGAAAGGTGATTTTGGCGCGGCATTGAAACTGCAAGACAAGCTCGCTCCGCTTCACATCGATCTGTTCGTCGAAACGAGCCCGGCGCCGGTCAAATATGCGCTGTCGCTGCTCGGCAAGTGCGTCAATGCGCTGCGCCTGCCGATGGTGCCGGCGTCCGAGAAAGCCCAGAACGCGGTCCGCCACGCCATGGTTCACGCCGGGTTGATCAATTGACCGGGCGATCCTTTTCTGTTGCGCAGCGCCACGGGCGGGCGGCGCTATGCTCGGCGGCCGGGCTTAGCGGTTAAAGCGGCGGCATTTTGACTTCGCAAAGGGGGAGAACGACAGATGTCGATGCTCGATGATTTCAAGAAATTCGCGTTGCGCGGCAATGTCGTCGATCTTGCCGTCGGCGTCATTATCGGCGTAGCCTTCAACAATATCGTGCAGTCGCTCGTCAACGACATGATCATGCCGGTGATCGGCGCGGTCACCGGCGGGCTGGATTTCTCCAATTACTTTCTTGCGCTCTCCTCCAAGGTGACGGCTGTCACGCTTCTCGACGCGAAGAAGCAGGGTGCGGTGCTGGCCTGGGGCAATTTCATCACCGTGGCGATCAACTTTCTGATCGTCGCCTGGGTGCTGTTCTGGGTCATGCGCGTCATCAGCCGCCTCATGCCTGCGGAAGCGGAGAAGGCGCCGCCGCCGCCGAGCAAGCAAGAAGAGTTGCTTACCGAGATCCGCGATCTGTTGAAGAGGCGCGCATGACGGTTGGGCCATGACGGATGAACCATGGCGAAGGCGGAGCGCAAGCTGCGGATAGTCGCCGACAACCGCAAGGCGCGGTTCAACTATTTCATCGACGAGACCATGGAGGCCGGCGTCGCTCTCACCGGCACCGAAGTGAAGTCGCTGCGGGCCGGCAAGGCGAGCATCGGCGAATCCTATGCCGATGCCCGCGGCGGCGAGATCTGGCTCGTCAACTCGAATATTCCCGAATACCTGCAGGCCAACCGCTTCAACCACGCGCCGAAGCGGCCGCGCAAGCTGCTGCTGCACCGCCGCCAGATCAACAAGCTGATCGGCGCGGTCGAGCGCGAGGGCATGACGCTCGTGCCGCTCAAGCTCTATTTCAACGAAAAGGGCCGCGCCAAGGTCGAACTGGCGCTGGCGCGCGGCAAGAAGCTCTACGACAAGCGCGAGACCGAGAAGAAGCGCTCATGGGAGCGCGAACGCGGCCGTCTGTTGCGGCAGAAGGGATGAAGGAATGCCCCCGATCAGGCTCGATCACTGCGTCATTCACGTCACCGAGTGGGAACGCTCGAACGCTTTCTACACCACGGTGCTCGGCGCCGAACTCATTGCCCGCCCGGTCGGCTATGCCTACCGGTTCGGCGACCAACAGCTTAACGTGCATGGGCCCGGCGTGACGCCGGCGGAGGTGGCGCGGCTGCCGGTTGCGCCCGGCAACAGCGATCTATGTTTCGAATGGATCGGGCCGATCGCCGACGCCATCGCCCATCTCGAACGTCGCAGTGTCGCCATCGAGCGCGGACCGCTGCAGCGCTTTGGCGCCAGAGGCGCCGGCACCAGCGTCTATTTCCGCGATCCCGACGGATCGCTGCTGGAGTTCATGTCCTACAACGGGTTGCAAACATGAACGCGCGCGAGGCGCCGGGCGGCCACGATCCGACATTTCTACCGCCCGACATTCCCGTGCCGCAGGACGATGGCGCCGCGCGCCATCTCCCCGGCATGAAGCTTCCCGATCTGGAGCTCGCGGCAACGAGCGGGCCGGCGGTGAACCTGTCGCGGCTGAAGGGCCGCACGGTCGTCTACATCTATCCGCGCACCGGGGTGCCCGGCGTCGACGCTCCGCCAGGCTGGGACGATATTCCCGGCGCGCGCGGCTGTACCCCGCAATCGTGTGGCTTTCGCGATCATTTCGCCGAGCTCAAGGTGCTCGGCGTCGCCCACGTGTTCGGTCTGTCGACCCAGGACAGCGATTATCAGCGCGAGGCCGCGCAACGCCTGCGTTTGCCGTTTCTGCTGCTGTCCGACGCCGCGCTGACCTTTGGGCGCGCGATCGCGCTGCCGACCTTTTCCGTCGCCGGTATGACGCTCTATAAGCGCATGGCCCTCGTCATCGACGGCGGCACCATCGTCAAGGTGTTCTACCCGGTCTTTCCACCGGACAAGAATGCCGAGCAGGTGGTGGCGTGGCTGCGCGCCGAAGCCTGATTACCGCGCGCCGGCGCCGACGGCGGTTGCGGCAGAGGGCGGCTTGCCGTCGAGATCGCCGCGAATTTCCGCGAAGACGTTGTGGAACATTTTGGCCGTGAGCACGCCCGTGTTCGTGTTCAGCCGCGAGCAATGATAGCTGTCGAACAATCTCAGCGCGCCCATCGCATGGCAGGCGCCATGTGCGAACGGTAAATGGGCGCGCCTATGTCCGCATGCCAGGACGACCGCGTCATGGGCGACCCGGCCGAGCGCAAGCACCGCGCTAAGCCGCTTCATTTCCTCAATGGTCGCGGTCAGAAACCGCCGGCAGTTGGCGGTCTCGGCGGGTGTCGGCCGGTTTTCCGGCGGCACGCAGCGCACGGCGTTGGTGATGCGGCAATCAATCAGCATCAAGCCGTCATCCGGCCGCGCCTGATAATGGCCTTTGGCAAACCCGAATTCCGAAAGCGTGCCGTAGAGCAGACTTCCGGCATGGTCGCCGGTGAACGGCCGGCCGGTGCGGTTGGCGCCGCGCAGCCCCGGCGCCAGCCCGACAATGAGCAGTCGCGCATCGAGCGGGCCGAAAGAGGCGACCGGCGCATTGAACCATTGCGGCTCGCGCGCCCGCCAGGATTTGCGCAACGCGACGAGCCGGGGACACAGCGGGCAATCGCGGCCGGGGGTGCCGGGAGCGCCGCGTCGGGGCGGCATGGAAGGCTCCTCGGCGCTATTCGTCTTCGAACTCGTCATCGACCTCGACACGCTGGGAGGCCGGACTGCGCTGCAGGAATTGCGGGGTGTGGCGCGGCTCGCGGCCCTCGCGCGGCTCCCGCGGCTCGCGCACCGGGCGTTCCGACGGATCGCGGCCGATCTTGCCCTGCAGCTCGACGATGTCGACGAACTGATCACATTGGCGACGCAATTCGTCGGCGACCATCGGCGGCTGAAGTCGAAATCGTCGAGACGACGATCACGCGCACTCCGCGCCGCTGCATCGCCTCGACCAAAGAGCGGAAGTCGCCGTCGCCGGAAAACAGCACCATCTGGTCGATGTGCGGCGAGATCTCCATGGCGTCGACCGCAAGTTCGATGTCCATGTTGCCCTTGACCTTGCGCCGTCCGGTCTGATCGACGAATTCCTTGGTCGCCTTGGTGACGACGGTATAGCCGTTATAGTCGAGCCAATCGATCAGCGGCCGAATTCGACGAATATTCCTGATCCTCGATGACTGCCGTGTAATAGAAGGCGCGCAGCAGATAGCCGCGCGATTGAAACTCCCGCAGCAGCCGCTTGTAATCGATATCAAAGCCCAGTGATTTCGCCGTGGCGTAAAGATTGGCGCCATCAATGAACAGCGCGATTTTTTCCAGCTGTGTTGACATGGTATCTCTCGGATCGTTTCTCGTCATAAAACCGGAACAGCCACAATGCAGTCGGCGGTCCCAGCGCTTTCATAAAACGGTTTTGCCGCATTCCGAAACATTCGGCGTGCGAAGTACTGCCGCATGCGGCAACGTACTGTGGCAAATGCTGCGGTCGAAAGTACGTTGCCAGTGCAGTGTCGCGCAAGCTTCGCGGCGACAACACTGCGGCACGCCGTCGCGGCAATTCCGGCGGATCAAGGCCGCGGTCCGGTCCCACAGAATTGCGGCATGGGTAACAGAGGACTGCGCCCCCGCCAAGTCAAAAATTCCCGGTCTCACTCGCGGCTGTTGCGCTCTTGCGCTTATGGGCCGGTGGCGATACCTAAGCGCAGATTAAGCGGCGGCTTTCCTTGCCCGGCACCTCACCCGCCGGGGTTACGGAAGCTGCGCAACGCCGTAACAGGAGCTTACGCCAAATGGCCCGAGTGACCGTCGAAGATTGCATCGACAAGGTCGAGAACCGATTCGATCTCGTTTTGCTCTCCGCCCACCGCGCGCGCATGATCTCGTCCGGCACGCAAATCGCCGTTGATCGGGACAAGGACAAGAACCCGGTTGTGGCGCTGCGCGAGATCGCCGAGAAGGCGATTTCACCGGAGGACCTCAAGGAGGAACTCGTCCATTCACTACAGAAGTATGTCGAAGTGGACGAGCCCGAACCCGAGGCGGTGCCGTTAATCGGCGCTCCAGGCACCGGCGCAGACGCTGACGATACCGATGTTACGACTGACCGCATGAGCGAGGAAGAGCTGCTCAAGGGCTTGGAAGGGCTGACCCCGCCGGAAAGCGAGCCGGAATCCGACACCGGTGATACTGGCGACGACGAGGAATAGGGCGTCTGCCCGCTGCCGCAGCCCGGCGGCCCATCAACCCATGGCTGCCGAGCGGCCCTTGATTTTCTAATTCGTCAGCCAGCTTGCCTGCGCTGGCCGCAGATCGAGCAGGGCATTGTGCGCCTGCGACCCTATCTCGTTCGCCCCGTTGGCGGCAGGGGTTTTGCCGAGTTTCCGCTCAATTTAGCTGGCAAAAGCGCTATTCTCGAACCTAGAATCGGCCGCGGCGGTGGCTCGCTGGGCTCGATGCGTCTTGTGGCGCCGCGCCGGGTCCATGATATCCTTCTATCAAATGCCCCTTGTGGACGGCCTCCGCCGCCATATTGGTACAGGTCGGACACGTCGGGGTTGCCAGGGCAGTTAAGTCACGTCCATGCCGCGCTCGCCGATCGATTTGCCGCGCATGCAGAACCAGCCCCGCCCGCAGGTACCGGCGGCGCGCGCTCCGCTTGTGGTCGTGCCGGATGGCGAGGGGGCCTCAACGGCCCGCCGGCCGCAGTCTGATGCGGCAATACGAGTTGATCGATCGGGTCAAGCAGTACAATCCAGCGGCCAACGAGGACCTGCTCAACCGCGCCTATGTCTACGCCATGAAGGTCCATGGCGAGCAGAAGCGGGCGTCCGGCGATCCCTATTTTTCCCACCCGCTGCAGGTGGCGGCGATCCTTACCGATCTCAAACTCGACGACGCCACGATCGCGGCGGCGCTGCTGCATGATACGATCGAGGATACCGACGCCACGAGGGCCGAAATCGATCGCCTGTTCGGCCACGATATCGGCCGACTGGTCGAGGGCTTGACCAAACTGAAGAAGCTCGAACTGGTTTCCAGGGAGGCCAAGGAAGCCGAAAATCTACGCAAGCTCCTGCTCGCCGTCGCCGACGATGTGCGGGTTCTCCTGATCAAGCTCGCCGATCGCCTGCACAATATGCGTACGCTGGGCCACCGGCCGTCGGAAGCCCGCCGGCGCACTGCGGAAGAGACGCTCGACATCTATGCCCCCCTTGCCGGCCGCATGGGCATGCAGCAGATGCGCGAGGAGCTCGAGGATTTGGCATTCAACGAGCTCAACCCGGAGGCTTGCAAAGTTATCACCGAGCGGCTGGAAGCGCTCGCCGCGCGTTCGGCCGGCTGGATCGCCGAGACCGAACAGCAGCTCACAAAAAAGCTCGCCGACCGCGGCATCGCCGCCGAGGTTTTCAGCCGCCGCAAGCGCGCCTATTCGATCTGGCGCAAGATGGAACGCAAGGCGGTCGGCTTCGAACAGCTCTCGGACATTCTTGGGTTCCGTGTCGTGGTGGGCAGCGTCGCAGAGTGCTACCAGGCGCTCGGTATCGTCCATACGACTTGGCCGGTCGTCCCCGGCCGCTTCAAGGACTACATCTCGACGCCGAAGCAGAATGACTACCGCTCGATCCATTCGACGGTGATCGGCCCCGGCAGGCAGCGCGTCGAGCTGCAGATCCGCACCCGCGAAATGCAACAGATCGCCGAATACGGCATTGCCGCGCATGCGCTCTACAAGGACAGCATCGGTTCCCCAACCGAGATGCTGTCGCGCGAATCCAACGCCTATGCGTGGCTGCGCCGCACCATCGAGCTTCTGGCCGAGGGCTCCAACCCTGAAGAATTCCTGGAGCACACCAAACTCGAACTGTTCCACGACCAGGTTTTCTGCTTCACGCCGAAGGGGAAGCTGATCGCGCTGCCACGCGGCGCCTCGCCGATCGATTTTGCCTATGCGGTGCATACCGACGTCGGCAATATGGCGATCGGCGCCAAGATCAACGGCCAGATCAGCCCGCTGGTATCGGCGCTGCAGAACGGCGACGAGGTTCAGATCCTCACGTCCAAGGCGCAGCCCGCGCCGCCCGCTGCCTGGGAATTGCTTGTCGTCACCGGCAAGGCGCGCGCGGCCATACGCCGCGCGACGCGCACGGCGGTCCGCAACCAATATTCGGGGCTGGGCCGGCGTATCGTCGAGCGCCTATGCCAGCGCGCCAAGATCGCCTATTCGGACGAAAAACTCCAAGGCGCTTTG
The DNA here is from genome assembly GCA_963717265.1 of uncultured Alphaproteobacteria bacterium. Taxonomy (GTDB): domain Bacteria; phylum Pseudomonadota; class Alphaproteobacteria; order Rhizobiales; family Xanthobacteraceae; genus BOG-931. Next base: position 715,841 of record CAVQWD010000046.1, on the reverse strand, counting down.
CCGCGGCTCGCTCGCACTTCGATCGATGACGTGATGTCCGCGGTCGGCCGCGGCGAGATGAAGGCGTCCGACGTCGTGCGCGCCATGTATCCCGACTACAGGGACGAGCGCATCACCTCCATCGTGCCGAAAACAGAGAGCGGCTGGTTTGGGCTCAAGCGCGCCAAGGCCGTGAAGTTCAAGCTTCCAGGCGATGGCCAGAACGGCGCTGCGATACCGATTCGCGGCATCAATTCCGATCTGCCGGTCCGCTTCGCGCCCGATGGCGGCGCCGTGCCCGGCGACCGCATCGTCGGCATCATGACCCCGGGCGAGGGCATCACGATCTACCCGATCCAGTCCGAAGCGCTCAAGCAATTCGAGGACGAGCCGGAACGCTGGCTCGACGTGCGCTGGGATGTTGACGACAAGGCGCCGCAGCGCTTTCCGGCCCGGCTTGCGGTCCAGTCAGTCAACGAGCCCGGCACGCTGGCGCAGATCGCGCAGGTGATCGCCGAGCACGACGGCAATATCGACAATGTCCGCATGACCCGGCGGTCGCCGGATTTCACCGAGCTGACCATCGATCTGGAGGTCTATAACCTCAAGCACCTCACCTCGATCATCTCGCAGCTGCGGGCCAAGAAAGTAGTGGCCAATGCCGAACGGCTGAACGGGTGAGGCCGGTCTGTTCGGCGGCTTGCGATCATCTAGCCGTGCATGTATATACTTTGCCGTATATACGGAGATTGCTGCAATGGCGACGGCCAAAATCTTCAAGTCAGGAAACAGCCAAGCCGTCCGGCTGCCCAAGGAGTTTCGCTTTCAAGGCGACGAAGTGGAAATCTTCCGCCGCGGCGACGAGGTCGTGTTGCGCGACACACCCAAGGGTATGGCGCGAGCCTTCGAACTCATCGCCAGTCTGCCGATAGAAGATTTGGCTGACGAGCGCGATGCACCGCCGCAGGAGCGCGCAGACCTGTGATCGCGCTTCGCTATCTGTTGGATACCGACACTTTTGTCTATATCCGTCGCGGTAGGCCCGAAACGACGCGTGCGCGCTTCGACCTGTTGCAACCGGGCGAGGCGGCGCTTTCGGTGATCAGTTATGGCGAGTTAGTCTACGGCATCGAAAAAAAGGGTTCGGGCCCGGAACCATGGCGAGCACTAGAGGAACTAATCCAGATAATCAGAGTGCTGCCGCTTCCGCCGGAAGCCGCCGGGAAGTATGGAGCGATCCGTGCGGCACTGGCCGCGAAAGGCCAAGTGATTGGCGCCAATGATCTTTGGATTGCTGCGCATGCCCGGCTTCTGAATTTGACTCTCGTTACCAACAACGAGCGTGAATTCCGCCGTGTTCCCGATCTGAAAGTCGAGAATTGGACCAGGTAGGCGCAGGGAATCGCCACAACGTCATGGCCACGAAATCCCCCCTTCGCCTCGGCGTCAACATCGATCATGTCGCAACCGTGCGCAATGCGCGCGGCGGCCATCATCCGGATCCGGTTCGCGCTGCCGAAATCGCGATCGCCGCTGGTGCCGACGGCATCACTGCGCATCTGCGCGAGGACCGCCGCCACATCGGCGACGACGATATTGTCCGCCTCAAGGAACGCATCCACAAGCCGCTCAATCTCGAAATGGCGGCGACGGCGGAGATGGTCGGGATTGCGCAAAAACTGCATCCGCACGCCGCCTGCATCGTGCCCGAACGCCGGGCCGAGCGGACCACAGAAGGCGGGCTCGACGCTGCCGGTCAGCGCGAAGTTTTACACGCAGTCATCGACAAGATGTCGGCGTCCGGCATCCGCGTCGCGCTCTTCATCGCCGCCGAGCCGGTGCAGATCGAGGCCGCCGCAGCGCTCGGCGCGCCCGTGGTCGAACTCCACACCGGCGCCTGGTGCGAGGCGCTGGCGGCGCGCGATGCGGCTTTGGCGGGCGCCGCATTGGAACGCATCAAGCGCGGCGCTGCGCTCGCCAGAAGCGCGGGGCTGGAGGTCCATGCCGGGCACGGTCTCGATTATATGTCTGCACAGCAGATCGCGGCGGTGCCGGAGATCGCGGAACTCAATATCGGGCACTTCCTTATCGGCGAGGCGATTTTCGAGGGGCTGGGCGCGGCAGTGCTCAGGATGCGCGCGTCGATGGAACGGGGCCGGGCCGACGCGACGCCCGTACACGGCGCCCGGCTATGATCCTCGGCATTGGCTCCGACATCGCCGACGTGCGCCGCATCGCCAAGGTGGTCGAGCGCCACGGCGATCGCTTCATCGATCGGGTCTTTACTGCAGGCGAGCGCGCGCGCGCCGAGAAGCGGCGAAACCGGATCGAGACTTACGCCAAGCGCTTTGCCGCCAAGGAGGCGTGCGCCAAGGCGCTGGGAACAGGCCTTCGCGCCGGCGTGTGGTGGCGCGATATGGGCGTGGTCAATCTGCCGTCCGGCAGGCCCACCATGGAACTAACCGGCGGCGCCAAGCGGCGGCTGGAGGCGATCACGCCGAAAGGCTACCAGGCCCGCATCGAGCTGACGATCGCCGACGAGGGTCCCATGGCTTATGCGCTGGTCGTGATTTGGGCCTTTGCCCTGGCGGATGCCTGAGCGCGCCGAACCGCTCCCCATTCCATTGACGCGGCGCCCAAAGACGCCGATGAAAATTTGACCAACGTTGCGCGGCTGGCGCTAATGCTGTGGAATAGTTAGATAAATCCGCGTTGCCGGGGCGCTGCAAGCGCCACCCTGCGATTGCTTGCGACCAACGCAGCGGCTACAAGGTCGCCTGGGGCAGCGCGGCTATTTCGCCGGCAAGTTGGGACAAAGAACGCATGAGCGTGCAGACCGGAACCAAACGCAAAGAGGGCGGATTCACCGAGACTGTGCGCGTGGTGATCCATGCGTTGATCATTGCGCTCGTAATCCGCACCTTCCTGTTCCAGCCGTTCAATATTCCGTCCGGCTCGATGATTCCGACCCTGTTGGTAGGCGATTATCTGTTCGTCTCCAAGTACTCCTATGGCTATACCCATTACTCTCTGCCGCTGTCGCCGCCGATGTTTTCCGGCCGTATCTTCAGCTCGCCGGTGCACCGCGGCGATGTCGTGGTGTTCCGTCTGCCCAAGGACCCTTCGATCGATTACATCAAGCGGGTGGTCGGGCTGCCGGGCGACCGCATCCAGGTGCTCCACGGCCTGCTCTACGTCAACGGCGTGCCGGTCAAGCGCGAGCGCCTCAGTGCAGGCTGCGTTCCGCACGAGGATGTCAGCGGTCCGGTCATGTGCTACCGCGAGACGCTGCCGAACGGGGTGACCTACATCACTCACGATTTCACCGACAATGGCTTTCTCGACAACACCAAGGTCTTTCCGGTGCCGCCGGGCTATTATTTCATGATGGGCGATAACCGCGACAATTCGACTGACAGCCGCGTGTTGAGCGCGGTTGGCTACGTACCGTTTGAGAACATTATCGGCAGGGCGCAGATCATCTTCTTTTCGATTTCCGGCGGCACGCCGGCCTGGGAAATTTGGAACTGGCCGTGGGCGGTACGCTGGAGTCGATTGTTCACGCTGGTCAGATGAGCGGCCGCAGCAAAGGCAAAGCGGCGGCTACGCCGCGCCCGGAGCAACCTGCCGAGGAAACCGCAGAAGCGGATTTGCCTGACGGCAAGAAGGAGCCGCGCCGTAGCCGCCGTTCCGGGTTGGTTCTGGAAGGTCGCATTGGCTATCGCTTCCGTGACAGCACGCTGCTTGATTGCGCGCTGACGCACATTTCCGCGCTCAAAGGTCCGCGCAACCGCGCCGGCTCCTATCAGCGTCTCGAATTTCTCGGCGACCATGTTCTTGGCCTTGTTATTTCCGACATGCTGTTTCGCTCCTTTCCCAAAGCCGACGAGGGCGAGTTGTCGCGCCGGCTCGCCGACCTGGTGCGCAAGGAGACCTGCGCCGAGGTCGCCGCCACGATCGAACTCGGCGCCGCGATCCGGCTCGGCTCATCGGAAATCAATGCCGGGGCGCGCAAGCGGCCCGCCATTCTTGCCGATGTCTGCGAGGCCTTGATCGGCGCCGTCTATCTGGACGGCGGCTATCCCGCAGCCGAGGCTCTGGTCGACCGGCTGTGGCAGGCGCGCATGCGCGCCACCGCTCAGCCGTTGCGGGATCCGAAGACCCTGTTGCAGGAATGGGCTCAGGCCCGCGGCTTGCCGACGCCGGCGTATCGTGAAGTGGCGCGCTCCGGTCCCGATCACGATCCCGAATTCCGCGTTGCCGTGGCGCTTCCTGACCTCGCTCCCGCCGAGGGCTCCGGGCGCTCCAAGCGTGCCGCGGAGCAGGCCGCCGCCGCCGCGATGCTTGCGCGCGAGGGCGTCAAGGCCGCGCGCCTCAATGGTTGAACCGGATGTGCCGGCGGCAGGCGCGACACGCTGCGGCTTTGTCGCGCTAATCGGCGCGCCGAATGTCGGCAAATCGACGCTGGTGAATGCGCTGGTCGGCGCCAAAATCTCGATCGTCACGCCGAAAGTGCAGACCACGCGCGGGCTCGTTCGCGGCATTGCCAGTGAGGGCCCGGCCCAACTCATCCTCGTCGACACTCCGGGCATTTTCGCGCCCCGCCGGCGGCTCGACCGCGCCATGGTCGGAACCGCCTGGGGCAGCGCCCAGGATGCCGACATCGTCGCCTTGCTGATCGATATCCGCAAAGGTGCTAAAGACGACGACGAAGCGATCTTGAGCCGTCTTGTCGAACTGCGTTCCACCAAGGCGCTGGTGCTCAACAAGGTCGATCTGGTCGACAAACCACACCTGCTCGCGCTTGCCCAAAGCCTCAACCAGCGGGCGCCATTTGCTGCCACCTTCATGATCTCGGCATTGTCCGGCGACGGCGTCGCCGACCTGAAAAGCTGGCTGGCGGCCCATGTTCCGAAAGGCCCGTGGCTCTATCCCGCGGACCAGATGTCGGATGCGCCGCTGCGCCAGCTCGCCGCCGAGATCACTCGCGAAAAACTTTATCTGCGGCTGCATCAGGAATTGCCGTACCAGTCGACGGTCGAAACCGACGTCTGGAAGGAGCTCAAGGACGGTTCGGTGCGCATCGAGCAGATCATCTATGTCGAGCGCGAAAGCCAGCGCAAAATCGTGCTCGGCAAGGGCGGCGCCACCATCAAGGCGATCGGCGCCGCCGCTCGCGCCGAAATCGCCGAGGCGATCGAGCAGAAGGTGCATCTGTTTCTGTTCGTCAAGGTGCGCGAAGGCTGGGCCGAGGAACCCGAGCGCTACCGAGAGATGGGATTGGAGTTTCCGAAGGACTGAGTCATTCCGGATCGCAGCGAAGCGGCGAGCCCAGAATTCATAGTCCCTGCGCCGGGGCTATCGATTCCGGGTTCCTCGCTTCGCTCGGCCCCGGAATGACGCTACATAACGACCATGCAATGGACTGACGAAGGCATTGTGCTCGGCGCCAAGCGCCATGGCGAAACCAGCGTCATCCTCGAACTGCTGACGCAATCACGCGGCCGTCATCTGGGCCTGGTCCGTGGCGGCGCCGGCAAGCGGCTCTCGGGCGTGTTGCAGCCCGGCAACTCGCTGCGCGCGACGTGGCGCGCGCGGCTCGACGAGCACCTCGGCTATTTTGCGGTCGAGGGCATCAGTTTGCGGGCGGCGGGGTTCTTGAGCGCCGCACACGCGGTTCATGGCGTCACTCATCTTGCGGCGTTGTGCCGGCTTCTGGCCGAGCGCGAGCCGCATGCGCGTATCCATGCCGCGCTCGAAACGATCCTCGATCGCATCGGCGACCCACCTGTCGCAGCGGTCCTCATCGCGCGTTTTGAGCTCGCCTTCCTCGCCGAACTTGGCTTCGGCCTTGATCTTGCCCGCTGTGCGGCGACCGGAAGCACGACCGATCTGATCTATGTGTCGCCACGCTCAGGTCGCGCGGTATCGCGCGAAGCCGGCGAGGATTATCGCGACAAGCTCATCCGGCTGCCGGCCTTCCTGCGCAGCGGCGACGAGCCGAAGTCGGTGGCGGAACTTGCCGATGCGTTCGCGCTCACCGGATTTTTTCTGGATCGTCACGCCTTTGCAGCGCGCGGGCTGGCCATGCCCGCCGCACGCGCGCGTTTCGTCGCCGCAATCATGCGCATGCTGCCGGAGGCCGCCTTGGGCCGTGCCTGACAAGGGTGGAGGCCATCAGTACGGCCAACAGGCGCACCGCGTCCTGCCGTAGGCGTCGTCCCGGCAGGCAAAGTAATAGCCCTCGGGACAGGCCGGCCGGTACGGATAGCCCCACGGGCGGCCCCATCCCCATTCATACTGCACCGGCCGAAGCGGCGCGCATCCGGAAGAGCCGCACACGACGGCGGTCTTGTGCGCAGGGGGCGCGTAGCTTGCCGTAAAACTCGCCGCCGGGCCGGCGGCACTTGCAAGCGCGGCAGGTCCGGCAGGCGGCATCGCCGCGGCGGCCCCGGCGGTCATAGCCAAGACGATGGCCGCCATCGCGGCCGCTGCAAGCATGGCGCTACGCATGCATGTCTCCTTGCCGTTCGCACGGCCCGACCGTGCCGACCGGTGAGGTGCGCAAAAGATCAATGTAGCGCATTGCCATGACGGGTCCACGCTCTGATCTGATGGGGTAAGGGCTCAAGCTCCCTTGTTCGTCCTGCACAACCGCGCTAGCTCCGATCCGATATGGCCACCAAACTGATTCCCCCCGACAAATCCGGCAACGTGCAGGAGATTGCGTTGCGCGAGGCGTTGGAGGAGCGCTATCTCGCCTACGCGCTCTCCACCATCATGAACCGGGCGCTGCCCGATGCGCGCGACGGCCTCAAACCCGTACACCGGCGCATCCTCTACGGCATGCGGCTTCTGCGCCTCGATCCCGGCGCGACGTTTAAGAAATCGGCCAAGATCGTCGGCGACGTGATGGGCAATTTCCATCCGCACGGCGACCAGGCCATCTACGATGCACTGGTCCGCCTCGCGCAGGATTTTGCCTCACGCTATCCACTGGTCGACGGCCAGGGCAATTTCGGCAATATCGACGGCGATAATGCGGCCGCCTACCGCTATACCGAGGCGCGGCTGACCGAGGCGGCGCGGCTTCTGCTCGACGGCATCGACGAGGACGCCGTCGACTTCCGCCCGAGCTATGACGGCATGACGCAGGAGCCGTTGGTGCTGCCGGCGGCCTTACCCAATCTGCTTGCCAACGGCGCGCAGGGCATCGCGGTCGGCATGGCGACCTCGATCCCGCCGCACAACATCGCAGAATTGTGCGACGCCGCGCTCTACCTGATCGAGCAGCCCAACGCGCGCGACCGCACGCTTCTGAAATTCGTGCCCGGCCCCGATTTTCCGACCGGCGGCATCATCGTCGATCCGGCCGACGCGATCGCCGAAGCCTACGCGAGCGGGCGCGGCTCGTTTCGGCTGCGCGCGCGTTGGAAGACCGAAGAGACCGGGCGGGGCACCTATCAGGTGGTGGTCACCGAAATCCCCTGGCAGGTGCAGAAAGCGCGGCTCGTCGAGCAGATCGCCGAGCTGATCAACGACAAGAAGCTGCCGGTGGTTGCCGACATGCACGATGAGTTCGGCGCAGGACGTACGCCTCGTCATCGAGCCGCGTTCGCGCACAGTCGATCCGGTGCTGATGATGGAGAGTTTGTTCAAGCTCACGGAGCTCGAAAGCCGTGTGCCGCTCAACATGAACGTGCTCGTGCATGGCCGTATCCCCAAGGTCGTGGGCCTTGCCGAAGCCCTGACCGAATGGCTGGCACACCGGCGCGAGGTGCTGCTACGCCGCTCGCGTTACCGGCTCAATCAGATCGAACACCGACTTGAAGTGTTGGGCGGCTATCTCGTCGCCTATCTCAACCTCGACAAGGTCATCAAGATCATCCGCAAGGAGGACGAGCCGAAACCGGTTCTGATGACGACGTTCCGGCTGTCCGACGTACAGGCCGATGCTATCCTCAACATGCGGCTGCGCAATTTGCGGCGGCTGGAAGAGATTGAAATTCGCGAGGAGGACAAAAGGCTGCGCGTGGAGAAGAAGTCGATCGAGGACTTATTGCGTTCGGAGCCGGCGCAGTGGAAGGCTATTGCCGGTCAGATCCGCGAAGTGCGGGAAAAATTTGGTCCAAAGACGCCGCTCGGCAAGCGCCGTACCACCTTCGCGCAGGCACCGGTCCACGATGAGGCCGCGATCGAGGAAGCGTTGGTCGAACGCGAGCCGATCACTGTCGTTGTGTCCGAGAGGGGATGGATCCGCGCGCTGCGTGGCCAGCTTGCCGACCCCTCCGGACTGTCGTTCAAGGCCGACGATAGTCTCGATCACGCCTTTTTTGCCGAGACCACGTCGAAGATTCTGGTATTTGCCAGCAATGGCCGCTTCTACACGATCGAGGCTTCGAAGCTGCCCGGCGGGCGCGGCCACGGCGAACCGATCCGGCTGTTCATCGAACGTCGAACAGCAGGCCGAGATCGTCGACGTGCTGCGCTATGAGGGCGGCCGTAAGCTCATCGTCGCGAGCAAACAGGGCAGGGGTTTTATCGTCGCCGAGGACGAGTGTCTCGCCAATACGCGCAAGGGCAAGCAGGTGCTCAACGTCGCCCCGCCCGACGCGGCCTGCGCGCTGGCGCCAGTCGGGGGCGAACTGGTTGCGGCTATCGGCGAGAACCGCAAAATGGTCGTGTTTCCGATCGAGCAGGTGCCGGAAATGACGCGCGGCCGCGGCGTCCGGCTGCAGCGCCACAGGGACGGCGGCCTTTCCGACCTCAAGACTGTCGAGGTGGAGAAGGGCTTGACCTGGAACGATTCCGCCGGCCGCGTGTTCACGCTGTCGCTCAAGGAGCTTGCTGACTGGCGCGGCAACCGCGGCGACGCCGGTCGGCTCGCGCCAAAAGGCTTTCCGAAGAGCAACAAGTTCGACGGTGAGCGCGGCTGAGCTGCAAACGGCGGCGGCGTTTATCAAGGACGAAAGGTGTCATGGAGGTTCTAATCAGAGCTTTTGGAGGTGCGCATTCGAAAGCGTCAATCCCGATCCAAGAAACACGCGAACCGGCGCAGCGACGCGGAACGTAACGAAAAGTTCAGATGGCGTGGCTAGATGCTGCTCCGGGCGCCGGAATCGTGTGCGGCACGCCCCGGAATGGATCAATGCGCATCGGGCAGTTGATCTGGGCGCGATCTGGCAAAGCTGTTCAACGGCCATCGCGCCGCTAAGACTGCGGCGGCCCGAGCGGCGTTTGCGATCCGCCCGCTAATCGACTCGCGCCCAGCCGTCCGGCGTCAGCCGCTCTTGCGGCAAAAAGCGGCTCTTGTAGTCCATCTTGCCCGAGCCGCGCACCCAATAGCCGAGATAGACGTAAGCCAAGCCCATGCGCTTGGCGCGCGCGATGTGGTCGAGCACCATGAGAGTGCCGAGCGAGCGCGCCGATTCATCGGGCTCGAAAAACGAATAGACCATCGACAGCCCGTCGCCGAGCAGGTCGGTGAGCGCCATCGCGACAAGTTCGCCCAAGCCGCTCTGCTTGCGGCGGCGATATTCGACAATGCGCGTCTCGACGTGACTGTCCTCGACCATCATGGCGTAGTCGAGCACGGTCATGTCGGCCATGCCGCCGTCGCGATGGCGCGAATCGAGATAGCCGCGGAAGATGGCGTATTGCTCGGAGGTCGGCACCGCAACCCGCATGTCGGCGGCGATGTCGGCATTGCGCTTGGTGATGCGGCGCATGCTGCGCGTGGGACGGAATTCGGCGGCAATGACCCGCACTGAGACGCAGGAGCGGCAGCCTTCGCAGGCCGGCCGATAAGCGATCGACTGGCTGCGACGAAAGCCGCCATGGGTCAGGATATTGTTGAGCTCGGGCGCGCGCTCGCCGACAAGATGCGTGAACACCTTGCGCTCCTCCCTGCCGCCGAGATACGGGCAGGGCGAGGGGGCGGTAAGGTAGAATTGCGGCGTGTCGCGCGAGTGCTGGGTCACGGGGTTTTGGCATCGCTGGCGGCCGGGATTGCTCCGGCCGGCGCCTAACATCGCCCGAGCCGGTTCCGGCGTAAAGGCCAAATCGGGGTCGAGGCGACGGTCCAGCAAAAACCTCTATCCGAAGCTGCTTTCGCCGAAGCTCACCAACGAGGAAGTGTTAACGATCACAACCCCGACCACGAAGTCGTGCAACAGCCGCCGGCGGGCGTTAACCAGGCCGACCACAAGGATCAGCGGCGTCAGCAGGCTGACGCTGAGCCAGAACACGATGGCATGGACGGCGCCGAGCACGAAATAGGCCGGCGCCCCGTACCAGGTGCGCATTTGCAGCGCCATGGCGCGCATGCCGATGGTGGCGGAGGCCGGACTTCCGAGCGTCATCCCATAATAGACCAGCGCCCAGATCAAAGATGCGGGCGACATGATCCAGAACAGAAACCAGCCGAGGCCGAAGCTGACGAGACCAAGCACGAAAATGAAAATCCAGGCCGCGATTAGCGGCACGGCGATGACGACGAGGTCGATGACGAAGGCAACAACGCGGCGCGCCAGCACCCCTTGGAACAGCTCCGGGTTCGCGGCCGGGTCATAGGCGTGTGGCTTGATATCGATCGCGATGCCGCTGCGCCATGGTTGGGAATCGCTCATAGTTGCGCCTGCATGCTAGTGTCTGTTGCACATGGCAAGACGCCGCCGCCAGCGCAAGGGCGCGGCGATTAGGCCGCCGGCAGAACATCGCGATCGTGCCGCGTTCGATGACAGCAACAAGGATGTGGTGATGGTGTCGGTTGCCGATATCGAGGCCGCCCGCAGCACGATCGCAGGCCACGTGCTGCGCACGCCGATCCTTCCGGCGCCGCCGCTCTCCGCGCTCACCGGCGCCGAGGTCTTTGTCAAATACGAGAATTTGCAGGTCACCAACTCGTTCAAGGAGCGCGGCGCCTGCGTCAAGCTTGCGGCGCTCTCCACCGCTGAGCGCCGCCGCGGCGTCATCGCCATGTCGGCCGGCAACCATGCGCAGGCCGTCGCCTATCATGCCCAGCGGCTGTCGATTCCAGCGACCATCGTGATGCCGGTGACGACGCCATTCGTGAAGGTGAAGGCGACCGAGGCGCATGGCGCTGCGGTCATGCTGTACGGCGAGACGCTCGACGAGGCGCAGGCGCGCGCCGAACAAATCGCCGCCGAACGCGATCTGGTCTGGGTGCACCCTTACGACGATCCGCTCATCATCGCCGGCCAGGGCACCATTGCGCTGGAAATGCTGGAGGAAGTCCCAGACCTCGACGTTCTCGTGGTGCCGATAGGCGGCGGCGGCCTGATTGCCGGCTGCGCCATTGCGGCGCGGGCGAAAAGACCGTCGATCGCGATCGTCGGCGTCGAATGCGCGCTCTATCCGTCGATGTGGAATGCAATCCATCAGGCGCATCGGCCTTGCGGCGGCGCCACGCTCGCCGAGGGCATTGCGGTGAGCAATGCCGGCAAGCTCACGCTGCCGGTGGTCCGCGAACTGGTCAGCGACATTATTCTGGTCGACGAGCCGCTGATCGAGCGCGCGGTCGATGCCTTCCTCAACTTGCAGAAGGCGATGGCGGAAGGCGCGGGCGCCGCGGGCCTCGCCGCCATGCTGGCTGAGCCGCAACGTTTTGCCGGAAGCAAGGTCGGATTGATCCTCTGCGGTGGCAATATTGATCCGCGCATTCTCGCTTCCATCATGGTGCGCGAATTGGAGCGCGCCGACCGCATCGTGTCATTCCGCCTGACCATCCCCGATCGTCCTGGCATTCTGGGCCACATTGCGAGCCGCCTGGGCGAGCTCGGCGCCAACATCCTGGCCGTCAACCATCACCGTCTTTTCCTCGACGTGCCCGCCAAAGGCGCCAAGCTCGAACGTCACAATGGAGACCCGTGACGCTGCGCATGCGGAGGAAATTTTCCGCGCGCTCGCCGCGGATGGTTATCGTCCGGAGCGCATGCAAGGCGGTGCGGTGCTGGGATGACGAAGTCTCGGTGCCAGGGCGGAAAAGTGAGCGGCACGTTCTGGCAGATTTATCACCTGCCTTAAGAAAAAAGCGATTATGCCAACGCAACAGTCAAAGCCCCGTTCTGGCAAAAGTCAGAACGGGGCTTTGGCATTTTGTTTGAACTTGGCCGCGAGGATCAGGCGCCGCGCAGTTTTCCAGCGCCGCTCATTGTCCCTGATTGTCGGTGTTCGACGCTGTGCTGCCGCCGTCCGTGGGAGCAACATTGCCGTTGTTATTCGGCTTGAAGATGCTGCGCAGGAAGTCCAGCGGCGTAGCAGGATGATACGGAGCTGACGCCGCGGGACCCGCATCTTCGGGACGAGGCTGCGGCAGTGGAACGCTCAGCCGTGCCAGGGTAAACGTGCGCGGCCGCCTGCGCGGCAGCGGAATATTGGCACTGGTGCGGCTTGCATGCGCAGCCGCCCCCGGAGCGTGCAGACGCAGCCGCCATTGCGGGCGGTGTGGGCCAATTCGTGCCGGACCTTTGCGTCGAAGCAAATCGATCGCCGTTATCGGGCATTGAATTCGGCGCGATCATCGCCGTCGAGCTGGGCGCGAGGGTGTCCGAGCTATCGGCCGTCGGAGGCATTGCCATTACGGGCGCCGCCGCAGCGGTCGCGTCGGTCGATCGGCTGTCGTCTCCGCCGGAAACATTCGCCGCGTTTGACGGCGTTGCGTTGGTCGATTGCGTTACCTCCACTGCCGGTGGCGCTGCTTCGGCCACCACGGTTCCAGCCTGCGGCAAGGCGTTCGCGCTGTTGGCCATCGCCGCTGCCGGATTGGTCGGCGGCACGCTTGTGGTCTCGGCGGCCGCCGGCTGGAAGGTCGGCAGTTTGGGCGGCCCTACATAGGTGCGCACGTAGGCGGTAATAGTCCACATCACCACTGGCACGGCGGTGAGCACCGCAACCACAATGACAATCCGCCGCAACACCGGCATGTAGTGTCGGAAATCGTCCTCTTCGTCCTCACTCATGACACAACCACTTTGTTGTTTTCGCGCAGGCGGGAACGGTCCGTTACCTGCCGTCCTTGTTCAATTTCTCCGCTATCCTTGCCGCGAAATAGGTCAGGATGCCGTCGGCGCCAGCACGCTTGAAGGCGATCAGGCTTTCGGTCACGGCCTTGTCCCCGTCGAGCCAGCCGTTGGCCGCAGCGGCCATGATCATGGCATACTCGCCCGAAACTTGGTAGGCGAATGTGGGCATCGCGAAGGCATTCTTGACGCGGTGCAATATGTCGAGATAGGGCAGCCCCGGCTTGACCATGACCATGTCGGCGCCCTCGGCGATATCGAGTTCGACCTCGCGCAGTGCCTCGTCGGAATTGGCCGGATCCATCTGATAGGTCCGCTTGTCGCCGACGAGCGTGGCGCTCGAACCGACCGCCTCGCGGAATGGTCCGTAGAATACGGATGCGTACTTGGCCGCATAGGCCATGATCTGCACGTCGGTGAAGCCTGCGGCATCGAGGCCGGCACGGATGGCTCTGACGCGGCCATCCATCATGTCCGAGGGTGCGATGATGTCGCAGCCGGCCTCGGCCTCGACCAAGGCCTGACGCACCAGCACCGCGACCGTCTCGTCGTTGAGGATGATGCCGTCGCGCAACAGGCCGTCATGGCCGTGGCTGGTATAGGGATCGAGCGCTACGTCGCACAGCACGCCGATTTCGGGCACTTCCTTCTTGATGGCGCGGATGGCCCGGCAAACCAGATTATCGGCGTTGAGGGCCTCTGAGCCGAACTCGTCCCGGCGGTTGGGGTCGGTGTAGGGAAACAGCGCAAGGCATGGGATCGTGAGCTTCGCCGCCCGCTCAGCGGCTCGCACCGCCTCGTCGACCGAGAGCCGCTCGACACCGGGCATGGAGGGGACGGCGGCGCGGACTCCGGTGCCGCCGACCACAAACAGCGGCCAGATCAGGTCGTCGGTGGTGAGAACGTTTTCGCGGACCAGGCGCCGCGTCCACTCGGCGCGACGGTTGCGCCGCGGCCGGATCGCAAGATCAAGCCGTTCCGCCGGGGGCGCATTTCTCGCCTCAAGCGGCTGTGGCCAAGCCACCGCACCGGTTGGCCCGACGTGGCCCTGTTCCAGTTGTCGGCTCTGTTTAATCGCGGTGGGTTTAATCGGCATGGGCAGCTCCGCTGCGATTGCCCCTTTTAGCCGCTCCAGTGTCGGCCTGCCACTGCCCGGGTCTTGTGTCCGGTAGTTTGGCGGCTCCGCGCGCACGGTCGACCTCGGCAGAGGCGGGCGCCTGCGTTGACGGAATTTCTAACCGCCTCTATCCCTGACGATCAAGCTTGGTGACGGAATTGGCGGCGGGATTATGAGCGATCAAATGCGGCGCCAATCCGGTCGACCGAGCGATGGGCTCGAGCCGGTGCATGAAACCGGCACCGGCCGGGGCACGTGGACCGAGCTTCTGGTCCTGTTTCTGCGCGTCATGGCGGCGATGTCGCTGATCAAGGGACTCTATCATTGGGGCCAGGTGTTGAGCATCGGGGCTGCCGCCGACCAGGTGTTTCAGATGCACACGATGGCCTGGCAGTCGGCGACGGTGTTCTTCGCCGTGATTGATCTGGTCGCTGCGGTCGGGCTGTGGCTCGCCGCGCCGTGGGGTGCGGTGATCTGGCTCACCTCAGTGGTGTCCATGGCGGTGGTCGAGGTGTTCTTCCCGTCGGTCTATGGCGGCAACGTCATCATCGTGTCGGTCGAAGCGGTGTTGCTCGGCGTCTATCTCTGGCTTGCCATCGTCTCGGCACGCGAACGGCCGCAATAGGCGGAAGTCGGAAGTCGGAAGCCGGAAGCCGGAAGTCGGAATTCAGGCCTCTGATTTCAGACTTCAGATTTCTGGTTTCCGGCTGCTGCGGCGCGCAGCGCCGCCCTGATGCGCTGCGGCGTCGCCGGCATTTCGTCGATCGAGACGCCGAACGGGGCGAGCGCGTCATTGATAGCGTTGAGGATGGCGGCCGGCGCCCCGATCGTGCCGCCCTCGCCCAAGCCTTTGGCGCCGGTGACGGAGGCATCGGTCGGCGTTTCGATGTGGTGCAATTCGAGACTGGGGATTTCGCGCGCGGTCGGCGGCGTGTAGTCGGCAAGCGTTGCGGTCTGGATATTGCCGTCGCGGTCGTAGACGATTTCCTCGAACAGCGCGTTGCCGATGCCCTGTGCCACGCCGCCATGGACCTGGCCGTCGGCGATCAGCGGGTTGATGATGCGCCCGGCATCCTCGACGATCAGATATTTTTCGAGCGCCACGCGGCCGGTCTCGATATCGAGGTGCACCATGGCGACATGGCAGGCATTGGAGAAGGTGCCGGCCGGATCGTAATGGGCGGTTTCGTGCAGGCCTGCGCCGATCTCGCCCTTGAAGCGATGGGTCTGATGATAGGCGGCGCGCGCCAGCATTGCGATCGGCACGGCGCGATCGGTGCCGGACACTTTTGCGGTGCCGCCCTCGAGCACGATGTCGTCGGCTGCCGCCTCGAGCACGTGGCCTGCGAGGGAAAGAAGTTTGGCGCGCAGCTTGCGCGCGGCCAACAGCGATGCCCCGCCCGAGATGACGAGCGAGCGGCTGGCAAAGGTGCCCCAGCCATACGGCGTGCGGTCGGTGTCGCCGTGCACGACGCGCACGTCAGCCGGCGACACGCCGAGCTCGTCGGCGATGATCTGGGCGAGTGTGGTAACGAGGCCCTGGCCGTGCGGACTTGCGCCGATGCGCGCTTCGACGTGGCCCGACGGGTCCATCAGAATGTCAACCTTCTCCCCGCCCGGCGTGATCTCCATGCCGCGCGCCGCGAATGCCGGACTGCCGTAGCCGGTGCGCTCCGAAAATGTCGCAAAGCCGATACCGAAATAATCGCCGCTGCCGCGCGCCTTGCGCTGGCGCGCCCGGAATGCCGGCAAGTCGATCCGGGCTGCAGCTTGCTCCAGCGTCTCGCGGTAGCTGCCTTGATCGAACGTCAATCCGGCCGCAGACGTGTAGGGAAAACTGCCGATCAGGTTGCGGTTGCGGATTTCGACCGGCGTCAAATCGAATATTGCCGCGGCCTTGTCCATCAGCCGTTCGATCGCAAGTGTGATGACCGGGCGCGACACGCCGCGATAAGGCGCCATGGTGCAGGTATGGGTGGCGACGCCGCGGGCCACGCACGAATAGGCGCCGACGTCGTAGGGTCCTGGCAGTTCGGCCGCCGCCATCAGCGGCTCGACGCCGCACGTGGTTGGAAAGCAAGAATAGGCGCCGACATTGGCGACGATTTCGGCCGACAGCGCGACGAGCCTGCCGTGAAGGTCGAAGGCGCCTTCCAGCGTGATGGATTGGTCGCGGCTGTGGAACGAGGCGATCAGATTTTCGCGGCGATCCTCGCTCCAGGCCACCGAGCTGCGCAGCCGCCGGGCCAGCCAGACTACCAATGCATATTCGGCTGGCAATGACATTTTCTGCCCAAATCCGCCGCCGACATCCGGCGCGACCACGCGCAGGTCGGATTCGGCAAAGCCGAGAATGTCGGCGATCGCAGTGCGAAACAGATGCGGCATCTGCGTGGCGCAGGTCAGCGTGGTGCGGCCGGACGCCGGGTCGAATGCCGCATGCGCCGCGCGGGCCTCGAGCGGCGTCGCGCTCTGCCGGCGCGAGCGCACGGCGACGTGCACACGCCGCTGTGCCCGCGCCATGATTGTTGCGAAATTGGGCGTCGCGAAACGGGTCTCGACGACGACATTCGATGGATTGTTGTCGTGAAGCCGTGGCGCGCCGGGCTTAAGAGCATCGTGCATGTCGGCGACCGCCGGCAGCTCGGCGATCTCGACCTCCACCCGATCGGCGATGTCCTCCGCCGCGGCGGGCGAGGCCGCAACGACGGCGGCAACGGGCTCGCCGACGAAGCGCACCACGTCCCTGGCGAGGAGCGGTTGCTCGATCGGCTGATAATTGAACTTGTGCAGCATCGGCCGGATCGGCCGCACGCCCGCAAGATCGGCCGCGCACACGATCATGGCATCGGCAGGCGGCTTGATGCCGACAATGCGGCCGGACGCAATCGGGCTGCGGATGAAACGCACCCAATGCGCGGCGGCAAGATCGGCAGTGAACCGGCCGCGTCCGGCGACGAGCGCCGGATCCTCAAGACGGCGGATCGCGCGGCCGACCCATTTCATGCCGGATGCGCCGTTCTCCGCTTGCATGCCGAGACGCCGCTCAATCGGGATGAATGCGGAAGGTGCGCGGCAACGGCGCGAACCGGGCGTCGAATATTTTTGCAGCCTGCCCCGGCATCGAAGACCCCGCGTGCTGTTCGGCTCGCCACTAAAGCATGTTTTGCGAAGGGTGAAAAACGCCCCGATCTCTGACCGATGTCGAGGCGACGCCAACAGCACGGTGACGCCCTACACGCGGCGGGGCAGTTGATGTAGCGTCCACGGTCCGGAGTTATGCGCGTAAATATCGTTCGAGCCTCGCCGGAGACGGTATATGCATTTTGGCATTCAACTCGCAACTTCTGCAAATTCCTGGAAGTACGTCAGGCGCGCCGAGGAATTGGGCTTCACGCATGCGTGGTTCTACGACACGCAGTTGCTCAATGCCGATGTGTTCGTCGCCATGGGGGCGGCCGCGGTGCAGACCTCCCGCATCCGGCTCGGCACCGGCGTGCTCATTCCGTCGAATCGCATCGCGCCGGTTGCCGCGAGCGCGCTTGCTTCGCTGGCGGCGCTGGCTCCGGGCCGCATCGATTTTGGCGTCTCCACCGGCTTCACCGCGCGCCGGACCATGGGGCTGCGCGCGATCACGCTTGCCGAGCTCGACACCTACATCGGCGTGGTCGAAGCACTGCTCAGCGGCCAAACCATCGAATGGCAGGAACAGGGTCGCGCCCACAAAATCCGCTTCCTTAATCCCGAGCTTGATCTCATCAATATCCGCGATCCGATTCCGGTGCACATTTCGGCGTTCGGACCACGCGGGCGGCGCCTGGCGGCCAAACGCGGCGCTCATTGGATGACCGGCATGCGTTCGCCGCAGGCGGCCAATGCGGCGATCGCCGATATGCGGAAAGCCTGGAGCGAGGCCGGCCGCGACCGGGCGACGCTCTATGCCACCGCGTTCGGCGGCGGCTGCGTGCTCCGCGACGGTGAATCCGCCGACAGCCCCCGGGTGAGGGCGCAAGCCGGTCCGGCGGCCGCCATGATTTTTCACAATCTGGTCGAAGAAGAGGAACTCGGTTCGCTCGGACTGCCGCTGCCGCCTGCACTCAAGCCGCACCTCGACGCCTATCGCGAAATCTACCGGAATTATCGGCCCGAAGATGCGCGCTACCTCTCGAACCACCGTGGCCATCTGATGTTCCTGCGCCCCGAGGAGCAGGACAACATTTCAGGTGCGGTCATCCGCGCGCTCACCTTCACCGGAACCGAAACGGAGTTGGTCGACGGCGTGCGCGCCATCAAAGCTGCGGGCTACAGCCAGTTCGGCTTTCAGGTCCGCTACGGTCAAGAGATGGCGATGCTGGAGGACTGGGCCGATGTCGCCGCCAAGGTTTAGCGTCCCCGATAGGGGATCGGTAAACCCCACGCCTTCAGGCGGCATGGGACCTGGTAGGGCGAGCAGTGCTATTCCGTCTCTCTTTCTCCGTTGCGGATGGCGCTGTCCGGCGTGCCGCGTCGCCGCCAATGAGGTCGAGCCGTCGCACCGCCGTGGTCGAGGTCTGATCGAGATCATGACAGCCGAGTCCGCCGGATGGCGGACCGATCCGGCTTCAAGCCGTAACTCGAAGCCACCGCCTTTAGGTGGTGGAGTGTTCATGGCGGCATATTGCACATTGGTTATTTGGAACTGTTAGGCTTCTTTAAGAAAGACCGACACCGCGATCTGATGCAAGCGCCTGATATAGTGACCGGGATGACGAAGCGCGGGGGGAATTGCCTCAGGCTCCGCCCTTTGCGCGTGCAAACGTGACAGCGACCTCCGGTCATTTTTGCAGCCGCGCTGCATACCATCCCTGACTGAGAAGATGCTCAATGAGTGAGCATGGGCAGGGTCTTGAGACGGAGCTCGCCCACAGCGCCTTCGTAAACGGGGGTGAAGTTGGGATCGGCAAGGCGAGCATTCGGAAAACGCGCAAGAAGACGGCGAATGGCAATGCCGAGAGTCGTTCGCCCGAGAACATGGCCCAGGCAGTGGTGCGGCCCAGCTCCGAACGTCAAAATCTTCGTCGGCTTGCGGTGTATGTCGAACCTCAGAGGTTCCGGGAACATTGAGGGATCATAGTTCGCGGCCTGGGGGGAAGCTCGCACGATCATCCCTTTCTCGATCCATGTGCCACCCAGCTCGGTGTCGTGCGTGGCGATCCGCGCAAACGTGAAATATCCGTTTCCGCAGATGCGAAGGCATTCTTCTATTGCGTCCGGAAGCAAATCGGGATTGTCAATGAGCTGCTGCAGCTGATCGCGATGGGTGTACAGCGTGTAAAGCGCTCCACCCCCGGTGCGTGGTGTTGTTGCGAGTGCACCGAACATCCCATAGATCATGTCGAACAATTCGCGGTCAGTCAGCTTGTCGCCCTGGTCATGCGCCAGAACGAGATCGGTCAGAAAATCCGAACGAGGATTTGCGCGTCGATCAGCGATCACCTGCCTGACCACCTCGGCAGAATTATCATAAGCAGCAACGCATTCGGGTGGAAAGGGTTGGCCGGACTTGACCGACGTTGCCAACGGTTGCACTGCCTGAAAGTCGAGGAGAATGCGTTGCTGAGCCTTGTCGAGATTGAACATCGCCGTCAGCAGCGCAGCGACGACCAGTTGCGCTGCGTAATCGTGCATGCCGTCAAATTCGCGGCCTCTGCGCTCGATGTTGTCGAGCAATCCTTCGATGATAGCAGCGATGTGGTTCTCAATTTGCGCGAGTCGTTTGCGCGAAAACGCGGGCATTATCAGGCGGCGCAGTCTGGCATGACGCTCGCCTTCCATTTGCGTCATGAACTGACGGCCCATGAAACGGTCGAACTGCTCGTAACCCGGCCCGCGAGGCACTTCTGAGGAAAACCGAACCGGGTCTGTAAACACTTCAAGAACATCGGCATAGCGCCCAACGATCACCTGTGGAGGGCCATTGTTGAAGACGTAGAACGGCGGTCGCGTCGCCCACTTCGCCAAATGGCTGCGTGCATTTGCCTTAAATTCTGCGCTGCCGAGATCAAGCTCGATCGAATTGCCGCGATCCACCTTGCCAAGCGACAGCATCGGTATGCTCCCTTTATTCCGCGAGCCGTTTCGGCAGCCACCGGGCCCGATGGGCAATTCCAAATAGTCTAGCGCAATGCCGATCAAATCCGCATCGAGCGCGTCAAGCAACTTGCGCCGACTTTATGGACGCCGATAGCTGCTACGGCAGGAATTTCTCAGTGTAGAGCTTCGCCATGTCGGGCTTTTGCGCCGCCATCTTGAGTTCGACGAAGGACTCCGCCAAGGACGCGAGTGCCTTCGGGTCGAACCTGCCGCTCGTCGAGAAGGCCGCCATCAGCAGATCGTATTCGCGTTCCTCGACGGGCTTGGAAAAGCCGGTGATCTTGCGCGCGATCTCGACTGTTTCGTCCCTGTGGCCGCGCATGTACCGGACCGCCTCCAACCATCCATTGAGGAAGCGGCGGATTGCGCCAGGATTGTGCGCGACAAGCGGATTGGCTGCATAGATCACGAACAATTCGAGATTCTTCGAGATAGGCGTCGGCTGTGAAAAGCAGATGTCCGGCATGTTCGCTCTCGAGCCGATAGCCGATAGCCGGCGCGTCGACGAAGGCCGCTACCGCGTGCGTCTTGAGCGCCGCAACCTCGGTCGAAAGCGCGCCGCCGATCGCCACCGGCATCGCCCCGTCCGCGCCCCAGCCTTGCGACTGGTTGAGCCGGTCGACCATCCATTTCGTCAGCGATCCCGCGGTCGTGACGCCGACCTTCTTGCCCTTGAGATCGGCCATATTCGTGAGGCTCGGATCATCGCCGGCAATGAAGCCCATGAACTTGGGCGAAGCGGTGATCACTGCGACGCCGATCATCGGCGAGCCCTTGGCGATGAAGCCCATGTCGGTGCCGCCGCCGATCGCGATGTCGATGCTGCCGGCGACCAGCGCCTGCTGCTGCTTCGCGCCGCCGGCGAAGTCGAACTCTGTGATGTCGAGCCCTTGGGATTTGAAAAAGCCCTTGTCCACGCCGACATTGAGCGGCACAAAGCCGAATTGCTGCGCCACCACCTTGCCGACGCGCAGCGTCTCGGCGTGCGCGGCCGCGCTTGTCAAAAGCGCTGCCGCGGTAAGGATTGCTGCAAAGCCAAGACACTTCATTGTTCTCATCGGACATTCTCCAGAATTCTGTCAGGATCGGGAGTGATATTCGCTCCTGGCTGTGCCCGAAAACAACGGCATCGAGGAACGGTGACGGCTGTTGATGCGCCCATTGGGTGCGCAACATTCAGTACGCGGATGGTTCCACAGCGATCTGTAGCCGTCAATTGTGCCCTTATGGAAAAAACATGGATAGGGCGCCGCAAAACGACGCCTACGCCGATCCGAAACCCTTCACAGGAGCATCACGTCCGGCGTTCTGGCCGGGCGTTTGCGTTGCCCCCGAAGTCTACATCGGATGAGCTTGCATCAATCAGATTATCGCGGCGCGCTCACCACTTCCCGCCCTAGAATTTTGGCGGCTCGCCTAAATAGGCTTGGCGGATCACCTCGGCGAGGTCGGCTTTCGACACCGGCCGCGGATGCGAAATCTTGACCGCGGCGACGACCTCGACGGCCTTGGCGAGGTCGGCTTCGCGCATGCCGAGCCCCTTGAAGCCGGTGGGCAGGGCGAGCCGCACGTTGAGTTCATAGAGCCCGCGCGCGGCATCGTCGGTGCCGAGCGCGCGTTTGATGCGCGCCATAGCCTCCGGCGCGGCAGCGGCGTTAAAGCCGACGGCATAGGGCGTGGCGACCGCATGAGCGTGCGCGTGGTCGAAACCGAACCATTGCCGCACGCGCTGGGCGATGGCGTGTTCGAGCCCGACTTCGGCGCGAAAATTGGCCGCCAGCCACGCGCCGTAAAGCGCGTCAGTACGCGCCTCAAGATTGCGTGGAAGCTCGACGATGCGCGGCAGGCTCGCGCCGAGCCGGCGCACGGCTTCCTCGGCCATGGTCCCCACCACGGGATTGGTGTCGATGCCGTAAAGGCTCTCGACCGCATGCGCCATGGCATTCATGCCGCTCGCCGCCGACATGCGCACCGGCAGATCGAGCGTCAGTTCGGGATCGTAGATCGCAGTGGCCGGCAGCGCCGCAACATCGTCGCCGCTGAGGCGATCGTCGGCGATGCCGATGCGCCAGCGCGCCGCCATTTCCGATCCGGAATAGGTAGTGACGATGGCGATGTAGGGCAGCTTTGTTGCCGCGGCCGCTGCCTTGGCGAGCCCGATCGGGGAGCCGCCGCCGATGACGATGAAGCCGTCGGCATTGTGCCGCTTGAGTTCGCCTAGGATACGGTCGAACACCTCGCGCGGCATATTGGGTGCCGATGCATCGCAGATGTCGACGCGGCGATCCTCGATTGGGGCGGTCAGCCGCCGCGCCAGATCGGCGCGCGACTTCGAGCACAGCACGAGCAGCCGCGACATGTTGTGAAAATCGGCCTCCGACCGCAGCGCCACCACCGCACCGGCGCCGAATACGATGCGGACGGGATCGGAGCGATAGGTGAAACGAGCCATCATGACGGCGCGCTCGTGAGCCGCGGTTCGGTTTGTGGGGGCAGCGGCGGCGCTTGAACGCTAATGCGCCTGGCTCGGCGGCGCCTGCGCAGGCGCTGGCATCAGCGCGGGCGCAGGTGCGCCAGCGGCTGCCGGTGCCGGTGCCGGTGCCGGTGCCGCCGTCCACGCCTTGTACTCCGCAGGGGATACAGTCGTGTACTTCTTCACAAACGCGACGATCTGCCAGATTTCGTCGTCCTTGACGCCGACCCTGCCGAAGCTCGGCATGGCGGTCATGCGGATGCCGTTTCTGACGATCCAGAAAATCTCGCTCGGCTCCTCCTCCGCCGCCCGGCGCATACCGGGCGGGCCGGGATTCATGCCGTTCCTGGCGAACAGGTCGCGCTGGACGCCCGGCCCACTGTGGCAAATGACGCAGCCGCGCGCCGCGAATGCGCGCGCGCCAGCTTGGATATTCGCGGCGTCGTCGAGCGAAATTGGCGGCGTCGCGCCGGCGTGGCGGGCAATTGAAGCCTCACGAATCTGCTCGATCGCCTGGTCAATGAAGCCTGGCGAACGTTCATTGGCAGCGACGTTGTAGAAGCCGCCGAACAGGTATGCGGCCGCGGCGATGGCGGCCACAATGGCAATGAAGCCAATAAAAGCCAGTAAACGCATCGCATCCTCGCATGTGTTGAGCGTAATCCAGCGAATTGCACAATAGCCGTAGCATAGATGGATTCGAGCTACGACGGAACGCGCTGCGACAGCAACCCACTCGATGTCCAGCGCATCATCGGCGCGGCTTGGCGTCAGAGCGGGGTTGCTTCCGCTCGCGACTTTTCATGCGCATATCCGCTCAGCTATCGCTGCCCGGTTCGATATCCCGCACCTCCTTTGCCTTGGTAGTGCACGCCGAGAGCAGGAAGCCTAAGTCGGTGCCGGTCGACACGAAGCGAGCGCCCATGCGGACGAATTCGGCAACGAGACGGGGCCGCGTAGCGAGACCGCCGACGCCGACATGTTTGCCGTGGCGCCGGCACGACGCGATCGTGATCTCGTAGGCCTCGCGCAGCCGCGGATGGTCGTACTGGCCCGGAATTCCCCAGTCTGCCAACAGGTCGTTGGTGCCGATCAGCACCATGTCGACGCCATCGACGGCGGCGATCGCGTCGGCGTTGACCAGTGCTTCGTCGCTCTCGAATTGCACGATGATCAGGGTGGCGGCGTCGAGTGCGGTATTGGTCGCTGCGGCCGGAAACGAGCGGTAATGCAGGTGGGGCAGGGGACCGGCATTGGAGCGTTCGCCTAGCGGCGGAAATCGCACCGCGCGCACATACTCGTGCGCCTCCGCTGCCGAGCGGATATGCGGCGCGATGATGCCGAGCGCGCCACCGTCAAGCACGCGCTGCACCGCGGCGAATCCGGGTACGCGCACCAAGGGCGTGATGCCGACTTCGAGCGCGGCCATGCAAATCTGGCTCGTCGTGTCGAGCGAAAAGCTCGAATGTTCCATGTCGACATAAAGGCAGTCGAAGCCCGCAGTTTTGGCGATGCGCGCAATTTCGATGCCGCGCACCAGCCGCACCGTCATCGAGGCGACGACCTCGCCGCGCAACAGCTTGTCCTTGGCGCGGTTGCGCAGCACCTCGCCTGGTCCGGCCGGCATCTGATCTGACGGATTGACTGGCATATTGACTGGCATATTCGCTGACATGATCCGCCCCGAGCGGTATTGTGCGGGGGAAAATTCACAGGGGAAAGGGAGACACCCGGTGAACTATTCGAGCGAGTTCGAGTCAATCCGCAACCAGGTTTCGGCGCAAGAGTGGCAGGCCAGAATCGATCTCGCCGCCTGCTACCGGTTGGTCGATGCCTGCGGCATGACGGACCTGATCTACAACCACATCACCGCGCGCATTACCGGCACCGAGCACCTCCTGATCAATCTCTACGGGCTGCTCTACAAGGAGATTACCGCGTCGAGCCTGGTCAAGATCGATGTCGAGGGCAACATCGTCTGGAAGCCGGACACCGATTACGGCATCAACGTTTCCGGCTACGTGATTCATGGCGCCATCCACAAGGCAAGGCCGGATGTCGCCTGCGTGCTGCATACCCACACCCGCGCCGGCATGGCGGTCTCGGCGATGGCCTGCGGGCTGTTGCCGCTGTCGCAGACCTCGATCCGCTTCGTCGGCCATATCGGCTATCACGATTACGAGGGGCCGGCGATCGACCTCGAAGAACGCGAGCGGCTGGTTCGCGATCTCGGCGCGCATGACGCCATGATCATGCGCAACCACGGGCTGCTGACCTGCGGTGCGACCATCCAGCAGGCGTTCAACACCATGTACCAGCTCGAATTGTCGTGCCGCTCGCAGGTCGATGCCATGGCGGCGCGCACCGAGCTGACGATGCCGGGAGAGAACGTGCTGGCCCACACCGCGCATCTCTACCAGCCCGGCACGCGGCGGCCCTACGGTGTGCTGGAATGGCCGGCGATGCTGCGGCTGCTTGCCGCCGAGCAGAAGAATTCGGGCTATCCGCCGTATTGGCATTGAGCAACAAGACGACGCCGCAACTCTCTGCCATCGTCATCACCTGCAATGAGCCGGCCAATATCGGCGATTGCCTCGACGGCGCCGAGGGTTTCCTGTAAGCGGCGGCCAATGCCGAGGGCAGCTATTACCGTTACATGAAATCCTGGCTCGCCGAGCGCGAGCGCAAGGGAGCAAAAATCAGCACAAGTGGGCGCCGTCTAGCGCCTTTTTCGATCGAATTGAATCGCGACGCGTCATTGCGAGGAGCCCCGCAGGGGCGACGAAGCAATCCAGAATCGGAGCGTACTCGTCCTGGATTGCTTCGCTTCGCTCGCAATGACGGATCTGATCCTGATCGGAATCCGCTCTAGCCGCGGCCCGCCTCGTCTTCCGCGGCTGCCTGGTCGCGGCTGTTCCGATCGAGCATGCTCTGCATGCGCTCGATCACGGCGTTTGCGGCAACGCCGTGCATGCAGGCGTGGCCGTGCGGACAGCGGCTGAGCTGGCGCAGGTAGCATGGCGCGCAAGCGACACCGGCTTGCAGCACCGCGCCGTCGCGCCGGTACGGGCCGATCCACACCGGATCAGTCGGGCCGAACACGCTGACGACCGGACGGTCGAGCGCGACGGCAAGATGCATCGGCCCGGAATCGTTGGTTAGACAGATCGCCGCGCGGCGGATCAAAGCCGCAAGTTCGCTCACCGTTGTTGCGCCGCCAAGATTGACTGCGCCCGGCGCGAGCGCTGCAACCTTTTCGCAGTCGGCGCGCTCGCGACCCGATCCGATCAGGATGACGGCGAAGCCTGATTGCAGAAAATGGCGTGCGGCTTCGGCAAAGCCCTGGCTCAACCATTGTTTGGTTTCCCAGATGGTGCCGGGCGCCAGCACGACGAGTTGTTTGCCGGCGGCGCCGCGACTGCGCAGCAGCGTATCGATGTGTTCGTCCGCTGCGCGCGGAATCGGAAACGAAAAATCGGCGGCGCCGCGGTCAAGGCCGAGCAGCGGACCGATATTGAGATAACGATCGACCGCGTGCAGATCGAGCGTTGGCACCGGGATCGCGTGCGTATAGGCCAGCCAAGAGCCTTCCCGCGCGCCCTGCCAGGCGTGCTTGCGCGCCGCTTCGGGAAACGATCGCGGCGTTGCGTCCCACACTTTGGCGCGCGGCCGGTCGAAGCCGATCCGCACCGGTGCGCCGGTGGCGAGCGCGAGTAGCGCGGTGCGGAACTGGCCGTGCATGTCGATGACGAGATCGTAGCCGCGCGAGCGCAGGCTCGCCGCCAAGCCGACATAACGGGCCGCTGCCGCCGTGCCGGAGAGCGGTGAGCGCGATAGCCGGGTGAATTCGATGATGTTGGTGATCGCCGGATGGTGGTGCAGCAATTCGCCGATCGCCGGTGTCACCAGCCAGTCGAGTTGCGCGTTCGGATAGCGCCGGCGCAATTTGTTCACGACCGGAATGGTGTGAATCACGTCGCCCAAAGCCGACAGCTTGATCAGCAGAATTCTGGAAAAGTCGCGGCTGCGAAGCTCGTCCGGCGACAAGGTCAAGAATCGGCTCCTAGGCCCGCCCCGGCAGGACCAGTTGCAGCACGCGCTTGAACGAAGCCGAGGTGTGATGGCGCAACATCGCGATCTGCCGGTTGCCCTGCGAGGTCAGCCAGTTGAATTGAATGACGCGGCGCTCGCCGGCGAACGATTCGTGGCCGTGCCAGGAATTGTTGCTGCGCCGAAACGCGAGCAGCGTGCCCGCGATCGGCGGCACTTCGACGATGATGTCGTCGAGGTTGCGGGCGGAACGCAACAGGCGCAGCCGGCCGCCGGCTTCTTCCCAGCTCGGATTCATATAGATCAGTACGGTGATGATCTTGGTTTTCGAATCGGTATGGATCTTGCCGTCGCCAGGGTCGCAGCGGCCGCGCACCGTGGTGATCGTCGGGCGCCCGGTCAAATCGATCACGAATTTGTCTTCGAACGCCTCGCGGAACTCGTCGCTCTCCAACTCATCGAGCAGCTTCCGGAAGTCCGGACCGAACGCAAGCTGATCGGTCGGAAAGCTGCCGGGCGAGGAGATTTTCGGATAATCGGCGTTGATCGCCGCCAATCCGGCCTCGCCGATGCAGCCGGGCACCACCAGGTGCTCGAACGGCTGTGTTACCAAAGGCGTTGCACGCAATGCCTCAAGCCTCAGATAACCCGTCATTTTTGTTGTTGCCCTGCCGCGCGATCGAAGGCCCACCTTAGCACCGCCATGCCGCGCCGTAAATCGAGACCGGATGTGCGCCAATCGCATTGCCCGCGGGATTTCCGTCGCGCCGATCACTTCTGCTGTATTCCTTCGACCGGCGGCGGTTCCGGCAGCGGCACCATCTCATGCATTCGCCGCTCCAGCTCCTGTTCGGAAATCGGTGGCGGCTTGCGACTGAGGTCGGCGGCACTCTCGCCGATATGGGTCAGTTGCGGCGCGAGCAGCACCGTGATCAGCAACACCGCCTGGGCGGCCATGTAGGGCGACAATGAGCGCAACAGCGGGCCAAACGCGATCGGCCGTTTGAGCAGCGTGCGCGTCATCATCACCGCATAGCCGATCACCGGATTGAGGAAGCTCGTCTGCAAGCTCAAAAGCACCAGCACCGCAACCCATCGCGCGTCGCCAACCCGGATCAGTAGCGGCGGAATCACGATCGGCACGACGACGAATATGATTTCGAAGGCGTCGAGCACCAGCGCGCTCAGCCCGATCACGCCCAGCACAATGGCCACCGCGGCCAGATTGCCGCCGGGCATCGCGGCGATCCAGGTGGCGACAAGCTGGTCGGTGCCGAGGATGCGCAGCACCAAGGTCAAGGTGGTCGCCGCGGCGAGCAGGAAAAACAGCGAGCCGGTCAGCGCCAGCACGTCGCGCAAAACGTCGTTGAGCACCGGAAGCGGCAGCCGTCCGCTGACGAAGCCGGCCGTGAGCAGCACGAAGCCGCCCATCGCCGCCGCTTCCACGGCGTAGAAATATCCGGCGGCGACCCCGCCAAGCAGCGTGAGGATCGCGAGCACCGCGCCGGCCGCCAGCACCGCCTCGCGCGGCGTCGGGAGTGCGGCGGCGACCGCAGCGGCGTCTGGCTTGGTCCGGCGGTTGGACCACCAGGCGACGACCAGGCAGGCGAGGAAATAAAGGCCCGCAGGCGCCAGCGCGCCGTGGAACACGTCCTGGGTATTGATGACACGATCCTCACGGCCGGTTGCGGTGACGGCAATGGTGTGCGCATTCAACATCGCATCACCGAGCAGGATGAGGACGAGCGAAGGCGGCACCACCACGCCGAGCGTGCTTGCCGCCGCGACGATCGCGGCGCGGCGCGGCAACGGAACGCCCGAAGTTCCCAGCCGCGGTTCGACGACGCGGCTGAGCGCCAGCACGCTCGCCCCGACCGAGCCGTTCATCGGTCCCAGCAGGCCGCCGAGGACGATGCCGGCGACCGCAGGCGCGGCCGGCCCGCGCGGCAAAACCGCGAGTGTCGAGCGATAAAGCGCATCCGCAAGCGGCAGGCGGTTGATCAGCGCCCCCATCAGCACATAGAGCGGGATGGCCTGAAGGATATCGCTCTCCAATAGATTGATCAGCCGCTCGGGCAACGCCGACAAAAGCCCGACCGGAACCCCGCCGCCGAGGGCGCCAATGGCCGCGCCGAGACAGGCCGCCGCGATCAGCACTACGGCGGCCGGCAAGCCGGTCAGCAGAACCGCAAAGCCGACACCCGCCAACAGGCAAAGGCCGAGCGCCGGCATCATGGCCGCTTCGGCCGCCGTCGCCGCAACAGCGTGATGACGCCCTCGATGAGGATCAAAAGCGCGAGCAGCCACAGCGCGACCTTGATGAGAAAGTAGCCGGGATCGAACGTCTCCGGAAACCGCTCAAGTTCCGCAACCGAGTTCAAGACGATCTGCCGGCTGGTCACCAGCACGATGATCGACCAGGGAATGAGACCGACGAGAGCGCCGGCCCGCTGCAGCCGCTCGCGCCAAGCATCGGAATAACGCCGCGCGACGGTGTCGGCGGCAAGATGCGTCTCGGCCCGTGTCGCCGCCGTTATGCTTGCTGCAACATAGAGCGCGAACAACCATTGCCCGAGATCGTTCGCCTGGCTGGAATAGGCGCCGACGAGGCTGCGCAACGGCCATTGCAGGAACAATAGTACGACGATAGGCAGCGCCAGCCATTTTGCCGCCGCCAGCACCGCTTCGACGAATTGGTCGAGAATTCGGATCATTGGACCGGCATCGCCGCGTGCCAAACAGCTCCCGCCTTCGGCGAGCCCGATGCGGGTGGAGGCTCCGGCGTTGGCGAGGATGCCGCTGCCCGCCGATAGCTTACCAGAGCATCCAGCTTCGCGGACGAACACCATCGATCATTTTTTCGCCTCGGCGATCGCGCGCCACACCCGCTCGGGCGTTGCCGGCATTTCGATGTGGCGCACGCCGAATTCGGACAAGGCATCGACGATGGCGTTGATGATGACGGCGAGCGCCGGCACGGTGCCGCCTTCGCCGGCCGGGCGGATGCCGAGCGGGTGCGTGCTTGAGGGGATTTCGCTCAATTCCGTGCGATAGAACGGCAGGTCCGAGGCGCGCGGCATGGCATAGTCCATGAACGAGGCGGTGAGCAACTGCCCGCTCTCGGCATCGTAATGAACTTGTTCCATGAGCGCCTGGCCCGCGCCCTGCGCGATGCCGCCGTGGACCTGGCCGTGGATGATGAGCGGGTTCACCGCGCGCCCGACATCGTCGACCGCTGCGTAATTGACCAGCGTGACAGAACCGGTCTCCGCATCGACTTCGACTTCGCAGACCTGGCAGCCGTAAGGGTAGCTCCCCTCGGCGACGGTCTCGTCGCAGGCGGCGTAGAGCGGCCCGCGCAAATCCTCCGGCAGGTCGGTGCGCCCGGCCGCGGCGCGCGCCACATCGAACAGGCCGACCGAATGGTTGGTGCCCTTGACCGCGAAGCGGCCGGCCTTGAACTCGATGTCGGAACGCGAAGCCTCCAGCAAATGCTCGGCAATGCGCGTTCCCTTCTCGATAATGCCGTCGGAGGATTTTTTGATCACGATGGAGCCGAGCCGCATGCCGCGGCCGGAATGGGCGCCGCCGCCGACGCTGACCCGGTCGGTGTCGCCGGTGACGAGAGCAACGGAATCGATCGGCACGCCGAGCCATTCGCAGATCAATTGCGCAAAACTCGTCTCATGGCCCTGGCCTTGCGAGGTGACGCCGATGACGAGTTCGATCGAGCCTTCCGGTTTTACCGTAATCTCGGCCTTCTCGCGCGGCACGCCGGTGGAGATGTCGACGTAATTGGCAACGCCAATGCCGCGATATTTGCCGCGCCTTTTCGCCTCGGCGCGGCGCTTCTTGAAACCGGCCCAGTCGCCGAGCGAAAGCGCCATATCCATGGCGCCGATGTAATCGCCGTTGTCGTATTCGACGCCGAACGGATTTTTGTACGGCATCTCTTTTGCGGTCACGAGATTGCGCCGGCGGATGGCGACGCGATCGATGCCGCATTCGCGCGCGGCAAGATCGATCAGTCGCTCGATGACAAAAATCACTTCGGGCCGGCCGGCGCTGCGATAGGGCCGTGTCGGCGAGGTGTTGGACAAGGTGGCGCGGGCGCGGAAATGCGCGGCCGGCATGCGATAGATGCTCGACATCATCTGCACGCCCTTCTGCACCATCGAGAAATTGGTGGTGTGGCCGCCGAGATTGCCGATGTTGGAGCCGCGCATGGCGAGGAACTTGCCGTTTGCGTCGAGCGCCAATTCGGCTTCGACCGCGAGATCGCGCGCCTGGTAGTCGCTCGCAAATGATTCATGGCGCTCGATGATCCATTTCACCGGACGCCCGACCTTCTTGGCGGCCCAGGCCACCAGCGCGAACTCGGCATAGATCATGCCGCGGGTGCCGAAATTGCCGCCGACATCGTTCATCAGCACGCGCACCTTGTCGGGCTCGACGTTGAGGATCGCGGCAAGGTCGTTCTTCAGCCGCACCGCGCCGCCATTGCCGGCATAGACGGTGTAGCGGCCGCTTTCGGAATCATACGCAGCAAGCGTTGCGCGCGGCTCCATCGGCACGCCGGTAACGCGCTGCACCCAGGTTTCCAATCGCGTCACATGCGCGGCGCGCGCGAACGCGGCCGCAGTCGCTGCGGCATCGCCGATTTGCGCATCGAGGCAAACGTTCGACGCCGCCGCGTGAACGTGCGGCGCGTCCTGCCGCGCCGCCGCGACTGTGGCGGTGACCGCGGCCAGCGGCTCGTAATCGATCGCAAGCTGCTCGGCGCCGTCCTTCGCCGCGTTTACGCTCTCGCCGACCACCATCGCTACCGCCTCGCCGACAAAGCGCGCCTTGTCGGTCGGCAGCGGGTAGTGCGGCGCCTCGCAAAACGACGCTCCTTCGCGATCTTTCAGCTGCACCTCCGCCAGATGCGGCGACCACACTTTATGCGGGATGGGTTTGAGCCCGTCGGCCAGAAAATCCGCGCCCGTGAGCACCGCGAGCACACCCGGCGCCGCCAGCGCTTCATCCTTTGCGATGCCGCGGATCACCGCGTGGGCATGCGGCGAGCGCACCATTACGGCATAGGCCTGGCCCGGCAAATTCTCGTCGGCGGTGTAGCGGCCGGCACCGCGCACCAGCCGCAAATCCTCGCGGCGGCGGACGGGTTGGCCGATGCCGGAGCCGTTGGCGGGCAAATCCATGCAGCCGTCTTAAAGTCCTCTTGGCGCGGCAGCAACCGTAGTCCGAAGGCAGGCTCTCCCCCGCTTCGCGGGCGAAAAGGCGGAGCGTTCTCGCGACGCGATCGCATCGGAGCCTTGTAAACGAACGGAAAGAATCTTCACCGCCGCCCCGCTCCTTAGGGGCGGGCTTGTGCCCGCCCATTACGTCACGGAAACGAGGGGAGGCGGAGCGCCGACAGGCGCTGCCCTTTACCGCCGGCCGACGCCGCCGCGGCGTACGGCCCGTGTCGCCGCGCTCGGCGCCACGTTCGCTCCGCCCCGACAGCGACCACATAACGGCGTCACGCGACGACGCTAAGGGCCATGAACCGGACTCGGCCGGCTGGCGCAGGATGAGGCAAAGCAATAATCTCAAACCTGACGATCGCGAATGGAGATGATCCTAACGCAGCTCATGGCCGCGCCAATTTATTTCCAAATGCAACGAGCAGTCGGCCTTCATCGAAGAAGTTTGGAAGGCGGGCGGACTCGCACTTGTGGGAGGGGGAAGAACATGACCAACTTTCACCGTGGTTTCGCAGGCGTCGATCAAAGCGCGGACGATCGCTCGTTCATTCAGTTCCTAGACCTTGCAGATCAGCTGCCATCGATTGCCAAATACCGCGATCGAATGCTCGATCTCTGCCCTGTAACGGATCAGTCGATCGTTCTGGATGTGGGCTGCGGGCTTGGAAGTGAGACGACCCGGATTGCCCGCCGGCTCGGTAAAGCAGGAAGGGCGCATGGCGTCGACAGCTCGGAAGCAATGATAACGGAGGCCCGACGCCGGACCCGGGAATTGGACTTACCTCTGCATTTCCAGGTCTGCGACGCCCACAGCCTCACCTTCGAAGATGCGTCTTTCGATGTGTGCCGGACCGAGAAGGTTCTTCTTTATCTGGAAAATCCGGCAACGGCGGTTGCAGAAATGGCCCGCGTTACGCGACCTGGCGGCCACGTCATAGTCTTTGACTTCGATTACGGCGCCCGCTTTATTGATTCTGATTTCGCCCCGATGACCCGACATATCGAAGCTCTGCTTGCAAGCGATCCCATAAATCCTGCGATAGGTCGCGAGCTTCCCCATCTCATGAGAAAAGCCAAGCTCAAGGTTGACGCAATAGAGCCAATGACCTTGGTCACGACCGTCGCAATTGCCCGACGGGTTTATGCCGGCGCTTTGTCAAAGGGTATAAAGACCGGCGTGTTCTCGGCGGTCGATGTTGAGGCGTGGTGGCGGGAACAGGAAGCGATGGAGCAGGACGGAAAGTTCTACCACGCGCAACACGGTTACATCGTTGCGGCGTCGAAGCCGTGAGGTCCATATCGGCGACGGCCTTGAGCGGCCTGTCAGAGAGTCCGGTTCGTGTCGGGACCAACGGATTGCCCGTGTCCGCACCACGTCGGCTTACCCTCCGATCGCGACCGGAAAGTGGCGATCGGCGATCTTCCTTCAGGGCCAACGTGCTACATCGGACCCTTCCGACCTCCGCGAAGCTGGGATAGCTTGGTCGAAGAGCTGCCGGCGGGACATGCCGACGTTCCGCAAAATTAAAGGCAGCGGCAATATGCCTGCGGCGGGCAGGATTCGAAAATAAAATCGGTCCTCGCTCAATGCCTTCTGCTTCAGGCAGAGGCCGATCCACGCACGTGGAGGTGTACGATGAAACTTCCCCGTCGGAATTTCTTGCATCTGGCTACCGTCGCAGCTTCGCTGCCCGCTTCCTCGCGTTTCGCTTGGGCGCGCGATTACCCGACCCGAACGGTGCACATCGTGGTGGGCTTCCCTGCGGGGCTGGGCCCTGACGTTACTGCGCGTCTTATAGCTCAACTCTTATCGGCAAGAAGCGGCCGGTCTTTCGTCGTCGATAATCGGCCGGGCGCCGGGAGCAACATCGCGACCGAAATCGTCGTTAGATCACCGCCGGATGGTTATACGCTTCTCTTGATCAGTGCGACGAATGCGATCAATGCAACGCTCTACCATAATCTCAGCTTTGACTTTATCCGCGATATCTCCCCGGTTGCGAGCGTCGGGACTATTCCTTTTGTTATGTTGGTCAATCCCTCAGTGCCCGTGAAAACAGTTCGGGAATTCATTGCCTACGCCAAAGCCCGCCCCGCGCAGATCAATATGGGTTCAGCGGGCAAGGGCACCGCTCCCCATGTGTTCGGCGAACTGTTTATGATGATGGCCGGCATCGACTTGGTGCATGTGCCCTACAACGAGAGTTACTATCCGGACCTCCTCGCAGGCCGGCTACAGGTCGCGTTTGCTCCGGTAATTACAGCGACCGGCTTTGTGCGATCGGCTAAGTTGCGCGCCCTCGCGGTCACCACCAAATCACGTCTTGAGGCCATGCCAGATGTTCCGACTGTCGCTGAAACTTTACCGGGTTACGAGGCGAGCGGATGGCTGGGTGTTGGTGCCCCGACAAACACGTCAATCGAGATCATCGAAACACTCAATTCCGATATCGATGCGGCGCTTACCGACGCCAGGGCAAAGACGCGGCTCGCCGACGTTGGCGTTGTCATAACGCCTATGACGCCGTACGAGCTCAGAAAATTCATTGCCGCAGAAATAGAGAAATGGGCAAAGGTGATCAAGTTCGCCAACATCAAGCAAGAATAATCCGCGATGCCACTTGCTGGTCGGATTGCGCATACGATCTCGGGCCGACGGCAGCTATGGGTTAAAGGTGTCGCCTCGGTCTCGTCGCTGCGAGTGCGCTTTGGATGCGACGGCGTGCGGCCAATGGACGTTACGCCGGGATCGCGCAACGCCTTCCGCCGACATTGCGGCATGCGCATCGTCGGCGAAGGGTGTGACTTAGGTCCCGCCGCTCAATATGATCGCGCTACCGGCAAGGCCCGCCCAAACTTCTCAAGTGGAGATAGGAAACCGCTATGGACATCGCCCTTTATTACGCGCCCACCACCTGCGCGCTCGCGCCCTTCGTTACGCTGACCGAAGCCGGCGCCAAGTTCGAGGTTCGGCCGCTGAACTACCGCAAGCGCCAGCAGACCACGCCCGAATACTTGAAGATCAATCCCAAGCACAAAGTGCCGGTGCTGATCGTCGATGGAAAAATTCTCAGCGAGAGCGTGGCCATCCAAACCTGGATCGCGCACACGTTCCCGCATGCCAGATTGCTTCCGGCCGATCCCTGGCTGGAACTGCAAGCCATCTCGCTGATGTCCTGGTGTTCGGGGGGCATTCATCCGTATCTGTCGCGGATCAACTCGCCGTCGCGGGTCTGCGACGTGCAGGGCACCGAGGCGAGCGTGAGGAAAAACGCCGCCGCGAACCTGATGGAGTCATTCAAGATTGCCGATGACCTTCTGGCCGGCCGTGAGTTCTTCTTCGACCACTTCACGGCGCCGGACGCCCATTTCTTCTGGTGCCAGAGGCGGGCGCGGCAATTCGAGCTGGATTTGTCGAGCTTTCCGCACTGTGCAGCGCATTTCGAGCGCATGACGCAGCGGCCGAGCGTGCAGAAGCTTCTGGCCTTCGAGAAATCGGTCCAGGACGAGTTCGCCAAAGCGGCCTGAGGAGCGCGGCGGGGCGGACGAAAGACGACGAAATGCCGGCCCAGGCTTCGCTCGCCGGCCGGTCCCGGATTTCCTGTGCCGGCCCCATTGCCGGATTCACCTTCACGGAATGCGGGCCATCCGGTATGAATACAAAAATCTCCGCCGGGAGGAAGCGATGGCTGCGGAATTGGAGCTGCCGAAATACATACCCGCGCTGGCGTGGTATCGGCCCTTTGAGAATTGGGCGTATGCGTTCATTCGCTTCTGCGCGGGCGCCATCATCGTCCCGCACGGGGTCGATCGCCTGCTGCATGGCACGCACGCTGAGCTTCACGGCTTCCTGGGGGGCATTCCGGTTTCCGCGATCGGGGTATTCGAGATCGTGACGGGCGTCTTCATCGCGCTTGGCCTGTTGACGCGGCCGATCGCGCTATTGGCGGCCATCGAGTGGATCGGGATTGCCGCTGCCATACCGATGAAGCCGGGTCAATCGTGGATCATGCTCGGGGAGTCGCTGCATTTCCCGGCGCTCGTTTCGGTTCTGTGCGTTGCCTTCGTGCTGCGCGGCGGCGGGCATTATTCCTTGGACAGACTGCTCGGCAAAGAGTTCTGATCCGGCTCGGTCCGGCAGCGCAGAGCTCATAAGCGACGGAAGGCTAAGTTATGATCGACGAAACAATCAAGATCGACGAGAGCCGTCTGATCATTCCGGGACTGGCCGGGCTTTACCGAAGCGTTGCGCCGCTCGCCTACGCCCTGATCAGGGTGGTGACAGCTGCGAGCTTCATGCCGGTCGGATTCGACAGACTGTTCCACAACGGCGGCCTGGAACTTGAAAAGTCGATCGCCGCCTTGGGCTTTCCGTTTCCCTACGAATGGGGATGGGCGGTCACGGTCAACGAGTCCATCGTCGCAACGCTGTTGGCGCTCGGCTTGTTCACCCGCCCGGCGGCGTTCGCGCTGGCCGTCGAAATGATGGTGGTCGCGTTCGGCATCATGATCAAGCACGGCATGTTCTGGCCTGCGCATGGCCTGGAAGTCGCGCTGCTGCTGGCTTTGGTGACCTTCGGCTTCGTGCTCGGCGGCGGCGGCCGTTACTCGCTCGACCGCCTGATCGGCCGCGAGTTTTAGAGTTTGTCGATCCCGGATTCCGCCAACGGGAAATCCGGGCTATGGCCTCGCGTTCAGAAAATTCGGCACCGCGATCCAATCCAGAATGCCGTGCGGAGTCTGCAGCAGTCTGGCAAAGGCGCGGTCTTCGTCGGTCATAATCCCGACGCCGAGCTGCATGCCGAGCTTGCGGCCATGCGCCACGATGCGCTCGCTCAGCGGCTGACGCGCCGCATTGTAGGCGGCCAGCGCCCGATCGACGTTGTCGTAACTCGACAGCGCTTCGGCCAAGGCCTGCGCCTCGGCGCCGGCCTTGGAGACGCCGAAACCCATATGCGGGCGCGGCGTCGAGGCGGCGTCGCCGGCGAGCGCGACGCGGCCGAACACCAGGCTCGGCGAGCAGAAATCGTAGACCGGCGTGAAGAACGGCTGGTCGATATGCGCAACGCAGTCGAAATATTGCGGCGGCAGCAGCGTCTCGGCCTCGCCGCGCATCTGTGCGAGCAAATCCTTGCGCACCAGCGGCGGCGGCACGCCGAACTCGTATTCGCGGCCATTGTCGTCCACGCACATTCTCTTCAGCGCGGCGGCATCCGCCACGCGATACCAGCCCCAATTGTAGCGGCGGTGGCCGGCGCGCAATTCGTCGTCCGCTCCGGAAATCGGGTAGCCGAGCGCCTGCAGCTCGTCGCCGAGGAAAAATGAAAAATAGGGAAACATGGTCCGGCGCGTTTGCGGCGATAGATCGGATTCGTTCGGCGCACCGCGCCAGATGAAGTAACCGGAATAGATCGGCTGCGCCGCCGGCGCGAGTTGCGCGCGCACCGCAGAGCGGAAGCCGTCGCATCCGATCAACAGATCGGCGCGCTCGGTGCGGCCATTGGCGAAACGCACGGCAACGCCGCTGCCCTCCTGCTCGACGCGCTCGAAGGCGTGGCCGAAATGATAATGCTGGCGATCGATCGCCTTTAACAGCACCTGCCGCAGCCGGTCCCAGGACGTGACGATCTGAAGCTGCGGCTTTTCGGCGATCACGTCGCCTCCGCGGTCGAAGGTGATGCGCTTGTAGACGATGACGCCGATATCGACCGTGCCGGCGCCGCATTTGTCCAGCGCTTCGAGCAATTCGAGATGGGTGGCAAAAATCCCGACGCCGCGGCCGATCAGTTCGATCGAGGAGCGCTCAAATATATCGACGCGCCAGCCAATGCGGCGCAGGAATGCGCCGACGAACAGCCCGGCAATCGAGCCGCCGACCACGATGGCCCGCCGCTGTTGCGATCCTCCAGCCATTTCCGCAAGCCCGCGCTGCACGCCGCAGATGATTCAAGCCTACAAATTCCAGGGGTGCCGGCAATCGCCTCGGCCGCTCGCTACTGCACCGGCTTGATGCCGGCTTCCTTCGCCACCTTGGCCCACAATTCGCGCTCGTCGGCGAAGAATTTCACCGCCTCGGCGCGGCCGCCGGGAGCGAGATCCATGCCGAGCGCTTTGGTCCTGGCGATGGTTTCCGGCTCCTCGAGGCAAAACACGAGATCGCGGTTGATCTGGTCGGCGAGCGCGTCGGGCGTGCCGGGCGGCGCGACGATGCCGAAGAAGGTTACGGCGCGAAAGCCGGGCACGCCGGCTTCGGCGAGCGTCGGCACGTCGGGCAGTTGCGGCACGCGTTTGGTCGAGCCGACGGCAACGATCTTCTCCTTGCCGGCGCGATGCAGCGGTAGCGAGGTCGCCATCATGTCGAACATCATGTTGACGTTGCCGCCGAGCACGTCGGTCACCGCGGGTCCGAGGCCCTTATACGGCACCTGAAGGAGTTTGATGTGAGCCAGCATTTCGAATTCGATGGTGGCGAACTGGCCGAGCGAGCCGACGCCGGGCGTCGCCGATGTCAACTGGCCAGGCTTCGATTTGGCGTCGGCGATGAGTTCTGCCAGGTTCGCCGCGTCGAATTGCGAACTCACCACCAGCACGTAGGGCGAGGTCGCCACCAAGCCGATCGGCACCCATTTCGCCGGGTCGTAGGGCATGTGCTGGTACATCAATTCGTTGGTCGCGACCGGGCCGGGCGAGGTGAACAGCAGCGTGTAGCCGTCGGGCGCTGAGCGCGCGACTTGTTCGGCGCCGATATTGCCGCCGGCGCCGCCGATGTTTTCGACGACCACGGACTGGCCCCACTTCTTGCCGAGTTGTTGCGCCAGAACGCGCGCCAGAAGATCGGTGCCGCCGCCCGCCGGATAGGGCACGATCATCTTGACCGGGCGGGTGGGAAACTTGGCCTGCGCCTGCCCCTGCGTGCACGGCGCCGCGACAGCCAACAGCGCCGCCAGCGCCAATCCGACACCGATGCCCGCAAAACCCCGCATTGTCGCCTCCCTGTACCACGCTCGTCCGCGCGAGCCGCATCACGGACGGCATGTTAATTGAGGCCGCAAACGCGCGCCAGTGCGCCATGCAGCCGGGCGTGCTGACAAGCCCGGACCGGCGATGTAGAGAGGGGTCAACCAATTGCGGAGGATCGCCCGTGCAGATGCGAGATAGTCAGAGTGCCGCGATCGATTGGGCTGCCCGGGCGCGCGCGCTTGCGCCATTGATCGAAGCGGCGGCCGACCGCATCGAGGCGGAGCGGCGGATCGTCCCCGATGTCGTGGCCAAGCTGCACGAAGCCGGCCTGTTCCACATGCTGCTGCCGCCCTCGCTCGGCGGCGGCGGCGGCGACATCGTGGCGTTCAACGAGGTGGTCCAGACCATCGCCGCGGCCGACGCCAGCACCGCCTGGTGCATCGGCCAGCAGGTGGCGAGCACGCAGGCTGCCGGTTACCTCGATCCCAAAATCGCCCGCGAAGTGTTCGGCCCGCCCGAGGGCGCCGTGGCCTGGGGACCGCCGTCGGGCGGCAAGGCGGTGGTCGTCGACGGCGGCTATCGGGTGAGCGGCCGCTGGCGCTTCGGCAGCGGCATGGGCCATTGTCCGTGGCTCGGCGCGCATTCGGAGGTGATCGAGAAGGACGGCAAGCCGCGTCTCGATGGCAAGGGCCGCCCGGTCATGCGCACCATGCTGCTGCGCAAGGACAAGGCGAAAATCATCGACATCTGGCACGTCCTCGGGCTGCGCGGCACCGGCAGCAACGCTTATGAGGTGAACGATCTGTTCGTGCCGGACGCCTACACAACCTGGCGCGATCAGCCGTCCGACCGGAGGAATGACGGCGCGCTCTACAACATTCCGCTGCTCACGCTCTACGGCATCGGCTTCTCCGGCGTCGGCCTCGGGCTGGCGCGTGCCTGCCTCGATGCTTTCATGGCGCTCGCCAACAACAAGACCGGGCGCGCCGGGCGCGGGGTCCTGCGCGACAACCCAGTGATCCAGTCCGAGGTCGCCAAGGTAACGGGCGGCTACCAGGCTGCGCGCTCATTCTTGCGCGAAATGCTGGAAGAAATCTGGCAGGCGGTGAACAAGGACGGCGCCACGCTCGATCAGCGCGCGCGGCTTCGCCTGGCTATCACCGGCGCGCTCGATCAATCGGTCCGTGTCGTCGATTTCACCTACACGGCCGCCGCCACCAGCGCCATTTTTGCCGGCAGCCCGTTCGAGCGCCGTTTCCGCGACATGCACACCGTGACCGCGCAAGGCCAGGCGCACATGTCCAATTTCGAATCCGCGGGCCAGGCTTTGTTCGGCATCGAACCGATGCAGAGGTTGTAATCCCTCCGTCATTGCGAGCAAAGCGAAGCAATCCAGAGGGCGGCGCCGCGCAGGATTGCTTCGTCGCTTCGCTCCTCGCAATGACGACTGCCAGAAAGTTTGGGAAGCGAGCGCAGTCATGACGGAGGATCTGAGCACCGCAAAAATTCTGCGCAAGGAGGACGCGACGCTCTTGTCCGGGCGCGGCCGCTACGCCGACGATCTTCCTGTCCCGGTCGGCACGCTCCACGCCCACGTCATCCGCTCCCCGCATGCGCATGCCGCCATCGTGCAGATCGATGCGCGCGCGGCTTTGGCGAACGAGGGTGTCTGGGCGGTGATCACCGGCGAACAGGTGCGCAAGCTGTCGGAGCCGTTCCTCACCGCCGTGAAGGTGGCGGCCCCGCAATGGGCGCTGGCGATCGAGCGCGTGCGCTATGTCGGCGAGCCGGTCGCATTGGTGGTGGCGGAAAGCCGCTACATCGCCGAGGACGCAGCCGAGCTGGTCGCCATCGATTACGAGCCGCTCGCTGCGGCGATCGATCCGCGTGCGGCCTGCGCGCCGACCGCGCCGCTCGTTCATGCCGAGGCCAAGACCAACGAAGTCTCGGTGCGCGAATTCTCCTACGGCGACACCGAGGCGGCCTTCGCGCGCGCCGACCGCGTCATCGCCATGACCACCGAGTTTCCGCGGCTGTCGTTTACGCCGATCGAATGTTACGTCGTCGTCGCCCGGCACAATCCGGCCGAGGACAGCTACGATGTGTTGGCGAATTTCCAGGGGCCGTTCTCCATCCATCCAGTGATGGCGCGCTCGCTGCGTGTACCGGGGCCGAAATTGCGGCTGCGCATCCCGCCTAATTCAGGCGGTTCGTTCGGCATAAAGCTTTCGGTGTTTCCCTATATCGTGTTGATGGCGCTTGCGGCGCGCATCACCGGCCGGCCGGTGAAATGGGTCGAGGACCGCATCGAGCACCTCGTCGCGGCGAGTTCGGGGCCGAACCGCGTCACCGAGATCGAGGCGGCAGTGAATAACGATGGCCGCATCCTCGGGCTACGCCTCGATCAGCTTGAGGATTACGGCGCATTCCTGCGCGCGCCGATGCCGGGACCGCTGTACCGCATGCACGGTTCCATCACCGGCGCCTATGACATCGCCAATGTCGACGTGAAGAACCGCGTCGTGCTGACCAACAAAATGCCGTCGAGCCTCATTCGCGGCTTCGGCGGGCCGCAGCTTTATCTGGCGCTGGAGCGGTTGATGCAGCGCATCGCGGTCGAGCTCAAGCTCGATCCGCTCGACGTGATCCGCCGCAACCTGATCCCGGCCGACAAATTTCCCTACCGCGCCGCGGCCGGCGCGCTCTACGATTCCGGCGATTATTTACGCGCGGTCGACCTTGCGCTCGGGCAGGGCCGGCTCGACGAGCTCAAAAGCCGGCGCGACGAGGCGCGGGCGGCGGGCCGCAAATACGGCATCGGCTTTGCGGCGATCGTCGAGCCGGCGATGTCGAATATGGGGTACCTGTCGACGGTGATGAATCCGGCCGCGCGCGACCGTGCCGGGCCGAAGAACGGCGCGGTGTCGATGGCGCG
The DNA here is from genome assembly GCA_963717265.1 of uncultured Alphaproteobacteria bacterium. Lineage (GTDB taxonomy): Bacteria > Pseudomonadota > Alphaproteobacteria > Rhizobiales > Xanthobacteraceae > BOG-931. The sequence goes on along the minus strand of CAVQWD010000046.1, from coordinate 673,909 downwards.
GATCAATATCGATCCGCTCGGCGCGGTGACCGTCACCGCCAACGTCACGGTGCAGGGCCAGAGCCACGAAACCGTATTGGCGCAGATCGTCGGCAAAGAGCTCGGGCTTTCGCCTGACGACATTGCAGTCATTCTGGAACTGGACACCGCCAAGGACCAATGGTCGATCGCGGCCGGCACCTATTCGAGCCGTTTCGCCTCCGGCACGGCAGTGGCCGCGCACATGGCCGCGGTGCAGATGCGCGACAAGCTCAAGGCCATCGGCGCCAAGCAGCTCAATGTGCTGCCCGAGGATGTCGAACTCGTGGGCGGCAAGATCCGCAGCCGCTCCAATCCCGACAACGCGCTGCCGTTCGGCCGCGTCGCCGGCACCTCGCACTGGTCGCCGGTGATGCTGCCCGAAGGCATGGCGCCGGCCTTGAGCGAGACCGGAATCTGGACGCCGCCCGAACTTGAGCCGCCGAGCCACGACGACCGCATCAACACCTCGTTCACCTACGGTTTCGTGTTCGACATGTGCGGCGTCGAGGTCGATCCGGTGACCTATGCGGTCCGCGTCGACCGCTATGTTTCGATGCACGATGCCGGCCGCATCCTCAATGCGGCGGTGGCGGACGGCCAAATAAGCGGCGCATTCGCGCAGGGCGTGGCGGCGGCGCTCTACGAGGAGTTCACCTATAACGAGGAAGGCGCGTTTCTCTCCGGCACGTTCGCCGATTATCTGGTGCCGACAGTAAGCGAAATTCCGGAACTGGAAATTCTGCATTACGAATCGCCGTCGCCGTTCACCCCGCTCGGCGCCAAGGGCCTCGCCGAGGGCAATTGCATGAGTACGCCGGTCTGCATCGCCAACGCCATCGCCGACGCACTCGGCGCAGACGACGTGCCGCTGCCGGCGACGCCGCGGCGCATCCACGCCATGCTGCAAGCGGGCAAAAAATGATACCGCGCCAATGAAACCGCGACCCTTCGATTACGTGCGGCCTGATACGGTCGCGGAGGCCTTGGCGCTGCTCGCCGAATATGGCGACGACGCGCGCATTTTGGCCGGCGGCCAGTCGCTCGTGCCGATGCTCAATCTGCGCCTGGTCGACGCCAAGGTTCTCATCGACATTTCGCGCTTGAGCGAGCTTGACGCCATCCGCGATCTCGGCGCGGCGGTGGAAGTCGGCGCTGCGGTGACCCAGAACGAGTCTGTTGGCGTGGCCGCAGCTCAAACGGAAACTGCCGCTTGTCGCCGCGGCGCTGCCGTTCGTCGGCCATTTCCAGACCCGCAATCGCGGCACGGTCTGCGGCTCAATCGCGCATGCCGATCCGAGTTCGGAGCTGCCGCTCGCGCTCGCGGTGCTCGACGGCGAAGTCGTGCTGCGCTCGAAGCAACGTGGCGAGAGGGTTTTGGCCGCCGGGCTCTTTCAAAGGGACATGCTCACCACGGCGCGCGAGCCCGATGAATTGATCACCGCGGTGCGCTTTCCGGTGCTCGCCGGGCAGGGCGCGGCGTTTCGCGAGGTGGCGCGGCGCCACGGCGACTTCGCCATCATCGCCATCGCCGCAATTTTCCGGGGCGAGGAGCTTCACCTCGGCGTCGGCGGGTTGGCGGGGCGGCCGCAGGTGCTCCGGGTCCCCCCGGAGGATTACCCGCACCTTCTGGCGAACAATCTCGCAGTTTTCACCGAAGGCCTTAAAGGCTACGACGATTTGCACGCCTCGGCGGCGATGCGGCGCGACCTGTTCCGCAATCTTGTCTCGCGGGTGGTGGGGGAGGCGATGCGATGCGCCGCGTGAACAAAGACGAGCGCGTGCGCATCACGCTGACGCTCAACGGCCGCAAGCTTGCGGCCGAGGCCGAGCCGCGCATGCTGCTGTCCGACTTTCTGCGCCAATCGCTCGGCTCAACCGGCACCCATGTCGGCTGCGAGCACGGCGTCTGCGGCGCCTGCACGGTGCTGATCGACGGCGTCGCGACGCGCTCGTGCCTGACGCTCGCGGTGCAGGCCGAAGGCTGCGAGGTGCGCACCGTCGAATTGCTCGCCGCGCCCGACGGCACGCTCAACGCCCTGCAGGCGGCGTTCCGCAACCATCATGCCCTGCAATGTGGCTTCTGCACGCCGGGCATTTTGATGTTGTTTACGGACTTCCTGTCGCGCAATCCGCACCCGTCCGAAGCCGAAATCCGCGACGTCTCTGAGCGGCCATCTCTGCCGCTGCACCGGCTACGCCAACATCGTCGCCGCAATCAAGGAAGCGGCTTCGTCCGCCCCCGCGAGTCCCTGACGTAGGGGCGGCCCTCGTGGCCGCCCGGGGATCGTCGCGGGCGCCCACAAGGGGCGCCCCTACGTGACGGGGATATCGCGTTGGCTTTGCCCCTTTCCCGCTGCGCTGGCCCGGACTAAGAAAGAACAATGAAAAACATAATCGACAAGCTCGAAGCACGCCGCGAAGCCGCGCGGGCGGGCGGCGGCGAGCGGCGTATAGAGGCGCAGCACAAGCGCGGCAAGCTCACCGCGCGCGAGCGCGTCGAGCTCTTGATGGACCGCGATTTGTTCGAGGAGCTCGACATGTTCGTCGAGCACCGCTCCTACGATTTCGGCATGGAGAAGCAGAAGATCGCCGGCGACGGCGTCGTCACCGGCTTCGGCACCGTCAACGGCCGCACCGTGTTCGTCTTCGCCAAGGATTTCACGGTGTTCGGCGGCTCGCTGTCGGAGACGCACGCGCAGAAGATCGTCAAGATCCAGGACATGGCGATGCGCGCGCGCAGCCCCATCATCGGCCTGTTCGACGCCGGCGGCGCCCGCATCCAGGAGGGCGTCGCCTCGCTCGGCGGCTACGGCGAGGTGTTCAAGCGTAACGTGCTCGCCTCGGGCGTCATTCCGCAGATTTCGGTGATCATGGGGCCGTGCGCCGGCGGCGATGTCTATTCGCCGGCCATGACCGATTTCATCTTCATGGTGTGCGACACGAGCTACATGTTCGTCACCGGGCCGGACGTGGTGAAGACCGTGACCAACGAGATCGTCACTGCGGAAGAACTCGGCGGCGCCTCGGTGCACGCGACAAAATCCTCGATCGCCGACGGCGCCTACGACAACGATGTCGAGTGTCTGTTGCAGATGCGCCGGCTGATCGATTTTCTGCCGTCGAGTTTTTCCTCTGGCGTGCCCGAGTGGCCGTCGTTCGATGCGGTCGAGCGCGAGGAGCCTTCGCTCGACACTTTGGTGCCCGACAACCCGAACAAACCCTACGACATCAAGGAGCTGATCCTCAAAGTCGTCGACGAGGGCGATTTCTTCGAACTCTCGGAAAGCTTCGCCCGCAACATCGTCATCGGCTTCGGCCGCATCGCCGGCCGCACTGTGGGCTTCGTCGCCAATCAGCCGATGGTTTTGGCCGGCGTGCTCGATTCCGATGCCAGCCGCAAGGCAGCGCGCTTCGTTCGCTTCTGCGACGCTTTCAACATCCCGATCGTCACCTTCGTCGACGTGCCCGGCTTCCTGCCCGGCACCGCGCAGGAATATGGCGGCCTGATCAAGCACGGCGCCAAGCTGCTGTTCGCCTATTCGCAGGCCACCGTGCCGCTCGTCACCGTCATCACCCGCAAGGCGTTCGGCGGCGCCTATGACGTGATGGCCTCAAAACACATTGGCGGCGACCTCAACTACGCCTGGCCGACCGCGCAGATCGCCGTGATGGGCGCCAAGGGCGCCGTCGAAATCATCTTCCGCTCCGACATCGGCGACGCGGAAAAAATTGCGGCGCGCACCCGCGAATACGAAGAGCGCTTCCTCTCCCCCTTCATCGCCGCCGAGCGCGGCTACATCGACGACGTGATCATGCCCCACGCCACCCGCCCCCGCATCGCCCGCGCGCTGGCGCTGCTGCGCGGCAAGACGGTGGAGATGCCGGGGCGAAAGCACGATAACTTGCCGGTGTGATCTTTACCCTCCCCCTTGTGGGGAGGGTTGACGCACGGCCCATCCGGCGCAGCGCGCAGCGCGAAGGCGGAAGCGCGTCGGCGATACGTGCTTGCATCAACGCATCTGATGCACTATCATCTGATGTATGAGAACCACGCTCGATATCGACGATGATGTGCTGGCGGCAGCCAAGGAGCTGGCGAAGGCGCAGAATTCCACTGCCGGAGGAAGTCATTTCCGACCTCGTCCGCAAGGCGCTGACGCGCGCCGCTGGCGCCGAGGGCAGCGAAGCTGCGCCGCACGGCCTGTTGTACAAGGACGGCTGGTATGTGCTGCCCTCGCGCGGCGCTGTCGTGACCAACGAACTGATCGTTAAAATCCAGGAGGAGTTGGATCAGGACGATGCGCGCGCTGCTGGACGTGAACGTTCTACTGGCTCTGATGGATAGCGCGCATGTGCATCACGGCGCATCTTTGGCGTGGTGGCGCAATGAACGCGACAACGGCTGGGCGTCATGCCCGCTGACGCAGAACGGTTTTGTGCGCATCGTTTGCCAAGGAAAATATCCGAAGCGGCCGACGGCGGCTCAAGCGATCGAACAGCTGAGGCTGCAACTCGTCGAGCCCGGCCATGAGTTTTGGCCGGACGATGTTTCGATTGCCGAGGCCGCCCGGTTCGATCGGACGCGTATCCTCGGGCCGAAGCAGATCAGCGATGTGTACCTGCTGGCGCTTGCGGTGAAGCACGGCGGCCGGCTCGTCACTTTCGACCGCAGCATTCCGCTGCGCGCCGTGCGCGGCGCCGAGCCACGGCATTTGGTGATGATATGATTCGTGGCGCAGAGCCAAGCACCATCGACGGCGTGATCATGCCCCAAGCCACCCGCTCGCGCGTCGCCTGCGCGCTCGCCATGCTGTGCGGCAAGACTGTGGAGATGTCGGGAAGCGCGGTAGGGCGGATTAGCGCAGCGTAATCCGCCGTCGCGGATCAGCCGGAAGTCGGCGCAAAACGCTTCGCTATTGCGCCCTACAACTCAAATCCTCCGCACATTGATCTTCGCCTTGCGCGCCGCCGCGATGAGCGCGTAGCAAAGCGAGACGCATCAAACAGCCGCGCCGTTGGCGGTGGGTTTCGCTGCCGCTCAACGCGCCCTACAAATCAAATCTGCATCAGCTTGGCACTTCCCTTGAGCGCCGCGGCGATCATGGCTGTGTTGGTGGCAACAAGCGGCGCGTTTTCGCGCCCGGTTCGTCATTGCCGGGCTCGACCGGCAATCCATGCCGAAGCTGAGCTTCGACAGCATGGCTGCAAATCTCTCACGCGCTGGAATTCAGCATGGATACGCGGGTCAAGGCCGGGTATGACGAGGGCGGCGACTGCCGTCACTTTTCTATTGACAATGGTCACTGGTTGAGGTACAAAACATGCCGAATCTCGCTCGAATCAAGGACGCCATCCGGCGACACCGGCTGGCGGGGCGAGTGCGGTGCCCGCGAGCGGCGGCTCGTCACTTCCGCTCCCGGGCGGCTCCGGCAAAATACGCCCGGCCGGCATCACGACCGGTCTGCGAGGAAACTCGCTGGACTGGGACGGCAGGGGGCGGGTAACGCCCGCTCCTGTGTAGCGCGTCCCATATGTGGACGGCCCCCGGCTTGCAAGAGTTGCGAGTGTGCGGATCGAAACGATTGCGATCATATGTCCGGTCTGTTGTCGCGGTCGCACATGACCGCTGCCAAGATGGGTTCCGCAACGCGAGCTCCAAACAGGAAGGCGACCTTTGAATAGGAGGCCACTGGGACGCCCGGAATATCTCGCGTCTTGGGATCGATCGATCGCGCCATCTGCTCCTCTTCAGCAAGCTTCGGCCTCCACGGCGGGACCCGGGGGGCGCCCGCCGGTGAAGTTGCTATGCGGCAATCCTCGCGGCCGGTGCAGCCGCGGCCCGGTTGCGATCGTAGCGCTCACCGCTGACCATCAGCTTCCAGGCGATACGCGCCGTCTTGTTGGCGAGCGCTACGGCGGCAAGCTTCGGCGGCTTGCGCTTGATGAGCGCCATCAGCCAGGGTGAGGGCTTTCCACGCTCCTTCTTGGCGTGCTGGATCACCGCGGTAGCACCGACCACCAGGACGCTGCGCAATATCTCATCGCCCGCTCGGGTGATGACCCCGAGGCGCTGCTTGCCGGCGGTGGAGTGATCTTTCGGTGTCAAGCCGAGCCAGGCCGCGAAATCCCGGCCAGTTCGGAAGCTGTGAGGATCAGGGACCTTCATGACCAGCAGCGATGCGCCGATCGGACCGATCGCCGGAACCTCTGCCAGCCGCCGGCTCAGTTCGCTCTGCCGGTGCCACGCCAGCAGCTGCGCTTCGAGCTTGCGAAGCTTCGGCTTGAGTTCGGCATATTCCGCGGCAAGGGTGGTAAACAGCTCTTTGGCGGGCTCCGGCACGCCGGGGTCGGTCGCGATCCGCGCCAGCAGCGGTTCGATTTTGTCGAGCCCGCGAGCTGCCGTGATCCCGAACTCGGCGGCATAGCCGCGGATCATGTTGCTCAATTGCGTGCGGCGGGCGATCAGCTGGTCGCGCACGCCCATCAGCATAAGCGCCGCTTGCTGCTCGGCCGTCTTCACCGGCACGAACCGCATGCGCGGCCGGCTCATGGCTTCGCAGATGGCGTTGGCGTCGGCGGCGTCGTTCTTGCCGCGCTGAACATAGGGCTTCACATATTGCGGCGGCAGCAGCACGACGGCGTGTCCCAGCGCCATCAATTCGCGCGCCCAATGATGCGCGGCCCCGCACGCCTCCAGCCCGATCCTGGTCGGCTGCACTGTTCTGAAGAAATCGAGGACCTGCCGGCGCCGCAGCTTCTTCAGCAATACTGGCTGCTCCGCTGCGTTCACTCCGCGCAGCACGAAAACACTCTTGGACGTATCGATGCCAATACGGATAATCTTGTCCATGGACGGCTCCCTTGGTTTGAGATCTGAAACGACCTCATTCTGGCACAGCGATGCCGTCGGGGGCCGTCCACCCCAACAGGAAGCGCGTAGCTGGAGCTGAGCTGTGGCGTTCGGTCGCTGCAGCAAGTGCCGCGGTGGAACGCCGACAGGCGAGCGCGCGACGCTTCGCGCGAGCCGCGCCCCCTCCCTATCTCCCCCGCAAGCGAGGGAGGATAAGGTGGGGGCGCGGAGGTTGGACGTAACGCGCCTGCCGGCGTTCTGCTTCCTTTTGTTCGTTGAGCATGATCGAGCCGAAAGCCGGTCCCACCGCCGCCTTCAGGCGTGACGCGATCCTGCTCTGCGGTACGATTTTGCCGACGAGGTTGGCATAGCTCGGGCGCGAACAAAAAACGCGCCGCGAGAACGATGAAACATGCTCCGATGCTGAGACCCCCTCCACCGCCTCTCGCGGTGAAGCGCTGCGCGGCGGGTCAAGCCGGCCGCGACGGGTGCAGGCGCCGTCAAAACGCCTTGGGCAGCCCGGCCTGGCGCAGGATCGCATTTGCCGTGTGGTGGCTCGAATGCCGACCGGCACGGCAAAATTCCGCTTCGTGATCGGGCTATGCCAGATTTCGTGGCTGCCTTTTCCTGGGCGCACGAACGCGCAGCCTGCGGCGCGCAACAAGTCCCGCAGCGGCTTGTCGTACTGCGGCGACATTTACGCCGCGGCCCGCTCGGCTTCGCGCAGCGCGGTGATTTGCAGGAACAACGCGCTCGGATCAACGTCGGGATGATTGTCCGGTAACAGGTCGAGCGCCATGGCGGAAATCTTGGCCAGCAGGCCGTCGAGCGTGGGCGCATCGGCCGCGGCCGGAATGTCGTCGCAATGGCCGCTCCAGACCGACGCCTCGTCGTCCCAAGCGGCGGAAATCGTGAAGATCACCGGTTTTGTTTTTGCCATGTTGATGCTCCCGGCCTGAAGATACGCCGCTCCATCCGGACTTCAAGCAAACCCATCCCGGATTGCACGGCGCGCAATCCGACAGAGGCAGTCCGGCGGGATTATCGTTCCCGGATTTCGCCGACCCGAAATCCGGGCTACGTGTTCCGATCAGAAAAACGCCAGCGCCCGGATTTCGATGCTCTCGCGCGGGCGCGCGTGCGGCGGCGTGGTCGGATCCTCGAACGCGGTGTGTGCGGTCCAGCGGGCGCGGCCGTCCTTCGCCAATTCATAGGTCTTGAACACCAAGGCTTCCTCGCGCCGCATCAGCGGGAACCAGAACCACTTGTGCGCGGGATTATAGGTGATGGCGTAGGTCTGGCCGATGCGGTCGGGATAGCGCCGTTCCGAAATCACGAGATTGTCGGGCGACAGCGAGCGCGCGTCGGCGATCGCCAGCGGCGCAGCTCTCCACCGGATGGCGGATCGGCCGCCACACCTGGATGACGGCGAAGCGGCGCTTGAGTAATTCATCGGCCTCGTCGGGCAGCAGGTCGCGCACGCGCTGCGGCCCGGACCATTCGGTGTAGTCGTTGTGGACGCGGCGCACGACCTCGCGGATCTTTTTGCTCTCGCGCAATTCGTCGTCGGCGGTACGCAAGGTGTGATCGAATACGACGACGCGCTTGGCGCCGCTCTCGGCTTTGATCAGCGCTTCCAGCTCCGGATAATAGACGCGCCGGATTTCGGCCTCGTCAAAGAAATCGGCGACCTTGGTGTCGTGGCGCACGAAATGGAAGCCGTCGCCCTCGAGCGTGAACTCGCCGACATGCGGGCGGCCGTTGTGGAGCACCACGCGGCGCAGATCGGGCGTACCGCCGGAGCGCACGTCCTGGCCGCCGGGACCGGCAGTGATGGTGAAGACTTTGCTGCCGTCATCGACGATATAACTGAGGGTGGCTTCGAGCGTATCGGGCGCGGCATCGAGTTCGGCGGTCTCGGCCATCGAGAGCTCCTTGTGGCTTCGGCCCAATCTAGGCGCGGAAGTCGGCCAAGTGAAGGGCTTGCGGGGCGTCAAGCCTCGGCGCCCGATCCGTGCCAACGCGGCTCGTGCGATCGATCGGATTTGCCGCACCCTGTTTACCGCGCGGCAATGCTGTTTGCGGGCTCGGCATGCGTAGTAACCGGTACGGAACCCTTGCCGGATAGCGTGCCGGCTCCATTTTTCGGCGGGTTTGCCATGCATCTCGACGTTCAAACCCTGTCCGTGGTGACGGTCTTCATCACGGCGCTGCTAGGCGCGCTGCTGGTGTTCGCGGGATTGCAGAACCGCAGCATCCGCGCGCCGATGTGGTGGGGGGCGGCCCACATCATCAATGCGATCGGGCTGGGGCTGTTGACTTCGCACGGCGCGCTATCCGACTTCCTCAGCATTCAACTTGCCAATGCGCTTATATTGTTCGGCTACGGCCTGACCTGGATCGGAGCGCGCATTTTCGATGGCCGCAAGGTCAGGCCGCACATGGTGTTCGTGGCACCGGCGGTCTGGCTCTTGCTGTGCAGGCTGCCCGGCTTCGCCGCAGCGCCCAATTTCAGAATCGTTGTGGTCTCGACCATGCTGGCGCTGCTGGCGCTGCTCACCGCCGAGGAGTTTTGGCGCGGACGCGATGAACCGCTGATGTCGCGCTGGCCTTCGGTGATTGTGCTGCTCGCCTATGCGGGGGCTTTGCTGGCGCGAGTTCCGGCGACGCTGCTGTCGCCGGCGTTCGCCGAAGATTCGCTGCTCAGTGGCCTGTCGTTCGCGTTGCTCGCCTTCGGCACGCTATTGTTCACAGTCGTGATGGCGTTCTTGCAGCTCAACATGACCAAGGAGCGCACCGAGCTAAGGCACAAGATCAACTCGCTGGTCGATCCGTTGAGCGGTGTCGCCAACCGCCGCGCCTTCGTCGATCAGGCGGCGGCGCTGTTGGCACTGCAGGAGATCGGCCGCGAGCCGCTCGCGGTAATGCTATTCGATCTCGATCACTTCAAGCAGATCAACGACCGCTTTGGACACGCCATCGGCGATACGGTGCTGCAAGCGTTTGCCGCCGCAGCGACCGCGACGCTCGGCGCCGATGTGCTGTTCGCTCGCATCGGAGGTGAAGAATTCGCCTCGTGTCTGACGGTCGGCGATCTCGACGAGGCGTTCGCGATTGCCGACCGGGTGCGTCGCAACTTCGCCGCGGCGGCAGCGCGCTTCGGCAGCGCCGACCTGGCGCCGAGCGTCAGCGCCGGCGTGACGCTTGCTTGCGATCCGCACGCCAAAGTTCTCGACCTCCTGCGCGTCGTCGACCGCGCGCTCTACCGCGCCAAGGAACACGGCCGTAACCGCGTCGAGACCGAAACTCCTCAGGATCGTGCCGTTGCGGCCGCCGCGCCGTCGATCGTGCCGATCATTGGCCCGGATCGGGCCGGCATCGGCGCGCTGGCCATACGGCGTTGGGGCGCCGCATCCTGAGGCAGAGGGCAATGATCGGCCCGCCGCATTGGCGGCTGGTGGCCCGCCGCCGTGCGCATTCGCCGGGATTTTCAATAATGCAATTTTCGGGGTTTTTCACAAAAACCCTCGCATTGGTTCGAAGGTTTGGCAAAGGCTGATCCGCGATCCTCCAACGCGGCGCGCGGATCGGTGCTAGGTATTTGTGCGGATTGCCCGGACAGGAGGGCCGACCATGCTGACGCGGACCATCGAAGCATCGAGCACACTCGACATCGGAACGCTGTTTGTCATCGCGAGCTGCGTGACCTCGCTGCTCGGCGTGTTCCTGCTGTTCGCCTATCTGCAGGACCGCATCGCCGCTTTGGCCTGGTGGGGCGGCGCCTATCTGGTCGGAGCCTCGTCAGGCGCGATCTGGCGATTGGGCGGCGAGATCTCGCCGCCGCTGCCGGCCGGCAGTGCCGACGTGCTGTTGTTCGTTGCCGTCGGCATGATCTGGAGCGCTGCGCGGCTGTTCCACGGCCGGCCGATCTCCTGGGGCGGCATGTTTCTCGGCGCCGGCACCTGGCTTTGCGCTTCTGCCGTGCCGGCATTCGCCAATTCCGCGGCGCTGCATGTCGTCGTCGAGCTCCTTGATCGTTGCCACTTACACTTTCCTGACCGCCGCCGAACTGTGGCGCGAGCGGCGCAAGCCGCTGATCCGGCGCTGGCCGGCGATTTTCGTGCCGATGCTGCACGGCGCGATCTTCCTGTTCCCCATGGCGCTCGCGACGCTTTCGTTCGATATCGGCGGTAGCGGCAATCCGGCGAATGGCTGGACCGCGCTTTTTGCGATCGAAGTCGTGCTTTATGTCGTCGGTGCCGCCTTTATCGTGCTGGTTCTGGCCAAGGATCGCGCGGCGCGGCTCTACAAGGTGGCGGCGACCACGGATGCGCTGACCGGGCTGCTCAATCGCCGCGGCTTCTTCGATGCGGCCGCCGCTTTGATGGCGAGCTGCGAGGCGGCGAAGCGGCCCGTCAGCGTGCTGGGCTTCGACCTCGATCATTTCAAGTCGATCAACGACACCTATGGCCACGCCGCCGGCGATGCGACGCTGCAATTGTTTGCAAGTGTCGCGCGCAAGACCATGCGCGGCGGCGACGTCATCGGCCGGCTGGGCGGCGAAGAGTTCGTCGCCATTCTGCCGGGCAGGCTCGCCGAGGCCGGCATCGCCGCCGAGCGCGTGCGGTCGGCGTTCGCCGCGGCGACGCTTGAGCCGGAGCGCGGCCGAGTTGCGGCGACGGTCTCCATCGGCGTGGCCTGCGGCTCGCCGAACGCAGCAATCGAATCTCTGATCGCCCGTGCCGACGCCGCGCTTTATCGCGCCAAGACGAACGGGCGCAATCGCGTGGAGTTGGCCGATGAGGCGGTCGCGGCGCCGCGCGCCGTCGCGCCTGCGATGAAATTGCAGCCGGTGCGGCGGCGGCTGGCGCAGGCGGTCCCGGGCCATCCGGTGCCGATCCTGCAGCGCGGCACGATGTAGAAAAAGCGGGCGCCGCGTGACGGCGCCCGAAAGTTTGCATCGCCATTGCAATGCAGGGAGGATACGCCAGTCGTTACGCCGAGTAATACATTTCGAACTCGACCGGATGCGGGGTGTGTTCGAAGCGGATGATCTCCTGCATCTTCGAGCTCCATGTAGGCGTCGATGAAATCGTCGTCGAACACGCCGCCCATTTTCAGGAAATCGCGATCCTTGTCGAGGTAGCCGAGCGCCTCGCGCAGGCTGCCGCAAACGGTGGGAATCTTTTTCAGTTCGCGCGGCGGCAGATCATAGAGGTCCTTGTCGGTCGGCTCGCCGGGATTGAGCTTGTTCTTGATGCCGTCGAGCCCGGCCATCAGCATCGCCGCGAAGCCGAGATAGGGATTGCAGAGCGGATCGGGAAAGCGCACTTCGACCCGCTTGGCCTTCGGCGATGAGGCCAGCGGAATACGGCAGCTCGCCGAGCGGTTGCGCACCGAATAGGCGAGCAGCACCGGCGCCTCGAAGCCCGGCACCAGGCGTTTGTAGGAGTTGGTCGTCGGATTGGTGAAGGCGTTGATGGCGCGGGCGTGCTTTAGAATGCCGGCGATGTATTGCAGACAGGTTTCCGACAGGTCCGCATATTTGTTGCCCGCGAACAGCGGCTTGTCGGCTTTCCAGATCGACTGGTGGCAGTGCATGCCCGAGCCGTTGTCGCCGTAGATCGGCTTCGGCATGAAGGTTGCGGTCTTGCCGTAGACCTGGGCGACCTGCTGGATGCAGTACTTGTAGATCTGCATCTGATCGGCCATGCGCACCATCGGCGAGAATTTCAAGCCGAGTTCGTGCTGTGCCGAGCCGACTTCGTGGTGGTGCTTCTCGACGCCGACGCCCATTTTGGCGATGGCCGCCAGCATTTCCGAACGCATGTCCTGCGCGGTGTCGAGCGGCGGCACCGGGAAATAGCCCTTCTTGAAACCGATATGGTGGCCGAGATTGCCGCCTTCATATTCGGTGTCGGAATTGGTCGGGAATTCGATCGAATCGACGCTGTAGCCGACCTTGTAGGGCGTCGCGGAGAATTTCACGTCGTCGAAGATGAAGAACTCGGCCTCCGGGCCGAAGAACACCGTGTCGCCGATGCCCATCGATTTGACGAGGCCGGCTGCCTTTTTGCAGATCGAGCGCGGATCGCGGGTGTAAGGCTCGCCGGTCAGCGGTTCGAGCGTGTCGCAAACCAGGACCAGGGTCGTCTCGGCGAAAAACGGATCGATGCAGGCGCTTTCAGGGTCGGGCATCAACTGCATGTCGGATTCATGGATGGCCTTCCAGCCGGCGATCGACGAACCGTCGAACATGATGCCTTCGGCAAAGGTGTCTTCGCTGATGGTCGTAATGTCTGTGGTGACATGCTGCCATTTGCCGCGCGGGTCGGTGAATCGGAAATCGACGTATTTCACGTCGTTGTCCTTGATCATTTTCATGACATTCTTCGGCGTGGTCATGGCAGTCGTACCCTTTCATGGTGCTGGTGATTGCTGGCGTGGTGCGGGCCGATTCTGCCGTCGCCGAGAGAGCGAGCGCAATCGGGCCTGAGGATTAGACGGCGTCCAGCCCGGATTCCCCTGTTCTGATCCGGATAGCCTCCTCAATATTCGATACAAAGATCTTGCCATCGCCGATCCGCCCGGTCTGGGCGGCGCGGCGGATCGCCTCCACCGCCTTGTCGACCATGTCGTCGCCCAGCACGACTTCGATCTTCACCTTGGGCAGAAAATCGACCACGTACTCGGCGCCGCGATAGAGTTCGGTGTGGCCTTTTTGCCGGCCGAACCCCTTGGCCTCGGTGACGGTGATACCTTGCAAACCAACCTCTTGGAGCGCCTCTTTGACCTCATCAAGTTTGAACGGCTTGATGATTGCCTCGATTTTTTTCATCGCGTTTCGTCTCCCGGCTCCGAGGCGGGCCGCTCCACTCTTGGAACCATTGCTCGGTTAGCAGGTCCCGTGCCAAGGCCGGAACTGCCGAAATAGCGCAATCGAATCAAAAGTCTAAGGGCTGCACGTGGCCTCTTTCCTAGAGCCAAGAATGGGCCGTCGCCGATAAAGTAGGCATAATGCCCAATAACTCATCATACCTCCCGATGCGGCGACAGACCCGCACGCTTTCGCTATCTTTCGGCATATGATTGAACTTCTCAGCAACGCCGAAATGGCTGAAGCGGACCGACTTGCGATCGCCGGCGGCGTCGCGGGCATCGCGCTGATGGAGAACGCAGGGCGCGCTGTCGCCGACATGGTGGCGGCGCGCCATCGCGCGCGGTGCGCGATCGTCGTCGTGGCCGGGCCGGGCAATAACGGCGGCGACGGTTTTGTTGCCGCGCGACTGCTTGCCGAGCGGGGGTACCGCGTACGGCTGCTGCTCGCTGCGGATATGATCCGGCTCAAGGGCGACGCCGCCCTTGCAGCCCGGCAATGGACTGGATCGGTCGAGGCCGCTGAGCCTGGCGGGCTGGAGGGTGCGGAGGTCGTTATCGACGCCCTCCTCGGTGCCGGACTCGACCGGCCGGTCGAGGGCAGGGCGCGGGCGATGATCGAGGCTATCAATGCCGGGCCGGCGCCGGTGGTCGCGGTGGACCTGCCAAGCGGCATCAACGGCACGTCCGGGGCGGTGATGGGGATTGCCATCAATGCCGTCCAGACCTGCACGTTCTTCCGCAAGAAGCCAGGCCATGTCCTGCTTCCGGGACGGCTGCATTGCGGCGAGATTGGTTTGGCGGAGATCGGCATTCCCGTTTCGGTATTGGAGCGGATCGCCCCGAAAACGTTCGAAAACGTGCCGGCGCTGTGGCGCGCCTTTTTCCCGCACCCGCGCTTGAGCGGGCACAAATACGACCGCGGCCATGCCGTCGTGGTTTCCGGGCCGTCATGGTCGACCGGGGCCGCAAGGCTCGCCGCTCGCGGCGCCTTGCGCGCCGGCGCCGGCCTCGTCACCATCGCAAGTCCCCGCGAAGCGCTGGCGGTCAATGCCGCGGCAAGCCTTGCCGTCATGGTCCGGCCGGTGGACGGGGCTCGCGAACTCGCAACTTTTCTTTCCGATCGCCGGCTCAATGCGCTCGCAATCGGGCCGGGCCTCGGCGTCGGGGAGTTGACGTGCGAACTTGTGCTCGCCGCGCTTTCTGGCGACCGTGCGGTGGTGCTCGACGCCGATGCCATCACGAGCTTTGCACCGCATCCGCAACGGCTTGCTTTGGCGCTTCGGGCCCGCAGCCAAAAGGCCACCATCCTGACTCCGCACGAGGGCGAATTCTCCCGATACTTTGTTGCCTTGGACGATCGAATGAAGGTTGGTTCGAAGCTCGAAAGGGCGCGGCTGGCCGCCGATCGCGTCGGCGCCGTCGTACTGATCAAAGGCGCCGATACAGTGGTTGCAGCGCCGGACGGTCGGGCCTGCATTGTAGCTAATGCGCCCGCTTATCTGGCAACGGCGGGGGCCGGCGATGTTCTGACCGGGATGGCGGCAGGTCTTCTCGCCCAAGGCATGCCCGCCTTTGAGGCCGCCAGCGCCGCCGTCTGGCTGCATGGCGAAGCTGCCGCAATCAGCGGACCCGGACTGATCTCTGAGGATCTGCCGGAAGCGCTGCCGCGCGTCTACCGCGCTCTGCTCGGATAATTGGGGAAGTAGCTCGGGCCGTCTGCGCCCTACGTTGCCCGTCGCCGAACAATGGCTATTTTTGTAGTGTCCGGCGCACCCCGCGTGATATAAGCCGCGCCGCCGGACCGCCTTGTGTGTCGCGGGCGTGGCGGAATTGGTAGACGCGCGGGATTTAGGTTCCCGTGACGCAAGTCGTGGGGGTTCGAGCCCCTCCGCCCGCACCAGCCGGGCGGGCGTTCCCATCCGATCGCTGCGCACCCAAATGGTCAGCGGTGCGCCGGATGCGCTTGATCTCGCCTCGTAAAGGGTCATTTCAAGGGTCAATTCATGGAAGTCACCGAAACTGCCGCCGCGGGCCTCAAGCGCGAATACCGTGTCGTGGTGCCGGCCGCCGATCTTGAGGCGCGGGTCAATGAGCGGATCGACCAGCTCAAGTCGCGCGTGCAGCTTCGCGGCTTCCGACCCGGTAAGGTGCCGGTTGCGCACCTCAAGCGCATCTACGGCAAGGCGACCATGGCTGATGTCATTGATGCCGCGGTCCGCGAAGCCAACGACAAGATCGTGACCGAGCACGGCTACAAGCTCGCGACCGAGCCGAAAATCGTGCTGCCCGACGAGGAGGGGGCTGTCGAGGGCGTCATTGCCGGCAAATCCGATCTCGCCTACACGGTCGAGATCGAGATCGTGCCGCCGATCGCGCTCGCCGATTTCAAGACGATCAAGCTCGATCGGCTCACCGCTGCGGTCACCGATGCCGAGATCGATCAGGCCCTTCAGGTGATCGGCGATCAGAACCGCCCCTACGCCGCCAAAGCGGAAGGGGCGCAAAAGGACGATCGGGTAACGATCTCATTTCAGGGCACGATAGAGGGCCATCCGTTCGAAGGCGGTTCGGGCGAGGACGTGCCGATCCTGCTCGGCACTGGGAGGTTCATTCCGGGATTCGAGGAAAACTTGACCGGCGTCAAGGCCGGCGAAAGCCGCACTTTTGACGTCAAGTTCCCAGAAAACTACCCGGCGACAGCGCTCGCCGGCAAAGACGCGACGTTCACCGTGACCGCGAAGTCAGTCGAAGCCCCGGGCACAGTCACGCTGGACGACGACTTTGCCAAAAGCCTCGGTCTCGATTCGATGACCAAGCTGCGCGACGCGGTGCGCGAGCGTATCCAGCGCGAACATGCCGCAGCTTCGCGCCAGAAGCTCAAGCGCATGCTGCTCGATCAACTCGACGAGGGCCACAAATTCGAACCGCCGCCGAGCCTCGTCGAGCAGGAATTCAACAGCGTCTGGTCCGCGATCCAAAACGATCTCAAACAGCAGGGCCGCAGCTTCGCCGACGAAGGCACCACCGAGGAAAAGGCGCGCGCCGAGTACCGTGCCATCGCCGAGCGGCGGGTGCGGCTCGGCCTGGTGATTGCGGAGATCGGCGAGAAGAACAATATCAAAGTAACCGAGGAGCAGCTGCGGATGGCCGTCATGGAACAGGCCCGCCAACTTCCGGGGCAAGGGCAGCAGGTCTTCGACTATTACCGCAACAATCCCGGCGCACTCGCCGCTCTGCGCGCACCAATTTTCGAGGACAAGGTCGTCGACTTCGTGCTCGAGCTTGCCGAGGTAACAGAGAGGCAGGTATCGCGCGAGGAGCTGTTCAAGGAAGAGGAGGAGTGAAGGATCATGGCGGAAAGCCGGGTGGTGGGCTTGGCGGCATCACCGGCATTCGGCGCGCACGAACGTGCTTGCAGCGGCCGCCGCCGTGAGGTCACGTCTTGCCGCCGGCAATTCCGCACATATCTGCGATAGTTGCAGAGCGAATGCTCCTTTTCCGCATCGCCGGCCGGACCGGGAGAATGCTACGACAGGCTGGGTGCGACTCGGCCACAACGTGTGAGTAGACGAAAGCCAAACTGGTTGATCCCCATTGCAGGTGTCCCATGCGCGATCCGACTGAGACTCATATGAATTACCTCGTACCCATGGTTGTCGAGCAGACCAACCGCGGGGAGCGGGCCTACGACATCTATTCACGGCTGCTCAAGGAGCGGATCATCTTCATTACCGGCCCGATCGAGGACGGTATGGCCTCGCTCGTCGTGGCCCAGCTCCTATTCCTGGAAGCGGAGAATCCGAAAAAGGAAGTCTCCATGTACATCAATTCGCCAGGCGGCATCGTGACCTCGGGCCTGGCGATCTACGATACGATGCAGTTCATCCGCCCGCCGGTATCGACCTTGTGCACCGGGCAGGCCGCTTCCATGGGGTCGCTGCTGCTCGCGGCCGGAGCCAAAGATCTGCGTTTTGCGCTGCCCAATGCCCGCATCATGGTTCACCAGCCTTCAGGCGGGTTCCAGGGTCAGGCCACCGACATCATGCTGCATGCCCAGGAAATCCTGAACCTCAAGCGCCGCCTGAACGAAATCTACGTCAAGCATACCGGCCAGCCGCTGAAGAAGATCGAGGATGCGCTGGAGCGCGATATGTTCCTGACCGCCGAAATGGCCAAGGATTTCGGCCTGATCGACAAGGTGATCGAAAAGCGGCCGGAGGAGCCGTCGCTCAAGTTGGAGCCGGCGACTTTCAAGGGGTGAGCTGGCCCGGCAGTGGAGCCGACACGGTTCAACGGGCTGATTCGTCGGCGCAAGCGGGTCCGAGGCGCCACGTCAAGTGCCTTGTCCAGGACTGTGATCCGGAAAGCACACTGGCGCAAACTCGCGTTATCGTTAATGGATTCTTGGTTGGCACGCCGCTAGCATACCGACTTGTACTGCCTGGCAGCGTGCTGTCAGTGTGGCCGGCTCTTGGTCCGTGCCGGGCAGGCAGGTACGGACCGGGTGCGGGTGAGTCGAACGGAGCTACGAAATCTTAGCGCAGCGCTTCTTAAATTCCCGGGGTGCTGCCATCGCGGTCAGGAACGTAGACTGGTACGGAGACTGGAATGAGCAAGGTTGGCGGCGGCGATTTAAAAAATACGCTCTACTGCTCGTTCTGCGGCAAGAGCCAGCACGAGGTGCGCAAGCTCATCGCCGGGCCGACCGTCTTCATTTGCGACGAATGCGTCGAACTGTGCATGGATATCATCCGCGAGGAGAACAAATCCTCGCTGGTGAAGTCGCGCGACGGCATCCCGACCCCGCGCGAGATCCGCAAAGTCTTGGACGATTACGTCATCGGCCAGGACTACGCCAAGAAGGTGCTCTCGGTCGCCGTGCACAATCACTACAAGCGGCTCAACCACCAGAGCAAGCACAATGACGTCGAACTTGCCAAATCCAACATCCTGCTGATCGGCCCGACCGGCTCGGGCAAGACGCTCTTGGCGCAAACGCTGGCGCGCATTCTC
This sequence comes from uncultured Alphaproteobacteria bacterium, assembly GCA_963717265.1. Classification (GTDB taxonomy): domain Bacteria; phylum Pseudomonadota; class Alphaproteobacteria; order Rhizobiales; family Xanthobacteraceae; genus BOG-931. The sequence goes on along the minus strand of CAVQWD010000046.1, from coordinate 655,146 downwards.
GACGTGCCCTTCACCATGGCGGATGCGACCACGCTGACCGAGGCCGGCTATGTCGGCGAGGACGTCGAGAACATCATTCTAAAGCTGTTGCAGTCGGCGGATTACAACGTCGAGCGCGCGCAGCGCGGCATCGTCTATATCGATGAGATCGACAAGATCTCGCGCAAGTCGGACAACCCCTCGATTACCCGCGACGTGTCGGGCGAGGGCGTGCAGCAGGCGCTGCTTAAGATCATGGAAGGAACCATCGCGAGCGTTCCGCCGCAGGGCGGCCGCAAGCACCCGCAGCAGGAGTTCCTTCAGGTCGACACCACGAACATCCTGTTCGTCTGCGGCGGCGCCTTTTCCGGCCTGGAAAAGATCATCTCGGCGCGAGGCCGTTCAACCTCGATCGGGTTCGGCGCCAAGGTGATGGCGCCGGAGGACCGCAAGCAGGGCGAGATCTTCCGCGACGTCGAGCCCGAGGATTTGCTGAAATACGGCCTCATTCCGGAATTCGTCGGCCGTCTTCCGGTCGTCGCCACCTTGGAAGATCTCGACGAGCCTTCGCTCAAGCGCATCCTCACCGAGCCGAAAAATGCGCTGGTCAAGCAATATCAGCGCATGTTCGAGATGGAATCGGTGGACCTGAAGCTGACCGAGGAGGCGCTCGCCGCAATCGCCCGCAAGGCCATCGACCGCAAGACTGGCGCGCGGGGCCTGCGCTCGATCATGGAGAACATCCTGCTCGACACCATGTTCGATCTGCCGAGCCTCGAAGGCGTGGTGCGGGTCGAGATTTTCCGCGAGGTCGTCGACGACAGCAAGCGGCCACTCTACATCTATGCCGACCGCTCGGACCGCGCCAGCGATGCCGGCGGCGCGAGCGCCTGAGTGAGATCGAGCTCGCCGCGGACGCCAGATTTGGCGCGCCAGGTTTCCGTGCGCCAGGGCCTCGGCATGGCTCGCGGTATGGCTCGCCGCCGAGGTCGCGCTTTCTTGACACCTTTCGAGGGTAACGCCACCTATAGTGCGCAAATGAATCGCGCGCACCAAGACTCGCGCGAAGTTCTCCGGGCGGAGTTCGGTACTTGCCCCTAGGGTGCGCTCCCTCCCTTGCCTTCCACACCGGCGGCGGAAGCAAGGGAGGGAGCGTGATGCTCCCCGGATCACCGGCAGTCCGTCGTGACAGCGCATCCTGCGGGTCATGGTGGAAGTGCACAACAAAAAGGAATTGGGGCCCATGACCAGCGCCGCCAAACCAAAGCCGCTCCCGATGCCCGGCGAAAGCCGCGCCTATCCGGTGTTGCCGCTGCGGGATATCGTCGTGTTCCCGCACATGATCGTTCCGCTCTTCGTCGGCCGCGAGAAGTCGATCAAGGCGCTCGAAGAAGTGATGCGTTCGGACACGTTCATTCTGCTGGCGACGCAGAAGAACGCCTCTGAAGACGACCCGGCGCCTGACGCGATCTACAGCGTTGGCACGTTGGCGAGCGTGCTGCAGCTGCTCAAGCTGCCCGACGGCACCGTGAAGGTGCTGGTCGAAGGGGCGGCCCGCGCGCAGGTGCAGCGCTACACCGCTCGCGAGGATTATTACGAGGCGGAGGCGGCTGCGCTCGTTGACGCCGCCGGCGATCAGGTCGAGGCCGAGGCGCTGGCGCGATCGGTGATCAACGAGTTTGACGGCTATGTGAAACTCAACAAGAAAGTTTCGCCGGAGGTCATCGGCGTCGTCCAGCAAATCGAGGATTACGCCAAGCTGGCCGATGCGGTTGCGTCGCATCTCGCCATTAAGATTCCCGACAAGCAGACGATCCTGGAGACGCCGAGCGTCACCGAACGCCTGGAAAAGGTGCTCGGCCTGATGGAGAGCGAAATCTCGGTGTTACAGGTGGAAAAGCGCATCCGCACCCGCGTCAAGCGGCAGATGGAGAAGACCCAGCGCGAATACTACCTCAACGAGCAGATGAAGGCGATCCAGAAGGAGCTTGGCGACGAGGATGGCAAGGACGAGGTCGCCGAGATCGAGGAGAAGATCAAGCGCACCAAACTGTCGAAGGAGGCGCGCGAGAAGGCCCAACACGAGCTGAAGAAGCTGCGCCAGATGTCGCCGATGTCAGCCGAAGCGACGGTGGTGCGCAACTATCTGGATTGGCTTTTGTCGATTCCATGGAACAAGAAGTCGAAGATCAAGAAGGATCTGACGCTGGCCGAGCAGATTCTCGAGGCCGATCATTTCGGCCTCGAAAAGGTCAAGGAGCGCATCGTCGAATATCTCGCGGTGCAGCAGCGCGCCAACAAGCTGACCGGGCCCATTCTGTGCCTTGTCGGTCCGCCCGGCGTCGGCAAGACCTCGCTCGGCAAATCGATCGCGCGGGCCACCGGACGTGAGTTCGTTCGCGTCTCGCTTGGCGGTGTGCGTGACGAGGCCGAAATCCGCGGCCACCGGCGGACTTACATCGGCTCGATGCCGGGCAAGATCGTCCAGTCGATGCGTAAGGCCAAGACCTCGAACCCGCTGTTCCTGCTCGACGAGGTCGACAAGATGGGCGCCGATTTCCGCGGCGACCCGTCATCGGCGCTGCTCGAAGTTCTCGACCCCGAGCAGAACCACACGTTCAATGACCACTACCTCGAAGTCGACTACGATCTGTCCCACGTGATGTTCATCACCACGGCGAATACGCTGAATATTCCGCCGCCGCTGATGGACCGCATGGAGATCATTCGGATCGCCGGCTACACCGAAGACGAAAAAGTCGAGATCGCGCGCAAGCACCTGATCCCGCACGCGGTCGTCAAGCACGGCCTCGAACCCGCGGAGTGGTCGATCGACGACGAAGCTTTGCTTTTGATCATTCGGCGCTACACCCGCGAGGCCGGCGTGCGCAACCTCGAGCGCGAATTGTCGACGCTCATTCGCAAGGCGGTCAAAGAGCTCACGATCAAGAAGACCAAGTCGGTGCAGGTCACCGACAAGAACCTCTCCGATTACCTTGGCGTGCCGAAGTTCCGCTACGGCGAGGTCGAGGCCGAGGACCAGGTTGGCCTAGTGACCGGCCTTGCCTGGACCAACGTCGGCGGCGAACTGCTGACCATCGAAGCGGCCATGATGCCCGGCAAGGGCAAGATGACCGTCACCGGCAATTTACGCGAGGTGATGAAGGAATCGATCTCCGCTGCCGCATCTTACGTGCGCATGCGGTCGGCGGCCTTCGGCATCGAGCCGCCGGCCTTCGACAAGCGCGACATCCACGTGCATGTGCCGGAGGGGGCGACCCCGAAGGATGGCCCGTCCGCCGGCGTCGCCATGGTCACGGCAATCGTTTCGGTCATGACCGGTATTCCGGTGTACCGCGACGTGGCAATGACCGGCGAAATCACTTTGCGCGGCCGCGTACTGCCGATCGGCGGCTTGAAGGAGAAGCTGCTTGCCGCCTTGCGCGGCGGCACCAAGACCGTGCTCATTCCGGAAGAGAACGCCAAGGATCTGGTCGAGATCAACGACTCGATCAAGAGCGGGCTCGACATCATTCCGGTCTCGCGCATGGACGAGGTCCTGGCGCGCGCGCTCACGCGCAAGCCCGAGCCGATCGTCTGGGAGGAGGCGACCGCGAAGCCGGTCGATGTTCCCGGGGCGGTGGTGGAGGAGGAACTCCTCGGGCCTGACCGCACACTGACCGATCGCCAAGCGATCGCGGTCGGCATCAAAAGGGGGCGGCGCCGGCTCGGCGCCACCTTCGTCGGTTCTGGCTCAAGCCGCGGCGATAGAGCGTCTGTTCGCCGCGGCGTCGTGTCTTGACGACCAGGCAATTCCGGCGCGAAGGCGCCATAATGTTTCACGATAAAGATTGGCTGCCGGTACGAAATTGGTTAAATTTCGTGCGCCAAGTATGAGCCGCGCTGCCGTCTTCTTGCAAGTGCGGCAGCGGGGCCTAATCGATCAACCAAGGGGGTCGTGGTCAAGATCAACGTTGCAGGCGTCATCACGGCATGTGTTCCAGTTCTTGCAGCTGCGGTCTTTGCGGCAGTAATTTCGCCCGCCGACGCGGCAACCGCGGAGAATACTTCTCCGCTCGCCGCGCTCGCCGGTACCTACATGCAGAACGTTGCCTGCAAGGGCAACGCCAAGGATGAGGCGGCGCTCAAGGTGACGATTTCTGCGCAGGAAATCATCTCGAATATCGGGATATGCAAGGTTTTGTCGAGCGCGCAAGACAGCAAGAGCGTCAAGGCTCACGTCGAATGCAAGTTCCCGGCCGGGCCGCTGATCGGCGATATCACCTTCACACCGCGGCCGGACAAGACCATCAAGTTCATCGATCGGGACAATACCTACAACGCGGTATTGCACCCCTGTCCCAACTGAACCGATGCGGCTGTGCCGGTCGGCCTGCTGTGCTATCAGTAGGGAAGGGGGCCGGCGGCTTGAGAACGAGGGAGAGCGTCGTGGGGTTTTACAAAGGCCTTCAAGCCGATACGGTTTCGTTTCGCGGCCATAACGGCGATACCGGCGAGGCATACTATGCGCGCCCGCTGGCCGGCGGCAAAGTTCCAGGAATCGTCGTCATCCACCACATCCCGGGCTGGTGCGAGTGGACCACCGAAGTCGTGCGCAAATTGGCGCATCATGGCTATGCGGCGATTTCGCCGCACCTGTATTTCCGCGAGGGTGGGCCGAATGAAAGCCCCGACGATCTGGGGGCGCGGATTCGCGCGGCCGGCGGTGTCGCCGATGCCCAGATCGTCGGCGATGTCGCCGGCGCGATGGCGTACTTGCGCGCACAGCCCAACAGCAATGGCAAGGTCGGCGTCATCGGTTTCTGCTCCGGCGGCCGCCACACCTATCTCGCCGCCTGCTCGCTGCCGGGAATTGATGCCGCCGTCGATTGCTGGGGCGGCAACGTGATCGTCGACGACCCCAAGCTGCTCAACGCCAAGCGCCCGGTCGCGCCGATCGATCTGACCGAAGAAAATGACCTGCCCGCTTCTGGGAATTTTCGGCAATGACGACGGCAACCCGACCGCGGACCAGGTCAACCGCACCGAAGCGGTGCTCAAGCGGCTCGGCAAGAACTACGAGTTCCACCGCTATAACGGCGCCGGGCATGCCTTCTTCAACACGTTGCGCGATTCGTACCGGCCCGAACAGGCGGCGGACGGCTGGCAGAAGGCCTTCGCCTTCTTCAACCGCTATCTTGCCACCTCCGCCGCCAGCATTGCCGCCGAATAAAGCGGGAGATCAACATGTGCTCCTATATCGTCGAAAAGGCAGCGCTCGTCGGCAGCGCCAAAGGCCGCAAGGGCTGGATGCGGATCGACACCGCGAACGTCTATTTCGATCATCCCTATCATTCCACGCTCGACCATGTGCTTGGGATCGACTTCACCAATGAGGGTGAAGGCGGCCGCGACCGCGTCGCGGTCGAGCTGAGCGCGGAATTCTGCGCGTGCGCTGGTCGACCGGATTCTGGCCGCTTTGGCCAGTGGCGAGGCCGCGCATGGTGCGGTCATTGCGGCGATTCCGGTCGCCGCGGAGTAGAATGCCGGGGCGGCAATCGCCGCCCGACAAGGCATGCGCTTGCCACGCCGCCGGGTGGCGCCATGTCGAACTGGAGCAGGACCATGAACGTCGCCGTCACAACGAAATCAAAGCTCGAACGTCGTGCCGCTGAGCAAACACATCGGCGCGGAAGTCCGCGGCATCGACCTGCGCCAAAAACCCGATGACGAGACGGTGCGAGCGATCTATCAGGCTTGGCTCGACCATCTGGTGCTGATCTTTCCCGATCAGCACTTGTCGCAGGAGGGTCTGGTCCGCGCCACCGGCTTCTTCGGCGAGATGAGCACATTGTCGCGGCCGCCCAAGTATTATCCGAAGGGCTATTCGTCGCTGTTGCCCGGCGTCATGATGGTTTCCAATATCCGCGAGAACGGCGAGCCGATCGGCGTGCTGCCTGACGGTGAGATGATGTTCCATCACGACATGATCCACGCCGAAATGCCCAGCAAGGCGACGCTGCTCTACTCGCTGGAAATCCCCTCGACCGGCGGCAACACCTTGTTCGCCTCAGGCTACGCCGCCTACGACACGCTTGATCCCGCCATCCGCGAGCCGCTCGAAGGCAAGAAGGCGCTGCACCATTATAATTACGGCACGACCATCAGAGGCGGCACCATGGGCACCGAAGCGTTTGCCGAATACGTGCATCCGGTATTCCGCACCCACGATGACACCGGCAAGAAGGCGATCTATGTGAACCGGTTGATGACGGTGAAAGTGATCGACATGCCGGAAGACGACAGCGACCGCCTGCTCAACGCCGTGTTCGATCACGCCGAGAAGCCCGAATTCGTCTATGAGCACGTGTGGCGGGTCGGCGATCTGTTGTTGTGGGACAACCGCTGCTCCTCGCATGCGCGCACCGATTTTCCATCGGCCGAGCGCCGGCTGATGCTGCGCACCACGGTGCAGGGCGCCGTGCGGCCCTATTGAGAAGCGGCGCTCTTCGCCGACCGATGTTCTGGCCAAATCTTGCGGTCTCGTGCTAACCGCTATCCGTGCCGCGTGCGGCGACTCTTGCTATTGGGAAACACGATCCATGAGAACGCTCGCCTATCTGCTGGCCATTATCTGCGTCGCCGCCGCGGTGATGTACTACACCATTCCGGCCGGCCAATTGCCGGCTTTCATTCCCGGCCACCTCGACGGTTCCGCTCATATTCACAAGACTCATGCCGCGGCCGCCGCTGTCGCGGCGGTGATCCTGTTCGTGCTCGGCTGGTTCGCCGGCCGTTCGCGGCGGACCGCATAATTCGCCGCTGCCGGCGCCCGCCGGTCAGGTTTCGCTGCGCGCGAGCTTGCGCTGAACGCGTTCGTCAAAGCGGGCAACGCTGACCACGACCCGCCGATGGGTGCCGCCGCCGATCGGCTCGAAATCGTCGTGCGCTTCGACGCGGAACGTGATGGTGCGGCCCTCGACGCCGACCACTTCCGCGGTAGCGCTGACGCGCAGGCCGACCGGCGTCGCGGCAATGTGGCTTACGTCAAGATGGATGCCGAGACTCTGGTGGCCGGTCGGCAGGAGGTGCTCGACGGCCGCGAGCGCGGCGGCTTCGATCACGTTGATCATGACCGGCGTCGCCAGCACCGCGATCCGCCCCGAGCCCACGAACGGTGCGGTGTGTTCGGGACCGACGATGAGATCGGCGGTTCCGGAAAGCCCGGGCGTGACGCGCGCGAGGGCGGAGCTTACCGGCGCGGGGGAGGCCATGACCGAATCGCAGGTTCCATTGCTCGCGATGTCATAATCCGTCGCTGCGGCCATGTCCCGCCGGAGCGCTTCGCAGGGAGGGGCGGACCACCGAATGCGTCCCAGCTTCACCCGATGAAGTGCTACAATCTCAATCAGCCAGTGAGGAGGACCACAATGCATCGATTCGTTTTCATAGCCGCACTCTGCTCCGCCTTTTCGGTCGTGCTGCTGCCGAGCGTGCCGGCGGCCGCAGTCACCGCGAAAGAGAAGGCGATGACTTGCAAACTCGGCGCCGACGATCTGCATATGCACGGCAAGAAACGCGACGACTTTCTGAAACGCTGCATGTCCGACAAGAACGATCCGCGCGGTTCCGTTGCGCCCCGTCAGGGCGGGACGCCCAAACACCAGTCTTAAACCGCGTCAGACGACGCGCCCATTGCCGATTTCGCCTGTGCGCGGAACGGGCTAGACTAGCTCGACTGAGAGGAGACAACGCACCATGAGTACTGCGACACTCGAAGCCAAAACCACCGAATTCGACGTTTCCGATATCGAATATTTGCGCCATAGCGGCAAGCCGCTTCTGGCGCGCGTGTTCAAGCCGCGCGGCGAGGGGCCATTCCCGGCTCTGGTCGAGTGCCACGGCGGCGCCTGGTGCATGAGCGACCGCCTGACCGAGCACCTGCGCCATGAATACATGGCCGAGCACGGCATTGTCTCCATCGCGCTCGATTTCCGCTCCGGCAACGAGGCGCCCTACCCGGCCTCGGTGCAGGACATCAATTTCGCCGTGCGCTGGGCCAAGGCGCACGCCCGGGAGCTTAAGATACGGCCGGACCTGATTGGTATTTCCGGCCAATCGAGCGGCGGCCATCTGGCGATGCTCGTTGCCATGCGCCCGGACGATCCGCGCTACGGTGCGATCCCGCTGCCGGCTGGCGTGCCGGCGCAGGACGCGAGCGTGCGCGCCGTCGTGATGTCCTGGCCCGTGATCAATCCGCTGTCGCGTTACCGTCACGCCAAGCGGGCGGTGGCGGCCGGCGGCGACTGGGCCAAAGGCATTATCCCGCGCCACGATTCCTATTGGCGCACCGAGGCCAATATGGAGGAGGGCAATCCGATGCTGGCGCTCGAGCGCGGCGAAAAGGTGCAGTTGCCGCCGGCGATCTGGTTCCAGGGCCGCAACGACATCGTCCACGATTACAAGGATGCCGATTCCGGCTTTCCCGGCAACGAGCCGCAGCGCTTCGTCGCCAATTACCGCAAAGCCGGCGGCGATATCGCGCTCGAATATATCGAGATGGAGCGCCACGCCGGCCACTCGCCGGACTTGACCAAAAGCGGCGACATGTTTGCGCACATGGTGGAATTCGTCGGCCGGCATATCGGGAAATAGCTTTGCGACAAGCTTCGGCCGCTCCACTCTGCTGAGCGGCGGCATGGCTCGCCCGGCCGCAACAGCTCCGGCCCGGCGAAATTTCGGAACTTGAGGCCGCACGGACAGCTCGAGCAGGCAGGGAAATTGTCCGCCATTGCCGCCGGCAATGCGCTGCGGCTGGCGGAACAACCGGCAGCAAGTTTCGGGGCGACAGGGAAGGGTGTTTTGCGGCATCCTGCGGGCAAAAGGGGTGCGCGGCGATTTGATGGAGTGGTCGAAATGAGCGATTGCCTGCACTGCGACATCAACGAATTGGTGCGCGAGCGCATCGAGGGACAGGACAGTGTCGACCTTGCCGATATGGTGGCCAGAATGGCGGAGAGCTTGGCTGAAACCATCATGCTCGGGCCGAAGGACCAATGGGCTGCGCTCGTAGCGGAGGCGATCCGCCATCTCGGCCAAACCATGATCGAGGACATCGAGGGGATCGAGAGCAGCACGGCGCATTGACCCAAGCTGTTCACGGGGCGGAGTCTGCCGGTACTCCTTGATCGCCGCACCGAACGCTTCGAACAATTTGCGGTTGATCGGATTGCGCGCCGCCTCGTGCTCGGCGTGCCATTGCACGCCGAGCGCAAAACCCGGCGCGTCTGCGATGCGAATGGCCTCGATGGTGCCGTCCTCGGCCACGCCCTCAACCACAATGCGCGGTCCTGCTGCCAAGATGCCCTGGCCGTGCAGCGAGTTGACCCGGATCGTGTCGGTGCCGAGTAGGTCGGCAAAAAGGCCGCCCGGGGTCAAGCGAACATCGTGGCGGTCGGCGAAAATGACGGCGAGATCGGGATGCGGCTCGCCGTTCGGCAGCCGCGGCATGCGATGGTTCATCCGTCCGGGCAGGTCGCGGATTTCGGGATGCAGCGAAGAGCCGAACGCGACGCTCATCTCCTGAAAGCCGCGGCAGATGCCGAACAGCGGCACGCCGCGCGCAACGCAGCGCTCAATCAGGCTAAGTGCCAGCGTGTCGCGGTCGTGGTCGTAGGGCTCGTAGCGCGGATCGGCCTCGGCGCCGAAACGGGTCGGATGTACATTGGCGCGCGCCCCGGTGAGCAGAATGCCGTCGACAATATCGAGCAGTGCGTCGGCGTCGGTGATCTCCGGGGTGCCGGCAAACATCAGCGGCAGGGCGCCGGCGACTTCGGCCACAGCGCGCAGAATGCGTTCGCCGACCCGTTGCGCGGTAAACCTGTTCTCGATGCGGTGCGCGCTGCCGATAACGCCGACAATGGGCTTTTTGGGCTTTTTGGGCTTTTTCGCGGTCACTCAAGCGCTCTTGGAATCGTCTATCCCGTAAATGCCGTAGATATAGCAAATGCCGCGGCATCGAGCGCGGCGATATGGGAATGCAGGATTGCGGCGTCCGCGATCACTTGGCGCGGCCGCTACGAGGCCGGTTGTTGCGCTGGAGCGCTGTCTCGCAATCCCGCCATGATCGAAAGCGCCCGTGCCATCGAGAATTTACGCGATGGAGTGTCGAACGCCTGGGGGCTGTGCGGCAGCATGTAGCCGTGCACGATGCCGGGAAAGACATGGACCTCGATGTTGCTTCGCCGCGCCGCGACCGCGCGGTAGGCGTCGCGCACCTCGGGCGGGGCGGCGAAATCCTTATCTCCCCACAGGATGCAGACCGGCTTGGTGACGCCGTTAAGCTCGCCGATGAAGTCGATGAGCTGGGTGCCGTGGCAGGAAATGCCGGCGTCGTAGCCGAGCCGCGCCGGGCCCAGAATGCCGTACGGGCCGCCGTAGCACAAACCCATCGCAGCGGCGCGGCCGTTATGTTGGGGCAAGGCGCGGACCTGTCTGAGCGTGTCGACCATGTCCGCCTCGCCGGTCTTGATCTTTTCCAGCCGCGGCTGGCCGCGCGGCCGGGTGCGGCTGTCCTCGTGGGTTAGTGGCCCCGGCACCGTGCGCCAGAATAGATCAGGCGCCGCCGCGATATAGCCGTGTCCTGCAAACTCGTCGGCCAGCTCGCGCAAATCCTGATCGACGCCGACAATGGCATTGGCGAATACGATGGCGGGCGCTTTAGCCGGCGCGTCGGGCTGCGACAGATAGCAGTCGAAGACGCCGCCGGACGAGGAGGGGATTTTGATGGTGCTAGAGGGCATGGATTGCTCCGACGTTTGTTGCTGCATCATACGCCGCCAGCCGACAAAGTGGAAAAGCAGCCGGATGGACGCGGCAAAATCCGGGAGCGATCCGTCAGTCGGCTCAGGCCGCGCGACGATGGCCGCGCGACAAGTGCAGTAACCGGCCAAGCGCAATGCGCTCTCGCGGCGCCCGCGCGTCCGAGCCTATGCAGGAAATTTTCACCAACGGCTTCCTTCCTCAAATGAAGGGAGGGGGAGCGCCGACAGACGCATCCAACCATGTCCGCGCCGCCCTTGCGGACGTTGCCATCCGGAAGCGCTCCGGGCGCGGCTATGCACGGCTCTGGTTGCGACGTGATGTTGCGGACGATGCAGGATCCTCGTCCAGATCGCCCCCGCGGCTGGAAAACCTACGGCTCGCGCGCGCGCTTTCGAAGCTCGGCGAGCGCCCGGCCGGCGAGGCGGCCGAGCCTGGCCGCCCTCGCTTCGGGGACTTTCGGGGCAGCCATGCCGGATTCGAACTCGGCGAACCAGATGCGAAACTTCGCCAGTTCCTCGGGCGACAGCTTGAGGACGGCTTCCTCGATGTCTTCGACCTTCATCGGGCGAAGCATAATGACGGGGCGGATCGGACGAAAGCGAAAACCGGCGAGCGATACTCAGGCGCCGATGCCCGTCCCTGCTTTCGCGATGCGCCGCATTTGCGCGCTTCTCTAATGCCGCCTGCCGTGGCGGACGTCGGTGTTCTGCGTCGCCACGACCCGCCAGCGGCCGTCGATCTTGTGAAGGACGCGGGTGCCGACGCTCTCGCGGTCCGCATGGCTGATGGCGTCCTCCATGGCCTCGCCCGATATCCAGAAGCGCGAGTGCAGCATCGCGATGTCGGGCGCGAGAAAGGTCACCTGCATCTCCGGGGTCCTGCGCGCGCTGGACCGGAACGGGCCGCTGGCGCCGTGCAGGCGCGCCATCAGCTCGCGAAAGCCGGCGCGGCTCGTGGTCCAGGCGCCGTTGACGGTGATGAACTGCGCATCGTCGGAAAGCGACTCAGCCATACCCTCGGGATCGTGCCGGTTCCACGCCGCGTTGAAGCGGTTTTCCAGCTCATGGATGGCGTCTTCGTCGGCGCGGCTCATGCCGGTCACCTCATTGTCTCGTCGCTGTCGTTGCTTGCGAACGCTGACTCTAGCCGGGATCAAGCGGGGGGCAACCCCCAACAGCCACCGTTGAGGCGAGCGCAGCACTGATCCGCCGCTCGGGCCTGGCAATAGGTCAGGCCGATACCGATCTTTCCTTGATCGAAGTCAATGTTTCGAGGCGGCAGCGATGTGCTCAATGCCGCGGCAGCCGAAATGAGAACAACGATGTCGGCGTTTCTGACGATTCCGTGCCCGCATTGCCATACGCTCAATCGCGTGCCGGCCGAGCACCGGGGCGAGGGCGGCAAATGCGGCCGCTGTCATCAGCCACTGTTTTTCGGCGGGCCGATCAATCTTGACAGGGCGCATTTCGATCGCCATGCCGGGGCCGCCGATCTGCCACTCTTGGTCGATTTCTGGGCCGCGTGGTGTGGTCCGTGCCGCGCCATGGCGCCGATCTTCGAGGGCGCCGCCAAAGCTTTCGAACCGCGGCTGCGTTTCGCCAAGGTCGATACTGAGGCCGAGCAGAACCTCGCGGCGCGCTATCACATCCAGGCCATTCCAACGATGATCCTGTTCCGCGGTGGCCGCGAATTGGCCCGCCACAGCGGCACCATGCCGGCGGGCGCGCTGCGGGCGTGGATCGAGCAGAATATAAACGAGTGAAATTATCGCGCTTGCAGCCCGCATCAGCGAAGCGAGATGCGGGGCGCGACATTTACGGTTGGACAGCGGATGCCGCTTCGCTCGTGCAGGCTGTGCCTGGCGAAGGCTCGAGTTTGAATGCGCAGCACTTTTTGATCCACGTCAATGCCTTCTCGGTCGGCCGTGGGCCATCCTGTCCGAAAAGCGGAGGGCCGCCATGTCAACGCTCAACATCGCCTATCTGCTCGCCGTGATCGGCGCCTACATCGCCGTTGCCGCACTTCTGGTGTGGGACGAACGTCGCGCAAGGCATAGCCACCGTTGACGGATAGCAAGGTCAGCGGGGTAGGTTGGGCAAAAGCGCGGAGCGCTGTGCCCACGCAGCTAGTCGCCGAGGCTTGAGACGGCGTGGGCTTTGCTACGCTCAGCCCACCCCACCCGCTTGCTGCGGCGCTTTGCTGACGACGACGTTGTCAGTTCAGCCGATCCTTGATCTTCTCGAGGCCGGCGAGAGAGCAGGCTTCGTCCTTGTCGCCGCCGGGCGCGCCGGCGCTGGCGATGGCGCCGATCGTATCGTTCCCGATTTTGATCGGCAGCCCGCCTTGGCCGCCCGCGAGCTGCGGATCGTAGACGGTGGGATTAAAGCCGGTCGGCGTCGGGAAGCGTTTGGCGAAGTCGCCGGTGCTCATTTTCCAGAGCGCGGCGGTGTAGGCCTTGCGGCGGCTGACTTCGGCGGCGACGTAGCGGGCGCCGTCTCCGACGATGACGACGATCGGCGTGCCGGTGCGGTCGGCGACGACGGCGGTCTGGTTGTAGCCCTTCGCCTTGCAGTCCGCGATCGCGGCCATGGCGGCCTCAACGGCGAGCGCGGTGGTGAGAACCTTGTGGGTCTCCGCGGGCAGCGGATCGGCCCGCACGATGCTGCTGCCGGCGAGCGCGGCCGCGAAGGCGGCCGCGGTCAGGACATGGGATCGGATCATGGTTTCCTCCTGAAAATATCGCGGGATGAATTAAACACCTGCGGGAAGAATAAACAGCCCCATGGAGCCTCTATTCCCGCGGGAGCGGCAGAGCCTGATCGGGCTCGCGGCGTTGGTTGCCTCAAGGTGGGGCGGGATGCGCGGGTTCCAAATGCCTCAGCGCCAGCCGAGCGCAGGAGCGACGTGTTTGAGGATCGCCTCGATGACGTGGGCATTGTAATCGACGCCGAGCTGGTTGGGCACGGTGAGCAAGAGTGTGTCGGCTTCGGCGATGGCTTCGTCTTTCTTAAGCTGTTCGACCAGAACGTCCGGCTCGGCGGCGTAGCTCCTTCCGAACACGGCGCGCCGGTTGTCGCCAAGAAAGCCGATCTGATCTTCGTTCTCGTTGCCGTGCCCGAAATAGGCGCGGTCGCGATCGTCGACCAGCGCGAAGATGCTGCGGCTGACCGAGACGCGCGGCTGCCGCGTATGTCCGGCCGCCTTCCAGGCCGCGCGGAATTTCCGGATCTGGCCGGCTTGCTGGACGGCGAGCGGCTCCCCGGTCTCGTCGTAAACGAGCGTCGAGCTTTGCAGGTTCATGCCGACCTTGGCCGCCCATTCGGCCGTCTCGCTTGAACCCGCGCCCCACCAGATGCGGTTGCGCAGACCCTCCGAAAAGGGTTCGAGCCGCAGCAGGCCCGGCGGATTGGCAAACATCGGCCGCGGATTGGGCTTCGCAAAACCCTGGCCGCGCAGCACGTCGAGAAGCACTTCGGTGTGGCGGCGGGCCATGTCGGCGTCGGTCTCGCCTTCCGGCGGCGCGTAGCCGAAATAGCGCCAGCCGTCGATCACCTGCTCGGGCGAGCCGCGGCTGATGCCAAGCTGCAGGCGGCCGCCGCTGATGATGTCGGCTGAGCCGGCGTCCTCCGCCATGTACAGCGGGTTCTCGTAGCGCATGTCGATGACCGCAGTGCCGATCTCGATGCGCTTGGTCCGCGCGCCGACCGCGGCCAGGAGCGGAAACGGCGAGCCGAGCTGGCGGGCATAGTGATGCACGCGAAAGAAAGCGCCGTCCGCGCCAAGCTCTTCCGCGGCGACGGCGAGCTCGATCGATTGAATGAGCGCGTCGGACGCCGTGCGCACTTTCGAGTGCGGCGACGGCGACCAATGGCCGAAGGAGAGGAAGCCGATCTTTTTCATGGGAGCTTAATGTAGATTCTATGGGGCGGAGCGGCGAGGGAGAGGCCCTAATATCGGGTTTTCGACCCTCACCGATAGGAGAGCCCCATGGCGAAGTTTGATGATCTCAGCCGTTCCCTCGCCGCCTTCGAGCAGCATAACACGCTGGTCGCGGTGATCGAGATGGGCAGCACCGGATGGCTGGTTGGCGGCGTGGTTCCGGGACTGCGGCGAGACCCGCGCAAGAAACTTGCGCCGGAGGCAGCGCGGCTGTTGCAGCTGCTGGAGCGCTGGCGCGATGAGGCGGCCAGAGCCGGACAGGTGATTGAGCGGATCTGCGTTGCCTATGAGGCCGGGCGGGACGGCGTGTGGTTGGCACGCTGGCTCCGCGAGCGCGGGATCGAAGCCTATGTGATACATCCGACGAGCATCCCGGTGTCGCGCGAGCACCGGCGGGCGAAGTCGGATCGGCTCGATCTCGGGCTTCTGCAGCGCGCGTTTCTGGGTTGGCTGCGCGGCGAGCGCAAGCACTGCAGCATGGTGGCGATCCCGAGTTGCGCGGAGGAGGACGGCAAGCGTCCGCTGCGCGAGCGCGAGACCTTGACGGCGGAGACGACGCGGCTGGTCAACCGGATGAAGTCGCTTCTGGCGGTGCACGGCATTCGCAACTTCAATGTGAAGCTGAAGAAGGCAGCGGAGAGGCTGACGGAATTGAAGACGGCGACGGGCGAAACGCTGCCGCCTGCGGCACTGGCTGAGCTGCGGCGGACCTTGGCCCGGCTGGGCGTGGCGCGGCAGCAAATCGCCGAGATCGACCGCGAGCGCGGTCAGCGCTTGGCGGCCGCGCCGCAAGCCGGGTTGAACCCGATGATCCTGCTGCTCGCCAGGGTATATGGCGTCGGCCAGATGACGGCGGAATCGCTGGTCCGCGAAGTGCTTTATCGCCAGTTGCGCGATCGGCGGGCGGTGGCGCGCTATGCCGGGCTCACCGGCTCGCCGGACGAGAGCGGCAAGAAGCGACGCGAACAGGGGCTGGCCAAAGCCGGCAACGGGCGCGCCCGCCGCATGCTCATTCAACTGGCCTGGCGGCTGCTCAAGCATCAGCCCGAGAGCGCGCTGGTGATGTGGTACCGCAAGCGCACGGCGGACCACCGTCGCGACACGCGCAAGGTCATGATCGTGGCGCTGGCCCGCAAGCTGTTGGTGGCGTTTTGGCAGCTGGTCAGCACCGGCGCGGTGCCCGACGGCATGCGCTTGCATCCGGCGCCGGTCGCCGGCTGAGCGAAACAAAGGAGCTTGAGGAGGCAGGAGCTTGAGGAGGCAGGAGCTTGAGGAGGCAGGAGCTTGAGGAGGCAGGAGCTTGAGGAGGCAGGAGCTTGAGGAGGCAGGAGCTTGAGGAGGCAGGAGCTTGAGGAGGTAAGGCAGAAATCATCCGTTGCGGTCGCGTCCGCCGTTCGGCGAGACGTTGCCGATGACGATCCGAGGCGGCGGTGTCCCGCACCCATCCATGGCCGTTGTGCCGTTGTTGTAGAATGGGCCCGCCGTTCGGAGCTTCGCCGCCGATGCGCATGACTGCATCATGGTCCCCGACCCGCAAAAGGTCGCCCGCATACAAGGTTGCTGCGGCACGCTTGAACCGACCGCCGCGCCAGGCGAGTTCCCCTCCGATCCGACCGGCAATGTCACGCCGAGGCCCCGCCCGACCCAACAGCATCGCGCCGTGCTCGCCGTCGTCAAGGCCGCTTCGCGCCGCTGCCGCGGTGGCCTGCGGCCAGCCCTGACGACGGCTGTGCGCGGCGCAGATCGCAAACCATGGTCGGGACGCAGAAACGGTCCCGCGGTCGAACAGAGAAACGAGAACAGCAAGCAAAAAACCGAGTCCGCACAGCAAAAAACCGCTTGACTTCATAAGCCCCATACAAGGGTGGGTTAGCCGAAGGCGTAACCCACCGTTGTTGTAGGGCGAGGGAAGAACGGTGGCGGATTACGCTTCGCTAATCCGCCCTACGCGTGCTTGCGTAACGGAAATTCGAGACTATGGGATAACGGCGCATGACCGATGTCATGTAATAGGGCGGCACAGACAACTAACTTTTCGTCGTCGTCGGAGAGTTGTGTCCCATTGGAGTAAATTAGAGCAAGGTGAGCGACGCCTAGTGTATGTTCAAGCCGCGTATGGCGTCGTCGATGTAACTCTCGACCAGTCGGGTGGACAAAGTAATCGATCGCACCGAGGAAGCGAATATCTGTTAGGCGCTGGAAAGCGTCTGATTGAATAAGTTTCTTGTAAATTTTGCGGTCGAAGATTTGATCAATTCGAATGTTGGTCCACCCAAAAAGGTAGTGGCCGGAATCCTCCAATTTCCGAGGGGGCTTTGGAAAATTAGTGGAATCTCTTTGAAGCGGCATTGGGGCTCCGACTTAAGCTCGTGCGAATCTGTCGGCGAGGAATGCAATTTTACGGGTGCATATCGGCAAAACAAAGTGCATTCGTGAATTCCATGAAGGCTCGCTGCTCACTCCGCCGCCTCGACTCTCCGCTTGCGTTTGCCGCCGGCGGCGCGGGCGAGCATGGGCTTGGGGAACGCCCCGGTGTAGCTCTGCTTGGTCGCCGCGATCTGCTCCGGCGTCCCCGCGGCGACGATTTCGCCGCCGCCGTCGCCGCCTTCGGGGCCGAAGTGGATGATCCAATCAATCGTCGGGCTCTTTGTGCTGCCTACGCGGGCTTATTTCTTCCGCGACTTGACCTCGTAATCGCTCAGGGCATCGCGGACGATGGCCGGCAAGGTCCTGGTGAGATCGTCCACTTTCCTATCCAAGCCGTCCACCTTGCGCGCCAGCCCCTTAAGATCGACGCCATCGAGCTTCTCTTCCACGCGATCGATCCGCGTCTTGATGGCGGCCAAATCGTCGCCGTTGCGGCGCGTTTGTTCGAGGATGTGGCGGGTGACGAGTTTCTCGCCCTCGACTTCCTGTTCGAGCGCGGCGAATTCCTCTCGGGTCACGTCTGCGGGCATTTGGTCGTCCTCTCGGCAGCGGTTGGAGATTAGGACGATTCAACGTGCAATCCAGCCTGCGCCCGGACGGATGTTCGCGCCCCAACCCCGATCTTCTCCTGGAAAGCGAGCAGGTCTTTATGCACGGTCTTGACCGGCCGCGTCAGGAATCCGAACGATCCTTCAAGCTCGCTGACGCGGCGCTTGAGATCGCGAATCTCGGCTTCGACGTTCATGGCCATGGCGCGTCTCTAGCATAATTTGATGGGCGAGGCAGCAACCGGCGGCGGCCGCCCTCGGTGCCTCGGGCCCTCACCTCGCGCGCTGTGCGCGCGTATCCTCTCCCGGAACGGGCGAGGGAAGGTTACTCCGCCGCCTCGACGCGCTTCCTCCGCTTGCCGCCTGTGCCGCGGGCGAGCACCGGCTTGAGGAACGCCCCGGTATAGCTGCGCTTCGTCGCGGCAATGTCCTCCGGCGTTCCCGCGGCGACGATTTCGCCGCCGGCATCGCCGCCTTCGGGGCCGAGGTCGATGATCCAGTCGGCGGTCTTGATCACTTCGAGATTGTGCTCGATGACGACGACGGTGTTGCCGGTCTCGACCAGCTCGTGCAGCACCTCCAAGAGTTTCGCCACGTCGTGGAAGTGCAGGCCGGTGGTGGGCTCGTCGAGAATGTAGAGGGTGCGGCCGGTGGCGCGCTTGCTTAGCTCTTTCGCAAGCTTGACGCGCTGCGCCTCGCCGCCCGACAGCGTGGTGGCCTGCTGGCCGACATGGATGTAGTCGAGGCCGACGCGGTGCAACAGCGAGAGCACGTCGCGCACGCGCGGCACCACCTTGAAGAATTCCAGCGCCTCCTCGACCGTCATGTCGAGCACGTCGGCGATCGACTTGCCCTTGAACAAAACCTCGAGCGTCTCGCGGTTGTAGCGCTTGCCCTTGCAGACGTCGCAGGTGACGTAGACGTCGGGCAGAAAGTGCATCTCGATCTTGATGACGCCGTCGCCCTGGCAGGCCTCGCAGCGGCCGCCCTTGACGTTGAACGAGAAGCGGCCGGGCTGATAGCCGCGGGCGCGCGCCTCGGGCAGGCCGGCGAACCATTCGCGGATCGGCGTGAACGCCCCCGTATAGGTGGCAGGATTGGAGCGCGGCGTGCGGCCGATCGGCGACTGGTCGATGTCGATGATCTTGTCCAGAAACTCGACGCCTTCGATGCGGTCGTGCGGGGCGGGGGCCTCGCTGGCGCCGTTCAATCGCCGCGCCAAAGCCTTGTAGAGCGTATCGACGAGCAGCGTCGACTTGCCGCCGCCGGAGACGCCGGTGACGCAGGTGAACAGACCGAGCGGGATTTCGGCAGTGATGTTTTTCAGATTGTTGCCGCGCGCGCCGACGAGCTTGAGCACGCGGTGCGGGTTCCTGGGCCGCCGTTCCGGCACGGCGATTTCGCGCACGCCGTTGAGATATTGCCCGGTCAGCGAGTGCGGGTTGGCCATGATGTCGGCGGGCGTGCCTTCGGCGACGATCTTGCCGCCGTGGACGCCGGCGCCCGGCCCGACATCGACGACGAAGTCGGCGGCTCTAATGGCGTCCTCGTCGTGCTCGACCACGATCACGGTGTTGCCGAGGTCGCGCAGCCGCCGCAGCGTTTCCAGAAGCCGCGCATTGTCGCGCTGGTGCAGGCCGATCGACGGCTCGTCGAGCACGTAGAGCACCCCGGTCAGGCCGGAGCCGATCTGCGAGGCGAGCCGGATGCGCTGGCTCTCGCCGCCGGAGAGCGTTCCCGACGCGCGCGCCAAAGTCAGATATTCGAGCCCGACATCGACCAGAAAACGCAGGCGCTCGCGGATTTCCTTGAGCACCCGCACCGCGATCTCGTTCTGTTTGCCGATCAGCCGCTGGGGCAGCTCGGTGAACCAGCGCGCCGCGCCTTTGACCGACATGGCGGAGACTTCGCCGATGTGCAGGCCGCCGACCTTGACGCACAACGCCTCGGGTTTCAGGCGGAAGCCGTTGCAGGCTTCGCACGGCACGTCGGTGAAGTAGCGGGCGATCTCCTCGCGCGCCCAATCGCTGTCGGTCTCGCGGAAGCGGCGCTCGAGATTGGTGATGACGCCTTCGAACGCCCGCTTGGTCTCGTAGGCGCGGATGCCGTCGTCGTAGGAGAAGCGGATTTCGGCATCACCGGAGCCGTACAGGATCGCCTCCTGCGTCTTCTTCGGCAGATCCCTCCACTTGGTGTCGAGCGTGAATTTGTAGTGCTTGCCGAGCGCGAGCAGCGTCTGCACGTAATAGGGCGAGGACGATTTCGCCCATGGCGCGATGGCGCCCCGGCGCAAGGTGCGCTCCTTGTCGGGAATGACGAGGTCGGCGTCGATGTGCTGTTCGACGCCGAGCCCGCCGCATTTCGGGCAGGCGCCGAACGGATTGTTGAACGAGAACAGCCGCGGCTCGATTTCCGGAATGGTGAAGCCCGACACCGGGCAGGCGAATTTCTCGGAGAAGACGAGACGCTCGGGCCCGCTCTTGTCGTGGATGCGGGCGACCTTTCTTTGCTCCCCTCCCCCTTGTGGGGAGGGGTTGGGGGTGGGGGTCGCGAGGCGACGCGCCGAAGAAGACGGCGCCACTTCGTGCGTCGCCGCTATTGCAGCGCCTCGCGACCCCCCACCTCGACCCTCCCCCACAAGGGGGGAGGGAGAAGGAGTGTCCGCGAACTCCGCCACCGCAAGCCCATCGGCAAGCTTGAGCGCGGTCTCGAGCGAATCCGCCAGGCGCGCGGCGATGTCCGGCCGCACCACGATGCGGTCGACCACAACGTCGATGTCGTGATTGAATTTCTTGTCGAGCGCCGGCACCTCGGCGATCTCGTAGAATTTGCCGTCGACCTTTACGCGTTGGAATCCCTTTTTCTGAAAGTCGGCGAGTTCCTTGCGGTACTCGCCCTTCCTGCCGCGCACCACAGGCGCGAGCAGATAAAGCCGGGTGCCTTCGGGCAGCGCCATGATGCGGTCGACCATTTGCGAGACGGTCTGGCTTTCGATCGGCAGGCCCGTTGCCGGCGAATAGGGCACGCCGACGCGTGCCCACAAAAGCCGCATGTAGTCGTAGATTTCGGTGACGGTGCCGACGGTGGAGCGCGGATTGCGCGATGTGGTTTTCTGTTCGATGGAGATGGCCGGCGAGAGGCCGTCGATCTGATCGAACGTTCCGGCTTCTGCATCATTTCCAGAAATTGGCGGGCGTAGGCGGACAGGCTCTCGACGTAGCGGCGCTGGCCCTCGGCGTAGATGGTGTCGAAGGCGAGCGAGGACTTTCCGCTGCCGGACAACCCGGTGAACACCACGAGACGGTCGCGCGGAATGTCGAGATCGACATTTTTCAAATTGTGCTCGCGCGCGCCGCGGATCGCGATCACGCGGCGGTCGGGGCGGGCGCGATGGGTCTCGCTGTGATCGTGGCTGTCGTTCATCGCCATAGAGATCTCACCCCGCCAGCGGCGGGCGATTGGCAAAGTGCCCGCCGAACGTAGTGAGAACGCGGCCGATTTGCCAGGGCGCGGCGCGTGCTATGCCCGGAAAACATCAAGCGCCGCTGGCGACGAGGGCGCTTTCGCGAATGGCGGCGTCGCACGTCGCATGGTCGCGGTTGGCACCTTCGCAAATGACCACGATCGCAAATGAGCACGATCGAAATGACAAGGGCCGGCATCCCGCCGGCCCTTGCTGCTCGCCGCAACCGGGGTGGTACTCAATACTGGGCACCGGGAGCGCCGCTTCCACCCCGGTTACGGCGATCGCTGTATCCTGTTGCGTAGAAATGCACTGCTGCGGCGGCCGCGCCGGACGGCTGCTGATGTTGCGGGGATTTGTGAAGCAGAT
This sequence comes from uncultured Alphaproteobacteria bacterium, assembly GCA_963717265.1. Classification (GTDB taxonomy): domain Bacteria; phylum Pseudomonadota; class Alphaproteobacteria; order Rhizobiales; family Xanthobacteraceae; genus BOG-931. The sequence goes on along the minus strand of CAVQWD010000046.1, from coordinate 633,597 downwards.
GGCGCCGCCACACCCATCGCGGCAGGGCCACATTCGAGCCGATTTGAATCGAGACGCCTCATACGCCACCCCGCACCCCAGGCGACCGACGGCTGACGTGAACGAGTAGAACCGTTCCCCGCCTCTGTGGATAGTGCAAATACAACACAGTGCGGTGGAATTCGGCCCCCCGGCCTATTTGGTCCTGCTTCGATTCCGCTGTGACCCGCTGCGCGCCGGCTTCATCCGGCCGCTATCGAGCGCTGCACGACTTTCAGGCCACGGCGCACACCCTGCCGCAACGCAAATGACGGGGGTGAGGAGCGCTGCCGCTAGTTCGCGTTCAGCGGCCACCCCTCACCCCGCGCTCTCCCCCCGACCTCGTGAATGCCGTTGCTAAAAGCCATTGAATTTGAAATTGAGACCAGCGCGAACCAGGCTCGTGTCGAATTTGACGGTTGATGGTGCGCCGCCACCACAGACAGTGCAGCTAAACGTCGAATTCGAGAGGTCCACGAACAAATATTCGACCTTCGCCGTGAGATTGTCGGTAATGGCGACCTCGAGTCCGGCGCCGGCCGTCCAGCCGAATTTGTCGTTGTTGGTCGTCGCGCCGGAGCCAGGTTGTGATGCTTTGATATTACCCCCAGCCCCGCCTGCGGTGCCGTACATCAAGACTCGATCCCAGGCGAAGCCCAAACGACCGCGCACCGTGCCCAGCCAGTCATTCGACGTCTTGCAAGGGACGGCGCCGCAGGTCGTACTTGTGCTGCCGCTGATGCCGGTCCAATCGCCATCGGCTTCGATGCCCATGACGAATTGTCCCATCTGATAATTGGCGCCAATCGTGCCGCCAACCAAGCCGCCGTTGACATTGAAGTTGCCGGTGGTGGCCCCGAGCGTGTTGGTCCAATCGCTATTGCCAAAGGCATAGCCGCCATTGAGACCGACATAGATGCCGCCCCAATTGTAGACAGGCGCAACAGCCGGCACATACCTCGCTGGCGCATGCGGAGGCGGCGGGGAGTAGGGCTGCGGAAGATCGGCCGCCAGTGCTTGGCCCATGGCGACAAGCGTCGCGGCTCCAGCAAACAAAATCCGCTTCATGCGTCTCTCCTGTACGTTACGCCTCGACGTTTTTGGGGCGTCCTGTGGAGGCCCATGGTCCAGCGTCACCGCACCATAAGTAGCTCATCACGCTGCCAAATGATGTGACCCAAATGCCACAACGCGTCACTTTCCACAGCCAATGTCAGGCCTATGGTCGCTGCCACAAGAGCGGCCGCATTTCGGCATTATCCGGGCGGCATTCGGGCCTTTTCGTGCCTAGGGCCGAGCCTGCCGCCAATTGGGCTTGTGTTGGGGCCTTGCGCTTGACCGCGCTTGACTTGGGCTTGACTTGGGCTTGTGCTTTTCATAGAACAAAAAAGGAACATTGACGGCCGGGCTCGATTGGCCCCGATCGGGCATGTGGATAGCGGCCATCGCTGAGTGGCGGGTCTTGCGGAGGTCGGGCCGGGGACTAGGGTTGCGGCAGCCTGGGTTGAGCGCGCCGCGGGCGCGGCTAACGAACGGAGCAGGTCATGGCGGGAAGCGTGAACAAGGTGATCCTGATCGGCAATCTCGGCGCCGACCCTGAAGTCCGTCGCACTCAGGACGGCCGGCCGGTGGTCAATTTGCGCCTTGCCACCTCAGATAGCTGGCGGGACAAGACGACCGGAGAGCGCCGGGAAAAAACCGAATGGCACCGCGTCGTCATTTTCAATGAGAATCTGTGCCGGATCGCCGAGCAATACCTGAAGAAGGGCTCGAAGATTTTCATCGAAGGCGCGCTGCAGACGCGCAAGTGGCAGGATCAGTCGGGCCAGGACCGCTACTCGACCGAAATCGTGCTGCAGGGATTTCGCGGCGAACTGACCCTGCTAGATCGCGCCGGGGGCGGTGCCGCCGCGACAGAGGAGGACAGCGGCGAGTTCGGCTCGCCCGGTCCCACCCGCAAGGTCGCCGCCGGCGCCGCTGCCGGCGCCGGGGCGGGCGCCGGGCGCGGCGACATGGACGACGAAATTCCGTTCTGACGCTCGTTGCGAGGTGCAACGACGTTGATGCCCGTCTTCGGCAGGCTGCGGCGACGACGCAATCGAGCGTTTCGTCATGTTCTGTTTTCCCCGGTTCCGTTTGCGATCACGTGCGTGGGGAACTATGCCCGATGTCTGTCGCTCCGCTGCTCAGTGCGAGCCTACCCATCCAGGTTCACGCCTTCGCCGCATGGCTTCCGTCACCTTCGTTTCCGGCCGCATCATGCATGCAGTCGTGGTTGGCCCGTAAGCGGCGCTCAAGGTTCGGTGCGGGCGCGGCGCCAATATTTGCTTCGCGATGCTTGACGTCATCTTCACCATAAAATTCGTGCACATGATCGCCGCGGCGGTGATGTTCGGCACGTGGCTGTGCATCGCGCTGTTCATGGTGTTCGCCTATTTGTCGCGCAATACGTCGGTGGCCGCGGTGACCGCGATATTCGTCGTGCGCGCTGAACTCATGCTCATGATCCCTGCGGCCGTGCTGCAGCCGCTCGCCGGATTTCCGCTCGCTGTTGCCATCGGCGCGCGGCTCGACGAGTATTGGATCGAGGTCTCGACCATCGTCTACGCGGCCGTGGTGACAGCGTGGCTCGCCGCCCTGATCATCGAGCTGCGCATTCGTAAAGAGACCCAGAACGCGGCCTTGAACGGCGAGCCGCTGCCGGATTCGTACCGGCGCCTGTTTCGGCTATGGAGCGCGATCACGCTTGCAGGGCTGGCCGGCATGGCCACAATCATGGCGCTCATGATCTGGCAGCCGCACTGGTCGTGAGCGGCCACGCGTAACCCGCCCGCCGGAGCGGGACGGGCTCGAACATCTCTTAGGCGACCGGCGGCGTGAGTGAATGCAGCTCATCCTTCGGCTCGGCGCCGGTGATGAGCAAAGGCAGTTCGATCTTTTCGTTGCTTCCAGCGCTCGCTGAGGCGCAATCGGCCAGCGCAGCGAGCGCCGGTCCGGCCAGCACGTAAGTCAGACATTGTGGCAACAGCTGAAAACCGCTGCGGCGATAAAGGATCTGCGCAGGATTGTCAGCGTGCACGGTCAATTCGACGATGGGACTGCCGACTTCGCGCGCATAGGCGGCCACCCGCGCGATCAGCGCGCCGGCGATACCGCGCTGGCGCTGCGCGTGTTCCACGTAAAGATCCTGCAGGAACACCACCGGACCGCTCCAGCCGGTAATGATGCGGCGGCTGCACGTCGCCATGCCGACGACGCCGTTGCCATCCTCGGCAACAAAGGCCGAGAAACCGGCCCCGATGCCGAAACCGTCGCGCAGCCAGTCGTCGGGGCCGGCGCGCACAACGTGCAGCGCATTCTCTTCCTGGGCCAGCAGGTGCTTGAGCCGCATCAGCGCTGGTATATCGGCGGGAATTGCCGGTCGCACCCGAAACGCGGCCGCTTGATTCTCGTTGTTGTTCATGACCACGGCGCGCCGGCGCAAGCTACTTCACTAGCATGGCCGCTGATGGTTAACAGGCGATTAGTTTGCAGCGTGCATCTCGCGGAAATTCATCCGGCGAAAACGGCGCGAATGCCGTCCACGACGTATTGCACCGCCAGCGCCGCCAAAAGCACGCCAAGCAGCCGCGACAGCACGACGTTTCCCGTCACGCCGAGGAGCCGGCCGAGCCGCGCGGCCAGCACGAAGGCGACGAGGCACGCCGCGGTGACCAAAACGACGACCGCGAGCAGCAAGCCGAGCAGCAGCACATTGCCTGCGGCGCGTCCCGCCAACAGCACGGTCGCGGTGATGGCGCCGGGTCCGGCCATGAGCGGGATCGCCAGCGGAAACGCGGCGATGTTTCGCGCCCGCTCTTCCACGGCCTGTTCGGCCGCTTCGCCTTCGCGGCGCATGCGCACGCCAAACACCATCTCGGTAGCGATCGAGAACAACAGCAATCCGCCGGCGATGCGGAACGCCGACAGCGAGATGGCGAGCGTGGCAAGCAGCCATTCGCCGATCAAAGCTGCGCCAATGAGGATCATGGCGGCAATCAAGGCGGCGCGTAGCGCCACCTGACGGCGGAGCTTCGCCGACATGCCCTCGGTGATGCCGATGAAGGTCGGCGCCAATCCGATCGGATCGACCACGACCAGCAACGTTACCAGGGCCGAGATGGAATAATTGAAAAGCATTGCCGCGTTCCGCCGTCCGTAGCGGCAAGTCCAGACGAAACTCACCAAGGCTATTGCAAGGGCGCCGCCTCGATCGCGCTCGACGGAACGCGCCCCTTGCGCCAAGCCCCGGGCGGCGTGCCGACATATTTCTTGAAGCTGCGGTTGAAGGCAGCTTCGGATTCATAGCCGACCTCTGCCGCTACTTGTGCAATGCTGAGACCGGGCACTTCCAAGCGGCGCGCCGCCAGCTGCATGCGCCAACGGGCGAGATAGTGCATCGGCGCGAGCCCGACATAATGCGCGAAGCGTTCGGCGAAGACCGATCGGGACAGACCGACTTCGCGGGCAAGCGCATCCAGCGTCCATTGCCGCGCCGGTTGCCCGTGAATGAGCCGCATCGCCTCCCCGACGTGCCGGTCCCGCAATGCCGACAGCCATCCACGCGAATCGTCGGGCAAGCGGGCGATGTGCTTGCGGACAACTTCGACGAACATCACCTCGGCGAGCTTGGCTAGCATGGTTTCGCTGCCGGCGTCGCCGAGTTCGGTTTCTTCGGCGGCGACGCGAAGCATATTGACCAGCCAGCTTTGACCGGCGGCAGACATTTGCGCGTGAAACAGACGCGGCAGAGATTCGAGCAGCGGATTGAACGGTCGCGCGTCGCAGCCGAAATAGCCGCAAACGAAATGACAGTCCTCGGTGCCCGCGCCGCGATGGCGAAAAACAACCGGCAGGGGACGATCGGTCGGACGATTGTACATGTCGAGGTTCGGTTCGGCGCGCATGCCGGGAGCGGAGCTTATGGTATTGGCGTCGCCCATCGGGAAGATGATGATATCGCCTGCATCGAGACGCGTGCTCGGACCGGGGTCGTCGGTCAAAACCCCCCAGCAGGAGCCGGCCAGCACGGCATGGAATTGAATGACATGCTCGGCTCCCGGCAGCACCCTGCCGGCAATTGCCGCCGAAGGTGGCGACCCGCCGACAAACGGCGCTCGAACATAGTGATCGAAGAAGATGGCGCCGGTCAGGCGCACGGCGCGAAGCACGTCGGACAGCACATCCATGAGGTCATCTCCTGCCGAGAATTATGTCGGATGAGCGAAAAATTCTAAGCGGATCCCCGAACGCGCCAGCAAAATAGCTGGGCCAATGTAGCAGAAAATGCGTGATCGCGGCAGGGGCCTTCTGTCGCGGGCCTTCTGTCGCGGTGTCCGTAGCGCGGAAACACCGGCCGGGGACTTTCGGACGATTGAGCAACAAAACAGGACGACGGAACATGCGCGGGGTGCGCTTCTTGCGGTAGCGTCGGACGCTGAAACTGCCCCATCACGCGCTCGGATTCGGAGGAAAGGTCATGAACGACGATGCCGTCGCCAAATTCGCCCAACACCATCGCGGCCCCGTGATCGGCCGCAACCACCCGGACTATGAGGAGGCACGCAAGCTCTATAACGGCATGATCGACAAGCGGCCGCTTATCATCGCGCGCTGTACCGACGCAGCCGACGTGATGGCGGCGGTAAATTTCGGCCGCGACAACAAGCTTCCAATTGCCGTGCGCGGCGGCGGCCATAACGGGCCCGGCCTGGGCAGCGTCGATGACGGCCTGGTCATCGACTTGTCGATGATGAAAGGCGTCAGAGTCGACCCGGCGAAGCGAACGGTAAGAGTCGGTGCCGGCTGCGTCACCGGCGAGGTCGATCACGCCACCAACGCCTTCGGCCAGGCGGTCCCCTTCGGCGTCGTCTCGACCACCGGCGTTGCCGGGCTGACGCTGAGCGGCGGTCACGGTTATCTCAGCCGTCAATACGGTCTCGCCGTGGACAATCTGCTCGAGGCCGATGTGGTGCTGGCCGACGGCAAGTTCGTCACTGCTTCGGAGGCGGCGAACGCCGACCTGTTCTGGGCGCTGCGCGGCGGCGGCGGAAACTTTGGCGTCGTGACCAGCTTTTTGTTCCGCACCAGTCCCGCCAGCATGGTCTACGGCGGACCCATTATTTTCGATCTCGCCGACGCCGCCCCAGTCATGCGGTGGTATCGCCAGTTCCAGCCGAGTGCGCCGGACGAGTTCTGCATGTTTCTCGCGCTGCAGACCGTCCCGCCCGGCGATCCGTTCCCCGAGGAACATTGGGGAAAAAAGATGTGCGCGCTCGTCGTCTGTCATAACGGGCCGATGGCGGATGCCGAGAAAGCCGTCAACGCGGTCCGCGCGGCGCTGCCGAAACCGATTATCGACTGGGCGCAGCCGATGCCGTATCCGGTGCTGCAATCGCTGTTCGATCCGCTGCTGCCGAAGGGCCTGCAGTGGTATTGGAAGGGCGATTTCGTGAACAGTTTGCCCGACGTTGCGATTGACTGCCATATCGCGCAGGCCGCCAAGGTGCCGAGCCCTATCAGCGGCATGCACCTTTACCCAATCGACGGTGCGGTCCACCGCCAGAGGCAGGACGCGACCGCATGGAGTTACCGCGACACGACGTGGTCGATGGTCATCTTCGGCGTCGGTCCCGATCCGGCTATGGCCCCGGCCCTGAAGCAATGGGCGCGCGGCTATTGGGACGCCGTGCATCCGTTCAATCTTCCCGGCGCCTACGCGAACTTCATGATGGACGACGAGGGCGAGGCACGCGTCAAGGCGGCCTATGGCGACAATTACCAACGGCTTGCTGTGGTGAAGAAGAAATACGATCCCGGCAATCTGTTCCGGATCAATCAAAATATCCGCCCTGCCGCATAGCGGCGCTGCCGAATGGAATGAGCCGACCACGATGCCAGTCGCTGTCCAACGAATCGCTGCTCAACGCGTCATCGCGCGGCGCGTAGTCATTGAGGGGATCGCTTGCGGCGGGGAGTCGAGAATATCGGCCAACTCCGGCTCGATTGCACAGACCGTGCGGCGTTTCATCTGGCTCCGCATTGCGGGTGGAATGATCAAGCGCGCTTTTGCCGCCTTCGTCTGATCCTGGAACATTCCGGTTCTCGGCGCGGAGGAAACGCAGGAGTCGCGCTATCTGCGGACCGGACGTTTCAACTAGGCGCGGCGGCCGATCTGGCGACGGTGAAGCCTTTGGACTGCAAATTTGCCACCGGATCCTCACCCTTTCGGGGCAACGATCGGATAAAGCGCGGCGCGCCGGGGCAGGGTGCAGTCGCGCGCTCGCCGACTGCCCATAGGCTATTGAAATTCCATACAAAAATCATAGATACGCGATGCCGATAAAGGTGGCGCCGCGGCGCCCGATCGGCTATGAAAATCGCGACAAATTCGTGCAGGATTCGTAAGCTTTGGCCGATCACGACAATCCTCCGCCGACGGACGAAAACGGCCGCTCGGACGGCCCGAGCGACATTCGCCCCATCTCCATCACCGAGGAGATGAAGAAGAGCTACCTCGATTACGCCATGAGCGTGATCGTGGCGCGCGCGCTGCCCGACGCGCGCGACGGGCTCAAGCCGGTGCATCGGCGCATCCTCTATTCGATGCATGAGAACGGGCACACGCCGGACAAGAAATACGTGAAATGCGCGCATGTCGTCGGCGACGTCATGGGCAAATACCATCCCCATGGCGATCAATCGATCTACGACGCGCTGGTGCGCATGGTGCAGGATTTCTCCATGCGCCTGCCGCTGATCGACGGGCAGGGCAATTTCGGCTCGGTCGACGGCGACAACCCCGCGGCCTACCGCTACACCGAATGCCGGCTGGCGCGCCCGGCGATGGAGCTGCTGCGCGACCTCGACAAGGAAACCGTCGACTTCCAGCCCAATTACGACAATTCCGAGCGCGAGCCGCTGGTGCTGCCGGCGGGCTATCCTAATCTTCTGGTCAACGGCGCCGGCGGCATCGCGGTGGGCATGGCGACCAACATCCCGCCGCACAATTTGGGCGAGGTGATCGATGCCAGCATTGCGCTGATCGACAATCCGGCGCTGTCGATCGACGAACTGATCGCGATCGTGCCGGGGCCGGATTTCCCGACCGGCGGCATCATCCTCGGCCACGCGGGAATCCGCGCCGCTTACCATCTCGGCCGCGGCTCGATCATCATGCGCGGCAAGATGGAATTCGAGACGCTGCGCGGCGAGCGCGAGGCGATCGTCTTTAATGAAATTCCCTACCAGGTGAACAAGGCGCATCTGGTCGAGCGCATCGGCGAACTGGTGCGCGATAAGAAGATCGAAGGCATTGCCGCCTTGCGCGACGAATCCGACCGCGACGGCTACCGCGTGGTGATCGAACTGCGCCGCGACGCCGTACCGGACGTGGTGCTCAACCAGCTCTACCGCTTCACGGCGCTGCAATCGTCGTTCGGCGCCAATATGGTGGCGCTCGAAGGCGGCCGGCCGCAGCTGATGAATCTGAAGGACCTGCTCAGCTCCTTCGTCACCTTCCGCGAGGAGGTGATTTACCGGCGTACCAAGCATCTGCTCGGCAAGGCGCGCGACCGCGCCCATATCCTGGTCGGGCTTGCGATTGCGGTTGCCAATATCGACGAGGTGATCCGCCTTATCCGCGCCGCCAAGGACGCCAACGAGGCGCGTGAGCAATTGATGGGCCGCGACTGGCCGGCGCGCGACGTTGCCGCCATGGTGACCTTGATCGACGATCCGCGCCATGCCGTGTCGGCGGACGGCATGACGCGGCTTTCCGCCGAACAGGCCAAGGCCATCCTCGATCTGCGTCTGCAGCGGCTGACCGCACTTGGCCGCGACGAGATCAAGGCCGAACTCGACAAGCTTGCCGAAGAAATCGCCGATTATCTCGCCATTCTGCGCTCGCGCGCGCGCATCCAGACCATCGTCAAGGACGAACTCACCGCGATCAAGAACGAGTTTTCCACGCCGCGCAAAACCCTGATCGTCGATCAGGAAGGCGAGATGGAAGACGAGGATTTGATCCAGCGCGAGGACATGGTCGTTACCGTCTCGCACGCCGGCTATGTCAAGCGGGTGCCGCTGTCGACCTACCGGGCGCAGCGCCGCGGCGGCAAGGGCCGCGCCGGCATGCAGACCCGCGAGGAGGATTTCGTCACCAGGCTGTTCGTCGCCTCGACGCATGCGCGGGTCCTGTTCTTCTCGTCGCGCGGCCAGGTCTATGAGGAGAAAGTCTGGCGCCTGCCGCAGGCGGCGCCGCAGGCGCGCGGCAAGGCGCTGATCAACATTTTGCCGCTGGAGCAGGGCGAGAACATCACCACCATCATGCCGCTGCCGGAGGACGAATCGAGCTGGGACAGGTTCGAACGTCATGTTCGCCACCACCAGCGGCACGGTGCGAAGAAACAAGCTGTCGGATTTTGCCGACGTGCGCCGCTCCGGCATCATCGCCATGAAGCTCGACGACGGCGATGCCATCGTCGACGTGCAGATCTGCACCGAGAACGACGACGTGCTGCTCACCAGCGCCGCCGGCCAGTGCATCCGCTTTGCGGTCAACGACGTGCGCGTATTTTCCGGCCGCACCTCGATGGGCGTGCGCGGCATCAATCTCGCAGACGGCGACAAGGTGATCTCGCTGTCGATCCTGCGTCACGTCGAGGCCAGTGCCGATGAACGCGCGGCCTATCTCAAGCGCGCCAACGCGGTGCGGCGCGGCGCCAGCGGCGAGGGCGAGGAGAGTGGCGCGAATGGCGGCGACGGCGGCGACGGGGCCAACGGCGGCAACGGCGGCGACGGGGCCAACGGCGGCAACGGCGGCGACGGGACCAACGGCGGCGACGCCGAGGAGGCGACCGGCGCCATCGAGCTTGGCCAGGAGAGCTATGTGGAATTGTCGGCGGCCGAGCAGTTGGTGCTCACCATCTCGGAAAAGGGATTCGGCAAGCGCACCTCGTCCTACGAGTACCGCATCACCAATCGCGGCGGCAAAGGCATCGTCGCCATGGCGATCACCGAAAAGAACGGGCGCCTGGTGGCCTCTTTCCCGGTCGAGGAGACCGACCAGATCATGCTGGTCACCGATGGCGGCCAGCTCATCCGCTGCCCGGTGGACGGCATCCGCATCGCCGGCCGCGCCACCCAAGGCGTCATCGTGTTCTCGACCGCGGAGGGCGAGAAGGTGGCTTCGGTCGAGCGACTGACGGAGGACGGCGGCGAGGAGAACGGCGGGGAGTGATGGACTGCCTACGATCGGTCATCCTGACCGATCAGGAAAGTATGTCGGCCGGCACTGAACGAATCGGCAGAGCGCCCCAAGCACAACCGACGCCAATTTATGGTATCAAGTACCATGACCCAAAGTCACGATCGTACCGTTCAATCCCCCGCCGCCGCCGCCGACCGTTGGAAGCACGACGGGGTGCGGGTCATCCCCGCCAACCAACTCGATCCCAACGTGCCCTCGACGCCGGGCATGGACCGCAAGGCGGCGATCAACTTCGCCCGTGCCGGCGCGCAGAAGCTGTGGGCGGGCACGGTGACAATCAAGCCGGACGCCAAGACCGGCGCGCATCATCATGGGCACCTGGAAAGCATCATCTACGTGGTGCGCGGCCGGGCGCGCATGCGCTGGGGAGAGCGGCTGCAGTTCACCGCCGAAGCGGGTCCCGGCGATTTCATTTTCATCCCGCCCTACGTGCCGCATCAGGAGATCAACGCCAGCCGGGATGAGGTGTTGGAATGCGTGCTGGTGCGCAGCGACGGCGAGGCGATCGCCGTCAATCTCGACATCGAACCCGTGGAGAAGCCGGAAACGGTGTTGTGGATAAATCCGATCCACCGCGGCGACCCAGCGGCGAAGAAATAGCAACAGTCCTGGCGGGCCACTTGTTATCCTGCAAACCCGCCGCCATCGAGAAACGCCTGTTCGTCCGGCGTGGTGTCGCGGCCGAGTACCCGGTTTCGATGCGGGAATCGGCCGAACCTCGCAATGATGTCGCGATGGATCGCCGCATATTTTATTTGCTCGAGTTCGCCGAGCGCCTGGTAGAGCCGCGCGGCGAGGTCATGGTCGGCCAGATTTTCGGAGTGCATGAACGGCAGGTAGAAGAATTGCCGCATCGGCGCGTCAATCGCGCGGTCGAAGCCGCGCGCGAGTGCCTGCCGCGCCGCGGCACGCGCGAGCGGATCGGTGGCAAAGGCGTGTGCGCTGCCGCGAAACATGTTGCGCGGGAACTGGTCGAGCAGGATCAACAGCGCGAGCGCGCCATCGGGGCCATCTTGCCAGGAAGCAAGCTCGCAACGCGCCGCCGCCTCGTGGGCGGCGAGAAATCTTGACCGCACCAGCGTGTCGAACGCGTCGTCCTTTTCGAACCAGCGCTCCGGTCCGGCCTCGCGCCAGAAGTCTATGATCTCGGCTGCTGTCACATCCATCGCTGCGTCTCGTCCCGCTTGCTTGCCGGACGCGGACGGCCCGGCTTGCGCCGGCTTCCTCGACCGGTAACATTGACCCCTCGGCAATGAAACCAAGGATAGCCCCGATGCCAACGCCGATCATGCTCAAGGACATCACGATTCATCCGGTCATCGAGCAACAGGGCGGCTTTTTCGACGTGCTGGGATTCTTCCCGACGCTCACCAAGGAGCTGCTCGACGACAACCGCTCGTGGCTGCAGCCGACCTTCATCGACGCAGCCGACAAGCTCGTGCTTTGCATCCAAGGCTTCGTGATCAAGACGCCGCACCACAATATCCTGGTCGATGCCTGCGTCGGCAATCATAAGAAGCGGCCGACGCGGCCGTTCTGGAACATGATGAACAGCGACCGTTTCGAGAACGGGCTCGCTGCTATCGGGCTCGCGGTCAGCGACATCGATTACGTAATGTGCACGCACCTGCACGGCGATCATGTCGGCTGGAACACCCGGCTGGAAAACGGGCGCTGGGTGCCGACCTTCCCCAAGGCGCGCTACATCATGACCGACCGCGAGCTTGCGCATTGGACCGCGCGCGAGAAGGAAAATCCGCAGAGCGTGCCATGGATCACCGATTCGGTACTGCCGATCGTCGCCGCCAGGCGCGAGCACATCGTCAAGAGCGATTTCGCCTTCAACGAACAAATCCAGACTCATTCCGACGCCCGGCCACACCATCGATCATTTCTCGGTGCTGGTCGGCCGGCGCGGCGAGGACGCGCTGATCACCGGCGACATGATCCACTCGCCGCTGCAGGGCAAATATCCCGACATGGGCATGATGGCCGATTACGATTCGGGGCAGGCCGGACAGACCCGGCGCAAAGTATTCGACCGCTTCAGCGAGGAGCACACCATTCTCTGCGCGACCCATTTCCCCGCGCCCTCGATCGGCAATGTGCGGCGCTGGGGCGACGGCTACAAATTCGTCGAGACCGGCACCTGATTCGGGAGCCTACAACGGCGCGCATGCATGCCGGTGACGGAAAAACCGCGCCAATTCGGCCGCGATATCTGGAACGCCGGTGGTGGAAAACGGCGCCGCGTTCGTTCGTGATGCGTTCGGCTGGCTGATCGGGGGCTAACACTGTTTGTGAGCGGCTTGACGCGGGGAAACGCCTTTGCACGTCGGCGGATCGAGCGAACGCCGATATTGGTCGGTAGCCGGGCTATCTGGCGTGGGCCGACCGGCAGGTGTATCGTGCCAAAAAAATCTTGTCGGGCCTCAGGTTCAAACTGGCCTGCACGAAATAGCGAAACGGCGGCGGCGACATCTACCATCGTTGGTCTCACGACGCGCGAGGCCACGGCGGAGTAACGGACTCGCAGCGAAACAGGGGAAGCGCCATGGCGAAAAATACCATACAGTTTGGACTAAGCCCCGCATTGGACAAACGTCCGGTCCGCCGAACCGCGCTGTGCGCCGCTGCGGCCGTCGGCGCGGTCGCGCTGGGGCTCGGCGCGGTCGGACTGCCGGCACGCGCGGCCGATGCGATCAAGATCGGCATCCTGCTGCCGTTGTCCGGCAATTTCACCGAGAACGGCCAGCAGGCTCTCGCCGGCCTGAAGATTTATTTCGACGAGGTCGGCACCAAGGCCGGCGATCATCCGCTCAACCTGATCGTCGAGGACACCCAGGGCAAGCCCGACGTTGCCGTGACCAAGGCGCGCAAACTGGTGCAGGGCGACGGCGCACAGGTGCTCACCGGGGTCGTGTCCTCCGGCGTTGCGCTCGCCGTCAACGATTTCTCCCGGCAGAACAAGGTGCCGCTGGTGCTGTCGGGCGACGCCGGGGCCGACGAACTGACGATGCCCGGTCCGCTCGCCAATCCTTATCTGGTGCGCACCTCGCAGAACGGCCGCATGGTCTCGGCGGTGGGCGCCGACTGGGCCTATAAGAAAGGTTGGCGCAAGATCGTGACCATCGGCTCCGATTACGCCGGCGGCGTCGACGTGAACTTCGCCTTCGCACGCTCGTTCTGCCGGCTCGGCGGCAAGGTGATCCAGGCCGAGTGGCCGCCGGTCAACACCGCCGATTTCGGACCCTATCTGACCAACCTCGACCGCAGTGCCGATGCGGTGGTGGCGTTCGAGCCCGGCGCGGACGGATTGCGGCTGGCGCGCCAATATTCGGAGTTCGGCCTTAAAGCGCGGCTCCCGGTGCTCGATCTCTACGGCACGCTCGTCTATGAGCCGAATCTCGCGCACTCGGCGACGCCACGCTCGGCATGTATTCGAGCCTGTTCTACACGCCGGTGCTCAAGACGCCGGAGAACGAGCGTTTCGTCGCCGAGTTCCGCAAGCGCATGCACGCGGCGCCCTCCAATGAGGGGCCGAACGGCTATGTCGGGGCGCGCGCGATCGTCGATGCCATCAAGGCGGTCAACGGCGACCTGTCGGACAAGCTGAAATTCATCGCGGCGCTCAAGGCGGTGAAGTTCGATTCGCCCAAGGGTCCGATCTCGCTCGACCAATACGGCCAGGTCATTCAGTCAATGTATATCCGCGAGGTCCAGAAGGTCGACGGCCAGCCGGCCAACGTGCCGATTGCGACCTACCGCAACATCGATCAGTTCTGGCCCTACACGGCAGCGGAGTTCGAATCCTTCAAATACACCTATAAGGATTCCAAGAACGAACTGACCGATTGCGCCAGGCTCCTGGCCAAGAAATAGGACGCGGTGTGCGGCCGGCCCCGCCGTGACGGGGGCGGCGGCCGCTGCACGGGGCTCGCCGGTGCGCCGGATTGGGACGGTTCGATGACCTGGGTGATCCACGCGCTCAACGGCGTCGCGTTCGGAATGTTGCTGTTCCTCTTGGCGGCCGGACTTTCGCTGATCTACGGGCTGATGAAGATTTTGAATCTGACCCATGGTTCGTTCTATCTGGTCGGCGGCTATATCGGACTGAGCGTTCTGCAATTCACCGGCAGCTTCGTCCTTGCCGTCGTGGTCGCGGTGGCCGTCGTCGCGCTGTTCGGAGCCGTGATCGAGCGGTTCTTCCTGCGGCGCTTTCATCTCGACGAGCTGCCACAGACGCTGTTGACCTTCGGTTTTCTCTTCATCTTCGCCGACCTGTCGCTCTGGATCTGGGGCGGCAATCCGCAAATGCTTTCCACGCCGGAGATTTTTCGGCATTCGATCCCGATGGGCTATTACAGCTACCCGGTTTATCGGCTGTTCCTGATCGGCGTCGGGCTGGTCATCGCCGCGGCGCTGTGGTGGTTTCAGGAGCACACCAGGCTTGGCACCATGCTGCGCGCCGGCGTCGATGATGCCGAGATTGCGCGTGCGCTCGGCATCGACGTATCGTTGTTGTTCACGCTGGTTTTCGCCGCCGGCGCCGGCCTTGCGGCGCTCGCCGGAGTGCTGGCGGGTCCGGTGCTCAGCCTCTATCCCGGCGCCGATTTCGAGGTGCTGATTCTGGCCTTCGTCGTCGTCATCGTCGGCGGACTCGGCAGCCTGAGAGGGGCGCTCGCCGGCGCGCTCCTGGTCGGCATCGTCGACGATTTCGGCAAGGCCTTCTTTCCCGAATTCGCGCTCTTCACCGTGTTCGTGCCGATGGCTTTCATCCTGGTGGTCCGCCCCACCGGCCTGTTCGGTCGGCGATGACGGCGCGTTATCGGACGCTGGCCGGCGCCGTCGTCGTTCTGGCGCTGTTGATCGTGCTGCCGGCAGTCTTGCGGCCGTACTATCTCGGGCTGACGAGCAAAATGCTGATCTTCGCCTTGTTCGCGATGAGCCTCGACCTGCTGCTCGGCTATGCCGGGCTGGCGTCGCTCGGACATGCCACCTATTTCGGGGTGGCGGCCTACACCGTCGCGCTTCTGGTGCTGCGCGGCGGCATTGATGCCGGCCTCGCCTTTCCCGCAGCGCTCGGCGCCGCCACTGTCACCGGCGCGCTGTTCGGCCCGCTGGCGCTGCGCGCCCGCGGCAGCTATTTTCTGATGATCACCTTTGCGCTCGCCCAGGTGGTGTGGAGCGTCGCGTTCGGTTGGCGCTCGCTCACCAATGGCGACGACGGCATGCCCGGCGTGCCGCGTCCCAGTTTCGGCTGGTCGCTCGACAGCACGACGGCGTTCTATTATTTCTCGGTCGCCGTCGTCGGCGTTGCCGCCGTGCTGCTCGTCGCCATCGTCAAATCGCCGTTCGGCCGTGCGTTGCGCGGCATCCGCGAAAGCGAATCGCGCATGCAGGCGCTCGGCTACGACGTGTGGCGCTATCAGTATGTGGCTTTCGTGCTGGCTGCCGCCTTCGCCGGGATCGCCGGGGCGCTGTACGCCTATTACAACCGCTTTGTCGGCCCGGAATATCTCTACGTGGTGCAATCGGCCGAGGCGCTGATCATGGTGATACTGGGCGGCGCCGGCACGCTCATCGGCCCGGCCATCGGCGCGGCGCTGATCGTGTTCCTTGAGGATTTCGTCAGTTCGATCACCGAACACTGGGTGCTGGTGCTGGGCATCATCTATGTGCTCGTCACGCTGCTTGCGCCGCGCGGACTGATCGGCCTTGTCGTCGATTTCCAGGAGCGCCGGGCAAAACCGTGACCGCGCTTACTGTCGAGAACGTTTCGAAGAATTTCGGCGGCGTCGCCGCGCTCGCCAACGTGTCGCTCGACATCGAAGAGGGCGAGCGCCGGGTTCTGCTCGGTCCGAACGGAGCCGGCAAGACCACGCTGTTTCACACCATTTCGGGAACCATCTTGCCGTCCGACGGCCGCATCGTGCTGTTTGGCCTCGACATTACGCGGCTGCGGCCCGATCGGCGGGCGCGGCTCGGGCTCGCCCGCACGTTCCAGATCACCAATCTGTTTCCGCGGCTCACGGTGCTCGACAGTATATTGCTGGCGCTCGACGGCGGCGCGCGCGGGCTGCAATTGTTACGGCCGCTGTCGAGCTACCGCAGCCTGTACCGCGAAGCCTATGACCGGCTTGAGCAATGGGGACTCGCGGAGAACGCCGGCCGTGTTGTGCGCACGCTCTCTTACGGTGAACAGCGTCAGCTCGAAATCGCGCTCGCGCTCGCCGGCACGCCGCGACTGTTGTTGCTGGACGAGCCGACTGCCGGTTTGTCGCCGGCGGAGACGCGCCGGGTCGTCACCATGGTTCAGCAATTGCCGCGCGACATGACAATCGTCATGATCGAGCACGACATGGACGTCGCCTTCGAGCTTGCCGACCGGATCGCGGTTCTGCACCAGGGCCAGTTGATCGCCGAGGGCAACGAGGCCGCCATTCGCGCCAACTCCCAAGTCACCGACATCTATCTCGGAGCGGAATGATTCCGTGCTCAAGGTCGAAGACATCCATACCTATTACGGCCCGAGCCACATCCTGCAGGGCATTTCGCTAGCGATCGAGCCGAGCGAAGTGGTCGCCGTGATCGGCCGCAACGGCGTCGGCAAGACCACGCTGGTGCGCTCGATCATGGGGCTGACGCCGGCGCGCAGCGGCCGCATCCTGTTTAAGGATTCCGAGATCACCCACATGCCGGCCCACCGCATCGCCCAGCTTGGCGTCGGGCTGGTGCCGCAGGGCCGGCGCGTCTTTCCGTCGCTGTCGGTGCGCGAGCATCTCGAAGTCACGGCGCGGCGCCGCGGCTTGGCGCAATGGACGCTGGAACGCATGATCGCGCTGTTTCCGAACCTCGCCGAGCGCCTCGGTGCGACTGCGAACAAGCTGAGCGGTGGCGAACAGCAGATGCTCGCCGCAGGCCGGGCGCTGGTCGGCAACCCCGAACTGTTGCTGATGGACGAGCCGACCGAAGGGCTGGCGCCGCTCATGGTGCGCGAACTCGGCCGGCTGATGACGACGCTCAAGCAGTCCGGTGCTTCGATTCTTCTGGTCGAACAGCAGCTCGCCTTTGTGCTGCGCCACGCGGATCGCATCTACATCCTCAGCAAGGGCAAGATCGTGCATCAATGCCGCCCGGCCGAATTGGCCGAAGATGCCGAAACCAAGTCGCGGTATCTGGGCGTGTAGTGCGGCAGCGGCCGTCCGCGGTCGTGTGGCGCTAGCGGTCCCCGCGCCCGGCGGACGCGAAGCGCTGGGCTTCCTCCGCGGCGCGGAACAGCGCCTTTGCCTTGTTGACGCATTCCTGCTGTTCGAACTCGGGATCGGAATCCGCCACGATGCCGGCGCCGGCCTGAACGTACATGACGCCGTCCTTGATCAGAGCGGTGCGCAGCACGATGCAGGTGTCCATTTCCGCGCCGGCCGAGAAATAGCCGACGCAGCCGGCGTAAAGCGAGCGCTTCTCCTTTTCCAATTCGTCGATGATCTGCATGGCGCGGACCTTTGGCGCGCCCGACACTGTGCCGGCGGGGAATCCGGCGGCGAGCGCATCGAGCCGGTCGCAATCGGCGCGCAGCCTGCCTTCGACGTTGGAGACGATGTGCATCACCTGGCTGTAGCGCTCGATGAAGAATTGATCGGTGACTTTGACGGTGCCGATCTCGGCGACGCGGCCGACATCGTTGCGGCCGAGATCAAGCAGCATCAAATGTTCGGCGCGCTCCTTCGGATCGGCGAGCAGCTCGGCCTCTAGCGCCAAATCCTCGTGGGGGGTGGCCCCGCGCCGCCGCGTGCCGGCGATCGGCCGGATGGTGACGATGCCGCCACTTGCCTTGACCAGGATTTCCGGGCTGGAACCGGCGACGGCGAAAGCGCCGAAATCGAGAAAATACAGATAGGGTGAAGGATTGACGCGCCGCAAGGCACGATAAAGCGCAAACGGTGGCAGCGGAAACGGCGCCTCGAAGCGCTGCGACAATACCGCCTGAAAAATGTCGCCGTCAGCGATATACTCCTTGGCGCGCAACACCATGGCCCTGAATTCGTCCGGCGCCGTGTTCGAGCGGGGCGCAATGTCGAGCGGGCCGACGTGAATTTCCAGTGCCGATTTGTCGAGCGGCGTGTCGAGCGCCTCGACGACAGCCGAGATGCGTTCAACGGCGCGCGCGCGCGCGGCATCCGCGGCGATGGCAGCCTGCGGCCGCACCGGTGTGACGACAGTGATCGTGTCCTTCACCGCATCAAACACGATGACGAGCGTCGGGCGCAGCAGAACGGCATCCGGGATGCCGAGCGGATCTGTTCGCGGCGCCGGCAGCGAATCTTCGATCAGGCGAACCATGTCGTAGCCGAGATATCCGAATATTCCGGCCGCCATCGGCGGCAGCGCATCCGGCAGCGCGATGCGGCTCTCCTCGATCAAAGCGCGCAACGCCGCAAGCGGCGCCCGCCCGGCCGGTGTAAATCCCTGCAGATCGCCGTGCGGATTGCGGTTGAGTTCGGCGCGCCCGTCGCTGACGCGAAGGATCAGATCCGGTTCGAGGCCGATGATCGAATAGCGGCCGCGCACCGCGCCGCCCTCGACCGATTCGAGCAGAAACGTCATCGGCCTTGCATCTGCGACTTTCAGGAAGGCGGAGACCGGGGTTTCCAGGTCGGCGACGAGGCTCGCCCACACGACCTGGGCTTCGCCCGCCGCATAATGCGCGGCGAAGACTTCGGCCGAAGGCTCGGTGTGCATTCAGTCGGTCGCCGGCGCGCCGCCGCCGACGGCTTGCGCCAGCACGGCCTGATTGACGCTGGTGCCCAGATAATTTTCAAGCCAGGCGACGTATTGAGCGAACAGGTCTTCCCCCATCGACCGCTGCAATAGCTGATCGAGCTTCTTGCCGTCCGCCGAATTCGGATCGAGAGGCGGCGTTTTGACTTTGTCGACGCGGAGCACGAACCAGTCTGTGGGCTGATTGCCCTCGGTGCTGGCGAACTCGCCTGTGGCGGTGTGGAAGGCGGCGCCGATCACTTTGTCCGCGAGGCCGGCCGGCGCGGTGCCGCGCTTGAGACCGTCGGCGCTCTGTACCGTCACACCGTCGGCTTTGGCGAGCGCGTCAAATGAATTGCCGTTCTTGAGCTTGTCGAGCAGATCGGCGGCCTTGGCCTTGAGCCGCATGGCGATCTGGTCATCGCGCCAGCGCTGTTCGACTTCGCTCTTGACCTCGTCGAGCGTGCGGTCGCGCGCCGGCGTGATCGCGAGCACGTCGTACCAGACGTAGCCGCCGCCGGTCTCGATCGGATCATTATCGACGCCGACATCGCTGGCGAATGCGGCACTGACCACCCCGCCGGCATCGGGCAGGCTGTTGACGAGCTTGTTGGCCGGGTCGCGCCCCGAACGGTCGACGTAGACGCTGACGACCGGCAGCCCGAGTTTCTGGGCCGCCTCTTCCAGCGTGCTGCCGCCCGCGCGCGCGTCCTCGATCTTGTCGTGGATGTCCTGCACCTTGTTCTTGGCGCGGTCCAGCGCGACGTCGTTGCGAATAAACGGTGCCACGACGGTGAACGGCTTGGTCTCCTTGGGCTCGATGCTTAGCACGGTCACGAGCACGGCACCGAACTTGCCCTTGATCGGGGCGCTGACCTCGCCTTGCTTGAGCGAAAAGGCGGCATCGGCGACTGCCGGATCGACGATATCGGCCTTCGGCACGGTGCCGAGATCGATATCGTTCTGCTTGAGGCCCCGCTCGGCGGCAAGCGCGGCAAAGCTCGAGCCAGACTTGATGCGCACACTCGCAGCGTCCGCTTCAGCCATGGTCGGAAACACGATCTGTTCAACGTGGCGGCGTTCCGGCGTCACGTAGCTCGACAGGTTTTGCTCATAGTTCTGCTTCACCTCGGCGTCGGACACTTTGATCGACTTCGCCAGCCCTGCGGGAAGTCACCGCGACGGTCGCGACCTTGCGGTATTGCGGTGCGCGGAACAGGATTTTGCGGTCGGCAAAATACTTGTTCAGCTCCTCATTGGTCGGTTGGGGAATGGTGCCGGCCTGCGCGGGGCCTAGCTCGACATATTGGATGCTGCGCTCTTGGTTCTGGAACTGATTGACCGCGTCAAGCAGCACCTTCGGCACGGCAATGTCGCCGGAAATCGTGTCGGAGATCTCGCGGCGCGGAATGTCGCGCCGCTGCGCGTCGACGAAGCGCTGTTCGGAATAGCCAATGTTGCGCAGGAAGTCTTCAAAGCGCCCGCGATCGAACTGGCCGGTCGGGGTCTGAAAATTAGGGTTGCGCATGATCTGCTGCGCGATCGCGGTGTCAGGAATACCAAGCCGCATGCGCTGCGCCAGCTGATCGAGACCGGCCTCAACCACCATTTGGCCGAGCACCTGGCGGTCCAGCCCGAGTGCATTGGCTTGCTCCGGCGTGACGGGGTGGCCGACTTGTTGGCTGAGCTGCTGGATGCGATCGTTGTAAGTCTGCTGGAATTGAGCGACGCCGATTTCGGTATCGCCGATCTTGGCGAGGGAGGAGGAGCCATAGCCGCGGAAAATGTCGTTGATGCCCCAGACCGCGAAGCTGCCGGCAAGCAGCGTCATCACCACACCCATGACGGCGCGGCCGAGCCAATTAGCGGAGGCTTTGCGGATGCCTCGAAGCATATGTCCAACGTGGGGTTGAGCGCCGATCGGGCCCGGCCAAAGCGGCATCATAAGGTTCGCCGCCCGCTCCCGCAACCGACGGGTTTTGCACGTAAAACTGCCCTTTTCGGGGCGCAATCGGTCTGCTAACGGCTGTTTGTCGCAGCTTCAAGGCCGTAAACAATGACGTCCCGTCCGCTGGTTGCCGGCAATTGGAAAATGAACGGGCTCAGGGCCTCGGCAAGCGAGCTCGACAAGATTGTCGCCGGCGCGCGCGAACTTGCCCATGTCGACCTGATGGTGTGCCCGCCGGCGACCCTCCTGGCGAGCTTTGCGGCTCGGGTGCGCGGCTCGGGCGTCGCCATCGGCGCTCAGGATTGCCATGCGCTTGCCGCCGGCGCCTATACCGGGGATATTTCCGCCGAAATGCTCAAAGATGCGGGCGCGCAAGCCGTCATTGTTGGACATTCCGAGCGCCGCCACTACCACGGCGAGACCGACGCGGCGGTCCGCGAGAAAGCGATTGCCGCACGCCGCGCCGGCCTGTTCGCCATCGTCTGCATCGGCGAGACCCGCGCACAGCGTGACGCCGGTCATGCCCGCACCGCGGTGCTTTCGCAGCTCGATGGTTCGTCGCCCGACGGTGCCGATCACGTTGTGGTCGCCTACGAACCGGTATGGGCTATCGGTTCCGGCCTGACGCCGACCGCGCACGATGTTGCCGGCATGCATGCCGTCATCCGCGAGCGGCTTTGCTCGCGCTACGGCGAAAAAGGCCAGGGGGTCCGCATTCTCTACGGCGGTTCGGTGAAGCCGGCCAGCGCCAAGGATTTGATGGCGGTCGATAATGTCGACGGCGCACTAGTCGGTGGGGCGAGCCTAAAAGCTGAAGAGTTCTTGGCTATTGCCAGCGTCTATGGTTGAGGCGAGCGCGCAAATCCGGATAATTGAGCTGAACCGGGCCGCCATGGAAAACGCCCGGCGCATCGTGTAGATGAGGCCGCACCATCCTATATCGGGGCTACGGCTTCGGCCGCAGCCGGAGCCAAGAAATCCTAGCGGAAATTACCGATGATCAGTGTTGTTATCGCCATCCACCTTATGCTGGTCCTGGCCTTGATCGGCGTGGTGCTGCTGCAGAAGTCCGAGGGCGGCGGCTTGGTGAGCACATCCAGCGGCTTTTTGACCAGTCGCGGTACGGCGAACGTGCTGACGCGGGCCACGGCGCTTTTGGCGGCCGGGTTTTTCATCACCAGTCTCGCCTTGTCGCTGCTCGCAGGCCATGAGCGCGAGCCGGTCTCGATTCTCAACGGCGGAAGCACCCCGGCCCATGAGGCTCCGGCGCCAGGCGGGACGGCGCCGCTGGTGCCGCTGAGCAAGGGCAACGGCGGCTTGCTCAATCAACTTGGTGGCAATGCCCCGCCCTCCGGCACTGCGCCGGCAGTGCCAGCTCCCGCCGCTCCGGCACCAGCCGGGCCGCGAGTGCCGCAGTCACGCTGATTACGCGACTTCTTCCCGACCGAGGCGCGGGCGCCGGTCGCGGCTGCGCATCGTCACCGTGCCTTCGGGGCGAGGTTAATGTACTGGTGCAACATATTGAGATTCATGGGCTTTTACGCATAGCCTAGCTGCTGCGAGGTGCGCAGCAGATATTCCGGAATGGCGCTCGTCGAATCGCGCCGGGCACGTTATAAATCAGGTCCCATGGCGCGGTACATATTCATCACCGGCGGCGTGGTCTCCTCACTGGGCAAGGGTTTGGCGTCGGCGGCCTTGGGCGCGCTGCTTCAGGCGCGCGGCTACAAGGTGCGGCTGCGCAAGCTCGACCCCTACCTCAATGTCGATCCCGGCACGATGTCGCCGTACCAGCACGGCGAAGTCTTTGTCACCGACGACGGCGCCGAGACCGACCTCGATCTCGGCCATTACGAGCGTTTCACCGGCCGTCCGGCGATCCGGGCCGACAACATCACGACCGGCCGCATCTATCAGCAAATCCTGCAGAAGGAACGGCGCGGCGACTACCTCGGCGCCACCATTCAGGTCATTCCGCACGTCACCAATGCGATCAAGGACTTCATCCGCGACGGCAACGAGGATTTCGACTTCGTGCTGTGCGAAATCGGCGGCACGGTCGGCGACATCGAGGGCTTGCCGTTCTTCGAGGCCATCCGCCAACTCGGCAACGATCTGCCGCGCAACAACGTGGTCTACATCCATTTGACCTTGATGCCATTCATCCCGAGCGCGGGCGAGCTTAAGACCAAGCCGACCCAGCATTCGGTGCGCGAACTACGCGCCATCGGCATCCAGCCCGATATCCTGTTGTGTCGAACCGATCGGCCTATTCCTGAGAGCGAGCGGCGTAAGCTTGCGCTGTTCTGCAATGTGCGCGAAAGCGCGGTGATAGAGGCCCGCGACGTCGACAACATCTATGCGGTGCCCGAGGCCTATCATGCCGGCGGCCTCGACGGCGAAGTGCTGGCCGCTTTCGGCATCGAAAACCCGCCTGCTCCGGATCTGGAAACCTGGCGGCTGATCAACGAGCGCATCCGCAATCCCGAAGGCGACGTGACCATCGCCATCGTCGGCAAATATACCGGCATGAAGGATGCCTATAAGTCGCTGATCGAGGCGCTCTCGCACGGCGGCATCGCCAACAAGGTGAAGGTCAATCTCGACTGGATCGAGAGCGAAGTGTTCGAGAACGAGGATCCGGCGCCGTTCCTCGAACATGTCGACGGCATCCTGGTGCCCGGCGGCTTCGGCCAGCGCGGCGCCGAAGGTAAAATCCGCGCCGCCCGCTTCGCGCGCGAGCGCCAGGTGCCCTATTTCGGCATTTGTTTCGGCATGCAGATGGCGGTCATCGAGGCGGCGCGAAACCTGTGCGGCATCGAACAGGCGAACTCGACCGAGTTCGGCCGCACCCCCGAGCCCGTGGTCGGGCTGATGACCGAGTGGATGAAAGGCAACGAGCTGCAGCAACGCGGCATTGACGGCGATCTCGGCGGCACCATGCGGCTAGGCGCCTACCCCGCGGTGCTGCAGCGCGGCTCGCGCGTTGCCGACATCTATCGCTCAACCGAGATTTCCGAGCGGCACCGCCACCGCTACGAGGTCAACACCACCTACAAGGACCGCCTTGTCCAGCACGGCATGCGTTTTTCCGGAAATTCGCCCGATGGGCTGCTGCCAGAAATCATCGAGTACGACGACCACCCCTGGTTCATCGGGGTGCAGTTCCACCCGGAACTGAAGTCGCGCCCGTTCGCGCCGCACCCGCTGTTTTCGTCATTTATCGGCGCTGCGGTGGAGCAGAGCCGGCTGGTGTAGTATTCCGTCATTCCGGGATGCGGGCCAACGGGTCCGGCCTGAAGTGGCCGGCCCGATGACAAGCTCCGCCCGCAGTCCCGGCATCGATAATCACTGACTGTGGTTATGGATTCCGGACTTGCCGCTACGCGCCAATCCAGAATGACATCAGGGGGAGGAAACCTCAATGATCTACGAAATGCGCATCTACCGCTGCGTGCCGGGCCGGCTGCCGGCTTTGCTGCAGCGCTTCGCGAACGTCACACTGAAGCTGTGGGACAAGCACGGCATCAAACAGGCCGGGTTCTGGACAACGCTAATCGGCGAATCCAACCACGAATTGACCTACCTGCTGGCCTGGGAATCGCTCGCCGAGCGGGAGAAAAAGTGGAACGCGTTCATGGCCGATCCGGACTGGATCAACGCACGCGCCGCAAGCGAGAAGGATGGCCCGATCCTGGCAAATGCGGCCAACCAGATGCTGCAGCCGACGGCATTTTCGGCTGTGAAATAGGCATTGCGGGTCGAACCTGGCGCGGTTGACCCGTTGCGGAGCGGCAGTCATCGTCGCCGGCGAGGGACCGCATGAAAGTCCAACCGAACGCTACCGTCGCCGTCGGCAATGTCTGCTTCGGTAACACGCTGCCGCTCGTCTTTATCGCCGGGCCGTGCGCGCTGGAGAGCCGCGCGCACGCGTTTGAGATGGCGCAGGCGCTGAAAGAAATCGCGGCGCGGCTCGACATCGGCTTCGTCTACAAGACCTCGTTTGACAAGGCCAACCGCACCAGCGCGGCCAGCGCGCGCGGCGTCGGTCTCGATCGCGGGCTTTCGATCTTCGCCGAGCTGCGCGAGAAGCTGAATGTCCCGGTTCTCACCGACGTGCACGAGCCGGAACAGTGCGCGACGGTCGCCGATGTCGTCGACATCTTGCAGATCCCGGCATTCTTATGCCGGCAGACCGATCTCTTGGTGGAGGCCGCCAAAACCGGCCGCGCCATCAACGTCAAGAAAGGCCAATTCCTCGCGCCCTGGGACATGGCCAATGTGGTCGAGAAGATCACCGGCGCCGGTAATGCCAACGTGCTGGTCACCGAGCGCGGCGTATCGTTCGGCTACAACACGCTCATCTCGGATATGCGCGCGCTGCCGCTGTTGGCGCAAACAACCGGCGCGCCTGTGATATTCGACGCCACCCACTCGGTGCAGCAGCCGGGCGGCCAGGGCGACAAATCGGGTGGCGAGCGGCAATTCGTGCCGGTGCTGGCTCGCGCGGCTGTGGCGGTCGGCGTGGCAGGCGTGTTCATCGAGACCCACCAGGACCCGGACAAGGCGCCCTCCGACGGGCCGAACATGATCGCGCTCAAGGACATGGAGCCATTGCTTAAGCGTTTGATGCAGTTTGATGCGGTAGCAAAAAATCGCAGGAGCTGACCATACTGACCGATCGCTACGGACTTGCGCTATCCACTGCGTCGCCGGCCGTGCGCGACAGCTACGTCGAGGCCTGCGATCTGGTACTGACGCTCTATCCGGGCGCGGTGGCGGCGTTCGACCGCGCTATCGCCGCCGATCCCGCTTTCGCCCTGGCGCATGCGGGCCGGGCGCGCGCGCTGCAGATGGCAAGCGACATTGCCGGCGCAAAGGCGGCCATCACGGCGGCACAAGCCTCCGCCGTCGGCGCAGCGGAGCGGGAGGCAAGCCACATCGAGGTTTTCAGTCTGCTTGTCGGCGGCAGGCCAGACGAGGCGCTTGCCGCGGTGCGCAGGCACGTCATGGAGTGGCCACGCGATGCGCTGATTGTCAGCACCGCGGCCAATCAGACCGGCCTGATCGGCACCTCGGGGCGCGCCGGCCGCGAGCAGGATCAGCTCGACTTCCTGACGACGCTGGCGCCGCATTATGGCGACGATTGGTGGTTTAACAGCCATTATTCCATGGCGCTGTCGGAACTCGGTCACCGCGCCGCGGCCGGGCCGCGGATCGAGCGATCGATCGCCGAACACCCGCGCAACGCCTATGCGGCCCATTCGCTCGCCCACCTCCATTACGAGAGCGGCGATCCCGAGGCGGCTATCTCGTTCCTTGGGGGATGGCTCGGCGACTATCCGCGGCAAGGCCCGTTTCGCGGGCATCTGAGCTGGCACCTCGCGCTCGCGCATCTCGAACAGGGCGACGCGGAGGAGGGCTTCCAGCTCTACAGCGAGGCGTTCGCCGCGGACGAGTATTACGGACCGGCGCTGGTGAAGGTTTTGGACGCTCCTTCCTATTTGTGGCGCGCCGAGCTTGCCGGCTATCCGCGCGATGTCGCGCGCTGGCGGATGCTCCACGAATTCGCGCACCGGGCATTCCCGCGCCCGGGCGTGCCGTTCGCCGATTGGCATATCGCGCTGATCGACGCGGTGGTCGGCGACGCGACCGACGCGCGGGCGCGGGAAGATGAGATGGATGACATGGTCCGCGCCGGACGGTACGCGGCCGGGCCGACGGTGCCGACGCTGGCGCGGGCATTCGCCGCGTTCCAGCGGCACGATTACGCGACAGCGATCGACGCGATCAGGTCCGTCTACGGCGAACGGGAACGAATTTGCGGCAGCCGTGCGCAGATCGATCTCGTGGAATTCACTCTGCTCAAGGCCTATCTCGCATCGGGCCGGCTCGACGACGCCAGGCGCATGTTGCAGGCGCGGCGCGACGGCCCGCACGGCGTCCCGGTTGCTGGATTGGAGGCCGTCGCAATCCATTGAGCCGAACCGGAAAACCACTTCAAATCGTCTCGTGAGCCGCTGGCAAGATGCCGTTGCGACTCATTGGCCCATCAGGTGGATCGATTCCGGGGCGATCGCGGCCGCGATCGGATCGCCGACCTCAAGCTTGAGGTCGCGTAGTTGCGGGGCGAGCAGGTACGCCTTCAACCGGAACCCGCAATCGATGCTGACGGTCACCAGCGGACCAGCGTGGCAGAGGCCGATGACCCGGCCAATCAGGCGATTGGTGTGGCGTGCCGTTGCGGCGCCGCTCTGTGGGACCGTCAATGTGACGTCCTCAGCCCGGACGGCAAGCATGACCGAGCTTGGGATCGCGCCGCGGTGCGCGGGCGCCGCCGCCCGCAACACGCACTCGCCGACGGCAAGCGTTGCGATGCCCTCCGACAGTTCGTTGAGGCTTGCCGGCACGAGGTTTTCGAAGCCGACAAAACGCGCCACGAAGGAATTTTCGGGCTTTTGAAAAACCTCCGCTGCCGCGCCGCTTTGCATCGCGGCACCGTCGCGCAGCACGACGATCCGGTCGGCAAGCACCATCGCGTCGCTGCGATCATGGGTGACGAAGACCGCCGGGATCGAGAGCTTGCGCAGGAATGACAACAGCTCCTCGCGGAGCTGTTCGCGGGTCTGCGCATCGAGCGCCGCGAACGGCTCGTCGAACAGGAACAGATCCGGCGCGCCGGCGAGCGCGCGGGCGAGCGCTACGCGCTGCTTCTCGCCGGGGCTCAAATCCTGCGGAGCGCGCTGCGCAAGCTGCGCGATGCCGAAATAGTCGAGCAACGCCGCAGCATCGCCATGGGCCGGCGCGCTTTCGCCGCCCGGCAATAAGATGGGGCCGCCGCGGCGGGCGATAGCGACGTTTTGCGCCACCGAAAGGTGCGGAAACAATCCGAAATTTTGCACCACGAAACCGACCTTGCGTTGCTCCGGCGGCAGCGCGGTCACGTCACGGCCGCCGATCAGAACGCGGCCGGTCTCGGGCCGGTGAAAGCCGGCGATCGTTTCCAGCGTGACCGATTTGCCTGAGCCGTTCGGTCCGAGCAGGACCACAATCTCGCCGCGTGTCACTGCGAAATCGAGTTTCTGCAACCGAAAAGCGCCGAGCGACAATGTGAGCGCTTCGACGGCAACGCCGACGTTCATCGGTTTTCCCGTGGCGCGGCTCCTCTTAAGGCCAGCATGCGCAGCAGCACAAACAGCGACAGCGATACGATCAGCAAAAGGACAGCCGCGCCGGCGGCCTGATCGAGTCCGAAGCGCAGGAACAGTTCGTAGATTTTCACCGGCGCCGTCATCGGGTAATAGACGAGTATGACCACGGCGCCGAATTCGCTGATCGAGCGGGCGTAGGTCAGCGTGACGCCAGTCAAGACGCCGCGGCGGGCGAGCGGCAGCGTGATGCGCCAAAAAGTCCGCCACGGCCCAAGCCCGAGTGTCCGCGCGATCTTCTCAAGCCGCGGATCCACTGCCTCAAAGCCGATGCGCGCCGCATTGACCGTGTAGGGCGCGGAGACGAACAGCATTGCCGCCACGATGCCGGCGATGGTGCCCCAGAACTTCAAGCCAACGAGCTGCTGCAGCGGTTCGCCCAATATGCCGCGCCGGCCGAACACCATGAGCAGCGCAATGCCGGCAACGGTATGCGGCACCGCCAGCGGCAGATCGACCAAGGCGGCGACCAGTCCCTTGCCGGGAAACTCGGTACGCGCCAGTGCGTAGGCCAGCGGCACCCCGACCAAAGCGGCGCAGGATGCGGTCAGGAATGCACCCTCGAGGCTGAGCACGATCGCATCGCGCACATCGGCCATCTCCGCGACCGCGGCAAGGCTTGTTCCCGATTGGGTCAGCGCCAGCGCGATGAGCGGAATGACCAGAAAGGCGACAAGGATGCTGCCGAAAAACCAGAACAGCAGATAAAGGCCGCTCGGGCGGCTGGGTGCGGCACGCGAGCGCCAGAGGCCGGCCGCCGCCGCTGCCGGCATGGATTTAGCATCCACGCGGCCGCTCTCCGGTCAGGATCCGGGCCACGGCTCGACCAGCTTCTTCAGCGAAGCCGGCATCGCTTCGACGTTCACGGCATAGGCGGGATGAAAGGAGCCGAACCCGTTGTTCTTCATCACGTCCTGGCCTTCCGGCCCAAGCAGGAGAGCGACGTATTTCTCGGCAGCGTCGGCCTCCATAGCGCCGTTGACGATGGTGACGGCATAGACGATCGGCTTGCCGTACAGGTCGCCATTCTTTGTGTGCGCGACGCCTTGCTTGTAATAACCGGCTTCGGCCGGATCGCTCAGATTGATGTTGGCCGGCAGGTCGATGAATTTAAGATGGTGCTGCAGGGCGTCGGAGCGGTAGATCGCGAGATAATCGATCTGCCCGAGCTGCCAGCGCCGAAATCAGCGAGGTCTCGGTGTCGCGCATGTTGGCGAGCGGCGAGTTCGCCAGCACGCTCTGCTCGAGGCCGGCATCGTTATAATATTTCCCGGCCAGACTGAGCATCTGCACGGTCTGGTAGCCGGAGGGATCGGTGTCCGGATTGGAGCGGCCGATCTCCACCCCCTTGCGCGCCAGCACCTTGTACCAGTTCTGCGCATTGATCTCGCTCGCGTATTTGCTCTTGTCGGTATAGACGAAGGTGATGGCGTTGCGCGCGATGCCGGCATACCACGAGGCGTGCTCAGGTTTGGTGAACATGTACTTGGGAATGACGTTGTAATCGGCGACCGCCAGAATATCGGCCTGCCTGTGCAATTCGGTGATCTGCTTGGCCATCTTGACGCTGCCGCCGAATTGCGCCTCGACCTTCACGTTCGGATATTTGTTCTCGTACAGCGCACTGACCTGTTTGAATGGCACGGCCAGCGTCCCGGCGGCAAAAATCGTCAGTGTTGTCGGTTCTGCCGCCTGCGCGGTGTAACTCGCGGGCGCGAGCGTGCCGATCAAACCTATCATCGCGCAACACAGCTCGCGTGTGTATTTCATGTGTGGTCTCCTGCTCGGAATGGATCGCGTCGGCCGTTGTCCAACAGCATGCATAGCACTGTCGCGGATCGGAGTTGACATTTTTTGCCAAAAACTCGCCGGCAGGCGATTGCTCGGCATTTCGATTCCATAGCCATAGGCTATATGCGAAAACGGGACTTGTTGTTCTGCGGGTTCATCGATCGGCCCATTCGTCAGCGGGCCTTGGATTTGAAGGCGGAATCTCTTTGCTAAACGGCTCAACTTGCTTTAGCACGACCCCTCCGCGCCGGAGCCTATAGCCTCCCCCTATGAATCGACACGAGTCTCGCCATTCCGCCCGTCCTTAGAATCGTCCTTCTGGTTATCTTTGCCTCGACGCTGTTCACGCGCGCCGTCGATCCGGTGATTCCCAAAATCGCGGCCGATCTCGGCATCGACGTAAAGACCGCGGCGTTGCTGTCGACGGCCTTTACGTTCCCCTACGCCGTCACGCAGCCGGTGCTCGGCACGATCGGGGACTTTTTCGGCAAAACCCGGCTGATGAACGCGAGTTTGGCGATCGTGACAACGACGACGTTGATCTGTTCGTTCTCGAGCAGTTTCTCGCTGTTGCTCGTCATGCGCGTCATTGCCGGCATGCTGGCCGGCGGCATTTTTCCGGTCGGCATGGCGATCGTGGGCGATCTCGTGCCGGTGCACGAGCGTCAGGTTGCGATCGGCCGCCTGTTGGCGGTGGGGCTGACCGGCAATCTCATTGGCGCCACGATCTCCGGCGCGATCGGCGATGTGATGGGCTGGCGTGCGGTATTCTTCTCGATCGGCGGGTTCGGCTTTGTGGTCGCCGCAATCGCGTTTTTCGCCTTTCGCGGAGTCCGCGCTGCCAAGCCAAGACCGTTCAATCTCGCCGCGGCCGGTGCGGGCTTTCAGAGTGTGTTTGCCGACCCGCGCGCCAAGATCTGTTTCGGCTCGGTGTTCTTTGAAGGCATCGTCATTCACGGCTTGTTTCCCTACGTGGCGCTGTTGCTGCTGGCGAGCGGACAAACGCACTCCTCCTATGCCGGTCTCGTGATTGCGGCGTTCGGTCTCGGCGGCATTTTATATTCGCTGGCACTGCCGATGATTGTGGTTCGGGTCACCGAGCGGCGGTTGATGCTGACCGGCGCGACCATCGCCTGCATCTCCTTCTTGCTTATCGCGCTGAACATGGCCTGGTACATCCAGGCACTCGTGTTCCTGCTGTTCGGCGCCGGCTTCTACATGCTGCACAATTGCATTCAGGTTCACGTCACCGACCTGTCGCAGACCGCGCGCGGCGCCGCCCTCTCGATGCACTCGTCGTCCTTCTATTTCGGCCAAGCCATCGGTCCGGTCTATTACGGCTACGCCTTCGGTCATCTGGGGATCGGCAAAGCGCCCTTGATCGGCGCCGCCGTGATCCTGGTGGTCGGCCTTGTCTGCGCCAAGTTCCTGCGGCATCGGCGCGATTTGGGCCTTGCCGAAGGGCCCTAAACCTCCCATCATGAGGGCATTGGCCAGGGGTGCCGCGCGAAGGCGAAGAAGCGCGGCTGAGATCAAACCCGTCGAACCTGTCTGGGTTATTCCAGCGAAGGGAGCCGCACCTGACCCAACATTCGCCCGTTTCTGCAAGAAAGCCGCGCGTTGCCATTATCGGTGCGGGCGTGGCCGGGCTCGGTATTGCCTGGCGGCTTGGCGAGCGCGCCGCCGTGACCGTGTTCGACCGCGCCACAGCCGGCTCGGGGGCAAGCCACGCGGCGGCCGGGATGCTTGCGGCCTGCTGCGAGGCCGAACCGGGTGAAGAGGCGCTGGTTGCGCTCGGCCGCGAGAGCCAGGCGCGCTGGCCCGCTTTCGCCGAGGAGCTTGAGCGCGCAAGCGGCGTCGATGTCGAATTGCGCCGCGAGGGTACGCTGGTGCTCGCGCTCACGGCCGATGACCAGGCCGAAATTGCGCATCGGCTGGAGTTTCAGCGCCGGCTTGACTTACCGCTCGAATGGCTTCCACCCGCGGCGACGCGAGCCCGCGAGCCGCATCTGGCCGGCAAACTTGCGGGCGCGCTGTTCTCGCCGCAAGACCATCAGGTTGACAATCGCAAACTCACGCAGGCGCTGCGCATCGCCGCCGAATCCGTTGGCGCTGCAATTCATGAAAATCGGCCGGTCAAGGAAATCCTGGCGCAAGGAGGTCGAGCCAAGGGTGTCGTGCTCGACGACGGCACGACGGCGCCGGCCGATATCGTGGTACTCGCCGCCGGCGCTTGGTCGCGCCAGATCGGCGGGCTGCCGCCGGATCGGCGCCCGCCGGTGCGGCCGATCAAGGGCCAAATGCTGGCGCTGCAAATGGACGCGACGGCGCCGCTTCTCAATCACGTCGTCTGGGCCCCGGGCGCTTATCTGGTGCCCCGGCGCGATGGCCGCCTCATCGTCGGCGCCACCGTCGAGGAGAAAGGCTTCGACAAGACGATCACGGCGGGCGGCATGCTGACGTTGCTGGAAGCCGCTTGGCGCGCGGTGCCTGCGATCGAGGAACTGCCGATTGCGGAAATTTGGGTCGGGCACCGGCCCGGCAGCCGTGACGACGCGCCGATCCTCGGGCGCGGGCCGCTCGAAGGATTGTTCTACGCCACGGGCCATCATCGCAACGGCATCCTGCTCGCGCCGGTGACGGCGGATGCAATGGCTCAGCTGGTGCTCGACGACCAACTGGATGCGGCGATCCGGCCGTTCGGCCTGGAGCGGTTCTTGCCGGCACGGGCCGCCGAATGATCGATAATGTGGAGCAGCCGATGACCGAGCCGCTGATCCGAATCAATGGCGAGAGCGAGCCGCTCCTTGCCGCAACGCTCGACGATCTCTTGGCCGAAAAGGCGCTCGATACGGCCCAGCGCGGCATTGCCGTGGCGCTCAACGGCGCCGTTGTGCCGCGCGCGGCTTGGCGCGAGACCGCGCTGAAGCCCGGCGACAGCGTCGAGATCGTGCGCGCGCGGCAGGGGGGGTGACCCCTGGCCTTTCGACCCCACCCCTTTCCCCTCCCCACAGGGGGGCGGGGAAAGAACTGGAGCGAATAATGTCCGATCCGCTCGTCATCGCCGGCCACGAATTCGGCTCGCGGCTGTTTCTCGGCACTGCCGGTTATCCGAATCGCAAAATCATGCTCGATGCCATTGCGGCAAGCGGCGCGGAAATGGTCACCGCCTCGATCCGCCGCATCAGCCTTGCCGGCGACGACGAGAGCCTGATCGATCTGCTGGCCGGACGGGTCAAGAAATTCCTGCCCAACACGGCAGGCTGCCAGACCGCCAAGGACGCAGTCCTCACCGCTGAGCTGGCGCGCGAGGCGCTCGACACCAACTGGATCAAGCTCGAAGTGATCGGCGACCGCGAATTGCTTTATCCCGACGTGGAAGAACTGGTGCGCGCCACCGAGGTTTTGGTCGGCAAGGGTTTTATCGTGCTGCCGTATTGCACCGAGGACCCGGTGACCTGCCGCAAGCTCGCCGACGCTGGAGCCGCGGCGGTAATGCCGCTTGGCGCGCCGATCGGCTCAGGCCTGGGCATCTGTAATCCGCATCTCATTGAACTTGTTTGTACGCGCTCGCCGGTGCCGGTGGTGCTCGATGCCGGCATCGGCACCGCCTCCGACGCCACGCTTGCAATGGAGCTCGGCTGCGCCGCCGTGCTTGTCAACACCGCGGTGTCGAAGGCGCGCGAGCCGGTGCTGATGGCGAAAAGCATGCGCTCGGCCGTCGAAGCCGGCCGGCTGTCGCGGCTTGCTGGCCGCATCGCCAAGCGCAGCCATGCCGAGCCGTCGAGCCCGCAATTCGGGCTGGTCGGGACGTGAGAAGCTGCCGGGCTCATATTGGGCGAAGAGGTCGTACGTCAGATCATTGATGCTTGCACGGACTGCGCATCTGCCGCGCTGACTGCGATCCAATTTTCATTTTTGAAATTGATCCGGCAACCGCAGGCTCCGCTTAGCCAGCGAGTCACCCGAGCATGTCGTGCACCATGGGGATGACCTTCTCGCCGTAAAGCTCGATGCTGCGCATCATGTTGTCGTGCGGCAACGTGCCCTGGCTGTATTTCATGTCGAAGCGCGCAATTCCGAGCGCCTTGGCGGTCGCGGCAATCTTTTTCGCAACCGTTTCTGGGGAGCCGACATTGAGCGCGCCTTCATCCGCCTCGCGATCGAACGACGCTCGGCTCACTGGCGGCCAGCCGCGCTCGGCGCCGATGCGGTCGCGCGAGCGCTTGTAATGCGGCCACAATTCATCGCGCGCCCGCTCGTCGCTGTCGGCCACGTAACCGTGCGCATGCAGGCCGACGGGCTGCGCCTTCTTGCCGGACTCCGCGAAGGCGCGATGATACAGATCGACATAGGGCCGGAACCGATTCGGATCGCCGCCGATGATCGCCAGCATCAGAGGGAAATCGTAGCGCGCGGCGCGCACCACCGATTCCGGGCTGCCGCCGACTCCGACCCAGGTTCGCAGCGGTCTTGTCTCAAGCGGCGGATAGACGCTCTGATCGGCGAGGGCAGGGCGGGTGTTGCCCTGCCAGGTCACGCTGTCCTGGCTGATCAAGGCGGCGAACAGATCGAGTTTCTCCTCGAACAGTTCCTCGTATTGGGAAAGGTCATAGCCGAACAGCGGGAAGGATTCCGTGAACGAACCGCGCCCGACGGTGATCTCGGCACGTCCATTTGAAGCGGCGTTGAGCGTCGAGAACCGCTCGAACACACGCACCGGATCGTCGGTACTGAGTACCGTCACCGCGGTGCCGAGCGCAATTCGCCTGGTGCGCCCGGCGATCGCGGCAAGGACGACCTCCGGCGCGGAGATGGCGAAGTCGGGCCGGTGATGCTCGCCGACGCCGAAGGCATCGATGCAGAGTTGGTCGGCCAGCACCGCCTCCTCGATCACGTTGCGGATGACTTGCGCCTGCGACAACAGACTGCCGTCGGCATCGACGGTGACGTCGCCAAACGTGTCGAGGCCGAATTCGAGAACTTGCGTCATGTCCATTCGCCGTGTCGGCCGCTTGATGCCTCGCTACGGGGTCGCCGCCAAGCCGAGCGCATCGGCGACCTTGCGTAGCCGTGTGTCGTGCGTCCACAAACGGGCGCCCGAGGTCAATCGGGTCGCGGCGAGAAGGTGCACATCAACGTAGCCGACGCCGCGGCCGAACAGGCAGTTGTCATCGATGAAATGCAGCGTCTCCCGGTACGAGGCAGTGAGCGTTTTCGGCAATTTGTCGAGTTCGGCCAAGATGAAATCGCGCGGTTGAAGATGCCCAAGCGCAAGCTCGCCGATTACGAACGGATGGGCCAGCACTTCGCCACGGTCAAGAAGTCGCACGAGCGTGGCGTTGCGGCTTCGCAAATGGCTCACCCACACCGACGTATCGACCAGGATCACCGCCGCTCGGTCCGCCGCCGTCTCGGAAGGCGCAGCTTGGGCTGGCTGCCGCCAAGCCGCGCCAGCCGCCGCGCGGCCTCGCGCTCGATCAATGCCTTAAGCGCTTCGCGAACGAGCGCCGATTTCTCCTTCAAGCCGGTATAGGCCTGAGCCTGCGCCAAAAGTTCATCGTCGAGTGCCAAGGTGGTTCGCATCGCGTTGCCCATTTCCAGGCACAGATCTATCACCGCATGATGCCGACAACAATGCCGCCGAACGGCGCGCGGGCCGGCTTATCGCTCAAGCCTTCGCCAACATCGCTACTCAGCCTCGAACAGCGCTACGGCCGCGCCGGTGCTGCCGCCGGCCGCCATGTCCGGACAGGCGCTGATGGCGGCAAGGAGATCCATCTCGGCGCGCAGCGTCACGTGAGCGCCAGGCGGCTTCGGCCGAAGCCGCGAATGCTCGAGTTCGCCGGTGTCGGGGTGAATGATCATGTGCTGAAAAATGTTGAACGGGCTTGGAATGTCCTCGACCGTAATACCGTAGGGCGCAAGCACATTGCCGAGATTTTCGGTGCAG
The DNA here is from genome assembly GCA_963717265.1 of uncultured Alphaproteobacteria bacterium. GTDB lineage: Bacteria > Pseudomonadota > Alphaproteobacteria > Rhizobiales > Xanthobacteraceae > BOG-931. The sequence goes on along the minus strand of CAVQWD010000046.1, from coordinate 597,610 downwards.
CCGCGCGGCGGCATTTCCGACAGCGGCCGGCCATAGGTGATTTCCCAAATGCCCTTTTGCGCCGCGAGCTCGTGCCGCTTGCGGCTGCACATGCCTTCCTGCAGATCGTGATGACCTTCTTTGAACGTGTCTTCGGTGATGGTCATCATCGTATTATTGAGCTTTGAGATAAGCGCATCCCCGGTCGAGATGAAGATTTTGCGTTGATTGGCCTTGGTCCGCGCCTGATCGAACCGCTCGCGCAGATTCTCGCGATTAAAACACACGAAATCGATGATGGTCTGCGAGGTGATGCGCACGGACTCGCCGGCCTTCATATCGAAGGCGCAGCCGGTATTGCGCGGCACGTGCCGCTCCCACAGCATGTTGCTCAGCATGACATTGTTCCCGGCTTTTGTCGGCCTCGCTGGCGCGATCGAAAACCTCCGTCGCGCGACCTATTGGGCAATGGCCAAACCGGCCTTGGCGATCACGGCAGGCGGCAGCGCATAAAGCTCGGCGAGCAGCTCATCGATCTCGTGGCCGCTAATCGGCTTGATGTCCATTTTTTCCGCGGCGGCTTCGGCCAGCAGGCCAGGGTCTTTCATGGTCTCGTCGAATGCCTTGATCAATGCCGCCTTGCGGTCCGCCGGAATGCCGGGCGGGCCGGCAAACGGCCGGCCCATCGCCTGCGGCGCAAAATCCAGATAAAGAATCTGTTTCTTTTCCGGATCCTTGATCAAGTCCAGCGCCAGCGGCACGTCGGGCAGTTCGGGATCCTTCTTCAGCGCGGCTTGCACCAGGATGTTGACGCTCTTGTTCTTCAGCCAGTCTGCGTGCGCAACTTTGAGCGTGCCCCATGACAGACCGCAAATGCCGTCGACTTCGCCGCGCTCCATGGCGAGCGTGATGTCGTTGGTTCCCGGATAACCCGAGACCAGTTTGATCTTGGCCCCGAACACATTCTTGTACAGGTGAGCGTAGATATCGGAATCGGCGGCGGCAAACTGGCCGCCCATGACCACCGGCTTGGTCAGCATGTCCTGGAAGCTCTTGACCTGCGATTTGCTGCTGGTCAGGCACAGGCTGGTGTCGCTCGACATGCTGCCGATCCAGGAGAACTGTCTGCCGTCGAAACGGGCGGCGCTCGGCGTCACCAGCGGCATGGTTGGAATACTGCGCGAGAAGGTGCCGATCACGGAGCCGTCCTTCGGCGCGGCGGAATAGATGTAAGTGCTGGCGCGCAATCCGCCGGCGCCCGGCATGTTCTGCGGCACGATGGTTGGATGGCCGGGAATGTATTTGCTGATAAAGCGGCCGAGCATCCGCGCATAGAGATCATAGCCGCCGCCGGCGCTGTAACCGACCACGATATTCAGCGGATGGTCCTTGTAGAAATTCGCGACATCGTCGGCCGCTGCAGGGCACGCGGTGCCAACGATGAGAATGCCGGCGAGCAGCGTGCCCGCGACGATCCGCGCGGGTCGATCTGAAGGCTGGTTCATGTGAGTTTACGTCCCCGTCTGCCCGGCACGGCATCGATTGCGCCGCCGGTAATGTCGCGCACCAGGGCCGTTCGGGCAAGCATCGTGCCGTGCATCGTGCCATGCATCGCTGGCAATCGGGCGGCACCTCGCGCATACTGGCGCCATGCGGGAGAATTGCAGGCGTCGTTCGGCCGGATCCGCCGTATGACCGGGGTTACCGAGGGCGCGGACGCGGTCGCCCAGCGCATCGCCAATGTGACCGCATCGTGCGGTATCACGCTGGTCGCAAGCCTGCCGGATGGCTGGATCACGCCGTTGATCACGCGCTTCGCCGGCGACGCCCGCTTTCGCCACGTCGCGGTCAATCGCGAGGAAGCCGCGATCGGGCTTTGCTCCGGCGCTTTCTTCAGCGGCATCGGCTCGATGGCGCTGATGGGCGCGTCCGGATTTCTCACCTGCATCTATGCCATCACCAAGATCAATTACACCTATCAGATACCGCTTCTGATCGGCATCACGCTGCGCGGCCGCCCCGGCGACATCGCCAAATTCCACCAGTCAAATGGTCTTTACCTTGAAGCGGTGATCGCCTCGATCAGCATGCCGTTCGTGCCGATCGAGCGCGGGGCGGATGTCGACCGCCTGGCCAGTGCCTACCGCCACAGCCGCGTCATGTCGCGGCCAGTCGTCGTCGGCTTTACGCGGGAAGTGTTGCGCGGGGAGGCATGATGAATTTCGAGGCCTGTTTTCGCCTGCTCGCCGACCGCCTGATAAACGACGTCATCGTCACTTCGGCCGGCAATTGCTCCGAATTGTGGTGGGAAATCACCGGCGAGACCGAGCGAGTGTTCTATCTCGAAGCATCGATGAGCTTGGCCTCTTTGTTCGCGGCCGGCATCGCGCTCGGCGCGCCGGAGCGGACCGTGGTGGCGTTGAGCGGCGACGGCGCATTCGCCATGAATCCCGGCATGCTTTTGGTCGAACGCCAATTGGCGCTGCCCAATCTGAAGCATTTTGTGATCGCCAACAATTGCTATGGCTCGACCAATGACCTGCCGCATCCGTTCGGCAGTTTCGCCGACTATGCCGGCATGGCAAAGGCCGCCGGCGTCGAGCGGGTCTACGACTTTGCGACCATCGATGGTCTGGCGCAGGGCCTCGACGACGTGGTGCGCGAGCCCGGCCACGCTTTTGCAGTGCTTCACGTCGAGCCGCTCGGCCGTCGCGCGCAATCGCCGCCGTTCGACGGCCCGGAAGTCAAATTTCGCTTCGGCCGTTATCTGGAGCGCACCGGTGGGCGTCAAATATTCGATGCCCCCTTGCCGCAATAGCACCGCCGCACCTGCCGGTTATCAATGGCAGGTCTGCTTATTGAGCCTATGGTCTCGGACGACAATTCTGGTCATATTGGCGTCATGGCTGGCCGACCTTGCAGACCCGATGCCGATACCAAAATGCTGTGGCAGGCAGTGCTGCCGGGGGTGCCGTTTCCGGTCTGCGGCGATCCGGATTCTCCAGCCGAGGTCGCGGCCGAATCCGTCGCAGCCCCGGCCGAATCTGACGGCGCTGCCAAGCCGCAAGCCGAAAGTGGCCTCTCGCCCCCGGCGCTCGAACGCCCTGCCGGCGACTTTTGCGAAGCGAAACTCACCGACCAACAGAGCGAAACATAGCAAGGCGCCTTAAACCGGCGGCGCGTGTGCGCTCATCAATTTCATCGAACGGCGTGTATGGAAATTCCGTTCGATGTTGATCTGCCAGCCATTGCCGATCTAACCTTGCAGCCTCAATAGGCCTTGCCGGCTGCCGCAGAGCCCGGCGGCCGCGTGCCACGCCGCCACAGCCGGAGACAGCGTATGAAGAATCTCGGATATCCAGACCTGCACGCGCACATTGCCGCCGTGGAGCGGCAAGGCCTGTTGATCCGCGTGCAACGGCCGATCAACAAGGACACCGAGATGCACCCGTTGGTGCGCTGGCAATTCCGCGGCGGCATCCCGGAAGCAGACCGCAAGGCTTTTCTATTCGAAAACGTCGTCGACAGCAAAGGCCGCAAATACGACATCCCGGTCGCCGTCGGCATCCTCGCCTCCAATCGCGAGATTTACAGCGTCGGCATCGGCTGCAAGGTCGAGGACATCAAGAAAAACTGGGATTATGCCGAGCAGCACCAGATCGAACCGAAGCTTGTCGAGGATGCATCGTGCCAGGAAATTGTCATTGAGGGCGCCGCGCTCAGTGAACCCGGCAAGGGCGTCGATGCGCTGCCGATCCCGATTTCAACTCCCGGATTCGATAACGCGCCCTACGCATCCTGCTCGATGTTCATCACCAAGGACCCCGATACCGGGCGGCAGAATATCGGCAATTACCGCGCCATGGTGAAAAGTCCGGTGCGGATGGGGATGAATCCGGAGATCGAGACTCAATCAGGGCATCCACGAACACTGGCTGAAATACAAGGCGCGCGGCGAGCGCATGCCGGCGGTGCTGATGTTGGGTGCGCCGCCTGCGATCACGTTCGCCTCGGTGCACAAGCTGCCGAAACATCTCGATGAGCTTGCGGTGGCAGGCGGACTCGTCGGCGCGCCGATCCGCGTCTGCAAGGCCAAAACCGTTGATCTCGTCGTTCCGGCCGAGGCCGAAATCGTGATCGAAGGTTATATCGACACCGAGTGGCTGGAGCCGGAAGGCAGCTTCGGCGAATCCCACGGCTATATGAACCTGAAGGAATATAACGCGTTCATGGACGTGACCGCGATCACGCGGCGCAAGGATGCGGTGTTGGTCTCAATCATCAGCCAGGTGACGCCGAGCGAATCGAGCATGATCAAGCGCGTGGCCTACGAGCCGGCGTTCCTGCATCATCTGCGCCATCACCTCAATATCAGCGGCGTCACCCGCGTGTTCATGCACGAACCGCTGACCAATTTGCGCAAGCTGGTCATCATCCAGCTCAAATCCGATACGCTCGAGGCCGAGGTCTGGCGGGCGCTCTACGGCGCGTCGTCGTATTCGTCAGCGGTCGGCAAGATCACGATTGCGGTGAACGAGGACATCGATCCCGAAAACCTCGATATGGTCATGTGGGCGATGTCGTACCGGATGCGGCCGCATCAGGACCTGCGCGTCCTCGATCACAAGGATATGGGCCACGGGCCGCGCGCCGGCGCCGAAGATACGCATTACGAGGCGACCGATTCGGCGATGCTGATCAACGCCATGCTGAAACGGCCATACCCGCCGATTTCGCTGCCGGCCAAGGAGTTCATGGAGCACGCCAAGGTCATCTGGGAAGAGCTCGGCCTGCCGCCGCTCAAGCCGCAAATGCCGTGGTACGGCTACTCGCTCGGCCAGTGGCCGGACGAATTCAAGGTCGAGGCCGAGCGCGCCACGCGCAGCGAATACTGGACCACCGGCGAGGTGATCAAGCAGCGCCGGCGCAACGACAAGCGGTTGAACGATCCGTATTTGTCGCTGTGATGCCGGTCACGCCGCCGCGGCGGCGTTCTTGAACTTGACCGGGATGGTCAGGCAGCGCACGCCGTCGCCGTGAGCCGGCGGGAATTTTCCGGCGCGAATAAAGCTAAAGAGCGATCGCGCGGGACGAAAGATTGCGCCACCGGCAAGCGTGCCGTTGAGCCAGGAAGAGTGGCGGCCGCTCGGCGCGGGCGAGATCATGGTCCTCAAGGACGGGCACGTCATCGGCTCGCAGGTTTGATCATCATTGTGGCGATGCCCGGTGCGCGCCTATGGCGCTACTTGAGCACGCGCCCGTCGGCGTCCTTGACGGTCAGCGTATATGGGATGCCGGTTCGCACGCTCTGCGACACGGTGCAGAAGTCCTCGAATTGCGCCAGTGTCCGGTCGAGATGGCCGAGTGACGCCGCCTTGACGCCGAGCGTGATCGTCACCTTCATCCCGGTCACGCGCAGGCGGTTCTTTTCATTGTGGCCGATCTCGCAGACTCACCGTGGTCGTCAGTGCGCCCGGGTCTTCTTTGAATTTGCTATTGGCGAAGACAAGGCTCGAGGACAGGCAGTTGGCGACAGCGGCAGCCAGCAATTGAATGGGCGAGGGACCCGCCCCGTCGCCGAGCGGCGCCGGCTCGTCGGCCACTGATTTGGCCAGCGACGGGCCAAAGTCCACCAGGAACCTGTATTTGCTCTGCCTCGTGACGGTAACGGAAGTCTGCTCACTCATATGGCGATACTCCAAATTCATTCCCAACCGTTATTCCCTCGCCGGGCCAAATTATGCAATGCGTCCTCGCCGACTTTTGATTTCGATCAACGCGGCTTCGCGGCGCTTCTCGCATTGAGCAGGAAACTGAATTGGCGGAGCAGGCGCGTCGGGGGGACGGGATCAGCGCTCGGCGCGGCCGATAACGTCCATCAGTTCGGCGACTTTGCGACGCTGCTCGGCCTTGTTGCCGGAGGCGATGGCGTACGCGACGCAGTGCGCGACGTGGTCGGCGAGAATTTCCTCCTCGGCGCGGCGCAATGCGGCGCGCGCCGCCGAGAGCTGGGTCACGATGTCGATGCAATAGCGGTCGGCCGCGACCATGCGCGTGAGCCCGCGCACCTGGCCCTCGATCCGCTTCAGACGCCTGAGCACCGATGACTTGGCTTGCGGTCTCATCGCCGCTATATACCCCTACCGGGTAATGGTTTCAAGCAACGCCATCATGGAACACACCGCGCACGTGTCTGCCGCCGGGGCGGACGTGATCGACCGGGTCTGCGGCATGACGGTCGATGCGGACACGACTCCGCACCACGCCGACTATCAGGGAAAAGCCTATTATTTCTGCTCGTCCGGTTGCCGGACCAAATTCATCGTCGATCCGCAGCGTTATCTCGGCAGCGACGCGAAAGCGCCCGCGCCGATGCCGCACGAGCCCGCTGCAACAGCCGCGATCTACACCTGCCCGATGCATCCCGACGTGCGGCAAGTCGGCCCGGGCGCATGCCCGCTTTGCGGCATGGCGCTGGAGCCGGTCGTCGTTGGCGCGCAAACGCCACCCAATCCGGAACTGATCGACATGACGCGCCGGTTCTGGATCGGGCTTGCTCTGACGCTGCCGGTCGCGGCGCTCGAAATGGGCGGACATTTCGCGAAGGCTGGGAGTTGGATCGCGCCAGAGCTTTCGAATTGGCTGCAATTTGCACTCGCCACTCCAGCGGTGCTGTGGGCCGGTTGGCCGTTCTTCGTGCGCGGCTGGCGTTCCTTCGTGGCGCGCAGCCTCAACATGTTCTCGCTCATTGCACTGGGCACCGGTGTGGCCTGGACCTACAGCGTCGTGGCAACGCTGGCGCCCGGGGTGTTCCCGGAGGATTTTCGCGGCCACGAAGGGGCAGTCGCCGTCTATTTCGAGGCGGCGGCAGGAATCACGGTTCTGGTCCTGCTCGGCCAGGTTTTGGAGCTGCGAGCGCGCGAGCGGACCTCCGGCGCGATCCGCGCGCTGCTCGATCTCGCCCCCAAAACCGCGCGGCGGATCGCCGACGATGGCCGCGAAACTGAAATTCCGCTCGACCGCGTCGGCGTCGGGGACCGGCTCCGGGTGCGGCCCGGGGAGCAGGTTCCGGTGGACGGCGTCGTCGTCGATGGCCGCTCCTCGATCGACAAATCGATGGTGACCGGAGAGTCGATGCCGGCGGCCAAGGCGGCGGGCGCGAAGCTCATTGCCGGCACGCTCAATCAGAGCGGCGGCTTGGTCATGCGGGCCGAAAAGATCGGGCGCGACACGCTGCTCGCCCAGATCGTGCAGATGGTCGCGGCGGCGCAGCGCTCACGTGCGCCAATTCAGCGAGTGGCCGACCGGGTGTCGTCGTGGTTCGTGCCTCTGGTCATCCTCGTTGCGCTCATGGCTTTTGCTGCGTGGTCGGTCTACGGGCCGGAGCCGCGCTTTGGCTTCGCGCTTGTTGCCGCGGTGAGCGTGCTGATCATCGCCTGTCCCTGCGCGCTCGGCCTGGCGACGCCGATGTCGATCATGGTTGGGGTCGGGCGCGGCGCACGCGCCGGCGTTCTGGTCAAGGACGCCGAAGCGCTCGAGCGCATGGAGAGGGTGGACACGCTGGTCGTCGACAAGACCGGCACGCTGACCGAGGGCAAGCCCAAGGTCGTTGCAGTGGTTCCGGCGACCGGGTGCAGCGAGGCCGAAGTGCTGCGTCTCGCCGCCGCTCTGGAGTGGCCCAGCGAGCACCCGCTGGCCGCGGCGATTGTCACTGCCGCAGCCGATCGCGGCATCGCCCTGGCCGAGGTGCGCGACTTCGAAGCCCCGACCGGAAAGGGCGTGGCCGGCAGCGTTGAAGGCCGCAAGCTCGCGCTGGGCAATGCAAATTTCATGGCGGAACTCGGCGTCGATGCGGCGCCGCTGGCCAGCGAGGCCGACCGCCTGCGCCGCGACGGCGCGACGGTCGTGTTCCTTGCTGCCGATGGAAACATCGCCGGCATCCTGGCGATTGCCGATCCGGTAAAGCCGACTACGGCGCACGCCTTGCAGGCGCTCGTGCGCGAGGGCGTCCGCATTGTCATGCTGACCGGCGACAACCGCATCACCGCCGAGGCGGTCGCGCGCCGGCTTGGCATTAGCGAAATCGAGGCCGAAGTGCTGCCCCAGCGCAAGAGCGAGGTGGTGGCGCGGCTGCGCGGTGAAGGCCGCGTCGTGGCCATGGCTGGCGACGGCGTCAACGACGCGCCCGCGCTTGCGGCAGCCGACGTCGGCATCGCCATGGGCACCGGCACGGACGTGGCAATCGAGAGCGCCGCAATCACTCTGCTCAAGGGCGACTTGAACGGCATTGTGCGCGCGCGCCTGTTATCGCGCGCGACCATGGGCAATATCCGGCAAAACCTGTTGTTCGCGTTCCTCTACAACGGCACCGCCATACCGATCGCGGCGGGCGTGCTCTATCCGGCTTTCGGCATCCTGCTGTCGCCCGTGATCGGCGCGGCGGCGATGGCGATGTCGTCGGTGAGCGTGATCAGCAACGCGCTGCGATTGCGGCTGGTTGAACTGGATTGAGCACGTGGCTGCGCGGCACGGCCGGCAACTTTGTGGGCCGCCGCGCTGTTCGTCCAGGCCGCTAATCCAGACAGAAGCCCTTGTCGCGGACGAAGCGGCCAAAATCGGTGCGAGTCGGCTCGGCGTATTGGCGGGCTTTGTCTTCGGACCAGCCGTAGAACGATGCCTGCCCCCATCGCTCGGGCCTGCGCTGACGCCGATAAGGCCGGGATTTTTCGCGTCGGCGATCGTAAGCGTCGATCTCGCCGGCCAGGTCGCGCTGGCCGTAGCGGTTCTCGATCAAAGTGGTGGAAATCGAAAGGCGAGGGGTGACTTCGCCTGGCTGTGCCGGGTATCCGACGCAAAGTCCAGCGACCGGGATCACCCGGCGTGGCAGACAGAGCAGATCGCTGACGGTGCGCGGGTGATCGCGAACCGCACTGATCGGACAGCAACCCAGCCCAGCCGCACTGGCGGCGCGGATGAAAGTTGCGAGCACGATGCCGGTATCGACCGCTGCATTGAAGAACTGATCCAGGTGATCGTTCGGGACCGGCTTGCCGCGCAGCTTCGCCAGCTCCGGCAGCCGTTCGCCGTTGGCGACGAACATGAGGAATGCCGGCGCATCCATGATCCAGGGCATATCAGGAATGGTTGCCACAATGCCGCGGCGGATCGCCGTGTCGCCGACGATGACGATGTCGCATTGCTGCAGGTCGCTCTTCGAAGGCGCCGACAGCGCGCAGGCGCAAACGAGCCGGAGCAGGCCGGGGTCGATCGGGCGCGGCAGGAAGCGCCGGTGCGAGCGATGGCCCGCGATTTGGGCAAGCTCATGCAGGCCGGGCCAGCCGGGGTCGACCGAGAATTTCTCGCCAAAGCGCTCCCACAGCGCCGTCTTGATCGCCTCTGCGTCGTCGTCTGTCATTTGGCTGGTCCTCGACGGGGTAGGCGCAATTCGACCGCAGCAGGCGAAGACTTGCAACGTAGCAAATTGCAAGATAGCGGCGTCGCACGGCAGAACCAGTACCCGCTGTCAGTGCACCGTGACTCACCTCTCCCCTTCTTGGCGAGGGAGTCGCGAGCATGCACTGTCTCACCCTTCTATGATTCCGGATACTAGCGCGCCAACGATGCTCTGGTTCACAATCAATCCGGGAGACGGCAATGGCTGAACAGATTGCACCGCCGAGCATTCCCTATGGCCCGCCGATCTCCTATGCCACGGCAAAGACGGCCATGGCGGCGGCTGAAGCCGAGGCGGTCAAGAATCATTGGGGTGTGGCGATCGCCATTGTCGATTCCGGCGACAACCTCGTGCTGCTGCGCCGGCTCGACAATACCCAGCTCTCCGCGGTGCGCATCGCCGAGGCCAAGGCCACATCGGCGCTTCGGGCGGCGCCTCGCATCAGGACGCGCAGGTGGCGAAGGCCTGCGCCGACGCCGTCAAGTGATCGCGCGATGCGCCTTCGCAGCTGGACCGGTGCATGACTGAGCTTGCCGGCAAGGTCGCGCTCGTGACCGGTGCGAGCCGCGGCATCGGCCGCGGCATTGCGCTTGAACTCGCCTCTGCCGGCTGCGATCTGATGCTGACGGCGCGCGACGGCAAGGCATTGGAAGGCGTGGCCGACGACATCCGCGCGCTCGGCCGCAAAGCCGCGATCCACGCCGCGGATTTTACAATCGCTGGCGAGCCGGAAGGGCTGGCGGCGGCGCTGACGCGTGCGTTCGGCCGCCTCGACATCCTGGTCAACAATGCGGGCGGTGCCAAGCGCGGCAGCTTCCTCGATCTCACCGATCGGGACTGGGCCGACGGCTTCAACGTCAAGTTCTTCGCGCACGTCCGGTTGTGCCGCCTGGCGTGGCCGCAACTCAAGGGCGCGGGCGGCTCGGTCGTTTTTATCTCCGGCATCGGCGCGCGCACGGCAGTTGCCGATTACATGATCGGCGCCGCAGTGATCGGCGCAAGCCTCGCCTTCATGAAGGCGCTGGCCGATCTCGGCAAGCGTGACGGCGTGCAGGTCAACACCGTCAATCCCGGATCGGTCACGACCGACCGGTTCCGCCACCGCCTCGACATCATCATGCAAAAGACCGGCCTTGACGAGCAGGCGGCAATCGAACGGCATCGCCGCGAACTCGACATCACCCGGTTCGGCACGCCCGAGGACGTGGCGGCGATGGTACGGTTTATCGTGTCGCCACGCGGCCGCCTGCTGCACGGCTCGGCGATCGACATGGACGGCGGGCAGATCCTCCCGCTGCGGATGTCGGCCTATGATTAGGCTCCACCGAGATCTTATTTCGTCCTCTGTCCGCTTCGGTCAGGCCGTAACGGCGCCTTTTACGCGAGGCCGCAGCGCGCCAGGAATTCCAGAGTGGCGCGAACGCACTCTTCCGGTTTTTCAATCTGCAGCAAATGTCCGGTGCCTTCGACGAAGCTGTAATCGTAGCCGCCCTCGATGCCGAGCGCCTGGTTGGCCGCGCCGGTCGCCGGCCCGCCCTTCATGTTTGGATCGCAGCCGATCAGCTTGACCGGTCCGCCGAACTCGGCCGCGCGCGGCCACAGGTCGAGCGTCAGCGCCTGCGCGTAAATCGTTGCCTCGTTTTCGGGATCGCATACCAGTTCGTAGCCGTCGCTGTCGGGACTCTTGCGCAGCACCGATCGCGCCATCAGTTCGTGCGCGCCCTCGACCCAGCGCGCGGTCGCGCGCGATTGCCGGTACTCTTCCGCGAGTTCCTCGATCGAGCGGAATTGGCGGCGCCGCTGGCGTGCCCATGCGGTCAGCCGCTGTTCGAACGCCGCCATCGGCTCATAGGCCGGATGCCCTGGCGGCGGCACGTTGGGCGGATCGAACAAGACCAGCGCATCCCAACACCAGCCGATCTCGATGGCGTGCTTCATCGCGGTGCGGCCCGACATCGAGTGAAACAGGCCGGCGGTCAGCTTCTCGCCGAGTTGGGCTTTCACGGCCTGCACGACCCTTTCAAGGTCGCGCGCGAACTGCTCGTAGGTGTGATGCGGCGGCGCCACCGGCACGTTCTGGCCGTGATTGCGAAAATCGAAGACCAGCAAGTCGAATTTTGCAAGCAGATGCTGCCAGTACGGGAAATAGGCGTCGGCGGCAAAGCCGTTGCCGTGGGTGAGGAGGAGCCGCACGCCCGCTGGATTGCCGTGGCGGCGCATGCGGATTTTGGCACCGTCTTCGAGGGCTACGTCAAAGGTCATGCTGGGGAAGGGCAGTTCAAAACGCATCGCAGCTCCTGTGGTGGATTTCCGCGTTCGCAGCTCTCCGGCGCGCTTATGGCTGCGGCATCAGGGCCGGTCAACTTTGACTGCGGCGCCGTCTTTACCTGACGCACCAGGGTTGTTAGCAATGGGGCTGTTCGTCCGAAATTTTCCCGCCAAGTGGCAAAGCGCCGCCTTCTGGAGCCGATCATGAACAAGCCGCAAACCAAGCAAGACACCCGTCAGCCCGCCAAGCAGGTCTTCCGCGAGCTCGTCACCATCAACGGCAAGAACGTCGTGCTCGCCCACAACGAGCCGCCCGTGATCAATGCCGGGGTGCTGGAATATTCCGAGATTTTTCGCATGTTCAATATTTTCGACGAGAAATTCTCGCCGACCAATATCGACAAGGCCGACGGCACCCCGCTGCGGCTCTACACCTCGGATCGCGTCAAGGTCGACGTCTCCAAGCGCCGCAAGCACGACATGGGCTTCTGGCACCGCAATATCGACGCCCACGAGATCATTTTCTGCGTCAGGGGAGCGCTGAAGTGGGAGACCGAGATGGGCATAAAGATCATGCACCCGGGCGACATGCTATTCATTCCGAAAGGCATCGGCCACCGCTCCATGCTGTGCGAGGATTCGACCGACGACAACGTGCTGATCGAACTCAAAATCGCCGATGAACTGACCTATGTCGGGGAGAATAAGTAACAAGACGCGGAAAAGGACGTGCAAACCGTCGATTTGGTCATCGCCGGCATCGACTGGCTCATCACCGTGGATCGCGGCCGCCGCATCATTCGCGATGCCGCCATTGCCGTGCATGCGGGAAAAATCGTCGCCATTGGCAAATCCGATGAGATCGCCGGCAATTTTTCCGCCGCCCGCCACATCGACGGTCGCCACACCGTAGGGACTCCGGGTTTTATCGATTGTCATCTGCACGCGTCATTCCAACTTTCGCGCGGGCTTGCCGACGAGGCGAACGCGCAGTCGTTCCTGTTCGAGCGGATGTATCCCTACGAAGCGGCGCTCGACGGCGAGGATGTCCGCGTCGCGGCAACGCTCGCGGGCGCCGAGCTGCTCAAGCACGGCGTGACCTGCTTTATCGATCCCGGCAATTACCACCCTGAAGCCTCGGTCGAGGGCGTGATGTCGACCGGCATTCGCTGCATCGTGTCACGCTCGTCCTTCGACCTGACGAAATCGGTCCTCGGCATTCTGCCCGAACGCATGATCGAATCGACCGCTTTGGCGCTGGAGCGCGCCGAGGCGGTGCTGGAGCGCTACGCACATAAATCCGGCAATCCGCGGCTTTCCGCCAGCGCCTCGTTCCGCGGCCTTAACAACGCGTCCGACGAATTGATTCTCGGCCTCGACAGGCTCGCCCGCAAATACGGCACGCTGCTGCAGACGCACGCCTGCTTCTCCTATTCGACCCACGATTCGAGCGTTGCGCGAACCGGGATGGCGGAGATCGAGCGGCTGGAAAAGCTTGGCGTCATCGACGAGCGCATGCTGATCGTGCATTCCGGCTGGTTGGAGCCGGAGGAGGTTGCGATTCTGGCGCAGCGCAAACCGTCGCTTGTCTGCGCGCCGTCGTCGAGCCTGCACAACGGCTACGGCAATTTCCTGTTCGGCAAGCTGCCGGAGCTTTTGGCGCTCGGCGTCAACGTCACCGTCGGCTCCGATCACGCCTCGTCGGGCATCGTCGACATGCCGCAGGAGATGCGGCTCGCCTGCTGCTGCTACAAGGAGACCCGCATCAATCCCCGCGTCATGCCGCCTGAGACCGGTCTCGAAATGGCGACCGTCAACGGTGCCAGAGCGGCGCTGATGAGCGAGCGCATCGGCTCGATCGAGGTCGGCAAGGAGGCCGACATCGTGCTGTTCGACACCAGGCGGCCGGAATGGCAGCCGCTGATCAACCCGGTCGCCAATCTGGTCTACAGCGCCACCGGCGATTCGGTGCGCGACGTATTCGTCGCCGGCGAGCAGGTGGTGGCCGGCGGCCATCTCACCAAGGTCGATGAAGCGAAACTCTACGAAGAGATTCCGCTTGCGGTTTCGCGTTTCGGCAAGCATCTGAAGTTCGATCAGATGGTGCAGCTGCGCTGGCCGGTGTCGTAGGCCTTGGCCGGGATTCCGATCATGTTGAACCGTCATTGCGCGCGAACCGAAGCAATCCAGCGGTCGCCGGCACCGGAATTTGGATTGCTTCGTCGCCCTGCGGGCTCCTCGCAATGACGGCCGTTCGCGCGGGGCACGCGCGGAAAGTCAACGCGGGCAGGTAAGGGAGACAAACGCCGTGAACGTTTTCGGCGATCATCAGCTCGGCATTGCCTATGAGCCGGTGGCTGACCTGTTGGCCCGCTATGCCGCGCGCGACCCAAACAAGCCGGCGATTGTCGATGTCGACACCAATGTTGCGATCACGTTTGGCGAGCTCGATCGACTGACCGCTGATATCGGCATGTTTTTGCAAGGCCGCGGCGTTGGCAAAGCCGGCCGGGTGCTGCTGCTCTCCGACGAGAACCTCGAAAAACTCCTGATCTGGCTCGGCGGGTGGCGGATCGGCGCGGTGATCTGCCCGTTCAATACCGAGATCAATGAAAAGCAGATGGTCGCGCTCGCCGCTGCACTCGCTCCGGCCGTGGTGATCCATCACCAGGACATCGACGTCGCGGCGATGGTAGGCGATCTGCGCGCGCCGCGCATCCGCTTCGGCGCGTGGTCGGCGTCGGGCGGTGACGACGCGCAGGACGCGTTGTTCTCGAATCTGTCGCGCGGCGGCAGCGCCAAGGAAATTCCCGAACGCAACAATGCCGCCGACATGGCTTGCATATTCTGCACCTCGGGCACGACAGCGCGGCCGAAGATCGTCGTCTACAACCACGCCGCCTATTGGATGAACGGCCTCGACACGCTGGAATTTTTGGGCCTCACCGAGGATGACCGTACCCTTGAATACCGCTCCTTTGGTTGGAACTCGGCGCAGGTGTTGAGTCTCATGCCGTTCCTGCAGAAGGGCCTGACGATGCACATCGCCCGGCGCTTCTCGCACAGCCGCTTTTTTCAATGGGTGCGGAAGTACGACATCACTTTCTCGGCCGGCGTGCCGACCGTGCTCAACATGCTGCTGAACAAGCCGCTCGGCTACACAGCCAAGGACATTCCGACGCTCAAGCTGATGAGCTGCTCGACGGCGCCGCTGACCGCGCAGCAATGGACGCGGTTCGAGGACATGTACGGCGTCAAGCTGTTGCAACTCTACGGCATGTCGGAGACCGGCTGGGTCTGCGGCAATCGCTACTATGCGCGCAAGATGGGCACCGTCGGGCTGCCGGCGTTGCATCAAGAGCTTAAGATCGTCGATGCCGCCGGAAACCAATGCCCCGCCGGGGTGGAGGGCGAGATCACCGTCGGCGGCCCGCAAATGTCACTCGGCTATCTCAACGACGACGGCACGATCGATCCGCTTTACGGCAAGCGCATCAAGACCGGCGACCTCGGCATCAAGGACGGCGAAGGTTTTATCCGCGTCACCGGACGCAGCAAGGATTTGATCATCCGCGGCGGCGTCAACATCGCGCCGCAGGAGATCGACGAAATTCTGCTGCGCCATCCCGGCATCCTCGATGCCGCTGCTTTCGGCGTGCCGGACAACATCTACGGCGAGGAGGTGGTCTGCTACGTGGTCGCCAAAGACAGGGAGCTCACCGCCGACAGCGTCAGACAGCATTGCGCGAAATTCCTGGCGCCGCCGAAAATGCCGAAGCAGGTGCTGATCGTCGCCGAATTGCCGAA
The DNA here is from genome assembly GCA_963717265.1 of uncultured Alphaproteobacteria bacterium. Classification (GTDB taxonomy): domain Bacteria; phylum Pseudomonadota; class Alphaproteobacteria; order Rhizobiales; family Xanthobacteraceae; genus BOG-931. The sequence goes on along the minus strand of CAVQWD010000046.1, from coordinate 582,102 downwards.
GAGCGATCGCGGCAAAGTCTTGCGGGACAAGCTGCGCGAGGATTTTATCGAGCGGACGAAGGTTTCGGCGTGATCATTGCCGCGTTTCCCGGGCGCAGCGCAGCACGCAGTGATGCGCTGCAGACCCGGGATCGTCGCACAGTCTTAGACGTCAAACGCCGAGCCTGCGAAGGTCCCGGATCAGCGGCGCACCGCTTCGCGCTGCACCGCATCCGGGAAACACGGCTCTCAATAGCGCCGGCGCGCGGACGCGGGCATGACCATCAATGCGTGACTTCGAGACTTTACTCCGCCGCCATCGCCGCATCGGGGATGAACTGCGACAGCCACTTCTTGCGGCGCTTGACGTTGGCGCGATACATCGCCTCGAATTCGGCTTCCGGGAACGAATGGGTCGAGGGCCGCTTCATCAGCGTCTCGGCCCAAGCCTTCAGCCGAGGATAATTGCCGATCAGGCCGATCGGCCGGATGCGGTCGAGGAAGAAATAGCGCTGCAGGAACGGCGCATAGGCGGCGTCCACCAGCGAATATTTGGCGCCGTTGAACAACGGCCCCGCGCCCTGCCTTTCGAGCGCGCCTTCGAGCCGTTCGAACGCCACCGGGACCTTGTCGAGGCATTTCTTGGCGGCGGCCTCGTCGTCGGCATAGGCGATGCCAGTGACGTGTTCGGCGAAGCTCGGCACGTAGTCGGTCCAGGCGCGGTTGACGGCGCGCCGGATCGGATCCTCCGGGTGCAGCCGCGGTGCGATGGTTTCGTCGAGATATTCGTTGATCGCATTCGACTCGAACAGCGATACCTTGTCGTCGATGCGCAGCACCGGCACTTTCTTGTGCGGCGAAATGGCGAGGAACCAGTCGGGCCGGTTATCCGGCTCGATGTGACGGAATTCGAATGGAATGTTCTTTTCGCGCAATACGATCGCGGCGCGCTGCACCCAGGGGCAGGTCTTGAAGCTCACCAGAAGATATTTGGCCATGATGTCCTCGCCGGAAGTAGACGCGCCGAAGCGCGTCAGAACAGCGGCAATTCAACTCCTTCGGGCGCTCAAAGACAAGTGAGCTGAACGCAACGGAGCATCGGTCGCCGCGCGGGACACTTGACGGCCGGTTCCGCCGGTCCATTCTGGCGGCGTTGGCGGCTCCGGTCCTGCGCCGTCATTTACGGAGGAAACACCATGGGCGTTCAGCTGCGCCGCGTCGGTCACGTCGGCATCCATGTCAGCGACACCGACCGCTCGCTCGCGTTCTACCGCAAGGTCCTGGGTCTCAAGCTCACCGGGCGTTGGGGGCCGCCGGACATCAGGCGGCCGATCTGTTTCATGCGCATCGGCGACATGCACCACGACATCGTACTGTTCGAATTGCCGGAGGACGCGCGCGCGGCAGGCGTCGCCATGACGGATTCGAGCAAGCGCAGAGCGCCCGGGCTCGATCACGTCGCCTTCGAGGTCGACACCCGCGAGGATTGGCTCAAGGCACTCGATCACGTCCGCTCCTGCGGCGTCGAGATCGTCAGCGGCCCCTACGTCCACGCCCCCGAGGGTGGCGAGCAGACCTTTCCGGGCGGCAGCGGCAGCCATGCCTTTTATTTCCTCGACCCGGACGGCAATAGGCTCGAAATCTATTGCTGGATGATGAAGGTGACGGGGCCGACCACGGCGGCGCCAAATCCGGATTTGTAGCGGAAAGGTTTGCACTCCGCTGTCATTCCGGGGCGCGGGCTTTAGCCCGCGAGCCCGGAATCCATAACCGCTGGATTGCCAGAATGGACTAGGACCGGGATTATGGATTCCGGCTCTCGCGCTTCGCGCTCGGCCGGAATGACGTGCGAAAGAGTCAACAAAAGGGGAGAATCGCATGACTACGCTCGTGATTGGAGCCGGCCTGATCGGGTCGCAGGTGGCGCGCATTCTGGTCGAGCGCGGCGAGAAGCCGGTGCTGATGGACGTCGCGGCGCAGACCGAGTCGATCGGCCAGATCGTCGATCTTAACAAGGTGACGCTGATCGTGGGCGACGTGCTGCGCCCGCTGTCGATCGTCGATGCGGTCAAGAACAACGGCATTACCCGGATCGCCCACACCGCGGCGAATCCCTTGCTCACGCTTGGCGCGCAGCGCGAGCCTTACGCGGCGATCAGCCTCAACATCATGGGCAGCGTCAACGTGCTGGAGGCCGCGCGCATCCTGGGGCTGAAACGCGTCGTGGTATCGTCGTCGAGCGTGCTCAACGCCTATTTCGCCGGCGGCGAGGACGGCGGAGATTTCGGCCGCGAGGAGGCATTTCCGCGCCCGACCACGTTCTACGCGGCGACCAAGCAGGCGGTCGAAAGCCTCGGGCTGAACTACGCCAAATGGTGCGGCATCGAGTTCGCGGGGCTGCGCTACGGCGCGGTGTTTGGGCCGTGGAGCGGCTCGGGCGGCGGCGGGCCGTCGAACATCATCCGCGAGGCAATGCGCAGCGCGCTCGCCGGCAGGGAGGCGATGGTGCCGCCGGGCGCGATGGAATGGGTCTATTCCAAGGACGCCGCGCGCGGCACCGTGCTGGCGCTCGAAGCTGCAGATTTGGGCTCCCGCGTCTTCAACATCACCATGGGCGCGCTGACTCAGCCGGGCGAATTCGCAGCCGCGATCGGCGCAGTGGTGCCCGGCGCCAAGGTGAAATTCGACGCGCCGCCATCGGCGCGCGTGGCGCTCACCAACCGCGAAAAGCACGCCGACCTAAGCCGCGCCAAGCAGCATCTCGGCTACGAGCCGCAGTTTCCGCTTGCTGCGGCGGTCAAGGATTTGGCCGATTGGATGCGGCGTTATATGGGGTGATTTTTTACCTCTCCCCGCGTGCGGGGAGAGGTCGAGCGAAGCGAGGGTGAGGGGGCCTCTCCGCAATTCTGAGCCTCGCAATCTGAGCCCAGCGGAGATGCCCCTCACCCCAACCCTCTCCCCGCAAGCGGGGCGAGGGAGCGCGCCGCCTGCGCGGCAACTCCTTAGCTTCACACCAGCTCAAGCCGCAGCGACCGCCCGACGATTTTTGCAGCGCGCTGGAGTGTGGCGAGCGTCACGTTGCCGTCCTTGGGATCGAGCAGACGGCGGACCTGGCTGCGGCTCGTCTTCATGCGCTGCGCCAAGGCGTTGCGCGACAACTTGTTGGCTTTCATCGCCTCGCCGATCTGCCAAGCCAGCACTTCCTTGACCGCAATTGCCTCGAACTCTTCGCGCTTGCCTTCCTTGGCGAGGAAATCGTCGAGCGTGCTGAGCTTGCGCGTGCTGCGCGGTTTTTTCACCTTCTTGGTCACTGCGGCCTCCTTCAAGCCTCGAATTCACGTTTGCGTCGGCGAGCGAGCGTCAGATCTTGATCTGGGGCTTTCCGGCTCTTCTTGATGAACCCGTGAAGCGCCAGAATTCGCCCTTGATGGACGCTGAACAACACGCGGGCGATCCGGTTGCCCGTAAGCACGCTGCGGACCTCCCAGAGGCCATCGCCCAGCGCGCGACACAACGGCATGCCCACCGGCCATCGATACTGGACGCGCATCAAGTCCTGCCCGATCGCGTGGCGATCCGCTTCCGGCAGATCGCGCAGCCAATCGCGCACGACCTCGGCGCCGCCGCCGGTACGATAGAACATGACTGGAATTTTGCGCGGCGGCTCAGTGGCCATGTTGGATTATATATGAGCCATGGATCATGAAATGTCCACCTCGTCCGCGCTGCTTTCGATTATCTCTGCTGAGCTGATAAGTCTCCGGGCTTGTGCGATCCCTAAAGCGTCAAGTGGTTCGTGGATTAGGCGGTTCTTTATCGGGGCCAGTTCCTCATCGGTCATCCCAAGTTCGCGCAAGAATTTTAATCTGGCCTCGAATGCTTTACTCCTGAGCAGTTCATTCTCAAGTCGCAATTTTTCGCGTTCAGCGTCTTCTCTATACTCCCGATCTTTGCGACGTTCATGCCGATCGTTTAGGTACAGCCGGATGACCTCAAGGGGATTGAGCTTTCCCACGAAATCCCAAAATCCCGGTGACCGCAATGAAACCGAATGTAGGAGTAAATGATTGCCGACTGGAACCATATCACGAGGCGGAATCGAGTAGGGTAGATGCTCTTGCAAATAAAATCGGCTGGCCAAGAATTCTCCAAAGTACCTTCTGCGTGATAATGCAAAAAAGTCTGGCAAGAATTCCCTTGCGGTGCGCGCGTCCGATACGAGTCGTGTGATCGTGGCGTCAAAGACATAAATCGAGTTATAGGAATTCGAAATGTCCGAGAGAAAAGTTTGCACTTGGTCTACTGGTACGCCACCAATTCCGTGAATTCGAAGCGTTACGTGTGGTACGTCCGGCATGGCCTTACTTCCCTCAAGAACTCCAACTACAAATAGTTAGCGGGGAATGGTTCTTGGGCGCAATAGCGACAAACAACCTTCCCGTCGTCATGCCGTGCCTTGTGTTGGGCATCCACGCCTTAGCGGCAAGAAAGACGTGGATGGCGGGGTCAAGCCCGACATGACGAGCGGGAAATTGCGACGAAGGCTGTGATGGACTGAGCAGGACGATCAGTAGCGAGCAGCCTATGGTCGCCCTCACCAAACCCAAGCGCAAGACCAACCTCGCCGCCCGGTCTCGGCGAATCCCGCCCGCGGCTACCCCGATCTCCACGACCACATCCGCGCCATTACGCCGACACTTGCACTCAGTTCCTGAAAGCGCCGCGGATTGCGGTCATTGAAGGGCATCCGAACGGAAAATTCGAAGAAAGTACACAGTCGCGGGCCGGTCCGGCCTTCCAGGAATGGGTGGAAAACAGGACACTAAACCGTCTCTATACTGAGGACGGTACTTGACAAAGCGTAACGTTTCATGTTACCAGAAGCGGTCTCGCTCATCGGGGGACGTCACCGGTGACAGCCGTTGATGGAGCGAGTGCGGTTCCTGCGGGCGGGGCTTGTAACCCCGCTCCCGGGCGGTCCGGGCATCGTCCCCGCCGGCATTATGACCGGCGAGCCAGGTGCTTGGCTTAAGCGCGATTGATGGTGCGGGTAACGCCCGCGTCCTCTTAATCGCGTGAAGCGCGGCCTGGGCTGAGTCAAAGCATTCGGTCGCTAGACGAGAGCCGCGGCGGAGCGCCGAGAGGCGAGCCGTCCCCGCTGGGGCGGCTTCCGCGCCCGAAAGCGCATTCAGGTGGCAACATCCGTTTGCGTGGCGCGGAACATGGTTGGATGCGCCTGTCGGCGCTCCGCCTCCCTCTTTGGGAGGCAAGACTCTGTGGCGTTCGTTGACAAAGCTCGGATGCAATCGCATCGCGAGATCGACCGCGCTTATCCGACCCGCGATAGCGGGGGAGGGGGAGCGCCCCAACGGGTCCGGCCCGAGGTGGCCGGCCCGATGACAGGCTCCGGGCGGTGGAGGCGGTGTCTGACTCGACGCTTCGCTTTCGTTGAAAGAGATTCGTCGAGGCCCGCGCCCCCTCCACCATCCTGCTGCGCAGGGTGGTCCCCCTCCCCCGCTTGCGTGGGGGGAGGATGCAGACAAGTGCGCCACGCCGAGCCAGAATTGGCGGCAGCGGCCGTGATGCGCTAAGAGCATCGAGCCAACAGGAATATTGCAATGGACGCCCTCACCAAGCCCAAGCGCAAGGCCCGCCTCGCCGCCTCGGCCTCGGCCGAGCCCGCCCGCGCCTACCCCGACCTCCACGACCACATCCGCGCCCTCGACAGAGCCGGGCTCCTCGTCACCGTCGACCGCCCGATCAACAAGGACACCGAGATGCACCCCTTGGTGCGCTGGCAGTTCCGCGGCGGCATCGAGGAGAAGGATAGGAAGGCGTTCCTGTTCACCAACGTCACCGATTCCAAGGGCAAGAAGTACGACATTCCGGTGCTGGTCGGCGGGCTTGCCGCCAACCGCGAGATTTACCGCATCGGCATTGGCTGCCCGTTCGAGGAGATCGACGCACGCTGGGTCGAGGCGGCGCGGCATCCGCTGCCGCCGCGCATCGTCCAGAATGCGCCGTGCCACGACATCGTCATTACCGGCAAGGAGCTGGACAAACCGGGCAGGGGGCTCGACGGCATTCCGCTGCCGATCTCGACGCCGGGCTGGGACATCGCGCCCTACGCGACGCTGTCGCAATACATCACCAAGGACCCCGACACCGGCATCCAGAACATGGGCAATTACCGCGGCCAGGTGAAGGCGCGGCGACGGCTCGGCATGAACCCGTCGCTCGAATTGCGGCCGGGAATTTACAATCATTGGGAAAAGCTGCGCGCGCGCGGGTTCAAGAAACTGTCCTGCGCCGTGGTGCTCGGCGCGCCGCCGGCCATCACCTTCGCCTCGGTGCAGAAGCTGCCGGAAAGCCTCGATGAGCTGCATGTCGCGGGCGCGCTCGTCGGCGCGCCAATCAATGTGGTGAAGGCGAAAACCGTCGATCTTCTGGTGCCGGCAGAGGCCGAGATCGTGATCGAGGGTTTCATCGACACCGAATATCTGGAGCCGGAAGCGCCGTTCGGCGAATCGCACGGCCACGTCAATCTGCAGGAATTCAACGCCTACATGGACGTGACCGCGATCACGCGGCGGCGCGACGCCATCCTCACCTCGATCATCTCCCAGGTGACGCCCTCGGAATCGAGCCTGATCAAGCGCATCGGCATGGAGCCGCTGTTTTTGAACTTTTTGCGCGACACGCTCGGCGTCAAGGGCGTCAAGCGGGTGTCGATGCACGAGCCGCTGACCAATATCCGAAAAGTCATCGTGCTGGTTTGCGAGCGCGACATGCCGACCACCGAAATCTGGCGCGCGCTCTACGGTGCCGCCGTGCTGCATCGCGCCGCCGGCAAATACGTCATCGCGCTCAACGACGACATCGATCCCGAAAATGCCGACGCCATTTTCTGGGCGATGTCGTACCGCGCCAATCCGGCGCTCGATTTGCACATTCTGCCGCACCGCGACCAGGGCCACGGGCCGCGCAGCCAAAGAAACGGCGGGCAGGACGCCTCGGTGCTGATCGATGCCACGTTGAAGGAGGATTTCCCGCCGATCTCGCTGCCCAAGCGGCCCTATATGGAGCGCGCCAAGGCGATCTGGGAAGAACTCGGCCTGCCCAAGCTCAAGCCGGAATCGCCGTGGTTCGGCTATTCGCTAGGCGAATGGCCCGAAGAGCTTGATGAGGCCGCCGAGCAGGCGACGCGCGGCGACTATTTCGACAATGCGCCGTTGCTGGAGGCGCGTCGCCGCAAGGATTTGCGGATGAATACCGAGGTCCGCAATGTCACCGAACGTCTGCCGAAGCCGCGATCGAAAAAGAAGCGTTAAGCTGCTTTTCGTGTCTGCCGCGTCAGGCGCCGCAGCCCAAATCCGCATTTTATCCGCGGGCGCGATGGCGGAGATCATTGCCGAACTCGGCCATTCCTACGAGCGTGCGAGCGGCGCCGAGATTTCGGCTGAATTCACGCGCTCGCCGCTCGTTCGCGATCGCATTCGCGCGGGTGCGACTTTCGATGTCGTGATCACGACGCGATCGCGCATCGATGAATTGGCTCGCCAAGATAAGGTTTTCGCCGACACCGCCGTGACCTTGGCGCGCTCCGGCATTGGTGTTGCGGTGCGGGCAGGCCAGAGCAAGCCCGATATCGGCTCGCTCGAAGCCTTCATCCGCGCGTTGCGCGGCGCGCGTTCGATCGCCTGCGCCGATCCGGCCTTCGGCACTGCCAGCGGGCTATATCTTGCGGACCTGTTCGACCGGCTCGGACTGAGCGCGGAGCTGAAACCGAAACTGCAGCTTGTCGGCACCGTGGGCGGCAAGCCGGTCGTGGTTTGCGAGGCAGTCGCCAAAGGCGAGGCGCAACTCGGCATCCAGCAGATTGCCGAGATCGTTGCGGTGCCCGGCGTCGATCTCGTCGGACCGCTGCCGCCCGAGATTCAGCACATCACGGAATTTGGCGCCGCGGTGACCACGAATGCCGAAAACGCGGATGCAGCGCGCGCATTCGTGACGTTCCTCAGCTCGGACGCCGTGAAGCCCGTCATCTCAGCGCACGGCATGGAGCCGCGTTGAGCGGGTGTTCGACCTTTCGCGCGATCGGATTTATTATTTCGTCATTCCGGGACCGAGCAAAGCAAGGAGCCCGGAATCCATATTCACGAATCATGGTTATGGATTCCGGGCCCGCCGCTTCGCCGCGTCCCGGAATGACGAACTAATTATTTCACTCTGCGACTACTCAGCCGCTAAAGCTCTCGCCCGCTGGCAGGCTTCCCAGAGTTTCTGCGCCGAAGCCGGCATGTCGAGATGCGCGCCGGCGCCGCCGGGTATGGCGTCAGCGACGGCGTTCATCACGGCCGCGATCGCCGCCGTCGTGCCGGCCTCGCCGACGCCCTTGACGCCGAGCGGATTGGTGGTCGCCGGCACGTTGTGCAGCGCGTCGCGCAATCGCGGGACGTCGTCGGCGCGCGGCATCGCGTAATCCATGTACGAGCCGGTGACGAGCTGCCCGGAATCGACGTCGTAAACCGTGCGTTCCATGAGCGCCTGGCCCAAGCCTGCGACCACAGCACCGTGGAACTGGCCCTCGACGATCATCGGATCGAGCGGGTGGCCGCAATCGTCGACGGCGGTGTAGGCGACGACCGCCATGTGGCCGGTGTCGGGATCGATCTCGACCTCGGCGATGTGGACGCCGTTGGGGAACGTCTGCGGCGTCTCCGTCGTGGTCTTGGTGTCGAGATCCTCAGGTATCTCGCCGCGTTTTTTCATGGCCGCGGCGCGCGCGGCGACCGCGAACAGCGATACGCGACGGTCGGTGCCGACCACTTCGAAATGTCCGGCTTTGTAGGCGATGTCAGCCTCGCCGGTCTCAAGCATATTGGCTGCGATCGGCTTGCCCTTCTCGATGATGGCTTCGATCGCTTTCACCAGCGAGTGGCTCACCGTCATGCCGGACCGCGAACCGACCGAGGCATAGCCCGGCAGTTCGAGGGCGGAATCGCCGTCGCGATGGGGAATCTGGCCAGGCGAAATGCCGAGCCGCTCGCCGATCAGCCGCGAGAACACTGTGGCATGGCCTTGCCCGGTGTTCTGCACGTTGAGGCTGAGCTGGAGAATGTCGTTGCCAGGGAACGTCAGCAGCGCGGTTTCGGTCGGTGCGCCGCCGGAATGTTCGAGCGAGCAGCAGATGCCGAGCCCGCGATACTTGCCGCGTTTGTGCGCTTCGCGGCGCCGCTGCTTGAAGCCGGCATAATCGGCAAGTTCGATCGCCTCGTTGAGAATCGGCTCAAAATCGCCGCTGTCGTAGGTTGTGCCGACCGGCGTCTTGTACGGCATTGCCGACTTCTTGATCAGATTGCGCCGGCGCAACGAGACCGGATCGATGCCGCTCACACGCGCCGCTTCGTCGACTACGCGTTCGAGCGCATAGCTCGCTTCCGGCCGGCCGGCGCCTCGATACGGCGCCGTCGGCAGCGTGTTGGTGAAGGCGCACTTGGCGCTGATGTCGATATGCCTGATGTCGTACATGCCCGGCAAGCAGCGCGAAAAACTCAAAGTCGGGATCGCAGCCCCGATCGAGCCGAGATAGGCGCCGACATTGCAGACATTGCGGATGCGTAGAGCAAGGAATTTTCCCTTCTCGTCGAGCGCGAGTTCGACTTCGGAGTAGGTATCGCGCGCCTGGTTGTCGCTGACGAAAGCCTCCGAGCGGCTCGACATCCAGTGGATCGGCCGGCCGAATTTTTTGGCGCCGACAAGGAGCGCAATGTTTTCCGGATAAGCGCCGGTCTTCAGCCCGAAGGCGCCGCCGACATCCTCGGTGATGATGCGCAGGCGTTCCTTCGGCAGGTTCATGATGCCGAGGACGTTGTCGCGCAGCGTGCCGGCGCTCTGCGAGCAGGCGCGCATGGTGTAGCTATCGGTTGCCGGGTCATAGCTTGCGGTGGCGCCGCGCGGCTCCATCGAATTGATCACCATGCGCTGAATTCATCACCGCGATGCGCGCGACGAACTTGGCGGACGCGAACAGTGCCTCGACGGTGCGGGCATTGGCTTCGGCATCGGCGGCGGGCCCCGGCCAATCGACCGCGAGATTGCCGGGCGCCTGCGGCCATACTTGCGGCGCGCCCTCGCGCAACGCCTCGCGCGCATCGGCCACCGGCGTCAACGGCTCATATTCGACCGCAACGAGCTCGGCGGCATCCTGCGCGGCGGCGGCCGTTTCGGCGACCACCATCGCCACCGGTTCGCCGACATGCATGATCCGCTCGCCTGCAAGCGACGGCCGGAACGGCATGACCAGCGCCTTGCCGCCGCGCCCGGGGAGGGGAGGGTGGCGGCCGATGCTGCCGATGCCTTCGAGGTCCTTGCTGGTCAACACGCCGATCACACTTGGCGCCTTCAAGGCCGGGCCAACGTCGACGCTCACAATGCGCGCAAACGCGTGCGGCGAGCGTACGAAATAGGCGTAGGCCTGGTTCGGCAGCGGCGCGTCCGCCATGTAGCGGCCGCGGCCGCGGACCAAAGGATCGTCTTCAACGCGCACGTGGTCATGGGCGGGGTGTCCGGTCTTGGCTTCCATGCTTGGTTCCGGGATCTGCTTGGCGTTAAGTTGCTGACGGCTCTTTATAACCGATACCGGCGATAGCTAAAGGCCCCCATGGAGCAGCGCCCGCGCGTTTGCCCGGCACCACAGATCGCGGTCAAACCCCAATTGGCTCCGCGTCAGTGGCGATGGAACAACTTGCCGATCTTGTCCAGCACTGTCTTAGGCAGTTCCATGGTCTCTTTAGTGATGGCGTCCATCTCTTCGCCGCTCGCGGGATCGACCGCAATGTTGTGGTCCTTGGTGAAGGCGAGGAAGTCCGGGTCCTTGAGCATGGCGGCAAATGCCGCGCGCAGTGCGGCGAGCCGCTCCGGCGGTACGCCCGGCGTCGTCAAGATCGAGCGGCCGATTTCGGCAGTGCTGGCGATACCGCGCAATACCGCCTTACCTTCGTGGGTCAGGCCGAGTTCGGGGAGCGCCGGTACGTTCGGTAGGATGGCGGAGCGTTTTAACGCCGCCTGATAGAGGATGGTCGCGCCGCCTTTGAGCCAGTCGGGGTGCCGCGCGGCGAGAAACGGAATGCTGGTCGCGCCGACGACCTGGACTTCGCCGCGCTCAAGCGCGACCAGCACATCGGCGGCGCCGCGATAGCCTTCCACAAGCTTGAATTTGGCGCCCGCATAGGCGTTGAGCGACAGCGGCAGCAGTACGGCGGTCGAGGCCCCGCCGGTCGAGCCGACGATCAGTTCGCGTTTTCGCGCGTCGTCGAACGAGTGCAGGCCCGTGCTCAACAACGCGACACCGAGATCAATGCTCGATGTCACCCGGCCGAGGTAGTGTAATTGCGTGGCATCGAGCAGGGGCTTGTCGCTGGTTGCAGTTTCGATGGCGAGCGTCTGTGCCACGCTGCCGAAATAGGTGCCATCCCTGGGCGCAGCGGAATACAAATACTCCGCAGCCTTGAAACTGCCGGCCCCCGGCATGTTCTGCGGAACGATGGTTGGGTTGCCGGGAATATGACGGCCGAGGAACTGGGCGACCAGCCGTCCATAAAGGTCGTAACCGCCGCCGGCACCGTAGCCGATCACCATGTGCAAGGTCTTGCCGTGGTAGAAATCGGCGATCGGATCGGCCTGCGATACGCTGGGCAACGCCGATGCCAACAGGACGATCGCTGTCAAGAGCCAGCGTTTCATAGCTTTCCTCCCGAATTTGCTGCCGCAGGCTGCCGCGACTTACCCAGCCTGCATGATGATGCTACATCTGGCTCGGATGTAAACTCGCATCGGATGAACTTCGATTGCGGCGTGACGCCGGGCCTGAAGTTCCCGGTTAGGCGCGGCGCCATTGCTGGCCTAGAGCGAAGAGGAAGCGCTTCATGACGATGCTGTTATCGAACGAAGAGATCGAAAAGATCCTCAAAATGGACGACTTGGTGCCGGCGATCGAGGACGCCTACATCGAGTTGATCGAGAGCCGCGGCGCCAACCGGCTGCGATCCGACATCGTGACGCCGACCACGCAGAGCGCGGACGGACTCTATGCGCTCAAGTCGATGGACGGCGTAATCCCGAAATTCGGTGTCGGCGCGATCCGCATCAATTCCGATATTCTGACCTTTCCGGAAGCCAAGGGGCTGATGCGGCGCGTCAAGCTGCCGGCGGCGCCGGGCAATCGCTATGTCGGCCTCGTGCTGTTGTTCAGCACGCATGACGGCGCGCCGCTATTGATCTGTCCGGACGGCGTCATGCAGCGCATGCGGGTCGGCGCCACCAGCGCCGTTGCCGCCAAATACATGGCGCGCAAGGATAGCCGTACTGCGACGATCATTGGCTCAGGCTGGCAGGCCGGCTCGCAGCTTTTAGGTCTCAATGCAGTCTTTGATCTTGCCGATATTCGCGTCTTCAGTCCGCGCAAGGAGAACCGCGAAGCGTTTGCGAAGGAGATGAGTGCCGCGATCGGCAGGGAGGTCCGGCCCTGCAACTCGGGTGAAGAGGCCTGCAAGGGCTCGCAGATCGTCGCCTGCGCCACCAATGCCGTGCAGCCGGTCTTCTTCAAGGAATGGATCGAGCGCGGCATGCATCTCGGCTCGATCCGCCCGGCGGCCACCGAAATCGAACCGGACGTTCTGGAGACAGATCAACGTCATGGCGATCCTCGATTACGAGGACTCGCCGACCATGATCTACAGCCACGGCGTGCGGGTAGGGGAGGACAAGGTCGGCACTGGCATGGGCATGCCGCACGACGACTTCCACACCTCGCTGCCGACGCTGCCCAAGATCATGACCGGACGCCATCCCGGCCGAACGGGCGACGATCAGGTCACCTGCTTCCTCAACAATCTGGGCATGGGATACCAGTTCGCCGCGGCCGGCCATGTGGTCTATCAGAAGGCGCGCGCGGCCGGGCTGGGCCGCGAGCTTCCCACCGAATGGTTCACCGAAACCGTGCATCCATGACGGTGCGACGGAAGCGTCGAAGGCAGCGGCCCGATGCCGCCGTTTCCTGACCAGGCCGCGGGCTCTTAGATCCTCAGCGCGCCACGCTTGCGTCCTTCGGAGACGTTGAGAAACAAATCCTCGGCCGTGAACAGGCGCTTGACCAGGCCGAGCTGTTGCGAGTAGCGCGCCAGCGTTTCGATCGTGCGCCGGTTTTGCGCGCTTAGGCCGTATTGCCAGGGATCGGGCCCGAGTATTTGCTGCTGCTCTTCCCAGGCTTCCCGGTACCACGCGAGCGGCGTGATTCGCGGATTGACCATGCGCTTCATGGCCGCCGTCTTGGCGGCGTCGAAGGCGTTGTAGAGGTTGACCGCGAACCAGGGGTGGCGCTCGACAATTTCGCGCCGGATGGCAACGAGGTGCATGATCGGAAAGATGCCGGTCTTCTTGTAGTAGGCGATTTCCTCGCTTTTATGGTCGGCAAACAGCCGTGCTACGGCTTTGTGGCCTTGCAGGAACGGTTCGATAAGATTGGGATGAATCACGGCGTCGAGTTCGCCCTCCACCAGCATGGATTCGACCGAGTTTGAATTGGAAATCCGCGTGAGTTTCAGATCGGCGGGCGGCACAAACTCGAACGTCCTCGTCGAGTTCCGAGAACCATTGGATGGAAATCTGCGGCACGCCGTACTCACTCTGCAGAATGCCGCGCATCCAGTGGACGCCGCTGACTTGGAACAACTTGACGCCGACCTTGCGCCCGATCAGATCCTGGGGCCGCTTGATGCCCTTCTCGGTGTTGACGAACACGAAGCCATGGCGGAAGCGCCGATGCAAAAAAACCGGGATGGCGTCGACCGGCCAGTCGAGGTCCTTTGCGATCATGTAAGAGGTTGCGGACAATTCAGCGATATCGAATTCACGCTTGCGCAGAAATCTCCAGTTGCGGGTGCTGGCGTCCATCTCGGTTAGAACAGTGAGTTCGACACCATCGACCGCTGCCTCAGCCTCGATCAGTGCCCGCGTGATTTCATAGCGGCCGCAGGCCAGCGTAAGTCCGACCTTTCCGCGCACGGAGTTCATCTCAAAATGCCTTTCGTCGGATTTCCTTCTGACGGAAATCCGCAATGAGCGGCATAATGGATCGCGGCAGGTTGGGCAAACGCACGACTTTCCGCGCGCACCGCGCGCTTGCCGCCGCTCCACGGTTTATTTGATCAACTGGGCGATCTTGTCGACGATCGGCTTAGGCGTGGCGTAAATCTTGGTCATCAGCGTCGCCAGATATTCGCCGCTCTCCGGCCTGACGACGCGCTTCTGCCGCTTGGCGTCCGCCAGGAAGTCGGGATCGGTCATCGTCGCCTGGAAGGCGTCGCGCAGCATCTTCAATACGCCGGGGGCCAGGTCGGGTGGGGCGACGAAGGGCCGCCCGATGCCCTGGCCGGCGTACAGAAATTCGATGGCCTGCTGGTCGGCCGCGGTCTTGGCGAGGTCGACCACAAACGGCACGTCCTTGATCTCCGGATTGGGCTTGGCGCCGCCTTGGAACAGCAGCAAGACCTTCTTGTCGGGGATCCAGTCGGGCCGCTTGTCTTTGACGCTGTCAAGGCTCTCGCAGATGCCGTCGACCTCGCCCCGTTCCATCGCCAGAAAGACGTTAGGCGTTGCCGGAAAGCCGCCGACGAGCTTGAATTTCATGCCGAGCAGGCCGTCGAGCGCTTTCGGGTAGGTGTGCGTGCCGTTGCCGGCGCCGGTATCGCCGACAATGAGTTGATACTTGTACAGATCGGCAACGGTTTTCACCTTTACGCGCGGCGCGTTGTAGGCGATGCAGACATTGGTTTCGGTCGTCGGTGTACCGATCCATGAGATGTTCACAGGGTCGAAGTGCACGCCCACCGTGCCGGTGATCGGCCCCAAAGCGACATCGCGCGCGATCAGACCCATTACGGTGCCGTCCTTCGGCGCGATGCCGTAGATGTAGGCTGCCGCGGCGTAGCTGCCCGCACCCGGCATGTTTTCCGATACGACGGTTGGATTGCCCGGCAGGTGCTTGCCGATATGACCGGCGACCAGGCGGCCCCATTGATCGTAGCCGCCGCCCGGGCCGAAACCGATGATCATGCGAACGGTTTTGCCCGCAAGCGTCGGCGCCGGCGCCGCTGCCGCCGTCAGTACTGGTGTTGCGATAAGCGCGGCCAGCGCGCCGATTAGAGTTGATACCCTCATCATCGCTGTTGTTTCCTTGCCTTCAGCCGGCCCCCGTTCGAGCATGCCGATTTGGTCATTTCACTCTGAATTCCCGGGCCTGTCACCACAGATGAGCGCCGAGCCGTCGCGGTCAAAATCTTCGCCTGTTCTTGTGCGCCGGCCGGCGAATTCGTAGCTTGGCCGCGTCATCTGTGACAGCCGGTCATGACCGGATTGAACCGATAATTGCGAGAGGAAACGTCGATGCCGCTGACCAGGCGCGAACTTATTGTCGCGGCGGGAGCACTTGCTGCTGCGCCAACCTGTTCACTTGCCGCGGATAGCTGGCCGTCGCGTCCGGTTCGGTTCCTGGTCGGGACCGCGCCGGGCGGGAGCGCCGACGTGATCGCAAGGGTGATCTCTGACAAGCTCGCCGACAAATTGGGACAGCCGTTCCCGGTCGAGAACAACACATCGGGCGCCGGCGCGGTTGCGCAGGAAATCGTCTCCAAGTCGGCGCCGGACGGCTACACGATGCTGATGATGACGGCAGGATATCCGCCGCAAATGGCGATGAGGAAGCATCCTCCATTCGATCCGATCAACGGCTTTACCTTCGTCATGCTGGTTTGCGGCTATCCGTTCGTCTATGCGGTCAAGCCGAATTCGCCGATCAAGTCATTTCCGGACCTCATTGCCCGCGCCAAGGCACAGCCGGGCAAGCTGACCTACACCATCAATGGCAGCGGCTCGATCTACCACGTACTGACCAAATGGATCGAAACGCAGGCCGGCTTCGAGATGACGCCGATACCGTACCGCGGCTCGCCTCCGGCGTTTGCCGATGTGCTGGCCGGGCGCGTCGACGTCATGGTTGAGCCGGCGACGACGGGTTTTCCGCAACTTAAGAGCGGGCAGCTCCGCGTGCTCGCGCTGTCCTCGCCCGGACGCTACCCGCTGATGCCGGATGCGCCGACGGTCGACGAAACAGTGCCGGGCGTGTCGTTCATGTCGTGGCTCGGTCTTGCCATGGCGCCGAACACGCCCCGGCCGATCGTCGATCGCCTCAATCAAGCCGTTCGCTGGATGCTCGATTCGCCGGAAATGAAACGCAGGCTCATCGAAGCGGGTAGCGCGGCCACTCCTTCGACGCCGGAGGAAATGCAGGACAAGGTGAAAACCGAATATAGCCGTTGGCGGAAACTGATTTTGGCGGCCGGCATTGCGCTGCAATGAAATTGCAGAGCCAAGCTGATCCACCCGACCATCCGCGTTCGCCGATCGGCACCGCGCTGTTTGTTTCGTCGTGTCCCTGGTAGCGCCGATCAGTCTCCTGATCAGTCTGCTGATCAGTCTCCTTGCCCCCGCCGCAGGAAGATGCTTCAATCGCTTGGCTGTTGGGGACACGCCACCGCGTGTGACGGCGTCCGTTCGGGGCGCCGGTAGATCAGCCCTTGCCAGCATGGTAGCGTTTCCGGCGTGCAAGAATTGACGCGAGTGACCTGGGTCGGAAGGCTGGCGGCGTGGCGATCCAAACGCAAGAACACTTAGAGCGGGCGTCTCAAGCTACTGCGCGAGTGGCACGCCCGGCGCGTAATCAGGCGCCTGGGGAGGAAAGAGCCAGAAGGTGGTTCGCGATTCTGAGCTTTCGAAATGTTATGGCCGTGCTCGGCACCCTGTTCGTCGCGGCCGCGGGCGCTCTCGTGCTCACGATCTATTTCTCGGGCCGAGACTTGGGCGCGCCAGTGCCGAGCTTGGTGGCGTCCGCGTCGCCGAAGCTGACCGCCTCGCAGCAAGGGACGCCGAGTCCACGGCCCGCGCCGCAGCAACTCGCGCAGGCGAGCCCCAGCGGCGGCTCGCCTCCCTCGGTGCGCACTGAGACCATCACTTACGGCGAGTGGACCGTCGCTTGCCGCTATACCGACAAGAAGGTCTGTTCGGCGACGCTGCCGATGGTGCTGCAGGAGCAGAACCAGAACGTCGAGGTCGGCGGCTGGATCATCGCGCACAACAACCAGGGCGCGCTGCTGTCGGTGCTGCAGACCCCTCAGATCAATGTCGGCGTCTTGATCGCCAAGGGCATCGAGCTCAAGCTCGGCAACAACCGGCCCCACCACATCAATTACGTTGTCTGCGGGCCGCGTCGCTGCGAAGCGAGCTTGCCGATGGATGAGGCCCTGATCAGGGAATCGATCGCCGCGGCAAACAGCGCAGCCTCGATCACATTGTGGAAGTCCGACGGCACAGCGTTCACCATCAACATCGCCTCGATCAGGGGAATCGACAAGGCGATCGCCGCGGTGCGCTGAATGGTGCTGCCCGATCACTCGCCGCGGCCGGAGCCGATCGCGACGGTTATAGTTGCGTGCAGCGCTGCCGAAGTCGGGCGGTGCCGGGCCGAACGCCGATGACCGGGCATCCGGAAGCCGAAGGCTGGATCGGCGCCAGTCTCTTGCGCAAGGAGGATGCGCGCCACCTCGACGGGCGCGGCATGTTCATCGCCGACGTTCGCGTGCCGGGAATTCAGGACGTCGCATTCGTGCGTAGCCCGCTGGCGAATGCGCACATCCGCGGCATCATCAAGCCCGGCGACAGCACCGCACGCGTGTTCACGCTGGGCGATATCGGCCCGATCAATATTCTGGAAGCCGGACCGGAACTCTCGGCTCATCGCCACAGTCCCTATCCGCCATTGGCCGACCGGCAAGTACGCTATGTCGGCCAGACGATTGCCGCGGTGCTGATGCCGACCCGAGCCGAGGCCGAGGATATGGCCGAGCGCGTCGAGGTCGAGCTTGAGCCATTGGCTGCCGTCGTCGACGTGGTCGCCGCGATGCGCCCGGACAGCCCGCGGGTCTTCGACGATTGGCCGAGCAACGCCTATCTGAGCACGAGCGTGGTCGAGGGGCAGCCGGACAGCCTTGCCACGGCGCCGATCCGGCTGCGCCGCCGCCTGCGACTCAATCGTCAGGCCACCGTCTCGCTCGAAGGGCGCGGCGTGCTTGCCTATTGGGATCACCGACTCGATGAATTGGTCGTGTACCTGTCCACCCAGGGCGGCCAGGTCAAGCGGCTCGCGTTGTCGCGCATGCTCGGCCTTCCTGAACACAAGGTCCGCGTCATCGCTCCCGATGTCGGCGGCGGCTTCGGCGGCAAAAACCGCATCATGCCTGAAGATGTCGCGGTCGCCGCGATCGCGCTCAAGGTCGGGCATCCGGTGCGCTGGATCGAGGATCGGCGCGAGCATCTGCTGGCCTCGCCGCATGCCCGCGACCACACTTACGATCTGACGATCTGCGCCGAACGTGACGGCACGCTGTTGGGCATCGAAGGCGACATCTATATCGACGCCGGCGCCTATGCGCTGTGGCCCACCGGTGCATTTCAGGAAGCGAGCATGGCCTCGCGCAACCTGACCGGGCCCTATCGCATCCGCCATCTGAAGCTCACCGCGCACACGGTCGCGACCAACAAGGCGCCGATGGGACCGTACCGCGGCGTGGCGCGGCCCGGTGCAACCTTCGCCATCGAGCGACTGGTCGACGAAGTGGCGCGCGAACTTAACCGCGAACCGTTCGACCTGCGCCGCCAGAACATCGTGACTGCGGCGGAGCTTCCGTACCGGACCGCCGCCGGCATGACGCTTGATACCGGCGACTACGTCGCCGCCCTCGACATCGCGCGCGAGCGGATTGATCTTGCCGGCATCCGCACCCGTCAGATGCAGGGGGAACCAGACGGCCGCAGAATCGGGGTCGGATTTGCGTTCTATACCGAGCAAAGCGGCCATGGCATCGTCGAATTCGCCAAGCGCAAGTTCCGCGTCATACCGGGATACGAATCGGCGAACGCCCGGATGCTGCCTGACGGCAGCGTGCTCATCTATGTCGGCGTGCAAAATCACGGCCAAGGCCACGAAACAACATTGGCGCAGATCGCCGCGCATGAGCTCGGCATCGATCCCGGGCAGATTTCCGTTCGCTACGGCGACACCGCGATCGGTCCCTACGGCTTTGGCAGCTTCGCCTCGCGTTCGATCGTGTTCGCCGGCGGCGCGGTCGCTAAAGCAAGCCGCGCGCTTGCCGAAAAAATCCGGCGCATCGGCGCGCATCTGCTTCAGGTTGATGTTGCCGCAACACGCATCGAGGGCGGCATGGTTCACGGGCCGTCGAGCAAGATCGGAATTCCCGAAATCGCATTCGCCGCCAATGCGCGGCCCGATCAATTGCCGGCCGGGATGGAGCCGCTGTTGGACAGCACGGCGACCTATGAGCCCACGGATTCCGGCGGCGTGTTCGCCTACGGCACGCATGCGGTTCTCGTCGCTGTCGACCCCGAAAGCGGCATGGTCGAGCTGCTCGACTACGTTGTATCCGAAGATTGCGGCACCATGATCAATCCCATGATTGTCGACGGACAAGTGCAGGGCGGCATCGCGCAGGGCATCGGCACGGCGCTCTATGAAGAGATTCCGTACGATGAAACCGGCCAGCCGTTGGCGACGACTTTTGCCGATTACATGGTGCCGTGCGCGCCGGAAATTCCCGCCGTGCGCATCGAGCACCTGGTGACGCCGGCACTCGCCACCGAATATGGAGTGAAGGGGCTCGGCGAGGGCGGCGCGATTGCGCCGCCGGCGGCCATCGCCAACGCGGTTGCCGATGCCTTTCGCGACATCGGAGCAAGTTTTTGCGAAACGCCGCTGACGCCACGCCGCGTCTCGGAAGCGGTCGAACGGGCGCGGCGTGCGAGAGCCTCGCAAGCATGAAAGCGGCAAAGTTCGATTACGTTGTTGCCAAGACCGTTGCCGAAGCCGCCGCGGCGCTTGCCGGGGAGGGACGTTCGACAGCCGCAATCGCCGGCGGGCAATCGCTCCTGCCGATGCTGAATTTGCGGCTGGCGCGGCCCGACGTTCTGGTCGATATCGCCGGAATAGAGGAACTGAAAGCAGCGGCGTCGAGCGCATCGACAATCCGGATCGGCGCCTTGACCACGCATGCCGAGATCGAAGACGGCAAGATTTTCGATCGGTTCGGCGGATTGCTGCAGACAATCGCCTCCGGCATTTCCTATCGTTCGATCCGTAACTACGGCACGATCGGCGGTTCGATAGCGCTCGCCGACCCGGCTGCCGATTGGCCGGTCTGTTTGATCGCGCTCGCTGCCGATGTCCGGATTGCCGACGGCGGCGTGACGCGCCTGGAGCCAGTACGCGACTTCATCCGCGGCCAATACGCCACTTCGCTCCGCAGCAATGAGATCATTGTCGGCTTCGACCTGCCGCATCCCGGTGCAGGCTTGCGATGGGGGCTGCACAAGGTTGCGCGCAAGAGCGGCGCGTTTGCCGAATTCGATCGCGGTCGTGGTGGAGCGTGCAGACAGCGGCGCCGTATCGGTGGCGCTGGGCGGCGCCGTGCCGCGTCCGTTTCTCCTGCCGCAAGTGGGCGCGCAGTTGCGTGCCCGCGACTGTTCTGAAACCGGCTTGCGAACGGCGATCGCCAACGACCTCGCCGCCAACGCGTCCGCGGCCGATGCCTATCTGACACGCCTGCATGGATCGACGGTGCTCCGCGCCATTCAGGAGATGCAGCGCCGATGACGCGCGTGACCATCGAGATAAACGGGGTGCGCACGGCGCACGATGCCGAGCCGCGCGAAGCGCTGGCCGATTTCCTGCGCGAGCGCTGCGGACTGACCGCGACGCATCTCGGCTGCGAGCACGGCGCCTGCGGCGCCTGCACCGTCCTCATCGACGGCAAGGCAGCGCGCGCGTGCCTGCATCTCGCGGTCAGGTGCGACCGGCGCTCGGTGCAGACGCTCGAAGGCTTGCGCGACGATGCGGTCATCAAGCTGCTGCGCCGCCATTTTCATGAGTGTCATGCGCTGCAGTGCGGATATTGCACGCCGGGAATGCTGGTGATGGCCCGCGACATCCTGCTGCGGCTGCGCCAGCCCGACGAACGAACCGTGCGCCATCAACTCAGCGGCCAGATCTGCCGCTGCACCGGCTATGCCAATATCGTCAAGGCTATCGTCGCGGCCGGAGTGGAACTTGGCGGCGCAGCTCAACGTTAGAAATCCTTCGGTAGTTCGTGCGCCCACTTGGCGCGCATGCGGGCGTCAAGCTCCTTGCTGGCTCGGGCGATGATCGGGAACGTCTTCTGACGGTTGAACGGAATGCAGGCGTCGATCACGACCCGCGAATTGCGCCGGTCTTTTTCGGTATCGTAGCACATCGGATCGAGCGCCGAACTCCAGCCGCCGTGGATAATATCCACCTGCAGGCGCGGGTCGCAGCGCGTGCACATCGCCCAGATGACGTCATTGATGTTGGTCGGATCGATGTCGTCGTCGACCACGATGGTCCAGCGGTTGCAATAGGCACCGGCATGGCAATGCGACGCCACCATGCCGGCTTGTTTGGCGTGACCTCCGTAAAGTTGTTTGATCGAGATCGCGAGCATGAACCGGCTGCCGCCCGCCTCATGCGCCCACACGCCCTTGACTTCGGGAATGCCGGCGGCTTCGAGCTGGTTCCAGACCGCGCCGCAACGATAGGTGCCGAGATAGAAAGTGTTGTCGTTCGGCGGCACCGCCGGGATCGCTCCCATGAGGATCGGATCGTCGCGATGCATCATGGTCGTGATGCGGATCGCAGGCTCGGGCGCGCTGCCCGAGGCGTAATAGCCGGTCCACTCACCAAGCGGCCCTTCCTGCACCAGGTCGTCGGGATGAATGTATCCCTCGAATGCGATCTCGGCATTGGCGGGAACCGGCAACCCGGTCCGCGGCATGTTGAACACCTCGATAGGCTCGCCGAAAATCCCGCCCGCCGCCTCGATCTCATTTTTTCCGTAAGGAATCTCGAGCCCGGCAAGCATGAACAGTGCCGGATGCATCCCGGCAACCACCGCAACTGGGCAGGGCTGCCCGCGCTCATGGTACTTGCCCATGATGATGCGGCCGTGCTTGCCCGGCGACATCATGATCGCCGCCAGATCCGGCTCTTGGCTTTGAATGCGGTAGCAGCCGTAATTGAGCCAGCCGGAGTCCGGGTCCTTCATCACCACCATGCAGCCGGTACCAATGTAGGGGCCGCCATCATGCTCATGCCACACTGGCGTCGGGATGTTTCCGATGTTGATGTCTTTGCCTTCAAAGATGTTGTCCAGAAGCGGACCGCCGTTGACTGGCCGCGGCTCGTGCGACGGCGCGTGCTTCATGTAGTTTCGCCACCATTGGATGAGCTCCATTTCGGAGGCCTGCGGCGGCAAGCCGAGCGCGACGTTGATGCGCGGCACCGAGGTGAGGATATTTGCAACAATGCGATAGCCCGCTGGAAATCCCGGCACCTCGTCGAACAGCAGCGCCGGGCGTCCCATCTTTCGCTGATAGATGTCGACAAGCCCGCCGATTTCTTCCTTCGGTTCGGCCCCGGTGATCCTTTTCAGCTGACCGGCGGCTTCAACGTCGTTGATCCAGTCCCGAAGGTCCTTATTGGCCATTGCAATTCCTCTTGACGGTTGGATGCCGGACGATCCGCAATTGTCCTGACTATCTACGGCTTAGGCAACCCCGGCATTGTCTGCGACGCTGAGCCGTGCCGCTCGCCCGGGACGCGGCAAGACAAGTAGCGGCACGTGGCAAGACAAGTAATGACAACTGCGCTGGTTAGTCTGTATGCTGTGGCAGTGCCGGAACCGCAATCCTCGGAGGTGAAGTCATGACTTCTCATGAATTTCGAAACGTAGCGATGACCCGCCGCCGCCTGCTCAAAAACTCCGTGCTGGCCGCCGGAGCGCTGGGGGCGCCGTTGGCGCCTGCGGTGTCCCGCGCCGCCACGCTCAAGCCGGTGGCGATGACGCTCGATTGGCTGTTCGAAGGCTCCAACCTGGGCTTCGTGATGGCGCACGAGAAGGGTTTTTATCGAGACGCCGGGCTCGATGTCGCCGTCAGCTCGGGGAAAGGCTCGGGCAATACGGCCCAACTGGTGGCCAGCAAGGCAACGCAAATCGGCTTCGCCGACGGCTACGCCGCGAGCAACGGCATCTCGAAGGGCATGAAAATCAAAACGGTCGCGAGCATTTTCCGGCGCGGCCCCGCGGCGATGATGATGCTCAGCGACTCCCCGATCAAGACGCCGAAGGACCTCGAAGGCCGAACCATCGCAATGACCGCAGGCAGCGCTGTGTTCCAGCAATGGCCGGCCTTCGTGAAGGGCGCCGGCCTCGACGCCTCGAAAATCCACATCGTTAATATCGATCCTTCGAGCCTTGGGCCGGCCGTCATCAGCGGCAAGGTCGACGCCATCGGCGGCTACGTGGCGAGCTATGTGCCGAGCATCGAACTGCGCGCCAAAAAGGAGGCCCGCATCCTGTGGTTTGCCGATTACGGCGTCAATGTGGTCTCGAATGGCATCATCGTGCACGAAGACATGCTCAAGAACGATCCCGATATCGTGCGCGCGTTCGTGCCGGCCTCGATCAGGGGCTTCCTCTACGGCCGCCAGCATATCGATGAAGCGGTTGCCGCCGTGCAGAAGTACTCGCCGACCGCCGACGCGGTAATCATCAAGCGCGAGTTCGAAGTTTCCTGGAAGACGTGGGTGACGCCCAACACTAAGGGCAAACCGCTCGGCTGGGAGGCCGAGGCCAACTGGGAAGCCATGATCGAGGTGCTCAAGAAATATGGCGGCGTCACCGCAGCGCTGACGCCGAGCGAACTCTACACCAACGAATTCGTGCCGACCGGCGCCGAATACGTGCCGCCGCAGGAAGCCTGAGCGGAGCTGGAGAGCGAGCAACCCAGCCCACGACTGGGGTTCGGCGCAGCGCGCCGAGCCTCGAATGACGACGGCAGGGCACACCCCGGGGGCAAGAGGCATTTTGCCGCAGCATCATCAGTAGAAGGGAATGGCGGAAGGGGTGTCCGCTAAACTAGGAAATTCGGCACGTTCGTTCAAGTTCGGCTCAGGTCGGTGATGTTCGCAAAAGTGGCTATATCACGGGCATAATTTCAATCGTACTTTCCGCCGCCGACTTGCTGCGCCCGCAACTGGTCGCTATAATCCGCTCGAAATGCTAGGGCAGATGCTAGGGCAGTGGAGGCGGGACGATGGCGCGGAAAATCAACCGGCTGAACGCGCGGGCGGTGGCAACGATCACTAAGAACGGGCGCCATGCCGACGGCGGCGGGCTCTATCTCTCGATTTCGCCGAACGGCGGCCGGCGGTGGGTGTTCCTGTACCGCTGGCACGGGAAGCCCACCGAAATCGGATTCGGTTCGGCACGCGACGTGACGCTTGCACGTGCCCGCGAACTGGCCGGGCAGGCGCGCGCCAAGCTGGCCGAGAAGATCAATCCAAAGGACTCTAGGAAGCCCACAAATGGCGCTACGTTCGGCGAATGCGCTGACCGGGTGATTGAGGCCATGCGCCCGTCCTGGCGCAACAGCAAGCACGCTGCGCAATGGGAAATGACGTTGCGGGACTATGCGGCGCCGCTCCGCCGTCTGCCGGCGGACAAGATCGCCACCGATGACGTGCTTTCGGTCCTCAAGCCGCTTTGGAACGAGAAGCCGGAAACCGCCTCTCGCCTTCGCGGCCGGATCGAGCGCGTGCTTGATGCCGCCAAGGCGCAAGGGTTGCGGAACGGCGAGAACCCGGCGCGCTGGCGCGGCCATCTCGATCAACTCCTGCCCAAGCGCCAGCGGCTCACGCGCGGCCATCATGCGGCCATGAGCTACGCCGACTTGCCCGCCTTCATCGCCAACCTGCAATCCCGGCAAGCCACCGCCGCACTCGCGCTTGAGTTTGCCATCCTAACGGCCGCGCGATCGGGCGAAGTGCTTGGCGTGCGCTGGGATGAATTTGACCTTGACCGCGCGGTGTGGACGGTGCCGGCGGCGCGCATGAAAGGCGCTCGCGAGCATCGCGTGCCGTTGCCGCGGCGTGCACTCAAGATCGTGAAGGCGCTCCATGAAACCCGCAAAGGCGATTTCGTCTTTCCGGGCCGGAAGACAGGCAAGCCGCTGTCGGTGATGGCGTTTGAAATGATGCTCCGTCGCATGAAGGTTGACGGCGTGACGGTGCACGGCTTCCGGTCCGCGTTCCGCGATTGGGCAGCCGAGTCCACGAATTTCACCAATGAGGTTTGCGAGGCCGCACTCGCGCATGTGATCGAGAACAAGGTCGAGGCCGCATATCGACGCGGGGACCTGTTCGACAAGCGACGCAAGCTCATGGACGCTTGGGCCGTCTATTGCGCGGCGCCCAGGTCCGGCAAGGTCGTGGCGTTCAGGCGATAGCGCCTCGCCCGAACCGTTCCGCATTCGCATATAATCGCTAGGCGCGGGGCCGGTCGGCTAACCGTTGCCGGACCCCGTGACCACAGCCGTCCGGCTTACTCCGCATGGCGGTACCCGCGCAACGGCCGCTTGAAAAGAGCCGACCGGCAATCGACCGGGCGCGGCGCGTGATCGAGAACTTTATCCCAACGGCGTTCCCGACCAAGCGACCGAACCGAACGTCAGCCTGTGCCGCCGCGTGAGCGCCAAACTCAAGGATGCCCGGCTGCCGACGGTTTCGGACGACACGATCCTGCGAGCTGCCGGACGCCGCAAATAGCGCAACAACGGCATTGCGCTTGTTGCCGTTGTTGCGGCGTGCATTTCCCCGATCCTTGACCCTCTCATTTCGCCATCGGGCGCGAGCGCGCGCGAAAGGTCGCCGGAACCGTCCCGGCTGCAAATGGCGAGGGTCACATGGATCAGTTGCTCTACACGATTCCCCAATGCTGCCGGCTGGCAGCGATCGGGCGCACGAAATTCTATGAGCTGGTTGCCAGCGGCGAAATTCCCGTCCGCAAGGTCGGAAAGAAATCGCTCGTTGCGGCTGCCGATTTGAAGCGTTGGGCCGATCACCTTCCGGCAATCGCGGTAAAGCCCACCAATCGAGCCGACGTGAAAACCGCGCCACGTGAGGCACCACGATGAAGCGTCCGCGGGATGGCGGGAAGGTTGACATTCTCGATCGGCTCAAGGGCGTCCGCCGCAGCGGAAAGGGTTGGACAGCAAAATGTCCCGCGCATAAGGACAAACAAAACAGCCTCAGCGTTCACTACCGCGACGGCAAATGGCTGCTCAAGTGCCACGCGGGCTGCGATTGGGACGCGATCATTGCTGCCATCGGCGTTACGCCCGGTGAGCTGTTCGACGCGGGCACCGCCAAGGGCGCAGGTCACCCCCCAAACAACCGTGCAACTGCGCAACCGGCGGGCTTAACGCTGGAGCAATACGCCGCGGCCAAAGCCCTGCCCGTGAGCTTCTTGCAAGAGTGCGGATTGTCCAATGCGGCGCTAACCGGCCGCCCAGCGGTCCGCATTCCGTATTTCGGGGCAGGTGGCGAGGAATTGGCCCTCCGCTTCCGAATCGCTATGGACGGCGACCGCTTCCGTTGGAAGTCCGGCAGCAAGCCTTGCCTGTATGGCTTGAACCGCGTCGGCGATGCTCGCGCCGCTAAACAAGTGACGCTCGTTGAAGGCGAGTCAGACGTTCACACCCTATGGCACCATGGCATACCCGCAATCGGGTTGCCCGGCGCGACAAACTGGCGGGAGGATCGCGACGGCAAGTGTTTTGAAGGTATCGAAACGATCTACATCGTGATCGAGCCCGACAAAGGCGGTCAGTCCGTGCGGAAGTGGCTTGCGCAGTCCGCGATACGGGCGCGCGCAAAACTGCTTCAGCTACCGGTCAAAGACCCGTCGGCGATGCACGTCGCCAATCCCGAGGGATTCAAGCGGGCGTGGCAAGCGGCGCTGCGCGGGGCGGTTCCGTGGACGGCGATCGAGGCAGAGGAGCGCGCCGGCGAGCGGGCGGACGCATGGAACGCGTGCGCCGATTTGGCGCGCGCCGAAAACATCCTGGCAGAATTTGATCGGGCGCTCGCGACAATCGGACTTGTTGGTGAGCGTCGGGTCGCCAAGTTGATCTATATGGCCGTCACCTCTCGGCTCTTGGACCGTCCCGTTTCGATCGCGGTCAAGGGGCCATCGTCGGGCGGCAAGTCGTTCACCGTCGAGTCGGTATTGCGGTTTTTTCCCGGCGAGGCATTCCATGCTCTCACCGCGATGAGCGATCGGGCGCTCGCCTATTCGACCGAACCGCTGAAGCATCGGCACCTTGTGATTTACGAGGCGGCCGGCATGGCGTCCGATTTCGCGACCTATCTCATTCGATCGCTGCTCTCGGAAGGGCGGCTGCGCTATGAGACGGTCGAAAAGACCCGCGACGGATTGGTGCCGAAATTCATCGAACGCGAAGGGCCGACCGGGCTTATCGTCACCACGACCAGCGTGCGGCTGCATCCTGAAAACGAAACGCGCATGTTGAGCCTCACCGTGAGCGACACGCGCGAGCAGACGGCAGCCGTTTTTCGGGCGCTGGCAAATGGTGGAACGCATGGCGCCGATCTATCGCAATGGCTGGCGCTTCAGACGTGGCTCGCAACGTCGAATTGCCAAGTCGATATTCCCTACGCTGCCCGCTTGGCCGAAATGGTGCCGCCTGTGGCGGTTCGGCTACGCCGCGATTTCAAGACCGTACTCACGCTGATCCGGGCGCACGTTTTGTTGCACCAGGCGAGCCGGCAGAAAGATGCTGGCGGGCGTCTTGTGGCGGAGGTTGCCGACTATGCGGCCGTCCGTGAACTGGTTGCCGAACTGGTCGCGGAAGGGGCGGAAGTTGCGATCAAGCCCGAGGTACGGGAAACGGTACGAGCGGTTGCGGACTTGCTCACGGACGGGAGGGAGGAGGCAAAGCAGGCGGACATCAGGAAGGCGCTGAAGCTTGACAAGTCTGTCGTGTCGCGACGCGTCACTGCGGCCGTGGACGCTGGCGTGCTGCGCAACCTTGAGGACCGCAAGGGCCGGCCGGCGCGATTGGTTCTCGGGGACCCCTTGCCCGAGGAGATTGAGTTGCTGCCGAAACCGGAGCGGTTGCACGGTTGCGCGGTTGTTGAGCCGGATAAGCTTGCCTCCTCGGATTCGGGGAATGGCAGCCGTTGCGCGTATTGCGGCAAGGGCATGCTCGCCGATGATCCTTTGCTCACCGCCAGCACCGACGGCGAGCTGTTTTTCACGCATCGCACATGTCTCGATCGCGAGTGGCCATCAAAGGCAGAGGCGGCTTGAAATGGAGCGGGGCGGCAGGGTAGGGGGATTAAATCCTCAAGGCTTTCGACGCCGTAACCGCGCTTAGCCTCATGCGCAGAGATTTTTTCGGCAGAGTTTTTCCCGCCCTATAAAAAAGGGCGCCCGGCAAAGCGACACGAATCGTCTAAGATTGGAATGGCGCGGGGCCGGGTCTGCAGCCCGTCACCGGACACAATCACCACCGCATCCGGCTCGCCCCGCGCTGACTTTTCACGTCGGCGGTGGCGCGGTGGTGCATGGCATACGTTCCAGAGTGGGAGCGGCTTGCCGACGCGCGCAAGCGCGTTATGGCGGTCGGCTTATCCAAGGGCGAGGCCGAACGCGATCTTTGCGCGGCAATGTCGGATGGCAAGATCACGGTGCGGCGCTTGGTCGAATTGGTCAAACGAACCATCCTGGACCACAAAATCGCCAGTAGTAAGAGAGACAAGATTTTCGCCTTTATGCGTGATGTCCGGGACGGGGTGCATCGCTACCCTGAGCCTTGGGGCGATTTGTTTCAGGCATTTTCAATGAAAGGGGTCACGCCTGGCCAACTTGATTGGCCTCGATCGCAGTTTCGGAATTGCTGGAATGTTCCAATCCACCCTGAGATGGCGCCCATGGATTGGAACGTCTCGATCGAACTCGCCAGCGCCGACGTGACGCGTGTCTTGATCGCGAATAGAACCGCTCAGGACTTTATGACAACAGCGGACGCTGAACCAAAGAAGCAGGCCAAGGCTGGACGAGCGCGACCCGCGCGCGAGCGAGCAAAGAAAGCACTCGAGGCGGTTTATGGGAATAAACTTCCCGACCAGGCCACGGAACCGAATAAGACCCTTTGCAAGAAAGTCGATGCGAAGCTCAAGGATTTAAACCTCGCTCCCGTTTCGGATGACACGATGTTGAGGGTCGCCAACCGGCGCACGGACAAAGGGCATTCGTGCCATGGCTGAAAATGCAGGCGGAGAGCAGCGACGCCGCGGGCCTGGCCGGCGATTCCAGGTGGGGCAATCGGGCAATCCCGCCGGCAAGCCAAAGGGCACGCGCAACCGCGTGACGATGCTTGCTGAACAGATCCTTGACGGCGAAGCTGAAACAATGGTGCGCATTGCCGTTGAGTGGGCGAAGAACGGTAACATGACGGCCTTGCGCTTGTGCCTCGATCGCATCCTGCCGCCGCGGCATGATCGGCCGGTGCGCTTCGCCATGCCCGCGTTGAACTCGGCTGACGACGCAGCCAAGGCAGTGGCCGCGATCACCATCGCGGTCGCGCGCGGCGAGCTGACGCCAAGCGAAGCGGGCGAACTGTCGCGCGTCATCGAAGCTTATGTGAAGGCGCTCGAAACGTCCGAAATCGAGCGGCGGCTGAAAATTCTCGAGGAGCAACGGTTCGCCGGTTGAGAAAATGAGAAACGCAGCGTTGCATCGGCGGCTCGCCGCGATCGAAGCCAAGTCCGATGAAGCCGCCAAGGCGATCGAGGGCGAGCGCAGGCTTACCGAGGAACGAAGCCTCTCGCCTGAACAGGCCGAGTGGACATATCGGCAGTTTGTGGCAGCCGTTCGTCGCGACGCGCGGTCGTGCAAGCTAAGCCTCGACGAGGCGATGAGGAAATATTTCCGTTTGATTCGGGAACCCGCCCCTTTACACGGGAAGCATCGTTAATGGCTCATGATATTCGCCGTCGGCTTGCCGCCCTTGAAGCTCGACGCGGTGTCGTCGCACCCAAAATCCAGGTCTGGGTCAACGGGGGGAATGGGCTGCTTCGCAATCGCGAGGGGCAAGTGATGACGCGGGAGGCTTTTGACACGGCATTCCCAAACGCGAGAAAGATCAGCTTGGATATTTTCAACGAACGTGTGGACCGCGTGGATTGATGTGCGATTAAACGGCACTCTTTTCAATGGAGTTCTCAGCTCGCGAATCCCCTCGTATTGTTGCTTCTCGCAATAGGCACGCATTTGAAAATCGTCAGGCCATTCGCTGGCGCACCAACGTTGCACCCTCACAAACTCCTCTTGAGACACATCTGCAGGCTTGCCGATCGCAAGCACTCGCACTGCTTCTCTCTGTTGTTTCTCGCAATAGGCGCGCATTTGAAAGTCGTCGCTCCACTCGCTTAAACAATGCGCTCTTATCGTTTGAGCAACCGTTTCGCTGTTAGTCGAGGATTCGTTTGGCGCAGGTTGCGGCGGAGCAGGCGGCGGGTTGCCAGCATTTTGCAGGGCCTTGAGTGTGTCCTTCGCGGTACAGGCCCGCCCGTAACTTCTGACGCAATGATTCTGCACCGACACTAGGTAAACTGTCAGCATGGCGCAGATGTTCGGTTGATAGTGTTCCCTGCACGACTCAGCCCATGGCTTATCCTGCGCAGCGCATAAAATAAATATCGGCGAGACCTTCTGTATGAGAAGGTCATGGTCTGCTTCATCCGTCAAACCCGCGGCATCCCAAGTCAGCGTCGGTTGCTGCTTGAAATTAGCGGCCGCGCACTCCTGCAACGGCCACGCTTCCGGTTTTATCGTCATGAGATCCAATTCCGGCAATTTGAACCCAACTCCCAGCAAATCTGAGAGAAGTCCTTGGTCGTCGCTGGTCGGCCACATGAGATTTCCGGGTGCCTGAGAATGCGCGGGTACGATCGCGCCTGCGAAAAATGTGCCGGCGGCCAACACCGCGAACACTAGAACGGTCACAGCGCGCATGAAAAACTTTTCCCCTCGGAGGCGAAGCTTAGGCCGTTTTTCGAGGATGAGAAGCCGGCGCTGCGCCGGGGGCTCGATAGGGGGGCCCTCCTGCCCCAACACGCCCAAAGCCGTTGGGGCAGTCGCTAGGGCACGAACGATGAGGAGAGATAATTAGTCCGCAATAACAATTATATAGCTATAGAGATTGGCGGAAGGGGTGAGATTCGAACTCACGAGGGAGCAAAACCCCCTGCCGGTTTTCAGGACCGGTGCCTTAAACCACTCGGCCACCCTTCCAACGCCACGTCTGGACTTTCTATTTGCTGGTTGCCAATGCCGCAAACTCTGTTTGTATCGCTCGCGGAATCGCCGCGCCGGCGCTGCAATCTCGGCCATGCGAGCCCCGGCAGCGAGCCCATGATGGATTGTTTTGCCGCAATGGCGGATTGCGGTATATTCGCAACTGGCGCCGCTGCGAGGTAGGTTAGGCTGCCGATCTCGATATGCCAATGGCGCCGACCGATCGCAACCGGGATGACAAGCCGATGAAATGCCGTTTTCTTTCACTCTCGTTCCTGGCCCTGCTCAGCCTTGCCCTGCCGGCACATGCCGAGGATTTCTATAAGGGCAAGACCTTCACCGTCGTGGTCGGTTTCTCGCCCGCCGGCGGCTATGACAGATACGCCCGCAACCTCGCCCGCTACCTCGGCAACCACATTCCCGGCAAGCCGAATATCATCGTGCAAAACATGCCGGGCGCTGGAAGCCTCACCTCCGTGCGCTATCTCGATCTGACCGCGCCAAAAGACGGCACGGTCATGACAATCTTCAATCCCGGGCTGGTGACACAGTCGATCGTGCAGCCCGATCGGGTGAAGATCGACTTTCGCCAATTGGCTTGGGTCGGGATCGTCACTCCCGATTACCGGGTTTGCTACGGCTACGGCCCGAAGGGGATGGCAAGCTGGGACCAGCTGATCCACAGCAAAAAAGAGTTCATCCTGGGTTCGACTGGAAAGGGCTCCGGCAACTATATCAATGGTGCGACACTGCGCGAGGTGTTCCACGCCCCGGTAAAGCAGGTGCTCGGCTTTCCGGGCAGCGCCGAGCAGCGGCTCGCGATCGAGCGGGGCGAGCTTGATGGCGATTGCGGATCGTATGCCAGCATTCCCCTCGACTGGATCAGCGCGGGCCTTGTTCATGCTTTTGTTCGCTTCAGCCGCGACCGGCCCGAGGAAATCCCCGAAACTGCCGTCTATATCGGCACCTTCGCCAAGGACGACGCGCAGCGGCAATTGCTGCGGGTCCTCAACGGCGGCGACGAAGTGGGGCGGCCGTTCATCATGTCGAAGCAGGTGCCAGCGGATCGTCTTGCGATCATCCGTAAGGCGTTCGATGACACGATGAAGGATCCCGGCTTCCTTGCCGACATGACGAAACAGCATTTGCCGGTGCATCCGATTACCGGCGACAATGCAGAGAAAATCGTCGAAGAGTTGGTCAGCGCGTCACCTAGCGTCGTCGCCGAAGCAAAGCCCATCTATCAGTAGTCCTGTCGCTGATAATGGCCCTGCCGTCCTTCCTTCTTGCTCACGGAGAGGAAGGACCAACTCGCAACGCCTCGCTCACGCGCAACGTCCTATTCACTATGGTATTGAGCTTGCCCATTTCCGCCACAATCTGACCACGCTAGAATCTGATACCTGACTGGGGCAAGTGGGTTGGGGACGATGTGGCGTAGCGCCAGCGCGGCATGCAGACGATTTGCGCCATTCGGCGCGTGCGCCGTGCTTTCCGTCTTGCTCGCCCATTGCTCCAATACTGGCCGGATCGACTCGCGCTGGGGCGTTGCTGCAAGCCGGCGCGTGATCGCGCCCGGCGAGCCTGTGCCCAAGGGTGGCGGCTATTACAGGGTCGGATCGCCCTACATGGTCGGGGGCCGGCTCTACGTCCCGGAAGCGGACCGACACTACGACGCGGTCGGTCTTGCCTCTTGGTATGGCGACGATTTTCATGGCCGTTACACGGCCAATGGCGAGATTTTCGATCTTAACGCCATATCGGCTGCGCATCCGACCCTGCCGCTGCCGTGTTACGTGCGGGTGACGAACCTTACCAATCGCCGTTCACTGATCGTCCGCGTCAATGACCGCGGGCCCTATGTTGGCGACCGGATCATCGACCTGTCCATCAGGGCCGCCCACCTGTTAGGTTTCTACGATCGCGGCACCGCGCGCGTGCGCGTCCAGTATGTCGGACGGGCGCCGATGCAAGGTTCGGATGATCGCGTCCTTACCGCGACATTGCGCGAAAATGAGCCTGCACCGCTTCCCAGCACCATCCTGCTCGCAGAGCGACCGATTTTCCCGCCCCGGCCGCCGCCTCCGAAAAATGATGAGATTGTGGCGAGCGCTTCGGGCGTCGAAGCATTGTCCGATCCTCCCGGAAGCCGAGTAGCGTCCTATCGAGATCGGGCGAGCGGGAAAAGCGGGACCGCCCAGTTTCTCAATGGACGCGGTCTTTATTGATTTAAGGCGCAGCTGCGGCTCTCATTGATCGCCTTTTTAATCGCGTCATTTTCGCATGTGTCCCATGGCGCATCGATCTTTGCTATGGAATCCGGGTTTGGTGGCAGCCTGGCGCTGAGGACATCGCAGGGGAGCGGGGCGGGGAGGAGGTAGCGTGGCGAGACCAAAGGTGGGCATGGCGGCGGCCACTGTGCTGCTCGCCACTGCATTGCTGGCCCCTATCGGCGGCGGCAGCGTCACGACGCAGGCTGCGCCGAGCCTGACAGGGAAAAAGGACGACACGTTCCAGACCAGCGTTCCAAACGCGATTTTGATCGAGCCGAACAGCAACAGCTCTCTGTTCGAGAAGAATGCCGATCAGCCGGTCGCACCGGCGAGCCTTGCCAAGCTCATGACGCTGGAATTCGTGTTCAACGAAATCAAGCACGGCCGGCTCAAGCTCGACGATCAATTCATCATCAGCGAGAACGCCTGGCGCAAAGGCGGCGCCCCGTCGCATGGCTCGACCATGTTCGCCGCGCTACACAGCCAAGTGAGCGTGCGCGACCTGATCCAGGGCATCATTGTCGATTCCGCAAACGACGCGTGCATGGCGGTTGCCGAAGCGCTCGCCGGCAGCGAAGCCGCTTTTGGCCAGATCTTGACCAAACGAGCCCGCGAGATCGGGCTGCAACACTCGACCTTCACCAATTCGACCGGATATTCCGATCCGGGGCTGCGCGTCACCGTGCGCGATATGGCCGAACTGGCGCGCCACATTATCCAGGACTATCCGGACTTCTATCCCTATTTCGCTCAGCGCGATTTTACCTGGGATAACATTCACCAGACCAACCGCAATCCGCTGCTCGGCGCGGGCATCGGCGCGGACGGCCTAAAGACCGGCGAAACTTCCGAAGCCGGCTTCAATCTCGTCGGATCGGCGCTTGAGGACCAAACCCGCCTTATCGTCGTCATCGCCGGGGCAAAATCCGACAAGGAGCGGGCCGAGGAGGCACGTAAGCTTCTGGAATGGGGCTTTCGCACTTTTCAATCCCGGGTACTGTTTGCCGAAGGCCAGACCATCGGGGCCGCCAGAGTTTTTGGCGGCGACCGCCGTTACGTTCCGCTGGTTGCTCCGGGCGTCATTCGGCTGATGATGCCGCGCAACGGCGAACAGGACCTGATCTCGCGCGTCGACTATACCGGACCGGTTCCCGCTCCGGTGCATAAGGGTCAGCCCATCGGCAAACTCAAGGTCTGGCGCGACAATGAACTCGCCCTCGAAGTGCCGCTTGCCGCCGCGCAGGACGTTGGCATTGGCACCATGATCCAGCGGGCCCTGGATGGCGCGACTGAGCTCGTCATCAATCTGTTCCGCGCCGGCCTCAGTCGGCTATGATGCGCTGCCGATTGGCGTGCCAAGCATATTCCCTGCAGTTCAGATCAGGCTTACATTGCCTGGCGTAAGTCATTGAGCGGCAATGGACCTGAGGCACTCGAAGATACCGTCATCGGTCCTGGTGGAGGCTCCCGTCGGTCGTTGACATGCGAGGCAAGTTCATCACCTTTGAGGGCGGCGAAGGCAGCGGGAAATCAACCCAGGCGGCGCTGCTGGCCGAGCGCCTCGACATTCGCGGTATCTCGGTGCTGCTGACGCGCGAACCCGGCGGTTCGCCGGGCGCCGAGATCATACGCCACGTGCTGTTGTCGGGCGCAGCGAAGCCTTTTGGGCCGGAGGCGGAAGCCATGCTGTTTGCGGCAGCCCGCGATGATCATATCCGGTGTACGATCAATCCGGCGCTCGAACGCGGCGAATGGGTCGTGTGCGATCGCTTCGCCGACTCGACGCGTGTCTATCAAGGCGTAGCCGGCAATGTCGACGAGCGGCTTATCAAAAGTCTCGAACGGGTCTCGCTCGGCGGCTTGACCCCTGATCTGACGCTCATTCTCGACCTGCCGGTCGAACAGGGGCGGGGACGTTTGGCACTGCGCCGCGGCAATTACGAGCCGGATCGGTTTGAAGCCGAGGATGTGCAATTTCACCAGAAGCTGCGTGACGGCTACTTGGCGCTCGCCGCGGCCGAATCGCGCCGCTGCGTCGTCATCGATGCCTCACGCGGCCAAGACGAAGTTGCGGCGCAAATCTGGTCTGCCGTGAGATCCCGGGTTGATCTCGCCACGGCCCCGATAAGATCCGAAGATTTGGCGTCGTGATACCGATTCGATGAGCCAAACCGCGGATACCGACCCAACCGAAGCGCCGCATCCGCGCGCAACCCGTGTGCTGTTCGGACATGCCGATGCCGAGGCGGCCTTGCTTTCCGCCTATCGCGGCGCCCGGGTGCCGCACGCCTTCCTCCTGGTCGGCCCGAAGGGCATTGGCAAGGCCACGCTCGCCTATCGGATGGCTCGATTCGTGCTGGCCCATCCCGATCCGGCAGCGGCGCAGGTGCAAGCGGCGGCTTCGCTTGCGGTCGCTGCCGAGCATCCGGTAGCGCGCCGGATCTCTGCTCAGGCGCAAGGTGATCTGCTTGTGCTTGAGCGAACCGTCAACGAAAAGGGCGTGCTGCGCCAGCAGATTGCCGTTGACGACGTGCGCCGCACGGCTTCATTTTTCGGTTCGACTGCAGCCGCGGGCGGCTGGCGCGTCGCCATCGTCGATGCGGTCGACGGACTCAACCGATCGAGCGCCAATGCGCTGCTCAAAATACTGGAAGAGCCGCCGCAGCGCGCCCTGTTGTTGCTGGTGAGCCATGCGGCCGCAAGAGTGCCGGCAACGATCCGCTCGCGCTGCCGCACGATCACATTGCGGCCGTTGGCCGACGCCGACGTCGCGGCAGCCGCTGCCGCTGCCTCCACCATGGCGGTCGCCGCCCCGCAGCTTGACGCCGCTGCTGCTGCCGCGGAGGGCAGCGTCGCGCGGGCGTTGGCCTTGCTCGACGAGGATGCTTTGGGCTTACGCCAACGCGCCCTCGATCTACTCGATCGGCTGCCGTCGCTTGATCCATTAGCGCTGCATGCGCTCGGCGAAGCGCTTGCCGGCAGCGATCCGCAGCCGCTTGCGGAGTTCGTCGATACCGTCAACGCTTGGCTGTCACGGCGGCTCGGCCGTGACAGCGAGATCGGCAAGCTGGCGAGGCTCGCTGAAGCCTGGGAAAGCATCAATCAGGCGGCGCGCGACGCCGAAACCTACAATTTGGAGCGAAAGCCGCTTGTTTTCAGCGTTTTCGGCTTGCTTGCCGAGGCCACGCGGGGTTGATACCTACGGCCGATGCCAAGCAAGCCCTATTACATCACGACCGCGATTGCCTATCCGAACGGCCCGCCGCATATCGGCCACGCCTACGAAGCGATCGCCACCGACGCCATCGCCCGCTTCATGCGGCTCGACGGCCGCGACGTGTTCTTCCTCACCGGCACCGACGAGCACGGCATCAAAATGCTGCAGACGGCGGTGAAGGAAAATCTGACGCCGCGGCAGCTTGTCGAGCGCAATGTGCCGCGCTTTCAGGCCATGGTGAAAAAGTTCGAGTGCTCGAACAACGATTTCATCCGCACCACCGAAACACGCCATTACCGCTCCTCCGAAGCGATCTGGCAGCGCATGCAGGCAGCCGGCGATATTTATCTCGATAAATATTCCGGCTGGTACTCGGTGCGCGACGAAGCCTATTACGACGAGAGCGAAACCCGGCTCGACGACAAGGGCCAGCGGCTGGGCCCGCACGGCACGCCGGTCGAATGGGTCGAGGAGGAGAGCTACTTTTTCAGGTTGTCCAAATATGCCGAGCCGCTCTTGAAGCTCTACAGTGACGTGCCGGATTTTGTGCTGCCGAAAGAGCGCCTCAACGAGGTCGCAAGTTTTGTGCGCGGCGGGCTGCAGGACCTGTCGTTGTCGCGCACCACCTTCGATTGGGGCATCAAGGTGCCCGGCGACAACAAGCACATCATGTATGTGTGGGTCGATGCGCTGACAAATTACATCACCGCGGTGGGTTTTCCCGACACCGAAAGCGAAAAATTCAAAAAATACTGGCCGGCTGACCTGCACGTGATCGGCAAGGACATCGTGCGCTTCCACGCCGTGTACTGGCCGGCCTTCCTGATGTCGGCCGGGGTCGCCGTACCGCGGCGCATCTTCTCGCACGGTTTTCTGTTCAACCGCGGCGAGAAAATGTCGAAATCGGTCGGCAACGTGATCGATCCGTTTGCGCTGGCCGACGCCTATGGCGTCGATCCGCTGCGCTATTTTCTGCTGCGCGAAGTGCCGTTCGGCCAGGACGGCAATTACAGCCACGAGGCCATCGTCAACCGCATCAACGCCGATCTCGCCAACGATCTCGGCAATCTGGCGCAGCGCTCGCTCACCCATGGTGGCGCGAAATTTTGGCGGCGTTTTGCCTCAGCCCGGCGATCTAAGCCAAGCGGATAAAATCATAATTAGTGCCGCTGACGATATGATTGGTTCCGCGCGCCACGACATGAAGACACTTCAGCTCCAACGCATCCTTGTCTTTATCTGGACGGTGGTTGCAATAACCAACGGCTATTTCGCGGATGCGGCCCCCTGGGCCCTGGCCAAGACAGACCCGCAGCGCCAGGGGACGATTCTCTACGTTACCGCGGAAGCACTGCGGCAGATCGCGATCATGACACTGCCGTTTATGCCGGATTCGGCATCAAAACTACTCGACTTGCTGGCGATCCCGAAAGCTGAGCGCAATTTCTCATTCTTAGCTGGCCCGCACCGGATCGCGCCTGGCGTCACACTGCCGCCGCCGCTGCCGCTATTTCCGCGTTACGTCGAGCCAGATAGCCGCGCGGCGCAGTAGAACAAAAAATGCTGATCGACAGCCATTGCCATCTCGATTTTCCCGATTTTACCGCCGAGCTGGACGCCGTCGTCGGTCGGGCGCGGGCGGCAGGTGTGGAGCGGATGGTCACGATTTCGACCCGCGTGCGCCGACACGATGAGGTGCTGGCCATCGCCGAGCGCTTTGCCAACGTCTATTGCTCGATCGGCACGCACCCACATTATGCCCATGAGGAACTCGACGTGAGCGTGGGCGATCTGGTTGCGCGCTCGCAGCATGCCAAGGTCGTGGCGATCGGCGAAGCCGGCCTCGATTACCATTACGACAACTCGCCGAGGCAGGCGCAAACGCGCGGCTTTCGCACCCATATCGCTGCGGCGCGAGAGACCGGGTTGCCGCTTCGTGATCCATTCGCGAGATGCAGACGAAGATACAGCGTGCATCCTCGAGGAGGAGACCGGGCAGGGCGCCTTCCCGGCCGTGCTGCATTGCTTTACCGGCGGTTCCGATCTTGCCCGCCGCGCCATTGCGCTCGGCCACTACGTCTCGTTCACCGGCATTCTGACGTTTAAGA
Source organism: uncultured Alphaproteobacteria bacterium (assembly GCA_963717265.1). Taxonomy (GTDB): domain Bacteria; phylum Pseudomonadota; class Alphaproteobacteria; order Rhizobiales; family Xanthobacteraceae; genus BOG-931. Next base: position 543,164 of record CAVQWD010000046.1, on the reverse strand, counting down.
ACTCCGGTGAGTTGCGCGCCATTGCCGCCGCGCTGCCGGCCGACCGCATCCTGGTCGAGACCGACGCGCCCTACCTTGCCCCCGGCCGCTACCGCGGCAAGCGCAATGAGCCGGCCTACGTGGTCGAGACCGCCAAAGTCTTGGCCGAAGCCCGCGGCCTGTCGCTCGACGAGATCGCGCGGCAGACCACGGAGAATTTCTTTCGCCTGTTCGCCAAAGTGCCGCGCCCGGCGGCGATTGCGGCATGAACCCTCAAGTGACGCTGAAATTGACCATTCTGGGCTGCGGATCGTCCGGCGGCGTGCCGCGCCCGGCTTTCGGCTGGGGGGCGTGCGACCCGAATAATTCGAAAAATCGGCGCCGGCGTACTTCGCTGCTGGTGCAACGGAATACGAGCGCTGGCATCACCCGCGTCCTAGTCGACACTCCGCCCGATCTGCGCGAGCAACTTCTCGATGCCGAGATCGACCGGCTCGACGGCGTTCTCTACACCCACGAACACGCCGACCACACCCACGGCATCGACGACCTGCGCTCGTTCTTTATCAAGCAGCGGCAGCCGATCGATGTCTATCTCGATGAGCAGACGGCCGAAACAATGCACGCCCGTTTCGGCTATTGCTTCAAATCGCCGCCGGGAAGCGAGTATCCGCCGATCGTGCGCGAACAGCGGCTTTGCGCCGGCCAAATGGTCACAATCCCGGGGCGGGGTGGTCCGGTCGCGGCGCTTCCGATCCTGCAGGCGCACGGCGACATAGCCTCTTACGGCTTTCGCTTCGGCAGCGTCGCCTATTCGTGTGACCTCGAGCGGCCTGCCTCCGGAGAGCGTCGCCGCCTTGGCGGACCTCGATGTGTGGATCGTTGACGCCTTGCGTGAACGGCCGCACCCGAGCCACTTCTCGGTTGACGATGCACTTGCCTGGATCGCGCGCCTGAAGCCGCACCGCGCCATCCTCACCAACCTGCACGCCGATCTCGACTTCGAGGCGCTGCGCGGGCGGCTGCCGGCCAATGTCGAGCCGGCTTTCGACGGCATGAGTTCACCGCTTCCGAAGCGCCCGGTGATACGGACGAATAGGACGGCTTTGACGCCGTTCAGGTCGGTCAAGTGAAACATCGCCGCAGATCAGGTTCCATAATATGTCTTATGCAAAATCAGGCATCGAGAGCTTGGACGTGCAAGATCGAAGCGCTCACCTCTCGATCTCACCATAGGCCGGGCGAAAGTCGCCAGCGCACTCAGTCGACGTAGTCCCGGTCGCCTCGAAGCTCGGCGCGCAGCACAGGTCCTCCGCCATGGCTCGAAGCAACAGAACGGCCGGCCCAACAGCGCCAGCGTCACCACGGCCAGCCGGGGAGTCGAGCGCCACGCCGCTCGCCGATATAATGATGATGCCAGCGAGATAACCGGGGTGCCAGATGAAGGCATACGGACCAGTCATGATTACCACTTGGCCGCGGACGTAACTGATACGATCACCGAAGAGAAGAACTGGTTGGCGCCATCGCCCACAGGCATAGCACATAGCCGGTCGCGAGGGCGACCAAGCCGATCCATGCAGCCACGGCGGAACCGTGTCGCTCCAGTGAAAGCGGCCATCGTCGAGACCGGCGATGATCCAATCGCCACCAGGACGGCGGAAAGAGGCCGGGCGGCGGCGGCCTTTTGCCGCCCGGCCACATACGCTCGCGCGCCCGGTCCGGGTCGAGCAACAGAACACCGACGCGAACACGGCGAGCAAGAATCGCGAGATAGACCCAGGATCAGGTCGGATCGCGATCGCGCCGGCGGAGCGAACAAGGCCACAACCGCCAGTACGAAGAAAGCCACCGACTGAATGAAAAGCCGAACACGGGCATCAGCCGGGCTACACCTCTGCGTCGTCGATCAAGGTCGTTTTGCCGCGAGCGAGGGCTCGAATCCAACGTAACCGCGATCAGACCAGAACTGCGCCGCCTGTGATATCGAACCCAGGTCCTCGCTGCGCTCGGCCCCGGAAATGCGAGGGTATGATAGGTACCACGTACGCCGAACGCCGAGCCGTCCTGACCCCTTCCCGCGAGATCGGCCGCCTCATTGAAGTCATGGCGGCGCTGCGCAATCCAGACCGGCTGCCCTGGGATCTCGAGCAGAAGCGCGACCATGGCGCCATACTACGCTGGAAGAGGCCTACAAAGTCGCCGATGCGATCGCGTGGGCTGACCTCGCCGACCTGAAGGAAGGCTTCGGCGATCTGCTGCTTCAGGTCGTCTTCCACACGCGCATGGCCGAGAGCAGGTGCCTTCAATTTCGGCAACGTCGTGCACTCGATCACGGAGAAGCTAATTCGCCCGTCGCCGTCCGCATGCTTCGCTGACGACAATTCACGCGCCCGCGAGCGGTCAAGGGCCTCTCGGAGCGAAATCCAACCCAGGAGAAAGAGGAAAAAGCCGCCCGCAACGGCGTCGGAAGCCGGAGCGCGCTGGTGGCCGGGTGCCGGTTCGCCCTTCCCCACGACCACGCGTGCGCTGAAGCTGCAACAAAAGGCCGGCGAGGTCGGCTTCGATTGGAACGATCCCACGCCGTGCTGCGCAAGATCCGCGAGAAGCCGACGAGATCGAGGCCGAACTCGGCAGCGGCCGGCGCCAATTCCATGCCGCACGGCTGAAGTCGGCGACCTGTTACTCGCGACCGTCAACCTTGCGCGCCATCTTGGTGCCGATACCGAGGCGCTGCTACGGCGACCAACCAGAAATTCGAGCGCCGCTTTGCCGCATCGAAGGCGCGCTGAGCAACAAAAGGCAAGGCGCCAAGACGCATCACTTGCGAGAGATCGACGCTTTGTGGGAGGCGGCAAGGCGCGGAATACGGCGCGGGATGGCGGCGCGGGATAGCGGCGCGGAATAGCGGCGCGGGATAGCGGCGCGGGAATTAGCGGCGCCGGCAATACCCCGGCTTTCGCCCTGCGCTCCTTGTCAGCCCAGAAAGAACACTGACCCTCTGCGCTCCCGCGGCGGTCAGGACCCGCAAGTCGACGAAACAGATGCCCCGGCGGCAGCGGTGGCTTGATCGTGCCGCCCTGCGCCATGAATGCGATGACTTGCGCGAGACCCTCAAGATCGATCTCGGCGTGCTTTGGCAAAACGTTGCGCTCGGGATCGAAATATAGCGCGAGCGTTTCGCGGGCGATCTCCTCCGAGGCGCCGGTGTGTTCGACAATCGCTTTGACCACTGCGTCGCGGTGCGCCGGATCGCGAATGAAGCGGAACGCGTCGGCAAGCGCGCGCACGAAACGCACCATCACGTCCGCATGCGCCTGGGCAAAACTCTTGCGCGCGGCGATCACGTCGAACTGAAATGCTGCAACCGCTTCGGTCGAAAGGCCAAGCCGGTTGTAGCCAGCCTTCATTGCGATGAAATCGTCCGGCTGGCCGAGCGGAGCCGCGTCGCATTCGCCGCTTTTGAGACAGGCGGCGCGGCGCGGCGTCCCCACCAGATCCTTCACGCGATAATCGCCCTCTTGCAGTCCCTTAAGTGCGAGCAGCTTGCGCATCGAGATCGAGATGGTGTCAATCGGCAGCGACAAGCCGATGAGTTTTCCCTTCAGTTCGGCGAAGGTCTTGATCTGCGGCTTGGAGATGAGGCTGTACACTGGATTGGCGACTTCGCCGGCAATGGCGACGGCGTCGGAGCCGCTGAGCGCCGCCTTGATGAGGTACGGAGTAGCGGTCTGTGTCACGTCAACCTCGCCGCGATCGAGTGCGGCGACCATGTTGCCAGTGCCGCCGGCAATCGGTCTAAGCTCTACGGCAATGTTTTCGCGTGCAAAGAAGCCCTGTTGCTCCGCGACATAGTGGTAGAGCGAGGTCATTCCATCATTGTCGAGGGAATTTGGCCGAAGCGCAGCGTCGCCGGCTGCGCATTGGCCACGGCGTGGACGGCCAGCAGGGCGATCAGAGTGCCGCATAGTCTCGTTGAGATCGGTCTCGCCATCGTGTCCCCCTTTTCGTTGCGCTACTGCGCCGCATCGCATGTGGGAATGGTTCTCACGATGCCGCGCCGTCGAACCTCGCCCGGACTGCGCTCGCTCTACTTGGATCCGCGCGCACTGTCATGGCAATGCGGCCACTCGTTGCGTCGATCGCCTTGCGGATGACTTCGGTGTGGCGATGCAGCCAGCTTAGGCCAGCGCCGTCGGCGGGATCCAGTTCGAGTTCGATCAGCACGCGGCCGACGGCGAGCCGCGCCTCGATCGCGGCGCCGAGCGCCTCAATCCCCTCCCCGGTCACGGCCGATATCAACACTGGACGCTGCGCCTGTGGGCGGCGTCCGGCAAGGTTGCAAAGCCGCTCGCGTTCGGCCTGATCGAGGCAGTCAATCTTGTTCCACACTTCGATCAAAGCAGGCTTGCCGTCGTGTTCCTGGTGCGGATCGACGCCGAGGCTGAAGGAGGATGTGTTCGACATCGTGGAGCTGCGCTTCAGCGTCCTGGTGGGAGACATCGCGCACGTGCAGGATGGCGTCGGCCTCGATGACTTCTTCGAGAGTGGCGCGAAACGCCGCAATCAGCATGGTTGGCAGATCAGAAATGAAACCGACCGTGTCGGATAGAATCATGCGTGCGCCGTGCGGCAGGTCGACGGCTCGCAAGGTCGGATCGAGCGTGGCGAACAGCATGTCGGTGGAGAGCACGCTCGCTTCGGTCATGCGGTTGAACAACGTCGACTTTCCGGCATTGGTGTAGCCGACCAGGGCGACCACCGGATAAGGCACGCGGCGACGGCTCTCCCGGTGCAGCCCACGGGTGCGTTTGACCTTGGCGAGTTCGCTTTCGATCTTGGCCAGCCGCCCTTCGATCATGCGGCGGTCGGCTTCGAGTCGAGTTTCGCCGGGCCCGCCAAGGAAACCAAAGCCGCCGCGCTGGCGTTCGAGATGGGTCCAGGAGCGCACCAGCCGACCCTTCTGATAGGTCAGGTGCGCGTGCTCGACCTGCAGCGCGCCCTCGCGGCTGCGCGCTCGGCGGCCGAAAATCTCCAAGATCAAGCCGGTGCGGTCGACAACCTTGGCGTTCCACGCTTTTTCCAGGTTGCGCTGCTGGACCGGCGTCAGCGCGCAGTCCATCACCACGATCCCCGCCTCAAGACTTTTGACGAGGCCGGCGATCTCCTCGACCTTGCCCGAGCCAAGATAGGTGGCGGGCCGCAGCCGATCGAGTGTGATGATGCCCGATTGCGCGACGTCGAGATCGATCGCGCGGGCAAGGCCCACCGCCTCTTCGAGCCTGGCGGCCGCCGACCGTGCGGCGGATGCCGGTCGCGAAGGCGCACGCCGCAACGCCGGCTCGATTGCCAGCGCGCGGCCGGTCGCTCCGGTCTTCGGACTTTCCCCTGCCTTACCCTCTCCGGCACGCGGGCTGGGGTAAGGCGGGCCCAAAGCCCCCGTGCTGCGGCGGCGCGGCTCCAATTAGACCTTTTCTCCGGCCGGTGCTTCCTCGGCGCCTTCGAAGAGCTGGACGGGATGACCGGGCATGATGGTCGAGATGGCGTGCTTGTAGACGAGCTGCGAATGCCCGTCCCGGCGCAACAGCACGCAGAAATTGTCGAACCAAGTCACGACGCCCTGTAACTTGACGCCGTTCACCAGGAAAATAGTGAGCGGAACCTTGTTCTTGCGGACATGATTGAGGAAGGTGTCTTGCAGATTTTGTGCGCGGTCGGCTGCCATGGCCGTTGTTTCCGTTCTTGCCACGCGGGCCCCTTTCCCGCGGGTAGTTTCTGTTTGCCTTCTATAGGTAGGATCGGGTCAAGCAGAGCGAAACCCACTTAAAGCCTCTTGACCGATCGTGGGCGCCGCTACCGGCCGGTCGGCCGGACTGCACTCAGCGAACCATTAGAGGGCGCGCAGAGCAGCGATGCAAGCCCAAGTTGGCGGCAGCCCGAGTTGGCGGCAAGCCACAACAGTTCGATTGGGTCGGAGCGGAAGCGGCTGGGCGCCGATTCGACGATATTTCGCCGGCCAGTCGGACGTCTTCACCGCACCTCGGCGTAGCGATGGAACGCCCGCCGCAATGCAATTGCGACCTGCCCGGGCTTGCCGTCACCGATCACTCGGCCATCGATGCGAACGACCGCAAGCACGGTCTGGCTTGCCGACGTTACGAAAGCCTCGCGCGCTGCGTAAGCTTCCGCAAGCGTGAAGCTGCGCTCCTCGACCGCAAGCCCTTGGGCCTTGATTGCGTCGAACAGAACGGCACGCGTTATTCCCGAAAGGATGGAGTAATCGGCGCGGCGCGTCACCAGGACGCCGTCCGCCGTCACAATCCAGGCATTGGCCGAGGCGGCTTCGGTTACGGCGCCCGCCTTGTCGACGAACCAGGCATCGCGGGCGCCGTGTTCGATTGCAGCCTGGCGCGCCAGCACGTTCGGCAGAAGGGCGACTGTTTTGATATCAACTCGCTCCCACCGGTTGTCCGGAACGCTGATGACGGCAATGCCGCTGGCGGCGACCGCCTCGCTGCGCGCCGCGCTAACCGCGCGTGCCGTAACGACGAGACTTGGCGCCACTGCGGGCCGCGGGAACGCATGGTCGCGCCGCGCCGCGCCGCGAGTGATCTGCAAGTAGACAATGCCGTGGCGGATGCGGTTTCTCGCCGTGACCTCACGCAACACGATGTCGAGCGCTCGACGCGTCATCGGCATGCCGATGTGCAATGCGCCGAGCGACCGCTCAAGGCGGTCAAGGTGGCGCCGCTCGTCGATCAGGCGCCCTCCCCTCACTTCGCAGACCTCATAGACGCCGTCGGCGAATTGATAGCCGCGATCCTCGACGTGGACCTTGGCGGCGCGGAACGGCAGGTAGCGGCCGTTGACGTAGGCGATGCGGCTCATCGGCGACCGGACGATAAGGGACAGACGCAGATGCACAGATGACAGTGACGACAGGCAAGCATCTTTAATCCGCTGTCTGTTGGTCGTCTGTGATCTCAGTCAATCCCGAGCGCCTTCAATTTGCGATGTAGCGCCGACCGCTCCATGCCGACGAATTCGGCGGTGCGCGAAATATTGCCATCGAAACGGCTGATCTGCGCCAACAGATATTCGCGCTCGAACATTTCGCGCGCCTCGCGCAGCGCCAGCGTCATCAAGTGCTCGCCGCCGTTGCCGTTGGGCATCGACGGGATCATCGAACTCACATCCTGCGGCAGCATCGAGGCGGTGATCGTCGCCTCAGGATCGCCGCCGGCCAGAATCATCAGCCGCTCGACGTTGTTGCGCAATTGCCGCACGTTGCCTGGCCAGTCGTGCGATTGCAGCACGGCGAGCGCATCGTCGCCGACCTTGCGCTTGGGCAGGCCTGTGGCTTGCGAAATCTGCGTCATGAAATATTCGACAAGTTCGGGGATGTCCTCCCGTCGCTCGGCCAAGCCAGGCACTCTGATCGGGACGACGGAGAGCCGGTGATAGAGGTCTTCGCGGAATCGCCCGGCGGCGATGTCGGCCTCTATGGTTCGGCTGGTCGACGAGATGATGCGGACGTCGACGGTCACTTTGGTGCTGCCGCCGACGCGCTGGAATGTCTGGTCGACGAGCACGCGCAAAATCTTGTTCTGGGTCTCGCGCGGCATATCGACGATCTCGTCGATGAACAGCGAGCCGCCGTGCGCCTCCTCGAGTGCACCGACCTTGCGGCTCTGCGTGCCGTTCGTCGATTCAACTCCAAACAGCTCGACCTCCATGTGTTCCGGCGAGATGGCGGCGGCATTGATCACGACGAACGGCGCCGCAGCGCGGCCCGAGTGGGCGTGAATGGTGCGCGCGGCGAGTTCCTTGCCGCTGCCTGACGGTCCGACGACGAGTATCCGGCTGTTGGTCGGCGCCACTTTCTCCACCGTCTGCCGCAACTGATTGGCGGCGGGCGAGTGGCCGACGATCATGGTGGGCAGCGGGGCGAACAGTTTGAGTTCTTTGACCTCGCGCTTTAACCGCGAATTCTCCAGCGCCCGCTCGGCCACCAGCAACAAGCGGTCGGCCTTGAACGGTTTCTCGATGAAGTCATAGGCGCCGCGCTTGATGGCGGAGACTGCGGTCTCGATGTTGCCGTGGCCGGAAATCATCACGATCGGTAATTCGGGATGTTCCTGCTTGAGGGCATCGAGCAGGCTGCAGCCCGTCGAGACGGCTGCCTTGCAGCCAGATATCGAGGAAAACGAGGTTTGGGCGGCGTGCGACTACGGCACCGAGCGCATTATCGCTGTCCTGCGCGGTACGCGTGCTGTAGCCTTCGTCCTGCAGGATGCCCGCGACCAGTTCGCGGATATCCGCTTCATCGTCGACAATGAGGATGTCTGACGACATGTTCAGCCCACCGCTTCCCTATTCTGCGCCGGCTCCTTGGTGGGCAACGGCTCTGCGGTAAAGCGCAGCTGCATCCAGGCGCCGCGGGCGCCCGGAATTCTTCTCCGACGCATCACGCAACTCGATGCGGCCGCCATGTTCTTCGAGAATGCGGCCGACGATGGCGAGCCCGAGGCCGGTGCCTTTTTCCCGCGTCGTCACATAAGGTTCGAGCAGGCGGGCGCGATTTTCCTTGGGCAGACCGATGCCATTGTCGATCACGTCAATAACGGCCTCCTTGCCCTCGCGTCTGGCGCTGACCTTGATGCGGCCGCGTTCCGGCTCGGTTCCGGGCCGTGCGGATGCGTCGCTCGGCGGCTTCGGCAATGCTCCTATTGCCTCGGTCGCGTTTTTGATGATGTTGGTAAGCGCCTGCGAGATCAGCCGTCGATCGAATCGTGCCGGCATGGCTTCGGCGGGCAGTTCAACCTCGAAGTCGATATCGGGGTGGCCGACGCGCAGCAAAAACACGACTTGGCGCACCGTGTCGGTGACGTCTTCGTCGGCGATAACCGGTTTCGGCATGCGCGCAAACCGCGAGAATTCATCGACCATGCGCTTGATATCGTCGACCTGGCGTACAATCGTGTCAGTGCATTGTTCGAATACGCCGATGTCCTCGGTGATCAGCTTACCGTACTTGCGCCGCAGCCGCTCGGCCGACAATTGAATTGGCGTCAACGGGTTCTTGATCTCGTGGGCGATGCGACGCGCAATATCGGCCCAAGCCGAGGAACGCTGGGCGAGCACGAGTTCGGTAATGTCGTCGATGGTAATGACGTAGCCATGTTCGGATTCGGATGCCTGTTCGCTGGTGACGCGGACCGAGAAATTGCGCTCCTGGCCATCGCGCGTCATGTTGACCTGACGTTGGGTCAGGCGTTGATTGCCGTCGCGCGCGGCGGTAAAAATATCGGCAAGTTCCGGGGCGATTTCGCGCAGCGGCCGGCCGAGCGCCTCGGTCTCGGCGCAGCCGATAAGGCGTTCCGCGGAGCGGTTGAGAATGGTGATGCGGCCGTCAGCGGTGACGCCGATCACGCCGGCGCTGGCGCCCGCCAGCACGGCTTCGGTGAATCGCCGCCGGCTGTCGATGAGGTCGCGCGCGCGCACGATGTCCTCGTGCTGCGTGCGCAGGCTCTGCCGTCATTTTGTTGAACGTCTCGCCGAGATGCGCAAGGTCGCCTTCGGAATGGTGCACCGGCACCTGTATGTTCAGGTTCCCGGTCGAAACAACGTTGGCCGCACCGATGAGCCGACGGATCGGGGCGACCAGCCGATTGGCGAAATCCAATCCGATCCACGCCGCCGAGAGCAGCACGATAAGCGCGATGACGGCGAACATGAGCGCAAAGGCGATTTGGATACCAAGCCGACGCGCTTCCAGATTGGCGTATTCGCTGATGCTCTCTCGCGTCGCCGTCAGACTGCTGCACCACGGTCGGGTCGAGCATTTGCGCGACGTAAAGGTACATGTCGTCGTAACCGTGCAGCTTCACTGCAGCGGCGACGTGGTCGCCTTGCGGAATGAGAGCGACCTGCGGCTCGGTTTCGGTGATCTTTCTCAGCAATTGCGGGGACGGCAACACAATCGGCTTCGACATGGTAACGTCGGCGCGCTCCACAGTCGAGCCATCGGGCCTGATAATGATGGCGGCGGCCAGCCTCCGCCCTTTGGCCTGCGCGGTCAGAAACTGGCGGAATTGGTCGCGGTTCTCATCGAACAGTGGCTTGGCGCGGGCAAGATCGTAGGCCATAGCCAGGATCTCGCCGCGGATGATCTCGGCATGATCAGTCACATAAGCGTCGGCGACGATCAGCGATTGCTGGATCATGGCCTGCGTGCGGGTCGAGAAAAAACGGTCGAGGCCGCGGTCGAGAGTCGTGCTCGCGACGACGGACACAAGGACGGCAGGAACCGCGGCAATGACAACGAACAGGCCGACGATCTGTACATGCAGCCGTGAGCCCGCACGGCCGCGCCGGCGCGCTTGCACGACCACCCAGACTTCCCGGCCGATAATGCCGAGCAGCAATAGCCCGGTCACGACATTGCCGAGCAGCAGCTCTTTGACGACCGAGTCGACCGGAGCAATCGGCGTCAGTCCGGCGAGGACCAGGAAAGTGGCGGTGGCCGAAAGCAGCGCAATGCCGACCGCGATTGCGCCGATCAGCCGGGAGGCGAGCGGCATTGGCGCAGCTACAGCCTGGTCGCGATTTGTGGCCGCAGGTGGCGTGACCGGCGAGTTGAGGGGGGCGACCTGGTCGACAGCCGTCATGAACGCCTTCAAAAACGCGGGATTGCCGAGGCGTGTGACGAATGGGGGCCCGGCCATTCCCGCCTGTGATGCTTTTCTACAACAATGTTGCCAAATTGCGACAATTCCTGGGCAGAAATCTCGGCCGCCAAGGGGCGGCGCGGCAACACTGCATTATCCAGGTGCTGCGGGAGAGCATTTTGGCTCGCACCGGCCCTCGCTCCGGACTAACGGCGGTCAGCCGCCGCTGCGATAAACCTGGATTTCCAGGTCGCGAATCTTCTTGCGCAGCGTGTTGCGGTTGACGCCGAGCAAGTCGGCGGCACGGATCTGGTTGCCGCGCGTCGCCGCCAGCGCCGCTGACAAGAGCGGCGCCTCGACCTCGCGCAAAATACGGTGGTAGAGGCCGGGCGGCGGCAGGCCTGCATCGAAGCCGGAAAAATAGCGCGCCAGATAGCGCTCGACCGCGCCAGATAGATTGTCTTCGCCGCGGCCGGTCTCGCCCGGCGCAATGAGCGCAGGCTGCGATAATTCGGCGTCGACCACGGCCGCGGTGATGGTCTCGTGCGGATAGAGGGCGGCAAGGCGGCGCGCCATATTTTCCAGCTCACGCACATTGCCGGGCCAGCGGTGGCGCTTGAGCCGCTCGATCGCGGCCTGATCGATCTGTTTGAGCGGCAGGCCTTCGCGCGCGACCTGTGCGAAGAAATGGCGGATGAGGTCGGGAATATCCTCGGTGCGCTCGCGCAGCGGCGGCAGCCGCAACGGCACGACGTTCAGGCGGAAGAACAAATCTTCGCGGAACAATCCCTGCTGGATCAGCTGACGCAAATCCTTGTTGGTGGCGGCGATGATCCGCACGTCGGCTTTGATCGGCGTACGGCCGCCCACGGTGGTGTATTCGCCCTGCTGCAGCACGCGCAACAGCCGGGTCTGCGCCTCCATCGGCATGTCGCCGATTTCGTCGAGAAACAGCGTGCCGCCTTCGGCCTGCTCGAACCGCCCGGCGCTGCGCGTATTGGCGCCGGTGAAGGCGCCCTTCTCGTGGCCGAACAGTTCCGATCTCGATGAGGTCGCGCGGTATCGCCGCCATGTTGATGGCGACGAACGGTCCGGTGCGGCGCTTGCCGTAATCGTGCAGCGCGCGCGCGACCAGCTCCTTGCCGGTGCCGGATTCGCCCGAAATCATGACAGTGAGATCGGTCTGCATCAGCCGCGCCAGCACGCGATAGATTTCCTGCATCGCCGGCGAACGTCCGACCAGCGGAATCGATTCGAAATCCTCGACCTTGGTGGCCTGGCGGGCGCGCTCCTTCGGCTCCGACAGAGCGCGGCCGACGATGGCGATCAGCTCCTTAAGGTCGAACGGCTTGGGCAGGTATTCGTAGGCGCCGTGCTCCGAGGCCCGGATTGCCGTCATGAACGTGTTCTGCGCGCTCATGACCAGGATCGGAAGATCGGGGCGCGCCTTTTTGATGCGCGGCAGCAGATCGAACGCGCTTTCGTCCGGCAACAGCACGTCGGTGATGATCAGATCGCCGTCGCCCTGGCTGATCCAGCGCCACAGCGTGGCGGCATTGCCGGTCGAACGGACCTCATAGCCGGCGCGCGACAGTGCCTGATTGAGTACGGTCCGGATCGCCGCATCGTCATCGGCGACGAGAATGCTTCCCGCGGGCATCAATGATCCCTTTGTGGTTGCGCGGCGCCATCCGGCTCGGCGCCTTCGCCTGCGGCATATTTGGGCATGAGAATACGAAACACGGTGCGGCGCGGTTGCGACTCGCATTCGATGATGCCGCCATGATCGCCGACAATCTTGGCGACCAGCGCAAGTCCCAGTCCGGATCCGCTCGGCTTTGTGGTCACGAACGGATCAAACAGGTGCGGCATCAACTCGTCGGGCACGCCGGTGCCATTATCGCGCACGCAGAATTCGAGCGGCAGTGAGATACGGGCTTTGGCGCCGGGCAGCGACAGCCGCACGCCGGGCCGAAACGCGGTGGTCAGCGCAATCTCGCCGGCAGCGGTATTTTCGCCGATCGCCTCAGCCGCGTTCTTGACCAGATTGAGAAACACCTGGACCAGCTGGTCGCGGTTGGCCAGTACCGACGGCAGTGAAGGATCGTAGTCCTCGAGAAATTTGATGTGCCGGGCGAAGCCGGATTGCGCCAGCCGTTTGACGTGGTCGAGCACGACATGAATGTTGATCGGTTCGCGTTCGACCGGGCGCTCGTCACCGAACACTTCCATGCGATCGACCAGCTTGACGATGCGGTCGGCTTCGTCGCAGATAAGCCGCGTCAGCGCGCGGTCGTCATCGTCGACCGACTGCTCCAGCAACTGCGCAGCGCCGCGAATGCCGGACAACGGATTTTTGATTTCGTGGGCGAGCATGGCGGCGAGCGCAATGACCGAGCGCGCAGCGCCGCGATGGGTGAGCTGACGATCCATCTTATCGGCGATGGTCCGCTCTTGCAGCATCACCACGACATAGCCGAGCTGCTCCGGCAGCGGCGCCACGTGCAGATCGACCAGCCGCTCACCTGGATTGCGCGGCGTGCCGAGATCGACCTTGTACTCGTTGACCGCCGCGCCGCGCGCGCGCACTTGCTCGATCAGCGTGAGCAATGGACTGCAGAACGGCACCAGGTCGCGCAGCGATTGGCGCCGCAGTAACGGCAGTGAAACTTCGAAGAAGGCTTCCGCAGCAACATTCGCATCCACTACTTTGCCTGCGGGGGCGACGACGATTACCGGATGCGGAATGGCGTTGAGCACAGCCTCGGCGGCGGACACCATCAAGAGTGGCTCGGCAGTACTCATGCAGGGATCCCCGAACAACGTTCCGTGCCGCCCTTCTTGCGGGAACGAGCAGGCTGGCGAGCGAGCCGCCCCGGGAGCCGCCATCGAGGCACCAGTTGCTTGGCTGTAGATTGGTTGCAGAATTGGAGCATGTGCACACGAAATAGGCGGAGAGCAGAGGCTGCTTAGAGTTTAGCCAATTCTTGGCCTGGCGCAAGTGTTGCGGTGCAATATCGCTAAACTGTACCGGGATATCGGCCGATCTCGGCCATCGGAAAGGATGCCAAGGGTTCGCAGAGCTGCGGAACATGCGCTAAAGCGATCGGGATAGGCAGCGGAGCGTCGTCTCATGGGAACAATCGCGGCCGTCATTGTCGCGGCCGGCAGAGGTCACCGCGCCGGCGGCGCGATGCCGAAGCAATACCGTAGGATTGCCGGTACGCCGGTTATCCAATGGAGCCTCGCCGCGTTTTCCGGGCATCCAGACATCGACTGGGTTCAGCCCGTGGTCCACCCCGACGATCTCGCCCTATTCCACAGCGCCGCGCGCGGGCTGAACAGGCTTCTTGAGCCTGTCGCTGGCGGGGCAACGCGGCAGATTTCGGTCCGAACCGGACTGCAGGCCTTGCTGCCGCGGGAACCTGAGCTTGTGCTCATCCATGACGCGGCGCGGCCATTCCTGAGCCGTGCGCTGATAACGCGCGCCATCAAGGCCGCCAGAGAGCACGGCGCCGCGGTACCGGGGATCGGTATCACGGATACTGTCAAGCAAGTCGATGACGCCTCGACCGTTACCGCAACGCTCGATCGCAACCAACTGCGTGTGGTGCAGACGCCGCAGGCATTTGCATTCGATCTTATCATGGCAGCACACCGGCGTGCCGCGGCGGCGGGCCGCGATGACTTTAGCGACGATGCCGCGCTCGTCGAATGGGCCGGGCGGCGGGTCAGTGTGTTCGATGGCGAGGCCGGCAACGTGAAACTGACCACCAATGACGACCTCGCACGCGCCGAACTTTTGCACCTGGCGGCACTGTCCGATCTGCGCACCGGAAACGGCTTTGACGTTCACGCCTTTGCCGACGGCGACCACGTGATGTTGGGTGGCGTCCGCATTCCGCATAGCCGTGGAGTAACGGGGCATTCCGATGCCGATGTTGCGTTGCATGCGCTGGTTGACGCTATTTTGGGTGCGCTCGCCGAAGGCGATATCGGCGAGCACTTTCCGCCGAGCGATCCGCAATGGCGCGGAGCGTCGTCGGACCGCTTCCTTGCTTTCGCTTGTGATCGCGTGCGTGCGCGCGGGGGCGTGATCGGCAATCTCAACGTCACCATCGTCGCCGAAGCGCCGCGTATCTCGCCGCATCGCGATGCGATGCGTGCGCGAATCGCCGCCATCGCCGGCATCGCCGCCGAGCGCGTTGCGGTCAAGGCCACGACGAGCGAGAAGCTCGGCTTCGCCGGCCGCGGCGAAGGCATTTTCGCGATGGCAACGGCGACAGTGCGGCTGCCCTGGAGCGGGGCATGAACGAGAAAGATTTGCAGGCGGCGGCAAAGCGCCTGCTGGATACCTGCCGCACGCGCGGTTTGCGCGTCGCTACCGCGGAGTCCTGCACCGGGGGGTTGGTCGCCGGCGCTTTGACCGATATTGCGGGTTCGTCGGAACGTCGTTGAGTGCGGCTTCGTCGTCTATTCAAACGAGGCGAAAGAGACGATGCTCGGCGTCCCGGCGACGACCCTCAAACGCCACGGCGCGGTAAGTGCCGAGACCGCCGCCGCGATGGCATTAGGCGCGCTGAAACGTTCGCGCGCTGATCTGGCGGTGGCAATCACTGGCATCGCCGGTCCGGGTGGCGGTTCGAAGCGCAAACCCGTTGGCCTCGTCCATTTTGCTGCCGCCAGCAGCGGCGGCGGGCGCCTCGCCCGCCGTTTGCTGTTCGGCAAAATCGGCCGCCGCCGCGTGCGTGAAGGCTCGGTGGCTGAAGCGATCGAGCTGCTGCGGCTCTTGGCGCAGCAGCAGGCGTGAGATTGATCGCGTCAAGGGTTTGGCTGCTGCAGACTGCTAGAGTTCGTGGAATTGCACGCCGAGTTCCGTTGCGGATCGCCAGACCACATAGCAACTGCGCCGAACCCGGCCGCAGGCCGACAGCAACAGCGTGAATTTTTCCGGCAGCATCTTGGGTAGGCACATCAGTGGCCGCAGCCGGGCGCCCCCTTGCGAGATGTCCATCACTTCGCAGGCCTTCGACGCCGAGCCGTCGCCGAGGTCGAGGGCTGCTACGTGCTCAAAGGCCTTGCGGTCGAAACGGCGTCTTCTGCGGGCGACCATGCGGGCGACGGAGTGTGCGCGAACGACCTACAATAGAACACAATATGTTGAGGGAGGTCTAATCGGCATCATGAAGATTTCGTCAAAAACTGCGAGCGTGCGCTTCGGGAATAACGGGACCGCAAATCCGCGTCGTGGGCCGGACCTGTCCAGCACGAGTTGCGATCACGACGCCGCGGCATCGTTGGATTGTTAAAGCGTTTCTTCATCGTCTGGCAGCATATTGCAGCCAGTTTTAAGTAACGACTCCGGTTGGGGATGACGCAGACCACTTCGCTGATTGAGGATCTCGAGCGCGCACTGGCGAGCGGCAACGAACCGCACCGGGTCGAAATGCTTTCGCGCCTTACTGACCTGTTCTTTGCCGGCGCGTCGCGCTATTCCGCCAAGCAGATCGGCGTGTTCGACGAGGTGATAGCCAGACTTGTCGCCGCGATCGAGCCGATGGCTCGCGCCGAGCTTGCCGAGCGATTGGCACCGGCGCGCAACGCACCGGCCGGGGTCGTGCGCAAGCTGGCATTCGACGACGATATCGAGGTGGCGGGCCCTATTCTGCGGAACGTCGGAATGCCTGAATGATGCCGACCTTGTCGCCAATGCCAACAGCAAGAGCCAGCGGCATCTGGTAGCGATATCGGGACGCAAAAACCTGAGCGAGGCGGTGACCGATGTGCTGGTCACGCGCGGCGATCGCGACGTTGTTCATTCGGTGTCTAAAAATCCTTCCGCCCGGCTCTCCTACGCCGGCTTCCGCATGCTGCTTAAACGAGCGGTCGGCGACGACAAGCTCACCATACTCGTCGGCACGCGCGGAGACTTGCCGCGGCAGCATTTCCTGCGCTTGATTGAGCAGACCTCGGCCGCTGTGCGCGCCAAACTGCTTGCCGAAAATCCCGCGAACTGTCCGCTGGTTGAGGGCGTGGTCGACGAGATTTCGAGCGGTCTTCGCAGCAACGCGGTCAACATGTCAGCGAATTACGCGGCGGCGCTGGCGTCAGTCGAGGTCATGCATCGCGCCGGCAAGCTCGGCGAGACGGAGGTCTTTCGTTTTGCCACCGAGCATCGGCTCGCCGAAACGGCTGTGGCGCTCACGCTAGTCTGCGGCGTCGAGAATGATATCGTTGAACGCGCCCTGCTCGCTCCCGGCTCCGACATTCTCGTGATCCTGGCAAAATTGGCGGGCTTTTCGTGGCCGACTGCGAAGGCCATCCTTCAGCTCAAGGCGGCCGATCGCGGTCTGTCGGAGCAGGACCTCGAACAGGCGCAGGCGAGCTTCGAGCGGCTACAGTCGACGACCGCGCGCGATGTGCTGGGCTTTTATCAGTCGCGCACTAGCGCCGCCTGACGCCGAGCAGCGGTGTCCAGCCGGCGACCCTTGCGATCCTTCTCTTTATCTTTCTATGCGGCGTTCAGACGGCCGACCAGGGCGTTGACGCGGCTCGCACCCTCCGACGCTTCCGCCTCGCCCTCGCTCGCCTGCGGATCAATCGCCTCGATCAGCGTGAGAAAGGCCGCGCCGGGCAACGGCGGTGCGAACACATAGCCTTGCGCTGCGCTGATGCCATGGTCACGCAGATATTCGACCTGATCGATCCGCTCGAACTCCTTCGGCGACGATCTGCATGCGCAAATCACGGGCGAGCCCGACTAGAGCAGATTCCGCTCGATTTCAGGCATAGCCTGCGTGCCTGAAATAATTAGCAGCTTCGCGGGCAGTCAGGCTACGCGCGAATGAGCCGATGCGGCGCCGCAGGCGAGGTATCGTTCGCTCGGCGGTCTTGCGCAGATAAGCCTTCAATTTGCTGAACAACATCTCGATGGGGTTGAGGTCTGGCGAGTATTTGGGCAGGTAGCGAAGTGTCGCACCGCGCGCTTCAATTGCGTCACGAACACCGGCCGCCTTGTGCGCCGGAAGGTTATCAATGGCGACGATATCCTGCCGCTTGAGGGTGGGGGCGAGACACTGTTCGACATAGGCCAAGAACTTCTTCCCGGTCATTGCGCCATCAATGGTTTGCGCCGCTCGCATGCCACGCCGCCGCAGCGCGGCCACCAAGGTGATCGTCTTCCAGTGGCCCTGCGGCACATGATCCACCAAACGCTCACCGCGGGCGCAGCGGCCGTGCAGCCGCACCATCTTGGTGTTGGCGGAAGTCTCATCGAGAAACACCAGCCGGGCCGGGTCAAACATGCCCTGTTCTCGCATCCAGCGCCGGCGTGCCCGCGCCACGTCCGCGCGCTCCTGCTCCGCCGCGCGCAGGCTTTTTTTTGAAGGTGATCTTGTGGCGCTGAAAGAAACGCCATACCGCGGTGCGGCTGCAAGCAATGCCTCGCTTGCGCATCGCAGAAACCACCTCATCCAGCGTCAAGTCCGCCTGCTCCTCGATCAGCCCCAGCAAGAAGTCCGCGTGCTCCTCCAATGCAGAGGTACTCCCGCCCCGCGGCTTGGCTGCGCAGCGCCCAGTCTCGTGAAAGCACTTCGCCCAGATCACTGCGGTACTGGGACTGACGTCGTAATGTTCGGCCGCCTCACGCCGCGAACCGCCGCTTTCTACCCGCCCAATCACTCGCACTCGCATATCCGCAGAATAGGCCTTCGGCATCGTTCTGCCTCCCAAAATCGAATCAATGCCGATAAACTCGCCCATTCAC
Source organism: uncultured Alphaproteobacteria bacterium (assembly GCA_963717265.1). Lineage (GTDB taxonomy): Bacteria > Pseudomonadota > Alphaproteobacteria > Rhizobiales > Xanthobacteraceae > BOG-931. The sequence goes on along the minus strand of CAVQWD010000046.1, from coordinate 524,750 downwards.
CGCCCCGCGGGAATCCCCCGATTCAATTGGGCCGGAACATGCTCTAGCGTCTCGACGATGGCCTGGGCGTGACGCTCGGTCTTGACGGCTTCGACGAACAGCTTGTCAATCTTGATGATGTCGACGCCGAGCTTGAGGATATAGGACAGGCCGTTGTGTCCGGTGCCGACATCGTCGAGCGCGACGCGGCAGCCGAGGCCCTGCAACGCCGCAATCACGCGCCGGGTCGCGCTGAGGTTCTCGATTTCGAATTGTTCCGTGATCTCAAGTACGATCTGAGACAGCCGGATCGGCGAACCCTCGAAAATGGCTCCGACATCATTAAGTACGACCGCATCGGTGAAGTGCCGCGGTGCGATGTTGAACGTGATGTAGAGTTGGGGCCGCGAGCCGATTGACGTGCCGATCTCCTTGCACACCTGCCGCATCAGCGACCGCGTCAGATCGAGGATGAAGCCGGTCGATTCGATAAGCGGAATGAAGGCGCCAGGTGCGATGATGGTACCATCGGATTTGCGCCAGCGAACCAGCACCTCGGCTCCCAGCAGCTTGCCGTTCTTGATGTCGATGATGGGCTGATAATACGGAACGAATTCGTCAGCGATCAGCGCGGCTTCGACCTCGGCGATCGGGTTCTGACGGCGGCGCCAGGGAACAAATAAAGCGGCGAGCAGTATCCCCAAGGCGAGCATTGCGGAGACGACTATTCCAATCCGTCGCAGATCGTCGAGATCTGCGATGGTGCCGTGGCGCCGCATCGTTACCGTCACGACGGGGCCGAACCGCAGCGAATGCGCCTGCGCGGTTATCTGGTCATCCCGCACTGCGCTTGGGCGCTCGTCGCCCGCCATTCCGATCAGGGTCCCGTCGGCAAGCGTCAGGCGCGCGTAACCCTCAAGCGGGCTGCCGTCCGGCGCCACCTGCGGCAGCAGGAGATTGTGTGGCAGCAACGCCGCCAGAGCCGGCTTGCGTTGCGGCAGTGCGAGACGAACACGTAAAAGGCGCGTCTCGCCGCCGACGAGACGGACGACGTCGAGCATGACGTCTGGATTGGACGTGGCCGCAGAGGCCAGGACATCGCGGGAGGAGAAAGCCGTACCTGCATCGGTGCACAGGGTCTGTCCGCTCGGCCCGACCAGCGCGAGTTCCTTGATCGTCGGCGACTGAAACACCGCCTGCCGCAACGCCTCAACGCTGGTGGCGTTGCACGAATCGATGCTGCGACTGGCGAGACGGTCGAGCGTCTCGACGACCTTCTGGATCGTCAGATTGTCGGCGGCGATCGACCAGTGCGTCACGACGGAGACTTCGGCTTCGCCTTGCCGTTGCAGCCAATCGGTAAACCCATAGACCGGCACCGCCGCGACCAGGATGCCGAGCGCGGCCGCAATAAGCTTCTGTGTTCTGCGCGCAAGCAAAATTGAGTCCACCCCGACGAGACTTACGTGCCATTGCCGGTGTAAAGGCGCCGTTAAGCACATGGCGCGCCGCCGAGCCCGTAGCTCATGGTGTGCGCTTATGGTTGCACAATTCTAAATGGATGCGCGCTGGGCCCAAAGACGCTGCCGGGCGTGCCATGCGTCAATGGCGCGCTAGAGCATGTTCAGGTGGCATCGAATCGGAGGTTGGTCATGGCCGGGCTTGTCCCGGCCATCCACGCCTTGCAGCAGGCACTGAAGACGTGGATGCGCGGGACAAGCCCGCGCATGACGAGGGTGAAATGTGATCGGAATCTGCTCTAGGCCGGTTGCGAACCGTAAACGGCGTCGGCGCGACGCTGGAAGGCGGCGGCGAAGCGGCGGAAGGCGGCATCGAACACGCTGCCCATCAGCAGGCCGAGCGTGCGGCTGCGAAATTCGTAGGCAATGAAGAACTCAACATCGCAAACGCGATCCGCGACCGGGCGAAAACTCCAGCGGTTGTTCATGCGCCGGAACGGCCCTTCGAGATATTCGACCAGGATTTCAAGCGTCGCCCGATCCAACGTTACGCGACTGGTGAAGGTTTCGCTGATCAGCTTGTAGGCGATGGTCATGTCGGCGACGATGATCTCGCGGCCCTTGCCGGTTTGGCTGCGCGTGCGGACCCTCAGCGACTGACACAAAGGCACAAATTCCGGGTAGTGCTCCACGTCGGCGACGAGGTCGAACATTTCGGAGGCGGAGTGCTGCACGCGGCGGCTGGTGGAGAATTGCGGCATCGGTCAGCGCGCCGCCCGCAGCGCTCTTAACCGGGCAAAATCCTCGCCCGCATGATGCGAGGAGCGGGTCAGCGGCGATGCCGACACCATCGAAAATCCCTTGGCGTAGGCGATGATCGCGAACGCTTTGAACTCGTCCGGGGGCACGAAGCGCATCACCGCGTGATGCTTGAGCGATGGCTGCAGATACTGGCCGATGGTGAGGAAATCCACCTCGGCGGCGCGCAGATCATCCATCACTTGCAAGACTTCGCCACGTTCCTCACCGAGTCCGACCATGATGCCGGATTTGGTGAACATGTTGGGATCGAGCTCTTTGACGCGCTGAAGCAGCCGAAGAGAGGCGAAGTAACGCGCGCCTGGCCGCACTGTCAGGTATTTTGCCGGAATGGTCTCGAGATTGTGGTTGAAAATGTCGGGCTTCGCCGCGACCACGGTTTCGGCCGCGCCTTTCTTGCGCAAAAAATCCGGCGTCAGCACTTCGATCGTCGTGTTGCGGCAGCGCGAGCGGATGGCGCGGATCACCTCGGCGAAATGCGCCGCGCCGCCGTCGGCAAGATCGTCGCGGTCAACCGAGGTCACGACGACGTGCGATAGGCCGAGTTTGAGTGTCGCCTCGGCGACGCGGGCGGGCTCCGCTTCATCGAGCGCGCCCGGCAAGCCGGTCCTGACGTTGCAGAAGGAGCAGGCGCGTGTACAGGTGTCGCCCATGATCATGAAGGTGGCGTGCTTTTTCTCCCAACACTCGCCAATGTTAGGGCAACCCGCCTCCTCGCAGACCGTATGCAAGCCGTTCGACCGAACGATTTCGCGGGTCTCGATATAGCCCGGCGAGACCGGTGCCTTGACGCGTATCCACTCGGGCTTGCGCAAAGCTGGCTGGTCCGGCCGATGCGCCTTTTCGGGGTGGCGCGGAGCGCCGGTCGCGGCTCCGACCCTATCGATCATGAGCGTCATAAAGGCTCCAGAATCTCAAGTGTTACTTACGAGGCGGCATCAGGGTGCGCAAGGCGGCCAATAGCGCGATGCAGTGGTCGATCGGCGCCGAGCGACTGGCGTGCCGGCGTCGAGGTTGTCCGTTATAATCGGCCGTATTCCCGGCGCCCGGTCGCCCCGCCGCGCGGAGGAAACCATGACGATCGATCGGAAGTTGACGGCAGCGCTCGGCCTGCACCGGTTTGGATTCGGCCCGGTGCGCGATCAGATCGCTGTTATCGCCGGCGATCCGCGCGGTGCCGTGCTCGCCGATCTGGAACGTCCTCAGGCCGGACTCGTGACCGCGGCGAACCTGCCGTCGAGCGGCGAGGCGGCGCGCGCGCTGTTCAACTATCGCTCTGAACAGGCAGCGAAAACGAAACTTGCCGAGCAGGCTAAGAAGACGGCCGAGGTCGCGGCTTCAGGCAATCCGGCGGCAGCGGCTGCGCCGGCCGACGCAGCGCCGCCGATGAAGCCGCAGCCACAATTGCCGGCGCAGTTGATCCAGAACGAAGCCAAGGTCCGCTTCGATGCCGCGATCGATGCCGACATCGGTTTTGTCGAGCGACTGGTCTGGTTCTGGTCCAATCATTTCTGCATTTCGGCCGACAAGATTCTTTCGATGGCCGGCCCCTACGAGCGCGAGGCCATTCGTCCGCATGTGCTCGGCCGCTTCGCCGATCTGCTGCAAGCGGTCGAGAGCCATCCGGCCATGCTGTTCTACCTCGATAATGAACAATCGATGGGTACCAACTCCGTCGCTGGCATCAACCGCAACAAGGGTCTTAACGAGAATCTCGCGCGAGAAATTCTTGAATTGCACACGCTTGGTGCGCGCAGCGGCTACACCCAAGCCAACGTCACAAATTTTGCCAACGTGCTCACCGGCTGGACGTTCATCGGAGCGGGCATACCCAAATACGGCGGCGAATTTGCTTTTTTCAAGCGCCTCCACGAGCCGGCCGAGCAAACCGTGCTCGGCAAGCGCTATCCCGATACCGGCGTACAGCAGGGACGCGCAGTGCTCGCCGATCTTGCGCGCAACCCGGCGACCGCGCGACATATCGCCCAGAAGCTCGCGCGCCATTTCGTCGCCGATGACCCGCCACCGTCTCTGGTCGGCAAGATCGAGAGAACTTTCCTCGACACTGACGGCAACCTTAAGCAAGTGGCGCGGACATTGATCAACGCCGACAAATCCTGGACACCCCAGCGCACCAAACTCAAGCCGCCGGCGCACTGGATCGCCGGCGTCTTGCGCCTGACCGGGGCGCAGTGGACGATCCCGATCGACCGCGTCATGGCTGCACAAGCGACACTCGGCGAAGCACTGTGGCGGCCGCCGGCCCCGAACGGCTATCCCGACACGGACGCGGCCTGGATCGGCGGCGTGCCGCGCCGGATCGATATTGCCAGCGAGTTAGCCGGGCGTTTGGCCAACGGCTTGGAGCCGCTCGCGCTCCTCGATAGCAGCCTAGGTCCGCTCGCCTCCGATGAGACGCGCGACACCATCGCGCGCGCGGAGAGCCGGACGCAAGCGCTGGCGCTGCTGGTTATGACGCCGGAATTTTTGCGGAGCTGATCATGACACTATTGCACGCGCCCTCGCGGCGCCAATTGCTGCTTTCCTCGGGCACACTATTCGCCTGGGCGTACCTGCCGAAAGTTGCCCGGGCGGAAGGGCGCGATCCGCGCTTCCTGGCGTTTATTCTGCGCGGCGCGCTCGACGGGCTGGCTGCTGTGGCGCCTGTTGGCGATCCGGGCTGGGTTTCGTTGCGCGGGGACAATGCGCTTACTCTCGACAGCAAAGTCGCAGCGCTCAAACTCGATGATTTCTTCGCGCTCAATCCGGCAATGCCGAACCTGCATCGCATGTTTGCAGCGCAAGAGGCGATCGTTGTCCACGCCTGCGCCACGCCTTACCGCGAGCGCTCGCATTTCGATGGCCAGGACGTGCTCGAAAGCGGACTGCCGAAGCCGGCTCCAGGCAGCGAAAGCGGGTGGCTCAATCGCGCGCTCGCCGGTCTTGCGCCTGGCGGCCGTGTCGACCCGAACGGCGGTAAAGCATTTGCGGTCGGCCCGGTGACGCCGCTGGTCGTGCGCGGACCGGCGCCGATCCTGTCTTGGTCGCCGCAAGCCGTGCTGCCGGCGAGCGCCGACACAGTGCATCGCCTGCTTGATCTGTATCGCCACTCGGATGCGAAACTTGCGAATGTGATCGAGGACAATGCCAAGCTCAAAGCCATCGAGCAGTCAGGCGACATGACGCAAATGCCTGGCGCTGCGGCTCCGAGACCGGCGCAAGTGCGCGCCTATTTCGTCGAAGCCGCCGGCACGGCAGCAAAATTCCTTGCGCAACCCGACGGTCCGCGCGTGGGCGCGCTGGCGCTCGACGGCTGGGACACCCATTACAACGAAGGCATCGGCACCGGACGCCTGTCGCAACTTCTTGCCGCACTCGACGATGCGCTCGCCGCGGTCAAGAGCAATATGGGCCCGGCCTGGCGCGAGACCGTGGTGGCTTTGGTCACCGAGTTTGGCCGCACCGCGCACATCAACGGTACCGAGGGCACCGACCATGGCACCGGCACGATTGCACTCCTCGTGGGCGGCGCCCTCAAGGGCGGGCGCGTAATCGCCGACTGGCCGGGACTCAAGGCTGCGGATCTTTATGAGAATCGCGATCTCAAAGCGACCACCGACCTGCGCGCCGTGCTTAAGGGCTTGCTGAAGGATCACCTGCGCGCCGACGAACGCGCGCTGGCCGAGGTCGTGTTCCCCGGCAGCGCCGGCGTGAAACCGATGGCGGGGTTGCTCGCGTAGAGTGGGCAAAATCACCGCTCAGCCCGGTCGCGTGCGCAAGGCGCGCGAGCGATTTTGCCCACGCGGCGCAGCCTCACAGCGCGCCATGCCCACCCAACGCGACATCAAATATTGAGCACGCGGCCATAAGCGTCCAGCACGGCTTCCTTCATCATTTCCGACAGCGTCGGGTGTGGGAAAACCGTGTGCATGAGCTCTTCTTCGGTGGTCTCCAGGTTCATCGCAATCACGTAGCCTTGAATCGAGCTCGGTGACTTCGGCGCCAATCATGTGGGCGCCGAGCAGTTGGCCGGTCTGTTTGTCGAAGATCACCTTGACCAGGCCCTGATCCTCACCGAGCGCAATCGCCTTGCCGTTGCCGACAAAGGGGAAGCGGCCGATGCGGATATCAAGTTTTTGCTCCTTCGCCGCCTGCTCGGTGAGCCCCACCGAGGCGATCTGCGGCGTGCAATAGGTGCAGCCGGGAATGAGCCGCTTATCCAACGGATGCGGGTTGAGGCCCTTGATGGCCTCGACGCAGATGACGCCCTCATGCTCGGCCTTGTGCGCCAGAAGCGGCGGGCCAGCAACGTCGCCGATCGCGTAAATCCCGGGCACGTTGGTCTTGCAGGCGCCGTCGATGACGATAAAGCCGCGCTCCGTCTTCACCCCGAGTTTTTCGAGGCCGAGATTTTCCATATTCCCGACGACGCCGACCGCGGAGATGACGCGGTCGACGGTGAGAGTCTGCGTCCCGCCTTTGCCGTCGTCGATGGTGGCAGTGACGCTGTCGGCGTGTTTGTCGAGCTTCGTGACCTTGGCGCCGGTGTAGATCTTGATGCCCTGCTTCTCGAAGCTCTTACGGGCAAAGGCCGCGATTTCCGCATCTTCGGCGGGCAGGATTTGCGGCAGCACTTCCACCACCGTCACCTCGGCCCCGAGCGTGCGGTAGAACGAAGCAAACTCGATGCCGATCGCGCCCGAACCGATGACGAGCAGCGTCTTCGGCATGCGGTCGGGCACCATGGCCTCGAAATAGGTCCAGACGAGTTTTTTGTCAGGCTCGATGCCGGGAAGAACGCGCGGCCGTGCGCCGGTGGCGAGAATGATGTGCTTGGCCTGGTAAGCGCCGGGACCGAGCGCGCCCTTGGGTGCTTCCCCAACCCTGCCCTCCCCCGCACGCGGGGGAGGGTTGGGAGGGGGCTTGACGGTAATTTTTCCGGGTGCATCGATCGCCGCCTCGCCCCAGATCACGGTGACCTTGTTCTTTCTCATCAGATAACCGACGCCTTCATTGAGCCGCCTGGCGACAGTGCGCGAGCGCTTCACAACGGCTGACGGATCGTAACTGACAGCGCCGGCGGACAGGCCGTAGTCGTTGGCGTGCTGCAGATAGTGAAAAATCTCCGCCGAACGAAGCAGCGCCTTGGTCGGGATGCAACCCCAATTGAGGCAGATGCCGCCGAGATAGTCGCGTTCGACGATGGCGGTCGAAAAGCCGAGCTGTGCGGCGCGGATGGCGCAGATGTAGCCGCCGGGTCCCGAGCCGACGATCACAATGTCAAAGTTGGTATCAGCCATTCAAACCCTCGCGCGGACATCCCTCCCCTATATGGGAAGTGACAGACGATTTATAGCGATCTTGTCAATCCGGGATGGGGCGAAAAACGCCATCCGTCCCGAGACGCTCCAGCACTCCGGAGCGGATGCTGAAAAAGCAGCCGTGCAGAGCGAGCCGGCGTGTTTCGACCGCGCTCTCGATCCAGGGAAAGGTCATCAGATTATCGAGCGCCAGGCGGACGGATTCGCGCTCGCAAAAATCGGGGCGCTGCTCCGCGGGCACCTGCATCGCGCGCGCACGCGCCGGTTCGGCGATGCGCACCCATGGGCCGACGAAATCGGACAGTTCAGGCGGCGTACCTTCAAGCAGCGCCTTGATGCCTCCACACATGGCGTGGCCCATGATCACGATGTCGCGGACACGCAATGTGCGCACCGCAAACTCGACGGCTGAGCTGACGCCGTGCGGCTCGCCGTCCGGCCGGTAAGGCGGCACCAGGTTGGCGACATTGCGAACGACGAACAATTCGCCCGGCGCAGCATTGAACACCATTTGCGGATCGGTGCGGCTGTCCGAGCAGGCGATAACGAGCGCTCGCGGCTTCTGGCCGAGCCGGCTCAACTCCTCGAACCGGCTGCGCTCGGCCCGCCACGTGCCGGCGCGAAAGCGGCGATAGCCGGCGATCAACTCGTTCATGGAAGCCGTCTGACCAAGAACAACGCCTATACCAGCATCATCACCGGATTCTCGATCAGCGCCTTGAACGCGCCGATGAGAACGGCGCCGAGTGCACCATCAACGGCGCGGTGGTCGCAGCCCAGGGTCACGCTCATCATCTGCGCGGCGACGATCTTGCCGTCGCGCACGACCGCGCGCTCCTCACCGGTGCCGACGGCAAGGATCGTGGCGTGCGGCGGATTGATGACCGCGGTGAAATCCTTGATGCCGTACATGCCGAGGTTCGACACCGCCGTCGTGCCGCCCTGGTATTCGTGCGGTTTCAGCTTGCGGTCGCGGGCGCGCAACGCAAGCTCCCTCATCTCGTTGGAGATGGCGGAGAGCGATTTTGTCTCGGCGCTGCGAACGATCGGCGTGATCAGGCCGCCCGGCAGCGCCACCGCAACCCCGATGTCGGAATGTTTGTGCTTCAGCATGCCGCCCTCGGTCCAGCTCACATTGGCGTCCGGCACTTTCTGCAGCGCCAGCGCCAGCGCCTTGATGACAAAATCGTTGACAGAGAGTTTGTAGGCGGCCTTGCCGTCCTTTTCCTTCGGCGCGGCGGCGTTGATCTCTTCGCGCGCTTCCACCAGCTTGCCAATGTCGCAATCGATGGTCAGGTAGAAGTGCGGAATGGTCTGCACCGACGCGGTGAGCCGTTGCGCGATGGTGCGGCGCATGCCGTCGTGCGGCACAACTTCATAGCTGCCGTCCTCATAGAGCGCGCGGATCTGCTGGTCCGACATCGACGGCGTGATAAGCGGACCGGGCTGACCGGCAGGACCGGTAGACGGCGCGCGCAGGCCGCGGCCGGCTTTTGCCGCCTGGACGTCGCGGGCAATAATGCGTCCGTGCGGGCCGGAGCCTTGGAGGCGGCCGATGTCGATGCCGGCTTCTTTCGCCAGACGCCGCGCGAGCGGCGAGGAAAATATTCTGTTGGAGCCGGCGGGACCGGCACCATGGCCGTTCGGCCGCAGGCCCTCACCCCTACCCTCTCCCGCAGGGGGAGAGGGGGTTCGCTGAGGCACTGGCGGCGTTTGAGACTTCCCCTCCTGCGGAAGGATTGAGACACCCTCCAGCATTCGGGTTTGAGGGGAAGTCGCAGGGACCTCAGCTCGCTGGGCAGCCCCCTCCCCCCTCGCGGGGGAGGGGGGGGGTGAGGGGGCGGCTGGCGAGGTGCCGGGCTTTTGCGCAGGCGCCTTCGCTGCTGCCGCAGCGGTCGCCTTAACGTCCTCGCCTTCCTGCGCCATCACCGCGATCAACTGGTTGACCGGCACGTCCTGGGTGCCTTCCGGCACCACGATTTTCGCCAGCACGCCGTCGTCGACGGCCTCGTACTCCATCGTCGCCTTGTCGGTTTCGATCTCGGCGATGACGTCGCCGGTCTTGACCGCCTCGCCCTCCTTCTTGAGCCATTTGGCGAGGTTGCCCTTCTCCATCGTGGGCGATAGCGCCGGCATGAGGATGTTGATGGGCATTTTTCTACTTTAACTGATCGAGTTGGTCTCGCCGATGTCGGTCGAACGTTCCATTTCGGCTTCGAACATTGTCCACACTTTTTCGACCACCTCATCCTCGCGCATCGAGGTTTCGCGCGCGAAAATGCGGCCGATATGGCGCGTGATGTCGGCGAGCAGGATGCCCCATGTTTCCGGCTCGTCGAAGGCGCGCCGCAACGCGACGTGGAGCTGGCCTTCGGAAATCGCCGCGCGCAATACTTCGTAGCCGCCCTGCTCAAGCGCCGGCGGCGGCACGGCGAGCGGCTCGAATTCGGGTTTGGCGGGATTGTCGCTCATCGGTATGAGACCGCTTTCGCCGCCTCGACCACTTCTGCGACCGACGGCAGCGCCAGCTTTTCAAGATTCGCCGCGTACGGCATCGGCACATCCTTGCCGGTCACGCGCTCGACCGGCGCATCGAGATAATCGAAGGCCTGCTCCATGACGCGCGCGGCGATCTCGGCGCCGACGCCGGATTGCTTCCAGCCTTCCTCCACCGTGACGAGGCGGCCGGTCTTTTTCACCGATTCGACGATGGTGCCGGAGTCCATCGGCTTGAGCGTGCGCAGGTCGATCACTTCGGCGGAAATGTTTTCCTTGGCCAGTTCGTCGGCCGCTTTCAGCGCATAGGTCATGCCCATCGACCAGGCGACGATGGTCACGTCGGTGCCGGGCCGCACGATGCGGGCGCGCCCGATCGGCAGCACGTAATCGTCAAGCTTCGGCACCGGCGAGGAATGGCCGTAGAGGATTTCGTTTTCCAGAAACATCACCGGATTGGGATCGCGGATGGCCGCCTTCAGGAGGCCTTTGGCGTCCGCCGCGGTCGAGGGAGCGATCACTTTCAGGCCTGGAATATGCGAATACCACGACGAAAAATCCTGACTGTGCTGGGCGGCGACCCGCGCCGCCGGCCCGTTCGGCCCGCGGAACACGATGGAGACCTGCACTTGGCCGCCGGACATGTAGCGCGTCTTCGCCGAGGAATTGATGAGCTGGTCCATCGCCTGCATGGCGAAGTTGAAAGTCATGAACTCAACGATGGGCTTTAGTCCGGCCAGCGCGGCGCCAACGCCGAGACCGGCAAAGCCGTGCTCGGTGATCGGGGTATCGATGACGCGCCGCGCGCCGAACTCGTCCAACAGCCCTTGCGTCACCTTGTAGGCGCCCTGATATTCGGCGACCTCCTCGCCGATGACGAAGACGTCCGGATCGCGCCGCATTTCCTCAGCCATGGCGTCGCGCAACGCTTCACGCATCGTCATGGTGACCATCTCAGTGCCTTCCGGCAGCTCCGGCTCCGGGACGGAAGAGGCCGCGCCGGTTGCGATTTTTGCAGGCGCAGGCACCGCGGCCGGCTGGACCGCAGCAGGAGCCCGCGCCGGTTCGACCGCCCTCTCCTTCTGTGCTGGCGCTGCGGCCGGGGCGGCGAGCTTGACGGCTTTGCCGTCCTTTAATGCCGAGGCATCCTCGCCTTCGGCGAGGATCACGGCGATCGGCGTATTGACCGCGACATCGGCGGTGCCTTCCGGCACCAAGATCTTGCCCAGCGTGCCTTCATCGACGGCTTCAACTTCCATCGTGGCTTTGTCGGTTTCGATTTCGGCGATGACGTCGCCAGACTTGACCTGATCGCCTTCCTTCTTGAGCCACTTGGCGAGGTTGCCCTTCTCCATCGTCGGCGACAGTGCGGGCATCAAGACTTCGGTCGGCATGCTCTACTCGTCAATCGTCATGCCGGCGGGCCGGCGGGCCGGCGGGCCGCGGGCCGCGTCGCATCGGCGCACCTGATCGCGCTCACCGATACACGTCCGTATAGAGTTCCGCAGGATCGGGCTCCGCGTCGTGCGTCGCAAACTCGGAAGCCTCATTAACCACGGCGCGCACTGCAGCGTCGATCTTCTTCAATTCGTCTTCGCCGGCCCACTTCTTGTCGATGAGCCGCTGCCGCACTTGCTCGATCGGATCATGCTCGGTGCGCACCTTGTCGACCTCTTCCTTGGTCCGATACTTGGCGGGATCGGACATGGAATGGCCGCGATAGCGATACGTCATCATCTCGAGAATAGTCGGCCCCTTGCCGGCGCGGCACCAGGCGAGTGCGTCGGCGGCGGCGGCTTTGACGGCGCGTACGTCCATGCCGTCCACTTCCGCTCCCGGAATATTGAACGAGAGGCCGCGCTTGGAGAAATCAGTCTGCGCCGAGGAACGCGTTACCGATGTGCCCATGGCGTAGCGGTTATTCTCGATGACGTAGACCACCGGCAGCTTCCACAGCTCGGCCATGTTGAAGCTTTCATAGACCTGGCCCTGGTTGGCTGCGCCGTCGCCGAAGAAGGTGAGGCAGACGCTGTTATTGCCCCGGTAATTATTGGCGAAGGCAAGCCCGGTCCCGATTGGAACCTGCGCGCCGACGATACCGTGTCCGCCAAAGAAATTCTTCTCCAGCGAGAACATGTGCATCGAGCCGCCTTTGCCCTTGGAATAACCGTCGCGGCGGCCGGTAAGTTCCGCCATCACGCCCTTGGGATCCATGCCGCAGGCGAGCATGTGGCCGTGATCGCGGTAGCCGGTGATCATCTGGTCGCCGTCGGCCATCGCCATCCTTATGCCAACCACGACCGCTTCCTGGCCGATATAGAGGTGACAGAAGCCGCCGATCAGGCCCATCCCGTACATCTGCCCCGCCTTCTCTTCAAAGCGCCGGATCAGCAGCATTTGCCGAAGCGCCTGGAGCTCCTCCTCCTTGGTGAAGTCGGCAATACCAGTTTGCGCCCTGGTCTGGTCGGCAAGCGGGCGGAGCTCTCTGCACGCCCTGGTCGGCTGGTCTGGTTTTGGCGACGGCCATCGTTTTCCTCGAAACATCGGCGGCGGCGGAATCCATAGCCGAAATCGCTCCATTGCGGAAGCCGCCGGTGCCGCCGGCGCGGCCCCGGGCCTGCCGGCAAGTCATTGTCGAGAAAACCAATTTCGGAAGCGACGAATGCGAGTTCAAGGCCCCGGCGCGTAGGCCGGATCGGCCGCGCCTTTGATCATGAGCACGAGATCAGCCGGATCCGCGTAGTCGAGCAGCGCGCGGGCCTGTTCGGCAAGCATGTCGGGATCGATATCGTCGGATTTGAGCAGGGCGATGCGCTGCTCCCATTGTGCGCGCTCGAATTGCAGATGACTGAGTTCGGCGGAGAGCATCGTTATTTGCTGGTCGATGTCCTGTTTCGCCTTCAGGCCGTGATTGCCGTTATAGACGTTGACGCCAAAATAGCCGATGAGCAGCGCCGCCATGACGTAGAGACCAAGCGTGTTGACGATCGAGCGTAAGCGCTTGCGGGTGACCATGCCGTGAGCATGTGCCGCGGCGCTTAAGGCGAACTTAACGTCCGGCAACGGCTAAATAAGGTGCTGCGCGAGGCGGTGCTTTCAGGCGCGGCTTTACGGCAGCGCGTTACGCAACTCGTTCACAATGAAATTGCCGACCCGCCTGCCGCGGTTGCGCAGGTAACGAACAAATCCAGCATCGACGAAATAAGTCAACAGGATGCTGTCGCGGCTTGTCACCTCTGGTCCGACCCGATCAGCCGAATGCCAGGTGTCAGTCCCGACCGCGAAGGCATAGCCGGTATTGGGCGCAAACGTCATCTGCTTGGTTTTGACCAAGGAGCCGTCGGCGAGTTTTTCGTGAAAGATCGTCCCGATATTGCTGTTGGAGCGGTCCCGCGGCAGATAAAGCTGAGCGGTGATGCCTTTCCACCTGGTATCGGGGTGCGGCGTGATCAGGTAGCCCGGAATGTCGCGGGTAAGCACTGCGATCGGAAACAGGCCGACCTTGGCGTAGCCCTGGCCGAAGCGCCGCGCCAATGCCGGCGCCAGCCGGCGCACGAACGCCTCGGATACGGCGGAGGAGCACAGCGCCCGTCCGACCAAGTCCCAGACCGCCCGCTTCTGTGCCGGCAGGTGGCGGATATACTCGGGAAAAAGATCGATCTTCACCCGGGTGTGCGTGCCGTCGGCGAGATCGCGGCCTTTGGCGCGGCCGTGCATGGGCCGATAGTCAGCCGCTCCCGGCATGTTCGCCAGCATGTCCGCATAGACGTCATCGGGGAAGATGCGATCCAGAACGAGGTGAGTGAATGGCGTGTCGTCACGTGACGCGGCCTCGACCGAAGCGACGACGAAATCGCGCAACTGCTCGGCAGCGCGGTCACGCTTGCCAGGCTTCAGTGCGAGCGTCTGATCCATCCGCCTAAAGCCACGCGAAGCGCGGGCCCATCCCTTTTCAACCGTCAGTTCGATATAGCGCCGTTGCCGACCGGCCGACAAGCGTGGGCGGAGCTCACGCCGCCAGTGCCTTGAACGCCGCGCGGCCGGCAAACTGGCCTTGCGTGCCGAGCTCCTCCTCGATGCGCAAGAGTTGATTGTACTTTGCGGTGCGATCGGCGCGCGCGACCGACCCGGTCTTGATCTGTCCGCAATTGGTGGCGACCGCGAGGTCGGCGATCGTTGCGTCTTCAGTTTCGCCGGAGCGATGCGATATGACGGCAGTGTAGCCCGCCTTGTGGGCAGTCTCGACTGCGGCCAGTGTCTCGGTCAGGGTGCCGACCTGATTGACCTTGATGAGGACCGAATTGGCGATGCCGCTTCTGATGCCGTCCTCGATGCGGGCCACGTTGGTAACAAAGTTGTCGTCGCCGACGAGCTGGCAGCGAGCGCCGAGTTTCTGCGTTAGTTTCTTCCAGCCGGCGAAATCGTCCTCGGCCATGCCGTCTTCGATCGACACGATCGGATATTTTTGCGCGAGCTCGGCGAGATAATCGACTTGCTGTTGGGCCGGGCGAGTTTTGCCCTCGCCTTCGTAGCGGTAGGCCCCGTCGCGAAAGAACTCGCTCGCCGCCGGGTCGAGTGCAAGCATGACATCATCGCCGGCGCGATATCCGGCTTTGACGATGGCCGCGAGAATGAAGTCGAGCGCCGCTTCGGCCGAGGGCAGATCGGGTGCAAAGCCGCCTTCGTCGCCGACATTGGTATTGTGGCCGGCGGTCTTGAGCGCCGCACGTAGCGTGTGAAAGATTTCGGCCCCCGTGCGCAGCGCCTCGGCGAACGAAGCCGCACCAAGCGGCACGATCATGAATTCCTGGAAGTCGATCGGGTTGTCGGCATGAACGCCGCCATTGAGGATGTTCATCATCGGCACCGGCAGAAGCCGCGCCGAGGTGCCGCCGATATAGCGATAGAGCGGCAGCTTGTTGGCGGCCGCGGCGGCTTTTGCAGCGGCGAGCGAGACGCCGAGAATGGCGTTGGCGCCGAGCCGGCCCTTATTCGGCGTGCCGTCGAGCTCGATCATGGTCTGATCGATCTTGACCTGGGCCTCGGCATCCATGCCGCCGATCGCGTCGAAGATTTCGCCGTTGACGGCCTCGACCGCGTCGCGCACCCCTTTGCCGTGATAGCGCTCGCCGTCGTCATCGCGCAGGCTCGACCGCTTCATGCGCCCCGGTCGAGGCGCCGGAAGGCACGCCGGCGCGGCCGCGCGAACCATCTTCCAGGACGACATCGACCTCCACGGTCGGGTTGCCGCGGCTGTCGAGAATCTCTCGGCCGATAATGTCGATGATCGCGGTCATGCGCGCTCCCGGCTGGCTTCGCCCGGCTTCTACAGGATTGGCGAGGACCTTGTCATGCCAGGGCCAAAGGAGGCATGCAGAAGGCCATGAAAATGCGACGCACCATGCAGCTCGGCCGGCCGACACCGATCCCGGCCGGCCCCGCCGAGGCGGTGCTCGACCGCGTGCGCAATCCGCATCCGGACACGAATTACCTCGCCCGCTTCACCTTTCCCGAATTTACCTTGATGTGTCCGGTGACGGGGCAGCCCGATTTCGCCACGCTGGTGATCGATTATGTGCCGCACCGTTTTCTCGTGGAATCAAAATCGCTGAAGCTTTACTTGAATAGTTTCCGCAACTACGCTGGTTTTCATGAGGAATGTACGATCGCAATCGGGAAGAAACTGATCGCGCAGCTAAAACCGAAATGGCTCCGCATCGGTGGTTATTTCCATCCGCGCGGCGGCATGCCGATCGATGTGTTCTGGCAGGCGGGAAAACTCCCCGCCGGCGTGTGGCTGCCCGACCAGGGCGTCGCTAGTTACCGAGCGCGCTGAAGCGCCAGCGATCCGTTCAGCGTAGCGATAAGGCCGGCAACCCGTTGCGCCGGGTCGGCCGCGCGCATCACCCCGCCCATCACGGCGACGCCCGCTGCGTCGGCTGCGATGAGTTCGCCGACACGCGCTGCATTGATGCCGCCGATGGCTAGCACCGGCACGGCTGCAGCTCGCGCAATCTCGGCGAGGCCCTTACGCCCGATTTCGGGTCCGTAGCCCGGCTTGCTCGCCGTCTCGAAGGTAGGGCCGACAAGCGCATAATCCACCAAAGTGGGATCGATCGCTTCGGCTTCAGTGACGGTATGTACCGATACGCCGACGAGCTTTTCCGGCCCGAGCAACGCGCGTGCCACGGCGGGATCGCCGCTCGATCGCAAGTGCACGCCGTCGGCGCCGGCGAGTTTCGCAAGCGAGGGCTCGCCGTGGAGCGTCAAGAGTGCTCCTGCGGAGTGGGCCATCAGCAACATGCGGCGCGCCAGCAGCACCTGCTCGTCTTCCGGCAAGTCCTTTTCGCGGACGCTGACCCAGCGGCAACCGGCCTGCAGCGCCGCCGCGACGACGGTGACGAGCGGCAGCCGTGCCTGGCGGCGGTCTGTCACCAAAAGCAGCGGAGGATTGGGCAGCTTCATGGCTGAGTATTGGATCGTGATAGTGAGTTGGGCCAACCAATACAGTTTACGATTCGAAGTTTGGCGATCGCTCCTTGCACTGACCGAGCCAAGGCGCATATCGAGGATTGACGCTTCGCCCGGTCCGGCCTAGCGCAACGGCGGTTTCCACAGGCCCATGAAGCGCGCCCCCCGCATTTCCTTCGTCTCGCTCGGCTGCCCCAAGGCGCTGGTCGATTCCGAGCGGATTATCACGCGGTTGCGCGCGGAGGGCTACGAACTTGCGCGCGAACATTTGGGCGCCGATCTTGCCATCGTCAATACCTGCGGCTTTCTCGACAGTGCACAGGCGGAATCGCTTGCCGCCATTGGCACGGCGATGGCCGAAAACGGCAAGGTCATCGTCACCGGCTGCATGGGCGCGGAGCCGGAAAAAATCACGGCCGCCCATCCTGGCGTGCTGGCGGTCACCGGCCCGCAGCGATACGAAAGCGTGCTCGACGCCGTCCACCGCGCAGCGCCGCCGCCGCACCATCCCTACACCGACCTGATCCCGCCGCAAGGCATCAAGCTCACGCCGCGGCACTACGCCTACCTGAAGATATCAGAAGGCTGCAACAATCGCTGTACCTTCTGCATCATCCCCAAGCTGCGCGGCGATCTGGTGTCGCGGCCGGCAGCCGACGTGCTGCGCGAGGCCGAGCGGCTGGTTGCGGCAGGCGTTAAGGAATTGCTGATCATCTCGCAGGACACGTCGGCTTACGGCGTCGACCTCAAGTACGCGGCAAGCCCATGGCGGGACCGAAACGTGCGGGCGAAATTCCTCGATCTTGTGCGCGCACTGGGCGAGTTCGGGGTCTGGGTGCGGCTGCACTACGTCTATCCATACCCGCACGTTGACGAAGTGATAGGGCTGATGGCCGACGGCAAAGTGCTGCCCTATCTCGACGTGCCGTTCCAGCACGCCAGCCCTGACGTGCTCAAACGCATGCGCCGTCCTGCAGCCGGCGAGCGTACACTCGAGCGCATTCGGCAATGGCGCGCTCAATGCCCGAACCTCACCATCCGGTCGACCTTCATTGTCGGTTTCCCCGGCGAGACCGAAGCCGACTTTTCATTTCTGCTCGACTGGCTTAGCGAGGCCGAACTCGATCGGGTCGGCTGTTTCCGCTATGAGCCGGTTGCCGGCGCCGCCGCAAACGATCTCGGTGCGCCGGTGCCCGAAACGGTCAAGGAGGAGCGCTGGAAGCGCTTGATGGCACACCAGCAGGCGATTTCGCGCAAGCGCCTCAAGCACAAGGTGGGCCGCAACGAGCAAGTCATCATCGATGAGGTTGGCCCGGCGATCGCCAAGGGCCGCAGCAAGGCAGACGCGCCGCAGATCGACGGCACGGTCTTTGTCGCCAGCCATCGGCCGCTGCGCGTCGGCGAAATCGCCACCGTCAAGATCGACCGCGCCGACGCCTACGATTTGCACGGCACCGCCGTCGGCTACTGACCGGACGACGCCGTGATTGCGTCACAGATGCGGGCCTGCTCGCGTCGTATCAGCCCGGTCAATTCGTGACGCCCTCTTTCTCGGCCTTCTTGATGAAGCTCTGGTCGATCATCGCGGCGGCGTCGACGGTCTTGACCTTGGGATTGCTCGTTTCCATGGCCTCGATGTTGCCTTTGAGCTGCGCGACTTCGGGCATGGGTCCCGGCGGCAAGACCTCCTTGGCGTAGAAGTCGTACGTAAAATCGAGCTCAGCCTGGTCCTTGATTTTGAAGTACTTGCTGATCTCGCTCTCGGCATAGGCTTTATCGGTCTTCTCGCGCTTGAGCGCCTCCAGCACCGAGTCGACCACGCCTTGCACGACGTCAGGATGCGCCTTCACATACGATTCGTTGAACCACACGCCGGCGCTCACCGACGGCAGGCTTTTCGCCGCCAGGTCGACGAGGTCGACGAGGCCCGCCTGCTTGAATTTGTATGTCGCTGGTGGATGCGACGATGCGGCGGCAACGCTACCAGCCAGAACAGCGGCGTTGACGTTGGTCACCGCGCCCATCGGCGTCATGGAGACGTCCGAGACTTTCAGGCCGAGGTCCTTGAGCGCCAGCAAGGTGCCGGCGTAGAGCGAGCCGGTCGTGCTGGTGATGGCAACCCGCTGCCCTTTCAGCGTGCTGGCGCTGGCATATTTAGGCTGTGCCCAGAACTGGAACGTGTAGACCGGCGACAGCGTCAACACCAGCTTGAGCTTGGTGCCCTGCGCTTCGGCGGACGCCGCATCGGCGCCGCCGATGCCGGCGCTCTGCACCTGAGCCGTGATCAACGCGGGGATGCCTTCCTGAGCGCTCAGGTAGCGCGCGGTCACGTCGAGATTGTGCTTCTTGAAATAACCGGCATCGATCGCGATCAACAGCGGCAGGAAGTCGACGGTCTTCTGGCTGTAGGAAATCGTCAACTTGGTCGGCTCGGCCGCCGCGGCGCCGGGGATCGCGGCGGGCGCCAGCAAAGCCCCGCAGGCCAGTGCCGCAAGCAGCGCTCGATGGGTTCGATGGGTCATGTCTTCCTCCTTGCGTTATATGCGCCAGGCGTCGAAGCGATGTTCGAGCCAGCGCACGATTGCGGTGAGCAACATGCCGGCCGCCGCGAAAATCAAAAGTCCGGCAAAAACCTGGTCGGTCTGGAACTGCTGGCCGGCATTTTCGATCATGGCGCCGATGCCGTATTGGGCGCCCAGCAATTCGGCGACGAAGACGCCGATGAGCGACTGGCCGACCGCCAGCCGCAAGCCGCCGAGAACGAACGGCACCGAGCCGGGCAAGGCGATAGTGCGGAAGATTTTGAGATCGCTGGCGCCGAAGCAGCGTGCGACGCGCAGCAGATGCGGATCGAGGCTGCGCACGCCGCTGCTGGTGTTGACCAGGACAGGAAACACCGAAATGAGAAAGACCAACGCGACCTTGGAGCTCAAGCCGATGCCGAGCCAGACGATGAGCAGCGGGCCGAGTGCGACGCGCGGGATGGCATAGAGAAAATTGATGAATGGGTCGACGAAATACCCGAGCCGGGGATACCAGCCGATTAACAGGCCCGCGCTGATGCCCACTGCCGCCGCAAGACCGAGGCCATAGAGCAGACTCCTGGCCGCTCGCCGCAAAATCGTTCCAAATATCGGCAGACGTAAACAGGGTGCGGAACGCATCGACCACGCCTGCGGGAGACGGCAGGATGATCGGCGGCTCGATGCCAAGCTCGGTGACCAGCGTCCACAGGACAAACAGCGCCACCAGGAATCCCGTGCCGAACACGATGCGCTCGGTGCGCTGACCCAAGCCGGCGGCGAAAGCGCCGGCCGGCCGCAACGGGGCCCCTGAACTGTCGAGGATGACGGTCGCCATGATGCTACTCCTTGCGGCTCTCGGCGGCCTTGACGCCACCCGCCACTGAGCCGAGCGCACCGGCGAAGTCCCTGACATAGGTCAGAAATTCCGGCTTCAGACGCGCTTCCGCTCGTGGCTCGGGCAGGCGCACCCGCACGTCGCGCACAATGCGCCCCGGCCGCCGACTGAATATGCAGACCCGGTCGGCAAGGAAAACCGCCTCGCCGATATCGTGAGTGACGAACAAGGCAGTGACCTCGGCACGCTTGCAAATGGCGAGCAATTCAACCTGCAAAGCTTCGCGCGTCTGCGCGTCCACCGATGCAAACGGCTCGTCGAGCAGCAACAATTCCGGCTCGACCGCCAAGGCCCGCGCCAGATTGACCCGCTGCTGCATCCCACCGGAAAGCTGATGCGGAAAGCTGTGCGCGAAATCAGCAAGACCAACGAGTTCGAGCAGTTGGCGCGCGCGTGCGGCCGCCTCGCGGCCGCGCATGCGGCCGGACATTTCCAGGCCGTAAGTAACGTTATGGAGGACATCGCGCCACGGCAAAAGGCCGGGTTGCTGGAACACCATGGCACGGTCGGGGCCCGGCCGGCCGATCGGCTCACCTTTGAAGGTCAGTTCGCCGGACGAGATCGCGAGGAATCCGGCGACCGCATTCAAGAACGTCGTCTTGCCGCAACCCGAGGGCCCGAGCAAGCAGGTGAATTCGCGGCGCGCGAATGAAAGGTCGACGCGATCGATGGCGAGAACAATTCCAGCGCCACGGCCCGCATAGGCAATCGAGACGTTACGGGCGGACAGATAACCACTTTCGCCGCCTGTACGGCTCAGCGGCCCCGCTCCGGCAGCCTGCTCGGGCGGCAAGTTCACCTGCGCAATTGCCATGCCGTGTTCCCATCAACTCTGAACAAGCCCTGCCGCTCAGATACGTTCCAGATGAGTGCACTCGCGCGGCGACGGAAAACGTGGCGGTCCGAACCTGCTAGCCGGCTGCATACACGACCGTGACGGGCGCGACAACGAACTCATTGCCGCTAGCAAGACCCCAGCTCGCCGAGCACGATACGGACCGCCTGCGTCAATTTTGCGAGCTCGGCCTCGGCAATAGTAAAGGCCGGCGCAAGGTATACGACGGACCCGAATGGCCGAATAAAAACACCTTCAGTAATAAAGCGTTGCCGTAATGTGTTAAGATTTTCAATGCGGTCGAGTTCGACCACCCCGATGGCGCCTCTGACGCGAACGTCTTTGATGCCGGCAAGCCCGCGGCAAGCCTCAAGTCCGCGGCTCAATGCCGCTGAAATTTGTGCGACCTGATCGAGTCGCGGCTCGCTTTCGAACAGGTCAAGCGAGGCATTGGCAGCGGCGCAGGCAAGCGCATTGCCCATGAATGTCGGTCCATGCATCAACGCGTGCGCGGGGTTGTCCGACCAGAATCCTTCAAAGATTTTCTTGTGTGCAAGAGTGGCGGCCAAGGGCAATGTCCCGCCCGTCAGCGCTTTCCCGATCGTCATGATGTCGGGCGCCACGCCGGCTGCCTGAAATGCAAAGAGCGAACCGGTCCGGCCGAACCCGGTGAAGATTTCATCGAATATCAGCAACGTGCCGTGGCGATCGGCCGCAGCCCGCAGCGCGCGAAGCACCTGCGCATCATGAAAGCGCATGCCGCCCGCGCCCTGCACCAGCGGCTCGACGATGATGGCCGCTATTTCCTCGCCCCGTTGCGCCAGCACGGCCTCGAAAGCGCTCGCACTGGCCTCATTGGTCGGCAGATCGACCATGATCTGATGCGGCAACAGACCGCGGAACGCGGCGTGGATGTGGGCGTCTTGATCTGACACCGCCATGGCGCCGGTCGTGTCGCCGTGATAGGCCGCCTTAAATGCGAGGATTCGCGTACGCCCGCGCGCGCCACGATTGCCCCAGTATTGCACCGCCATTTTAAGCGCGACTTCCACCGCGACCGATCCGGATTCGCTGAAGAAGACCCGATCGAGATCGGCCGGCGCACACAGGCCGACGAGGCGCTCCGCCAGCGTCAGCGCCTGTTCGTGCACCAGGCCGCCGAGCATGACGTGGGGCAAGAGCGCGAGCTGGCGTTCTATTGAGGCGCGGATATACGGGTGATTGTAGCCGTGGCAGGCCGTCCACCACGATGCAATGCCGTCGATCAACTCGCGTCCATCGGTCAGCACGATGCGGCTGCCGCGGGTCGCGGCGACCGCAAGCGGCGGGCTTGCGGTCTTCATCTGCGTGTAGGGCAGCCAGATGTGGTCGAGCCCAGTCATGTACCAGGGCGGCGGTTCCGCATTTGCGCCTCGTTGATTTTCGCTGGCATTGGCCGACATTCGGCGCTTTGATCCTCGCGCAGGCTCGCCAAGGGGACCCATTGTGCCCCTCGGGCTCGCCGAGGTCACGCGGGTTCCGCCGATTTATCTCGCGGAGGCCTAAAGGAGGGGTGATGCGGTCGCTCGACCAATTCGCGCGCGACAAACTTGCGGCGCTGGATTGCCGAGGGCTGCGCCGTGCGCCCACCGTGACCAGGCGCGAAGGCATTTATGCGCAACGTGACGGACGCCGCCTGATCTCGTTCTCCTGCAACGATTACCTCAATCTCAGCCAGCATCCCTCGATCATCAGGGCGGCAGTCGAGGCAACCGAGCGCTACGGCACCGGCGCCGGCGCCTCACGCCTCGTCACCGGCAATCATCCGCTCTACGACGAACTGGAAAGCCGGCTGACGCGGGTGAAGTCGAGCGAGGCCGCATGCGTCTTTGGATCCGGCTACCTCGCCAATGTCGGCATTATTCCGGCGCTGGCCGGACCGGGCGATCTGATTTTGCTCGATGAACTGTCCCATGCGTGCATCCACGCCGGCGCGAAACTGAGCGGCGCGGCCGTGCACCGCTATCGCCATGGCGATGTCGCGCACTTGCAAAGGCTGCTCACGGGCCACCGCGTCCGGCATCCGCGCGCGCTGATTGCCACCGATGGCGTTTTTTCCATGGACGGCGACCTCGCGCCGCTGCCGGAGTTGTCAAAGCTCGCCCACGATTTCGACGCTTGGCTCCTCGCCGACGATGCGCATGGGCTTGGCGTGGTCGGCGGCGGCCGCGGTTCGAGCTTTGCCAATGGTGGCGCCGAGGTGCCACTGCAAATGGGCACGCTGTCGAAGGCGGTCGGCGCCTATGGCGGCTATCTGTGCGCATCGCAGGCGGTCATCGAGTTGATGCGCACGCGTGCCCGCACCTTCATCTATTCGACCGGATTGCCGCCGTCGGTGGTCGCCGCCGCGATCGCTGCCATCGATTTGATCGAGCGCGACCCGGACTACGCCGCCCTGCCGCTGCGCAAGGCGAGACAATTCGCCCGGGCGCTGAATTTGCCGCGGCCGCAAAGCGCGATCGTGCCCTTGATCCTCGGCGACAATGGTGCGGCTCTGGCGGCGGCGCGAGCCCTGGAGCAGGAAGGCTTCCTCGTCGTTGCAATCAGGCCGCCAACGGTGCCGCAGGGCACCGCGCGGCTGCGTTTTGCCTTCACCGCACAACATCCCGACGCCGCCATCGAAGAGCTTGCCGCAACCGTGCGAAGCAGAGTGCTGAGGTCCTAGATCGTGTCCGCGATCTTCATCACCGCCACCGGCACCGATGTCGGCAAGACTTTTGTCGCGGCATCGCTGATCGGGCATTTGCGCCAGATGGGCCGCTACGTCGAGGCCATCAAGCCGGTAGTGAGCGGTTTCGATCCGGCGCAGGCTGCGACCAGCGATCCCGCCGTGCTGTTGAAGGCGCTGGGACTGCCGGTCACGGCCGAAGGCATTGAGCGCATCGCGCCGTGGCGGTTTCGCGCGCCGCTATCGCCCGACCTGGCAGCGCGGCGCGAGGGCCGCAGCATCAATGTCGACGACGTGATCGGCTTTTGTCAGAGCGCGATCGAGCAGCGGCGTGACACGCTGGTGATCGAAGGTGTCGGCGGGGTCATGGTGCCGCTCGAAGAGCAGCGCACGATCCTCGACGTGATGATGGCGCTGCATGTGCCGCTCATCTTGGTGACCGGCAGCTATCTCGGTACCATCAGCCATACCCTTACCGCCCTCGATTCGCTCTACCGGCGCGATCTGGATGTTCTCGCGGTCATCGTCAGCGAGAGCGCCGCCTCCACTGTCCCGCTTGACGATACGGTGGCGGCTATCGCCCGCTTTGCCGGCCCGGTCATCGGCCTGCCCCGTCGCAAGCGCGCCGACAACCAGCCGGGCGCGCCGCCACCCTTCGGCCGCATATTCGAGCCGCCCGGGGGGCGGCCGCGGTGAACCGACGCTCCGTCCTGATCAGAAGAAATGTTTGAGCTGTGCCGCCGTCTCCGTCATGCCTTCGAGATTAAACAAGGCATGCAGCACGAAAGTCAGCAGCGTCGAGCCGCTCTTCCAGCGCACCCAGCCAAGGAACAGGCCTGCAACGAGGATTTCGAGCCGCCCGGGCCAGTCGTACTGGACGTGTAGTCCCATCCATAGGAGAGAGATCAGCGCAATCGCGACCAAGGCTAATCTGTCAGATTGCACCCAGCCGCGGAACAAAAATCCACGGAACAGGATCTCCTCGCCTGCGGGCGCGACGATGACGGTTGCCAACCACAACGCCCAGAGCAAGCCTTCTGCCGCGGCACTCGTGTAGGATTGCACTTGGAACGGCGACACAATCGCGTGCCCGCTAACAAAGAGCAGCGCGTCGGTGATCGCGATGATGACGACGATCCCGACTATCCCGGCCGTCACGTGCCGGCGTTTTGGCGGCACCAGGGCCAGGTACTGCACCGCATCCGCCCCGCGCAGCTGAACCGCAAGCAACAGGATCGCTACCGTGACCGGATTGAGCACCAGTACGGAAAGCACGACGACCGCGCCGTCGAACTGTACCGGTCCGAGCGAATAAAGGGCGCCGTGCGACCAAAGCACGAGCACGGCGAGCGCGGTGAATTGGCCGATGAGAAAGGCGGCGAATGCCCAAGCAAACGTGGCCAAATAGCCGTAGGGCTTGACCTGTAAGGTTTCGTGCTTGGCGTTCGCCATCGGCCTCACGGCACCAGGATTGTGGAGCCGGTCGTGGCGCGGCCTTCAAGTTCCCGCTGCGCCTTCGCTGCATCGCGCAGCGCGAACTTCTGGTTGACCGGAATTTTGACCGCGCCGCTGGCGACGACCTCGAACAGGCCGTTGGCGATGGCAAGCAGATCCTCGCGTTTGGCGGCATAGGTATTAAGCGTCGGCCGGGTGGCGAACAGCGAGCCCTTGGTCTGCAGGATGCCGATATTGAAGGCCTCGATCTGGCCCGAGGAGCTGCCATAGCTCACGAACATGCCGAGCGGCTTGAGGCAGTCGAGCGAGGCCGGGAACGTGGTCTTGCCGACCCCGTCATAGATCACCTCGCACAGCTTTCCGCCGGTGATCTCCTTCGTCCGCGCGGCAAAATCCTCCTCGCGATAAAGGATCGTGTGGTGACAGCCATTGGCCTTGGCCAGCGCGGCTTTTTCCTTCGAACCGACAGTCCCGATCACGTTGGCGCCGAGATGGTTGGCCCATTGGCACAGGATCAGACCGACGCCGCCGGCCGCCGCGTGGACGAAGACGTTCATCCCCTTCTGAACCTTGAAGGTGCGGCGCAAGAGATATTCGGCCGTCATGCCCTTGAGCATCATGGCGGCGGCCTGTTCGTAGCCGATACTGGCCGGCAGTCTGACCGCTCGGTCGGCCGGCACCAGACGCTCCGCGGCATAGCAGCCGAACGCGACCACATAGGCGACGCGATCGCCGACCTTGAACTCGCTGACACCTGGTCCGGCGGCGACGACCTCGCCGGCCGCTTCGTTGCCGGCGACGAACGGCAGGCCGACCGGCGATGGATAGAGGCCAGTGCGGAAATAGGTGTCGATGAAATTCACCCCGGCGGCAAATTGCTTGACCCGGATCTGGCCGGCCCCGGGCGCTCCGATTTCGATCTCCTCATAGGTCAAGACCTCGGGGCCGCCGACTTTATGGACACGCACCGCAGCAACCATGTTCCTCTCCTTCCAATTTGTTCGAATTGTCTGTGAAAAGGTCAGCCACGATCATAGGCGCCCAAATCTCAAACACAAGGCGGGCCGCAGCGTATCGCGAGCTCAGCGCGCGCCTGAAACGTTGAGAACCGCACCGCTGACATAGGACGCGGCGTCGGAGAGCAGAAACAGCACCGCTTCGGCGATCTCGTCCGGCTTGCCCGGACGACCCATCGGCAACAGCGGAGTGATTCGCGAAAGCCGTCCCGGCTCGTGAATTTCGGTATCGGTCGGACCCGGCCGCACCACATTGACGCGGACGCTCTCTTTAGCAACCTCGCGCGCAAGACCATTGGCGAGCGCATCGACTCCGCCTTTGGCGGCGGCGTACCAGACGTATTCGCCGGCGCCGCCGGTCACAGACGCGATCGACGACAACAACACGATTGAGCCGCCTTTGCCGCCGTGCAGCGTCGACATCCGGCGCACTGCCGCGCGCGCGCAAAGCAAGGCGCCGAATAAATTGACTTCGAGCACGTCGCGGATGGTCGCGGCGCTTGCGGCATCGAGCCGCGAAGTCTTGCCCGGGATTCCCGAACTGTGAACGAAGCCCGCGATCGGCCCCATTTGCGCCGCGCCGTCGAACACACGGTTGATGTCGTCTTCTTTCGACATGTCGCCCTGCAGCGTGACAGCTTTGCCGCCGGCTTTCTTAACGGCTTCAACAACTCGGGACGCTGCGGTTTCGTTCTTGAGGTAATTGACTGCCACATCGTAGCCGCGCTCCGCCGCGAGCCTCGCGGTCGAGGCGCCAATGCCGCGGCTGCCACCGGCGATCAGGACAATTGGTCGTGACATCGTTTGGCTCCTTTTTGTCTTAAGCCTCGACCGAATGGGTTCGTCGCTGCGGTGTGGCGCGGAAAGATGAAAAACGGAAGCCTCTATACTAAGTCGCAGCGCGTCTCGTGCAAAGTGAAGACTGTCACGGGTGATGGCGACGCAGGAACCCGATGCCGATGAAATAGATCGCGAGCAGACACAGAGCGGCATCGGTCCAAATTCCGGGCTCGAGGTTTTTCCATACCGCAAACACCGCAAGCAGCGCCCAGGCGACGAGGGCAGCAAGCGTGAGGCTGCGACGATGCGGGATGCGAACGGGATGAATGACGTGAAATGGCACAAAAGTCAGTACGGCGAGCGCTGCAATCAAGCCCGCGCCGAGCCAGGGCGGGGGCCTGAGCAGGAAAAAATAGAAGGCGGCAACATTCCACAGCGCCGGGAAGCCGCGGAAGTAGTAATCGGGCGTCTTCATGCGACGGTCGGCGAAATAGAGCGAGCCGGTTACGGCAATGACGAGGCCGAGCGCTGTCGCCAATGACGCCGGCAGCAAGCCGCCTGCCGCAATCGCATAGGCCGGAACGAACACGTAGGTGAGGATGTCGACGACGAGGTCGAGCACATCACCCGACCAGCGCGGCAGCGTTTCGGCCACTCGAAACAGCCGCGCGAACGTCCCATCGATACCGTCGATGACAAACGCGATGCCGAGCCAAACGAACATTTGTGGCCAGGCCTCGCGCGCAGCCGCCATCATGGCCAAAAACGCGCACGCCGCGCCGCAGGCCGTGAAGACATGCACGGCGAAGGCAACAATGCCCCGCGGCGTCACCTTTCTTTGCGGCAAGTTTCTTCGCGCCAAGTCGTTGAGCTCCATGACGCCAAGCCTAGACGCCGATTCCGTGGGCTGTGCAACGTCTCGGCAGGCGTTTAAGTTGGAAACACAGGCCCGCGAACAGTCGAAGCAGAATGGAAACGGCGGTGCGCTCCTTGCCGGGCTCCAGCAACACTTTCAGCGCCGAAGCAGCGGTGATCGGGGGCGGTCCGGCCGGCCTGGTCAGCGCCATTGCACTTGGCACGGCGGGCGTCAAAACCTTGCTGATAGCCCCACCCGCCGAGGCCGACCAGCGCACCACGGCGCTGCTTGCGGGATCGGTCACGGCACTCACCACGCTTGGCGTGTGGTCGGCGTGTCGGCCGCATGCCGCGCCGCTGCGCAAAATCCGTATCATCGACGATACCCGGCGGCTCATCCGCGCGCCCGAGGTTTCCTTCGCCGCTGCGGAAATCGGTCTGGAGGAATTTGGTTTTAATGTTGAGAATCGATACCTGATTGCAGCCCTTCAAGCGCGCCTTGCGGATCTTAAATTGCCACGTGTGGCGGCCCCGGCAACAGAAGTGACAAGCGATGCTGCCGGAGTAGTCGTCAAGGTGGCCGAGCAGAACATCCGGGTGCGGATTGTGGTCGGCGCCGACGGCGCGCGCTCGCTGTGCCGTGCCGCCGCCGGCATCGGCTCGAAGCGGTGGAGCTACCCGCAGACGGCGCTTGTTCTCAATCTGACGCATGCGAGGTCGCATCAGGACACCTCGACCGAGTTCCATACCGAAACGGGTCCGTTCACGCTCGTCCCCCTACCCGGCCGCCGCTCGAGCTTGGTCTGCGTGGTC
Source organism: uncultured Alphaproteobacteria bacterium (assembly GCA_963717265.1). Taxonomy (GTDB): domain Bacteria; phylum Pseudomonadota; class Alphaproteobacteria; order Rhizobiales; family Xanthobacteraceae; genus BOG-931. The sequence goes on along the minus strand of CAVQWD010000046.1, from coordinate 496,323 downwards.
GATCCGGAAAGTGCGGGTGCACTCGCGGCGATGACCGACGCCGCGCTTTCCGTTGAGCTTGAACGCCGCTCGCATTCTCTGCTCGGGCGGCTGACCGTCGAGCAAGGTCGCGGGGTTTTTCCGCTTGCCATGGAGCGCGCGGATTTATTTGCAGACAGGCGTATCGCCCTGGTGGGCGAGGCGGCTCATGTGGCGCCGCCGATCGGCGCCCAGGGACTTAACCTTGGGCTGCGCGACGCCGCCGCCATTGCCGAGATCGTCGCTGACGCTCGCCGGCAAAACCTTGATATCGGCGCGCCCGATGTGCTCGCGCGCTACCGGGCGCAACGCCGTGCCGATGCGCTAAGCCGCAGCACCGCGGTCGATATCCTCAATCGCAGCCTCTTGACCGAGTTCATTCCCGCGCACGGTCTGCGCGGGCTGTCGTTGTATCTCGTCGATCGCATCGGCCCGTTGCGCCGGGCACTGATGCGCGAAGGCGTGGCGCCGGCCGCCTCGCAGCCGCGCCTGATGCGCGGCGAGACGGTGTGAAGGCCGCCATTTCGTGGGCAAAGCTGCCGTCAAAAGCGGCTTGGCGAGGTTATGTCTTCCATCCTAAGTTTTGCGGCGCGAACGCAATTTGGATCGACACGCATGAAGCTGCCGCGCAATTTTTTCAAAGCCCTGGCGATCGGGGCGCCCGCGCCGCTGCGCGAGCTGCCGCTCAAGCTCGAGCGCATGATTCATTTCGTGCCGCCGCACATCGAGAAAGTGCGCGCCAAAGTGCCGGAGCTGATCGCCGAGGTCGATGTGGTGCTGGGCAATCTCGAAGACGCCATCCCGGCCGACGCCAAAGCGGCGGCGCGGGCAGGCTTCATCGCCATGGCGCGCTCCTGCGAGTTCGGCGACACCGGCTTGTGGACGCGCATCAATGCGCTCAACTCGCCCTGGATGCTGGACGATGTTTGTGAGATCGCGGCAGCCGTCGGCCAGAAGCTTGATGTCATCATGCTGCCCAAGGTCGAGGGCGCATGGGACATCCATTATCTCGACCAGCTTTTGGCCCAACTCGAAGCCACACACGCGATCAGAAAACCGATCCTTATTCACGCCATCCTGGAAACCGCCGAAGGCGTCAACAATGTCGAGGCGATTGCGACGGCCTCGCCGCGCATGCACGGCATCAGCCTCGGCCCGGCCGATCTCGCGGCCTCGCGGGCGATGAAGACGACCCGCGTCGGCGGCGGCCATCCCGACTACAAGGTCCTGGCCGATGCCGGGGCGGCAGGAACGCCGCGCGCCGCGTTCCAGCAGGACCTGTGGCACTACACGATCGCCAAAATGGTCGACGCCTGCGCTGCGGCCGGCATCAAGGCGTTCTATGGCCCGTTTGGCGATTTCGCCGATGCTGCCGCCTGCGAGGCGCAATTCCGCAACGCCTTCCTGATGGGCTGCGTCGGCGCCTGGACGCTGCATCCGAGCCAGGTGCCGATCGCCAAGCGCGTCTTTTCGCCCGATCCCGCCGAAGTCGCCTTTGCCAAAAAGATCATCGCCGCCATGCCTGACGGCAGCGGCGCCGTCATGATCGAGGGCAAAATGCAGGACGACGCCACCTGGAAACAGGCCAAAGTTTTGGTCGATCTCGCTCGCCTCGTCGCCGCCAAGGACCCGGACATGGCCGCGCGCTATGGACTGTGATCGCCAAGTCTTCTATCAACGGTCCATGAACAGACGTTCAGCACTTGGTCCGCGGCATGCCACAATTGTAGCCTTGCATGACCGCAATGTACGAGCCGTCATGGATAGAATCCGGATCGCCAAATTTCAGATCGGGCAGGTCGTCCGCCACCGCCTCTACCCGTTTCGCGGTGTCGTGTTCGACATCGATCCGGTATTCGACAATACCGAGGAATGGTACCAGGCGATCCCGGCGGATGTCCGTCCGCACAAGGAGCAGCCGTTTTATCATCTGTTCGCCGAAAACGAAGAGAGCGAATACATCGCCTATGTCTCCGAGCAAAATCTGCTGCCCGACACCAGCGGCGAACCGGTGCGGCATCCGCAGGTCGCTGAAGTTTTTATCAAAGACGGCAAGGGCGGTTACCGCCCGCGCTCGGCGATGCGGCATTAGGGTCGCCCCCGGGTTCTAACCGCCGACGCTGCAGCTCGACGAAGTCTGGGTCGCGCTGGTGACCACGACCGCGCCGCCTGAGACCGAGGCCATGCGGGTATTGCCGGCGCCGACCTCATGCATCATCGGCGCCCGGACCGAGCAGCCGCCACCGCTGAAGGTGATAGTGACCTTGGCTCCGCCGACAATGAAGGTTCGCAGCAGAATCAGCGAATCGCCCTGCAGCACCCAAACAAAGTTGCCGCCGCGCGAACCCTCCTGAGGTTTTCCAATTGCTCCGGACAGACTGCCTGACAGCGTGCCCACCGTGCGGCCGCGGTAAGTCACGACGCGCGTCGCCTGGCCGGAAACCGAACTTCCGGAAATGTGGAGTTCCCCACGCAGGTGGCTGTGGGCGCCGGAAAAGGCTCCGTATTTGGGGTTGATGCCGCTTACGTCGTAGACGACCGTATAGCTTATCTGCTTGCCGTTAAGTCCTTCGAGCGTGATGCCCTGCGACCAAGCCGGCGGCGCCGTAACGACGAGCGCCGCAAGCAGCCAGAACACGTGTCCGGCCAACACAGATATCTGCGTGATCGCCCCCAATCTTCGAAAGAGCGGGTGGCGATGACGAGGGACAATCGGCCGCCGCACCCCCGCTCACCGGTGCAATTATCGGCCGCCCTGCGGCGCCTTTACTTCGGTATTTACGATCTGGACCCGACGATTCTCGGGAGCAAAGGGATGCTCGGGGAATTTCAGCCGTTCCTTGCCGAAACCGACGGCGATCAGCTTATCCGGCGGCAGGTGAAACTGCTCGATCAGCAGGCGACGCACCGCCGCTGCGACAGCACTTGGTTGTACTCGGCGCCGCCGCGTGCGTCGGTGTAGCCGTTAATGAGGAATATCGTTTCGCGGAAATCGCGCCGCGACAGCACGCTGCCGAGCGCAATCAGGGTCGGAACCGCGCGCGGCCTGACTTCCCATGAATTGTAGTCGAAATAGATTTCAAGATCGATCTCGATACTCCGAAACGAGGCGCGCAGGGCTATGATCTTGTCTGGACCTTCATCAACGGCAGCCTGGTGCGGCTGCGCGTCTTCAGCGGCGGCGCCGGCGGCCAGAAGATGACGATCAGGTTCGCCCGCGCGGGCAACGGCCTGTCGTGCGCATTTTCCATGCCGCTGGCGCGTGAAGTCGGCGTCGGCCAAATCCGCAAAGGGTCGGCGATCGACAATGCGCCCGTCCAAATTCTGGAGTTCACGCAGGTCGAATCCGAGCTGCCAAGTCTCAAGGAATTAACGCACAACACTTGTCCTAAAACGGCCTCCAGCGGCCGAGCTTCCTCGAGTTCGGCAAGGCGCGCCAGCAGATTGCCGGCGGCGGTCGCCAACGTGATGGTGATGACATACTCGACAGCCTCCTGCCATCCCGCTTCGCTTCGCGGCAGGATGGCGTGTTGATCAATCAATCCGACCACCGTCATCATTCCGGCCACGGCAGCGAGCGCGATGCTCAGTCCCAGCAATGTTGCCGCGCCGATGCCGAGGCGAAGGTCTCTGAGCGATAAAAACCCGCAGGCGAGCGGGACCGCGATCGTGAACGGACGCAGATAGGCGGTATCGAGGTCCCACTTCATGACGGCTATATAATGGGCGAGCAGCAGCAAAATGACCGGGACGGCGAAGTAGGACAATAGATGCGAAGGCCTCGTCTTGGCCGTCGAAACCGCATTCGGAGCAGCTGCGATATCGGTCAGCGCCGGATCTGCGCGCGGGTTGCGGTCGGCGATGAAATCCGCGGTCGTATTCTGCCTTGCTTCAAGCCCGAGCGCCTGGTTTGTGAACGTCAGCAGCCGCTCCATATGGAGATGAAAATCGACGCCGGAATCCACCGGAACAGCGTTGCGAAACGCAAAGTCTCTAATGTTGCGCGGCAGCGCTGGGTCAAATCCACCGTCGGATTCTTCATATAAGTCACAAGCACGGAATCGACATCGATCTTGGCCCCGCCGTGACTGTTAAATCTTATTTTTAGCTCGAGCGGCGATTGGATCGTCCCGGCAGCCGGCGCGGGCGGGACGATGGTGATCGTCGGCCCCCGCGATATTCCGCGTTCATAACCGCCCCTTGCCGCCGGCAGTGCAGCCTCGCGCTTAGTGATAAGCGGGAATGCCTGAGCCGAGGGAGTGAGAGCCAGCACGGCGCCAGTCGCGCAGACACCGGCCGAGAGGCGTAAATGCCAACCTGTACCCATGCCTTTCTCCGTCTGCCGACCGGTCCCTCTGCCGACCAGCACGACGCGAGGCCTCAACTCTACTGCGCTTTGCCCCCCGACGTGGCGTGCTGGGCTTCCAGTCTGCTTGCGCGCTTCCTCGGCGCGCTTCTGCAACTCCTCCTGCAGCTTCTGCTGCTGTTCGGCAAAGACCTTTGGATCGGTCGGCGGGCCATCATAGGCCTTGCCGAAGTCGGCAAGCGGCAGCACGACGCTGATCGGCTGGCCGTTAGCATTGATCGCCTGCACCACCAGGCCGCGCCCCTTCTTCATCTTCTCGATCGTTTCCGCATTGGCTTCATAATCGGACATGCAGCCGTTGCTGAAGCAGATGACGTACGGCGCGGCCATCGGCTGGTTCTGATCGATGATGACGCGCGTACCATGGATGAGCTGCATGCCGAGCGGCAGCGTCACACGCAGAATTTTTTTCGGATCGCCTTGCGGCTCGATGAGCACGGCCGAGACGACCGGCATGCCCAATTCGATGCGGGCATCCTTGCCGGTAAAGCAGACCTCCTTCTCGTTTGCCTCTTTCCCCTTCAGGCAGAACTTGGTCCAGGGCGAATAGATCAATTGCACCGGCGGCTGCTGCTGCGGTTGCGGTGCTGGCTTCTGCTGCGGATGTGCCGCCGCCGGCTTCTTGGCCGGCGGCCGTTTCGTCTCGGCATGCGTCAGCACAGATGGCGCGATGGCGAGCGCGACCGTAAGGGCTGCGGTCTTGGCGAGCACACCAAGCGTGCGGCGTACTGGCGATGCCGTCGCGTTTCGGTCGATCATGAGATGCAGTCCCTCTTTGCACGCCGCCGCTCGCAAATCGATGCTCATCGACTTGCGCGGCCAGCCTAGTTTCATATTCGAAACGGGGACACCCCACATTCGTCGCCGCGCTACGTCGCGCAGGTGCCCCGGGTAGTACGCTAAATCGACGCAGATTGCGGCAACAGCGTGACACCAGATTGGATCAGATAGCCCAAACCGGCGGTCGGATAAAGGGCGGTCGGGAATAACGATGAAATCGCTGCAACCCATGACCGGCGGCGCTGGCCGCATGGCAGCGCGCAAATGTGTTACATTTGGCCAGCGCCAAGGATCGACCGGTCCTCGCCGAGTTCACGCAGTCAGACGACAAAGGCCATGCTCATCGGCGATGCCTGTTACCGAACTCGGATGGCGTTATGCGGTGCGATTGCGCTTGCGAGCGCTGCTGCGCATCCAGCACGAGCCGCCTCTGCCATCGCGATGCACGGCGCACCGCTCATGCCTGAAAATTTCGCGGCGATGCCCTATGTCAATCTCAAGGCGCCAAAGGACGGCCGACTGGTCGAAGGCGTGCTCGGCACATTCGACAGCCTCAACCCGCTGATCGTCAACGGACTCGCCGTACAGGCCATTCGCGGCTATGTGGTGGAAAGCCTAATGGCGCGCGGCTACGACGAGCCGTTTACCCTCTACGGCCTGTTGGCGCGCTCGGTCGAGACCGACGACGCCCGTGATGATGTTACTTTCAGGCTCAACCCTGCGGCGCATTTTTCCGACGGCGTGCCGGTGACGGCCGACGACGTTGTATTCTCGTGGCGGCTTCTGCGCGATCACGGCAGGCCTAATCACCGCGCCTATTATTCCAAGGTGCTGCGCGCCGAAATTATCGATCCGCATACCGTGCGTTTCGATCTATCCGGCAGCGGCGATCGCGAATTGCCGCTGATCCTCGGTCTGATGCCGATTTTGCCGAAACACGCCATCAATGTTGCCACATTCGAGCAGACGACGCTGAAGAAGCCGATCGGCAGCGGGCCGTACGTGGTCGCCGACGTGCAGGCAGGAAAAAGCGTCACCTTCAAGCGTGATCCCAATTACTGGGGCCGGTCGCTCGCCATCAACCAGGGTTTGTGGAATTTCAACGAGGTGCGACTTGATTATTATCGCGATGCTGACGCCTATTTCGAAGCGTTCAAGGCCGGACTTTACGACGTGCGCACCGAGGAGGACCCGACAAGCTGGGAGGCCGGCTACGATTTTCCGGCGGCGCGTGACGGCCGCGTCGTCAAGGAATCGTTTGCAGACGGCCTGCCCAAGCCGAGCTTCGACTTCGTGTTCAATACGCGCCGGCCGATCTTTGGCGATATCCGGGTCCGGCAGGCGATCTCGCTGTTGTTCGATTTTCAATGGATCAATCGCAATTTCTTCTATGGACTGTACAAACGCAGCGCAAGCTACTTTGCCGATTTCGAGCTCTCCGCCTATCGGCGCCCGGCCGACGCGCGCGAGCTGGCGTTACTTGCGCCTTTTGCCGACGCAGTGCGCCCCGAGGTCCTCACCGGCACCTGGTCGCTGCCGGTGACCGACGGTTCGGGGCATGACCGCGCGACCTTGCGGCAGGCACTCGCTTTGTTGCAGGTTGCCGGTTACGAGCTTAAGGGCACCAAGTTGCTTAGCCGCGCCACCGGACGTTCGTTGAGTTTTGAGATCATGGTGACGAACAGAGCGGACGAGCGTTTGGCGCTGGCGTTTTCCAGCAATCTGGCGCGGGCCGGGATCGACGCGCAGGTGCGCCTTGTTGAAGAGGTACAATACGAGCAGCGGCTGCTGTCGTTCGACTTCGACATGATCAAATACAGCTACGAGCAATCGCTTTCGCCCGGCAATGAGCAGAGTTTCTACTTCGGCTCGGCGGCGGCCGACGAGGAAGGTTCGCGCAACTATATGGGCGTGCGCAGCCCGGCGGTCGACGCCATGATCGCCGCGCTTTTGCAGGCGCGCGACCGCAGCACTTTCGTCGATGCCGTGCGCGCGCTCGATCGCGTGCTCACTTCCGGCTGTTACGTCGTGCCGCTGTTCTATCTGCCCAGGCAATGGGTGGCGCGCCGCAGCTATATCGAGCATCCAGCGCGAACCTCGCTGTACGGCTACCTGCTTGACTCCTGGTGGCGTCAACCGACCGGGGTTCCGCAATGATTCTTGGCAATCCCATGGTCGCTCCCGCACCGTCGCAGCCGGGCCAGCGGCGCCTCACCATCGACGAGGTGTTCCACCGCATCGCGCTACGCCAGCCTGACAGGCTCGCGCTGCTCGATCCACCGAACCGCACCGCGTTCACCGACGGCGAGCCGCGGCGTCTGACCTACGCGCAGGCCGACCGCGTGGTGGCGGCCGTCGCCGGCCGCTTGCGCCGCATGGGCATCCCGACCGATGCGATTATCGGCGTTCAGCTGCCCAATATCGTTGAAAACATCCTGGCCATTCTTGGCGTGCTGCGCGCCGGCATGATCGCCGCGCCGCTGCCATTGCTGTGGCGACGCGCCGACGCCATCGCGGCTCTCTCGCGAATCGGCAGCAGAGCACTGATCACCTGCGGGCGTGTTGGCAGCTTCAATCATTGCCAGTTCGCCATGCGCGTTGCCTCGGAAGTGTTCTCGATCCGCTATGTATGCGGCTTCGGTCAAAAGCTTCCCGACGGCGTCGTGCCGTTCGACGATCTGTTCAGTGCCGAAAAACTCGATCCGATACCGCCGCTCGAGCGCGAGCGGCAGAACAACGCGGCTGCGCATCTCGCACTGGTTACCTTCGACATTGGCGACAACGGCATCGTACCGGTTGCGCGCAATCACGTCGAAATGCTGGCCGGCGGGCTCGGCGTGACGCTGGAAAGCCGGCTCGCGCAGGACGCCACGATGCTGTCGACGATCGCGCCGGCCTCCTTCGCGGGCATCAGCATTACTTTGCTGCCGTGGCTGTTGAGCGCCGGCACGCTCGCGCTCCATCACCCCTTCGACGCAGATGTGCTGGCGCGCCAGCGCCGCGACGAGACGTGCGGCACGCTGATGCTCCCCGGCCCGGTCGCGCTGCGGCTCGGCGAGAGCGGCGTCTTCTCGCGTGACGGCGTCGGGACTGTCATCGCGGCATGGCGTTCACCGGAACGGCTGGCGACGAGCCCGGCCTGGCGCGAAACGGAAACTACGCTGATCGATGTGCCGATCTTCGGCGAGGCCGGACTTGTGCCGGTACGGCGCGGAGCAGGCGGCCGCGCCGGGCCAATTCCGTTCGGTCCGGTAGTCGCACCGCGCGGCAGCGCTAGCGCGGTCGTCGTTGCGGAGCTTGCGCGCACGGCCGCAAGCACCGTCGCACTGCGCGGTCCAATGGTGCCGCGTCACTCCTTCCCGCCCGGCATCGAACGCTCCGGCCTGCCACATTTCCACATCGACCGCACCGGCCTCGTCGATACCGGATACACCTGCCGGGTTGATTCGATCAGCCAGGCGATGGTGGTGACCGGTTCGCCATCTGGCATCGTCAGCGTCGGCGGCTATCGCTTCCTGCTGCATGAATTACAGGAGGCGGTCGGGCGCATCGACGGCGCGGCGACGCTGGCGGCGCTACCCGACGCGGTGATCGGCCAACGACTAATCGGTAACGCCGCCGACCGTGAGGTGGTTCAGGCCGCACTCACAGCCGTCGGCGTCAATCCGATCGTCGCGGCGGCCTTCCGCGACCGCACCGAAGGGTCGTCCTCCGTTGTGGCGGGTACCCCTTGAGTTTTGCCGCCACCGATGATTTCTATGCGGTGGACGGAGAAGTCCATCGGGGAACCAACGCCGTCGGGAGGCTGCGACACCCCCACAAGCCGGCCAGCCGGCAGACGTTTCGACCAAACCCGGGCGAAACCCGACTGCAAGGAACGCCCGCAAATCCAGCCAAGGAGGATGACGTGATAAAGCAGTTTGGATTGGCGATTGTGCTCGGTGCCAGCCTGGCGGCAGGCGCGACATTGACAAGTACGACGCAGGCAATGCCCGTTAACGGATCGGGCACTGATGCTCAAAGTGTCAGCCCGATAGTGAAAGCACAGCTTTTCATCTTCGGCGGCCACCATTGGTGCTTCTATGTCGATGGCTGGAACGGTCCAGGCTGGTATTGGTGCGGTTACGGCAGTCGACACGGCTTTGGCTGGGGCGGCGGCGAAGGCTTCCATGGCTGGAGCCACGGCGGGCATCCCGGCGGTCATGGGCATCCCACCGGTCATGGGCATCCCACCGGTCATGGGCATCCCACCGGTCATGGGCATCCCGGCGGTCATTCCAAGCACCAATGAGGGCGAGAGCCGGCATCGCGAGGCCGGATCTAACGCGGAAGTTGATTGCCGCGGCAACGGCCGAGTCTGCCGTTGCCGCTCCGTAATGCGGATCATGGCGCTGTGGCAGCTTACTGCACTCCGTCGCGCGGCGGTGTTGACCCGCTATTAACGGCACATCGGCATTGTCGGGAGCTGGATCGGAAAAATTCTGTCTCCCGCCATGGCGCTGCAAGGTTCACTCGTCGTCGTTGCCGACAGCCCGGCGCCGGACATCATTGAGGCGTTGCGGGCTGCCGGCGGTTTCCCCATTGTCGAGACCAGCTGGATCGAGGCGCCGGCCGCATTGGCCTCGGTGGAGCCCGAAGCCGTGGTTGTGGCTGAACCGTGCGCCGACCGCGCCAGCCAGACTGCGCTGGTTGACGCACTTGTTCAGCGCACCGAGGAAATCGACCGTCCCTTCATGCCGGTGATTGCGCGCACGCGCGATGACGGCGCTCCGTCGATGCCGAACTCACTCGCGATCGCGGCAAGCGCGCCGGCCGAACGCATCGTGAGCCGCCTTGGCTCGGCGCTGCGCATCCGCACGCTGCACGGCACGGTGCTGCGCCGCACCCGCACGTTGGCCGCGCGCGGAGAACTGCCGCCGGAATTACCGCGGAACGATCCGCTCGACGACGCCAATGTGTTGGTCGCAGGCCGCGGCCGCTCCTATCCGGCACTCTCGGTGGCGATTGGGGAGCGGGTCGGGCTGATCGGCGCGCTCAGCGTCGAAAGTGCGGCGCGCGCGCTCAATTTGCGTGACATCGACGGCATGGTGATCGGGGACGGCTTTGGTCCACGCGTCATCGAGGCGCTATTAACGGTGCTGGCCGAGGACGTGCGTTTTCGCGATCTGCCGGTCGCCGTGCTTGGCGCCCATCCCGGCATCGTCGAGCCGTTCGCTGCGTATCTGCCGAATCTTGAGCGTATCGCCGACGGGCCGGCGCGTCTGGTCGAGCGCTTCTTGCCGTTCGCGCGCCTGCATGCGCTAGGCGAGCGGCTCAGGCGCATGCTCAAATCGCTCGACGCCAAGGGCATGCTCGATCCCGATACCGGCCTGCTCGCCCACGAGGCGTTCTGGCGCGATCTCAACCGCGCCGTCGACGATGCCGAAAGACGCGGCGTCGGCCTGTCGATCGCGCGATTTTCGTTCGCCGGCAGCAACCGTCGCACCGGTCTCGATGCCGCACGGCTATTGGGCCGGCTGATGCGCGAGGTCGACTTCGCCTGCCGCGAAGCCGACAATTCGATCTTCGCGGTCTTTACGGAAACCGATCTTCGCGCCGCTCACGTAGTGGCACGGCGCATTGCCAGCGTGCTCAAGAACACGATGGTGGCGCCCGATCGCGCGCGCGCCGGCATCGACACAGCGGTCACGCTCGCTACCCTGCGGCCGACCGACAGCGTCGATTCGCTCATCGCACGCGTGGCGGGCCAGGTTGCCGGCGAATAGAATACGCACCATGTACTTCAAACGCGCCGCGCAGTTCAGAGCCCCCGCGAAACGGCCTTGACTCCGCGCGCCAGCCCGACTTGAACTGAAACAAACCGAAGGTCTCGCTCATGAGCCTGTCGTCATCCGCGCCGGCCCCGCTTCATATCGAAGTCGTCTCCGATATCGTGTGCCCGTGGTGCTACATCGGCAAGCGCCGGCTGGAGGCGGCGGTGGCACTGAATCCCGACATTGCGGTCGACATCAATTGGCGGTCGTACTTTCTCAACCCGTGGATTCCGCGCGAAGGCATCGACCGGCAGACCTATCTTGAGACCAAATTCGGCTCCGCCGAACGCTACAGCGTCGTTGCCGAACGAATCGCCGCCGCAGCCGCGATGGAGGGGCTGCGCTACGCGCCGGACAGGATTTCCCGCCAGCCCAATACGCTCGATTGCCATCGCGTCATCCTGTGGTCGCGCAGCGCCACCGATCCAGCGCTCGTCAAGCAACGCCTGATGGAACTCTATTTCGCCGAAGGCGCCGACCTCACCGATGCCAAGGTCCTGATCCAGGCCGCGAGCGATTGCGGCATGGACGGCGACCTCGTACGCCGGCTGTTGGCGAGCGACGCCGATGTCGACCGCGTTGAGGCCGAGGCCAGCAGCGCCAAGGAAGCCGGCATCGACGGCGTGCCCTGCTTCATCTTCGGCGGCCACGCCATCGTCACCGGCGCGCAATCGCCCGAATATCTCGCCAGCGCCATCGAGCGCACCGCCGGCAGGCATACCAGGCTGCGGGCGTGACGCTGGCCTGCTTTCAGACCCGCCAGAACTCTTACGCGTACGCCATCCGCGATTTCTCCAGTCATGTAGCGAAGCGGGCCAAAGCTGCCCGCGGCAAGCAGCGCGCGGGCACGCGCGGCGAACGCGCCGTCACGTTTGTCTCGCGGAACGGCTAAAAACGCGTTGAGCCGGGCCGCGTTGGTCGCCAACTGCCTTCACCTCCTCGACATTGAGCCCCATCGGATTCTCCATCAGGAACTGACAACCTCGATCGAGAAGATCGTGGGCGATGGCGGCGAGATGGCGAAGATACGCTGCGTCATTGAGCGCATGCCAGTGACTGACCTCGATGGCGGCGATGCGAATGGTCACGAAGCCCCTCTTGTGTCGGCGCTATGCTTGCTTGCCCTGCGCGCAGAGCGGCGCAACAACGCAGCGTACTGCGCCGTATTGCATCAGCGTCAACGTCGAAATAGAGTTCATTGTGCTACTGCGCAAATTCTTTCCGGCAGACCGTCCAGACCACGCGGAGGCGAAAAATGCGTATGATGCTCAAATTCACAATTCCGGTCGAGAAGGGCAATGCCGTGATCAGAGACGGCTCGCTGGGGAAGACGATGGAGACGATCCTCACCAAACTCAAGCCGGAGGCAGCCTACTTTGCGCCGATCGACGGCATGCGTTGCGGCATGCTGTTTTTTGATATGAAAGATGCCTCGCAAATCGTCGAGGCCGTCGAGCCGTTCTTCCTCAACCTCAACGCCGAAACCGAGCTTGTGCCGGTCATGAACGGCGACGATTTGCGCAAAGGGCTCGCCAAGGTCATGCAGAAATAACTGCGCCGCAACCCAATCAAGACTTGGTTCCCCCACCCGCGAGGCGCGAAATGAAGCGCCGCTGATCTGCAATCGTCTGAACACGAAAGTTAGTACGGTCCCGCTTTGCTGCGCGTTACTCGGGGACACGATGCCTGCGCGGCAAAACCGGACATGACCGGCCTTGCGGTCGGCAGCGCTTTAGTACCGAATTCGTAGTCGCATCCGGTCCTGATGTGCCGTCATCCGGATATTGCCAAGCCGAGTGCGAACTGCATCTTGGATGCCCTGAGTGATCATGTCGCGGGCACTGCGCCGAGGCGTCCAATTGACACGCCGCAGATGCCCATTCACGGTGGTCGAGCTGCGGTGCTCTCGCTGTGCTTTTCGATCTGGGCGTTTCGATTGTCCGAGGGGATCCACACAGAGCGGCAGCAAACGCGCGTTGTTGTCGGCGATTCGGACTTCAGAGCAAATTCCAAGCAACGGAGGAGAGAACTGTAGTCTAGCAAAGGGGGGGCGCACTTTGCGGAACTATTCCGACTTTTTCAAAACACTCTACGACGAGACCGTTCCGGCCGGCTATCTCGGACGGGGAGCACATTATTCCATCCTGCGAGCAACGGTCTTTCACGATCCGTTGGGACGGCCGTTGCCAGAGGGCCGATTTACGGATTTTGCGGTGATCTGGGACGAGGATCACGACGTCCGGGTGATCGAACCGATAGAACAAATCTATCGTGCCGGGATTTTGTCAAGCTTCATCATGTTCGGAGAACGCGACCGGCTGTTCACCGCGATTCTGTCGAGCAAGGTCCTGGCGCATGCGCCCGGCGTTCCTTTCGATCCCGCATTCTTGAACACGATCGATGAACTTGGCCTCTCGCCCCGCTCGGCGAATTGTCTGAAAAACGATGGCATCGTCTATATCGGCGAACTGATCCAGCGATACGAGGCCGATCTGCTGCGCGCACCGAACTTCGGCAGAAGATCGCTGCAAGAGATCAAGCAGGCGCTGGCGCGGGTCGGCCTGCAGCTGGGCATGGACGTACCGGGCTGGGAAGACGACAAGATCGAAAATCTCACCAAAGACAGCGGCCAGATCGGCGTCCTCAAAGCCAAAGTCCAGACCATCTGCCAATCGCTCAATGAGCCGCTGACCTCCTCCGTCGTGGCGCTCCGCGATTTCAGGAATACCATCATCGACGACCGCCATGAGAAAGTGAATCTATACTTGAGTAACGTGGAAATGCTCTGGCACCTTGGACTCGCGCCCGGAGCAGACCCGCAATCGGACAACGAGCGTCGAGGTGCTCGCGGCGAACCTGGCGCCGATGAGAACGACAGCGCTACAACCCGCTCGGTCGGCGATCCCGGGAGCGCCGACGACGCCGCTTCGTGAAAGCGAACGCCTGCGGGACGCACTACAGCAGCAGCCTTTCGGGTTCAGCAACGGGACAAACGATGGCGGCGGCGAGCAGGCCGCTCGTGCCACAGCCTCAAGGCGCAACAATCGGCGGTGCATGCAACGTCCTTGTCTGCTGATCGCATCGGACCGCCGCGTGGCGATCACACCAGTCCGTCCGCATGGGCCTTGCAATTTTGCAACACTTGAACGACCCTTTTGGCCATGGCGAACGCCCTGATGATGACCGTCGGCTCGGCGGTTCTGCTGTCGTATTGGTTCCTCCACCTCGGACGACAGCTACGCGTGCCCTCCGTCGTACTGCTGCTGCTTGCAGGGCTGGCGCTTCGCGCATTGACCAATGCTTACGGCGCTACGGTCGATGTGCCGGGCGAATGGCTGCGGGTGCTTGGCGCAATCGGTCTGGTCCTGATCGTGCTCGAAGCAACCCTCGATCTGGATTTGGATATCAGTCATCGCCCGCTGCTGCTACGTTCCTCCGGCACTGCCGCCTTCGGCCTGCTGGTCACGGTGATCGCGCTTGCGGCCTTACTGAGGCTGTGGCTCGATTTGAGCTGGTATCATGCAACCTTGATGGCAATGCCGTTCGCCATCATCAGCAGCCTCGATCGCCATTCCCGCGGCGGAGGGATTATCCGCCCGCGATCGCACGTTTGTCGTTTTCGAGAGCTCATGGTCCGACATCATCGGCGTGATGTGCTTTAATGCCCTGCTTGCCGCAAGCGACCCCTACAGCAGCAAGTGTGGCGGTCACCACAGGCACCGTGGCGGCGCTGATCATCGGCACAATCACCGGGCTGGGCATGTGCTGGCTCGTCGGCCACCTGGTGGGCAACGTCAAGTTCCTGCCGCTGCTGTTTGCCCTGATCTTCATCTACGGAACCGCCAATGCAATGGACTTTTCGCCATTGCTCGTCGTGCTCATCCTTGGCCTGATCCTAAACAACCCGCACCTTTTGAGCGGAGTCAAATGGCTCGAGCGGTTGCATGGCCCGCGCTACGTAGCGGAACTGATCCGCTTCAAGCATGTCACTACCGAGGCAACGTTCGTGGTGCGAACCTTCTTCTTCCTGCTGCTCGGCTACACCACGGACATCCGTGTCCTGTCCGACGCGAATGCGTGGGCGGCAGCCGCAGTGCTGATGGTTGCCATTGTGGTCTTGCGCTGGCCGATTCTGTTCCTGCTTAACCGGCAACAAACGCGCCCGTTATTGTGGGCGATCCCCCGCGGGCTGATCACGACAACGCTGTTCCTCGCGGTGCCGGCACAAGGCCCGGCCGGATTGCCGGCTGGGACTTTGGTGTTAGTTATTTTGCTGAGCTGTTTTGTCATGAGCTTCGGCTTTCAGATCGACCGCGACCGCTGGACCGGAGTACGGTCTTAATCGGCGAGCCGCGTCAGGCGGCGGGTCTGACCATGTAGCGGGCGCGGGCATCCCCAACTGAGCTGAACTCGGGCTACGCTTGCCCGTGTGCAGGATGGGCTGAACGAGTTGAAGCCTATCGAGCCGCCCGATCGTAATGACGGGAAGACTATGGGCTTCCGGAAGGTAGACAAAAGAAAGCGCGTGGCCTCGGCGCTCCGCGCCTTGGCCCGGCCGACGCTTACCCGAGCCCGTTTTTGCCGAAGCTATTCGAAAGAGCTGGGCCGACGGGCCGGCCGCCGTCGCGTCATGATACAGCCGCAGGGTATTATAACGACGAGCGCGGCGCCGATCAGCCACAAGCCGAAATTCAACAGCGTCATGAATAGCCTCCATCGCGGCCGCTGCGCTGTGCGCAGCGGCTGGGGATGCGCGCAAGCGCCGCTCGCTGAGCGGCGCTGGTGAGAACTCAACTGTTTTTCTGAATGCGCGCCTGCCGACGGCATAACGGCTGCTGATCGCCCTGGGAGACTTCGGCACGTCTCCGTGGCAGCTCATCGGAGAGGCTATCGCTCTGCCGGACACGGTGCAATGGCTCGGTTGGTGGGCTGAGCAAAGCCCACGCTAATCTATTGCTAGAGAAGGCACGTGGGCACGGCGCTCCGCGCCTTAGCCCACCCTTGCTCTTGCTGGCCGGCAGGGACGCGCAGTGAGCGTCAATTCGAGGACGGCAGAGCTCCGTTGATCCGCGTGATCTCGAATGCGGCATACGCGAGCGAATGAGTGGCTCGCGATGCCCCACAATTGGGACGTAGAGACTCGCATCCTCTTTTTGCATTAACGGCGGCAGCGACTAACCAATTCAGAGGGCCATCAATCCCGTCACACCGTGATGATATTGGCACGCGCCCAATCAGGGCGCGTGCTCACGAGTTTACACCTATTGGTGTTTATCTATTGTGACTTTGCTTTGACCAGAACCTGAGGCTCCTGGCGAGCACGGTATAGTGAGCACTCTGCTATCACCAGGATCACCGCGGGCGACGCACCAATTTTTGTCAGCGAAGCGCAGGTCAGTGACATCTCCATAGCTGACCATTTGGTCTTGCAGACATTTGATTGCGCCCAACAGGTCTTTCACACTAGGATTTGCACTGGATGGAAGACAGTTTGTCGCGGCGTTTGCCGTTTGGCAGCAAAGCAGCGCGACGCTAGCGAGCAGTGTTATTCTGATCATCATCACCCCCTAAATTGAAGATACACGCTATAGTTGCAGTTGTAGTTTATCCTGTCAATGGTCAATAACGGGGCGCGAAACTTCGTGGCGACAGACGTTTGCCCCAGTTCTAGATGACCTTGTGTGGCCCAGCCGGTATCAAGTTGATAGCGTGAACCGGTTGCGCACGTTGGTCGAAGAGGTAATCCACAAGTCTCCGTCCTCACGAGAGAAACCGAAGAGGAACAGGCTTACGTTCTCGCGGCGCGGGGTGCATCCCAGTTTTGTTGTTTTCTCTTGTTTTCTAACCCTTACGCCTCGCTTCGGAAACCTGAGAGAAAACAGGAGGCGAAACGCCGTAGGCGCTTGTATCCAACCTCCGCGCCGGCGGGGTTGACCAACGCGACCGGGGAACACGCGGCAATGTTTACCCCGGATTTCGCCGTCGCTGAATCCAGGCTACGCTTGCTCGAACCGCCCTATTCTGGGTCAGAAAGAATATCTTGGCGGCTGGCTCGCCCATAATATCGACCAACGTCGGCATGCGATATGGCAAGTATTTCATATTTCGCTTGCGCCCACTCAAGCAATGCCCACAACCTTGCTGCAGCAAAGGCGCGAACCTGTGAAATCGGGAATGAATCAAGCGACGGCACGCGCCGATGCATGATTTGTAGAGCAAATGGCAGATGGTTCCCCTCGTGTGGTGGAAAAACAATTGCCACTGAAAAGTACACTTCAATTTGGTTTGTCACCATCGTTTGGAGGTAAAGCTGTTGGGTTTTGTCATCTAACGATAAGTCCTCTTGACCGAATACTGCGGCAGCAATTTCCTTTCCGCGACCTGTCAGGGAATAGGCGGTCTTTAACAGACCAATACGCGCGCCGCCAACCGGACCAACACGTAGAAGAAAGTCTGAAAATGGGTATTCTCCACTAACTGGGTCAGACGCGATAAGTCCGAGTTCCTCCAAGTTCCGTATATCGATATCCTGCGGCTCATTTTGGTAGACGCGATCATATCCCGGGAAGAAACCGAAGGCCTCCAATGCGCTGCAAAATTGCCGAAAATCGAGGGCGGTTCGCGCATCAATTAGGCTCATGACCTGAAGCCCTGCTGGCGATACCTTTGTCTTCCCTTCTATCGACGCAGAGCTTAAGATTCTTGCCTACAATTCGCGGATGTCATCGTCAGACGCTTCCTGTGCAAAGCGACAAAACCGAAACATCCAGTCATCTTGAATCTTCCGAGCATTATCGGACTGCCCATCCCGCTCGGTCAACTCGATCGCGCGTACTGCGACCGCTTCAAAATTCTGTTGTTGCCAGATAAGTTCGTTGCCAAAGCGAGCAAGTCGGCGTTGAACGATTTCGGAGTGGTCGATCGATTCCAGCTCTTGTCTGCGCTGGTGCACCATGATGGTTTCAGCACGTTTGATTTCAGCCCTTGTTTCGATTGCCATCCGCGCCGCCGTAGCAGTCGCCTGTTTTGTCGCGATCCATTTTGCAAAAAAGGCTCCCTCAACATTCGCAATTCCTCGCAGCAGGCTATTCCCCGCATTGGTCGCGACCTTTGCGGCAGCTTTTTCTAATTCATTCCCAGGCAGATTAATCGGGTTGTCTGAATTGTAGGCCACAAGTAAGTCACTCTGCTTGTCCAGCCACTAGCCCCAACGGAGCGCGGCGAAATCAGGGTAAGCCTTGCCGACGGCTATGACGTTCCCGGATTACGCTTCGCTCCATCCGAGCTACTCCCTAATCCTCTGCTGCCAGAGCTTCAAAGCAGCATATCTTGCAATACGTTCAAAGTCCTTGTCCATGGACAGCATCGTCAAGCCGTGACGAATGCAAAGCTGCGCCAGGAGTGCGTCGATGGTTCCAACCTGTAGCCCCGCCCGACGGCAGGTGTTCCGCAGTTCCGCAGCTTGGACGTGATCCTCCCGATCCGGCGCCAGCAATGGAACCGACGAGAAGCGATCGAGTATTTGTGCCCGCGCTCGCGGCCCAGAAAAGCCCTGCAGCAGCTCTTGCAGCACAAGACCTGTCGTCAGCAAGGTCTCGCCGGCTACGATCGCGTGCATCAACATTCGAACTGGCGCGACGTCGGACAGCGCATCGCGCCGCAGCGCCGCCGACCAGACGCTGGTATCCACGAACAGGCTCAATGGCGCGACCGCTCCGCCTTATAGTCGTAAGCTGCGTCCCATTCGAGCTTGCCCATCAGATCGAGTAGGCGCTTCTGGCGTCGGCGCGCGATAAACTCCTGCAATGCTTTGGTGACTGCAGCCTTCTTGGTTCGCTCGCCGCTAACTTCAAGGGCTTGGACGAGAAGTTCGGGATCGATCGAAAGATTCGTTGCCATGTGTGACTCTCCACACACAGCTTGGCACAGGATGGGCCGTCGCGCAATCACCTGCCAAATTCGCCCGGTGCCGGCGTGATGGTGAATGGACGCGAGTTCGGGGAACGATGATGGATTTTACTGCCGCTCAACCCGTTTCGCTCGTCATGCAAGCTACGTATTCCCCTCACCCGCGCCTTCGGCGCGGCCTCCCCCGCAAAGGGGAGAGGCGAATTTTGGGTCACGCCGCCTTCTTCCCCTTCTCGGCAATCCCCACCAGCGCCCGCAAAATCCCGGCCGCGCCCTTGAGCCGCGCCTGCGGCGTATCCCATTCGTCGAAGAACACGACCTTCATATCCGGCCGCACGCGGGCGCCTTCGGCGTGTTTGGCGATGTAGTCGATCAGGCCGTCGGGATTACTGAAAACGTTGTCGCGGAAGGCGAGCACGGCGCCTTTGGGG
The DNA here is from genome assembly GCA_963717265.1 of uncultured Alphaproteobacteria bacterium. Lineage (GTDB taxonomy): Bacteria > Pseudomonadota > Alphaproteobacteria > Rhizobiales > Xanthobacteraceae > BOG-931. The sequence continues at coordinate 477,007 of CAVQWD010000046.1, read as the reverse complement.
CCGACTTCGATTTTTTCGACGTTGGCACGCCGGCACAACGCCTTGATGGCGACGACCTGCAGCAGATACTCGACCTCTTGCGGCAGCGGGCCGAAACGGTCGACCAGTTCGGCGGCGAAGGAGTCGATGTCGCGGTCGTCCTCGATCTCGGACAGCCGGCGGTAGAGCGACAGCCGCACCGGCAGGTCGGTGACGTAGTCCTCCGGGATCAGCACCGGCGTGCCGAGGGTGATCTGCGGCGACCATTTTTCCGCAACCGGCTCGCTGATGCCGGCTTTGAGGCTTGTCACCGCCTCCTCCAGCATTTGCTGATAAAGCTCGTAGCCGACTTCCTTGATGTGGCCGGACTGCTCCTCGCCGAGAAGATTGCCGGCGCCGCGGATGTCGAGATCGTGCGAGGCGAGCTGAAAGCCGGCGCCGAGCGTGTCGAGCGATTGCAGCACCTTGAGCCGGCGCTCGGCGGCCGGCGTGATCTTGTGGTTCGGCGGTAACGTGAGTAGCGCATAGGCACGCAGCTTGGCGCGGCCGACGCGGCCGCGCAGCTGATAGATTTGCGCGAGCCCGAACATGTCGGCGCGGTGCACGATCAGCGTGTTGGCGGTCGGAATATCGAGGCCGGATTCGACGATGGCGGTCGAGAGCAGCACGTCGAATTTGCCGTCGTAGAATGCCGACATGACGTCTTCGAGCAAGGTTGCCGGCATCTGGCCGTGGGCGACGGCAACGCGCACTTCCGGCACATTCTTGTCGAGGAACGCCTTGGTCTCGGCCAAATCCTCGATGCGCGGGCAGACATAGAACGCCTGGCCGCCGCGGTAGCGCTCGCGCAGCAGCGCCTCGCGCACCACCACTGGATCGAACGGCGAGACGAAGGTGCGCACGGCGAGCCGATCGACCGGCGGGGTGGCGATGATCGACATTTCGCGCACGCCCGAGAGTGCAAGCTGGAGCGTGCGCGGGATCGGCGTTGCGGTGAGCGTCAGCACGTGCACTTCGGAGCGCAACTGCTTGAGCTTCTCCTTGTGGGCGACGCCGAAATGCTGCTCCTCGTCGACGACGATGAGGCCCAAATCCTTGAACTTGATGCTCTTGCCGAGGAGCGCGTGGGTGCCGATGACGATGTCGATCAAGCCATCGGCAAGGCCTTTTTTGACGGCAGCGAGTTCCTTGGCCGAAACCAGCCGCGAGGCCTGCGCGACATGGACCGGATAGCCCTTCAGCCGATCGGAAAACGTCTTGAAGTGTTGGCGTGAGAGCAGCGTCGTCGGCACCACGACCGCGACCTGCTTGCCGTTCATTGCCGCGATGAAGGCGGCGCGCAGCGCGACCTCGGTCTTGCCGAAGCCGACGTCGCCGCAGATCAGCCGGTCCATCGGCCGGCCGGCGGACAGATCCTGCAGCACGGTGGCGATGGCGGCGTCCTGGTCGTCGGTCTCCTGGTAGGGGAAGCCGGCGCAGAATTCGTCGTAGAGGCCGGCGCCGACGGCAAGCTGCGGCGCCTCGCGCAAAAGCCGCTCGGCGGCGACTTTTATCAGCTCGCCGGCGATCTCGCGGATGCGGTTCTTCATCCGCGCCTTGCGCGCCTGCCAGGCGGCCCCGCCGAGCCGGTCAAGTTCGACGCCTGAATCTTCGGAGCCGTAGCGCGACAACAGCTCGATGTTTTCGACCGGCAGGAACAGCTTGTCGCCGCCGTGATAATGGATTTCGAGACAATCGTGCGGCGCGCCGGCAGCTTCGATGGTGCGCAAGCCCCGGAAGCGGCCGATGCCGTGATCGACGTGGACGACGAGGTCGCCGGCGGAAAGACTCGTCACTTCGGCGATAAAATTTTCCGCGCGCTTGGCTTGGCGGCGCGGCCTCAGCAAACGCTCGCCGAGAATATCCTGCTCGCTGATGACCGCCACATCGGCGGTCTCGAAACCGGATTCGAGGCCGAGCACGGCGAGCGCCACTTCCGGCCGCGTCAGCCCGAGTGCCTGCGGCCACGACGCGACCGGCTTAAGATCGGCAAGCCCGTGCTCGGCGAGAACGTGCGCCATGCGCTCGCGCGAGCCTTCGCTCCATAGCGCGATCAGCGCCCGCTTACCGGCGGCCTGCAGCGCGTGGACGTGGGCGGTCAGCGCCTCGAACACGTTCTTGCCGGGTTCGGAGCGCTCGGCGGCAAAATTGTGCCCGGCGCGCGTGGCGACGTCGATCGCATCCCCCTCCCTGCCCTCCCCCGCTTGCGGGGAAGGAGGAGATGGCGCCGAAAATGGCGACAGCCGCGCCAGCGCCGATTGATCGAGACGCAAACGCCATTCGCCCTCGGCGAGATAGAGCCGCTCCGGCGGCAGCGGCTTATACGGCGCGCCGGCGCCGTCCTGATCGAGCGCCGCCCGCCGCGCCTGATAATAGTCGGCGATCTGCGCCAGCCGCTCGTGGGCGGCCTCCTCGGCCAGCGGTTCGAGGATGATCGGGGTTGCCTCGATGTAATCGAACAACGTCTCCATCCGCTCGTGGAACAGCGGCAGCCAATGCTCCATGCCGGCGTGGCGGCGGCCTTCGCTGACCGCCTGATAGAGCGCGTCGTCGGGCGAAGCAGCGCCGAAGGCGGCGACATAGCCAGTGCGAAAGCGCCTTATCGTCTCGCCGGTGAGCTGGAACTCGGCGACCGGAACGAGCTGCAATTGGTGCAGGTCGGCATTGCTGCGCTGGGTGTCCGGATCGAAGCTGCGGATCGATTCCAGCGTGTCGCCGAAGAAATCGAGCCGCACCGGCGCATCCATGCCCGGCGCGAACAGATCGAGAATGCCGCCGCGTACCGCGTAATCGCCGGCCTCGCGCACGGTCGCGGTGCGGGAAAAGCCGTTGAGATCGAGCCATTGCGTGATGCCCGACATCGGCAGCAGGTTGCCAGGCGCCGCGGCGAGCGATTGGCGTGCTACGAGCCGTAACGCGGGTACGCGCTGCAGCACGGCGTTCACCGTAGTGAGCAGCACGGACGGCCGTTCGCGGGCCCCCTCCCTACCCTTCCCCGCCTGCGGGTGAGGGTAGGGAGGGGGCGCCAGCCGCGTCAGCACCGACATGCGCTGCGCCACGACGCCGGCATGCGGCGAGACCCGGTCGTAGGGCAGGCAATCCCAGGCCGGAAATTCGAGCACCTCGATGTCCGGGCCGAAGAAGGAAAGCGCGCGCGACAACGTCGCCATGCGCGCACCGTCGCGGCAGATCACCGCCACGCTGATCGCTGGCGGCTCGCGCCGCGCTGCGATCGAGCGGGCGAGGTCGGCGATGACCAAGCCTTCGGCGCCGTCGGCGATGCCGGCAACCAGCAGCGGCTTCCCGGGCATGAGCCGCTCTGCCGGCGCGGGCGCGCCCGGTTTGCGAGGGACACTCACCGCTTCGCCTGACCGCCGGCGTGAAAGGCGATGAGCTCGCGCAGCACCGCGGTGTCGAAGTCTTGCGGCACGCGCTCCGCGCCGCTGACCCAGGCATAGAGCTCGGCGTTGGGCACTTCGATCAGGTGCTCGAAATCGTCAAGCGCGCGCTCGTCGAGCCGATCGAGACAGGCGTCGGCGAAACGGCCGACGATCAGATCCATCTCGCGCACGCCGCGCCGCCAAGCGCGAAACAGGAGCTTGCGCCGCCGCACGTCCAGTGCTCCGCTCGACCGTTCTGTCATGGTCCCGCTTGGTCCCGCTTGGTCCCGCCTGGCCTCGCTCAACGCCAAAAGCCCGGACGAGGCCGGGCGCGGTCTTATGTCTCTCCACACGAGCGCGTCCTGTCAGGCGCGCCCGCCATGCAAAAGTGGTACAGAGGACGCGCCGGTGCAAGCCTGCACCGCGTTGCCCAAGAGCATGTGCTCAGGAGAATGTCATGGGACTTTTGATCGTTCGCCATAAGGTCAAGAACTTCGCCGCCTGGAAGAAGGCGTTTGCCGCTCACGCCACAGCCCAGAAGGCCGCCGGCCTGACCCGGCCGCGCGTGTTCCGTTCCGTTGGCGACCGCAACGAGACCGTGGTCATCTTCAACATGAAGAGCGCCGCTGCCGCCAAGAAATTCGCGGCCAGCGAGGAGCTGAAGTCGACCATGATGGCGGCGGGCGTCATCGACGAGCCGACCATCTATATGGTCGACGAGGTGAAGTGACCGGAGCGCTCAGGAGCACTTTGCGTCGATGCGGCCGAGCCTGCTCGATCGGCTGTTCGCGCCGCTGACGAACCTTTCAGGGGTCGGCCCGCGGCTGGAGAAGCTCTACGCCAGACTGCTCGGCCGCGAGGGCGACAAGCCGCGCATCGTCGACCTCCTGTTTCACCTGCCGACCAGTTACGTCGACCGGCGTCACCAGCCGAAGCTCAGCGAGGTTACGCCCGACACCGTGGTGACGGTCGCCGTCACGGTCGAGCGTCACCGCCCGCCGCCGCCAAACCGGCCGCGCGCGCCCTACAACATCGACACTTCCGACGACACCAACACGCTGACCATCACCTATTTCAACGCACACGGCGATTATCTGGAAAAGCTCTTTCCTGAGGGCGAAGTGCGTTATGTGTCGGGGACCGCGACGCTCTATGACGGCCATCTGCAGATGGTCCATCCCGACCGGGTGGTCGATGCGGCGGGTTTTGCCCACTTGCCGCTGATCGACCCGATCTATCCGCTCACCGAAGGGCTGCATCCGAACCAGTTGCGCAATGCGATCGGGCTCGCGCTCGAACGCGTACCGAAAGATTTGCCGGAATGGCAGGATGCGGCCTGGCTTGCCCGCAACGGCTTTGCCAGTTTCGCCGCCGCGCTCGGCAGCGTGCACCGGCCGCAGGCGCCGGGCGATATCGCGCCGGAGGGCGCCGCCTGGTCACGGCTTGCCTATGACGAATTGCTGGCCGGACAGCTTGCGCTCGCTCTGCTTCGCGCCCACCAACGCAGGCGGGGCGGCCGCGGCACGACAGCGGCGGGGCGGTCGCGCGCTCGCATCATTGCCGCCCTGCCCTACGCGCTGACGCCCTCGCAGCAGCGCGCCGTCAACGACATCGTCGCCGATCTGGCGCGGCCGCAGCGCATGCTGCGACTCCTCCACGGCGATGTCGGCTCAGGCAAAACCGTGGTGGCGCTGCTTGCCGCCGCCCATGTGATCGAGGCCGGCCGCCAGGCGGCTTTGATGGCGCCGACCGAGATTCTGGCGCGCCAGCATTTCGCCACCATCGCGCCGCTTGCAGCCACGACCGGCATCCGCACCGCGATCCTCACCGGCCGCGAGCGTGGCCGTGACCGCGCCGACATGCTCGCTGCGCTCGCCGCCGGCAACATCGATCTTGTGGTCGGCACCCATGCTTTGTTTCAGGAGGAGGTCGCCTTCCACGATCTCGCGCTTGCTATCGTCGACGAGCAGCATCGCTTCGGCGTGCACCAGCGGCTGGCGCTGGCACGCAAGGGCGAGGCGGTCGACCTTCTGGTGCTCACCGCAACGCCAATCCCGCGCACGCTGGTGCTGACCTATTTCGGCGACATGGACGTTCTCGGAACTGCGCGAAAAGCCGGCTGGCCGGCACAAGGTCGATACCCGCACCATTCCACTGTCCCGGCTCAACGAGGTGATCGAGGCGGTTGCGCGCGCGCTCGACGATGGTCGCCGCGTCTACTGGGTCTGTCCGCTGGTCGAAGAATCCGAAACCGTCGATCTCGCTGCTGCCGAGGCGCGTTACGCCGAACTCAAGGGCCGCTTCGGCGACTTGGCCGATCTCGTTCATGGTCGCATGCGCGGGCCCGACAAGGATCGTGCCATGGCCCGCTTCGCCTCGGGCGAAAGGCGGCTTCTGGTGGCGACGACGGTGATCGAGGTCGGCGTCGACGTGCCGGAAGCGAGCGTCATGGTAATCGAACACGCCGAACGCTTCGGCTTGGCGCAACTGCACCAGTTGCGCGGCCGCACCGGCCGCGGCGCCGCGCGCTCCACCTGCTTATTGCTCTACAAGCCGCCGCTCGGCGAAACCGCGAAAGCCCGCCTTGCCATCATGCGCGAGACCGACGACGGCTTCCGCATCGCCGAGGAAGATTTGCGGCTGCGTGGCGAAGGCGACGTGCTTGGCGTGCGCCAGAGTGGCATGCCCGGCTTCCGCATCGCCCGCCTCGGAATCCACGGCAAGTTTCTTACCGCCGCCCGCGACGACGCGGCTTTGGTGCTGTCGCGCGACCCGAAGCTTGCGTCACCGCGCGGCGAAGCTTTGCGCCACCTGCTTTATCTGTTCTCGCGCGACGAGGCGATCCGGCTGCTCGGGGCGGGATAATTGCCCGACCGGGAGGCTTTTCCCGACGCGTTCTCACTCCGCAAAAATGCCTTCGATGTCCCTGCGACTATCCAGAACGCGCACAATCTCGGGAATGTCATCCGTGACTCCATAGAAGACGACGTGCGGAATCGCCGCGAGCGATCGAAGTCCCGAAAGCAACTCGTTTCGCGGTCGCCCGGCAAATGGGCGATTTTCGATCGTGGCGACGACCTCGGCGATTTTGCGGACGATCTTCTCTGCGGTGTTCCTGCCGGCAACGCGCTCGTAGTAATCCCAAATCTGATCGAGGTCGACGAGTGCTTCGGGCGACCAGACGGCCGCGCCCCTGCGCTCCGTCATGATTATTTGGTCTTTTGCCGGACAAATTCGTCGATATCGACCGCTCTTCCCTTCCCGGCATCGAGCGAGCGAACACCTTTGACGAGTTCCTCACGAAGGCTGCGAAGCTTTTCGACGTGCGACAACAATTCCCGACCTATTTGTTCCTGATCCGCGTCGGGGAGCGCAGCCACTTCCGCGATTGCCTGTTCAAGTGTTTTGACCATCCTAAGTTCCACCCGCTGATTGCTCTTGTTCGGCCAACCGTTGCCGCCGATGCTCGTGATATTGGGTTAACCGTTCGAGCCGGCGAGCGTCGCGTTGTCGTTCTTCATCTTCGATGAATGATTGAAACATCCGAACTATGTCGCTGCTATGGGTTTCATAGAACAACTGAGCAATTTCCTGGCGGCTAAGTTCGCCGTGGAGAAGGTACCTACCGCCTAAACGGATTTCCGTACTCGTCGACACACGGACGTTCGAGCGACGACTTTTTGGGTAGTCAACTGTCAAATAGGTTTTCCCACGAGCGTAACGATCGGAAGGGTCGGTTTCCGCATCCTCAAGCGCGGAATTCATGATTTCCTTTTCACCCTGATCGCGGCCCCAGCCCCTCACGCTGATGCGCATATCTTGCCTCCAAGAGAGCTATTCTCAAAAAAGATCTGTACTCACAGACAAAAATGCGGTCAACGGTAATTTGATATGCAAATATTCTTCTTTTGTTTCCTGCGTCTGGTTTGCATGAGCGTAGGTCACACGCTTTGCGCCTATTTGGCCGGAGTTGAGGTTACGGGTGGCCTCGGAGTGGTTGCCATATTGCGCGGCGCTTGCGCTGCGCGCGCGGTTTCGGCGAGGCCGGCGAGCTTGTTCGTTTGATTGCCGCCCGGCTGGATGACGCCGGCGGAAATCAGAAGCTGCATCGCCTCCTCGACCGTGATGTCGAGATCGACCACATCGCGTCGCGGCACGTAGAAGAAGAATCCGGTGGTGGGGTTCGGCGTGCACGGCAGGAAGGCGGAGACGTGCTCGGTCCCCGGCAGCCGCGCGGCGATATCGGGGGTGGGCGACTGTGTCAAAAACACCACCGACCACATGCCCGGCGCCGGAAACTCGACCAGACCCACCTTGCGGAAGCTCGATCCCGAACTAGAAAACAGCGTCTGGAAAATCTGCTTGGCCGTGCGATAGATGGGGCGAATGATCGGCATGCGGTTGAGCAGGCTCTCGCCCAGGCTGACGAGCTTGCCGCCGACCAAGTTTGCGGTCAGGAACCCGAGCAAAGTGAGCGCCGCGAAGGCGATGATCAGGCCGAAGCCCGGAATATTGATCGGCAGATAGGTCTCCGGTCGGTACGCCTGCGGGATGAACGGCCGCACCCAATTGTCAACCCAGGTGACGAACCACCAGACCAGCCACAGCGTGACCGCGACCGGTCCGGCCACGATCAACCCGGTGAGAAAGTAATTGCGGATGCGGCCGACGATTCCGTATGTCCGCCTCGTGGCGGCGCCCGGCTGTTGTTTGCTGTCGGTCGCGTTCATCATGGCGGTTGCGCAACTCGCGTTGGCCGCCGACAGTATAGTGGGGATTGCGGCGCCGGCACAGTGGCGGCGCAGAGCCTATTCTACCGTTACCGACTTGGCGAGATTGCGCGGCTGATCGAACGTCGGTCCCGAGAATAACGGCAGTATGATAGGCGATGAGTTGCACCGGAACGGCATAGACCAGCGGCGCTACCATCGCCGGCATCGTCGGCAGCGTCAGGGTCGCCCATGGTTTACTCCGGGAGGCCCGAGCGCCTTCGGCGTCGGTCAACAGAATGAGCCGGCCGCCGCGAGCGGCAACCTCCTCCATATTCGACACGGTCTTCTCGAAGACTTGATCGTAAGGTGCGATCACGATCACCGGCATTTTTTCGTCAATGAGCGCAATCGGACCGTGCTTGAGCTCGCCCGCTGCATAGCCCTCGGCGTGAATGTAGGAAATTTCCTTGAGCTTAAGCGCGCCTTCGAGCGCGATCGGGAAGCTGGTGCCGCGGCCGAGATAGAGCACGTCGGAACACTTCGCCAATTTGCGCGCAAGTAGTTCGATCTGCGACTCCAGGGCCAGCGCCTCGCCGATGTGGCGCGGTACTTCGATCAGCGCGTGCACCAGCCGCTTCTCGTCGCTCCCCTTAAGCACGCCGCGCGCCCGCCCGGCCGCGATCGCAAGCGACGCCAACGCCGCCAATTGGCAGGTAAACGCCTTGGTCGAAGCGACGCCGATTTCCGGCCCCGCCAGTGTCGGCATGACGACGTCGCTCTCCCTCGCGATGGTCGAGGTCGGCACGTTGACGACGGAAAGCACATGCTGGCGGTGCTCGCGTGCGTAATGCAGCGAAGCGAGCGTGTCGGCGGTCTCGCCGGACTGCGATACGAAGATCGCAAGGTTGCCGGGCTCAAGCGGCACGGAGCGGTAGCGGAACTCAGACGCGATGTCGACTTCGACGGGCAAGTGCGCGTAACGCTCGAACCAGTATTTGGCAACCATGCCGGCATAATGCGCCGTACCGCAGGCGGAGATCGAAAGACGGCTGAGTTTGCGGAAATCAAACGGCAGCTTCATCGGCAGCCGCACCCGTTCGGCCCTCATGTCGATCGAATTCGCAAGCGTGTGGCCGACAACTTCGGGCTGCTCATAGATCTCCTTGGCCATGAAATGGCGGTGATTGCCCTTGTCGATCAGCATGACATCGGCGCGCGATTTGATCACCTCGCGCTTGACGACGGCGCCTCTGGCATTGTGGATTTTTGCGCCCTTGTGCGTCACGATCACCCAGTCGCCGTCCTCGAGGTACGAGACATCGTTGGTGAACGGCGCCAGCGCGATGGCGTCGGAGCCGAGATACATGGCGCCGTTGCCGTAGCCGAGCGCAAGCGGGGAGCCTTTGCGGGCGCCGATCAGAAGGTCATCTTCGCCCGCGAACAGGAAGGCGAGCGCGAAGGCGCCGCGCAGCCGTGGCAGCGCCCGCTTGACCGCTTCGACCGGGGATGCGCCGGCTTTGATTTCCTCGGTAACGAGGTGAGCGACCACTTCGGTATCGGTATCGGTCGAGAATTTGGCGCCCTTTGCTTCGAGCTCCCGACGCAGCTCGGCGAAGTTCTCGATAATGCCGTTGTGCACGACCGCGAGCCTTTCGGTGGCGTGCGGATGCGCGTTGTTCTCGGTCGGACGGCCGTGCGTCGCCCATCGAGTGTGGCCGATGCCGATCGTACCGGAAAGCGGCTCGCGCATGAGCCGGACTTCGAGATTCTTCAGCTTGCCTTGGGCGCGCCGCCGCGTCAGTACGCCGTGCTCGAGCGTGGCGACGCCTGCTGAATCGTAGCCGCGATATTCGAGGCGCCTGAGCGCGTCGAGCAGTTGTGGCGCGGCCGGCTCGCGGCCAACAATCCCGACAATGCCGCACATCGCAGTACTGCACCCTTTTCAAACAGCCACGATCCGGCGGTCAGGAACGAGGGCCGAGCATGTTTTGCTGACGACGATGTCCTGACCCATGGTCCATTACGCCCCGGACGTTAACCGTTTAACCGCAGCCGCAAACGAGACGAAAGTCAATTAAGTTTGCGATTGGTAACACGTCCGCCGCGGGGTCTCGACCGGCGCGTGGAGTGCGCACCACGGGCGCCGCCTAATCACCGGCATGCACTTTACCTTTGCCGAGCGCTTTGAGCGCGCGCAAGCGCGTCGCCCAACCTTCCTTAACGACTTGACGCCCGCGCCCGAGCGCGAGCGCGTCCGCCGGCACGTCCGCGGTGATCACCGATCCCGATCCGACATAAGCACCCTCGCCGATCTTGACTGGCGCGACCAAAGCCGAATTCGAGCCGATGAAGGCGCCTCGTCCAATCTCAGTGCGGTGCTTGGCACTGCCGTCGTAATTGCAGGTGATGGTGCCGGCGCCGATATTGGCATCGGCGCCGACGAAGGCATCGCCGATATAGCTCAAATGATTGGCCCTGGCGCCGGCTTCGACGACTGCCTCCTTGACCTCGACGAAATTGCCGATGCGCGCGCCCTCGCCGACGCGCGTGCCCGGCCGCAGCCGCGCGAACGGACCGACCGAGGCGCCCTTGCCGATCACGGCCCCGGCAAGGTGCGAGAAGGAACGAATGACTGCGCCGTCCTGCACGCTGACGTTCTCGCCGAAAACCACATAGGGCTCGACCACGACATCCTTGCCGAATTCGGTATCGGCGGAAAGAAACACGGTGTCCGGCGCGATCAGCGTGACGCCGGCGTCGAGCGCGGCCTGGCGCAGGCGCCGCTGCATGACTGCTTCGGCTTCGGCGAGCTCCTGCTTGGTATTAATGCCGCGCACGTCATCCTCCTCGACTTCGATTGCAACCGCGGCGAGACCCATGCCGCGCGCGATTTCGACCGCCTCGGTCAAATAATATTCACCTTTGCGATTGCCGTTGCCAATCCGTTCCAGGATGGCAAGCGCATGTTTGGCGGACAGCGCCATCATCCCGGCGTTGCACAAATCGATCGCCCGCTCGCCGTCGCTGGCATCGGCTTCTTCGCGGATGGCAAAGAGTTGTTCGCCCGATACGACGAGGCGTCCATAGCCGGCAGGATGGGTCGCCCGGAATCCCAGCACCGCGACGGCGGCGCCGACAGCAAGCGGTGCGCGCAGCCGGCCTATCGTCTCGGGCCGGATGAGTGGCGTGTCGCCGTAGAGAATGACGATGTCGTCGAGCCCGCGCTCGATGGCCGGACGCGCCGACAGCACCGCATCCGCGGTGCCTCGCCGTTGCTGCTGGACGAACAGCGCGGCATCCGGGAGGACGCGTTTTGCTTCCGCCGCGACATCTTCTTGATCGGGGCCGATGACCACCGCGGTCGCCGACGAGCCGAGCGCGGCAATTGCAGCCAGCACGTGGGCGAGCAGCGACTTGCCGGCAATCTCGTGCAGAACCTTGGGCCGCGGGGAGCGCAAGCGCGTGCCCTCCCCGGCTGCAAGGACGATGGTCAGGCAATTCCGAGCCCGCATCGCTCAGACCTCCACGATGCCCTCTTAGCCGAGCCAGGGCTGCGCTGAAAGCTGTCCAACTCAACTGATGACAAACGGTGAATGACTGGGGGAATCCACGCGAAAGCCGGTTCGGGAGGGCCGAATTCTGCTAATTTTGTTGCTGATTCGCCTCGAACCGGGAAGGAGCGCAAGCGTGGCGGCAAAGGAACAGGTCCTGAAGGCTGCACCTCAGCAGGAGCCTCCCCCGCATCCCTTTACCATGAGCCATCTCCGGCGAGTGGCGATCTGGGGCTCGGCGGCGGCTGGCGCATTGCTCGTTGCGGTGCTGACGGGCCGGAGCGAGATCGGGTCGCAACGCATCGCGGCCGCTTTGTCGCATGGAAAGACCTCGCCCTGGCAAACGGTCCGGGGTTTCGATGCCAAGGTTGCGACTGAAAGGCTCGCCGAAGAGGTGCGTGGCTTGGCCTCGGACAACAAGGCGCTCAGAGCGCGGATCGCTTCGGTCGAGCACAATATGGATGGCATTACCGGGTCGATATCTCGTCAGATCGAAGCAGCCGAAGCCAACGCAGCGAGCCCCCGCCCTGCCGGAGCCACGGTACCGGCTGTGCCGGGCCGGACTGGCAATGTTGCTGCGCGAGCGGTCCCCGAGTCCCCCGGCGCTGCCGCTCCAGTGGCATCACTTCCGGAGCTAGCGTCCGTGCCCCAGGAGACAACGGCGCCTGCCACCGGCGCCGCATCGAAAACCGAATATGGCGTCGATATTGGCAGTGCACTTTCGATCGAGGTGCTCCGCGCCCGCTGGCTCGGCATCCGCTCGGCGCACGCGCGGCTGTTCGATGGCTTGACGCCCACTGCGGTGCTGCACGAATTTCCCCATTCAAGCCGGGTTGAGCTGCGGCTCGTGGTCGGGCCACTGGCCAGTTCCGAAGCTGCAGCTCGACTCTGCGCAAAGCTCGCGCCCTACCGTCTGTTCTGCAAGCCGACGGCTTTCGACACTCACCACGTGGTGTTACGGTGATAAAATGCTGCGCCGTCCGCTTTTTCTGCCGAGTGTGCGACAGACCAATTGGTTATTGATAGTGGGCTTCCTGGCCGTGGGGGAAGCGCTTTATCTGCGCTACATGGCGCTCGAAAACTCAAATGTCGCGCTGGCCTGCGGCGCCGGACTGAAGACCTGGTTATGCGGCGCGTGGCGGCTCAGTATCGTTCTGTTCAACCACCAAGTGTTTGGCGCCGTCGCGCTGGCGGCGGCTTGTCTTAATCTCGTCCGTCCCTCGCTCGTACTGACCGCTTTTTCAATTGCGGCCGCAGGCTTTGGCATTGTGCTGCATAACACCGATCTTGCGGCACTCTCGGCCGGTCTCTTGGTGCTCAGCCTGGCGCGACCGCGTCCCGAGCCCGCGCCAGAGTAAGGGCGAGGCCAACAAGACCGCCGCAGAACCAAACCGCTTGCCAGTTGGCGAAAGTCTCGTTGAGCACGATGTAGACCGCCGACAAGGCCAGTATGAGAGCTGCAACCCGCTCCGCCATTGCCCGCGATCCATCCGCCGGCGGCGCCGACAGCGACACTGCCAATAAAGGCAGGACCGCACCGCAGAGTGGCGCGAACGGAATATCGCGGTAACGCGGATCGAACACGAGGCCGAGCGCGGCCACAACCGAAAGCAGGATAAGGGCAAGCATCACCGCACCTAGCAAAATGCCGAGAGCGTCGTTGCGTTCGCGCCTGCCGCCCAGCAATGACGACAGTGCCGGCAGCGGCCGGCCCTCGGCGCATGCCATGGCGCATGCAATCGGGGCCGCCGCGGCGACCGCGGCAAACGCGAGTGAACGCAGCCAGCCGCCCGGGCTAAAGCTTTCTATGGAAACTCGCTCGACGGTCCAGCCGAACAATATACCTGGAAGAAACGCCAAGCCCGCAATCCTGAGCCACAACAATGGCGGCTGCGGTTTTGTGCGGGCAATGGCGAAAGCGACGGCGAACATCGAAGCCGCCAACACCATGCCGGCAAGGGCTTGGATCGCCCAATCGGGGTGGTCGGAGACCGGACCGCCGGCGAAGCTGAACTTCGGTCCCCCGATCGCGCGGTCAAAAATACCCCAGTGCCCACCGACGGAACCTTCGAGCCAGCGCTTCCACGGCTGGTCGAATGCCTCGATGACATTGACGCGAAAATGTCCGCGCTGTGCCAGCGCCAGCATCTCGTTGATGGCGAGTGCCTGATTTGACGGTGACGGCCGAGCGGCTTCGCGCATGCGCCCAGCGCTCGGCCAGCCGTACTCGCCGATCACGATGTCCTTGTTCGGGATCTCGGCGGCGACCCTCTTGCGGATGGCATCGACATGGGCGGCCGCCAATGTGGCCGGCAGCGGAAAGTCCTCCCAGGAGGGCAGAATGTGAATGGTCACGAAGTCGACGACATTGGCGACTTCGCGATAGCGCAGCCAATATTCCCGAACGTCCGCATAGGTGACGGGCTCCGGTACCTCGTCCTTGACCTGCCGAATCGTAGCGATCAGGTCATTGACCGCCATGTCACCACGCAGCAGCACCTCGTTGCCGACGATGACGGCGGCAATCGTCTTGGGGAATTTCTTTGCGAGCTCGACAGCGGTCGCAATCTGCGTCCGGTTCTTTTCCGCGTTGCTCGACAACCAAAGGCCTTGAAGCACTTTGAGCCCGTGCCGTTGCGCGATTTCCGGAACCTGATCAATGCCGAAATCGACCGAATAGGTGCGCACACAATCCGTGTATTTCGACAAAAACGTCAGGTCCGCGTCGATTGCGGCAGCATCGACGTGGGTTCCCTCGACTAGCGGATCCTGCCCGTCGCGAAACGGTGCGTACGACACGCAATAGAGCTTTTGGCCACCGGCAGTTGGCGACGGCGGCACCGTGACCGGCATTCCGAGCCAATACCATACCGCCCCGATCGCGAGCGCGGTCAGCGCAAACAGCGAAAGCGCCGGGCCGATCCCAGTTCCGTCCGCACGTCGTGACACCGCCTGCCATTAACCCTGACCGCGGACCATGCCAAGCCGGTCGAGATTGGGGACGGCCGAGCCGTAGTGACGCTGGACAAACCGACCCAGTTGGTCTCTGTTCTGTCCGTCCAACCTTCTAGCCGCCTGCGCGATGGCGGCTCATCTTGGTGGCCCAGGGGATGTCGGTGCTGGCACTCTGCCAGCGCCCTGTGATCAGCTTGAACGGCGCGTAACCAACCATGTCCTACCGAGCGCTCAGCATGGCCCGCGGAATCTGTGCCGCGGCTCTGCTTCTCATGACTCCCGCAGTCCATCTGACCTCCGCAACCCTTGCCCAAGGCACCAACGGCAAGCCGGCCGACAAGAACGCTCCGCCGAGCGCAGGCGCCGCCACGGCGGCGCCCAAGGTCGACGAATATGCAGAGGCGCGGCGCGTGCTTAGCGGGCCGGCTGGCAATGCGGAATGCGTTTGGCTCGGCCGCCGAGTAGTGAGCCTACTCTGGCGCGACGATCTTGAGACCGCTTTCCGCCACCTCGACCTTTACGACCGATTTGGCTGCCCAGGCGGCCATGTCCAGGCCGCGTTCCGCTGCCTCATTCTGCACGCCAGCAGCATCGATCCAAAGGCTCCCGACAGTCTGAACGGCCGTGTCGAGGCGTGCTGGCTCAATCCTACCCAGCCGGCGCCACCGGCGCCAGCCTCCGCCGCAGCGGCGCCGAGCTCAACAACCAAACGCTAGCCGGATCACTTCCGGGAGGCTGCGCTTCAGGCGGTCACCGAACAGTTCCAAAATTCTTGTCGCTGTCTTGAATTTGCCACGACCGGGGACTACGTCAACGGCGCCGCTCGCAAGGTAGCCCTACCCTCCTTACGATCAATGTCGAGCCTTGGGGACAGGTTCGGGCCAGTGTTGTTTTCGCCCCCCGTGGTTGAAAAATCAAATGCGCACCGTCGCTGCCGTGCTCGCGCTCATCGTGTGCGTGCATGCCGGCCTGTGGGCTCTTCTGAAACCCCACGCAACCGCTCCCGATTTCACCGGTCAGCTCGCCAGCCTGTCCTATTCGCCCTTCGCCAGCTCAGGCAATCCGGACGACGGCAATCGACCGAGTGCGGCACAGATCCGTGCCGACCTCAAAGCCATAGCGCCCTATACCCGCGCCATCCGCACTTATTCGTCGACCGACGGCGGCGAGCTTGTCCCTCCGATCGCGGCCAAGTTCGGGCTCAAGGTCACGGTCGGTGCCTGGATCGGCAAGGACAAGCAGCGTAATGAACGCGAAATCCGCTCCGCCCTCGATCTTGCCCGCCACAACAGCAATGTCGATGCGATCGTGGTCGGCAACGAGACGATCTTCCGCGGCGACCAGACCGTCGATAGCCTGATCGGGCTGATCAAACAGGTCAAGCGATCAAGCCCGGTGCCGGTCACGACCGGCGAAATCGGGTCGGTCTGGCTCGAACACCCTGAACTGGCATCGGCCGTTGATTTTGTTGCCGCTCACGTCCTGCCGTACTGGGAGGGGTTCAGCGCCTCGCAAGCGGTCGACCAGACTATCGAATTCTACGACCAATTGCGCCGCGCGCTTCCGGGCAAGCGCATCGTCATCGCCGAGTTCGGCTGGCCTAGCGCCGGTTACAATTTTGGCAACGCCGAGCCGGGCCGCATCGAACAGGCGGTCGTGCTGCGCGACTTTGCCTCACGCGCCGAAGCCTACGGCATCGACTACAACATCGTCGAAGCGGTCGACCAGCCATGGAAGACGTTTGAGGGCGGTGTCGGGCCGTATTGGGGTATTTTCAGCGCCGCGCGTGTGCCCAAATTCTCCTGGACTGGACCGATCACCGATCCCGATTGGGGTAAGGAGGCTAGCCTCGCCGTGCTGCTTGGCCTGCTGCTGTCGGTGCCGATCCTGGCGATGAGCGGCGTCACTGCAACCCAGGCTGTACTGCGTGCGATTGCCGCCAACCTCGCCGGCGCCTGGTTCGCCGCCGTGGTCGCGTTCTGGAAGGAGCATTATTTCGTGCCAGGCGCAGCCTTTGCGCTCGGCCTCGGCGTCGTGCTTCTACTGCCGCTGGTGGCGATCGCGCTCGCCCGCATCGAGGAGATTGCCGCGATCGCCTTCGGCCGGCGGCCGCGGCGCCTGGTAGCACCTTCGCCGCTGTCGCCGGATGTGTTCGCCCCAAAAGTGTCGATCCACATTCCGGCTTATCGCGAGCCGCCGGACATGCTGAAGGCGACGCTCGATAGCGTAGCGTGCCTCGATTACCCGAACTTCGAATGCGTGCTGGTCATCAACAACACGCCCGATCCGGCATTGTGGCGGCCGGTCGAGGACCATTGTCAGACCTTGGGCGAGCGCTTCAAGTTCCTTAGGGTCGACGACCTCAAGGGCTACAAAGCCGGTGCGTTGCGCCTGGCCATGGCCAACACTGCCGACGACGCAAAAATCATAGCCGTGATCGATGCCGATTACGTGGTCAAATCGGATTGGCTCAAAGATTTAGTACCGCTGTTTGCCGACGAACGGGTCGGCCTGGTGCAGTCGCCCCAGGATCATCGCGACGGCGACCGCTCGCCGATGCACGCGGCGATGAACGCCGAATATGCCGGCTTCTTCGACATCGGCATGGTTCAGCGCAACGAGTTCGAACGCGATCATCGTGCATGGCACGATGTGCCTGATCCGGCGCAGCGCGCTCGAAACCGTCGGCGGCTGGTCAAGCGACACCATCGTCGAGGATGCCGATCTCGGCCTTACCCTACTCGAGCACGGCTGGTCGGCCCATTACACCAACCGCCGCTATGGCTACGGCCTGCTCCCCGATACGTTCGAGGCCTATAAGCGCCAGCGCCAGCGGTGGGCGTTCGGGGGCCTGCAAATTCTGCGCAAGCACTGGCGGCGGCTTTTGCCGGGGGTCGGCGGCCTCAGCCGCGAGCAGAAACGCGAATATGCCCTGGGCTGGCTCAATTGGCTTGGCGCCGAAAGCATTGGCGTCGTGGTGGCGCTCCTCAATGTGCTGTGGGTGCCGGCGGTTGCGTTTGCCGGCATCGCGGTGCCGGACCGCATCCTCACCATCCCGATCTTGGCGGCGTTCGTCGTCTCGGTCAGTCATTTCGTCGCGCTGTATCGATTGCGGGTGCGTGCCACGCCCGGCCAGATGGTCGGCGCCGTATGTGCGGCCATGTCGGTGCAATGGACGGTCGCCGGCGCCGTCGGGGTCGGTCTGGTCAAGGAGCGCTTGCCCTTCCTGCGCACCGCCAAGGGCGGCATTACCCCCAAGGGACCCGACTTTCCGGCATTTTGGGAAGCACTGATCGCGGCTTTGCTGCTTGCCGGCGCGCTCACGCTGGTGCTGACGAATCACAAGCAGGTACGCGAGATCAATATCTTCGCCGCGGTACTGGTGGTGCAGAGCCTGCCGTTCCTCGCCGCGCTCGCGATCGCCTCGATCGAGAGCACCCGGTTCAACTCGTTTTCCTACTGGCGCAGCCTGCAGAGGCGGACGGCCGAACTCGTGCCCTGGCCGAAGCTGATCAGCCGGCGGCCAAAGCTGCCGGCCGAGAACCCCTTCAAAGCCGTCCAGTAATCGCAATATTGGGGCGCCGCGGCGGGGCGTGCCCCGCGCGCCGCGGTGAGGCCAGCGCCTATCCTGCGAGCGCCGTCTCGACGAGCCGGACCCAGTAGGACGTACCGAACGGGATTGCCTCGTCGTTGAAGTTATAGGCCGGGTGATGCAGTCCGGCGCTGTCGCCGTTGCCGACGAAGATGAAGGCGCCCGGACGCTCGTTCAGCATGAAGGCAAAGTCCTCCGCCCCCATGACCGGGGCGACCTCGGTATCCACCCTGTCGCCGCCGGCGATCTCGCGCGCTACTGAGGCGGCAAAGCCGGTCCGGCCTTCGTTGTTGACCAGGACCGGATAGCCGTTGGTGTAGGTGATCTTGGCCTTGGCGCCGTAGAGCTTCGCCGTACCCTCGACGACCTCTGCCACCCGCTTTCGCAGGGTCTCGCGCACCGCCGGTGTCAAAGCTCGCGCAGTCCCGCGCAGCAGCGCGTGCTGCGGAATGACGTTATCGGTATGGCCGGCCTGGAACATGCAGACCGACACCACCGCAGCGCCGAGCGGATCGACATTGCGCGCCACGATCGACTGCAATTGGTTGACGATCTGTGCTCCCACCAGGACGGTATCGATCGCAAGATGCGGCCGCGCCGCGTGACCGCCCTTGCCCTCCAGTTCGATCGAGATGTGGTCAGCCGACGCCATCATCGCGCCGGGACGGATTGCAAACTGGCCGAGCGGCAGCCCGGGATAGTTGTGCATGCCGTAAACTTCGGCGATGCCGAAGCGGGAAATCAGGCCATCCTTGATCATGGCAAGCGCGCCGGCGCCGCCCTCCTCGGCGGGCTGGAAAATCACCACCGCGGTGCCAGCAAAGTTGCGGGTCTCTGCAAGGTACTTCGCGGCGCCGAGCAACATCGCGGTATGGCCGTCATGGCCGCAGGCATGCATCTTGCCCGGCTCGGTCGACTGGTATGGCAGCCCGGTTTCTTCCTCGATCGGCAGCGCATCCATGTCGGCGCGCAATCCGATCACCTTGCCGCCAGCCTTGCGGCCGCGGATGACCCCGACAACGCCGGTCTGGCCGATGCCCGGAACGACCTCGTCGCAGCCAAAGCCTTTGAGCTTGTCGGCCACCGACGCCGCGGTGCGATAGACATCGTATCGCAGCTCAGGATGCGCATGGATGTCCTGCCGCCAAGCGGTGATTTCAGCGTGCAGGTCGGCGACGCGATTGACGATAGGCATGGCAAAAGGTCCTCGATTGGCGGATCGGCTGGCGCGATGGCAGTTTAGCAAATCGTGCAGTGCGAGGCGAACGCGCCCTGCGCCGCCGCAGCGGTCGCCGGCACCCGATTGATCGCAAGCTTTACGCCTCCCACATAGGCGATAAGCGCGCCGGCGTTGCCTCGGGTGAAAATTCTGATACCAGAGACGCCTGCCCGCGGCGGCTCCCATCGTAACGGGAAGACGTCAGCTTGCAGCGAGCCCGTAGCTCAGTCGGTAGAGCACGTGACTTTTAATCACGGGGTCCAGGGTTCAAGTCCCTGCGGGCTCACCAATGGAATCAATGCACTAGCGCGAAATGCTCACCAGCCGGGGCAAATGGCATGGCGGACGGTGACGGTCAGAAAGGGAGTCGTCGCGGTGCGCTGATCGCGCTCGTGGTCGTCGTCTTGCTGTTCGTGGTCGGATGGCTGTTGGCGCAGGAACTCTACGCCGACAGGCAGTTGGAGGATTGCCTTCTGTCCGGCCGGACCAATTGCGCGCCGATAGCGACCCCCGACCAATAGACATCGTCGCGAACAAAGTGACCCGCCGGCTTTGCTGTTGGGCAGTCGGCGGGTTTTCTGCTCTCGGGTCAGTTCTCTAACCGTCAATTCCACCGCCGGGAAGCCGGCGCAGCCGGCCGTTACGCCGCAACCGCCTCTGCCACGCGCGGCGCCAGCGCCGTGCCTTTCAGATAATTCGCCAGCGCTGCCATGTCGTCGCGGGACAGCGGCGCGTAGGGCGGGTACGGGTCGCCGACCGCAATGCCGATGAGGTTCATGGCCGCCTTCATCACGGGCGCCAGGCCGTAGTGCATCCACTTGCCGGGAAACAGCGCGAATTGCAGCTGCAATTGCGCCGCGCGCTCGTAATCCTTGGCCATGAACGCCGCGATGATGTGGCGTGCAATCTCGGCCGCCGGCGCCGGCATGGTCGCACCCGAGCCGCCGAGTTCAATGCTCGCCAGCAGCATCTGCATCGTGGTGAAGTAGCGCGCGTGTCCGGCGCGATCGATTTCGACGATCAGGCGCGATACCCGCGCGAGGTCGCGGGAACTCTCTTTGATGAACTGCACGCGAGGCAGCTTGGCGAGCGCGATCGTGTCGGGGATCGACACATCGGCGCCGGGGCCGGGATTGAGATAAAGCGTGAGCGGCAGGCTCGTTTCGCGGCTTACCGCCTCGAAATAGCTGACGAGGTCCGCGCGCGTCGGCGCTCCGGCAAATGGCCGCAGCGGCGCAAGGAGCTGCAACGCGGCAGCGCCGAGCCTCTCCGCCTCGTGCGCAAGCTCGATTGCGGTTCGGAATGAAGGATGCGTAATGCCGACCATGACCGCCACCCGCCCACCGACGAATTCGATCGTGCGGCGGATCAGGGCTTTGCGGTCTTCGAAGCTGAGATAGGTGTATTCCTGGGTCTCGACGCCTGCTGCGACGACCATGGTGGCGGCACAGTCGCGAACCACGTAATCGATCTCGCGGCGTAGCGCCGCTTCATCGACCTTAAGATCGGCGGTGAACGGTGTCAGCGGCGCCACGATCAATCCCGGTTGTCGCATAAAACCTTCTCCTTTGGATCCGACGCATCATAGCAGCGGCACAGCTTAGCGCCATTTCGTTCATTCGCGATCGCGCATGGTCGCCCACTGCTCCTTGCTCTGCGCTGCATAACCGGCAAAACGTCCAGCAGCAATCGCTGCGCGGGCGCCGGCGACGAGGTCCTGATAATAGTAGAGGTTGACCGTTGAAAGCAGCGTGCCGCCGAGCGCTTCGCCAGAGCGGAACAGGTGGTGCAGATAGGCGCGGGAAAAATCGCGCGCTGCCGGACAGCGGCTCTCCGCATCGAGCGGCCGCTGATCGCCTGCGTGGCGGGCGTTTTTGATATTGATCGGGCCAAAACGTGTGAACGCCAGCCCGTGGCGGCCGTTGCGGGTCGGCAGCACGCAGTCGAACATGTCGATGCCGCGCCCGATCGCTTCGAGGAGGTCGGCAGGCGTGCCCACGCCCATGAGATAACGCGGTCGCTCTGTTGGCAGCGCCGCAGCGGTCCGCTCGACGACATCGAGCATCACCTGCTGCGACTCGCCGACCGCAAGCCCGCCGATAGCGTAGCCCTGAAAGCCGATATCGGTGAGCGCGCGCACGCTCGCTTCGCGCAGCTCTTGCTGATCGCCGCCCTGCACGATGCCAAACAAGGCGCGGCCGGCAGGCGCGGCTTCGAAGGCACGCTTGCAACGCTCCGCCCAGCGCAGTGAGAGCTTCATCGCCCGCTCGACCTCGCGGTGATCGACCGGCAGCCGCACGCATTCGTCGAGCTGCATGGCAATGTCGGAGCCGAGCAGAATCTGCACGTCGACGGCGCGTTCCGGCGTCAGCTCGACCATGGCGCCGTCGAGATGCGAGCGGAAGGTGACTCCTTCCTCCGTCACTTTGCGCAAGGCCGCAAGCGACATCACCTGAAACCCGCCGGAATCGGTCAGGATCGGATGGGGCCAGCGCATGAAAGCGTGCAATCCGCCCAAATCTGCCACGCGTTCGGCGCCAGGGCGCAGCATCAGGTGATAGGTGTTGGCGAGCAGAAGCTCGGTGCCAGCAGCACGAACGTCAGCGTGGTGCACGCCCTTCACCGCGCCTTGCGTCCCTACCGGCATGAAAACCGGCGTGTGCACAAGCCCGTGCTCGGTTGTCATTTCGCCGCTTCGAGCGGCACCATCGGTGGCAGTAAGGCGGAACGAGAAGGGCATCGAACAGGCTAGCTCATTAGAGGACTTCGATGGTTACCTCATAGGCGCGAACTCGACCATCGGTAGCCGAACAATCCTTGCGGCTGCAACCGTTCCAATTATTGCGAGGCGCCCGAATTGGGGGACGGCTGCCGTCGTGCCGCGATGACGCCCTTTGGCTGTAGTGCGCGCGAACAGGGATGCGGCAGCCTTACGGGCTGCGAAACAACAGACAGGCGTCGCCATAGGAATAGAACCGGTAGCCGCCGTCGATCGCGTGCGCGTAGGCGCGTTGCATCACGTCGAGGCCACAGAACGCGCAGACCAGCATGAACAGCGTCGAACGCGGCAGGTGGAAATTGGTCAGCATCGCCTCAACCACTCGGAAGCGGTAGCCGGGCGTGATGAACAACGCCGTCTCGCCGGAAAATTCGCGAACAGTGCCATCCTCGGTCGCCGCGCTTTCGATGAGCCGCAGCGAGGTCGAGCCGACGGCGATGATGCGTCCGCCGGCGCGGCGCGTGGCGTTGAGCGCCGCTGCCGTTGCAGCGGAGACGGTGCCCCATTCCGCTTGCATACGATGACCGGCAGTGTCTTCTGTCTTGACCGGCAGGAAGGTGCCGGGCCCGACATGGAGCGTCACGCGGTGCAGGCCGATGCCGCGCTTTTCCAATGCGGCAACCAGCGCCTGGGTGAAATGCAGGCCCGCCGTCGGCGCTGCGACCGATCCCTCTTCGCGCGCGAACATGGTCTGATAATCGCTCTTGTCCCGCTTGTCGGCCGCACGGCGGGCGGCAATATAGGGCGGCAACGGCACGTCGCCGCGCTCGGCAAGGGCGGCATCGAGGGCAGGGCCGTGAAACGCAAAAGACAGCGTGACCTCCCCGCCCTGTCCTTTGGCTTCGACTGTGGCGTCGAGCTGTTCGAGAAAACAGACCCGGCCCTCGGCGCCAAGGCGGATCACGTCGCCGGCTGCAAGGCGCTTGGCCGGCCGCACCAACGCAGCCCAGCGCGAACCGTCGAGTCGCTTGATGAGCGTCGCCGCGATAGCCGGCTCGTGCTCGCCGCGGCCGATGCGGCGTCCGTGCAGATGCGCCGGCAGAACCTTGGTGTCGTTGACGACGAGCGCATCGCCAGTACGCAGCAGCGAGGGTAGATCGCGCATTGTGCGGTCCTCAAGTTCGACCGGGCCGCTCGGACGAATCACCAGAAGCCGCGCCGCATCCCGCGGCGCCGCCGGCCGCAGCGCGATGCGGTCTTCCGGCAGTTCGAAATCAAACAGGTTCGTGCGCATCCGGCTCGCCTGGCGGAGCGCCCCACGGGTTGGGTTGGAACGCCGCCGCTACGCTTGCGCGTCCGCCGCCACCTGCATGCGGATAATGCGGTCGGGATCGCGTGGCGGCTCGCCGCGCTTGAGTTTGTCGACCACCTCCATGCCGGCGACGACCTCGCCGATCACGGTGTACTGGCCGTTAAGGAACGAGCCTTCGTCGAACATGATGAAGAACTGGCTGTTCGCCGAGTGGTTATTGCCGCCCTTGCGCGCCATGCCGACCGTTCCGCGCTCGAACGGCACGTCGGAAAACTCCGCCTTGAGGTCCGGATATGACGAACCGCCGGTGCCGTTGCCGTGCTGGCCGTCGCCGGTCTGTGCCATGAAGCCGTCGATGACGCGATGGAACGGCACGTCGTCATAAAACTGTTCGCGGGCCAGAAGCTTCAGGCGTTCGGCATGTCCGGGCGCGATGTTGTTACGCAGCTTGATGATGATCCGGCCGGGCGTGGTGTCGATGATCAAGGCATGTTCCGGATCGACACCTTTCGGCAGTTCCGCAGCATCAGCCATAGTTCGCGTTCCTCCTCCTACTTCATATCGGCGGCCACCTGGGCGCGGACGATCTTGTCGGGATTGGCCGGTGGCTCGCCCTTATGAAGCTTATCGACCACGTCCATGCCTTGCACGACTTCGCCGACAACGGTGTATTTGCCGTTAAGGAACGCGCCGTCGGCGAACATGATGAAGAACTGGCTGTTCGCCGAATTGGGATCGCTGGTGCGGGCCATGCCGACGGTGCCGCGCTTATACGGCACGTTGGAAAACTCGGCTTTCAGGTTCGGGTATTTCGAGGCGCCGGTGCCGTTGCCATATTGCCCATCGCCGGTCTGCGCCATGAAGCCTGCGATGACGCGGTGGAACGGCACGTTGTTATAGAAGCCGTCGCGCGCGAGCTGCTCCATGCGCCGGGCATGATGTGGCGCAATGTCGTTGCGAAGTTTGATGATGATCCGGCCCTCGGTCGTGTCGAGGATGAGCGTGTTCTGCGGATCGAGACCGGAGGGAAGCCTTGGGGCGGCGTTGACTGGCACCGCACACAGCAGCGCAAAGAATATCGCGAGGACGCGGATCATATCATCTCCCGGGATGAGCTTTCAGGGTTCGGTGGTCGACGTCAGTCTTTGGCGAATTTCTTTTTCAGGCGCGCGGCCACTTGCGCGGGCACGAAGGGCGAAACGTCGCCGCCCATGCCGGCAATCTGCCGGACCAAAGTGGCGGTGATCGGGCGGACTGTCGGCGAAGCCGGCAGGAACACGGTCTGTACCTCGGGCGCCATCGCCCCGTTCATGCCGGCCATCTGCATCTCGTAATCGAAGTCGGTCGCATCGCGCACTCCGCGAATGAGGATCGTGGCGCTGGCGCGCCGCGCCGCCGCAACGACGAGGTCGGCGAAGGTAGTACAGGCGAATTCGCAACCCGCCGCGCGCGCCACCGGCGCACAAATCTGCCCGAGCATTTCGAGCCGTTCCTCGGCGCTGAACAGAGACGTTTTACCGGGGTGGATGCCGATCGCAAGCACCAGCCGGTCGACCAGACGCACGGCATTGTGCACCACGTCGAGATGGCCAAGAGTGATGGGATCGAACGATCCGGCGAAGAGCGCGATACGCGGCATGGCGGGGGTCTAGCCTGGGCCCCGTCCAACCGCAAGGCGGGCTGCGGGCTTCGACGCCCGTTTGCCAGGCACGCGGCGTCTTCCCGGCCGCCTTGACCCTCCCCCGGCTCGCGTCTAAGAGCCGGAACAGGTCAGGTGGTATGCCATGATCGTGCTCATCGATAATTACGATAGCTTCACTTTCAACCTCGTGCACTATCTCGGCGAATTGGGCGCGGCGGTGACGGTGCATCGCAACGACAAGGTGACGAGCGCAACCGTGATCGCTGCCGATCCCGACGCCATCGTGCTGTCGCCCGGCCCGTGCACGCCGAAAGAGGCGGGCATCTGTCTCGATCTGATCGCCCGGGCTTCGCCAACGATTCCGATTCTTGGCGTCTGCCTCGGTCATCAGGCGATTGGCGACGCGTTCGGCGGCAAGTTCGTCCGCGCGCCGCTGCCGGTGCACGGCAAGCTGTCGGAGATCAGGCACCAGGGCCGCGGCGTCTTTCGCGGCATCAATGCGCCGTTCGCGGCGACGCGCTATCATTCGCTGGTGGTGGACCGCGCGAGCCTGCCCGCTGAACTCGAGGTGACGGCGGAAACCGCAGATGGCTTGATCATGGGGCTGGCGCATACCAGGGCTACCGGTCCATGGCGTGCAATTCCACCCCGAAAGCATCGCCTCTGAGCACGGTCATCTGATGCTTGGGAATTTTCTTGACATCGCCGCAGCCTGGAACGGGGCGAACAGAGGGCGGCAAAAGCCGCAGAATCTTCCGCACTCAAAAACCAAAGCTGTGCAAGAATTGGGGCTGGCGAGGTGACCGATACATTTAGAGGGCTCATCGGCAAGGTCGCTAGCGGCGCAACGCTTGGCCGCGACGAAGCTGCGACCGCCTTCGACCAGATGATGTCGGGAGAAGCGACGCCCTCGCAGATGGGCGCGTTGCTGATGGCCTTGCGCGTGCGCGGCGAGACGATCGAGGAGATCACCGGCGCGGTTACGACCATGCGCGCCAAGATGCTCCGGGTGGACGCACCACCCGAAGCCATCGACGTGGTCGGCACCGGCGGCGACGCGTCCGGTTCGTTCAATATCTCGACCTGCGCCGCTTTGATCGTGGCCGGCTGCGGCATTGCGGTCGCCAAGCACGGCAATCGCGCGCTGTCGTCGCGCTCCGGCGCCGCCGACGTGCTCGCCGCGCTCGGCGTCAATATCGATCTCACGCCCGATAAAATCGCCTATTGCATTCGCGAGGCCGGCATCGGTTTCATGTTTGCCCCCGCTCACCACCCGGCGATGAAAAACGTCGCCGCCACCCGCGTCGAACTTGGCACGCGTACCATCTTCAATCTGCTCGGTCCGCTCTCCAACCCGGCCGGCGTACGCCGGCAGATGGTCGGCGTGTTCTCCCGGCAATGGACCGAACCGTTGGCGCAGGTTCTGAAAAACCTCGGCTCCGAACGGGTCTGGGTGGTACACGGCTCCGACGGACTCGATGAGATCACCACATCAGGCCCAACCAGCGTGACCGCGCTGGAAAACGGCACGATTCGCAATTTCGAGATTTCGCCCGAGGAGGTCGGATTGCCAAGGGCGAAGCCGGAACATCTGCGCGGCGGCGATGCCGCAACGAACGCGCAGGCCGTCGAAGACGTTCTTGCCGGCAAGCCGAGCGCGTTCCGCGACGTGGCCTTGCTCAATGCGGCGGCTGCGCTCGTCGTCGCCGGCAAGGCCAAAGACATCAAGGTAGGCCTGCACCTTGCGGCGCATTCACTCGATTCCGGCGAGGCCGAAGGCCGGCTCGACCGGCTGATCGTGGTATCGAACGATGGCTGACATTTTGGCCAAGATCGCCGCCTATAAGCGCGACGAGATTACCGCCGCCAGGCTGGCCCGGCCGCTCGCCACGATCGAGCGCGAGGCGAGAACCGCACCTGCGCCGCGCGGCTTTCTGCAGGCGATCGAGCGCCGCCTCGCCGCAGGGGATTACGCGCTGATAGCCGAAATCAAGAAGGCAAGCCCGTCGAAGGGCCTGATCCGCGACGATTTCGATCCCCCCTCGCTCGCCGCCGCCTATGAGGCCGGCGGCGCGGCGTGCCTTTCGGTGCTGACCGACGCGCCATCGTTCAAGGGCGATCTCGCTCACCTGCGAGCGGCCCGCAATGCGACTGCGCTGCCAGCTTTACGCAAGGATTTTCTGTACGACCCCTATCAGGTGACCGAATCCCGAGCTTACGGCGCCGATTGCATCCTCATCATCATGGCCGCGGTCGACGATGTCTGCGCGGCGGAACTTGAAGCGGCAGCCGTCGTGCTCGGCATGGACGTGCTGCTCGAGGTTCACGACGAGAGCGAGCTTGAACGCGCGCTGCGGCTGAAATCGCGTCTGCTTGGCATCAACAACCGGAATCTGAAAACCTTCGAGACGAATCTCGCGACCTGCGAGCGATTGGCGCGGCTAGTCCCGGCGGGGCGCGTTCTGGTCGGCGAGAGCGGCATTTTTGCGCCCGCCGATCTGGCGCGCCTTTCCAGATCCGGGATTTCGGCCTTCCTGGTCGGCGAAAGCTTGATGCGGCAGAAAGATGTGGCGGCCGCCACCCGCGCCTTGCTCACCCGCCAGCCGGCGCTCGCATCGGCGCGATAACGCCGTGGCGCGACGCAGAAACGAACTTTCGCATCTGGGCGCCGGCGGCGAAGCGCGCATGGTGGATGTTTCGGCGAAGCCGGTCACCGAACGCGTCGCCGTTGCCGAAGGCCGCGTGCTGATGCGGCCGGAGACGCTCGCTATCGTGCGCGCCGGCAATGCGAAGAAAGGCGATGTGCTCGGCGCCGCGCGCATCGCCGGCGTCATGGCGGCCAAGCGCACCCATGAACTTATTCCGCTCTGTCATCCGCTGTCGCTGTCGCAGGTCAAAATCGACCTAGAGCTCGACGCCAAGCTGCCTGGCGTCATCGTCAGGGCCCGGGTAAAGGTCGCCGGCCAAACCGGCGTCGAGATGGAGGCGTTGACCGCTGTGTCGGTCGCCTGCCTCACCATCTACGACATGGTCAAGGCGGTCGAGCGCGGCATGCGCATCGAAGGCATTCGGCTCGTTGAAAAGAGCGGCGGCAAGAGCGGCCATTTTCGCGCAAAGGAGTGAAGCGTGGCGTTGCTGTCAGTTGCCGATGCGCTCGCACAAGTCCTGGAACACGCCGCTCCGCTTGAGGCCGAAAAGGTGCCGCTGCAGGACGCCGATGGCCGGGTGCTCGCGGTCGATCTGACGGCTTTGCGTACGCAGCCGCCGGCCAATGTCTCGGCCATGGATGGCTACGCAGTGCGAGCCGAGGATGCGGCGTCCGCACCGGTGCGGCTGAAGGTGATCGGCGAGGTTGCCGCGGGCCGGCCGTTTAACGCCGCGATAAGGCCTGGCGAAACCGCGCGCATCTTCACCGGCGGGGTAATGCCGGATGGCGCCGATGCCATCGTGATTCAAGAGGTGACCAAACGATTGGGCGATTGGGTCGAGATCGAAAGGCCGACCACCAAAGGCCGCCACGTGCGCCGGCAAGGCCTCGATTTCAGTGCCGGCGAAGTGCTGTTGCGGCAAGGCCACCAAATCACCGCGCGCGACCTCGCGCTCGCCGCTGCCATGAATTATCCGCGCCTGCCGCTGCACCGGCGGCCGAAGCTTGCTCTGTTTGCGACCGGCGACGAACTCGTACCGCCGGGCACCGAACCAGGACCCGGACAGATCGTCTATTCCAATGGCTTTGCGCTCGCCGCGCTTGCGCGCGAGGAGGGCGCCGAAGTGACCGATCTCGGGGTCGTCGGCGACAAGCTCGAACGTCACGATTGCCGCAATTCGCAAATCGCGCGAGCTTGGCGCCGATATATTGGTGACAACCGGCGGCGCTTCGGTCGGCGAGCACGATCTGGTCCAGCCGGCGTTCGCCGCTGAGGGCATGGTGCTCACGTTCTGGAAAGTGGCTATGCGGCCCGGGCGGCCGCTGATGCATGGCCGGCTCGGCGCCATGCACGTTCTCGGCCTGCCGGGCAATCCGGTATCGTCCTATGTCTGTGCGTTTCTGTTTTTGGTGCCGCTTATCCGCAAGTTGAGCGGGCGCAACGATCTTACCAGCCAAACGGAATCCGCGACTCTAGGATGCGACCTTCCCGAGAATGACGAACGCGCCGACTACCTGCGCTCGAGGCTGAGCGAGGGAGCCGACGGCCCCCTCGTAACTCCCTTCCCTACCCAGGACAGTTCAATGATGGCGCCGCTCGCCAAGGCCGATTGTTTGCTGATACGCGAGCCGTACGCGCCGGCGGCATTGGCCGGCAGCCGATGTGCAATCCTCAGGCTTGACGTGTGACCCCCGCCAGCGGGCGACACCGCGCCGCAACGGTACCGCTTCGGACACTACCGCGAGGGTAATCCGAACACGGACCTCGGGCTTACCGCCCCATCCAATTGAACCGATAAACGATCTCGGTGGTAATCGATTGCACCGTCGGATGAAAGCTGATGTTGTCTTGGGGGCTGGTAATAAGGTCGCAAGCGGCACTGCCACTCACCCCGGAACAGGTATCCGCAAGGTTGTGCGTGCCGAAATACGAATAACGGTATTCGCTACGCATGAACCAGCCGGCGGGTAAGAAGAAGCTTAGCGGAGTCTCCATGCCGCCGCCGAGGAACCAGCCGCTGGCGGAAAACGCCGGCGTCGAGAAACCTGAGGCCAGACCGGTTGTCGTATCGATCATACTTGCGCTGTCGAAGTGGGTCTGCGTGTAGCCGGCGTTGGCGTAGGATAACACCTGCGGCGTCACCAGCCAGCCGACCCTGGCGCCAGCCGCCCACGAATAGTTCTCCTTCATTGCGCCGGCGAAGAAGGGGCCCTGATCCTGAATCGTGCCCTTGAGGCTGGAGAAATCCCAGTCAGCGAGCACGCCAACCACGACATGCTGATTCAGCTGATAGTCGAAGCCGCCGCCGACCCGTCCGAGCCAGCCGTTGCCGCCTTGGGTCTGAGTAACGCAGAGATCACAAAGGCCACTAACGGGATCAATGGTCGTGGTGTCGGCGGTCCACAGGCCGTAGCCGCCGCCGCCGCTGAGATAGAAGCCGGTCCAGCCGACAGACGGCGGAGGCGGAGCCTTGAAGGGTGCTCCAAGGTCTGCCGCGAGCGCCGAACCTGCGCCCAGGATGACGCCCGCAAACGTCGCGATCAAAAGCCGCTTCATCAGTAGCCTCTTCTGCTGGAATTTGCTGGAATCGCTAAACGCCTGAGGTGTAACGCAGGACGGCCCAAATAGCTATGTCGCACCAGCAACAGTCGGAAGAATTCGTCTGAAGTCCAGGCGCAGAACCGTCAACGGCCGGGTCGCGCACACCAACCTATGGGCGCGGCCCCCGCGCCCGGCGCCAATGGCCTTAAATTCCACTGTTAAGCTCCGCTTGGTGCGCCCTCTCCATTTTTTCACTCGAAATTAAGTGCTTGCGGAACACATATGGAACGGATAGTGTTCGTTCATGATTTGTTTCGACTCGCGCCCGCGGCGCAACCGCGGGGTTGGGGTCAGGGGAAAAGCCGATGCTCACTCGTAAGCAAGCCGAACTCTTGCGGTTCATCCATGAGCGTCTCAAGGAAGCGGGCGTGCCGCCATCTTTCGACGAGATGAAGGATGCGCTCGATCTGCGCTCCAAATCCGGCATTCATCGGCTGATAACGGCGCTCGAAGAGCGTGGCTTCATCCGCCGGCTGCCTAACCGCGCCCGCGCCATCGAGGTCATCAAGCTTCCCGAATCAGTGGCGCACGGCTTTGCCTCCGGCCGCTCCCGCGGGTTCACGCCGAGCGTGATCGAGGGCCATCTCGGCCGGGTGCGGACGGCATCGGAAGACGAGAGCGGGCGGCCGGTCGCAGTCCCGGTCATGGGCCGCATCGCTGCCGGCACCCCGATCGAGGCGATCCAGACCCGCAGTCACACCATCAATATGCCGTCCGACCTGTTGAGTACGGGCGAGCATTTCGCCCTGGAGGTTCGTGGCAATTCAATGATCGAGGCCGGCATTCTCGACGGCGACATTGCGCTGCTCAAGCGCACCGATCAAGCCGATACCGGCGACATCGTTGTTGCCCTGATTGACGATGAGGAGGCGACCCTGAAGCGGTTCCGCCGCCGTGGCGCTTCGATCGCGCTCGAACCGGCCAACACCGCCTATGAGGTCCGCATCTTGCCGCCGAACCGAGTCCGTATTCAGGGCAAACTGGTCGGACTGTTTCGGCGCTATTGAGAGCGCCGTGAGGCGCTACGGGTCCGCGTCGATATCCTCACGCGAAGGCGTTGCGTTGGGTGGTGCCGAACGCGACGCCGTCTGCTGAGCCGGCGCGGGCGACCAGGGACGGTCAAGACCGTCAGGCCGCGTTGCTTCGATCGCAAAGCCCGAGGCGCCATGGCGCACTGCCAGCGCCCCGTGATCGCGCCAAGCATTGCGCCCGATCACTCTAGCGGCGCAGCCGGGCGGCGGCTCATCCCACGCCACAATGAACAATGCGCGGCGGCAATCGTCCTCGAACGCATCAGCAGAGAGTTCGTAGGCGACAACACCGCCGCCGAACAGCCTGCCGACGCAGCCTGACGGATCGCAGCGCACGCCGTCATGCAAGTGCGGGTCCTTGATGTCGCGGCCGTCGCCGTCGGCGATAAGCCATTCCTTGACCGCAAAGCTGTCGCGGCCGACGTGCAAAACGGCAAGGCGACCATCAGCGCCGCGAAACGCCGCCGCTTGGCCGTCGGCCGCCACCAGGAGATCTGGCTGCGGCGTCATCACGGCCCAAAGGCTCGCCGCAATCGCAACCAAAGCACCAGTCCAGCGCAACGGCGAACGCAACAGGCACAGCAGCAGCAATCCGGCAGTGAGGAGCAGAAGCGGGCCGGTACCGAAGGCGTGAATGCGGCCGACCGCGCCGGGCAAATGTGCCACCCACAACACAACAGTGATCATCCAGTCGATGCCCTTGCCCATTAGACGCCAGAATAGTGCATCGAAGCCGAGCGGTAGCGCCAGCAGCCCAAGGATCCCCATCGGCATGACCCAAGCCGAGACCACCGGCATGGCAAGAAGATTGGCGAGCACCCCGTAGGGCGCCAGCCGATAAAAGTTGTAGGCCGCATAGGGCGTAGTGGCGAGGCCGGCGATCAGCGAAGCGAAAACGATCCCGGTGACTTCGCGCCCGCCCCAAAGCGCGATGCGCGCGCCGAGCGAAGTGTCGAGGCTCGTCCGCCACGGCAGGCCATATTGGTAGCCGGCGATCAAAGCCAGCGTCGCGGCAAACAACATCTGGAAGCTCGGCGTCATCAACGCCTGCGGCGCCAGGATCAGCACGGCGAAGGCGGCGATCGTCAAGGTGCGGAATGTCAGCGCGCGGCGATCGGCGATGACGCCGATCAACACGATGGCGATCATGACGAACGAACGCTGGGTCGATACTCCCGCGCCGGAGAGCACGAGATAATAAGCTGCAGCGCTCAGCGCGCCGACGGCTGCCCATTTCTTGATCGGATGGCGGCTCGCCAAGCCGGGAAACAAGGCGAGCCCGCCGCGAATGAAAAAGAATGCAATCCCGGCAACCAGCGCCATGTGAAAGCCGGAAATCGCCAGCACATGCGCGAGGCTCGAAACGTAGAAGGCGTCCCGGACCGCCGGCGAAATGGCATCGCGCCGGCCGGTGATCAACGCCGAGGCGATCGAGCCCTCGTCACCGGGGATGACCGCGCGAATGCGCGTGTCGATGCGATAGCGCATGGCATCGATCGCCGCGGCGGCTCGCAGCCAAGCGCCCGCTGCGAGCGGCGGCGCCTCGGTCCTGATCTTGCCGAGTACGAAGCCAGAAGCACCGAGTCTTGAAAAATACATATCGCGGGCGAAGTCGTAGCCGCCGGGCTGCAATGGCGCGAGCGGCGGCGACAAATTCGCCTTGAGGGCGACGAATGCGCCCACCGCCGGCGCGGTGCCGCGGCGTACCGAAATTCGTACCCGCCGCGGCACCGCGTCGAGCCGCCGTCCGGTGATCGTGTTGACACCCACGACGATGCGATCGGTACGCTCACGCTCCTCGCGCGCCTCGACAAAGCCGGTGATGGCGACGCTCCACGCCGGCCGCGCCAGCACCGGATGGACGATGAGCGAAGTGTGGACCGTCGCGACGGCAAAGCCTGCAGCCGCCGCGGTAAATGCCAGCGCCAGCGGCCGGCCGACCACGGCGCGGCGCGGCGGTATCGCGATGGCCGAGGCAGCGACGGCAAGCGCCAGCGCCGCCCAGGCGGCGGGCTCGCGATCGGCAGCGAAGTAAAGCACGATGCCGAAGCCGAAGGCGACCGGCAGCCACGGCGCAAGCCGGCCGGGCGAAACTTCGGCAAGCACCCACTGCCACAGCACTGGGCGCAGCCGGTCAATCGCGGCTTCAAACCCGCGCGGGAGTTCGATGCCGGCGCGTCGCCGTGCAGCCTCGGCACCCGCAGCCCAGACCTTGGCGCGCGACCGCAATGATTCGGGTCCTGCCATGCCTCCCTCGGCGATGGCGACGCTTTACGCGGGGCCCATGCTAACTCAGCTGCGGGTTGCGGCTAGGGGAACGGTTGCGAACGTTCACAAGCGCGGCAGCCGCCCGCACTCTGGATCTTAACTCGCAGACTTTTCCTTGGCCCAACTGTCCCGTAAGCCCACGGTGCGATTGAACACGAGGCGGTGCGGCGAGGAATCCGGGTCCGGGCAGAAATAACCTTGACGCTCGAACTGTACGGTCGCGCCAGCTTGTGCACCGGACAAAGACGGCTCGACCCTGGCCTCGGCGATGACTTCGCGCGAATTCGGATTGAGCTCTGCGGCGAAATTCGCCCCGCTCGGATCGGGCCGAGTGAACAGCGGATTATACAAGCGCACTTCCGCCGGCACAGCGGCGCGCGCCGAAACCCAATGCAGTGTCGCCCGTACCTTGCGGCCGTCGGGGGCATTGCCGCCGCGAGTTGCCGGATCGTAGGTGCAGCGCAGTTCCACCACCTCGCCGCTTTCATTCTTCACCACATCGCGGCAAGTGATGAAGTAGGCGTAGCGCAGCCGCACTTCGCGGCCCGGCGCGAGCCGGAAGAATTTCTTCGGTGGGTTTTCCATAAAATCGTCGCGTTCGATGTAAAGCTCGCGGCTGAAGCGGATTCGCCGCGAACCGGCCGCCGGATTTTCCGGGTGATTGACGGCCTCGACCTCTTCGCTTTGGCCTTCCGGATAGTTTTCGATCACGACTTTCAGCGGGCGCAGCACCGCCATGCGCCGCTCGGCGGTCTTGTTGAGGTGCTCGCGGATGGAGAATTCCAGCATCGCCAGATCGACGGTGCTGTTGGCCTTGGCGACGCCGACGCGCTTGACGAAATCGCGGATCGCCGCCGGCGGCACGCCGCGCCGGCGCAAGCCCGCAAGCGTCGGCATGCGCGGATCGTCCCAGCCGTCGACATGGCCGCCCCGAACGAGTTCGGTGAGCACCCGCTTCGACAGCACGGTGTAGGTCAAATTAAGCCGCGCGAACTCGTATTGATGCGGATGCGAGGGAACCGGCAGGTTCTCCAGGAACCAGTCGTAGAGCGGGCGGTGGTCTTCGAATTCGAGCGTGCACAGCGAATGCGTGATGCCCTCGATCGCATCGGACTGGCCGTGGGCAAAATCGTAGCTCGGATAGATGCACCAGGCCCTGCCGGTGCGCGGGTGCTCGGCATGGAGGATGCGATAGAGCACCGGATCGCGCATGTTGATGTTGCCGGACCCCATGTCGACCTTGGCGCGCAAGACGCGGGCGCCGTTTGGAAACTCGCCTGCGCGCATGCGGCGGAACAGGTCGAGGTTGTCCTCGACAGGCCGCTCGCGATACGGACTCTCGGTGCCGGCTTCGGTGAGTGTGCCGCGGGTCGCCCGCATCTCCTCCTGGCTCTGGTCGTCGACATAGGCCTTGCCGGCGCGGATCAGAATTTCCGCCCATTGGTAGAGCTGCTCGAAATAATCGGACGCGTGATAGAGGTGCTCGCCCCAGTCGAAGCCGAGCCAGCGCACGTCGCGCTCGATGGCGTCGATATATTCCTGGTCCTCCTTGGTCGGGTTGGTGTCGTCATAGCGCAGATTGCAATGCCCGCCGGATTCCTCCGCGACGCCGAAATTCAGGCAAATCGACTTGGCATGGCCGATATGCAGATAACCGTTCGGTTCCGGCGGAAAGCGGGTAACGATTTTCGCAACCCGGC
This sequence comes from uncultured Alphaproteobacteria bacterium, assembly GCA_963717265.1. GTDB lineage: Bacteria > Pseudomonadota > Alphaproteobacteria > Rhizobiales > Xanthobacteraceae > BOG-931. The sequence goes on along the minus strand of CAVQWD010000046.1, from coordinate 441,659 downwards.
CCGACTGCAAATCGGCACGAATGATGTCGCGGATGAAATCCTGCCCGGCTTCTCGCTGCGATGTTTCGGCAAGTGTCATGACGCGATCGATTCCACGCTGCGGGTTATCCGGGGGCTGGCGGCTTTCAGGCTGCTGCAGGAGAACCGCCTCGGATTGGACAGTTTGGCCCGCGGGGTCAAGCCCTCGGTAGGGATGCCAAAGCCGCGCTAGCGCCGTTGTGCGCCGATTGTGGTACACGAGCGCCCACGCGACCATGAAGATCCAGATGAGTGTCGTCACCCGTTTCGCCCCCTCGCCTACCGGATTTCTGCATATCGGCGGCGCCCGCACCGCTCTGTTCAACTGGCTCTATGCCCGCGGTCGTGGCGGCAAGATGCTGTTGCGCATCGAGGACACCGATCGCGAGCGCTCCACGCAAGCCGCCATCGACGCCATCCTCGACGGCTTGAGCCTGGCTCGGCATCAAGTGGGACGGCGAGGCTATTTTTCAATTCGCCCGCTCGGCCCGGCACCGCGAGGCCGCGGAGCAGCTTTTGGCCGCCGGCCACGCCTATCGCTGCTATGCCAGCCAGGAGGAGCTGGCGCAGATGCGCGAGGCGGCGCGGCGCGAGGGCCGCACCAAGCTCTATGACGGCCGCTGGCGCGACCGCGATCCGAGCGACGCGCCGCCCGGCGTAAAACCGGTGATCCGGCTCAAGGCGCCGTCAACTGGCGAAACCGTCATCGACGATCAGGTCCAGGGCCGCGTGGTCTGGCAGAACGAAAATCTCGACGATCTCGTGCTGTTGCGCTCCGACGGCACGCCGACCTACATGCTCGCCGTCGTCGTCGACGACCACGACATGGGCGTGACCCACATCATCCGCGGCGACGATCATTTGACCAACGCGGCGCGGCAGAAGCAGATCTACGACGCGCTCGGCTGGCCGGTGCCGGTGATGGCTCACATCCCGCTGATTCACGGCCCCGACGGGTCAAAGCTTTCCAAGCGCCATGGCGCGCTCGGCGTCGACGCCTATCGCGCCATGGGCTACCTGCCGGCTGCGTTGCGCAATTACCTGGTGCGGCTCGGCTGGAGCCACGGCGATCAGGAGATTTTCTCCACCGAAGAGATGATCCGCTATTTCGATCTGCCGCAGATCGGCCGCTCGCCGGCCCGCTTCGATTTTGCCAAACTGGAAAACCTCAACGGTCATTACATCCGCCACAGCGCCGATGCGGACTTGCTCGACGCGATCAAGAAGCTTCTGCCGCATGTTGCCGACGGCGCGATGCTCGCCGCGAAACTGACGCCGCAAAAGCAGCAGCAATGGCTCGCAGCGATGCCAAGCCTGAAGGAGCGTGCCAAAACGCTGCTCGATCTCATCGCCGGCGCGCATTTTCTGTTCGCCGAACGTCCGATCCCGCTCGACGACAAGGCCAAGGGTCTGCTCACCGGCGAGGCCGAAGCGGTGCTCGCCGGTGTCGCCATCGAACTTGCCGAGGTGGAGCCCTGGAGCGTGGCGGGGGCCGAGCAGGCAGTGCGTCGATATGCCGAACGGAACGGCCTTAAACTCGGCGCCGTGGCACAGCCGCTGCGCGCGGCGCTCACAGGACGCACCACGTCGCCCGGCATATTCGAGGTGCTCGCGGTGCTCGGCAAGGCCGAGACTTTGGCGCGGTTGGCCGATCAAGCCCTTGCCCGAAGCGGATAGACTGGGTGGAATGATTTGAATTGTGCCAATTCGGCGACTGCTCGCGGAGGAATGCATCAATGAAAACACTGTTCGCCAAGGTCTGGGACAATCACATCGTCGCCCAGGAGCAGGATGAAACGCTGCTCTATATCGATCGTTGCCTGATCCACGAGGGATCGCGGCACACATTCGATACGCTGCATGAGCGCGGGCTTCCGGTTGCGCATAAGGACCAGGTGTTCGCTTTTTCCGATCATTACATCCCGACGGATTCGCAAGCCCGCGCGCGGGGCGTTGCCGCCATTGCCGATGCCGAAATCCGCAACATGGTCGAGCTGTTGATCCGCAACACCGACGAGTACGGCATCGTTAGGTTCGGTTGGGGCGATGATCGCCAAGGCATCCTGCACGTCGCCGGTCCCGAGCTCGGCCTCAGTCAGCCCGGCATCGTGCTGGTCGGCGCCGATTCGCACACCTCGACGCACGGCGCGTTCGGCAATCTGTCGTTCGGCATCGGCTCGTCGGAAACGACGCACGTGGTGGCGACGCAGACATTGTGGCAGCGGCGGCCTGCCACCATGCGCATCACCATCGAGGGCGATCTCGGTTTCGGCGTCACCGCCAAGGACATCATCCTGGCGGTCATCGCCAAGATCGGCATTGGCGGCGCCATCGGGCACGCGATCGAATATGCCGGCTCGACGATCGCGTGCATGACGATGAATGAGCGCATGACGGTCTGCAACATGTCGATCGAGGCCGGCGGCCGGGCCGGCATGATCGCCCCGGACGACGCCACCTATCAATTCCTCGCCGAGCGCGCCTTCGCGCCAAAGGGCAAGGCTTGGGATGAGGCATTGAAATTCTGGCGCACGCTGCCGTCCGACCAGGGCGCAACGTTTTCCAAGGAAGTCGCGCTCGACGCCGCCGGCGTGGTGCCGATGGTGACGTGGGGGACCAATCCCGAGCAGGCTTTGCCGATCACCGGCCGGGTGCCCGATCCGGCACAGGAACAAAGCCCCGAGCGGCGGACCGAATACAGCAAGGCGCTGGTCTATATGGACTTAGAGCCCGGAATTGCGCTGACCGACATCGCTATCGACCGCGTCTTCATCGGCTCGTGCACCAACAGCCGCATCGACGATCTCCGCGCCGCCGCTTCGGTGGCCAAGCTTGGCCGCGCCGTGGTTCCGGCCTGGGTGGTCCCGGGATCGCAAAGCGTCAAGCATCAGGCCGAGGCCGAGGGTCTCGACCGCATTTTCACCGCAGCCGGTTTCGAATGGCGCTCCGCGGGCTGTTCGCTCTGCACCGCGCTCAACGGCGACCAGCTCAAGCCAGGCGAGCGCTGCGGCTCGACATCGAACCGCAACTTCCAGGGCCGGCAGGGACCTGGCGGGCGGACGCATCTGATGAGCCCGGCCATGGCGGCCGCCGCGGCGTTGCGCGGCCACCTCGTCGACGTGCGCGAATTCGGGCCGAGGAGATAAGCGTCATGGATTCGTTTACGTCCCTGGCCGGCATCGCCGTGCCGCTCGACGAAGCCAATCTCGACACCAATCAGCTTTGTCCGACACGCTTCAACAAGGTGCCGAAGGGACCGCGCTTTGCGCAGATCCTGCTGCACGATCGCCGCTTCAACGCGGACGGATCGGAGAAGCCCGGCTACATTCTCAATCAGGAGCCCTACCGGCACGCCGTGATCGCCGTGGCTGGCCGCAATTTCGGCGTCGGATCGTCGCGCGAGACCGCGGTGTTCGGGCTGATCGGCTTCGGCATCCGCAGCGTCATCGCGCCGAATTTCGGCGATATCTTCTTCAACAATTCGCTGAAGAACGGCCTGTTGCCGGTGCGGCTGCCGACAGCCGACGTTGACAAGCTCATGGCGCAATTGCTCGCGCAACGTGGCGCCGAGATCAAAGTCGACCTGCCGGGCCAGACCGTGACCGGGCCGGATGGCAATGTCTATCGGTTCAACATCGAGCCCTTGAGCAAGACCCGCCTGCTGCGGGGTCTCGATGAACTCTCGCATACGGGCGAGTATCGCGACGCCATCCGCGCCTTCGAGGAGCGCCATAAGAAAAATTACGGGTGGTTTTATTCGTGACGGATGAGCGATCGGCCAGTGCCTCCGCTCCGGCCGCGTCCACGCCGCGCGCCGCCCTATTGGGCGCTTAGCAGCGTCTTGTACTTGTCGAAGATGGCGTAAGCCGCCTTGATTTTGGCGAGCGATTGCTCGGTGCCGAGCCAGTCGGCGCCGATGCCTTGCTTCTTTGCCTTGGCGATGAAGGCCGGATCGTTCAGCACTTTCCTATAGGCATCGTGGATTTTGGCGTACTGGTCCGGATGTTTGTCTTTGAGGTCGGCGTAGGTGATCAGTGCCCGCATCGAACTCGGCACGAAGTCAGCGGTAACGCCATAGGATTTCAGTACCTCATTGACGGTCGGCGTGTCGGGAATCTCCGGCATCCGCTGATCGCTGAACACCCCGACCGGCTTCATCAGGCTGAGCATGCCGAGGCTCGCCTCGAGCGAGACCATCGCGAAGTCGAGTTGTGCGCCGGCGACCGCGGTGCGCAGCGGCGCGCTGGCCTCGTAGGTCACCTGCCGTATCGATGCCGGCGCCAGCTTCAGGCTGTCGAGCAGAATGCCGCAATTGAAGAATTCGCCCGAGTCGCGAACCACGCCGCAGCTGATTTGGCCGGGCTTCGCCTTGATGGCGTCGATGATCGCCTTGAACGATTGCAGCTTGCCGCCGACCGGAACGAATATGCCGGTCCTGTCGGTCCATTGTACGTTAAGAATGTCGAAATCCTTCAATTGGAAGCCGGCGTGAAATTTATTCATGTCAACATACCAATACGGGGACGGACCCGACACCAGAAGTGTATTGCCGTTGTGCGGCAGGTCGAGAAAATATTTGGTGCCGAGCAGCATGGCGCCGCCGGCCTTGTCCAGCACATTGACAGGCACGCCAAGCTCGTGGCTCAGCGCCGGCGCGAGATTACGCGCCATGTGGTCGAAACCGCCGCCGGCTTTGGTCGTGACGATGATGGTGATCGGCTCTGTCGGCCACGTTGCGGCACGCGCCTTCGTTGCGGAGAGTTTGCCGGCCGATGCGGCGCCGGCGAGCATCCACAACAATGAGCGCCGGGCAGTCAATCGAATATTTGCCCTATCAGTCTTCGGCGAGTGTTCGCTTGACTTGTTTGTCGTGCTTGGCATGTGCGCATCCCTAGGTGGGCTTTATGGCGCTGTCCTGTGACAGGCGGTCGGGTTTTGACCTTTGTCGGCGCCACCAATTCATAATCGGCCGGCTAAGCAGCGAGAACAAGAGCAAAGTCAGCAGCACCAGCGCTATTGGGCGTCCGAGAAAATAGCTGATCTGTCCGCCGCCGCTGATCTGATAGGTCTGCAGCAGCGTTGTTTCGACCTTGCCCCCCAGGATCAGGCCGACTACGCACGCCGGCACCGAATAATCGTGGCGCTGCATGAACCATCCGACAAGTCCGAACACCACCATCGCGATCGGGCCGACCATGTTGCCGGCAAGGCTGTACGAACCGAACGTGGCCAGAACCAGGATCACCGGGATGAGAATGCGTACCGGAATGCGGATCACATTCGCCATCAGCCCGATCAGTCCGAGGCCGAGCATGAGCATCACCGCGCCCTGCACGAAATTATTGAGAATGATCGCGTAAACGATGTCTTTCGAGGAATCGAGGAATTGCGGCCCGCCGGTCACGTCGTGCAGCGACAACGCGGCGAGCATGACCGCCGACGATGCCCCGCCCGGGATGCCGAGCGCGAGGAGCGTCGCCATCGATCCCGCTTCGGAACTGGCGTTGCCGGCCTCCGCGGCGATCACTCCCTTGGGATTGCCCTTGCCGAAGCTCTCTGGATTTTTATCGCCGCGCCGGGTCTCGGCATAGGACACGAGATTGCACACCGCTGCGCCCACGCCGGGCAGCCCGCCGATGGTGGCGCCGATCAGCAGTCCGCGCAGGATGACGACCGGATGACGCATGGCCTGCAGCATGCCGCGCGCGATCTGCCCGACGCGGACACGGCGCAACTCCGACTCCTGGACCAGGTAGGACGTGCCGGCGAGGTTGAACAATTCGCTCGCCGCGAACAGGCCGATCATGGCGGCGACGACCGGAACGCCGTCGAGCAGTTCCGGCAGATTGAATGTTCCACGCACGACATCGCGCGGACTGAGACCGATGGTCGCGATCAATATCCCGATCAGTCCGGACAAGAGGCTGCGCGACATGTAGCGCCCGCGCAGCGCCGCGATCAGCGTCAGGCCCCAGAGCATGAGCAGCAACATCTCCAGCGGTCCGAGCTTGAGCACCGCGTGCGAGATCACGCCGATGCCGAGGAACAGGATCAGATAGGCGCCCATATGGCCTAGCGTCGACGCCGCAAGCGCCAGGCCGAGCGCGAGATTGTGATCGCCGCGCTCCGTCATCGGATAGCCGTCGAACGAGGTCGCCACCGCGGCCGGAGAGCCCGGCACGCCCATCAGGATCGCAGGGATCGCGACTCCGAATGCGGCACCAGTATAGATCGCAGTCATGAAAATCAGCGCGGAGAGAAGATTCATCCAGAGCGTCGCCGGCAGCACGATGGCCAGGATCAGCGCCGAAGAAACCCCCGGTATCGAGCCGCCCAGCATGCCGAGCGCGATGCCCGGGATCGTCAACAGCCAGGCCGCGTACGAGCCGCCGAGAATGTGAAAGGCCGATGCCAGGGCCTGCCAATCGATCAAAGGGCTCTCCACAAGACCGGAGCGATCTGCAGCGGAACCGGCACCGTCAGCAAAGTCAGTGCTGCAAGACTGATCGCGGCGGAGATGCAAAGCGCAACAACGAGCGTGAACACGATCCGCCGTTCGCCGAGCAGCCAGAGCGCGCCAGCGATGAAGGCGAACGAGGCAACGTCAAAGCCGAGATAGGGAAGCGCGACTACAAACAGGGCGAACAGGCCCATCAGCAGCACGATGGACCGGATCGAGCCGGAACGAAAGCGCGACGGCCCCTGCTCCGTCCGCTCGATGCGCTCGAACCGGACCGCCCGCGCCACCGCTCTATTGCCAAAAATTTCGAGCGATCCGATAAGCAGCGCTAGCCCGATTGCGACCGCTCCAACCGGAGCGATCAGGATGAGATTACTGAAGGTCGGTGATGCCGCAATCGAGTCCGCGAGGTACCAGACGAAGAATGCCAGAATGACCGACAGGAAGCCGACATGCTCCCAGTCGGCGACATGGGGCTCTTCGCTTGGCATCGTGCCGTCCTTGGGCCGTAATTCGGCATGGAGCGCTGGTTGGGCAGGCGATGCTATAGCCTCGGCGGGCGCGGTCAACCATGACATCAGAAACTGGCCTCGCCCATTTCCTCAGGACCGGAACCGCCTGCCGCGAGGTGCGATTTACTGCGTCAAACCGGGCGCGCCGCGCCATCTTGCGGTGCACACGGGCTTGGGCTACCCCAATGAAGCCGGGCCGAAAATGCCGCCCTATCGCTTTAGCCATCCGGCCGCGCAGAGCGTTGCCCGGCTGCCCGCATTGAGGATTAGGTCATGGACGCAAAAACCGGCGCCAATGTTAAGACCGCCACGCTGACGGTCGGCGACAAAAGCTGGTCATTTCCGATCTACGACGGGACCATCGGTCCCGAAGTCATCGACGTGAGCAAGCTCTACGCCGAGACCGACATGTTCACCTACGATCCCGGCTTTACTTCGACCGGATCGTGTGAATCCAAGATTACCTATATCGACGGCGACCGCGGCGTGCTGCTCTATCGCGGCTATCCGATCGAGGACATTGCAGAGCACGGCGACTTTCTCGAGGCCTGCTATCTGCTGCTTTACGGCGAACTTCCCACCACCGCGCAGAAGGCCGACTTCGACGATCGCGTAGTCCATCACACCATGGTTCACGAGCAGATGAACCGGTTTTTCTACGGCTTCCGCCGCGACGCGCATCCGATGGCGATCATGGTCGGCTGCGTCGGCGCGCTGTCGGCGTTTTACCACGACTCCACGGACATCACCGATCCGACGCAGCGGATGATCGCCTCGATCCGCATGATCGCCAAAATGCCGACGCTCGCCGCAATGGCCTACAAATATTCGGTCGGCCAGCCGTTCATGTATCCTGACAACAAGCTCGATTACGCCTCGAACTTCCTGCGCATGTGCTTTGCGGTGCCGTGCGAGGAGTACAAGCCCAATCCGGTGCTGGCCCGCGCCATGGACCGCATCTTCATCCTGCACGCCGACCACGAGCAGAATGCCTCGACCTCGACGGTCCGGCTTGCCGGTTCGACCGGCGCCAATCCGTTCGCGTGCATCGCGGCCGGCATAGCCTGCCTGTGGGGACCGGCCCACGGCGGCGCCAACGAAGCGGCATTGAAAATGCTCAGCGAGATCGGCACCGTCGACCGCATCCCCGAATTCATCAAGCGCGCCAAGGACCCGGGCGATTCGTTCCGGCTCATGGGCTTCGGCCACCGCGTCTATAAGAATTACGATCCGCGCGCCAAGATCATGCAGAAGACCTGTTATGAGGTTCTGCACGAGCTTGGCCGCAACGACCCGCTGCTCGACGTCGCGATGGAGCTCGAACGCATCGCATTGCACGACGAGTATTTCATCGAGAAGAAGCTTTATCCGAACGTCGACTTCTATTCCGGCATCACGCTGCGCGCCATGGGCTTCCCCACCACCATGTTCACGGTGCTGTTCGCGCTGGCCCGCACGGTCGGCTGGATCGCGCAGTGGAAGGAAATGATCGAGGACCCGCACCAGAAGCTGGGCCGCCCGCGCCAGCTCTATACCGGCGCCACGCGGCGCGATTACCAGCCGATCTCGCGGCGGCGGTAGCGCGGATTTTGTTCAAGGCGAATTTTCTCCGAGCGCTCGTCCGCGCAACAGCGGGGAGCAAATGTTTTGCGCGGTGCCAGGTACTGGATTCCCGCTTACGCGGGAATGAGCGGAATACGCGCCGGACTGTCATTACGCCATGGGGAAGCCTCGACTGAAGCCGGCCGTCAGGTATCGCGCACCGATGGATGGAACAATTCGTCGACATCGAGACGGCGGCTGATCAGGCCTTGATCGTGGCTGTACATGATGAACTGTTCGAGGTTGGCCCGGTTGCCGGCGACGCCGAACACCCAAGGATCTTTGCCGAAAGCCTTGCGCTCGCGCTCGAAATACCGCCGCCCCCAGGCCAGACTCGACCAGTTCGGGTCGGAGAAATAGTCCCATGAGATTTCGCGGGCGCTGCGGAATGAATCGATCAGCTCCCGGCACAGCGAATCGTGGCGGTCGGCGATCTCCGAGCGGATCGCCACAATATGCATGATCGGCCACCAGCCGTATTTCTTGAAATAACGCAGTTCTTCCGCATCGGCATCGGCAAACAGCCGCCGCGCGTCGACCTCGCCGCTCATGATCGAGTCCGGGGGATGCGGCTGGATGACGGCCTCGCAGCGGCGGTCGCGCAACAGGTGGCCGGCATCGGTTCCTGCCGGCAAGATCTCGATGGCGGTGCCCGACTTCGGCTTAAACGCGATCTTCTCCTCTTCCTCGAGCAGCCAGTGAATGTCCTCCCAGGGCATATCGTATTCGAATTTAAGATCGCCCTTGGCCAGTAGCGACAGCGTGGTCTGGAATGAGCGGATCAGCACCCGCTTGCCTTTAAGATCGGACGGCTTGGTGAACGGGCTGTCGCCGCGAACATAAATCAGCCCGGAACTGAACAGGCGGCGCGGAAATACCGGAATGCCGATGATCGGGCGCTTGCGATCGATCGCCATGAGAAAGGTCGACATCGAGAATTCGGCGATATCGTACTTGCCGTGCAGCATCCCGCCATGGCGATCGACGCCCCCGATCAGCGGCCGGGATTGCCCGACCTGAAGGGCGTTCAGCTTAAAACCCTTTGGCTGGCGCACGGTGCCGTCAAAGAATGGCATGTGACGGTCGTATCGCTCGAGCGCGATCGTCAATTCCATTTTGGATCTCCTGGACTGTCCGCTGCGGGGCGAGAGCGCGGCCGCGCGCCGCCCGAACCGGATTTTGGATCATCGGCAATTACGGCCGTTTTTGTAGCGCGCTGTCAGCGCGGATTGTAGGCCCAGGTGAGATAGGCACCGCCCCAGGTAAAGCCGCCGCCGAACGCGGCCATGAGCACGCGGTCGCCGGCCCTGAGCCTGTTCTCGTAGTCCCACAGGCACAGCGGAATGGTGGCCGCAGTGGTGTTGCCGTATTTGTGGATCGTGATCATCACCCGCTCCGCCGGCAGCTTCATGCGCTCGGCGGTAGCTTCGATGATGCGGATGTTGGCTTGATGCGGCACGAGCCAGTCGACCTGGCCGACTGTAAGATGATTGCGCTGCATCAGATTAGCCGCAACCTCCGCCATGTGGGCGACCGCGAACTTGTAGACGGCGGCGCCTTCCTGGTGGACGTAGTGCAACCGCTTGGCCACAGTTTCGGCCGTCGGCGGCATGCGGCTACCGCCGGCTTTTTGGTGCAGGCGCGGCATACCCGAGCCGTCCGACCCAAGCAGCGTGTCGATGATGCCGTAACCCCGCCTGGGTTCGATCAGCACGGCGCCGGCGCCGTCGCCGAACAGCACGCAAGTCTTGCGGTCGGTGTAGTCGATGATCGCAGACATCTTGTCGGCGCCGACCACGACGATCTTGCGGTATTTGCCGGTCTCGATGAACTGCGAAGCGACGGTGAGCGCGTAGATGAAACCGGAACAGGCGGCCTGCACGTCGAAACTGCCGATATTGCGGATACCGCACATCTCGCAAATGAGATTGGCGCTGGAAGGGAAGACAAAGTCCGGCGTGGTGGTGGCGCAGATCAGAAGATCGACGTCGCCGGGTGCGTTTGCAGTTTTAGCAAGAAGGCCGCGCACGGCTTCCGCGCCCATATGCGAAGTGCCGAGCCCCTTGCCCTTGAGGATGTGCCGTTCCTTTATGCCGGTGCGCTCGACGATCCACTGGTCGGTGGTGTTGACCATTTCCGCAAGCTCGGCATTGGTCAAAACGTCAGGGGGCAGATACCCGAACACACCGGTGATCGCAGCGCGAACCCGGGCCTTGCGACGTGTTTTCGTTGACTTGCTCACGCCTTCTGGTCCGGTTCAATGCGGCGGCAGCCCGCTGCAGCCTTAGCAGGATGCTCGCCCGGAGGGTAGAACGGCGGGCGGGGCGCGGTTAACAGGAAAGTGCCGCCGTTTTGGTGGCTGCCGAGTCGCGGCGGCCGCGCCGCGCAATGTCGAGGACGATCGCAGCGGCCTGATCGCTGGGCATCGCCGTACCGATCCCCATGATGGCATCGAGACGGCTGAACCCCTCCAACTGCCGCTTTCGCTCAGGCGTATCAGAGATGAGCGGCACCAGCGCATCGGCGAGGTTTTCGGGCGTACAATCGCGCTGCAGAAATTCGGGAATGATGTTTTCGCCAATCACCAGGTTCGCAAGGATCACGGTCTGCAGCGGCCGCAGCGCCCTCGGCGTGGCGAGCGCGCGCAGGATGAGCTCTTCGAACAGCGGCAGGCGATAAGCCGCAACGGTCGGAACGCCGGCGAGCGCAAGTTCGAGCGTAACCGTACCGGAAGCGGCCAGGGCGGCGCGGGCAGCGCGAAACGCCGCCCACTTTTCGGCCTGATCCACCACAATGCGCGGTTGGTGGGGCCAACGAACGATCTCCGCACGGACTTGCCCGAGCAAATGCGGCATCGTCGGCAGGACCAATTCCATGGCGCCAATTCGCGGGGCAATCGCCGCGATCGCAGAGCCGAAAATCGCAAGGAGCCGGCTGATCTCGCTCGACCGGCTACCGGGCAGAACCATGATGGTCGGCGGGTCGCTGCGCCGCCGCTGGCTCTCCGCTTCATTGGGCCGCAACTCCTTCATGCGCTCGATCAGGGGGTGACCCACGTAGACGCAGGGCGGCCCGCCGAGCCGCAGGTGCGCTGCCGGTTCGAACGGCAGGATCGCCAAGACGCAATCGACGTAGCGGCGCATGGCGGGTGCCCGCCGCGGCCGCCAAGCCCAAACCGTAGGTGAGACATAGTCGATAATTGGAATGAAGGGCGCGCGCCGCCGCACTTGGCGCGCCACCCGGTGGGTGAAATCCGGACTGTCGATGATGACGAGCGCGTCCGGGCGCGCGGCAATCACGGCGGCGGCGGTCTGACGGATACGGCCCAGAATGGTCGGCAGGCGCCCCGGGATTCCACTTAGACCGATGATCGAAAGTTCGTCGATCGGGAAGGGACTGGCAATCCCGGCGACCGCCATCGCCCGTCCGCCGACACCGGCGAGCGTCACCGTGCCTTGCTCGCGCCGGACAACAGCGCGAGCAAGGCTGGCACCCAACGCGTCGCCGGACTCCTCCGCCGCGACGAGATAGATCGTGAGCGGTCGCGGCGGCGACGCCTGCCTCACGGCGGCACGACCTCGGCCACGCCGATGAGGAACATATCGGCGCGATCGGCGGCGGCGACGACCTCGGCGGCGTCAGCGATGATCGTGTTGGCGGCAACAACAGCGATCCCGGCCAATCCGGCACGCGCGGCGTTCGCAACCGTTTGCAGTCCGATCGCCGGCAGATCGAAGCGACGGTCCTGCCCGGGTTTGGGCGCCTTCACCAGCACCCCGACGCCATGGGACGCAGTCACCCGCCCCTGGCCGCGCAGTTCGGCGATGCGCAGTAGCAGATTGTCGGTGCCTTCCGCGGCCTCCACCGCCAGCACGTTGTTGTTGGCTACGATTGCGGCCTGGCCGACATCGAATGGCCCGATGGCGGCGATTATGGCGAGAGCGCGCGCAATATCGGCGCGATCGCGCGAAGACGGCTGACGCCGGCCCATGACGCCTTCCGGCGCGAGAATGTCGGCAGCTACGTCCTTCAGCCCGACGATGCGCAGGCCGCCCTCCTCGAGCAGTCTCGCGATGCCCGAAAGCAGCCCGTCATCGCCGCCCCGGAACGAGCGAGCGATACGCGGCATCAAGCGGATGGTCTGCCAATCGAGACGGATCTGCGTCAGCGGCGGTCGCAGCAAAGTGCCGATGAACAAGACATCGTGGCAGCGTTCTGCCTGGGCGAGTCGGAAAAACCGGCCCGCCTGACCGAGCGCGATCCACTGGTGCGTATATTGCTGCACGACCCTCGGATCGGCCCAGCCTCTAATCCCGAACATCACGGGACGGCGGCCGCTCCGCATCACCGCCTCGGCCACGGCCTGGGGAAAACTGCCGCCGCCGCAAACGATCGCGACGGAATCGTCCGATGGCATCGTCGCAGCCGGAGCGCCGGCAAGCGGTCGGCTAGCAGGTTGCATCGTCGCCATGCTCGGCGCCTGCAGGGCTTAGGCGGGCCCGCATTAATGGACGCTTCCCGCCGACGCGGACGAACGCAATGATCCTCTCCACCAGCGGATGGCCGGCAAAATCGCGGGCCACCGAATCGATCCGATCGGCAAGAACACCTGGACCAAGAAAGAGAGCACGGTAGGCGCCTCGCAGCCGATGGATCTCGGCGCGGCTCACGCCGCGGCGGCGCAGCCCGACCACGTTAAGCCCGACAAGTTCGGCGAGACAACCGAACGCATTACCGAACGGAATGATGCTGGCGCTCACGCCGGCCAGTCCAGCGACCATGACGCCCTCCCCCACCCGCACGAATTGATGAACAGCGGAGTGGCCGCCGAGAAACGCGTTGTCGCCGACAGAGACGTGGCCGCCGAGCACAACATTGTTGGCGAATACTACACCGTTTCCGATACGACAATCATGGCCGACATGGCTTCCCACCATGAACAAGCAGCGTTCTCCGACACTGGTCAGGCCACCGCCATCCTTGGTGCCGGTATTCATGGTGACGCTTTCGCGCAACTCGCAGCGCGCGCCTATCACCAGCTTCGTCGGACCGCCGCGATAGTGCACCGATTGCGGCGGCGTCCCGAGCGAAACAAACGGATAGATGACGGTTCCCTCACCGATCGTGGTGACGCCGGTGACGTGGACATTGGCGATGAGGCGCACGCCGGAGCCAAGCTCGACCCGCGGTCCGACCAGACAATACGGGCCGATCTCCACGCCCGGGCCGAGGCGCACGCCGTCGGCAACGCGCGCGGTCGCATCGATCACGGCCGCACCTCGCCGATCATCGCTCCGATGACGGCCTCGGCGATCAAGGAGTTGCCGACCTTGGCTTCAGCCCGGTACCACCACATGCTGCGCCGGTTCGCGGACTTGCGAACGTGGTATTCGAGTTTGTCGCCGGGCACCGCCGGCTTGCGGAACTTGGCCTTGTCGATGGTCAGAAGGAACATCGCGCGGAACTTCACGCAGCTGCAGCCGCCTGAGCACCAGCACCGCCGCAGTCTGCGCCATCCCCTCGATGACCAGTACGCCAGGCATCACCGGATTTTCGGGGAAGTGCCCAAGGAATTGCGGCTCGTTGATCGTCACATTCTTGATGCCGATACCGCTTTCGTCGCCGCGAACGTCGATGATGCGGTCGACCATCACGAATGGATATCGATGCGGCAGCAACCGCAGAATGTCGCAAATGTCGACGACCTCGACGGTTTCGCTCTTCATGCCGCAGTCCCGTCGGTTGTTTGCGCGGTGATCGTGACGAAATCTCCCACCGTCGCGCCCTCGGACAGGTTCACCTGCGCGACGATCAGGCAGTGGCGCCCGATACCGACGTTGTGCGCAATTTTTACCAGATTGTCGATCTTGCTGCCCTCGCCGATAACGGTATCCCGGATCGAACCGCGCTCGACGGTCGTATTGGCGCCGATTTCCACGTCGTCCTGAATGATCACGCGCCGGGTTTGCGGGAACTTCAGCGGCCCGCGCGCACCGCGCAGATACGCGGACCCATCCTCGCCGATGCGGGCGCCTGAATGGACGATCACCCGGTCGCCGATCAGCGCATGCTGGATCGAGGCCCCCGCGCCAATCGCGCAGTGCCGGCCGATGCGGACATCCGGCCCGACAACCGCGCCGGCCGCGATCAAAGTGCCGCCGCCAATTTCAGCGCACGGCCCGATCACGGCCAAGGGATCAATGGTGACCGCGGCCTCAATGCGCGCCGATAGATGCACCACAGCACCCGGCGCGCGCCCCGTGGCCGCGAACAACGACGAGGGCCGCAGCGCCTCGGCAAACAGCGCCCGTGCCACCAAAACGAACGCGCGATAGGGCTCCGCCGTCAGGAGTACGACGAGTCCCGGCGGCGCCGCAGCCGCAAAACCCGGCAGCATGAAACAGGCAGCGGCGCGCGTGCCCGCGAGCTCGCCCATATGTTTAGCATCGTCGAGAAAGCTGATGTCGCGCGCACCCGCTCTATCGAGCGAAGCGATGTCGCGAATGCGCAGTTCCGAGGGGGCATCTTGCGGCGCATTCGCTTGCGTCAGCCCGACGATCTCCGCGATCGTGAGCCCGCAACTCGGTTGCAAGATGTCCTGCATAGGCCGATTCGCGAAATGACCTGTCCCCGCATCAGAAGTGGGTTCCGCCGCCGAACGCAAAGAATTGGGTTCGATCGTACGATTCCTTGAGGATCGGATAGGCGAAGTCGAAACGCAGCGGACCGAACGGCGAGTCCCAGATGATGCTGGCGCCGCCCGACAGCCGTATCGCCGCCGAGTTCGGCGTATAACATCCCGCATTGGCAGGCACTGCTGACACTGCCGCCAGGCGGAACGAAGCCGTTGGTTTCTCCAGTTGCCGAGTTCTGCGTCTCGCCCTTGTAGCCCCACACCGATCCGGAATCGACGAACACGGCGCCGCGGAACCCGGAATCCTTAGGCATGAAGTACAGCGGATACTGAAATTCGAGGCTAGCGCCCCAATAGAGCGTGCCGCCGATCTCGTCGTTCGACGACCCCAACGTGAGGTCGCGTGGACCGATGCCCGCCGGCTCGAAGCCGCGAACGAGGTTCGGCCCCATCTTGAAGTCGTCGAGCATGCGGACCAGGCCGCCGTCGCCGATGCCGAGTATGTTGCCGGCCTGCAGATGCACGACGCTGATCAGGTCTGACACCACCTCGTAATAGCTGTGGAAATCGACCACCGAGCGCATGTAGCTCACGTCGCCACCGGCGCCGGCAAAGTCCTGACCGACAGTGAGGTTAACGCCGCTGGTCGGGTTCTTGTTGTTGTCGAGCGTGTTGTAGGTGAAGCCATATCCCAGCATCGAAGTCAGAGTGGTGCCCTGTTGAAGTTCGACCCTGATCGGCAGCGAGGCCTGACCATAGGTGAAACAATTCGTCGTGCCGCTATACGAGTTGGGAGTCGTGGCGAGCGCCGCCGTGGTCGGGAAGGTGTTGACGAAGTCCGGATTGATATTGTTGCAGTCGTTGAGATACGACGGCAGCTGAATCGACTGGGTGTAGATCGAGTACCGCAGCTGCAGGCTGAGTTCCTCGGTCAGCGGCACGCCGAGTTTCAGCGTAGTACCGATCGTTTCGGTGCCGTAGGAGTAATAGCTGTTGGCCAGAGTTTGTTTGGCGAACAGATCGACGCCCGCACTCAGCCGCTCGCCGAGGAAATACGGTTCGACAAAATCAAGCTGTCCGGCCCGGATATACTGGCCGTAGGTCGCCGAAACTCCGGCATAGCGCCCAGTGCCCAGCAAGTTTCGTTCGGACACCGAACTCTGTATCATCCAGCCTTCGGCCGTCGAATAGCCTCCCATGATCGAGAAATCGCCGGTCGATTGCTCGACCACGTCGATATTGACGATGACCCGATCGGGCGCCGAGCCCGGTTCGCTCGTCACCTTGACCGATTTGAAGAAGTTAAGGTTTTTGATGCGCCGCTCGGCGCGATCGAGCAAGGCGCGGTTGTACGGATCGCCCTCGTTGATGTCCAACTCGCGCCGGATGACATAGTCGCGGGTTCGCGAATTGCCGCGGATGTTGATGCGCTCGATATAGGCGCGGGTGCCTTCGTCCACGACATAGGTAACGCCGATGGTCCGGGACTGCGGATTACGGTCGCCGCGCGGCCGCACCGTGCCGAACGGGTAGCCGCGTCGGGCCATCTCGACGGTGAGCGCCTCGACCGACTTCTCGACCGCATCGCCGTTGTAGACGTCGCCCTGATGCGTGAGCAGGAACGGCCGCAGCGAGTTTGAATCGACGGCGTGGACGTTCGACTGGATGTCGATCTTGCCGAAGCGGTATTGCGGGCCCTCTTCGATGGTAAGGGTGACGACGAAACCCTTCTTGGTCGGGTCGTACTCGCCGGTCGCCGAAACGATCTGCACGTCGGCATAACCGTGCTTGAGATAGAAGCGGCGAAGCAGGTCGCGGTCGGCCTCGATGCGGTCGGGATCGTCAGACGTCGGTGGTCTGCAGAAAGCTTAGAAACCAGTGTGAAACCGTGGTCTTAATGACGTCCTTCAGCCGCCAGCTCGAATAGGCGTGGTTGCCGACGAAAATAATCTGTTTGACGCCTGTCTTTTCGCCTTCATGGATGGAAAAAATCAGGTCGACGCGATTGTTGGGCCGCTCGATGATTTGCGGCGTCACGGCAACATCGAAGCGCCCGGCGCTGTGATAGAGTTCAACGATGCGCTGGACGTCCTGCTGCACCATGGGACGCGACAGCGTGCCGCGCGCCTTCGACTGGATCTCCTGCTGCAGCCTGTTCGTCTTTCATCCGGTAATTGCCCTCAAAGGCGACCCGATCGATAACTGGGGCCTCCACCACCGACACCACCAGCCGCTCGCCCTGTTGGGAAATGTGGATGTCTTCGAAAAGTCCAGAGGCGTAAAGCGCCTTGATGCCGGCGTTGATTGCGGCGGCGTCGAGATGTCCGCCCGGCCCGGCCTTGAAGTATGAACGAACCGTGTCGGTATCGACCCGACGGTTGCCTTCTACGACAATAGTGCTCGCTTCTGATCCGTGCTTGGCGGCGGCCAACGCCGCGCCAGGCGCGAAACCGGCAAGACCCAGCGCCAGGAGCAAGCCCACTACGACAAGCCCCCGCTTTACCCGCACCCACATTCCCATGCGCAAAGCGCCCTTGTTCCCCTCGTGGCCACCCTCGAGCAGAGGGTCGTCCACAATCCCCTTTAACATCCCCTTCGGCAATCCGCCCGGCTCGCCTTCGTCATACGGTCATTCTGCCGAATTTCCCACCCGCCTCTTTCGTCCCCTTCACGCCGGCTCCACGTCTCCACCCTAGGACGAGGTGAGGTGAACGATGTCATTGAAAGTTGCAAATATCATCAACATGACGACGATCGCGAAACCGATGCGAAAGCCGACCTCCTGCGCCCTTTCGGAAAGCGGCCGGCCCCGCATCGCTTCGATGGAATAGAAAAGCAGGTGACCGCCGTCCAGCAACGGAATGGGAAAGAGGTTGAGCAACCCGATCGATACCGAAAGCACCGCCGCCAGATGCACGAGAGCCACGAAACCGATGCTTGCCACTTCGGCGGACATTTGTGCGATGCGAATTGGCCCTCCGAGTTGATCGGCCGCCTCGCGGCCGACGATCACGCGGCCGAGGTAGGCTAACGTTTTGTCAACGACAAACCATGTTTCCTGGACGCCCATCCGCACCGCCTGCGGCGGAGCGACCCGATGGTACTTTATGTCGGCCGGCGCCGCTGAACGCCGGATGCCGAGCAGCCCGACACGTTGGACACCGCCGAAAATGTCCTTTTCCTGATGAAGGACCGGAGTCGCCGTCAGCACAAGCGGCGAGCCGTTCCGCTCCACAGTAATTTTAAGGGTTTCTCCGGCGCTGTCGGAGACGATGCGCTGCATGTCGGCAAAGCTGTGGATGGCTTCGCCACTAATCGCGGTGACGACGTCGCCGGGCTTGAAACCCGCAACGGCGGCAGGGCTGCCTGGCTGCACTTCATCGACGCGTGCGCTCATGGTCTGCATGCCGTAGATCATGAAAATGCCGGCGAAGATCACGATCGCCAGCACGAAATTCGCCAGCGGCCCCGCCACCACTATCGCCGCGCGTTTAGCGACCGGTTGGAAAACGAAACTCTGCTTGCGCTCGTGCTCGCTCATCGCAGCCAGACGCGCGGTATCGGGGACACTCGCCGCGTTGTCATCCCCAAAAAACTTTACGTAACCGCCGAGCGGAATCGCAGAGAGCCTCCAGCGCGTGCCGTAGCGATCGTTGAAGCCGAGGAGTTCGGGGCCAAAGCCGATGGAGAAGGCGACAATCCGCACCCCACACAGGCGGGCGACAAGAAAATGCCCCAATTCGTGAAAGAAAACGACCAGGGTCAGGACGAACACAAAGGGAACAACCTCGTGCAGAAGGAAGGCCCCAAGGGTATGTAAATGCAAGATAAAATCCATCCCCATGACGCGTCCCACACCCACTTTCCGGCCCGGTTGACGACGCTAGGATGCCATTGCGGCAATTTCGGGTAAGAGCTCGGCCGCTAATCTTCTGGCGTTATGGTCGATGGCGATGGCTTGGTCGACGGATTGCGGCTCAGCCATTGTGCAGCTTCGCTCCGCAGCATCAAGAGTTGACTCTACAAGTGCAGGTATGCCGGAAAATCCCAGGCGGCCGTTGACAAATTCGGAGACTGCGATCTCGTTTGCGGCATTGAGGACCGTTGGCGCAGCACCGCCGGCGGCAAGCGCGCCGCGGGCGATCGCCAGTGCCGGGAAGCGCACCGGATCGGGTTGCTCGAAAGTCAGCTGAGAGATGCTGGCGAGATCGAGCCGCCGGGCAGGCGTGCTCATCCGCGCCGGGTGGGCCAGGCAGTGCGAGATCGGAATGCGCATGTCCGGCGAGCCGAGCTGGGCGATGACCGAGCCGTCACGATATTCCACGAGACCGTGAACTACGGATTGCGGGTGGACCACGACATCGAGTTCGCTCGGCGCCAGGGCGAACAGATGGTGAGCCTCGATCAATTCGAGACCCTTGTTCATCAGTGTCGCCGAATCGATGGTAATTTTCGGCCCCATCGACCAGGTTGGGTGCTTTAGCGCCTGCTGCAAAGTCACTCTTCGGATCGCTTCGACAGTCCAGGTTCGAAACGGTCCGCCGGAAGCGGTCAGCACAATGCGGCGGACATCTTCGCGCCGCCCAGCGGCCAGTGCCTGGAAAATCGCATTATGTTCTGAATCAACCGGCAGCACCGTGGCGCCGGCTGCGGCAGCGCGGCGCATGAACAATGCGCCAGCACAGACCAGGCACTCTTTGTTGGCGAGCGCCACCGTGGCGCCGCGTTCAGCGGCGGCGAGCGTCGGCCTCAGACTAGCCGCCCCGGTGATGGCGGCCATGACCCATTCGGCAGGGCGCTCGGCCGCCTCGACCAGAGCCGCCGGTCCTGCACCAGCCTCGATCCGGGTGCCGGCAAGCCCCGCCTTCAGCTCCGCATAAGCGCCGGGATCGGCGACGGCAGCGAAGCGCGCACCGAGTTCGCGCGCGAGCCGCGCCAATTCCGCGCCGTTGCGGAATGCGGTGAGTGCCTCGACCTGAAAGCGATTGGGCTCGCGACGCAACAGGTCAATCGTGCTCGAACCGATCGAGCCGGTGGCGCCAAGCAGCGTCACGGTCCTCGGCGCAGCGGCCAGCCTCCATCCTCGGCAACGGCTGTGTCGGCGTCATTGCGCTACCATACCAGCAAGCCGGAGGCGGCAGCCTCGGTTCCCCGGTGCAGGATTCCGATCACCAAGGCAGCGAATGCCGCGACCAGAAAACCATCGAGCCGATCCATTACGCCACCATGACCGGGGACAAGCTGGCTTGCGTCCTTGGCACCGAAACGCCGTTTGACGGCGAACTCGAAAAGATCGCCTGCTTGGGCCAAGGCCGAAAGCGCCAAAGCTATAACTCCCACCGCGGCCAGCCCGCCAACCCCGCTCGCATAGGCGACCAGCGTGCCACCGGCAACCCCTCCAACCAGGCCCCCGATCGCGCCCGCCCATGTCTTGTTCGGACTGACACGCGGCCACAGCAGAGCGCCACCAATGGCGCGGCCTACACAATAGGCAAAAATGTCCGTTGTCCAGACGGTTCCGGCGAGGAACAGGAAAGCGGAAAAGCCAAGGTCACCGCCTCGACGTAGTAGCGCGGGTCCCAGAAACGCAATTCCGGCATAGACAACGCCTCCGGCCGCCCAGGCCCACAGCCATCCGGCAGAGGCCGCACCAGCTCGTGTCGCCGCCAAAGCCCCCACTGCAACGGCCCCAACAACGATAGCAGCAACGGCCAAGCCGGGCGTGTCCATCGTGGTAAGCACGAGCGCGCCGCTTAATGCAGCCCATCCGGCCACGAGAATTAGGCCCTCGGAGCGGCCGGCAACCAGCCGCGTCCATTCCCAGAGAATGGCGCCAGCGCCGAGCGCACAGAGAGCGGGAAAGACCCAACCGCCCAGATAGGCTGCCGCGACCACAACGGGCGCCAGCACAATAACCGAGATTGTGCGCAGCATGAGATTGGGCGCGCCTGCCCCAGCCGACGACGGCTTGGCATCACACCGGGCCCCGTCTCGCGCCTCGCGTGAGGTGAGCGGGATCACGAGGCGGTCTGGGCGATTAGGCCGCCGAAGCGCCGTTCGCGCCGGCGGTATTCGGCAATAGCCGCCTCAAGCGCGGACCGGTCGAAGTCAGGCCAATGGACCGGCACGAAGACGAGTTCACTGTAGGCTGCCTGCCAGAGCAGAAAATTCGACAGGCGCTGTTCGCCGCTGGTGCGAATGATCACATCGGGATCCGGCACGTCCGGAGCGTCGAGATGCTGCGCAAGCAGTTCCGGTGCGATGGCCTCGACCGGCAGCCGGCCGGCGACCGCCTCGGCGGCTAGTCGGCGCGCGGCGCGGGCGATTTCCTGGCGCGCGCCGTAATTGAAGGCAACAACAAGCGTGAGCCCGCCATTGCTACGCGTCAAATCCTCGGCCTCCTGCAGCATCATGCGGATGTCGCGATCGAGGCTCTCGCGCTCCCCGATGATGCGCACGCGCACATTGCTCTGGTGCAGGTCGGCCAAGTCGTGGCGGATGAAGCGGCGCAGCAGCATCAGCAGATCTCTGATCTCGGATTGCGGCCGCGACCAGTTTTCCGAACTGAATGAGAAAATCGTCAGATATGAAATGCCGAGATCGCGCGCCGCGCGCACAGTCTTGCGCAAAGCCTCGACGCCGCGCCGATGGCCCTCCACCCGCGGCAGGCCGCGCGCGGCCGCCCAGCGGCCGTTGCCATCCATGATGATGGCGACGTGCCGCGGTACTTCGAAGCTGTCGCTCCGTGATTGCAGCGGCCCCGTTGCCGCATCTGTCGACCGTGCTGCCTCGCTCAAACCGTCATGATCTCCTTTTCTTTGCCGGCCAGCGTCTTCTCTACCTCAGCAATGGACGCGTCAGTCGCCTTCTGCACTTCTGCGGAGTGACGTTCGTGATCGTCCTCGCTGATTTTATGGTCCTTTTCCAGTTTCTTGAGCAGGTCGAGCCCGTCGCGGCGCACATGGCGAACCGCGACGCGCGCCGCTTCGGCGTATTTGTGGGCGACCTTGACGATTTCGCGCCGCCGTTCCTCGTTCAGTTCTGGAATTCGCAGCTTCAGGACTTGGCCCTCGGTGGATGGCGTCAAGCCAAGGTTGGCCGCCGAGATCGCCTTCTCGACTGCATGCACCACCGAGCGGTCCCAGACCTGGACACTGAGCAGCCGCGGTTCCGGCACGCTGACGGTCGCCAGCTGATTGAGCGGCATGTGGCTGCCATAGGCCTCGACCTGGACATGATCGAGCAATCCGGTCGAAGCCCGTCCGGTGCGCAGGCCCGACAATTCCTGTTTGAGCGAGGTCAACGCTCCCTGCATGCGCCGCTTGAGATCGTTGATATCGAACGTTGCCGCAGCCATGGCGCCCTCCGCGATCGGCCCTGAAGGCCGGCCCCTGCCTCACCCCCAAAAGGGGGAATGCCAGGCAGGACGTTCTCCCCATACCGGCTCGCCAGCGCGTGATTGTCAGCCGACGATGGTAAAATTCCCCTTCCCGCGCAGCACTTTCGCGATCGCATCCTGCGCCAGGATCGAGAATACGATGATAGGCATACGATTTTCCTGGGCAAGCGCGAACGCCGTCGCATCCATGATTTTCAGCCTTCGATCCAGCGCCTCCTGGTGGCCGAGGCGGGTATAGCGAGTCGCCGTCGCATCCCGCTTGGGGTCGGCAGTATAGACCCCATCGACATCTGTCGCCTTGAGAACGGCCTCGCATTCCATTTCCGCGGCCCGCAATACGGCCGTCGTATCCGTGGTGAAATACGGATTTCCGGTGCCGCCGGCGAACACGATGACACGGTTGTCATCGAGATGGCGGAGCGCGCGCCTTCGTTCATAGGTCTCGCAGACTTGCGGCATCGCCAGCGCCGACACGGTGCGTGCGCTGACGCCGGCTCGTTCGATGGCGGCTTCAAGCACCAGCGCATTCATCACCGTCGCCAGCATTCCCATGGCGTCGGCGGTCGGGCGCGACAAGCCATCCTCGGAAATCTGGGCGCCGCGCAGCACATTGCCGCCGCCGACCACAACGCCAAGGGCGACGCCAAGGCCGTGAGCGGCGACGAGATCGGCCGCGAAACGATCAATAGTCGGCTGGTGAATGCCGAATTTTTCTGGACCGCTCAACGCCTCACCGGAGAGCTTGACGATCACTCGGCGGTATTTCGGATTGACCATGATGGACTGCCGCCCGTGTACGATGGTTGAGCGGAGCGATACCCATCAACTTCTAGCGTACCAGGCCCTGTTCCGCCATGGCCAAGCCGCCTCACGCGCCTGCAAGCGCCGCGACTTCTCAACCGAAATCGCCACTCGGGCGTTCAATCCCTTCACCGAGCGCAAACCGTACGAATCCGCTGACTTTGATCGGCGCCGCCGCCCTGCCCTCGCTCTCCCTGAGCGCCTGTGCCACGCTTTTTTTGTCGTCGAAGATGAAGGGTTGATCAAGCAGGCAAACCTCCTTGTAGAAGGTTTTCAGGCCCGATTCGACAATCTTGTCGACGACATTGGCCGGTTTGCCCTGCGCCTTGGCCTTGTCGGCAAGAACGTTGCGCTCCCGCTCGATGGTCGCCGCATCGAGCTCAGCCGGCTCGATGGCCTGCGGGTTCGCCGAGGCGACGTGCATTGCCAGCATGCGGCCGATCGACTTGAGCTCATCGCTATTGCCGTTCGATTCGAGTGCGACCAGCACACCGATGCGGCCAAGCCCGTCGGCGGGCGAATTGTGCATGTAGCTGGCGACAACGCCCTTGCCGACTGAAAGCTCGGCGGCGCGGCGCAGCGTCATGTTCTCGCCGACCTTGGCGATCGTCTCGGCGATGGCATCCGCAACCGTGTGGCTGCCGATCGGCCCGGCGAGGATCTTGTCCACGTCGGCCCCGGTTCCCAGCGCGACGTCCGCGATCATCTTGACCAAGCCCTGGAACAGGTCGTTGCGCGCGACAAAGTCGGTCTCGGAATTGACCTCGACCAGCACGCCCTTGGTCGGTTCGAGCGCTGCGCCGATCAACCCATCCGCCGCAATCCGGCCCGCTTTCTTGGCGGCTTTGGCGAGCCCCTTCTTGCGCAGCCAATCGACCGCGGCCTCAGGATTGCCGTCGCTGTCGCTTAGCGCCGCCTTGCAATCCATCATTCCGGCTCCGGTCTTGTCACGGAGCTCCTTGACCATGCTGGCTGTGATGTTCGTCGTCATTGGTCTTCGTCCTCTCCGTCGTCATTGCGAGGCACGAAGTGCCGAAGCGTTCCAGCACTCGTTGCACACCCCTGGATTGCTTCGTCGCTTACGCTCCTCGCAATGACGGGTGCGGGAACGCCGGCTTACTCAACCTCGGCGGTGAGTTCCTTGCCTCGCGCGATCCAGCCTTCGACGCGGCCGGGAAGTCCGACCTCCTCGCCGATATTATGCGCAGCCGCAGGCGACAGTTCGGCGATCTGCCAGAAGTGGAAAAGTCCCAGATCGTTGAGCTTCTTTTCGACCGTCGGCGACACGCCGGGAAGCTTTTTCAGATCGTCGGCGACGCCGCGCGGCCCCGACAGCGCCTGGAAGCCGAGCTGATCGGTCTCGGGCGGCGGCAATTCCTCGGCGACGACCGGTTCGGCCGCGGCGCCGACATCGATGCCGTGGGCGCCTTGCGCCCGCGAAATACCGTCGATCGCGGCCTTGGCGACGAGATCGCAATAAAGCGTGATCGCGCGGCTGGCGTCATCGTTGCCCGGAACCACAAAAGTGATGCCGTCGGGATCGCAATTGGTGTCGACGATCGCCGCAACCGGAACGCTGAGCCGCTGCGCCTCCTTGATCGCGATCGATTCCTTGTTGGTATCGATCACGAACACGAGGTCGGGCAGCCCGCCCATATCCTTGATGCCGCCGAGCGCGCGATCGAGCTTGTCGCGCTCGCGTTGCAGCGTCAGCCGCTCCTTCTTGGTATAGCCCTGGGCCTCGTTCGAGGCGAGCATCTCGTCGAGCTTGCGCAGCCGCTTGATCGAGTTGGAGACGGTCTTCCAATTGGTCAGCGTGCCGCCGAGCCAGCGCGAATTCACGTAGTATTGCGCCGACTTCTTGGCGGCCTCGGCGATGGCGTCCTGCGCCTGCCTTTTGGTGCCGACAAACAGGATGCGCCCACCCTGCGCCACCGTATCGGAAATCGCCTGCAGCGCGCGGTGCATCATCGGCACCGACTGCGTGAGATCGATGATATGGATGTTGTTGCGGCTGCCAAAGATGTATTCCGACATCTTCGGGTTCCAGCGGTGGGACTGGTGGCCGAAATGGACACCGGCTTCGAGAAGCTGGCGCATATTGAAGTCAGGCAGCGACATGATCGTTCTCCGGTTGATCCGCCGCGGACCGATGAGCCTGCCCACTTTGACGAGAGGCAGGCACCGGACGGCCCCTTTTGGGGCCAGGGTCCGCGTGTGAGTTGTCGGCTTATATAGCTACGTCCCGTGCTCACGCAACCGGTCCCGGCCAATAGCGTAATTCGGCGGTTGCGATCCCATATGGCGAGCGCCGGAGTGCCGTTGTCCCCAGCGCGGGCTCACGCAGACTCATTTTGAACATGGGCAATCGGCCAAAATCAGCGCCATGCGCACGGCCACGCGCCACGCCCGGACCAGGTCCGACGACCGGTCAACACGCTCCGCCGTTTCATGCTAAAAGGCGCCAGCCAGGACTGGCAAAGCGGTGATGGTGCCCGATGGCGTCGTTGGCTGATGTTCCGGAACTTGTCGGCTTTTTCAGCTATTCGCGCCGGGACGATTTGCATTCCGACGGCGCACTGTCGCGTTTGCGGGCGCGCATCTATGACGAGTCTGCGCCTGCAACTCGGCCGCGATTTTCGGCTCTGGCAGGACACCGCGGCGATCCCTGAGGGCGCGTTGTGGGAGGACGAAATCAAACGCGCGATCGCCGAGTCGGTATTCTTCATTCCGATCGTGACACCGAGCTCGGTATCGAGTGGCCACTGCCGCGTTGAGTTTCAATCGTTCCTAAACCGCGAAGCGGCTATCGGCCGCAGCAATCTGATATTCCCGATCCTCTACGTCCGGGTCCCGGCGCTGGAGCGGGAAGCGGACTGGCGTAAAGACGAAGTGCTCAAGATCATCGGCAGCCGCCAGTATATCGACTGGCAACGGCTCCGGCATCGCAACTTCTCTGACACCGACGTGGCAGAGAAGATCGAGCAATATTCCCGCAATATTGTCGAGGCCTTGCGCCAGCCGTGGCTCTCGCCCGAGGTCCGGCGGCGTAACGAGGAAGCCGAACGGCAGCGCATTGCCAGTGCGGAGGCGGAACGGCAGGAAGCGGTCAGACGGCGTCAGGAAGCGGGGCTGGCGGCCGCCGCCGAGGCAAATCAGGCACGCGAACGGCAGGAGGCGATTGCCGCTGCGGGAGCGGAGGCCGAACCGGCTCGACGCCGAGAGATCGCCCAGGCCAATACCCGCGAGCTGACGGACAGTGACCGCAGCGATAAGGGAGAAGCACAAAGCCCGCCGGCAAATGTGTCAGCCGTGCAGCAATCGCCCTTGCTTTGGCTCGCGCAGGCGCCGAGACCCGTGCTTGCTGCCGGTATTGCTCTTGTTGTCGCGATCGTCATCGCTGGCGTCTATTTTCTAACACCCAGCACGGTGCCGCCAGCGTCAACGCCAGCGCCGCCGTCGGTGACACAGGTGCCGCCGCCGGCGACGCCTGAATTTGCCGGCGCTCTCAGGCTTGATGGGACTTATACGGGTGCAATTTCAGGAGGCGTGCCGGAATTCTTTCGCTTCTACAGCGATGGTGCGGTGATTTATAATCGTGTCGGAGCGTGGACGCCTACCGAAAGCTCGTTCACCAGGGAATCCGGTCAATACCATGCCGGCCATTACCAGGAATCCGGCAACAGAATCACGTTTTCCATGACCGATCAGTACGGCACAATGGATTATCAGGGAACGATTACGCCGGACCAACTCACGCTCAATTGGTTCAGCCACATCAACCAGAACCGCGGCACGGAAATTCTCAAGTTTCGTCCGTGGTAGTAGCCCGACAGGACCATTGTCGAGCGAGCGCTGCCCTCGGCACGCAATGCTCCGCTACTGAGGTTGAGTCCGGGTTCGATGCCGCACGCCTCCGGTCGCCGTGGTCGAGGAGCAGACGATTGCGCTGCGCTTAAGGCTCACTCCGCCGCCCGGGGCAGTTCCAGGGTATCGAGATGGGCCAGCACTTCGTCGATATGCATCACGTCGGCGTATTTGTGATGCATGTCGAACAGATTGACCTTGTGCGTCAGCTCCGCACGATCGTAGGTGCATTCCTCGACCACGGTGACATGGTAGCCGCTCGAATAGCCATCGACCACGCTCGCCCGCACGCAGCCCGAAGTGCTCTCGCCGCACACGATCAGGCTCTGCACGCCGAGCAACGCCAAGTGTGAGGACAACGGCGTGCCCTGAAAAATGCTGGCGCGCTGCTTCAAGATGAGAACGTCGTCCGGCTCGACGCTGAACTCGCGATAGATCGCATAGCCGTCCGCCGGCACCTCGATCCGGCGCCGAGTCGAGACCGCGCCGGGCGGCCGGTTGTTCGGCCGCGTTTCCTGCGTGCAGAAGAAGATCGCGACATTGGCGCGCCGCGCGGCAGCAAGGAGCCTCTTGGTTGGCGCAATGGCCCGGTGCGCAAAAATGCCGCAGGTGTTGGGATAGCGATCGTTGATCAGTGGCGGCTGCAATGGCCCGCCGCGGTAGACGAGATCATACAGATCAATGGCGAGCAGCGCCGGGCGTGCGCCGACAAAGGTCTCGCGCCGCCATCCGGAATAAAGCGCAAGGTCGCTTTCGGAAACGACGTCCCGCCAGCAATGATCGTTAAACTTGTCGATCGATGCCATAGCGCCTCTCTGCCTGCTGCCGTCAGCCCGGGGCTTGGGGGCGGCCGCCGGCTTGCAGTATAACCGGGCGGAACGAACATCGCAGCGCCTGCTGCGACACAAATTCCGGGGGGAGCGCGATGAGGCTGCACCGGCGCAGAGTCCTGCAATTGGCAACAGGCGCCGCGGCATTGCCTGCGATTTTGAAGAGCGCACGTGCGGAGGCCTATCCGTCGCGGCCGGTTCGCATCATCGTCGGCTTTGCACCGAGCGGCGCCGCCGACATCCTGGCGCGGCTGATTGCGCAACGCCTGTCCGAGCGACTCGGGCAGCAATTCGTCGTCGAGAACAAGCCGGGGGCGGCGATGAATATCGCCACCGAACTGGTGGCAAAGGCGGCGCCGGACGGCTACACGCTGCTCAACATTACCACGATCAATGCGTGGAACGCTTCGCTCTACAAGCATCTCGATTTCAATTTCATTCGCGACATCGCGCCGGTCGCCGCCATGTCGCGCGCCGGCGGCGTGCTCGAAGTCAACCCGTCGCTGCCGGTGACGACCGTGCCCGAATTCATCGCCTACGCCAAGGCCAACCCGGGCAAGCTCAACATGGGAACCGGCGGGCCGGGTAGCGGTCCGTTTCTGTATGGCGAACTGTTCATGATGATGACGGGAACCAAGATGGTGCCGGTCCACTATCACGGCACCGGTCCGGCACTGCCCGATCTTCTCAGCGGCCGGCTTCAGGTCATGTTCGATCTTGTCACGTCCTCGATCGGCTACATCAAGGCCGGCAAGTTGCGGCCGTTGGGCGTGACTACAGCGACCCGATACGACGCGCTGCCGGAGGTGCCGCCGATCGATCAATTCGTACCCGGCTATGAAGCCAGCGGTTGGCAGGGCATCGGGGCGCCGGCCAAGACGCCGGTCGAAATTCTCGACAAGCTGCACGCCGAGATCAATGCCGCGCTCGCCGATCCCAAGTTCAAGGCGCGGCTCGACGCACTCGGTGCGCCTGCGTTCCCGACCTCGCGCGCCGAGTTCGAAAAGCTGATCAAAGCCGATACCGAGAAATGGGCCAAGGTGGTCGAGTTCACGCACATCAAGCTCGATTGATCGGCCAGCGCGGGCCGCAATGAATTGGGGGGCCGAGGTGCAGTTTCGACGACGACGATTTCTGCGTTTGGCGGCGGGTGCGGCAGCCCTGCCGAGCCTGTCCCGCATGGCACGCGCCGAGACCTATCCGGCGCGCCCGGTTCGCATCATCGTCGGCACGCCAGCCGGTGCCTCGCCCGACGTCACGGCGCGGATCGTCGCCCAATGGTTGTCACAGCGGCTCGGCCAGCCATTCGTCGTCGAAGACCGCGATGGCGCCGCCGGCAGCATCGCCGCGCAGTCTGTCGCGCGATCGGCGCCGGACGGCTACACGCTGCTTCTGTTCAGCGCCTCAGCGGTCATCAACCCAGCCGTTTATGCCAAGCTCAACGTCGACTTTGCCCGCGACATTGCTCCGGTCGCCAGCATCGTCACCTTTGCCAACGTGATAACGGTTAATCCGTCATTCCCCGCCAAGACGCTTCCCGACTTCATCGCCTACGCCAAAACCCATCCGGGCAAGATCAATCTCGGAACGCCCGGCGTCGGTGCGCCGCAATACGTTGCGGCCGCATTGTTCAAGATGATGACCGGCGTCGACATCGTTGTCGTTCCCTATCGCGGCGGTCCGGCGGCGGTCACTGATGCATTGAGCGGACAAATCCAGGGCATGATCGGAACGGTGCTGCTGACGCTGCCTCAGATCCAAACAAGGACGCTGATCGGTCTTGCGGTAACCGGCGCCGTTCGCTCCGACCTGCTGCCCGACATTCCGACGGTGAGCGAGTTTGTGCCGGGATTTGAGGCCAGCCAATGGATCGGCATCGGTGCGCCCAAGCGCACGCCGGAAGCGATCGTCGACAGGCTCCATCGCGAGATCAATGCCGGGCTGGCCGATCCTGCGATCGGTGCGCGCATTGCCGCACTGGGCGGCACGGCCATACCCAAATCCCGTTCCGATTTCAGCAGCTTCATCGCCGCGGAAACAGAGAAGTGGGGCAAGGTCGTGAAATCTGCGGCCGGCAAAGCCAGCTGATCGCAAGCCTTATCGTCCACCTGAAAGCTGGAACAAGCGCCATGACAATTGCAGTGACGATTGCACGCCGAAAATTCCTCAAACTCGCCGGCACAGCCGCGCTCATTCCGGCTGTCTCGCAGAGCACAATGGCGGAGGCCTACCCGACGAAACCGATCCAGCTCGTCGTTGGCGCACCGCCCGGTGGCACCTTCGACATCGTCGGGCGACTGGTTGCGCAGTCGCTGTCGGAACGCCTCGGCCAGCGGGTCGTCGTCGAAAACCGGCCGGGCGCGGCCACCAATGTCGGCACCGGTTACGTCGCCCATGCCGCGCCGGACGGATACACCCTGCTGATCGCCGGCCCGCCGTCGGCAGTCAACGAGACACTCTACAAGCACCTCGATTTCGATTTCGTGCGCGATCTCGCGCCGGTCGCCTCGATCGAACATATCCCCCTGATCATGGTGGTCAATCCGCAATTCTCAGCCAAGACCGTTCCGGAATTCATCAGCTACGCCAAAGCCAATCCTGGCAAGGTCAATATGGGTTCGGGCGGTGTCGGCTCGGTGGCCCACATCGCCGGCGAATTATTCATGATGATGACTGACGTGAAATTGACGCACGTACCCTATCACGGCGAGGCGCCAGCCATAACCGACCTCATCCGCGGCCAGATCCAGGTCGTGTTCTCGACCGCGGGGTCGGCGATCGGCTACGTGCGCGCCGGGACGGTACGGGCGCTCGCGGTGACCAGCGACAAGGGGATGGACGCTCTACCCGATGTGCCGGTGATCGGCGATTTCGTGCCCGGCTATGAAGCGAGCGCCTGGGCCGGCATCTGCGCTCCCGCCAAGACGCCGACCGAGATCATCGACAAGCTCAACCGAGAAACTAACGCCGCGCTCGCCGATGCCAAGCTCACGGCAAAGCTCGCCAACATCGGCGCCATGGTGATCGAGAGTTCTCCCGCCGATTTCAAAAAATTCATCGCCAGTGAAATCGGTAAGTGGGCGAAAGTCGTCGAGTTCGCCCATATTCCGACGCGGTGACCGAACCAGCGCCGCCGATGGCTTGTTCGGCCGTGCACGCTTGTCTTGCCGCCGGCGGAGGTGCGCTCGTCACGCCGACTGCAACGCGCTTTGTTCGCGCGTGACATCGAAGCTGAAAATCCAGGAGCGGTCCAGAAACGGCGGCGGCGGTATTTTGCGGTTGTTGGCGAATTGCCGGCGCGACTGCAGGGTGACGCCGGCGGTGCGCGGCTGACGCTCCTCGACGTAAGCGGCAAGCGCGGCATCGATGTCGTCCGAGCGCGCGAGCAGACGCGCCAGGACATAGCCGTCCTCGATCGCCATGTTGGCGCCCTGCGCCAGGGTCGGCATGGTCGGATGAGCGGCGTCGCCGAGCAGCGTGACCCGGCCGCGCGTCCATTGCGGCAGCGGCTCACGGTCGAAAATGCCCCATTTGAAAACGTGCTCGACGTGGCGAAACATGCCGATCAGCGCCTCATTCCAGCCAGCTTTGGCGGCGATCAGCTCGTGGCGGCTCGACGGCACGGACCAGGATTCTTCGACCCATCGCGTCGGGTAGTGACTGGCGAAAATGTTGAGCCGATCGCCCTTGGCGCCGACCGGATAGCAGATGATGTGCCCGTTGGGTCCGATCCAGCCGATATATTCGCCGCGTTCGAGACGAACGCTGCCGCCGGGCCCGACCCGGGCGGGCACGCACTCCATCGGCACCATGCAACGCCACGCCATCATTTCGGTATAGCGCGGCGCGCCGGCGCCGAAATGCTGGGCCCTGATCGCCGAGCGGATGCCGTCGGCGGCGACCACGATATCGGCCTCGACCGCACTGCCGCCGGCGAAGCGGGCGACCGCAACGCCGCCGGTCGTGTCGGCGCCAATGCAATCTGCGCCGAGGCGCAACGGCACATCAGCGGCCGCGGCGCGCAGCATGTTGTGCAAGTCGGCGCGATGCGCAGTCATGTACGGCGCGCCAAATTTTTCCGCATAAAATCCCTTCATCGGCTCGCGGAAACGCAAGCCGGCATCGTCCCACTTGAGTGACACCATGTTGGTCGGCTCGATGGCATTGCGCCGCAGTTCATCGCCGAGGCCGAGCGCGCGCAGAACGCGCACGCCGTTCGGCCCAATCTGGAGGCCGGCGCCGATTTCCTGCACCTCGGTGACGCGCTCGAAAAGCGCGACCTCGAAGCCGCGCTGGCGCAGCGCCAAAGCGGCGGCAAGTCCGCCGATGCCGGCGCCGATGATGGCGATGCGAAGGCGCCGCTTTGCCGGCTGCTGAACCATGGCCGATCTCCCGTCCGACGGAGCATCTTGATCCCGGATCAAAGACGAGCGCAATGCTCCCCCGTCATCGGAGCGCGATGGCGGCCGTCTTACAGCGCTTCCACCGTCACCACGCCGGTCACCGCCTTGATGGCGCCCGCGATCTGCGGCGAGACTTTGAAACGGCCGGGGAGTTTCACTTCGACCTCGCAGCCGTCCTGCAGCAACAGCACCATGCTGACCTCGCCGTCGGCCTGATCCGCGCCTTGGCGGCCGTTCTTCGCCGGTTCGAGGCGGCGCGCCACGCCGGCGAGCGGTTCCTCGTTACGCAGGAACACGCGCAAGCCTTTCTGCATCTTGGCGGCCGCCTCATCGAGCGGCTCGACCGACTGGATGCGGGCGCGCACCTCCTCGGCCTGGACCTCGGCGGTAAGAAACAACAGCACCGCGCGCCCCGGCTCCAACAGATCGCGGTACTGCGCCAGGCCTTCCGCGAACAGCACCGCCTCATAATGGCCGCTCGGATCGGAGAGGCCAATAATTCCCATCTTGCTGCCGCTTCGAGTGCGGCGCTCGGTGCGCGTAACGACTGTGCCGGCGACCCGTCCGGCGCCAGCTCCGGCCTTCACCGCGCGGGAAAACTCGGCCCACGACTGCACGCGCAGCCGCTTGAGCGCGGCCGCATAATCGTCGAGCGGATGACCGGAAAGAAAGAAACCGACCGCGTCAAATTCGCGCTGCAGCCGCTGCGCCGGCAGCCATGGCTCGAGCGCAGGCAACACGACCGGCTCGGACGCGGCCGCACCGCCGAACAGCTCTGATTGTCCGCGCACGGCGTCGTCGCGCGTGCGCTGCGCAGTGGCGAGCAGCGCGTCGACCGCGGCAAAGACGCGGGCGCGGTTCGGCTCGAATGCATCGAAGGCGCCTGCCGCCGCAAGGCTTTCCAGCACCCTTTTGTTGAGCGCGCGCGGGTTGGTGCGGCGGGCAAAATCGGCAAGGTCGGCAAACGGCTGATCGCCGCGCCCAGCAACGATCGCTTCGACCGCCTGGCGGCCGACGCCGCGCAAGGCCGCGAGCGCGTAATGAATGGAATTGCCCTCGACATCGAACTCGACGCCGGAACGGTTGATCGAGGGCGGTTCGACCTTGATGCCGAGTCGTTCCGCCTCGGCGCGGAATTCAGCGAGCTTGTCGGTATTGCCCATGTCGAGCGTCATCGAGGCGGCGAGAAACTCGACCGGATAGTTCGCCTTCATGTAGGCGGTCTGGTAGGCGACCAGCGCGTAAGCCGCGGCGTGGCTTTTGTTGAAGCCGTAATCGGCGAAGCGCTCCAACAGCTCGAAAATCGTTTCGGCCTGGCTCGCCGGGACGCCGCGCTCGACGGCGCCGGTGACAAAACGGGCGCGCTGCGCCTGCATCTCGCTGCGGATTTTTTTGCCCATGGCGCGGCGCAACAGGTCGGCCTCGCCGAGCGAGTAGCCCGAGAGCACCTGCGCGGCTTGCATCACCTGTTCCTGGTAGACGATGACCCCGTAAGTCTCGCGCAGGACCGGTTCGAGCTTCGGGTGGATGTAATCGGGGTGTTCGTGGCCGTGTTTGCGCGCGCAATAGGTAGGAATATTGGCCATCGGCCCGGGACGGTACAGCGCGACCAGCGCGATGATATCTTCGAAGCGGTCCGGCCGCATGTCGATCAGCGCCCGGCGCATGCCCGCGCTTTCCACCTGGAACACGCCGACCGTCTCGCCGCGCGCCATCATCTCGTAGGATTTCGCGTCGTCGAGCGGAACTTCGCGCCAGATCGATATCGACGCCGCGCCGTCGCACCAGTTTGACGGCGCGATCGAGCACGGTCAGCGTCTTCAAACCGAGAAAGTCAAACTTCACCAGCCCAGCCGGCTCGACCCATTTCATGTTGAACTGCGTCACCGGCATCAGCGATTTCGGGTCGCGATAGAGCGGCACAAGTTCGGTGAGCGGCCGATCGCCGATCACGATGCCGGCGGCATGGGTGGAGGCGTGCCGGGTCAGGCCTTCAAGTCTTTGCGCGATGTCGAAGGCGCGGCGGACCAAAGGGTCGGCATCGCGCGCCGCCTGCAGCCGCGGCTCGTCGTCGATCGCGCGCTTGAGCGAAACCGGATCGAGCACGTTCTGCGGCACCAGCTTGCACAGGCTGTCGACCTGCCCGTACGGCATCTGCAGCACGCGGCCGACATCGCGCAGCACGCCGCGCGCCTGCAGCGTGCCGAAGGTGATGATCTGTGCCACCTGCTCGCGGCCGTACTTTTCCTGTACGTAGCGGATGACCTCGTCGCGCCGCTCCTGACAGAAGTCGACGTTGAAATCCGGCATGGA
Source organism: uncultured Alphaproteobacteria bacterium (assembly GCA_963717265.1). GTDB lineage: Bacteria > Pseudomonadota > Alphaproteobacteria > Rhizobiales > Xanthobacteraceae > BOG-931. The sequence continues at coordinate 406,820 of CAVQWD010000046.1, read as the reverse complement.
AATGCGCTCCGGATTGAGAAAGCGCTCAAACAGGAGTTCGAAGCGGATCGGGTCGAGATCGGTAATGGTCAGCGCATAGGCGACCAGCGAGCCGGCGCCCGAGCCGCGTCCGGGCCCGACCGGAATGCCTTTGGCTTTCGCCCATTGGATGAAATCGGCAACGATCAGAAAATAGCCGGCGTATTTCATGCTGGCGATGATTCCGAGCTCGTAGTCGAGACGGGCATCATATTCCTCGACGGGGTGGCCGTGGGCAGGACCGTGCTGGGCGAGCCGCGCGGCAAGCCCGTTTTGGGCGGCGCGACGAAGCTCGTGGGCCTCCTGCACTTCGTCGGCGTCGTCGCTGCCGAGCGCCGACGAAAACCGCGGCAGGATTGGCGCCTGCATGCGCGGCCGGAAGGCACAGCGCTCGGCAATCTCGACGGTGGACGCAAGCGCCTCGGGCAGGTCGGCGAACAAAGCCGCCATCTCGGCCCGGCCCTTGAAGCGATGCTCAGGCGTCAGCTGGCGGCGCTCGCCATCGGCGATCAGCTTGCCGTCGGCGATGCACAACAGCGCATCGTGTGCTTCGTAATCCTCGGGTGCGGCGAAGTAGGGCTCATTGGTCGCGACCAGCGCAATGCCGCGCGCGTAGGCGAGTTCGATCAAAACCGGCTCCACCGCGCGTTCGCCCGCCATGCCGTGACGCTGCACCTCGAGATAAAGGCGATCGCCGAACAGATGCTGCAGCATCTCGCAGCGCGATTGCACCAGCGGGTGCTGTCCGGCGGCAATCGCCGCATCGAGCGGGCCGCCCGGCCCGCCGGAGAGCGCGATCAATCCGTCCGTCGCGCCCGACAGCCAGGCGGTCCTGATGTGCGGGCGCTCGTGCGGCTCGGTGTCAAGATAGGCTCGCGAGCACAGCCGCATCAGGCTGCGGTAGCCTTGCTCGCGCGCCGCCAACAGCACGATACGGGCGAAGTCCTTGGCGGACGCCCCGCCCGGCCCACCCTGGCCGCTCTGGTCGCCGAAGTCGATCGCGAGCGCACAGCCGACGATCGGCTGAATGCCGGCGCTCGCCATTTTTTCTGAAAATTCGAGCGCACCGAACATGTTGTCGGTGTCGGTCAAGGCCAATGCCGGCTGGCGATCCTTTTTTGCAAGCTCCGCGAGCCGAGCGATCGTGAGCGCGCCCTCCAGCAAGGAGCAGGACGAATGCACGTGCAGGTGTACGAAGCGGGGTTCAGCGGTAGCCGTCATGCCTAGCCGGGGGTTGCGATTCTCGACGTCCCGAGGATGAACGATCCCGAATGCGCATGTCACGTGCGCGTATTGGCGCAACTGCCATTGCGCACAGCCGAGTGTGGATGGCGCAGCGGCCCCCGCCTTGCGCCACCGCCACCAGATGGGTCAGGCGGCCGACGCTCACACGACGCCAAGCACCTGTGCCCAGACCGCGATTGTCGCGAGGAACAGAACGAGCGAAGCCAGCGCCAGCACTTCCTCCATACAGCTCCGAACCATCTCCTCCACCCAATAAGAACGAACGAGGAACATAGTTCACTCATTGTTCTCGAATGTCAAGGTCAAGGGGAGCCAATTGTGTGAATTTCTGCCGAGACTTATTTTCATCGAAATCGGACTGGCGTATTCATGACCGCGACACGCTTGCGGCGCTAACCTGCCCGGGCGAGAACATTCGCCCAGACCGCCGAAACGCGGTAGGGTGCGTTGTGTTGTCGCGTTCTAGTTTGCGTCTTCGTTGGCAATCAGCACAATCAAGGAGGAGCTTTTAATGAGGAAACTTGCTCTCACTTTGACCGCCGCGGCGCTTGCGCTCGGGACGATGGTGATGACGGCGAGCGCGCAGACCCAGCAGCCGGGTGCTGCTGGCTTGCACGCCCAGGCCCAGAACTTCACCCCGCTAGCGACCGATGTCGCCTGCCGCGGTTGGGGTCCGCATTGCCGGCCCGGCTGGACCTGGACCTGCGGGCCGTACGGCCACCGCTGCTGGTGCCGGCGCTGCCGCTAAGCCGCAGGCGCATATCGAGATATCGCGAGGCCGCCTTCGAGCGGCCTCGTTGCTTTCAGCGGCAACAAAACGGGTAGGCACCGCCGTCATCGTTCGTCCTACCGGCGCAGCTTCGATCAGCCGGCGGCCGGCGGCCCACAGTCGGAATTTTGCTTCCCGACGCAAATGTCGGAACAATGCCGGGACAATGTCGGTTTGGAAATAATGCCGGGCGCTTCGGGGTTGTAGCTGCGGGGCTGGTGCCATCGCCGGGAGGCGCCGATGAAGTTGTCGCTTGTTGTATTCGCAATTCTCACCGCTGCCGTTGCTTTTACAGTTCCCGCCGCGGCGCAGAATTATCCGTGGTGCGCCCAATATGGCGGCCGGGACAGCGGCGCGTCGAATTGCGGCTTTGTCAGTTTCGCACAATGCATGGCGACGGTCGGCGGGATCGGAGGTTTTTGCGAGCGGAACAACCAATATGTCCCGCCGCCCGGTCCCCATCCAAATCCGCGGGTTCGGCACCGGCCGCACTGAGGCTCGGCATTGGCCGCGCCGGCCGCGCCGGCCGTCACGTAAACTCGACGACCATACCGTCGCGGATGGTCACGCGGCGGTCCATTTGCCGGGCGAGTTCGAGATTGTGCGTGGCGATGATGGCGGCCAGCCCGGTGGCGCGGACCAAGTCCGAGAGCGTGCCGAACACGCGCGCCGCGGTATGCACATCGAGATTGCCGGTCGGCTCGTCGGCGAGGAGCAGGCGCGGCGCATTGGCGACCGCGCGCGCAATGGCCACACGCTGCTGCTCTCCGCCGGACAATTCGGTCGGCCGGTGGGTGAGACGCTCCTTGAGCCCGAGGTAAGCTCAACAGCTCGGCGCTGCGCGCGCGGGCTGCCGCGCGCGACAGGCCGCGGATCATCTGCGGCAGCATCACGTTCTCCAGCGCGGAGAATTCCGGCAGCAGATGATGGAACTGATACACGAAACCGATATCGTTGCGCCGGATGCGGGTGCGCTGGATGTCGCTCAGGCGCGACGTCGCCACGGCGTCGACATAGACCTCGCCGGCGTCCGGATGTTCGAGCAGGCCGGCGATGTGCAGAAGCGTCGATTTCCCGGCACCGGACGGCGCCACGAGCGCCACTGACTGGCCCGCCCACACCGCGAGCTCGGCGCCTCGGAGAACATCGAGCGTCGAGTCGCCCTGGTGAAATTGCCGTCCGATCCCGTGCAGGAAAAGGAGCGGATGCTCTTCCTCTTCGGCTGCCGCCTGGGTCGTGCCGGCTATCGCTGTTTTCTCGTCCATCGCGCGTGCATCATCACTCGTAGCGGAGCGCCTCGACCGGATCGAGACGCGCCGCCCGCCAGGACGGATAAAGCGTGGCCAGCAGCGACAGGCCGAGCGCCATCAGCAATACCGCCACGGTCTCGCCGAAATTCATCTGGGCCGGAAGCGTCGACAGAAAATAAAGTTCGGGCGAGAACAATTCGGTGTTGGTCAGCCATGACAGAAAGCGCCGGATGTCATCGATATTGAGGCAAACCACGGTGCCGAGCAGGAAGCCGACCAAGGTCCCAACCACGCCGATCGAGGCGCCGGTAATGAGGAAGACGCGCATGATCGCGCCCTGGCTTGCTCCCATCGTGCGCAGAACGGCGATGTCGCTCGACTTGTCCTTCACCAGCATGATCAAGCCGGAAACGATGTTGAGCGCCGCCACCAACACGATCAACGTCAGGATCAAAAACATGACGTTGCGCTCGACTTCGAGTGCATTGAAAAAGGTCGAATTGCGCTGCCGCCAATCGATCATGTAGATCGGCCGTTGCGCGGCGTCGGCCACCAGCTTGCGAAAGCGGTCGATGTTGTCGGGGTTGTCGGTATAGACCTCGATCGCGGTCACGTCGCCATTGTGATTGAAATAGGCCTGCGCCTCGGGCAGCGGCATGAACACGAAGGCGGCGTCATATTCCGACATGCCGATCTCGAATACGCCGGCGACGTTGTAGGTCTTGATGCGCGGCGTGGTGCCCATCGGCGTTACCGCGCCGCGCGGCGCCACCAGCGTGAGCTTGTCGCCGGCGCGCACTGAAAGCTGCTCGGCGAGCCGGCTGCCGATGATGATGCCCTGGCCGCCATCGAAGCCGTCGAGCGTACCCTGCTTGATGTTCTTGGCGATCGAGCCGAGCTTTTGCAGATCGGCGCCGCGGATGCCGCGCACCAGGACACCGGACGCATTGAACGGCGAAGAGGCCAGCGCCTGGCCCTCGACGATGGGCGCGGCGAGGCGCACGCCCGGCACCTTGGAGACACGGTCAGCAACCGCTGCCCAGTCGGTCAGCGGACGTTCCAGCGGCTGAATGAGCAGGTGGCCGTTGAGCCCGAGAATCTTGTCGAGCAATTCCTGGCGGAAGCCATTCATCACCGCCATGACGATGATCAGCGTGGCGACGCCGAGCATGATGCCGAGGAAGGAAAAGCCGGCAATGACGGAAATGAATCCCTCTTTGCGCCGCGCACGCAGATAGCGCAGCGACAGCATCCACTCGAACGGAGCGAAGGGATGGGTGCCGGTCGGTTGTGGCATGAAGTTCCTGTCCCCGCGAATCCTTCGATTTTCACACAATTCAGGCCGTTTCAAGCCGGTTGTTGCGGGATTGGCCTGACTTGTGACCTGCCTTGGCACCCTTCTTCAACCGGCGAGCCTGGCCAGCGCATCGGCCGCGGTCATGAGTTCCCGCGTCCCGTCGGAACGCCGCTTGACCTCGACCTTGCCTTCGGCGAGCCCCCGCGGTCCGACCAGTATCTGCCATGGAATGCCGATCAGGTCAGCAGTTGCGAATTTCGCGCCGGGTCGTTCGTCGAGGTCGTGATAGAGCGCATCGATGCCTTTGGCGGCGAAGGCGGTGTAAAGCTCCTCGCAGGTTCGGTCGGTATCGCTCGAACCCTGCTTGAGATTGAGGATGATGATGCGGAACGGCGCGACCGGTTCCGGCCATTTGATGCCGGCCTCGTCGTGGAAAGCCTCGATGATGGCGCCAAGGAGCCGGCTCGGGCCGATGCCGTAGGATCCCATCTGCACCGGCCGCTCGACCCCGTCCGGTCCGCTCACGACAGCCTTCATCGGCTCCGAATATTTGGTGCCAAAATAAAAGATATGGCCGACCTCGATGCCCCGCGCCGACACCCGCTTTTCGCTCGGAAGCTGCGCAAAAGCCGCTTCGTCGTGCTTGTCGGAGGTCGCCGCGTAGAGCGAGGTCCAGCGATCGACGATCGTCTGCAGAGCGGGGACATCGGAGAAGTCCACGTCGTGCCCCGGAATTTCGAAGCCAAGATAGTCGCTGTGACAAAACACCTCACTCTCGCCGGTGTCGGCGAGGATGATGAACTCGTGCGAGAGATTGCCGCCGATCGGTCCGCTCTCCGCCACCATCGGAATCGAGCGTAGCCCCATGCGGGCAAAGGTGCGCAGGTAAGCAACGAACATGCGGTTATAGGCGTGCTTGGCGCCGGCGAAGTCGAGATCGAACGAGTAGGCATCCTTCATGAGAAACTCGCGGCCGCGCATCAGACCAAAGCGCGGGCGCACTTCGTCGCGGAATTTCCACTGAATATGGTAGAGGTTAAGCGGCAGATCGCGGTATGAGCGGACATAGGCGCGAAAGATCGCGGTGATCATTTCCTCGTTGGTCGGCCCATAGAGCATGTCGCGCTCGTGGCGATCCTTGATGCGCAGCATTTCCTTGCCGTAGGCCTCGTAGCGGCCACTCTCGCGCCACAGATCGGCGGGCTGGATGGTCGGCATCAGAAGCTCGATCGCGCCGGAACGGTCCTGTTCCTCGCGCACGATCTGGCAGACCTTCGCCAATACCCGGAACCCTAGCGGCAGGAACGAGTAGATGCCGGCGGCCTCCTGGCGGATCATGCCGGCCCGCAGCATGAGCCGGTGCGAGGCGATCTCGGCTTCCTTGGGCGTCTCGCGCAAACTCGGCAGAAAGTAGCGGGACAGGCGCATGCTGTTCATCGGAATTTCCGGTTGCGGAGCACGGCAGTCAAGCCGCAACGGCACAAAAAACACAAGCGATCAAAAGACCCGTCGACCCGCTGATGGCGGCCCCGAGACTTTTCTGTTTTCAATGAGCGGTATCCTGATGACAAGAGTGAAAAGATGGATTACCACTGCCCGGCTATCGTGATACCGCACGTTCTGTTCGGTGCGTTCGCGATGGCGGTCCAAGTGGTCCAAGTGGTCCAAGTCTTGGGAGGTTGACCTGAGAGCGCGAGGCAACACCGCCGCCACACCGCAATCATAAATCGCAAGTCTCTGGCGTGGATGAGGGTCCGGACGAGGATTTGAAGGCAGGCTTTGGTCCTGCCTTTTCTTTTGCGCCGGCGGCCAAGCGGGGCCTCGAAATTGCTCGAACACATGTATGTAATACACTGATATTACTGTGATTATTTGATCTCCGACCGAGGCGCGACTTTCAGTGCAGCCCAAAAGGCGCCAGCAAGTCTTGGAGCGTCACCAGGCGATTGACATAGACGATACAGCAGACGCCGTAGATCACGATCGCAACGATCGTGGTCCACATCAGCTTGCGGCCGAGATGCGGCAGCGCTGGCGCGCCGGGATCGGTTCCGGGGGTCATGTCGCCGCTCTCGTGCTGGCTGCGCACCCCCCACGGCAGCACGGCGAACAGCACCACCCACCAGATCAGGAAAAAGACGGCCGCCGCGGTGGCCTTCGACATTTCAGCTTTGCTCCAGTTCGACCAGCGTGCCGGCAAAATCCTTCGGATGCAGGAACAGCACGGGCTTGCCATGGGCCCCGATCCTGGGCTCGCCATCACCCAACACGCGCAGCCCCGCCGCCCGCAGCGCGTCACGTGCGGCGCGAATATCGTCGACCTCGTAGCAGATGTGGTGCATGCCGCCGTCCGGGTTGCGCTCGTAGGAATTTTGCAATCGGCGAATTCTCACCCAAGGGCTCGATAAGCTCGATCTTGGTGTTCGGCAAGGCGATAAACACGGTGGTCACCCCATGGTCGGGCTGCGGCACCGCGTGCGAAACTTCGGCGCCCAGGATGTCGCGGTAGAGTGCCGCCGCCTTGCCAAGATCGGGCACCGCGATTGCCACGTGATTGAGTCTGCCGATCATGTTGTTGTGCTCCTGCATCCCGGCAGTTGCGTAGGGTAGGTGGAGCGAACGCTCAACACACCACCCTACACGGTCAGCACGTGCACGTGGCAGATCGGCTTTTTGGCCCAGCGCTCGGCGATGGCCGAGCGCACCGCGCGCCGCACGGCTTCGGCGACGGCGTCGGGGTCGCGCCGGCGGGGGCGGGGCAAGGACTCGAAGGCGTCTTCGACCGCCTCGCGCGCGATGTCGGTGAGCGAAGCGCCGGCGGCGTCGGTTTCCGGGATGCCGATCAGCTCGACTTCGGGGTCGGCCAATAGCGCGCCCTTGTCGTTGAGCGCGAGCGCCACACTGACCACGCCGGAAAAACTCAAGCGCCGGCGCGCAGCGACGGTGCGGGCCTGCGCATCGACCACAAGCGCGCCGTCCTTGTAGAGCCGGCCCGAGGGAATCTCGTCGATGATTTCGGGACCGTCCGGCGCGAGGCGGACCAGATCGCCGTTGCGGCAGACCAGAACGTGCGGCACCTGCGCCTTGCGCGCGAGATCAGCGTGCTCGGCAAGGTGCAGCGCCTCGCCGTGGGCGGGGATGAGGATTTGCGGCCGCACCCAGCCGATCATGTCGAGCAGTTCGCCGCGCCGCGGATGGCCGGAGACGTGAACGAGATGGGTGCGGTCGGTGATGACCTCGACACCCTGCGCCACCAGGCCGTTGATCACGCGGTCCACCGCCTTCTCGTTGCCGGGAATGGCGCGGGCGGAAAAGATCACCCGATCGCCCCGCGAGAGCGTCACTTCGGGATGTTCGTCTTCGGCAATGCGGGCCAACGCCGCCCGCGGCTCGCCCTGGCTGCCGGTGCACAAAGCCAAAACCTTGTCGGGGGGCAAATAACCGTAGGCCTCGGCGCTGCGGAAATCCTGCACGCCGTCGAGATACCCGGTTTCGCGCGCCACCTGCACCACGCGCTCCATGGCGCGGCCGACGAGGACGACTTCGCGCTCCGCGGTGCGCGCGGCATCGGCAACCCCGCGGATGCGGTCGACGTGAGAGGCGAAGGTCGTGACCGCAACGCGGGCCGGCGCGGTGCGAACGAGTTCGGCAATGGTCTTGGCGACGTTAGCCTCCGACGGCGAGCGACCGTCGCGGACGGCGTTGGTCGAATCGCCGATCAGCGCCAGCACGCCGTCATCGCCGAGCGCCTTCAATCGCGCTGCGTCGGTGACCGAACCGACAAGCGGCGTCGGATCGATCTTCCAATCGCCGGTGTGCAGCACGGTGCCGGCTTGCGTGCGGATTGCGAGCGCGTTCGATTCCGGAATCGAGTGGGCGACATTGACGAATTCAACCGCGAACGGGCCGAGCGTCAGATGGCCGCGCAACGGCACCACATTGATCGGAATTTTGGGCGCACCGGGCTCGGCCAGGCGCTTGGCCTCGAACAAAGCGGCGGTAAACGGCGTGGCGTAGATCGGCACGTTGAGCCGCGGCCAAAGGTCGATCAGCGCGCCAAGGTGATCCTCATGGCCGTGGGTGAGGACGAGGCCGACGATATTTTTGCGCTCTTCGATGAGATAGCGAATATCCGGCATGATCAGATCGACGCCAGGCAAATGCTCCTCGGCGGCGAACGATACGCCGCAATCGACGATCAACCATTGCCGCCGCCGGCCGTCGCCGAAGCCGTAGATCGACAGATTCATGCCGATCTCGCCGACGCCGCCGAGCGGCGCGAACACGAGTTCGCCTTGCGTCATCTGCTGCGCCATCAGCCGACCCGCCCATGCTCCGCCGTCGGCATCAAGTCTGTGCTGGCACCGAGCGGAAATACGTCGCCCGCCGCGATCAGATCGAGCGCGCCGTCGGGCCGCCGCAGCAAGAGACGGCCGGCTTCATCGAGAGCCTCCCAGCGACCGTGCAGTTCCCGATCGGGCAGCCGCACCCGCACCTCACCACCGAGCCCGGCGGCGCGATCGAGCCAGTCGGCGCGGATCGCCGCAAAACCGTCGCCGCGGCGCCACTGCGTGAGCCGCCGCAGCATGGTGGCGGACAGCGCGAAGAACAGATCGGCGACGGCAATTCCAGCGCCCGCGGCATCGAGATCGGTTGCGGGGTACGAGGTCGATGACGGGTGATGCCGGCAATTCACGCCGATGCCGATCGCGACCGCAAGGCTGTTATTGACAAGGCTGCTATTGACAAGGCTGTTATTGATAAGGCCGGCATCGAGACTGCAGCTTTCGATCAGGATGCCGGCGAGCTTTAGGCCGTCGCACAGCACGTCATTCGGCCATTTGAGCGCGAGCCGCTCGCGCAGTCCGCCGGCGCAGGCCAGGATCGCATCATGCACGGCGAGTGCCGCGACGAACGACAGTTCCGGCGCATGTATGAACGGCGACGGGTCGGCGAGCAACAAGGTGGCGTAAAGATTGCCGGGCGGCGAAATCCATTCGTTGCCGCGACGGCCGCGACCTGCACTCTGCTCGCGCGCGGTGATCCAGAGCCGGCTCGTGTCGGAGCAATCGAGCCGCGCGCGCGCCAGCGCTTCGGCATTGGTGGATGTCAACCCCTGGTATGCCAGCAGGCGAAAGCCGGCCTCATCCGCCGCTTGGTGAAGGCGCATCAGAACAGCGAATGGGCGGCCGCACTTGCCGCGCCGATCAACGGGCTCGGATAGACGAAGAATAGAATGTTGAACAAGGCGCACACCGCCAGCACCACGCGCAGCTCGATCGGCATGGGATAAAAGCCCTCGACCGCTTCGTCGAAATACATCACCTTGACGATCGCCAGATAATAATAGGCGCCGACCACGCTCGCCAGCACGCCGATCACGGCAAGGACATACAATCCGGCCTTGATGGCGGCGAGGAACACATAGAATTTCGCGAAAAAGCCGGCGAGCGGCGGTACGCCGGCCATCGAGAACAAGAGCATGGCCAGCAGAAACGCCATGGTCGGATGACTGCGCGCCAGCCCTGAAAGCTGATCGATCGATTCCACCATGCCGGTCGAGCGCCGCATCGCCAGAATTACCGCAAACACGCCGAGCGTCATGGTGACGTAGATCGCCATGTAGAGCAGCACGCCCTGCACGCCTTGGGAGGTGCCGGCGGCAAGGCCGATCAGCGCGTAGCCCATATGGCCGATCGACGAGTACGCCATCAGCCGCTTGATGTTGCGCTGGCCGATCGCGGCGAACGCGCCGAGCACCATCGAGGCGATGGAAACGAAGACCAGGATCTGCTGCCATTCGGTGGTGATGCCGGGAAAGGCGGCGACCGCGACGCGCACGAACATGGCGATGCCCGCCACCTTCGGGGCGGCGGCGAAAAACGCCGTCACCGGCGTCGGCGCGCCTTCATAGACGTCCGGCGTCCACATGTGGAACGGCACCGCAGAGACTTTGAAGCAGAAGCCGGCGAACAGGAACACCAGGCCGAAGATCAGGCCGATGCCGCCGTGGGCGGCGGCCAGCGCGATGCCGGCGAAGCTGACGGTGCCGGTAAAGCCGTAAACCAGCGAAGCGCCGTAGAGCAGCATGCCCGACGACAGCGCGCCGAGCACGAAATATTTCAGGCCGGCCTCGGTCGAGCGCAGCGAATCGCGATCGCTCGCGGCCACGACGTAGAGCGGCAGGCTCATCAATTCGAGCCCGACATAAAGCGCGATGAGGTCGGAGGCCGAGATCAGCATCAGCATGCCGAGCGTCGACAACAGGATCAGAACCGAGTACTCGAAACGTTGCTGGCGCTCGCGCTTGGCGTAATCGAGCGACATGGCAATGGCGGCGGCCGAGCCGATCAAGGCCAGGATTTTCAAAAACCGCGCGAAATCGTCGACCACGAAGCTGCCGCCGAAGCTGAGCAGCCGGCCGGCGGGCAGCAGCAGCACAATCGCGCCGGCGACAATCAGCAAGCCGATCGCGGCGCCGTCGACCACCCGCACCGACATGCGGCCGCGGAACACGCCGACCATCAGCAGCGCCATGGCGCCGAGCCCGAGCACGATCTCCGGCAGAGCCGGCACGAAAGCGGGAAGCGACGCGGCGTTCATCGTGTCGCCTCCGTCAGCGCCGCCGCCTTAACGCCGTCGAGCGCGTGATGGTAATTGTCGATCAACTGCGTCACCGACGCCGACGACACATCGAGCACCGGCTTTGGATAAACGCCGAACACGATGACGAGGATCACCAGCGGCGCCAGCACGACGATTTCGCGCCAGCCGAGGTCGGCGATCGCGGCGAGCGAAGCCTTTTCCAGCTTGCCGAAAATCACCTTGCGGTAGAGCCACAGCATATAGGCGGCCGACAGAATGGTGCCGAGCGTCGCCAAGCTCGCCACCCAATTGTTCACCCGGAAGGTGCCGATCAGGGTCAAGAATTCGCCGACGAAACCCGACGTGCCCGGCAGACCGACATTGGCAAGAGCGAACACCATGAACACGAAGGCGTAGAGCGGCATGCGGTTGACGAGGCCGCCATAGGCGGCGATCTCGCGCGTGTGCATGCGGTCGTAAATGACGCCGACGCACAGGAACAAAGCGGCAGAGACAAGGCCGTGCGAAATCATCTGAAAAATACCGCCGGAGACGCCCTGCGCCGTCACCGCAAACAGTCCCATCGTGACGAAGCCCATGTGCGCCACCGATGAATAGGCGATGAGCTTCTTCACGTCCTCCTGCATCAAAGCGACCAACGAGGTGTAGATTATGGCGATGATGGAGAGCGCGTAGATCAAGGGCGTCAGATGCTGCGAGGCGAGCGGAAACATCGGCAGCGAGAAGCGCAAAAAGCCGTAGCCGCCCATCTTCAAAAGGATTGCGGCCAGGATCACGGAGCCCGCAGTCGGCGCCTCGACATGGGCATCGGGCAGCCAGGTGTGCACCGGCCACATCGGCAGCTTGACGGCGAACGAGGCGAGGAAGGCGAGGAACGCCCAGGTCTGCAACGCGCGCGGAAAGCCGTGATGCAGCAAAGTCGGGATGTCGGTCGTGCCGGCGTCCCAATACATCGCCATGATGGCGAGCAGCATCAGCACCGAGCCGGAGAGCGTGTAGAGAAAGAACTTGAAACTGGCATAGACCCGCCGCGGCCCGCCCCACACGCCGATGATGAGGAACATCGGAATGAGGCCGCCCTCGAAGAACAGGTAGAACAGCACCAGGTCGAGCGCGCAGAAGGTGCCGACCATCAGCGTCTCGAGCACCAGGAATGCGATCATATACTCGCGCACCCGGCGCTGGATCGCGCTCCAGCTCGCCACAATGGTGATCGGCATCAGCGCCGTCGTCAGGATCAGGAACGGCAGCGAAATGCCGTCGATGCCCATCGAATAGTTGATGGCGCCGCCGAGCCACGGCCTGTTTTCGACGAACTGGAAATCGGGCGTCGAATAATCGAACCGCCACAGCGCAATGAGCGAGATCGCAAAGGTGATGAGCGTGGTCCACAGCGCGACCCAGCGCGCATTGCGCACCCCCGCCTCGTCCTCGCGCAAAAAAGCGATGAACAGCGCGCCGACGAGCGGCAGGAAGGTGACGACGGAGAGGATCGGCCAGCTCGTCATCCGCGCGCCCCTGCGAACATGAACCAGGTGACCAGCGCGGCGACGCCGATCAGCATGGCGAAGGCATAGTGATAGAGATAGCCGGTCTGCAGCCGCACCACGTTGCGCGTCACGTCAAGCACGCGGGCGGAAACGCCGTCGGGGCCGAAGCCGTCGATGATGAAACCGTCGCCGCCCTTCCACAACAGCCGGCCGAGCCACATCGTCGGGCGGACCAACAGAAAATCGTAGATCTCGTCAAAATACCATTTGTTGAGCAGAAATTCGTACAGCACTGTTTGTCGGCGGGCCAGCTCGACCGGCATGTCGGGCCGGCGGATATAGAACTGCCAGGCGACCAGAAATCCGCCGATCATCATCGCGGTCGGCAGCAGCGAGAGCAGGAGCGGCAGCTTTTCCGCGTTCTCGAACAGCGTCGAGTAGGTCGATAGCGTCAACGCCTGGCGGAAAAAGGCATCCGCGCCATGCCCGGTGAACACCTGCAGCGCCGGATAGCCGGCGGCGATCGAGCCGACGGCAAGCAGCCCGAGCGGCACCAGCATGGTCAAAGCCGTCTCGTGCGCGGCCTCGTAGTGCTCGCGGTCGTGCGGCTCACCGTGAAAAGTCTTGAAGATGAGCCGCCACGAATAGAACGCGGTCAAGGCCGCGGCGCCGAGCGTCATGGCGTAGCCGTATGCGGCCATCGCATTGTGGCTGACCAGCGCCGCTTCGATGATCGCATCCTTGGAAAAGTATCCGGCGGTCAGGGGGAATCCGGTCAGCGCCAGGGTCCCGACCAGCATGGTCGCGTAGGTGAACGGCAGCTTCCGCCACAGGCCGCCCATGCGCCGGGTATCCTGCTCGTGATGCATGGCGATGATGACCGAACCGGAGCCGAGGAACAAAAGCGCCTTGAAGAAGGCGTGCGTGAACAGATGGAACATGCCGACCGAATAGGCGCCCACGCCCATGGCGACGAACATGTAGCCGAGCTGCGAGCAGGTCGAATAGGCGATGATGCGCTTGATGTCGTTCTGCACCAGCGCAATCGTGGCGGCGAACATCGCGGTGGTGGCGCCGATGAAGGTGACAAAGGCAGAGGCGGTCTCGGAGTGCGAGAACAAGGGCGACAGCCGCGCCACCATGAACACGCCCGCCGTGACCATGGTCGCGGCATGGATCAGAGCCGAGACCGGCGTGGGTCCTTCCATGGCATCGGGCAGCCAGGTGTGAAGAAGAAACTGCGCCGACTTGCCCATCGCGCCCATGAACAAGAGCAGGCAGACCACAGTGAGCGCGTTGGCGTCAAAGCTTAAAAAATGGAAGCTCTGGCCGGCGAGCGTCGGGGCCTGGGCGAAGATGGTGTCGAAATCGACTGCGCCGGTGAGCGCGAACAGCGCAAAAATGCCGAGCGAAAAGCCGAAATCGCCGATGCGGTTGACGATGAAGGCCTTGATCGCGGCGGCATTGGCCTCGGGCCGGTGATACCAGAAGCCGATCAACAGATAGCTCGCCAGCCCGACGCCCTCCCAGCCGAAGAATAGTTGCACCAGGTTGTCGGACGTCACCAGCATCAGCATGGCGAAGGTGAAAAACGACAGGTAGCAGAAGAAGCGCGGCCGGTACGGGTCCTCCTCCATGTAACCGATCGAATAGAGGTGAACGAGCGAGGAGATGGTCGTGACCACGACCAGCATAACCGCGGTGAGCGGGTCGATGCGCAGCGCCCATTCCGAATGCAGGTCGGCAAAGGTGATGAACGTGAACAGCGGCACGCGGGCCTCGTGGCCGCCGACGCCGACATAGAAAAAGGCGTACCACGACAAGACGCACGCGATCACAAGGAGTGTGGTGGTGATGAGCCCGGCCGCGCCCGAGCCCGCAGCGGGCGGCTCCGCGTCGGCGGCGTGACCGGCGGCGGAAACGGCGTGAAGGGGCGTCGGCACGGTGTGCGAATGATCTACGGCCGCCGGCGCTGCAGCATGGTCGTCGTGCGGCGGCGGCGGATCGGCGCCAGGACAACGGCCCCGCGCCCCGATCAACGCAATCAGGCCGGCAATGACGGCGCCGATGAGCGGCAGGACGACGATGGCTTCATACATGCCGCTCAGCCCCTCATGGGTTCATACGTATCCCGGACGCGGCGCGACGCGAAGCGGTGCACCGCTGATCCGGGATCGTTCCAAACTCGGAGTGCGCAACGATCCCAGGCTCGCAGCGCACCACTTCGTGCTGCGCTGTGCCCGGGAAAAGCGGCTTTGCCGACCAATCTCACGCCTCAGCCCTTCATCAGATTGATGTCTTCGACCGCGATCGAGCCGCGATTGCGGAAATATGCGACTAGGATGGCAAGCCCGATTGCGGCTTCAGCCGCCGCCACCGTGAGCACGATGAGCGCGTAGACCTGGCCGACGATGTCGCCCAAAAAACTCGAAAACGCCACCAGGTTGATGTTGACCGCGAGCAGGATGAGTTCGACCGACATCAGGATGATGATGACGTTCTTGCGGTTGATGAAGATGCCGAATATCCCCAGTGTGAGCAGGATGGCGCCGACCGAAAGATAATGTCCGAGCCCGATCGTCATGGCAGCCCCTGCCCCGGCTTGACCTTGACCAGTTCGATCGCGCTCGCCCGGTTGCGCGCGACCTGGTGGCGATGTTCTGCCGCTTGACGTACGGCTTGTGCTGCAGCGTCATGACGATGGCGCCGATCATCGCGACCAGCAGAATGATTTCGGCGGCCTCGAAGAAATAGACGTAGCGGGTATAGAGCACGAGGCCGAGCCCGAGCGTATTGCTGACGCTCGCCGGAGCGGCGGCCCTGACCATGTCCGGCGCGATCACCCAGCCGCCGACCACGAGCAGCAGCTCGGCGAGCAGCACCGCGCCGATCAGTGCGCCGACCGGCAGATAATTGAGAAAGCCCTGCCGCAGTTCAACGAAATCGACATCAAGCATCATCACCACGAACAGGAACAGCACCGCCACCGCGCCGACATAAACGACGATCAGGATCATCGCCAGAAACTCGGCGCCGAGCAGCACGAACAGCCCGGCGGCATTGACGAAGGCGAGGATGAGAAACAGCACCGAATGCACCGGATTGCGCGCGGCAATGACCATCACGGCCGAGGCGACGCACACGCCGGCGAACAGATAAAAGAACAGCGCCTGAATAATCATCGGAGCGCTCGCGCTCACCTGTATGGCGCATCGAGCGCAATGTTCTCGGCAAGTTCGCGCTCCCAGCGGTCGCCGTTGGCCAGAAGGCGTTCCTTGTCGTAATAAAGCTCCTCGCGCGTTTCGGTGGCGAACTCGAAGTTCGGTCCCTCGACGATGGCGTCGACCGGGCAGGCTTCCTGGCACAGCCCGCAATAGATGCACTTGACCATATCGATGTCGTAGCGCGTGGCGCGGCGGGTGCCGTTGTTCCTTCGCGGTCCGGCCTCGATCGTGATGGCCTGCGCCGGACAAATCGCCTCGCACAGCTTGCAGGCGATGCAGCGCTCTTCGCCGTTCGGATAGCGTCGCAGCGCGTGCTCGCCGCGGAAGCGCGGCGAGAGCCTGCCCTTCTCGAACGGATAATTGAGCGTGGCCTTGGGCTTAAAGAAATAGCGCATCGACAGCACGAAGGCCTGCGCGAATTCCTTCAGGAACAGCGAGCGGGCGGCCTGATCAAGTCCCATGTCAACCTCAAATCCCAATCTCGTTGCCGCCTAGCGCAGCGCCGCTACGCCCGTCCCCGCCGCGCCAATCGCATTGCCGATCCAATAGCCCAGCGTGGCGAGGATGGCGATGCCGAATCCCAGAATCAACCGCCGAACGAAGGAGAGCCTGGCCTCGAACGCCTCGCGCTGGTCGCGCCCGGCTCCGCCGTTCTGCGCACGCATGTGCCGCTCCAGAACGCGCATTGCCGGAACGTAAATGGCGACCGCAACCAAAGTCCCGGCAAGCGCGCCGAGCCAGGCCGGCAGCGAATATTCCATTGGCGGCTCCGTTCATTGCGGCGCCCAGCCGGCGACTTGCAGAACGCCGGCCACGATTACGACCATCGCCAGCGAGATTGGCAGAAACACCTTCCAGCCAAGCCGCATCAATTGATCGTAGCGATAGCGCGGCACAAACGCCTTCACCATGGAAAACATGAAGAAGACGAAGAATGCCTTGGCGACGAACCAGATCACGCCCGGGATCCAGGTGAACGGGGGCACCGCAAACAGCGGCAGCCAGCCGCCGAAAAACAGGATCGTGGCCATGGCGCACATGGTGCAGACGGCCACATATTCGCCGAGCATGAACATCATGTACGGCGTGGAACCGTATTCCACCATGAAGCCGGCGACGAGTTCGGATTCCGCCTCGACCAGGTCGAACGGCGGCCGATTGGTCTCGGCGAGCGCCGAGACGAAGAAGATCACCAGCAGCGGGAACAGCGGCAGCCAGTACCAATTGAGCACCGTGAGCCACGGCAGCCCGATCAGGCTCGCCAAACCGTGCGCACGCTGCGCCTCGACGATGGCGGAAAGGTTCAGCGAGCCGACGCACAACAGCACCGTGATGATGACGAAGCCGATCGAGACTTCGTAGGAGACCATCTGCGCCGCCGAGCGCAGCGCCGCGAGGAACGGATATTTGGAGTTCGAGGCCCAGCCGGCCATGATGATGCCGTACACGCCGAGCGAAGAGATGGCGAAGATGTAGAGGATGCCAACGTTGATGTTGGCGATGACCCAGCCGGCATCCACCGGAATTACCGCCCAGGCGGCAAGCGCCAGCGTGCAGGTGACGAGCGGAGCAAGCAGGAACACGCCCTTGTTGGCGCCGGCGGGGATGACCGGCTCCTTGAGCACGAATTTGAGGAGATCGGCAAAAGACTGAAACAGGCCCCACGGGCCGACCACGTTGGGGCCGCGCCGGATCTGCACAGCCGCCCAGATCTTGCGGTCGGCATAGAGAACGTAGGCGACGGCAACCAAGAGGATGATGAGCAACAACAGGCTCTGCGCCACCATGATCAGCAACGGCCAAATATAGTCGGACCAGATCGCGGCCATTGGCGAAACCTCTATTCCGCCGCGTTCATGGCGGAGCGCCCGTGCGCGATCGCCGAACATTCCGCCATCACGGCGGAACAGCGCGCGATCGGATTGGTCAAGTAGAAATCGTCGACGCTGGAGCGAAACGGCGCGCGCTCGGTGCCGCCGCCAAGCGTTGCAAGTTTCTCGACGTCGGAGGCATCGGCCGGGGCGATCTGACCGATGCGCTGCAGATGCGGATGGGCTTTGAACATCGCCTGCCGCAACGCAAAAAGCGAATCGTAGGGCAAGCGGCGCCCGAGCACGTCCGACAGCGCGCGCAAAATCGCCCAATCCTCGCGCGCCTCGCCGGGCGGGAACGAGGCCCGCATCGCCATCTGCACGCGGCCTTCGGTATTGACATAGATCGCCGACTTCTCCGGATAGGCCGCGCCGGGCAATACCACGTCGGCGCGCAATGCGCCGCGGTCGCCATTGCTGCCGATGTAGATCGTGAAAGCGCCAGGGGCGATTTCGAGTTCGTCCGCACCGAGCAGAAAAACGACGTCGAGTGTGCCGAAGGCCGCCATCTGACGCGCGTTGAACCCGCCCTCGCCCGGCACGAAGCCGAGATCGAGCGCGCCAACGCGCGAGGCTGCGCTGTGCAGCACGCAATAGCCGTTCCAACCAGCCTTGACTGCGCCGAGATCGAGCGCCGCCTTGGCGGCAAGCGACGCGATTGCGGCGCCGTCGGCGCGGGCAACCGCCGCCGCGCCGACCACGATGAGCGGCTGCGCCGCCTTGCGCATGGTGGCGGCGAACGAGTGCCGCGCCACGTCGGCAAGCGTTTCCGGGCCGGCGCCGAGGTAATCACAGCTATAGGTGAGGTCCGATTTCGGCCCGATAAAGCCGACCGCAAAATTGCCGGCGCGCCAGCGCTTGCGGATGCGCGCATTGAGGACAGCGGCCTCCTTGCGCGGGTTGGCGCCGACGATCAGAAGCGCGTCCGCAGCATCGATGCCGGCGATCGTTGCGTTGAACAGGTAGGCCGCGCGGCCCCATCGCGGATCAAGCGCCGAGCCGTCCTGCCGGCAATCGAGATTGGCGACATTGAGCCGCGTCATCAAATCTTTGAGCGCGAAGATTTCCTCGACGGCGGCGAGGTCGCCGACCAGCGCGCCGACGCGCTTGGGATTGGCGCGGGCGAGTCTTTGCGCAATCGCCTTGAACGCCTCGCTCCACGATGCCGGACGCAGGCGTCCGTTTTCGCGCACGTAGGGCTGATCGAGCCGTTGCGTGCGCAGGCCGTCGACGACGTGACGCGTCTTGTCGGAAATCCACTCTTCGTTGATGTCGTCGTTCACTCGCGGCAGGATGCGCATCACCTCGCGGCCGCGGGTGTCGATGCGGATGGCAGAGCCGAGCGCGTCCATCACGTCGATCGATTCGGTCTTGCCGAGTTCCCACGACCGTGCCGCGAATGCGTAGGGCTTCGAGGTCAGCGCGCCGACCGGACACAGATCGACCACGTTGCCCTGCAACTCGGATGTCATCGCCTGTTCGAGATAGGTGGTGATCTCCATGTCCTCGCCGCGCCCGGTGGCGCCCAGCTCGGGCACGCCCGCAACCTCGGCGGCGAAGCGCACACAGCGCGTGCACTGGATACAGCGGTTCATTGAGGTCTTGACCAGCGCGCCGAGATACTTGTCCTCGACCGCGCGCTTGTTCTCACGGTAGCGGCTGGAACCGACGCCGTAGGCCATGGCCTGATCCTGCAGGTCGCATTCGCCGCCTTGATCGCAGATCGGACAATCGAGCGGATGATTGATGAGCAGGAATTCCATCACGCCCTGGCGCGCCTTGCGCGTCAGCGGCGAGCGGGTCTTGACTTCGGGCGGCTCGCCCTTCGGCCCGGGCCGGCAGTCGCGCACCGCCCAGGCGCAGCTCGCCACCGGCTTCGGCGAGCCCACCAGCTCGACCAGGCACATGCGGCAATTGCCGGCGATCGACAGCCGCTCCTGGAAGCAGAAGCGCGGAATCTCCGCGCCCGCCGTCTCGCAGGCCTGGAGCAGCGTGTACTCGGGCGGGACCTCGATCTCTTTTCCGTCAACGATGAGCTTGGTCATGCCGCTGGTCCGTTCGACGCCCTACTCCGCCGCGACCGAGATCGGCTCGGGATGCGGGTTCGCCGTATATTGATCGATGCGCCGCTCGATCTCGGGGCGGAAATGGCGCAACAGCCCCTGCACCGGCCAGGCTGCGCCGTCGCCGAAGGCGCAGATGGTGTGGCCCTCGATCTGTTTGGTGACGTCAAGAAGCATGTCGATCTCGCGCTTTTGCGCGCGGCCTTCCGCCATGCGTTCGAGCACGCGCCACATCCAGCCCATGCCCTCGCGGCAGGGCGTGCATTGGCCGCAGCTCTCGTGCTTGTAGAAATACGAAATCCGCGCCATGGCGCGCACGATGTCGGCCGACTTGTCCATGACGATCACTGCAGCCGTCCCGAGCGCCGATTTCTTTTCGAGGCAGCCGTCGAAATCCATCAGCAGCGTATCGGCCTGGTCGGCGCCGGCGGGAACAAGCGGCATCGACGAGCCGCCCGGGATCACCGCGAGCAGATTGTCCCAGCCGCCGCGCACGCCGCCGGCGTGCCGCTCGATCAGCTCGCGCAGCGGAATGCCCATTTGCTCTTCCACATTGCACGGCCGCTCGACGTGACCCGAAATGCAGAACAGTTTGGTGCCGGTATTGTTCTTGCGCCCGATGCCGGCGAACCAGGCGGCGCCGCGGCGCATGATGTCGGGCACCTGGGCGATGGTCTCGACGTTGTTGACCGTGGTCGGGCAGCCGTAAAGACCGACATTCGCCGGGAACGGCGGCTTCAATCGCGGCAGGCCCTTCTTGCCTTCGAGGCTTTCGAGCAAGGCGGTCTCTTCGCCGCAAATATAGGCGCCGGCGCCGTGGTGGACGATGATGTCGAAGTCGAAGCCGTGAATGTTGTTGTTGCCGATCAGCTTGGCCTCATAGGCCTGGACGATCGCCGCTTCCAGCCGCTCGCGCTCGCGGATGAACTCGCCGCGGACGTAGATGTAACCGATGTGCGCGCCCATGGCGGCCCCCGCGATCAGGCAGCCCTCGACCAGAAGATGCGGATCGTGGCGCATGACCTCGCGGTCCTTGCAGGTGCCGGGCTCCAACTCGTCGGCATTGACGACGAGATAGTGCGGGCGTCCTTCCGCCGCCTGCTTGGGCATGAACGACCATTTCAGTCCGGTCGGGAATCCGGCGCCGCCGCGGCCGCGCTGGCCGGAGGCTTTGCACTCGTTGACGAGCGCCTCGCGGCCTCGCTCGAGGATGGCCTTGGTGCCGTCCCAGGCGCCGCGCGCGCGCGCGCCGTCGAGGTCCCAATCGTGCCGGCCGTAGAGATTCTTGAAAATGCGGTCTTTGTCGGCCAGCATCGATCAAGCCTCGTCTGTCAGCGTCGTCGGCGCGCCGACCGGCGCCGAATTCATCCGCTCGATCTGCGGGCCCGGCTTGGGCGTTCGTCCCGCGGACAGATCGTTGATGATCCGGGTGAGACTGTCGGGCGTCAAATCCTCGTAATAATCGGCGTTGATCTGCACCATCGGCGCATTGACGCAGGCGCCCAGGCACTCGACCTCTAGCCACGAAAACTTGCCGTCGGCGGTGACCCCGTTCTCCTCGCCGATGAGACGGTGAAGGACCTCTTTCAGTCCGTCGGCGCCGCGCAGCAGGCACGGTGTCGTACCGCAGAACTGCACGTGGAATTTGCCGACCGGCGCCAGATTGAACATGGTGTAGAAGGTCGCCACTTCGAGCACGCGGATTTTCGCCATGCCGAGCAATTCCGCGACCGCCTCGATCGCCTTCTGCGGCAGCCATCCGCCGCACTGCGCCTGCGCGCGCCACAGGATCGGAATCACCGCCGATTGCTGGCGCCCCGGCGGATATTTCTCGATCTGCGCTTTTACCCAGGCCAGATTCTCCGGCGTGAACGCAAAGCTTTGCGGCTGCTTCTCGGCGAGGCGGCGGACCGTCATCGGTCGACCTCCCCGAACACGATGTCGATCGAACCGAGAATGGCCGAGATATCGGCCAGCATGTGGCCGCGGCAGAGGAAATCCATGGCCTGCAGATGGGCGAAGCCGGGCGCGCGGATCTTGCATTTGTAGGGTTTGTTGGAGCCGTCGGAGACGAGATAGACGCCGAACTCGCCCTTCGGCGCCTCCACCGCGGCATAGACCTCGCCCGCCGGCACCTTGAAGCCTTCGGTGTAGAGCTTGAAGTGGTGGATCAGCGCTTCCATCGAGCGCTTCATCTCCTCGCGCGGCGGCGGCACGACCTTGTAATCCTCCAGTCTGATCGGACCGTGGCCTTCCGCCGTGTGCAGCTTGTCGATGCACTGCTTCATGATTCCGACTGACTGGCGCATTTCCTCCATGCGGATGCAGTACCGGTCATAATTGTCGCCGTTCTTGCCGATCGGAATGTCGAACTCGAGTTCCGAATAGCACTCGTAGGGCTGCGCGCGCCGCAAATCCCACGCTGCCCCGGAACCGCGCACCATGACGCCGGAAAAGCCCCGCGCCCAGGCATCGGCGAGCTTGACGACGCCGACATCGACGTTGCGCTGTTTGAAGATGCGGTTGTCGGTGAGCAGTTCTTCGAGATCGTCGCACACTTTGAGAAACGGATCGCAAAAGCCGGCAATATCGTCGACGAGCTTCGGCGGCAGATCCTGATGCACGCCGCCGACGCGGAAATAGGCGGCGTGCAGGCGCGAGCCGGAAGCCCGCTCATAGAATCCCATCAGCTTTTCGCGCTCCTCAAATCCCCACAAAGGCGGCGTCAGCGCGCCGATGTCGAGCGCCTGCGTGGTGACGTTGAGCAGATGCGACAATAGCCGGCCGATTTCGCAGTAGAGCACGCGAATGAGTTGGCCGCGCCGCGGCACCGCGATGCCAAGCAGCTTTTCCGCCGCCAGGCAGAACGCATGCTCCTGGTTCATCGGCGCGACGTAGTCGAGTCGATCGAAATAGGGAATCGCCTGCAAATAGGTCTTGTGCTCGATCAGCTTCTCGGTGCCGCGATGAAGCAAGCCAATGTGCGGATCGACCCGTTCGACGACTTCGCCATCAAGTTCAAGGACAAGACGCAGCACGCCGTGAGCAGCCGGATGCTGCGGACCAAAGTTGATGGTAAAATTGCGGGTGGCGGCGTTGGTCATGATGAAGTCTGAATCGTCCCCATTCGCCAGTCACTATTCGCCATCTGCATCCCAGCGGCCTGCTTCGCCTTTGCGGCGACCCGCGCATTGAACTTGTCCCACGCGACAATGAAGCGCTCGTGGCGGCCTTCGCCGATCAGATCGACGCCGTCATGTGCCTTGACTTTGAAGGCGACGCGATTGCCGACGATCTCGGCAACCTCAACGTCGACGGTCACGGTCAGACCCGGCGGCGTCGCCGCAAGGTGACTCACATCGACATGGACGCCGAGACTGCCTTCGCCATGATCGAGATGCGGCGCCAGAAGCTGCGCGCACACCCATTCCATCAGCACGATCATGAAGCCGGTGGCGAAAACCCTCGGCATCGAAGCGATTTCCGGCGCTTCCGGATAGGTGTACGGCACCGTCTTGTGTTCGGGGACCTTATAGGCGAAGCGGTGAGTGAGCCCGGGCTTGAGCGTTGATTTCATGATCAGCCGCTCCCGCCGCCGTCCGGCTTTTGTCCGGCCTTCTCATCGCCGGGCAACAGATACTCGGTCCCCTCCCAAGGAGACAGGAAATCGAAATTGCGGAATTCCTGGGCAAGCCGCACCGGCTCGTAGACCACGCGCTTGAGCTCGTCGTCGTAGCGCACCTCGACAAAGCCGGTGAGCGGAAAATCCTTGCGCAGCGGGTGGCCCTCGAAGCCGTAATCGGTGAGGATGCGGCGCATGTCGGGATGGCCGGTAAAGACGATGCCGTAGAGGTCGTAGGTCTCGCGCTCAAACCAATCGGCGCCCGGAAATACGGCAATGATCGAGGGCACCGGCGCACCCTCTTCAATCGCGGCCTTCACGCGGATGCGCACATTGTGCTTTGGCGAGAGCAGGTGATAGACCACCTCGAAGCGCTGCTCGCGGCTTGGCCAATCGACCGCGGTTACGTCGGTCAGATTGCAGAACTGGCAGGCTTCGTCGTCGCGCAGAAACCGCATCACGGCGACGATATCGGCCGCGGCGGCGGTCATTGTCAGCTCGTGATGAGCGATGCTGTACCCGGTCACCGATGCGGGCAGCGCAGCAGCGATCGTGCGGCCGAGCATAGCGAGCATTTCATCCATGATCAGCGTTCGATCGTCGCAGTGCGCCGGATTTTCTTCTGCAGCAGCAGCACGCCGTAGAGCAGCGCCTCCGCAGTTGGGGGACAGCCCGGCACGTAGATGTCGACCGGCACGATGCGATCGCAGCCGCGCACCACCGAATAGGAATAGTGGTAATAGCCACCGCCATTGGCGCACGAGCCCATCGAAATCACATAGCGCGGCTCCGGCATCTGATCATAGACTTTTCGCAGCGCCGGGGCCATTTTGTTGGTGAGCGTGCCGGCGACGATCATCACGTCGGACTGGCGCGGCGACGCGCGCGGGGCAAATCCGAAGCGCTCGGCATCGTAACGCGGCATCGACATCTGCATCATCTCGACCGCGCAGCACGCGAGCCCGAATGTCATCCACATCAGCGAGCCGGTGCGCGCCCAGGCAATCAGGTCATCAGCCGCGGCGACCAGGAATCCCTTGTCGGTCAGCTCGCTGTTCAGCTCGGAGAAATACGCATCGCTCACCGCCGCCGGCTTGCCGGTGGCCGGGTCGAGGATTTGCTTGCGCGATGCGGCAATTGCGGGTTCGCTCAATCCCATTCGAGCGCTCCCTTCTTCCATTCATAGATAAACCCGATCGTGAGCACCGCAAGGAACACCATCATCGACCAGAAGCCGAACTCGCCGAGCCGGCCAAATGCCACCGCCCACGGGAACAGGAAAGCGACTTCGAGGTCGAAAATGATGAACAGGATCGCAACCAGGTAGAAGCGCACGTCGAACGTCATGCGTGCATCGTCAAAGGCGTTAAAGCCGCATTCGTAGGCCGAAAGCTTTTCCGGATCGGGCTGCTTGTAGGCGATGAGAAACGCTGCCGCCAACAGCGCGATGCCGATTACCGCGGCAATCCCGATGAAGATGATGAGCGGCAGGTATGCGAGCGCCAATTGACCCATTCCACTGCCCTTGCGGCCTGCCGTCGCAGCGAATCCTCCTTGATCGGAAGATGCCTCCGCTAAGGAGTTCCGGACATTCCCACCGCCTCCCACCCGGTTCCCGCAGGAACCCATAAAGGCGGCGCAGATTGGCCCGAAAAGTCAGCGGATTCGCGCTGCAACTTGAATGCGGCGACCCTTAGCGCAGTGCACAAAAAGGTGCAAGGCAGGCTGTGCGCTGCCGCCGATGTTGACGCCTTCGTCCGCGGCAATGTTATCATTCGGACCCGATTGCAGCCGGGAGGATGGTCATGAGTTGCTCGAGGGCGGGGTTGGGCATATTTCGCCGTGGAGCGGCCATAGCGATCGCGGGCGCGATCGTGCTCGCCGGCGGCATGGCCGCCGCCGCAACCTTCCCCGACAGGCCGGTCAAACTGCTGGTGCCGTTCGGCCCCGGGGGACCGCCGGACGTGGCGTCGCGAATTATCGCCGCCTACCTCTCCGACCATCTCGGTACCGTCGTCGTCGAGAATCGGGTCGGCGCTTTCGGCACGATCGCCGCCAAGACCGTCATGAGTGCGGCGCCGGACGGTTACACCCTGTTGACGGCGACATCGGGCGTGCTCTCCATCACCCCTCACCTTTACCCGCAGGGCGGCATCGACCCGATCAAGGATTTCGCACCGATCGCGCTGGTCTCAACGACCCCGCTCGTGCTCGCGGTGAACAAGTCGGTGCCGGTCCACAGCGTCAAGGAACTGGTGGCCTATGCCAAGGCCCATCCCGGCAAATTGAATTACGGCGGCGTGATCGGCACCCCGCCGCACCTGAGCGGTGAAATGTTCAAGGTGCTCACCGGCATCAATATCGTCTTCGTGCCCTACAAGTCCGCCCACCAGGCGACCACCGACGTGGTCTCGGGCCAGATGAACATGACGTTCGAGGGCGCAACCGGCATCCTGCCCTTTGTCAGGAACGGCCAATTGCGCGCGCTCGCGGTAACGAGCGCCAAGCGGCTGCCGGAGATTCCCGACGTGCCGACGATGATCGAAGCCCGCATTTCCGGAATGCCGCCCAATGCATGGCAGGGCATCGTGGCGCCCGCCGGCACGCCGGCCGCCATCGTCGCCAAGATCAACGAAGTGGTGAATGCCGGTCTGGCGACGCCGGCGGTCGGGGACAAGATCGTCGGCTTCGGCGGCACGGTGCAGCCGATGTCGGTTGCGGATTTTGCCGCGTTCGTCGCCGCGCAGTATCAGCGCTGGGGCGAAGTGCTGCGTGCCACCCACATCAAATTGCAGCAGTGAGACGTGGGGCGCCGATCTCGGCAAAGTTCGAGCGGACGGCATCGGCACCAATCAGCGTTGGGGATACGCACATGGCATTTTCGGCAGGACTTTCACGACGCAGCGCCGTCGTGCTCGCCGCAGCGGCCGTCCTCGCCGACGCGGCGGCGCCGAGCTGGGCGCAAGATTACCCGACGCGACCGGTGCGGATCATCGCACCGTTCGGCGCCGGCGGCCCGACCGATGTGTTTACCCGCATCATCGCCGAGGAGTTGCAGAAGTCACTGCACGAAGCGTTCGTTGTGGAGAACCATCCGGGCGCCGGCACGACGATCGGCACCGATTTGGTCACCAAGTCAGCACCGGACGGCTACACGCTGCTGATGGCCGGCAGCACGCAGTGCGTCAACGAGACGCTCTATACCGACAAGCCGTACCAATTGTTGCGCGATCTGGTTGCGGTCGCGCCGCTGCTTGAGAGCGACCTCGTTCTGGTCGTCAATCCGAAGGTGCCGGCGCACAACGTCGCCGGGCTTTTGGCGCTGGCGCGGGCGAAACCCGGCACGCTGAATTTTGGCTCGTCCGGGCCGGGCTCGAACTATCATATGTCGGCCGAGCTTCTGAAAAACCTCACCGGCATCGACATCGTGCATGTGCCCTACAAGGGCTCGACCGGCATGCGCACCGACATCATCAGCGGACAAATCCAGATGGTGTTCGATTCAATCCCGACCATGGCGCCCCTGGTCAAGGCCGGCCTTGTTCGCGCGCTTGGCACCAGTGGCTTAAAACGTTCCCCGATCCTGCCCGATGTACCGACGATCGCCGAAACCGTGCCTGGCTTTCAGTCGACGCTCTGGGTCGGCTTCATGGCGCCTAAAGCAACGCCCCAACCGATCGTCGAGAAGCTCAACCACGCGATCACCGCGATCCTTGGCCGTGCCGACATCAAGGCGTCATTTGAGAAGCAGGGTGCTACTGCCTTCATCATGACCCAGCCCGAATACGCCGCCTATATGGCGGCCCAGGTCGCCAAATGGGCCAAGGTGATCAAGGCCAACCACATTACACTGATCAATTAGGCCGGCGTTCATCGCCATAAGCAGCGATGGGATGTCAGATCTCGTCGCACAATTTCCCCGCTTTACCGGCGAGGCGTAAGTCTCAGCTCTCCCGGCTCAGGAACTCCAGCGCGTTACGGTGCAGCACGCGTTCGAAGGTTTCCGGTTTGAGCGGCAAAGCGCGAAACCAGTCCAGATAATTCTTGACGGGACAAAGCGGAAACGAACTGCCGTAGATGAAGCGATCGGCGAGAAAGCCGTCCGCGGCTTTCAGATAGTCATCCATCCCCGGCATGTTGACCAGGTACATGTCGGGCGACAGATAGAGGTTCGGCCGCCGGAAGGCGATGTGCAGAACCTGATGCACCCAGGGCCACCCGCCGTGGGCGAGCGCGACTTTCAAGCGCGGGAAATCGCCGAGCACGCGGTCGAGCGCGACCGGCACCGTGTATTCGAGATCGGGACCGGCATTGCCGCCGGCGAGCATGATCACCGGCACCGCTTTATCTTCGCAATGGGCGTAGATCGGGTAGAGCTTGCGGTCGTCGGCGAGCATGGGAACGGCCTGTGCGCCGGGCTCGACATTGATCGCCTTGTAACCGGCGGCCATAGCCTCATCGATCTCGCGCTGCGCGGTCTTGCGGTCGGAAAGATTTACCGAGGCGACGGCGAAAAACCGGCCGGGATGGCGGTTTGTGAATTCCATCACGTCGGCATTCGACACCGAACCGAGAAATCCGGAATTGCGCCCGACCACGACGCCGATGTCGACGCCCGCCGCGTCCATCTCTTCGAGCAACAGCGCGCAGGATTTTTCGGTCGCCGCCGGCGACGGGGCAAAGCCGAGCTGCCGGGTGAAGCGGTCGCGCCGCTCCGGAGCGCTGTACATCAGCGTGTCAAGAAACCCCTTGTAGGGCGGCCGAATGCGGAAATCGATGACGGTCATGGGGTCGCTTGATCTCCGGCGCTGGACGCGCGGGCCAAGCCGGCCGTGCTAGCCGGCCGCGCTCCTGGAAAAGATTGCCTCGACCTGGGCGACTTCGTCGGCGCTGAGCGCACACGTCGCCGCCTTGCAGTTCGCGTCAACCTGCTCCGGCGTGCTGGTCATTCCTACAACGCGCCTTGCGCTCTGCCAATGTCGCATCGTCAAGAGCGCGAGGCGCCGCCGCGCCAAGCGTAAATGCCGCCCGTTAGTGTTCTGTCACTGAGATCTGATTCAGTTTGGCGTCATTCCGGGACGCCGCCAACGGGTCCGGCCCGAAGTGGCCGGCCCGATGACAAGCTCCGCGGCGGGCCACGGCCCGCGCCCCGGAATGACGAGATGGTTGGGCGTTAAGCTGCAACTGACAAGTTTCATGGAATCGGTCGTCTAGGGAATGATGCGTTCGGCGCGATAGCGTTCGAACAGGCGCAGGAACATGGCGTCGCTGCTGATCGCTTCGCAAAATCCGGCGCGCCGCAGCTTCACAATGTCGGCGATGATGTCGTGTTCCGCCGCGAAGCGGGAATTCGGCGCCGTGTAGTCGCCGCGCACCCAGTTCGGCAGTCGATCGAACGGAAAAGCGCGCAAGCCATGCTTCGCCGCAAGCGCCTGCCAGGTCGGCGCGTGCTGCTCGAAATAGTCTGCAAGCGGCACCGCGCTGGGGCCGGCGGGTTCGGTCCCGAACCAGGCGGCAATTGCCGGCCACAGGTTTTGCCAGCGGAAAATGTCGCCGTTACCGATGTTGAAGGCAGCATTGGCGCAGGCCGCGGTCGTCGAGACATGGATGGCGCCACGCGCCAAGAGGTCGGCATCGATCACCTGGAACAGCGCCCGGAAACAGCCGGCGCTTGCCGGAAACCGCAACGGTTCTTTCCTAGCGCGCCGCAGCGAGCCGTAGAGCGCTAGCACCACCGCCAGGTTGAGCGGGCTGCCGGCGGCATAGCCGCAGACCGAATGCGGCCGCAATGCGGTCCAGGTCCAGGGCCGGCCGGCCTGCCGGCGGCGCACCAGATCCGCTTCTTCGTAATAGAAGTCGCCGCATGGCCGCGAATTGTCCTCGCGCGCCGGCGTGCGGAACGGCCCGAGATGACAGCCGTAATACTTCATGCCCTGCATCAGATTGAGGTTGCGAAAGTCCGGGGCGAAGGCCTCGACCGCATCGAGCAGGTTTGTCAACATTCGCAAGCGCGCATTTGCGTCGCCGGCATTGGCGCAATGGTAGACGTGAGTAATGGCGGGATGCGCGCGGATCGCCGCATGCATTGCATCGGCATCTTCCAGATCGACGGGCAGATGCTTAAAGCGTGCAGGTTGCGCACTCGCCCGCAGCGCGGGAGCGCGGCGCGAGATGCCGTAGACGGTCCAGCCGGCGGTGATGAGCTGCTCGCAAAACGGCGTTCCGGTCGCGCCGCCGGCGCCGAGCACGAGCGCGACGCCGGGTGCGATCATTGCAGGCCTAGCGCAGTAGTGAGATCACAGGCGTTGTGCAGACGATCGGCTGCGAGCACCATGGCGGCGATCCGCGCCACCTTGTCTGGCGCCAAGATACGCGAGGCGCTTTCCGTGAATTTGCCGACGATCTCGTCGGTGGACAATGGCCGTTCCGGCGCGCCACGATTGACATCCTCGCGCGCTTCCAGCACGCGGCCGTCGCGCAGCTCAATTTGCACGGCGCCGCAATAGAAGCGCGGAAAACCGGTCTTGTCGTCGACCGCGTAGTCGACCCGGTCGGCGAGCGCCAGAATTTCCGGATCGCGCAGCGCCGCTTCATCGAGATCGTCGAGTGTGAAGCGCCGTTTGGCGATCGCCGCTGCGGTGGTGAACTGAACGCTGAACTGCGCGGCATAGGAATCGACCGGCCGCCGCTTGCGGACGACCGGCTCGCACACCAGGCCGACCGCGCTCTGCGGCAACAGCGCGACCACGTGCGCGATGTCGTCGCAGTGCAGATCGTGCTGCGTCGCGAGCCGGATGGCCGCATCGATGGTGGGCACGTTGAAATAGCAGGCCGGAATGGGTTTCATGGCGACCGTCTCGATCTGCCACACGGCGCCGAGACCGTCGGTGGCGAGGCTGAAGTCGCACTGCGCGGCGAGCTCGCCGAGATACAGTTTGTACAGACCGCGCCCGCCCTCGTAAGCAAGCCGCGGCCCGACGAAGCCGCCCTTGGCCAGAGCCGCCGCCGTGATGCCGCCGGCCGCCGCCCAGCCCGGATGCATCCGCTTGGTCCAGGCGCCCTCGACGGCAAACTCCTGACTGCCGGCCGCCATGCTCAGCGCAATACCCTGCGCCATGGCCAGCTCTTGTTGGGAGAGCCGCAAAAGACGCCCTGCCGCAAGCGTCGCGCCGAACGTCCCGACCACGCCGGTCGGGTGGAAGCCGCGCTGTTGAAACGCGCCCTTGGCCACGGCGCCTAAACGGATCGCGCACTCCACCGCGGCGATATAGGCCGTGAGCAATTCGACGCCGCCCGCGGCGCGCGCGCTGGCCATGCCGAGCGCCGCGGTCGCACAGGAAGAGCTCGGATGCACGCGGCCATAAATTGAAGTGTCGTCGTAATCGAGGCCATGCACGAGAATGCCGTTGACCAAAGCCGCGTCGCGCAATGACAGCTTTTCGCGAAAGCCGATGATCGTGGAGGTCCCCTCGCCCAGCATCATCAGGCCGCGCACCGCGCGGCCGCCGAACTCGAACAACGCCGAGGCAAAGGCCGCGCCGATCGCATCGAGCAACATGAGCTTGGCTTTGTCGACGACCCGCTGTGGGATCGCGTCGAAGGAGACGCCGGCGGTGAATGCGGCAATTTGACCCGAAATCGACGTATCGGATTCTGCGCCCACGAATCGATCTCCTTTCTCGCTCTGCGCGCGGTCCCAAATGCGATATTTGTTAATGCATGAGTTGCCCTGCCACAATGCGAAATGTAAGGTTTTGCCGAAACAACAAAGCTCTCCGGGAGGACAACAATGCGCCGAATCGCAAGCGGGTTGCTCCGGCCGCTCACCGCAATCGCGTTCGCCGGTGCTGTGGCGTTCGCGTCGACAAGTCCGCTGCATGCCGATTCATGGCCGTCCCGTCCGATCAAGATCATCCTGCCCTACGCGCCCGGCGGCGCGGTCGATATCGTCGCGCGATTGCTGCAGGAGCCGTTGGGCAAGACGCTTGGAACAAGCATCGTCGTCGAAAATCATTCGGGCGGCGCCGGCATACCAGCCGCCGAAGACGTCGTCCATGCCACCGCGGACGGCTACACGCTCGGACTGTTCACCAGCAACTACCTGTCGAACTCGGTCCTGCAGCACCTGTCGTTCAACGTCATCGACGACATCACGCCGATTTCGGTGATCATCATCAACACGGTGCTGATCCTGGTGCCGGAGACCTCGCCGATCCACACGCTCAACGACCTGATCGCCGCGGCGAAGAAGCCAGGCGGGATCAGCTATGGGACGCCGGGATTCGGAACGGCGATGCATTTCGCCGGCGAATTGCTGAACCAGCGCGCCGACATCAAGATGGTGCATATTCCCTATCGCGGCGCCGGACCGGCGCTGACCGATCTGCTCGCCGGGCATATCCCCGTGGCGATCATGGGCATCGGACCCGCGATTCCGTTCATCAAGTCCGGCAAGCTGCGCGCCATCGCCATCACGACGGCGCACCGCTCCAAAATTCTGCCGGATGTCCCGACCGTTGCCGAATTGGGCTTCCCCGGCTACCAGGCCGGCGAATGGTTCGCGATGATCGGCCCGAAAGGCCTGCCGCCGGAACGTCGTGAGCCGCGTGCATGCCGCCCTGGTGGCAGCAATGGAATCGCCGGCGATCGAGACCCGAGTCACAAAGCTCGGGTTGGAGACGACCCACACCGCGCCGGCGGAGACAAAGGCATTCTTCGTCTCCGAGCTGAACCGTATCCGCGGCATTGCCGAGCAGGCCAAGATGATCAAGAACAAGTAGGCAAAACAGGCAATCCAGCCCCGGCTGACGCTCGCCGCAAGCGGCGCAGGCGGCGCCGCTCAAGCAAGCAGGTGCAGGATGAATGAGCAAGCGACACCAGTCGGCGCAGCCGCGATCAAGGGCGAGGAGCATTGGACGACCAAGGACGGCGGGGTGAAGCTGTTCCTGTGGGAGAAATGCGCGAACGAGCCTGCGCAGAGCGTGGGTACGATCCTGTTCGTCCACGGCTCCTCGATGGCCTCGCAGCCGACCTTCGACCTTCAGGTTCCGGGCCGGCCGGATTCCTCGGTCATGGACCACTTCGCGCGCCGCTTTTTTGATTGCTGGTGTCTGGATTGCGAAGGTTACGGCCGCTCCACCAAGGATCGCGACAACAACGCCCCGATCGCGCAGGGCGCCGACGATTGCTTCGCCGCCGCGACTTACATCCAGAAGCTGCGCGGGAAGCGCCCGCTGCTCGTCTACGGCATCTCGTCCGGGGCGCTGCGCGCGGCCCTGTTCGCGCAGCGCCATCCCGAGCTCGTCGGACGCCTTGCGCTCGACGCCATGGTATGGACCGGCGAAGGTTCGCCGACGCTCGCCGAGCGCAAGAAAAAGCTCGCCGAATTCCAGGCCAAAAACCGCCGCCCGATCGACAAGGCGTTCATCCATTCGATCTTCGACCGCGATCACCCGGGCACCGCCGAGGAACGGGTCATCGACACCTTTGCCGACGCCGTCATTGCGCTCGACGAGCTCTGTGCCGACCGGCACCTATGTCGACATGTGCGCGCACCTGCCGGTGGTCGATCCGGAACAGATCACGGTGCCGACCTTGATCATGCGCGGCCAATGGGACGGCATCGCGAGCTTCGCCGATCTTTTGGCGTTCTTCGAAAGGCTGCCCAACCCGGACAAGCATTTTGCGGTGATGCCCGGCATCTCGCACGCGAGCTTCCAGCAAAAGAACTACGCGCTGGTCCATCACATCTTGTGGAGCTTCTTCACGCAGCCCGAGCCGGTCTATCGGGGCTGAATCCGCAACTCGCCCGGCTGTATGCGAAAAGAGCGAGCGGCCGAAACGGGCGACGGCGAGGAGAGCGGCCGCCATTGCACGGCTCGCGCTCTTGATTGCGCCCGGATGAATTTGCGCTCAGACGCCGTTCGCCCGGCCGTGCCGCCGCCCACGCGACGGCAACCTTCGCTCACCAGCGATAGCGCAGGGTGCCTGACCCTGCGTAGAGATTGGTACCGTTCCCGATCTCACTGTCGAATTTGAGCGACAGCGACCAGGACGACGTCATGTGCAGCACTGCCTCGGTCGAGCTCAGCGCCGAATCGTGCGGGATCGCCGCGCCATAGACCACAAAGCCAGAGCCCGGCAGCCCCTGGAACGCCGCGGTCAGCGACGGCGTGTCCACCCAGTCGTGCGCCCAGGCCAGTCGGCTGCGCAGCGTCAACGGCATGTTGTTCAACACCAGCGCCTGGTCCCACCGCGCGCCCAATTCGCTCCTGGTGTCGGTCGAGCTCTGCGACGCATAGGACAATCCAAATCCGCCGCCGGTGACATCGGTCTCGCTGTAGCCCGGCGTGTGGAAGCTCTGCGCCTGCAATGCCGCATAGGGCGTGATACCCATGCTCCCCCACCCTAACCCTCCCCCGCTTGCGGGGGAGGGGAGGGAGGGGGGCGGCACCGCGAAGCGGTAGCCGACTTCGCCGCGGGCGCCGTAGCTCTGGCCCTGGAAGCTTGCCGTCAGGTGGTCGCCGCCAAACGCAAAGCGGTCGGTGTTCAGCCAATAATTGCCGAACGATAGCGCGCCCGCCACATAGGCCGGACCGAACCGCGACACGCCATAGACGCCACCCTCGAAGGTGTCGCTGCGGCCGCCGCCGAGGCCTGCCGAAAGCGACCAATTGGTACCGCCGCCGGCTAGTGCAAAGCCGAACACGGTGTCGGGAGAGTAGTGGTAATCGGCGCCGGCAGCGTAGCCGTAATCGCTAGCGGTGACGTTGGTCGAACCGACCACAACGGGGTCACCGTTGCTGGTGCCGCTGCCGCCAAATCCCGCCGCCCAGGCCGTCCAGCGTCGATCCAGCGCCCACGGCGACGGCGCCTTGAGCACCCCCGCATAGGCCAGAGCCGCGTCAGGCGGCAAACTCGCCCCCTGATCCGGCGCAAAGCCGAGCGCCGTTCCGCCGCCGCCGCCCCCGCCCCCGCCGCCAAGCCAGCCGGCGCCGCTTCGGCCGTCGACGAACGGATCGAGCATCAGTTCGAGGAACTGATCCGTCAGGTAGAAGGCGCCGCGCTCGGCCCCGGTCGCGTCCTCGCCGTCCACTCGCGACAACGCATTCACAAGCGGCGTGCCCGTTAGCGCAAAAATCGGCAGGAAGCTTGCAGGCAGCGCGTTGCCGCTGTTGAACGACGTGTTGATGCCGGTCGCGGCGTCATGCTGATTGATCGGCAGCGACTGACCACCGCCAAGGTCCGACTTCAGGCCGAGCACGACGCTGCTCCCGTTGTAAAGAGCGGTGGGGCTGAAGCCCGGATAATTGAGCACGACGATGTCGCTGAACTGACCGATCACGGTGGGCGGATCGATAATGGTATAGGTCTTGCTGCCGTAGGTCCCCGGCGTCAGGAAAAGTTCGAGCGTGGAGTTGTCGATCGTCACAGTACCGCTGACGATAGCCTCCGAGTTCGCGCTCGGACTCAGATTTATCAGAAAGTTCGAACCGTTCTCCAGCGTCAGGTTGCCGTTGATGGTCATGATCCCGCCGGGCGTCTGGTGGACGCCAGGCTCCAGCGTGCCGCCGCTGGCCACATCGATCGAAACCGCGTTGGCGCCGGTGCCGAATGTGGAAGCGCCGGCGAGCGTGCCGCCGCGCACATTCCAGGTCTCCGGCCTGAGATTGTCGAAGGTGCCGGTCGTGCTCCATACCCCGCCGACGACGTTGAAGGCGGTGAAGCCGCGATATTGCGCCGACGGCCCGATGCTTGTCAGATCGAAATCGGCGCTGCCGTCGCCGCCAAGCTGGAACGTGTCGCTGCCCTGCCCCAGCACGTTGCCGGTGATGCTGTAGCCGGCGCCGATCGTGAACGTGTTGCCGGCCGAATTTTTCGACAAGTCAACCGCCGTGCCGCCGGTTCCGGTGATAATACCCGAGTTCGAACACGCTCACCGCGCTGGTCGACTTGACCACGATGCCCTCGACGCCGCTGATCGTGCCGGTATTGGTAATGCCGCCCAAGAATGTCGTAACGCCGGGACCGACTAGAATGCCCGTATGAGCGAAAATAACCCCTGAATTGCTGATGCCGCCCAGGAAGGTTGAAATTGTCGTCGGCTCCTCGGCGATGGCAATGCCGAAATTGCTTGCCGAGATCGTGCCCGAGTTGGCGACCCCGCCCGAGAACGTTGACACGTTGTCGACGAAAATCCCGAAATTCTCCGCGGAGATATAGCCGCTGTTGCTGATGCCGCCCGAGAAGATCGATATGCCTGACCCTCCGCCCTCGACCCGGATTCCATAGCCACCGACAGTGTCCAGAAGCGTGCCGCTGTTGGTGATGCCGCCTGAGAAGGTCACGACGCCCGGACCAACATAAATGTCGGTGCGGGCGACGATCGTACCCGAATTGCTGATGCCCCCGGCGAAGGTCTCAATGGAACCTTCCTCGGGAGCGACGACGATGCCGACCTCGCCCGCGCTGATCGTGCCGGTGTTGGTTATGCCGCCGGTAAAGGTCGAGATGTTGTCGACCCAAATTCCGTAGTCCGTCGCGGAGATCGTGCCGCTGTTGACGATGCGGCCCGAGAACAGCGAGATGCCTTCAACATGGATACCGGTCAAGCCGCCTGCAATCGTTCCGCCAGCCGAATTGACGATATTGCCGGCAAAGATCGTGGCACCATCACCGTCGACGTCGATGCCTTTATAGGAGCCTAGAATTGTCCCGCTATTGTTGACGTCGCCGAAGAAATTCGAAATGCCATAGACCGCGATACCGTCCCCACCCGCGAAAATCGTGCCCGAATTGCTGATGCCGCCGATCAAAGTGGAACCGTACCCGACGAAGATGCCGGTGTCGTTCGAGCTTGAAATCGTGCCGCTGTTGCTGATCGTGCCGCTGAAGGTGCGAACATCCTCGACCTGAATGCCGGTATTTAGAGCCGTGATGATCCCGGCGTTGACGATATTGCCGGCAAAGATACCGACATTGTCGACTCTGATGCCGATGGCGCTGTCATAGGCTTGCGGAACATTGATCACGCCGGTCTTGGCATTGACGATGTTGCCGCTGAATATCGAAACGTCAGAGACCTCAATGCCGTATGCCCAACCGCCGCCGTAGATTGTAGCGGTCTCGCTGACATTGATTGTGCCGCTGTTGCTGATGTCGCCGCTGAAGGTCGAGACGTTCTGCACCTGGATGCCGGCCGCCAGGGCGTAATTGCAGCAGCAGGCATTGAGCGTTCCAGAAACCGCAACCGAAATGGTGCCGCTGTTGCTGATGCTGCCGATGAACGTCGAAACGCCTTGCACGACAATGCCATTGGCGGAAGCCTCGCCATAATCGAGATACCCGTTACCGATCGACGCCGAATTGACGACGCTGATGGTACCGCTGTTGCTGATGTTGCCGGAGAATGTCGAAACTCCGTTGACGCTGATGCCGGCATCGATGGCGATGGAGGTCGCGCAACACGTCGCGCCCAGCGAGGCCGAATTCGTAACGGTAATACTGCCCTTGTTGACGATGTTGCCGGAAAACAGCGACACGCCCTGCACCAGGATGCCATTGGCGATCGCGCTGCTAATTGTTCCGCCACCGACGTAGTCCTCGGTTCCGCCAAGTTGTGCCGAGTTCGTAACTGTTATGCTGCCGCCGGTGCTATTGACGATATTGCCGGAGAACAGAGAGACGTCCTGCACCAGGATGCCGTCGGCGACCGCGCTAGCTATCGTTCCGCTGTACGTGATCGATCCCTCATAAGAGGTGCCGATCTGTGCCGAATTTGTAACCGAAATGGTGCCGGTGTTACTGATGTCGCCAACAAAGGTCGAAAGGTTCTGCACGCCAATGCCGGTCGCCAGAGCCTTGCTGCTGCTGTCGAAAGCCCCACCGATCGACGCAGAATTCTGAATCGAAATGCTGCCGCTATTGACGATATTGCCGGAAAACAGCGTGCCGCCCTGCACGTTGATGCCGACGGCGACAGCACTGCCGGTCTCGTTGAATTCTGCCGAATTCGTGACCGTAATCGATGCGCCAGTCGAATTGGTGATGTTGCCCGCGAAGGTCCCTACGCCCTGCACATCAATGCCCACCGCGAGGGCAGAGCCGCAGTTGGGGTATACCGAGTTGCCGACCGTGATATTGCCGCTGTTGACGATATTGCCGGAGAATACCGAGCCGCCCGAGAGATTGATGCCGATTGCAGTACTGGTTAAGTAGCTCGACGAGACCGAGACGCTGATCGTGCCGGCATTGCTGATGTTGCCGGTGAATTGCGTTACATTCGTCACGTTTACGCCGTACCCGGAGCCGAGGCCGTCGACCGTAACGATGCCGCTGGTTGCGTTGACGATGCTGCCGGTGAAGCTTCCCACATTGCCGACAGCGATACCTGTCGCAGTGGAAACGCTCGCGCTGGTGCCGGCATTGATGATGCCGCTGTTGCTGATGTCGCCGCTGAAGGCGCCGACGCTGTTGACCTCGATCCCAACCTGGCTTGCGTTGATGACGCCGCCAGCGGTGTTGACGATATTGCCGGAAAATGTCGCAACGCCGGAAACGTCGATGCCGGTTTGGGGATCGATCAGGCCGCTGTTGGTGATGCCGCCGAGGAAAGTCGATACGCCCGACACGTAGATGCCGGCATCGTTAGCGATGATCGTCCCGCTGTTGTCGATGCCGACCGCGAACGACGAGACGTTTTGGACAACAATGCCGGAGTTTGTTGCCGAAAAAATCGAGTTGCTGTTGCTGATGCCGTTAGTGACCACCGAATCGTCGTCGACCTGAATGCCTATTCCGTTGCCGGAAATAACGCCGGAATTGGTGATCTGGCCGTTGATCGTGCTGTTGTCGACGTCAATGCCGGTTTCACCGCCAGGACTTAAGGTGCCGCTGTTGCTGACGTCGCCGGTGATGACGGCACCGCTGTTGATATCGATGCAGTTAATGCTCCCGGAATTGCTGACATTGGCGCCGGTGTTCGACCCCCCGCTCTGCGTGATCGTGCACCCATCCGCCAATGCCGGCGGCGTACCCGCACCGACCAGCAGCGCAGCGACCGAGCTCGATGCCAACAGCAGCCGCAGAATCTTCGGCCGCACCCCGAATTTTCGACCTCGCATTGGCACAACCCTCGTCGTCGCGATCCGGCATCGCGATTTCCCCACTGCACGCTAACTCCCGGCAGCAGGGCGAGGCAAGGCGACCGGACGGGCTTTGCGCTTGAAAGGCGGGCCAGCCAGCAGGATTGTCGGAAGCTGTTGTAAATATACCACCCCTCGCCGTATCCGGGTACGGCTTGCTGCCGATGCGTTCGGGACGACCCGGCGCGTCAGCCGGCCGGCACGGCTCCGGGGCCGGGACCGGATTGCTCGATCACCAGGGCCTTGACGCGGACCCGGTCAAGCTTGCCGCCGGCAGTTTTCGGCAGCACCTGGGCGTAGAATACCCGATCCGGCCAGCGGTCCCGCGGCAGCCGCATTTTGCAATGCGCCGCGACGGCTTCGTGTTGGGGCTGGCCGCGCGGCACGATCAGCGCGACAATGTCCTCGCCGCGCCCCGGCCGCGGCACCCCGACGACGGCGACTTCGCGCACCGCCGGATGCTCGGCGATGATGCCCTCAATGTCGGCCGCAAACAGTTCGGCGCCGCCGCGGCTGATGACGGCGGCCGCGCGGCCCTTCAGGAACAGGTAGCCGGCGTCATCGAGGTAGGCCAAGTCCCCCGGATAATACCAGCCGTCGCGGAAGCGCTCGTCGCCGGCAGGATCCACCTCGGCGGCAAATCCTTTGCCGGCCGTGCCGCGGCAGCGCAGCCGGCCGACGCTGCCCTGCGGTAGAGCGCGCCCGGCCTCATCCACGACCTCGATCTCAGCCATGGAGGCCGGCCGTCCGACGCTTTCAGGCCGCCGTGCCATGTCGGCCGGAGACAGCACCGCCACGGTGCCAAATCCCGATGCGCCATAGTGGTCGTAAAAGTTGGGCGTCACGCGCGCCAGCATGGCGAGCTTCTCCTCGGGATAGAGCAAGCTGCCGCCGCCGACCAGGACGCGCAGGCGCGGCAGCAACACGCCCTGCTGCGGGGCGCAGGACAGCATGAAGCGGCACATCGCGCTGGTAACGAAACAGAACGCGTCGTCCCAGCCGCCGATCGCCTTCACGAGGTCAATGGTGTGCAGATGGTCCGGCAGAATGATAATCGTCCCGCCGATAAACAGGTGACTGATCATGCGGCGGAAGAACGTGCTGAAGGCGATGCTCGCCGCGAGCAGGGCATTGGCCGGCCGCTCGATGGAGAACGCGCCGGTGTCGGCATATAATTCGACGTAGGCACGCATGCGCTCGAAATACTGGCGGTGCGTCGTGACGCTGCCCTTGGGCACACCGGTCGTGCCCGACGACAGCGTGATCGTGACCATGCTGTCGCCGTCGCCATCGTGGCGGCGGTCGCCTTGGTACTGCGCGAGGCTGGCGGCGCCAGCCGACATCGAGCCTGGTCGAGGGTAGGCCCGGCACCGGCGCCGTGAGCGGTTCGATGAAGATCCGGCTCACCGCGAAGCTTGCCAAGAACTGCGGTGACGGCGGCCGATCGGCGTTGTAGGCGACCTCCATT
The DNA here is from genome assembly GCA_963717265.1 of uncultured Alphaproteobacteria bacterium. Classification (GTDB taxonomy): domain Bacteria; phylum Pseudomonadota; class Alphaproteobacteria; order Rhizobiales; family Xanthobacteraceae; genus BOG-931. The sequence goes on along the minus strand of CAVQWD010000046.1, from coordinate 366,754 downwards.
GTGGTGGCGCCGAGCCGCAGCAGGCCGAGCAGCAGGATGAAGTGATCGATCGAGTTGGTGAGGTTGATCGCGATGCGGTCGCCGGCACGGACGCCGATGCCGTCGAGACAGACCGCAGCCTTGGCGATGAACGCGGCGAGTTCGCCATAGGTCACGGTCTCGGGGCCTTGGATCAAAGCCGGCGCATCCGGCCTTCTGGCGGCCCAATGGAACACCGGATCGGTGAGATTCTGCCAGCGAGGCGCCAGAGCGTCCCAGGCCGCTAGGGAGGCAAGTTTAGGCTGATGGTCGAGTGCGCCCGAACTCATGGGGCACCCTCCCCCAGCCGGCTTGGTCTGACATCGTTGTCCCACCGCATTGGCAAGGTCAGCTGGCCCCGGTCCGGCGTTGCCGCTCAATCTCATTCATGATGATCGCTTTGACCTTTGCGCGGTCGAGCTTGCTGCCCCCGGTCTTGGGCAGAGACTGAGCATAGAATACCCGATCCGGCCAGCGATCTTGCGGCAGCCGCATTTTGCAGTGCGCAGCCACCGCCTCATGCTGCGGCTGGCCGCGCGGCACGATGAGCGCGACGAGTTCCTCCCGCTGCCCCGGCCGCGGCACGCCGACCACTGCGACTTCGCTTACTGCGGGATGCTGGGCGATAATGCTTTCAATCTCCGATAAGTACAACTCGACGCCGTCACGCCTGACTACGTCAGCCGAGCGGCCTTTCATGAAAAGGTATCCGGCCTCGTCCAGTACGGCCAGATCCCCCGGATAGTACCAGCCTTGGCGATAGTTCTCGTCGCCGGCAGGATCGACATCGCCGGCAAAGCCGCTGCCTTCGGTGCCGCGGCAACGCAGCCGGCCTACTGCGCGCGGCGGCAGCGATCGCCCCTGGTCATCCACGACCTGGAGCTCGACGCAAGACGGCGCCCGGCCGACGCTTGCGGGGCGCTCCCGCATCTCCCACGGCGCCAATCCCGATATCGTGCCGAACCCCGACGCTCCATATTCCTCATAGAAATTCGCTGACACCCGCGTCAGGATGGCAAGCTTTTCCTCGGCATGGAGTAAGCCGCCGCCGCCAATCAGCAATCGCAGACGGGGGAACAAGAGGCCCCTTTGCGGCGCGCAGGCAATCAAGGTCCGGCACATATCCGAAGTAATAAAGCAGCTCGCGTCGTCCCATGCGGCGACCGCTTTGACCAGATCGATCGGGAACAGGAAGCGCGGCAGAATCGCGACTGAACCGCCGACGAACGATTGACTGATTGCGTGGCGAAAGAACGTGCTGAAGGCGATGCTCGCCGTCGTCACGAAAATTGCAGGCGGTTCGGTGGCATAAGCCTCGGCGAACAGCTCGGTATAGGCGCGCATGCGCTGGAAATAGCGGCGGTGCGTGGTCAGGCTGCCCTTTACTTGCCCGGTCGTGCCGGACGAGAGCGTGATCGTGAACATGCTGTCACCGTCGCCGTCGTGGCGGCGGTCGCCCTGGCATTGCGCAATCAGGCCGCGCCAGCCGGCATCGATTTTGATCGAGGGAACGCCTGGCACTGGCGCGGCCACGGGCTCGATGAAGATATGACCTACCGCAAATTTGGCGAGGAATTCCGGGGAAGGCGAACGTTCCGCGTTATAGACGACCTCCGTGGTCGTGGCGCCGAGCCGCAGCAGGCCGAGCAGCAGAATGAAATGATCGATCGAATTGGTGAGACTGATCGCCACCCGGTCGCCGGCGCGAATGCCGATCTGATCGAGATGCACCGCCGCCTTGCCGACGAGATTGGCGAGTTCACCGTAGCTTACTTTCTCAGGACCTTGGATGAACGCCGTAGCGTCGGGCGTCTTTTCCGCCCAATGAAACACCGGATCGCTGAGATTCTGCCATTGCGGTTCGAGAGCCTCCCAGGCCGCTATGGGCGCGGGCTTCGGCCGGTTGCTGTCCGAGGGGGCCAAACCCATGTCACGCTGTTCCAATGGCATGATCTTCGATGTCGCCTTCATTCCCTGACGGCGCACTGGCGGCTTATAACAGAGACATTTGGCGAAACCGAGCCTTCGCCCGGAAAGCAGCCTCCTCCTTCCGCTGCTCCCGAGCATTCACCGCCGACGCGTTTGCCACGGATGGCGCAGCGTGCCCGAGCCGGCATAGATCAGCGCGACGGGGCGGCGCCGCCGTCGAACTTGGCGGCGAGCGACCAGGCAGGCGCGAAGAAGACTTGCGCGTGGCGGAGGTGATCGCGGAGTCCAGCGGGATCGCCGCGATTTTCGCGAGCCGCTGCCGGGCTGTCACGGCAGGGCGACACCCGCACATTCGGTGCTAAACTTAGCCGCTTGCGCGATCGGTTTGCGAACCCGAAAGGCTTTCCCATGGCGTTTTCCTCCTGGCGCGGCGTGGTCGGCATGATCAATCCGACCATGCGTCCCGGCGTCACCGAAGAAGTCTGCCGGCTGTTGCCGGAAGGCATCGGCCTCATTCCGCTGTTCCTCAACATCCGCCGCGGCACCACGGACGAGTTCGAGACCATGATGCCGCATTATGAAAAGCTCGTCGCGGTGCTGGCCGAGCAGGAAGTCGATCTCATTCATCCGCACGGCGGCCCGCCGTTTATGGTTTTGGGCCGCGAGGGCGAAGCCAAGATCGTGAAGGCCTGGGAAAAGAAATACAAAGTGCCGGTGATGAGCGTGGCCCAGAACCACGTCAATGCGCTGAACGCGCTAAAAGCCAAGAGCTTCGTCGGCGCCACCTATTTCCCGGCCAAGCTTAACGCCGTGTTCGCCAAATATTTCGAGGACGCCGGCTTCAAGGTCCGCTCCATGGAAGGCATCGACGTGCCGTTCAACCAGGTGCAGACACTCTCGGGCGAACAGGTTTATGCCCACATCAAAAAGAATTTCCTCAAGGCCAAGGGCGCCGACGCCATTTACATGCTCGGCTCCGGCTGGCGCACGCTCAACATCATCGACATGCTGGAACAGGACCTGCAGGTGCCCGTCGTGCATCCGGTGCCGGCGCGGGTGTGGGAAATCCAGAAACGGCTGCATGTGCGACAACCGGTCAAAGGCTACGGCCACTTGCTTTCGGCGTTTCCCTGATAAGCTGCCGAGCGAAAACGATAACGAAACTTGGGAGGATCGTCGATGATGACGACAGGCCATGCGGGGCTCGCTCTGTTTTGCGGCCTCGCCCTCGCCATTGCGGCCGCGCCCGCCGGCGCGCAGTCGGTCGAACAGTTCTACAAGACGCACCAGATCACCATGGTGGTCGGCAATGCGCCCGGCGGCATCAACGACATATCGGCGCGGTTTGTGGCGCGCTATCTCGGCCAATACATTCCGGGCCATCCCACCATCGTGGTCGAGAACCAGCCCGGCGCCGGCGGCATCATCGCCGCCAACCGGCTCGCCAACGTATTTCCGAAGGATGGCAGCTACCTCGCCAAGCTCGAACGCGCGGTACCGCTACTGGCGATCCAGGGCGACAAGAACGTGCAATTTGACCCGGAGAAACTCACCTGGCTCGGCAGCCTGTCGTCCTATGCGCACGACGCGTACCTGATGATGGTGATGGCGACAAACCCGATCAAATCGGTCGACGAGATCAAAGACGGCGGCAAGTCGATCACGCTCGGCGGCGACAATGCGGCTTCGAGCAATGTGATCTTTGCCAATATCGCCAAGGAGATTCTCGGCCTCAACATCAAGGTCGTGACCGGCTATCGCGGCGCAGCGCCAATGTTCCTGGCGATGCAGCGCGGCGAGATCGACGGCCAGGTTGTCGGCTATTCTTCGGTGCGCACCGGCCAGCGCACGTTGTTCAATCAGCACGCCTTTCGCGCGCTGATGCAGTTCGGCCGCAAGACGCGCCATCCCGACTTCCCCGACATCCCGACCGCCTATGAGCTGACCAAGGATCCGGGCGCGCGGGCGCTCGTCAATTTCGCCAACCTGCAGTTCCAGATCGCGTTGCCCTTTGCCGGACCGCCGGGCATGCCCGCAGACCGGGCCAAAGCGCTGCAAGCGGCATTCATGGATATGTGCAAGGACCCCGCGGTGCTCGCCGACGCCGAAAAGCTCGGCATCGAGATGAGCCCGATCGACGGCGAAGCCGTCGGCAAAGCGATTGCAAGCGTAGCCGCCACCCCGCGCGACGTGATCGCACGCTACAACAAGCTGCTCGGGCCGGCGCGGCATTGACCCCCGCGCGCGCCAGCGCGACAATATCAGCGAGTGAATCTTTTAACGTCGACGGCCACGGAGCCGATGCAAGGAGCCCGCCATGCCCTACACGCTTGACGATTTCTGCCGCGATGTTTCGGCGTCACTGCAAGCCAAAGGCCAGAACGGCCTGCCCGATATCGCCCGTAAGCTCACCGAGCTCATCAACAATCCCGCTTTCGTTGCCGAAACCTTTAACGATGACATCCCGCCCGGCAAGCGCGAGCTCTGGCACGATCCGGACACCGACGCCTACGTGCTCGCGCACGTGCAGGAGGGCGGCAAGGTCGGCAAGCCGCACAGCCACGGCGCTTCCTGGGCGATCTACGGCACCGCCCGCGGCGTGACCGAAATGACCGAATGGCGCCGCGTCAATTCGGCCTCGGAACAGGGAGCGGTGCTGGAGAAGACCCGGCAATACGCGCTCGGCCCCGGCCAAACTCGCGGCTACGCGTCCGGCGCGATCCATTCCACCGCGCATCCACAGAAGGCATGGGTGATCCGCGTCACCGGCACCGATCTCGATACCATCCCGCGCTACCATTTCAGCGCCAAGAGCGACAAGATACTCGAAAAGGTGTGACGCTCGCTAACGAGCGCGGGCACGTGTTGCGGGTTACTCGAGGCGCCTATCAGGCCGAACGTCAAGCGCCCTGGGCGGCCGCATGGTCGCTTCAGCGCGTTATTCTAAGTCATTGAAACGATGGATCGAATGGCGGGAGCGACGGGACTCGAACCCGCGACCTTCGGCGTGACAGGCCGACGCTCTAACCAACTGAGCTACGCCCCCGCGGGCGCGTCGCGCAGTTAAGGCCCGCTCCGTTCCGAGTCAAGATTTGCCCCGAAACGGCTCGCCGGGCGCTGCCTTACCAGCGCCACACCGCGTGCCGACATAGTGGGCCGACGCTGAAAACATCGGTGGAATCGGCAAAACAAGCGTGGTCAGTCGCGGCCGAATCGTCTAACTGCGTCGTGGCTAGGGTCAATTTTCGCCCGCCATTGCTTCACCGAGGAGGGTTTTATGGCAACCAAACCAGCCACTACTGTGACACTGAAGCACCTCGCCGCGAGCCTTGCGGAAGACAACGAGCTTTCGAAGAAACAGTCGGAAGCCATACTCGGCGGCCTCGTGGGTCAGATCGTCAAGCACCTGAAAAAGGGCGAGCGCATCCGTATCGGCGGCCTCGGCATCCTGCAGGTGAGAAAGCGCGCCGCGCGCATGGGCCGCAATCCCGCGACCGGAGAGCCCATTCAGATCAAGGCCAGCAAGAAGGTCGCCTTCCGCGCTTCGAAGGAACTCAAGGAAGCGATCTGAGATCGGCCGGCGGACAGCAGACGGCAGACGACGGACGGTTGACGACGGGAGCCCGTCTTCCGTCGTCCGTCGCTGTTCTCCGTCTTGTGATTGGTGGGCGGTGACGGACTCGAACCGCCGACATCCTGCGTGTAAAGCAGACGCTCTACCAGCTGAGCTAACCGCCCTCGCCGTGAGACTTATCGCCGGAGGACCTCGGCGTGCAAGCCCGCACAAGACCCGTAAGCTTGCGGCGCGGATCGAGGCCATCCGATCTCGCTATCGCAAGCGGGCGGCGTTTGCCTCTCGGGAAGCTTGTTAGGCTTGCCGAGGGAGCCCAGCAGTCGGTGTGGCGCCCTGGACCAGGGACCGAGAAAGAGGGATCATGCACCGCATCGCGAGCCTGACATTGGCTTTCCTGGTCGCCGCAGCGGGCACCGCGCTGGCACAATTCCCGCCGCAACCACCGCCGCCGGCGATGCCCGGCAGCGAGCAGGAACGCGCCGCCTGCCATCCCGACGTGGTCAGTTTCTGCCAGGCCGAGTTGGCGGCCAACCAAGATGACGTCTTCGCAATTCTCGGCTGCTTGCAAGGGAACCGGTCGAGGATCAGCAAAGCCTGCCGCGACGTGCTTGAAGACCACGGCGAGTGAGCGCCGGAACTCGCGGACTGAAGCCCGGCTCGGGACGACACAAGTGAGCGGGTCCTGTCCGTTACATAAGAGCAACGCACAAATCGCATCACGGCGATCGATTTTTCCTTATATTAAAGAGCATGCATTGGACGTCAGGTGGAATTCCTAATGGTTTATTGACAGTGGTCATGCGTATTTTACCTAGCTGCACTGCAGCAATGTCTTTTTGCAACGCAACATAAGTGCCTATATTCGGTTCTCGATTCCGGCGAAAAGCCGGGGAAAGGACCGAAATACTGCAGTGTTGATGTCGATCATCCGCTACCTCCATGCCTGGAAGGGCTACGGAACCACGCTGCGCGAGCTGTCGCAGCTCAACGACCGCGAACTTGCCGATCTCGGCATAAGCCGGTCGGATATCCCCCATGTCGCCTGGGAGCACGCCAAGCGCTGAATCGCAGCGCCGGGCATTCACAGCCGACAAGCCTGCGCCCGCCCTGTGCGGGCGCTGACTTTTTGCGGGGCCGTTTACGGGCGGGCCGGCTCCATCCCTTTGGACCTGATGATTGGGACAGCCTGCGGTCCCGATAGGAACTTGACCAGTTCGCCTGCTGCGGCACCCCCCTTGGCGCCAATGCCAGCGGAATAGACCGTAAAGTTCTGGATTTCCGCCGGCAATGGACCGACCAGCGTGGCGCCCGCCACCGGCAGAATCTCGCTGATCTGGTGGACGCCGATCTCGGCTTCGTCGTTGACAATGTGAGCGGCGACCTCGCCGCCCTGGACCAGCACCGCCTTGGCATTCACCTCCTTGGCGATACCAAGCCGCTCCAACAGCTTGCCCACATAGATTCCGCTCGACCCGCCCGCCGCGGGGTCGATATAGGCCACCGATTTCGCCTCGAGCAGCGCCCGCTTGAACGCCTCAACGGTGCCGATGTCGGGCACTGGCGCACCGGCCTTGACCACGACGCCGATGCCGGTCCGCGCCAGATCGGCGCGGCTGCCGGCCACCACCTTGCCCTCCTTGATGAGGCCGTCGATCGCCTCGGGCGTGAGCACGGCGACGTCAAAATCCTCCTCGCCGCCGCGGATCAGCTTGAGGTGCTGCCCGACGGTGTGAAAGGTCAATGCGGCTTTGCTGCCGGTCTCCTTCTCGTATCGGGCGACGAGCGCGGTGAGCACCTGCTTGAAGGCGCCGCCGCTGATGACCTTGATCTGCGTTGATTGTGCGGGTTCTGACATGGCGATCCGATCTGTTGGCGATCCGTTATGTTTGCGAACCGATATGATTGCAGGGATACGGCACGGTGTTCGAAGCAGGCGGAGTAATCACCGCTTGAACAGTCCCATGATCTCGGCCTTGGCGAGTGTATTGAAATGCAAATTGAAGCCGACCACCGCGGCGGAGGTGTCCGCCTTCACGTCGAGCCTGTCGGCTTTCACGGCGAACACGGTAAACAGGTAGCGGTGCGGATGGTCGCCTTGCGGCGGGCACGGTCCGCCATAGCCCGGCGCGCCGAAATCGGTGCGCGTTTGCAGCGCGCCGGCAGGTAGCGTGCCGCCGGCACTGCCCGCCCCTTCGGCAAACTCGCTGACATTGGCTGGTATGTTCACGACCAGCCAGTGCCAAAAGCCGGAGCCGGTCGGCGCGTCGGGATCGTAGCAGGTGACGGCAAAGCTTTTCGCGCCGGCTGGAGCATCCGACCATTTCAGGTGCGGCGACTTGTTGTTGCCGGCGCAGCCAAAGCCGAAATCGGCCGACAGGATGAAGTTCGTCGGCAGATAGTCACCGTCCTTGAAACTGTTGCTGATCACCGCGAACGCCATGCGCCTTCTCCCTGGTCCGAAAGGCGTAAAGGCTATAGCAGATGATCGCGACGAAAACCTGCAAAATAGCGGCACATTTGGGCGCCGCTGAGCCGAAGCTTGGCGGCGGCCGGCGACCGTGGTAACCGGCTCGCCATGCCGGTGCTCACGCTGATCGAAGCGGCCGCTCTGTTGCCGGCGAAAGGGACGCTGATTGGTCTCGACCTCGGCAGCAAGACCATTGGCGTCGCAGCGAGCGATCCCGACCGCCGCCTCGCCGCGGCCGTGGAAACCATCGCCCGCAAACGCTTCGAACTCGATGCTCAGCGCATCGTCAAGCTGGCCGCCGAACGGCATGCCGTCGGCTACGTGCTCGGACTGCCGATCAACATGGACGGCAGCGAAGGCCCGCGTGCGCAATCGACGCGCGCCTTCGCGCGCAATCTCGCCAAGCTCACCGCGTTGCCGATCGCGCTGTGGGACGAGCGGCTGTCGACCGCGGCGGTCGAGCGCGAACTCATCGCCGCCGACGTAAGCCGCGCCAGGCGCAAGGCCGTCATCGATCAGCACGCCGCCGCCTACATCCTGCAAGGCGCGCTCGACCGGCTCAAGCGTGCGACGCAGCCGTGAACCGACGTAACAATCCAGCGCGTTCAAGAGAACCGGGCAGCGCGCTCCAACAGCATTTTTGCCGCCGCAGCGTCGATGTCGGCGGTGCCGTAGGTGCCGCCATGCGGCTGTTGCAGCCGCGTGCGCACAAACCAATCGGCGACGGCCGCGGGCGCGCTCATCTTCAGCGCCGCTGCGGCCGCCGCCAGGGCGAGCCTGCCGACCCTCGCGCGCGCCGACGCCTCGCTCGCCGCCGCGGTGTTTCCGCTTGGCCCGCCACTCGCGCCGACCTCGCGCAACAGCGCGGCAACGACCTCGGCTTCGTTGTCCTGCTTGAGCGCGCGCAGCACGTCGAGGCACATGACGTTGCCGGACCCCTCCCAGATGGAATTGACCGGCGCCTCGCGATACAGCCGCGGCAGCAAGCTCTCTTCGACATAGCCGTTGCCGCCGAGGCACTCCATCGCCTCGTAGACGAAGCCCGGCGCAAGCTTGCAGATTAAGAATTTGGCCGCCGGGATCATGACCCGCGCATAGGCCGCCTCGCGCTCGTCGTCGGCGCCGCAATCGAGCGCGCGGGCAAGCCGCATCACCAGCGCCACCACGGCTTCGACGTTCGAGCGCCATGTCGGCCAAAACTGCGTGCATCATCGGCTGGTCGTAAAGCTTCTTGCCGAAGACGCTGCGATAGTGGCAATGGTGCATGGCCTGGATCAGCGCCATGCGCATCAGGCCGGCGGAGGCGATGGCGCAATCGAGCCGCGTCAATTGCACCATTTGCAGAATGTTGCGGATGCCAGCGCCTTCCTCACCGACGCGCCAGGCAAAAGCCTCGGTGAACTCGACTTCGCTCGAAGCATTGGAACGGTTGCCGAGCTTGTCTTTCAGGCGCTGCAGGCGAACCGCATTGCGCGTGCCGTCCGGCCGAAAGCGCGGCATCAGAAAGCAGGTGAGCCCGCCCGGCGCCTGCGCCAGAACAAGAAACGCATCGCTCATCGGGGCCGACATGAACCACTTGTGACCGATGATCGAATAGCCTTCCGTCGTCGGGGTAGCCGTCGTGGTATTGGCGCGCACGTCGGTGCCGCCCTGTTTCTCGGTCATGCCCATGCCGAGCGTCACTCCCGATTTTTCCCACCACGGGCGAAACTGCCGGTCGTAGGTGCGGGCGACGAGTTTGGGCGCGACGCGGGCCGAAAGCTCGGGCGCGGCGGCAAGCGGCGCCAACCCTGCCCGCGTCATGGTGATCGGACACAAATGCCCAGTCTCCACCTGCGCCGCCATATAGAAGCGTGCCGCGCGCAAAACTTCGGCCGGCGCCGCCGCGCGCGCGCCGGCAGCGGTCCAGGTCGAGGCGTGCAGTCCGGCGCCAACGCTCTCGGCCATCAAGCGGTGATAGGCGGGATGAAATTCGACTGCGTCGCGGCGAAAGCCGTTGGCGTCGAAGGCGTGGAGCTTCGGAGGATTTTCATTGGCCTTGCGGCCGAGCGCCAGCATCTCGGCACTACCCCAAAGCCTGCCGAAATCCGACAGCGCAGCCGCTTCGGCCGCGGCGCCGTTGACGTTGACGGCCTCCACAAGCGGCAGGTCGGTCGCAAATAGATCGACGTCCTGATAGGGCGGCGACTGGTTGAAGACCTCGTGGGTGTCGAAACGCGAGAGCGGAGCCGGGCGGTTTTCCATGGCAAACAGCCTCTTCGATCGCCGATCGTAGCACGGCCGGTGCCGGCGGCGATGATTTCGGTGCATCACCGAGCGCCGCCGCGACACCGGGCTTGCCGACGCGGGCGAATTGGGCCTATAGCAGCGCTTTGATGACGAAGGCCCCGCCGCCCACGCGCCATATCATCTCGATCAACGACCTCAGCAACAAGGAGATCGAGACGATCTTCGAGGTCGCGCAGGGGTTTTTGCAGGAGCTGGCGGATCGGAACGTTCCCTACCGGATCGGACGCGGCACCGATCTCGCCTCCGAATTCATTCTCGGCACCCTGTTTTACGAGCCCTCGACGCGCACCCGGCTGTCGTTCGAGACCGCGATGCTGCGGCTTGGCGGCGCCAACATCACCAGCGCCGATCCTGCGGTCAGTTCCGCCGCCAAGGGCGAAAGCCTCGCCGACACGATCAGAGTGATTTCGAATTACGCCGACATCGTCGTCATCCGCCATCCCCGCGACGGCGCCGCGCGGCTCGCCGCCGAGTACGCGCAAGTTCCGGTGATCAACGGCGGCGACGGCAGCCACGAACACCCGACCCAGACATTATGCGATCTCTTTACGCTGCGTTCGAAGAACAAGAGCCTGCGTCGCATGAAAGTCGCGATTTCCGGCGACCTCAAAGGCAGCCGCACCATTCACTCCTTCGTCTATGCGCTCGCCCGGTTCGGCGCCACGATCGACCCGCTGCCTGCGCCCGGCATGGAACTGCCGGAACACGTCGACCGCCGGCTGCGCCAGGAATTTCACTGCCGCATGGTCTCAAAAAGTCCGGGCCAGCCTGCCGACGGCACGATCGACGCGTTGTACGTCACCGCCGACCAGCCGCACCAGCTGGCGCTGATCCCGGAGCCGGAGGATTTCGGATTCTTCGTCCGCAAAAAGACCGACGCCGTCTATGTCACGCGGTTCCAGAAGGAGCGCTGGGCGGAGAAGGAGCGGCCCTACCCGAAAATCGACGCAAAATTCATGCGCGATGAGAAATACTCGGAAGCAAGTGTCATGCACCCGTTGCCGCGCGTCAACGAGTTGGATGCTTCGCTCGACAAGGATCGCCGCGCCATCTATTTCCAGCAAGCCGCCTACGGCGTTCCGGTGCGCATGGCGATCATTTCGCTGCTCCTGCATGTGCACAAGACCAAGTCGCTCAATCAATTCCATGGCGGCTTCGCCGAACCGGCGCACCCGGTTTATGTCCAGCCGATCGGAACCGGAATTGGCTGCGGCAATCCGAACTGCATCACCTGCGATCCCGCCGAGCGCGAATACGCCGCCAACAAGTTCTACATCGTCGACGAGCACCGGCGATGCGCGCTGCGCTGCCTGTATTGCGAGACCGACATCGATGACGACAGCGCTGCGCATTTCGTCGTCGCCGATCTGACAAAGAGGACGTTCAGCCCGGATCTGGCGTCGCTGTCGCGTGCGCCCGCTGAGAAGCTCAAGCACCTCATCATCTATCGCAGCGACGCCGCGGCCGCCACCGCAGGCTTCCATGCCCGCGAACATGCCCGCGAAGCCGGCAAAAAGGCCCGTATCGGTTAGCCGATGCCGGTCTGGTCGCTTGCGCCGCACTATGCCGCCGCCTTCGCGTTCGGCTACCTGTGCGGCTCGATCCCGTTCGGCGTGCTGTTGACGCGCTTCGCCGGCGCGCCCGATGTCCGCGCCATCGGCTCGGGCAATATCGGCGCCACCAATGTGCTGCGCACCGGCCGCAAGGGGCTTGCCGCAGCAACGCTTGCTGGCGACATGCTCAAAGGCACCGCGGCGGTCGCGCTGACGAGTCATTTTTTCGGCGTCGAGCTTGCGATCGGCGCCGCCGTCGGGGCCTTCCTCGGCCATCTGTTTCCAGTCTGGCTGGGCTTTAGGGGCGGCAAGGGCGTTGCCATCTATATCGGCCTGCTGCTGGGCTTCGGGCTGTGGGTGGGCTTGATCGCGTTCTGCGCCATCTGGCTCGCCGTCGCCGCTTTGACCCGCTATTCGTCGCTCGCGGCGCTCGTTGCGAGCGCGGCGACGCCCGCGGTGCTGTGGTGGCACCGCGACTTGCGGCAGGCCCTGCTGTTTGCGCTGTTGTCGATTCTGCTCTGGATCATGCACCGCGCCAATATTGCGCGGCTCGTCGGTGGCACCGAAAGCAAGATCGGCCGCCGTCCCGCGGCTTGAGCAGGGCCTCCTCGACGAACACATGAAATAGCATCGCCTCGCGCCTGCCGCTGCGATTTGGAGTATGGTCGCCGGCCAGAAAGCCCGAAACCGCGGCCCGGGGGCGAGGTGATCGAAAGCACGCACGGCGTCGGCCTTACCGACGAGCAACGCATCGACTGGCTGCGCCTGTTCCGTAGCCAGAATGTGGGGCCGCGCACGTTCCGCACGCTGCTTAATCATTTTGGCGGCGCGCGGCCGGCACTCGAAGCGTTGCCGGAACTGGCGCGCCGCGGCGGCAGCGCTGCGCCGCAGATTTATTCGCGCGCGCAGGCCGAGCGCGAGATTGACGCCGCCAGAAAGTTGGGCGTGACGTTCGTTGCGATTGGCGAGGCCGATTATCCGCACCGCCTGCAAGCGATCGACGACGCGCCGCCGCTCATCGCAGTGCGCGGCAACAGCACGGTTTTGGCGCTGCCGGCGGTCGCGATAGTGGGTTCACGCAACGCGTCTGCCGCTGGGTTGAAGTTGACACAGCGCCTCGCGCACGGCCTCGGCGAGGCGGGCTTCGCCACAACATCCGGTCTTGCCCGCGGCATCGATGCGGCCGCGCACAAGGCGAGCCTCGATACCGGAACGATCGCGGTGCTGGCAGGCGGACACGACCGCCTCTACCCGCCGGAGCACGCCGATCTGTTGAACGCCATTCTGCCCGCCGGGATCGCGCTTTCTGAAATGCCGTTCGGCTGGGAGCCGCGGGCGCGCGATTTCCCGCGCCGCAATCGTCTGATCTCCGGGCTCTCGCTTGGCGTCGTCATCGTCGAGGCGGCAAAACGCTCCGGTTCGCTGATCACGGCGCGGCTCGCGCTCGAACAGGGCCGCGAAGTTTTTGCAGTTCCCGGCTCGCCGCTCGATCCGCGTGCCGAAGGAACCAACGGGCTGCTCAAGCAAGGCGCCACGCCGGTGACCGAGGCGGCCGATATCGTCTCCGCGCTGCGGCCGATGATCGGCGTCGAATTGCCGGCGCGCGAAGGTGAGCCGGCCGGCGGCGAAGCTGAGGCGGACGCGGAGCCTGGGGCCGGCGAGCGCAGCCGGGTCGTCGGGCTGCTCAGCCCGGCGCCGGTTTCGGTCGACGATCTTATTCGCCTCTCCAAAACTTCGCCACGCGTGGTCCGTATCGTGCTGCTCGAATTGGAAATCGCCGGCCGCCTGGAACGCCACGGCGGCGGGCTGGTGTCGCTGATATAGCCGGCACCACATGCGCAGATTTCACAGAACGCTCGCGTTGGACACAATGCTCAGGAAGCTCTGGCGCGCCGCCGCCATTGCCGTGCTCGTGCTCGCAAGCGGATCGGCGTCAGGCGCCACAGCGTTCGATTCGTTTCTTGCCGCGTTGCGCGCGGACGCCACCGCGCGCGGCATTGCGCCGGCAACCTTCAACGCAGCCTTCGCCGGGGTGGCGCCCGATCCCGGCGTCATCGCCGCGATGCACCGCGAGCCCGAATACGGCAAGCCGATCAGCGCCTATCTCGCAAGCCTCGTTTCGCCGGCGCGGATCGCAACCGGCTTGCGTAAATCTGCACAATGGGACGGGACGTTGCGAGCGATCGAACGACGCTACGGCGTGGACGCTTCGATCCTGGTCAGCATCTGGGGCATCGAATCCTCGTTCGGCGGGGCGCGCGACCGCTGGGACGTGTTCCGGTCGCTGGCGACGCTGGCGGAGATTCACTTTCAGGCCCCCTATTTCCGCAAAGAATTGCTCAACGCGCTCGCAATCCTGCAGCAGGGACGAATTCCGCGCCGCCAATTCGTCGGCTCGTGGGCCGGCGCCATGGGCCAGGCGCAATTCATGCCGTCGAGCTATTTGAAATACGCAGTCGATTTCAACGGCGACGGCCACCCCGACATCTGGACCAAGGTGCCGGACGTGCTCGCCTCGATCGCAAACTATTTGCAGAAACGGGGCTGGCACCCGGGTCTGCCATGGGGCTTTGAGGTCGTCGTGCCGCGGCGTTTCAACTTCGGCACCAGCCGCGGCACGTTCCGCCAATGGGCCGAGCGCGGCTTCAGGCGCGCCGACGGTCGGTCTTTCCCCGCTGCCGGCAGCGCCATCCTGTTTTTCCCAAGCGGCGCGGGAGGGCCGGCTTTCCTGGTCACCCAAAATTTCATCGTCATCAAGCAATTCAACAATTCGGACGCCTATGCCCTTGCGGTCGCGCAATTATCCGACCGGCTGCGCGGCGGAGGGCCGATCCGCACCGCCTGGCCCGCGGACGATTTCCAGGCCTCGCGCAGCGAGCGCGTGGCGCTGCAGCGCAAGCTCGCACAACTCGGCTACCGGGTTGCCGACCTGCAAGGCCATATCGATTTCACCCTGCGCGACGATATCCGCGACATGCAACGGCGATTTGGCATGATCGCGGACGGCTATCCGAGCCGCGCGCTGCTCCATAGGTTGGGCGTAGCCGAGCACTGATCGAGCGCGCCGCCCGACGACGCAGTATGCGATTCCGCTCGATCAGGCGTGGCCCGCTAGTCTCGTCCCGGGCCCGGGTGCTGACCCCTTGACGACTTCGTCGGCTTCGAGCCGCGCCATATCGAGGATATAGCCGAGGCCGTCGAGGCCATGGCGGCGGGCGATCTCTGCAAGTTCGGTGCTAAGCGATGCGATATAGAGCGCGGCGTCGCGCGGCAATTCCGCCATTTCCGCGGCTTCAAGAGCTTGTCTTGCCATCTTACAGGTCCCGATGTGCCGCCAAGCAGCGCGCCGTGCGGCCGCGCTTGCACTTGGCACCAGCATTCAACATATATTTTAACGTGTCTTAATATTAAATTGCAACTATAGAGAGATGCCGCAGCGGCGTGGCGGGGCGGCAGTTTTGCCCCCCGTCGGCGGCGCCCAGTACCGGCAGCGATTTGACAGTCGGGGCCGCATTACCCATGTTCGCGGCGGCCGGCGGGCTTTTCCACCCCGCAAACCAATCCAAAACGGTCGTAGGATCATTGGGTTAGCATGGATCTAGTCGTGGTAGAATCGCCCGCCAAGGCGAAAACGATCAACAAGTATCTGGGCCGCGGCTACGAGGTCGTGGCCTCCTACGGCCATGTCCGCGACCTGCCAGCGAAGAGCGGCTCGGTCGACCCCGAGCACGATTTTCGCATGCTCTGGGAGGTCGACCCCAAAGCACAGAAGCGGCTCAAC
The DNA here is from genome assembly GCA_963717265.1 of uncultured Alphaproteobacteria bacterium. GTDB lineage: Bacteria > Pseudomonadota > Alphaproteobacteria > Rhizobiales > Xanthobacteraceae > BOG-931. The sequence continues at coordinate 351,143 of CAVQWD010000046.1, read as the reverse complement.
GACATAGCGCGCGCGGTCAAGGGCGCCGACAAGCTCATTCTGGCGACCGATCCCGATCGCGAGGGCGAGGCGATCTCCTGGCACGTGCTCGAACTGCTCAGGCAGAAGAAGGCGCTGACCAAGCAAGCGGTCGAACGCGTGGTCTTCAACGCCATTACCAAGCAGGCGGTGACCGAGGCGATGCGGCAGCCGCGTGCCATCGACCAAGCGCTGGTCGATGCCTACCTCGCCCGCCGCGCGCTCGACTATCTGGTCGGCTTCACCTTGTCGCCTGTGCTGTGGCGCAAGCTGCCGGGGGCGCGCTCGGCTGGCCGAGTCCAGTCGGTTGCACTGCGGCTGGTCTGCGACCGCGAACTCGAAATCGAAAAGTTCGTCCGCCAGGAATATTGGTCGATCGTGGCGACGCTGGCGACGCCGCGCCAGGAGACGTTCGAAGCGCGGCTCGTTGGCGCCGACGGCAAAAAGCTGCAGCGCCTCGATATCGGCTCCGGCGCCGAGGCACAGGCGTTCAAGGAAGCGCTGGAGAAAGCCGCCTTCACGGTCGGCGCGGTCGAAGCCAAGCCGGTCAAGCGCCATCCGCAGGCGCCCTTTACCACCTCGACCCTGCAGCAGGAAGCGAGCCGCAAGCTCGGTTTCGCGCCCGCCCATACGATGCGCGTGGCGCAACGCCTCTATGAGGGAGTTGATCTTTCCGGCGAAACCATCGGCCTCATCACCTACATGCGCACCGACGGCGTGCAGATCGCCGACGAAGCGATCCGCGCAGTGCGCCGGGTCATCGAATCCGATTACGGCGCGCGCTATGTGCCGCCCTCCCCGCGCCGCTACGAAACCAGGGCCAAGAACGCGCAGGAAGCCCACGAGGCGATCCGCCCGACCGAGCTTTCGCGCCGGCCGTCTCAGGTCAAACGTTACCTCGATCCCGATCAGGCCAAACTTTACGAACTGATCTGGCTGCGCACTGTCGCAAGTCAGATGGAATTCGGCGGAGGCTCGAACGCACGATTGTTGATATCATTGCGAAGGTGGCGGCGCGATTGCTGGATTTGCGGGCGACTGGCACCGTGATCAAGTTCGACGGCTTCCTCAGGCTCTATCAGGAAGGCCGCGACGAAGACGGCGAGGACGATGAATCGCGCCGGCTGCCGGAAATGAGCGCGGGCGAACGGCTGACCAAGCGCTCGATCGCCGCCGACCAGCATTTTACCGAACCGCCGCCGCGCTATTCGGAAGCCTCGCTGGTCAAACGGCTCGAAGAGCTCGGCATCGGCCGGCCCTCGACCTATGCCTCGATCCTGCAGGTGCTCAAGGACCGCAAATACGTACGGCTCGACAAGCGCCGGCTCTATCCGGAAGACCGCGGCCGCATCGTCGTCGCGTTTCTCGAAAGCTTCTTCGCCAAATACGTCGAGTACGATTTCACTGCCGGCCTCGAAGAACAGCTCGATCTGATTTCCAACAGCGAAGTGAAGTGGCGCGAGGTGCTGCGCGACTTCTGGGGCGATTTCATCGGCGCCGTGGACGACATCAAGGATTTGAAAATCTCCGAAGTGATCGATGCGCTCGATGCGCTGTTGGCGCCGCATTTGTTTCCGCCGCGCGCCGATGGCGGCAATCCGCGGCAATGCCCGGGCTGCTCAACCGGCCGGCTGACGCTCAAGCTGTCCAAATACGGCGCCTTCATCGGCTGCTCGAACTATCCGGAATGCCGCTACACCCGGCCGTTATCGGCGTCGGCCGAAGGCGAAATCGGCACCAGAAAGCTCGGTGAAGATCCGCAAACCGGCCTCGAAGTGACGCTGCGCAGTGGCCGTTTTGGCCCCTATGTGCAGCTTGGGGAAGGCGGCGACGGCGCAAAGCCCAAGCGCGCCGGCCTGCCCAAGGGCATTGCCGCCGACGAGGTCGATCTTGAACGGGCGCTGGCGCTGTTGTCGCTGCCGCGCGTTATCGGCCCCCATCCCGAAGACGGCGAACCGATCCGCGCCGGCATCGGGCGCTTCGGTCCCTACGTCCAGCACGGCAAGACCTACGCCAACCTGGACAGCGCCGACGATGTGTTCACCCTCGGGCTCAACCGCGCGGTGGCGCTGATTGCCGAGAAACTCGCCAAAGGTCCGCGCTCCCGCCGCTTCGGCGCCGACCCGGGCCGCACGCTGGGTGAGCATCCGACCAAGGGCGGGCCGGTCGTGGCAAGAAATGGCCGCTACGGCCCCTATGCGAGCCATGGCGGCGTGAACGCAACGCTGCCGCGCGACAAGACTCCGGAGACCATCACGCTTGCTGAGGCCGTTGCGCTGCTCGACGCCAGAGCCGAGCGCGGGGCGCCTGCTCCGCATGCACGGCCGCGCCAAGCCAAGCGCACTTCTGCGGTCGCGGCGCGGGGCGGTAAAGCCACTCCAACGCGGCCAGCCGCACGACCGAAGCGGCCGCCCAGCCGAAAACCACAACGCAAGACCACCCAAGCTGCCGAATAGCGGATCCGTGGCCAAGGACCCGGCCGATGACCGGCCCATGAAACGCCCCTACGTGCCCTCGCGCGAGGAACTCCTCGCCTTCATTCGCGAGCGCAGCGGCCAGGTCGGCACGCGTGAAATTGCGCGCGCGTTCGGAGCAAAAAACGCCGACCGGACGGCGCTTAACCGCATGCTGCGCGAACTGGCCGACGAGGGCCACATCGATCGGCAGCGCAAGCGGTTACATCATGCCGGCACCTTGCCGCCGGTGGTGCTCGCCGACATTACCGGTCGCGATGCCGACGGCGAGTTTTTGGCGCGGCCGACCGAATGGGACGAACAGGCCCATGGCGAGGCGCCGATCATCCGCATTGCCAAGCCGCGCCGCGCCCGCGCCGGCGCCGCCGAAACCGCCGGTGTCGGTGACCGCGCGCTGATCCGGATCGAACAATCGGGCGAGGAAACGAGCGGCCGCGTCATCAAGCTCATCGACCGCGCCAGGCATCGCGTGCTCGGCATTTTCCGCGGTCTTCCGGGCGGGGGCGGCCGGCTGGTGCCGATCGACAAGAAGCAGCTTGGACGCGAAATCGCGATTGCGGCGGATGCTGCGGCTGGCGCGGTGGACGGCGATCTCGTCGCCGTCGAGGTGTCCCGCCACGGCGGGCTCGGTCTGCCAAGCGGCGCAGTGGCCGAGCGGCTCGGCTCGATCAAGAGCGAACGGGCAGTGAGTCTCATCGCCATTTACGCCCACGGCATCCCGCACGTCTTTCCGCGCGCGGTCATCGCCGAAGCGGATGCCGCGCATCCAGTTGCGGCAAACGCGCACCGGGAGCACCGCGAGGACTGGCGCTCAGTGCCGTTCATTACCATCGATCCGCCCGACGCCAAGGACCACGACGACGCCGTTCATGCCAGCCCCGACAGCGATCCGCGCAATGCCGGCGGCCACATCGTCAGCGTCGCCATCGCCGATGTCGCCTACTACGTGCGGCCGGGTTCGGCGCTCGATCGCGCCGCGTCCGAACGCGGCAATTCAGTCTATTTTCCCGACCGCGTCGTGCCGATGTTGCCGGAGCGGATTTCCAACGATCTGTGCTCGCTGCGGCCGGACGAGGACCGCGCGGCGCTCGCTGTGCGCATGGTGATCGGCGCCGACGGCAAAAAGCGCTCGCATACGTTTCACCGCGTGCTGATGCGCTCGACGGCGCGGCTGCATTACGAACAGGCACAGCTTGCGATGTCCGGACGGCCGGACGAGACGACCGAGCCGATCGTGACGAAAGTTCTCGAACCGCTCTATGCGGCCTATCGCACGGTACTGCACGCCCGTACCGAGCGCGAGCCGCTCGATCTGGAAATTCCCGAGCGTAAGATCGTGCTCAAGTCCGACGGCACGGTCGACCGCGTTATCATTCCGCAGCGGATCGAATCGCATCGCTTGATCGAGGAATTCATGATCCTCGCCAATGTCGCCGCTGCCGAAACCTGTGAGCGCGCCCGCACCCCGCTCATCTATCGCGTCCACGACGAGCCGTCGCCGGAAAAGGTGAACGCGCTGCGGGAATTTCTGGCTTCGCTCGACATTTCGCTGCCCAAAGGCGGCAGCTTGCGGCCCGCTGCCTTCAACCGCATCCTCGCGCGCGTAAAGGGTCGCGATGTCGACCGGCTGGTCAACGAAGTCGTGCTGCGCAGCCAGGCGCAGGCAGAATATTCGTCGGAGAATTTCGGTCATTTCGGTCTCAATCTGCGTCGCTACGCTCACTTCACCTCGCCGATCCGCCGTTATGCCGACCTGATCGTGCACCGCGCTTTGATCCGGGCCGTCAAGCTTGGCGACGACGGCCTCGCTCCGGCGGTCGATGCCGGCGCGCTCGCCGAAATCGCCGCCAATATTTCGGCCACCGAGCGGCGTGCCATGAGGGCCGAACGCGAGACCGCGGACCGGCTGATCGCGCATTTCCTTGCCGACCGTGTCGGCGCGGTGTTCGACGGGCGTATTTCCGGGGTCACGCGGGCCGGTTTGTTCGTCGAGCTCGATGAAACCGGCGCCGATGGCTTCATCCCCGCCCGCAATATCGGCGATGAATATTTCCGCTTCGACGAACGAGCCCGGGCGTTCGTCGGCAGATCGCTGACCCATCGCCTCGGCGATCTGGTGACAGTCGAACTCGTGGAGGCCGCGCCGATCGCCGGTGCCTTGCGTTTCAGGCTCGTGCGCCATGCGCCCGCCGCCGGACAACGGCCTTTACACCGGCCGCATAAGCTGCGGAAAGTTCCGCGCCGCGCCGCCTCGCACGGCCGCCAGCGGTAAATCTTCGTGAGCCGACCGAGATGACCGATTCCGTGATCGAAGCCCGTGTTGCGGCGGACCGGACCGAACGGCTCACCCGCACCATTCGCGATCAGACCTTTCCCAATCTCAAGCCGCGCGATTCCGCAACGCTCATCCTGATCGATCGCTCGGAGAGGGTGCCGAAAGTGCTGCTCGGCCGCCGGCACCAGCGGCACCGCTTCATGCCCGGCAAGTTCGTCTTCCCCGGCGGCCGCATCGAAGCCGCCGACCGGCAGATGGTGGCGCTCACCCCGCTGCGCGAGCGCCACGTCGCGCGCCTGATGCAGCGCTTACGGAGGCCGAGCGCGGCGAAGGCCGCCGCGTTCGCGCTCGCCGCCGTGCGCGAGACCTATGAAGAGACCGGCCTGATGTTGGGACGGCGCACCGAACAAGCGTTCAAAACCCCGTCCGGGGTTTGGCAGGCCTTTGCCGAGGCCGCAATCATGCCCGACCTCAGCGACATTCATTTCATCGCCCGCGCCATCACGCCGCCGAAACGGCCGCTGCGCTTCGATAGCCGCTTCTTTGCCGCCGAAAGTTCAGCGATTGTGCATTGCGTGGACGGCCTCGTCGGCCCGGACGCTGAATTGGTCGAACTGGTCTGGTTGCCGATCAACGAGGCGCGCAGCCTCGACATGCCCGGCATCACCGCGGTCGTGCTCGAAGAACTGGCCGACCGCATTGCCGCCGGCATGAGCGACGACCATCCGGTGCCGCTCTACCGCATGCTGCACAAGCGCTTCGTACGCGAAGTGCTGTGACAGCCCCGGCACAGCCGCTGCGGTTTTCTTGACATTGCCGAGGCGGCGACTAGGTTGGCGCCGGGCGTCGGGCGCCGCGCGCGATTTTGAGGTAAACAATCATGGCCAAAGCGACCACGATCAAAGTCAAGCTGGTATCCAGCGCCGATACCGGCTTCTATTACGTCACGCGCAAGAACTCGCGCACCATGACCGACAAATTGGTGAAGAAGAAATACGACCCGGTAGCGAAGAAGCACGTCGAATTTCGCGAAGCCAAGATCAAGTAGGCGTTTGGCTGGCCGTTGCTTCATGCAGGGCGCCCGAGGGCGCCCTTCGCATGTGTGAGCGCTTCCCTCGCAGACGTTGCACGTCAGTGTTGTAATAATGTGGCCGGCAAGCAAAGGTGGCCGGCAGGGAACAGTGACATGAGGAGGCCACTCACACCGCCCCCATGCCGGCCGAACCCCACGGACCCAGGAGATGCGGCGGACCTGAGCACTCCGTAGGGTTATCGCAGAAATCACCCGTCCTCAGCCGCTCGGCGCGCCGGAGGATCGTCTGCCGTCATGGCCATGATTGCCGCTGGGGAAAAGGCTATCTCAACCTGTGGAGAAATCAACGGCCAAAATTTCGCCCCAATGCGGATTCGCCGATCAACCACAAGAATTGTGATTAATCGTGGGACGCTTGTGGGGCAGATGCCGGCAACGCAACGCCGACCGCGGATTGCAGCCGCAGCAGTCGGCCGCATCAGGCCGCGTCGGGAACTACGCGGTTGCGGCCATCGCGCTTGGCTCGATAGAGCGCCCGGTCGGCGCGCTTAACCAAGTTTGCGGCGCTGTCTTCCTTGCCGCGCAAGGCTGCGATGCCAATCGAGATCGTCACCGGAACGCTGCGCGAGGCGTCCTGGATGGCGAACGGATCGGCGGCGATACGCCGGCGCAGCCGCTCCGCTACCATGGCGCCGACCGTGATGTCGGTTTCCGGCATGATGATCACGAATTCCTCGCCGCCGTAGCGGCAGGCCAGATCGATGCCGCGGATCGAGCGTTTGATGCGCAAGGCAAATTCCCGCAGCACGTCGTCGCCGGCATCGTGGCCGTGGGTATCGTTGATCGACTTGAAGTAGTCGATGTCGAGCACCAGCGCCGTCAGCGGCTTGCCGCGCGCGATGGCCTGCTCGATCAGACTCGACAGATGCGTTTCCATGTAGCGGCGGTTGAACAGCCCGGTCAGCGCGTCGGTGATCGCCATCTCGATCGACATCTGCACATTGTCGCGCAGCCGCTCCGTGTAGCGGCGTTTGCGCACCTGGCTGCGCGCCCGCGCCAGCAGCTCGTTCTTGTCGACCGGCCGCATCAGATAATCGTTCACGCCGATTTCAAGTCCGCGCACCATGCGCGCGCTGTTGTCCGGTTCGCTGATGGCGAGAATGGGCACATTGCGGGTACGGTCGAGCGAGCGGACTTGGCTGCACAGACGCAAGGCGTCGAAATTGGCAAGCCCAAGCGAGACGATGAGCAGATCGTAATTGCCGTCGGCGGCGCGGAACAATGCCTCGTTTGGATCGGCCTCGATATCGACACTGTGCTCCCCGGCGAGCGCCGCGGCGATGCGCTCATGCGAGGCCGGCCGGTCGTCGACGATCAGCACCCGCCCGCCGCGGCCGCTATCGGCGACCGCTTCGCGCTCCGGCGACTGGATGCCGATCTCGCGCGCGGTCACCGCGCGCATGCGCAGTTCGTCGGTGATCATTTTCAGGCGTGACAGCGAGCGCACGCGCGCGATCAGCGCAAGGTCGGGAATCGGCTTGGTCAGAAAGTCGTCGGCGCCGGCTTCAAGCCCGCGCTGGAGATCGGCGGGCTGGTCGAGCGCCGTCACCATAACGACCGGGATGTAATGCGTCAGCGGGTTTGATTTCAACCGCCGGCACACTTCGAACCCGTCCATGTCCGGCATCATCACGTCGAGCAAGACAATGTCGCACTCGGCACGATCGCAGATCGTGAGTGCCTCTTCCCCGCTCATCGCCGTGATCACGTCGAAATACTCGGCCGACAGCCGCGCCTCGAGCAGCTTGACGTTGGCGGGTACGTCGTCAACGACGAGAACGCGCGCGGTCATCGCGAACCCTTACGGATTGCCGAGGAAGTGGCGGATGGTTTCGATGAACTTGCCCACCGAAATTGGTTTGGAAAGATAGGCCTCGCAGCCGCCTTCGCGGATACGTTCCTCGTCGCCCTTCATGGCAAACGCGGTGACGGCGACCACCGGAATACGTTTGAGCTCGGCATCGTCCTTGAGCCACTTGGTGACTTCGAGGCCGGAGACTTCGGGGAGCTGGATGTCCATGAGGATCAAATCCGGCCGATGCTTGCGGGCGAGGTCGAGCGCCTCGATGCCGTTGCGCGTGCCCACGGTGTGATAGCCGTGGGCTTCCAACAGATCGTGGAAGAGCTTCATATTGAGCTCATTGTCCTCCACAATCAGGACAGTCTTGGCCATCCCCCAACCCCTCGCCGGTCCCCCGGCCCGGTGCCGGCCCGCGGCGGGCGCGCTGGTCAGGCCGCGGCCCGCCTGGGACCATCGAAGCTAGCCGCGATATATTACGGAAAGGCAAATGGAACCGAATGAAGGCGCCGCTGCGACCGACCCGGGAAGTCGCCGAACTCTTGGCGATCCAAGCACTTGGCTTCATCGCCGAAGACGACGAGCGGCTTGACCGCTTTCTTGCCGAAAGCGGCCTTGGCCGCGAACAGATTCGCGCGGCATCGCGCGAACCGGGCTTTCTCGCCGGCGTGCTCGAGCATATGCTCTCCGACGAGATTCTGTTGCTCGCGTTTGCCCACAGCGGCGGGATCGATCCGGCTGAAATCGCTCGCGCTTTAAGCGCGCTTGGCGGACTTCGGGAGCGCGACCTGCCGTGAGCCTTCTATGAGTTTCAGTCTTCCATAAGTTTTGCGATGAGCCGTCACAGTGAGCTTTTGCCGCGATTGCCTTGCCGATGCCGCGCCTAAGGCCGTGCGCTGCGGCGCCTGCGGCTCGCCGCGGCTTCTTCGCCATGACGAACTCGCAACGCTCTCCATCGCGCATGTCGATTGCGACGCGTTCTACGCCACCATCGAAAAGCGCGACGACCCGACGCTTGCCGCCGAACCGGTGATCGTCGGCGGCGGCAGGCGCGGCGTGGTCGCTGCGGCCTGCTACGTCGCCCGCACTTTCGGCGTGAAATCGGCGATGCCGATGTTCGAAGCGTTGCGGTTGTGCCCGCACGCCAAAGTGATCCGGCCCAACATGGAGAAATATTCCGCGATCGGCCGCGAAGTGCGGCAGATGATGCTGGCGCTCACCCCGCAGGTCGAGCCGCTTTCGATCGACGAGGCTTTTCTCGATCTTGCCGGCACCGAGCGGCTGCACGGCATGATGCCGGCAAAAGCGCTCGCCCGCTTCGCCGGCGAAGTCGAGATAAAAATCGGCATTACCGTCTCGATCGGACTGTCCTGCAACAAGTTCCTCGCCAAAATCGCCTCCGACCTCGACAAACCGCGCGGCTTTGCCGTCCTCAGCCTCGCCGAGGCGCCGGGCTTTCTCGCGCCAAAGCCGGTGGGCTTCATTTTCGGCGTCGGCAAGGCGAGCACGGCGCGCTTCGCGCGTGACGGATTTAACCGCATTGCCGACCTGCAGCGCATCAGCGAGATTGAACTGGCGCGCCGCTATGGCGACGAAGGACGCCGCCTCGCCCGGCTTGCCCGCGGCATCGACGGGCGCAAAGTCAGCGCCGACCGCGAGACCAAGAGCGTTTCCGCAGAGACGACCTTCGAGCGTGACATTTCCGAGTACCGCTTACTGGAGCGAATTCTGTGGGAGCTGACAGAGGAGGTTTCGGCGCGGCTCAAGGCCAAGCGTTTGGCAGGCTCGACGGTGACGCTGAAACTGAAGACCGCCGATTTCCGTATTCGCACCCGCGCCCGCTCGCTGCCGTCACCGACTCAGCTCGCCGGCCGGATCTTTGCTGCGGCCCGAGACCTGCTGCAGCGCGAAGCCGACGGCACCCGATTCCGCCTGCTCGGCATCGGCCTGAACGCGCTCGCCGACGCGCACGAAGCCGATCCAGCCGACCTCGTCGACGGTCGCGCCGCCGAGGCCGAACACGCCGTCGACCGCGTGCGCGCCCGCTTCGGCGAGGACGCCGTGGTCAGGGGATTGGCGTTCGAGCCGCCGGAAAAACCCTGATTGTCATTGCGAGGAGCCCGCTCGGCGGTGCGCCGGCCGACCGCGAATTTTTCAACTATCTCGTCAAGGCATATGCCGGCAGGCTCAGCGGCGATCAGCCGAGCCAATTGCATAAGCCGGGTCGCGGGTTCTTTGCGCATGGCAGCCTCCCCACGCCACCGCCATCATATTATCCTACCAAATCACTCGTCACTGCGAGGCGCGCAGCGCCGAAGCAATCCAGCACTTTAGTTCAGAAACAACCGCCAATTTCTGGATTGCCTCGCCCTACGCTACGCTCCGGTCTCGCGATGACGGCTCGGTCAAGGGCAAGGCTTGGACTTTTTGATATCGAGCGAAACCAGTTTTCCCGCGACAACGAAATTGTTGTAGTCGAGGGTCAGCGCCCGCGAAATGCCGTTGTCGTAGAGTTCGAAGCCGATGGCGTAATCCGGCGCCTGCTCGCCGCTCTGCGCGTCTTTGTTCCTTGAGAAGTAGCTGATCGTCACCGGCCAGCGCGGCACGCCGGCGAGTTGCGGCTCATGCGCGGCCGCGTCGTCGTGAGGGCGCTCGCCCGTGCGCGAGTTTGCGGCCGATCACGGTGAGCGTATTGAACACCTTGTCGCCGGATTCCGATCCGTCATAGACCGGAAAACTGAGAATGTGCTCGCCGGCTCGCGCCGCCTCGATCGCCCGCACCATGTGCTCGGTCGGGAACACCAGGCCGGCATCGAGATCGAGCGTCTTGTGCTCCGGCTTGCTCAACCGCACCGCGGTCTTCTCGGCGTCATGCTCGGCGTGGCCGTCGACCGAGTCGACCAATGTCTCGTCGACGAAATTCTTCGAAGTCGAACTTGAAGCTCTTGGCATCGGCGCCTTCCCAGGTGGTCGAGCGCAGGTCGCTGGTGGACACTTTGCCTTCGTTGGTATCGAGTTCGGAGACTTGGCGAAACGTCAGCGAATAGCCCTCGCAGGCATTGCCGTCGAAATCGTAGAGGATGCGTCCGCGCACGGCGGCCATCTGCGAGTTGCCGCGCGTCTGCGCCAACGACAGATCGTAAATCGCCCGGTGCGGCACCAGCACGACCGGCGCTTGTTGCGCGCGTGCCGCCGCAACGCCTGCGAGGGCCAAAATGCAGGCCACAAACACGCTTCGCCCAGTACTGACGCGATCCAAGGGTGGAAAACCCGCTCGCTCTGTTCGGTTGCGCAAATGAAACCCGTCCGATCCGTGCACTCGTCCGCAATGACTTGCTTTTTTCATGGCCCAAATTGCGGCGAAGATAGGGACCTTGCGCGGAAGCTGCAACGAGGTTGCGCGCCAGCCTCACTTGCACGGCAAGCCGCAATCGGCCAAGTAAGGCCCCGCCGCAGCAAGCGCGCTGCGACAGCGGGAGGATGACATGGCCGGGATCGTGGAAGGCAGATTGAAGGAGCTGGGTATCGCGCTCAAAGAGGGCCCCGCGCCAGTCGCCAATTACGTGCCGTTCGTGCGCGCCGGCAACCTGCTCATGGTCTCCGGCCAGCTCTGCTTCGACCGCGACGGCAAGCTCGCCGCCAAGGGCCAGCTCGGCGGCACCGTCTCGATCGAGGACGGGCAGAAGGCGGCGCGCGCCTGCGCCGTCAATCTGTTGGCCCAGGTCAAGGCCGCTTTGGGCGATCTCGACAAGGTAGTCCGCGTCGTGCGGCTCGGCGGCTTTATCAATTCAGCGCCGGGCTATACCGACGGTCCCAAGGTGATGAACGGCGCGTCCGACCTGATGGTGCAGGCGTTCGGCGACAAGGGCAAACATGCGCGCACCACAGTTGGCGTCGCCGCGCTGCCGGCCGATGCGGCGATCGAAGTGGAAGGCCTGTTCGAAGTGGCCTGAAAGTGCGGACCTCGCTCGACTGGCTGATCGCCCGTCCGATCGCCCATCGCGGCCTGCATGACGCGGCATGCGGCGTGATCGAGAACACCGCAGGCGCCGTGCGCGCGGCGATTGCCGGCCAATACGGCATCGAGGTCAACGTCCAGGTCAGCCGCGACGGCGAGGCCATGGTCCATCACGACGACGTGCTCGGCCGGCTCACCGACGGCGAAGGCCGGCTCGATCGGTTGACGGCCGCGGAACTCAAACGCGTGCCGTTTCGCGGCAGCGACGAACACATGATGACGCTCGGCGAACTCTGCGATCTGGTCGGCGGCCGCGTCACCGTGCTCGTCGAACTGAAAAGCAGGTTCGACGGCGATGCCAGGTTGCCGGCGCGGGTCGCTGCAATTCTCGACCCCTACCACGGACCGGCCGCGCCGATGTCATTCGACCCAAGGCAGATTGAGGTGGTGCGGCAAAAATCGCCGCGACTGCCGCGCGGCATCGTTGCGGCAAAATACCGGCCGCATCCGTATTGGGACTTGATGCCGGCCTGGATGCGCCACGGCATGGGATACCTGCTCACTGCCTTAACGTCGCGGCCGCAATTCGTGGCCTATGCGGTCGCCGACCTGCCGGCGCTGGCGCCGTTGTTCGCGCGGCACATATTTGGCATGCCGCTATTGACCTGGGCGGTGCGGACCGAAGCTGAGCGAAGAACGGCCGAGCGGTGGGCCGACCAGATGATTTTCGAAGGCTTTCGGCCATGACTGGTGTGCAGAATAAGCCGGCGCAAGGATGCGAGGATGCGGGCACCGCACGCGAAGTGCGCCTGCGCGTCCTCGATTCAATTGCGGGAATTAGTGCGGAAACCTGGAACGCGTGCGCCAATCCAGCCCAGGCCGCCTACGCTCGAGGGCCCGCCGGCATGGCTCCCGCAGAACCACGCCATCTCGCAGCCCCCAGCGTGCCTCACAATCTGGATCAAGAGCTTGCTTACAACCCGTTTATATCATACGAGTTTCTGTCGGCCTTGGAAGCATCGAACTCGGTCGGAGCGCGGTCTGGCTGGCAGGTGCAGCATGTGCTCCTGACGGCGCCGGATGGCAGCGTGCTTGCGGTCGCCCCGTGCTACGCCAAAAGTCATTCCCGCGGCGAATACGTGTTCGATCGCGGCTGGGCCGAGGCCTACGAGCGCGCCGGCGGTGCTTATTACCCGAAGCTGCAAGTCGCAGTGCCGTTCACGCCTGCAACCGGACGGCGCCTGTTGGTGCGTCCAGGCCCGCACGAAGCCGCGATCCGCCAGGCGCTGGGGCGCGGCCTTGTCGAACTGTGCCGTCACACCGGCGTCTCCGGCACGCACGTTACCTTCGCGACCGAGGCGGAATGCCGCTTGCTCGGCGAACTGGGATTTTTGCAGCGCGCGGATCAGCAGTTCCATTGGCAGAATCCCGGCTACGTCAGTTTCGACGACTTTCTTGCCGCGCTCGCCTCGCGCAAGCGCAAGACCATCCGCCGCGAACGGCAGGACGCATTGGCCAACGGCATAACAGTGCATTGGCTGACCGGCAGCGATCTAACCGAAGACATTTGGGACGCCTTCTTTGCGTTTTATATGGAAACCGGATCGCGCAAATGGGGCCGGCCCTATCTGACCCGCGAGTTCTATTCGCTGGTCGGCGAAAAGATAGGTGACCGCATCCTTCTGGTGATGGCCAAACGAGGGGGACGCTGGATCGCCGGCGCCATCAATTTCATCGGCTCGCAAACCTTGTTCGGCCGCCATTGGGGCGCGACCGAGCACCATCCGTTCCTGCATTTCGAGCTGTGCTATTATCAAGCAATCGAATATGCGATCGTCCACAAATTGGCGCGCGTCGAGGCCGGTGCCCAGGGCGAGCACAAACTCTCCCGCGGCTACATGCCGAGCGCGACCTGCTCCGCCCATTACATCGCCGATCCGCCGTTGCGCCGGGCGATCGCCGATTATCTGGTCCGCGAACGCGCCTATGTCGAAGCGGTGGGCGCCGAGCTTGCCGCGACCGCGCCGTATCGCAAGGACCTGGTGATCGCTTCGCGATAATGATCGCGGCACAAGACGCCGGAGGGCACGATGCCGAGCTACGATCCGAACAATGTGTTTGCCAAAATTCTGCGCGGCGAATTGCCCGCGCACAAGGTTTACGAGGACGCCGAGACTTTCGCATTTCTCGACATCATGCCGCGGGCGCCGGGCCATACGCTGGTGATCCCGAAGTCCGCTGCCCGCACCATTCTCGACATCGCGCCCGACGATCTAGCGCATCTGATCAGGGTGACGCAGACGATCGCGCGGGCGGCGGTGACGGTCTTCGCCGCCGACGGTCTCACCATTCAACAGTTCAACGAACCGGCCGGCGGCCAGATCGTGTTTCATCTGCACGTCCACATCATTCCGCGTAAGATCGGCGTACCGCTAAAGCCGCCAGCGAGCGTCAAGGAAGAGCCGGCGGTGCTGTCCGACCAGGCTTTGCGGCTAGCCGCCGCGCTCAAGCGATGAGCATCGCAATCGCTGCGAAGCGATCGAGCCGCTAGCGGCCGCGCGAAACGCGCTCAATCTCCTGGCGCACCAGCCGCTCTACCATGCTTGGCAGGTTCTCGTCGATCCAGGCCTGGAGCAATGGCCGCAACATCTCGCGCACCAGATCTTCGAGCGTGCGGGCGTTCTGCACCAGCACGGTTTGCGCCAGCGAATTGAAGGCCGAATCGACCGCAGCGCTGGTAGCGCGGGACATCAGACTGCGAGGACCCGCCGACATTGCCCTGCGGCGCGGCACGCTCGGCAGCATCTTCAAAGCCCACGTCCGATTCCCCATTGATGGTGCGAAATTGCGGCGGCGGCTCCGGCCGTCCGCGGGGCGCGGCGGCGGGCGGCGCCGCCATTGATTCCGTGAGATCCAATATGTCGGCGGATTGATCGTCCACGCTGGCGCTGTTCATTGCCCCCGGCTCGGCCTCGAACGCGGCTTCCATCGGACTTGGCGGCGGCGGAGCAACGCGCGCGGGTGCAGGCTGCGGCCGTGCCGGGGCGATCGGCCGCCCTGCCGGGACTGCCAGCTTCGGCGCCTCCGCCGCATGTTGCGTTGACTTCGTCGCGTCGTCGTCGGCGATGATTCGGCGAATGGAGGCAAGGATCTCCTCCATCGACGGTTCCTGAGATTTCGCCGGCTGCGTCATGCCCGCATCCCCGCTGCCTGCTCCCCGTATGACCGGGGCACTCTAAACGCCTGCCTCCACGCCGTTGCCTTGTTCCCCGCCCCTTTGGCGCGGCGTCTGAGACCAGCGTCCGAATCAAGACCGATCCACTATGCAACGCCAATAGCGAGTATGTCATGGTGAAGCCCGAACGCAAGGTCGGCGCCGCGCTTCCCCTACCGCCCGTCAGGCGTGCGCAGGCCAATCCAGGCGTCCCTGATCTGCTGATAATGCACCTCCGGATCGTAGATCGGCACATTGAGGCCAAGCCGCTGCATTGACAACGCGCCGACGGCAGCCAGCAACGTGTAGGAGGCCACCACGCGGTCGTGCTGGGCCGTTACCAGCGCGACCCGGGCGTTGACCAATGCCTGCTGCGCGTTGAGCACGTCGAGCGTTGTACGTTCACCCGCGAGCGCCTCCTGACGCACGCCGTCGAGCGCGATCACGGCAGCGTTCACTTGTGCCGTCGTCGCTTCGATCTGCGCCCTGGCGGCTTCGAGTTGCCCCCAGCTCTGCACCACGGTGGCGCGCGCCTGGTCGCGGTTGACGTCGAGGTTGAGGCGCTGTTGGCCTAGCGTCTCCTTGGACTGGCGGATCGCGGCATATTCGCCGCCGCCCTGATAGATCGGAACCGTCAGTTGGCCGACTAGCGAGGCCAGGAACTGCTGGTTGACGTTGTAGGCGGGGTCCCAATTCTGCGCCACGCTCGCCGTCACGCCCAAGTTGGGATACAGCGACCCTTCGCTGACCTTGACCGCGAGCTGGGCGGAGTCGACGCCGTACATGGCGGCGAGCACCGACGGGCTCTGCTGCTCACCCTGCGTAATCGCGCCACTCAAAGTCCGTGGTGACAAGCGGTCGACCGGAGTGCCGGGAGCAAGCCGGCCCGGCGCCACACCGATCACCCGGCGATAATTGGCCTGCGAGGTGATGAGATTCGACTGCGCGCCAAGCAGCGCAGACCGGCCGGCGGCAAGGGACAATTCGGCCTGCGCCACGTCGGTGCGCGTGACTTCGCCGACATTGAAACGGTCGCGGGTCTGCTTGAGCTGCTCGGTGAGAACTTCGACGTTATTGTGGTTGAGTTCCAGGATGGCTTCGTCGCGCAGCAGGTTCATGTAGGCGGTTACCGAGTCGAGCAGCACCTGTTGTTCAGTAACGCGCAATGTCTCGCGCGCGCCCATCACCTGGCTTTCCGCCTGGCGCACCTTGTTGGCGGTCTGGAAGCCGTTGAACAGGGTCTTGGTCGCGGCAGCCCCGGCGCCGCGCGAAACGTATGGCGTCACGGTCGTAGTGGTCGCGCCGCCCGAATGCGAGACGACGCTCGTATAATTGTCGCCACCGTTCGCAGTAATGCTCAGCTTCGGGCGGTAACCCGACAGCGCCTGCGGTACATTCTCGTCGGTCGCGCGCAGTAAAGCGCGCTGGGCGTTGAGCGAGGGGTTATTCTCGTAGGCCTGGACCAGGGCCCATTCCAGCGTATCGGCTGCGGCTTCGGTCGACCACAGCGCGCCGGCAAAGCCGATGAGAGCGAGGCCGGCAATGGCAAATATGTGCGCACGCACCTCGCCGTTACGCATGACCCATCACAACTCCGACACCCGCCGTCGCGCTGCCGCGGGCGCCTACCACATGCCTGATCCCATCGTCGTCCTTCCAACAGAACGGCGAGGCTGAAAGCAGGACATTAAGCGGCGCTGGCGCAGGGCGGAACCCCCGCTGGCGGGACTGGATGCAGAATTCCGGACATTGGCGCATATGCGCCACAGGTGCTGAGTGCTGCCTCGGCCACGCTGGCAGGGGCCGCCCGCGCTGCCAATCGATGCGCTAGAAGACGAAAGCCGGTGGCGCAACGAAACCAGGCAAGACCGGCGCCGCGGCGTCGAATATCGGCCGCCCGACCAGGCGGCTTTCCGCCAGCCGGTAGAGCATCGCCTTGCCGGCGGCGCCTCGTCCGAAAATGCAGGCGAGCCGGCCATCCGGCTTTAACTGCCGGCCGAGTGCTTGCGGGACGATCTCAGTCGCGCCGTTGAGCAGAATGGCGTCATAGGGCGCGCCGTCCGGCCAGCCTGCAGCCAAAGATGCGGTCACGACTGCCACATCAGCCGCGCCGGACGCCGCGAGCGCCTCCTTGGCGCGGCGGGCGAGCGCCGCATCGTCTTCCAGCGCAACGACCGAACCCGCAAGCTGCGCAAGCACCGCCGATGAGTAGCCAAACCCGCAGCCGACATCGAGTACGCGCTCGTCGCCGCGCAGGTGCAGCGCCTGGATCAGCTTGGCCAGCACCATGGGCTTGAGCACGGCGCGCCCGGCGCCGATTTCAAGATCGCTGTCGAGGTATGCCCGTTCGGCCAAGGAGGGCGGCACGAACTGCTCGCGCGGCAGCGTCAACATGGCCGCCAGCAGATCAGGATTGGTCACGTCCGCGGTTCGGATCTGCCCGTCCACCATATTGCGGCGCGCGCCAGCGCTGTCGAACATGTGCCTCTCCGCTGCGTCAGCGCGTTGTGCGGCAGCGTCCCGTAAAACGCAAGACGCCTCGGCACTTACTTCGCCGCGGACAAGCCGCACCCAGCGGCTGGCGGCTCGATCGGCTTCCGGTCAACCCCGCTCTGACGGTGACCGCGACAGGGCTGCCCAAACTCGACAATTTTTTGTCAGACGCGCTTGAATCCTCTTTGATGCGCGCGCCCTAAAGCGTCTTGATCAATTCGCTGCCGCCAGCGCACCAAGCAACCGCTCGGATCCCGCAACCGAGCCGAAAATGCCGCCTTGCGCCTTGATCATGGCAAGGCCGGCCTCGTGAAATTCCGGAAAATAGGACGCGCAGCAGTCTGACAGAACGATGCAGCGAAAACCGCGATCGTTGGCCTCGCGCACCGTGGTATTGACGCACACTTCGGTCGTCACGCCACAGACGAACAGCGTATCGACGCCGCGATTGCGCAGCATGAGTTCGAGATCGGTCTGGTAGAAGGCGCCCTTGCCCGGCTTGTCGATCACGGGCTCGCCCGACAGCGGATAAAGTTCGGCGACGATGTCGTGACCGGGCTCACCGCGCACCAGGATGCGCCCCATCGGGCCGGGCGCCCCGATGCGGTTGGCGGGGTCGCCGCGTTCGACTTTGTGCGGCGGCGCGTCCGACAGATCGGGCCGGTGGCCTTCGCGCGTGTGAATGACCAGCATTTTGCAGCGCCGCGCTGCGGCGAGCACCGCCCGGCACGGCTCTACGGCCGCCTGCAGCCGCGAAACGTCGTTGCCCAGAGCCTCGCCAAAGCCGCCGGGTTCGAGAAAATCGCGCTGCATGTCGATGATGAGCAGAGCCGCGGCGTCGATATCGACGGACAACGGCGCCGGTTCTGCCTCGAAGACCACGAGCGGCATGGCGATCTCCTGCCTGGTCAGGGGGCGAAGTTGCAAAATCGGGGCCAGCGGCGGTCTCGTTGCCGCCGGTATGGCCATTGCCTAATCATTGCTCTTGCCGGGACCGCCGCAATGCCCGCGCAAGGCACTTCGCGCAAAGAGACCGTCGCGACAGTACGCTTATCGAACAGGGAGGATGGTATGGAGATCGACCTGCCCGAAATTGTCGCCGAGGTGACGGCCGTATTCGAGCGGTATGAAAGAGCGCTGGTCGTAAACGACGTCGCCACGCTCAATTCACTGTTCCACGACGATCCGCGCACCATGCGCTACGGCGCGTTCGAGAACCTTTACGGCCACGGCGAGATCCAGGCGTTTCGCGCTGCCCGGTCGTCGGTCGGTCTTGCGCGCACATTGTCGAAAACAGTCATTACCACTTACGGCCGCGATCACGCCGTCGCGTCGACCCTGTACCGCCGCTCGGCCAATGCCGGCAAGGTCGGACGACAGATGCAGACCTGGGTGCGATTTCCACAAGGCTGGCGCGTCGTCGCCGCCCACGTCAGCTTGATCGATGAACCGTAGCCGGCGATCCGCGCTGCGCGAGCCTGCCGGCGTCAAATCGGCGCGACGGCCGTAATGGCGCGGCGCAACGCCGCAGAAACCAGCCGACAGTGCTCGTTGTACAGCGGCGACGTGCGAAAATCCTCGGTGCGCGGATAATCCGTCCCGATCGGGATTTCGGCGGTAATGCGGCCGGGCCGCGAACTCAACACCACGATCCTGCTGGACAGGAACACCGAATTCATAGACGCTGTGGGTGACGAACACGACCGTCAGACCGCGCCGCGCAAACAGTCCGAGCAGTTCGTCGTTGAGCTTGGACCGCGTGATCTCGTCGAGCGCCGCGAAGGGTTCATCCATCAACAGAATTTTCGGTTCGGTCACCAGTGCACGCGCGATCGATACCCGCATCTTCATGCCGCCGGACAATTGCCGCGGATAGGATTTGGAAAAGCCGCGCAGCCCGACCTGCGTCGAGCGCTTCCTCGACCCGGTTGCGGCGCCTCGGATTTCGGCACGCCGGCTAGCAACAGCGGCAGATGGACGTTTTCCGCGACCGTGCGCCAGGGCAACAAGGTCGGCTCCTGAAACACGAAGCCGAGCGCGGGCTGCGGATTGCCGACCGCGTCATAAGTCGATTGCGGCCAATCGATCACGCCCGAGGATGGCGCCGCAAGACCGGCAATCAGTTTGAGCAGCGTCGATTTTCCGCAACCCGACGGTCCGAAAAGGCTGACGAACTCGCCGGGGAATATCGTGAGGTCGACATCCACCAGCGCCGTCGTGCCGGTAGTAAAGGTCTTGGAGATCGCCGCGATCTTGCAGTAGCGGCCGCGACGCCGTGCGCGTCGCCGTCGCTACCGGCCTGACGGGCGCCGGACCGACGATGGTTTTTATCGTGACCGGCACCGTCATCGCGCGCGTCCGCGCGCTCTCATGCGCAGAGGCCGCGGCTCGGCCGAACGACGCGGCGGCGTCGCGTGGCGGGCGTTCGACATGACGGAGCTTCCTCCACTCACTCCGCGGCGACAGCGGCGACGGTGGCGACGGCCGCGACGGGTGCCCCCGCATTACGCGGCGCGAACACCTCCACCTCGCCATGGTCTTCGAGCAATTTCATCAAGCGGCGACGCATGATCATGCCCGGCCGGTCCGACACCATGTGCGCCTCGATCCGCCGCGACAAGTCGATCGGCGTGTCCGGATCGGTCGAACTCGATCATCTCCTTGTCCTCGCGCGTGATCTTGAAATCCCAGTCGATCAGCTCCTGCGCCGCACAATCGGCCTCGGTGTCGTTGCGGTAGAGCCACTGCACGACCTGGATGTGATCGTCGTCGATCGGGGTCGCCGAATTGAAGATGATGTGGCGGAGCCCGGACGGGTATTCGATGTCGAGCTTGCGGCAGAACGGCATGTACCACTTGTTGCGCATGTGGCGCTTGGTGGTCGGCTCGGTCGTTCCGGCGATGCGATACTGCACCGGCGGATTGGCGACGGTGATGAGGGTCTCCGCCTCGAACCCGTAATCGGTTTCCTTGATCTCGTACTTCTCCGGCAGCGGCTGATTGAACTGGCCGAACGTGCCCTTGTGGACGAAGGCGAAATGTGCGTTGTCGAACGAGTTCTCCATCAGGCGGAGCGCCGAGGTGTTCCACACCTCGTAGAATTGCGGGATGCGGCGATAGTTCGGATCGTTTTCCTCGGCGGCGTCGAGGATGGGCGCCAGCGGCTCGTCGAGCGCCACCCAGGCGTAGCCGTAACGCGCGTCGCAATGATAGGCCGGCGTCGACAGATTGGGCACTTCCTGCTGCGCGGGAAATTGCGGGACATGGACGAGCTTGCCGGTGCGGTCGTAGGTCCAGCCGTGATAGCCGCAGACGAGCTTGCCGTCATTGCACCAGCCCTTGGACAGTTTGGAGGTGCGATGGCAGCAGCGGTCCTTCAGCGCCGCCGGTTTGCCGTCGGCGTCGAGAAACAGCACGATGTCCTCGCCGAGCAGGCGAAACGGCTTCGGTCCCGAACTGAGATCCTCCATCGGGATCACCGCGTACCAGAATCGGCGCAAGACCTTTTGTTTTGTCGTCAGCATATCGTCCTCCCCCGCATTCCCATTGCCAGGTTCATCATCTTCATCGTCAGGTTTCCCTGACGATCGCGCTGTCGTGCCAAGAGCCGAGCGCGAGTTTCGACAGCCCGACCACGACCGAAAACAGCGCAATACCGGCGAGCGTGATCAGAAACAGCGCCGCGAACATGCGCGGAATGTCGAGCTGATAGCCGGCCTGCAGAATCTGATAGGCCAGTCCGGCGTTGCGGCCGCCGGTGCCGGCGACGAATTCGGCAACGACCGCGCCGATCAAGGCGAGACCGCTGGAGATGCGCAAGCCGGCGAAGAAGTAGGGCAGCGCGCTCGGAATCCGCAAATAGACGAGATTTTGCAGCCGCGACGCGCGATTGATGGCGAACAGGTCCTGATGACCCGGCATCGATGCTGCGCAGCCCGACGGTGGTATTCGAGATAACCGGAAAGATGGCGATGATCGTGGCGCAGATGATCAGCGCGCCTTGCGTGTTCTTCACCAGGATGATGATGAGCGGCGCGATCGCGACGATCGGCGTGACCTGAAGGATGACCGCATAGGGAAAGAAGCTGCGCTCGATGATCGGGCTTTGCACGAACAGGAATGCGATCGCCGTGCCGATGGCTGATCGCCAAGGCCAGCGCGATCAACGTCACCCGCAGCGTGATCATGAGCGAATGCAGCAGCGCCGGCGCATTGGTGACGAGGGTGCTGCGCGATCTCGCTCGGCGACGGAACGAGATAGGACGGGATGCGAAAATCCGGCAACACGCCTCCCAGCCGGCAAGGAACAGAACGCCGACGACAAGCGGGCGGCAAGATGTCGGCGATTTTTTTGCTGCTTGACGATAAGCATCATCGCCGCTCAACCCGTCATTCGCGTGGTCGCCGACCGTTCACCACATGATTTTGAGGTCTTTGACGAACTGCGTCGTGAATGCCTTGTGCCAATCGGTGTCCTTCGGCAGCAGGCCGGCGCCCGCCATCAGATCGTAGTCGGCCTTCCAGCGCGCATCGGTCATGATGCCAATGCCCATGGTCTTGGCGTCGCCGCCGTCGACGATGTGGAGTTCGTTCAGGCGCTTGATGCCGAAGGCGATCTGGCGCGTCGCTCATGTTCGGATTGTCGGCCTTGATCAGCTTGTTGGCGGGAGCCGGATCGCCCTTCAGGTAGCTTTTCCAGCCCTCCAGCGACGCCTTGACGAAGCGGCCGGGCGACGTCCGGATGCTCGTTCAGGAATTTGGTCGTGGTGACCATGGTGGTGCCGTAGGGCGGATATCCGTAATCGGCGAACAGGAAGAAGTTGACCGGCACGTCCTTCTGCATGGCCTGAAACGGCTCGGACGACGGATAGGATTGCTGGGCGATGTTGTCGTCGGCGAAGAACGGCTGCAGGTTGAAGGTGTAGGGCTGCAGCTGCGAGTTCGCTGTAGCCGAACTTGTGCTTGAGCCACGGCCACCACGACGTGCGCCCGGACGTGGCGATGAGGATGGTCTTGCCTTTCAGATCGCCGAGGTCCTTGACGTCGGCGTGGGTCATTATCCCCTGCAGGTCCTTCTGGAACGACACGCCGACGGTGATGACCGGCAGTCCCTTCGACACTGCCGTACAGGACCTGGAAGTCGTAGCCCGATCATGATATCGGCTTCGCCGCCCAGCAGAAGCTGCATGCCGTTGACCTGCGGTCCGCCCATCTTGATGGTGACGTCGAGACCCTCCTTTTCGATAAAGCCCGGTGGCCTTGGCCTGATAGAAGCCGCCGTGCTCGGCTTGAGCGAACCAGCTGGTCAGGAACGTCACTTTGTCCGCGGCGCGCGCCGGTCCGGCGACCAGCGGCACGATGGCTGCGGCGGCGAGTACGGTGAGGCGGAAGGGCGACATGGATCGATCCTATCGGTGTTGTTCGTTGTTGCCTGGTGATGGGGCCGGTGTCGCCGCGCAGGCGCGGACGATCGAGCCCATTGGCTCGAATGTGGCGTAATCTAAAGCTGACAATAAGCATCAAATGTCGTATGTACTGCTGCCTTTTCGGCATCACTGCCGCCGCTTTGTGCAGAGCGATGAATGAGCAGGCACAGGCGTGGGCCCGACTGCGGCGGCTCGGACAAGGATCGGCGTCATGCTGCATTCAAGGCTGCTGCGCTATCTCGACGAGGTCGCCCGCCTCGGCTCGATCCGCAAGGCCGCGGCGCGTTTGAACGTCGCGTCCTCGGCGATCAACCGGCAGATACTGGCGCTCGAGAGCGAGATTGGTGCGCCGATATTCGAGCGCATGCCGCGGCGACTGCGGTTGACCGCAACCGGAGAAGTGCTGATTGCCCACGTCCGCGACACATTGAAGGCGCACCGGCGCGTCGCGGCGCAGATCGAGGCGTTCAAAGGTCTCACCCGCGGCGAGGTCACCGTCGCGACAATGAACGGGCTTGCCGCCGGTCCGCTGCCGCGCTTTCTCTCAAGCATCCTCGATCAGCATCCCCGCGTCCTGGTGCGGCTGCGGGTGTTGCCGTTCGATCAGATCACCAACGCGGTTTTGACCGGCGAAGCCGAGCTGGCGCTTACCTATAATCCGCCGAACAGTCCCGGCCTGCGCATCGTCGCCAGTCACGACCTCGCCATCGGCGCGGTGGTCTCGCCCAAGCATCCGCTGACCAAACGCCGGCCGCTGCGGCTGGCCGATTGCGCCGAATTTCCGTTGGCCGTCGCCGATCACTCGATGACGATCCGGCCGGCGGTCGAACTGGGATTCGCCCGCGCCAACGTTGTGCTGCAGCCGACGATCGAAACCAATTCGATCGAGTTCATGAAGAAGATCGCCCGCAGCGGTCAGGCCATCACGCTGCTCAATCCGGTGGATGTCGCCGAAGAGGTCGCAGCCGGCGAGATTCGGTTGTTGCCGGTGCAGGAGCTTGACGCCTACCCGATTGCGCTCAAACTGTTGGTGCGGGCGCGCGGCGGGTTGGACGCCTTCTCAAGCGTCGTAGTGGAAGAACTGCGCAAAGCGATGCCGTGGCTGTCGGCCACCTCATAGCCTGCGGCGCGAGCGCGGCCGAACGCGGCGCTGGTGGCATAAGCTTTGCGTCGTCGGCGGCAATGGAGACAAGAAGTGCCGGGACGAACGTTCTACTGGGGCGAGCTGTGCAGCGCCGAGTTTCGCGCGCTCGATCCAGAACAGACCATCGTCATTCTGCCCATCGCTGCGATCGAGCAGCATGGACCGCACCTGCCGGTGATGACCGACTTGGCCATTGCACAAGGCATGCTCGCATTGCTGCAGCAGCGGCTGCCGGCGGGACTTGACGTGCTGGTGCTGCCGATCCAGGCGATCGGAAAGTCCAACGAACATCTGCTGTCGCCGGGCACCTTGAGCCTGTCGGCCGAGACGCTGTCGCGGCTGCTTGTTGAAATCGGAGAAGGCGTGCACCGCGCCGGCTTGCGTAAGATGGTGCTGGCGAACTCACACGGCGGAAACGTTGCCGTCCTGACAATCGTGGCGCGCGAATTGCGCGTGAAATTAGGAATGCTGGTGGTGCCGACGCAATGGAGCAGGTTCGGGCTGCCCGACGGACTTTACGATCCGGTTGAGGCGCGCCACGGTATCCACGGCGGCGATATCGAGACCTCGCTGATGCTGCACTTCCGCCCCGATCTCGTGACCATGGGCGCGGCGAAGAACTTCGTCTCTTCGGCTATCGCCATCGAAACCGAATTCGAGCACCTTTCGCCCGACGGCACCCACGCCTTCGGCTGGATCGCGCAGGATCTCAATCCCGAAGGCGCCGTCGGCGACGCCGCCAAAGCCAGCGCCGACAAGGGCCGACGAACGGCCGAACTGCAGACCGACGGCTTTATCGCGTTGCTGCGCGAGATGACTGCATTTTCCCTGCAACGTCTGTACAGCATTCATGGCACCGCCAATGCCGATCAAATTCGCTGACATAAGCTGGCCGGCGGCGCGCCGTTATTGGCTGGTCAATGCCCGCGTGCCGGGTTGCTTCGTCGACGACGGCACAGTGTCAACGGCGCCGCTCGATGCAGAAGGCGTCGCACGGCTCGATTTGTTGATCGAGGACGGCAAGATCGCCTGTATTGCAACGACGGCCGGCGAAGGCAACGGCGAAATTGCGCGCGTCGACCTCGGCGGCCGCCAAGTCTGGCCGACATTGGTCGACATTCATACCCATCTCGACAAGGGCCACACCGTCGAACGCAGTCCGAACATCGACGGCACGTTCCACAACGCGCGACTTGGCGCGATTGCCGACCGCGTGAACTGGACGCTGCCTGATCTGCGCCGCCGCATGGATTTCGGCCTGCGCTGCGCCTACGCGCACGGCATCTCCGCCATCCGCAGCCATATCGACACTTACCCGGAGACCATCGAGCGAAACTGGCAGGCGATCCGCGCGATGCGCGACGAATGGCGTGGCCGGATCGATCTGCAGGCGGTATCGCTGTGTCCGATCGGATTGCTGCAGGACGAGTTCGGCGACCGCGTCGCCGCAACGGTCGCGAAAGTCGAAAGGTCTGCTCGGCGGCGTGACGCGAGCGGCGGTCGGCGATCACGGCGCGACCCTCGACAACATCGATGCGTTGCTGGACCGTTTGTTCGCGCTTGCCAGACGCCACGATCTCGACATCGATCTGCACGTCGACGAGACGCATGACCCGGCCTCGGCCACGCTGCCGAATGTGGCGCGGGCGGCTTTGCGCCATCGCTACGAGGGCCGCGTCGTCTGCGGGCATTGCTGCAGTCTGTCAAATCAGTCCGAAGACGTGATCGACCGTACGCTCGACCTGTTGGCTGAAGCCGGAATCGCCATCGTCACCTTACCGACCGTCAACATGTATTTGCAGGACCGCACCGGGGGCCGCACGCCGCGCTGGCGCGGCGTCACTGTGGTCCAGGAGATGCGACGGCGCGGCATCCGCGTCGCCGCGGCCGGCGATAATTGCCGCGACAGTTTCTACGCCTACGGCGACCATGACGTGCTCGACACCTACCGGCAGGCGGTGCGCATTGCGCACCTCGATCATCCGTTGACCGGCACGCCAGCGCTTGTCAGCGTCAGTCCAGCCTCGATCGGCAAGTTCTCCGGCCACGGCCGCATCGCTGTCGGCGCCCCGGCGCGCCTGATCGTGCTCAACGCGCGCTCGCTCAACGAAATAGTCAGCCGTCCGCAATCGGATCGCGTGCTGATCGCAAACGGCGCCAGAATTACTGCCACCAATGCCCGATTATTCCGAGCTTTGGCAGCATCAAGACGCGGCCGCGGAGCTTGCTCGCGTCTCGTGACGGCAGCATAGACTGAGACCGAGCGCGCGAACCGCGAATGTCACGCAAGTGCAGCGGCGATCTCGTCGGAGCAGATGACGAAGCCAAAGCACTGGCGGACATTGTAGATCGTCGCCAGCCATGCAGTATTCCGGCGACGTCGTCGCCGTGCAGTCTTCGATCAGCAGACAGTCGTAGCCGAGGAAATTGGCGTCCTGCAGCGTGCACAGCACGCATTGGTCGGCATTGACGCCGGCGAACAACAGCGACGTCACGCCGAGATTGCGCAGGATGCTGTCGAGCATGGTGTCCTGGAAACCCGACATCCGGTACTTCGCCACCTGGATGTCGGCGGGATCGACCGCAAGTTCCTCGACGATTGCCGCCGACCAGCTGCCGAATTCAAGTACCTTGGCGCCGCTTTTGCGGCAGCGGGTCGCCGAGGCCGACGCCGGCGCCGGTAGGGTTATAAACGTGCAGCAGCGCCGGACTGAGATTGAGACGGTCCGGCCGGTTGCCCCAGTTGAGCCAGATCACCGGCACGCCGGCCCGCCGCAGCGGCGGCAGCAGCCGGTTCAGCGGCGCGATCGGCCGCCGCGCCGGCGCCACATCGACGCCGATATGCGAAAGCCAGCCGTCGGGATGGCAAAAATCGTTCTGCATGTCGATGACGATGATCACCGTCCGCGCGAGGTCGAAAGTCACCATGCGGTTTCCGGCATCGGCCGTGATGGGACGAGGGCTGATCGGAGCGCGCACCAGATCGGCGCGGCTGGCGTTGACCCGCCACTGATTGCCGGGAGCGCTGCCCAGCGGCACCAGCGGACGGCTCAGCTTCTGGTCCATTACCGCACCCCCAAAACCTTGCGGTCTTCGTCGTCGAGTTCCACCGGCTCGCCGCCGCGGATCAGTTCGGCAAAGCCCTCGTTCGGCGTCATCACGGTGAGGGTGTAGAGCTTGCCGGGCCCGGTATTCTCGATCACGTGCTCGCTGCCCGGGCGCAGCAAAAGCGCATCGCCGCGCTTGATCGGCATGGTCTTGTCCTCGCAGCGCGCCCTGCCTTCGCCTTCCAGCACGTAGAAAAATTCATGGGCAAGCGCGTGTTCGTTCGGCGGCGTCGCGCCGCCTTTGGTGAAGATCTCGACCACGAAAATATTTTCGATATCGTCCTTTTCGCGATCGAACAGCAGGACGAAGTAATTGCGTGTCCTTTGGACTGATGCGAAACGCTTTCGCGGTCGCCGCGTTTTCGAAGCTGAATTTCATCATGGCCGCTGCTCGCTGTGGCCCTGCAGGGTTTGTTGTTCAGACTGGCCAATTATGTCGGATTTGGAAAGCATCAAATTGCGGCAGCCGGGCGGCTTCGGCCGCTGCGATAGGTTCTGGCGGTTGACTGGGCCGCCCGCCGCCAGCTAGGCAATGCGATGCCGGGAGCGCGAAATTCGGCCGAGCGGTCATGCGCCTCCTTTACGTTTATTGTCATCCGCTGCCTGAAAGCTTCCACGCCGCGATCCGGGCGAAGGCGCTGGCCGCTCTCGCCGAGGCCGGCCACCAGGTCGACCTGCTCGATCTCTATGCCGAGAGATTCGATCCGGTGCTGTCGGAACAGGCCCGCCGCCACTATCACGATCCGTCGCGCAATCGCAGCGGGCTCCAGGATTATGTCACGCGGCTCACCACAGCCGAGGCGATCGTTCTGCAATTCCCGACCTGGTGCTTCGGGCCGCCGGCCATGCTGAAGGGTTTTTTCGACCGCATGATCATGCCCGGCGTTGCCTTCGACATCGGCGATCCGGCGCGCGTCAAGCCGATGCTGCGCAACATCCGGCGCATTGTCGGCATCGTCACCTACGGCCGCCCGCGCTACATGGCGCTGTGGATGGGCGATCCGCCGCGCCGCATCGTCAAACGCTACTTGCGCTGGTTCACCGGCGGCAAAGCCCGCGCCGACTATTACGCGCTTTATCACCTCAACGTCGCCACCGACGCCCAGCGCTCCGCCTTCATCGACAAAGTGGACCGCGGGCTGCGGGCGCTGTAGCACGCGCGCGGCGGGCGGCGTTGAAGTCAGCCGAGATCCGCCGGCAGGCCGACGACGCCGGGTAGTTCCTCAATGCGCTCGATCCGGAAATCCGGCTCGAGCGCTGCGCAGCGCGCCGGATCGCCGAAACCGTAAGCCGCCCAGCAGCAGGCGATGCCGGCTCGTCTGGCAAATACGATATCGGTCTCGGTGTCGCCCACCATCAGCATCCGCTGTCTGGTGATTTCCGGAAATTTCGGCTGAATATGCTCAGTCAACAGGGCCGGATCGGGCTTACCCGGCCGCCCTGGCTGCTCGGCAAACACCGCCTCGATCGGCGCCGCCAAGCCGCATCGCTCGAGCGAGCGCAGGACGGCCGCCACGCCCTTGTTGCTGACGATAGCGCACTTGATCCCGCCGTTGTGAAGGCGCCGCAGCGTCCTTGCCGCGCCGGGAAACATCGCGATCAGCGGTTCGCCTTCATCGCGGTAAAGGGTCCGGTAGGTCTGCATCAGCGCATCGAGCGCAGCGCCGCTTGCGGACAGAGCCGGGTCCAGCAGCAGAAAGGTCTCGTGCAGTGAGAGTCCCTGGCCGACAACGGACAAGGTGTGCGCCGGCTCCGCAACGGCGCGACCCCGCGCAGCGAACGCCTGTCCGAGGCAATGCGCGATCGCGCGCCGCGTGTCGCTCAGCGTGCCGTCATAGTCCAGGATGACAAGATCGAACCGCTGCCGCGCCGACATGACGCCGTGCCGTGCGTGCGGGCGCCGGTCAGTGGCCGGCCATGTGCTTGCCGATCGTGGCGCGATCGGTTTCGGCGATCGGAGATTGGTAGTTGACGGTGCCGCCCGACATCACGGCGACCCGGTCCGCCAGCTCCAGCACCTCGTCGAGGTCCTCGGAAACCAAAAGCACCGCCGCGCCGTGGTTGCGCTGCTCCATGATCTGCGAGCGGATTTCGACGACCGAGGCGAAGTCGAGGCCGAAGCACGGATTGGCGACAATGAGCACGTCGACGTTGCCCGAAAGTTCCCGCGCCAGCACCGCGCGCTGCACGTTGCCGCCCGACAGGTCGGCGAGAGCAGTCTCCGGCGACGGCGTCTTCACGCGATAGCGCGCGATCAGTTCGCGCGCCTTGTCCCGCATCGGACCGGGCGACAGCCACCAACCGAGCTTCGCCGCCGGCGGCCGGTCGAAGGTGCGGAACGCCATATTTTCGG
This sequence comes from uncultured Alphaproteobacteria bacterium, assembly GCA_963717265.1. Classification (GTDB taxonomy): domain Bacteria; phylum Pseudomonadota; class Alphaproteobacteria; order Rhizobiales; family Xanthobacteraceae; genus BOG-931. The sequence continues at coordinate 321,790 of CAVQWD010000046.1, read as the reverse complement.
CGACCGTCATTTTCGGCACGGTGGCGTTCTTCAGCGGCTCCTCGGGAAGCCCGAATATCTTCAAGCGATAGAACGAATTGCGGTCGGGCTCGAACGGATGTCCTTTGATCATGATGCGGCCGTCGGTGATCGGCCGCTGGCCGGAGAGCACCTCGACAAGCTCCGATTGGCCGTTGCCGGACACTCCCGCGATGCCGACGATCTCGCCGGAATGAACCTTCAGGTTGACCCTATCGAGCGCCGGCAGCCCCTCCTCGTCGTTTGCACACAGCGCGACCAGTTCCATGACCGTCTCGCCGGGCGGCTGGGGGCTTCGTACCGCGCGCTCGCGAATCTGGGTGTCGCCGATCATCATGCGCGCCATGGCGTCGGTGGTGAGGTCCTTGACCTCGCCGCCGCCGACCTTGCGGCCGCGCCGCAGCACGGTCACGCTGTCGCAGAAGCTTGTCACCTCGCGAAACTTGTGCGTGATCATGATCACCGTAATTTCCTTGCGGTGCGTCATGTCGCGCAACAGGCCGAGCATTTCGTCGGCTTCGCCGGGGGTCAATACCGAAGTCGGCTCATCGAGGATGAGCATGCGTTGATCGAGGTAGAGCAGCTTGAGGATTTCGAGTTTCTGTTTCTGCCCCGCGGCCATGGTAGCGACCGGCACGTCGAGCGGCACGCGAAACGGCATGCGATCGAGAAACTCGTTCAGTCGGTGCATCTCCTTCTTCCAGTCGATCACGACGGGCGCATCGGTGCGGCTGATCACCAGATTCTCGGCTCCGGTCAGCGACGGCACGAGCGTGAAATGCTGATAGACCATGCCGATGCCGTGGGCGCGGGCGTCGCGCGGATTGCGGATCGGCAGGGCAGCGCCGTCGAGCAGGACCCGGCCGCGGTCGGGCGTATAGAAGCCCATGATGCACTTGACGAGCGTCGACTTGCCGGCGCCGTTTTCGCCGAGCAGGGCGTGCACGGTTCCGGCCTCGACCTTGATCGACACGTCTTCGAGCGCGACCAGCGATCCGAAAATCTTGGTCATGCCGATCGTCTCCAAAGTGGGAGCGCGCATCGCCGGGACGAGTGTCTGCGGCTCGCGAATGGCGGCGAGGCTCATGGCAGATTCTCCACGAAGCTTTTCGAATTGGACACCGAACCGAATACGCCGCCCTGCATCTTGACCATCTTGACGGCGGCCAAGTGATTGCCGTGGTCGGTGGCGCCGCAGCAATCCTCCAACAACAGACATTCGAAGCCGCGGTCGTTGGCCTCGCGCATGGTGGTGTGCACGCAGACGTTGGTGGTGATGCCGGTCAGCACGATATTGCGCCGGCCGCTCGAGCGCAGCATCAACTCGAGATCGGTGGCGCAGAACGAACCCTTGCCCGGCTTGTCGATGACCGGCTCGCCCGGCCGGGGCGCCAGTTCGGGAATGATCTGCCAGCCGGGCTCGCCGCGGATGAGAATGCGCCCGCACGGGCCCGGATCGCCGATACCGGCGCCGATGCGCTGCGAGCGCCAGCGTTTGTTTTCCGGCAGGTCGGCAAGATCGGGACGATGCCCCTCGCGGGTATGGATGACGCCGTAGCCCTTGGCGCGCACGGCGTCGAGCACGGAGCGGATCGGTTCGATCGGCGCACGCGTCAGTGACAGATCATAGCCCATGGCATCGACATAGCCGCCTTGGCCGCAGAAGTCGGTCTGCATGTCGATGATGATCAGCGTCGTGTTCTGTGGCGTCAGATCGCCGTCGAACGGCCACGGATAGGGATCGCCCGGGATGCTCGGCATGGCTTACTCCGCCGCGCGATCGAGCCGTTCGCCGTACCGGCGCACCGGCGCCGGAAAACCGCACGACGTGCCGTCAACGTGCAAGATTTCGGCTTCCCACGGCAGCCGGTAACGGCCGGCGACCAAGTCCTGCATATAGGTGTAGGGGCAATCCTGCGCGCCGCCGCGCACCGCCGTGAAGCCGCGATGGCCGATTTGATAGATATTGTTCTCGACCGACCAATGGCGCCGTGCTTCACGCACCAGATCGGGCCGAACCTCGGCGGTGATGATCTCGTCGGGGCGGCCGCTCGTGCCGTGCGCCAGGATGTTGCCGTCGAAATTGACGATCATGCCTTCGCCCATGGAGTTGAACGAACCGTCGGAACCGCACATGCAGACGTTGGCGGTCACCATGAGATTGCAGAACGCGTTGGCCTGGTTGGTGAACCGCCAAGCGTCGCGGACCGGCGCGGTATAGCCGGCGGTGCGGATCATGATCTCCGCGCCCTTATAGGCGCATTCGCGCGCCATTTCCGGGAACATACCGTCGTGGCAGATGATGAGCCCAAGCTTGGCGCCATTCGGGCCGTCGATCACCGGAATGCCGAGATCGCCCGGCTCCCACGGTTCGACCGGCACCCACGGATGCATCTTGCGATAATAGAGCCGCAGCTCACCGGCATCGTCGATGATCAAACCCGAATTGAACGGATAGGCGCCGGCATTGCTTTCCATGATGGAAAAGCAGCCCCAGATCTTGTTGTCAATGCAGGCCTGCCTGAACGCCGCCACTTCCGGCCCGTCGAGCGAGCACATGATCGCCGGGTCGGTATCCATCGAAAGGCCATGCAGCGCGTATTCCGGAAATACCACAAGATCCATCGTCGGCATGTTGCGGCGCGCCTTGCCGACCATCGCGACAATGCGCGTGGTCTGGGTGGCGAGATCGTCGGGCGTCTTGACCCGAGGCAGTTGCAGCTGAACGAGCCCCAGCACCACGCCGTTGGGAGTTTTGTTCAACCCGCCGAGACCGCTCATCGGGGCCGCCTCATTGCGTCACTTGGTGATGCTCAGTTCGCCGGGCACGTCGCGCGCGGCGTGCTTGGATCCCGCTGACGCGATCATGATGAACAGCGTGAGGATATAGGGCGCCGCATTGAAGAAATAATAGCCCTGCGTGATACCGACCGATTGCAGCGCCGGCCCGATGGCGCCGGCCGCACCAAACAACAACGCGGCGAGCACGCAACGCAGCGGGCTCCAGCGCGCAAAAATGACGAGCGCCACCGCCATCAATCCTTGACCCGACGATAGGCCCTGATTCCACGCCCCCGGGTAATAGAGCGACAGAAACGCGCCGCCCACGCCGGCGAGAAAACCGCCGACGGTCGTGCAGAGAAAGCGCACGAGGTCGACCGACACGCCCATAGCGCGGGCAGCCGGCGCACTGTCGCCGGTCATGCGCACGATCAGGCCCCACTTGGTATTGGCGAAGGCCCACGCCATCACGAAAGCCACCGCGATACCGACGAGCAGCAGCGGATTGATCTGCAGCGCAGTGGCGATGTCCTTGTTGCCGGTCCAGGCGCCGAATGAAAACCCGCCGAGCTGCGGCGCCGACGGCTGGATGTAGGGCTTGCCGAAGAAGAAGGCGACGCCGGTGCCGAACAGCATCATGGCGATGCCGACCGCGATGTCGTTGACGCGCGGCAGCTTGCAGATATAGCCGTGCATCGCTCCAAGCAGCGATCCCGCGCCGCCGGCGGCGAGCACGCCGAGCCATGGCGATCCGGTCTGATACGAGATGGCGTACCCCGTCATCGCGCCAAGGACGAGGGTGCCTTCGAGACCGAGATTGACCCGTCCGGATTTTTCGGTAAGGCACTCGCCGAGCGCGACGAGCATGAACGGCGTCGACACGCGCAACGCCCCGCCGATCAGCGCCACCAGAACGATGAGTGGTGCGTTGCCGATCATGTGCGGTCGGCGCTCTTTATGACCTGGAAGATTTTGAATCGGCCGTACAGCGTTTCCGATACCAGCAGCACGACGAATGTCAGGCCCTGCAGCACCAGCACGGTTGCGTCGGGAAGACCCATGCGGCGTTCGATCAGGCCGCCCGAAGCGACGATGCCGCCGAACAGAATCGCGACCGGAATGATCGCCACCGGGTTATGCCGCGCCAAGAACGAGATCAGGATCCCGGTATAGCCGTAGCCGGCGGCGAGCGAGGCGTTGGCGCGGCCCTGGATCGCGGCAACCTCGAAGAAGCCGGCCAGGCCGGCGCAGCCGCCGGCGATGGCGCAGCAGATCACGATCAGCTTGCCGACCGGAAGGCCCTGCGCCAAGGCGGCGCGCGCATTGCCGCCCGAGACCCGCACCGCAAATCCAAACGTTGTTCGCGACAACAAGATGAACAGCACGATCGCCAGCACCACGCCGACGACGAGGCCCCAATGCACCTCGGTGCCGGGAATGTCGCCGATCCTGTAGGCGTCGCCGATCGGTTTGGTCGAAGGCTTGTTGGGATTGCTGAGATCGCGCAACGCCCCTTCGACGAAAAAGTTCATGATGGCGATGCCGATATAGGTCATCAGCAGCGAGGAGATCGTTTCATTGACGCCGCGTGCATAGCGCAGATAGCCGACGATCCCGATCCAGAAGCCGCCGACCGCCACGCCGGTGACGGCCATGACAAAAAGGGTGAGCACGACCGGCGCCTCGGCGGCCACGAAAGGAATGGCGATGGCGGCGGCGGCAAAACCGCCGAGCACAAGCGCGCCCTCGCCGCCGATGACCACCAGGCCGATCCGTGCCGGCAGGGCGACGCACAAAGCAGTCATGATCAGCGGCGACGATGTCACCAGTGTATTCTCGATCGAGAACGCCGTGCCGAACCCGCCGCGCTGCACGAGATCGAAAAATTCCAGCGGCGATTTGCCGAGCGCGAGCAGAAAGATCGAAAACGCCAGCCCCGACGCCGCAATCGCGAGCAGTGGTATGACGACGTATTCGGCCCCCCGGCGCAACCGGACGGACAGATCGCCCCACGGCTGAGCCGCGGCCGCCGCGGGCAGCGGTTGCGCAATATCGGCCATGACCTGTTACAAGCTCCCCGACATCCAATAAGTTGGTCGACGCAGTTGGCGGACGCGCCGGCGCCACGTGCGGCGGGGTTCGCCCCGCCGCACCGGCCGGCGATCAACCGATGGGCCTACGTGATGGAGCCCTGCACACCCTCGAGCAGAAAATTCATGCTGTTGAGCCAAGGATCGTCATTGGAGTAAGTCTTGGAGATAACGACGTGGCCCTTATTGTCTTTCAGCGGTCCGACGTAAATCGGCGCTTCTTTCTTGAGGCCGGCGATGGCCGCGTCGCCTGCCTTGCGCGCCGCCGCATCTGCACCCGCGCCATACGGCGTGTTCTGCACCAGATCGGCCGCGTACCCGCCGGCCCACAAATTGGGCATCGGCTTGTCGGTCATAAGGTCGTGGGCGTACCCCGAATAGACCGTGATCCACTTGTATTCGGCGCCGGTGATAAAGCCTTTGGGCGCCAGCGCCGCCTGGGAGGCGTTATGGCCGCAGGTCTTGACGCCACGCTTTTCGGCCGTGGTGATGACGACCTTCGGGCTGTCGACGTGGCAAGTGATAACGTTGTTGCCGGCATCGACCAGGGCATTGGTCGCCTCGGCCTCGCGCACCGGCAGCGACCAATCACCGGTGAAGATAACCTGGACGGTGGCTTTCGGGTTGGTCGACTTCGCCCCCAGCAGGAACGAGTTGATGTTGCTGAGCACCGAGGCGATCGGCTTGGCGGCGACAAAGCCAAGCTTGCTCGATTTGGTGGACAGGCCGGCGGCAACGCCGTCGACGTAATGCGCCTGATTGAGGTAGCCGAAATAACTGCCGAGGTTCTTCGGCAGCTTCGGCGTCCACAACGGCGCCGCATGGCGGAATTGGACCTTTGCATATTTTTTGGACAGGTCGATCATAAAGGGATCAAAGTAACCGAACGAGGTGCCGAGAATGATGTTGGCGCCGTCGAGATTGATCATCGATTCCATGGTCTTGGCGCAGGCTTCCGTCTCCGGAATGTTCTCGTCTTCGACCACCGTGACGCCTGGAATGCCCTTGAGCGCCTTGGCGGCAACCGCATGAGCCTGATTCCAGCCAAAATCGTCGCGCGGTCCCACGTAAACGATGCCGATAATGGGCTTTTCAGCCGCGCGCGCTAATTGCACGCCCGATCCGCTTGCGACCAGCGACGCAGCGCTCGCTTTGAGAAACGTGCGGCGGTCGAATTTTACAGGCACCATGGCAATTTCCCTCCATATTTGACGCGACGTGCGAAAGATTTAGCAAGCATCGTGCCACCGCCATGTTTGCGGCGGCCTCGGCTTTGCATCACGCCACGGGCAGGGAGCTTGACCATGCTGGACGTGATCGATCTGACCGGTCTCGACAAAGCGGAGCCGGAAGCCGAGCGGCGAGTGGCCGCAGAACTCGGCCGCGCCTGCCGCGATGTCGGTTTCTTCTACATTCGCAATCACGGCGTTTCGGCTGCCCTCCTATCGGGCATGTTCAAGGTCGCGGCGGCGTTCTTCGCGGCACCGCAGGCCGCCAAGGCCGAACTCGCGATCACCCGCTCGCGGCACAATCGCGGCTATGTCGGCATCGCCACCGAACGCCTCAACCTCGCCCAGGCGGATCTCAAGGAAGCTTTCAATATCGGCCTCGATCTGCCGGCTACCGATCCCGAAGTACTCGCCGGCAAGCCGTTTCGCGGCGTCAATCTATGGCCGCGGATTCCGGGCTTTCGCGATACGACGCTCGCCTACTTCGATGCGCTGTGGCGGCTCGGACTTGATCTGCATATGGCAATAGCCGCCGATCTCGGGCTCGCATCGACCTTCTTCGCCGACAAGTTCGATCACCCGATGGCGACGTTGCGGCTGTTGCACTATCCGCGTCGCATTGCCGGCGAGGACGAGCTCGCGGGCGCTGGCGAGCACACCGATTACGGCAGCCTGACGATTCTGCTCAACGACAAGGCCGGCGGCCTCGAAGTCCGCCGTCGCGACGGCACTTGGATCGAGGCGCCGCCGATCCCCGGCGCTTTTGTCTGCAATATCGGCGATTGCTTGATGCGCTGGAGCAACGATGTTTACGTCTCGACCCCGCACCGCGTCAAAAGCCCGCCGGGCCGCGACCGCTATTCGATCGCCTTCTTCTTCGATCCCAATCCGGACGCCGTGATCGCCTGTCTTCCGGGCTGCAGCGGACCCGAGCTGCCGCCGAAATATCCGCCGATCCTCGCCGCCGACTATCTGACGCAGCGCCTTGTCGCCACTTACGGTACCGGTTAAGCCGCGGGTCAGACCTGAACGGACCGCGCGAGAATGGCTGTCGATCTGATCGTCCGTAACGCGTGCCTGGGCGGAGGCGAGCGGTTTCCAACCGACATCGCCATTGCCGGCGGACGCATCGTCGACATCGCCCCCGGCATTGCCAGTGACGCTCCGGCCGAAGACGTCGGCGGCAGGCTGGTCGTGGCCGGTCTGATCGAGACCCACATCCATCTCGACAAATCCTGCATTCTCGAGCGCTGCAAGTCGCAGCAAGGAACGCTCGCCGAGGCGATTGCCGAGGTGGCGGCGGCCAAGCGCGCCTTCACCGAGGACGACATCCACGATCGCGCCCACCATACGCTGGAAAAATCGATCCTGCACGGCACGATGCGCATGCGCAGCCATGTCGAGGTCGATCCGCGCGTTGGACTGAAGGGCTTTCGCGCCATCAGCAAGCTGCGGCAGGACTATTCCTGGGCGATCGACATCGAAATCTGCGTTTTTCCGCAGGAAGGATTGCTCAACGATCCGGGCACCGAGGAGCTTTTGATCGCAGCCTGCGAACAAGGCGCCGACATCATCGGCGGCTGCCCCTACACCGACAGCGATCCGCACGGACAGATCGCGCGCATTTTCGACATCGCGCGCCGGTTCGACCTCGACATCGACTTTCACCTCGACTTCGACATCGACCCCTCGCACATGGATCTGCACGAGGTCTGCCGTCGAACGGAAAGCAGCGGCTGGGGCGGGCGCGTCACGGTCGGCCATGTCACCAAGCTGTCGGCGATCGGGCAAGAGCCATTGGCGGCAATCGGCAAACGCCTCGCCGACGCGGGGGTGGCGGTCACCGTGCTGCCGTCGACCGATCTTTTTCTGATGGGACGCGATCACGACCACGACGTGCCGCGCGGCGTCGCCGCAGCGCATCGGCTGCTCGATCATGGCGTCACGTGCTCTATCGCAAGCAACAACGTGCTTAATCCATTTACGCCGTTCGGCGACTGCTCGCTGATCCGCATGGCCAACCTCTATGCCAACATCGCCCAGATCGGCCGCCAATCGGAATTGGCCTCATGCCTGGACATGGTCACGACGCTGCCGGCCAAGCTGATGAATCTGCCGGATTACGGCATTGCACTCGGCAACCCTGCCGACCTTGTCGTGTTCGATTGCCGCGAGCCGGCGCTCGCAGTCGCCGAACTGGCGCGGCCGCTGTTCGGGCTAAAGCGCGGCCGCCGCACGTTCGTCTGCCCGCCGCCACAGCTGCTTGCTGCAAGCGGCGATTAGGAACCAAGTGCAATTCAGAAACAGCCGGGCCGCGGCTCGAAGTGCTTGGCGATTGCGGCTTCGAGCGCCGGCAGGGCCGCGGCGATCGCGGCCTTGTCGCGCATGCCGGCGCGCATCAACGCCCGCAGCTCGGTGCGAGCAGCGGCAGCATCGACGCCAGTCACCGCGCCGTCCTTCACCACCGTGCGGCCGCCGACGATGAGTTCTCGGATGTGACCCGCGTGAGCGCGGGTAAGCAGCAGCTGCCGCGCGTCAAAATCGTCGCGCAGGCGATCGTCGTCGATCGAGTTCCAGTCGAGCAAGAGCAGATCGGCCGGCGCGCCGGGGCGAATGGCGCCGTCGCCGCCGACGTTCGTCACCGACAAGCGGCCGTTGGCGAAAGCCGCGCGCAAAAGCTGCTCGCGGTTCACCGCGACGCCAAAGCCGTTGCCGACGTGAAGCAGGTGCAGGAGCCGCAATTCGCGCAATGCGTTGTTGTCGTCGTCGAGCGCACTGCCGTCGATGCCAAGCGCAATGCGGCAGCCGGCCTCGATCATGCCGCCGACCGGCGCGATGCCCGAACGCAGGTGCAGATTTGAGCTGGCGTTCACCGCGATGGTGACGCCGCGCTCGGCCAGCAGGGCGAGTTCGTCCGGCCGCGCCCACACGCAATGGGCAAGCGTCAGCCGCGGCGACAACAGGCCGAGCGCATCGAGATGTTTAACAACACCGCCGGGATGCGCCGTGTCCGCCCATTGGCGCTGATAGCGCGTCTCCAACAGGTGCATATGGATGCGTCGCCCGGTCCGCTGCGATGCCTCGGCGATGGCGCCGAGCAGGCCGTCGCTGCACCATTGCACGCCGTTCGGCCCGAACTGGACGTTGAACATCGGCCCGGCAGCGGCGGCGGCCACTGCATCGACCAGCGCGACGAACTCGTTCGCCGGCAGCGGCGGGCGCGACACGACGGCCTCGAATTGCCGCCGCGCCGCCTCCGGCAGCTGCGCCAGGATTGGCTCAGAAGCGCCATAGACCAGCGGATTTTTATCCCGCATCGACACCGCAAAGCCGACCCGCACGCCGATGTCGCGCGCCGCGCGCGCAATGGAAGCGGATTCGGTCGGCAGGTCGGTCAACGCTTGCGGCCGGGTTAGATGCATCATCACCGCCCCGACGCCGCCCAGTGCGCTGTTCGACAGCGACACCGCGGCCACCAGGTAGGGATCGAGCGACGGGATCAGCGCCTGGTATTGCAGCCAGGCTTCGAGCGGCTTGCCGGCAGCGCCGAGCGAACTGGTGCGGACGGCGCGGCCATGATCGTGGGCGTTGACGAGCGCGGGCAACACCATAAGCCGCCCGCCATCGGCGCAAGCAACGGCGGCGGCGATCTCGCCGACCGCCGCAACCGTGTCGCCATCGATGCGGATTTGACGATCTCTCGTCGCCGGCTTGTCGGCCGCTTCGATCAGATGCGCGCAATCGATCAGTCGCATGGATGTCCGAGCCGGATTACACGAGTTGTCTCGGGATCATAGATCATCCGTTGGCGATGTGCGCTATGGGCGCGGCATGGCCGCACGGCACTCAGAGACAAATCAATCGTTGGCGGCCTGCCATGCACCGGCATGCACTGCCGCAGCCTCGTCTTCCAACAATGGCCCGATGACTTCGACCGGTCGCTGACCGGCAGCAAATACGGCGCGGCACGGCAAATCCATGGTCGGATTGTCGTCATGATTGCCCGTGATCATCTTCAGTCGCCGTTCGGTCAGCCCGAAAACAACGCGCCCAATTCCGGCCCAGTAGATGGCACCGGCGCACATCGCACACGGTTCGGCGGAGCTGTAGAGCGTGCATTGCGCGAGAAACTCCGGATCGCGGGCCTTCGAGGCCTGCGTCGCCAAAACACGCTCGGCATGGGCCGTCCTGTCGCGATCGGGCATGAAGCCGTTTTCGGCTTCGAACAAAACATTGCCTTTGGCATCGACCAGAATGGCGCCGAACGGGTGATTGCCGTGCGCCTGTGCGCGCCTGGCGACGGCAAACGCCCGGCGCAAAAGCGTCAGCTGTGAGATCGCGTCGCTTGTCATGGCGCGCGTTGGCCCGGCGCTCGGGCCGTTGCGCAAAATTTTTCATGCAGCGCCGGAAACAGCCGATCCGGCTTGAACGGCAAGGTGCAAAAGCGAATTCCGGTCGCATCGGCAAGCGCGTTGCCGATCGCCGCGGGGATCGGGTTGTACGGACTTTCGCTCATCGACTTGGCGCCGAGCGGCCCGACCGTATCATGGGTATCGGCAAACATCACCTCGGTTCGCGGCACGTCGGCGAAGGCCGGAATGTGGTAATTGCGAAACGACGGATTGACCACGCGGCCGACTGCGTCGATGACCATTTCCTCGTAGAGCGTTGCGCCGAGCGACTGCGCGACACCGCCTTCAACCTGGCCGCGGCATTGCATCGGATTGATCACCCGGCCGGCGTCGGCGGCGTGTGCGCTGCGCAGCAGCTTGATGGCGCCGGTCCGTTTGTTCACGGCGATGCGGAACGCCTGCACGTTGAATGCGACCGAACGCGGCGTGCCGTTGAACTTGCCGGTGGCGCGCAGTTGCCGGCCTGCCGTCCGCGCCGCGACGGCGAGCTCAGCGAGTCCGATCCGGGCGCGGTCGCACACGACGGCGCCGGCCGTCAATGTCCAAGGACCGGCCGTGCCGGCATGTTCGGCCGCAGCGCCGAGAATGAGATCGCACAAGGCATCGGCCGCAAGCTTGGTGGCGCGCCCGGCAACGACGGTGCCGGTGCTGCCATAGGCGCCGGTGTCGTGGCCGCCGAGATCGGTGTCCGACTGCATGAGCACAATGTCGTCAAGGTTCGCGGCAAGCCCCGTAGCGGCAATCTGGCGATGCACCGTCGAGGTACCGTTGCCGAACTCGGCGGTGCCGACGATGAGTTCGTAGCGGCCGTCGTCGCGAACCGAAATCGTTGCGTCTGAAAAATGGCCGCCGGGCGGGACGGTGTCGATCATGCCCAAAGCCGCGCCCTCCCCGATCAGCCAATCGCTCGATGCCGGCGGATCGAGACCGCCCGGCCGGCCCATCGCGTCCTCCACCAGAGTGAGGCACTGATCGAGGCCGTAGCTGCCGTAGAGCACGTCGGTGGCTTCGAGCGAAGTCGAGATCATCGGATCGCCGGGCCGCACCACATTGCGCCGCCGGAATTCAAACGGGTTCATGCCGATGCCGCGCGCCAATTCATCCATCGCCGATTTAACCGCGAAATTTGATTGCGGCAAGCCGTAGCCGCGAAACGCACCGCTGGGCACCGTGTTGGTATAGACCACATAAGCGTCGATCTTTTTGTTGTCGCAGCGATAGACGGAAAACGATTTGCCGCAGGCATGGTGCAGCACCAGCCGGCCGTGATTGCCGTAGGCGCCGGTGTCGGCGACGATGCCCATCTGCATCGCGGTCAGGCTGCCGTCGCGGCGCGCGCCGGCCTTGATGTGGACGCGCATGGGATGGCGCGTGGTGGCGCCGATAAACTGTTCTTCCCGCGTGAATTCGATCTTGACCGGCTTTCCGGTCTTGAGCGCCGCGAGCGAGGCAACGTCCTCCACCAGCATTTCCTGCTTAGCGCCAAATCCGCCGCCCATGCGCTCGCAGAACACCCGAACCTTGCCTGGATCGAGATCGAAAATCTGCGCGAGCGCGCGGCGGGTCAGAAACGGCGTTTGTGTGCTGGAGCGGACATTGAGGCGCCCGCGATCGTCGAGCCAGGCGATGGCGCAGAGGGTTTCCAGATGCGCGTGCTGCGAGCGCGGCGTTTGGTAGGTCGCCTCGTGCACGATGTCGGCTGCGGCGAAGCCCGCTTCGACATCGCCGATATGGCCGTGGACTTCGGCGACGATGTTGCGCTGCGGGTGTTCGATGCGAGCCTCCGGCCCCTTGTCGTGGATGATCGGCGCAGTAGGACTTATCGCCCGTTCCGGATCGAACACCGCCGGCTTTATCTCGTATTCGATGACGATCTTGCGGCACGCCGCCTCGGCGGCGGCTTCGCTCTCGGCGACCACCGCGGCGACGCGTTGGCCGACGAAGCGGACGACGTTATCGAAAACCGCGGTGTCGGCGGGATCGCCGGTCTCGTCTTCGTGGCGGGCGCTGGAATAGAGCTTGCGCGGTGAATCTTCAAAGGTCAGCACCGCCGTCACGCCCGGCACGGCGAGAGCGTCTGCCTTATCGATCGACTTGATGCGCGCGTGCGCGTGCGGTGATCGCAGCAGCTTGATGTGTTGGATGCCGTCCATCGCAACGTCAAGGGTGAAAGGCGCGCGGCCCGCGACGACGGCGGGGCCAGCCGGCATTGCAACGCTGCGCCCGCACGCGGCTCCGGGCGGCGCCGTCTCGACATTCGCCACCCCGCCGATGGCGTCCTCGATGGCGCGGTAGCCGGTGCAGCGGCAAAGACTGCCTTTCATCGCCCAGCCGAGATCCTGCCGCTGCGCCTGGTTGAGGCTCGCAGCGGTCATGATCATTCCCGGCGTGCAGAAGCCACATTGAAAACCTTGCGCCTGCAGAAAGGCCTGCTGCATCGGATGCAATTGGCCGTCGCCGCCGAGGCCTTCGATCGTCGTCACCGGGCGATGCTCGGCGCGGTGTGCGGGGAATACGCAACTGTGCACCGGCTCGCCGTCGACCAGCACCGTGCAGGCGCCGCAATCGCCGCAATCGCATCCTTTCTTGACGCCGAACCAGCCGAGCTCACGCAGAAACGTCCGCAGGCATTGTCCGGCACGCGGTCGGGCGGAATGAGACCTGCCGTTTACCGAGAACGTCATGCCCGGCCGCTCCCGGCGAGCTCCGCGCGGATTTCCTCGGCAAATTCGAGCGTCATATGCCTGCGCCAGGCCGGCGCGCCGTGAATGTCGTCGTACCAAAGCGATTGAGGTACCCGTTCGTCGATCTTTTGGCGGAGCACCGCCGCATTCGGCAGATCGGAAAATTCGAGCCGGATCGGCCGCGGCGTCGCCGCAGTCACGGTCAAGACGAAGTCGCCGGCATCGGGCGCGCGCGTGCCGATCAACAATACTGCGGAACGGCCGAGCGGGCTCAACGAAATCTGCCGAAACGCCGCGCGCCGGCGCAACGCCCGAGCCGGCAATTGCACGAGGCGCAGCAATTCGCCGGGGGCCAGCGCGTTGCGCTGCGGGCCGCGCACGAAATCGACCGCGGCGAGGCGCCGCTCCCTGCCGTCCGGCATCCAGATCGTGCAGACGCCGTCGAGCGCCGTTGTCAGCGCGATCATCGGTCCCGCCGGCAGCGCCATGCAGATGTTGCCGCCGACCGTCGCCGTGTTCCAGATTTTGAATGAGGCGAGGAACGACCGGCAGCACCGGTTGAACAGCGGCGCTGCGATCCAATGCGGCGGCAGGGCAATCGCGTCCAATTCGGCAATCGTGCAGGTTGCGGCGATGCGCAAGCCCTGCTCGTCGATCTGCAGCGAAGGCCAGCTGAGATCGACGAGGTCGATCAACCTGGTGACCGAGGTCTGCGGCTCGGAAAACAGCCAAGTGCCGCCGGCCAGCCAGGCGTCACCCTCGCGCCATTGCGGCAAGTCGGCACGCGCGCGCGGTCTTGCGATTTCGGTGACGCTATTGAGGTCCACCGCTCGATCTCAGCCTGTCAAGGCGTTGCACAATCGGCTGGATGCAAATTCGACGCCAGCGAGCTGCGCCGTTCCGCCATTGCGCGGCTGCGCGGAGAATTGTGGCAAGCCGATTACTTCCCCGGCGCGCCGGCGGCGAGCCAGGACGCCAGCACGAGCCGCTCCTTGTTTGTCATTTCGGTGATATTGCCCGGCGGCATCGCATGCGAGCGCACGGCCGCAATGTCGATCAAGCGTGCATGCAGCCGTATCTGCGCGTCGGTGTCCAGCAGCACGCCTTCCGGCGCCGCCGGAATTCCCGCCCATACCGGCTCGCGGGCATGGCACATGCTGCAGCGGGAAATCACGATGTTGGCGACTTGCTTGAATTGCGGCGGCGGCTGCAGCGCACCGCTCAGCTCGGTTTCCGAACCCACGGCCGACAGCCAGGCAACAGCCGCCATGCCCGCGGCCGCCACGGCCCACGTCCACCACGGGCTGCCCTTGCCTTCGTGGCGCGAGTTGAAGAAATGGCGGATGACCGGCCCGATCAAAAGCACGATGGCGACGATGAGCCAATTGTAGCGCGTCGCGTAGAACAACGGATAATGGTTGCTCAGCATCAGAAAGACGACGGGCAGCGTCAGATAATTGTTGTGAACGGAGCGCTGCTTGCCGAGAATGCCCCATAGCGCATCGGGTTCCTTGCCGGCGAGCATCGCCTCGACCGTCTTCTTCTGGTAGGGGATGATGATGATGAAGACGTTTGCGACCATGATCGTGCCGATCAGCGCGCCGATCTGGGTGAACGCGCCGCGCCCGCTGAACACGTGAGTAAAGCCGTAGGTCAGCGCCACCAGATAGACGTAGCCGACCAGCGCCAGGGCCACTTCGTGCTTGCCGAGCGCCGACCGACACAAAGCTTCATAAACCAGCCATGAAATCGCCAGGCTGACGAAGGCGATGCCCGCCGCCTGCGCGGCGGTCATATCGAGCACCGATTTGTCGATCAGGAACAGATTCGCGCCGATGCAATAAATCAGAACCAGGAGCGCAAATCCCGACAGCCACGTCGTATAGGCCTCCCATTTGAACCAGGTCAGGCTGTCCGGCATTTTCGCCGGCGCGACCATGTACTTCATCATGTGATAGAAGCCGCCGCCATGAACCTGCCATTCGTCGCCTTTGACGCCCTCCGGCAAACCCGGCCGGGGCTTGAGGCTGAGATCGAGATGGATGAAATAAAATGAGCTGCCGATCCAGGCGATGCCGGCGATGACGTGAAGCCAGCGCAGGACGGCGCTTATCGATTCAACGAGCACAGGGTCCACGGAAGTCCTTTGTCTTGTACCGGCAAGCTCAACATGCCAGAGGCCGCGCGACCTCATCAAGCATTTCCTCGCCGATCGTTGTTACGGGCGTTTTCCATGCGTCGTCCGCCCGCGCCACATCGCAGCGCGGGCGGACGACGGCATTGTTGCCGCGGCACCGCGCGAGGCGCGCCGCGACAGCACGACGCGCGGCGGCCGGTTATTTCGCCTTGCCGATCACGCCTGCGACGTACCAGTCAAAGTTGCCCATCTTGTCGCCGCCCCAGGATTGACCGGCCGGGATGCGCACGGTTCCGGTATTGTCGGTGATGGGTCCGGTGAACGGATTGAAGCCGTTTTTGACCTTGTCGGCGGACGCGGTGACCAGCACGCGCAGGTCGGACGGAACCTTGGGACCGAACGGTGCGATCGCCATCATCTGGCCGAGACCTTCACGGGCGAACAGCGGCTTGAATTTGCCCGCGATCACGCTTTGCGCGATCTCGGTCATGAACGGCCCCCAGGTGAAGCCGAGCCCGGTAATCCAGCCTTTGGGCGCCAGCTGCTCGGCGCTAAGCGACTGGAAGCCGATCGAATAGACGCCGCGATGCTCGGCGGTCTGGATGATCGTCGCCGGAGAATCGACGTGCATCGTCACCACGTCGGCGCCCTGATCGATCAGCGCATTGGCGGCGGCGGCCTCCTTGGCCTTGTCGGACCAGCCGCCGGTGACGACGACGCGGGTCACAGCTTTCGGATTGACCGAGCGCGCGCCCAATTCGAATGCGTTCACGTTGCCGAGCGCATAGCCGATTGGAACGCCGACAACGAAGCCCAGCGTATTGGTTTTCGTCATCTTGCCGGCCGCAACCCCCATCGGATACCAGGCCGTCTGCGTGTTGCCGAAGAAATTGCCGAAATTGTGCGACATCATCCAGCCGCCGGCGTGCTCGAAATAAACGTCCGGATGTGTCTTGGCGAGGTCGAAGGCGAATTGCTGATAGCCGAAGCTCGTTGCGAAGATAAGCTTGGCGCCCTGCTGAATCATGCCCTCCATGATGCGAGCGCAATCGGCGGTTTCGGGGACGTTCTCGGCCTGCAGCAGCTTCACGCCGGGAATATCGTGCTGCATCACGTCCAGACCGTCCTTCATGGAACGGTTGTAGCCGTAATCGTTGACGCTGCCGACGAAGACGGCGCCGACGATCAGCGACGGCTTTTGCTGGGCGGCCAGCGGAGCAGCGGCAAGCAGCGCGGCCACCGCGGCAAAGGCGGCCGCTAGAATCCGGAATCGTGCCATGGTCTTTCTCCTCTCCCTTGGACGACACCATGGCTGCGTGCGCATGGTATCGCGCGGTTATGCGCGGACCCGGCTATTCCACGCCGACAAAACTTCGTCCCAACGCCGCCGGCGCTGCCGCCTGGCGGCTCCAGCCCCAGACCACAAGCACCGCGAGCGTCAGCAGATACGGGATCATGTTCATGATGAACGGCGACACATCGGCGCCCGCCGCCTGCAGCTGCAATTGCAGGCTCTCGGCGCCGCCGAACAATAGCGCGCCCGCGATCGCCCAGAGCGGATTCCACTTGGCGAATATGACGAGCGCGATGGCGATAAAACCGCGGCCGGCGGTCATCCCCTCCGCCCAGGTCAGCGTCAAGGCCAGCGACAGATGCGCTCCGGCGATACCGCCGAAGAGCCCGGCGAGCCCCAGAGCCTGATATTGGATGCGGCCGGGATTGAGCCCCGCCGCGACCGCGGCAGCCGGGCTTTCGCCTACGGCGCGCAGCCCCAATCCCCAGCTCGTGCGGTACAACAGCCACCACACCAGCACCGCCGTCGGCACCGCAAGATAGACCAGGGCGTCGTAATCGGTGAGCGGGTTGCCCATGCCGACAAGTCCCCAAAACCGCAGCTTTGGCAGCCCTGCAATCAGCGTGCCGATAAAGGGCCGACCGATCAGCGCGCTCAGCCCGAGGCCGAAAAACATCAGCGTCAGCCCGGTGGCGAGCTGATTGGCACCGCGTCCGACGACAAGGTAGGCAAAGAGGAAATTGACGACGGTGCCGCCAAGACCGGCCGCAATGAGCCCCAGATAGGCGTTTCCGCTCCACGCCGCGGTTGCGAATCCGGCCGCAGCGCCGATCAGCATGAGGCCCTCAAGGCCTAGATTGACGATACCGGCACGCTCACCGATGATTTCGCCGAGCGTGGCGTACAAGAGCGAGGTCCCCGACATGATCGAGCTCGCCACGACGCCGAGCAGCAGCGCTTCGTTCATCGCCCCGCGCTCCTTGCCGGACGGCGCCCCAGTACGATGAACAGGATGCCGGCCATCAGGATATTGATGACGGCATAGGGCAGGCTTTGCGTGATCTGCAGCATGTCGCCGACCGAACTTAGCACGGCGAACAGAAACGACATCGCCAGGATGCCGCCGGGCGACGTGCCGGCGAGCCACGACACTAGAAATCCGACGTAGCCATAGCCAGGCGACACTTCGGCGACGAGGCGGCCCTGGATCGCCGACACCTCGGCCATTCCCGCGAGTCCGGCGGCGCCGCCGGCGACGAACATGACCACAAGCATGTAGCCGAACACCGGAATGCCGAGCCGCCGCGCCGCTTCCGGATTGCCGCCGATTGCGCGCAGGTCGAGGCCGAAGCGCGTGCGTGTGGTCACGAGCCAGTAAGCCGCAAGGAAGATCAGCGCGTAGAGCAGGCCGGCATGAATCTGGGTGTGAAACAGGTTCGGCAGCCGGGCCGCAGCGACGAAGGTCGGAGATTCGGGATAGGACGAGCTTTCCGGACTTCGCCACGGCCCGAAAATGAAGAAGCTCACGATCAGCGGGGCCACATAGTTGAGCAGCAGCGTCGAGATCGTCTCGTTGACCAGCCGCAGTGCCCTTAAGATCGCCGGCACCAACGCCCACACGCCGCCGCCGACGAAGCCGAGTATCGTCAAAGCCGGCAGCAGCACGACGGCCGAGTGGTTTTGCAGCGCAAGTTCGCCGGCGGTCGCGAGCCACGCCCCCATATAGAGCTGACCCTCGCCGCCGACATTGATCAGCCCGATGCGTGCCGGCAGCGCCGCCGCGATCGCCGTGAACAAGAGCGGCGTCATGCGCACGATGAGTTGCGAAAAGCCGTAAGCGTTGCCGAAAACGTAGACGATCGCATCGAGATAGGCCTGCCACGGATTGCGCCCGGCGGCGAGGAGCAGCACCGAGAAGGCGCTCAATGCCACGACCGCGACCAAGGCGAAGGTCGCGGCCCGCGCCGATAACAGGCGCATCAATGTTGCGCCGTCATGCCGCATCGGCGCGTGCCCCCGCTCCCGCCATCAACGCGCCGATTGTCTCGGTGCGGTAATTCTCCGGCAAAAACTCGCCGACGATGGCGCCGTGATAGAGTACCAGAAGGCGGTCGCTGAGTTCGAACAATTCATCGAGGTCCTCGGAGACCATGAGCACGCCGGCGCCGTTGTCGCTTGCCTCGCGTCACGGCCGCGGGTCGGTTAGAGCGCGACGGTCAGGCCGGGCTGGTGCGCCAGTTCGCGGGCCAGGATCAGCCGTGGCAGATTGCCGCCCGATGGCTCGCTACTGCAGCTCATTGCTCTGATTGTGTGCTTGGCACGCTATCGACTTCCACCCAAGACAAGATCGTTGCCGCATAAATAAACATGCCCGGCGCGAGGCCGGGCATGCCGTCAAGGTCGGTTAGGCGCGGAACGGGGATCACTTAAAGTGATAGGTCGTTCCCAGATAGGCCGTGCTTTCGATCGAGGTGTCGGGAGCAAGGGTCGCAAACAGCTCCGCGTTATGGTTGGTGCCGAACTTGTTATACCAGTACCGATAGCCGACATACATGTCCCAAATGCCCGGCTTGCCCCACCAAACCTTGGAGGCATCGAGCGAGAGCCGCGCGTCTTCGAACACCTCGGTCTTCGTCTCATTGTTGGCGAAGGCGCCCAGGGGCCCGCCGCAGCCGAGCGCGATGCAGTTCGCGACCGAAATGCCGGTGCCCTTCGGGCCGGTGACGTTCATAATGTTGACGAAGGTGAGCGGCATCGACGGCGGCAGGAAGGTGAGCGGTTCGGAAATGAAGCTGAAGAGCTTCCAGGTCCACTCGAAGTCGCGCGTGCCGTTGAACGAGCCAACAGCGCCGGCACAGGTATCTACGCCGCCGGAGAAGGCCGCGGCAGGACCATTGAGCGCCCCGAATCCGGCCGGTCCGCACACGTTGAAGGAGTTATTGGTAAATTCCTTGTAGGCGGTGATGCCGACTTCCACGACGCCGGGCATATTCAAATCGAACATCAAGCCCGGCGCGTATTGGGTCGTCTGTTCATTCAAGTAGTCGTCTTGGACACCCGCCGTGAGGCGGAACATCAACGACACGTCCTTGGTCAAGAAATTGCTGAAAGCTTTTGAGTGAGAGAGCTCATTGAAGCCCAGCGTGCTTTGGCCAAAGCCGAAGAATTCTCGCGAACCGGCGGCGCCCGGAGTTCCCTCCGTCGGGTCTTGGCTACCGTATTGGTTGAATTCCGCATGGATCAGGTTGGTGCCGTATTCCCACACGTCGAAATGATCGATGCTGCCTTGATACCTGGCGAAGGCATTTTTCTCGCCCGCAATTCCGCCAGGCACGGTATCGGAGCCGCCCGAAACGCCGGGGTCGGTGGAGTCGGGGAAGTAGGTAAAGCTTACCGAGGTATCGTTCACGAAGAAGAACGGTACGGGCGGCACCGGCTTCGCCTTGAGCGGCATATCGGCCGCGTGCGCGCAACCGACCGCCGCGGCAGCCATCACCGCGGAAAGCAGAGCGGATTTCACGTTCGTTTTGACACTCCTGCAGCTCATATCAAAGCCCCTGTCCTGAAAGCCCAGTCACCGTCGACGCCTGAATTCACGAAACCGTCAGTACACAGAGCAAAGCGGGCACATAAAGTCTGTAGTTTGAGCAACTTCTGCCACTTTGTTAGTCGGTTCGGCGCGCCCGCTGCCTATTAGGCCCGCTCAAACCTCCACACGGCGGGGGAGGCAATCATCGAAGCGAGTCCGAAAAGAGAGAAAAATCAAGCGTATTTGTCATCGTGCAACGCGAAGGGACGATTCCGAGAGAGGTCGCAAATGCTCTCCGAGTGTTTTCCCGATGTCCGCCCCTTGTTTGGTCATCGCCGAGTCAAACCTGACGAATTCTGACGAATGTGACATTATCGCTACACTTTTTCGCGGCTATCCTGACGCTTTGGCTGCAGGGCGAAGCCGTTGTGTACCGACCTCGCGTCGACAAACCGCGATCGCGTGCTTTCGCCCGCTGCCGTTTTATCGGATGATGCTTTCGCGCCGCGCGGCTTGTGCGCCGCGGAACGATGTTTGCAGCATCCAGGGCGGTTGCAGCATGATCCATGCATGACGTTTCCCCATTGGCTCTCTCGTTCGGCACCGAGCCGCTGTTGCGGGCCATTGGCATCAGCAAGTCGTATGGGACTTTCCTCGCCAACGATCGCATCGACCTCGACCTGCTTCCGGCGCAGATCCACGCGCTGCTCGGCGAGAACGGCGCCGGCAAGTCGACGCTCGTCAAGGTGATCTACGGCCTCATTCAGCCGAGTGGCGGCGAACTGCAATGGCTCGGACGAAGCATCGTGCTGGCCGGTCCATCGGAAGCACGCGCGCTAGGCATCGCCATGGTTTTCCAGCACTTTTCCCTGTTCGAGAACCTCAAAGTGGCGGAAAATGTCGCGCTCGGTCTGCCGCCGAGCGAAACGCTTTCCGCCATTTCGGCCCGGCTCGCCGAGACCGCGCGCCAATACGGACTGCCGCTCGACCCCAAGCGGGAAGTCTGGCGGCTGTCGGTCGGAGAACGCCAGCGCATCGAAATCGTGCGCGCGCTGCTGCAGAACCCGAAGCTTTTGATCCTCGACGAGCCGACCGCCGTGCTCACGCCCCAGGAGGCCGACCAGCTTTTCATCGTGCTGCGGCGGCTGCGGGAGGAGGGCCGCGCCATCCTCTACATCAGCCACAAGCTCGAAGAGGTCAAACGGCTCTGCGACACGGCGACCATCCTGCGCAACGGCAAGAAGGTTGCGACTTGCGATCCGCGCCGGGAGAGCGCCGCCTCGCTCGCGCGCATGATGGTCGGGTCCGACATTGGCGAGGTCAAACCGGCGTCAGGCGCCGGCGCGTCGCTGCCGCGGCTGGTGATCCATCACCTTTGCCTCTCGCCGGACGATCCTCACGGCACGCCGCTTGAAGACATCTCGCTCGAAGTTCGCGGCGGCGAAATCGTCGGCATTGCCGGGGTGGCCGGCAACGGCCAGGACGAATTGTTCGCCGCGCTCTCCGGCGAGCGCCTGACTTCCTCGGAAGGAGCCATTGTCATCGACGGCAAGGCCGCGGGCACGCTTGGCGTGACCGAGCGGCGCCGCATGGGGGCGGCCTTCGTGCCCGAGGAGCGACTCGGCCATGGCGCTGCGCCGCGCATGAAACTATCGGAAAATGCGCTGCTGACCGGCCACGCCGCGGGTGGCATGGTCAAGCGGGGCTTCATCGATAAACCCGCCACTCTCGCCGCGGTCGACCGCACCTCCGAAACCTTCGATGTGCGAAAGGGCAAGCGCGATCCGGAAGCCGTGAGCCTGTCCGGCGGCAATCTGCAAAAATTCGTCGTTGGCCGCGAGATTCTACGCGAGCCGGGCGTGCTGGTGGCGAGTCAGCCGACCTGGGGCGTCGATGCCGGCGCGGCGGCCACCATTCGCCAGGCCTTGCTCGATCTCGCCGGACGCGGCAGCGCAGTGCTGGTCATCAGCCAGGACCTCGACGAATTGACCGAAATCGCCGACCGCATCGCGGTGATGTTTCACGGCCGGCTGTCGGCGCCGTTGCTCGCGGCCGCGGCCACGCGCGAGACGCTGGGCCTGCTGATGGGCGGCGCCGCAGCCGCGCTCAAGGCGGGCGAGCAGGAGGCGATGAGAGCGGCAAGTCATGCAGTTGATTCTTGAAAGGCGCGCCGAGCGCTCGGCCCGAATGGCGATCGCCTCGCCGCTGTTTGCCATCGCGCTGACGCTTCTGACCATGGCGGTGCTGTTTGCGATCATGGGCAAGAGCCCGCTCACCGCACTCAACGTTTATTTCTTCCAGCCGCTCACCGACCCCTATTCGCTCGGCGAAATCGTGGTGAAGGCGACGCCGCTGGTGATGATCGGGGTCGGGTTGTCGCTCTGCTACATCGCCAACATCTGGAATATCGGCGCGGAGGGACAGTTTCTGATCGGCGCGGTGGCGGGAAGCTGGCTTGCGGTGCGCACCAACGGCACCGGCGTCGGCCATTGGGTGCTGCCGGTCATGCTGCTGCTCGGCGCGCTCGGCGGCGCGCTCTATGCGATGATCCCGGCGCTGTGCAAGGTCCGCTTCGGCGCCAGCGAAATCCTCACCAGCCTGATGCTGGTCTATGTCGCCAATTTCTTCATGGACTATCTGGTCCGCGGACCCTGGCGCGATCCCCATGGATTGAATTTTCCGACCACGGCGGATTTCGATCCGGTCGCCACCGTGCCGATCCTGATCCCGGGCAGCCGGGTGCATGCCGGCGCCCTTATTGCCTTGTTTGTCGTGATGCTGGCGGCGGTGCTGCTCGGCCGTACCATCATGGGCTTTGAGATTCGCCTCGTCGGCGCGGCGCCGAAAGCGGCGCGCTTTTCCGGTTTCAACGCCGATCGGCTCGTCTATTTCACCTTCGCGGTATCGGGCGCACTGGCCGGGCTTGCCGGCATCATCGAAGTCGCAGGTCCGGTCGGCCATCTGCAACCCGGATTCTCGCCGGGATACGGGTTCACCGCGATCATCGTTGCCTTTCTGGGCCGGCTCAATCCGGTCGGCATCCTGATTGCCGGGCTGTTCCTCGCGCTCACCTTCATCGGCGGCGAAAATGCGGAGATCGCCATGAAGGTGCCGCAGGATCTGACCGAGGCGTTCCAGGGCGTCCTCTTGTTCTACGTGCTCGCCTGCGATTCGCTGATCGTCTACCGCATCCGCCTGCTGCACACCGTCCACCAGACGGCGCACGCCCATGCTTGAGGCACTCATTGAAATTGCCAAACTGATTTTCTCGGTGAATTTCATCCTGACCGTGATTACGGCCTCGACGCCGCTTTTGCTGGCCGGCGCCGGCGAGTTGGTGGTCGAGCGCTCCGGCGTTCTCAACCTTGGCGTCGAGGGCATGATGATCATGGGCGCGGCCTGCGGCTTTGCCGGCGCCTATCTGTCGGGATCCAACACCATCGGCGCGTTGTGCGGGGTGCTGGCCGGCATGGCGCTGGCGGCGGTGTTCGGCGCGCTCACGCTCGGGCTTGCCGTCAATCAGGTCGCGACCGGCCTTGCGCTGACGATTCTCGGAACCGGTCTTTCCGGGCTGATCGGACGAGGATTTATCGGCGAGCGGATCGTGCCGGTGCCAAACCTCGATCTGCCGGTTCTCACCGGCCTGCCGGTGGTCGGGCGAATCGTGTTCGGTCAGGACGCCTTCGCCTATTTTTCGATCGCGCTGGTGATCGCCATTTGGCTGTTTCTGTACCACTCCCGGCCCGGCCTGGTGCTGCGCGCTGTCGGCGACAATCACACCTCGGCCCACGCGCTCGGCTATCCGGTGCTCAAGATTTCGGCTGCTGGCGGTGCTGTTCGGCGGCGCCTGCGCGGGTCTTGCCGGCGCTTTTCTGCCGCTCGCCTATACGCCGTTCTTCGATCCGGGCATGACCGCGGGGCGCGGCTGGATCGCGGTTGCGCTCGTCGTGTTCGCATCGTGGCGGCCGTTCCGGTTGCTTGGCGGCGCCTACCTGTTCGGAGCGGTGACGTTCCTGCAGCTTTCGGTGCAAGCGCTGGGGCTGGGTATTCCACCGCAATTGATGTCGTTGTTGCCCTACCTTGCAACGGTCGTCGTCCTGGTATTGATTTCGCGTAAGCGCGGCACCGCCGGGTCTGCTGCGCCCGCTTCCCTCGGTCTGGCGTTCGTGCCCGACCGCTGAACGGTCCCGCAAGCGAAGCGACGGGCGCGCTTCGCGGCAGCGGCAAGTGAAGAGACGCCCGTCCTTGCCAACCCGGAGCAACAGCATGAAGTATCGAACCCTGATGATGGCGGCGATCGCAGCTTTTGCAATCATTGCCACGACCTTCGGCGCATCCGCCGCCGAAAAGCTGAAAATCGGATTCATCTATCTCGGCCCGATCGGCGATTTCGGCTGGACTTACGAGCACGAAGTGGCCCGGCGGGCGCTGGTGACGGCGCTCGGCGACAAGGTCGAGACCACCTATCTTGAAAACGTCAACGAAGGCCCCGATGCCGAACGCTCCATCGAGCAGCTCGCGCGCGCCGGCAACAAGCTCATCTTCACCACCTCGTTCGGCTACATGGACCCGACGCTCAAGGTGGCGAAAAGATACCCCAAGGTGTTCTTCGAACACGCGACCGGCTTCAAGCGCGCTGCCAACATGAGCACCTATGCCGGACGCTGGTATGAAGCCCGCTACATCCAGGGCGTGATTGCCGGCAAAATGTCGAAGACCGGCATCCTCGGCTATATCGTATCGTTCCCCATCCCCGAGGTGATTTCCGGCATCAATGCGACCATGCTGGGCGCGCTCAGCGTCAATCCGAAGATCAAGGTCAAGATCATCTGGGTCAGCACCTGGTTCGACCCGGGCAAAGAGGCTGACGCCGCCAAAGCGCTCGCCGACCAGGGCGCCGACGTGCTGATGCAGCACACCGATTTGCCCGCCGCCATGCAAATCGCCTCGCAGCGCGGCATTCTGGCGTTCGGCCAGGATTCCGACATGATCAAGTTCGGTCCGAAGAGCCAGTTGACGGCGATCGTCGACAATTGGGGGCCGTACTACATCCAGCGCGCCAAGGACGTGCTCGACGGCACCTGGAAGTCGACCGACACCTGGGGCGGCCTGGATTCGAAGATGTTGGTGATGGCGCCCTACACCAACATGCCCAATGACGTGAAGGCGCTGGCGATGAAGACCGAGGCCGCGATCGAGGCCCACACGCTTTATCCCTTCACCTGCCCGATCATCGATCAGGACGGCAAGTCGGTCGAGTGCAAGGCCGGCAATCACCTGTCCGACGCGCAGATCCTGAGCATGAACTTCTACGTCAAGGGGATCGACGACAAGATACCTGGTAAGTGATCACGCGACCGTTTGCCGGGCGGGCAGCGCCGGCTGGAAATCGCGATCCAGCCGGCGTATCCGCTGCACCGTCGCGGCTCGACCCGCGCGCCCTCACTTGAACCAGCGCTCCATGGCGTCGGTCAGCCTCACGTCCCGATTGGCCCTGCAATACTCGGCAACATTGTGGACTAGGTAGCGCATCCGCGCCAAGTTGATTCCAGGCCTCCTCGAACGGCCGTTGAACCAGCCGCTGTACCACGCCAGAAAAAATTCGGCTTCCTCGGGCGAGGCATCCGCCAACTGGCCGCAAGTCAACCGTCGCACATCGATGTTTCCATTCGCATCGGCAAAATAGGCGAGCGGAATCTGCGGCGTTCGCGGCTGGCCTGGCACAGCCGGCGTCGGCGCTCCTGCCGCACCAGGTTCTGCGCCCGGCGTCGCGACCGGCTGATTGGGACATGCTCTGCTGAGCCGCTCCGCCATGTCGTCGCCAAGGAAAGTTTGGCCGGGACGAAATACGGTGCCGGGGTTCACCCGCACGTCTTGCACCGGAATATATGCCTTTTCGATAACGGTCCAGGAACCGTCGGGATTCTTGAGGAAAGCATTGCAATCGATGCCCCCGTTGCCCTGAGCATGCGCGCCCGTTGTTGAGCAGAAAATCGGCAAGGCGGCCAAAGCGGCCAAGGCTGCACGACGCCACATGTTGAATCTCCTGGGGCCGATGGCGCAGTTGTGTCGCAACCGCGCAACACAATCAATCACGATCATTCTGTCCGTCGGGCGGAAAATCGCCGCCGTTGCCGGGTTCCCCGATCGACGTTCGCGCCAGAGCCGATCGACGCCGCGGCCGCACCACGTCAGCCCGATTGCAGCGACCGCGCCGCGGCGGAGTGTCGGTTGCGCAGTTGGCGCAAATCGACGCCCGGAATTTCGCCGTTCGCAACGATCCAACGCCCGCCGACCATCACCCTGTCGGCGCGGTGCGCGCCGCACAACACCAGCGCGGCGAGCGGGTCTCCGCTGCCGGAAAAGCGCAGTTCATCGAGCTTGAACAGCGCCAAGTCGGCCATTTTGCCGACGGCCAGGTCGCCGATATCGTTGCGTCCGGCGCACGCCGCCGAGCCCGTGGTCGCCCAGCGCAGGGCGTCGAGATGGCTGACCGCCGTGACGCCGTAACGGCTGCGCTGCAGCAGGAACGCCGCACGCACCTCCTGCATCAAATTCGATCCGTCGTTCGACGCCGAGCCGTCGACGCCGATGCCGATGCGCATGCCGACGCGTTCCATATCGCACACCGGGCAGCAACCGGATGCTAAAGTCTGATTGCTGCAGGGGCAGTGCGAAATCGCCGTCCCGGCGCGCGCCAGCCGCCGCATCTCATCGCCGTTGAAATGAATGCCGTGGGCGAGCCAGACCCGGTCGTTGAGCCAGCCGCATTCTTCCAGGTAATCGAGCGGGCGGCATTGGTAGAGTTCCCGACAATAGCGGTTCTCGTCCTCGGTTTCGGCGAGATGGGTGTGCAGGCGCACGTTGCGGCGTCGCGCAATATCCGCAGTGGCGCGCATCAGCGAGGTCGTGACCAAGAACGGCGAGCACGGCGCGAGCGCGATCTGCACCATCGCGCCATCGCCGCTTTGATGATACCGATCCACCACCCGCTCGCTGTCGGCGAGGATCGTATCTTCGTCTTGAACCACGTTGTCGGGCGGCAGTCCGCCGTCGCGTTGCGAGCGGTTCATCGAGCCGCGCGTCAGCAGCACGCGCAGGCCAAGCCGTTGCGCCGCTGCGACTTCGATGTCGATGGCCTCTTCAAGTCCGGCGGGAAAGACGTAGTGGTGATCGCTCGTCATGGTGCAGCCGGACAGCAGCAGTTCGGCCATCGCCAGCGTCATACCGAGATCGAGCGCGTCGGGCGTCAGCCGCGCCCAGATCGGATAGAGCGCCTGCAGCCAGGGAAACAGTTCACGGTCGAGCGCAGCCGGGACTGCGCGCGTGAGCGTCTGGTAGAAATGATGGTGCGTGTTGATGAGACCGGGCAGCACTACGTGTTCGCCGGCATTGTAGATCGGCACATCTGGCGTCGTCGGGGTGCGACCGGCCGGCACAAGTTCCGCGATGCGGCCGTCTCGCACCACGAGACCGCGCTCCGCGCCGTCGGCGAGAATGGCGAGCGGGTCCTTGATCCAGAGCCCCGCATCGGCGTCGTTCATGAATTCCCCATTGCATCGTTGCCGGTCGCGCAGCGGCAAATATAGCCCGAGCATTTCCGCCGACGCCATGCGGTCGATGACATCGGATTTGCCGCCGAAATAATCAAACCGGATAAAGATTAGGCGCTATACGGCGATCATGGCGATTTGCTTTCGGCGTCGCCATGGATACGCAATTTTTGTTTGCGCGTTCCAATTGCGCCTAGTCGTTCAACTGCCCCGATAGGTCGAGTAACTCCACGGCGTGATGAGGATCGGCACATGATAGTGACCTTCGGGTTCCGCCACCGCGAACCGGATCGGAACGATGCCGAGAAACGGCGGGTCGGCGGCCGGCGCTCCCTTCGCTGCAAAGTAGTCGTCGGCACCGAACCGCAGCTCGTATTGCGCGATCGGGACCGGTTGATCGGCGATCAGCGGCCGGTCGGTCCGGCCATCGGGATTGGTGGCGGTTCGCAGCAGCAATTGCGCCTTTCCCGACGCGGCGATTTCAAACAATTCGATCGCCATTCCCGCAGCCGGGCAGCCGCTTTGGGTATCGAGCGCGTGCGTCGACAGCCGGCCGTGCACCTTGAGCCGGTCCGGCGCGCCCACACGCAGGTCGAGCCGCAACGCGGCAATGCGGCAAATCTCGTCGAGCGCGGTCTGGCGCTCGCTGCCGCGGTCGTTGCGCAAGCGCCGTTCGAACTGCCGCAGAATCGAGTCCTTGCCGTGCCGGCGCACGCAAATAATGAACGGCATGCCGAACTTTTCGCGATAGGCATTGTTGAGCCGATGGAACGCGGCGAACTCCGCGTCGGAAAGCCGGTCCAGCCCGGCACTCGACTGCTCATTCTTGGAGTCAGCCGTGATCGTCCCTTCACGGGCGGCTTTGCCCGCCAGATCCGGATGGCCTTTGATCAGCGCAAGCTGGCGGTCGTCGCCGGCGCCGCGCACCGCGGCTTTCGTCACGTGGTACAGCGCGTTCAAGCTCGCGAACGGGCGCGCCGCGGCGGCGGCCGCCGCAACCCAGGGCGCATGTTCGAAAATATCGCCCAGCGCCGCGACGAAGCCGTCCTCGTCCATGCGGTTGAGATCGTCGAGCGTGAATTGCGTCATTGCCGCCCCGAAGCCCTCTAGGCGAAAAGCGGCGCGTCGGCCGCGAGCGCAAGATGTTCGCGGTGCCAATGCCGCGCAATGTCGAGGCGCGTTGGCGTCCACACCCGGTCGAACCTGCCAATGTGATCGAGAAACCGTTCCAGCGCGCGGGCGCGTCCGGGCCGGCCCGCCAACCGGCAGTGCAGGCCGATCGCCATCATCTTCGGCGCCTCGGCGCCTTCCTCATACAGATAGTCGAACGTGTCGCGCAGATAGCTGAAAAACGACTCGCCGTCGGGAAAGCCCTGCGGATTGATGAAGCGCATGTCGTTGGCGTCGAGCGAATAAGGAATGATGAGGTGCGGACCCTTTTTGCCGCGCACCCAATACGGCAGATCGTCGGCATAGGAATCCGATGAGTACAGGAAGCCGCCGTCGTCGAGCACGAGTTTGAGCGTGTTCTCGGAGCTGCGCCCGGTGTACCAGCCCAGCGGCCGCGCGCCGGTCACCTCGGTGTGGATGCGAACCGCCTCGCACATATGGGCGCGCTCGTCGTCGCGCGAAAAGTCCTTGTACTCGATCCAGCGCAGGCCGTGGCTGGCGATATCCCAATTCGCCTCCCGCATCGCTGCAACGATCTGCGGATTGCGCGCCAGCGCGGCCGCCACGCCGAACACGGTCACCGGCACCTTGCGCCGGGTGAACAGGCGCCACAGCCGCCAGAATCCGGCGCGCGAGCCGTATTCGAACATCGATTCGACGTTCATGTGGCGCTGTCCCGGCCACGGCTTGGCGCCAAGCACGTCGACCAGGAACGCCTCGGATGTCGGATCGCCGTGCAGGATGCAGTTCTCGCCGCCTTCCTCAAAGTTGATGACGAACTGCACGGCGACCCGCGCCGCGCCGGGCCAGCGCGGATCCGGCGGATTGCGGCCATAACCGGCGAGGTCGCGCGAATATTCGGAAAACGGCGGGGCCGACATCGAGATAACCCTTTCGCGGGCCCTAGCCTGGTGCCCGACGAACGCCGCCCAGCGCGGCGCGCGTCGGGCTTTGTTCCGGCGCCAAGCCCGTGCCGGTGCCGAAGGCGGAAACGGCGGCCTTGCGCTCGGCAATGATCAAAGAGAAGGACGATACGAATCTTGCTATGCAGCAGCCGATGTGCGACCACCTGACAAAGTCGCCCAGCCGGCCCGCGACGACCATGATCACGGTGCAATTCCTCGATCTTCAGCCCAGCACCCTCACCATGACAGATACCCCTCGGCGCGTTCAAGTCTGCGGTGACGCGGCGGCGCCGGCCGGCCAACGGGCATGCTGAATCGGCAGACCGGCAAAGCGCGCGCACAAGCCGTGCCGGCCGGGCAATTCGGCATCAGAATTCTCGATCTGGTGGGTCAGCTCGCGCAATGGTCGGAACTGCCCGAAGGACTGACGTGCACCTATTTCTCGCCGGCGCACAAAGCGGCCGCGGCGCAATTGCGCGATTGGATGCGCTCGGCCGGACTTGCCGCGCAGATCGATGTGGTCGGCAATGTGGTCGGCCGCTACGCCAGCGCCGCAGGCGATGCAAAAAGTCTGATCGTCGGTTCGCACTATGACACGGTTGCCAATGCCGGCCAGTTCGACGGCCGGCTCGGCATCCTGACCGCTTTGGTGGTCGCCGAACATCTGCAGCGGATCGGGCGCCGATTGCCGTTTCATCTCGACGTGATCGCGTTTTCCGAAGAAGAAGGCGTGCGGTTTTCCGCCCCCTATCTCGGCAGCGGCGCCATTGCCGGCTGCTTCGACGAAACCGCTCTGGCGCTGCGCGACGCCAATGACATCAGCCTGGCGACAGTGCTGCGCCGGGACGGAGTCGATCTGGCGGCGATTTTGCAGTTGGCGCGGCGTCCGGATTCGCTTCGCGGCTACCTTGAAATTCATATCGAGCAAGGCCCGGTTCTGCTGCAGCGCGACTTGCCGGTCGGGGTGGTGACGTCGATCGCCGGATCAGCGCGTTTTCGCATCACGATCCAGGGCGTCGCCGGGCACGCCGGCACGGTGCCGATGGCGCTCCGCCGCGATGCCGCGGCCGCGGCAGCGGAAATCGTGCTGGCGGTCGAGCGGCGCTGCTCCGCACAGGCAAATCTGGTCGGCACCGTCGGCCAGCTCGCGGTGCCCCACGGGCTGATCAATGTCATTCCAGGCTGCTGCGAATTGTCGCTCGACGTGCGCTCGACCGATGACGGCGTCCGCGACGCCGCGATCGCCGACATCCGCGCCGCCATTGATGAGATAACGAGGCGTCGCAGGGTAACGGCCGCGGTGAAGGAGCTGTCGCGCCACCGCGCCGTGCCGTGCGCGCCGTCGCTGCAGGCCGCGTTGGCGCGGGCCGTCGGCCGGGCCGGCATCGAGCCGTTTCATCTGGCGAGCGGCGCCGGCCATGACGCCGAAATGTTCGCGCCCATAACCGACATCGGCATGCTGTTCGTGCGCTGCGGCAATGGCGGCATCAGTCACTCGCCGCTCGAAACCGTCACCGCCGAAGATGCCGACATCGGCGCCCGTGTTCTGCTCGAGTTTCTCGTCAATCTGGATTAGGCGACTTTCAGGATCAGCATATGGAACGGATCCGCATCAGGGCAGCCCGCTTCGAGTTCGTGGCGCGGTTCGAGAACGAGCGTGCGCCGGCAACCTGCGCCAAATTCCAAAGCATGCTGCCGTACCGGCAGCGCATCATTCACGTGCGCTGGAGCGGCGAAGGCTGCTGGATTCCGCTGGGCGATCTCGACCTCGGGCTGCAATACGAGAACCACACCAGCTATCCCGCGCCTGGCGAAATCATCCTCTATCCCGGCGGCATCAGCGAAACCGAAATCCTGCTCGCCTACGGCAGCGTGCATTTCGCCAGCAAGGTCGGCAAGCTCGCCGGCAATCATTTTCTGACCATCGTCGAGGGCGGCGACGAGCTCCGTGCGCTTGGCGAATGCGTGCTCTGGCGGGGCGCCCAGGACATCGTGTTCGAGAGGCTGGTGTAGCGCAAATTCAGCGCACGCCTCAGCCGGGAACGACAAGCGTGCCCGCCGCGCCGGCAAGTGCCTTTTCGATATTGGGCGGGCTGGTGATCAGCCCCTGCTTGCCGCCGGCCTCCAGATATTCAATCAGAGCCTTGATTTTGGGGGCCATCGTGCCTTCGTCGAATTGACCTTCGCCGTAATAACGCCGCGCTTCGCTGACCGTCATGCGATCGAGCCAGCGCTGGCGCGGCGTATTGAAATCGATCGCGACACGCTCGACGCCGGTCGATATGAGAAAAAGTTCGGCGCCGATCGAGCGCGCCAACAGGCTCGAGGCCAAATCCTTGTCGACCACCGCCTCGATACCGACCAGATCGCCGTCATCGTTCTTGACGACCGGGACGCCGCCGCCGCCGCAGGCGATCACCACGAAGCCGGCGCGCACCAGGTGATTGATGGCTGCATAGTCGATGATCTGGCGCGGCGCCGGCGAGGCGACGACCCGGCGCCAGCCGCGGCCCGATTCCTGTTTCACGGTCCAGCCCTGTGCGGCGGCGAGCGCCTTGGCTTTGGCTTCGTCCATGTGCGAACCGATCGGTTTTGTTGGATCGCCGAATGCCGGATCGTCGCGGTCCACGAGCGTCTCGGTTACGATCGCTACCGGTTCGCGGCGCAGGCCGCGGCGACGGAACTCGTTGTGAAACGCTTTCACGATCATGTAGCCGATCGAGCCCTGCAGGTCGGCGCCAGCATAGTCCATCGGCACCGGCGGCAGTTCGCGGATTGCCAATTCCGAGCGCCGTAGCACAAAGCCCATCTGCGGGCCGTCGCCGTGGGTGACGATGACGTTCCAGCCGGCCTCGATCATGTGGGTTATTTGATGCACGGTAACAGTCACCGTCTCGTATTGGTCCGCGATCGTCTCGTGCCGTTCGTCGCGGATCAGCGAATTGCCGCCGATGGCGATCACGGCGAGCTTGCCGGAGGCGTTCATCAGCCGATCCTCGCCGGTTGCGGCGTGGCCGCGTCCCAGGCGAGGCTGCCGCGCAATAGACCGAGAACCCCGCAGCTGCCCGAACTGTGGCCGACGTCAAGCGCTGCACCCACGGCGACGGCAATCGTCTCGGCGGCGGCGCCTGCCGCAATGCCGGCAGCTACGTCATAGAGGCGCTGGGAAATTTGGCCGGCGGCGGCGGCGGCAAGGTAAAGGCCGCTCACACGGGTCGTGCGCTCGAGCAACGCGGTCAGTTGGTCGCACAACGCCGCCAGAAATCTCGTTCGCGGCGCGATGTCGCGCGCGGCGGAACGCGCGCCGGCCAGATAGCCTACCAGAAAATCATCGCCGGCCGGAGTGGCGCCCTCGCCGAGACCGACGAGAGCGCGGACCGCGTCCCTCGCCGCCGCCGATTCACAGGCGCGGGTGGTTTCGCTCAGTCGCTTGATCGCAACGCCGCCGATGCGATGCAATCCATGACTGCGCCCGTTTTGCTGCAACAACCGATGCGCCACCTGCCAGGCCTGCCGCACCGCTTGTTGCGTCATGTCGAGGCGCAAGCGGGCGAGGTCGCAGTGCCAATGCCGCGATCCGCGCATGTCGATTTTCAGAGGAACGTCCTGAAAAACACAGCATTCGATCGCGCGCCGCGAATTCAACTCCGTCCCTCAGGTGCGGAGCCAGCAGAAAATCCGGCGGCGCCGCAAGCGTGATGCCGCGCGGCAAATGACCGACTGCCGGCACCGCGAGCGTCAGCAGGCTTTGGTCGGAGAGCGCCAGCAGAGCGAGCCGCGGATAGACGGAAACGACCGTCCCGGCAAAATCGCCGCTCGGCACTCCAACCCCGATGGCGGCCGCGCCAAGGCGCATGATCTCTGCCTCAAAGAAGCTTGTCCAACAGTTCCGCCAGTTCGCGATCGCCGCCCGCCGGCGGCGACCACACGATTTCGATGGCGCCATAGCCCTGTTTGCGCAGGCTGTCGCCGAATTCGCGCACACCGACATTGACGAAGACCGGCTTTTCCTTCAGCAGCTCCTTGAATTTTCTGGGCATGCAATTGCTCGCTATTTGGCTTGCAGCTTGAGCGCGATTTCGCGGGCGAACAAAGCCGCCTGGGCATTGCTTGGGAATACCAGCACGCTTGCCTCGCCGAGCATCCCGACCTGCTCGTCAAGATGCTGCGCATCTTCCTCGGTGCCGCACACTGACGCAACCACGCAGATTTGTCCGCCGTTGCGTTGCACGCGCTCCTGAACGGCTCTGATCGCGCCCACGAGATCGCCGACCGGATCGGCGGAAGAAATGGCGCCGAGCACGAAATCAAGCAGCAGCACCGCGAGCTGCGGGTCCGCGGCCTCGCGCAGGATGCGTTCGCGGCGCAATGTTGCGTCGATCATCGGATGGGGCCGGCCGGCGACGAAGGTCTCGGCGCCCATGTCGATGAGCGTATGTTGTTCGCTTCGCGCCGGATCGCCGAGATCGCGCATCCCATGCAGCGGCGCGTTCGAATACACGGTCAGACCGCCATCGCGAAAGATGCTCTGCGACTGGTAGCAGAACGTTCCGCCGGCAAAGAGGCCGCGGACGTAACGTTGCGCCGGAGCCATCCTGCCCACTTCCGCGGCTGCTCTCGCCCGGATCTCCTCGATGTCGACCCGAAGAAATGCCGGCGCCGACACACCTGCGGCCACAAGCGCCATACTCGCCGCCTGATCGATGGTCGAGGCAAACTGAATTTTGCCGCCGGGGCGACCCAGTACGTTGCCATCCGGCGCGCTGCCCAGCAGGCAGGCCACGACCGGCCGGCGGCACTGTTCGAGCCGCTGCCCAACGAGCCGCATGGTCTGGGCTCCGGGCGGCTTGGAAAGGAGCACGATGACTTTTGTTGCTTCATCCGCCTCCATGTCGTCGAGCGCGCCGAGGGTGGAGAGCCCGCCGATCTCGTCGGAAAGATCGCGGCTGCCGGTGCCGATGCCGTGCGAAATGCCCGATCCGGCGCGGTGAACGAGGCAGCTCAATTCCTGCATTCCAGTCCCGCTCGCGGCGATGATCCCGATGGGTCCGCGGCGTACCGAATTGGCGAAGCCAATTCCTGCTCCCCCGATCAGCGCAGTGCCGCAGTCGGGACCCATGACAATGAGCCCTTTGGCGCCGGCCTCGCGCTTGAGCGCCAACTCGTCCGCAACCGACACGTTGCTGGAAAACAGAAATACGTTGAGATCGCGGGCGAGCGCCTTGCGGGCTTCGGCGGCGGCGTATTGTCCCGGCACCGAAATGACGGCGAGCGAAATCTCGGCGGCGCGCGCCAGCGCTTCGTCCAGGCTGTGGCAGACGGTCTCGGCGGCGGCCGCTGCCCGCCGGTGCAGCCAACGATCGGGATCCGCCAGCACGCCAGCGACGGCGGCTTCGTCACCGTCGAGCGCGATCACGAGGTCATTCGGCCCGGCACCGGCAAGCTCGTTGCGATCATAACCCGCGTCGGCGAGCAGATTTCTGTTCTGCTCAGTGGCCATCACCGCCGCCGCGTCACGCATGCCGGGTTCAGCAGCCATGCCCCGCGCCGCCTGCATGAGAAAGACCGAGTCGAAATAGGCGGCTTTGCGGATCAACAGCCTCTTCGCCATGGCGGCCTGTGTTTTTCAGAGGCTTGCGTATTTCTCGCCAAAACGCTTGAGCGCCTTGGTGAAGCACTCCATCGGCGGCCGCACCAGGCCGCCGCCGATCACCGAATGGCCCGGCTCCTTGTGCGCGATCGCGGTATCAATGATCGGCACAATATTGGTCTGCACGACCTTGCGAATGTCGATGCCGACCGCCGTGCCCTCGAATCCCAGAGCCGGCATCAAATATTCCTGGCTCTGCGTCACGCAGATGCGGCGCATCTCTCTGCTGTAGGCGAGAGCTTCCTGCGGCGTGCCGCCGACCAGTGTCAGGATTCCCGGTGCGCCGCCGAGCAGGAAGCCGCCCCATCCGACCGTTTCGGTGATGGCCGAATCGCCCATATCGCGGCCGGCATCGGCCTCCTGGAAGCCGGGCAGGTAGAGACCCTTCACCGGCGGCGCGGGCGCGGTGAACCATTCGCCGGCAAGCCCGCTCACCTGAATGCCGAAATCAGTGCCGTTGCGCGCCATGGCGGTGACGACCGAACTGAATTCCACGCCGCGCGCCGGGTCGGCGGCAGCCTTGCCGCACGCCATCGACAGGCCGAGAAAAAGCAGCGGGTGATTGCCGGTGTAATAGAGCGTATCGAGCAATTGCTGCTGCGGCAGGCCGGACTTGACGAGCGCTGGCGCGACCGCGTTGGCGAACAGGCTCGATGCGGCGATGGCGCGGTTGTGCACCTCATCGCCCATTTGCAGCGCCTTGATGATGATCGGCTTAAGCGGCAGACCGCCGAGATTGCGGATCGCCGCCCGCAAGGCCGGGCCCCAGACATCGCGCCATTTCACCAGCGCGCCGAGGGCCGCTGCGCCATAATCGCCGAATTGCTGGGCGGGCTCGACCTGGCGGCAATAGGCGCGGTTTCCGGAATTGCGGTTTTCGACCACCCACACCCACATGTTGGGGCTGATCGTGCCCGCCATGGGTCCGACGCTGTCGTGATGGTGATTGGGTTCAAGCGTAATCCGGCCGGCCTCGATCTGGCGGACGCCATCGTCCCAGTCCTTGGCCCAGCCTTCGAAAATCAGCATGCCGATGACGGCGCCCTTTTGGGCGCCGCACATCCGCCGCCATTCTATCGGCGGTCCGGAATGAAATATTGTGCGATCCTTCATGCCCGACACGACCTCGCCGGCCGGCGCCACGTCAAGGAGAACCGGATCGGCGGCCATGATGCGGCGAACGCACTCGGCATTCGCCGTCTCGATCCTATCTTTGATGTTTTCTGTCATCTGCTACTGCTTTTTGCTTTTCCGCTTTGGTCACTTTGGCGGCGGCGACGCCCATCGGCTACCAGCGTGCCGGGCAGCCCCGAAAACCTATATAAATTCCGCGCCATCAACCAGCCCCGGCGTGATCGAACGCGACATCCGAATGCGCTCTGGCAAGGTCGAAGGTGAATTCATATCGGCTGAAGCCGATCGCGAGGATCAATTTGGCGCTTGTGAACCGCGCTTGCATGACCCGCAAGGACCACGTCGTTTCCGGGCGCCGGGATCATGCGGCATCGGCGGTCCCCACCATGCAGGAGCCGATCGCCGTGACATCGAAAGAATCCGGCGCGAAGCTGCCGGCAATGCGGCCCTCGCGCAGCACGATCAGGCGGTCGCACAGCACAAACAGCTCCTCAAGCTCTTCCGAGAACAACAGCACCGCCGCGCCGGCCACGCGCGCTTGATCGAATACCGCCCGCACCGCCGCAGTGCTGCGCGCGTCGAGACCGTGCGTCGGATAGAGCGCGACGATCAATCGAGGATCGTGTGCCAGCTCGCGCGTCACCACGAGCCGTTGCTGATTGCCGCCCGACAGCGCGGCCGCCCGCGTATCGAGCGCCAAGGGAGGAAAATGCAGTTTGGCTCGGCTCGCCTCCATATCGGCGGCAAGCCGCTGCCAATCGAGATCGAGCCCCAGGTGATAGCGCCGCCCGCTGCCGAGCGCCAAATTTTCGCGCACGCTCAGTCCCGGCACGATGGCGAGCCCCGTCGGATCATCGGGAATGCTGGCGACGCCGCAGTCGCAAATCCGCGACACCGACCAGCGGGTCGCATCCTCGCCCCATAGCCGTTTGACGCCGCGGAGCGGGCGCCGCAGGCCGAGAATGGATTCGGCGAGCTCGCTTTGGCCGTTACCGGAGACTCCGGCCACGCCTAGAATTTCGCCGCCGTGCAGCGCCAACGAGACATCGTGCAACGCCGCCGCCCCCGGCGCCGGCGAGGTGGCGATGCCGTCGAGCTCGAGCACCAGTGCGCCCGGCGCTTGCCTGGATGCCGAGCGTTGAGTGGCGACGACCGGCGAGGCTTCGCCGAACATCAGGCGCAGCAGCGCCGCGTCATTGGCTTCGTGCCGCGCCAGCGTGGCGACGATGCGGCCCTGCCGCATCACCGCGATGCGGTCGGCGCACGCCGTCACTTCGTGCAGCTTGTGCGTGATGAAGACCACGCCGTAGCCCTCGTCGCGCAGCTCGGCCATGGTGCGGAACAGCCCCTCGGTTTCCTGCGGCGCCAGCACCTTGGTCGGCTCGTCGAGCATCAGAACGCGCGCCCCGGCGAGCAGCTGTTTCAGGATCTCCACCTTCTGGCGCTCGCCCACCGCGAGACTGCCCACCGGAAGATTAAGGTTCACATTGAGCCGCAATCGTTCGGCGAGTTTTCCCATGCGGCGCCGCAGTTCGGCCGGGCCGATCGTCCACGGCAGATCTTCAAGGTACAGCGCAACATTCTCCCAGACGGTGAGCGCCGGAATGAGGCTGAAATTCTGAAACACCATGCCGATGCCGTGGCGACGGGCCTCGTGCGGCGAGCTGATCCGCACCGGCTTGCCGGCAACGCGAAACTCGCCGGCATCGGGGCGGTAATAGCCGTAGAGGATTTTGCACAACGTGCTCTTGCCGGCGCCGTTCTCACCGACCAGCCCGACGATCTCGCCGGCATGGACCGCAAAACTCGTCACGTCGTTTGCCTGCACCGGGCCGAAGCGCTTGACGACCCCGGTCGCTTCGAGGAGCGGCGTCGCGTTCGGCCGTCGAGTGGCGTCTGCCGGATCAGCCATGCTGGTCAAATTCGCACGACGAGGAATAGGCGCATTTGACCTCGATCAATGGGCTTCGCCTGCGCTGCGGGAGAGCGAACTGGCGGTTCGGTGCCGACGCTTCGCTCCTGCGACGATCCTGTCGGCATCGAACCGCAAATTGTCGAACTTGCCACCGGTCCAAGGGGCGAGCGGCAAATGGACCCTATTGGCGAGGGCAGAAGAGACCGTCGAACGAGCCATCGGCACTCTGGTCGATTTTGTGGTAACTCTTCTACCACATTTTTTCGCGTTTTAGGAATTTCTGCGGATTGAGCTTGACAGCGAAGTGCCTAGTTTCTAAAGGGATTTTCGCCTACGGCCACGTGGCGGAGTGGTTACGCAGCGGTCTGCAAAACCGTTTACCCCGGTTCAATTCCGGGCGTGGCCTCCAGCCTTTACCCCCTGGACAGCTTGGCGGCGCAAGTCGTTTGGCTGCGAGTTGGTTGGCTCGGAGTCCGTTGGGTCCGAGCGCTTTGGCTCTGAGTCCTTCCGGTGCAGATCGCGGCGATGCAACTCGCCTCAGCCGCGGCGTTGGGCGGCTTTTCTACAGACCGGCAGCCGTCGCGTTGCGGCTGTTTGCAGCTTTCAAAGCCCGGACAGCCTTGCTATATGCGCCTGCGGATGAGCGCTTGAGCATTGTTCCCCGGTAGCTCAGCGGTAGAGCAACCGGCTGTTAACCGGTTGGTCGCTGGTTCGAATCCGGCCCGGGGAGCCAAATATTTCAAGGAATTAGACGACAGCGAACGGTCCTTTTCGGGGCCGTTTTCATTTCATGGGCACAATATGGGTACAACAGCCCGCCAGCCCGATCGCAATTCGATCCGCAAGGCCGATCGGCGCGCCATCACCGCACCGGTACCCTTATTTCGGGTCGATGCAGGACCGCTATCCGCCCGCCCGGTTCCAGCCGCGAATGCGGTCGCCGTAGACTTCGAAGCCGGTTTCGGTGACCACCACGGTGTCTTCGAGCTTGATGAAGCCGCGCTCGGGATGCGCCAGCGTGGTCTCCACCGACACCACCATGCCGGCCTCGAGCGGCCGGTCGGCGTCGTAGGCGTCGTAAGGGACCGGGCCCGAATTGGTGAGCCGGGGCGCCTCGTGGCTGACCAGCCCCATGCCGTGCGCCAGAAAATGGCTGTGGTTGTGAATTTTGGATTTGTGCAGCACCGCGTTTGCCGCCGCATAAATCTCCTTGCCGAGCGCGCCGGCGCGAATGGGCCTCATTGAGGCCTGCTCGACCGCCTCGACCTGGGCCAATAGATCGACCAATTCCGCGTCCGGCTCGCCGGCAATGCCCATGCGGCAAACGTCGCCGATATAGCCGTGATAATTGCCGCCGGAATCGAGCGACAAGATATCGCCCTCTTCCCAGCGCTGATCGGATGGCGCGCGATTAAGGCTCGCGCCGGCGGTGATCAGACAATAATCGAACGTGAGCCCGCGCGAAGTCTCCTCGCGGCGGAGCGCCTCGACCAGCTCGTTCTTGGTCGCGCCGGCGCCGTGATTTTCGATCACCGCAGCCATCGAATCGATCACGGCGTCGGAGGCGATGCGCAGCATGTTCAGTTCGTCCGGCGTCTTGATCGCGCGCAGGCGCTCGAGCACGAACAGCGCGTCCTTGATGTCGCTGTCGGGAAAAGCCTTGCGTATAACGGCCGCCGCATCCGCCGGGATGAAGGCGAGTTCGACGCCGATGCGCTTGGGCTTCGGCTCGAGCTTGCGCACGTAATCGACGACCTTCTCCATGACGTCGATCGAGCCCGAGCTTTTGCAATTGATCTCGGAGACCCAGAACGGCTTCACCTGGTTCTGGAAATTCTCCATGCGGTGGCCGAAAAACCCGGCCTGTTGCGGTTGGCCCTTCTGATAAACAAAGACCGGCAGATAACGGCTCAAGCCCATCGCGTCCATGGATTCGAAGAAGAAGGCGCGATGGCCGCCCATCAGGTATTGCACATTGTGCTTGGAGGTCGGCAGCAGGATGTCGATGCCGGCCTCATCCATCAGTCTGTCGAGCCGCGCGATGTCGAACGGGGCTGTTGCTTGCCGCTTGGTGATATCGAGCATGGCGAATCTCCCCGGCCGCCGGCAATTGTGTCGAGGCGACAGGCTAGCAAATCCGGCGCCGCGAATGAACCCCTTGTCGGCGCCGCCGCGCCGGGCTGCTCGGACGCCGCTTACGCTACTTCCACAGCTCGGCGCTGGCGATGCGCGCCCCCTCAACCAAGGCCGCAAGTTTCGCCCACATGATGCTGGGATGGACGCGGCGGTGGAACGGCCCCTGGGCGAAGCCGCAATCGGTCCCGGCGATGACATTGTCGCGCCCGACCAGGCGAGCGAGCCGCACGATGCGCTCGGCGATCAGCTGCGGGTGCTCGACTACGTTGGTGGCGTGACTGATCACGCCGGGGATGAGGACCCTGCCGTCGGGCAGCCTGACGTTTTCCCACACGCGCCATTCGTGCTCGTGGCGCGGATTGGCGCCTTCGATGACGAAGGCGCCGACCTTCATGCCGAGGATGAGGTCGACGATGTCCTTGAGCGCCACGTCGCTGGTATGCGGCCCGGGCCAGCTGCCCCAGCAGACGTGATAGCGGATACGCTCGGCGGGCAGACCGGCGATGGCCTCGTTGACCACCTCGACCTGCAGCGCCAGCCATTTGCGGTAATCGGCAAAACTCGCCGGCGGCACCATGCGGTCGTAGGTGACGGCGGCGCGCGCGTCGTCGAGCTGAAGCAAAAAGCCGGAATCGATGATCATGCGGTATTCGGTGCGCATGGCAGCGCCGATCGCGCGGATCAGTTCGTCCTCGTTCTTATAGTATTCGTTCTTGCGGTCGGGGATGACGCTCGCCGGCGCCGCCACGGGCAAAAACGCCTCCTCGACCTTGACGTCCCCCAGCGCAGCCTTGAAATTGTCGATGTCGCGCTGCAGTTCCGCCTGTCCGGTATAGCTGACCGGCCCGACACAGACCGCGTCCATCGTGGTCACCACGCCGTCGCGGGCATCGAGTTCGGCGTAGAATTCGGCGAAGCGTTCGCGATCGACGCCGCGGGTGAACGGATTGGCGCCGGACTTGATCGGCCGCCGCTCGATCCCGCTCAACCGCTCCAGCACATATTGCGACCACGAGATCGATTTGCCGAACTCGCCGTCGCTGACGACATCGATCCCGGTCTGCGCCTGCCGGCGCACCACCTCGGCGACCGAATCCTTCAGGCAGGCGAAATAGGCCGCCTCGTCATAGGCCGTGCCAGCCTGTTTGGCGCGCAAAAATTCCTGCAGCGCCGGCGGGCGAATAAGACTGCCGACATGAGTGGTGAGGATGCGATCGCTGCTGCGCTTCATTGCCGTCTCCGCCGTGCCGTTGCAGCTTTACGAAGCAAATGGAGCCGCGGGCGTCAATTGCGCGTGGCATTGCCGGGCCGCTGGCGAGGACGCCGATGCAGACGCGCAACGCCGATTGGGCGCGAGCCCATGTCGTCGCACGGCGTCAGGTCTTGCAGTTCAGGTCTTGCAGGACGGTGCGAGCTTGGCCGCTCAGGCGGCGGAACTCGGCGGCCGCGTTGGCTCCCGCTGTCGCGGCGCGATCGGCATTCGAGCGCTTGATGCGGTCGAGCACCAGCTCGATCGAGGCGATCTCGGTGCGATTGCGGCCGTTGTCCTTGGCGCGATAAAGCGCATGGTCGGCCTGCGCCAGAAGCGCGGAGAGATCGAGCACGGCGTCGCGGCTGATGACGACTCCGATGCTCACGGTCGCGACCACCGGCCGGCCCTCGACTTCGCCGGTCGCCGCGCTAAAGCCTGAGCGGATTTCTTCGGCGACGGCGAAGGCGCGGTCTCGCGTCGCGTCGAATAAAAGCGCGGCGAATTCCTCACCGCCGAGGCGGCCGAATAGATCCGCGCGGCGCATCGAGCGGCTGCCGACATGGGCGAACAATTGCAGCACCCGGTCGCCGATGGCATGACCGAAGCGGTCATTGATCGATTTGAAATTATCGAGGTCGAGCAGCATCACCGCGATCGGCCGCGGATCGGCGACGAGCCTTTTCAACTGCGCCTCGCCGTCCTGCAGGAAGGCGCGGCGATTGGCGATGCCGGTCAGCGGATCGACCAAGGCCGCGGTCTTGTGACGGTGCTCGGTCCGCTCCTTGGCCATGGCGAGCAGGATGAAGGCGATGGCGATGGTGAACAACAGCGCTTCGAAGCTCAGCACCGTCATCCAGACGCTGTCGTACACTTCGTTGCCGGTCGGCGAGAACGGCAGCATGGCGCCGAATGGCGAGCGTAACAGATAGAGCGAGCCGTGCGCGAACAGCATGAAGATCGCCGGCCAGCGCGACACCAGCGGTTCGCTGCGGCCGCGCCAGAACTCGTAGGCGGCGGCCCAGGTGTAGGCGGTGATGATGCCGGAACTGATCAGCACGCGCACGTTGAAGGAATCGGCCAGAGCAGGCATGCGGCCGACGACGAGCCACAGCGCGGCGCCGGCGAACAGCAGAACAGGCTTCGGCCGCAGATGATCGAACACCCGCGCGCCGGTCCAGGTGACGGCGAAGGCAGTGAACAGGATGGCGTTGGCGAAATCGATCGAGATGATGTCCGGTACCGAGCCGTACAGTCCGAACAGCACGACCGAGGCCGCCCGCAACAGATGGGCGAATCCCCACCATGCCACCGCGGTGATCGCGGTGTTCTGCACCCACGCGAACAGCAAGAGCAAGCCGAGGATCACTTCGACGTAGATCGTCACGAGGAACAGCGTATTGACGTTGAGATTCATCGCCTTCAACCAGACCTGTCGATGCGGGCGCGCGAATCCTGGCCGCCCCGTTTCGACCCGGATAGCGCTGCGGCCGCAAAAAATCGGTGAATACAAATGAATAGCCCGCCTCCATGCACCGTTATGGTTTCGAACCGCTTTCGGCAAATCGCGCGATTTGACCCAGTCTTGTGCCCACAGGCGGGTTTATCTAGTGTCGCCGGCATGGGATTTTGCCAGCATGCAGATCTGTAGCGGGATCGTCGAAGCCATCGGCAACACGCCGTTGATCCGGCTCAAGCGGGTATCGGCGGCGACGG
This sequence comes from uncultured Alphaproteobacteria bacterium, assembly GCA_963717265.1. Lineage (GTDB taxonomy): Bacteria > Pseudomonadota > Alphaproteobacteria > Rhizobiales > Xanthobacteraceae > BOG-931. The sequence goes on along the minus strand of CAVQWD010000046.1, from coordinate 278,188 downwards.
GCTGCGACATCCTCGGCAAGGCCGAATTCATGAATCCCGGTCAATCCGTGAAGGACCGGGCCGCCTTGTTCATCATCGAGGACGCCGTGAAGAAAGGACAGCTCAAGCCCGGCGGTGTGATCGTCGAGGGCACCGCCGGCAATACCGGCATCGGCCTTGCGCTGGTCGGCAACGCCATGGGCTTCCGCTCCGTCATCGTCATCCCCGAGACGCAGAGCCAGGAGAAGAAGGATACGCTGCGGCTTTGCGGCGCCGAGCTGATCGAAGTACCGGCCGTGCCCTACTCCAATCCCAACAATTACGTGAAAGTCTCCGGCCGCCTTGCCGCGCAATTGGCCGGGACCGAAAAGAACGGCGCGATCTGGGCCAATCAATTCGACAATGTCGCCAACCGGGACGGCCACATCGAGACGACGGGACAGGAAATCTGGCGGCAGACCGATGGCAAGGTCGACGGCTTCGTCTGCGCCGTCGGCACCGGCGGTACGCTTGCCGGCATCGCCATCGCGCTCAAGGCGCACAGCAATGCCGTGCGCATCGCGCTCGCCGACCCGATGGGGGCTGCGCTCTACAGCTACTACACGACCGGCACGCTCAAGTCCGAAGGCTCCTCGATCACCGAAGGCATCGGCCAGGGCCGCATCACCAAAAATCTGGAAGGCGCGCCGATCGACACCGCCTATCAGATTCCCGACGCCGAAGCGGTGCCGATCATTTTCGACCTGCTCGAGCACGAAGGCCTCTGCCTCGGCGGCTCGTCGGGCATCAACGTCGCCGGCGCGGTGCGGCTGGCGCGCGAGCTTGGTCCCGGCCACACCATCGTGACGATCCTCGCCGATTACGGCACGCGTTATCAGTCGAAGCTGTTCAATCCGGCGTTCTTGCGCGAGAAGAACCTGCCGGTACCGCCCTGGCTCGAACGGCGCTCGGACATCAAAGTTCCCTATCAGTGATCTGCTACCTGAACCCGGCTGCAACGCCGGCGTTGAATCACGATCCCGGCATCGATCGAACATCGGAAGCAATCATGTTGAGAACCGACAACAACCCCGCCCCGCCGCCGGCGAGCCGCTGGCTGAAATCGACCGAGTGGCTCGCCCAGCACCTGCGCGACCGCAACGTCGTCGTGGTCGACGGCTCGTATTTCCTGCCGATCCAGCAGCGCGACGCGGCGGCGGAATACCGCAGCGGCCACATTCCCGGCGCGGTGTTCTTCGACATCGAAGCGGTGTGCGATCGTTCCACCGAGCTGCCGCACATGCTGCCGGGCACCACACAATTCGGCGCGGCCGTCGGCGCGCTCGGCGTCGGCGACGGCGATACCGTTGTGGTGTACGATTCCAGCGGCCTGTACTCGGCGCCGCGGGTGTGGTGGACGTTCCGCATCTTCGGCGCCAAGAACGCCTACATCCTCGACGGCGGCCTGCCGCAATGGAAAGCCGAGGGTCGGCCGGTCGAGGCCGGCGCGGTCACTCGCGCACCGAGGCAATTCCGTGCCGAGATGAATGTCGGCGCCGTCGCCATGCTGGCCGACGTGCGCATGGCTTTGACCGACGACAGCGCGCAGGTGGTCGATGCCCGCTCGGCGGCGCGCTTTGCCGGCAAGGCGCCGGAGCCGCGCCCGGGCTTGCGTTCCGGCCACATGCCGCGTTCGTTCAACCTGCCGTTCGACCGCCTGATCGAGAACGGCCATCTCGCTTCGCGCGAGCGCATCGAGGCGGCGTTTGAGGCAGCCGGCGTCGATCTCGACAAACCGATCATCACCTCGTGCGGCTCCGGCGTGACGGCTGCGATCCTCACGCTCGCGCTGGAATCGGTCGGGCGAACGCCGAAGGGCCTCTATGACGGCTCGTGGGCCGAATGGGGTTCGCGCCCGGACCTTCCGGTCGAACGCAGCTGATATCAATGCCCGGATCGGGCGCGGGCAAAATCCGGAAGAAAAATGGCGCGATTTCGCTCGATCAACGAAGGCGCGTCGATTTTGACGAGCTTGGGATACGCCTGTTCTTCCGCATCGGCCGGCACGTCGGTATTGAGCCGAACGAGCGCTTGCCTCAAGCGACGTTGCAATAGGACGTCGCGGCAGTTCGGATCGCTTCGCTCGGCTCGTGAAGAATATCGATATTTTTCGGCTCGGCGAGTTCGTCCGGCGAAAATTCGTAGTTCTTCGATACGTTGTCGGTGAACGCCGTCCGAACGAGGAAACGGTCGGTGTCGCAGTCGACCTGCAACGGCGGATCTTCCAGCGCCGCCGCATAGCGCACCAGCCTGCGCCAGCGCATCTTCAAGATTGCGTTTTTTCTTCTTGTACTCCCAGGCGAAAAAGCCCTTCTTCCAGACATCGGCGAAGCCGTCACCGCCGCCGGTCTTGGTCACACCCTGCTTGAACGTGAACGATTCGCCGCGCGGGTCCGCCGTGATCGGGTCTTCGTGGCCGACCAGGGCGCACAGGTCGATGAAATGCGTCTGCCCGGTAGCGCGCTCGGTCAGCGCGACCGGCTTCCATTTCGCGATGAATTGCTGCGGAGTTCATTAGCGGAAAAGGTACCAGGGATTCGCGCAGGCCAAAATGCCAAGTTATGCAGCCTCTGTCATCCGGCCCGCCCGCAGCACGCGCACGATTTCGACGATGCCCGTTGTTATCGCGCGATGGCGTCGCTTGACAAGCGACACACGACATATTAGCAACACGCATGATCCGCTCGTTCCGTCACCTATCTCGATTATCACTAGCAAGAGCGCCGTCCATGCCGATGCATGATCCACCCCATCCGGGCGGCATCATTCGCCGCCAGTGCCTGAAGCCTCTCGGCCTCTCGGTGACCGAAGCCGCCGCAGGATTGGGTGTCACGCGGCAGGCGCTTTCGGACCTGTTAAACGGCAAAGCAGGCGTCTCCGTCGAAATGGCCATTCGGCTTTCCAAGGCATTCGGATCGAGCGCCGAAACCTGGCTCGGTCTGCAAACCGCCTACGATCTCGCGCAAGCACGCGATCGGGCGCGCAGCATCAAGGTGCGCTCTTTCAAAGCGGCGTGAGCCTGCAAAGCAGATATCGGGCCGCCCGCCGCAACGGCCAAGCCGGCGCGACAAACTGCGGCGTCTCTCGTGTAGAGACATGCCCTTGACAATCGTCCCTATTTCAAGTACAAAAGCAAAGAATTCTCGCTCATCGACGGACGCCTTCGGCCGAGGGTACTCCCGAAAGCGGAGCGAGTGCGGTGCCCGCGGGCGGGAAGATACAGCCCGCTCCCGGGCGGCTTCGGGCATCAGCCTGCCGACTACCCCCTCCCTACCCTCCCCCGCAAGCGGAGGAGGAAGGAGATAAAGGGCGCGCTGCCGCGCCCCCTCCTGTTTCCTCCCCCGCAAGCGGGGGAGGATTGAGGTGGGGGCGCGGAGGCTGGATTGAGCGCCTGTCGGCGTTTCGCCTCCTATTTTCTCCCGATGATCCAAAGCGACGCGGAGCGGGAGGAAATGGGAAATAACAACAAAACTCGGGCGCAGAGCGCGTCGCGGGAAGGACCACGTTTTTTGGAGGACGATATAATTATACCGAATCCGGTTGATCGGTTCGCCGTCATTCCCGCGAATGCGGGAATCCATACCCACTGTCGGAGCAGAAATTGCACTGCCGTGGTTATGGGTCCCCGCTTTCGCGGGGACGACGCGGAAATGAAGCGATCGACCGGATTTCGTGTCACTCCGCCGCGCTCGCCGGCGCCGCGGCCGGCACGCCCGAGATCGTCGTATCCGGATAAAGCTCCTTGAGCCGCGGATAGACTTCGCGCGCGAACATGCGGATGCCGTGGACGGTGTCGTCGTGCTCGAGAAAGCCCGCTTGGCCCATGATCAACAGATGGCCGTAACCGCCGACATGGCGCCAATGTTTGTTGATTTGCGCCAAAACCTGGTCCGGCGTGCCGGCAAACATGGTGCCGGCCTCGATGGCGCCGTCGACAGTGCCTTGTTTGCTGCCGTACATGCTGACCACGTTCTGCGCGCCGCGGGCGAGCCGCACATTCATCGCCACCGGTACGTAGCCGGGCGGATTGGAAAAGTGCGGCGGCACCTTGTTGGCGGTGACGTACCAAAGAAGCTTCTCGGCGCCGGCGCGGGCGCGCGCTTCGCTGTCGCCGACATAGACCAGAGCGGCGTAGGCCAGCCGGTCGATCGGCACGTCGCGGCCGCGGCCGGCGTCGCGCCAGCCCTTGCGGTAGGATTCGTAGATCAGCCGCGTCGTATCAAAGCCGGTGAGGAACGTCGCCTGGACGTAGCCGCGCGCGCCGACCGCGGCGGCGCCGCCCGGGCTGGTGGTCGATACCCAGATCGGCGGATGCGGCTGTTGATAGCAGCGCGGCCAGATATTGATGCCGCGATAATGAAAGAAACGCCCCTCGAAGCTGAACGGACCGTCGTGGTGCGTCCAGGTCTTGACGATCAGATCGAGCGCCTCCCAATGGCGCTCGTTCATGCGCACCGGATTGCTGTTGGCCGGCACGATTTCATACGGCACCCCGCGCACGAATCCCGCCTCCAGCCGGCCGTGGGAAAGCACGTCGATCATCGCCATTTCCTCGGCGACGCGCACCGGCTGCCGGCGGTTGGCGATCGGGTTGCCGAGAATGAGCAGCCGCGCCTTCTTGCTCAGCCGCGCCAGCGCCGCCAACATCAAAGGCGCCGCCGGATCGACGCAGGTCGCGGTCTGATGATGCTCGTTGAGCATGATCTCGACGCCTTCGTCCTCGGCGATCAGCCATTCGTCGATGTAGCGGTCGTAAAGGCTCGCGCCCTTTTCCGGGTCGTAAATGCGATTGGGCAGCGACACCCGGATCGAGGGGTAAGTGTCGGCCGGCGGCAGATACGGGTAAGCGGTTTCGCTGAAATGCCATGCCCTCATGTCACGCTTCCGAGAATTTCACGCTGTCAGGAATTTGAAGATCGCCGAGCGCAGCGCCTGCGGCTGTTCGAGATGCGGCAGGTGGCCGGCCGCGGCGATCGTCAGCGACGATGCATTCGGCAACAGCCGCGCGTAGCCTTCAAGATATTCGGCCGAGATCAGGCCGTCGCTTTCACCGCGCACCAACAAAACCGGCGCCTTGACGCGGTACAAGCGATGCTTGAGCTTCGGATTGTGCATCCACGGCTCCCACGTCAGCAACGCCAGCGTCTCGCGATTGCGGAACAAAATGGCAAGCTCGTCATCCGGCATTTTGGTCAGATCCGGCGTCATCGCGGCGGGGTCGCGATAGATGAGCCTGTTGACGTCGTCCTGCGGCATCGCAAACAGGTCCGGTATATCGAGCTTGTCGGGGGTGCCGACCTTGACGCCGGCCGGGCCGATCAGAATGAGCCGGCCGAACCGGGCCGGCGCCCGGCTCGCCATTTCGGCCGCGATCCAGCCGCCGAGCGAGCAGCCGACGAGATCGGCTTCGCCGATTTCGAGCCGATCCAAAAGCTCCAGATAAAGATGGGCGATATCGTCGATGCGGTCGAGCCAATCGGGCAGGCTCGATCTGCCGAAGCCCGGATGCGACGGTGCGATCACGCGGCGCCGCTCGGCGAGTTCCGCAGCGAACGGCTGCCATGGATCGTAGCCCTGCCCGCTATGCAAAAAAATCAGCGGGCGACCGGGGCGACCGCGGCCTGCGTCAAAAAGTTCGAGGTCGATTCCGGCGACCTTCTTTGTCGATCTGTCCAAGCGCGAAATCTCCCCGGGCCATGGTCTCCCGGGCCGGCAAGCGTTGTCAATATTCGACCCATTCGGCCCATTCCGCCGTTCCCACCCGCATCGCCGGGAGTCGGACTTGCGGGCATCGTTCGGCCATATTGCACGGCGCACAATCCGCGCTAGGATCGCGACGGCAGGAGCGCGCATGATTTTCCGTCAATTGTTTGATTCGACGTTGGGCACCTACACCTACCTGCTCGCCAGCCGCCACGGCGCCGAGGCGCTGATCATCGATCCGGTTCTGGACAAGGTCGAGCGTTATCTCCAGCTCGTGCGCGAGCTGGACGTGAAACTGGTCAAGGCGGTGGACACCCATCTGCACGCCGACCACATTACCGGGCTCGGCGCATTGCGCGACCGCACCCATTGCATCACCGTGATGGGCGAACAGAGCCACGCCGACGTCGTCTCCATGCGGGTGGCCGAAGGCGATCATATCGATATCGAGGGCTTGCGGCTCGACGTGCTGTACACGCCCGGCCACACCGACGATTCCTGCTCGTTCCTGATGGGCGACCGCGTCTTCACCGGCGACACGCTCTTGATCCGCGGCACCGGCCGCACCGATTTTCAGAACGGCGATCCGCGGGCGCAGTACGATTCGATTTTCAACAAGCTGCTCAAGCTGCCCGACGACACGCTGATCTATCCGGCGCACGATTACAAGGGCGACACCGTCTCCACCATCGGCGAGGAAAAGCTGTTCAACCCGCGGCTCAAGGTCAAGTCGATCGACGCCTATGTCGAGCTGATGAACAATTTGAAACTGTCGAATCCGAAAATGATGGACGTGGCGGTGCCGGCCAACATGCAGGTCGGGTTGCGCCAGGACGAGATCGCGCGCAAGGGCTGGGCGGTCTCGGCGGTCGAGGCGATGGCGCTTGCCGGCCGCCCCGATATCGTCATCGTCGATCTGCGCGAAAAGAGCGAGCGCGAGCGCCACGGCATGATCCCCGGTTCGTTGCACGCGCCCTACCCCGACCTTGCCGAACACATCGGCACAGGCGGCATGCTGCACGAACTCGCGGCCTCGACCGGCAAGCGCATCGTGCTCTATTGCGCCTTCGGCGAACGTTCGGCCATGGCGGTGCAGGCGGCGCAAGACGCAGGCCTTGCTACCGCCTGCCACATCGAGGGCGGCCTCGACGCCTGGACCAAGGCCGGCGGGACGCTCGCGCGCTAAGCCACAAAGCCGGGGACAAAGTCCTGAAAGCCACAGAGTCACGAGAGCCGCAAAGTCACGAAAGCCGCAGCGGGGAATCCTGCGGCTTTCGTTTTGGCGCCCGCTGCGGGGAGGCGAAAAAAATTCAGCGGGCGCCGGCGCAATCGGGTGAACTGAAGCTGCGAACCCTGCCCTCCATCACCACCGCGGCCGTCCGGTCCGAGCCGGTGGTGCCTCGGTCCATCGCCCTGAGGCCCCATTCCGCGGCCGCCGTGCTGCCAGCCGCCGCCGTTACGATCGTTGAACGCGAGCCGGCGCGAATGCGGCCGCAACATGCGCGAGAGCGTCTTGAACCGCACCTTCTGGACGTCGGTCAGGCTCTGGTAGAGCGGCGTGCCGGCGTCGGCGAGTTTCTTCAGCGCGGCGCTGGTCTTGGCCAAACCGTCGGCGCGACGCTCCAGCCGACTGAACGGGTTGACGGCATTCTGTCCCGCCTGCGGCGCTTGTCCTGCCTGCGGCGCTTGGCCTGCCTGCGGCGCTTGGCCCGCTTGCGGTGCCTGGCCCTGATGCCGATGGCCTTCGCGCGCCTCGATGCGCTGGGTCCGCAACTGAGCAACCCCGCGAAGCGCCTCCTCGAAGGCCGGCCAGTTCTTCGCCTGATCGGGCGTGAGTTCGAGCCCAGCCTTCAGCGCGGCGATGCGGGCGTCGGTGAACGCCGCAATATCCGCCGGGTTGAGCCGGTGCCGATGTTCGGCGCGGGGGCCGCGATTGCCGAAGCCGTTGTGATCACCGAAGCGCTGCTGTGCATAGACAATCGAGGAGCCGGCGATGGCAAGCACGGCCGTCGCGGCAATAACGGGCTTGAGCATTTGAATCCTCCAAACTGTCAAGATAGTCCAAGTAAAGACACGCGTCCTGAGCAATACAAGTTAAACTTTGGTCACTTTCAAGAGATGCATGGATTACAGCTTTGTAATGCGACCAAAAGCCTTATCTCTTTAAGTATAGTCTTAGTATTAAACCCAAAGGTCCCAGTTGGTCCCGCTGTCGGACCGGCCACAGGCAGCGCCCGATGGCTCGATGACGGACTTCGCGGGTAACGGCCGGCGTTTTTCGCCGGCGATGCAACGCGCAAACTCATGCCCGCTGCCTTACAGCGATGCGCGCCGCCATGACGATTGCGCCATTACGCTCGCCGCAACCGGCTGTGACCGCCCGCAGCCGGCGAGCGAGACATTGCCGATGCCATTTGCGCCCGCCCGCACCGTCAGAGGGGTTGACGAGAGCGCGCGATGTCGCGGAAATGGCTCAATGCGGCCGCGCCATCACCGCGCGCCGCGAGGTGAGAATCAGCATGAACGACAACAGCGAGCAGAGCCGCGCCGCGGCGCGCCACACTGATACGCGCGTCGTGACGGCCGGACGCGATCCCGCCGCCTATCACGGCTTCGTCAATCCGCCGGTCTATCACGCTTCGACCGTGCTCTATCCATGCGCCGAAGATTACGTCGCCCACCGCGCGCGCTATCAATACGGACGCCGCGGCACGCCGACCACCGAAGCGCTCGAAGGCGCCATCGCGGAGCTCGAAGGCCCGCAATGCGCCGGCGTGTCGCTTTTGCCTTCGGGACTGGCGGCGATTTCGACGGCGCTGCTGTCGGTGCTGCGCGCCGGCGATCATGTGCTCGTCACCGACAGCACCTACGCGCCGACGCGAAATTTCTGCACGCAGATCCTGTCGCGGCTTGGCGTCACCACGAGCTATTTCGATCCGCTGGTCGGCACCGGTGTTGCCGAACATTTCCGGCTCAATACGCGAGCAATCTATCTGGAATCGCCCGGCTCGCTTTCGTTCGAAATCCAGGATGTCGGAGCCATTGCCAAAGTCGCGCATGACAAGGGCGCCATCGTGCTGATGGACAATACCTGGGCGACGCCGCTCTATTTCCGTCCGCTCGACCACGGCGTCGATCTCGCGATCCAGGCCGGCACCAAATATATCGGCGGCCATTCCGACGTGATGCTCGGCACGATTTCCGCCGATGCCGCAAACGTCGCCGCGCTCAAACAGACGGTGCGGCTCTTGGGCCTGTGCGAAGGCCCCGACGACGTCTATCTCGGCCAGCGCGGCCTGCGTACGCTCGCGGTGCGTCTTGAGCGGCATTTCAAGTCCGGCCTTGCCGTGGCGCACTGGCTCGAGCAGCGTCCGGAGGTCCTGCGGGTGCTGCATCCGGCGTTGCCGAGCCATTCCGGCCACGCCATCTGGAAGCGCGATTTCACCGGCGCTTCCGGGCTGTTCAGCATCGTGCTCAAGCCGGTGCCGCAGCAGGCCGTGTACGCCTTCATCGATACGCTCGATCTGTTCGGCATCGGCGCCTCGTGGGGCGGCTATGAGAGCCTTGCCATCCCGTTCGACTGCAGCCCGATGCGCACCGCGACGCGTTGGCAGCCGGGCGGCCCGACCGTGCGCTTCCACATCGGGCTTGAGGCGGTCGAGGATCTCATCGCCGATCTCGAGCGCGGCTTTGCGGCGCTCGCGGCGGCGGCGGCGAGTTAGAATTCTTAATGGCGGGTTTATTTGCTCGTTACCGCGACAGCCGCGGTCCGGCGCTCGTGCAGCACCAAATAAAGATTGCGCAGATAGACGAACACGCCGAAGGCCTGGCCGGCAATGAAGACCGGGTCCTTGCGGTAAAGCGCGTAGACCAGAAGCAATAGGCCGCCGCCGATCGAAAGCAGCCAGAACGCCAGCGGAATGACGCTGCGGCCGGCGCGCTCGGAGGCGATCCATTGCACCAGAAAACGCGCGGTGAACAGCCCCTGAGCGATGAAGCCGACGGCCACCCACCAATCGAGCCGATCAACGAAAACATCCATCAGATAGGCGCCGACCGCACGCGACAGATCAACGAGCACGGCTTATCTCCTCATACTGCGGCACGCGCTTGCGCCGCCGGATCAGCCACCACACCCCGAGCAGATCGGGGATGCCCACCCAGAGCCGGTCCCACATGCCATAATGCGACCGGCCGTGCTGGCGCGGCCGGTCAACGACATCAAGATGCCCGATGGCGTAGCCCTCTCGCCGCACCAAAGCCGGCAGGAAACGATGCATTGTGTCGAAATAAGGAAGCGACAGAAAAACCGGCCGACGAATGGCCTTAAGGCCGCAGACCGAATCGCGCGTCCCGTCGCGAAGGATGCTTCCCCGTAGGGCATTGGCGATGCGCGATTGCAGCTTTTTCCAAACCCCGTCCTCGCGGCGAGTACGCTGACCGGCGATCAGCCCCATCCGCGCCCCGCCGGCTTCCAAAGCCACAACAAGCGGTGTGATGAACGACGGATCGTTCTGGCCGTCGCCATCCAGCATGACGATGACGGCATACCGCGCCGCGATAACCCCGGTACGAATGGCCGCCGACTTGCCGCAGGATATGTCATGGCGCATGCACCGCAGCCACGATCGGGAGGTCGCCAGTTCGGCAAGACGGGCGGCGGTCCCGTCGGACGATCCGTCATCGACAACTATGATTTCGAAAGGAAAGCGACCGGAAAGCGCGCTTGCGATCTCGTCGATCAGCGGCACCACATTCGACACTTCGTTCTTGGCCGGAACGACAATCGAGACCGGGGAAGCGATCGGATGCGCCGTCTCATGTTGGTCGCTCATGAACTATCATCGCGTGAGAATGCGCCGGCGGTATTCGAGCACGCGCAGCAAGCGGCGGCGTTATGCACCCATGACGATAAGCCGCGCAACCTTCTTGATCCGGCGCGCCGAGGGCCCCGGCAGCACCCGCACCCGCCCCGCCTTGCTGATCGTAAAGCAAAGTCCGCGCGTGGCGAACCAGCGCCGCACCAGGAGCGCCCCGACGACGCCCACCAGTGCGCCCGCGACGACGTCGCTGGGATGGTGGGCGAGGACGACGACACGGCTGAACATAATGGCGAGCGCGTAGAGCCACATCGCCCACCGCGCCCGCGGCCAGATGGCGCCGATCGCGATCGCTGCCGAGGCGGCGGTCGTGGCATGACCCGATGGCAGGCTGGCGTATTCGGGCCGCCAGATGAACGGCCGGTAGGTGAAGGGGTCGCCATGGACGTCCATGTAAGGGCGCGCGCGGCCGATGATGCGCTTGATGATCGTCGTGAACAGGCCGGGCGCGCCGATCGCCAGGAACAGAAATCCGAAACGGGCGGCGAGCGCCTCGAGCGTATGCTGTGCCGAACGCGGCAAGGCGGGTGACATCAACGCCGCGAGACAGAGAACAATGGAGCCGAACGGATACAGGAACCAGCCGGAAAGTCCGAAATTGGTAATCTGCTGGAATGCATTTCTGAACCATTGCGGCTCGTGACGGGCCCAATCGGCGGCCGCGGCATCGACGAGAAACATCAAAGCGACTACGGCAGCGAGTGCGACGACGATGGCGGCGATAGCCCGGCGCGGCACGGGAGGAAGCGGCGCGCGCGGTGCGCTTACGACGGCACGGCACCATTGCGCGAGATTGCGCCCCGCGTTCCGGGACAATGCGGCTGCGAGCCTGAATGCGAAGCCAAGCGGCCCTGCCCGTTTTGGCCGCGGCGTGTCGTCCGAAGCGCCTCGCATCGGAATCACGGCGCGCTGTTCGACCGGAAAACGGCGACGGTGATCCGCTGGCCCATGGAAATGTCGAAGCCCTGGATACGCGGTCCGCTGGTATAGCGAAGGTCGATCGCCCGGGCGCGCTGCGCAAAAGCGCGTTCCTGCGTCGCTTCGATGAAGGCGAATCGGCAAGCGCCCTGCGACAGGAAATCGGCCGCGCCGGATGCATCGGTGAATAGCGTCGCTGTGCCGGCGAGAAAAGCGAGGCTCGGTTCCTGGTAGCCGGCGCTGGCGGCGATCGGGTGTTGGCAGGTGGACGTTCCGCAATACATTTGCGAGCGCCACGGCCGGAAACGCCGGGGCGAGCGAAGGCACGACGACGGAGTAACCTCCGATCGCCAGCAGAATCGCGGCGGCACTGGCCCGCAGAAACGCCCGCTCTGGACCGTCATCCCGGTACGATCGCCAAGCAAAGAAGCCGCACGCCATTGCAGCGGCCAAAAATGGCCAAGCCGGCAGTTCGAGGTCGCGATTCATCATGATCGAGCCGGCGATTGCCACGCCGCTTATGACGACGGGTACGATGAACCATGAAACTGCGCCGCGAACCACCCACGGCCGCTGCGACAGGGAGTCTTTTTCAACAGCGCCAGCGATGAGAATGGCGATCGCCGGATAAAGCGGCAGCACGTAATGCGGCAATTTGGTCGCAACCAGTTCGAACACGATCCAGGACGGAACAAGCCAGGCCAAGAGAAAGCGCGTGCTTCTCTCGCGCCGGCTGGCCCAGACCGCAGGCGCTGCCGGTATCGCCAAAATTGATGCGGGGAAAAAAGTCACAAAGAACAGCAAAACATAAAGCCCGGGCGGCGCACCGTGGCCTTCCTGGCCGCTCGCCACCTTGGCGAGTAAATCATGGCCGACGGAATCAACGAAGAAGGTATCGCCGGCGCGGGCGTAAATCGCGACGAACCAGGGCAACGCGAGAACAACGAACCACGCAAAGCCGAGCAGCGGCCGAAGCGCCTTGACCCAATCTATCGAGCGATCGATGATCGAAAGCGCCGCTGCGGCCAACGCGACGACCATCACGATCACCGGGCCTTTGAGCAGAACTCCCGCCGCAAGAGCCGTCCAGAACAACGCGGGCAGCAACCACCCTGGTCGCCCGGCTTTTAGGTCTTGCGGCGCGAGATAGACGCGGGCGAGCGCTCCCATGGCAGCGGTCGCGGTGAAGAGCAGCATGGCGTCGGTCTTGGCCAGCTTGGCTTCAATGCCGAGTAAAATAGAACTGGCCATCATCAAGGCGGCGAGTATTGCGGCGCGCCGGCCGACAAAAGCAAGCGCACACCAGTAGGTCGCGAGAACCGCACCCACCGCGCCGAAAAGCGAGGGCAGGCGGTAAAGCCAAATGGTGGTGCGCGCCTCGGGAACGCCGAGTGCCTCAGCAGTCCGTACGGCGGCCGCCTGCAGCCAATAGATGCCAATCGGTTTCTTGTATCGCACCTCGTCCTGGAAATGGATATTGACGTAGTCACCGGTCTCGATCATCTGCTTGGTCGCTTGCGCAAATCGCGCTTCGTCGCGATCGACCGGAGGAATCTGAAAATAGCCGGGCAGAAAGGCGAGCAACGAGACCAATACAAGCAGCGCCAGCGCCCGCCGGTGCGAGTTCGTGGCGATATCGAGCAGTGCCGCCAAGCCATTGGCTGGCCAGTGGAATCGCAGTGCCGCACTGCTGGTCACGCTCATCTCAGCTCCGCTGTCACGATGCCCGCGCACATTAGTGAAAACCGCTTCTGCGGGGAAGGGCGGCGGCAGCCCGCGCGCATTGCGTCGCTGCTAATGTACCGCCCCCGACCCGAGCGCCGGTGGGCAGGGCGGCAGCGAGCACACCGCAGCCGCGCGACCTTCGGCGCTCGCCGAGCGCAGCAACAGCCGCGCCGCGGCGCTGTCGGCGACCTGCACGACGACGCTGTCGGAAGCACCGGACGAATCGATCACGGTAACGCGCGAAAAACCCGGACCCTCCGGCGCGAAGAACAACGCGCCACGTTGCTGCTGCTTGGCCGGAAGGCCATTGACCAGAACGGTCACAGGCGCCACGGCACCCGTAATCTTCAGCGGGATCGGGTCGGGCTCGCCGTCAGTTACCGACAGATCCAGAAGCGAGCCGTCGGGAGGAAACAGAATGTGCAGCCGCGCTTGGCCGCTGCTGCCGCCGCCGAGCGGCTCAAGGCGAAAGCGTCGCAGCGGCGGCGGCAGCCTTGCGGTCGATGTCACAAGCACGCCCTGAGGCGGTCGCGGCAGCGGCGTTTGCGGCCCCAAGCGCGCGAAGGCATCGAACAGGATCGGCGCCGCCGCTTCACGGCCGATCAGGCCCGGCACCGGTGCGCCGTCAGGCCGGCCGACCCAGACGCCGACCGTATATTTGCCGTCGAAGCCCAGCGACCAGGCGTCGCGATAGCCGTAGCTGGTCCCCGTTTTGAACGCGATGCGGCCTGGAATGCCGTTCTCCGGTGGCGGCGAGCCGAGCAGTATATTGGCGACGTACCAAGCCGCCACCGGACTCATCAGCCGCCGCTCCTGCGGCACCGGCACCGACGGGCGTTCGCGCAGCGGCAGCACGGTGCCGAGCCGCGGGAAGCCGGAATAAAGCATCACCAGATCGGAGAGCTTTATGCCCTCGCCGCCAAGCCCGATGGCGAGACCCGGCGCCTTGCCGTCTGGCAGCACCAGCGCCGCGCCGGCCTGCGCCAATCGCGCGCTCAGCCGGGCTGCGCCCACCCGGTCTAGCACCGCGACCGCCGGCATGTTGAGTGATTGCTGCAGCGCCTGGCGCACCGCGACCGTGCCCTGGAACGTAAAGTTGAAATCGCGCGGCGCGTAATCGCCATAGCGCGCCGGGCGGTCGTCGATCAGCGTCTCGGGATGGATGAAACCGTCTTCAAAACCGAGCCCGTAAATGAAGGGCTTGAGCGTCGAGCCGGGTGAGCGCAGTGCCTGTGTCATGTCCACTTCGCCGGCACGCCGTTCGTCAAAATAGGCCGGCGAGCCGACATGCGCCAAAATCTGGCCGGTTGCATCGTCAACGACGAGCATTGCGAGCGAAATATCGGGACCGAGCGTCTGTGCCAGCGCGCGGGCCCGCTCGCGCGCAAGCTGCTCCAGGCTTTTCTGCAGGTCGGCATCGATGGTGAGCCGTATTTCGCTTGCGGCAGGACTTGCAGCTAGAGCTTCGTCGGCTGCGTGCGGCGCCAGCATCGGCATGGCATGCCGCGCAGTCGGGATCGGTTCAGCCTTGGCGCGCGCGATCTCGTCGGCCGGCACGGTGCCGGTTTCGGCGAAGCGGTCGAGCACCCGGTTGCGTGCGGTGCGCGCAGCCGCAGGGAAACGGTCCGGCCGCCGCAATTCCGGCGATTGCGGCAGCGCCACCAGCAAGGCTGCTTCGCCGAGCGTCAGCAGCCGCGGCTCCTTACCGAAATAACAAAGCGACGCGGCGCGAATGCCCTCGATATTGCCGCCATAAGGCGCCAGCTCCAGATAGAGCGACAGGATCTGCTTCTTGCTCAGCGTCCGCTCAATCTCGAGCGCGCGGACAATCTGGCGGAGCTTGGCCAGAAAAGTACGGCCGCTGCGCGGCTCCAACAGCCGCGCCACCTGCATGGTCAGCGTCGAGCCGCCGGAGCGGATGCGGCCGCTCGTTGCGAGCTGGAAGCCCGCGCGTGCGAGCGCCAGCGGATCGACGCCGTGGTGCGAAAGGAAGCGTTTGTCTTCGTAGGCGAACAACACAGCAAAGAAGCGCCGGTCCACGTCGGCCTCACTCGCCGGCAGCCGCCAGCGGCCTTCTATTGTCGCATAGGCGCGCAGGAGCCGGCCGTCGCGATCAAGCACCTGGGTTGAGAATTGAAGATCGCGACCGAGCGGCGGCAGACCGAGCGAGACGGTCCACCAGACGGCGAGGGTGAGCACGGAAACAGAGATCAGCGAGGCAGTGACTGCAACCTTTACCTTCTTGGTCATTGCGAGCGCAGCGAAGCAATCCAGTTTTCTCGCGCGGGGCTGGATTGCTTGGTCGCGGAGCTTGGCATCGGGCCGGCCGGAGGCCGGACCCGATGGCTGCTCGCAATGACGGTCCAGGCTCATTTCGCCGCCGTCACCTCGACGCTCTCGGTTGCGGTACGGCCGAAGCGCTCGGGACGGTACATGTCCTCAACGCTCGCCTGCGGACGCACGTATTTGCCGGGCGAGATGGCACGCACCACGTAGGCGATGGTGAAGATCGCCGAATCACCGCTCTTGCGGTCGAACGCCGCGGTGAAGCGGTCGTCGCGGAACTCGCTATCGACCGGCTCAGCCGCATCGGCGATCCACGGCAGCACGCCGGTATCGCCGGATGTAACCAGATGCGGGTTGTCGATCTCGAAGCCGGCCGGCAGATAATCGGCAACGACGACGCGGCCGAATTGCGGTTGCGCGTCGGTGATTTTCAGCACGACGACAAGGCGCGTGTTCTGGGCGACCCGCGCCGGATCGACCGGATCGCCGTTCATCGTGTAGGCGAGACGCTCGATGCTGAAACCCTGGCTGGCCGCGGGCTCCGGCGTCAGCGGCGCGCCGCTGACGGTGACGACGGCTTTCGCCGTGTCCGCGCCCTTGTTGGTCACCCGCAGCGGCTGTTTCAGATCGGCGGCGCTGATGCTGCGATAGAGCGGCCGGTCGAGGGTTTCGCCGCCGACATCGAGCGACACTTTGCCGGCGTCCTTGGCCATCGCGCTTGCCGCCAACAGCAGCCAAGCGTCCTCCTGCGTCGAGGTCGGCCGCAGCGTGGCGCGCGCCGCTTCGACTTTTTCCACCGCCTGCTGCACGGTGGCGGCGCCGGCGCCGCCTTCCGCGGCGAGCGTCAACACGGCTGCGGCATCGCGCAACGTCGAGCCGTAATCCTCGCGGCTCGCAACATCGGGCAGAAGCTTTGGCGCGAACGCTGCAAGCGCCGCCGCATAGACGCGCTCGGCGCGAACCCGATCGCCGGCGAAGCCAAGCGCCGCGGCAAGTTGTGCCTTGGCGATTGGCGTTTTCAGAGCGTCGAGCTTGGAATCGGCGAGGTAGCGCAGGTCGCCGATCGGCGCCAAACCGTTGCGCGCCAGAACGTACAGCGCGTAAGCGAGATCGCTGCCGCCGTTCTTGCCCGGATCGGACAGATCGGCGACCGCATTGCGCAGCCGATCGAGCGCCAGCCTGAAGGCTGTGTCAGGGACTGCGAATTTGCGCTCGCGGGCGCGCGTGAGAAAATCGGTGACGTAGGCATCAAGCCAGAGATCGTCGCCGCCGACGCTCCACAAGCCGAACGATCCGGTAAAATCCTCGCGCGTCAGCAGCGCCTCGATGGCGTTGCGAATCCGCTGCTGGGTCGCCTCATCCAGCGCAACGTGCGCTTGGCTTGCGAGATCGCTGACGTAGAGCAGCGGCAAAGCGCGGCTCGTAATCTGCTCCGAACAGCGGAACGGATAGCGCTTTAGCGCAGCAAGCAGGCTGGCCGCATCGAGTGCAGTCGAGGAGCCGACCGAGATCGCGACGCTGCCGGTGCCGGGAACGAGGTCGGCGAACATATCATGTGACAGCGTCAGGCTCTGGCCCTGGGCGAGCGACTGCACCGTGCGCCGCGCCAAAATCTGCGCCGGCGAACGCACGTTGAGCACATAACTGCGCTCCAGCGCGAAGCCCGACGGGCCGGTGACGTTGACGCGGACCGTGCCGTTGCCGGCGCCGCTTGCCGTGAGCGGAACCTCGGCCGCGCCGCGCGCCTTGGCGCGCAGCGTCAGTTTCTGCGTGGCGCCGGCGCCTGCCAGTACGGCGTCGGTGGCCGTCACGGTGAGCGTGTAAGTGCCCGGCTCGCCTTCGACATTGTCGAGGTCGAGATGCATTGTCGAGCGGTCGCCCGGCAACAGAAATCGCGGCAGCGTCGCACTGAGCACGACCGGATCGCGCACAACAATGTCGGCATTGGCGTGGCCGATCTTGTCCTTGCTCCAGGCCACCGCCATGACCCGCAGCGTGCCTTCGAAGTCGGGCACGTTGAACGAGACGGCCGCCGTGCCGTCCTTGCCGACCGTTACGATGCCCGAATAGAGCGCGACCGGCGGCCCGCTCGGCGGGCTCGCTTGCGAGCTGCACGCCCTCGCCGCCGCCGCTGCGGATCTGGCCGCGCACGCCCGCCATGCCGTCGATCAATTGGCCGTAGAGGTCGCGGATCTGCGCCGAAAGCGCGCGCTGGCCGAGATAATAATCGTTGGGCGACGGCGGCTTGTAGTTGGTCAGATTGAGGATGCCGACATCGACGGCGGCGACGACGAGGCGCGCTTCGTCGCCGGCCGCAAGCCCGCTGAGCTTGACCGGGATGCGCAATGTCGAGTTCGGCCGCAACAGCGACGGCGCCTGCAAGGCGACCCCGAGCGTCTTTGCGGCCCGATCGATGGCGAACCATTGCACGCCGATGGCGCGGCCCGGCATACGCTGCGCTTGTGCATCGAGCGGCCGGCGCAACGTAGCGACGATATAGGCGCCAGTCCCCCAGTCGCGGCCGACCTGGACTTTGATCTGCGCCAAGCCGTCCTTCACGTCGGTGCTCTGGCTCGCCAGCAGGCGGTCGCCGATCACGTTGAGAGTGAGACGGCCGGCGCTGCGTGCGGTGACCGCGACCGTCATGGTGTCGCCGGGCCGGTACTCGGGCCTGTCGAGCGCAACTTGCAGCATGTCCGGGGTGTCGGCATTGGCATCAACGTACCAGCCGGCGTCGAAGTCGACCGAAGTCACCGGACCGTTCGAATCTCCGCTTGCAACTTCGAGCCGGTAGCGGCCGAACTGCACCGGCAGTGCAATGCGCCCAGGCTTGTCGGCTGCGGTGTCGACATTTCCGTCGGCGACGCGGGTTGTCGTCTTTACCGGCTCAAAATTCCATTGGCCGTCGCGCTTGTAGAACTGATAATGCGTTTCGATGCGCAACAACTGATAATGCAGGCCACGTTCGGCGAGCGCCGCGCCGTCGGGCGCCGCAACGACCACATCGAAGCCGGCGATGGCACCATCGGCGAGCGAGCGGCCGGAAAACAGCGGCTTCACGCCGATCATGTTGCCGCGAGGGGTGACCGGCAAAGACAGCGTGTGTTCGACCGCGCGACCGCCGGGCTCGGCCATGCGCACGGCGATTTCCGCCTGCAGCGGATGCGTGGTCGAAGGCAGCTTGTCGAGATTGACAGAGAAATGCGCCTTACCGGCATCATCGGTGGCCGGCAGATCGTTGAGCGGTTCCTTGACCGCTTCGACCTCTTGGTCGGCAGGGCCGAACTGATAACCGGCAAAGCCGGCGCGCTCGTTTGCCGCGGAAATGGTCAGGTCGCCTTCGAGATCGAGGCCGGAGGCTGGCGCGCCGTAAAGAAACCGGCCCGCGACATCAAGTTCGGCCGGCTTGCCGGGCGAGATGCCGGTGGCGGCCGAAGAAAGGTCGAACTCGATGCGGTCGGGCACATAATCCTCGACCAGAAAGCTGGTCGCGCCGACCGGCGGCCGCTTCGGATCGGTGAACGCCTCGACATGCCAAGTTCCACTCGGCGCGGTGGCCGGCAGCGAAAGATCAAGCGGGTGGCCACCGATGCCCTGATCGGCCACGGCGACGCGGCGAAATTCCACCCCGTCGGGCCGCTCGACGACGAAGGTCAGCGGCACGCCCGGCGCAGCCATGCCCTGCGCATCGCGCAACAACGCCATGACGTGGGCGGTCTCGCCGGAGCGATAGACGCCGCGCTCGGAATAGACGAAGGCGTCAAGACCGCTCGGCGCCGGACGGCCGCCGACACCGCGGTCGGTCAGGTCGAAGGCCGGCGCTGCCAGGCTGAGAAACGCATAATCGGCCCGCGGATCGGTCGCCGCCAGCAGCGCCGGCGCCGAGCCGCCCTCCCCGCTGGCGAGACCGGCTTCGAACTGGACATGGCCGCTGGCATCGCTGCGGCGCGTCGCCAAAACCTCGTTGCCGCGCGAGATGAGCCGCACTTCGATGCCGCTCTTCGGCTGTCCCGTCGCCAGCGAATTGACGAAAACATGAATGCCGTCGTTGCCGGAAAACGCGGTGAGGCCGAGATCGGAGACGATGAACCATTGCGTCGCCAGCGCATCGTAATTGTTGGCGATGCTTTTCAGTTCCTGCGGCTGCGCCACCATGACATAGACGCCGGGATTGAGCTTGCCGATGGCCTGTTCGACCGGAAACGCCGTCGTCGTTTCGCTGTTGAGCGGCGCCGGTGCGATATTGAGATCGCCGCTCCACACTGCAACGCCGCGTGACCGCTTGAGCTGTTCGATGTCGTAGCGGTCGAGGCTGTGCTGGAAATCGCCGGGCTCGTAGCGCGACCCCGCGACCGCACCGATCAAAGAGCGGTCGGTGATGCGATAGATTTCGATGGCGACCGCGTGCGTATTGACGCTGATGACCGGTATCCCGTTCTGCCCTAAGCTCGGCAGCACATAGGCGGTCGTGGAAAAGCGCACCGCGGGCGCGCGGTCGCGCACGTAGATCGTGAAGCTCGAAGTTTTGGACAGCGTTTCCTGCACCACCGACGGCAGGCCGGTCCGCAGCGTGATGGTGTAGGTCGCCCCGTGCTGCAAGCCCTCGACGCAGAGCTGCTTGTCGGCCACCGACAAAGCCGGCTTGTCGGTGCCTGCCAGCACCACGAACGGAGCAAAGTCGGTGCGTGCCGGCAATTGTTCGGAAAACTGAAAGCAGGCGCGCGGCGAAGCGGTGTCGGCGTCGACGGTGTAATCGAGCACACGGAAGCCGTGCTGCTCGCGCAACAGCTCGTACTGCGCCCGCACCGCGGCAACCTCGCGGATTTCGAGCGAGAGGCGAAGCGTATCGAGCGCCGGCCGCCACACCTGGCGTTGCGCGAGAATGGCGCCGAGCTCAGCGAGGCTGTCGGCTTCCGCGCCGCGGTTCGAAGTGCGCTGATAGGCAAGGTAGGCGGCCGCCGAAGCGCGTTCCAGCAGCAGCGTGCGCTCGCTGCTGTTGGCCGGCTGGATTTGCATGATGGCATCGGCGAGCCGCAGCCAGGTGGCGCTGTCGTTCGGCGCCGCGGCAACGATCTGGCTGAGCAGCTCCATGCCTGAGCGGAAGTCGTTCCGGCTGAAAGCCGCGTCGGCGTCGCGGCGCAATTGCGCAACGGATTCGGTCGGCCGTCCGGCGTTGGTTTTGATCTGCGCCTCAAGCGCAATGGCGCTTTGGGCGAGGTCGTCGTTCACAAACGGCTTGTCCGCGGCAGCGGCGGAAAAAGATACAAAGGCTATGCATGCACCCGCGATCGCTGCCGTCGCGGCAGCGCGAACAAGCGCGAACATTGCTGAACTCCTCTGAAGGGGTAATAATTTTCACCCCGTACAATTAATTGAAGCATCAATCGTGTCGAGGTCGTGACCGAACGCGGCGCCTTTAAGATTTTACCCAAAGCGCGGTGCGAGCAGCTGCTGCAGCGGCGAAGACGACCGCCAATTCGGCCGACGTTTTCCAGGCACATCGATGGGGAATCCATATATGGTGGCCGCTGCGCGGCCCCGTAGCTCAGGGGATAGAGCAACAGCCTTCTAAGCTGAAGGTCGCTGGTTCGAATCCAGCCGGGGTCGCCATCGCTAAAAAAACTCCGTCTCGGGCCTTTGCTGCGTCACCGCGCCGTCGAGATGCGACACCAAATCGCCGAGCTTTCCGCCGGCCCGTGCGAGGGCAAGGGGGCGAGCATGGAGGCGATGCGCCGATCGGGGACAGGCGTCGCCTGCTTCCCGCCGCGCGAAAGCTGGGCAGCGATTGCCGGTCGCCCGGCAATTGAATCAGATCGAAAAGGCTGGGAAAATGCCCCCGGGCAGAATTTTAGGGCCCGGAATGAAGGGCCGCTGACCTGACAATTGGCGGCACATGCGTACGAAGCGCGCCTTGGCCGACGATCTGCCCAGGGGAGAACGACCATCGCCGTACAATCGGGATCGGCGCCTGCTCCATTGCGCTTGGCGCGCCCATCGCGTCGCCTCCCCCATGAGCTATGGTATGGGCGCTCGGTCCGGGCCCAGTTGCTCCTCGTCTTCGTCCTGATCGACCTCGTGGCGGTGCTCGTCGCCGGCAGCGTCGCGATCCTGCGGGCACGCACGCAAACCCGTATCGAGATGGCCGCATCGATGCGGCTTGCCGAGCTTCTGGTCGGCGATACCGTCAATTTCGTCCATCACGAGCTCCCGGCCGAACAATTCTTGGCGGCGCTGCCGCGGCAACTGGGCTTGCTGCGCCACGTTCGGATCACGGTAAGCGACGCGACGGGGGTTGCTGTCGTCGCACCGCCATCCGGCCAGAACGCGCAGCAGCATGCGTCGGCGCCTGCCTGGTTTGCGGCGCTCGTCGCACCATCGGTCAAGCCGGACCTGTTGCCTGTGGTCATAGACGGTCGAAACCTTGGGCAAGTCGAGATCACGGGCGAGCCCGCCGACGAAATCGACGAGGTTTGGGAAAACTTGATCGCGATCGGAACCGTCGCGGCGGTCCTCAATATCGCGATGATCGCTATTCTCTATTTCCTGTTCGGCCGCGTGCTCGACCCCCTCGTTGCACTTGCGGCCGGTCTGTCCGACCTTGAGCATCAAAACTATGGGGTGCGGCTGCCCCAACTGCATGCCCGGGAGCTGGCGGGGATCGCCGATCGCTTCAACGCGCTCGCGAGCGTGCTTGAGACCACGCGTTCGGAAAATCGCGGGCTCAGTCGCCGGCTGATCACGGCACAGGACGACGAGCGGCGACGCACCGCCCTCGAATTGCACGACGAGGTAGGACCCTGCCTGTTCGGACTGAAGGCTTATGCTGCATCGGTTGCCGGCGCGACCGAGGCACTGCCGGATAAAGCGCGACGAAATCTGGCGGAATGCTCGCGGGAAATTCTCGCCATCACCGAGCATCTTCAGTCCATCAACCGCAGCATGCTCGAGCGTCTCCGCCCAATGGCCCTTGGCCATGTTCCGCTCAAGGAGCTCATCGGCCAAATCGTGCGCGAGCGCTCGCAGCAAAATCAAAACATTTCATTCGATCTTGTCGCCGAAGGACTTGCGTCCAGTTACGGCGATTCAGTTGATCTGACGATCTATCGATGTATTCAGGAAAGTTTGACCAACGCCGTACGCCACGCGCAGGCGAAACACGTGGCCGTCGAACTTTGCCATGATGCCGACGCCGCACTGCTCGAACTGACCGTGCGCGATGACGGGCGTGGAATTCCGGCGGGTACGCCAGCCGGATTCGGCATAAGCGGGATGCGCGAGCGCGTCGAAGGCTTGGGCGGGCGTTACTGCATCGCTGGCGTGCCCGGCCACGGTACCTGCGTGCAGATCACGATTTCGGTGGCCGGGCAGCAGAACGGCGTGGCGGATGCCGCCCGGATGGGTGGTGCGCCAGCATGACCCGTGTTCTCGTCGTCGACGACCATCCGATCGTGCTGCAGGGCTGCCGGCGCATGCTGCAAGATGCCGGCGTCGGCGAAGTGTTCGAAGCGCGCGACGTCACTTCAGGCTACCGGCTCTATCGTCTGCATCGTCCTGAGATTGTGATCGTTGACCTCGGCATGCAGGATAAGGGGCTCGGCGGCCTGGAGCTGATTCAGCGCATCAGCGCGCACGCGCCGCACGTGCGTATCCTCGTGTTCAGCATGCACAGCGATCCAGGCATTGTTGCCCGGGCACTGCAGGCTGGCGCCACCGGCTATGTGGTCAAGGACACCTCGCCCGAGAAATTCATGGAGGCATTTGAGAACGTCCGCGCCGGCAATCCCTATCTGAGCGGAGAACTTGCCATGCAGGTCGCGCTGGCGAATTCACCAGCGCGGCAGAGTCCCTTGGCCGAATTGACGCCGCGCGAGCTGCAAACCTTGTCGCTCTTGGCTGAAGGCAAACCCTACGGCCGCATCGCCGAAGAACTCAATGTGAGTTATAAGACCGTCGTCAATTTGAGCGCGCAGCTCAAGCAGAAACTCGATGCGCGCAACCTGCCCGAACTGATTCGGACTGCAGTGCAACTGGTTTCGCGGTAACATAAGCATTCCTATAGGCGTCATCGCCGGGAGAAGTAATGGCTCGTCCTTTGCCAAAAGTTCCCGATCGGATTTGGCAAAACCTTACGTGACATCGGGTGCGCACCAGCCCAGCATGAGCGACCGTGGATGGGGCGGTCGTGCGTCGAGTGGTCTTTGCAGGCGTTCGGGTGTCATTCGCGCGAATGGCAGCGACCGCCGTTCTCGCCGCGATACTCGTTCCCGCCGCCGCATCGGCGCAAGACAGCAGCGACCACTCCGCTGTCACACTCCCCGAAATTCAGGTGATTGGCACAACGCCGCTGACCCCGGCGCGCCGGCCCGTGCGCCGCGCCGCCGCCGCGGCGCCCGACAGCACCCCCGCAGCCAATGCCACGCAACCGCAGGCCCCGCCGGCGGCCGAGCCGGGCGTGGTTGACGCCGACAAGATCCCATCGAATGTGCAAACGCTTACGGCGGCGGAATTCAGTCACGCCGCCGCACCGAATCTCTTGGACGATTTGGCCCGCGCCGTCCCCGGCGTGGCGCTGAGCGATCAGACCGGCAACCAATTCCAGCTCGACCTCAACTACCGCGGCTTCGTTTCCTCGCCGGTGATCGGGACCCCGCAGGGGCTCGCCGTCTACCAGAACGGCGTGCGCATCAATGAAGTGTTCGGCGACATCGTCAATTGGGACTTCATTCCCGAGAATGCGATCGGCCAGATGACGCTGGTTCCGAGCAACCCGGTCTACGGGCTTAACGCGATCGGCGGCGCGCTGTCGTTCGAGATGAAGAACGGATTTAACTATCAGGGCGCCGAGGGCGAACTCAGCGGCGGCTCCTACGGCCGCATCGGCACCTCGGTGCAGGCGGGCGGCCAAAATGGCAATCTCTCCGGCTACCTCGCCGCCGACGCCATCGACGATGCCGGCTGGCGGCCGGATTCGCCCTCGCAGCTGCGTCGCCTCTACGCCGATCTCGGCGCCCGCGGCACCGACAGCGAATTTCACCTCACCTTCACCGGCGCCGATAATCATTTCGGCGTCGCCGCGGCGACGCCGGTGGAAATGCTCAGCCAGGACTGGTCGAGCGTCTACACAATTCCGCAAACCACGCACAATCAGCTGGCGATGTGGACGGCGAGCGCGAGCTGGAAGCCGAGCGATACGCTGACCTATCAGGCGGTCACCTACTACAGGCATTTTCAGCAGGCGCACGTCGACGGCAACGGCACCGATGCGCAGAATACCGGATGCCCCGATCCCACCGTGCTCTGCTTCCCCAATCTCGATGGCAGCTTATCCAACCTGATAACGACGACCGGGCAGACCGTCCCGGCGTCTGGAGTGCTGGGATCGAGCGTGCTCGGCGAGATCGATCGCACTTTTACCACCACCAACAGCTTCGGCGGCTCGACGCAGGTTGCGTCTTCGGCGGATGTCCTCGGTCACGGCAACAATTTCGTCGTGGGCTTAAGCGTCGACCGCGGCCTCGTGCAATTCTCCACGACGAGCGAGCTGGGAACGATCAATTCGAATACGTTTCCGTTCGTCGACGGTTCCGGCCTATTCATCGATCAGCCTTCGGGCGACGTGGCGCCGGTCGGACTGAACGCGCAAACCCTCTACACCGGCCTCTACACGACCGACACATTCGATGTGACGGCGCGGCTCGCGGTCACCGCGGGCGCCCGCTTCAACGTTGCTCGAATCACTTTGATGGATGCGCTGGGCAACGATCCGCTGCTCAACGGCAACCACGATTACAGCCACTTCAATCCGATGGCGGGCGCGACCTACAAGCTCACTCCGAACCTGACACTCTACGGCGATTACGCCATCGGCAACCGGGCGCCCACGCCGCTCGAGCTCGGCTGTTCCGATCCGCAGCGGCCATGCCTACTCGACAACTCGCTGGTCGGCGACCCCGATCTGCAACAGGTTGTCACCTATACGGGCGAAGCCGGCCTGCGCGGTCATTTCGGCATCGGCGGCGGTCGGTTGAACTGGACGCTCGGCCTCTATCGCGCGCTCAACACCAGCGACATCATCGATGTAGCGAGTGCGATTCCCGGCCATGAATCGTTTCAGAATGCCGGCAATACGCTGCGGCAGGGCATCGAGGCCAACGCCTCCTACAAATGGGAGCGCTGGAACGTCTATGCCAATTTCACCTCGGTCGACGCCACCTTCCGCAATTATTTGGCCTTGTCTTCGCCGTACAATCCCTATGCGGATGCCAACGGCAACATCGCTGTCGCGCCGGGCGACCATCTCTCCGGCATTCCGGACTATCGTTTCAAGGCCGGAGCCGAGTACCAAATCACCGATCCGTGGAAGCTCGGCGGCGACCTCAACGTCATCGGCAGCCAATATCTGGTCGGCGACGAATCCAATCAAAACCCGAAAGCGCCGGCCTACTGGGTGGTGAACCTGCACTCCTCGTACAAAGTTTCCGAGCACGTCGAACTGTTCGGCCTCGTCAAGAACCTGTTCGACCGCCACTATTACGTGTATGGCACGTTCTTCGACGTGACCTCATTTCCTTATCTGAATTTGACCGACCCGCGCACTTTCCTGCCCGGCATGCCGTTCGCCGTTTATGCGGGCGTGCGCGCCACACTTTAAGCACCTGCCGCGACAAACGGACGTTCCGGTTGCGTTCGGGCGACACATCGTATTAACGTGATGCAGCTCTCGTTCCGGGCAGCATACAATCGGTCCCCGACCGCGACTTTAACCGCTGGCGATGCTTAAATATTCCGGCCGGCTAGGGATGAAACATGGCTCAACTGTCGTTGCGCAACGTCGTCAAACGCTTTGGCGAGACCGACGCGGTCCGCGGCATCAGCCTCGACATAGCCGACGAGGAATTGCTGGTGCTGGTCGGCCCCTCCGGATGCGGCAAGAGCACGACATTGCGGCTGATCGCCGGCCTTGAGGAATTGACCGGCGGCGAAATCTACATCGGCGGCGATCTTGTCAACGATCTGCCGCCGCGCGATCGCGACATCGCCATGGTGTTCCAGAACTACGCGCTCTACCCGCATATGACGGTGTTCGAGAACATGTCGTTCGGGCTCCGCCTCAAGCACTTCCCCAAGGACGAAATCAGAAAGCGCGTCGACGAAGCCGCCCGCATTCTCGACATCAGCGAACTGTTGCAGCGGCGCCCGAAGCAGCTCTCGGGCGGACAGCGCCAGCGCGTCGCCATGGGCCGCGCCATCGTGCGCCATCCCAAGGTGTTTCTGTTCGACGAGCCGTTGTCCAATCTCGACGCCAAGCTGCGCGTGCAGATGCGCACCGAGATCAAGAAGGTGCATCAGAAGGTGCGCACCACCTCGGTCTACGTCACCCACGATCAGGTCGAGGCGATGACGCTTGCCGACCGCATCGTGGTGATGAATGGGGGACGGATCGAGCAGGTCGGACCGCCGGACGAGCTCTACCACCGGCCGCGCACGCGCTTCGTCGCTGGCTTCATCGGTTCGCCGGCGATGAATTTCCTGCCCTGCCGGCTCGTCGAACGCGGCAGCGAGCTAGCCGTCGGTCTCGGCGGCGGGCTGACGCTGCCGGTGCCGGGCGAGCGCACGGCGACCTATCGGTCCTATGTAGGCCGCGACCTGATCTTCGGGCTGCGCCCGGAGCACATCACCGAACGGCGGCCCTACAGCACCGGAGTCGAGTTTACACTGCCGGTCGAGGTGGTCGAACCGATGGGCACCGAAACCATGATTCACCTCGAAATCGGGGGCATTGATGTGGGCGCGCGTTGCTCGCCGGATGTTTCAGCTTCGCCGGGGGAGTTGGTGCCCTTCGTGGCCCAGATGGATCACATGCACCTCATCGACCCGGCGACCGACGAGGTGATTCCGGTGGCGCGGAAAAAGGCGGCGGCCGCCTGAGTTCGGGGTAGAACGGCGGGCCGCGGCAGCTTCACCCCGCTGGTACATGGCCCGCCGGCGTGGTATACGCTTAGAGCATGCGGCCAATGCAAGAACGGTGGCCGCCGAGTTCGGTTGTCCTCGACAGCGGGCTGCGCCCACGTCTTTCGACCCGGCCGGTACGCGGATGACAACCGCCCTGCGGCAAAGCCGCAGACCACGGGAGGACGATGATGACCAAGTTGACCAGGCGTAGTGTACTTCGCAGCTCCGCAGCCGTTGTCGCTGCCGGAACGATCGCGCGACCCTATATCGCCAATGCCCAGGCCAAAACTGCGACCGCGTGGTGGAACCAGGGTTTCGTGCCGGAAGAGGACGCGTCGTTCCGAGCGATGGTTGCCGACTACCAGAAGCAGAGCGGCAACATCGTCGACTACAGCCTGATCCCGACCGGGCCGCTGATGCAGAAGATCGTCTCTTCGCTGACCAGCGGCGACGTTCCCGACGTGATGTCGCACGACACCGAGGACGCCACGGTCATCCCGCAGAACGCCTGGAAGGACAAGCTTGTGGATCTGAGCGACATCGTCGATCCGCTGAAGGGGCAACTGCACCCGACCGCTTATCTCTCTTCGCATTACTACAACAGCGTCTCCAAAACGCGCGGCGTCTATCAGGCCCCGTTCAAGACCGCGACGCTGCCGTTCCACATCTGGAATTCGTTGGTCGAGAAGGCGGGCTTGAAAGTTGCGGACGCGCCGAAGACCTGGGATGCGTTTTGGGACTACTTCAAGCCGGTGCAGGCGAAGTTGCGCGGCCAAGGCATGCGCGGCGTGTATTCCCTGGGCCTGCAGCCCACGACGAATGGCCCGGCCGACGGCAACAACCTGTTCGCCTATTTCCTCTCCGCTCATGGCGGGTACGACCTGATCACTCCAGACGGTCGGCCGCATCTTGACGAGCCGGCCGTGAAGGAAGCGGTGACCAAGTCGATCGCCTACATCACGACCGCCTTCAAGCAAGGCTATGTCCCGCCCGGCGCGCTCGATTGGGGCGATGCCGACGACAACAACGCCTTCCATGCCAAGCAGCTTGTCATGGACCTTGACGGCACCATCTCGACCGAACTGGCGATGATCCACGACCCGGAAAAGTACGACGACGCCGTAACGATGGGCTTGCCGAACAACAATTCGGGAAAGCCGATCCCCTCGCCGCTGACAGTTGGCGGCGCCTTCGTTCCGAAGGGCGGAAAGAACGTCGCGGTCGCCAAAGAATTCCTCAAATACGTGATTCAGCCGGAGGTGGCGGGAAAGTATGTGAAAGCCGGGCTGGCGCGCTGGCTGCCGGCCATCCCCGACATCGTCAAGAAGGATCCGTGGTGGACCGACCCGAAGGACCCGCACCGGCTGGCTTATGTCACCCAGGGCGTGCTGGGCGAGACGGTGCCGCGCTTCTACGCCTACAACCCGGGCATGTCGGAGGCGAACGCCGCTCAAGTCTGGGGTACAGCGCACGCCAGCGTCATCCGCGACAACGTCAGTCCGGAAGCCGCAGCCGAAGCGGCGCTCAAGCGCATCGGCGCCATCCTGGCCAAATACCCCATCGGACAGGCCTAGAGGCGCAGGCCCAGCGAGGACAAGAAATGAGCAGCACGACTTTTGAAGCCGCCCGGGAGCTTACTGCACCGTCGCCGTCGCTGCCGCGGCGTCGTCTTTGGCGGGGCGGCCTTCAAGGCTCGGAATTCGCCTGGGCGATCGCGTTCGTGGTCCCGTACGCCGGAGTATTCGTGGCGTTCGTGGCCTATCCGGTCGTTTATGGGCTGTGGATGGGTCACGACCCGCAGCTATACAACGAGCTGTTTTCCGATCCGATCTACCTGCGCACCGTGGTCAACACGGTGCTCTTTGTCGGCATCGGCGTGAACGTGAAGATGTTCGGCGCGCTGCTGATGTCGGGCTTCTTCATGCGAAGGAGCTGGTGGACCAAGGGTCTTCTTCTCGTCTTCGTGCTGCCCTGGGCGGTGCCGGCGCTGCCGGTGTTCATCTCCATCCACTGGATGCTCAACGGACAGTGGGGGCTCGTTAACAACACGCTCTGGGATCTGTTCCACGTCGACGGTCCGGGCTGGCTGGACACCTCGCGCTGGCTTGCGCTCGGCTCGGTCATTACCACTCACATCTGGAAGTGGATGCCGTTCTGGACGGTGATCCTGCTCGCCGGCCGCATGGCGATCCCGCAGGAACTCTATGACGCCGCCGATGTCGACGGCGCCACCGGCGTCAAGCGCTTCGCTTACGTCACCTTCCCGCTGCTCGCCAACCTTTATCTGATCTGCACGCTGCTCTCGACGATTTTCGTCCTGGGAGAATTCAACGAGGTCTACTTCGTTACCGGCGGCGGACCCGCGCTTTCGACCCACGTGCTGGCGACGCTCGGTATCCGCGACGCCTTCCAGGTCGCGCGGCCCGATCTCGGCGTCGCCACCGTGATGTCGGCGCTGCCGCTGTTGATCCCGCTCGTCATCATCCTGATGCGCAAACTGCGCACCACGGAGGTGCAGCTGTGAGCGTCGTCTCGGTCGATGGGCGCATCGCGACGCGGCGACGCCCGAATTACCGGCTGCGGCGCGGGCTCACCGAAGCCGCTGCCGTCGCGTTCGCTCTGCTACTCACGTTCTGGACGCTGGTGCCGATCTACAACATGGTGATGGTGTCGCTGGAGAGCCACGGCGACGTGTTCACCACCAGCATCTGGCCCGCGCATCCTTCTCTCAAAAGCTTCTGGGTGGTGTTGAGCGAGGGCTATTGGTACCTGCAATATTTCTGGCACCAGTTTGCCAACAGCATTTACATCGGTGCGGCCACGACGTTCATCACGCTTCTCGTCGGGTCGCTGGCAAGCTTCGCGATCGGGCGGATGCGGCTGAAGAACGGCTGGATCGTGAGCAACGCGGCGCTGCTCACCTACGTAATCCCGGCATCGTTCCTGGCGATCCCGTTCTACAGCATCATGATCAAATACGGCCTTGCGAACAATCTATGGGCCGTGATCTTCGCCGAAGTCACCTTCGCCACGCCGTATGCGATCTTCATTTTCCAGCAATACGGCGTGAGCATCCCGATCGAGCTCGACGAGGCGGCGCGGATCGACGGCGCCTCGCCGCTCCAGGTCTATGTGCGTATCTACCTGCCGCTGATGGCGCCGGCACTGGTCGCGGTCGGCACCTATGCGCTGCTCTTGGCGTGGAACGAGTATCTCTACCAGTTCATGCTGCTGTCCTCGGTGCGCAGCATGACGGTGCCGGTGGCGCTGGCGCAGTTCCTCAACAGCGACGAAGCGCCGTGGAACTACATGATGGCGACCGCCATCATCTACGCGATCCCGCCGGTGGCGGTCTATTATGCGTTCCGCCGCCGCATGACCGCGGGCCTCACCATGGGCGGCGTCAAGGGCTGAAGCCTTAAGCGCTTCGGCAGACGAATGAGCAGCGCTTCCGCGGTTCTAGGTTCGGCTGCGGGCTTCGGCCGGCCGCAACCGCCGCTTTGGCGCAGCCACCTGCACGGCTCCGACCTGCGCTGGTCGATCGCGTTCGTCCTGCCCTACGCCGCCCTGTTCGCCGCCTTCGCCGTCTATCCGATCGGCTACGGGCTGTGGATGGGGAGCGATCCGGCGCTCTATGCCGAGCTGTTGGCCGATCCGCGCTACGTCAAGGCGGCGCTCAACACCGTGCTGTTCGTCGGGCTGGCGGTAAACGCGCAGATGCTGCTGGCACTGGCGCTGTCCGCCTTCTTCATGCGTCGCCGCACTTGGATCAAGGCGCTGCTGGTCATTTATATCCTGCCCTGGACCGTGCCGGCGGTTCCCGCCTACCTGTCGTTTCACTGGATGTTCGTCGCCTACCCGCGGGGTCTGCCCGACAACGTGTTGTTTGCGTTGTTCGGGATTGAAGGACC
This sequence comes from uncultured Alphaproteobacteria bacterium, assembly GCA_963717265.1. Lineage (GTDB taxonomy): Bacteria > Pseudomonadota > Alphaproteobacteria > Rhizobiales > Xanthobacteraceae > BOG-931. The sequence goes on along the minus strand of CAVQWD010000046.1, from coordinate 246,795 downwards.
GTTCTGGTTCAACCGCGGCTGGCTGGCGCTCACCTGCGATATCGTCGCCTATACCTGGAAATGGCTGCCGCTATGGACCCTGATCCTGATCGGCGGCCGCATGGCGATCCCGCAGGACCTCTACGATGCCGCCGACGTTGACGGCGCCAGCCCCTACCGGCGATTCGTTCACATCACGCTGCCGCTGCTGGCGAACCTTTATATCGTCAGCACGCTGATAGCGGCGGTGTGGACGTTCGGCGATTACGCGCCCGTGCTGTTCGTTTCGGCCGGCACGCCGGCCTTCGAGTCGGAAGTCGTCTCCACGCTCGGCTTTCACTATGCGCTCGATTTCGCCGACCCGCCGCTTGCGGTGGCGGCGGGGCTGTCGGTTCTGCCGCTCCTGATCCCGGTCGTGATCGCCTTGATGCGGCGCCTGAAAGCGACCGAGGTGCAATTGTGACGTTCGCCCTGTTGCCTGCAAGTTGCCGGCGCAGCGCGCCGCACCGGCGGCGGCGCATCCTCATCGAGAGCGGCTCGCTCTTGCTCGGCGCGATCCTTTTGGTCTGGTCGCTCGCGCCGGTTTACAACATGCTGCTGGTCGCGCTCGACCCCGGCGGCCACAACGAATTCTCCTACGAAATCTGGCCGTCGCACCCGACGCTCGACGTCTTCGCCTCGCTGTGGAATGCCGACGACGAGGACGTTCGCGACATCTGGCCCCAGTTCGCCAACAGCCTCGCTATCGGCTTTGCGGTCATGACCTTGACCGTGCTCGTCGCCTCGCTCGCGAGCTTCGCCATCGGCCGCATGCGGCTCGGCCGCGACTGGACGCTCTCCAGCGCGGCGCTCCTGACCTATGCGATTCCGTCGTCGACCTTGATCATCCCGTTTATGCGGGTGATGCACATCTACGGTCTGGTCGACAATCCGCTCTCGGTAATCGCCGCGGAAGTCACGCTGGCGACGCCTTACGCCATCCTTGTCCTGCAATATTACGCAAAGCTCATTCCGAGCGAACTCGACGATGCCGCCCGCATCGACGGCGCTTCGGTGGTTCAGCTTTATCTGCGAATTCATGTGCCGCTGATGGCGCCGGCGCTGGCCGCCGTCGGCACTTACGCGCTGTTGTTCGCCTGGAACGACTATTTCTATCAGTACATGCTCTTGATGTCGGAGAAGCATTCCACCGTCGCCATGGCGCTCGAACAATTCTTCGACGACGACGACGCACCGTGGAACTACATGATGGCGATCGCCATCCTTTATTCGCTGCCGCCGATTGCGATCTTTTACGCGCTGCGCCGCTTCATGGCGTCCGGACTGACGGCGGGCGGCGTCAAAGGCTGAGCGGCCGCGCCTGCGCTACCGCTTCTCCAATCTCCGGTTCATCGCCCCGCGCGACACGCGGGCGAGCAGATGGCCGATGATGAAGCTGAGCGCGATGGTGCCGGCGAATTGCAAATTGTCGAGCCATTCGAAGCGCGTATGCGGCAGCATCGGGTCGCCGGAATACAGGCTTTCCGATATGCTCATTCCGGCAACCGCCACGAGTGCGAGCGCAAGCGCAAAGGCCATGGCCGGTCCGGCGCCGCGGCTGCCGATCCACGACAACGCGAAGCCGGCCGCGAGCGGCACCAGCACGTCAGCGAAGTCGGCCTGATCGCCTGGAGCGGCGATCTTTCCAGCCAAGCCGCGCAGGTGAAGGTCACCTGGGACGGCGCGCCGGAAGTCACCCGCAAGCTCTATGCGCTGGTGATCGGCGTGAGCAATTACGCCGATCCGGCGATGACGCTCAAATTTGCGGCCAAGGACGCCGGTGATTTCGCCAAGGCGCTGGCGGCGCAGAACGGCCGCTATTACGCCGACGTGCAGACCCGCGTGCTCACCGATCGCGAAGTGACGCGCGCGAGCGTCATCGAAGGCCTGCAATGGCTGGAGCGGATGGCAACCAACCCCAACGACGTGTCGGTGCTGTTTCTCGCCGGCCACGGCATGACCGACGCGAAGCAGACCTACTGGTTCTACACGTCGGATTCCAACGACGACACCGTGCTCGTCAACGGCGTCTCGCAGGACGAGCTGCGCAAATCGCTGCAAGGCCTGCAGGGCAAGGTGTTGTGGTTTCTCGACACCTGCCATGCCGGCACGGCGGCGAAACGCTCGCCGGTCGACATCAACGTCTTGGTCAACACGGTGAGCGCCAGCGAGAACGGCGGCATCGTGGTGTTCGCCTCCTCGACCGGCCGGCAAGTGTCGGTGGAAAGCGCCGACCTGGGCAACGGCGCCTTCACCAAGGCGGTGGTCGAAGGCATCGCGCTCGGCAAGGCGGCCCTGGGCGATGGGGTCATCACCACATCGACGCTGGATTCCTATGTGGTGCGTCGGGTCGAACAATTTACCGGCAAGGAGCAAACCCCCGTGATGGAGCGTCCGCCCGAAGAGCCGGACTTCACCATCGCCGAGATGCGCAAGCGATAAGGTGAGGATTACTCGGGCCGCTGCTGAGGAGTGGTTAACCAGAACCGGTACCGCTTCGTCATTCCGGGGCCGAGCGAAGCGAGGAGCCCGGAATCCATAATCCCGGCGCAGGGGATATGGATTCCGGACTCGCCGCTTCGCGGCGATCCGGAATGACGGGCAAACCGATCAATCGGATTCCGTATTAATCATCCGGACCCGGTATTACGCCCAATCACGGTTGGCATAACCCGGTCGTAATCATTCGCTCGGTTTGCTTGACGCCATGACGGTCGACGCCTTCTCGCGATAATAATCCGGGAACAGGCGCTTGAAGTTTTCGACCTTCGGCCAGTCGTTAAAGACGATGTAGGGATAGTCGGGGTGCAGGACGGCAAAGTCCTGGTGGTAATTCTCGGCCGGATAGAAGCCGGGCAGCTTGCCGACCTTGGTGACAATCGGCGCCGGAAACAGGTGGGCCTTGTCGAGCTGCGCGATATAGGTCTCGGCGACGGCCTTCTGCTCATCGTTGGCATAGAAAATCTCGGAGCGATATTGGCTGCCAGAATCGGGGCCCTGATAGTTCAACTCGGTCGGATTGTGCGCCACTGAGAAATAGATCTGCAGGATCTTGCCGAGCGAAATCTGGCGCGGATCGTATGTCACCTGTTCCGATTCGGCGTGCCCGGTCGTGCCGGTGCCGACCATCTCGTAATGCGCGGTTTTCGCTTCGCCGCCGGCATAGCCGGAGAGCGCTTGGGTCACGCCCTTGGTGTGCTCGTAAACCGCCTGCATGCCCCAGAAGCAGCCGCCTGCGAGCACGATCGTCTGCAGTCCGCCGTTGGCGGGCGGCGGCGCGTCGAGCTTCGGCGCCGGAATGACGACGGCAGGCTCGGCGGCCTGGGTAAGCGTCGCGGTGAGGCCATAGGCGGCCGACGCGAGCAGCGCGCCAATCACGGCCAAAGACCGAAAGCGGCGCCCGCCGCGCCCGCCAGACAATATCCTGCCAGCCATGTGTTTCCTCCAACAGCCGCGATGCATCCGCATGAATCTGCGCTGCCGACTCGGCCTCGATCACTGGACTCTTAGGACGCGGAGCACACGGCGCGCCAATCACAAATGCCAACATCAGACGGCGCCGCACAGTCACGACATTGTGTAGCATCGTGCGGACGCGACGGCCCGCGGCGTTTTCAGCCGCCGAGAAAGCCCAGCACCGCTTTCGCCGCCGTTTCTGGCTGTTCGAGATGCGGCAAATGCCCGGCGCCACGGATCAGTTCGGTCCGCGCGCCGGCAATGCGCTTTGCGAACTCGCCGGCATAGACCGGATCGATGATGCGGTCGCGATCGCCCCACACGATCAATGTCGGGGTGGCGATGCGATGGATGCGCTGCTTGAGGCCGCGATCGGCGATCGGCCACACGAACTTGCCGGTGCAGGCGAGCGACCAGGCGGATTGCGCCAGCACCTCGACCCGCTCGTTGGGATCACTCGGGATGGCGAAGAAGCGCTCCGCGGCGTCGCCTTTGGGGTCGGCGAACAGCGACGGCCGCCGTTCGGCATCGCCCAACACCATCCAGTTCTTGACCGGATGATCGTCGCGCCACAGCCCCACCGGATCGACCAGAACCAGCCGGCGGACCGATTTCGGCGCGGCCGCGGCGAGTTCGGCGGCGACCAGCGCGCCAAACGAATGCCCGGCGACGGCCGGCGCATCGAGCGCGAGCCGATCGAAAAGTTCGCCGTAATACACCAGGAGATCGAGCCAGTCGTTGAGCGAATGCACGGCGTCAGGATCGCCAGGCGTGGTGCCGGGATGGCGCGGCGCATAAACCGTGTGCGCCCCGGCAAGGCGTGCAATGAAGTCGCGGTCGGGCCGCAACCCCCACGGCCCGTGCAAATAGACGAGCGGCGGTCCGCCGCCGCAGATTTCGACATCGGTTTCGATCCGGTCCTGCCACAGCCGGACCTTACGCACTTCGACAGCCGCCATTGTCTGTCTCCGGTCGGCTCAGGACGCAGCCGCCATGGCAGCTTCCGGGCGTTTTGACTTGAGCCGCTGCGGCCACCAGCGGTCTTCGTATTTGTCGTCCCAAAGCGGCGCCAGATGCGGCAGCACTTCGCGGGCGAACAGGTCGATATTGCGCTTGCACAAAGCGGTCGGCATCGAGCCGAAATGCAGAAGCGCCAGCAGATGGCCGCAGCGCAGCCGCTTCATGCCGTCCATGAGCTGTTCGCGCACCGTCTTCGGACTGCCGACGATGACAAAGCCGCGATCGTAGAAATCCTTGGCCTTGAGGGTTGCGGCCTTGACCTCGGCGCGCGGATTGTAACGCATCGCGGACACCATCGCCTGATATTCGAGACAGCCGGGAATCTGCTGATAGTACGATGGCGTGTAGAGCAGCTTGTGAAAGAAATACTCGGCGTGTGCCGCATATAAATCCTCGGCTTCGGCGTCGCTGTCGGCGACGCCGATGAGCTGCAGAAAGCTCAAGCGATAGGGATTGTCGTCGCGGCCCTTTCTCGCCACCATATCCCAATAGCGGTCGGTCACGTCGGTGGCGTTCTTGGCGCCGTAATAACTCAGATGGCAGAAGCAGTGATCGAGGCCCACGACGTATTCGGCAGTCGATGACAGGCCGGCACCCGGAATCCAGATCGGCGGATGCGGCTGCTGGATCGGCCGCGGCCACAGATTGACCATGCCGAGCTGATAATGCTTGCCGTTCCAGGCGAAAATCTCGCGCGCCGACCACGCCTTGGTGACCAGCTCCAGCGCCTCGCGAAAGCGCTCGCGCTGCTCGATCGGCACCACCGCGTTGGAAATCGTGGCGTCGGCCGGCAGACCGGTCGGAAAGCCCGCCACCAGCCGGCCGCCGCTGATGCAGTCGAGCATCGCGTATTCCTCGGCAATGCGGGTCGGCGGCGTGGTCGACGGCAAGGTCGAGCCGATCTGAATGATGGCGAGGTTCTGGCCGTTGGTGGCCTTGGCCAGCACCGCGCTCATCAGGCTCGGATTGGCCATGAAGCCATAGACGTTCTGATGATGCTGATTGGTGCACAGCCCGTGCAGGCCGGCCTTGGCCGCGTACAAAAGTTCGTCGAGCGTCGCGTTGTAGTACTCGCCGACTTTTTCGGAATCGGCGACGTCAAACCACAACGGATCGATGTAAGCCGATTTATAGCGCTGCGTAAAATCGGCCGGCAAATCGCGATACGGCATCAAGTGGAACATGCAAACTTTCACGGTTTTGCCTCCTGTGCCGGCGTTGCTGGTCTTTGCCGCCGCAGCCCGGATGAGCGAAGCGACATCCGGGATCGCGTGTCGGCCCTAAATTAGCTTGCCGCATCCGCTGCGCTCATGCGGGCTGCATTTCATTCCACCGTCTGATAGCCGCGAATGACCCGCTCCGAACCGTAGCCCCAATAATTGCGCAAGGTCTCCGGTCCCCACACTTTCGGCCGCTGCGGGCGGTCCTGGTGCCACGGGCGCGGATCGAAATAGCCAAGGGTTTCGTCCTTCATCTGGTCCATCTCGCAGAAGAATTCGACGCGCACCTTGTCGGCGTTGCGGTGATAGATTGCGATGTTGTGGCCGATGATGTGGCGACCCGGTCCCCAGACCAGATGAATGTCGTGGCGGGCGAGCGTCTCGGCGGCGCGCTGGATTTCCGCCCAGTCCTTGACCTCAAACGCGATGTGATGGAGCTGCGGCTCGGCATCGTGGACGAAATTGACGGTATGGTGGTCGGTGTTGCAGCGCAGGAAGGCAAACGAATCGTCGCGCCAGTCGGAGACGCGAAAGCCCAGTACGTCGCAATAAAAGTTCACGGTCTTCTCCACGTCGTCGACGCGATAGGCGACGTGGCCGAGCTTGAGCGGCATGACGCCTGAGGTGCGGCCGTCATCCTTGGCGAACGCGTAATCGGAAAAGATCTCGACCAGCGTGCCCTTGGGGTCGGTGAACACCAATGCGTCCGCGATGCCCGGCGAAATGCCGCTGCGCCGTTCGGTCTTGACGCCCTCCTCGCCGAGCGCGCGCGCCACCTCGGAAAGCTCGCTGTCGGGCGCAACCTGAAACGCAATGCGGGAAAGCGCATTGCCCTTGCCCGGCTCGAGCGCGATGGCCTCAAGGCCCTGCTTGCAGGCAAGATAGGCGCGGTCCTTGCTGCGCTCGATGAGCGCAAGGCCGACCACATCGGTGTAATAGGCGAGCTGCCGCTCGATGTCGGGCGTCGTCAATGTGGCGTGCCCAAGCCGTCTGACGCTGATCACTTTTTTCCTCCTGCTTATGGTGCCGCTGCGGCAAGCGCCGGCGCGCGTTCGGCGCTCGCCGAAGCTCTCGCATGGCGGCTCGCCGGCCGCTTGAGACCGAGATTATCGCGCAAGGTCTTGCCCTCGTACTCGGTGCGAAACAAGCCGCGGCGCTGCAATTCGGGGATGACCAGATCGACGAAGTCGTCGAGGCCGCCGGGCAAGAACGGCGGCATCAGGTTAAATCCGTCGCAGCCGTCATTGCGGAACCACTCCTCCATAAAATCGGCGATGGTCGCCGGCGAGCCATGCATCACTGCCTTGGCGCGGGCGCCGGCGACGCGGGTTGCGACCTGGCGGATGGACAGGTTCTCGCGCCGCGCCATCTCGGTCACCTGTTGAAAAATGCTCTGGCTCGCATTCGAGCGCGGCAGGTTTTCCGGCAGCGGCCCGTCGAACGGGTATGGCGTCAGATCGACATTGCCCAGAACCATCGACAGGATCTCGCGCGCCACCACCGGGTGAATAAGAGAATTGAGATATTCGTAGTTCTCCCGCGCCTCGGCGTCGGTGCGGCCGACGATGGCGGAAAGGCCGGGCATGATCTTCATCGCGTCGGGCGAGCGGCCGTGCGCGGCAAGCCGGCCTTTGATGTTGGCGTAAAAATCCTGCGCCGCTTCGAGCGTGAGCGGCGCGCAGAAGATCACTTCGGCGAATTCGGCGGCAACGCCGATCATGTCTTCGGAGCCGCCGGCCTGAACCATTACCGGCCAGCCTTGCGGGCATCGCGGTATGTTGAGCGCGCCGAGCACGGAGAAATGCTCGCCGCGGTGATTGAGATTGTGCAAGCCCTCGGGGCGGAAGAACTGGCCGCTCGCTTGGTCGCGCACGAAGGCGTCGTCGTCCCAACTGTCCCACAATCCGACGACGACTTGAGCAAACTCGCGCGCCCGCCGGTAGCGCTCGCCGTGCTCGTAGTGCTTTTCGCGGCTGAAATTGAGCGCCTCATTGTCCTGGCCGGAGGTCACGAGATTCCAGCCGGCGCGGCCGCAGCTCAAATGATCGAGGGACGCGAATTTGCGCGCGACGTGGAACGGCTCGTTGAAGCTCGTCGAAGCCGTCGCCACCAGGCCGATATGGGTCGTGTGGGTGGCAAGCGCGGACAACAGCGTGATCGGCTCGAAATTGGCGATGTATTGCGCCGAGCGCGACAGCGCCTCCATGTGCGCCTGGCGCACGCCGAGATTGTCGGCCAAAAACACCATGTCGAATTTGCCGCGCTCCGCCGTGCGCGTGATGTCGAGATAGTGTTGAAAATTGATGCCGGCGTCGGCTACCGCGCGCGGATGCCGCCACGAGGCGACGTGGTGCCCGGTGGGATTGAAAAATGCGCCAAGCCGCATCCGGCCTTTGCTGGTCATCGTTGTTTCGCCTCGCGCATCGCGCCGCCTTGGCCGCAACAGTATAGCCCGGGCCCGGATCGCCGATCCATCGCTTGCGAAGCGGGCCGGACGCCTCGACGCCGATTGTCGAGGCGGGCGGCGTCGATGACGCGCTCAGCTCGGTAGCGTCACTGGTTGAGCAGCGGAATGTCCTTCACCGGCTCGGGCTTCGGTCGCGATTCCAGGTAGGCGTAGATGTCGTCCAGATCGGAATCGCTCAATATTTCCTTATGGAACGGCGGCATCGCGCCGTTCGGATCGCGCACGTAGGCCTTGAACGCTTCGAGCGGAAGCTGGGTGTCGGCAATCACCCTGCCGCCGCTCGAGGCCGTTGAGCCTTGCCCCTCGAAGCCGTGGCATTGCCAGCAGCCATGCTTGACGAACTCGGTCTTGCCGCTCCCAGCGGAGGCCGCGAGCGCGGGAATCTGACCGGCTATGAGGCCGGCGGCAACAGCCGCCAGCGCCAGCCGAACGCGAGCTGAACCCATGTGGCGATCTCCCTAGCGCGGTTGCGTCCAGACATTGACCAAAGCCGGCTGGCCGGATTTGACGACAGCCACCGCCTCCTTGATCGCCGGTCCGAGGTCCGCCGGATCCTTGATCGGACCCTTGGCCCACCAGCCGACCGATTCCGCGAGTTTGTGATACTCGATGTCCGGATTCATGATGCTGGTGCCGATCGGTCCCAGATCGTTTCCGGTATTGACGACGCGGTTGCGGAAGTTCGCCAGCCGCTGCACGTGCATGACTTCCTGGTGATAGCCGCGGTTGTTGTGCATCACGGCGAGCAGCGGAATTTTGTGCCGGGCTGCCGTCCAGAATGCGCCCGGCGCGTACATCATGTCGCCGTCGGACTGGATCGAGACTGAGAACCGGCCCTCGTCGCGGTTGGCGAGCGCGCCGCCGACCGAGGCCGGCGCGCCCCAGCCGACGCCGTAGCCGCCGGATGTGCCGGTCCAGTGGTAGTGCTTGTCCATCGCCCACAGCCGCAGCGGCCAGCCGCTGACATTACCGGATGACGGCACCAGCGACCAATCGAGGTCCTTGATCTGCGCATAAATTTCCATGCAGAGCCGGGCGGTGCTGACCGGGCTCGCATCCCAGGCGATGGCGGCCGCCTGCAAGGTAGCGGCGCGACCTTTGGCGTGCGCCGCTTTGATGGCCTCGCCGCGCTTGGCGATTGCCGCCTTGCGGTCGTCCGGCAGAGCGAGCTTGACCGCCTCGACCAGCGACGGCAGCGTCGCCTCCACGTCGCCAGCGATCGGCACGTCGACGCTTTGGAAGCGCTCAAACTGCTGGTAGTTCGACTTCGTGATCAACTGTATTGTGCTGATGCTGATCAGTTTGGTTCCCGGCTTGACGCGCGAGATGATGCTGCCGACCCCCTCCTCGTTGTTGTCGACGAATTTGTTCACGGTGTCCCAGTAATCGGTCAGTTCCAGACCGAGGATCACATCGGCCTGGCCGATGACGCTCGACGGCCGGCTCAGATAGTGCGTGGTCGGGAAGTTCAACCGCGCGCGCTGGCGAACGACCGGCGCCTGCAACAATTCGGCGAGCTGCACCAGAAGATTGATGCCTTTTTGCGTATTGACGGCGCGATCGGCGACGATCACCGGATGCTCGGCATTGACGAGAAGCCGCGCGGCCTCTCGCACCGCGCTCAATTCGCCCTGCGGCGGCGCGGTCGGCACGAATTTCGGGATGTAGAGTTTCTGGCCGAAATCGCGGACCGGCTCGGTTGCGAGTCCGTCATCGAGCGAGATCGCCACCGGCCCGCAAGGCGGCGTGGTGGCGATCTGGTAGGCGCGCACGAACGACTGGGCAAAGTGCTCGGCCGAGACCGGAGTATCGTCCCATTTGGTGAACTCGCGAACGATCGCGTTGATGTCCTGGGCCGAATGGATGGTCGGCACGCCCGGCGGCCGATGCGCGGCGTCGAGATCGTTGCCCGCCACTACAATCACCGGCGCATGATCGCAGAACGCATTATAGACGTTCATGGTCGCGTGCATCAGTCCGACCGTGCCGTGACACACGGTCATCAGCGGCTTGTTGGCGATCTTGTAATAGCCGTGCGCGATGCCGACGCCGGCTTCCTCATGCGTGCAGGTGAGGAATTCCGGCATCGTGTTCTTGCCGTAGTCGATCAGCGATTCGTGGAGCGCGCGGTAGCTCGAAGCGGGATTGGCCGGCAGATACTTGATGTCGAGCGTCTTGATCACGTCGACCATGAAGTCCGAGCCCGGGCGACCCTCCTTGGCATAGGGCGCAATATCCGGCACGCCGGTCTCGGCTGCGGCAACATGTTCGTTCGGCGGCAACGCCGACGGCAAGGGCCGCTCCGTCGACCCCGCGGCGGTCGCCGCTGCGGCCGGTTTGACGGCGCCGGCCGCGCCGGCAAAGGCCGCCGCGGTGAGGAATTTGCGGCGATCAAGTTTGGGGCTGGAAGCCTTGCGCGACATTTGGTCCTCCCATCGTCTGACTGGATTGTGTTGCGGCACCGCACCGGAAACCGCGGCGAATTCCGCGCAGTCTAGCACATCGGCGGACTGGTGACCGCGCCCTGCACGCGAGTCGGTCATACTGCCGTTGCAGCCCCGGCCGCGGACGCCGTCGTCAAAAGTCCCGTCGAAACCGATGGTTAACGATTTCTGCCAATGATGCGTGCTCCCGCCAGTCGGGCATACAGGCCCCAAGCGATGAGTGTAGGCCCCGCGCAGCCATTACCCGACGCGAGCGCAGCTTCCCCGGCGAAGTCGGCGCCGCTGCAAAGCCCGTCGCGCACGCCGCTCTGTTTCGTGATCGATTCCGACGCCAGCATCCGGCATTTTCTGTCGCTGATCATGCACGGCGCCGGCGTCGACACCGAGGAATTCGCCGACATCCAGGGACTGCTGGCCGCTCTGGATCGGCGCACGCCTGACGCCATCTTTCTCAACATCGCGCTCGAATCGGCGGACGCCATCGAGTGCGTGGTCATGCTCGGCAAGCGCGGCTATAGCGGCTACGTGCAGCTGATGTCGAGCCGCGGCGCCGCGGTGCTCGCACACGTCAAAAATATCGGCGACGAGCATCGGCTGTTGATGCTGCCGCCGCTCAAAAAGCCGTTCGAGACCGGCATGGTCGTGAAGATACTGCATGAGCTCAAGCTCGGCGAGCCGCCGACAGTGGCCGGCCGTGTCGATCTCGACGAGGCGCTGCAGAAAAACTGGATGGAATTCTGGTACCAGCCGAAAATCGACCTGCGCAAGAAACAACTGGTCGGGGCCGAGGCCTTCGCGCGGGTGCGCCACCCGGTCCATGGCGTGCTGATGCCAAGCGCATTCATGCCCGGGGCGCGGGAATCGAGCCTGATCGCCCTGTCGGAGCTCGCCTTGGCGCGGGCGCTGCAGGCCGGCCTGAACTTCGCCAAGCTCGGCGTCAACTTGAAGCTCGCGGTCAACATTCCGGTCAACGCGCTAGTTAAGATCGCCGTGGCCGACATCGTGCAACAGTTCCGGCCGCAATATGAAAAGTGGCCGGGACTCGTCATCGACGTCACCGAGGAGCAGATCGTCACCGACCTCAAGCTCGCAAGCGATATCACCAAGGATCTCGAGTACCTCAACGTCAAGCTCGCGATTGACGATTTCGGCCGCGGCTATTCCTCGCTGGCGCGATTGAAGGACCTGCCATTCACCGAACTCAAGCTCGACCGCGCCTTCGTCACCGATTGCGGCACCGACAAGGTGAACGCGCCGCTGTGCAAGACCGTGATCGACCTGGCGCACAATTTCGGCTCGATCGCGGTCGCGATCGGCATCGAGAAGGCAGCCGATGCGCTCGCTCTGGTGAGCATGGGCTGCGATTACGGCCAGGGCTTTCTGCTCGGCCAGCCGATGCCGGAGGAGCGCTTCATTTCGCTGCTGCGCCAACGCGCTGCGTCGCAAAAGCAGGCGGCCCCGGCCGCACGAACCTTGGAAAAGCGGCGGGCCTGATCGCAGTCGGATTTCGTCGCCGTCCCAGCCGATCCTCAATGGGTCCAGGCGCCGCGTCGTCCGGTGGCGAAATTGTCGGAATAGGAAATGCGCGGACGCTTGTGCGGCCGGACTGTCGAACACTTGGTAGGCGATGCCCTCGCGCTCGCAAAAAGCGATGGCCTCCTCCTTCGTTTCGAAGGACAGCCGCACCTCCTGCTTCATATCGCCCGAACTGGTCCAGCCCATCAGCGGATCGATGGTGGGCGGCTGTTCCGGCTCATAGTCGAGCACCCAGTCCTTGGTCTTGGCGTTGCCGGACTGCATCGCCGTGCGCGCCGGCTGGTAGATGCGGGCGGTCATGAGAGGAAGCCTGGGTTTGTCAAAACTGCCTCATCGCACACTCACGGCCTGCGCCGCTAACCTGCGCCGTAGCGAAGCGAAGGCGGATGGTCGGGGCAGCAGGATTTGAACCTGCGACCTGCAGTACCCAAAACTGCCGCGCTACCAGGCTGCGCTATACCCCGCCGGTCGCGGCTTTGGATACAGCGTTCGCCTGTCGCCAGCAAGCCGGCCATCCGGCAACAGCCTTCAGCCGCCATTGCCAAAAATCGCGCCGGTCACCTGGTCGCCGTCGGCAATGCCGAGCTGTTCCACCGTACCGGCGATCACTTCCAGCACCGCCCGCACCGAGGACTTCGGACGGGATCAGGGTATCCGACATCGGCTTTGCGTTCTCGGCGACGTGGACGATGCGGCCGCTGCCGGTAATGAAGATCATGTCGAGCGGGATGTAGGTATTGTGCATCCAGAACGACACCTGTTGATCGACCTTGAAGTCGAACAGCATGCCGCGGCCCTCGGGCAGCGACTTGCGGAACATGAGGCCGCGTTCGCGTTCGGCATCATTGGTCGCAAGTTCGACGTTGAAGGCATGGACACCGGTTTTCGAGGTGATCTCGATCGTGCTCCGCCCGGCCGCGTCTGCCGGAGCCGAAGCGGCCAGCATCGTGCAGGCGGCGACCAGCAGAACCGCGCCAACACCGAGCGGCGCACGAAACCGCGATCGGAGCACGGCGGCAAGTACCGCTAGAGCACGTTCCGCTCGAACTAGCCCGTCATTGCACGCGGAGCGAAGCAATAAAGGCGCAGAGTCTCGGCTCTGGATTGCTTCGTCGCCGCTGCGGGGCTCCTCGCCATGACGTTGCGGATTTTGATCGAGCGGGACACGCTCTAGTGCGAGGCGGGACCCGACGGGCCGCCTTCGGGCCGCACCTCGGCCGCCATCATTCCCTTCGGACCGGGTCCGTAGCGCACCAGAACGAACTGGCCGGGCCGCAATTCGGCGATGCCGAATCGGCGCAATGTTTCCATGTGCACAAAGATGTCCGGCGTCCCTTCCCCGCGGGTGAGGAAGCCGAAGCCGCGAAGCCGATTGAACCATTTGACCTGCGCCCGTTCGAGACCGCTCGTCGGGGTCACTGTAACATGGGTGCGCGGCGGCGGCATCTGCGCCGGATGAATCGCCGTCGATTCGTCGATCGAGAGGATGCGGAAGACCTGCAACCCTTTCGGCCGCTGCAGAACCTCGCAGACCACGCGCGCGCCTTCATAGGCCGTCTGATAGCCGTCGCGGCGCAGCACAGTCACGTGCAGCAGCACGTCGGGCATACCATTTTCTGGAACGATGAAGCCATATCCCTTCGCGACGTCAAACCACTTGATGGCGCCGGACAGTTCGATAACGCTGGCCGCTGTCTCGTTGGTGAGATCGAGATCTGGCCCGAGGCTCGGCCTAGTGGATTTCGGTTCGAATCCGTCCGGAGCCATGTCGAGGTCGCCGCCGCTGTGCTGAGCTGTGCTGACGCCCCGTGGGCGCTTCACGAATCTCTTGAATTGAGGATAACACTCGCGACCCATCGGAAAAGGACAAAAATGCAACACCGCGCCAAAAGCGTCATTAGCCTGTGAACATCGGTGGATGACGGCTGCCTGTGGCGCGTCCATGCACGGCGCGCCGCTCGCGCTCAATGGGCGAGGAACGGCGCAAGCACCGTGCCGATGTCCTGACGCACGACGAGATCCGCAATATCGTCGAACTCGGTCGGTTCGCGGTTGATGATGACGAGTCGCGCGCCGTTGCGCTTTGCCAGCAGCGGAAATCCGGCTGCCGGCCAGACCACGAGCGAGGAGCCGATCGCGAGGAACAGATCGCACGCCAGCGCCAGCTCTTGAGCGCGCTGCATCGCCGCATCCGGCATGGCCTGCCCGAACGAAACCGTCGCCGTCTTGATGAAGCCGCCGCAATCGAGGCAATCGGGCGCGCAACCGTTGGCCGCTTCCATCCGCTGGCGAACCCAGGACAGTTCGTAACGCTTGGCGCAATCGAGGCAGTGCGCGTAGGTGGTATTGCCGTGAAGTTCGACGACGTGTTCGGACGCGATGCCGGAGGCCTGATGCAGGTTATCGATATTCTGCGTAACCACAGCCGGCACTTTGCCGGAACGATAAAGGCTCGCCAGCGCGCGATGTCCGCGGCCCGGCTGCGCATTGCCAAACTCGTCGATCATGGCGAAGCGGCGGCGCCACGATTCGTTGCGCGCCTCCTGGCTCGCCAGGAATTCATCGAACGGAATCGGCCGGTTCTTGGTCCACAAACCTCCGGGCGAACGGAAATCCGGGATGCCGCATTCGGTGGAAATGCCCGCCCCGGTGAATGGCAGGACATTGCTGGCCTCATGCACCAGCTCGCTGCAGGCGCGCTATGGCGGTATCGAGATCGGCAGCAATCATCTTTCGTGTCCCCGGCGCATTATCGTAATCTAGCCGAAGTCACCTTCAGCAGCAGGCCCAACCAGCGGAGTTTTCACCATGCGGTATCTGCATACAATGCTGCGCGTGCGCAACCTTGACGCGGCGCTCGACTTCTACTGCAACAAGCTCGGGCTCACGGAAGTGCGCCGCCGGGTCGATGACAAGAACAAGTACACGCTGGTGTTCCTGGCCGCGCCGGGCGACGGCGAACTGGTCGCCCAGGGTCCTGCCACCCGTCAGGCGCCGCTCGTCGAGCTCACTTACAATTGGAACACCGAGGATTACGGCGAAGCCCGCTATTTCGGCCACCTCGCCTACGAGGTCGACGACATCTACGCGTTGTGCGAGCGGCTGACGAAGGGCGGCGTCACCATCAACCGGCCGCCGCGCGACGGCAACATGGCGTTCGTGCGCTCCCCCGACAAGCACTCGATCGAACTGTTGCAGAAAGGCGCGCCGCTGCCGCCCAAGGAACCCTGGGCATCGATGCCGAACACGGGACACTGGTAGCACGACCCGTAGTGAGGCCTGCCCAACGATGCGCCCGCATCAAACCCCGCGCGTTTCCCGGGCGCGGCGCAGCATGGAGCGAAGCGGAATGATGCGCCGCGGACCCGGGATCGTCACAAGCTGAGACTTCACGGATCGCGCCGATGAAGGTTCCGGACCAGCGGTGCACCGCTTGCGCGCTGCACCGCATCCGGAACACAACCGGGGACGCGTTGTGGGGACATCATTGGCCGACAGATGCGCTGGCTACGACGGCCGCTTCCTTGCCGGCTGCGCCGAACCTCTTTATATCTCGCGCGCCATTCGAGCCGCGCTATGCCGCGGCCCCGCGCGCCCTTCGTCTAGCGGTCCAGGACATCGCCCTTTCACGGCGGTAACACGGGTTCGAGTCCCGTAGGGCGCGCCACGCATCGGCCTCGGGCGGCGATCCGCGACATCGATCTATCGGAACCCGCGCTCGGCTGCGGGCCCCTCCCTCGCAGTGCCGGAGAATTCCTTGTCTTGCCCGCTTGGCTGACGCAGGTCCGTCACGGGCCTGCCACACAAGACGGATAGCGTCCGCGAATGTGGGGAGGGGACAGCTCTAGGGAGCGAAAGCGATGACCCCACGCGCTGACACTACCGCGGCTGCCGCACCGGCCGCAGGCCGCCGCTTAGCCGCCAACAAGAACAATTGCCCGCAATGCAGCGAATGGCTGCTGGCGCCGACATGGTCCGAATACCTCACCGAACGCTGCGTACGGCACATCTGGTCGTGCGACGCGTGCGGTTACGAATTCGAAACCACGGTGTTTTTTGCCGCCGCGGCATAACGCGGATGCGCTGACGATCCGTCGTCCGCTGCGTCGCCGCGCTCGGCGCGGGCTTCTATGCCGCCGCAAACGGCCGGTGCGCCGGCTGGTGTTTGTTCGCACCTTCGCTGCGGCGGATATTGGTGCCGCCGGCCGTTGAAGTCTTCCACCGCGGCGCCGTCAGCGGACAGGTAGTTCGGCCCGATGGGCGATTTGCCGTAGCCGCCCGGGATGTCAAGCACGTAAGCGGGCTGGCACAGGCCGGAATAGCGGCCGTGCAAGGCGCGCAGCAAGCCCTGACCTGCCGCGATCGTGGTACGAAAGTGCGCGGTCCCCGGCGCCAGATCAGCGTGATGCAAATAGTAGGGCTTGATGCGGCACTCGACCAAGGCCCGCATCAGCGCGCCGAGAGTCTCGACGTCGTCGTTGACGCCGCGCAGCAGCACCGATTGCGCCAGCATCGGGATGCCGGCATCGACCAGGCGCGCGCAGGCAGCACGCGCTGCGGCACTAAGCTCGCGCGGGTGATTGGCATGCAGCACGACGAAGCACGCCCTGTCCGCCGCGCGCAGCGCCCGCGCCAGCGCGGCATTGATGCGTTGCGGCGCCGCGACCGGCACCCGGGTATGCACGCGGACGACCTTGACGTGGGCGATTGCCGCAAGCTCGGTCATCACCGCCTTGAGCCGGCGCGGCGACAGGATGAGCGGGTCGCCGCCGGTTAGAATGACTTCCCAGATTTGCCGGTTGGAGCCGATGTAGTCGAGCGCCGCGGCAAGCGCCCGCGGCTTCAGCATTCCCCGCCCCGGCCCCACCATCTCGCGGCGAAAGCAGAAGCGGCAATACACGGCGCAGGAATTGACGAGCTTCAAGAGCACGCGGTCGGGATAGCGGTGAACAATGCCCTCGACCGGGCTGAACGCATCGTCGCCGATCGGATCGGGGCTTTCGCCCGGCGCTGCCTGCAATTCGCGCGGATCGGGCACGAATTGCCGCGCGATCGGATCGTCCGGGTCGGAGGGATCGATCAGGCCGGCGACCTCCGGCGTAATCGCCACCGCATAGCGCGCTGCGACCTCTTGCAGTGCAGCGAGGCGTTCCCGGTTCGCAATTCCGGCGGCGGCCAGGTCCGGCACGCTGCGCAGGCATTTCCCGATGGCGGCACCCATGCTGGCCTCGATTGACGGAATGCGCTCCTTATGCTCGATGCAGTCCTTGGCAAGCAAGCCCGGCAGGTTGCGGCAAAGGCGAAGCCGGTGTTCGCCGCAACGCCCGTGCCGCGGAATTATTTGGGATGTTCAAGATGAAAAACTACATGGACGGCGGGGAAGCGATCCTGGAAGCGTTCCGCAAGCTCAAAATCGACTACATCATGTCGTCGCCGGGATCGGAATGGTCGCCGGTCTGGGAAGCCCTGGTGCGGCAGAAGCTCGGCAACCGGGCCGGCCCGACCTACATCGATTCGCAGCACGAGACGCTCGCCGTCAACATGGCGGCCGGCTACGCGCTGATCACCGGACGGCCGCAGGCCGTGCTGGTCCACGCCGGTGTCGGACTCCTCCAGGGCAGCATGGGCGTCCACGGCGCGATGCAATCCGAAGTGCCGATGATCGTCATGTCCGGTGAATTGGCGACCGTCGGCGAAGACCCCAGTGTCGACATCGAGCAGCAATGGTACGGCGGCTTGAGCGTCGGCGGCATCGAGCGCTACGTCGAGAACATTACCAAGCTGGCGCGACCGGTAACGAGCCCGTTCACGCTCTACGAGCAGGTGATCCGCGCCGGCGAAATGGCGCAGCGCACGCCGCGGGGTCCGATCTACCTCAACGTCGCGCTCGAGCACATGCTGCACGACTGGACGCCGCCGACGGACGAACGTGAGGTTCCGGCCGCGCCGCGCGTTGCGCCGCATCCGAGCGAAGTCGAGAAGATCGCCGCTCTCCTGCTCGCGGCGAAAAATCCGATCGTGGTCGCCGAGCAGTCGGGGCGCGATCCGGCGGCGTTCAAGGCGCTGGTCGAACTCGCCGGTCTGTTGGCGCTGCCGGTGACCTGGAGTCGCGGCACGAATTTCTGCAATTTCCCGACCGACCATCCGCTCTATCTCGGCGTCGCCAATTACAAATACCTCAAGGACGCCGATCTCGTTCTCCTGGTCGGCGGCCGCGTGCCCTGGTATCCGCCGCACGCGCGCCCGACCAAAGGCAAGATCGTCGCCATCAACGAGAACCAGTTCAAAAACCATATGATCTATCAGATGCTGCACGCCGACGCCTATCTCGAAGGCGACATCGCAGCTTCCCTGCAGGCGCTTGCCGAAGCCGCGCGCGCGAGAAAGATCGACGCCGGCGCGGTCGCCGCGCGGCACGCCAAATGGAAGGCCGAGCACGACGGCTTCGTCGCCGGTCTTGCGGCCGAACGCGCCAAGGCGCGAAACGGCAAAGGCAACGGCAATGCGATCGAACCGCTCGATCTGATCGCAACGCTCGGCGAAACCTTGCCGGCCGACACCATCTTCGTCGACGAGACCATCCTGCACGGTCCGGCGCTGCGCCAGCACCTGCCGTTCACCACGCCGCAGAGCTTCTTCCGTGGCTTCGGCGGGCTCGGCCAGGGTCTCGGCACCGCGCTCGGCGTCAAGCTCGCGGCCCGCGAGCGCCCGGTGGCGCTTTTGATCGGCGACGGCGGCTTCCTGTACAATCCGCTGATCCAGGGGCTTGCCGCCTCCAAGGAGCACAAGCTGCCGATCCTCATCGTCGTGTTCAACAACAAGGGCTACATGGCGATGCAGAAGGGCCACATCCACCACTACGCCGACGGCGCCGCCGAAAGCGCCCAGATGTTTCTCGGCTCCAAGATCAACGCTCCTGACTTCGCCGAGCTCGGCTCGCATTTCGGCCTGCACGGCGAGCGCGTGGAGGATCCGGCGAAACTCAAGGGCGCGGTGGCGGCGGCGATGAAGAAAGTGGCGGACGGCACCACCGCAATACTCAACGTCATGGTGAGCCGGTAGCGCGAATTTCTCTCAAACCTCGATCGTCACCCGCTAGAGCATGTTCCGCTCGATCGGAATCCGCCACGTCATTGCGAGGAGCCCCGCAGGGGCGACGAAGCAATCCAGAGCCGACACTCTGCGCCTGGATTGCTTCGCTCTGCTCGCAATGACGGGTTAATTCGAGCGGAACGTGCTCTAGCAGCTCTGGATTGCCGCTGGCGCCGCAACGCTATCGAATTCCTCTCAAACGCGACCGCTTTGCCGTCACAGCGACGCCGTGACCCAATGGGTCGCAGCGTTGAGCCAGTCGACCGCCGGACCGAGCTGGCCCGGAAACACCAGAAAATAGAGGACGACCATCAGCGGAGCGAGGACGAAAAGCCATTCTCGCATGGGCGGCTCCAACCACGCCTGGCCCTCTCCGTGGTGCTATCATACCGGCGCGGTTGCTACCGCCCGGTCACCAAAATCTGTCGGCTTATCTGGATTTTAGCGGCTCTTGCCGGCCAGCGCCGCGAACGCGGCTTGCGGCGCCTCATCGACCACTTTGAGCAGCGCGCGGGCCGGACCGCGCGGCGAGCGCTTGCCCTGCTCCCAATTGCGCACCGTCTCGACCGGCACGCCGATGCGCGCGGCAAAGGCCGATTGCGTCAGGCCGGTGCGCCCGCGCACATTGCGGGCGTAGGTCGCATCGGCAAACCGCGGGTCGGCCGAACGAGCCGCCTCGTGCGCGGCGCGCACGATGGTGCGCGGATCGGGCGACATTTCCCGCTCGCTGCCGTCGGCCAAGATCTCGACCAGCCGACCGTCCGCTTTCAACCGCACCCGTAACATTGGCTTTCGCTCCCGCCCTTGCGGCCTGTGGATATGATAGCTGATTCGCTGCCAATTCAGTGCGTTAGTCTGGCTTTCTGGTTGCCCAAAGCAGTCGCAACAGGCGACGCAACAATGCCAGACCGATGCCGCAACCGGATGATAAGGCCGGTGACTTGCTCGGCCATTGTCCCTAGGCTCATGGCAAACTCGGCCAGTGGCGGAGCATCGGCCATTGCAAAATCTTCAGATCAACGCGCAGCGGCTGTGGGACACGCTGATGGAGACGGCGCGGATCGGCGCCACGGCGAAGGGCGGCATCTGCCGGCTGACGCTCACCGATCTCGACCAAAAAGTGCGTGACTGGTTCAAGGCGCAATGCGAGGGGCTCGGCCTGGCCGTCACCGTCGATGAAGTCGGCAACATGTTCGCGCGCCGGCCGGGCAAAAATCCCGAACTCGCCCCGCTCGCCATGGGCTCGCACCTCGACACGCAACCCACCGGCGGCAAGTTCGACGGCGCGCTCGGCGTGCTCGGCGCGCTCGAAGCCATGCGCACGCTGGTCGAGAACGGTTACGAGACCAATGCACCGATCGAGATCGTCAACTGGACCAACGAGGAAGGCGCGCGCTTTGCGCCGCCGATGTTGGCATCCGGCGTGTTTGCCGGCGTTTTCACGGCGGACTACGCCGCCTCGCGCACCGACCGCGACGGCAAGACGTTCGCCGAGGAATTGCGGCGCATCGGCTACAAAGGCGACGAGAAGGCCGGCAGCCACAAATTGGCGGCTTTGTTCGAACTGCACATCGAGCAAGGCCCGATCCTCGAGGCCGAGCAGCGCGTGATCGGTGTCGTCCAAGGCGTGCAAGGCATGCGCTGGTACGAAGTCACCGTGACCGGCGCGGCCGCCCATACCGGAACCACGCCGATGCGGCTGCGCAAGGATGCGCTCGTCGGCACAGCGCGCATGATCGAGCGCATCGGCTCAATCGCGCGCGAGCACGCCCCCGACGCTGTCGGCACCGTAGGCCGCATCGAGAACCGGCCGAACAGCCCCAACGTCATTCCGGGCGAAGTCTTCTTCACCGTCGACTTCCGCCATCCCGACGATAACGTGCTCGAAGTGATGGAGGAGAAATTCCGCGCCGCGCTCGCCGAAATTCTGCAGCCGCTCGGCCTGTCCTACAGCGAACCGCGCATCTGGAACTCGCCGCCGATCAAGTTCGCGCCGGCACTGATCGAATGCGTGCGCATCGGCGCGCGCAAGGCCGACTATGCTTCGCGCGACATCATCTCCGGCGCCGGCCACGACGCGGCTTACATCGCCCGCGTCGCGCCCGCCACCATGATCTTCGTCCCTTCAGCCGGAGGCATCTCGCACAACGAAGCCGAGTCAACCAGCTTCGACGAATGCGCGGCGGGAGCGCAAGTGCTGCTTAATGCGGTGCTGGAATATGATCGGAGGTTGGGGTGAGTTCCGCCTGCAACGGGTGGTCACCTGATGAACTGAATATCAATTCCCAAATCGACCTTGCGCCAAGCATGGTCAGCGGTAAGTGCGGTGGCACCTTCGCGCCTCGCCAGAGCAAGGCAGGCGCGGTCGCCAAGGGATAGCCCTCCTCCGCGTGTGAGTGAAACGAGCAGACCGGCCGCCTCGGCAAGAGCGCGGTCAAAACTGACGACCTCCAATTCGAATTCCGTAAGCTCAGCGAGGACGCGATGGAGCGAACTGTTTCTCAGTGCGAGCTTGGTGACGACCTCGCATAGATTGACCGCCGAGATCATTGCGTCGCCAAGGGCGACCGTCACCTTCTCTGCTCCAGGCTCGCGATTTACGAATGCGAGAAGAGCCTGAGGCGTCGAGCACAAATTTAGCCATCTTGAGCTTCCGCCTCAACTTCACGCCGCCGATCCGCGATCAATTCGTCAACCAGACTGACGCCTTCAGGTACAAATTCTCGCACCAGCGCTTGAACTCGGCGCGCGACGGCGGTTTTCGTCAACAAATGAATTTCGTCCTCATGGAGTCTGCACAAATAAGACGTTGCCTGCCTTGAGTGCCAGCGCACCAATTATGCTTGAAGGCACGACGACACTGCCGTCGGCGGCGACCACGACTTTCCCCGGGCTCGACGCATCAGTGAGCGTCGCCCCGTCCGCTGCCTTCGCCTTTTCTTCGTCGCGCAAGAGGACGTTACGAACCTGCTGATAGCGAATGCCGAGTGCTCGGGCGATGTCGGCGCGCGGTTGCCCCTTGGCCGCAAGGGCGCGAATTTTCGCAGCGGTGGTCGGCAACCCGCTCGACTCCCGGCTTAAACGAGAAGAAGCCACGTTTACCTCCTTATATCCAGAGCTAAGGGTACATAACCCGTAATTGTTGGAATATCAATAGATACTATCCAAAAAATACCCTCCCAGCCGGGAGCGCGGATGGGTTGAGCCCTTGCGAAACCCATCACGCATCCTCGTGGCCCTATGATGGGTATCGCTTCGCTCCACCCATTCTACGCGCTTGCTTGGCGTCTCTGCTATAGAGACAAGATACTTGACATTTATCTCCCTTCTAGTTACATACCGCGAATCTCGCTCACCGAAAGGACGCCGGCCGGGTGACAGCGGCCGGCGGAGAGGGTTGCGGTGCCCGCGGGCGAGGGCTCGTCACCTTTGCTCCCGGGCGGCTCGGGCATCATCCTGCCGGCACAATGACCGGCGCGTGAGGTGCTCACTGGACTGGGACAGGCGCGGCGCGGGTAATTCCCGTGGAGAAGCGCGAGGTCTCCGCCCCCCGGTTGGGGCGGCCGTACAGGACCGGACGCTCCGGCCGAGTCCCCGGAAGCATGGCCTAAAGCCGAGCCTTGGGGATGAGCAGTCCCCCTGGCGAGAGCCGCAGTGGAACGCCGGAAGGCGTGCTGCCCCCTCCCATTCCCTCCCCCGAGGGGCACCCCATCGCGCAAGCGCGATGGGGACCCCGTTGCGGGGGAGGGTCAGGGTGGGGGCAGCGCCGCACCCCCTCCTCTGTCCTCCCCCGCACGCGGGGGAGGATGGGGGTGGGGGTGCGGAGGTTGGTGAAATTGCGTCTGCCGGCGTTCCGCTTCCTTTTTTATTTGTTATTGGACGCTGCACCGATCGTGATGAAACCGGCTCTCCACTGCCGGATTGATCTGACGAAGACCGGGATCGCGGCGCGGTTTTTTAGCTTGGCTTGCTCCATGACTCGGGTGCGAAGGAAAAGCGCATCGCGAGAACGGATGACGCTGTGCGCGATTCCCCTCCCCCTTGTGGGGAGGGGTTAGCGGTGGGGGTCGCGAGGGTCGCGTCCCAGCGTCGACGCCCTCTCATCGCCTCTCGACCCCCCTCCCCCACAAGGGGGGAGGAAAAAGTAACGAGCGCGCCGGAGGAGAATATTTTTGACGCTGCACGAGCTCCCGCGACCGACGCCCCTCCCCCGCTGCGCTTCGCTCCGCGGCGGCGGATGACACATCACCGCGTCTTCTCGAAAATCTCGCGCCCAATCAGCATGCGCCGGATTTCGCTGGTGCCGGCGCCGATTTCGTAGAGCTTGGCATCGCGAAGAAGCCGGCCGGCCGGATAGTCGTTGATGTAGCCGTTGCCGCCGAGGCATTGGATGGTTTCGAGCGCCATCCAGGTGGCGCGCTCGGCGGCGTAGAGGATGGCGCCGGCAGCGTCTTCTCGCGTCGTCTCACCGCGGTCGCAGGCGCCCGCCACCGCATAGACGTAAGCCTTGGCGGCGTTGAGCGTCACGTACATGTCGGCGAGCTTGGCCTGCATGAGCTGGAAGCGGCCGATCGGCTGGCCGAACTGCGTGCGCTGGTGCAGGTAGGGAATGACGAGGTCGAGGCAGGATTGCATCAGGCCGAGCGGGCCCGCCGCCAGCACCGCCCGCTCGTAGTCGAGGCCGCTCATCAGCACGTTGACGCCGTTGCCGATGGCGCCGAGCACGTTTTCGGCCGGCACTTCGCAGTCCTGGAACACGATTTCGCCGGTGTCGGAGCCGCGCATGCCGAGCTTGTCGAGTTTTTGCCCCGTCGAGAAGCCGGGAAAGGTTCGCTCGACGATAAAGGCGGTAATGCCGCGCGCGCCGGCGGTGCGATCGGTCTTGGCGTAAACCACGAGCGTATCGGCGAGCGGGCCGTTGGTGATCCACATTTTGGCGCCGTTGAGCAGAAAGCGGTCGCCCTTTTTGTCGGCGCGCGTGCGCATCGATACGACGTCGGAGCCGGCGGCGGTCTCCGACATTGCCAAGGCGCCGACATGCTCGCCGGAAATGAGCTTGGGCAGATAGCGGCTTTTCTGCTCTGTGCTGGCGTTACGCCGGATCTGATTGACGCAAAGATTCGAATGCGCCCCGTAGGAGAGGCCGATCGCCGCCGAGCCGCGCGAAATCTCCTCCATGGCCACGCAATGGGCGAGGTAGCCGAGACCCGCGCCGCCGAGTTCCTCCTCGACGGTGATGCCGAGAAGCCCGAGCGCGCCGAGTCTGCGGCCACAGAGGCCGCGGAAAGCTGTTGCTGCGGTCGATCTCGTGCGCAAGCGGCGCGATGTGGTCGAGCGTGAATGCGCGCACCGTCTCGCGCAGCATATCGATGTCGCTGCCGAGGCCGAAATCGAGACCGGGCAGGCTGTTGGCGGCCATCGCACGCTCCGTCCCCGCTTCGCCAGCCGGCTGGCGCCATGGGGCGACCGTATAGATAATTGCAAAGCGGCAGCCTGTCAGGATGCCGCCGCGGCCGCACTGTGCGTCGCAGCGCGGGCCTTTCGCGCCAGAAGCGCATCGATGTCGTCGGCCGGACCGGGCCTTGCGAACAAGAAACCCTGCATCTCGTCGCAGCCGGCAAGCCGCAGCAGCACGCGCTGCTCGTCGGTCTCGATGCCCTCGGCCAGCACGCTCATGCCCAGCGCATGACCGAGCGTGACGATCGATTGGATGATGGCGCCGGCATTGCCGATCTCGCCGAGCGAAGCGACGAAGGCGCGATCGATCTTGAGCCGTTGGAACGGGAACCTCTGCAGATAGCTCAGGCTCGAATAGCCGGTGCCGAAATCGTCGAGCGCGAGGCCGACGCCGAGCGCGCGCAAGGCTTCAAGGCGCTCCTGGGTTTCCTGCGGGTCATCGATCAAAATGCCTTCGGTCATTTCGAGTACGACGCGCGAGGGTCCGATGCCGGCTGCGGCCATGGCGCCCGCGATCAGATCGACGAGATGGGGGTCGCGGATCTGAACCGGCGACAGATTGACGGCAACGAACAGGCCCGGCCAGCGCATGGCATCGGCGAGCGCGCGGCGCAGCACGAACGCGCCGAGTTCAACCATGAAGCCGTCTTCCTCGGGGAGCGCAATGAAGGTCGCGGGCGGCACCGGCCCGCGTTGCGGATGGGTCCAGCGCAGCAGCGCTTCGACGCCGACCATGCCCGCGCCGTCGGCCGCGACGATCGGCTGATAGTGCACGTCGAGGCCCGCAGAGGAGACCGCGGCGCGAAGCTCGCGAATGAGAAAATGCCGGTCGGCGTGTTCGAGCTCGAGCTGCGCCGCAAAGCGCCTCGCCCTGCCGCGGCCTTCACGCTTGGCGCTGCGCAGGGCCAGTCCGGCGCGGCGGATCAGTTCTTCGGCGCTGGTGCCGTCCGCAGGCGCCAGCGTAAATCCGATGCCGGCGCTGATGTGCAACTTCTGACCGGCAATGACGGGCTCGCTGAAAGCTCCAAGCAGCGCGGCGATCAGCGATTCTGCAGCCTTCGAATCCACGCCGCTTGCAATCACGGCGAAGGTGTCTTCCGAAAAACGGCCGAGCAGCGCACCCTCCGGCAACGCCCCCTGCAGGCGCTGCGCGATGGCGATGAGTGCGAATTCGGTACCCTTTTGGCCAAGCCCGTCGCTAAGCTCGCGGAAGCCGTCGAGATCGACCAGCGCGAAGACGGTCCGCGAGCGCGATGGGTTGCGCCGGTCATGGCTGGACAGGACTTGATCGAGACGCTCGCGCACGGCCCGCCGGTTGGCGAGTCCAGTCAGCGCATCTTCGCTGGTCAATTGGCGGATGGTCTCGATGCTTTGGGCGAACCGCCGCAGCAGCCGTCGTGCCGCGCGGCTCGCGAGCAACGCGGCGAGCACAAGCCCGATGGCGGCCAGGCCGACCAGGCTCCACAACCAGTTCATGGCGCCGATCAGTGCGCGATCGGGCGTCCAAGAGAACCAGCCGACGATGCGGCCCTGGGCGTTCTGCAGCGACTGGATTTCACGCCCGCTGCCGTCTACGGGATCGGCATCGAAGCGCAAGTTTTTGAGGCCGCTGCGCCGCGCGATCAGGCGCAGTTGCGCGGCATCGAAATGGTCGATGTCGCCGAATACCGGGCGAAATTCATTGAGCGTGCGGCTCAGCGCCGCGTGTCGCGCGCTCGACAGCCGAGCGTCGTTGGCATGCGTCACCGCAAGGCCGACCGCCGCGCAGGCGATCATCGCGGCCGAAACAACGCCGAGGAAAAACAATGACCCGGGCGCCATTCGCGCGCTCGCCGGCCGAGCCGCTGTCGGCGCGCGCGGCCGCGCCGGCGCGCCCGCGATCGGTTCGGATTGCGGCGAGCGCCGCCGCCGCGCCGCCCACCATTGCCGGGCTGCCGCAAGGGCCGCCATCCTCACGCCTCTTCACAAGATTTCCAGGCGCCGAAACTAGGTGCGCATGATTAACGCGAAGAAAACGCGGCTCCGCCGAGCGCGCCGCGCAAGCGACGCCACTTATCAACAATGCCGCGGGCGCGGGAATTAGCGTTAACATGACATTAAGCATGGGAACTCGTAATGTCGGTCTAGGGTGCGACGGTTCTCGCGAGATGGAAACACGCAGCGGGTACCGGGGCTGGATGATGGGCACGACCAGATCAATTGTTTTCGCAGCCGCGCTTGCCGCTGCAAGCGGCTGGTGCGGGACTTCGGCGGCGGCCGACGCCGGCAACGCGCAAGCCTGTCCAGGACATCCGGGCGCGCTCGGCACGAGCCGGACTCTCGCCGTCAGTTTCGACGAGTTTCAGCAGCTCGGCACCCTGCAATACAAGCAGACGCTGCCGCTTGCAGACCACGAAGTCGTCCTCACTTTCGACGACGGTCCGATGCGGCTTCTTTCCGACAAGGCGCTCGATATTTTGAACTCGCAATGCGTCAAGGTGACGTATTTCATCATCGGCGAGATGGCCCACTATTTTCCCGACATCGTGCGCCGCGAATACGCATCCGGCAACACCATCGGCACGCACAGCTACGATCATCCGCTTCGCTTCGACAAGATTTCCGACGAAAAGGCGCAGTGGGAGATCGACCAGGGCATCGCCTCGGTCGGCGCAGCACTCGGCGATCCCGCCGAGCTGGCGCCGTTCTTCCGCATCCCCGGACTCGGCCGCACCAAGGATGTCGAGGCGGAACTGGCCAAGCGCAAGCTCATTGTCTTCAGCGTGGACGTCGTGGCCGACGACTGGTTTCGCCACATCACGCCGCAACAGATCATGCAGCGCGCGATGAGCCGCCTCGAGCGGCGCGGCCGGGGCATTCTGTTGCTTCACGATATTCACCCGGCGACGGTTTTGGCCCTGCCCGGATTGTTGCAGGCGCTCAAGCAAAATGGATTTCATGTCGTCCACGTCGTGCCGGCCGGGCCCGCGGTCGCGAGCAGACCAAGCGCCGTGGCGGTCGCGGCGGCGCCCGAAGCCGTCACCGCGCCGGAAAGCGGGGCGCCGGCTTGGCCCTTGGTCAAGGTGAGCGTGACACCCGACGAAATCAGGCTGGCGGCACCCGACGTCGCAGCATTCGACGTCGATTACCCGTTCCAGCCCGACAACGGCGTTGCCGAGGACGCCAGCGGTGCGCAATGGCCCGCGCTGTCTGACGCCGCCATTCCTTCCGCCGGCCTCGAATTGCCAGCCCCGGGTCTGGCCGATATCGGCGTCAGCCTAAAGGGACAGAAGCTCGTTGGCCCGAGGCTTGGATTGCGGGCAAGTGTGGACCTTCCGGTTTCGAGGAAGCGACATTCCGTTTCGCGGGCGCACAAGCCCGCTTCGAAGAGGCACGAAGCCGCTTCGAGGGCGCACGAGGCGGTGCTGCATGGCCATCGGCGCCCGCATAGGGCGATGCGGGCGCAAACTCGCGGCAAGGGTGAGCACGCCGAATCCGATTCCAGCGAGTGGTCGCACACCGCCTCGCTGGCACCCGCCCCGATACCCAGCGAGCCGAACTTCGATTCCCGCTAGACAGCGCGGCTTAGTCCGCCTGACGGCAGGACCGGTTCGCCGATCGCTCCGGGTCTGGCCGGGCAAATCAGCCGTGGCGCCCCATGCTTCAAGGCCGGCGCCGAATACCGGATCGCCGATGCGTGGCGGTTCGGCGCCGATCTCATCGTCATCGGCAGCCAATATCTGGTCGGCGACGAATCCAACCTCTTGCCGCAGGTGCCGCCCTATACGCGTCATCGGTCAAACCGGCGTCAGCGGACTGCGAAAGTCCCTCACCCGAACTGAGGGCAAAACATTAGTGTCGGCCACGGCGTGTCAGTCCTTCAGTGAACAAGCGGAGGCGTTGAACACCCACGATACCCCGTCTCGCTCCATCGCGCCGTCACCAAATTTTGCGAATAGCCGGCAAACTCCGGCAAGTTGCCGCAAAACCCGCCGAGCCAAAGAATCCCCGCATTCTCTTACGCGCTGAGCTCGGACATCGACTTGCGGGGTTACCAGAAACAGCCTAGGATTTTCGAGACCTATCGGTCGACCATTATCCCGGGATGGGTGGGATGACCAAGAGCCAATTGCTGTCGTGGCCACTTTCCGGGGCGCCCGTACGCCTCCGTGTCTAGGATGTACCTATCTAAATCGGCGCCGGTTGCCTTCACCGCCATTGACGAGCAGAACGCCCGTCCTAAATATCGATCTGACATCGACGGGCTTCGCGCCCTGTCGATTTTGGCAGTGGTCGGGTACCACATTTTTCCGAACTGGGTCACTGGCGGGTTCGTCGGAGTTGACATATTCTTCGTCATCTCCGGCTTTCTGATCTCGACAATTATTTTCCAGAGCCTCAGAGACGACAAATTCTCTTTCATCGAATTTTATGCACACCGCGTACGGCGCATATTTCCAGCGTTGATTTTGGTGATGGCGTGTTGCCTGATCCTAGGCTGGTATGTCTTACTGCCATCCGAATTTGAGTATTTGGGAAAACATATCGCGGCAAGCGCCGCCTTTGTGCAGAACATCGTTCTCTCACGGGAGAGCGGCTATTTCGATATCGCCTCGGACTTGAAGCCATTAAATCACTTGTGGTCATTGGCGATTGAAGAGCAGTTCTATGCGATTTTTCCGCTGCTGATGTGGGGCGCATGGCGGCTGCGAATCGATCTGCTGACACTCGTCGCGGCGATCTGCGGCATATCTTTCATCGTCAACACCGTCGATGTCCATTACGATCCGACCGCAACTTTTTTCTTATTGCGGGGGCGAGCCTGGGAATTGATGGCAGGCGCCCTGCTCGCCGGCGCAATGCTCGGAATTCCGAGGGGAAACAGATTCCAATTTTCAAGAAGCTACGGCCCGTGGGTTAAAATATCCGCATTTTGTCGGAAGCTGGTGCCTGAAGGGCCGTCCCGCCCGCACACGCAAACATCCCTCGTTGATTCGCTGCTCTCCCTCGCCGGCCTGGGATTGATCTTATATGCCGTCTTTGGCTTTGACAGGACAATGCCCTATCCTGGCGCATGGGCCGTAGTCCCGGTGCTCGGCGGAATCTTGTTGATATTTTCCGGGACCAACGCTTGCGTCAATCGACTGCTGCTGTCCAACCGTGTCATGGTATTTATTGGCCTCATCAGTTACCCGCTTTATTTGTGGCATTGGCCGCTGCTATCGTACTTGACCATCATCGATAATGCTTCGCCGCCGCTTAATGTTCGAGTGCTGGTCGCGGTTGTTAGCATCGTCATGGCCTGGCTCACCTATCGATTTATCGAGCGTCCGATCCGAGTAAACAAGCGGCTGCGAACGACGGCCGCGGCCTCGCTGCCGGTTGCTATGGCTTTACTGCTGGGCCTTGGCCTCGACGCCAAGCATTTTTATCGCGACTATGACTCGGCGACGACAAACATCATCCAGGCCTGGAACTTCCAAGGGTATCCGGACGCTTACGGCATGCACGGCGACAAGCGGTACGATCTCTCGGCGCTCGGTCATGGCACCAGTAACCGAATCCTCTTTGTTGGCGACAGTCACGCGTGGCAGTATTGGGAAACGTTTGCAGACCTATTGAAAGGCCGATCAGGGGATTCCACGGAGCTATTGGTTGTCTTGCCCAAAGGCTTTCCGCCGGAACTGCCAAATGGCGTGTTCGGCGACCCTACAATATCGATCGTGGTTTTCTCCTACTTTTGGGCGCTTAACTACGGAACCAGCAAAGTTGATAGACACCGCATCCCACCAGCAACATCGTCGGAAATGGACCAGTTGGATCGTCGCTGGGAAGCCTTGACAAAGTCTCTGCTAAAAGCGGGAAAGCGCGTCTATTTTGTATTGGACAACCCATTCGGGAGGGAAATCGAGCCCCGGTTTTTGGTGCAGAGAAGTTTGCTCCATGGGATAAGAATTATGATAACGCCCTTGCCGAAAACGCGAGCGATGTCGCGCGACGAACCAGTGCGTTCCCGGCTTCTTAAAATTGTGCAGGAAACGGGATCGCAGGCCATCGATCCAATGCAATACTTGTGCGACGCGACGCTTTGCCCGGCTTTGTATCCGGACGGGATGCCTATTTACAAGGACTATGACCACTTATCTGATGAGACCGTCATCAAACATGTTCGCTATCTTGATGTTCTCGTGACGCCACCCTTTCGCGCGAGCGCGTCATCGAATCTGGCAAATCCTCATCCGGGCACGATAGACTCCGGTGCGGCGGAACGCTGACGTTGATGCTCGGCGTCACTCGACAGTGTGGAAACCTTCACTCTGGCAAGCTCGTAGGCGCCGTTCCGTTGCAACTAAAGCCTGACGAACTGTGTACACAGATCGTAGGTTGGAGAGGCTTGGGTCGGCCGCTTACGCGTCGATGCCAAGATCACCGACCGCTTCGGTGTGTTCACTCCTGGCTGTCGCCCAGGTGACATTGCCGAAATGAGCAGGCTGAAGATCGACCTGGTTCCGCTCAATTCCGCGTCCGCGTGGAGTCGCCCGACCGCCGTCAAATCGGTCCGGGATTTGCTGCCCAACCTCATGAAGATTCTGTGGCAGATCAGATGATGATCGAAATGGCGAGGGGATCACCCACTAAGGTTCATCATCTCCCGGTCTGCCCGCTGCCGATTGCAAGGCCGCGGATTGACCTCGTCCCGCGCCGTCGTTAAGATATGAGCATTGGGGAAAACACCGCTACAGGTCAAAGGTTGAACCCCGTTTCGCGGGTCGGAGCATCCCACGCGCGGGGAGGTTGCGAGGCTGCATCACGAGCGTGTTGGAAGCGACAAAGGCCAGCCGGTGAAAATTCTTGTTCTCGGAGGTGACGGCTTCTGTGGGTGGCCTACGGCATTGCACCTGTCGGCGCGCGATCATGATATTGCGATCGTCGACAATCTGTCACGGCGCAACATCGACAACGAGCTTGAAGCCTCGTCGCTGACGCCGATTCGCCCGATCGGCGAGCGTATCCAGACCTGGAAAGAACTCACCGGGCGTGCGCCTTCGTATTACAACTTCGACGTGGCGGAGAACTATCACCGGCTTCTGACACTTATCGCCGAGTGGAAGCCGGAAGCGGCAGTTCACTTCGCCGAACAGCGCGCCGCGCCCTATTCGATGAAATCGTCGTACCATAAACGCTACACTGTCAGCAACAATCTCAACGCCACCAACAATCTTCTTGCCGCCATCGTGGAGTCGGGCGTCGATTGCCACGTCGTTCATCTCGGCACGATGGGGGTCTACGGCTACGGCGCCGCGGGCATGAAGATACCTGAGGGCTATCTGCCGATCAAAATGGAGGCGGACGGAAAAGTCATTCATCGCGAAATTCTCTATCCGGCCGATCCCGGAAGCATCTATCATATGACGAAGACACAGGATCAATTATTGTTCGCGTTCTACAACAAGAACGACAGGGTTCGCATCACCGATCTACACCAAGGCATTGTCTGGGGCACGCAGACCGAGGAAACCTCGCGCGACGAGAGATTGATCAATCGTTTCGACTATGACGGCGACTACGGAACGGTGCTAAATCGATTTCTCGTGCAGGCTGCGATCGGCTATCCGCTGACCGTCCACGGCAGCGGCGGCCAGACTCGTGCGTTCATCAACATTCAAGATACCGTGCGCTGCATCGAACTGGCGGTCGTTAATCCGCCGCAGAAGGGCGAACGTGTCCGCATCTTTAATCAGATGACGGAGACGTTCAGGGTCATGGATCTGGCGGAATTGATTTCCGGCTTGACCGGCGTTCCGATTTCCCGCCTGCCCAATCCGCGCAAGGAAGCCGATGCCAACGACCTCTATGTCGACAACCGCGGGCTCATCGGACTGGGCCTTAGCCCGATCACATTAAACGACGGCCTTCTTCGCGAAATCACCGAAATCGCCAGAAAATATGCAGCGAACTGCGATCGTTCCAAGATTCCCTGCGTATCAAAGTGGTGATCGCGAGACTGCTGGTGAGAGCCTCCGGGTACCGCAGCATGCGCGTTTTGGTGACAGGCGGCGCCGGTTTCATCGGCTCGAATCTTGTGCGGCACCTGTGCGAGAGCGGCGGCTATGATCTTGTCGTGCTCGACAACCTCTCCGTCGGTCAGAATGCGCCGGAGCTTCCGCGCGCGGTGCGTTTTATCCGCGATGACTTCACGGACGCGGCGATTGTTGCCGGGTGCCTCAAGGATGTCGACGCCATCGTGCACCTGGCCGCCCTGTCCGGCGTTATCGACTCCGTCGAAGACCCACGTCCAAGCTTCCAAATCAACGTTGCGGGATCATTCCAGTTGCTCGAACTGGCGCGTGCCGCCAAGGTCCGTCGTATCATCAACGCCTCGACCGGCGGCGCCCTGCTCGGCGACGTGACGCCGCCGATCAACGAGAACATGGCGCCTTGCCCGCTGTCGCCCTATGGTGCATCCAAGCTCGCCGTCGAGGGCTACTGCTCGGCATTCGCAGGAGCTTTTGGCATGGCCTGCGCGACCTTGCGCTTCTCCAACATCTACGGACCTCGTTCGGGGCATAAGAAGAGCGTCGTCGCGGCGTTCATCAAGAATATCATCCGCGGCGAGCAGATCACGATTTACGGCGATGGCGCGCAGCAGCGTGACTATCTCTACGTCGGCGACCTCGTGCGCGGAATTGAGAAAGCATTGCGCTGCGAACTGATTGGGACCTATCAGCTCGGTGCCGGGAAACCCACATCCTTGCACGAATTGATCGAGGCATTGGGCTCGGTGACCGGCCGAAGCTTCAGCGTCCATAAGGCACCGGCGCGTGTCGGCGAGGTACACAGGACCTGGTGCGATATCTCGAAAGCCGAACGGGAAATCGGCTATACTGCGCCGACGACCCTGGTCGAGGGCCTTAAGCGGACGTGGCAGTGGTTCCTCGACAACAGGCAGGTCTGGGAGCGGCAATTGGCGCTGTCGTCGTCAGACTAGGCAGTTTGGACTCGTCTCGGGGAGGGGTAGGATGCTAGAGAAGATTTCGTGCTTCGGCGCGGCCCGCTTGGTCCGACGAGTTGCCAGTCTCCATCGTCATTCCTCTTTACAATGAGGAAGCAATCCTGATGGAGAATTTACAGAGACTGGCGAATTTTTTCGATGCGCTTCTTGGTTCCGGGGCTTGGCTCTTCGTTCTCGTCGACAACGGGAGCACCGACAATACGCCGGGATTGTTGACCGCGGCGGTCGAGCGCTGGCCGTCGTCGCGCAGCATTAATTTGCCCTCCCCGAACTACGGCGCGGCGTTGAAGGCGGGGTTGCGGGCGGCAACGACCCAATGGGTTTATCTGCTCGACATCGAGCAGTGGGACATGCCTTTCATGACCTGGGCCTGGGCAAACCGAACCGATTACCACGTCTTCATCGCCTCGAAGCGGGCGGATCCGACTATTAATTTTCAGGAACCTTATCGGCGGCTTCTCAGTGCGGGGCTCAACGCCACGCTGCAGGTGCTGTTCGGATTCAGCGGCACTGATACTCACGGTCCAAAATTGCTGAACCGTCGGGCGCTCGAATCGATCATCGAAGCATGCGTCCTCGATCGCGGTCAGTTCGATACTGAACTGGTATTGCGCGCGATGCGCAACCGTAAATTGCTGGTTGAGGTCCCGGTCGAGTACCGCGAATCGCGGCCGCATCGGAATTGGATGATCAAGAAAATCTTGTGGAATCTGCTGGCACTGCGCCGCTTGCAGCGGGTAATGCGGGGCGTTCCCTATGAGGGTTACGTCCAGTATTACCGTTTGACGCGGGAAGATGTCCTCGCAGCGTGTCAACAGGTTCTGCCTGAGCCCGCGGGGCAGGTCCGTGCTTAGGGCGCCGCAGCCGCGGTCAAAGCTCTATACGACGACGCACGCATATATCGAAGGCGCCGCCGCGGCCTTGTTCGGGCTGGGCTACGATGGAGACGGCGCCCAACGCTTGGAACGCGCACTGGAGGCCATGGCACCCGATTGCAGGGCTGTGGCCGTGCCGATGGCGCGAGTCGGGATTTACCTCGCGCTCAAGCACCTGATCCGCAACGGGCAGAAGGTCATTCTTTCGCCCTACACGATATCCGATGTCGTCAACATGGTGCTCTGTGCGGGCGGAATTCCCGTGTTCGCCGATATCGAGGAGGGCGGAAGCTGCAATATCGACGCGAACGTCGTCGCCGAGTTGCTCGAAACCGAGAGCAACATCGGCGCCGTGCTGGTGACCCACTTCTACGGCCTCGTCTGCAACCTCGCCCCGATCATCGCGAAATGCAGAGAAAAAGGTGTTCCGGTAATCGAGGACGCGGCGCAGGCATTTGGCGCGAGGTTTGAGGGAAAGCTGGCCGGTACGGTGGCGGACGTCGGAGTTTTCAGCTTCGGCTTGCTCAAGAATGTCACTGGGTTTTTCGGCGGCGCCGTCCTGGCCAAGGATGCCGCGCTGGCAGACGCGATCCGTGCCGACCTGCAAAACTTTCCGCTGTTCTCGCGCCCGGCGCTGCTTAAGAAGATGATGGTGGCCCTCTCGTTCGATGTAGCCACGTCACCGCTCGTCTTCGATGCAGCCATGTACTGGGCGTTTCGCTATGCCTATTTGCACGACCTCGATTTCTTCAACAACAAACTCGATACCGATAGCAACCCTGTTGCGTACGATGAATTCCCACAGCGTTATTCATATCGTATGTCGAGCGCACAGGCCGAGATTATCGTTGGGCATTTCAACCGCGTTGCAAAGCATGCCGAGGAGCGGATCACAAAGGCGCAAATGTACCATAGGGGGCTCGCCGATCTGCCTGGCATCGTGCTGCCTCCGCTGCGGACAGATGGCTCGCATACGTACATGTATTACGCGATCCAGTGCGAAGACCGCGACGGGCTCGGGCGCTTCATGACCGAGCGGCTGCGCGACGTGCAGATCAGCCATCATCGCAATTGCGCGAGCCTGCCATGTTTCTCGACCTACCGCCGCGATTGCCCCAACGCGCAGAAAGCGGCGGAGCGGCTCATTTATTTGCCGGCTTATCCGGGGTATCGTGATGATCAGGTCATGGCCAATGTTGAGGCGGTCCGCGCCTACCTGCGAGAATCCAATACATGGGCGTCGCGGTAGTCGGCAGCGGCATTTCCGGCATCTTCGCAGCGCGGGCGCTGGCGGCGCGCGGAATCCCGGTTACGATCTTGGATGTCGGTGAAACCCTTGATGCAGCGCATCGGGCGGCGGTGGATCGACTCCACGATCTGATGCCGCAGGACTGGCCGGCCGCCGATTACAATCTCATCCGAGAGAACGCCACGTTCCGCGAGGGGGCGCTGCCGAAGAAAGTGCATTTCGGGTCCGACTATATCTATGCCGACACCCGATCCTTCGCGCCGACCCGGACCCTCGCAGGTGGCCGCGTTGCCTATCCGACCTACGCCAAGGGCGGATTTTCCAACATCTGGGGCGCTGCGGTCCTGCCGCCAGCAGAATGCGACATGGCGGATTGGCCGATATCGCGCGCGCAGATGGAGCCGTATTTCCGCGCCGTGGCGCAGTCGCTGCCGATCTGCGGAGGCGAAGGCACGCTCGCGGATGTGTTTCCAAGCTATCGCAACAGCCTCGGAAAAATCGATGCGGGTCCGCAAGGCGAAGCGCTTCTGAAGGACTTGGCAAAAATCCAGGATTCGCTGCGCCGGCGGCAAGCGCTTTACGGGCGGGCTCGGCTCGCCGTACACACGCAGCCGGCCGAAGGCGGCGTGCTGGCGTGTATAGGCTGCGGCCATTGCTTTACCGGATGCGTCCGCGGTTCGATCTTTTCGACGCTACCGATGCTCGATGACCTGATCCGCAAGGGCGTTGAATATCGCGACGGAATCTGCGTCGACAAGATAGACGAGAGCAACGGTAAGCCCAGGATCTATGCGATTGATACGCGAACCAACGCGCGACACACGTTTGAGTTCGACGCTGTTTTTCTCGCGGCCGGGCCAATCAATACGACGCGAATCTTGCTGCGCTCGCGGCAGCTCTACGACCAGCCCGTTCTGTTGAAAGAGAGCCAAAAGTTTGTCGTCCCAATGCTGCGCTCGCGCGGGGCAGCGACCGTAATCGAACAGCCGTCCGTGACGTTGGGCTCGACGTTTATTGAGGCACGAGTTGCTTCGCAGCCCGACCACTGGCTTCACCTGCAGATCGTCCCCATGAATCGCATGATCGTAGAAACCGCCGGGTTGCGCGGGGCGCTGCATCCCGTCGGCAACCGGCTGTGGCGGCCGCTGCTGCGGCGCATGATGGCCGCCTGGTGCGGCATGCACTCGGATTATTCGTCTCGCGTCGAGCTTCGCCTGCGCCGCGGCGGCAGCGGTGATGACGACATCCTTGAGATGGATTTGCGGCCCTCGGCAAAGGCAAGGGCGCAAGCGCGGCGAGCAGGCAAGGACCTTTTTCGTCTCGGCTTGTTGTTTCACACGCTGTTTTGCTACTGGATGATTAAGTTTTCCAATCCCGGGTCCGGCACTCATTGTGGCGCCTCCTTTCCGATGCGCCGGCAGCCGCGCGATATGCTGGACACTGACATTCTTGGACGCCCGTTCGGTTGGTCGCGTGTTTTCGCAGTTGACTCGAGCGTGCTGCCTTCGATACCGGGCACGACGTTGGGATTTTCAGTGATGTCGAATGCGTGGCGTATTGGGCAGGAGGCTCCGGTTTCCTGAAGGGCAATCACGAGCGATGGGTAACTTCAAAAGGGCCGGCGCATGAAGCCCGAGGCCTATACCATGCTCGCCGCCCGGCAGCGGACCTATTGGTGGCATCGGGCGCGGCGTTCTTTGAGCCTGCGGCTGTTGCGGAAGTTCGGCATACGAAAGGGTTGCTCGTGGCTTGACCTTGGCTGCGGCCCGGGCGGAAATCTCGCGATGCTTGCAGCGATGTCGCCCAGTCTCACCGCCGGTGTCGATCTCTCTGCAACAGCGCTCGACTTTGCCAGACAAACCGCACCGAGTGCCAGTCTCGTTCGCGCAGACATTTCACAGGGGCTGCCATTCGCCGCGGCTGCGTTCGATCTGGTGACGGTATACAACGTGCTGTATCACCGCTGGGTACCGCATGAAGAAGCTGTTCTGAGTGAAATTTCGCGCGTGCTGCGGCCGGGTGGCCTGCTTTTGATTACCGAGCCGGCTTTCGCCCAGCTGGGACGCGAAATGGACGAGTTGGCCATGGGCCGGCGACGATATCGCCTGCAAGATGTCATCACCTTCTGTAACGCGGCGGGTCTGAGAGTTGAGTTCGGAACATATTTCACAAGTTTCGGCTTCCCGATCCTATTGGCTGCAAAACTGGCAAACCGTCTGCGAGGGCCGCGCGCGCGGGCCGCAGCAGCGCAGGCTGCGGATATGAAGACATTGCCGGTGGTCGTGAATGCAACGATGTATCGAACGGCAATGCTCGAGAGCCGGCTGATTGCTTCCGGCCTGCGTATGCCATTCGGAGTCACCTTGCTTTGCCTGGCGCGTCGGCCTGGGATATAGGGCCGCATGTCATATGTTGCAGCCGCGACAGGTTATTATCAATTGCTGAAAATCAGGGATATGAATACAGCGCGCATCGCCATGGCCGAACGCTGTGATGAGGCCTTTGCGACTGCCGATCTGGTCAAGGCGCCGACGATCGCGGAGGTTGGCCCAATTGATCACGCTCAATCTCGCGGAGCTTCATCGGCGCCGGCTCGCCACGGGCGATCAGCAAACCCGCATTTCGAAAATGCTGGAACGGATCTCGCCTCGCTGACGGTCACCGTCGCCGATTTCCTCAAGCGGCATGGTCCCGACGCTGTCGCGCCGCATCGCGAGCCAGATCGCGCCGCCGGGTAAGCTCATCAGCATATTGAGAAGTCCAAACTCAACAGAAAGCAGCAGCGCTGCCTCGCGATCGACGCCGAGAAGGCCGAGCAGCGCCACCACGGAAAATTCGCGTACGCCCCATCCAGCCAGCGAGATGGGCAAAGCGGACACCAAGGTCACGATTGACATGACGGCGATCATGGCAATCGGACCGACCTCGATGCCGAGGCTGCGCGCAATGCAATACGCGGCGAGTATCCCGCACATCGCCGCGAGCAAGGCCCAGAACGACGCAAGCAAGCTGCCGCGTTGCATCGCGTAACGCAATTCCTCGACCGTGCGCAGCAGTAAATAGATGAGCCGCATTTCACGCCATCGCCCCAACATGCGCACCATCGGCTGCAGCAGCAGAAAGCCGGCCGCGCCGGTCACCAGAACCGCAGCGCAAGCGAGCCAGATCGTGACGGTCAGCGGATGCGCAATGGATGGCAAACTCGCGAGCGCGAGCACGATCAGTATCGCGACCACGAACATGCGATCGATCAGAACCGATAGAACGAGCTGCCTGAGCGAAAGCGCGAATTTGCGCGCCAGCCACACCCGTGCGACATCGCCGCCGATGACGCCCAGCGGCAGACAATTGAAGAAGATGCTCGAGTAGAATACCGCCTGCACGCTCAATATCGACGGCGTCTGGCCACGTGTCATCGCCGAAAGAATCGCGCGCCAGCGCTCGCCGCCCAGATTGATTTGCAGCAGAATCAAAGTCGCCGCGCCGATCAGCAGGTCACGATCCTGTATCCAAAACAGCTGGGCAAAGGCGTGACGATCGATCTTGCGGAACACGAAGTAAAGCGTGACGACGGTCAGCGCGACCGAGAATCCGAACACCAACCACTGCCGATGCACCCGTATCCCCTTTTTGAGATCGTGTACCGACAATGCATGCCCCTGCCGCAGCCATTCCGGCCGACGTCGGATTTTTACATCTTTCGTTCTTGTCCTCAATAGTTTCGTGGCAACGCGCATTGCGTCGATCGCCGCCGACCATCGCCGACCGCCGCCGCTGTCATTTCACGTGGAAAAGCCCGATTTCAAGTGGCCCGAATCGTGGCAGACTGCCCCAGCCATCGCGTTGATGAATACATTGAAGCAGCTCGTCGGAGGCGCCGTTCCATGCCGACACGTCCGAGATTGCCGCGGCCGAGCAAACCGACCCCCGGACAGCTGTGCAAGGAGATGCAATACTCTGCATGCTATGGTGCGGTCGAGAGGACTCGAACCTCCACGGGTCGCCCCGCTAGCACCTCAAGCTAGTGCGTCTACCAATTCCGCCACGACCGCATGTGGGGTGGAGGCGCGCCTGACCGGCGCGCGACGGGGCGGATGTAACAGTTCGGCCACGGGCGGACAAGGTCTCTGCCCGCAGATGCAGCAGCCGTTTGTCCCTGCCGTTCGACAGGCTAAGCGGCCTCCGGCGAGTGCGGCAGCAGGTGTTTTACCTCGACCGCGATGCGATTGCCGCTGACGATGACGGTACCTCTGGCGACCGGCAGATTGTTGGCGAGAATGCGAATGTCGTCGTCCTCGGAGGCATCGAGTTCGATGATGGCGCCGCGGCCAAGCCGAAGCACCTGGTGGATCGGCATGGAAGTGGTGCCGAGGACCACCGATATGTCGACTGAAACGTCGTCAAGTTTTGCCAAGGCCCCCTCCGCCCGCAGGAATTTCGCGGCACCCATTGCTACGGTATTGCTACACCACGACATGGTTATCGGATGGTTAACACCCGCGCTGACGTAGAGATCGGCCTGCCGGCGCCGCCCGGCTCGCCGCCGGCACAATGGCTCGTGAGCGATGGTCCGGTCGACTACCAGACCGCGCTTTCGGCGATGACCAAGCGCGCGGGCGCGATTGCGCGCGGCGAGGCCGCCGAACTGGTATGGCTGCTCGAGCACCCGGCGCTTTACACCGCGGGCACCTCGGCGCAGCCGCAGCAACTGATCGAGGCGCGATTTCCGGTCTATACGGCCGGCCGCGGCGGGCAGTTCACCTACCACGGTCCAGGCCAGCGCGTCGGCTACGTCATGCTCGATCTGAAAAAGCGCGCGCCGGACGTGCGCCGCTTCGTCGCCACGATCGAGGAATGGATCATCCGCACGCTTGCCGCCTTTGATGTGCGCGGCGAGCGCCGGGAGGATCGGGTTGGTGTGTGGGTAGAGCGGCCTGATAAGGGCCGCGGCTTCGAGGACAAGATTGCGGCGATCGGCATTCGTATCCGGCACTGGGTGACGCTGCACGGCTTCGCGCTGAATGTCGAACCTGATCTGACTCACTTTTCCGGCATCGTGCCGTGCGGGTTGTCGGAACCGCGCTACGGCGTGACCTCGCTCGCCGATCTCGGCCACGCGGGGTCAATGACCGAGGTCGACATGGCGCTGCGCGCAGCATTCGAGCCGCTGTTCGGCGCGACTGTCGCCGCTCAATCGGTCGCCAGCACGGAGAACAGTTCGCCGGCGCGGCGCAGCGCCAGATCGTGCGCACCGGCTTCACGCTGATCGAGGGCGTCGACCCGCGCGCCGGGCGGACCCTCGCGGCACAGCTCGATTATGCCGAGCACGAGCTCTTGCGACCCGGCGAACAGCGCCTCGACCGAACCGTCGCGGCGATCGCGCACCCAGCCGGCGACCCCATGCCCGGCTGCCATTAATTCAGTCCAGGCGCGAAAGCCTACGCCCTGCACGCGGCCGCGGATGACGACCTGAATAATTACTTCCATCCGAATTCCTTCAAGTTGCGGGCGCCCGCGCCGCGCGGCTGCGTCTGCAGCCATGCTTGCAACGCTTCCACATATTTATCCGGCAGGTTCCAGGCCCGCGCCGCCGCGAGCACAAGCTCCATGTAGCCCGCCTTCGGCCGCCCGGCCGGCTGCCGCCGCGCAACATAAACGAGAGCCGAGTAGCGGCGGCCGGCGCCGCGGACCGGCAAGAACTCGGCGCGATATTGTCCGCTGCCGACGCTCTCCCAGGCGTCGAGCGTGGCACGGTCGCGCGGAGTGAGCCGCCACAGCACGCCGTAAACAGTCTGCGCACGGGCCGGCACCACCGAGGCATAGCCGTCGGCCGTGATGACGAAGCGATGATGCGCGAGCGAGCCCACACCAATTGGCTCGGGCCGAGGCGCATGGCGCCGCATCACCGCGCGGTCCATATTCGACCCATAGGCGAAATGCAGCATCGCAACGAGTTCTTATGCGAACTCCATGATGACCGCATCGACGGCAACGCTGTCACCGGGCTTGACGTGGACTTTTTCGATGATGCCGTCGCGTTCGGCGCGCAGAATGTTTTCCATCTTCATCGCCTCGACCACGGCCAGCGTTTCGCCGGCCTTGACTTCCTGGCCCTCGGCGACCGCGAGCGAAATCACCAGGCCCGGCATCGGGCAGCGAATGGATTTCTCGCTGCCGGAGAGCGTCTTCGCCGGCATCAGGCGTGCGTAGCGCGCTTCGCGTTCGGTGTAGACGAGCGCCTTCACCTCGAAGCCGCGATAGGCAAGCTCGAAACCGTTGGCAATCGCGCGAACGTGCATCGCAACGGCCGTGCCGTCGATCGAGCCTGACCACAGCGGCATGCCGGGCGCAAAGTCGGAGCGCAGCGCGTGCTTGGCGCCGTCCTCGAACGTCACCATGATCGCCGCGCCGTCATGCTCGACATCGGCCTGGAACTCATCGGTGCCGAGCCAGATGGCGCGGCGGCGCTCACGCGTGAGCGCGGGATTGAGCTGTCCCGAAATCTTCCGTTTGCGCTCGCCGAGCGCGTGATCGATAGCCGCAGCGACGGCGCCGATCCGGCGCGCAATCGCGCCGCCCGGAGCCCTACGCGCGAAACCATGCGGAAATTCTTCGGCGATAAAGGCCGTGCTCAAGGCACCGCCGCGCCA
Organism: uncultured Alphaproteobacteria bacterium; assembly: GCA_963717265.1. Taxonomy (GTDB): domain Bacteria; phylum Pseudomonadota; class Alphaproteobacteria; order Rhizobiales; family Xanthobacteraceae; genus BOG-931. Next base: position 204,319 of record CAVQWD010000046.1, on the reverse strand, counting down.
GCGCGGATGCCCCATGATCGCGGCAAGAAACGGCATGTTGTGGCGAATGCCCTCGATCACGAAGGCGTCGAGCGCATCGGCTTGGGCGTCGATGGCTCGCTCGCGGGTCGGCGCGTGCGTCACGAGCTTGGCGATCATCGGATCGTAATAGAGCGAGATTTCGTCGCCCTCCTCGACGCCCGTATCGTTGCGCACGGTGACGCCGTCGCGCAGACCTTCGGCCGGTGGGCGATAGCGGATGAGCCGGCCAACGGAGGGCGCAAAGTTGCGATAGGGGTCTTCGGCATAGACGCGGCTCTCGACCGCCCAGCCGTTGAGTTTCACATCGTTCTGTTTGAACGAAAGCGGCTCGTCGGCGGCAACGCGGATCATCTGCTCGACCAGATCGACGCCGGTGACGAACTCCGTGACCGGATGCTCCACTTGCAGCCGCGTGTTCATTTCCAGGAAATAAAAGCTCCGATCCTGTCCGGCGACGAACTCGACCGTGCCGGCGCTGTCGTAGCCGACCGCTTTCGCCAGCGCCACCGCCTGCTCGCCCATCGCGGCGCGCGTTTTATCGTCGAGCAGCGGGCTCGGCGATTCCTCGATGACTTTTTGGTTGCGCCGCTGGATCGAGCACTCGCGCTCGCCGAGATGGATGATGTTGCCGTGCTTGTCGCCCAAAACCTGGATTTCGACGTGGCGCGGATCGGTGATGAACTTTTCGATGAACACGCGGTCATCGCCGAAACTCGATTTCGCCTCCGAGCGGGCGCGGACAAAACCTTCCGCCACCTCGGCCGTGCTGAAGGCGACGCGCATGCCTTTGCCGCCGCCGCCGGCGGAGGCCTTGATCATCACTGGATAGCCGATCTCTTCGGCGATGGCGACCGCCTGCTCGTAGTCCTCGATCACGCCGAGATGGCCGGGCACGGTGGAGACCTTGGCGCGCGCCGCCGTCTTCTTCGACTCGATCTTGTCGCCCATCGCCGCAATCGCTTTGGGATTGGGCCCGATAAAGACGACACCGGCCGCAGCAAGCGCTTCGGCGAAGGCTGCGCGCTCGGACAAGAAGCCGTAGCCCGGATGCACGGCCTCCGCGCCGCTTGTCCTGCAGGCGGCAACGATATTGTCGATGACCAGATAGCTCTGCGCGGCAGGCGCCGGCCCGATCGACACCGCCTCGTCGGCCATCTCCACATGCAGCGCATCGCGGTCGGCTTCAGAATAGACCGCGACCGTCGCGATCCCCATCCGCCGAGCGGTTTTGATGATCCGGCACGCAATCTCGCCGCGATTGGCAATCAGGATTTGCTTGAACATTTAAGGTCTCGCGAGCCGGCCCGCTGGCTTTGCGGCTGGCCCAGGCAAATGTCAATGACGCGCCAACGTCACCGCGCGCGGGTGCATCGAGTTCGGGGATCAATTGACTTTCGGCGTCGACATTTTCGATTGATGCGCAGGCGGTGTGAACCCGTCGGCTGACGGCACGATCAAACGCGGCACAGAGCTAATCGCATTGACACTGCGATCCGGTGATGAAAGCTTTGCAGCGCGGAACAACGGGGGGACTTCATGCGCGTTTCGTTTGCTATCCTTGCCGTCGCTACAGCGTTGTTCGTGGCGGGGTGCTCGAAAGGCCCGGAGGGCTCCGCCGGGCCTCAGGGTCCGGCAGGACCGCAAGGGCCTGTCGGCAAGCAAGGCGAACAAGGCGCTCCCGGACCGCCCGGTCCTCCAGGCCCGGCCGGGTCGACTGGGCTGCACTTCGTCAGGCACGCCACCTGCGCGCCCAGTAACAATTGTGATCTCACTTGCAGCCCGGGCGAAAGGCTCGTTTCGGTGACTTGCCCCGGCGCCACCATTGTGATCTCGCGCAACGCCGGGGTCGACTCGGCCTCGTGCAGTAACACGCCGGGGCCGGCGCTGGCGCTTTGCATGAAGCAGTGACGGATCTTTGTGACGCTCGGATTGGACTCTCATCGGCCGGATGCGGATCGACGCTGCGGCTACCGCAGCAGCAGCGACGCTATGAGAGCGAGCGCGAGCAGCGTCGCTACTCCTTGCCAAAACCGCACTGGAGAGCGTTCGTAGAGGGTAAGCGGCCTGCGCATTGCGACCGGGGGGCGCGCCGGGCCGGCTTCGATCTCCAGCGCGAATTCGATCATGTCGTGAAAGCGTTCGCCGGGATCGATCGCGATGGCCCGGCCAAGCGCGGCCTGCAGCCAGGCGGGCAGATCGGGTCGCAGCGCAGATAAGGCCGTCGGCCGATTGCGGCGCGGCGGGCCGGTGGCATCGACATTGCCGTAGGGGAATTCGCCGGTGAAGGCACGAAACATCGTGACGCCGAGCGCGTAAATATCGGTGGCCTCGTTGCCAGGCTCGCCCGCAAGCATCTCGGGCGCCATGTAGGCCGCAGTGCCCGGAATATCCTCAGGCGGGAAATCCTCCAGACCGGGAACACGCACGACCCCGAGATCGATCAGCTTGAGCGATCCATCGTTCTCGACAATCACGTTATCGGGTTTGATGTCGCGATGGATGATGCCGGCGCGGTGCAGCGCTGCGGCGGCCCGCGCCAGCTTGATCGCGATGTTGCGTCCTTCTTCCAAGCCTATAAGCGGGCGGCGCTTTAGCCGCGTTTCGAGAAGCTCGCCCTGATAGAGCGGCATGACGGTGTAGAGGCAGGTCTGCCGCCCCGGCGGCAGTTCGATGACGCGGCCGATCCACGGGCTATGGACGCGCGCGCCGACCCAGGCTTCGCGGACGAAAGCGGCATGATAGGTGGCGACCTTGGCAACCTGCGGTTTGGGAAACTTCACCACCACCTCGCCGCCCTCGACCTCGTCGAGCGCTCCGAACAAACGGGTGTAGCGGCCGTCCGACAGCAACACTTTGAGCACGAAGCCGTCGACCGTCTCGCCTTCGATCGGCACCGGGATCAACGGCAGATTCATGATGGCGTCGCCGATATCGGCCGAGTTCGCCGTCGGCAGTTCGACCACGTCGACCACGAGTGCGGTGCAATTATCGCTGCTGCCCGACTGGATCGCTGCGCTCACCAGCGTTTTCGCGCTATCCTCGGAGGCCGAGCGCTCGCGCAGGATATCGGCGATCGCCTCGGCCGGCAGGAAGGCGTGCACGCCGTCGCTGCACAGCAGGAAGCGGTCGTGGCGGGCCAACGGCTGCATCGAATAGTCGAGCGGCACTTCGGTCTCGACGCCGAGCGCGCGCGAGAGCACATTCGAGCGGCCGGGGCCGCCCTCGCGCACATGGTCGGTGGTCAGGCAGCTAAGCCGATCGCCGCGTAGCCGATAGGCGCGGCTGTCGCCGACATGGAGGATGTGCGCTGACCGCCCGCGCAACACCAAAGCCGTGAAGGTGCAGCCCATCCCGGCGAGCTTCGCGTCCCGGTGCCCCTGAGCATAGATCCATCCGCTAAGCGAATTGAGCACTCTCGCCGCTGCCCGGCGCACCTCCATGGTCTCCGGCATGTCGCAAAATCCGTCGAGAAAGCCTCGCACCGCCATTTCCGCGGCGATACGGCCGCCTTTGGCGCCGCCGATTTCATCGGCGATCGCCGCGACGACGTCACGGCGCGGGGGCTGTAGCTCAGTGCCGAACACGGCACCGACAAAATCCTCGTTTTGCTCGCGCGGCCCGGTATCGGAGGCAAACCCCGCGCTGGCCTTGACGGCGGAAATGCGCTCAGACATCGCCGCCGCTCCGCTTCGCGTGCGGCCGCGCCGAGATCTTGTAAAGCGATGGCGTAGATCGGCCGCCTCGGTCCCCTGCTCGGCTCGCTACGCAGCGGACCGCGCAAACCGCGTCATTTCTAGGGTTTGCAACGGTCATAAAGAAAGTAGCCGCCGGTGCTTGACGGGATGATCACCGTAAGCTCTCCGGACTTGCGATCAAGCGTGTAGTTGGTGTTGTCCTTGGCCCCATGCCACGAAATCGAGCGCTCGGAAATTTGGGCCGGATTGGCGTCGACCGTGCTGTGATCGTAGTCGACCTTGATCTGCCAGTTGGTCCCGCTTGCCGGATTGGTGCAAGTGAACATGATCTCGCCATGCTGTGCCTCGGCGCTTGGCGGGTAGGCAGCGATGCCGACGGCAATGATGCCAATTGCGGCAACGATTAGGTGCCCCAGCGCCGCAAAAGGCACCGGCTTCCTGCCTACTTTATGGTCAATTGCACTGACTTTGGTCATTACCCGCCTTCCGGCCGCTTTTTTGAGAGGGAAATTGCGCCGGCCCGTCACACTCTAACTGGCATAAGTCTTGCGATCCTTCAATCGCTCGCCGCGTGCCACGGCGCACTTGGAGAGCGCTGGTCTGCTTGCGCAATTCGCTGCACAGGCGGCATTCGATCGCCCGCGTGCAATCGGCGCACTACGGGCATTTTTTGGGGGAAGGCACATGGCAGTCGAAATGGCAGTCGAGATGGCACTCTTGCCATCGCCAAAATGGCTAGATACCGGAGACAACGCTTGGCAATTGGCCGCCGCGACGTTCGTCGGCCTGCAAAGCATCCCCGGGCTGACAATTCTTTATGGCGGCATCGTCAAGAAAAAGTGGGCGATCAACTCCGCCTTCATGTCGATGTACGCCTTTGCTTCGGTGCTCGTCGTCTGGGTCTTGTTCGACTACAACATGGCATTCGGGCCACAATGGTTTCCGTTCCTCGGCCAGCCGGGCTTGGCGACATCGGCGTTATTTACGCTGGGCCAGGCCACGGTCCCTGCCGCAGCAAGCGGCATGCCGCCGTTAGCCTTTCCCATGGCGACGCTGATGTTCTTCCAGTTCGTGTTTGCCGCCATCACCGTCATTATTCTCGCCGGCTCGTTGCTGGGCCGCATGAACTTCACGGCATGGATGATCTTCTGCCCGGTATGGATGACGCTGGTCTATACCGTTGGGGCATTCAGCCTCTGGGGTGGCGGCTGGCTCGCCAGTATGGGCGTGGTGGACTTCTCGGGCGGCTACGTCATCCATCTTGCCGCCGGAACTTCCGGCTTTGTCGCTGCCGCCGTCATCGGGCCGCGGCTGCAGGCCGATCGTGACCATTTCCCGCCTAACAGCTTGCTGGTCACACTGGCCGGCGCTGGAATCTTGTGGCTCGGCTGGAACGGCTTCAACGGCGGCGACCCGTACTTTGCCAATGCCGATGCCGGTGCGGCGGTGATGAACACGAACACTGCGACCGCAGTGGCCCTCCTGGTCTGGACCATGATGGACAAGATGGCGTACGGCAAACCTTCGGTACTCGGCGCCGTCAACGGCATGATCGCCGGTCTCGTCGCGATCACTCCCGCCGCCGGCTACGTCGACGGCTGGGGCGCGATCATCATCGGCATCTGCGCCGGCATCATCCCGTGGCTGTCCATGAACAAGTTCCAGAAGACAAGCTTCATGATGAAAGTGGACGATACGCTGAGCGTGTTCTCCACCCATGGCGTCGCCGGACTCACGGGCGGCTTGCTGGTCGGCCTGTTGGCCAATCCAGGCATGCTCGAATACATCGGCACCGAGAAGGACGCTCCCGGCGTCAGCACGACTGGCCTGTTCTACGGCAATGCGCATCAGTTCGTGCTGCAGATTTATGGCGCGGCGTTCATCATCGTGTTCAACGCGATCATGACCTTTATCATCCTCAAGGTGATCGGCTGGATCGTGCCGTTGCGCATGGATGAGGCGACCCTGAAGGTGGGCGACGACGCGGTTCACGGCGAGACCGCCTACGCGATCGGCGCGGAGGGCGAGTAAGTCGGCCCGCGGGGAGCCAAACCGCGCTCCCCTTGACCGCTCGCGAGCGAGCTAGCCCGCTCGCGAGGCAGGGCCCGCACCTCCACTCTTCCGCACGGACCTTCGGCGGCCCCGGCGAACTCCGGGGCCGCCTTTCTGTTGCGCACCTCCGATAGACTGCCGCCCTGTCACCGTCGGGTCATTGGCCGCGGATTATCCTTGCCGTCGGTTCGGATTTTCACGAGGCTCAAATGCGCAAGACACTGCTTTCGACCGTCGCCACCTCCATTATCGCCGTCTCGGCCGCTTGGAGCGGCCCCGCCGCAGCGGACTCGACCGCGCCCGCAAGCCTGTCGACTCCAGGTCCTCAGGATGCAGCGCCGACCGCGACCCCGATCAAGCACTTGGTGATCATTTTCAACGAGAATGTCTCGTTCGATCATTACTTCGCTACCTACCCGAAGGCTGCCAGTCCGCCTGGCGAACCGCCCTTTACCGCCCAGCCCGGCACGCCGGCCGTGAACAATCTCGCCAACGCCAATTTGCTCACAAACAATCCGAATTTCACCAATAAGAGCAATGGCAGCGATGCCGCCGAGCCGTTCCGGCTCGACCGCACACAGGCCTTCACCGCCGATCAAAACCACGCCTATACCGCCGAGCAGCAAGCCTATGACCACGGCAAGGCCGATCTGTTCCCCAAATATACCGGCAAGGGAACTAAAGGCGGCGCCGGCGCCTTCGGCACCAAGGGTCAGGTGATGGGCTATTACGACGGCAATACCGTCACGGCGATGTGGAATTATGCTCAGCACTTTGCCATGAGCGACGACGCCTATACCGACACCTATGGTCCATCGTCGCCCGGGATGCTGAATGTCAGCTCGGGCCAGACCAACGGCATGATCATCGTCGCCACGACCAAGAAGCCTTCGACGGTCGCTGACGTATCCTACTACATCGAGGATGGTCAGGGCGGGCTGACCATGATCAACGACGTTGATCCGGGCCATGACGTCTGCTCGAAGCCTAGCGACCAAGTCATGATGGAGGGAAGAACCATCGGCGACCTGCTCAACGCCGGTGGCGTAACCTGGGGTTCTTTCATGGGCGGTTTCCGGCTTGACACGACGAATGCGAATGGCACCAGGGGCTGCAAGCGCAGCACGCACTCGACCGTGGTCGGCGCCAACGTCGTGGACTACATTCCCCACCACGCTTGGTTCCAGTATTACGCATCGACCGCCAACCCCAAGCACGAGCGGCCAAGTTCGCTCGCGGCGATCGGCTACAGTTTCGAACATGACGGCGCCACGCGCGATCCCGCCAAACACAATTACGACCTGCAGGATTTCTACGACGCCGTGAAGGCCGGAAATTTCCCCTCGGTCTCCTACATCAAGCTGCCGGCCTATCAGGATGGCCATGCCGCCTATTCCGATCCGCTCGACGAGCAGGCGGGCACCGTGGCGCTGATCAATTTCCTCGAACAGCAGCCGGAATGGAAGAATACGGCGGTGATCGTCACCTGGGACGATTCCGATGGCTGGTACGATCACGCCTTTGCTGCAGTAACGAGCCCCTCCTTCGGTCGCGAAGCCGACCAACTCGACGGTCCGGGCAAGTGCGGCACCGGCACGCCGCTTCCCGGCATCAAGGGCGGGCCGGTGAACGGGCGCTGCGGCCCCGGCACGCGCCTGCCGTATCTTGTGATCTCGCCCTGGGCCAAGGCCAATTACGTCGGCCACGAGCGGATTTCGCTCACATCCACGGTGCGCTTCATCGAGGACAATTGGCTGCACGGAGCGCGCATCGGCGGCGACTCGTTCGATGCCACAGCCGGATCCCTCGATCACCTGTTCGATTTCAGCGGCGCCGGCAACAATGCCCCGCTCTATCTCGACCCGAACACCGGCACGATACTGTCGGTCCCGCCAACGCCCGGCGGCACTCATTGACGTCGATGTCGCGGCCGTGGCTCTTCACCGCCGGCTGCGTCATCGCGGCTGCAGCGATTGGGCTTGCCGCAGGCGCGCGCTCGCTTGAATCCGCCGGGGCGCAGGCGGCCTCGCCGGCGGCCCCCGCGGACGGCATCAACCCCTACCCCATCCACCTCGTCCGTCCACGCGTCGAGCCGCTATCGGCGATGGCACAGCTCGGCCGGCTCGTGTTCTTCGACACAAGCCTGTCTGCATCCAAAAAGCTGTCGTGCGCATCCTGCCATAGTCCGCTTCATGCCTATGCGGCGCCGGGCGACCTGCCGGCGATGCTCGGAGGTCCGCTGCTGTCGCGGCAAGGTGTCCGCGCGGTGCCATCGCTGATGTATCTGGAGCGCCTGCCGAGTTTCAGCGTCGGCCCCGACAATGAGGAGAACGAGAATGTCAGCCTGGCGCAGCTGGTGGCGCTAAGCCGCGACGCAGTGCGGGTGGAAAAAACGGCGCCGCAGGCGAACCAGTCGGCGGCCAATATGGTGCCGCAAGGCGGATTGTTCTGGGATGGCCGCTCCGACACGCTGCAGGAACAGGCGCTGGTGCCGCTGCTTGATCGGCGCGAGATGGATGGCGGCAGCGTCGCCATCGTGGCGGAAAAATTGCGCAAGGCGCCCTACGCGCCGCGTCTTATGCAATTATTCGGGGCGTCGGTGTTCGATGACGGGCGCCTTGCCGTCGCCGAGGCGCTGTTCGCAGTCGCGCGCTATCAGATCGAAGATTTAAGCTTTCACCGCTATTCCAGCAAATTCGATTTCTGGCTGGAGGGCAAGGCCCGTTTCACGTCGGCCGAACTACGCGGCTATTTGCTGTTCAACGATCCAGCCAAGGCCAATTGCGGCGGCTGCCATGTCGACCAGCCCAGCCGCGACGGACTGCCGCCGTTGTTCACCGATCACCAGTTCGAAGCGCTAGGCGTGCCGCGCAATGCAGCGCTTAGCGTCAACAACGATCCGGCCTATTTCGATCTCGGAATTTGCGGCCCCTACCGTTCCGATCTCTCGGAGCAGACGCAGTATTGCGGCCTGTTCACGACGCCGACGCTGCGCAATGTCGCCACGCGGAAAGTTTTCTTTCACAACGGCGTCGATCGGACCTTACGCGAGGTGCTGGATTTCTACGCTTTCCGCGACACCGATCCGCAGAGAATATATCCGCGCGGCGCAGACGGCGCCGCGCGAAAATACAATGACCTGCCGGCGGTTTATCACGCAAACATCGACGTAACCGATCCGCCATTCGATCGCAAAGCCGGCGAGGCGCCTGCCATGACGCCGCAAGACGAGGACGACATCATCGTGTTCCTCAACACGCTTACCGACGGCTACGTTGCCCGGTAGGGCATAGGCAGCGTCAATCGCCATGCGTCAGTGCCGCCGTTGCGAAGAGCGACCAGCGGCAGGCTTTATATCCGCGCCATCGCGCGCCCGAGCCGCCAAACCTCTGCAGCGATCCATTCGAGGATCGCAAGGTCGACATCGTCAAAGCCCGCCGGAAGGTGCACCCTGCCGCGCTGCGCCCGCGACACGACGATCTGCGAACGCGCAATCGCAAGCTGCAAGGGTCTGCAGATCGGCGTATTCCGGGCCGGTCGGCGCATCCATCATGCTTATCGCCTCCACGCCGCTTGGCCGGATCGAGCCGGCCTGCGGTCGTACTCTTGAGTCGTCTTCTTGGCCTACTGGCGTTCGAACAGGCGCTCAGATTCGACTATCCGATTCGACCATCCGATCCTAGGATGACACCGCGAAGGCGCCAGTGCGGCAATCTCGCGGCCAGGGCGGAGATCCACTCAAGCTTCAGTGATCGACGCTCCCCCAACGAAGGTTCTTTCCCGGTGTGCCACGACCGTAGTTATTTATTGCAAGATTGGAAGCTTAGTTACAATAAAAGTCTCAATGCTATCTAATATCCATAATATTTCCGAGGGGGCGGTCTAGTATTAGGGCCCTTCCGACCGTAGATAGCCACGGCGTTCATCTTTTCCTGCAATCCCATCCCCCACGCGACGGAGGTTTCCATGGCGCTACAGATTGGCGATACCGCCCCGGATTTCGAAGCCCAGACCACCGAAGGCAAAATCCGCTTCCACGATTGGATCGGCAACAATTGGGCAGTGCTATTCTCGCATCCGAAGGATTTTACGCCGGTATGCACCACCGAACTCGGCACGATGGCGCGACTAAAGCCAGAATTCGACAAACGCGGCGTCAAAATCATCGGGCTCTCGGTCGACCCGGTCGACAACCACAAGAAATGGTCGGCCGACATCAAGGACGTGGTCGGCTTTGCCCCGAATTATCCGATGATCGGCGATACCGATCTCACCGTCTCCAAGCTCTACGGCATGCTGCCGGCAAGCACCTCTGGCACTTCTGAGGGCCGCACGCCTGCCGACAACCAGACGGTACGAAACGTTTTCGTTATCGGCCCGGACAAGAAGATAAAGCTTGTTCTCGTCTATCCGATGACCACCGGCCGCAATTTCGATGAGGTTTTGCGCGTGGTCGAACTCGCTGCAGCTCACCGCGAAGCACCGCGTTGCGACGCCGGCAAACTGGAAGCAGGGCGAGGACGTGATCCTCACCGGCGCGGTCAGCGATGACGAGGCCAAGAAGCTCTATCCGCAGGGCTGGAAGACGCCGAAGCCCTACATGCGCGTGGTGCCGCAACCGCGGCAGTAAACTTCTCCGAATTGTCGTAAAAGGCAGGGCGCGGCTGTTGCCGCGCCTTCGATTGTTTGGGGGGGAAGGAATGCTTGTCCTCTATCACGCCGCGCATTCGACCTGCAGCCAGAAGGTTCGCATGGTTCTCCACGAGAAAGGTCTCGAATTCGCCGAGGTGCGGATTGATCTCGGCAACAAGGAGCAGCTCGATCCGGACTATCTCAAGCTCAATCCGAACGGCGTGGTTCCGACCCTTCTCGATGACGGCGTGCCGCTCATCGAATCCAGCGTCATCTGCGAATATCTCGACGAAAAATATCCGCACAACCCGCTGATGCCCGCCGACGTCGTCGAACGCGCGCGCACCAGGGCGTGGATGCATTATATCGAGGAAGTCGCGGTAGGAGCCATTCGCGTGCCGTCTTTCAATCGCGCGTTTCTCTATCGCTTTGCCGGGCTCGATCAGCAACAATTCGAGGCGCAAGAGATCGGTCCGCGTCCGGTGCGCAAGGAACTGTTCCAGCGTATGGGTGCGCCTGAGGGCTTTTCCAGGACAGAGGTCGACAGATCAATCGACGAGCTGACCGAGACCTGCCGCCGCATGGACGCGGCGATCGCCCGAAGCGGACCATGGCTGATGGGCGGGCAATTTACGCTCGCCGATGTGCTGGTGATGCCGAGCATCGACCGGATGGCGGACCTTGGACTGGCGCATATCTGGGAGGGCAAATATTCGCGCGTCGGCGAATGGTACGAGCGCCTGCAACAGCGGCCTGCCTTTGCGGCGACCTATCATCCGGGTTCGCGGGTGTCCGACTTTCTCAAGCTTGGACCGCTTTATGCCGCGGGCCGGGACTGAGCGAATGAGCGGCACCATGAACCGCGACGCGCAAGTGCAGCCGCCCTTTGCCGACTTCCTCGGCATGAAAGTCACGCACGTTTCCGCCGACAAGGTCGAAGCCGAACTGTTCGTGCGCGATGAACTCTCCAACCGGTTCGGCGCGATGCACGGCGGCGCGGTGATGGCGCTTGCCGACAATCTCGGCGGCACGGCCACCTTCGCCAATCTGCCGGAGGGCGGCCGCACCGCGACGATCGAGAGCAAGACCAACTTCTTGGCTCCGGTGCCGGTCGGCGACACCGCCCGCGCCGAGTGCACGCCGCTGCATCGCGGCCGCACCACCATGGTCTGGCAGACGCGCATCAGCAGGAACGACGGCAAGCTCTGCGCCATCGTCATCCAGACGCAGATCGTCATTGTGCCGGAGAAGGCGTAGCGGTCGGCCAGGCAGCGCTATTGGCAAGCGTTGTCCAGTCATTCATTGTCTTCGTGTGCGAAGACGAACAATTCGGTGATCACAAGATTCTGACGCCTTTGCGAGTACTCGACGCCTGCGTTTGCGGGCATGACAAGTCTGCGAGGAATATTATGGACGTTCGCGCCGCGATTGCTCACGCCGCGGGCAAGCCGCTCGAAGTCACGGAGGTCAAGCTCGACGGCCCCCGCTCAGGCGAAGTTCTGGTCGAGATCAAAGCCACCGGCATTTGCCATACCGACGAGTTCACGCTGTCCGGCGCCGACCCGGAGGGCTTGTTTCCAGCGATCCTCGGCCATGAGGGCGCCGGTATCGTCGTCGATGTCGGTGCAGGCGTGAGCTCGGTCAAAAAGGGCGACCACGTCATCCCGCTCTACATTCCTGAATGCCGCGAGTGTCCGTCCTGCCTGTCGCGCAAGACCAACCTGTGCACCGCCATCCGCACCACGCAGGGCCAGGGCGTCATGCCCGACGGCACCTCGCGGTTCTCGCTTGGCGGCGAGAAAATCCACCATTACATGGGCTGCTCGACCTTCGCCAATTTCACCGTGCTGCCGGAAATCGCGGTGGCAAAGATTCGCGAGGACGCGCCGTTCGACAAGGTCTGCTATATCGGCTGCGGCGTCACCACCGGGATCGGCGCGGTAATCAACACCGCCAGGGTCGAGCCAGGCGCCAAGGCCATCGTGTTCGGCCTGGGCGGCATCGGGCTGAACGTCGTTCAGGGTCTGCGCCTGGTCGGCGCCGACATGATCATCGGCGTCGATGTCAATCCGGCGAAGAAGGCTTTCGGTGAGCGCTTCGGCATGACGCATTTCGTCAATCCAAAGGACATCCGCGGCGGGCTGCCCGAGCTGGCCGCGCATCTGGTCAACATGACCAAGAGCGGCGCCGACCAGATCGGCGGCGCCGATTACACGTTCGAATGCGTCGGCAACGTGCACCTCATGCGCGCGGCGCTCGAAAGCTGCCATCGCGGCTGGGGCCAGAGCATCGTCATCGGCGTCGCCGGCGCCGGGCAGGAGATCGCGACGCGACCATTTCAGCTCGTCACCGGGCGGGTGTGGCGCGGCACCGCGTTCGGCGGCGCGCGCGGCCGCTCCGATGTGCCGAAAATAGTCGACTGGTACATGCAGGGAAAAATCGAGATCGATCCGATGATCACCCACACCATGCCGCTTTCCGAGATCAACAAGGCGTTTGACTTGATGCGCGAGGGCAAGAGCATCAGGAGTGTCGTTCTGTATTAGGGCGCAAGCCAATGAAAATCACGCGGGTCGAGCCGATTCTGATCGCCGTGCCCTATGAGCACGGCGGCCCGAAGCCGATGCGGCCGCTCGGGCCGTGGACGCACATGGAGACACTCTTCGTGCGCGTCGACACCGACGCCGGCTTCACTGGCTGGGGCGAGGCGTTCGGCTTTGCCGCCTCGCCGCTGACCCGCGAGGCACTTGTGCGCGTGGTGGCGCCGCTGTGCACCGGCCGCGACTTCACCGACGTCGCTGCTTTCATGGCCGATCTGCAGCGCAGGCTCCACGCCATGGGACGGCACGGGCCAGTCAGCTTTGCGCTGTCCGGCCTCGACATCGCGCTGTGGGACATCACCGGCAAGGCACAGGGCGTGCCCGTCCACCGTCTGCTCGGCGGCGCAACGCGGAATCGCATTCCGACTTATGCGAGTTTGTTGCGCTATGGCCGGCCCGATCTCGTCTCCCGCTACGCGGCAGAGGCGGTGGCGCGCGGCTACAAAGCGATCAAGCTGCATGAACATCTCGCCGACACAATCGCGCCCGGCCGTGCCGCTGTCGGGCCCGACATCGCATTGATGGTCGATACCAATTGCGCCTGGCCGCCCGACGAAGCGATCCAGATGGCATACAAACTGAAAAGCTACAATCTCGCCTGGCTCGAAGAGCCGGTCGATCCGGTCGACGATTACGACTCCATGGCGCGCATTCGCCGCGACACCGGAACAACGATCGCCGCCGGCGAAAACATCGGCCATGCCGGCGAAGCGCGCTACGCCATCGAACGCGGCGCGCTCGACATCTTTCAGCCGAGTGTCACCAAAATCGGCGGCATCCTCGCCATGCGCCAGGCGATCGATGTCGCGCGCCAGCATGGCGTGCGCGTGATGCCGCACTCGCCCTATTTCGGGCCGGGCCTGATCGCGACATTGCATGTCATCGCCGCTTGTCTTCCCGACGCCCTGTGCGAGCGCTTTTATTGCGAGCTTGAAGCGAGTCCGTTGGGAGGCGCAATCACAGCGCATGACGGCCACATGCACGTGCCGCAAAAACCCGGCTTGGGCATCGACATTGATGAGGGCGTCATCGCACGCTATCGCGTCGCCTGACGCCGTTTGCAGCCGCACGCCTGTCCGATGCCTGCCGATTTTGCGCTTTGACCGCAGCGCGACATTTGTTAGCAGAAGCCGCTAAGGGCGAGTAGACGACGACAGGGAGGAACACGATGAGCCAGCACGGCAGACGCGGGTTGCGCAGCATAATTCCGGCCGGGCTGTTGGCGTTCTGCGTCGCCGGCCTTGCCGCCGGCTCCGCTGTGGCGGAGGGGCCGACGCTCGCCGGCAAGACCGTGACGATGATCATCGGTTTCGGCGCGGGCGGCGGCTACGACATCTGGGGCCGGCTCGTTGCCGATCATATCGGGGCGCACCTGCCGGGCCACCCGACCGTCATTGCCGAGAACATGCCCGGCGGCGGCAGCTTCCGCTCCGCAAGCTTCATCTATCATCAGGCGCCGAAGGACGGCACCGCGATGGCCATCATCGCGCGCGACGCCCCGCTTGGGCCATTGACCGGCCAGGGTGGCGCGTTGTTCGACGCCACCAAATTCTCCTGGATCGGCACGCCGGCCACGGAGACCAATGTCTGCATCGCTTATCACACCGCGGCTGTGAAAACGGTCGACGACCTGAAAGAAAAAACACTCATCGTCGGCGACACTGGACCCGGCACCGGCACCCACAGCTATCCCAAAGCGCTCAACGCCATTCTCGGCTTCAAGTTCAAGCTGGTCGGCGGTTATCCCTCGACCGCCAACGTGTTCCTTGCCATGGAACGTGGCGAGCTGGAGGGTGTCTGCGAAAGTCTCGACAGCGTCGAGTCCCGTCAGCCGACCTGGATTCCCTCTGGCACGATCCGAATTTTGTTCCAAGGCGGCGCCAAGCCCAATCCCCAACTCAAGGGCGTGCCGTTCGTGGTCGACCTCGCCAAGAATGCGGAAGACAAGCAGGCGATCGAGTTCCTCTACACCGGGCAAGGCATCGGGCGACCATTCATTGCCCCGCCAGGTCTGCCGCCGGACCGGCTGAAAATGCTGCGCGACGCCTTCGATGCGACCATGAAAGATCCGGGCTTCATCGCCGACGCCAAGAAGCGGCGGTTCTCGCTCGACCCGGAAAGCGGCGAAGACCTCGAAGCGTTGGTGAAGAAGGCCTACGCCACGCCGAAGCCGATCATCGAGCGGATCACCAATCTGATCAAGTAGGGCGAGTGGGCGCATTTCAGCCGCGCTGCGCTGCACCGATCGCACGGCTGCGCGCAAGCGGCAGCACATGAGGCTTAACGCGCGGCGCGCTGCAGCCGCGCCTCGCGCCAGAACAGGAACAGGCCGGAACCAACGACAATGGCTGATCCGGCGAGCAAGGCGAGCGACGGCACGTCGCCCCAGACGACAAAGCCGAGGACGAGCGCCCAGACCAGCATGAGGTCATAGAACGGCGCCAATGCGGTGGCCGGCGCGAGCCGCAGCGACTGGGTCCAGAAATATTGGCCGATCGCGTAGGGACTTTTCCGGCCGCATTCTCAGGCATATCATTGATTCTCCGGGTTGCCGGCTGCGGCCGGTAACGCGGTGATCGCAACCGTGACCAGGAACATTTGGCCAAACGGCGGGTTCAAAAAAACGTAAAACCGTTTCGGCCGTTCACACAGGAGTGCTCCGACATGTGCGATTACAGTCTTCATCTCGTCGCTTCGCGGCCGGCCAAAGTCGGCGACAAGCTGATCGCGACGGATTTTTCCAAATCGATCACCCGCGGCTTCTCGGCCGTTGGCGAGCCCGACATGGCGGTCTGCCTGCTGCCGGGGACCGAGATCGCCTTCGAGCAGGACGTCCAATACGACCGCGCCTTCAGCCTGTTCGGCAAGGCCCGGATCAATCACAAGGTCGCCCGCTTCCGACAACTGAACATGGACGATCCGCACGTCCATCACGACGCACTCGAATTTCCCGGCGGGCAGATCGTCATGGTGACGCGACTGATGCCCGGTCAGCACGCCACCGTGCTGCAACTGCCTGCCACGCGCGATCACGGTGTGGCCAATGAGAGGCTGCTGCAGCAGGAGCATGCGCCGGAGCCGATTGCGCCATAGCGCCCGGGCTACCGACTTCACGTGCTGACGGCAGACGGCCCCAAGCGTGCCGGCTCCGCATCTATCGCGTGCGCCGGCCGTGCCCCACGATGATTGCCGCGTGAGCATCGTCCCACGCACGCGAGACCCTACTCATGCCCGCCTCCTGCATGAGCGCGATATGGGCCTCGATGCCGCCGGATTGCCGGAACCGATCGTAATCGAGAAACGGCGCGCCGGGCTTGAGTAATTGCGCAATGCCGCGGTAGCAGGCGGCGATCGCCGCGGTGCTGCGAAGGTTGTGGATGGCGATCGCCGATACGATCAGGTCGAATGGTCCGCCGACGCGATCGGTCCAGGTCGGGTTGGTGAGGTCGGCCAGCACAAAGGACAATTGGCCGGGCACCTTGGTCAGCCGCTCGCGCGCACGCGCCAGCATCAGCTCAGAATAATCCTGCAGCGTCACGCGCGCATCGGGAAAGGCACGCAGCACTTCCTCGGTGACAAAACCGTAACCGGCGCCGACGTCGAGGACGGCAAGGGCGGCATCGCGCGGAAGCTTCGCCATCTCGACCATCTGCTGGATGCGCGGCCGCCGCTCGTCGTCGCGGGTCGCATCACGTTTGATCCAATCGTCGACGTAAGCTTCGGAATGCCAGTCATGCGGTTCGTGCGTGTGACCCTGACCATGGGAATGGCTGTGTTCGTGGCCGCCATCGTGACCATGCGCGGGCTGTTCGGGAAGCGTCGGGTTGTCCTTATGGTCGGTCATTCCAGAGTCCTTTGTCTGACTGCGCGCCGTTTGGCGCAGCAAGCGGCACGCCCCGACGGGAGGGCGTAGCGGTCCATTACCGTCAGATTACGCCTTCGCGCCGCACCCAGTCATCAAGATTTGATGGGCGATGTATTCCGGTGAGTAGAAATACACCGTAACGTGTGCGGTGGCTTCCTGGCGAGCGCGATCATGCAATTCACGCTTCATGTCAATGGCCGCGATCACACGGTCGACGTGGACGGCGATACGCCGCTGCTCTGGGTTCTGCGCGACGAAATCAATTTGAAAGGCGCAAAATTCGGCTGCGGGGCGGGTTTGTGCGGGGCCTGCACCGTCCATGTCGACGGCGCGCCGGTTCGTTCATGCACTGTGCCGGTTGCCAAGGTCGGCAAAGCGGCGGTCACCACAATCGAAGGAATAGGCGAAACGCCGCTCGGCGCCAGGCTGCAAAAGGCGTGGCTCGAGGTCAACGTCGTGCAATGCGGCTATTGCCAGCCGGGCCAGATCATGTCGGCCGCGGCATTGCTAACGCGAATCCGAATGCCGAGCGACGACGACATCGACTCCGCGATGAACGGCAATCTATGCCGTTGCGGAACCTACCTGCGCATCCGCGAGGCCATCAAACAGGCCGCGAGAACGGATTTGGGTTCGGCAGCCACCAAGCACGGGATTTAAGACCATGCCGCCCAAAGAAGCGTCGGCTAATTCATCGGACCAGTCTGCTGCCGCCAACTCGCGGGCAGCGCGGCCGGCCGGTCGCGCCACGCGCCGGGGTTTTCTCAAAGCGATCGCGCTCGCCGGCGGCGGCATGGCGTTGACATTGCGCTTGCCGCATTTCGTCAAGGCCGCGGCAAAAGGCGAGGCGCGCGGCTCGCAAGCGCTGCTCACCGCCTATGTAAGAATTGCACCCGACAACATCGTCACCATCGTGTCGAAGAACCCCGAGATCGGTCAGGGCGTCAAAACCAGTTTGCCGATGCTCATCGCCGAAGAACTGGACGTCGATTGGACGCAAGTCCGCGTCGAACAGGCGCTGCTCGATCCCGCGCTTTACGGACGCCAATATGCCGGCGGCAGCACGGCAACGCCGCAAAACTGGGGTCCGATGCGCAAAGTCGGCGCGGCAGCCCGCCAGATGCTGGTAACGGCGGCGGCGCGGCGCTGGCAGGTGGCGGAAAGCGAGTGCGAAACGGCATCCGGTCAGGTACGGCACAAAGCGACCGGCCGCGCCGTGACCTATGGCGCGGTGGCGGCGGAGGCCGCGATGGTGCCGGTCCCGGATTTGCTCAGCGTCAAGCTCAAGGACCCGAAGGACTACAAAATCATCGGTCATTCAATTCCCGGCGTCGACAGCGCGCTGGTGATCAGGGGCGAGCCGCTGTTTGGCATCGACATGACGGTGCCGGGAATGCTCTACGCCGTGTTTCAGAAATGCCCGGTATTCGGCGGCAAGGTCGTGCGCGCCAATCTCGACGCCATCAGGAACTTGCCGGGCGTGCGCCAGGCGTTCGTGGTGGAGGGCGGCAGGAGTTTGCACGGCCTGCTGCCCGGTATCGCCATCGTTGCCGACACCTGGTGGCGCGCCGAAAAAGCCCGGCAAAAGCTCGATGTGACGTGGCGCGAAGGCGCAACAAGCCGACAGAGCAGCGCAGGCTATGCGCGCATGGCGGCGAGCCTTGCGGCGAAAATGCCCGAGCGCAGTTTGCGCAACGACGGCGACGTGACGGCTACCTTGAACGGCGCCGCGCGGGTGGTCGAGGCCGCTTATGCCTATCCGTTTCTCGCTCACGCCGCCTTGGAGCCGATGAACTGCACCGCAAAGGTGCAAGACGGCAAGGCGGAAATTTGGGCGCCGACGCAGAATCCGGAGCCCGGGCGCAAGCTCATCGCCGAGACTCTCGGGCTTGATGAAGCAAACATCGTCGTTCACATGATGCGGGCCGGCGGCGGCTTCGGCCGCCGTCTCGCCACCGATTACATGGTCGAGGCGGCCTGGATTGCGAAAGTCGCCGGCGTGCCCGTCAAGCTTATCTGGAACCGCACCGACGACATTCAGCACGATTTCTACCGTCCCGGCGGCTGGCATTTCCTCAAAGCCGGCCTCGACGGCAGCGGCAAGCCGATCGCCTGGCAGCAGCATTTCGTCAGCTTCGGGCATGGCGGAAGATTCGCGTCTTCGGCGGGCCTGTCGGCGGACACCTACCCGGCCGGGCGGGTGCCAAACCTGTCCTTTGGCGCCTCCTTGATACAGCTCGGCGTTCCGACCGGTCCGCTGCGGGCGCCGGGCGACAATGCGCTGGCCTTCGTGTTCCAATCCTTCATCGACGAACTGGCGCATGCGGCCGGCAAGGACCCGCTGCAATTCCAGATCGAATTGCTCGGCAAGGACGAGTTGCTGCCCGGCAAGGGCGCGGGTTTCAACACCGGCCGCGCCCGCACCGTGCTTGAAAAGGTGCGCGAGGTCTCCGTTTGGGGTCAGCGCAAACTTGCGCCTCGGAGCGGCCTCGGCGTTGCCTTCTACTACTCCCATCTCGGCTATTTCGCCGAAGTCGTGGAAGTCGCAGTGGCCGCCGACGGACAAGTGACGGTCAACAAAGTGTGGGCCGTCGGCGACATCGGCAGCCATGTCATCAATCCGACAGCCGCGGTGAACATGACGCAAGGCGCGATTCTCGACGGCTTCGGCGAAGCGCTGCAGCAACAAATCACCATCGAAAACGGCCGCGTCGTGCAGGCGAATTTCGACACGTTCCCATTGCTGCGCATGGCGCAAGCCGCGCCGATCGACGTACATTTCGTGACCAGCGACAATTCGCCGACGGGCCTCGGCGAACCGCCGTTGCCGCCCGCGATTCCGGCTTTGTGCAATGCGATATTTGCCGCCACCGGAAAGCGAATTCGCACGCTGCCCATCGACCCGACGATGTTGAGGGCTTGAACGTCATTCGGCCGGGTCGCGTATCACTCGCGCCGCCTCAGGCGTTCGGTCGCGATCAGGTCGAGGCGGCTATACTCGTCGAGCGCTACGCCATAATCGCGCTTCGCCTCCTCCACGCTGATCAGGCCGTCAAGCACATCCTCGACGACAAGCTGCGGGTTGCGCTTGAGCGGGTCGCCGAAGCCGCCGCCGCCGGGAAGCGCGAGCCGGATGGCATCGCGCGCCGGCACGGTCTGCCGTCCCTTGGGCCGGATCGGACGGCCCGAGCGCAAAGCCACCGTTCCGGCCGCGCCGGCGCCGCCGCCATTGCGGCCGCGCGCGGGATTGCGGACCCGTTCGAAATTGCAAAGGAGCGCGATCGGGTTGGCGCCGGCGCCGCCGATCTCAATGACTTGGCCGAGCCCGCCGCGAAACTGTCCCGGCCCGCCCGAACCCTCGCGGAACTCGCGGCGATAGAACACAATCGGTGCGATGCTTTCGGTCGCTTCCACCGGAATCGTGCGCACGCCCGATGGAAAGGATGTGGCCGAAAGCCCATCCTTGGTGGGACGTGCGCCAGTGCCGCCGCAATGGAAGATGACGGTCGAGAACAGCGGCAAATCATTGGCGTCGGTCCCCTCCTCCACCTCATCGACCAGGGAGCCGCCGCCGAAAATCTGCGGGTTCCACAACGATGATGCGCCTTCGGCCGGCACGCCGCCGGCGATGGCCTGATGCAGGCAGCCGGCGACCACGTCGGGCAGCATCTGGCCGACGGTGTGGCGCGCCGCAACCGGCCACGGCCGCTTGGCGTTGAGCACGCAGCCCTCCGGCGCGCTCACCGTGATCGGAGCGAGCGAGCCCGCGTTATTTGGCACCTCCGGGGCGACCAGACATTTGACGCCAAACGAGCTGTAGGCGACGCAGTAATTGAGCACCACATTGATGCCGTAGCCCGACGCCGGCGAGGTGCCGGCGAACTCGACATGGATGCCGTCATCGGCAATCGTCAGCGCGGCATTGAGCACAAGCGGCTTGTCGTAGCCGTCCATCGTCAGCGTATTGCGGAAGGTGCCGCGCGGCAAAGCGCGGATGCGTTCAAGTGTCGCCTCGCGCGAGGCCTCGACAATCTGGTCGCCGAGCCGATCGAGATTGGCGATCTCGAACTCGTCCATCATCTCGCCAAGGCGCCGGCTGCCCTCGTCGTTGCAGGCCGCGCAGGCATAAATGTCGCCCTCGACCTGCAGACGGTTCGCGCACGTTGGCGCGAACGAGCCGCAATAAGTCCTCGTTCATACGCCCCTCGCGCGCGAGCGGCATGATCGGGATCGACAGCCCTTCCTCGAACACCTGGCGACCATCCGGCCCCATGCCGAGCCCGCCGATATCGACGACGTGAATGGTATTGGCGAACAAGCCGACCGCTTCGCCGCGATAGAAGCTCGGCGTCAGCTACCGTGATGTCGTGCAGATGGCCCGAGGTGAGCCACGGGTCGTTGGTGATGTAATGATCGCCCAGCTTCATGCCGGCGAGCGGATACACGTCGAGAAAATATTTAACGGCATTGGCCATCGAATTGACGTGCCCCGGCGTGCCGGTGACGGCCTGCGCCAGCATGCGGCCGTGGCGGTCGAACACGCCGGCAGACAAATCGCCGGCCTCGCGCCTCGAGGTGGAAAATGCCGTGCGGATCATGGTCTGCGCCTGCTCCTCGACCACCGCGATCAGGCGGTTCCACATGATCTGCTGGTGGATTTGCGCCAAAGCTGCGTTGGGGCGGAAAACCATGATTCGACTGCTCGCGACGGACAAGCTCAATATGGCCGAAGCAGTCGATCCGTGCGTCAAAGCCCGCGCCGACTACGGTCGAAGTCTCGTCCTCGGCGATCACGGCTGGTCCGACCACAGCGGCGCCAGGCGCAAGGTCGCAGCGCCAATAGACCGGCGTATCGACAAATTCGCCGCTGTCCGGATCGAACACGGCACGGTGTGAAAGCGGCTTCGGCTTTTGCGGCCGCTCCGGGGCCGCTGCGGCCAGGCGCCCCTCGGCCGGTGCGGCGAGCGACAGCACCCAACTCAAAATTTCTATTTCGGCGCCGGGAATGGTCCGGCTGTAGAGCCGGCGATAGGCGGCCTCGAACAAATCGGCAAAGACCGACCGATCGGCTTCGGTGTACACGCGCACCGGAAGTGCAACCGCAATCTCGTGGCCCTGGCCGCGATAGCGCATGAAAGCGGAGCGCTGCTCCGCCAAATCTGCAGCCGGCGCGCCACGCCGCACCACCGTTTCGGCTTCGGCGCGCATCTCGCCGATCAGCCGGTTCGCGGCGACTGGGTCGAATTCGGACAAAAGCAGCAGCCGGCTGCGCACGATCTCGTAGGCGACCGGCGCACGCAACAGCCCGACCGCGGAGCCAACTCCGGCATTGGCGGGAACCAGCACGCGGTCGATACCGAGCTTTTCCGCAACGCGGGCGGCATGGAGCGGCGCGGCGCCGCCGAACGCGACGAGCGTGCGCGTGCGCAAATCCTTGCCGCTTTCGATGGCGTGCGCGCGCGCCGCGTTCGCCATGTTCTCGTCGACCATTTCGCTGATGCCGAGCGCCGCGTGGTCGGCGGCAAGGCCGAGCGGCGCGCCAATCTTTGCAGCGACCGCGCTGGTGGCGTCGGCAACGTTGAGAGCGATCTTGCCGCCCGAGAATTTGTCTGGATCAATGCGGCCGAGCAACAGATCGGCGTCGGTCACGGTCGGCTCCACGCCGCCCTGCCCGTAACAGACCGGACCGGGCTGAGAGCCGGCGCTGTCCGGCCCGACCGCGATGCGCTTGAGCGCGTCGAGCCGCGCGATCGAGCCGCCGCCGGCGCCGATCTCGACCATCTCGATTACGGGAATGCGCAGCGGCAGGCCGCTGCCTTTCAGAAATCGGTAGATACGCGCGACTTCGAGCGAGCGCGCGGTCTGCGGCTGCGCCTTGTCGATCAGGCAGATTTTTGCCGTGGTGCCGCCCATATCGAACAACAGCACGGAATCGAGCCCGTTCTGTCGCGCGATGCATGAAGCGAAGATCGCGCCCGCCGCCGGCCCGGATTCGATCAGCCGGACCGGAAAGCGGATCGCAGTCTCGACGGTGGTGATGCCGCCGCCCAACGTCATCAACAGCAGCGGGCAAGCAAAGCCGGCGCGCTCCAGCTCCCGCGTAAGCCCGCGCAGATAGCGCCCGATCAGCGGCTGGATGTAGGCATTGGCGCACGCGGTGGAAAAGCGCTCGTACTCGCGCATTTCCGGCGACACCTCGGACGACAGCGTCACCGCGACATCCGGCAGCCGGCGCGCGACCGCGTCGCCGGTGCGCCGCTCGTGATCCGGGTTGGTGAAGCTGTGCAGGAAACCGACCGCGACCGCTTCCACGTCGGTGGCGGCCAACGCATCGATTGCCCGCGCGAGGCTCGCTTCGTCGAGCGGCACCAGCACCCTGCCCTGCGCATCGATGCGCTCGCGCACCGGCAGCCGCAAGCGGCGCGGCACCAAAGGCGGCGGCAGATCGATATTGACGTCGTATTGCTCGAAGCGGTTTTCGTGGCGGATCTCGATCACGTCGCGAAATCCTTCGGTGGTCAACAAAGCCGTCTTCGCCCCTTTGCGCTCGATCACGGCGTTGGTTGCTAGCGTCGTGCCGTGGATGATGACGCTCACCTGGTTCGGCGCGATGGAAGCCTCGGCGAGCACCGAGCGGATCGCCGTCAGCACGCCCGCGGCGGGGGCGCTCGACGTGGTCAGCGTCTTGGCGGTAAAGCGCCGCTCGCCGATCTCAAGCGCCACGTCGGTAAAAGTGCCGCCGATATCGAGGCCGAGGCGGGTCGTAAAGGAGGATGTCACGGGTTCTTTTGCAATATCTGGCGCGCTCGGACGGATTCGAACCGCCGACCCTCAAATTCGAAGTCTGATGCTCTATCCAGCTGAGCTACGAGCGCAGTCGGCGCACAATAGCGCCTCCCACGCGAAAGTCACTTGCCTGCGCACGCGCTCGGCGGCTGGAGACGGCGCGGGTTTGCCGCCGCGTCGCCGCCGCATCAATCAGCCGGTTCGCGCGCGATGTCGAGCGCCGTGCGCGTCACCCTCACGCCGCCCGCTTCGCTCATCCGCACCACGTTGACGGTGCCGGCATATTCCGGGGAGCCGGAATAGTAGGCCGGCACCGCGCCGTTGCCGACGCGTACCGCGCGGTTCCAATGACCGAGCGCCACATAATCGGCGCCGGTCGCGGCAATTTCCGCGTCGCTGATCAGCCATGACGGGCGCGGACCGATGCCGCGATCGGCCGCCGGTTCGTAATGGCCGTGCGCCACGGCGATCTGCCAGCGCGTGCGGCGCTGCCTTGTATTGCTGCGCGCGATTTCGAGCGGGATCATGTCATCGTAGTCGCGGTGGGCGCGGCCCCAAACTTCGAGCGAAAGTTCATCGAAAGTGACGGACTCCTCATGAGTGACGCCGATGACGTGCAGGTTTTTCACCGCCGCAAGCGCCGCGCCACGATAGATCGCCTCGCTCACCGCCGGATCGTGATTGCCGGGAAGAACGACGACGGGCAGCGCGGCCGCCTCGATCACGGAAGCCGCGCGCGCCACAAGGTGCGGCGGCAGCCGATGGCTGTCGAAGGTGTCGCCGGCGAGGATCACAAGGTCGGCATTCATGCCGCGCGCCGCATCGAGCACGCACGCCAAACCCGCAGCGCCGTCGCCGCCATGCAGGCGCGCCGTATAGTCGTGATCGACATGAAGATCGGAACTATGGACGAATATGGTGTCGCGACAGGGCATAAGCGTTGCGAAGGCGGGCGGGGTTTCGGCCCTGCTTTAGCGCAGGCGCACGCCAATATGCAACGCGGCGACTGGTTTGCGGCCCGCGCGACAGCGCAGCGCTGACCGCCGTCCGCTAGTGTTCTGTCACTGAGATCTGGTTCGGTTTGGCGTCATTCCGGGACGCGCCGAAGCGGTGTGCCCGGAATCCATAATCACCGCCCTGGACTATGGATTCCGGGCTCGCGGGCCAAGGCCCGCGCCCCGGAATGACAGAACGATCTGTCAGAGTCACGACACTAGCGTCGGGGCGCGTCGGTCATTGGCCGCTCGGCCTCGGCATTGAGCGGCTGCTCCTCGAGCGGCCGCTTGAGCAGTCGGAACCGGTTGGGATCGAGGCCCGGCGCTGCCGCCGGCGGCGGAACGGCGGCCGGCTGCAGGCTCGGAGACG
Organism: uncultured Alphaproteobacteria bacterium; assembly: GCA_963717265.1. Taxonomy (GTDB): domain Bacteria; phylum Pseudomonadota; class Alphaproteobacteria; order Rhizobiales; family Xanthobacteraceae; genus BOG-931. Next base: position 179,303 of record CAVQWD010000046.1, on the reverse strand, counting down.
CGGCGCCAGGCGCACGCAGTTCGTCGGCGGGATTGGCTTTCGGCCTGCTGATCCGGCCGCGCCATCGCTCGATCACCGCGGCAAGCGAGCCTCTATCGAACGGCGCCGGCGCGCCATCCTGATCGCCGCTCATCGTATCGCTTCGCGGCAGCATGTTCGCGGGCAGTTGCTTGAACTTGAGCCGGGTCGGCAGCGCCACGCCTTCGCCGAAGGCGAACGCTTCGCCGGTGCCGAGCGAGGGCAGGAAGGCGAGCAGATTCGCGGCCGTGTCGGCGACTGCCGAGCGCAGCAATTCCTGATCGCGGTCGTTGGTCATGCGCATCGCGAACAGCGTGCTGCATTGCGACAGGATGGTCGGATCGAGTTCGGCGGGCCGCTGCGTGACCAAGCCCAGAAACACGCCGTATTTGCGTCCCTCTTTGGCAATGCGCGAAATCGAGCGCCGCGTCGGCGCAAAGCCGACGCTGTGGTCGGCCGCCATGTAGCGATGCGCCTCTTCGCAGACGACCAAGAGCGGAGCGCTGCCGTCGCTCCACAGACCAAGGTCGAAGGCCATGCGGCAGGTCACCGAGACCAGCGCATCGACCACCTCGGACGGAAACCCGGCAAGCTGCATGATGGTCATCGGCTTGCCGTTCGGCGGCAGCCGGAACAGCGTCGCCAGAATCTCCGCCATGGTGTCGCCGCCGACATTGGCGTTTTCGAACATGAAGGCGTAGCGCGGATCGTTGCACACCGTCTCGATGCGGGTCATCAGCTTGTGATAGACCATGCGCGAGGCGCGGTTTTCCAGCTTGCCCATGCGGGTGTCGAGCAGCGACAACAGATCGGCGATGCGGTAGGGCACCGGAACGTCGAGCGTGTAGCGGATGTTGGCGGCCTCGCCCGATTTGGTGGCGAGCCGGCTGGTCAAGCCGATCTGCTGAGCGTAGGACGATTTCGCCAGCGGGATCACCTCGGAGAGAAAATCGACTTCCTCCTCGAGGCCCGGCCGGCCGCCGAAGAACACGTCGACGATTTCCTCGAAATTGAACAGCCAGAACGGCAGCTTGACATTGTTCGGGTTGAGCACCAGGGCGCGCTCGCCAAAGCAGCGGCCATATTCATTGTGGACGTCGAGCATGAGGACGCGAAGATCCGGCCGCGCCTGCAAGATCTGCTGCAGCAGAAGCGTAATGGCGCTCGACTTGCCGACGCCGGTGGTGCCGAGCACAGCGAAATGCTTGCTCAGCATTTCGTCGACGTTGATCACCGCCGGAATCGCACTGTCCTGGTGCAGCCGTCCTGCTTCGATCCGGCGCCCACCCGCCTTTTGGAAGATCAGGCGCAATTCGCGCGCCCCGATGAAGATCACCGGATCGCCAATGCCCGGATAGGCGGTGACGCCGCGCTGAAAGTATGCGGCGCCATTGTCGGCGCTGCGAATTTCGCCAATCAGGTCCAATTGCGCCACCGCGGCGTCGCTGTCGCGCGAGCCGGCGTCACCGCGCAGCGAGACGTTGGTAATTAGACCCACAAGCAGAGATTTGCCGACAGCGACGCCGAGGAATTTGCCGACGGTTACGCGTTTCTCCTCGGGCGCCTGCGGGGACATCGCCGGTATCCCGACGCTGGCTTGCGAGCCGTGCACGGAGATGATGCGTCCGAGCAGCTCAACCCTCGGCGGCGGCGCCTGGGCAGCGGGTTCGGACTTGTTGTTCAGCAAACTCATCTCCAGCGGTTGACAGAGCCAGCCCCGCAACGCCCGTGCTTTGGCTCAATTGCCATGGCTATAGACGGAGGGGCTGGAGATTCGGTTAATCGAATCGCCACCACGCTGCCGTATGCCGACGGCCGGCCGCGACGTTTGCGCACAACCAAGCTGTCGACAATGGGCCGCCGTCTTGTCCGCTTAAGCAGATATTAGGGATCGTTGCCGGGCGGAATTCGGTCTCTCGCTTAGCGAAGCGTTAGGCAACATCGCACGCCCGCATCCGCGCCGGCGACGGGCAAGCCGCCGCGGCAATCAAGCGGAGCACACCGTCCGCTCGCGGCGATCGCGCTCTCGCTGCAAACAGTCTCTTAGCGGCGCGAAGGAGTGCGGTACCGCGAAGTCGTATCGTTGCGGGCGGCGCCGACCATGCGCCGTACCGGCGCAAGCTCCTCCAGAAAAATCGGCTTGGCGAAGTAATAGCCTTGCGCGAACCGGATTCGCGTCGCTGCCTGCAAGTAGGCGACTTCCTCGTAGCTCTCCACGCCCTCGGCGACCACTGTCATGCCAAGCGCTTCGCTGAGCGCCTCGACCGCTTTGAGAATGCTCTGGCTCCGAGGGCGTTGGTGGATATCGGTGATGAAGGAACGATCGATCTTGATCTCGTCGGCAGTCACATCGGCGAGCGTCGCCAGCGAGGAATAGCCGGTGCCGAAATCGTCGACCGAGACGCGCGTGCCGATCTCGCGGAGCCTGGGCAGAAATTCCGACTGAAACCGGCCCTTGGCCAGAAAGGCATCTTCGGTCACCTCGACCATGAAGCGGCTTGAGTAATTGGTGGCGCGGAGCTCCTCACAAAAACCTGCCATGAATTTTGCGTCGCCGGCCTGCTTGGCTGCGACGTTGATGCTGATGGTCGCCTGCGGACCGAATGCCTCGTCCAACAGGCTGATCGACCTGACGATCTCGGCGAGCGCGAGATAGCTGATATCGTCGATCAGGCCGAGTTCGATCGCGAGACCGATGAATTCACTGGGCGCCTGGATCATGCCGTCTTCGTCGCGCAGCCGAACCAGCGCCTCGACGCCGACGACAGCCTCGGTGCGAATGTCGACCTTGGGCTGGAACGCGCAGCAGAAGCGGCCGTCGCGCACGGCCAGCCGCAGCCGTTGCTCCTGCCCCATGCGCACCGTCATGGCGCGGCCCATGTCGGGATCGAACATGGCGGCTGCGCCCTTGGCGCCTTCTTTGACGCGGTACATCGCGGTATCGGCGGCACGCCGCAGCATCTCGTAAGTCAGGCCGTGGTCCGGATATACGCTGACTCCGATCGACGCAGAAATGAGGATCTCGTAGCCCTCGATCAGGAACGGCTCCCTGAGCTGTTGCTGCAGATTGTTGATGAGGACTTCCAGATCGTCGTCGCTGGCGAGCGAATCAAGAACGAGCAGGAACTCGTCGCCGCTGATGCGGCCGAGGATGTCGGAGCGCCGCATCTGGGCGGCGATGCGTTGCGCGACCTTCTGCAGCAGCGCGTCGCCGACCGCATGAGTGTAATAGTCATTGATGTGCTTGAAATTGTCGATATCGAGGAAGGCCAGCGCCAATCGGTCGCGACGCTCGCCGCCTGCCAGCAATTGCCGTACCTGTTCCTCAATCAGGATACCGTTGGGCAAGCTGGTCAAATCGTCGTAATAGGCGCGCCTTGACAACTCGATCTCGGCCCGCTTGCGCTCGGTGAAGTCGAACGAGGTCGACAGAATCAAAGATCGATCCAGGATACGTGCCGGTCTGTGACAGATCAGAAGAGTGCGTTCGCCAGCTGGTCCGAGAGCGCGCTCTTCGGTCGTAAATGCAGTCGCCGCGTCGGCCGCGTCCGCCGCTGCGCCGGGTTGTTGTTGCGCCATATCGTTGGCGAGCACGACTGCGCCGCCTTCCGCTTGCACGGTGACGCCGACCGGCAACAGATCGATGATCGCATTGAGCAGGCCCACGGCACGGCGCGCGTCGGCTTCGCTCTGCCGGGCGGCATCCAAAAGGCGGCTCAGGCGCTGGGCTTCGGCGTCAGCAATGTCGGCGCTGTGAGCGGCCTCGGCCGGTTCGCTCGCCGTTCGCTCGTCAATGGTCGGCGCGACGATTGCTTCACTGGCCAGTTCTGGCTCGTCCATGCGGCTTGCTCACAATGCTTTGGGGCCGCAAGGCAGCAGGCCTGTGGCATGCCTCGTTCGAAAGCAGCGAATTGCCCGCATCCTATGGCGATGACAACAACGAAAAATTAAGAACCGCGCCATTGGCGCCAAATTGCTGCCGGCGCGCCGCGGTCATTAAGCTCTCATTAATGGGCGATCGATGCGCGCCCTATGCGCGCGCAGCGACATCTCCGCGGCCGATCAATCCGACGAATTCGGCGCCGATTTCGTAGCCGAGCCGCCAGACTACGCGGTAAATACGTTCGTTGGCGACGACTCCGTCACCTGACAGCAAGAGCACGAACTCATCGGGAACCTCGTAGCCCTCGACGTGCAGCCGCACGCCGCCGTCGGAAATGTCGGTGATCAGGCAATCGCGCGGCAAGGTGCCGGCGCCGACCTGGATTTTGGCCGTGCGGTTGAGGAGACGGCGTCGCGACCGGCGCCTGTCCTTGAACTCGCGCAAACTCATTTTGCCTGATCCTGTGCCTCGCCCCGCCCTGGCTGATCCCGCTCAGCAAAAATACTTAGCCGCGGCCGATTTCGCGGTAGCTAACGCCCTTGCTAGAATTTGACGAATTTGCCCGAAATCCAGCGGTATCCGGAAATTGGCTGACGGGAACCCGGACGGGCGCGCGCGTATTGTTGAAGCGAACAAAGACGCAACCGCCAACGGCAATACGAGAACATCATGGCCGAAAAAACTGATCCGAACTCACCTCGCTCCGGTCAGCCGCGTTCCGGCGCCGCTTACGAGGAGATGCCGCGGTTGCTGAGCGCTGGCGCGTCAGCGCTCGAAAGCGGCATCCACCGGCACGCGATAGCCGTTGGCCAAACGGTTGGTCTCGTTCGCCATGCCGACCACGGCCATCAGTTCCGCGAACATCTGCTCGGTCATGCCGGCGTTGCGCGCCGCGGCGCCGTGGCTTGCGATGCAATACGCGCAGCCGTTAGTCACGCTGACGGCAAGATAGATCATCTCCTTGGTGACCGCATCGAGCGCGCCGGGCGCCATGATCTCCTTGATGCTGTCCCAGGTGCGCTTGAGCGTCACCGGGTCGTGCGCCAGATACTTCCAGAAATTATTGACGTCCTCGACTCGGCGCGTGCGTTTGATGTCGTCGTAGACGGCGCGGACCTGCGCAGTGGCCTCGGAATATTCGATCGGTCCCTGGACGCTCATCACATCTGCTCCTGCTTGCTCATCGTGTCCATCGGCTCGCTGCGGCATGCGCGATCGGACCGGCACGTTAGCGCGGCTTACGCTGCCGCGCCACCCGCGCGCCAATTCACCAGGAACACGCCGACGACGCAGACCGCCATGCCGATGAGCGCGGGCGGCGCCAATGTCTCGTCGAAAAAAAGCCAGGCCATTAGGGCGGTCAGCGGCGGCGTGAGATAGAACAGGCTGACTACCCGCGTCGCCGCCGAACGGCGGATCAGGAAATAGAAAAGCCAGATGGCGCCGAACGACAGCACAAATACCAGCCAGCACAGCGCGAACACGAATTGCGGCGTCAAGTCCACGCTGCCGTGCTCGAACATCAGCGCGCCGAGCAGGAAAAGAAGTCCGGCCGCCGCATACTGCAGCAACAGGCCGGTGCGCCAGTCGATGCCGCCGCCGAAGCGCTTCTGATAGAGCGTGCCGACGGTGATGCCGCCGAGCGCCAGCGCGGCCGCGAGCCACGCCAGCGCTCCGGTTCCGGCGGCCGCGATATTCTCGCGCACGATCAGATAGACGCCGAGCAGACCGAGCGCGAGCCCGAGCCATTGCCGCCGTGCGACCCGCTCGCCGAGCCAACGATTGGCAATAGTCGAGGTGAGCACCGGCTGCAGGCTGACAATAAGCGCAACGAGACCCGCGGACAGGCCGTTCTCGATCGCAACAAAGACGCCGCCAAGATAGCAGCCGTGCACCAACAGCCCGGTCAGCGCGCTGTGCAGGGCAGCCGGGCCGCTCGGCCATTTCGGCCGCGTCACTGCGATGATGACGCCGAGCAGCATCACCACGGCGATCATGCGCAGGGTGAGGAAAGTCAGCGGCTCGACATAGGCCAGGCCGAGCTTGGCGCCGATGAAGCCGGATGCCCACAGCACCACGAACAGCCCGGGCGCCGTCGCGACGATCAGTTGTTCGAATGTCCGCAGCATTCTGTCAGCCCGGCCGGTCTCGGATGCGAGGGAAAGCGCCGACGCCAGTTCACACAATCTCGCGCTTGCGACAATCGCCGCAACGCGGCAGCGGGCGTCGCGCGCTTGGCATGGCGTTCGTCGTCTGTTCTTATGGTCGCGCTGAGTTGCGAAGAGGAGGAACAGGAGGAGGTCTGTATTGCGCAATGTCCGCCGCGCCGGCCTGTGGCCATGATTGTACCCATGACAGCGTCGTATCTCGACAAGCTCAATCCGCAGCAGCGCCGCGCCGTCGAACATGGCGGGACGGCTATTGCCGAGGCCGGTCCGCTTCTGATCATTGCCGGCGCGGGGTCCGGCAAGACCAACACGCTCGCGCACCGGGTGGCGCATCTGCTCATCAACGGCGCCGATCCGCACCGCCTGCTGCTGCTGACCTTCTCGCGCCGCGCCGCAGCCGAGATGGGCCGCCGCGTCGAGCGCATCGCCGCACTGGCGCTGCGCGAACGCGGCGCCGCTATGACCGGAGCGATCTCCTGGTCGGGCACGTTCCACGGCGTCGGCGCGCGTCTGCTTCGCGAACATGCCGAACGCATCGGTCTCGATCGCGCGTTCACGATCCATGACCGCGAGGATTCCGCGGACCTGCTTAATCTGATCCGGCACGATCTCGGCTATTCCAAGACCGAGAAGCGCTTTCCGGCCAAGAACACCTGCCTTGCGATCTATTCGCGCGTCGTCAACGCCGAGAGCCCGCTGAACGAAGTGCTGGAATCGCATTTTCCGTGGTGCGCGGGTTTTGCAGGGGCGCTGCGCGCGCTGTTTGCGGCCTATGTCGAGGCCAAGCAGCGCCAGCACGTGCTCGATTTCGACGATCTGCTGCTGTACTGGGCGCACATGATGGCCGAGCCGGTGATCGCGGCCGAGGTTTCGGATCGCTTCGATCACGTCCTGGTCGACGAATACCAGGACACCAATCGTCTGCAGGCCGCGATTCTCTTGGCGCTCAAGCCGAACGGCAGAGGCCTCACGGTCGTCGGCGACGATGCGCAGGCGATCTATTCGTTCCGCGCCGCAACCGTACGCAACATTCTCGACTTTCCCGGCCATTTCACTCCGCGCGCGCAGGTGATCACACTCGAACACAATTACCGCTCGACGCAGCCGATTCTTGCGGCCGCCAACGCCGTGATCGAGCTCGCGGCGGAACGGTTCACCAAGAATTTGAAATCGGAGCGCGCCTGCAACGAGCGGCCGCAGCTTGTCAGCGTGCACGATGAAGCCGGCCAAACCCGCTTCGTGGTCGACACCGTCTTGCATCATCGCGAGTGCGGCTTGGCGCTCAAAACGCAGGCGGTGTTGTTTCGCGCCTCGCACCATTCCGGACCGCTGGAAGTGGAATTGACCCGGCGCAACATTCCGTTCGTCAAATACGGCGGTCTGAAATTCCTCGAAGCGGCCCACATCAGGGACGTGCTCGCCTTTCTGCGCTGGGCGGAAAACGTGCGCGACCGCGTCGCCGGTTTTCGCGTGCTGCAGCTTCTGCCCGGTTTCGGCCCGGCCAACGCGGCGCGGGCGCTCGATTGCGCTTCGGGCCTTTGCGACGCGGCACACGCGCTCTCGGACTTCGCCGCGCCAGCCGCGTCGAGAGCCGACTGGCCGGCCTTCGTCGATGCGCTGCGGCTGGTACACGCTAAGGTCGCCGGCTGGCCGGCCGAGCTCGATCTGGTGTGCCGCTGGTACGAGCCGCACCTGCAACGAATTCACGAGGATTTCGCGGCACGGCAGGCCGACCTGCTGCAGCTTGCCCAGATCGCGCTGAGCTATCCGAGCCGCGAGCGCTTTCTCACCGAGCTTACGCTCGATCCGCCGGGCGCAACGAGCGACGAGGCCGGCGCGCCGCTCCGTGACGAGGATTATCTGATTCTGTCGACCATCCACTCGGCCAAGGGTCAGGAATGGAATTCGGTGTTCGTGCTCAACTGCGTCGACGGCTGCATTCCGGCCGATCTTGCCGCCGGCACGCAGGCGGAAATCGAGGAGGAACGCCGTCTGCTCTATGTCGCGATGACGCGCGCCAAGGATCATCTGCACCTGATCGTACCGCACCGCTTCTATGCGCATTCGCAGCGCGCGAACGGCGACCGCCACATGTACGCCGCGCGCACGCGCTTTGTTCCGCAGTCGATCCTGCATCTGTTCGACAGCCGCGCCTGGCCGGCGCCGGCAAATGCCGCTGCCGCGGCCGCACAGTCCACGCGGGAGCCGGTCGATATCGGCGCCAGGCTGCGGCGCATGTGGAGGCTGATTGTCGGCACCGCCGCGACTGCGCACAATCAGCCGCGACAACAAGCAAGCGAGGATCGCCATGCCGAAGACGCCGGATTACTTCGCCGGAAAGACCATCATCATCACCGGAGCCGCGAGCGGCATCGGCCGCGCCACGGCGCTGATTTTCGCCCGCGAGGGCGCCAACGTGGTGTGCGCCGACGTCAACGAGAGCGGCGCGCGCGAGACCGCCGCTCTCGTCAACGGCAAGGGCAGCCGGGCGCTGGCGCTCAAGACCGACGTCACTTCGCGCGCCGAGGTCGACGACATGGTCAAGCGCGCGCTCGTCGCTTTCGGCGGCGTGCAGTTTCTGTTCAATTCCGCCGGCGCCGCGATTCGCCGCGCCAAGTTTCTGGAGATCGACGACGCGCTCCTCGAAAAAACCTTCGCGCTCAACGTCAACGGCACGCTCTACGCCATGCAGGCGGTGCTGCCGCACATGCTCGCCAACAAATCCGGCGTCATCGTCAACATGGCGAGCATGGCCCACCGTCGCGGCGGCCCCGGCTCCTCGATCCATTACGCCGCGGCCAAGGGCGCGGTGGTGTCGATGACCATGGGCGTGGCGCGCGAATATGCCGCGTCCGGCATCCGCGCTTTGTCGATCTCGCCCGGACCGATCAAGACGCCGTTCCAGGACGCCGCCGGCTCTTCGCCCGAACTCGTCAAGCGCTTTTTGGACGACGTGCCGATGGGCCGCTTCGGCGAGCCGGAAGAGATCGGCGAATTGGCGCTTTTCATGTGCTCCGATTCCTGCCCGTTCATGACGGCGGATACGGTGTACGTAAACGGCGGCGGCGGGTGGCGGTAGAAATGTAGGCTTGGTTGAGCGCAGCGAAACCCACCGTGCAGCCGCGCAGTGTGATTGATGGGTTTCGCTACCGCTCAACCCCATCCTACGCAGTTCTACCCGCTCCGCTCCTCGACCATGTTCAGCATATCGCGGGTGCGCGTGACACCCGAGGGCCAAGCCTTGTCGAAATCGGCGACCAGACCCTTGAAGCTTTCCGACTTCAACGCCGCATCAAGCCGCGTCATGTCGGCGAACTGATAAACGGCGTAATGCACGGCCTCGTCCGCCGCGCTCCAGAACCGCCAGCACTTCTCCGCCCTGAAGTCGGCGAGCGCCATCGGCAGGTGATGGCTCGAATACCAGTGGTCGAATTTCTGGCGCAGCTTTTCTTCGACCACCGAGCGCACCATGAAATAGGCCTTGGGCATGGCATCTCCTCCATCCGTATGGCGCAGAGCCAAGCATATTGCGCCGCCGGCTCGCTGTCGCACGCCAATGCGTTCTCGCGACGCATAAGCGCCCGAGGTTTGCGCAAAACCCTGCGACAATCCGAGCCTGATCTTCGTCAGATGAGCCGGCGGTGGTGACCGGCTCAATCACGATCAATGCCCGGCAAGCCAAGAAAACGAAAGAAGAAAACGAAAGAAGGAAGCGGAACGCCGAGAGACGCGTATTCCAACCTCCGCGCCCCCACCTCTATCGTCCCCCGCAACGGGCACCCGCCGCGCTCGCGCGGCGGGTGCCCCTCGGGAGAGGAAACAGGAGGGGGCGCGGCAGCGCTCCAGCGGGAGCGCCCGCCTGTCGGCGTCTCACCGCGGCTCTTGCCGTCGGGGCTTTCGCCCCTTAGGCGCAGCTTCAGGCCAGGCTTCCTGTTGGGGTGGACGGCCCCCGACGGCATCGCTGTGCCAGAATGAGGTCGTTTCGAGATCTCAAACCAAGGGAGCCGTCCATGGACAAGATTATCCGTATTGGCATCGACACGTCCAAGAGTGTTTTTGTGCTGCACGGAGTGAACGCAGCGGAGCAGCCAGTGCTGCGCAAGAAGCTGCGGCGGCGGCAGGTCCTCGATTTCTTCAGCAACAGCTGCAGCCGACCAGGATCGGGCTGGAGGCGTGCGGTGCCGCGCATCATTGGGCGCGCGAACTTGACGGCGCTGGGACACGAGGTCGTGCTGCTGCCGCCGCAATATGTGAAGCCCTATGTTCAGCGCGGCAAGAACGACGCCGCCGATGCCGACGCCATCTGCGAAGCCATGAGCCGGCCGCGCATGCGGTTCGTGCCGGTGAAGACGGCCGAGCAGCAAGCGGCGCTGATGCTGATGGGCGTGCGCGACCAGCTGATCGCCCGCCGCACGCAATTGAGCAACACGATCCGCGGCTATGCCGCCGAGTTCGGGATCACGGCCGCCAAGGGGCTCGACAAGATCGAGCCGCTGCTGGCGCGCATCGCGACCGACGCCCGGCGTGCCGGAGCTCGCCAAGGAGCTGTTTGCCACTGCTTGCCGAGGAATATGCCGAGCTCAAGCCGCAAGCTGCGCAAGCTCGAAGCCAAGCTGATGGCGTGGCACCGGCACAACGAACTGAGCCGGCGGCTGGCAGAGGTTCCGGCGATCGGTCCGATCGGCGCATCGCTGCTGGCGATGAAGGTCCCGATCCGCACGCGTTCCGCTGCGGTCGGGATTTTGCGGCCTGGATCGGGCTTGACGCCGAAGGATCACTCCACCGCCGGCAAGCAGCGGCTCGGCGTCATCACCCGCGCCGGCGACGAGATGTTGCGCAGCGTCCTGGTGGTCGGCGCCACCGCGGTGATCCAGCAGGTGCGCACGAAGGAGCGTGGACAGCCCTCGCCCTGGCTGATCGACCTCATCAAGCGCAAGCCGCCGAAGCTCGCCGCCGTGGCGCTCGCCAACAAGACCGCGCGCATCGCCTGGAAGCTGATGGTCAGCGGCGAACGCTACGATCGCACCCAGCCGCGCGAGCTCACCCGCGAGTGCCGGCTCGCCGTCAAGGCGCTCGCGCCGCCTGCGGGGCCTGCGCAGCCTTGACGCGCTTGCGCGCGGCGCTCAGGCGCCGTCGTTAGCGAAGCTGTCCATGACCGGCAAGGCGCCTGACCAGTTCCAACTGCGTGGCGCGACGCGCCGCTCGCGCTGAGGCCGAAGCTTGCTGAGAGGAGCAGATGGCGTGATCGATCGATCCCAAGACGCGAGACACTCCGGGCGTCCCAGTGGCCTCCTATTCAAAGGCCGCCTTCCTGTTTGGAACTCGCGTCGCGGAACCCATCTTGGCAGCGGTCATGTGCGACCGCGACAACAGACCGGACATATGATCGCAATCGATTCGATCCGCACGCTGCACCAACTCTTGCAAGCCGGGGGCCGTCCACATATGGGACGCGCTACACAGGAGCGGGCGTTACCCGCCCCCTGCCGTCCCAGTCCAGCGAGTTTCCTCGCAGACCGGTCGTGATGCCGGCCGGGCGTATTTTGCCGGAGCCGCCCGGGAGCGGAAGTGACGAGCCGCCGCTCGCGGGAACCGCTCTCGCTCCGCCAACCGGTGTCGCCGGCTGGCGTCCTTTTAAGGAAGCGAGATTAGTGATTTGTATCGTAAATGGGGACGGATGTCAAGAAAAATGTCGCGACAAGAGCGACGGGCGCTTCAACAGCCGTTTGGGCGTCAGGCTCATCAGCAGCCTGCCGGACGATGGACCGCTGCCGGCGCCTCTTTAGTTGCAAGATCACAAGCGCGATGGTTGATGCCGGGCGATCCGCGGCGTGTTGGAGCCATTCCCTAAGGCCTTGATACCTATTACAATATTGAAAAAACTAGCAATTCTATTGCGATATGTCGGGTTTTTGCTTATCTTCACTCTCGGGTCTTTGCAAGGAAACCGTGCAATGCCTCGCCGCAAGACGCTGCGCGAAAGAATTGAAGACCGGATCACGCGCAAGCGCGGCGACTTTGTGTTCCTGACGCGCGAATTCACCAGCCTCGCCGGCGAGGACCAAGTGTTGCGCGCCTTGCGCGGCCTGGTGCGCGACGGGCATCTGGTGCGTCTCGGCTATGGTGTTTATGGACGTGCCGTCCCTTCGCGCCTTTCCGGTCGCCCCATGCTCTACAGCCCCGACGGCTTCATCGGAGCCGCCCGCCAGGCGCTGGACAAGCTTGGCGTCGAATGGGAGCCGACGGAATCCGAACGCGCCTATAACGAGGGGCGCTCGACGCAGGTGCCGGTCAATCCGGTCGTGCACGTGAAGGGACGCTTCCGCCGCCATCTTCGTTACGGCAATTCGGAGCTTGTCCTTGAACGATAGGCCGACGCTCCAGCAGCTGCTCGAAATCCAGCAGCATTTCGGTCTTCCCAGCACCGCTCTCGTCGAGAAGGACTGGCACGTCGTCAAGGCGCTCGCCGCGATCGCGGCCACGGACACCGCGCCGTTTCGCCTCATCTTCGGCGGCGGCACGGCTCTCGGGCGGGCTTACGGGCTCATCCACCGCATGTCGGAAGACATCGACCTGCGGATCGTCGGAGTCGAACGGGCGAGCCGGGGGCAGCTTCGCAAGCTGAGAAAGACCATCACGAACTCGCTGCTGAAAGCAGGGTTCAAGTTCAATCCCGAGAACGCGGAACAGCGGAAGACGATGTATGAAGGGCGCTACACGGTCTACCGCCTTCCTTACGAGCCGGTCGCCGGAGGAAGTGGCACGCTCCGGCCCGAAATACAAATAGAGACGGCCGTCTTTCCCTTGCGGTGCGCCGCGGTCGAGCGTCCGGTCGCGTCCTTCGTCGCCGAGGGCTATTCGAGGCCGCCCGAGATTCCGGCGATCGCGTGCGCCTCCGTCGCCGAGACGATCGCGGACAAGCTGGTCGCCCTGACGCGGCGGGCCGGTGCCGAGCTGGCGGGTCTGCGGGAGAAGCGGGACACGAGCCTGGTCCGCCACATCCACGATTTTCATGCCGTCCGCGCGTCTTACGATCCCGCAGGCGTGGCGGCGCTCGCGCGCGAGATCATGGTCGAGGAGGCCGCAACGCGAGCCCAAGACTTTCCCGCCTACCAGGCCGATCCGATCGGCGAAACGCTCAAGGCTATCGATGGCATCACCAAAGGTGCCGACTACGCCGCCGATTATGCGGCCTTCCGGCGCGACATGGTGTACGGCGAGGCAGCTGATTTCGAGACCGCCGTCGCCACGTTAAACGAACTGGGCGAGCATTTGCGGAAAACGCGGAATTAATCGCCCCGCTGGCCGCCGAGCTTAAATTCACCGCCACTTTCGGCAAGGCCTGGGCGCCCACGAAAGTGCCGATATCGGCGATTGACAAACTCCCTTTGACGAGCTCGGTTTCTCGTGGAAGAGCCATCGGGTGCGGAGCTATAAGGAACCAAGAAAGTATTCTGGGGCAATGGTAAGTTACCGTATTCCGCTCCAGCTGCTCGTCTCTGGAAAGCTACATGACGCTCGGTGACTTTGCATGGCTTTTTCATTCGACCCCCTTAAAGTCTTCTACATTGTCGTCCTCGCAACGGACGATCCTCATGACGTGACGCCCTTTCAAGGTTTCTCCACCAGTTGGCAAACCGTGTCCTGGGCCCTGGACTTAATCAACGGTCTTCCTGCCGATGTCTTGGAGCCTACCTACAAAATCGAGCATGTGATTGCGCTGAGGATGGGCGGTGTTCGACCGCTGGCGTTGGCGCCGTTTGGCATGAAATATCTGAAGGGCGTCAGGGCCAGCCAACTTGGGGTCTTTGTTGTCTTTTTTCGGGAGAGAAGGAGTGCTCAGAAACAATCGCCGTTTGGATGAAAAATCAAGACCGACCGGTGCTGCACATTTCTCCACATGACGTTGAAGCCGCCTGCCACCCCGATCAATTTACAATTGACACTCTTCAAGCCTATTGCATCACGGCTTTTGAGAAATCTCAGGTGGCGTTCTCAGCCGAGCAACGAGTGGTCGCCACCGCAGCCTTCCCGAAATGGGTCGAGCCGCCGGTGAAGCCGAGCGGCCTGACAGCGAAAGACCACAATGTAACAAGGCCCAATTACATGGCGTTGAAACGCGCAGCGCGCTCTGTCGCAACTGGCGAACCCTTCATTGGGAAATCCGAGAAGGAATATACCGAGGTCATCTTGGAGAGCGCGCGCGCCGTAATTGCCATCCAGCACGCAGCGACCTATCGGACGCGCTACGCGGAGTTTTTGCGCATCGACTTTGCGCGCATCCCGTTCCCTGAATTGTCGGACGATTTTGAAAAGCTTTCAAAACTGGGCTGGGCACTGGTGCAGGCACATCTTTTGCGGGAGCTGCCGCGCAAGGGTGTCGCCACCTATAACGGCAAGGGCGACCACACAGTCGAGGCGGTCCGATACTCGCCACAGGAAAAGGCGGTGTCGATCAACAAGACCCAATTCTTCAAGCCAGTGCCGCAGGACGTGTGGGGCTTCCACATAGGCGGGTATCAGGTGCTTGATAAGTACCTTAAGTCCCGCAAGGGTCGCGCGCTGTCGCTCGACGAGATCAATCATGTCGGTGCGATCGCCGATAGCGTCGCTTTCACCATCGAACAGATGGCGAAAATCGACAAGGCATACCAGACCGCCTTTGCGGAGCGGGGATAACTGCGCCGGAACCCTCGCACGAGCCGGCCGGTTCACGCATTATCGGGCGACGTGATTCGAATTTCGCGATGGATCAATGGCTCTCAGCGGCGACCCGGACTTTTTCGAAGAAGACGCCCAGGCCGATCTGTTCGGGGCCGAGCCCGCCGCCGCCTATCGCCCCGATCCGGACAAAGTGCGGCGGCGGCTCGAAAAAATTCTTGCCGAGGCGCGCGCGGCGCAGACGTTGCCATGGGAGCCGACGACGGTCTCGCTCTATCGCACCATCTTCCCGCAGATGACCAATTGGCTGCCGGAGGACGAAGCCGCGCAGTTGCGGTTCGAATTCGAGACAGAACTGGCGCGGCTCGCGGCGGCGTGACCGCCGCATGCGCCCTCCAACTACCCTTCGCTTGCTGACGCGAGCTGCGGGCGGTCCCCCTCCCCCGCTACGCTTCCACCTTCGCGCTAGGCGCTTCGGTGGACCGGTCGCTTCGCGGGGCGGATGACACTCACCGCCGTCCGCCCTGCTCATCGTCCGGCGCTAAAATTCAAACGATGCTGGATCGCGCGCGGTGTTCCAGAAGGAGAGCACGTCAACGGTGTGGTTATCTTCGTCGACGGAGTAAATGATCCAATAATGGGCGCGTCGGCCGACACGGAATAAGTAGGCGCGATACGGCGCACCGGTGAGCGGGAAATAGCTCCAGGTCAGCGGGGATTCGCCGATACTGAACCGCAAGATGCGGTCGAGGCGGTCAATCTGTTCGCGAGCGAAGTCCTCGTCGTAGTCGCGCAGATAGGCAGCAAACTCATCGATCTGACGCATTGCCAGCGGGTCAATGCGCACGCGGTAAGGCATACCTCGGCTACCGTTTTGCTTTGCGGTAAATGCCGACGAGCCGCTCTTTGAACTTCTCCGGGTCGTAGTCGATAGCCTGACCGTCCTTGACCCTGGCCTCCGCCGCTTTGAGGCGAGCGATCAGCTCGGCCCGCTCCTTGCCGGAAAGGATCGGGATTTCCTCCATGGTCGTGACGGGCACCATGGTGGTGCGGCGGCGCTTGTCCTTGGCGGGCTTGGTGGCGGTTTTGGCGGCGGTCTTGCTGCCCATTCCTGACCTATACCATGCAGCTCACCTGGTATCGACCCGGCACGCCCCCTCCACCGCGCTTCGCGCGGTCCCCCTCCCCCGCTTCGCGGGGGCGGATAAAGGTCACCGTTTCGAGAACTGGAAGCTTCGGCGGGCTTTGGCCTTGCCGTACTTCTTGCGCTCGACCACGCGCGGGTCGCGGGTGAGGAAGCCGCCGCGCTTGAGCACCGGACGCAGGTCGGGCTCGTGGCGCATCAGCGCCTTGGACAGGCCGTGACGCACGGCGCCGGCCTGGCCGGACAGACCGCCGCCGGAGACTGTGCACTTCACGTCGTATTGGCCCTGGCGGTTGGCGGCGACCAGCGGCTGCTGAATCATCATGCGCAGCACCGGGCGGGCGAAATAGGTGTCCACCGGCCGATCGTTAACGACAATTTGGCCGGCGCCCATCTTGATCCAAACCCGCGCCACTGCGTCCTTGCGCTTGCCGGTCGCATAGGCGCGGCCCTGCTTGTCAATTTTTTGCACGTATCTGGGCGGAGCCGGCGCGACCGCGGGCTTGAGCGCCGACAATTCTTCGAGCGTCTGGATGGTCTCGGCCATCACGCGGTCCTCTTGTTTTTGCGGTTCTGTGCGGCGATGTCGATCTGTTCCGGCTGCTGCGCCGCGTGCGGATGCTCGGCGTGCGGATAGACCCGCAAGTTTCCAAGCTGCTGGCGGCCGAGCGGGCCGTGCGGCAGCATCCGCTCCACCGCCTTTTCGACGATCCGCTCGGGAAAGCGGCCGGCGAGAATCGATTTCGCGGTGCGCTCCTTGATGCCGCCGATATAGCCGGTGTGCTTGTAATAGACCTTCTGCTCGACCTTGCGGCCGGTCAGCACCGCCTTGGCGGCATTGATGATAATGACGTTGTCGCCGCAATCGACATGCGGCGTGAAGGTCGGCTTGTGCTTGCCGCGCAGCCGCAACGCCACGATCGAGGCGAGCCGGCCGACGACAAGACCGTCGGCGTCGATCAAGACCCACTTCTTTTCAACTTCGGCGGGCTTGGCCGAATAGGTTTTCATGGCACCGTCCGTGCTGGGAGGTCGCCGGGACACCAAAGCGGTGCCGCAACGTGGACGGTTATTTATCCGCCGGATCCCCACAGGTCAACCGCAGTAAGAGCTATTTTCGCATTTTTTCAATCACTTGTCTTTGTGGTATTTTCTTACCGTCGACTTCCCGGGGCGGAATCGAATAGGTCGAGGTGGCGTGCGCGACCAACTCGTGCGAAGCCTCGGACCGGATGGCGATTTCACCGACTGCGAGCCGCTTGCCGAGCTTGATCAGCCGCGCCTCGGCAAGAAGGTCGCGCGGCCCCGGTTTCTTCAGGAAATTGATAGTCAGATTGGTGGTGACGGCCAGCGGCACCCAGCCGATCGCGGACAGCACCGCGATGTACATGGCGAAATCGGCAAGCGACATCAGCGTCGCTCCCGACAAGGTGCCGCCCGGCCGCAGCGAGTGGCGGTCGAAATGCCGGCGCAGGCGGCAACCGCCGTGCCACAACGCTTCGAGCGCGTAGCCGCTTTCGGCATTGAACATTTCGGGGAATTCGGCGCGTAGCAGCGCCTGAAGCTTCTTGCGCGTAAGGTTTGGCGCCGCCATCTGCCTCGCTGTGCCCTGCCGCGTCATCGCCCATGCTCCCGTCTCTCGGCAGATCGGATACACTGGCCAGGTGCGATAGCAAACCGGAATGCAAGGAAGGCCGATGAGCACCCAAGCCGCCAAAGCTGCCGACGCCGCCGCCTCGCCCGCCTTGATCCTGCTGCGCGAGGATATTTCCGGCGCCGCAATGCTCAGCTTGAACCGGCCGCACGCCCGCAACAGCCTGTCCGAGGCGATGCTGGAAGCGATCGGCGATGCCTTGACCGCGATCGCGAACGATCAGAAGGTGCGCGTCGTCGTGCTGGCCGCCAACGGGCCGGCGTTCTGCGCCGGGCACGACCTCAAGGAACTCAACGCCCGCCGGCGCGACGAGGATCGCGGCCGCGCCTATTTCAAGCACATCATGGGCCTGTGCAGCACCGTGATGCAGCAGATCGTGATGCTGCCGCAGCCGGTGATCGCGGCCGTGCAGGCCACCGCGACCGCGGCCGGCTGCCAGCTCGTGGCGAGCTGCGATCTTGCGGTTGCATCGCGGAACGCGAAATTTGCCACGCCGGGCGTCAATATCGGCCTGTTCTGCTCGACGCCGATGGTGGCTTTGTCGCGCAACGTGCCGCGCAAAGCCGCCATGGAAATGCTGCTCACCGGCGAACTGATCTCGGCCGAAGAGGCAGCCCGCATCGGGCTCGTCAATCGCGTCGTCGCGCCGGGCAGCGAGCGCAACGAAGCCCTGAAGCTGGCAAAAAAAATCATCGCCAAGTCGGCGTTGACCTTGAAAATCGGCAAGAAGGCGTTCTACCGCCAGCTCGAAATGCCGCTTGGCGAGGCCTATGAGTACGCCTCTGAAGTCATGGTCGAGAACATGCTGGCGCAAGACGCCGAGGAAGGCATTTCCGCCTTTATCGAAAAGCGCGAGCCAAAATGGCGGCACCGCTGAGCCTCGGCCGGCGCGGCGCGGACACGATGAATCACAATTCCTACACCGACAGCTACATCCGCGGCATCCTCAACACCGTAAAGACCATCGCCATGGTCGGCGCCTCGGACAAGCAGAATCGCCCGAGTTATTTCGCGTTCAAATATCTGCTCGAACGCGGCTACAAGATGATCCCCGTGAATCCGGGACATGCCGGAGAGCAGATGCTCGGCCAGCGCATTTACGCGCGGCTTGCCGATATCCCCGACCCGATCGACATGGTCGATATTTTTCGCGCGTCCAAATACGCGCTGCCGATCGTGCAGGAAGTGCTCGCGCTGAACCCGAGACCGCAAGTGATCTGGATGCAGCTTGGCGTTCGCAACGACGAGGCTGCGGCGTTGGCCGAAGCCAACGGCATCAAAGTGGTGATGAACCGCTGCCCGAAAATCGAGTATGGCCGGCTGTCGTCGGAAATTGCCTGGATGGGCGTCAATACCCGCACCATCAGTTCCAAGAAGGGGGCGGTCGGAGGCGTCCAGCGCAGGTCGTTTGGCCGCCCGACCGTCCAGGGCGGCGCCACCGCAGCCGCCGACCGCGCCCAGCGCGAGGACAGCGGCCATTGACCGGTCGGACGGGGCCTAATTCTGCGCCCGGTGTTCAGTGCAACGAACCGCCGTCCTGATCGGTTAGAATTGTTGCAAAGTTCCTTGAACCTTTTTCACCTCCCTGCCGTCTAATGAGCGTAACCGCGGCGTCGATCGCGACGCCGTGCGAGCGAAGATCGGGAGGGGGTTATGAAAATCCGCGCTATTCTTGCACTCGCAATGTTCGGCCTTGCGCTGGCGCCGGTTGCTGTCAGAGCCGATCAGAGCCGGGATCAGCAGGCCTGCATGAACGACGCCTTCACGGTCTGCGGCCAGTTCATTCCCGACCGCGGGCGCGTCGCCGCCTGCCTGATCTCGAACCGCAGCCGCATTTCCGCGCCCTGCCGCGCCGCCCTCAAGCACTTCAATCCGCGAACGGCGGCGCGCTGAAACCGGCGCCGCGGCTTTCGCCGTAACGAAGTCTGGGCGACGGCCGCGACGGCCGCGCCTTCGGGCGCGGCTCTTGCGTATTAACGCAACGGCGCCGGCGCGCCTTGACGGCGCGCTGCGGTCCTATACACCGAGCCGATCGCCTTCCCTCGGCAAGCATCGGCGCAAAGGACCGCCCCATGAGCGAACGCATTCCGGGTTTTTCGACGCTTGCCGTTCACGCCGGTGCGCAGCCCGATCCGGCGACCGGCGCGCGCGCAACGCCGATCTATCAGACCACGTCCTATGTGTTCGAAAGCGTCGATCACGCCGCTTCGCTGTTTGGCCTGCAGACTTTCGGCAACATCTATACCCGCATCGGCAACCCGACCAACGCGGTGCTTGAGGAGCGTGTCGCCGCGCTCGAAGGCGGCACGGCGGGCCTTGCCACGGCGTCGGGCCACGCGGCGCAGGTTTTGGTGTTCCACTGCCTGCTGCAGCCGGGCGACGAGTTCGTGGCCTCGAAAAAGCTCTACGGCGGCTCGATCAATCAGTTCAATCATGCGTTCAAGAATTTCGGCTGGAACGTGGCGTGGGCCGATCCCGACGACATTTCCTCATTCGAGCGCGCCATCACGCCGAAGACCAAGGCGATTTTCTCCGAATCGATTGCCAACCCGGGCGGCGTGATCACCGACATGGCGGCTTTGGCGCAGATCGCTCGGCGCGCCGGCGTGCCGTATATCGTCGACAATACGCTGGCGACGCCCTATCTGTGCCGGCCGATCGAACACGGCGCCGACATCGTCGTGCATTCGCTGACCAAATTTCTGGGCGGCCACGGCAATTCGATCGGCGGCCTGATCGTCGACGGCGGCACGTTCAACTGGTCGCGCGAGCGCCGCTATCCGATGCTGTGCGAGCCGCGGCCCGAATATCAAGGCATCGTGCTGCACGAGACGTTCGGCAATTTCGCCTTCGCCATCGCCTGCCGTGTGCTGGCGCTGCGCGACATCGGCCCGGCTTTGTCGCCGTTCAACGCGTTCCTGATTCTGACCGGCATCGAGACGCTGCCGCTTCGCATGCAAAAGCATTGCGACAATGCGCTCGCCGTCGCCGAATGGATCTCGGCGCGTCCGGACGTTGCCTGGGTCAGCTATCCCGGGCTCGCCGGCGACCGCTATCATAATCTGGCGAAGAAATATTGTCCGAACGGCGCCGGCGCGGTATTCACGTTCGGGCTGAAAGGCGGCTACGATTCCGGCGTCAAGCTCGTCTCCAACGTGAAACTCTTCTCGCACCTTGCCAATATCGGCGACACCCGCTCGCTGATCATCCATCCCGCTTCCACCACGCACCGCCAGCTCACCGATGCGCAAAAGATCGCCGCCGGCGCCGGCCCCGACGTGGTGCGGCTGTCAATCGGCATTGAGGACAAGGAAGACATCATCGCCGATCTGGAACAGGCGCTGGCGGGGTAGTGTCGTCATTCCGAGGCGCGCCGCGGGCGCGAGCCCGGAATCCATATTCACCACCGTCTCGGATTTATCGTTTCAGCGACAAGCGCGCTCGACCTGGGATTATGGGTTCCGGGCTCCTCGCTTCGCTCGGCCCCGGAATGACGGACGCCGCGTGCACGATAGCAACTGTCAGCACCACCATCGCCATGCCCTGGTGTGCGAGCGACAGCGGCAGCGGCGCCACCAGCAACAGCGTCCAGATGCCGAGCGCCGCCTGTACCGTGACAGCGGCGAACAACCCGACTGCGCCGACGAGCACCCTGCCCTTTCTTTGCCCGCGAGCGGCGTCGAGAACGTGGAGCAGCGCACAAATCCAGATCGTGTAGGCGAGCATGCGGTGGTCGAATTGCACGGTCAGCGTATTTTCGAAGAAATTGCGCCACAGCGGCGCGTCGACGAACAGTCGCGCTGAAATCCGGCACGAAGGCGCCGTCGATCAGCGGCCAAGTATTATAGATGTAGCCGGCGCGCAGTCCGGCCACCAGCGCGCCCAGATAAATCTGCGCCAACACAAGAATCAATAGGCCGACAGCGCCGATGCGGACACGCGCGGGCGCGGACGCGGGCGCGGGCGCCGGCTTGCGTTCGCCGAGCCGCAGCGCGGTCCATACAATGGCGACGTAGATCAAACAGGCGAGCAAAAGATGGGTCGCCAAGCGATATTGCGACACCTCCACACGATGTGCCAGGCCGGAGGCCACCATCCACCAGCCGACCGCGCCTTGCAGCGCGCCGAGGCCGAAAATCAGCCACAGCCTTGCGCGCAGGCCGGGGCCGATCCAGCCGCGCCAGAGAAACCACAACAGCGGCAGCAGAAAGACGAAACCGATCGCGCGCCCGATCAGCCGGTGCGTCCATTCCCACCAGAAAATCGTCTTGAACTGGTCGAGACTCATACCCGGGTTTAGGGCGTGGTATTGCGGGATGGCCTGATATCTGGCGAACTCGGCCTGCCATTGCGCAGCATTGAGCGGCGGGGCGACGCCGACGACGGGCTGCCATTGCGTAATCGACAGGCCGGACTCCGTGAGCCGCGTGGCACCGCCGACCAGCACCATGGCGAGCACCATGGCGGCGACGATAAAGAGCCAAACCCGGATGGCGCGCAGATCAATGTTGACGTGCGGATTGCCTGGAACAGCTGCAGTCATTTCGGTCGCTTGAGGCGCCCGCTTGTGCGGCGCGCGCGGACCATATAGTGCTGCCCACTGCCCGCGCAACCGGCCAAAAACCAACCAGGTCATGCCGCTTCGCCTGCGAAAATTCATCGGCGCCGTCGCCCTGTTCGTTCTCGTTCTCGTGTGGGCACTGGTGGCGATGGCGCTGGCACAGGCGCCGTTCATTCACGACAGCACGATCGCATCGATCGCCTATTACGTTATCGCCGGACTGGGCTGGGTTTTACCGGCGATGCCGATTGTGGCGTGGATGAGCCGACCGGGGGTCGGGGCCGGAAATCGGAAGCTCAAATTCTAACGGCCGCACAAGATGACGGCGACTTCTGATTTCCGATTTCCGATTTCCGACTTCTGACTTCTGAAACCCGACTAGGCCGCCTCGGGCCGCCGGAAGCCGTTCCACATCGCGGTAGCCGAGCCCGACAACAGCACCCGCACGTAGCGCAGATTCTGATACTCGCCGTTGAGCGATATCCGCGGCAACGCGGTAAGATGGTCGCGGTGAGCCGGGAACAACACGCCGGGACGGGTCGTCACCGCCGTCTTGAAGCCGAGCTCGGCAGCAAGCTCAAATTCGCGCGGTCCGGCCGCGGTGCGGTCGCCGACTGGAAACAACAAATGTTCCGGCCGCACTGATAGTGCAGCTTCGATCACCGAGCGGCTTAAATCCATCTCGGAACGCGCCGTCTTCTGCGGCAGTTTCGCCAGCATCGGATGATTCACGGTATGGGCGCCGATGGTGACGAGCGGGTCGGACGCAAGCTGTGCCAGCTCCTCCCAGCTCATGCACAGCTCCTTGCAGAACGCCGCGATATCGACGCTGTAGCAGGCCGCAAGATTGCGCACCACCTCGCGCATTTCCCGCTCGGTCGGCCGCGCCCGCAGCCACCAGTAGAGCTCGTCGTAGAGCGCCCGTTTTTCCGCGACCTTGCTACAGTCAAAGGTGCGATTGCGGCCATCGATCGACAGGCCGATGCGATCGTTGCGGGCGACCACCGCTTCCAGCGCGAGCCACCATAATTCGCCGAGCCGGTCGGGAAAGCTCGTCGCCACGTAGATCGCGAACGGCACGCCCTCCTCCTTGAGCGCCGGATAGGCGAATTGCAGGAACGTCGCGATAGCCGTCGTCGAAAGTGAGGCAAACGAAGCGGCGGGAAAAATCGCCCTGGGTCAGACGGCGGTGCATCTCGTCAAGACTGACCAGATCGAGTCCGGCGCGGCGCAGGTCCTTGATGACGCGCTTGAAGAAGCGCGGGGTCACTTCGAGCAAGCGGTTGGGCTGAAAGCGGCCGGGCCGCGGCGGGCGCACATGGTGCATCGTCAGGATAGCGCCGACCCCGCCGACCAACGGCTTGAGCAGTAAATGCGCGCCGCTGAAGTAGAGCAATTCAAGCCCGCCGCGAATAAGTGCCGGTTTAAGCGCTGCCACGAACAGTCCCTCCCCGGGGACTTACTATTTCAATGGCCGGTTGACAATTCTTTGCCGCAATCGCCGCAAACTCAACTTTCGCCGCTGTCGCCGCTTGCGCCCCGCGGCACGTCCCATAGCTCCGGAAAGAACGCGAAACCACAATAAGCCGGAGCTAAGCCGCCGCCCTGGTGCCGGCTTTCGCGCCGCCAACCACTGTCGTCTCCGCGAAATCAGCGGCCATCAGCCGCTCGCGCGCGGCCTCGGCAGCCGCGTTGCTGGCCGCTTCGGCGAGCAGGACGGCATAGGGTGCGATCTCGCCGATCGCTTCAAGGTCTGCTCCCTCGGCCGCGCCGGCGTCGACCACGACATAGTCGTAGCTCTGTGCCAGCGCATCGAAGCTCGGCGCCAATCGCGGCGACGATAACATGGCCGGCCGCTCTATCGGCGTACGCCCCGGCGAAATGACGTGGATGGGCGAATGCCGGTCCTTGACGATGATGTCGTGGAACGACGCCGCGCCGGCGATGAGTTCGGCCAATCCACTCGCGGTTGAACCGCCGGCAAGCGCCTCGATCGCGGAATTCTTCGCTTCGAGGCCGACCAGGATGACGCGAGCATCGGCGGCTAGCGCACGAGCGATTTTGATGGCGGCGTCGCTTGTCGCAAACCCCGGCAGCACGGCGAGTACTGCGATCCGACGCGCGGTCGCACCGGCATCGCGCACGGCGTTGGCGACTTCGGCGATGGCATCGATCGGCACTTTGGCCGAGCGGCGCAGGCCGCCAAGGCGAGCAACGGCTTGGCTCGGCCGCGGCGCGGCCGCGCGCCGTGCAAGCCGCAGCGCTGGCGCACCGGCGGCCGGGATGGTCAGGGACTCCTTGGTCAGCGCGAAGCCGCAACCCAGCATCAGCGTCGCCACCGCCGCGATCAGCACGCTCGGCAACTTCTTCGGATAGGCCGGCACATTCGATACCGAGGCCCGCGAGATCACCCGCGCATCGGCGGGCAGCGAATTGACAGTGTCGCGCGCCGTCGCCTCGCGATACTTGGCGAGGTACGATTCCAAGAGATCGCGTTGCGACTTGGCGTCGCGCTCCAGCGCGCGCAGTTCAACGTCTCGCTCGTTGGTCACCGCCGCCTGATTCTTGAGCTGGTCGAAGTTCACCATCAGCGCATCCAACCGGGCGCTCGCGATCTTGGCATCATTCTCGAACGATCGGGCGACGGCAGCCGCCTCGCCCCTGATCTGCTGGTCGAGGTCGGCGATCTGCGCCTTGAGTTCCTTGATGCGCGGGTGGTTGTCCATCAGCGTGACCGATTGCTCGGCAAGCTCCGCACGCAGCGTCACCCGCTGTTCGGACAACCGGCGGATCAACTCGGAATTGAGGATATCGGACAATTCGATCGGCTGGCCGGACTGCAGCACTTCGCGAATGGTCTTGGCCTTGGCCTCAGCGTCGGCCCTCTGGGCGCGCGCGGCCGCAAGCTGCGAATTGAAGTCGCCGAGCTGTTGCGCCGAGAGCGTGGTGTTGTTTGGACCGATCAAGAGATTGCTGTTGGCGCGGAACGCGGCGATCTTAGCCTCGGCGCCCGCCACTTTCTCTTGCATGGTCTTGATTTGGCCGGACAGCCATTGCACGGCGGTCGCGGCCTGGTCCTGCTTGGCGGCGCGCTGGCGCGTCAGATACTCTTCGGCAATGGCGTTGGCGACCTTGGCGGCCAGTTCGGGATCCTGGGACAGGAAATCGATGACGATGACGCGCGATTTGTCGACCGCGTAAACCGTCAACCGGTCGTAATAGGCTTCGAGCACGCGCTCCTGCGGCGTCATGCTCATCGGATCTTTGATCAGGCCGAGACGGCCGAGCAAGATATTGATCGGCGATATTCTTGCCACGCCGGGATCGAATTCCGGGCGTTTGCCGAGTTGAAGTTTGGCGATCACGTCGCGGGCAAGATCGCGCGACAGAACAAGCTGAACCTGGCTCGTCACCGTCGCATCATCCACCGGATTGCGGTCGCCGGTATTGGTATCGGCAACCGGGCGCAAGAACACGTTATCTTGGCCCTCGACGAGGACGCGCGACTCCGAGAGATATTTCGGAGTGATCACCTGCACCGCCGCGAGCGTGGCCAGCGCCACAATCAGCGTGGGCCCCAGGATTTTCCATTTTTTGCGCCACAGCGCGGCGCCGAGCGCGGGCAGGTCGAAATCCGGGTCAACCAGCACCCCCCCGCCGGGAGGCCGGGCCGACTGCGACGCCACGCTCATCTTGTGACTCCCAACGATACACCGAACGCCGAGCGCCCATCACAATCCATTAAGGTTGCCATCCGGTTAAGGCTTGCTCCGGCAAGCGGCGCATGCGCGGCAGGCGAGGCCACATGCCGGGCCGCATTATCAGCGCCGCAGCGTGAGAGTTTTTTAACTGACGCTGGTCTCAATTGGTTTAACGGTTTGCTGCCAAATGTACGGGAGGGCCCATGGCCGAATGGCTGTGCCCCAGTGCTTCGACGTTTGCTCCTGTCGCCGGCTTCGCCGACGCGGCAACACGCCCGCAAGCCGTCGCCCCGGCCGGGGTCGGCCTTGCCGCGCACAGCCTCAAAATTCTCCACATCCTGCGGGCACCGGTCGGCGGCTTGTTTCGCCATGTGGCCGATGTAGCGCTGGGCCAAGCCGCACGCGGCCACCGCGTCGGCCTGATCGCCGACAGCTCAACCGGCGAGGCGCGCGCCGATGCCGTTCTCGCTGCGCTTGCGCCGCAGCTTGCGCTCGGGATCGAACGCATCCCGATCGCGCGGCAGCTCGGCGTTTCCGACATTCGCGCCCTGCGTCGGGTGGCACAGCGGATCGCAGCGCTCTCGCCCGACGTCTTGCACGGCCACGGCGCCAAGGGCGCTGCGCTTGCACGGCTCGCGCCGCGCGCCAACAACGCGATCCGCGTCTACACCCCGCACGGCGGTTCGCTGGCCTATGCTCCCGGCACACTCGCCGGCGGCTTCTATCGCGCGCTGGAGCGGCTCTTGAATTGGCGCACCGATCTTTTCCTGTTCGAAAGCCGCTATATCGCCGACCTTTTCCGGGCCAAAATCGGAACCCCGCAGGGGCTTGCACGCATCGTCCATAATGGCGTCGCCGACGCCGACTTTGCGCCGGTCGCGACGAGAGCCGACGCAACTGACCTGGTCTGCGTCGGCGAATTGCGGCAGGTCAAAGCCTTCGACGTCCTCCTCGAAGCGATATCCGCGCTGAAGCGTTCCGGCCGCCGGGTCAGCGTCACGATCGCCGGCGCGGGCCCGGAGCGGGCGTCGCTCGAAGCGCTCACGCAATCGCTTGGGCTTGCCGATCAAATTCGTTTCGTCGGTTACCGCCCGGCGCGCGAGGCTTTTGCGATGGGGCGTATCCTGGTCATGCCGTCGCGCGCGGAATCGCTGCCCTATGTGGCATTGGAAGCCGCCGCTGCAGGAATGCCGATCATTGCCACCCGGGTCGGCGGCATTCCCGAAATCTTCGGACCGCAAGCCTTGCATCTGATCGCGGCAGACGACGTTGCGGCGCTTGCCGGCGCGATTGGCGCGGCGTTCGACCATCCCGACCGAACGCATGGCGTGGCGCGCGCGATCAGCGCGCGAGTGCGCAATGAGTTTTCGCTGAGTGCCATGGTCGAAGGCGGACTTTCCGCGTATCGCGAAGCCATCGCAATGCGAAAAGTCGCTCAATTCACATAACCAATTTTTGAACTTTGTTCACTATCTTGCCGCCTAGTGGTTCGATGCCGACGCTTCGCAACCGCGATTGTGTCGGCATCGAACCACAAAGTATTGAGTTTGCTAGTGGTCCGGGCTGACGCTTGCGTACCAAGCCTCAGAGTTCGGACCACTAGCGTGGGCGCACTGGGCCTGCGGCGCATGAGTTGCGTGATCATCAATCATCATGTCCAGCCCCGAGCATAGCATGAGGTTCGACTCGGCCGTTGCCTCGGCAACGTCGTCGGCAATGGGCGCGAATACGCCGCGCAAGCCCAAAGCATTGTCGCCTGCGGCTCTCACGGCCGCCGGACAGCCGTTCCAGGCAGCCTATTCGCCGATTGTGCTCGCCGGCACGGTGCGCATGATCGAGGTCGCGCTGGTCGCGCTGGTCGGCCTCTTTGTCTATATCTGCTACGTGGTGCCGATCGAGGGCTTCGCCTGGCGCTACTTTGCGGCGATTGGCGGCATCGCGCTGTGCGCGATGCTGGCGTTTCAGGGCGCCGACATCTATCAGGTCCAGGCCTTTCGCGGTCACGAAAAGCAATATATGCGGCTCGCTTCGGCCTGGTCCGTCGTGCTTCTGCTCGCCATCAGCGTCTCGTTCTTCGCCAAAGCGGGCGACGAGTTCTCGCGGGTGTGGCTCGGCGGCTTCTACGTTCTCGGACTGGTCACTTTGGTCGCATTCCGCCGCGCGCTGTTCCTTCTGGTGCGCCGCTGGACGCGCGAAGGCAGGCTCGATCGCCGCACCGTCGTGGTCGGCGCCGGCGCCAACGGCGAATTGCTGATCCATTCGCTGGCAGCGCAGCGCGACTCCGATGTCCACGTCATCGGCATATTCGACGACCGCGGCGAAGAGCGCAGTCCGGCCCGCTGCGAGGGCGTGCAAAAGCTCGGCGCGGTCGACGATCTGGTCGAATTCGCCCGCCGCACCCGCGTCGACCTCGTGATCTTTTCGCTGCCGATCTCCGCGGAATCGCGCATCCTGCAGATGCTGAAAAAGCTCTGGGTGCTGCCGGTCGATATCCGGCTCTCCGCCCACACCAACAAGCTGCGGTTCCGCCCGCGCTCCTACTCCTATATCGGCAACGTTCCAGTCCTCGACATTTTCGACAGGCCGATCGCGGACTGGGACGTTGTGATGAAATGGCTGTTCGACAAGATTGTCGGCACGCTGGCGCTGATCCTGGCCGCGCCGGTAATGCTGCTGATTGCGATCGCCATCAAGCTCGACAGCAAAGGTCCGGTGCTGTTCAAGCAGCGCCGTTACGGCTTCAATAACGAGCTGATCGAGGTCTACAAGTTCCGCTCGATGTACGCCGAAAATGCCGACCCGGATGCAGCCAAGCTTGTCACCAAGCACGACCCGCGCGTCACCCGGGTCGGCCGCTTCATCCGCAAGACCAGCCTCGACGAGCTGCCGCAGCTTTTCAACGTCGTGTTCGCCGGCAATCTGTCGCTGGTCGGCCCGCGGCCGCACGCGGTGCACGCCAAGGCCGAGAATTGCATCTACGACGAGGCGGTGGACGGCTATTTCGCTCGCCACCGCGTCAAGCCCGGCATCACCGGCTGGGCGCAGATCAACGGCTGGCGCGGCGAGACCAACAGCCAGGAAAAAATTCAGCGCCGCGTCGAACACGATCTCTACTACATCGAGAACTGGTCGATCCCGCTCGACCTCTACATCCTGGCGCGCACGCCGTTCGCGCTGCTGCACTGGGAGAGCGCGTATTGAGCGACGGCGGCTATACGGCAGCGACGACGGCGGCCCGCGAGTTCGGCGCCCAGCGCGTGGCGCAGCGGTTCCTCAACGCCGTCCTGTTCATCACCTCGCTGACCTCTTCGATCGCATTCGTCGAACCGTCGCCGCACGACGCCTTGATGTTCGTGCTGCTCCTCATGTGCGTCGCCGCGCGCGTGCCGGCCGACCGCAAGCTTGTCCCGCTGCTCGTCCTCATCATCGTCTGGCTGATCGGCGGCCTGTTCTCGCTGGTTCAGGTCGGCGACCAGGAGAACACGATCCAGTATGACGGCACTTCGATCTATCTCGGCACCGCCGCGCTGATGTTCGCCTGCCTGTTCTGCACCGGCGACATGACGCGGCTTGTCATGGTGCGGCGCGGATATATCCTTGCCGCGCTGATCGCAACCGTTGCGGGCTATCTCGGTTTCTTTCATCTGATCCCGCATTATCAGATCTTTCTCGACAATGATCGCGTCAGCGCGACGTTCAAGGATCCGAACGTCTATGGCCCGTTTTTGGTGTTTCCGATCCTGCTCTTGTTGATCGGCTTGATGACACGTGGCCTCCGGCTCGGCACTCTTATCGTCATGACGGCGCTGTTAGGCGGCCTGTTCTTGAGCTTTTCCCGCGGCGCGTGGATTCATTTTGCGGTATCGGCGATCGCCGCAGTGGTGCTGTTGATCGCGGCCACCCCCGATCCGCGCCTGCGCTACCGCTTCGCAATGCTCGGCATCGGATCCGCGATCGCCGCGGTGCTGCTCGTTCTCGCACTGACCTCTGTCGATTCGGTTCGCGACATATTCATCGAGCGCGCCAAAGCGATCCAACCGTACGATGTCGGGCCGGGCGGCCGATTTTGGGACCAGCGGCTCGCGCTCGGCCAAATTCTCGATCATGCCAACGGGCTGGGGCCGTTCGAATTCAGCCGCATCTTCGGGGGCCAACAGCATGACGTCTATATGCAGGGCTTTCTGGTGTACGGCTGGCTTGGCGGAGCCGCCTACGCCACGCTCGTCCTCGTCACGCTCGTGATCGGAGTTCGCGCGGCGCTCTATCCGACACCGTGGCAATATTATCTGATCGCCGCCTACGCCGCCTTCCTCGGCGAAGTCGGCGAAGGATTCATCGTCGACACCGATCACTGGCGTCACTTCTTTCTCCTCCTCGGCATGATCTGGGGCCTGACCGCCGCGACCATCAATTCCCGCCGCCGCGAACGGCTTTCCCTCGAGCCCGAGCCGGACGCGGCCATGCTGCCGGCGGCATCCTGACGCACGGCGACCACGCCTGGCGGCGTCCGCCTCTACGGCAGCGATGCCGGGTTCATCGCCGCGCAGGAACGGCTGATCCGGATCGAACCGCGGACTGAATATCAAGCCAGCCCCAAGCGCACCGCAATCGCCGCAAGCCATATCAATCCGGCCAGACATAGGGCACAGAACACCGCAGCAGAGCCGAAATCCTTGATCACGCCGATCGCCGGATGCTGCTCGTGGGTGACATGGTCGGCGAGCTTTTCGACGGCCGTATTGAGCAATTCGACGGCAAGCACGGCCAAGAGCGACCCGACCATGGCGACATACCAGCCAAGGCCGGGCGCCACCAGAAGCCCGAGCGCCACCGCGACAAGGAGAAGGATTGCCTCCTCGCGCAAAGCAGCCTCATGGCGCAAGCCGTAGCGGAGCCCGCGCAGCGTGTTGACGGTCGCGCTGTAAAGCCGCTTCACGATGGGTCCGGTAACCGAGTGGCAGGCAGTGTTACCCGACAATGTACGCAATCGCGCTTTGCCGCGCGAGAGCTTCTGTGCGAGAGCCTCTGTTGCACCCGCAACACCCGCTCACTATAGTCCACCTGCAGTCTCGGAGCGTAGCGCAGCCCGGTTAGCGCACCAGTCTGGGGGACTGGGGGTCCCGAGTTCAAATCTCGGCGCTCCGACCATTTTCGATCGCTATTTGTCATCGATTTGCACTTGCGAGGGGCCGACATCATGGCTGAGCCCCGCCAGCTCCGCGCAGAACCCGGGCTCATGGAATTCAACTGAGGGAGACCGTCATGAGGCGCTTCGTGAGGACCGCATCGCCCTTTAGCGCGCGCCGTGCGGCGATCATTGCGGTGGCGCTGAGCTTGACATCGACCGCATCGTTTGGGCGGGGCACTGCGGATCAAAGGTCCGCGTGCACGCCCGACGTATTCCGGCTGTGCAGCGCAGAGATTCCTTCCGTCGATCGCATTGTCGCCTGTCTGAAGAAGGAAAGGCCGCACCTGAGCGCGCCCTGCAAGGCGGTCTTCACCATATCGCGTGGCCGGGCCGCCGCCTCCCGGTCGCCGGCATTGGCTCACGACCAATGGTGCGTGTTCAGCCGCGGCGCACAGGATGCCGACCAGCGCCATTGGAGGACGTGGTGCGGAAGCGCAGCCCGCAGCCGGTGACCGGGCTCTACGGCTTTGTCAGCCCGCCCGCCGTTTCGATGAATCGGACGATGGATTTTAGCCCGTCGCCAGAGCGAAGGTTGGTCATCACGTAGGGCCGCGCCCCGCGCATCCGCTTCGCATCGGCCTCCATCTTGACGAGCGAAGCGCCGACATGGGGCGCCAGATCGATCTTGTTGATGACCAACAGGTCCGAGCGGGTAATGCCCGGTCCGCCCTTGGACGGGATCTTGTCGCCCGCGGCCACGTCGATGACGTAAATCGTCAGATCCGCAAGCTCGGGGGAAAAGGTTGCCGCCAGGTTATCGCCGCCAGAACTCGATCAGGACCAGATCGAGGCCGGGAAATTTGGCTCGCATGTCGGCGACGGCCGCAAGGTTCATCGATGCATCTTCGCGGATGGCGGTGTGCGGGCAGCCGCCGGTTTCGACGCCGGCAATGCGGCTTGCATCCAGCGCGCCCGAACGCACCAGAAACTCGGCGTCCCATTTGGTGTAGATGTCGTTGGTGATGGCGGCAATCTCGTAGCCGTCCCGCATCGCTTTGCACAGCGCATCCATCAAGGCGGTCTTGCCGGAGCCGACCGGTCCGCCGATGCCGACGCGAAGCGGTCCATTCGGGCTTTGCATAGTTCAACCTCGGCTCAGCTGCGAAACAGGCGGGTATATTGGGTTTCATGCAGCGCGCTCGCCAGATCGGCGCGGAACACCGCACCGCCGAGATCATCGAGCGTGGCCGCGAGCGCGCGCTGCGCCGTCGCCGCGACCACGAGTTCGAGCGCGCTCACGACATGCTGACCGTCAGTGTGCCCGAGCGGAATGAGGCGCACGCCTGCCGAAACCCAATTGGAGCAGAGCGCGGCAAGAAATGCGTGCAATGCCGGCGCCAGCGGTACGGCATGCCCGGCGCAAGCCGCGGCAACGGCGACGGGATACGCCAGTGCTCCACCCCACAGACTCACGCAGGGCGACGAGCGCGTGACACGGCCAGGCCTTCAGGCTTACTTCCACAAACGCCCGGCCGAGTGTGGTGCTCTCCTGAAAGCGTTCGCGGGTCGGCATAAACGCCGCCGCAAGTTCTGCGATCTCAACGAGACCGGCATTGTCAGAACGTGTCACGGCACGGTGGGCATGCGCGAACAAGATAGCGTCGTTGATGCCCGCCCCCGCCGTCAGCGTGGCCTCGAGCCACGCCTGCAATGTGCGCCCATCTGCGATATCGCCTGCCTGCACCGCCCATTCGATGCCGCTCGAATAGGCGAACGCACCGACTGGGTAGGCCGGCGACAGCCAAGTCAGGAGGCGATACAGCGCGCCAGGCTCAAGCTGTCGGATTTCACGCCGCTTATTCCCGCTGTGATAAGCCTCGTTTCCCGGATGCGGTGCAGCGCGCAGCGGTGCACCGCTGTTCCGGGATCGTTTCAAACCCGGAATATACAATGATCCCGGTTCTGCAGCGCAACACTTCGCTTCGCTTCGTGCTGCGCTGCGCCCGGGAAGCGGGCTTAAGTTAGCGCCCGCGCGCTTGCGCGGGGACAAGCGCACAAACGGCCGCGACTTAGGCGTGTTCATGGGGATGGACGTGGTCGTGCGGCTCGGCGTACGCGCCGCCTTCGGGATCAAATGGCGCCTCGATCTCTGTCACGCGGCCCCCCAGTCGCAGCGCCAACTCGGCGATGACGTGATCGCGCTGCACCCGCAGCGCGATCGCCAAAAGCTGCGTCGGCACATGGCGGTTGCCCAGGTGCCAGGCAAGCCGCGCCAAATGGTGTTGATCGGCGCAGCGAATTTCGAGGAGCGGCTCGGGCGCCGCCACCACCTCGACCAAGCGGCCGTCCTCCAACACCAGCGCATCGCCGCCGCGCAGTGCTGCTGCGGTCGGCAGATCGAGCAGAAAGTCGGTCCCTTTGGTGCCTCGCATCGCCACGCGGCGGCGGCGGCGGTCGTCGTGATCGAGCACGACGGTGTCGGCCGGTGCGCCAGGCCAGGTCGATGCCGACTTGATCGCAATTGCGCGCATGGCAAGCCCAGGCCCACTGCCTTCAGAACAAGAAATAGCGTTGCGCCATCGGCAGCACCTCGGCAGGCGCACAGGTGAGAAGCTCGCCGTCGGCGCGCACTTCGTAGGTTTCCGGATCGACCTCGATATGCGGCGTGGCGTCATTGTGGATCATGCTCTTTTTCGAAATTTTGCCGCGGGTGTTCGCCACCGCCACCAGCCGTTTTTCGATGCCGAGCTTCTTGCCAAGTCCGGCTCGCACAGCCGCCTTCGAGCTGAAGACAACCGAGGACGCGGTGCGCGCGCGGCCGAACGCGCCGAACATGGGGCGGTAATGAACCGGCTGGGGCGTCGGAATCGAGGCGTTCGGGTCGCCCATCGGAGCCGCGACGATCGAGCCTCCCTTGATGATGCAGTCCGGCTTGACGCCGAAGAAGGCCGGCGACCACAGCACGAGATCGGCGAGTTTGCCCTGCTCTACCGAGCCGATGAGTTTCGATACGCCATGCGCGATCGCCGGATTGATCGTGTACTTGGCGATGTAGCGCTTGACCCGGGCGTTGTCGTTGTCGCCCGTCTCCTGCTCGCAGCGTCCGCGCTGCTTCTTCATCTTGTCCGCGGTCTGCCAGGTGCGAATGATGACTTCGCCGATCCGGCCCATGGCCTGCGAATCCGACGACATCATCGACAGCGCCCCGATGTCGTGGAGAATGTCCTCCGCTGCGATCGTTTCCTTGCGGATGCGGCTCTCGGCGAAAGCCAAATCCTCGGCGATCGACGGATCGAGATGATGGCACACCATCAGCATGTCGAGGTGTTCGTCGATGGTATTTTTGGTGTAGGGCCGCGTCGGATTGGTCGATGACGGCAGCACGTTCTTCAACCCCGCCACTTTGATGATGTCGGGCGCGTGACCGCCGCCGGCGCCTTCGGTGTGAAAGGCGTGGATGGTGCGGCCCTTGAACGCCTTGATGGTGTCCTCGACGAAACCGGATTCGTTGAGCGTGTCGGTGTGGATCATGACCTGCACGTCGTGATCATCGGCGACGGAAAGACAGCAATCGATCGCCGCCGGCGTGGTGCCCCAGTCCTCATGGAGTTTCAGCGCGCAGGCGCCGGCCTCGATCATTTCCTCAAGCGCCGCCGGGCGCGAGGCATTGCCCTTGCCGGCAAAGCCGAGATTGACCGGAAACGCGTCCGCCGCCTGGATCATGCGGGCGATGTGGAACGGGCCTGGCGTGCAGGTGGTGGCGAAGGTGCCGTGCGCGGGCCCGGTGCCGCCGCCGAGCATCGAGGTGACGCCCGACATCAGCGCCTCGTCAATCAATTGCGGGCAGATGAAATGGATGTGGGTGTCGAAGCCGCCGGCGGTGAGGATTTTGCCCTCGCCGGCGATCACTTCCGTGCCGGGCCCGATGATGATGGTCACATTCGGCTGAATATCAGGGTTGCCGCCTTTGCCGATGGCGAAAATCTTCCCGTCCTTGATGCCGACATCGGCCTTGACGATGCCCCAATGGTCGACAATCAGCGCATTGGTGATGACGGTATCGACGGCGCCTTGTTTGTTGGCGATCTGCGACTGCCCCATGCCGTCACGGATCACCTTGCCGCCGCCGAACTTCACCTCCTCGCCATAGACGGTGAAATCCTTCTCAACCTCGATGATGAGATCGGTATCGGCGAGCCGCACGCGATCGCCGGTCGTGGGGCCGAACATGTCGGCATAGACAGTTCGAGACAGTCGGGCTGGCATGGGACTTTCTTCCGGTGTGCGGATCAGAGTTCCGTCAGTGGTCAACTTGCTCGTTAGGCGAACTCACGGCATCGATGCGACCGGTGGCGTTTTGGCCGCCTCGTCGTCGAAGGTTACGGTTGCCGTGCAGTCGTGCGCGTCATTGATTTCGGCGATCAAGCGATCGGTGAAATTGCCAACCTCGGCCTCGTAATCGTGAAAAGCACGCAGCACGGCTCCACGCTCGGCGAACGCGTAGGCGGCGCTTTCTATCATTGCGCGAAGTATGTCGACGATGACGCGGCGCGGCATTCGATAGACGGCGCGGAGAACCCAGACAAACTCCGCAAGCACTACTGGATTGATAAACGCCGGATTGAATTCATCGCGCGCGCGCAGAAAGCGCGCGGCTCGCTCGGCTTGTTGCGCATCATCGACGACAACAGCCCGGACCAGCACATTGGTATCGACCCCGATCATCCGGCCTTGCGCCGCTTCGGTGCCGCCTGCCGAGCAGGGGGCTTTCCACGCGCGGCGACCGCCTCGCCGAGGACCCGCTCGTACTGTTCGCGGCTGACCGGCCGTGCAAAGGCTGCGCCTTTGCCAACAATTGCCGAGGCCGGTTTGTTACGGGCATGAATGAAGATTTCTCCGTTGCGATGCAGAACGAATTCGACGAGATCTCCCGGAACGACGCCGAGCGACCGTCGCAGTTCCTGCGGCAATGTGAGCTGCCCCTTTGCGGTGAGCTTGGCGTGATAGACCTTCATCGCAATTCCTTACTCTTCGCCGAGTGTCGTTACACCTCTACCCGCTCTCGGATCTGCGTACAACTTCGCCGGGAGTCCAGCCGACTTGCCTGAGGCAGGACGAACTGGCGGATCACTATTTTTGCAGCTTCCCCATAACCTGTTGGCGAAAACCGTAGATGGTGCGCTTGCCGGCGAGCGCCACCAGCGTGACTTCGCGTGTCTGGCCCGGCTCAAAGCGCACGGCCGTTCCCGCCGGGATATCCAGCCGCATGCCGCGCGCCTTCTTGCGATCGAATTTCAGCGCCGGGTTGGTCTCGAAGAAATGATAATGCGAGCCGACCTGAATCGGCCGGTCGCCGGCATTGGCGACTGCAAGCGTGACGGTCTTGCGGCCCTTGTTCAACTCGATTTCGCCGTCCTTTAGAAAATATTCGCCGGGAATCATGGGCGCTCCTTGATCGTCATGGCCGGGCTTGTCCCGGCCATCCACGACTTTCGTCCTTGAGGACAGCAAGACGTGGATGCCCGGCACGAGGCCGGGCATGACGGCGCGATGTGGTTTTGGAGCTCATCTAATCGGCTCGTGCACCGTGACCAGCTTGCTGCCGTCTGGAAACGTCGCCTCGACCTGAATTTCCGGAATCATCTCGGCGATACCGTCCATCACCTGCGCGCGGGTGAGAACGTGGGCGCCCTCCTCCATCAGTTCGGCCACGCTGCGGCCGTCGCGGGCGCCTTCCAGGATGAAATCGGATATCAGCGCCACCGCCTCGGGATGATTGAGCTTGACGCCGCGATCGAGTCGCCGTCGCGCCACCATCGCGGCCGTGGCGATCAACAGCTTGTCCTTTTCGCGCGGGGTCAGATGCATGATGCTTCAGTTCAGCCACAGCCGCGGCGGCGGCGCAACGCCGAGCGCGGCCAACACACAGATAAGATCGCGGCGCAATACCGCGCTGTCGGCGGCCACGAGCCGAGCGACCGCGACGCCGTTCCAGGCCGAGGCGCCGACCTCGCCGGCAAAATCCTGCCGGATCGCCCGCACCCTGGTAACGTCATTATCGTCGCCGGGAATTTTGAGCAGGCTGGCCACGGCGACTGCGCCATGGGCGACGGCACGTTCGGCCAGGCGTTCGGCAATCGCGCCATCGAGGCAGGTAGTCTCGGCGAACATGAGCCTGCCGGCGACGCGCAGGCGCCGGCGGTCAAAAAAATATCCGGAGGCGACGGTCTCGCCCATGGCGGAGCGGCCAAATACGACGGCCTCCGCCATGATGACACGGGCATCGCGTTCAAGATCGATTTCGATCGAGCGCCGCAGCCGGGCCCCGTCGAACAGAATTGTCTCCTGCGGCAGCCAGGAAAGCGTACCACCCCGACCGACTTCGGCTTTGACACAGATCTCGGCATTTGCCCCGAGCGAGCGGTAAATCTTCTCCGCCGCCACGGAGGTGACCGTCAATGCGGCGCCGGCCCCGACTTCGATGGCGATGCCGAAACGGTCACCGCCGGTCATGCCGCCGGCGGTGTTGACGATCACCGCTTCAAGCGCGCCATGCGTTTTCGGAAATCGTACCCGCAACGCGCCGGCCTCGTGCACACGGGCGCGCCGGCTCGCCGCGGCGGCCCCGGCGGTCCCGGCGACCGAAAGCGCAATCCGTCCGCTCGCCCGATTGGCGGCGAATATCGCCTCGCGCGCAGCCGCATCCCGATGCAGCGCCCCGGCCATCAGATCGCCATCGCGCGCCGCAACGCTCCTTCGTCGAGATTGTCGCGGTCGCACGAATAGACGATGGCGCCGCGGTCCATGACGGCGAAATGGTCGCCGAGTTCGCGGGCAAAGTCGAGATATTGCTCGACCAGCACGATGGCGATCTTGCCCAGAGACCGCAAATAGCCGATGGCTCGTCCGATATCCTTGATGATCGACGGCTGGATGCCTTCGGTCGGCTCGTCGAGCAGGAGGAGCCGCGGTCGCATGACGAGCGCGCGTCCGATGGCAAGCTGCTGCTGCTGGCCGCCGGAGAGATCGCCGCCGCGCCGGCGCAGCATCTCCCGGAGCACCGGGAACAGCGAGAACACGTCGTCCGGCACGCTGCGCTCGTTGCGCCGGGCACCGGCGCAAAGCCGGTTTTCAAATTCTCCTCGACCGTCAGCAACGGGAAGATTTCGCGGCCCTGCGGCACGTAGGAAATGCCGCGCCGAGCGCGTTCCGGCGGCCGCAGCGACGTGATGTCATTGCCCTCCCAGGTGATCGTCCCCCTCGTCACCGGATGCTGCCCCGCCAGCGCATCGAGCAGGCTCGTTTTGCCGACGCCGTTCCTGCCAAGCACGCAGGTGACCTTGCCGGGCTCGGCCTTGAGCGACACCGCACGTAGCGCCTGCGCGGCGCCGTAATGGAGATCGATGTTTTGTACGTCGAGCATGTTTCGTTACTCAGCCCGTCATTCCGGGGCGCCGCCGACGGGTCCGGCCCGAAGTGGCCGGCCCGATGACAAGCTCCGCGGCGAGCCCGGAATCCATAATCTCACATGCAGGGATTATGCATTCCGGGTTCCACGCTCCGCTCGGCCCCGGAATGACAATCAACCGCGCCAGCATCGCTATCGTCCCAAATAGACTTCAACGACCCGCTCATTGGCCGAAACTTGGTCGATCGTACCCTCGGCCAGCACGGAGCCTTCGTGCAAGCAGGTGACCCGCACGCCGAGATCGCGCACAAACGTCATGTCGTGCTCGACCACGATGACGGTATGTTCGCGATTGATTTCCTTGAGCAGATCCGCCGTCTGCCGCGTCTCGGCATCGGTCATGCCGGCGGCCGGCTCGTCGACCAGCAGCAATTTCGGGTCCTGCGCCAAAAGCATGCCGATCTCCAGCCATTGCTTCTGGCCATGCGACAGGCTTCCGGCCAGCCGGTCGCGAACCGCCGAAAGCCGGACCACTTTGAGGATTTCGTCGATGCTCTTGGTTTCGGCCGGAGAATCCCGCCACAATAGCGTCGCACGCGCCCGGCGGTCAGCCTTGAACGCCAACTCGATATTGTCCGAGACCGTGTGACTGTCGAACACCGTCGGCTTCTGGAACTTGCGGCCGATACCGAGTTCGGCGATTTCGGTCTCGTCCAGCCGGGTCAGGTCGTAACTGCCGCCGAACACCACATCGCCGGCCTCGGGCCGGGTCTTGCCGGTGACCACGTCCATCATCGTGGTCTTGCCGGCGCCGTTCGGGCCGATGATCGCGCGCATCTCGCCGGGTTCGATCATGAAGGAAAGATTGTTGAGCGCCTTGAAGCCGTCGAACGACACGGTGACGCCGTCGAGGTAAAGCAGCGCGCTGGTGAGGGCTTCCATCGTCAAAACCTCATTCCGCGGGCAGCGGCTCGCTGACGCCTTCTTCGGCGGCGGCGGAGACCCGGTCGCGCCGCAGCGCCGACCAATGGTGCAGGCTGCCGAGTACGCCGCGCGGCAACAATAGCGTCACGCCGATGAACAAGCCGCCGAGCATGAACAGCCAGTACAACGCCAGCGGTCCGGAGGTGAAATAGGTCTTGCCGTAGTTCACCAGCACAGCCCCCAGCGCGGCGCCGGCCAGCGTGCCGCGGCCGCCGACCGCCACCCAGATCACGGCTTCGATAGAGTTGGCCGGCGCAAATTCGCTCGGATTGATGATGCCGACCTGGGGCACATAGAGCGCGCCGGCGATGCCGGCGATGCAGGCCGACAGCGTAAACACGAAGAGCTTGTAGGACTCCACGCGGTAGCCGAGGAACCGGGTGCGGGCTTCGGCATCGCGGATCGCGATCAGCACCTTGCCGAACTTCGAGGTGATAATGAAGCGGCAGACGAGAAAGCTGATCATCAGCGTCAGGCAGGAAATCGAGAACAACGCAGCGCGTGTCGTCTCCGCCTGCACGTTGAAGCCGAGAATGTCCTTAAAGTCGGTAAGACCGTTATTGCCGCCAAAACCGAAATTGTTACGGAAAAAGCCGAGCATCAAGGCGTAGGTCAGCGCCTGCGTGATGATCGAAAGATAGACGCCGGTGACGCGGCTGCGGAACGCGAACCAGCCGAACACGAATGCGAGCGCGCCGGGAACCAGCACGATCATGAGAGCGGCATAGGCGAAATGCTGGAAGCCGTACCAATAGACCGGCAGCTCGTGCCAGTTCAGGAACACCATGAAGTCCGGCAGGATCGGATTGGCATAGACGCCGCGGGTGCCGATCTGGCGCATCAGATACATACCCATGGCGTAGCCGCCGAGCGCAAAGAACGCGCCATGGCCGAGCGAGAGAATGCCGCAATAGCCCCAGATCAGGTCGATCGAAAGCGCAAGGATGGCGTAGCAGGCGTATTTCCCGAACAGCGCCACCAGATAGGTTGAGATGTGGAATGCGGACGATGGCGGCACATAAAGGTTGAGCGCCGGCACGAGGATGGCGATGGCGACGACGGCGACGAGAAAGACCGCCGCACTGCGATCCCGCGACCGAATGAGGATATGCGAGGGAGCCGGCATCAGGCCTCGACCGCGCGGCCCCTGAGGGCGAACATGCCCCGCGGGCGCTTCTGGATGAACAGGATGATGAGGACCAGGATGGCGATCTTGCCGAGCACGGCGCCGGCATAAGGCTCGAGGAACTTGTTGGCGATGCCGAGCACGAAGGAGCCGACGAAGGTCCCCCACAAATTGCCGACGCCGCCGAACACCACCACCATGAAGCTGTCGATGATATAGCCCTGGCCGAGATTAGGGCTGACGTTGTCGATCTGTGACAATGCCACGCCGGCGATGCCGGCGATGCCGGAGCCCAGCCCAAAGGTCAGTGCATCGATGCGGCCGGTGCGGATGCCCATCGACGCCGCCATCGCGCGATTCTGCGTTACCGCGCGCATTTCCAGCCCGAGCCGCGTCAGCCGCAGCAGCGCGATCAGTGCAACGAACACCGCAAGCGAGAAGCAGATGATCCAGAGCCGATTGTAGGTAATGGTGATACCGCCGAGATTGAACGCGCCGCTCATGAAGGACGGATTGTCGACCTCCTTGTTGGTCGGGCCAAACACCGTGCGCACCGCTTGCTGCAGGACCAGAGAAAGGCCCCAGGTTGCCAACAGCGTCTCCAATGGCCGGCCGTACAGAAAGCGGATGATCGAGCGCTCGACCAGGATGCCGACAAAGCCGGAAAACAGGAAGGCAAGCGGGATGGCAATGGCGAGCGAATAGTCGAACAGCGCCGGGTCATTGCTGCGGATCGTCTGCTGCACGACGTAGGTGACGTAGGCGCCGAGCATGACCATTTCGCCATGCGCCATGTTGATGACGCCCATCACGCCGAAGGTGATGGCAAGGCCGATGGCGGCAAGGAGAAGGACCGAGCCGAGCGAAATCCCGTACCAGGCGTTCTGCACCGCATCCCATTCGGCGAGTTGCGATTGGATGGCGTTGATCGCATCGGTCGCGGCATGCGCGACCGGCGGAGCTTCGCGATTTGGGATGTCGGCGAGGAGCGCCAGCGCATCCTGATCGCCGCGGTCGCGAATCACCGCAATCGCGGCGAGCTTTTGCGCGTCGGTCATCCCCGGCTTGTTGAGCACGATGGCAGCGCGCGCCTGTTCGAACGCCCGTTTCACGCGCGGATCGGTCTCCTTGGCGAGCGCCTTTTCCAGATTGGGCAAGGCGTTCTGGTCGCGCGACTTGAACACCGCCTGCGCCGCATTGTAGCGGTGATCGGGATTGGCCGACATCAGCATCAATGTGCCGAGGTCGGCATCGATGATGTTGCGGAGCCGGTTGTTGACGATCACGTTGTCGATGTCGGCGGGTGGTTTGCCGGTGAACGGCTTGCCGGTGGCGGCATCGAGCAGCTTGCCGTCCTTGGTCTGGATGTAGACGGTCTTGTTTGCGGCGCTGAACATCAGCCGCCCGTCGTCCAGCGCCGTAAGAACCAGTTCGGCCAGCGGGCTACCGCTGGCGATGACCTGGTCGATGGCGTGGCCGGTATCGCTCAGCGAGCCCTGCGTGAAGCCGACGAGCGCATCCTCGTAGGGCCCAGCGCGAGCGACGCCGGTCAAAAGCATGCCCGGGACCAAGGCAAAGACCAATAGCAAAACGGCGAGACAAGCTCGGCTGAGACCCATCATTGACGTGCCCGGACTTGTGCCGGGAAGGCGCCATGACGCCTTCCCGTAACGTCACTGGCGCGGCATCGCGTCGCTTACGCGCCGCCGCACACCTTCGTTACTGTATTGTAGTGGCCGCATTTGAGCGTTACCCAGTCGCCCACGATATTCTTGTCGGCAGCCAGGTAGCGCGACCACGCCTCGCCCGGAACCAGGCCGGGCGTTTTCCACACCACGTCGAACTGGCCATCGGCCCTGATCTCGCCGATGAAGACTGGCTTGGTAATGTGGTGGTTCGGCAACAGCGTCGAGACGCCGCCGGTAAGGTTTGGCGCTTTGGTGCCGGGCAGCGCGTCGATGACCTTGTCGGCATTGGTGGTGCCGGCCTTCTCGACCGCCTTAACCCACATGTTGAAGCCGATGTAATGGGCCTCCATCGGGTCGTTGGTGGTGCGCTTCGGGTTCTTGATGAACTCGTGCCACGATTTGATGAAGGCCTCGTTCGCCGGCGTCTTGATCGATTCGAAGTAATTCCAGGCGGCGAGGTGACCGACCAGCGGCTTGGTGTCGAGACCGGCGAGTTCCTCCTCGCCGACCGAGAACGCAACCACCGGGATGTCGGTCGCCTTGATGCCCTGGTTGCCGAGTTCCTTGTAGAACGGCACGTTGGCGTCGCCGTTGATGGTGGACACCACCGCCGTCTTCTTGCCGGCCGAGCCGAACGCCTTGATTTTGGAGACCTCGGTCTGCCAGTCGGAGAAGCCGAACGGCGTGTAGTTGATCACGATGTCCTCGTCCTTCACCCCTTTGAGCTTGAGGTAGGCTTCGAGGATCTTGTTGGTGGTGCGCGGATAGACATAGTCGGTGCCTTCCAGCACCCAGCGCTTCACCGAGC
Organism: uncultured Alphaproteobacteria bacterium; assembly: GCA_963717265.1. Lineage (GTDB taxonomy): Bacteria > Pseudomonadota > Alphaproteobacteria > Rhizobiales > Xanthobacteraceae > BOG-931. The sequence continues at coordinate 136,371 of CAVQWD010000046.1, read as the reverse complement.
CGCCGTCCGAGCCCATGAGATACTCGACCGCCGGTATGGCCTGCTGGTTCGGAGCGGCCCCGGTATAGAACACGTTGCGCTCGCTCTCTTCGCCTTCGTACTGCACCGGATAGAACAGAATGTTGTTGAGCTCTTTGAAGACCGGCAGCACCGACTTGCGCGACACCGAGGTCCAGCAGCCGAACACGGCGGCGACCTTATCCTTGCTGATCAATTCGCGGGCCTTTTCGGCGAACAACGGCCAGTTCGAAGCCGGATCGACGACGACGGGTTCGATCTTGGTGCCGAGCAGCCCGCCCTTCTTGTTCTGCTGCTCGATCAGCATCAACATGACGTTCTTCAGCGTGGTCTCGCTGATGGCCATGGTGCCGGAGAGCGAGTGCAGAATGCCGACCTTGATGGGCTCTGCTGCCGTAACGCGGATAGGTACGGCCGCCGCGGCGGCAACGCCGGCAGCGGAGGCGAGCAAGCGGCGACGGGTGAGCGGAGCTGATGTTTTCCAGGCACTGGGCATGGGTGGTCCTCGCGTGTGTTGGGCAAGCGCCTGGCTGGCGCTCGGCGGCGCTAGCAACTCCGCAAACCGTGTGCCAACTGACGAATTTTCATAAGTCATTGATATCTTGAACTAACCGCAGCCCCTGCGGCCACTCCTCCCAACCTTTCATGGCCACCGGTGCCTACACTCTGGGCATGATGCAAAAATGTGCAGCAACGACCTTGGGCGAGGGCCTCAGCCCCGATTCATGCCGGGCGGCATCGGATGGCTTGATGCGGGCGTGTTCTATATCCGTTCGACTTGAAAACGCTTGGCGACTTGAAAACGTTGGCTCCGACTGGTTCGGCGAACGCACTGCCGGCAGCGGCGCTTATCCCCGGTCAACATGTTCCAGCGGGGCGATGATTTTTGTCGCTGTCGTCGAATTGCCCGATCGGCAGAGGCTTCACGCATCCCCGCTTGGACTTACGGCATCGCGCTCCGTAAGCGCGGCATCGATCAGTCGACGGCATTCGATCAGTTCATTGAGCGCCGCGGCCAGTTTGCGTTTCGCCTCGGCGTCGATGCCGCGCGCCAGCGGCTGCATCGCTGGACCCGGGGCTGCAAGATTCGGCTCGCGCCGCTCGGCCCGGCGCTCGCTGTTCGCCCTGTCGCGGCCGCGTTGCGGCGGCGGCGCCAAGCTCGACAAATCAGGCTCGGCGCGCCCGGCCGGCGTCGGCCCGTCAATGTCGTCCTCCGCGGCGTCTTCCTCCGCTTCCGGAGGCGGCGGTTCGACACCGGCGCGCCAGACGTTCTGGACGAAGGCAACGCCTTGCTCGCGCAGGATGCGCTGCACGCCGCGGATCGTGTAGCCCTCGCCGTAGAGCAGATGGCGAATGCCGCGCAACAGATCGACATCTTCCGGCCGATAGAAGCGTCGGCCGCCGCCCCGTTTCATCGGGCGTATTTGCGAGAACCGACTCTCCCAGAACCGCAATACGTGTTGCGGCACCTCGATCTCGTCAGAGACCTCGCTGATGGTGCGGAACGCCTCCGGCGCCTTGTCCAATGCCTTGCTCCCGGGCTCGTCGCGTAGAGGCGCGCCGTCACTTCGACGGTTTGCCTTCCGTGTCGGTATTGATGCGCTGCTTGAGGATGGCGGATGGCTTGAACACCATCACCCGGCGCGGCGAGATCGGCACCTCTTTGCCGGTCTTGGGATTGCGGCCGACGCGCTGTCCCTTCTTGCGAACCACGAACGAGCCGAACGACGATAATTTCACGGTCTCGCCGCGTTCGAGACAGTCGGTGATTTCCTTAAGCACCAGCTCGACAAGAGCGGCGGATTCGCTGCGCGAAAGGCCCACCCTCTGATAGACCGCCTCGCACAAGTCGGCACGCGTGACCGTTTTTCCCGCCATGGCCAGCCCCGATCAGCACCGCGACCGCTTCATCGCCGATCGCATATCGTGCTGAATTATTTACGATATTAGCTTGTCGGAACAGGGTCAACGGGCTTTGCGGCGCACCCGTCTTGGCGGCTCCGTTTGCCAGGCCAGGGCTGAGCCTACCAGCGCACCAGGGCAGCGCCCCAGGTGAAGCCGCCGCCCATGGCCTCCAACAGCAACAGATCGCCGCGTTTGATGCGGCGCTCGGCTACCGCGTCAGCCAATGCCAGCGGAATCGAGGCCGCCGAAGTGTTGCCGTGGCGGTCGACCGTGGTGACGATCTTCGCCGGCGCAATGCCGAGCTTGTGTGCAGAGCCGTCGATAATCCGCTTGTTGGCCTGATGCGGTATGAACCAATCGATGTCGCCGGCGCCGTAGCCCGTTGCCTTGAAGGCGTCCTCGACCACGTCGGTGATCATCGCCACTGCGTGGCGAAAAACTTCGCGTCCCTCCATGCGCAAATGGCCGACCGTGCCCGTCGATGACGGCCCGCCATCGACATAGAGTTTCGATTTATAACGGCCGTCGGAGCGCAGCCGCACGGCAAGCACGCCCCGCCCTTGTCGCGTATCCGGCTGGTCTTGCGCATCGAGCACGATCGCGCCTGCGCCGTCGCCGAACAGCACGCAAGTGCTGCGATCGGTCCAATCGAGAATCCGGGAAAACGTCTCCGAGCCGATCACGAGCGCGCGCGAAAACGCGCCGGTTTTCAGAAGCGCGTCTGCGGTCGCGAGCCCGTAGATAAAACCCGAGCAGACGGCCTGCAGATCGAACGCGGCGCCTCGCGTGATGCCGAGTTCCGCCTGCACCGAGACCGCACTTGCCGGAAAGGTATTATCGGGCGTCGAGGTCGCCAGCACGATCAGATCAATGGACTGCGCGTCGACCCGGGCGTGAGCGAGCGCGGAGCGCGCCGCATGCACTGCCATGTGCGAGGTCAGTTCGCCCGGAGCCGCAATGCGGCGTTCGTGGATTCCGGTGCGCTGTACGATCCAATCGTCGGACGTATCGACCTTGAGCGCGAGTTCGGCGTTGGTCAGAACCTGGCTCGGCAGGTAGCTGCCGCAGCCGAGCACGACACAGCGGCGCAACGTCATAACGCGGCTCCGCCGAGCGCCTGTTGCCCGTATTCGTGATGCCGCCGCAGCGCCGAAGTGATCTTGGCCAGCAGTTCGTCGCGCACCACACCGTGAGCAAGCTCGATCGCCGCGGCAAAGCCTTCGGCGTCGCTGCCGCCGTGACTCTTGACGATAATGCCGTTAAGGCCGAGGAAGACGCCGCCATTGGCGCGGCGCGGGTCGATCCGCTGCTTCAACTCACGGAACGCGGACCGTGCAAACAGGTAGCCGATGCGGGCACCGAGCGTGCGCGTCATGGCCCCGCGCAGATATTCGCCAAGCTGGCGCGCCGTGCCCTCCGCGGTCTTTAGCGCGATATTGCCGGCGAAGCCTTCGGTGACGACGACATCGACCTTGCCTTGCCCGATATCATCGCCTTCGACGAAACCCTGATAATCGAGGTCGGGCAGTTTCTCCTCGCGCAAAATCCGGTTTGCCTCGCGCACTGCCTCAAGACCTTTGACCTCCTCCACTCCGATATTGAGCAATCCGACCGTCGGGCGCTCGATGCTGAACACAATGCGCGCCATTGCCGCGCCCATCATCGCCATATCCACGAGTTGCTCGGCATCGGCGCCGATCGAGGCGCCAAGATCGAGCACGACCGATTCGCCGCGCAGCGTGGGCCATAACGCCGCGATGGCCGGCCGCTCGATGCCCGGGAGCGTTCTGAGTTCGAACTTGGCCATGGCCATGAGCGCGCCTGTATTGCCGCCGGAGACCGCCACATCGGCATGACCCCTCTTGACGGCATCGATCGCGAGCCACATCGATGATTTCCAGCGACCGTAGCGCAGCGCCTGGCTCGGCTTATCGGTCATCCGCACCGCGATTTCGGTGTGGGTCAGGCGCGAGGAGGCCTTCAGCGACGGCTGTGCATCGAGCAACGGCCCCAACAGCGCCGAATTACCGAAAAACAAGAATTCGCTTTCTGGATGGCGCTGCAGCGCCAAAGCCGCGCCCGCGACCACCACGCCGGGGCCGTGATCTCCCCCCATCGCATCGAGCGCAATGCGGACCTTGTCTGGCATCGAATGTTCGACCTTGCGGTCCTAGGTCCGGGAGAAGGGACGCCCGCCCCGACAATAGCGGCTCGGCGTCAGGACACAACTGCGATCAGGCGTCATCCCGCGCCTTAGCAGTTAAGCCGGCAAGGGCGGCGAATGGGCTCGCGTCGGGTTTTGGGTCGCGCGGCGGCTCAAAAACCGCGCCAGGCTTACGCGGGTACGGATGAAGCCCGAGCAGGAGGAACTCCGTGGCAAGTGCGCCGAGATCGACGACGCCGCCGATAAGGGGCTCAAGCTCGTCCCACTTCATGTCCCGCGGAATTTCGTCGCGGTTGGTCTCGTCCGCGATTTCGGCTCCGTAAGATTGCGGCATGAACAGGAGGTCGACGTCTTCGGTCACGTCATTGACGAGGGGTTCCAGCGTTACCACACAGGTCTGCCCGACACTCGCCGAGATGCGCCCGACGACGTGCAGACCCGCCGCACCGTGCCGCATCACGTCGAAATCCGCCTCGAGCCGCGACAAATCGCGCAATCCAGCGATCCGGGCGATTGCAGCCCGCACATCGGATTCGGCAGCAAGCGTAAAGTGCTGTCCGGCTTCGGGAATATCCTCGACCGCAACCGGCACGCGCCATGGGCCAGGTGCGGCATTTTCCAATCTACGCTCGCTCATCCATGAAAGCCTCGGGGTTGGGAAACGCCAGCTCGCCGCGAATGAGGGCCGCTCCCTCTTGGAGGTCGAGCTCGCGGATAGCTGCCCATGCATAATGCGCAAGTCGGCCTGCCCCGCTTTCGGCGCCTCCGTCGCTGAAGATATTGCGCGCCAGGGCTTTCTCAAAGCCCCCGGCATCTCCCGCCTCAAGCGCGGAAAGATAGGCGGCTTGGCGGCCGTAGAAGGCCTCGCCAAAGCGGCGCATCTCTTTGGGGACGGCCAGGTCCCCTATCCCCATCTCGCGCAGGTTGCCGTCGAGATCACGGCAGAAGGTGTCGAAGAGACGCTGGCCCAAGGCTTGCCCCGCTTCTCCTGCCCGCGCCAGCCGGCGCAGCAGCAGGACGAGGTGGAGCACGATCAGATCGAATCGGCCGCGGACCGTGTCCGGCACCCCATAGCCCGCGTAAAACACTGGCGAGCGCGCTTGCGCCACGATCATGCCATAGAGCGCAGCGATGCTCCGGCGTTCGGCGCTGCGTCGAAACGGCCGTGCGATCATAGGGATAGTCGGGATCGATCGGTCCTGCCTGGAAGCCGGTCCATTGCCAATCATTGGCGTCCGGGGTACGGCAGGCAGCGAGCGAACGCAAGGTGGAGCGAGCATGCGGGCCAGGGGAGCGACTGGGGGCACAGCGAGCGGCATGGGCAGTCTCAGACAAAGCAGGCGATCGCGGCGCGCCAGCGCGGCATGCCTGGTAGTTCTTGCGCTCGGCCTCACGCCAGGGGGATGTTTCGGCGAGACATTTCAGCGCGGTTACGTGCTGCCTGACGGAGCTTTGCAGCAGATTCCGCTCGGCGCCTCGCAGGAACAGGTGCTGATCGTGCTCGGCACGCCCTCGACGGTTGCGACTGTCAGCGGCGAAGCCTTCTATTACATTTCGCAGCGCGCCGAGCGCCCGATTTCATTCCTGCAGCCCAGCGTCGTCGACCAGCGTGTGATCGCGGTCTATTTCGATAAGAACCGCAAGGTCACGCGCTTGGCTGAGTACGGGGTCAAAGACGGCAAGCTATTCGACTTCGTCAGCCGCACCACGCCCACAAGCGGCTCCGATCTCAACATGATTTCCAATTTCCTGCGCATTGTTACCGACAAGACGACGTAGCCGCCGCCCAGCCGACGCGAATGGCGGCGTTTGCCGGCTTTGCATCTGGCAAAATCCCGGCGGCTACCCGATCAACGGGCCAAGACTGCGAGCAACAGAAGCGCCACGATGTTGGTGATCTTGATCATCGGGTTGACGGCCGGGCCTGCGGTATCCTTGTAAGGATCGCCGACCGTGTCGCCGGTGACCGCCGCCTTATGGGCCTCGGAGCCCTTGCCGCCGTAATGGCCGTCCTCGATATACTTCTTGGCGTTGTCCCAGGCGCCGCCGCCTGACGTCATCGAGATAGCGACGAACAGGCCAGTCACGATCACGCCGAGCAGCATGGCGCCGAGCGCCGAGAACGCGGCCGATTTGCCCGCCGCGCCGCCACCGGCGATGAAGTAGATGATGAAATAGCCGACGATCGGCGACAACACCGGCAGCATCGAGGGCAGGATCATCTCCTTGATTGCCGCCCGCGTCAGCATGTCGACGGCGCGGCCATAATCCGGCTTTTCCCTGCCCTGCATGATGCCGGGCTTTTCGCGGAATTGCCGCCGTACCTCCTCGACGATGGAGGAGGCGGCGCGACCGACGGCGGTCATGCCGAGCGCGCCGAACAGGTACGGCAATAGGCCGCCGAAGATGAGGCCGACAACCACGTAGGGGTTGCTCAGCGAGAAATCCGGCGCCACGTCCTTAAAGTAGGGATGATGGGCGACGTTGGCGATGAAATATTTGAGATCTTCGCTGTAGGCCGCAAACAGCACGAGCGCTCCGAGCCCGGCCGAACCGATGGCATAGCCCTTGGTCACGGCCTTGGTGGTATTGCCGACCGCATCGAGCGCGTCGGTCGATTTGCGCACCTCTTGCGGCAGCCCGGCCATTTCGGCGATGCCGCCGGCATTGTCGGTCACCGGGCCGAAAGCATCGAGCGCGACCACGATGCCGGCAAGCGCCAGCATCGTCGTCACCGCAATCGCGATGCCGAACAATTGCGCAAAGTTATAGCTCACCAGAATGCCGGCGATGATGACAAGCGCCGGCAGCGCGGTTGATTCCATCGATACGGCGAGGCCTTGAATCACATTGGTGCCGTGGCCGGTCACCGAGGCCTTCGCGATCGACTGCACCGGGCGATAGTCGGTGCCGGTAAAGTACTCGGTGATCACGATGAGCAAGCCCGTCACCACGAGGCCGGTGATGCCGCAATAGAACAGCTGCGCGCCGGTGAAGCGCACGCCGGGCAACGGACCGAAGCCGATGAGCCAATAGGTGACGCCGGCGATGCCGAACAGCGACAGGATCGCGGTCGCGATCATGCCTTTGTACAACGCCCCCATGATCGACTGGTTGGCGCCGAGCTTGACGAAGAACGTGCCGATGATCGAGGTGATGATGCACACCCCGCCGATGGCGAGCGGGAAAGTCATCATCCGCGTCACCACCGCCGTGCCCTGCGTGCCGAAGAAGATCGAGGCGAGCACCATGGTGGCGACTGTCGTCACCGCATAGGTCTCGAACAGGTCGGCCGCCATCCCGGCACAGTCGCCGACATTGTCACCGACATTGTCGGCAATGGTGGCGGGATTACGCGGATCGTCTTCCGGGATGCCGGCCTCGACCTTGCCGACCAGGTCGCCGCCGACATCGGCCCCCTTGGTGAAAATGCCGCCGCCGAGGCGGGCGAAGATCGAAATGAGGGAAGCGCCAAAGCCGAGCGCCACCATGGAATCGATCACGACCCGGTCATTCGGCGCCAAATTGAGCCAATGGGTCAGGAAGCCGAAGTAGAGCGTCACGCCCAGGAGCGCGAGACCGGCCACCAGAAGCCCGGTAATGGCGCCGGCGCGAAAGGCGAGTTCCAGTCCGCCGGCGAGCGACCCGATCGCGGCCTGCGCGGTGCGCACATTGGCACGCACCGACACGTTCATGCCGATGAAGCCTACGGAACCGGACAGGATCGCGCCGATCGCAAAGCCCACTGCCACCAGCCAACCGAGCAGCCAGCCGAGGATCAGAAAAATGACGATCCCGACCGCGGCGATCGTGGTGTATTGCCGCCGCAGATAAGCCTGCGCGCCCTCGCGCACGGCTGCCGCAATCTCCTGCATCCGCGCGCTGCCGGCGTCGGCTTGCATCACCCAGATGGTGGCCCAGACGGCAAAGGCTATGGCAAGCAGGCCGCACAGGACGATTAGCCACAAGATCAGCATTCAGCGACCCCGGTTGTGTGCAAGGGACGGGCTTTTGCCGCCGGCCCGAAAGAAGCGACGCCGGTGCGACCGTCCACGGCCGACTGGCGCAAATCGGCGCGGACATTGCACAAAATGTCATCGCGCGCAACGGCGGGCTATCCTCCTTCTCCCCGCGTGCGGGGACAAGGTCGGGATGAGGGGCGTCTCCGCTGAGCCGAGAATACCGGGACTGTTCGCCGGTTTCTTCCAGATGCGGAGCTTCATCCAGCCGCATGCTTCGAGGCGCGCCCGGCGCGCACCTTTGGATGATGTCAACGGTAATGCGGCCGTTATCACTCCAACTCCACGGTCTCGAAATCCGCCGGCAGGATGATTTCCAGGACTTCGCAATCATCGGAATAATCGAGCACGGTGTGCTTGATCTTCGGCGGCTGCAGCCAGCACGAGCCTTCGCGCATGGTCACCACGCCCTGCCCGTTATACTCGGCTTTGATCCAACCCTTGAGCACATAGATCATCTGAAACTCGACATCGTGAAAATGCCGCTTCGACACGACTGCCGGATCGCAGGGCGGGATCATCTTGATGACGTGCGCGCGAGCGAGCCCCTTGGTTGCCGCCGCAATGCCGAGATCGCGATACTTGGCGTAGGTGCGCAGCCCGCCTTCGAAGGCGCCGGGTTCGAGGTGACTGGCGACGAAGGTCTGCTTTCGCGGCGTGCGTTTGGCCGCCGGCCTGCTTCCACCGGCACCAGCTCGATGGCGCGCCGCTCGCTTACGATTGGAGGGAGCGGATTTAGCCGCTGGCCGCGCCGCTGCCCGCTTCGCAACTTTCTGCTTTGCCCTTGCCATTGCTTCCTCCCTGAGTTTTTGGATTTGCGCATCAGAACTGCAGCGCGCCGTCGTGCCGGATCACGACCGAGCGCGCCTCGTCGGGCGTGTGCGCGCCCAATTGGCCGAACGCCGATTGCGTCTCTTCGATCAACAGATCGATGACGTGACCGGGGCCCTCCTCGCCGAGCGCGCCGAGCCCCCACAGAAACGCCTTGCCGGCGAACGCCGCGGCGGCGCCGAGCGCATAGGCGCGCACCACGTCGGTGCCGCTGCGGATGCCGGAATCCATCATCACCGTGGCGCGCTTGCCGACCTGCCGCACGATCGCCGGCAAGACATCGATCGGCGCCGGCAAGGCGTCGATCTGGCGGCCGCCGTGGTTCGATACGAACATGCCGTCGACGCCGAGCGAGACCGCCTTGTCGGCGTCTGCCGGATGCATGATGCCCTTGACGATCAGCGTACCCTTCCAGCGGTCGCGATATTTGGCGACCTCCTCCCAGGTGAAGGCGCCGCCCATCTCGCGGCGCGCGAACGCCACCATGTCGTTGATAGAAACATCGCCGGCATAGGCGCGCAGATTGGAAAAGCGCGGAATACCGTGTTTCCGCAGCGCCATGGTCCAGGAAGGCGACATCATCATCTGCGTCAGTTTTTTGAGGTCGACATGGAAAGCGCCGCCGAGCCCGACCACCACCTCTCTCGCGCGCGTGGTGCGGACCGGAACGTCGATCGTCATGACGAGCGCGTGGCAGCCGGCGGCCTGCGCGCGGCGGATGAGATCGAAGCCGATGGCGTGGTCATTGCGCGCGGCGCGATAGAGCTGAAACCAGAACACGTCGGGCGCGATCTCGGCGATCTGTTCGATCGTGGCGCAGCCCACGGTGCCGAGCGTATAGGGAATGCGGGCGCGCTGCGCGGCGCGGGCGAGATAGATGTCCGCGCCCGGCCACACGATTGCCGGCCCGCCCATCGGCGCGATGCCGATCGGCGCGGTATAGCGGCGGCCGAACAACTCGACCTCGCAGGGCGGCAGCGACGGCATCACGCCGTAGCGCGGCACCAGCTCCACGGCATCGAGCGCCGCCCAGTTGCGCCTGATGCCGGCATCGTCCTTGCCGGAGCCGCCGTCGCAATATTCGAAAGCAAAATGCGGCAACCGCCGGCGCGCCCGCTGGCGCAGATAATCGATGGTGGGATAGCGCCGATAAAGCTCGGCATAGCGCGGATTGGCGTTCTTGCCGGCATGCGGCTTGTGCTGCGGCGTGGCCTGCTCGGCCGCAACCTTCTCGTGCGCGGTCTTTTCAAACGTTGCGACGGCACTGGTATCCGACATCGGCAAACCTCCCTGACAAATTCATTATAGCCGGTTCCGAAAAAGAATAGCGCAATGGCGAAGGGCGAATCGGACATAGCTGCGCTAATCCCCATTTGCCGTTTGCCTCGGGTGTTGTGACTCTGACAGATCGTTCTGTCATTCCGGGGCGCGGGCCTTAGCCCGCGAGCCCGGAATCCATAATCCAGGGCGGTGATTATGGATTCCGGGCCCGCCGCTTCGCGGCGTCCCGGAATGACGCCAAACTGAATCAGATCTCAGTGACAGAACACTAGAAATGGCTGAACGACGGCCGCGCGAAGGTGAGCGTTTTGCCGTCGCGCAAGAAGGAAGCGCCTTCCCCCGCCGAAACGCGGCCGATTTCCGTCACCGCGACGCCGGCGCAGTTCGCGGCCCCAGCGAACGGAGCAAGCTTCTCCGCCGCCAGCGTAACGACGATCTCGTAATCATCGCCGCCGGTGAGCACGGTTTCGATCAGCGCCGGATCGGCCGCAAGCGCCGACCGTGCCGCATCTGACAGCGGCACGCGCGCAGCGTCGATTTCTGCCGCGACCGCCGAAGCGCGGCACAGCTTGGCAAGGTCGCCGACAAGCCCGTCGGAAACATCCATCGCGGCCGATGCGTGATCGAGCACCGCCTCGGCCAGCGCGTTGCGCGGCTGCGGCAGCAGATAGCGCCCAAGCAAATGAGCGTGCATCGTTTCCGACAGCCGCCACCGCTCGGCGAGCTTTTGATCGCGTCGCAGCAGCACACCGAGAGCGGCATCGCCGATCGTGCCGGTCACGACGATGCGGTCGCCGGGCCTGGCGGTCGAGCGGCGCACCATCCTGCCATGCGGCACCACGCCCAAGGCGGCGACCGAGACGGAGATCGGGCCGGGCGTGCAGTCGGTATCGCCGCCGAGCAGCGGACAGCCATAACGTTTCGCGTCGTCACCGAGTCCCGCAGCATAGGCGGCGAGCCAAGCTTCATCGATGTTGGCCGGCAGCGCAACCGACATCAGAAAGCCCGCCGGCGTAGCGCCCTTGGCGGCGAGATCGGACAGATTCATCCGCAGCACTTTGCGCGCCACGGCGTCTGCCGGATCGTCGGCGAAGAAGTGCACGCCGGCGATGACGCCGTCCGCGGTCAGCACGAGATCGCAGCCTTGGGGCGGCGTCAGGATGGCGGCGTCATCATTAAGGCCGAACGCTCCCGGCGCGGTCGCGAGCGGAGCGAAATAGCGCGCGATCAGGCGTTCTTCGGCTGAGGTGCCATCTTTCGCGGCCATGCGCTCGGCTCCGCCTATGCGCCGCCGAATTCGCCCGGGCGCAGCTGGCGCGCAAGCTGATCGAGCACCGCGTTGACCATGCCGATCTCCTCTTTGTCCAGGAACGCTGCGGCAACGTCGACATATTCCGACATCACGACGCGGGCCGGCACATCGGTTCGACACGCCAACTCGTAAGTGCCGGCGCGCAGCACGGCGCGCAACACCGCTTCGATGCGCTTGAGCGGCCAGCCGCGCGTTAATGCGGCGTCAATCTGCCGGTCAAGCCGGATCTGCTCGCGCACCACACCCGAGACGATGTCGCGAAAAAACGCGGCCTCCGCCGGCCGGTACTGTGCGCCCTCGACTTCGCCGCCGAGCCAGTGGCTTTCGAACTCGGCCAGGATTTCGTTCAGCCCCGTGGCGGCCAAATCCATCTGATAGAGCGCCTGCACTGCGGCGAGGCGAGCTGCGCCGCGCTTGTTGGCCTTGCGGATCGCTCTCGCTCCGGTCGGCGCCATCTCAGCGCTGCCCGAGCCGCTTTTTGAGCGCGACCAGCGCCAGCGCCGCGCGCGCGGCGTCGCCGCCCTTGTCCTGTCCTTCGAGCCGAGCGCGGGCAAACGCTTGGCTCTCGTTCTCGACGGTAATGATGCCGTTGCCGATCGGCAGCCTGCGCTCGACCGAGAGCTGCATCAATCCTTGCGCCGATTGATGCGAGACGATCTCGAAATGGATCGTTTCGCCGCGGATGACGCAGCCGAGCGCAACCGCGCCGTCGTAGGGACGGCGCCGGCGCAGAGCCGCCTCGACCGCAATCGCGATCGCCGGGGGAATTTCGAGAGAACCCGGCACGCTGATATGGTCAACCACGGCCTTCGCCTGTTGCAGCGCCTTCATTGCGCCGGCAAGGAGCGCATCGGCGATCTCCTGATAGAACCGCGCTTCGACGATCAGGATGTGCGCGCCGCGCACCTTGTCCGTGTCACGCCCCCCTCGCCGCGGCCCGGCCATTGCTGCGCTCCATCTTGCGCGTGGTGGTAGCAAGCGCGGCCGACGCGAACAAGCGCGGCTGGTTGCGCCAAATTTCAGGATTGGCGTTTACCGAGCTTCGACGCGCGGGGCCGCCTCAAGGAGGCGTGCGGCATAGCGCGCCATCAGGTCGACTTCGAGATTAAGCCGCGCGCCGATGCGCAGTGCCCCGAGCGTGGTGACCCTCAAAGTGTGCGGAATGATGAGGACCGAAAAGGTGTCGCCATCGACCGCGTTGACCGTGAGCGAGACGCCATCAAGCGCCACAGAGCCTTTCGGGGCGATGAAACGGGCGAGATCGGGCGGGACGCGCAGCGACAGAGCCGCGCTATCGACGAAATCGTCTCGGGAAATGAGTTCGGCGACGCCGTCGACGTGCCCGCTGACCAAGTGACCGCCGAGTTCGTCTGCGAGCCTAAGCGAGCGCTCGAGATTAAGCTTTGTGCCGCGTCTCCACACGCCGGCCGTACTCATCCGCAGCGTTTCGGCTGCGGCATCGACCGCAAACCACCCCCTTCCTTCCGTCCCCCGCTCACGAGGGAGGGAAGGCAGGGCGCGCCCGCGCGCTACGACCGTGAGGCAGGTTCCGGAGCAGGCAATCGAAGCGCCGATATGGATCGCGTCCGGATCGTAGCTGCAGGCAATGTTGATCTGCCGCAATTCTTCGGCCTTCTCTTCGACATCAATAACCTCGCCCAAGTCGCTGATAATGCCTGTAAACATGATTCAGACTCGTCGATAGAATTGTTCCCGATCGGCGCCGACCGGCTCGATTTTGACCCATTTCAGCCGGCTCTTGAGGGTGGCGTCCGCCGTCCGGTCAAGCGCGTCGATGCCGTCGCTGCCAACCATCTTCGGCGAAATGAATAGATTAGCCTCGTCAACGAGATCGGCGGCAATCAATGCCGAGCCCAGCGTCGGGCCGCCTTCGGCCATCAGGCGGGTGATGCCACGGCCAGCAACGGCCTTGAGCACTGCCATAAGATCGAGACGGCCGGCGCGGTCTGCGGTCCGCAAGACCTCAACGCCCTGCTCGCGCAAGGCCTCTTCCGCCGCCCGCGAAACCTCCATGGCCGCAACTACCCAGACCGGCACCTGCCGCGCGCTCTGGGCGAGGCGCGAGCCAAGCGGCAGACGAAGTGCGCTGTCCAGCACGATCCGCACCGGCGAATTTCCAGCCATACCCGGCAACCTGCAGGTCAAGAGCGGATCGTCGGCGAGCGCCGTGCCAATTCCGATCATGATGGCGTCGTTCTCGGCCCGCAGCAGATGCACGCGGTCGCGCGCCGCCTCGCCGGTGATCGTAATCGGCCTTCGCCCTGCCGCTCCGGCCTTGCCGTCCGCCGAGATGGCGAGCTTGAGCATGACGCGAGGGCGCCCATCGCGCATGCGCCGGATGTGGCCGGCATGGTCGTGTCGCGCCGCCTCGGCGCCGACGCCGATCTCGACCGCAATGCCGCCGGCCCGCAGCCGCTTATGGCCCGCTCCGGCCACTTCGGGATTAGGATCTTCGAGCGCGGAGACCACGCGGGAAATCCCGGCTGCAATAATGGCGTCGGCGCAGGGCGGCGTTTTGCCGAAATGCGAGCAGGGCTCCAGCGTCACGTAGACCGTCGCGCCGCGTGCGTCCGCCCCGGCACGGCGCAGCGCCTCGACCTCCGCATGCGGCCGCCCACCCGCTTGCGTCCAGCCGCGGCCGACGATGATGCCATCCTTGACGATCACCGCGCCGACGGCGGGGTTCGGCCAAGTGCGGCCAAGCCCGCGCCGGCCCAGCGCCAGCGCCATATTCATGAAGCGCGTATCAGTGCTTTGCACCACGGCTGCATCCGGTGATAGATTTTAACCCATGAACGTCGCACTGCGCCGCGCCTTGACCGTCGACGAATACCTCGCCTGGAGCGAAACCCAGAGCGAGCGACGACGCACCGAACTGATCAATGGACAGGTCGTCGCTATGGTACCGGAACGCGTGGCCCACAATCGGATTAAAATCGCCATTCTGCTTGCTCTGAGACACGCGGTGGAATTGGCTGGACTGCCGTGCGAGGTCCTGACCGACGGGGTGGGCGTTAGGATCGACGACCACACGGCCTATGAGCCGGATGCGCTGGTCCATTGCGGCGAGAGGCTTGCGGGCGACACGATGATCGTGCCCACCCCGGTCATCATTGTCGAAGTGTTGTCGCCGACCACGGCGCATCATGATACCAGTGCCAAGCTCATCGGTTATTTCAAGCTGCCGAGCGTCGCGCACTATCTTATCATCGACCCGAATGCACGCACCGTAACGCACTATTCTCGCAGCGGCGCGCCGAGCGTGCTGAGCGCTGGCCCCTTCCGGCTCGATCCGCCTGGTCTCGATCTCACAATCGAGGAACTGCTCGGTCCGGCGTGAGCGGCGTGAGCGCCGCGAACGGCGAACGCGGCCCTCACTTGCGCGCAATCTCCGCCGCCTCGTCCGCCGACAATTCAGCCAGCGCCGCCTCGAAGTCCTTGGCTTCGCGAAAATTACGATAGACCGAGGCGAAGCGCACATAGGCGACGTTGTCGAGCTCGCGCAAATGCGCCATCACCGTCTCGCCGATCGCTTCCGACGAAACTTCGCTTTCGCCGAGGCTTTCGAGTTCCCGCACGATTTTCGACACCATTTGGTCGATCCGTTCGGGTTCGACGGGGCGTTTGCGCAATGCGATCTGGACGGAGCGCAGAAGCTTGTCGCGGTCGAACGGCACCCGCCTGCCATTGCGCTTGATCACGATCAGTTCGCGCAACTGCACCCGCTCGAACGTGGTGAAGCGGAAATTGCAGGAGAGACAGACGCGGCGGCGGCGGATGACGGAGGAAATCCTCGGTCGGCCGCGAATCCTTCACCTGGGTATCGAGGCTTCCGCAGCTCGGACAGCGCATCGCTCAGCCCTCGTAAATCGGAAATCGCCCGACCAATTGTGCGACCTTCTTGCGCACGCTGGCCTCGGCCTGCGCGTCCTCTTCGATATTGCGGTGCGCCAGCGCATCCAGCACTTCGGCGATGAGGTCGCCGATCAGCCTGAACTCGGCGATGCCAAAGCCGCGGGTGGTCCCCGCCGGCGTTCCAAGCCGCACGCCCGACGTGACGGTGGGCTTTTCCGGGTCGAACGGAATGCCGTTCTTGTTGCAGGTGATGCGGGCGCGGCCCAGCGCGGCCTCGGCCACTTTCCCGGTTAGGCGCTTCTTGCGCAAATCGACCAGCATGAGGTGGGTGTCGGTACCACCGGAGACGATATCGAGACCGCGCGCTTTGAGTGTTTCGGCAAGGGCCTTAGCATTTTCGACGACGTTTTTTGCGTAGATTCTAAAGGAGGGACGGAGCGCCTCGCCGAATGCCACCGCCTTGGCGGCGATGACGTGCATGAGCGGTCCCCCCTGCATGCCTGGAAACACTGCCGAGTTGAGCTTTTTCCCCAATTCCTCGTCATCGGTGAGGATGGTGCCGCCGCGAGGCCCGCGCAGCGTCTTGTGCGTCGTCGTGGTCACCACGTGGGCGTGCGGGAACGGGCTCGGATGCGCGCCGCCGGCAACCAGGCCGGCAAAATGGGCCATGTCAACCATAAGGTACGCCCCGACCGTGTCGGCAATCTCGCGGAATAGACGGAAATCGATGATGCGCGGATAGGCCGAACCGCCGGCAATGATCACTTTCGGCCGGTGTTGCTGCGCCAGCCGTTCAACCTCCTCCATGTCGATGCGATCGTCGTCGCGGTGCACGCCGTAAGGCACGACCTTGAACCAACGGCCCGACATGTTGACCGGCGAACCGTGGGTCAAATGGCCGCCGGCGGCGAGGTTGAGCCCCATGAACGTGTCGCCGGGCTGCATCAGCGCCATGAACACTTCGGCGTTGGCCGACGCCCCGGAATGCGGCTGGACGTTGGCGAAGCGACAGCCGAACAGTTTGGTCACCCGCTCGAGGGCCAGCCGTTCGGCAATATCGACGAATTGGCAGCCGCCGTAATAGCGCCGCCCCGGCAAACCCTCGGCATACTTGTTGGTCATCACCGAGCCTTGCGCCTCGAGCACCGCGCGGCTGACGATATTTTCAGACGCGATCAGTTCGATATCGTCGCGCTCGCGGCCAAGCTCGCCCGCGACCGCCGCGGCGACTTCCGGATCGCTTTCGGCGAGCGTGGCGGAAAAAAAGCCTTCATCCACAGCTGTTGCGTTCCGGGTGACCGGCATGGCTGGCTCCTCGCCTCCAACGCGGCTATCGGGCTGTGATACACCGCGTTCCGGCCTCATGCCAGCCGCTAGGCGCAATGCTTGGGATGTTTCCGCCGATAGCGCCGCTATATTTAGCGATCAGCGCTGTTCAGGCAAAGCCATAAAGCGCCTGCGCATTGCCGGACAACACCATCCGGCGGCGTTCGTTGCCAAGATTGGGCGGCAAGGCGACAACCGGATCATCGAAATCCCAGTGCGGGTAATCCGACGAGAACAGGATGCGGTCGAAACCGATCGCGTCCATGATGTCGATGAGATGCGCCGGATTGTCCGGCTCCTCCATCGGCTGCGTCGTCACCCAAAAGTGCTCATGCAAATAATCCGACGGCGGCCGCTTGAGCTGCGGCAAGCCGCTTTTCATGCGCTGCCAGTTGCGGTCGAGCCGATGGCCGAGGCTCGGCAGCCAACCGAAGCCGCCCTCGATGAAGACAAACTTCAATTGCGGGAAATGTTCAAAAACCCCTTCCATGATCAGGCTTGTCACTTGCGCCTGGCAGGCGGAGGCGTGCTCGGTCATCTCCTCGATGTAGAAGGACGGCCAGCCGGTATTGCTGACCGCGCGGCCGCTATAGCCGAAGACGTGGACGCCGATCGGCAAGCCCGCCTCGCAGGCGGCCTCGTAGATCGGCCAGTAGCGGCGGCGGCCCATCAACTCGCTGGTGCGCGTCAGCATCAGGACATGGGCGAAACGGCGATCGCCGGCGCGACGGCGGATTTCCCCACGCGACGCATCGGGGTCCTCGTACGGCACGATCAGCGAGGCCTTGAGACGCGGATCGAGCGCGTTCCAGTGATTGAGCTGGAATTCGTTGGCGGCAAACGCCAAGGCTGCGGAAAATTCATCGTTCTGTTCGCCCTGCCCGGACGGCGACAGCGGATTCATGACGGCGCAGTCGATGCCGTATAAGTCGAGATGCTGCTCGCGCATGAACGCGTAATTGCTGGCCGGCAGCCCGCCGTCGGGCGGCCAGGAGTTGCGGCGCGAAGCGAGCGGCTGGCCCTTTGGATAGGGAAAGCCTTTGACGTAGCCATGATGCGACCGCGCACCATAGGTCTGCGCGTAATCCCACCAGCGGTTGCTCAGATACGGCCGCAGGTCTTCGAGCGAGCTTTTGGGATGGATGTCGCAGTCGATGATCGCCAGCTTGGTGGCGCTCGTTTCCTTGGCGCTGCGCTCAACCTGTCGGACTTCGATATTCACGTCGCTTCCTCCGGCGGTCGGGGAGGGTCAAACCATGTCGTTCAGAGGTGCAATATATGACAGTTTTGCCAGCCCCGCACCAGCGGCAGTATGGTGCGGCGGTATAGCGGCGAGCGAGCGGGTCTTCGGCCAGGACGGCTTTTGCTCCACACATCCGGAGCCGTGGGTTGAAAGATCGCGGTGCCGCGCTTTACGCTACGCCCCCGGCGGTGGTCGATCGCTTCAAAAAGCTCGTGAATCCCAGGCGCTAGTGTGCTGTCACTGAAATCTGATTTAGTTTGGGGTCATTCCGGGACGCCGCAAAGCGGCGGGCCAAGGCCCGCGCCCCGGAATGACAGAACGACCTGTCAGAAGTCACAACACTAGGACGCTCTCGATTTTAGCCGAAGCAATGCAGAGGATGCGCAACGACCAAGCATTCGCCCGGGGTGACGGCCGAAAATACAGGAAAAGCCAATGAACGACAGCATTGAGCCGCACGAAGCCTACAAGAGCGACGTGCCGGTCAACTTGCCCGCCAACCGGCGGGATCCTGAATTCTACTCCGACGCCATGGTCGAACTGCTCAGTCGGCTGGAGGTGGAATACGTGTTTCTGCTTCCCGGCTCGAGTTACCGGGGGCTGCATGAACTCGCTCGTCAATTTCGGCCGCAACTACAAGCCGACGATCATTCTGGCCACGCACGAGCAGATCGCCGTTTCGATGGCGCACGGCTACGCCAAGGCGACGGGCCGCGCCGGCGTTTGCATCCTGCACAATCTCGTTGGCCTCATGAATGGATCGATGGCGGTGTACAACGCCTACGGCGACCGCGCGCCGGTGCTGGTGCTCGGCGGCAGCGGACCGCTCGACCCCAGCGATCGGCGCTGGATCGACTGGCTGCATTGCGCCAACACGCAGAGCGACCTCGTCAAGCCGTATGTGAAATGGGCGGAAGAGCCGCCGACTGGACAGGCGATGCTCGACGCCATCGGGCGCGGCCACAAGATCGCGCTGACCGAACCACGGGGTCCGGTCTATGTCACGATCGATTGCGGCGTGCAGGAAAACCGGATTGCCAACGGACTGCACATTCCGGAGGCCAGGCAGTTTCAGCCGCCGCCGCCGCCCGCCGCGAACCCGGACGCGCTGGAAGCGGCGGCCGACTATTTGATCGCGGCAGAGTTTCCGTTGCTCGTCGGCGGACGGTTCAGCATCAACCCTGCCGCCACCGCGCCGCTCGTCGAACTCGTCGAGCTTGTCGGCGCCGGTTACCGCGACGATCATGCGCTGGTGGCGTTCCCGACCAGTCATCCGCAGAATTTGAGCGGCGACCGCGGCTTGCTTAAGGAAGCCGACGCGATTCTGGCAATCGATTGCCGCGACGTAGCGAGCCTGCTCGACGATTATACCGGCAAGAAAAAGGAAGTCGGCGCCGGAGGGGAAGAATCGCGGCGCAAAGTCATCGATATGTCTTTGAACGACATGTCGATGAGTTCCTGGTCCTACCTCAAAGGGCGGCTCGCCCCGATCGACGTGCAATTAGCCTGCGAGCCGCTGATCGGCATGCGCCAGCTCGCCGATGCCGTGCGCCGGCGGCTGTCCGCCGACGAAGCGGGCCGCACTCGCATCGCGCGCCGAAAGGCCGTGCTCGCCGAGCGGCATGAAAGGCTGCGCGCCCGGCAGCGCGAAGCCGCTCGCAAGGGCTGGGACGACAACCCGATCGCGCCGGCGCGGATGGTGTCCGAGCTCTGGGAGGCGGTCAAAGACAAGGATTGGCTGCTGACGGTGCGCAACCAATCGAGTTTTCCGGAAGGCATCTGGCAGTTCGCCGGCGCCGGCCAATATCTCGGCCATAACGGCGGCGGCGGCGTCGGCTACGGGCCTGGCGCCGCGGTCGGGGCGGCGATCGCCAACCGGGACAGCGGCCGGCTGTGCGTGGCTTTGTTCGGCGACGGCGACTTTATCATGTCGGCAAGCGCGATCTGGTCTGCGGTGCACTACCGCGCGCCGATGCTTGCCGTCATCAACAACAACAACACTTGGGGCAACGACGAGAAGCATCAGCTCGAAGTCGCCGCCGATCGCGGCCGGCCGCGCGAAAACGCCTGGATCGGCCAGCGCATGGTCAATCCCGGCATCGATTACGCAACGACCGCCAGAAGCTACGGCGCCTGGAGCGCCGGCCCGATCACCGATCCGGCGGCATTGGCCGGCGTGTTCCGCCAGGCAATTGCCGAGGTCGAGAAAGGCTCCGTCGCGGTCGTCGACGTTCGCACCAAGCTGGTGTGAGATCGCAACCGCGCCTGTCTCCGGTGGCGCGTTTGGGATCGCCTGAGAAAACTACCTCTTTTGTTTGACCATGTTTTCCTTCTTCGGCGCCAGCACAAGTTTCATGCGGGCGAGCACGTCGGCCGGGGCGGAGATCATGCTGTTGATCACCTCGGCCGTCTGCTCTGCATTCATGGTGCGAATGGCGAGCCGGCCTTGTTTCGCCGCCGCCATGAACTCGGCATCGTTCACGGTTTCGATAAAGGCAGTGCGCAATGCGGCGACTCGGTCGGCGGGCACGCCGGGCGTCGTGGCGAGCGGCCGGCCGACGGTCGCCGCGCGCGACATGAACTCCAAGAGCGGCTTGTCTTGGGGCTTGACCGGCTGATCGCGCAGCAACGGCACCTCCGGCAGCGCCTTCTCCTTGACCAGGCCGACCTGAATCAGCGGGACGATCAGCTTCTGCGGTATCCAGGTCGGCTCCGAGGCCATGTAGATTTCGTACGGGTTTATGCCGCGTCCTTCGACTTCGCCGCGCTGCATCGCCAGGTCGATCTCCTTGCCGCCGGGATAGCCGAACACGATCTTGAATTTGGTGCCGAGCACGTTGTTGAAGAAAGTCGGGTACTGGACCGAAGCCGAG
Organism: uncultured Alphaproteobacteria bacterium; assembly: GCA_963717265.1. Lineage (GTDB taxonomy): Bacteria > Pseudomonadota > Alphaproteobacteria > Rhizobiales > Xanthobacteraceae > BOG-931. The sequence goes on along the minus strand of CAVQWD010000046.1, from coordinate 115,523 downwards.
CCGGCGCCGGTTGTCCCGATCGTCGCCTCGCGCTTTTTGGCGTCTTGCAGCGTCTTGGTCGGCGAGGTGTGCCAGACCACCAGCAGCTGATTGGAGAACGAAACGTTGGCGAGCCAACTGAATTTGCGCAGATCGGCGGTCAGCGGCGCCGACAGGTGGAGCGCCTGGTCGACGGCGAGGCCCTGACTGACGATCTCGAGCACGGTGCCGTCCTTGGGCGCGATCTGCGCCAGGTAATTGGCGGCGACGATGCCGCCGCCGCCCGGCATGTTCTGCACGATGATCGAGGGATGGCCGGGAATGAATTTGCCCATGAAGCGGGCAAGCACCCGGGTCAGCAGATCGTAATCGCCGCCGGGCGTGGTTCTCACAATGAACTGAATGGTCTTGCCGGCATAGAAGTCGCTCACCGGATCGGCGGACGCCGCGGCTGGCAACAGCGCGGCGAGGAGCGCAACGAGCGCGCTACTGATTTTCCACATCGTCTCCCCCTGATGAACCTTTTTGTCAGCGCGCTGCTGCGACGCGCCATGCCTTACGCGGCGGCTCTACCTGATCCTATCCGCACTACCAGGGACTGTGCCAGATGCCTCGAAACTCCTCGGCGCTCCGCCGCGGCTTTCGTCGCACGGCGAACGCTTGCGAGTGAGCCAAGGCCGCGCTTCACGCGAACAGGAGGGCTCGGACGTTACCCGCTCCATCGACCGCGCTTAAGCCAGGCACCTGGTGCGGAAACCGGGCGCGCCGGACGTTACGGATTGAGCAACGCGGCGATTGAGGTTTGGCGGGTGTTGTCGTGCCAAAGACCGCTTCGCTCGCGCAGGGCTGCGGCGGTGGTACACACTGACGCGTGGCCGCGTGGCCAAGGCCTGCTCAGCCGACCTTTAGGTACGCGTAGCCTTTGCTTTGAAGCCATCCGACAGTGGCAACACCGGAGGGCACAATCCTGATATAGGGCGCGTCCTTCGCTTGGGTGATGTCAATCTTGTCGGTCTTAAACGTAATATTGCACAGGTAGGCCTCGACGCCATACTTGCCGAGAGAGTCCATTCTCTTGCCGAGCTCCGGATCAATTGGAGGATCGAACGCCCATGGTGTTCCAGCGAGGGTTTTCAAATGGAATCTAATGCCAGCGGAGTGCGCGACGATGACGATTTTTATCTTGAGCGGATCGAAATTGTAGACTGACAAGTGGTTGTTGATATTCCGCAACATGGCGCTGTAGCGCTTATCGTTGCCGAAATCGCAGTGGTACAGGCAAGCCAGATCGGTGTCTTTTTTCATATCGGCAAAGGGAAGCAATCGCGGCACGGCTTGGGCCGACGCGGTGCCGGCAGCAACGACGCCGCCGGCGGCTACGGCAGCGAGAAGGTGTCTTCGGTCGATATCGGTCATTGGCGTCCTCCGCGGCTTCAGGGCGATGATAACGATTTCCGGCGCCCCCCGGAAGTCCCGACCCGGATTGTGCCCGGGCCGGGGAACTGAACGCGGCACGCGTTACGGATTCGGCGCGTAGGATGCGTTGCGAAACCCATCATGCGGCCTCTCGGGTCGACGATGGGATTGGCTCTTGCTCAACCAATCCTACTTCACCGTCGTCACCCCGGACTATTCGCCGGTTTCTTCCAGATGCCGCGCTTCTGCATGAGCGCCACCTGCTTGTCGATGACTTCGCGCTTGTAGTCGGCGTGTTTGCCGGGGATTTTGTCCATGTAGCGGTTCTTCGGATAGATCGGCTGCTCGTAGATGATCTGCGCCAGCTCGGCGCGCACGTCCTTGAGCCAGTTGGTGACCTGCGCCGATTCGCGGTGGTGGCGCAGCGCCTCGATGTTGATGACGCCACAGACGAACGTCGAGCCGTTGGTGTCGCGCTGCTTGCCGACGAGTTGGCCGCGGTAATCGACGATCATCGACTGGCCGCCGCCAGCATCGATGCCGAAATGCCGGCCCTCCGGATAGAGATGATAGCTGCCGATATTCGGCGCGACGATGTACATGTTGTTTTCGAGCGCGCGGGCGCGATTGGAAATCTCGAACACGTCGTTCTCGGTGAACGGGCACGGCATCGAGGCGCGATAGACCACTTCGGCGCCGTTCATGGCCAACCCGCGGCCGTTCTCAGGATAATTGCCCTCCATCGCCATCATGATGCCGAGCCGGCCGATCTTGGTGTCGGCGACCGGCCAGAAGGCGTCGAGCGTGCGGCCGTGTTTCTCGATCCACCAGTCGTAGATGTCGTGCGGCGACACCGAGCGCTCGACCGGCAGCAGCGCGGAAATCTTGTAATGCTGCAGAATGACCTCGCCGTCCGGATCGACGATGAAGCCGACGTTGAAAAAGCGGTCCTTCCAGTCCTTATGGCGCGCCTTGGCCTGCGCCATGATGTAAACGTTCCACTGCCGCGCCAGCTTGCCGATCTCGTCGGTCTCCGGTCCCGGAATGTCGATGCAGCAGGTGTTGGCATAATCGGCATGATCGACGTCGAGCACCTCGTCGTCGAACCCCATCAGCGCGCCCTCGGGGATAGCAAGGAGCTTCACGGGAATGTCGAGGTTGGACAGCCAGAACGCCGCCTTGGTCAGGCTCTTGAGGTGCTCGATATTGTGCTCGATGTCGCCGCGGCGGCGGATGCCGTAGAAGGTCGGAATAAGGCCGACGGCGTTATAGGGTTCGATCATGACGCTACTCCTTTACTCAGGCGTCATTCCGGGGCCGAGCGCAAGCGAGGAGCCCGGAATCCATAACCACAGTCAGTGCAGGTTCTGCTTAGGCGGTGGTTATGGATTCCGGGTTCGCGCTTCGCGCGCCCCGGAATGACGTTTCGTTAAGCCGCGACGCTGGGCAGGCCGGCGAGCGCCATGGCGAGCTCGCCTTCGTCGTATTTCTGGTCAATGAGCTTGCCCTCGAAATAGGCGATGTAGGCCGCCATGTCGAAATGGCCGTGGCCCGACAGGTTGAACAGGATGGTCTCGGCCTTGCCCATTTGTTTGCAGCGCAGCGCCTCGTCGATGGCGCAGCGCACCGCATGGTTGGCCTCCGGCGCCGGCACGATGCCCTCGCAGCGCGCGAACTGCACGCCGGCATCGAAGCAGGTCCGTTGATGATAGGCGACCGCCTCGATCAGGCCGAGTTCGTAGATATGCGACACCATCGGCGCCATGCCGTGATAGCGAAGCCCGCCGGCGTGGAAGCCCGGCGGGATGAAGGTCGAGCCGAGCGTGTGCATTTTCACGAGCGGGGTCAGGTGCGCGGTGTCGCCGAAATCGTAGGCATATTTGCCGCGCGTCAATGACGGGCAGGCGGCCGGCTCGACCGCGATGATGCGCCGCTTGCGACCGCCGCGAAGCTGCATGCCGAGGAACGGGAATACGAGCCCGGCAAAGTTCGAGCCGCCGCCGGTGCAGCCGATGATCACGTCGGGATCATCGCCGGCCATTTCGAACTGCTTGATCGCTTCCTGGCCGTTGACGGTCTGGTGCAACAGCACGTGGTTGAGCACCGAGCCGAGCGAATATTTGACGTCCGGGTTCTTGGCCGCCATCTCGACGGCTTCGGAAATGGCGATGCCGAGCGAGCCGGGGCTGTTGGGATCCTTGGCCAGGATGGCGCGGCCGGAATCGGTCTCGTTCGACGGCGACGGCAGGCAGCGCGCGCCGTAGGTCTCCATCAGCGCGCGGCGATAAGGCTTTTGATCGTAGGAGACGCGGACCTGGAACACGGTCACGTCGATGCCGAACAGCGCGCCGGCAAAAGCAAGCGCCGAGCCCCACTGGCCGGCGCCGGTCTCGGTGGAGAGCCGCTTGATGCCGGCTTCCTTGTTGTACCAGGCTTGCGCGACCGCCGTGTTCGGCTTGTGCGAGCCGGCCGGCGAGACGCCCTCGTATTTGTAGTAGATTTTCGCCGGCGTCCCCAGCGCCTGTTCGAGGCGGCGCGCGCGCATCAGCGGCGTCGGCCGCCACATCCGGTAAACGTCGCGGATCGGTTCGGGGATGTCGATTGAGCGCTCGGCCGATACCTCCTGGACGATCAACGCGATCGGGAACAGCGGCTCGAGATCGGCGGGGCCGACCGGCTGCATGGTGCCGGGATGCAGCACCGGCGGCAGCGGCTTCGGCAGATCGGCGGCCAGATTGTACCAGGATTTTGGGATTTGCGTTTCGTCAAGCACGAACTTGATTTGATCGCTCACGCTACCCTCCCACGCAACAGACGTTTCGCGGAACAACCTAGCGCGGATTCACCATGAGTGAAATCCGCGTCGCAGCAATTTGGGCCCTTCTTTGCCGCAATCGTTAACGCCGATCCGGAGCGTTGGAGCGGATTGCGCTCACATTTCACCGCCGTCATGGCCGGACTTGTCCCGGCCCTGACGAACTTCCGATTCCATGCCACCGCAAGATTGCTCAGGAAGCCTCAAACCTCGATGATGGTGTCGATGTAGAGCTTCCAGTTGCCGCTCGGCGGGGTATGTCCGGAGAGCCAGGTGCCGGTCGCCCTGCCCTCCCATTCCACCGGCAGCACCAGGCCGCGCAGGAATTTTGCCGCCATCTGTCGCGAGCCCCAGGCGATCACAATATCCGATCCGGTCTCCCACCAGGCGTCGCCCGGGCGGGCGTCGCGCATGGACTCGGCGTCCTGCTGGACGTTGAACGCGCCCTCGAGCAGGCAGCGAATTCCCGGCCCGGGATGCTGATGGCGGTCGGCGATGCGGCCGGCGGCGCTGGTGATCCGATCCAGCCGGAACAGCCAGCGCGTGCCCTCCAGCATGGCGAGACTGGCGATGACCCGCGACATGACGAGCCTCGACAGAACGCCGATGCCGTCGTGCAGTTGCGCCGCGGCATTGGGCGGCGCCAGCTCCCAGCGCCACAGCTCGCTCCATTCGCCGGCCGACTGCAATGCCAGCGATGCGTCGCAATAGATCGCGTCATCCGCGCTCATCATCTTGCCGTTGACGGCAACGCTGCCGTGGCGGACGTAAAGCAGCCGGTGCGCCGGCGCCAAGGCGGACGCGGTCGAGCCGTCGGCGGCGATCTGATCGTGGTAGAGATTAAGAGCAAAGGGCATCAGCCAAGTGTAGCGCGGATTGAGCGGCGGCAAAATCCAGGCTACGCGGTTGTCCGCCGCCGACTTAGTCGCTGGCAGGTGGCCTACGAGGAAGCGAGAACATCATGGCAGCAGACCCGCGGGTCGCAGACCTCGTCCAATCCGGCAAAATCCGCGTCGCGGTGTTCCTGCCGCAATACAGCAAAGATTTAGCGACCGGCGAACTGCACGGCATCGGCATGGGTTTTGTGGCGATGCAGATGGGCCGTGCGCTGGCAGACCGGCTCGGCATCGGACTGGCGCTGATCGAAAATCCTACTCCGCCGAGCGCATTGGAGGGCCTCAAAGCCGGAGCGTGCGACCTCGCCTGCCTCGGCATCGATGCGTCGCGCACCGCCCAACTCGACTTCACGCCCGCACTTGTGCAATTCGACTATACGCTGCTGGTTCCTCACGATTCCAATATCCGCTCGTTCGCCGACGCCGACCGGCCAGGCACGCGGATCGCGGTCGTGCTCAATCACGCCTCGACTTTCGCGCTCACACGCAAGGCGCGACATGCCGAACTCGCCGGCACCGAACTGCCGGATGCGGCGTTCGAGCTGTTGCGGAACGGCAAGGTCGCTGCATTCGCGGCGCCGCGCGAACAGCTGCTTGATTATGCCGCGCGGCTGCCGGGCTCGCGGGTGCTCGACGACAGCTACGGCCTCAACAATGCCGGTATCGCAATCCGCAAAGGCCAAGCCGGCCTGCTGGCCTACCTTTGCGAATTCGTCGAGGAAGCCAAGGCGTCGGGGCTGCTTGCCGGCATCATCGAACGCGGCAACCTGCGCGGTTTTCGCGTGGCCCCCTAGCAAATATTTGCTGCGCATCACCAGCCGATCTTTTCGTCCGGCAGATACTGCTCGTGCCACAGCGCATTGAGCACGCCGAAGCCGCAGGCAAAGGCGACGCCGAGAATCCAGGCGAAGTACCACATGGCGTATCCTCAATAGAGCGAGCTGGAATTCTTTCGACCACGGCCGTAGTCACCGCGCCGCGCAAAGCCCGGAACGCGAAGCGGTATAGACGAGCACGATCGGCAGGAAGATCAGCGTCGCCAACAGCATCACGAACAGCGTGAGCTGGCTCGACGTCGCGTCCCACACCGTCAGGCGGCGCCGGCGCATGATGTCGGACGGCATCAGGAACGGGAACATGCTGACGCCCGCCGTCGAGATCACGCCGAAGATGCCGATGCGCGCTGGCGACGAAAGCCAAGCCCGCGCGCCGCGCGACAGGCTGAACAGAGCCGTCAGGAGACGGCCCGACGATGGCGAGCGACGGGCGCCAGCATCATCCACTGGTAGGTGCGGTAATTGGCGAGCCAATGGCCGGGCACTTGCGCGCCACCGTCTTCAACAGCGGATTGGACGGACCGTCGGCGACAATGGCGCTGGTGATCGCGTAGCCGTTGAGCCCGAACGCGTCCCAAAGGCCGGCGACAGGAACAGCGCGACCGTGACCAGCGCGCCGATGCGTGCGTAATCCGCGCGCCGCTGCCTGCACCGGCGCCGTCCGTCTTGCACCGTCAGATAGACCGCGCCGTGCGTCGTCAGCATCGCCAGCCGAAACGAGACCGCACAGCAGGCCGAACGGATTGAGCAGTTCGAACAGCCCGCTGCCCTCGTAGAGCACGCGCATATCGCTGTCGATGCGGAACGGCACGCCCTGCAGCAGATTGCCGAACGCGACGCCGAACACCAGCGAGCGGCACCAGCCCGCCGGCGAACAGCGCGTAGTCCCAGAACGTGCGCCAGCGCGCTGTCGGCGATCTTATTGCGGAACTCGAATCCGACCGGGCGCACGATCAAGCGTCGCCAGCACCAGGAACATGGCGATGTAGAAGCCGGAGAACGAGGCGGCATAGACCGGCGGCCAAGCGGCGAAGATCGCGCCGCCGCCGATGATCAGCCAGACCTGGTTGCCGTCCCAGAACGGGCCCGATGGTGTTGATGGCGACGCGCCGCTCGGTGTCGGTGCGCGCGACGAACGGCAGCAGCAGTCGCGACGCCGAGGTCGAAGCCGTCCATGATGGCGAAGCCGATCAGCAGCACGCCGAGAAACAGCCACCAGATCAGACGCGAAGAATTTCATAATCGACGCGGGATGGACATGATCGGGACCTCATTCGCGCCGGCGCTGGCGGGAGCGCGGGCGCTGGCACCTCCAGACCGAGCGCCTCGACCGGCCCCATCCGGACGTATTTGCGCATCAGGATGAAGTCGACGACCGAGCAGCGACGAGTAGAACAGGACGAAGCCGCACAAGCGTGAACAGGACCTGCGCGGCCGACACCGAGGACGACGCCAGGAAGGTCGGCAGCACGCCGTCGATCGCCCAAGGCTGGCGGCCGTATTCGGCGACGAACCAGCCGACCTCGGCGGCAATCCACGGCAACGGCAGCGACCACAGGAACGAGCCGCAGCAGCCAGGTGCGCGAGAAGTCGAGCTTGCGACGTGTACCAGAACGCGGTCGCGAACAGAGCGATGAAGTAGAAGCCGAGCGCGACCATGATGCGGAAGGACCAGAACAGCGGCACCACGCCGGGCACGGTGTCTGCCGCCGCCTTGGCGATCGGTCGCTCGTCGGCCTTGCGCGGATCGGCGACGTAGCGCTTGAGCAGCAGCGCGTAGCCGAGATCGTGCGCGTGGGCGTCGAGGTCGACGCGGCCTCCTTGTCGTTGCGGTCGGCCTTCAGCCGCTCCAGCGCGTCATAGGCGATGAGTCCGCTTGCGATCCGCGCTCTTGGCCCGCGCCACGAGATCGTCGATGCCGGGCACCGGCGTATCGAATGAGCGCGTCGCGATGATGCCGAGCGCCCAGGGAATCTTGATCTGCGTAGTCAATTCCGCTGGTGGGCGGCGTCCGGCACCGCGAACGAGCGTGAACGGCGCCGGCGCCGGCTCGGTCTGCCACATGCGCCTCGATGGCGGCGAGCTTCATCTTCTGGTTTTCCGTCACCGTGTAGCCGCTCTCGTCGCCGAGCACGACGACGGAGAGCGCACGACGGCAAGCCCGAAGGCGGACGCGACGATGATCGAGCGCTTGGCGAAGGCGTCGTGGCGGTTAGTCGAGCAGGTAATAGGCGCTGATCGCCAGCACGAAGATCGACCCGGTGACGTAGCCGGCGCTGACCGTATGCACGAACTTGGACTGCGCGATCGGATTGAAGATCAGATCGCAGAACGAGGTCAGCTCCATGCGCATCGTGTCGGGATTGAACGCGCGCGCCGACCGGATTCTGCATCCAGCCGTTGGCGATCAGAATCCACAGCGCCGACAGGCTGGAGCCGATCGCGACCAGCCAGGTCACCGCGAGGTGGCCGAGCTTGCTCAGGCGGTCCCAGCCGAAGAAGAACAGGCCGACGAAGGTCGATTCCAGAAAGAACGCCATCAGGCCTTCGATCGCCAGCGGCGCGCCGAAAATGTCGCCGACGTAATGCGAGTAATAGGCCCAGTTGGTGCCGAACTGGAACTCCATGGTGATGCCGGTGGCCACCCCCATGGCGAAATTGATGCCGAACAGCTTGCCCCAGAAGCGCGTCATGTCGCGCCAGATTTCCCGGCCGGTCATGACGTAGGCGCTCTCCATGATGGCGAGCAGGAACGACAGGCCGAGCGTCAGCGGCACGAACAGGAAGTGATAGAGCGCCGTCATCGCGAACTGCAGCCGCGCGAGGCTTACCGGATCAAGGTGCAACATTGCCGAGGTCCATGCTGGCTATTGCGCAGGCGGCGAAACGCCGAGGACGCGGGCCATCGTGGTCGCGCTCACCGCCGGCTGGGCGGCATCGGGAAACAGAAATATTCTCATGCCCGCCATTCCGATGAGCTTGATCACAAGGACCAGCACGATGGCCTTGGCGAGCGGTGTCCGCGGCCGCAATCCGGCGGCAGCGAAATCGCCCAGGGCAGACAGGATCGCGCGCAAAGGCAGTCCCCGGCCGACATCCCGGCGATCCGCACGACCGCCCCGCCGAAAATGCTCCGGTCGCCCGAGACTTGCAACTAGGTAATTTGCCGGAGGAATGGAGCGGCGGGCGCGGTGCGCCGCGTCCCTGTTCGCCGGCCAACGCGGCGACGGCGCCGTTCCTGCATAGCGCTAAAGCTTCGCGCTCGGCGGGATCGCCGGCGCCCCGAGGCCGTCGCGGTTATAGATGTCTTCGCGGAACTGGACGACGCCGTCGGAGGCCGACCACGCGGTCACGTAGACCCAGTGCAACGGCACCGGCTTGGCAAGCCGGGCATTGATCTGGTCGCCAGACTGGATCGCCTGATCGACCGCCGCAGGCGGCCAGCCCTTGGTCCCATCGAGCAACCAATAGACCAGTTGCCGCACATTCTGCACACGGCAACAACCGGAGGAATCGTAGCGGAAATCCTCGCCGAACAGGTCTTTTTCCGGCGTATCGTGCATATACACGCCGTCGGGACTGGGGAAGCTGATGCGGATATGGCCGAGCGAGTTGAAATCGCCGGGATCCTGTTTGAACGTGTAATGGACCGCGTCTTCCGAATACCAGTTGATCTGCGAGGGCTGCAGCCTCGTTGTGACGGACGTCAAAGATGCGGATGTGATTTTTGGTCAGATAATCGGGCTCCTTCTCCATGATCGGGATCAGGTCCTTGCGCACGATCGACACCGGCACGGTCCAGTACGGATTGAAGTTGATCTCGACGATCTTGCTGTTGACGTCGGGCGAGGGTCGCGACGGCCGGCCCACGACCGCGGTGTGGCGCGACACCGCAATGTCGTTCTCGATCGCTTCGACGCGCGCGGCCGGGATATTGACGACCACGTAGCGCGGGCCGAGATTGCTGGTGAGCGTCTTCAGCCGCGATATGTTGACCTTGAGCTGATCGCGCCGCGTCGCCGCCGGCACATTCATGGCGTCGAGCGTGGCCGGGCGCACGACGCCGTCGACCTTCAGCCCGTGGCGCGCCTGGAACCGGCGCACCGCGGCTTCGACATAGGAATCGTAGATGTCGTTGCCGGCGGCGTTAGGATCGAGGTCGCCCGACACCAGCAGCCGCCGGCGCAGATCGACGACGCTCGGATGATGCATGCCAAGGCGCAATTCGTCGACTTTTGGCACCGGCGGCCAGCCGCCCCGAGCGACCATGCCGTCATAGACATTGATCGCTTGTTCGGTAATTTGCGCGGTCTGCGGCGACAGCGTCGGAGCCGTCTCGAGAGGCAATCGGATGGTGCGGGACGCCTGGTCGAAGGTTTGGCCGAAATCGTCGTGCCGGCTGTCGCCGATCAGGGCGCTGAGCGCGCCGTCATCGGCGGCTGCGGACCGCCGCGCCGCGACGCCGGCGGTCGCAAGCGCCGCCGCACCGGCCAGCCGCCTCAAAACCGTGCGCCGGTCAGGCCGCGCCGGAGGCTCTATTCTGCGGTCCCCTCATCGCAACCTATCGCCCGCCGCAAACGCCGCCCCATTAAACGTTAATGCGAAGTCGCGGCGAAACCAGAGCGCCAGCTTCACACGTCTGCACCCGGTTACTGGCGCGTCAAGGCCATATTATGACCGCGCGTGAGCGCGCGCCGGCGGCTTGCGGGAAACGGCACGAAGCGCGTCGGCATTCTCGCGCGCACGGCGGAAATGCTTGCGTAACCAGGCGGCGCTCTTAGAGTTGGCAGAATCGAAGTGCCTGCGTAACCCATTACGGCGCATTGCCGCGCTGGCCCAGCCTACGGCTCCGCCCGTAGCAGATGCAGGAGCAATCATGGGCGCGTTCAGGCTCATTGCGGCGCCGATCCGACGCATCGCGAATTCCCGGCTGTTTCAGTTCGCCTTCGTCGTCAGCGTGATCCTCGCGTTGGATCACTATTCCTACGACTATGCGGTGCTGCGCCCGGTCGCAGATGGCCTGAAGAACCTGGTCACCGCCACCGTCGAATTGTGCTCCGAATACTTCCGGGTCGGCGTCCTGACCGACCCGGTGCTGCAGGTCGCGCTGATGATCGCCTACGTCTATGTGGCATGTCTGTTGATCTTCTTCCTGCTGCGCCACGCGACCCGGGCCGTCGTCGACCTTATCGGCCGGAGCAATTTTCTGTGGCTGAGAAGCACAATCGCGCGGGAGCGCGGCATCGCCGCCTATCGCGCCTGGCTGCCGCTGGAGCGGATCAGACCGGCCGATTACCCCCAGGACGTATGGGAAGAGGAATTTGCCTGGCCCGTCGATAACGAGCCGCCCTACCCGCCCTGGCCGCAACGAATGCTGCGGGGCGCGATCAGCTATGCCGTTGTCTTCGGCGCCGCCGCCGTCCTGCTCCAGCTGTTTAGCCCGTTCCCGGTACTGAGCTGGCTTGACGATCTGATCCGATCGCGGCGAATCGGCTGAGCGAAGCGGCGGCCGGCACCGTGCACCGAGGCCGCCGCAACAAAAGGACCCCGGTGTTGCCGCCGGGGTCAAGGTTCGCCAGTACGACGGAAACACCAGCGAAGTGGACCGCTCCTGTTAGAGCCGGTAGAGAATTTGATCGGTCCAGAACCGTTCGAGCCGGTGCAGCGCCTTGTTGAGCACGCCGAACTCCTCGGCATTGATGCCGCCGACCTGCTCCACCGTGCGCACGTGCTTGTGGTAGAGCGCATCGACGATATCGCGCACTTCGCGGCCCTTCTCAGTGAGCTTGATGCGGACCGAGCGGCGGTCGACGCGCGAGCGCTGATGGTCGAGAAAGCCCATCTCCACGAGCTTCTTCAGATTGTAGGAGACGTTGGAGCCGAGATAGTAGCCGCGCGTGCGCAGTTCGCCGGCGGTGAGCTCCTTGTCGCCGATGTTGTACAACAGCAGCGCCTGCACCGAGTTGATGTCGGCGCGGCCGCGGCGATCGAACTCGTCCTTGATGACGTCGAGCAGACGCCGATGCAGGCGCTCGACCAGCGTCAGCGCCTCCAGGTAATGCGGCCGGATATGGTCGAAGCGCGCCTCGCGGTCAGCGGGCTCGACCGTCTTGACGACGGCTTTCATGGTGACGCCTTTCTCAAGTCGATTTTTTGTCGCCGACGGACCCTGTTTTCCCGTCGTGTATGGCGCGACCTTAGCGGTGCTGCTCTAAGATCAGTTTAAATAACACGCTAAAAATACGGTTTATTCGCCTCTGTGGAGGAACGATTGCGTATAAAATTGCGCCGGATGATTTGACAAATCGTTCACCGAAACCTGCGGGGATTTCAGTGCATTTCCAGGTGCGCTTGGCGAACGGCCTGGCCGTATTTGTCGTAATCGTTGCGCAGAACCGCGGCGAAGTCGGCGCCGCACTGCCCGCCCGAGAAGAAGCCAAGCGCCGCAAATTTCGCCTGGACATTCGGCTCTTTGATGGCGGCGCTGAACCAGCCGATCAGCCTATTTATCGTTTGCTTGGCCGTCTTCGCCGGAGCGACGACGCCGCCGTAGAACTCGGCTTCAACGCCCTTGTAGCCGGCCTCGGCTACGGTCGGGACGTTCGGCAGCGCGGACACGCGCTGGGGCGCGGTGGTAGCAAGCGCGCGCAACTTGCCGCTTTGCAGTTCGCCCTGCAGGCTCGAATAGTCGGCGATCGCAGCCGTTATCTGATTGCCGAGTGCGGCCTGGATTGCGGGCGTGTAGCCGGTGAACGGAATGAAAGTGATATCGGCATTGGCCGCGTGCTTGAGCATCTCGAATGCAAGGTACGTGGCGCTCGCCGGCCCGATCGTGCCGAGGGTAAGCTTGCCGGGCCGGGCGTGCGCGGCCGCGATGAGATCGGCGAGGGAATGATAGGGCGATTGACCGTTGACCACGAGAAGCGGCGGAAAGGTCGCGAGTTCGCATATCGGAGTAAAGTCCTTCAGCGGATCGTATTTGAGCTTGCGGAAATGCGGCAGCACGACGAACGAACGGCGAAACAATGCCCAAAGTGTCGCCGTCGGGGGCGGCGCGAGAGACGAGTTCGGTGGCGATCTCGGTGGCGGCGCCGGGATGGCTCTCGACCACCATGGTGGGACCGCCGGCGGCGCCGATCTGCTGCGCCACCAGGCGCGCCATGGTGTCCGCGGGACCGCCCGGCGGGAACGGCAGGATCAACCTGATGGTTCGCCCGCTCTGCGACCAGGCGGCGGTGACGCATGCTGCAACCAGCATCGAGGTTGCGAGCGCGGCGGCCAGACAATGTCGCTTGTGCCATTGCATGCGGTTGCTCCCCAAAGCTCCGATGCAGTCACGTATGCTACACCGTCTTGCATCGAACGGATACAGCTAAACGGCGAGCGGGCAGCCACCGCCGATCGGGCCGTCAGGGGCGCGCAATCAACCTACGCAAGCCGGCGCTGCGACCCGTTTTCGATTGACTAGCCGTTATGGTCCAACCATATAGCGACCGCGGGCCGGGCCGCCTTCCGCCCGCGTTCGGTGCGGGGGAGTGTCCCGAGCGGCAAAGGGGGCGGACTGTAAATCCGCTGGCTGACGCCTTCGTAGGTTCGAGTCCTACCTCCCCCACCACCGCAAAAATATCACCATGAACCCGCCAAGCTTTTTGCTCCATTCGTCTTACCATAGCGCTTTCGATTCATTGGGCTAGCAGGAGTAGCGGGACGTTATGACGCGGCGGCCGGGGTAGCATCTTCCGGGCGCTGCGCTGATTTAAGGCGGGGTTATTTAATGCGAGCGCGACAATGAATGAACCTGCCGGGTCGGAACTACCGCAAGCCAAGCAAACCAAATTCGATAAGGCTGTAGAAGAACTATTGAGGCAAGCCGATACCGCCGCCGACAAATGCCCAGGTTGCGGTGGCGATCTATCGCGTGGAATGCACCGCGCCGGTTGCCCGGTAAGCTGAAGCGCCTCGCCAGCCTCCGGCAATCGAGCGCCTGCGTACCCGCCGCCGCGCTTGTGTTCGACACACAACTCACTCCGCGGCGTCACTTATCGGCTGTGGGCGCGGCGCGCCATCCTCGCGCGGCAAGCCCGCTGAAATGTCCGCCCCGGCAATCCGCGTCTCGCTGACAAAACCCCAGAGCGGATCGTAGCGGTGCAGGTTGTAAATCGGCCGCGTTTTCATGGCGGCGGGATACGCGCCCATGCGCAAACCGGTCGCGACGGCCGGCATCACCAGCGCCGGAATGCTGCCGACCGAGCCCTCCGCCGGGCGGTGCACATGGCCGCTGAACACCGCGATGACGCGCCCCGAATGCTGCAACGCGCGGCGAAGTTCCGCCATCGCCTCCGGCGTCTCGAAGTGCAGCCGGTCGGGGCCGACCATGACTTCAAACGGCGGATGATGGGTAAAGACAGCAATGGGTCGCGCCGTCTCGGCGTCGATCATGTCGATCAGCCGGCTGACCCGCTCGCGACAAATGTCACCCTTGTTGCTGCGCAAGCTCAACGTATCGAGCGCAAGCAGCCGGACCGCAAAGCCCTCGATCGCGTAATCGAGGAACTCGCAATCCGGCGCAAAACGACCGGCGTGTGAAAACGCCCGGCGCAAATTCGCTCTGTTGTCCTTGTTGCCGGGCAGCACATAGACCGGCGCGCGCGCTTTCGCGAGCGTTGCGGCTGCTTGGGCGTATTCGTCGGGCCGCCCGTTATCAACGATGTCTCCGGTATGGACGATCACGTCGGGCGCCGGATCGAGCGCGTTGATGTCGGCAATGGTGCGCTCGAAATCCCGTATTCTGCGGCCGGCATCGGGAGTATCGAGCGCGATATGGGTATCGGAGATTTGCGCGATGATCATGATGCCCGGCTCGAGCCCGCTGGCCGCAGGCTGGCGTAATACTCTTTGAGGATCGCCACCACTTCCGGCCGGCTGAACTCGGGCGGGATGTCCGCATCGGTCGAGAGCATCTGCCGCTGCTGCGTGCCGGAAATCGAAATATGGTATTTCGGATCGTGCGGACAAGTCTTCGCCGTCGCCATGCCGTAGCACTTGCGGCAGTAGAACGTGACGTCGATTTTCAGCGCTTGGGTGTGCAGCGCGCCGTCCCACAATTGATCGAAAATGTGGTGCGCGTCGAACGGCCCGTAATAGCTGCCGACGCCGGCGTGGTCGCGTCCGACGATCAGGTGCGAGCAGCCGAAATTCTGGCGGATGAGCGCGTGAAAGAGCGCTTCGCGCGGGCCGGCATAGCGCATCTCGATCGGATAGCCCGCCTGAATGACCGTACCGGCGCGGAAATAATTGTCGACCATCGCCTGGATCGCGCGGGTGCGGACTTCGGCCGGAATGTCGCCTTCCTTCAGCTTGCCGAGCACCTGATGGATGAAAACGCCGTCCAGCACCTCCACTGCGATTTTCACCAGATATTCGTGGCTGCGGTGCATCGGATTGCGGGTCTGAAACGCCGCGACACGCGACCAGCCGAGCTCCAGAAACATGGCTCGCGACTCGGCCGGGCGGATATAGAGGTTCGCGTATTTGGTCGGATATTCGCCTTCGCTCAAGACCGTGACCGGCCCGGCCAGGTTGACATCGCCCTGGGCCAGCACCTTGGCGACGCCCGGATGTTGGGGATCGAGGGTGCGATAGACGTGTTCGGCTTCCAATTTCTTGTCGATTGCGTATTTCTCGCGCACCTGCATGAGTGCGAGGATGTCGTCGGTCTCGGCGTCGACGAGCGCGACCTGTTCCTCGGCGCCGATGCCGTCGGCGATCGCCTTGTCGGCGGGCAGCGTGATCGGGATCGGCCAGAACAGACCGCCGGTCAATTTCATGTCGAGGCAGGAACCGCGCCAGTCGTCATGGCCCATGAAGCCGGGAAGCGGCGTATAGGCCCCCATGGCCAGCATGTAGACGTCGGAGACCGCCCGCGAATTGAGCGGAATTTTCTTCAAGCGCGCCGCGCGCTCGCGCTCCTCCTGCCGCTCGGTCTCCGGCAGCAGCAGGGGCTTGACTGACTGCGAGCCGTGCGGCGGTACGAGTTGCGGCATTGCTGGACTTTCGTGAAATCAAATCGCCCCGGACGCGATGAGTTTCGCCGCAGCATCAATCGACGATGTGATACACCGGCGCCTTCTCCATCGTCCAAGTCCCGGATTCGCGTTCGTAGCGCGACAGCGTGAAGCAATGCCAATCCTTGTCGTCGAGCTTCGGATGATCGGCGCGGTAGTAATATCCCGGCCACCGCGTTTCCTCGCGAAACATGGTGTGCTGCGTCACGCTTTCCGAGGCGAGCACCCGGTGCTGAAGCTCCCAGGCCCGCTGCAGCTGGTGCAGGTCTTCGGCGCCGAGATAGGCAAGATCCTCCTTCAGCATCTTCAACAGTTCGAGGCCGCGGGTGAGCAGCGGCTTGTTGGTGGTGTAGTGCGCGCTGATGCCGCCGACATACTCGTCCATGATCTTTTCCAGGCGCTGCAAGCCGTGCAGCGGCAACAGGTAGCTCGGCGAAACGGTGCCGGCGACGATCTCGTTGCGGCCGACTTCATAGGTTTCCAGCGGCTGGTAGATGGTCTTCTTGAGATCCTGGTACTCCGCCTCGCTGATTTCGGGCTGCGAGCGGCCCAAATCCATGACGTACTTGACCGCCGCCTTGGCGGCGATACGGCCTTCGGTGAAGGATCCCGAGGAAAATTTATGCGCGGTGCCGCCGATCGTGTCGCCGGCGCCGAACAGGCCCTCCACCGTCATCATCCGGTTGTAGCCCCACTGGTACTCCGCTGGCGCGTAATCCTCCGGCCCGCTCGCCCAGGCGCCCGAACAGGTCGCGTGCGAGCCCATGACGTAGGGCTCGGACGTGGTCAGCTCGGGATTGATCTCCTTCGGATCGATGTTTTGCGACGCCCACACCACGGCCTGGCCGATGGTCATGCCGAGGAAGTTCTCCCAGCCGACGGTCTCCTTGTGGGGATCCTTGAACGCCTCCTTGGTCACCATGCGGATCGGACCCCTGCCCGCTTTGACTTCTTCTAAAAGCGCGTGGTTGCGCAGGCAGGTCGGCACCGGGTGGTGATTGACATAATCGCCGACCATCTGCTCGATGGAGTCGCGCCAGAACGCCTCGTAATCCTGGCCATAGGCATTTTCCGTGTAGGTTTTCAGATGCAGAAAATAGGCGCCGACCGGACCGTAGCCGTCCTTGAAACGCGTCAGCACGATCCGGTTCTCCATCTGCGTCATCTTGGCGCCGGCCAGAATCGGCAGCGCATAGGCCGAGGCGCTGCTCCACGGCGCGTACCAGGTCCGTCCCATGCCTTCGCCGACCGCGCGCGGCTTGAAAATGTGGGAGGCGCCGCCGGCGGCTACGATCACCGCCTTGGCGCGGAATACATAGAAGTTGCCGTTGCGCACGTTGAAGCCGACGGCGCCGGCGACCCGGTTTGGCCGCGTCGCGTCCATCAACAGGTGGGTCACCATGATCCGGTTGTAGACTTCGGTGGCGGCCTTGCGCGCGGCCTCGGCGACGATCGGCTTATAGCTCTCGCCGTGGATCATGATCTGCCATTTGCCTTCGCGCTGGTACCTCCCGGTGGCCGGGTCCCGCATCATCGGGAGCCCCCACTCCTCGAACTTGTGCACCGTGGAGTCGACATGGCGCGCGATGTCGTAGCCCAGATCCTCGCGCACCAGACCCATCAGGTCGTTGCGGGCGTAGCGGACATGGTCTTCGGGCTGATTTTCGTTCCACTGCATGCCCATGTAGCAATTGATCGCGTAGAGGCCCTGTGCCACCGCGCCGCTGCGCTCGATATTGGCCTTCTCGACGCAGACTATTTTCAGATCGCGCCCCCAATAGCGGGACTCGTAAGTCGCGCCGCAGCCGCCCATGCCGCCGCCGACGACAAGGATATCGCTATCGACAAACACGGTCTTGCGGCGGGCCATTACACCAGTCCTCGTTTGAGTTGACCGGGCTTGAGCGCCGGCAGCGCAGCGACCTTGAGCGCCTCAGGTTCGTGCGCGAGCTGCTGCGATTTCATCGCATCCGCACTGGGTGCGGCGTATTCCGACGGCGACTTGATCGAGCCCCACGGCGTTGTCCTGATCGGCGACACGAAGTTCTTTTCGCGGCCGTCGCGGAATTTGATCTTCCACGAAATGGTGCCCTTCTCGTCTTCTCGCAGCACGCGAACGCTGTGGCCGAGCGGCGCGAAATCCGCATAGCCGCGGCAGTCGATGGCGTGCTGCGGGCACGCCTTCACGCAGCAATAGCACTCCCAGCACATATTGGGCTCGATGTTGTAGGCGCGCCGGTAGGTTTTATCGATGTGCATGATGTCGGACGGGCAGATATCCACACAGTGCCCGCAGCCGTCACAACTCGTCATATAGACAAAGGTCGGCATGGGATCGTCTCCTGTGTCGAAGTTCAGCGCCGGGCTAATCAGTAATTGTGGGGCAGGCGGCGACCGCTGCCGAACCTTGCAGGCGCGTTCGCCGGCGCCGGCAGGTTGCGCCGCGTGCCATTGGCTTCTTCAATGCGCCTCTGATAGGCCGCCGCGGGCTTGTAGAACATGTGCGAGAACTTGGACCACGGAACCGAGACGAACAAAGCCGTCGTCGCGATCAGATAAAGCCCGAGGAACAATTCGGCCGCAATCGCGCTGCCGGCGGTCTGCAGCCAAGCCCAGATCAATCCCAGCGTCGCGCTCGCCAGCAGCAGAACGATGAACAGATCGGCGCGCACGAGGCGCAACGGCGGGTTGCCCTCCGCGGCGACGTCGACCCGGATGAAAAACCAGAACCAGTAGCCGCCGACGCAGATCATCAAGGCGCCGACGTACCACAGCGTCGCCAGATAGGCGGGTCCGGGGTCGGCTCTGGTCGGATAGGCGAACACCATGATCGCGGTGGTGATGACGTAGAGCAGGAAGCCGTACATCCCCAGAAGGTGCGCCACTCGGCGCTGCTGAGTGCAGAATTCGGCAGACGTCGCCACATCGACCAGTGCGGTGTGAACCGCGAGCGAGATCGTTTCGCCGCCGCCGAGTTGCCGGCCCCCGCTTTTGACCTTCCGCCAATTGTCGAAAAAGTATCTGGCGCTTTTCTTATGCACCATGTCGGCGAGCGTGCCGCCCGCGACCAGCACGACCATCACGATGACATAGGCCTGCATGATTGCGGGGGAGATCGAGACCGAAAGCTCGGCGAAAGGATTGCTCGTGAACATCGCTGGACGCTCCCCCGGAAGAATCTTCTTTCGTGCACCACGATAGCGGACGGTTATTCTAGCTGCAATAAAATGTTTCAATTTATCTATTGTTCTTCTTGTTTTGATAGATATACTCGATCAATCTGCGATGACACTCGACCAGCTTCGCATCTTCATGGAAGTCGCCGAACGCGGGCATGTCACGCGCGCCGCCGAGGCGCTGGGCATGAGCCAGTCGGCGGCGTCGGCGGCCATCGCCGCCTTGGAAGCGGGCTATCAGGTCAAGCTGTTCGACCGTGTCGGTCGCGGCATCCAGCTCACCGAGACCGGGCGGATATTCCTGCGCGAGGCACGCGCCGTGCTCGACCGCGCTGCGATGGCGCGTTCGGTGCTGCAGGATCTCGCCGGCCAGCCCGCCGGGCCGGTCGCCATCGCGGCGAGCCAGACGATTGCCACCTACTGGCTGCCGCGCCGGCTCGCGGCCTTCCACGCCGCCAATCCGCGCGTTCGTCTCCATCTCGTCATCCGCAACACCCACGACGTCGAAACCGCCGTGGTCGAAGGCGAGGTGAATGTCGGCCTGGTCGAAGGGCCGACCCAGCATCCGGCGCTGACGCGCCAACACATCGATCAGGATCATCTTGTTCTTGTGGTCGCCTCGGACCAGCCGCCGCTGCCGCTCACCGCGTCGGGGCGGCTCGATCTGCGCGCCATCACCTGGGTCATCCGCGAAGCCGGCTCCGGCACCCGCCGCGGGCTCGAGGATTTGGCGCAGCGCGAATCCCTGTCGCTCGACGATCTCAACATCTCGCTCGTGCTGCCGAGCAACGAGGCGGTGCGCGAAGCCATCGAAGCCGGAGCCGGCGCAACAATCATCTCGCGCCACGTCGTCGCCTCAGCGATTGCCGCCGGCACGCTCGCCGCAATCCCGGTCGAATTGCCGCCGCGCGAATACGCCCTGGTGCGCCACCGCGACCGCCACGAGACGCTCGCGCAACAAGCTCTGGTGGCGCACCTGACCGGCGCCACGGACGCGGCGGTGGAGGCTCAAATAGCTGCGGCTCGCGGCTAGAGCGGATTCCGCTCACATTTCACCATCGCCATGCGCGGGCTTGTCCCGCGCATCCACGTCTTCCGTGCGTGCCGCAAGGCGTGGATGGCCGGGACAAGCCCGGCCATGACGAACCTCCGGATCGATGCGGCTGGAACAGGCTCTAGAGCCGGACCGGAGGGCTGCTGGCGCGGCTTTGCAGCTTGGAGCTGAAGGCGAGCAGAAAAGCGAGGCTGCGCTGCGTTTCCGGCTTCGACAGCAGCGCCATTGCCGCCATCATGCCGCCGCGCGGCGGCGCTGTCTGCGCTGTCTCATGCGCCGCCTCTTCGAGCGCCAAGCGGGTGTTTTCGGCAAGCTCTCCCATCGCCTCGTTGCCGACCGTATTGATCATGCTTTCGGCAAACATGAACAAACGTTCGACCATGTTGTCGGTGAGCGCGCTGCGCGCCGCATGCAGCGCCAGCGCGAGGTCGCACACGGTGTCGAGCGCGCCGACCTTATGCAGTTCGGTCACGCGGTCGATCATCGAATGCACCGCCGCGCTGGTGTCCGGGTCGTTGAAGCGGTCGAGCAGTTCGAGCGCGTTGCCGCCGAGCATCGCCAGGCGCTCGACCATGCTGTCGGTCAGCGCTTCGCGCGCCGCCAAGGTCAGCCGCTCCATCTCGTCCGGCGGTCGGTTGGACAAAGTGTCGGTCATCACCGCCTCCTTCACAGCAAGCCGCGCGCAGAGAGCCAGTACAGCCGGTTGTAGGCCAGCTTGAACCAATGGATCATCTGCGACGGCGGTCCGGGATTGGGCGGCGTCGTGTAGTTGAACCACACGTAAGTGCCGCTGTTGAAGCCGGTCTCGACGAAGCAGAACACCTTGCCGTCGTAATCGCGCGCCCAGCGGTCTTCCTTGATCAGGGAAGACAGGTTGTCGACGATGGTGTCGGCTTCGAAATGGGCGGTCGAACCGGCCTTCGAGATCGGGATGTTGGTGGTGTCGCCGACGATGAAGACGTTGTCGGAACCCTCGCGCAGAAGCGTAGTTTTCCCGGTCGGCACCCAGCCGCCAGCGCCGAGATTGGAATCGGTGATCACCTTCTGGCCGCTGTGCGGCGGCACCGTGATCAACAGATCGTAGGGCAGCGTAGTACCCTCTTCCGAGGTGATGGTTTTGGCCTTGGCATCGACCGATTTGGTGTTGAAAAACGTCTCCGACTTGATGTTGTAGCGCTGGAACTCGGGCACCGCCCATTTCGCCACCGGCTCGAGCGCGTGCAGCCGTCCGATCGGATAGGTATAGGTGATCTCGCTCTTGTCGAGCACGCCCTTGCCGGCGAGATAGTCGCGCAGCATGAAGACGACTTCGAGCGGCGCCACCGGGCACTTGTGCGGGGCATTGATGTTGACGACGACCTTGCCGCCCTTGAAGGCCGAGAGCGCGTCGCGCATCTTGCGCGCGCCGTCGAGGTCGTAGAACCAGTTCGCCCCCTCTTGCATGCCGGGGATATTGTCGGGCCGAATTCGCGAGCCCGTGGCGATGACCAAAAAGTCATAGCCATAGGTCTTGCCCGACTCCGTGGTGACGGCCTTCTTGTCGACATCGATGATCTTGGCCGGGTCGACACTATACGGCACGCGCCGGTCGAGTACCTTGCGCTGGTCGCGGAACAGCTCGGCTTCGCGCATCTTGCCGAACGGCACGTAGAGCAGCCCGGGCTGGTACATGTGCTTGTCGCTCGCGCCCAGCATGGTGATGGCGACGCTGCCCGAGGCCAGTTCCTCGCGCAACTGCCGGCACAGACCGTTGGCGACGATGGTCCCGGACAGACCGCCGCCGACAACCAGGATTTGCTTGGCCATTGTCTTCCTCCCTGGTTACAAACGCTCACAGCCTACGCCGCTGCGCGGCGCAACGTCATCCGTCATTCGGCGTTCGATCATTTTGCCTTGCGCACGACGATACTCCAATAGCCGTCCTGTTGCGCCACGCCCACCATCTCGTGATGAACCTTGTTGACCCATTCCGGGATGTCGGCCGCCGAGCCTTTGTCGCTCGACAGCACTTCGATCTCGTCGCCGATCTGCACCAGCTTGAGCTTGGCGATCAGCTCCATCAACGGCCCTGGGCAGAAGGCGCCGCGCGCATCGATTGTTTCTCTGGTGGCCATTTCCAACTCTCTGAAGCCTCAGCCGTCATAACAGCTACAGGGTTACGAGCTGTCCAGTCTCCGCATCGGACAGGAACTTGGTGAGCCCCAGCGCGCCGTCGAACAAACCTGCCTCCAGGTGGCCGAGCTCCCAACCCTTGACGTCGAGCGCCATCGAGCAGGCCCACAGCTTGAGGTCGCCCAATTCCCGGCCCTGGTGGAACAGCGTGATCGGATCGGGCGCCTTTTTTTCCTTGAGCAGCTTGGAGAACGCCGCGCCATGATAGCGCGCATCGGCCGGCGCATCCTTGGCGAAGGCCAGAATCGCGTTCATGCTCACGAACACCTCGACCGGCCGCTCCGACACGGCGGCGATGGAAGCCATCATGGCGGCCATCTCCACTTTCTCATGCTCGCCGGAGCATAGCAGGATGTACAGCGCATTTGCGGCCATAAACGCCTCCGTTCCACTCAAATCAGCCCGTCATCGCGAGCGGAGCGAAGTAATCCAGCAGCAGAGAGCCCGACACTGGATTGCTTCGTCGCCCCTGCGGGGCGCCTCGCAATGACGTTGCGGATTCTGATTGATCGGAACATGCTTTACGACGTTCGCCTGATCACGAAGCTGAAGACTTTGTCATCCTGCTTCGATTCCAACAGTTCGTTGCCGGTGGTGCGGCAGAATGCCTCAAAATCCTTTACCGCGCCGGGATCGGTCGCCAGCACCTGCAACGTGCCGCCACTCGGCACGTCCTTGAGCGCCTTCTTGGCGCGCAGAATCGGCAACGGGCAGTTCAGCCCTTTGACGTCGAGAACTTGGTCGGCCATTTTGCTTTCTCTCAAGTTTCTGAACCCATGCGGCAATCAGATGAACAGGTTGATGTCGCTGTTGCTCGCGGTTTCGATATAGGTGGCGGCGCCGCCCAGCACCGGGCCTTCGATGATGTCGTCCTTATTGTACTCGAACAGGTCCATGGTCATCTGACACGCGATCATCTTGACATCGGCCTCCAGCGCCAGGCTGCGCAACTCCTCGATCGAGGCGACGCCTTTCCTCTTGATCAAATTCTTCATCATCGCCGTCGCCGCGGCGTCGACGCCGGGAATGGCGGAGACGAGATTGGGCATGCCGATATGCATGCCGAACATCGGCATCTCCATCGCCGCATTGCCGAGCGGCGAGACCTTGAGCTTGAGCTTCTTTTTCAGCAGCGCCAGGCCGTAGAACGTGAAGAACATCGTCACGTCGAGACCCATGGCGGCGGCCGTGGTGGCGAGGATGAAGGGCGGGTACGCCCAATCGAGCGTGCCCTTGGTAACGATCATCGACATGCGCTTTGAGTTCGGTTCGTCGCCCATGACTTCGTCCCCCAGCTGCGCCCCCCCTTACGGAGCGCAACCGGCAAAATTATCGGCAGTCATCTTGGCTTCGTATGGCTCGGCAACCGCGGTTCCTGGAATGAGGCTCGCCTTGGCGCCGGCCCAGTCCTTCGGCCGCACCTTGACCATCCAGCCCTCGCCGTAGGGATCGCTGTTGGCAAGCTTTGGTGTGCCGCTCAGCGCCTCGTTGACCTCGACCACGTCGGCATCGAACGCAACTTTGGCGGGGCCGACCCATTTGCCGGACTCCACCGTCGCGCACGATTTGCCGGCCTGGACCGGGCGGCCCGCCCTGCGCGGCGTGAAGGCGACCAGTTGACCCGCCATGGCCGCTGCAACCGTCGTCATGCCCAGTGTCACGGTGCCGTCGCCGTTGTCGCGGTACCAGATGTTGTTCTCGACATCGTAGAGCAGATCTTCGGGAAGTTCGCAGCCACGCACCGTCGGCATCAAAATTCCTCCATCAGCCGGGCGGCCTCAAGGCCGCACCGCGGCTTCGCGCTGGCGCAGCGGCCGCGACGAGCAGCAGAATTCGCCGAGTCCTGCCACTTCAAGCTTGCCGCCTATGAACAGCGCCAAATGCCGCGCCACCATGGCGCCGAGCCGAAGCCGGCGCGCGGCGTCTGCGTGCGAGGGCTCCGCGCACACCAGATTGCGGTGATAGACGAGTTCGCGGCAAGTTTCGCGGCAGGCATTGAAGCTCGGATCGCCGCGCGCGCCCTGGCGCTGCAGAGCAAGCAGGCGAAAGCCTTCGACCGCACGCATCGTCGGCGCCGCGCCGTGCGCCTCGAGCCAGATTTCGAGTATCTGTTCGCCGACCAAAAGAAGCTCGTCGGCAAGTCTGCGGGCATCCGCGGCGGCGGCCTCCGGCATCGCGGCGATCGCGTCGAGCCGCGCGCCAAGATCGTCGAGATTGCGGGCCGGATGTGTCATCAGCCCAATCCTCGCGCGCGCAACAGGTCCGAGGCTTCCGATAGGTTCTCATGCACTCCGACCTTGCGGGCGGAAAGGCCGAGCGCCAGGCCGAGAAGCTGGGTGAAATAAAGAATCTTCACGCTGGTTTTGCGGCCGAACACCTTTTCGGCGCGGACCTGATGCATTTCCAGCCCGGTGTGACAGGTCGGGCATTCGGTGGCGATGACATCGGCGCCGCAAGCTTCCGCCGTGGTCAGAAGATTGAGTACGAGCTTGGTCGAGGTGTCGCTGTCGGAGAGCGTGTGCGCGCCGCCGCAACACGCCGTCTTCAGCGGATATTCGACATTCTCGGCGCCGGCGGCCGCCAACAGATCGTCCATGAAATGCGGTTTCGCCGTCGATTCCGAGCCGGGCCCCTTGTCCTTCTCCGGGAAGATGTGGCGCGGGCGCGTGTACATGCAGCCGTAATAATTGGCGATCTTCAGCCCCTTGAGCGAATTCTTCACGCGCATTTTGAGGCCCTCTTCGCCGATCGCTTCCTTGATCCAGTCGAGCGCATGGATAGTGGTGACCTTGCCGGCCTGATAGGCCTTGTGCCCGGCCTTGGCAGAGAGGCGATCGTTGACCTCGCGCGAGGCGTCATCGTTGGCGAGGTCGTATTCGGCCTTTTTCAAATTGTGATAGCAGCCGTTGCAGGGCGCCATCACGGTGCCAAAGCCCATCTGTTCGGCGATCGAAAGATTGCGCGCCGAGAGATAGGTCTGCAGCTTGGGGTCGATGTTCTTGACCTCCATGGCGCCGCAGCAATTCCAGTTGTCGAGTTCGGCAAGCTCGAGGCCGAGCGCCTTGGCGAGCTCCTTGGTGGAGCGATTATAGGCGTGGCCGGTCCCCTCCAGGGCGCAGCCCGGGTAGTAGGCGACTTTTTCGTACTTGCCGCTCATCTACTCGGCTCCTTGCGCATCGAGGTGAAGCGCCCGGCGATCGGCCGCTTCGCGCTCATCGACATATTCCGCGATCGCCGCGCTCGCCCGCCTCCAGCCGCTTGTGCGCGGATGAAACAAGGTGGCGAGGCCGAGTTTGGCAAGGAGCGCGACCGGCAGCCGGCTCGCCAAGCCGCGAATGAGCGCCACCAGCCAGTCCTGAAACAGCGACTGCTTGGTGCGCGCGAAGAACTGGCGCAGCACCAGCCCGTCCTCGATCTTGCCGGTGGCGAAGACCTGTTCGGAAAACACTTCGTCGAACACCATCGACGGCTTCTTCTTGGTATGGCCCTTCAGTTCCAGCCAGTGCGCGGTCGCCTTCATCACCCCTTCCGGATTGACATCGCGCGGGCAGGCATAGGTGCATTTGTTGCACGAGACGCACTGCCAGATGATGTCCTTGTCGCGCAGCAGCTCCTCTTCCAGGCCGATGCGGATCAGATAAATCCAATAGCGCGGGTTGAAATCCGGATTGATGGCGTTGACGGTGCAGGAATTGGTGCACGAGCCGCACTGCCAGCAGCGGTGAATGAACTCGCCGCCGGGAAGCGCGGCGATCTCCTCCTCCATCGCTTCGTTGTAGTCGGTGATGACCCGCGACTGGATGAACGTGCTCCAATGGCCGGACACGTCGACGCCCTCGATCGTCAAATGGTCGTGGGTGACCAGATTTTCCGGGCGGATGAGCGATTTTTCGTGGATCGGCATCGGCGCTTCCTATGACGACCCGGCGCCCTTGCCGCTCCCGCTCGCCAGCGAGGGAAGCGAACGCGACAACACGTAGGCTTCGCCGTCGATCAGCTTGAGCCGGGTGCGGCCGGATTCGCTGTCGACCGCATCGAGGCCGAGCAGGCGCCTGGTGTGCGCCATGGCGTCGCCATTGGCGCCGCCGCAGAAGTCGGCATGCAGATATTGGCCGCCGCTATCGTTGATGTAGCCGGCATAGACATGGGCGCAGAGTAGATCGACGTAGAGCGGCAGGTCGCGGAACACGCCGTTGCCGCGCAGAAATTCTGCAAGTTCCTCGCCGAGCGTGACGAAAGTCGAAAGCTCGTCTGAGACGGCGATGTGGCCGATCTCGGAGCCGTCGCTATGCCAGATTTCGCGCAGCACGCCGGTATTGACGCGGGCGTCCCACATCCAACGCGTCATCAGCGGACAGCGTTCGGGCGCGCTAAAGTGCAGCACCTCGGCGGCAAGATCGCGGGTCCAGCGGTGGGCGCGATCGGCGGGAAAGCTGTCGACAAAGAGCCGCAGCCGCAGATCGGCGGTCGCAGCGTCGCCGTCGAGCAGCAACTCAAGCCGTCGGTGCATGACGGCAAAACCGCTGCAGCCGAGCCAGTCGCCGATGCGCCGGCGCACCGGCGTAATGAAGGCGGCGAGATTGTAAAATCCGGACTTCGTGAGCGCGCCGAGGCGGCCGTTGCCGAGCACCTCGTCGAACAACGAAGCCTTCAGTGCGAGCGCCCCGACATAACGCTCGACACCGCCGGTCGCCTCGGCGGCCTCCACGAGATGCTCGAAGGCCGCGCGCAGTTTCGGTCCCGACAGATCGAGCACCGGCCGGGCCGAGGCCGGCGCTGGCGCGGCGCGCGTGGGAATTGCAAATTTCATTCCGCCGCCTCGTGCACGATGCCTTGGGCGCGCTCCAAAGCGAGCGCCGCCATGGCCGCCGATTGGCCTTGCGCGATCGAATTGTCGATGGTCTCCGGACCGGTCGCCGCGCCGGCGACAAACAGTCCCGGCCGCGAGGTCGCGGACATGCCGGAATAGCTCGACGCCTTGGCGATATGGCCATGCTTCTCAAGCTTGACGTTGAACACCGCGGACAGCGTCATGTTGTCGACGTTCGGGTCCATGCCGATAGCGTGCACGACCATGTCGAATGGGATCGTGATCGGCCGCTTCACCAGCGTATCCTCGCCCTTGACGATCAGCCTTTTGCCATCCGACGTCACTTCGGCGATGCGCGCCTTGATGTACTTGACCTTATGTTTCTCCTGGCTCTCCCAGTAATAGAGACCCTCGTAAAGGCCGAACGTGCGGATATCCATGTAATAGATATAGACGCTGCATTTCGGCAGTTCCTCGCGGATTTCCATCGCCAGATTTGAAGAGACGGTGCAGCAGATTTTCGAGCACCATTCGCGGCCGATCTGACGGTCGCGCGAGCCGACGCAGAGCAGGATCGCCACGCGATCGGGCGCGCGGCCATCGGACGGGCAGCGCACGCCCTTGCCCGAGGAGAACATCTGCTCGACCTGCGTCGTGGTGACGACGTTCGGGTAGGTGCCAAAACCCCATTCCGGCTTGTTGACCGAGTTGAAATGGGTAAACCCGGTGCAAAGAATTGCGGCGCCGCAATCGACCTTGCCGCCATCCGACAAAGCGGCGTGAAAATCGCCCGGCTCGCCGGCAAACGTCTGCACCGTCGCATTGAGGTGCACGTCGACAAGTTTGTCGGTCTCCACGCGCTTGACCATGCCGCCGATGGCGTCCTTGGCCCATTCGCCGGACGGCACCAGTTTGGCGTAGCCGGAAACGATCGGCGCGCCGCCGAGCCGGTCGGCCTTGTCCACCAGCACCACGGGCCGGCCGACCGCCGCAAGCGCGTGCGCGGCCGATAATCCGGCGGGACCGCCACCGACGACAAGAACCGGCTTGTTCATTCGGCAGCCCCCGGTCTTGCCGCGATCATTGCGGGCTTGACGTAGCCGCGACCCGAGGTGATGGCGCGTTTCGGATCGTACAGCGTTTCGACCTTTCCGGCCGCGACCTCCTTGAGGTAGCCCTCGAATTCGAGCTTGGCCTTCTGCCAGTCGATGCCGAGTTTTTCGAGCAAGCCCTCGAACGGCGAAGCGTGCCAGTGCAGTTGCGCGAGCTTGTAGGGGTGCGCGCCCAATGTGAGCGCCGCGAACTGGCAATCGGCCATGACCGGCAGCGCGTAAACCTTGTCCACCGCCTTGCCGATCCATTGGTTCTTGTCGAGCGTGGTGATGCAGCCGGTGTCGTGGCCGATCATCACGTCGGCCTTTGCTTCCTCGACCGCGACCTTGATCTTGCGGTCGATGGCGAACGAGCGGGTGAACTCGCGCTCGCCGATGATGTGGCGGAAGCCGAAGCCGCAGCAATCGTACCAGGTCGAGTAATCGACCACCTCGGCGCCGAGCGTCTGCAAGAGCCCGGTGGAGACGGCGACGCGGTTGCCGTCCAGCACGGTGTCGTCATAGATCACGTCTTCCGGCGCCATTTTGTAAACGTGACACGCGGGGTGGACGGTGGCGCGGATATTGCTGCAATCGATCACCTGGCGCTCCTGGATGCGGTTTCGCATCACGTGCAGCCATTCGGAATAATGAACGACCTCCTCCGGGATCAAGAGCTTGCCGTCGACCAGCCGGCCGAGCTTGCCGAGGATTTTCTTTACGTCCTCGCGCAGCTTCGCCGAGTGCATGAGAAAGCCGCGCATCTCCTTGTAATTGCCGAACGAGGTGCCGCAATGCACCAGCGGATAATAGGTGCCAATCGGCAGCCCCTGCGCCTTGGCCGACACATAGGCCTGATGGAAATTGCGCAGAAAGACGGCGGCGAGGCTGGTGACGTTGCCGATGCCGGAGCCGTGATAATTCCAGGCGGTGCAGGAGGTCTGGTCGGTCTCGTCGAGATATTTGACGTTCGAGCTTGTTCATCAGCCACATCACGCTCGACGGATAGCCGGGGATGTTGCCGCACTGCCCGCACGACTTATGGTGCCAGAGATTGTTGGTCGGGATGCGCTTTTCCCAGCCGTAGAGCGTGCGCGCGACCACCGGGGCGTGGCGCTCGTCGAGCCGGTGGACGACGATTTCGCCGTCCTTTTCGAGCTGCCACATCGCGTCGCGCACGTCTTTGACGCGATCCTTGTTGGTCAACATCGAGCGGCGATCGATTCTCGTCTCGACCCAGGCGGTGGCGGTGCGCGCCTCGGCCGGCGTCAAGTTCGACGGGCGCCATTCGGTGCCGAAGCCCGTGAAGACCGGCTCGTTGCTTTTATGCGCCTTGTCCAAGGGTTTATCCAAGTCTGCCTCCTTCGCGGATGAGCCCGAGCCGCACTCGGCTCACTCGGCCTGGTCTTGCTCCTGCTCTTCGAGCCACTCGTTATATTCCTCGCGCTTTTCGTCCATCACGTCGCGCACCACGTCGAACAGGTTCTCGTCGACCTGTTCGAGCTGATCGAGCACGCCGGTCGATTCCCAGATGGTGTAGAGCTCGACCGAGGTTTTCAGATTGACCTCCCACGCCGTGTCCATGGTGTGCATGGTCGGCACCGGGATGGCCTTGCGCAGGATGTTGAGCGGGGCATCGACCTTGGTCACGTTCGGGCCCCAGTCGGGAAAGGCGTCGCGCGTGATCATGTTCGGGGCGAGCTGATTGCCGGTCGAGATGACCTTGAGCAGAACGCGCGAAAACGGCCGCAGCGCGTCCTTGGCCGATTGCATGCCGTGCTTGATCGCGACCTCGCGCATGATCATGACGAGGCCGCCAGGCGAGTTGCTGAACGGACAGCGCGCGGCGCAGGTGTAGCACTGGGCGCAGGCCCAGATCTTTTCCTGCATCGCGTCATAGATGCCTTCGAGATTCTCGGTCCACAACAACTGCACGATCTCGCGCGGCGAATAATCGTAATAATGCGCCGACGGGCAGGTCGCGGTGCAGATGCCGCAATTGAGGCAGCCGTGCAGCTCGTGGTCGTAGAGCACGTGCGAGCGGATGTCCTCGAACACCTGTTCGAGCTGCTCGTAGGACACTACCGGACTCGACGACACCGGATCGCCGATTTCGGCTTGTTGTGTGCCGGCTGCCACTTTGGCCACCTCGCTTGGTTTCAAATGCTCTCAGTAGGTGAGGACGCGCGCCTCGTCGTCCTCCATCACCTCCTCGATGACCTTGGCGCCGCCGACGATGCCCTCGCATTCGGGGATGAGGTCGGCTTCGGTCATGTCGAACAGGTCGAGATTGGGCGAGCAGCAATAAAACTTCACGCCGGCGTCATGGGCGTCCTTGATGAAGTCGTACACGGTCTTCGGCGAGCCCGGCTTGACCACCAGTTTCTCGGCGACGCCCTTCTTCATCAGCTGCCCGGCCGTTGCCGTGCACACCACCTCGACCTCGTAATCCATCGCCGCCGCCACCGTGGCCTGGAAGAACGGCGCGCCGAGTTCCTCGCCGTTGCGCGGGTCGGTATTGACCATGATGATGATGAGCTTTTTTGCCATTGCCTGGGCGGTCCTACCCTGTTTTCAGCCTCTTCTGGCTTGCCGCACGGCCGACTCATTGATCGGCATCAATACGATCAGCGACCGTTCCGGAGCTCGACGGCTCGCCGAACATATTCGAAATCTTGAATAGATGCCATAGGCCCAAGCCGAAAAATAAGCCGAAAAGTCGATTACGGCTTCATCAATTCGGTGACCTCGACGAGGCCGACCATGATCGGGCCGAGAGCCGCGGCGAGATCGGCTTGCACGGCGCGTAAGCGGTCGAGCGTTTCCGCCGTCCCTTCAGGGACTTCGTCGGATTCCATGATCAAATCCTCGATCATCGCCGACTTGATGCCCGGATGGCCGAGAAAGCCGAAGCAATTGCCGCGGTATTGGAAGACGACGGGCTCCCCGGATGAGCTTCGCGCTAGAATCCTGGCGCCCTTGGGCGGAACCGGCCGGTCGCGCATGAAGATTGCGACCGGGAAACTTTGCGGCAAATGTCCGCCCAGCGCGTCGGCGGCAACGCGCTCGGCGGTCTCCACGACAAAGTGCGGCGGCGCCGCTTCAGCGGAGCCGCCCGCCGCGGTGGAGAGGATGCAGGCGCCAAGTCCGATACCGATGACCGGCAATCCGCGCTGGAGACAATCCCGCGTCAGCCGCAATTCCTCAGACAGGCTCGGCACCAGATGGCCGCTGACCATGCCTTGCGCTCCGGCGCCGAGAACGACGAGACCGTCATAGCCCTCGGCCGTCGCGGGGATTTTGACCCCGCGCGTAAACGGCCGGCAATAATGGAAGCGGATATTGCGGCCCTCGAAGTGATCTTCGAGCAAGCCCAGATATTCCGCTTCGACGTGCTGGAGAACGCACAGGGTTTTCATGACAAATATGGTTCGTCGCTTGCAAGAGGAAGGTAAAATCGTGAGACCATGGCCAGGCTACAGATGCTCCCCTAGTGTTCTGTCACTGAGACCTGATTGAGTTTGGCGTCATTCCGGGACGCCGCCAACGGGTCCGGCCCGAAGTGGCCGGCCCGATGACAAGCTCCGCGGCGGGCCCGGAATCCATAATCACCGCCCTGGATTATGGATTTCGGGCTCGCGGGCGAAGGCCCGCGCCCCGGAATGACACAACGATCTGCAGAGCCACAACACTAGCGCCGGCAGCCAAGAACATATATGATTTTTTGCATGTGAAAAAGAATCCAGCAAGCGCGAGAAAGCCGCGAGGAAACGATGCCCTGGTTCGACGTGCTGCGAGAGATCGAGCCATTCGATGAGCTGCCGTTCGACCGCGCGCTGGTCGATGCGCTGGAAGTCGCAGCGCGGGACCGCCCGCTCGGCGTGCTGCGCTTCTACACGCCGACTTTCCGCTCCTATGCGAGCGATGAATTGCAGGGCTGCGGCAAGACAAGTTTTCCGGCTTTCTCCATCACCGGCGGCGCCTGCGCGCTCAATTGCGATCATTGCCAGGCCAAGATCCTCGAGCCGATGATCGCAGCGACGAGCCCGGCGGAGCTCGAGCGAAAGGTGCGCGACCTCATCCTGCTCAAGGATTTGCGCGGGTTTTTGCTGTCGGGCGGTTCGAATTGCCGCAACGAGGTGCCTTACGAGCGCTATTATCCGACCATCGAGAAGCTCAAGCGCGAATTCCCCTACCTGCGCATCGCCGCCCACTCGGCGCTGCTCGACGAGCGGCGGGCAAAGCTCATGGAAGCGGCCGGCATCGACGTCGCCATGACCGACGTGATCGGCGCGCAGGAAACGATCCGCGAAGTCTATCACCTCGATCGTCCGGTCGCCGACTTCGAGGCGACGTTGGCGGCGCTTTCGGCCACCTCGATGGAGGTGGTGCCGCATATCGTCATCGGGCTGCATTACGGACGCCTGCTCGGCGAGGACAACGCGCTCGGCATCGTCGCGCGCTATCCGGTCGCCGCGCTGATCCTGGTCGTCGTGAGCCCGATCTATGCGCCGGCGGAGAAGCCGTTCGAGACGATCTCTACCGACGAGGTAGCCAAAGTCTTCGTCGCTGCGCGCAACCGCATCCGACATGCGCCGGTGCAGCTCGGCTGCATCCGCCCGCCCGGCCGCCACAAGCTCGTTACCGACGCCTATGCGGTGATGGCCGGCTTCGACGGCATTGCCTATCCCGCCGAGGGCATTGTTGCGCTCGCCCGCGCCATCGGCCGGCCGATCGAGCAGGATCACGCCTGTTGCTCGATTGCGCTCGACGGCCTCGCCCGACGCGCTGGCCGTCGCGCTTGCGCCGCGTAAAGGAGGTGCCGCTGGAAACGCCGGACATTCTTGTCGTCGGCCTCGGCCCGGCCGGGAGCCGCGCCGCAGCACTTGCGGCGGCCGCCGGCCTCTGCGTTGTCGCACTGGAACGGCGCAAAGCTCCCGGCACGCCGGTGCAATGCGCCGAATTCGTGCCGATTCCGATCGAACGTGACGTGCCCGGCGTGCGTTCGGTGGCCGAGCAGAGGGTGGCGCGCATGCTCACCTTCGTCGGGCGCGGCGCGCCGGAGGTGACCGACGATTTTCGCGGCCTGATGCTCGACCGCGCCGCGTTCGATCGCATGCTCGCGCAAGAAGCCGCACGAAACGGCGCCGAGTGCCGCTATGGCGAGACCGTTTTGTCGATCGACGGCGACGGCGTGGTGGAAACCTCACGCGGAGCGCGGCTGCGGTCGCGAGTGCTGATCGGATGCGACGGTCCGCGCTCGCAGGTCGGCGCAGCGATCGGACAGATCAATTGCGATCTCGTCGAAACCCGCCAAATCACCGTGCCGTTGGTGCTGCCGCACGACGCCACCGACATCTATCTCAGTGCTGATTATCGTGGCGGCTACGGCTGGCTGTTCCCGAAGGG
This sequence comes from uncultured Alphaproteobacteria bacterium, assembly GCA_963717265.1. Taxonomy (GTDB): domain Bacteria; phylum Pseudomonadota; class Alphaproteobacteria; order Rhizobiales; family Xanthobacteraceae; genus BOG-931. The sequence goes on along the minus strand of CAVQWD010000046.1, from coordinate 81,805 downwards.
TGCGCTCGCCAATGTCGGCGTCGGCGTCGCGGCCGCACGGCGCGGCGCGCTTAAACCAGCACTCGCGGCTCTGTGCCGACGGCTCTCGGCCGAGCGGCGCATCGGCACGCACGCCTTCGCGCTCACGGGTGGCGCTATTCCGGTCGGCGGGCGGCTACGCTCAATCGGCCGGCTCGGGCGCACCGCGGTGCTGCTTGCTGGCGATGCCGCCGGGGTGACCAATCCGGTCACCGGCGCCGGTATCGCGTCCGCCGTGCAATCGGGCACCCTTGCCGGCCGCGCCGGCGCCGATTTTGTTGCCGGCAGGGGCAGAGCGCTCGATGAATACGAGCAGGAACTCGGCGATCTCTTCGATGCCGCGCTCGGCCGTGCGCTGCGGCGTCGGCGCGAGCTGCTGGCCTGCTATGCCGGCGGCCGCCGGCCCGACGCCCGTGCGCTCGCTGACGGCTGGATCGCCTCGCCGCATTATTGGGCGGCATGAACGTGGAAGACGGATGTCAAGATACCGATGCCAGGCAGTGAAGAGGAACCCCGATGAGCTGTCTTGAAATGCCCCGCAGCCCGGTCCCGGATTTCCTCGGCGAAGAGCGCACCTTCAACGATGCCGAGGCCATGCAGCCGCGCGCTCCAACCGCGGTCCCGGCGGAGGCGCGCAACGGCGCACGCGTAAAAGCCCAGGACGTGCGCCCCGACGGCCTCTACCGGCCGAACTATAATTTTCTCACGCCGAACATGCGCTCGCCGGAATACGTGCAGATGTCGACGGCGGCAGCAATCACGCTCGGCGTCATGGGCGGCTACATGCACCGCACGACTTGCACCCGCTGCCTCAATCTTCTGCTCACCTATCCCGAGGGCTGCCGCGCCAATTGCGCCTATTGCGGGCTGGCGCGCCATCGCGAGGCCGAACGCAATTACGCCGACCGCAATTTCATCCGCGTCGACTGGCCCGCGGTGCCCTACGAGCAGGTGCTTGATATCGTCGCCTCGGGCGGCGACGGCGGCCGCTTCCACCGCATGTGCATCAGCATGATCACCCATCCGCGCTCGGACGACGACACCCGCGTGGTGCTGAAAAAATGGGTCGAGCGCGTCAAGCACGTGCCGGTGTCGATCCTGTCCAATCCGACGACCATGACGCGGGCCGACGTGCAGGAACTCCACGACCTCGGCGCCGACATTTTCACCGTCGCGCTCGACGCCTGCAACCCGGAAGTTTTCGACCGCACCCGCGGGCGCGGCGTGCAGTCGCCGCACACTTGGGACAAATACTGGGAAATCCTCCATGCCGCGGCGGAAATTTTTGGGCCGGAGCGCTTCGGCGCTCATCTCATCGTCGGCATGGGCGAAACCGACCATGACGTGCTCACGCAAGTGCAGACCGTCCGCGACCTCGGCGGCCACAGCCACATGTTCGCGTTCTTTCCGGAAAAAGGCTCGCTGATGGACCACTTGCCTGCGGTACCGCGCCCGCAATGGCGCCGCATTCAGCTCGCGCGCTATCTGATCGATTATCGCCATCACCGTTTGGAACGAATGCGCTTCGACGAGGGCGGCGGGCTGGTCGATTTCGGCCTGCCGGCCGACGAAATCGACGCGGTGATCGATGCCGGCACCGCGTTCCGCACCTCCGGTTGTCCCGGCAAGTTTGCGCAGGACATTTCCGCCTGCGACCGCCCCTATGGCAATTCGCCGCCGCGCGACATCGCCTCCTATCCGTTCAAGCTCAATCGCAAGGACATTCGCAAAGCGCGCCGGCAGATCGCCGCCGGCATGGGCGAGGCTTGCGGCTGCGGCGGAAACTAACGTCGGGTGCGATGTCGGAGAACTTGCCGTTTCGTGTCATTTCGACCGGGCTCCGCGGCGGCCGCGCCAACATCGCCTTCGATTCTGCACTGCTCGATGCGCGGCGGCAGGGTAGAATCCCCGATACGATCCGTTTCCTGCGCTTTCGCCCCTCTGCGCTGATCGGCTTGCACCAATTCCTTAGCGATGAGATCAAGCTCGATTTTTGCCGTGAGCACGGCATCGAGACGGTGCGGCGCATCACCGGCGGCGGCGCCCTCTATTTCGACGAGGGGCAAATCGGCTGGGAACTGGTGTTCGATCGCGGCACGCTGAGGCTTGGGGACCTTGGCGAGGTGGCGCGACGCATCTGCGAGGCGGCGGCGCTCGGCCTGCAAAAACTCGGCGTCCCGGCGCACTATCGGCCGCGCAACGACATCGAAGTCGACGGCCGCAAGATCAGTGGCACCGGCGGCTTTTTCGACGGCAATCTCATCTTCTATCAGGGCACCTTGCTGATCGATTTCGACCCGGCAAAGATGCTGGCTTGCCTCAACGTGCCGGCGCAAAAACTCGCCAAACACGGCATCGAAAAGGCCTCGCAGCGCATCATCACCATGCGCGAGATCTTGGCCGACCGGGTGCCCGACCGCGAAACCATCTGTGACGGCCTCGTGGCCGGATTCGCCGAAGGTCTCGGCATTGCCGCGCAATGGGGCAACATCACGGCTTACGAAGAGGAACTTGCCGAGCGCGCCTTTCGCGAGGAAATCGGCAGCGACGAATTTGTCGCCATGCTCGACGCACCGACGGCGGACGAGGCGCTCGTGAGCGCATCGCTGACCGGGGGCGGCGGCACGGTGCGCGCGGACATTCGCCTGGAAGGAGCGCGCCGCGACCGCATCCGCGAAGTGCTGATCACCGGCGACTTTTTCATCACGCCGCCGCGCGTCGTGTTCGATCTCGAAGCGGCGCTACGTGGCGTGAGCGTCGCCGAGGCGGGCCCGGCGGTCGAAGCGTTCTTCGCCCGCAACCCGGCGGATTTTCTTTCGATCGGCGGCGGCGATTTTCGCTGCGCCATCGACATGGCGCTGGCCCAGCGCAACGCCACAGCCGCCGCGACGGCCGATGCGGCGGCGCGCGACGATGTCAGCGGCAAAAGCTGCGATGCAGCGCCGAAATGATGTCGACGACCTCCGGCCGTGCGATCGAGTAATAGACGCTCTTTCCGGCGCGACGGACTTTAACGAGGTTGTCCTCGCGCAAACGGGCAAATTGCTGCGACACCGCCGGCTGGCGCAGATGCAGCAATTGTTCGATCTCGCTCACCGTCTTCTCGCCATCGATCAGGAGGCAGAGAATGGCCAGTCTCGATTGGTGCGACAGCGCCTTGAGGAAATCGCTCGCATTGCGCGCATTTCTCAACATGGCGGCGGCGTCGAGCGGCGCGTTGGCGGCTGGGTGGGCGCGTGCCTTGGCGGTCGCCGGCATTCGGGGTCTGGCCATGTCAAAGGTCATGTCGAAGGCAGGTCATGCAATCGCTTGCCGCAAACACCCGGCGAGAAGCTCGTCCATTGGCTTCAAAGGAGCCGCGCCGTCGGCGTGGCGGATCATATTCGCTTTTGCGAATAAATAAATCAGAACGATTTGGGAACGTGGGTGCAGCGGCGGGTCCAAGGTCGAGATGGCGCCGGCAAGCTGCGCCAAGCAGTCCAGTTGGAACAATCGACTATCTGCAATTGTTACCTCGACATGATATGCTATTCTGGGCGGGATTTGAGGGAGAATGCGATGCCAAGCTCTTACAGCCTCGAGCAGTACGTGAAGGACTTGCGTTCGGTTACGGCGCAGGAAAGCGACCCCGAAAAGATCACCGAGCGGGTGGCGCCGATCGCCAAAAGGTTCGCGCTGGACGCCGGCTGGATGCGCCCACAATACCGCGAATGCGACCGGGAGCAGGGCTTCGGCGTCCACCTGTTGCACGAGGAACCCAATCACGATCTTGCCGTGTTCGTGCTGTCGTGGCTGCCGGGCCGCGGCACCAGCCCACACAACCACAAGACCTGGGCGGTGGTCGTCGGCATGGCGGGCCAGGAGCAGGAAATCAATTACGACCGGATCGACGACGGCTCGAAGCCCGGCTTTGCCAGGCTGGAACGCGCCGACGAAAGCGTCATGACGGCCGGCGACATCGCCCGCTGCTATCCGGAGCACATCCACAAAGTCACCAACGTCGGCAAGGATATTTCGCTGTCGCTGCACACCTACGGCCGCCACATCAACTTCACCGGCCGCTCCGAATTCGATGCGGAGAAAAACCTCGAAAAGCCGTACGTCGTCAAAGTAGCCGATCCCGCGCTGCAGAAAGCCTGAACTCTCGGTCTGCAATCTCGTGCCCGGTATTGTTGATCGTTGACTGATCGGAGCGCGGCGAGTTGGCAGACGGACGCCATGCCGTACCAAGAAATTATCTGGAAGTGCGACGGCCGCGCGGTCACCATCGGCATCGATCGCGCTGGAACCGGCCCGACCGTGGTTCTGTTGCCGGCGCTCAGTTCGATCTCCACGCGACGCGAAATGCTGCCGCTGCAGGCGCGGCTCGCCGGCTCTTTCAGCACCATTGCCGTCGACTGGCCGGGCTTTGGCGAACTCGCAAAGCCTTTTGTCGATTGGCGGCCCGAAATCTACCAAGCCTATGTCGACTATCTATTCAGCGAGCTTGTTCGCGCTCCGTTTGCGATCATCGCCGCCGGGCATGGCGCAGGCTACATGCTGAAATATCTCGCACACCATCCGCGCCCGCCTGCAAAGCTCGTTTTGCTGTCGCCCACCTGGCGCGGGCCGTTGCCGACGATGCTGGGCGGCAACCGCCCGATCTTTGCCAGGATCGCCAGAGCCTTCGACCCGCCGCTTCAAGGTGCGCTGCTCTACCGCATGAATGTCAACCGCCTGGTCGTGGGCATGATGGCGCGCGGCCACGTCTATGCGGATCCGCGTTGGTTAAACGGCGCCCGCCTGACCGAAAAGCTTGCAGTAACGCGGGCGCCGGGCGCACGCCATGGCTCGGCTCGCTTCGTGACCGGATATCTCGATCCGTTCCGCAGCAGGCACGAAGCGACCGAGGCCGCGCAGCGTGTCGTCGCCCCGATGCTGGTGGTGTTCGCCGACACCTCGCCGCCGAAGTCGCGCCTGGAGATGGAAGCGCTCGCGGCGCTTCCCAACGTCGAGACCGTGCGGCTGCCGCACGGCAAACTGTCATTCTACGAGGAATTTCCCGAGGCAACGGCTGCTGCGATCGGTCGGTTCCTCGCCGGCGGCGGCAAAACCGTTCGCAACGACGGTGCCGTCACGAAGGCCTAACCAGCGCCTCGTCGCTATTGTTGTCGCGAGCTTCGGCAAGCGGCACCGCCATCAGCCGTGTGTTTGGCGAGGTCTGGCTTCTGAGCTTGCTCCAGTCCGCCGCCAGTTCGGCGAAGGCAAGACAGGCCGGGCTCTTATAGGCGCCCTTGCGGCAGATCAATGTAATGGTGTGGTGCGGCAGTTCCGGCAGCAGCATCACCGGATAAAGCCCGTATTGCGAACAGGCTATGGCGTAGGGAAGCACCGTAGCGAGTTGGCCGAGGCGAACCATTTCCAGGATCACGCACAGCGAATCCGTCTCGACTGTAATGTGCGGCGCGATGCCGTGCTCTACGCAATAAAGGTCGATCAGGCTTCGCAGCGCGAACTTCCGGCTGAGGAAGACCAGGCTCATTTCCTCCAGCGCGTGGCCGCTGATCGGCGACTGGCGCCCCGCCAAAGCATGACCCTTGCCGACCGCGAGATGCAGCGTTTCCATAAATAAAACATGGGTTTCGATGTCGGAGCACCGCGCTTTGGTCGACAAGGTGTTGGTGAAGGCGATGCCGAGATCGATGCGATCCTCGGCAACGGCCGCTTCAATGTCGCCTTGAGACATTTCCAGCGTCGTCACCGCGACACCCGGATAGCGGCTCGAGAAGCTTTCCAAGATCGGCGCCGCGAGGAATTCCGTGATCGGCGTTACGGCGAGTTGCAACGAGCCGCGGCTCATGTCCTGCAGTTGATGGATCGCGCGCTTGCCGGCGTCGAGCTCGACCAGGGCGCGGCGCGCGTAGCGGATGTAGACTTCCCCTGCATCGGTGAGGCGCACAATGCGTCCGCTGCGATCGAGCAGCTGCACGTCGAGGGATTCCTCTAACTGCTTGATTTGCTGGGACAGTGCGGGTTGCGAAATGCAAAGCGCGTCTGCGGCGCGGGTGAAACTGCGATGCTCTGCAATCGCCAGCAGGTAGCGCAGCGAACGCGGGGAAATCAGGGTCTGGTCCATAATAATTTCCTATGACCCTTATCCAGATAAGTGCTTGGACGTTCCCACGGTGTCCTGCTTATCATGCGTCGCGCGGGGCGATCAGCCATAATCAAGCACGCTTGTATCGGCTGCGCCAGAGGGGCTTTTCAGCAAGGAGCAAAAAAAAATGGCAGCGCCTGACCGATCGGCATTGATGCAGCATTTTGGCCTCGTCGGCCAGCTCCAGCCGGCCTATCACCAGGCCGAGCACGCGCCGTACCCGGACAAGATCGATCACGCGCATTTCCGGGCGCTGTTGCGTTCGGCGCACGACGTTCGGCGGCGAGCCGGATGTGCCGATCCGCTGGGAGGAAAAAGAAGAAGAAGTGTGGGAGCTCAACACCTTCGCCACCTGCGAGTGCCTGGCCTGGCGCGGGGTGTGGAGCGCCGAAGAGCGCCGCCGCCGCCACAACGTCGATATCGGCGAGATGCAATACCTCGCCCTGCCGTACTACGGACGTTGGCTGCTCGGGGCGGCACGGATCATCGTCGACAAGCAGTACGTGACGCTCACTGAGCTCAACAACAAGATTGCTGAGGTGAAAAAGCGCTATGAGCAAAAATCAGCACGATAGGACGCACCACGCCAAGAAAGCCACCGGCATCGGCGATCCGCAGTGCTTCAAGGGCGAAGCCGGCCCGCCCAAGTTCAAGGTTGGCGACGACGTTCGGATCATGGACCTGCCCGACCTGTTTTATACGCGTTGCCAAGTCTATACGCGCGGCGCGCGCGGCACCGTGGTTGCGCTCGTCTACGAAAGCCCGGCGGCGGAGGATGAGGCGTGGGACAACACCGACAAGCCGGAATGGTTCTACAGCGTGAAATTCCGGCAGAAGGAATTGTGGCCCGATTATCCCGATCAGTACGCCAACGATACGCTCGAGACCGAATTTTCCGAGCGTTGGCTCGAGAAGGCATAGCCTGACCGACGGGCGCCGAACCAAGAGGAGCAGCAAGTGTCAGAAACTCATAAGCCCGCACCCATGGTCGAGGAGGTCAGCGATTTCGAGGTCCTCGAAATGGCGGTGCGCGAGCTCGCCATCGAAAAGGGGCTGTTTTCCGCCGAGGACCATCGGCGCTGGACCGAATATGTCCATAGTCTCGGACCGCTGCCGGCGGCGCGGCTGGTCGCCAAGGCGTGGCTCGATCCGGAATACAAGAAGCTCGCCGTCGCCGACGGGGTCAAGGCAAGCCTCCAAGTCGGCGTCGACTGGATCAATAGCCCACCGACCGGCTTCGGCACGCCAAGCGACTACTGCAACCTGCGTGTGCTCGAAGATACGCCGAAGCTCAAGCACGTCGTCGTCTGCACGCTGTGCTCGTGCTACCCGCGGCCGATCCTCGGCCAGTCCCCGGAATGGTATCGCACGCCGAACTATCGCCGCCGCCTGGTGCGCTGGCCGCGCCAGGTGCTGTCCGAGTTCGGCCTGCAATTGCCGTCGGACGTTGAGATCAGAGTAGCCGATTCCAACCAGAAGACGCGTTACATGGTGATGCCGGTGCGGCCCGCCGGCACCGAGGGCTGGAGCGAGCAACAGCTCGCCGAGATCGTGACGCGGGATTGCCTGATCGGCGTCGCGATGCCGAAGCCCGGTGTCACCGCGAACGCCAAGCGGCCGATTCATCCGGCGGTCCACCCGGTCCATCATCACGATCACGGTCATTGAGGGGCGCGTCATGAGCGGTTTGGGTTCAAACAGCAACGGCGCGGAACGCGGCGAACAGACGGTCGATGCGGCGCCGATTGCGGTCCTCGAGACGGTTCGGCGGCAGGGCCGGGTTTGGCAAGACCTTGCCGCGCAATACGGCGTGACCAATCCGGATCCGCCCTGGAAGGTGACGCTCGAGGCAACGTGCGATGTGCTCGCCGAAGGTTCCTGCGCCCTGCCCGCGCTGGAACGGCGCTGGGAGGAGGACGAGCTTTCGAAGGAGCTTTACGCCGACGTGCCGTTCCCGGAGCGGCAGTTGCTGGCGCTGGCGCATTCGATGATCCGCCGCGGGCTGTTCGATGAAACCGAGCTCGTCCGGCGCATGAAAGAGGTAAATGACCGCCTCACCAGCGTTTAGCCGAACCCGTCAGTACCTGCTGCGAGCCGGCGCATCAGGGAACGGGACGTTGGGGTCCACACGGCGCGCGCGAAACAGCGGGCATCGCGGGATCGTTCATTTGCCGGCTGGTTTCGGAACCCGGGATAGAGTCGGTTGTAACGTTACGCGGCGCGTTTGCGCGCCGGCGCCTCGACTGCTGCCCGGCGCGGCGCGCCCGCGTGTTGATTCGGCCAATGGAGCAATCGACTGATGACCGTACGTGGTGTCCACATCAAGGCCGACGATCTTTCCTACCGCTACGGCACGCGGAGCACATTCGCGTTCGAGCACGTCGCGATGGAAGCGCAGCCGGGCGAGGCGTTGGTCATTATCGGCCGTTCCGGCTGCGGCAAGTCGACCCTGCTGCAAGTCATCGCCGGGCTGTTGCCGGCGACGCACGGCACGGTGCATCTCGACGACAAGCTGGTCGAAGCGCCGTCGCCGCGCTGGGTCATGATGTTCCAGGCCCCTCATCTGTTTCCCTGGATGCGGGTGAGCCAGAACGTTGGCATCGGCCTTCGTTTTGCGCGCTGGCCCCAGGCCGACATGCGCAAGCGCGTTACCGAGACGCTGCGCCTTGTCGACCTCGAAGACTATGCCGAGGCCAACGTGCAGGACCTGTCCGGCGGCCAGCAGCAGCGCGTCGCGCTCGCCCGCTCGCTGGTGATGGAGCCGGAGCTGCTGCTGCTCGACGAACCGTTCTCGGCGCTCGATGCCTTCACGCAAGGCGCCTTGCAGCGCGACGTACGATCGATCGTGAAACGGCTTGGCGTGAGCCTGATCATGGTCACCCACGATATCGATGAGGCGGTCCTGATGGCGGACCGTACGCTGATCATGGCCGGCGCGCCGGGCACCGTCGTCGAGTTGGTCCCGATCGAGCTCGATGGCCCGCGCGAACGCGACGATCCGTCGGTGCTCGCCGTGCGCCGCCATCTGATGGAGCGTTTCGAGATTGCCGAGGCCCAAATCGCGTCCTCGGCGATGGCCGCACGGGACGGCCAAAACGGAGCGGACGCAAAACACAACGCGCCGCTCGGCATGGAGACGACGTTAGCCGCCGATTACTTCGGCAGCTCACGACCATGAAAAGTGCAGGTCAGCGACAGATCGTCGCCAAGCGAGGAGCTTTAGAGATGACCCAGCAAAACAACCCGACCGATCGGCCGATGCCGTTGCAGGATGAAGTGGTGGAGCGATTGCCCGACGGCATCGAAGAGCGCGAGAATGGTTTCCACGATCCGAAGCTGAAGCTGGAATACGACCCGACGTTTCGTTCGGTGCTTGGCACCGGCGTCAATCGCCGCGAGCTGATGCGTACGGCGGCGAGCCTCGCCGCGATGAGCGGGGCGCTGCCGACGCCGAGCTTCGCCCAGGACAAGAAGTTCGATCCCGTGGTCAAGATCGGCTACCTGCCGATCACCGACGCTGCCGCACTTCTGATGGCCCATGAGAAGGGCTTTCTCAAGCAGCAGGGGCTCGATTCGGTCCGCCCGACACTGATCCGCTCTTGGGAGCAATTGGTCGAGGGATTTGAATTGCACCGCTTCAACCTCGCCCATCTGCTGATCCCGATTCCGATCTGGATGCGCTACGGCAACCGTTATCCCGTCAAGATCGTGGCCTGGGACCATACCAACGGCTCGGCCATGGTCGTGCGCGAGGGCTCCGGCATCAAGAGCTTCAAGGATTTGGGCGGCAAGCAGTTCGCGATGCCGTTCTGGTATTCGATGCACAACATCATCTCGCAGCTCGAACTGCGCAATGCCGGCATCAAGCCGGTGATCCGGCCGCAGGACGCCAAGCTCGCGCCCGATGAGTGCAACTTCCTGATCCTGCCGCCGCCGGACATGCCCCCGGCTCTGGCGTCGCGCACCATCGACGCCTATTGCGTCGCCGAGCCGTTCAACGCGCTCGGCGAGTTGCGCGCCGGCGGCAAGGTGCTGCGCTTCACCGGCGACATCTGGAGAGGCCACCCCTGCTGCGTCGTGGTCATGCACGAGGCCGATGCAATGGATCCGGATCGCGCGGCATGGGCGGGGGGCGTGCTCAACGCAGTGGTCCAGGCGCAGATCTATATCGACGCCAACCGCGACGAGGTCGCGCACACCCTGTCCAAGGACGGCAAGGGCTACCTGCCGTTCCCGGTCGAAGTGATCCAGCGCGCGATGACGTTCTACAACCCGGCGCAATACAAGGAAGCGATCCAACATCCGGAATGGCACCAGGATCGCATCGACATGAATCCGTGGCCGTATCCGTCGGCGACCGAGCTGATCGCGACCGACCTGAAGAAGACGCTGGTGACAGGCGATCGGGCCTTCCTCGACACGCTCAGCCCCACCTTCGTGTCCAAGGATTCTGGTCAATTACGACCATGTCAAGCGGGCAACTGAAAAGTTCGTCGACTGGAAGAGGGATCCGAGCGTATCGCAGTCTGGCGATCCCTATGTGCGCACGGAGGAGATCGCGCTGTGAGCGCTCCGACCGTCATTGCTGCGCCGGCAAAGCGCCGCGCCACACCCCCGCCGGTCCGGAGCACATTAGCCCGGACCGGGGTGCGTCGCGTGTTCTTTCCGGCCGTCGGGATCGCCGTCCTGCTCAGTCTATGGTGGCTCGGCGGCGAACTCCTCTATCTCAACCCGGCGACACGGACGTTTTCGGGCCTCGGACCGGTGCCGACGTTCGACGCGCTGTTCACCATGCTCGGCGACGGCGAAATCGCGCACGCCATGGCGAGCAGCCTCTACCGCATCGGCATCGGGCTCCTCTTCGCCGCGGCCTTCGGCCTGCCGGTCGGGATCATCTTCGGTCTCAGCCGGGCGTTCCGCGAGGCAAGTAATCTGCCGTTCCAGTTCCTGCGCATGATCAGTCCGCTGTCCTGGGAACCGATCGCGGTGCTCGCTTTCGCGACCTGGAATGAGGCGATCATCTTTCTCATCACCATGGCCTCGGTCTGGTCGGTGGTCTACGCCACCGCCAACGGCGTGAGCAAAATCGAGCCGACCTGGTTCAAGATTGCCCGCAATCTCGGCGCCCGGCCGTGGCACATGCTGTCGCAGATCATCGTGCCGGCGGTAGCGCAGGACATGCTGACCGGCATGCGCTTCGCGCTCGGTGTCGCCTGGATCGTGCTGGTTCCCGCCGAGTTCCTCGGCGTTACTTCCGGTCTCGGCTACGCCATCGAAGACGCCCGCGAAACGCTGCAATACAGCCACCTCGGCGCGATGGTGTTCGTGATCGGTCTGATCGGCTTCACCATCGACTCGACGTTCGCCTGGCTCATTCGCCGTTACAGCTGGGTGCGCGACAAATGACGCCATGACTTCGCCCGGGGAACCGCCGGCGCCGGCCATCATGATGTGTGAAGAAGGAGTATGCGATGACAGACATTGCGAACGCGCTGCGCGACGTTTTCAGCGACCGCGCCACGGGTTTTCGCCGGAAGGTGATCGGCCTCTACGCCTTTCTCCTGATCTGCAATGTCGCCGCCTGGGTCTGGGCGGTGACCGCGTTCGCCGGCAACGCGGTGCTGCTCGGCGCCGCGATATTGGCCTACACGTTTGGGCTGCGCCACGCCTTCGATGCCGATCATATTGCCGCCATCGACAGCACCACGCGCAAACTGATGCAGCGCACCGCCCGGCCGACGACCGTCGGGTTCCATTTCGCGCTCGGCCATTCGGCGGCTTTGTTCGTGTTCGTCGGCGTCATCGCCGCGTGGGGCGCCTGGGACGGCGGCGACAGCAAGTTCAACTTCATCAACAGCTCCGCTGGGCTTGCCAGCACCTTCGTATCCGTCGCGTTTCTGCTCATCATGGCGGCGCTCAATCTGACGATCGCGTGGTCGACCTATCTCACGTTTCGCCACGTCCGTCGCGGCGGCACCTTCGTCGAGGAGGACCTCGAAATACTGCTCAACAAGCGCGGCTTCATGTCGCGCATCCTGCGTCCCTTGTTCCGGCTGATCAACAAGAGCTGGCACATGGTCTTCATCGGCTTCTTGTTCGGCCTCGGCTTCGACACCGCGACCGAAATCAGCCTGCTCGGCATTGCCGGCGCGGAGGCGGCGAAAGGCATGTCGGTCTGGGTCATCCTCGCGTTTCCGGCATTGTTCGCAGCCGGCATGACGCTGATGGACACGACCGACAGCGTGCTCATGGTCCGCGCCTATGGCTGGGCGTTGCGCAATCCGATGCGCAAGCTCTACTACAATCTGTCGATCACGGTCGTCTCGGCCGTCGTCGCGCTGGCCATCGCCGCCATCGAGGCGCTGGCCTTGCTGTCGGACCAATTCGGGCTCAAGGGCAGCATCTGGGACTTCGCCAATTCGCTGAACGATCATTGGGGGCTGATCGGCATTCTCGTCGTATCGCTGTTCATCGCCTGCTGGTTCGGCTCCATGCTGATCTATCGGGTCAAGTTCTACGGCGATGGCGAGCTTGCCGCGATGCGGGTCATCAAATCCGATGCGTGAAGGGCGGCCGGCGAGGAGCGGCCCGCGCTCAATGAAGGGAACGCAATGAAGAAAAAGACGGGATCGTCGGAGGAGAAGGTTCGTACCCTGCTCGAAGAGGCGGCGGAGGCCGCCAAGATCGCGGCGCGGCGCGGCGAGCCGGACAATTCGAAGGGCAACCACGGCAAAGGCTCGAAGTCGGAAGGCCTTGCGCCTTCCGATGCGAGGCGCCTGAAACAATTGGAAGAGGAGAACCGGCGTCTGCGCTCGCTGGTCGCCGATCTTACGCTGTCCAACCAGGCGCTCAAGCTCGCCGTCTCGAAGAAGTGGTAGCGCCCCGGCAAACGCGAGAACCCGTCATGGCCGACAAGGTAATCGACGCATGCAACACGTTCTGCCCCGGGCCGCTGATGGAGCTCATCACCTACATGAAACACGCCAATCTCGGAGACACGCTGGAGCTTCTGTCGACCGATCAAGGCTCGGCCACCGACGTGCCGGCTTGGATCAACAAGGTCGGACACCAGATGGTCAGCACCGACAAGATCGGTTCGATCTGGCACATCAAGGTGCGCAAAGCCAAGTGATGGAAAAAACGAGCGACGGAAAAGCGGAGTAGCGCTGCGATCGCCGGTGGGCGGCATCGCCGAGGGAGCACAGCAATGAAGGTCTTGGTGGTCGGAGGCGGCACAGGCGGCACCATCCTGGCGAACAACCTGGCGCGGCGGCTTAAGGGGGAAATCCGCTCCGGCAAGGCGTCGATCACGATGCTGTCGGCGTCGGACCGGCACATGTACCAGCCGGGTCTGCTGTACGTCGCCTTCGGGCAGATGACGCCCGACGAGCTCTATCGCGATCAGGCGAGCCTGCTCGATTCCAGCATCGATTTTCATGTCGACCCGGTCGTGCAGTTCCAGCTCGACCGCAATCAGGTGCGCACCCAGGGCGGCCGGACTTACGATTACGACATTCTCGCCATCGCCACCGGTTCGCGCATCGTGCCCGACGAAGTTCCCGGCCTGACCGAGGGCGCCGAACTGTTCTATACCGAGGACACGGCGCTCAAAATGTTCAAGCGCCTGCGCGACTTCAAGGGCGGGCAGGTCGGCATCGTCGTCGGCGTGCCGCACAAATGCCCGATCGCGCCGGTCGAGGTCGTGTTCTCGCTGCACGATTTTTTCAAAGCGCGCGGCGTCCGCGACAAGGTCAAGATCAAATATCACTACCCGCTGAACCGCATTCACACGATCGAGAACGTCGCCAAGTGGGCGAAACCCGAATTCGAGCGGATGGGCGTCGAATACGAGACCCTGTTCAACGTCAGGGAAGTCGACGCCAAAAACCGGATCGTCAAGAGCGAGGAAGGCACCGAGTTCGCCTATGACCTGCTGATCGCCATCCCGCCGCACCGCGGCATGGAGGTGATCGAACGGGACAAGCTTGGCGACGGCGGCTGGATCCCGACCGACCGCCACACCTTGGGCATGGTCGGCCGCGACAACGTCTTCGTGCTCGGCGACACCACCAACCTGCCGGTCAGCAAGACCGGCTCCGCGGCGCACTTCGAGGCCGAAGTCGCCGCCGAAAACATCGCCTCGATCATCAAGATCGGCACGACGGTGCGCGAATATGACGGCAAGGTCTATTGCTTCATCGAAGCCGGCCACGACCGCGCCACCTACGCCATGTTCAACTACCTCAACCCGCCCGATCTGAAGGCGCCGAACAGATCGATGCACTGGTTCAAGATGTCGTACAATCAGATGTACTGGACCAGCGTCCGCGGACTGCTATGAGGGCTGCGTCATGAACACCCAGACCGAAACTCAGGCGGCCGCGGCAGACGCCGAAACGCGCGACATGGCGCGCGACCTCGAACAGCTCTCCGAGCTTGCGACGCTCTTCGCCTCGGCCCGCGACGCCATGTCGGACGAGATTGTCACCCGGTTGTCGCGCGTGTTCAGCGAGGGCATCTCGCTGCTCGACCGCCTCACCCGCAACGAGGGATTGATGCGGCTGCTCGAAGTGCTCGATCGTCCCGAGAGCCAGCATCTCTTGATCGGCCTGTCCAGGGCGCTCGACCAGATGAGCCGGGACATCGCCACGTCGCCGCCAGCGAGCGGCGGTGTGGCGGGGCTGTGGAAGATCGCCCGCGAGCCGGGCACGCAGGAAGGTCTCCGCTCGCTGTCGCTGCTCGGACAATACTGGAGCGAAAGCATGAGGGAGCTCCACCGCAGCGGCGGCCGTTAGTTTTGCAATGCCGGGGTGAGTTACGGCTGCATGGTCGTCACGGTGCGCGGGCGCGTGCGGTCAACGTCGCCCGGCAGCGGCCGAATTCTGTCGCCGTAGGTTCCCGGCACCGCTGCAATGGCGGCGGCCGGGTCGTCGTTCACTGCGTATCTTGTCAAGGAGGACAATCATGACGCGCGCCGATCTCACCGAGAAGCTTCTCGACATCAAACGCGAGAAGGGATGGACCTGGAAATACATTTGCGAGCAGATCGGCGGCATGTCGCCGATCCTGGTGACCGGGGCGATTCTGGGCCAGATGAAATTGACCAAGCCGCAGGCCGCGAATGCCGGCAAGCTGTTCGGCCTGACCAAGGCCGAACAGACGCTGCTCAACGAAGTGCCGATGCGGGGAACCGGCACGCCGATGCCGCCGACCGATCCATTGATCTACCGCTTTTACGAGTTGATGATGGTCAACGGTCCCGCGCTGAAAGCGCTGATCGAGGAGGAATTCGGCGACGGCATCATGTCGGCGATCGATTTCGACATGGAGGTGCTGCGCCAGAGCGATGCCAAGGGCGATCGGGTCAAGCTCGCCATGAGCGGCAAATTTCTGCCATACAAATATTACGGCGCCACCGGCAACAATCTCGCCTATGGGCTGAAGGAGGAATAAAAACAATACGCCAGAAGCACCAGCACAAAAGGCGGTGGGACGGCCGGCGCGAGCGCGCGCGCGGCGCTTCCGTGGACGCCCCCATCGTACTTTACGGCTGGCACTCGGTGACTGCGGCGCTCGCCAATCCCACCCGCCGTATCCGCCGGCTCTTGGCAACGGAAAATGCGGCCCGGCGGCTTGCCGAGCAAGGCATCGCAGCGCCGGCGGAGCTTGAAGTCGTGCGGCCTGACGCCATCGCCGCGCTGCTTACTCCGGACGCCGTGCATCAGGGTCTCTACGCCGAGACCGATCCGCTGCCGTCGCCGGCAATCGAGGATTTGCCCGCCGCCGGCATCGTGCTGGTGCTCGACCAGATCACCGATCCGCACAATGTCGGCGCCATCCTGCGCAGTGCCGCCGCCTTCGCCGTTGCCGCCATCGTCACCACCGCGCGGCATAGTCCGGAGGCGACCGGCGTGCTTGCCAAATCCGCCTCGGGCGCGCTCGAAGCGGTGCCGATCGTGACCGTGCAAAATCTTGCGCGCGCGCTCGCCGCGCTCAAGGCGCGCGGCTTTCTCATCGTCGGGCTCGACAGCGGCGCGGTCGACGATCTCGCCGCGATGCCGCTTTCGGCGCCGCTTGCGCTGGTGCTCGGCGCCGAGGGCAAGGGCCTGCGGCAGGCAACGCGCGCGGCTTGCGACCGCCTGGCGCGGCTCGACCTTCCCGGCTCGATCAAGAGCCTCAACGTCTCGAATGCCGCGGCGCTGTCGCTTTACATCGCGAGCCGTGCCATCGGCGCGCGCTGACGAAGCTTGCGCCTTCATGGAACTTCAAGCAATGCAGGCCCGCGCAGGCGGGCTTTCGCATGTTTCGCTCGCCGACAGCGCGCGCTCAGTAGTGGCGGCGGTGCGAATTAGCATGCCAGGCCGGCAGCGGCCGCAGCATGTGCCAGTGAGCATGGACGCGCTCGCGATAGGCGACACGCCGCGCAGGCGCGTGATAGCGGTGCACACGGCTGTGCCAATAGCCGTGCCTGTAGGGATAAGCCCCGGGCTCAGCGTAACCCGCGTTCGGCGACCAGGTGTGATACGGCACCATGATGCCGGGGCCAACATAGTCAGGGCCTTGATTGACCACATAGACCGGCGCCGGCGCGATCGGCGTTGGCTCAAGGGCGGGCGCAGCATAGACGACCGCTGCGCGGCAGCCGCAGCCGGTACCCCAGACGGGCGCTGCGACGACGACGGGCGGCGGCGCCGGAGCTACCGGCTGCGCATAGACGATCGCTGCACTCGGTGTGCCGCAGCCGCCACAGCCGGTCGGCGCATAGACCATAGGTGCCTGGGTCCCCCAGCCGCAGCAGCCGGCCGACGCGGCCGATGTCATGGCGGCGGTGAACAAGACGGCGAGAGCAAAGAAAGTGGGGCGATGGTTAGGCATGGTACTCCCTACTGAACAGCCTCGATGAGGCGGATAGAGGCAGCCCGCGCAGCGGCCTGCCGGTTAGCGTTGCGGTTTGCTGTCTCTGCCGGCTCCGTGGTTCGGCTCGTGCCGCGCGCCGCGCTGCAAGAAGGGCGTGGTCAACGCAGGCGAATAAAGCGGATACTCGGTGACGGGCCCTGACGCGGATTCGCTCGACCAATAGCGGTAGTAGGTCGGCGCCGGCGGCGGCAGAACGCGATTGCGCGGCGGCGTCACTTCGAGCCGGCCGTAACCGGGACGCCGCCCGTCAGCCGGATAATAGCCGGGCACGCGATACCAGAGCCGCGGCAGATAGGGCCGGTAGATCACGGTCGGGCTCACCATGCCCGGCCGGTCGAGGCCGAAATCGCCCTCGATAATGGCCCAAGACGCATCGACGCCGTCGATATAGACCGGCACCCCGGGCCTGCCGGGGATGACGATCTCCGGCCCGCGCTGGGCGAGCGCGGCAGACGTGGCCGCAGCAAACAACAAAAACGCGCAGGTAAAACGCATGGGCCAGCCAAATAGGACCGCACTGTTTTCAAGACGATTGTAAGGAAAACGGCGGGCGAATTCGTTTATGGCGGCCGCTTTTCGCCGCTGAATTCTCCAGTAACATTAATTGGCAACTACTATTGGCGCGGCGGCGGCACTCGGGCGGAGACCGATCAACGCGCAGCCACGGCCTGTGGACGCCCATTGATGAAGGCGAAGCAGTTGGGCGCGAGTTTGTCACTTCCGGGGCATGGCGGACATGGCTGGACCTGCCGCCGTTTCGCGTCGGTCGGTTCTGACCCGACTGCGACATCGTCGTTGGTATCATTGTGCAGCGCGAAGGGCGGGGGATGCAGGAGCCTCGCGGCTTTTGCCTTTCGCTTACTGCCAGTCGGGCACGGCATCCACTTTCATCGTTTCAAGTTCGGGGAGATCGAACCCGAAATGCTGTGCAATGAGCGTGCGTAGGGCTTTGCGGTCCGCCAAGTGAGCTCGTTCGGCGGCGCCGTTGCGGATGATGTGGACGCCCTGGTTCATGATGTTGACGCGACCTTCTTGGGTCACGGCGCTGGCGAGGATGTTGTGAGTGAAGAAGGAAGCCGGGTGGGTGGCGATGTAGTAATTCATCATCTCGAAATCGACGGGGTACTCCTCCTCCATGGTAGAGACCCAGCCTTGGATTTGTTCGCCATCACGAGTGACGTAGAGAACCCAATCGCCGCCTTTGCGAACGAGGCGGTGGGTGGGAGCGTTCGTCGGGACGGGAGCGCCATCAACGGGTATGGGGACGGGGCAAGCGAAGGGGCCGAAGCCGGGGTCGATAACGTAAGTGGCGCCGCCGATTGTGATGGTGAAGAACATGTGCTGTCGCACGCTTTCGTGGCGCGGTTCGAAGAGGAGGACACGGGATGCGTGTCTGACCGGGGCGAAGCCGATCGCCTCGAGAGCGGCGTACATGAGACTTGCGTGTTCGAAGCAGTAGCCTCCTCGGCGGCCAGTGACGATCTTGGCTTGCAGTCCTTCCGGGTCGAGCCGGATCGGGCGGCCGAGAAGGACGTCGAAGCTTTCGAAGGGGATGCTGGCGATATGGGCTTGGAGGATGCCAGTGAGGGCGTCGTAGGTTGGAGTGCGGGGGCCGGTGTAATTGATGCGTTTGAGGTAGGCGTCGAGGTCGAGGGGCTTCGCCATCTCGCTATTACTCCTGGTGTAGCGCGCTGAGACGTTGCAGCTTTTCAGTGATGCAATAATTTTTATCGTATCGGAGGCCTTTGACAAGACCACGTCGGCGGCTCGCTATGGCCCTTCACTGACATGGGCCCTCCAGGGCTTTTGCATTGCACACCGATCATCCAAATGCGTTAAACGCTTGCCGAGTGACGGCGATTTTGGCTTAATCGGATTGGAGACGTGTGAGCCAGAGGGACGGCGATGGCAGCGGATGCCGCGCGCGCGCCGGACCATCAGCCCGAAGCTAAAATCTTCATCGCCTATTCGCGCAAGGACATGGCCTTCGCGGATCGGTTCGACGCCGCGCTCACACGATGCGAACTCCGGATGAGGCGCCATCAAGAACGAGGTTTGCGATGCCCTACCGCATAGACAAAATCGACCCAAGGACGACGGTCATGATCGTCGTCGACATGCAGAACAACTTTGTTGCCGAAGGCGCGAAGCTGCAATCGGCGCAAGCGCACGCCATGGTGCCAAAACTCGCCGCGACACTCAGATTTTGTCGGGAGAAGGGCATCCGCGTTGTCTACACGGCACATGTCCATCGCCGCGACGGCTGCGATATAGGACTATACGACGATCTTTATTCGGTGGTCGCGGATCGCTCGGTGTTGGTCGATGGATCGCCGGGGGCCGAGATCTACAAAGACCTGGCGCCGGCGCCGGGCGAGCACGTCATCAAAAAACACCGCTATAGCGCGTTCTTCGCGACCGACCTTGATCTGATATTGCGGGAATGGGCCGTCAAAACCGTAATCATATCCGGCA
The DNA here is from genome assembly GCA_963717265.1 of uncultured Alphaproteobacteria bacterium. Classification (GTDB taxonomy): domain Bacteria; phylum Pseudomonadota; class Alphaproteobacteria; order Rhizobiales; family Xanthobacteraceae; genus BOG-931. The sequence continues at coordinate 62,259 of CAVQWD010000046.1, read as the reverse complement.
CGACGACGGAAAACTGCTGTCACGCAACGGCACGCGACGCCATGTTCCGCAATTATCAAGTCGTATTCCTTTCGGATGCGACGGGAACATTCGACTATCCCAACGTCGGTCAGGGCGCACTGTCGGCGGCCGATGTCCATCGGGCCACATTGACTATACTCGCGTTCTCGACAGCCGACGTTATGACCGTCGACGAATTCAAAATGCGCGTGGTCGGCGCCAATGTCGCCGCGGCGAGCAAAGCGGCGTAACGGGCAGAGCAAGTCGCAAGCAGCCCGGATTTCGCAGAGCGAAATCCGGGGAGACAGCGAGGGCTTTAGCGGATGACCTGGGTTTCGCCGCGCTCAATCGGGCTGCGTCCTCGTTATTCCCGGGCCGAGCGAAGCGAAGGGGTTGGTTACTGACGGCGTCATCTCGGCCCGGAGCGGGGAGAGGCGATGGAACGCCGTCGCGATCGCGGCTTCGTTTGGACGTATCGACACGACGGGCGGTTTTCACGATGCGTCGACAGCATCGATTAGGCGACCGTTGAAGCTAACTTTGCTGCAGAGCAAAAACGACGCGAGTGGCCCGTCACGACATTTTGCACCGCGGTCGCTGACGGCCGGTTCCGGGGCAAACCGGCTGTCGTAGGTCGTCCCCGGTGCAGTTATGAATGCACGTCCCAAAGGCCTGCTGTGCCGGCAACGCGCAAAACCCTCGGGACTTACAGGCTCTGGCGCTAGACCAGCCGCCGGGCGAGAAAATTGCGCAGCATTGCGGCGGCTGCAAACAGCAAAGCGAAGGCGAGCGCTGCGCCGGCGATTTCCGCGATGCCGCCGTGGCCGGCCCCGGCGGAGATACGCAACGGCGCAAAGTTTTTGAACAAGGCAGCGAGCCCGCCCGCACCCAAGCCATAGAGCGCCGCCCGCGCCACGCGCCATGGCTGCGCAGCGTCGTCGGATCGGTAAAGCGAGGGCAGCGCCATATTTGGTCGCGGTCGCGTTGTGTCGTTCAGTCTTTTATCGTTCAGTTTTTGGTCGACCGGGTCTGTTATCGTTCACTCTATGATTGGCGCGCCTGCGGCGTTATTCCGCAGCCTCGGCGTGCACCCCGCGCCGCGCCGCCACACCCGCAAGGTCGGGCAGGACGAGGCGCACCAACTCGGTGTCATCGCGCGCGATCACATCAGCGCACTCGTCCTCGTCGAGGTGGAAAGCCGACAATTGCCGGTAGGGCGAGGCCGCCACGATGCCGGAACCCGCCAGCACGAGATAGACGCTGCGCGCTTCGGCGCGATAGGTCGCGCCGCGTTTGAGCGAGATCAAAGCCGCGGCACATTGCCGCTCGGTGAAAGTGCCAAGCGGCTTGCGCGCAACGCCGGGCGCGCCGGCTAATGGCAACCATTCGTAATTCGCTGGATCGACCATGATCGGGTCGCGGTAACGCGGCTTGGGATACTCCATCCGCTCGCCGCGCATGTGCTCCCAGATTGCCTGATAGCCGTCGCTATTGCGCCGGCCCTCGACATCGTCGTTGCGGCGGAAAATGCCACCCTCGAAGGTGCCGAATTTTTTCAGTTCCTCGGTGCCGGCGCTCACTTGTTCCCGCGACAGGTAGCCGCTGCCGCTGGCGCTGCCGAATTGCAGCACGGCGGTAGTGGAACGGCCGTCCGAACTCTGCGGGCCGTAGAACGCGCCCTCGGGGAAATAGCCGAACGTGCCCGCCGGCATCTTGCCGTTACGGTCGAAATTCATGGTACCTTCGAGCTGGAAGCGGAACTGATCGAAATTGTGGCGGTGGCGCGGCGAGGCAAAATCGCCGTCGAGCTCGCCGATATTGAACTGGAAATTGCCCGGCGTACCCGGAATTCCGTTGAGCAGATGGCGGTAGTGAAAAGTGCCGCCGCGATGCTGTAGCCCGCGTTTCCACTCGATCTCATCGGCGTGGACGATATTCATGTTCGCACCCCTTGGAACACAGCGCCGGCGCCGCGGCGGCTGCGGTTTCGCCGCCGCCATCATAGTCAGTCTCGACCCACTTGTCAGGCGCGACCGCTGCTCCGGGCCGTGAAAATTGGACCCGGGCCGGTTGCGGCGAACGGCACGGCAAAATGTCGCAAGCCGCGATGAATCTCGATTCTCGTTGTGCGCAGTATTCTGGTTGTGCGCGGCGCCAAGCTTGAAGACGACATGCGTGCTGGCCGCCGTTCGAATTGTCCAGTAACATCGCACCCATCATCCTCGGAGGAGCGACATCGGCGAGGCCGCATACCCGCACCGGGCGCAGACCAGGCGAACCGGGCGTCAGCTGCGGCCTCGCGCGTGTGAGCAGGATCAATGGATACGAGTCTGTTGCATTCCGTAGGTGTCGGCATCCACACCTATTTCTCCGATTTCACCGATGGCGCCGGCCTTGCATTGCATTCGGCGCATACTGCCTTCTTCATCATCCTCAATCCCATGCGCCTGCTCTACCTGTTCGGCGGGGTCTGCATGGGTCTGGCGCTCGGCATCCTTCCCGGCATCGGCGGCATAGCCGGGACGGCGCTGCTGCTGCCCTTCACCTATAGCCTCGATCCGCCGACCGCCTTCGCCCTGCTGCTCGGCCTTGGCGCCACGACCACCACAGCGGACCCGATCGCCGCCATTCTGTTCGGCGCTCCCGGCCATGCCGCGTCGGCGGCAACCACGCTCGACGGCTATCCGATGACGCGGCGCGGCGAAGCTGGCCGCGCGCTCGGCGCCTCCTACATGGCCGCGCTGGTCGGCGGGCTGTTCGGCGCGTTATTGATGGGCATTGCGCTGCCGGTCATGCGCCCGATCATTCTCTATATCGGCTCCCCCGAATTGCTCTCGATCGCGGTGTTCGGCATTTCCATGGTGGCGGTGTTGTCCGGCAACGCGCCGCTGCGCGGGCTGACCTTCGCCTGCTTCGGCATGATGATACGAATGATCGGCACCGACCCGCAATCGGGCACGCTGCGCTGGACCATGGGCACGCTGTATCTGTGGGACGGCCTGCCGCTGGTGCCGCTCACGCTCGGCATCTTCGCCCTGCCGGAGCTGTGCGATCTCGCGATCGGAAGGATGGCGATCGTGCAGGCCGGTAAGACGCTCGACACCAAGACCGGCATGCTGCTCGGCATCAAGGATTGCGCCGAGCACTGGTTCCTGATCCTGCGCTGTTCGTGGATCGGCTCGGCGATGGGCGCCATTCCCGGCATCGGCGCATCGGTGATCGACTGGATTTCCTACGGCCATGCGTTGCGCACCGAAAAGGGCGCCGCGCAAACGTTCGGCACCGGCGACGTGCGCGGCATCATCGCCGCCGAAAGCGCCACCAACGCCAAAGAGGGCGGCGCACTGGTGCCCACCGTCGCCTTCGGCGTGCCGGCGAGTGCCGGCATGGCAATCCTGCTCGGCGCCTTCCTCATCCACGGCCTGGTGCCCGGCCCGGAAATGCTGACCAAGCATCTCGACCTCACCTACTCGATGGTGTGGAGCATCGCCATCGCCAATATTCTGGGTTCGGGCCTGTGCTTTGCGTTCTCGGGTCAGCTCGCGAAAATAGCCACGCTGCGCTACACCCTGTTCATGCCGGGCGTGCTCAGCCTGGTCTATATCGGCTCGTTCGAGGCATCGCGAAACTGGGGCGATCTGTTCTCGCTGTTGTTCTTCGGCGTGCTCGGCTGGGCGATGAAGCACTTCAAATGGCCGCGCCCGCCGTTCGTGCTCGGTTTTATTCTGGGCGAACCGATCGAGCGCTACATGTTTATCTCGATCGAGCGCTACGGCGTCGGCTGGATGATCAAGCCGTTCGTGCTGGTGATGTTCGCCTTGGCGGCTTTGTCGCTGCTGCGGCCGCTGTTGCAGGACGTGCGCACTCATGGCGGCCCGGTAAAAATGCTCTCGCAATGGGGGCATCCGCTGTTTTCGACCGACAATCTGTTTCCGGCGGCGCTGCTCATCCTGTTCATCACGATGCTGTCGCAGTCCTTCGACTGGGCGTTCGCCGCCCGCATCGTACCGACCATCGTCGGCATCGGCGCGATCCTGTTCTGCTCGTTGAGCCTGATCAATGACGTATTCGGCCTGCACCAGCGCGGCGGCGGCGCGGCTGCCGCGGCCGCAACCGGCAAGGGGCCGCAGAAAATCCATATGGACATCGCCTCGAAGACCTCGCACCTGCCCGGCCTTGTCGTGCTCATACGCGGCTTGGCGTTTTTCGGCTGGATGATCAGCTTCATGGCCGTCATGGCCGTGATCGGCCTCATTCCGACGGTGCCGATCTTCATCGTCCTGTTCATGCGGACCGAAGCAAACGAATGGATGGCCAGATTCATGGCAACGGGCAGCATGTTCGTGCTGCGGCTGATGGGTCTGGGAAAGGTCGCACGTCGATTTGAGGAAAAGTTCATCGCGCCCTACATCCGGGCCGACAAGCGGACCGACGTGGCCGAGCCGTGGCGGATCGTCGTCCCAATGGCGAGCGCCGTCGTCATTTTGATCTACGTGGTGTTCGACCAGTTGCTCTCGATCCCCTGGCCGCCGACGCTCGCCGGAGAGTTCTTCCCGATTCTAAAGGTAATTCCGAGCGTGTGAGCGATACCGTCTGCTTGCCGTCCAGGTTATCGAGTTGCCAGTCGCGCGCAGCGCCAACGCTGCGCCCGCAGAGAATGCGGTCATGAACCCACCACCGGCCCGATCGGAAGCCGCAAGCTCCGCAAGTGTGGACGCTCCTTCGCTGGCCGTGGAGCGGCCGGACGAGAAGCGGATGATGCGCCATCTGCTGCTGTTCTTCGGCCTCGTCTATGTCGTGGAAGGGCTCGGCCAGATCGGCGGGCTGATCGCGCAGCCCTTGACCTATTACTTGAAGGAAGTGCACGGCTGGACCGCGCTGCAGGTCACCGCTTTCATCACCGTGTTCAACCTGCCCTGGGTGATCAAGCCGCTCTATGGACTGATTTCCGATTTCCTGCCGTTGTTCGGCTACCGGCGCAAAAGCTATCTGTTGATCGCCAATGCGGCGGCAATCGGCGGCTATTGTTGGGCCACCCAGATCGATGTGCCGAGCACCCTGCTGTTCGCGCTCATGGTCACCGCCTACGCGATGGCGATTTCGAGCACGCTGTGCGGCGCCGTCTTGGTGGAGAACGGCCAGCGGCTCAACGAGAGCGGCACCTTCGTCAATCAGCAATGGCTCTGGTTCAATATCGCCGCGATGGCGGCGGCGATCGTCGGCGGCCAGCTCGTGCAGCGCCTGCCGCCGGACACGGCGCTGCACGCCGCCGCAGCCATCGTCGCAGTCGCTCCGTTCGCGGTGATTGTCGGCACGCTGTGGCTCATTCCGGAACGGCGCAGCTCGATCAATGTCCAGGGCATGCGGCGCACGTTCGACGGTCTCGCCGGCGCGTTTCGCCGGCGCGAGCTGTGGATCATCGCCGTCTTCATTTTTCTCTACTATTTCAGTCCCGGCTTCGCCACGCCGCTCTATTATCACATGACCGACAAGCTGAAATTCTCACAAGGCTTTATCGGCATCCTTGGCTCGATCGCCGCCGCCGGATGGGTTGTCGGCGCCCTGCTCTACCACCGCCTGTTCGACGGGCTCACCCTGAAGCACCTGCTCAATGTCAGCATTGCGGTCGGCGCCTTGACCACGGCCGCCTATCTCATGCTGTCGAACGAGACCTCCGCCGCGATCCTCAATTTCTGCAGCGGCTTCGCGGCGATGCTCGCTACGGTGGCAACGCTGACTTTGGCCGCCGATTACTGTCCGCAGCGCGCCGAGGGTTTCGCCTTTGCCGTCCTGATGTCGATCATCAATCTGGCGACCGCGCTCGCCGACAATGTCGGATCGTTTCTCTATACGCACATCTTTCATGACAGCCTCACCCCGCTGGTCCTGCTGTCGGCGGCCTTCACCGCGCTCGCCTTCGTGCTGGTGCCGCTGCTGCGCCTCGGCGACAAGCGTCAGGGCGAGCCGGCACCGAGCACGCTGGTGCGGGAACAAACGCACTCGCTGCCGCGCTGACATCGGCCTCTTTCCGGCCGGGCATGGCGCAGCGTCGCGAATCCGATTCCGCCTCAATTCTGAAAGTAGCGATTCTTTGGCCGCGGCAGGCCGAGGTTCTCGCGCAGCGTCGTACCCTCGTAGTCGCGGCGGAACAGGCCGCGGCGCTGCAATTCGGGAATGACGCCGTCGACGAAATCGTCGAGGCCGCCAGGCAGGTAGGGAAACATCACGGTGAAGCCGTCGGAGGCTTCGGTTTCGAGCCACTCTTCCATCTCGTCGGCAATCGTTTGCGGCGTGCCGACCATGGCGAGCCCGGAAAAGCCACCGAGCCGCTGCGCCAATTGGCGCACCGTCAAGTCCTCGCGCCGGCCGAGCGCGATGGCGCGTTCCCTGCCGCTCTTTGATGCATTGCTCTCCGGAATATCGTCCGGCAATGGCTTGTCCGGATCGAATTTCGAAGCGTCGTGGCCGAGCGCGATCGACAGCGAGGCAATCGCATTGGCGTAGTCGACCAAGCTGTCGAGTTTTTGCCGTTTCGCCTTCGCCTCCTCCACACTATCGCCGACCACGACGAAGCAGGCGGGGAGAATTTTCATGTGCTCGCGCGCGCGGCCGAGCTTTTCCATACGGCCCTTGACGTCGGCGTAAAACGCGCGGCCGACCGCGATATCGCTCTGCGCGGTGAACACCGCTTCGGCGGTTTCGGCGGCGAGCTGGCGGCCGGATTCCGAGGCGCCGGCCTGCACGATCACCGGCCAGCCCTGGACCGGGCGCGCGATGTTGAGCGGACCGCGCACCGACAGATATTTGCCCTTGTGATCGAGTACGTGCATTTTCGCCGGATCGAAGAAGATGCCGTGCTCAACGTCGCGGATGAAAGCGTCGTCGGCCCAGGAATCCCACAGTCCGGTGACCACCTCGTAGAACTCGCGGGCGCGGCGATAGCGCTCGCCGTGTTCCATGTGCTCTTCCAGCCCGAAATTGAGCGCAGCGTCGGGATTCGACGTGGTGACGATGTTCCAGCCGGCGCGGCCGCCGGAAATATGGTCGAGCGAAGCAAAGCGCCGCGCGATGTGATAGGGCGCATCGAACGTGGTCGAGCCGGTTGCCATCAGGCCAATATGCTCGGTCGCTTGCGAGAGCGCGGAAAGCAGCGTGAACGGCTCGAACGAGGTCGCGGTATGGCTGCGCTTGAGCGCATCGATCGGCATGTTGAGCACGGCCATGTGGTCGGCCATGAAGAACGCATCGAATTTGCCGCTCTCAAGCTTCTGGATCGACTGCTTCAGATGCGGGTAATTGAAATTCATGTCCGGCCATGCGCCCGGATAGCGCCAGGCACCGGTATGGATGCTCGCCGGCCGCATGAAGGCGCCGAGGCGAAGCTGACGATTGCAAGGCATGTGACGATTCCCTGTTCGGCTCGAATTCAATATAGCCGGACAAAGGCCCTCGCGCGCGGCTTGCGACGGCTGGCGCGGAAAGCAAAGTGGCCGCCCGGTTTCCCGGGCCGCCGCAAGCTTCGCGCGCGGTGTCGTCCGCTCGGCCTCAGCCCCAGCGAATCGCAATCGCGCCGACAATCGAGCGCGGCCTCACGCGCACCCGGCGACCGTCGTTTCCGGATTCGACGATCCATTCGCCGCCTTGCCGTCCGACGATCTTGCCGACGTGGTGCGACCAGACCACGACCGCACCGATGCCGGCCGGACCGGGACGGCCCCAACGCGCCCAGTTGCGCGCGAGATTGTAGGACGGACCGGGATCGGACGACACCAGCTGCCGCATCTCCCACCCGCACCACTCAGCCGGACGCGGGCCGTAGCCGCCGTGATAGGCGCTGCGCTCGAAATGACGCCGCCCGTGCCGGGAGAGATGCCCCGACCCAGGCGACGATTCGGACCAGTCATGGTCGTGCCGGCGTGCCCAATGGCGGCGCGTGTCGCTGCCCGCATATCGGTGCCCTCCGTGCCGGCGGTGACGATCCGCGTAATGATGATGAATCCAATGATGGCTTCTCGTCGCTCGATGGCTGAAATGGTGGTGATGACGCTCGTGCGCTTGCGCGCCCTGCGACAGCGCAACCACGGCCGCAACCGCAGCCGACAAAGTGGTTAATTTCATTATCAAGACCCCTGTTGTTATTTGGAACCCCTGATAGACATTCCGGCTGCAAACAAAAGCCCCGCCAAACCTTTACGTTAATGGCGAGGCCAGCAGCCGCAAGCGGGCCGCCTGATAGCAGCTTTGAAGCCGCTTTGAGCAGTCAGTTTTGCATGGCAACCTCCCGCTCAGCGCGACGCTATGGGTCTAATTCTTGCTGTTGTTAGAGCATGTTCCGGTGGCATCGAATCGGAGGTTCGTCATGGCCGGGCTTGTCCCGGCCATCCACGCCTTTCAGCACGCACGGAAGGCGTGGATGCGCGGGACAAGCCCGCGCATGACGATGGTGAAATGTGAGCGGAATCTGCTGTAGTTCAGTTCCCCGTCAAACCGGGGCGAGAACCGCCTTATTTTTTTGTTGCTCCACCCGCCGCAATTCCGGAATTCCGGTGGCTGAACTTGTCCGCCCGTCTCTCACCGCCGCCTTTGGCCGCTTGCAGCCGCCGCGCCACATGGTGGTCAGGCCGCAGCCGATCGCGCCGCGCTTCGCGTCGCCCCCTCCCATCTCCCGCGAATCGCGCCACTTGCAAATCGCGCCACTTGCAAATCGCGCCACTTGCAAATCGCGCCACTTGCAAATCGCGCCACTTGCAAATCGCGCCACTTGCAAATCGCCCGCCAAAGCGCCAGCTTGTGCGTGCGATTTTCCACAGCAAACAATTGGAGCTGTTCTAATATGTCCAGTCCTGCCGCGACCCTCGACAAAGCCGTGCCGCCGGCCGATCCGCGCAGCCCGCGCCGCGTGCGGCATCAGCCGCGCCGGCGCACGCTCGCCGTCAATGCGGTCGAGACCATCGCCGCGCACATGATCCGCGTCACGCTGAGCGGCGATCTCGACGACTTCGTCAGCCTCGGCTTCGACGATCACGTCAAGCTGTTCCTTGCCGACGGCACGCTCGACGCGCAGGGCGCTGCCAACACGCCGTCGCGCGATTTCACGCCGCGCCGCCACGATCCCGCCGCCAACACGCTGGCGATCGATTTCGCCATCCACGATGCCGGCCCGGCGACGCGCTGGGCCGCGCAAGCCAAGCCCGGCGACGCGCTCACGATCGGCGGACCGCGCGGCTCCTTCATCATCCCGACCGATTACGACTGGCATTTGTTGATGGGGGACGAGACCGCGCTGCCCGCCATCGGGCGCCGGCTTGCCGAACTGCCGGCCAGCATGCGCGCCATCGTCATCGGCGAAGTCGACAGCGCGGCCGACGAAATCGAGTTCGAGACGAAGGCGAACGCAACCGTCGCCTGGGCCCATCGCGATGGCGCGCCGCCCGGCGTAAGCGACGTGCTGGCAAGGAAATTGTCGGAGTTGAAATTGCCCGGCGGCGATTACTACGCCTGGGTCGCCTGCGAATCGCTCCTCGCCAAGGCGCTGCGCCGGCAATTGATTGCCGATCATGGCGCCAATCCGAAATGGATGCGCGCCGCCGGCTACTGGCGTCGCGGCGCAGTCGCCGTGCACGACGTGATCGAAGATTAGGAGCCGCCCGGGTTACTGCCGTCCCATCCAGCTCGTTCGCTTGCTCCGGCAGCCGATGCCTGCTGCGCTTGTGAAACGCCAACAGACCGGGGCTGCTGCGCCTGACGGCGTCCTTGCAGTTCCCTCCGGGCTTTGACCCTGCCGGTCCGTACGGATATAGTCCGTACGTAAGGGATAAGAGGGCTGGCCATGGCCGATACCAACTCAACCCGCGACGATCGGATCGAATTGCGGGCCACCAAGGACGAAAAGCGGCTGCTGGCGACGGCCGCCGCTTACCAGCGTCTCGACGTCACGAGCTTCATCATGCGCGCGGCGCTGCCGGCTGCGCGCGATGTGCTCGATCGCGCCGAGCGGATCGTACTCAGCGCGCGCGACAGCAAGCGCGTGCTGGAACTTCTGGAAAATCCGCCCAAGCCGACCCCTGCGCTTAAGGCCGCGGCACGCCGCCGCGCCGGTCTAAGAAAGTAAGACAAATAAGAGGCGCCCGCGATGGATTGGCGCGAGGAGCCGATCGGGCGGCACCACGACCGCAAAGACTTCGATTGCGGTTCGCCCGCGCTCAACGAATACCTCGCCCGCTACGCCCGGCAAAACCACGAGTCGGGCGGCGCCAAGACCTTTGTGGCGGTGTCGCCGGCCGCGCCTTCGCGCGTGCTCGGCTATTACTCGATCAGCCCCGGCTCCGTTGAGTTTAGTCAGGTTCCTCGGCGCCCGACCAAAAAGCTTGGCCGCTATGACGTGCCGGTATTTCGGCTCGGCCGTCTCGCGGTCGACCGCTCTATTCAGGGCCAAGGCCTCGGCGGCGATTTGCTGCTGGCGGCGAGCCAACGCGCCCTGGCCGTCGCAGCCGAAGTCGGCGGCGTTGCACTGGCCATCGACGCCAAGGACGAAAAAGCGGCAAAGTGGTACCAGCGCTTCGGTGCTCTGGCGTTGCCTGACGAACCGCTCAAGCTCATTCTGCCGCTTGCCGTTACCGCCGAGGCGATTGCGACTGTAGAAAAGCGCAGGGGCAAGTAGCCCGGATCGAGCGTCGCCGAAATCCGCAATCGGCGCTGTGACGAACCTTGGTCCCCGATGCCGAGCCGTTGACTGGGTGGCATATAATGTCGGCTGCCCCAAGCGCTGATCCGGACTACGCGTGCTGCCGCTGCAACCGGCTTGAAGCTATGCCTGAACCGGCATAGATTACCGAGAGGTTCAAAGCTATGGCAGAACCACCCAACGTCGAGCAACCGAGGCCGGTGCGTTGGGTCGGCAGCAGCAAGGACGACCTTAGCGGTTTTCCGAAGGACGTGCGGCGACGGGTCGGCGGCGCGCTGTGGGAAGTCCAGATCGGCCGCAAGGCGGCCTACGCCAGGCACTGCGAGGATTCGGCGGCGCCGGCGTTTTGGAGATCGTCGATGACTTCGACGGGGAGACATTCCGCGCCGTTTACACGATTCGCTTTTCCAAGGCGGTCTATGTGCTGCACGCCTTTCAAAAGAAATCCAAACGCGGCATTGCAACGCCAAAGACTGAACTGCACTTGATCGAGCAACGGCTCAAACGTGCCCGAGAGGACTACGCACAATGGTCAAAAGACGACAAGCCAAGAGAATCCCGGTGACGCCCGGCAGCGGCAACGTGTTTGCGGACTTGGGCTTGCCGGAGCCCGACGAGGAACTGACGAAGGCGCAGCTTGCGAGCCACATTCGCCACATCATCAAGCGCCGGCGGCTCACTCAGGTCGCCGCAGCCAGGCTCATGGCAGTCGATCAACCGAAGGTCTCCGCGCTGTTGAACGGCCGGCTGACGAATTTTTCCAGCGATCGCCTGCTGCGGCTCCTCGCGGCACTTGGCCAGGACGTTGATATCACCATAAGGGACACGCCCCGCCATCGCGTGCACGGGCGTATCCGAGTTGTAGGCGAGGTGCGTGCGTGAGGCCGAAACAAGCAGATGTAATAATTTAGGGCGGGTTAGTTAGCGAAGCAAGCGTAGCCTGGATTGAGCGTCAGCGAAAGCCGGGGACCAAAGTTGGATCTGGTCGATCGTTCCCGCATTTCGATACGCTCAATGCGGGCTGCTCGCTAGAGCCTTTTTCGATCGAATTGAATCCCGAGGCGTCATTGCGAGGAGCCCCGCAGGGGCGACGAAGCAATCCAGAATCGGAGCGTACGCGTCCTGGATTGCTTCGCTTCGCTCGCAATGACGGATCAATCTGATCGGAATCCGCTCTAGCGGAGGCACAGTGATGCCCAAAACGACAAGATTTGATGCCGCCGACTATCTCGGCAGCGAGGAGCGGCAGGGCGACTACATCACGGCGGCTCTTGAAACCGGCGATGCGGATTTCGTGCGCGATGCGCTTGGTATCGTTCCCAAGGCGCGTGGCATGGGCCAGATCGCAAAAAGCGCCGGCTTGAACCGCGAGAGCCTGTACAAGGCGCTCGGCGAGACCGGCAATCCCGAATTTGCAACCGTCATGCGCATCGTCGGCGCCTTGGGCCTCACGCCGTCCGCCCGCCCGGCAGTTCGCCCGCGCGCCCCAAAGCGGCGGCGCGTTGCCTGATGGTTGCGCTCGCACTCGCGCGGCGCGGCGCCGAATTGGCTGGACGGGCCATCGGTATGGTAACGATTCGATCGGCCAAAATCTCGCGGCGCCGGCAGTCTGTTGCTGGCGGTTTTTCTTGCGGGTTTGGCGCTCGTATCGCCCGCGCTGGCGCCGGGTCGCGCCAGCGGACTGCAGGATCGGGAATTCCGCGAGTGCCGCGATTGTCCCGAGATGATCGGCATTCCGGCGGGCAAATTCCTGATGGGCAGCCCGAAGAGCGAGCCCGGGCGGTTCGATTCCGAAGGCCCCCAGCACGTCGTGTCGATCAAGGCGTTTGCGTTTGGCAAATACGACATCACCAACGCACAGTTTCTCGAATTTCTCCGCACGAGCGGCTATCAGCCGGCCCCGTGCAGTCGCACGCTCGGCCTGCGCTGGCATTCGCTCGGCGGCGGCGTGGTCTATACCCCGGGTTATGACAACGAGCCGCCAAAATGGCCGGCGGTCTGCCTCGATTGGCATGACGCCGAAGCCTATATCGCCTGGCTTAATCGTAAACTGCTCCGCCTGCGCCCGGAACTGAGCAAAGGCCCCTACCGCCTGCCCACCGAAGCGGAATGGGAATATGCCGCCCGGGCCGGCACGAAGACGGCGCGCTGGTGGGGCAGCGCGATTGGCGCCGGCCGCGCCGATTGCAACGGCTGCGGCAGCACATGGGACGATAGATTGCTCGCCGATGTCGACAGCTTCGCGCCCAATCCGTTCGGTCTTTACGGCATGTTGGGCAACGCCTGGCAATGGACCGCGGATTGCTGGCATCCGAACTACGTGGATGCACCGCGCGACGGCAGCGCGTGGCTCGCAAAAGACTGCGCGCGACATGTCATTCGCGGCGGCTCATGGAACAATCTGCCGGTCTTCGTGCGTTCGGCAAGTCGCAGCGCCTCGACCGCCGACGGCGGCGAATACGATTATTCAAGCCTCATCGGCTTTCGCGTTGCGCGAAATCTGCCGTGAATTTGTTGGATAGGCTCGCGCTAACGCAGCGTTTCCCTGGTGTTGAGCTTGAGAACGAGTTCCATCACTTCCGGGTAATGGCCGGGCGGCAGGTTGAGCGGCGAGGACAGCAAGATGGCATTGCGCGCGCTCGCGGCGATTTGCACGTAGCCGTCCTCGGCGCCGAGGCCGGAATCGTTAACGATGTCGGCCCGCGTGACCGCGCCCGCCTTCGTTATCTCAACGCGGATCAGCACGACAAAATTTCTGCCGTGCAAAATTGCCAGATCAGGGCTCCAGCGGCGCTCGATCTGGGCGCGAAGAAAGTCCCGCACGGTGGCATAGCTGGCGGTTCGCGCGTCGGCTGGCGACCCCGCCGTGCGCGAGACGCCGTTATCGCGGTCCGCCAAGGGCCTATCGAGCAACGGCTGGCGCAGCTCGGCGAGCTTGCGAAGCTTGAGGTCGAGGCTGTTCGGCGCGGGCTGGTTTTTTGCCGGATCAAGACCGGCCGGGCGCGCCGCCGGCGCCGAAGCCGGGCCGGCTTTCCGTTCCGGCACTGGCGCCTGGTTCGGCTGCACCGGCCCGGCGGTCTCGTCGGCAAGAGCAATGATCGTCAGCGGGACGAACACGTCGAACGATTCCGCCGTTCGTCCGAGCGCCACCGCGAAGGCCGCAAGGGCGCATCCATGCAAAAGGACCGACCAGACAAAACCGGCGCTGAAACGGCGGCGCCGCTTGTCGCCCGCGCCGGCAACCGTGCGCCTCATATTTGCAGCATCGAAGACAAGTAAAGGCATGATGCAATGCACTCGAACAGCACGGCCGCTATGCGCCTACATCGCCGATCAACGGCGTCGAGATGCTGCCGGATCGCGCCCGGCCTTGATCCACAGGCAAGGACGCGGATTGGCAGCGCGGGCCTGCTTTCGCCCCCAGAATGACATGGTTTCTGGCCCACATCCAGTTCCGCGCTGCGCAGCACCAAAAGCCCCGGCCCGGAACGGAATTTCATGATGCCAAACCGCCGGGACAAGTCACATCGGCGCAGGGCTGTCCTTGCGCTGCTCGTGGCACTGGCTGTTGCCGCCAGTCTCTTCAGCTTGGCGAACCGGGCCTACTTGGCGCCACACCGGCGCCGGCATGCAATCGTGCCGCCGTATCAGGAAACGCAGTTTGGGGCTCGCGTGCTCAGTTTGGCGAAGGCGCAGGCGCTCGAGCCCGGAGATTCGTTTCAGGAATGCGCAACCGACTGTCCTCAGATGATCGTCGTCCCTGCCGGCTCGTTCATCATCGGCTCGCCGGCGAGCGAGCAAGGCCACAAGTCATTCGAACAGCCACAGCACCGCGTCAGCATCGCCAAAACCTTTGCCGTGTCCAAGTTCGAGTTGACGTTCGCACAATGGGACGCCTGCGCGGTACACGGCGGATGCGCGCCGCATATCGGCAATGCCGGCTTTGGCCGCGGCCGCCAGCCGGTCATCAATGTGAGCTGGAGCGACGCCAAGCGCTATGCGGCGTGGCTCTCAAATATGACCGGCAAACCCTACCGGCTGCTCAGCGAAGCCGAATACGAATACGCGGCGCGAGCCGGAACGCAGACGGCCTATCCGTGGGGAAACGCCGTCGGCATTGGCCGTGCCGATTGCGACGGCTGCGGCAGCAAATGGGACGACCTGCAAACCGCGCCGGTCGGCTCCTTTGCGCCAAACGGCTTCGGTCTCTACGATATGGTCGGCAATGTCTTCGAGTGGGTGGAGGATTGCCTGCACCCAAACTATGACGGCGCGCCGACGGACGGCTCCGCCTGGATTGCCGGCGGCAGCTGCGGCGGCCGCATGATCCGCGGCGGCTCCTGGGCCGACCCGCCGCTCGATTTGCGCTGTGCGGCCCGTCCCTGGAGCCCGGCGACCGCGCGGCAGAGCTTCATCGGCTTTCGTGTGGCGCGCACGCTGGTGGCGCGCTAACGAGTATCAATCGCGATCCTCGAGCGGCAAAGCCCCTCTTACCTCGTTTCGCCCACAAACCCCTGCTGCAACTGCAAAAGCCGCTGCAGAGCGGCGGCAGGCAGCGGGCCTTTCTCGGCGGCGGCAAGCGAATCCTCGAATTGCTGCGGCGTCGTCATGCCGACCAGGATGACGCCGATGGCCGGATGCGACAGCGCGAAGCGGGTCGCCACTTCGGCGAGATTGGCCGCATACCCCTCCTCGACCAGCGGCGCGAGGCGACGCGCGCGAGAAAGATCGGCGTCGTAGCTTGCCGCCGAGCCGATCGGCGCCGGCGGCGGGCTCGCCACCGGATGGCGCTCGGCCGAACCCGACAGCGCACCGCCGGCGAGCACGCGGATGGCGATGACGCCGGTGCCGGCGGCCTTGGTATGGTCGAGCAGGCGTGCGTAGTCCTGGGCCGGATAATGCGCCGGAAGCTCCGCGCCGGCGGACGGGTTGAGCATGTTGTAGACCACTTGCGCGCTGTCGAAGGCGCGCGAGTCGAACGACGCGGTGCAGCGCCGCGGAATCGCCGACCGCAGTGAGCCCGAGACAACGCACCTTGCCGTCTTGCTGCAGCCGCTCGAATGCCGGCACCACCTCACCGAGCACCTGCGCCGCGCTGAGCGTTTCGCCGCCGCCGTTTTCGCTGATCGAATTGTGCAAATGCAAAATGTCGACCCGATCGAGCCGCATGCGCGCGAGGCTGGCTTCAAGCGATACCGTCACGGCATCGCCGACGCGGCCGAACTCCGCGCTGCGCAGCCGCACCTTGGTGCCGACGAACACGCCGGCGGGTTTGAGGCTTTGCAGCACGCGGCCGAGATTCTTTTCCGACTCGCCGTTGCCGTACAGTACCGCGGTGTCGAAATAGTTCACGCCCGCGGCGACCGCGCGGGCGATGGCGCGCTCCTGATCGCGCTGATCGCCGCGGACCATCAGTCCGCCGACCGAACCGCAGCCGAAACCCAAAGCCGAGAGCCGCATGCCGCTGCGGCCGAAGTCCCGCATCTCCATCGCCGTTTCTCCCGCTTGCGCGATCATTAGTAGCGCGGATGGCGCGGCGGCGTAATCCGGAGCAAATCCGCGCTACGGCCGGCCCAGCGGCGCCCACAATACCTGATCGATGCGCTGCGCGCCGGTCGCGAGCATTACCAGCCGGTCGAGGCCGAGCGCGATGCCGCTGGCGTCCGGCATGTGCGCCAGCGCGGCCAGAAAATCTTCGTCGAGCGGATAGCGTTCGCCGTAGACGCGCTCCTTCTCCGCCATTTCGCGTTCGAGCCTGCGCCGCTGTTCCGCGGCGTCGGTGAGTTCGGCAAAGCCGTTGGCGAGTTCGACGCCGCAAACGTAAAGTTCGAAGCGTTCGGCGATGCGCGGGTCCGTGGCCGACGGCCGCGCCAATGCCCCCTGTACAGAAGGATATTGGTCGAGAATGGTGGCGCGGCCGATGCCGAGATTGGGCTCGATGCGCTCGACCAGCACGCGGCTGAAAATGTCGCCCCAGCTATCGTCGTCGCCGACGCGGATGCCGGACGCAATGGCAGCGCGGGCAAGCCGCGCACGATCCGCCCTGCCGGCCGGCAGAGTGGCCAACACATCGATGCGGGCAAAACGGTCAAACGCCTCGGCGACGCTTAAGCGGTCCGGTTCCGCAAACGCGTCGGCCGAGCGGGCGCGGAAGGAAAAGTGCCAGGTGCCGGCCGCCTGCGCCGCCGCCTTGAGGATCGCCGCGCAATCGGACATGAGGACCTGGTACGGCTCGCCGGCGCGATACCATTCCACCAGCGTGAATTCCGGCGCGTGCAGCGCGCCGCGTTCGCGATTGCGAAAAACCTTGGCAAATTCGACGATGCGACGCTCGCCCGCGGCCAATAGTTTCTTGCAGGCAAATTCCGGCGAGGTGCGCAGATAGAGCGGCGCGGAAGCGCCGTCAGGCGCGACCAGCGTCGTGGCAAAACCGTGCAGATGGGTCTCGTTGCCGGGCGATGTCTGCAACATGCCGGTCTCGACCTCGACGAAATCGTGGCCGGCAAACCAGGCCCGCAACGCCGCCACGATGCGCGCGCGCGCCAGCAGGATCGGCCGCCGGTCGGCGTGCGCGTGCGGAGCCCAGAACGGTGAGGACGGTGTATCCGGCATCCCTTGCCCGCGGGCGCAACAGGAAATAACTAGTGGAGCGGATTTGACATTCGCTATCCACCCAGCCAGGAGCTCCGGTAGCGAATGTCAAATCCAAAGCTCCACTAGCACTTATATTTGCTAGTGGTCCTTTGATTCTAACACTCGCATGATAGGGTGCCGAAATGGGATGCGAATGTTGGAATCGGGCCACTAGCGGAGAGCCCCAGGATCGCTACGGTGCGCCGCGATTCGAGGCCGAGAAGCAAGGATTCTTACCGTGAAAGTCATCGCCAGCAGCTTGCGAAAAGGCAACATCGTCGAGATCGACGGCAAGCTCGGGGTCATCGTAACCGCCGAAAGCATTCATCCCGGCAAGGGCACGCCGGTCACCCAGCTCGACGTGCGCCGCATCGCTGACGGCGTCAAGGTCTCACTGCGCTACAAGACCACCGACCAGGTCGAGCGCGCCTTCGTCGAGGACAAGAAGCATCAGTACATGTATCAGGACGGCGACGGTTTCCATTTCATGAACATGGAGACCTACGACCAGGTCGCGGTGCCACCCGACATCGTCGGCGAACAGGCCGCCTACCTGCAGCCGGAGATGGAAGTGACCGTCAGCCTGTACGATGGCACGCCCGTCGCCATCGAACTGCCGCCCAAGGCGGTGCTTGAAGTGGTGGAAACCGAACCCACGGTCAGAGGTCAGACCGCGGCCTCGTCGTACAAGCCGGCACTGCTCTCGAACGGCGTGCGCACCATGGTGCCGCCGTTCGTCACCACCGGCACCAGGATCGTGGTGCAGACCGCCGACGGCAGCTACGTCGAGCGGGCGAAGGAATAGGCCTCGAAACCTGTGAAGCAGAATATGTCGCTTGCGATCACGGCCGGTCGAGACTTGCGATTGCGGCCCGCAACCCCTCCTCATTTCTCCCCTTTTTAAGGAGAGGAAGTCGTGGGTCCGCTTGCTCGCCGCTCGCTGATCGGCCGCGGATCAATCTTTTTTTTCTGAACATTCGTTCATCGCGACGGTGCGGCAGCCAAGCGACGGGCTTGCAACAGGTCCGCCGATGCGGATGATGTCTCCGGGGAACCGGGCATCGGCCCGGGTATCGGTGTGCGTCAGGTATGTTCAAAGTCTGTTGTCTCGCCAGTGTGTTCGTCGCGGCGGGCGCCGTGACGCAAGTCGCGGCGCAGCAAGCTTCGCTCGCGCCCTTGGCCGCGACGGCCGCGACGGCCGAGGCTGCTGTCGCACCGGTAGCGCCCGAGGAGCCGGTTGCAGTCACCGACATGACGCCGCCGAATGTTCGGCGCCTACACGCCGATTGGAACGCCGTGCGTGGTGCGTTGCCTGCCTACGCGACCCCGGCTGGCGCGGCGGATCTGCCCGACGAGCCGACCGACCCGCTGTTGCGCCTCAATGACGCGGCCAAGACCATTTTTCCAACTATCGGCACCAGTGCGGTGCCGGTTCTGCTGCCCGTCGATGCGGCTGCGCTGCTGCGCGACAAAACCGCCGGCATGCCGCCCGACCGCAGCAAATATTTGGCCGGCTTCGATGCATCCAATTTTTTCTTCTTTGCCGGGCCTGCCGGCTATGACGCGGCATTCAAACTCAAGCCACAAGGCATTCCGGAACTCGACTTTGCGGCGGGCAAGCGCGTCGACGTGTTGATCAGCGGCTCGGCCCTCGTTTATGAGCTCGATCGCTTCTCGCCGGCGCAAGGCAGTCCTGTTCCCGAACTCGAAAGCAAATTTCCCGGGATCCGGCGATTGTTCTTTGAACAGCATCTGCACTACACGTTCGTGCGCTTCGGCGTGCCCTATTTCGTCACCGTGATGTGCCACGATGGGCGCCACCGCCGGCGCCGCCTGTCGTGCGGCGAGGCCGACAAGGTCGGCCGCTATTTTCTCAAGGCGCTCAATGTTACAGGCGGCGCGCCGCAGCGTTTGGAACCTGCGCCGGCAGCGGCGGGTGATGCGGCCGCGCCGGGGACCCTCGAAAGGCCGGCAGAGGTTTCCGCAGATTTCACCTATTATCCACCCGGCGACCTTTTGCCCGGCACCGGCATGAACGGAACGGGCGGCCGTCCCGACACCACGGCCTACGCGCGAATCCGCTTCCCGCTGGCGAAGGCGCCTTCCTATGTGAACTCGCAGGCGTTCATGAATTGGGGCGATTGCGATTTCACCGGCCGCATCGCGCTCGGCGGCCGCGGCCGCGACGCCGCCTACCGCTGCAAGGTCAATTCGATCCGGCTCGTCAACGACGAGTTAAAGAACTACGCCTATCCGTGGCGCGACAATTTTTGCGAACACCGCTATTTCGAGGTCAGCCAATGCCCGTCCGGTCTTGGCCACCAGGGCGAGGATATCAGGCCGACCTCGTGCCTTCAGCGCGATACCGATTCCGAGCGCTGCCAGCCCTATCAGGATAACGTCGTCGCGGTACATGATGGCGCGGTCTTGCGCACCGCCGGCGACGAGGCGCTCTATCTCGTCGTCAATGCGCCCGGCGAACATCTGCGGTTCCGTTATCTGCACATGAACCCGCAGCTGCTGGATGCCGCCGGCATGGTGAGCGGGCGCATGTTGAAACAGGGCGATGTGATCGGCGCTGTCGACGATTACCAATCCTACCAAGGCGGCACCAGCTATCACCTGCACTTCGACCTCCAGGTGCCGACCAGCGAAGGCTTTGTCTTCGTCAATCCCTATATGACGCTGGTTTCGGCCTATGAGCGGCTGATCGGCGCACGCGGCAGGATCGTCGAGGGTGCCACGTTCGCATCCGCAAATCCGGACGGCGCCATCGCCGCGGCAAAAGAGCAGCGGGTCTCAGCGCCGCAGGTTACCGGTGCTATTGTGCACACGCGGGCGCATCCCGCAGTGCGATTAAAGGGTCGGCGGAGCAACCGTGAGCACAGAGCAAATAGGGGCCGCCATTGCCCGACGCGACTGGTTGAAGGCCATCGCCGGCGCGATTGCCGCATCGGTGCTGCCGCAAGCGGCTCGCACGCAAGGCGAGCCGTTCGATCACTGGATCGAAGCGTTTCGCGGCAAGGCAATCGCACGCGGCATCACGACGGCGACCTACGATCAAATCATGCACGGGCTGCGTCCCGACACGGCGGTGCTCGATGAAATCAGAACTCAGCCGGAATTCCACGAACAGCTCTGGCAATATCTCAACCGCCGCGTCTCCGATTGGCGCATCATGGCCGGCCGGCAGAAGGCCGAGCAATACGCGGCGCTGTTTGCCCGCATCGAGCGCGATTTCGGCGTCGAGCGGTCGATCATGCTCGGCGTCTGGGGCATCGAATTGACGTTCGGCGATCCATTGGTGCAGAAGAACCATATGAAGCCGGTGTTGCCTTCGCTCGCCGCGCTCGCCTGGGCCGAGCCGCGCCGGCGCGCCTATTGGCAAGGCGAACTGATCGACGCGCTCTTGATCGTTCAGCGCGGCTGGAGCACGCCGCAACAAATGGTCGGCTCCTGGGCCGGCGCCATGGGCCATACCCAATGGATGCCCGATGTCTGGCTCAATGTCGGCATCGATTACGATCACGACGGCAAAATCTCGCCGTTCGGGCCGCCCGACGATGCGCTCGCTACCACCGCGAAATTTCTGGTCGAGCGCGGGCATTACCGCCGCGGCGAGCATTGGGGCTATGAGGTGCAGCTGCCGCCGAAACTTCGCAGCCACGGCGCGCGCAGTTATGCGGCGTGGCGGGGCGCGGGCATCGGACGCGCCGACGGCGAGCCGTTCGCGCACCCGCAAGCCAAAGCGCGGGTCTGGGTGCCGGAGCCGGGCGGCCCCGCCTTTCTCTTGGGCGCCAATTTCTTCGCTGTCAGAAGCTACAATCCGTCGATGAATTACGCCTTGGCTCTGTGCCATCTCGGCGACCGCTGCACAGGCGGCGCGCCGTTTATCCAGAAATTTCCGGGCAGCGAGCGCGCGCCGACATTGGCCGAAGTCGAGGAGATTCAGCGCCGGCTCACCGCACTCGGCTACGACACCGGCGGCGTCGACGGCCGCGTCGGCAACGACACGATGCGCGCGGTGCGCGACTACCAGATCAAAGCCGGCATCGAGCCGGCCGATGGCTATGCCGGCGTTGGGCTGCTTGAACGGCTGCGCCATGGACCATGAACCGGAACATGCGCCAAAGCCCGTGCGCCGGCGCCATGAATCCGGGGTCACGAACTTCAGCCATGAGCGCGGCTCATAAGGAACCTTGCGAACCCGGCTTGTGCAATCCGCCGCGATCCGGTTGAGTAATATTCTCCGTTTGCATCCCCAACGAGGAACGCCCCATGAACCCTCCCGCTTCCGCGACCGCCCGTGCGCTTGCCCCTGATCCTGCGGTTTCCGCGCTCGAACGCCCGGCACCCGCCGGCGCCAACGCGCCGGGCTTCGGCTCCGACGTCATTGCCGAAGCTTTGCGCTCGCTCGACATCCCCTATATCGCGCTGACTCCCGGGGCGAGCTATCGCGGGTTGCACGATTCGATCGTCAACTATCTCGGCAATGCGACGCCGCAAATGCTGCTGTGCCTGCACGAGGAGGCCGCCGTCGCCATCGCACAGGGCTACGCCAAGGTCACCGGCAAGGCGATGGCCGCCGCCGTGCATTCCAATGTCGGCCTCCTGCACGCTTCGATGGCGATGTTCAACGCCTGGTGCGACCGCATGCCGGTGCTCGTGCTCGGCGCCACCGGCCCGGTCGACTCGGTCAAACGGCGGCCCTGGATCGACTGGATCCATACCGCGCGCGATCAGGGCGCGCTGGTTCGCGAATACACCAAATGGGACGACCAGCCGGCTTCGCCCGGCGCCGCGCGCGAGGCTATCCTGCGCGGCTCCTGGATCGCCAACACCGTGCCGCAGGGCCCGGTCTACATCAATTTCGACGCCGAATTGCAAGAAGCCAAAGTCGCCGAGCAATTGCCGGCGCTCGATCCCGCGCGTTACATGCCGCAGGTCTCGACCGCAGCCCCCGCCGAATTCGTGCACCGGGCGGCGGACATGCTCAAAGGCGCAAAGCAGGTTTTGATCCTCGCCGGCCGAGGCTCGCGCAGCGAGGCGGCCTGGAACGCCCGCGTCGCGCTCGCCGAAGCGCTCAACGCGCGCGTCATCAGCGATCTGAAAATCGGCGCAAGCTTCCCCACCGACCATCCGCTCTATCTCGGCGCGCCGCGCGCAGTAACACCGGAAAGTGTCGAGGGCTTGAAGAACGTCAACGTCATCTTAAGCCTGGACTGGGTCGATCTCGCCGGCGCGCTGCGCTGGTTCGGCCCCTCGCCGTCAGCGAAAGTGATCCAGGTCTCGATCGACCACCGCATCCATAACGGCTGGAGCATGGACCATCAGGCCCTGCCGCCGGTCGATCTCTTATTGTCCGCCGATCCCGACCTGGTGGTGCCGGAACTGGTCAAGGAGATCGGCACCGGCGGCCGGCCGCACGTGCTGCGCCCCCTCCCTGTCCCTCCCCCGCATGCGGGGGAGGGTCGGGTGGGGGCCGGGGCCGACAAGGAGCCGGCCGGCTTCACCAACGAGCAGATCGCGCGCGCCCTGCGCAAGCTGCTCGGCGACCGGCCGGTGAGCTACACGCATCTGCCGCTGTCGTGGGACGACAATTGGGTGACGTTCAAACATCCGCTCGACTATCTCGGTTCCGACGGCGGCGGCGGCGTCGGCGGCGGCCCCGGCATTTCGGTCGGCGCGGCTTTGGCGCTCAAAGGCACCGGGCGGCTGCCGATCGCGATCTGCGGCGACGGCGATTTCCTGATGGGCTGCACCGCGGTATGGACCGCCGTGCATTACAAAATCCCGCTCCTTTTCGTGCTCGCCAACAACCGCTCGTTCTATAACGACGAAATGCACCAGGAGCGCATGGCGCGCGCGCGCAACCGGCCGGTCGAGAACAAATGGATCGGCCAGCGCATGTCGGAGCCGGACGTCGATCTCGCCGCGATCGGCCGCGCCCAGGGCGCCGTCGGCTTCGGCCCGATCACCAAGGTGGCCGACCTTGGCCCCGCGCTCCAAAAGGCGATCGCCGAAGTCGACGCCGGCAAGGTTGCGGTCGTCGATGTGCGCGTCGAGCCGGGCTACACCGCGATCATGACCGCGGCCATGCTGCGCGGCGGCACCGCCTGAGCGGCCGCGGCTTGCTCCGTTCCGCTTCCTTTTTTCTTTGCCTTGGTTCGTAGCCCGGATGGAGCGCAGCGTAATCCGGGAGCGGCATCCAAGCCGCACAATCGTTCCTGGATTTCGCTTCGCTCCATCCAGGCTACGGGTTTTGTTCGTTGACCATGATCGAGCCGAAAGTCGGTCCCACCGCCGACTTTTGGCCTGACGCGATCCTGCTCCGCGCGGCGATGTTGCGATTGGCCCTGACAAAACTCGGGCGCATACAAACACGCGTCGCGAGAATGTGATTTTATTTCACCTCTCCCCGCACGCGGGGCGAGGGAGTCGCAAACTTCGCTGCCGAGGCCCGCGCCCGCTCCACCGCCCTTCGGGCGGTCCCCCTCCCCCACTTGCGTGGGGCAGGACGTTTTACAGCTTGAACGTCTCGTAGCTCGCCGGGTGAAACAGCTCATCGACCGAAACGCGGCGCGGCGACAAGCCCTCGGCATGATGCTGAGCGAGGAAATAATCCAACACCTTGCGGTTTCTCTCGACGCCGTAGGACCAGAAATCGTGACCCATCAACTCGCGCGCCTCCTTGAGCCGCTCCTCGACGAACGGCAGCGTCACCTTGGTGGCCGAGGTGTCGGAGAGTTTTGCAAGCCCGGCGGCTTTGGACTGTTCGAACGCCTTGAGGACGGCGCCGGGCAGCCACGGGTGCTTTTCGGCGAGCTCGCGGCGGATGCCTACGGCGTGCATGATCGGGAAAAAGCCGGTGCGCTTGAAATAGTCCTTGGCGACCGCAGTCGGATCGCGAAACAGCCAACCGATATGCGGATGGCCCTTCTCGACCAGCGTCGGCGGCCGCGGCGCGATGAAGCCGTCGATCTCGCCGGCTTCGAGCAGCGCCGAAATGGTGGCGCCGTCGGGCGCGTTGTCGAGGCGCACGCCCGGGGGCAGCTTGACGGAAATCTTTTCCGGCCGGCCGGCATGCTCGATGCCGCCGCGGATCCAGTGGATGTCGGAGCGTTTGACGCCGTAATCGTCCTCGAGCATGGCGCGCGCCCACACGTTGGCCGTGAGCTGGTATTCCGGCACGCCGACCTTGCGGCCCTTGAGATCCGCCGGCTCCTTGATGCGGTCGGTGCGCACGTAGATCGAGGTGTGGCGGAACGCGCGCGACACGAAGGCCGGCACCGCGATATAGGGACAATTGCCGGCCGCGGTCTTGACCGTGTAGCTCGACAGCGACACTTCGCAGATATCGAATTCGGCGGCGCGGAAGGCGCGGAAGAAGATCTCCTCGGGCACGAGCGTCATGTAGACCGGATCGACGCCGTCGATCTGCACGGAACCGTCGATCAGCGCGCGGGTGCGGTCGTAGTCGCCGACTGCAACGGAGAGATTGAGCTTGCTCATGGATTGTCCTGGTCTTTGCCGGCAGCGATCACTGGCGGGCGAAGCGTTGCGAGGAATGCGTGGGCGCGTCCAAATAGCCGCGTGCGGCCTGCCCTGCCAAGATGGTATGTTGGCCCGGCAGCCGGACGGCCTGACTACGTTTTCGCATTCGGTGACGGCGATGAAATTGGGCCACGCATGCTGTCTCGCATCGCCAAACACGCCGGACTCGCTCCGGATGACCCGTGAAGCCCGATCGACTCAACGCCCGCCGAACGGCTCGGCCGGCGCGGCGTCGATAAGGCGGAACTGCACACGCTCTTCGCCCTGCCAGCGATCGAGCGTCAAGGAGCCCGCGGCGTGAACCGCACGGCCGCGGTTTTGCAGCAGCGCCGCGCCGAGTTTTTGTCCGGCGGCGCGGAACGCGATGGAGTTGAGGGTCGAACCGTCGGCGGATTTGAGCCGCGCACGCACATGCGACTGGCCCACTTCTTCGGCATAGCTGATCGTGTGCGCCGGCAGCGCGATGACCGGCTCCGGATTGCCCGGGCCGAACGGTCCGGCGCGCCCGATCATGGTCACGAGGTCGGGTTTTGCCGCGGCCGCGCTCACCGCGCCGTCGATCAAGAGACCGCTCTTGCGCCGCGCGGCCTCGACATCGGCGGCGAGCGTCGATTCAAGAAACGCCCGCAGCGGCGCGAGCGCGCCCTGGCGCAGCGTCACGCCCGCCGCCATGGCATGGCCGCCGCCTTTTTCCAGAAGTCCCTCGGCTACCGCGCGCCGCACCGCGCGTCCGATATCGACGCCGACGATCGAGCGGCCCGAACCGGTGCCGATGCCGCCCGGTTCAAGCGCAATGGCGAAGGCCGGACGGCCGAACTTTTCTTTCAGCCGCGCGGCGACAAGGCCGACAATGCCGGGATGCCAGCCTTCCGCCGCGGTGACGACGACCGCGCCCTTTTCCTCGATGCCGAGCGCCGCCATCGCCTCGGCTTCGGCCTGCGCCAAAGTCTCCAGCTCGATCGCCTGCCGCTCGCGATTAAGCCGGTCGAGTTCGGCGGCGATCTTGGCCGCCGCGACCGGGTCTTCCTCGAGCAAAAGCCGAACGCCGAGATCGGCACGGCCGATGCGGCCGCCGGCATTGATGCGCGGGCCGATGAGAAAGCCGAGGTGCCACGCTTGCGGCGGGCCGGAAAGCCGCGCCACATCCATCAGGCTCGTGTGGCCTGCGCGCTCGCGCCGGCGCAGCGCGATAAGGCCTTTGGCAACGAAGGCGCGATTGAGGCCGACGAGCGGCACCACATCGGCCACCGTGCCGAGCGCGACATCGTCGAGCAGCGCCAACAGACCCGGCTCCGCCCGCTGCTGTGTCCAAAAGCCGCGAGCACGCAACAGCCGGTTCACCGCCACGACCGTCATGAAGACAAGCCCGACCGCGGCCAGATGACCGAGCCCGGAAAGGTCGTCACGGCGGTTAGGATTGACGACGGCAACAGCCGGCGGCAGCTTTTCGTCGGCCTGGTGATGGTCAATGACGATCACGTCAACGCCGAGCGCTCGCGCCTCGGCGAGCGGCTCGATACTGGTCGTGCCGCAATCGACCGTCACCAGGAGCGTGGCACCGCGCGCCGCCAGCGCCCGTACCGCCTCGACGTTCGGCCCGTAGCCTTCGAACAGGCGATCGGGAATATGGATGATCGGTTCGATGCCGCATTGGCGCAAAAACCGCGCCAGCAGCGCCGCCGAAGTTGCGCCGTCCACGTCGTAGTCGCCGAAAATTGCAACGCTCTCGCCGCGCGCCACGGCATCCGCCAGACGCTCCGCCGCTTGCGGCATGCCGGAGAGCACGTCGGGATCGGGCATCGAGCGCTTGATCGCCGGATCGAGGAAGGCCTCGACCGCGTCGACCTCGACATCGCGGCCGGCAAGGATGCGCGCCAGCAGTTCAGGCACGCCGTGCCGCTGTGCGATCGCAAGCGAGCGCGCCGCCCCGCGCTCATCGAGCCGGTCGCGCCAAGCGCGCCCGGTCGCCGAGTTTTCCACGCCGAGGAAAAAGCGGTGCACTGTCATAGAAGCAGTCTTAGCATTGTCATGCTCCGCAAAGGCGTAGCATCCAACAAGCGCAAACACCGGCCGCGAACCCAAAAATCGTGATCACTGGATCACCCGCATTCGCGGCTGACGACAGTTCGGCCCGACTAGAACCTGTCAAGCTGCCGGTGCTCGGCCCTGATCCAACGCACGGTGCCGGAGATCGAGCGCATCACCACGGTCTCGGTCCAGACGACGCCGTTGCCGAATTTGACGCCCGAAAGCATGCGGCCGTCGGTGACACCGGTTGCGGCGAACAGACAATCGCCTCTGACCATGTCCTCGATCCGGTATTTTCTGCGCGGGTCCTTGATGCCCATGCGCGCAACGCGCTCGCGTTTCTCCTCGGTGTCGACGACGAGCCGAGTCTGCATCTGGCCGCCGATGCAGCGCAAAGCCGCCGCCGCCAGAACGCCCTCCGGCGCGCCGCCGATGCCAAGATAAATATCGATGCCGGTCTTGTCCGGCTCGGCGGTGTGGATGACGCCAGCGACGTCGCCGTCGGTGATGAGGCTCACTGCGGCACCGGCCTTGCGCACCGCCGCAATCAGATCGGCGTGACGGGGACGGTCGAGAATCATCGCGGTAATGGCTTCGGGCTTCACGTCCTTCGCCTTGGCGAGATTGCGGATATTCTCGTCGGCCGGGGCATCCAGATCGACCACATCGTTCGGATAACCGGGACCGACCGCGATCTTGTCCATGTAGATGTCGGGAGCATGAAGCAGCGTGCCCTCGTCGGCCATGGCGAGCGTCGTGATCGCGCCCGGCATGTTCTTGGCGCACAAAGTCGTGCCCTCGAGCGGGTCGACGGCGATATCCACCTTGGGTCCAAGGCCGGTGCCGAGGTTCTCGCCGATGAACAGCATCGGTGCTTCGTCCATTTCGCCCTCGCCGATCACGACGGTGCCGGCAATCGGCAGCTTCGACAGTTCGCGCCGCATGGCGTCGACGGCGGCTTCGTCGGATTTCTTTTCCGCGCCGCGGCCACGCAATCGCGCCGCCGCGACCGCGGCGCGTTCGGTCACGCGCGCGATCTCGATGGTGAAGACGCGCTCGATCATCGGGCTCGCTGGATTGGTCATGGACGCCATGTTGTTGTCCCTGCGATCCAGCCCTGCGCACTGCGCTTAGTTCTTCTCGATGCGGATCACTTGCGGTCGCCCGGAGATTACACGGTCGCGGCGCACGGCGGCCAGCGCCCTGTGCACCGCATCCTCGCTGGTGGCGTATGTAATCATGATCACCGGCACCGGCTCGCCCGAGCGTCCGGCATTGAGAGCCGGCGACCGCACGTCGTGGCGCTGCACGATCGATTCCAGCGAAATCCTCTGCTGCGCCAGCCGCCGCGCGATCGTGGCGGCCGTGCCGGGGCGATCTCGCGCCAACAGGCGGATATAATAGCCGCCTTCGTGCCGCTGCATCGGCGCCTTGCGGATTGCGGTCATGCGCGCCGCCGGCCGTCCGAACGGCGGGGTCACGATGCCGCGCGCGATGTCGGCCAGATCGGAGACGACGGCAGAGGCCGTCGCCGCGCCGCCGGCGCCCGGTCCGACCAGCGTGATCGGGGCCAAGCCCTCGGCGTCGACCGTGACCGCATTGGTGACGCCCATCACCTGGGCGATGGCCGAATCCCTTGGCACCATGGAGGGATGCACCCGCTGCTCGATACCGGCCTCGGTTTTCACCGCGACGCCGAGCAGCTTGATCCGATAGCCGAGTTCGGCTGCGGCATCGAGATCGGCCAGCGTGATCGAGGAGATGCCTTCGACATAGATCGCCCCGGGATCGACTTTGCTGCCAAACGCAAGGCTCGCCAGGATCGACAGTTTTTGCGCGGTGTCGCGGCCCTCGACATCGAACGAGGGATCGGCCTCGGCATAGCCGAGACGTTGCGCCTCGCGCAGGCAGTCGGCGAAGGAGAAGCGGTCCTGTTCCATGCGCGAGAGAACGTAATTGCAGGTGCCGTTGAGGATGCCGTAGATGCGCGTCAACGCATTGCCGTCGAGCCCCTCGCGCAGCGTCTTGACGATCGGAATCGCACCGCCGACCGAAGCCTCGAAATTAAGTGCGACACGATGCCGTTCCGCGAGCGCGGCAAGCTTTTGGCCATGGCGGGCGAGCAGCGCCTTGTTGGCGGTGACCACCGCCTTGCCGCATCCGAGCGCGGTCTTTACCGCATGCCGGGCCGGATCGCCCTCGCCGCCGATGACTTCGACCAGCACGTCGATCGCCGGATCGCGCGCCAGCGCCACCGGATCGGCGACCCAACGGAATTTCTTCAGATCGAAGCCGCGTTTCTTGCTGCGCGAACGGGCGCTGACGGCGACGATCTCGATGCTGCGGCCGCAGCGCGCCAGAAGCTTGTCGCCGCCGCGTTCCAGAAGATGAACCACGGCGACGCCGACAGTGCCCAGCCCGGCAAGACCGACTTTCAGCGGCTCAGCCATAAAATGTCGCCAAGAAAGGTGCTGATCCGACTACCGTCGCGTCGCCAGCGGAACGACGTTGTGCAGCATTTCCGGGCCGGTTTCAAGAAACCGCCGGATATTGCGGGCGGCCTGACGGATGCGCTGTTCATTCTCGACCAGCGCGATGCGCACGTGACCCTCGCCATGTTCGCCAAAGCCGGCTCCCGGCGCTACTGCGACGCCCGCTCTCTCGACCAGAAGCGTGGAGAATTCGACGCTGCCCAACGGCAGCAACGGTTCGGGAATCGGCGCCCAGGCGAACATCGACGCACTCGGCGGCGGCACCTGCCAGCCGGCCCGGGCGAATGAATCGACCAGCACGTCGCGCCGGCGCCGGTAGGTCGCGCGCATTTCCTCGATGCACTCGTCCGGACCGTTGAGGGCCGCCGTCGCGGCGACCTGAACTGGCGTAAACGCGCCGTAATCGAGATAGGACTTCACCCGGGCCAACGCGGCGATGATGCGCTCGTTGCCGACCGCAAAACCGATGCGCCAACCCGGCATCGAATAGGTTTTCGACATCGACGTGAACTCGACGGCAATATCCATAGCGCCCGGGACCTGCAGCACCGACGGCGGCGGATTGCGCTCGAAATAGACTTCCGCGTACGCAAGATCCGACAGCACCAGCAGCGAGTGCTTCTTCGCAAACGCGATCAGATCGCGATAGAAGTCGAGATCGGCGACGCAAGCGGTCGGATTCGATGGGTAGCACACCACGACCGCGATCGGCCTGGGAATCGAATGCTGCACGGCGCGTTCGAGCGCTGCGAAGAATCCGGCATTGGCCTCGACCGGCACCGAGCGAATAGTCGCGCCGGCCATCAAAAACCCGAAAGCGTGGATCGGATAAGTTGGATTGGGCACGATGATAACGTCACCCGGCGCCGTGATCGCCTGAGCGACATTGGCAAAGCCCTCCTTGGAACCAAGTGTGGTGACGATTTGGGTCTCGGCATTGAGCTTTACGCCGAAGCGCCGCCCGTAATAGGCGGCCTGCGCGCGACGCAGCCCGGGAATGCCCCTGGAGGAGGAATAACGGTCGGTACGCGGCCTGCCGACGGTCTCTTTCAGCTTCTCGACGACATGCGCTGGTGCCGGCAGGTCCGGATTACCCATGCCGAGGTCGATGATGTCGGCGCCGCCGTTGCGAGCCTGCATCTTCGCCCGGTTGACCTGCTCGAAGACGTAGGGCGGCAATCGACGAATGCGGTAGAACTCTTCCATAGCGTCCCGGCGTCGTAGGATATTTGCCTTACACTTCTATCATGGCTTGACGCCTGCGCCAGCTTTTGCCGTGCTGCCTGTAGTCTCAACATTGCCGGCGCCGCAATTCGACACCGCCGTCGGCGACCCATTGGCGTCCTCGCCCGCCATCGCCTCCGTACAGAGGTGGTCGCGTTCGGAAATCAGGTTCTCGGTCGCCTGTTTGATCTGCGCCGAAGTGAGCATGGTGTCGTCGCGCGGCGCCGGGGTGGTCAGGACAGCCGGAAATAGGCCCGGGGCTGAACACCCGGACATTGGCATTGCGGCCGCAGCCGCGATTGCAACACGCGCGAACAGTCGAATCCTCGCGCTACGACGTCCACCCATTCCCGGCTTGTCCCCGCTGACCCGCGCAGCCGGCGCGACCCGCGCTACGGCCCGTTGCCGAATGCGGCGCCACCACCAACCCCATGCCGTAACATAAGCCCCTAAAGTGTTTACCAATCCAATACTTACGAAAGCGCGATGCTGCAGCCGAAAGATTACATGTAAAGGGCCAATATGTCGAAACCAGGACGTGCCGGGACGCCCCGCCGTGAGCCGCGAAGCGCCGCGCCGGCACCAACCAAGCCGATCCGTGCCTTGGTCCGTGTCTTGGTCCGTGTCTTGGTCCGTGCCTTGGTCCATGCCTTGCGCGGTTGCTAAGAGAAGGCCATTTCTGCGGACGAGGCCGGCGGGGCATGACGCCCGCCCGCCATAGGGGGAACGTGGTGCGGGCTCCGTCGCAACAAGTGGTGAAGACCGGCGCCGTCGACGTTGAGGCGTTTTCGCGCAATCTGGCGCGCCTCGTCGAAGCCGGCGGCCGGGCGCTCGCCGCCTACATGAAACCCCGCGAGCAGCGCCGCGACGAAGACCGCGAATTCGCCGACGAGGTAACCGAAGTGGTCAAAACCCTCGGCCAGGTCACCGGGTATTGGCTGTCCGAGCCGCAGCGGGCCGCCGAACTGCAGAACCGGCTCGGCAGCGCCTATCTCGATCTCTGGGCGGCAGCCGCCAAGCGGCTCGCCGGCGAGAGCGTGGAACCGGTGGCAACGCCCGCGGCGAACGACAAGCGCTTCAGCGACCCGGAATGGTCCTCAAACCAGTTCTACGACTTTCTCAAGCAGGCCTATCTGCTCACCAGCGGCTGGGCGAACCGGCTGGTCAGCGACGCCGCCGAACTTGATCCGCACACCAGGCAGAAGGCCGAATTCTACGTGCGGCAGATCGCCAATGCGCTGTCGCCGTCGAATTTCGTGCTGACCAATCCCGAATTGTTGCGCGAGACGCTCTCCAGCAATGCCGAAAATCTCGTTCGCGGCATGCGCATGCTCGCCGAAGACATCGAATCCGGCGGCGGCCACCTGAAAATCCGCCAGTCTGATTCCTCGATGTTCGCGGTCGGTCGCAATCTGGCGACCTCGCCCGGCAAAGTGATCTTCCAGAACGACCTGATGCAGCTCATCCAGTATGCGCCGTCGACTGCGACGGTGCTCAAGCGGCCGCTATTGATCGTGCCGCCGTGGATCAACAAGTTCTACGTGCTCGACCTCACGCCGGAAAAGTCTTTCATCAAATGGTGTGTCGATCAGGGCCTCACCGTGTTCTGTATTTCCTGGGCCAATCCGGATGCGCGGCTCGCGCAGAAGACCTTTGAGGATTACATCGGCGAGGGTCCGCTGGCCGCGCTCGACGCCATCCGGCAGGCGACCGGCGAGGACCGGGTGCACGCGGCGGGCTATTGCGTCGGCGGCACGCTGCTGGCGGTCGCGCTTGCCGCCATGGCGACGCGGGGCGACCAGCGCATCGTCTCGGCGACGCTGTTTGCGGCACAGGTCGACTTCACCTATGCGGGCGATCTTAAGGTCTTCGTCGACGAGGAGCAGGTCGAGGCGCTCGAACGGCGCATGGCCGAGCGCGGCTATCTCGAAGGCCGGACCATGGCGACCGTGTTCAATTTTCTGCGGTCGAACGATCTCATCTGGCCCTACGTCGTCAACAATTATCTCAAAGGCAAGGCGCCGTTCCCGTTCGACCTGTTGTACTGGAATGCCGACGCCACGCGCATGCCGGCCGCCAACCATACGTTCTACGTGCGCAATTGCTATCTCGAAAACAAGCTCGCCAAAGGCAACATGACGATCGGCAACACCCTGATCGATCTGAAGTCCGTCACGGCGCCGATCTACAACCTGGCGACGCGGGAAGACCATATTGCGCCGGCCAAGTCGGTGCTGCTCGGCAGTAAATTTTTCGGCGGGCCGGTGAAGTTCGTGCTCGCGGGTTCCGGCCACATCGCCGGCGTGATCAATCCGCCCGCCAAGAACAAATATCAGTATTGGACCGGTCGGCGGCCGCGCAGCTCAAACCTCGAGCGCTGGCTGGCCCGGGCCAAGGAGCATCCCGGCTCGTGGTGGCCGCACTGGCTCGCCTGGCTCAAGCGACAGGACAAGACCGAAGTCGCCGCGCGCGTCCCGGGCGGCGGCGCGCTGACGCCGATCGAGGACGCGCCGGGGAGCTATGTGAAGGTGCGGGATTGAGGCCCATGTTTGCCAAGACCCAGACGTTGGCACACGGGAGAACGTCGGATGCGCCGAACCTTCTCCGTTTTGGAGTTGAAAACCAAATGCTGCGCCCTTCTGCGGCAAGTCGAGTAAACGAGAAAGCCCATCATCATTACCAAGGACCGCAAACCGATTTCCAGATTGCGGCCGTACCGTCGGAAGGCAGCAAAAAGTACACCTAGTGCAGCGTTTCCGAAGTTCGAATCATATGCACGTCATTCCGGGACGGCCCGCAGGGCCGGGCCCGGAATCCATAATCCCGATCCGTGGTTATGGATTCCGGGCTCGCCGCTGCGCGGCGCCCCGGAATGACGAGATGGTTGGGCGTTAAGCTGCAACTGACAAGTTTCATGGAATCGGTCGTCTAGGTGGTCAGGGTCTTTCCGGTTTTCAGCTCAATCAGGCCCTCAGGTTCCGAAACGAACCAAGCGTAGCTGCCCCACGCCAAGGCGTCGACTGTCTTCTTGAATGGCGTCCCACTGCGATCGAGATAAGCGGTCACGTAAGCGACGTGCCGCAATGGAAAGCCGGCATCGCTCGCGAGCCTGCTCCAGCGCGCGCTTGCGCCTCTCATTCACCGGTCCGTCGGTGGCCACAGCTTCAACGAAAACAAGGAGGGGGTGCGCTGGCCCGAGATCAACCAGAATCGTATCGGGAAGATTTCTATCGGCCCGTATGTTGAGACCGATGGCGCGGGCCAAATCATCGTCGCGCGAGACGACTTTATTGCCGCTTTCGCTGACAAAGAGAACAGCCGGCTTGCGCAGGAACCTTGGCGCAAAGATCTCGATCACCGCCTTGCTAATCTCCGTGCTGGGACCGACCGCCATCCGACGCGTTTCGCCGTTGGGAAACGTCACAAGAACCTTGCCGCCTGCCGCCGACGCCCCTTTGCGGACAAGCGCGATCCGCGCCAGAGCGCCTGGATTTAGTGCGCTTTTCCGCCAGTCTGCGACCAGATCATGCCAAGCTTTCCCGGTCACTCGCGGGTCGAACAGCGCAGCAAACCCGGAGGCAAGCGCATATCGCGGTTTGCTTGAGGTGGTCGGAATGTCGGTTTTCTCGGTAACGGCCCCGACCGCTATCAAACCGTCGCGCAAGGTCTCATCCCGGATCGGTTCACGCGTGTTGTCGCTGTACCAGCGTTTGCCCGGCGGCTGGTAGCCCGCCCGCATGACCTTCGTCGCATAGCGGTTGCGGCTTGCTTCATCCCTTCGCGCCGCCTGCTTATCCGTCATGCGGTAGATATGCTTGGGTCCGAACATCCTGTCCGCGCCTTTGACCGCGCCGACATAGAGCGCGGCAAACACCGTGCTCGCCGCAAGTTCGCGTGTGCAGTAATTCCGATGCGGGGTACCCTCCGGGAAAATAAGCGCAAGCCGTTCGTGAACGCCGTGCCGGTCCGGGAGAGCAGGCAGCATCCTCACCGCCCAATGAGATAGAGGCGGCGAATGGAAGCCTCCACGGCTTCCGGCGCTGCGCCTTCGCGGATCAGCCTTTCAACAATAGCCATGGCGCCGATGCTCGGCAGCGGAAGAGCTTCCAGTTCAAAGGCCGAGACGGCCACACTGCCGCTGATACAACGAAAGGCCTCATCAACAATGGCACTGTTCAACAAGGCGGATACGGTGCTGGGTGAAACCTTCGGCTTCCTGTTTGCAATCGGCTTGATCATATTGAGGTGGTTTTCCACAATGACCGCGCCATGCTTTTTGATGAAACTGCGCGGCATTTCAGCCGCGATCAGCCGCCGAGGCTGTTCCTTGGCCGTCGTCCGCTGCACGAGAACGCAAGGTACGTTGACCTTGAGCCAAGCGTCTTTCGCTCTTGGTTGAAAGTACGGCAGATGGCCGCGGCTCTCGGCACGATGTACGAACCGATTAGGTCCGGCCACCGCTTCAGCCCATATGAGCGGCAGCGTATCCTTTTCTGCCCGCACGCGCAGACTGCGGTTTAAATCTGTTCCAGACCAGCGGACCCGTCGATACTTGATAGCCCCAATCCGATAGCCGGTGCGGCATAGCCGCCAGCCGATCGATGAGCGGTTGGTGCTCCGGCTGACGCGGCACAAGCCATGGCTGTTCGGCGACGCGGGGAATGACAAAGTGTCCGGCATGCGTAATGCGTGCGGTCAGATCGGAGGTCATACCGAGATAGTGAACCCGCGTTCCGTAGGCGGCGCCCTCCTTGCGGTATGTTGCCAGGAGCGCCTCCTGGAGCACGTCCTCGAATATGCCGCGCCGCTCGGTGATGAAATCGATCGCAGCCGGTGGCGCTTCGCAGGCAAGAAGCGCGCGAAGGCGTTTGAAATATTCGCCCGCGAGAAAACTGGTCGGCGTGACGTAGGCAATCACGCCGCGGGGCTTGGTCCAGCGCAGCGCGATATCCGTGAACAGGCCGTAGAGGTTCGCATGGCCGTAGAGGCCACGTTTGAAACGCTCTCTCGCATCGCGACCGAGCGGTACCCGTCCATAGGGAGGATTGCCGATCACCAGATCGAAAAGCATCCGGCCGGGTTCCCGGCTTAAGCTATCCTCGACCTCCACAACCGAGGGCAACTGCTCGCCCGCACGTTGATCGGCGAGCGCGATTTCCAGCCAGGTCTGCGTCAGCCATGCCGCAAAGGGGTCTATCTCAAAGCCGCGCAATCGGCTTGTAATGTTATGTACCTGCTCGGCAGCCGGAAGATGCTGCACCGCTTTGCGCATACGCAGAGCCACCGGCAGCAAGAAGGCTCCCCCGCCACACGCCGGATCGAGTACGTGCGCGGTTTGCCAGTTGGTTCCGGCCTCTTCGGCCATATCGGCGAGGCGTTCGGTGAGAGCAGGCGGCGTGTAATACATGCCGAGTGCGCTTCGCATTCCGGACGGTACCAGCGCCGTATAGGTCGTACTGAGCTGAAAGCAGGCCCGTTCGATCGACAGACTCGGCCGCTTCCTGCCCCAATACGCGTGCAAGCTCGATCACCGTCTTATCGAGGTCGTAGGTCAGCGCGATTGTGGGCGCAGTGATCCGAATGGGCCTGCCGCGGTTGCGCGACACAAGCATTACGTACTCATCGAGAGCGGCTTTTATGAACGCCCATGCCGCTTGCTGGCGCTGCCGCTCTGGCACGCTTTCGCTCCATGCGCGGGCCATCAAGCGCCCGGACTGAAGGCTCGTTACGACCTCGCGTCCCGAAAGACGCTTCGAGGACGCTTCAACTTTCGGTCGGCGGACGGCGGTCATCAATGGGAACCTACGAAAGGCGAGCCGGATTCCATAGAGCGACTCCGCGACTGTCAGGGGATAACACTCCTTCGCCCAAAGCACGTTGCGAACAGTGTTCGTATTTTGTTCGCATAGCGTTACACAGTCAAGCCGTCACGGAAACAGCGCCACCTGCTCCAGCCTCATCGTTTCCGGAAAGCCGAGCATCAGGTTCATGTTCTGCACCGCCTGACCCGACGCGCCCTTGGCCAGATTGTCGAGCGCCGAGTAAATGATGGCGCGGCCGGCGAACTGAACGACGTCGTCGCCTTCTAACCCCGGCGTGCGGCGCGGAAATGTCAACGCGTGACGGGGCGGTTGGAGCCACATTTTTCTTGGCGATGACGCCGTTATCGCGGGGGCCAGAGTTGCACCCCTGCCGTGACCCTTCACCGCTGCCCCAATCTGCACTAACATTCCTCGCAAACAGGACAGGCGGGAGGAAGGGTTGATGATCATTGAAGACTTTGACATCACGCCCTGCATGATGCGCAAGGAGGATCCGTCCTGGCGCTTCGCTCTCGCCGCAAACCCCGTGTGCGACGGCCATGTCTTGCGCATCGCAACAGATGACGGCGCCGAAGGTTTCGGCTACGCCTCCGCCACGGCGCATATGGGCGCGATCCAGGATGCGCTCAGAGCCGAGCTTGAACTGTTTCGCCCGTTGGTGATTGGCCGCGACCCGCGCCACATCGAATCCATTTTGTCCGCACTCGATCGCGCCATCCGCGGCGCGCCGCAGGCCAAGGCGGCGGTCGATTGCGCGCTGCATGATCTCCTCGCCCGTTCGCTCGGCGTGCCGCTGAACGTATTGTTTGGCGGAACAGTACGCGATGCCGTCCCGATCCTGCGCATCCTCGCCATCAAGACGCCGCAGGAAATGGCGGCGCAGGCGCAAAAGCTCGTCGACGCCGGATATCGCTACCTCAAGATCAAGGTGCACGGCCACGTTGACGAGGACGTGGCGCGGGTCAAAGCGATCCGCCGCCAGGTCGGCGACGCCGTGCATCTGACCATCGATGCAAATCAATCGTATTCGCCCAAGGATGCGATCGCTGCACTGACCCGCATGGCGGAGCATCGCATCGATCTTGTCGAGCAGCCTGTTTCTGCCGACGATTTTGAAGGACTGGCGCTGGTGACGCGCACCGTGCCGGTCATTGTCGAGGCCGACGAGGCGGCAGGTTCGCAGCGCGAGATTTTTGAACTGGTCGCCAAGCGTGCGGTCGATGCCGTCAGTCTCAAAATCCCCAAGCTTGGAGGCTTGCGTAACACGCTCGCGGCGGCGCGATTGTGCGAAGCCGGCGGCATCAAATATCGGCTCGGGGCTGCGGTCGGCAGCCGGCTCCTTGCCGCCCAGGCGCTCCACCTCGCCTGCGCGCTGCCGGGCGTTGATTATGCCTGCGAGCTTGGCGAGTTCGACCGGCTGCTCGACGATCCGTTTGCGGGCCTCGAAGTCAAGAACGGAACGCTCACGCTTCCCGACGGACCGGGATCTGGCGTCCATTTGCGTTCGATCACGCAGCGAACGAAACAGCCCCTCGGCAAGGCGCAACGAGCGCGCATGGCATAGGAAGTTGCAAGGAGAATGACGTGCCGAAACATCCATCGTCGGGGAAATACGCCATTATCGGCCTCGGGGTCGTGGCCGGCGCGCAGCCGGGGCGCTCCGAGCGCATGGTGGCGGCTGAGGCCGCGCGGCTCGCGCTCGTCGACGCGGGGCTGACGCCGAAGGATGTCGACGGCGCCATCGATCTGCGCCGCAGCGGCGGCGGCGGCGACCGCAGCAATTACACCGACGCGTTCTCGCGCGTGCTCGGCCTGAAGAACCATTTTTATTTTGTGGCCGGCCGCGGCGGCGCGCTCGCCGGCCTCGGCATTGCGACCGCGCTATCATTTCTCGACCGCGGCATTGCCAAATACATCTGCATCATGGGCGCCGTCACCGACTGGTCGCAAGCGCAGGAGTCCAAGAAGCACGGTCACCGCGGCATGGACCACGTGCAAAAACGCGGCTATTGGGGCAAGCCGCTCGGCGACCAGCGCGCGGTGAGCCACCATTCCTGGATGGCGGCCCGTCACATGGCGGTTTACGGCACGACCAGCCGGCAACTCGGAGCGATCTCGGTCGCCGAGCGCGCCTGGGCCTGCCTCAACCCCGAGGCGAAAATGTACGGCCGTCCGATGACCATCGAGGACCATCAAAAATCGCCGATCGTCGTCGAGCCCTACCATCTCCTCGACATCAGTCTGGTGTCGGACGGCGGCATCGCGTTCATCCTCACGACCGCCGATCGCGCCAAGGATCGTCCAAAGGCGCCGGTCTATCTGCTCGGCCAGGGCTTTGGCGAAGTTTCCGAAGAACTGTGGTGGGACAAAAAGAACTTTACCCACATGGCGGTGGCCACCGCCAAGGAACAGGCCTTCGGCCAGGCCGCCATCACGCTTGACGATATCGACTGCGTGCAATTCTACGACTGCTTCACCGCCGAGGTGCTGTTTCAGCTTGAGGATTATGGCTATTGCAAGAAGGGCGAAGGCGGCCCGTTGGTAGAATCGGGCGCAATCGGCCCCGGCGGCAGGATACCGGTCAATACCAGCGGCGGGCTATTGTCCTGCTATCACCTCGGCGATCTCACCGGCATGGCGGAATCGATCCGGCAATTACGTGGCGAAACGGGGCAACGCCAGGTCAAGGATTGCGAAGTCGTCATGACCACGGGACACGGCGGGGAGTTGGTGTCTCCCGGCATGTGCTCCATTCACACTTGTACGCTGCTCGGAGTGCATCCGTGAGCCAGCAACCGAATGTCATCGTCAGCAATGCGCCGTGGAAAAAGCCGCTTCCCAATATCGACGAGGACAACGCTGCGTTTTGGGAGGGGCTCAAGCAGCACAAATTTCTGGTCTGGCGCTGCAAGACCTGCGGTGCCTCGTACTGGCCGAAGGCCTATTGCCGCAATCACGCCAATGAGCCGTTCGCCGCCAACATGGAGTGGGTCGCGGCGAGCGGACGCGGCAAGATTTTCGCCTTCAACACCCATCACGTCGCGTTCGACGCCGGCTTCCAGGACGACGGCCAATTCATCTATGCGCTAATCGAACTCGACGAGGGTCCGCTCGTCTCCTCAACCCTGATCGGCACGCGCATGCCAAAGAGCGTCTACGATATCGGCCGGAAGGTCGAGGTGGTCTACGAAGACCATCCGGCCGAAGGCTTTACGGTGCCCCGCTTCCGCATCATCGATTGAGGCCCATGCATCAGCCTGCGCGGCAAACTCCGGTCGATGCGCTGCTGCGGCCGCGTTCTATCGCGCTTGTCGGAATTTCTGCACGGGGCGGGGCGGGAACAAATATCCTCAAGTCTGGAGAACGCTTCGGCTATGCAATTCCGACCTGGCCGGTAAACCCGCACGCGAATGAGATCGCCGGACACCGCTGCTTCAAATCGCTGCGCGATCTGCCCGAGGTTCCCGATTGCGTCGTCGTGTCGGTGCCCGCAGACGCCGTGTTCGACGTCGTTTCGGAGGCGGCAGCATTGGGCGCTCGTGCGGCGTGCGTCGTTTCGGAGGGTTTTGCCGACGCTGCGAGTGAGCACGGCCGCGAACGGCAGCACGAGCTGGTCGCGCTTGTCCGCGGCGCCAATATGGCGCTGGCCGGTCCGAACTGCATGGGCGTGGCGAGCCTGCATTATGGATTCGCCGCCACGATGGCCGACATCCCGGCGCAGGCGCAGCCGGGAGGCATCTCGTTGGTTTCGCAAAGCGGCGGTCTATTGAATTCTGTGGCCGAACTCACCGCCAACCGCGGCATCGGCGTCAATTACCTGATCTCCAGCGGCAACGAGGCGGCGCTGGAGATGGCGGATTACATCGATTTTTTGGCCGACGATCCCGCAACCCGTGTCATCGCCTGCATCATGGAAGGCGTCAAAGATGGCCGCCGCTTCCGCGCGGCGGTCGAGAGGACAGCCAAGCAGAAGCCGGTCGTCGTGCTCAAACTCGGCCGCAGCGCATTCGGCCAGCGGGCTACGCTCGCCCATACCGGCACGCTCGCGGGTCGGCATGACGCCTTCGTCGCCTTGTTCCGGCAGAACGGCATAGCGCTGGTCGATTCAATCGATGCGCTGGTCGAGACCGCGGCCCTGTTCGACGTAGCGCCGCTGCCGCCTGGCGACCGCGTGGTGATGATGACCGTTTCGGGCGGCGCGACGTTGCTTATCGGCGACCTGGGAGAAGCGGCCGGATTGCATTTCCCGCCGATCGCGGAGCCGACCAATCGGCGCATTCAGGAGATTCTCGGCGTCGAGCGCGCCTTCGCCAATCCGCTCGACACCGTCGGCCTGCCGCGACTGCGCCGAGAAAATAATCTGGCCGCAGTGCTGCAGGTGCTCGATCGAGATGACGCCGTCGACGTGATCGGTCTGGTGCTCGGCATGCGCGCGGAGGGCTGGGAATCCCACCGCGCGCTCGTCGACCAGGTGGCCGACGCGGCGAGCGCTTCCGCCAAGCCGCTGATGATCGTGTCATTCATGTCGAACAGCCTGACGCGCTATTGGCGCGACTATGCCCGTACGCGCGCGCTGCCCGTGCTGGAAGATTTGCAGCGCGGACTGCACGCCGTGCGGCACCTCGTCGATTACGCGGCGTTTCGCCGTCGCGCCGAGACGCGAGCGCGGCCCCACGGCGTGCCGGATATCGGCGAACTACCGCGTTCCGATGCAGCTGTTCTTACTGAAGCGGAAAGCAAGCAAATCCTCGCCAAAGCCGGCCTGCCGGTTACGCGCGAGGCGCTGGCGCGAAGCCCCGCGGACGCGGTTCGCCTTGCGGCGCAAATCGGCGGCCCGGTCGCGCTGAAAATCCAATCGCGCGATATTCCCCATAAGTCCGACGTCGGCGGCGTCTATCTCGGCGCCGCGACAGCTTCGGAGGTCGAGAAGGCGACGCGGCAGGTGCTGGATAACGCGCGGAAAAATTGTGCGCGGGCGGCGATCGATGGCGTACTCGTCCAGGAAATGATCGAAGATGGCGCCGAATTCATCCTCGGCATGACCTATGACGAACAGTTCGGACCGCTTGTCGTATGCGGCGCCGGTGGGACAGAGGTGGAGATTTTCAAAGATGTGGCGGTGCTGCTGCCGCCGCTCGGCGCCGATGATGTGACGGCGGCGCTGCGCGAGGCTCAAGGCGGCGAAGCTGCTCGATGGATTCCGCGGCAGCCCGGCCAAGGACTTCGATGCGCTGGTGGCGTGTTGCCTGCGGTTTGCCGCGTTCGTCGCCGCCACCGACGGCCGGTTTGCCTCGATCGACCTCAATCCGATTTTCGTGCGTCCGCAGGGCCAGGGAGTACGGATCGGCGACGCCCTGATCGAAACTCGGGCCTGCAGGGAGCGGGAACATGCCTAAGTCGTCACCGCGCAAATTCATCCACAGGCTGTCCATGACGGTGATCATCGGGGCCGCAATGATCTATGCAAGTCCGGGATTTCCGCAATCGCCGAGAGACATCCTTCTCTACAAGGGAGCGGACCGCGAGCAGAAACTGATCGACGGCGCCAAGAAGGAGGGTGCGGCCGCCATTTACGAGGCGATGATCGTCAACCAGGCGATGCGGCCGCTGGCGCAGGGATTTGAAAAGAAATATCCGTTCATCAAGCTGATCTATTGGCGGGCCGACACCGAGGACATCGTGCAAAAGGCGTCCGCCGAAGTTCGTGCCGGCCACATGGTAGCCGATGTACTCGAAGGCACCGGCGTGGGCGAGCAGGCCGCGCGCGCCAACATCGTCCAGCCGTTCTACTCGCCGACGCTTACGGCCTATCCGCAGGCGTTTTGGGATCCGAAGGGCCTGTGGGCGTCGACCCGCGTCAGCTATTACGGCAGCGCCTACAACACGAAAATGGTGCCCCCGGATCAGATGCCGAAGACCTATGAGGCGCTGCTCGACCCGCGTTGGAAGGACAAGATGGCATGGCGGATCGGCACCGATTCCGGCGCCGATCTGTTCATCACCAACCTGCGCGTCGCCTGGGGCGACGACGCCGCCCTCAAATACCTTGAAAAACTCAAGAATCAAAACATCATCAATTTCGGCGCGGGCAGCGCACGCACCCTCGTCGACCGCGTCATCGCCGGAGATTATCCGATCGCGCTCAACATTTTTGCCCATCACCCGCTGATCAGCAAAGCCAAGGGCGCCCCAGTCGATACCCAGCTCATGGACCCGGTCGCTGCGACGGCCTCGACCATGGCTGTCGTGCGCGGAGCATCGCATCCGTATGCCGCAATGCTGCTCGTCGATTACATTCTGTCCAAGGAAGGCCAGCAT
This sequence comes from uncultured Alphaproteobacteria bacterium, assembly GCA_963717265.1. GTDB lineage: Bacteria > Pseudomonadota > Alphaproteobacteria > Rhizobiales > Xanthobacteraceae > BOG-931. The sequence goes on along the minus strand of CAVQWD010000046.1, from coordinate 19,504 downwards.
ATCTTGTCCCAGGCGGGATATTTCCCGGCCGATCCGTCGGTGCCGCCGCGGGCCATCCAGGCCGCCGTGGTGCCGAAGAACGCGGGCATGCACGAGAATTTCATCGGCCCCGACGAGCTGTTGAAATACACCGACAGTTCGGAGGATATTTTTCGCCGGCTGTTCCGGCGATGATGCCGCTTGGCCGTGACGCATCCGTCCCCGCAATGATCGGGTCTTGACGAAGAGCATTGCGGCGACCGCGCAAGCTGGAGGGCGCCCTGCACGACATCCTCGTCGACAATGCGCCGCCCGCCGATCGCGCGCGCCCTCGACGCTTGCGGTTTCGCATGGCTCCCGTGGTTGCCGTGCTGGCCGGCTTGCTTCTCATCCTCATCGTGCCGCCCACGCTTTTTTTGATCGCCTCGAGTTTTTTCACCACCAATTACGACGGCTCGTTCGGTCAGTTTACACTGCGCCACTACGGGCAGCTCGTCAGCAGCCCATATTTTCTCTCGAGCGTCGGCAACACCCTGATTTATGCGGTCGGGTCGGCCGCAGTGGGGCTTACTCTCGGCGTCGTGCAGGCCCTGATCGTCGAGCGCACCAATACGCCGGGCCGCCGTTTCGTGGTTTTTGGCGTCGTCGCCTCGCTCGGCATTCCCTACGTGCTCTACGTCGTGGCCTGGCTGCTGCTGCTCGGTCGCACCGGCCCGCTCAACGACGTGATCCGCTTCGTCGGCGGCACGGCGCTCGATGTCTATTCGATGAAGGGCATGATCGTGATCGAAGGCGTCGGCTCGACGCCGTTGACCTTCCTGCTGATGTCGGCGCTGCTGCGGACGGCCGATGCCTCGTTCGAGGAAGCCTCGATGATGAGCGGTGCGGGGCCGCTGAAAACGTTCCGTCTGATCACGCTGCGCATGGGGCTGCCCGGTATTTTGGCGCTGCTGCTCCTGCTTTTCATCCGCGCTTTCGAATCGTTCGAAGTGCCGGCGCTGGTCGGCCTTGCCGGCAATGTCAACGTACTCACGACCGACATTTATCAGAGCCTCGCTGAACAGCGGTAAGCCGGACTACGGCCAATCCGGCGCCTACTCGGTCTGCCTGTTGCTGATCGTCATGCTGCTGCTGATCTGGCACCATCGGTTGTCGCGTAACGCGCAGAAATTCCAGACCGTAACGGGCAAGGGATACCGCCCGCGCGTCGTCGACCTGGGGCGGGTTCGCTACCTCGCCGCGGCACTGCTCGTTCTGATTTTCGTGCTGGTGACCTTTCTGCCGGCGGCGATGCTGGTATTTGCCTCGCTGCAGCCATTCTACGAAGGGGTGACCGGCGCGTCCTTTACGCGTTTCACGCTCGACAATTACCATGTCGTCTTGGCCGGCGGATCATTGGGCCCAGCGATTGGCAATACACTTCTGCTGGGCGTCGCCACGGCGTCCGCAGTCGTTCCGCTGACCGCGCTGTGCGCATGGCTTGCCGTGCGGCGATGGTCGGGCGCTTGGCTGCTCGATCAGATCGCCACCGCGCCACTTATTTTTCCGGCCATCGTCATGAGCGTGGCTTTCATGCAGGTTTTCGTCAATCTGCCAATTCCGCTTTACGGCACGTTGCTCTCCGTCATGATCGCCTCGACGGTGCGCTACCTGCCCTATGGGATGCGTTATGCCTATGCCGGCATCCTGCAGATTCACTCCGATCTCGAGGCGGCAGCAACGGTATCGGGTGCGGGATCGGCAGTCATCTTCACTCGCATCGTTCTGCCACTGGTGTCCACTGCGCTGATCAGTTGCTGGCTCTTCGTCTTTCTGTTTTCGGTCCAGTCGGTGGCGCTGCCGCTGCTGCTGGTCGGGCCGGGAACCGAAGTCGTCGCCGTGCTCCTGTTCGACTTGTGGCAGAATGGCCAAGTGACCGAGCTCGCCGCCATGGGCGTTCTCTGGGGCTCGTTCATGTTGGTGGTCAGCATCTGCTTTCATTTGACGACAAGGCGGTACGAGTTCTCCGCCTGATCGACCAGCAATGCGCCCCAGCCGAGCGGCGCTCCAACGATCTTTTTTGACGCTTTCGCATCCGGGTACTCGGTCCGCCGCCGTTCTTGTATTGCCAAGGTGAGGCTCGGCCGCTATGCGACCATGGTGATGTGAGATTCCCCATGACACGGCTTATCAAGGCCTCCGAATTCAAGGCCAAATGTTTGGCATTGCTGGACGAAGTCGAGCGGTCCGGCGACCGCCTCGTCATCACCAAGAAGGGCAAGCCGGTGGCGGAGCTGGTGCCGCATCGACCGTCAAAGCGAAACCTGATCGGACTCTTGAAGGGCCGCCTTGAGATACTCGGCGATATCATTTCACCCATCGAACGTCGAGTGGGAAGCAATGAAGTGATTTTGCTCGATACCCATGTGGCGGTTTGGCGTCCTTACCGATTACGGAAACAGCGCCACTTGTTGCAGCCCCATCGTTTCCGCAAAGCCGAGCATCAGATTCATGTTCTGCACGGCTTGTCCCGATGCGCCCTTGGTCAGGTTGTCGAGCGCCGAGCAGATAATGGCGCGGCCGGCGATGCGGTCGGCGGCAATTCCGATAAAGGTCATGTTGGAACCGCGCACGTGCCGGGTCTGCGGCATGGTGCGAAATGGCAGCACATGGACGAACGGCTCGGTCGCGTAAGTCTTCATCAGTAATGCATGCAGGTCTTCCGGCGAAGCGTTGAGACCGCGCACGTAGATCGTCGACAGGATGCCGCAATTCATCGGGGTAAGGTGCGGCGTGAAGGTGACGATGACCTCGCGGCCGGCGGCCTTGGAGAACTCCTGGTCGAGCTCGGCCATGTGGCGGTGATGGCCGACGCCATAGGCGTGAAAGCCTTCCGAGACTTCGGAAAACAGCATTTCCTCCTTGGCCGCCCTGCCCGCTCCGGTCATGCCGGATTTGGCATCGATGACAATCTCGTCGGGATCGATCGCCCTGGCTTTGAGGAGCGGGATCAGCGCCAGCCTCGGCGCAAGTCGTGTAGCAGCCGGGATTGGCGACGAGCCGCGCTGCCTTGATCTTCTCCCGATAGACCTCGGTTAGCCCGTACACCGCCTCTTTCTGCAGTTCCGGCGCGGCGTGCGCACGGCCGTACCAGCGCGCGTACGCCCCCGGATCAGCGAGGCGGAAATCGGCGGACAGATCGACGACCTTGGTGGCGGGAGTGCGGGCCAAGAGGTCGGCGATGACCTTCTGCGTCGTGCCGTGGGGCAGCGCGCAGAACGCAAGATCGAGGTTGAGCCCTTGCCAATCGGCGCCCTCGAGCGCCGTCAGCTTCGGCAGGCTCGTAGGGCGCGAATTGCGGAAACACCTCGGCCATCGGCCTGCCGGCGCGGCGATCGGCGGTCAGCAGCACGATCGCGGCTCGCGGGTGGCGCAGAAGGAGCCGCACCAGCTCCGCTCCAGTGTAACCGGAGGCGCCGAGAATGCCGATTTTCGCTTTGTTGTCTTCCGCAGGCATGAATCCACCCAGGTTTTAAGGGATCAGGCCGAGTCCGCGGGCAGGATATCAAGGGCAAAGTGCCGCGGCACCGGCGGCACGAATTTTTACGCGCAGGCGCGCGCTCGTGCCCGATCGCGAAAGCGATGACGGCGACGCTTGGCCGATGCGGCGGTCACGAAAGTGCCTGGCATGGCCGGCCATATAGGACCCGTCCCCGCGAGCGTCAAATCCGCTGATGGTTTTGCCGCCTCAATGGCATAGTCCAAACCCTGGCCGGGCTGATTCGCCTCACGCATTGCGTGAGCGTCGGCGAAGCGCCACATCGGGAAAGCATCCAGGCCAAAACTCAATCCAGTCAAGCCTCTGGGGTAAAGAGTGGGAAAGACAGCTAAGAATTTGCCGGTGGAAGACACACCGGACCTGTTTTCCGGGGCGCCGCAAGCGCGACGCCGCGCCGCTCGGCGCGGGGGCTCTGCGCCTGTGCGCGGCGCCGCAGCAGAGTCCGGCTATACGGCAAAGCACATCGAGGTTTTGGAAGGGCTCGAGCCGGTTCGCCGCCGGCCCGGCATGTATATCGGCGGTACTGACGAGAAAGCGCTGCACCACGTGTTCGCCGAAGTCATCGACAACGCCATGGACGAGGCGCTGGCCGGCCACGCCGACTGGATCGAGGTCGAGATGGCGGCCGACGGCTTCGTCACCGTGACCGACAACGGCCGCGGCATTCCGGTTGATCCGCATCCCAAATTTCCGAAAAAATCCGCCCTCGAAGTGATCATGTGCACGCTGCATGCCGGCGGCAAATTCGACTCCAAGGTCTACGGGACCTCAGGCGGTTTGCACGGCGTCGGCGTCTCGGTCGCCAATGCGCTGTCCGAGCGCATGGAGGTCGAAGTCGCCCGCGGGCAGCGCCTCTATCGGATGATTTTCGAGCGCGGCAAGCCGAAGAGCAAATTGCAGGAGGCCGGCAAGGTTGCGAACCGGCGCGGCACCAAGGTGCGCTTCCGCCCGGACCCGGAAATCTTCGGCGCAAAGGCGCAGTTCCAGCCGGAGCGCGTGTTCAAAATGACGCGCTCCAAGGCGTATCTGTTTGGCGGCGTGAAAATCCGCTGGTGGTGCGCCAAGGAACTTTTGCGCGGCGCAGACGACGTGCCCGAACGGGCAACGTTTCACTTCGCCGACGGTCTGAAGGATTATCTGTCGGAGACGCTGTCGAGCGCGACGCTCGTCCATCCCGATATTTTCACCGGCAGCGCCGGCAAGATCGGCGTCCACGGCGCCGTGCAATGGGCGGTGGCCTTTACCGCCGACGCCGACGGCTTCCTCAATTCGTATTGCAACACCATCCCAACTCCCGATGGCGGCACCCACGAATCCGGCCTGCGCGCGGCGCTGTTGCGGGGACTGAAAGATCATGCCGAGCGCATCGGCCAGGGCAAACGCGCCGGAGCCATCACATCCGACGACGTCATGAGCGGCACCGGCGCCATGGTCTCGGTGTTCATCCGCGAGCCGGAATTCCAGGGCCAGACCAAGGACCGTCTCGCCACCGCCGAAGCGCAAAAAATCGTCGAGCAGGCGATCAAGGACCCGTTCGACCATTGGCTCGCCGGCAATCCGACGGCCGCCAACAAGCTGTTCGACTTCGTGGTCGAACATGCGGAGGAGCGCATCCGCCGCCGCCAGGAAAAGGACATCGCGCGCAAAAGCGCGGTGCGCAAGCTGCGGCTGCCCGGCAAGCTCGCCGACTGCACCAACAGCGCCGCCGCTGGCGCGGAGATTTTCGTCGTCGAAGGCGATTCCGCCGGCGGCTCCGCCAAGCAGGCGCGCGACCGCGCCTCGCAGGCGATCCTGCCGTTGCGCGGCAAAATCCTCAACGTCGCCTCCGCCGGCAAGGACAGGCTCGCTCAGAACCAGCAGCTTGCCGATCTTGCCCAGGCGCTCGGCTGCGGCACCGGAGCGCATTATCGCGACGAGGATTTGCGCTACGGCAAAGTGATCATCATGACCGACGCCGATGTCGACGGCGCCCACATCGCTTCACTGCTGATCACCTTTTTCTACCGGCAGATGCCGCGCCTGATCGACACCGGCCACCTCTATCTCGCGGTGCCGCCGCTGTATCGGCTGTCCCACGGCGGCAAGAATTTCTACGCCCGCGACGACAAACAGCGCGACGAGATTCTCAAAAAAGAATTCCACGCCAACGCCAAGGTCGAGGTTAGCCGCTTCAAGGGCTTGGGCGAGATGATGGCCGCGCAGCTCAAAGAAACCACGATGGACCCGAAGAAGCGCACGCTGCTTCGTGTCACGCTCGTTGCCGACGAGCAAAAAGACACGGAAAAATCGGTCGAGCGGCTGATGGGCACCAAGCCCGAGGCGCGGTTTGCCTTCATCCAGGAGCGCGCGCAATTTGCCGATGAGAAATCGCTCGACGTTTAGCGCCGCAAGTTGTGACGCCGTCATCGCCAAGCAGGCAGGTCAGGTTTTGGGCCGCCATTGAACCACCCGACAGCCGGCGTGGCTTCGTACGAGATCCGACTAATCGCTTCAGGTCACGCTGATCCCGGCAGTTAAATCGTCATTCCGGGACCGAGCGAAGCGAGGGGCCCGGAATCCATAACCCCGTCGCCGCGAGTATGGATTCCGGACTCGCCGCTTCGCAGCGATCCGGAATGACGGATGACGAGATCATCCGGACTCGGTTTCACGGCTGTAGCGGGTAGTGCGGCTGCCGCTTCCCGCGGGCGCGAGACGAGCACTTGCTACTCGGTGAATTTCAGGTTTGCGGCCTTGATCACGCTCTTGAAATTGACGATGTCGGTTTCGATGAGCTGTTTGAATTGCTCGGGCGTGTCGTTTGAGGGTTCGATGGCGATAGCCCTGAGCTTCGCCGACACGACCGGATCGTGAATGGCCGCGGCGAGCGCCTTTTCAAGCTTGGCAACGATCTCCACAGGTGTCGCCGCCGGAGCAAACATGCCGCTCCACAGATGCACGTCGACGCTCGGATAGCCGGCCTCGGCCATGCTCGGCACGTTCGCAAGTTCACTCAAGCGCTCGCGGCCGGTCACGGCCAGCGCCTTGAGCTTGCCGGACTTCACTTGCGGCACACTCGGAGGGGGATCGACAATTGTCATCATGGTCTGCCCCTCCATGACGCTTAAGATCATCTCCGCGCTGCTCTTGTAGGGGATCAGCACGCCGGGCATGCCCGAGGCCAGTTTCAATTCCTCCATCGGGATGACGAAGGCCGGCGAAGTGCTGGGATAGTTCGCCTTGTCGGGATGCTGCTTGGCGTAGGCGACCAGCTCCTTGACATTGTTGACTGGAAGGTCCGGCCGCACCGCCAGAATCAACGGAAATTGCCCGACCAGCGCCAGCGGCACGAAAGTCTTGGTGGGATTATATTTGAGGTCCGGATAGATCGCGGCAGCAATCGACATCGCGCCGATCGGGCTCGCCAACAGCGTGTAGCCGTCGGCCGGCTGCTTGGCGACGTATTCGGCCGCAAGCCGGGCGGCGGCGCCCGGCCGGTTTTCGACCACCACCGATTGGCCAAGGATTTCCGAAAGTTTCGCCCCGACCAGACGAGCGAGAATGTCGGTCCCGCCGCCGGCGCCAAACCCGACGACGAGTCGGATCGCTTTGGTCGGATAGTTGCTCTGCGCCGACGCGGGTGGCGCAGCCGCGGCCAGCAACAGCACCGCCCCGAACACGCATTTCAGCAGCCCGCACGCAAAACGTCGCCCCATGAGCTTTCTCCCTTGCCGAAGCCTTAGTCTATGCCGCCAAAGCCGGCCGGCACCTGTTAGCACAGTCCGCGGGCCGTTGCGCTCGGTGCCGTGCAACGGCCACGTGACCGCCGCATGGCAGGAAAATGAAGGAATCCGTTTAACTTAGCTCACATCGAGAAGCCCTTTGCCGTTGACTTTCGGCGCTTCGACCCTATGTTGCGGACAGCAAAGCTGCGCAGATTCGACCGTCCGGCGGGCTTTTTGGCTGGAATCTTCCTCCACTACTTGAGGCGCTTGGCCGGGGAGTAGACCCGAGGGGGCGACACGGACGGTCCCTAAACGAGGATTTATGTCCTTTTCGCATCTCGGTTTGTCCGAAAAAGTTCTCGCCGCCGTCGAGGCGGCCGGTTACAAAACTCCCACCCCCATCCAGGATCAGGCCATCCCCCACGTGCTTGCCAGGCGCGACGTGCTCGGCATCGCGCAGACCGGCACCGGCAAGACCGCGGCCTTCGTTTTGCCGATGTTGACCATGCTGGAAACGGGCCGCGCCCGCGCGCGCATGCCGCGCACGCTCATTCTGGAGCCGACGCGCGAACTGGCGGCGCAGGTCGAAGAAAGCTTCGCCAAATACGGCGTCAATCATAAACTCAACGTGGCGCTGCTCATTGGCGGCGTGTCGTTCGGCGATCAGGACACCAAATTGACGCGTGGCGTCGATGTGCTGATTGCCACGCCCGGGCGCCTGCTCGACCATTTCGAGCGCGGGCGGCTGTTGCTCAACGGCGTCGAACTCCTTGTCATCGACGAAGCCGACCGCATGCTCGACATGGGCTTCATCCCCGACATCGAGCGCATCTGCAAGCTCGTTCCGTTCACCCGCCAGACACTGTTCTTTACCGCCACCATGCCACCGGAAATCCGGCGCATCACCGAACAGTTCCTGCACAATCCGGTTCGCGTCGAGGTCTCCCGTCCGGCCTCCACCGTCGCGGCAACAACTCAGCTTCTGGCCAAATCCGGCCGCGATCCAGACGACAAGCGCGACACGCTGCGGCGGCTCATTCGCTCCGCCGAGGGCTTGAAGAACGCCATCATCTTCTGCAACCGTAAGCGCGATGTCGCGACGCTTCATCGCTCGCTCCTTCGCCACGGCTTTTCGGTGCAGGCACTGCACGGCGACATGGACCAGCCCGCCCGCATGGCCGCGCTCGACCAGTTCCGCAAGGGCGAAGTGACGCTGCTGGTGGCTTCCGATGTCGCCGCGCGCGGCCTCGATATTCTCGACGTGAGCCACATCTACAATTTCGATGTGCCGTTTCATCCCGATGACTACGTCCACCGCATCGGCCGCACCGGCCGGGCCGGCCGCAGCGGTACCGCGATCACCATCGTTGCCGGATCGAATGACGCCAAGGCGGTGACTGCGATCGAGACGCTGATCGGGCGCACGATTCCTTACATGACGCCAGCCGAGACGCCCGCAAATGCGGCGCCGGCATCCGCACCGCCGGTGGCCCGTTCAACCGAGCGCCATCGCCCGCAAAGTGGGCGGCCGGACCGGAACAGCCGCAAGCCTCACCAGCCGGCCGCTTCGATCACGCGGATCGACGAGGCGCGTTCGCGGCGCTCCGGGCGGCAGGGCGCCGTACGCGCAGACGAATCCGGCGACGCCTCACACTTGCCAGCCTTCTTGCTCCGACCGGTGCCGCTCAAGGCCTAGCCAAATCGGCAGACCGGTAGTCGCCAGCGACCGTCATTTACCGGTCCTTCACCGCTATCTCCTAGGTATTTGCCTCAAATCGCGACAGCTCCCGCGCTGTCGCGAGGGAGCGTCGAATTGCCCGACGCGATCGGAGAAAGGCCATGACCGTGCCGCAGGACCACCACGAACGGACTCTTGCCTTTGCGGAAATTGCGCTCGGTCAGATTCGAGCGCTGTCACAACCGGCCACGCCGCGAAATTTCGAAATCTGGTATAATTACGCGACCGGCTACAGTCCCGCCCTCAACCGAGTGATCAACGAGACACTCGAGCAAAAGGGCGCGCTCAGCGAAGCCGATCTCGAAGAGATCTACGACACCCACATCAACAGCGATCGGCTCGGCGAGCGCATCGATTCGGTTGGTTCGCGCGTGCTCGACGAGATCAAACAGGTGCTGGCGATGATCGATGCGGCCGCCGGCTCGGCGACCAGCTATTCGGAAAGCCTGGCCGACGCCTCCGCCGAACTGGCCGGGAGCAAGGACGGCGAAACGCTGCACGCCGTCATCGAGCGCCTGATGGAGGGCACCAAGGAGATGGAGCGCAACAACAAGAAGCTGGAAGCAAGCCTCTCGGCCTCGAAGCAGGAAATCGAACAGCTGCAGCAAGATCTCGCCGCCGTGCGCAACGAAAGCTTTACCGATCCGCTGACCAGCCTTTCCAACCGCAAGTTCTTCGACTCCGCGCTCGTCAAGGCGATCGCCGAAGCCAAGGCGAAGAACGAACCACTGTCGCTAATGATGGCCGACGTCGACTATTTCAAGCTGTTCAACGACCGCTTCGGCCACCTGACCGGCGATCAGGTGCTGCGCCTGGTCGCCATCTCGATGAAGCAGAACGTCAAGGGCCAGGATATCGCCGCGCGCTATGGCGGGGAGGAATTTGTCATCGCCCTTCCCAACACGGTGCTGCGCTCGGCAACGACCGTGGCGGACCAGATCCGGCGTGCCGTGATGGCCAAGGAATTGATGAAGCGTTCGAACGGCGAACGGCTCGGCCGCGTCACGGTTTCGATCGGCGTTGCCATGCTGCGCCCCGACGATGGCCCGCAATCCCTGATCGAGCGCGCCGACAACTGCCTCTACGCCGCCAAGCGCAACGGCCGAAACCGGGTGATTTGCGAGAGCGATCCCGAGGCCGCTGCCGAGGCGCAGGCAAGCGCTGCAGCGTAGCACCTGCCGCCTAAGAGGCGTCGCTTGCCGGCTCAAGCTGCACGGATTCGCCGCAGCCGCAGGCGCCGGTCTGGTTTGGGTTGTTGAAGACGAATTGGGCGGAAAGCTTTTCCACCTTGTAGTCCATCTCGGTGCCGAGCAGAAACAAAATCGCCTTGGGATCGATGAGAATGCGCACGCCCTTGTCCTCGACCACTTCATCGAGCGGATCGGGCCGTTCGGCGTATTCCATGGTGTAGCTCATGCCGGCGCAGCCGCCGTTCTTGACCCCTACGCGTACCCCCGCAATCGGCCGGCGCGCGTTCGCCATCACCGCCTTGATGCGTTCCGCCGCGGCGTCGGTGAGCCGCATCACTTGAGGTCTGGGCCGGGGAGCGGCCATTTTTGCATCCTCCTCGCGAGCGCCCGGTGCAGCGGGCGACTACGATCCTACACTCGATAATAACTCAAAAACTTCAATGTCTTCCTTCACTTCATGTAGGGCGCCGGCATGCTTCGCGCAACGCGATGCCTGCCCTGCTCACCACATGTCGAGCACCGTGCGCGCCTCGTCCGACATCCGGCTGGGCTCCCACGGCGGATCCCAGACGATATTGACCTTGGCCTCGCGCACGCCGGACACGCCGGCCACCGCGTTTTCTACCTGGTTCGGCAGTTCGGCCGCCGATGGACAGTTCGGCGTCGTCAGCGTCATGTCGATCGTGACCATGTGGTCGTCGTCGATATCGACCTTGTAAATCAGGCCGAGCTCATAGATGTCGGCCGGGATTTCCGGGTCGTAGACGGTCTTGAGCGCGGCGACGATGTCGTCGGTCAACCGCGCCATCTCGTCGGCCGGGATCGTCGAGGGCCGTTCGGCCGCGTCGGCAACGCCAACGCCTTCGGCTGCCGGATTCGGATCGGTTGTCGGATGGTCGGTCATGTGAAGAATTCCTGCGCCTTGAGCAGCGCCTGCGCCAAACAATCGACCTCGGCGCGCGTGTTGTACATGGCAAACGATGCGCGGCAGGTCGCGGTCACGCCAAAGCGCGCCAGCAGCGGCATGACGCAATGCGTACCGGCACGCACCGCGACGCCGGATCGGTCGATCACTGTGGCCACGTCGTGCGGATGCGCCCCCTTCATCTCAAACGAGACGATCGGCCCCTTGTCCTTGGCGGCGCCGAACAGCCGCAGCGAATTGATTTCCCGCAGCCGGTCGTGGGCGTAATGCACGAGATCCTGCTCGTGGCCGCGAATGCGCGCTTTTCCGACCGAGGCGACGTAATCGATAGCGGCACCGAGCCCGATCGCCTGCACGATTGCGGGCGTGCCGGCCTCGAACTTGTAGGGCGGCTCGCCGTAAATGATGCGGTCCTCGAACACTTCGCGGATCATCTCGCCGCCGCCGTTGAACGGCGGCATGGCATCGAGGTGGTGAAACTTGCCGTAAAGCACGCCGATTCCGGTCGGGCCGTACAGCTTGTGGCCGGTAAAGGCATAGAAGTCGCAATCGATGTCCTGCACGTCGACATCGACATGCACGGCCGCCTGCGCGCCGTCGACCAGCACCGGAATGCCGCGCGCGTGCGCAAGGCGCGTGACCTCCTTGACCGGAACGCTGGTGCCGAGCATGTTCGACATCTGGGTGATGGCGACCATTCTGGTCCGCGGCCCGAGCAGTTTTTCGAATTCGTCGAGCAGAAAATTACCTTCATCGTCGACCGGCGCCCATTTGATCACGGCGCCCTGCCGCTCGCGCAGGAAATGCCACGGCACGATGTTGGAATGGTGCTCCATGATCGAGAGCACGATCTCGTCGCCGGCTTTGATGCGCTCGCGGCCAAACGTGTAGGCGACGAGGTTGATGGCCTCGGTGGCGTTGCGGGTGAAGACGATCTCTTCCTTGCGCGCGGCATTCAGGTACGCGGCGACTTTTTCGCGTGCCTCTTCGTAAGCCTCGGTCGCCTCATTGGCGAGATAATGCAGCCCGCGATGGACATTGGCGTATTGCGTGGTGTAGGCGCGCTGCAGGCGATCGAGTACGGCGAGCGGTTTCTGCGCCGAGGCGGCATTATCGAGATAGACCAGCGGCTTGCCATAAACCTGCGTGGCGAGGATCGGAAAATCCGCGCGGATGCGGTTCACGTCGTAAGCGCCGTTGGTCACCGCGTCGCGCATCATCAGACACCATTTCCCGGATGCGGTGCAGCGCGAAGCGGCGCAGCGCTGATCCGGGACCATCGCAGTCCGGAACGATCCCGGGTCTGCAGCGCACCACTTCGTGCTGCGCTGCGCCCGGGAAACGACCGCGCAGTGGATTTCATCGCCGTTCTCGCAGCCATGTTGCCACCTGCTCCATCAGCGCCTCGCGCAAGCCGGCATGCTCGATACCCTCGATTGCCTCGCCAAGGAAGGCCTGGATCAGCAAGGCCTCGGCTTCCCCCGCCGCTATGCCGCGCGCCATAAGATAGAATTTCAACTCCTCATCGAGGCTGCCGGCCGTGGCGCCGTGGCCGCACTGCACGTCGTCGGCAAAAATCTCAAGCTCCGGCTTGTTGTCCGCCTCGGCGGTGTCGCTCAGCAGCAGCGCCTGGGTCATCATTTTGGCGTCGGTCTGCTGTGCGCCGGGCCGCACGATGATCCGTCCCTGAAACACGCCGTGGGCCTCGCCGTCGAGCACGGACTTGAACATTTCGCGGCTTTGGCAACCGCGCGCCGCGTGGCTGGCAACGAGCGTGATGTCGGCGTGCTGGCGGCCTCTGATCAGGGTCGCGCCGCGGATGCCCGCGGTCGTGCCGTCGCCGTCAAACCTAAGGAACATCTGGTTGCGCACGACGGCGCCGCCAATCGTAAAGGTGAAGGCGTTAAACCGCGCGCGCGCGCCGATCGCGGCCGCGAGCGTCGAGACGTGCAATGCGTCCGGCCCTTCGCCGATCAGCTTGACCTGATCGACATGGGCATCGTCGCCGACGAACAATTCGAGCGCCGCGTTGACCTGATAATCGGTGCCGGCCGGACCTTCGTGGCTTTCGATGAGCATGGCGCGCGCGCCGCGCTCGACAACGACGAGCGAGCGCACGAAGCTCGCGGCGGATCGCTCCGAAGCGATGAAGTTCAGATGCAGCGGCCGCTCGATGGTCGCACCGGCGGCGATGTGGACCACGGCGCCGTCGCCCATCAAGGCGGTATTGAGCGCGACCGCGACATCGCTCGACGGCGCAAGCTTGCCAAGATGTTGTGTCAAAGCCGGGCCGCCGTCGGCGAGCGCCGCGGCGAGCGATCCGATCGAAAGCCCTGGCTCCAAGGCGGCAAGGTCCGACAGCTCCGCCACGAACGCGCCATCGATGAAAACGAGCCGCCGGCTGTCGACATCGCCCGGCAAGTTGCCGGCCGATTTGGCCCGCGCCTTCGCCGCCGCATCGGGCAGGCCCGCCAGCGGCTTCGCTTCGCGCATGAGCGCGCGCAGGTCAGTGTACTTCCATTCTTCGATGCGGCGATGCGGCAGGCCCTCTTTGGCGAAAACGTCAAAAGCCGCCTCACGCTGAGCGGCGATCGTCCGTCCGCCCGGCAGTCGCGTCCGCGCCTCGGTAAAGACGTTTGCCAGCGCGGTCTCCGCCGCGGTCTTGATCACCTTCACGTCAGCCATTGCATTCATTCGTCACGCTTCGGTCGAACCGCGGCTTAAGCGGCGGCCTCCTCCTGATATTCGGCATAGCCGCGCGCCTCGAGTTCGAGCGCCAGTTCCTTGCCGCCGGTTTTGACGATGCGTCCGCGCGACAGCACGTGCACCACGTCGGGCACGATGTAGTTGAGCAGCCGCTGATAGTGCGTGATCACGATGAAAGCGCGCTCGCGCGAGCGCAGCCGGTTGACGCCGTCGGCGACGATTTTCAGCGCGTCGATATCGAGCCCGGAATCGGTCTCGTCGAGCACCGCAAGACGCGGCTCGAACAAAGCCATCTGCAGCACCTCGTTGCGCTTCTTCTCGCCACCGGAAAAGCCGACATTGACGGCGCGGCGCAGCATGTCCTGCTCGACGCCGAGATTTTTGGCGACCTCGCGCACCTTCTTGATGAATTCCGGCGTCGAAAGTTCGGGATCGCCGCGTCGCTTGCGCTGCGCGTTGAGCGCGGTGCGCAGGAAGGTCATGGTGGCGACGCCGGGAATCTCCAGCGGATATTGGAACGCCAAGAACAGGCCGGCGCCGGCGCGCTCATCGGGTTCCATGTCGAACAGGTTCCTGCCGCCAAACCGCACCTCGCCGGCCGTCGGTTCATAGCCGTCCTTGCCGGCAAGCACGTAGGCGAGCGTCGACTTTCCCGAGCCGTTCGGGCCCATGATCGCGTGCACCTCGCCCGCGTTTACCGACAGGGTCAGACCGCGCAGAATTTCCTTGCCATCGATCCCGGCGTGCAAATCTCTAATTTCCAGAAGCGCCATTCCAAAAAACTCCAGTAATCCGTTCGCCCGGCTAGCGGTCGCCCCAACGCCAGCGCCATTCGCCGTCGGTCTTGCGGCGGCAGACGACGAAAAGCGCGAACAAGGCGGCCGCGTCGAAGGCGAGCATCGCCGCCAAGGCCCAATCATGTCGCTCGGTCAGCCGCAAATAGAGCGACACCGCCACCATCGCCAGCACGGTTCCGAACGTCACCGCCCAGCCTTGCCATGTCACCGGCGTCGCGCCATAGCCGTAACGCTTCGGTTTGAACCAATATTCGGTCATCGTTTGGCTCCGCTTTCCGCTTTCAGCCCACCGAGCCTTCGAGCGAGACCGAGATCAACTTCTGCGCCTCGACCGCGAATTCCATCGGCAATTGCTGCAGCACGTCCTTGACGAAGCCGTTGACCACGAGCGCGGTCGCTTCCTCCGCGGAGAGGCCGCGCTGGCGGCAGTAGAACAGCATGTCTTCGGAGATCTTCGACGTGGTCGCCTCGTGCTCGAACACCGCCTTCGAATTCTTCGCCTCGATATAAGGCACGGTGTGCGCGCCGCATTTGTCGCCGATCAGAAGCGAATCGCAATTGGTGAAATTGCGCGCGCCCTTGGCGCGGCGGTGCGCGGTGACAAGCCCGCGATAGGTGTTGTTGGAGTGGCCGGCGGCGATGCCCTTCGAGATGATGCGGCTCGTCGTGTTCCTGCCGAGGTGCAGCATCTTGGTGCCGGAATCGACCTGCTGATAGCCGTTCGAGATGGCGATCGAGTAGAACTCGCCGCGCGAATTGTCGCCGCGCAGGATGCAGCTCGGATATTTCCAGGTGATCGCCGAGCCGGTCTCAAGCTGGGTCCAGGAAATCTTGGCGTTCTTGCCGCGGCAATCGCCGCGCTTGGTGACGAAATTGTAGATGCCGCCGCGGCCGGCGGCGTCGCCCGGATACCAGTTCTGGATGGTCGAATATTTGATCTCGGCGTCATCGAGCGCGATCAGCTCGACCACCGCGGCATGCAGCTGGTTCTCGTCGCGCACCGGCGCGGTGCAGCCTTCGAGGTAGCTCACATAGGAGCCCTTGTCGGCGATGATGAGCGTGCGCTCGAACTGGCCGGTGTTGCGCTCGTTGATGCGGAAATAGGTCGACAGCTCCATCGGGCAGCGCACGCCCGGCGGCACATAGACGAACGAGCCGTCGGAAAACACCGCTGAATTGAGCGTGGCGAAGAAATTGTCGCTGACCGGCACCACCGAGCCGAGATACTTCTTCACCAGATCGGGGTGCTCGTGCACGGCCTCGGAGATCGGCATGAACAGCACGCCGGCCTTGGCGAGTTCCGCCTTGAAGGTGGTGGCAACCGAAACCGAATCGAACACTGCATCGACCGCGACCCGGCTGTATCCCCCCACCCTTCCCTCCCCCGCAAGCGGGGGAGGGTTCGATGCAGTTCCCTCCCCCGCTTGCGGGGGAGGGTTAGGGAGGGGGCCATTGCCTTCTTCGCCATCGCTTCGCGGCTTCTCGATGCCGAGCAACGCCTCGCGCTCGCGCAGCGGAATGCCGAGCTTTTCATAGGTGCGCAGAATTTCGGGATCGATCTCGTCGAGCGATTTCGGCGACCGCTTCGGCGCCGAGTAGTAATAGATGTTCTGATAATCGATCGGGGCGTAATGGACCTTGGCCCATTTCGGCTCGCGCATAGTGAGCCAGCGCCTAAAGGCGTCGAGGCGCCATGCCAGCATCCATTCGGGTTCGTTCTTCTTTGCGGAAATGAACCGAATTGTATCCTCGGAAAGGCCTTTGGGGGCCTTTTCCGATTCGATCAGCGTCTCAAATCCATACTTATATTGATCAACGTCGATGCGCCGGACCTGATCGACGGTCTCTTGTACTGCCGGCATTCGTCCCTCCGCTCACGGTTTCAAGGACCGCGGGTTGGATTTAGTCGGTTATGGTCTGTGTGCCTTGCTTGCGGTCACCCCATTCTGGCCGGCTGCCATCCCGGCGAACTCACGCGAAAGAGTGGCAGGCGGCTGCTGAATTGTCCTTCGGGCAGACACTTAGGCTGCGATAACCTGATGACTCCTAGATAATGCACTCGAAAGCTTTCTCCAAGCGGCCAGAAAGCGTTCGATATCGGCCCCGGCCGTCGTCCAGCCCAGGCTCACCCGCACTCCACTGCGCGCCAGCGCGGGCGAAACCTCCATTGCCTCAAGCACATGGGACGGTTGCACCTTGCCTGAGGAACACGCCGCTCCGGACGACACGGCAATGCCTTCGAGGTCGAAGGCAATGATGGCTGTCTCCGCCCTCATGCCGGCCAGCGCAAACAATGTGGTATTCGGCAGCCGTTCGGCAGTGGCGCCGAAAATAACCGCGTGCGGCGTAATCGCCTTCAGCCCCGTTTCCAGCACGTTGCGCAGGGCCAGCATATGTTCGGCTTCCGCCTCAAACTGACGCCGTGCCGCTGCCGCGGCGACCCCGAAGGCGGCAATGCCGGCGACGTTTTCCGTGCCAGCACGCATCCCCCGCTCCTGGCCGCCGCCCGAAATCAGCGGATCCGGAAAGTGAACGTTCTCACTGCGCCGCACGATCGCGCCCACGCCCTTCGGCCCGCCGATCTTGTGTGCCGACAGCGTGATGATGTCGGCGCCGAGCGCCCGGATATCGCACTCAATGCGCCCGGCAGCCTGCACGGCATCAACGTGCAAAAGGCCATTTGCCGCATGCACGATCGCGGCGGCCTCATCGACCGGCTGCACAACGCCAGTTTCGTTATTGGCGTGCATCAGCGAGACCAGCGGGCGCGAGGCTGTGCCCATGGCGTCGGCCAGCGCCGTCAGGTCGATCGTACCATCGGGTGTAACCGGGACCTGATCGATGGCTTGGCGAGGAAACCGCCCTCCAGCCAGGACCGAAGAATGCTCGATCGCCGACATCAAGAGCCGGTCGCGCGGCACTTTTTCGCCTGCGGTTTCGATCGCCGGGGTGAGCGCCAACATGTTGGCCTCGGTCCCGCCCGAGGTGAAGAAGACGTTGCCAGCCTGCGCGCCGACGAGGCCCGCCACTGCTTCGCGGGCACGCTCGACAAGGCGCCTGGCGGTACGGCCCTCGGCATGGACCGAAGAGGGATTACCAATGACCGAAAGGGCATTCAGCAGCGCCTCCTGCGCCTCGGGCCGCAGCGGCGCCGTAGCGTTCCAGTCCAGGTAGATGCGCTCTGCCGTCATTGGCGACGCCCTTCCGTGGCGCTTGCTTTTTGTCCCCCCGCTTGTGCTAAAAAACGCGACCCCATGCTCTGGCCGCCGTCAATCTCACATCGCGGGCTCCGAAAATCTGAAATGAGCGTAAAGAGTTACGTGCGCTGGGGGGCCGCGTCAAGCATTGCACCTTGGGCTCGACCGTGCCGCGTTTTCGGGGCGGCAATCGGGTCGCAGGCGCGCTGAAAGAGGATTACAATTATGCCCGAGGTGATTTTCACCGGACCCGCTGGCCGCATCGAGGGCCGCTATCACCCGGCGCGGCAAAAGAATGCGCCAATTGGCATCGTGCTACATCCGCATCCGCAATTCGGCGGCACGATGAACCACCAGATCATCTACCAGCTCTATTATGCCTTCGTGCACCGCAACTTTTCGGCGCTGCGGTTTAACTTTCGCGGGGTCGGCAGGAGCCAGGGCGGCTTCGACCACGGCATCGGCGAGCTGTCCGATGCAGCAGCAGCACTGGACTGGGCGCAATCGGTCAATTCGGAGGCGCGCAGCTGCTGGATCGCGGGGTTTTCGTTCGGCGCCTGGATCGGCATGCAGCTTCTCATGCGGCGGCCGGAAATCGAGGGCTTTATATCGATCGCGCCGCCGGCCAACCTCTACGACTTCTCATTCCTCGCCCCCTGTCCTTCTTCCGGCCTCATCATTCACGGCGACAAGGACGCCGTGGTGCCGCACCGCGACGTGACTACGCTGGTCGAAAAGCTCAAGACCCAAAAGGGTATCGTCATCGAGCAGAAGGTCATTGCCGGCGCCAATCATTTCTTCGACGGCAAGATCGAGCCGCTGATGAGCGCGGTCAGCACCTATCTCGACAAGAGGCTGGGCGGCAAGGGCGGCCGAGCGACCAGCGCAGCGTAGCGGGGTGTCACGCCGGCGAATATTTCTTCACCGCCAGCACGGCGTTCAGCCCGCCGAACGCGAACGAGTTCGATAGCGCAGCATCGATCGTCAGTGCGCGCGCCTCGTTGGGCACGTAGTCGAGATCGCAGACTGGGTCGGGGCCGAGATAGCCGATGGTCGGCGGCGCGACACCCTCGCGCACCGCCAACAGCGTCGCCACCATTTCGAGCGCACCGGCCGCGCCCAGCGCGTGTCCGACCATGGATTTGGTCGAGGACACCGCAAGTCCGCCGGCATGCGGCCCGAACGCCTCGTGCAGCGCCTTGGTCTCGGTCTCATCGTTGGCGGCGGTGCCGGTGCCGTGGGCGTTGACGTATTGAATATCCGCCGGCGCCAAATGCGCGTCGTCGAGCGCGCCTTGCATCGCGCGCACCATGCCGCCCTGGTCGGGCGCGGTGAGATCGGCGGCGTCTGCGCTCATGCCGAAGCCGACAATCTCGCCGAGGATTTCCGCGCCGCGCGTCTGCGCCCGCTGCAATGGCTCCAAAACCATCATGGCCGCGCCCTCGCCGAGGATGAGACCCATGCGGTCTTTCGAGAACGGGCGGCAGACATCGGGCGACATCACCCGCATCGCTTCCCAACCGCGGACCGTGCCGAAGGTGATGCAGGCTTCGGAGCCGCCGGTGACCGCGCAATCGACCTGGCCGGACCGCACCATGTGGAAAGCGATGCCGATGGCGTGGGTTGCCGAGGCGCAGGCGCTTGCCACGACGAAAGCCGGTCCGCGCAGACCGCAGGCCATGGAGATTTGGCTCGCCGGCGCGTTGACCATCAGCTTCGGGATCGTGAGC
>CAVQWD010000045.1:0-11862 GCA_963717265.1 uncultured Alphaproteobacteria bacterium | reverse complement strand
GAGCTCGCATGGGCGAGGCCGGTCACCGCGGTGCATCTCATCACAAACGCGAGAGTGACGCTAGTGAGTACGTCTTTTATATTGACTATGCAATATTATATTGACTATGAAATAAGAAGTCAATAGGGATGGACTGCCGGCGCGGCCCTATCACCGACCGGCAAACGTCCATGCTGAAGGACCAACCCCATGATCCTCATTTGGCGATTTCGGCGATCATCGGCGCCTTCCGGTTCGGCAGGCGACCGGCGCGTGCGAGCGTTGATCCAGCCCAGGAAAGGAAACAGTGTCATGACGCTCGTCGTCCTCCAGGTCATCGTGCAGTCCGTCGGATCGACGCTGCAGTGGCTCGGTTTCTACGTCGGCATCCGCGCCCTGCCCGACGACAAATCCCGCCGTTGGCGCTGGATCGTCGGTTCGGCGCTGGTGTTCGCAGCCTGGCTGATCGGCGTCGCGCTGATGGCTGCGGCCGGTTTCTTTCCGTCAACGCGGGTACCCGCGGCGTTAGCCACGACGCTGGCGGTCGGCTATGTCGTCCTGCTGTCGTCGACCTTCCGCGCCGTCATTGCCGGCATTCCGCAGCATTGGCTGATCGGATACAGACGTTCAGGATCCTCGGCGGCGTCTTCCTGATCCGCTATTTCAACGGCGAGCTGCCGGCCCTGTTCGCCGTTCCAGCCGGCGTCGGCGACGTTCTCACCGGCATCCTGGCGCCGCTTGTCGCCTACTGGTGGTTTGTCGGCAAACCCTATGCGCGGAGCGCCGCGATGGCCTGGAACGTGTTCGGCATGGCCGATCTCATCAACGCAGTCGCGATCGGAGCACTGACCGGCGGCGGCGGCGGAATCGTATTTCCGATCGTGCTCATCCCGATTTACGCGGTGCCCCGCTCGTTGCTCATCCATTCCTACTCGCTCATCGGCTTGCTGCGCAAAACATCGCAGCAGCCGAAGCCAGGCGAGCCGTTGCACTACGGCACCCAGCTTGCCTGAGCGGCGAAGGCGGCGGCTTCGGCCGATCTCTGCAGCAAGCGCGGCCGGATGAGCATTCGGGCCGCGCTCTGCGCGTCCGCGTAAATGCCGCGAAATCCGGGGCAAACCTCGCGCCACAATCCCGCCCGACAATTACTCCGCCGCCACGAGGCGGCGCTCGGCGCTTTCGACCACCATGGCACGTCCCAATCCTGGCGCTGCGGCGGCGCGCCCCAGCGCTGTTCCACCATCGAACGCCACTGCGGCGTATAGAACGCGTTTGCCGCCGCCACGTTTTGCCAGAGATAAATGCCGACGATCGAGGCGCCGTCGGGCGCGATGCCGTAATATTTGCGGATCAATCCGGGGACGCCCTGATAGGTGTGCGGGGTCGTGTTGATGGTGCGCACAAGCTCGTCCTTGCTGGCGCCGGCCGGCAGTTTGAACGTACACATCACCGCGTGCATCGTGCGTCTCCTTCGCCGGGATTTCCGCCTACGCGCATTCAATCAGGAAGCCTGCGGCAGGGAAAGTGGCGCGACACGCCGCGCGATCCGGGCTACGCTGGCGGCCAGAACCGGGCGAGCCATAAGCTTCGGATCCGCGGGAGCGACACGTGCAACAACAAAACGCCGCTTCGGCGCTATCGAATGTCACGCCGGAAGCCCGATTGACCGCGGAGGGTATCGTGCTGCCGGCGGCGCCGGGGCCGCTCGGGGCTTATCGGCCCTGGGTCATCTTCGGGTCGCTCGTTATGACATCCGGCCAATTTCCGTGGCGCGACGGCAAGCTCGCCTATACCGGGCGCATCGGCGGCAGCGTGGGCCCTAAGGATGCCTACGCGGCCTGCCGTCTGGCCGCGATCAACGCCATTGCGCAGCTCAAGGACGCCGTCGGCAGTCTAACTCGCATCAAGCAGATCGTCCGGCTCGAAGGCACCATGCAGGTCGCCATGGGCTTCCGCGATCACCCGAAAGCGCTCGACGGCGCCTCCGACATGATCAACTTGGTGTTCGGCGAGGCCGGCCGCCACAGCCGGATGATCTACACTAACCCGGAAATGCCGCTGGATTCCCCGGTGCTGATCGTGCTGCTTGCCGAAATCCTCGATTGACCGGATTACCGACAAAGCAAGTGCAACGCGCCCCTGCGGGCGACTGGTAGGGATCGAATCTCAGATGAAGTGGCCCTCTTGGTTCAAGCTCAGCGCCCGCCGCAAACCAGTGCCGCCGGTATCGCTGACGCAATGTCCTAGATGCGGCGCCGAAATGTTCATGGTGGATAAGAGCACGATGTCGGGCCGCGACATGCGAACCTATCGCTGCGATCATTGCCAGGAGGAGCACATCGTGGACTATGGGATGGCGCTCTGGAAAGCCCTGTCGGACGCACGTCAATCCGACGAATGACGCGTCATCATTCACGTCAGCGCACGGGGTGCATGAGCACTCGGGTCGCGAATGCGCGCCTGCGGGTAAATTCTACGAAATCCGGGGCAACCCTCGCCGCACACTCCCGCATTTCGCTTCCGCCCGTAGCTCGCGCAGCGAGCGGAGGGGGCCGCTCAAGACGGGCTACAAGCCAACGCGGGCTACGTGCTATCCTGCGGGAGCGCAATCGCTTCAGATTGAATCGATTGGTGCTCGAATATATTGGTGGCGCATGATCTTTTCGGAAAACCGGCTTCCACTTTTCCGGATCATGCCCTAGAGCGGTTACGCTCGACCTGGAGGCGTCGCCGTGCACATGTCAAATGAAAGTCTTCTGGTCATAGTGGTGGTCGGTCTTGTGGCCGGCTGGTTGGCCGGCCAAATCGTGCGGGGGGCCGGATTCGGGCTCGTCGGCGATCTCATCATAGGCATTGTCGGCGCGTTCATTGGCGGCTGGTTGCTGCCGCAACTCGGCATCCATCTCGGGACCGGGATTATCTCGGCGATCATCAACGCCACCATTGGCGCCGTCTTGCTTCTGCTTGTGGTTCGGCTGCTGCGAGGTGGCGGCCGCTTTGGCGGCGGTTGGGGCAGGCGCCGGTGGTGGTAGCAAGCGTGTACACCGGATCGAGCACTCGGGCCGCGCCCTGCGCACCCGCGGGTAAATTCCACGAAATCCGAGAGCAGAACCTTTGGGAAACATCATGAGCAACGCTAGTTCACTGTCGCTCGAAGAACTCGAAGCGCGCATCGCCATCGCCCGCGACAACATCCGGCAGCTGATCGAGCAAGCGGCTGCCGTCTCCGGCGCCGAGGACGAAGATCGGAACGCGGATCGGATCGCGCAACAAAATGACGAGCTGGAAAGGCTGCTCAAGCAACGCGATGCATTGCAGAAGAAATAGCGTATGGCCAGTAGCAAGCGTAGCCCGGATTGAGTGAAACGAAATCCGGGCCACTTGCGCCCTCCCCACCCCTCGCCTCACGCCGTATAGGTAAACTTGCCCGGCAGCACGACGCGTTCGCCGGTTGGATTGGCGATGGTCACGTCCACCGCGCCGGCGGCGCCGGCGGGAGCATTGCCGACGATCGACGTGCCGTCCTTCCCCACGACGACATTGGCGAGCGGGTTACCGCCGATCATGACCGTTGCGCCCTGGGCGAAGCCCTGGCCGCCGATCAGCACCAAAGTTCCCTCCCTACCCTCCGCAGGCTGGATGTCGGTGCCCTTCAATCCGGTCTTCTGGTCCTCGTTCGGAACGCGAACCACCAGCGCAGCCACCTCAAACAGAAAGTTGAAAAATCGACGCTCCTGCGTGCCGAAGATGAAGGCGATGGCGTAGACGACAGGCTCGCTCGGCGTGGCAGTCGGATTGACCGCCATCAACAGAACTAAAGTGATCAACCAAGGTCAATGCGCCGCTGACCGGGCGGCCGATATGCCAAAGGTCGAAGCAATCGTCCCAGTCGCCGCGGTGGCAGCAATGTTCGTAGACGCCCTTCAAACTGATCACGATCCCGCCGAGCGTGCCGAACCACACGGCGCGAAGCGAAAGTTCGGCGGCCGCGAGTTTCGCGTCGGGACCTGTACCGGTCGGAGCGACAAGCCAATAACCGCCCGGGGTCTTGATATAGAAGTAGCCGACGACCACCAAACCGAGAACGACAACGAGATCGTAGATAAAGATGCCAAACCGGCAGCGGCAGGCATGCGCTGTTTTGCTCATTGATGGTTTTTCGTCTGCCATGGCTCCCCCCTAGGTTGTGGAGCTATGACATTCGCGTCAGAGACCAATGTCAAGACGCCAGAACGAACGGCCCAACGGCAAGGGCCTTAATTCACCGCGGCCTTCCGCACTGACGCGCTTGCTGCCGGCCCCGCCCCGGCTTCCCGAAAAACGGATAAAATGGGAAAACAGGAGCGGGTCACCGGCGTTTGGCGGCCGCTACCGCACCGAAATGCTCAATCCGCTTAAATCGAGGTTGACCTGCAATCCGACCTGCCGGCCGGTCAGGGTCAAGACGGCGCCCTTTTCGTTGCGCAGCACGATCGCCTGCGCGCCCACGCCGACGGCACCGCCGCCGCCGACCGCGCCATAGACGCCGGTGACGTCGGACGGGCTATTGATATTGCTGACGGTACCGTAGAAATGCGTCTCCGACGCACCGAACACCAAGCCGGCGCTCAAGCCGCCGATCGAAATCGGATAGCGCTGGCCATGGAAGACCAACCAGCCGCTGCCGCCGGACGCGCCGATGAACCAGCCGCCCTTCAGCACCCGGAAGCTGATCGTGCCGCCATCGGCATGGGCGGCGGACGACAGGCCGGCGCCGGCAAAGGCGACAATCAGCGCCATCAGAGCGGCACGAAATTCGGACGAAACTCGCATGGTGGTATCCTCTCTTGGGACGTGGTGAAGCTTGTCGTGAATTTGATGTGTGGCGCGACGCGTTTTGCTGTTGCCGCCTTCGTGAAGCACGCCCCTATTTCGCCGTGGCCTTGCGCAGCGCCGCGTTGATGCGCTCCTGCCAGCCCGGACCATCTTCCTGAAAGAAATCGAGCACGTCGCGGTCGATGCGCAGCGACACCATCTCCTTGGCGCCGGGCACGGCCGGCGTCTTCGGCGGCAACGGCGGCAACTCCGCCGGCTTGAGAGTGGTCGCGGCTTTGAAGACCTGCTCGGCCTGCCAGCGGGAATCGCTCGTGGTGCGTCGTGCCATCTATTGCATTCTACCACGCCGGCGCGGCGGTTTCGCCGGGAAAAGACTTCCGACTTGGCAAGCGTAGCACATCGCCGTGAAACGGCTGAGAGCCGCCGCGCCCTACTGGCCGACCGGCAGTGGCGGACGCGGCGGATCGTTGCTGGTTGCGCCCGAGGCGGGGCGCAGCATCTTGGGAATTTTTGCCAGCGTGGACAACAGGCCCTTGTTCTCCTCGTGAGCCGGTGACGCCGGCTGCGGCGACGGCCATTCCTCCACGGCAGCAACCGGCCGCGATTTGATCTCGACCGGGGTCAACGGTTCGGGCTGGATCGGAGCCTGCTGCACCGTCGGCGGCGCAACCTCGGCAGCGTGCGGCGCCACCGCGACCGCGCCGGCGGTGCCGACGACGGGACTATCGATCGGCTTTGGCTCCGCCGTAACGGCAGGCGGCGCCGCCTGGGGACCATCGACCTTTGGCGGCGCGGCCACGTCGGGCGGCGCCGGCCGACTGGCGTCGACCTTCCCGAGCGCGGCGCGAACCTGGGCCTCGACCGATTCCGCCTCGCCCGGCTTGCTTTCGCCGGCGCTGGTGCCGGTCGTCGTCGGCTTATGCGAAGGCGGCGCCTGGATGGCATTCACGGTCGTCCGCGCCGTCCGCTTGGCGGCCGGACCGGCATCCTGCGCCGGCGCCGGGCGCGGCTCGTCGGCGTCGGCAGAAGCGGGCGGGACCAGTGGGGCCGGCTGGGCGCGTGAGGTCTTGGACACCGCCCCGGTACTCGGAGCGGCCTGCACGGCGGCCGGTGTCGGCGCCGTCCCCGGCCAAGGCAAATAGCCGCCGAGATGCGCAACCAGATAGCCGCCGACCGCCGTGGCGATACTGGCGGCGACGATCTCGACGAACTTCATCGTGAAGCGCGAGAAGTAGGAAACCTTGTCCGACACAGACATCCCCAAGGATCGCTCAAATCGCCTCATCCCGGCACGGATACAACGGCCGTTATTAGGCGAAATTGAGATGCTCGATCACTTCGGCCGGGCGGCGGAGGCTGCGTGCCGGTGTTTCCTATGATGGTGCGGCTTCGGGCATGGCCGCTCAGATGTCTTGCACGTTGTGATAGTGTGGTCAGGCGTCGCCGGCGCGCCGGATTGCTTTTGCGGGGCGCTCGTTGGTCCCATCGCAAATTTTGATGTAGCGCCGGTCTCAGAATCGAACGCCGACGCAAGCTGTGGAATTGGGATTAAGACCGCACCGATCGCCACCATTCGCAGAACACGACGGCGCATAACCTTCATGATGTGCCTTCCAGCGATCATGGTGGTCCGGCAAGTGCATCGTAATTTTTAGCTGCCGGCAAGTCAAAGACAGCAAGCGCAGCCCAGATTGAGACAACGGGTCCGGCCCGAAGTCGGGGCACCCCATTGCGCTCGCGCGATGGGGACCCCGGGCCGGCCCGATGACAAGCTCCGCGGAATCCGAGGATCAGCCTCGCGGCACCGTCCCTTTTCCCCGGCCGCCCGCCTTCAAACGCCGCCCGACGTCGCTTACGTTATGACAAACCCGAGAGTGTCATGAGCGATCTGCCGCCAACGCCCGCGCGCCGCATTACGGTGCGAGCGCTGTTGCTCGGCGACCGCATCGAGACCGCCGGCCTCGAACGCAAGGACGTACTGTCGACGGTGCCGCTGACGTTTCGCGCCGGCGAGAACGGTGTCGTCGCATTATTCCGCTATGGCGTCGCCGTCCTGGTCGGCATGTCGCCGCTTGGAAGAGG
This sequence comes from uncultured Alphaproteobacteria bacterium, assembly GCA_963717265.1. Taxonomy (GTDB): domain Bacteria; phylum Pseudomonadota; class Alphaproteobacteria; order Rhizobiales; family Xanthobacteraceae; genus BOG-931. The sequence continues at coordinate 4,986 of CAVQWD010000045.1, read as the reverse complement.
AGGAGGTCATCGACCGTTTGGACGGCCGCATCGTCGCTCCGATAGCAATCCGCGAAGAAGAGTCGGTGCAAATCGAGGTCGCGCCGGACAAGGACGACCAGCTCACGCCGTCGGGAATTATTGTCGTGAAAACGCTGACCACCGAACATACGCTGCTGATCGCCGATGCGCTCGCCACCAGCGTCATTCTGGCGCACGACGAAAAAAACGTGGCAAAGGTTTTCGACGTGATCCAGCCGATCGCCCGCGAACTGGCGGAGCATGGGCGCACGCCCGGCGGCCGCCGCGCCATTCTCAAGCACATCGGCAACGCCTTGCTCGTTCAACATCGCGTTTCCGGTCTCGTCGCCGTGGCGGAAAAGCCCGACGTGCTCTGGGAGCGGCCTTCTCTGGAGCGCTTCTACGCGCGGCTCGAAGACGAATATGAATTGAAGGAGCGCGCCGACGTCTTGACCCGCAAGCTCACCGTGATCTCCGATTCCGCCAAGGCGTTTGCCGACATCATCGATACCGAGCGAGCGGCGCGGCTGGAACTGATCATCATCGTCCTCATCGCCGTGGAAATCGTGATCGGCGGATTGCAACTGTTGATGCACTAGCTGCCGGAGGCTGATTAGCCGAACGGGTCCGGGCAGAGCGCGGCCCGACGGCAGGTTCCTTCGTCAGCCGGCGCGCACCGGTGTGATCCTTTTGCCTCACTTTGGTTTTAATCGCCGCCGCCGCGACGCGTCGCCGCACCACCGCCGCGCAAACGCCTTGATTGACCGTCACGTGGCGGCATCTCAACACAAGGAAAGAGGGTGTAGCGTGAAGTTCCATATTTTGTTCGCGGCAGCCGCCGCCGCAACGCTCGCGTTGCCGCTCGCGGCGCAGGCGCAGGGCATTCCCGACGGCGTCGCCCATGGCGCCTATGTCGGCAACAACACGGCCGGGCCGGTCGGCGCGGTCGTCGGCGGCGCGGTTGGCGGCGTGATCGGCGGCGTCGAGGGTCTGTTCGGGGTGCGGCCCGTCTACGCCGTGTATCCGGACGGAGCGCCGCACGCGTATCACCACCGGCGATGGGTCAGACATTCCTATCGCCACGTGCACCGTCGGCACACGACCGGCTAAAGGCGCAACGAGACGCTCGCTCAGACGTCGGCGCAACGGATTGAGCCCTCGGGTCGCGCGCCGCGCGCCCGAGGGTTTCAAGATCCGCGCTTCGGCCATCCTTGGCTTGTCCGTCCAGCCAATCCGACAGGCTGCCGGACTTGCCCTTTTTCTTAGCCTTCCGTTTCGGAGCGGCCGGCTGCGGCGGAGCAGCGGCAGTCTCTTGCCAAGCGGAGCGCCTTCAATTTCTCGGTTTTCGCGCGCACCGCCGCCGCCGTGGATTCGTACTCGGACGTTGCCTTCTTGGCATCTTGCGCGCGCTGTATTTTTGCGAACTGAGCGTTCGCCTCATGCCTTTTGGATTTCTCCGCCATATCGCTTCCTTTTCGCTGACACATACATATCAGCCCGCGGGCCGGATTAGCGAGGCGAAAGCGGCCGGCTGTTGCGCCGGCGGCGGGGTAAATGCCAACATGTATCGCCAACGAGGGTCCGCGATCCCGGAACCGAGCGGAGCCTCGATCAATCATTCCGATTTGGAATGACGCGCGAGGGCAGGTGAACCGATGACCCATATCACTTACAAAGTCGTCCGCCACGAAGACGGCTGGGCCTACACGGTCAATGGCGCGTTCTCGGAAAGCTTTCCCACGCACGCGGAGGCGCTCGACGCCGCGCGCCGTGCCGCCGCCGAGCAGCGCCAGCCGGGGAATACCGAGGCCATCGAATATGAGGACGAGAGCGGCAAGTGGCACGCCGAAGTCGCCCTCGGCAGCGACCGGCCGGATACCGACGTCGAGGACAGCGCCTAGCGACAGCGCTCCGCCGGCCAGCGCCTCAACTCGCGGCGTCGTTGTTTTGCAAAGCCTCCAGCCGCAGCGGCAGCACGGCCCCGAACCAGACGGCGTGCGCGGTGTGATCGCGGTAGTCGTCGCCGGTTTCGGGATGCAGCAGGACGGTCAGCCCGTCGCGGTTGAGCATCAGCCACGGCAGGAACGATGCCAGCATGCCGCTCGGAAAGGCGATCTGATACATCGATTGGGTGTGCGGCCCGACCAGCTCGTCGTGCCAGCGCCCGAGCTGGACCTGCGGAAACTCCGCGGCGACGCGCTGACGTAAATGTTCGGCCCGGCCGCGCGTTGTTTGCCGATCGTAATAGACGTGCGCGTGATATGCCGCGATCGATCGTGGGTCGCTGGCCGCCGCCGGCGGGCCGGATGGCTCCTCGGACATGGGTCAACCTCGACGATGGGCGAGCAAGCGTGCGCTCACGGATGCGGGGCATTGTTGCGAACTTTGCCGAAATGGTGGGCGAGCCACAACGCGGCGACGAGCACGCCGAGCGCGGTAGCGATGGAGCCGCCGATCGGCGGCGGCAGCGGCGGGAAGAAATAACGCAGCAGCCCGCCGGCGATGGCGAAATTGAACCAACCCCAGAGCACGTTGACGATGCGCCGAGGATTTGCCGACCCCCGGCGGCGAAGCGAACGGCGTCTGGAATTTGTTGCCGCAAATGCCCTGCACGAAATGCGGAACGCCGTTGGCCAGAAAAGCGCCGGCGACGAAATGCGCGAGATAGTCATACCACGGCATGACACGTCCTTTGTTAGCCCTTCGACGGGCCTGCACGTTTTTGAATGAGCCGTGTCGCGGTCAGGCTGGATTTCGCTCGGGGTGAAACTTCACCAGCGCCAAGAGGCCGAGCGCGACGAAGATCACCAGAACAATGACCTCGGTGATCAGAAACGGCGGCTCGGATTGCGTCGGCGCCAGCGGCTTCAGGACTGTTACCTTGTCAAAGAGCTGGGCGACCAGAACAAAGACATTCAGATACAGCACAATGACCGCACCGCCGGTATAGATCCAGCGCCACGCGCTACGGAGGTGGAAGCCGTAGAGCGCGAGGAGCGTCGGCACCATCACGATGAGAGTGATAGCGCCGAAGATTTGGCCCGGCGTGATCTTCTCGTTCGGGAAAAAGAAACCGGTGATGCTCGTCAAGGCGGTCGTGAGCAGGAAGAGCGCGGTCCAACCGGGCAGGCGTTGCGCGCTGTACATGCCGCCCAGAACGATCAGCCCGGAAACGATGGCGATTACGCTGATGATGGTATGGAGCAGGGTAAAGGCCGGTATCGACATTCCTAAAATCATCACACGCTCCCCTCAATCAATGATGGGTCATTTTACGACGTTCTTGCCCGGTCGGCTATCCGTCGGCGGTGCTATTCGGTGACAGGCCTGTGACGGCAGAAGTGCGGCCTTCGCCGGCCCTCCGCTAAAAACCGGCGGCCGGCTAAATCTGCGCAGCGCTCTGCCGGGGGTGATAAACGCCCGCCAGCAACACGGCGAGGATGCTGGTGAGAAAAATGCCGTCGAAGGTTCCGGCGCCGCCGATGGAAGCGACCGGCGCGCCAAGGCCGGCGACCTTGTCGAGGTTGGTGAGATCGGCGCCGATGAGCGTGCCCATGCTGCCGGCAATATAGGCGAGCGGCGCGGCATTGCCGCGCGACAGCAGCAATGCAACCACGGCCGCGACAATGGCCGGAAAGAACACCGGCACCGCGATGCCGACGCCGGGCACGGGGGTGGCAAGCCAATGCAGCACGACGGCGACGATGGCGGTGGCGATCGCTCCCTGCACCCATAATTGCCGAGTGATGAGCAGATAGATCGACATGATCGTCGGGATGACGGCGCCGCCGACATTGACCGCGATCACCGTGCCCGTCTGATGCCCGACAATCGGCACCGTGTATTGCATACCGAAGAAGTTGATCACCTGGTCGGACTGGAGCCCCTCCTGTGGCAGCTCCGCGATGGGGATGTTGAAATAGCTGCCGATCAGCGAGCCGAACAGGAGCCACAGGGCGGTCGACGAACTGACGCCGAGGCTGAGATACGCGTAGCGCAGCGCGCGGAACACCAGCAGAACGATCAACAGGATAATGAATAAGCCGACGAGGATGGAGAAAAAGCCGGGCGCTAGCGGCAGATAATGGAATTGGCTCATGTGCATTGGTGCTGCTCCAAAATTTTGGCTAAGCACGTTAATGCGGACGATCTGAAGTTTCCAGGGACATGCCCGGCGCAAGGAGCGGAGGTTGCCAATGACCGAAATCGCGCCGTCGCGCGAGGTGCTGCCGCCGCGATGGGTGCCGGCCCTGCTCAGCTTCGTCGCCGGCTATATCGACAGCTACACATTCCTCGCACTGTTCGGGCTCTTCGTCGCCAATGTGACGGGGAGCTTTATTACCGCCGGGGCGGAGCTCGTCACCCACGACACCGGCATTGCCGGCAAGCTCATCGCCATCCTCGCCTTCCTCGTCGCGGCGGCCTTGACCGCAGGATTGATCACCCTGGCACGTGACCAGGGCCGCGCCGTTTTGCCGTGGATGCTCGCTTTCGAGACCGCGCTCCTTGCGGTGTTCACCGTCATGATCCTGACCGGCCCTCCGGTCAGGGGTGCCGGCGACTGGCATGGCATCGTCGCCGGCCTGTTCGCAGCGATGGCCATGGGCACGCAGAGCGTCGTCGTGCGGCTGCTCATGCGCGGCACCCCGCAGACCAATGTGATGACCGGCAACACGACGCAGCTCGGCATCGAGTGCACCGAGCTTTTCCTGGCCTGGCGCCGGCACGCGCGCGACCCGAACGACCTTACCCACGAGCGAGAGTTCATCGCGGTGCGATCGCGGCTCGCCATCGTGCTGGCGATCGTGACCGGCTTCCTGCTCGGCGCCGCTTGCGGCGCGGTCACCTTCGGCACCGCCGGGCTGCCCGGCGCGCCGCTGGCCGTCGTCCTCGTCGCCGCGCTTACGCTGTGGGCGGCTTGGCGCGAGCGGCAGGCGTGACTAGAGCATGATCCGGAAAAGTGGAAACCGGTTTTGCGAAAAGATC
>CAVQWD010000044.1:0-13503 GCA_963717265.1 uncultured Alphaproteobacteria bacterium | reverse complement strand
TGAACAACACGGCGTTGATGTGGTTCGGCGCGATCGCGGCATTGACGCGCCGCGTCAGTTCTTCCTTCAGCCGGTCAGACCCCGGCCGAGCCGTCGAGATCGGTCGGGCGCAATTCGCGCAAGTAGGTTTGGAAGGTGTCCATGATGCGCGGCATGACCGGTTGAATTTGCGCCGACAGCAGCTGGTCCGGCAGTTCCAGAACGACCTTTACCTTGAGATATTGCGTGCGTTCGCCGCCGCCGCCGGTGTTCGACAGATTGACCAAGACGTCCGGCAGATCGAGGAAAACCGGCGGCTTGACCTGCTGATTGGCGGCGGTTGCCGCCTCGCTCTTGCCGGCGAAAAAGAAGTAATAGCCGCCGCCGCCGACGGCGCAAAACGCGACGAGCCCGCCCGCGGCCATCAAAATAAGCTTGAGCGGCAGCTTGCGCTTGGCGGGGGCTGTCTTGCCCTCCTCGCCTTCGGCTTCAGCGTTTTCGGCTTCAGTCTGCGTTTCGGTCGTCGTTGCCATCGCCGCTCCCGCTTGCGTGAAGGCGCACGCAGCCGGCCGGACAGAACGCAAAACCAACGTTGCGAGCGCTACACGGCGCCAGATGTAGCGCCGTACCTTTGAAGCTAGGCAGGAATGGTTAACGGATACTTGCCGGCGCCGCGGCGGCGGGAATTATTTGCCGGGTAGGGCGCGCGGAGCGGTCTTTTCTGCCCGCTCCGCGGCGCCTGTCATTTGACGTAAGTGATTGTTTTCCCGCCATGTTTTCCCTTGGCACGGCTTCTGCAATTGAACGTGCGCGACGCGCGCCGCCAAGCGGCTTGGGAGAGCCGCCGGCGCACGATGAAGGTGCCGGCGCGTGACGGCATCGAGCAAGGGGAGAGTACCGATGGAGAATGCGCTTCTCGTCGGCCTGTCGCGGCAGATGGCGCTCAATCATGAGCTCGACGTCATTGCCAACAACATCGCCAACGTCGACACCACCGGCTTCAAGGCCGACAACGCGATGTTCGAGCAATACCTCATGCCGCGCGCCAGCGATCAAAACTTCGGCGGGGCGGACCGGCGCATCAGCTACGTGGAAGACCGCGCAAGCTGGACCGACATGAGCCAGGGCCCGATTGAGCACACCGGCGACCCGCTCGATGTCGCGATCGACGGCAAAGGCTATCTCGTGGTGCAGACGGCGCGCGGGCAACGCTACACGCGCAACGGCGCGCTCTCGATCAATGCCGCGGGCCAGCTCATGACCAGCGATGGCGATCAGGTGCTGGGCCAATCCGGGCCGATCACCTTCCAAACCACCGATCACGACGTGATCATCAGCCCGAGCGGCATCATTACGGTGCGCGAGGGCAATAGCAACGCCGATTCGCAACGCGGGCAACTCCAAATCGTCAACTTCGATCAACCGCGGCTTCTGCAGAAAGACGGCGGCTCGACGTTCATGGCGCCGAACGGCGTCAATCCCGATCCGGCGCCGCCCGGCACGACCGTGGTGCAGGGCGCGATCGAGAAATCGAACGTCAACGGCGTCGCCGAGATGACGCGCCTGATCGAGGTCACCCGCAGTTACACCGATATCGCCAATATCCTGCAGCAGCAGAGCGACCAGCGCCGTAACGCGCTGGCGCAGCTGTCGCAGGCGCCGACCAGTTCGTAACGGGTCAGTCCGGGGAGACGTCCAATGCGTGCGCTTGATACTGCGGCAACCGGAATGGCGGCCATGGACCTGCAGGTCCAGGTCATCGCCGGCAACATCGCCAATATGACGACCACGGCGTACAAGAGCCAACGCGCCGAGTTTCAGGACTTGCTCTACCAGCACGTGCAGCGCATCGGCGCGCAGGCCTCCGACCAGGGCAATATCCTCCCCGTGGGCATCGACCTCGGCTCCGGCGTCAAGACCGTCGGCACGCCGCGGCTGATGACGCAAGGCACGCTGGAGCAGACCGGCAATCCGCTCGACGTCGCCATCCAGGGCGACGGCTGGTTCAAGATCCAAATGCCCGACGGCACCTTCAGCTATACGCGCGACGGCTCGTTCCAGCAGGATTCGCAAGGCCGCATCGTCAATGCCGAGGGCGACGTCGTCCAGCCGACCATCACCATCCCGCCGAGCTCGAGCGGGCTGACCGTCAACCAGCAGGGCCAAGTCTCGGTGATCCCGTCCGGCAGCACGACCTCGACCATCCTCGGCCAGTTCACCATCACGCGCTTTGCCAACAATGCCGGATTGCAGGCGAACGGCGACAACCTGTTCACCGCGACGCCGGCTTCGGGCACGCCGAGCGACACGCTGGCCGGAACCGACGGCTCCGGCACGCTGCAACAGGGCTATCTCGAACAATCCAACGTCGAGGCGGTCACCGAAATCTCCAATCTGATCGCGGCGCAGCGCGCCTACGAGATGAATTCCAAGGTTATTACCGCGGCCGACGAAATGCTGCAGACGACTTCGCAACTGATGCGCTGAGAAAGGTGTCGTCCATGACCCGCCTGACGATCGCAAGCTTGGCTTTGCTGCTGGTCCTGGGCGGCGGCGCGGCCGCGCAAACACCGCCGCCGGCACCGGCGCCGGCGCTGAAGGCAAACGTCACCGTCACCAGCGACGTCGTGCGCATCGGCGACCTCGTCGAGAACACCGGGCCGGTGGCCGACGTGCCGATTTTCCGCGCCCCCGATCTCGGCACCACCGGCGCGGTGGCGACCGATCGCATCGTCGACGCCATCCGGCCGCATCAGCTCGTCGGCATCGACACGCGCGGCCTCGCCGAGGTGATCGTGACGCGGGCGAGCCGATCGATAAACACGCGGGAAATTTCCGGCCGCATCGCGCGGGCGCTGTCGGGACAATACGGATTCGGCGAGGCCCGCAACATCCTGGTCAATTTCGACGGCGACGTGCGCACGCTGCAAGTCGAGCCGAACCTGACCGGCGAGCTCCAGGTGCTGGCGCTGTCCTACGATCCGCGCACGACGCGGTTCGACGTGACATTCGGGCTGCCGGCGAGCGTCGAGCTGCGCCGGCAGCCGGCGCGCTATAGCGGCACGGCAACCGAAACGATCGATGCCGTCACGGTCGATCGCCCGGTCGAGCGCGGCGAAGTGCTCAAAGCGTCCGATCTGACGGTGGTGCGCCGGCCGAAGGCCGAAGGCAACGCCGTGCTGACCGACATAAGCGCGACAGCCGGGCTTGCGGCACGTCACGCGCTGCGTCCCGGCCAGCCGCTCGCCACGGCCGATCTGATGAAGCCGGAAATCGTGCAGCGCAACGATACCGTGACCATCGTTTACCAAGCACCGGGCGTGACGCTCACGCTGCGCGGCCAGGCGCGGGATGCCGGCGCGCTCGGCGACACGATCAGCGTGCTCAACGTCGAATCCAAGCGCGCGATGCAGGCCGTGGTCTCCGGCCCGGACCGCGTGATGGTCGGTCCGGTGACCGCGCAGCTCGTCGATAATGCGGCGGAAAGGTCCGAGTAGTTTGTGCTGAGTGAAAGGTAGTTCAATGTCGAAACGCGTTTTGCTCTTGCGTTGTGCTTTGTTGTCGACGGTGGCCGCCTTCGCCTCGGGCTGCTCCACATTCGATGGATTAAAAGTGATCGGCAACCCGCCGCCGCTTTCGCCGCTCGACAATCCCACGACCAAGCCCGGCTATAAACCGGTGCAGATGCCGATGCCGACGCCGCAACCGGCCTCGTTCAATCCCAACTCGCTGTGGCGCAACGGCTCGCGCGCCTTTTTCAAGGATCAGCGGGCGCATCAGGTCGGCGACATTTTGACGGTGAGGGTCAACATCAATGATACGGCGGAATTCCAGGATCAAACGCAGGTCACCCGTTCCGCGACCGAGGATTCCGGCATAACAAATTTCCTCGGCGCCAACACGATCACCAATCCGGCCAAGGCTATTCTGCCGGGCAGCATAATTACCACGGACAGCAATACGCAGAGCAATGCAAACGGCACGATCAACCGGCAGGATCAATTGGTGACGAACGTTGCCGCGGTGGTGACGCAGGTCCTGCCGAACGGAAACATGGTGATCGAGGGCAAGCAGGAAGTCCGGCTCAACTCGGAAATGCGCGAGCTCCTGGTCGCGGGCGTGGTGCGTCCAGAGGACATCGAGAGCGACAACACCATCGATTTGCCCAAGATAGCCGAGGCGCGGCTCGCCTACGGCGGCAAAGGAACGCTCACGAACGTTCAGCAGCCGCCCTGGGCCCAGCAGGCGCTCGAAATCATGTTGCCGTTCTAGTCGGCAATCAGGGATCAGGGATCAGGGATCAGGGATCAGGAAATATAACCGCAATCAGCGCAATTCATGATCCCTGATCGCCGATTTTCGATCCCTGCCCTCCCCGGGGTGTAGCGAACACGTAGCAAACCCCGACACGACGCGGCCTCCGGCAGCTCCCCGCCGGAGGCCGCAACCGTTCTGGTCACGCCGAAAGCCTGCGCGCCGCCGGAAAAAAGTCCGCGCGCGTCAAATGCTGCGCCAACGTAGCGATCACGCTTCCCCAGTCGCCGAATTTCGGTTGGCGGTAGAGCCGCGCGGTGGGATACCACGGGCTGTCCGACCGCTCGCGCAGCCAGCGGAAATCCGCGGCGAACGGCAGCAAGAGCAGAACGGGCTTGCCCATCGCCCCGGCCAAATGCGCGACCGCGGTGTCCACCGAAACGACCGCGTCCACGAGCGCGACCGCCGCGGCGGTGTCGGCAAAATCGAAAAATCCCGGTTCGATCCGGAACAGGTTCGGCAACCGCCGCAGAACCGGCACATCGCGTTCGCGCACCTCGTGCTGAAAGCTGACAAACGTAACATCCGGCAGATCGAGCAACGGCGCCAGCGTTGCAAGCCCGATCGATCGATTGAGATCGTTGTCGTGCGACCGGTCGCCGGACCAGACCAGCCCGATCAGCTGCCGCGCTTTCGGCAGGCGATTGCGCCAGACGGCAATCCCGTCATCGGGCGCCGCAAGATAGGGAATGTCCGCCGGGATCGTCGCCGGCTCGGTTGCGAAAGCGAGCGGCAGGCTGAGCAGCGGACAGTGCAAGTCGAACGCCGGCAACGGCTCGTCGCGCGCGATCACGGCGGCAACATCGGACAGGCTCGACAACAGCGGCACCAGTTCACGCTGGACTTCGAGAATGATTTTCGCGCCGCGCCGCGCCAGCAACGGCGCATAGCGCACGAACTGGATGGTGTCGCCAAAACCCTGCTCGGCATGCAGCAATATGGTCTTGCCGGCGAGCGAATCTTTGCCGAGCCACAGCGGCGCGGTAAAGCGGCGGCGCTGCGCCGCCAACAGCCCGACCGCCCAGCGCGCTTCGTAGCTGCGCCAGCCGGCGGCAAAATCGCCCAGTGTCAACCGCGCCACGCTCTCGACAAATCGCGCCTGGGCAAAATCGGGACTGGCGAGGAGCGCGCGGCTGGCGCTCATCAAGGCTTCGTGCGGCCGGTCGAGCCGGCGCAGCGCCACCGCGCGGTTGGTCAAGAGCTGGGCACTTTGCGGTGCCAGCGTCAGCGCCCGGTCGTAGGCGGCCAGTGCTTGTTGCGGCCGATTGAGCTTGGTCAGCGCGTTGCCGTAATTGCCGAGCGCATCGAGATGATCGGGATCTCCGGCAAGGACACGCTCGAAGCATTGCAGCGCGTCCTGCGGCCGACGCAGTTCCAGGAGCGCCACGCCGCGTCGGTTGAGGAGCTCCGCATTGCCCGGATCGAGCGCTAGTCCCTCCTCGTAGCTTGCCAGCGCCTCCTTGAACCGGTTCAGAAAATGAAACGCGAGGCCGAGACTGGCAAAGCCTTCGGCGCGGCTCACATCGCTCCGCAGCGCCGCCTGAAAGAGAACCAGCGCCGTGTCGAAGCGGCTGCGTTGGCAATGCAGCCGGCCGAGACCGTGCAAGGCATCGAAATTTTCGGGATCGGATTGCAGCACCGCGTTGTAAAACCGCTCGGCCTTGGCGGCGTCGCCGGCATCGTGAGCGCGCAGCGCGCGCCGCAGCAGGCGCGAACTATGCGAAGGCCCCGAGGGTCCGTTCATCGGTGCGTGCAGCATCGGCGCCAAGCGCGGCCGGCCCACATCGCCGCCGCCCAATCGTTAACGACCGCTAAGCACGCAGGGTTAACAAAGGATTAAGTCGCGTAGGGCGGGCACCGCGGCGTGAGAGCCAAGCCGCGTCGGCAAAACTTGTCCCCGGCTCCGACCGGGGATCGTTCACGCCATAGCCCGTCGAAGACGGGCGTAACCGCCCTAATGGCCCACGCGGTTGCGCGGAGCAGACGATTTCGCCCACCCTACTCTCTACCGCCGTATCTCACGCCGCCTTGAGCCGCGCCAATTCCATCTCGAAATCGAACCGCAACTGCGCACCTTCCTCTTCGGGCAGGCAGTTGGTCATCTGCGGGAAGATGGTGCGGTAGAGCGCAGTGCGGTCGTCGTCCCAGGGCATCGACTTCGCAGCGCGCATCTGCGCCAGAATCGTGTGCAGTTCCGCGCGAACCTCGTTCGGATCGGGATACCAAGTGGGCGTCTCGCCCTCCTCGGAATCGTCGTCATTCCGGAACAGGTCGCCTTGGCGGGGAGAGGTCATGATTCACAGGTTCGGATTTCGAATCAGGTGAATCATGCGCGATCCGGCCGCGCCGCGCGAGCGGCGCGGCGACTTTTCCCCGTAGCCCACGGGGTCCGAAATCAGCCCTTGCTTTTCTTCTTGCCCTTCTGGGATGTCGGCTCGCCTTCGGCGTGTGCAAGTGCACCGGCCTCGCGCAACTCGTCGGCCTTGCGAAGTTTGCCCGCACAAATCCGCTCCAGCAGGTCGGCCTGCCGGGGTTCCAGCGCAATCAGCCGGCCGAGGACGTGCAAGAGGTCGAGCAGGTCGCTGGTGTATTCCGGCAGCCAATGGTCCGGCTGGATTTTGTCGAGCGGCGACGGCGGGCGGCGGTCGCCGATGATCGGCCGGCTGCGATCGCGGCGGCGATAGCTGAACCAGTGCCAAAGGACCTGCTTGCCGGAGACTTCATAGGCCCACATCTCCGGCGTGACGTTCTCGATAAAACCTTTGCCGATCTTGAGCCGGCGCGCCGCCGGGTCGTAATCCATCGTGTCGGGCAAGGGCTCCGGCGCGCCGGGGATCGCGCCTTTGACCGGGATGAACGGCGCGCTCTCTTTCGGCAGGCGCGGCGGCCCCTTCGGCCGGCCGGCAGCGGAATCGACAAAGCGCTCGCCGTAGGTGTGCAGCCAGATCACCTCGGAGCCGAGCGCGAACGCTTCGGCGAACAGCTTGGCGTCGGCAGTCAAAGGAACGTGCAAACCTGGCCGCACCAGATCGACCTTGAAGCGCGCTGTGAACGCCGGATGCGCCATCACGGCGGCGAGATAGGCCATCACGTCTTCCGCCTTGACGGGCTGCGCAAAGATTTTTGCCAGATGTGCGAGCAGCGCCGGTTTAATGTTCGGTCGCGTCGTTTCCTTGTTCCGCCACAAAGGATAAACGCGACCTCCGAATGAGCCTTTGTAGTGATCGTTATCGGGAATTAGGTCCGTGAATGTAATCGCTGGCCCATTCTCCGGTGAATGTGCCTCTAAGAGTCTGACTCGAAACGATCCATTTGATTTCAAGCCCTTGCAAGCCTTCGAGTGAGCGTGCGGATGTGGGCGACGAGCACCCAAGCGACCGCGCTGGCGATTGTTGTTTCAAAATCCTTGGCGAGCCTGCGGCATCGGCCGAGCCAAGCGAAGGTACGCTCGACCACCCATCGGCGCGGCAGCACTTCGAAGCCGGCGGCTGGCGCGGAACGCTTGATGATTTCGATGGTCCATTTTCCGAACCCGGTCAGCGCATCGCTCAGCTTGTCGCCGGCATAGCCGCCGTCGGCAAAGACGTAACGCAGCCAGGGGTACAGTAAACGAATGGACGCCAGGACGCCGACGGCGCCATCCCGATCCTGGATGTCGGCCGCATGAACCTGCAAGCCGACCAGGTGGCCCTCGGTGTCGGTGACGATATGGCGCTTGCGGCCCTTGATTTTCTTGCCTGCATCAAAGCCGCGTGGCCCGCCGCTTTCCGTGGTCTTCACCGATTGGCTGTCGATCACGCCGGCCGTCGGGCTCGCCTCGCGCCCGGTTTTCTCACGCGAGGCCATCACCAGCATATGATTGATACTCACAAAGAGACCGTTGCGCGACCAGTCGTAGAAATAGCCCTGCACCGTCGAATAGGGCGGAAAGTCCTTCGGCAGCTGGCGCCACTGACAGCCCGTCGACGCCAGGTACAGGATCGCGTTCACCACCGCGCGCAGATCGGTCTTGCGAGGTCGTCCGATCGGCGATGCCGGCGGCATCAGCGGCTCGATCAACTTCCACTCCGCATCCGTCAGGTCGCTTGCGTAACGCAAACCGTCCCGCACATAGTGCGGTCGAGTGATTTCGGTCCAGGGCATCGTGATCTCCAGCGAATCTCGCAAATCCGATGGAATCACAACCTCCTGAAATCACTCACCTCTTTTTCAGTCAGGCTCTAAGCATGTTAAGTAAAGCTGCTTAGTCGAATAATCGCTCCACAGTTCGGGACGTGGCCGGCTCAAGAGACGGTTATCCGGTATGACCCATTGACGATCGAATGATCTAAACGCGTATCTTGTAGGGTCCACGAGCGGACCTTTGTCTTGTTCCACACTGATCTGCCGGGTTACGAAAGCTCCTAAGTCTGTGACTCCCGTCTTCCCGAGGTAACGCGCACGGGTCTTTCCTTCGCCGGGATCTGAATGGAACAAAATATCCTTTTTTGAGGAATCTTTTTCCTGGATAAGTGTGTTCCAACGCCTCTCCAAATTCGAGACGTCGGGTGAAATGACCCAAGTCCGATGCGTTTTTACGCCCGGCGTTGAGCTCACAAAGAATTCCACCAGCCGTGGGAAATTTGTCCAGGCGTCACTCTGTTCGGGCGAGAAGGGTTCGCGCCATCCACTCGCGCCAAGTTTCCAACCAAGCCCGGCAAGCGAAAGCTTGGCCAATGCCTCAAATTTCACCTTCCGCTTACCCTTTGGCAGCGTCGTGAACCTCAGCCGCGCAGCAACGTCTCGATTCTTATTCGGTGCCCGAGCAGCAAGCACGATACACACGGGTTGCTGAACACCTTCGAAAATACGCGTGGGGACATCAGGCTGGTGGCCCTCAGGCGAGCAGTCAATAACCCAGATTTCAGTACAGTCTCGGCGCAAATCGTCACGCATCTTTTGGAAGCCTGGACCGTTCAAAAATCCGGCGACCGTGATAAAGCAAACAACGCCGTATCGATCTTCCTCTGGCTGCCCAGTCGCGACGTGCCAACCAGAACCGAACACCTTCAATGTCGCCCAACGCCAAAAGTAAACGTAGAGATTCTTGAGGTGATGGGTGTGGGCGCTCACACCCCAATCAGGAGGCGGAGTCCATCGATCCATCGGCTTTGCGCGTCCCTTACTCCCATCTTCGATCCACCCGCCTAACCCTGCGGCCTGGTTCTTATAAGGCGGATTGCCGATGACGACGGTGATCCGTTCCTCCTTCTTGACCTTGTTCGCGCGACGCCGCGAAACCGCGATGGGCTCGTAGGTTTGTCCGAGTTGCTCCTCTTCGATAAACGGATTGCCGAGCGTATCGGTGATGAACAGCCGAAGTTCCGGCAGCGGCGGCTTTCCCATCAGCGCCTGCAATTCGGCGATCAGCCGCAATTGCGCGACGGCAAATGGCCCGAACTGGATTTCAAATCCGATGATGCGCTTGGCCGCGGCCTCGATCGCGCCGCGCACTGCGCCTGCGCCTTGATCCGCCGTGACTGTCTCCGCGATCCGCCGCAGCACGCCGAGTAGGAATGTCCCGGTGCCGACCGCAGGATCGGCCACGATCACGTCCGCTGCGGCGAAGCCGGTAGGCCGCTCGAACAATGGGCCGCGCAACGCCTCGTCGACCAGGTTCACCATCGCCGACACCACTTCGGGCGGCGTGTAATATGAACCGGTGCGCTTGCGCAGGGCGTTGTCATAGACTTCTAGGAACTGCTCATAAAAGTAGAGCCATTCCTTCGGATCATCCTTCGTGATCGTGTGCCAATTGACGACATCGAGCACGCGCGTGAGGGTTCCAAGCGAGGTTTTGAGCGCCTCCTGGTTTGATGGGTCTTCCGTCAGGAGCCTGAGCGCGGTGCCGATTAACGAATTCGATTTTCTTAGTTCCTGGGCGGCCATTTCGGTGCCGCCCGATAACGGAATGTCGCGCGCTCGCGCGATCAACAGCCCGAATGTCACCGCCTGTGCGTAGCCATCGGCAAATTGGGCATCGTCAGCTTGCGGGAAGAGAAGCTTGCGCCAGTCTTGCGCGAGCCCAGTGAGTGCTGGACTGCCGAGCGCCATCTGCTCGATCACTTCGTCGCGCAACAACCGGCACAGGTGGGCGCTGACTTCGGCGAGCTGCTTGGCGGTCTTGGGCGGAATCGGCAGCCCAGTGCAGAAAATCGCTGATGAGCGGAACCAACGTCGACGGCGCTTCGAGTCTTGCGCCCGAAGATTCGATATTTCCTTTCAGGTGAACGATGCCGGCTTCCGACTTTCCGTTGCGCCATAGGCTGAACGATTGACCGTCGGTGTAAATGAGGTTCGGCAGCGACTTCAGCTTGTCCCACTGATCCTTGTCGTGCGGGTCGCTGAATTGGCGCGGGTCTGCGCCCTTGCCGGGCGCCTTGACTTCGATGAAGCCGACAAGCGCGTTGCCGACGGTGACGGCAAAATCCGGCCGCGTTTTCAATTCGGCAAGCGTCGTCTCGCCGACAAGTTTAACGGCGTTCGGCGACATCCCTTCGATCGCAGCCAAATCGCGAATCAAGGTTTCGAGCGGAGCGCGAAGCTGATCTTCCGGCGCTCCGGAAATGGCGACGTTGGCCAGTTTTGCCTTGACGCTTGCGCCGTAAGCTGAAACCGCGCCTGCGAGTGTCTGTCCCGCCAAGGAATTTCCCCAAAGGTCCGCCGAATCCGATTAGCCGTACTCGCGCGGGTCGACGTGTCTACAACCCGAGAATCTCGTTGATAACGATGCCACAGGCGAGACTCATGTTAACTTTCGACCTATCTACGATATCGACATGGACCGGTCGAACCACCTGTAGCCCATGGCACGTTCACCCCAGAAAGACCTGTTCGAGACCGACGCGCAGCCGGAATTGTTCGAAGCCGACGCGGCCCCTCCGGCCTATCGGCCCGATCCGGACAAGGTCCGCGCCCAGCTATACAAGATTTTGGCCGAAGCCCGCGCGGCCGAAAAGCTTCCTTGGGATGCGGACAAGGTCTTGCTTTACCGGACGATCTTTCCGCACATGGCCGGCTGGTTGCCCGAGGAGGAAGCTCGGCAGCTGCAATTCGAGTTCGACACCGAGATGGCGCGACTGAAAGCAGCGTGATCTAGCCTCCATCACAATGTGCGCATCCTCGCCCCGACGAATACGGCGGCGTGTAATAGGAGCCGTTCCATTTGCGCAGCGGTCGTCGCACTTTCGGCGACATAGGCCCTTGACATCGTCACCAATTCAGTTATATATGGCCAATCTCGCTCATCGAAGGGCGTCACCGGTGACGGCCGACTGACGGAGCGAGTGCGGTTCCCGCGGGCGGGGCTCGTAACCCCGCTCCCGGGCGGCTTGGGCATCGGTTCGGCCGGCACTATGACCGGCCCGCGAGGTGCCTCGCTGGACTGGGACAGCGCACGGCGGGTAACCCCCGCCGCTCGCAAGTCGCAGGAAACACGGCCTGGGCTGAGCCATGGCCTTAATTGGCGTGGCAAGCGCCGCGGTGGAGCGCCGCAAGGCGCGCGCGCCCGAAGCGCAGCCAGATGGCAACATCTGGATTGCGTGGCGCGCGGCCGCATCCGCTGATGCGGCCTGGACTACTGCGCCTTTCGGCGCTCCGCCTCCCTTCTTGGGGAGGGCTTACGTGACTGTTCATTGCAAGCCTCGGACGCTCACGCGCCGCGAGAACGGATTTGTTTTCCTCCCCCGTGAAAACGGGGGAGGGGGACCACCGAAGGCTGGTGGAGGGGGCGCGGGACGCCCCGTAACGCGGAGGCTTCAGGGCAATGCAAGCGGCCACGTTTTCATTTCCTTGCAACAGCAACGAAGCGTCGAGTCAGACGCCCCTCCCACCGCACTTCGTGCGGTCCCCCCTCCCCACTATCGCGGGGCGGGAGATGAAGAGCCGCTCAATCGTCCCGATACACGCGCTCGCGCCGCTCGTGGCGTTCCTGCGCTTCGATCGACAAAGTAGCGATGGGGCGCGCTTCGAGCCGCTTGAGTGTGATCGGCTCGCCGGTTTCCTCGCAATAGCCGTAGGTGCCGTCTTCGATGCGCGCCAGCGCGGCGTCGATCTTGGCGATCAGCTTGCGTTGGCGGTCCCGGGCGCGCAGCTCGATCGCCCGGTCGGTCTCCGACGACGCGCGATCGGCGAGATCGGGGTGATTCTGGCTCTCGTCCTGGAGATGCTGCAGCGTCTCCTTGGCCTCCTTGAGGATGTCCTCCCGCCAGTTGAGCAATTTCAGCCGGAAATAGTCGCGCTGGCGCTCGCTCATGAACGGCTCTTTGTCGGTTGGCCGGTACAGTCTTTCTTCCGGCCGAAAGCCCGTCTCTTCGCTCTTACCGTTCTTATCGGGCTTTTCGGCGGTTCGGCCGTTTCTGCCCTTTAACAACTGCATTTGCGCTTACTCCCGCACCCCACTATCGCGAGGCTTCCCTCGCGCCGCGGCTTATATCCAACGTCCATGACAGTGACAACAATGATCGTGCAGACGGATAGCGCGAAAACCGGTTCCGCCGCGGACCGGTCCCGGACGGTTTTGCGTGTCCTGCCGAAGGGCGACAGGACGAGGATAGCCGCAGGAACTTCAAGAAATTCGGGGTATTAGGACCAGCGGGGCTTTAGGACATGCCGGCTTTGGCCAGTTCGACCGCGACGCGCAGGTCGATTTCCGCCAACACCACATCGAGCCGATCGTCGCCCGAGCTGTCGTGAAGGTCGGCCGCCACGGATTTGAGCCGTAACATCGTGGCGCGGTCGAGCGTCCCGGCGATGAGACCGAGCTTGAGTTCGTCCAGCGCATCGAGCGCCCGGCGGCCATGCTTGACCGCGCGACGCCGGCGCTCGACCGGATCTTCGATGCCTTGCAGCGCAATCAGCGCATCGATGCCGCCCAATGTGCGAAGCGCCACGGCGGCGCTCTGCGCTTGCGGGGCTTGCGCTTGCGCAAGCGAGAACGTGCCGCCGGACGGACGCCGCGCCACGCTCGGCGCGCTCGCCGTTGTCGCCCGGTTCGGTCCATAAACGCGCATGAGAAGATGGTGTCCTGTTATGGTTAATGGGCGGTAAAACGCGCCGGCAAGAATTGCCGCAATCCGGCAAGGGATGCTCGCCAGCGCCCCAGCCCGCCTGCTCGCCCCCGCGAAATAATCGTTTCATGTCATTGGCTTAGGTATTTCCGTGGCGTGGCAC
>CAVQWD010000043.1:0-11848 GCA_963717265.1 uncultured Alphaproteobacteria bacterium | reverse complement strand
GCATGATGAGGCTGACTAATGCGGCGGTGCTCGACGGAGACTACCTTCGATCACAAGGAAAGGCAGGTCTACTCGGTACTCGTTTGATTGCCATGATGGGTGAGCGGAAGAAGCGGAAGGGGGGCAAGGTGCCGCTTTCTCCGACACTCGAACATGAGCGCGTTGCTCTATCAAGCGTTCCAAGTTTCACGCCAGAAGGTGATACCGCTTCCACAGCGGCTTAAATCGACGAGTTTGCGGTAGCTGGGTGCCAAGCGTTTGCGAGCGCGATGTGATTCGCTTTGACCATTAATTCGGGGTAACCAATGGTCAAATGCAGCAAAAGCCAAATCCGGCAACTGAAGACGGCGTTGCGGTGGAAAATCCCTGCGGCGCAGCGTCAGCGCATCCAGATGGTTTTGCTGCGCGAGAGCGGGATGGCGCAGCCTGCGATTGCCGCGGCCATGGGGGTTTCGTTGAGCACCGTGAACCGCGCCCACATGGCCTATGACGGCGGTGGGATCAAGGCGCTCAAGCCGAAGCCGATTGGCGGACGGATACGCGAGAACATGACGGTGGCCGAGGAGAAGGCCTTGCTGGTGCGCTTCGCCAAGGCAGCGGGCGCCGGCGAAATGCTGAACATCCACGACCTCAAGGCGGCCTACGAACAGGCGATCGGGCACGAAACCAGCAACAGCACGGTCTACAATCTTCTGGCCCGGCATGGCTGGCGCAAGCTGATGCCGCGTCCGTTCCATCCCAAACGCGATCTCGCGGCTCAGAACGATTTTAAAAAAACGGCTTTCCACGCGCTGTAAGGCGGGCGCGGCGGCGGCGGGCCGGCGCGGTCGGTCGCGGTAGGGACGAGGATGTCTCCCCGCCCCCCGCACAGATCCCGGCGTGCGCTACTAACGCACCGGGCTCTTCCCTCGGGTTCTGGCGTCGAAACGGTGACATGGCAACGGGTGTAGTATCCTGATCGACGGGAAGAAGCGGTCGGTGATGCTGGTAAACTTCTCCCAGCTCATGAACGCACGCTGGCTGCGTCGTTTGAGCGACTTGAGCCAGCGCCATCGCACCTCGTTGAGGTACCACCACAGACTCGGGCTGTTACCGGGAACGGCGTAGTAGTTCAGGTGCCCTTTGAGCATCTGAGTCAACCATGCCCCGGTCTTGGCAATGGGGTCGTGCATTCGCTTGCGCAACTCCATCTTGACCGCCTGCAGCTGTCTCAACATCCGCTTCTTGATCGTCTTGCGCCCGATGACGAACGAGCCCCATTTGCGTGATCGCGTGCAAAAATGCGTGAAGCCGAGGAAGTCGAAAGGCTCGGGCTTCCCCTCTCCAAGTTTCGCACGTTGCTTGGCCGCGTGGCGACCGAAGCGGATCAGCCGGGTTTTCGCCGGGTGCAGTGCCAGTTCGAACGCCCGCATTCTTTCTTGCAGGTCGTGCAGGAAAGCCTTCGCCTCATGCTCATGCTGGAAGCCGACAATGGTGTCATCCGCATAGCGGATGACGATCACGTCGCCGGTCGCCTTGCGGCGCCAGCGGTGGGTCCAAAGATCGAACACGTAGTGCAAGTAGACGTTCGCCAGAATCGGTGAGATCACCGCGCCTTGCGGAGCGCCACGCTCACTGCGTGTTACGCACCCATCTTCCGTGATGCCGACCTTCAGCCATTTCGCAATCAGGCGCAGGATGCGCTTGTCCGCGATACGGTGTTCGAGGAAACGGATGATCCACGAATGGGCCATGGCATCGAAGAAGCCCTGGATATCCGCATCGAGCACCCAGTTCACTTGTCTCCGGTAAATCCCGGCATGGAGGGCGTCCAGCGCATCGTGCTGGCCGCGCCCCGGTCGGAATCCATAGGAGAAACCAAGGAAGTCCTCCTCGTAGATGGCCTCCAAAACGAACACAACTGCCTGTTGAACGATCTTGTCCTCCAGACACAGAATGCTGAGTGGCCGCTCTGAGCCGTCCGCCTTCGGGATGTATGTCCTTCTGGCCGGGCGGGCCCGGTAGCTGCCTCGGTGCACTCTATCGTGTAGGTCTTTCAGTTTCTCTTCGAGGGATTCTCCATAGGTCTGCCATGTCACGCCATCGATCCCGGGCGCAGCGTCACGCGCGAGCGCGAGATAGCTCCGCTTCAGGAGGTCGGTGGTGATGTGATGCAGCAGTGCCGTGAACCGCACAGTCTTGCCTTGTCGCGCCGCTTGGCGCACGGCTGCCAGCCCGTTCGACGCGGTATCCCGGCGCAGTGTCCGGGCCGCGGCCGTCTGACCGCCGTTCCCCTTGGGCGAGGTCCTTCCCTCCACGGTCTCCGCAGAGGACACGCCCTCATTGTTCGACCGCTTCATCGGTACTACTCCCTCGTCCAACTCCTCATCCGCGTGCATGCTCATCGTTCGGCTTTCGCCTTCATGAGCCGTTCAGGCATGCCCTGCCGGACACGGATGAGGCCTCCCCAGGTTCCGCACAAAGAACTTCCCCACGTGCACAAGGTCTTCGACTGCGCGAGGTTCCTCCATACAAGCCAATACGCTATGGGGGATGTTGCCTTCTCGTCAGAGAACTAGATCGGCACCTCGGAATTGGACCCGTTTCGCAGCTCAATACTCGGCCCGTGGTCTCCCCTGTGAACGCTTCACGGCTGCCTCGCGAGCAGAACCTCGTGCATCACTCGGGGTCGGGGTGGTTGGCTAGACCTTCCCCGTGGGGGACTTGCACCTCCTATTCTTTGCCAGCTTCCTGGCGCACTCTCTTGTGGGTCATCTGCGGCGGATCAACGGTGCCCGCGGCTAGTCCGCTCATAGTCCGATCGCTTCCCGAACTGGCGCGCCGCACGACCGACCAATGGGGCCAATTCCGGACGCACAAGCGCGATGAAAACGTTGTATCGAGATCGCCGAGCTGGGTTTGGCTGCCTGCGATGGCAACGGCTTCCTCGGTGTTGGCCCCGTTCCCATGAGCGCCCGACCGCGATAGGCTACGCACAATTCAGCATGAGGGGATGACCGATGCGACGGCGGGAATTGACGCTGGCCTCGGCACCGCGGCAGCGTGGCCGCTCGCCGCCCCGCGCAGCAGCCGGCGCCGCCGGTGATCGAGTTTGTCAACGGCACCTCTATGTCAGTCCCAACCAAATAACTCTCGATCTAAAAAGCTTCGGCGAGAGCGCCTTCGGATGTGTCCGGTACTTGATGCAGATCAATAAATACCAGCGCCACCGAGCATATAAAAATTTTGGTCGGCGCCGTCGCCGCGTCGTGTGCCACAGGCAACAGCAGATGAAGCGTCTCAACAAGTCGCGGGAACAGACGCAAAGGCGTCGAAGGATGTCCCTCGTCTTCACGCTTGCATCACGAAATCTCTTTCAGGATCGGCGTCGCTTCGTCGCGTCGCTCATTGGCATCGTGCTTTCAATTGTTCTGGTGATGGTACAGGTCGGCCTTTACTTCGGTTTTGGCCGCATGGTGACCATGGTGATCGATCACGCCGCGACCGATCTTTGGATCATTGCGAAAGGCGCGAAATGCTTCGAGGATCTCTCAATCCTCAACATGGCAATGCGAAAACGCCTGCTGGCGATCAATGGAGTAGCTGAAGCCGCTCCGATCGTGGCCGGATATTCCGCATGGATACTGCCGGATGGAACGATCATTCCTGTATTCATTATCGGTTCTGATGTCAGTGCGGGCGGACTGGCGCCTTGGGATATCGTGGATGGGAACGCACAAAGTTTGACGGCTCCCGAAACGGTGGCGATCGACCGCACCTCCTACAACCGGCTCGGCGTGTCGAAGATCGACGACCCCGCTGGAGATTCGCGGCCGCTGGTGACGGTCGGTGTCATCACTGACGGCATCCGTTCGTTCACGACCACGCCCTATCGTCTTCACCGATCTTGACGACGCCCGTCCTACACGGGATCTGCCGCAAACCTCATCAGCCACTATCTCGTTCGGCTGAAACCGGGGGCCAGATCTGAGCCGGCCCGTCAGGATATCCTTGCCAATATTTCCGGCGTCCAGGCGCTGACGCCCGGCCAGTTCCGCGACCAGAGTCGGTCGTTCTGGCTGTTCGGAACGGGCGCCGGCGCGGCGCTCGTTTGCCGGCGCGATACTAGCGTATCGTCGGCACTGTAATCGTCGGACAGACGCTTTTTCCAACACCAAGGACCATCTTCTTCACCAAGTTCGCCACGCTGCGCGCGATCGGCGCCTCCAACGGCTACATCTACCGGGTCATCATCAGTCAGGCGCTGCTTAACGCCGTCATTGGATTCTACATCGCGGCGATGATCGGAAGCGCTTTCGTCCATCTCACCGCGAAAACCGCCTGCAGATCGTCATCCCGCCCGACCTGATGGTCGGGCTGTTCCTTCTCACCGTCGCCATGTGCATAGCCTCGGCGATTGGCGCGAATATCCGCGTCGTTCGTGTCGATCCTGCGATTGTCCTGACCCAATGACCGACGCTCATCATCGAAGCCGCCACATGTCAGTAAGGTGCTTGGCATCGGACCCGCGCGGGTGCAGGCGCTCAAGGACGTGAATCTGAACCTCTATAGTGGCAATTGACGGTGCTGATGGGGCCGTCCGGAGTGGCAAAACCACTTCCTGTCGATTCTCGGCTGCATGCTCGGGCCGACAACGGAACCGTACGGATTTGCAACACCCTGACAGCGGAGTGCGCGTCCGGACGACCTGGCTGAGATCCGTCGCCAGCATATCGGTTTCGTGTTCCAATCCTATCACCTCTTCGGCACGCTCACCGTCGCCGAAAATGTTGACTCGCGCTCGACGTGCGCGACGAACGTGGTCCTAGGGCAAGTGGACAAAACCGAGAAGGTGCTGGTGAGCGTCGGGCTGACGTCGAAAATGGCATCGTTTCCGCGCGAGCTCAGCGGCGGCGAGCAGCAGCGGGTCGCGATCGCGCGCGCCATCGTCGCTGAGCCGTCGGCCATTCTCGCTGACGAGCCGACGGCCGCGCTCGACGGCGCCAATGGCGAGGCCATCATGACGATCCTCGCTGCGATCGCGAGGGAGCGGGGCCGCGCCGTTCTGGTGGTAACTCACGATGCGAGCCTGTTCGGATTTGCCGACCACGTCGTCACATCGAGGATGGCGCGCTCACGGCTGAAGAGTTAAACCACTTCCGAATTTGTGCGTTGCACGACCGACACAAGGGGCCAAGACCGGCCATCCAAAGGTAGGCCGAAGACACTGGATCGAGATTGCCGCGCGCGCAGTTAAGGACCGGGATCACGGCGTATCTTGCCAATGGCGGCGCGCTTGAGCACGCGCAGGTGACGGCCGCACATGAGCGTCCGCGCCCGACGAAGCTCTATGACCGGACGAAGGAGAGGCGCGTCGTGGCCGAGGACCGTGTTTGTACGACTAGCATCGTGCCGGCAGCCATCCGGCCGCAGTACGCTTCGCCGCGGGCTTGCGCACAGCCCCCCGATGCACTCGATCGTGCAAGTCCTTCAGTTTCTCTTCAGAGAGATTCCCCGTAGGCCTGCCATGTCGCATCGGTCCCGGGCGCAGCGTCAGCGCGCGAGCGCGAGATAGCTCGGTCGCCCGGTGCGGGCGACAGTTGCGTCGCCGACCACTGTCAACCGGGCTTGCTACTGGCGGCGGAACTTGCTCCAGATTGCGGTCGCCGCGGCCGGCGGCCGTGGCGAGTGCAATGGGCCAATAGGAGACATTCCGGTCGATTTCGCACGAGGTGTCTGAGCGCGCGGAGAGCACCTAATCCTTCCATACGCTGCTGAATTGTGAGGCTACCAGCCGGTCGTAATCGACGGGTTCGGCGATAAGCCCACTGGCCTTGGCAAACTTGTTCAAGCCGTCGATCGCTTCCAGAAATATTTGCATCGTAGAACGGCGCATCGCGCGCGATCAGGCCGGCGATCAACGATGCCTCCTCGGGCCCGGAATGACGTTCTCCGACCGCAGCGGCAAGCGATGGATCGGCCTTGAGTGCCTTTTGTGTTCTGACGATCGCACGCACCGCGCCGGCGGCAATCTCAGGCTGCTCGTCGATCAGCCGCTCGGTCGTCGTCAAGGCGGCGAAGTTGTACCAGCGCGCTCCCGGCGGACCGTCGCCGCGGCGCAGATCGAGATGGAGCTTGGCGACGCCAAGTCTCTCGCCGATTGCAACCCGCATGCCGTTCCCCCAATAGGCGTCTGCGACACCTGCTCGATCGCTTCGGCGCCGGCGCGCCCCCGCCAGCGTCCTTCGTTCGGAGGAGGGGCCGCCACTTGCCCGAAGGCCGATCAGTTCGCCGCCTGCGGCGGTCCATGCCTTGCGTTGCGCGGCGTCCGAAGAAGTCATTGACGAAGGGAACGATGACCTTGGCGACCGTCGTCGCGTCATCGCGAACGATTCGCAAGCCTGCCGGCAGCGGGTCGACCATCTCCTGCTCATGACGGCGATTTCGTTGACCCAGGGCTGGCCGGTCTCGACGATGTATTTCGATGCATCCTGATAGTGCATCGTGACGTAGATCGCCATAGTGCCCAGCGCGCCGTCGACGGTGCCCTGCTGGAGCGCCAGCAGCACGTCGCCCAGCGTCATCGGCACCGCCGAGGCGTCCATCCGCTTGATCATCTTCCGTTGGAACGGCGAGGCCAGCACGCAAAATCTCGTCCCCTTGAATTCGGCAAGATGATGAACCGGCTTGCGCATGATGATCGAGGAGGGCCCGGCCGGAAACAGTCCGACCCCCACCAAGCCTTTGTTCGCGCCAGTTCGAGAAGCATGTCGCGGACCGGCGGATCGCTGATCACCCGCACGTCTTGCTCCCGGCTCGTGAACAGGCCGGGCGCGCTGAGCGCTCCGTAACGCGCATCGATGCCGACGAGGAATTCTGGCGGTCCGATCCAGCCCTGGATTGATCCGAGCTGCGTACCCTCAATTTGTCGCGGAATTGAGCCGAGCTGGCTCGCCGGATAAAGCTCGGCCTTGATCCGAGCGGCCAATCCCGCTCAACCGCTGCCGCAAATCGCTTCATCCATTCGTGCTGAATATCGTTGATCGTGGCGGTGCTGAGCTTCATCACGTAGGTCTTGCCGTCTTGGGCGTAGGCCGCCGATGGAGATGCAAGTGTTGCCGCCGGTGTAAATCCGCGTTTTTTGGCGGCACGAATGGCTGGGTGCGGACGCACGGATCATGAACAAGGGGGCCGTTTCCGGCCCCCTTTCTGATTGTGCGTCCGGTTATTTTCAGAATGGGAGATCGTCGTCGATTTCGAGGGGATCGAGTGGCGCCGGCTGACGCTGCTGGCGGATCATTTGCTGCAGCTCGGTTTGATAGATGGACCAGATTTGTTCACGCAGGTCGTCGATGAGTTCGAAGACGGCGATGGCCTGCTCGGGTGTCCAGTAGGTCGGGATCGCGAGTGGGATGGCGTACTGGAGACCGGCGGAATGCGCGTGCTGTGCCGGATGGGGCGCGGGGATTTGGGAGCAGGGTCATGGGCGTTTCCGCCGCTTGGTTTCTTGGGTTTGGCCATCATTTTCCTCCTCGGCGTTGCCTGGCGCGCTGTTCGGTTCGTTCGCGGGCTTCCTTGACGCGATAGGATTCGCCGTCGATAGAGACGACTTCGGCGTTGTGCATCAGGCGATCGACCATGGAGACGACGCAGGCGGCGTTGGGGAAGACGTCGCGCCATTCGGCGAACGGCCGATTGGTGGTCACGACGGTGCTCTTCTGCTCGTAGCGTCGGGTGATCAGCTCGAACAACAGATCGGCATGGCGGTTGGAATAGGAGAGGTATCCAACCTCGTCGATCAGCAGTAACGTCGGCGCGACGTAGTGCCGTAACCTGCGGCGCAGGGCGGAATCGCTGTCGAGAGCGGCCAGGTCGCCGAGCAACTGGCCGGCGGTGGTGAACAGAACAGTGTGGCCGTGAATGAGCGCCTGGTGAGCGAGATTGCGCGCCAGCGTGGTCTTGCCGACGCCATTCGGGCCGACCAGCACGGCGTTGGTGGCGTCCTTGAGGAAGTCGAGCGACATCAACGCCTCGAAGGTGGCGCGGTCGACAGCGTTTGGGCCAGGTCCAATCGAAGTCGCACAACGGTTTGAAGCGGCCGATATGGGCGCTCTGAAGGCGCCGCTCGAGGCTACGGCGGGCGCGTTCGTCCTCTTCCCAGGCGATGAGGACTTCCGGCCAGCCGGCGGTGGCGGCTTCGGACCAATGCGCCAGCAGGCCGTGCAGATGCAGGGCTTTGGCGCGCGGCTGCAAGGCATCAGGGTTCTTCATGACCCACCTTCGTCAATTGGTCATAGATCTCGAGGGAGTGCGCCGCACGGCCTTGTCGCGCGCCTGGACGTGCGCCGGCAGCGTGAGGGCAACGGTGGGGCCTGCTGGCGGTCATCGCGGCGGCGTTCGAGCGCCAGGCGAACCGCGTTGGGATGCGGCACATCACGCTCAAGGGCCTCGATGATGGCGGCATCGAGTTGGCCGGCCCCGTAGCGCTCCAGCAACGGACCAGGCTGGCCGGTGATGCTGCCGAGATTAGCGCCGCGCTCGGCGGCGCGAACCAGCAAGGTCTGGCTGGCCGGCGCGGCCTGGGCCAGGCGATCGGTCGCGCGATGGCGGTGCGCCTGACGTTTCCGCGCGACGAGCGCCTGGACATGCGCCGGGTCCTCGATCTGCTGGCCTTTGTCGTAAGCTGCGCAGATGGCTGGCCAGGATCTCCTGGCCGTCGACGATGCGCAGCCGGTCGGGATCGGCCAGCACGGTCAGGGATCGCCGCACGTGGCTATGTGGCACCGAGTAATCGTTCTTGTCGAAGCGGACGTAAGGTGTCTTGCCGACCGTGACCGCCACCTGCTCCACGACCGGATAGGGATTGTCCGGCAACTTCAGAAGGTGCGGTGCCTCCTGCGGCGAAGGCCTCGCGGACCGTGAGTGCGTCCTGATCCGGGCAGCGCCGATCCGCCGCCGCGCCGCGGCACCAGTCGTCGGCCTGCGCGTTGAGATCGTCGACATCGGCGAACTGGCGGCCGGCAAAGAAGCCGTCCCGGACGTAGCGAATGGCGCGTTCGACGCGGCCTTTTTCGTTGCCGCGCGCGACCGCGACGGGGCGCGGCTCGTAACGATAATGCGCGGCGAAGTCGAGCAAGGTCGGGATTGAAGCGGATCGCGTCGCCGTGGCGCTCCAGCACGGCGCTGCGCAGATTGTCGTACAGAATGACTCTCGGCACCGCGTCCCATGCCGCGAAGGCGCCGAGATGGCCGCGCAAAAAGTTCTCCATGCGGGCATCGAGAAAGAAGCGCAGGAAGATCTGACGCGAGAAGCTCAGGACCGCGACGAAGGCCATCAGCGGACGGCGGGCGCGGCCAATCGCCAGATGGCCAAAATGGCCCCAATCGACCTTGCGCCTGTTCGCCGGGCAGGGTGCGCAGCCGCAAATAGGCTTCCGCCGGCGGCCGTGGCCGGTGACAGGCAATGATATGCGCGGAACTGGCTTGGCCCGCCGCGATAGCCGCGCTCCTGCACCATCGCGAGCAGGCGGCTGGCGGTCAGCGTCGGGAACTTCGCCAGGTCTCGTGGATGAACGGCAGATACGGATCGATCTTCGAGGGCCGAGGCGGCCTCCGAGGCGCGGCAGGCCGGCCTGGGCCAACACCCGGGCGACCGTGTCACGGTGCACGCGCAACTGCTTGGCAATCGTTCCGACCCGCCAGCGTTCCGCGTGGTAATAGCGCAGGATCTGCGCCTCGAGATCAGGGGGAATGGTCACGACGACGTCCTCTTCGATCGGTTCCAGGGGCCGCGGCGCGTTGCAGAAAGCCGCGACGGACAAATTGTGGACAGCGGCGGCCGCAGCAATGGCAGTGCCATCGCGGTCGGCTGGCTCCGTCCTTCGACAATTGTGCCGTCGCGCCACTGCCTGGTCCTCGGGCAGCACAGCCATCGATCGATCCGGTGCGGAACCCTGATGCGTCACGTTATTTTTGCGCGCCCGGTGGCGGCGTGCTCGCGCCGCATGATTGGTGCGGCCGTGACGGCTGCTCTGGTAACGGCGACCGGCTTCGCGTTGCGAGCGTCGGCGCGCCTTCCCGGCGCAGCCTTCGGCGCAATAAATATGGCCGCGATCGCAATGGCTGCAGATCAGCACCTGGACCCGGCAGCCCTGGCACAAGAACAGCCGCGCCGGCATTCCATCGGCTTGGTCGTGGCAATCCCCGCCCGCCTGCGCGGCCGCAGGCAGATGCCGTGGACGCAATCCCTCCCGGGTGCGATGATGCCCCTGCATTCGTGCTCCGGCACGGTGTAGGGCACGGCGCCGATGCAAACTGCCACGTTGGGATCGGTGCCGTGCCTGCCTTGCGATATCGGCACGGTGTTATCGCGACAGCCGATCGCCTGTCAGGCACGGCGCGTCCGAGGACGGACCAAAACTCCAAGCAAAATTCCGGGAATTGGGACAGCGGCACCGTTCGCGGTGCGGCGCGATCCGCATCGCCGTCGCGTCAATCAAAATGAGAATGCCGGGCATCACCCGGCTATCCGAGCAGCTATCATTGTCGCTCGTGGGTACATCATACCAGCGGCCCTAGAGATTGACTGTTGCCCATGCTCGCGTGGTGATCGAGGCGATACGGTCTGGATCGTTGGCGAAGAAGTTCCACGCAGCACAGGTTTTGTCGACGATGTCGTCGTAGTCGTTGAAGACGGTGATGGCGAGTTTGTTGCCGCGCAGGTATTGCCAGACGTTCTCGATTGGATTGAGTTCGGGGGCATAGGGTGGCAGGCGCGACGAGAGTGATGTTGTCCGGGACGGCGAGCGCGTTGGCGATGTGATAGCCGGCGCCGTCGATGACGAGAGCGGCATGGCTGCCGGTTGCGACCTTGGCGGCTGATGGCGGCCAGATGCAGCGACATGGTCTCGGCATTGGCCGCCGGCAAGACCAGGCCGGAGGCGATCGCGGCGTTGGGCGCAGGCGGCACCGAACAGATAGGCCCAGTCGTAGCGTTGATCGCGCGGCGCGCGCGGCCTGCTTCCCCGCTTGGCCCAGACGCGGGTCAGCGTGCCCTGCTGGCCGATGCGCGCCTCGTCCTGGAACCAGACTTCGATCGGCTTGCCGATGGCGTGGTCGGGGATACGTTGCGCGATGGTCGCGGCAAAGTTTTTTTAAATGCCTCCTGGGCCGCATCGTCGGCCTGCGGATGGCGCGGCCGCACCGACAGCCGGCGGTAGCCGAGCTTGGCCAAGACCTTGCCGACCGAACGCTCGTGCAGCACGATACCGAACTGACGCTGCAATTCGTCGCGCAAATCGACCCGCCGCCAACGCACGACCCCGTGCCGCGCCGGATCGGGGCCAGTCTCGACAAGCTCGACCAATGCCGCCTGCTGCTGCGCCGTCAGCTTCGAGCCGCGGCCTGGCGGCTTGAGATTGCCGAGCCCGGCCAACCCCTCGGCATTGTAACGGTGCACCCAGTCGCGCAGGGTCTGACGGTCCATGCCGCAGGTCGCCGCCGCTGTCTTGCGGTCCACCCCGTCGAGCACCAGCGCAAGCGCCAGCATCCGCCGCGCGGCGGCGCCGTTGTTCTCCGCAGTCAGCCGCCTTGCGCAGCTCCGGCGCCGTCAAATCAAGCCGAGTGATCGGGACCGCCGCTCCCATCGATGCCGCTCCTCTTTCAAGAACGAGCATCGAGTCAGACTTTCCTGATTTGGGAAGCCCCCCGCGAGTCAATTTCTAAGGCCGTTGGTATAACACATCCCGCGGATTGCCCAGGTGGGTCCACAGGTTCCTCCCGCCCCTTCGCTTCGCTGCGCGCGAAACGCGCTCCGCTACGGGGCGGGGCCCTCCTATGGACTACCTGGACGATCCCCTACCGGGTCAAT
>CAVQWD010000042.1:0-8187 GCA_963717265.1 uncultured Alphaproteobacteria bacterium | reverse complement strand
CGCGGACAAGCTCGCTCGCGTCGCGCGCAAACGTTGCCGCATTGCACGACACCGCGACGATGAGTGGCACGCCGCTCAGCGCGAGTTCGCGCGCCTGGGCCTGCGCGCCTTGCCGCGGCGGGTCGAAGACGACGGCGTCGAAGCTTTTGAGCTCCGCCGCCGTCGAGCGGGCGTCGGAACAGATCGCGGCGCTCGACTTCGACCGGCTTGAGCCCGGCGGTCGATGCGGCGGCGCGCTTGAGCGCGGCGAGCGCGGCGTCGTCGTCATCGACGGCGGCGACCCGCGCACGCTCGGCGAGCCGCAACGCGAACGGGCCGACGCCCGCGAACAAATCGGCGACACGCGCGGCGCTGCCGCAAAAATCGAGGACAAGCCGCGCCAGCGCGGCCTCGCCTTCGGCTGTCGCCTGCAGAAACGCGGCAGGCGGCAATGGCACAGTCGCCTTGCCCATGCGCACAGTCGGCGCGCGCGTCAGCGCGATCAGTTCGCCGTGGCGGGTCAGCCGCGCGAGATCATGCGTCGCGGCGACGCGCGCCGAGCGCCGTCATCAGTGGAGCCGTCAACGGGCCGGAGCCGCGCACGTCGACGTCAAGGCCGGCGTCCGTCGCGGTAACTTGAATGTCGAGCGGCTTGGCGGCTGCATCGAGCACCTCGGCGATCGCCCAGGCGGCGTCGATGGCGTCGTCGAGCTTTGGCGCCAGGATCGGGCAGCGGTCGATCGCGACCAAATGATGCGCACGGGCGGCCGAAAAGCCGACCTCGAGCAACTCGTGCGTGCCGCGCCGGGCGTGGAACACCGCCCGGCGGCGGCCGTCTCCATGGGCGTCGATCACATCGGCGACCGGCGCGTCGAGGCGGGCCTGACGCAGGGCCTCGACGACCAGACCGCGCTTCCACGCGCGATAAGCGGTAGCGTCCCAGTGCTGCACGGCGCAGCCGCCGCATACGCCGAAATGCGGGCAGATCGGCGCGATGCGCTCGGTGCTCGGCGTGTCGATGTGAAGGAGCC
Organism: uncultured Alphaproteobacteria bacterium; assembly: GCA_963717265.1. GTDB lineage: Bacteria > Pseudomonadota > Alphaproteobacteria > Rhizobiales > Xanthobacteraceae > BOG-931. Next base: position 7,177 of record CAVQWD010000042.1, on the reverse strand, counting down.
GCCGGCGGTCGGGGTGGCCGGCGACCGGTTCGACCTCGACCGTTTCGCCCGGCAGCGCGCCGGGAATATAGATCGCGCCGGCTGGGCTGTCGGCGACGCCGTCGCCGCGATGGCCGAGCCGAGCGATCACGAGTCGCTCAACCACGCTCCGCCTCGACGAAGAATTCGCGATTGCCGTCGCCGCCCAGGATCGGCGATGGCATGCGGCCGCCGACGCGCCATCCCTGCGACGCAAGAAACGCGGCGATGTCGTCGCAGACCGCATGATGGACGGCCGCGTCGCGCACAATGCCTTTTTTGATGTCGCGGCGCTTCGCCTCGAATTGCGGTTTGATCAGCGCCACCAGCGTGGCGTGCGACTTGAGCAAATCTCCAATCGCCGACAGCACAAGCTTGAGCGAGATGAAACTCACATCGACGGTGGCAAAGTCAGGCTGCTCGGCCAGGCGGGCCACATCGAGGGTGCGAATGTCGGTTTTTTCCATCGAGACGATCTCGTCGCGGCCGCGTAAGCGCGGGTGGAGCTGGCCGCTGCCGACGTCGATCGCGTAAACGCGCCGCGCGCCGCGCGCAACGAGCACCTCGCGTAAAGCCGCCGGTCGAGGCGCCGACGTCGAGACAGACGCGGCCCGTGACATCGAGCTGAAAATGATCGAGCGCCGCCGCGAGCTTGAGGCCGCCGCGCGACACATAGGGATGCTCGGGCTCGGCCTCGATCGTGGCCGCCGAGCGAGATCGCTTCCGACGCCTTGCGCACCGGCACGCCGTCGGCGGTCACCCGGCCGGCCGCGATGGCGGCCTGCGCCCGCGCGCGGCTTTCGAACAGGCCGCGCTCCACCAGCAGGCGGTCGGCGCGTTGGCGGGCGGTCATGGTGGTGAATTCGATGCGGTGACGATTTATCCTCCCCCGCTTTGCGGGGGAGGATAATTTACGACCTGACGAGCTTCACCGCCTCGCCGCGCACGTTTTGTCCCAGCGCCTCGAACGCCTTGGCGACGATGCCTTTGGCGTCGAGGCCGGCCTTGGCGTACATCGCGTTCGGCGAATCCTGGTCGATGAAGATGTCGGGCAGCACCAAGCTGCGAACCTTGAGGCCGCGATCGAGCAGGCCGTGCTCGGCGAGCGACTGCAGCACGAACGAGCCGAAGCCGCCGATCGAGCCTTCCTCGATGGTCAACAGCACTTCGTGCTCGCGCGCCAGGCGCAGCAGCAGATCGACATCGAGCGGCTTGGCAAAGCGCGCGTCGGCGACCGTGGTCGACAGTCCGTGGGCCGCCAGCTCGTCGGCCGCCTTGAGGCATTCGCCGAGCCGCGCGCCGAACGAGAACAGCGCGACCTTGGTGCCTTCGCGCAGCACGCGGCCCTTGCCGATTTCGAGCGGCTGGCCTTCCTCCGGCATCTTCACGCCGAGGCCTTCGCCGCGCGGATAGCGCAGCGCCGACGGCCGATCGTCGATCGCCGCGGCGGTCGCCACCATGTGCACCAGCTCCGCTTCGTCGGCCGCCGCCATCAGCACGAAACCCGGCAGGCAGCCGAGATAGGCGACATCGAAGGCGCCGGCATGCGTCGGCCCGTCGGCGCCGACCAGGCCGGCGCGATCCATGGCGAAGCGCACCGGCAGGCGCTGGATGGCGACGTCATGGACGACCTGGTCGTAGGCGCGCTGCAGGAACGTCGAATAGATGGTGGCGAACGGCTTGAACCCTTCGGTCGCCAGCCCGGCGCAAAACGTGACGCCATGCTGCTCGGCGATGCCGACGTCGAAGGAGCGGTTCGGAAATTCCTTGGCGAACAGGTCGATGCCGGTGCCCGACGGCATCGCCGCGGTCACGGCGACGATCTTGGGATCCTTGCGGGCTTCCTTGATCAGGCTCTCGGCATACACCTTCGTATAGGCTGGCGCGGTCGGCTTCGATTTCACCTGCGCGCCGGTCGCGACGTCGAACTTGACGACGCCGTGATACTTGTCGGCGGACTTTTCCGCCGGCGCGTAGCCCTTGCCCTTCTGGGTGACGACGTGAACGAGGAACGGCCCGTTCTTGGCGTCGCGCACGTTTTTCAGCACCGGCAGCAGATGATCGATGTTGTGGCCGTCGATGGGCCCGACGTAGAAGAAGCCGAGTTCGTCGAACAGCGTGCCGCCGGTGACCAGACCGCGCGCATATTCCTCGACCGCGAGCGCGCGCTTCTCGAGCATTTTGCTCGGCATGCGCTTGGCGATCTGGCGAAGGAAGCTCCGCAGCCGCCGATAGCCGCGCCCCGAGACGCGGCGGGCGAGATAGGCCGACAGCGCGCCGACCGGCGGCGCAATCGACATGTCGTTGTCGTTGAGCACGACGATGAGACGGGAATTCATCGCGCCGGCGTTGTTCATGGCCTCATAGGCCATGCCCGCCGACATGGCGCCGTCGCCGATGACGGCGATCACGTTGTTCTTCTTGCCGTCGAGATCGCGCGCGACCGCCATGCCGAGGCTGGCGGAAATCGAGGTCGAGGAGTGGGCGGCGCCGAACGGATCGTATTCGCTCTCGGCGCGCTTGGTGAAACCGGACAGGCCGCCGCCCTGACGCAGCGTGCGAATGCGGTCGCGCCGGCCGGTGAGAATTTTGTGCGGATAGGCCTGGTGGCCGACGTCCCAGACCAGCCGATCGATCGGCGTATCGAAAACGTAGTGCAGCGCTACAGTCAGCTCGATCACGCCGAGCCCGGCGCCCAGGTGGCCGCCGGTGACCGCAACGGCGTCGATCGTCTCCCGCCGCAACTCGTCGGCAAGCTGGCGCAATTGGCCTTCTTCGAGGCGCCTGAGATCGCTTGGAGTTTTGACAAGGTCGAGCAACGGGGTCGTTGACGGAGCGGTCACGCGAATACTCCTTGTTATTAGCCTTTATTGGCCTTGCCGGCCCAAATGGCGATTATGAAAGTCGTCGCGCCGATGCACCCGACCCCTATTGTTAGGGCCGGCGCGCCGATGCACCCGACCCGTTAGGCATAAACCCTCAATCTTTACACCATTCCGGGCTAGCAACGCAATTTGAGTCGCGTTCGGGCAGTGTCTCAGTTTGAATTTCCGGCCTGTGGCTCTCTAGGCTCTCGTGCGGCATATTCGGGTCTCGGGCCCCCCGGTACTCTACAACGCGGGATATAGGACTTGGTTCGAGCAAAACCACCAGCCGCTAGGGTAAAGAAGCATATGGCGGCATAGGGGAGCCGATGCAGCCGGGAACGCGCGCTTTCGTAGTCATTATCTCGGTCGGCGCTCTTTTCATCGCCAAGGCGCAGGCTGAGGAAAAGGAACCGATTGCGGTCGTTGAACTCGGAGGTGCCGCTGAATGGGGCCTAGGCGGCGGCTCTGGTTTCGGCCCTTCCGCAGCCGTGGAGTTCAGCCCAATCAAGAATTTACTGCTCGAAGCAGGCGTTGCTCCCCTATTTTGCGGCGGCCATGCAGAGTGGGACGCTGACCTTTTGGTCAAGAAATCCTTCGCCTTGTCGAAGACTGTGGAATTTGAACCCGGTGTTGGCCCGGCATGGAGCAGTGACGGGAAAATTGCCGGTGAAGTTTCGTTTCAGTTCATGATCTGGCCGTTGCCAGAGCGTAAATTCGGATATTTTGTGGAATCGAGCTACAGCTACTCTTTCAGCAACGGCCACGAACAATCGCTTGGCATGAACGTGGGTCTGCTGATCGCTATTCCGTAGATGGGCCAAATCCGAAAATTCAAACTGAGACACTACCCGCGTTCGGTTCCCGGAACCCTCGGGGGGCTCCCGCGTTTTGTGGCAACTGCATATGTTGAGCCGGGTCGGCTCCCTTGCCATGGCTCGGGGTGCCGTCGGGAAAGGATATTTGACAACGTTCCCGTCGCGCGATTCGCCCCGAAACGCCGCAAACGCAAGAGTTGATGTCTGTGGCTCTCGAGACTTACCGAAAAAAGCGGCAGTTCGGCGTGACGACGGAGCCGCGCGGCCGGAAGGGTCCCGGCGGCGGTCACCGCTATGTGATTCAGAAACATGCCGCGCGGCGGCTGCATTACGATTTGCGGCTCGAACTCGACGGCGTGATGAAGAGCTGGGCGGTGACGCGCGGCCCGAGTCTCGACCCCGGCGAAAAACGCCTTGCCGTCCACGTCGAGGACCATCCGATCGAGTACAACTCGTTCGAGGGCACTATCCCGCGAGGCGAATATGGCGGCGGCACCGTCATGATCTGGGATCGCGGGCGCTGGTTTCCCGAGGGCGATCCGCACAAGGGCTACGCCAAAGGCCATCTCGTTTTCGACCTCGACGGCAAGAAACTCCACGGCCGCTGGCACCTTGTTCGGATGCGCGCGCGCGAGAATGAACGCCACGAGAATTGGCTGCTCATCAAGGGTAAGGATGACGAGGCCCGCGGGCCGCGCGATGAGGATATTTTGGAGGAGAAGCCGCGCTCGGTCACGACCGGCCGCTCGATCGAGGAGATCGCAGCGGGAAAAGGCGCGAAACGAGTCTGGCACAGCAATCGCGCCGCTGGCGCCAAATCGGACGACAAGGCGGCGTTCAAGCAGAGGATCAGACAAGTCGCGGCAAGGCCGGCCGCGAGACCAGGAGCCACGGCGAAGTCCAGCGCGCGAAGCGCCGCCAGCAAGCGTGGTAAAAAGACGCCGGCTCGCGGTGGTACGACATCGACATTGCCTGAGTTTGTCCCGCTCAGTCTCGCCACACTCTACGACAAGGCGCCGAGCGGACCGGAATGGCTGCACGAGATCAAATTCGACGGCTATCGCATGGAGGCGCGGCTCGATCGCGGCAGCGTGCGATTGCTGACGCGCAAGCAGCAGGATTGGACGCACCGATTCAAGCCCGTTGCCGAAGCGGTTGCGGCGCTCCCCGCCGAGACCGCGCTGCTTGACGGCGAAGTGGTCGTGGAGGACGAGCACGGCATCAGTAATTTCTCGCTGTTGCAGACCGATTTGAAGGACGGACGCACCGATCGCTTCGCCTATTACGTCTTCGACCTCCTGCATCTCGACGGCCGCGATCTTACGGCGGCGCCGTTGTTTGAGCGCAAGGCCGCGCTTGCGCGGCTGCTGAAAGGCAAGGGCAGCGGCGGCGTGATCCGCTACACCGACGATTTCGACGAGGATGGGCCGCTCATTTACCGCCACGCCTGCGAGATGGGGCTCGAAGGCATCGTCTCGAAGCGCCGCGACGCGCCGTATCGCTCGGGCCGGACGGACAATTTCATCAAGACCAAATGCCACGGCCGCCAGGAATTCATCGTCGCCGGCTACACGCCGTCGACGGCTTTGCCGCGGGCGATCGGCGCGCTGACCGTGGCCGTTCACGACAACGGCGAGCTTCGCTATGCCGGGCGCATCGGCACCGGCTATACGCAAAAAATGGCGCGCGATCTTTGGAAGCGCCTCGAAGCGTTGCGCACCGACCGGCGGCCCATCGAACTGCCGCCGGACGAGCGGCGCAAGGACGTCGTCTGGGTCGAGCCGAAGCTCGTTGTTGAAGCGGAGTTTGCCGGCGTCACCCACGGCGGGGTGCTCCGGCAGGCCTCGTTCAAGGGCATCCGCGAGGACAAAACGGCGAAAGAAGTCGTGCGCGAGGTTCCGGCGCGGTACGAAATTCGACGGGGACACGGACCATGGCTGCCAAAGCGCCGGCAAAATATCCGCCAAAGAATCAACCGAAGAGTCCAACAGCCGCGCGCGCGAACAAAAACGCCGAAGGTGTCCGGCTTCACCTGACGCATCCCGATCGCGTTTATTGGCCGGATGCCGGCGTGACCAAGCAGGATTTGGCCGAGTATTATGTCAGCGTCTGGGATTGGATGAAGCCGCACATTCTCGGCCGCGCGCTTGCGCTGGTGCGCGCTCCGGAAGGGACTGGCGGCGAGACTTTCTTTCAAAAGCACATCGCTGCGAATGTGAAGTCGTCGCCGCTTCGTCATGTCGTCGCCGGCAAGGATCACGACGTGATCGCGGTCGAGACGCTCGACGATCTCATCGCGCTGGTGCAGTCCGCCGCCTTGGAGATTCACGTCCGCGGCTCGCGGCTCGACAGCCTGGAAACCTGCGACCGGCTCGTGTTCGATCTCGATCCGGGGCAGGGGGTCGCCTGGCCGCAGATCGTCGCGGCGGCGCGCGAGACGCGCGAGCGGCTCCAGGCGGAAAAGCTCGACAGCTTCGTCAAGCTCACCGGCGGCAAGGGCGTCCACGTCGTGGTGCCGATCGCCGCCGCCGATTGGGATACCGCCAAGCTGTTTACCCGGCGCATCGCTTCGGCAATGGCCGCCGACAGCCCAAAGCTTTATCTCGCCAAGATGACGAAGTCGCTGCGCCAGGGCCGCATCTTCATCGACTATCTCCGCAATTCGCGCGAGGCGACCGCGATCGCGCCCTATTCGACCCGCGCGCGCCCCGGCGCGCCGGTCTCGACGCCGGTCACCTGGGAGCGGCTGCCGCGGACAACCGGCGGCAACGATTTCACCGTGCGCGATATCAAAAAGCGCGTCAGGGACGACGCCTGGGCCGAGATCGGCAAAGTGCGGCAGAGGCTGCCGGCCGTCCGAAACGGCCGCCGATAGCAAAGTTCCAGAAGCGCGTCTTCCGTCATTGGCTTCCGGCGCCGGAACGCGATCCGGCCGACCCATGGGAACAAATGACAGGCAGCGGTGTTTGGTTTGCATCCCGCGGCCAGGCTTGGTGGCTTGGCCATGCAAGGCTACCGCCGTGCCCGGATCGGCCGCCAATGGCGCCCAAGCTCTTGTCGTTCTTCTGGTCGAGGATGAGTTCTTCGCCAGGTACGATATTGCGAGCTGCCTGCGGGAAGCGGGCTACATCGTCGTCGAGAGCGCGACCGGCGAGGAGGCCATCGCGCTTTGCCGGTCGCAGACGCCGATCGACATGGTGTTCACCGACATCAATCTCGGCGGGCCGGCAAGCGGCTGGGATGTGGCCGAGTGTTTTCGCACCGAGCGGCCGGACATCCCGCTCCTCTACATGTCAGGCGACAGGGTCAATCCGGACCGTCGTCTCCCCGGCAGCAGGTTCGTCGCCAAGCCGCTTCAGCACAGCGACATCCTGAGCGCATGTCACCAGCTGCGCAGCAAATGACCGCCTTGGGTCAGCCGAGAGTGACTAAGCCGTGTACTCATAAAACAAGTTGCCCACTGCGTCCCTTTTTGTG
>CAVQWD010000041.1:0-5367 GCA_963717265.1 uncultured Alphaproteobacteria bacterium | reverse complement strand
AACGGAATCCCCTGTTGATCTTGGACGGACGCGGCCGTTATGACCTCACTGCTCCTCAGCTTGCGGGGCGGGTACTGGCCCGCCAAGGCGGGTACTGACCAGCCGTGACAGGTACTGACCAGCCGAATCTGCACCGGGACCGCGGCCCGCCGCCTCACCCGCCGTGGGTGAGAGGATCTCCGCGCAGCCGCTGTAATGTGCTTGTTATACACAACGCTGCTCCGGCCCCCGGCAGCATGAGCTACTATCGGTCTGGAGCCAGGGACGATGTGGCCGATGCTGATCGCGACGAAAATGCGTCGCCCGGCCATACGCGATCAGGTCATTCCGCGTGAGCGACTGCTTGACCGGCTCCGAGCCGGATCGGGTCTGACGCTCACCTTGGTCATCTGTCCGGCGGGCTTCGGGAAGACCACGCTCTCGCCGCGTGGTACCATGCGCATGATCATCGCCCATACCAGGTGGTCGAGATTGCTGGCATCCACGTCTTCGTCGACCACGACAATATATTTCGAAGCATAGGCTGAGCCGCCGCATTGGGCCGCAATCGTGCCCGCCTGCACCGCATGCCCGGATAACTCTGCCGGATCGAAACTGCGTGGAAAGCGCGCGCGGCGCCAACCTCATGGCACCAGACCTGCACGACACCCGGCACTCCGGCTTTGTTCATGTTCTCCTTGATCGTGGCCGATCGCAGCACTGCGCGATATCTCGCCATCTCATCCGGCCCGGCGCCCATTGGCGGCACCCCGACGAGGATTGGATCGTTCCGGTGATAGACGGCGTGGACATCCAGCACCGGCCATTCCTTCGCGCCCCCGGCATAATGGCCCGTCCATTCGCCGAACGGTCCCTCGATGCGCGTTTTGTGCGGCTGAACGAAACCTTCCAGCACGATCTCGGCAGCGGCGGGGAAGGGAAGACCCGTCGCGCGGCCACGGATCATCTTCACCGGCCGTCCACGCAGGCCGCCGACAATATCGAGTTCGAACGTGCCGTAAGGCGCTTCCAGCACCGCCATAGAAGAAGGACAGCGGATCGCCGCCCAGCACCATCGCGACCGGCATGGCTTCGCCGCGCTTCCAGTATTTCTCGCGGTGGATCGGCCGTGATGGCCCGCCGCGATCACCAACCCGACGGAATTGCGGTCATGCAATTGCGCGCGATAGGCGCCGGCATTCAGCCAGTTCTCCTCCGGGTCGCGGGTGATGCTGAAGGTGCCGGTGCCGATGTAACGGCCGCCGTCCTTTTCGTGCCAGATCGGCGACGGGAATTTGGTCACGTCGATGGCGTCGCCGGTGAGCACGTTTTCCAGCACCGGGCCGTCGTCGACGATCTCGTGCGGCACGAGTTTCGGCTCGACCAGATAGGCCTCGCGATAGGCGTCGCTCAATTCCCACTTGTTGAGGTGATCGGGAAAGCCCAGCGTCATATTGCGCCGGGTGCCGGCGAACATGTTGAGCAGCACGCGAAAGCCCTTCGGGCAGCCGGGAACGTCGTCGAACACCACGCACGGCCCGTCCTCGGCGCGCAGGATCGCCTCGGCGGCAAGCCCGATATCCTCCTGCCAACTGGCACCCTTGACGTTCTTGACCTCGCCGAGCGCCTCGGCGGCTGAAAGCCATTCCCGCAGATCGTCGTAGCCGATCGCGGCCTTGATGTTGCTGTGCTGGTTCATGGGGTACTCCAGGGACGGCGGTCAGGATGGCCGCCACGCCGGGCTTGTCAATGCTTGGCGGCCTGGACGCGGCCGCGGCAGCCATGCTGGGATGCAATGGACGCGTGAGGACCGATCCCATGACCGGACGTTTCGCGACAATTACGGTCGAAAAGATCGGTGCCGTCGCGCGCCTCACTCTGGCGCGCCCCGAGCGCGCCAACGCGCTCAATGCGGCCATGCTTGGCGAGATCGGCACGGCGCTTGACGAGATCGAGCGCGACGCCGGCTTGTGCGCACTGATCGTCACCGGCGCTGGAGCGGCCTTCTCGTCGGGTTTTGATCTCAAGGAGCAGATGGAACGCCGCCCCACCGGCGTCGAAGCCTGGCGCGCGATCTTGCGCAAGGATTTCGACACGATCATGCGCTTTTGGCATTTCCCGCTGCCGACCATCGCGACGGTGCGGGGGCCGTGTCTTGCCGGCGCTTGCGAGCTGGCGCTGGCTTGCGACATCACTATCGCGGCGGACGACGCGTTCTTCGGCGAACCGGAGCTTAAATTCGGCGCCGGCATTGTCGCCTTGATATTGCCGTGGGTGGTCGGCCCCAAGATCGCCAAGGAGATCATCCTGCTGGGCGAGGACCGGATTCCGGCCGCCCGCGCGCGTGAGCTCGGCATGGTCAACCGCGTCGTGGCATCGGCCGAGCTTGACCGCGTCGGGCTCGCCATGGCCAACCACATCGCGGCGATCGATCCCAATCTTGTCAAACAAACCAAGCGCGCCATCAACCGGTCCTTCGAAGCGCGCAACATGCTGGACGCTCTCGAAGAAGGGCTCGCCATCGATCTAGCGATCGAAGGCGCCGGCTCGCCCGACAAGATCCAGTTCATGGAGATCGCACGGCGCGACGGCCTCAAGGCGGCGCTGGCCTGGCGCGATGCCCGGTTCCCGGGCCGCACCGCATGAGCGGCGCGCTTGCCGAAATTCTCCGCGATGCCCTGAAGCCGGCCGGTCGTGTGGTCGAAAGCACGAGCGGCGAGTCGCAGCGAGCCGACAGTCTGTTGGAACTTGCGGGGCGGGTGCGACACGCTCTCGCCGAACGGCATGTCGCGCCGCATGAACCCGTCCATGTCAGTATCGGCAACAGGCCATCCGATCTCGGCGCCTTGCTCGGCATCTGGCAGGCCGGCGCGGTCGCCGTGCCGATCCATGCCCTGACCGCATCGTCGACCATCGCCCGCGTGCAGCGCATATCCCGCGCGCGGTTTTTGATCGACGGCGACCGGATCGACGCGATCGGAGGAGAGCCGCCGCCGGATCGCGCGCTGCTGCGCGATGCCGCTTTGGTCATTTTCACCTCGGGCAGCACCGGCGATCCCAAGGGCGTTGTCATCGGCCATCGGCGCCTCGCCGACAAGCTCGCCGTACTCGATCGGCTGTTGAACATCGCGCCGAATGACGTCGTGCTGTCGCCGCTGCAGCTCGTTTTCATCTTCGGTCTTTGGGTGAGCTTGTTGACGCTCATGAAGGGTGGGCAGCTCATTCTGGTGCCGAAATTCACCGAAGAAGCGATGGCGCGTGGCTTGGCGGAAGCAACTGTGCTGGCCGGCGTTCCCTCGATGTTTCGAACTTTGTTGAGCTATCGCAAAATCGCGGCACCAAAACTGCGGGCGATGCTCAGCGGCGGCGAGGTGCTTGCGCCGGCTCTGGCTCATGCCATGGGGCGGCTCGCGCCCGCGGCGATCCACGATCTCTATGGCCTGACCGAGACCGGCTCGTGCGATTTCCATCTCGGTCCCGCCGATCAGCCGCAAGGTTTCGGCACCATCGGACATCCGACCGAGCGCGTCGCGTTTCGGATCGCCAAAGACGGCGCCGCCGTCGCGGCTGGCGAAACCGGCGAGCTGCAAATCCGCACGCCGTTCGGCATGCTCGGCTATCTGGACAATCCCGCACTGACCGAAGCCTCGTTCGAGGGCGGCTATTTCAAGACCGGCGACCTAGCGCGGCCGACAGCGGATGGCGCTGTCGCGCTCATCGGGCGCGCCAAGGACATTATCTCGCGCGGCGGCAACAAGATCGCGCCGCTGGAGATCGACAATCTGCTGGCGGAGCATCCGGGCATTGCCGCGGCGCTTTGCGCCGGCGTTGCCGACGAACGCCTCGGCGAGGTCATTCACGCCGTCATCGTGATGCGCGTCGGCGCGCGCTTGGATGCCAAAACCTTGCGCGACTGGCTGCTGGCGCGTACCGAACGCTTCAAGGTGCCGGACGTTTTCCACTTCCGCGACGCGCTGCCCGCGGGCGCCAGCGGCAAAGCGGACCGCAGGGCCGTGGCGCAACTGGCGGCGCAGCCGGGCAATCGGCGTTGACAACACGGCAGAAGCCGCGCCGATAATGGCGCACGAAGGGGCCGGCGCGCAAAAATTCGCCACCCGCGAATGGAGGGAGCAATGAATCGCCCAATCCAAGGATTTCCGCCCATCCTCGACAAGCGCGGCGCGCCGCATGTGCGCCGCTTCGACGAACAGCGCTGGCTGATCGACAACGTCATCCGCGCCAACGGCATCGATTGGGACCAGCCGCGCTCGCTCTATATCCACCTGCCATGCGGCATCGAGGCCAACGCCGATTTCGCCATTATCCGCGAGCGGGTGAAGAAGATGGCCGATATCGGCCCGGCCTTTGCCGCCGTGGCAAAGCGCCGCGAGGCCAAGGCCAATGCCGCGGCGCAAGCCGACCGCAAGGTCACCGCGCGCGACAATTTCTTCATGGCCGCGGTGCATTGGGGCGCGGCGCAATGGCCCTATGACGAGAACGACGAGACCAACATTGCCTACAACAACAAGAAGCGCGAGTGCTACGCCAAATACGCCGCGCTTGCCGATCATCACGTCGAGGCGGTGTGGGTGCCGTTCAAGGACAAGGCGATCCCGGCCTGGCTGCATCTGCCGCCCGGCCACACCGGCGGCAAACTGCCGGTGGTGATCTCGATCCCCGGCATGGACAGCTACAAGGAGATCCAGGTTGCGCTCTACGGCGACAAATATCTCAACCGCGGCATGGCGGTGCTGGCGATCGACGGGCCGGGACAATACGAAGCGCCGATGATCGGCCTGCACTTCACCATGGAGAACTGGATGGCGACCGGGCCGGCCTTGGTCGATTGGATCGCGGCGCGGCCCGAGCTCGACGTGACGCGTATCGGCGTCGCCGGCACCAGCTTCGGCTCGCTGTTCGGCACGGTGCTGACTGCGCATGAGTCGCGCATAAAGGCCTGCGCGGTGATGTCGGTATGCCATGAGCCGGGCTGTCACACGATTTTCCAGGAAGCCTCGCCGACCTTCAAAAAGCGCTTCATGTACATGTCGGGCATCACCGATGAGGACGAGTTCGACGCGTTCCGCAAAAAGATCACCTGGGAGGGCCACGCCAACAGAATCAAGGTGCCGTATCTGTGCGTCGCCGGTGAAGCCGAGGAACTGAGCCCGCTGGAACATTCCGAGCGGCTGATGGCGGCGCTGCAGGGACCGAAGCAGATGGTGGTCTATCAGGAATTGCGCCATTCGGTCGGCAACGTTCCTGCCGCCAATCTTGGCCCGTTCCCGCCGATCCTGCTTGCCGACTGGCTCGCCGACCGTCTCGCCGGCAAGGCTTTTGTCAGCGAGCGCTGGTACGTCACCGGCTCGGGCGAGATCAACAAGACGC
>CAVQWD010000040.1:0-390501 GCA_963717265.1 uncultured Alphaproteobacteria bacterium | reverse complement strand
AACGGCATGATCGCTGATTGACGGCAATGGTTGTGCGATGCCCTGATGCCGCAGGGAGGTGACGCTGATGGGCCAGGCTGGGCGGTGGATGGTGGCGGGCCTGGCGACCATGGCTGCTTTCGCGGCAGCCACCTGGGTAACCGGGGTCTTCCTCTTCACGCGATTGCTGCCATCCCCCGGTACCCGGTGGCCAGTGGCTGTGACCATCGGAGCTGCCGTAGCTGCGTTCATCGCGCTGTGGGGGCAGTCGTGGGCCACCGAGAGCAGCGGCCAGGTATCGGCCAAGAAACTCGCCCCACACGAGCAACGTGAGATGAAGGCCCGCGACCAGCTGCGGCAGCATCTGGGTCGGCAGGACCGGCTGACGAGGATAGACGAAACCTCTGCGCTGGCCCTGCGCGTCCACCCCGCGTTCAGCCTTCCGCGGCTACCCGAGTCGACGGCTGCGCTAGGCGCTGAAACGGACAGCCGCCTGAGCGGCCGACGGCGCCGGTTCCTGCCGCGACCACGGCGCGGTCAGCCAAGCCACGTACGAGCCCACGATCGAGACCTGCCCACCTTCGTGACCCGTGACAGGGGCACTAACGTCGCCAGCTGGATGCGCAGGGCACGCGAGGACGGCGGGTTCCTTGTGCTCGTCGGGGACTCGTCGGTCGGCAAGACCCGGCTCCTGTACGAGACGGCCCGCCACGTGCTGCCCGACTTCGCGGTTCTGGCCCCGGACTTGGGAGACGGCAACCTCGTCAACTCGATCGCCGGGGCTACCTTCGCCCTCCCAAAGCTGATCGTATGGCTCGACGAACTGCAACGCTTCCTCGACGGCCCCTACCTCACCCCCGGCTCCACCCCGATCACGGCCAAAGCCGTGCGGCAACTGCTCGACGCCCCCACCCCCGTGGTCGTGCTCGGAGCCATGTGGCCCGAGTACGCCACCCAGCTGCGGGCCACAGAACCTGACCCTCGCACTGGCGGGCAGCGACTTCGCTATCCCGGCGCTGCCGACATCCTCGGCGACGACCGGGGCCGACAGGAGACGCTGACCAGCTTCTCGGAGACCGAACGCGAAGCCGCGCGCAAGTTGTCCAAGAAAGATCCCCGCTTGGAGGAGGCCCTCGCCGATCGTGACTACAACGTCACCGAGGTGCTCGCCGGTGCTCCGCAACTGGTAGCTCGCTACGAGCAGGCCTCCGAGGAACAACAAGCGGTGCTGAACGCCGCAATCGACGCCCGCCGCCTCGGCATCCAGGCCCCGCTCACCCGCACGCTGCTGCGCGCCGCCGCCCGCGGCTACCTGTCCACACTCCACCCCGATGACAGTTGGCTTTCCCCGGCCCTGACCGAGCTGACCCGGCGCGACCGCCCGCATGATCACGCCACCGCACCGCTGATTCCGGTGCTGAACGAGGAGAAGACCGAGATCGTCGGCTCCACGATCGCGGACTACCTGATGCAGCACATCAGCCGGGAACGCCGCTCCGCCCGAGTGCCCGCAGGCACCTGGGACGCCCTCATCGGCCAAATCCGCGACCCCGCCGATGCCGCACGGCTCGCGGACAGCGCCGAAAAGCGACTGCTGTACCGCTACGCCATCCCGCTGTACCGCTACGCCGCCGACGCTGGCAACGGGGACGCCGCCGGGCGGCTGGCTGACCTGCTGGCTAGGCGCGGCGACCTCGACGAGGCCGCCCAGATACTGCGTGCCTTCGCCGACGCCGGCGACCGGGAATCCGCCAGACAGCTGGCCGGGCTGCTGGAAGAGCACGGCGACCTGGACGGGGCCACCCAGATACTGCGCATCCGGGCCGACGCCGGCGACGCGTACGCCGCCTATCAGCTGGCCAAACTCCTGGCCGAGCACGGCGACCTGGACGGGCTACGCGCCCGGGCCGACAACGGCGACCGGGCAGCCGCCTGGCAGCTGGCCGAGCTGCTGGCCGAGCGCGGCGACCTGGACGGGCTACGCGCCCGGGCCGACAACGGCGACCGGGCAGCTGGCCGGCGTCTGGCCAGGCTCCTGGCCGAGCGCGGCGACCTCGACGAGGCCGCCCAGATACTGCGTGCCTTCGCCGACGCCGGCGACCGGGAATCCGCCAGACAGCTGGCCGGGCTGCTGGAAGAGCACGGCGACCTCGACGAGGCCGCCGAGACACTGCGTGCCTTCGCCGACGCCGGCGACCGGGCAGCCGCCTGGCAGCTGGCCGGGCTGCTGGAAAAGCACGGCGACCTGGACGGGCTACGCGCGCGGGCCGACGTCGGCGACGCGGACGCCGCCGGGGGGCTGGACGGGCTCCTGGCCGAGCGCGGCGACCTGGACGGGCTACGCGCGCGAGCCGACGCCGGCGACGGGAACGCCGCCACCTGGCTGGCCGAGCTGCTGGCTAAGCGCGGGGACCTGGACGGGGCCGCACAGATACTGCGCGCCCGGGCCGACGCAGGCGACGCGATCGCCGAATTCTGGCTGGTCGGGCTGCAGGAAATGCACGGCGACCTGGACGGGCTGCGCGCCCGGGCCGACGCCGGCGACGCGGACGCCGCCTATCAGCTGGCCGAACTCCTGGCCGAGCACGGCGACCTGGATGGGGCCGCCGAGATACTGCGTGCCTTCGCCGCCGCCGGCGACCGGGCAGCCGCCTATCAGCTGGCCGGGCTGCTGGCTAAGCGCGGGGACCTGAACGGGGCCACCCAGATACTGCGCACCTGGGCCGACGCCGGCGACGCGGACGCCGCCTATCAGCTGGCCAAACTCCTGGCCGAGCACGGCGACCTGGACGGGCTACGCGCCCGGGCCGACGCCGGCGACCGGGAAGCCGCCAGACAGCTGGCCGGATTGCTGGAAAAGCGCGGCGACCTGGACGGGCTACGCGCGCGAGCTAACGTCGGCGACGGGGTTGACGCACTCTGGGGGCTGGTACGCCTACTGATTAAGCAGGGCCGTAGTGAAGAAGCGGAGCAGCTGCGTCGGTTCGGCTTGAACCTGGACGGGTCAATTGCCCGTACGTGAAGGGACGTCGTGGCCTCAAGTCTTCAAGGCGCCTGAAACGGCAAGGCAACCCCGATGCGAGTGAGCCTTGTCATGTCGAGAATCGAACGGTTGGCGACACCATCGCAGGCGGAGCCTCGGACCAGTCGGGCGCTACCCAGTGATCGTCGTAAAAGGCGTTACAAATCCGGCGTGTCCAGCAACCGGACCAGGACCGATTCTTCTACAGTCCCAGGTGTGACCGAGCCCGATGCCACCGGTCTCTCCCCCGCCACCATCGGCCCGCGCGACGCGTCGCCACACGTCGGGCAGGTCGTCCGCCGCGTTCTGCTCCGCCGGAACATCGTCATCGACGCCGAGACCGCGCAGCTCGTCGTCGCCGCCGTCCAGGCCGCGCTCCAGCCGGTGCGCCTCCCCAGCCGCCGCGCCAGGGTCGGCGCGGTCCCGCCGCCGACTCCGAGCCGCTGTTCTGATAACGGCTAGCGGCGTTCGCGCAGGTGTACGGGCCGCCAGAGCGGGGAGGCTTGGCAGTACCTGCCCGGCCGGGCCCGGCCGGTTGCCCCCGTGCTGGCCGTGCGGCCCCCGGGCGGGGCCTGTCAGGGCTCCCGCCTGCACAGGGGCTGGCCGCGGGGTGCCGGGGCTGAACAACGGAACGCTGACTGGCGATAGCGGGGCGGGAAGGCGGGGAGATAACGCCAGTCAGCGTCCGGATGCGTTCCTTACCTGCGCTCCTTCTTGGCCGCGATGGCCTGGTCCACTGTCTCGTAGATGCCGAAGACCTTCGTCAGCCCGGTGATCCGGAAGATCTTCAGGATCTGCTCCCGCGTGCAGACCAGATCCAGCGAGCCGTCGTGCGCCCGGACCCGCTTCAGGCCCCCTACCAGCACCCCGAGGCCGGTGGAGTCGAGGAACCCGACCTTCTCCAAGTTGACGACGATCTGGTAGTCGTTCTTGCTGACTAGATCGATGAGCAGCTCACGCAGCCGCGGCGCCGTATAGATATCGATCTCGCCCTCGACGTCGACGACCTCGATGCCGTCCTTGTCGTAGTGACCCAGCTTCAGCTCCACGCATCCTCCAGTGCCATGCATGGCGTCATCTCAACGTCCAGCCCGGCGGAAGGTCGATTACCGCTCGCTGGTCAAGGCCTGATGAATTCGCCGTTCGCCGCTCCTTCTCCTTGCGCCTGCAAGGGAAGGAGCGTCCGGACCTTCGCTCCTTAAACTAAAAGCTGCGCCGCCGTCATGCTGGCTAACATTCTGCGCCGCCTCGCCACCGTGATTCCGACGCTGATCGGCGTCGTGGTCGTGACCTTCCTGTTGACCCGCGTCTTGCCCGGCGATCCGGCCGTCTATTTCGCCGGGCCCGCCGCCACGCCGCAATCGATCGCGGAAATCCGCAAGACGCTCGGCCTCGACAAACCGCTGCCGGAGCAGTTCGTGCGCTATGTTGACGATCTCGCCCGCGGCGATTTCGGCAATTCGCTCGCCACCGGACGGCCGGTCGTGACCGAGATCGTATCGCGGCTGCCGGCGTCGGCCGAATTGACGCTGTTCGGCCTGTTCATCTCGATGGCGATCGCGATCCCGCTCGGCATTCTGGCGGCGGTCAAGCAAGGCTCCTGGATCGACCATGCCTGCCGCATCGTGGCGACAGCCGGCGTGTCGTTGCCGGTGTTCTTCTCCGGGCTGCTCCTGGTCTATGTATTCTACTTCAAGCTCGGCTGGGCGCCGGCGCCGCTCGGCCGTCTCGATGTGTTCTACGACGCGCCGCGGCACGTCACCGGCTTCTATCTGATCGACAGCCTGATCGCCGGCGACCTGCAATCATTCCGCGCCGCTCTGTCTCAACTCATCCTGCCGGGGCTGACACTTGCGATCTTTTCGCTGGCGCCGATCGCGCGCATGACGCGGGCGTCGATGCTCGAAGTGCTCGCCTCCGACTATATGCGCACGGCACGCGCCAGCGGCCTGTCGCCCTACACCGTCACCGTGACCTACGCGTTCCGCAACGCCATGCTGCCGGTCATCACCACGCTCGGCATGGTGTTCTCGTTCCTGCTCGGCGCCAACGTGCTGGTCGAGAAGGTATTCGCCTGGCCCGGCATCGGCTCGTTTGCGGTCGAAGCGCTGCTCGCTTCCGACTACGCGCCGGTGCAGGGCTTCGTGCTGACCATGGCGGTGATGTATGTGGCGCTCAATCTGTTGATCGACATGCTCTACGGCGTCGTCGATCCGCGCGTGAGGCTCCAAGCATGAGCACCACGTCAGTCACACGTTTCCCGGGCGCGGCGCAACACGCAGTGGTGCGCTGCAGACCCGGGATCGTCGCGCACCGGGCAATTCGAACAACCCCGGATCAGCGGTGCACCACTTCGTGCTGCACCGCATCCGGGGTACGAAGTCGGAGGCCGCTGTGACCGATATCGCCGCAACGCCCCGGCCGGCGAGCAGTCTGGCGCCGCTGATGCGCCACGCGCGCTACGTCATCGCCGAGAATCCCGTCACCGGGCTCGCGTTCGTCCTGTTCGTGCTAATTCTCTCGCCGCGATCCTCGGGCCGTGGATCGTGCCGTACGATCCGCTCGCCAGCGACATCGCCGCAACTCTCAAGCCACCCTCGCTTGTGCATGTGTTCGGCACCGATCAGCTCGGCCGCGATATTTTCAGCCGCGTCGTGGCGGCGACCCGGCTCGATTTCACCATTGCCGTCACCTCCGTCGCCCTGGTGTTTCTGATTGGAGGGCTGGCCGGCGTCGCCGCCGGATTCTTCGGCGGCTGGACCGACCGCATCGTCGGCCGCACCGCCGATACCATCATGGCGTTCCCACTGTTCGTGCTCGCCATGGGCATTGTCGCGGCGCTCGGCAACAGCGTGCAGAACATCGTCTTGGCGACCGCGATCATCAATTTCCCGCTTTATGCGCGGGTCGCACGCGCCGAAGCCAATGTGCGCCGCGAGGCGGGTTTCGTCGAAGCGGCGCGGCTTGCCGGCAACGGCGAATGGCGCATCCTCGCCTTTCACATTTTGCCCAACGTATTTCCGATCCTGGTGGTGCAGATGTCGCTCACCATGGGCTACGCCATTCTCAACGCCGCCGGCCTGTCGTTCATCGGGCTCGGCGTGCGGCCGCCGACACCGGAATGGGGCATCATGGTCGCCGAGGGCGCCGCCAACATCATCTCCGGCGAGTGGTGGCTCGCATTCTTCCCCGGCGCCGCTTTGATGATCGCGGTGTTCTGCTTCAACCTGCTCGGCGACGGCCTGCGCGACATCGTCGACCCGCGGAGGCGCACGTGAGCACCGCGCCTGCCCTTTCCGTCGAAGGCCTGTCGGTCGAATTCCGCACCCGCTCGGGCCTGGTGCGCGCGCTCGAAAACGTCAGTTTCAGCGTCGGCAAGGGCGAGACCATCGCACTCGTCGGCGAATCGGGATCGGGTAAATCGGTCACCGCCTACGCGGTAATGGGCATTCTGGATCGGGCCGGGCGCGTCACTTCCGGCCGCGCCATGCTCGGCGAACTCGATCTGCTTGCGGCAAAACCCGGCGAACTCGCCAAAGTGCGCGGCCTCAACATCGCGATGATCTTTCAGAGCCCGCGCACGGCGCTCAACCCGATCCGCCAAGTCGGCCGCCAGATCGCCGACGTGCTGATCCGCCATGGCAAGGCGAGCCGCAAAGCTGCGCCGGCGGCGGCGATCGAAATGCTGCGCGCGGTGGGCATCACCGACCCGACGCGGCGGGCCAAGGCCTATCCGTTCGAAATGTCCGGCGGCATGTGCCAGCGCGTCATGATCGCCATTGCGCTCGCCGGCAAGCCGTCGCTGCTGATCGCCGACGAGCCCACCACCGGCCTCGACGTCACCACGCAGGCGGTCATCATGGATTTGATCGCGGATCTCGCCGGCGAACTCGGCATGGCGACGATCTTCATCACCCACGATCTTGCGCTCGCCGGCCAGCGCTCGTCGCGAATCGTGGTCATGCATGCGGGCCATGTGATTGAGAATGCGCCGACGAGGGAGCTGTTCGCGCAGCCGCGGCATCCCTACACCGCGGAACTGATCGCAGCGACGCCCGACGCGGCTTCGAGCCTCGATCATTTGGCGGCAATTCCCGGTTCGCTGCCAGATCTGCGCCGCATCGATCTGCCGCCCTGCCGCTATTCGGAGCGTTGTCCGCGACGGACCGCCATCTGCGCCCAGCCTCTGCCGCACAGCCTCGTCGCACCCGGCCATGTCGTCGCCTGCTGGAACCCGCTTCCTGCATCGCGCCTGAGCGCGCCGGCCGAGAGCGCAGCATGACTGACACGACTGAACTGTTTGAAGTCGCCGAGCTGTTCAAACTGTTCCCGGTCGGCGGCGGCCCAGGAAGCTTTGCGCGGCTGAAGCGGCGTCTGTCCGGCGGCGTCGAGACGGTACCGAAAGTGCACGCCGTCGACGATGTCAGCTTTCGCATCGGTAAGGGCGAAACGGTGGGGCTGGTCGGCGAATCCGGCTGCGGCAAGTCGACGCTCGTTCGCGCACTGACGCGCCTGATCGATGCCAGCGGCGGCAGCGTCATGCTCGGCAACCGCAATCTGGCGCTGAAAGCCTCGCGGGTATTCGCCCGCGACCGCGATCGCCCCCGCATCCAGATGGTGTTTCAAGATGCCGGCGACAGCATCAACCCGCGCTTTACCGCGTTTGCGGCCATTGCCGATCCGCTGCGCCGGCTGCGCAAGTTTCGCGGCGAGAAGCTGGCGCAACGCGTGCAGCAGGTGGCAGGCCAATGCGGCTTGCCGCTCGAATTGCTGTCGCGCTTCCCGCATCAGCTCTCGGGCGGTCAGCGCGCCCGCGTCGGCATTGCCCGCGCCATTGCCGTCGAGCCGGACTTGCTGGTGCTCGACGAGCCGACCGCCGCGCTTGACGTGTCGGTGCAGGTGGTCATCCTTAAGCTCCTGCAGCGGCTCAAGCGCGAGCCTCGGCATGAGCTATCTGTTCGTGTCGCACGATCTTTCCGTCGTGCGTCTCATCTGCGACCGCGTGCTCGTGATGTATCTCGGCAAGATCGTCGAATCCGGCCCGGCCGCGGAGGTGTTTGCGCGCCCGCTGCATCCTTACACGCAGGCGCTGGTTGCTGCCGTACCGCGCTTGCACGACAATGGGCAGCAAAGGTTGCGGCTTGCCGGCGAGCCGATGAGCCCGATCGATCCCGATCCGGACGTCTGCCGGTTCTACAGTCGCTGCCCGCGCGGCACCGAAACGTGCAAGACAGCGAGACCGATCTTGCGCCGCTTCGGCGACCGCGAGGTCGCCTGCCATTTCGCCGAGGAGTTTTTGGCCGGGCCATGAAACGAAAAACATGAACCGCGAAACATGAAACGCAAAACATGAAACGCAAAACGCTTCGCAGGACAAAATCGGCGCGCGGCAAGAGTGCCGGGAGCAAGGCCGGCAAAACGGGAGCCAAAGGCACCGCGGTCAAGAGCCGCATAGCCGCGCCCCGCGCGACACGGGGCGCACGTCATGCGGAGAAAGCGGCGAAGCCTGCCGACTTGATCGGCACGCTAGTGACGGCTGACGCACAAGCGCTCGGCATCGCGATCGAGCCGGCGTGGCGGCCCGGTGTCGTATTCAATCTCGGCCTGATTTTTCGTCTTGCCGCCTTGGTCGACGAGTTTCCGCTCCCCGACGATACCGAACCCGGACCGGTGTTCCATGCTTGAGACCGGCTCGGAAAAATTCATGTGGAGCAATGCGGCCGATATCGCCGCCTCCGTTTCGGGAGGCAGCGCCACTGCAATGGGTGTCGTCGCGGCGGCCATCGAGCGTGTCCGCGAGCGCGATCCGCTGCTCAATTCGTTCACCGCGCTCACCGAACAGCGCGCGCTTGCGCGCGCGCAAGCGATCGACGAAGCGCGAACGGCGGGTCGGCCGCTCGGCACGCTTGCCGGCGTGCCGTTCGCGGTGAAGAATTTGTTTGATATAGCGGGGCTCGCAACACTCGCCGGATCGAAAATCAATCGCGATGCACCGCCCGCTGCGCGTGACGCGGCCTTGATCGAACGGCTTGAAGCCGCCGGCGCGGTGCTCGTCGGCGCGCTCAATATGGGCGAATACGCCTACGACTTCACCGGCAAGAACGTCCATTACGGCGCCTCGCACAATCCGCATGATCTGGAACGGATGACCGGAGGGTCCTCGGGCAGCTCCGGCGCCGCCGTCGCGGGCGGCCTCGTGCCGCTGGCGCTCGGCTCCGACACCAATGGCTCGATCCGCGTGCCGGCCTCGCTGTGCGGCGTGTTCGGGCTCAAGCCAACCTACGGGCGATTGTCGCGCGCGCGCAGCTTTCCGTTCGTGGCGAGCCTCGATCACGTCGGTCCCTTGGCGCGGACGGCGCGCGACCTCGCACTCGCTTACGATGCGATGGCGGGCCACGATCCCGAGGATCCAGTCTCCGCCGACCGCTCGGTCGAGCCGGTTTTGCCGGTCATCGAGCGCGGCGCCGAGGGATTGCGCGTCGCCGTCGCCGGCGGCTATTTCAAGTGCTTGAGCGCGGAGACGGTGCAGGCCGTCGATCGGGCGGCAGCCGCGCTCGGCGCCAACCGCGACATCGAACTGCCGCACCCCGAGCGCGCCCGCGCGGCAGCCTTCGTCATCACGGCGACCGAAGCCGCGAGCCTGCATCTCGACCGGCTGCGCGCGCGCGCCGGCGACTACGATCCGGACGTCCGCGACCGGCTGATCGCCGGCGCCATGGTGCCGGCGGCGTTTGCGGTCAAGGCGCAGAAATTCCGCCGCTGGTATCGCGAGCGTGTGCTCAAACTGTTCGACGAGGTCGATGCCATCCTGGCGCCCGCGACACCGTGCACGGCACCGCTGCTGGACCAGCAAACGTTCACGTTCGGTGATTTGGAAATGCCGGTGCGGGCCAATCTCGGCATCTATACCCAGCCGATTTCGTTCATCGGCCTGCCGGTCGTCGCCGCTCCGGTGCCGCTTTCGCCGCTGCCGATTGCGGTGCAGATCATCGCGGCGCCGTGGCGCGAAGACGTTGCGCTGCGCCTCGCCTATGCGTTGGAGCGCGACGGCGTCGCAAGCGCGCCGCGGCCGCCTGACTAAGCGTTTTTTTAAGCTTTTTTCGCTCCCTCAACCGGGACCGTGGAACACGGCGACAATCAGACTGACGCGGATTCCTTGGCCACAAAGGCGCGCCAGCCGCCGAAGCTGGAAATGTCGCGTGCAGCCGCGGCGGCCTCGGCCTCGACCAGAAAACCTTTGACCGTGCGGCCGTCGCCGAGCTGCAGCGTGCCGATTGACAAGGGCGGCGGCACCGCGGCGACGAAGCGGCCGAACGCGGCCTCGGACAGGGCCCATATTTCGAGTTCGATCGCAGCGCCGGCGCCGTTCGCAACGCGCAGCAAACCGGGCTTCGGCGGCTTGCTGCCGGCGAGCGCGTATAGCCGGTAGTGCGGCGCGGTCAATGCGGGCTCGACAAGGCGCGCGCCCGCGGCGCGAAGCTCGCCGTTGAGCGGCATTCCAGTAAGGTGCGCGCCGACGACGGCAAGCAGGATTTCCCCGGTGGCCGGCGTGACCGACAGCTTTGGCAGCGGCGGCTGCGGGACCTTCAGCGCGCCGAGCGACAGCCCGGTCGCCTGCTGGAATTCGCGCCCGATCGAAGCGAGCTTGGCGTCCTCGCCGGCGGGCGCCAGCAACGTGACGCCGAACGGCGTACCGTCACCCCGCATCGTCGCCGGCACCGCCAGGCCGCACAGATCGAGCAGGTTGACGAAATTGGTATAGGTGCCGAGCCGGCTGTTGAGCGCGATCGGATCGGCGCGCACCTGTTCGATCGTATAGATCGTCGGTGTTGTCGGCAGCACCATCGCGTCGATGCCGCGAAAGGTGTGATCGCTGACGCGCCGCAATTCCTCGATCTGGTAGGAGGCGGCGAACGCGTCGGCGGCGCTGCCGTGGGCGCCGGCAAGAATGATCTGACGCGTCACCGGCAAAATGGATTCGGGCGACGAGGCGATCAGCGCCTTGACCGTCAGATAACGCTCGGCAACCCAGGGACCTTCGTAAAGCAGCCGCGCCGCCGCATAGAACGGCTCGATGTCGATCTCGTCGATTGTCGCGCCAAGGTCGGCGAAAAGCGCCAAGGCGTCATCGTAGGCGGACGCCGAAGCCTGGTCGCCGAAGAACAGGCGCTGGCCGGAATGCGGGACGCCGAGCTTGAGGCCGTGCGGCAACGGTTCGAGCGCGCCGAGCGGGCGGGGGCGCGAATAGGGATCGGCGGCGTCCGGGCCGGCGATAACGTTGAACATCGCGAACGCATCGTCGACGGTCAGGGCAAGAACGGAAACGCAGTCGAGCGTCCGGCAGGCCGGCACAACCCCCGCAGCCGAAACCAGCCCGCGGCTCGGTTTGAGCCCGACGATGTTGGCGTAAGCGGCCGGCACCCGACCCGATCCCGCGGTGTCGGTGCCGAGCGCAAGCGGCGCAAAACCGGCGCCGACCGCGATCGCCGATCCGGTGCTCGAGCCGCCCGGAATGAGTTTCCGATCAAACACATTGCGGGCGATGCCGTAGGGCGTCCGAACGCCGACAAGACCGGTTGCGAACTGATCGAGATTGGTCTTGCCAAGGATGAGCGCGCCGGCCGCGCGCAGCCGCGCCACGACGGTTGAGTCGCTGCCCGGCCGGTAAGCGAAGGCCGGGCAAGCGGCCGTGGTTGGCAAATCCTTGACGTCGATGTTGTCCTTGACCGCGACCGGAATGCCGAACAGCGGCAGCGAGCGGTCGCCGTCGCGCGCGAGCACCTCTGCCTCGGCGAGGACGTCGGCCTCTTTGCGCAACGTGATGAAGACTGCCGGATCGCCGTGGTTGCGGATGCGGACGAAACTGCGCGCCGCGATGTCCGGCGGTGCTGCGGCCCCGCTGCGATAGGCGGCAAGGATTTCGGCGACGGTTTCGGTCAAGGCAGGCCCGCAGCCGACCTGGGGCTCGCCGCCGACTGGCCGCGATCAGGCGCCGAGCTTGTCGGTGCGGGCCTGCGCCGAAGCTGCAGCATGGTACGATCCACCATATCGGATTGGGCGGAAGGCAAGTCCGGATTGAGCCCCAAAGTGACGCCGACCGCATGTTAGTGGAACAGCGATTGCGGCGAAAGAGCAGTGTCGGCGGCGACGCGCCGCCATGCGACCAAGACTTTGCTCCACCTGAAAGCACCGGCGCGGTGTTCCAGCTTGTGACCGGTTGCCTTCGGTCACGTCGCCGCTCATCATTACACCTCTTGTGCTGCGGCGTTCTCGACCATAATAATGACATCGGTCGAGCTATGGGCGACTGGAGGAAATCATGCGCGCATTTTTGGTGTCATGTGTGGCGCTGGTTGCGATCGGCGCCGGCGGCTATTTCATTCTAAATTCGCTGCAGCAATCCAGCGGAGCCGCCTTCACGACCGGCGGGGCGCGTATCGATCCGAGCTGGAGCTGGCGCGTCGCACTGACCACGCCGCCGGCCGCGCACTGCGAGCCGCGCACGGTCTGGCAATGGTTCTTTGTCGATTTCCGCGATCCCGGCGGCGAATCCAAAATCTGCTCGGACTCGCAATAGGACCGTACCGATCTAGGCTTCGTCACCAGCAGGCGACGGGTCGGCTCGTCAATCCGCCGCCTTTGTATGCAGCCCCTGCGCGCCGCGCGTCACTCCGCCGGTGTCGCCGCCGCGGCGGACGGCGGCGCGGCGGTGCGGCCCTGGCCGAGTTCCTGCTCCACCCACAGCGAGTGATGCTGCTTGGCCCAGTTCAGATCGACCTCGCCCGTGCCCATGGCGTCGAAGCCGCCCTCCATGCCCAAAGTGCCGATATAGATATGGGCGATAATGAGAGCGACGAACACGACGGCAATCACCGCATGGGTGATCTGGACGAGCTGCATCCCGAAAATGTCGGTCAGATAGAACGGGAACAGCAGGAACGCGCCGGAAACCGCGACGCCGATTGTGCCGAGCACGACCAGCCAGAACAGCACCTTCTGGCCGCCGTTGAACTTATCCGCCGGCGGATGGAGATGCCCGACCATGCCGCCGCGCTGCGCGAACCATTGGACGTCGACCTTGGTGAACATGTTCTTGCTGACCCACAGCAGGAACAGCACGAACACGCCAACGACGAAGGGAAAGCTCGAATAATCATGCGCGTATTTGGCCGCAATCGACCAGCTGGAAAACGCATCGGGGCCGATCAGCGGCAGCAACAAATCCTTGCCGAAGGTGATGTTCAGGCCGGTGATCGCGAGAATGACAAACGACGCCCCCACCACCCAGTGCGTAAAGCGCTCGAACGCATTGAAGCGCTGGATCGTGCGCCCCGACCGGCCGGCCTCGATGCGGATGGTGCCGCGGATCAAATAGAACAGCACGAGGATCGCGAGCGTGCCGAGCACGACGACGATGCCGTACCAGTGCAGATAGACTTCGTGGACGAGCCGCCAAGTACGGCCGTCCGGCTGCTCAAGCACGTAGGACTTGGTGTCCGGGATCGTGCCGAGGCCCTGGATGCGGTGCAGTTGCTGCAGCAATTGCTGCTCCTGGACGGCATTCGCATTCGGGTCGGTCGGAGAAGCCCGCTGAGCCAACACGGGCGCCGCGCCGGCCGCGAGCAGAAGAAGCAAAAAAGCGGCGGCGACAAGCCGGATGCGCGCACAGACCGTTGCCATGGACATTCTCCCGTTCATTTTAGTGCGGCCGGCCGCACGCCGCGCCCCCGCTGCATCGCCGGCCGACCTCAGGTCGCGATATTCTCGCGATAGGCCGTCTGCCATCCCCAGGCGCCGGACCCGTAGCCCCGCTTGGCCACGCGGTCCTTGTAGATTTGCGCAATAATGTCGCCGTCGCCGGCGAGCAGCGACTTGGTCGAGCACATTTCCGCGCACATCGGCAGCTTGCCCTGCGACAGGCGGTCGGCACCGTATTTCTCGTACTGAACCGCCGAATTGTCCGGCTCCGGCCCGCCGGTGCAGAAGGTGCATTTGTCCATCTTGCCGCGCGAGCCGAAATCGCCGACCCGCGGATATTGCGGCGCACCGAACGGGCAGGCGTAGAAGCAGTATCCGCAGCCGATGCACAAATCCTTCGAATGCAGCACCACCGCGTCAGCGGTGGTGTAGAAACATTGCACCGGACACACCGCCGCGCACGGCGCATCGGTGCAGTGCATGCAGGCCATCGACACCGAGCGTTCGCCGGGCTTGCCGTCGTTGAGGGTGACGACGCGGCGCCGGTTGATGCCCCACGGCACCTCGTTCTCGTTCTTGCAGGCGGTGACGCAGGCGTTGCATTCGATGCAGCGGTCGGCGTCGCAGAGGAATTTCATTCGCGCCATATTTGCCTCCTCACGCCGCGCTGATCTGGCAGAGCGTGGCTTTCGGCTCCTGCATGCCGGTGGCCGGGTCGTAACCGTAAGTGGTCGTCGTGTTCGCGCTTTCGCCGAGCACGATCGGGTCGGTACCCGCCGGATAGCGCGAACGCAAACTTTCGCCGCCGAACCAGCCGCCGAAATGGAACGGCATCCAGGCCACGCCCTTGCCGACCCGTTCGGTGACCAGCGCCCTGACCTTGCTCCGCGAACCGCCCTCGGCGCCCGTCACCCAGACCCAGGCGCCATCCTTGATGCCGCGGTCACTGGCGTCCGCCGGATTGATCTCGACGAACATGTCCTGCTGCAACTCGGCGAGCCACTTGTTGGAGCGCGTTTCTTCCCCGCCACCCTCATATTCCACCAAACGGCCCGAGGTGAAGATCAGCGGGAACTGCTTGGCGATGCCCTTGTCCACGGCGGCCTTCTGAACTGAGAAGCCGATGTTCGGCAGCCGGAACTGCTTGGCGTCGGGCAATGTCGGGTACTTCGCCACAAGGTCGACACGGGGCGAGTAGATCGGCTCGCGATGCACTGGGATCGGGTCGGGCAGACCGAAGGCGTTCATCCGCGCCTTGGCGTTGCCGTAGGGCACGCAGCCGTGCTTGAGCGCCACCCGCTGGATGCCGCCGGAAAGATCGATCGACCAGGACACCGTACCGGGATTGGCGCCGCCGATCTTCTGAATCACGGCGAGTTCGTCGGGGGTCAGGTCGCCGTCCCAGCCCAGCTTCTTGAGGACCGCATAAGTGAACTCGGGATAGCCGTCCTTGATCTCCGAATCCTTCGGATAGGAACCCTCGGCCAGCATATTGACGCCGTTATGCTCGACGCCAAAGCGCGCGCGGAAGCAGCCGCCGCCGTCCATGACCGCGAGGTTGGTGTTGTAGAGAAGCGGCGTGCCCGGATGCTTCACCGCCGGCGAGCCCCAGCACGGCCACGGCAAACCGTAATAATCGCCGCCCACTTCGGGATCGTCCTTGGGCGCGCGCATCGTCACCAGATCGAACTTCGCCTGGTTCCTCATGTGCGCCTTCAATCGCTCGGGCGATTGGCCGCAATAGCCGGTCGACCAGCTGCCGCGGTTCATCTCGCGCAGAATGTCTTCGGGGACCGGACGGTCTCCCTCGACCTGGATGTGCTTGAACAGCTGGTCGGCGAAGCCGAGTTTCTTCGCCATCAGGTAGAGCACCTGATAGTCGTCCTTGCTTTCGAAAATCGGCTTGACGATCTGCTCGCCCCATTGCAGCGAGCGGTTCGAGGCCACCCGCGAGCCGGAGCTTTCGAACTGCGTGCAAACGGGCAACAGATAGGTGCCGTCGTTGCGTCCGGCATTGAGCGACAAGGATGCCCACGTCGTCGGATGCGGATCGGCGATCACCAACAGGTCGAGCTTGGTCAGCCCCTTCAGCGATTCGGGGATGCGCGTGATGCTGTTGCTGGCGTGGCCCTGCACGAACATCGCCCGCACATTGTCCTTCTGCGCGACCTGGTCCTTCGGCAGCGTCACCGCATCGAACCAGCGGGTGAGCGGGATGCCCGGCGTCTCCATGATTTTTTTGGAATCGAAGCGCGACTGCAGATAGCCGTAATCAACGTCCCAGACGCGCCCCCAGTGCCGCCACGCCCCTTCGACGAGACCATAATAGAATGGCAGCGTCACGACATCGAGGCCGACATCGGTTGCGCCCTGCACGTTGTCATGGCCGCGGAAAATGTTGGCGCCCATGCCCGGCCCGCCGACATTGCCGGTGAGCAGGAGCGCGATGCAGCTTGCGCGCACGTTGGCGGTGCCGACGCTGTGCTGGGTTTGGCCCATGCACCAAACGAGCGTCGACGGCTTTTGCGTCGCGAACATTTGCGCGACGCGCTTGAGCTGTTCGCCCGGCACGCCGCTGACGCGCTCCACCTCGTCGGGCGTCCATTTGTCGATTTCCTTCTTAGTGTCTTCAAAGCCGAAGACCCGCTGCTTGATAAACTCCTTGTCCTCCCAGCCGTTCTGGATGATGTGCCACATCATGCCGTAGAGCACCGGAATATCGGTGCCGGGGCGCAGCCGGACATATTCGGTCGCGTGCGCGGCGGTGCGCGTCAGGCGCGGATCGATAACGACGAGATTGGCATGGTTGAGCTCGGCGCCTTCGAGAATATGCTGCAGCGAAACCGGATGCGCCTCCGCGGGGTTGCCGCCCCACACGAGGATGGTCTTGGAATTGCGGATATCGTTGAAGCTGTTGGTCATCGCGCCGTAGCCCCAGGTATTGGCTACGCCGGTCACGGTGGTCGAATGGCAGATGCGCGCCTGGTGATCGGTATTGTTAGTGCCCCAGAATGCGCCGAATTTGCGGAACAGATAGGAACCTTCGTTGGTCATCTTGGCCGAGCCGAGCCAATAGACGGAGTCCGGTCCCGATTGCGAGCGGATCGCAAGAAGCTTGTCGCCGATCTCGTTGATCGCCTGGTCCCACGTGACCCGCGTCCACTGGCCGTTGACAAGCTTCATCGGGTATTTGAGGCGGCGCTCGCCGCTCACGAGTTCGCGCACCGCGGCACCCTTGGCGCAGTGCGAGCCGCGATTGATCGGACTGTCCCAGGCCGGCTCCTGGCCGATCCAGAACGTCGTTTGCGACCTCGGCCAGCACCGTGCAGCCGACGGCGCAATGGGTGCAGACGCTCTTGCGGATGGTAACCTGGGCGCCGGCCGGCGGCGGCGGGCCGGCCTCCGCCTTGCGCACCGCGCCGAGCGAGAGCGCGCCGAACGTCGCCAGTCCGCCGGCGACCCCCGAGCGGCGCAGGAAGGTGCGGCGGTCGAGACCGCATCTGCTGGACGGATTCTGGCGTGAAGGCGCCGCGGCGCGCCTGACGCTCGCTTCTTCTGATCAGCACGGCTGCCTCCCCTATTTCGGATAACGATTGACGCGATAATAGTTCTGCACGTCGGCAGAGTTCGGCTGATAGCGGGCCTTGCGCTTTTCGGCGTCGGTCTCCCCTTGCGCGCCTTGCGCGGCCGCGGGTTCCACCAGCGGAGCCGACGCGGCCATTGCTGCGCCGGCGCCGACACCAAACGCACGCAACACGTCACGTCGGAGCACCGATTGCATTCTTCCCGTGTTCCGGTCTTTCTCCGCGTCCGTTGTCATTGCGCACCTCCCTCGGGACTCGCCGCGCTCAGGCGGCAAGCGTAAAGGCTTCCCTTTCGACCGTCATGAAGACGCGACCGACCGCGCCGACGTGGCGATAGAAATCCGCTGCCTTGGCCTGTTCCAGATCGGCAAAGAAATGGCCGATCCACGGCGCCAGATGCCGTTCAAAAACGTCCCGGTCGGTGCCGGGCGCGGCGTTAAAGCGCCCGTCCGCCAAGCCGGCCATGATGTCGCACAATACCGCAGCGTGATCTTCAGGCTCGGTGTGGCCGCTTGCCCGTTCGATACCGAGCCGCGCCAAATCCGCGCGCAGACGCGCAAGCGGCCGCTCGTTGAGGAATCCGGTAAGATAGTAGGATGCGTAAGGCAGGATTTCACCGCGCCCGATGCCGATGAAGAGCTCAAAGAACTCCCGCTCGATCCGCTCGCCGCTTGCCGCCGCGGCCGCGGCCGCTTCCGCCAGCGCCGCATGTGCGATGCCGAGCGGCGACGCATCGCCCCGCAGCGTCGCCACCCGCGCGAGCAATTCGGCGTTCGGAGCGCACGCCAGCAACAGCGCGAGCAAAGAGTATTGCCGGCTGCGGGCGAGGTCGATTTCGTCGATTTCGGCGTCCGGCCCGCAATCGTCTGCGCCGGCCAGACCATAGAGGTCGGGGCGCAGCACCATCCGCTGAACACCGGTCGCGGCTTCGACCGCGATTACCCGTTCGGCAGGAACGCGGCTCCAATTCGAGACTGAAGGTTGGGCAATACCGATCCTCCGGGCGAGCGCACCAACGCCGCCGGCGGCACGGATCGCTTCATCGAGGCCTGGATGGCGCATTATTTTATTCTTGTTCTTATTCGAAAGTCTCCCCGCGGCAGACTAGGCTCGCGCCGCCCGAATGGTCAATAGTCAAAGACTATGAAACGCGCCGTGACTTCGGCAGCGCGCTGCCGTCGATGCGCTAGCCCCTCTGGGGCTCGTTGCCGGGGAAACCCTGCTGCAACGCAGCATGTTTGTCGCTGACTTGCCCAGCGTTTCGAGGCCGGCCCTCCACGGCGCTGGTTGCGGACGCTGCCGGCGCGGAGGTTGCGGCAGAATCGGCGCCTGCGGTTTTGCCCACGATGTTCTCGGCATCGCCCGCGCTGTCGGACTGCACACCGTCCTCCGGCGCGCCGCTAAACAGGGCGGTCACCATGCGGCGCAGCGCCGGTGTCGGATCGAGCGAGCCGAATCCGGGGACTGCATCGGGCTTGGCGAAATCCCACTGATTTTCCGCAAGCCCGACAAAGTCGCGAATCGCGGGATCGCTTACCCAGGCCCGGCGCAGCGCCGCGCGTGCAACCTCAGCCGGAACGCCGGGCGCCAGGAATGCACGGATATCGCTTGCGGCGTCGATCGATTCGATCGGCGGCAGGCTTTTCGGATCGAATGCGGAAGCGGCATCGGCGTCCGCTTCGTGGGGAGGCGTGCCGTCATCGGCATTCGGCACAGCGCCGTCGCCTGATTCCGGCTGCGCCTTCGGCTCTTCGCTGTCCCGCTCCGCCCCCGCGAGTTTGCGGCGCGACCAGCGCTGCAGAAAATTCTGCAGGAATTTTTCCGGCTCGCTCATCTGCGCCGCCCCTTTGCCCGTGCACGCCGCGCCAGCGCCTGCGGATCGGCACGATCGCGTGCGCGCTTTACGAATGCGTCGTCGCCGCCATGGTAGCCGGCGATAAACGCCGCAATTACGGCGCGAATGGATTGCGGCATCGGCAGCGCCTCGACCAGATCGGTGCCGCTGGTCGCGAAAGCCTCGCCTTCGTTCGGATCCGCCGTTACCGCAGCGACCGCAAACGCCGGCTCGGTGTCCGTGGGCCGTAGCACCGCCCAAAGCTTCGGTGCCTCGGTTGCAAGGTTATCACGGTAATAGGCGCAATCGGATCGGTACAACGCAACTTCCGCGGACCCGACATAATAGGTCGTGCAATCGGGGGCGGCATCGAGCACGGTCCATGGCGCGGCATCCGGCTCGCCGGCGAGCACCGCGACCGGCCGCCAGACGAAGTCAATCCAAGGACTCTTGGCTTTGCGGCGCTCGGCAACAACACCGACCACAATGCGCGCCTGGGGTTCGATGGGGCTCATGGCGTTCGTGCCAGATCTCGGACTGGCAGCCCGGCCACGAGATTCTGCGGCTTCATGCGCAGCTGCCGGTCTGCCGACATGGCGAGGATAAGATAAATCGGCTCGCCGGCAAGGCCGTCCGGCACCCGTTGCAGATCGCGAAAATCGAGCCGGAACAGGCCGATGACACGGGCACCTGTCGCCTCGTCGAGCGCCTCGCCGTGCCACAACAGATCGCCGATGCCGGTCGCTTCGGCATCGAGCCCGACATACCAGTTAAGCCGCGCCTCGCGCAGTTCGGTCAGCGGCTCGATGTCGACCTCGACCGCCAACAGGTGCGCGATCCAAAGTTGCATCGCCGCGGCGAGCGCGGCGAGTCCCTTTCTTCCGCCGGTCAAGTCGAACGCCATGTCGAAGCGGTCGCTGCGCTCCCAGTAGCTTGCGGAATTGTCACCGCCGAGCACCTCGATCTGACCTGAGAACGGCAGACCGAACATCGCGGCAAGCGGCGATTGCGCGGCAGCGTCGACGTGTTCGGCGTCAGCCGCCAGCACTGACCCATCTTGGATGTTCAGCCGTTGCGGCCGAAACAACATTTCAGCAGCACGAAGCAGATAGGGGTCGGCGGTCCGATCGAGCGCGTTGCGCAGAATGACGTGGACCAGCTGATCGAGAAACAGCGGCGGCACGCGCTTTTTCTGCCGCACCAGCGCGACATAGGCCGCCTCGATGGTATCGTGGGCGACAAGGTGGTCGCGAAGGGCAATCATCTGCTGCCAGTTCTCGCGGGCGTCTTCGTCGACGATCGCGGCGATGATTTCGGCCCCGACATCGCGGCGCGGATCGTCAAGCAGCGCGCGATAAAGCGCACGCTCGGCAGCGCAGGCCTCGGCCGGAGGAACAAGCTCGGGCCGCGCCAGATAGGCTTTTACGAACTCGTCGGTGAGCGTCAGTTTGCCGTCGGCGTTGCGGTCGAGCAGATGATGGCCGCAGGACAGCCAGAAATCGTTCATGGCGTTCTCGTCGGCTCGCTCACTGCCGCGGCGCCCCGGTTGCGGGATCGAACCAGGACGGCTGCGCCAAGGCCGGCTTAAGCGGCCTGCGCTCGATTCCGGCTTTTCCAGTGCGCTGCAGCAAAAGATCGCCATTGTCGTCGATGCTGCGGCGCACGCCGCCCTCCGCCACCAGCCGCGACAGATAATTCCGCGCCACATCGCCGAAGCCGTCGCGCTGCCAGGCATCGATCGCGGCCATGAAATGGCGGGCAAAGCTTTCGATCAAGCGCGCGGAATCAAAATCGGCGAACCCTTCTGCGTCGAGCGAGGTCGCGAGCGGATTCCGACCGGGCTCCTCCTCGACGCTCGCGGCGGTGCGGATCATGGCTGCAAAGACCAGCCAATCGGGCGGGCGATCCTCATCGGCGCCGGAAGGCCAGGCGAGGCGGGCGCCGCCAACGAGCCCGCCGTCGATCATGATCGCGTCCGGCCAGACGATTTGCATGGGCTTTTCCGGCGGCGCGTGCGCGGCCAGCGCCTCGGCCAGCGCCGCCATCCCGGCATAGACCGCGCACCGCGCGCTGGAGAGCGGCTGCTCGGGTTCCAGAACCACGGCAAATTCGGCAACATCGAAGCGGCCGACATGAACCAGCGTCCCGGCGCCTTGTTGTCCGGCAATGTCGCAGGCATGGGTGAAGGCGTCGCCGGCCTCGCGCAGCGCAACGGCGCGGTAGGGCGGCGGCAGATCGAGGCCGCTTGCGAAAGCGTTCCGCACGCGAATGGTCGAATGGAACAACATCGGGCGCCGGACTCGTCCTTTTGAACCAGTATAACTATAACGAGTGCGGCGCCGGGGCCAGTGCGGGCCGGCCGGCGCACTCCATGTGGTATGACGACAGAGCGCGCCAAGGACATTCTTCTCTGCTCGTGCGACGACACGATGCCGCTCGATGCGGATGCCGTGCGCCGCACTTGCGGTGGCCGTGTCACGACGGCGAAACAGCTTTGCCGCGCCGAACTCGAGCGCTTTCGCACTGCCAGCGGCACGCGGCGAAGCGCTTGTTGTCGGCTGCACGCAGGAGGCGCCGCTGTTTCGCGAAACAAGCGGAGAAGCCGGCGCGGCGAGCGAGCTGACATTCGTCAATATTCGCGAGACCGCCGGCTGGTCGGACCAGGCCGCAGCAGCGGGGCCGAAAATGGCGGCGTTGGTCGCCGCCGCGAACGAGCGCAATCCCGACATCCCGTTCGTCACGCTCGACAGCGAAGGCACAATTCTCATCTACGGCCGTGACGACAGCGCCATCGAGGCGGCAAGGCTGCTCAAGGATCACCTCGACGTGACCGTTTTGCTTAGCCCTCCCCCACTCGCGGGGAAGGGTTCCTCAATGTTCCCTCCCCCGCATGCGGGGGAGGGTTGGGAGGGGGTCCTACCGCCGTCCGTCAGCGAGTTTCCGATCGCGAAAGGCAACATTCGCTCGGCGAGCGGCTACCTCGGCGCCTTCGAAATCGTCGTTGACGATTACGCCCTGCCCTCGCCGTCCTCGCGCGATGCGCTGGTGTTTGGCCGCGCGCAAAACGGCGCCAAATCGCGCTGCGACATCGTGCTTGACCTTTCCGGCAAAGCGCCGTTGTTCGCCGCTCCCGAACTGCGCGACGGCTATCTGCGCGCCGATCCCGGCGATCCGGCCGCCGTCCTGCGCGCGGTGCTCAAGGCGCGCGATCTGGTCGGCAGCTTCGACAAGCCCCGCTACATCGACTTCACCGACGATCTGTGCGCGCATTCGCGCTCGCGCATCGTCGGCTGCCATCGCTGCCTCGACCTTTGCCCGACCGGCGCGATTACGCCGGCCGGCGATCACGTCGCCATCGACGCCGCAATCTGCGCCGGCTGCGGCGAATGTGCGGCCGCCTGCCCGACAGGCGCCGCCGCCTACGCGCTGCCGCCAGCCGATCTGCTGATGCGCAAGTTGCGGACGCTGCTCACGGTGTTTCGCGAGGCCGGCGGCAACAATCCGATCCTGCTCATCCACGATCAGGAACACGGCAGCGCGCTGATCGACGCGCTGGCGCGCTGCGGCACAGGCCTGCCGGCAAATGTGCTGCCGCTTAACGTCAACGAAGTCACCCAGATCGGGCTCGAATCCATCGCCGCTGCCTTCGCCTACGGCGCCGCCGCATTGCGGTTCCTGGTGCGCGCAAAACCGCGCCACGAGCTTGCCGGATTGCGCCAGACGCTCGCATTCGCGACACCGATCTTAAGCACGCTCGGTTTCGGTTCGCTGGCGACGATCGAGACCGACGATCCCGACGCGCTCGGCGCGGCGTTGCGCGAGATCGAGGCGGCGGCGACGCCATCGCACCCCGCTAGCTTCCTGCCGGTCGGCGGCAAGCGCGAAGTGATGTGGCTGGCGCTGCGCGAACTGAACCGCGTGGCGCCGCAGCCGGCGGAACGTCATCACGTTGCCGGCCGGCGCGCCGTTCGGCGCCGTCGAACTCAGCGTCGACGGCTGCACGCTGTGTCTTGCCTGCACCTCCGCCTGCCCAACCGGCGCGCTCGGCGACGATCCCGATAAGCCGCTGCTGCGCTTTAGGGAAGACCTCTGCGTGCAATGCGGGCTGTGCAAAGCGACCTGTCCGGAGAAGGTCATCACGCTGGTGCCCCGCCTTGACTTCCGTACCGCCAACGCACCCGCACGCACCCTCAAACAGGAAGAGCCGTTCACCTGCATCAAATGCGGCAAGCCGTTCGGGGTACGAAGCACCATCGAACGCGTCGCCCAAAAACTCGAAGGCCGCCACTGGATGTACGAGAGCGGCTCCAAGCGGCTCGATCTGATCAAAATGTGCGACGATTGCCGCGTCATCGTCGTCACCGAGGAAGGCTTCGACCCCCACGCCGCGGCGCCGCGGCCAACATTGCGCACCAGCGAGGATTATCTGCGCGAGCGCGAGGAACGCCGGGGCGCCGAAAAGGGCGAGGAGTAATCTTCGCCGTTGCCCAATGCCGCGCGTCGCCGCCGGCCCGGCGGCCGGGGCCCGACGCTGCATAGACCGCGGTTCCGCAATTCGGCGCTATTAGATGGATAGTCGACGGGGCACGGAGGTCGTGAAACGGGCGCTGATCACCCATCGCGTCGTTTGGCTGCGGAAGTTCGATGCGACGCAGCACGGGCTGCGAGCAGCATGGCCAGTTACTCGATCACCTCGTCGGCGATGGAGAGTACCCCTGACGACATTGTGAGGCCGAATGACTGTGCGGCCTTGAGATTGACGATGAATTCGAACTTGATCGGTTCTTGCACTGGAAGGTCGGCCGGGTTTGCGCCTTTGAGGATGCGGTCAACGTACGCGGCAGACCGGCGGAATATATCCGACGTATTCGGCCCATACGCCATGAGCCCGCCTTCGACAGCGAACTGTCGGAAGCCTGAGATAGCGAGCAGGCGGTTTTCCCGGGCAAGCTGCGAGATCTGCTTGATGTGGACGATATTGAACACGTCAGGCGGGATTATCAGGCTGCTACCCGGCTTTTGAGCCAGAGCCGTGATTGCCGTTTCCATCTCCGCGGACGTAGCGACGGGCATTGGCGCCAGTTCGATCGCTGCCGGTCCTAGTGTGGTTTTGATCTCATGCACAAAATTTGGGTAGAACGGGCCGGTGCTTGGGTTGAACAGTAGCGCGGCTCGGCTGATGCCCGGCGCCACATCCTTGAGCAGTCCCACCCACTTTCCGATCATTTCCGGGTTGATGAAGGTGAAGCCGGTGACGTTGCCGCCAGGATGCGACAGACTTTTCACGAAGCCTTGGCCGACCGGATCGGCCGCCAGGGCGAAAACGATCGGGATGGAGCTGGTGATCTTCTTCAATGCCTCGATAACCGGCGTGCTGTTGGCGAGGATCACGTCGGGCGCGACCGCCACCGGTTCCTCGGCATATTGCTGAATGAGCTCAATTTTGCCATTCGCCCACCAGTATTTGATATGGACGTTCTGGCCGTCCTTCCAGCCGAGGTCCGCGAATCCCTGCCGGAATGCCGCGATGCGTGCTTGGCTGTCGGGGTCGCTTTCGCGGCTCGGCATCAGCACACCGACGTTGGGCATCCCGGCGGACCTTTGAGCGCGCGCCGCGAGCGGCCATGTCGCAGCCGCGCCGCCGAGAGCGGCAATGAATTGCCGCCTTCCCATGTCCATCGCCACGTGACCCGTCCCCGATGCGACCCTGCGCGCTGCAATGTCGGGAAGAATATCACGCCCCAATCGGCACGTCTGTGACCGACTTCACGGCGGTCGAGATAACGAAAAGGCTCGCTGTTTTTCTGGAGTGCAACATTTAGCGGTTGATCGCCCTTTTCGTCCAGTTAGCGCGAAGCAAAAGAACGCCGGCTGTTCGGTGAACAGCGAGCGTGCTTGGTGCGGTCGTGTTCACCGCGTCGGCAGCGAGCGTCCGGCATAGCGCGGCGCGGATTTCGCCTTGGCCTTCTTCGTTGCTGGCATCGATGCAGTCGACCGTCAGTTATCCGCGGCCCAGTGCTCGGAATCGATGAAGGACGATACCTCGCGTACGGTCGGTATCAACTCGGCACCAGAGATTGCGGCCCGCGACCCCTCCTCATTCCTCCCCTTTCAGGGGAGGAAGCACATAGCGGCCTGGCCGCGCTCAGAGCAGTTCTCCATGAGGGCCGCTTGCGCCTCTCTCCCCCTGAAAGGAGGAGAGTTAGAGTGGGGGTCTGCTGACTCGTCGCGTTCTGATAAGTCAAAGATCGGATCGAGGATACCGAGCACTAGATTAACGGGTCTCGCCAGTGATTTAACTGACGCACCGGCCAGCCGGATCGCGGCGCCCGGGGCCGGTCATCGCGTCTCCCTCATCGCGACAATATTCTTGACAATCGTCTCTATTTCTGTTACGCGCGCCCCGCGCAGCGGGGGAGGGGAACCATCCGTAGGGCGAAGCGCGAAGGATGGTGGAGGGGGCCTCTGATTCGCGGCTTCGTTGCCGTTACAGAACAGTGATGCCGTAACGCTGCGCTCATTTCCGGCCAAACAAACAACCCCTGATGCAGATCGGCCGGCGGCATTTGAGTTGCGGTGAGGCCCGCGCCCCCTCTACCATCCTGCTGCGCAGGATGGTCCCCCTGCCCACGATCGCGGGGGAGGACGAGGGAGCACGCCGATTTCGCAATGGCCCGATCCGGGCTACAATACCGGCCAGCCAGGAAGGGACTCCGCATGACCTCAAGCGCACCGCAGACCATCGTCATCCGCAACGGCACGCTGATCGACGGCTCCGGCGGCGCGGCGCGGCGAGCCGAAGCCGTCGTCATCGAAGGCAACCGGATCAAGAGCGTCGGCGCGCTGCCGCCGGACATCTTGCTTGAAGACCGCAGCAACGTCGCCGTGATCGACGCCGCCGGACAATGGATCATGCCGGGCCTGATCGACGCCCATTGCCACGTTTCCTACGGCTATCCAATCGTCAAGGGCGAGGGCAAAGGCCGCGGCACCACACGGCCGGAATTCTCCACGCTGAAATCGGCGCGCAGCGTGCAGAAAGTGCTGCGCTCCGGCGTCACCAGCATTTCCGTTCCCGGCGGCACCTGGTTCACCGATGTCGGCGTGCGCGACGCCGTCCGGCTCGGCCTGATGGAAGGACCGCGCATGTTCGTCGCCGGCCGCATGATCGTCACCTATGGCTGCATCGAGGATGACGAGCCGTCGTGGGAAGGCACGCCCGATCATTCGATCGGCAAGCTCTGCAACACCGCCGACGAAATGGTCACCGAGGTGCGCCGCCAAAGCAAGCACGGCGTCAACTTCGTCAAGATGGCGGACAGCCGCTCCGGCGAATCGCAGATGCTGGCGCGGGAGGAAATCGCCGCCGTGGTCGGCGAGGCGCACCGGCGCAAGCTGCGCGTCGCCATCCATTCGCGCGGCGCCGGCTCGACGCGGGCCGCGGCCGAGGCCGGCGTCGATTGGATCGTCCACGCCGATCTCGCCACCGACCGCGATCTCGACGCGGTCGCCAAGGCCGGCATGCCGATCCTGCCGACCGCGACCTTCCTTGCCATGGTGGTCGAACTCGGCAGCAAGGTCGGCGCCGAACAGGTGCAGCTCGACATCAACCGCATGAAGCGGCACTTCGACCTGTTGTGCGAACTGATGCACAAGGCGAGAAAACTCGGCATCAAACTTCTGGTCGGCACCGATACCGGCAACAACACCTTCATGCGCTACGGCGAGCTGCATGCCAAGGAGCTGGAAATCTTCGTCAAATACGGCGGCTACTCGCCGCTCGAAGCAATCAGTGCGGCAACGCGCGACAACGCTTGCACGGTCGGCCTCGAGGGCCAGCTCGGCTTGATCGAACCCGGCAAGCTTGCCAACGTCATCGTGCTCGACCGCGATCCGCTCGCCGACATCACCGTGCTGCAAGGCGGCAAGCACCTCACCTGGGTGATCAAGGACGGACATATCGTCGATCTGCAACCGAGCGAGGAGATGCTGGCGTTCCGCGAGGCGGCCGAATAGCCGGCGTTCGCCGCATGTCCGATCAAATCGCGCGGCTGCGCGTCGAACTCGACGAGGTGGCGCCGGCCGTTATCCGCCGCGTCGAGGTGCCGCTCGATATCAGGCTCGACGACCTGCATTTCGTGCTCCAGATCGCCATCGGCTGGCAGAACGGCCATCCATTCGAATTCCGCG
Organism: uncultured Alphaproteobacteria bacterium; assembly: GCA_963717265.1. Classification (GTDB taxonomy): domain Bacteria; phylum Pseudomonadota; class Alphaproteobacteria; order Rhizobiales; family Xanthobacteraceae; genus BOG-931. Next base: position 363,194 of record CAVQWD010000040.1, on the reverse strand, counting down.
CCGTCGCCGTCGCCGCCGGCGCCGACGGCAAGGCATGGGGACTGCTCGACCGCAGCGACCCGGAATCGAATCTGCTGCCGGCCGAGTCGGCAACACTTGCCAACCTGTTGGCGCTCGGGCCGCGATTTCACTACGACCATGTCTTCGGCGAGGACTGGACCCACACCGTCGAGTTGGAATCGATCGCCGACGCGCGGCGCGATGAAAAATATCCGCTGCTGGTAAGCGCGCAGGGGCGCTGTCCGCCGGCCGATATCGGCGGCGTAGCGGGCTACGAGACCTACCTGCTCGCACTTTCAGACCCCAATCACCTGCATCATGAAGCCATGCGCGATTTCGACGATCCGGATTTCGACCCGCACGTCGTCGATGAGGCGGCGATCCGCGCCAATCTCGCCAATCTGGCAAAATATCTCGGCCGCCGGCCGCAGCGCCAGGAACCGGGTTCATAGAAACCGGGTTCATAGAACCGTCAGACAGTTTCCACCTCCGTCTGCGCACGGAGAGAAAGAATCACAGAACGCCGAAAGAACCGAGCCTTATACCAGCGTTCGTTGAGCGCAACTCATAGGGTCGTCATGGCCGGACGTGTTCCGGCCATCCACGTCTTTGATCTGGCTCGCACGTTAAGACGTGGATGCCCGCGACGAGCGCGGGCATGACGAGTCAAGACTTGCGCAGGTTGGTATTATTCGATGCAAAGTTCACCGCTGTGCTGCGCGTGAGAATTTTCTTGCCCACCAGGCGCAAGCGCGCCAAAACAGCGACCGGGCCGTACCCGCTGATGGTCGGCGCGGAGGTGCACGCATGAAGAAATCAAGCCTTACGCTCGTAAGCGTCGCAGCCGGCACTCTTACTCTTGCAGGGGCCACGCTTTCGCCGCCGATTCGGCAGGCATGCGCCCAGCACGCCCAGCTAAGCTACGCCGAGGACATCGCGCCCATTTTCAGGGGCTGGTGCGTGTCGTGTCACGAGCCGGGCGGCCAGGGCTACCAGGCCAGCGGGCTCGACCTGACCAGTTATGCGGCATTGATGAAGGGGACGAAATTCGGGCCGATGGTGATTCCCGGTCAGCCCGACAGCAGTAACCTCGTCGTGCTGATCGAGGGCAAGGCAAAAATCCAGATGCCGTTCGGACACAAGCCGCTGCCAAGCTGCCTGCAACAGAACATTTGGAGCTGGATCTTCGAGGGCGCCAAGGACAATTAGACATCTCCGGGCGCGAAATGATGGATATCGCCAGCGACAGTGCGGATCGAGATACTGCGGATCGATACGCGTCAATCGATGGCTTGCGCGTCCGCTATCTCGAAGCGGGAACGGGACATCCCGTGCTGTTCCTGCATGGCGCCTCGCTTGGCTCTTCGGCGGACGTGTTTCGGCGCAATCTTGGGCCCTTTGCGAAGGCCGGTTTCCGGGCCGTCGCGGTCGATCTGCCAGGCTTTGGGCAAAGCGAAGTGGGCGATGATCTGTCGCTTGCTTTTGAGCGCGCTTCGGTGCGCAAATTCATCGACGCGCTTGGACTGGCGAAGCCGGTGATCGTCGCTCATTCGCGCTCGGGCGCAATCGCCATTGAGCTCGCCCTGGCCGAACCGGAGCGTTACTCGCGCATCATTGTTCTCGGCACCGGCTCGCTTCTGCCGCCCCTGCCCGGCGACGCGGAAGGACGCTATGCGCAGGTCGCCGAGCGCGTTGATCGGCAGATGGCCCTCGGCGAGCCAACGCTCGAAGACACCAGGAAGCTCATGGCGGCCGACCTGTTTCATACCGAGCTGGTCACGCCGGAAGAGCTTGCCCTTCGGCACAGCCGCAGCATCGGTCGGGCGTTCGAGGTCTTCACCGCACGCGCCCGGACCGGCGGCGATACCCCGCCGCGCCAGCCGCTGTGGCAGCGCCTGTCGGAGCTCAAGGTCCCCTTGCTGCTGATCTACGGGCGCAATGACCGCGCCCACGCGCCAGAGCGCGCCGAATTCTTCAAGACGCTGCGCCCCGATCTCAACATCCATGTCGTCGATCGGTGCAAACACATGGTGCCGTGGGACGCCGCGCAAGAGCTCTATCGATTGGCGATCCCATTGCTCCGAGCCTAGGATTGCCGCGCCCGCGCGAAGAGTCTGGTCCGCTCTCAGGCTAATCGGTCGCCTTCTGCAGAAACTTCACCAAAGCGGCGCGGTCGGCGGCGGAGCCGATAGTCTGCTCGGGCATCTTGGTACCCGGAGTAAAGACGGCAGGACCGAGTTCGAACAGTTTTTCGACGGTCTGCGGCGTCCAGATGATGTCGAGCTTCTTCAAGGCCGGGGAGAAATTGTAGCCGGGCAAAGTCGCGATGCGGCGGCCGAACAAGTGTTGCAGCGTCGGCCCGGCGCGGTTGCCCTGGTCGACGTTGAGCGTGTGGCAGGCGACGCAGGCGCGGAACACTTGAGCGCCGGGGTCGCCCTTGAAGGCAGCGAGCGGATCGCCCGGTCCGCCGGCCGTCACCGAACCGATCTGATCGCCGGTCCGCGCGTCCCAGCGCCGGATCATGCGATCGGTGCCGCCGGTCAAGAGCGTGCGGTCATCGGGCAAGAACGCCGCCGACCATACCGGCAGACCGGGACCGACCAGCGTTCGTACCACCTTGCGCCCGGCGCGGTCGATGACCGCGACGGCGCCGCGAACGCCGGCCGCGGCAACGAGCGCGCCGTTGGGCGAGATCGCGAGCGCAATGATCGGGGTCTCGCTGGCCTGCACGCTTGCCCGCAACTGACCCGCCGGCGACACCACATAAACCTTGCCGTCGGCGCCGGCACAAAGGATCTCGCCGTCGGCAGCGGCGACGACCGCGTTGAGCGGCGTCGGCATGCCGACGATGATGGGGGAATCCGCCGCGGCGCCGCCGCCGCCGCGCAGCGGCCAAATCCGCAAAGTCGCATCGTAGCCCGCAGAGACGACCGCACTGCCGTCAGGCAGAAAGGCGACGCCGTTGACATTCTGCTGATGCCCGACGAGCACGCGCGGTGAGCCGCCTGCGAGCGGCCATAGCCGGACCGTATGGTCCCATGATGCCGAGGCCAGCATCTTGCCGTCCGGCGAGAGAGCAAGTCCGACGATCGGAGCGGTGTGACCTTGCAGCACCGCGCGCGGGTGTGTCTCGCCCGAGTGCCAGATGGCGATCCGCGCATCGGCGCCGCTCGTCACGACGCGGCCGTCCGGCAGAAAGGCGACCGCATTCACCGCGCCGTCATGGAAGCGCAAGACCTGCTCGGCGGTGTTGGTCTTGAGCGACCACAGGATCGCCGAGGTGTCGAAACTGCCCGACAGCGCGGTCGCTCCGTCGGCCGAAATCGCCAGCGCCCGTACCGGGCCGCCATGGCCGCGCAATTGCGCGTGCGCCGGCAGCGCGGCGAGCAGCACAAGCCATGACATCAGCAGCGGTCGGATCAGCATGACATTTCCGCTTATGGCGCAGCAACGCTCGCCCAACATTGCGAAAAAATTGGGTCACGCTACATTATCCAAAGCCGCGTCCTAAGAGCGCAGCCGGACAGGCTGGCCATGCGTTTGCGATCGAGCGCCTTTCCCGACGGAGCCGCGATTCCGCACCGCTTTAGCTGTGACGGCGAAGATGTCTCGCCGCCGCTGCAATGGAGCGACGTTCCAGCGGGTACGGCGAGCTTAGCGCTCCTGTGCGAGGATCCCGACGCGCCCGGCGGGACATTTTATCACTGGGCGGCCTACGATATCGCGGCAACGCAAGCCGGACTGCCGCTTGACGCCGCAGCCAACGCGCAAACGCTCGGCTTCAAGCAGGCAATCAACGATTTCCAGAGACCCGGCTATGGCGGTCCGTGTCCACCGCATGGCGCCCCGCATCACTATCACTTCCGCCTGCTCGCGCTTTCGGTGGCGCGGCTGTCGTTGCCGGCTGGCGCATCCTGCCGCGACGTTGAACGAGAGGGGCGCAAGCACCGCCTTGCCGAAGCAACCCTGGTCGGGATTTACCGGCGCTGACGGACCCGCCGGCGCCGGCTGCGACGCTAGTGAGCGATTTGCAGAACCGCAGAATTTCTGCCTTTAGCCAAACTCCGGACCGGCGACCACGAAGGTGCGGTCTGCGTCGCCGAAGGGCTGATGACGGCGCAGGCCCATCCGCAGAAACGGTCGCTGCACGGTGAAGCCTCGTTGCTGCAGCTTGCCTGCGAGCTTGCCGCAGCGATCCGAAAGATCGAGAAAAACCGGTCCGCTCACGGCATCGAGCGCAGCGGACAGCAGCGCCGACGCGGCGTCTTCATGTGCGGCAGCGAGTGGGCCGATCTGGGTCGCAATGCGGCCCGGCCGCGCCAGCACGAAACCGGAAGCGTCAAGAGCAATAAAGGCAAGCTGCGGCGCGCGGCGCAGGAAATTTTCCAAGAGAAAGGTCCGCGGCGCACCAAAGATCGCAGCATCGAACGCCGCCAACGCGGCAATGTCCGCGGCATTCATGGCGCGGATGCCCGGCGCCGCAGTTGCGCCCATCGCAGGCGCCCCACCCTTGCCCTGCCAGCGCGCAAGACCAAACATCGGCTCAAAGCCAAGCGGACGGTAAATCTGCTCGCCGGCTGGAGTGGCATCGAGCACTCCCACCAGACCGCGCCGCTCCAGTTCGGCGCAGCAGGTCTTCAGGATCGCCGTGCCGATGCGCCGGCGGCGGCGGCTTTGCGTCACCAGCACCATGCTGATCCAGGCGAACTCTTTGCCGTAGGGAAAGATCGCGCCGGTGGCGACGGGCTGCCCGGCCATGCCGCCCAATCCGAGTACCGTGCCGTGGCGCAAGAACAACGCCCAGTCCTCCGAAGTCTGATTCCACCCCGCCTCGGCCGAAAGCGCCATGCAGCCGGCAATATCGGTTTCCCTCAGCGGGCCAAACTGCACAGCGTCAGTACACGCCATCGCGGACCTCGAAATGGGTGGGCTTGCCCAAGCTCGGCCGATTGCTGGCGACCCAATCGGCAACCCAGTCGATCATCTTTTCAAGCGGCACAAGCGGCTTGCCGAACAGCCGCTGCGCCCGCGCGGTGTTGGTGAGCCAGGCGGTCGCCGATTCCAGCCCGACGATCGTCGGTTTGCGGCCAAGCCGAGCGGCGAATTCTTGAGCGAGCCAGCGCACCGGGATCGTTTCCGGTCCAGAGACATTGATCGGACCGGTCGGCGTGGTCGTCTGCCGCAGCAAGCGCAGCGCCAGCGCATTGGCATCGCCCTGCCAGATGACATTGACGTGGCCCATTGTCACCTCGACCGGCTCGTTGTCGCGAACCTTGCAGGCGACGTCAAACAAAACGCCGTAGCGCGTATCGATCGCATAATTGAGCCGAAACAGACGGCCGGGCGTGCCATGGGTTTGCGAGAAATATTGAAACATCCGCTCGCGGCCGGTGCAGGTCTGGGCATATTCGCCGGGGCCTGACGGCGGCGTGTCCTCAGTGGCGCCGCCGCTCGCGACCGGAACAAACGGATAGACGCAGCCGGTGGAGAAGGCGACGATGCGGCTGCGGCGGAAGCGCTCGGCGACGATTGCCGGCACATGCACGTTCATCGCCCAGGTCAGCGCTGGGTTGCCCTGGGCGCCGAATTTATAGCTGGCCATGAAAATCACGTTGCGGACTTGCGGCAGCTCCTGCACCGCTTCGCGGTCGAGCAGATCGCAGACGATCGTTTCCACGCCGCCGTCTTCAAGCCTCTGGCGCAAGCCGGCTTCGGAAAAACGCGCAACCCCGATCACCCGCTTGTCCGGCGCCGCATTGCGCGCAAGCCGCGCCAGGGTCGGCCCCATCTTGCCGCCGACGCCGAGCACCATGATATCGCCGTCGATGGCCGCAAGATCGGCGGCCAGCGCGCGTGACGGAAGGGTCAGAAAATCGTCGAGATCGCCGGGCCCGTCGAACCGGGCCGGCAGCGGCGTCTCATCGAGCCAGGCGGTCATGCCACACGGAGCGCTGATAAAGCTGCTCTACTCCGCCGCCTGACGCGGCGACGCGCGCATCGATTCCAGGCCGTCGGCCGCGCTGGCCTGGATCGTCGTTCGCACCATGTAGCGCGGCTCGTGCGGCGGCCACGGCCGGCCGCGATGCATGGTGGCGCGGTTGTCCCACATCACCACATCGCCCTTGTGCCAGGCGTGCAGATAGCTCAAGCCCGGCGCGGTCGCGGCTTGCATCAATTCGGCGAGGAGTTTCCGCCCGTCGGCCTGCTCCATGCCCTCGATCGCATAGGTGTGGGAGGCGGTATAGAGCGCATAGCGGCCGTTGACCGGGTTTTTCCAAACCAGCCGCCAGCATTGCGGCGGCAGCGCCGCGCGCTCTGCCGGGCTCGCCAGATCAGGCGCGATCTTGCCGCGCGAATAGGCGTAGTCGTGCCAGGCGAACGAGTTTTTCAGCCGCTCCTGCAGCGCCGGATCGAGCCGCTCGAACGCCAGCCGCGTCGAGACGAACTCAGTCTCGCCGCCGCGCCCGGGGATGATGCGCGACGACAGCACCGAGGCGAGCGCCGGCGTGCTCTTGAACGGACTGTCGGTGTGCCAGAGCTGATTGGCCTTGTTGCGCAGCGCCAGCCGATGGTCTTCAGGCACGACCTTGCCGTTCTCGTCGAGCGTTTTGAGGATCACCAGGTTGGTGCCAAATCCTTCCGAGCCGACCTTGGTCACTTCGAGCGGGCCGAAGCGGCGCGAATAGGCAAGCTGAGTTTCGTCGCTCACGTCCTGGTCGCGAAAGACGATGACGGAGTGTTCCTCGAACGCTGCGCGCACGTCACGGTAGGCGGCGTCATCGGCGGCTGCATCGGCCAGCGCGACGCCGCGCAGCTCGGCCGCGAAGCCGGGACCCAGCGGGACGATATCCATCGGCGTTCTCCGTGATTGCAGAGGTCTTCAATCTTCATCAAAACCGGCCTGCCCGCAACAATGCAGCGTACCGTCATATCAGTTTTCGAGGTTAGAGCCCTTGGTCTCCGGCGTACGGAGGATGGCGATGATCGCCAGGACCGCATAGATCATCACCAGCCCGCCGATATAGATGTAGGCGTCCTTGACGCCGTAGGCGCGCAGGATCAAGCCGGCCAAGATCGGAATCAACCCGCCGCCATACACCTGCGAGATCTGATAGCCGGCGCTGGCGCCGGAGGCTCGATATTTGGTCGGGAAATTCTCGGTATAGAAGGTCGGGATCGCGCCATAGCCGAAGCCGAACACGAAGCCGAAGCCGATGATCTCAGCGATGGTCGCATTGAGGAAGCTGCCGGTGTTGACGAGGTAGAAATACGGGATCGCCCAGATCAGAAAGACGACGGCAGCGCTCAACAGAATGGTGCGGCGGTTGATGAAGTCGGCCAGCAACGAGCCCAGCAGCATGAATATCAGCATGAACACCGCCGCGATCAGCCCGATATATTCAGGCTCATTACCGGCGAAGCCGACCGCCTTCATGTAGCTCGTACCGAACACGAAATAGAGAAAGAACGCGCCGCCGAACATGGCGTTCACCAGCGAAGTGCGCAGGATCGTCAGCGGCATGTCGCGCCAGACCTGGCTGGCGGGATAGGCGAGGATGGCGACGTGCTCGCGGTGCTGCTCGAACACGAAGCTGTCCATGGTGCGGGTGCGGATGATGAGTCCGACGATGGCCACGAGAAACCCGATGAAGAAGAAGATGCGCCAGCCCCATTCGATGAACGCCGCGGGCGACATCTGCGACTTGACGAAAATCACCGAGCCGAAGCCGAGCAGCAATCCGATCGGGATCGCAAAGCCGACCCAGGCGCCCCAGAAGGCGCGGAACTTCGAGCGCGCCGCCTGTTCGACCACCCAGGTCGAGGCGGTGCCGAACTCGGCGCCGAAGCTGATGCCCTGCAACAGCCGAAACAGGATCAGCAGCGCAGGGGCGATCACGCCGATCGTGGCGTAGGTGGGCGTCAGCCCGATCAAGAGCGTGCTCGCGCCCATCAGCACCAGCGCATACACCATGGCGTCCTTGCGCCCGTACCGATCGGCGATATGGCCGAAAATGTAGGCACCGACCGGCCGGATGATGATGCCGAGACCGTAGACGCCGATCGCCGCGGCCACGGCGGCCAGGCCCTTTTCCTTGAAGAAAATGTCGCCCCAGACGGTTGCCGCGATCACGCCGGTGACCAGGTAGTCGTATTGCTCGATCACGGAGCCGACGATTGCGGCCAGCGCAACCTTGAAAATCTGCTGTTGGGTCGGACTCGCGGCTGAGTCACTCATTGTGTTCCCCCTCGATCAAATCACCAGATCCACGCCGGTGCTTTGCACGCAATTGCTAATTCAGTACAGCTCGTTAGCGCATTATCGCAAAATCTGATCCTCCTGGCCAGCCGCCGAAAATCGAAGCCCCGGCACACCGCCGCGTCTTGTCCACCATCCTCGCGTGCGATAGCTTCGACCGAGCCCCGATGCCGCACCACACTGTTGGCGGATAATGCAAGACCTGTCGCAGTTCGTTCAGCCCGGCCGTGTGCACCGGCAGATCTACACCGATCCGGCGATCTTCGAACTTGAAATGGTGCGGATCTTCGCCGTCGCCTGGATCTTTGTCGGCCACGAAAGCCAGATCAAAAATCCCGGCGACTATGTCCGCAGCTTCATTGGCCGCAAGCCGGTGGTGCTGGTGCGCGACGAAGACGGCGAAATCCGCGTCATCCATAACCAGTGCGCCCATCGCGGCTCGCTTGTGGTCGCCGGCGACAAGGGCAACGCCAGCGAATTCCAATGCTGCTATCACGGCTGGACCTATCATCTAAACGGCAGGCTGAAGGCGGTGCCGCTACAGCACGGCTATCCGCGCGACTTCGACCCGAACCAGCCGAACACCGCCATGGTGGCGGTGCCGCGCGTGAAGAGCTATCGCGGCTTCGTCTTCGCCAGCGAAGCGCCCGACGGGCCGGGCCTGGAAGAATTTCTCGGCTACATGACCACGTCGCTCGACGACATGGTCGACCGCGCTCCCGACGGCGAGATCGAAATCGCGGGCGGCACCTTCAAGCACGCCTACAACGGCAACTGGAAGCTTTATCTGGAAAACCTGTGCGACGCCGCGCATCCGTGGTTCACCCATCGTTCTTCGATCGAGGCCGCGCTTGGGCAATCTGACCAGGTGTTTTCCGATGGTTCCGGCGAGATCGCGATCCGGCAGATGCGGCAGAACGGCGCGCCCTACAGTTTCTGGGAAACGCAGGTCGGCATCTGGACCTATCCGAACGGCCATTCCTATCTGGGTGATTATCACGACGACGCCAAACTGGTCGCCGCGCTGAAGGACCCGCTGTTCCGCGACTATATCGCCGCGCTGGAACAGAAGAAAGGCAAGGCGGAAGCGCGCCGCGTGCTCGAAGTGCGGCGCTGGAACTCGAACGTCTATCCGAACCTGTTGTTCATGAGCCAGTTCCAGCAATTGCGCGTGGTGCATCCGATCGCCGCCGACCGCACCGTGGTGCACACCTACAATTTCCGCCTCAAAGGTGCGCCGGAGCAGATGTTCCGTAACACCATCAGCTTCGCCAATACCGTCAACGGCACCGGCTCGCTGGTATTGACTGACGATCTGGAAATCTACAATCGCATCCGCATGGGGCTGTCCAGCGCCGGCGCCGAGTGGATCGAGATCGGCCGCGGCTTGACCACAGATCGGCCCGACGCCCATGGCGGCCGGCGCGGCAAGAATTCCACCAGCGAAATCTATATCCGCAACATGCTCGACGCCTGGCTCGGCTACATGACCGAAAGTCCCCTGTCCCTTTCTTCCGCCGCCAGCGCGGCCGGTTAGGACGAGGAAGCCGGCAGATGGGACGGCGGCCAAAACGTGCGCGACGGCCGGCGGCGCCGCGGCGGCGGCCGCGCGCGGCGCTGTCGAGCACGGTGCGCGTGGCGGCCCAGCAACGACTCGACCTGCGCCGCTGCGAACAATTCCTGCTGCATGAGGCGCGGCTGCTCGACGATGGCAAGTTCGAGGCTTGGCTCGCTTTATTCACGCAAGAGGCCTGGTACTGGGTACCGAGCGAACCGGACCAGGCCGACCCCCACGAAACCGTATCGTTGATCTACGACGACCGCCGCCTGCTCGAGACCCGGGTGCGGCGGTTGTCCAGTCCGCGCCTGTATTCGCAGGAGCCGCGCTCGCGAACGAGCCGCATAATCGGCAATGTCACCATCGAGGATGCCGATCCCCTCGCTATCCTCCCCCGCGAGCGGGTGAGGGTAGGAACGGGATGCACGGTGCGAGCCAAGTTCATGATGATCGAGTATCGCCGCGAGCAGCAGCGTTTGTTTGGCGGCACCCTGACCTACCGTCTGGTGCTGGCCGACGGCCGCATCATGATCGCCTCAAAGCGCGTCGATCTCGTCAATTGCGACGCGCCGCTCGACGGCATCACCGTGCCGTTCTGAATGTTTATCTGTAGGGGCGGCCCTCGTGGCCGCCCGTCATCCGCGCCCACGGGCGCCCACGAGGAGCGCCCCTACGAATTTTGCTGTAACGTCCCAGTGGGGTGATGCAGCGCGGTGCGGGTGCGCTGCGCGGTGAGCCAGTTCGAGCGGCCGACGATGCCGAGCGCGAAAGCGCGCAACGCCGGCGGCCAAGTAGTCGGCAGGCCGAGAAAATAGGAAATGCGCTGGGTGTGTTCCGTGAGTGGGCGTTCCTTCCGTTCCCAGATCGCAAGTGCGGCCGTGACGTTGCGCTCGCGCTCGAGATAGACCGCAAGTGACAGCGCATTCATCATGGCGCAGCCGCCGCCCTGGCCGATATTCGGCGGCAGCGCGTGCGCGGCGTCGCCGATTACGGCGACGCGGCCGGCCGACCAGCGCTTGAGCCTGATCAGATCGAAGCGGTCGTAGCGGCCCTGTTCGCCGATGCGGTCGATCAAGACTTCCAGATGTGGGAACGCGCGCTTCCAGTCGTCCTTGCGCACCGGCACCGCCTTGGCGACGGCGTCGGCATCGAGCATCGTCAGCGCGATATAGATATCGGTCTCGCTGCACGGCGTATAGAGCACGCGGCGCGTACCCGACCAGTACTCGACCGTCTTGGCGCCTTCGACCACGGCGCGCTCGGCTTGGGTTTTGTCCATGAGCAGGCGGGTGCAGCCGTCGACCAGATACTTTCGCTTCGACAATAGGCCGAGCGAATCGCGCAATCGCGAATTGCCGCCGTCGGCAGCGACGATCAGATCGGCTTTGAGCCGCCTGCCGCCGGCGAGCGTCAGCTCGCCATCGGGCGTCGCGCTTACGGCGGCTGAATCGGTCACGATCTCGACGCCGCCACGCGCCGCGGCCGCGGCGAGCGCATTGATCACGTGCTGGCGCACGATGCTGAACACGCGGCTGCCTTTCCAGCGGTGCACGGAAATCAGCCGGTCGCCGCCGTCGCGCACTTCGCGGATGTGAGCAAACGGCGCGCCTTTGACTGCTTCGTCGTAGGCGCCGACCGCCTCGAGTACGCGTAAGCCGTTCTCGTAGATGTAGATGCCGGCGCCGGTGGTGCGCAGGCGGTCGGCGCGCTCGTGGACCCGCACCGACCAGCCGCGCTGCGCCAGCGCGCAGGCCGCCGTCAGCCCGGCAAAGCCCGCCCCCACGATCTCGGCATGGCGTTTGGTCATTCTAAGCTCCGGGCCCGCGGGCCTGACCCGGGACCCGGAATGACGCCCCGCTACATCACGAACTGATTGGTATAGAGCTCGTCCACCGGCGTCTTCTTTTCGATGATGCGCTTGGCGAAATAAAAGTCCTGCAGCTTGGCGAGCCGCTCGGCATTGACCTCGCCCAGCACTTTCTGGCCGGGATAAACGAGCTTGTCGTAATAGTCGAACGCCTCCTTGACCTGGCCTTCCTTGCCCTTCCAGGCCGGCACGAATTTCACGAACTCGGTCGCCGCCGCGGCGGGATCGTCCATGATGTCCTTCATGCCGTGCAGCGCCGCATGGACGAATTTGCGCACCATGTCGGGCCGGGTCTTGATGGTTTCGTCGGAAGCGCCGATCGCCTGCGCCATGTGCGGGAAATACTTGTCGGTCGGCAGGATGTCGATCTTCACGCCCGCGGCCTCGACCGGCGGGATCCAGTCCGGCACGGCGGCCATGCCGGCCGACTTGCCGGCGGCGACGAGCTGCCAGACGCCGACCGGACCAGCGGCCTGGATGTTGAGGTCGTTCTGCGTCAGGCCCACGCTCGCGAGCAGGCCGAGCAGCGCATAGAACGTCGTGTCCTGATACGACATCACGGTGATGGTCTTGCCCTTCAGATCGGCGGGCTTGGTGATGCCGGAATCGGCGCGCACGACAAGCTGCATGAAGCCCTTGCCGCCGAACACGCAGACGATCTTGATCGGCACGCCGTTCTGCCGCACGATGATGGGACCGTCGGCGACGATGCCGCCGAGCGGCGCATTGCCGGCGCCGACCTGCTTGGCGACATCAACGCCGCCGCGCCCGACCTCGAAGTTCACGTCAAGGCCGGCCTGCGCAAAGTAGCCTTTGCCTTTGGCAAGCTGGATCGGGCCGAAAGCGGGCAGGAGCGGCGGCGCCGGGAACAGATAAGTGATCTTCTCCGCGGCGCGGGCCGGCGAGGTCAGGACGCCCATACCGGCGCCGAGCGCGAGACCGGCGCTCCCCCGCAGCACGCGGCGGCGCGACAACATTCCAATCCCAGGCACGGACATGACCCCACTCCTTCGTGCCGCAGCAGCGCGGCGGCGAGACAATGCGCGCCGCGCGACCCTATCGGCGGCCCCGGTATTTGCCATTATACTCGACAAATCTGGACGGCGATACGCACGCAATCGGCCCGAACAGACAATATGTGGTCGATCCGCCTATGCCACCCGCCCTGCCCGTCTCCGATTTGATCCGGCTCGAATACCGCAACGTGACCATGCGCTTTGCCGACAAGAGCGGCGCGCGCGCCACGCTCACCGCGATTCGCGGCGTAAGCTTTGCGGTCCGCGACGGCGAGGTGGTCTGCCTGATCGGTCCGAGCGGCTGCGGCAAAAGCACGCTCCTTAACATCGGCTCCGGCCTTGCCGCGCCGAGCGAGGGCGCAGCCTTTGTCGACGGCGAGCGCGTCGCAGGCCCGAATGCTCATGTCGCCTTCATGCTGCAGAAGGATTTGTTGCTGCCCTGGCGCACCGTCGCCGAGAACGTCATGTTCGGCGTCGAGATTCAGGGCGTGCCGCCGGCACAGCGCAAAGAGCGGGCGCACAAGCTGTTGGCCGATTTGAATCTGATCGAATTTTCCGGCCATTACCCGCATCAATTGTCGGGCGGCATGCGCCAGCGCGTGGCTTTGGCGCGCACGCTTGCAGTCGACCCGCACGTTCTCCTCCTCGATGAGCCGTTCTCGGCGGTGGACGCCCAGACCCGTATGGTGCTGCAGCGCGATCTGGCGCAGACGCTGCGTCACGCGCAGAAAACAGCGCTGCTCATCAGCCACGATTTGTTGGAAGCGGTGACGCTGTCCGACCGCGTGCTGGTCATGAGCCGGCGGCCTGGGATGATCATCGACGAAATCTCGATCGAGATCGGCGACCGCGATAATCCGATCGCGCGGCGCGCCGACCCCAAGGTCAACGATTACATGGCGCGGCTGATGGATCGTCTCGACATCGCCCACGCCTTGCTCGGCCGAGAGCCCTCGGGAAACGCCGCATGAACGACGCCTCGCGCGCCGCGTTGATCCGCAAAGGGGCCGCCGCCAGCGCGGCGTTGTTCGTTGTTTTCCTGGCGGCCTGGCAATGGGGACCGGGCCTCGTCGGCTTGCCCTCCTATATCGTGCCACCGCTCTCCATGGCCGCCGAATTCGTCCGCGCCTTCGAGCTTGATCACCTGTTGCTGCATACCGGCATCACCATCGCCGAGGTCCTGGCCGGCTTCGTCCTCGGCAGCCTGTTCGGCGCGATCATCGGCTATCTGCTCGGCATGTCGCCGATCGCGGAAGTGGCGCTGTCGCCGTACATCCTGGCGCTGCAGATCGCGCCAAAAGTCGCGTTCGCGCCTTTGTTCATCCTGTGGATGGGATTCACCGTCTATCCGAAAATCCTGGTCGCCATCCTGATCGTGTTCTTCCCGGTCATGATCAACGTCTTGACTGCTTTGCGCAATGTCGATCCCGATCTGATCAATCTCGCCCGCTCGTTCAAGGCGACGCGGGCGCAGATGTTCTGGAAGGTTGAATTCCCAGCCTCGCTGCCGCCGATGTTCGCCGGCCTTCGCATCGGCGCGACGCTTGCCGTGGTCGGCGTCGTCGTCGGCGAACTGGTTGGCGGCAATGTCGGGCTCGGCTATCTGCTGTCCTTCGGCGAAGGCCAGGCCGATACGCCGCTCGTTTTCGTCTCCATCGTGATGCTGACTTTCGTCGGCGGCATCGCCTATCTCGGCGTCATCCTCGTCGAGCGCCGCGTGCTGCATTATCTGCCGGCAAGGAGCATGGGCCAAAATCTCTAGCAGCCCAGCCTGAAAGCCAGCTATGTTTGATTGTCGGGGTGCCTCATGAGCATCGTGTCCAAGACGGTCTTAAGGGCGGGCGCGTCGGCAGTGATCACTTCCCAGAGGATAGCATCATCGATTCGAAAGTATTCGTGGCGAATGCGATCGCCGATGCGCCGGATTTGCCCCCACGGCTGGTTCGGGAAGTCGGCGAGCCAGTCGTCGGGAATCTACCGCACTGCTTCAGAAATGGTCTGGATCGCGTAGGCGGCGGCGCGGCGCGCAATCGCATCGCTGCGAAACGCGTGCAGCGTCATGCGCTCGGCCATTTCTTGCAGAACCGCGATTTCCGCCAGACAATCCCGGATGGCAATCGTTGGGTCTCTCGGCATCAACCGACCCGAACAGCGTCTCGCTCGATGCTCTCCTTCATCAACGGATGCAGTGCATTGCGCGTCGTAATGGTGACGGGAATGCCGAGAGCCTCCGAAATCTTTTCCTCGATTTCCATGAGGCGAAATATGTTGGGAATTTTTGCTGCCGGATCGTAGTCGATGAATAGATCGAGATCGCTGTCGGGCCGCTCGGTGCCGCGAGCGCGCGACCCGAAGAGAAAAACAGCCGTTGCCCCGCTTTCGCGCAGTACAGTGTCGTATGCCCGCAAGGCTTCGATGAGATTCGGTTTGATCATATTCAAGATAGTGCCACACTCCAGGCCGGATGGCGAGATGCGCCGTGCAGCATCGTCTGCCGGCTCGGATCGTCGAGGAAAATTGACCGGCTAGGTCAAAGGCCGCGCGATATCGACTGTCAGCCCGTTGGCTGGTGACGCAACTTCGCCGTTGCGTGATCATCGACCGACAAATCGTCTCGCACCGCGATCTTGTAGATATCGCGCGCACATTCACGGCTGACAAAGCCATTTTTCAGATCTTCGATCACCATTTCCGGCGCCCGCTCAAGTGGATCGCCGAGGCCGCCGCCGCCCGGCAGTTCGATCAGAAGGCGATCTCCCGGAGGAATCATCTGGGTGCCTCTGCGCTTGATCGCTGCTCCCGATTTCAAGCTGACGGCTGCGGGAGCCCCGTCCATGCCGCCGCCGCGTCCGCGCGCCGGATAGTCGGCCCTCTGGAACCTCGCGAAAATCGCAAATGGGGCGTCTTCGCGATTGCCGATCTCGATGACTTGGCCGAGACCGCCGCGATGCCGACCGGCGCCGCCGGAATCTCGGCGCAGCTGCCGCTTCCAGAACACCAGCGGCGTGAGCGCTTCGGTGACCTCGATGGCGATCGATTTCACGCCCGATGGAAACGCTGTGGCCGACAAGCCGTCGAGCTTCGGGTGCGCCCCCATGCCGCCGCTCTGAAAGCTATGCAGCATGAAGGAGGTGGACTTGCCTGCCAAAGCCGGCGTGATGCCCGCGCTGGCGCCGAGCCGCAGCGTCGAACTGCCGCCGGTGCCTTCGGCGGGGACTTGGCCCGGCATGGCCTGGTCGAAGCAGCCGAACACCACGTCCGGCAGCACCTGTCCGATGGTCGCCCGTCCGGTCACCGGCGCCGGCGGCAATGCGTTGACGATGCAG
This sequence comes from uncultured Alphaproteobacteria bacterium, assembly GCA_963717265.1. GTDB lineage: Bacteria > Pseudomonadota > Alphaproteobacteria > Rhizobiales > Xanthobacteraceae > BOG-931. Next base: position 347,170 of record CAVQWD010000040.1, on the reverse strand, counting down.
TTCTCCGGAGCGGTCACATCGATACGTGACAGCACGGCCGCATTATTGGCGAGCCGCGGCGCCACCAGGCATTTGACCCCGAAGCCCGTGTAGGCCTGGGTGTAGCACAACGGACAATTGATGCCGTAACGCGACACGCCGGACGTTCCGGAATAATCGATCCGGATCATGTCGGGCTCGATCGTCAGCGTCGCGACGAAATCGATAGGCTCGTCGATGCCGTCGATGCGCATCGCATTGCTATAGACGCCTTGCCGCAGCCTGCCGATCGCTTCGCGCATCGATCGATCGCTCGATTGCAAGATGTGGGCGCTCAGCGCATCGAGGTCGCGGATGCCATATTCCTCCATCATCCGCATGAGCCGGTTGATGCCGGCCTGATTACTGGCGAGCAGCGCGTGAACGTCGCCTTCCAGGCGATCGGGTTCGCGGCTGTTGGCGCGCAGCAGGTTGATCAGCCACGGCTCGATCTTGCCCCGGTTGCACAGCGGCATGATCGGGATGAACAGGCCCTCGGCGAACACGTCGCGCGATCCGAGGTCCGGACCGTTGCCGCCGATGTCGGCGACATGCGCCGTGCAGGCGAACAGCGCCACCAGCCTGTCGCCGTCGAACGCCGGCGTCACCACCGTCAAGTCAAACAGATGTCCGGTGCCCTTCCAGGGATCGTTGGTGATGAAGGCGTCGCCGGGACGCATCGTTTCCGGCTTTATCTCGTTCATGAAGTGCTTCACCGAGCGCGCCATCGAGTTGATGTGACCCGGCGTGCCGGTCACCGCCTGCGCCAGCAGCTCGCCGGAACGATTGAATATTCCCGCGGACAAATCGCCGGCCTCACGGACAACCGGACTGAAAGCAACCCGCATCATCGTGCGCGCCTGTTCCTCGACCACCGCGATCAAGCGATCCCACATCACCTGATTTCGGATCTTCTGGAACTGATCGCTCATGATCGCAGGTCTCTTTGTTTGAGCACGAGATGGCCGTGCGGACTGAACATGCCGTCGAAGGCCGAAGGCACGTAGGTCGTGGTCTGATCCTCGACGACGACGGCGGGACCGTTGAAAAACGACCCCGGCTGCGCTTCATCGCGGTGGATGATTGATGCGGTGACGAACGTTCCGATCCCGGCGTCGAACACCTGCCGGTGGCCTCGCACCGGCGCCGAGCGCCCCGGCTCCGAGATCGCCTCGGGCCCGGCCGGATCGGGCGGGCCGTCCGCGGCCAGAAACAACATCCAGGTCAGTGCCTCGACGCTCAATTTCGGGATCGTGCGGCCGTAATTATCGCGATATTGGAGATTGAACAGCTCTCGAAACGTCGCGCCGTCCGCTGCGGTGTAGTCGCGCACGGGCAACTCGACATTGAGCTCATGTCCCTGTCCGCGATAGCGCATGTCGACGAAGCGGCGTTCGATCGGCGCCTGGGAGCGGCCGGCGTAGCGCACGACCTGTTCGGCTTGCTGACGCAATTGCGCGAAGATCGACCCGATCAGGAGCGGATCGAACTGGTCGAGCGGGATCAGATGCGAATGGACGGCTTCGTAGGCGATCGGGGCCATGAGGAAGCCGAACGCCGAGCCGACGCCGGCGCCCATCGGCACGACCACGGTGTCGATGCGCAGTTTCTGCGCGATACGGGCCGCATGCAGCGGAGCTGCGCCTCCGGTCGCGATAAGAACACGGGATTCCACATCGTCGCCGTTGTCGGCTGCATGGACGCGGGTGGCGTTCGCCATATTCTCGTCGACGATTTCGACGATCCCCGCGGCGGCGGTGGCGACGTCGATTGCAAGCGGCGCCGCGATGCCATGCGCGATTGCGGTGCGAGCCATCTCGGCATCAAGCTTGATGGTGCCGCCGGCAAAGCCATCGCTGCCAAGTTTCGCCAGCACGAAATCGGCATCGGTCACGGTCGGCTTGGTTCCGCCGAGTCGATAGCAGGCGGGGCCGGGAGCCGAGCCGGCGCTGTCGGGGCCGACTGCGATCCGCCCCAGCGCATCGACCTGCGCGATCGAACCGCCGCCGGCGCCGATCTCGATCATGTCGATGACCGGAACTCTGATCGGTAGCCCGCTGCCGGGGAGGAACCGATACGCTCTGGCGACCTCCATCGAGCGGCTGTGCCGGGGTTCGTAGTCGTTGAGCAGGATGATCTTTGCGGTGGTGCCGCCCATGTCGAGCGCGATCGACTGCGGCGCCGCCAGTTGTTTCGCGATGTGGCGGCCGAGAATGGCGCCTCCGGCGGGGCCCGATTCGACGAGGCGGATCGGCAAGCGCACCGCCGTTTCGACCGAGATCAGCGAGCCAGAGGACATGATCAGCAACAGCGGGCTGTCCAGGCCGAGTTTCTTGAGCCGGACTTCGAGATTGCGGAGATAGCCCGCCATCAGCGGCTGCACATAGGCGTTGGCCACATTGGTCGAGGTGCGCTCGTATTCGCGGATTTCCGGACAGACCTCATGCGACAGGCTGATATAGAGATCCGGGCACTCCTCGCGGAGGATTTCGCGGACGCGCAATTCGTGCTTCGGCTCGCGGTAGGAGTGCAGCAAGGTCACCGCGACGGAATCGATGTGTTCGCTGCGCAATGTGCCGGCCAGCGCACGAACGGCGGCTTCGTCCAAAGCCAGCAGCACGCCGCCGTCCGCGGCAATGCGCTCGGGAACTTCGAGCCGCCACGGTCGCGGCACCAACGGCGCCGGACGAACCATTTCAAGATCGTACTGATCGAAGCGGTGCCCGAAGGCGAATTCGAGCGTGTCCTTGAACCCTGCGGTGGTCAGCAACGCGGTCCGCGCGCCGCGCCGTTCGATGATGGCATTGGTGGCAAGCGTGGTGCCGTGAATTGTCAGCTCGATTTGATCGGGCGAAACTGCCGCGTTCCCGAGCACCATTGCTATGCCGCGGATGACGCCCTCGTCGGGCGCGTCGCCGGTGGTCAAGACCTTGCCGGAAAAAAAGCGATCAGGTGTTTGAAGAACGACGTCAGTAAAGGTGCCCCCAATATCGACGGCCAGCCGATATAAGCTCATTTTGGGTCCATTACTTTTCTCCGTACGACGAGGCAGCGGATGATAGGCTGTCAGTGAACCGGTTGGAAGTCCGCGAATACGTTGGACGCAGTCCAGGCATATCGAATACGCGCAATCAACAAGACACGGCCTCGGTGCGCCCGAAGCCCGACGCTTGAGCAAAAATCGAGAAGGCGGCGGCGCCGGTTTCGGGCGCGGGCTCCGGTCGGGTTCGAATCCGCCGCCTCACAAGGCTTTCGGCCGCGCCCAGAACGGCCCGCGTCGCGCCGCGCCTTAGTTCGGAAAATGCTCGGCGTGCCAGTCGGCTTCGAGATCGGGATTGATCTTGCCGTCGATGACCAGCACGCCGGGCGCGCCCTCGGCGACCCAGGCCTCGACCGGCTCAAGATCGGCGAGCGTGCGCACCGTGACGCCGCGCGCGCCGTAGCCGCGCGCGATGTGCGCAAAGTCGGTATCGGGGAACTGCACGAGGTCGACGGAAAATCCCTGGCGGCGGAAATAGTGCACCTCGGCGGCGTATGAGGCGTCGTTGTAGATCAGGATGCACAGCCGCAGCCCAAGCCGGATCGCGGTTTCGAGGTCCGCAATCGACATCAGAAAACCGCCGTCGCCGGTGCCGAGCACCGCAAGCTTGCCAGGATTGGCAAGCGCGAGCCCGATCGCCGACGGCAGGCCAAGCCCGATCGACTGGAACGAGTGGGAAAGACACGAAGCGCGCGCATTGGGAACGCGCAAATATCGCGGCACCCAACCGCAGAAATGGCCGGAATCGGACGCCACCACGCGATCGGCAGGCAGAATGGCGTCGACCGCCTTGCTGAGCGTGCGCGGATCGATGAATTGCTCGGTCGATGTGTCGGGATACGGAAAATGATGATTGTCGTGGGCGCGAAGGCGCTCTCTGATCGCATCGCTGCGCCAGCCGCCCCCACCCTTCCCTCCCCCGCTCGCACTTGTCTTGTCCAATTCCATCAGCAGCGCGTCCGCCGTTGCCCTGGCGTCGCCCTGCACCGCAATCCCGACCGGCATCTGATAACCGAGCTTGGGCGCTTCAATGTCGACCTGCGCGACCACGGCGTCGGGCGCGATCAGTTTGCCTCGTTTTGTCGTCCATTGCGTGAGGCTGGCGCCGACCGCGAGAATGAAATCGCTCTCCGAGATCAACTCGTCGGCGGCCGGCGAGGAGAAGCCGCCGCTGATGCCGACCGACCAGGGATTGTCCGCGAACAAGCCGTGCCCGCACAAAGATGTCGCCAGCAGCGCGCCGACGCGGTCGGCGAGCGCCACCAAAGCCGCCTCGGCGCCCGAGATCACCGCACCGCGGCCACCGAGAATGAGCGGCCGCTTCGCCGCCGCGAGCGCACTCGCAAGGCGCGCAACCGCGTGCGGATCGGGATAGAGCCGGCCCGGCTCCGGCGGCAATTCGAGCGGCGGCAGGTTTGACGCGAGCGTCGCGTGCTGCACGTCGAGCGGCATGCTCAGCACCACGGTGCGGCGATCGCGTAGCGCGGTAGCGACCGCGCGCAGCGTATCTTCGCGCGCGGAATCAACCGAGTACAACCGCTCCGGCACCGCGCCGACCGCGCGCACCATGTCGGCCTGCTCGATATAAAAGTTGTTCTTCACCGCGCCGTTCGGCACGTCGCCCGCGAGCACGACGAGCGGCGTGCGGCTCTTGGCCGCCTCGGCGATGCCGGTCAGCGCATTGGTCAACCCCGGGCCGGAATGCACGCTCACCAGCGTCAACTCGCCCGTCGCCTTGGCGTAGGCGTCGGCCATGGCGGCGGCATTGCCTTCATGGCGTGCGGCAATGAGCTCGACGCCGTTCTCGACCAGCGCGTGGGAAACCTTGAAATTCGCGGTGCCAAGCAGGCCGAAACAACGCCGCGCGCCGTAGCCGGCAAGGTCGCCGGCAATGACCGACGCAACACTGGGGCTGGTGCTCATGGCGGGTGCTCCTTGGCGCCGTTTTGACCACTAAAACCTTAGCCAATACAATAGGCTAGTGCAGAGCGCCACAATCGGAAAGGGCCGCCGGCAGGAGCCGGCCGATTGTAGTGGAAAAAACTTCAAGCTTGAATATTTAAGCTTGAAGTACCTAATTGGCCGTGCCATGCTTAGTCAGGGTCACGAGCCGGGGTCGCACGCCGGACCGCCGGCTGTCGTCCGTCATCCAAAGGAGCCTCGCATGAAGATCGCATGCCTCGGCGGCGGCCCGGCGGGCCTCTATTTTGCGATCAGCATGAAGCTGCGCGACTCCAGCCACGACGTCACCGTGTTCGAGCGCAACCGGCCTGACGACACGTTCGGCTGGGGCGTGGTGTTCTCCGACGAGACCTTCGACAACATCGCCAAGAACGACCCGGTCAGCGCGGCGACGATCCGCAGCCATTTCGCCTATTGGGACGACATCGCGGTCTATTATCGCGGCCGGCGCGTGGTCTCGGGCGGCCACGGCTTCTCGGGCATCGCGCGCAAAAAGCTTTTGCTGCTGCTGCAGGACCGCGCGCGCGAGCTCGGCGTGAACTTGCGGTTTCAGACCGAAATCGCCAACGCTGCCGAGCTCGCACGCCGCCACGATCTCGTCGTGGCCGCGGACGGATTGAATTCGAAAACGCGCAGCGAATTTGCCGACTATTTCAAGCCGGCCATCGACTTCGGCAAGAACAAATTCGTCTGGCTCGGCACAGGGCAGAAATTCGACGACGCCTTTACCTTCATTTTCGAACCGACCGAACACGGCTGGCTTTGGGCGCACGCCTATCAGTTCGATGCCGACACCGCGACCTTCATCGTCGAATGTGCGCCGGCAACCTGGGAACGGTTCGGCTTCGGCGCCATGACCCAGGACGAATTGTGCCGGGCCTGCGAGCGGATTTTCGCCAAATATCTCGGCGGCCATCAGCTGATGTCGAACGCCGCGCATATCCGCGGCTCGGCCTGGCTCAATTTTCCGCGCGTATTGTGCGAGAAGTGGTCGCAACAAAATATCGTGCTGATGGGCGACGCCGCGGCAACGGCGCATTTTTCCATCGGCTCCGGGACCAAGCTCGCGATGGAGAGCGCGGTCTCGATGGCGAATTATCTCACCACCGAACCGACCATGCAGGCGGCGTTCGCCAAATACGAGAACGAGCGCCGCACCGAAGTGTTGCGCCTGCAATCGGCGGCGCGCAATTCGCTGGAATGGTTCGAGGACGTTCAGCGCTACCTGCACCTCGATCCGGTGCAGTTCAATTATTCGCTGCTGACGCGCTCGCAGCGCATCAGCCACGAGAATTTGCGGCTGCGCGATCCGGATTGGCTGGAGGGCGCCGAGGCCTGGTTCCAGCGGCTCGCCGGCGCGCCCGGCAACAAGGTGCGCCGCCCGATGTTCGCGCCGTTTAAGCTGCGCGACATGACGCTGAAGAACCGCGTCGTGGTCTCGCCGATGGCGCAATACAAGGCGGTCGAGGGCTGCCCGACCGATTGGCATCTGGTGCATTACGGCGAGCGCGCCAAGGGCGGCGCCGGCCTGGTCACGATCGAGATGACTTGCGTGTCGCCGCAAGGCCGCATCACACCCGGCTGCACCGGCATGTACGCGCCGGAGCACGAAGCGGCGTGGAAGCGCATCGTCGATTTCGTCCACGCCGAGACCGACGCCAAGATCTGCTGCCAGCTCGGCCATTCCGGCGCCAAGGGCTCGACCCAGCTCGGCTGGGAGGAGATGGACGCGCCGCTTAAATCCGGCAACTGGCCGGTCATGTCCGCGTCCGCCACGGCCTGGTCGGAACGCAACCAGACCGCACGCGCGATGACCCGCGCCGACATGGACCGCGTGCGCGAACAGTTTGTGGCGGCCGCGCAGATGGCCGCCAGAGCCAACTTCGACATGCTCGAACTGCACTGCGCCCACGGCTATCTGTTGTCGTCCTTCATCACTCCGCTCACCAACCTTCGCACCGACCAGTACGGCGGCTCACCCGCAAACCGCATGCGCTATCCGCTGGAAATCTTTCACGCCGTGCGCGCGGTGTGGCCGGCGGAAAAGCCGATCTCGGTGCGCATTTCCGCCACCGATTGGGTCGGCTCAGACGGCATCGAGCCGCGCGAGGCGGTCGCGATCGCCCGCATGTTGCAGGAGGCCGGCGTCGACATTTGCGACGTTTCCGCCGGCCAGACTTCGATCAGAGCGCGGCCGGTCTATGGCCGCATGTTCCAGACGCCGTTCTCCGACCGCATCCGCAACGAGACCGGCATGGCGACGATAGCGGTCGGCAACATCTACGAGCCCGACCACGTCAACTCGATCCTGATGGCGGGCCGCGCCGACCTCGTCTGCCTCGCCCGCCCGCATCTCGCCGATCCGTATTGGACCTTGCACGCCGCGGCAAAACTCGGCGACCGCGGCGAGACTTGGCCAGCGCCCTACTATGCCGGCCGCGATCAGCTCTATCGGCTCTCCGGCGGCGGCGAGCCTTTGGCGTCGGCGGTGTGACCATGAGGCTTGCCGGCAAACACGCGCTCGTCACCGGCGGCGGCAGCGGCATCGGCGCCGCGATTGCGGTCACGCTGGCCCAAGCGGGCGCCAATGTCACCATCTGCGGACGCCGTGTCGCGGTGCTGGAAAAGTCCGCCGCGCGTCACAGCAACATTCATGCGCGGGCGGCCGACGTGACGGACGAAGACTCGATCGCTCGATTGTACCAAACTGCGCAAGCCGCGCACGGACCTATCGAGATCGTGGTCGCCAATGCCGGCGGAACGCAAAGCGCGCCTGCCGAGCGGGTTTCGCGCCAGCTCTGGAACGAGACCATCGCGGTCAATCTGACCGGCGCGTTTTTGTCGGTGCAGCCGGCGCTCGCCGGCATGCGCCGGCACGGCTTCGGCCGCGTCATCTTCATCGCCTCGACCGCGGGGCTGAAGGGGTATGCGTATGTGGCGCCCTACGTCGCGGCCAAGCATGGCGTCGTCGGCCTTGCGCGTGCATTGGCGCTGGAAACGGCAAAACACGGCATCACGGTCAACGCGATTTGTCCGGGCTACACCGAAACGCCGCTGCTCGAACAAGCCGTCCGCCGTATCGCCACGACGACCGGGCGAAATGAAGGGGAGGCGCGCGCCGTGCTCGCGGCCAACAATCCGCAAGGACGCTTCATCACGCCGCAACAGGTCGCGGACGTGGTGCTGTTTCTGTGCGCCGACGACAGCGCCGCCATTACCGGCCAGGCCATCTCGGTGTCCGGAGGCGAGACATGGTGAGCGCACCGCTGCCCGCCGCCGCCGCCGCTGCCGTACGCCAAGAAAGCGACAGCAAGACCCGGCTTCGCCTCTGGATCAGGCTGTTGCGGGCGAGCCGGCTGATCGAAGCCGTGGCGCGCGAGCGCCTGAAAACGCAATTTGGCGCCACGCTGCCTCGTTTCGACGTCATGGCCGCGCTCTGTCGCCAGTCCGACGGCATGTTGATGAGCGAGATTTCGCGCTTCCTCATGGTCTCGAACGGCAACGTCACCGGCATTGTCGATCGGCTCGTTGCCGACGGTTATGTCACCCGCTCGCAAAGAAACGGCGACCGCCGCACCTCGTTCATCAGCCTCACGCGCAAGGGCCGTGCCGCGTTCGCCGACATGGCGGCTGCGCATGAGAGCTGGATCGACGAATTGTTGGGCAGCGTCTCTGCGCGCGAAGCCGAGGCGCTGTCGGCCAAGTTGAAATCGTTCCGCAGCGAATGGGAGGGCGAAGCATGAGCAAACAAATGGCCGCCCTGAAACCTTCGCACTTTCTCTGGCGCGTCGACCGCGCCGTCGCCGTCATCCAGTTGAACCGGCCGGAGCGCAAGAACCCGCTCACCTTCAACTCCTATGCCGAACTGCGCGACACCTTCCGCGCCCTGCCGTATGCCGACGACGTGCACGCCGTGGTGTTTTTGCCCAATGGCGGCAATTTCTGCTCCGGCGGCGATGTGCGCGACATCATCGGCCCGCTCGTTGAAATGGACATGAAAGGCCTGCTCGCGTTCACGCGCATGACCGGCGATCTGGTCAAGGCGATGCTTCATTGCGGCAAGCCCATCATCGCCGCGGTCGACGGCGTCGCTGTCGGCGCCGGCGCCATCATCGCCATGGCGTCGGATCTGCGCATCGCCACGGCCGCGGCGCAGACCGCGTTTTTGTTCAACCGCGTCGGGCTCGCCGGTTGCGACATGGGCGCCTGCGCCATGCTGCCGCGCATCATCGGCCACGGCCGCGCCGCCGAACTGCTCTATACCGGCCGCACCATGACGGCGCAGGAGGGCGAGCAATGGGGCTTCTACAACAAGCTCGTCGCCGCCGAGGCGCTGGAGCAGGAGGCGCTGGCGCTCGCCCGCCGCATCGCGTCCGGCCCGACCTTCGCCAATTCCATCACCAAGACCCAGCTTTATGCCGAATGGTCGATGAGCCTCGACCAGGCCATCGAATCCGAAGCCCAAGCGCAGGCAATCTGCATGCAAAGTGCGGATTTCGAGCGCGCCTACCGCGCGTTCGTGGCGCGGCAGAAACCGGTGTTTGAGGGGAATTAGAGCAATGTTCGTTCGAGTTGATGCGCACGGGTGCGGAATGTTCGGCGCGTTCCCCTCCCCCTTGTGGGGAGGGGAAACCGGGCGGCAATGAGCGGGTTTAGCCGATGCCCGACAAGACCTTTCTTAGCTGGCCCTTCTTCACTGACCGCCACCGTGCGCTTGCTGCCGCGATCGAGGATTGGAGCGCGGTGAACTTGCCGGCCGATGATGGCGACGCCGACGCCGCCTGCCGCGAGCTCGTGCAAAAACTCGGCCGCGACGGCTGGCTTAAACACACCGCGCCCGATCCCGATGCGCCCTCCCCGTTAGACGTGCGCACGCTCTGCCTGATCCGCGAAACGCTGGCGCGCCACGACGGGCTCGCCGATTTCGCCTTCGCCATGCAGGGCCTCGGCGCCGGCCCGATCACGCTGTTCGGCGACGAGGAGCAACGCCGCGTGCTTGAGCGCACGCGGTCCGGGCAAGCGATCGCCGCCTTTGCTTTGACCGAGCAGCAATCCGGTTCCGACGTTGGCAATATCGCCATGACCGCGCGCCGCGACGGCAACGGCTACATCCTCGACGGCGAGAAGACCTGGATTTCAAACGGCGGCATCGCCGATCTTTACGTGGTGTTCGCGCGTACCGGCGAAGGGCCGGGCGCGAAAGGGCTCTCGGCCTTCCTGGTGGCAGCCGACCTGCCGGGCCTTTCCGTCGCCGAGCGCATCGAAGTGATCGCGCCGCATCCGCTGGCGCGCCTGAGATTCGACCGCGTGCACGTGCCGGCCGCAGCCATGATCGGCAAGCCCGGCGACGGTTTTAAGATCGCCATGGCGACCCTCGATATTTTCCGCGCAACCGTCGGCGCTGCAGCGCTCGGCCTCGCCCGCCGCGCGCTTGACGAGACGATCGCCCGCGTCGGCCAGCGCAAGCTTTTCGGCGGAACGCTGGCCGAGCAGCAGATGGTGCAGGGCTATATCGCGGAGATGGCGACCGACATCGATGCCGCGGCACTTTTGGTCTATCGCGCCGCGTGGACCAAGGACAACGGCGCCGCGCGCGTCACGCGCGAAGCATCAATGGCGAAGCTTTACGCCACCGAACGCGCGCAAATCGTCATCGACAAGGCGGTGCAGCTGCATGGCGGCGACGGCGTCCGCCACGGCCACATCACCGAACGGCTTTACCGCGAAATTCGCGCGCTGCGCATCTATGAGGGCGCATCCGAAGTCCAGAAAGTCGTAATCGCACGGCAAACCCTTTCGCGAGCCTGAGCTTTTTAGGAGAAAGGACCATGACCTTGCAGACGCTTGGCCGCACGGCCCATACCGACACCTTCACCCGCGACAATCTTCCGCCGCCGCAGGATTGGCCGCAACTTGCGCTCGACGGCTTCCACTACCCAGAACAGCTCAACGCCGCGGTCGAATTGACCGACCGCATGGTGGCGCGTGGCTTCGGCGACCGCGTCGCGCTGATCGGCAACGGCCGCCGCCGCACCTACAAGGAATTGTCGGACTGGACCAACCGCATTGCGCACGCGCTCAGTGAGGATTTCGGCATCAAGCCGGGCAACCGCATCCTGATCCGCTCGGCCAACAATCCGGCGATGGTGGCCTGCTGGCTCGCGGCCACCAAGGCCGGCGCCGTAGTCGTCAACACCATGCCGATGCTGCGCGCCGGCGAGCTGGCGAAGATCGTCGACAAGGCCGAGGTCGCGCTCGCTTTGTGCGACACGCGGCTGATGGACGAACTCGCAACCTGCGCCAAAACCTCCAAATTTCTCAAGCAGGTGATTGGCTTCGACGGCACCGCCAATCACGACGCCGAGCTCGACCGCATCGCGCTCGGCAAGGATGTCACCTTCGACGCGGTGCAAACCGGCCGCGATGACGTGGCGCTGTTGGGCTTTACCTCCGGCACCACCGGCGAGCCCAAGGCGACCATGCATTTCCACCGCGATCTGCTCATCATCGCCGACGGCTACGCCAGCGAAGTGCTCAACGTCTCGCCGAGCGACATCTTCGTCGGCTCGCCGCCGCTTGCCTTCACGTTCGGGCTCGGCGGCCTCGCGGTATTCCCGCTGCGCTTCGGCGCCACCGCGACGCTCCTGGAAAACGCCTCCCCCGCCAACATGATCGAGATCATCGAGACCTACAAGGCGACGGTGTCGTTCACCGCGCCGACTGCGTACCGCGCCATGCTGGCGGCGATGCGCGAGGGCGCCAATCTCTCCTCGCTGCGCGCCGCCGTCTCGGCCGGCGAAACGCTGCCGGCGCCGGTGTTCGAGGACTGGGTCGGCAAGACCGGCAAGCCGATCCTCGACGGCATCGGCTCGACCGAAATGCTGCACATTTTCATCACCAACCGCTTCGGCGAAGCGGCGCCCGCGACTACCGGCAAGCCGGTCATCGGCTACGAAGCAAAAATCGTCGACGACGACATGAAGGAGAAGCCGCGCGGCGAGATCGGCAAGCTCGCCGTGCGCGGCCCGACCGGCTGCCGCTATCTTGCCGACAAGCGGCAGAAAAACTACGTGCGCGACGGCTGGAATCTCACCGGCAATTCGTTCGCCCAGGACGAGGCCGGCTACTTCCATTTCGCCGCGCGCAACGACGACATGATCATTTCCGCCGGCTACAACATCGCCGGCCCCGAAGTCGAAGCCGCGCTGCTGTCGCATCCCGACGTCAAGGAATGCGCGGTGATCGGCGCGCCCGACGCAGGCCGCGGCCAGATCGTCGAGGCCCACGTCGTGCTGAAAGAAGACGTCATCCCCGGCGTCGACGAGATCAAGCTCTTGCAGGATCACGTCAAGGCGACGATCGCGCCCTACAAATATCCGCGCTCGGTGAAATTCACCGACGCGCTGCCGAAAACCGCAACCGGAAAGATCCAGCGCTTTCGGCTGCGGCCGGGGGCGTCATGAACCCGACTTGTCATTCCGGGGCGCGGGCCAATGCCCGCGAACCCGGAATCCATACCCGCGAATGGTGGTTACGGATTCCGGACAGCCTCGCTGCACTCAGCTTCCGGAATGACGAATGTGAGGATTCAAAATGACCCAACCCCACCAAGTCCTCCAGCCCCGCACCTGGAAGCAACCGAAAGGTTTCGCCAACGGCATTGCCGCCGAAGGCCGCCTTGTTTTTCTCGCCGGGCAGGTCGGCTGGAATGCCGAGCAAATATTCGACAGCGACGATTTCGTCGCGCAAGCGCGGCAAGCGCTTGCCAATATCGCAGCCCTCGTTGCCGAGGCCGGCGGCAAGCCGGAGCACGTCACCCGGCTCACTTGGTTCGTGCTCGACAAGCGCGAGTATCTATCGTGCGTCCGCGAACTGGGCGACGCTTACCGCAGCGTCATGGGAAAGCACTTCCCGGCGATGACGCTGGTTCAGGTCGGCGCGCTGCTGGAGGATAAGGCCAAGGTCGAAATCGAAGCCACCGCGGTGGTGCCAAAGTAGATCGCGATGTCAAGGGCGCATGACCTCCGATCAGCGATCAATCTGCATCAGGCTGGATATGATGTTCACGGTCAACGCCAGCACCGTGACGTTGAAGAAGAATGCGACGACGCCGTGCACGGTGCTTAGCCGGCGGATTGTTCTGCTGGTAATTTGAACGTCGGACACCTGCGCCGTCATGGCGATGACGAGCGAGTAGTACAGAAAGTCCCAATAGTCCGGCTCTTCGTTGCCGGGAAAAACGAGACCGCCGATGCGGCGGTCGGCGCCCTCGCCGTAATATTCGCGCGCATAGTGCAGAGCGAAGATCGTGTGCATGAAAGCCCAGGACAGCAGAATCGTGCCCATGCCGAGCGCGACGTGGTACGGGCCGGGCGCATGGCCGAGGCTCGGCCACAACCGCGGCGAGGCTGGCCAGCGCTGCTGCCGTGGTCAGCACCAGGAGCGCGATCGCGCCTTCATCATTGACGGCCGCCCTTTGGCGGATGCCGGCGATCGACGCATGCGCCATGAGCCAGCAGATCAGCCCGAGATTGAGCGCGACGCCGCTGTCCCAGCCGACAAGAAGGCGCGTCGGCATGCGCCAGGGCAACGCGAGCAGCATCAGCATGACCGCGGCGCCGAACGCGGCCGACAGGAACAGGCGGACGTGCAGATGCCAGAGCCGGGCCAGCAGCTTCAAGTCGCCGAGCTCATGCCCACCCAGGCCTGGTCCCGCAAATTTGGACTTGCTCAAAAAGACATTCCTATGGCTGCCTCGGCGAGCCTTTAGCTTCCGGAGGTTTAACCGGCGCTGCCGCCCAGTTTCGCGATTGTTGCATGATACGAGGGCAAGCCCAAGGTCAATGCCCGGTTCGCGCTCGGCGCCGGCATGTCGGCGAGGCGGCTTGCGCTGAACCGATGCGCCAACATGCGGACAGACGCGCCGTGCCGACGAAGTCGCTGCACCTTACTCCGCCGCGGCCTTGTCCTGCGCGCCGGAATGGTCGTAGCCCGCCATCAAATCGTCGACGATCTTGTCGAACGCCGCCCAGTCGGTCTCGCGGTACGAATGATTGCGCACGATGAAGGAGGCGCCGGCATAGAACTTCTCGTATTGCAGGTGGCGGCCGGCGAATTCCGAGCCGACCATGTCCCAGGCGAGCTTGAACAGTTTCATGCGCGCCACCGCGTCGCCCTGCGGGGTCTGCCAGAAGGTCGTGAAATCGCGGGCGAGATCGGGCTCGCGCAGCACCGAAATGTTGGCCGGCATCTGAAACACGCCGCCGCCCATCAGTTCGCGCAGCTCGTCGATGAACTTCGAATAGTTCTGCGTGCACCATTCCAGCGCGCCGTACATGATGCGGCGGTTGAAGCAGACGTAGCCGCCTCCCGGCCAGTCTTCGAAGGCATTGATCTGGCCGTTGACCATGCCGGCGATCTGCGCCTCGAACGACGAGACGCGGCCGAGCGTCTCGCGCACGGCGGGCACCTGGTCGGCGCCGGTGGCGTGCGCGATCTTGCTGCACAGGCCGACCAAAAGCCGCATTTTCGACCAGTAGCGCACGTTCGACTGGTGATTGCCGAAGCAATGGCTCGGCGTGTTGACGTAAATGCCGCGCGACAAGAGCGCGTCGTTGTGCACGAACACGCGCTCCCACGGCACCTTGACCTCGTGGCACAACAGCATGCAGTCGCTTTCATCGAACCGGTAGGCGAGCGGCGAATCGAATTCGGAAACGCAGCCCGGCTCGAACGGCTGGCGCGACCACAGCCGCAAGCCCGGCGCGTTGCAGGGAATGGCGCAGGTGATCGCCTCGCTTTTCTGGTCGGGCGCGAGCGGTATGACATTGCCGATCCAGATCTCGTTGGCGAACGCGGCGCCGGTCGCGAGCATCTTCATGCCGGAAATGACGACGCCGGAATCGTCCTCGCGGATGACGCGCAGGGTCGGCACCGGAATGTTCTGGCGCTGATAGAATTCCGGATTGCGCGCGGCTTGCGGCGGCACCACGGCATAGACGACATAGAGGTCGTTGTCGCGGGCGTACCGGTAATAGGCAAGAAGATTGTCGGCATGCGCGCACGGCGCCTTCAGTTCGTCCGGCTTCATCGCCATGCCGGTGATGAAGGAGGCGACATGGTCGGGCGAGCGGCCGAACAGGCCATAGGTGAAATCGGCGATGCGGCGGTGGCCGACCATGCGGCGCTGCAGGTCGTCGCGCGAGGCGGCGCGCAGGAAATAGATCGAGTGCCGGCCGCCGTCCTCCTCGTAGCTCATGACCTCGCGGTTGGCCGCGTCGGCCTTCATGTCATAGAGCGCCGCCACCGTTTGCGCGGCGTTGCGGAAGGCGGGATGGCGGGTCACGTCGTCGACGCGCTCGCCGCCGATATAGATGATGCGGCCGTCGCGCAGCGATTGCGAATGCTCTTTTCCGGTGCGCAGCATGAGGCTAAGACCGTTGTCCAAGCCGGTGCGCTAGTCAAGGCCGGACGAGGGGCAAGCAATGACGGATTCGCTGGGTTTCCGCAAAAAATTCGGCGTGGTGGCGCCGTCGACCAATACGGCGGTGCAGCCCGAATACAATTCCATGCGGCCCAACGGCGTGACCAACCATTTCGGCCGCATCCACATCGCCAACGACCCGATCAGGAACGACGCCGATTTCAACCAGCTCATGGTCAACATCCGCACCGCCATGTTCGAGGCGATCGACCGGGTCATGACCTGCGAGCCGGATTATCTCATCCTCGGTATGTCGTCGGAGACGTTCTGGGACGGGCTTGAGGGCAGCATGCGGCTGCGCGAGCGGGTCGAGGCCCATGCCGGCGTCAAGGTGGCGATGGGTTCGGACGCGAGCCAGGCGGCGCTGCGGCGCATCGGCAATATCAGGCGCATCGGCGTCATCACGCCCTATATGCCGCTCGGCGACGGCCAGGTGCGCGCCTTCTTCACCGATTGCGGTTTCGAGATCGTGCGGCTCAAGGGCTTGTGCTGCGAAAGTCCGGTGGCGATCGCGCATGTCTCCGAGCGCGCGCTGCGCGACGCCATCCTGGAAGTGAATGGACCGGACATCGAGGCAGTCATTCAGGTCGGCACCAATCTGGCAATGGCGCGGCTCGCCGGCATCGCCGAGTTCTGGCTCGACAAGCCGGTCGTCGCGATCAACACTGCGACCTATTGGTACGCGCTGCGGCAGAACGGCATCGATGACAAGCGCGAGGGGTTCGGGTCGCTGTTGTCGCAATTCTGAGTGTCCCGGGCGCAGCGCAGCATGGAGCCAAGCGGGATAATGCCCTGGCGACCCGGGATCGCCGCAGACGCGGAGTTTGGTACGATCCCGGATGCGGCGCACCACTTCGCGTTGCGCCGCAGCCGGGAAACGGCCTTTGAGTTCGGAGTCAGATAACGACCCATGAGCCGCTCGCGCGCCGCCTATGACGATGTCGTGGTCGCCTGCCCCACGACAGTGCCGTATGTGCGCTATTCGATCCGCGGCGCGCATTGGTTTCTGGCCGGCGCGCTCGCAGAGCTCCTAAAGCGCGCCGGGCTTGCCAAGGAAGAACTTGACGGGTTGTGCGTATCGAGCTTTACGCTTGCGCCCGACAGCGCGGTTGGTTTGACCCAGCATCTGGGGCTGACGTTGCGCTGGCTCGACCACATTCCAATGGGCGGCGCCTGCGGCGTCATCGCGCTGCGCCGCGCCGCGCGGGCGGTGCAGTGCGGCGACGCCGACGCGGTCGCCTGCATCGCCGGCGACACCAACCACCCCGATTCGTTCCGGCTCAATCTTGCCACCTTCAGCCAGTTCGCGCGCGATGCCGTCTATCCCTACGGCTCCGGCGGCGCCAATGCGAGCTTCGCCTTTCTCACCGCCTATTACATGCGCAATTTCGGCGCGACGCGAGAAGATTTCGGCAAAATCTGCGTCGGCCAGCGCGAAAGCGCGCTGACCTTCCCCCTCGCTTTGATGAAGAAACCGCTGACGCTCGATGAGTATCTCAATGCGCGCCTGATCGCCGATCCGCTGCGCCTCTACGACTGCGTCATGCCGTGCGCCGGCGCCGAGGCATTTTTGGTGCTGCGCCGGAGCGCCGCCGAAGAGCTTGGCCTGCGCTATGCGCGCATCCTGGCAACCATCGAACGGCACAACGCCTTTGCCGATGATCCCATTCAATATCGCGGCGGCTGGGCGCTCGATCGCGACGAATTGTATGCACAAGCCGGCGTCGGTCCAAAAGACATCGACGTGCTTTCGACCTATGACGACTATCCGGTCATCACGCTGATGCAGATCGAGGACCTCGGTTTCTGCAATAAGGGCGAAGGCCCGCAATTGGTTCGCCGGGAGAGCTTTACCGCGGGCGGTTCGTTCCCGCTGAACACTTCAGGCGGCCAATTGTCGGTCGGCCAAGCCGGCGCTGCCGGCGGCTTTCTCGGCCTGGTCGAAATATTGCGGCAACTGACCGGGCAGGCGCTCAGCGCTGCGGTACCGCAAGCGCGACTTGGTCTGGCGAGCGGCTTCGGTATGATCAACTACGACCGCGGCCTGTGCAGCGGCGCCGCGATTCTTGCAGCGAAGTGATAACAGCCATAACTCGTCCGCTGGTGCGGCCGCCGCGCAAAAATCCGATCCTGCGCACGCGCGTGCCGACGCTGCCGCCGGGCGCCCGCAGCCGGGTCGCGCTCGGGCTGACGGCCGCGGCGGCGCGCGGCCGCTTCGAACTGCAGGTCTGCCGCGATTGCGGCGCGGTGCAGTATCCGCCGCGCGAAGCCTGCCACGTCTGTCTGTCGCGCCGGCTCGATTGGCGTGCGCAGGATGGCGCCGGCGAACTCGTGGCCGAAACGATGCTGCGCCACAGCCACGAATTGTTCTTCCGCGAGCGCATGCCGTGGCGGCTCGGCATGGTCAAGCTCGGTTGCGGGCCGGTGATCGTCGCGCACCTGCACGGCGATTGCGCGCCGGCACCGTCACGCGTGCGCGTGCGCCTACATCTCGACCGCGCCGGACAGGCCGCGTTGGTCGCGATCCCCGAACAGGACACTCCGAACATGGTCGACGATCACGAGTTTCGCGAACTCACCTGCGATCCGAAATTCCGAAAAGTCTTGATCACCGACGCGAAGACGCCCCTTGGCCAGGCGCTGGTCGAGGCGGTAGTTGCGGCGGGCGCCGATCTGGTGTGGGCCGGACAAGCCGAGCCGTGGAAAAAACCGCCGGGATTCGAGCGGCTTTCGGCGCTGCCTCAAGTTTCGCTGGTGACCCTTGACCCCACCGATTCGCGCGCCGTCAAGGACCTTGCCGGCGAGATCGGCGGCCGCGTCGACATCCTGATCAACACGGCCGACCACCATCGCAACTTCGCCATTGCCGCGCGCGACGGGGTGGAGACCGCGCGCGCCGAGATGGACGTGAACTATTTCGGTCTCCTGCGTCTGGCGCAGGAATTCGCTCCCGCAATGCGCGCGCGCGGTGCCGATGGCCAATCGAGCGCGGTCGCCTGGGTCAATCTTTTATCGATCTTCGCGCTGTCGAACTTTCCGCCGCACGGCACTTATTCGGCTTCAAAGGCCGCCGCGCTGTCGCTGGCGCAATGCCTTCGCGCCGAGCTTTCGCCCGCAGGCGTGCGTGTGATCAATGTATTTCCGGGCCCGATCGACGACGAATGGAATCAGACGCTGCCGCCGCCGAAAATAACGCCCGCCCGTCTCGCCGCCGACATCGTCGCAGCTTTGCGCGGCGGCGGCGAAGACGTCTTTCCGGGCGACATCGCCCAGGACTGGTTCGCGCGCTGGCGCGACGATCCGAAGGCGCTGGAACGCGAGCTTGCGGCGCTGTCGTGATTACCGGCACTCGCAGGAATTTGGATCGAGGATCGCCATGACCGCGACGTTATTGTCGAAGCTCGTTGTCGATCTCGCCGCCGGGCAGATTCGCGTGGTCGATCTGACGCAAACGCTGTCGCCGGACTTTCCGCAAATCGTGCTGCCGCCGGAAATGGGGCAAGCGTGGCCATTCCGCATCGAGGAGGCGTCGCGTTACGATGAGCGCGGGCCCGGCTGGTACTGGAACAATTTCTCCTGCAGCGAGCACACCGGCACGCATTTCGACGCGCCGATCCACTGGATTTCCGGCCGCTATCTGCCCGACAATTCGACCGATACGATCCCGGTGCAAAGCTTCATCGCGCCAGCCTGCGTGCTCGACTGCTCGCGGCAAGCGGCGGCCGACGCCGATTTTCTGCTCACTGTCGATTTCCTGAAAAGGTGGGAGCAACGTCACCGCCGCATTGAGCCCGGCTCGTGGATCCTGATGCGCACCGATTGGTCGAAGCGCACCGACCCGGTCGCCTATCAAAATCTCGATGAGACCGGCCAGCACACGCCCGGTCCAGATGCAGACGCCGTGCGATTCCTGGTCCAGGAGCGTCAGGTTCTGGGCTTCGGTTCGGAGGCAATTGGCACCGACGCCGGGCAGGCGTTTCACCTCAAGCCACCCTATCCCTGTCATTATTACATGCACGGCTCGGGCCGGTTCGGCCTGCAATGCTTGACCAATCTCGACCTCTTGCCGCCAACCGGCTCCATTATCATTGCGGCGCCGCTGAAGATCAAGGAAGGCAGCGGCAGTCCGCTGCGCGTGCTGGCGCTGGTGCCAGCGCCTGCGGCGGCTCGCGAACGAGGGAGCGCGACAACGCTGAAGCGCCGAGTCCGGAGGAAGCGCCGATGAAAGCCGCTATTGCGGCGGCTTTCCCACCTGAAGAGCGCACGCTGCCTGCGATGCTCAAGCGTCAGGCTCGCCGCTACGGCAGCCATGCGCTGTTCATCGCCGGCGATGTGACCTTGAGCTTTGAACAGGCGCCGGACGTTGCAGCGCGATTCGCCGGCACGCTCGCCGCGGCCGGAATGCGGGCCGGCGATCGGGTGGCGCTGATGTGCTCAAACCGCGCCGAATTCATCGAGTGCTTTCTCGGCTGCGCCTGGCTCGGCGCTGTCGCAGTGCCGATCAATACTGCCTCGCGCGGGCCGCAACTGACCCATTATCTGCGGAATTCCGGCGCCCGCCTGCTGGTGATCGAAACCGATTTGCTCGACGCGCTGGCGCACGTTGACACGGCCGGCCTCGCGCTGGAGCGCATCTGGCTGATCGGCAGCGCGCCAAGGGCATCGTTCGCCGGGATTGCAATGACCGCGATTCCGGCGCGCGCCAGCGCAATCGCGCCAGGCGCCGCCGATCCGGCGCTGATGCTGGCGATCCTCTATACGTCCGGAACGACCGGCCCGGCCAAGGGCGTGTGCTGCCCGCACGCGCAATATTTCTGGTGGGGCTGCAACGGCGCGGAAAACCTTGAGCTTCGCGACGGCGACGTGCTGTGCACCACGCTGCCGCTGTTCCACACCAACGCGCTTGGCAGCTTCCATCAGGCGCTGCTCGCCGGCGCGACGCTGGTAGCCGAGCCGCGCTTTTCTGCCTCGCGCTTCTGGCAGAAGCTGGTCGAGCGCCGCGCCAGTGTGACTTATGTGCTCGGCGCCATGGTGCCGATCCTGTTGTCGCGACAGCCATGCGCAGAAGAACGTCGCCATTCGATCCGGCGCGTGCTTGCGCCGGGCGTGCCGGCGCATCTGCACGGCGCCTTCGAACAGCGCACCGGCATCCGGCTGATCGACGGCTACGGCTCGACCGAGACGAACTTCGTCATCGGCGGCAGGTTCGACGAGCAGCGGCCCGGCGCCATGGGCAAAGTCTGCCCCCGCTTTAGCGCCCGCGTCATCGATGCCGCCGGCAATGACGCACAAGCCGGCGAGCCCGGTGAACTGATCCTGCATTCCGACGAAAAACTCGCCTTTGCCGGCGGCTATTTCGCCATGCCCGACAAGACCGCAGAGGCGTTTCGCGACGGCTGGTTTCACACCGGCGATCGCGTGCTGCGCGAGGCCGATGGTTACTTCCGCTTCATCGATCGGCTCAAAGACGCGATCCGCCGCCGCGGCGAGAATATTTCGTCGTTCGAAGTCGAGCAGGTTCTGCTCAGCCATCCCGATGTCGGCAATGCGGCGGTATTTCCGGTGCCGTCGGAACTGGCCGAGGACGAGGTCATGGCGGCAATCGTTCGCCGGCCGGGCAGCAAGCTCAGCGAAAGCGCGCTTGCCGAGTTTTGCGCGCCCCGGCTTGCGCGTTTCGCCCTGCCCCGCTTCATCGAGTTCGTCGCGGCGCTGCCGACGACGGAAAATGGCAAGGTCCAGAAATACCGGCTGCGTGAGCGCGGCGTCACTGCGCGCACCTGGGATCGCACCAAAGCCGGCGCCGAACTCAAGCGCTAGCACGAGCGTTGGCAGCGGACAGGGTGGAAATTCGGCTATAATCGGCGCATTGTCGGCGCCGAGCTTGAGGAGCACAAAATGTCATTCACGCTGCAACGACGGGCATTCTTGCAAATGGTGATGGGGAGCGCTGCGGGTCTTGCCGCATCGACGCCGTTCGCCCGTGCGGCCGCAAGCGACGCCGCCACGATCGGCTGGCCGAACGACGTGCCGTCCTGGGATCCCAATCAGCGATTCACGCCCGACGCGCAGCCGATCTTCAAGGCCGTGTTCGATCAGCCGCTCGATCAGGACACGCAACTGAAACTGATCCCGCACTTGATCAAGAACTGGAAGCTTGCGCCGGACGCCACCAGCATGGCGATCGAGCTGCGCGACGACGTGAGCTTTCAGAACGGCGACAAGATGACGACCGAGGATTTCCGCTACACCTTCTTCGAACGCATCAAGTCCGGCATCAAGCTCGACACCGCGAATTCATGGCGCAAGGTGGCGGATATCGTCGTCGAATCGCCGACCAAAGCGACGATGAAGTTCAGCGCGCCGGACCCGACCGCGCCGCAATGGATGGCGTTCCTCGGCAGCTACATGGTGCCGAAGAAATACATTGAATCCGGCGGCCTCGACAATTTCAAGAAAAAGCCGATCGGCACCGGACCTTACCGGCTCGCCGAGTACGAGCTGAACTCGCGCATCGTGCTCGAGCGCAACGACAAATATTGGGGACCGAAGCCGAAGGTTGCGCGCGTCACCATCGAGATCATCAAGGACCCCTCGGCGCGCGTGGCGGCGATCCAATCCGGCCAGGTCGACTGCACGATCAACGTGCCGGTGCGCGAGGTGGTGCGCTTCGCGAGCGAAGGCGGATTTGCCGCCGAGCTTAATCCGATCACGCGCGTGATCCTGCTGCAGGTGCGCGCCGATCTCGAATTTCGCCGACCAGAACGTGCGGCTCGCCGCCCATCACGCCATCGACAAGGCGACTTTGTCCAAGGCGTTCTACAACGGCGCCGCGGTGCCGCTGTCGGTGGTAGCGACGCCAGGCACGCCGGGCTATCTGCCCGACTTCACCTTCAAATACGACCCGGCGCTCGCCAAGGAGCTGTTGGCCAAGTCCGGCCACGGTCCGAACAATCCCGTCAAGATCGGGCTTGCCGCGACCAACGGCCAGTTCCCGAGCGACTACGACATCGCGCGCGCCATCGTGCAGATGTGGAAACAGGTCGGCATCGACGCCGACCTTCAGGTCATCGAATACGCCAAATATTTCGAGCTCAACCGCGCCAGCAAATTGCCGGAAGCGACGCTCTATAGCTGGGACAATGCCACCGGCGATCCGGAGATTTTCAGCGGCTATTTGCTGAATCCGAAAATGCCGTTCTCGGCGTGGAAGGACAACGTGGTCGGCGGCAAGGTGCTCAAGCTGTTCAACGTCGCCGATTACGACGCGCGGATCGCCGGCTATCGCGAACTCGAGCGTTTCGCGGTCGAGCAGGGCGCGACCATGCCGCTGTTGCAGAGCGTGGTGACGCTAGTGCGCAAGCGCAATCTGCACTACGCCAAATACGACAACGGCTGGCTGTTGCCGCAGACGCTGCAATGGAGCTGACGCGCCCGCTTGCTGCGTTGCGTCCTACTGATGAGGTGTTGACGATCCTCAATATTTGTCATTCCGCAAGCCGAGCGAAGCGAGGCTGTCCGGAATCCATAACCACCGTCGGCGAATATGGATTCCGGGTTGGCGGGCCTTTGCCCGCGCCCCGGAATGACGAGAAATGATCGTAACCGTCATCCAACGGATCGCACGCCGCGTCTTCGCTGCCGTGCTGATCCTTGTGATCGTGTCGGCGTTGCTGTTCTGCGCGCTGCGGCTGTTGCCGGTCGATCCGGCCGCGATGTCGCTGCCGCCGACAGCGACGATCGCGGAAATCGAAGCCAAGCGCCGGGAAATGGGGCTCGATCGGCCGCTGCCGGACCAGTATCTGATCTGGCTCACCAACGCGTTGCATGGCGATTTCGGCCGATCCATCCAGTTCGGCCGCGATGCCGGGTCGCTGGTCGCGACCACACTGCCGGCAACCATCGAGCTTGCCGCGTCTGCCATGTGGCTCGCAGCGATCTTCGGCTTGGGCGGCGGGCTGCTGCTGTTCCATCTGCGCGGCACCATCGCCGAGCCAATCGTCGACCTGGCGTCGATTCTGCTGCTGTCGATCCCGGAATTTCTCTGGGGGTTGATTTTGCTGTTTGCGTTCGGCGTGGTGCTGCGGGTTCTGCCATTCACCGGCGAAGTCGCGCCGAACCTGCCGCTGCCGCATATCACCGGATTTCTGCTGCTCGACGCTCTCTTGATCGGCCGGTTCGACGTTCTTCTCAGCGCCTGCGCCCACCTGATGCTGCCGGCGCTGGCGCTCGGGCTTGCGTTCTCGCCGGCGATCATGCGCGTTCTGCGTTCGAGCCTGTTCGACGTTTATCAAGAAGACTACATCGCGCAGGCCCGGTTGCGCGGGGTGTCGGAAGGCAAAATCCTGCTCGGCCATGCGTTCAAGAACGCCGCGCTGCCCACCCTGACGCTCGCCGGCGTTCAGTTCGGCATTCTGTTCAGCGGTACGCTGTTGGTCGAAGTGATCTATTCCTATCCCGGCATCGGAAACTTGATGGTGGATGCCGTCCGCAACGCCGATCTGCCGCTGATCCAGGTGATTGGGCTGACTTATTGCATCGTGGTGCTGACGATCAACACTGTGGTCGACGCGCTTTATGTCGTGTTGAACCCGCGATTGCGGGTGCGCTGATGGAGGGCGCGCTTGCCCGCTCGCTGCGTTCGCCCAGAGTGGCAATTGCGTTCGGCATGGTTGCCGGCATCGCCGTCTGTGCGGGCTTTGCCGGATTGATCGCGCCGCACGATCCCGGCCAGCAGAACCTGCTCGCGATCCTGACGCCGCCGGCATGGGCTGCGGGAGGCGATCGGAATTTCCTGCTTGGCACCGACAGCCTCGGCCGCGACGTGTTGTCGCGACTGATCTACGGCAGCCGCACCGCAATGCTGGTTGCGCTGTTTGCTTCGCTGGGCGCCATGCTGATCGGCTCGATACTGGCGCATGTCGCCGGCTATTTCGGCGGCGCCGTCGACTGGATGATCGGCCGTCTGGTCGATGTGTGGATGTTGTTTCCGCCGGTCATTCTTTCGCTCATTCTGATGGTGGGTCTCGGTATCGGTCTACGCAACGTCATCCTTGCGATCATCCTCGTCGACTGGACGCGCTTCTGCCGCGTGCTGCGCAGCGAGGTACTGATCGTCAGGCGTCACGATTACGTCGCGGCGGCCCGCCTGCTCGGTTTTTCCCATCGGCAGACCATCGTCAGGGAAGTTCTGCCGGCGACGTTGCCGCTTCTGATCACGCTGGTGAGCCTGGAAATGGCGATCGCGGTCGTGGTCGAGGCCATCCTGTCCTTCATCGGACTTGGCGTCGGGCCGGATCAGCCGGCATGGGGTCAGATGATCGCGGACGCTCGCCAGTACGTCTATCAGTCGCCGTGGAATTTGCTGCTGCCGATTCTGGCAATTTTCCTCACCGTCGCCGCCTTCAACCTGCTCGGCGACGGGCTGCGGCGCACGCTCGACGTGCGGCTGGCGGAAACCGGACGCTAGGCCGTGTTCGCGCTGCAGGCCCGCAATCTCACGGTGACCGCCACAATCGGCGGTGCTGCCGTTGCGGCCGTTCGTGCGGTGTCTTTCGATCTCGCGCCTGGAGCCATTCTCGGTCTGGTCGGCGAGTCAGGGGCTGGAAAGACCATGATTGGGCGCGCCATTGCCGCACTTCTGCCGCCCGGTTTTACCGTCTCAGCGGGGTCGTTGCTGTTCGAGGGCCAGGACCTGGTGCGAATGGCGCAGACCAAGCGGCGCGCGCTGCTCGGCCGCGCCATTGCGTTCATCCCGCAGGCGCCGATGACGGCGCTCAATCCGGTGCACACGATCGGCGCGCAATTCGACGAGCATTTGGCGCGGCTTGGGCTGCGCGGGCGAAACGCGCGGCGCCAGCGCTCGACCGCGATGCTGGAGGCGGCAAGGCTGCCGCATGCCGCCGATTTGCTCGCGCAGTATCCGCATCAATTGTCCGGCGGCATGTGCCAGCGCGTTTTGATCGCGCTCGCGTTCGCCAGCAATCCGCGACTCGTCATCGCCGACGAGCCGACCACGGCGCTCGACGTCACCATGCACGCGCCGATTCTTCGCTTGATTGCCGAGATGCAGCGCCAGCACGGCACGGCGGTCATCTTTATCACCCACGATCTGCGCCTCGCAGCGCAATTATGCGACCAGGTGATCGTGATGTATGCCGGCCGCGCGGTGGAAAGCGGCCCGGCGCGCTTGGTGTTGTCGCGGCCGGCGCATCCCTACACGCGCTGCCTTAAACTCGCCAATCCGCCGATGAGCGGCGTGCGGCGCGCCCTTTACGTCATGCCGGATCAAATGCCGGGCCTGCGGCAGCTCGCCGGCATGAAAGGATGCCATTTCGCCGCCCGCTGCCCGCTTGCCATAGAGGATTGCCGCCGCGATGAACCGCCAATAGCGACGGCCGCTGACGGCCGCACGATCGCGTGTCTGCGCGCGGCGGCGACGGCGAGCATCGCCGCGGCGGAGCGGACGAACGGCGTAGCGGAACGCGGCTCGCCGCGGCGTCTTCTTAAGGTCGAACGACTGACCAAGGCATATGCGATCGGCGGCGGACTTTTTGGCCGCGGCCGGACTATTGCGGCGGTGAAGGATGCGTCTTTCAGCATCGACGAGAACGAATTTGTCGCCCTGGTTGGCGAGAGCGGCAGCGGCAAGAGCACAATCGCCAAGCTCCTGGTCGGACTGGAGCGGCCATCGAGCGGGCGGATCCTGTTCAATGGCGAGGATTTGACCGAGCCGTCGCTGCGCAACCGCGCACGGCGCGCGGTGAGCCTGCAGCTGGTATTCCAGGACCCGCAATCGGCGCTTAATCCGCGCCGCCGCATCTCCAGCATCGTCACCCAGGCGATGGAGGCCGGGAATAGGCATGCGAGCTGGGATAAGCGGCTCGAGCGCACGGCCGAATTGCTGGCGGAAGTCGGGCTTTCGGCCGATCTCGCAACGCGGTTGCCGGGACAATTGTCCGGCGGGCAGCGTCAGCGCATCAACATCGCGCGCGCGCTGTGCAACCTCCCAAAACTGCTCATTGCCGACGAGATCGTGTCCGGCCTCGACGTCTCGATCCAGGCGCAGCTTCTCAATCTGCTGACGCGGCTGCGCGACGAGCTCGGCTTCGCCATGCTATTGATTTCGCACGATCTCTCGGTGGTGCGCCATCTGTGCAACCGGGTGCTGGTGATGTATCGCGGCGAGATCGTCGAGCAGGGTCCGACTGAGACCGTGTTTGCCGACCCGCAACATGCGCATACGCGAGCCTTGCTGTCGTCGGTGCCGCCGGACGAACCTGCGGCGGCGTGGCCGTCGTCGCAAGCAAATTAGAGTTTGATCCATGGTCGAGGGCCTGATTCAGCCATGGCTCAGAAATTCCTGAAGCGCTTGGGGCGACGGGAGGGCAAAGCCTGACTGCGGGTGGCGGCTTGCGATTGGAAATCCGAGGCGCTTCAACTTCACCGCCATCTCGGCGGCTTTGATCACCACGGTGACGCCATTGAGGACCGGGGCGCCGTCGACGTTGGCGCCTGGATCGTCGCCAAACAGCATCATCGGAATGCCGCCGGTCGGTACGATGATATCAGCGCCGGCATCGATCAGGCGTCGCGCCTCGGCCTCGAAGAGGGCCCACAGCTCCGCCTTTTTAGCGGGCGCGGCGAAAGCCTCCATGTAGTCGGCGATGTTGGCGTTGATGGCGCGAATACCGGCGATGCGTTGTTGCAGCCCATAGCGATAAATCTGCTCGGTGTGAGTCGGGATGAAGGCGGGATTGATCGCGAGCAGGCCGAGCTTGCGGCCCATCGTGCAGGCATGTAGAGGGTCGCTTCTCCAAGGCCAAGGACGGGGATATTCACCGACGCACGCGCGTCGTAGAGGCCGACGTCCTGAAAATGGTTCATGAAGAAGACGTCATAATTCTCGCGCTCAGCCTGGATGGCGCCGCGGATCACCTCGCGCGAGAAGCGATGTTCGGACAGCGCATGCACCGTCGTGACCGAGGGCGTCATGGTCTTGAATTCCAGTTCGAACTCGGGATCGGCGCAGGCCTTCATGTGCGGCAGCAGCACCGCAAGGTAATTGTGGTGGGCAACCCGATCGGTGGCGCCCTGCGCCCAGATGCGAAAAGTCTTCGTTGTGGTCAATTCGCCCTCCCAATACCGTAGTGCATGATACCAGCCGGTGACGCCCGTGCTATGGTGACATCGACCGGCAGCACCGAAATGCGGTTTGATTGCACAGAGCAATCGCGGCACGAAATGCGCGGACACCCGACCTGTGTGTCCGAGAAGCGTCGCCGCAAGCGCGGCACATTCCCCGATCCTGCCGAGCGCGTTTACGCCCGGATTGCACCGTATATTTGTCGTCCAGGCTTACCAGCGTCACGCCAAATCTCCTTGCGGTTTAAGGGATACAATGTAGCCCGGATTCCGCTGCCCTTTATTCGAGCTACATGCGGCCGATGAGCACCTGTCTTTTTCTGAGCTTTGGCTTCGACACTGAACCTGCGGCAGCCGAAACGGCGAAGCTCGATCGGCTTTTGCGCGCGGCGCCAAACCTGCACAAGGCGTTGGTTCACACGCCGGCGACCACCAGCGATCCTTATGTCAAGGACGGGCCGCCGCCGAGCCTTGTGCTGCAGCTCTATTTTGCCAACCTGCCCAATCTTGAAGCGGCTTTGTCGCACACGGGGACGCTTGGCGCACTGACTTCGCAGAGCGAATTCCCCGCTATCGCTCGCGCCGAGATCGCCCAGCAGGCGATGCTGGTGCGCCCATTCACCGTGCCGGATGCTTCTTTCCAAACGCCGGCAGGTGAAGCGTACTGCACCTATCTTGTGTCCTACGAGGGCGAGGCCGAGGATTTGAATGCTTGGCACGCCCATTACCTCGACAATCACACGCGGCACATGGCGGTGTTCCCGGGCATTCGCGAGCTTGAAGTCTACACCAGGCTCGACTGGGTCGGCCGATTGCCCTGGCCCCGCGTGAATTTCATGCAGCGCAACAAGGTTGCGTTCGACAGCGCCGACGCCCTGCAGCGCGCACTTCATTCGCCGGTGCGACACGCCATGCGCGCGGATTTCCAGGCCTTTCCGCGCTTTACCGGCCCGAACAGGCATTACGCCATGGCGACCCGCGTGGTGCAGCCGTAATTGCAGCGCCGCACTAGAGCAGATTCCGCTCGATTTCAGGCATAGCCTGCGTGCCTGAAATAATTAGCAGCTTCGCGGGCAGTCAGGCTACGCGCGAATGAGCCGATGCGGCGCCGCAGGCGAGGTATCGTTCGCTCGGCGGTCTTGCGCAGATAAGCCTTCAATTTGCTGAACGACATCTCGATGGGGTTGAGGTCTGGCGAGTATTTGGGCAGGTAGCGAAGTGTCGCACCGCGCGCTTCAATTGCGTCACGAACACCGGCCGCCTTGTGCGCCGGAAGGTTATCAATGGCGACGATATCCTGCCGCTTGAGGGTGGGGGCGAGACACTGTTCGACATAGGCCAAGAACTTCTTCCCGGTCATTGCGCCATCAATGGTTTGCGCCGCTCGCATGCCACGCCGCCGCAGCGCGGCCACCAAGGTGATCGTCTTCCAGTGGCCCTGCGGCACATGATCCACCAAACGCTCACCGCGGGCGCAGCGGCCGTGCAGCCGCACCATCTTGGTGTTGGCGGAAGTCTCATCGAGAAACACCAGCCGGGCCGGGTCAAACATGCCCTGTTCTCGCATCCAGCGCCGGCGTGCCCGCGCCACGTCCGCGCGCTCCTGCTCCGCCGCGCGCAGGCTTTTTTTTGAAGGTGATCTTGTGGCGCTGAAAGAAACGCCATACCGCGGTGCGGCTGCAAGCAATGCCTCGCTTGCGCATCGCAGAAACCACCTCATCCAGCGTCAAGTCCGCCTGCTCCTCGATCAGCCCCAGCAAGAAGTCCGCGTGCTCCTCCAATGCAGAGGTACTCCCGCCCCGCGGCTTGGCTGCGCAGCGCCCAGTCTCGTGAAAGCACTTCGCCCAGATCACTGCGGTACTGGGACTGACGTTCGTAATGTTCGGCCGCCTCACGCCGCGAACCGCCGCTTTCTACCCGCCCAATCACTCGCACTCGCATATCCGCAGAATAGGCCTTCGGCATCGTTCTGCCTCCCAAAATCGAACCAATGCCGATAGACTCGCCCATTCACCGCCCCGCGGGAATCCCCCGATTCAATTGGGCCGGAACATGCTCTAGGATTGCGGATTGCGCAGCCGCATCAGAATCGTGTCGAGATGAGTCATGACAACTTCGCCCGCCGCGCCTTTCAGCGAATAGCGACCGGTGACGATGCCGCGGTCCGGCTTCGACTGCGAGCGGCGTTTGTCCGTCCATGTCAATTCGAGCGACAGCGCGTCGCCGGGATGCGCCGGTCGCAGAAAACGCACTTCGTCATAGCCGATGGCCGCAATCACCGTTCGCCGCAGCGGCAGCATGTGGACGAGCCGCATCTTGACGGCGAACAAATAGACCGATGGCGCCGACAGCCCGCCGTGCTTGACCGCGTAAGCCTTGTCGACATGGATAGGCAGCGGGTCCCAGGTTGCGGCAAACGCCACAAGCTCCTGTTCAGGAATGACATAAGGGCCGGCGCGCAGCACCTCGCCGACGACCACGTCCTCGAAATAGATGTCGTCCATCGGTTTAGAACCGCATCCGATACTGCGACGCCAATACTCAAGCGCCGCGGCAAACCGCGACGCTATTGCACGCTCCCGGTTCCCGATGCCACAACATTGTTGAAGATTTTTCGCTGGAGATTGTCATGGCCGAACCGACTTCCGCACGCATCTGGTATCAGAGCTTCGTTCATCCCGTCGAACACGCGCCGTACATCGAACGGCTGCAGGCATTTCTCGACCAGGCCGCCGGCCCCGGCTTGCGCTTCGAAGTTCATGGTCTCGATCCGCCCGACCGCCACTTCCACCCGCTGACCGAATTCCGCTGCGCGGCGCAGACCATTCGCAATGCGCTCGAAGCCGAGCGCGCCGGCTACGACGCCTTCGTCATCGGTCATTTCCAGGAACCGGGCCTCGTGGAAATTCGCGGTGCCGTGGATATTCCGGTGATCGGCTTGGGTGAAAGCGCTATGCTGGCCGCGCTGAGCATGGGCGGCCGGCTCGGCCTGGTGACAATCGATCCGGCTTTCATCGATTGGCACGAACGGCAGATCAGAGCGCATTGTTTCGACCGGCGCGTGGTCGGCGTCCGCGCCGTTCACATGGACCTGCCGAGCTTCATGCGCGCGTTCACCGACGAGGACAGCTACGCCAGGGTATATGCCGACTTCATCGAGCAGGTGCGCCCGCTGGTCGCCGCCGGCGCCGAAGTCGTCATTCCAGCCGGCGGCCTACCGATGCTGCTGTTCGCGCGCGAGTGCCCGTTCGTGATCGATGGCGCGCTGGTGCTCAACGGCATCGCGGTGGCGGTGAAGGCCGCGGAGATGGCGCTGTCGCTGCGACGGCTCACCGGCGCGGTGGTGAGCCGCCGCGGCACCTACGCCAAGGCGTCCGCGGCCTGCATCGAGGAATATCTGCAGGCCCGCTGGTGAAGCGGGAGCTATCGGACCTGAAAGACCAGCTTGCCGCGGAAATGCCGACCCTGGCTCATCCGATGGGCCTCGGCGGCCTCGGACAGCCGGAACAGCTTGATTTCCGGCGGACGCACGGCGCCAGCTTCAAACAACTGGCCGACACGCTCCATTGCCTGGCGTGAGCGCGGCACCGGCGGCCGCAATGCGGTCACATCGCTGCGCTCAGGCTTGGGCGCCTGGGCGCCGGAAGCAATAAAGGCGGCGCGCCCGCCCGATTTGAGCACGGCAAACGATTTCTGCGCGACGTCGCCGCCAACAGTATCGAACACGGCATCGCAGTTCTTCACGACCTTGGTGAAATCCTGCGCATTGTAATCGATGACTTCATCGGCGCCGATGCTCCTGACATAGCCGACATTGGCCGCGCTCGTCGTGGTGATCACCCGCGCGCCGAGGTATTTGGCGAACTGGATGGCGAAACCGGCGACACCGCCGGCTCCGCCTTGGAT
Source organism: uncultured Alphaproteobacteria bacterium (assembly GCA_963717265.1). Taxonomy (GTDB): domain Bacteria; phylum Pseudomonadota; class Alphaproteobacteria; order Rhizobiales; family Xanthobacteraceae; genus BOG-931. The sequence continues at coordinate 315,620 of CAVQWD010000040.1, read as the reverse complement.
CAGGATGGTCTCGCCGCGCTTAAGCTTCAGCGTATCCTCAAGCGAATTGACCGCGGTAAGGCCGGTGAGCGCCAAGGCCGCGGCGTTGACGTGCGAAAGCTGCTCCGGCATCTTGGCGATGACGGCAGCTCGGATCGCGATTTTCTCGCAACACGTTCCCTCCTTGCCCGGTTCAAGCACGCCGAACACGGCGTCGCCGACTTTGAGGTCGGTCACGCTGCCGCCGATGGCGCCGATGGTACCGGAGAAATCGCGCCCCGGGACCAGTGGAAATTTTGCCTCGGTATGGCGCGCATATTCGCCGCCCCGAAACTTCCAGTCGGCGGCATTGACGCTCGCGGCGGCAACGTCAACGATCACTTCGTCGGGCGCCGCGACCGGATCAGGCAGATCGCCATATTTGAGGACTTCCGGCCCGCCAAATCGTTCAAAGTAAGCAGCTTTCATTGGTTTCCGCCCTGTGATCTGTCGCGACTTGATCTGCCGCCCTGCCGGCACAAGATTGCGTCGATGAGGATTGCCTCGGTTCAGTCCGAACCTTTGGCAGCCGAACGCTCCTGCGGTCCGGTGTCGAAACGGGTCGCCTGCAGGACGCCAAGCCCGATCGGCGTCGGCACGGAGACCCGGAACGGCACCAACAGGCGCGTGCCGCCAAGCGGCGCAAACCATATTTCAATATTGCGCTCGGCCCGCAAGTACTTGATGGAGGAGCGGCCCGGATCGTAGCCGGCCAGCGGTAAAAAATGCACAGCGCAGACCAGGGCGGGTCCTTGATAGCCGGTATCCGCCCTCACCGTCTCCAACCGCTTGAACGCGAGCTGCAGGTCATAGCGCATGTGGCCGTCGAACACGGGAATTTTGCGTTGGCATGCCGACGGCAGCAACACGCTGCCCTCACCGGGAACGCGGATCAGCAGCGCCGTCATCGGATCGACAACCCCCGTGCGATAGGCGTCCGTCAATGGCACTCGGCCGGGATCAGGCTTCGGCGGGTGTGCGAGATATTCCCTGGCCTTCCCGGCCCGGAACACGATTTTGATCTGGTCAGACGAGTGACCGGATACGTAGCTGACGGCGAAATCCGAGGGTAAAGGCTGTCTGGCGATGGCGGTGCCGCGCGACGTGGCGACGCCGTGGCCGTCGCTAAGGATGCGCAGCAGGCCTGAAGCCTGCCCGCTCGCCGCCGCCGAGAACCGATCGTCGTGCACTTCGATGGTCCAGGAAATGCGCCCGATCGGAATGCCCCACAGCGTAGCCGTATAGGCGGCGTCAAATTTGGTTGCGGACTGGGCTAGCCCGGGAGCGGCATCCGCCAACAGGGCCGCGAGGCCGACTGCGCAACCGACCAAGGCGAGGAGACTGCGTGCTGTTGACAAAGATCGTACCCTGCAGCGCTACGGCAACCGGGGGCAACCGGGCGCCCGAAGGCCGCAAAGCGATAGTTTTCCAACGTGAAGCAGTCCGGTCGCCGCCGGCCTCCGGCGGGCTGTTCTTCGCCTGCCATCGTGGCCCGATCAAGGCAGGTTCCGGTTGTCCGATCTAGCCCAGGCGCTTCAGATTCGCGGCGTAGTCTTGCCAGCGCATGAAGTAGATCTCCGCAGCATGCTCGATGAGCTTGACGGCGGCCTCGCCGGTGTCGCGAATCTTCCGGGCTGGCGCGCCGACAACGAGCGCGTTATCGGGCACCACCATTTTCTCGCTGACCAATGCTCCCGCTCCGACGATGCAGTTCGAACCGACGCGCGCGCCGTTGAGGAGGATCGCGCCCATGCCGATCAGCGAATTGGCGCCGATCGTACAGCCGTGAAGGATCGCGTTGTGGCCGATGGTGCAGCCGTCGCCGATCGTGAGCGGAAACCCAGGATCGGTGTGGACAGTGCAATTATCCTGAATGTTTGATCGTTCGCCGATTTCGATCCATTCATTGTCGCCGCGCAGTACGGCGCCGAACCAGACGCTGGCGCCGGCCTTGAGTCTCACCTTGCCGATGACGGTGGCGGTTTCAGCTACGTAACACGCGCCCGACGGCGCCAAGTCGGGGCCCTGCCCGTTCAAGCTGAAGAGAGCCATCCGCCGCTCCTGATCCATGCAACCGAGGCTGCGCCATTTCGCCGGCTAGGCTTTGCTGCCGGTCTTCAGTTTGAGCAGCGCATCCGCATTGCCGTGCGCGAGCTTGGTCATATCGGCTGGAGCCAGCGAGATGCGGTCAAGGAATTCACGGCCGAGCGCGTCGGCCGAATAAGGATAGTCGACCGAGAACATGATGCGGTCGATGCCGAACGTCAGCAGCGCTGCGAGAAACGGCGGCTCGTCGAAAATGCCGCTGGTCGTGATCCAGACCTGATCGAGAATGGTGCGGCTGACCGGGCGCTTCAAGTGATCGCTGTCGAGCGCGAAAACCTTGTCGAACCTGGCCAGCATCATCGGAATCATCTCGCCCATATGTCCGATGATCAATTTCAGCCGCGGATGGCGATCGAGCGTGCCGGCTATCACCATGCGTAGGACGTGGACGGCGGTCTCCGAGTGCCAGCCCCAGCCGGCGGTCTCCAGCACGCGGCCGGGGCCGGGCGGCAGATCGGAGAAGTAGGCCTGCCGCACCGGCTCGGGCGGAATATGCGGGTGGATGTAAATCGGCACGTCGAGTTGCTCCGCCGCAGCCAGCACGCCATCGTAGCTCGGATGATCGAGGAAACGACCCTCGGTCGTGCCGTGGACCATTGCGCCGACGAAGCCAAGCTCCTTGACCCCGCGCACGAATTCGACGGCGGCGGCGTCGGGGCTTTGCAGCGGCAGCGCGGCAAAACCGGCAAAGCGGTCCGGATGGGTAGCGATGGCCTTGGCCAGATGTTCGTTGGTTTCGCGCGCCATGGCGACGCCATCGGGACCAGGCACCAGATCGGGGCCCGGACCGCTGTTGGAGAGCACCTGCACGGAGATACCGGCATCGTCCATCGACTTTAGCCGCCGCTCGCCGATCTCGGGCAGCAGTTCGAGCGGGCTCGGCGTGTTTTTGGGCAACGTTCTTGCCCGATAGCCGCGACGGGCCAGCACAGCCTTGTCGATGCGGGCGGCGATAGCCGGAACTGCAAAGTGCTCTTCCAGTGCAACGGCGCGCATGGGCGATTTTCTCCATCGTTTACGCGTTGTTGCGCTGTTGTTGCATCGTTGCCGCGCTGGGGCAAGCGAGCCGTTCGAAGCGTTTTGAGGCGGTCGGCTGTGTTGCAGCCGGGACTTCAGTGCGATGCGCTGTCTTTGGCCTTTCGCCGACGACAGGTGCGATTGCGCCAGACGAGTTGGCGGCGGAGCGCCCGCAAGATCGAAGGCGGCAGCGCAAACGCCGCCGCCTTCCCCCCGCCCCCAACTCGCGGGAAAGCCGATCCGCAGCGAACGCTACCGAGAATCTCCGGATGGTGGTGGGTGCGGCACTGCGCCCATCAGTATGTACGGCGCCCAGTAGAAAGGGTGACGCGTGTCGACGACGGTGCCGGCCTTGGCCTGATCATCTTCGGGATCGACCAGGCCACGCGTCCGCCCAGTCAACGACATTGAAAATGCGCCGCCCAGAAGCCCGAGTTGCGCACGGCGCAACGCCTGCGGCGACTTAAGTCCGACGCGGTAGCGGTTGCGGTAGAACGCACCCATCATTGCGGCGGTCGTCAGGTCGGCGACTGGCCACAGCGTCGCCAAGACTTGATTGGCGCCGCGATGGCGGACCAGCGCGCCAAGTCCCTCGATCTCGTGGCCGTTCTGGTGATGCCCGCCGCCGATCGCGGTATTGCAGGCCGACAGCACCACCAGATCCATGGCATCGAAGCGGAGTTCGGCAAATTCGCCAAGCGTGAGTTTGGACCCGTCGCCAAGCAGCAGATAGGACGAGGACTCGCGCGCGGCTGCAAATACGAAATGGCTGGCGACATGGATGACCGAGTATTGCGACGACAGGGAATGAACCAGCGCCCCGGCGGTAAAGTCGCGGTCGAGACGGATGATGCCGGGCAGTACGCCGCCGTGCCTGTGTGCGGTGCGGATCACGGCCATCAATTCGTCGCGCACCCCGAGCAGCGGCTGATGGCCTTCGAGCGGCCGGCTGACGCCCAGGCCGACAGCGCGCCGGCCCGAACGATCCCGCGTCTGGAACGATACCGCATCCGTCGCCAGCACCAGCGCGAACCGTTCGATCAGATAGTTGCTGCCGTCATGCAGCGCGCCCATCGGCAGATATCGCAGAACTCCGTCGAGCGACAATGCAAGCGTCTCGATGTCGGCTTTGTTCAGCGCTTCGGCCAGCGGCGCGATCAATATGCCATGGAGCCGCTGCGCACTCGGCAAGAACTGTTCCGTGCGGTTCTGCAGCGCTTCGCGCAGGCCATAGACCAGCCGGTTCAACTCGCCTTCGGGCAGTGCAACCCGGTACTCGCGCTGCAGATCCGGCGTGGTCAGAATGATACTGATGGTGCGGCGATCCGGCGCAACCATGTATTGCAGTAAAGCCGTGCCGGGAGCTGGAATTTGATTCGGCGGGCTTTTCGCGGCATCGAGTCCGACTGCCGCAGATCGCCCGCGATCCGGCTGGTCGTCGGCGGTCGCGAAATCGGCGAGCAGCCGTTCGAACTCGGCATTCAAAATCCTGCCGGCCAGTTCGATCTGAGGCCGCAGTACTTGTTCGCTGCCGCCGGCGGCAATCGGCGCGCACCGCGCGCGTTGCAGCGTAGAATGCGTGCGCAACAGAAGCCGCCACCCGCGCCTGACCCAATGCGCTTCGAGTTTGGTCAGCGGCACCTTGGTATTGCGCGCATCAATCTGCGTGAGGCTGAACAGCTCATGCTGCTTGATCATGGTGAGAACGTGCTGAGCTTCCGGCAAACGGCCGTGCCCGATCAGGGCATCGCCGAGCGCGCGAAAGTCATCATGATTGCGGCTGAGGAAGGACTGTTCCAGCGTAATGTTGAGCCGCGCAACGTGCGTGCGCAGGCTCTCGATTTCGTTCACGGCGAGCTTCCAGAAAAAGATGGCGGCCGATTGCGGCGCCAGCGCCCGCGCGAGGAACGAGCAAATCTCGGCAAACAGATGCGGCCGATGCAGCCGCACGTCCAGCGCAGCGACCGCCTGCAACAGCGTTTCGCGTCCGGCCGTCCTGTCGCGCCCGAATTCGATGCGGCCGATCTTGAACAACAAATCGGCGATCTGTGGATGCAGTTCGCCAAGCGCCTTGCGCTTGATGGCGAGCGCGTGGCGATATTCTTCAAGCGCCCGCCCGTCCTCGCCGGCTTTGGCCCAGCAGTCGCCTAACAGCATATTGTAGGTCGCGGCATCTTCGTGTTGGGCGCCGAACGCCGCCTGCGCCGTGGCCAGCGCCTCCTCGTATAGCGGCAACGCGGATTTGAAGTCGTCGGCCGCCAAATCAGCCGCCGCCAGATGGGCAAGCGTTGAGGCGATCTCCGGTTTGCGGCCGCTTCGCCGCAACGCGGCGAGCGCTTGCATGTGCAAGGCTCTGGCGCGCTCGCAGGCTCCCATTTCAGCAAGCGCCACGCCGAGCCGGTCGCGCGCGAGAGCAACCTCAACGTCGTCGTCTCCCAAAGCCCCCTGCAGGATCGCCAACGCGCGTTCGGCGGCACGGTAGCACTTGTCCAGGAGACCGAGGGTGAAATAGATCGTTACGAGCGAGTCGAGCGGCTTTGCCAATTCGATACTGCTTTCGCCGAACGCCGCCTCCGCGACCGTCAGCGCCCGTTCGCAGCATTTGCAGGCCTTCTTGAACTCGCCGAGCTGCACGTGAACTTGGCCCAATTGATTGAGGATCGGCAGCAGATCGGCGGCCTCGGCGCCGCACCGCGCGGTTGCCGCATCGAGCGCCGTTTCGAGCAGCGGCTTTGCCGCCTCGTACTGTGCCAGCCGAACATAGTCCGCGCTTAATTCCGCAGCCGATTTAGCGGCCTGAGGCCCGGAAACGGCATTGGCCGCTGCGGCCGAGCTAGAGTTTTTGTCCGCCATATTGATCGCGCCGCGAGCTTACACGGCCGTAGCCACAAACCGACGGCTCATGAGCAGACAGGAGTCGTTGTCGGCGGCGCGGCGTTTTTCCAGAACCGACGCGAAATAGCTAAGCTTGCCGGCATCGATCGGCCGTTGCACGATGACATCCAGGGCGCCGCGCGGAAGCACGGCCTTGGTCAATATGACGAGCACTCGGTGCAGGCCGACGCCGTCGAGTCTGGCAAAGCGCGGTGGGCGGTTCGGCTCTTGACGCGGGAACAATAATGGACCGTCAAGCGCGGTATCGGTCAACCGCGAGTTCGGCCGCAGCGCGACCCATCCGCCCCGATCCTCTTCGAGCAACAGGCCGTGATGCCAGCCGGGAATGGCGACGCGCACCATGATCCGCTCGCCGACATGATAGCGCGGAATTCCGTCCACTTCCTCTTCGTCGGGGTCCACCAAGGTGCGGGTGGCGTTTTCGGCAATGATCTCGATCCGCTCGTCATCGCCAAGGCCGGCGATGAGTTTGTCCCAGCCGTCCGGACGGCTCTTGAAATGATCGAGCGCGGTCTTGAATTCCGCCGGATCCTCAAGTTCGAGTATCTCCGCGGGGAGCCCGCACGATTTGACGAACTTGCCGTAATACTTCGCGGGAACGCTCTCCGGATTGGCGCGGGCGGTATTGCCGGCGCCATCCTTGAACACCGAGCCGTTGATCCAGGTGGAGAAGGCGGCCGGGGAGACCCCCATGACGGCGGCGTGGTCGCGTTGAGTCTGAATGCCGGGCAGAAATCCATAGAGCCAAAGCAGCTTTTCCTTCAAATGCGGAATGTGCTTGTAGCCCCTGGTGAAAATCGGCTTGATCTCGCGCTTGCCGCCGCCGGCGAAGTCGTTGTCGTGTTGCATGGGAGACACGGGATCTGCCATTTGGCCGCTAGGCTAGAATTTGCCATTTGGCAGCTAGGCTAGAATAAGACGATTCCGCCGACAATGTTAATCAACGGGGGTATTTTATGCCCGTAGCGCGAAACCCACGGCAAATGCCAACGCGGCGGCGCTCATTCCGATCAGAAACGTCTCGACCGCTGAACGCAGCCACCCCGCAGGCGACCATCGGCTCTTGATGGCGCCAACGCCAAAGAAGGTGGCGCCGGTTGCGGCGACACACGCATCGAGCCCGCCTGTCGAGAGAAACGTTACCAGCGGCACGCAGCCGCAAAGGATGAACGCGGCAAATGTGCTGAACGCCGCCCACAACGGCGATTTCAGAGTTGGGGAAAGGCCATATTCCTCCGTCGCCATCGTTTTCGTCCACAGCGCCGGGTCGGCTGTAATGACACTGACAGCCCGTTCGAGATCGGCCCCGGTAAATCCCTTCGCGGCAAATATCTGTCTTATTTCCTCACGTTCGCCCTCGGGTTCGAGGACGACGTGCCGGCGTTCGATGCCGAGCACGCGCTCGTACTCGTCCCGTTCGGCCTTGGTGCCGCTGTAATTGCTCGCCGCCATGGCGAAGCCGTCGGCAACGAGATTGGCAAATCCGAGGATCAGGACCACGCTCGCAGACAAATTCGCGCCGACGACGCCGGCCACGATGGCGAACGTCGTGACCGCGCCGTCGATGCCGCCGTAAATCCAATCGCGCAAATAGTTGCCGTGAAATCCCCGGGCGAGGCGATTATGGATCGCTTGCGGAGTATGGCTGTGCTCGAGTGCTGGCGGCATCCGTCATCTCCGACGCTAAGCGCGGCTGCCTCGCCGGCAAGGCTTTCGCGCCAACGGGGCATATCGATCAGGCATCGGTCCGTTCCAGAAGATATTACGCCCCACGCAGCGGTCCAACTTGGACACCCTCTCGTAAACGCCCAATTAGCCGGCCGTTGGAGCCTTTCGGATAGTCCTTATGCGCCGCGCCGGGCATGGCCATTGACCCAAATCAACGTGTTCGCTCTTGCAGCGCGCAATGAGATGGCGGCGACGCACGGCGCCCGCCTCGATCCAATCGAGGCGTTGCGCTACGAATGACGGCCAGCGCCCAGCTTCGGCCTTCGCAACCTTCGCGCAGCACGCTAAGAAACGGGCATGACCGAACCTGCGGCGTCGACACGGCCCGACATTTGGGTCGACCTGTTGCTCTATCCCGGGCACACCTTGCCCACGGCGGCGGCGCCCGTGGTCATTGCGGTCGGGCTTGCCGTGCACAACCATGTGTTTGCGGCGGTGCCGCTGTTCGTCGGCTTCGTCGCCAGTTGGCTCATTCATGTCGGCGGCGTCTTTGCCGACAATTACGTGCTGATCTCCGAACATCCCGAGCTGCCCGAGCACCCGGAACTGCTCGCCGCGCTAAAGGACGGATCGCTCACGCTGCGCGGCCTGATGCTCGCGACCGTCGCCTGCTTCGTCGCCGCCGCGGCGACCGGCCCCTATCTGTTGCACGTCGCCGGCATTCCGGTGATCGTGCTTGGCGTGGTCGGAACCGTGGCCAGTCTGTGGTACGTGGTCGGCGGCCGCTATTCGATGAACCGGCTCGGCATCACCGACCCGGTGTTCTTCATCATGTTCGGCATCATCGCCGTCGCCGGCGCCTATTACGTCCAGGCGGCGTCGAACTTGCCCGCTTCCTTGGGCCGGCTGGTCGTGCCGCAGGCGCTGCCGCTCGCCGCTATCGTCGTTGGCCTGCCAGCCGGCGCGCTGGTGACCAACGTGCTGTTGATCGACGAAATCCGCGATCGCGCCTTTGATGCTTTGAAAGGCTGGCGGACCGGCGCGGTCCGCTTCGGCGCCGGCTGGACGCGCGGCGAGATCGTCATCCTGACGATATTTTCCTATCTGCTGCCGTTCTGGTTCTGGCTCGGGCTTGGGTTCAGCCCATGGGTGCTGTTGTGCCTATTGACGGCGCCGGATGCATTCCTCGTCGCGCGCACCGTTTGCACCGCCGACCAATTTGAAAATTTGCGGCCGATGACGCCACGGGCGGCGCGGCTCGCGCTCGATTACTCGTTACTGCTCGGCATCGGCCTTGCCGTGTTCACTTCTTGAGCCGCTGTTCTCAGGCTCATTGGAACATCAGGGCCGCGTCACCTTCGCAAGATCGACGGTGACCTCGTTGCCGAGATGTTGCCAATCCTAAAGCGGAGACTCCGAACGAATGTTCCGCCAGCGCTAAGCTTCCTCGATTCGAATTCGCTGACGCGTGGCCGGAGTCAAGCCGCGACGATCCATTGACGCGCCCGTGCCACGTCGGAGAGCGTGAACATTTTCATCGCCCCCGGCATCATGAAACTGAAGAATTGCACGGTGTGCCTGATCCAGCTCACGTCGGTGACGACGGCGATCCTCTCCCAGCGCGTAAAGTGCTCCATGCCGATTTTGAAATCCTCCCAGATCGCGCCCGGGGCAATGCCGCTGAAATCGGCGGCGGTCTCGTAATAGACTCGAAGCTTTGCATGCGTCTTGAGTGCGGCTTGCACGGCCGGAACCACGACCGAGTCGTATTCCACCTTGCTGACCTGCCCGCTGCAGACGAAGGCGAGGACGTTGTCGGGGAAATCTTTGAGGTGTTCGATCATGGCGGCTCTCGTTTGCATTCGCGGAAGAAAGGTTTGCCACGTCCGGTCCTAATCACAATAATCGTCACGGCGGCAACCGTGCGATCGATTATCCCCCCGCGCAGGCCGCGTTGAGACCTAACGTAGCCACGCCCCCTATCAAATTCGACGGCTCCCCAGTTTGATCCATATCAATGCCAGGGAACTCGCAGCGGCCGACAGGATAAGAAGTGGCGTGGTCGCCACTTTTGGCGCGACTCTCGACATCAGCACGGTGCGCGAACCCTGAAGAGAGGAAGACTTCCATGTCAGTGAAGAGGCGTGACGTACTGCTCGGCGGCGGCGGCTTGGCGGCCGCGCTTGCTGCCGGTCAATTCGCATCGGCCGATACGGTTTTGGCGCAAGCTTCAGTGGCGCCGAGGCGGTGGCAGCGCGAGGCCGATGTCGTGGTCATCGGCGCGGGCGCGACTGGCCTGCCCGCCGCCATCGCGGCGCGGGCGGCCGGGGCTTCGGTCATTCTGGTCGAGGCCGAGAAAGACATTGGCGGCCATGCAATCACCAGCGGCGGCAACATTCCGCTCGGTGGCCGCACCTCCGCGCAGAAGAAATACGGCATCAACGATTCGTCGGACCTGTTGTTCCGCGACCTGACCGACTGGTCGGTGGTGGAGCCGAACGGCTTTCCCGACTATCGCTATAACGACCGCGAGATCATTCGCGCCTTCGCCGACAACAGCGCGCCGGCTTTCGAATTCCTCCTCGCGCATGGCGTCGTTTTTGTCGACAAGGCGCCGGATGCCCAGGGCGGCACGGCAGTCGGCAATTCGGCGCCGCGCGAAATGCACGCCGCGGTCATGAACTGGCCGATGGTGCAAACCGGCAAGCCGGCCGACCCGATGATCCAGAAGACGCTGTCGTCGGGAAACGGCATGATGCGTCCGCTCGAAGCGGCGGCCAAGAAGGCCGGCGTGCAGATTCTGCTCGAGCACAAGATGACCGCAATCTTCCGCGAAAAGCCGAGCTCCGGACAGGTGATCGGCATCGCCGTGGACAACAATGGCAGAAAGCTCAACATCCGCGCCCGCAAGGCCGTGATCATCGGCACCGGCGGTCACAGCGGCAATGTCAATTTCCGCCGCATGTTTGATCCGCGCCTCACCGAAGAGTATTGCGGGATTGCCGGCATGCCGTGGTCGAACCAGGATGCCAGCGGCGAGCTCGCCGGCATGGCAATCGGCGCTTCGCTGTGGGGAACATACAACCAGACCGGCGAGTTCGGCGACCCCGTCACCAAGCCGGGCACTATCGGCTGCCAGTACAATTACGTGCATCTGCAGTGGATGCCCGGCAGTGCGGTGTTCGACAAGGCCCGCGCTATCGGACTGATCGTTGCCAACTGGCAGGACCTCATCCTCGTCAACATGCTCGGCAAGCGGTTCTATGACGAGACCGGCGGACAGTTCACCGCCAACGACTACGACTCGATCAAGAACTACAAGCAGGGAGGTTATCTCAACGCCAAGAACATCAAATACAATCCCAACAACTTCCTCAACGCCGCCCTCGCCGGGATCGGTGACGGCCACAACGGCGGCGGCCCGATCTGGGCGATCTTCGACGCCGATGCGGTAACCCGCGAGCATTGGGACCCGAAGCCGCCGAACGTGGACACCAAGGACGGCTTCTTCTTCAGCGCCGACACGCTCGCCGACCTCGCCAAGAACATCAAAATGAAATACCAGCGCGTTGCCATGCCGCCGGACAACCTCGAACAGACGGTTAAGCGCTACAACTCGTTCGTCGATTCAGGAATTGACGAGGACTTCGACAAGCCGAAGCCGCTGCACAAGATCGAAAAGGCGCCGTTCTACGCGGCCTGGGCCACGCCGGTCATTCACGACACGCGCGCCGGCTTGCGCATCAACGGCAAGTGCCAGGTGATGGATATGAACGGCGAGGTGATTCCGGGCCTCTATTGCGGCGGCGAATCCGCCGGCGGCTTTTCCCAGCACGGCCTCGCCCGCGCCGCCTGCCAAGGCTACATTGCCGGCAACAACGCAGTCGGCGAAAAGACGTGACGCTTCCGGTGCGGCAGAAGCGGCACTGAAAATGCCGACCGCGCGTGAGCTCGACGCGACATTCCGGGTCGCTGTTCGGCGGCCCGGAATGTTTTTGTCGCACAGTTGCGAGTCTCTGCTGCCCGTTGCCGGCACGGACACGTCAAGGCGTCTGCAGATCGAAGTTATGGCACTGCGCGCAGTAGAGCACCGAGACCTTATGGACATGGTGACAGGCGGAGCACGGAATGCCGCCCAAGTGCGACGCGTGGGGATTGGGCTGGTCCGCAGCGGTTTTGGCCGCGATTTGCGCGTAGGTGCCGTGGCAATTCGTACAGACAGCCTGGGCTGGCTCCGCGGCTGGCGGATTTTCGCTGTGACACGAAGCGCAGTGCAGTCCGGCCGCGACGTGCTTGTCGATGAGAAAGCCGTGTCCGGCGCCGGGCGCCGCGGCCGGCGCGGCCGGCGCGGCCGGCGACTGCGCTGCTGCTTGGGTGAGTGAAGCAGCCGCCAGGCCGCCGAGAAACAAGCAGGCAAAGAGCCTAACTCGTCGCATTCGTGCAACTCCACGCTACAATAGCTAACCTTAGCCGCTGCGTGCCGGTTGTCCAGATCGCGCGTTCCGTGGCAGACCGGATGCAAGCGCGATTTTCGGAATCTTCAGTCGGTCATCCGCGCTGATGTTTAGCCATACCGAACGCCGTCATCTTCCCTACACGCCGGCGCAGCTTTTCGACCTTGTCGCCGACGTTGAAAAATACCCGGAATTCATAGGCTGGTTCGTCTCGGCAAGAATCCGTAATCGCCACGGCAACGTGCTTGAGGTCGATCAGACGGTGCGGTTCGCAGGTCTGCGGGCGGCATTCACCAGCCGCGCAGTACTTGATCCGCTGCGGCGGATCCTCATCAGCACAACCGATTTTCGTTTTCGCACGTTCGAGCAGCGCTGGTCCTTCGCCCGTGTCGGGCATTCGGACACCCTGGTTGAATACGACGTTGCGCTCGAACTGAGCTTCGGTCTTCCAGAGGGACTGGTGCGCATGGCGTTCGACGAGCGCGAGACCGCGGCGGCGACGGTGGGTGCGTTCGAACTTCGCGCGCAACGCATCTACGGCGGCCAAGGGCGAACGGAACCGCCTCATCCGTGACCCGAATTGTTCGAGCGGGTGCTGGCCATCGCACACGCACGCTCCGGCAATATCGTTGGAGGTTCGACGGCGAACTCGCCGCCCTACGGGATTGTCCTTATGGATAACCCCTGAATTTTTCGATCGCGCTCCGAAGGTTAGCAAAGTTCCACCGCCATCGAAGTGCCGATCTCGCGGCGCATCGTTTTGCGCAACCGTTTCGCATTAAGCCGAATGATCGGCTGAACGCCGGTCCGAAGTGACAGGGGGAGAAGGCGATGACTATGCGGGTGAAAGACGTAATGACGCGGCAGGTAATCTCGGTGGCCGCCAACCAATCGGTCCTCGAAGCCGCGCAACTGATGCTTGACAACAGAATCAGCGGCTTACCGGTCGTCGATGCGGCGGGCGCGCTGGTCGGCATCGTCACCGAAGGAGATTTTCTCCGCCGCGGCGAAATCGGCACACAAAGGCGGCGGCCGAAATGGCTGGAACTGCTGATCGGGCCGGGACGGCTCGCCACCGAATACGTGCGCAGCTCGGGACGCCGCGTCGACGAAGTCATGACGCCCGATCTCTGCACCGTCGGCGAGGACGATACGCTCGAAACCGTCGTCGGCCTGATGGAGCGCCGTCACGTCAAGCGCTTGCCCGTACTGCGCGACGGCAGGCTCGTGGGCATCGTCAGCCGTGCCAATCTGATGCGCGCGCTCGCCAGCCTCTCGCATGGCGCGAGTGCCGGGATGGCAGACGATTCGGCAATCCGTGACCGCATCCTGTCGGCCTATGCCGAGGCGCGGTGGGCGCCCAGGATCAACGTGAAGGTGCATGACGGCGTAGTCGAATTATCCGGAATCATCACCGACGAGCGCGAGCGCAGGGGCCTTATCGTGGCAGCCGAGAACGTGCCAGGCGTAAAAGCGGTGCACGATCACGTGGTCTGGGTCGAGCCGATGTCGGGTGTGGCGTTCCCCTCTCCCGAAGACGATGCCGCCCAGGCGGCCAAGCCGGAAAATATGACAGGGTGACAATCGCGCGCGATTGACGCCGATCAAGGCGATCGCACCGATTCGATGTTGAGTTTACGGATGGTGACATCCGTCTGGGTTCCACCCCATTGCCACCCCCTGGAACTCTGGATGCCAGCGTTTGAACCCCGGCCGGCCGCGTGATTGGCCGAGGTCCTTTTCGAACCTGTCTGGCAGGATGACAGCGGCTCGAGCCGGCAACGTGCCGGCCATGCGGAGTTGATCAGATGACTGCACCCGTACAGGCTTTACGCAAAGTGTCAGCGTCCATCGGTGACGTGGCGAGCGGTGCGGATACGACGCAAAAGCAGACTGCGACCAGTGCTCCACGCAACGCAGTCCCGCCGGCCGTTGCGGCGCCTGAGCCCGAAGACCGCGATTCCTACACGGTAACAGCGTTCGCCGACCTCACGGATCGCTCGCTGCATGCGACCGTTGCGCGCCTTACCGGGGGGCTTTCGCCGGCGGCGCTGACACTGGCCTATTGGGACTGGGCGACGCATCTGGCCCAGGCGCCCGGCAAGCGCACGCAACTCGTCGACAAGGCGCTGCGCAAAGCCATTCGCTTCGCTCGCTACGCTCAAAGCTGCGCAATGGCGGGCGGCAGCGCGGAGGTCTGCATCGAGCCCTTGCCGCAGGACCGCCGTTTCGCCGGCGAGGAGTGGCGAAAATGGCCGTTCAACTGCATCTATCAGGGCTTTCTGCTGCAACAGCAATGGTGGCACAACGCGACAACCGGTTTGCGCGGCGTTTCAAAACATCATGCGGACATGGCGGAATTCATGTCGCGGCAACTGCTCGACATGGTCGCGCCGTCGAATTTCCCGCTGACCAATCCGGAGATTCTCTGGCGCACAATGGCCAGCGGCGGACTTAATCTGGCGACGGGCCTGCAGAACTTCATCGAGGATTGGGAGCGCACCGTCAGCGGCAAGAAGCCGGTGGGCACTGAGAAATTCGTCGTCGGCCGCGACGTTGCCGTGACGCCCGGCAAGGTGGTCTATCGCAACCGCCTGATTGAACTGATCCAGTATGCACCGGCGACCGACGAGGTCAGGCCTGAACCGATCCTCGTCGTCCCGGCCTGGATCATGAAATACTACATTCTCGATCTGTCGCCGCAGAACTCGCTGGTCAAATACCTCATCCAGCGCGGCTACACGGTGTTCATGCTCTCCTGGAAAAACCCCGGGCCGGACGACCGCGATCTCGGCATGGAGGATTATCGGACGCTCGGCGTGATGAGCGCGTTCGACGCCGTCGGCCGCATCGTACCGGACCGCAAAGTTCACGCGGTCGGCTATTGCCTCGGCGGCACGCTGTTGTCTATCGCCGCCGCCGCCATGGCGCGCGACGGCGACGATCGGATCGCCACGCTCGCCCAGTTCGCGGCACAGACCGACTTCACCGAGGCCGGCGAATTGATGCTGTTCACCGACGAGAGTCAGATCGCCTTCCTCGAGGATATGATGTGGGAACAGGGTTTTCTCGACAGCCGGCAAATGGCCGGCGCATTTCAGATGCTGCGCTCGAACGATTTGGTGTGGTCGCGGCTGATCCACGACTATCTGCTCGGCGAACGCCAACCGATGATCGACCTCCTGGCTTGGAACGCCGACGCGACACGGATGCCCTACCGCATGCATTCGCAATATCTGCGCAGCCTATTCCTCGAAAATGATCTGGCCGAAGGCCGCTTTGTCGCCGGCGGCGCACCCGTTGCGCTGGAGGATATCCGTACTCCCGTCTTTGCCGTCGGCACCGAGCGCGATCATGTCGCGCCGTGGCGGTCGACCTATAAGATCAATCTCCAGGTCGCAGCGGAAGTCACGTACCTGCTCACGAGCGGCGGTCATAATGCCGGGATCGTGGCCGAGCCGGGCCATTCCGGTCGCCGCTACCGCATCCGGACCAAGCAGGTCGGCCAGCACTATGTCGATCCCGAACGCTTCTTCGCCGACGCGCAGAGCAAAGACGGCTCGTGGTGGCCGGAATGGGTCGCCTGGCTAGACGAACGCTCGGGCGCGCCCACGCCGCCGCCGCCGATGGGCGCGGTACTGGCGGGCTTTCCGCCGCTCGGCGAGGCGCCTGGGACGTATGTGCTTGTCGAGTGACGCGCTGACAGTGCTTCAGTGCGCCACCCGGCGAGCGCCGATGTTAGTCGCAGCGGTAAACCCAGCGCCAATAAACCTTCTTGTGGCGGTAATACTTTACGCGCACGTAGCCGCAGGTGGCTCCGTAGTAGTATCCGTAATCCCACGGATAGGCCTCGTATCCCCACCAAGGATAGACGCCGATCCCGCCGCCATAGCCGCCACGGAAGCCATGGGAACCATGGAAGCCGCCTCCGGCATGGAAGCCACCTCCGGCGTGAACTCCGCCTCCGGCGTGAACTCCGCCTCCGGCATGACCACCGTGGCCGCCGCGTTGTGCTGATGCGGCGGTCGGCATAAGAGCAGTCCCGGCGGCAACGGCAATTGCCGCGGCTGCTACGATCACAGGCTTGAACGCCATCATATGTCTCCTTTCGGGAACCGAGTGCATGATCGCACCGGGCTTGCAGGCTATGTTGAGCTAGATCAAATTGCTTGCCGTGGTAGCGCGCCGTCAAGAAGAGGGTTGTCTTCCGCGAATTAAGGCCGCCTCGAGATGAACCGCAGACTGGCGAAGCAATTAAAGGCCGCCGGATTTCCGGTTCGCTTCTATCAGGTCGGGCATAAATTCTATCCGCACGAGAACAGCCCCGGATGGAGCGAATCGTCGCGCCGCAACGGCGTCGGCATCACTCCCTACGAATTGCAAAATCATTCGCCCGACATCGGAGCCGGCTATTACTGCCCGACGCTTCCCGACCTGATCGAGGCCTGCGGCGATCACTTTTCCCGGCTCTACGTGGTGACGGCGATCTGGACGGCGGAAAGCGATCAGCCGCGAGCTTCAGCCGTCGCTCATTCGGCCGAAGAAGCTGTCGCGAAATTATGGTTAGCGCTGCGCGACCAAAAAGCGCTGTGACGCTGCAACAGACCGCTTTCGGCCGCCTTCAATTCGAAAACAGACAAGGCAGCTCACTTTTTAGCAGCAGCTGCCTGGTCACGCCGCCGAATATCCATTCGCTTAATCGGCTGCGACCGTAGGCGCCGGCTACGATCAAATCGGCGCCCTGTTCGACAGCCACGCGGACGAGAACATTGCCTTCGGGCTCATGGGCCGTCAGCGCGATTTGCTGACCAACGGCGATGCGATGATGCTCCAGATAACGCGCCACATCGGCAACCTGGTCACGGGCAGGCACTTCGAGGTCCGGCGGGCCAACCGAAGCGATCAGGACTGCCTTGGCCTGACGCAAGAGCGGCAGTGCGTCGAAAAGCGCGCGGCGAGCCTCGCGCGAATCTTTCCATGCGATGAGAACGCGCGAGGCCTCAAGGCGGCGCAGGCCCGCCGGCACGACCAGCACGGGCCGACCCGACGCTAGAATGACCGCCGCCGGATCGAAGGTGTGATAGACATCGCCCGGCAGCGTGCCGCGGCCGAGGACGAGAAGGTCGGCCGCGCGCGCCTCGCGAGCCAAAACCTCGCTCGGAAAACGAGTCGACGACCGCCATTCGACCCCGCGCAGACCTGTGCCGACGGCGAGGCGGAACCTTTCGCCGAGGAGCTGAAGCTGCGCCACGATTTTGGCCTCTCGCTCATCCTCAACCGGAGGAAACTCCACATCCGAGTGCTCCGGCGCCCCCCATCGCCGCAACGGCCAACCGGCGACCCCGATCAATAGCGAATCGAATCGGCCGGCGAGGTCGGCGGCCAGAATGATCCGGTCCTCGGCCTGCTCGTCGAAATCGACGTGCACCATGATCGCTGCCAGCGCCATCGGTCGCTCCATCTCGATATACTCTGCCGTAATGTCGACGAATCCAATTTGATCCCGCGCAATACCGATAGCACGGCGAAGCCGCTTTGCGGCACTTCGGAGTCATCGGCGGCTAATGCATGCGCTCGGCCACAACGCGCGCTTCGGCGCGAAGCGGGCGCATTGTGGCTGCCCGGTCCATCCAGCGGACGATTTGCGGCCAGATGTCTTCAAGCACGTTCTTGCCGACGAACAGTCCGGCATGGCGACAGGCGGCCGTCGCCTTGCCGAAGTCCCCGGCCTCTGTCCCGACCAGCCGCTCCGCCGCAAATAGCTGCGCCGGCGCGACCAGTTCGTCGTCGCGCGCCGCCAAAAGGAACAACGGCGCGGTGATTGTCGCAAGATCGATCCGCTGTCCCAGTGCAACGAAACGGCCGGTTGCAAGTTCGTTGCGCTGGTAGATTTTCTCGACGGTTTCCAGGAAAAACGGCCCCGGCAGATCGACGGTCCACGAATACCAGTTCTGGAACAGGGCTCGAAGTGCGCCGAAGGCAGCGGAGCCGACCGGTTCGGGCGTCTGCAACAGCTGGCGGATTTCCGCATCGGCAACCGTTTGCGGCCCCCAAAATTTCATTATTTTGCGGCCCGGCAAGAGTCCGTCGCCAAGCCGCACCAGTTCGTGGAACATAACGAGCGGACTGGCATCGGCCAGCGCCGACAGCGCGGACGAAGCCGCCGCCGTGTCAATCGGCGCGCCGGCCAGGACCAGTTTGCGGACTTTGGCCGGAAAACGCGCGGCGTAGATCGTCGCCATCCAGCCGCCTTGGCACAGGCCGATGAGATCGACGGGAGTGCCGATGTGATCCACCAGCACGTTGAGGTCGGCGAGATAATCGTCGATGGCGCGAAGGCGCATCGGCGCGGTCGCCGAACGCCAATCGGTCACGAACAGATGTTGCAGCCCGGCTCGGCGCAACGCAGCGACGAGGCTATGCCCGGGTGCAAGATCGACAATTGCGGCGCCGTGGAGGGCAAACGGCGCACACAGCAGCACCGGGCGGTCGCGCTCTCCCGTCGTGAAATCGCGCAAGCGCACCGACTGAAGTTCGAGCGCGATCGAATGAGGCGTCACCCAGGCCGGCTCTGGCGCCGCTCCATTCTCGGCGCCAACGGCGAGAGCCGTAAGGCTCCTGGCAAGCAAAGCAGCCATTTCGCTTGCCGTTGCGGCCGCCGAGGCGGGCCACAAAAACATTGGATTCGGTTGACGGCGTGCAGGATCGTACATGCTGGCCGGCGCATCGAGCCTGTTGCAGCGTCGCGTTCGCCGGCCGATCAACCCCGTCAGTTGCGCATTGCAGCGGCGGCGAACGGCAATCGCCCGGCTATCCTTTTGTCACGCAATTGTTGCCAATCGACCTTGATCTGCATCAATTGCAACGCCAACGGCAGGCCCTCTGCTCGACTGGCGGCGCGGGAGCACACCGCGGCGCATCGGGCACCACACGGTCAGAGTCGAAGCCCGTGTTTGCCCAGCAATTTTACGGTGCTTGCTTGCGCGCCCTGCTCGCCGGCTTCCTCGACAAAAGTGACGCGCGAGCCCACGCGCAGCCGGCCAAACCCATCGTCGAGCACGCTGTTGCGATGAAAATAGATCTCTTGCCCGTCGCCGGTCTCGAGGAACCCGAATTCCCCGGACGGGTCGAGCCGCACGACCGTTCCGATCGGTTGCTTCTCGTCGCGCTTGACGTGTCCCTGGGCGCGCCGGACCTGATCCTGCAACTGCCTGCGCGCGTGCTTGAAAGCATCATCGATCGCGAACGTCAGATCGGAATGCCGCTCGTCCGCCGGCGGCGTTCTTTGCACGTTCACCTCGCGGCCGTCCGGCAGCGCCAGACGAATGTGGACATCGTACAGCCCGCCGCTGCGATGATGCTGACCGGGCGCTTTCACAACGACCCGGCACGCGGTTAGGCGACCCCAGCGCTTTTCGAGCTCGGCCAGGTGCTGCGCGATAGCGGCTTCGATGGCCGGTGTAGCGGCCATGCCTTGGAATTCGACCTCGGGAGAAGTTTGCATGTGTTGCTCCGGAAGTTACAGCAGGACCGTTGGCGCCCACTTGACGCATCGAGGTGTCCGACCGTTTCGCACACCGCAGCCGCCCGAAAGCGGCCGTATCGCCTGGCTGGGGCGGGAGGATTCGAACCTCCGAATGGCGGAATCAAAATCCGCTGCCTTACCACTTGGCTACGCCCCAAAGCACGGTCGGATTGCCGGGCGACGGCAGACGCCGTTCGTCCGGCGCCGCAACATAGCGATGGCCGCCCGTCGGATCAATGTTGGGGGTGCCGCTGCCGCTATCAAGCCAGCCCGCGCACTCGAAAATTCCCGCGCACTCGATAATAATGTCGATCGGCCGGCTCCAAGCTGCGTTTGCGGCGCTGCGCTCGAAGGCAAAACATGACCGATTCAATCGTGGTGTCGGATGATAGCGGGGTGCGTGTCATCCGAATGACCCGCCCGGAAAAGAAGAACGCGCTGACGCAGCCGATGTATGCCGCGATGACCGGGGCGCTCGCCGAGGCTTCAGCCGACGCGGCGATCCGCGCCATCGTGCTGGCCGGCGGGCACAACGCCTTCTGCGCCGGCAGCGACATCGGCGACTTTCAGAAGCGGGCCGAGGGCGGCCTCGAATCGATCACCGTCGATTTCCTCCATGCGCTGGCGCGGAACAGCAAGCCGCTGGTCGCCGCGGTCGGCGGCATTGCCGTCGGCATCGGCACCACCATGCTCTTGCATTGCGACTATGTGGTCGCCGCCACCACCGCGACATTCACGACCCCATTCACCAGGCTTGGGCTCATTCCCGAAGCGGCATCGAGCCTGCTCGGGCCGATGCGCATGGGCCACGCGCGGGCGTTTGCGCTCCTGGTCATGGGCCGTCCGCTTGCCGCCGAAGACGCCAAGGCAGCGGGCCTCGTCAACGAAGTGGTCGATGCAGCCGCGGTCGAGGACACCGCGCTCGGCGTGGCGCGCGAAATCGCAGCACTGCCGCCCGGCGCGGTCGGCCTCGCGCGGCAGCTCATGCGCGGCGAGCTTGACGATGTCATCGGGCGGATCGATACCGAGGCGATGCACTACGGCGAACGGCTGCGGTCCGAGGAAGCGCGCGCCGCGTTCGCGGCGTTTTTCGCGCGCAAGAAGTGAGGGCGCGATGGATCTTGCCGGCAAGACGCTGTTCATCACCGGCGCCTCGCGCGGTATCGGGCTGGCGATCGGGCTGCGTGCGGCGCGCGACGGCGCCAATATCGCCATCGCCGCAAAGACTGCCGCGCCGCATCCAAAACTTTCCGGCACCATCTACACCGCCGCCGAGGAGATCGAGCGCGCCGGCGGCAAGGCGCTGCCGCTCGTCGTCGACGTCCGCGACGAGGCCGCGGTCAAGAACGCGCTCGACGCGACGGCGCAAAAATTCGGCGGCATCGATATTGTCGTCAATAATGCCAGCGCCATCCAGCTTACCGGCGTCGAGGACACCGACATGAAGCGCTTCGACCTGATGCACCAGGTCAACGCACGCGGCACGTTTGTGGTTTCGAAATGGGCGATCCGCCACCTCGAGCGCGCGGCCAATCCGCACATTCTCATGATCTCGCCGCCGCTCGACATGAAGGAGAAATGGTTCGCGCCCCACACCGCTTATTCGATGGCCAAATTCGGCATGAGCCTGGTCGTGCTCGGTCTCGCCGGCGAGCTGCGCGATCGGGGCATCGCGGTCAACGCGCTGTGGCCGCGCTCGATCATCGCCACCGCGGCGATAAAGAATCTGCTCGGCGGCGAAAAGAGGGTACGCCAGGCGCGCAAGCCGGAGATCATGGCCGACGCCGCTCATGCGGTCTTCTGCACGCCCTCGCGGCAACTGACCGGACGTTTTCTGATCGACGATACGTTTCTGTTCGAACGCGGCGACACCGATTTCGACCGCTATCGCGTCGACCCGAGCCAACAACTGGCGCAGGATTTCTTCGTCCCGGACGACGTGCCGCCGCCGCCCGGCGTGCAGATGGTCGAAGCCTATGGAGAGCGGCGGTGACCTATCGCGCGCCGCTTGCCGACATCGGCTTTGCGCTCAAATACGGCGCCGGGATCAAATCCGCGATCGACGAAGGCCTGTTCGGCGAACTGACCATGGACGATGTCGGAGCGGTGCTGGCGGAGGCCGCGCGGCTGGCGGACACGGTGATCGCGCCGCTCAACCGGGTCGGCGACGAGTTCGGCACCCCATTCAAGGACGGCGCGGTGACCACGGCGCCGGGCTGGAAAGAGGCGTATCGAGCCTGGCGCAACGGCGGCTGGAACGGGCTTGCGGCGCCGGCCGAATGGGGCGGTCAGGCTCTGCCGCAGACCGTCAATGCCGCCTGCACCGAAATGTGGCACGGCGCCTCGATGGCGTTTGCCGACGGGCCGATGCTCACCATGGGCGCCATCGACGCGCTCAATGCGCATGGCAGTGAGACGCTCAAGCGCACCTATCTGGAGAAACTGGTATCGGGCGAATGGACGGGCACGATGCAGCTCACCGAGCCGCAGGCCGGCTCCGATGTCGGCGCGCTGCGCACGCGCGCCGAGCGCGCGCCCGATGGCTCCTATCGGCTCAAGGGACAGAAAATCTTCATCACCTACGGCGAACACGACCTTACCGACAATATCATTCATCTGGTGCTGGCGCGCCTGCCCGATGCACCGCCCGGCACGCGCGGCATCTCGCTGTTTCTGGTGCCGAAGTTTCTGGTCAATGCCGACGGCCCGCTCGGCGTCCGCAACGACATCCGCGCCCACTCGGTCGAGCACAAGATGGGCATTCACGGCTCGCCGACCTGCACGATGATGCTCGGCGATCACGACGGGGCCGTAGGCTACCTCATCGGCGAAGAGAACGCCGGCATGACCTGCATGTTCACCATGATGAACCGCGCGCGCCTTGCGGTCGGCCTGCAAGGCGTCGGCGTCGCCGAAGCCGCGATGCAGCAGGCGCTCGCCTTTGCCCGCGAGCGCAAGCAGGGCCGCACCGCGGTAATGCCGGCAACGCAATCGGCGCCTATCATCGCCCATCCCGACGTGCAGCGCATGCTGCTGACCATGCGCGCGCAGATCGCGGCGGCACGCGCTATCTGCTATGCGACGGCCATCGCGATCGACCGCTCCGAAAGGAGCCGCGACGACAAGGCGAGGAAACAGGCGCACGAGACTGGCTTCGCTGCTCACCCCGGTCGCCAAGGCGTTTTCCACCGATGTCGGCATCGAGGCGACATCGCTGAGCGTGCAAGTGCATGGCGGCATGGGCTATATTGAGGAGACCGGTGCGGCGCAGCTTTACCGCGACGCCCGGATCGCCGCGATCTATGAGGGCACCAACGGAATTCAGGCCGTCGACCTTGTGACCCGCAAGCTGCCGCTCGCCGGCGGCGCGACAATCGCCGCCCATATCAGGAACTTGCGCGGCATCGTCGAGGCGGTCGAGGCGAGCAACAATCCGGCTTTCGGCTGGACGCCGGTGCGGCTTGAGGAAGCGGTGGCAAGCCTGGCGCGGGCCGGCGATTGGATGCGCCAGAACCTCGACCAGAACGCCGACGCGGCGCTTGCCGGCGCCAGTCCCTATCTGCGCCTGTTCGCATTGGCGACCGGAGGCTGCTTGCTGGCGAAGCAGGCGCTCGACGCGCAGCGGCTCGGCGAGGATGCGGCGGGCCGGCTTGCGCTCGCACGATTTTTTGCCGAGAATTTTGCGGTTCAGTCGAACGGACTTGAACGCACAATTGTCGAAGGCGCGCCAGGCCTGCTCGGCGCCGCCGCCGCGCTTGCCTAACTCTGCAGGAGCTGTTGACGGCGGCGCCGCCTGCTGCAAGGCAAGAGCAGCAGGCGGCGGGTTCCGCTCGCGCCCGGCCCATCCTACATTGTGCAAATGACGACACTTTTGATCACTCATCCGGCCTGTCTGGAGCACCTCACGCCGCTCGGCCATCCCGAACGTCCCGACCGCTTGCGCGCCGTCGAGCGAGCCCTGGAAGC
Organism: uncultured Alphaproteobacteria bacterium; assembly: GCA_963717265.1. GTDB lineage: Bacteria > Pseudomonadota > Alphaproteobacteria > Rhizobiales > Xanthobacteraceae > BOG-931. The sequence goes on along the minus strand of CAVQWD010000040.1, from coordinate 291,971 downwards.
GGAGAAATTCCAGTCCTTGGCGCGCGTCACGGCACCCGCCGCGCCGCTCGAAATCCATCGCGCTGTGCCATCCGATGGACTATATCGAGGAAATCCGCGACGCCACGCCGCGCCAAGGCATGGTGCGGCTCGACGCCGATACCTCGATGTCGCCCGGCAGTTTCGAAGCGGCGTTGCGCGCGGCCGGCGGCGCCATCCATGCGGTCGACGAAGTCTTGACCGGGAAGGCCAGCAACGCCTTCGTTGCCGCGCGGCCGCCCGGCCATCATGCCGCGACGGCGCGGCCGATGGGCTTTTGTTTGTTCGACAATGCCGCGATCGCGGCGCGGCACGCGCAAGCTCGCCACGGCATCGCCGGCGCAGCCATCGTCGATTTCGACGTCCATCACGGCAACGGCTCGCAGGAGATTTTCTGGTCCGACAAAACCGTCATGTATTGCTCGACGCACCAGATGCCGCTGTTTCCGGGTAGCGGCGCGACCGGCGAAACCGGCGAGCACAACACCATCGTCAACGCGCCGCTGCGGCCTGGCGACGGCGCCGAAGCGTTTCGCGCCGCCTTCGAGAGCCGCATCCTGCCGCGGTTGCGCGATTTCCGGCCGGAACTCATCGTCATCTCCGCCGGTTTCGACGCCCACATGCGCGATCCGCTCGCCAACATCAATCTTGAAGAGGGCGATTTCGCCTGGGCGACGCAAAAGCTCATGGACGTCGCCGATCAATATGCCGACGGCCGCATCGTGTCGCTGCTCGAAGGCGGCTACGATCTCCAAGCACTGGGCGATTCGGCCGCCGCGCACGTGCTCGCGCTGATGCGGGGCTGAACCGTAGCCCGGATCGAGCGGGGCTACATTATTGCAGCGGAGCAAGCGGCGATGGCACAGAAGGAAAACAAAACCACCAACGACGTCGAGCAGATGCCGTTCGAACGCGCGATTGCGGAACTTGAGTCCATCGTCAAGCGGCTCGAAGAAGGCAGCGTGCCGCTCGAGGAATCGATCGTCATCTATGAACGCGGCGAAGCGCTGAAGCGGCGCTGCGAGGCGCTGTTGCGGCAGGCCGAAGCGCGCGTCGAAAAAATCACGCTCGACGCCGGCAGCAAACCCACCGGCACCGAGCCGCTGGATGTGGAATAGGCGCGCCCTCATGCCCTGTCGTACTCCGGCAACGGGCGCGGCCTTTGGCCGGCCCGATGACAGGCTCCGGCGGAGGATCCAGTAATCACTGGGCGCAGTTTCTACTTCATGCGATGTCGGACCCGTTGTGCTTAACGGATCACCCGCATTCGTCGCTGGTCATGGCCAATTGCCGCGCCGCACGGCGCAAATCCGCAAGACTCGGTTTTTCGAACATGATGTCTCCTTTGAACGACAACCCGGCGGCTTCGATCCGTAAGGCTTCAGCCTTCTTCAGAATTCTTCAGGTGTCTATTCCCGGCGCGGCTCCGCCTCGTGCTTGCAATGCCATACTTGCCGCCCCAGATGGCCGGCACGCGACGAATGCAATCCGGACAACGGACATCGATCGCCAACCATTGAAAGGACGAGCCATGCAGCACGATTTCATTCTTCTCGACCGCTCCGGCTCCATGCAGACGCTGTGGAGCGAAGCGCTCAACGCGGTGAACGGCTACGTCAAAAAGCTCGCCGAGAACAAGGTCGATACCGGCGTGACGCTGGCGACGTTCGACAACGACGGCGACGAATTCAAGTTCGAGGTGATCCGCGACCGCGTCATCCCCTCGACCTGGAAGCCTGTTTCGGCCGAGGACGCGACGCCGCGCGGGTTGACGCCGCTCAACGACGCCATCGGCCGCATCGTGACGCTCGCCAAACGCGGCAGCAACGGCGAGCCCTACGACAAGCTCGCGCTCATCGTCATGACCGACGGCCTGGAAAACGCCAGCCGCGAATATAGCCACGCGGCCGCGAAAGCACTGCTCGACGATTGCCGCGCCAAAAACTGGCAGGTGATTTTCCTCGGCGCCGATTTCGACAACGCCGCCCAGGCGGCCTCCTACGGCAATGCCGGGGCGCAGACCGCCGCGGCTTCCGCCGCGTGTCTTGCCCCGGCCATGGAAGCGACCGCCCGCAAGCGCGAAGCTCACAGCCGCACCGCCGAGCCTATACGCTACAGCGAGGAGGAAAAGAGCCGCTGGCGCCAGTAACGGCGAGGCGACGCGAGCCCGCAACTTCTCGCCCTGCGATAGCGGCGGAAACGGCACCCAGGGCGGTGGGAGAGGCGTCAGCCTCGACCGCCGCCGACGTTCCGGGCGACACGTCGATGGCTTCTGGTCGCTGACGGCGCGGCATCGTCGGCCCGTTCCCGGGATCGCATGATTCGTACCGCAATCGGTGACATTTGCCAAACATTGTCGCTATGTCTGAGAGCATCACCAGGGCTTGTAGCCGCAAAAGCCCATTGACGCCGGGTTTTGTGGCTCTTTACATATTAGAACAAATAGCGAACAATATTTCCTTGAATTGCCGATGCAGGTTCGCAAAGTCGAAGGCCGCTTTGCGAAAATGAAATGCTCCGACAAACACCTTGTGAGCGAATCATGGATCCGGAAAAGAAAAGCACCTGGCTGAAGAAGCTCGACGCGGAATGCCCCTATCAGGTGGTGTTGCCGCGCCGCCAGCTCGCCGACGACAGCGCGATCATGGACTTTTTGATCAAATATGTCGGCACCTTCGACATGTACGTCGAGGACGATTACGCCGCCTTCGTGCGCTACTGCTTCGCCGACCCGCTCGACGCCGAGATTTTCCGCGCGCGCTTCGAGCCGAAGGAGGAGCGGTTGAAGCTCGCCGGGTGAGCAGCGCGGAGACGAGATGGCGACCTTTTTGCACGCTGCCGATGCGCGATGCCGCTGCGCGCCGTCGATCGCGTGTCGGGCGTTCCCGATTGTCAAATGTCGCTTAGTGGCAGCGCGCACTGCGCTGCCCTGAAATTTCTTACGCCGGCAGTCTCTGGATGACCTTGCCGATGCCGCGCCAAGCATCCTGGCGGAGCCGCTTTTTCAGATTGAGCACCGTAAACTCGTTTGAGCCCATCGTACGCGAAAGCTGCTCCCACGACAGCGGCGCGGAGACCGGGGCGCCGGGCCGCGCGCGCGTCGAATAGGGCGCTATCGAGGTCGCCTCGCGGCTATTGCGCAGATAATCGATGAAGATTTTGCCCTTGCGCAGCGACTTGCTCATCTTGGCGACGTAGAGCCGGGGGCTGTCGGCGGCCATGGCGAACGCGATCCTTTGCGCAAAGCCTTTCGCCGCGTCCCAGCCGGCGTCGGCGATCGGCACCACGACGTGGATACCCTTGCCGCCGGAAAGCTTGACGAAACTTTCGAGTTTTTGCTCCTTAAGCCGCTCGCGCGTCTCGCGCGCCGCGGCGACGATCTTGGTCCAGCCGACGCCCTCGCCGGGATCGAGGTCGAATACCAGCCGATCGCAGAATTCGAGCGCGTCAAGCCGCGATCCGCGGACGTGAATCTCGAGCGCGCCGGATTGCACCAGGGCGATAAGGTCCTCGAGCCGTTCCACCGCGATCACATCGTGCTCTTTGGCTTCGACGACGCGGCGCAGTGTCGATTGCTTGACGGTGGAAGGAATGTGCTTTTGAAAAAAGCACGCGCCCTCGGTGCCCTCTGGACAGCGCACCACAGCGAGCGGCCGCCCGACCAGACGCGGCGCCATCCAGTCCCAGAGGCCGACGTAATATTCGGCCAGAGCCTCCTTGGTGACGCCGACATCGACCCAGTAGACGCGGCCGGCATGGGTCAGCCGAACGTTGCCGACTTCGACATTTTGTTTGCCGGATTGTCCGGCGCGCGCGGATCCAGATTTCGCCATTGTCCGCGCCGCTTTTGTCCTTGCCGATTTTCGCAGCGTCGGCCGTTGCGCCAGTTTGGCCGGCGCCGGCCGCCCGGCCGACTTCTCGCGCACCACCTCGCGCGCCGGCTTGTCCTCGCGCAGGCCCTTGTAGGCGGCCTGCCGCAGCAAGCCGTCACGGGTGATGCCGCGGTACTCGGCCTCGACCACGAGGACAGGCTTCACCCAGATGACGTTTTTTCGCCGCTCGGTCTTCGGCAGCACGAGCGGCGGCCGATCGAGGCGCAATTTTTCGAGCCGCCGCCACAATTCGCGCGCGGTAGCGCGGCTATAGCCGGTGCCGATACGCCCGGCGTAACGCAGTTTGCCTTTTTCGTGAAAGGCCACGACGAGCGCGCCGACGGCCTGCGGCATGGCAGTCGATGGACAATAGCCGGCGACGACGAATTCCTGTTCGCTGCGGCATTTGCTCTTGACGAAGTTTTCAGTTCGGCCCGAGCGATAGGGCGCGTCTTTGCGCTTCGAGACGACACCTTCGAGGCCCATCTCGCAGGCATGCTGAAAGATGACCGGGCCCTTGCCATCGAGATGATCGGCGTAGCGGATCGGGCCGCACCCGCTCTGCCCCTCTAACAGACGCGCCAGCGCGGCCTTGCGCGCAACCAGCGGCCGTTCGGTCAGATCGCGGCCGTCGAGATGCAAAAGGTCGAATACCCAATAGACGAAGCGGTCGCTGCGGCCTTCTTTCAGATCGGTCTGCAGCGACGAGAAGCTGGAAATGCCCTTGTCGTTCTCGACGACGAGTTCGCCGTCAAGGAGCGCGGTTTCGGCCGGCAGGGCTGCGACCGCCTCGGCGATAAGCGTAAACCGGCGCGTCCAATCCTGCCCGCGGCGGGTAAGCAATTGCACTCGGCCGTGGTCGAGCCGCGCCTCGATGCGGTAGCCGTCGAACTTGATTTCGTGCAGCCATTGCGGCCCGCTCGGCGCGGCGGCGTGCAAGGTGGCGAGGCTCGGCGGCACGAAATCCGGCAAGCGCGAGCGGCCGCCGCGTCGCGCCGGCGGCGGCAGCGGTATGCGTTTGCTCTTCTTGAGCGCCATCGCACGCGCTGCGGGCCGGGTCTTCCTTGCCGCCCGCCGTCGCGATTTTTTTGCGCGAGCTTTCGGGTTCGCTGGCGACGCCGGCGGCGCCGTCGCCTTGCGCGAACGGGCCAGCGCCCGAAGTTCGTCCTTGAACGCGCGCTGCGATTGCCCCCGCGTGGCGTCGTCGTTGTCGGCGGCGCGCGCGCTGTGCCAGACGCGCTTTCGTCCCTGGCCGGCGACGATGTCGTCGAGCGAGCGTCCGCTCGCAACCGACAGCGGCTGTTCTTCGAGAATGTCCTTGCCTCGCCCGCTGCGGGCGAATTCGTCCTTGGCCTTGATCAACAGCCAGTTGACATGGCGTTCGTTCGCACGCCCGCGCATGCGCACCAGGTGCCAGCGACCGTGCAGCTTTTTGCCGTCGAGCTCGAAGGTCAAATGGCCCTTCGCGAGCCCCTGATGCGGATCGCCGTCCGCAATCCAGCGGCCGCGGTCCCAGATCAGGACCGTGCCGCCGCCATACTCGCCTTGCGGAATAGTGCCTTCGAATGTGTTGTATTCGATCGGATGATCCTCGACCTCGACTGCAAGGCGCTTTTCGCGGGGGTCGAGGCTCGGCCCGCGCGTGACCGCCCAGCTCTTCATCACGCCGTCAAGTTCAAGCCGTAGGTCGTAATGCAGCCGGCGGGCGGCATGCTTCTGAATGACGTAGCGGTTGCCGCCACCCCGTCCGCGGCGCCCGCGCGGCTCCGGCGTGATGTCGAATTGCCGCTTTTTACGGTAGATTTCGAGCGCCACGACGCGTCAGCCCTACGGCCGGAGGATCGGACGTTGGAAAAATCGCGAAGATGCCGCCAATTCGGCGGCTCGCGCCATGGTAAAACTCAAGCCGGTCCCACTCATGATGCGAACCCGGTATCGCGTTTAGCCGACCAAACATTATATGAACCAGAACCGGAGATGGGAGTTCCCTCTGCGGGCGGGGGTTCACATTGCGTTCACAGCCCGGAATGGTGTAACTGTTGGGGAATTTCGTGTGCCAGTCGGTACTGGGCGCGCATTCAACCCCAATAAAGGCCGTTAGGCTGATAAAATGGAGCATCGCGTGACCGTTCCTTCAACTCCGTTACTCGACCGTGTCAAGACCCCAGAGGACCTGAGGCGGCTCGCGCCCAGCCAGTTGCGGCAACTCGCCGACGAGCTACGGCAGGAGACGATCGACGCCGTCGCCACCACCGGCGGCCATCTCGGCGCCGGGCTTGGCGTGATCGAACTGACGGTGGCGCTGCACTACGTCTTCAACACGCCGACCGACCGGCTGATCTGGGACGTCGGCCACCAGGCCTATCCGCACAAGATTCTGACCGGCCGCCGCGACCGCATCCGCACCCTGCGCCAGGGCGGCGGTCTGTCCGGCTTCACCAAGCGCGCCGAAAGCGAATACGACCCGTTCGGCGCCGCCCATTCCTCGACCTCGATCTCCTCCGCGCTCGGCATGGCAGTGGCGCGCGACCTGCAGCACAGGGAGAACAACGTGATCGCCGTGATCGGCGACGGCGCGATGTCGGCCGGCATGGCCTACGAGGCCATGAACAATGCCGGCTCGATGAATTCCCGCCTGATCGTCGTGCTCAACGACAACGACATGTCGATTGCGCCGCCGGTCGGCGCGCTGTCGGCCTATCTCGCCCGCCGGGTGTCTGGGCGCGGCTATCATCGCCTGCGCAAGATCCTCGGCGGCATCGCCCGACGCATGCCGAGCAAGACGCTGCAGCGGCGGGCGATGGCGGTCGAGGAATATGCCCGCGGGCTTGTCACCGGCGGCACCTTGTTCGACGAACTGGGTTTCTTCTATGTCGGCCCGATCGACGGCCACAACATCGATCACCTGTTGCCAGTGCTCAAGAACGTACGCGACATGAAGAACGGGCCGATCCTCGTTCATGTCGTCACGCAAAAGGGCAAGGGCTATGCGCCGGCGGAGAAATCCGCCGACAAGTATCACGGCGTCGTCAAGTTCGATGTGGCGACCGGCACCCAGGTCAAGGCGAAGGCCGCGGCGCCCGCTTATCAGAAAGTCTACGGCGAAAGCCTGATCAAGGAAGCCCGCAAGGACGACAAGATCATCGCCATCACGGCGGCAATGCCGTCCGGCACCGGCGTCGACCTGTTTCAGAAAGAATTCCCCGATCGCAGCTTCGACGTCGGTATTGCCGAACAGCACGGCGTGACATTTGCGGCGGGTCTCGCCACCGAAGGCTTCAAGCCATTCGCCACTATCTATTCGACCTTCCTGCAGCGCGCCTACGATCAAGTGGTGCACGACGTCGCCGTTCAGCGCCTGCCGGTACGCTTTGCCATGGACCGCGCCGGCCTCGTCGGCGCCGACGGGCCGACCCATGCCGGCTCATTCGATATCGCCTATCTCGGCTGCCTGCCGGGCTTCATCCTGATGGCGCCGGCGGATGAGGCCGAACTGGTGCACATGGTGTCGACGGCGGTGGCGATCGACGATCGGCCGTCGGCGCTGCGTTATCCGCGCGGCGAAGGCCGCGGCGTGCCGTTGCCCGAAGAAGGCAAGCCGCTCGAGATCGGCAAGGGCCGCATCGTGCGCGAGGGCACCAAGGTGGCGCTGTTTTCCTATGGCGCACGGCTCGGCGAATGCCTCAAGGCCGCCGACGAGCTTGCCACCTACGGCCTGTCCACCACGGTCGCCGATGCCCGCTTCGCCAAGCCGCTCGACGTCGATCTCCTGCTGCGGCTGGCGCGCGAACACGAGGTGCTCCTGACCATCGAGGAAGGCGCCATCGGCGGCTTCGGCGGCTTCGTGATGCAGGCGCTCGCCGAGCACGGCGTGCTCGACCGCGGCATCAAAATCCGCTCCATGGTGCTGCCCGACATTTTCATCGATCAGGACTCGCCGAACGCCATGTACGCCAAGGCCGGACTCGACGCCAAAGGCATCGTCGCCAAGGCATTCGAAGCGCTCGGACAAAACATGCGCGGCGAGGCGGTGAAGCTCGCGCGATAGAATTCCTTGTAAGGTAGGCAAAATCGTCCGCGCCGTTTGACCGCGTGGTTATTGCGCCGAACGATTTTGCCCGCGCGGGTGTGCGGAGCCACGCAATGCCCGCCCTGCGTTCGTCATGACCAAACAACGCGCCGATCTGCTTCTGGTCGCGCGTGGCCTGTTCGAGAGCCGCGCCCGTGCCCAGGCCGCGATTGCCGCGCGCCGCGTGCTCGCCGACGGCGTGGCCGTGTGCAAGGCGTCGGAGCAGATTTCGTCCAAAGCCATCATCGAGGCCGAACCCGAGCACCCTTACGTCTCGCGCGGCGGCGTCAAGCTTGCCGCCGCGATCGAGCATTTTGCGCTCGATATAGAGGACCGGATCTGCCTCGATGTCGGCGCCTCGACCGGAGGCTTCAGCGAGGTGCTACTTGAGCGTGGTGCGCGGTACGTCTATGCCGTCGATGTGGGTCGCAATCAGCTTCACGCCCGTTTGCGCGGGCGAAGCGGCCTCGTCTCGTTCGAGGCGACCGACATTCGCAAGCTCGATCGCGCGCGCCTGACGGAGCCGCCCGATCTCGCCACGATCGATGTGAGTTTCATCTCTTTGAAACGCGTGCTGACCGCGGTCGAGAATCTTCTTCAGCCCCGCGCCACGCTTGTGGCGCTGATCAAGCCGCAATTCGAGGCGGCGCGCCGCGACATCAAAAAGGGCATCGTCCGCGATGCGGCGGTCCACGCCGCAATCTGCGGCGACATCCGGCGATTTCTGATCGCGCGCGGCTGGCGCGTCGGCGGAATCGTCCCCTCCCCTGTTCCCGGCGGCGACGGCAATCGCGAATTCTTCGTCGAGGCCGAACGTGGTTGAGCGGCTCGCGATCAGCCGCCTCGGCCATCGCGGCGACGGCATCGCCGACGGCCCGCAAGGGCCGCTCTATGTCCCCGGCACCCTGCCGGGCGAAACCGTCGAGGTCGAGGCGTGGCCCAGACATCCGGACCGACGGCAATTGCTGAAAGTCGAGCAACCGAGCCCCGAGCGCATCGCGCCGGTCTGCCCGCATTTCGGCGTCTGCGGCGGTTGCGCCGTACAGCACTGGGAGAATGCGTCGTACCGCGCGTGGAAGCGCGAGCTCGTGGTCGAGGCGCTGCGGCAAGCGGGGCTCAACGCTCCGGTCGGCGATCTCGTCGATGCGCACGGCCGAGGCCGCCGTCGTGCCGTTTTTCACGCCCGGTGGGAGAGCCATGATGTTCTCGAAGTCGGCTTTTCGGCGGCGGCCGCACACCGCATCGTTTCGATCGACCGCTGCCCGGTGCTCGCCACAAACCTCGACGGCGCATTGCAGGCTGCGTGGGCGATCGTCGAGGCGCTCGGTCCGGCGCAAAAGCCGCTCGACATTGCGGTGACGGCGACCGATGCCGGACTTGATATCGACGTGCGCGGCTCCGGCGCGCTCAACGCCGAGCTGACGGCGGCGCTCGCGCGCGTTGCCGCCGCGCAAAATCTGGCGCGGCTGACGCGCCACGGCGAATTGATCGCGCTTTCCCGCACGCCGAGCGTGCGCATGGGCAAGGCGATCGTGGCTCTGCCGCCAGCAGCTTTCCTGCAGGCGACCGAGGAAGGCGAGGCCGCGTTATCGCGGCTCGTGCTTGGCGCCTGCGCCGGCGCACGCGATGTCGCCGATCTGTTTTGCGGCGTCGGCCCGTTCGCACTGCGGCTTGCCGAGCGGGCGCCGGTGTTTGCTGTCGACGGCGACAAAGCGGCAATCGCGGCGCTAGAGCGCGCGGCCGCGGGCAGCGCGGGCCTCAAACCAATCGACGCCGAAGTGCGCGACCTGTTTCGCAGCCCACTCGTCGCCGCCGAATTGCGCCGCTTCGAGGCCATTGTATTCGACCCGCCGCGCCAAGGTGCGCAGGCGCAAGCGCGCGAGCTTGCCGCGAGCGGCGTCGCGGCGATCGTCGCGGTGTCGTGCAATGCCGGCACTTTTGCGCGCGATGTGGCCGAACTCGTGCGCGGCGGCTACCGGCTCGGCGAAGTCACGCCGATCGATCAATTCCGTTATTCATCCCACGTCGAAATCGTCGCGCGGCTGGAGCGATAGCGGATCCGTGCCTACCTTACGCCGCGGCGCGCACGTGCGCGGGAATGGCGAGCGGCTTGTTGGCGCTGTTGAGGAATTCGATGGTCATGAAGACCATCTCCTTGTCGCCGAGATTTTCCAAATCGTGGACCTTGTACTTGCCCAGGCCATAGGTCTCGTGGCGGGTTTCGCCGGGTCTATAGGTATATTCGACCGTGGCGCCATCCATCAGGTGCTGGCGGCCGCGGCCGCCGGAGACCGAGGTCCAGAAATAATCGAGCACGTGGCGGTGGAAGCCGATGCGTTCGCCGGGCTTAAGCCTGATGATCCAGACCCGCACGCGATCGTCCTCGGACAACAGCGTCGAGCCGACACAACCGTTGTTGTTCTGATTCTCGCGCTCGAACTCGGCGGCGATAGCGGGCGGCCATGCCGACTTGTCGGCGCGGTCGGTGGTCTTGTCCAGCATGGTCAGGGCCATAGCGCTCCTCCAGCAATTGTTGGCACAATATAGAAAGCTTCGCCGATATTTGAAATAGGTTTGGGGAACGGCCGGAATCCGATGGCAAGGCAAAAGCGAGCACTCGTGATCGGCGGCTCGATGAGCGGGCTTCTCGCCGCGCTCATGTTGCGCGAGCACGGCTGGACGGTGGGCGTCTATGAACGGGTTGAGGGCGAGCTTTCTGGCCGCGGTGCGGGAATCGTGGCGCAGGCGGAACTGATTGCGCGGCTGAACGCTCTCGGCCTCGACACGCACGATCTCGGCGTCAGCATCACGACGCGCAAGCTCCTCGACATCGACGGTCGCGTCAGCCTCACCGTCGATTGCCCGCAGGTGCTGACCGCCTGGGAGCGCGTTTACCGCCTGCTGCGCGATACGCTTCCGCCGGCGCATTATCATCGCGGCTGTGGGCTTGAAGGCTTTGAGCAGAGCGAGACCGCGGTGCTGGCGAGGCTGAGCGACGGCACCAATGCGGAGGCCGATCTGCTCGTCGGCGCCGACGGCCTGCGCTCGACGGTGCGCGGCCAATGCCTACCCGAAATCGCCCCGCTTTATGCCGGCTATTGCGCCTGGCGCGCGCTGCTCGCGGAAGCCGCTATTCCGCCCGACATCCATCGCGAATTTTTCGAGACCATGACCTTCTGCTTGCCGCCCGGCGAGCAATGCCTGATTTATCCGGTCACCGGACCGAACGGCGATCTGCGGCCCGGCCAGCGCCGCAGCAATGTGGTGTGGTATCGGCCGGCGGACGAGGCAATCGAACTGCCCTGGCTTCTGACCGACGAGACCCGCGTGACACACTCGATCTCGATCCCGCCGCCGCTCATTCGCCGCGATGCCATTGCCGAAATGCGCGCGGCGGCCGAGCGGCTGTTGCCGCCGCAATTCCGCGCCATCGTCCGCCTGATCGACGAGCCGATTTTGCAGCCGATCTACGATCTGCAGAGCCCGCACGTCGCTTTCGGCAGGGTCGCCATCATCGGCGACGCGGCGTTCGTCGCGCGGCCGCATGTCGCGGCCGGAGTATCCAAAGCTGCCGATGACGCGGCGGCGCTCGCGGCGGCGCTCGACGGAGACGACGAGGTTCCCGGCGCGCTCCGCCGCTTCGAAGCGCAGCGCCTGGCGCAGAACAACAAGATCATCGAGCGCGCCCGCCATCTCGGCGCCTACCTCCAGGCGACGCAGACCGCAGAAGAGCGCGCCCGCTCCGCCCGCCACGGCATTCCTCAAGCCGTGCTGTCGGAGACGGCGGTGCTGGATTTTTTGTATGAGTGATCGAAGCGATTCCTGCTTTCCTCGTACTTTTTCATCGTCCGCCTGCGTGCACGATGATAGTCACACGTGCTGGCCTCCGTTGATGTGGATTTCGGCGCCGTTGACGTAGGAGGCGGTCTCGGTGCACAGCACGTAGATGATCTTCGCCACTTCGTCGGGCGTGCCGAGCCGGTGCATCGGGATGTTTTCGACGATCTTTTCCGTGCCGGGCGACAGCATCGCGGTGTCGATCTCGCCCGGCGCAATGGCGTTTACGCGCACGCCGAGCGCGCCGAAATCGGCCGCCATCTCGCGCGTGAGCGCGGCCAGCGCCGCCTTCGACGTCGAATACGCCGTCCCGGCGAACGGATGCACGCGCGAGCCGGCAATCGAGGTGACGTTGACCACCGAGCCCTTGGCGGCGCTCAGCTCGTTGAGCAGTCCGCGCGCCAACATGATCGGCGCGAAGAAATTGACCTGGAAAATATGGTGCCAGTCCTCGCGCGAGGTCTCGATCGAGCCGAGCCTTTTGCCGCCCTCGGCCTTCGGCGAGATCGCGGCATTGTTGACGAGCGCATGCAATGCGCCGTTGAGCCGGTTTTTGGTCTCGGCGATCGCGGCCTCGGTGTTTTCAGGATCGGACAAATCGACCTGGATGTGATCTTCCGGCCCCGCCTCCCACGGGCAATTCTCCGGGAACGGATGGCGCGAACAGGTGATCACGCGCCAGCCGGCGGCGGAAAACCGCTTGACTGTGGCGTGGCCGATGCCGCGGCTCGCTCCGGTGAGCAACAGCGTGCGGCGCGGCTGGTTGGTCGTGGGCATCGATTTTGTCCCATTCATTTGATGTTAGCACGTGTCCCGGGCGCAGCGCAGCATGAAGCGGAGCGCAATGACGCGCTGCAGACCCGGGATCGTCGCAATCTCACATTCGAGGCGCCGAGGCTGGAACGATCCCGGATCTGCGGTGCACCGCTGCGCGCTGCACCGCGTCCGGGAAAAAGGTCACGGATAGAGCCGCGTCTTGGTCCACGGCGCGGCCGGACCGCTGCGCTTGAACACGACCCGGTCGTGCAGGCGGTAGAGCCGCTCCTGCCAGAACTCGATTTCCAGCGGCGCCACCCGGTAGCCCGACCAGAACGGCGGCCGCGGCACCGTGGCGATCGCGAATTTGGCGGCATAGCGCGCGATCGCCTTTTCAAAGGCCATGCGGCTTTCCAGCGCGGTTGACTGTTTCGAGGCCCAGGCGCCGATCTGCGCCATGCGGGAACGGGTGGCGAAGTAGGCATCGGCCTCCGCCGCGGACACCGGTTCGACGCTGCCGCGCGCGCGAACCTGACGCTGCAGCGATTTCCAATAGAACGCCAGCGCCGCCTTTGGTGCCGCGTCAAGCTCCTCGGCCTTAACGCTGCCGAGATTGGTGTAGAACACGAAGCCGCGCTCATCGAACCCCTTCAGCAGCACCATCCGGACATTCGGTACGCCGTCGGCATCGACGCTGGCGAGCGCCATAGCGTCTGGATTGACCGGCTCGGCGCGCTTGGCCTCGGCAAGCCAAGCCTCGAACAGGCGGAACGGTTCGTCTGCCTCGGTAAAGTCACCGCCTGTTAACTCTGCCGGGTGCTCAATGGAGGCTGCGTCGGACATATTCGGAGTGCTCAGGTGCTCGCGTTGAGCGATCGGCAAGCGCGCTGCCGGCCTCTATATAATCGAACCGCGGCATCGCGCCTATGTGGCCCTGGCCCGGCACGCCGGCTGCCGAGGCTGCGGCGGCTGGCTGTTTTCGCAACATTATTGGCCGCGCTCGACTGTGCCGCTTGTTCCTACCCGCTCGACCCAGTGCTGTCGAATTCGGAACGTCGACGCGACCGGATCGATCAGCGGTGCCAGCCGCGCCGGCAACACCGCGGCCGAGCCGTCGGAGGTCGACCTCGCCTATGCGCGCGCCACCGCGGCCGACGTGCTCAGCCGCAGCGCCACCGGCAACAGCGTGCCCTGGCAGAACCCGCATACCGGGGTCGGCGGCAATATCACTCCGCTAGCGCGGAGCCACATCGAGGACGGCTCGCTGTGTCGCGACTTCCTCGCGAGCTACCTCCGCGCCAGCTCGCAAGCCTGGCTGCAAGGCTCGGCCTGCCGCACCAGCCGCGGCGCCTGGGAGGTCAGAAGCCTCAAGCCGCTAAATTCGGGTTGATCGCGGCACCTTCCCGGTGCAAACGCGCGATTTGGCTTTGCATTGCGTGACCGCTTCTCTATTCCCACATTGAACCAAATTGGAACCGAGCGGTCGGGTGGGGCCGTCACCAGCAAAGAAAGTGGAGTCTTAGGGGGATGCGCGATCCCTACGAGGTCCTGGGCGTCGATCGCAAAGCCGGTGCAGCCGAGATCAAGAGCGCCTACCGGCGGCTCGCCAAGAAGCTGCACCCTGACGCCAACAAGAACGATCCCAAAGCGGCCGCGCGCTTTGCCGAACTCAACGCCGCGCACGAGATCATCGGCGACGAGGACAAGCGCAAGGCCTACGATCGCGGCGAGATCGATGCCGAGGGCAAGCCGAAATTTCACGGCTTTGAGGGCTTTGGCGCCGGCTCCCAGCCTAGCGGCGGGTTCGGCGGTGACGCCAATTTCGAAGGCTTCAGCTTCGGCCCCGAAGGCTTTACCCGCACCACAAGGCGCGGCCGCCGCGGCGGCGGCGGCGCTGGCGGCGGCGGCGCAGGCAACTTCGAGGACATTCTGCGCGAGGCGTTCGGCGGCATGGGCGCTCGCGGCGGGCGCGCCACCTTCGAGGGCGAGGAGTTCGGCGCTGGCGCCGACGTTCACGCCGAAATGTCGGTGACGCTGCCCGAAGCCGCGCATGGCGTCACGCGGCGGCTGCGGCTGCCGACCGGCAAGGACGTCGACGTGAAGATCCCGGCGGGCATCACCAGCGGCCAGCAAGTGCGGCTGCGCGGCCAGGGCATGCCGGGCCAGTCCGGCTCAGGCGACGTCCTGATCACCGTCGCGGTCGCGCCGCACCCCCTGTTCACGCTGGACGGCGCCGACATCAAGCTCGACCTGCCGGTGACCCTGTACGAGGCCGCGTTGGGCGGCAAGGTGCGCGTGCCGACGCTCGACGGCCCTGTCGAGTTGACGATCCCGCCCTGGACCACAAGCGGCCGCACGTTCCGGCTGCGCGGCAAGGGCTTTCCGGCAAAATCCGGCCACGGCGACCTGCTCGCCACCGTCCGTATCGCATTGCCTGAGCCCAGCGATGCCGAGCTCGACGCGCTGATGAAGAAGTGGCGAAGCGAGAAGCCGTACGATCCGCGCAAGGATATGTGAGCGCCCTCACGCCTTGCCGCCTGCCGGCTTGAGCGCGTCGGCCGCGCGCTGCAATTCATCCTCGATCGCTTTGACCCAGGCCGAGTTCTCGTGGCGGGCTTCGCGCACGCCGCGGATGAGGCCGAGATTGCGCTTTGTCGTCTCCACCTCCCAGGCATGGCGCGCGCAATCTATTGCGTCGGCAAGGCTGCGTTGTGCACCGTCGCGGTCGTTGCCGAGCACGGCAAGCTCGACGAGCGTCGCATAGTCCCAGTAATCCGGATTCTTGGCCGCCTTGCGCAGCACCGCATAGCGCACGACCGGCAGCATTTGCGCCTGGCGCGGATCGGGCGCGGCGCCCAGTTCCATCAGCGAGAGCGCGTTGACGCCCGGATAGGCGTCGCGCCAATCGGCTTCGAAGCCCGCCACATAGGCATCGATGGCGCGATGCAAGAGGCTTTCGGCATCGGCGCGGCCGGCCGCCTTGGCAATGTCCCAGCGATCCTTGTAGAGGCGGCCGAGCAGCGCGTTGGTTTCGCTCGACGGACCGAACTCCTCGATCACCTTGTCGATCACGTCTTTGGCCTGTTCGAACTTCTGCGCGCGGTTGAGCGCGAAGCCGAGCTGCTCGCGGACCATCCTCGTGCGCTGCAGCGGCAGCGGCATGCGGCGGTAAAGCTCGATCATCGCGTCATAGGCTTTGACGTCGCGCAGCGACAGATAAAGATCGACGATGATGCCGACCTCGACCTCATCGAGATTCTTTAGCGCCGGCTCGGCGGCGATCCGTTCCACGGCTTGCCGCCCCGACCGCACCGCCTCGGCGAGCCGCGTCTTGTACGTGATCGAATAGTCGGCCTCGACGCGGAACAAGTCGGTCTTCATGTGGTCGACTTGCCATTGCGGCGGCATCTCGACGAGTTTGAAGATGGTGTTGCCGCCATGAGGCGAACTGCGCGCTTTCGTCAGATGCGCCGCAAGTGCCGCCATCGGCGTTGCCGCCTCGGCAGGCTTGCAGACACTGTTGATCCTGTAGGAAATACTGGGAAGCAGCGCGGCGTCGAACGGAACCGCCGCACCTTCCGCAAACAAAACGACCGTGCTCGCCGGCCGCAACGCCTGGCGCAGGCCGAGCGCATAGAACACGTTGGCACCGGCGCCGGTAATATCGGCGACGGCGTAATGGCAGAGCATCAGCCGTTCGAACACCGGCATGTCGATGCGGGCGCCGATGCTTTCCCGCTCGGCGCGGATCGCCTCAAGCCCGGCCTGCGCAATTGCAGGCTTGATGATCATATCAAACACAGAATCGAAATCGGTCACGCGTCCGGAATGGTCGGTCGGCCGGCCGGACGGCATAAGCACGCAGCACAGCGAAAGCGGCATTTTGGCAGTGTCCATGACTGTGCTCCGCCCCAGGAGAAATTGAAGCTTTGTGAAGCGCTTAGGATGAGGTGGAGACCTCAACCTCGATGCGCAAGGCGGCACACCAGCAAATTAGCGTTGAGCGCCGCCAGCCAATTCGCGCTAGATTCGCGAATTGCTGCACTGCCATCTAAAACTCGCGGACATTCTCGACGCGATCAAGATCAAGCAAGCAGGCTCGGTGCGGGCGTGGCTCGAACAGCGGTTGTCCCAGACCATGAGGTCGCCCCTCCGCCAGACATGAGTATAGACGAATTCCGGCTTCTCGGAATGATCGAACAAAAACTCGCGCAGTTCGACCATTCTATCGGGAACGCGCCAAGTCGCTTAGCCTATTTGAGCGAGGCGTAGTAGGCGGCGAGGTTCGCCATATCCTGTTGGCTGAGGCTTGCGGTCATCGCCTTCATCACCGCATTGCTGCTCTTGCCCGACTTGAAATCCTCCAATGCCTGGAGCAGCTGGGCTTCACTCTTGCCCGCCAATGCGGGATTGGGCGAGACCCCTTGGCCGTTTGCCCCATGGCAACCGGCACAGCTGGCGCTTTTTGCCTTGCCGGCGACAACGTCTCCGGCGGCCTGCGCGCTCCCGATCGCCAGCAACAAGACCGTCCCAACGCTCAATAGCATGCGTGTCATCATTGTGCTCCCGTTCGATGCTGACAGCCGTACAGGCCTCGTTCCCGCCCGGCATCAAATTAGACCGTGGCAGTATGCTTCGGCTTGCGTCGATGGCAATACCATGCGCGCTTTGACACACGGTTTTGCGCCCTACGATGATGTCATCGCAGCCGGCGCTGGAGCGGCAGGTTTGCGATCTCCCGCCCGATCGCAGGCGTGATGCCCGAGCTGCTCGAGGTCTTCGGCAAATGATGCGCAATGCCCTTATGGCAGTCGATACAGGTCAAGCCGGCCTTCAGCCCGGGGATCATGACCGCTTGCGCCTGAGCGGACATCTTGTGGATGTCAAAAGCATCATCGGTATGACAGTTGCGGCATTCACGCGAGTTGCTCGATTTCATAGTGGCCCAGACCTGCTCGGCGAGTTCGAGCCGGTGCTGCTCGAATTTTGCAGGCGTATCGATGGTGCCGAGCATCTTGTGCCAGACCTCGTTGCTGGCCTGGATTTTTCGCCGAATCAAAAGCGGCCACGGATGCGGCACGTGGCAGTCGGGGCAGGCCGCGCGCACCCCGAACGGATTCTGGTAGTGAATGGTCTGCTTGTATTCCTGATACACCGTGTCGCGCATCTCATGGCAGGACGTGCAGAATCCTAAACTATCGGTTGCCTCGACCGCCCAGTTGAAGGCGCCCCAGAACAGCACGCCGCCGATGCCGCCGAAGATGACCAGGGTGACAAGCGCAAACCGTTGACTGGGGCTCCACAGCACTGCCCAGATGCGCGCGATGAATCCCCTGCGAGAGCGGGTTTTGTCTGTGTTGCTCATGATAGCTCCCGTCGAGGAGTACAGTGGTCCCTAAACCGACGTTGCAAGAGATCGACGCAACCAGAGAGCCGAATGCCGTCGTTATTTGGCGTCGGCGCCGTGGCAAACGGCACAGTAGTTTCGGTACTTTTGTTTGCCGATGTCGCTGTTCTGCGCGGCGCGGTTGTCCTGCGCCCTGGCGAAGCCGGGCATGGCGATGAAGGCGGAACCCAACCGGCTGACGCCGACGATAAGTCGCTGCGACATCGATCGCGCCGCCGTAAATTGTTTCGCCATGTTGTTCTCCTTTCCAGTGGTGCTCGCCGGTTCACCATGCGGGAGGTTTCGTATCGCACGATGATATCCTCTACATGGCGCGGGCGTCGCGCGCGATTCCACAAATGACATAGAGCAGAAAAATGACGACCCCCGAGGCAAGCAAGGCTTGCGCGGCGATAAGCAGCCAATTGGAAAATTCCGTTACTCCAAAAAAGGTGGTGAGCAGAACGCAAATCACGCCGACGACGGCGAGCAGCGCGGCGACCTTGGGCGGCATCGGACTTTCCGTCCACAGCGACAGACCAAAACCCGGCCTGGACTTCGGCATGAATTCCTCCGTCATTGGCCGGCGAACGGTTCCCGGCGGCGCGGTGCCGGTTCTCGCTACCAGCTGGCAATGAGCGACGCGGCGACCATTTGCACGTTGTAGTTCGGGTTGTCGGACGCCAGCAGCAGAGCATTGACGTTCTGCGTCGTGGCGAATGCCAGCACCGAATCATTTTGCCAGTTGCTGACCGAGTTGCTTTCCCACGTGTAGCGCAGCTTGGCCTTGAGGTCGCCTTTCCAGCCCACCGAGCGGACCCATGCTGGATCGAACTTGTAGATCGCCGTTGCATCCAGATGAGTGAACCAAGTGGTATCGGCCGGATATTGTCCGCCGGTCGGCGGGATGCCGCCCGTCTGCACCAGCTGCTCCTGGTCCGACCCCTTCGAAAGCGCCAAACGCACATTAAGGTTGAGCTTGTCGGGAACGGCGGCCCACTGCGCTCCGGCCGATACCGTATCGACGGTTGCGTTGTCGGAGGCCGAATATGTCGTGGTACCGGCGGAGCCCGGGCCGCACCCGATATTGCCGCACGCGGCGTTGTGCGGAATATTCACGCCGTACATCGACATGTCGCCGTATTCTTTGTAGTAGCTCAGCACCAAGCTCAGGCTGCTGCTGGCCGCGTAGGCGATGTCGGCGCCCCAGCTCAGCGATCTGCGATCGTCGATGCCCTCCTGAAAGTTCGGATCGAGGCCGTAATAATCGTCCTGGTATTGGACCGTGGGCGAAACGGTGACGTGAGGGAGGACCACCACGTCCAGGGCGAACCGCGCCCTGCTTTGCTGACGGTTGTCGAACATGAACTGCTGATAGGCGCTCGCGTAACCAAAGGCGGTTTGCGTGCAGGCCGCATTGCTGGCCGACCCGCATACCAGCGGCAAGGTCGCGGCATTGGGAACCTGAATCGACCAGACGTTATTCACATAACTGTAATTTTCGTAGGTGCGATAGCCGTACGAAGCGCTGGATCGCGCCGTGAGCCAAGTGAACGGCGTGTAGTCCGCGGAAACCTTGCCGGTATTTTCGTTGGTGGCCGTCACATCGGCCTGGGTCCAGTCGTAGCGCTCGAAATTATAATCGGCGTTGAAGTTCCAGTAGCGCGACGGCCGCCAATTCAGCGCTTCGCTCGCGTCCTGCTTGTCGTACTTCATGGTCAGCGTCTGGATCGCTCCCTCGCCGCAGCAGGTGGTCTGATCGTAGGAGATCCATTGATAGAACAGGAGCTGCGGAGTCTCGTTGTCGAAGTCGTAGTAGCGGTATCTCAACTTGTTCGTGAGCTCCGGCGTGATCTTCGTCGTCAGCACGTTGTTGCTGAGGAACGTGTTGATCTCGCCGTCGAGGCTGCTGGCCGGCAGCGGATTGACCGAGGTGCCGCCGCCGGAGTAATTCGCCGACATCGGATTAAACGCCGAGTTCTGCGTCATCGACGCATAGTCCAAGGTGCCGACGTAACGGTTCTGCCGCGGCAGGTCCGCCGCCAGCGTGCCGACGAAGCCGTTCGCCTGATTGCTCGGCCACATCGATTCTACCAGCTCGCGGATCTGCGGTGTTCGTGAGCGGGTTCTCAATGCTGTATGACAGGGCGTCATCGTGATAAGTCGAACCCTGGTAGCCGAGATTGAGCGTGTAGCGTCGGCCCCACGGCGAGGTGCCGGCATATTCGCCGTTGGCGCCATAATTCTGCGTCGTGTCGTGCACCGGCGTCGGCACCATTGCGTAGTTTGTGGCGGGAGTGGTCGTACTGGGGATACCGATGACGCCGCCATAGGGCAGCGTACCGTCGCGGCTCAGATGCGAATAGTCGACGTGGAAGTCCCAGGCTTCCGTCGGCGTCCAGCGATAGTCGACCGATGCCGTGTTGCGCTGGATGCCGATGTCGGTCTGGTGCAGTTCGCCTGCGCCGACAAGCGCCGCGAGGCTGGCTTTTTGCGACGGCACGGTCAAATTGGTAGTACCGACGCCGAGGAACGGCGTCTGCGCGGTGGTGCTGTAGAGATGCGGCGTCTGATCCCATTCCAGCGTCAGGTATTGCTCGCCGATCTTCGAAAGAGTCAGCAAATAGGATTGGTCTTCGTAACCGATATTGTTGGCCCACAGATCGGCCTGGTACAGCCCGTCATTGCTGCCGGTGGCGATATGGCCACCGCCGAACGCGCCCGGAGCGATATCGCTGTATTCATAATACTTCGCGAGGTTGCCGCCCTGTTTCCCGACATTCGAATTGTAGGCACCCGAGCCGTCGCGGGGCGGCGCACTCGTAAAACCGCGCCCGCCGAATTCGATCTCGCCATGCGTCCACCAGCTCGTGTCGGTCACGGGCGCTTTGCCGATGATCATGCCCGACGACGCAGTCGGCCCATTGGCTGGCCAATCCGCGGACGTCGCGTTTCCGGTGGTCCACTCGTTGGCGCCGGTCGCCGATCCGCCTTCGCAGCATCCCGACTGGGTTGGAACCGCGCCTATCGTTTGCGCTGGCGCACTGGTCGAAATCATGACCGCTGCGCCCAGCACCGCGCCGACAACACCGGTTTGAATTAGTCTGACCGGATTTGCCATTGCCCCACGCCCCACGCCCCAAATCCAAAGTCCCCAGTCCCAAGCCCCAAGTCCCAAGGCCGCTGTCCCGAGTCCAAAGCCGCCGTCCGCCCGCCCAACCGCACCTCGCTCCTTCTCTCAACTCATCGCTGGAACACCGCGCCCGCCGGACTGTTGCTGCCGTGAATATTGATGTGGCAGTTCTGGCAGGATTGCCCCATCGACGCGCCGAAACTGAACCCGCCAGGTCCCTGCACCATGCCGTGACCGAAGCCATGACACTCGAAGCAGAGGCGCGGGCGCGACTCTTTCAGCATGGACTCGTTCACCGACCCGTGCGGATCGTGGCAGTTAAGGCAGTTCTCGCGCACCGGCTCGTGCTCAAACAAAAACGGCCCGCGCTTCTCGGCGTGACACTTGTAGCAAGTCTCGTTGATGGTAGGGGTGCGCAGCATCGCTTCGGTGAAGCTGCCGTGCGGATTGTGACAGTCCGAGCACACGATCTTGCCTTCGTCGATCGGCATGTGTGCCGACATCATCGTCTTGGCACGGATGTCCTTGTGGCACTGGAAGCAGGTGTCAGGCTGGAACGCGGTCTTCAGTTGGAAGCGGGCCGAGACCGCCTTCATGATGGTGTGGCAATTGGTGCAAGCTACGCCGCGCTCCTCGTGTGGGCTTCCCTCCCACATCGTTCGCTCGCCGCGTTCGTGGCACGACAAGCAGATGGCGTTGTTTTCGGCCGCAGCGCGGGCGGGATCGTTTGTGCGGAACGAGATGATGCCGCCCGGACTGCGCCCGTCAATCGGGGCTGCGACGCGGACCAGGGCCGGCACGGATTTGGCAGGCGGATATTTCGCGGTGCTGGGTTGGGCGGGACGCAGGCTCGCATAATAGCTCGCGATGTTTGCGATCGTGCGTTGGTCGAGCCGTGAAACGATCCGATTGGCGAGCACGACCGGAGCCGGCTTGGGCGGCGTGTTCTTGGCGCTCGCGGGCTGTTCGGGACGCAGGCTCGCGTAATAGGCCGCGAGATTGTCGATCGTCTTTTGGTCGAGCGATGCGACGATCGCCTTCATCGTCGGATCGCTGCGCGATCCGTTCTTGTAGTCTTCAAGGGTGGCGGCGAAGTATCGCGCATCCTGACCGGCGAGGCTTGGCCAGGCGGGATTCGAACTGACGCCTTCGGCGCCGTGGCAGGCGGCACACGAAGCGCTGTCGGCTTTTCCCGCCGCCGCATCGCCGCCGGATGGAGTCTCCGCCCGAGCGGGGTGCTGTTGCGCGAAATAGAGCGCGAAATTCTTGAGTTCCGCCTCGCTGAGACCCGACAGCAGCTCCCTCATGATGGTGTTCTTGCGCTGGCCGCCGACGTAAGCCTTCATCGACGCGACCAGATATTGCGGATCCATCCCGACGAGGCTTGGGATTCCGGCAGTCCTCGTGATTCCGCGCTCGCCGTGACACGACGCGCAGGCAACCTCCTTCTTGCGGGAGTCGTTCCGGTATGCCGTGATCGCGTCGGCGAGGTATCGCGCGTCCTGACCTGCGAGGTTTGGAAACGCGGGACTGACAGCGATGCCGCGCTCACCGTGGCACGCTGCACACGTCGCAATGGCGGCGCGTCCGGCCTCGGCATTGCCGACCGGCGGCGTGCGCGCCCGAGCGGGCTCCTGCCGCGCGTAGTAGAACGCGATGTTATCGAGTTCGGTCTCGCGGACCCCCGACAGCAGAGCCTTCATCAGCGCGTTGCGGCGCCGACCACTGATGTAATCCTTCATGGCCGTGATGAGGTATTGCGGATCCTGCCCGACTAAACTTGGGATGCCGGGCCGGCTGGTGATGCCACGGTCACCGTGACACGCCGCGCAGCCGGCGGCGTGGATATGCACCGAGCCCGGGCCATGGCAGCTCTCGCATTGCAGCTTGCCCTGTTTGAGGAGCCGGCCCATTTCCGTATAGCCGAAGGCTGCAATCTGTTCGGCATGGCAGCCGAGACAGACACTGGTTCCTACATACGTCGCCCCTACAGCCGGCGACGGCGGTCCAGCTGCCCCCGCTGCCCCCGCTGCCCCCGCTGCCCCCGCTGTGGGCGGCGGATTCGACGGCTGCGATTCTTGCGGTGCGGTAGCGCCCTGCTGCTTCTGCAAAAGCTGACGCAAGGCATCGAACATATTGTCGGCGTCGGCGAGCTTGATTTGGCCTTGCGCGCGCAACGGCGGATGAGCGCCCCCGAGCTGCTGCGCGAAATCGTGCAGCGCCATTAAAGCGGCATGATCGCCGGGCGGCGCGAAACTCGCGGGCTGGACGCCTTCGCCGCCGACGTTCTGGGCGTAGTCACGCAACGCGGCGAACGCATCGGTAGACATCGCGGCATCTTGCGCGCGCGCCACGGCCGTCCAGCCAAACAGGGCCAAACACGCGATTGCCGCGAGCACCGGCGTCAGCGATGGCTTCGCAATCTTGATTGCAGGTGCATTGCCGCGTGCCGCGGTGGGTCGCAACTTCAGACTACCGACCAATGCCACCCTGCCGGACCGGCTCATCGTCCGCCCCGTTGCACCAAGTTAAATATTTCCTTTTACATTCTCCCGGCTGTCAAGGCAGATTTCCACTTGGGCGAATTTGCAATCGAGCTGTGGCGCAGTGGCAACACCGGAGGCTGCCGCTTTTGATCCAGATCAAAAACTGCCTGTGGAAAAACCGAGCAGCACAGTCGAGCCTGATGCAGCCAAATCCGCGATCTCGTATTTGGCAGCCGGCGCGTGCGCAGGCGGCGACATTGATATCGATCAACCTGCGCAATCTTTGGTTCACAACTTCCGATCGCCCGGCTTGAACAAAATCGATGTTTGTAGGCGGCCGTCATGACGCGCCGGCGTGCGGATGTGCAGCTAACGGCCTTTCGCCAAGCGTGAGGCTTTCGAAGGCTTTGCGGTCCGTGATGCTGACATGCCGCAAGTCGCGGACCTTGATGATCCCCCGCCTGGCCAAACTGCGAAATGCCCGGCTCAACGCGGCGAAGGTCAATCCGACGTATTCGGCGATTTCGGAGCGAGACATAGGCATGAAGATTTCGGCCGCCGGCTCGCCGTTGGCAACGGTTGGTTCGAGAGACTGCAGGAACATCGCCAATCTGGAATCGGCGCGTCGCTGGCTGAGGAAAAGCGCGTGACGCTGGGCTTGACGAAGCTCATGGCACAGCTTGCAGATCACATGAAACTCCAATCTTGCATCGTTCAAGAGGCACCCTTGCAGGGCGGATATCGGGAAACGATATGCCGTTACCGCGGTCGCCGCTCGCGCCGAGTTCATATAGTGTCCCTCCTCGGACAGCCCGACCAGGTCGTCGGCAAACAGAAATGCCGCAATATGTTCGCCGCCATTGGGCATTTTCCGATAGGTCGTGATCACGCCCGAGATGATGTTGAACACGGCCTCGCTCTGGTCGCCCTCGCGGTAGATCACGGCGCCTTTCTTGAATCCCACGATCGATGCGATGTCGGCGAGGCTGGCACGTTCATCGGCACTGAGCAGTTGGGCCATTCGCCCGCCCGAGGAAGCCCACGATTCCACGGCCCGGATGGCGGGTCCGCTATTGTCGACTGAAACCATGCCCTTTGCCATTTTCGCCACCCGCCGCCGAAGCCCAAACGCGATGTTGCGCCGAAAATGCGCCACCAGCTTTGATCCTGATCAAAGGACTGTCGGGACAGGAGCGACGCCGCGCACCGCGCCCAGATGGCGCCGGCAGCCAACCCGGCGATCTAAGCCCAGCCCAGCACGCGGCTGTGCTGAAGACAGACGCGGTGACACCAGAGCGGCCACCCGACGTAGCGCTCCGGCGGCGCCAGCGGACGCGGCCGGCGTGTTGATAGGGGAGCGAGCGGCGCTGGCGGTGAATATCGCGGCGATCGCCGCGATCTACGTTGTCGTCGCGGTGCTGATTGTTCTCGGACGGCTGACATTGTCGAAGAATCGAGACCGTTCTCGGACCCGGATCCAGGACCCTTTAACTCGCAAGCCCTCGGCTTTAAGATTCGAGCACGGCTCGCCCGTGCAAATGCCAGGGAGAATTTCGATGTCGAACGCAGAAGCTGCAACGAGCATTTCGGTGAAATCGGCCATGCTGCCCGTCGCGGCCGGTGTTGCGGCTATCGTTCTGGCCGCCGGCTGCATCGTGTTCATTGGCCCGCGGCCGGCGCAGGCGACGCCGGAATTCGCCACGCAGACCAAGTTGCCCTGCACGCAATGCCACCAAGGCGCAACCGGCAGCCCGCTCACTGACTTCGGCAAGGCGTTCCAGGCCAACGGCAACAAGGTGCCGGAGAAGAAGTAGCGCTCCGCTCACCCGCCCTGCGGCGGCGCAGGGCGATCGATCTGGTCATACGCCGCGTGCGCGATGGCATGCAGCTTTTCGCGCTCCGCCGGTCCGCTGAGTACGTAGAACAAATTGTGATCGACCCAGTAATAGGCGGCATTGCGGCCTCCCGTCGTGTAGCGCAACGCGGTCGCTTGATCCCGCGTGCGCCCGCAATAGAGGGTGAAGCGCTCGCCGGACTGGGTCTCGTACATGAAGAACGCGGTTGCCCCGGTCGGCCCCGGCAACAGCCGGCCGCCAACGAGTTTCAGGCCAATCTTGTCAAGCTCGGGTGCGCGCACCGGCGAGCCCACCCGCTTCGATAGCCATTGCACAAGATGCGGCCGTTCATTGCCGGGAACCTCGACCGGATGGCGGACCTCGACGACATAGAGCCGATAGGCGTCGAGCGCGTCGGTGGTGAAGCGATGGATGTCGGACGGCAATCCGACCTCGACGCCGCGCACGAACCAGCCGGCAACCCCGCCGGCGATAAACGCCGCGATCACGGCCGCGGCGCCGAGCGCCGCCAAGCCGAAGCGACGGCGACGCAGTAGCCGCCAAAGCTCAAGTCGGTGCGGCGGCGCTTCGCCGGCGACGCTGCCATAGCGCGCCCGGATCAACTCCGCCTGCCTGCGCCAAGAGGCGACCTGCGCCGCGTCATCCGCATGCGCCGCGAGCCAGGCCTCGACCGCATCGCGCCGCTCGGCTGGAAGTTCGCCGTCGACGTAGGCGTGAAGCTCGTCTTCGGTCACAGTTCGCTCTGTCATCGTTTTCTCTCTTGGTCATTTCACGCGGCGCAGCGGCGTGCGCTCGCCTTCGAGATATGATCTGATCTGCATGCGGGCGCGGGAGAGCCGCGACATCACCGTGCCGATCGGAACACCCTGGACTTCGGCGACTTCACGATAGGTGAGGCCCTCAAGCACGACGAGCAACAAAGCCGTGCGCGGCTCCTCGGCAAGCTCATCGAGCGCGCGGGCGATGTCGCGGCCACCGGATTCCGGCGCGCCCTGGGCGGCGTCGTTATCCTTGATCGGAATGAGCACGGGCCGCCGCGACAGCGTCCGCAGCCGGTTGCGGTTAAGATTGGTCAGAATTGTGTAGAGCCATGCGCGCAAGTCGCCGCCGTGGAACAAATGCTCGGAGCGCAACGCCCGCACGAGCGTGTCCTGCACGATATCGTCGGCCGTTTCGGCGTCCCGGGTGAGCGCCCGGGCATAGCGTCGCAATGCCGGAATGGTGGCCTCGATCTGCCTGCGAAAGTCGCTCAAACGAGCGCTCCACCTGTTAACGATGCCGTCGGCAACGATGGTTTCGACCCGGGCCGCATTACTCGCCTTCGTGAGCCTGTCTTCAGCCGAAACAACACCATGAAAGTTGGACTATTCCGCAGGCCGAACGCGGCGTAAAGGCGTTGCGCGGCGCGCGCTTGCTGGGTGCTACCGGCCATGCCATAGGAGATGGCAGGGGCAGGGGCGGACATCGAGTGGGGTTGCGTGGATGCCGGAACTCTCAGGCCTCATGCGCGGCAAGCGCGGCCTGGTCATGGGCGTCGCAAACCAGCGCTCGCTCGCCTGGGGAATCGCCAAGGCCTGCCGCGGGCACGGCGCCGAACTCGCCTTCACCTATCAGGGCGATGCGCTGAAGAAGCGCGTCGAGCCGCTGGCCCAGGAGGTCGGCGGCATCGTCGTCGGCGATTGCAACGTCGCCGAGCCCGTGACCATCGACGCCGCCTTCGCCAAGCTGCAAGCCGCCTGGGGCGGCCTGGATTTCCTGGTCCATGCCATCGCCTTTTCCGACAAGGATCAGCTCGACGGCCGCTACGTCGACACCACGGCCGACAATTTCAGCAAGACCATGCTGATCAGCTGTTATTCGTTCACCGCCATTGCGCAGCGCGCCGAGAAGATGATGCCGAACGGCGGCGCCCTGCTCACGCTGACTTATTACGGCTCGGAAAAGTGGATGCCGCACTATAACGTCATGGGCGTCGCCAAGGCGGCGCTGGAAGCGAGCGTGCGCTACCTCGCCGCCGATCTCGGCACCAAGAATATCCGCGTCAACGCCATCTCGTCCGGCCCGATCAAGACGCTGGCGGCTTCCGCGGTAGGGGATTTTCGCTACATCCTCAAATGGAACGAGGGTAACGCACCGCTGCGAAGAAACGTCACCATCGAGGAAGTCGGCGAGGCCGGCGCCTATCTGCTCTCCGACATGTCGCGCGGGGTGACGGGCGAAGTCCATCACGTCGATGCCGGCTATCACATCGTCGGCATGAAGCACCCCGACGCGGCGGATATCGTGGTGCGGAAGGCGGAGGACGGAAATCAGAAATCTGAAGCCGGAAATCAGAAACCTGAACTCGGAAACGGATGAGAAATTGCAAGTCAATCCTTCCGACTTCAGACTTCCGACTTCGGACTTCCGAACACCGGTCCTCTATTACATCCGTCACGGCGAGACCGATTGGAACGTCGAACAGCGCCTGCAGGGCCATCGCGACATCAGGCTCAACGCGCGCGGGCGCGGCCAGGCGAGCCATTGCGGCGACGTGCTGCGCGACCTGTTCAAGCGCGACGGCCGCGCCGCCGCCGCGTGCGGCTACGTGTCGAGCCCGCTCCATCGCGCACGCGA
Organism: uncultured Alphaproteobacteria bacterium; assembly: GCA_963717265.1. Taxonomy (GTDB): domain Bacteria; phylum Pseudomonadota; class Alphaproteobacteria; order Rhizobiales; family Xanthobacteraceae; genus BOG-931. The sequence goes on along the minus strand of CAVQWD010000040.1, from coordinate 263,942 downwards.
AACCATGGAACTCGTGCGCGCCGCGCTTGATCTCGACCAGTGCGGCTACGACCTCGACAGCCGGCTGATCGAAATCTCGTTCGGCGACTGGGAAGGATTGACGCTCGCCGAAATCAACCGGCAATGGCCGCAAAAGCTCCTCGAGCGCGAACGCGACAAGTGGGGTTTTACGCCGCCCGCCGGCGAGAGCTACCACAACGTCACCAGACGCGTCGGCGACTGGTACGCATCGCTATCGCACGACACCGTGGTGGCGGCCCATGGCGGCGTCGCCCGCGCGCTGATCGCGCACCTTCACGTCCTGCCGCCCGAGCAAGCAACCCACGCCGATATCGTCCACGGCGTGGTGTATGTGTTCGAAGGAGGGACAATGGCGCGGTATGGGTGAACGCGCCGGGCCGCCTCAACCGGCAGCATCACGATCTCAGGAACAGCTTGATTTCCTCCAGAATTCGCGGCCCGGCGGGGTCCTGCTCGAGCGGCATGTGATTCTTGCCTTGCAGCGGCACGAAGCGCGCACCAGGGATAGCAGCGGCGACCTCGCGGCCAAACTCGAAACCGTGCACCGCGTCGTCGCGCAAATGCATGACCAAGGTCGGCACGCGGACCTTGGGGAGCAGCGCTCGGACATCGATCGCGTTGGTGATGTGGAAGTAGCGGGCGGCACATTCCGGCGACGTGGTCCGGCGCTGCAACTCGTTGAACCAATCGATCTGCTCCTTGCTGCCGCCCGGAACGAACAGCGACGTAAACATTTGCCGGAACGCGGCATTCTCCTCGCCCCAGCCCAGGCGTACCAGGGTCTTCATTGCTTCGATCTTTTCGCGCTGCTCGTCGCTGGTGGCGCGGACCATGCGGCCGCGGGCGAAACTGCCGTAAAGGATGAGGTGCGAGACCCGCTGCGGATGCTTGACCGCATAGGCGATGGAGATCGCACAACCCTGCGACATCCCCATCAGCGGGAAGCGCTTCCATCCGACCGCATCGGCCACGCTTTCGAGGTCGGAAACCCACGAGTTCGAACGAGACGTCGGCGACTTCCCAGTCGGACAGGCCGTTGCCGCGCGCGTCATAGCGCAGCAGCGTGAAATTGCGCGCAAGGCCGTGCAGCAGGTGTCGCGTCACCGGGCACTCCCAGTCATATTCAAGATGATTGAGATAATTGGCCGCTTTGAACAGCCGCGGTCCGCGGCCGACATTGGCGTAGGCCAGGCGGACTCCGTCGGCGGCGCGGCAATATTTGATCTCCTGGCGCAGCGCCGCCGCGCCGACATCCGTCATCGCGTCCCGGACCGCCGCGATCGATGGCTCTTCGCGCACGTCGCCGATGAAACGGAAGCCCTTGCGCGGCAGGGTCCGGATGAGGCGCTGCCTCTCGCCGTCGTCGCCGATGGCGCTGCGGGCGGCGTTGATGCGCGTGCTCAGCGCCGATTCCGAGACAATGCGGCCGTTCCAGACCGCGGCGAGCAGATCGTCCTTGCCGACCACGCGTTCGCGATTTCGGATCAGGTGCGCGATCACGTCGAAGACCTGCGGCGCCAACGCAAGCAACGCCCGACCGCGGCGCAATTCGCGCCGCTCGGTGTCGAGTTCAAAATCTTCGAACCGGTAAAGCAAGCTCGTCCCTCCGTCGCGTGGGGTCGAAATCTTGCCGGGTGCTCCATGCGACCTCCAGACCCGGCAAAAATCAAGGGTGCGATAAGGAAAATGTAAGGCCGAGCGAAAGCGCGATCTTGCGCGCTTGGGCATGATAGCCTGCGTGATCCGGCGCCGATGAAGGCGCCGCATGGAGGCTGACATGCAAACCACACCCACGAGTTCAGCCCGCGAGGCGAGCCGGACCGCTCCGGCTCCTTTCGATCCCGTCAAGTACAAGGAAACGACACGTCAACAATGGCAGGCCGCGGCAAAGGCCTGGAACGATTGGGGCCCGCTCTTGCGCGCCTGGCTCGGCCCATCCACAGAGATCATGTTCGACATGGCGGCGATCGGGCCTGGCTGCTGCGTGCTCGAACGTTGCGGCGGGAGCGGGCGATCAGACGCTGCAGGCCGCCGCCCGCGTCGGTCCTTCGGGCCACGTGCTGGCGACCGATATTTCTTCGCAGATCCTCGACTTCGCGCAGGCGAACGCAGCCAGCGCCGGCTACCGCAACGTCGCAACAGCCGTGATGGACGGTGAATCGCTCGACGTGCCGGAGGCGAACTTCGACGCGGCGATTTCGCGCGTCGGGCTGATCTACTTTCCCGATCAGCAGAAGGCGCTCGCCGGAATGAAGAGGACGCTCAAACCCGGCGGGCGCGTGGCTGCGATCGTCTACAGCACCGCGGACAACAACAAGTTCTTCTCGCTTCCGGTCTCGATAATCCGCCGCCGCGCCAATCTGCCGCCGCCGCTGCCGGGACAGCCAGGACCTTTCAGTCTCGGCGGGCCAGGCGTGCTGGAGGGCGAATTCCGCAAAGCGGGCTTTCGCGATATCCGAAGCTGTACGGTGTCCGCTCCCGTGGAGCTGAAGTCCGCGGCGGAATGCGTGCGTTTCGAGCAGGAATCGTTCGGCGCCCTGCATCAGATGCTGTCGGGCCTCGACCAATCGGAGAAGAACGCGGCCTGGGGCGAAATCGAGGAGACGCTCCGCCAGTTCGAAACAAGGTCCGGCTTCGAAGGTCCCTGCGAGATGATCGTAGCCGTCGGAACAAAGTGACCGCAACATCTACACATACCGAGGCGGTCGGACGTTGGTCCGACCGCTATTGCCGAGCGCCTCGCAACCCTCGCAAAGTCCGGCGGGTCCAATCGTTCCCGCATTGCGCCCGTTCACGAAGGCGACACCTAACCTTGACTTGCCGGATATTTGACCCGATCGACTCCAAGGGGTACCAAGCCCGGCGCGAGGAGCCGTACTCCATTTTGCGTGTTCAGCGTCCTTCGCCGCCCCGAAATTTGCTTAAACCATGTCCTTCAACACCTTCGGCCACATGTTCCGGGTCACGACCTTTGGCGAGAGCCATGGGCCGGCGATCGGCTGCGTGGTCGACGGCTGCCCGCCGCGGATTGCGCTGAGTGAGGCCGACATCCAGCCCTATCTCGACAAGCGCCGGCCCGGCCAGTCGCGCTTCACCACGCAGCGCCAGGAGCCGGACCAGGTGAAAATCCTCTCCGGCGTGTTTGTTGACGAGGCGACGGGTGCGCAGGTGACTACGGGGACGCCGATCGCGCTTTTGATCGAGAACGTCGATCAGCGCTCGAAAGATTATTCCGACATCAAGGACAAATATCGCCCCGGCCACGCCGACTACACCTATGACATCAAATACGGCCTGCGCGATTACCGCGGCGGCGGCCGCCAGTCGGCGCGCGAAACCGCGATGCGCGTCGCCGCCGGCGCGATTGCGCGGAAAATCGTGCCGGGGCTCTTGGTGCGCGGCGCGCTCATTGCGATGGGGCCGCACCGCATCGATCGCGGCCGCTGGGACTGGGCCGAGGTTGAGCGCAATCCGTTTTTCTGTCCCGACGCCGAACGAGCAAAGTTTTTTGAGGATTATCTCGACGGCGTGCGCAAAAATGGCTCGTCGGTCGGCGCGGTGATCGAGATTATCGCCGAAGGCGTGCCGCCGGGGCTTGGCGCGCCGGTCTATGGCAAGCTCGACGGTGATGTTGCGGCGGCGCTGATGGGCATCAACGCGGTCAAGGGCGTCGAGATCGGCGCCGGTTTTGCCGCCGCGGCGCTTAGCGGCGAGGACAACGCCGACGAGATGCGCATGGGCAACGACGGCGAGCCGGTGTTTCTCTCCAACAATGCCGGCGGCATTTTGGGCGGCATTTCCACCGGCCAGCCGTTGGTGGCGCGCTTTGCGGTCAAGCCCACCTCCTCGATCCTGACCCCGCGCCGCACCGTCGACCGTTACGGCCACGACACCGAAATCTCGACCAAGGGCCGCCACGACCCCTGCGTCGGCATCCGCGCGGTGCCGATCGGCGAGGCCATGGTGGCGTGCGTGATCGCCGACCATTATCTACGCCAACGCGGTCAGGTCGGTGAGGCTCCGCAATGGCCGTTTGCGCTGCCGAAGCGCTGAGGGCGTCGAGAATCTATGACTTCATCGTCATTGCGAGAAGCCAACGGGTCCGGCCCAAAGGGCCGGCCCGATGACAGGCTCCACGACGAAGCAATCTAGGCTTCGCCTCAGTATGCTGGATTGCTTCGCTTCGCTCGCAATGACGGGTTATAAGAAGCGAATGGAAAACACTCACCAACGCATCCAGGACGCCGTCGCGGCGTTTGCCCGCGGCGAACTCGTGATCGTGGCCGATGACGATGACCGCGAGAACGAGGGCGATTTGTTCGTCGCGGCGAGTCTTTGTACGCCGGAGAAGATGGCGTTCATCATCCGCAACACGTCCGGCATCGTCTGTGCGCCGCTCGCGCCCGAGGAGGCACGGCGGCTGCATCTTGACCCGATGGTGGCGCTCAACGACGCCCCGCTCGGCACGGCGTTCACCGTCTCTGTCGACGCCCGCCACGGCCTGACCACCGGAATTTCCGCCGAGGAGCGCACCAACACGGTGCGCGCGCTCGCCAACGGCAATAGCGGCGCGTCCGATTTCGTACGCCCCGGCCACGTGTTTCCGCTGATCGCAAAAAACGGCGGCGTGCTGATGCGCTCGGGCCATACCGAGGCTTGCGTCGATTTGTGCCGGCTCGCCGGCCTGCCGCCGGTCGGCGTGCTGGCGGAGCTGATGAACGACGACGGCACCGTCATGCACGGGCCGGAGCTTGCCGTCTTCGCCGAGCGCCACAAGCTTAAGCGGCTCACCATCGCCGAACTGATCGCCTACCGCCAGGCCCGCGACAAGCTGATCGAGCGGGTCGGCGAGTTTCCGGTGGAGTCCGAAATCGGCCGGCTGACCGGCTACGCCTTCCTCACGCCATTCGATCCGGTCTATCACATGGCGTTCGTTCACGGCCGCATCGGCGACGGCAACAACGTACCGGCCCGGCTGCATCGCGCCGACATCATTGCCGACGTGTTCGGCGGGGCAAAAACGATTCACAACACGCTCGCACGATTCAAGGCCGACGGCAGAGGGGTGCTGGTGTTGTTGCGCGACGGCACCGCCGGCGTGCCGGTGCTCGCGATACCGAAGCCCGACGAGACCGCTTCCGGCGAGGCGCGCAGCCGGCAGTGGCGCGAAATCGGCCTCGGCGCGCAGATCCTCAAAGACCTCGGCGTGAATTCGATCCGGCTTCTGTCGACGTCGCGTCCGATGACCTATGTCGGCCTTTCCGGCTTCGGCATCGAGATCGTCGGCATGGAGCCGGTCGAGGCGTGAACGGTTTTCGCCGCCAGCATGCGCCAGCTCACAACCATGCAATGATGAAGGGGGCCTGATGCCAGGAATTTATCGTCGAATGTGCGCCGTTTTCGCCGTCATCGGCATCGGCCTCGCACTATCGGGCTGCGGCTACAACACGATCCCGACGCTTCAGGAGCAGGCCAAGGCGCGCTGGGCCGACGTGCAGAACCAGTACCAGCGCCGCACCGACCTCATTCCGAACCTGGTGGCGACGGTGAAGGGTTACGCGGCGCAGGAAAAGACCGTGCTCACGGCCGTGGTCGAGGCCCGCGCCAAGGCGACGCAGGTCAAAATCGACGTTTCGGATCTTACCGATCCGGCAAAACTCAAAGCATTCGAGGCGGCGCAGAACCAGTTGACCGGTGCGCTCGGCCGGCTCTTAGCAGTGTCGGAGAACTATCCGGAGCTGAAATCCAACGCCAATTTCCTGGCGCTGCAGGTCTCAGCTTGAGGGCACCGAGAACCGCATTGCGGTGGCGCGGCGCGACTATATTGAGGCGGTACGGGCCTACAACACGGCTTTGCGAACGTTTCCGACCATGCTCTGGGCCAAGACCTTCTTCCCAGACGCAAAACCGATGGCGGAATTCACCGCCACCGAAGGCGCCGAAAAACCGCCGCAGGTAAAATTTTGATGCACTTTGCGCGGCATTTCCGGGTGCGGCGTAGCGGCAGCTCGGCGGCTTTCGGAACGGCGTTCGCCGTCGGTGCCCTGGTCCTTTGTCTCGTCTCGGCCGCTTTAGCATTCAACTTTCCGCCGTTGACGGGCCGCGTGGTCGACCAGGCGGGCGTCATGTCGGCGCAAAGCAAAGCCGATGTGGAAACGAAACTGAAGAACCTGGAAGACAAGTCCGGTATCCAGCTCGTCGTCGCCACGGTGAAGTCGTTGCAGGGCGGCGACATCGAAAGCTTCGCCAACGAGCTGTTTCGCTACTGGAAACTCGGCCAGGCGCAGAAGAATAACGGCGTCTTGCTGCTGGTCGCTCCGGCCGAGCACAAGGTCCGCATCGAGGTCGGCTACGGGCTGGAAGGCACGCTCACCGATGCATTGTCCTCGGTGATCATTGCCAGCGCCATCATCCCGCGTTTCAAGGCGAACGACTATTCCGGCGGCATCGAGCGCGGCGTTGACGGCATCATCAGCGTGCTCAGCGGCGACACCGCGGATTGGCAGCCGAAGGTTGACGTACGCGACAACGACAAGTCGTCGCTTTTCAACGCGCTGTTTCCCATCCTCATCTTTCTTCTGTTCGTATTCGTGATCAGATACATGATCGGCCATGCGAGCGGCACGCCGCCCGGCCGTTATGTCAGGCGCGGCGGACGCACAATTTTCATCCCCTATCCCGGCTGGGGTTGGGGATCGCCGTTTGGTTCCGGGGGCGGCGGCTTCGGTGGAGGGTCCGGCGGCGGCGGTTTCTCCGGCGGCGGCGGTTTCTCCGGGGGCGGCGGCGCGTCGGGGGGCTGGTGATGATCGAACTTTCGCGTGAAGACCGCGACGCGATCTCAGCCGCCGTCCGAGCGGCGGAGCAGCGCACCAGCGGGCAGCTCGTGTGCGTGCTTGCGCGCGCGTCATCCGAGTACGCGCACGTGCCCATCCTATGGGCGGCCGCCTTGGCGCTTTTCGTTCCCTGGCCGCTGATCTATCTGACGCCATGGAGCGTGCAGCGCATATTCCTCATCCAGCTTGCGGTCTTCATCGCCGCCGGTCTGGTGTTTTCCTGGATGCCGTTGCGGCTTGCCCTCGTGCCGCGCGCGGTGCAGCGGGCGCGGGCGCACCGCGCCGCGCTCGAGCAATTCTTCGTGCGGCGCGTCGATCACACCGCAAACCGGACCGGCGTTCTTATCTTCGTCTCGCTCGCAGAGCGTTACGCCCGCATCATTGCCGACGAGGGCATCGCGCAGAAGGTGCATGATTCGGAGTGGCAGGCCGCGATCGACGCCTTGGTCGGCCACATGCGCGACGGCCACGTCGTCGCGGGCTTTCTCGCCGCCATCGAACGCTGCAGCGCCGTGCTGCAAACGCACGCGCCGCCCGATGGTTCGCAGGACACGTTGCCGGATCGGGTCTATGTCATGTAGCTCGCTAGCCGCTCCCTGCCCGGGGTGAAAGGTAAAGAGAACCGCCATGATCGTCGGCGTGCCCAAGGAAATAAAGGACAACGAATATCGCGTCGGTCTGGTGCCTTCGACAGTGCGTGAACTGACCGACAAGGGCCATCAGGTCGTGGTCGAGACGGCCGCCGGATCGGGCGCCGGCCTCAGCGATGCCGACTATCGTGCCGCCGGCGCCGAGATGGTCGGCAATGCCGATGCCGTTTACGGCCGGGCCGAACTGGTCGTCAAAGTCAAGGAGCCGCTCGCCGAGGAGCGGAAGAAGCTGCGGCGCGGCCAAGTGCTGTTCGCCTATCTGCATCTGGCGCCGGACCGCGAGCAGACCGCAGACTTGTTGGCCTCCGGCGTCACCGCGATCGCCTACGAGACGGTGACCGGTGCGGACGGCTCGCTGCCGCTGCTTACGCCGATGTCGGAAGTCGCCGGCCGCATGGCGCCGCATGTCGGCGCGCATTGCCTGGAAAAGGAAAACGGCGGGCGCGGCGTGCTGCTCGGCGGCGTGCCCGGCGTGCCGGCGGCGAGCGTGCTCATTCTCGGCGGCGGCGTCGCCGGAACGAACGCGGCTTTGGTCGCCACGGGCATTGGCGCCGACGTCACCGTGCTCGACCGCAATCCGCAGGCGCTGCGCCGGATCGCGACGCAATTCGGCAGCCGCGTGCGCACGGTGTTCTCCACGCCCGACGTCGTCGAGCTGTTGTGCCGGCGCGCCGACCTCGTGATCGCCACCGTGCTGGTTCCGGGCGCAACCGCGCCCAAATTGATCACCAGGGAAACGGTAAAGGCCATGAAGCCCGGCGCCGTCATCATCGATGTCGCCATCGACCAGGGCGGCTGCGCCGAGACTTCGCATCCCACCACCCACTCGCATCCGACCTATATGGTCGACGGTGTCGTGCACTACTGCGTGACCAACATGCCGGGCGCCGTGGCGCGCACCTCGACCTTCGCGCTCAGCAATGTCACCACCTCGTTCGTGCTGGCGCTCGCCAATAAGGGCTGGCGGCTCGCGCTTTCCGCCGATGCGCATCTGCGCAACGGCCTCAACGTCCACGACGGCCACGTCACCTGCCGAGCCGTCGCCGATGCGCTCAAACTGCCCTTTACCCACGCCGACCACGCGCTGCGCATCTGACCGACGCGGGCGGCGCTTGTCGGCGGTTCTGACGCCGCCGCCAGCCGACTCCGCAACAGTGCAAACGGGTACTAGCCAAGCCGTGGCGGTTCCTGCACATTCGGTCAGGGCCGGGAACCAGTAATGATCTTCTCCTTCAGTCTGTTCATCAACGCCGTCCTCTCGGGCGTCCTGATCGGCGGTTTCTACGCGGCGGTGACCTGCGGGGTGTCGCTGTCGTTCGGCATTCTCGACATCGTCAATATCGCGCATCCGGCCTTCATCATTCTCGGCTCTTACGTCGCCTATATCGCCAACGCCAAACTCGGCCTCGACCCGATCCTGACCAGCATCATCGTTACGCCGGCGTTCTACGCGCTTGGCGCCCTGATCTATCAGGTCTATTACCTCTCGTTTGAGAAGCGCGGCCAGGAATCGCTGCGCGGGCTCGCCTTCTTCTTCGGCCTCCTGTTCATCACCGAGGTCAGCCTTGTGCTGTATTTCGGCGTCGACTACCGCTACGTCGACGCGCGGTATATCGGCCAGACCTGGCATTTCGGCTATGTGGACCTGCCGCTGCGCATCCTGGTGCCGTTCGTCGTCTCGCTGTTGCTGATCGCCACCCTGCAGCTTTGGCTCACACGCACCTTCATCGGCCGCGCCATCAAGGCGGTGGCGCAGGATCAGCTCGCGCTCAGGCTCATGGCGGTTGATCCGATCCGCATCAAGCGCATCGCCTTCGGCATTTCGATCGCCACGGCATCGCTCGCCGGCGCTTTTCTGATCATCATCCAGCCGGTCGAGCCGTCGGTCGGCCGCCAATATATCGGCCGCATCTTCGCCATCTGTGTGCTCGGCGGCATGGGCAGCCTGCCGGGAACGGTGCTCGCAGCGCTCTTGATCGGCGTCGTCGAGAGCCTGACCTCGACATTCTACGGGCCATCCTGGGCGCCCGCAGTGTCGTTCGGATTCCTGTTGCTGACGCTCGCCGTGCGGCCGGCGGGCCTGTTGGGGCGGTGAGGCGTGCGTACCGGACCCTTCCTCCTCGTCTGCCTCATCGTTGGCGGCACGCTGTTCGCCGGCGCGATGGCGCTCGGCAACGATTACGTGTTCTTCGCCGGCTACGTCGTGCTGCAATACGTCGTGCTGTCGACGGCGTGGAACATCCTCGGCGGCTATTGTGGCTACGTGAATTTCGGCACCGCGGCCTTTTTCGCGCTCGGCGCCTATTCGACCGTCGCCGTCCACAATCTCCATCCGCTGCCGATCCCGGCTTTGCTCGTCGTCGGCGGCGCGGTGTCTGCCGTGGTCGGCTTCGGCATGGGCTATCTGACGCTGCGGCTGCGCGGCGCGTTTTTTGCCATCGCTACGCTCGCGCTTGCCGTGGTGCTGCAGACGCTGGTCGTCAACTGGGACTATGTCGGCGGCTCGCGCGGCGCCTATATCATCCGGCCGGAGACGATCGCTCCGATCGGCAACTACGTCAGGTACCTGTTCCTGATCATGCTGCTGCTCGCCATCGCCGCACTGGCGGCGGCGCGGCTGATCGAGCGCTCGCCGCTCGGCTATGGCTTTGCCACCATCCGCGACGATGAAGTGGCCGCCGAAGCCTTGGGCGTACCGACGCTGCGCCTGAAGCTGATCGCCACCACGATCTCCGGCGCCTTAATGGGCATGGCCGGGGCGCCGTTTCCCTATTACATCGGCTACCTGCAGCCCGATTCGACGTTCGGACTCGATTACGCCGTAAACTCGATCGCCATGCCGCTGATCGGCGGCACCACAAGCTGGGCGGGGCCGCTGATCGGCGCCATCCTGCTCGGCTCGCTGCAACAGATCATCACCGTGACCATCTCGTCGGCGGCCAATCTGCTCGTCGTCGGCCTGCTTTTGGTCGGCTTCGTGATCGTCGCGCCCAACGGCATCGTCGGCCTGTTTCAGAAATCTACGCAGCGCAAAGGCAGGGGCTCGGCCGGCGGCAGCGCTGCGCAATCGCAGCCGACCTCTTCGCCGGGAGCCGCGCCGGGAGCCGCGCCATGAGCGTACTGCTCGAAGTCGACGATCTCGGCAAGCGCTTCGGCGGATTTGTCGCGCTGGAGAACATTTCACTCAGCGTTGTAGCGGGCGAGCGTCTCGGCCTGATCGGACCGAACGGCTCCGGCAAGTCGACGCTGGTCAATTGCATCTGCGGCACACTGCGCAACGAGGACGGTTCGGTGCGATTTGACGGCCGCACGCTCGACGGCCTTCCCGCGCACCGGCGCACGCATCTCGGCTTGGCCCGCAGTTTCCAGCTGCCGCGGCCGTTCGCGAGCATGAGCCTTCTCGACAACGTGCGCATTCCCCTGCTTTATACCGTCGAGGGCCGCGGCGGCTATCGCTCGGCGCGGGCCGTGGAAGAACGCTGCCACGGGCTGTTGAGCGAAGTGGAACTCGCGGCCAAGGCACGGCATTTGCCGCGCGACCTCACCCAGGTCGAGATGCGCAAGCTCGAACTGGCGCGCGCCATGGCGGCGGAGCCGAAGCTTCTGATCGCCGACGAATCGATGGCGGGGCTCACGCACTCGGAGATCGACGACATCCTGACGCTGCTGCTGCGCTTGAACGAACAGGGCGTCACCGTCATTCTGATCGAGCACATCATGAGCGCGGTGATGAGCTTTTCGCGGCGCCTCGCGGTGCTGGTCTCCGGACGCAAGATCGCCGACGGCGCGCCGGACGAAGTGATGCGCGACCCGGAAGTCGAGAGGGCTTACCTTGGCCAATAGCCTTGCCGTTTCCGGCATTCACGCCGCCTACGGCGCGGTGCGCGTGATCGACAACGTCTCGCTGACGGTCGGCGGCGGCGAGACCGTGGTGCTGCTTGGCACCAACGGCAACGGCAAGTCGACGCTGATGAAATGCATCATGGGCATGGTGCGGCCGAGTGCAGGTTCGATCGTGGCCGAGATCGAGGGCATTCACCACGACCTCACCGGCCGCACCACCGAACAGATCGTCGATCTCGGCATCGCGCTGGTGCCGGAGGGAAGGCGGCTGTTCCCGAAGCTGACGGTGGAGGAAAATCTCTTGCTCGGCGCGTTCCGCCGCGCCGCGCGGGCGCACCTTGCGCAAAACCTCAATGTCTGCTTCGAGACCTTTCCGCGGCTCGCCGAACGCCGCGCCCAGCTTGCCGGGTCGCTCTCCGGCGGCGAGCAGCAAATGCTCGCGCTCGGCCGCGCCCTGATGCTGGCGCCGAAGATTCTGTTGGTCGACGAACCCTCGGTCGGCCTGGCGCCGATCCTGGTGAGCCGCACCATCGACGCCATTAACGAAATGAAGCAACGCTATCAACTCACCGTACTGATGGCCGAGCAGAATTTCAATCAGGCGATCCGCATCGCCGACCGCGGCTACGTCATCGTCCACGGCAAGATCGCGTTCGAGGGCCGCTCCACCGAAGAGCTCAACAACAACGATCTGATCAAGAAGTTCTATTTGGGGCTGTGATACCAACCTGCGCAAGTCTTGACTCGTCATGCCCGCGCTCGTCGCGGGCATCCACGTCTTAACGTGCAAGCCAGATCAAAGACGTGGATGGCCGGAACACGTCCGGCCATGACGACCCTATAAGTTACGCTCGACGAAAGTTGGTATGAGTCCGGCAACTCGCGGCCGAGCAACCGCTCGCCGCTTGGCGCTCGATGAGCGTTGCCCTCGACGAAGCGCGCCGCCTCGACCTTGCCCTGCAGGTGCTTTCCCGCCGGAGCACCGCGGGCCGGGGTGACGCGAGGATCGAATTCGCGCATCGCGTTTTTTTCGTTCATTTCACGACAGCCCAACCGAGACCAACAAGACCGCGTTCTCGCGGTGCGGCTGCATCCGAGCTTTGTCAAACAGCAAAAATGCGGAGTGGGTTAGCCGCGAAGCGGCGTAACCCACCGTATCGTCACGTAAGCCGCCACGGGATTCGGCGGGTTTCGCTTCGCTCAACCCACCCTACAGAGAAGAAGAAAGGGAAGCGGAACGCCGGCAGACGCAATGTTTCATGTCCGCACGCAAGCGGCGTGCGGTACACGCCACGGAAAGGCGGCTTGCGCCGCCCTCCGCTTGCGGGCGCGCTCGCCTGCCGGCGTTCCACTGCGGTTCTTGCCAAAGGGACTGCTCATCCCCAAGGCTCAGCTTCAGGCCAGGCTTCCCGGGACGCGGCCGGAGCGTTCGGTCCGGTACGGCCGCCTCAACCTGGAGGCGGAGACCTCGCGCTTCTCCACGGGCGTTACCCGCGCCGGAAAAAACCTGTCCCAGTCCAGCGATGCACCTCGCGCGCCGGTCGTAGTGCCGGCAGACTGATGCCCGAAGCCGCCCGGAAGCGGGGCGTAAATCCGCCCGCGGGCGCCGCACTCGCTCCGCCTCCAGGTCTACCTCCCGAAGGCGTCCTTTCGTCGAGCGAGGTTTGATTCGCAGAATTATTGTATCTGAAAAGAGGACCTTGGTCAACATGTTTGTTACCGACACGGCGACTAAGGGCGGCCGGTCCGCTGGCGTCGAGTTGCAGGTCAGCGCCGCTCCCTCCAGCCCGCAATCGGGCAAGCAATCCGCTTCTGTTGTAGGGTGGACAAAGGCGCGCAGCGCCGTGCCCACCAAACCATTACGGCAAGCTCGGATGTCCAGTTGTCGCCGACTGGCCGTTCAGCAGTTTTCACCGCTATGTTGCGCGAGGCATCCTGCCCGGCGATTGGGCAGGAGACGCGAGCGACCTATCCGGATGCGTCGGCGAATGAACGCGTGGGCACGGCGCTGCGCGCCTTTGCCCACCCTACGCTTGTTAGTTCAGCGTTTTCGAAATTCGAATAAAATCTGCGTTCCGCAAAGGGCGGGATTGGTTCGGCGCTGCGCGCCTCGCAATGACGAGAAAGGGGCCGTCATTGCGAGCCGAAGGCAAAGCAATCCAGGGGCGGCTTGCAACTGATGCCTTTCATCGAATCGTTCCACTAGCTCCGACACCGACCGAACAGCGCGCGTCGCATGACGACGCGATGGGCCATTCGCGAAAAGCGCAATGCCGCAACGATCAGGGAACGTATTGCCGAATCTTCGCCAGCAATTGCCGCGGGCTGTAGGGCTTGGCGACGTAATCGTCGCAGCCGGCGGCGCGCACTTTTGCTTCCTCGCCGCTCAGCGCATAGGAGGTCACCGCGATGATGGGGATCGACCTTAGCGCCGGGTCGGCCTTGATGCGGCGGGTCGCCTCGTAGCCGTCCATCACCGGCAGTTGGATGTCCATCAGGATCAGGTCGGGACGCTCTCTCGCCACCGCCGCCAGCGCCTCCTCGCCGTTGACGGCTTCGGTGATCACATAATCGGTGGCCGCCAGCAGGTCGCGGATGATCCGCCGGTTATCCTCCTGGTCCTCCACCACCAGAATGCGCTTGCTCATGCCGGCCCCGCTTGGCGGGCGACGCGGGTCGGCACCGTAAAGGAAAAAGTCGAGCCGCCGCCCAAAGTCGAGTCGATCCAAATGCGGCCGCCGTGCAGCTCGACGATGCGCTTGGAGATCGCGAGCCCTAACCCGGTGCCGCCCTTCTTGCGCGTGATCGTGCTGTCGCCTTGTTGGAACTCCTGGAACAGCTTGGCCTGATCGGCCGCCGAAATGCCGGGCCCGCTATCGTGCACCGCCACCGTGAAGGCGCCGTCGCCGTCGCCGGCACCGACCTTGATCGTCACCTCGCCGGAATCGGTGAATTTGATGGCGTTGCCGACCAGATTGAGCAGGACCTGCGACAGCCGCCGCTCGTCGCCGCGGCCGCGCGGCAGGTCGGGCGCGACCTCGACCTTGAAGGCGAGATTCTTGCTCGCCGCCAGCGGCTCGACCGCCACATAGACGCCCTGCACCATGTCCTGCATCGAATAATCGCTAAGCGACAGCGTGAGCTGGCCGGCCTCGATTTTCGACATGTCGAGCACGTCATTGATCAGGCCCAAAAGATGCTTGCCGTTGGTCTGGATGCGCAACAGGACGCCGCGCATCTTGTCGGGCGCCGCGCCATAGACGTCGTCGAGGATGAGTTCGGTATAGCCGAGAATGGCGTTGAGCGGGGTGCGCAATTCGTGGCTCATATTGGCCAAAAACTGCGACTTGTGCTTGCTCGCCTCTTCAAGCTGGCGGCTCTTGTCCTGGATTTCGTCGAACAGCCGCACGTTCTCGATGGCGATCACCGCCTGGTCGGCGAAGCTCTCCACCAGCTCAATTTGCTTGGGAGTGAAGGGCTGCACAACGCTTCGCGTCAAAATCAGAATGCCGATTGGGACTCCCTCCCTCAGCAATGGTACGCCGAGGTTCGTCCGTACATTTGCAAAAACGGATTGCGAGTCGGCCATTAGGCTGAACTCGTCGGCTTTGAAGTCCTCAATTTGTACGGTTTTCCCCTCGGCTAGCACCCGGCCAGGCATAGAACCCCGCTCTGCCCTGGCCGGCACCGGGTGCTCCATCATGTATTCCCGTTGGCCGAACGTGAAGCCGTGGCTGGCGACGTGATGGAAATAACCGTCCCGCGCGAGCCGAATTGCTGCTCGGTCGGCCTTGCACAGCCGCGCCGCCGATGCCACCAGCGTATCGAGAACGGGCTGCAAGTCGAACGTCGAGCGGCTGATGATCTTGAGCACATCGGCGGTGGCGGTCTGCTGCTGCAGCGATTCGCGCAATTCACTGAGCAGCCGCGTGTTCTCGATGGCGATGACGGCCTGGGCGGCGAAGTTGGTCACCAGCGCAATCTGCTTGTCGGCGAACGGCCGGACCTCTTGGCGAAAAATCCCGATTGCACCGATGAGTTCGCCCTCCTTGAGCATGGGAATCGCCAACGCTGATCGCATGCCCCCAGCCTTGGCCAAGGCTGAACTTGCATAAGGCTCTTCGGCCGCGATATCCGCGACGTGCGACAGTTTCTTGGTTCTGACGAGCGGCCCGAGGATAGAGTATTTCAGGGGAACGACCGGATTTTGTCGTCGCGTTTCTTCGTGCGCGCGCGGAGCATTGTGCATGGCAACGACACGCATATCCTTTCCGTCGAACAAGAGGAGATTGCCGAACTTGGCTTCGCAGATGCGCGTGGCATTCTCCAGCATCGCATTGAAGACGGGCTCCAGCGCGCCGGGCGACGAGCTGATCACCCGCAGCACCTCGGAGGTTGCGGTTTGCTGCTCCAACGAGTCGGTCAGATCGTCGGTGCGCTGGCGCAGCTCATTGAGGAGCCGCGCGTTTTCGATGGCGATGACCGCCTGGGCGGCGAAATTCTGCACCAGCGCGATTTGCTTTTCGGTGAAGGGGCGGACTTCTTGGCGGTAAATGGCGATCACGCCGACCAACACATCGTCCTTGAGCATTGGCACGCCAATGAACGTGCGCGCGCCAGCAAGTTTCGCAACACGGGAGGTCGAAAAAGCCTCGTCCGCGTCGAGGTCTGCGACGTGAATCGTTGATTTGGTTTGGAAGACGCGCGCCGCCGGCGAAGCTTGGGGGCGAAGCGTCGGCTCGCGGCTGAAAGCCTCCTGGAACTCGGGCGGAGCGCCGTGCATCGCTGCCATCCGCAATTGGTTGTCTTGTACTAACAACAGATTGCCGAATTTGGCCTCGCACAGGCGGACCGCGTTCGCCAACATGGCCCGGAATACCGGCCCGAGCTCGCCCGGTGAGCTTGAAATAACTCGTAAAACCTCCGATGTCGCCGTCTGTTGCTCCAGCGATTCGCTGAGATCGGCCGTACGCTGGCGCAATTCGTTAAGGAGCCGCGTATTCTCGATGGCAATGACGGCCTGGGCGGCGAAGTTCTTAACGAGTTCGACCTGCTTGTCGGTGAAGGGGCGAACTTCAGTCCGATAGATGACGATCGCTCCGACCAGCGCATCGTCCTTGATCATCGGTACCCAGACAACAGATCGCGCGCCGCCAAGCTTCACGGCTGAGCCGGAAACGGGTTCAGCGGCTCCGTCGGCACTGTGGCTGACTCGCTTTGTCCTCATCATGCGGTCGAGCAAGCTGCCCGGCAGCGGTTGAAACGGCCCGCGTTGCCTCTGGAATTTCGCATATTGCAGCGGCGTGCCGAATTCTGCCGCGAAGTGAAAGTCCTTGCCGTCAAAACGGTACAGCGCACCGAATTTAGCTTCGCAGATGCGCACGGCATTCTGCAGCATGGCTTCGAATACCGGCGCAAGTTCGCCGGGCGAGCGTGCGATGACGCGCAGCACCGCTGCCGTGGCGGTCTCACGCTCTCGTGCCTCGTTGAGTTCGCGCGCTTGACGCTCAATCTGGTCTTGGAGATCGGCAACCGACGAGCTAGCTCGGCGCCGGGCCTTTGGCGCGCTGCTCTGCCTCGGCTTCGCAGTGTGCCGCGCTTTCGCTGGCTTGCGGCTGCCGCTACTACGCCGTTTCACCGAGCCCTCCCTTGCCGGACAAGCTCAGGCTAGCACATCGGCAGGCCGGTTATGCAGCACGGCAAAGTTAGCCTCGCGACGGGCGAAATGGGTCAAGAAAGACGCATCCGTACACTTGACCGTCGAACAATATCTATGGCGAACACGCCGACACCCAGCGCGCTTCGAGCGTCTCCTGGGAATCCACCATGGTCTGCCCCAGCATGACGGCCTTGCTCTGCACGATCGCGGTGTAATGGCGCGGCGTATCGAAGTTGAATTCGCCCTTGAGTTCCATATCGAGTTCGCCCTTGCAGACCAGCCGCCAGGTCAGCGTCTCGCCGTCGTAGCTGCGCTCGATCGGCGCGCAAGCCGAATTGACGGTGCGCGCGAGCGGAGAAAATGTCGTGGGCACGTCGCTTGCTTCCGCCTCCGTGAGGCACTTGGACGACAGATGCGGCGGCCCGATGACGCCGCCGGTTTCAGTGCGGCTCGTGATCTTCCACAGACCCGGCTCGACCCCCGCCGCCGCCACGATCGAGACAGAAAGCCAAAGCGCGGAGACCGCTCCGAGCGGTGCGACGATATGCTGAAAACCTGACATTGCTTCCTCGCGATATTGCGTAGCCCCACATCACACCGGTCCGAGCCTTATAGCAGCAGCGTCGAGAATGACTCACCGTCGTTGCGAGGGCCAACGGGTCCGGCCCGGAGTGGCCCGCCCGATGACAAGCTCCGCGACGAAGCAATCCAGAATTGGCACCTCAGTGCTGGATTGCTTCGCTGCGCTCGCAATGACGCATGGATCAGCATCCATTGCCGCTGGTCTTAGTGCGCCGTTAACCCGCCGGTAACCATATACCCGGCACATTTTGCCGGGGGCTGCCCCACTCGACCTTCCGCCCCGGATGCGGCGGCGGCCGGCGGGGCTTTGCCACCGCGTGCTTTAAGGGACAGCCTGCTTACGGGACAGAATTGGACGCGAGCGCAGCTCCTGCCTTCCGTGCCGGCGGCCCTCCTGCCGCTGCGCAAAGCTTTGAAACACGCGACCGCAACCGACGGGGCCGATCCACCGGCATGACCGACGCATCTTCGGCGCAGGGCGGCGACACGACGCTGTCGCGTCTTGCCGATTTCGGCACCATGCTCCGGCGCAGCGACATCGCGCTCGCGATCGGCATGATGGCGATCCTTCTGGTCCTCATCCTGCCGCTGCCGCCGCTGTTGCTCGACTTCTCGCTCGCCATCTCGATCACGTTCTCGGTGCTGATCATGATGACGTCTTTGTTCATCCAGGCGCCGCTCGAATTCTCCGCCTTCCCGACCGTGCTCTTGATCTCGACCATGCTGCGCCTTGCGCTCAATCTCGCCTCGGCGCGGCTCATCCTCGCCCACGGCCACGAGGGCACCGCCGCCGCCGGCCACGTCATCCAGGCGTTCGGCAACTTCGTCATGGGCGGCAATTTCGTCATCGGCATCATCGTCTTCACCATCCTCGTGATCGTCAATTTCGTCGTCATCACCAAGGGCTCGGGGCGCATTGCCGAAGTGGCGGCGCGCTTTCACCTCGACGCCATGCCGGGCAAGCAGATGGCAATTGACGCCGACCTCTCGGCCGGCCTGATTGACGAGAAGGAAGCGCGGCTGCGGCGCAAGAAGTTGGAAGACGAATCCGGCTTTTTCGGCGCCATGGACGGCGCGTCGAAATTCGTCCGCGGCGATGCCATTGCCGGACTCCTCGTCGTCCTGATCAACATCATCGGCGGCATGGTGATCGGCATCGTGCAGCAGGGGTTAAGCTTCGCCGACGCCGCCCACACCTACACGCTGCTGACCGTCGGCGACGGCCTGGTGACGCAGATTCCGGCCTTGATCGTGTCGACGGCGGCGGGCCTGCTCGTTTCCAAGGCCGGCGTGTCCGGAGCCGCGGACAAGGCTTTGCTGAGCCAGTTCTCCAGCTATCCCAAGGCGCTCGGCATGTCTGCGGCGGTCATGCTGGCGATGGGGCTTCTACCCGGCATTCCGATGCTGCCGTTCTTCGCGCTCGGCGGCGGTGCAGCCGCGCTTGCTTACACGATCGCCCGCCGCAACAAGCGCACCGCGGTGGCGGAGGCGAAAAAAGCCGAGACCGCCAAGCCGCCGCCGGCCGAAGAGCCGATGGCGGCGGCGCTGAAGATGGATGATCTGAAGGTCGAACTCGGTTACGCACTGTTGCCGCTGGTCAACGCGCCCGACGGCAGCGAACGGCTGACCGAACAGATCAAGGCGCTGCGCCGCTCGCTCGCGGTCGAGATGGGCTTCGTCATGCCGGCGGTCCGCATCCTCGACAATGTGCAGCTCGACGCCAACAGCTACGTGATCAAGATCAAAGAGGTCGAGGCCGGCGCCGGCAAGGTCTGGCCCGGGCAATACATGGTCATGGATCCAGCCGGCAAGCAGGTGATGCTGCCCGGCATGCACACCACCGAACCGACGTTCGGGCTGCCCGCGACCTGGATCGATGTTGCGCTCAAGGAGGAAGCCTCGGTCAAGGGCTATACCGTCGTCGATGCCGCGACCGTGCTCGCCACCCATCTCACCGAACTGATCAAGGCCAACATGTCGGAACTGTTGTCTTACGGCGAAGTGCAGAAATTGCTGAAAGAACTGCCGAAGGAGCAGAGCGAATTGATCAAGGACATCGTGCCGGCTCAGATCACCGTCTCCGGCATCCAGCGTGTGCTGCAGATTCTGCTCGCCGAGCGGGTATCGATCCGCGATCTGGCCACCATCCTCGAAGGCATCGCCGACGGCCTTGGCGCATCGCGTAATCCGACAAGCCTCGCCGAGCACGTGCGGGCGCGGCTCGCGCGCCAGCTCTGCGCCCAGCATACCGGTGCCGCCGGTTATCTGCCGATCATCGCGCTCACCGCCAGATGGGAGCAAACCTTCGCCGAATCGATCATCGGCCAGGGCGACGATAAGAGCCTCGCCATGCAGCCGTCCAAGCTCACCGAATTCATCAACGCGGTGCGGGAAAAATTCGAGGAAGCGGCGCGGGGCGGCGAGGCGCCGGTGCTGGTCACCTCGCCGGGTATCCGCAGCTTCGTGCGCGGCATCGTCGAACGCTTCCGCGCGCAAACGAGCGTGCTGGCGCAGACCGAAATCCACCCGCGGGCGCGGCTGAAGACCGTCGGGAGTATCTGATCCGTAGGGGCACCCCTCGTGGCTGTCCATGCGCCGCCGTGGGTAGGCACAAGGCTCGCCGCTACGGCGCGACCGACAGGCCTTTCACGTGATGCTTCTCGATCAGGCGCGCCACCAGGCCGGACGTCTTTGCGTCGGCGACGAAGTCGCGCAGGAACGCGGCGCCGGCGGTATTCTTTTTTTCCGTGCCGATCGCCTGCTGCACCGTCGTGAAATTGCCGGGGAGAATTCTTGAACCGGGCAGCTTCTTCACGTCCTCCAGCAATTGCGGACGCAGCGCGGCGTAGGCCTCGAGCCGTTCGGCGACGAACTGGTTGAATGGCCCGTCCGCGGAGTCCGAACGCAACAAGGTGGCGTGCTTGAGATTGGCCGTAAGCCACAGATCGTAAGCAGCGCCGCGCCGCACCGCGATGCGCACGCCCGCATGGTCGACGTCGGCGACGGTCTGGTGCGGCGAGCCGGGCGGCACCAGATAGGTGGCCTCGATTTCGCAATAGGCCGGCGTGAAGGCGATTTTTTCCGCCCGCGCCGGCTCGGCGCCGATGAGCCCGATGTCCCAGGCGTTGGTGGCGGCCGCGTCGGCAAGCTTGGACGGCCGATCGAACGGCACATAGGCCACCGGCACGCCGAGCCGCCGGCCGATCTCAGCGGCCAGATCGGGCGCAATTCCTTGCGGATCGCCCGAGGGGCTTTTCCCCGTTACCAAGAGGAAGTTGCTCATATTGATGCCGGCGCGAAGCACCCCCGTCGGCGCAAGTTCGGCGGCGATTTGACGATCCATTGACCCCTCCCGACCGGCCTTCGATCCCGGTCTTCGATCCGGCCCTTGGACCGCCCTTGGCGGAACAGAACGGCCGTTCACCCGTTATCACGACGTTTCAACGATCGGTGAAGACTTATTTCGTATGAGAGTGCAAGCGCCCAATTGAATGCCCTGAATGAAACCGCATGAACCTTTGGCCCGGCTGCCGCGTCTAATGGCGAGAACAGCGGGAGGATGCCATGACCCATTCGATGTACCATGCCGACCGCGGCACCCATTTGAAGATTGTCGTCATTAGCCTATTTTGCGCAACGCTCGTGGCGATGATCGGCGTTTTCGCCCATGTCAGCGATGTCGATCTCGGCACCGCGCCGCTATTCAAAGCCGGCCAGCCGACTTTGATGGGCGGCCGCCTGCCGACCGTTCGCTAGGCGTCTTCGTGCCGGTCCCGCAGCGGATCGACTGGACTACTGACTGTCTGCTGGTTGTGAGCCAGCGGGTGGCGGCGGCGCAGGCGGCACCGATTCCACAAGCTTGCCCCGGAACAGAACCGGCCCCGACGGCACCCCAGTACGCGAGCCGGCGGCCGGCTCGTAGGAAATTTCATACTGCGCATTGCGCATCGCATTGAGATTAAAATCCGCCGGCAGCGGCCGCTGCGTGAATTCGCTGGCGCCGACCAGGCCGAGCGAGCGCGGCCTGGAAGACGGGGTTGCGATCGCCCACAATTGGTAGGCACGGCCCGTGTCCGCCTTGGCCGCGGCAGCGACCCTGCGCACGGACAGGGTGCGGCTCGCCGCATCCAGCGTGAGCAGAAAAGCCGGCGAGACCGGATCCTGCTGCAACACGGCGACGAAGCTGTTGCGCTGCGATGCCGCCGGCGCCGACGAGAATGAGAACAATTGCGGCAAGCTTAATCCGGCGGCGCCAAAGAGATCGGGCTCGATTTGCGACGCCGCGATAGCGAGCGCGAGCAGAACGGCGATCAGCCCCGAAAACAGCGCGATGCGGCGCCAGCGCCTGATGCGGCGGGCGAGATAGAATACATCGGCATTGCGCGGCGGTTTGGCGCCCTTTAGCGGTCCCGCCTGGGTCGGCTCCGCGCCCAGCGTGGTTTCGAGCTCGGCTTCGGTTTTCTCCTCCGGCTTCTCGCTCTCTTCACCTTCGGGCTTTGCCTCCCCCTCCGAGGTCAAAAGGCTCGAAGCCAGCGCCGAGAGATAGGTGCTCTGTTCGCCACCGCTGTTTTCGTCGGCACTCTTGGCCCCGGCTTCAACTTCGGTTTTCTGTTCAGATTTCGCTGCGGCTTCCTCCTCTGCCGCTGATTGCTCGACCGGTGCGAGACGCACTTGCTCGCCCGGCGCCAGCGTCTTGATCTCCGCCTTGATCTTGTCCCAGATCTCCGGCGGCGGCTCGACCGCCTCAACCATGACATTGAGTTCGCCGAGGCGTCGCTCCCATTGGTGCACGATCTCGACAAAGTCGGGGTCGACAAGCAGGAGCGAGTCGGCATGGGCGCGCTCGTCCGCCGCCAGCGTTCCCAAGACGTATTCGGCGGCAACCGCGTCTAGTTCAGCGTCGTACATCGCTACCTCACGCAACCTCAGTTCAAGCATGCCCCTGCGGCGGCCGCCCGGGCTTGGCTATCGGCCGCAATCGGCGATTTCGCGATCAAACTCAGCGTTCCATGCACTCCCGGATTTCCAAGAGAGAGCGACGCAGCCAGGTTTTGATTGTGTTCACCGGAATGTCGAGCTTTTGCGCAAGCTGCGCGCGGCTCCAGCCGCTGTAATAGGCAAGCAGCAGGATGCGCTGTTTTTCCGGGTCGAGCTTGCCGAGACAGGCGAGCAGCCGCCGCAGGTCGTCGGTCATTTCTCGGCGCGCAGGTGGCGCCGGCGCATCGGCAGTCGCGGCAAGCGCCTCCGCGTCGTCGGCGATGGGGATATCGCCCTTTCTGCGCGCGATATCGATCGCCCGATTACGCCCCGTCGCGACCATCCAGGTTATCGGCGTGGCAATCGTCGGGTCGAACGAGCCGGCGGTTTTCCAGATCTTGAGGTAGCTCTCCTGCATGATCTCGGCGGCCAGCGCCGGCGTCCCCAAAATGCGCAAAAGAACGCCATAGAGCTTGGCGCGAGTGGCATCATAAAGCCGCTCGAAGGCGGCCTGGTCGCCCTTGGCTATGGCTGCGAGCAGCCAGACGAGTTCTGCCTGCGTTAACATCTCCGGTCCCCGGCGGCATGGCCGCCTAGACCCGATTATCGCCGCGGAGGCGGGGTGTCGAGGGGGTCGTCGTCCGAGGGCGCCGCCGAAGCGGCGCGCCCGGAACGCGCAAAGCCTTGGGATTGCCGCCAAAGCCTTGGGATTGTCGCTTCCGGGCCGCTCGCCGGCGCTCGGGCGCAGAATGGGACGAGGCTTACGCCGGAGCCGTGCCCCGGGTGCGCAGCAGTGCGATCGCGTCCAGTTCAGACTGCTCGGCAGCATTTGCCGCCTCGCGCTCGCGCAACTGGTCGCGTTCGTCGAGCAATTCGACCTTCTTGAGCTCGTCGAAGGCTTCGGCCAGCGCAAGCTTGGCGTCCTCGAGCTGAACGCGCAGTTCGTCGGCTGAACGCTTGAGATTCTCGCGCCGCGTGATCGCCGCCTTGGCGTAGGTCGGATAGGCAAAATGGGCCGGATCGTGGATGCCGGCACGATCCTGCTCGATCTTGATTTCGCGCTCGAGATCGGCCGCCATGCGCTCGAACTCGGCGATCATCGCCTCGATCTGCCCGACCTTGCGCCGCTTCTCATCGACCTGAAATTTCTTCAGGCGGATGAGCGTCTCACGTGACTTCATCGACTCCTACTCCCCCGAAGCCGCGGGACCATGGGCCCTGCCCTCCCCATCATGTAGAGAGGATCAGACGGCCGCTGCGCCCCGAATACCAATTCTGCCACGGATAACGTTAGCGTTCGGTTTCCGCGCTGGCCATGATTTCGGCCAACCGGCGATATCCTGCCGCCAAGCTGGTTGCTTCTTCCTTACTTTGGGCGAGAAATGCTTCGAGCGGCTTGTGCAGCCGGATTGCCTCGTCGACTTCCGGGGTGGTTCCGGCGCGATAGGCGCCAAGCCGGATCAGCTCTTCCATGTCGCCATAGGTCGCCATCACCTGGCGGGCCCGGTTCAGAACCGACAGAAACTCGGGATCCGCAGCACGCGGCATGGTGCGCGAGACCGACTTGAGCACATTGATGGCCGGGTAGCGGCCGCGCTCGGCGATCGCACGCTCCATGACAATGTGGCCGTCGAGGATGCCGCGCACCGCGTCCGCGATCGGCTCATTGTGATCGTCGCCGTCGACCAGCACCGTGAAAATGCCGGTAATGGTGCCCTGTTCGGTGCCGGGCCCGGCCCGTTCCAAAAGTCGCGGCAGTTCGGTGAAGACGGTGGGCGTATAACCCTTGGCGGTCGGCGGCTCGCCGGCCGACAGCCCGATCTCGCGTTGCGCCATGGCGAAGCGGGTCACGGAGTCCATCAACACCAGCACGTCCTTGCCCTCGTCGCGAAAATATTCGGCGATGGCGAGCGTGACGTGGGCGGCCTGGCGGCGCATCAGCGCCGGCTCGTCCGACGTTGACACCACCACGACCGAGCGTGCCAGCCCGGCCTCGCCAAGATCGTCCTGCAAAAATTCCTGGACCTCGCGACCGCGTTCGCCCACAAGCCCGATGACAGTGACGTCAGCGGCAACGTTGCGCGCCAGCATCGCCAGCAACACCGATTTGCCGACGCCGGAGCCCGAGAAGATGCCGAGCCGCTGGCCGCGGCAGCAAGTGACGAACGTATTGAGCGCGCGCACCCCGAGATCGAGCGGAACGCCGACCCGGCGGCGGGCGTGCGCCAGCGGCGGCGTGTTGCGAAACGGATAGGGCGACGGACCGCCGAGCAGTGCGCCTTTACCATCGATCGGCTCGCCGAGCGCGTTGACCACCCGCCCGAGCCAGCCCATGGACGGTCTGACCGCCCCAGGCACCGCCGTGACGATGGCTCGGCAGCCGCGCCGCACGCCCTCAAGCGGAGCAAATGGCATCAGGAGCGCGCCGTCGCCGCTGAATCCAACGACCTCGCAGGCAATAGTCTTAGCCGCCGTCTCGACGATGACACGGGCGCCGACCGACATGACGTGGAGCGGACCGGCCACCTCCACCATCAGGCCCCGCACGCCGACCACGCGGCCATAGATTTCCACGCCGTCGAGTTCGTTGATCTGTTCGGCCAGCGCCTTCATGTTGCGCCCCCTCCCGCGCCTTCCCACCGCCGCAGGCCCGGATAAATGGTTACCCGCGGGGAGCTCTTGTTAATCGGTTGTTTACCCGGGGCATTAATCATCTCGATGTCGTCCTTGGGGCCAAGGAAACCTCGCCCGCCGCCGGAGGAGGGCGAGTCGTATGAATCGGTTAGCGCCGAAACTTAAACTCGAACATGAGCGTCTGCGTGGCTAAAAAACCACTATCACGCAATATCTTATGGCGATTCGCAGGAATTTGCCTAGGGAGTGCTTGCGTGTCGGAATCAGGCTTTGTTAACCATGCTGCTGTTAGTGTTTCGAATCAGTTTCTCGTAAGGCGATTTTCGGCGTTTTCCTGGGGCCGCCGTAGCGGTGCCGACCTTGAGCCTGCGCGGCGAGGAAGGGGACTGGCATGCGCGTATTGCTGATTGAAGACGATGGCGCCACCGCGCAATCGATCGAGTTGATGCTCAAGTCCGAGAGCTTTAACGTCTACACCACCGATCTGGGCGAAGAAGGCATCGATCTCGGCAAAATCTACGACTACGACATCATCCTGCTCGACCTGAACCTGCCGGATATGTCGGGCTTCGAAGTGTTGCGCTCGTTGCGCGTCTCCAAGGTGAAGACGCCGATCCTGATCCTGTCCGGCCTTGCCGGCATCGAGGACAAGGTGCGGGGCTTAGGCTTCGGCGCCGACGATTACATGACCAAGCCGTTCCACAAGGACGAGCTGGTGGCGCGCATCCACGCCATCGTGCGCCGCTCCAAGGGCCACGCCCAATCGGTCATCCAGACCGGCGATCTCGTGGTCAATCTCGACACCAAGACGGTGGAGGTGAGCCAGGCGCGCGTGCATCTGACCGGCAAGGAATATCAGATGCTCGAACTGCTTTCGCTGCGCAAGGGCACCACGCTGACCAAGGAAATGTTCCTAAACCACCTTTACGGCGGCATGGACGAGCCGGAGCTGAAGATCATCGACGTCTTCATCTGCAAGCTGCGCAAGAAGCTCGCCAACGCGTCCGCCGGCAAGAACTACATCGAAACCGTGTGGGGACGCGGCTACGTGCTGCGCGAGCCGGTCGAGGACGAGGCCAAGATATCGGCCGCCTGAGATTGCAGTGAGGGACTGAGGGTGCAAAACCCCGGCGGCAACGCCGGGGTTTTTGTTTGCCGGCGATCCTTTCTCGCTCCCCGCGCAGGCACAAAATCCCTGCCTTTCCCGGACGCGGCATAGCGCGGAGCGGAACGCGCCGCATCCGGAAAATGAAACCTTGATCAGCGCTCGTGCGCTATCGTGAGGGCAAACGGCATCACCGCGCTCCGCCTATTGCAACGAGCCGCGGCAAAGGCTTGGCGGTGCGGGGAGCGAGCGGCTCCGGCGCCCGCGTGTTCGGCGCGTAGAGGCCGTGATTGGTGCCGACGATCCTGAAACTGTCTGTCAGTCCGACCACGGTCTCGGCTGCGCCGAGCACGAGATAGCCGTTGCTTGCGGTCACTCGCGCCAGGCGCTCGAGCACGTCGGTCTTGATGGCCTGGTCGAAATAGATCAGCACGTTGCGGCAGAAGATCAGATCGAAGGTGCCGAGATGCGAGAAGTCGGACAAAAGGTTGAGCTGCCGGTACTTGACCATGGCGCGCAGTTCCGGCGCGACCTGCCAGGCTTCGCCGACTTGCATGAAATGCTTGATCAGAAGCTGGATCGGCAGTCCGCGCTGCACTTCGAACTGGCTGTAGAGGCCGCTCTTTGCCTTTTCCAGAACATCGCCGGAAATGTCGGTGGCGAGTATCTCAATGCGCCAGCCGGCAATGTCCCGCTCCATCTGCTTAAGCGCCATGACCAGCGAATACGGCTCCTGGCCGGTGGAAGCGGCCGCACACCAGATGCGGATCGAGCGCGCGGTGCGGCGCGCCGCAAGCAAAGCCGGCATGACGATCGAACGGAAATGCTCGAACGGTATCTTGTCGCGAAAGAAAAACGTTTCGTTGGTCGCCATCGCCTCGACGACCGATGTCGCGAAGACACCGTTAGCGTCGGCCTTGAGCACCTCGACCAGCGCCCCGAGACCGGCAAGGCCGGCCTTGCGCGCCACCGGCAAGAGCCGGCTCTCCACCAGATATTGCTTGTCGGCGGACAGCACCAGGCCCGAGCGCGCTTTCAAAAATTTGCGTACGAAATCGTAATCGATCGGCGTCACGAACGGTCCCCCAATAAAAGGCGATGAATCTTTGGTGCAATCTGATCGAGCGGCAGCACCGCCGAGCATAATCCGGCCTGGGCGGCGGAACGCGGCATGCCCCATACCACGCTGGTCGCTTCGTCCTGCGCAATCACGCCGCCGCCGGCGGCGACGATCTTCGCGGCGCCCTTGGTGCCGTCAGTACCCATGCCGGTCAGCACGATCGCAAGCGCGCCGGCGCCCCAGACCTCGGCTGCCGAAGCAAACAGCGGGTCGACCGAGGGCTTGCAGAAATTGATCGGCGGGTCGTCGCCGAGCGCGATCTTGGCGCCGTCGCCGACGCTGACGACGCGCATATGGTGGCCGCCCGGCGCGAGGTAGATGCCGCCGGCGAGCACGGTCTCGCCGTGTTCGGCCTCGTGCGCGCCGCGGCCGCTGATCCGCGTCAGATGTTCCGCCAGCACCGTCGTGAACGTCGCCGGCATGTGCTGCGTGATCAAGACCGGCGCGCGATCGATCGCGGCGGTGAGTTTTTCAAGAATGGTCGAGAGCGCCTGCGGGCCGCCGGTCGAGGAGCCGACCAGGATGGCGCGCGGTATGGCGACGGCGAACGGCCGCAGCAGGATCTCGGCGCGAGCGGTCCGTTGCGGCGCAGGTTCGGGCGCGCGGCGGACCGCCGCCTGCCACGGTGGCACGGCCGCGCGGTTTTGCGCTGCGGCGGCTTCACGGTACCGCCTGGGCTTGTGGCCGAGGCCGCGGATCTTGTCGATCAGCTCGCGGCGGAACGCCGTCGAGGTCATGGCCTCGTAGTTGGTTTCGGGCTTGGGTATGTAGTCGGCCGCCCCAAGGGCGAGCGCCCGCAAGCTCAGTTCGGCGCTGCGGCGGGTGAGCGTCGAGACCATGATCACGACGAGATCAGGCTTCTTATTCAACAGCAGCGGTAGCGCGGCAAGACCGTCGAGATCCGGCATATCGACATCGAGCAGGATCACGTCGGGATCGCTCCCGGCAAGCTTGTCGAGCGCTTCGCTGCCGGTGCGCGCCGTCGCGGCGATTTTCATGTCGGGCTCGCCCTCGACCCATCGCATCATCATGCTGCGCGCGACCACCGCGTCGTCCACCACCATGACGCGGATCTGCCGCTCGGCGGCGGGCACAGAACGCACGGCTGCAACAGTGTTGCTCATGCTGGACTAACTCTTTGCACGCAGGTTTCCGGAGCTCCGCTGCTGCCGGCAACGCGGCTCACCCGAGGCGTCAGATCAGCCCGACTTCCTGAAACTTGGCCTCGACGATGTCCTTGTCGAATGGCTTCATGATGTACTCATTGGCGCCAGCGTGCAGCGCGCGCGCGATGTGGGCGACGTTGTTTTCAGTCGTGCAGAACACGACCTTCGGCCGGTCGCCTCCAGGCAACCGCCGCAGCAGGCGCAGGAAGTCGTAGCCGTCCATTTTCGGCATGTTCCAGTCGAGCAGGATGGCGTCGGGCAATTGCCGGCGACACGATTCGATGGCTTCCTCGCCGTTCTCGGCTTCCACGATCTGGAAGTCGAAACCTTCGAGAATCCGCCGCGCCACCTTGCGGATGACGCTGGAATCATCAACTACCAAGCAGGTCTTCATGGCGTCCTCACTTCACCGGCGGGCAGGCCCGCCCGATCTTGTCGGCATCCCAAAACATTGCCATCGCACTTCCCGCTCATGCCGCCGCCGCCTCGCTGCCGAGGTCAAGCACGTGGTCGACATCGAGGACGACCAGGAGCTGGCCGTCGAGCCGGTACACGCCGGCCGAAACGACGGCCAGCTTGCGGTCGAGATTGACCGGGTTCGCTTCGCGCTCGCTGTCGGCAAGCTTGAGCACCTCGCCGAGCGCGTCGACCAGAAGGCCGAACGACTCGCCCCGCGACTCGATGCCGATCGCCATCGCCGCCTGCTCGCGCTCTTGCGCGTGCAGATCGAGCCGGCTGCGCATGTCGATTGTGGTCACGATGCGGCCGCGCAGGTTTAAGATGCCAGCGATGTGCGGCCCGGACAGCGGCACCTTGGTGATTTGGGTCGGCCTGAACACTTCCTGCACGCGCTCGATCGGCAGGCCGAAAATCTGGCCCGCGGTCGTGAACGTGACGTACTCGGTGAGTTTCGCATCTTCCGTCATTGTCGTTACGCCGCCCGACCGAGGTCGGCGTCCTGCTCCTTGATCGCGGCGATCAGCCCGGCGCGGTCGAATTTGGCGACGAAATCGTCGAAACCCGCGGCCCGGCCGCGCTCGACCGTATCCGCCGACACCATCGCGGTGATGCCGATGATTGAGATAGCGGCGGCACGCGGCATCGCGCGCAGTGCTTTGGCAAGCTCAAATCCGTCCATATCCGGCATCTCGATATCGCTGATGACGAGATCGAACCGCCGTTCCGAATTCAGCGCCGCAAGCGCCTCCGCGCCCGATGCGACGGCGACGACCCGACAGCCGGCGGCCTTGATCAGCGGCGACAGCATGTCGCGGAAGAATGCAGAATCGTCGACCAGCAGGACCGAGCGGACCAGCCGGTCGGTCGCGGCGTCGCGCCGGCGGAACCAGTCGGCGTACGCCTGCGGCAGAAAATGACCGATATCGAGAATTTGGTGGCGCTGCCCTTAACCACGGCGTAGCCGAGTACGCCGGGGCGATCGCTCGCCACTTCGATGTCGAGCCGATCTTCGACAATATCGACGATCTCATCGACCACGAGCCCCATGGAGCGGCCGCGGTCGGAAAACACCAGGATCGGCTGCGCGCCATCCTGCTTGAGGCCGGACTGTGTGTCGATGCGCAGGAGCGGCATCAGCTGACCGCGATATTGCACCAGATGACGGCCATCGGAGACCTCGATTTTCCGGCAATCGATTTCCTCGAGCCGGGTGACCAGCGATAGCGGCACCGCCTTCGGCTGCGGCGAGCCGGCGCGGAACACCAGAAGCGAGACGAGGTCGGCGTTGCCGGTGTCTTCAAGTTCGTTCCGCTCTGGCTCGTCGCCCTGCGCCGCCTGGGCGGCGCGGCCGAGCATCTGCGCCAGGCCATTCGGTTCGGCGATCATGATCACCGATCCGTCGCCGAGGATGGTGGTGCCGGAAAACGCCGCGATATGGCGCAGCTTCGACGACACCGGCTTGATCACGATTTCTTCGGTGTGGAACACACTGTCGACCACGATGCCGAAAACCTGGCTGCCCACCTGCGTGACCACCACGAAGCCGCCTTCGGCCTCGCCGGATCCGAGCCCCAGTGCCTGCTGCAGACAGATCAGCGGCAACAGCTTGTCGCGCAGCCGCAGCACCGCACTGTCCTTGATGCGTTCGATGCGGTGCTCGCCCGATCTGCTCGCGCGCACAAGCTCAAGCACGGAAAGCTGCGGGATGGCGAAACGCTCGCCACCCGCTTCGACGATAAGGGCGGCGACGATCGCCAGTGTGAGCGGAATCTTGATCGTGAACCGCGTGCCCGACCCGGCGAGGGACTTCAGATCGATGGTGCCGCCAATCTCCTCGATGTTGCTGCGCACGACATCCATGCCGACGCCGCGGCCGGAAATACTGGTCACGCTGGCAGCGGTGGAAAAGCCCGGCGTGAAGATGAACTTGCAGACTTCTGCATCGGACTTGGCGGCAAGCTCGGCATCGCTGGCAAGCCCTTTTTCGATGGCTTTGGCGCGGATGCGCGCGGCATCGAGGCCGCGGCCGTCGTCGGCGATCTCGATAATGATGTGACCGCCCTGATGGAAAGCATTAAGCCGGATTGTGCCGTTGGCCGGTTTGCCTGCCGCGACGCGCTCCGTCGCCGGCTCGATGCCATGATCGGCGCAATTGCGGATAAGGTGGGTGAGCGGATCCTTGACGAGTTCGAGAACCTGACGATCGAGCTCGGTTTCGGCGCCGTGCATCTCGAGCTCGATGTCCCTGCCGAGTTCGGCGCACAAATCGCGCACGATGCGCGGCAATTTCTGCCAGGCATTGCCGATCGGCTGCATCCGCGTCTTCATGACGCCCTCCTGCAGCTCGGCGGTGACGTTCGACAGCCGCTGCAGCGGCACCCTGAAATCGGAGTCTTCGTGTCGGCGCACGATCTCAAGGAGCTGGTTGCGGGTGAGCACCAGTTCCGACACCGTGGTCATCAGATGATCAAGCGTGTCCACACCGACGCGGATCGACTGGCTGGCGATCCGATCGCTGCGTTCGGAGCCGGGCCGATCGGGCGTTGCTTGCGCGCTCGCTTGCGGGCTCGCGGCTCGCGCGCGGCGGCCGCTTTCCGGCGATTTCGTCGCCGCCTGCGTCAGCTCCGCCAAATGGCCAAGCTGACCGATGAGGTCGCCGTCGGCACCGTCCGGCTCGCGCTGACGGGCTTCGAGCAGGTCGAGAATGAGCTTGACGCGGTCGATGGTGGCAAGAACCAGCGTAACGGCGTCGGCAGTGACCGGCATGCCGTCGCGGAACTTGCCCATCAGGGTTTCGGCGGCGTGCGCAAGAGCCTCAAGCCGAGGCAGGCCGAGAAAGCCGCAAGTGCCTTTGATGGTGTGGACGAGGCGAAAAATGTTGCCGAGAATTTCGGCGTTGTTCGGCTCCCGCTCGAAGCGCACGAGTTCGGCGTCGACCCGATCGAGACTTTCATAGGTCTCGGTCAAAAACTCGCGCAACAGGTCGTCCATCAGGCGCCCTCGCCGCCGCCCGCCGCAACGCGCCGGACGCATGTATGACGTATCCGCACCGAGCGCGCGAAAAGCGCGCGCGGTCCTCGCCAGGCGCGTAGCGCCTGCCGACCGGGTTCAGTCTGTTGCCAAAGCGTTTAATTTCGGTTGCGGCCGACCCCCCTTGAGCGGCCGCGCCGGGGCTCAGCGGGCGGCTACGATCACCGTTTCGCCTTCGGCCGCCGCCGAGACCGCCAGCCCGCATTCGCGGGCGAGGATTCCGGTATAAAAAGGCTGAATGCCGTGGGCATCAACCGGCTGCGTCGGGCTGCCGACAAGCAGTTCGGCTGTGGCGGGGGTAACGCGGGCGTTCGGGCCCGATGCAGTGATGCGAAAGCCCGGCCCGCCGGCATTCGGATCAACCGAAACCGTGCCGCCGCGCGGAACCGAGCCGGCCGCGACCAGCATCATGTTCAACAAAAGCTTTACCTCGTTCTTCGGTTTTAATTCGCGCGGCAGGTTCCAGGTGATTTTGAGCTTGTCGTCTTCAAACAGCCCGCGCGCCGCCTTCTCGGCGTCTCCGGTTTCGATTTGCGCCCTTGCCGATCCGGCCGCGCCGAAGGCAAGCCGGCAGAATTGCAGCCGCGCCGACGCCTGTCCCGCGCTCTTCCTGATCAGATCGAGAGCAAAAGTGCGGGTCTCCTCGTCCTTATCCTCATCCAGCACTTCGACGCCGTTGACGATGGCGCCGACCGGGCTGATCAGATCGTGACAGAGCCGCGAGCACAACAGCGCCGCAAGGTCGAGGGCGCCGATGGCGATGGAACCGGAAGCGACGGGACCGGACATGGCACCCTCCACTGAGACCGCAAGGCGAGTCGTGGTTGTCACAGCACGTGCAATTCGGCAACCGGTGCGAACTCGCCGCGGCCGTGGTAATGGCCATGCCCTTTGCGCGAGGGAGTCGGTTTTGGCCGGCGCGAACGAAGCTTAGGGAGCAACGCGTGCCGATCCTGGATGCTGCAGCCTGCGCCGAACTATTGGATGCGTTGACCGCGATCATCGCGGAGGCCGCCCGTCTGGTTTGCACCTTCAAGGCGGGCGACAACGTCCGCCGCAAAGCCGACGGCTCGCCGGTGACGGCGGCGGACGAGGCGGCCGAAGCGGCGATCCGCGAAAGCCTGACCCGTCTCGTTCCGGTCCTGCCCATCGTCTCCGAGGAACAGCGGCAACGACCAACCATCGACGCCACCACCAGCTATTTCCTGGTCGACCCGCTCGATGGCACGCGGGAATTCATCGCCGGCCGCGGCGAATACGCGATCAACATCGCGCTGATGACGCGCGGCGCTCCGATCCTGGGCATCATTGCGGCGCCGGCGCTGGAGCTGATTTGGCGCGGCATCGTTGGCCGTGGCGCCGAGCGGATCGCGCTCTCCGCCGACGGCAAGCAATCGGCGCCGAGCACAATCCACACCCGCAAACCGCCCCAGCGCGGGGGGATCGCGCTGGTCAGCCGTTCGCACCTTGACGAGCGCAGCAAGGCCTATCTCGACAACTTCCCGCAGATGCAGAGGATCGCCTGCGGCTCGGCGCAAAAATTCTGCCGCATCGCCGAGGGCTCGGCCGACCTCTATCCCCGGCTCGCCCCAACCCACGATTGGGACGTTGCCGCGGGTCAGGCGATTGTCGAGGCGGCGGGCGGCTGGGTGGTGGCGGCGGACGGTGCGCCGATCCGCTACGGCACCACCGAACTCATCATTCCGGGATTTATCGCTTCGGGGAATCCTGACGCCGCACCGGTTTTGCCGGCATCATAGCTGCAGCCCGCAAGCCGCTGCTCCTCGCTCATGGGCTCAAGGTGCGCAGTAGAACCGGCCATAGGCGCCGCGCCGCGGCGATAAAGCGCGCCGGGTCGGCTGCGAATTTGTCGCGCTGCGTGCCGTCATAGAAAAGAAACAGCCGCTCATCGGCGATGACCCAGAAATCCGGATTGCCGGCCACGGCGACGCCGCGGGCGATGTGCACTGGGTCGTAGCCGCCGAATTGCGGCTCATAAACGTCCGGTCGCTCGGCGAACGCAGCGCGGTTGCCGACATTGCAGAACCGCCAGACGACACCGTCATAGCGCAATTCGAGATCGGGACTGCCGCTCATCGGCTTGCCGTCGGTGAAGAAGGCGACCGGATCGTAGCCGCTGATTGCAAGACCGGTGTGCCAATCCACCACGATCCGCTCGGTCAGTCCGGCGCCGGCCTGCGGCGCAGCCGCTAGCAGCGCCACCGCACAGGCGAAAGCTGCGAGGCGCATTCGATAGCGCTTGGGTTCTTGCCGTGCTGCCGTCATAGTCTTGGCGAAACGTGCACCCGATTCGGTGTGGCTTCGCCGTCTTAGGCGGCGTCGGTGAGCAAGACGTTAAGCCCGGAGCGAACGATGAATTCCGCCGTCAGGCTCGCGGCCGCTATTTTGATCCTTGCAGGATTAGCCGCCGCACCGGCCGTTGCGCAGCCGGCCAACCCCCCGCCGCCTTATGCGCCCCAGCCGGCCTACCCGTCCCCACCCGTTGCCGCCGCCCCCGCGCCCTCGCCTCACGGCGACAGCTTCTCGCCGGGCGAACTGATCGACGCCGGCCATCGCTTCTTCGGCGGCATATCGCGCGGACTTGCCCTGATCGTACAGAAGGCGGGCAGCCAATGGGGCGAGCCGAACGGCTACGTTCTCGGCGAGGAAGCCGGCGGCGCGCTGGTCGGCGGGGTGCGTTACGGCGACGGCACGCTTTATACGAAGAACGCCGGCGATCTGCGCGTGTTCTGGGAGGGCCCGACCCTCGGCTTCGACGCCGGCGCCGACGGCGCGCGCACCATGATGCTGGTCTATAACCTGCCGCGCACAGAGGCGATATTCGACCGCTTCGGCGGCATCGACGGCTCGGCGTATTTCGTCGGCGGCCTCGGCATGACGGCGCTCACCGCGCACGACATCGTGCTGGTGCCGATCCGTTCGGGTGTCGGGCTGCGGCTTGGGGCCAATCTCGGTTACCTCAAATTTACCCCGCGTCCCACCTGGAATCCGTTCTGATCGCGGACCCGGAACAGCCGGCGCAGCCGACGGGTTTCAATCACCCGATGGCACGCCGAGCAGAGTCGGTTTAGGTTAACAGGCGGTGGATGTGGTAGGCTGCGCGGCCGCGTGGCAGGGTCGCGCCATCTCTCCCTCTCTTGCCTCCGCGCCTGCGGCCGAGGCCGGCGACGGAGCGTTGGAGGTGTAGTCCCATGGTCGAACTGATCATGTATTTCGGCATCGGCTTTCTCGTCGCCGCGTTCCTGGCGTTGTTGTTTGTTCCGCTCGTGCACAACCGCGCGGTGCGTTTGACCATGCGGCGGCTTGAAGCCGCAACCCCGCTCACCATCGCCGAGATCCGCGCCGACAAGGATCAGTTGCGCGCCGAGTTTGCGATGTCGACGCGGCGGCTGGAAATGAGCGTCGAGCAGATGAAGGCGAGGACCACGACACAGCTTGCCGAACTCGGCAAGAAGACCGACGCCATCAATCAGCTCAAGAAGGAGTTGGGCGAGAAGACTGCGGCAATCTTTGCGCTGGAGTCGCGCGACAAGACGCTGCTGGAGCGGCTGCGCGCCACCGAGGAGGAGTTCGAGCTGAAAAGCAGCGCGCTCCGCGAGGCCGAACGCGTGCTGGCCGACAAGGAGGCGGAACTGACGAAGCTTTTGGCCGAGCTCGGCGATCAATCGATCAGCACCGACGGCCAGCGCGTCGAGCTCGCCGCCTTGCGCACCCAGGTCGAGGCGATGAAGCTGAGCGTGACCGATTCCGAGCAGCTGATGAAGCACGCCGAGGAACACCTCGCCCGCGAACGCGGCGAGGCCCAGACAGCAGGCACTGAGTTGACCCAAGCCCGCGGCAAACTCGACGGCCTTGCCGCGCGCACCACCGAGCTTGAGCGGCAGCTCGTCGGCCAGACCGCCGAAGCCGAGCTTCTCAACAAGCGCGTTGCCGAGTTGGAAAACCGGCTCGGCGACCAGGGGCGCCTGCTCGCCCAGCGCGACTACGAGATCGACCGCCTGCGCGGCGAGGTTGACGCCGCGCGGCTGGCCGAGAGCAATCTGCGCGGCGAGCTGGCAAATGCCGGCGGCCGCAACGGCGACGTGTTCGAGAAGCACAAATCCGACATCGCCAAGCTCGAAGCCCAGCTTGCCGCCTCGTACGGGGAACGCGCCAAGCTGCAGGCGGAAATCGCCAATCTGCAGCGCGAGGCCGAGTCGACCTGGGCGGCCGAGCGCGTCGAGAACGCGCTGCTGCGTGAGCGCATCAACGATGTCGCCGCCGAAGTCGCCCGCCTTACCGCAACGCTGGAGGGCCCCGGCTCCCCGATCGAGTCGCTGCTCGCCGCCGAAGCGACCGGCTTCCGCCACGCCATCAGCCAGAGCAACGGCATCAACGGCACGCGCGGTGAGGCCGGATCCGCACGGCTGGAATCGCCCGAACACAAGAGCACGCTCGCCGACCGCATCCGTGCCCTGCAATCGAGCGCGTCGCGGGTGGCGCCGACCAATTAGTTTCCGATCGGGTCGTCATCGCAAGCGGCCGCGCGGCGATCCACCGACCGCAAACGCGCGCCGCGAGAAGATGCGCGCGATGCCAGCGGCAGTCGCGATGTACGAATTTCCCCGATTGGGCTCGCCGGAATTTTGCAGATACCGCGCGACCCATCTGTTTCCCGAGCCCGGTGCGCTTGAAGCGGTGATAGAACATGCCGCAGTATGGTTTGAGCGCAACCTCAGACACGCTGACGGCGACCGCACCCGCACGGCGAGCGCGTGAAGCCGATCTGCGAGGCTGCCATGTCATTTAAGGATCGCGCCGAAGCCGGCCGCAAATTGGCCGCGGCGCTTGCTCGATACAAGGATCTACGGCCGGTGATCCTGGCCCTGCCGCGCGGCGGCGTTCCGGTCGCGGCCGAGGTTGCTGGCGCGCTGCATGCGCCGCTCGATCTGATCCTTGTCCGCAAGATCGGCGTGCCGTTTCAGCCCGAACTGGCCATGGGCGCCGTTGTCGACGGCGCCACGCCGATCATCGTGCGCAACGACGACGTGATACGGCTCGCGGGTATCGACGAAGCCGACTTCAAGGTCGCCTGCGACAGCGAACTCGCCGAGATCGAACGGCGGCGCCGGCTTTATCTGGGCAACCGCGAGCGCGTCGATGTCGCCGGCAAAACCGCAATCGTCATTGACGATGGCGTCGCCACCGGCGCAACGACCCGTGCGGCGCTTCGCGCCACCCGAATGCGCGAGCCCAGGAAACTCGTTCTCGCCGTGCCCGTCGCGTCAACGGACAGCCTCGCGGAGCTCCGCGCCGACGCCGATGAGGTCGTCTGCCTCGAAGATCACGAGTTCTTCGGCGCGATCGGCATCTATTACGTCGATTTCAGCCAGGTTCCAGACGAGGAGGTAATTAAGATGCTCAAACGCTTTCCGGTCGAGGTGGCCGCAGCGGTAGGACAGCCGCCCAGGTAACTTTCCGGCCTGAACCTCCGCGTTCCGAGAAAGCGCGACGGGTCTCGCGCGATGCCGCGCTTCGATCTTGCCCAAACGGTAACTACCGTTGTTGCCCCGAGAGCATGGCCCGAAACGGCCGATTTCTGCCCCGTTGCAGCGAAAAGCCTTGATTCTTGCGGCGGACGGCACCATTTCGGGCGTCTAGGCCGCTATTGCGTGCGCGCAATTGCCCGGCCCCAAGTCTTCCTGGACCACACTGATCCGCTTCCGGCGCCGGTGGTTTTAAGGCCGGGAGCTGGGCTTGGGCGCTCCGGCTAAGCCCGTTGGCAGCGCGCGCGCTTACGAGTGTGACGAGATGACATTGCTGAACAAGCCAATCGCCGCCGACTGCGAGGGTGATCTCCTTGCGCAGTCCGATTTCGCGATTGAATGCACGAATGCAGATGACATGGCGCCTGCCTTGGATGATGCTCCGCGGACGGAATTCCACACTGCCGAGCGGCCACCGCACGAGGCAATAAGGGTCCCAGCCATGGTCGGTGATGGCGCCGCAGGCGGACCGGCGCGGCGAGGCAGCAATGGCCTCGCCGGGGCGAGCGCGCCGTCGAGCCAAAGTGCGTCGTCTTTCTCTCGCAATTTGGTCGATACCTATTTTCGCCAGATGGGCGATGCCCCATGGCTCACGCGCGAGCAGGAGAGTGCGCTCGCCAAGCGCATTGAGTCGTCGCAACGCGTGCTGCTGGTGGCCCTGCAGGGCGCCGCGAATTATCGAGCAAATCGCCCGCTGGGCGGATGAGCTCGCTGAGGGCCGGCTGCGTTTGGCTGACCTCGTCGATCTGTCCGTTGCCGGGGCTGACCCCGATCTGCCTAACACGGCGGATGACGCCGACGCCAAAGCGACCGACGGCGGGCAGACAAATCTTAAAGCGTTCGCGGACGGCGAGGCTGGACCGGCTGCCATCGCGACGACACGTCTGAAAACGATCAAGATGCTTGCCGATCGCATCGGCGCGCTGAACCGAAAGCGGCTCGCGGCGCTTGATCGCGACCGCGACCTCGGCAAGACCGGCCGCGCCAACCTGCGCGACCTCACGTCCAGACTCGCCGACGAGCTGGCAGTGCTTCGGCTCAATCTCAATCGCGTATCTGACCTTGTCGCTGACCTGCGGCGCCAGCGCCGTATGCCCTCGACGGAATCCGCTTACCCTGCGGGTCTGCCGGTTTCCGAGTTTCGCGACGTTGTCGCGACGGTCGGCACGGCAGAGCGGCAGATCAAGGCCGCGCGCGAGCAGATGGTGAAGGCGCACCTCCGTCTGGTTGTTTCGATTGCGCGCAAGTACCACCGCAGAAGTTCGCTTGACCTCATGGATTTGGTCCAGGAGGGCAATATGGGACTCATGCACGCGATCGAAAAGTTCGACTATCGGCGCGGCGTCAAAATCTCGACCTATGCGGTCTGGTGGATCCGGCAATCGATTGCCCGCGCCATTGCCGATCAAGCGCGCACGATCCGCGTTCCCGTGCACATGACCGAAAGCGCCGCCAGGGTGGCGCGCGAGCGACGCCGATTTTATCAGACGCAAGGACGCGAGCCGAGAGCGGCCGAACTAGCCGCGCGGGTCGGGCTGCCCGTCGCTCGCGTCGAACAGGTGCTGTCGATCGTGCCGGAGCCGTCCTCGCTCGATGCCCCGGTCGGTGAAGATGGCGACGCGACATTGGGCGACCTGATCAGGGCGCCGGAGACTGTCGATCCGCAGGCGGCTGCCGAGGCCAACGCTCTGCAGCGCACCCTTGGTGAAGCCCTTGCCGCTTTGACCCCTCGGGAGCAGCGTATTTTGCGCATGCGCTTCGGCATCGATGGCGGCAGCGATCATACCCTCGAAGAGATCGGCAAGGAATTCGGCGTGACCCGTGAGCGGATTCGACAGATCGAAGCCAAGGCGCTCGAAAAATTGCGCAATCCGGCGGCCGCGGCAAAGCTCGCAACTTTCATCGACGACTGATCGGCGGCACGGCGTCTGCCCGGCCGCTTTGTCGACGAATTGGCGTGCTGAGCAGCTTTCCGCCGGAGCATTTTCGCGAACATTTTAGGGCGCATGCGCGCAAGCGGTCGCGGCGGCGTTCGTTGCCTCGGCCTGCTGACGGGCGAGCAATTGCCCCGCTTCGGCTTGTCGCATCCAACACTCGCAGTCCAACGTCGGCTCACGCCGCGAGCGCGCAAACGACGCGGACATAGCCGCGTCCGCCCAACGCTTGCTTGACACCCCCCGGGGGCGCTCCTTAAATCCAGCGGCATCGGATCGGGCGCTTAGCTCAGCGGGAGAGCGTTCCCTTCACACGGGAGAGGTCGTAGGTTCAATCCCTACAGCGCCCACCAGCCTTCGCAGCGTCGCAGCTACGGCTGGCAAGCCAGCACCGAGCCACTCGAACGAAGCAGCGAAGGCGGCCCGTCGTAGCCCGTAGGACCAAGACGGGCGGGTAGGGGAATGAAATACGTCTACCTGCTTCAAAGCATCGACTATCCCAATGGGTCCTGCGTCGGACTCACTGACGATCTCCGATCGCCGTTTTCCGCACACAACGCGGGACGCCCGCTGCACACCAAGAAATACAAGCGTTCGCGGTTAGTTTCGTCCGTTGCGTTCTCCGACGAACGTAAGGAAGTAGAATTTGAATGCTACTTGAAATCAGCGTCTGGCCAAGCGTTTGCCAACAAGCGCCGACGATATGCGACAGGGCGATTCTGCACTTTGGCGTCAGCGCCACACATCAGTTTCACAGAATCTTACAGAACGCTGCAGGAACATGCGGCCCGCACCCGGGGAAAATCCGGGGAGTATGTTCGTAACTCGTTCTGAGCATAACGCCGCGCGAACCTAAGCAGCCTCGGCAACATAGTAGCCGTGATTCTACGGCTTGGTGGTGTACGACCGTAGGAGCAACTCCGATCTCCTCGGAGATTTTGTCCAACGTAAAAGGCGAAACCTCCGATCTGTCACCCAATCTCTTCTTTAGAAATTTTGCCGGCGCCAGTAGCTCCGCCGCGAAAGCTCTGCTAGCCTGTTGATCCCTCGTCCGCGCGGTTGTTACCAGCCTCGATGTGTTGCTTCCTGGAGACCAGGCCAGGAATGCTGCTCTCGCGGCAGCGAATTTACGGTGTGCGCCATTGCTTCCGGAAAGCGCGACACGCATGTTTTCATTATTACGTTCCACTGCACCCGAGATTATAGCGGGCACGGTGGTCTCCGAACCCTTCCCATCCTCAATCCCAGCGCCCGGATCAAACTGTAGTCGATCGAAGAACGCTAGTGATCCGCGAGGATCATCGTGAGCTATCCCTAGAGCAGATCGCGCTACATCCGTCGCTCGATAACCCCACTCGTATGCGCGAGGCGCGTTGTCTGTGGGCCTCTGCGCGT
This sequence comes from uncultured Alphaproteobacteria bacterium, assembly GCA_963717265.1. Classification (GTDB taxonomy): domain Bacteria; phylum Pseudomonadota; class Alphaproteobacteria; order Rhizobiales; family Xanthobacteraceae; genus BOG-931. The sequence goes on along the minus strand of CAVQWD010000040.1, from coordinate 222,988 downwards.
CCAAAAGCTCTTTGGCTGGAATGTCTTTTGCGCTCGACAAAGCAGCCGAAATACCGTCAGCCGCATCGGCTGCATGCTCGATATTTCCCATATTGGTCGCATCGCAAAGATCCGTGAGCATAGATTCGGAAATTTTTCCGGTGATCTTTTCAAAAACACCGTCCAGGTCTGGATGGCTAAGATAAGGTGATATCCCCAAAGCTCCGACCATCCTGCAATACGTTTCTTCTTCCTTTGTTGTATTGCGGACACGATTCCAATGGCGATGCGCCGCAGAATCAGTCACCCCATTTTCAGTCAAATGCACAAGCACTTGCTCAATAAACTTGGAGAATTCTGAACGCACGTTGTCGGTCGCGGCGGTAGCGCTAAGAGCTTCGATAAAATTCAGATGCGCAAAACGTAAGAATGCAGATCGAGCCACAATCTCGATTTTTTCGCCGGCCGGCGAGAAAGTTATATCGGGAAGTGCAAAGCCATTTCTGGCGGTTCCCAACCAATGTCGGGATCGAAAATCCTGCTCGAAATCTTCACGGTCATTTTTGCGAGGTTCGTATAAGAATGACCACCAATTCTGCGCAAGCCACTCTACAAGATAATAGGTGGGGACGTGGAGATGTGAGTGCTTGTCACCCTTTTCAGTCTGATACGCAGTAAGGGACTTCTCTCCGACCAAAATTTGGAAGCGAGCGAGTGACCCGTCGAGAAGGGGATCCCCGCCCTTCCCCGGATTTGCGGGCCACTGCAAATCCACGGCGAGCGTTTCTGCTATCGAAAGTTCTTCGGCCATTGCCATCGATCTTCTAGCGGATAGCCATGATACTCGCCATTTTCGCTGTTTGTAAGTCTCGCTTCATATAGGACGTCACCGTCCAAGTGCCAAACCTGCTTCGGAAAGCCCCGTTCCCAAATCGCGGAAACGCGGCCTTCGGTGATCCCGACACGAAGGACCCGGGTCGCCTCGACGTTGGTCCAACTTGGCGGGCATCGGCTGGATAACCCTACCCGTTGCGCAACGGGTCCCTCTTTCGTGGACGCTCTATGATACGGACTTCCCGTGTACCGAGCCATACCGCCAGCTTCCCTCATTGCCTGTCTGAACTTATCGGCTGTCGCTTCAGACAGCGTCGAAAGGTCTAGCATCTGCTTTGCCTTGTAAGGCGCGACGGCCTTGCTCTGTTTTGGCCGCTTCAGCGCCATCTTCGATCATCCCAGAAGCCGAAGTGTACCGTCACATCTGCGACGCGCAACTCCGTCGCCCAGACCGCAACCTGTCACCAATTCGTCCCACGTAATGGCAAATTCCGACGCTGCCGAGTCGGGGAAACTCCGGGGAATGCCAAAAATTACCCACTAAGTCATTGAAATGTCAGAAGCAGGACCACCCTTCACACGGGAGAGGTCGTAGGTTCAATCCCTACAGCGCCCACCAGCCTTCGCTGCTTCGCGGTTTCTGGGCGGTCAAGCAGGCGTTCGATCTGGCACTTCAGCTCACCCTGATGACAATCTTGCCGAAATGGGCGCCGGCGGCCATGTGGCGGTAGGCGGCTGGGGCGTCGGCGAAGTCGAACACCTTGTCGATGACCGGCTTGATGGCGTTGATCTCGATCGCCCGGTTCATCGCCATGAACATTTGCGTCGAGCCGACGGAGATGCCCTGCACGCTGGCGCGGCGGGCGAAGATCAGGCCCGGATTGAGCTCGGTCGCGCCGCCGCTCAAACCGCCGATCATGGTGATCTTGCCGCCGACCCGGATGGCGTGGAAGGAACGCGTCAGCGTCGCCGCGCCGCCGACTTCGACGACGTGGTCGACGCCGCGGCCGCCGGTGAATTCCATCGCCGCCTTTTCCCAGTCGGGATTGGTCTTGTAGTTGATGCCGAGCGCCGCACCAAGCGCCGTGGCGCGCTTTAGCTTCTCGTCGCTCGACGAGGTAATGATCGCGGCAATGCCCATGGCGCGCGCGAATTGCAGGCCGAAGATCGACACCCCGCCGGTGCCCTGCAGCAGCACCGTGTCGCCGGCCTTCAGCTTGGCGTGCTCCATCATGGCATGCCAGACGGTGACGGCGGCGCACGGCAGCGTCGCGCCTTCTTCGAACGACAGATGGCCCGGGATTTTCACGACGCCGTCTTCTTCCAGCACCGCATAGTCGGCGAGCATGCCGTCGATGCCGCCGCCGAGCGCGCTCATCTGCACGTCGGGCGCCGGATCGCCGCCGGCCCAGCGCTGAAAGAAGTTGCCGGCGACGCGGTCGCCCACCTTGACCCGCGCGACGCCGGGGCCGACTTCAACCGCCTCGCCGGCGCCGTCGGACAACGGAATGACGCCCTCGCGCACCGGCATGCGGTAGCTGCCGCGCACAATGCCGAGATCGCGGAAATTGAGCGAGCAGGCGTGCACTTTCACCAGCACCTGGCGGTGGCCGGGTTTGCCCGGATCGGGCCGCTCTGTGCGCGTGAGCGCCTCGATGCCGAGGCCGCTCTTGGGCAATTGATAGGCTCGCATGTCGCCGTCTCCACCTGTGACCTGGGCAGGACGCCATGTTTCAAGACTTCGTCCACAAATGCAATGAGGGCGGCGCGATGGCCGCCCGCGACAGCATCACGGCCGCTCCGTCGGTAAGGGCGGCGAATGGCCGGCGCGCCGGCCGTCATGGCGATGATTGGAATTTGATCTTGCCGATGCCGGTCTTTAGCCGCGGGCGCGTCAGCACGGTCTGGCGCGCAGCGATTTATCAACCATGTCGGGAAAAATGCCGCAATCTGATCGCCACTGCCGGAGGCGCGCGGCACCGACCGACGGCTCACGCCCGGCACACCGGTTCCCAAAGCAAACGGCCTCGGCTCCGAGGGAGAGGAGCCAAGGCCGTTCTCGTGCCGGCGGCGCCCCATCGCAAGCCCCTCCCCGACACTTGCCAGATCATGCCGGATTGAGGTTGACCGAAGGTTGACGCCCTGTTCTTGGCGGACGCTTGCCTATTTCAGCGCAGCCGAGACACTCGAGAACGTCGCCGTAAGGTTCGTCCCTACCCCTTGGACGACGGCGATGATCGCGACCGCTATGCCCGCAGCGATTAGACCGTATTCGATCGCGGTTGCAGCCTCTTCGTCGGCGAGAAATCTGCAAATCGACCTGAACATGACTCCGCTCCTTTGCTCTGCGTCACCCCGCGCTGAAAGCCATGCTCGAGGGCCGGGCTGCCAGCATGCATCGTAGAAATACGGAGCGGGTATTGCATAGGCGCTTAAATACGGCGGCAAAATTCTAGGCGAAAGTAGCGCTAATCTTGCCCGCAATTTGCGCTGATCTTCCCGCCAATTTGCGAGAAATGGTCGCAATATCGGTGCGGGTGCGGCCTGCCTAACGCGGCTGCGGCGCGCGCGCAAGATTGTGCGCGGCAAGCTCGGCGAGATAGTCTTGCCAATAGCGTTCACGGTTCTGACCGAGCTCGAACAGATAGTCCCAACTGAAAATCCCGGTCGAGTGCAGGTCGTCGAAGACGAGCCGCACCGCGTAATTGCCGATCGGGTGCAGCTTCCAGAATCTGCACATCCTGCTTGCCGGCGATGATCCGGCGCTCGCTCGGCGAGTGGCCCTGCACCTCGGCGCTCGGGCTGCGCACGCGCAGATACTCGGCGGACAGCTCAAAGCAATCGCCGGCGTCGAATGACACGGTCAGCGCTTTGCGATCCTTACGCAGCCGCAATTCCGTCGGCCAGGGATCGGGCATCGCTAATATGAGATCAATCCAGGGTGATGCGGGCGTCGACGATGACTTTGCGCCATTTCTCGTATTCCCTCTTGGTGAACTCGACACCTTCTTGCACGGTCGTGCCGCGCGGCACAATGCCAAACTTGACGAAGGCAGCCTGCAACTGGCCGTCTTGCAGCGCCTTGTTGATACCGCTGTTGAGCGTGGCGAGCACACCACGCGGCATCCCCGCCCTGCCGTAAATGCCCAGCCACAGATCGACCTCGTATCCCGGCAGTAGTTCCGACACCGTCGGCAGATCAGGATTCATCGGCGATCGCTTGCGGCCGGTGGTGGCAAGGGCGATGAGGCTGCCCTTGTTGATGAATGGCATGGCAGCAAAAAGGCTGGAAAACGACATCTGCACCTTTGCGCTCATCAGGTCGATGAAGGCGGGGCCGATGCCCTTATAGGGTACGTGAGTTGCTTCGATGCCGGTGCGCGCCTTCCACATCTCGGCGGCAAGGTGCGGCGTGCTGCCGATGCCGGCCGATGCGTAATACAGCTTCCCGGGATTGGCCCTGCCGTAAGCCACAAGCGCCGCCTGGGTCTTGATCCCGAGCTGAGGCGCCACGACCAGAACTTCCGGCGCGGTGGCGACAATCGAGATTGCGACGAGATCCTTGAAGGTGTCGTAGGGCAAGGACTTGTGCAGCGTCGGGTTGGTGACGATGGCCGGGTCCACGAGCACGATATTGTAGCCGTCCGGCGCCGAATGGGCGACATAGTCGAGGCCGACGATGCTGCCAGCCCCCGGCCGGTCCTCGACGACGACCGGCTGGCCGAGAACCTCGCCAAGCTTTTGCGCCAGCGTGCGACCGATGAACTCGACGATGCCGCCCGGCGCGTAGGGCAGGATCAAGTGGATGGGCCGCGAGGGAAAATTCTCTGCCGCGGCGGTCTGCATGACGGCGATGAAGACAAACGCCGCAGCGAGCAGCACGCGCGTCGCGGCCCTGACGATATTCATCTTGGTTGTTCCCAAGTCCTCGACCGGCAGTCACGTCCAGCATAAGCCGGGTGCGCCTTGCGATGCTGACGCAGCCGCAACTCGGTTGGCCTGCCCGTCGCTGACCATCTTGCGCCATTTGTCGTATTCGGACCTGGTGCAAGCGGCGCGCGCACGCGAAATCATCCTTTCGCGCCTTCGGCAATACCTCGGGCAATCAGTTCGACGAGCTTGTGCGGCGTGATCGGCATCTGCGCGATGTGCACATTGAACGGCGACAGCGCATCCTCGATGGCAGAGATCACAGCTGCGGCGGCCGGAATAAGCCCGACCTCGCCGACGCCCTTGACGCCGAGCGGATTATGCGGCGACGGCGATTCCTTGTAGAGAGTCTCGAAGTGCGGCAACTCGGTCGGTGTCGGCAGCAAATAATCGGCAAACGTGGTGGTGACCGGCTGGCCGGCGGCGTCGTAGCCCATCCACTCGAACATGGCGTTGCCGATGCCGTGGGCAATGCCGCCATGCACCTGGCCTTCGACGATGAGCGGGTTGACGCGGCGCCCGGAATCCTGGAGCGCGACATAGCGCAGGATGCGCACCTGGCCGGTCTCGGCATCGACTTCGACCTCGACGGCGTGGCAGCCATTGGCGTAGGCCAGTTCATCGACGCGGAACATCGCATCCGCGTTAAGGCCGGGATCGATGCCCTTGGGAAAGCCGTACCCCGGCGCGCCCTTGAGAATGCGCGCGAGTTCGCCGAGCTTAACCGCAAGCTGCGGCGCGCCGACCACCCGCACTTCGCCGTCGGCGAGTTCGAGATCCTCCTCCGCCGCTTCCAATAGATGACTGGCGAGCTTTTTCGCTTTGGCGGCGACCGCCGCTGCGGCGATGTGCACCGAGGAGCCCGCCGTCACCGTCTGGCGGCTGGCGAAGCCGCCGAGCCCGAACGCGGCGGCCGCGGTATCGCCGGCAGTGACGGTGACACTTTCCGCGCGCACGCCAAACGCCTCGGCGCAGATTTGCGCAAGCGCCGTCGCCAGCCCCTGCCCCATCGCCGCGGCGCCGGTCGAAACCAGAATCTGCCCCGTCGCCGACACCCGCACGGCGCCGAATTCGAACGGTCCGCGCCCGGTGCCTTTGAGGCCGTGCGCCAAGCCGATGCCAAGATAGCGGTTGTTTGCGCGCGCGGCGGCCTGCCGGCGCGGGAAATCGTCCCAGTCCGCATGGCGCAGGACCTCAGCCTGGCAGCCGGGATAATCGCCGCTGTCGTATTGCACCGGCTCGCCGGCGCGCGTCTTGAGCGGCTTGAGGTAGGGCATCTTCTCCGCCGGGATCAGGTTGCGGCGGCGCAGTTCGGCGCGGTCGAGCTTGAGCGTGCGGGCAAGCCGGTCCATCAACCGTTCCATCGCGAACGCCGCCTGCGGATAGCCCGCCCCGCGCACCGAAGACACCGGCGCCTTGTTGGTGTGGGTCGCGATCACGTCGATCGCCAGTGCCGGCACGATATAGGGGCCGGTCAGCGTGGTCGCGGAATTGTACGGAATGTTCACGTCCTGCAACGCGTAGGCGCCGATGTCGTGGATCAAGCGGCCGCTGATGCCACGCACCCGCCCGTTCGCCTCGGCGGCGATCTCGATCGACCAATACTGGTCGCGTTCCTGCGCCGCATTGGTGAAATGCTCGCGGCGATCCTCGATCCATTTGATCGAGCGCCGCAGCAACGTCGCTGCGGCGACTACCGCAACGTCCTCGGGATAGACGCACAGCTTGGGCCCGAAGCCGCCGCCGACATCGGGGGTGGCCACGCGCAGCCGGCTTTCGTCGAGCTTGATATATTGCGCCAGCGCATCGCGCAGATCGTGGGCCTTTTGCGTCGAAGCCCAGATAGTGGTTTCGCGGTCCGACACTTCGGCGACGATGCCGCGGCCCTCCATCGAATGTGCCGCGCCGCGATGCACCCATAGCTCTTCGTGCAGGACGTGCGCCGCCTTGGCGAATGCCGCGTCGATGTCGCCATAGCCGGCGCGATAGGAGATCACGGCATTGGACGCGAGATCGCGGCGCACCGGAGGCGAACCATCGGTGTCCCGGCAGTCCGTCGCTGCCGGCAGCACATTGTAATCGACGACAACCAACGCTGCGGCGTCCTCGGCGAGGTAGCGGTCAGCGGCGACGACGATCGCGACTGCCTCGCCGACGAAGGAGACTTCACCGTCCGCCAGCGCGAACGGCCAGCTCCTCTCGAGCCGCGTTCCCGAATTCGAGATGCGCATCATGCGGCGCTCTGTCATTGCCGGCGCGAGATCGTCGAGCGTAAGCACGGCAACGACGCCCGTCAGCGCGCGCGCGGCGCTCGCATCGACGGCGCGGATCAGGGCGTGCGGATGCGGGCTGCGCACGAACGCAGCAGACAGCGCGCCCGGCGACGCGATGTCGTCGACGTAACGCCCGCTGCCGCGCAACAACGCACCGTCTTCAAGGCGCCGAATGCCTGTTCCGATCAACCCGCTCACGTTCCTACTCGCTCAGGATTGCGGTTCGGGTCCTGTCGATCACGTCCTTCGGCATCGCATAGACCTCGGCAAGCAATGCATCAATGGCGCTTGCCGACAGCGGGTGCACCTCGAAGCCGAGTTTTTTCGCCTCAGCGAGAAAATTTGCATCCTGCATCGTTTCGTCGAATGCCTCGATCAGCGCCGCCTTGCGCTCGTCCGGAATGCCGGGAGGTGCTGCAAACGGCCGCGCCATGGCTTGACCTGCCAGCAGGATTTTGACGATCTGCAACTGCTGCGGATTGTCGGTGAGATCGGTAAGGAGCGGCACCGCCGCAATTTCAAGCTGCTTCTGTGCCGCCGCCTGCACGATGAAATTCACCGAATGGGTGCTGAGCCATTCGGGATGGTTCGATTTGATCGTGCTCCAGGAAAGCCCGCACAGACCGTCGACTTCGCCGCGCTCCATCGCCAGCACGATGTCGCGGATGTCGGGATAGCCGCTCGCCAGCTTCGCCTTGGCGCCGAAAACATTCTTGTAAAGCGACAGCCAGATGTCCGGATCGGCACCGGCACCTTCGCCGCCGAAGGTCGACGGCCTACTGGTAAAATCGCTCCAGGTCCGCACCGCCGAGGTGTTCCAGGTCACGCACAGTGTGTCGTTATCGGTGATGCTGCCGAGCCAGGTAAATTTGCGGGCATCGAACGGCGCTGCGCCAAGCATCGGGGCAATGCCAATGTTGTGCGAAAAGGTGCCGAACACCGATCCGTCCTTCGGCGCCGACGAATAGATGTAATTGGCCGCGTGCAAACTGCCGGCGCCGGTCATCTGCTGCGGCACGATCCTAGGATCGCCGGGGATGTGAGTGCCGACATAGCGCGCCAACAGCCGCGCATAGGCGTCGTAACCGCTGCCAGCGCCGAAGCCGACGACAAGGAAGACATTGCGGCCATGGTAGAAGTCTTCGACGCTTGCGGCGGCAAGGAGCCCGGCAAGCGCGACCAGTCCGCCCAAAGCCGCAATCGCCGTTCGCAAAACGTAAGGCATCTACTGCCTGCGCGAGCTGAACATGGCCGCGATTTGCTGCCACAGGACGCGGGCAATCAGGGAGAGGCCGGAAATCGGCTTCGCCGCAGGCCGCGGAACCGGCGGAGGCAGCGGCCGCCGCATCGGGCGAGTCTTCGGCTCGGCCATTCGTGCCGGCTCGGCTCGGCCAAGCGCAGCAAGAGCCGGCGCGAGCGGTGGAGCCTCCGGCGCTTCCTCTGCTTGCGGATGAGCGGGGGCCGGGCCCGGCTCGGGCGCCGGCTTCTGTTGCGCCAGGTGGGTGCGCAAATTGCCGGCGAATTGATTGATGATTTGCGCGGCGGTCGCCTGGATCATGCCGACACCGCGGCCGTACTGCGCAATCGCGCCCGACAGCATCAAGACGGTGTGGATCAGCACTTTCGAGCCAGCGCCGGACGGCTCAATGCGGAAGGTCGCACTTGCATTGGCGCCGCCCCGGCCCTTGGCATCGCTGCCCTGCGCCTTCACGCGTGCACTGCGATTGGCCGCATCGATGCTCTCGAACTCGATGCGGCCGGCGAAGGTCAGCGCCACCGGACCGAGCCGCACCGAGATTTTTCCACCATAGTTTTGCGGATCGATAATTTCAGTGAGCTCCGCGCCCGGCATGCAGGGTGCGATGCGCGGAACGTCCATCAGCACCGTCCAAGCCTCGTCCGGCGCCAACGGCACATCAAATGAATTGTCGAATTCCATTCAGCAACTCCAAACATTCTTGCGTCGGCTTAACGTGCGTGCCGACGAATGACGCATTTCCGGTCAACGTCCGCACCCCACCATCTCAGGCGATCCAATCCTCTCCCATATCCAACGCGCGCACGCGAACAGCCGCTCGTCTTCGTAGCGCGGGGCCACGAGCTGAATACCGACCGGGAGCCCGTTGGGTCCGCGATGCGTCGGCAGCGTCATGGTCGGCGTATGCAGCGCCGTCCAGATCGCCTGCAGGCTGCCGTCGCCGGTCGAAGCCAAGCCCTTCGGCGCCTCGCCCTGCACGCACGGCACGAGCAGAACGTCGAACGGCTCGAACACCGCCGTCAAGCTTGCGCGGCAAGCCTCGACGCGGCGCCAGCCGGCAACGTAATCCCGCCGCGAGATTTTTTGGCCGCTTTCGATGTAGCGCCGCATCTGCGGTGAAAGTTCGGCGCGGTGGTGGTCCCACTCATAGGCCATGCAGGCGGTGCGCTCATAGAAATTGATGGTTTCGCGCGCGATTTCGCGCAGTCCGGTGAACGCGTCCGGCAGCTTGACCTCGCGCACCATTGCGCCGGCCCGAGCGAGCGCCGCGGCGGCGCCTTCGACCGCAGCCTGCGATTCGGGCTGCACACTGTCCCACATCTCGGTACGGCAAAGACCGATCCGCGGCGCGGCGCTCAGCCGGTTCGGCGGTTGCGGCTCGTGCATGCGCAGCACGGCGGTGAGCAGTTCGAGATCGTCGATCGAGCGAGCGAGCCAGCCGATCGTGTCGATGCTTTCGGCGGCGGGAAACACTCCGGCCTTGTTGAAAGAGTTGTAGGTCGGCTTATAGCCGAAAATCCCGCAATACGAGCTCGGCCGCAGCACCGAGCCGCCGGTCTGGGTGCCGAGCGCCGCCGGCACCATGAAATCGGCGACCGCGGCGGCGGAGCCGCTCGATGAGCCGCCCGGCGTGTGCGCCGGATCGTGCGGATTGGCGGTCGCGGCCGGCGCCATGCCAGCAAACTCGCAGGTCGCCGTCTTGCCGAGGATCACGGCGCCGGCGCGGCGTAGCAGCGCGACGCAAGATGCGTCCGCCGGCGGTCGATGGCCGCGATAGATCGGCGAACCCATCTCGGTCGGCATGTCGAACGTGTCGATGATGTCCTTCACCCCGATCGGGACGCCGCGCAGCGGACCGCCGATGGGCGCGCGATCCAGCGCGCGCGCCTGCGCGCGCGCGATATCGGGATCGAAATTCACCCATGCTTTGACGACGCCGTCGCGCGCCGCGATACGCGCCAGACAATCGCGCACCACCGCCTCGCACTTTGTCTTGCCCGCCGCAATCCTTTGCACAATCTCGGTTGCGGAAAGTTCGTTGAGCGGCGGTACGGTGCCGGGCGACGCGTGGGCCGATGTCATTGCCACGATGGTTTCATTCCTTATTTCCCTGTCATCGTCCGCGAATGCGGACGATCCAGTAAACCCCGGTGTAATATTCCCGAATCGGAGATCCTGTCGCTCGTTGTACGTCTACTAGATGCTCCGCTTTCGCGGAGCATGACAATCGGAGTGCTCAATTCTTGCCGGCGCGGGCGGCCGAGGTGCCGGCGATTTTTCCAAATACCGTGCCGGACATCAGCCCCGAGCCGCCGGGATAGTTGAAGTAGAACAAGCCGCCGACCAGTTCGCCGGCGGCATAAAGCCCGCGCATGGGCTGGTAATCGGTATTGAGCACCTCGCCGTCGGTGTTGATGCGCAAGCCGCCGAAGGTAAACGTGACGCCGCAGGTGACGGCGTAACCCTCGAACGGCGGCGTGTCGATCGTGTTCGCCCAATTGCTTTTGTTGATCGCAAGGCCCATTGTGCAGCGGCCGTCCTTGATGTTCGGATTGAACGGCACGTCGGTCTTCACCGCCGCGTTCCATTCCTTGATGGTCTTGAGAAACTCGGCGGCGTTGACGCCTTCGAGCTTTCGCGCGAATTCTTCGATCGTGTTCGCCGACACTTTAGTGATCTGGCGAATGCGGTACTCGTCGCGCTGCAAATGCTTGACCTTCTGGTCGAAAATCTGCCAGGCGAACTGGCCCGGCTGCTCCAGCACCACGCGGCCGTATTTGGCATAGGTGTAATTGCGGAAATCGGCGCCCTCGTCGACGAAGCGCCTGCCGGTCGCGTTGACCAGAAGCGAAAACGGATAAGAATGTTTCTGGAACTGGTCGCCGACCGCAAGATCGCCGAACTCGGGCGCGTTCATTTCCCATTGCACGGCGTGACAGCCCGACCAATTGCCGCGCGGCGCCGCGCCGATGTCGAGCGCCATGCGGATGCCGTCGCCGGTGTTGTAGCGGCTGCCGCGCACCTTCGCGAGGTCCCAGCCGGGGCCGAGATAGCGCGTGCGCCATTCCGGATTGGCTTCGAAGCCGCCGCAGGCGAGCACCACCGATTTGGCGCGCAGGTCGCGCACTTCGCCGTCCTGGCGCACCTGCACGCCCTCGACGCGGCTGCCGTCGAAAAGAAGATCAAGACCGCGCGTTGCGTAGCGGATCTCGATGCCGCGCTTCTTTGCCGCCGCAGTGAGCATGTTGATCAGGCCGGGTCCGCCGCCGACCGATTCGACCGTCAGCCCGCCCCAGAACTTGAACTTGCCTTCGATCTTGAAGGCCTGGCGGCCATAGATCGGAATGAGCCGCACGCCCTTTTCGCGCATCCAGTTGAGCGAGTCGAAGCTTCTGGTGACCAGAAGCTCGACCAGATCGGGGTCGGCGCGGTTCTGCGTCACCCGCGCCATGTCGTCGAAGAACTGGTCGGCGGTGTAGGTGCCGAAATCGGTGGTCTCGATTTCCGCCGGCGTCAGGTCGGGCACCAGCGTCTTGATGTCGTCGACGCCGTTATAGACGACGCGGATCGAGCCCGCGGTGAAGCGGCTGTTGCCGCCGGATTCGTCCTCGGGTGCCGCTTCGCACATCAGCACCTTGGCGCCGCGCTCCTGCGCCGCCAGCGCCGCGCAGAACGCCGCATTGCCGGCGCCCACCACGATCACATCCGCAACTTCGTTCGGCATTTCGTGTCCTCTGCGTTCCCCTCCCCCTTGTGGGGAGGGGATAGGGGTGGGGGTCGCGAGGTCGCTCGCTGACAACGACGATCTGGCTGAGCGCCCGTCGACGTTCGCGCGTCACCGCGCGACCCCCACCCTACCCTCCCCACAAGGGGGAGGGTTTTTGTTTACTCCGCCGCCATGGCGACGCCGCCATGCGCCTTCGACCAGCCGGTCGGATCCTTCATGAATTTTTCCACTTCCTTGAGTCTTGCCTTGTCGAACTTGCCGCTTTTCTTCGCAACCTCCAGCACGTCCCACCAGGTGGCGAGCGCATGCAGCGTGACGCCGAGATCGCTCAGGATCTTTTTGCCCTCGGGAAAGATGTCGTAGAAGAACAACACGAAGACATGTTCGACGACGGCGCCGGCCCCGCGCAGCGCCTTGCAGAAATTCACCTTGCTGCGGCCGTCGGTGGTCATGTCCTCGACCAGGAGCACGCGGTCGCCCGCTTCGATATGGCCCTCGATCTGCGCGTTGCGGCCAAAGCCTTTCGGCTTCTTGCGCACGTATTGCATCGGCAGCATCAGACGGTCGGCCATCCAGGCGGCGAACGGAATGCCGGCGGTCTCGCCGCCGGCGACCGCGTCGAACTCTTCGAAACCGACGTCGCGCAGCACCGTCGCCACGCCGAACTCGACCAGCGTCTGCCGCACGCGCGGAAACGAGATCAGCCGGCGGCAATCGGTATAGACCGGGCTCGCCCAGCCCGAGGTGAAGATGAACGGCTTGTCGCTCATGAAGCGGACCGCCTCCACCTCGAGCAGCATCTTGGCCGTCAGCTCGGCCATCACCGCTTTGTCGGGGAAGGCTGTCATGTGGGTCTCCGTTTCCCCTCCCCCACAAGGGGGGAGGGAATTAAACCACCTTCCACTCGATCGTCTCGCCGCCGCGATAGATCAAGCGCGCTCGTCCGGGCCGGCCACCTTGACCTCCTCGGGCGCGGTCCACGGCGATTTCTCCAGCGTGATCGTGCTCCTCGTTGGGCGGCATGCGATAATGCTTCGGCCCGTTGAGCGAGGCAAAGGCTTCGAGCTTGTCGAGCGCGCCCTCCTCCTCGAACACCTTGGCATAGGTCTCGATCGCCACCGGCGCATTGAACATGCCGGGGATGCCGTTGACCGATACCTTCTTCGCGTAAGGATGCGGCGCCGAATTGGTGCCGAGGAAATAGCAGGCCTCGCCGGAGGTCGCGGCCTTGCGCAAAGCGGCGCGGTCCTTCGCGGTCTTGATCACCGGCATCACGTACATGTAGGGCTTGAGCCCGTGGCCGAACCAGTCGTTGCGCGTCAGCACCATGTGATAGGGCGTGATGGTGCCGCCGACCTGCGGCGCGGCGCTCTTGCACGAAATCGACGCCGTCCTTCGACGACAGATGCTCGAGGATGAAGCGCAGTCCGGGAAACTGCTTGATCCATTTCGACAGGTAGCGGTCGATGAACACCTTCTCGCGGTCGAACACGTCGACATCGGGATCGGTCACCTCGCCGTGCATCAGAAACGGCATGTCGATCTTTTCCATGCGCTCCAGGACGCGCATGACTTTGCTGTAGTCGGTGACGCCGGCCGCCGAATTGGTGGTGGCGTTGGCCGGATAGAGCTTGACGCCGGTGAAGACGCCGTCGCGAAAGCCGCGCTCGACATCGTCGGGATCGGTGTCGTCGGTCAGATAGCAGGTCATCAGCGGCTTGAATGTCGAGCCCGGCCGGCAGCGCCGCCATCACCCGCTCGCGATAGGCGATGCAGTCCGCCGTGGTGCGCACCGGCGGAATGAGGTTCGGCATCAAGATGGCGCGGCCGAAATTCTTCGCCGTGTACGGCAGCACGGCCTTGAGCATCTCGCCGTCGCGCACGTGCAGATGCCAGTCGTCCGGTTTGCGGATGGTGATGCGTGTGGTCATGGGAAACCGATACACCTCTAGCCGGATGGGAGCCAACGTGCTGGCTCAAACTCGCCCGATGACGCGCTCATCCGCGAGGAACGGGGAGTACGACAGCGGTCCCAAGCCTGGAGCTGGTCGCGCCGCCACGGATGTCGCTCACTCTAGTCGCGCTGTGTACCAAAATCAAAATTTTTTCCAATTTCTGTACGGCGGGCTGGTAAGATCGTGCGGGAGCAACCCTTGGCGAAGCAGACATCGGACGAATTTCGCGCGCTCGTCGCCGACGCCATGACCCATTTTCAAGCGGGGCGGCCGGCGGAGGCCGAGAGCGCCTATCGGGCGGCTCTGGCGATCGTCCCGGCCGATCCCGCGGTCACGCACAACCTCGGCGTGGCCATCGCGGCGCAGGGCCGTCACCGGGCCGCCATCGGCTGTTTCGAGGAGGCGCTGCGGGCCGACCCCGGCTTCGTCTCGGCTCACTACAACCGGGCCGTCGCACTGATGAGGCTCGGCGAGACGCAGGAGGCGATCAAAGCCTTCGACCGCGCCGCCAAGCTCGAGCCGCAGCATTACGAGGCGCATCGCGCATTGGGCTTCCTCTGGCTGGCGCAAGGCGAGCGCGGGCGGGCGCTCGATCATCTGGCGCGCACCTACGAGCTGCGGCGCGGCGATGACCGGACCGCAATCGCGCGCAAATCGTTGACGACGGCGACGCGCCACAAGCTCGAACACGATGCCGAGCAGTTTCTCTATCTTGCGCAGCGAACACGAGACCGTCTGCGCTTCGAGCTGCTTGCGCGCAGCTACCGCGCGATTGCGGAGCAGCTCTCGGACGAGGTGACCACGCTGTCCGATGCACAGATCGACGTGTTGGGCGACGACTACAACACGCCGATCCATTTGCGCGCGGCGCCCGAGGTCGCGGGCTGCGCCGTCAACGAACGGCCTGATCGGGTTGCGCTCACCGCGCAGTTCGCCGAGCAGGGGGCGATCTTCGTCGACGATCTGCTCACGCCGAAGGCACTCGAACTCATTGCGGCGGTTCCTGCTGGAGAGCACGATCTGGCACGACTTCTCCCATATCGACGGCTTCGTCGCGTCCTATCTCGAAGACGGACTTGCCTGTCCGCTGCTCCTGCAGATCGCCGACGATCTCCGCGCGCGCCGTTTCCCGACATTCTCGGCGAGCATCCGCTGAGCCAAGCCTGGGCCTTCAAGGGTCTGCAGGCCGCAGGCGGCCGTCGACGTTCACGCCGACGATGCCGCCGTCAGCGTCAATTTCTGGGTCACGCCGACGGAAGCCAATCTCAATCCCGGACGCGGCGGCCTGGTCGTCTGCCGCGCGCCGCCGCCGGACGACTGGGAGATCAAGGACTACGATGCCGACCGGCGCGGATTGTAATATTTTTGGAACAAAACGCCGATAGACAGCCTCATTGTGCCCTATCGTCAGAACCGTGCCGTGCTCTTCCGCTCGCGCCTGTTCCACCACTCCGATCGCCCGGAATTCGCGTCAGGATATGAGAATCACAGGATAAACCTGACGCTGCTTTACGGTTGACGACCGTCTGGACGAGCCGCAATTCCGTCAAGCCCGTTACTGTTCCAAAATTGACACACCCGCTCGCCATACCTATAATGACGGGTGGCGGCGGCCAGCGCGAGAGCGGGCATGGCCGAGCCAAAGCTTTGGCGGGATGGTCCCACGGGACGCAATGATCGATGCACCTCGACCCGAACCACAACTACACCAATTCCGCGCTCCGCATCGGCGACGCCGACCCCTATCCGCAGCGGCTTGGTCGGCGAGTTCATCGGCACCGTCGTCTCCAACACTCGGTCAACGACGAGTACAAGCACGTCATCCTCAAGGTGCATCCTCACGCGCTGACGGCCTATGCCGGACAGATGTTCCACCTGCTGTGCCCGTCGCCCGACGGCGCCGAAGTGTGGATGCGCCGGCCGATGAGCGTCTATCGCGTCGACAAGGCGAACGGCCAGGTCGAGTTCCTCTACAAGGTCGAGGGGCGCGGCACCCGCGGCATGGCGATGCTGGAGCCGGGCGATGACTTCAACATCGCGGGCCCGCTCGGCCACGGTTTCAGGCTCGAGCCCTCATGGCGGAATATCGTGGTGCTCGGCCGCGGCGTCGGGCTGGCGACGCTGGCGCCGCTGTCGCAACTCGCCGCCGAGAACAAGGTCGGCGTCACCGCGATCCTTTCCGCGCGCAATCCCGGCGTCGTGATGTCGCGGGAACTGTTCGAGGGGCTCGGCGCCAAGACCATCACGGTGCTCGATTCCGACGGCTCGAGCGCGGTCGACAACGTCGAGACAATTCTCGAAGGCCTGATCGCGGAAAACAAAGCCGACGCGTTCTTCACCTGCGGCTCGAACCGCCTGCTCAAGCTGATGCAGCGGCTCGGCAAGAAGCACGACATTCCCGGCCAGGTCGGCGATGGAGCAGATCATGGTCTGCGGCTTCGGCGCCTGCTACGTTTGCATGCGCACCTTCGAGGTCGACGGCGAGCGCGTGCTACGCCGCGTCTGCCGCGACGGCCCGGTGTTCAACATGCAGGAGGCGGTGGGATGGTAGATCTTTCCGTCAAGATCGGCGCGATCACGCTGCAGAACCCGGTGCAGCCCGCCTCCGGCGCGTTTTCCTGGGAGTACAACGACGTCATCGATCTCAACCGGCTCGGCGCGCTGGTGGCCAAGACCATCTGCCGCGAGCCGCGGCTCGGCAACCCGACGCCGCGCATGGCCGAGACCGAGGCCGGCATCATCCAGTCGATCGGCCTGCCCGGCAAAGGGCATCGACTATTTCATCGCGCACATCGTCCCCGAATACGCCAAGTTCAAGCCGCCGCTGGTGGTCAGCGTCTCGTCGGAAAGCATCGAGGATTTCGCGGCGCTCGCCGAGGAGCTGAGCGTGCCGGACGTCGACGTGATCGAGGCCAATATCTCCTGCCCGACGCGCAACTGCAAGCGGCGGCAACTTCGCGATGCACGAGGACCTACACCCGCGATTGCATCACCGCGATGCGGGCCAAGACCAAGAAGCCGCTATGGGTGAAGCTGTCGCCCAATGCCGGCGACATCGTCTCGATCGCGCGCGCCGCGGAGGACGCCGGCGCCGACGCGCTGGTGATCGCCAACACCTTCCTGTCGCTCAAGATCAGGACCGACAATTTCCGCCCGGCGCTCGGCAACAAGTTCGGCGGGCTGGTGTCGCCGGCGCTCAAGCCGATCGTGCTGCGGATGGTCTATCAGGTCGCCAAGCAGGTGAAGATCCCGATCATCGGCATCGGCGGCGTGACCAAGGCCGAGGACGTGGTCGAATACATGCTGGCCGGCGCCAGCGCCGTCGGCATCGGTTATGCCGGCTTCCGCAATCCGACCGCGCTGATCACGATCATCGACGACCTCGAAGCCTGGTGCGACGAGCGCGGCATCAAGAAGGTGACCGAACTGATCGGCGCCGTGCGCGACCAGGACATGGAGACCGACACGCTCGCCGCCGCTTCGGTGGGGGTTTAATCCGGATGTCTCTCGCTTTTTGAGGTCCCGGAAAAATCAAGGCGGCGCTTCAAGTTGCCTTGAAACACCGCCTTGATTTCCGGCCGGAAGTCCCAACGAACCTTGCCGCTTCGATCAGGCAAGGTCGAAGCGGTCGGCGTTCATCACCTTGTTCCAGGCCGCCACGAAGTCGTGCACGAACTTCTCTTGCGCGTCGGCACAGCCATAGACTTCGGCAACGGCGCGCAGCTCGGAGTTCGAACCGAAGATGAGGTCGACACGGGTACCGGTCCACTTCGGTTCGCCGGTTTTGCGATCGCGGCCCTCGAACACGTCTTCGTCTGCCGAGGTCGCCTGCCACGCCGTGCGCATGTCGAGCAGATTGACGAAAAAGTCGTTCGTGAGCGTCTGTGGCCGCTTGGTGAAGACGCCGTGTTTTGTGCCGCCGAAGTTTGCGCCCAAGACACGCAGGCCGCCGACGAGAACCGTCATCTCCGGCGCGGTCAGCGTCAGCAATTGCGCCTTGTCGATCAGCAGCTCCTCTGCGGAAACGGAGTATTTGGCCTTGAGATAGTTGCGGAAGCCGTCCGCGACCGGATCGAGATACTCGAAGGACTCCACGTCGGTCTGCGCCTGCGTCGCGTCGGTGCGGCCGGGCGTGAACGGGACGGTCACGTCGTGCCCGGCCTTCTTCGCCGCCTGCTCGACGGCGGCGCAACCGCCGAGCACGATCAGGTCGGCGAGCGAGACTTTCTTGCCACCGCTTGCTGCGCCGTTGAACGTCTTCTGGATGGCATCGAGAGTTTTGAGCACCTTCGACAATTGGGCGGGCTGGTTGACCTCCCAGTCCTTCTGCGGACTGAGGCGGATGCGCGCGCCGTTCGCCCCGCCGCGCTTGTCGGAGCCGCGAAAGCTCGCCGCCGAGGCCCACGCGGTCGAAACCAGTTCGGGGATGGACAGTCCCGATGCGAGGATCTTGGCCTTGAGGTCCGCGATGTCTTTGGCGTCGATCAGCTTGTGATCGATTGCGGGAACGGGGTCCTGCCAGATCAGCTCCTCCGCCGGGACCTCGGGGCCGAGATAGCGTGCGCGCGGGCCCATGTCGCGGTGGGTGAGCTTGAACCACGCCCGCGCGAAGGCATCCGCAAATTCGTCCGGATGCTCGTAGAAGCGCCGGGAAATCTTCTCGTAGACTGGATCCACCCGCAAAGAGACGTCCGTGACCAGCATAGTGGGCGCCTGGCGCTTCGACGAGTTGAAGGCATCAGGAATGGTCTTGGCGTCGCCTTTCGCTTTGAACTGATTGGCGCCGGCCGGGCTCTTGGTCAGTTCCCATTCGTAGCCGAACAGGTTCGCAAAGAAGTTGTTGCTCCATTTCGTCGGCGTCGTGGTCCAGGTGACTTCCGGGCCGCCGGTGATCGCGTCTTTGCCAACGCCCGTGCCGTATTTGCTGGTCCAGCCGAGGCCCATTTCCTCAATGGGCGCCGCCTCCGGATCGGGGCCGACCAGCGCCGCGTCGCCGGCGCCGTGAGTTCTTGCCGAAGCTGTGACCGCCGGCGATCAGTGCAACCGTCTCCTCATCGTTCATCGCCATGCGCTTGAAAGTCTCGCGAATGTCTATTGCCGCAGCCTTCGGATCCGGCTTGCCGTTCGGCCCGTTCGGATTGACGTAGATGAGACCCATCTGCACGGCCGCGAGAGGATTTTCCAGCTGCCGGTCGCCAGTGTAGCGCTCGTCGCTGGCGGGATCGGGAAACCAGCTCTTCTCCTTGCCCCAGTAGACGGCTTCGTCAGGCTCCCAGACATCGGCGCGTCCGCCGCCGAAGCCGAAGGTCTTAAATCCCATCGAACTCGAGCGCGACATTGCCGGCGAGCACCAGAAGATCGGCCCAGGAGATTTTGCGGCCGTATTTCTGCTTGATCGGCCAAAGCAGCCGGCGCGCCTTGTCGAGGTTCGCGTTGTCCGGCCAGGAGTTGAGCGGCGCAAAGCGCTGCTGTCCCGTGCCGGCGCCGCCGCGGCCGTCGCCGATGCGGTACGTGCCCGCCGCGTGCCACGCCATGCGGATCATCAGCCCGCCGTAATGGCCGAAATCCGCCGGCCACCAGTCTTGGCTGTCCGTCATCAGCGCGGTGAGGTCCTTCTTCAGAGCCTTGAAGTCGAGCTTCTTGAACTCCTCGGCGTAGTTGAACGCCTTGCCCATGGGATCGGACTGCGGCGAGTTCTGGCGGAGAATTCTGAGATTGAGTTGGTTGGGCCACCAGTCGCTGTTCGACCTCATTCCGACATTCGTGGTGCCGTGCATGACTGGGCACTTGCCAGCGCCCTTGTCATCAGTCTTTGCGTCCATGTTTCTCTCCGATCGTGTTCTGCTTTTTCCTGTTCCGAAACCGCGCTTGGCGTTGGTCTCGAGATGCCCGGTCTTCCGCCGTTTCTTGGCTAGGCGGGCATGATCGATTCATGAGCACGCGGGCTAATGCCGTGCTCACCGGGGGCTTGTCTGAAGCCATTACCGAATGCGGCAGCCAGCGCACAATTCCGCGCCCGCGCCGCCGCGAGATGATGACTTTACCATACTTTCAACTGCTAAATGGAGGCAATGTCAACGGCCGCAAGCATGCGGCCTTGGAGTGGTGGTATGCAGGCCCGCACTCCAAGCAAACAGCATTTCTTGAGTGACCTTCCTGGCACGCCGCGGCGACGATTGGTTGCGGGTCAAGCAGCGACTGCGGCAGCCGCCACTTCGGGATCGGGTTGCTTGAAGGCTTTGAGCCGCGGATAAACCTCGCGGGCGAACAGCGCCAGGTTGTCGACCGTTTGCGCGTGGCTCAATTCCCCGCCCTGCCCCATCATCAAGAGATTGCCCACGCCGCCGCAATGGCCGCAGAAGTCGACGATCTGCTCGTAGACCCGATCGGGCGTGCCGCAGAACAGCACTCCGGAATCGATTAATTCGTCGACGCCGGCGAACTGCATATTGATGATGCGGCCTTGCTTGGTGAAGGTGCGTGGCGGCGTCTCGCCGCGCAAAAGCCGGGCATTGTCCTCCGGCGGCAGATAGCCGGGCGGATTGCGGAACGGCAGCGCGACGATCGGGCTCGTGCGCAAATAGCCGGCGATGAGATCGCCGCGGCGGCGCGCCTCGGCCTCGTCGTGCGCGACCGCGACCAGTCCCAGATAGGCGAAACGGTCGGGGCCGGGCGCCTTGCCGAATTTCGCCAGATAACCCTTGCGATACGAGTCGTACATTTTGCGCGTGCCGTAGCCGGTGCCGAGCGTCGCCATGACGTAGCCGCGTTCGCCGAGCACGCGGGCCTGCGTCGAGCTTCCGGTGGTCGACCAGATCGGCGGATGCGGCTCCTGCCAGACCCGCGGCCAGACGTTCACCTGCCGGTAGTGAAAAAACTCGCCTTCCCAGTTGAACGCTTCCTCATGGCTCGACATCGCCTTGAGGATGAAATCGTGCGCCTCCCAGAAGCGATCCATCAGCTCGGTCGGGTTGCGATTTGACGCGGCGATTTCATACGGAATGCCCTTGACGAAGCCCATGTCGAGGCGGCCGCGCGAGATCACGTCGATGGTCGAGAGTTCCTCGGCGGCTCGCAGCGGATCGGTCCGGTGGCCGATCGGATAGCCGAGCACCAGAAGCCTCGCGTTTTTGGTATTGCGCGCCAGCACCGCAAGCCCCACGACGACCGTCGACGACATGCAGGTCGCAGTCTGATGGTGCTCATTGAGCATGATGTCGAGGCCGAGCTCGTCGCAGAGCTGCCACTCGTCGTAATAGCGATGGAACAGATCGGCGGCGATGCGCGGATCGCATTTACGGTTGGGAAACGTCACGCGCAGCGTGCCGGAATGCTCGTTCCACGCCGGAAAATAGGCCTGTTCGCTGAAGTGATAGACCCGCATTGGGGGACTCCAACCGATCATTCCGGGACGCCGCAGGCCGAACCCGGAATCCATAGCCCCGAAAGGGTAGGAGATTGCAACGGCGGTGCCAATCTCAAACGGCGATGAGTGGGTCAGTATCGAGTCAGCGCTTCCGCATTCGCGCTTCGCGCGTCGGAGGAATCTCGCCCGCCATGGGTTCGCGCTGCGGTCGAAGGCGGGCCGGGCCGCCCGGCAAAAAGTAATCCGACCCTTCCGAGACGACGCGTCGGAAATGTGCCTGGCCGCGCACCGGTCAGTTCGGCAGCCAGACGACGTGGCGAATTTCGCCGAGTCGGCGTTTGAGGCCGGTCCAGTTCTCGCCGCCGTCGCTGCTGCGATAGATCTGACCAAGACAGGACGACGCAAACAGCAGATCGGGATCGGCCGGGTGCGTGGCGACCGACCACATCGTGCTGTCGATCTGACCGGGAAGCGTCACCTCGTCCCAATGGCCGCCGTTGTCGCGGCTGCGCATCAGGCGGCCCCAGGAGCCGGGCGGACCATCGCCATTGGTGAGAAAAACGACACCGCTCTGGTCGGCGCGCGGAACCACTGCCCGCATATAGTCCGAGGGCGAGTTGACGGTGCCCCTCTCCCAGCTTTCGCCGTCATCGTTGCTGAAGTAGATGCCGCGATCCGTCGCGGCCAGCAGCCGCCGGACGCCTCCGCTCGTGCTCACGCCCAGGCCATGAATGTCGTCGGTACCGATGCCCTTGGTGATTTTCTGCCAGGTGATGCCGCCGTCGGTAGAGCGCCAGACATAATCGAGGCTCGACTCCGGCGAAGGCGAGGCGAGGATTTATGGGATCGAAAACAATCTGAGTGAAGCGCGACTGGTTCTTGTTGGAACAGATTTCGGGGATGTCGAGGTCGAGCAGGCGCCAGGTTTTGCCATGATCTTCAGAACGGTACATCGCCGCGAACTGGGTGCCCGCCAGCACCGCATCGGGATGATGCGGATCAAACGCGATCGCGGTGATCTTGTGCCGTTCGTCCATGGGACTCGGCATGTGCGACCATTGCATCTTTGCCTGATCGAGGCGGAACAGCCCGCCATTGGTTCCGGCCCAGAGCATGTCAGGGTCGGAAGGGTTGTTCGCCAGCGCCCAAATATGACTGCCGCTATACATGCCCGCTCGGCTGTTCATGCGAATCAAATTTTCGCCGAGGTCGTCGCTGTACCAGACGCCCAGGCCGTTCGTTGCGATATAAAGCCGCGGTTTCATGGCGGATTCGCTCCCATTTGCTTCCTTGGTTTTGTTCCTGGCCAAGCGGCGGCGTATCAGCCGGGTTCCGCAACAGGACTGCGCGGCTTGACACTCGGATTGCCAAGCCGCAACGGCTCGCCGCTTTCGAACTTGACGATCTGTTCGAAGCATTCGCGAAAATAAAGCTCGAAATTGTCCCATTCCGCCCAGCCGATATGCGGGGTGCACAACACATTCGGCGTTCTCAGGAACGGATGGTTGCCCGCCGTGACGGGTTCCTGCTCGTAGACATCAACCGCGGCGTAGCCGGGGCGGCCGTTCTGCAACGCCGCCAGCAATGCGCCCGGCTGCACCAGTTCGGCGCGGGCAACATTGACGAACAGCGCACTGGGTTTCATGCGCGCCAGATCGTCCGGTCCGATGATGCCCACCGTCTCCGGGCGCAACCGAAGGCTGACCGAGAGCACATCAGAGCGCTCGAACAAATCGGCCCTGGATTTGGCGATCTCGTATCCGGCTGCCGCAGCCCTTTGCAGCGAGTTGTCGCGGCCGAACACCAGCACGTTCATGCCGAGCCCGTCGCCGCCTTCGGCGACCAGCGTCCCGACCGCGCCGAGCCGATAGATGCCGAGCGTCGAGCCGCGCAGCCGGTGCGACAACGTGCACGGCCATTCGCCGCGCTTCATCCGTTCGGCTTCAAGGGCGACGTTGCGGCGCGAGGCAAGCATCAGCGCGAGCGTCAGTTCGGCGGGAGCGACCGGCGAATTGCTGACTCCGGTCGCGACCGGAATGCCGAGCGCGGTGGCGGCGTCGAAGTCAAGCCGGTGCGAGCTGCGGCCGACGAGCGCAATCAGCCTGCACTGCGGCAGACGCTCGAGCAGCGCCCGCGAAAATTCGACGCGCTCGCGGATCGATACGATGATTTCGGCGTCGGAGAGGCGCCCAACCAGTTGCTCAAAATCGCGCGCCGGCTCGCGGTAACGGACGACATTGTGATGGCGGATCATCGCGAAGCATTGCAGCCGGTCCACCACGTTCTGATAGTCGTCGGGAATTACGATTTTCATTTCGTTGCGGGCCTTCGCCGACCTAGAATAACGAGAGCGGGTCCCACTCAAGTCGATCCGTCATTGCGAGCGGAGCGAAGCAATCCGGCAAAGACGGCGGAGATATGGATTGCTTCGTCGCGGAGCCTGTCATCGGGCCGGCCCTTTGGGCCGCGACCGTTGGCTCCTCGCAATGACGCCATTGATTTGATTCGAGCGGGAAATGCTAGAGAATTCAGTTCGCGGTGATCGTCGCATCCACCAGATCGCCGGCGCGCACCGTCACGGCCGGGCCCTGCTTCGGCTTGTCGGCCATCGCCAAAGCCGCGATCGCTTCGGCGTCGGGCTGCCGCCACGCCTTGAGCCGCGGATAGACCTCGCGCGCAAACAGCGTAAGGTTATCGACCGTCTGCTCGTGGGTAAGGAAGCCGGCATGGCCCATCATCAACAGGTTGCCCATGCCGCCGCAATAATCGCAGAAATCGACGATCTGCTCGTAGACCTCGTCGGGGGTGCCGCAGAACAAGATGCCCGCCGCGATCAGCTCCTCGACACTGGCGCTGCGCATGTCGATGACGCGCCGGTCCTTGGTGTAGCTGCGCGGCGGCGTCACGCCGCGGAGGAGCCGTGCATTGTCTTCGGCCGAGAGGAAGCCCGGCGGATTGCGGAACGGCAGATGCACGATCGAGCTTGAGCGCAGATAGCCGGCGACAAGGTCGCCGCGTTTGCGCGCCTCATCCTTGTCATTAGCCACGGCGACAAGGCCGAGATAGCCGAAGCGGTCCGGCCCGGGCGCCGCGCCCCATTTTGCCACGTAGCCGCGGCGATAGGCGTCGTAGAGCGGCCGCGTGTTGTAGCCCGAGCCAAGCGTTGACATCACGTAGCCGCGCTCGCCGAGCACGCGCGCCTGGGTGGTCGAGCCGGTCGTGGTCCAGATCGGCGGATGCGGCTGCTGCCACACCCGCGGCCACACGTTGACCTGCCGGTAGTGAAAATACTCGCCCTCCCAGTTGAACAATTCGTCGTGCGTGGTCATCGCCTTGATGATGAAGTCGAGCGCCTCCCACCAGCGATCCATGACGCCGACCGGGTTCTGGTTCGACGCCGGAAATTCGTACGGCACACCTTTGATAAATCCCATGTCGAGACGGCCGCGCGAGATCACGTCGATGGTCGAGAGTTCCTCGGCGATTCGCAGCGGATCGGGCCGGTGGCCGATCGGGTAGCCAAGCACCAGAAGCCGCGCGTTCTTGGTGATGCGCGACAGCACAGACAGCCCCACCACCACCGTCGACGACATGCAGGTCGCGGTCTGATGATGCTCGTTGAGCATGATGTCGAGACCGACCTCGTCGGCGACCTGAAACTCATCGTAATAGCGGTGGAACAGCTCGGCCGCGATATGGGGATCGCATTTGCGGTTAAGCAGATTGACCCGCAGCGAGCCGGAATGGTCGTTCCAGGCCGGATAATAGGGCTGTTCGGTGAACTGATAGACTCTCATGTGACAGGCTCGCTTTGTCCTAGCCGCAGCGTGGGCGAAATCGTCTGCTGGTCGCGACCGCGTGGGCAAAGCGCGCGTACGATCGCGCCGATGCTGCTTGTCCTCGCAGCGCGCCATGCCCACCCTACGCGTTCATTTTGCCGCGGCAAAGGCCAGCACCTTTTCGGTAAACTGTTTCGGCTGCTCCTGATCCGGGAAGTGGCCGGCACGCTCGATCAATTCGAACCGGGCGCCCGGGATCATCGCGCAATAGGCTCGGCCATAGGCCTCGCTGAGCATGCGGTCGTGGGTGCCCCATAGGAACAAGGTCGGGATGCGGATGCGGTGCAGCCGGCTTTTCAGGCGCGGATCGTGGAAGTACGGGTTCCAGGCCAAGCGCGCGGTCGCCTCACGCGCACGGGCGGCGGCGAGCACTTCGTCATCGGGCAGCGCCTTGTAATCGCGCCGGCCCGCTTCGGGATCGCAATAGGCGATGTCGAGATACTCCTTCTCGGTGAGCGCAAAAATATCGACAATGTCGCGCGTCTCGCGGTCGGCGACTTTGATGCCGACCGCGTTCGCCATGACGAGGCGGGACAATCGCGCGGTCGTTTTCACCGCGATCGCGGCAGCGATCCAGGCGCCGAGCGACACGCCGACAACGGCGAGATCGTGGAGATCGAGCTGATCGAGCAGATCGAGGTAGAAATAGGACAGATCGTCGACCGTGCGCATGCCCTTGGGCAGTTCGGAGCGGCCGAACCCCGGATGGGTCGGCGCCATCACCCGCGCCCCCTTCGCCAATTCCTCGATCGCCGCCGCGGCGAGTTCGATGCCGTTTTCGGCATGGAGGAACAGCAGCGGGCGGCCTTTGCCGCGCTCGATCATCTCGACCCGCGTGCCATTGACGAGGAGCGACGGAGACGTGCTTTCTGCCACCCGCGACATCTCCCTCTCCGACGCGGCCGGGCCAGTTCCACCCCGCCACTCGCGCTTACGGTGTCTGCCCCGTTTCATCTTATTGAACGGGCCGAAATCGCTGTCAATTGCAGCCTCGGAAAGTGTGACCAGCCGGCCGCGCATGCAGTGACGAAGGCGCCGACGATTGCTATGAGAGGCCGGCATCAGCCACGCAGGAGCAGCTTTTGCAGGTCCATAGCCGCTACGTTTCGGTCGACGGCATCCGCACCCATTTTCTCGAAGCCGGCGAAGGCCGCCCCATCGTGCTGCTGCACAGCGGCGAGTTCGGCGGCTGCGCCGAGATCAGCTGGGAATTCGTGCTGCCCAAGCTCGCCGAGCGCTACCACGTACTGGCGCCCGATTGGCTCGGCTTCGGCCGCACCGACAAGATTCACGATTTCAAGGAAGGCCAGGCGCGCCGGCTCACCCACCTGCGGCGCTTTCTCGACCTGATGTGCATCGAAGACGCCTACGTGGTCGGCAATTCCATGGGCGGCAGCCTGTTCGCGCGCGGGCTTGCGGCCGAACCCGACGGCTGGCCGCTGCGCGCGCTCGCCTTGATCTCCTCGGGCGGCTTTACGCCGGACAACGAGCATCGCCGCGTGCTGTTGAATTACGACTGCACCCGCGAGGCAATGCGCTCCATGCTGCGGGCGATGTTCCACGACGCGCGCTGGGCGGACGACGAGGCCTATGTCGAGCGCCGATATCAGCTGAGCCTCATTCCGGGCGCTTGGGAGTGCACAGCGGCGGCGCGTTTTAAGAGTCCGCAAACCACCGAGCGGGAACGCTTCGGCCAGCCGGACAACACGCCGTACGGCAACATCAAGGTGCCGGCGCTGATCATCGCCGGCGGCAACGACAAGCTGCGGCTGCCGGGCTACGCAAAGGAGCTAGCGGCGAAATTCCGCGACGCGGAACTGCACGTCCTCGACAATTGCGGCCATTGCCCCAACATCGAACGCGCCGACGAGGCCATCCGCCTGCTTGCGGGTTTCTTCGCCCGCCGCGATCAAGAGACGCGGTCATGAACGACGACACGACGAGCATCCACCCCGGCCTGGCCTACGCCAACCACGACGGCGTGGAACTTCTCGGCGACCTTTATTTGCCCAAGAAAGCCGCGCAACCGGCGCCGGCCCTCGTCGCCGTGCATGGCGGCGCCTGGATCGGCGGCTCGCGCGCCGCGTTCCAGTATTGGGGCCCCCATCTGGCGGCGCGAGGCATCGCGCTGTTTGCCATCAGCTACCGGCTGGCAACCAAGACCAAGGCCTTTCCGCACGCCGTGCAGGATGTGCTCGCCGGCGTGCAGTTCGTGCGCGGCAAGGCGGCCGAGTTCGGCATCGACCCGCAGCGCATTGGCCTTCTCGGCGCTTCCGCCGGCGGCCACCTGGCCTCGCTCGCCGCGCTCGGCGGCAACGGCAGCCTGTTCGCAAATGGCTATCCGCAGGATGCCTTTGCCAAAGTCGACTGCAAGGTGAAGGTCTTGATCGGCGTCTACGGCGTCTACGACGCGCTCGCCATGTGGAAGCAGTATCAGGTCGATTGGCCGCGCGACAATACCATCGAGAAATTGCTCGGCGCCTCTCCGATGGAGAATCGACGACTCTATTTCGATGCCTCGCCGATCAGCTATGCGACCTTCGCCACCAACAAGATCGGCATTCTCTTGGTGACCGGAACCGAGGACGACATTGTCGATCGCGTTGCGCATACCGATGCCTTCCTGCTCGCGCTCAAGCAGGCCGGCTTCTTCGTGCGCACCTGTATCGTGCCGGGCGCACCGCATTTCTGGATGAACGATCCGATCGAGGAATCGAGCAGTTTTTCCGGCTTCCTGGCGCCGCGGCTGATGCGCTTTCTGGCCGAGAAACTGTGAAGTTCGCCAACGGCTCCCGGCGCTGCTGCCGCCGCTCACGCACTCACACGTCGTCGCGGGCGGAAGGCCAGTAGCGCCGGTGCGCGCGCAACCCTTCATCCTCAAGCAGCGGTCCGACCACCTCGATGCGGCGGTCGCAGCGGGCGAAAATCTCGGTACATCGCATCTCGATCCCGGCAGCGCGCTCGAACGGCGCGCGTAGCGCGCGCATCGCCGGCTCGCTGACGCTGAACACGAGCCGCCGCACGTTGCACCAATAGATCGCGGCGGCGCACATCGGGCAAGGTTCGGCGCTGGAATAGATCGTGGCGCGGCCGAGCGCGTCCCAGCGCAGCTTCGCCGCTGCCGCGCGCAGCACCAGCATTTCCGAGTGCGCGGTCCAGTCGCGCGGATCTGCGGTGGGCAGACCGTGGCCCTCCGCAACGATCCGCCCGTCGCCGTCGGTCACCACGGCGCCGAACGGGCGCGCGCCCTGCGCCAAAGCCGTCTCCGACCAGGCGATGGCGCGGCGCAACACTTCTTCGTCTCGGCTCTCAGACATGGCAACCGCCTCCTACCGCACGGCGCTGTGGCTTTCGAGCGGCAAACAAGCTTCGCGGCGAATGAGCGGCAAAATGGTTTCGGCGATGGTCGCCTCAGCAGACACGCTTGGCAAATGCGCGCCGCGCCGGCCATAGCGTCGTAGCCAAGCGGCCAAACCGACCGCATCATCAGAGCAAACAGGCCGCGAGAAAAGCGACGATCTGCGGGGATGCGATAGTGGTTGCCGCCGGATTCGCCGCCGGCTCCTTGCGGTGCATGAACCCGTGTTCGGCCTTCGGATAATACTGCATGATCGTCGGTTCAGTGCGGCCCAGCAGCGCCGCCTTGAGCGTGGCGTAGGTTGCCTCGGTGGCGACGTGATCGTGGCCCGGCTGGCACAGATGGACCGGGCAGCCGATGGCGGCGGCGAGCTTGAGCGTATCGTGGATTTGATTGGGCAGCATCGGATCGTCGATCGACGGATAGACGGCCGTACAGGCCTTGATGCGCCGATCCTGCGCGGCGCTGATGAGTGCGTAGCGGCCGCCGAGGCAGAAGCCGATGATGCCCAGCGCCGCGGAGCCGATATCGCGCTGAAAATGGTCGAGCCACCTGCCTTCAATCTCGTCGGCCATTTTGTCGTTGAGCTTGCGTCCCCGCGCCCGCGCTTCGTCGTAACCGGCCGGTAGCGGCTCTCCCGAATAAAGATCGCAGACGGCCGCCGTCAGCCCGGCGCGCGCCAAAGTGTCGGCGTAGCCTCTCGCGAACGGATTGACGCCGAAAATTGTCGGCACAATCAGCACGCAGCCTCTGCCGCCGGAATGAGGTTGCGCGAGATAGCCGAACAGGCCGTCGCGCGCAACGTCTTGGGTCTTGATTGCCACTGTCCCCTCCCCGGCGGTTGATTACTCGGCCGCGGCGCGATTGCCGATCGCGGCGTTGACCGCCGGCATCACCTTCTCGGCCATCAGTTCCATGGAGCGGCGGCCGAGCGCGGCATCCGCCCAGTCCTTGCCGCAATAAAGCAAGGTGCCGAACTCGCCGGTCTTGTCGTGCAGCGCCAAGATGCCGTCGATGACGCGGTCGACGCTGCCGCGGATGACGACATTGTCGAAAATATAGTCGAGCGTGAGCTTGTCGTCGGGCATGTCGGCCCGCTCCTTGAAGCCGCCAAGCTTGTTGCCCTTTTTCAGCTTCGCGGTGAGCTCGATTCATGTAAAAACGATACGGGCTCTTTGGATCGTCTCCGCCATAGGCGCGCGCGGTCCTGTCATCATCGGCCACGAAGATCGAGCGCGCGACCCGCCAATTGGCGCGGTCGGCCCGGTGGCCGCCTTCGGCGCAGCCCTGTGCGTAATTGTTCCATTGGCTCAACAGCCAATTGGCGTGCAGAAAATGCGACGAGATCGGCCACCAGCCGCGGCGGCCGAGCGCGATCAAGCCCTTGGAGTATGCGTCGGTCGAAGTGCCGAGGATCGGCGGATGCGGCTTCTGCAGCGGCTTGACGATGTTGCCGAGACCGATCTCCGGCCACAGCGTCTTTGCCGTGGAAATGTTCCAGTATTTGCCGGTGAGATTGTAAGGCGCCTCGCCCGCCCACAGCGCCAGCACATGATCGATGGCTTCCGCGAACATGGCGCCGCGATCGGCATCGAGCAATTCCAGCGCCTCGGCATCACTGCGCAAAATGCCGGCGCCGATTCCGAGAAGAAGCCGCCCGTCCAACAGATTGTCGACCAGAGCCGCTTGGGTGGCGACCAGCAGCGGATGGCTGAACGGCAGGTTCGTCACCCCGGTGCCGAGCTTGATCTGCGAGGTAAATCCGGCGAGCGATGCCAGAAACGTCAGGCTGTTCGGAATGTTTTCCGCGACATCGGTCAGGTGCTCGCCGCAGAAGCCCTCGCTGTAGCCGAGCTTGTCGGCGAGCACGAAGGCCTCGCGGTCCTCGCGCAAGGTCTCGGCATAATTCCGGGCCGGCGGATGGACGGGCATGATGAAGAAGCCGAGCTTCATGGGATTCTCCGGAGAAGGTGCAGCGCAGTGCGTTCGCGGCGACCAGGATTTAAGCGTATTTGATGTTGCGGCGAAATCAAATCTCGCGGATTGCGCCTTTCCCAGCCTCGCTCCAAAGGTATAGAGTCAGCGCCAGGCTGCCAACGGGAACCTGCCGAACACTGTCGAACTCCCGTCTCGAGACAGCGATCATGCCGGCGGCAGGCGCGGTCTTCAGGGAGATCGTCATTTGATTTGCAGAGCCCACATTTGACAGGCTGGAGGCCGGCTTTGGCCCGGCGCCGAAATCTGTCGTAACCACAGGAGAACGACATGCTGTTCATCTGCTCGCTGAACTGGACCGACCAAGGCATACGCAACGTCAAGGATTCGCCCAAGCGCGCGCAAGCCTCCCGGGATTTGGCGAAAAAATTGGGTTGCGAAATCAAGGAACTCTATCTGACATCCGGGGACTCCGACATCGTCGTCATCATCGAAACCTCAAGCGGCGACAACATCGCCAAATTCGCGATGGCGATCGGTTCGTTGGGCAGCGTGCGAACCAAGACCGCCCGGGCCTGGACGGAGGCCGAGTATCGGAAGCTGGTGTCGGAGTCTGCCGTAGCCGCCTGCCGGCGCTGATTGCGCGCGGCGGGGGGCGCCCTCAGGCACCCTCCATGACCGGCAAAGTCAGCGCCGACGGGTATTGCGCGCAATGGTAGATCGTATCGGTCCCGATCTTGTCGGGCGTGTAATAGTGCGTCCACAACACGTCGGTGACCGCCGAATCGCCGTTGACGATTTCGAGGCGGACGCGATTGCCGGCCTTGAAGCGGTGCGCCATCGGCTCGACGCTGATGTCGAAACGGTAGATTTTTCCCGGCTCGATCGGCTGCGGATCGCTGTGACTGTGGTACGGCTCCATTTCGGTCGATTTTTGCGGATCGAGCGCGCGGTGCGATGCGCGCAGCCAGCCCTTGGTGATCCAGTATGAGGCCGGATTGAGCCCCTTGGCGCGGTCGTCCGGCGATTGCGGCGTCTGCTCCGACAATTTGACGAAAAAATCCATGTCGGTGCGCGTCGAAGAGGCGTGCAGCACCAGCTTGATCGGCCCGGCGATTTCCAGGTCTTGGGCGAGCGGCGCGGTGGTAAAGGTCAGCACCCGGCGCGCCGGATCGGGCTGATTGTTCGGCCCGAAGCCGACGACGCCCAGCATCCAGCCGGGATCGGGATAGCTGTACGAAGTTTTTTCTGCTTCCGACGCGTCCGACGGCTTCTGCCGCGACAAGGTCCCGTCATTGAGCGAGGTCACGCTGCCGGATTTTTCCGCGCTCAAATTCCACGTCATGTAGCGGACGCCGGGCGGCGGCCAGCTCTCGGCGCTGCGGACCGCATCGGCGCCGCGCACGAAATATTCGACCGTTGGCCGCGACAGATATTCCGTATCCCCGCCTTTGAGATAGTGCTCGTAGAACGGCAGCAGAAGCTTTTCGTGCAGTTCAACGCTGTTGAACTCGCGGTTGGCGGCGAAGGCGTTGACGGGACCGACCATCTTCAGCTTCTTCGGCCCCCTGGCGCGGCGGAAGCCGTCGATATTGCCGCGGGTATGCAGGTCGACCTTGCCCCAGACCCCGACCGAGTAGAGCGGCACCTCGATCTCGTGCAGCCGCTCGGCGGCGGAGCGCTCGCGCCAGAAATCGCCGTAGGTGGGATGCTGCTGCAGCAATAGATTCAAGTCGCAAGTCTGCTCGCGCGGCTGCTCGCCGTTCGCCGGATTGCGGTTGATGATGCGATTCTGGTTCCACCAATACGAACCGAAGAAATCGCCCAAGATGCCGCCCTGATAGACCGAGGCGCGGTAGGGATCGTTCAGGCCGTCGAAGGCGGCAATGCAGGCGAGCGACGGCGGCTTCTGGATCGCCATCCACCATTGCAGCATGCAGAAATAGGACTGCCCGATGCCGCCGACCTTGCCATTCGACCATTGCTGATGACCGAGCCATTCGATTACGTCATAAAGGTCTTTCTGCTCGTTGCGGTCGAGCAGGCGGAATTCGCCGCCCGACTTGCCGCAGCCGCGCACGTCCATGTGGGCATAGACGTAGCCGTGCTTGAGGTAGAATTCGATCGGACCGGTCTCGCGCCAGAGAAATTGCGGCGTCGCCGGCAGCGTATTGTTGTCGTAGCGGTAAGGCGACGGCGCCAGCAGCACCGGGAACGGGCCGCCGCCATCGGGCATATAAAGCGCGACCGCGATTTCCGCTCCGTCATGCACCCGGATCTTGACTTCGCGCGGCTTGCCTTGCACCGGCCGTAATGGAGCTGCACTCGGCATTTTTCCTCCCCTGACGCAGCTAGGGCGTCGGCTTTGCGATGCTCAACGATTAGCATGGCCGCACCGCAACCCCATAGGGGCCGGCGGCCCGTCGAGCCGTGTTGCGGACCTCTTGGCGGTCATCTTCGGACTTCATGACGCCCCCAACATCGATGACCGCGAGCGAGCAGATCGTGGTATGAAATAGCCGAATGACCCCGCTGCGTCGGACGCCCACGGTCATGAGCCACGTCGAACTCCTCAAACGGACGCTGATCGTCATCGCCGCCGCCAGCATTCCGGTTCTGATCTGGTATCTGTTCGGCGTCATCCTGATGGCGTTGGGCGCCATCATCTTCGCCATGCTGCTGCGGCTCGGCGCCCGGCCGCTTATGCGCTGGCTTTCGCTGCCGGAGCCGGTGGCGCTTGTTCTATCGACTGTTTGCGTAATCGTTGCGCTCGCCGGCGCCCCCTTGCTGTTCGGTACCCACTTCTCCGGGCAATTCCTGGACGTCGTGCAAAGAGCGACTGCCGCCAGCGCCGATATCGAGGCGGAACTGAGCCGATTTCCGCCCGGCAACTTTATCCTCAATCACATCACCCCAGCCCAATTTTCGATCACCGGCGTGCTGTCCGGCGTGCTGAGCGTGAGCACGAGCCTGATCGAGGGCGCGATCATCATGCTGATCAGCGGCATCTATCTGGCGGTACAGCCCGGATTGTACCGGCGCGGCGTGATCTGGCTGTTTCCGCCGAGCCAGCATGCTCGCGCCGGCGAGATCGTCGACGGCATCGGCGAAGCCTTGCGGCTTTGGCTGATGGGCCAGCTCGCCGAGATGGTCCTGATCGGCGCTTTGTCGACATTTGCCGTGTGGCTGATCGGCGTGCCGTCGTCGCTCGCGCTTGGAATCATCGCGGCGATCGGCGAATTCGTTCCCTATGTCGGACCGCTGCTGTCTGCGATACCGGCGATCCTGGTAGCCCTCACCAAGAGCCCCGAAGCGGCGCTGTGGACGCTACTCGCCTATCTCGCCATTCACCAGATCGAGGGTCAGCTCGTCTCGCCGCTGATCCAGCGCCATATGGTCGCCATTCCGCCAGCGGTCATGCTGCTCGGCATCACCGCGATCACTTATTTGTTCGGCCTGATCGCCCTTATTTTTGCCGCGCCGATCGCCGTCATCATCTTCGCCGCCGTAAACCTGATCTACGTGCGCGACACGCTCGGCGAAAAGACGGCATTGACCCGCAAGCTGCGCTGACGCGGCGGCCGCCGTCAAGCGGCGACGATCTGCGCGCGCCAGGCGAGTCGCCTTTGCGGCGGTGGGGCGCATGGCAACCAGCCGCGCTTGTGCTAACCTGCCGGCGATGCCGCTGCAATTGCCGCATCAATCCCGGACACCGGTACCGATGCCGGCCGTTCGATTTGTGCATAACGACAGGAGGACGCCATGCGAATGCTCCGGCTCCTGTTCGCTGCCGCGGCAGCGATCGGGTTCGCCTCAATCTTCGCCGCCAGCGCCAACGCGCAGGCCACCAAAATCACGATCGGCAAAGTGGTCGGCGGCGATGGCTTTCACGTTCCGACCTACATCGCCATGGACAAGGGCTTCTTCAAGGAGGAGGGCCTCGACGCCAAGTTCATCGAACTGACCGGCAAGGCCCAAGTCACCGCCGTGCTGTCCGGCAATCTCGACTGCGCGCCGATCCCGTCGGGCGGCTCGCAGGCGGCGTTGAGCGGCGCGTCGATCGAATACATCGTGGGCGAATCGCTGAGGTCGCAGTGGACGCTCACCACGCGGAAGGAAGTCAAGTCGGTCGCCGACATCAAGGGCAAGACGATCGGCCTGGGCCGGGCCGGCGGCGCCGATTACGACGAAGTGGTCGCCGTGCTGCGCCGCTTCTTCAAGATGGATGTCGGGACCGATTACAAGGTGATCTCGTTCCAGAGCGAGCCGGACCGCATCGCGGCCATGCTCAACGGCGACATTGTCGGCGGGGCGCTGTCGATTCCGCATGCCGCGCAGGCGGTCGGCACCGGCGAACTGAAGATCCTGTTCCGCACCGGCGATTACATTCCGCGCGCCGGCGGCTCGATCTGGTGCATGAGGTCCTTCGTCGAGAAGAACCCCGAGACGGTCAAGAAGATGATCCGCGCCATCGCCAAGGCGGTCACCTATTTCCGCTCCAACAAGGAAGGCTCGATCCCGGTGCTCGAGAAGGAGCTTGGGATCAAGACCGACAAGGAGGCCGGCATCATCTGGGACCAGTTGCATGACGCGTACGGCGCCGAACTGCCGCCGGACCTGTTCCGGGCTATTTTCGAGTCGCGGCGTCTGACCATGATCGCCGCGCGGCAATGGCCGAAGGACAAGCCGCTGCCCAATTCCGAGGGCTTCCTCGCGCGCAACATGCTCAATTCGACGCTCAAGCAGATGGGCTACGTGCCGACCAAACTCGCAGAGCCCAACAAGACCGACTGAGCGCGCGCGGCGCAGGCGCAAAGCCTGAGCACCGCGAGCCAGAGCGAAACGAGGCCCTGGACGCAAGTCTGGGGCCTCGGTGTTTTTGTCGAGAGCGATCAGGTGGGACGGACGTGCTGCGGCCGCCACTGGCTCAGTCGATCCTCGATAATCTTGACCAATCCGGTCATGGCCAGCGACAGCCCGGCGAAAATGATGACGCCCGCGAATACGACGTCGACCTGAAAGCGGCTCGCCGCGCGAACCATGATGACGCCGAGGCCCTCCTGCGAGCCGAAGAACTCGGCGACGACAACGCCGAGCACGGCACGGCCGATGGCGAGCCGCAGGCCGACGACGATATAGGGCAGCGAATTCGGCACCACGACAAGCCGGGAAATGTCCCACTCCGAGCCGCCGAACGCGCGCACCACATTGATCAGCAGCTTGTCGGCGTTGCGGACCCCCTCATAGCTGTTGATGAGAATAGGAAACAGCGCGCCGATGAACACGATCATCACTTTCGACCAAAGCCCGATGCCAAACCACAGCAACAGCAGCGGCAGGAACACCAGGCGCGGCGTCGCATTGAACGCGGTGATGAAGGGATCGAACATGGCGTCGAGCAGCTTCGAGCGCCCGAGCAGAATGCCAAGCGGCAGACCGACGATCACCGAGAGAAACAAACCCAGCCCGAAGGCAGACGCGCTGGCCGCGAGCGGAGTCCACACCGAACCGGTCGCGAACATGTTCCACAGCGTGTCGGCAATTTGGCTCGGCACCGTCAGGAACAGCTTGGTGCCCGCCCGCATCGGGACGAATTGCGGCACAAATTGCCAGACCAGCAGCACCACGACGATGCTGGCTGCCCCGAGCGCCGTCGGTTCGATCTTCTGCCACAGGCTCCGCGGCGGCGGCGCGAGATCGTCGGTCTGCGCGACGACGCCGATACTGCCTTGAACGGCTCGTGCTTCGCTCATGGTCTATTGTCCTACGCGCCAGGGGAACGCCGCACGCTCTGCCCAGCGGATGCCTTCGGTGAACGCCACGGCGATGACCATGATGGTGATGATGCAGCCGAACATGCGATCGATCGCAAAAATATCGCCGAACTTCGAAATGTCGTAGCCGATCCCTTCGGAGGCGGCAAAGAACTCGCCGACCAGCACCGCGATCAGCGCCCGGCCGACGGCGATGCGGGAGCCGGCGACGATATACGGCATCACGCTCGGAAAGATCACCTTCGAATAGAGGTCCCACTCACCGCCGCCGAGCGAGCGCACCACGTTGATCAGGAGCCGGTCGACAGCGCGCACGCCGGCATAGGCGTTGAAGATGAACGGAAACACCGACAGGAAGAAGACGATGATCGCCTTGCCCAGCACGCCGACGCCGAAAAAGATGATGAACAGCGGCGCCAGCGCCACCAGCGGGCTGGCATAGAAAATCGTCATCAGCGGATCGAGCGCATAGCCGACTCGAACCCGCCAGCCCATGACAATGCCGAGCGGCACGCCGACAATGATCGCGGCCACAAATCCGTAGAAGAACGGCACCGAACTGACCGCGAGGTCGTGGGCGAGTTCGCCGCTGACGATGAGATCGATATAGCCCTTGGCGATCAGGCTCGGCTCCGACATGAACAGCGGATTGAGCGGCACGAACAGAAAGACAGCCTGCCAGGCGGCGAAGAACAGCACGATGGCAAGCCCGCCGAGCAGAACCTTGCGATAGCGTTCGCCGAATCTCGGCCGCAGCGCGACTTCCGGTGCGGCTGGCAACACTGCTTGATCAGCCATGGCTAGACCACGATTTCGTCCTTGAGCATGTTCCAGATTTCAAGCTTCAGATCGTTGAACTCGGGCGTCACCCGCATTTCGTAGGTGCGCGGGCGCGGCAACTTGACGGCGAAGATCTTCTTCGCCCGGCCCGGGCGCTTGCTCATCACCATGACGCGGTCGGACAGATAGATCGCCTCGTCGATCTGATGGGTGACGAACAGCACGGTCTTGCGTGCTTCCCGCCAGATGCGCAGCAATTCAGCCTGCATCAGATCGCGGGTTTGCGCGTCAAGCGCCGCGAACGGCTCGTCCATCAACAGCACGTCCGGATCGGTCGCCAGTGCGCGCGCGAGCCCGACGCGCTGCTTCATGCCGCCTGACAATTCGTGCGGATAGTGGAACTCGAAGCCCGACAGCCCGACAAGTCCAATGAGCTTGTTAGCAACGGGACGGCGCTTTGCCACCGGCACCTTCTTCAGCTCCAGGCCGAGTTCGATGTTGTTGCGCACGGTGCGCCACGGCAAGAGGCCGAACTCCTGAAACACCATGGCGCGATCGGTGCCCGGCCCGGTGATCTGCCGGCCGTGCAGCAACAGCTCGCCGGAATCCGGCCTGATCAGGCCGAGCAGCACATTGAGAAAGGTGCTCTTGCCGCAGCCCGACGG
Source organism: uncultured Alphaproteobacteria bacterium (assembly GCA_963717265.1). Classification (GTDB taxonomy): domain Bacteria; phylum Pseudomonadota; class Alphaproteobacteria; order Rhizobiales; family Xanthobacteraceae; genus BOG-931. The sequence continues at coordinate 185,315 of CAVQWD010000040.1, read as the reverse complement.
CCCGACAATGGAAAGAAACTCGCCCTCCTCGACCTCGATGTCGAAGCCACCGAGCGCGCGGACCGGAGCGCGGTTCGGCGGCCGGAAAGTCAAATTGACGTTGCGACCCTGAATGTAGCCTGTCATGAGCCCGGCCTGACGCTGCGGCGCGTCCACTCGATCGAGAAGAACCGGATGATTGCCTAGTCCGTGCCCGCCCGCAACCGGGATGGATTGCCGCATGGGGGAATCGGGCGGGAAACGTCAACCGACGCCTCAACGCGGGCCAGTAAAACCCGCTCAGCACGGTTTCCAATTGAGTTCGGTGGATTCCGCCTGCCGCGGCCGGAAACCGCGACTGGATGCTGGTCGGAGTGGCAGGATTTGAACCTGCGACCCCCTCGTCCCGAACGAGGTGCTCTACCAGGCTGAGCCACACTCCGAAGCTATATATTTCAATAACTTAGTCGATTTCGCGAACCTTCCTTTGCACACATATCGCACAGGTACCGGACCTCAGTCGACTGATTTCCGCAACGATCCACGGTTGTCGGTGAGATATCCATTAGCCTCTGCGAGGTCAACGGCTCGCTGTGATCGAGCACGTCGTGATCGCCGAGGTTGGACCCGCCCTCTTGACCGGCCCATCGACTGTCGTCTGTTCCGAGTCATGCAGGCAGCGTGCTGATGGACCCGGACGATGGAGGTGTCGAACATCTGCACGGCCGCGTCATGCGCGCCAGCCCGCGCATCCATAATCTTTGCTCCAGACGCCCGCCCGCCGCCGGCGAACAAAGCGATTTGTAACAGGTGGTGCAGGGACCAAAAATGCTCGGCAGGTCTCGCTACGGCGCCCCGGACCGCAGTACCCAAATGATGCCATTGAGGACACGGCGGTCGTTCACCCATGGTACGCCGCGCGGCTTGTTCGGCAGCATCGGCCTGATGGCAGCCCATTCATGGTCGTTGAGTTCACGGCGCATGATTCGAAGCTCCCAGTTTTGAGACTTCAATCGCGGAGCTATGACCGATCTCAATACGGTCTGGACTCGCTCCCGCCCAGCCTCAAGTCCGCGTTCGGAGGCGAAGCGGACATGGACCGGCACGCAAGACCGGTTGGATCGGTCGAAAATGACCCATGACGTCGATTTCCCGCAAGACTTCGGTGCAACGCAGCATCGGACATGCGCAGCGCTCGTCGCGCCGGGGCCTTCCTCGCGGCATCATGCGTCCGATACAATGCCGCGTCCTCGGTCGCTGGGACGCCTAGCGCATGTTCCGGTGGCATCGAATCGGAGGTTGGTCATGGCCGGGACAAGCCCGCGCATGACGATGGTGAAATGTGATCGGAATCTGCTCTGGCGCCAAGATAAGCTCGCTTGGGCGGAGCGGCATTATCTCTCAATAAACGCGGAGATCGCAATGCGGAACTTATTGGCTTTTATTGGCGCGATCGCGATTGTCGTCGCCATTGCGGCCGCCGTGTACGTTTTTGCTCGTTTGTATTATTCAGCGACCGCATCAGCCTCACGGAAGGAGAACAGTATGCGCAAAACCATCGCTGTATCATTATCATTCGCTCTCGCCTTGGCGGCGGGACCAGCATTTGCGTCGGATGAAGTCGATGTGATGGCTACAGTGAGGCAATATATTGAAGCCTTTAACAAGGGCGATGCGGCTACCGCGACAGGTTATTGTGCCGCTCAATCTTCCATTATTGACGATTTCCCTCCGTACTTATGGCAAGGTGCCGCTGCTTGCGCCGATTGGTCGAAAGGTTTCGACGCTTATATCAAGAACAACGGAATCACTGAGCCGCGTGTGATATTGCTCTACGCAACGCATATCGACATCACGCGAGATCGCGCTTACGTCGTCGTCCCTGCAAACTTCGGTTTCACGCTGAAGGGAAAGCGATACACCCAACACGGTTCAATCTTGACGGTGGTTCTGCAAAAGGTAGGGGAAAATTGGCGCATCACAGGCTGGGCATGGGCAAAACACTGACGAGGCTCCGCCTCAGAGCGACGAGTTGCGTGGGCGTTCGCGGTTATTGTAGTGACTTCAAAAAGAGGCAGCGCAAAGACGACGTCACGTAGAAATTCGCGCCGAAGTTTACTCGGCGTGAAGGCGTGCTCGCGGAGCCTCGTCAGTAATGTTCAACGCGTCGTGCCTGCTGATCAGGCATGCTTCTTGATTTTGTTCTGTTCGATAATTCCCTCCAGCCGCCCGATGTTCTGTAGCAGGCGCTGACTGGTCAAGACGAGGAAGTAATAGCCGAATTGCTGATTTTGAAAGTAGAGTTCGAGCAGCCTGTCATAGGTTATGGTTAGGACTTGTGCTGCCTCCGTGCATACGATTGTCGCCGTCCGCCGGTTCTCGGGCGTGAGAAAGCCGAGTTCCCCCATAAGACTTCCGGGCGGAAGCTCGACGCCGATTTCGGCAACCAGGAATTTTCCGCTGACCGTCAAGAACATCTCTTTGGCCGTATCGCCTTTTTTGCACAACACATCGCCTTGGCGATATTTGCGTTGGGTCATAAACGGCTTGAGCCATTCCATCGAGGTCTCGCCGTGCACGGCGTTGCGGGCCTTCTTGACGAGGTTGAGCATCTGACGGAGGCGAATGGCGTTGATGGGCAGCAACAGGAGATACAAAAGAAAGGTTTTAATGTTACCGTCGAACCCGCCAAAAGCCATGAAAAACACGTTGCTGATCATGTTCGAGACGCGCAGCGGTATCATGGTCCGCGTTAGCAGCGTGGCGACAAAGAAGGCTGCCCCGACCAGGGCACACAAATTGGCAAGGGTGATGTTAGCGAGGAAGATTTCCACAAGGCGATTGAAGATCGCGTCATATGTGATGTTGTTGGGATCGAGGCCGAGCTGAATGAGAATTTTCGCGATTCTGAGGTTGTCTGCCGCCTTGTCGAGGATGCGATCCACGATCGTCGACAGCTCCAAATGACTCAGGTTCATGGTTCACCCGTGCGAAAATTTATGGGCCATCACCGAATATGGCCATGTGGACGGTCAAACGACCGCGGTTTGAGCTTCGTTCCTGACACAGCGTTGGACCTGCTTATTCCATCACCTCGTCGGTGATAGAAAGCTCTCCTGACGGCGCCTCGATCGTCATCGCATCCTCCAGTGGCGGTCACGCGCACTGGATCATTGCGAACGATAGCACGCCGCAATAACGGGGTCTCTTGTTTAGCTGCCGACAGGCGGCCAGTTCAGGCGGCCGGTTCCGACTCCGATGCGGGTTTGCGCGCCCATGCTATCTAGTCGGCGAGGATGACAGATGACAGCCCCGCTGGCGACACGAACGGTGAACGCCGATGCCAATGGCGGCGCGGCGGCGGCGCGCTGCCTTGCCGCCGGCGGCCTCGTCGCCTTCCCGACCGAGACGGTTTACGGCCTCGGCGCCGACGCGACCAATGGCCAAGCTGTCGCCCGGCTGTATGAGGCCAAGGGCCGGCCGAGCTTCAATCCTCTCATTGCCCATGTCGCCGATCTTGTCGCAGCACAGGCGCTGGCCAACCTTAATGCCGACGCGACGCGGCTTGCGAGCAAGTTCTGGCCGGGGCCGTTAACGCTCGTTCTTGGCAAGGCCCTCGGCTGCCCGGTCGCGGCACTGGCGACGGCCGGCCTCGACACCATCGCGGTGCGTGTGCCCGATCACCCGGTTGCCCGCGATATTCTGTCCCGATTCGGTAAGCCGATCGTAGCGCCCTCGGCGAACCGCTCCGGACATGTCTCGCCGACGGACGCACGGCACGTGCTGGCCGATCTTGGCGGACGCATCGATTTGATCGTCGACGCCGGGCCGACGCCGATCGGTATCGAGTCCACCATCGTCGCCTGTCTCGATGGGCCGACGCTGCTGCGGCCCGGAGCATTGCCGCGCGAGGCGATCGAGCGGATGCTGGGCCGGGCCTTGCTCGAAACGCCGTCGAGAGCTCGGCTTCGCCACAGACGCACCGCTCGCGCCCGGCATGCTCGCCTCGCATTATGCGCCGCGCACGCGGTTGCGGCTCCAGGCCCGGCGCGTCGAGCCGGGCGAAGCGCTGCTCGCCTTCGGGCCGAAGCTTGCCGAGGGACACGAGAGTGCAGCTTTTGTGCTCAACCTCTCCGCGCGCGGCGACCTGATCGAGGCCGCGGCCAATCTGTTCTCGCAGACTGCGCGCGCTCGACGCCGCCGGCGCCACGGCGATTGCCGTCATGCCGGTGCCGCGCCACGGTCTCGGCGAAGCGATCAACGATCGGCTCGCGCGCGCAGCGGCGCCGCGCTAGGCCGTTGCGACGGCGCGGCGCCGCTGCTACCTATCTAGTCAGTATAGTCAGAACGTTCACGATGCGCCCGGGATGAAAAGCTCGAACGTCTGGAAGCTTCAGGACGCCAAGGCCCGCTTCTCGGAGCTGGTGCGAAAAGCGCGCGCCGGAGCGCCACAGAAAGTCACCGCTCACGGCAAGGATGCGGTCGTCGTCTGCGACACCGAGCGCTTCGAGGTGCGCCCTCGACCACGGCGCGCGCGGACCATGGCGCAGTTCATCGAGGCGTCGAAAAAATATAGGGGCTTGGCCGAGGGTATCGAATTCGAACACAGAGTCGAGATGAACGTATCGCCCGTCCAGTTTTTGATGGGGACGAGACGTGAAATGGGTTCTGGACACCAACGTTGTATCCGAAACGATCAACCGCCGCCCCGATCAAAATGTCGTTTCCTGGATGACACAAAATCCGGCGGACGAGATGGCAGTCAGCATTGTCACTGTTGCAGAGCTTCAGGACGGCATCAGTTCGGCGCCGGAACGCCGGCGGCGATAGCTTTCCAGGTGGTTCGATGCGCTAGTGATGCCGTCGTTCGGCGAGAGAGCATTGGAGTTGACGACAGATATTTTGATTGACTGGATACGGCTCAGCCGGACGCTTGCGGCGGGGCGGATGATGCGGCGAGCCGCCGATCTTCTCATAGCCTCGACCGCGCGCGTTCACGAATTGATTGTCGTCACCAGGAACGTAAGGCACTTCGCCAACACTGGAACTATCGTTTACGATCCGTGGAACGACAGAACCCACCGAATGGACGCGCCCCGATGCTCGATAAGCTTGAGACGACGCTCGATCCCGCGCTGCTCGCTCGCTTCGCCGCCATCGTCGGCGAGCGGCACGCCATCACCGATCCGCAAGCTCAGGCGCCCTATTTGATCGAGCAACGCCACATGTTTGAAGGCCATACGCCCCTGGTGCTGCGGCCAGCCTCGGTGGCCGAGGTGTCGGCGATCCTCAAGCTCGCCAACGACACCGCAACCCCGATCGTGCCCCAGGGCGGCAATACCGGCCTGGTCGGCGGCCAGATCCCGCTGCACAACGAGATCCTGCTTTCGCTCAACCGGCTCGACCGCATCCGCGAAGTCGATCCGACCTCGAACACGCTGACTTGCGAAGCCGGCGTCACGCTGCAGCGCGCGCGTGAGGCCGCGGCCGAGGCCGACCGGCTCTATCCGCAATTGTTGCCGTCGGAAGGCACCTGCACGATCGGCGGCAATCTTGCCACTAACGCCGGCGGCACCGCGGCTTTGGCCTACGGCATCGCGCGCTCGCACGTGCTCGGCATCGAAGCGGTGCTGGCCGACGGCCGCGTGCTCAACAACCTCAACAAGCTGAAAAAGGACAATACCGGCTACGATCTGAAAAACCTGTTCATCGGGGCCGAAGGCACGCTCGGCGTGATCACTGCGGCGGTGCTGCGCCTCATTCCGCGGCCGCGCTCGGTCGAAACGGCCTTCATCGGCTTGACCTCGCCGCAAGCCGCGCTCGAACTCCTCGGCATCGCCACCGACCGCACCGGGGGTCTTGTCACAAGTTTCGAAATCATGACGCGGGCCGGCATCGAACTGGTGCTGCAGCATGGCGCCAACACCCGCGATCCGCTCGCCGCACCGCATCGCTGGTACGTGCTGATCGAGTTCTCCTCGCAGCAGCGCCAAGGCCTGCGCGATATTCTGGAAGATGTGCTGGCGCAAGCCCTCGGACAGGGTGTCGTCGCCGATGCCGCCATCGCCGACAGCCTCGAACAGGCCAAGGCATTCTGGCGCTTGCGCGAATTGTTCAGCGAAGTGCAGCGTCACGCCGGCGGCTCGATCAAGGAGGATATCTCCGTTCCGGTCGCCGCAGTTCCAGCTTTCATCAGCGAGGCCGACGCCGCCGTCGCCGCGCTCGTTCCGGGCTGCCGGCCGCTGCCGTTCGGCCATCTCGGCGACGGCAATATTCACTACAACGTCTCGCAGCCGATCGACGCCGACAAGGCCGAATTTCTCAAACGATGGGGGGACGTGAACGAGGTCGTGTTTGCTATCGTGAAGAAATACGGCGGCTCGGTCTCGGCCGAGCACGGCGTCGGGCTGCTCAAACGCGACCTGCTGCCAGCGGTAAAGGACCCGGTCGCGCTCGATCTGATGCGCAGCCTCAAGCGCATGCTCGACCCGAAGAATATCCTCAACCCCGGGAAGGTGCTCTGAGAGAGGCGGCGGCTACGCGGCCGAGATTAAACGCTAAGCGGCATCCACTCTCGACCTGTCTTGCTCCGCGAAGGCGCAGCATCCCGTAATCACACGCATGTACTTCTAGCAAAGCAACTACAACAACGCCGCGGCGTCGCGCCGGTACCGCAATTGACGCGCCGTACGGCAGATGCAAGCTTCGCCGTGCGGGCAAACAAGCGGGACGGCGGCAAGCTCCGGCCGGGCCTCACCGAGGGGAGACCAGCAGTGGAGGAATGGCGCAACACGTCCCCGGAAAGTCTCCGCCGCATCGGTGAGACGTGGTTGGCAGCGCTCGGCGGCATGCTGGCGGAGAATGATTTCGCACGCGTGCCGGCATTGATGCACCCGGACGGCTATTGGCGCGATCTCCTGACGTTCGGCTGGGAATTCAAGACGCTCCACGGTGTCGACGATATCCAGGCCTGGCTGGGCGAGGCGCGGGCTGCGAATACGGCGCGGGATTTTTGCATCGAAGGCGAACCATTCGTCGGCGCAATTGGCGAGCACGGCGAGACTTTGCAATTCTTCTTTAGCTTTGAAACCGGCATCGGGCGCGGCCGCGGCTTTGCCAGGCTCGTTCCCGACGGCGGGCCTCTGGCGGCCAAGGCCTTCACGCTGCTCACGACGATGCAGCAGCTGAAGGATTTTCCCGAGCCGGTCGGGCGCAACCGTCCGCACGAGGACATGCGCGTCACGTCGCACGAGATCGAGAACTGGCTCGACCGCAGAAGGGCGGCGCGCGAATTCAAGGATCGCGACCCCGACGTGGTCATCATCGGCGCTGGGCAATCCGGTCTGATGATGGCAGCGCGGCTCGAGCAACTCAATATCAGCACGCTCCTGGTCGAAAGAACCGCGCGCGTCGGCGATGTCTGGCGCACGCGCTACAGCTCGTTGAAGCTGCACAACGACCTGTGCATGAATCATTTTCCCTATATGCCGTTTCCGGAAACCTGGCCGGTCTATCTGCCCAAGGACAAGCTTGCCGACTGGTTCGAGTTCTATGCCGAAAGCATGGAACTCAATATATGGACCGGCACGACGTTCCTGGGCGGCGCATTCGACTCCGCCGACAAGCGCTGGATGGTGCGGCTGCGGCAGGCCGACGGCGGCATCAGGGCCTTGCGGCCGCGATTCGTGGTGCTGGCCGTCGGCGTCTGCGGCCTTCCCAGCGTGCCGGAATTTCCCGGCATGAGCGAGTTCTCGGGCGCGATCGTCCATTCCGGCGGCGCGATCGACGACCTCGCATTTGCAGGCAAAAGAATTGTGGTGGTGGGTGCCGGAACCAGCGCCCACGACATCGCCCAGCACATGTACTTGCGCGGCGCCGACGTGACCATGCTGCAGCGTTCGTCGGTAACCGTCGTCAATCTCGAACCGAGCGCGGTGCGCGCCTATCAGATGTACCGCGATTATGAAGTCGTGCGGCCGATCGCCGATATCGACCTGATCGCGGCCTCCGTGCCCTACGCCGTGCTGGCGAAATTGCATGGCCCCCTCAGCCGGTCGATGGCCGAAGCCGACAAGGACCTTCTCGACGGCCTGCGTAAGGTCGGCTTTCTCCTCGACAACGGCGAGGACGACACCGGCTATTTCTTGAAACTGCTGCGCTATCAGGCCGGCTATTATCTCAATATCGGCGCTTCGGAACTGATCATCGCCGGCAAGATCAAATTGAAGTCGGGATTAGGGATCGCGCGGATGGCGGCAAGTTCGGTGATCTTGTCCGACGGCAGCGCCTTGGACGCCGATATCGTCGTGCTCGCAACCGGATATGAGCCGGCGCAGGAATCCGTCCGCGCCATGTTCGGCGATGAGGTCGCCGATCGCGTCGGCCCAATCTGGGGCATCGGCGCCGACGGCGAACTCTGCGCCATGTACGCGCCGACCGCGCAGGAGGGATTCTTCGTCGTCGGTGGCGGCTTCCCGGCGGCGCGGGCCTACTCCATCTACACCGCGCTTTACATGAAGGCTGCGCTGACTGGTCTGCTGCCGTCTCTCACTTCGCCGGCGCCGGTCGCGAAGCCTGCGGAAACAGCGAGCGAGCCGGAGTTGCACCATGCGTGATCGCCTGGAATTGCCGCGTCTGTCGGTCGTCGAACGCGACCGGCGCTGGACCGTCACCCGCGCGGCAATGCGCGCGCGCGGCATCGATTGCCTGGTGCTTTGGGGCTGGCCGGCGATGTGGGATTTCGCCACCGCCAACGCTCGCTATCTGTCGCCGATCGGCGGCAATGCCGAGAACAATACGCTGATTTTCCCGTTGGAAGGCGAGCCGACCTCTTTCGTCTTCATGCCCACTTTCATCGAATACTGGAAACGCGCGCAGGATTGGGTCACCGACGTGCGCTCCCGGCAGGGGAGCTGGGCGGGGACCGTGACTGCCCGGCTCAAGGAACTGGGCCTGGAGCGAGCCACGATCGGAATGGACGGACTTGCCGGTCCGCTCGATCCGGATGGCTGGCTGCCGCACAGCGTCTTCGAAGCGCTCAAGTCGGCGTTGCCGAATTTGCGTTTCGTCGACCTCGGCGATTTGCTGGAGACGACCAGGGCGACCAAGAGTGCCGAAGAAATCGCCGTGCTCGAACAGGCGGCGGCGCTCGGCGACAAGATGCTTGCGGCGTGCCGCGATCGCGCGCGACCCGGCGTGCGCGAGTCGGAAGTCTATGCGCGGATGATGCAGGCGATGCTCGCCGACGGCGGCGAGGAGCCGACTTTGTTTCTGTGGGCCTGCGATCGCTATCCGCTCCCGCACCCGTTCCGGTTGCCGACGACGCGATGCATGGAGCCACGCGACCTCATCACTTGCGAGATACATCCGAAGATCGGCGGTTATTTCACCCATGTCGAACGCACCTTCTGTCTGGGCGAGCCCGACCAGGAGCAGCAGCGCATCTATGACGGTTGCGTTGCCGCCTTTCGCCGCGGCATGGACCTGTTCGGCCCCGGCAAATCCATCGTCGGCTGCATGGACGAGGTCAAACGGGTCATCGACGATGCCGGTCTTGGCATTTGCGAAACCGGCATCCACGGACACGGGCTCGCCTCGCTGGAATATCCGCGCTACCGTTTTCACGCCCTCAAGGCCGATCAGGCGGCGCTTAGGAAGATCGGCGGGGAGTTCAAAACCGGAATGGTGTTCGCCTTCAATATCGACCTGTTCGATCCAGCCTGGCGCAACGGCGAAACCGGCGCCGTCTTCGCCGACACGGTCGTGATCACCGAATCCGGCGCGCGCTCCCTGCACGCGTTTTCACACGAGCTGCAGAGGATCGGCTGAAACAATGACCGAGCAAGCGCAACGGGCCGCGCCGAGATTCCGCCGCGTCGTCACCGGCCATGATGCGGTTGGCAAGCCGGTTATCTGGATCGACGGCGATGCCATCAATCATAAATTCCCGAGCGAGAAGATTTCTTCGACCCTGATGTGGTCGACGGACGAAAGTCCGACCGAGATTTTCAGCGCCGAGGATGAGGGGGCGCGCATCCTCGGCTCCGCCCCGCCGTCGAACGGCAGCCGCTTCACGATGATGGAATTCATGCCAGGCAATGAGGGTCATTTGCATCGAACTGACACAATCGATTACGTCATCTGCATCTCGGGCGAAATCGACATGTTCGTTGACGATACAAGGTTCGTGACGCTACGCGCCGGCGATGTGCTGATCCAGCGCGGAACGGACCACGCCTGGGTCAACCGCAGCGACAAGCCATGCCGTCTCGCCGTCATTCTGCTTGATGCCGTGCCGAAGCGCGAGGGCTCCATCTCCGGCTTGGCGAGCGCGAGATGATCGCGCTGGATCGGCGCCAGGAGCGTGGACAGCGGCTGCGCACAGTGCGGCTATCGGTCCTTGACGCAGCTAAAGCAGAGGCGGTTGATCGTCGGGTTTTGCTTTCCTCGGCTTGACCGACTTTGCGGCCGCGGCAACGGCCTCGCGCGCCTTTTCGGCGTCAGCGCCGCCGAGCGGCGCGATCAATGCGGGTAAATCGTTGGCCACGCGGTTCACAGCAGTCGAGATTTCGTAGGCCTCGAACAAATTATCGGACGCCGGCACCAGGAGCGCCGCGGCCGTGGTCGGATCGACATGGGCGCAGTCGAGCCACATGTCGAACGCTTGCGGCGGCAGAATCACCGGCATCCGATTATGGATGGCCGACAATGTCCGGTTGGCGTCGGTGGTGACGATGGCGGCGGTGTCCATTTCCTCGCCGTTCGGACCGGTCCAGGTTTCCCACAATCCGGCAAAGGCGAGCGGCCCGCCGGATTTCAGCCGCACGAAATAGGGCCGCTTGCGTCCGTCCACCTCTTTCCACTCGTAGAACCCGTCGGCCGGAATGAGGCAGCGGCGGCGCCGCATCGCGGCGCGAAAAGCGGGCTTGCCAACGACCGATTCAGAGCGCGCATTGATAAGCAGCGAAAACGTCTTCGGGTCCTTGACCCAGGACGGAATAAGCCCCCAGCGTACCAGCGCAAATTGGCGCTTGCCCTCGGCGAGGCGGACGATCGCAATGGGCTGCGTCGGCGCTATGTTGTAGCGCGGCGGGAAATTCGGCCGTTCGGGGTAGCCGAACAGCGCCCGGATCGCCTCCGGCGTCGAGGTGATGACATAGCGTCCGCACATGCGATAGTGCAGATAATCCTTGGCCCCGGCAAATCCAGCAAACCCCTTGTTACTGTGTTTTCGTCCGAAATACAGCGGGCTTCGATGACGAACAGCGAGACCTCACGTAGCTATCCGACGCGGCCTTATCTCGCGGTCAGCGCCGCCATCTTCCGCGACGGGCGGGTTCTAATCGTGCGCCGGGCGCGTGCGCCCGCCCGCGGCCTCTACACGCTGCCCGGCGGCGGCGTCGAACTCGGCGAAACGCTCGAGGAAGCGGTAGCGCGCGAGGTGCGCGAGGAAACTGCGCTCGAAGTCGCTGCGGTCGCGCTCGCCGGCTACCGCCAGGCCATTGCGCACGATGCGGCGGGACGGATCGAGCGACACTTCGTGATCCTGCCGTTTGCGGCGCGCTACATTTCCGGCGAAATTTCGCTCAATGAGGAATTGGCCGAAGCGCATTGGCTCAAGCCCGCCGAGCTTGCCGGATTGACGACCACCGAGGGTTTGGCGCAGATCGTCGCCGCCGCCACGGAGCGAATCGCTGCGGCTGGTTGAGCGAACCACCCGGCCCGGCGGCGCATCGCTTGCCGGCCCACAACCCGCCCGGCGACGGCGCCCGGTAGTCTGCAATGCTGCGTGCAGTGAGCTTGATGGTGCTGATATTGTGCTGTGCGGCCGCACCGGCCGACGCGCAATTTTTTCCGTTTTCGTTCGGCGCTCCGCCTCCGCCTCAGCCTGAGCCGCAGATCCAGCCGAGGCCCCGCTCGCCTGTGCCGGCCAAACCGCGACCCGATATCGAGGCTGCGCCGCCTGTGGTGACGACGCCCTATGACCACGACCTGCGGCGGCTGGCAGAGATTCTCGGCGCGCTGCACTATCTCCGCGGCATTTGCGGCGCCAATGACGGTCAGAAATGGCGCGACGAGGCGCAAGCGCTGATCGACGCCGAAACCCCCGTCGGGCCGCGCCACGATCGGATGGTGCAAAGCTTCAACCGCGGCTATCTCGGCTTCAAGCAGAGCTACCGAACCTGCACCCCGGCGGCCAATCTGGTCATTCGCCGCTATCTGCAGGAAGGCGCCAGTATCGCCCGCGACATCACCGCCCGCTACGCCAATTGAAAAGCCGCGATTTGCCGGCCTGGCGGCTGGCCGGAATTAACCGTGCCTAAAGGTTCGGTCATGGTCCGGCAAATCCCATGCTAACGTCCGCGCGGGTAGGGACGCCGCCGCGCCGCGGCGATCAAGTGTTTGCTATGAGCATCGCGACCAATTTTTGGCCGGTACGTGAAACCGTGCCTGATCATGAGCAGAAGCGTCTGGCGCTCGCCTTTCTCCAGGACGCCTGGACCGAGGCGCAGCACGACGGCATCGACGGCGATTGTTTGGCGCAGACGGCGTTGTTCCTGGCGCTTGCCGAACTGATCTCGACCTATGGCGAGGAGGCTGCCGCCCGCTACGCGGAGAAATTAGGCGAGCGCATCCGCAATGGCGAATTCTCGGTTATGGCGCGGCAATAGCGCGATATCGGCTCAGGCGCGATCGGGATTGAGCGCCCGCAGCCCATAGAAACGGCACAACAGCATTTCGATGTCGGGCTGAAAAAACGGCTTCTTCAGGAACGCCGCGCCGTGGTCGCGCACCCGATCGGGGAGCGAGCCGTCCTCCTGCGAAGTCATGATCACGACGTCGACCCGCCGTTTCTCGCGCCTGAACTCTGCAAGCGTCTCGAGGCCAGAAAAGCCCGGCATGTTGTAGTCCAGAAAGACCAGATCGAATTCGCTCTCGCGTGCCAGTTTGAGTGCGGCGAAGCCCTCATCGGCCTCGGTGATTTCAAGCGGAAAACGGGTTGCGGCAATAAGCTTGCGCACGATGCTGCGCATGGTCGCCGAATCGTCGACGATGAGCACGCGGCTCGGCAGCCGGACCCGAATCGACCGCTCGATCAGGCGGCGGGCTGCATCGGCCTCATTAGGATTGTCAGCGAGCGCGTCAGCGGCAAACCGCTCGCCGTCATTTCTCGCCAATAGCACCGTGAACGGAGGCTTGCGCGCCGAACGTGCGGCCGCGACAACTCGCGAAATCTCGGCCGGCCCTAGGTCACCGTCGAGGTAGGCGATGTCGACACCCGCTCCGAGCCGCCGCGCCGCCGTAATCTCAACCGGCACAGGGACTGACGACAACGCCGCCCGCAACAGATCGCAGAGCTGTTCCGAGTTCGAAACCAATGCGGCCTGCAAGGACAGCAAGTCGTCCATGATACTCTCAGCCCCCGAAAATTGGCGAATTCGAGTTGTACAGTTTCGAACCCCAATTTTGTCGATACGGTCGCCTCGATGCGGTTGCAATGCCGCTCGCCGCGCGACGACACGCACTCTCAGCCCGTAACTACACCGACTGCCGGCCAATCATGCGATCGCGGGCGAGAATATACCGGAAATCGCCGCGGCGAACGCGCCATCCGTCACGCCTGCGGCCGATTTGTGCCGCGAGCCCGACCCTTGAGGGACCCCGCAGCGTGGCTTAGGTTTCCTCGCGATATCGGAAAGCTCACCCATGAAAGCCGCCCTTCTTCCCGACCGCGGCGTGGTCAAGGTCGCCGGCGATGCCGCCCGAAGCTTCCTTCACGGCCTGGTTACGGCAAACATCCTCAACCTGAAATCCGCAGAGGGCCGCTTCTGCGCGCTATTGACGCCGCAGGGCAAGATCATCGCAGATTTCATTGTCACCGAGGCACCGGCCAAGGACGGCGGTGGCTTTTTTCTCGACTTGCCGCGGGCGCTGGCGCCGACCCTGGTCGAGAAGACTCAATCTCTACAAGCTGCGAGCCAAGGTCATCATCGAGGACCTCTTCGAAGTGCTGGGCGTGCTTGCGGCTTGGGACGGCAGCGTCAAGCCTGCGGCCACGCGCGTTGGCCTGTGCTACGCCGACCCGCGCCTGCCGGAACTCGGCTTGCGCGTGATGCTGCCGCCCCATCTTGCGGCCGCCGCGGCAACCGAACTCGGCGCAGCTTTGGTTGACGCCGGCGAATACGAGGCGCACCGCATCGCGCTCGGCGTGCCGCGGGGCGGCCTCGACTTCAGCTACGGCGACGCCTTCCCGCACGAGACCGATATGGACCAGCTTGGCGGCGTCGACTTCCACAAGGGCTGCTATGTCGGCCAGGAAGTGGTGTCGCGGATGGAGCATCGCGGCACTGCGCGCAGCCGTGCCGTGACGGTGCGCTATGCCGGCGGTGCGCCCGAAGCCGGCGTCGCGGTGCTCGCCGGCGAGCGGCAGGTCGGCACGATGGGCTCGGCCGCTCGCGGCCACGGCATCGCGCTGCTGCGCCTCGATCGCGTCGCCGACGCACACTTGCGCGGCGAGGCGCTCACCGCCGGCGGCGTACCGATCACACTGGTCAAGCCGGGCTGGGCAGGCTTTGCGTTTCCCGACGACAGCAAGGCCGCCGAATGACCGCTCCCACCGGCGCTGCCGGACGCTGCCCGTGGCCGAAGGACGATCCGCTCTACATCGCCTATCACGACGAGGAATGGGGCGTCCCGGAATATGACGACCGCGCGCTCTACGAAAAATTCATCCTCGACGGCTTTCAGGCTGGCCTGTCCTGGATCACCATTTTGCGCAAGCGCGACAATTTCCGCCGCGCCTTCGATGGTTTCGATCCGGAGAAGATTGCGCGCTACCGGCCGGCCAGGATCGAACGCCTGATGGCCGACGCCGGCATCGTGCGCAACCGCGCCAAGATCGAGGGCACGGTGCTCTCGGCGCGCGCCTTCCTCGATGTGATGGAGAAGGGACCCGGCTTCTCCAAGCTGCTATGGGATTTCGTCGGCGGCCGCCCGAAGATCAACCATTACAAAACCATGGGGCAGATTCCGGCCGAGACTGCAATCTCACGCGCGATGTCGAAAGAACTGGCGCAGCGGGGTTTCAAGTTCTGCGGCCCGACCATCGTTTACGCCTTCATGCAGGCGACCGGCATGGTCAACGATCATCTGGTGACGTGCCACCGGCATGAGGCGGTGCAGAAGCTGGCGCTGAACCGCCGGTGATGATGAACGGCGGGCGGGTCAGCGACCGGATTCGCGCATAATTGCACTCCACCCGGCTTTCGCGCCTTGCGTTAGCTGGTATCATAACGACCACTACATTCGGCCAGCGGGGGTCGTATGTCATTCGACGTATTCATCTCCTATTCCAGCATAGACAAGACCACCGCCGATGCGGCATGCAACGCGCTGGAATCCGCCGGCATCCGCTGCTGGATTGCACCGCGCCTGCCCTCGTAGGCTGAAGCGACGCTACAATTAAATGCGCGGAGTCTCTGGGTGCCTCCCCCTCGCAACAAGAAGCCGGTCGAACCCCGCGCCTGGCAGCGCATGCTGTCGGGGCGACGGCTCGATCTGCTCGATCCGTCGGCGCTCGATATCGAGATCGACGATATCGCCCACGGCCTGGCGCGCGTGGCGCGCTGGAACGGGCAGACTTCGAGCGCTCATATTTTCTCCGTGGCCCAGCACTGCCTCTTGGTGGAGACGCTAGCGCTGCAGAAACGCCCGCGGCTCGACCGCAGCGTCAAACTCGCAGTGCTGCTGCATGACGCGCCCGAATACGTGGTCGGCGATATGATTTCGCCGCTCAAGACGGTCGTCGGCGATTCCTACAAGGCGGTCGAGCGGCGGCTTTTGGCCGCGATCCACCGCCGCTTCGGACTGCCGGCGCAATCGGCGCCCGAAGTCGAGGCGCTGATCAAGGCGGCCGACCGCGAAGCGGCTTATCTCGAAGCAACCCGGCTTGCCGGTTTCGGGCACATTGAGGCGCGGCGGTTCTTCGGCCGCCCGCCCAAGGTCGCAGCGACGCTGGAGCGCGACTACCTGAAACCGTGGCCCGCTGAATCGGCGCAGGCGCGCTATCTGGAACGGTTCAGAAAACTCGTCGCCGCGTAACGGGCTGCGCGCGGTCGGCAGCCGGGTCGGGCACGCGTTTTGAACCTTCCGCCGGACGCCGCCGTCCCATAGACTCAAAGCCACAAATCGCGGGGGCGCGATTCTCATGTTCGGCTGGTCGTTCGAATCCCTCGTCACGCTGGTCGTGCTGGCGGTGCTGGCATTTCCGGTCGTCGCCATCGTTGCGCTGGTTCAGGCGATAAGCCTGCGCAGCCGGGTGGGACGCCTGGACTTGCGTGTGGCAAATCTTGAGAGGGCAGCCGCGCCGCCTCGGGCGGCGACGCAACCGGCCGCGCCCGAAGCGGCACCGCTGCCGCGCCCATTGCCGGCCGCGCCCGCAGCACCGCCGCCGGGCGCCGAATCACCGCCAAAGCCGCCGCAGCCTGCGCCAAAGCCGTCCGTACCGCCCTCCCCGCCGCGGGCGCCGCAGCAGATCGGATTTGAGGAGCGCTTCGGCACCCGCTGGGTGGTCTGGGTCGGCGGCGTCGCGCTCGCGCTCGGCGGCATGTTCCTGGTGCGCTACACGATCCAGGAAGGTTTGATCGGGCCGGGCGTGCGGATCGCTCTCGGCGCGCTCCTGGCGCTCGTTTTGGTCGCAGCCGGCGAGTGGACGCGGCGGCGCGAAAATCTCACCGGACTGCGCGGCCTTCCCAGCGCGCACATACCAAGCATCCTGACCGCGGCGGGCACCACGGTGGCCTATGCCACAGTCTATGCGGCCTATGCGCTGTACGGCTTCCTGCCGCCGGGAGCGGCCTTCATTCTGATGGGTATCGTGGCGCTCGCGACCTTGGCGGCGGCGCTGCTGCACGGTCAGGCGCTCGCCGGCCTGGGCGTCATCGGCGCCTATCTCGCGCCGCTCTTGGTGAGCAGCGCCGCGCCCGACTATTGGGCTCTTTACATCTACATCGCCATCGTCAGTGCGGCCTCGTTTGCGCTCGCGAGCACGCGGATGTGGCGCTCGCTCGCGCTCGCCGCACTCGTGCTCGGCGCCGCCTGGACGCTGCCCGGCATGGAGCCCGGTGCGGTCACAGCGCTCGGCGCCCACACCTTCAACGTGCTCGCCGGCTTTGCGCTCGCCGCGACTTTTCTGGTGTGCGGGCTGCTGTACGGACCGCCGGCAAGACCCGGTGAAGTCGACCTCGTATCGACCTTTTCGCTTTCGGTCTATCTCCTCGTCGGGACGCTCCTTGTGCTGGCGAGCAGGCACGATGCGGCCGCGCTGACCGCCTTCGTCGTTCTTACCATCGCAACAATCGCCATCGCCTGGCGCGCCGAGGCGGCCAGTGCCGCGGTGCCGGTCGCCGCCATTCTGGCGATGGCGGTGATGGCGCACTGGGCGGTGCAGATGAACCTGTCGTTTCTGAAATTCCCCGCGGGGCCTGCCGCGCCCGCAATCGCCGAGCCGCAGCGCTACGATTATGGCTCGCACTTTTTCCTCGCCGCCGCATGGGCGGCTCTATTCGGTCTGAGCGGATTTCTCGCGCAGGGCCGTTCGATCCGCGCGCTCGTGGCGATGCTGTGGAGCGCCTCGGGCGTGTTCGCTCCGCTCGCCATGCTGGTCGCGCTCTACTATCGCATCGCCGCGCTCGATCGGTCGCTGCCGTTCGCCGCTCTGGCGCTGCTCCTCGCCGCGATCTTTGCGATCGCGACGGAGACGCTGCTGCGGCGCGAAAAGCGGCCGGGCCTCGCCGCCGCCAGCGCGTTCTATGCCACCGGCGCGATCGCGGCGCTGGCGCTGGCGCTGACCTTCGCTCTGGAGAAGGGCTGGCTCACCGTCGCTCTCGCGCTGATGGCGCCGGGTGCCGCATGGGTTGCGGATAAGCGCCCGCTGCCCTTTATGCGCTGGCTCGCCGCCATCATGGCGGTGCTGGTGACTTTGCGCGTCGCCTATGAGCCGCGCATCGTCGGCGCCGAGCTTGGCACCGCACCGATCTTCAACTGGCTGCTCTACGGCTACGGCGTGCCTGCCGCGTCGTTCTGGCTGGCAGGCCGGCTGTTGCGGCGCCGCCGCGACGACCTGCCGGCGCGCATGCTCGACGCCGAAGCGATTCTGTTCACGGTGCTGCTCGCGATCGTCGAAATCCGCCACTATGTCGACGGCGCCGATCTGTACCGGCCGGCGACCGGACTGACCGAAATCTCGCTCTACGTCGACGTCGGCCTTGCGCTTGCGATCGGGCTTGAGCACATTCGCCGGCGCACCAACAGCGTCGTTCATAATGCCGGCGCGTGGATCGTCGCAGCGGCGACGCTTGTTTGCATCGTCGCCGACTTTTTCTACGTGACCGAACCCGATTTCGCCAATCGTCCGGTCGGCGGCGCATTCGTCAATTTGATCCTGCTCGCCTACGGTGTTCCGGCCGCGCTTGCGATCACGCTGGCGCTGGTCGCGCGCACCACGCGGCCGCTCGCCTATCGCGTCGTCGCCGCGATCACCGCGATGACGCTGGCCTTGTTCTATCTCACGCTGGAGGTGCGGCGGCTGTTCCACGGTCCAATTCTGTTGGGCGCGGTCAGCGACGCCGAGCAATACACCTATTCGACGGTATGGCTAGTTTTCGGCATCGTGGTTCTGGCGACAGGCTTTTTGCTGCGCTCGCAGCCGGCTCGGCTCCTGGCGCTCGGCGTGATCGCGCTGACCATCGCCAAGGTGTTCATCGTCGACACCGCCAGCATCAGCGGCATCTTTCGCGCGCTCTCGGTCATCGGATTGGGCGTAGTGCTGCTCGGCATCGGCTGGCTTTACCAGCGGCTGCTCTATCCACGCGCGCCGGTGGCGCCGGGCGCGCCGGGCGCGCCGGTGGGCCCGAATTCATGATTGTCTTACTCGCGCCATCCGGGCTGCCTATATGAGCGGTCTCCGATGTCGGCTTGTCTGATCCGATGATTCACGTCTGCTCGCTTGCACGCCTTAATGAAACGGTCGACGACACCGGTGCCCGCCACGTGGTGTCGCTGCTCGGCGACGAGGTTCGCGTCGAGCGGCCGCATGGCATCGCGCCGGAGAATCACCTGTGGCTGCGGCTGCACGACATCTCCGCGCCGCTCGACGGCTACGTCCTGCCGGACGAGCAGCACGTCGCCGAACTGTTGCAATTCGTGCACGCCTGGGACCGCCGCGCGCCGCTCGTCGTGCACTGCTTCGCCGGCATCAGCCGCTCGACTGCGGGCGCGTTTGCCAGCGTCTGCGCGCTCAATCCGCGTCGCGACGAGGCGAGCGTTGCGAGCGCGCTGCGGCGCGCTTCGCCGACTGCGACGCCGAATCTACGTATCGTGTCGCTTGCCGACCGCCTGCTCGCACGGCACGGCCGCATGATTGCGGCGATCGAAGAGATCGGCCGCGGCGTTGCGGCCGAGGAAGCCATGCCGTTCCGGCTCGACGTGGACTGATCGCGCCTAGCGGCCGGGGGGCGTGATGGCGAGCGCGGTGGTCCGTTGCCGCGGCCTGCGGATCAACACCGAGCGCGGATTGCGTTCGGAGAAATCGCAATACGCGAAGCCGAGGCCCCAAATCGATCCGCGGAAGCTGCGGTAATTGATCTTCTGGAGCGTGAAGCACGGATCGATCGGCAGGCCCGAAAGGTGTGCGCATACCGATGTGGGAGTGACCTTGATCGTGCCGGGCGGCAGCGCGGCAAAGCGGACCTCGCGACTGCCCGGTGCCTGGATTGTGCCGACCACCGAGCCGTCAGCAAAGACGCGGCCGATCCCGGCGGTGCCGTCGAAGCAGTTATAGGAAAACAGCTTGCCAACCACGAAAGCCCGGGCCTGTTCGGGGGCCAGCTCTTCGGCGGCGGCCGCCGCGGCAATCCCGAACACGCACGCGCACACAACAGCTACGCGGACCAACATCGGCGACTCCCTTACGGACCCCACGGCAAAGTTAACAAGATTTCTTAACTGTTTCCTTACCATAGCGCCCTCGCATGGTGTTCAAATTTATCACCGAATTTCGGACGCCTTTACCCGATTTTTACCACAATTCGCCCCCGCACCTGCCCCTCCACGATGCGACGGCCGGCCGCGATCACATCGGGGAGCGCGATTTCGCTGGTCATCGCCGCGATCTTGGCCCCGTCGAGGTCGGCTTCCAGGCGTTGCCATGCCTGCTGCCGCAACGGCAAGGGGCACATGACCGAGTCGATTCCGACAAGCGATACCGCGCGCAGGATGAACGGGGCGACGGAAACGGGCAAGTCCATTCCGCCTGCGAGTCCACAGGCAGCTACGGTTCCGCCGTAGCGTGTCATGGAAAGCACGTTGGCAAGCGTGGTTGAGCCGACGGCATCGATGCCGCCCGCCCAGCGTTCTTTGGCGAGAGGGCGCGCCGGGCCGCTGAGTTCCCTGCGTTCGATGATTTCGGCGGCGCCTAACCCCTTGAGGTAGCCAGCTTCTGCCGGACGGCCGGTCGAGGCCGTCACCGCGTAGCCCAGCTTGGCCAGGATCGCCACGGCGACCGAGCCGAGACCGCCGGCTGCGCCGGTCACGATCACCGGGCCGCGCGCCGGCGTCACCCCGGCCCGCTCCAGCGCCATCACCGCGAGCATGGCGGTATAGCCCGCGGTGCCGATTGCCATGGCATCCCGCGCGCTCAGGCTCGGCGGCAGCCGCACCAGCCAGTCGCCCTTGACGCGAGCCTTTTCCGCATAGGCGCCGAGATGGGTCTCGCCGAGACCCCAGCCATTAAGGATGACCTTGTCGCCGGCCTGCCAGGCGGGATGCGATGAGGATTCCACCGTGCCGGAGAAATCGACGCCCGCGATCATCGGAAAGCGACGCACCACCGGCGCCCTGCCGGTGAGAGCGAGCCCGTCCTTGTAGTTGACCGTCGACCATTCCACGCGAACGGTGACGTCCCCCTCCAGCAAATTGTTTTCGTCAAAATCGGCAAAAGCCACGCTCTGGCCGCCGTCAGCCTTGTCGATGACGATCGCCTTGAACTTCGCCATTCCGGTCTCCCGCCCATCACCCCCGAGGCGGCCCGGTCGCTCCAGGCCATGCGCCGCAATTGCCGTAATATTTAAGAGTTGGAGGCGCCGCACAAGCCGTTCGCGGTTGCCGCGCCGGGCCGAGATGCGAATGAGTTGCCGGTGCGGTTGTTGGCCGCTGAGCAGGTCGAGGAAGCCGGACGAAAACTGCAATTCCGCAATTCGTATCGCGCATGGCTGATCGCGCCCTGCATCGGTTTGCCATCGGCGCCCGCACTGGCTATGGCTGCAAAGATTCGTTGCGCGCACCGGCTGCCATGTCGCTGTTCTGCCCCGACGCTTTCCTTTCCCCGCTTGAGATCGAACGGGCAGTGGCGCTCGCGCTCGCCGAAGATTTGGGGCGGGCCGGCGACATCACTTCGATCGCGACGGTGCCGGAAGGCACGCCAGGCCGCGGCGTCGTGGCCGCGCGCCAGGCCGGAATGGTTTCGGGCTTGCCGCTGGTTGAGGCGTCGCTGCGCCACCTGTCGCCGCAGATCGAGATCGAAGCGCACGCGCGCGACGGCGAACCGATAGCGGTCGGGGCCAAGCTGGTGACAGTCAGCGGCGACGCGCGCGCCATTCTCGCCGCCGAGCGCACCGCGCTCAACTTCATCGGCCACCTCTCCGGCATCGCGACCGCGACCGCGGAATTCGTCAAACGCATCGCCCACACCAAGGCGCGCATCATCTGCACCCGCAAGACCACGCCGGGACTGCGCGCGCTGGAAAAATACGCGGTACGATGCGGCGGCGGCTTCAATCATCGCTTCGGACTCGATGACGCGATGCTGATCAAGGACAATCATATTGCAGTCGCCGGCGGGATTGCCGCCGTGCTCAAGCGCGCCAAGGCCGCGGCCGGCCATCTGGTCAAGATCGAGATCGAGGTCGATTCGCTCGATCAGCTCGCGCAAGTGCTCGACACAGGCCTTGCCGACTCGGTGCTGATCGACAATTTCGATCTCGACTCGATGCGGCGCGCGGTCGTCATGGTCGCTGGCCGCCTTGTCGTCGAAGCGTCCGGCGGCATCACGCTCGACAGCGCAGCCGCGATCGCCGAAACCGGCGTCGATTATCTGTCATCCGGCTCGCTCACCCATTCGGTCCGCAATCTCGATATCGGCCTCGACATCGAGATGTGAACGACTAAGCGGCCAATTAGTCGGCGGCCGTATCGGCGCCGGCGGCTTCCGCTTGCGGGTTTGCACCGTCGTCGTCCGGCTTCGACTTGCGCCGCGCTGCGCCCCAGACCGGCTCATCATCGCCATTGCCCCACGCCCGCGGCCGATAGAATGTGTGCGCACCGAGCTGGTCCAGACGTTTCATCTCATGCACCCAGCTCGGATGCACCCAATAGGCGTGATAATGGGTGGCGTGGCCGATGTCGGCGAGCCAGATTTTGCCGTCGAGCGCGTCCTTGGCGATGCGCTTGGCCTGCGCCCACATGTCGGGCTCGTCGATGCGATTGAGGTTCTTGTGTTCGCAGGCGAAGGTGAATTGGCAGGCCAGATAATGGTCGGCGTTCTGAAATATCACGCCGCACACGTTGCGCGGATAGTAGCCGGAGAACACCCGGTTCATCACCACCTGCGCGACGGCCTCCTGACCGCGGAACGGTTCGCCGCGGGCTTCGAAATAGATCGCCTCGGTGAGACACCTCTCCGCCCCGGCGCGCGCCGCTCCGCCAAGGTCAAGCCGCTGCGCCGGGCTTTCGAGCTTGACGGCGTCGTCCTTGCCGGCGACGGTTTCGCCGCCCCGACCGTCGTCGCCGGTGCCTTCGAGCGCTGAAAGTTTGATGCCGGATTCCGCGGAATCCGTCACCCTGATCGGCGCCGCGCCCGGCGCCCAGCGATCAAGGCCGCCGGGCAAGCCAACATCTGCCGCATCGAAATAAACCTTCGCCGCGCGATCGTCGGAATCGTCGTCGGCGAGCGCGAGCGAACTGCCGTGCGCTCGCTTGAGATCGCCGGCTGCCGGCACTTCGGGCGGCACGCCGGTGCGTGCGCCCGTCGCCGCGCCCTCGGCCGGCGCGGATGCCGCTCTTTCTTTAGTTTCGGCAAATCCCGCAATGGGACTTGCCGCCGGCGCGGACGGCAGTGCGGATTGCGATGCCGGCCCAGGCGCAATGGGGCGAAGTTGCGGCAAACTTTCCGGGTGCGGATGCGCAGGCGCGGTCTTCGATGACGTTCTGGCGGTCGCCTTTCAGGCGGCGATTCACCGTCGGATAAACGATCTCGGTCGCCGGTGGAAGATTTGGCGATCCATCGACGCTCCAGATCGTGGCGTCGTCGGAATCCGAATCGTAGCTCGCCAAGAGATAACGCGGCGGCCGCGGCATCGCGGTGCCGATTGGACGCGCATAGCTGAAGGTCGCAGGCTCGATGGTGCCGAACGGCGAGGCCATCAGGTGCACGCCCCAGCGTTGCGAGATGCCCGCCGCCGGCGTCACCATCGCGACGGCATCGCGATAGCCCAGCGTGGTCGGCATCAATGCCGCCAAAATTGCGCTGAACCAGAAGCGCGCAGAAAAACAAATCCCTATCGCCCGACAATGCGACGCCGCCATCTCCCCCTCACCCCAAACCCTCGCACAGGCAACCCGCACGGTTGATGAAACGCAGCCGTAGTGGCGCGAATGCGACAGTTCCGATTTTTGTCGGGTTAACGTTGCGAACGCGTTAACCGCGCGCTTGCCGCAGCTTCGCGGTGCAAAGCGTGAATCATGCTTACCTGATTGGTGTCGAAAGCTGCGCTTTCCCCCTCTGGCGCCGCCGTTATTGCAATTTGATTAACCTTACGGCGCGGAAAACGCAGCGCCGGGTGTGGCGCTTTTGCACTCGCGGGGAGCGGGCACACTAAGCGCGGCGTCCCGAGCGCGGCCTCAATCGCGGGGCTTGGTCGGTCCGCACGCGCCTTGCGCTGCGCGACCGATTGTTGTGCTGCGCCACCGCTTCACGTCGCGGCGGGTACGCGCACTTCGCCCAACTCATCCCTCGCCGCTGGCGCTTTTGCCGAGCGCGGCCTGCGCGGCGGCGAGGCGCGCGATCGGCACGCGGAACGGCGAGCAGGACACGTAATCGAGCTTGACCTCGTGGCAGAACGCGACGGATGCCGGATCGCCGCCATGCTCGCCGCAGATTCCCAGTTTCAATTTCGGCCGCATCTTGCGGCCGCGTTGAGCCGCGATGCGAATGAGTTCACCGACGCCGTCGCGGTCCAGCGTCACGAACGGATCGGCCGCGATGATGCCTTTCGACGCATAGATGCCCAAAAAACTCGTCGCGTCGTCGCGGCTGATACCGAACGTGGTCTGGGTAAGATCGTTGGTGCCAAAGGAAAAGAATTCGGCGGTCTCGGCGATTTCTGAGGCTTTGAGCGCCGCGCGCGGCAGCTCGATCATGGTGCCGACCTGATATTTGATCTTACATTTGCGCTCGGCGGCGACCGTCTCGGCCATGGCATCGATGCGCGCCTTGACCAGATCGAGCTCGGCCTTGGTGGCAATCAGCGGCACCATGATTTCCGGCACCACTGGCTGGCCGGTGGCGTTGCCGGCCTCGACCGCGGCCTCGAAAATGGCG
Organism: uncultured Alphaproteobacteria bacterium; assembly: GCA_963717265.1. Taxonomy (GTDB): domain Bacteria; phylum Pseudomonadota; class Alphaproteobacteria; order Rhizobiales; family Xanthobacteraceae; genus BOG-931. Next base: position 160,681 of record CAVQWD010000040.1, on the reverse strand, counting down.
CGGGCCTGCATTTCGCCGATTTCCGGATAGGCGATAGCGAGCCGACAGCCGCGGAAGCCCAGCATCGGATTGAATTCGTGCAGTTCGCGCGCGCGATCGGCGAGCTTTTTTGCATCCGTCCCCATCGCCTGCGCCACCGCCGCGATCTCCTCCTCGGTGTGCGGCAGAAATTCGTGCAGCGGCGGATCAAGCAGGCGGATGGTCACCGGCAGCGCGCCCATGATCTTGAACAATTCGACGAAATCGGCGCGCTGCATCGGCAACAGTTTCGCCAGCGCCGCGCGGCGCGCTTTTTCGTCGCCGGCGAGGATCATCTCGCGCACCGCGCGGATGCGGTCCTCCTCGAAGAACATGTGCTCGGTGCGGCAAAGCCCGATGCCTTCGGCGCCGAATTTGAGCGCCGCGCGCGCGTCGGCAGGGGTATCGGCGTTGGCGCGCACTCTCAGTTTGCGAAAGCCGTCGGCCCATTGCATGAGCGTTGCGAATTCGCCGACCAAAGCCGGCTCCAGCATCGGCACCTTTCCCGCCAGCACCTGCCCGGTCGAGCCGTCGATGGTGAGCGTGTCGCCCTTCTTGAGCATGATGCCGCCGGCCGAGACGGTCTGCGCCCGGTAATCGACCCGCAAGCTGCCGGCGCCGGAGACGCACGGCTTGCCCATGCCGCGGGCGACGACCGCGGCGTGCGAAGTCATGCCGCCGCGCGTCGTCAAAATTCCCTCAGCCGCGTGCATGCCGTGAATGTCCTCCGGCGAGGTCTCGACCCGCACCAGGATGACTTTGCGGCCCTGGCTTTTCAGCAATTCGGCTTCGTCGGAGGAAAACACGATCTCGCCGCAGGCGGCGCCGGGCGAGGCCGGCAGCCCGGTGGCGATCACGGTGCGATCGGCAGAAGGATCGATGGTCGGATGCAGGAGCTGGTCGAGCGAGGCCGGATCGATGCGGGAGACCGCCTCCTGCCTGGTGATCGACTTCTCCTGCGCCAGCTCGACGGCGATGCGCAAAGCCGCCTTGGCGGTGCGCTTGCCGTTTCGCGTCTGCAGCATCCACAGCTTGCCCTGCTCGACCGTGAATTCGAGGTCCTGCATGTCGCGATAATGCTTCTCGAGCTCACCATAAATGCGCGTCAGATCGGCGAACGCGCCCGGCAGCGCCAGCTCCATCGATGGCTTGTCCGAGCGCGCCTCGTGCCGCGCCGCCTCGGTGATCTCCTGCGGCGTGCGGATGCCGGCGACGACATCCTCGCCCTGCGCGTTGATCAGAAATTCGCCGTAGAGCTTCTTCTCGCCGGTCGACGGATTGCGGGTGAACGCAACGCCGGTAGCGGAGGTCTCGCCCATATTGCCGAACACCATGGCCTGCACATTGACCGCGGTGCCCCAGTTTTCCGGAATGTTGTGCAGGCGGCGATAGGTGATGGCGCGCTGGTTCATCCACGAGCCGAACACGGCGCCGATGGCGCCCCACAATTGCGCGTGCGGATGCTGCGGAAACGGCTGGCCGGTCTCCTCCTCGACGCGTTCCTTGTAGCGGCCGACCACCGCCCGCCAATCCTCGGCGTTCAGATCGGTGTCCAGCGAATAATTGTTGCGGTCCTTGTGATCGTCGAGAATTTCCTCGAAGTGATGGTGCCCGATGCTCAGAACCACGTCGGAATACATGGTGATGAAGCGCCGATAGCTGTCGAAGGCAAAGCGCGGGTCGCCGGATTTTTCGGCGATCGCGGCGACCGTCACGTCGTTGAGCCCGAGATTGAGCACGGTGTCCATCATGCCCGGCATCGACGCGCGCGCTCCGGAGCGCACCGAGACCAGCAGCGGATTCTTCGCGTCGCCGAATTTTTTGCCGGCGACGCGGCCGACCTGATCGAGCGCGGCTTCGACCTGCACCTTCAAATCCTTCGGATAGGATTTCTCGTGCGCATAGAAATAGGTGCAGACCTCGGTAGTGATGGTGAAGCCGGGCGGCACCGGCAGGCCGAGATGCGCCATTTCGGCAAGGCCAGCGCCCTTGCCGCCAAGGAGATTGCGCAGCGAGGCGCGCCCCTCCGCCTTGCCGCCGCCGAAGGCATAGACCCATTTGGTCTTGCGAGCCGCTTGCGACGAGGCTGACTTCAACGAGGCGGAATTGGATGAGGCTCGCCGCCGCGACGGCTCTGCCGCGCGGCGCACCGCCGCGCCGCGCGGCCCGGATTTTTTCGCCGGCCGCGGCGACGGTTTTGATCGCGACTTACGTTTTGAGCGCGATTTGGCCATGGCGTCAGGCGTGCAGCAGCGCCAGAATTTTGGCCGCGGAAATAATCGGCGTTCCGTGCAAATCGATGCCGAAACGCACCCAATGATGGCTGTCATTGAGCTGCACGATGCCGATGAAGATCAGATAGAGCGCGACGATGTAGTTCAACAGCCGCGGTATGAGCAGGATGAGGACACCGGCGGCGATGGCGACAATCGGCGTGAGCTGCGTGGCGGTGACAACCATTGGTTTTCCTCTGGCTTTGCTGAGAATCGAGGTTGGACAGGGGCGGCATTGGGACCGCGGCGATAACGCGCAAGCCGCCGCCCGGTTCTATGCGACAAACACCGCCTATTCCAGCCCTCGGGTTTGACACCGCGCCACCCGCTCGCGGCTCCCTCGCCCCGCGCGCGGGGAGAGGGTGGGGTTAGGGGGCGCTTCCGCTGGGCTGAGCATATTCCGCGACGCTCAAACTCGCGGCAGCGCCCCCTCACCCTCGCTTCGCTCGACCTCTCCCCGCACGCGGGGAGAGGTGTTTCCTCACCCCTCGATCTTGGAAAAATCCGCAACCGCCCGCGTCGCGGCGCGGATTTCGTTGAGCAGCTTAAGCCGGTTCTCGCGCAGCGCCGCATCTTCGACGTTGACCGTGACCTTGTCGAAGAAGGCATCGACATAGGGCCGCAGCCCCGCCATGACACGCATCGCGGCCTCGAAATCCTCGGCCGCGACAGCGCGTTCGGCCTCGGACTTGGCCTCGGTGATGACGCTCGCCAAGGCCTTCTCTTCATCTTGCCTGTAACGTGCGGCCTCTGGCGCACGGGTATATTCGCGGTCGTCCTTCTTCTCCTCGATACGGATGATGTTAGTGGAGCGCTTATAGCCGGCGAGTAGGTTTTTGCCGTCTTCAGTATCGAGGAATTTTCCCAATGCCTCGACGCGGCGCACGATGAGCAGCAAATCGTCCTGATTTTTGAGTTCGAATACAGCCTTTACTAGATCGTAGCGCGCACCTTGCGCTCGTAGCTGGAATTCAAGTCGGTCAGCGAAGAACACCATCAGATCAATTAGAATCGGCGCGATACTATCCTTAGGTAGACCCTCCGGAGTACCGCGCTCCCTAAATTCTCGAATAATTGTCTTAGCATCGGCCAAGCTACCAATTTGAAGGTCCTTTGGCGGCATATGCTTACTGTAAGGTAAATCAGGAATTCCGCCGCCGCGCATTTAAGTCAGGAGAACAACCGTGTGAGCGAACAGCCATCTGAAGAGAGGAATTCTAAGTTCATTGCTCAGAATAAGCCGAATCACTCCCAGCGCCGCCCTCCGCAATGCAAATGGGTCCTTGCTCCCCGTGGGCTTCTCATCAACCACCCAAAACCCCACCAGCGTATCGATCTTGTCCGCCAGCGCGACAGCGACTGACACCGGATCGCTCGGCACCATGTCATCAGGCCCTTTTGGCTTGTAATGATCCTCGCAGGCGTGCGCGACGGCTTCGTCCTCGCCCTGCGCCTCGGCGTAGTATTTTCCCATTGTGCCTTGCAGTTCGGGGAACTCGCCGACCATTTCGGTGAGCAAATCCGCCTTGCACAGAAGCGCGGCGCGCTTTGCCTTTTCCACATCCGCGCCGACCAGCGGCGCCAGCTCGGCGGCGAGCCGCTCGATGCGCTCGATGCGCTCCCATTGGGTGCCGAGCTTTTCGTGAAACACGATGTCCTTGAACTTCGGCAGCCGGTCTTCCAGCCGCGTCTTGAGATCGGTCTCGTAGAAAAACTTCGCGTCCGACAACCGGGCGCGGATGACGCGCTCGTTGCCGGCGACGATGGCATTGCCGCCGTCTTCGGCCTCGATATTGGCGATGAGCAGAAACTTGTCGACCAGCTTGGCATGCGCGGCGTCGCGCAGCACGAAACATTTCTGGTTGTTGCGGATGGTGGCCCGGATCACTTCCTCGGGAATGTGGAGGAATTTTTCGTCGAACGAGCCCATCAGTACCAAAGGCCATTCGACGAGGCCGGTGACCTCAACCAAAAGTCCCTCGTCCTCGACCAGTTCGAGGCCCTGCGCGAACGCGAGCTGCTTCGCCTCGGTCAGAATAATGTTGCGCCGCCGCTCGGCGTCGAGCACCACCTTGGCTCTGTCGAGTTTTTGCAGATAATCGTCGAGCCGGCGCACCGTGAACGGCGCAGGCGCCATGAAGCGATGGCCCCGCGTCTCGTTTCCCGCCGCGATGCCGTCGATGGAGAACGGCACGATGTCCGGCTCCTCGGTTTCCGGCCCGAAGGTCGCGACAATGGAATGCAGCGGGCGGACCCAGGCCAGCGCGCCGGACTCTTTCGATTGCACGCCCCAGCGCATCGACTTCGGCCAAGGAAAGCTCTTGATCACGTCCGGCACGATCTCCGCGATCACCTCAAGCGCCGGCCGCCCGGGCTTCTCGATCACGGCGACATAAAAATCGCCCCGTTTGTCGGCCTGCACCTTCGCTTCGCCGATCGATTTGAGCCCCGCGGCCTTCAAAAATCCGGCGATGGCCGCCTCCGACGCGCCGACCCGCGGCCCCTTCTTTTCCTCGCGCAGATCAGGCTGGCGCGCCGGCACGCCGTGCACGGAAAGCGCGAGCCGCCGCGGGGTGACGAACGCCTTGGCGCCGTCATAGACGAGACCCGCCGCGACCAGCCGGTCGGTGACGAGCTTTTTCAAATCCTCCGCCGCCCGCACCTGCATGCGCGCCGGAATTTCCTCGGAGAAAAGTTCGAGCAGGAGGTCGGGCATCAGGTTTGCGTTGCGCATCTTTTCCCCTCCCCACAAGGGGGAGGGGAAGAAAGGCGCGCCTTGGGCGCGCGACCCTCCCCCTTGTGGGGAGGGTGACGGAGCAAACTCACGCCGGCACCGTCTTATGGGTGCCGTCGCATTGCGGCTTTTTGCCGGAGCGTTTGCAGGCGCAGAACCAGACTTCCTCGGACTTTTCCGCCTTGAATTCGATCGGCCGAAAGCTCGTGACCTTGTGCGAGCCGTCGCAGAACGGCTGCGATTTCGAGCGCCCGCAGGCGCACCACCAATAGCTCTTGCCGGCCTCGACCTCGATCATGATCGGCCGCCGGCCGCCGATTTCGGGCATTTCGCTCATAGCCACTCCCTGTTGGATCATGTTGTACCGTGGCGCCTTGTAATGCGAGCGAACGGGAAAGGCTACGCACAAAGGAAAATCACGACGATTGACTGCGCCAAGGGAATAGGATAATTAGGATAATCCTAGTTTTCTTAAATGGAAGTTTGAGCATGAAAAAGCGAGTGTCCTCGCGCGAGCAAGTTGCATCCAATATTCGAAGGTTTGCTGACGAAATCGCTGGCAGCGCCGAAATGCAATCGAGGCTCAGTCAGGTTCACAATTGGTATGCACTACGCTTGGCAAGCGGTACTTGGGCATTCGGGCCCAGCAAGTTCGTCGGCTACCGCGACAACAGCATCAAGAAATATCTCGAGAGCTACCGGACCAACGCAAACGGAGGCGAAACGGAGCAGGCCCTCAGTTCGTTCTCGATCGAAGTCGAGTCCGGAAGCAGGCTTGAACGCGAATTGACAAGCACATTGGAGGAATTTTTGGACCGGTGGGACCGCAAGCCACGGCGTGGAAGTCAGATCCGCCTCGTCTCCGAACGTGAGCCCGACATTGCTATCATGCGAACGCGCAAGACCGGTGACACTTTGCTTGACCGCATCTCGTCAGACCCGGCCATTTGCGGTGGGCGGCCTTGCATCAAGGGCACGCGCATGCGCGTCATCGATATCGTCGAGGCCATTGCTCATGGCGCGACTCAAGAGGAATTGCTGCGCGACTTTGACTACCTGACGGCAGAGGATATCGCCGCGGCGTTGCTTTATGCCGCCCACGCGTCGAACCATCGGGTGGTGCAAACTGCCTGATGATCCGCTTTGTCATCGACGCGCAGCTTCCCCCCGGCTTAGCCATCCACCTCAGGGAGCGCGGCTATCCGGCCGAACACGTCAACCGTGTCGGTTTGGGCGCTGCTGGCGATATCGCCATCTGCGCGCATACCCGGCGTGTTGGCGCGGTTTTGATCACAAAGGACGAGGACTTTATCGCGCTTGCACTACGCGAGCCATCCGGACCGCAACTCGTTTGGCTTCGGATCGGAAATATCAGCAACGATGCGCTATGGATGAGAATCAGTGCGCGACTCTGGATGAAATCCTTGAAGCGCTTGAAACTGGAGAGCGGATCGTAGAGGTAAACTGAGCTTACGCTCATGCGCTGTTCCCTCCGCCTTCCGTTGCCAACCACGCCTCGCCGCAGCCTTTGGCGAGTTCGCGCACCCGCAAGATATAGCTCTGCCGCTCCGTCACCGATATCACGCCGCGGGCGTCGAGCAGATTGAAGACGTGGCTCGCCTTGATGCACTGGTCGTAGGCCGGCAAGGCGAGCTCGCTGCTTTTGCCGTTGCGGTTATCGGTGCGGTTGTCGGTACGGTTGTCGGTACGGTTCTCCCTAGCGCCGATCTTCAATAACCGCTTGCACTCCTCCTCCGCGTCCTTGAAGTGGCGGAACAGCATTTCGGTATCGGCGGCCTCGAAATTGTAGCGCGAATATTCCTGCTCGGCCTGCAGGAAGATGTCGCCATAGGTCACTTTGCGCGCGCCCTCGCGGCCGTTGAAATTGAGATCGAACACGTTCTCGACGCCCTGGACGTACATGGCGAGCCGCTCCAGGCCGTAGGTCAGTTCGCCGGAAACCGGCGCGCATTCGAAGCCGGCGACCTGCTGGAAATAGGTGAATTGCGAAACCTCCATGCCGTCGCACCAGCACTCCCAGCCGAGCCCCCAGGCGCCCAGCGTCGGGCTCTCCCAATCGTCCTCGACGAAACGGATATCGTGGATTTTCGCGTCGATGCCGATCGCGTAGAGCGACTTCAGATAAAGCTCCTGCAAATCCTCGGGCGAAGGCTTGAGGATCACCTGCAGTTGATAATAGTGCTGCAGCCGGTTCGGGTTCTCGCCGTAGCGGCCGTCCTTGGGCCGCCGTGACGGCTGCACATAGGCCGCGTTCCACGGCTTGCGCCCGAGCGCGTGCAGCATCGTCGCCGGATGGAAGGTGCCGGCGCCCACTTCCATGTCATAGGGCTGCAGGATGACGCAGCCCCAATCCGCCCAGTAGCGTTGCAGCGCCAGGATCAGTCCCTGGAACGAGCGGTCGGGGCGCATGTGCGGCGGCAGATCGTCGGTCATGCGGACGTTGTTGGTGGAACGCCGTGCCAACGTCAAGTCGCCGGAAGGCGGATTTTGCGGGCGGTGTAATGGCGACAATCCGGGCATCTGGGATGGGGACTTGATACCCGAACCCCGATCGCCGATACCTGATGCGTGAAATCAGACATCTGTTTGGGAGGATGAATTGCAACCCATTCGATACTGGTCGATTGCCGCTTGCGCGGCGCTTTCGCTCGCTGGAGCGCAGCCCGCGCCGGCGCAGGATTTCCCCACCCGGCCCGTCCGCATCGTGGTTGCGTTTCCCGCCGGCGGACCGACCGATTTCGTCGGCCGCCTGATCGCGCAAAAGATGACAATGCTGCTCGGGCAACGCGTTTTCGTCGAGAACCGGGCCGGCGCCAACGGCACCATCGGCGGCGCCAATATCGCCCAGTCCGCACCGGACGGCTATTCGCTGTTTCTGACCACGGCGGGCGCAGTGACCGTTTCGCCGCACATCATGCCAAAAATCCCCTACGATACGCTGCGTGATTTCGCGCCGGTGGTCGAAGTGGTCACCAACAGCGAAGTCCTGGTCGTCAGCCCAAGCCTCGCCATCAAGACCGCCAAGGAACTGGTCGCTCTCGCCAAGCAGAAGCCGGGCGGCATCACCTTCGCCTCGACCGGGATCGGCTCGCCGCCCCATCTGGCGCAGGTTCTGTTTTCCGACGCCGCTGGAGTCAAATTCCTCCACGTGCCCTATCGCGGCGCGGCACCGGCCCTGACCGATCTCCTGGGCGGCCAGGTCCAGGTCTTTGCCGCCGACGTGCCGGCCGTGATCGCGCAAATCCGGGCCGGCAAAATCGTGCCGGTCGGCATAGCGGGCGACAAGCGCAACGGGATTCTCCCCGACGTCCCCACGCTTGCCGAACAGGGCTACCCCAATACCGACGCCTCGAACTGGTACGCGCTCCTGGCCCCGGCGAAGACCTCGCCGGACGTGATCGCCAAGCTCAACAAGGCGGTCAACGATTCGCTCAACGATGCCGACCTACGGCAAAAGCTCATCAAATCGGGCGCCACGCCGGTCGGCGGGACGCCAGGTCAACTCGGCGCTTTCATGAAAGCCGAGTACGAGAAATGGGGACGCGTGGTCGCCGCGCACCACATTACGGAATCGCCCTGATCGACAGCTTCGACCGACAACGGACCGCAGGCCCGAACTCGTCTGCCGATACCGCACTCGCATTTCCAAAGCCGGCGTCGCTGACCCGGAAGGCCGGTCAGCCCGGCCGGTATTCGCCGGTCTCTGGATCGCGCTTGAGCGTCGGCAGCGCATTGCGGTCGATCGGTTCGGCCGAGGAAGCAGCGCGCAGATTGTCGAGTTCGGCGTTGACACGATGCGCTTCGCGAACGCACCAGCGCACCAGGAATGCCGCTCCCGTCATTGCAAGCGCCAAAACGAGTACCGGCGGCATAAAGGTGAACTCCTGTTACAGCCCGTAGCGCGCCCAGATGGCGCGGGCTTCGAGCGCCGAGATCATGTCCCCGGCAAGCCCCACCGGCAACATCTCGTTGCGGCCGGCACCGACACCTGGAACGCGCCGCCCGAACCAGCCGCGCTCGGCGCTGATCAAGGGCGTAGCCACCTTGTCACCAAAACGTTCGCGCAAGGTCGCGCGCAGATCGCCGATGGCGTCGACCAGGCCAAGTTCCAGGCCCCGCCGCCCGGTCCAATACTCTCCCGAAAACAAGTCATTTTCCGGGCCGTTGAGCTTGCCGCCGCGGCGCGACTTCACCAGCGCGATGAAATCGCCGTGGATTTCCCGCTGCAGCTTCTGCAGCCGCTCCACATCGTCCGGATTCTCCGGCAGGAACGGATCGAGCATGGCCTTGTGCTCGCCCGACGTGTAGAGCCGCCGCTCGACGCCGAGCTTGGCCATCGCCTTGTCGAAGCCGAACGAGCCGCCCACCACGCCGATCGAGCCGACGATGGAATGGGGATCGGCGACAATCTCGTCGGCCGCGCACGCGATCATGTAACCGCCGGAGGCGGCGGCGTCTTCCACGAACGCGATCACGCGACGGTCTTTTTCCTGCGCCAGTTCGCGGATGCGGCGGAAGATCAAATGCGACTGCACCGGCGATCCGCCCGGCGAATTGATGGCGATCGCGACCGCCGGGGCGCGGCGCACGGCAAATGCGCGGTCGAGCGTGCGCGCGACCCCGGTCAGCGTCAAGCCGGGGCGAAGCGGCGTGGAAAAACCGATCACGCCGACAAGCCGCACCACCGGCACCACCGGCGCGTCGCCGCGAAACCGCCTGGGAAGGAGCGGCCTGAGCGCGGTAACCGCCCGTCCGCCAAGGTCGCGCAGGCGCTCCCCAGTCGAGCTCTGTGTCATGAAATCCACATAGGCCTTGGGTGCCTGAGCCTCAAGTAAAGGTTTGTTAACCCGCGGACGCTTTTTGCTCACAAATCGCGTGCGTAATCCCCGCGCGATGCTGATTGAGCCAGGACGGACAGGATGAAATTATACCTGCTGCTGACGTTGATGGGCATGTTTGTCGGCATCTCTTGGCTTCCGCTTCCGGCCAAGGCGAAGCCGGGCCGCCCGCGGCCGCCCGATTCGCCGCCATAATGCCGAACCGCTGAGCCGTCGCTAAGCTTTCACCGTCTGGCCAGGTCGATGGCGGCGCCGTGGCGCAATACCGCTTCGGCTTCGGCGCTCGGCTTGCCGCCGGCATCGGCAAGAACGAAGCCGGGCAATAGCGTCAATGGCGCATGGCTCGCCTTCTCCGCGCATGCCAGCACACGGATCGCCGCCATTGCGTGCTTCGGATAAACCGGCAGAACGGCAATGCCGCCGAAGTCGGGGATAAGCGCCGCCAGTACCTCGGCAAGGCCGTCAGCCCGCCAGATCAGCGTCAGCACGCCGCTCGGGCGCAGCAGCCGAAAGGCGGCGCCCACCCATTGCCGCAATGTTTGCGGCGAGGCGGTATGGGCGATGCGCCTGTTGGGATCGGCCGACGGATTATTGGCGGCGTGGAACGGCGGATTCATCAGCACGCGATCCGTTGCTCCCGCCGCAAGTCCAGCCGCGGCAAAAGACTCCGGGGGCGAAGTGACATCGAGGCAAACCGCTTGCACCCGCGCGCCAAGATCGTTGCATTCGGCATTATCGCGGCTGAGCGCGCAGAGCGCCTGATCGATCTCAAGGAGCGTGACATTGAGGCCCTCGACACGTCGCGCCAGCGCCAAGCCCGCCGCGCCGATTCCGGCGCCAAGATCCACCGCCTGCTCGCCGGCCTGCGCGAAGGTCGCCGCCCCAAGCAGGATCGCATCATGACCGACGCGATGGCCGGATAGCGGCTGGCGCAAGACAAGCCGGCCGCCGAGCACGGCATCATCGCTCACATCGCCCCGCTCAGCCGCCATCGCGTCCACATCCCGGTGCATTCGAAGCGTCAGCCAAATCCAATCTCTTTCGCGTTAGCGCCGCCGTCGCCGCAGCGACGACACCTCGTTGGCTGGCGTCACTGCGGCAAAACGGGCCTGCGCCAAACGGCCAGCGCCCCAAGCAGCGGCAACACGGCGACCAGAACGAACGAGCGCGATACAAACCCGGCGTGGATGATGGTGTGGTTGCGCACGATCTGGCCCCACAGCCCGGGCACCAGCAGCGGCAGTTGCAAAACGGAGAAATATGCGAGATCGGCCCGCGCCGTTGTGCCGTGGATCAAGCATCTTGCGGCCAGCGCGATCACGGCCAAGCCAACGCATGTCAGAATGAGCGGGAAGCCGACCTGGGCCAGGACCAAATAGGTCGGGGTAAAGAACGCTATGCTGCCGAGCGGCGCATCGGGTATCGCGCCGTCGATTCTGAACGCTATCTGATGGGCAATGTCGGCGGCGACCTTATGCACGCCCAATATCGCGGCGGAAAACGTCCACTTGGCGACCCACGCCAGGGCGTAGCCCGTAAACCAGACTGCCACGATTCCCGCCGCGTGCGCAATGGCGCGGCCGATCGCGGGTTTGCCGTGCTTGCCTGACATCTCCCAGAACAGAACCAAAAATGCAAACAACGCCGGCGCCAGCGGCGGGTTGAACAGCACATCGAAGAAATTGGTTATGGCACCAAGGCAAAACGCGATTGTAAGCCTCGCGGTGCCGGTGAGCAGCCGGCGTTCTAGCACGAAGCCGAAGATAGCGGCCGAGCCGAACACCCATGCGAGTAACAGCGCGTGAACCGAAACCGCCGGCACCGTCAGCAGATCGCTCCCGAACGCAAACGGAACGAGGAAAGCGGGGGCGGCAAGAATCCCGAACCAGGCGACCAGCCGATGCATCAGCAGGGCCAATGCCGCGATCAAAACCAGCGCATTGAGCCGATGAAGCGCGGCGAGCGGCATCAACGACAGCAGCGGTCGCAAATAAATCTGGGCGCCGTGCCAATAGCGAAAATATTCGCGATTGGCTGCCACGCTGCCGGCGCGGAGCCCTGCTTGCAGGGATTCGCAGGGCGCTTCTTTCGGCACGCTATAGTGCGGCGTTGCCGCGAGGCGATACAACAGTGGCTCATTCTCATTGCCGAGATTGGTCGATAGAGCGAGACATTCGGTGAAATCGTCGTAGCGATGACCGGTATCGCCGTAAGGCGACATGCCCTGCTCGCCCGTCGGCAGGACGCCCTGCGCGAACGCGCTTTGCAGATGGGCCGCGATCCGCGCATCGCTGGAAAACCGCAGCGCCAGCGCCTCGAGGACGAGAAAGCTTCCGACCAGCACGGCAAGCCAACCCGCGCACGACCGCAGCAGCCGCGGAATCGATACTGTTCTCAATTGTCATCCTTCAGCGCACGCAGCTCTTTGGCAAAGCCGGCTTCCGCAAGCAGCCGCCGCGCGGCATCAAATTCGTCCTCGCTGACCAGGATGCGGCGCGGAAAAATGCCGATCGAGCCTTCCAGCACGCTCATGTTGTGATCGGCGATCAGATAATTGATGTCGGCGCCTTTGAGCAGCGCCTCGATCGCCGAGAGCACGACGGCATCGTTGGTGCGTACGAGTTCGCGCAAGGCTTCAGCTCCGTCGCCGTTCTTCGCCGGGCGCGCGCAGCGCCAGATAGGCGATGAGCTTCGCCTCGCGCCGGCCGCGGGTGACGGTATCGAGAATGAGCCCGCAGGCAATCGACAGGAATGCGAGCAGCATCAAACCGGTGGAGAGCACCGCGGTCGGCAGCCGCGGCACCAAACCCTCCCGCACATAGGTGATGAAGATCGGGATGGCGAGGCCGATCGCGATCAGCGCGAGCGCGATGCCCATGGCGCCGAAGAATGCCAGCGGTTGTTCACTGCGGTAGAGCTTGAGGGTGGTGCCGAGAATGCGAAAGCCGTCGCGCCAAGTGCTCAGCTTGGAGACCGATCCGACCGGCCGCGCATAGTATGGCGTCGCGACTTCGCCTACCGGAAGTTCCAATTGGAGGGCGTGAACCGTCAATTCGGTCTCGATCTCAAAACCGCCGGAGAGGATCGGGAACGATTTCACGAAGCGCCGCGAGAACACGCGATACCCGGACAGGATGTCGGTGAAGGCGCGGCCGAAAATGTGGGCGACGAAGCCGGTCAACAGCCTGTTGCCGGCGCGATGGCCACGCCGATAGGCTTTGTCGTCGCGGTCGACGCGGGTTGCGACCACCATGTCGAGCCGCTCGTCGAGCAGTTTGGCAATCATTTGCGGCGCGCTCGGCGCGTCATAGGTGGCGTCGCCGTCGACCAGCACGTAGATGTCGGCCTCGACGTCGTTGAACATGCGCCGCACCACATGGCCCTTGCCCTGATGCGGCTCGCAGCGCACGACGGCGCCCGCGCGCCGCGCGGCGGCGACGGTGTTGTCGGCCGAGTTGTTGTCGTAGACATAGATGCTAGCCTCCGGCAGCGCCGCGCGGAAGTCGCCGATCACCTTGCCGATCGCGCGCTCCTCATTGTAGCACGGGACCAGGACCGCCACCTCGTAGCGGCTTGCCGCCCTGCTCTCGGCGAGATCCTGGTCGCTTGACATTGCTCCTCGTCGCCGCCACGTCCTAGCGCCGACAGGCCGTCATTGCCACGAGCGAAACGACGAAGCGGGCATCGAGGCTTTGCAGGCTGGATCGTTCGCCGCTCAACGCGCAATGACGGACTGGACTTGCCGCCTCACTATAGCGTTTCTATGCTCGCGCGTCGCCTGTGGAGAAAGTTCAAGTGGCCGTCGTCCTGCCGTTCGAAAGCCGCCGCGAACCTTCGATCGATGCTCTGGTCGATCTGGTCGCAGCCGACATGGAACGCGTCAACGGCGTCATTCTTGCCCGCACCGGTTCCGAAGTGGCGATGATTCCCGAGGTCGCCACGCACCTCATCAGTTCCGGCGGCAAGCGGCTGCGGCCGATGCTCACGCTCGCACTGGCGCGGCTGACCGGCTATGCCGGCGACGGCCACATCAAGCTCGCCGCCGCCGTCGAATTCATGCACACGGCGACGCTGTTGCACGACGACGTGGTCGATCAGAGCGAATTGCGGCGCGGCCGGCTCGCGGCGCGCATGCTGTGGGGCAACGAGGCAAGCGTGCTCGTGGGTGATTTTCTGCTCGGCCAGGCGTTCAAGATGATGGTCGAGGTCGGCAGCCTAAAGGCGCTGGAAATCCTGTCGTCGGCCGCAGCGGTGATCGCCGAGGGCGAAGTCATGCAGCTCGCCGCGGCCAAGAACACCGCGACGACCGAGGACGAATATATCGCGGTGATCCGCGCCAAGACCGCCGAATTGTTCGCCGCCGCCTGCGAAGTCGGTCCGGCTTTGTCCGGGCGGGAGAAGGCCGAACTCACGGCCTGCCGGTTGTTCGGCATGAACCTCGGAATTGCGTTCCAGCTCGTCGACGACGCGCTCGATTATGGCGGCGCTGCGGCCAAGCTCGGCAAGAACATCGGCGACGATTTCCGCGACGGCAAGATCACCCTGCCGGTCGTGCTCGCGTTCCGCCGCGGCGGCGATGCCGAGCGTGAATTCTGGCGGTGCACGTTGGAGCGCGGCGACACCAAGAACAGCGATCTTGAACACGCCATCGGCCTGATGACGAAGCACCGCGCGCTCGAAGACACGATCGGCCGCGCCCAGCATTACGGCGCGATCGCCCGCGATGCGCTGGCGCTGTTTCCCGATTCGGCGATGAAGACCGCACTCGCCGAGACTGTCGATTTCTGCATTTCCCGCACGCATTAGCGCGCGCCGGCTGCGCACGGCTATCGTCGGCCTTGCGCTGCTGGGCACGCGGCTTCGACACGCCCGCCGCCAAGAGCGCTCGCGCACACCCACCAGTGCGGATATTTGGCGCTGAGGATTTTTTCGGCCGCGTTCGCGTCCGCTGCCGCACTGAACAGACCGAAACAGGTGGCGCCCGAACCGGACATGCGCGAAAGCCTGCAGCCTGGAAGCGCGCGCAGGGCTTGAAGCACTTCGGCAATCGCCGGCGCAAGCGCGACCGCCGACACTTCCAGATCGTTCGCTTGGGCGGCGAGAAAGCGCAGCAGCTCTTCGGCGCTCGCGATGTTGGCAAAAGCTGCCGGATCGCAGCGTTCATGCTTCCTGCCGGCCGCCGACCAGCCGGCAAAGACGGCCTTGGTCGCAACCGCCACGCCTGGATTGACCAGTACCGCGGCAAGCGGCGGCGCCTGAAGCGGCTTCGACAGGATCTCGCCGATGCCGCGCATCAACCTGACCTGCGGATCGAGGCAGACCGGCACGTCGGCGCCGGTGGCGCGTGCAGCGCTGTAGAGCCGCGCATCGTCGGGTGCAATTGCGTTCGCGCGCGCGAGCAACCGCAACGCCGCGCCGGCATCGGCCGAACCGCCGCCGAGGCCAGCCGCAACCGGAAGCCGCTTGTCGAGATCGAACCCGCCGAGGCGGATGCCCGGAATGCGCGCGGCGAGCGCGCGCGCCGCCTTGAGCACCAGATTTTCAGCGTCCTCGCCGGCCTGCGCGGCGCGGGGCCCACGCACAGTCAGCGAAAGCTCGCCGCCCGGCGACAGGCGCAAAACATCGCCGCACTCGGCGAACGCGACCAGGCTCTCGATGTCGTGATAACCATCGGCGCGGCGGCCGAGCACGAGCAGCGTCAGGTTGACTTTGGCCGGCGCGTGCTCGACGAGCGGAACGGACACCCGTTACCCGCCATTGCCGGCCTTGTTCGGCTTGGTGACGCCCGCAGACGACGGCGTGTCCGCAGCAAGTCCGCTCTTGAGCTTTTGCTGGAGCTTGACGAGTTCATCCTCATCCGGCTTGAAGTCGATCGCCTGCGACCACTGGAAGTGCGCTTCGAGCGTCCGGCCCACTCGCCAAAACGCATCACCGAGGTGATCGTTGATGGTCGGATCGTCGGGCTTGAGCATGACGGCGCGTTCCAGATACTTCACCGCGTCCTCGAAATTGCCGGTGCGGAAATACGCCCAGCCCAGCGAGTCGACGATATAGCCATCATCGGGCCGCTGCTCGACGGCGCGGCGGATCATATCCATGCCGTCGTCGAGATGAACGCCCTTATCAACCCACGAATAGCCAAGATAATTGAGCACGAGCGGCTGATCGGGATAGAGCTGCAGCGCCTTTTTCATGTCCGCTTCGGCTTTCGGCCACTGGTTCGAGCGCTCGTAACAGATGCCGCGGAAGTAAAACATGACCCAGTTTGACTTCTCGGGCGCCGCTATCGTGTCGATGGCCGTGCCGTAGGTGTCGGCGCAGGTGGCAAATTCCTTGTGCGCGCGCTGAACGTTGCCGAGCGCCATCAGGGCTTCGGTGTCCTTTGGCTGCTGGGCGATGACCTGATTGAGCCGCTGCTCGGCCTCTTTGGTCTTGTCGAGAAGATCAAGGTCGATAGCGGACTGGATCTGCGCGCTGGTAGACAGCGGCGAGGTCGCGGGGACTCGTTCATAGACCTTGACCGCCAGATCGGGCTTTTTGAGCGATTCGTCGAGGTCGGCAAGCGACAGCATCGCCATGGCCTGCGACGGATCGAGATAGAGCGCAAGCTGCAGGTAGACGATGGCGAGGTCTTCGCCGCCGCGGCGGCCGATCGAAGCGCCGATGCCGTAGAGCGCTTCGGCGGCGCCGGCTTGGGCCGAAATCGACCAGCGGCGGCAGCTTCTTGCCGGCAGCCACGTCGCTCATCTCCAGCTTGATCAGCGGATGGTCCGGCAGCGTCTTGTTGAAATCGCGATAGACCTTCAAGGCCGCGTCCTTGCCGGCTTCACGCGACAGATAGCGGCCATAGGCCTGCACGGTGCGCAGCGCAGTCGAATCGAGATTGTAGGCGGCTTCGTAGCGCTTACCGGCCGCTTTGCGGTGATTGGCCAGATCAAGGATCAGCCCGCCATGCAGGTCCTTGAAAATGCCGTACCAATCCGGACCGGCCAACTTGTCGAGCTCGTTCACCGCTCCGCGCGCATCGCCTGCCCCGTACAGCGCCCAGGCGGACAGCAGCGCCGCGGTAAGATCGGTCACCGGACCGTGCACCGACTGGCTAAAGTTCTGCCGGGCGAGCGAGTATTGCTGCTGCTTGAGTTCGCGCACCCCGATCACCAGCCGCGCGATGCGATCGGTGTGATCGACCTGAAGCAGTCGTTCGGCAAGCTTGCCGGCTTCATCGATGTTGCCGTCGCTCACCTCGGAGAGAAACGCGCTGTCGAGCAGATCGGGATTGCGCGGATCGGTCTTCAATACATTGAGATAAAAGGCCGCCGCGGCGCCGGCATCGCGCTCGATGCCGGCCTGCCGTGCGGCCAGATAATTGCCCGCCGGGTTGTCGCGCAGGATTTCCTCGTACGTTGGCGTTTGCGCCGCGCGAGCGGAAGCAAGGCTCAACACCGCGGCAGCGCCAATGACAGCCGCATGCCGATAGAACAGCGAGTGAGTCACGTAAGCTCCATTGGCAGATTGACTGGCGGACCGGAAATGATGCGCCCGAAATCGCAGGCGCGAGAATGGCCCTTTTG
Source organism: uncultured Alphaproteobacteria bacterium (assembly GCA_963717265.1). Taxonomy (GTDB): domain Bacteria; phylum Pseudomonadota; class Alphaproteobacteria; order Rhizobiales; family Xanthobacteraceae; genus BOG-931. The sequence continues at coordinate 143,226 of CAVQWD010000040.1, read as the reverse complement.
GCACGCCGCTGCAAGCATCGCGCGCTCATTAGGCGCCAACGGAGGCGAAATCGCGGCAATCCATCGGACGCGACGGTGCCCTTCGCGCCGACGCCTCCGGCTGGATGCCCCGAAGGCGCGCCGCACGCGGCGGCGATCGATCGCAGCCATCACATGTTCGGATAATTCGGCCCGCCGCCGCCTTCCGGCGGTGTCCAGGTGATGTTCTGGTTCGGGTCCTTGATGTCGCACGTCTTGCAGTGGACGCAGTTCTGCGCATTGATGACAAAGCGCGGCCGGCCGGCTTCCTCGACCCATTCATAGACGCCGGCCGGACAATAGCGCGCCGAGGGGCCGCCATAAACGTCGTGCTCGGAGGCCTTCTGCAAGGCCGCATCGCGCACCAGAAGGTGGACCGGCTGGTCCTCTTCGTGGTTGGTGTTTGATAGATAGACCGAGGACAATCGGTCGAAGGTGAGCTTGCCGTCGGGTTTTGGATAGTCAATCGGCCGACATTTCGCCGCCGGCTTGAGCGTGGCAAAGTCCGGCTTGCCATGTTTGAGCGTGCCGAACAGCGAGAAGCCGAGCGTGTTCGTCCACATGTCGAACCCGCCGAGCGCGATGCCGGCGAGTGTGCCGAGTCTGGACCACAGCGGCTTGGCGTTGCGTACCGGACGCAAATCGCGCCCGATCGCCGAGGAGCGCCATGCCGCTTCGTAGCCTGCAAGCTCGTCATTGGCGCGCCCCTGCGCCAGCGCCGCAGCAATTTGCTCGGCCGCCAGAATGCCTGAGATGATCGCATTGTGGCTGCCCTTGATGCGCGGCACATTGAGAAAACCTGCCGCGCAACCGACCAGTACGCCGCCTGGAAACGCCACGCGCGGCACCGATTGCCAGCCGCCCTCGCTGATGGCGCGGGCGCCATAGCAGAGCCTTTTTCCGCCCGCGAAAGTCTCCCGCACCAGTTCGTGGGTCTTAAAGCGCTGCAATTCCTCGAACGGCGAAAGGTAGGGATTGTCGTAATTGAGATGCACGACAAAGCCCACGACGACCAGATTGTCGCCGAAATGGTAGAGGAACGAGCCGCCGCCGGTGCGGTTATCGAGCGGCCAGCCGACAGTATGCTGCACCAGCCCGGCGCGATGCTTTTCGGGGGCGACCTGCCACAGCTCCTTGAGGCCGATGCCGAATTTCTGCGGTTCGCAATTCGCCGCGAGACCGAAGCGCTCCATCAGCGCCTTGGTCAGGCTGCCGCGCGCCCCCTCGGCAAACACGGTGTACTTGCCGCGCAGCTCCATGCCGCGCGCGAAGCCCGATTTGTGGTGGCCGTCCTTGGCGATGCCCATGTCGCCGGTGGCGATGCCGGCGACGCGCTCGTCATCAAACAGCACCTCGACGGCAGCGAAGCCGGGATAGATTTCGACGCCGAGCGCCTCGGCCTTGCCGGCGAGGTAGCGGCACACCTCGCCCAGCGAGGCGATAAAATTGCCGTGATTGCTTAAGAGCGGCGGCATCAACAGGTTCGGCAGCCGCCACGCGCCGGAGCGCCCCAGTACATAGAAGCGGTCGTCGGTAACCGCGGTCTTGATTGGCGTGTCCTCTTTTCGCCATTCCGGGATCAGGCTGTCGAGGCCGATCGGGTCGATTACCGCGCCGGAGAGGATGTGCGCACCAACCTCCGCTCCCTTCTCCACCACGACCACCGATTTATCCGGCGCCACCTGCTTGAGCCGGATCGCGGCCGCAAGTCCGGCAGGACCGGCGCCAACCACGACGACATCGAAATCCATCGATTCCCGGGCCGGCAGCTCCGCTGCGTTCATGGTCTGCTCCGTGTCCCGGACAACATTCGCCGATTTTTCACGAATCCGGTGCGGTGACAATCGCCGGTGCGGTCACGGCTCCAAGTCGGGCGCCATTCAGCGCGGCTTGCGATCGCGAGCGGCTTGCCGGTGCTGCGACCCTTCCGGATCGGGAGCGGTAAATTCCGAGGCCCGTTGGCGGGCGTAGTTCCACGCTGAAAATTCCACCGCCGGCGAATCCCCGAGCGCAACGATAAAGGGATCCTCTCCGTACGCCACGTAATGCTCATAAAGCTCGGCCGCCGTGACGCCGTCTTTGTACGAGTTCGAGCAACCATCGATCGACCAGGTTGCGGCGGGCATCGATCGCCGCTTCGGCTGTTTGAAAACTCCCCAATTCCCAGCGTTCGTCCTCATCCATGTAGTGGAAATTGTCGTCGACAAGAACCTTGTATGGAGACATTTTTGGTCGGGCACGCGATTGCAGGGACGTGGCGGCAGGCTTAAGTGTTTCATGCTTTGCCTCTCCCGCCCAAACTCCTCGGTCCAGCAATGATCATCGCCAAGCCATGAACACGGAAAGCAGGGCGGCGCGCGAAATCCTCCGCTTCTACCTCGCCGCCGGAGTAGACGCGCTGCTCGGAGAGGAGCCCGTCGACCGCATGGCCGGCGACCTGCCGGCAAAAGCCGGCGCGCCGGACAGCCAAACGCACCGAGCGGCGAGCGGCGAGGCCAATATCGCGCGGCGTGGGGCCGCAACTGATCGTGGTCGGCGGTCCGCCGCAGCCAGCGCGGCGGCAGGTGGGCCGGCACCACCACCGCCCGATGTCGCCATCATGGCGGCGCGCGAGGCCACAGCTAACGCCAAAACTCTCGATGAGTTGCGGGCGCTGTTGCAAAATTTTCAAGGCTGCGCGCTCGCCGCCACGGCGACGCAGCTTGTCTTCGCCGACGGCAATCCGCAGGCTCGCGTGATGTTCGTCGGCGAGGCACCCGGATACGAAGAGGACATGAGCGGCCTGCCGTTCGTCGGCCGCTCCGGCAAGTTGCTCGACCGCATGATGGAAGCGATCGCGCTCGATCGCGGCAGCGTCTATATCGCGAACGTGGTGCCATGGCGGCCGCCCGGCAACCGCACGCCGACGCCGCAGGAGACCGCGATCTGTCTGCCCTTCATCCGCCGCCAGATCGAACTCGCCCACCCCGATATTCTGGTCTGCCTCGGCCAACCGGCAACGCAGACGCTGCTCGGCACCAAGGAAGGCATTACCCGGACCCGCGGGCGCTGGTTCAGATACGACACCGGCAGCCGCGAGATTCGCGCCATGCCGACCTTCCATCCGGCCTATCTGCTACGCCAGCCGTTGCAGAAGCGGCTGGCGTGGCGGGATTTCCTGGTGTTGCGAAAGGCGCTGGCCGAATAGCGCGATCCGGCTTGCCCCGATCAACGGCCTGCCGCTGCGGCTGGTGCGTCTTGCGGTCTGATCACCGCCCAGCCGACCCGCAATAGCGGCAGCCGGCCCTGCACGCGGCGCTCGAAAGTGTGCGGCACTTCGGGAATGAGATTTGGAAAAAACTTCCTGATTCGGGGCGGCGGCGTCGGCGTCGTATCGGGCGTGAGCCAAACCACCACCGCGCCCTTTTTGCGGATGTCGGCCGGCGTGATCGAGGGCGAACGGGATGGATCAGCTTCGAAATAGACGCTCGGGCGGCTCGGGGCCGCAAGCGCGACCAGAGCCGCGGTGCCAATGTCGCCGGCAACGATCTGCAGCGGCCCACCGGTGCGCCTCTGAAAATTTTCCGCAAAGAAACGGCCCATGGCAGCGGCCGGCTCGTCCACCTTCAAATCGGTGCCGAGCGTCCATGGCAATAGGAAGATCACCAGCGGCACCAGGAGCGCGGGCAGAATCAACAGGCCGGCCCAGGCGAAGGCGACCAAGCGTTGATGATAAAGCGCGACGCTCTCGCCGGCAGCCATGATCGCGGCCAGGCCCGACATGACGACGAGCGGCGCAGCGCCGCCGACCGGCAGATTGCGTCCGATCACGACAGCCAGGATCGTGCTCAACAGGCCCGGAACCAGCGCCGAGATTTTCACAAAGCTTGCGGCAAAGGAATCGACCGCGCCGCGCCGCAATGCGGGGGTTGGGCCGGCGCCGGCGCCCAGCCAGGGTCCCCCCAGCACGACCAGGATGGCGAGGCCGGCATGCGCCAGAATGAGCACCGTCAACAACCGCAGCCAGGCGATGGTATTCGGCCCGGCGCTGCCAAGCTCGCGCAGGCGTTGGATGATCGGGGACAGACTGTCGCCCGAGCCCTCGATCCAGAGCAGATGAACGAACAGGAAGCCGACCAAAACTGCGGCGACGATCCATGGTTTGATGCCCTCCATCGCCATTCGCGCGCGCTCGTTCAACACCGAGAACAGCAGCAGCGCTCCGAGCAGAATGAGCGCTGCTTCGCTGCTGAGCAGCAGCAGGCCTGCACCGCAGCCGAGCGCGTACCAGGAATGCGGCTTGCCCTCCACCACGGCCCGCCAGTACTGCAACAGCACAAAAGCCCACAACGCCATGGTCAGCACTGGCGGCCCGAAATCCGGCGTCGGCGCCGCAAACAGCGAAATGCCGACCATGAGCAGGACGGCAATCACCGCCAGTGTCGCACCGACGATGGCGCTTGCGAGCTCAAAGACGCACCAATAGGTCGCGACGACGCAGATTTGCGATAGCGCATAGACGCCGAACAGGCCGCCGAGCCGGAACGCGATTTCGGCGATCCAGAAGGCGAGCGGCGGACCGACATCGCTGTCGAACTGGAATTCATGGCCGATCGCGAGCACCTGCGCCAAGTCGCCGGGCGGCGACGAATAGAACAGCACCGGCACCGCGAGCCACAGCATCGCCTGCGCCAATGTCGCCAGCCAGAACAGCAGCGCCGGCCGCGAGCGCATCGCTTCGAAATAGAGCGGAACATAGAACATCAGACTATGAACATCAGACTGTCACGGCACCCGCGGCCCGACGCAACGAGGCGCTTGGCGCCCCGACCGCGCATTGCAGCACGCGTTAGAGCCGGTCGCGACTAAAGAGGCAATATGTCGCCGATCGCAGCGTCGGCATCGCCGGCCAGCAGGCCGAGCGCGCCGGCCACCGGCGAGAACGAGCGGCGATGATGGATGGTCGGGCCGAGCCGGTCGAGCGCGGTAAAATGCTCGGGCACGCTGTAACCCTTGTGCTGCTCGAAGCCATAACCGGGATGCGCCGCCCCAAGACAGGTCATCAGCCGGTCGCGTGTGACCTTGGCGACGATCGATGCCGCTGCAATGGAGGCGATAAGACCATCGCCGCCGATGATGGCTTCGCAGTCGCACCCCGCATCGATGCGGTCGCGGCCGTCAACGAAGACGAGGCGCGGCCTGACCGGCAGCGCCGCCACCGCGCGAGCGAGCGCCCACAGCGACGCCCGCAAAATATTGTCGCGGTCGATCCGCGCCGGCGGCGCCAAAGCCAATGCGACCTGAGCGCGCGCGCAGATGCGCTCATAGAGCACCTCGCGCCGCTCCGGCGTCAGCCTCTTGGAGTCATCAAGGCCGCGCGGTACGTCATCGGGATCGAGAATGACCGCGGCGGCAACGACCGGCCCCGCAAGCGGGCCGCGCCCGGCCTCATCGCAGCCGGCAACCGGCCAAACCCCGCGCTTGAGCGCGGCCCGTTCGCGGCGGAACGTGGGACGGAGGATTTCCTCTCCGAACGGCAGCCGCGCGGGTTCGCGTGCGATTCCATTGCAACTCATGGCGCCCATCATCACCATGTCGTACGCCGATCCGCAAGAATCCAAGCCTCGATCGCCGTTCATGGTTATGCGGCGACGGTTACGCGGCGAATTTCCGGTCTTGCATCCGACGGAATCGCAATGCCGTGATCGCGCCGATACGAAACGATAAGACGAATGGCCTCCTCGGGTTTGGCAAGCGCCTCTTGCTCGGTGTCACCTTCGGTCACGACTTCCGGCAGGGCAGGAACGAGCACGGTGAACCCGCCTTCCTCCTGCGGTTCGAGGATGATCGAGAAGCTATAATTCTTCGCCACTCTATTGCTCCTGCCCACACGATTGTCCGTCATGGCAGCAAACGCTACCGAACCGTCGATAAAGTGCTCGATCGCACCTCGCCCTTAGCGCAATCTTCCGACGGAATCGCCTCGCCGTTTTTCCGCAGCGCCTCAAGGTAGCCGAGCACGCGCTCCTCGGCGTTCTTCACGGCATCTTCGTAGCTCGTCCCCAGGTATGGCATCCGGGCAGCACTGGAAAGAAGGCGAGATAACCGCCTTCGTCCTCGTAAAATTCGATGCTGAGCGGGTATGCAAGCGTTTTGGACATGCAATAACGTTATCATAGCGGGACGTCGAATGCACCAATGCCTGGTTTTGGGTAGTGGGCTAGCCCACCACCCGATTTTGCGGGCACCAAGCGTTAGCCCGGGTGAGTGAAGCGATATTGGCGGTCTACCCGTCCGTCATCCGCAAATCGCCACGCTAATGCGGGCTACAGGCGACGCGTTTCCCGGGCGCGGCGCAGCGCGTAGCGCAGCGGAGTGGTGCGCCGCAGAACCGGGATCGTCGCGTGCGCGGAGCTTGGAAAGGTCCTGGATCAGCAGTGCAGCATTGCGCTACGCTTCGTGCCGCACCGCATCTGGGAAACGCAAGCTTTTCAGAACAAATCGAGTTGCGTCGCGGCCGGCCGCGGCGGGCGGAAATGTTCGGTCGTGATCCTAGCGCTGGTCTTGTTGAAGCCGAGCCGCTCGCACGCCACTTCGAAGCGGCGGCCGATCATCCAGGCGATCGGGCCGGAGCCGGTCATGCGCTTGCCGAACTCGGGATCGTAATCCTTGCCGCCGCGCGTGTCGCGGATGAGCTTGATGACGTGACGATAGCGGTCGGGGAAATTCTCGATGAGCCATTCGCGAAACAGATCGCGCAGCTCAAGCGGCAGGCGAAGCAGCACGTAGCCGGCATTGCCTACGCCGGTCGCTGCGACCGCTTCGAGAATGCGCTCGATCTCGGCATCGTTGAGCGCCGGGATCACGGGTGCGACGAGGGCTGCGGCCGGAACGCCCGCTTGCACCAATTGCCGCAACGCTTCGAGCCGCTTTGGCGGCGTCGAGGCGCGCGGCTCCATGGTCCGCGCCAGCTTGGCGTCGAGCGTCGTCACCGAGATCGCCACCTTGACCATATCGCGCTTGGCCATGCGCGATAAGATGTCGAGATCGCGCAGCACCAGCGCCGACTTGGTGACGATACCGACCGGGTGGCCGGCCCGGTCCAGCACTTCGAGAATCTGCCGCATGATCTGATAGCGCCGCTCGATCGGCTGATACGGGTCGGTATTGGTGCCGATGGCGATGACCTTCGGCAGGTAGCCCGGCGCCGACAATTCGCGCTCCAGCAATTCCGGGGCGTTCGGCTTGGCGAACAGCTTGGATTCGAAATCAAGCCCGGGCGACAGGCCAAGATAGGCGTGCGTCGGCCGCGCGAAGCAATAGACGCAGCCGTGCTCGCAGCCGCGATACGGATTGATCGAGCGGTCGAACGAAATGTCAGGCGAATCGTTGCGGGTAATGATTTTCTTCGTCGAGTCGACCGTTACCGTGGTCGTAAACGGCGGCAAATCGTCGAGGCCGGCCCAGCCGTCGTCGAAGGCGATGCGCGACAAAGCTTCGAACCGCCCCGAGGCGTTCGACAGCGTGCCGCGGCCGCGGCGCCGCTCGCGGTCGACGGCGTTTGCCGGCCCGCCCGCCGGCACGGAAGGCAGCGGCGCCGGCGGGCGTCTCAAGGCGGAATGAGCGGCGGACGAGTGAGCCATGGCAAGAAGCTAGCAAGCCATATTGAACAAAACAAGAACAAATCTGCGTGAGCCCCGCCAAGCTCGGCCAGTAGCCTTGACCGGACTCCGTACGGTACTGTACGGGTTAGGGCGGTTGGAGCCACGACATGACCGCAACACAAATCCGGGGCGCCGAGGAGGCCCGTAGCAAACTGCCGGAACTGCTTAAGGCGGCACAAAACGGCCAATCCACCATCATCACCCGCCACGGCCGGCCAGTGGCGGCGCTGGTACCGATCGAAGACTACAATGCCAAGCTGCGTCAGCTTTCGCTGCTGCCGTTGAAAGGAACCGGGAGTGGCCTCTGGGGCACAAACTCGCGCCGCACGCTACGGAAATTACGCGCCGAATGGAGCCGCTAGAGTTTTCGGATTTGCCGGTGCAGGCCTTGGTCCTTTTGGACTCGGCACCGATCATCCATGTGCTCGAGGCCCACCCGGAATTCGGGCCGCGCTTCGAGCCGCTGTTCGATGCGCATGCGGCGGGCCGTCTGCGCTTTGCCATAACACCGATCACGATCGCGGAAGTCTTGACCGGGCCATTGCAGGCAGCCGACGAAGCCCTGGCGCGGCGTTATCGCGCCATCCTGGAAATCTTGGGAGCGCGTCGATTTGGACTTCCAGATCGCGGAAAATGCCGCGCGATTGCGGGCTTCGCTGCGCCTGCGGCTCGCCGATGCAATTCAAGCTGCGAGCGCTGTGGCCATACATGCGGCAGCCCTGGTGACGCATGATCGAGATTTCTCGCGCGTGCATTCGCTGCGCATAATCAGCTAACCGGACATGGCAGCGTCGCGCTAGTGTTCTGTCACTGAGAGCTGATTCAGTCTGGCGTCATTCCGGGACGCCGCCAAGCGGCGGGCCCGGAATCCATAATCACCGCCCTGGATTATGGATTCCGGGCTCGCGGGCCAAGGCCCGCGCCCCGGAATGACAGAACGATCTGTTAGAGTCGCAACCCTAGGCTGTCGCGGAAAGCGGTCGGCGCAAAACATGCTCAGCGTCATCATTCCAACGCATGATTCGGAGCGGGCGCTGCTGCCGACCTTGGCCGCACTCGTGCCCGCGGCCATGGACGGCCTCGTCACCGAAGTCGTCGTCGCCGACGGCGGCTCGCGCGACGAAACCGCACGAATCGCCGACGTTGCCGGCTGCACTTTCCTCGTTGCGCCGGGCGCGCTGGGCAGCCGCCTGAAATCGGCCGCGGCCGCGGCGCGCGCGCCGTGGTTCCTCTTCCTGCGGCCCGGCACGGTGCCCGATGCATCGTGGATCGCGGCGGCACGGCGCTTCGTCGAGCGCTCGACGTCCAATTCGCGCGCCGCGGTATTCCAGCGCAGCACTGCCTCTCGACCGGCTCTGCGCGATCTGAAGTTTCTGCTCGCCGCCGCACTCGGCGCGCGGCCGGGTCCGGCGCAGGGCCTGCTCATTGCGCGCGAATTCTACGACACGCTCGGCGGCCATCGCGAGCGCGCCGCCGATCCGGAGGCCGACCTCGTCCGCCGCATCGGGCGGCGCCGCATCGCGACGCTGGCGGGCACGGCCGCCCAGATACTTGACTAAGTCAAGTGTCTGGGCGAGGCTCGGCCATGCCATCCCGTCAGCGCGAAGGCCGCTTCGCCCAAGAACGAATAGCCGCCATGCGCCGCTTTAACCGCTTCTACACGCGGCAGATCGGCGTCCTGCGCAAAACTTTTCTCGGCAGCCCCTACTCGCTCGGCGAGGCGCGCGTGCTCTATGAGATCGCGAGCGGCAAGGCGGCGACCGCGAGCGAGATCGTCCGCGCGCTCGATATCGATGCCGGTTATCTCAGCCGGCTGCTGCGCAATTTCGAACGGCGCGGGCTGATCCGGCGCACGCCGTCGCAACGCGATGCGCGGCAAAGCCATGTTGCGCTGTCGCCGCGCGGCCGCAAAGCTTTTGCGCCGCTCAACCGGCGCTCGCAGCGCGACGCCGCCGCGATGCTCGCAAGCCTGAGCGCCGCCGACCAGACGCGCTTGATCGGCGCGATGAACACGATCGAGGCGCTGCTCGGCGGCACGCGGCCGCAACCGCCGCACTCGCACGGCCGCTATCGGCTGCGGGCGCCTTGGCCCGGGGATTTCGGCTGGATCGTCAAACGCCACGCCGAATTGTACGCGCAGGAATACGGCTGGACCGAGCCGTTCGAGGGCCTGTGCGCCAAGATCGCCGCCGACTTTGCCAACGGCAACGATCCGAAATGCGAGCGTTGCTGGATCGCCGAAATGGACGGCGAAAATGTCGGCTGCGTCTTCCTGGTGAAGGATTCCGCGGACATCGCGCGCATTCGCCTGCTCCTCGTTGATCCGCGGGCGCGCGGGCTTGGGCTTGGCGCGCGGCTCGTTGACGAATGCATCCGCTTCGCCCGCCGCGCCGGTTACGGGAAGATCACATTATGGACCCACAGCGTGCTCGAAGCCGCGCGCCATATCTATCAGAAGGCGGGCTTTACGCTCACGCGCACCGAGCGGCACCGGAGCTGGGGTAAGCCGGTGGTCAGCGAGCATTGGGATGTGGAGCTATAGTTTTGCTGTCGTCATCCGCGCAGGCGGATGACCCAGTAATCGCGTGCGTTTGGAGCGATCCTACGACCTCGCGGCTTTCGATCACTGGATGCCCCGCCTTTGCGGGGCATGACAGGTCACACCGTTGCGCCCTGCGCCTTGTCGCGCCGCAGATGCTCGTCGAGCCGCGGCATGATCTCGACGAAATTGCACGGCCCGTAGCGGTAATCGAGCTGGTGCATCAGAATCTCGTCCCAGGCGTCCTTGCAGGCGCCGGGCGAGCCGGGCAGGCAGAAGATGTAGGTCGAACCGGCGACGCCGGCGGTGGCGCGCGACTGGATCGCCGAGGTGCCGATCTTCTGGAAGCTCACCACTAGAAACAGCGCCGAGAACGCGTCCATCTTCTTGTCGAACAGCGGCTCGATCGCCTCGGGCGTGACATCGCGGCCGGTGAAGCCGGTACCGCCGGTGGTGATGATGACATCGATCATCGGGTCGGCGATCCAGCCCTTCACCTTGGCGCGAATCGCCTCGATGTCGTCGGCGACTATGCTGCGCTCGGCAACCAGATGGCCAGCGGCAACGATGCGCTGCACCAGCAGCGCGCCCGACTTGTCGTCCCTGAGCGATCGCGTGTCGGAAATCGTCAGCACCGCGATCTTGAGCTGGACGAATTGTTTGGTCTCATCGAGTCCGGGCATGCCACACCATCACACCACCGCGCTGCGCTGCAACGAGATTTAGCATCGCCGCAGCCGCCGGGCCAGTGCGCAGACGGTCGCGGCATCGCCCATCATAGTGCGCTCCAGAACACAAGGATACCGCTTTGCAACGTCGGATTAACCAAATGTTTCCAGGCATTTATTGCCTAGCGTTGCGGTCGCGACAGTAACCCGATCTTTACTTTGAGCGGGCATCATCTGGTTCGTCGGTTGTAGGTCCCGCGTCGCCGACCGCGTCGCCTGAGTCAGAGTTCTGAGTCATGGTTGTGTCGCGTCGCGGGGCGTCCGCAAGGACGCCCCGCGTGAGTTTTGAGTCCCTGCCATCATCGCGCGTGCTGATCGGCGACTGCGTCGCCGAACTGGCCAAGATGCCGGCCGACTGCGCCGATCTGGTGTTTGCCGATCCGCCCTACAATCTGCAGCTTAACGGCGATCTCAAGCGGCCCGACGATTCGCGGGTCGACGCCGTCGACGACGACTGGGACAAGTTTTCAAGCTTCTCGGCTTACGACGATTTCACGCGCGCGTGGCTCGCCGCCTGCCGCCGGGTGATGAAACCGCATGCGACGCTGTGGGTGATCGGCTCCTACCACAATATTTTTCGCGTCGGCGCGCTCATTCAGGACCTCGGCTTCTGGATTCTCAACGACATCATCTGGCGCAAGTCCAATCCAATGCCGAATTTTCGCGGCCGCCGCTTCACCAACGCGCACGAGACCCTGATCTGGGCGGTGCGCGAGGCGCAAAAGCGCGACTACACGTTCAATTACGAGGCGCTGAAAGCCGGCAACGACGACATCCAGATGCGCTCGGACTGGTTCATTCCGCTGTGCACCGGCGAGGAACGGCTCAAAAACAGCGACGGCAAAAAGCTGCATCCGACGCAGAAGCCGCAAGCGCTGTTGGCGCGCGTCATCCTGGCGGCGTCGCGTCCGGACGATCTCATACTCGACCCGTTCTGCGGCAGCGGCACGACCGGCGCGGTGGCGCGGCGGCTCGGCCGCCGCTTCATCGGCATCGAGCGCGATGCCGAATACGCGGCCGCCGCCGCGGCGCGCATCGCTGCCGCCGCGCCGCTGCCCGAACCGGCGCTCGCCGCATTCATGACCGCGCGCGAGGCGCCGCGGGTGCCGTTTTCGGCTTTGATCGAGCGCGGCCTCGTTTCGCCCGGGATCAGACTGGTCGACGCCAAGAGACGGCACCGCGCGCTGGTGCGCGCCGACGGCGCCATCGCGCTCGGCGAGACGGTGGGCTCAATTCACCGCATCGGCGCGCTGGCGCAAGGGCTCGAAGCCTGCAACGGCTGGACTTTCTGGCACGTCGAGACGCCGGCGGGATTGACCGTGATCGACGAATTTCGCGCCGTCGTGCGATCCGAAATGGCGCGAGCCGCCGGGTAACGAGACCGGCTACGTCGCGGGAATAACTTCAACGAGCAGCTCCAGCGTGCGCTTGGCGAAGGCGTCCATATTCGTCAAGCGCTCTGCGCTGCCGGTGCGCAGCGTGATCGCGCGCTCGACCGGGCCGGCAATTGCAATGCAGGTGTGGCCGGCCGGATCGCCGTAGCGGTTGCCGGTCGGTCCGGTGGCGCCGGTCTCGCCGACGCCCCAGCCCGCGGCGAGCCGCTCGCCTATGCGCCGCGCCAGGAGCAACGCATAGGCCTTGGTCGCCGGCCGCAATCCCTGCATCTCGGCGTCGCCGATGCCGAGCAACGCCGCGCGAGAGACCTTGGTGTACACCACCGCGCCGCCGAGAAAATACGCCGAGGCGCCCGGCACAGCGAGCAAGGCGGCGGCGATAAGACCTCCCGTGGAGGATTCGGCGACGGCAATTGTCTCGTGGCGCGCGATCAGACGCTGCGCGATCGTCTGCGCCGCCGGCAGCAGCGTTTTCATCGGTCAGCCCGGCTGGTTTTGTCTCGTTTGATCGACATGATCGGTCCTTTCAAAGTTTGCAGTGTTTTCGGCAATCCAATCGTCGGCACCGCGCGTGCAATCACCTTGCGCATCAGGCTGGGCAGTGCCTCGTCGGCGGCTTTGTCGAGCGCGACCCAGCGCATTTGCGCTGGCGCCGGCATTCGCTGCGGCAGCTTGGCGACGTAGACGGCAAGTTCAAGCGGGAAATGCGTAAATACGTGCCGCACCGATCCCGGGATGCGCCGCCAGGCGATCGGCCATCCCGGTTGACGGAAGCGAAAAACCGGTGCGGCCTCAAGAGCGTGATTGTCGTCGAAACTTGCGACCCATTCTGTAGTCGGCACTTCGGTCATGCCGCCGAGCAAGCCCTGTTCCGGCCGCGTTCGCATCAAGACAAAGCCGTCCGACCGCATGGCGACGAAGGCGGCGCCGCGGCGCAGGGCGCCGTCGCGTTTCGGCTGCCGCCGCGGAAACCTTTCTGGGTCGCCGCGCGCGTGCGCCGCGCACGACTCGTTCCACGGACACAACGCGCAAGCCGGTTTCTTCGGCGTGCAGATGGTGGCGCCGAGATCCATGGTGGCCTGGGCGAAGTCGCCGGCCCGGCGCAACGGCGTCAGGGCGCGTGCGAGCCGTGAAATCTCCGGCTTGGCGGAAGGCAGCGGCGTCGCGACAGCATAAAGCCGCGCCACGACGCGTTCGACATTGCCGTCGATCGGTGTTGCCGGCTGGTCGTGGGCGATCGCGAGAATCGCCGCGGCGGTATAGGCGCCGATCCCCGGAAGCGCACGTAGGCCCGCTTCGCTTTTTGGAAAGATTCCGCGATGCCGCTCGACCACGGCGTGCGCGCAGGCATGCAGGTTGCGGGCGCGAGCGTAGTAACCGAGCCCAGCCCAGGTCTTGAGCACTTCATCGAGCGGGGCTGCAGCAAGCGCGCGGACGTCCGGCCAGCGCCCAAGGAATCGAGCGTAATACGGCGCAACGGTCTTGACACTGGTCTGCTGCAGCATGATTTCGGAAAGCCAGACGCGGTAGGGATCGCTGCGCTCGCCCGGCGGCGCGCGCCATGGCAGCGAGCGGCGGTGACGGTCATACCAGGCGAGCAAGGCCGCGGATTGCGGCTTCGCCGTCCGGCCTTTGCCGCGCTGTCGCGCCGCCGCTTTCGCTGCTAGGATCATGCTGCCGCCGGTTTCCGTCCAGCGATGGCAGAGCGCCGCCACATGAACAAGCCCATCCGCTCCTTTGCCAAACCGTTGCGCGAGGTCGCCGGCAAGGTCGTCGGCGAAACTTTCAGGCGGCAGGGCTTTGCCTCGACCGAGCTGGTAACGCGCTGGGCCGAAATCGCCGGCCCGGAAATTGCCGCCCACAGCGAGCCGACCAAAATCAACTGGCAGCGGCCGGCCGACGGCGAGGACAGCGAGCCCGGCATACTGGTGCTGCGGGTCGAGGGACCGGCGGCGATTGAAATCCAGCATCTTGCCGGAATCATCTGCGAGCGCGTCAACCGCTTTTTCGGCTGGCGCGCGGTGGCGCGCATCGCGCTGCGCCAAGCACCGCTGCGCCGCAAAGCCGCGGCATCAGCCCACCGCGGCGATCCGCTGGCAGCCGCCCGCATAGCGGCGGGCCTGCACGACATCGCCGACCAGGATTTACGGGAGGCCCTGGGGCGGCTCGGCGCCGCCGTGCAGCGGCGCTGAGGCTTCGAAGTCTAAAGCGGTGCGGTTCGTCGCCTATCAAAAGAGCGTGACTGCCGCGACCGCGCAAACCCTTGGCGGCGTGGCGCGCTAATGCCACATTGTTGTGGCAGTTTCAGGAACTGTCGAAACCACGAGCCGCCCAAACCAGGAGCCGCCCTTGTCGCCCTCTCGTCGCCAATTGCTCATAGCTACTGGAATTGCCACTATTGCCGGACCTGGAATTGGAGGAGTGTTGTTAAGCTCCCAGTTTTCCGGCCCGGCTGAGGCCGCCGCTACCGACATCGATCAGGCCGCGCTGGCGACGCCCGCGCCCGAGGGCGACGTTGTGCTTGGCTCCGACAAGGCGCCGGTGACCGTCATCGAATACGCCTCGATGACCTGTCCCCATTGTGCGCATTTCTCCGCAACGACCTTTCCGGAACTGAAGAAACGCTACATCGACACCGGCAAGGTGCGCTTCATCTTTCGCGAATTTCCGCTCGATCGGCTCGCCGCGGCCGGCTTCATGCTGGCGCGCTGCGCCGACAAGGAAGGCGGCAGCCAGCGCTACATGGCGGTGGTGGAGACTCTGTTCGCCAAGCAGGATGATTGGATCGTCAAGGACCCGGTGCCTGCGCTTCGCGACATAGCCAAGCAGTTCGGCTTTACCGAGCAGTCCTTCAAAGCGTGCCTGACGAATCAAAAAGTGCTCGACAACATCGAGGCGGTACGCGACCACGCCTTCAACAAGCTCGGAGTCAATTCCACGCCCACCTTCTTCATTAACGGCAAGAAACTCGTCGGCGACGTTACGATCGAAGACATGGCCAAGGAGATCAACCCCTATCTCAAGGAAGGATAAGGGCTTTTTGCCTCGCCCCAGAGCGGCGGAGAGGGCTGCCTGCCGCCGGCTCGGCACAGAATTCGGGGACAATGGCACAAAAATACAGCGGCGCTGTTGCGCTCAAAGGCGCGACGATTCATTCTCCGCGCCGATGCGGCAGGTTCGACACGCTGATCCGGCGTGAGCCGAGTGCGATTCGCTTGGCCGCAGCTTATGGATTGGACATCGAGCACCAATGAAGCTCACGCGGCTGCGCCTGATCGGCTTCAAATCCTTCGTCGAACCCGCGGATTTTGCGATCGAACCCGGATTGACCGGCGTCGTCGGCCCGAACGGCTGCGGCAAGTCGAACCTGGTCGAGGCCGTGCGCTGGGTCATGGGCGAAGCCTCCTACAAGGCGATGCGCGCCACCGAAATGGACGAGGTGATCTTCTCCGGCAACAGCGAGCGCCCGGCGCGCAATCATGCCGAGGTAGTAGTTCAGCTCGACAACAGCGACCGTAAGGCGCCCGCTTCCTTCAACGATGCCGAGACGCTTGAAATTTCCCGCCGCATTGTCCGTGAGCAGGGTTCGGTGTTTCGCATCAATGGCCGCGAAGTGCGGGCGCGCGACGTCGCCATACTGTTTGCCGACGCTTCAACCGGATCGCGCTCGCCGGCTTTGGTGCATCAGGGCCGCATCGGCGAGATCATTCAGGCGCGGCCGGACCAGCGCCGCCGCGTGCTTGAAGAAGCGGCCGGCATTTCCGGGCTGCATGCGCGCCGCCACGAAGCCGAATTGCGGCTGAAAGCCGCCGAGCAGAACCTCGCGCGAGCCGAAGACGTGATCGCCCAGTTGGCGGCACAATCCGCGGCGCTGAAGACGCAAGCGCGGCAGGCCGTGCGCTACCGCAATATTTCGATGCAGGTGCGGCGCACCGAAGCGCTGCTGCTGCATTTGCGCTGGACCGGCGCGCGCGAGGAGGTTGGCACCGCCGGGCGCGCCACCGACGAGTCCGTTCGCGCCGTGGCAGCGTGCACTTCTGAACAGGTGCGTGCCTCCGCCCGCCAGGCCGAGTTCGCCGCTGCCCTGCCCGCGCTACGCGAAACCGAGGCCAGGGCGGCGGCCGCCCTGCAACGCCTCATCGTCGCGCAGGAGACGCTCGAACGCGAAGAGGCCCGCGCCAAGGACCGCGTTGCCGAACTCGACCGCCGGATCGAACAATTCGCCGCCGACCTTGAGCGCGAGCGAGCGCTTGCCGCCGATGCCGATGCCGCGCTGCAACGCCTCGATGCCGAAGAAGCGGCGCTCGCGGCCGACGCGCGGGCAAACGCCGCCCGTCGCTCCGGCGTCAACGAGCGCGTGGCGCGCGCCGACGCGGGGCTCGCCGCATCGGAGAAGACCTTTGCCGAACTGACCGGCGCGCTCGCCGATCTGACCGCGCGCCGCAACCACCTGCGTGCGACCATCGCCGAGCACGAAGAGCGGGCGGCCAAGCTGCAAGCCGAACTGATCAATATCGAAGCGGGCCTGGTGACGACCGCCAGCGGCGAACCTGATCTGCCGGCTTTGACCAGCGCGCTGTCAACCGCGCAGACGACGCTCGCCGAAGCCGAGAGCTTGGCGCGTGCCGCAGAACTCTCCCATACCGGCGCTCGCGAAGCGGTCGATGCGGCACAGGCGCCGCTTGCCGCCGCCGAGCGCAGCGTGCAGCGCCTTGAGACCGAAGCCAAGACTATCGGCAAGCTGCAAGCCGTGGAGAACAAGAATTTGTGGCCGCCGGTGATGGACGCGCTGACGGTGGCGAAAGGCTACGAGAAGGCCCTGGGCGCAGCCCTCGGCGATGATCTCGACGCGCCGGTGGACGATTCTGCGCCGATGCGCTGGGCCGGCGCGCCGCCCGATCCGGCCGATCCGGTGCTGCCACAAGGCGTCGCGGCGCTGGCGCAGTTCGTCAAGGCGCCGCCGCAACTGGCACGGCGGCTGGCGCAGATCGGCGTCATCGAGCGCGCCCAGGGACCGCGGCTGGCAAGGCTGCTCAAAGCCGGCCAGCGGCTGGTTTCGCTCGACGGCGATTTGTGGCGCTGGGACGGCTTCGCCGCCGCTGCACATGCGCCGACCGGCGCGGCGCGGCGGCTCGCCGAACGCGGCCGCTTGCAGGAGATCCAAGGCGAACTGGAGAGTGCGCGCGCCGAGGTCGAGGCCAAGCGCCGCGCGGTGGAAATTGCCGGAATGGCGCTTGCCGCCGCGGCAACGGCGGAGACGCAGGCCCGCGCCGGCTGGCGCGAGGCGCAGCGGCTTAAAGATGCCGCACATGACGATTACGCCGCCGCCGAGCGCGAGATCAGCCGCAACGCGGCCCGCATCTCCGCGCTCAAAGAGGCGCATGCGCGCATTGTCAGAAGCCGCGAGGAAGCGCGGTCGGCTCGCGCCGACGCGGAGAAAGGCCTCGCCGACCTGCCGGACGCTGCGGCGTTCGAAGCGCAGCTTGCCGCGATCAACGAAGCAATCGCAAGCGAGCGCGGCACCTGCGCGCAGGTGCGTGTCGAGGCCCAGGCGATCGCCCTCGAGGCGGAGCTTGCAGACCGCCGTCTGCAGGCGATCGCATCGGAGCGCGCCGCCTGGAGCGAGCGCCGCGACGGCGCCTGCGCGCAGATTGCCACGATCGGGCAACGCCGCGCCGAAGCCGAAGGCGAGCGCAGCGAATTGCAAAACGCGCCGCAAAGATTTGCCGCGCAGCGCCAGGCGCTGATCGGCGAGATCGCGACCGCGACCGCCGGGCGCCGGACGGCGGCCGACCGGCTCGCCGCGGGCGAAACCGCACTTGCCGAGGCCGACAAGACGGCGCGCGCCGCGCTCGAAGCGGTCGGCGAAGCGCGCGCGCACGCAGCGCGCGCCGAGGAGCGCGCCGAAGCCGCCAAGCGCCGGCGCGCCGATATCGAGCACGAAATTAGGGATCTGCTCGACGCCGAACCCGAAGCTGCGGCTGAAATTGCCGAACACAGACCCGGCGCCGAACTGCCGGACATCACCGAGGTCGAGACGAAACTCGATCGGCTGCGCCGCGAACGCGAGCGGCTCGGGTCGGTGAACCTGCTCGCCGAACAGGAATTGCAGGAGGTCGAGGCGCAGCACGCGAAACTTGTCGGCGACCGCGACGATCTGGTGGAAGCGATCAGGCGGCTGCGTCAGGGCATCCACAGCCTCAACCACGAAGCGCGCGAGCGGCTGCTTTCGTCGTTTGCAATTGTCAACGAGAATTTCAAAAAGCTGTTCAGCGAACTGTTCGGCGGCGGCAACGCCGAACTGCAATTGATCGAGCACGACGACCCGTTGGAAGCCGGCCTCGAAATCATGGCGAAGCCCCCGGGCAAGAAGCCGGCAACTTTGTCGCTTCTGTCCGGCGGCGAGCAGGCGCTGACCGCTTTGGCGCTGATCTTCGCCGTTTTTCTCACCAATCCGGCACCGATCTGCGTGCTCGACGAGGTCGACGCCCCGCTCGACGATTACAATGTCGAGCACTTCTGCGACCTGCTCGACGAGATGACCCGGTCCACAGAAACGCGCTTTGTCATCATCACCCACAACCCGATCACCATGGCGCGCATGAACCGCCTCTACGGCGTCACCATGGCCGAACGCGGCGTGTCGCAGCTCGTCTCGGTCGACCTCGAAGGCGCGGTGAAGCTGCGCGAGGCGGGCTGAGGTCAAGGTTTCATCTCAATCGAAGAGCCTGCGATCCCACCACACCGGTTCGGCAAGGCCGACTTCGATGCCGCCCGCGTCCTCATGCGCCGGATTGATCACGAAGGTTCGCTCGATCCGCGCCACGTAATTTGGAACGAGCAGGATGGCTGAGCGCCGCTGTCTCACCCATTGCGCGCCATGGGTTCGCGAAACAGTGGGCTCGGGCGTATCCCAGCCCGGCAAATGGTCCCTGGTCACGACTTCGTAAGTTGTTCCCCGCGGGACCGAAATCGCCACATAATGCTGGTTGGGCGGCAGCCGCTCATTGCCCTGGGCGAGCTTTTCCAGCATCGCCGTTGAATAATGCTCGCCAGCGTAGATGACCGGCGTGTCGACTTCGTTCCAGCGGCCGGGATAAAGTGCCGAGCCGCGCGCATCGTAGATCGGAAAGTCTCCGTTAGGATCGCCGATGCGGTAACAAATCAGCGTGCGGTCAAGGCGCAGCGGAGAGCCGCGCTTGGTCATGCCGCGGAACCGTATTTCAGCCGCCCGAGTAGTTCCTCCACCGTGCGTGCGCCGATCTCGGTTTCGGTCGCGACCTCAAGCGGCACCCGCCCGCCGAGCAGCGCATAGGGATCCGAAAGAAACCGCCGCGCCGCCTCCTCCGAGCCGCATACATCGACGGAAAAGGCCCACAATCGCGCGAGCCGCGCCAGCCGGTCGCTCTCCTCGCGACTCAACCGGCGCTTTGCCGCCTTCTGCCGGCGGGCGAGCGTCGCCTTCGATACGATTCGGTAACGCAGTCCGGGCTTGCTCGGCGCGATCGCTCCGCACACGCGATCGATTGCGGCGACGGGAAGTCCCCTGCCCACCTCATGGGCGAGGTCGAGCGAGGTAAAGGGGCGCGATTTCGGCTTTATTCCGAGCATTTCCGCGATTGAGCGCGCCTGATTCTCCGGCATAGTCGGACCCTCTATCATTTGACACGCTACGTAGTCTCATTTGAGGCGGCGCGCAACAGACAATCACCAGCGACGACTATCTCAGCGGCGATAACCCCCCGCCTTTGCATCGCCATCCGCCTCTCCAGCCTCGAGGCTGCAAAAAAATAATAACACGGCCGTGGCGGGCTGGGTGACGGCCTTTACACGCAGAGGCTACGGTTTTTTAACAGGGGTCGAGGTCGGGATCGGGTCAGAAGCCGGAGTGCCGAGAATGCACCGATATTGTCCGACTTCCTCCGATGACGGAATTCCGACTGTGCGCCCTCGAGCCCCAGCTCGCGCCGCTTACTCGTTGCCGAGCTTGAACAGCCGCCGCGCATTGGTGCGGCCGATCTTGATGCGGTCGTTTTCGCTGATGGCGCAATGGTCGAACCAATTGGCGGCGTGATCGATATTCTCGAACGGCCAGTCGGTGGAGAACATGATGCGGTCGGCGCCGATTTCCAGCATCGCGTTCATCAGCGCCTGGGTGCGGAAATTGCCGGACGTGGTCAGATGGAAGTTGGCCGAGAAATATTCGCACAGGTGTTTTTCTGCCGGCCATTTGTTGCGGTTGGGAATCCACGCATTCGAATTGTCGACGCGCCACATGGCATAGGGCAGATTTTCGCCGAGGTGGCCGAGGATGATCTGCAGGCGCGGATGGGCGTCGAACAGGCCCGACGCCATCAGGCGGAGCGCGTGCACGGCGGTTTCCTGCCCGAAGCCCCAGATCGGCCCCAACAGCCACGGGTGGCCGTCATAGATGCGCGCATCGCGCGGCAGCGGATTGCGCGGGTGCAGATAGAACGGCACGTCGAGCCGTTCCACCATGGCCCAGAACGGCCGGTATTGCTGCAGATCATAATAAAGAATGGTCTCCGCTTCGGCAGCCTGCGAGAAGCCGTTCACCAGCGCGCCGCGAAATCCCAAATCACTGACGCAGCGTTCGAGTTCGCGCGTTGCCAGATCCGCGTCCTGCATCGCCAATGCGGCAAGGCCCTGGAAGCGCTGCGGGCACTTGGCGACCTGCTCGGCCAGATAATCGTTGGCCTTGCGCGCGACCTCGGCGGCGCGAGCCTTGTCGGGGATCGCCTGCACCGCCGGCGCGTTGAGCGATAACAGCATCATCTCGATGCCGAACTCGTCCATCAGCGCCAGCCGCCGCCCGTGAATGTCGGCGTTGCGGGCCGCGACTTCCGAGCGCACCGGCTCGGGAAAGTAGCTCATGGAATCGCCGGCGGTTTCCGCAATCGCAAAATGCTCTTCGAGTGCGATCTTGCCCTTCATCGTTGCCCCTGTTCGCATTCTTCCCGCTCGATTAACCATAACATGCCCGGGAGCGCGCGGAAGCCTGTGCGCCGTCGCGTCCGGATTGGCATGGTTCTGGCGACGCAGCGCATGGACCCGTCGCCGCCGTCCCAATTCGGGGCAGCGGCGCCGGCTCCATTGCCAGTCATGTCTATTGCCAGTCATGCGGCGGACAGGCAGAGGCGCTGATGAATACCCATCCGAGCTACATGCTGGCGTCGCGGGCGCCATCCGGCCGGTTCCTGCGCGCCTGGGCGGTGCTGTCGCGCGGCACGTTCTCCGGCGCGATCTTCCTTGCCGATATCTGCCTGATCGTAGCTGCATCGTGCGGCACCGGCATCGCCTACAGCCTCGTCGCTTATAACGATCGCGGCGACATTGCCTCGTTCGTCCAGGTCGGCGTGCTGGCGGCAAGTATTTTCGCCATCTCCAACGTGTTCCGCGGCGAGTACCGGCTGCCGAATTTCTTCGCCTTCAAGCCGCATGCAAGACGCACCATCCAATTGTGGAACGTGACGCTGATCTGTCTGCTCATGCTCGGCTTTCTGACCAAAATCAGCGTCGCCTATTCGCGCGGCTGGATCGTGCTGTTCTACGTCACCTCGCTCGCCACGCTGATCGTCGCGCGTTTTCTCATCGTCCGCATCACCGCCCATGCCCGAGGCGCAGGACTGGTATCGGCGCAGCGCGTGTTTCTGATCGGCACCGGCGATCTTGTCGGCGCCTTCATCAACTATTACGAGCCGTGGACGCTTGGCATCCAGATCGTCGGCTGCCGCTTTCTCACGCCGGTCGCAGCCAGCGCCGCGGCCGAGACGCGACGCGCGGGGCTCGACCGCGATCTCGCCGACGCCATCGCTCGGGTTCGCACGCTTGAGCCCGACGCGATCTACCTATTGCTGCCGTGGTCGGCGAGCGAGACCATCCGGCTATGTGCCGAAGCCTTTCTGGCGCTGCCCGTTGAAATTCACCTGGGTCCCGAGCAGATTCTCTACAAGTTCGAGGACCTCGAACTCTCCAAGCTCGGCCCGCTCGCCAGCCTGCGGCTGACGCGGCTGCCGTTGTCGCGGCTGGAAGTGCTGCAGAAGCGGCTGTTCGATCTCGCCTTCGCCGCCGCCGCGCTGTTGCTGCTGACGCCGCTTCTCGCCGCAATCGCGATGCTGATCCGGCTCGACAGTCCGGGACCCGTATTCTTCGTGCAGCGCCGCTACGGCTTCAATCAGCAGCCGTTCCGCATCATCAAATTCCGCACCATGCATACGCTTGATGACGGCGCGGTGGTGCGGCAGGCGGTGCCCGGCGATCCTCGCCTTACCCGCATCGGGCGCTGGCTGCGGCGCTGTAACATCGACGAGATTCCGCAGCTTTTCAACGTGCTGACCGGGGACATGTCGCTCGTCGGTCCGCGGCCGCACGCGCTGTCGCACGACCTCGACTATCAGCGCCGCATTGGGCTCTACGCGCGCCGCCACAACGTCAAGCCGGGCATCACCGGCTGGGCGCAGATCAACGGCTTCCGCGGCCCCACCGACAGCGACGAGAAAATGCGAAAGCGCGTCGAGTACGATCTGTTCTATATCGACAATTGGTCGCTGTGGCTCGACCTGAAAATCATCGCCCGCACGGTGCTTTCGCCGGCTGCTTACCGCAACGCCTATTGATTTGCCGCCCTTCGCGAAGGGTGCGGGCTTACGCGCAACGGAGCGCAGCGAGCCGCGGCGAAGCGCGTTGGCCTAAAGGCCGCACGTCCCCGCCGCCCCATCGCCGCGCGGTGCCTGGCGGCACAGCGCAATTATGACCAGACCAGCTTGGCGATCGCGGCAACCGCGCCGGCGGTGATCAGGGCCGTCGACAGCCACAACACCCCGATCAGCAGCCACAACGGGCGTGGCTTGCGCATCGCGATCACCGGCGGGTCCTCGGTCCAGGAGTTCGAGCGCAGGCTCCGCCCTGCGCAAGGCGGCCGTAGCGCGCTCGATCGACGCGATGTCGCGGGCGAGCTGATCGCGCGTCGACGGATCCAGCACGCCCGCAGCACCGGAGAAGCCGAGGCGCGCTCTTTCAAAATCGTGACTTTCGACCGACATCGCCTCGCCGTCCGAGCCGCGGGACGGCTGGTAGCCGAGAGACTTGATCGGCATGGCGTCCACCTGTTTGTCGTTCGCCGAATCCCTAACCGAGAAGAGCGCGCGGCGCGACGTTCATCAAGTGCTAACCTTAACGGCGGCCCGGAAATCCCCTATATCCCCAAGGACAGCATGTCCGTTGTGCGAGCGGGAAACGGTGCTGGCGGCAACTCGCGGCTGCCGTGATTTGCCGCGAAGCTCATTGACGGTTGCCGGGCCATTCGCCGGGCACGCCGAGGGAGCGCTTTCATGAGCATCACGGCCATCATCCTCCTTGCCGTCATCGTCATCGTCGTGCTCTGGGCGATCGGCAGCTACAACGGCCTCGTCACCATGCGCCAGCGCGTCAACCAGGCCTATGCCGACATCGACGTGCAGCTGCGCCAGCGCCACGACCTCGTTCCGAATCTGGTCGAGACCGTGAAAGGCTATGCCGCCCATGAGCGCGGCACGCTCGACGAAGTCGTCAAGGCCCGCAATGCGGCTGTCGCCGCACAAGGGCCGGCGCAGCAGGCCGCGGCCGAGAACATGCTGTCGGGCGCGCTGCGCCAGCTGTTCGCGCTGTCGGAAGCCTATCCCGATCTCAAGGCCAATGCCGAATTCCAGCAATTGCAGGCGGAGCTGACCGACATCGAGAACAAGATCGCGGCAACGCGGCGCTTCTTCAACAATGCGGTGCAGGAATACAACACCTCGATCCAGCGCTTCCCGGCCGCTTTGTTTGCCGCTTCGTTCGGCTTTGCGCCGAAGGACTTCTTCGATCTCGGCGCCGACCGCCAGGCCGAGCTGCAAGCGCCGCAGGTGAAGTTCTGAGGAGACGTTTTTGTTGCGCCGTTGCGGCGGCGCCCGGGCGTCCTGAACAACCTCGTAGCCATGGCTGCTTACGGTCTCTACACCCACATCCAATCGAACCGGCGCCGCTCGATCGCGCTGCTCGCCGGCCTGTTCGTGCTGGTCTATGTGCTGGTCTATGCCGGCGCGCTCGCCGCCGAGGCGCTTTCGGTCAATGTCGATCTCAACACGCTGCTGCAGCTTGCCGTCGTCGACCTCATCCATGCCGCACCCTACGCGACGGCAGGCACCGCGGCCTGGGTTTTGATCGCCTATTATTTTCACCAGGACATGATCGACGCCTTGACCGGCGGGCGCGAGGTCACGCGGACCGAACAGCCGCGGCTCTACAACATCCTGGAGAATCTCTGCATCTCGCGCGGCATTACCATGCCCAAGCTGAAGATCATGGACACCGACGCGCTCAACGCGTTCGCCACCGGCATGAACCAGAAGCAATATGCGATCACGGTCACGTCGGGCCTGCTCAACCGGCTCAACGATGCGGAAGTCGAGTCCGTGCTCGGTCACGAACTCACCCATATCCGCAATGGCGACGTGCGCATGATGGTGATCGCCGTGATCATCGCCGGCGCCATCTCGTTCGTCGCCGAACTGGTCGCCCGGCTCTGGTTCTACAACAGTTTCGGTTTCGGCCGCTCGCGTTCCGACGGGCGCGGCGGCGGCGCCGGGCTTGCGGTGCTGATCGCGATCGCGCTCCTCGTCGTCGCCTATGTGCTGTCCTTCCTGATCCGCTTGGCGCTGTCGCGCTCGCGCGAATATCTGGCCGATGCCGGTTCGGTCGAACTCACCGAAAACCCGGACGCCATGATCTCGGCATTGCGCAAGATCGAGGGCCGCGGTGAATTGCCCAGCGCCACCTCCGCGCTGATGGAAATGTGCGTCGACAACCCGCGCGAGGGATTCGGCGAATTATTCGATACCCATCCGACCGTCGAAGACAGGGTCGCGGCTTTGGTCAAGTACGCCGGCGGACACGATCCCGGCCCGATCGCGCTGCCCGACGCCGGACTTGGCAGTGACGATCGGTCCGGCCCGGATCAGACGCCGCCGAGCGGTCCGTGGGGCGCGGCCGAGGGCGAAAACGATCAATCTCCCGCCAACGAACCGTCATCGCCGTTCGGCCGATCTGACGGCGATGGTGGCTCTTCGCCGCCATCGCCTCCCGGACCGTGGGGACCGCACAACTCTTAGCCGTAATCACGTCACAAAGGCGCTCCCGAATCGCGGTTCGAGGTTGCGGATCGAGTTCCCAACGGCACCATCATCAGGCTTCCAAACGGGGCTTCGGATGTGTAGAACCGAATCATAGCACTGAGGACGCGGCGCTCCGGGCTTGGCCCGATTTGGCGATCGATTCGGCTGCCGACCTGGCGGTGTGCGGGGGCCGACGGCACAGCAGCGCGTTCCGGCAAAAGCGGCGCGGCGTCCGCGAGGGGTGAAGCATGGCCAAGCCAGCAGTTATCGTGGTCGGCGCGGACAAAGGGGGTGTGGGCAAGACCACGGTTTCCCGCACCTTGCTCGATTATTTCACCGCGCATCACGTCACGGTGCGCGCGTTCGACAGCGAAGCGCCCAAGGGCACGTTGAAGCGCTTCCATCCCGACGTGAGCGAGGTCGTCGACGTCACTTCGGTGCCCGACCAGATGCGGATTTTCGATACGCTGTCGAGCTCGGACGTCGGCGTGACCGTGATCGATGTGCGCGCCGGGCTGTTGTCGCCGACCCTGCGCGCCTTGCGCGATATCGGCTTCCTTGACGCGGTGAAGAAAGGGCAGATCACGTTTGTCGTATTTCACATCCTCGGCTCCTCGATCACCTCGCTCAACGAGATCGAGGACACCGCGCCGTTCACCGTTGATGCCAAATATTTCCTGGTCAAGAACTTCATCAACAACACCAGCTTCTTCGAATGGGACCAGCCCACGCATTCGTCCTATTTCAAGAAGCTCAAGGATGCGATCGAGCTCACCATCCCCAAGCTCAATGAGATGGCGTACGAGCAGGTGGAGCTCGCTTCGGTTCCGTTCCTGACCTTCGTCGCCAACAAGGGTCCCAGGGGCGAGGCGGCCAATTATTCGTTCGTGCTGCGCGGTTACGTCCGCCACTGGCTCGGCAACGTCTGGGCCGAATACGATCGCGTCAAGCTCAACGATATCATCGCCGTGGCCGCGCCGAGCAATCCGCGCGCTCAATCCGGCCGCTCTTAAGACGCCGCCGCCCCGATCGCACGCAGCAATGGCCTGCGCAGGGCGCGGCCGATCGTATCTGGATCGTCTTTTGGATCGTCTCTTGAATCGTCTGTTGAATTGTCTCTTGAATTGTCTCTTGGGCGGTCAAGCCCAATCCTTTCTTTCCGCAGCGGATTAGGACAGGATGAGCGAGCAGGGGCCGAGGGCGTGCTCAGACACCCTGCCCGCCGGAGCGCGGCTCCCCTTTCGGGAGAGCGAGTTACAGGAGCGCGGACTTGAAATGGCGCAGCAGACGCCGCTCTACATTATCGCGTCGCCGCGCCCGCGGGTCGGCAAGACGCTGATTGCGCGGCTTTTGATCGAGTTCTTCCGCTACAGTGAGCGCGCGCTGGTGGCCTACGATCTCAATCCCCGCGAGCCGGCGCTCGCCGGCCACTTCCCGCGGCTGGTCTGGACCGTCGACATCGCCGATACTCGCGGCCAGATGGCGCTGTTCGACCGGCTGATCTCCAATCATTCCGTCACCACGATCATCGACCTCGGTTACAGCCCATTCGATCAGTTTTTCGCGGTGATGAACGAGATCGGCTTCGTTCAGGAGGCACGGCGGCGGCTGATCGAGCCGATCGTGCTCTACGTCGCCGACCGGGCACCGTCGACCGTGCACGCCTATGCGCACTTGCGGCGCCAATCGGCGTCGACAACGTTCGTGCCGGTCCACAACGAGGCGGTGTCGATCACGTTCGAAAAGGACGATTTTCCACCGACGCGCCCCGAGTGCCGCATGATCCGCATCCCCCGGCTGTCGCCGATCGTCCGCGGCGTCATCGACCGGGCGCACTTCTCGTTCCGCGCCTATATGACCGACCAGCCGGGCGGGCCCACCGAAATCCACGACTGGATCGCCGCCATCTTCACCGAATTTCGCGAACTCGAATTGCGCCTCTTGATGGGCCGGCTCAGCTCGGCGCTCGGGCGCGGGCTTGCGCAAGACGCCCAATTCGGGCGACCGCCGCGCGCCTGACCGCGGCGAGCCGGCACTCGCGCTGCGGCCGCGGCAGCCTGCGGCGCCATGCCGCCGAACGCGCCGTTTCGCGGTGCTGGAAAGTGGCGCGAAGGGCTAGGCGGCGTCATTACCCAAGGCGCCATCGTGCAGCGGGCGACCTGCATGTGCGCTCTTGATTGCCTATATGATGGCTTGCGCGGTGGGCATTGGCGTGACATGCCGATACGGCGACGTTGGGCGACGATCGCGGCATCGGGGCAGCCGCCGGCGGCAATGTGAAGGCAAGACAATGACCGCTTGGTTCAAAGAGAACTCGTCCACGGTCGGGCTGTGGGTCGCCCTGATCGCCGCCACGGCGATCATATTCGCGGTGAGTCGCGGCAGTTCGTATCAGCAACTCGGGCTCGGCCTGTTCGGCTCCACCGTCACCTTGCTGGTGATCTTGGCTTTGTTCGAGGCAATCTGGCAGATCGCGGCAAGATCGCTGAACTTTCTCGACCATGGAGCCTCCCGCAAAGACGCCCCGAAATCCGGTCAGCGCCGGAGATAGAGCGTACTTTCACTTTCGTTCCGCAGCCGATTGGCGCGGTCTTGCCGCAGGCTTGTGCCGGGGGCGAGCGTGCCTCGCCATCTCGCAAGCGTGTTGGCAGCGTGACGGCGTTAGTTCATTGCGAATCCGGCTGATGAGTTCCGCGCTCATTCCGCCCCCGATCGGGTCGTGGATAAGCTCCAGCGGGAACCAAGCGTCAGGCAATGCTCAACAAGCTTGCCTCCCCGCTCTCGGGAGGACGAGCGCATAGGGAGCGATCAGGCAGACTTGGTTCATTGCCGAGGGAAACGACCTAATGTCCCTCGAAGCTCACCAGCGTGCGCACCGGCACGCCGAGCTGTTCGATCCTCGACGCGCCGCCGAGGTCCGGCAGATCGATGATGAAGCAGGCGGCCAGCACTTCGGCGCCGATCTGCTGCAGCAGCTTGACGGCGGCTTCGGCGGTGCCGCCGGTTGCGATCAGATCGTCGACCAGGATCACGCGCTCGCCGCGCATCACGGCGTCCTCGTGCATCTCCATTTCGTCGATGCCGTATTCCAGCGAATAGCCGATGCTGACGCGCTTGAACGGCAGCTTGCCCTTTTTGCGGATCGGCACAAAACCCGCGGAGACCTGGTGCGCGACCGCGCCGCCGATAATAAAGCCGCGGGCCTCGATGCCGGCCACCTTGTCGATCTTGCCGCCGGCCCACGGCTGCACCAGTTCGTCGACCGCGCGGCGGAACGCCCGCGCATCGCCAAGCAGAGTGGTGATGTCGCGAAACAAAATGCCCGGCCTGGGATAGTCGGGAATGGTGCGGATCGCGGATTTAAGGTCATTCTCAGTCGCGGCGCTGATCATGGTCGGAGCCTCGTTCCTCCGGAGAGTTCGCTTGCAGCCGGCCTCACTCTGGCGAACCATGGCGCCAGACGCAACTGGAGAACCCTGTCATGAACGATTCCGGCCAGCGCATTGTCGTTGTCGACCTGCGCATCCCATTCTTCCGCTTGGTGCTGTTTTTCATCAAGGCCGCGCTCGCGGCGATTCCGGCCGCCATTGTGGTCGGCTTTCTGCTCATGCTGGTGACCGCGCTCATCGCAGTGCTCCTCGGCGACAGCGGTTTCGTCATGATGCGGCGCTGGTCGTTTTGAAGTGTCGGGCGTCAGTCTTGGAACAGCCATGCTGACAGAAGCGCCATTTCGGCTCGATCAGGCTGAGTACCGAGATTCCGGCGTCGCCCCGGCCGTTTCAGTCAGTGCTCGACCTCGCGCCACACCTTCTTCTTTGTGAAATAAAGAAGGCCGGTGAACACGATCAGGAAGATCATCACCTGGAAGCCGAGTTGCTTGCGCTGGTCGAGCTTCGGCTCCGCCGCCCACATCAGGAATGCGGCGACGTTGCGGCCGTATTGGTCGAGCGTCTCGGGCGTGCCGTCGCCGTATTGGACCTGGCCGTCATGGAGCGGCTGCGGCATGTGGATGGCGTGGCCGGGGAAATATTTGTTGTAGTAGGTCCCCGGCGCCAGCGGGAAACCGGACGGTGCGCTGGTGTAGCCGTTGAGGATAGCGTGGATGTAATCCGGCCCCTGCTCCTGATACATCGTAAACGCATCGAAAATGAACCCCGGAAAGCCTTCGTCGTAGGTGCGGGCCTTGGCGAGGTCCGACATGTCCGGCGGCAGCCCGCCGCCGAGCGCGGCGCGGGCGGTCTGATCGTTGGCGAAAGGCGGCGGGAAATAGTCCGATATTTTGCCGGGCCGCTGGAACATCTGGCCCTTGTCGTTGGGGCCGTCGGTCACCTGAAAAGTCGCCGCGATCGCCGCCGCCTGCGCCTCGGTAAAGCCTGGCCCGCCCGGATCGGCAAGGTTGCGGAACGACAACAGCTTGAGGCTGTGGCAGGTCGAACAAACCTCGCGGTAGATCTTGAAGCCGCGCTGCAACTGCTCGGCATCGTACTCGCCGAACGGCCCGGAGAACGACCAGTGCTGCGGCGCCGGCGTGTCCGCCTCGACCTGGGCATGGGCCGCGGCGGCTGCAACACCGGACAGCGAAACCGCAAGCGCCCATGCAGTCAGCGTGCTGCGAAAGCGATCCATGGCCTGCCTCCGCTAAGTGTTGCCGCGGGCCGGCGCCGGCTCCGAGGCGCCGCGCGGCGCGCCCGTGCGCAGCACCGATTCAGAAATCGAGTTCGGCACCGGCCTGGTCTTCTCGAACAACCCTAGCAGCGGCAGGATGATGAAGAAGAACGCAAAGTAATACGCAGTGAGAAAGCGCGCCGCGAGCACGTAGCCGCCCACGGGCTCCTGCGAGCCGAGATAGCCGAGCCCGATCACGGCGAGAAAGAAGATCAGCAGACATTGTCGATAGAGCGGGCGGTATTTCGCCGAGCGCACCGGCGAAGTGTCGAGCCATGGCATGAAGGCGAGCACGATGATCGCCGCGGCGAGCGCGGTGACGCCGAGCAGTTTGTTCGGGATTGCGCGCAGGATGGCGTAGAACGGCAGGTAATACCATTCCGGGACGATGTGCGTCGGCGTCTGGCTCGGGTTGGCCGGAATGTAATTGTCGGCGTGGCCGAGATAGTTCGGGATGTAGAAAATGAACCAGGCGAACGCGATGCAGAACAGGCCGATGAAGAAGGCATCCTTGACAGTCGCGTAGGGCGTGAACGCAACCGTATCGCGCTCGTCCTTTGGCTCGACCCCGGTCGGGTTGTTCTGCCCGACCATGTGCAGCGCCCAGATGTGCAGCACGACCACGCCGGCGATGACGAACGGCAACAGGTAGTGCAGCGAGTAGAAGCGATTGAGCGTCGGGTTGCCGACGGCGTAACCGCCCCACAGCCAGGTGACGATGCCGTGGCCGACGACGGGTAAGGCCGAAAACAGATTCGTGATCACGGTAGCGGCCCAATAGCTCATCTGGCCCCACGGCAGCACATAGCCCATGAAGCCGGTGACCACCATGAGCAGGAACAGAATCACGCCGAGAATCCATAACACCTCACGCGGTTCCTTGTAGGAGCCGTAATACATGCCGCGCGCCATGTGAATGTAGACCGCGACGAAGAAGAACGACGCGCCGTTGGCATGGATGTAGCGCAACAGCCAGCCGTAATTGACGTCGCGCATGATGCCTTCGACCGAATCGAAGGCGAGGTTGACGTCCGGCGTGTAGTGCATCGCCAGCACGATGCCGGTCAGAATCTGCACCGTGAGCATGAAGGCCAGAATGCCGCCGAACGTCCACCAATAGTTGAGATTGCGCGGCGTCGGGTAGGCGACGAAGGAAGAATAGACCAGGCTCGCAATCGGCAGCCGCCGCTCCAGCCACTTCATGAAGGGGCTCTGCGGCTGGTAAGTGGGATGTCCGCTCATCATCGACCCTTACGCTGCGCCGAAAGCCAAAAGGAAGTCGCGGCGCGTAAGCTCCGCCGTTGCGATTACTGTCACCGTTGCGGCCCTCTTTAACGTCTTGCCGGTCAGCCCACCCGCGCTGCGGCACTTGCCCCGTTCACTCCTCTTTCCCGCTGGGGGAGGCGAGACAGGGAGTTCGGGACGGCGAGTGTTCCGCTCGCACCCGCCTTGGGAAGGCAAGATACGACGCGATCCGGCGGGTTCTATTGGCACCCTTGCCGCTTCAGTGCAAGTGTGGCCTTACTGCGCAGGCGCGGCGTGGCAAATACGGCCAGGCCGCATTGGCGCTGACACGGCGCGGCGCCGCGGCGCGGCTTCGACGAGCCGATATGCCGAAGGCCGGCGATGCGGATTGCTCTCTATCAACCCGATATCCCGCAGAACACCGGAACCATCTTGCGCCTTTGCGCCTGTCTCGGCATCGAGGCGCACATCATCGCGCCGGCCGGTTTCCCGACCGCCGACCGCGCGTTCCGTCGGGCCGGAATGGACTATCTCGATGCCGTCGCCATTATCCGGCATGATTCGTGGCGGGCGTTCGAGGCATGGCGGCGGGGCGAGAAGCTTCGGCTTGCTCTGTTCACCACCGCCGCGACATTGTCGTATCTGGACTACCGCTATCGCAGCGATGACGTGCTGCTGTTCGGCCGCGAATCGGCGGGCGTGCCCGCCGAGGTCCATGAGGCGGCCGACGCCCGGCTGCGCATCCCGATGCGCAGCGGGCTGCGCTCGCTCAATGTCGCCGTCGCCGCCGCCATGGCGGCCGGCGAAGCGCTGCGCCAGACCGGCGAGGCGGCCTAAGCGGCGCAATTCTGCGACTTGGCAGCTAGCGTATATTACCTTAATATACAACGATGCTGGACCTTGACCAAATTGTCGGATTTGACTGGGACGATGGCAACAGTTCCAAGAGCGCGCAAAAGCACGCGGTCTCTCAAAGCGAGGCTGAGCAGGCATTTGCCGACGCGCAATTGTTGCTCGCCGAGAACATCAAGCACAGTCGGGATGACGCACGCTGCCACGCACTCGGGCGAACGAGCGACGGCCGTTTGTTGCATATAACTTTCACTTTGCGGGGCAACGAAAAAAGAATTCGGGTGATCTCCGCCCGCAATGCGAACCGAAAAGAACGAGGCCTGTATGAGCAAGAAGCTTAGGGCAATTCCGCGCTTTCGCAGCGAAGCAGAGGAGCGCCGATTCTGGGAAACGCATGATTCAACGGACTACGTCGATTGGAGCAAGGCGCGCCGCGCGCAACTTCCCAACCTGAAGCTCTCCACGACCGCGATTTCACTCCGCCTGCCTCAAGGACTCCTTGACCGCATCAAGGTCGCCGCCAACAAGCGCGACGTGCCGTATCAATCCCTGATCAAAGTCTGGCTGGCGGAGAAAGTAGACGCGGAGTAACTGCTCCCGGTTCGCTCGGTTGGCATTTCAACCCCAACACCGCAGCATCGTCGGCGTAATGGACTTCGGAAGGCATGGATAACGGGCAAATCGAAACGTACAAGGAGCGCGCTCGCACCTGGTTCGAGATGCTGCGTGATGACATCGTCGCAGCGTTTGAGGAGCTGGAAGACGCGCTTCCCACGACCGCGCCGCTCGCCGATCGCGCGCCGGGCCGCTTCGTGCGCACGCCGTGGGCTCGCACCGACCATGGCGGCGGGCCGGGCGGCGGCGGCGTCATGGCGATGATGAAGGGCCGCGTGTTCGAGAAGGTCGGCGTCCATGTCTCCGCCGTGTTCGGCGAATTCGCGCCGGAATTCCGCAAGGACGTTCCCGGCGCCGCCGACGATCCGCGCTTCTTCGCCACCGGCATCTCGCTGATCGCCCATATGCACAATCCGCATGTGCCGGCCGTGCACGTGAACACGCGTTTCGTCGTCACCACCAGATCGTGGTTCGGCGGCGGCGCCGACCTCACGCCGGTGCTGGAACGCCGCCGCAGCCAGCACGACCCGGACGCCATCGCCTTTCACGCGGCGATGCAGGCGGCCTGCGATGCTCACGCCAAGGTCGCGCCCTACGACAAATTCAAGGCGTGGTGCGACGAGTATTTTTTCCTAAAGCATCGCGGCGAGCCGCGCGGCATCGGCGGCATCTTCTACGACTGGCTCGACAGCGGCGATTTCGAAGCCGACTTCGCTTTCACCAAGGAGGTCGGCCGCGCCTTTCTCGGCATCTATCCGCAATTGGTGCGGAGCAACTTTGCAAAACCCTGGAGCGAGGCCGAGCGCGAGCAGCAGACTCATTCGGCGCGGACGCTATGCCGAGTTCAACCTGCTCTATGACCGCGGCACGATTTTCGGCCTGCGCACCGGCGGCAACGTCGAGTCGATTTTGTCCTCGATGCCGCCGTTGGTGAAGTGGCCGTAGGCGGCGCAAGGGTCACGCCACCAGCGGGTTGACCACCCACAGACCGGGAAAGCGGCTGAAGTCCCGGTCGGCGGACCATAACTCTTTAACGCCGTGCTGAATGCAGATAGCCGCGATCCGCGCGTCATGAACGCGGCCGCCTGCGATCCGACCCGCGGCCATGAGCGAACTGAGCGTTTTCCAATGGAGCTCGGTCTCGGCAAGCAGAACAACGCTCGGCGACTGGAGCAACAGGTCGGCATATTGCAGTGCCACCTTGGTCGCCGTCGGCGGATCGTAAATTCGCGGGTTGGTCACGATGGCAAGCAATTCATGCACACAGGGCCAGGGGATCGCCCAGGCTCCGGCGCCTTCGGCAAGCTCGGTAATCCTTTCGGCTGCGCGCGCGTGGAACGGTAAGTCCCTCCTGTGCGCGTAGATTAGGATGTTGGTGTCGAGAGCGATCACCCTTTTTCCCGCTCGTAGGACAGGTCACGAATTTCATGCCAGTCCGCATCCCGCAGTTCCGGTCGCAATCCGTGGCCTCCCGCCGTAACGAGACGCAACCGAAATGCGGATTTCCGCCTTCTTTCGGCGAGGATTCGGCGCAAGCCCTCCTCGATCAGGGAACGCAGAGTAGTGCCCTCACGCGACGCCAGCTTATGAGCCTCGCGCAGGACCGGATCGGCGATTTCGACCGTCGTCTTCATGGCACCCATCTCTGTTGCATCTGTAATATGGGTAGCAATATCGATCCTGCCAAGCAAGGCGGCAGACGCAAGCGCGGCCCGAGCCATCCTACGCACGGAACGCCCCGTAGATCATCATGCCGCCGCCGACGAGCACCACCGCGTCGAGGATCGCGCTGTGCACATGCACCGGCAGGCGCTCGACGACCAGCCGGGCCGCGAATGTGGAGAAAAATCCGATCACGCCGATGACGAAGTCCGATCGCCAGCACTAGGGGGGTGATCACGCCGGCAAAGCCGAACACCGCAAGCTTGATCGCGCCGACGACGACGGACACCAGGGCGTCGGTCGCGATCACCGCGGCGCCTTGGAGACCGGCCGCCATCAGGAGCGACAGCAGGATAACGCCGGCGCCGGTCGTACCGCCCATCACCATGCCCCAGATGGCGGCGCCGGCCGCATAACCCTTCTTGCCGAGATGGAGGCCGCGGCTCGTGAACGTCCGGCGCAGCGGCACCGTCGCGATCAGGGTCGAGCCGATGACGAGTGCCGCGCCGCGGCCCGACAACAGCGTATAAAGCCAGGCGCCGAGCACGCAGGTCGGCAGCGCGCAGACCAGCGCGATCAGGGCGCGGGAATGATCGAGCCGGCGCCTATAGGCGACGATGCGGGCCGCATTGGTGAACAGCGCCGAGACCGCGATGATCGGCACCACCGGCTGGGCGCCGAGGAGCGGCACCAGCACGAGCGGCATCAGCGCGCCGGTGCCGTAGCCGGCAATCCCTCCGGTAATGCCGGAAACAGCGGCCAGCCCGACGATGAGCGCAAGCTGCAACACAGACACGTCGGCGATGAGCGGCATGGAATGTTGACTTGCGCACGTTCAGTTACGAGAACAGAAAGTCGGGGCGCAGGGCGCCGCCGAAGCGTCAAGAGGGGTTTAGGGATGGACCTGGGTATCGCCGGCCGCAAGGCCATCGTCTGCGCGTCGAGCCGGGGCCTGGGCCGCGGCTGCGCC
Source organism: uncultured Alphaproteobacteria bacterium (assembly GCA_963717265.1). Classification (GTDB taxonomy): domain Bacteria; phylum Pseudomonadota; class Alphaproteobacteria; order Rhizobiales; family Xanthobacteraceae; genus BOG-931. Next base: position 107,744 of record CAVQWD010000040.1, on the reverse strand, counting down.
AAAGCCTTGGCCGAGGCCGGCTGCGAGGTGGTCATCAACGGCCGCAACAAGGAGCAGCTCGCCGCCACCGCCGACGAGCTGCGCCAGGCGACCGGCGCCAGGATCATCGCGGTCGCGGCCGACGTCGCCTCGCCCCAAGGCCAGCAGGCCTTGTTCGATGTCTGTCCCGAGCCGGACATCCTGGTCAATAACAATGCCGGACCGCCGTTTCGCGATTTTCGCGAGCTCGACCGGGGCAAGATGATCGACGGCGTGATCGGCAACATGATCGTCGCGGTGGAGCTGATCCAGAAGGCGATCGATCCCATGGCCGCCAAGAAATTCGGCCGCATCGTCAACATCACCTCGGGCTCGGTGAAGATGCCGCTGTTCGGCCTCGACCTGTCGTCGGGCGCGCGGGCCGGCTTGACCGCGTTCCTCGCCGGCGTCGCGCGGTCGGTCGCCGCCGCCAATGTCACCATCAATTTCATGCTGCCCGGGATTTTCGATACCGAGCGCTTCCACGCCAACGTCGAATCCACCGCAAAGAAAAGGCGCACCAGCATCGACGAAGCCTTGGCCCAGAACATCGACTCGGTTCCAGCGCGCCGGCTTGGCACGCCCGATGAGTTCGGCGCGACCTGCGCGTTTTTGTGCTCGGCGCAGGCCGGCTATATCACCGGACAGAATATTCTGATCGATGGCGGACGATTCCCCGGTGCGTTCTGAATAGAAACCCCCTCAGAAAACCGCTGATTTAAGGAGACAGAAATGAAGCTCGTCCGTTACGGCGCGCCCGGCCGCGAAAAGCCGGCAATGCTCGACGCGCAGGGGCGCATCCGCGACTTGTCGAAAATCGTGCCCGACATTGCCGGCGACGTCTTGTCTGCCAAGGGGCTCGCCAAGCTGCGCAAACTCAATCCGGACAAGCTGCCGCTGGTGAAGGGCAAGCCGCGCATCGGGCCTTGCGTCGGCAAGGTCGGCAATTTCATCGCCATCGGGCTCAATTATTCCGACCATGCCGCCGAAGCCGGCATGCCGATCCCGAAAGAGCCGATCATCTTCAACAAGGCGATTAGCTGCATCTGCGGGCCGAACGACGACACCATGATCCCGAAGGGCGCGACCAAGCTCGACTATGAGGTGGAGCTCGGCATCGTCATCGGCAGCCGCGCCCGTTACCTCGCCAAGGACAAGGCGCTCGACGTGGTCGCCGGCTATTGCCTCGCCAACAACGTCTCCGAGCGCGTCTTTCAGCTCGAGCGCGCCGGGCAATGGACCAAGGGCAAGGGCTGCGAGGCGTTCGGCCCACTCGGGCCGTGGCTCGTCACCAAGGACGAGATCAAGAACCCGCAAAGCCTCGACATGTGGCTCGACGTGAACGGCGAAAAGCGCCAGCGCGGCAACACCTCGACCATGATCTTCGACTGCCGCCACATCGTGTGGGCCTGCTCGCAATATTTCGTCATGGAGCCGGGCAACGTCATCATCACCGGCACCCCGCCCGGCGTCGGCATGGGCATCAAGCCGGAACCGAAATTCTTAAAAGCCGGCGACGTGGTCACGCTCGGCATCGAAGGCTTGGGCGAGCAGCGGCAGAAGGTGGTGCGTTTTAAGAAGTGATCGCAATGTAGGTCGGGTTGGCGCGCAGCGCGTAACCCGACATGCAGCGTCAAGGAAGTGTTGGGTTACGGGCTTCGTCCTAATCCAACCTACGAACCGCCGGCGTAAAGCTTCAGCGCCGCATAGATGAAGTGATGCACGGGCGTCGACACGCCGAGTTGGTCGCCGATGCGCGCGACCGCGCCCGACAGCCAGTCGAGTTCGAGGCGGCGGCCGTGTTCGAGATCGATGAGCATGGATGCTTTGGCGTCGGGCGCGACGTTTCTCGCAAAATAGTCCGTTTGCTGCGCCACGTAATCGGCCCCCAGGTCGATCCCTTTGACCCTGGCGACGGCGGCGGTTTCCGCAATGGCGTCGGTCAGAAGCCTGCGGGTGTCAGGATCGGCCATGATGGGGCCGGCCGGCATGCGTGTCACGCTGCTCACTCCGCTGAATGCGGCAAGCATCAGAAACTTTCCCCATAGCTCCTTGGCGATGTTGCTTGAACGCACGGCGTCGATGCCAGCATGCTTGCAGGCGGCAAGGAAGCGCTCGGCGCGAGGGCTGCTGCGGCCGTCGAACTCGCCAAAGATGATGCGCGCCACCTTGCCGACATGGGTGATGATTCCGGGCGCCGCGACCTCTGCAGCGGTTATGTAGGCCGCGCCGCCCATGACGTGGTCGTGGCCGAGGATCGACGGCAGGCGCTCCTTGTCATCCATGCCGTTCTGCAGCGAGATCACGCCCGTGTCGGCGCCGATCAGCGGCACGATGAGCTTGGCCGCTGTTTCGGTGTCGTATTGCTTGACCGCAAAGAAGACGATATCGGCCGGCCCGATCGTTGCCGGGTCGTCGGTCACAGCGACGGGCTTGAGATGGAGATCGCCGTTGGCGCTTTTCAGCGTCAGCCCGTTGGCGCGAAGCGCTGCCAGATGCGCGCCGCGGGCGATGAAATGAACCTCTTCGCCGGCGGCGGCAAGCCGCGCGCCGAAATAGCCGCCGACGCCGCCCGTCGCCATGATCGCGATTTTCATCGAGTTCGCTCCTGTCGCCGCACGCGGCGTTGATGCCTCGCCCTTATCCCTCCCTTGCCTCCAATACCGCCTGCAGCGAAATGCGCGACCAGGCGGCGATCATGTCGCGGAAGGCCATGTAGGAATCGTGGACAATGGGAATTGCGGGCCTCGAGAAGCATTGTAGAACAGAATTCCATCCGAACTGAATCGGCATCGTCATTGCAAGGTCGCGGGCGATCGGGATTGCTTTGCGGAGCTTGTCGTCGGGCCAGCCAGTTCGGACCGGACCCGTTGGCTTGCAATGGCGGTGCGGGCTGGTTGGAGAACGCACCAAAGTCCGCGCCTGCGACTTCAAAGCATTGCGGAAGTCCGGCTGCGCCGTGCCGGACGCCTTGCGCGGCAGGTCTTTTTCGGACACAGGTGGGCAGCGCGCCGAACCGGAATTGGAGAACGCGAGGGCAGCGAATTTCGGCATCGCCGGGAGGCTCGCCTGATGCCGAAAGAATCTATGGCAGAAAAATCCTCCCACCCGCGCATTTTCGTGACGCAGCCGGTCTCCGAACACGCGCTCAAGCGTTTGCGCGCGGCGGCGAGAGTCGCCGTGTTCGCCGATTCAAGCCGCGTCATTCCCAAACGCACGCTGATCGCCGAAGTGCGAAAAGCCGACATTCTGTTCTGTCTGTTGCACGACACCATCGATCGTGCCGTGATCGAGGCCAATGCCGATCTCAGGCTGATCGCGGCGCAATCGATCATGCCGTCCAACATCAACGTCGAGGCGGCAACGGCGCGGCGCATTCCGGTGACGGTGACGGCGCCGGTGACGACGGAGGCGAGCGCGGACCTCACCTTCGGGCTGATGCTCGCGGCGGCGCGGCGCATGGTGGAAGGCGACCGGCTCGCGCGGGCCGGCAGATTTCCCGGCGGCCAGTCGGCTTATTTGATGGGTTCCTACGTGTGGGGCAAGACGATCGGGCTCATCGGCGGCGGCGGCCTGATCGGCAAAGCGGTGGCGCGGCGCGCCCGCGGATTTTCGATGCGCGTTCTATACTGGACGCCGCGTCGCAAGCCGCCCGGGGAGGAACGCAAGGCCGGGCTCACCTATGTGCCGTTCGACCGCTTGCTGCGCGAATCCGACTTCGTCTCCATCCATTCGCCGCTGAACGAGCAGACGCGCCATCAGATCGGCGAGCGCGAGCTGCGGCTGATGAAGGAAACGGCGTTCCTGATCAACACCGCGCGCGGCGCCATCGTCGATGAAGCGGCTTTGGTGCGCGCGCTGACGAACAAACAGATCGCGGGCGCCGGGCTTGACGTATTCGAGCACGAGCCGAAAATCGACAAGGTTTTGCGAAAAATGCAAAACGTCGTGCTCACCCCGCATCTCGGCAGCGCCACGCCCGAGGTGCGCGAGGAAATGGCCGGCATCGTCGTCGACAATATTTTGGCGTTCCTCGGCGGACATAAACTGCCGAACTGCGTCAATCCGCAGGTATTTGCATTGTAATCGGTTTCTCGCCCGCAAAGGGACAGTACGGCGAGCCTGAGCGGCCAGGCGAGGGTCACTCTCGCTCACGGACCCTGCCCGATTGTTTTCGTTTTCACTCGGACGGAGGTCCCTTTACGACGGCAGCGTGACGGGATACGCAATAGCCAACGTCCGGTGGCCGAACATGCGTCTGGCGCACTGTCATAATTTCCACGATTTCAGGCAGTTGGCCCGGCGCCGCCTGCCCGGACCGATCTTCAACTATATCGACGGGGCTGCCGACGACGAAACCACGTACCGGCGCAACACGCGCGCCTTCGAGCAATGCGACCTGGTGCCGAACGTGCTTGCCGGCGTCGAGCAGCTCGATCTGTCGGTGACCGTGTTCGGCCAGAAACTGGCGGTGCCGTTTTATTGCTCGCCGACCGCGCTGCAGCGGCTGTTTCATCATCAGGGCGAACGCGCGGTGGCGCATGCGGTCGAACAATTCGGCACCATGTTCGGGGTGTCGTCGCTCGGCACGGTCAGTCTGGAAGAACTGGCGTCGAAGTTTTCCTTCCCGCAGGTCTATCAGTTCTATTTTCACAAGGACCGCGGACTGAACAGGGCGATGCTGGAACGGGCCAAAGCCGCCGGCATCCGCATCATGATGCTGACGGTGGACGCCATCACCGGCGGCAATCGCGAACGCGACCTGCGCACCGGTTTCTCCATTCCGCTGCGGCTGAACCTGCAAGGCGTGCTGCAATTCGCGCTCAAGCCGAAATGGGCGATCGATTATGCCAGCCACGAGAAATTCCGGCTGCCGCAATTGGAGGGCCACGTCAAAATGGCGAGCGGCGCCACCTCGATCGGCGACTACTTCACCACCATGCTCGACCAGTCGATGAACTGGCGCGACGTTGCCGAAATGGTCAAGCATTGGGACGACAAGTTCTGCCTCAAGGGCATCATGAGCGTCGAGGACGCCAGAAGAGCCGTCGATATCGGCTGTGCCGGCATCGTCGTTTCCAATCATGGCGGCCGGCAACTTGACGGTTCGCGCAGCACCTTCGAACAGCTTGCCGAAATCGTCGATGCGGTCGGCGACAAGATCGACGTGCTCATGGACGGCGGCGTGCAGCGTGGCAGCCATGTGCTCAAGGCGATTTCGCTCGGCGCCAAGGCGGTCGGAATCGGCCGTTTCTATCTGTTCCCGCTCGCCGCCGCAGGCCAAGCCGGCGTCGAGCGCGCGCTTGCACTCCTGCGCGCCGAAATCGAGCGCGACATGAAACTGATGGGGGCCACCTCGGTCAAGCAATTGTCGCGGGCCAATCTGCGCTTCCGCTAGCCGCTGCACCGTTGGTGGATCACAGCCGCGCTTCTTGGTGCCATTGGTATCACTCTCGCTCCCACACCACGATGACCCGTACCGTCTTGCCGTCTATATTAGGATGCGGCATCAGCGGGCTTTCGATGTACAGGCGCCGCCCCTCGAACCTGATCTGGCGCACCTGCTCGCCGCCGACCCAGGCCTCGTTCCACGCCGCCTCGACCTTGGTGATGACGTTGCCGTTCTCGACCCGGTAGCGGCCGGTATAGGCGATCATAGTCTTGAGCGCCTTGGCATGGTCGGCGTCGGTGTGCGGGACGGTGCGGCCTTCCGCAGTCATCAAGGCGAGCCAACGCCCTTGCGCAGTCGCGATCTGGATGCCTTTCGGATGCTCGCCATAGATCGGCGCCCGCTCCTTGGTCGTCTGGTCCTGGTAATGGACCGAAACGAGTTTCCAGGTACCGACAATGCACCGCTTGAGCTCAGCATCATCCATTGTCACCCCTTCGCCTCAAGCCGTCCGAACGAAATTCAGCAGAGCCCTCGGCTGAACCGAGTCATCCATAATCAAACCAACTCAAAGCGGAGTTGTCTGCCTACCGCTTGCGCGGCGCGCGCCAGAGTGCCCAGCGTCACGGATTCGTTGTCCGGGTCCAACAGGCGATCGAGCTGGGCGCGGCTCGTGTCCATCCGTCGCGCCAATTCGGATTTCGTCAAGCCTTCGCTTTGCATCAACGCGTCGAGTTGGCGGGCGATGACGCGCTTGATGGCTCGCGCAGTGACTTCTTCGTAGATACCTTCTTGCTTGAGAAAATCATCGAAAGAAGAGCCGATCCGAGCCTTGCGTTTCTTCGTCATGCGAGTGACCTCATTCTTTTGATCGCGATGTCACGATCGATTGTCGGCGTTTTACGCGCCCTTCTTCATAAATCCGTGCAGCAGCACCATCTTGCCTTCCCGCACACAGAATAGGACGCGGGCGATCCGCCCTAGCGGTAGGTCGCTGCGAACTTCCCACAGCCCGCTGCCAAGATGGCGGCACAAGGGCATTCCGATAGGCCAGGCGAACTCAACGTCCTTGATATCCTCGCCGATCACCTTCCTGTCGGTTGATGGCCGTTCTTTCAGCCACTCACGAACCGGCTCGCGGCCGGATGGCAGGGCAAAGAACGCCGCAGGAAGTCTTTTCACGGCCATGTATCAAATTTGGTACACATTTTCAAGCGGCGCAAGATCCCGGATCGGGTTTCGCCCGTCCGGGATGACGCCACCGTCCGTCACTTGATCGCCTGCGGGTTGAGCGGCGAGCCGGTGGCGCCGGTGATGACGAGCGGGGGGCCGCAGAAGAAGAATTCGTAGATGCCGTCCTCGGCGCAATCCTCGGCCAGCTCCTTGAGATAGAAAATCTCGCCCATGCACAAACCCATGGCCGGGATCACCACCCAATGCCACGGCTGGTTGGCTTCACTCGTCTCGTTGGGCCGCACTTCGACGCCCCAGGTGTCGGTACAGATCGCGGCGATCTGTTTGTCCTGGCACCAATAGCAATTCTCGAACTTGACGCCGGGGGCGTCGCCGCCGGCATAGCCGCCCCATTGCTTCTCGGCGAGGCAGCGCTCCATCTGCCCGGTGCGGATGATGACGAAGTCGCCGCGGCCGATCGAGACGTTCTGGTCCTTGGCGCACTTGTCGAGTTCGTCGTTGGCAATGCTTTCGCCGTCGGCCAACCACTTCACGCCGCGGAAGCGCGCGATGTCGAGCAGCACGCCGCGGCCGACCATCTTGTTCTTCGAGTGCTCGATGCCGAGCACGCTAAGACCCCTGGAATCGATCAGCTTGGCGTCGTGGCCGTTATAGGCCTTGTCCTCGTAGAACACGTGACCGAGCGCGTCCCAGTGGGTGGCGCCCTGCACGCAGCAGATGAGCGTGTCGTCGGCGTAGCGGATCTTGTTCCAGTCCTGGCGGCCAGCGATGGCGTCGGTGCCGGTCGCCAGCATCTGGTGGATCGGGTTGAAGCGGCCGCCGAACAGTCCGTTCTGCGGTCCGGTGGCGTCGAGCGGGATGCCGAGCGCAAACACCTTGCCGGTGCGGATGAGGCTTGCCGCCTTGACGATATCCTCCGGCCGCACGTGGTTGAGCGTGCCGACCTGGTCGTCCTTGCCCCAACGGCCCCAGTTCTTGAGTTTTTCGCTCGCTTCGGCGATCGCCTTCCGCCCCACCTTGATGTCCATGGCCCCTCCTCATCGCGGCGGTTCGTTCCGCCGGCCCCAATTCCGGCCGATATTGGCCCGGGCCGCGGCTTTCGTCCATGCGGCCGAGTGGCCGCGCGAGGGAGCGCGGCAAATTGGGAATTGCATCTGTCACAGGAAAGGTCTGGAATAAGCGTCGCGGTTTTCGGTTCTTATGGCGACGGCCCAGCGCGCAGACCAAGAAGCGGCGGCCCAGAGGGAGGAAGACATGGAGCGTAAGACAGCGTTATTGGCCTTGGCATTGGCCGCCACGCTCGGCCTTGGCGCAACGACGGCGCGTGCCGCCAATATCATCGACGAATGGGCGAGCGTGAAGGCGCCGCCCGCGCCGGCGCTCAAACCGGTGACGATCGATCCCAAGACCACCGCGCTCTTGATGCTGGATTTCGTTAAGCCGTCGTGCAACGAGCAACGGGGAAAACGCTGCGTTGCCACCCTTCCCGCGGTCAAGAAGCTCCTCGACGAAGCACGCGCCAAGGGCATGTTGGTGGTCTATACCGCCTACGGCAAATTGACGGAGAAGGATATTGTGCCCGAGGTCGCTCCCAAGGGCGACGAGCCTTTCGTCGTATCGTTTCTAGACAAATACATCCACACCGATCTGGAAAAGATTCTAAAGGAAAAGGGAATTCAAACGGTCATCACAGTCGGCACCTTCGCCCATGGCGCGGTGCTCCTCACCGCCGATGCATCCGCAGAAAGTGGCTTCAAGGTGATTGTTCCGGTCGACGGCATATCAGCCGATGCCATTTACGGCGAACAGTACACCGTCTGGCATCTGGCCAATGCGCCGATCGTTGCCGGCAAAACCACTCTGACCACGATCGATATGATGAAATTCTGAACGCATGCGGCAATTTTCGAGGGACGACGCCATGACACGCGACCGGCATTTCTGCAGCACCCTCGCGCTGACGGTGACGCTGTTTGCCGGCTTGACCTGGGTGTCCACCCTCGCACAAGCCGCTGACATCGTCGACGAATGGGCCAGCGTGAAAGCACCGCCGCCACCGGCGCTCCAGCCGCTAACGGTCGATTCCAAGACCACGGCGCTCTTGATGCTCGATTTCGTGCCGCAGGCGTGCAATGCACGGCGCAACCCGCGCTGCATCGCTTCGCTGGAGCCGGTCAAGAAGCTGCTCGACGAAGCACGTAGCCACGGGATGCTGGTCGTCTATAGCGGTTACGGCAAATATACCAAAAGCGACGTCCTGTCGCCGGTTGCTCCGAACGAAAACGAGCCCCTCGTTCTGGGCATTTTGAACAAATACCTGCACAGCGATTTGCAAAAGATCCTCAAGGACAAAGGCATCCATACGGTCATTACGGTCGGCACCGCCGCCCACGGCGCGGTGCTGGGAACGGCCAGCACGTCGGCGGAACTGGGCTTCAATGTGATCGTGCCCGTCGATGGAATTTCCGCTCCGGAGACTTACGCCGAACAATATACCGTCTGGGATTTGACTCATGCGCCGGTCATCGGCAGCAAGGTCACGCTCACACGGATTGGCATGATGAAATTCTGAGCGCCGGTCAGTAAATCCGCAAAAGGGAGGAAGTTATGACAAGAAAGGGAGTTATCTCCAGCACCATCGCGTTAGCCGCAGCGCTGTACGCGGGCGGCCCCCTCATGACCCCGGCGCGCGCCGCCGACATCATCAGCGAATGGTCGAGCGTGAAGGCGCCACCACCACCGGCGCTCAAGGCGGTGACGGTCGATCCGAAGACCACGGCGCTTATTCTGATGGACTTCCTGCCCAAGTTCTACTGCGCCGACAGGCCGCGCTGCGTCGCTGCGTTGCCCGCACTGAAGAAGCTTTTGGCGGCGGCGCGCGCCGGGGACGCAACGGTGATCTACAGCATTGCCGGGAATTTCACCGCGGCCGATGTCCTTAAGGAGGTCGCCCCTGCCGGCAACGAACCGGTGGTCAAGGCGCACGCCGATAAATTCTTGGATACCGACCTCGACAAAATCCTCAAGGACAAGGGTATCAAGACGGTGATCGTGACCGGCACGGCGGGGAACGGCGCTGTGCTCTACACCGGCAGCGAAGCGGCGCTGCGGGGCTACAAGGTGATCGTCCCAGTCGATGGCCTTCCCGCGCCGGAACTGTATGCCGAGCAGCTCACCGTCTGGCAGTTGGCCCACGGCCCGGGCTTCGGCAAGGACGTGACGATCACCCGAAGCGACATGATCAAGTTCTAACGGTGCGTTTCCCGGATGCGGTGCAGCGCGAAGCGGTGCACCGCTGATCCGGGATCGTCACAAGCGCCGGGTTGAGTGCGATACCAGACTCCGAGTTTGCGAAGGTCCCGGTTCGGCAGCGCACCACTTCGTGCTGCGCTGCGCCCGGGACGCATAGGGCGAATAATCGCGAAACCGCTTTTGAACCTTCATGGAGCCGAGCATGAAGCTTCTGAGTTTCGCTGCCGGCGGCCGGGAATGGTTGGGCGCAGTGAGCGGCGATGGCGTAGTCACGCTCAACGACCGGGTCGGGCATGACAGTTTGCGCGCCGCGCTTGCAGCCGGCGCGATCGACGCCATACGTGCAGCGGCCAAAGACGCCAAGCCGGACCGCAAACTCTCCGACATCAAATTCCTGCCGGTGATCCCGCAGCCGGCGAAGATTCTCTGCGCCGGCGTCAATTACCGCTCGCATGCTTCGGAAATGGGCCGCGAGTTGCCGCCCAAGCCGAGCATGTTCATCCGCTTTGCCGATACGCTCGTCGGTCACGATGGCGAGATGATCCGGTCGAGCGTTTCCCATCATTTCGATTACGAGGGCGAGCTCGCCGTCGTCATCGGCAGAGCGGGCCGCCACATCAAGGCCGAGCACGCGCTCAATCACGTCGCCGGCTACACCTGCTTCGTCGACGGCTCGGTGCGGGATTATCAGAAATTCTTGGTGACCTCGGGCAAGAATTTTCCGTCAACCGGCCCGCTCGGGCCGTGGCTCGTCACCGCGGACGAGATTCCCGATCCAAGCAAACTCACCCTTGCGACCCGGCTCAACGGCGTGCAGATGCAGCACTCACCGATCGATCGCATGATCCATTCGGTCGCGCAGATCGTCGCGTTCTGCTCTGACTTCACCGCTTTGTCGGCCGGCGACGTCATCGCCACCGGCACGCCCCAGGGCGTCGGCCACAGCCGTCATCCGCCCTTGTGGATGAAGCCCGGCGACACGCTCGAAGTCGAGATCAGCAGCATCGGCACGCTGCGCGCCCGCATCGTGGACGAGCGGGCGTGATCTTTTCCCCTCCCCCTTCTGGGGAGGGCTCAGCGGTGGGGGTCGCGAGGCGACGCCTAGGCGTCGACGATTTTTGCGAAACCGTCCTCGCTGAGAGCCACCTCCCGACCCCCCTCCCCACCCCACAAGGCGGGAGGGAGACGCGCGGGACCATTGATCAGGCGCGCTCGACCACGGCGTGCCCGACGTTCCGGCAGAAACGCGGCCAGCACGCCGATCAGCGGCAGGAACGAGCAGACCCGGTAAACGAGATCGATGCTGGTCAGGTCGATCAGCTCGCCGAGCGCGGCCGCGCCAAGCCCCGCCATGCCGAAGGCGACGCCGAAGAACAGGCCCGACACCATGCCGACGCGGCCGGGAATGAGTTCCTGCGCATAGACCACGATCGCCGAGAAGGCCGATGAGATGATCAGCCCGATGACAACGCTGAGCGCAATGGTCGCGCCGAGTCCGACGTAAGGCAGCGCCAGCGTGAACGGCACGACGCCCAGAATCGAGCACCAGATCACCCGCTTGCGGCCGACGCGGTCGCCGACCGGACCGCCGATGAACGTGCCGGCCGCGGCCGCGACCAGGAACGCGAACAGGCACAGCTGCGCATTCTCCGCCGACAGTCCGAAGCGTTGGATCAGATAAAAAATGTAATAGCTGGTAATGCTCGCCAGATAGAAATATTTCGAGAAGATCAGCGCGATCAACACGGCGATGGCGCGCCGCACCGTTCCTCGCGGCAGAGGCGCAGCATCCGCCGCCGCGGCTGATCGCGGTTGCGGCCGCGCCGCCGCGGAACGGTTATAGGCGTGACCCACCAGCGTTAGAATCCCCATTCCGGTCAGCGCGACCAGCGCGAACCAAGCGACGCTGCGCTGGCCGTAGGGCAGCACCAGGAATGCCGCCGCCAGCGGCGCCAGCGAATTGCCGGCATTGCCGCCGACCTGGAACAGCGATTGCGCAAGCCCGTGCGCGCCGCCCGAGGCAAGCCGCGCGATGCGCGAGGATTCCGGGTGAAAAATCGATGAGCCGACGCCGAGCAAGGAGGCGCCCGCGAGCAGGACGAGATAGTGCGGCGCAAACGCGATCACGCCTAGGCCGAGCACGACGCAGCCCATGCCGAACGGCAGCGAGCAGGGCTGCGGCCGGCGATCGGTATAAAGCCCGACCACCGGCTGCAGCAGCGACCCGGTGCCCTGGAACACCAGCGTGAGCAGGCCGATCTGGCCGAAGCTCAGATCGAAGCCGCTCTTGAGCAGCGGATAGATGGCGAGCAACAGCGAGGTCGAAAGATCGTTGAGCAGATGGCAAAAGGTTATCGCGCCCAGAATCGAAAACGACGTTGAGCCGGTCCTTCGGCCGATAACGGCATCAGTCACGGGAAGCAAAATCCTCTCTCCGTTGCAGGCAGGCTGCCGGCAACGGACGGTGTGGCTATGTTATCTTGCGCCCGACGCTCTTAAATAACGACGGTATGAATAGGAAGTAAGCGGGCCATCCCAATCTGCATTGCTCCTATGAGAAGGCCACACTCGACGGCGAAGCTGATGGGAAAGCGAGATGTGTGGTGCTTTGCCGTGATATAGATCGTGGCACGGCTGCGGCCGCCTTGTTATCGCACATTCCGGTGAAGCCATGACCAATTTGCGAGCGATCAACCAATTAGAGGTTCACATTCTGGTCGACAACGCGACCGACAGCCTGTCGAGCGTGCCAAAGCATATCGAACCGGAATTTTCTTATCTGCATCGCAAAGGCATGCGCATACTTTCCGGCAAATGCATCTGTTGCGCCAATCACGGTCTTTCGTGCCTGATCACCGCGCAGTGCGGCGACGAGACCCATTCATTGCTGTTCGATACCGGCCCGGAGGCCGACACCTTCCAACGCAACACGCATCAGCTTGGTATTAATCTCGGCACGGTCGAGGCGCTGGTGCTGTCCCACGGACATTGGGATCATGCCGGCGGCATGCTGCGCGCCATCGACATGATCCGTTCCGACGGCCGCAACCGCGACCTACCCTATTACGCGCATCCCGATATGTTCCGACAGCGCGGACGGCAACTGCCCGACGGCGGAGTTTTGCCGATGGAAAACGTGCCGAGCATTGCCGAACTCAGCGCCCACGGCGCGCGCGTTGTGACAACGCGAGAAGCGCAGACGCTACTCGGCAACATGTTCTACATCAGCGGTGAAATCCCGAGAGTTACGCCGTTTGAGAAAGGTCTACCGTTCCATGTGGTTGAGACCGAAAATGGCTGGGAGCCCGATCCTTGGATCGTCGACGAACGGTGGCTCGGCGTCAACGTCGCCGGCAAGGGGCTGATCGTTTTCACCGCCTGCTCGCACGCGGGCGTGGTCAACGTACTCAAAGACGCACAGGCAAAGTTTGCCGATATTCCGCTGTATTGCGTACTCGGCGGCCTGCATCTGTCGGGCCCGACCGAAAGCATCATCGCGGACACGGTCGAGGCGATGCGCGAGTTCAATCTGACCCATATCGCCGCCGGACATTGCACCGGCTGGCGGGCGATGACGGCGCTCGCCAACGCGTTCGGCGATCAGGTTGTAACGCCGACTGCGGTCGGCAAACGCTTCGTCTTCTGATCTGCTTTGGACCACGCACTCAGCCGGCCACCGATCGCCAGACGTTATGATAGGCGGCGATCCACCACTCGCCGGCGTGCTCGACCAGCGTCAGCAACAGGCAGGCCAAAGCGCCCTCTTCCTCGACCGTTCACACGCACGCTACATCGCCAGCCCAAACAGCCTTTCCGCGTTGCCATGGCAAACCTTTTCGCGCTCGGCATTCGACAGCGCGATCGAATCGAGCACCTTGATGGTGTCGCGGATGTAGCCGGGCCCTTTCTCCTTGTCGAACGGGCAATCGGAAGCGAACAGCACGTGACCGGCGCCGAAAAAATCGAGCCCGCAAATCGTCGCCGCGCGCGCGCCTTCGACCGCGGTGTCGCCGTAAAAATCCTTGAAATAATCGAACGGCCGCTTTCGCAGCGATTTCCGTAAGCCCTCGTAGTCCTCGTCGGACGTGCGCACGCCCATCTGATCGAACGAGTGAGCGACGCGTCCTTCGAGATAGGGAATGACGCCGCCCAGATGATGCGCGATGATTTTAAGGTCGGGGTGCTTATCCATGATCTTGGAAAACACCAGCCGCGCCAGCGTCACCCCGGTCTCATAAGGCCAGCCGAGCACGCTGCAGATCTCGTATTTCGACACTTTTTCGGTCGGATAGTCCGGCATCTCGCGGGTGCGCGCCGGATGCAGCAGGATCGGCTTGCCCGAATTGGCGATGACCTCGAAGACCGGCAGAAATTGCGGCGCGTCGAGCGGCACTCCGTTGGCGTTGGTTGGAAGCTGAACCGCGTTGGCGCCGTTATTGAGCGCGCGCTCGGCCTCCTTGGCGGCGGCCTCCGGCGCGTTCATCGGCAACAAAGCCGACCAGCCGACAAAATGCTTGGGGTGTTTGGCGGCGACTTCGCCGAGCCCGTCATTGGCGATCTTCGCCATCTCCGGCGATTGGTCGGGGCCCCACAGCCGTTCCATCGGCGGCAGGCCGTGGGAGAGAAGCTGCGAATAATTGTCAAACGATTCGACGAGGCGCAGCCGCAGATCGAGATCGGACAGAGCCGGAATGCCGCGCACCCGCTTGCCAAGATCCTTGCTTCCCGCCGGCGTCTGCAACAGCGCCTCGTAGTAGCGCTTGGGAAAGAAATGATTGAAGGCGTCGATGTAGCGCATGGGCGGCTCCGTATTTCTTTCTTTCCCCTCCCCCTTGTGGGGAGGGGTCAGGGGTGGGGGTCGAGAGGCTTGGCACGAACCTCAACGTGTGCGCACGCCTCCTGACCCCCACCCCAACCCTCCCCACAAGGGGGAGGGAAGTAAAATCACCGCACCTGCATCAGCCACGAGGCGATCGCAAAGGCGTCGGCATCGCGATCGCGGTAACCGATCACCTGCAGGCCGAGCGGCATGCCGTTGTCTTCAAACAGCGGCAGCGACAGAGCCGGTACGCCAAGGAGCGATGCCGGCACGGCAAAATCGGGATTGCCGGTCGATGACAGGCCTTCCGGCGCGCCGCCGGGCGCAGGCAGCGCGATGGCGGCATCGCAGGAATCCGCCAGCGCGGCATGAACGCCGCGGATACGCGCGCGCTCGGCAAGGTCGGCGCGATAGTCGGCGAGCGTCAGACCATCATATTTGGCGGTGCGCGCCTTGGTGACCGGACCCAACAGGTTTTCGTCCCGTTCGCGCATCGTGCGGAAGAACCATTGTGCCTCGAAGCCGTTACAGCGGTGCGACAGCTCCGCGGCATTGACGATATCCTTTTCCAGCTCCGCGACGGCGGTGTCGTTGTGACGGGTGCGGATGTCGATGCCGGTGGATTTCAGCTTCGCGATCGTGTCGGCAAGACACTGCCTCGCCGCGGCGGAAGCATCGTTCCATCCCGCCGTCTCCAGCACGGCGAGCGTTTGCGGCTTTTTCGGCAGCGGCGCGCTCGCCGGCCCGGTAAGCCCCGGCGTGCCGGCATCGCCGCCGACGCGCGCGACGATTTCGTAAGCCGCCTGCCAGGCGTCTTCGAGCGAGGCGGCGAGAATGCCGGTGCAGCTTTGGCTCTGATAATCGTGACTGCCTTGCCGGTTGATGGCGTTGACGCTCGGCTTAAAACCGACGCAGCCGCAAAAACTCGCCGGCCGTATCGTCGAGCCGATCACCTGGGTGCCAAGCGCGGCAGACGCGATGCCGACGGCGACCGACGCCGCCGATCCGCTCGACGAGCCGCCCGGGGTGTGCGCGAGGTTCCACGGATTGCGAGTGCCGCGCGGTTCGGAGGCGGCGAACTCGGTGGTGACCGTCTTGCCGATGATGACGGCGCCGGCGTCGCGCAAGGCCCGCACGCTGGCGGCGTCCTTGCCGGAGCGCCAGCCGCCAAACAAAGGCGAGCCCATCTCGGTCGGCATGTCGACGGTCTCGATGATGTCCTTGATGCCGACCGGCATGCCGTCGATCGGCGAGGCCGGCCTGCCGGCGCGCCAGCGCTCGCTCGAGCGGTCCGCCGCCGCGCGCGCCGCCGCTAGATTGGTGCAGACGAAGGCGCCGATGCGCGGCTCCCATTGTTCGAACAGCGCGAGCGAGTCTTCGAGGAATTGCCGCGGCGTCTGCGCGCCGGAAGCGAATTTTTGCGTCGCGCCGAGGTACGAGCGCATCACGGGTTTTGCTTGCTCAGAAGCGGGCATGGCGATTTAACCTCATCACGTCATTCCTGGACGCGGGCAAAGCCCGCGGGCCCGGAATCCATAATCACAGGTCGTCGGATTATGGCGCTGAGCCCATTCTTGTAGAATTGTGGTTATGGATTTTAGGCTCGCCGCTGCGCGGCACCCCGGAATGACGGTTACGACTTCTTGCTCTCGTCGTAATAGTGAATCTCATACAGCAGGCAGCCGCGCTCGGACTTGAACGGGCCGTGATAGACGCCCGGCGGGCGGCACGCATAGGTCGGCGCATCGAACGGCTCGCCGCCCTGCCCCTTGTCGTCGTTGCCGACGATCAGATCGCCGGAGACCAGATAGACCTCTTCCCAGTGGTCGTGGACAAACGGGGCAGTGGTGTAGACGCCGGGCGCAAAGCGCAGCAGCCTTGTGCGGCTGCCCATCTTGCGCGTCTCGTTGAGATCGCTTGCCAGAATCTTCTGCTGGATGCCGGCGGGATAGCCGGGCGGCGTCAGCCAGCCCTTGTCCATGTCGATCTTGTGGAATTCGAGATGCGGCTTGTTCATCGGCATGATGGCGCCTTCCTGTCAATTTTCAGCCGAGCACCGGCAAGGTGCGCACCCGGTAGCTTTGTTCAATCTTTCGTCCGAGCACCGGGTCATCAAGCTCGAACGCGAATTCGGCCGCCGGGCGCACGCCGCCACGCGCGGCAAGCGTGCCGCAGAACATCAGCGTGCCCTCGCCGAGCGTTTTGCGGCCGGCGAATTTCTCGATCAGCGTCGTCGGATCGAGCATCGCCGCCACGGTTCCCTCTTGGTAAAGGGTTCGCTGCCCGCGGTCGGCGATGAAGGCGCGCAGCATCAACCGGTCCCAATGCGGCTCGACTTCGTCGAACGGCCAGAACAGCGGCGCGATCGGCTTGTCGCACATTTGTTTGGAGACGGAGACGCCGTATTTCTCGACCTCGCGGTCGGTGTGGTCGGAGCCGGCGCCGATCCACAGCCGCCCGCCATGCTGCAGCAGCACGTATTCGACCTCGCCGCTCGAGGCCTCGCCCAGCACCTCGATCTCGCTGTCAATGGTCAGCCGCGCCGCCGACGCGCGATAGAAGATCGGCGTCGATGCCGGCCGCTTGACGCCGAGCGCTTCGAGTTCGGCGATGTGCTGCTCGACTGCCGCCTTGTCGCGTCCGGTCCAGCCGCCGATCACCAGCCGATCGATCTCGACATTGCGGCGCGCCGTGCCGGCTCTGTCGTGAAGAATGAGCGCAAGCGAACGCACCGACACGCAACCTCCAGATCGGTCCGGCCCGCCGGCGCCGGCCCAGCCGGCGCCGGTCAAAGCAAGTGAGCGGTTGGCGAAGCCGCTTTCGGTTGACGGGAACAGACGCCGCGCCGCCTGCGACAGCGACCGAGGCGGCGCCCATTGAAATGAGTTCCGCCTCATTGTACATGGAGTGAAAGTTCGCGCAAACACGCGACAATCGAGATCGCGACGAGCGCAGCAGACCGCTGCGGGGCTTCTTCGTCGCCGAATTGGGAGCCCCGCCATGCATGAAATCACCGGTCAGGTCCATTGGCACGAGCCGTCAGGCTTCAAGCGCGCCGGCTTCGGCAAATTCAACCGGCCGAAGTCACCCTACGACCTGTTCATGGAAGCCGACGAGATTCCGATCTATCGCGATATCGGGGTGAGCAAGGTGCAGAACCTGCCGCTTACGCCGTGGAAGCGCATGGGCGGCCGCGGCACCTACATCCAGCTGCACGGCACCGAAGGCAAATGGGGCTCCTATGTCGTCGAAGTGCCCGGCGCCGGCGCGCTTCATTCCGAAAAGCACATGTACGAGGAAGTCTATCTCGTCGTCGAAGGCCGCGGCTCGACCGAAGTCTGGCTCGAAGGCGACAGCAGGCGCCACGTGTTCGAATGGCAGAAGGGCTCGCTGTTCTCGATTCCGGTCAACGCCATGCACCGCATCGTCAACGCCAGTTCCTCGCCGGCGCTCCTGCTCGGCGGCACCACGGCGCCGAACTTGATGAACCTGATCAACAACACCGACGCGATATTCAACTGCCCGTATCAGTTTCGCGACCGCTTCTCCGGCGCCGACGATTTTTATAAATACAAGGACGATATCGAGCCCGATCCGGTGCGCGGGCTTGCCATGCGGCGCACCAATTTCATTCCCGACATCGTCAATTGCGACCTGCCGCTCGACAATCGCCGGTCGCCGGGCTGGCGCCGCGTCGAGCCGTTCATGACCGGCAACACGTTCTATCTGTGGATCGGCCAGCACGAGAACGGCCACTACTCAAAGGCGCACGCCCATACCTCGGCGGCGGTGCTGATCTGCGTCAAGGGCAAGGGCTACACCTATACCTGGCCGGAGCGGCTCGGCATCACGCCGTGGAAGGACGGCAAATCGGAAGAAATCAAGCGGGTCGATTACGAGCCGGTCGGCATGGTCTCGGCGGCGCCGGGCGGCGCGCGCTGGTATCACCAGCATTTCGGCGCCTCGAAGGAGGCGTTCCGGCTGACCGCCTGGTTCGGCCCGCACAATCCCGGCCGCGAGCCCGGCCCGCCCGGCGAGAAGCACACCGACTACACCGCGATGGACATTCCCGAAGGCGGCACCGCGATCCCCTACTACATGGAGGATCCGTTCCTGCGCAGCGAATACGCCGAGCGCATGCAGCGCGAGGGCGCGGAAAACCGCATGCGCGAGGAATATTACGAGCGCGACTATCGCGGGCTGTTGCCGCAGGAATGAGGGTTGGTCATTCCGGGTCCGAGCGACGCGAGGAGCCCGGAATCCATAACCCCAGCGCAGGGGATATGGATTCCGGGCTCGCCGCTTCGCGGCGCCCCGGAGTGACGGCGTGAAGGAATAAACGCATGACCGACGAAGCCCAGGGCGGCCGCATCTTTTTTTCCTCGACCGGGCGCACGTTCGGCGAAGAGGACGAGCTGTGCGTGCTTTCGGTCGGCGTCGATATCGGCTCGTCGACCTCGCATCTGGTGTTCTCGCGCATCGTGCTGGAGCGGCTCGACAGCCGCTACGTGGTCACCGAGCGCGAGAGTTTTTATCAGTCCGACATTCTGCTCACCCCTTATTCGGCAGAGGAGGAGATTGACGCCGATGCGCTCGGCGCCTTCATCGCACGCCAGTATAAGGACGCCAAGGTCGAGCCCGACGAGATCGACACCGGCGCGCTGATCTTGACCGGCGTCGCGGTGCGCCGCCGCAATGCGCGGGCCATCGGCGAATTGTTTGCCGCACAGACCGGAAAAATGGTCGCGGTCAGCGCCGGCGACTCGCTCGAAACCGTGATGGCGGCCTACGGCTCCGGCGCCGCTGCGCGCTCGATCCGCGTCGGCGCGCCGGTGATGAACGTCGATGTCGGCGGCGGCACCTCGAAGATCGCAGTCTGTGCCGACGGCAAGGTGGTGGACGTCACCGCTCTCGATGTCGGCGCGCGGCTCGTCGTGTTTGACGGGGCAAACCGCATTGCGCGGCTCGAAGAAGCCGGCCGCCGCTTCGGCGCCGAGCTTGGCATGAAGCTCGACCTCGGATTTCGAGCTCGGCGAGGACGAGGCGAAAGCGCTCGCCGCGCGCATGGCCGACCGGCTGTTTGAAGCCATGGAGGGCCGCTCGCCGCGCGCCGGCGGCGCCGAGCTGCTGCGGCTCGACCCCTTGAGCTTCCGCGGCACGCTCGCCGACGTGAGCTTTTCCGGCGGCGTGTCCGAATACATTTACGGCGGCGAGGCCAAGGCGTTCGGCGACATCGGGCCGCAGCTCGCCGCCGAAGTCCGCGCCCGCTTGCGCGATTGGGGGCCGGAATTGGCGCGGCCGGAGGCGCGCATCCGCGCCACCGTCATCGGCGCCTCCCAATACACGATGCAGGTGTCGGGCTCGACCATCTTCGTCTGGCCGCTGCAAACGCTGCCGCTGCGCAATGTGCCGGTGATCGCGCCGGCCTTTTCGCTCGACGACGACACCATCGATCCGGCCGCCGTTTCGGCTGCCATCAAGGGCGCGCTCAAGCGGCTCGATCTGGGCGGCGGCGAAACGCCGGTCGCCATCTTCGTGCCGTGGCGCGGCTCGGCGACGTTCCGGCGGCTCGACGATTTCTGCAAAGGCGTCGCCGACGGGCTCGAGACCATCATCGCCCACGGCCATCCCATCGTGCTCGCCGGCGACGGCGATGTCGGCGGCCTGATGGGCATCCACTATTGCGAAGAAATGAAGTTCAACAACCCGGTGGTGTCGATCGACGGGCTTGAGCTGAAGGAGTTCGACTATATCGACATCGGCGCCATTCTCGACACCTCGGGCGCGGTGCCGGTGGTGATCAAGTCGCTGATCTTCCCGACCAGCGCCGGCGTCGGCAAGGATTGGCAGGCGGAACGCGCGGTCTCGTCCGTCGCCGCCGCGACTTAAGACCAAACGAAAGTCGCCCGCAATTCACGCGCGCCGTCATCGGTGTTGCATCGCTGCTCGCGCCGCCAAGTTCAAAGCGAATCCGTCCGAGGAAACCGATGTCCACCAAAGTCGAACTGACGCTGGCCTGCGGCGATTACGAGATCATGCGCGCGCTGAAAGAGGGCACGGTCACGCCCGACGGCATCGATCTGAAAGTCGTGACCGCGATGGATTCGCCCACCCGCCATTGGCGTTTCCTGCGTGGCCACGAATTCGACATCGCCGAAGTCTCGGCCTCGTCCTATATCGCCGCCCGCGACAACGGCCATCCGTTCCGCGCCATTCCGGTGTTTCCGCACCGCCGCTTCCGCCACGGCTTCGCCTTCATCAATACCGGCAAGGGCATCAGGCAGCCGAAGGACCTGATCGGCAAGAAGGTGGGCGTAAAATTCTTCCTCAACAGCGCGGCATTGTGGCTGCGCGGCATTCTCCAGCACGAATACGATGTGCCCTTCAAATCGATCGATTGGTACACCGAACTCGACGAGGACATTGCCGAAGCGTCGTTTCCCAAGGATCTGAAGCTGTCGCGCGTGCCGCAGTCGAAATCGATCGTCGGCATGCTGCTTGACGGCGAGCTTGACGCGGTGCTTCATCCCGACATCATCAAGCCGCTGCGCGACAAGGACCCGCGCGTCGGCCGGCTGTTCCCCGACTACAAGGCCGACGAGGCGGCCTATTTCAAGAAAACCGGCATCTATCCCATCATGCACGTCATCGGCATCAAACAGGAAATCGTCGACAAATATCCCTGGGTGCCGGTCAACCTGTATCGGGCGTTCAACGAGTCCAAGGCTGCGGCCATGAAAAGGATGGAGAATCCGCGCATCGCGCCGATCGTCTGGTATCGGGAGGCCTGGGAGGAGCAGGAGGAAATTTTCCAATCCGACCCGTGGGAATACGGATTGACCGATCGCAACCGCCGCAACCTCGAAACGCTGGTCGGCTATTCATTCGAGCAAGGCCTGATCAAACAAAAGATCCCGCTCGACGAGCTGTTCCTCGACGTGTCGCAAGGGCGCCGACGCGGCGAGGAGTTCACGTTCTGAATCAATAGGCCGCGCTGATGCGCAGTGGCGCCGAATATCTGCGCTCGCTCAAGGACGGACGGTGCGTCTTTGTCGATGGCGAGCGCGTCAAAGACGTGACCGCGCACCCGGCATTCCGCCAGGCGGCACGTTCGCTGGCCACCCTGTTCGACATCGCAGCCGACCCGGCCTTGCGCGAGCGCATGACGTTTTCCTCGCCGAAGACCGGCGAGCCGGTGTGGCGCGCCTATCAAATTCCGAAGACGCACGCCGATCTTGCGGCGCGGCGGCTGTTCTGCGAGACCTGGGCGGAGGCGACGTTCGGGCTGATGGGACGCACGCCCGACCATGTCGCGAGCTTCTTTTGCGGCTACGCGGCGGCACCGCAGGTACTGGCGGAGGGCGGCAACCAGAAATTCGCCGACAATGTAGTCGCGTTCTACGAATACATGCGCGACAATCACATCTACGCGTCCTACGCCATCGTGCCGCCGCAGATCGACCGCTCCAAACCCGCGCACAAGCAGAGCGATCCGACGCTCTATGCCGGATTGGTCAAGGAGCGCGACGACGGCATCGTCATTTCCGGCGCCCAGCAGCTCGCGACCGGCGGTCCGCTGTCCGATTACATTCATTTGAGCTGCATCCATCCGCTGCAGCCGGGCGACGAGAATTACGCCAATTGTCTCGCCGTGCCGGTCGCGGCCGAAGGCGTAAAGCTCTATCCGCGCCGGCCGTTTTCGCGCGTCAGCGCCTTCGACTATCCGCTGTCGAGCCGGTTCGACGAAGGCGACAGCTATGTGGTGTTCGACAACGTGTTCGTGCCGTGGGAGCGCGTGTTCATCTACCGCAATGTCGAACTCTCCCGCGATCAGTGGTTCAAGACGCCGTCGCACGCTTACGGCAACCATCAGGCGCAGGCGCGCTACGTGACCAAGCTCCGCTTCATGGCGGGCCTGACCCAGCGCATGAACGAAATGACCGGCAACGCCGCGGCGCCACCGGTACAGATCATGATGGGCGAACTCGCCGCTTTGGCCACCGTCTATGAATTGATGCTGGCCTCGCACGAGACCGCGGCGCCGATCCGGGACGGCGTGCTGTGGCCCTCGGCGGTGATTCTCTATTCGGCGATGGCGCTGCAGTCGGAACTCAACGGCCGCATGCTGGAAATCATCCGCGAACTGGCCGGCGCGGCCTTCATCACGCTGCCGTCATCGGAGGCCGATTTCGGCAATCCGGAAATCGCCGCCGACATCGAACGCTACATGCGCTCGGCATCGTCGGATGCTAAATCGCGCGTAAAATTGATGCGGCTGATCTGGGATTTCCTCGGCACCGAGTTCGGCAGCCGTCACGCCCAATACGAGAAATTCTACGGCGGCGCCTCGTTCCTCATAAAGCAGAACGTCTACCGCAATTTCGACTGGAAGCGCGCCACCGCTTTGGTCGACCGCGCGCTCAATCTGCCGCCGATCGAGGAATGAGGCGCACGAGTTGAGGAGAGAATAATGCCGGACAAAGCGCTGGTCGTTAAGGGTGGAACATTGATCGACGGCACCGGACGGCCGCCGATCGAGAACAGCGTGATCGTGATCGAAGGCAAAAGGTTCAAGGCGGTCGGCAAGAGTGGCGAGGTCGCCATTCCGGCCGGCGCCGAAACCATTGACGTCACCGGCAAGACCGTGCTTCCGGGCTTTATCGACGGCCACGGCCACCTAGAGGATTTTCACGGCGAGCTCTATCTGCATCTCGGCATCACCAGCTGCGCCCAGATCGAGATCTATCAGGACGGGCCGTGGAGCCGCGCCCAGATGGAGGGCACCAATCTCGGCAAGATTCGCGGGCCGCGTATCTGGATGAGCGGCATCGCGCTCGGCGGGAAGCGGGGCGAACACGACGCCTTTGGCTCGCGCACCGCGCGCGGCAACATTGTCGTCACGACGGCCGAGGAAGCGCGCGAAGTCGTCCGCCGCAAGAAAGGCTACGGCTGCGACATCGTCAAGCTCAACGAATACACGCCGTTCGACATCGCCAAGGCGGTCTGCGACGAAGCGCACAAGCTCGGCATGACGGTTGCGGCGCACAGCATGGATGCGATCGAGTCGGTCAATGCCGGCGTCGACGCCATCGAGCACATCTGGTCGGTCGGCTACAGCTCGATCCTGTACAAGCCGGCGCGCCGCGCGCTCGCGGAAGACCGGCTCGGCGGCAAGATCGAGCAGGAACTCGCCGGCGCCTATTATCAGACCGAGAATTACGGCCGCGTCATCGACGCCATGGTCGAAAAACAAGTCGCCTGGACCCCGACCATCGCCAAATGGCTGCGCCCGCTGTCGCCGAGCGCAAATCGGTTCAGAGAGCGCGAAAACGAAATCCTCAATAATCCGAAAGCGGGCCTGCCGCCGGCGGTGCGCGCGGTCACCGACAATGCCTACGACAAGCTCTATAAGCGCTATACGCCCGAGCAGCTCGATCTCGCCAAGATGGGCTTTGAGAAGGCGAACGACTTCATCGAGCGTTTCGTCGCCGCCGGCGGCCTCCTGAAGGAAGGCTCCGATCCGCCGCGCGGCATGGCGGCTTTGTTGATGCATGAGGCCATGGTGATGGACGTGGAAGCCGGCGTACCGCCGATGAAGGCGATCGAGGCGGCCACGCTGAACGTCGCCAGAACCTTCGGCAAGGACAAGGATTACGGCAGCGTCGAGCCCGGCAAGATCGCCGACCTGTCGATCATCGACGGCGATCCGCTGCAAGACATCTGGACGACCCAGAACGTCAAAATGGTGATCATGGACGGCAAGAAGATCGACATCGCGTTCTCGAATTACGTCAACCCGATTCCGTCGTTCTATTCCAACCAGTCGCTGCCGCCGGACATAAAAATTTCACCGCTGTTCCTGCGCGCGGGCGATGGCCCGACCATTCTGACCATCTCCGGGCAGGAGATGTGGCCGTTCCACCGCGTCATGCTCAACGGCCGGCCGCTGCCCACAACGTTTTTGTCGAAGAGCAAACTCGAAGCCGTCATTCCGCCCGAAGCGATCGGCAAGGCCGGCACCTATTTCGTGACCATCAAGAGCGAGGGCGAGCATTTGCCCGAGTCGAATTGCGCGCACCTGACGGTCGGGTTCAGACAATGAGCGCTGCGGCCGGAGCGACCATGAGACTGGGACGAAGCAGCAAACCGCCGCAACATTTTGCCGCCATCGAGCGCGTGCAGGCCTGGACCCGCGAGCGCTTCCACATCCCGGACGGCGCGCCGGTGTTGGTGTCGGAGCTGGTCTGCGCCGTGCCGGGCTGTGCGCCGATCGAGACCGTGGTCGCGTTCTGGACCGAGAACGCCGAGCGCCATCATTTCAAGGTGTTCAAGCCGCTGCAGGCAGTTACGCCCGACGATCTGCCGGAAACCTGGATCGACGATTCGCGCTTTGCGCTCTACGGCGACGGCTGCCCCTGCTGCTGAAAGCGCCGGCTTCTGATAGTCTGGCGGACCTATCCAGCCCGCCCGGCCCCGCTGCGGGCGTGCGCCGCGAAATGATCGGATCCGACATGAATAACGACCACGCCGATTCGCACAGCCCACAAGGCACCCGGCAGCGCCCGCCGCTGCGGCGCCGGCTTCCCGCGCCGGCCTACAAGCCTCCCGCGCAATATTCAGAATTTCTGCAGCAAATGCTGGCGCGCGGGAAAGACGAATTGCGCGGGGAGTTCAAGGGCATTACCGCAGATGGAATTGTCCGGCCGGGCCTGTTTCCCGTCCGCAAGACCGGCGTCTTGGTTGAACCGATCCTGCGTGCCGCACGCGACTTTCTGGCGACGCTCGATCCGCAGCAGCAGCGTCAGGCGTCTTTCCCGATCGACAGCGACGTTTGGCGGTCATGGTCTAATGTGCATCCTTTCCTCATGCACAACGGCGTCGGGCTGCACGAACTAACTCCCGCGCAGCGTGGAGCTGCGCTGGCCTTGATGAGCAGCGCGCTGAGCGCGAGCGGCTTCGAGACTGCGCGCAACGTCATGAAGCTCAACGAGCACGCCTGCGAGATCACCGGCCTCCACGAAGAATTCAGCGAGTGGTACTACTGGCTCAGCATGTTCGGCACGCCGTCGGCGAGCGAGCCGTGGGGCTGGCAATTCGACGGCCATCACCTGATCATCAACTGCTTCATCCTCGGCGACCAGCTTGTCCTCACGCCGCAATTCATGGGCTCCGAGCCGGTCTATGCGGATTTTGGCAAATACGCCGGCACCCACGTGTTCCGGGCCGAAGAGAGTATTGGTCTCGCGATGATGCGGGGCCTGAGCGCCGAGCAGAAGAAGAAGGCCGTCATCGGCACGCGCCTGCCGCGCGAATTGTTCAGCGCCGCCTACAACGACAACGTCAAAATGGCCTACCAGGGCATCCGCTACGACGAACTCACCGCCGCCCAGCAGGGCGCGCTGCGCGATCTGATCGGCGTTTACCTGCGCCGCATGCGGCCGGGCCATGCGCAAATCCGGCTCGACGAAGCGCTCGATCACCTCACGGATACCCACTTTTCCTGGATCGGCGGGCATGGCGAACACGACCCATTCTACTACCGCATCTATTCTCCGGTCGTATTGATCG
Organism: uncultured Alphaproteobacteria bacterium; assembly: GCA_963717265.1. Classification (GTDB taxonomy): domain Bacteria; phylum Pseudomonadota; class Alphaproteobacteria; order Rhizobiales; family Xanthobacteraceae; genus BOG-931. The sequence goes on along the minus strand of CAVQWD010000040.1, from coordinate 81,504 downwards.
AATTCGACCATCCGGCGGGCATCATTTACGCCAACGACGAGCCGACGCGCGAACACATCCACACCGTGGTGCGCACGCCGAACGGCAACGATTACGGCAAGGATCTATTGCGCCAGCACTACGCCCGGCATGACCATTCGCACCCGCACAGCGCGCACCGGCTGGGCAGGGAGTAGCGGCAAAATCCAAACGGCACTTTTTATTGACCGTCATCCGTGAGGCCGCCGCAACGCGGCCCACCAAGGATAGGGTGACGGAATTTACGCCTCCGCGTCGGCAAGCCGCGGCGCCGCGGCCGGCGCGTTCTCGGCGGGCTTGCCCGGTTCGAGCGCGGCGGCGAGGGCTTGCTCGACGCGCACGCCGACCCGCGGCCAATGCTGTACCGGCGCCGGCGCCGGTCCGCCGCGGCTTTGTTCGAGGACGAACAACCGGATCGCCGACGACAAGTTGCCATATTGGCGGGTCGACTCGATTGCCGCCACAATGCTCGACAGCGTCGAATTGTTCCCCTTCGCGATCTGCTTTAAGCAACTCCAAAACGGCTCCTCAAGGCTGACGCTGGTCTTGTGACCGGAAATCATGATGGAGCGCTTCGTGACAGTCGATCTCATGATTGTCTCCTCGCGGAGAGATCATCTCCGTCGGGCTCTGACTGCTGCGGCGCACACCTCGGCAAATCGCATGATCGATTGCCGTGCCCGACCGAATCGCCATCGCCGCTATTAAAATTCTAGGCGCGGGCAAGGCGAGAAAACAACTCGTAGAAAATACCGAACTTGGCGCCCGGCCGCATCAGCTTTTGCCTTTCTCCTGCTCCTTTAACGCCCGCAGCATGAGATCGACTATCCCCTTCACGCCAAGCTTGCGCATGATGTTGGCGCGGTGAAACTCGATCGTCCGCGCACTCACCCCGAGCGCCTCGCCCACCTCCCTGCTCGATGCGCCGCGACCAATTTGCATCAGCACCGCGCGTTCGCGCGGAGTCAAAGCCTGCCGCGGCGAGGGCGGCATCGGCGAGACCGAGGCAAGATTTGACCTGTCCGTTCGTCCGGAGGACTTCAAGGAACTCTTGCCGCCGGCTGCCGGCAGCCGGGATTTGCCGAATTTTGGCTTCGCCATTCACGTTGCTCCGGCCCCCCGGGAGTAGCGGTGCAAAGCCTTGGCAGCATTGCGCCCGGATACCGAGCCCGGGAAATGGCGGCGTGCTGCCCACTTGTCCAATATCCGTCTGTGGCTTCTTTGATACCCGCTCCATATGGGGAGCTTGACAGTCCGGGACCGAATTTGCTGATCCCGGCGGCTGTCCCATATCAGAAAGTGGCACTTTCCATACGCTCCATGTATGATCGCGCCCGCAGCCCCGCACTATCCCGGGGCGATCCGGGCGGTTCCCGATCGACGTTTACAGGACGGCTGGCTCATGGAACTGCGCCACCTCCGTTACTTTGTCGCGGTCGCCGAGGAGAAGAGTTTCACCAAGGCCGCCAAGCGGTTGGGCATCAAACAGCCGCCGCTCAGCCAGCAGATTCGTAACCTGGAAAAGGAGATGGGCGCGCAGCTCCTCGATCGCGGCACCCGCAGCGTCGAGCTGACCAACCCCGGACGATTGCTGCTGGAAGAGGCTCGCGTCATTCTTCGTCAGGTCGAACGCACCAAGGTCGACGTAAGCCGCCGCGCCCGCGGCGAGACCGGCCGGATCAATGTCGGCTTCAGCGTGGGAACCCAATTCAATCCGCTGATCCCGACGATCATTCGTGAATACGGGTTGCACCATTCCGAAGTGATCCTGCACCCGCAATCGAGCGGCTCGGCGCTGCATTATGCGCGGCTGCGAGCCGGGACGGTCGATGTAGCCTTCATCTACCTGCCGCTCAACTACAACGAAGGCGTCGCGGTCGACATCCTATCCGAAGAGCCCCTGGTCGCGGTACTCCCGTTTGGACATCCGCTCAGCGGATCGGCCTCCTTGCACCTGTCCGCGCTGGCGGAAGAAACCCTGGTAATGTTTTCACGCGATCTCAACCCGGCGAGCTACGACACGATCATGTCGGCCGTCTTGCGCGCCGGCGTGTCGCCAAAACTGGGCCAGCCTGCGTCGGTCAACGTCGCCGTGATGCCGATGGTGGCGGCGGGCTTCGGCTGGTCGCTCGCGCCGCGATCTTTCAGCCGAATTCTGCCGGACGACGTGGCCTATGTGCCGATCGCGGACGATATGCCCCGGGCGATCATCGGACTGGCGCGCCGGCGCAATGAGCGCTCGGCTGCCGTGATGAATTTCGTCGCCGTAGCGCGCCAGCAGGCCGGCCGCCAGATCGCGGCCAAGGCATTGGCGAACGCGAAGTCGGTCGCGACCCTTCCCGCGCCCAGCATGCACGGCATCGACGGAGCGAAGTAATCACGCCGCCGCGTCCGCAAGCTGCCGCAGCGGGTATGCGACCTAAGATTTTTCTGCTGGCGACACGTAAGCGCTTACCTCTTTTATCAGGGCATTCCAATCGTCCGGCGGTCGGCCTTTGCGCAGCATGGCGCCGAAGACACTGTACGGGTCGTTGCCGCCGCCCGCTTTGCGCAATGCGTTCTCGTCGTTGACCCAAGCATAGATGATAATTGCCGCTTTTGAATTGTAGCGAAAGAACAGGCGGAACCGGCCGAGAAACTTTGCGCGGCGCCAATGGCGGTGCGCAGGGCCAAGCGCGTTGCCGAGATTATATTCCGCGGCGCCTGGATCGCGTGGAATCTCCCTTTCCACCAGATCGACGATTCGCTTGAGCAGTTTTGCTGTCGGATGCTGGATGTAACCGCCGGGATCGCTTTTCCGCAGCCGCGCGACTTCGGCGACCAACGCATCGAACGCCTCGCTGAAAGCCGGATGGGCATAAAACCTCCAGGCGGGCTTCGGAGGCTCCTTCTTCGTCACAGTGTTACGTCATCGGGAAGCGATTCGTCGTCGCTCACCTCAACATCCTTGGTCAACTCGCGCGCTTCCGCGATTTGCGTCGCCGCAAGCGGCTTGATGCGCGCGGGCGAGCGCGCGATCTCGCGATCGAGAAATTGCAGAAACGCCGCCATGATCGGGTCCGCTTCGCTGTGAGCGGTCTCGTCGTCGGCCACCGAGAGCAGCATGGTGCCGTGCCCGATCACATGGGCCTTCACCTTGCTCTTCTGGCGGAACTCCGGATGCGACCGAAACAGAGATTTTTCCAGCCGGATCGCTTCCGACTTTCCTGTCGTCGTGATCGTCCCGACATAGGCGACGGAAGCTTCCGTTTCCTTGGGCTTGTCATTTGGCTTGCGCGTTTGGCGTGTTGTTTGGGTCCTGGGCATGGCTTTAGCACCTGTTTCGATACGTAATTTAGTACGTATTAGTCGAGACTGCAATCTCTTACTCCCTCCTGCGAAACTTGCGGAAGCGGAATCCGCACCTTTGGTGCGCGACCTCCCCTTCAGCGTGAAGAAAAAGCAATCCCGTTCTCGCGGCGCGTTTTTGTTTGCGCCCGAGTCTTGCCAACGGATTGCACGAACGGGCCTCCGCAAAAGAGGGAGGCGGAGCGCCGAAAGGCGCGTACGCAGCCAACCGCGCCACACTTTCAGGTGTTGCCACCCGACAGTGCTGCGGGCGCGGCGCGCGCCACGGATGATTTGCTTTCACGAACCGTCCGCTTGCGGGCGCGCTCGCCTTCCGGCGCTCCACCGCGGCTTTCGTCGCAGGGCGAACGCTGGCGAGTCGATCCAGGCCGCGCTTCACGCGAACAGGAGGGCACAGGCGTTACCCGCGCCATTCTTCGCGCTTAAGCCAAGCACCCGGCTCGCCGGTCATCATGCCGGCGGGGACGATGCCCGGACCGCCCGGGAGCGGAGTGTATCGCTCCGCCCGCGGGAACCGCCCCTCGCTCCCTCTCGGGGAGTACCCTCGGCCGAAAGGCCCCTCACGGATAGTGAGCGAGGTGAAGGCCTTGTATCATATTCGGGGACGTTGTCAAGGAAAAGGTTACAACCGACGTTCCTGCGGAGATTATCTGTCCTCTTCGCCGCACATTTTGCGGAGAATGAACTGCCTGAGCGAGGCCTTTGGTGACGCTAGAACATCCTGGCCGCTGTTTTGCGCGAAGCGGAGTTTTGGAGGAAACACGCCGCCACGCCGTTCAACGCGCGCCAGCGCAATATCGTCAATCACCTGCTTGACGGCCTTGTCGGCAAACTCACCAGTTCGAAGTGGACGAAGCTTGAAAACACGTCCCCCGACACCGCGCTGCGCGACATCAACGACCTTGTCGCGCGAGGCATTCTCAAACGCAATGAAGGCGGCGGACGCAGTACGAGTTATTCGCTGGCCCACGTGTAGGGCGGATTAGCGTAGCGTAATCCGCCTTCCGCCGGCGTGAAACTTATCCTTTCGGTCGGCCGATCATGCCTTCGTCTGATACGCCCGACGTTCCTGCGTCCTTTCGTTCGCCGAACTGACCTGCCGACTCGACTTCGCCGGCCCAATCGAGCAGGAAAAGACCGTGGCGCACGTCACGGTGAAACGACGAATGCGGCCAATCCTGAACGCGACGCACCAGCCCGTGCTTGACTGGATTGATGTAACAATACTCCACGTGACGAGCATAATCGCCGTCGTCGCGGATCAAATGTTCCCAGCATCGGTGCTGCCACACGCCGCGTTCTCCGCGTGCCTTGCGCACCGCGGAGCGCCGTTCGTCCTTCGGCAATGATTTTGCGAAACGCATTTTTATCAGTCGCCATCGCGTAGAAAAATCAGCGTCGTCGGGCGGCAAGCTCAAAACGGCGTGCAGATGGTCCGGAAGCACGACGATCGCGGCAATGTCAAAACGATATTTCTCCTGCGTCTCCGCAAATGCGCTTCGTAGTGCGCCGATATGATCGACAAGCAAGGTTTGCCGCCGATCGAGCAAATTGTGCGTGAAGAACCAGTATCCGTTCGGGACAAACGCGCAGCGATAATTTGGCATGGCGAAGGCTAACACGCCTTTGACCACGATTGATGCCGAACAACACAAGCCCGCAGCCGCTACCCCGCAGGGCGGAATAGCGAAGCGTATTCCGCCGCACTCGCGCAGACAAATGGCGGATTACGCTACGCTAACCCGCCCTACGCGCCGAGAAGGCCGGCATCTCGCCGGAGATGGCCGTGCGGCTCGGCAAGCTCTGCGGCAACGGCCCGAGCCTGTGGCTTGAGATGCAAACCGCCCACGATCTCTGGCACGCCGAGCGCAAGCTCAGCCGCGGCATCGCTTCGATCCCGACGCTGGAGCCGGCCTGACGCGCGTCACGCGATCAGGCCCGGTAGGGCTGGTAAAATCGTCTGATCGAGCCTGACCGCGTGGGCATCACGCTGCACGATTTTGCCCACGCGGTCAGACCGTGCGGCGTGATGCCCACCCTACATAATCGTCATGCCCGCGCTTGTCGCGGGCACCGACGTTCTAAGTGGTGGCGATCAAAGACGTGGATGGGCGGGACAAACCCGCATGAAGCAGAGGTGATGCCCACTTAGAGGCTAACAGAGCCTCGTTTGCCGGATGCGGCGCAGCGCGAAACGGCGCGCCGCTGATCCGGGATCGTAACGAGCATAGGAGTTTGCGACGGTCCCGGATCTGCAGCGCACCACTTCGCTCCGCTACGTGCTGCGCTGCGCCCGGGAAACGCGGCGATATTCACTACCGCCGCGCCCTCACCCATCCGAGTTTGCTGAAATGCAGCGCCGCCCTCTCCCGCAAGCGGGCGAGGGCATGCCCGTTATGCCACCGCGTCCGCAAGCTGCGGCGCCGAGGCCGGCGCCTTCCCGACCGGCTTCGCCGGCTCGAGCGCCGCGGCGACGGCTTCCTCGAACTCTTTCGAGCCAGACGAACTCCATTTCCTTGCGCGCGATCTCGGGAATGTCGTCGTAGTCGCGCTTGTTGCGCGCTGGCAGCATGACGCGCTTGATGCCGGCCGAGTGGGCGGCGACGACTTTCTCCTTGATGCCGCCGACCGGCAGAACGAGCCCGCGGAGGCTGATTTCTCCGGTCATGGCGGTATCGCTGCGGATGGTGCGGTCGGTCATCAGCGAGACGAGCGCCATGAACATGGCGACGCCGGCGCTCGGGCCGTCCTTCGGGATGGCGCCCGCCGGGACGTGGACGTGGATGTCGCTTTTCTCGAAGCGCTTCGGGTCGATGCCGAGCGAGACGGCGCGGTTTTTCACGATCGACAAAGCCGCTGTCGCGCTTTCCTTCATCACGTCGCCGAGCTGGCCGGTCAGAATGAGCTTGCCGGAACCCGGAATACGGGTCGCCTCGATGAACAGAATGTCGCCGCCGACCGGCGTCCAGGCAAGCCCGGTCGCCACGCCCGGCACGCTTAATCGCATCGCCGTTTCGCTCTCGAATTTCGGCGCGCCGAGGATTGGCACGAGGTCCTCACGCGTGATCTTGATCGGGCCGCTCTGCCCCTCGGCGATGCGCACCGCGGCATTGCGCAGCGCCTGGCCGATCTGGCGCTCAAGCGAGCGCACACCGGCTTCGCGGGTGTAAAGGCGGATAATGTCGGAAATGACATCGTCGCCGATTTCGACCTGGCCCTCCTTCAAGCCGTTCGCCTCCAGCTGCCGCTTCACCAGATAGCGTCGCGCGATTTGCAGCTTCTCGTCGGCGGTGTAGCCGGCAAGGCTGATGATCTCCATGCGGTCGCGCAACGGCCCGGGGACGGTGTCGAGCATATTGGCGGTGGTGATGAACACCACGCGCGACAGATCGAACGGCAAGCCGAGATAATTGTCGCGGAACGTGTTGTTCTGCTCGGGGTCCAAAACTTCGAGCAAAGCCGCGCCGGGATCGCCGTGAAAGCCCGCGCCAAGCTTGTCGATCTCGTCGAGCATCATCACGCAATTGCGCGTTCCGGCCTTGCGGATCGCCTGGATGATGTTGCCGGGCAGCGCGCCGATATAGGTGCGGCGATGGCCGCGGATTTCCGCCTCGTCGTGGGTGCCGCCGAGCGACACGCGCACGAACTTTCTGTCCATGGCGCGCGCGATCGACTGGCCGAGCGAGGTTTTCCCGACGCCGGGCGGACCGACGAAGCACAGGATCGGCGCCTTGCCGGAGGGCGCCAGCTTGCGCACGGCGAGATATTCGATGATGCGCCGCTTGATCTTGTCGAGGTCGTAATGGTCCTCGTCGAGAATGCGCCGCGCCTCATTGATGTCGATCGGCTTTTCCTCGGGCAGCGCCCAGGGCAGCTCGATCAGCCAATCGAGATAGGTGCGCACCATGCCGTATTCGCCGGCGGCTTCGGGCATGCGCTGCAGCCGGCGCAATTCCTTGCGCGCGGCGTCCTCGATCTCCTTCGGCATTTTGGCGTTGGTGATGGCCTTGTCGAGCTCGGCCATCTCGGCAGCCTTGCCCTCCTCGCCCTCGCCAAGCTGGCGCTGGATCGCGGCCATCTGCTCGCGCAGCAAGGCCTCGCGCTGGCGCTCGTCCAGCGCCGCCTTGGTCTGCCTGCCGATTTCCTGCGACAGCCGCAACACCTCGATGCGGTGCGAGAGGAGCCGCAAAACCTTGTCCATGCGCGCGGCGATATCGACGGTTTCGAGAATCTCCTGCTTCTCGTCCGGTTTGATGTCCATGTAGGCGGTGGTGAGATCGGCGAGCGCCGGCGGCTGGTCGATCGACTGGATCGCCGCGAGCAAGTCCGGCGGGGCCTGCGGCAGAAGCTCGATCGCCTCCACGGCCTGCGCCTTCAGATTGACGAAGCGCGCCTCGATCTCCGGGCCGCCGACGCCGGGCTCCGCAATCCGCACCACGCGCGCGACCAGGAACGGCCAGCCCGAGAGATACTCAGCGACCTGAAAACGCTGCTCGCCCTGGCAGACCAGGTGATTGGTGCCGTCAGGCGCGGTGAGATAGCGCACGATATTGGCGACCGTGCCCATGCGGTGCATGTCGATCGCCGTCGGATCGGCGACTTCGGGGTCGCGCTGCATGAGGATGCCGACCTGGCGCTGCTCGCGCACCGCCTGCTGCGCCGCCGCGACCGATTTCGGCCGGCCGAGCGTGATCGGCAGCACGAGTCCGGGAAACAGCACGGTGGAGCGCACCGGCACGATGATCAAAGCATCGGCCGGCAGCGGCGGCAGTGCCCCGCTGCCGCTAGCCTCTTTGGTCTGGATTTCAGGTTCGGTCACGATTGGTCCCTGCTTTCTGCAACGTGATCACCAGGCAGCCGGCCGTTGCAGCGCGCCGCACGCCGCTATAGCGGCCGACCGGCAGCCGCAGCCGCCGGTAAAACCGGCCTTGCGGCAGTTCCAGCCGATGGATCGTTGCGGTGCGCAACTCCTTCGGCAAGACGCGGGTGCCGGCGATCACCAGCTCGCCGCCCTCGATGACAGCCTGCGCATCTTCGACATCGACGCCGGGCAGCGCGACCAGCACCAGCACTTCATACTCGGTCTCCAGGATGTCGACCGGCGGCTCCCAGGAGGGCTGGCGCGCCTGCGTGCCTGCCGGCCGAAATAGCTCGCGGTGCATGCGCTCGGCGCGCGCGAGCATCTCGCACGCCTCCGACCACATCCAATCGCTGGCCAAATCTCGCCGCACGTCGCGGGCCATGAACAATCCCCTCCAGTGTGGATGGAGTTATGTGTGGGCCCTGAGGGCAAAATTCAACGTACCCGCCGATGGCGGGATTGGCCGGCGGCAAACGCCCAGTCGCTATTGCGCGTCGCGGCGCTTGCGTTCGGCCTCGTCCCAGGCGGTCAAGGCCTGGAAGTCCGGAACAAAGCCAAGTCCCTTCTGCGCATCCGATGAAACAACGGATTGCGAGGTCACGACGTCGACCAAAGCAGGCGCGTTTTGCAACGCCCTTTTGATTGCCCCGGTCAGGTCCTGCGGCCGTTCCACCCGCTCGCCATGGGCGCCGAGCGCGCGCGCCATGCCGGCATAGTCCGAGTGGCGCAACGTCGTACCGACAACGCGGCCGCCGTAGTTCATCTCCTGATCGAGACGTTCGATGTTCCAGGCCGCATTGTTGGAAACAATGAACACGGCTTTGGCACCATGCCGTACCGCGGTATCGATTTCCATGGCGTTGATGCCGAAGGCGCCGTCGCCGTTGACCGAGATGACCTGCCGGCCGGGCATCGCCAGTGCCGCCGCGATCGCGAACGGCACCCCGACGCCAAGGCAGCCGAAGGCGCCGGCATCCATATAGACCTGCGACTGCAGGCCGGTGCGGGCGAAGCTTAGGAGATCGCCGCCATCGGCAATCCCTATATAGTCGGGATCGGCTACAGCTTTGATGGCCTCAAAGATCGCGGCCGGATGCACCTTACCGTCAGCGCCGGTCGAGGGGCGGTCGTTGGCCCCGGCAGGCTTGCTTCGGTCGCGGTGGCGGCGCCGCAAGCCATCGGCCCATGCCTTGTCGATCGCCGGCTCGCGATTGCCGGCAGCCTCCACCATGGCGTTCAGGGCGAGCTGCGGCGCCGCCAGCAATTCGGGTTGGCCGCGGCGGTTGTCGATCAGCTCGCCGGCATGATCGGCAATGCGGATGAATCGCGCCCGCGGGAAGACGGCCGGCGATCCGTAGCCCAGCCTGGTAGTCGAGTTTGCGGCCGATCAAGAGCACGACGTTGGCCTCGCTCATGGCCGCGGCGCGCATGGCCGCGACTGCCGACGGATGATCGGCCGGCACCAGGCCGCGGCTCTCCTGCGTATCCAGATAAAGCGCGCCGGTCGCATCGAGGAGCCGGATCAGTTCGGGTCCGGCCGCACGGCCGCCGCGCCCGGTGATGACCAAGGGCCGCTTTGCCTGCCAAAACACGTCGACGGCCTCGGCGATGATGCGCGGATCCGGCAGCGTGAGTCTTAGCGGCTTGCCCTCAAGCCACTCGTCGAGGACGAGTTGTGGCGGCACCCTGGTGCGCAGCACGTCGGTCGGAATTTCCACATAGACGGGCCCAGGCTCGCCGGCGTCGCCCATGGCGCGCGCCACTGCCTCATCCAATTCGCGGATCACCTGGTCGGGCACCCGCAAGGTGCGCGCAGCGCGGGTCACCGGCCGCAAGATTTCGACATGGGCAATGTCCTGCAGCGGACCCATATTGGCCTGCGGCCGCGAGGTACAGCCGCCGATGAGCAGCACCGGTGCGCGCGCCAGCGAGGCGTTGGCCATCGCGGTGACGGTGTTGGTGACGCCGGGACCCGCGGTGACCATGGCCACGCCAAAGCCGCCCATCAGTTCGGCATGGGCATGCGCCATATGGACGGCGGCGCCCTCATCGCGGACGTCGATGATGCGGATGCCCTGCCGGGCGACGTGATCCCAGATCGGCTGGATATGGCCGCCCTGTAGGCCAAAGATTCGATCGACGCCGCGCCTCTTGAGAAATCGGGCGATCCAGCCGGCACAGGAGAGTTGGTCGGCGTTGAGATCCTGGCTCATCGTTTCCTCACCCGCAGCAACGGTCCGTGACAAATCGAGCGGCTGCAACTTCTCAGCCGCCGCCAAGCCGGGTCCGCAGCACGCGATGCAAAATCTTGCCGGTTGCGGTTCGCGGCATGTCGTCGTCGCGGACGAACGAGAGCGAGCGCGGGCGCTTGTAGCCCGCGATCCGCGTCTTGCACCAATCAAGAATTTCTTCCGCCGTCGGCTGCTCGCCGTCGCGCGCGACAACGACGGCATGGACGCGCTCACCCCATTTCTCGTCGAGGACGCCGATCACCGCCACGTCCTTGACCTTGGGATGAGCCCCGACCAACGCCTCGACCTCCGACGGATAAACGTTCTCGCCGCCGGAGATGATCATGTTGCTCTTACGGTCCACCAGAAAAATATAACCGTCCTCGTCGCGCCGGGCGAGGTCGCCGACCGTGCAATAGCTGCCGCGAAACGCTTCTTTGGTCTTGTCGGGCAGTTTCCAATAGCCGTCGAACGTGTACGGGTTGCACGAATAGAGCTCGCCGGTTTCCCCGTCGGGGACATCGTTGCCGGCCGGATCAAGCAGCCGGATCGGCCGCGAGCCGACGCATTCGCGCCCGACCGAGCCGAGTTTGTCGAACTGCTCGTCCGGATGCAGCATAGTGACCCAGCCCGCCTCGGTCGAACCGTAAAGCTCGAACAGGCCCGAGTTCTTGAAATACTCCATGATGGCGAGCTTGGTATCGCGGCGCGCCGGCGCCGACGAGATCATCAGTTTGGTGACCGCGTCGACGTTGTAACGCTCGCGCAACGCGGCCGGCAATGCGAGCAGCATGACGTAATGGGTCGGGACCAGCGAGGTGAATGTCGAGCCGCCCGCCGCCAGGGTGCGGACCAGATGTTCGGGGTCGAAGCTCTTGCGGCTGTACACCGTGCAGGCGCCGCCCAGATAGGTCAACGCGCCGAAAAAGTAGAGCGAGTTGGCGTGGCACATCGGCATGACCAAGAGCGCCTGGTCGCCGATGCCCAGGCCCAGTTCTACTTCGGTGACCAGCGACAGCATCGCGCCGCCGCGATGGCTGCGCACCGCCCCCTTCGGCTTGCCCGTCGTTCCCGACGTATACATCAGCGTCCAGGGATCCTCGCCGCGAACGCCGATATCCGGAACATCATCTTTCGCCAGCGCAATCAAGTCTTCGTAGCTGCGATATCCCGGCGAACGCTTGGCGCCAAAGACGATATAGTTCCGCGCCGGCACCGGCAGATCGCCGCGGACGGCTTCGACTTCGCCCAGCAACTCGTCCTGAACGATGAACCCCTTGGCCTCAGAGTTCTCGACGATGTACTGAAATTCCCTGCCGCTCAGGCGGAAATTGATCGGCACGGCGATCAGCCCCGCCTTGGCAGTCGCGGCATATATTTCCAGCCACTCGATGCAGTTGTAAGCGAGGATGCAGACGCGGTCGCCCTTGGCGAGACCGATTCCCAGGAGCGCATTGGCGAGCCGGGACGCACGATCGTGCCAGACACGAAACGTCATCTCCCGCTCAAGATCGCGCGCGCCGATCTTGTCGGGGTGGTGGCGCGCGTGCATCGCCAGCACGTCACCGACATGCGCAAGATTGTTCATTCGGTTCGCCCGCTTGACGGCAATTATACGCATCCTGGCCGGACTCGCCATTCGATTGCCGAACTCAAGCCGGTCCGCAACCTGCGGGACTCGTCAGGCCGACGGTTTGCCGATGGCTGCCATTCGGAACGCGACGCCCGCCTTGGGGTCAAAACTCTGGCAATCCGGGGCTTATCGGCTAAGATAGCCTTTTCAACGGGTAATTCGTGCTAACTGGAGCGAGCCAAGGATGGCGCAGGTTTTCGTCTGCAGCGAGCTTGAGATGAAGGACGGCGACGTCCGCATCATCCGCCAGGACAAGATCGAGGTCGGGGTCTATCGGCATGACGGATCGTTTTACGCCTACCGCAATCAGTGCCTGCATCAGGGCGGGCCGGCCTGCGAGGGCATCATCAGGAACAAGGTCGTCGACCGGCTTGCTCCCGACAAGTCGTTCCTCGGCCAGAGCTACGACGAGAACGAACCGCACATCGTCTGCCCCTGGCACGGCTGGGAATACAAGCTCAAGACCGGCGAATGCGCGCCCGACCCGAAGCTGCGGTTGAAAAAGCATGACGTGGTTCAGCGCGAGGGAGGCATTTATGTCGTCATCTGAGGTTTTGGACCGCCCTGCCGATGCGCTTAAGCAAGCCGCCGCCGCGCTCGAAGACGCGCTCGGCGATCCCGACCGCATCGCCGACGCCGACCTGCGCGCGCTCATTGCCAATGTGGTGCGGCTCTATGCCGTCAAGGCCGAAGCCGGCATGCGCACGCCATTGCCGGCCGACGGGGGCGGCGTCACGATCACCGACACCATGATTCTCACCACCGACCTGCTGCATATGCTCAATGTGCAATTGTTCGAGCTTTCGATGTGGCAGGCCATGACCGGCAACTGCATCGCGCCGCACCAGCGCGTTGACGCGCCATAACCCTGACTAAACCCGAAGGGGGAACAGCCATGAACGTGATGACGCCCATCGTCCGCGATCCCAATCAGGACAAATTCGACACCAAGCGGCTGCTCGCCCACGCCGCCGAACAGGCCGAGGATCGCCATTATGAAGACTTGATGATCATCGACGTCGATTCCCATCACTACGAGACCGGCTCCTACAAGGAGATTTTCGATTACATCGAAGACCCGGTGATCCGCGATCAATTCGTTCACACCAAAGGTCAGACCATGATGCTGCGCTCCACCGGGGGCTTTCAGGAGATGGCCGGCCGCATCACCCGCTACGAGCACCGCTCCACCGAGCCGTCGCCGCCCGGCGCCAAGCATCGCGACATCGGCGTGACGCTGAAATGGATGGACGCGATGGGCGTCGACGTCGCCTGCCTGTTTCCCACGCCGATGCTGGGCTTGGGGCTTAATCCGATCATCGAGGTCGAGGTGCAGTACGCGCGCGCCTATAACCGCTGGCTCACCGAGCGGATTCTGGCGCAGGAACCGCGCATCGTTTCGATGCTCTATCTGCCGATGAACGATCCGATCGCCGCCTTGCAGATGGTCGAGGAGTTTTCGGGCAAGAAAGGCGTGGTAGGCTTCCTCGTCACCACCGTGCGCTACAAGCCGCTCTACCACAACACCTACATGAAGCTCTACCGAGCCCTCGAGGAACGCGGCCTGCCGCTCGCCTTCCATGCGGCGACCAATTGGGGCGACCAGAGCATGCAGATCACCAACCGCTTCATCGCCAGCCACGCGCTCGGCTTCACCTGGTTCAACATCGTGCATATGACCAACTGGGTGGTGAACGGCATTCCCGAGCGCTTCCCCGGCCTCAAATCGATCTGGATCGAAAGCGGTCTCGCCTGGGTTCCGTTTTTGATGCAGCGGCTCGACAACGAATACATGATGCGCTCGTCGGAAGCGCCGTCGCTCAAGCGCAAGCCGAGCGATTACATGCGCGAGATGTATTACACCTCGCAGCCGATGGAGATGATCGGCAATCGCACCATGCTGGAAGAGACCTTCAAGATGGTCAACGCCGAGACGCAGCTCGTCTACGCCTCGGACTATCCGCACTGGGACATGGACCTGCCGTCGACCCTCTACGACCTGCCGTTCGTCAGCCTGCAGGGCAAGAAGAATATTCTGGGCGAGAACGCGCGCAAGCTGTTCAAGCTCGACAAGACCCTGTCGCCGCAGAAGCAGGCGCGGCTTGCGGCCCGCGCCGCGGCGTAGCGGCGTAGCGGCGTCGCCGCATTGCGCTTAGCCCTCCGCCTGAGAGGGGGAGGCTCGGGGTCATCGGCGTTAAGATAAGCGCTGTGTCCCGGATGCGCTGCAGCGCCATAAGCGCGTTTACACGCGTCTGCGACGCGCCATAAGCGTGTTTACGCGCGTCTGCGACGCGCTACGGCGGTGCACCGCCGATTCGGAACCTTTGCAGGTTCGGCGTCGGAGGTTTGAGCTGGTGATGATCCGGCTCTGCAGCGCATCGTTGCGAATTCCTTAGAGCCATTCGCTCGGAAAATGAGGAAATCATACGTGCTGTCGCCTTAGAGATCGAGCACCGGCGCAAACGGCTAGGCCTTTCGCACCGCGCGCTCAGCGCCAAGATCGGTTGCCACCAGGCGCAGCTTGCAAACGTGCTGCGCGGCCACGATCCGCTGTCCGAGTTGAAGGCCAACAGGTTGCGAGAGTTTTTGCTGAAAGGCGAGCGTCATGCCTAACACGGACAAAAACAGAAGCGCCGCGCCCTGCTAATGCAGGCCAAAAGCGATCGTACTAGAGGCGAGCACCGGCCGCTAGGCCGCCTGTTTTGATCGGTGCCAGCTGATCTGTTTCGGTCTAAAATAGAGCATGGCCCGCGGCCGAAAAACAGGCGGACGGAAGCTCGGAACGCCCAACAGGGCGACCGTCGAGCGCGCGTTGCTCGCCGAACGCGCTGTGGCTGAGGCCAAGGCCACAGGCAAGCGGCTCGCGAAGAACTCATGGTTGCTTTCGGTGAAACCGCAGCGCTCTTCCGAACTCGTGGCGACTGGGCCGGGTTCGAGCGGTGGGCGCTTCACAGCGCCGAGTGTGCAAGGGCGTTAGCGCCTTTCCAAAGTCCGCGGCTCAGCGCAGTGGCGATCGGCGCCGCCATGGTGAACAAGATCGAGGTCACAGGCGGCATGCCCGACGACTTTGCGCCGCCGAAAGACAAAGAGCTTGCTCCAGGTACAATCATCACCGCCGACGATGGAGCCCTCGCTGACGGGAGGGCGGCGGCTTAGAATGCGCTTGCAATTCGATACCCGGCGCGGCCAAAACGAGCGCCGAAGGGGGCCGGTGAAGGGCAAACCTGCCTCGACTTATTGCGGCGCGCGCGCCGGCGCTTCGCGACTGGCGCCGGCGAGGGAAACAGCTTGAATTGCCGTTTTGTGACGGGAACGGGGAATGACCCCCATCGCCGCCATCGCTATCCTAGATGTGCCAAGCCAACTAGGGAGCGAAATCATGGAACCGATACATGGTGAACGCGGAAAATACTATTACGCGCTCAAATGCCAGAATCCGACTTGCGGGGAAAAACTTTTGTTGATCGAGATTCCTGCTTATCCGTCCGATCAACAGCGCCGTGATAGTTGGAATCAGCTTCAAGATCCAGCGGTTCGTTGTCCGATCTGCACTCAGAAAACGCCCATCGAACAAAGACTGCTTTTCGTCCTGGAGGTACGGTGAGAACGGGATGCGGCGGCTCGATGCCGTTTCCCCATTCACCAGGCTTTGGCTTTGCCAAGTGACAAGCGCCTCCCTGCGCGGTATAACGGTTCCGCGCGGGGGCACCGCGATTTTCTTTGGTCGGCTCGGATGGCGGGTCCGGGCCGATTTCTATTTTAGCAGATTATTCGGCTGCGGCGGCAACGCATTGCTTCTGCATTTGGCCGGCAAAGACGGCAGGCTGCTCGGTGTCGGGAAAGCTGGTGCCCTTCGCCGCGATGTAATTGAGGTCATCAAGAGCAAGCGGCATCGTCGGATTTTTCGCGAACGTCTGAAAGGTCTGTTCGTAGGCTTGTTGCGGGGTTGCACCCATTTGCTGTTCCATTTTGCGCTCGTAGACGAGAACCGAGGCCGCGATTGCCGCCACCTCGGGACAATGGCCGACCTTGCCGACGTAGAGATTACAAGCGATCGCATTGTGCGTCGCACAGTAGGCATGGATACCGAGAGCATCGCTTTGGACGGGGGGCGTCATGTGCTGGGCAATCGGCTCCGTCCGCTGCTGCCCTAAAGCATTGCAGGCCATCTCACGAGCCTTGAGCATCCCAGATTGACTAGCGGTCATTACATGCCAGCCATCGGGGGGTTCCGTTGGAACAACATCAGGTGCATCCAGCGGGGTGCCGGAGGCCATATTTCCGTGAAAACCTAGGGCCGCCAGTATCATAGAGCGGGGTGTGTTGCCGCAGTCGTATCCCACGAGGAACAAATACGATTCAGCCGTCTTTCCGATTTCGGGAACAGGCCTCGCGTCCTGCATATCCAACACGGTAAGCGTGTCGCCCGTTCGGATGATGCTGGCGAGATCAATATAAGAAGTCCCGTATTCGTCTCCGTCGAACTTCACCCAACGATGTTTGATGTGTTTGGCATAATCGACGAGCGAGGTAATTTGCGTCCAAGATTTCCCGCGCTTGCGCGACAGATTGTCGAGCAGGTACAGATTTCGCCGTGGTTTCCGTCTGACCCAGGAACGCGATTCGTTCTCGTATCGCGCTCACCATGCACGGCTTAGAGCTGGCGAGCACTTCGATCGCGGCGGTGTTTTTGCCGACTAGCCCGCAACGTTCGTTGCGGTCCCTAATCCACGCGAGTCTGCGCCGCAACAAATTTTGATTGATCGGGCGTCGAAATTTGAGCCTTCCGTTTTCTAAAGGTGTCACCCAGCTCGCTGTCTAATTGGGCCAATTCCGCATCCGCGCAAATAAGTCGTGCCGCTGCTGTCTTTGCTTGTACGCAATCGAAACTTGGGGTTTCGCGCCCGCGCGGCACCATTGTCTGTTCCTGCGGTGTAGTCGTGCTGGGCGACTGAGACTGCGCCGGCGGGATCGAGCCTGCGAACAACGCG
This sequence comes from uncultured Alphaproteobacteria bacterium, assembly GCA_963717265.1. Classification (GTDB taxonomy): domain Bacteria; phylum Pseudomonadota; class Alphaproteobacteria; order Rhizobiales; family Xanthobacteraceae; genus BOG-931. Next base: position 64,422 of record CAVQWD010000040.1, on the reverse strand, counting down.
GTGCCGGCGGACACTGCGAATGCTGCTACAGTGATAGCGCGCATGAAGGCCCCTCCCTCACCGTGGCAAGCTCCGCGCAAAACGCGACGCGTGCATTATAATGCGTCGCAATTTATTGCACATCCTGCCCGATTACGCCCATGTTGGAAGACGTGCGGCGCCTGGTCGGGCAGAATGTGAAGCGGCTACGGAACGCAGCCGGTCTCTCGCAAGCCGAGCTTGCCACGCGCATGGGTGTAGATCGCGCTTACGTCAGCGGCCTTGAATTGGGCCAGCGGAATCCAACTATCGTGACGCTGTGGCACATCGCCAAAGCGCTCGGGGTGAAGCTTAGGCCGTTTTTCGAGGAAGAGAAGCCTACCCGGCGCCGGGGGAGCTAGAATGCTCGTCTCACGGGCGGCAGGGCATCTCAAATCCGTCACCGTGGTTACGCGGTGGTTCCTTTTTTGGGAGTTGTCGGCTCACTAGGGTCAAAACTCATTAATCTTTCCGCTGCGACAATACGGAACTGATTCGTATTGGGGAAGGAAGATGAGCAGGAACCTGTTCTGGCTGAGCGACGACCAATGGGCGCGGATCAGGCCGCGATTGCCGACGGATGTCCGCGGCGTGGAGCGAGCCGATGATCGGCGGGTGATCAGCGGCATCGTGCATGTGTTGAAAAGCGGCTGCCGCTGGTGTGATTGTCCGGAAGCCTATGGTCCGCCGACGACGATTTATAACCGCTTTGTGCGCTGGGCGCGGCGCGGCATCTGGGAAAACCTGTTCCGTGAGCTTGCCGGGAACGGGCGATCCGCAGACACGCAGATGATCGACTCCACCCACATCAAGGCGCACCGCTCGGCGGCGGGCGGAAAGGGGGAGCTGACCTGCTCCCCAATTTCCCTCCAGTCATAAGTTGAGTTTGGTTTCAGTTTGCCCCTTGGTGGGCGTTCCGGCAACGGGGCGGGACGCGGAGGCCCCATGTACCGCAGCGGCCCGGCCCGTTGCCGGCCGAGGCGCTGCATCTGGCGATTGCTCCTGATGCACGGCACGCCAGCTTGCCGCGAACTCTTCGGGTGTCAGATAGCCGAGACTCGAATGCGGGCGCGCGGTGTTGTAGTCGATGCGCCAGGCTTCGATGATGCGGCGCGCTTGAGCGAGTGAAGAGAACACATGCTCGTTCAGGCATTCGTCCCGTAGTTTGCCGTTGAAGCTCTCCATGAAGCCGTTCTGCTGCGGCTTGCCAGGGGCGATGTAGTGCCATTCGACGCCGTTGTCCTCGGCCCACTTGAGCATGGCGTTGCAGGTCAACTCGGTGCCGTTGTCGGAGATGATCATCTGTGGCTTGCCGCGCTCGGCCACGATCCGATCGAGCGCGCGGGCGACCCGCGGACCCGGCAGCGAGGTATCGACTTCGGCGGCAAGCCCCTCGCGGGTGAGCTGGTCCTCGACATTGAACACCCGCAAGCGCCGGCCCGTCTCCAGCATGTCCGACATGAAGTCGAGCACCCAAATCTGGTTCGGCCGCTGCGCCTGGTGCAGCGGCGCCCGCGTACCAATCGCGCGCTTGCGGCCACGCCGCCGGCGAACCGCAAGCCCTTCCTCGCGATAAAGCCGGTAGATCTTCTTCAGGTTCATGCGCCGCCCCTTGCGTTTGGCCATCTCGCGCAGCCGCCGGTAGCCAAACCGGCGTCGTTCGGCCGCCAGCGCCCGCAACAGCTCGCGATCCGCCGCGTCGTCCTTGCGCTTCCTGCGGTAACGCACCGCCGAGCGATCGACCTCCAGAAGCCTCGTGGCGCGCCGCTGCGACAGTCCATGACGCCCAACAACCGTGTGAACCGCCTCATGACGCGCCCGAGGCGTCAGAAGTTTTTTCCGACCAGGTCCTTGAGCGCCGCATTGTCCAGCATCTGCTCGGCCAGCAGCTTCTTCAGCCGACGGTTCTCGTCTTCCAGAGCTTTCAGCCTGCGCGCCTCCGATACATCCAGCCCGCCAAACCTAGCCTTCCATTTGTAGAACGTCGTCCCGCTGATCCCATGACGCCGGCACAGCTCCTCGGCCTTGGCCCCGGCTTCGTGCTCCTGCAAAATCCCAATGATCTGCTCTTCCGTAAAACGGCTCTTGCGCATCGTCGATCTCCTCGCGATCGACTCAACTATCAGATGGAGGGAATTCCGGGGAGCAGGTCAGAGCGAAAACAGGCTGTTGGCCGCTCGCGCGGAGGGCGCAACACGAAGATTCACGCACTTGCGGATGCTAAAGGCCGCCTCATCGCCATTCTGTTGACCGGCGGCGAGGCCCATGATTGTCCGGTCGCAAAGCGCCTGATCCGCAGAGTAAAATCGCCGAAACGCATGCTCGGCGATAAGGCCTACGACAGCGCCGAGTTGCATGAGCAACTGCACGAACGCGGAACCAAGCCGGTCATTCCCAACCGCTGCAACAGGAAGCAACCGTTTCGCTTCAGCAAGCGTCTATACAAACTGCGCTGGCGCATCGAAAGTGCCTTTAACAGGCTGAAGGACTTCAGGCGCATTGCAACGCGATACGATAGGCTGGCGCGAAACTACTTGTCTTCCGTCTGCCTCGTCGCCAGCCTCGTATGGTGGATTTAATGAGTCTGGACCCTAGTCAGCCGCGCAACAATTATAACGATATTACAGTACGTTACTGGTGGAGCCAGGGGGAGTTCGAACCCCCGACCTCTTGAATGCCATTCAAGCGCTCTCCCAACTGAGCTATGGCCCCGGCGCGCCGCAGGCGCGCGAAAATCGGAAGTCTGAAAACGGAAGTCGGTAAACAGAAATCGGAAGTCGGTAAACAGAAATCGGAATGTGACAGGCCGACGTTCACAGTTCAACTCCCTGACGCGTATTTTCGGCTCCCGATTTCAGACTTCCGATTTCCGACTTCCGACTTCTGATTTCTGATTTCTGACTTCCGACTTCCGACTTCCGACTTCCGAGGAAGGCGTCAGCCTTCCTCCTCGTTCTCGATATCGCCGCCGATGATGTCGGTCACGTCGGCGTCTTCTTCCTCCTGTTCCTCGATGAACGCGGCGTCGTCGAGGCTCTCGTCGATCTCGACCTCCTCGTCTTCGAGGCCGGCCTCGACCGGCTCGGCGCTCGGCTTCGCGGTGGCGCCGGCGGCTTCGGCGTCGGCCTCTTCGAGCGAGACGAATTCGGCCTCGGCCGGCTCGGGCGTCACGACCTCCTCGACCGGAGCGACGACGCGTGGTGCGGGCGCGGGCTCAGGGCGCGCGCGTGCCAGCGGGTCCACCGGCACGACCTTGCCGGTATAGGGCGAGATCACCGGATCCTTGTTGAGATCGTAAAACTTGCGCCCGGTGTCGGGGCAGATACGCTTGGTGCCAAGTTCGGGTTTTGCCATGGGTGCAGGCCTCGTGCCGGTGCCGGCAAATCGCTGGATTTGGGAGTTTCACTTGGCGAGCCGGGCTGCGGCTGTCAATAGCGGATTCGCGAGGCCGTGAGTTCGTTGGCGGCAGGCCTTGGAACTGCCGTCTTCGCGCCGCCCGGCGCGGGTGCCGGGCGGGCACGACGCCCGCCGCCCGCGCCGCCCGCCGCTACATGCCGATGCGGGCTGTGCTAGAAGCCGCGCGCTGGAACTTGTCATGGCCACCCAAGCCAAGCTTACACCGATGTCCGCCCGCCGCAGCGGGCCGCTCAACGGCCGCGCGCGCGTGCCGGGCGATAAATCGATCTCGATCCGCGCACTGATCCTCGGCGCGCTAAGCGTCGGCGAGACGCGGATCGGCGGCCTCTTGGAAGGCGAAGACGTACTTCATACCGCAAGCGCGCTGCGCGCGCTTGGCGCCGCGATCGAGCGGCGCCGCGGCGGCGGCGGCGGCGGCGGCGGCGGCGGCGGCGGCGAGTGGCGCGTGCACGGCGTCGGCGTCGGCGGTTTTGCCGAGCCTGCGGCAGGACAAAAACTCGATTTCGGCAATTCCGGCACTGGCTGCCGGCTGGTGCTCGGCGCGGTCGCCGGCTGCCCGATCAATGCGACCTTCGACGGCGATGCCTCGTTGCGCAAGCGGCCGATGCAGCGCGTGCTCGATCCGCTGGCGCGAATCGGGGCACGCGCGCTTTCCTCCGCCGAGGGCCGCCTGCCGCTCACTCTTGAAGGGGCGCGCGATCCGATCCCGATCGTGTTCGAGCCGCCGGTGCCGTCGGCGCAGCTCAAATCGGCGGTGCTGCTGGCGGGGCTCGCGGCGCCGGGCGAAACGACCGTGATCGAGCGCGAGGCGACGCGCGACCATACCGAAAAGATGCTGGCCCATTTCGGCGCGCAAATTCGCGTCGAGCCGCAAGGCCGCGGCCGGCGTATCACGCTTGCCGGCCGGCCGGAGCTTGAGCCGGCGCCGATCGCGGTGCCAGCCGATCCGTCGTCGGCGGCTTTTCCGCTAGTGGCGGCTTTGATCGTGCCGGGCTCGGAGGTGCTCCTCGACGGCGTCATGATGAATCCGCTGCGCACCGGGTTGCTCGCCACGCTCGAAGAGATGGGCGCCTCGATCGAGCGGCTTGCGGTGCGCGACGAAGGCGGCGAGGAGACGGCCGACCTTCTGGTCCGTGCGAGCGCGCTCTGCGGCGTCGAGGTGCCGGCGGCGCGCGCGCCGTCGATGATCGACGAATACCCGGTGCTGGCGGTGGCGGCGGCGTTCGCCGAGGGGACGACGGTGATGCGGGGCTTGAAGGAATTGCGGGTCAAGGAATCCGACCGCCTTGCCGCCACTGCGGCGCTCCTTCGCATAAACGGCGTCGAGGCCGAGATCGACGGCGACGATTTGATCGTGCAGGGACTGGGCGGCGCTTTGGGCCGCGCACCCGGCGGCGGGCTCGTCACCACGCATATGGATCACCGCATCGCCATGTCGGCTTTGATCTTAGGGCTGGCGAGCGAGAAGCCGGTTGCGATCGACGACGGCAGCTTTATCGCCACGAGCTTTCCCGGATTTGTCGAATTGATGCGGAGCTTGGGGGCCGATTTAACCTAGATATCGATAGCAAAATCGTTATATTGTATTGCGATTCAAGGGAGATTTGCGATGCCCAAAGCGCGTATCGCGGGAGTGCGAAAAAAGGCACCGATCGGCGCAAAGCGACGAAAGAAGTCGGCACCTCGGCGCATTCAGGCGCCTGCAGGTCAGAAGCGCTTCATTGCCTCGACCGGAAGATATGCACGGGTGGCGGTACTAGACGCGAATACCGCTACGTTTGGAACAGATTTGTTGAAAGTCTTTAGAGAGAACGTAGCGAAGGCGCGCGAAGAAAATAGGCGATTATTCGGTTCGCCCGATCGTGTCCCAGAAAACCGGTGACGCACCACGGCTCTGGATCGTCGCCGGGCCGAATGGATCCGGCAAAACCAGCCTCTATGACAACGCAGATATTGAAGACTTTGGGCGGTCAGTTTGGATCATAAATCCCGATGCGCTGTCGCAACGCATTTGCGACATTGAAGGGCTTGAGCCACTCGCGGCAAATCTCGAATCCGTGCGTCGGATTGAACGCTGGCTCTATGCCTCGATTGAAGCACATCAGACCGCGGGCGTCGAAACAGTTTTATCGACACCGAAATGTCGCCCCCTGGTGCTTTCGGCAAAACAGCGAAATTTCAAAATCCGACTGATTTACGTCCTCTTAAACTCGGGGCAACTCAACATCTAACGCGTGCGCCTACGAGTAGCTAAGGGTGGTCACAACGTGCCGAGCGATAAAATTCTGGAGCGCAGGGAAAGATCACTTGAGCAACTGCCGTGGTTTCTTGGTCACGCTGACGATGCATGGCTTTTCGACAATTCCGATGCAAAGCCACAGTTGATTGGCACCAAGAGCAAGGGCAAGATTGAGCTGACGTCCACCGCTCTGCCGGAAATCCAAAAGGCTGTTCAGCTTGTCGGCGTGGAGTGAAGTGCCGGTCAGGTTGCGGATTTGACATGATCATCGCCATCGACGGACCGGCAGCATCGGGCAAGGGCACCATCGCGCGGCAATTGGCGTCGGTCTATGGGCTGCATCACCTCGACACCGGGCTCCTTTATCGGGCCGTGGCGAAGTCCGTGCTCGATGCCGGCTACTCGCCCGACGACACCGCGCACGCGACCGAGGCCGCCGCCGCGCTTGATCCGACAAAATTCGATGGAAATGCGCTCAAGTCGCAGGCTATCACCGAGGCGTCGTCGGTGGTGGCGGCGATCCCGCAGGTGCGCGAAGCGCTGATCAACTATCAGCGCCAATTCGCGACCCAGCCGCCCGGCGCGGTGCTCGACGGCCGCGATATCGGCACTGTCATCGCTCCCGGCGCCGATGTGAAGCTGTTCGTCGTCGCGTCGCCGGAAGTGCGCGCCAAGCGCCGCACGCTCGAATTGAAGGCGCGTGGCGAAGCGGTCGACGAAAACGAGGTGCTGGCCGACCTTCTGCGCCGCGACGAACGCGACTCCCGCCGGACCGCCGCGCCGCTCAAACCGGCGCCCGACGCGCACTTGCTCGATACCACGCATTTAGGTATAGACGCTGCGTTCCGGGCTGCCGTCGCCATCATCGAGGACGCCCGAACGGGCCGAAAGCGCCGCTGACCGCGCTTTCGTCATTGGAGGTAAGCCCGTTCGCCGCTTCGCTCGTGACGCACCGGACGACAGCACTTCGTCCCGATCGCATGGCTTTTTAGCCCCACTGCCGGTTACGCCCGGCGGCTCGCTGCGCGTTCGGGACCATTTCCATTGAAGGGGCTCGGAGTATTCATGGCTCAAGCTGCCGCTCAAACCGCAACCGCCGCAGCCGGCGCGTCTGCGGCGCCCTCGCGCGAGGATTTCGCCAAACTGCTCGACGAATCGTTCGGTCACGGTCATCTGCAGGAAGGCTCCGTGGTCAAGGGGACGGTGGTCGGCATCGAGAAGGACGTCGCCGTCATCGATGTCGGATTGAAGACCGAGGGCCGCGTGGCGCTGCGCGAGTTCGCGGGCCCCGGCCGGGCGTCCGACATCAAGCTCGGCGACACCGTCGAGGTCTATCTCGAACGTGTCGAGAATGCGCTCGGCGAGGCGGTGCTGTCGCGCGACAAGGCGCGGCGCGAGGAAAGCTGGGGCAAGCTGGAGAAGGCGTTCCAAAGCAACGAGAAGGTCAGCGGAGTGATCTTCAATCAGGTCAAGGGCGGCTTCACCGTCGACCTCGACGGCGCGGTGGCGTTTCTGCCGCGCTCGCAGGTCGATATCAGGCCGATCCGCGACGTTTCTCCGCTGATGAACAATCCGCAGCCATTCCAGATTCTGAAAATGGATCGCCGCCGCGGCAATATCGTGGTGTCGCGCCGCACCGTGCTGGAGGAGACCCGCGCCGAGCAGCGCCAGGAATTGGTGCAGAATCTCGAAGAGGGGCAGGTCATCGACGGCATGGTGAAAAACATCACCGATTACGGCGCCTTCGTCGACCTCGGCGGCATCGACGGCCTGCTTCACGTCACCGACATCGCCTGGCGGCGCGTCAATCATCCCTCCGAGGTGCTCAATATCGGCCAGCAGGTGAAGGTCAAGATCATCAAGATCAACCACGAGACCCACCGCATCTCGCTCGGCATGAAGCAGTTGCTCGAAGACCCGTGGCAGGGCATCGAGGCCAAATACCCGGTCGGCGCCAATTTCAAGGGTCGGGTCACCAACATCACCGATTACGGCGCCTTCGTCGAACTCGAGCCCGGCATCGAGGGCCTGATCCACGTTTCGGAAATGTCGTGGACCAAGAAGAACGTGCATCCCGGCAAGATCGTTTCAACTTCTCAGGAAGTCGAAGTGCGGGTGCTCGAGGTCGATCCGGTCAAGCGCCGCATCTCGCTCGGCTTGAAGCAGACCATGCGCAACCCGTGGGAAGTGTTCCTCGAAAAATATCCGCCCGGCTCGGTGGTGGATGGCGAAGTCAAGAACAAGACCGAGTTCGGCCTGTTCCTCGGGCTCGACGGCGATGTCGACGGCATGGTGCACCTGTCCGACCTCGACTGGAAGCGGCCGGGCGAGCAGGTGATCGAGGAGTACAAGAAGGGCGACAAGGTCAGCGCCCAGGTGCTCGACGTCGACGTCGAGAAGGAGCGCATTTCGCTCGGCATCAAGCAGCTTGCCGACGGTGCGGTGACCGCCGAAACCGCGGGCGAACTGAAAAAGGGCGCGGTGGTCACCTGCGAAGTCGTCGAGATCAAAGAAGGCGGCATCGAGGTCAGGATCGTTGGCACCGACCTCGCTACCTTCGTCAAGCGTTCGGAACTGGCGCGTGACCGGTCCGAGCAGCGGCCCGACCGTTTCGCCGTGGGCCAGAAGGTCGACGCGCGCGTCGTGCAGTTCGACCGTCGCAGCCACAAGGTTGCCGTATCGATCAAGGCCCTGGAAGTCGCGGAGGAGAAAGAGGCGATCGCGCAATACGGCTCCTCCGATTCCGGCGCCACTCTCGGCGACATTTTGGGCACCGCGTTGCGGCGCAGGGGCGAGGAAGGCGAGAAGGAGGAAGGCAAGGAGTGATCGTGTCATTCCGGATTGCCGCGAAGCGGCAAGTCCGGAATCCATATCCACAGCTCGTGGATTCCGGGCTCGGCGCTTCGCTCGGGCCCGGAATGAAGAAGTCATGGAAGCGTAGGAAGCATAGCAATGTCGCTTGATGCCGATCTGATCGTCGACCGCCGGCGCATGCGTCGCAAATTGACCTTCTGGCGGGTCGTCGCCATCGCGGTGATCGTGCTGGCGATCGGTGTGGCCGCTGCAGCGCTGACGACGCGCACCGGCCTGGTCTCCGGTCCCTACATCGCGCGGGTGAGAATTTCCGGCCTGATCCGTGACGACGAGGAGCGGGTGCGCCAGCTCGATCGGCTCGCCAGATCGTCGTTGGCCCGCGCCGTCATTCTGCATGTCGACAGTCCCGGCGGCACCACGGCGGGCTCCGAACAGCTCTACGACGCGCTTGGCCGCGTCCGCGCCCAAAAGCCGATCGTCGTCGTTGTCGACAGCATGGCCGCTTCCGGCGGCTACATCACCGCGCTTGCCGGCGATTACATCGTGGCCAATCAGACCTCGCTCGTCGGCTCGATCGGCGTATTGTTCGAGTATCCGAACTTCACCGATCTGCTCGACAAGATCGGCGTCAAGGTCGAATCGATCAAGTCTTCGCCGCTCAAGGCGGCGCCGAACGGATTCGAACCGACCAGCCCGGAGGCGCGCGCCGCGATCCAGTCGATCATCATGGATTCGTATGCCTGGTTCAAAGGCTTGGTGCAGAGCCGCAGGCACTTTACCGACACGGAGCTTGCGGCGGTCGACGATGGCCGCGTGTTTACCGGGCATCAGGGGCTTGGCCTGAAGCTCGTCGACCAGATCGGCGGCGAACAGGCTGCCATCGATTGGCTCGTCAAGGAGAAGAAAATCGATGCCGGGCTGCCGGTGCGCGACTATCGCCTGCACAGCCGTCTCGACGATCTGCCGTTCCTGCACGCTGGCGCATTGGCGCTGCTCGATGCAGTGGGTCTTGGTGGGCTCGCGCACCGCCTCGGCGACCTCGATCCCGTCGGCGCCGTCGACCGGTTCAACCTTGACGGTCTACTGGCGCTTTGGCAACCTCCCAGCGCGAACTGAGCACAAGCGCGCTGGTCGTTCGTCGCAAGCGATGACGGCTCAAGCGTATGCGGGGCGCGCCAAGGCGGCGAACATGATCAAGTCCGAACTCGTGCAACATATTGCCGACCAGCATCCGCATCTCTATCAGCGCGATGTCGAGAACATCGTCAATGCCATTCTCGGCGAGATCACCGCGGCGATGTCGCGCGGCGACCGCGTCGAGCTGCGCGGCTTCGGCGCGTTTTCGATCAAGCAGCGCCCGGCGCGCACCGGCCGCAATCCGCGCACCGGCGCCCACGTCGCGGTCGACCGCAAGTGCGTGCCGTTCTTCAAGACCGGCAAGGAAATGCGCGAGCGGCTCAACCGCTCGGGCGAAGCCTCATAATTTATCCTCCCCCGCTTTCGCGGGGGAGGATGCATGTGGAGCTGAAACTTGCTGCGCAAAGTCCTCGCGGCGCTGATCGTGGTGCCGCTCGCCATCGTCATCATCGCGTTCGCGGTCGCCAACCGGCAGGTCGTGACGGTGTCGCTCGATCCGTTCAATTCAGCCGCGCCGGCCGCGGCTCTGACGCTGCCGCTGTTCGCCCTCATCATCGCCATGCTCATCGTCGGCGTCATCGTCGGCGGGGCGGCGGCGTGGCTGCGGCAAGGCAGGTGGCGGCGCTCGGCGCGGCGGCTGGAGCGCGAGATGACCGCGTTGCGCACTCGGCTCGAGGCGGTGGCGGGCAATGCGCACGAGCCGGGCATCGTGCCGCGCGAACACAATCCGCCGCCGCGGCTCAAGCTCAAGCCGCCGGCGGGGTGATTGGCCGCAATCGGGCACTATATGCTATCAATGCTAAAGGGCGTGCCCGAGGGTACCGGCATGAACAAGCCAGACATCAATCGCTCGATCCTGCGCATGCATAGTGCGACGATCGAAGCGAAGCATCCGATCAAGATCATCGGGTTGCTACCCCGCGGCAGCGTCGGACACGTGTTTGATGATAACGCATTGGACTTCTTGGCCGAAAAGCGTCCTGAACTCGACCTCTGGGAACTTGCGGCGGTCGAAGTCGAGCTCTCGGACCTGCTTGGACGACCCGTCGGCGTCGTGCTCGTCAGCGGCCTAAAGGGCCGCGAGGCCGAAGAGTTTCCGCGCATTGTCGAGCCGGTATCGCGGAACTGGACAAGCTGATCGTATTCGTCGAGCGTGCGGAGCGATGAGCCTTACCGTAAAGATTTGCGGTCTCTCGGCCGCTGGCGCTCTCGATGCCGCGCTTGATGCGGGCGCGGACATGGTCGGCTTCGTGTTCTTTCCGCCGTCGCCGCGCAACGTGTCGTTTGGCGCCGCGCGAACGCTGGGCGCGCGGGTCGAGCGAAGGGCGAAGAAGGTTGCGCTGTCGGTCGATGCCGACGACGCATTGCTGTCGCGCATCGTCGAGGCGCTGTCACCCGACATGCTGCAACTGCACGGCACGGAAACAGCCGAGCGCGTGTCTGCAATAAAGGCGCGGTTCCAACTGCCGGTAATGAAGGCGATTGCGATCGCTGAAGGAGGCGACCTCGCTGCGATTGGAGCTTACGCCGGGATCGCCGATCGCCTCTTGTTCGACGCACGCGCGCCGCGCGAGGCGACCCGGCCTGGGGGCTTGGGACAGTCCTTCGACTGGCATCTTCTGCAACGCATTGAGGCTGGCGCGCCGTTCATGCTGTCTGGCGGACTCGACGCTGGCAATGTGGCCGAGGCTTTGCACATCACGCGCGCGCCGGGCGTCGACGTGTCCTCGGGCGTGGAGCGGGTGCCGGGCGACAAGGATCCTGATAAGATCCGAGCCTTCGTGCGTGCCGCGCGCGACGCGTGGCAGCGTATCGGCGTCAAACCTGTTGCGAATCCCGCATGACCGTTCAGCAACAACTCAACTCCTTCCGCACCGGGCCGGATGAGCACGGGCATTTCGGCATCTATGGCGGCCGCTTCGTTGCCGAGACGCTGATGCCGCTGATCTTGGAGCTGGAACAAGCCTACGCGGCGGCCAAGGCCGATCCGCAATTTCAGAAGGAGATGGACGGCTACCTTGCGCATTATGTCGGCCGGCCATCGCCGCTGTATTTCGCCGAACGGCTCACGGCGTATTGCAGGCAAACGGCCTCCGGCCTTTCGGGCGGCGGTGCCAAGATTTATCTGAAGCGCGAGGAGCTCAATCACACCGGCGCCCACAAGGTCAACAATGTGCTCGGCCAGATTCTGCTGGCGCAGCGCATGGGCAAAAAGCGCATCATCGCCGAGACCGGCGCCGGCATGCATGGCGTCGCCACGGCCACCTTGTGCGCACGCTTTGACCTCGAATGCATCGTCTATATGGGATCGGTCGATGTCGAGCGGCAGCGGGCCAACGTGTTCCGCATGAACATGCTGGGCGCCAAGGTGGTGGCGGTCGAGTCGGGCTCGAAGACGCTCAAGGACGCCATGAATGAGGCGCTGCGCGATTGGGTCACCAATGTCGGCTCGACCTTCTATTGCATCGGCACCATCGCCGGCCCGCATCCCTATCCGATGATGGTGCGCGATTTTCAGTCGATCATCGGCCGCGAGACCCGCGAGCAGATGCTGGAAGCCGAAGGCCGCCTTCCCGATTCGCTCATCGCCTGCATCGGCGGCGGCTCCAATGCGATGGGACTGTTCCATCCGTTCCTCGATGAGCCGGACATCGAAATCTACGGCGTCGAGGCGGCCGGCTACGGGCTAAAGACCGGCATGCACGCCGCCTCCATCGCCGGCGGCCGGCCGGGCGTGCTGCACGGCAACCGCACCTATCTGCTCATGGACGACGACGGCCAGATCAAAGAGGCGCACTCGATCTCGGCCGGCCTCGATTATCCAGGCGTCGGGCCGGAGCATTCCTGGCTGCACGATGTCGGCCGCGTCAGCTTTCTGTCGGCGACCGACGATGAGGCGCTCAACGCGTTTGCGCTGTTGTCGAAGCTGGAGGGCATCATCCCTGCGCTTGAGCCGGCGCATGCCATCGCCAAGGTTTTGCAGCTGGCGCCGCAGAAGCCGAAGGAGCACCTGATGGTGGTCAATCTCTCGGGCCGCGGCGACAAGGACCTTGAGACCGTGGCGCGGCACCTAGAAAGCAAGGCGCGGTGAGGATGCTGATCGCTTCTTTCGTCATTCCGGGACGCGCCGAAGGCGCGAGCCCGGAATCCATAATCCCTGCGCTGCGGTTATGGATTCCGGGCTCCTCGCTTCGCTCGGCCCCGGAATGACGGAGTGAGGACTGATGACCACCCGCATCGATCGCCGTTTTGCCGCACTCAAACAAGAAAACCGCGCCGCGCTGGTCACCTTCACCATGGCCGGCGATCCGGATTACGGGTCCGCGCTTGCGATCCTCAAGGCGCTGCCGGACGCCGGCGCCGATGTGATCGAGCTCGGCATGCCGTTCACCGATCCGATGGCGGACGGGCCGTCGATCCAGGCGGCCGGCCTGCGCGCCCTCAAAGGCGGGCAGAACATGAAACGCACGCTTGCGCTCGTTCGCGACTTCCGCGCCGGCGACGATGCAACCCCGGTCGTGCTGATGGGCTACTACAATCCGATCTACGTCTATGGCGGCGAGCGCTTTTTGACCGATGCCAGGAACGCGGGCGTCGACGGACTGATCGTGGTCGATCTGCCGCCGGAAGAAGACGAGGAACTGTGCGTGCCGGCGCTCGAGGCGGGGCTGAATTTCATCCGCTTGGCCACGCCGACGACGGACGATAGACGCCTGCCGACGGTGCTGAACAACACTTCCGGCTTCGTCTATTACGTCTCCATCACCGGCATCACCGGCGCCGCCGCGCCCGACCCCGGCAGGGTCACGGAAGCCGTCGCGCGCATCAAGCGCTACACCATGCTGCCGGTCTGCGTCGGCTTCGGCGTTCGCACGCCAGAGCAGGCGCGCGCGATCGCGCAAAACGCCGACGGCGTGGTGGTCGGCTCGGCTTTGGTCGACGCCGTCGGCAAGAGTCTCGATCCCGCCGGCAAGGCGAAGCCCGCAACCGTCTCTGCGGTCGCCGATCTGGTCCGCGCGCTGGCGCAAGGCGTGCGCGGCGCGCGATAGGTCGCGCCGAACGATCCGGCTCGAACGATGCCGCAGAGAGATTGTCAGTCGCCGTCGGGCGCCCCCGCCGTGAGCGGGCTCAGCGCCGGGTTGCCGGCACCGGCCGCTTGCGCCGCGTCCACCGCCGCACCGGCCGGGTGTGTCGACGAAATATGGCGCGCCTGAAAGATCGCCCCGGCCAAGAGCGCGTAACTCAGCAAGCCGACGACGACCCAGAAGCACAGGATGACCGGGCCTGAATTGGCAACGGCGCCGACGCCGTCCCATCCCGCGTGCAATGCCGCCGCGCTCAGCCAGCCGAGCGGCACCAGAAATATCGCCATTCCCGGCCGCAGCACCGCAAGTCCGATAAAATAGCCGAACAAGCCGGTCCAGGCCGAATGCTCGGCAATATTTGGCAGCCCGCGCGCCAGCAGCAGCACCAGCCCGTCGAATGCCTTCGCCGCGGCAGTGTTGTCGGCGCCCATGGCTTTCGGCACGTATTGGCCCAAAGTCTCGGCGATGAAGAAGCCGCTGCCGGACGCCACGCCCAAGACGATGCCGTCGAGCGGCTCGTTCAGCCCGATGTGCCCGCGCATGCTCGCCAGATGCGCTCTCACTTTGCCCTTGCTGCGGCGGACGGCGCGCGCCAAACCCGCACCCAGCAGCGCCAGTGCGGCGAGCGGCCAGGCCTTGAAGCCTTCCTCGCACAGCCCGGTGCCGAACCACCAGCCGGCAAGCTGGACCAAGACGTGATCGGACTTCTGCCACTGCGCTGCCGGCAGCACGTCGTAGAACAGGTCGTACCAGCCGTGCCAATACGTGCCGCCCAGCATCAGGAACGTGAACAGGGCGACGATCGCCAGCATCCAGCCCGGCTTGGCGCGGCCGCACATCTGGTTGATGTAATAGCTCACCAGGAACGCCATGAAGATGGCGAGGATCAAATAGACCTGCCAGGCTTCATTGATCTGCGGGTCGGCATTGAGATTGAACGCCGGGATCGGCACCGCGATCAGTGCGACGCCGGCCACAATGGTGGCGAAGATCGGAAGCAGATGCTCCTGCGACAACGCTGCGCGTCCGCCGAGCAGCGGCAAGACCGTGCTGCGGGAGAGCTCGATACGGGGTTGGTCGGCTGCCTGCTGGCGTGGCGGATCGGTCATGGTGTCATCGCCTCATTGTCATGTCATCGTCGTCCGCCCGCCGAGCGCTGCGGCGGCTGAGCCGGACGGCGTCACACTGCCTTGTCCGCCGCCTGCCGCTCAAGCCAGTGCAGCACCCGGCGGTCGCCGCAGACGCCGACATTAAAGCGCAGCCAGGGCGAGCGCTCCAGATGGGGGCGAAATACCGTACCCGGGGCCAGCAGGATACCGTCGCGCTGCGCCGCTTCCGCCAGCGCCACGGAGTCCTCGACGTGCGCAAAGCGCGCCCAGACGAACATGCCGTCGGCGGGCTCCAGGAACAGCTCCAGTCCGATGCGCTCGAACGCGCGTAAAACCTCGGCGCGGGCCTCGCCGAGCCGCTCGTGCAGCCGCGACAGGTACTTGCGGTAATGGCCATCCACCAGCATCAGATAAACCAGCCGCTCGGTGAATTGCGAGGTGGTGAGGCTGGTCAGCATCTTGATGTCGGCAAGCTCGTCGGCGATGTTCTGCGCGCAGGCGACGAAGCCGACGCGCAGGCTGCCGGACAGCGTCTTGGAAAAACTGCGCGCATAGATCACGCGCTTGAGCTGGTCGAGGGTGGCGAGCCGCGGCGTCGTCTTGGCCTGCAGATCGCAGAAAATGTCGTCTTCCACCACCATGAAGTTGTGCCGCTCGGCGGCTTGCAGAACCTTGAACGCGACATGCGCGCTCATGTCGCCGCCGGTCGGATTCTGCATCACCGACTGGGTGAAATAGATTTTCGGCCGGTGCGCGGCGGCAAGCTGTTCGAGCACGGCGATGTCGGGTCCATCCGGATTGCGCGGCACCGCCAGCATCTCGATGCCGTGCAGGCGCAGAGCGCCGAACATGTTGTAATAGCCGGGATCGTCGACCAATGCCGCGTCGCCCGGCTTGAGCAGAAAGCGCGTGACGAGTTCAAGCGCCTGAGAGGTGCCCTGCGTGAGCAGGATCTGGCTTGCGCTCGCGTTGATGCCGAGCCCGCCCAGCATCAGCGCGAGATGTTCGCGCAGCGGCAGATAGCCGAACGGGTGACCGTATTCGAGCAGATAGGCGCCGTTCTTGCGCGCCAGCACGTTGAGGCTCTGGCGGATGCCGGCCTCGTCGAGCCACGAATTCGGCAGCCACGGACCGCCGGCCAGGATGGTATCCTCGCCGGCCTCCAACAGCCGCCGAATGAGCCAGACCAGTTGCTCATTATGCTTGTGATTATCCGACGGAGCAGGGTTGCCGGCCGCCGCGAGCGCGGCCGTCGCTGCGTAGAAGCCGGCGCCGCGGCGCGACTGCAGATAACCCATCGCCACCAGGCGGTCATAGGCCTCGACCACGGTGAATCGGCTGACACCGTAGGTCTCGGCAAAGTTGCGGATCGAGGGCAGCTTGGCGCCGGGCCGCAGGTGGCGATTGTCGATCAGCCGCTTGATGCCGGCGACGATCTGGTCGGCCAGCGGAAGGCCGCTGTTCTGGCTGACGGCGAGGGAGAGCATCGTCATGGCTGTTGCCTTGAACTGGCCCGGTGCCTGGAGCGGTACAGTTACGCCAACTGGCATCAAAACTGTCCATTACTGTTCCAGAAATTGTCCGACACTGTACGACGCGTGTCAAGCGGCGGCATGATGCTCGGTTGCGCTGCGGACACCGAACGCCAACCCCCAGCAAAAGGACAGGAGCAACCCGATGCCTCTCATTCAGGTTCGAGTCATCAAGGACGTGTTCAGCAAGGAACAGAAGCAGCAGATCATCAGCAAACTCACCGACGCCATGGTGTCGATCGAGGGCGAGAGCATGCGCGGCGTCACCTGGTGCGTGGTCGAGGAGGTGGAAAGCGGCGATTGGGGCATCGGCGGCAGGGCGCTGACCACGGCCGACGTCCACGCCTTGGCGCGCGGCAAAGCCGCGTGATGCAGGCGGCTTGATACGACGCGTTGCGCCCGGACCATCGGCGGCGAGTCCGGGCGCGCCCGTGCGCAGCGGCGGGATTCCCGCTAGTGTTCTATCACCGAGACCTGATTTAGTGTGGCGTCATTCCGGGACGCCGCGAAACGGCGGGCGCGGAATCCATAACCACCGCCCTGGATTATGGATTCCGGGCTCGCGGGCCAAGGCCCGCGCCCCGGAATGACAGAACGATCCGGCAGAGTCACAACACCATGCTTTCTGCAACATGATCGACGATTCAGGCGGACGCATCGATTACGACGAGAGCGGCGCCGGGCCGACCATCGTGCTGGTGCCAGGATCGTGCAGCACCGGCGCGGCGTGGCGGCCGGTCATCGCCGCGCTGGACGGCCGGTTTCGCTGCGTGACCACGAGCCTGCTCGGCTATGGCGCGACCGACGAGCGCCGCGCCGCGCAGGACGCCTCGATCAGCCACGAGCTTGATGTGATCGAAGCGGTCGTCGCCAGAGCCGGCGGTCGCGCTCACCTGGTCGGTCACTCCTTTGGCGGGTTGGTGGCGCTGGCTGTTGCGCTGCGCCGGCGCACGACGCTCGCCAGTCTCACCCTAATCGAGGCGCCGGCGGCCGAACTGCTGCGCGAGCACGGCGAGCACGAGCATTATGGCGCCTTCCGCCGGATGACGGATCGCTATTTCGCCGCCTTCGCCAGCGGCGATGCGCAGGCGATCGCAACCATGATCGACTTTTACGGCGGTGCCGGCACCTTCGCGTCGTGGCCGCCGCGGGTGCGCGACTACGCGGTAGCGACGACGGCGGTCAATATCCGCGATTGGACGAGCGCCTACGGCTTTGCGCTCACGAAAGCCGCGCTCGGCGCCATCGACATTCCCGTCCTGATCGTGCGCGGCGGTGACAGTCACCCGGCGGTGCAGCGCGCCAACGTTTTGCTAGGCCAATCGATCAAACATGCGGCCACGGCAAAAGTCGACGGCGCGGCGCATTTCATGATCGCAACGCATGCAAACGAAGTGGCCGCTTTAGTCCGCCGGCACGTGGATGCAGCGGAAGCGGACGGCGCGCTTGCAGAGAATGGATCGCCCAGAAAGGCGCTGAAACTTGAAGCCGAGACGTAACGCCGGCGGCCCGCGACCCCCACCCCCATAGGTGTTAACTTGACGGTGTTTCCCGGCGCGGTGCAGCCTCGCACAAAGCCGCGGTTGCCTTTTGCGCAGGTCGCATTTTTTACCCGAGTGCGGCGGGATTATACGGCTGCGGCGTCCGCCGGGGCCCGCTGTGCAGTCCCGTCGAGCAAGAAGTGCACCCCGTAGTCGCGTTGGGCACTTTCGCGCGAAACCAGGCCGCTGCGCACGTCCGCCAGCACTTCGTCGATTGGGCGTTCGGTCGGCATGCCATATCCGCCGCCGCCGCCGGCTTCGACAACGACGAGATCGCCCGCCTGCAGCCTCAATTTGTCCGTCTTGTTGGCGGGGATGTTTTCGCCATCGCGAATGACGGTGACCCGGCCGGTCGCCCCGGGCAGGCCGCCGTGAACGCCCCAAGGCGCGCATCCCGTGCGATCGAGGTTGGTCCGCAGCGTGCACTCAGCGAGGATGCGGTAGCGCTTGACAAAGCCAAGTCCCCCGCGCCATCGCCCCGGTCCGCCTGAATCGCTGCGCAACGAAAGCTCCTCGTAGCGGTACGGATAAAGCGTCTCCTGCAGTTCCATGGGAATAATCCGCGTGTCGCCGTGAGCCATGGTCCGGAAGGGTCCGCCACCGTCGTGGGTGGCGCACGCCCCCCAGCCGCCATGAGCCGAGTCGTGGCAGTTGAAGAAAGCGCCATCGGCTCGCCGGCCGACGAATCCGACCGAAGAATAGGTCCCGAAATGCGCCCCGGTGACGCGATCGGGCAGCGCCGGTTCCAACGCCTTGATGATGGTGTCGACGATCGTCGGAATCGGCATCCCGTAATTGCCCATTGCCGCCGTCGGCGCGGCGCTGACGATCTTGCCCGGCGGCAGGATCAGCTGCAGCGGCCGGAACGTACCTTCATTGGCCGGTTCGCCGACTGCAATGGCATACATGAAGGCAAGCCGCGCCGTCGTCACACCGCCGCCGTGATAGCCAGAATTGATGCAGCCTCGAACCTGCGGGGCCATGTCCGAATAGTCGATCGTCATGTCGTCGCCCTCGACGATCACCTTTATTTTGAAGGGTATTCGAGTATCGCTCGCGCCGTCATTGTCGAGGAAGGACTCCGCCACATAAACGCCGTCCGCAATCCTGCGGATGCGTTCGCGGATCGCGGCTTCGCACTGGGCCAGGATGAGATCGATCGCGGCGCGATAAGTATCAATGCCGAATTTCTCGGCCAGTTGCGCCGTAAGGTCGCGTCCGAACAGGCAACCCGAGAGTTGCGCCTTGATATCGCCCGTCAGCTCCAATGGGAAGCGGGTGTTGTCTTCGACGATGCGCAGGACTTCCTCAATCGGTTCGCCCTTGGACCAAACTTTCACAGTGCGGTACTGGATGCCTTCCATGAAGATGTCGGTCGAGGAAAAGGAGGCCGATCCCACGGCTGCGCCGCCGATGTCGATCCAATGCATGTTGATGGCGAAGAAGCCGATCAGGACCTTTCGGCCGTGGCCCGCATAAATCGGCGTGTACATCACCGTATTGTTGAGGTGTTGCCCCTGCACGCTCGGTGCGTTGCAGATGATCACGTCGCCGTGGTGCAGCCGGTCACGGCCGTAGAGCTCGAGGCCGTCGCGCACTGCGCTGCCAACCGCATCGGCGATGAAGACGGGCATTCCCCCATTGCATTGGGCGACCAACCGTCCATCGGCATCCGTCATTCCGACGGCATAATCCTTGTACTCGTAAATATAGGGGCTGAACGCGGTGCGCGTGATGTTGGCATCGATTTGATCGGTGATTGATACGATGCCATGCCGGATCACTTCGAGCGTAATGGGATCGACGGCGTGTGTCGCGATTTCGAAGCTCATCGGTCGCGCCTTCGCAAATTTACCGGGATGCCGAGTTGTTTGCTCGCCCGCAATGGATGCGAATTTCGCCCAGTGCGCCGACCTCGAATCGATCCTCGGGCAAGATCACGGTCGTGGAGCCATATTCTTCGATGATCGCAGGCCCCGAGCCGGCAAAGCCGGAAGCGAGGGCAAATCGATCATAGACCGGCGTTTCGACAAAACCGTCGGCGCTTCCAAAATAGACCGGCCGCGCGCCCACAGACGCCGGGCCCGCGCTTGGCCGCCTCAGGCGCGCAAGGTCCGGGCGATGAAGTCTGGCCATCGCCGCAAGATGAAGCGCCTGAATTTCGACGCCTGCCCGCTTGTCGGCGTGTCCGTAACGCCGCTCATAATCTTGGTCGAACGCTTGGCGCACGGCATCCGGGTCGGCGCCATCGCCAATCGGCACCTTGATATTGTGGCGCTGGCCGCGATAGCGCATCTCCGCAGCGCGCAGATAAGAGACCTCATCGGCGCCGATCTCGCGCGCGAGAGCGGCCCGGGATTGGTTTTCCATCGCGGCATAAGCCTCCATCATCGCTTTCACGGTCGCCTCGCCGAGGACGCCGACAAAAGTCTGCGAAGTGTCGAGCCGCGCGTCGGCCATCAGCATGCCGATGGCAGAGAAATTGCCCGGCTCGGGCGGGATCACTACCAGTGGAATCGATAGCTCGCGGGCCAGCGCACTGGCATGAAGCGGTCCGCCGCCGCCATAGCTGAAAAGCACGAAATCGCGCGGATCGCGTCCGTGCTCGATCGTCTGCCGGCGGATCGCCCCGGCCATGGCAACGATCGCGATGGACACAATTCCATCCGCGGCGTGGATCGTACCGGCCGCTCCGGGATAGCCGAGCGGTTGGGCGATGCGGTCTCGTATTGCCTTCCTTGCCGCCTCTACATCGAGCGCAAGCTCGCCACCTAGAAATCGGCCGGGATCAAGCCGGCCCAGAAGCAGATTTGCGTCGGTTACGGTCGGCTCGGTTCCGCCGCGCCCATAGCAAACGGGCCCTGGCTCGGAACCTGCCGAGCGGGGCCCGACGTGCAGACGTTGCTGACTATCAAGCCACGCAATCGAACCTCCGCCCGAACCAACCTCGATGATATCGATGACGGGCATCTTGATGGGGAAGCCCCTGACGTAACCGCCCGCATAGTAGATCTGCGCAACGGAAAATCGGCCGTCCTCGACGAGTGCGCACTTTGCGGTAGTCCCGCCCATATCTAACGAGATCACGTTGGAAAACCCGAGCGGTTCGGCAAACGCGCCCGCGCCGATGCAGCCGCCGATCGGGCCGGATTCGACCAGAGCGATCGGCTGCCGCATTGCGCGCTGCGCGGATAAAACACCGCCATTCGAGCCCATCATGAACAGCGTTCCGGTAAAGCCCTCAGCGCGGAATTCACGCTCGAGCCGCTCGACATAGCCGGACATTTGTGGACCAACATAGGCATTTGCGGCCGCCGTCGCGGTGCGTTCGTATTCGTACCATTCGCGGGACAATTCGGTACCGCAAGTCGTGTAGAAATTCGGCAACCGTTCTTTGAGAAGGCTGACGGCGCGCGCTTCATGGTCGGAGTTGCAATAGGAGTTCATGAAAGACACCGCGACTGCCTCGACCCCTTCGCGCGCGAGAATTGGCGCCAACGCCGCCAAGCCCTTTTCATCAAGCGGTTCGACGACGGTGCCATCGAACGCAATGCGCCCGGCTACCTCAAAGCGAAGCTCGCGCGGAATCAACGGCGGATCGCGCCGGTAGTGAAGGTCAAACGGATCAGGCCGGTTGCCGCGCCCGATCTCGAGAACGTCGCGGAAGCCTTTGCTCGCAATCAGAGCGGTCTTGGCGCCGCACCGTTGGATCAGCGCGTTTATGACGAGTGTGGTCCCGTGATAGATGATCGCGAGATCGGCGGGCGCAAGTGCGGCCCTGGCCATGCAGTCTCGAATCGCTTTCACGAGATCGCCGTACGTCGTCGGCGACTTCGCGTAGCGAACTTCGCCGGTCGTATGATCGTAGGCGACAAGATCGGTGAAGGTGCCGCCGATATCGACGGCAATGACATAGGCCATGGACTCGGTTCTTCATGCACCCCGAGGGCGAGAGACTTGGTGATGACAGAGCCAATAGAGGCTTGCAAAAGCGGTCGTTGTCAACGGTGCCGCAGACTGACATCGTGCGACCGGAGCACCCGCGATCAATCATCGGCGGCGAGGAACCCAATACGCGGTTCGAACCGTTGCACTGCGCCCGACTTGATAAAGACGAATTGATCGAGTGCAAAACTCCTGGCGCCCCGATCCGAGTGGCACGCGTGCGACATTCTTGCTCGCTTCGGACGCTCTTGCGGCAAGGCCCTTTTCATCTTCTGGCATACCCAGTAGTCTCTTTTGGAAGATAAGTTCTGGCTGCCGGCCAGCACCCGTCGAACTGGCACAGAACGAGTGGGAGGGAGCGTGCCGTGATCCGAGCTTGGCGCACTAGGCTTGTGCTTGCTGCAAGTGTTGCGGCACTTCTGGGCCTCACCATGCGCCCGCTCCCCGCTGCCGCTCTCCAAATATCGCCAGCCCTTCAGAAGATTATCGACGCTGCAAAAAAGGAGGGAGCCCTCACGCTGGAATATGGCGGCGGCATATTGGGGACCACCGAAGGCGCCCGCGTGGCGGCTGACGGAATCAAGAAAATGTTCGGGGTCGATCTGAAGGTCACCTACACGCCGGGGCCGTCCTTCGCGCCGATGGCGGCCCGGATTTTCACGGAAATGCAAGCGCACCAGCCGGCGTCGACGGACCTGTATTATGGGACGGCGGTTCAAATCGTGCCCTATCTGGACCGCGGGCTGTTTCGCACGGTTCCGTGGACGGAACTCTATCCAGAACGCATCACGCCCAAAATCGTTGACGGCGGCGGCCGGGCGCTACGCATCGCGACCGGCCTTCCGGGGGTGCTCTACAACAAGCGCGCGCATCCGGAATTTGGCAAGGTCGTGACCACGGCCGATCTGCTCAAACCCGAATTCAAGGGCCAGGTCTACACCGAGCCCTACCTCGCCGGGTTCGACGTGCTCGTCGCCAACAGCATGTGGGGATACGAAAAGACAGCGGCGTATGTCCACAAATTCTCGACCCAAATCGGCGGACTTCTGCGCTGCGGCGAGCCCGACCGCATCGCCTCGGGCGAGGTGCCCGCCCTCGCGATAGACTGTACCGGAACGGAAGAGAACGTGGCGAGGTTCCGCAACATCCTCGGCCACGCCATCCTTCACGACGCGGCGATGCGCCGCTATGACTATGTGTGCATCCCCACGAACGCTGCACATCCGGATGCCGGAATTTTGTTTGCGCTCTATGCGTCTTCGCCCGAGGGTCAGAAACAAATCCTCCTCGACCTGTTCGGCAACGACCTCGACAGCTACCCCGAATCGTCGACCCATGCGACGGTCGCGGCGCTGGAGAAGCAAGGCGTAAAGTTCCACGACGTGACCATCCAATGGTGGGGCGCGCAGAACGACATCGAGAGCAACTTTAGGAAGTTGATCAAGATCATCACCGAGCGGTGAACCACCGGCGCGAGGCCGACGTTTCCGCGGAGCAGGTTGCAGCCGCGACCGAAATGGCAACCATGACCCCGCCTGCTGCCGAGGGCGCAATCGCCGCCCTCAAGCGCGCCTGGTTCCCGACTGTCATGGTCGGATCGGCCGTGCTTGCGAGCTTCGTCATTGTCGTTCTGCTGGCGATGGTGATTTGGCTGAGCTTCGCCAACGGCTCTCCGGGCGATCCAAGGCTTCTCTATACTTTCAGCCATTATCGTTCGATGTTTCTCAGCCCGTTTACCTATCGCGTCCTCGCAAACACTTTTGTCTTCTCCGGCATCACGCTTTTCGTAGCGCTCTGCTTCGGCTTGCCCATCGCATGGCTCCTCGAGCGCACCGATTTTCCGGGCAAACGCACCGTGTTGACGCTTCTCACCGTCGCGCTGCTGATCCCCGGCTTCTCGGTCGGTCTCGGCTGGCTTTTTTTGCTTGATCCCCGGATCGGAATCTTCAACCTCGCGCTGAAGTCAATATTTGGATTGCGTTCTGCGCCGTTCAACATCTCCACGCTGCCAGGTATGGGGCTGGTCCAAGGACTGAGCCTGGCGCCGGTCACGTTCATCATGACAGCGACGGTGTTGCGGTCAATCGATCCGTCCCTGGAGGAAGCCGCAAGCATGAGCGGCGCCAGCCTGTGGCAGCGGCTGCGCTCCGTTACGGCGTCGCTCGCGTGGCCCGGAATCCTTGCCGCGAGTATCTACGTCTTCACCATCGGCTTTGCCACGTTCGATATCCCCGCCGTCCTCGGCCTGGCAAATCGGATCTTCACTTTCTCAACTTATGTTTATCTTCAGGTCAGTCCGGTCTATGGCGTGCCTGATTACGGCGGCGTCGCGGCCCTGAGCGTCTTCATGGTTGGGCTCGCGGTTGTGTTCAGCTGGTGGTACGGGAAAATGCAGGCGCGCGCGCCGCGCTACGCCGTGATAACCGGAAAGGGCTACCGTCCCGCGCAGATCAGGCTCGGGCGGTTCCGCCGGCTCGCCGTCAGTTTCGTCGTCCTCTACTTCGTGTTGAGCGAGCTGTTGCCGATTTTAACATTGATCTGGTCGGCCGGGCTGCCCTATCTGCAGCCGGTGAGCGCCGCGGCGCTGGCGAGCCTGTCGTTTGCCAACTTCCGCGACTTGCCGCAGGGCTTGCTTGCGAGCGGCATTCTCAACACCGCGATCCTCATGCTGATTGTACCGACCATCACTCTGGCTTTGAGCGTCGCCGTCTCGTGGGTGGTGCTGCGTTCGCGGCTCAAGTGGCGTGGAATTTTCGACTTCTTTGCTTTTCTTCCGCATACCGTTCCGTCCATCGTCTTCAGCGTTGCAATGTGGCTGCTGGCGCTGTTCGTCTTGAGCGATATCGTGCCGATCTATGGAACGATATGGATCCTCGTATTGGTCTATGTCGTGGCGATGATCAGTTATGGAACGCGCATGACGAATGGCGCGATGATTCAAATCCATCGTGAGCTTGAGGAAGCCGCGACGATGAGCGGCGCCGGTCCCGCCGCCACCATGCGAAGCGTCCTCATTCCACTCCTCAAGCCGACGCTCGCCTACGCCTGGATCTGGATTGCGCTGCTTTCCTATCGCGAATTGACGCTTCCGGTAATCCTTGCCACGCGCGGCAACGAGCCGCTCGCTGTCATCGTGTGGAGCCTGGTTCAATCGTCCTCCTACGGCGCAGGGTCGGTGGTCGCGGTCATGATGCTGATCCTGATGGCCCCAATCCTTGCCCTATATTGGATGATCGCCCGCCGGACGGGCGTCTTGGCGATCACCTAAGGGTCGTCCGGCGACCTGCTTGCGAAAATCATGGCCGTGCATAGCGATGATGCGGGCCGGCCAGAACAGGCGTAGCGATAACGGCTCCATGCGGTTGGACCTCTCGACCCAACGGCGCGTTCTCGTGCAGCGACAGGTGCGTGCGCGATTCATGATGCGATGATTCTGTCTCACGTTGCGAATCCAGACCGGATCGCATTTTCGGAAGGGACAGGCCTTCCGCACGCTCAGCAACGCGGTTGTTTGACACGGTCTCGGGGCGGCATTGTTCTTGCTTCGGCACCGACAGAACCTTATCGTAAGGTTGGCGTGGGGAGTTGCATGGCCGATTACCTCGTTGTCGAGCGGCTCAGCAAACGGTTCAGCGCGCACGGGAACGAGGCATGCAGGGATGTCTCCCTTGGCGTTGCCGAACGGGAATTCGTCGCGTTGATCGGGCCATCGGGATGCGGGAAATCGACACTTCTCCACATCATCGCCGGGCTTTCCGAGCCTTCCTCGGGCGACGTGCGGCTGCGCGGCGAGATCGTGGATGCGCCGCGCCCGCAGATGATGTTTGTTTTCCAGCAGTACACCAAATCGATCTTTCCCTGGAAAACGGTACTGGACAATGTCCGCCTCGGCATCAAGTATCGACTTTCGGGAACGCGCCGCGAGATCGAGGAACGCGCGCTGGCGCAGCTCAAGCTGGTCGGCCTCGAACGCTACGCGAACTACTACCCATATCGACTCTCCGGCGGCATGCAGCAGCGGGTCGCGATCGCGCGGGCGCTCGCCCGGCGCCCCGAAATCCTGCTGATGGACGAACCGTTCAGCGCGCTCGATGCCATGATGCGCGTCGAACTCCAGGACCTACTGCTCTGGCTGTGGCGGGAGTTTGGCTTCACCATCCTGTTCGTGACGCACGATCTCGATGAAGCGCTCTACCTTGCCCAGCGTGTCATCGTGCTCAGCGCTTCGCCTGGCTCGGTGGCCGAAGTGGTGGATGTACCGCTGTCGTATCCCCGCAATCAGGTCGAGACGCGCAGACAGCCGGTCTATCTGGAATTGCGCGAGCATCTGTATCGCTCTATGGTGCAGCAGGTGGTCGCTGGCCGCGCGGAACTGGCATGAGTCGTAACATTTTGCGGTGGCTGCAAACATCCCGTGGATCGGGTGTCATCCTGATCCTGCTGTTGCTCGCGCTCTGGCAGTATTCCGCGCTTTACGTCATGGACACGCCGACTTGGCCGCCGGTCACGCGCATCCTGCAAGCTTGGTTATCCGACCTGCTCGACGGCTCACTCGTCACCAACCTCTTTGCCACGTTCTGGCGGCAAATGCTGGGCTACTGGCTCGCCGTGCTGCTCGGCGTCGGCGTCGGGCTTGCCATGGGGTACTATCGGATAGCCTACAACGTCATGGAACCGCTCATTGAAATCTTTCGCCCCATTCCCGGGCCAGCTTATCTACCAGTGCTCGTGCTGTTTGTCGGCATCGGCGACGAAATGAAGGTGGTGCTGATCCTGGTGGCCTCGCTGTTTCCGATCGTGCTCAACACCTATAGTGGCGTGCGCTCGATTGATCCCGTTCAGTTCGATACCGCGCGCACGCTCGGGCTCACCACACCACAGACGCTGCGCGAGATCGTGCTGCCGGCGGCGCTGCCGCAGATTCTCACGGGCATGCGGATCAGCCTCGCCATCTCGCTGATTCTGGCCATTCTTTCGGAAATGATCGTGTCGAACGACGGTCTTGGCTATTTCACTCTGCTGGCCGAACGCACGTTCAAGATACCCGACATGTATGCGGGAATCTTCACGCTCGCCATGTTCGGCTACGCGCTCAATCGCCTGTTCCTGATCGGCGAGTCGAGACTCATCCGCTGGCATCAGGAGAGCAGCGGCCGCAGGTAGCTTCGAACGGAGGATCCCATGTTCCGAACGCTCTCGTCCCTAGGTTTCGCCTTGACGGCGCTGATTGCGCCGTGGGCGATTTCGCAGTCAACGGCGCAGATGAAGCCTGCGCCGACTCCGATTCAAGTTGTCGATCTGCCGATCGCCAATTTCACCCCGCTGCTGGTGGCCCGCGAGAAGGGCTATTTCGCCAAGGAGAACCTTGCCGTGACCTGGTCTCCGGTCGCGCAAGGCGCGGTGGCGATCCAGGCGGTGTACGGCGGCAGCGCGCAAGTCGGCGCCAGCGCCATCCTGGAGACCATCGTGGCGCGCGGCAACGGCCTCGATCTCATGTTCCTCGCGCCCGGCGTTCATATCAACAATCAACCGCCCGACAACTCGGCGCTGCTGGTGCGCACCGACGGTTCGGTAAAAACCCCCGCCGATCTGGTCGGCAAAAAAGTCTCGGTCGGCCTGATCAACAGCGTGAACTACGTGCACATGCTGGCGTGGCTGGAACAGCACAAGGTTGATCCGAAGAAGGTCGAGTTCCTCGAGATCCCCTTCCCGCAAATGGCCGATGCGCTGTTCCAGAAGCGCCTCGACGCGGTCTGGAACGTCGAGCCGTTCGTCACCTTCATGACGCAGACCGGCAAAGCCAAGGTCCTTGCGTATCCCTATCTGGAGACCATTCCGGGCATGGATATCGCCAACTACTTCGCCAAGGAAAGCTGGATCAAGGCCCATCCGGTTCAGGCAGCAGGCTTCAGACGCGCCATCGACCATGCCACGACCGATGTCGCGGCCATGTCGAAGGAGGAGCGCGACGATTGGGTGTCGAAATTCACCGGCATGAAGCTTGCCGTGGTCAACAAGGTCACGCTTCCGGTTTTCTCAACCAAGTACAACATCCCCAGTCTGCAGGCGAATCTCCAACTGGCCCTGAAGTACAAATTGATCGACAAATCGTTCGACGTCGGCACAATGATCTGGAACCCGTAAGGAAGCGCCATGCTGAAAACGCTTGCCGAGAAGGTGCGGCCCGAGCACTGCGCGGTGCTGATCGTCGACGTGCAGAACGACTTCTGCGCCGAAGGCGGCGCCATGCATCGCGAGGGCCGCGACCTGGCGCTGGTCAAGGCCATGGTGCCGCGGCTCGCCGGTTTCGTGGACGCGGCACGCACCGCAGGCGTGCCGTTGATCTGGATTCGCAACGTCTACAATACCGGGCCGAACTGGTATCTGTCCGAGGTCTGGCTCGAACAGGCGCATCGCCGCCGCCGCGGTGCCTATCTGACGATTCCGGTCTGCGAACCGCATGAGTGGAACGGCGACTTCTATCAGATCAGGCCGCTGCCGGACGAAGTCGTCGTCACCAAGCATCGTTACGGCGCATTCGAAAGTAGCGACCTTGATCTGGTGCTGCGCTCGCGCGGCGTCCGCACCGTGATCATGACCGGGGTAGCGACCAATGTCTGCGTCGAGACCACGGCGCGGCAGGCGTTCCTGCGCGACTACTACGTCGTGTTCACCAGCGACTGCACCGCGACCTACAGCGAGGCCGAGCACGACGCGACGTTGCAGAATATCGACGCCTTTTTCGGCGCCGTGGTCAGCGCCGATGAGGTCCGTGCCTGCTGGCCCGCGACGAGCGCCCGGCTGCGGGCGCTCGCCTGATGTTTTGGCCCAGCCGGACGGCCGCGCGCAATGACTGACAGACCGCGCATCGCCCATTTTGCCGGGCCCAACGCGACGATTCAGAACAGCCCGCCGCTTGTGACCAGCAACAAGGCGCGTGGGAAATATGGCCTGCCGCCTCTGACCAATTCGGGCGGAACGCCGGCGCGTTTCGACGTGCTGCGGCCGCAGCGCCTCGCGGCGCCCGCAACCGTGTATGTCGAGCAGTTCAGCGCCCATCCGCTCGAGCGCGACGCTGCCGAACTCTACGGTCCGCCCGACGGCTTTCTGGATGCGAAGGGCCGGTTCCACAAGGAGCGGCAGGGGCCCGCCGACAAGCCGGTTTATGAGATCGTTTTAGCTCCGGACGACGGCCTTTATCCGCTGCCCTACATGGCTCGCCAAGCCGATCTCACCGCCTGGGAGGAGGAGTGCGCCGCACCGGGTGCGCCGGAGCACCGCGCGCGGCAAGGCTTTTATCCGGACGGCTCGCGCATCTTCGAGGAGATCGACCGGCTGGGAATCGGCGAGAAAGGCGTCGGCAATCTCATTTCCGGGCGCGCGGACATCGACTTCTACCGGGCGCTGCCGCCGGCGGGCTACACCAAGGGTCTGTCGGCCGCCCTACGCACCGACATCGGCGAAGGTAATATCGCGCCGGAGCGGCGCGGTCGCGAGTTCTTTGCCTACAAACCCTACCACCTCGATGTGCACGAGCCGCGGCTCGGACTCGCCCGCATCACCAATATTGTGCAGCAGGTTCTCGCCAGCAGCAAATACCAGGGAGGCATCTGGACGCAGGGCAGTCCGCGCATCGAGGAAACGATCTATTGGCTGCATCTCCTGCTCGATTGCACCGTACCGATCTGCGGTAATGCGGCACAGCGCCCGCACGGTCAGGTCAGCGCCGACGGCGCCAAGAACCTGATCGATTCCGTGGATTACATCGTGTCGCGGGTGTGGGCAGACGAAGCGGGCCGCAACCGCGCCGGCATGGTGCTGATCCAGGAGCAGCAGATTTTCTCCGCCCGCGACGTGCAGAAAGGCGATGCCCGGCCGGGCGGATACGTGACGACTGGCGGGCACGGCGGCATCATCGGCGCGGTCGGCTATGACGGGCCGCCGCGGCTGACCTATCTGCCGCAGACGCGGCACAGCTTTTTGTCCGAGGTCAACATTTCGCGGCTGCCGGCCAAGACCGCCGGCGTGCGCGGCGACGGCGCCAAGCCAAGTGTCGTCGAAGTACCGATCAAGGACGGCGCGGGAAAGCTTCTCGACAGCGCCATTCCCAAAGTGGTCATCGTCAAGGACGGCACCTATGACAGCGACGGCTTCGATATCGATCTCGATCGTGAGATCGATCTTTTGGCGCGCATCGAGCACAATCTCCGGCATGCGCCGCTCGCAGGCTTCGTCGTCGAAGGTCTCTCGCCCTATGGCATCATGACATCGGTGGCGCGGCACCGGCTGATGCTGCGAGCGGTGCACAGCGGTATGCCGGTGGTGCGCGTCGGCCGCGGCAACAACGCCGGCTTCACGCCGCGGCGTGATCGCTTGATCGGCGGCGGCAATCTCACATCGACCAAGGCTCGGTTGTTGCTGATGGCCTGTCTGATGAAATTCGGCAGCCTGCCGCCGGCGGCCGACCCCGATCACCCGACCGCAGGCGAGGTTGAAGCAGTTCGCGACAAGGTCTCCGCGTATCAGGCAATATTCGATTCGCACTGACGGCGGCTTGCGCTGTCCTTCACGACGTCACAGCACGCGCCAGCGCCAGCAGCATGGCGTCGGCTTCCGGACGCGCCAGAATGGACAAGCCGACCGGAACGCCGTCGACGGCGCCGAGCGGCAGGCTCAGTTGCGGCGCGCCGGCGGTGGCGGAAATAGTTGTGAGCGTTGAGATCGCGTTGCGCTGCGCCCACATGGTCGAGCGCGGCTGACCGATCGGAGGCGCCGGGAACGGGGCTGTCGGCAGGCAGAGGATCGTTTCATCCGACAGCAGCGTCAATAATTCGCTGCGGCGTGCCGCTTGGAACTGACGCGCGGCGGAGAGCGTCGCATCTGATATCTGTTTGCCACGGATGAAATTATCGGCGATATCGAAGGCAAGCCGCGGATTAGTCCGATCGATCCATTCGCCGAACGTGCTCCAAGCCTCGCGGCCCTGGATCGCACGCTGATGTGCGGTCCAGTCCGAGAGCGGCACATGGGGCGAAACCGGGCCTCGCTCGCTCGATCCGACCAGAGCGGCAAGCTTGTCGACCGCAGGTGCCAGCGCCGCCGTGGTCGCGGGCTCGGCGATCCCGAACGCATCGATTGCGATAATGAGACGGCGCGGCCGGGATGCATGCTTGAGGTCGATCCCGAGCAAGATCTCGCCGACACGCCCCAGCAAGTCGGCATCCCGGGCAAACCATCCGATCGTGTCGAAACTCGGCGCTTGTCCAATCATGCCAATCAGCGGGACGCGGCCATGGGTCGGACGGATGCCGTAAATGCCGCAGAAGCTCGCAGGGATTCGCACCGAGCCGCCGGTATCGGTGCCAAGCGCAAAGTCGACCAGACCGCCAGCCACCGCCGCGGCCGATCCGCTCGACGATCCGCCGGGCACGCGGCCGGGCGCTGCGGGATTGGAGGGCGTACCGTAATGGGCGTTTTCGCCGAGAATGCCGCGCGAGAGTTCATCGGTATGTGTCTTGCCGACCATGTCGGCGCCGTTGTCCACCAGGACCTGTACCGCCGGCGCAGTACGTGCCGCCGGCGAATGGGTCTTCAGCCAATCCGGATTGCCGGCGCCGGTGACGTGGCCCTCGATGTCGAACAGGTCTTTCGCGGCGAATGTCAGCCCGGCGAGCGGGGCGCCCGGCGCTCCCTGCAAATAGGCGGTCGAATGGGTGCAGAACGCATTCAGCGAGTCGTGGATTTGTCGGCGCATTGTCACTCGCGTGCGACAGCTTTCACTGCTGCTTCATTGGTCGGAAGGCCGGCAAGCTCTGCAAGTGTAATCGGCTTGACCGGCGGACGCAGGCGATAATAGCCGATCTCGGCGCAGGACACGCCGCGCGCTTGGGCCATGAGTTCGGTCACGGTGAGGCCGCAAAACCGGCCCTGGCAGGGACCCATGCCACATCGCAGAAAGGCTTTGATCTGGTTCGGTCCGGGGCAGCCGAGCGCCGCGGTTTCGAGAACCTGCCGGGCTGCTGACTTCCTCGCAGCGGCACACAATGGTCTCGCCGCGCGGTCGGCGGAAAGTCGGCGCCGGCTGATAAAGCAGATCGAGAAAGGCGCGTCCGCGCTCGATAGCGATGCAGCATCCGCCTGGCCTCGCGTTCCTCGTTGTCGAGTGGATATTTGCCGCCGAGCGCGCGAATGGCCGCGATGCCCGCAAGCCGGCCGCGCGCTTCGGCCGCTTCCGCTCCGGCAATGCCCGCGTCGTCGCCGGCAACCGCGATGTGCGGCACCGCGGTCGAGCCGTAAATGTCCACGCGCGGCACCCAGCACAATTGCGTGTCGCTCCAGCAATGCGCGACATTCGCCGACATCGCCAGATTGACATTGGGCACCACGCCCTGATGCAGCAAGAGCGTATCGGCAGGAAGCCGCTCGCAGCCGCCCTCGCGCGGTTCGGTAGATCACCGCTTCGATGCGCTCGCCGCCCTCGGCCGCAAGCTCGACGATCCCGCTCACAACGCGCACGGCGCGGCGCACGCCAAGCATGAGCCGGACACCCTTCACCAGGTAGGGTGAGGCCGCGAATGCTGCAGCGTGCCGAAAGGCGCGGCGCCAATTCGCCCGTGGCGTGGTGTCGAGAACAAGGTCAAGCCGCACGCCGGCATTGAAATATTGCCACGCGAGCAGCCAGATAAGCGGCCCGCAGCCGGCCAGCACCGTCCGTCCCGACGGAATGAGACGCCGAAGATTTCAGCAGGATTTGCGCGCCGCCCGCGGTCATCACGCCGGGCAGCGTCCAGCCTGGAATTGGGAACGGCCGCTCGATCGCGCCGGTCGCCAGGATGATGCGCGCCGCCCTAATTTGCCGCGTGACGCCGCCGATCGAGACCGCAATCTCGTCCTGACGCAACAATCCCCATACGGTGGCGCCCGGCACATAGTGCGCGCCGCTGGAGAGAGCGCCGCGCACCAGCGCTTCGCCGCGCCAATAATCGTCGCCGAGCACCGCATCGCGGGCAAGCGGCGAGCGCGTGACGCCGCGATAAATCTGGCCGCCCGGATGTTGCTGCTCGTCCAACAGCACGCAGCGAAGCCCGGCGCGCGCGCAAAGAGCGCCGGCAGCAAGTCCCGCTGGACCTGCTCCAACAACCGCCACGTCGTAGCGGTCGCTCAGACTCGTGCGCTGCGATCATGTGCCGAATTGCCGCTTGCCGGACTGAGTTTCGACGCGCATCCCCTCGCGCACCGGGATCATGCAGGCCTGACAATTGGCCACGCCGTCAATCGCGACGAGACAATCGAAGCAGACGCCCATGAGGCAATACGGACCGCGCGGCGAACCTGAGACGGCAGTGGTGCGGCAGACTTCGTGGCCGGCAGCGAGCATGGCCGCCGCAACGCTGTCGCCGTCGCGCGCCGGCGTGGCGCCGCCGTCGACGAAGATGGTGAGGTGCTCGCGCGCTTCAATGAGACGACGGAACATGGAATCGCCGCGTGCTGAAAGGTTCAAGAGACTCGTCCGGCAAATTGCCCGAATCGATCGAGGACGGCAGGACAAGCGCGTGGGCGGCGGCCAGTGTCACGCCGCTATGGCAGGTGGCGAGGAATGCCCCGGGGCAGGTTTCCGACTGGTCGTAGATCGGATAGCCGTCCTGAGGCATGACCCGCAGCGCCGCCCAGCACCGCACCACGTTGAGGTTGCCGAGATGCGGAAACATTTTCACGGCGCGATCGGCCATTACCGCAAGAATTTCGCTGCCGACCGCGACGTCGAATCCCGCCTCCTCCACCGAGTTCGCTGATCATCACGCTGCCCTCGTCGGTCTGCCGGATCGTGTGCACGACGTAGGGCATGAAAGGGGCGATCTTTTCGGTGACGATGATCTGTCCGCGCTGCGGCCGCACCGGCGCGCTCAGTCCGATCATGGGGGCCAGGCGCGCATTGCCGAGCCCCGCGGCAAGCACCACTTTCGCCGCGCCAATCTCGCCGCCGCCCGTCTGCAGGCGGAATTCTCCGGCGCGCAGTTCGATGTGTTGCACCGCGCGATCGGGCAAGTAGCTGCCGCGGCGCCGCTGAAAGGCGGTATGCAGCGCGCGCAACAGCCGCAAAGCATTCACGTGGCCGTCGAGTGGGCAGAAGCTTGAGCCGGCAACGTTGGGCCCGATCTGCGGCAGCATCCGCTGTGTCTCGGTACGATCGAGGATGTGATATTCGAACGGCACCATGCCCGGCTGGTTGTGAAGGCGCTTGAGCGCGTTGGAGCGATTTTCGACCTCCTGTGGCGAGAGCAACAGGTGGAACCCTCCGGGCTGCTGCAAGCACACGTCGAGGCCACTCTCCACCCGCAGCGCATCGGCGAGATCCGGCCAGGCGTCCGCCGATTGCCGCGTCCAGGCCGCGTAGGGGGATAGGCCGCCGCCTTTGCTTTGCACCCACACCAGGGCGAAATTTCCGCGAGACGCTCGATAGGCAATATCGCCCTCGTCGAGCATCGCCACGCTGCGGCCGCGGCCCGCCAGCCCCCAGGCGATCGCCGCCCCCACCAGGCCGCCGCCGATCACAGCGAACTCGAACTCGTTTCGTGCGGGGTTCGCCATGGGTATGTCGTAGCAGGAATTGCGCAGCAATCCACCAGCCCGTTCGCCTGCAACCTTTCTGTTGGCCGTTCGTCGGCCGATGGTATAACGCGGTTGCCGAACCGACGGCCCATGAGGCAAGCATGCCGATTGACGTGCACGCGCACTATGTTCCCAATCAACTTATCGACGTGCTGGAGGATCGCGCCCGCGAGTTCGGCGTCTCGCTGATCAAGACGCCGCCGCAATGCGCCTTGCATTTCGATTACGGCCTGAAAATTCGTCCGTTCTTTCCCAAGCTGATCGAACCGGTCGGGCAACGGCTCGCTGGGATGGCGGCACAAGGCGTCACCAAGCAAGTGCTTTCGGTGTGGCCCGACATTTTCGCCTATGGATTGCCGGCGCCGACTGCCGCGCGCTGGCATCGGCTCCTCAATGAATGCCTCTCCGAGCTGTGCGCCAAGCATCCGGGCGAGTTCGCGCTGTTCGCATCGGTGCCATTGCCGGACGCGGCAGCCGCCGCACGCGAGGCGGAATACGCCATGACACAGCTTGGCGCCGCGGGTCTCGTCGTCGCCGCCAATGTCGAGGGCACGAACCTCGGCGAAATCGCGCTGGATGAGTTCTGGGATGCGGCGGTAAAGCTCGACGCGCCGGTCTTCATTCATCCGGTGCAGGCGATGCCGACGCCGCGCGTCGCCAAGTTCGCACTGGTGCAGATTGCGCAATATACGTTCGACACGACGCTTTGCGTCGGCTCGCTGATATTTTCCGGGATTCTGGACCGCTTCCCGACGCTCCGCATCATCCTGTCGCACGGCGGCGGCGCATTCCCCTACCTGCTTGGCCGCTTCGACTGCATGCACGCGCGGATGGATCGCGCCGCTCAGGCCGACGTCGCCAAAGCACCGCCGTCGGCCTATGTCCGGCGCTTTCACTACGACACGATCCTGCACAATCCGATGCAGTTGCGCTGGCTCGCCGAGGCGGTCAGCGTCGACCGGATCGTTCTTGGCAGCGACTATTCGTTTCCGCCGGCCGATCTCGATCCGGTTGCAACGGTGCGCAAGGCCGGCTTTGCCGATTCGGACGTAGCAAGGATCCTCGACCAAAATGCGCTCGATCTGATGCCGAGGCTGCGCACCGCGTGAACACTGGGAGAAACGATCATGGATTTGGGAATGACGGGAAAGAAGGCGCTGGTCACCGGCGGCAGCGAGGGAATCGGCAAGGCGATCACTTGGTCGTTCGCCCGCGAAGGCGTGGATGTTGCGATCTGCGCGCGCCGCAAGGAGCCGCTGGAACGAACCGCCGCCGAAATCGCCAGGGCGACCAACCGCAAGATCGTTCCCATTACCGCCGACTTGACCAAGCCCGCCGATGCCGAAAATTTGGTCGCACAAGCGCACGCCGCGCTCGGGCGCATCGACATTCTCGTCAACAATGCTGGATCGGCGCCCGGCGGCGTCATCGAGCATTTGAACGAGGAGGAATGGGCGAGCGCCCTGCAGCTTAAATTCATGGGCTATGTGCGCTGCATGAAGCACGTTCTGCCGATCATGCAGAAACAGAAAAAGGGCCGCGTGGTCAACGTGATCGGCAACGACGGGGTGAAGGTCTCGTATTGGGAAATTGCACCGGGAGCAGCAAATGCGGCAGGCCAGAACCTGACGCTGTCGCTGGCGAGCCAGTATGGCAAAGACAACATCAGCTTTGTGTGCGTCAATCCGGGGCCGGTGCGGACCGAGCGCTGGAGCGGCCTCGTCAAGGCCATGGCGCGCGACATGAACATGAGCTACGAGGAGGCCGACAAGCTTGCGCCGGCGAGCATACCGCTCGGCCGCATCGCCGAAAGCGAGGAGGTGGCCAATCTGGTGACGTTTCTGGCTTCCGACCTCGCGTTCTTCGTCAACGGCACGATGATCGAGATCGACGGCGGCCAGGACAAGCCGCTGATGGACAGGCTGCGCGACCGCTGAGCCGCAGGCTGAGACCGGCGCGTGCGCCGTTTGCACGACATCTCAGCCGACCGTCCGTCTCAGCATTGGTGAGGCGGGCGGGGATTGCGATCTCGTCTTCGCGCAGCAATGATCGAGCCTTCTGCGCGCTCATCCCTTCGGCCGCCGCGGCGAGGCACTTGCCCCGCATCCGATCCTCACAATCCCGCTTCCAAGCGGCCGGGGCGGAAGTCCCGAAGATCGGATGGCCCATCTTCCGTCTCCGATAATTGTCTGCATACCATTCGAGGCCGCTATTATCCTGGCATCCGAATTGCTCCTTCAGAGCGGATTGCAGGGGGAGGAACAATGGAAGGGTCAGTTGCTACCCAAACGACAGAGTCCGCGTCGACGGAGTTGATTGCGCGCGCACGCGCGATGATCCCAACGCTGGCAAAGCGTTCGATCGAGCAGAAACACAGGCGTGGAATCCTGCCAGAAGTCATCGCCGAGATGCAGGCAGCGGGGTTGTTTCGCGTGCTGCAACCCAGGCGTTGGGGCGGATATGAGATGGACCTGGGTACGTTCTATGATGTTGAGATGGCGCTCGCCGAAGGCGATATGTCGACGGGCTGGACTTATGGCGTGCTCGGCGTCGTCACTTGGTTCCTGGGCCTGATCGACGACCGCGTCGCGCAAGAGGTTTGGGGCAGCGACACAAAAACACTGATTTGCTCGTCCACGATGCCGGCGGGGAAGGCGATCGTGGTCGATCGTGGATTTCGCCTCACCGGGCATTGGCGCTACGCGAGCGGTTGCGAACATTGCGATTGGGCGCTGCTCGGCGGACTGGTCCATGCCGGGAGCACGCCTCCCGAGTGGCATTTTTTCATCGTGCCGCGCCAAGACTACCGGACCATCGACACTTGGCAGGTAGCCGGCCTCCAAGGCACCGGCAGCATCGACGTCGTTCTGGACGACGCGTTCGTTCCCGCCTACCGCTCGCAACGAATGCAGGACAATTTCCAGCTCAAGGGCGCAGGCCAGGCGCTAAACACGTCAAGCCTTTATCGGTTGCCTTTCGGCCAGATATTCGTCCGGGGCGTTTCCAGCGCCGGTCTTGGCGCGCTAAAGACCATGCTGACGGCCTTCATCGAATATTGCCGCGGCCGCGTCAGTCGCGCCGGCGGGCGTTCGTCGGAGAATACCTCGATCCAGCTGCTTTGCGCCGAGACAGCAGACGCGCTGGACGAAATGTGCGCGACACTGCATCGCGCTTGCCAAGCGCTGCACGATTACGCGCGTCGAGAGGAGATTCCACCGCTCGAGATAAGGTTGCAATACAAGTTCCAGTCGAGCGCGGTCATCGAACGCTGTACGCGTCTCGCAGTCCGAATCTTCAAGGCAACCGGTGCCGCAGGTCTCTCCGACGCACTGCCTTTCGGAGGAATTCTTCAGGATCTCATGGCAGCGCGCCAACATATTTCGAATCAGTACGAATACTACGGCGGCAATTGGGGCGCCGTCATGCTCGGCCTGGAGAATAAGGATTTCCTGCTCTGATGCGCGCAGCCTGTTCGCCGCAGCGCATAGCGGCCCGGCCCTGACACTCTCTCTTTATTTCTGCGCCCGAACGAGCCGCAATACCGTGGAGTAACGTTCCGTGAAAATCTCATCCGACCGTATTCTCACCACCCACACCGGCAGCCTGCCGCGGCCGAAGCCGCTCGTCGACCTTATTCTCGACCGCGAGAAGGACGGCGCGATCGATGCAAAAGTATTCGACGCCGAGACCGAAAAGGCAGTCGACGACGTGGTCGCTCGGCAGCTCGCGGCCGGGATCGATGTGATCAGCGACGGCGAGATGAGCAAGCCGTCATATACGACCTACATCCGTCACCGGATCAGCGGAATCGGGCCTGATCCGCGCGCCGCCGAAAAGGGCCACGACATCATGCTCGGGCGCGATATGCTGGAACATCCTGACTTCGCCCAGAACCGCGGCAATTTCACCAATATGGCATTCCCCGGCTGCGTCGGCGAGCTGCGCTACAGCGGCCGTGCGGCTCTCGATCGCGATATTGCCCACCTCAAAGCTGCCGTCGAAAAGCGTCAGCCAATGGAAGCATTCATGACTGCGCCGTCGCCCGGAATCCTGACGCGCTTCATCATAAACCTGCATTATCCGAGCGAGGATGCGTACGTGGCAGCGCTCGCCGATGCGATGAAAACCGAATACCGCGCCATTGTGGGAGCCGGCTTCTTGTTGCAGATCGACGCTCCCGACCTCGCCTCGGCCCGCAACAACCAGTATCGGCATCTCACCGACGACGAGTTTCGCAGCAAAATTGCCGAGCGCAATGTCGAGCTGATCAACGCGGCGACCGCGGGCCTGCCGTCGGATCGAATGCGGCTGCATATCTGCTGGGGAAATTACGAGGGTCCCCACACCCACGACTTGCCGCTGATCAAAATCATCGATATCGCGTTCAAGGCGCGCCCGCAGGCGATCAGCATTGAGGCCGCCAATCCGCGCCACGGTCACGAATGGGAAGACCTCAAGGGGATGAAAATTCCCGACGACAGGATTCTTATTCCGGGCGTAATCGACTCGACCACGAATTTCGTCGAACATCCGCGACTGGTTGCGCAGCGAATCGGTCGCTATGCGGGAATCATCGACCGCGAGCGGATTATCGCCGGGGTCGATTGTGGTTTCGGCACTGCGGTTCTCCGTGAGCCGAAGGTGGCGGACAGTATCGTGTGGGCAAAGCTGCGGGCACTGAGTGACGGTGCGGCCATTGCCAGCAAGCGGTCGTGGAGTTCATGAGCGAATAGGCTTGCGGTGACGTTTGCGGCATTGACGATTGTGGGCGCGGTGCTTGGCGAAATAAAAGCTCGCCTTGTGGCAGGCGCCTGCGAGGCCGTACTCGACAGGCGGAGAATCGGGATGAGAACCGATCGGGTTCACGAGCCGAGGGCGCAAGCATTGGCGAAATGGATTCACGGTCGCGTCGCCGACGCCAAGTTCATCTTCCCGCGTGCTATCGCCGGTCTTGGTTGCACAAATCGAGCGCGGTCATGACGTAAAGCTTCACTCCGGTGACGAGCGTTTCGATCGGCATACGGAAAATGCCGGCGCCGACGCTCACCCCCGGTCCGTAGGTGAGGGACGGAATACGCATCTCGTTGAAGCAGTTGAGATCGCGCCACATGCTGGAGGTGGGAATCGGCGCCTGCGCCGGCTCGCCGCCGACGACGGCACGATGCGCGCGGGTGATCGCCTGCCGCAGCGGCGCCGCCTTTTTCTCGTCGGCCTCAAAAGCTGGGCGGAACAGGTAGAGCTCCACTTCGCCGGTCAGTCCGGCCGCGTCCATAAGCCGGCGCAGCTGCTCGCGAACTTCGAGCGGCTCCTGCGCCGGCGTGACGCGCACGTCGACGTAGATTGCGCAATGCTGCACCGTTTTCGTGATCTTCCACGGCACTCCGCCGCGGATGGCACCGATATTGACCTTCGGCACGACGATGCCGCCGGCGCATTCGTAGCGATTGTTGTTTTCGTACTCTACGGCCCACTCCTCCACCGCCTGAATCATCTTCGACATGCGGGCAATGGCGCTGGGGTTTTTCTCGAGCGCCACCGGCCGCTGGATATAGGGCGTGTAGATCGGCAGATCGCCGCCAAAGACTGTAATCTTGAAGAACGCCTTGCCGGCCTCGACGCCAACAATGCCGAAATCGGTGCCTTCGGCGACAAGCGCATAGTCGGCGACACCGCCATGGGTGATCGCGTAGCGGGTGCCGGCTTCCTTGGCGAGGTATTGCGGCGGCTGAAACTCATCCACCGGCTCCAGTCCGATTTCGCCGACCACCGACATGAGCAAAAGGTCGCCCTTTAGCTTTACTCCAGCGTCCTTGATCGCCTTGGCGGCGAGCAGCCATGTCGCCATCGGCCCTTTGCAGTTGCAGACGCCGTTGCCGATGAGCGTGTCTCCCTCGCGCCAGCCCGTGTGGAAAATAGGATCGGCAGCGCGGCGCGTGGTCCACCATTCGTCTTTGTGGATGGTGGTGTCCATGTGGCTGTTGAAACAGAGGCTGCGCCCTTCGCTCGTTCCCGGCAGCGTGGCGAGCACGTTGGGGCGATCCGGATAAAGGGCGACTTTGCGGGCCTCGAATCCTTCGCGCCGGAGCCAATCGTAGATGTAGTCCGCGACTGGTCCCTCATCGCCCGTGGGGCTGTCGATATTGGCAAGATCGAGGGTGACCTTCACCAGTTCGTCGGTGTCGATACGGTCAAGGACGGCTTTCGGATCGATCGTCATGGGCGGGCCTTTCCTGCAGGTTGGCGATGTCAGGACGGGACGCATTGGACCAGACCATTTGCCGGATATCCAGCGCGATTGATCGCCGCCGCTTGATCGACTAGAGTTTAAGCGCAGACAACACCGCTGGCGCCTTTTGACCGATTCTCCGATAGCAAGCTTTGAGTTGTTCCATTGTGCCCTGCCGCTTCGCCGCGAGCACAAGTGGACCGGCGCTACCGAGCCCATCGGCAGCTACATCATTCTCCGCTTGAGCGATCGCGATGGCCGCTCCGGTTGGGGCGAAGGACCGGTGCTCAAGGATTGGGCGGGGGAATTCGGGCGCTATTTCGGCGAGAGCCCCGGGAACGACGCGGCTCGTCATCGAGCGCTACCTCATACCCGCGGTGCTGGGCTGCCTGCCCGGCCAGATCACAGAACTGCACGACCGCATGGATCGCGCGATCAAGGGCTATCCGTATGCCAAGGCTACCGTCGAACTTGCCGCTTACGATCTCGCCGGCCAGCAATGTGGCCTGCCAGTCCATCGCCTTCTCGGCGGCGCCTGCCGCAAGCGCATTCCGATCACTCATTCCATCGGTCTGATCGGCTTCGAGGAGGCGGAATGCGAGGCGGCTCAGGTGGCCTCGGAAGGGGTCCACACCATCAAGATCAAGGTCGGCGTCGACGCCGATCGCGATGTGGAAATGGTCAAGCGCGTGCGCGCCGTTGTCGGCCCGAAAGTCGCGCTGTGCATCGATGCCAATCAGGGCTACGCGACGCCCGGCGAAGCGATCCGCACCTATCGGCGCATTGAGAGTTGCGACATCAAGTATTTCGAACAGCCGGTCGAGGGGATCGAGCGCTTGGCGCAGGTAGCGCGCGCGATCGACACTCCGGTCATGGCCGACGAGAGCGCGTGGAATGCCCACGACGTCCTGCAGATCATCGAGCACCGTGCCGCCCAGATCATCTCGATCTACACGACCAAGCCGGGCGGCCTGTATCGCGCCATGGAGGTAGCCGCGGTGGCCCGCAGCGCAGGACTGATCTGCAACGTGAACGGTTCTGTCGAGACCGGCATCGGAAACCTGGCCAATCTCCAGCTCGCGGCGGCGGCGCCCGCAGTCGTGCTGTCATGTGTGCTGCCGATCTCCACGCCCGCCGAAGCGCAGCACGGACAAATCGCGTGCATCTACTATACCGACGACCTGATCACGCAGCCGATGCGCTTCGCCGACGGCGCCGTGGAATTACCAGACGGCGTCGGGATGGGAATCCCCGTCGACACGGACAAACTGCAACGATACCGCATTGGCTGACACGCGGCGGGGGTGAGATGCGTTCTGAGATCATGGCGCAGCAGGCGAAGGCGATGGCCGAGTCCGGCCTCGACGCCATCTTGTCGAGCTCGCCCGAGAATTTCGCCCGGGTGACCGGATTTATCTCGCCCACGCAGCACCTGATGCGTTGGCGGCACGCCATGGCGCTGGTGACGCGCGACGCCAAGGCGGCGCTGCTGATCATTGACATGGAAGCGAGCACGATCCGAACCAAGGCGCCGGACGCCGAGATCGCCGTGTGGCGGGAATTCGAATTCGAGGCGATGCCGGTCCTGGCGGATCTGCTGCGCAACCACGGCCTCGGCGAAGCGCGCGTATTGGCGCCGAATTCGATCACATCCCGCTACGGCGACATGATCGCGCTGCAAAAGCTGCTGCCCAAGGCGCGGTTCGAACCAGTGCAGTCGCTTCTGGCGCGCCTGCGTCAGATCAAGACGCCCGCAGAAATCGAAATCCTGCGCAAACTGTCCTGCATCGCCGACCGGGGCATCGCCGACGCGTTTGCTTCGGTCAGGGCCGGCATGACCGAAATGGACCTCGCCGGAACGTTGAGCCGGCGAATTTACGAACTCGGCGCCGAGCATTTCAAGATCATGATCGTCGCCACCGGCGAGCGCAGCGTCTTTCCCAATGTCGGGCCGACGCAGCGCGTGCTCGAAAGTCTGGCGACATCTGCCGCGTCGAGATTTTTCCGACGCTCGATGGATATCACGCCGGCGTTTGCCGCACCGCCTACGTGGAAACGCCGCCTCCGCACGCGGAACGCATCTGGGCCAATTTGACCGCTTGCAAGCACCTGCTGCTCGATGCAATCAAACCCAACGCCGATACCCGCGCGATCTACGAACTTTATCTCGGCAAGGTCGGCGAGCTGGGTCTGCCGCCGATATCCTTCATCGGGCACGGCATCGGCCTCCACCTGCACGAGGACCCCTATCTGGGTCCGACGGCCGGACAGGCCCTCGAGTCTGGCATGGTCATTGCCATCGAGCCGTTGATCTTTGAAACCGGCCACGGCTTCGGCATGCAGAACAAAGACATGCTTCTGGTAACGGATTCCGGCTGCGAGCTGCTGTCAGCATATACCAACACCGATCGGCTCATCCGGGTGGCCCAGGTAGCGGGATGACGGCGGTCCCTCACATTCTGATCGAGAACCTGACGCTTCACTACCGCTCGAAGGCCAGCATCGTATCGGCGCTGGAAAACGTCTCGATCGACATTCCGCCGCGCTCCTTCGTCAGCGTCGTCGGCCCCTCCGGCTGCGGCAAGACGACGCTGCTTAAGGTGCTGTCCGGCGTGCTGAAGCCGACCCGGGGGCGCGCGCTGCTCGACGGCCGCACCATCGAAAGAGCCGAGCTTTCCGGCAAGATCGGCTATGTGTTCCAGCGTCCGCTGCTGTTGCCGTGGCGCACGGCGCTCGAGCAACGTTCTGCTGACGCTGGAGATCGCGCGCAA
Source organism: uncultured Alphaproteobacteria bacterium (assembly GCA_963717265.1). Classification (GTDB taxonomy): domain Bacteria; phylum Pseudomonadota; class Alphaproteobacteria; order Rhizobiales; family Xanthobacteraceae; genus BOG-931. Next base: position 20,979 of record CAVQWD010000040.1, on the reverse strand, counting down.
GGAAATGCCAGTGCAGGCCCGGATCGCCGAGGCGCGCCGCTGGCTGCAGCTTACCGGACTCGGCCGGATTCGAGGATCGGCTGCCGCACGAACTGTCGGGCGGCATGCAGCAGCGCGTGTCGCTGTCCCGCGCGCTCGCCTTCCGACCGCCAATCTTGATGATGGACGAGCCCTTCGCGGCGCTCGACGAGATTACGCGCGAAGCGATGCAGGAGGAACTGGCTGCGCTTGTGGAGCGTCACCGAAAGCACCGTCGTCTTCGTCACGCACAGCATCAGCGAGGCGGTGTTGCTGTCGGAGCGCGTCATCGTGCTCACCGCCCGTCCGGGCCGGGTCGATGAGATCATCGACGTGCCGTTCGCCCGCCCGCGCGGCGAAGACTTGCGCGGCAGCCAGCGCTTTACCGAGCTGGTGCAGCACATCCGGCACAAATTGCGCGGCGCAGAGGCCGCGCTCAAGGTGGCATCATGATGGCGCGGTACGCGACACGGCTGGCGGGCCAGATCGGCGTCTTCGTGGCCTTCTTCATCTGCTGGGAAATCCTGGTCGAGGTCCTGCACATCAAACCGGTGATCCTGCCGGCGCCCAGCCGTGATTTTCGCCGCCATGGCCAAGCACTGGTCCTATCTGCTGGCCAACACCTGGCCGACCTTGTTTGCGGTGACCGGCGGCTTCGCTGTCGCCGCCTTGCTTGGCTTCGTCATTGCGGTTGGCATCGCCTATTCGCGCTGGGTGAGCGACATGACCTATCCGTTTCTTGTCGCCGCCCAGGTCCTGCCGAAAGTGGCGCTGGCGCCGCTCTTTCTGATCTGGTTCGGCTTCGGCTTGACCCCCAAGGTGGTAATCGCCGCGCTGATCGCGTTTCTTCCCGATCGTCATCAATACGGCGCGCGGTCTCGGTTCGGTCGAACCGGAACTGATCCAATACATGCAATCGCTGGGCGCGAATTGGCGCGAAGTCTTCTTCAAGATCAGCCTGCCATGGGCGCTGCCCTACATTTTCGCGTCGTTCCGCATCTCGATCACGCTCGCGGTGGTTGGCGCGGTGGTCGGGGAATTCATCTCATCCGACAATGGCCTCGGCTACGTGATCAATTACGCCAATACGTCGCTCGACACCGACGTGATGTTCGGTGGTATATTCGCGCTCAGTGCGCTCGGCGTCATTCTCTTTCTCGTCGTGGTCCTGGTCGAGCGGATGGTGCTTTCCTGGCAGGTCGCCGTCGAGGGAACACCGGAAACGATGTAGCAAACGACTTGATGTCTTTGGCAAGCGACGCAGTATGGAGCCAAACGGAGGTTCAAATGATGGTGCATCGCATATCGGTCGCGGCGCTGGCACTCGCGGTCATGAGCAGTCCGGCGCTGGCTGCTGGACAAAGTCACGCTGCGGCTCGATTGGATATTCGGGTCGGAGTTCTCGCCGATCTTCGTGGCGCGCGACAAGGGATTCTTCAAGGACGAGGGGATCGACGTCAACGTTCTTGCCGGGCGAAGGCTCGACCGTCACCGTCAAGCTGGTCGGCAACGGCGATGCCGAATTCGGCGAGGCCGCCGCGGATCAGACGTTGATGGCCTACGCCAAGGGACTGCCGGTGGTCGTCCACCGCCGTGGTCCTGCAGAAAACTCCCGTCGCCGTCATCTTCCCGACCGCATCCGGCATCAAGAAGCTCACCGACCTCTACGGCAAGACGCTCGGCGTAACAATGACCAGCGTGGCCGAGAAGCAGTGGCGATATGTCGAAAAGTACAACAAGCTCGACACCTCAAAGATCAACGAAGTGTCGATCGGCACCGGGCATTGCGCAGATGATCGAGGCCAAGAGAGGTCGATGCCGCGCTCGCATTCTTCTTCAATGACGGGCTGAAGCTGGTTTCGGACGGCATACCGATGAGCTGGATTCTGATGTCCGACGTTGGACTGCCGATCTACTCGGACGCGCTGATCGTGAACGAGAACACGATCAAGAAGAATCCGGACTTGGTGCGCCGCTTCACCCATGCTTTCGTCAAGGGCTGGACCTACTCGTTACGCCCATCAAGAGGAGGCGCTGGACATCTTCCTCAAGGACAACCCGACGGTCGATCCGAAATACTCCCGGCTCAAATTCCCTGAAGTCATGAAGCTGACGCAGACGCCGGATACCGAAAAGAACGGCATCGGCCACTCGACCAAGGAGACAGTGGGAAGCCATGCAGAAGGCGCTGCTCGACATGAGGCATCATGGATCACGCGGTCGACGTGTCCAAGGTGTTCACCAACGAGTATCTCCATTAGGCGATGGCGGATCAAAACCATCGCCATTCTCGGCGCCGGTCACGGCGGCTGCGCCGCCGCGGCCGACCTGACCCTGCGCGGTTTCGCAGTGCGTCTGCACGCCCGCAGCGCCGAGCGGCTGGCCCCGCTCCGCGCCGCCGGCGGCGTCGAAATCGAGGGCGTGCATCGAGGGCTTCGTGCCGCTGCCGTGCATGACCACGCGGATCGAGGAGGCGGTGGAAGGCGCCGACCTGGTGATGCTGGTCGTGCCTTCGGTCGCACACGAAACCTATGCCCGCGGACTTGCGCCTCTGCTGTCGCCGGAGACTGCCGGTCTATCTCAATCCCGGTCATACCTGCGGCGGATTGCATTTCGTCCACGAGTTGCGCCGCGCCGGCTATGACAAGCCGGTGCAGACCTGCGAAACGGTGACGCTCACCTATATCTGCCGCATGGCCGGCCCGGCCGCCGTAAATCTTTACAGTTATACCAAGCGGCTCGCCTTCGCGGCTTTCCCCGGCAAGAACGCGCAGCGGCTTTACGATTTGCTCAAGCCGGTCTATCCCGGAGATCGTGCTGGCCTCGAGCGTGCTGGAAACGGCGCTGAGCAATCTCAACGCCGTCTTTCATCCCACCGGCATGATCATGAACGCTGGGTGGATCGAGCACACGGGCGGGAATTTTCTGTTCTACCGCGAGGGCATCACCGAAGCCGTCGGGCGGGTCACCGCGGCCGTGGACGCCGAGCGGATGGCCATCGCGCGCGCGCTCCGCGTTCCAGTTCGCAGCCTTTCTGGAAATGTTTGAACGCGCCGGGCTGACGACCAAGGAAGCGCTCGACAGCGGCTCGATCGCGCGAGCGTGCCGGGAGAGCGAGCCCAACAAGTCCATCAAGTCGCCGCCGTCGCTCAAGCACGATACGTGTACGAGGATGTGGGCTTCGGCCTGGTGCCGATTGCCGCGCTTGGCGAGCTCGCCGGCGTGAAGACGCCGACGATCGACGCACTGATCCAATTGGCCGGGATCGCGACCGCAACCGATTTCAGGGCTGACGGATTGACGCTCGATAGGATGGGGCTCGCCCAATGCAGCGTAGACGGTCTCGCCAAGGCTCTTTACGACGGACTTGGCTGACGCTGGGGGTAAGACGTGAGCGCGCAAATCGGCGTGAGTTTCGACGGCTTCAGCTCATTCGACGATGCCATCGCGCTCGCCAAGGACGCGGTCGCGGCGGGCGCGACAGGCTTGTGGATGGCCGATCATCTTGGCTACCGCGAGGCAATCCTATCCTGTCTCGGATTTGCCTCTGGCGACGCCGGGCGCGCGCCTGGTTCCCACGGCGATAAGTCCGTATTTGCGTCACCCGATGCCGACGGCGATGCAGATGGCCACGCTGGCGGAGGTCGCGCCCGGTCGCGCCGCGCATCGCGGTCGGGGTTGGCAATCCGCTTTTTCTCGGCGAGTCCGGCGAAGCGATCGACAAACCGGTCCGCGTCGTTCGCGAATTTGTCGAAGCGCTGCGCGCGCTGTGGTCGGGCGAGCCGGTCACGCAGGACGCCTATCGTTTTCGCCTGCACGGCGCGCGGATGATGTTTCGTCCTTCCGCGCCAATCCCGATCTATCTTGCGCCGATGCGCGAGCAGATGCTGCGCTTGGCCGGCCGCATCGCCGACGGCGCGGTGCTTGTCGGCTGGAATGTCCGCGGCCTTCGTGCAACATTCGCTTCGTCTCTGTCGCCAAGGGCGCCGAGGATGCCGGCCGCGATCCTGCCCGCCTGCACAACTGCCGGCTATATTTTTCGTGCATGGCCTCCGACGACAAGCGGCGTGCGGTTGAGACCGTTCGGCGCAAGCTCGCGTTCGTGTTCCGCAATCGATTTCTCGACGAGAACATCGCGTTTACGGCAATTCGGCTCGACCAAGAGGCGATCATGGCCGCGATCGCTCGGCGCGACCTCGATGGCGCCGCGCGGCTTGTTTCCGACGATGCGGTCGAGGCGTTCGGCGTCGCCGGAGACGTGGAGGAATGCTGCACAAAGCTCGCCTCGTTCATCGCTGCCGGGCTGCAGGAACTGGTCTTGCTGCTCGCAGGCGAAGCCGCCGACCGTCAATACAATCTTGCCGTCCTGCGGGAGCTGCGGGCAGCCTCGCCGAAGCTTGTTGCGCGGGTGTCGGCATAGGTTGCGGCAGAGGCAGAGGCGATCGCGATCGACGGCGTGAAGCGATCTCATTTCCTTGGGGCGAACCAAGCGGACCGATTTATGAGTTTTGACCGTGAAACGGCGGCAACCGCCAGCGCTGATTTCACGGGTGTGATCATCGGCATGGTCGGAGGCGACCGGCGCGAGCAGGAAATCGCGCGCCGCGCCGCCGCGACCGGCGCCACGGTGCGCTGCTTCGGATTTCCCTGGCCTGACGAAGGTATTGTCGGAGCAGAGCCTTCGTCTAGCGCAGCCGCGGCTTTCGCCGGGGCGCATTTCGGCCTGCTGCCGATTCCCGGGAGCACCGCCGAGGGCGCATTATTCGCGCCGGCGTCAACGGAAAAAATTGTGGTCGATGCTTCGTTCTTTGCGCCGATGCATCCGCGCGCTCAGGTTTTTCTCGGGATTGCCAACGAGCGCATCAAGGCGGCGGCCGCCGCGGCGCGGATCACGCTGCACGAATATGATTCCGACGTGCGGCTGATGCTGCTGCGCGGGCCGGCCATCGTCGAAGGCATCCTCAAAGTGTTGATCGAAAATACCGACTTCACCATTCAGCGCGCGGAGATCGGTGTCGTGGGTCACGGCACGATTGCCGCCCTGTTGACGCGAACGCTGCTGCTGCTTGGCGCGCGCGTCAACGTTTTCGCCCGCAATCCGGTCCAGCGCGCAGCCGCCTCGGCAGTCGGGGCTACCAGCTGGCCTTTGGAATTGCTGAGCGAGCTTGCGCCGAAGCTGCAGATCATTGTTTCTTTAGTGCCGGCAAACGTCGTCAGTCAGCCGATCCTGGAACGCCTGCCGCGCGGGACGCTGGTGGTCGACGTGGCAGCGCCGCCCGGTGGCGTCGACTTGGCGGCGGCATCCGAACTCGGCCTGCGCGCGGTCTGGGCGCGCGGACTTGGCAGCCGCGCGCCCGTTTCGGTGGGCGCCAGCCAATGGGTCGGCCTCAAAGAGCGAATTCTGGCAATTCTCGCAAGCCCGTCGAGCCCGCTCAAATAAAATCATCGGACGATTCCCTTCGATGGAGATAACGTCGGTGCCGCCATTGTGGCCGCCAAGCGCAAGGCCTAAGCTGATCCGGCTGGGGCGGCGAACGCCGAAGCGTACATTCAGGCTGAAGCGGGAGGCAACGATGCCTGTTGTTTTCGTGCACATGTTCGAGGGGCGCACGGTCGATCAAAAGCGCAAGCTGACGCGCGCCATCACCGATGCGATGATCGAGCACTGCGATTGCAAACCAGATGCTCTGCATGTGGCAATCCAGGAATATTCGCTGGAAAACTGGGCGCGCTCGGGAGTGCTTGGGCCCGACCGGAAAGATCTTTAGGTGCGGCGAGGGAAGCGACGGCATGCCAGCGAAAGTCAAAGGCGTGATGCACCTGCTCATGCAGGTGAGCGACCTCAAGCGTGCTGAGGAATTCTACGTCGGTGTGCTCGGATTCACGATTCGCAAGCGCGAGCCGTTTGCGGGCGGTCGCGAGCTCATCGTCACCGAGCAAGGACTTGGCTTGACCGAGGGCGGTCCGGGCGACGGGCGCCAGGTGGAGCATGTCGCCTTCGAGGTGGACGATGTCGAAGCTGCCCGCCGGCGTGTCAAGGACGCCGGCGTGAGGATCATTCACGAAATTCTGCCGAATTCCTACGGACGGTCGATGTACATCGCTGATCCTGACGGCAACAAGATAGAACTCATCGAAACGCCCAAGGGCTAATGCCCCTTGCAAAACCGAAGCGTGGGCAGGCGCTGCGTTCGTTTTCATCTTGCGCCGATTGCCACTAAAGATGCTGTGGGAAGCAGCCGGTGCGGGGCTGCGGCCAAGGCCGGCCGCCGAACAAAAGGGAGGAATCGCATGAGCGCAACAAACATCAAGACCGATCGCAGTGCACTGTTTGTACCGGCGGCGGCGCCGTTTTATGAAGCGCTGGCGCCGTTCGGCTTTACGTTGATCCGCGTGGCGCTCGGCCTCATTCTGGTGCCGCACGGCTTCGCCAAGCTTTTTCTCAACGACGCCGTTCCCACCTCGCGCCATTTCGTACAATGGGGCTGGGCCTACCCGTTGGCCTGGGCTTACTTTCTCGGGGTGATCGAGTTTGTCGGCGGCCTGATGCTGGCCGCTGGCCTGTTCACGCGCGTCGTCGCCGCCGCCTTCGTTATCGAAATGGCGGTGATCTCCTTTGCGGTGCTGTATCCCAACTGGTCGTGGGGCCACCGCGGCATGGAGTATGCGCTGTTCATGGGCGTGATCGCGCTCGGCGTATTCCTGCACGGGGGCGGCCGCTATTCGCTCGACCGGCTGATCGGCCGCGAGTTCTAGCCGCCGCCGCGCCACTGGTGTCCGCCTCGCCGCCGCTGCAATCGCATCCCCGACCCCATCCAAAATGCTTCAACCGCGGCTGTGTCATCGCAGCGATCAGGGAGCTCCAGTCAGACGCATGCTTAGCACCCGTAGTCGTTCGCGCGCGCTATCGTCATAGGCTTGCGCGTTTGCCCTCCGAGGCCGCAGCCCCATTGTAAAACTCGCCGGAGCGGCCATCGAGTTCTTGCGAGAGGGCGAGGTTGAGAATGGCTTCTGCTCCCTGCTCGACAGTACTGATGGGCGTAACGCCCCTTTCCCTACCATAGTCGTCGCCGTGTAAGTAGCCGCCGAACCGGCCGAGAAGCACATACGACGGTACGATGCTGATGGCGCCCTTCTTCTCACGCCGCCCGCACCTCGAGCGGCAGGCTCGCGAAGCCGCGGACGGCGTTGTTGAAGCGGCGTATCGGCGGGCCGATTAGCTCGATCGAGGCGACGCGCTGCGCCAAAGCCGTCAGCAGCAGCTCGCCTTCCATACGCGCGATCACCTGGCCGATGCAGACGTGAAAGCCGACGCCGAAGCCAACGTGGCCCTGCACGCGGCGCGTGATGTCGAAGCGATCCGGCTCCTGCCAGTGTTCGGGATCGCGGTTGGCCGAGGCGAGCAACAGCAGCACCTTTTCGTTCGCTGGAATGCGCAAGCCGTCAAACTCGACCTCGCGCGTCGTCGTGCGGAAGAGGTTTTGGATCGGGGATTCCATCCGCACCGTTTCCTCGAACACGTTCTTGGCGAGCGAGGGATCGGCGCGCAACTTGCGCCACTCGCCGGGATTGGTCGCGAGCAGATGAAGTGCGCTGCCGATCGCCGCCACCGTGGTATCGAGCCCGGCGGAGAGGAACGAGCGCACCAGCAGCGCCGCCTCCTCCTCGGTCGCCTCGCCGGCCTCGACAGCATTGTAGATTTGCGCGCCGAGCCCGTCGGGCGCGAGCGCCGCGCGCGAACATTTGGCCATGATCCACGGCACCACCGCGCCGGCGGTTGCCGTCGAGGCCGCAAAGCGCGCATTCAGCGGCCCGAAGCCGTTGAATACCATGTCGCCATACGGCAACAGGTTCTCGCGCCCGTCGGCGTCGAGCCCGACCGCATCGGGAAACACCTTCAGCGGGAACGCCTCCGCCAATTCCTTCACGCCGTCGAACCGGCCGCGCGCGAGTACGCGCTCGACCGCCGCGGCGGCCTCCTTGGCGAACGGCTCGCGCAGCCGCTGCAGCGCGGGTGGAAACACCACCCGGTCGACGATGCGGCGCGTGCGGTCGTGCAGCGGAGGGTCGGCCTCAAGCAGCAGGCTGGGCGGCCGCCACGGCTTCTCCTTGCCAAAATGCGTGTAACCCACGCCCATGCCGGAGCAGTAGGTCTTCCAGTCGAGCAGCGCCGGCCGCACCTCCTTGTAGCGCGCCATGCCCCAGCATGCGTATTTCGGCATGTAGAAGGCCGGCCCTGCGCTGCGCATCGCCGCGTATCCCGGATAGGGATCGGCGATGAAAGCATCGTCGTAGGGATCGATGTCGAGATCGGGCGCGCGCTCGAGCACTTCAGTCATGGCCGCCTCCAGGCGCTTTTGCGCGAATGATGCCGCAACGGCGGCGGAGCAGGCAACCCTACCGCAAAAACCGGGAAACAGTCTCGGCGGTTCTCGGGTTGGGGGGCGAGACTAACCGGCTTGCGGTCTTGCCGGCGTAGCCCACGGCCGGCGCAGACGGTCGCAGGCACGGTAAGCCCGCGTTTGCGCGCGGTAGCTTTCGGTCAGCTCAACGTCGTCCCAGCCATTGAGTAGCTGATTGCGGCTCACCGGATCGATCGAGAAGGTGTAGGTGCGGTTGCCGCAGACGATCGTCTGCTGCTCCAGATCGACAGTTACGTCACGTTGTGGATCGGCGGCGACTGCGGCCGCAAGTTCGGCAGCATCCTCTTCCGAAACAATCGCGCTAAGCAGTCCGTTCTTGACCGCATTCTGTGCAAAGATGTCGCCGAATGACGACGCAATCACGCAGCGCAGACCATGATCGTAGATCGCATAAACTGCGGCTTCGCGCGATGAACCGCCGCCGAAATTGCGCCCGGCAATGAGAAATCTTGGCGTCGCGCCAGATTGGCAGATTGAGCGGGAAATCCCCGCACTCGTTACCCGCGGCATCGACACGCAAATCCTGAAACAATACCGTGCCGAGGCCCCTCGCGCGCGGCCACTTCAGATAACGCGCCGGCAGGATCTGATCTGTGTTCAGATTGGGTCGCGGCAGCGGGCAGGCTTTGGCGCAGAGGCGAACGAATTTTTCCACGTGTCGTTGCCCTAGAGTTTTCGTCTGGCCAGCAGCGGGCGTACATCAGCGAGATGCCCGGTTACCGCGGCGGCGGCTACCATCGCGGGCGACATGAGATGTGTGCGCGCGCCGCGTCCCTGGCGGCCGCGGAAATTGCGATTGGTGGTCGAGGCGCAGCGTTCGCCCGCAGGCACGATATCGCCGTTGATGCCGACGCACATCGAGCAGCCGGAATCCGCCCATTCGAGACCGGCATCCCGAAAAATGCGGTCGAGCCCTTCTTGCTCGGCTTGCCGTTTCACAAGCGATGAACCGGGCGAGACCAGTCCCGGAACCTTGCTGACGCGACCGGCGAGCACGGCGGCGGCGGCCCGCAGATCTTCAATCCGCGCATTGGTGCAGGAGCCGATAAAAATGCGGTCGATGGCGAGGTCGGTCAGCCTGGTGCCGGGTACGATGCCCATATAGGCGAGCGCCTCCTCAATGTATTTTTTACGCTCCGCGTTGGGTTCATGCGCTGGATCGGGAACGCGCGCGTCGATGGGCAGCCCATCGTCTGGTGTAGTGCCCCAGGTGACGATCGGTGCGATCTCGGCGGCGTCGAGGGTTACCTCGCGATCGAACGCGGCATCCGCATCGGACCGAAGCGACGACCAGACTTCCACCGCCGCCTCGAAATCTGCGCCTTGCGGTGCGTCAGGGACGTCCCTTGAGATAGGCGAACGTAGTGGCGTCGGGCGCCACCATGCCACAGCGACCGCCGGCCTCGATCGACATGTTACATAAGGTCATGCGGCCTTCCATTGTCAGCTCTCGAATGGCGCTGCCGCAAAATTCGGTCGCATGGCCTTGCGCCCCATCGGCGCCGACACGGGCGATGATGGCCAGCGCAATATCCTTGGCGCCCACGCCGGGCGTTGCGCGGCCTTCGACGGTAACGCGCATGCGCTTGGGTTTTTTCTGCCACAGCGTCTGCGTCATCAGCACATGCGCGACTTCCGAGGCGCCGATCCCAAACGCATACGCGCCGAAAGCGCCATGCGTAGAGGTGTGGCTGTCGCCACAGACGATCAGCAGTCCGGGCAGCGTCAGTCCCTGCTCGGGGCCGACGACATGCACGATGCCCTGACGCGGGTCGAGCAATCCGAACGATGTGATGTGGCTCTCCGCCGCATTGCTCTCGAAATTGCGCACCATCGTCGCAAGTTCGGGATCGGCGACGCCCTTGGCGCGGCCGCGCGTCGGCACGTAGTGATCGGCTACGCCGAACGTCAGTTCCGGTTCAGCAACAGAACGACCACGCGCCTTCATCAGGCTGAAGGCATGGAACGAGCCTTCATGGACGTAATGGCGATCGACCCAGAGCAAGGCAGCACCATCCTCGCGGCGCGCGATCTCGTGCGCCGCCCAAAGCCGATCGATCAAGCATTGCGGCTCACTCATCAAGGAGTGCGTCCACGTCGCTTCACTGGAATTGTCGAACGTTCGCGATATTGTATTCTAAAGAATACCAAGTAAAGCTGCTCTCGAAGAGCGGCGGAACAGGAACTCGGTCTTGGCGCGATGCTCGACCGAGGCGAAATTGTTGCTGCTCGACGAGGTGCCGGCCGGGCTTAACCCGTCCGAGCTTCGCGACATCGTGCTGGTCATTCGCCCGCGGTGCCGGCGCGACCGCGCCTATATCCTTGATCCTTGCGGAAGGGCATTTCATCATGTCCGGCACCGGCGCCGCGATCGCAGCCGATCCGCAGCTCAAATGTGCAGATTTGGGATTATAGACGCATGACCGACACGACACTGCGCGCCCGCCTTGCACGCCCGCCGATCCTGATCGCGCCCGGTGTTTACGATCCACTGACCGCGCTGATCGCCGAGAAGGCAGGCTTCGAGGCGCTCTATGTCTCCGGGGCCGCCATCGCCTACACACGGCTCGGCCGGCCGGATATCGGCCTCGTCACACTGGATGAGGTCGCCCACACCGTCGCGCTGATCCGCGATCGCATTGATGCGCGCCTCGTCGTCGACGCCGACACCGGCTACGGCAATGCGCTCAATGTCGAGCGCACCGTGCGGCTTTTCGAACGCGCCGGCGCCAATGCGATTCAGCTCGAAGATCAGGATTTTCCCAAACGCTGCGGTCATCTCGACGACAAGACGCTTATCCCGGCGCCGGAAATGGTCGGGAAGATCAATGCTGCGGTGGATTCACGCGCGTCGGCCGAAACGCTGATCATCGCACGTACCGACGCGGTCGCCGTCGAAGGCTTTGACCGCGCCATCGCGCGTGCGGCGCTCTATCGCGATGCCGGCGCCGACGTGCTGTTCATCGAGGCGCCGCGCGAACGCGCCGATCTCGGTCGGATCGGCGCGCTCATGGGCAAGTCCACGCCGCTGATGGCGAATATGGTCGAAGGCGGTAAAACGCCGATCCTCTCGGCAGACGAGTTGCAGAAACTCGGCTTCGTTTTTGTCATCTTTCCCGGCGCCATCGTACGTGCGTTGGCCAAGGCGGCGCAGGAATTCTACGGCTCGCTCAGATCCAACGGCACCACGGCGCAGTTCCGCAGGCGCATGTTCGATTTCGACGCGCTCAATGATCTTATCGGCACGCCGCAGATGCTGGCGCGCGGCAAGCAGTATGAAGCGGCATCGGCCCCCAAGACCACGAAAGTCGGCGAAAGTTGAGGGAGCTCGGGGTGTGCCTCCACGACACAAATCGTCTGCAGCAACGCAGGGAATATCTGGCATGGAAAAGTCGTTCGACCTCGTAATCAAGAACGCCCGCGTGGTTCGCCCAAACAAGAATGCGGTCGATTGCCTGGATATTGCAGTGAAGGACGGCAAAGTCGCTCAACTTGGACCCGACATTCCGGCAGAGCGCGCGAAGGCCGTTTTCAATGCTAAAAATCGTCTGGCATTCCCGGGCTGTGTCGATTCGCACATGCATATTGGCATCTACGCGCCGCTGGCGCAGGACGCCAGGTCGGAAAGCAAGGCCGCGGCCATGGGCGGCGTCACTTCGAGCCTGAACTATTTGCGCACCGGCCATTACTACCTCAACCGCGGAGGCCCTTATCGCGACTTCATGCCCGAAGTGTACAAGCAGTCGGAGCGGAATTTCTGGGTCGATTACGGCTTCCATCTGGCGCCGGTCGAGGCCGCCCACATCGACGAGATGGAGTACCTCGTCACCGAGCACGGCATCACCTCTTTCAAGATATTCATGTTCTACGGCGGTTACGGCCTGCACGGCCGCTCGTCGCATCAGAACGATTTTCTGATGATTGGGCCTGACGAGAGCTACGACATCGCGCATTTCGAGTTCATTATGCGCTCGGCGCGGCGCCTGATGGAGAAATTTCCCGATAAGGCTCGCCATGTCAGCGTCAGCCTGCATTGCGAACTGGCCGACATTCTCAATGCCTATACGAAGATCGTGGAGCGCGAAGGCAAGCTCACCGGGCTGAAGGCCTACAGCGCGGCACGCCCGCCGCATTCGGAGGGGCTTGCGATCTGGATCGCGTCCTATCTCGCGAACGAAACCAATTGCCTGAACATCAATCTGCTGCACCTGAGTTCGCGCAAGGCCGTGGATGCCGCGTGGACCATGCAGCAGGTATTTCCGCATATCGCCTTCCGCCGCGAAGTGACGGTCGGGCATCTTCTGCTCGATACCGATTGCGAATGCGCGGTACACGCCAAGGTCAATCCGCCGATCAGGCCGCGCGAGGACGTTGAAGCACTGTGGCAGGCCGTGCTGGACCGCAAGATCGACTGGATCGTCAGCGATCACGCCTGCTGTTCGGCCGAGCAGAAGTGGTCGAAGGACGACCCGGCCAATATTTGGCTGGCCAAATCGGGCTTTGGCGGTACCGAATACCTTTTATCGGGCATTCTCAGCGAAGGCAGCAAGCGGGGCATGTCGTACAATCACATGGCAGAACTGTTGAGCTGGAACCCGGCGCAGCGCTTTGGTTTGGCAAGCAAGGGTGATATTGCGCCCGGCTATGACGCCGACATCGCGTTCGTCGATCCGCACGAAAGTTTTGTCGTGCACGCCGCGGAATTCTGAATCGCACCAAGGCTACACTCCGTTCGAAGGCGTCGAGCTTCATGGTCGGGTGAAGAGTACGTTTTTGCGCGGCGAACTTGTTTACGACGACGGGAATGTCATCGGCCCGGCGCGCGGCAAATATCTGCGCCGGCCGGAAGCCGCACGCAAGCAGTGAACCGTCTTGATGTCGGTCGCCCATACGACCAAGGGTGCGTGCCTTCATGGGCTCTTCGTTCCTACCGCGACCATTGGATGCCTCACGCCGGGCCGTTCGGCGCTATGAAGCGTTGCGCCGGAGAACATCCGTTTCCCGAAGAAGTTTCGTCGGCCTTCGTCAAGAGACCCCTGCAAAATTGGACAGCAACGCTTACTCGTTGCGACGCGAGGCAATCAGAGATAGGTTGGTCAGGCCATCTCGGAAATGCCCTTTTAAGCGGGGATGTGCCGTAATCCCTGTTCATCACATGGGGCATTGGTGGCCGCCGTCGGCAGGCCAAATCGCTCAAGAGACGGTTATCTTTTTTGCCGTTCCCGTAAGTTCGCTTCACATTGCCACATTGACCTGCCGCTCGTGGTCGGTCGCAATTTGCAATGGAGGCAAGCAGGGCACCTAACGTTCTCAGGTAAACAACGCCCCCGGCCGCGATCGTTTCGCACCACAAGGGGGCCAGGGAGGGTTCAATGAGCAGGCTCAGCAGGCGTTCCGTTCTCCTCGGGTCCGTCGGTCTTCTCACGCGTCGCGCAATTCTCGGCGCTACCCCGGCCGCGCTGGCCCTTGGCGGCCCGCTATTGGTCGCCCGCCCGGCGCGAGCCGCCAAGCAATACGGCCCTGGCGTCACCGACAGCGAAATCAAGATCGGCAACACCGGCCCCTATAGCGGGCCGCTCTCGAACGCCAGCCCCAGTTCCGATATCGATGGGCGCCTATTTCAAGATGATCAACGACCAGGGCGGCGTGAACGGGCGCAAGATCACCTGGATTTCCTACGATGACGGCTACTCGCCGCCGAAGACGGTCGAGATGACGCGCAAGCTGGTCGAGAGCGACCGAGTTCTGTTTATCGCCGGATCGCTCGGCACCCCGACCAACACCGCGATCTGGCGCTACATGAACGAGCAAAAGGTGCCGCAATTGTTCCCCGGCACCGGCGCCACCAAGTGGGACGACCCGAAGGGCCATCCCTGGACGATGGGCTTTTTCATCAGCTATCAGGCAGAGGGCCGCATTTACGCCGGCTATATCTTGAAGAACAAGCCCGATGCCAAGATCGGCGTGCTCTATCAGAACGACGATTTCGGCAAGGACTATCTCAACGGGCTGGTGGACGGGCTCGGCGATAAGGCGGCCGCATTGATCAAGGTCAAGACGACCTACGAAACCACCGACCCGACCGTCGACTCGCAAATCATTCAGATGCGAGGCAGCAGGCTGCGATGTCCTCGTCACCATCGCAATTCCCAAATTCGGCGCCCTGGCGATCAGGAAGATCGGCCGAAATCGGATGGAAGCCGCTGCACATTTTGAATGGGATTGCTTCGTCGGTCGCTGCGACGTTGAAGCCGGCCGGCCTTGAAAACGCCAAGGGTATCATCAGTGACAATTCCTTCAAGGATCCGACCGACCCCCAATGGCAAACCGATGCGGGCTACAAATCGTGGGTCTCTTTCATGGACAAGTATTACCCGCGCGGCGACAAGATCGATAACCAGAACGTCTACGGCCCTTCGATTGCCGCGACAACCGTTCAGATGCTGAAGCAGTGCGGCGATGAGCTGACCCGCGAGAACGTGATGAAGCAGGCGGCCAACCTGCAACATCTCGAACTGCCGATGCTGTTGCCCGGCATCACGATCAATACCAGCCCGACCAATTTCGCGGCGATCAGGCAGGCCCAGATGAGGCGTTTCGACGGCGAGCGCTACGTTCCATTCGGTCCGATCCTGAGCGGCACGATCGGTTGATCCAGGGTAAAGCGCGGGACAGTCAATGACGAGGTCGCCTCAGTTGGCGACCTCGTTGTCTTTTCGAATTGTGGGGCGATGCCCGCGGTTACCGGTTGAATCCGCACGCCTAGCCAGCCGCGAGCGACGTAGCCATGCTCCTTGAGTTGTATGCTCGCGGACCCTCTGGATGAAGCCAACCTCTTCGGCCGCCTCGCGGCGGAGTATCTTGATGTCCTTCGACATGACATTGGTTACACCCGCCGGGCGACCGGCCCGCTTGTCACCCTTTTGGAACTTGTTCTTGGGGTTGGGGTTAGCCATGCCCTTTCCTTCGTGAGGTGAAAGCCGCCATCGCGGCGAGCCTCTCCGGCGCCGAGGACGCTGACGAGGACGAACTCACCATCGCGTCCAACGCCGCTGCCGAACTCGTCCGTGCCGGCAAGCTCGACGAGGCCGAGCAGGCCGCCCGCGATCTCCTGGTGCTGTTCCCCGAGGTGCACGATGGCCACGATCGCCTCGGCATGGTCTATGAGGCCCGTGGCGACAAGCAAAAGGCGGCCGACTGCTACCGAAAGGTGATCGCGTTCATCAAGGAGCACCCCGACGACTACGAGCCCGGCTTCGAGGACGTATTCGTCAAGCTCGTGGATCGCCTCGACCCGCCAACCGCAACCTGATCGCGGCACCCGCTGTGGTCATGCTCCGCAAGGGCGCAGACCACACCACCATTGCAATGCATGATCAGCCCGCCCGGAAACCGCTCTCAAGTAGCGTGATCAGGGTTACACACTACGCGCCGGCTTAAAAGCTAAGTGTGGCGGCGCCCGCTTTAATCCGCTCGTGCATCACGCTCGCTCCGGTGATGACAACTCCAGCGGCGGCGCCGCCCGCCTATGAGGTCGCCTCAGCGTAACCGCGGCTCTTAACGCACGGAGTGCAGGCCCAGATCGTCGCGCCATAAAATCATTGATGAGTTTAGCGAGAGGTTCGAGCGGATTGACTTGTGTGGTATCCGCAGCACGCTTCCGCACAAGGTCGACGCCACTGCTGCTCAGAAAGATGAAAACCTTCAGTCCTGCCGTAATGCCGCCATTTGCGATAGTAAAGCCGACCGAAGAAACCTCGTGATCCGTCCCACGTGTAATCATGCAAATCAGTTCTCTGGCTTCTTGAGCCATTGGTATCTCCTCGTTGTTGCTGCATCGTAGCTCGCCTAATCGTGTTCGTGTAAAAAGGCTACGCCGCCAACTCCTCCAGCAACGCCCTCGCCTCCTTCAGATCGAGCGTGTCGAAGCCTTCAGTGAACCAGCCGTAGACCGGAGCAAGAAGATCGCGAGCCTCATCCCGCTTGCCCTGATCGCGTTAGAGCCGCGCCATGCTCATCGCCGTGCGCGGTTCCCAGGACTTTGCCTGCTGCTGACGTGCGACCGCGAGCGCACGCTCGAAGTATGCTAGCGCTTTCGCCGCGTCCGGCTCGGGCGACTTGAGTGCGATTTCGCCAGCCGTGCGATGGACTTCAGCTTCCCACCACCTTTCCTTGGTTGTTTCCACCGCCGTCATCGCTTCGCCAATGCAGCGCCGGGCGTCATCGAATTGGCCGAGTCCCGCATAGGCATCGCCAAATGTGGTAAAAACCCCGGGATGTTTAGTGTTGATCCCGTTGACCACCAGGCGGTGATCCCGGAGGTGATCATACGGACTGCGTCCGAGGCTTGCCGGTCCCAATACGCAACCTTGGTCCATCCTTCCCAACGCCTTCCAGAACATGGCGTCTTTTTCGTCGGCTAAGGCGGTTAGCTCTTGGGCTTGCGCGGCTGCAATATGCCTACGTGGGTTAAATGCATAAACCTGCAAGACGACCCCGTCCTGGTAAACCTCGACAATGTTAGCACCCTCCATTGGAATGCAAAAGCCACCCTAATTACACAACGATCGCGTTTTGCGGTGGCACCACGGCCTCGGGTGAAGGTAAAAGAGACACCCTGAGAAAATTGCTGGCGTCAAACAGTCGCAAATCAAAGACCGGCAGTGAGTACCGAAAAAAACTGGAGGTCCCTCCGCGTCGGCCGTCATCGACGTTCAGCGCCAAGCGTACACGCTTGAGAGAGAAGCGGTATCACTGGTTGGCCAGACGGATGAGCACCCTAGAACTCTCTATCGCGATGATGGTCCTCCAGAGGCGAAGAAACTTCGCGAGGCAAGTTCGGAAGCCTGGGCTGTCGTGTGGCTGCTTTGGAGTTGACTGAACAGCGGACTCGGTCAGCGATGTCGGCATCTTGTTAGCACTCGCCTCTTTGTCAGATATATCGATTACGCTGGTCCGCTGTAACAGATGTGTTGTTCTGGACCTAATTCGTAAAATAGCACTCCGGCGTTTCCAACAAAAATAACTTGACCCGTCACTGGTTCACTCAACCTTTGACCGCGGCCGGCGACGTACTGAATTGGGACCAAGCGACCTACATGCCGCGAGGTGGTGCCGACGCCCGAGGCCGTCAATGCGCGGCGCTCTACCGTCTGGCGCACGAGCAGGCGGTCGCGCCGGCACTCGGCAAGCTGCTCGACGCGCTTGCCCACTACGGCGAGAGCCTGCCGCACGATTCTGACGACGCCAGTCTGATCCGTGTCGCGCGCCGCGACTTTCAAAAGATGATCAAGATACCGCCGGACCATGTCGCGCGCGCGAACGCCCACGGCTCCGCCTCGTACAACGCATGGACCCGGGCTCGGCCGGCGAACGACTTTGCGGCCATGGTGCCCTATCTCGAACAGACGCTCGATCTCAGCCGGGAATATTCATCCTACTTTGCGCCTTACAAGCACGTGGCTGATCCGCACATCGACGACGCCGATGAGGGCATGACCACGGCATCAATCCGCAAACTTTTTAGCGAGCTCAAAAGCCAGCTTGTCCCGATGGTGGGTGCGATTTGCGAGCAACCTGTCGCTGACGACTCTAGCCTGCGGCAGGCCTTTCCCAAAGCAGCCCAGTTTGAATTTGCCCTGAATCTCGCTCAGCGCCTGGGCTACGATTTCAACCGTGGCCGGCTTGACCTAACCCATCATCCGTTCAGCACGCGCTTTTCTACCGGCGACGTGCGCATCACCACCCACGTCAGCGAGAACAACCTCGGCGATGCATTATTCTCGACACTGCACGAGGCCGGCCATGCGATGTACGAGCAGGGTGTAAGCGCCACTCTCGATGGCACGCCGCTGGGAAAGGGTGTCTCGGCCGGTATCCATGAAAGCCAGTCGCGGCTCTGGGAGAACGTGGTCGGGCGCAGCCGCGATTTCTGGGAGCATTTTTATCCCTCGTTGCAACGGGTTTTTCCGGAGCAACTCGGGAGCGTTCCAATTACCGTGTTCCATCGCGCCATCAACAAAGTGGCGCGCTCCATCATTCGCACTGACGCCGACGAGTTGACGTACAATCTGCACGTCATGCTGCGCTTCGACCTCGAGCTGCAATTGCTCGAGGGCAAGCTCCGCGTGAAAGACCTTCCGAGGCTTGGCGTGCGGCGATGCGCGCCGATCTGGACGTCGCGCCAGACGATGATCGCGACGGCTGTCTACAGGACGTTCACTGGTACTCCGGCTACATCGGCGGCCGATTCCAGAGCTACGCGATCGGCAACATTTTATCCGCGCAGTTTTATGCGGCCGCGCTGCAGGCGCATCTCGACATCCCCCGCGAAATCGCCCGTGGCGAATTCAGCACGCTGCACACCTGGCTGCGCGACAATGTTTACCAGCACGGAAGTAAATTCGCCCCGAACGACCTCATCGAGCGCGTGACAGATGCGGCGATGAGTATGACACCTTATCTTGATTATCTTCGTGAAAAGTATGCGGCGCTTTATCGACTGTGACATTTGGGTGCGATAACCAAACATGCTCCAGTTCGCTTCGATGTGGTGCAACGCCGCGTTAGTGCTCAGCAATTTTGATCGATTGGTTTTTATAGCCAAGTGACTTCATGTTTGGACGCGCGCGAGCTTTGCTCCTGGAGCGAGTCTTTGAAGGAATGAACGAAAGAGGTGAATTTCGCAGCCACGCCCGCCCTGGCAAGCCAAAATGGCGGCTCGGCGGCTCGATCACACGTTGGGCAGCTTGATTTAAAACCGCTCCGATGCTGTGGCGTTGCTCGCCGTCGCGATGTAAGGCTTCAGAACTCGTTAGAGCGTCACTATTGGGCAGGGCAAAGGACGACCTGTGAGTATGATTGTTAAAGCGAAGGGTCCGAGCGGACCCGCGAAGATTTATTCTGGCGACCCGGAGCATGCACTCGGGCTTGTCCAATACTTGCGAACGATCGGCTACAAGGCCTGGATTGAGGACGCGAATGGCAACGAGATCGAGGAAACTGTCCTGAAGAACGCGATTAAGTAAATGCTCCCACGCGTTCCTGAACCCACAAAGGGGTTTTTACGAGCGGCCTCGGTTCGGTGACCGGCGACGCGAACGCTTCTTCTCGCTCCAGTCTACGGCTGGTTTACCGAGGGATTCGACACGCTCGATTTGAAGGAGGCCAAAAATTTGCTCGATGAGCTATCGTCGTAATGGGGCGCATAGTCGTGCGGAGCGTGATGTCGCAGAATGAGGTTTTCGGACCCAGCGCGATGTCGGAGTTACGTCCGAATGCGCACTAAGCGGGCCAGGGCGCTACGATTATACAGTGCAGAAGGATAGGTCTGGGTAACAGGTGGTCGCTGGTTGCGAAGGTCCGCTGGTCGACATTAATGACGACACGAAGGTCGTTCAACGCTTCGCCTGCGTCCTCACGGACGCCGACGCATGACTCGAGGCCACCGTGGGTCGCTAGCCCTTCGATGTAGGACGTTTCCATGTCCCTTCTCTAAGCCGGTTTATCCCGGCGCTCCCCAGTCCTTGTCCCAGCACCTCTGACGGCATGCCTTGATCGCGTCCAGCGGCGACCTGCCGGGACGGTACCCGTAGGAATCCGGGTGGAAAACCTTCTCCACCGCAGGCTCCAGCGCGAGCACCGCCACCGTCTGCGCCACCCGGTCCACGACATTCGGAATGCCCAGAACCCTCGTTCCTCCTTTCTTAGGTATCTCCACCGCGCGGACCGGCCCAGGAAAATAAGAACCCGATGACATGCGGTTCCACAGCCGGTAGAGGTTATCCTTCAGCCTCTCCTCGAACTGCTCGATCGTCACGCCATCCGCCCCGGCCGCCCCTCCGTTCTCCTTCACCTTCAGCCACGCATCCCATACCAGCCTCTTGGGAATGTCGTGCGACTTGCCCTGCAACTTCGGCTCACTCATGCGATTCCTTCCTCACGGTTGATCGCACTCATTCACCTGGACGACCCCGCCCCTTGGCTCCGCCCCCACTGCGATACGCAGGGGCTTCCCAGCTACTACGGGCGAGTCCGCCAGCGCGCCAGCAACGGTACTCAGCCCCTCGCGGATTCCGCCGCTTGGAGTTCTCCCTCTCGCCGCCCCCTTTTCCGGCGGCAGTGTCAGGTCGCGCCTTCACATGTTCCGTACGAGAGCCTGGACCGGGCTCATGCTGCCTATATGCCGGACGCCACCTGGGCAGTAAACGGGTTTCTCCCAGACTTCTTCCCAGGGTTACTGCACGACCCTGGTTTCGACGTCTCCTGAATCGTTTTCGACACGTCAACGGCAGAGGACTTCGTCCATCGCTCATCTTCCCGGACCTCACCTGACGCGATCAAGTCACGCCTTTTCCCACGACGTTCACCACAACGGTCTTCAGCCAATGCAGCTCGGGGCGGTTTGGAATCTCCCCCCGCAGGGCGATCCCGGAGGACCAACAAACCTCCATCTCTCATACAGCACCGCAGTCAGTGAACCGCCATCCCTCCTGTCCACGTTCCACGCTCATGTTCACAATGCAGTACACGATCTTCG
>CAVQWD010000039.1:0-858728 GCA_963717265.1 uncultured Alphaproteobacteria bacterium | reverse complement strand
GGAACGGCGTTCCTGCTGGTCCTGTTCGTGTTGCTCGGCTCGATCGCCGGAAGCTCCGATTTCGCCGCCTATGGCGCTGCTTTGAAGAACCATCAGGCGCTTCGCTCTTCGGTGTTCCTTCTCGCCCTCATTGGCTTCGGCGCGAAGGCCGGCATCGTCCCGGCGCACGTCTGGCTGCCGGAGGCACACCCGGTCGCGCCCAGCCACGCATCGGCCCTGATGTCCGGCGCGATGATCAAAGTCGGCATTTACGGGCTGGTGCGGATCCTGACCCTTCTCGGGACGCCCGAGACATGGTGGGGCTGGCTCTTGATCGGCGTGGGCGCGTCGAGCGGTGTGCTCGGCGTGCTGTTCGCCTTGGCGCAGCATGACCTCAAGCGCCTCCTCGCCTACCACAGCGTCGAGAATATCGGCATCATTCTGCTCGGCACCGGGATCGGTGTGCTGGGGCTCGCCAGGGGAATGCCGCTTCTCGCTTTCATCGGCTTTGCCTCCGGCTTTCTCCACGTTCTCAACCACAGCATTTTCAAAGGCCTTCTGTTTCTGGGCGCCGGCGCGGTCCAGCGCGCCGCGCACAGCCTCGATCTGGACGAGCTCGGCGGATTGCTGAAGCGAATGCCCTGGACCGGCACGTTTTTCCTGATCGGTGCTGCCGCGATCGTAGGATTGCCGCCGCTCAACGGCTTCGTCAGCGAGTTTCTGCTGCTTTATGCCGGCTTTGTCGCGGTCCTGCAGCCGGCTGCGGCGGTCGCGGTGGCCGGATTGATCGTGATTGTCATGCTGGGGTTGATCGGCGGGCTCGCTGCCGCCTGTTTCGCCAAGGCGTTCGGAATCGTGTTCCTCGGCTCGCCGCGCAGCGCCGAAGCGAGTGAAGCACGAGAAGTGGCACGACCGATGCGCGCGGCCATGGCGGTTCTGGCGCTGCTTTGCATCGTCATTGGCCTTGGCGCACCGCTCGCGGTCGCTTCCCTCGCGGGCGTGGTCGCGGGGATGACCGGTGCCACCGTCGGCACGGTCTCCGCCGTGCTCGCGATCGTCACCCGGCCGCTTGCGGTCGCGGTTTCGGTGTTCGCATTTCTCATCGCCGTCGCGGCGCTGGCGTGGGCGCTGCGCGCGCGCCGCCTCGCGGTCGCTTCGGTGCGCTGGGGCCCGGTCTGGGGATGCGGATACCTGTTCCCGTCGCCGAAGATGCAATACACGGCATCATCATTTGCTCAGCCGCTGACCACGCAATTCCATCTGCTGATCCGAAATCGCGAGGCTCTGGTTCCGCCGCAGGGCTATTTTCCGGCCGCTTCATCTTATGCCAGCGACAGCGGCGACCCGGCCCTGCGGTTGCTGTTCGTGCCAACCTTCCGATGGTTCGACCGCGTTGCCACCCGCCTCAACGTCATCCAGCACGGCCACATCCACGTGTACATACTCTACGTCGCGGCGACGCTCATCGCGCTGCTGATCTGGGAAAGTCTCTGACCAATGCCGGCGCCCGGCTCGCTCGCTCTTCCGGTTTGTGCGCTGATCCTCGCGCCTTTGCTGCTCGGCATCGTCAACCGCACCAAGGCGGTCATTGCCGGCCGGCATGGCCCGCCTCTGCTCCAGCCCTATCGGGACATCGCGAAAGCTCTACGCCGTGGCGCGGTCTACGGCGAGGTAACGACCTGGCTGTTCCGGCTGGGGCCGGTGGTCGGGCTCGCTGCGCTCGCGGCGGCGTTGCTAGTGACGCCGTTCAGTGGCCTAGGCGCGCCGGTGAGCTTTTCTGGCGACATGATCGTTCTGGTGGGACTTCTGGCACTCGGGCGGTTTGCAACCGTGCTCGCAGCGCTCGATGCCGGCTCCAGCTTCGAAGGCATGGGCGCCAGCCGCGAGGCGCATTTTGCAGCGCTCGCCGAACCAGCTTTGCTGCTCGCGCTGGCAACGCTGGCTCGGGTTACCGGTTCATTCGCGCTGACGCCGGTCTACCAGGCGATCACCATCGGCGCCTGGGCCGATGCGCTTCCGACATTCGCGCTCGTCGCCATGACGCTGCTGGTCATCGTGCTGGTGGAAAACACCCGCATTCCGGTCGACGACCCGACCACCCACCTCGAGCTGACGATGATTTACGAGGTCATGGTGCTCGACCATAGCGGGCCCGATTTCGGCTTGATCCAGTACGCCGCGGCGCTGAAGGTCTGGATCGTCGGCGCGCTGCTGGTGGGCCTGATGGTTCCGGTCCGCACTGGCAGCGTGTGGCTCGATGGTGCGGCGATGCTCATCGGCATGGCGCTCCTGGCCAGCACGATCGGGATGATCGAGTTCGGCGATGGCGCGTTACCGGCTGGTCCAGGTACCGCAATTCATCGTCGGCGCCGCAACGCTCTCAGCCGTCGCGTTCATTATCAGACTGATTTGACGGGACCCATGCACGCATTGATCGAGACCATTTATGCAGCCGGTTTGCTGACCTGCTTTGCTCTGCTAGGCACGAGCCGCATCGGCGCGTGCATAAGATGGCTTTCCTTCCAGGGCATTCTGTTCGGGATGGTGCCGCTGATTATGCCCGATGATGGGCTGACGACGCGCAGCCTGCTGTTGGCCGGGGGCAATATCGCCCTGAAGGGAATCGCCTTCCCGTGGCTCCTGCTCAAGCTGCGCGCGCGCGCCAACTACAACCGCGAAGTGCAGCCGTTCGTCAGCTTCGTCATGTCGATCCTGTGCGGCATCCTCATCCTGGCGTTATCGGTCTGGCTGACCATGGAGATGAAGCCCGCTCTCATTCATGCGCCGTTCGTCTTGCTCAATTCGTCGATCTTCCTGATTTTCGTCGGCTTGTTCCTGATGATCAGCCGGCGCAACGCCCTGATGCAGGTGATCGGCTATCTGGTGCTTGAAAATGGCATCTTCGTTTTCGGCGTCATAACTGTTGTCGGGACGCCGCTGCTGGTCGAATTGGGCGTATTGCTCGACGCGTTCGTCGGCGTCTTCGTGATGGGGATCGCCATCTATCACATCACGCGCGAATTCGGATCTATGGACGTCGATCGGCTCACCGAGCTGAGGGGCTAGGACCGTGTACCCGGGCCAATCGATCATCGCGGTGCTCGTCCTGGCGCTATCGGGCGCGCTGCTCTGCCTCGTTCTGCCCCGTCCGCATCACGTGCTGAAGACGATCGTCGCCGTCTCGGCGGTGGAGCTGCTGCTCGCCCTCAACATCTGGGCGGCGGTCCTGGGGCCCAAAGGTTTTGTGACGGCCGTCGATCAATGGTTCTACATCGACGCCTTTTCTTCATTCCATATCGTCGTTCTGGCGTTGGTGTTCGTTCTCAGCTCGGCGTTCGCCAGCATTTATTTCACGCACGAATCCGGCGGTCTCGTCTTCACCGCTTCCATCGCGCGGCGCTTTGGCGTGCTGTGGCTCGGCGCCCAGGCGGCGATGCTGCTGGTGCTGGTGTCTAACAATCTCGGCATCATGTGGGTCGGCATGGAGGCGACCACGTTGCTGACGGCGTTCCTGATCTCGCTCCATCCGAGCCGCCTGTCGCTCGAGGCGATGTGGAAGTACCTGATCATCTGCTCGATCGGAATCGCCTTCGCGTTCATGGGAACGCTGCTCGCGGCGGCATCGATTCAATCGGATGGCGGCACAGGGGCGGATGCGTTGTTCTGGACCAAGCTCGCCTCCGCCGATGCGCATCTTGATCCGACCTTGATGAAATTCGCGTTCATCTTTGTTCTCGTGGGCTATGGCACCAAGGCCGGGCTGGCGCCGATCCATTCGTGGTTGCCCGATGCGCACAGTCAGGCGCCGGCACCCGTTTCGGCGATGTTCTCGGGCTTCCTGCTCAATACGGCGCTCTATTGCATCATGCGCTATGTCGCGCCGGTGCAGCACGCGCTGGGACAAGATTTCGCGAACGGCCTGCTCATCGTGTTCGGGACACTCTCGATCATGGTCGCCGCCGGGTTCATCGTCTTCCAGCGCGACGCCAAGCGACTGCTCGCCTATCACAGCGTCGAGCACATGGGCATCATCACGCTGAGCTACGCTCTCGGCCCCCTGGGCAGCTTTGCGGCGCTGTTCCATACGCTCAACCATTCCGTCTGCAAATCCCTGGCCTTCTTCGCGGTCGGCCGTCTCGGCCAACGCTACGGCAGCCACGAGATGAACACGATCACCGGCGCGCTGCGGGCCGACCGGCTCTGGGGCGTTTCGCTTCTGATCAGCTTCCTGGCGCTCATTGGCGTCGCTCCGTTCTCGATCTTCATGAGTGAATATCAGCTGTTGCGGGCCGCGATCGGCGCCGGCGCCTGGGTGACGCTCGTCCTGTTTCTCGCCGCCAGCGGCGTCGTCTTCGTGTCGGCGCTGGGGCATATGATCAATATGGTGTTCGGGACCGCATCCCATCACGATCGCGGCGGCCGCGATGGCAAACTGGCCGTCCCGATCGTCGTGGCCGCGGCGGGGCTTCTGGTGGTGCTGGGAGTGTGGATGCCGCTGCCGCTTTATGACGCCATCGCCAGCGCGGCGGCAGTGCTGGCTGGTCGGCCGTGACGCACTTCGCGCGCACTCGCAATGCGGTTCCGCTACGCGCCGACGCGGTACCATTGCTCGAGATCGAGATATTCCGCCGTGAGGTGTTGCAGGCCATCGATGCGGGCGGCCGCCTGTTGCTGCTCACCGGCCTGTCGCAGAAGAACGGCGAGACGCGGCTTCTCGCGGCCATTGCCGACGATGCGCAGGGCGAGATCGCTCTCTCCTCAACCATCGTGGGCGGGGCCTATCCGGCGCTTACGACGGACTGCCCCGCGGCGCACCATTTCGAGCGCGAAATCCATGAGCAATGGGGCGTCGATCCGCGGGGCCACCCCTGGCTGAAGCCGGTCCGCTTCCCGCCCACCGGCCCCGCCATCGGCAAGGCCGATTTCTTCACGGTGGCCGGCGCGGAAATCCATGAAGTCGGGGTCGGCCCGGTCCACGCGGGCATCATCGAGTCCGGGCATTTTCGCTTCAATTGCCATGGCGAACGGGTCATCCATCTAGAGATCTCGCTCGGATACCAGCACCGCGGGATAGAGCGGGCGCTGCAGGGCGGGCCGCACCGGGGGACCCTGCATCTCGCCGAAACCATTGCCGGAGACACCACAGCCGGCCACACGACAGCCTATTGCCAGATCGTCGAAGGCCTCTCCGGCACCGCATGTTCGCCGCGCGCGCGCGCATGGCGCGCGGTAGCCCTCGAGCTGGAGCGGATCGCCAATCATATCGGCGATCTTGGGGCTCTTGCCGGCGATGTCGGTTTCCTGCCGGCCGCGGCCTTTTGCGGCCGGTTGCGAGGCGACGTGCTGAACATGACGGCGCTGTTCTGCGGTAGCCGGCTTGGGCGCGGCTGGATCCGGCCCGGCGGCATCTCGCTCGATCCGTCGGCGGAAACTCGCCGCGAGCTCAAGCGACGGCTGCAGGATGCCGAGCGCGACATGCGCAACGCGGTCGATCTGCTCTGGAAATCGTCTTCTGTCAGGGCACGCTTCGAGTACACCGGCATTCTGACGCGGCAAGCGGCGGTGGACCTGGGTGTCGTCGGCCCCCCCGCTCGGGCGAGCGGCATCGATCGCGATGCGCGCCGTGACTTTCCTTCGCCGCTCTATTCGGAGCGGCTTCTTGCGGTCGCGGTCGGCGATGCCGGCGACGTATTCGCGCGCGCGCTGCAGCGTTGGCTTGAGATCGAAAATTCCATCGCCTTCATCGGGCCGGCGCTCGACCAGCCCGCCGGCGGTGCTGCGCGGTGCGCCCTGGATGGGCTCGCCCCCGATGCCATCATCGTCTCGATCGTGGAGGGTTGGCGGGGCGAGATTCTCCACCTTGCGCTCACCGATTCGGCGGGGCGGTTTGCCCGATACAAAATCGTCGATCCGTCATTCCGCAATTGGTTCGCGCTCGCGATCGCGATGCGCGGCCAGGCGATCATGGATTTCCCACTGTGCAACAAGAGCTTCAACTTGTCCTATTGCGGCCATGACCTCTAGGAAACCGGGCCCGTCATGCTCAAGACCCTGCTAGCCCGCGCCCGCCAGGGCTACCGCACGGCGCCATATCCCGTATCGGATCCGGGTTTGCCGGCGCTCTTTCGCGGCCGTCCGCGGCTCGATCCCGCGAAATGCGTCGACGACTGCGCCGCGTGCGTCGACGTGTGTCCGACTGATGCCTTGCGCGTGAGCCAGGCAGGGCCGGAGCTCGATCTCGGGCGGTGCATCTTTTGCGGCGACTGTGTCGCGGCGTGCCCCGAGGGCGCGATCGCCTTGAGCCGCGACTGGCGGCTCGCCGCCTCCAAGCGCGAAGGCTTGGTGGTAACCGGCGATCGTGAGCTGCAGATCGATGCGCTCGGCCGTGAGTTACGGCGATTGCTGGGGCGGTCCTTGCGGCTGCGTCAGGTCAGCGCGGGGGGCTGCAACGGATGCGAGGTCGAGGTGAATGCGCTCGGCAATGTGGTCTTCGATGCGGGCCGCTTCGGGATCGATTTCGTGGCTTCGCCACGCCACGCCGACGGCGTTCTGGTGACCGGGCCGGTGACCGCGAACATGAAGGAGGCCCTGCTCATCACCTATGAGGCCATCGCCGAGCCCAAGCTGGTCATCGCCGCCGGGGCATGCGCGATTTCCGGCGGTCTCTTTCGCGATCACCAAGAGGTATCGAACGGAGTCGAGGGCATCCTTCCCGTCGATCTCTACGTGCCGGGTTGCCCACCTCACCCCCTGACGATTCTCGACGGGCTCCTGCGATTACTGCATCGATTCTAAAAAATGCGGCATGAGAGCGTGATGATGCGTATCCGGCATTTCTGAGCTAACCCAAGCCGCCGGTGTCGCCGCCGTTAACGTCTCATTAGGGTTAACGGTCTATTGCTCGTCGATCTGCGGCGCCGGCGTTGCCAGCGCCCCTTGCGCCGGTCCTGGCGGCATATTTGCAGCGATCGAGATGAGTTCGACCCGATCACGCCCTGCACGCCTGTTTGCCTTGGCCGCGCTCATCGCCGCGATCGGCGCCGGCGTCGGCGGATGCATGACGACGCAAGGCCAGCAAACGACCGGCTCGCTGCCGCTCGCGCCGGCCGATCAGAACGCCGCCGACTGGCGCCGCGAAATCGCGATCTACGAACAGCAATATCATGCCAACCCGACGGACTTGAATGTGGCACTGCACTACGCCGAAGCGCTGCGCGCCAACGGTCAATACTCGCAGGCGGTCGCCGTTTTGGAGCGCGCCGCGATGGTGCATCCGAACAACAAGACTTTGCTCGGCGAATACGGGCGCGCCTTGGCGGAAGTGGGCGATTATCAGCAGGCCTTCACCGTCCTGAGCCATGCCCATTCGCCCGACCAGCCCGACTGGCGCATCCTCTCCGCGCAAGGCGCCGTGCTCGATCAGATGGGCCGGCATGCCGAAGCGCAGCGCTATTACCTGACTGCGCTCAAGATCGTTCCCAACGAGCCGTCCGTGCTGTCCAACCTCGGTCTGTCCTATGCGCTTTCGCACAACCTGAAGGATGCCGAGACGGTGCTGCGGCGCGCAGCCGCGCAGCATCCGGCCGACCCTCGCGTGCAGCAGAATCTGGCGCTGGTTGTCGGCCTGCAGGGCCGCTTCGCCGAGGCCGAGGCGATCGCGCGCGCCGATCTGCCGCCCGATCAGGCCGCCGCCAACATCGCCTATCTGCGGCGGATGCTGGCGGACCGCAACGCGCTGGGGAAGCTCAACCGCACGGTGCCGCCGCCTGTCGGCTCGAGCTGAAATCGGCGAACGGCGAATAGCCGGTAGCGACCAGCGAGTAAGGGAAGAGGCATTCGGCTACTCCTTACTCTTCGCTGCTCGCCATCTGCCGCTACCGCAGCGCCATCACCCTGATCGCGGCCGGGCCGAGGATGACGACGAACAGGACCGGCAGGAAGAACACGATCATCGGCACGGTGAGCTTCGGCGGCAGGCCGGCCGCCTTTTTCTCCGCTTCCGCCATGCGCATGTCGCGATTCTCCTGCGCCAGCACCCGCATCGTGGTGCCGAGCGGGGTGCCGTAGCGTTCGGCCTGCTGCAGGGCAAGGCAAACCGCGCGCACCCCCTCGAGCCCGGTGCGCTGCCCCAGATTCTCGTAGGCCTGGCGGCGATCCGGCAGGTACGACAATTCTGCCGTGGTCAGCGTCAATTCTTCGGCAAGCGCAACCGATTGCGTGCCGATCTCTTCGGAGACCTTGCGCAACGCCGCCTCGATCGACATGCCGGATTCGATGCAGATCAGCAGCAGATCGAGCGCGTCGGGAAAGGCCCGCTTGATCGAAAGCTGCCGGCGCTGAATTTTGTTCTTAAGGAACAAATTCGGCGAGTACATGCCGAAATACGCAGCGCCGATCGCGATGCCCACCTTGACCGTCGCCGGATAATCGAGCTTGAGAACGACGAAAATGTAGAACAGCGTGCTGACCAGCATGATGACCGGCATCGTCATGCGAAAGAAAAGATAAGTGACGTAAGGCGCCTGACCGCGATAGCCCGCCTGTACCAGCATGGCGCGGGCTTCCTCCTTGCCCACCCATTTGTTCAGGTTGAAGCTGTCGACGACCGTCTTCATGTACAAACGCGGCGATTTCCGCAGCGAAGCCCTGCTGCCCTGCGCCAGGCGCTCGCGCTCGCGCTGGCGGATCTTCTCGCGCTCCAGCGCGACCGCCTTCATGCGCTTGTTCAGCGTATCCGACGCCAATAGCGGCATCGCCAGCGTCAGCACCGTCGCGCCCGCAGCAATCGCGGCGAACACCATGGCGAGAATCTGCGGGTCGAGGAACTGATCGATCATGTAGCGCATGCGCACGCCTCAAAAGTCGAAATTGATCATCTTGCGCATCACCAGGATGCCGATCGTCATCCAGACTGCACAGCAGGCGAGCATCACCCGGCCGAGCGAAGCGGTCCACAACAGATCGATGTAGGTCGGACTGGTGAAGTAGACCAACGCCAGCACGATGATGGGCAGCGCGCCGATGATCGCCGCCGACGCCTTGGCCTCCTGCGACATCGCCTTGATCTTGCCCTTCATTCGCTTGCGGTCGCGCAGCACGCGGGACAGATTGCCCAGCGCCTCTGCGAGGTTGCCGCCGGCTCTCTGCTGGATCGAGATGACGATGCCGAAAAAGTTGGCTTCCGCCACCGGAATGCGTTCGTAGAGTTTGAGGCAGGCTTCGCCGAGCGGGATGCCGACGGTCTGAGTCTCGATAATGCTGCGGAACTCGCTGCGAACCGGCTCCTGCGCTTCACTCGCGATCATCTTCAGGCTGTCGAGCAGCGGCAGGCCTGCCTTGATGCCGCGGACGATGACGTCGACGGCGTCGGGCAGGGCTTCGAGAAAGCGCGCTTCGCGACGCTTCTTGAGAAACGAGAGCAGCCAGAGCGGGAAGCCGAATCCGCCCGCAAAGGCAAAGCCGAGCGCCGCCAGCGGCCCGCTGATCGCCAGCGTGACGGCAAACGCAATAACGCCGAGCACGGCCGCGGTTATGATGAAGCGGCGCTTCGACCAGCTCAGCCCGGCTTGCGAGATGCGGACCACAAGCGGCGGCCGCCGCGCCTTCTTCTGCCGCGCTTCGAGCTCCTTCAGCGTGCCCTCGATCTGTTCGCGCCGCGGCTTCTGTGCGGTCCGCGTCGGCCGCGTCATGGGCTCGGTGCGCGCCACGCTCGCGAGCCGCCGCTCCCGGTTGCGCTCGCCGGAAAGGACCGGGTAGAGGAACACCCAGGCGACGCCGCCGATCGCGAGCGCTACCAGAAAAAACAGCGCGTAGTTTTGCATCGCCGTTACGCGTCCTACGCCCGAACCGCCTCGGCAGCGGCTTCCGCGGCGTCGAGCGCGGCGGCAAGCCGGCTCTCCTCGCCGTAATAGCGCGCCCGCTCCCAGAATTTCGGGCGGCCGATGCCGGTCGATCGGTGCTGCCCGATGATGTTGCCATGGGCGTCTTCGCCAAGGATGTTGTAGACGAAAATGTCCTGGGTGATGATGACGTCGCCCTCCATGCCCATCACCTCGGTGATGTGGGTGATGCGGCGGGAGCCGTCGCGCAACCGCGCGGCCTGGACGACGACGTCGATCGAGCCGCATATCATCTCGCGGATGGTGCGCGACGGCAGCGCGTAGCCCCCCATCGTGATCATCGATTCGACGCGGGAGAGCGCCTCGCGCGGCATGTTGGCGTGCAAAGTGCCCATCGAGCCGTCGTGGCCGGTGTTCATCGCCTGCAGAAGATCGAACGCCTCAGGACCGCGCACCTCGCCGACGATGATTCGTTCCGGTCGCATGCGCAAACAGTTGCGAACGAGGTCGCGCATGGTGATCTGTCCCTCGCCTTCGAGGTTCGGCGGACGCGTTTCCAGCCGTACCACGTGGGGCTGCTGCAATTGCAGTTCGGCGGCGTCCTCGCAGGTGACGATGCGCTCATCGTCGTCGATATAGCGGGTCAGGCAGTTGAGCAGCGTCGTCTTGCCCGAACCGGTGCCGCCGGAAATCAGCGTGTTGACGCGGCAGCGGCCGATCACTTTGAGAATGTCTGCGCCTTCGGGCGAGATCGACCCGTACTTGACCAGCTGTTCGAGCGTCAGCTTGTCCTTCTTGAATTTGCGGATGGTGAGCGCGGGACCGTCGATCGCCAGCGGCGGCACGATGCAATTGACGCGCGAGCCGTCCGGCAGGCGCGCATCGCAGATCGGCGAAGATTCATCGACCCGGCGGCCGACCTGGCTGACGATGCGCTGGCAGATGTTGAGCAGCTGCTGGTTGTCGCGGAAGCGGATGCCGGTTTTCTGAATCTTGCCGCTGACTTCGATATAGACCGTGCCCGAGCCGTTCACCATGATGTCGGCGATCTCGTCGCGGGCGAGCAGCGGCTCGAGCGGGCCGTAGCCGAGCACGTCGTTGCAGATGTCGTCGAGCAGATCCTCCTGCTCGGAGATCGACATCACGATATTCTTGATCGCGATGATTTCGTTGACGATGTCGCGGATTTCCTCGCGCGCAGAATCGGCATCGAGCTTGGCCAATTGCGCGAGATCGATGGCCTCGATCAAGGCGCCGAAAATCGTGCTCTTGACCTCGTAATACGATTCCGAGCGTCGCGAGTCGATCGCCGAGGGAATTTGCGGCGGCGATTTCGGACCGCCGCCGACATTGGGCTTGCCCGATGGCGCGCCGAGAATCGGCGCGCCGAGTCCCGCCGACGGGAACGGCGTACGTCCGCCGTCGGCGGATGTCGCCGCAGCGGGCGGTTTGACAACGGCCGGCGCGGGTTCGGGCGCGGGCGCGGGGGCGGCTGGCCGCGGGCTCTCCGGCTGGCGTTGCTCGCCGCCGGGGGTGGCAATTCCGGAAGTGGGACGCTTACCAAACACGAAACTGCTCCAGCAATGACAATCCTTACCGCATCAGTTTTTCGAGCAGCGGCGACAACAGGCCGCTGCGGTATTTCTTCGGCTCCGCACGGCCGGTCAGAAGCTGGGCCAGTTCGCGGAACAGCTCGGCGATGCGGTGGCTCGAAGAGATTTCGGAGACCATCTGCCCGTTATTGGCCGCCGCGCCGAACATTTGCGGATCAAACGGGATCAGCGCCACCGGTTCGTCTTCCAAAGCTTTGGCGAAATCTGCGGCCTTGATTTCCGGGCGCTTCGGAACCCCGACCTGGTTGAGGCAGTAGAGCGGCCGATGGTCGTTCGGCCGCGCCGCCTTGAGCAGGTCGTAGATATTCTTGGCATTGCGCAGGTTGGCGAGATCGGGCGCCGCGACGATCAAAATATCGTCGGCGCCGATCAGCGTCTGCTTGGTCCATCCGGTCCATTGATGCGGAACGTCGAGCATGACGCACGGCACCGTGGCGCGCAGAGAATTGAAGATGGCGTCGAAGGCGTCGGCGCCGAAATCGTAGACGCGATCGAGCGTCGCCGGCGCCGCGAGCAGGCTCAAATGGTCCGTGCATTTGGCGAGCAGGCGGTCGACGAACGCGTTGTCGATGCGGTCGGGCGAGAACACCGCCTCGGCGATGCCCTGCGGCGGGTCCTGGTTGAAATCGAGACCGGCGGTGCCGAAGGCCAGATCGAGATCGGTCACCACCGCGTCGAGCATCAGGTCGCGTCCGATGGTGAAGGCGATGTTGTGCGCGACAGTGGACGCGCCGACGCCGCCCTTGGCGCCGACCACGGCGATGATGCGGCCGACCGGCTTGGCGTCCGGCGCCGAGAACAATCCGCATACCGAGCGCACCACCTGCAGGGCGTTGACCGGCGCGATCAGATAATCGCTGACGCCGCGCCGCACCAGCTCGCGGTAGAGCGCGACATCGTTGGTGCGACCGATGACCACGACGCGGGTGCCGGCGTCGCAGACCTGGGACAGTTGATCGAGGCCGGCCAGAATGTCGTCGCCGCGGTCTTCTGATTCCAGCATGATGACGTTCGGCGTCGGCGAGCTCTGATAGGCTTCGACTGCGGCGGCGAGGCCGCCCATCTGGATGCGCAAATGCGCCTTCGCCATGCGCCTGTCCTCGCCGGCCGCTTGGATCGCGGCGGCGGTTTCCACGGTCTCGCAGAACGCCTGCACCGAGATGCGCGGCGCCGGCGCGATCTGCTCGTCGCGCCCGACAAGGTCGGCGGGCGGGGCGTCGTTCGCAGTGGCTTGGCTAGCTTGTCTCATGACGCTGCGTTATTTGGGCATGCTGATGGTGACGAGCGCAGGCGCTTCCGCGGGCACTGGAGTGCCCTTCGCCCGATATTGCTCCATGATCGACGTGCGCCGCATTGTGTAGGTCGGCGTCTCGGCGCGCGGCTGCACGAGGTCGGCAGGATCGGCGACCATCGCCGCCAGATTGCGTTGCTCGGCGCAGCCGAAGTTCCATGGCGGCTGATTTTCGAAATAGTCGCGGTTGAAGGTAGGCCCGATGTCCTTGGGCCACAGGCCGCACGGTCCGGCTTGCGCGGCAATGCGCGGATAGCTGACGCGCACGGTCGCCAGCGTACGCCGCGAGGCCGGATAATTGCGCACCGCCATGCTTTGCGGCGGTACGCCCGTCGCCGCCAGGATCGATTCGATCTCGCGCAACGAGCCGGCCGCGGCGCGCTCATTGGCGGTGCCGACCGGCAGGTCGATGACGACGCCGCCGGTGGCTTTATCTCTCCAGCTTTGCGCGAAGGCGAGCACCTGGGCGCGCTGGGTCGGGGTGAGCGAAGCGCGATTGGCGCCGATGATCAGCTGCAGCGTATGGGGCTTTTCCGCAATCGAGATCGGATGGCGCAAGCGGTAATCGGTCGGCACGGCGGAGACGCCGGTGATCTGCTCGTCGGTCGTGCATCCGCAGACGGCGATCGCGCAGCCGATCGCAAACGCGACGCGCAGCGCCATGCCAGGGCCGGCGAAGCGAGCGGCGATCGTGGTGCGGAGCTCGTGCATGAACAGTCTCCTCAGGCGGCCTCAATTGAGGATGAAGCCGTAATTGCCGTGATAGCCGTCAGGCGAAGGTTCGGCATTGCCGCCGGCGCCGTAGATGCGGTTGAGGTGGCCGAGCAGCACGGCCGCGGGATCGCTCGGATCGGCGAAGCCGTCGTCGGGCCGCGACAAATCCTTTTCAGCGACGGCGCGCACGACGTAGGGCGTCACCAGGATCATGAGTTCGGTCCGCTGGTTGACGTAGTCGCGGCTCTTGAACAGGGTCCCGAGAACGGGAAGCTCCATCAAGCCGGGCAGGCCGTTGATGCTCTGTCTGGTGACGTTCTGGAGCATGCCGGCCATCGCCAGCGAGCCGCCGGACGGAATCTCGACCGTGGTCGAGGCGCTGCGTTCTTTGATCGACGGCACGGTCGTCGTGTTGGTGCTGCCCGGAGCCGTTATGGTTACGGCATTCTGCGTCGACAGGTCCGACACGTCGGTGGTCACGTTGAGACTGATGCGGCCTTCGCTGAGCACGACCGGTGTGAAGTTCAGAGCCACGCCAAATTGCTTGAATGTGATAGAGGGCTGGCAGCTCTGCGCGGCACCCGCGGCGCTCGACGAACTTGAGCAGGAATAACCAGTCAGGACCGGAAATTGGCCGCCGGCGAAGAAGGTGGCCTTTTCTCCCGAAATCGCCGTGAGGGTCGGTTCCGCGAGCGTGTGGATGACGCCGGCCTGTTCCATGGCCTGCAGCGTGGCCTGAATGTTCTGCCAACCGCCACTGATGGAGGAGCCGCTGAGCGACTGGCCGTAGGCCGAGAACGGATTGGTGTTGTTGAAGTTCACGACTGCGGTGCCGTAGCCCAGGTTGCCGGACAGATTGACGCCAAGCTGCTTGATCAAGTCGCGTTCGACCTCGGCGACCGTGACTTTGAGCATGACCTGGTCGCGCGCGGCCACGACGATGGCGTTGAGGATCTTGTTGCCCCCGGTGACGGTATCGCTGGATCCGGCGCCGACGAGCCGTGCCGCTATGTCGTAGGCCTGCTGCGCCTCGGCTTGGTTGGCCGCGGTACCGGAAAGAATGACGCTGTCGCCGATGCCCTCGACTTTGACGTCGGCGTCGGGAATCACTTCTTTGATGGCTTGGCGGATGCCGTCGAGGTCGCGCGTGACCGCAATGTCGAAGCCTGCAATTTGCCTGCCGGCGGCGTCGAAGAAGAACACGTTGGTCTGGCCGACCTTGATGCCGATAATGTAGGCTCGGCGCGCCGAGCGCACGACGGCGTTGGCGATTTTCGGATCGGCGACCAGGACGTCCTTGATGTCGCGCGGCAGATCGATGACGACCGACTTGCTGAGGCCGAGCGTCACCGAACGCGAACTGATGTCGCTCGCGGCGACGCGGATGGTCTGTGTCGGCGGCGGTCGCGAGCGTCGAAGATCGTCGGCGCCGGCGGCCGCCTGCGAGGCGAAAAATGCGACGATCAGGCCGGCAAGAGCTGTCGCGGCGATCGCTGTCCTTGCTGCCATGGCGGGTCCCTTCATGCGCATCAGCGAGCCGTCATTGTCTGGCTGCTCACGCCGAAGCGCACCATGTTGATCGATACCGATTGATCGTCTTGATCGGCGCCGCCCTCAGGAATGGACGATTGCGAGTCGGTGAGGCTGCGCAGCGCCAGCGACAGCGTGCCCTGCTGATGCGCGAGTCGCCAGCGTCTCGGCCTGCCTCGGCGTGACTTCGACGCGTCGCGGTCTTGCCGACGACGACCTTCTGGCCGTTCTTTTCCTGCACCGCCTGATCCACCGCGAGCACGCGGACGTTGCGCAGGATGGTGTCGGTGACGATTTTCTCGGTTCCGGAGGCCTTTTCAGCCGCTTTGTCGTGGTGCGTCAGCAGCACGTCGACGTGGTCCTCGGGCAGAATGAAGCCGCCGGCGCCGCTGTCCGCCGCGATATCCATCGCCACCGCGCGCATGCCCTTGGGCAGCACTGCGGCCAGGAACCCCGAACCCTTGGCGATCACCACCATGGGATCGAAAATCGGCTGTCCGGCGGCGACCGGAACCCGCACGATTGCGCCGCTGAATTGGTTGATGGCGTCCGGCCGCGCCGGCTTTCTGATGAAGTTTCCGTTCGCCGAAGCTGTCGGCCAGGTCTGCCAGCCGATGTCGTGGGGCTCGATCACCTCGCCCCTGCTCAGATCGGTCTTGGCGACCAGCACATCGATCGGTCTCAAGCTGCACCACCGGCGCCTTGGGCGGCGCGGCGGGCGGCGGCTTGTGGCCGCTCGCGAGATACGCGGCAACACCGCCGGCGGCAACGGCGACACCAAGGACAACGAGACGCGCGGCTTTCATTACGCTTCACTTCCCAAATGACGCAGCGGCGCAGCTGCGCCGGCACAGGCTGGATTTGATCAGCTAAACGTCAAAGCATGGTTAATGAGGCGTATCTAAATCGCGTTAATCTTGCGTTACCCGCACGCTGGGACGGCGTCAAGTCAGACGTTGAGCGTCGTCATCCACTCGGTATGCGGATAGACCAGAAGCGCAGCGGCTGCGAGCGCGATGCCGTAGGGCACGCCGTCGCCGCGGCGATGCAGCCGCTCGATCCATTCCCGGCCGACCAGCACCTGCGGCAGCGGCAGCAAGCGGAACTGGATCAGCAGCACCGTCAGCACGCCGCCGAGGATCGATGAATAAATCAGATAATCGAACAGATGGGCAAAACCCAGCCACAGCGCCGTGGCCGCCGCCAGCTTGGCGTCGCCGCCGCCGATCCAACCGAAGCTGAACAAGACCGAAAGCAATCGACCAGCACCGCAGCGCCGGCGCCGGCGTGCCACGCCATGTCGGCTCGCGCTCATGCCGATCATGGGCGCCAGCACGAAGAAACCGCCGATCAGGATGAGCGAGACGCGATTGGCGATCGTCATGGTGAACAGATCGCTCGACGCCGCAAACGCCATCGCGGCCGGAAACAGCGTCAGGCTGATCGCTTCGCGTCAGCATTGCGTGGCTTGCTCCGATGTGCTGTTCATGCGCTCTAGCCGGCGCAGGTTGCGAACCGGTTAGCGCGCCCCGTCCCTACCCTCCCCCCGCGGGCGGGGGAGGGTAGGGACGGGGCGCGGAAACGCGAAAAGGCTCCGGTGGCGGCCGGAGCCCTCTCGTAGCAATAACGACGACGCTTACTTGAGGGCGCTGGAAACGCTGCTGAAGGTCGCCTTCAGGTTGGTGCCGAGGCCCTGCACAACGGCGATGATCGCAACCGAGATGCCGGCGGCGATGAGGCCGTATTCAATGGCCGTGGCGCCAGACTGATCCTTCACGAAACGCGAAACAAGGGTCTTCATGGATGGCTCCTTAGGTCCACACTTGGCTGTCTGAGCGTGACCCAACGGCCTTTTCCGGACCATTTGGATCGTGCGGAAGGCTAGCAACGATAAATTTCGAGTGGGTTAAATCGACTCGTTAAACGCGCGCCTTTTCCGCCATTCGGCGATGTAGTTAACACGCTGTTTCACGATCGAAAAACTCTCAACGGTATTTCAGGTCGCCGCCGAGTTGGGTGTTGCGCCGACCATAACGCGGAGTGTTTGACGATCGGCTAATTGCCGCTGCGCGTCGCGGCAACACTTCGGAACCGTTGCGTACGATTACGGCAAACGCTGCATTCGTGCTCAATCGTCGCCGATGCATCCGAAGTGGGATTGCAGGCTCGTTTGCTGCTCCGGTGCCGACAAAGAAGCGCCTGAGGTACGCCTGCGTTCCGACGCGCGCTCGCAGTCCGATTGGTTGCGCACGCCGGGTACCGAAGTCAGACGAGAATTCATTAAACATTTTGGTCGACAGTCGCCGCCATTGATGCAGCCTGGATCTTTTCGAACGCGGAGCGCGCTTCCGGTCTGCAATTAGCGCGATATCGGGGACCAGGGAGTCCTTCGATGAAAAACGGTGCCAAGAAGCAAATCTGTTTCGCCGCCCAGTTCGCCCGCCTGCGGGAGCTGCTGACCGGATTCCGCGTCAACAGACGCGGCAACGTCGCGATCATCTGCGCGCTGACCGCGATTCCGCTGATCAGCGCGGTGGGCTGCGTCATCGACTACACGACGGCGTCGGCGGTCAAGGAAAAGCTGCAGGCGGCCGCCGACGCGGCGACACTCGCGACTGTCTCCAACAACTCGCCTGTTGTCACTACCGCCCAGGGCATGTCGGGCAACGGGACCGTGAGCGGCGGCTCAACCTACGCGCAAAATTTCTTCGCCGCGGACACGTCGGCCTTCTCGGGTGCGAGCGACACCGGCGCGGTCACGAAAAGTGGAATGGTGATTACCGCGACGCTGAGTTTTTCCTATCGGCAGCCCACCTTTTTCATGAGCATCATCGGCGTCAGCAACGTTACGGTGTCGGGATCGTCGACGGCGAGTTTCACGCTGCCGACCTACATCGACTTCTACCTGATGCTCGATGTCTCCGGGTCCATGAGCTTCCCGTCGACGTCCGCCGAGCAGGCGAGACTGATGGCGGTCAATCCCGACAACCTACAGGGAAGCCCTGGCTATCCACAGGGTTGCCAGTTTGCCTGCCATTTCGCCGCCCAGGGGGCTTGCGGGCAAAGCTCGCCGAGCAATCCCTATCGGGTCCGATTCCCGCCGTGGGTCATAGTTACGGGAGTTACAAACCGAACCCGTCCCCGGGAGGCTATTGCCAAGGATTTACGATTTCCCGCTTGGGAACGACGCCCGTCACGTTCACCAGCGGCAACAATTCAACTAACGGCGGCAATGTAAATTGGACCAATACTCCGGTTTCAACCTGCCCGACCGCCGGAACGACGTCGTGCATACAATTGCGCGCCGATGCCGTCGGCTATGCCGTGAACGCGCTGCTGACCCAGGCAGCGACTACCGAGACCGACGACCTAGTGACGAATCAATTCCGCGTGGGACTTTATCCATTCATCCAGAACCTCTGCACGTCCAGCGCCGGCAGCAGCAATTCCTGCTCGGTCGGCCTGACCACGAGCCTCACCGGGAGCACGATCACCAATTTTGCCACGCAACTCGCCAATCTGTTGGATACCGGCCAGAACTCGACTCTCGGCTCCGGCGGCACGCATTTCGAGAACGCCCTGAACAGCATGAACACTCTGATCTCGTCGGTCGGCACCGGCGCGAGCTCGTCCAATACGCTGCCCTACGTGTTCATAGTGACCGACGGCTCAGAGGATTACCAGACCCAATGGACCGGAAATTGGTCGTCGCAAAACTGGTCGTCCACTTCACAGGTTCCCTACTCCAACTCGTCGGCGACGATCCCGCCGAACAGCGTCACCAGCACCGACTATTGCGCCAAGATGAAAAATCGCGGCATCACCGTCGCGGTTCTGTATATCCCTTATCAACCGATCCAGGATCCAAGTACGATCTTTAATAACGAAGACGGCTACGCCAACAACAACATCCCCAATATTCCCGCCGCGTTGCAAAACTGCGCTTCGACCAACTTTTTCTACACCGCCAACTCGCCGGCCGACATCCAGAGCGCGCTGGTCACGATGTTCGAGCAGGCCGTGAGCACGGCCCACGTCACAAATTGACGCCATTCGATACGAGTAGTCGTGGCGCAGCGATGTGATGCGGCGCGCGACGCAGCCGGCGCCCGTTGAATTGGAAGATCGAAATAGTTCGGTTTGACGTGCCGGCCTTGCACCGGCTTCAACACGAGCTGCCGTTTTGCGGGACGTAGAGGATGCAGGCGCTGCTGCGGGGGGTGAAGTAGAGACTATCCGAAAGATTGAGCGAATTGGTGATAAACGAACCGAAGGTCGGCGTGAACGTGTAGCTCACCTGCGCGTAGATCAGGTAGCACGGATAGGTATTGTTGCACGAATTCTTCGCCAGATTGCTCGGCAGATTGTTTACCGAGGCCCCCTGTGCGAGAGCCTGCCCGGAGGTCGGCGAATAGCTCCAGCTCACCGTGGCTTTTGTCGAGGAAGTCGCCTTTATTTGCGTGACGACCACGACGGTCGGCGTGCCCGAATATGGCGCCAGCACCGCGGAGGTGGCGCTGGTGACGGCCGTGATGTCGGTCAATTGCATCGTCGTATATTGATTGGTGATGGCGCCGAGCGTGTAGGTTGCCGCGCGCACTTTCATGAAGATCGAAATTGCGTTCCCGGCGTCGAACGAGGCCAGAAACATCAGTACAAGAACCGGCATGATTATCGCGAATTCGATCGCGGCGACAGC
Organism: uncultured Alphaproteobacteria bacterium; assembly: GCA_963717265.1. GTDB lineage: Bacteria > Pseudomonadota > Alphaproteobacteria > Rhizobiales > Xanthobacteraceae > BOG-931. Next base: position 839,063 of record CAVQWD010000039.1, on the reverse strand, counting down.
GCGCCTCGACTCGACAAAACGGCGGCAGATGCCAGCTCGCCCCGGGATCGCCATCAATAGGGCTCCACCCGGAAGGCACTCACGCCCATCATTTCGGCGGTGCCGTTGGGCAGGTTGGACAGCACAAATCCCAACGGGCCGCCCACCACCGACCACTTGTAGACCAGCTGCACGACCATCACTTCGCCGGGTGTGCCGGGATTGTATGCAAAGCTCGTAATGGGCTGGCCGTTGCTGTACAAAGCCGGCGCGCTCGTGCTGGCGCTGGCAAAGTCGGAATAGTTTTGCACGACGACGACCACATTGTTGCAGTTGAACAGCGCGGAAATCAGCGGGCACACCTTGGATTCGACGGTGCTCGCCGACCAGCCGCCGTTTTGAGCCTGTCCGGTCATGAACAGCCGGCCGGCTTCGGTCGCCGCGTTTTGCAGGGCCGCCTGCGCGAACAGAAAAAGCGTCGTTTCAAGTATGGCGATCAGCGTCCCGAAAAAGGGCGCGGCGATCAGTGCGAATTCGACGGCCGTTGCCCCTTTTCGTGCGCGACAGAAACGGACAACATTGCTCGCGAAACGCCTACAATATGTCGATAATTTTTGAAATGTGCTTGGCATGTCCCAATCCACAGTGGCCTGCGAATTGCAAGGTCAAACCAGTTCTCCATGGCGCAAAACATGCACTGGAATCGTAAATTATCCTTTTTGCGATGCAGTGGAATCTCGCAAACGGCGCGGGCTTTGCAATTAAGCCGCCGTTTACCGCGCAGGTTGGGTTGTTGAACTTCCGGCGCCCGGGCGGAGCGTTCACATCCCGTTAATGCACTTCGCCGATATCTGGTGCGGCGTCGCCCCGATAGCGCCGGCGTTGCGGCGGAGCTGCCGCCGGGTGCGCAGCATCGAATCGCCAAAAGTCGCGCCGGACATGAAAGAACAACTGATCGCATTCGTCGTGACCTTCGGCGAGACGCTGATAAAGCTGCTGCCGATTTCGCTCGCCCTCGCGGCCGCGTTCACCGCGCTCACCTGGTTCTGGGCCTGCAATCCGGGCCGGCAATGGTGGCGCAAGCGCGATCTGGTCACCGACCTGTGCTACTGGTTTTTCATCCCGGTGATTACGCGCTTCCTGCGCATCGGGCTTTTGATCGCCGCCGCGGCGATCGTGTTCAAAATCACGACCGCATCGGGCTTGATCGCCTTCTACGAGAACGGCCACGGCCCGCTCGCCGCGCTGCCGCTGCTCGCCCAGGGCGTCATTTTCCTGATCGGCGAGGATATCATCCTGTACTGGACTCATCGCTGGTTCCACGGCGCGCGGATGTGGAAATATCACGCCGTGCATCATTCGTCCGAGGAGCTGGAATGGATTTCGGCGGCGCGCTTCCATCCGGTCAACCTGTTCCTCGGCAGCGTGGCGGCCGACGTCATCATGCTGTTCGCCGGCATTTCGCCCAACGTATTCATCGTGCTCGGGCCGCTGACCACCGCGCATTCGGCCTTCGTCCACGCCAATCTCGACTGGACGCTGGGGCCGTTCAAGTACGTGATCGCCTCGCCGGTGTTCCACCGCTGGCATCACACCGCGCCGGAACGCGGCGGCGAGAAGAATTTCGCCGCGACCTTCCCGGTGCTCGACCTGATGTTCGGCACCTTCTATATGCCCAAAGGCGAACTGCCCGACCGGTACGGCATCGCCGACCGCTCGTTTCCGGAAGGCTTCGGCGCCCAGCTCGTGCATCCCTTCACGCAGTAAAGGCGGCGACCCTATGGCGGCGCGCCGGGGATTTGCAGTTTGTTCACCAATTTGCAGTCAATTAGCCATGTCGGTGCTGTTAGTCGTCGAATCCGCGTAGCGTATCGGAGAGTCTCGATGACGAAGGTGTGCGTGCGAAGCCGGCCTGGCTGGCGACTGGCCCATCGGCTGGCGGCCGCCCTTTTGTTCTTTGCCGCCGCTTGGCCCGCCGTCGCGGCGCCGTCGATTGCCGTTCAGATCGACCGCGCCAAACTCATCAAGCTGCCGGCGCGCGCCGCAACCGTGGTGATCGGCAATCCGCTCATCGCCGACGTTGCGATCCAGCCGAACGGCCTCGCCGTGGTCACCGGCAAGGGCTATGGCGCGACCAATTTCATCGTCCTCGACAAGGACGGCGCCGTGCTCGCCGAGCAGACCTTCGAAGTGAAGGCGCCGATCGATCCAACCGTGGTCGTCTATCGCGGTGTCGACCGCGAAACCTATAGCTGCACGCCGGAATGTTCGCAGCGGATCACGCTCGGCGACGATGCGGATTACTTCAACAAGACGCTGGGCGAGACCACTTCGCGCAATGCCCAGGCCACGGCGGCCGGAGCCACGCAGCCGCACTGATCAGCGGGCCGGCAAAATCACCGGGTGCTCGCCCTTTCGCGGCGCACGATAAGGCCGAAGCTACCGGCATTGCGCTCGCGCGAACAGGATCGCGCTAAGATTTTTTGCTGTGCTCGCGATACCAGCGCTCGGCGCCGGGATGCAGCGGCACGTCCATCGGCGTCGTGTCGGTGTCGCTGACCATGTGCAAAGCGGAGCCGTCGCTGCCGGCCTCCCAGGGGATTTCAGCTTCGCGGGCAGCCAAAGCCGCGCAAATGTCATAAGCCGTCTGCGCCGGCAACGCGGCATTGGCATAGATCGGCCAGCCCGAGAAATCGAGCGTTTCGAAATCCTTTGCCAGACCGGGAAAGCGCGTCTTCGGCAGCCGCACGCGGCGCCAGCCGAGTTTGTCCATTGCGGCGAACTCATCCTCGCTGAGCTCGATCGGCACCAGCCCCGCGGCCAGCGCCTCGTTGAGCCACACCTTGATGCCTTCATCGAAGACACCGTCGAGGTCGCCGCGCGCCAGCGGCTCGAGGCGCCGCACATCGGACGGCCCGCCGCACCGCACGAGACGGCCGCCCCAGGATTTAACGTTGTTGAGCGTAAAGCCGTGCAGCGCGAAAGCCTGCTCGACCAACACCAGAGTAGAATGTGTCGGATCTTCGCGCACCGACACGCGCAGCGGATAACGCTTGGCCTTGATGTCGGCCAGCGAGCGGATTCCGGTTCGCGGGTGAACCGCGAACACCATGCGGTCCCAGCTTGGATAGGAGGCCACGATGCGCACGGGCAGCGGTTTACTGAACAGGCCGACGCCGCGATAGGCTTGCGTCAGCAGCGCCGAAGGGTTGACGAAAGCAAGATCGACGCCGTCGCCTCTTGCGACCTCCTCGGCGAGGATCGCCGAACCCGAAGCCATCTTCAGCCACGGCTGGAAGCTTGGGCCGGAGCCGCTGCCGACGGTGATAACCATGTCACGGTTGCCGCCATAAGGCGTTGCCGGATTGCCCGCGATATGCAGGCCGATTTCCCATAGAGTTCTTGGCGCGAACAAAGTTGGCGCCCTTCGGCAGCGGTTCCATTTCTCGAGTTTCTCCCGTGGCTGTGCGGCTGTGAAGCGGCGACACGATAGCGCATGGCGCCGCGTCTCACCATTGCGGACTTTGCATTTTCTGAAAAGCCCAAGGCGACAACGCCATCGAATGGCTCCGTGCGGAAACGCAAGACGATCTCGCCGCCCGCACGGGGCGGGACAGCTCAGCGCCTTAGCCGTCCAACACCGTGACGGCGCCGGGCCAAGACGATCCGAGCCATTCAATCGACAACGCCGCAGCGATCTTGCCGGCGGCGAGTGCGGTGGTCATCATTGCTATCGCCGCATTGCGTCGCCGATCGCGGTCGAACGCGGAGGAAGCGCCATCGACGGGCAGACATAGCCCGACTGCAACGGCACAGGCTAGATTGAAGAAGATTGCGCTTATTGCCACGGCAGGGGAAAAGGCGGCGTAAAACTTATATAAGATCGTTCTCAAGCGCGTCGACCTGATTAATTTGCGATGACGTCTTCGAACTGATCGCGGTGCCGTTCTGAGCGCGATCGCGCGCAGGCAAAGAGCAATGTGCCGGCATGAGCTTGCGCCAGGCGGACTGTGACTTTAGGGGAGCAGCGGCGATGAACGACAGACGCAACCGAAACAGCGTGCTGTTGCTGCGGCCCGAGGACTTGAACGGCTTGATCCGCATGGACGAGGCAATCGCGGCAGTCGAGCAGGGTTACCGGGAAGCCGCGGCGTTTCCGGTCGTCAATGCGCCACGGCGCCGCGTGCACTCTCCGGACGGCGTGCGGGTGTCCAATTTTCCCGGCGGGATTCCAGGGATGGGGGTCATTGGCTCGATGACCCGAGCCGAAACTGTCGGTCTTGATGCGGCCAATCAGGAGTACGGCTATCGCGAGCATCCCGTTTACTTGTTGTGGGACAGCAAGAGTGCTCGTCTCCTATCGATCATGATGGGCGAGATTTTCGACGCGCGCATCGGCTTTTCCAGCCTGATGGCGCTGCGCACGGCAGCGACCACCGGCGTCGGCGTCAAGCATCTTGCCAGGGCGGATGCGCGCGTGATGGGGCTGTTCGGCAGCGGCGGCCAAGCGTTGAACAAGGCGCTGGCCGTCACGGCGGTGCGCAACATCGAGCGCTTGAACGTCTATAGCCGCAACGCTGACAACCGGCGCGCTTTCTGCGCCAAAGTCTCGAAGCTGTGCGATGTCGAAGCGGTCCCGGTGCAAGGGCCCGAGGCAGTGATCAAGGGCGCCGATCTCGTCATTTGCGCCACCAGTTCCAACGTGCCGGTGTTCGACGGCCATTTGCTCGAGCAGGGCCAGCACGTGGCCACCATTGTTGGCTCCAACAGCCAGCTCGTCGAGGGCGGCTTCGTCAAGAAGGGCCGCCGCGAGAACGACGACGAGACGGTGCGCCGCGCCGATGTCATCGTGACCAACTGGGTGGAGTCGGTGCTCGCTGAGAAGCAATGCGGATTGTGGGACCCGCTCGAGGCCGGCATCATCAGCCGCGACCGCATCATCGGCCTTGGCGATGTGGCGGCCGGCCGGCATCCGGGCCGCACCGCCGACGATCAGATCACCTATCATTTCAACAATAACGGCACGGCAGCCGCCGACCTCGCTATCGCTAAGGTCGTCTATGACCGCGCAGTGGCGGATGGCCGCGGCACGGAGCTCGACATCGCGCCGCCGGGCCTGCAATGATTACGAGCCCAGTGCCAAATCCAGGCCGGCAAAATCAATAGGATAGGCGAGGAGAAACATGCTGATTTTGAATTCAGATCACGTGAAATCGGTTCTGACGATGAAGGGCTGCATGGCGGCTCTGGAGGACGCCTACCGGGAAAATGCCCTGGGTCGGACTGTCAATCACAGGAGAACGCACCTTCACATGGTGTCGTCCAAACCCGATCAGCTCTACCGCTTCAAGACCATGCCCGGTGGGATCGAAAAATTGGGACTTCTTGCGATAAGGCTCAATTCCGACATGATGACATGGCCGGTCGTCGATGGAATACGGCGGCAGGTCAAAGTGCCTGCGGCGCCCGGCCGCCGATTTGTCGGTCAGATCTTGCTCTACAACGTGGAAGATCTGCGGTTGGTGGCGTTGCTTTCGGAAGGCGCCATACAGCTCTACCGTGTCGGCGGGACCGGCGGGATCAGCACCAAATACATGGCGCGGAAGGACGCGTCCGTGGTCGGACTATTCGGGTCCGGCCAGCAGGCCCGCACGCAGGCGCTGGCCCATTGTCAGGCGCGCCCCATCAGACTGATCAATATCTTCAGCCCGAACCGGGATCGCCGTCGCCAATTCGCCGAGCAGATGAGCAAGGAGGTCGATGTCGAGATGCGGCCGGTAGACAGTCCGGAAGAATGCGCGAAGGGAGCCGATATTCTTGCTGTAGCGACGGACTCCCGCGAGCCGGTAGTCAAGGCGGAATGGTTGAAGCCGGGCATGCATGTCACCGGCGTCGGCAATGAACTCGACGCCGAAGGCAGAAAGAAAGTTGCGATCTTCGCCCAGCGCGACCAGCGCATCCACGGCTTCGAAAATTGCTGGAGTGCGGAATCGGAGCAACGGATGGCGGAAATCTGGCCGGGTTACGAGCGGGTATATGGAAGGGATATCCGCGAGGGACTGACGAGCTTTCCCGAAATCGGCGACATCATCCTGGGAAAGGTCTCCGGGCGCAGCAATGACGAACAGATTACTTATTTTCACACCGATGTCGGGCTGGGCATCGAGTTCGCCGCGGTCGGAGCGCACCTTCTGCCTCTGGCGAGAGAGCGAAAGCTGGGGATGGAGGTTCCCGACGACTGGTTTACTCAAATCGAGCACACCTGAAGCATGCCGCGCAGTCACCCCGACGCACGCTTGCGCGCATTAGCGGGCAACGATCGGGAGAGCGCGGCCGCGCTGCTGCCATCGAGGCGTCGGCCCTCCTCGCTCGCGAGGGCTGTTCATTTCTCCTGCTTGGGAGCCCTGGTCAAGTTCCGCACGATTTGCATAATCGACTTGGGCGTGGCGTAAACCTTGTCGATCAGTTCCGTCAATTGCTCGCCGGTCTTTGGATAGATCGTCAATTTTTGTCGCTTCGCGTCCGCCAAGAAATCGGGATCATTCATCGTCGCATTGAAGGCGTCGCGCAGCATTTTCAAGCGATCCGGCGGCATCTCAGGCGGGGCCACGAAGGGCCTGCCGATGCCCTGACCGATGTAGAGAAATCGAAGCGCCTTCTTCTGCTCTTCGGTCTTGCCGAGGTCGACGATGAACGGAACCCCTTTGAGCTCCGGGTCTGGAGCGCTGCCGCCCTGAAACAGAACATTGATCTTGTGCTGCGCGAACCAGTAGGGGCGCGAGTTCTTCAAGATAGCAAGAGTTTCGCAGATGCCGTCGACTTCGCCGCGTTCGATGGCGAGAAGGATGTTGACCGTCGACGGGAAACCGCTGATGGTCTTGAACTTCATGCCCAGCAGCTGGTCGAGCGCGTTCGGGTAGATATGATCGCCGGCCCCGGCACCAGTATCGCCGACAATCAGTTCAGTGGAGTAAAGATCATTCACGGTTTTGACGCGCGCGGCCTCTCTGGCGACGCAAACATTTGTTTCGGCCGTCGGGGTTCCGATCCACGACAGCTTAATCGGGTCGAAATGCGCACCGGGCAAGCCCATGATCGCTCCAGCCGCTGCATCGCGGCTGATGATTCCCAGGACGGTGCCGTCCTTCGGCGCGATATTGTAGATGTAGCTCGCTGCAACGAAGCTGCCGCCGCCCGGCATATTTTCCGGCACGAGCGTGGGATTGCCCGGCAAATGCTTGCCCAGATGGCGTGCCACCAGGCGGCCCCATGCATCGTACCCGCCGCCGACGCCGATGCCGATGAGCATCCTGACGGTTTTGCCCGACAAACTGGGCCCTGGCTGGGCCCCGGCAAGAGCGGGCTCTGCCACCACAAGCGATACGGCAAGGCAGAGCCAGGTTGTGAGGCGGTATTTTGAATGTCCGGCCATGATTGCCCTCTTTCAGTATACGTTCCGACGAACTCGGCCGGATGTTCGGCATCAGTGCGTGCACCTGCAACGATTGAAGTCGGACGGGCTTGCAATGCTGCACGCAGCCTTACAGGCGGGCGCATTTCCCTTACGGCATCATCGGGTCAATTGACGGATCGGGTCAAGCTTCTGGCCCGGCCGCGGCCTCGGCAATTCCTGCCCATGTCCAAACAGGCGGCTCGCGTTCGGCCCTCGCGGGGTGATCAGCCATCATACCGTCAATAAGCGGTCAGGAGCAGTTTTTTGATCGTAGCTCGCTCTTGCGGGTCGACTTTGCCGAGGATGCCATCGACGATTCGACGACACTCAGCCGCCGACGCATAGGCGATCGGCCGGTTGGTCCGCGCACCTTCGGCCTGCAGGGTGGGATCGGAGAGCACCGAGGCGACCGCCTTCTCAAGGACGGTTACCCGGTTCGCGGGCGTATCGCTCGGCACGACCAGAGTACGGCCGAAGTCGGCGACGTCGGCCCTGAAGCGCAACCATTTCGACTTCTCCGGCGACAACTTCACCAGGTCGAAGATCGACGGCACGTCGGGCAACAAAGGTGCCTTGTGCGGGCTGAGGATGGCGACCGCGACGAGCGGGTGGCTCTCGACGAGATGCGCGGTCTGACTTTCCGAGGTGACGATTGCATCCACCTCGCCCCGTTCAAGGGCCAGCGCCGCATCGGCGGCGCCCTGGAAGCCTGTCACCAGCTTGCAGGGGATGCCGAGCGCATCGCAAAGGATCGAGGCCGGGTCCCCCATCGAATTGATCCGCCCGCCGGCGCCGAAAAACACCGGCTTGGCCGGCTTAAGGAAGCCCGCAAAGTGTTCGAAAGGAGTGCCTTTGCGGGCAACGAGCGTCCGGTTCTCGTAGCTCACACGGCCAAGATAAACGAGATTGCGCAAATCGAAACGAGCCGCCCCTTCGTTGACCAGCGCCGAGAGCACCGCAGCCTCGCCGTTGAGCAGCAATATGTTTAGCCCGTCGCCACGCTGGCGGACGAGGTTGCTCAGCGCGTTGAGGCCGCCGCCGCCCGGCTCGTTTTCCACGATGACAGTCGTGTCCAGCTTCGATTGAAGATCCGGCGCGATCATGCGGGCGTAGGAATCGTAGCCGCCGCCTGGCGCGTAGCCAACGATCAGCCGCACCGTCGTGCCGTGGAAAAACGCGGCACCGTTTTCAGCCGAGGCGCGACACACGAGTAGCAGCGAAGGCGCAATGAACAATGCGGCGACAAGGAAAACGATCCCCCATTTCGACTGCCTCGATCTCATCGCGCGTTTCCTTCCCCTTTGCTTTTCTCAAAACTCCCGGCAAAGGCGGGTTGCTCACATCCACGGCCCGCGACCGGCAACTTCCTTGCCGGCGACCCATCCCGTTACGAAACATTCGGCGATGTTGCCCCCCGACAGGTACAGATGCCCGTAGGAACTCCCAAGCTCGCCGGCGGCGTAAAGCCGCGGAATCGGCCGGCCGCGCACGTCGATGATCTCTTGGCGCGCGTTGTGAACCGGGCCGCCCTGTGTATTGGAAACGGTGGGATAGACGGCGCCAAACACAAAGGGCGGAGTATCGAGCCGCACCATGGTGCCGCGCGGACGGCCGAAGTCCACGTCGTCGCCTCGGTCGCACAGCGCATTCCAACGCTCGACCGTGGCCACCAGTACGTCGGCATCGGCGCCGATCATGGCGGCGAGCTCCTTAAGGCTGTCGGCCATCTTCAGGATGCCGAGCTTGAGCTCTTTCGAGTTATCCGGGCTCCAATCATAAACATATTCGCGATCATTGGTGCGCACGTCCGCGAGTTGGTAGGTCGATTGACCCTTCCAGTCCGTAATGAGCCAGGACGGAATGCGCGGGTAATGCATCGTCTCGGCGTCCATGTAGTGCATCGGCCGGTGTGAGGTGTCTTGGGCATAAGGCGGGCATTCATTCATGTAGCGGCGGCCATGTTGGTCGACCACGATCCAGACCATCTTGACGTCGACTTCATCCTTCTGTGCCGGGTTCCAATCCGGCAGCCGCTTCACCCGAAGTGCGAAGGGGAAATCCGGATCCGGGTGCTTGAAGGCATAGCAGCCGTGAAAATGCCACATGTGCCAAAGCTCGGCCCCGACCGCCTGGCCCATGCGAATGCCGTCCCCGGTATTGCCGCGACTGGAGGCGGTGAGAATGGGCTTGCCCTCCCAGTACTGCCGCTTCGTCGCCTCGTCCCATTCGAAACCGCCGCACGCGAGCACGACGCCGCGGCGGGCGGCAATCCGTCGCTCGCCGTTGGAGCCGCCGATGACGACGCCACGCACTTCGTTGTCGGACGCGCGGATCAGTCGCAGCACCGGAGTGTTGAGCCGCACGTCGACGCCGCGGCGGCGAATGTGATGGTCTATCAACCAAAACATTTCCGGACCGCCCGAACTCGGCCGGGTCCTGACGCCGGGAAACATCGCTTGGCGATCGAGTCCTCCCTTCACCACGACCTGGGTGTGATAGAAGGTCTGCCAGCCGGGGAACGGATAATTGCCGCCGCGCTTGCCCGACTCCTCGTTCGGCTTGATGCCCGCGCCTTCGACCGAGGCCGTCAGCCGGCGAACGTAGGCCTCGGCTTCGGCCATGCCGTCAGCAAGCACGCGCAGAACGTCGTCGGGCGTGGCGCCGGCATTCGTCGCCTTCAGGTAGGCAAAGGCATCGCCGGCGTTCTCGGCGCAGCGTACCGACCCGCCGGAGCAGATCGACAGCCCGCCCGGATCGGGCATCTTCTCGCAGATCAACACTTTGGCTCCGGCATCCGCCGCCTCAATGGCGGTGATTCCGCCGGCGAAGCCATACCCGGCAATGATGACGTTGTAAGTCTCATCGTACGCGCCGGAGTCAAGTTCTGCTCCGCCGCCACGCGTTATTCCATCCATCATTTGGTAACCTCGAAAGTCATGCCGCCCAGTGCGAAAATCATATCTGCGATTGGCGCCATTGCAATCCGGGAAGGTTGGAGCATGACAATTTATCTTGGCGGTGCCGCTCTGTTTGCGCACGTCGATGGCATGATCCGTGCTGTGTGTCAGCGTCGGCGTCTTTCAGACGGCGTCCATGCGCGCGCGGGTGCGCCGTGACGGGCGGCAAGCAACGCAGCCGCTTCGTTGCGGCTATCCCATGGCGAGCGCCACTGCGCAGGTCGCCACCACGTCGTCGATGCTTGCGCCGCGCGACAGGTCGCTGATCGGCTTGGCAAATCCTTGCAGAAAGGGGCCGATGGCCTGGGCGCCGCCAAGCCATTGCGTCAGCTTGTAGCCGATATTTGCTGCGTCGAGATCGGGAAAGATCAGGACGTTGGCCTGCCCGGCGACGGCACTCGGCTCCTTGATTTTCTTCTGCGCAACCGCCGGCACGAGCGCCGCGTCGGCCTGCAATTCGCCGTCGATCGCGAGATCAGGCATCCGCTCGCGCACGAGGCAGAGCGCACGGCGCACCTTGTCAGCTTTCGGATGCTGCGCACTGCCGTGGGTCGAGAATGACAGCATGGCGACGCGCGGTTGTTCGCGCAGCAGCCTTTCGGCGCTGCACGCTGACGCGACGGCGATATCGGCCAGCGCCTTCGCATCGGGGTCGGCATTGACCGCGCAATCGGCGAACATCAAACCTCGCGGTCCGCCGCCGAGAAAGTCGGGAACGACGATCAGAAAAAAGCTCGACGGCAGCGCGATGCCCGGCGCAAGGCCGACCGTCATCAAGCCGGCTTCGATTACGCGTCGGGTCGGGCTGGCCGCGCCCGCAACCATGGCATCGGCGTCAGCCTCGCGGACCATCATCCCGGCAAAATAGAGCGGTTTGCTCACAAGCCGACGCGCCGCGCCGGCACTCAGTGCTGCACGAGAGGCCGCGCATGAAGCGGCATAGGATTCGAGCCGTGAGTCGCTGCGTGGATCGACGATGCCGATCCCGGCGAGATCGAGATTTGCCGCCGACGCCAACGGCCCGAGCGTTTCCTTGGCGCCCAGCAAGATCGGGATGGCGATCTTCTCGTCGCGCAACCGGCAGGCGGCGGCGAGCACGCGCGCATCGTCGCCCTCCGGCAGCACGACCTTGCGCAAATGTTTTCTTGCGCTATCAAAAAGATCAGCAAGCAAGTCCACGTGTCTCATCCTGTGAGAAAGGCCGGTTGGCCAACGAGGCATCCATGACCGAAACGACCGAAGCGATCAAGATTTCCCGCGGGCTGAAAGGCGTCTATTTTGAGCGTTCGCCCTGCACCTTCATCGACGGCCGCGCCGGGGAATTGCGTTACCGCGGCTATTCCATTCACGATCTCGCCGAACACTCCAGCTTTGAGGAGACGGCCTGGCTGTTGCTGCGCGGCGACTTGCCGACGCGGACGCAACTCGACGAATTCGACGCCGAGTTGAAACGGGCGAGAACTCTGCCCGAGCCGATCTACGACATCATCCGCACGATCAAGTCAGCCCATCCGATGGATGTACTGCGCACGGCGGTGTCGGCGCTTGCCGCCTTCGATCCCGAAGTCGCCGACAATTCGCAGGCGGCGACCTTGCGCAAGGGCGTCCGGCTCACTTCGCAGGTGGCGATGATCGTCGCGGTGCATTCGCGCATCCGCGACGGGCTCGATCCGGTCGCGCCCGACCGCACGCTCGGCCACGCCGCCAATTTGCTGTGGATGCTCAAAGGTGAAAAGCCGAGCCGCGACTCCTCCGCGCTGATCGAACGCGACCTCATCCTGCACGCCGAACACGGATCCAACGCGTCGTCGTTCACTGCACGCGTAGTCACCGGCACCAACGCCAACCTGCACGCGGCGATCACTGCCGCGGTCGCCGCGCTCTCCGGCCCCGCGCACGGCGGAGCGGCGGAGGACGTCATGAAAATGGCGGAGGAAATCGGCGAGCCCTCGCGCGCCGCCGAGTACGTGAGGCAAAAGCGCAAGGCCGGTGAGCCGGTCACCGGATTCGGTCACCGAGTTCTATCGCGCGGAAGATCCGCGCGCCCGCCACATGCGCGCCGGAGTCGAGAAGCTGTCGAAACAAATGGGTGAACCGCGCTGGTACGAGATTCTGCAGGCGGTCGTCGAGGCGATGGCGCCGTACGCGCGCCACGGCGTCAACGTCAACGTCGATTTCTATTCCGGCGTTGTTTATCACCTGCTCGGCATCAGGCGCGATCTGTTCGTGCCGCTGTTCGCCGTCGGCCGCGTGCCCGGATGGGTCGTACAGATCCTCGAGCAGCAGGACAACAATATCCTGATCCGGCCGCTCACCCTTTACAACGGGCCGCCGCCGCGTCCCTATCGGCCGGTCGCAGAGCGCGGCGCGTGACCGCGTCGGCTGGCGCGAGCAACGGCGCCAGAGAATCCGCGCGGCTGGACGCCGGCAGGACCCCGTTGCGGCGCCGCCGCGCTTTGCTATGATCGTGCATAAGAAAAATAGTCTCATGGAGTGAGATTTTGCGCCGGCACCGCGCCGGCACGTAGGAGGAAACAATGCAGTTTATGGGCAGGTTCACGTTACTGGCTGCGGTCCTGTCGATCGCGACGTTGTTCGGGCTGTATTCGGCGCGCGCCGAATATCCCGATCATCCGGTCAATGTCATCGTGCCGTGGGGGGCCCGGCGGCGGCGCCGACCTGTTGGCGCGGACCACCGGCAAGATCATGACGAAAGATCTCGGCGTGTTGTTCCCGGTGCTCAACGTGCCGGGAGCGACCGGCATGGTGGGCATGACCAAGCTCCTCACTTCGCCTGCCGACGGCTATTCGCTCGCGATATTGATCGGCGATACCTACGCACTCTTGTCCGGTCCGCATCCGGCCTTCACCGAAAATCAGGTCACCCCGCTCGGCATCTTCATCCAGCAACCGTCCGGTATTTGGGTGAACACCAACAGCCCGTGGAAGACCTGGCAGCAATTCGTGGATGCCGCCAAGAAAAAGACGATGAAGGTCGCCATCCTCGGCTTCGGCAGCGCCGACGATATCACCGTCAATTATCTGAAGACTAAGGGGCTCAAGCTTGAAGGCATTCCTTACGCCAAGCCGGGTCTGCGCTATACCTCGATTCTCGGCGGTAGCGCGGACGCGCTTTATGAGCAGACCGGCGACGTGCGCAGTTACTTCGACGGCGGCAAAATCCGGCCGCTGATCTTCTTCTATCCGCATCGGCTCGAGATTCCGCAGTTCGCCAACGTCCCGGTCGGCAAGGAGTTCGGCTACAATGTCGAACTCCCGCAATTCCGCTCGATCGTGGTCAAGGCCGGGACCGATCCGGCGATCGTGAAGAAGCTCGGCGACGAACTGGGCAAGGTCGCCCATACGGAGGAATTCAAGACCTATCTGACGGGCCAGTATGCCGATCCGAACAGCTACGTACCGCCGGATAAGGCGCGCGGGTTCATGGACGCGTGGCTCAAGGAGGCCAAGAAATTCCGCTCCGAGACGAAAATGGGAATGAAGTGAGTTCGGAAGCCGCAACGACGCCCGCACGCCGGCTGCAGGCAGCGCTGCCATATGTGGTGGTGCTCGCGGCCGGCGCTTTTCTTTTTTACCAGGCCGATCGCTTCCAATTCGAACAGGCAACTGGACGCATCGGCCCGGGCGCATGGCCGAAGCTGATACTGGTTTTGATGCTCTTCGCCGCACTGTGGGGAGTTCGCATCCGCGCTGCGCGGCGCCAAGTCGGCGGCGGCGGACGACGCCGAGACCGCGGACGAGCAACTGGCCCGGCCGCCGGAGATCCATCCGTTTCGGGTCTGGATCGCCGTCGTAGCGACGCTCGTCTATCTGTTCGTGATGCCGACGTTCGGCTTCTTTCTCGCGACGATCGCCTATAGCTCCGGTCTGATGCTGCTCGGCCAGTTTCGCCGGGCCGTTCCGGTCGCCTTGCTGAGCGTCGGCATCGGCCTTTTCTTCATGTTCATGTTCATGCGCGTGGTCTATGTGGCGCTCCCGCTCGGCGACCCGCCGTTCAATAAGGTCTCGTTCGCGTTGATGGCGGCGATGGGCGTGCATTGAGGGAAACGCGGTGATTCTCGTCAATCTTGCCCACGGCTTTCTCCAGGTTTTTCAGCCTTTCGACTTGCTGATGCTGTTTGTCGGGCTCCTGGTCGGCATGGCGGTTTCCATCATGCCCGGGCTCGGTCTGGTGATGGGCGTGGTGCTGGCGCTGCCGTTCACCTATCAGATGCCGATTGAGCCTTCGGTCATCCTGCTCACCGCGATCTATTTCTCCGGCACCTATGCGGGCTGCTTTACCGCCATTCTCTACCGCATTCCCGGCGAGCCGATGGACGTGCCGATGCTGTGGGACGGTTACACCATGGCGGCGCGCGGGGCGCCGGCCAAGGCGCTTGGTTGGGCGTTGGTCGCCGCTCTGATCGGCGGGCTGGTTTCTTCCGCCGTCATGGTGGCGCTCGCCGAGCCGATGAGCAACCTGGCTTTGAAATTCGACTCGCCGGATTACTTCGCGGCGGTGTTTTTCGGCTTGACCACGGTGGTGGCGTTGGCCGGCAAATCCATGGTGAATTCGCTGATCAGTCTGTGCGTCGGCCTGCTCGTCGCCACCGTCGGCATCGACAGCATCTACGGCACCGAGCGCTTCACGTTCGGCGTGCCGATCCTGCGCGACGGCATCCAGTTGGTCGAGGTTCTGGTCGGCATGTACGGTCTGGGCGAGGTGTTGGCGCGCATCGGACAGGGACTGCGCGTCAATAAGCTGGATGGCGCGGGCAAAAACGTCGCCACCCAGTTTCCGAAGCTGCGCGAGCTTGCCGCCATCAAGGCCACGCTGCTGCGCAGCACCGTTCTCGGCACGGTGCTGGGCATCGTTCCCGGCGCCGGCGCCACCATCACCGCATTCATCTCCTACGGGATCGAAAAACAATATGGTCGGCGGCGGCGGCAGCTGGGCAGCGGATTGCCGGAAGGGATCGTCGCGCCGCAGATCGGGGCGACCGCATCGGTCGCCGGCCACATGGTTCCGCTGCTCACTTTGGGTCTTCCCGGCAGCGGCGCAACGGCGGTGATCCTGGCCGCCTTTCTGCTGCACGGCGTGCAGCCGGGTCCGATGCTGCTCGAGGATCCGTCTTCGACGCTTCTGGTCTATACCATCCTCGCCTCGATGTTCGCCAGCGTCATCGGCATGTGCCTGCTCGGCTTTTTTTGGATTCGAGTGGTCATCAAGGTGCTGACGATTCCGCAAGGCGTGCTGTCGGCGATCGTGGTGATGTTCTGCCTGGTCGGCGCCTACGCCAATCGTAACAATATGTCGGACGTGTGGATGATCGTGATCTTCGGCGTGCTCGGCTATCTGTTCGAGAAATTCAAGTTTCCGATTTCGCCCATGGTGCTCGGCGCGATCCTCGGACCGATCGGCGAAACCTCCTTCATGCGCAGCATGATCGCCAACAACAACGATTGGACGGTGTTCTTCACTGGGCCGATCAGCGGCACGCTGATGGGCGCATCCATTGTGGCGCTGAGCTATCCGCTACTGCGTGAGTTCTTGTCGATGCGGCGCCGGACGCAGGCGCAGCCGGCAGTCGCGCCGGGCGAAGCGGTCAGGTGAAGGATGCGCAGCAATCTCGAACGCGACGCGGATGTCTTGGGCGCCGGACCCTCGCCGGTACCGGCGCACTCGGCTAAGCCCACGGCGCGCGTGCCGAAGCTCGGCGCCACCGCACGCTCGTTTTCGATTCTCGACCACATCGCCGCCGCGCCCGGCCCGGTCGATGTGCTAGACATTATCGGCTCGCTCAAGCTGCCCAAGGCGACCGCCTACCGTTTGGTCGAATGGTTCGTCAGCCAGGGCTATCTGGCGCGCGAACCGGCGCGCAAGCGGCTGATGGTCGGCCCGAAGCTGACCAATCTCGCCTTCGGCGTATTGGTTGCGTCGATGCGCGACGATGCGCCGCATCTTGTCTTGCAGCGCCTGGTGCACAGCCTCGACGAGACCTGCAATATCGGCACACTGCTTAACGGCGAGGTGGTCTATCTCGACCGGGTCGAGGCCGAGCATTGGCCGTTGCGGCTGCACTACAAGATCGGTTCGCGGGTGCCCCTGCATTGCAGCGCCATCGGCAAGCTCCTGCTGGCGTTGGCGCCGGCGCCGCGGCGCCAGCGCCTCCTCGACAGTCTCGAACTGCGTCGCTACACCGACAACACCATCACGGAACGCGGCAAGATTGAGAGCGAGCTTAAGCAGATCCGCAACGACCAGGTCTCGTTCGATCGCGAGGAATTTCTCGCCGGAGTCGTCTGTATGGCGGTTCCGGTCGTCGGTGGTAACGGCGAGACGCTTGCCGCGCTTGCAGTGCAGGCGCCGGAGGCGCGCATGAATTTGCGCACTGCACGCGGGCATCTCGCTTCGCTGCGGGGCGCCGCCGAGGAGCTCGCCAGGATTTTTCAGGACGTAAGGTGAACGCGGCTCTCACTCGCCGATTCACCGGGTGCGGTCCAATCGCCGGTTAAATCGGCAAACTCGACCGAAAAGGAAGCAGCCATGAAGATGACCACCGAAGAAGCTTTCGTGAAAGTCCTGCAGATGCACGGCATCGAGCATGCCTTCGGCATCATCGGCTCCGCCTTCATGCCGATCTCGGATCTGTTCCCGGCGGCCGGCATCACGTTCTGGGACGTGGCGCACGAGGGCAACGGCGGCATCATCTGCGACGGCTATACGCGCTCGACCGGAAAGATGGCGATGGTGGTTGCGCAAAACGGTCCCGGAATTACCAACTTCGTCACCGCGATAAAAACCGCCTACTGGAATCACACGCCGATGCTGTTGGTCACCCCGCAGGCCGCCAACCGCACGATCGGTCAGGGCGGCTTTCAGGAAGTCGAGCAGATGGCGTTGTTCCGCGACATGGTCGGCTATCAGGAAGAGGTGCGCGATCCGGTCCGGGTTGCCGAAGTGCTCAATCGCGTCATTACCAAGGCCAAGCGCCTGTCGGCGCCGGCGCAGATCAACATTCCGCGCGACCTGTGGACCCAAGTCATCGACATCAGCCTGCCGCCGATCGTCGAGTTCGAGCGGCCGGCGGGCGGCACCCATGCGGTGGCCGAGGCGGCGAAGCTCCTGTCGGAGGCAAAATTTCCGGTGATCCTTTCTGGTGCCGGCGTCATTCTCGGCGGCGCCATCCCCGGATGCGTGGCGCTTGCCGAGCGGCTCGATGCGCCGGTCTGCAGCAACTATCAGCATAACGACAGCTTCCCAGGCAGCCACCGGCTCGCCATGGGCCCGCTTGGCTACGACGGCTCGAAGGCCGCCATGGAGGTCGTTGCCAAGGCCGACGTCGTGCTGGCACTCGGCACGCGGCTCAACCCGTTTTCGACACTGCCGTGCTACGACATCGACTATTGGCCGAAGAACGCGAAGGTTATCCAGGTCGATATCAATGCCGACCGCATTGGCCTGACCAAGCCTGTCACCATCGGCATTTGCGGCGACGCCAAGCTCGTCGCCAAGGCCATTCTCGCGCAATTGTCGCCGACGGCCGGCGACGCCGGCCGCGAGGAACGAAAGGCGCTGGTCCATACCACCCGGTCGCGGTGGCTGCAGACGCTTTCCAGCATGGATCACGAGGAGGACGATCCCGGCACGACGTGGAACGCGGACGCGCAACGGCGCGAACCCGACCGCATGACGCCGCGCCAAGCCTGGCGCGCGATCCAGGCCGGGCTGCCGAAGGACGCCATCATTTCGAGCGACATCGGTAACAATTGCGCGATCGGCAACGCCTATCCGACCTTCGAGAAGGGCCGCAAATATCTGGCCCCCGGCCTGTTTGGACCGTGCGGCTACGGGTTCCCCGCGATCCTCGGCGCCAAGATCGGCAATCCGGATACGCCCTGCGTCGGATTCGCTGGCGACGGCGCTTTCGGCATTTCCATGAACGAGATGAGTTCGATCGGCCGCGACCAATGGCCGGGAATCACCATGATAGTGTTCCACAACTACCAATGGGGCGCGGAAAAGCGTAATTCGATCCTGTGGTTCGACGACAACTTCGTCGGCACCGAGCTCAATCCCAAGCTCAGCTTTGCCAAGATGGCCGAAGGCTGCGGATTGAAGGGCGTGACGGTGCGCACGCCGGCGCAACTGACGGAAGTGCTGCGCAAGGCCTGCGACGATCAGAAAAACCGGGTCACGACCTTCATCGAGGTCATCCTCAACCAGGAGCTTGGCGAGCCGTTCCGCCGCGACGCCATGAAGAAGCCGGTGCGCGTGGCGGGCATCCGGCGCGAGGATATGCGCCCGCAGCCGAGCGTTTGAAGCGCAGTGCGGGATAACCAGAGACAGGTTCGAGAAACAGCAATGGTTCATTCCTTGCGCAGCTCGCGGATGCAACGACGATGAACGTGGCAGTGAAACCGGCGGCAAATGCCGAGCTGCAGGCGGCAATCGACGAACTGGTAGATCGGGCGCGGGCGGCCATGTCGGCGTTCGCGGACGCCGATCAGGCGCGCGTCGACGAAGCGGTAACCGCGCTCGCCTGGTCGCTCTACAATCCGGCGCACGCCAAGGAGCTTGCCGAGCTTGCCGTCGCCGACACCAAGATCGGCAACGTGCCCGACAAGATCATCAAGAAGCAGCGCAAGACCTTCGGCGCCTTGCGCGACCTGCTCCGCGTCAAATCGGTCGGAATCATCGAGGAGGACACCTCGCGCGGCATCGTCAAATACGCCAAGCCCGTCGGCGTGGTCTGCGCCATCACGCCGTCGACCAATCCGGGCGCGACGCCCGTGAACAAGGCGATGATGGCAATCAAAGGCCGCAACTCGATCGTCATCGCCGCGTCGCCGGCTGGCCTGCGCACGACGACGCGCACCGTCGACTACATGCGCGCCGAGTTGAAGAAAATCGGCGCGCCCGAAGATTTGGTTCAGATTCTGCCGCCGCCGGCCTCCAAGGACTTGACGCAGGCGCTGATGCAGGCAGCCGACCTTGTGGTCGCCACCGGCTCACAGGACAACGTGCGCCGCGCCTATTCGAGCGGGGTGCCGGCGATCGGGGTGGGCACCGGCAACGTGCCGGTGATCATCGACGAAACCGCCGATCTTGGCGATGCCGCAACGAAGATTTGCGCGTCGAAAATCTTCGACAACGCCACGTCTTGTTCTTCCGAGAATTCCGTCGTCATCGTCGAGGAGGTCTACGAACCGGCGCTGGCCGCGCTCGAACGGGTCGGCGGCTATCGCGCCTCGCCGATCGAAAAGCAACGCATCGAGCGGGCGTTGTGGCCGGACGGCCACTTGAGCCGCACGCTGATCGCGCGCGACGCCGACGTCTTTGCCCGCGGCTGCGGATTGCCGGCGGCGGCGGCGGAGAAAAAGTTCTTCATGGTGGAGGAAACCGGCATCGGACGCGATTACCCGTTCTCCGGCGAAAAGCTTTCGCTGGTGCTGACCGTCTATCGCGCCAGGGATTTCGAGGCGGCGATTGCGTGCTGCAATGCCATTCTCGCTCATCAGGGCCGCGGCCATTCGGTCGGCTTGCACACCCGCGACCTGCAGCGCGGCCGCACGCTCGCCGAACGATCGGACGTGGTGCGGGTGCTGATCAACCAGGCGCACACGTTCGGCAATGGCGGTGGCTTCGACAACGGCTTGAATTTCACGTTGAGCATGGGCTGCGGCACCTGGGGCGGCAACAGCATCAGTGAAAATCTCAACTACAGGCACTTCCTCAACATCACCCACCTTGTGACGACGATTCCCGAAGACCGGCCGAGCGAGGAAGCTTTGTTCGGCGCCTATTGGGCCAAATACGGCCGCTGAAAGTTCAAAGCATGAATTTCGAGGAACACGCAGCGAAGGCGGACGTGCTGACGCCGGCCGGGATTGCCGTACCGCGCGGCAGGCTGTGTCTTTCGCCCGATGCCGCCGCAGCGGCGTTTGCGGAGATCGGCCCGTGCGTCGTGAAGGCGCAAGTGCCGGCCGGCAAGCGCGGCAAAGCCGGCGGCATTCGGCCGGCCGACACTGCCGCCGAAGCCTCGTCCGCAGCGCGCGCTATTCTTGGCATGTCGATCGACGGCTACCCGGTGGAGAAGGTTCTGATCGAGGAACGGGCCGAGATTGCGCGCGAGTTCTACGCCGCCGTGGTCACGAATTTTGCCGCGCGGCGGCCATTCGTGCTGTTCTCGACAGCGGGCGGTATGGATATCGAAGACGTTGCCGCGCGCGATCCGGATGCGATCCGTCGCCGGCCGGTCGATGTTGATCACGGCTTCAGCGCCAACGACGCCCGCGCCATGCTTGTGGGACTTGAGCTTGGCGGCGCCGATGCGGCTATTGCCGCTGTGCTCGCCTCGCTCTACGCCATCTACCGGCAATGCGACGCCGAACTGATCGAAATCAATCCGCTAGCGCTGCTTGAGGACGGGCGCATCGTCGCCCTTGATTGCAAGCTCACGCTCGACGATTCCGCTCTGTTCCGCCAGGCCGATCTCGCCGCTGCGGGCGCGGCCGAAAAGCTGACCGCGCTGGAACGGCGCGGCGCCGACAACGGCCTGAAGTTCATCGAACTCGACGGCAATGTGGGCGTCCTCGCCAACGGCGCCGGGCTCACCATGACGACGATGGACGTGATCCGCCATTGCGGCGGCCGGCCGGCAAATTTCCTTGAGATCGGCGGCGAGGCTTACACCAAATCCGAGATCGCGCTTGAGCTGGTGCTGTCTAATCCCGGCGTGAAAAGCCTGGTGATCAATTTCTGCGGCGCTTTCGCCCGCACCGATGTCATGGCTGACGGCGTCGTCAAGGCCTGGCAGAAGCTCAAGCCTGAACTCCCTGTGTTCTTCTCCATTCACGGCACCGGCGAACAGGAAGCGGTGGCGCTGGTGCGCAAAGAACTCGGCATCGAGCCTTACGACTTCATGGAAGACGCCATCGCCGCGGCGGTGCGGGCGGCGCAATGATCGTCCGCAAGACGGATCGGGTCGTCGTGCTCGGCATGACCGGCAAGCAGGGTACGTTCTGGACCGAGAAGATGATCGCCTACGGCACCAATGTGGTCGCGGGCGTTCATCCCAAGCGCGCCGGCGAGCGCCATATCGGCGTGCCGATCTTTGCCAGTGCGGCGGACGCGGCGCGCGCGGTCGGCGGCGATGTCGCGGTGATGTTCATCCCGCCGCCGATGGCAAAGGATGCGGCGATCTCGGCATTTGCGGGGGACATCAAACTTCTGGTGGTGCTGACCGAGCACATTCCGGCGCAGGACGTCATGGCGATGCACGCCGCGGCGGCACGGCATCGCTGCAGCATCGTCGGTCCGAATACGGCGGGCCTTGTCACTCCCGGCGAATGTTTCGTCGGCATCATGCCGGCCTTCCTACCCACCGTTTTCGCGCCCGGCCGCGTCGGCGTGATCTCGCGCAGCGGCAGCCTGGGGACGCTGGTGTGCCTCAACCTCACGCGCGCCGGCCTCGGACAATCCGCCTTCATCGGCATTGGCGGCGATCCGATGCTCGGCACGACGACGCGCGATGCGCTCGCGGCGCTCGATGCCGATGCCGGAACCGACGCCATCGTCGTCGTCGGCGAGATCGGCGGCGCGATGGAGGAGGAGGCGGCCGCCTATGCCGCCGGCATGACCAAGCCGGTCGTCGCCTTCATCGCCGGGCGCGCTTCGCCGCCGGGAAAGAAAATGGGTCATGCCGGCGCGATCGTGACCGACACGGCCGGATCATATGCCTCGAAGCGCCGGGCGCTCGAACAGGCCGGCGCGACGGTCGTCGACACCCCGCGCCAAATTGCCGACGCGGCCCGTATTTCTCCGCGGGCCAGCGGCGGCTGAAGCGCGGCTTCGCTTGCAGTGGAGTTTCTGCCTGACAGCCGGCACGCTATGGCCTGCAATCAGGAGAGACCATGCAAAGACGACCGCGCTGGAATCATACGCTGGCTTTCAAGGCGAAGATGAGGCTTGCCGCCATCAAGCGCGCTTAGCTTGGTGCCTCTCCGATATCCCCGAGGCACGGATACTTGACCAAGGCTGGACGGTTAGTAAAGAAATCGTTCTTAACAAGCCAAGCTAATCACGATACCGTACCTTACATGGTCCCAAGTACCAACTTCATGACCCAGCGAGCCACCGGTCGATACAAACGCTCCGCGGCTGGCAGTGAAGAAGTCGCTGCTTTCGTTCCGTTTCCCTTGCCCCCTGCCGCGCCGCCGCTTGCCATCGAAGGCAAGCTTGCCGAACGGCTCAGGCACGCCGAGCAGGCGCTGACCCGGCTCGATCTCGCCGGCGAGATGGTGCCGTCGATCGATTGGTTCATCTACGCCTTTGTCCGCAAGGAGGCAGTCCTCTCGTCGCAAATCGAAGGGACGCAAGCGACGCTCGTCGATCTGCTGGCGTTCGAGGCCGAGGGCCAGGGCGCCCCCAACGCCGATGTAGAGGAAATCTGCAACTACCTCGATGCGCTCAACTTCGCGCGGGGTCAGCTCGCCGATGAAGGGGGGCTGCCGATCTCGATGCGGCTACTCAATCAAATTCATGAGCGCCTCATGCATGGCGTACGCGGCTCGAATAAGCAGCCCGGCGAAGTTCGCACGAGCCAGAATTGGATCGGCGGCAGCCGGCCCGGCAATGCGATCTATGTGCCTCCGCCGCCCCAGCTCCTCGCCGAACTCCTCAGCGCGTTCGAGAAATACATCCATGCCGATAACACGCTTCCCAAGCTCGTGCGCGTCGGGCTGCTGCATGTCCAATTCGAAACCATCCATCCCTACCTTGACGGCAACGGCCGCATTGGCCGGCTCCTGATCACGCTGCTTTTCGAGCACTGGAAGCTGTTGCCCAAGCCTCTTCTCTATCTCAGCCTCTTCTTCAAGCGTCATCGTGACGAGTACTATCGGCGGCTTAACGCGGTTCGCAGCGACGGCGATTGGGAAGGCTGGACCGACTTCTTCCTGGATGGCGTGGCGACGATTGCAGATGAGGCAGTTGCATCGGCGCGTGAGCTTTTCGCGCTCGTCGCCGCCGCTCGCGCTCGCGTTCTAAAATCCGGAACGACCTCGGTAGCGGCCGTGCGCCTCTTTGAGCTATTGCCCCGGCACCTGATGGTGACTGTCGCGTCGGCAATCAAACTGATCGAGGCGAGCAAGCCGACGGCGACGCGAGCCATCGAAACCCTTATGGAGGCGGGCGTTCTGGTGGAAACAACCGGAAAGAAGCGCGACCGGTCCTTTGCGTACCGTGCCTATCTCGATCGACTGCGCACCGGCACCGATCTCGAAATAACGCGGGGGGCGACGCGCTGAGCAACTTCCCGGCACAATGGCAGCGCGGGGCCGATCATCCAATCATTCGGCTACCGGCCGGGACACAGATACGCGGCGCAGCGTGATCCTTTCTCCGACCATGGGCCTGCCAGACGCAACAACGGATACTCCCCGAAAACTCCTCATACCGCACCACAAGGGCGGGACATCATGGCTAAGTATTTGAAATCATTGGCGCTCCCTAGGGGACTCGAACCCCTGTTTTCGCCGTGAGAGGGCAACGTCCTGGGCCGCTAGACGAAGGGAGCCTGAAATCCCAAATAGACCCGATGATGGGGCAGAGCAAGCGCGTTCGCGGACAGCAGGGCGGCGCGCGCCTGGCGCATGATCGCGAAAAGCGGGCGCGGGTTTCTCGGATAAGATCATGCGCAAGCACTAAGTTGAAGCGGGATGACGGTGCGAAGCAAAAACGTCCCGCTTTAGTGCTCGGTGGCGAAGTGAAACTGGCCGACCAGCTGCAGCGTCTTGAGATCGAAAATGCGAACTTCGCTTAAGCCGGCAACGTCGAGCGTCACGACGATGTGCCCGCCCGATATCGTCGTGGACACGACATGCGCGCCCTTGGGCAGGAACACCGTGCCGTTGACGATGGTGGCGCCGCCGCCGCCGCTTTCGCGGGCGGCGAAAAGGCGATAGCCGATGACGCCGGCGAGCGCGACGATGGCGATCGCGGTCGTCAGCGCGGAAATCAGCATCAGCCATCGCGCCCACGTCATGGTTTGCGCCAAGCTGTCGGCAGGACCGGCGTCGGGCGAACCGGATCGCTGCGGGCCGGATTTGAGTGAATGATCGGATCGGTCGGGCATGACGCTCACCAAGTCGCACAGATCGATACTGGTCGCGGACAGCGAGGCCGGCGAGCGGCTCGACCGCGTGCTCGCCCGCCATGTCGCCGAGTTGTCGCGCAACCGGCTCAAGGCGCTGATCGAAGAGGGCGCGGTTGCGGTCGACGGGCACACGATCCGCGATCCCAATCACCGCGTCAATTGCGGCGCCGTGCTCGCGCTCGAAGTGCCGCCGCCGCTCCCGGCCAAGCCCGCCCCGGAGCCGATTGCGCTCAAGGTGGTCTATGAGGACGACGACATCATCGTGATCGACAAGCCCAAGGACCTGGTCGTGCATCCCGCAGCCGGCCATTGGAGCGGAACGCTGGTCAACGCGCTCGTCGCTCATTGCGGCGCGAGCCTGTCCGGGATCGGCGGCGAGCGGCGCCCCGGCATCGTGCACCGGCTCGACAAAGACACGACCGGCCTGATGGTGGTGGCCAAGCATGACCGCGCGCATCGGGCATTGGCGGGGCAATTCGCCGACCATGGCAAGAGCGGCGAGCCGTTCGGGCGCAGCTACCTCGCTTTCGTCTGGGGCGCGCCGGATCGGCCGCGCGGCACCATCGAAGCGCCGATCGGGCGCGATCCGCGCGCCCGCGACCGCATGGCGGTGCGCGAGGGCGGCCGGGAAGCGGTCACCCATTGGCGGGTGCTGGAGCGCTATGGCGGCCTGGATGGTCCCGTAACGGCCCGGCGGCTGGGCAAGCGGCCGACCGAGCCGGTGGCAAGCCTGCTCGAATGCCGGCTGGAAACCGGCCGGACCCACCAGATCCGGGTCCACCTTGCCAAAATCGGTCATCCTCTGCTGGGCGATCTGCGCTATGGGGCGGCTTTCCGCACCAAATCGGCGTTTTTGACGCCGGAAGCCCAGGCTGCCCTTGCCGGCCTTGCGCGGCAGGCCCTGCACGCCCATATACTCACCATTAAGCACCCCACAAACGGCAAAATCCTGACATTCCGGTCGGAACTACCGGAGGATCTTGCTCGTTTGCATCAGGCGCTGCTCGACGGTCGGGGCAAATCCAGCCAAATGTCCTTGGACAACAGGTAAAGGATTTACCGAATCCGTGCCTTTTCAGTGGTCCCTGCGCCAAATCAGGGTGGCATCGCGCCAAATTGATGTGGCCTATCTTCCGCTGGCCTGATTCGACCGTGTATGCTGCGGGTGCGAACTAACCCAAAGGGCGCCGTCGGCTCGGGGAGCGGCGGCACCAATCGCCCGCCGCGCCGCGGGGGCATGAATAAGGAGGGCGCTATTATGGCCCAAACTGCTGCACTGCCCGTCTTGTCGGGCGAATCCGGCCTCACCCGGTATTTGGAAGAGATCAGGCGGTTCCCGATGCTGGAACCGCAGGAAGAATTCATGCTGGCGAAGCGTTGGCGCGAGCACGGCGACCGCGACGCGGCGCACCGGCTCGTCACCAGCCATTTGCGGCTCGTGGCCAAGATCGCCATGGGCTATCGCGGCTATGGCCTGCCGATCTCGGAAGTGATCTCGGAAGGCAATGTCGGCCTCATGCAGGCGGTCAAGCGCTTCGAGCCAGACAAGGGCTTCCGGCTGGCGACCTACGCCATGTGGTGGATCAAGGCGGCGATCCAGGAATACATCCTGCGCTCGTGGTCGCTCGTTAAGATGGGCACCACGGCGAACCAGAAGAAGCTGTTCTTCAACCTGCGCAAGGCCAAGAGCCGCATTTCTGCGCTCGAGGAAGGCGACATGCGGCCCGATCAGGTCAAGCTCATCGCCAAGCGGCTGGGTGTGACCGAGCAGGACGTGATCGAGATGAACCGGAGGCTTGGCGGCGACGCCTCGCTGAACGCGCCGATCCGCGAGGATGGCGATTCCGGCGAATGGCAGGATTGGCTCGTCGACGGCAGCGTCAGCCAGGAAAGCCGGCTCGCCGAAGCCGAGCAGTCGGAGAACCGGCACAAGGCGCTGGGCGAGGCGCTGACGGTGCTCAACGATCGCGAGCGGCGAATCTTCGAAGCGCGGCGGCTCGCCGACGATCCGATCACGCTCGAAGAGCTTGCCGACGAGTTCGGCGTCTCGCGCGAACGGGTGCGGCAGATCGAGGTGCGCGCGTTCGAGAAGGTGCAGAAGGCGGTCAAGAGCAACATCGCCGTGATCGAGAATCCGACCGCCGCCTCCGCCGCGATGCATTGATCCTTGCATTGCCGGGCTTGGCCCGCGCATCTCGAACAACAAACAAACCTTGCCATGCCCCGCGAAAGCGGGGCATTTCGTATTCGCTGCATGAATATCGTTTGAAAGAAGCCGACGAAATGGCTCGCTACCGGGTTGCGGTCGATACCGGAGGAACGTTTTCGGATTTCGTCTCCCTTCATGAGGAGACTGGCACCGTCTCCATCACCAAGGTGCCCTCGACCCCGGACGATCCGTCGCGGGCGATCCTGCAGGGCGTCGAGGCGTTGCTCGCTGCCCCGGCCCCGGCCGAGCCATCGCCCCAAGCCGGAGATGTCGGCACAGCCGCCGGCGTAAACTATTTCTGCCATGGCACCACCGTCGGCACCAACGCACTGCTTGAGGGCAAGGGTGTGCGAACCGGCCTTCTCGTCACGGAAGGGTTTCGCGGTATCTACGAGGTGGCCGAGCAGGCGCGGCCCTACGGCACCGCGATCTTCGACGTCATGTACGATAAACCCGCGCCGCTGGTGCCGCAGAGCCGCACCGGGGAAGTGCGCGAGCGCGTCGACTTTCGCGGCAGCGTCCTCGTGCCGCTCGACGAAGGCGCGCTGCGTCAAAGCTTGCGCAGCCTGAAAAGCCAGCAGATCGAAGCCTTGGCGGTATGCCTGCTGTTCTCCTTCCTGCATCCCGAACACGAAAAGCGCGTGCGCGAGATCGCGGCCGAGGAACTGCCTGGTTGCGATGTATCGCTGTCGTCCGAAATTCTGCCGCAAATCCGCGAGTACTACCGGCTCTCCACCACCGTCATCAACGCCTATCTGCAGCCGATCCTCGCGCGCTATGTCGACAATCTCGACCGCTGCCTCGCCGGTGCGGGCGTCGCCACGCGCCAGAAATACATCATGCAGTCGAACGGCGGCATGTCGACCTTCCGCCAGGCCGCGCGGGGAGCTGTGACTACGGTGCTGTCTGGCCCCGCCGGCGGTGTCACTGCCGGCGTTGCGGCCTGCCGGCAATTGCGCATCGGCAACCTCATCACCTTCGACATGGGCGGCACCTCCTGCGACGTGGCGCTGATCAGAGACGGCGAGGCGATTCTGACGAGCCGCGGCAAGATCGAGGGGCGCGATCTCGCCGTGCCGATGATGGACATCAACACGGTGAGCGCCGGCGGCGGCACCATTGCCAAAGTCGACCGCTTCGGCGTGCTCGAAGTCGGCCCGCAAAGCGCCGGCGCGGTGCCGGGGCCGGCCTGCTACAACCGCGGCGGTGAGGCGGCCACCGTCACCGATTGCAATCTCGTCCTCGGCTATCTTTCCGCCGATAATTTTCTGGGCGGGCGCATGACGCTCGATCGTGACAAGGCGGAGGCGGCGGTCGCGCGCGTCGCCAAGCCGCTGTCGCTCGGCGTCGTGGCCGCCGCCGAAGGCATTGTGCGCATCATCGACGTGAAGATGGAGGAAGCGATCAAGGCCATCTCCACCATGCGCGGCCACGATCTGCGCGATTTTTATCTGCTCGCCTTCGGCGGCGCCGGACCGCTGCACGGTGCACGCATGGCGCGCGACCTCGGCATGGCCGGAATGATTGTGCCGCTTTATCCCGGCGTATTTTCGGCCATCGGGTTGTTAATGTCCGACGTCAAGCACGATTACATCCGCTCGCGGATGACGCCGATCGGCAAACTTGATGCCAACGACATCGCGGCGATGTTCGCGCAGTTGGAGATGCAGGCGCGCGACGATCTTCATCGTGACGGTTTTGGCGACAAGGAGATCCGGATCGATCGGGCGCTCGACATGCGCTACGCCGGGCAGGGTTACGAGCTGACGCTGTCATGCACGGCGGATGAGACGCGCGCGCTCGCCGATCTGCGCAAGAAGTTCGATGTCGAGCACAGAAGCCGGTTCGGCCACAGCGCGCCGGAGGAGCCGGTCGAAGTCGTGTCCTACCGCGTGCGCGGCACCGGCCTGGTGCCGCCGGTTTCGCTGCCGAAATTTGCGCCGCAGGGATTTGGGCTTGCCGATGCGCTGCGCGAGACCCGGCCGGCGCGCTTCGACGGCAACACGATTGCGTGTCAGGTCTATCAGCGCGACAAGCTCGACGTTGGCTTGACGTTGCGCGGCCCCGCGATCCTCGACCAGTTCGACTGCACCACAATCATCTGCGCCGGCCAGGCCGCCCGCGTCGACGAGTGGAAGAACTTGATCGTGACGGAGGAGGCGTAATCGATGCGCGATCACCATTGTCATGGCCCGCGAAGGCGGGCCATCCAGTAGCCGATATGTTCGAGCAAGTTCTCCAACTCGTCGAGTACTGGATCATCCGCATTCGCGGATGATGACAAGGTGGGACGAATGATCCAGAACTATCAAGGAGCCGCGATTTGCGGATAGAGATCATCCCAATTCGGGTTCAGCTCCTCGATCAACCTGATTTTCCAGTTGCGCTTCCATGACTTCAGTCGCTTTTCCCTCCGAATTGCTGCCTCGATATCGGTGTACTGTTCGAAATAGACAAGGCAGTGAATTCGGTATCTTTTGGTAAAACCCGGCACCAGCCCCATCCGATGCTCGCACATCCTGCGAACCAAATTATTCGTCACTCCGACGTAAAGCGTTCCACCGAGCTTGCTCGCAAGAATGTAAACCCAATAATAGCGTTCGGTGCTCATGGGAGGACGCGGAGAATACTGGATCATCCGCTTTCGCGGATGATGACATTATAGCAGGCGGATAATGACAATCTAGAAATATGCGGATAATGACAATCTAGAAATATGAAGGATAAGCATGTCCATCGACGCTGTCGATCTTGAAGTCATCAAAGCGAGCCTCTCCGGCATCGTGCAGGAGATGCAGAACTCGCTGTTCCGCACCGGCTTCTCCACCATCGTGCGCGAGTCGCAGGACGCTTCCTGCGCACTGATGGATGCAAAGGGAGAAGTGGTGGCCCAGCACGTCGTGCTGCCGCTGCATATCGGCGCGTTTCCGGCGTGCACCGCGGCGGTGCTGACCGAGTTCGGCGGCTCGATCGGGGAGGGCGATGCGTTCCTGATCAATCATCCCTACCAGGGCGGCAGTCCGCACGCGCCCGATATGTGCGTGCTCACCCCGGTCTTCATCGACGGCGCGCTGTTCGGCTTTTGCGGCACGATCGCTCACAAGGGCGACATCGGCGGCCCGGTACCGGGCAGCTGCTCCGGCCAGGCGCGCGAGACGTTCAACGAGGGCCTGCACCTGCCGGCGGTGCGCTATCAGCGCAACTTCGAGCCAATTATCGACATCGAGCGCATTATCGCCGCCAACAGCCGTACGCCGGAACTGGTGCTCGGCGACATCCGCGGCCAGCTCGGCGCCGACCGGCTCGGCGAACGCCGGCTCAACGAACTGGTCGCCAAGTACGGCAAAGACAAGGTGCTGGCGAGCTACGTTCGCCTGTTCGAAATCGGCGAGGCGCGCGTGCGCGCGGCAATAGCCGAATGGGCTGACGGCCGCTACGAAGCCGAGCGTTTCGTCGACGACGACGGCATCGACCTGGAAAAGCCGGTGCGCATCCATGTGATCGCCGAAAAACATGGCGACCGCCTGCATTTCGACTGCTCCGGCTCCGCCGATCAGACCCGCGGGCCGGCCAATATCCGCCCGCCGCTGGTGCAGGCCGCGTGCGCCTACGCGCTGATTTCGATGATCGATCCGCACCTGTACGTGTCGAGCGGGCTGCTGCGCGCCTTCACCGTTACGGCGCGCGAGGGCAGCGTGCTCAATCCGTTTTTCCCGGCGCCGGTCAACACCTACAATCCGACCGTCCACGCGCTGGTCGATGCGCTGTTTGCCGCTCTGGCGCCGATCGTGCCCGGCAAAGTACGCGCCGACGGCAGCGGCAGCCGCTCCATCATCATCGGCGGACGCAGCACCTATACCGGCAAGGGCTATGTGCAATACGAGATCATCGCCGGCGGCGGCGGCGCCCGTGCCAGCAAGGACGGCGCCTCCGCCATCACGGTCAACCAGAGCAACGCCAGGATCGCGCCGATCGAAATCATCGAAAGCGAGTTTCCGACCCGCATCCTCCGCTTCGAGCTTATTCGCGATTCCGGCGGCGCGGGGACGTTCCGCGGGGGTTTGGGCGTGCGCCGCGAATATATCAATCTCGCCGACGCCCGCTTCTCGATCCGCTCGATGAAGCACGTGATCCCGCCGAACGGTATGGCGGGCGGGCGACCCGGCCGCGGCGGCGATATCTGGATCAACCCGGACACCGATCGCGCCAAGCATCTGCCGACCCGCTACGCCGATTATCCGTTGCATGAGGGCGACATTTTCCGCCTCGACACGCCGGGCGGTGGCGGCTACGGCGATCCGTTTTCGCGACCGCCCGAGCGCGTGCTCGCCGACGTGCGCGAAGGAATCGTGTCGCCCGAAGTGGCGGAGCGCGACTACGGTGTGGTGCTCAAGCGCGAAGGCAGCAATTTGGTCGTGGATACCGCGGAGACGCGGGCGAGGCGCGCCAAGGTGACCATCTAGACGACCGATTCCATGAAACTTGTCAGTTGCAGCTTAACGCCCAACCATCTCGTCATTCCGGGGCGCCGCGCAGCGGCGAGCCCGGAATCCATAACCACGGATCGGGATTATGGATTCCGGGCCCGGCCCTGCGGGCCGTCCCGGAATGACGTGCATATGATTCGAACTTCGGAAACGCTGCACTAGATAGCGAACGAAATAGCAAACGTTCCGTACGCTAACTCGGACAGTGGTCGTTTGCGGCATGGTTTCGGGCTTTGTGGGCAAGGATTGAGGTGGGAGGCATGAAGACCGTAGGTTTCATCGGCACCGGCGGCATGGGCAGCGGCATGGGGGCCAACCTGATCAAGGCAGGCTATCGTCTGGTCGTGAACGATCTGAGGCGCGAGCAGGCCAAGGGACTGGAGGGCGAAGGCGCTCAGTTCAAGGACTCGCCCAAAGCGGTGGCCGAATCGTGCGAGCTCGTGCTCTCGATGCTACCGAACAACGATGCAGTCAGGGCCGTCGGGCTCGGCAAGGGTGGACTCGCCGAGGCGACGACCGGCGCCAAGGTGTGGATCGATTTTAGCAGCATCGATAAACAGACCATCGTCAGCGTTAGCGGTGAGCTCAGCAAAAAGGGCTGGACTGTGCTCGACGCTTCGGCCGGAGGCGTCGAGGAGGTCGCGGCGGCCGGTGAGCTGGCGCTTTGGCTTTCGGGCTCCAAGACGCTGTTCGAGGAGCATCAGCCGATATTCAAGGCGATGGGCAAATCAATGCTTCACGTCGGCGAACTCGGCAACGCCAAGCTGGTCAAGAACGCCATGGCGATGTTGGCCGCTGTCCAACACCTCAGCCTTGTTGAAATCTGCTGTTGGCTCAGGAAGGGCGGTCTCGACGAGGCCACCTTCCAGACCATTATCAAGAACTCTCAGCAGGATTCGGTGGCGACCCGGCGCATAATGGAAATTTTGGTGAGCCGCAAGTTCAAGCCGCGCAAGTCCTGGATGCCAAAGGACGTGGGCTTCGGGCTCGATATGGCGCGCAACATGGAGGTCCCGATGCCGTTTGTCGGCCTCGCCTACCAAATGTTTGCTATCGCGCAGGCGACGGGTCAGGACGGCTATGAGGCGACGGGCATTGCCTGCAACCTCTACGACGTGATCAACGGCAATAAAACCGAGCCCGGCTGAGGTCGTGTTCGTCATGGTGGCGAACGACAAGCAGATTCACAATGCGATCGCGCGCGGCCGCGACGGCGCCAATTGGTCGCTCTCCCGCCGGGGCAAGAGTCCTGGTAAATGGGCCGAGAAGGGCACGGACCTGGCACTCGACATTGCCCGGCATGCCAAGATGCCGATGCCGCGGTGGCTTGGTCGATCAACTGATGAAGGGGATCAATCAAGAGAAGATGAAGGCGCTGCTGGCCTGATGTCATTGCGAGGAGCGAGGTGACGAAGCAATCCAGAGCGAACTCGCGGCAATGGAATGCTTCGCTGCGCTCGCAATGATGAACTATTCCCTCACCGCTCCGCGCAGCAGCCAACGGCAGCCAAAGATCGTGGCGCCGCCGACCGCGCCGATGCCGGCGACCATCAAAAAGAATTCCGGCTTCTCCATCCGGCTCCAGAAACTGCCGATGTAGCCGGCGAGAAAGCCGCCGATGAAGCTCGTCGCCAGCCACACGCCCATCATCATCGACAGCATGCGCGCCGGAGCGACCTTGGTCACGAACGACAGGCCGACTGGAGACAGATAGAGTTCGCCGAGCGTGATGGCGACGAAATAGCCGAACAGCCACAGCCAGCTCGCCTTCGCCGCGCCGGCATGAAACGCGGCCAAGGCCATGATCAGGTTTGCCGCCGTGATGCCGAGGCAGCCGAGCGCCATCTTGACGATGGTTGAGGGTTCCGCGCCGCGCAGGGCTTGCCTGCTCCACAGGCCGACCACGAACGGCGTGAAGGCGAAGATCATGAACGGATTGAAGGCGAGGAACGAGGTGGTCGGGATTTGTGCCGAGAGCCCGAACAAGGAAATCGTGCGGTCGGTGTCGGCGTCGGCCCACAGAATGATGGTGTTACCCATCTGCTCATAGGCCGCCCAGAACAAGGTGTTGGGCACGAACAAGACGAGCAGCGCCATGATCGCGCGCCATTCTTCGCGTTCGAGCGGCTCGCGTCCGGCTGCTGCTGCTTTGGTCCCGTGCAAGTCGTCCGGCGGCAGCGTCGGCAGCGCGTAGAGATAAATGCCAAGCCCGATGCACATGCCGACGCCCGCCGCGGCAAAGCCGTAGTGCCAGCCGGCCTCTTCGCCGAGCGTGCCGCAGACAAGCGGCGCCAGGAACGCGCCGATATTGATGCCGACATAGAAGATCGAATAGGCGCGGTCGCGGCGGCGGTCGCCCGGCGGATAAAGTCCGCCGACCTGGGTCGAAATGTTCGGCTTGAACGCGCCGCTGCCGAGAATGAGAAACAACAGCGCGAACAGAAAGAGCTGCTCGACCGCCATCATGAAATGGCCGATCGCCATGAGCACGGCGCCGATCACGACGGTGCGGCGGCGGCCGAGCACGCGGTCGGCCAGCAATCCGCCGAACATCGGCGTGAAATAGACGAGGGCGGTATAAAAGCCCCAGATCTGCGACGACAACGGCTGCACGTCGAGCGGGCCGAACACGCCTTCGAGCGCGCGCTTGGCCGTGACGAGACCAATCACCGCGCCGGCATGCTCCGGCAGCAGCAGGTATTTCGTCATGTAGAGCACGAGCAGCGAGCGCATGCCGTAAAACGAGAAGCGCTCCCACATCTCGGTGGTGAACAGGAAAGTGAGGCCGCGCGGGTGGCCGAATAACTCTGCCGCCTTGCCAGCGCGAGCCGCGATCGGGTCCGAAGTGCGGTCAGCCACCCTGGTCTGCTCATGCATTGTCATGCCCCGCGAATGCAGGGCCTCCAGTAATCGCAGGCGGGGCTTGAATATCCACAACCGCTCGTGATTACTGGATCATCCGCTTTCGCGGATGATGACAATAAACGAGCTTCGGCGCCACGGAGGACTTGATGCCCGCCACCTTTCCCGAAGAAGCGAAGAACTTCCGGCTCATCGGCCACGATCCGTCGGCGGCCTGGGGCGGCGGCTCGCTGGTACAGGTACACAAGGGCCACGCTTATGTCGGCGCAGTCGGCGGCTCGAGCTACAACGGGCCGGAAGGTTTTACGGTGCAAGACGTGCGCGATCCGCGAAGGCCGCGGCAAGTCGGCGAATTCCGCGCGCCGCCGGGAATTCACTGCCACAAAGTACGTATCGTCGGCGACGATCTGCTCTATGTGAATTCGGAACGGCTCGCCGGCGACAAGGGCAAGAACGCCCGCGCCGGCTTCTTCATCTTCGACGTGTCGACGCCGGCCGAGCCGAAGCCGATCGGTTTTTACGACATGCCCGGCTCCGGCCCGCACCGCTTCGGCGTCGATCTCGACCGCGGCCTTGCTTTCATGCCCAACGACGCGCCGGGCTGGAGCAAGCGGGTGATCTGGACGCTCGACATCAACAACCCGCTCAAGCCCGAGGTGATCAGCATCTGGGGCCTGCCGTGGATGAAGACCGATGCCGACGAAGTCGGCAATGATCCGCACCCGGCCGAGGAGGCGACCACCTTGCACGGCCCGCCCATGATTCGCGGCAACCGCATGTATTGCGCCTGGTGGGGCGGCGGCGTTTCGATCATCGACTGCAGCGACCTGCGCGATATGAAGCTTCTCGGTCACATCAAATGGTCGCCGCCGTTTCCCGGCTCCAACCACACGCTATGGCCGATCGGCGACCGGCCCTATCTGATCGCCACCGACGAGGCGCGCTCCAAGCAGAAATACTGGGGCGCGCAATTCATGTGGATCATCGACGCGCGGGAGGAAACAAATCCGCTGCCGGTCGCCACTTTCATGGCCGACCGCGACAAATATTACGACCGCCCCGGCCGCTTCGGCGCCCACAATATTCTGGAAAGCCTTCCCGCCGAAGGACCGTGGCGGGACATCGTGTTCCTGACCTATTTCAACGCCGGACTGCGCGCGGTGAACGTTGCCGATCCGCTGCACCCGAAGGAAGTCGGTTGTTACGTGCCGGAGACGCCGGAGGGCACGCCGGGCATCCAGTCAAACAACATCGGGGCCGACGACGATGGAAGGCTTTATCTGATCGACCGCTGGGGTCAGGGCATGCATATTCTGGAGTATACGGGTTGAGGTCCGCCGCCGTATTGAAGGACGCGGCATCCGGCTGATCGGCTCCAAATCCGCTCGTCCCCGCGAAAGCTAGACCCGATTCCGATCACATTTCACCATCGTCATGCGCGGGCTTGTCCCGCGCATCCACGTCTTCCGTGCGTGCTGCAAGGCGTGGATGGCCGGGACAAGCCCGGCCATGACCAACCCCGAATTCGACGCCGCCGGAACATGCTCTAGACTTGGTTCTTTTCGCATGACGCAGCTCTGGATTTGGATTCCCGCTTTCGCTGGAATGCGCGGGGACGTCAGGCAGCCTTATTTGAGCTCGATGTGGGCCGCTTCGATGACCTTGGCCCATTTCTCCTTCTCGCTCGCCATCCGCTTGGCAAGGTCGGCCGGCGAGCCGCCGAGCGGCACGCCGCCATATTTGGCGAAACTCGCCCCGATCGCGGGTTCGGCGAGGACGGCATTGATCTCTTTGTTCAGCTTGTCGATGATGTCATCAGGCGTCTTCTTCGGCGCGACGATGCCGTGCCAGATGCCGGTGTCGTAGCCCGGCACGAAATTCGAAAGTGGCGGCACGCCCGGCAAGGCGGCCGACGGCGTCGTGCTCGTCACCGCAAGGGCAGGCAGCTTGCCCGCCTGGATCTGACCGATGACGACCGCCATCGGCGCGATCAGAACCTGCACCCGCCCGGCGATCAAATCCGGCACCGGGCTGCCGCGATAAGGAACATGGATCATGTCGATCCCGGTCTTCATCTTGAACAGTTCGCCGTTGATGTGCGGCGCGCTGCCGTTGCCGAACGAGGCGAAGTTGAGCTTGCCGGGATGCGCCTTGCCGTAGGCGATCAGTTCGGGAACGGTCTTGATGTTCAGCGTCGGGCTGACGGTCAGGACCGAAGGCGACGTGAAGGTCGCGATGATGGGGGCGACGTCGCGGGTGAAGTCGAAGTTGAGATTGTGATACAGCGTCGCATTGACCGTATTGGTTACGGTCATCGCCAAGAGCGTGTAGCCATCGGGAGCCGCGTGGACGACGGAGTCGGCGGCAATGTTGCTGCCTGCCCCCGGCCGGTCTTCGACGATGACCTGCTGGGCGAGCCGCACCGAAAGCGCCCGCGCGATAAGGCGCGCGACCACGTCGGTCGCGGCCGCCGCCGGAAAGCCGACGATGAGGTGGATCGGCCGGGTCGGATAATCGAGTGCCCATGAAGGACGCGGCAGTATCGGCAACGCGGCAGCGCCTGCTGCCAGAGTGAGCAAAGTTCTGCGCCGGACTTCCAATTTCACGACTCCCTCCCAAAGGTTAGGTTACATCGGTCGTCACCCCGGCAGCCCCACGCATTTCTGCGGCGCAACGCCGAGCGTGACGGGCTGCCCAAGCTGAAAATCATCGCTGCGCGATCGCACCCGCAGCTCGCGGTCGCCGAGATCGATCATGTAGTCGACCACCTCGCCAAGAAAGACGCGGTTGACGATCGTGCCCTTCAGCACATTCGCGCCGTCGGGCGCCGCGCCGCCCGCGCCGCCCGCGCCGTCGTACAGGATAATGTCTTCGGGCCGCGCGGTGACGGAAGCCTTCATGCCGGCGCTAATCGGCTCGGCGAATTGGCAGCGCATGACGCCGTGGGCCGTCTCCACCGCGGTCAGGCCGCTATCCGCCCCGCGCACGGTGCCCGGCAAGAAATTCGCCGAACCGACGAAATCGGCGACGAACTGATTGCGCGGCTGGCGGTAGATCTGCTGCGGCGTGCCGCGCTGAATGATGCGGCCGGAATCGAACACGGCGATCTCGTCGGAGAGTGCCAGCGCTTCCGACTGATCGTGCGTCACATAAACCGTGGTGATGCCGAGCGAGCGCTGCAGGCGCTTTAATTCAAGCCGCATCTGCTCGCGCAGCTTGGCGTCAAGATTCGACAGCGGCTCGTCGAGCAGGAGGATTGCCGGCTCGTGTACCAAACCGCGCGCGAACGCAAGCCGCTGCTGCTGGCCGCCGGAAAGCTGCGTCGCCGGGCGGCGGGCAAACGCGGTCAATTGCACCATGTCGAGCATGCGCGACACGCGGTCGGTGATGTCGGCGGTTGAATATTTTCTCGCCCGCGACACCCGCAACGGGAACGCGACATTCTCGAACACTGTCATGTGCGGCCAGATGGCGTAGGACTGGAACACCATGCCGATGCCGCGGTCGCTCGCCGGCACGAAAATGCGCTTCGCCGAGTCGAACATGGCGCGGTTGGCGATGACGATGCGGCCGGATTGCGGGCGCTCCAGCCCGGCGAGGCAGCGCAAGGTCGTGGTCTTGCCGCAGCCGGAAGGGCCGAGCAGGGTGATTAGCTTGCCGGTCTCGGCATCGAGGCTGATGCCGTCGACCGCGCGCACCTCCGCGCCGGAGGAGAGGTAGGATTTTTGCAAATTCTCGATCGCGAACATTCGCTCATATTACCATTTCGCCGCTCCGCGAGCGGGGGAAGGTTTACACGACCTCAGCCGCGCGCCCCTTGGCGGCGCCGCCTCGCGTTCGCCGATTCACCCTCATCTCCAGCCAGCGCAAGGCGGCGACAATCGCGAGCAGCGGCAGAATTTGGATGATGCCGAGCGCTGCGACCGCGCCGTAGCTGCCGCCTTCTTCCCACATGGTCAGGCTGATGGTAGCGAGCACGCTGGTGCCAGGCCCGACCAGAAAGATCGAGGCGCCTAGTTCACGCACCGAAAGCACGAACACGTAGATCCAGGCGGCAAGCAGAAACGGCAGCAACAGCGGTAACAGCACGCGGCGGAAAATCTGGCCGATGCGGGCGCCGGAGACTTCGGCGACCTCTTCGAGTTCGCGATGAATCTGGGTGATGCCGGTCGAGGCAAAGCGGATGCCGTAAGGCATGCTCAGCGTGACGTAAGCGATGAGTAGGATCCAGATCGTGTCATAGACGCCGATCGGGATCACCAGATAGGTGAACAGAATGCTGGCGCCGACGATGACGCTCGGTATAGCGATCGGCGCGGAGGCAAGCCCGTCAAGCAGCCAGGCAAACCGCGAGGCCGAGCGCAGCGCGATCCATGCCATCACCAGCGTAAGGCCGACCACCACGGTCGCCGCCATGGCCGAGACCACGACGCTCGTACGCACCGCGTCGAGAAAGATCGGATAACGCAGTATGTATTGATAGTTCGACAGCGTCGCCGGTGGGGTCGAACCCATGAATGGCTGCGACAGATTGGTGAAAAACGATTGCCATGCCAGCGTGAACAGCGGCAGTCCGAGCGTGATGAGAAATATGGTTCCGATCGCGCTCGCCACCGGCCAGCGCCAGCGCCCAAGCTCGATACGGGTCGCCATGTAGCCTTTGCCGGTGATAGTGGCGAAGGCTTCGGCATTGCGCGTGGCGCGGCGATAGAAATAGACCGCGACGAGGCAGACCGCGAGCAGGGTGAGACCAAGCGCGCTGGCGACGCCGAATTCCGGCGGCGTCTCGATGGTGGCGCCCTGGATCGCGGTGGTGAACACGTCGATGCGTGCCGGCATGCCGATGACGCGCGGCACCTCATAGGACGACAGCCCCATGATGAACAGAAGCAGCAGGCCGGAGAGGATCGCGGGGCGCAACAGCGGCAGCGTGATTTTCGGCACAACCTGCCAATAACGCCCGCCGGAGACGAGGCCCGCTTCCTCCATGCGTACATCGAGCGCGCGCAAAGCCGGGCCGAGCGTGAGGTAAGCGAGCGGGAAATAGTGGCTCGACAGCGCCCAGATCATGCCGGCCATTGAGTAGATGTTGAGCGGAGCCTGTTTGAGCCCGAATGCCGATTTCAGAATTGCATTGACCCAGCCGATATTGGGGCTGAGAGCAAAAATCCACGCCATGGCCATGAGCAGACCGGGAACCGCAAACGACAACAGCGCCAGATTGTGAAACAGCGTGCCGCCGGGCGCATCGGTGCGTTCGACCGCCCAGGCGACGAAGCCGCCGATGAGAAATGTCACGGCGGCGGTGCCGGCGGCGTAGACGAGCGAATTGCCCATCAGCCGCAGAATGCGCGAGCTGGAATAGGCCTCGGCGAAATTGTCGAGCGTGAACGCGCCGAAGCCCAAGCCGGTATCCTCGGTGAACGCCGTCAACAGCAATCCCGCAAGCGGCACCAGAACCAGCCAAAGGCCGATGGCGACGCAGACGATCAGGAGAAAATTCGGCTTTCGCCAGCGCGAGGCGGTTTGAAGTCACTGGCTGAAGGTCGGGCAAGATTTCCGCGGCGGTCACACCCATCGCTCCGTGGCGTTTCCGATTGCTCCGTGTCATGCCCCGCGAAGGCGGGGCATCCAGTAACCACCTGCCGACGTGATGACAACCATTGGCGTGGTGATTACTGGATCGTCCGCTTGCGCGGACGATGACAGGCGTCACTCGTGCGTCGCTACTGCCCCTTGAACAATTGATTGAACTGCCGCTGCCACTTTCCTTCTTCCTGCGGCGTGAGCAGGACGGTGATCACCTTCTTGGTGTTCATCAGCTTGACGATGCCGGGCGGATTGGATTCAACGTCGGGCCGGGTCGGGATGCGGCCGAACTTGGTCAGGAACGTCTGGCATTCCTTACTCAGCATGAAGTTCGCCGCCAGCAGCGCGGTGTTCGGATGCGGCGCGTGCGCGCTGACGCCGACCTGGCCGAAGAACAACGTCACCGGATCGAGCGGGAAATTGTCGATCGGGCCGCCCTTGAGTTTCACGTTCAGGGTCAGGTTGACGTAATTGTTGAGCGACACCCAGTATTCGCCGGAGCCGACCGAGCGCGCCAGCGCCAAATGGCCGACCGTGAGCACCGGGCGCAGCGTCGCCACGATGCCCTTGACGATCGCGGTGGCTTTGTCCTCGCCGTAATACTCGACCATGGCCTTGAGCCATTCATTGTCGGTGCCGTCGATGGCGATGTGGCCGGCCCATTCCGTGTGCTGCGCGAAGTCGGCATAGGTCTTCGGCAGCTCGGACGCCTTGACGTGCGCGCTGTTGTAGGCGGGCGTATTGTAATTGGCATAGAGGCCATACCAGCGGCGGCCGGGGTCGCGCGCCGAGTCCATGATGTTGTTCGCCTCCGGCGGATCGAATTGCAGCAGAAGCTGCGGCGGCATTTTGTTGATACTGGCGGTCTGCGCGATGTCCCAGGATTTCTGCCCGCCGCGATATTCCAGCATCATGCGCGACATCAAAATGGAGTCGGAGGCGCGCACGTAATTGACCTTGATGCCGGTGGCGTCGGTGAACAGTTTCCACAGCGGCAGGCCTTCGCCCTCGTTGGTGGACGAATAGATGGTCATCTGGCCGCCCTCGGCCTTGGCGGCGGCGAGCAGTTTTGGATCGAGCCAGGCGTGCGCGTCTTGCGCTATTGCGTGCGCAACGAAGGCGGATGCGAGCATGAGGCCGGCGAGCCCGGCTGTCTTGAAGCGGCGGAACAATGGCGCCTCCCGTTTTGACGTTCGTTAAATTCATTACAACACCCCTCGCGGCAACAGTCGAGCGTTGCCGCGCATGATTCTCCAGCGGGGATGCTCACCTCTCCGCCGCATGCCAATTGGCCTCCGCCGGCGGTGCTGCCGGGGCAAAGCCGAAGGTGCGCTCGAAGCGCTGGGCGTAGGCCGGCCAGACCTGCGGATTGATGATGCGCTTGACCGGCCTGCCGTCGAGCGCGTCGAGCATCTGCGCGGCGGCAAACTGGCCCATCCTGATGCGGGCCTCCTGGGTGACGCCGGCGGTGTGTGCGGTGACGATGACGTTGTCGAATTTCATCAGCGGATGATCCGCCGGCGGCGGTTCCTGTTCCCATACGTCGAGGCCGGCGCCGGCGATCTTGCGCTCGCGCAGCGCGGCTTCGAGCGCCGCTTCGTCGTGGATAAATCCGCGCGCGGTGGTGATGAGGTAAGCGCTCGGCTGCATCAGCGCATATTCGCGCGCGCCGATCATCTTGCGGGTTGCCTCGGTGAGCGGGCAATTGATCGACACGAAATCGGCGCGGCGCAACAAGTCGTCGAGCTCGACTTTGGCGGCGCCGCGCGCGCGCACGTCTTCGGCGCTCAGATATGGGTCGTAGGCCAGCACCTGCATGCGCAGCAGGCCGCCGCACAATTCGGCCACTCTGCGGCCGACATTGCCGAGGCCGATAATGCCGATGGTCTTGCCGCAGGCTTCGTTGCCGGTATAGGCGGCGCGCGACTTCAGCGTGCCGGCGCGCAGGGCGCGGTCGGATTCGACGACGCGCTTGACCAGCATGAGCATCATGCCGAGTACGTGTTCGGCGACCAACTCGGCGTTACCGCCGGCCTGGTTCACCACCAGGATGCCGCGTTCGGTACAGGCCTTGAGGTCGACGGTGTCATAGCCGGCGCCATTGGTCGACACCAACAGCAGGTTCGGCGTGTGGCGCAGGAAATCGGCGTTGGCGTGGTAGTGCCGCGCCAGCTCCTGGCGGGTCGAGCTGATCTGAAAGGCGTGGGCGGCGGCGAGAATGTCGGCGGCGGTATCGGGCGGCTTGCCGTTCTCCAGCATGTCGAGCCGGACGTTGTCGCGCTTGCCTAAAATCTCGACAAAGCCGACCGGCCGGTGCGGCGAAACCCAGAAGACGCGCTTGTTATTGACGGCGTTGTTCATCGGACGTTTCCCCATTACCGATTGCGTTGGCACAAAACGCGCAGACTAAAGCATTTTGCAATCGCATTGAATGAGCTTGATGCAATCAATCCTGCGGCGCCGTGAGCGCCGGGATATCAGCGACATTCTCGCGTTCCTCAAGCTGCCGGATTGCGTCGATCAGCGGCTCGATATTGTGAGCCGGATTCCACGTAGCTGCGGCATTCCGGAGCTTTTGTTCGAGGTCGGCGTCGGTCATCGGATTGTGCGTGCTGCCGCGGGCGTGAAGTTGCGACCGAGAATACAGCTTGCCGTCGGCGGCAGTGATGTCGACGGCCGCGGCGTCAGTGTCGAACCGCTCGTCGCGCACCACCGTGACTTTGCCGCGCAGCGCCGCAATGTGCGGATCGCGCACGCAGGCGTCGGTGAACTCGTCGATCCCGGCCCGTCCGCGGGTCAATGCCGCCGCGACCGTATGCTGCACGCTGACCTGCGCCTCCCGGCCGGTCGTAATATCGGGTCGGTCGGCGCGGGCGGCGAGCAAGGGATTGCCCGTCACGACGACATTTTCGACGACGGCGCCGGGATGATCGCGCCGCCAATCCAGCACGCAGTCCAACACCGGATGAATGACGAAGCCGCACGGATAGGGCTTGTAGGCCGTCGCC
This sequence comes from uncultured Alphaproteobacteria bacterium, assembly GCA_963717265.1. Lineage (GTDB taxonomy): Bacteria > Pseudomonadota > Alphaproteobacteria > Rhizobiales > Xanthobacteraceae > BOG-931. The sequence goes on along the minus strand of CAVQWD010000039.1, from coordinate 796,360 downwards.
AGGATTTCCCAAGAGCTGCCCAGGCCGTCGATGATATGCGACAGGTCGGGCGTTTCGTTGAGCGCGTGAAAGTAGCCCTGTACGCCGGCAAGCGGCTCTGCCGGTCCGGCAAAATTCCGCGCCGCAAGCAGCGCCGACCACAGCCCGCCTCGCGCCGCATTGCCGACGCCGACGCTCTTTGCCGGCGTGCCGAGACATTCGCAAAGCCCCGCCGCCTGCGTCGCCGCGATGCCGAGCGCCCACGTGGTCTGTGTGGCGCTCAGCCCCAACAGCTTGGCGGCGCCGGCGGCGGCGCCGAACACGCCGCAGGTCGCGGTGATGTGCCAACCTCTTTTGTAGTGGCTCGGCGATATCGCCAGCCCGACGCGGCATGCCACTTCCAGGCCGAGCACCAGCGCGAGCAGAACATCGCGACCGCTGACCGGCCTCAGCTCCGCCAGCGCCAACAGCGCCGGCGCGATCGGAGCGGTCGGATGGATCGCCGTCGGTGTATGGGTGTCGCAAAAGTCGAGCACATTGGCGCCGGCGGCATTGATGAAGGCCGCGCCGAGCGCATCGAGCCGCTCGCACCGGCCGATCACGCTCGCCTGCCGGCCGCCGGAGAACTCCTTAAGCGATGCGAGCAACGTCTCCATGGTCGCATCGCGGCAGCCCGCCAGCGCGACGGCGAAGAAGTTCAACAGCGACCGCTTCGCCTGCGCCGGCACCGGCTGCGGCAAGTGCGCCCATTGTGCGGTTGCGACGAACCGCGCCAGTGCTTCGGTTACGGCGGGATTCTGCGGCATTATCGTCCTTGCAAGCCGCACGGCGGCATTGAAACAGCGCCGGTGCCGGCTCTTTGCCTTGCTATTTGCAACTCTGTTCGGCAGTCTAGGCTCTGACCGCAACTAAAATCTACATGGAGGAAACCGATGCAGCTCATGAAACGTCGAATCCACCTGAAAACGGCCATCGCGGCGGGCGCTTGCATGATGATGCTCGCCTCCACGCTCGGCGCCGCGCGGGCCGCTGACGACAAGACCTACGTCATGAAGATCGGCACCGCCACGCTCAATGACGCGCAGCATGAATGGTGCAGGCGCTTCGTGGCGATGGTGGAAAAGGATTCCAGCGGCCGGATCAAGGGTGAGATTTATCCGGCCAGCCAGTTGGGGCCGATCCCACGCGAGATCGAAGGCGTGCAGTTTGGTGCGATCCAGGTCTATGTCGGCCCGCCCGAATTCCTGGTCGGCGTCGATCGCCGCTTCGAGGTGCTCTCCGCGCCGGGCCTGATCAGCGACTTGGCGCATGGCATCCGGGTCACGGAAGACAAGCAGCTGCAAGAGATGATGTTCGGCCTGGGCGCCAACAAAGGCATCCACGGCGTTGCGCTGTGGGTCTCGCAGCCGTCCTCGATCGTGGCGCGCAAGCCAATCCGCCATCTTGCCGATCTGAAAGGCCTCAAGCTGCGCGTACTCGCCGCCGACATGCAGCAGGAGATGGTCAGGCGGCTCGGCGCCTCGCCGATCGCGATGACGCTCGGCGACGTGCTGCCGGCGATTCAGCAAGGCACGATCGACGGCGCGGTGCTGGCACTCACCGTCGATGCGACGATGCGTTATTACGACGCCGCGAAATACATCACCGAGACCGGCCAGCCGTTCATCTTCTCGATGGCGTTTGTGAGCAAGAAGTGGTACGACTCGTTGCCAAAGGATCTGCAGACAATTCTCGACACCGACGCGGAGAAGCTGGCGCCCGAGATCAATTCTTGGGAGGTCGACTTCTACAAGAAAGAGGCCGGGGTCTGGTCGCAGCACGGCGAAATGATCAAGCTGCCGGCGAACGAGCAGGCTGAGATGATGCAGTCGCTTCAATCGGTCGGCCAGGACGTGGCGAAGCGTAGTCCCGACCTCGAAAAGGCCTACGAGGTGTTCGCCGCTGCGGCGAAGCGGACGAAGTAGCTTTCGCCCACAACCGCATGCAATTAGACCCATGCAATATGGCCCCTGTTCGCCGCGCGGACAGGGGCCATTCTCATTGTCTCCGCTCGCTCGTATATTCGGCGTGCGCTTGGCCGAGGCTTGGTCGGGGACGAGCCTTGTTGCGCCGACCTTGTGAGCGGTCCTCGTCGGGTCCGTCGTCCGGCGTCACGGAAGGATCACCTGTCATGGCCAAATTTGCCAACATTCTGGAAACTGTCGGCAATACGCCGGTCGTCCGCATCGGCAAACTGGCGCCAGCCGACGTTGATCTGTTCGTGAAAATCGAGGCGTTCAATCCGCTCGGTTCGGTCAAGGATCGCTTGGCGCTTGGCGTCATTGAAGACGCCGAGCGGACCGGCAAGCTCACGCCCGGGCAGACGGTGATCGAGGGCACCAGCGGCAATACCGGCATCGGCCTCGCGATGGTCTGTGCGCAGAAGGGCTATCCGCTGGTGGTGACGATGCCAGAATCGTTTTCCATCGAGCGGCGCCGGCTGATGCGATTTCTTGGCGCCAAGGTGGTGCTGACGCCGGCGGCCGAGAGGGCGTTCGGCATGGTCAAGAAGGCGATCGAGCTGGCCGAGGTCCACGGCTGGTTCCTCACCCGCCAGTTCGAGAACGAGGCCAACGCCGACTTCCATTCGCGCACCACGGCGCGAGAAATCATCGCGGACTTCAAGGGCGAGCGGCTCGATTATTGGGTGACCGGTTTTGGCACCGGCGGCACGCTGAAAGGCGTCGCGCGCGTGCTCAGGATCGAGCGGCCGGATACCAAGATCGTGGTCTGCGAACCGGCGGAAGCGCCGATGCTGACGAGCCATTCGAAGCAGGAGCGCAACCCGGACGGCTCGCCCGCCGCCGCCAATCCAGCCTGGAAGCCGCACCCGATGCAGGGCTGGAGTCCCGATTTCATTCCCAAGCTCACCGGCGACACCGTCGACATGGGAGTCATCAGCCGCATCATCACCGTGACCGGCGCCGACGCCATGCGCTGGAGCAAGGAGCTAGCGCAAAAGGAAGGCATTTTCGTCGGCATTACCTCCGGCGCGACCTTTGCCGGCGCGCTCGCCGTCTGCAAGGACGCGCCGAAAGGCGCGACCGTGCTGTGCATGCTGCCCGATACCGGCGAACGCTACCTGAGCACGCCTTTATTTGCCGACATTCCAGTCGACATGACCGAGGAGGAAGTGCACATCTCGCATTCGACGCCCGGCTTCCACCTGCGCCCGGCGGCGTAGCACTACGTCGAGGAGGAGCGCGTGAACAAATTCGGCATCGGGCAGCCCGTCCCCCGCATCGAGGACCCCCGCTTCATCACCGGCCGCGGACGCTTCGTCGACGACATTGATCTGCCTCGGCAATGCTACGGCGCTCTCGTCATGTCGCCGCACGCGCACGCCCGCATCAAGCGCATCGATAAAGTCAAGGCCATGGCGGCGCCGGGCGTGCTCGCCGTGCTGACCGGCGCTGACGTGCTGGCCGACAAGCTCGGCGGCCTCGCCCCGCCGATGCCGGAAGACATGGGCGGGCCGAAAGGGTTTCGCACCTTGCGCGCGATTCTCGCTACCGACAAAGTGCGCGCGGTCGGCGACCGCGTCGCCTTCGTTGTCGCCGAAACGCAGGCGCAGGCGCGCGACGCTGCCGAACTCATCGAGGTCGAATACGAGCCGCTGCCGGTCGTCACCGAGGTCGAGGACGCGGTAAAGCCCGGTGCGCCCGCGGTGTGGGACGAGGCGCCCAACAACGTCTCGTTCGGCCTGATGATGGGCAACAAGGACGCGACCGACGCGGCGTTTGCGCAGGCCAAGCACGTTGTCACGCTCAAGGTCCGCAACAACCGCATCACCGCCAATTCGATCGAGCCGCGCGCCGCGATCGGCCAGTATCACCCCGACAGCGAGAGCTACACGCTCTACTCGACCTCGCAGAACCCGCACGGCACCCGCTCGTCGGTCGCCGGGCAGGTGCTGAAAATCCCCGAAACCAAACTGCGCGTGATCTCGCCCGATGTCGGCGGCGGCTTCGGCATGAAAGCCGGCGGTTATCCGGAGGATGCGCTGGTGGTGTGGGCGTCGCGCCGTGTCGGCGGCCGCCCGGTCAAATGGACCTCGACGCGCGCGGAGGCGCTGCTTGGCGATTCGCAAGGCCGCGATCAGGTTGTCACCGGCGAACTTGCGCTCGACGAGCACGGTAAGGTGTTGGGCATGCGCGTCAGTGCGCTGCACAATATGGGCTCGCACGTGTTCGGCGCCGCCATGGTGGTGCCGCTGTTCGCGATCCGGCTCGCTCCCGGCGTCTATCAGATTCCGGCAGTCCACGCGGTCTGCAAGGCGGTCCTCACCAATACCATTCCGCTCGCGCCCTATCGCGGCGCCGGGCGACCCGAGGCGACCTATCTGATCGAGCGATTGCTCGACCGCGCCGCGCACGTCGTCGGCATCGATGCGGTCGAGATCAGGCGGCGCAATTTCATTCCGGCCGCCGCCATGCCGCACAAGATCGGCACCGGCGTCACCTATGACAGCGGCGATTTCGTCCACGTGATGGACGAATGTTTGAAGCTCGGCGACTGGCACGGCTTTGCCACGCGCGCCGCCGAATTGAAAAAGCGCGGCAGGCTGCGCGGCCGCGGCATCGGCTACTTCCTGGAAGAGGCCGCCGTGTTCAACGAACGCATGGTGCTGCGCTTTGATCCGAGCGGCATGCTGACGATTCTGGCCGGCACCCATTCGCACGGCCAGGGCCATCACACCGTCTATGCGCAGATGGTGAGCGAATGGCTCGGCGTACCGTTCGAGAACATCCGCTTCGTGCAGGGCGACACCGACGCGGTGCCGATCGGCCGCGGCACCTACGGCTCGCGCTCCATGCATGTTGGCGGCAACGCGCTGAAACTTGCCGCCGACGGCATCGTCGAAAAGGCCAAGCCGATGGCGGCGATGATGCTGGAAGCTGCTTCCGGCGACATCGAGTTCAAGGACGGCGCGTTCCGCATCGTCGGCACCGACCGCGCGCTGCCGCTGACCGACGTTGCCAAGGCGTTCTATCGCCCAGCGATGCTGCCGCCGCAATTCGACGTTGGCCTTGAGGCTTCCGGTCACTTCGCCGCCGAGCCGCCCAACTTTCCGAACGGCTGCCACGTCTGCGAAGTCGAGATCGATCCTGAGACCGGCGCGGTGACGCTCGACCGCTACGCCGCGGTCGACGATGTCGGCAGGGTGATCAATCATCTGCTCTGCGAGGGCCAGATTCACGGCGGTGTCGCCCAAGGCGTCGGCCAGGCGCTGCTGGAGGCGATCGTGTTCGACGGCGGCGGCCAGCTCGTCACCGGCAGTTTGCAGGATTACGCCATGCCGCGTGCCGACGATCTTCCCGCGCTCAATTCCGAGGCTGACGGAAGTGCCGGCCCGCACCAACCCGCTCGGGGTGAAGGGCGCCGGCGAGGCCGGCGCCACCGGCGCGCCGCCCGCCGTAATCGGCGCCGTGCTCGACGCGCTAAAGCCGCTCGGCGTCGACCACATCGATATGCCGGCAACGCCGAGCCGCGTGTGGGCGGCGATCAGGGCGCAGCAGAGAAAAGCGGCGGAATGAGTCTTCCGCCTCCGCACGAAGTGCGGGGGAGGGGCGCCGGCCGCGACGTTCATGACAGCGCCGAAAGTACCAGTAGATAACCGGACACAGCGCCGCCGGGAGGCAGAGTTAGCATTTGACCCATCGCCGCGGGACACTTTATTCTATTCTTGCTGCGAGCGGCGCTGTCGCGTTCGCTCATTGGGCGCGGAGGACGCAATGATCAATCGTGCAAGTGTATTTGCGTTGGCGACAGTGCTGGTGTCCGGCATCATGCTTTGCGCCGGCGCTGCCGAAGCCGCTTCAAGTCAAGTCCAGCGCGGCAAATATCTGGTGACGTTGGGCGGCTGCAATGACTGCCACACGCCGGGTTATTTCTTCGGCAAGCCCGATATGGCCCGCTATCTCGGCGGCTCCGATGTCGGCTTTGCCATTCCGGGGCTCGGCGTGTTCGTCGCTCCCAATCTGACGCCCGACAAGGAAACCGGGCTGGGCAAATGGACCCGGCAGCAGATCGTGACCGCGTTGACGACGGGTAAGATGCCGACCGGGCGCATCCTCGCCCCGATCATGCCGTGGCAAGCCTTTGCGCACCTGTCGAAGTCGGACGCGCAAGCGATTGCCGCGTTTCTGCAGAGTCTCAAGCCGGTAAATCACCAGGTTCCCGGCCCGTTCGGTCCGACCGAAAAGGTGACCGTATTCGTCATGACCGTGCTGCCCGCCGACGTTTACAACGGCATGCCGAAGCCGCCACCGCCGCCGGAGAAGAAGTAGGTCGGCGCGGTAGACTGAACGATCGCCAAATCGACTCGCGCCACACGCGGCGCCTGCTGGCGGCTGCGGCGTCAGCGTGCTGAGGCGAGCCGCTCAGCCCGCCCTCGCTCCGGCGCCGTACGCGGCGGCAACGTGCGCGAACGGCGCCCGGCGCGGCCGGCGCGTCAGCCTTTGAGCATCTCGTCGATGCTCAAGCGCCCTCCGCCGGTCACGAACAGCAAGAGCGTGCCACCGGCGATCGCGAGGTCTTTGCTGAGGAATACGTATTGGAGGCCCTGCGCCGCCTGCGGAAAGCGCCAATAAAGGTGGGCCGACAGCAAGGCGATGACGACGAACAGGAACGCGAGCAAGGCGCCATAGCGCGTGGCGAGGCCGAGGACCAGCGAGACGATAATGATCCATTCGACGACATGCGCGAACGGGCTCATGAATTCGGGGAAGATGAAATTGATGGACTTGAGATAGACGACGTTCGGGCCGCCGGTCCACACTGTCATCAAGAATACCGCGGCGATCAGCAAGCGTCCGATGAGCAGCAAAGCATCCGCCATGCCCGTGGCGGCGCTGTCGGTACACGACAAAAGCGGATGTGATGATCGAGTAGCCATGTTTTCCTCCCAGCATTTTATGCCGCGAATTATAGCGCCCGTCTTGATGACGCCAAGTTCGGGCGTGGGCTAACCTGTGCCCCGAGAACGATAGTTCGTATCCGATCCCGCGCCGTGACGATAGCTGCGTTTGCGCAGCATCGCGCGCAATTCCCGTCGCGGCCCGAGGGAGGATATCCATCAATTCCCGTTGCGTCTAAATTCACGTCGGTTGTGCGCCAGGCGGCAGCAAGTTCGTCGCACGCTGCGATAGAAGAGTCGATGCCGGCAAGACGGGCGGGGGGAAATTGCCGATGGCGGAATTTGCAAATCTTTATGCCGACGGCGGCGCCTACGAGCGGATGATGGGGCGCTTGAGCACCATCGCCGGCAACAAATTCATCGATTGGCTTAAGCTGCCGCCAGGGCTGCGCTGGCTCGATGTCGGCTGCGGCACTGGCGCCTTTACCGAGGTGATCGTCGGGCGCTGCGCGCCGGCCGCGGCGACCGGCATCGATCCGTCCGAGGGCCAGCTCAGCTTCGCGCGCAGCCGCCAAGCGTTACAGGCGGCGAACTTCCAGCTCGGCGATGCGGAGGCCTTGCCGCTGACCGATAACAGCTTCGACGTTGCCGCCATGGCGCTGGTGTTCAGCCTTCTCTCCGATCCGGTCAAGGCGGCGTCGGAAATGGCGCGCGTTGTTCGGCCCGGAGGCTGCGTTGCCGCCTACATGTGGGACATACTGGGTGGCGGCCTGCCGACCGAGCCGATCTATGCCGGCATGCTGTCGCTCGGACTCGACGCGCAGCGTTCGCCGGGCGCCGCAAATTCGGCGCGCGATAAGATGTGCGCGGTCTGGGAGAGGGGCGGCATCGTCGCGGTCGAATCCTGCGTCATCGACGTCCCCATCATCTATCCGAGCTTCGATGAGTTCTGGGCGGCCAACAACGCGCCGGTGGGCCATTCCGGCGCCGCGATCGGGCGGCTGTCGCCGGATATGAAAGAAAAACTTATCGCCCGGCTGCGCGAACTTTTGCCGATCCGCCCGGACGGAAGCGTCGCCTATAACGCCTTCGCCAATGCGGTGAAGGGCCGGGTGCCGGAATGAGAGGCGGGAGCGGAGGGAAGCTCGTGGCGGGCGATAAGACCCCTCTCCCGCACAAGGCGAGGGAGCTCGCCTTGCCGGCGGCGCCGCCGTTCACTGCACCTTGAGGCCCATCAAGTTGGCGATCAGATTACGCTGGATCTGCGAGGTGCCCGCCGCGATGGTGGAGGCGCGGGAATTGCGGTAATGGCGCTCCATGTCGAACTCGGCCGAATAGCCGAAGCCGCCCATGATCTGCATGCCCTGGCTTGCGATCTTGACGTAGGTTTCGGTGGCATGGAGTTTTGCCATGGTGATTTCGCGCAACGCCGTGTCGCCGTTCGACACCATCCAGGCGGCGCGCCACAACAGAAGCCGCGCGGCGTCGACTTCGGTCTGCATGTCGGCGAGCATGTGCGCGATCACCTGATTGGTGCCGATCGGCCGGCCGAACTGCTTTCTGTCCTTGGAATATTGCAGAGCGAGATCGATTGCGCCCTGCGCCGCGCCGACATTGCCGGCGGCCGAGGTGACGCGTTCGACCTGCAGTCCGGACATGACGCAGTCCCAGCCGTTGTTCTCGCCCCCGACCAGACGGTCCGGCGGCACCCGCACGTTGTTGAAAGTCAGTTCGTAGGTTCCGGTCGAGCGCCGGCCGAGCATGTCAAGCTTGCGCAAGGTCAGGCCGGGCGCGTCGTTTTCGACCAGCAATAGCGACAGGGCTTGCCGGTAATGCGCCTTCGGATCGGTCTTGACATAGACGTTGATGACGTTGTTCTTGGCGCCGGCAGTCGAAGCCCAGAGTTTCTGGCCGTTGATGACCCATTCGTTGCCGTCGCGCACCGCGCTCGTGCGCATCGCGCCGATGTCGGAACCGGCATCGGGCTCCGACATCGAGATCGAGAATTTGATGTCGCCGGCAAACAGTTTCGGCAGCCATTCGCGCTTCTGCTCCTCGGAAGCCTTGCGTACCAGATTGAGCCCGCAGAAGATCGGGCCGCCATAGGCCATGACCAGATCGGCACTCGAGCAATGCGCGATCTCTTCGGCGACGATGGCCATATCCATGAGGCTGCCGCCGGCGCCGCCATACTCTTCCGGAAACGGCAGTGCCAATAGCCCCGCTTCCACCCAGGCCTGGTAGAGATCCTCCGGATAGGTGCGCTCCTTCTCGTGCTTGCGCACGTATTCGGGCGGCGCGTGTCTTTGCATCAGCTTGCGCACGCTCTCGCGCAACAGGTTCTGTTCTTCGGTGAAGCTGAAATCCATGACATTTCCTCAGTGACAGGATGGTGTGCAGCAAAATACAATCCGGTTATCGAGGCAACAGGTCATCGCGAAGGAATTGCGCATGAGCGACGCCGGGCAAATGTTCTCCGACGGCAAGGTTTATGAGCGCATGATGGGCCGCTGGAGCAAGCGCGTCGGCGTGCAATTTCTCGATTGGCTCGATACGCCGAAAAATCTCCGTTGGGTCGAAGTCGGTTGCGGTAACGGGGCCTTCACCGAAGAATTGATCGCGCGCTGCGCGCCGCTCGAAGTTTCCGCGGTCGATCCGTCGCCGGGCCAGCTCAATTTCGCGCGGACGCGTCCAGGGACGAAGATGGCGCAGTTTCAAATCGGCGATGCACAGGCGCTGCCGTTTGCCGACAAGACATTCGATGCCGCGGCCATGGCGCTGGTCATCACGTTCATTCCCGATCCGGCTAAGGCTGTCCGGGAGATGGCGCGCGTAGTACGGCCGGGCGGCCTCGTCGCCACCTATATGTGGGACACGCTCAATGACGGCGTACCGCTGGCGCCGCTCGGGGCTGTATTGAAATTCCTTGGCAAGGATTTGGTGCGCGTCAGCAGCGCCGCTTCCAAGCGCGAGAACATGCAGACGCTGTGGCAAGGAGCCGGGTTGCGATCCGTCGACACCACCGTCATCCGCATCCCCGTCACCTTTTCGAGTTTCGATGACTTCTGCGAGTTGAGCCTGGTGCCGATTGGGCCGGCCGGCCAGATCCTCAGCACCATGTCGGCCGCCGAGAATGAAGAGCTTAAGGCGCGCCTGCGCGAGCAATTACCCATCGCTGCCGACGGCACAATCACCTACGAAGCGTTTGCCAACGCTGTGAAGGGTCGAGTTCCGCAATAAGGCCGCGCCGACGCGGCCGTTAACGCTTCATTCACCATAATTCTCTAGCGGTCGTCAGTGGGGGCCGGTCGAGGCAATCGGCAACAGGAGGATCCGGTGTCGAAGACGCTGGCTGCGCTTGCCATTGCAATTTTGCTCTTGGGGTCGACTCGATCCGGCCCGGCCAGTGCAATGCCGATCCTTGCGCCTTCAGCCGCAGCACCTCGTGCTCCGATCGAGCCAATCGCTAACGTGTGCGGGCTAAACGGCTGCGTGGCGGTCCATGTCAGACGCGTGCAGCAACCCTCCCGCTTCGCCGTCAAGCCGATCCAACGCGTTGTGCCGACCTCGACGACGACCGCCGCACCGCAGAGTTCAACGGCTCCGTCCGTGAGTTCCTTCCTGAGCCGGCTGTTGCCGCCCCACTTCTAGTTCGTTCGCCGGTGGGCCGCCGGCAAGCGCGTGTCCGCCGAAAACGCCGCCCTCAAGATGGGTTGCCGGGTGTGACCGACTGCCGGCCGAGTTGCGGCCATGCGGCCGGTGCGCCGGCCTTCTTGGCCGCCTCGCCGGGCGGCAGCGTTTCGTCCCAGCGCGCGGCGACGAAACGCTGACCGTTGACGCCGTCGGAGCCGTTCGAACACAGCCAGACCAGCGGCGCTACCATGATTTCCGGCGCGATCAACTTGGTCCGGTCGGGCTCTTGGCCGATCGAGACCATGCGAGTGTCAGCGGCGCCGCCGGGCACCAGCACGTTGGCGGTGACGCCCGTTCCTTCCAGCTCCTGCGCCAGTGCCGCAAGCTGCGCCTCGTTCGCCGCCTTGGATCCGCCATAGGGCTGAATGCCGGCCCGCCACATCGTATCGAGGCTCGTCGTCACGTTGATGATACGGCCCCAATTTTGTTTGAGCATGGGCACGATCGCGGCGCGCATCATCAGGAACGGCGCGACGACGTTGACTTCAATGATGCGGCGAAACTCCTCGGGCTTCACTTCCCAGATTTTGCCGGGCGACTTGACATTGGGCGGCCGGAACACGGTCATGTTGATGCCGGCGTTGTTGAGCAGAATATCGAGGCGGCCGAAGCGCTCGGCGGTGGCACGCACGATTTTCGGGGCGCTGTCGTCGCGCGTTATGTCGGCGACGATGTCGAGGATGCGGCCCTGCGCCCCGGCCCGTTCCGCGGCGAGCCCGGTTTCGTCGAGCGCCTCGGGGTCAAGTTCGGTTGCGGCGACGGAAGCGCCCGCATGCAGCAATCCGAGCGTCATAACGCGGCCAAGGCCGCGGCCCGCGCCGGTAACGATGGCGACCTTGCCTTCGAGTAAACCTGCCATGCCTTGTCCCTCATTTGCCCGTGCTTGTAGCATGGGGTCCCGGCGGAACCCATTCCCGCCACTCAATGGTGGCCAGGGGCAGGACATTGTGACCCAGAGTGAGGCCAACAGCCTTGTCGGCAAAGAGTTGCGCCTGCCGTTGCGGCGCGCGGACCGGCCGCCTATATTTCGGCAGCTTTTCCAGGCATGGCTGAAGAGTGACTTCGTTCGCAGGGGCGGGCGGAGCGCACAGGAGAATTACCGGAGGTTCGCCGAATGACCACCCCGCCCTTGATGCCCAAGGCCACAGCCGTGTGGCTGGTCGACAATACGTCACTGTCGTTCGACCAGATCGCACAGCTCTGCAATCTGCATCCGCTCGAAGTAAAGGCGATCGCCGACGGCGATGCCGCGCAGGGCATCAAGGGGCTCGACCCGGTGCTCACCGGCCAACTGACCCGGGAGGAGATTGCCGCCGCCGAAGCCGACCCCAGCCATCGGCTGCACATCGCCGAGCCGAAGGTGCGGATGCCAGAGGCCAAGGCTAAAAAGGGGCCGCGCTACACGCCGGTGTCGCGGCGGCAGGATCGGCCCAACGCCATTTTGTGGCTGGTACGCAATCATCCCGAGCTGAAGGACAGCCAGATCATGCGGCTGGTCGGCACCACCAAGTCGACGATCCAGGCGATCCGTGACCGCACGCACTGGAATTCGGCCAACCTGACGCCGCTTGACCCGGTGACGCTCGGCCTTTGCTCGCAGATCGACCTCGACCTCGAAGTGCAGCGCGCAGCCAAGGAGAAGCCGGGCCCGGTCGAGGAACAGGGCGCAACGCTGCTTCCGGCCGCGGTCACAACCGCGCCGAAGGCGGAGCCGGCGCCGGCGCCGGCGGCTGAAAAGAAGCCGGCCGAAGAACTCAGCGTTGAAACCGTCTTCGCCAAGCTCAAGCAGATCGGCGGCAAGAGCGAGTAATTTCACCTCTCCCCGCCGCGCGAGGGCGGGGTGTGGCGATCTCCGCCAAAGTGGGCCGGCTGCGACCCCAACCGCCATTTCCGATTGCGGGGTAGAACGGCGCCGAACACGTGGAGCGTTTGACCCACTTCCGGCAACGTCACGGGTTTTCGAGGACGAGCGGAGACCGTGGTAGCCACTCGCAAGGCTTCAACGGCCGCCTGGAGGATTATTGCGACTTGGGGGGCCCTATGGTCGTCTGTGTCGACGATGTTGTTTGGTCAGGCTTACCACCGCCGGTTTGAACTTGGGTCTGCTGCTGGATTGAAACCGAAGGCATCAATGCTCTGATCGGCGCCGTTAGCGTATCGACTATTGTCTTCGCTGGGCTTTGGCCCGTGTATTTGTGCCCGGTAATGAATCCCCCACTGAAGGTCAAGGTCTCCTGCGGATTGGTGAGGAAATCCCGCTGCGGGTTAAGCCATTCGCTCCTGGTGTAAAGGTATACGACCGAAGGTGCGCTCAAAAAAATTGGAACTGGCGCCCCTGGCGCGGCCATTGTAACTCGGCACGAGAGAGTGGCTCGTGCTGGCACGGGAAAGAACGCTACCAGACCACTCTGCGTGAATACCGCTCCCCGACGCGGCCGTGGAGGCAAAGACCGTCTCGTCACCGGGCTCGTCACCGGGTCCGACCTGTCAAGCCGAAACTCCAAGGACACGTCCTGAACTAAATCGCCCGTCAGGGGTATAACCCAGTCGTCGTGGTCCAAGGGAAGAGGATAATCCTGGTTGACGTTGAAAGGCCCGTTCTTCAGGAGCGTCGCAATGGCGCTGAAACATTTCTGGCGCGCAGTTTGTGTTGTTGGTGCTCCTTTCAAAGTTGCCTCACGCAGAGCGCCACCAGGCACAATCGCTCCGGCGGTCTGAGCCAATTCTGTGAGAATGCTTGTGATCTGCTGTTGTGACGCGGTATCCAGATTAGACAGCATGCCGTTGCTGTCCGAAGCGAGATTGATACTGTCGCTAAAGAAGGGATTTTTAGCCAAGTAAAGGTACGCGCGATCCTGCGGTATTGTATTGACGCCAAACGTGACAGTGAAGCTGCTGCTTGCTGTTTCGTCCGTGGACGGACAGGATGCGTTAATGGTGCCGCCCTTGGTGTAGTAAGGAGGAGCTTTGCTCAACTCGGACTCGACGTAGACGCCATCTGCCGTAGCGTATTCAAAAATTTTGTTGCCACTGTACGGGTCAGCAGGTTCAGTCTCCGGAAATTGTAATTGTATCGCCCTTCTCGAATACCTTTTGAAGATCGCATGGTACCGAATATCGGATCAGTGCTTTAGTGCCGGGCGCGGGTGCGGGCACGGGCGCAATCCACTTCGCAAAATTAACCGCCACAGGGGTCGTTTTGCCTTCGCCGCCTGCACCAGAGTTTGTCGAGCCTGCAGAGTTTGTCGAGCCTGTCGCCTTCGATATTTGGACAAAAAGCTGCGTCTTAGCGCGGGTGAAATATGGCCCCAAAAAGGTGTGGGACTCGCCGAGCGCGCGATCATTTCGGGCCGTAGTCGTCAAGTAAATCGGCTCGGCGGCAACGGCGCAATTGGCCCATACAAACGTTGCAACGGCTATCAGCCAACGCAGGTGCTTCATACCACCACCCCCGATTACGCGGACACCCGACGAGCACAGCATTCTGCCAGAAGAATGCTCGCATTGCAATTCCCCAGGCCATCGGCCCCTGAATTTTTTTGGCTGCTCCTTCGCCAGTTCCGGCCGCCGTTTCGTCAAATAAACTATGCCTTCAGGGACTAGTCCCGCCCGCGATGGAAATCCGGCAGCGGCGGCGGCCCCCAGACATTGTTCATGCCGGCCTTCCAGGTCTTCGGCCGCTGCGGGGTGTCGCGATGCCACGGCCGCGGCTCGTAATAGCCGAGTTCCTCGTCCACCATCTGGTCGAGCTCGCAAAACAGCTCGATGACCTGATCGTCGGGATTGCGGTGATAGGTGGCGATGTTGTGCCCCGGGCCGTGGCGCAGCGGTCCCCAGATGATCGGAATTTCCTTCTGCCCGAACAAATCGCATGAATTCTGCAGGTGGATGAAGTCCTTCAGACTCGAACGCCATGTGGTGCATTTTGATATTCTTGCCGCGAATGAAATTCACCGTGTGGTGATCGGTATTGCAGCGCATGAACACGAAGAAGTCGTCGATCCAGTCGGACACCTTGAAGCCCAGCACTTTCTGGTAGAACTCGCAGGTCTTCTGTGGATCGTTAACGACCCAGGCGATGTGGCCGAGTTTGAGCGCGCCGACGCCGTGGTGCTGCAGATGCTTGCCGAGGTAGCTCCATTCTTTGAACAGCGCGATCGTCGTTCCCTTGTCGTCCTTGAAGGTGAGCACCTGGCCGATGCCGGGCACCGAATCGTTGCGCAGCTCGCTCTTGATGCCGTCCTTCTCCAGTTCGCGCGCCAGCGCGCCGAAATCGGAATTGGGTGCGACTTCGAACGACAGGGTCGTGCAGCGTTCGGTCTCGCCTTTGTTGATCTGGATGGCGAGCTGACCGATCTGGGTCACCAGAAAGGCGCGGTCCTTCTCACGTTCGGCGAGCACCAGGCCGATGACTTCGGTGTAGTAGTCGATCGTCTTGTCGAGGTCGGGTGTCTCGAAAGTGGCATGTCCGATGCGTCTGGGCTTGATCATGGCGTCCTCTCCAACGGCGGCGGCTTCTCGTGCCCCCAATCAATCACCACACCAGCGCCAACTCAAGACGGTACCATCCCGCAATTGCGGCGAGGCGGCCTTGCCAAGGGGACTGGATCGCGGTTTTGTGCAGCAGGCATTTTGCTTTGGGGGAGAAAACGTAGATGGCTGGAGCAAAACCGGCGGGTTACAGGCTTGCGACCTATAAATCGAGCGACGGCCCGCGCGCCGGGCTCATCGTCGGCGGCGAGGTGTTCGACGCCGCCAAGCTCACCGGCAATGCGGCCTACGCGAGCGTCCTCGGCATCCTCGAGGACTGGCGGAAGGCCGATGGCGCCCTGAAGAAGGCCGCGGCGGCGGCGGCCAAAAGCCGCGCCAAGCGGCAACCGCTCGCCAAGACCAAGCTGTTGGCGCCGGTCCGTTTTCCCTCGGCGATCTATTGCGCCGGTGCCAATTATGCCGACCACGCCGCGGAAATGGCGAGGCGTGAGGGCAACCCGCCGCCGCCCGATCCGCACACTTTGGGGCTGAAGGCCTGGCATTTCCTCAAAGCGCCGCACGCCATTGCCGATCCCGGCGCGACGATCAAGATTTCCAACTACGCCAAGAGCATGGACTGGGAAATCGAGCTTGCCGCGGTGATCGGCCGAATCGCCAAGGACGTGCCGCAGAACAAGGCGCTCTCGTATGTCGCCGGCTATACGGTGGCGAACGATCTGTCCGCGCGCGACCGCGGCCGCCGCGCCAACGTCCCCGACGCCTCGCCGTTCAAGTGGGACTGGACTAAGCACAAGACGTTCGAGGGCTCGTGTCCGCTCGGCCCGTGGATCGTGCCGGCAAGCGACATTGCCGATCCGCAGAAGCTTGGCCTGAAATTGTGGGTTAACGGCGTGCTCAAGCAGGATTCCAACACGTCGGACATGATCTTCAATCTTGCCGAGCAGATCGAGCAATTGTCCGCCGGCATGACGCTCTATCCCGGCGACATCATTCTTACCGGTACGCCCGCCGGCGTCGGCGCCGGCCGCGGCGAATTCCTCAAGGCCGGCGACGTGGTCAAGCTCTGGATCGAGAACATCGGACAGATCGAAAACCGGATGGCATGAGCGACCGTCAGCCGGCACCGTTGAGAACCCAGCTATGCCTTTCCCGCTGGGCTTGCAGCCCGATTTTGCTTTGTCCCTATTTGGAACGGGACTAGAGAATTGCCGCTGCCGATCCGTACTCGCAAAGCAGCGCGGATTGTGCTAAATGCATCGCTTTAAGCGATGCTGCCAAGTCCGCGGGGCGACTTGCCTGGCCGGCAATGCCAAGAAGGAATAAAATCAGCCCGGTCGGAGCATAACACGAGGGTAGTGACACAGATGGCCGAGAAATTCGTGGCAAAGCTTTCGGAATTCAAGGACGGCGACCGCCGCATTGTGTTTGTCGGCGACAACGAGATCGGCGTATTCCGGCACGAAGGCGAAATCTTCGCCTACAGCAATTTTTGCCTGCACCAGGGCGGACCGGCCTGCGAGGGCCTGACCATCGCCAAGGTGGAGGAGCGCCTGCGCCCGGACAAGACCTCGATGGGGCTGTTCTTCTCGGAAGACGAGATGCATTTCGTCTGTCCTTGGCACGGTATGGAATATGACATGAAGACCGGCGAGTGCGTGTCCGACCGCAAGCTGAAGCTGAAAAAGTACAAGACCGTGCAAAAGGGAGAGGACCTGTATGTCGTCGCCTAAGCGCGCGGCAAGGGTTTTTGCCAGGAATGTGGCGAAGCCTGCGGCGAAGACGGCGCGGCATCCGGCTGCGGCGCGTCCGGCGCTGAAGCCGAAGGTCGAGGTGGTCGATGGAGCTTCCGCCGAGGCCAAGCGCCTCGCCGCGGTGCTGGAGCGCGGCATCGTCGACGGCAAACTCGATATGGTCAGCGCAGAAGCGTTGCAGAAGCTGATTGCCGCCGCCTGCCGCCTCTATACCGCGCGCGTCGAGGCGGGCGAGCCGCTCACGCCGGTGCTGAAGAATTCGATATCCGCAACCGACGTCATGGTGACGGCGAGTGGATTGTTGCGAGCCGCCGATCTCGCGGTGTTCGAGCTCGGCATGTGGCAGAGTTGGACGGGACGGTGAGTTACCGTCATTGCGAGGAGCAATGCGACGAAGCAATCCAGACTTTGCGCCGGGAATGCTGGATTGCTTCGCTGCGCTCGCAATGACGTGGAAGAAATGAGAATGGGTTAGAGAACGCCAGGAGAAACATTATGGATCTCATCGCTGATCGCGGTCGCCGCGTAACAATCGAGGAACTCAACACGACGAGGCTGCTCGCTCACGCGCGCAAGCAGGCCCACCAGCGCAATTTCGACGACATCGTCGTCGTCGATGTCGATGCGCATCATTACGAGAATGAGAACTACACGGAATTCCTGCCCTACATGGAAAACGACGTGTTCCGGCAGCTCACCATGTCGGGGCTGAAGAAGAACCGCGGCGCGTTTACTCCGACCCAAGTCGGCTACCAGGACATGGGCGGGCGCGTGACGCGCTACCCGATGCGCTCGTCGGAGAAAACCGAGCAGACCGGTGCGATGCGCGACGTGCAGCTCGGCCACCGCTGGATGGACGCGATGAGCGTCGATTATTCCTGCCTGTTCCCGACCGGCATGCTCAATATCGGCCTGCACCCGCAGAAGGAAATGGAGGCCGAACTGTGCTGGGCCTACAACCGCTGGCTTACCGAAAAGGTGCTGCCGGAATCCGGCGGCCGCTTCTATTCGATGCTGTGCCTGCCGTTCAACGATCCGGAAGCCGCCTACCGCCAGGTCGAGACCTTCGGCGACAGAAAACACGTCGGCGGCTTCATGGTCACCACCGTGCGCTCGCACATGGCGGTCTACGACAACGCCTACATGAAGCTCTACCGGGCGATGGAGGAGCGCGGCCTCGTGCTGTCGTTCCATTCCGGCCCGAACTGGGGCGAGCCGATCTACAAGAGCTGCAACCGCTTCATGGCCGCGCACGCGCTCGGCTTCTCCTGGTACAACGTGCTGCATTGCACCAACTGGGTGGTCAACGGCATGGGCGAGCGGTTCCCGAAACTGCCGGTGATCTGGATCGAGTCCGGCCTTGCCTGGGTGCCGTTCCTGATGCAGCGGCTCGACCACGAATACATGCTGCGGCCGTCGGAAGCGCCGCTGCTCAAGAAGAAGCCGTCGGACTATATGCGCGACATGTACTATTCCTCGCAGCCGATGGAGATCCAGGACCGGCAGGCGATGGAGTGCACCTTCCGCATGATGAACGCGGAAACCCAATTGCTGTATGCCTCGGACTATCCGCATTGGGACTTCGACCTGCCGTCGACGGTGTGGGACCTGCCGTTCCTATCGGAGAAGGGCAAGCACAACATTCTCGGCGGCACCGCGGCGCGGCTGTTCAAGCTGGCGCCGCGCAACGAGAAGCAGAAAGAAAACCTGATCAGGTTCGGCAACTACACCGCCGCCGCGGCCTGACTGGAGCCGTGCTGCGGCCGAGATGCCGCAGGGCTGCGATGTTGCCGCTGCGCTGATAATCTGGAATCGTGATGCCCGGCTCCGTGCCGGGCATCGACGTTTCGGGGAGGTCACCATGCTGTTGCGGCTATGCCTTGCCGCCCTTGTCGGCGGCTTCGCAATTGGTCGCGCCGCCGCGCAGGACGCAGTGGCGCAGTTCTACAAGGGCAAAACCGTCGACATCATTGTCGGCACCTCAGCCGGCGGCGGCTACGACACCTACGCGCGGCTGTTGGCGCGGCACCTCAGCGATCACATTCCCGGCCATCCCGATGTCGTAGTCGAGAACATGCCCGGCGCCGGCAGCGGCAAGGCCACCGGCTATATCTATTCGGTGGCGCCGAAGGACGGCACCGCAATCGGCGCCATCTTTCCCGGCGTCCTGCTCGACCCGCTGATCGGAACGGTGAAGGCGCACTACGATGCCGAGAAGTTCAACTTTCTCGGCAGCGCCAACAGCGACGTCTATATCTGCTATCTGCGCAGCGACGCGCCGGCAAAGACCTTCCGCGACGTGTTCACCCATCAGGTGGTGGTCGGCGCCAGCGCCGCCGGCGGCACCACGCGCGACATGCCGGCCATGCTCGACGACGTGCTCGGCACCAAGTTCCGCGTCGTCACCGGCTATTCAGGTTCGAGGGAGATCACGATTGCGGTCGAGCGCAACGAGGTCAACGGCGCCTGCGGCATCGGCTGGAGCGGATTGCCGACACTGCATCCGGATTGGTTCGCCACGAAGTTCATCAACGTCATCGTGCAGTTGACCAGGAAAGGACATCCCGAACTCAACAGAATGGGCGTGCCGCGCTCCGACGAGTTCGCCAAGACCGACGAGGAACGGCAAGTGCTCGATCTTATTCAGAGCCAATCCGAATTCGGCCGTCCTTATCTGTTGCCGCCAGGCGTGCCGGCCGACCGCGTTGCTGCATTGCGCAAGGCTTTTGTCGATACGCTCAAAGACCCGACTTTGCTGGCCGAGGCCAAGAAGATGAAGCTCGACCTCGATTATATGTCGGGCGAGGAGCTGCAGGCGTTGATCGCCAAGCTTTACGGCCTGCCCCCCAACATTGTCGCCCGCGCCAAGCAGGCGTTGATCTACACGCCGCCGAAATAGCCCGGCGACAAAAGCCGGAACGGGTGAGAATCACGCTCGCCCAGCGCTGCCATTTGCAGTCCATCAACCTCGAATTGAGGCCGCAATGCGGCAAAAGCCGCCGGGGCGAGACCTCACGGTTTGTAATTTCCTAGTTTTTTCAGATATTTACCTTTATTATTGCGATGCACCTAAAATGCTGGCGCTTATAGCCGTGGCACGGTAAGCAAACCGTCATCAAGGTGAAACAATCGAGGGGACTGTGCATGAAATTGCTGATAGCCGCCTGCTTCTTCGTCGGCGTGTCTGCCACGACGGCCAACGCGATCGATCTCGCCGAACTCGCGCCCTGCCGTCCGGCTGCTGCGCGTTTGTGCGACCATTCCGGCGGCATGAGTTTCGGTAATTTGTTGCGCTGCGGCGCGACGCTCGCCGCCCACAGCTGGCGCGTTAGCGCCCGTTGCCGCGCGGTGCTGCGGAAATACGGGCAGCTATAGTTCCTGCGGTCGCGCCGGCCCGTTGGTCGGCGTCGAGGCGACTTGAACTGATCTTGAACCCCGGCCGCGCGCCGGGGTTCGCCGTTTTGGCCACCGCCGCGGCGCCACCGGCTGGTGAAGCTGATACGATCGATAGTTCTGACAAACAGACGAACAGTGAGAGATCGACGGGGAGGCTGCAATGAGCGATGACGTCCACGAAGTCTATGCGATCCGCTACGGCCACCATAAAAGGCGCTCGCCGGCCAATTTCATCGACGGCGATCCGCACGACACATTGCAGCCGCTCGACTTTTTTGTCTGGGCCATTGTCGGGCCGTCCGGCGCGATTATCGTCGATACCGGTTTCGACGAAGCCATGGCGCAAAAGCGCGGGCGCGAGATGATCAAGCCGGTGCGCCAGGGACTTGCCGCGATCGGCATCGCGGCGGAGACGGTCAACACCGTCATCATCAGCCACCTGCATTACGATCATTGCGGCAATTACGATCTGTTCCCGCACGCCTGCTATCACCTTCAGGATCGCGAGATGGCGTATGCGACCGGGCGCTGCATGTGCCATCAGGCGCTGCGGCTGCCGTTCGAGGTCGAAGACGTTGTCGCCATGGTGCGCAAGGTCTTTGCCGGCCGCGGCGCGTTCCATGACGGCGATGACGAGATCGTGCCCGGCGTGAGCGTGCATCACATCGGCGGTCACTCAAAGGGCTTGCAGTCGGTGCGCGTGAAAACCAGGCGCGGTCATGTCGTACTCGCCGCCGACGCCACGCACCTTTACGCCCACATCGACGGCGGCCGGGTGTTTCCCATCACCTACAATGTCCACGAAGTGGTCGAGGGCTATCAGAGGCTGAAGAAGCTCGCAGCGTCGCCGCAGCACGTGGTGCCCGGCCACGATCCGCTGGTGCTTACACGCTATCCGGCGGCAAAGCCCGGTCTCGAAGGTTGGGTGGTGCGGCTCGATGCCGAGCCGAAAGCCGGGTGACGCTCGCGGCGATAACAACCGCTCGAAACGCAGCAGCAAACCGTGCAGCGCTCAGCGGTCAGGATTGACCACAATGTTGGTCAGGCCGCCGGGCCTCGTCTTGACCTCGGCGAGTGCGTCGTTGACGGCGTCGAGCGGGTAGCCGCGCGTCTTCATCGCCGAGAGGTCGAGCACGCCTGCGCCCGCCATCCCGGCCATGAGCTGGCCTTCGCCGGTGGTGAACCAGTTGGAGCCGCAAAACGTGAGCGCCTTGACCATAAAGGCGATCGGCTCGATTTCGAGTTTCTCGGTCAATGCTCCGATGTTGACCGCGATGCCGCCGCGTTTGAGCGCGCGCAGTGCCGCCGCAATCGTGCTCGCCGTTGCGGCACGGCCGGAGCAATCGAGCAGCACATCGACGCCGATGCCGTCGCTGCGCGCCAACAGCCACTCATCGACCGGTTCATCGCCAAGGGCGAGCGTGTCAATCCGCACCGGAGCGAGCGCCTTGACCCGAGCGAGGACGTTGCGGTTGCGCCCGATGCCAAGGATCCGCGTCGCGCCCATGGCGAGCGCGTGCAGGGTCGCGCCGACGCCGAGCGTGCCCGTTACGCCGTTGATGGCGATCCAGCTTCCGCCGGTCACGCCGCCGCGCCGCAAAGCAGCGAACGCGGTGCCGAGATAACCGAACCGCGCCGCCTGATCGAAACTCACGGGATCGGGCAGAAAGACCAGCCGCTCCGCCGCCGCCGGCATGTATTTGGCAAAGCCACCATAGGGATAGGCGCGCAGCAGCGGCTCCGATTGATCGGTGAAGCCGAAATAGCCTTGGAAGGCTGCGGCGCGGCATTGCAGCGGCGTCCCGGCGCGGCAATAGGGGCAGGTTCCGCAAGCCAGCCACGGATTGACATAGACCCGCGCTCCAACCCCGACATCGCTGACCGCGCTGCCCACTTTCACGACAATGCCGGTCGCATCGAGTCCGACGCTCGCCGGCAATGGCGGCAGCCGGTTCCACAAAGCGCCGCTGAAGATCGCATTCATGTTGGGGATGACGCCGCAGGCTTTGACCTCGACCAGCACGTCGCGCAGCCCGGGTTCCGGCACCGCGACGCGATCGATGCGCAGCGGCTCACCGGGCCGATACAGACGTGCAGCGCGCATCTCGCTTTTCATGGGGGCTCATTTTTCGGCAGTGATCCGGGAGCATCATGCTACATCGCTGCGTGGTGTACGGGGAATGGCAAGCTGATAAGATTGACGCCGCAACAGGCGGGGGCGGCGGCTGGAACGGCGGTAGCGAGCGGCCGACGGCCGGCGGCGAGCGGGATCGTGCGCTCTTGCAGCGGCCGGGCCGGGCGCCGCGAGAAAATTTGTGGAGGGACGCCATGATACGCCGACAATTTCTGCGGTTGGCAAGTGCCGTCGCCGCGCTGTCGGCGTTGCCGGAAATTGCTGCCGCGCAATCCTATCCGACCCGGCCGGTGCGCATTATCGTGCCCTATCCGGCCGGCATTACACCCGACATCGTCACGCGTTTGTTTGCTCAAGCGCTGTCGCAGCGGCTCAAGCAGCAATTCATCGTCGACGACCGCCCGGGCGGAGCCAGCAATATCGGCACCGAACTCGTCGCCCGCGCCGCGCCCGATGGCTATACGCTGCTGACGGTGACGACGACCAATACCATCAATGCCACGCTCTACAGCAATCTCGGCTTCAGCGTCATTCGCGATATTGCGCCGGTCGCGGGCCTGGTGCGGCTGCAGCTTGTCCTGGTCGTAAATCCCTCGGTACCGGCCCAGACGCTTTCGGAATTCATCGTTTATGCCAAGGCCAATCCCGGCAAGATCAACTACGCCTCGGTCGGCAGCGGCAGCGCCACCAACGTGGCCGGCGAGATGTTCAAGCAGATGGCCGGCGTCAACATCGTCAATGTGCCGTATCGCGGCAATTATCTGCCCGATCTGCTCAGCGGTGTGGTGCAGGCGGCGTTTTCTCCGATCCCGCAGGTGATCGGCTACATCCGCGCCGGCAAAATGCGGGCGCTGGCGGTGTCCGGAGCGACGCGCTCCGAAGCACTGCCCGACACGCCGACCATCGCCGAGTTTGTGCCGGGCTATGAAGCCTATGTGGCGGACGGCATCGGCGCGCCGGCGAATACGCCGGCTGATGTCATCGACAAGCTCAACAAGGAGATCAACGCCATCATCGCCGATCCAGCGATGAAGCCGAAATTTGCCAATCTCGGCGCCGAACCGATGCCAATGACGCCGACCCAGTTCGGCAAATTCATCGCCAGCGAAACCGAAAAATGGGCCAAGGTGGTCAAGTCGGCGGATATCAAGCCGCAGTGAGCTTCCGGGCGCCGCGACTGAAATCACACAAGGGAGGAGCTCGCCATGCACATTCGCCGCCGACGATTTCTGCAACTGACGGCCGGCGCCGTCGCGCTGCCGGCCATGCCGGACCTCGCGCTGGCGGAGACCTATCCGACGCGGCCGGTGCATATCATCGTCAGCGCCGCCGCCGGCGGCTCGCCCGATATTATCGCGCGCCAGCCTCGGGGAATGGCTGGGCGAGCGACTCGGGCAGTCGTTCGTGGTCGAGGACCGGCCCGGCGCGAGCGGCAATATCGGCACTGAGTTGGTGGTCTCGGCAAAGCCGGACGGCGAGATGCTGCTGATGGCGATGTCTGCGAACGCCATCAACGCCGCGGTCTACGGCAATCTCAACTTCAACTTCATGCGGGATGCCGCTCCGGTGGCGAGCATCGCCAGCATTCCGCTGGTCATGGTGGAGTCGCCGTCGTTTCCGGCAAAGACGGTTCCCGAATTCATCGCCTACGCCAAGGCCAATCCGGGCAAGATCAACATGGCCTCGCCCGGCAACGGCACGCCGCTCCATGTCGCCGGCGAGCTGTTCAAGATGATGGCCGGCATCAAGATGACCAATGTGTTCTATCGCGGCGAGGCGCCGGCGATTCCCGATCTGATCAGCGGGCGAGCGCAGGTCATGTTCGGCGTCATGCCCGGCAATCTCGGCTACATCAAATCCGGCAAGCTGCGGGCGCTCGCGGTCACCACCGCGACGCGGCAGCCGGTTCTGCCGGATGTGCCGGCCATGAGCGAATATCTGCCGGGCTACGAGGCGAGCGGCTGGTTCGGAATCGTCGCGCCGAAGGGCACGCCGCCGGACATCATCGACAAGCTCAACAAGGCGATCAACGCCGCCCTGGCCGATCCGGGCATGAAGCAGCGCCTTGCCGGGCTCGGCTGCGCGGTGTTTACGGGCTCGCCGGCAGACTTCGGCAAGTTCATCGCCAACGAGACCGAGAAATGGGCCAAGGTCGTCAAGTTCGCGAACATCAAGGCGAATTGAACCGCAGCCGAGGCCGATATCCAATACGAGCAGCGACAGGAGTACGCCATGCCCATCCGCCGCCGACGCTTTCTGCAACTGACCGCTGGCGCCGCCGCGCTGCCGGCGCTGCCGCGCGCACTGCGCGCGGCGACCTATCCGACACGGCCGGTGCGCGTGATCGTGACCGTCCCGGCCGGCGGTTCGCCCGACATCATCGGGCGGATCATGGCGCAGTGGCTTTCGGAAAAACTCGGTCAGCGTTTCGTGGTTGAGAACAAGCCGGGCGCCAGCACCAATCTCGGCACCGAATTGGCGCTCAAAGCAGCGCCGAACGGCGACACGCTCCTGCTCGCCATGTCGTCGAACGCGATCAATCCGGCGCTCTACACGCGTCTCAATTTCAACTTCATCCGCGACGCCGAGCCGGTGGCGAGCATCGCCACCATTCCGCTGGTGATGGTCGTCAATCCCGCAGTCGCGGCCAAGACCGTTCCCGAATTCATCGCGCTGGCCAAGGCCAATCCCGGCAAGCTCAATCGAGAGCTCCGGCGGCACCGGCACGCCGTTATTCGTCGCCGGCGCGCTGTTTCAGATGCTGTCGGGCGTCAAACTCACCGACGTGCTCTACCAGGGCGAGGCGCAGGCCTATCCAGACCTGTTGTCCAACCGCGTGCAGATGATGTTCGGGGTGATGCCGGCTGCGCTCGCGCAGATCAGGTCCGGCAGGCTGCGCGCGCTCGCGGTGACCAGCGCCAAGCGCCAGGCCGAACTGCCCGGCGTGCCGGCCATGGCCGAATTTCTGCCCGGCTACGAGGCGCTCGGCTGGTACGGCATCGTCGCCCCCAAAGGCACGCCGAACGACGTCGTCGACATCCTCAACAAAGAGATCAACGCCGCGCTGGCCGATCCGGCGACGCGCAAACGCTTCACCGATCTCGGCTGCGACGTGTTCACCGGCTCGCCCGCCGATTTCGAGAAGTTCATCAGGAACGAGACCGAGAAATGGGCCAAGGTGATCAAGTTCGCCGGCGTCAAGCCGAATTGATCGAAGCCTGCCGGTTTCTTTGACGAAGCAAATTTCATGATCGTTCGCCGCCGCGAATTTCTGCATCTGGCCGCTTCCAGCGCCACGCTGCCGGCGCTGCCGGCGCTGCTGACGCTTGCGACCCTGCCGCGCGCCGCCTGGGCGCTCGATTATCCGACCCGGCCGGTGCACCTGGTCGACGGCTTCGCCGCCGGCGGCATCATCGACGTGGTCGCTCGGCTGCTCGGGCAACGGCTGTCGCAGCGGCTGGGCCAGGCTTTTGTCGTCGACACCAGGCCGGGCGCCGCGACCAACATCGCCACCGAGGAAGTGGTGCGCGCGGCGCCGGACGGCTACACGCTGCTGTGGTCCACGACGGCCAATACCATCAACGCAACGCTCTACCGCAAACTCAACTTCAATTTCCTGCGCGACATCGCGCCGGTGGCCAGCATCGATCGCTTCCCGCTGGTCATGGAGGTCAATCCGTCGCTGCCGGTCAAGACTGTCCCCGAATTCATCGCCTACGCCAAGGCCAATCCCGGCAAGATCAATTACGGGTCGGGCGGCGTCGGCAGCATTCAGCACGTCGCCGGCGAGCTGTTCAAATTCATGACCGGCGTCGATCTCGTTCACGTGCCCTATCGCGGTGCCGCTCTGGTGCTGACCGATCTGCTCGCCGGTCAAGTCCAGGTCACGTTCACGCCGATCGGTTCGTCGCTCGCCTACATCCGCGCCGGCACGCTGCGTGCGCTCGCGGTGACGAGCCCGACGCGTACCGACGCGCTGTCGGACACGCCGACCGTGGCCGAATTCGTTCCCGGCTATGCGGCGACCGCTTCGGACGGTATCGGCGCGCCCAGGAACACGCCGGTGGAGATCATCAACAAGCTCAACGCGGAGATCAATGCCGCGCTCGGCGATCCCACGATCAAGTCGCGGCTTGAGAAACTCGGCAGCGTGCCGACGCCGATGAATCCGGCCGCATACGGGCAGTTCATGGCGAGCGAAACGGAGAAGTGGGCCAAGGTGATCAAGTTCGCGGGCGTCAAGGCGGATTGATTTGATCAGTCGCGTAGGTGGGCCGAGCGCAGCGAAGCCCGCGCGGCCTTGTCGTCTCGGAAATGACGACGTGGGCACGGCGCTTCGCGCCTTTGCCCACGCTACGCTTGCTACTCAATGACCTTCCAGTTGCCGTAATAGATGAACTTGATGCTGTGGGTCAAATAACAGGTAATCGCGACTATACTCCGCATCAGGGTGGGAAAGGGCGTCGGGCGAATGATATCCACAAACAGGCAGTAGCGTGGCTGTTCGGTCTCGTTGGCTGACAGGTGCAGCAACGTGTCGTCGAAAATGAACAGCTTGTTCTCGCGCCAAGAGCTGGTGACGCCGCCGACGACGATGTAGGCGGAATCATCCTTCATGTCGTTGAGATTGTAGAGGACCCGCAGCGATGCCCGCAGATAGCCAAAGTGCTTCGAGGTCATTACCCTCCGATTGAAGACCGAAACGCCGATGGTCTGGATGTATTTCCAGGGCTGGTGGAAAGCAGGCGCCTTCACAGACGCGTCGAGGTTCATACCGTACCAGCGGAAGAACAGCATCGTGCGCTTATTTTCCTTCGCCCGCTCCTCGAGTTGACGAACAAGATCGGCGCCTTTTGCCGCCTGAATCAGGCGCTCTATCTCGTCCCGATGCGCCGTCGGCAAGTCGGCCAACCGATAGACGCCTTTGTTGAGGTACGGCAGCGACAGCAGATCGAGCAGGCAATTGACCGGAGACAGCAGCCAAGTGCCGACACCGTTGCCGATAAAATAGCGCCGCAGAAGTTCGAGTGTGATTGGACGATTGCGGCTCACATCATAAGCGCTGCAGATGACGTACACGAGCACAATCTTGGGAAAGAAGTAGGCAAAAGGCGCCAACACGCAGAGCGGAAATAACACGCGCCTGGCGGTAAACTTCACGGTCCGTTCGAGGCGTGCTCTGCCGCTCAGGGTCTCGGTTACTGTGGTACTCATATCGCGCCTTGCGCCGGCTGCCTCGGAAATCACCAACACCGCGGGTGCGGCCGGATCGCGCCGCAAACGCCAACTCGCAATATAACCACGTTCAGAGTTAAGCTGCCATGGCCCCGCTGCCGGCATGTGGCTGCCGATCGCCCCGGAGACTGCGGCGTCCGGGCGGCAGCTTCGCAATTCCCGGCGGCCGTAAGCGTCGTTTTCGGCTTAGCCGCGCAAGCGTTGCCCCTCGCGGGGGTGGGGCGGATCATTTTCGCCTGTTCAAAATCTGCTTGAGCCGCTGCGGCGTGACCGGCAATTGCGTCACCGCGCCGGGGATGCCGATGGCGTCGTCGATGGCCGACGCGATGGCCGCGCCGACGCCGGTGATGCCGCTCTCGCCGGCGCCCTTGATGCCGAGCGGGTTGCGCGGGGTGGCGTAATCCTCGCGCAGCAGCACGTCGGGCACCGGCGTTTCGTGCAGCGCAGGCAGCAGATAATCGGCAAAGGTCGTGGCGAGCGGATCGCCGCGTTCGTTGTAGATGAATTCTTCCGACAGCGCGCCGCCGAGGCCTTGCGCGTAGCCGCCGACGATCTGCGCTTCGACCAGGGCCGGGTTGATGGCGCGCCCGATATCGTAGGCGATGAAATAGCGCTCGACCGTAACGCCGCCGGTCTCGCCGTCGACCCGTACCAGTGCGACGTGGCTGCCGTAAGGGTAGACTTGGTGTTCGACGCGAAACCAGCCCTCGGCCGCGAGTCCCGGTTCGCGGTCGCCGAGCGTTTTCGTTCCGGGCGCGAGGTTTTGTGCAATTTTGCCAAGGCTGATCGACGGTCCCGGTTTGCCATCCTTGCGCCCTACTTCGCCGTCGACGATGTCGAGGGTGTCAGGCGACGCCTGCAGCCATTCGGCGGCAGCTTCCAGCGCCTTGTTGCGCACATTGAGCGCCGCGATGTGAGTGGCCGAGGCGGTCATCACCGTGGCGCGCGAGGCGTGCGCGCCGATGCCGTAGGCGATGCGGTCGGTCTGGCCGTGAATGACCCGGCAGTTTTTGTAATCGACGCCCAGCGCGTCGGCGGCGACCTGCGCCATCACCGTCTCAAATCCCTGGCCGAGCGAGGCGCCGCCGGTGACGACTTCGACCATGCCGGAAGTGTCGACTGAGATGTTCACGCCGTCGGCGGGGCCGAGCCCGCTCTTTTCGATGAACATGGCGATGCCGATGCCCACCAGTTCGCCACAATCCTTGCGCCGCTTCACTTCGGCATTGAG
Organism: uncultured Alphaproteobacteria bacterium; assembly: GCA_963717265.1. Taxonomy (GTDB): domain Bacteria; phylum Pseudomonadota; class Alphaproteobacteria; order Rhizobiales; family Xanthobacteraceae; genus BOG-931. The sequence continues at coordinate 767,552 of CAVQWD010000039.1, read as the reverse complement.
CGTTTGCCAGTCGATCGCGGCGAGCTGCTTGTCGAACAGCCCGATATAGTCGCCGGTGTCCATGTAGATGTGCTCGCCCAGCGCTTCGAGCGGGCGTTCGTAGGGCAGCTCATCCGATCGGATGGCGTTGCGCCGGCGCACCTCGATGCGATCGATGCCGAGCTTCGAGGCAATCGCGTCGGCCAGGCGCTCGCGCACGAACGTCGTCTCGTAGCGGCCGGGCGCGCGGTAGGTCGCGGCCGGCGTTTTGTTGGTGAGGCGGAAGTGCCCGACCGAGCGGTAGGCCGGCACGCGGTACGGCCCCGGCAGGATGCCCGCCGTCATGTGCACGACGCGCGTGGCATGCGTGCGCACATAGGCGCCCTGATCGTGGAAATAAACGTCGTCGACGGCCTCGATGACGCCGGCCGCATCGAAAGCGGCGCGGATGTTGTGCAATTGCTGTCGCGAGTGATTCGCTGCGATCAAATGCTCGCGCCGGTCCTCGATCCATTTCACCGGCCGGTTGAATTTCTTGGCGGCGACGCAGACCAGGACGTCCTCGGGATAAAGCTCGCCGCGAATGCCGAAGCCGCCGCCGACATGGGATTCATGGACGTGGACTGAACTCGGCGGAATTTTCAGCATGCGCGAGAGCAGTTCCTGATTGCGGTGCGGCACCTTGGCGGCGCCGTGCAATTCGAGAATGCCGCGCGAAGCGTCGTAGCGGCCGATGGCGCCGCGGGTTTCCAGCGGCACGCCGGAATGCCGCCCGATCGCAAGTTCAAGCTCGACGACATGAGCGGCGGAGCGAAACACCGCGTCGACATCGCCGTAACCCTGGCGGATCACGGCCGCTTCGCTGCTGTGGCCGGGCGAAAATTCGAACGGCGGCGCCGCGGCGTCGAGCACCGGCGGCAATTCCTCGATCTCGGCGGTCACGAGGTCCGCCGCATCCTCGGCCACATACGGGTCTGAAGCGAACACGGCGGCGAGCGGCTCGCCGACATAGCGCACGATGCTGTTCGCCAGGATCGGCTGGCGGTACGGATCGAGCGCGGGAATGCTGCCCTCGCGGAAATCGACCGGCGGCACATCGGCAACATCGGCGCTGGTCCATACGGCGAACACGCCCGGCAATGCGCCGGCCGCTTCCGTATCGATCGACACGATGCGGCCGTGCGCGTGCGCGGAACGGACGATACGCATGTGCAGGCTGATGGGCGAAATTGATGTCGCCGGCGAACTCGCCGCGCCCGACGACGAGCGGCGGGTCTTCGAGGCGTAAGACCGATCGGCCGATCCAGCGTGTTTTTGTTTGCGTCGTGGTCATGCGGAGATTGCGAGCCGGCACGGCTGATTCCCTCCCCCTTGTGGGGAGGGGAAGGGGTGGGGGTCGTAAGGCCAGGCGCGCCCGTCGAGGCTTGCGCACCACCTCTCCACCGCCACCCCTAACCCCACCCCACACGGGGGAGGGGAATGCGCGCGCTCGTCGCTCATGACTGAGCCGCGCGTTCGAGCGCCCGCCGCGTCACCGCGAGCACCAGATCGCGGCGGTACTCTGCACTCGTCGTGATGTCCTCCAGCGGATCGACCGCGGCGGCAGCCGCGGCGGCGGCGGCGCGGAAGGCTGCATCGCCTGGTGCGGCGCCGGCAAGCGCGCGTTCGGCCGGCGCGGTGCGCCGCGGGCTTGCCTCGACGCCGCCAAGCGCGAGCCGCGGCTCAACGATCTTTCCGCCTTCGACGCGATAAGCGCCGACCGCCGCAGCCAGAGCGAAATCGCCGGCGCGGCGGTTGAACTCGTAAAAGCCGCAATGGGTATCGGCGGCAAGCAACGGCAGGCGCGCCTCGACCAAGAGTTCGTCGTCGCGCAACGCCGTCGTCATGATACCGGCAAAGAAATCGCGCGCCGCAATGACGCGCTCGCCGCGCGCGCTCTTGGCCGACACCTCGCCGTCCAGCGCCGCCATCACCAGCGCCCATTCCGACGCCGGATCGGCGTGCGCGAGAGAGCCGCAGAACGTGCCGCGGTTGCGGATCGGATAATGGGCGATGTGGCGCACCACGTCGGCGAGCAGTCTGCCGAGCGGGCCTTCACACACTGGACGGTGGAACGCCGCGTGGCGCACGCAGGCGCCGATTGCGAGCATGCCGTCCGCGACTGCAAGCCGATCGAGCGCTTCGATGCCGTTGATGTCGACGAGGTGGGCGGGCTTGGCGAGCCGAAACGCCATGGTCGGCACCAGGCTCTGGCCGCCGGCCAGCACGCGGCCGTCGTGCGGGGCAAATTCGGCAAGCAGAGCGACCGCCTCATCGACGGTTTTCGGCGCATGGTAGCGGAACGCCGCAGGCTTCATCGGCTGGTATCAACTTCGGGATTGACGTATGTTTTTGACCTGATGCACGGTTTTCGGCACAGAGTAAAGACCGCAACGAGGCAGTCCGGGCATGAAGCCACCGCCCTTTTCCTATCACGATCCGCACAGCGTTGCCGACACTGTCGGCCTGCTCGGCAGCCTTGAAAATGCCAAGCTGTTGGCCGGCGGGCAATCACTGATGCCCATGCTCAACATGCGCTTCGTGCAGCCCGACCACATCATCGATCTCAACCGGGTCGAGGGATTGAGCGGCATCAACGAGCGCGGCGGCGCGCTCGAGATCGGCGCCATGACGCGCCAGCGCGACCTCGAATTCTCCGATCTCGTGCGCGAGCGCTGTCCGCTGATGTACGAGGCGATCCGTCAGGTCGGGCACCGTCAGACCCGCAATCGCGGCACGCTCGGCGGTTCGCTCTGTCACCTCGATCCATCGGCCGAACTGGTATCGGTCGCCGCCGCATTGGACGCCAAGGTGTCGGTGGCGGGCCGCAACGGCACGCGCAATATCGACTTCGCCGAATTCCCGGTCGCCTACATGACGCCCGCGATCGAACTCGATGAGCTGGTCATCGGCGCGACGTTTCCGTGCTGGCCGCGCGGCCACGGCCACGCCTTTGTCGAATTTGCCCGCCGCCATGGCGATTTCGCCATCGTGTCGGCGGCGGTGCTGATCGAGGAGGACGCGAGCGGCAGGGTGACGCGGGCTTCCGTGACGCTCGGCGGCATGGGGCCGGCGCCGGTGCGCGCGAGCGAAGCCGAACGCGCCTTGATCGGCGAAAGAATCGAAGAAAAACGCCTGCGCGAGATTTGCGAATCCCTGCGCAAGCTCGACGCCATCGACGACATCCACGCGCCGACGTCCTATCGCCAGCAGCTGGCGACGGTGCTGCCGCGCCGCGCGCTCATCAAGGCGCACGAACGCCTCGCCGCAGCCGGCGCGCCGGCAAAGTGAAGAGCATCTGATCGAGCGGCCTCGGTCACAAACCTTTGGATTAGAAAAATGAACGACAAAAGAACGATTGCGCTGACGGTGAACGGCACGCGCTATGAGGAGACCGTGCCGGTGCGGGTGACGCTCGCGGATTTCCTGCGCCATCAGCTCGGGCTCACCGGCACCCATCTCGGCTGCGAGCACGGCGTCTGCGGCGCCTGCACGATTCTGTTCGACGGCCGCTCGGCGCGCTCCTGCCTGATGCTCGCGGTGCAGGCCGACGGCCACGACCTTCTCACCGTCGAGGGCATCGCGCCTGACGCCGAAACCCTGCATCCGCTGCAGGAGGCGTTCCGCGACAATCACGGCCTGCAATGCGGCTTCTGCACGCCGGGAATCCTCACGACTTTGATCGAGTTCCTGCGCGACAATCCGGACCCGACCGAGGCGGAAGTGCGGATCGGCATTTCCGGCAATCTGTGCCGCTGTACCGGCTATCAGAACATCGTCATCGCCGCGCTCGATGCGGCGAAGCGGCTCCAGAAATCACCTCTCCCCGTGCACGGGGAGAGGTCGAGCGAGCGGAGCGAGCGAGGGTGAGGGGGCCTCTCCGCGATTCTGAGCGACACGGATCGGCGCGACAGCGTTACAGACGGGTCTGCAATTCACGGCCCAGCGGAGAGGCCCCCTCACCCCAACCCTCTCCCCGCACGCGGGGAGAGGGAGTCTGATGCCGCTGCGCTTCGACGATATCGGCAATAGGCTGAAGGCGTTCCGGCTCGGCTCCGGGCTGTCGGCCGAGGAGATCGCGCAGAAGCTCGGCATTTCGCGCACCGCCTTGTACCGGTTCGAGAAGGGAGAACTGGCGAAGATCGAGACGCTGGAGAATTTGGCCGAGCTTCTCGGCGTGTCGGTGCCGACCTTGCTCGGCGTCGGCGTCGAATACATCGCCTCGGCGGTGGCCTATTTCGAGCGCATGCGCCAGATCGAGGAGAGTGCCGAGCACATCATCGTGCTGGCCGGCCCGATCTCTTATGTTTTGTCATCGGACGCGTTCGACCGCGCGCTCGGCGAGGTGTTGCGCGAGTCGCTGCCCGACGCGATCGCTGCGCGCGAGCGCGCGCTGGCGCAGATCGACGAACTCATGGCGGTCTTGAGCGCCCGCAAGGAGACCTATCGGCGCCGGCGCCCGGCGATCGTCAATCTGATCTCGGGCGCCGAGATGGAGCGCTTCCTGCGCAACGGCCTGGTCGGTCGGCTCGACCTGCCGGAAAATCTGCGCCGCGAGCGCCGGGCGCTGGCGCGCGCCGAAGCCGGGCATTTCACCGCCTTGATGGAGAACGAGCCGATCGGCGTACAGATCGGCATCGTGCTCGACACCCTGCCGCACACCAGCTTCCAGATCTTTCGCCAGCCCGACCGCAAGATTCTGGCCTTGAGCCCGTTCCGCCTTGGCGAGGAGCCGAACATCCGCGTCGGCGTCGCCATGATCACTTCCGCGCCGGAGGCGCTGGCGCTGCACGAGAAAATGGCGCGCGAGCTGTGGGCGAGCGCGCTCAAGGGCCCGGCGGCGGTGCGCTTCATGCGCACGATGATGGAAAAATTATCATCCGCACCAGCCGGGGAGGAGGACGACACCGACGCGTCCGGCGCGAAGCGGGGCACCCCATTGCGCGAGCGCGATGGGGACCCCGGGCCGGCCCGATGACAAGCTCCGCGCGGTGGAGGGGCGCGCGGCCATGCTCAAGTCAAGTGTAGCAGGTCAAAAACGGCGGCCGGCCGCCGCTCCGGTCGAACCTGCAAAGCGGTCGTCGTACCAATCGTGTCGCTTTGCATTGCAGCAAACAACACTGTTATCCGATGACCTCGTCGGCGCTTGCGAGCCGCGGCGGCACGGTGAGGCCGTGCGCCTTAACGGGTCTGCATCTTGACGGGACTAGGTATTTGGATTTTTATATAGCCTCTCGACGCGGTTGGGGGGTCGAAGTTGGGTTGGTCCGACCTCAACTTTTGGGCTCGACGTGGGCGCACCGGCGACCGCGTTCATTATACGACACTCTCAACGTCATTTGCGCTGGCGCTTGCCGGTCTCGCGATCCTGACTTCACCGATCGCGAACGTCGATACCGCATGGGCGCAAACGTCCGGCATATTGTCGTCCGGAAACGCGATCGTGACCGGTTTCTCCGGCGCGTCGCCTCCGGCCCAGGTCGCGCCGGGGCCCGATCGCGGCGACCGCACCTTCATCGATGCCAACGGCCCCTCGGCGCAAGTCTTTAATCTGCAGGCGCCCGGCGCCCCACCGCAGGCCCAGGTGCTGACGCAACCGCCTCCTTTCACGGTGACGGCTGCTCAGGTCGGGCAAGTTTTTGGCGTGACGCTCGACGACGCAACGCCGCCGAACATGTATGTTGCGGCCACCTCAGCTTATGGCTTGCCGATCGTCGTGGCGGGCCAGGGCGGCGCGCCGGTGCGGGTGCATCAAGGTGCGCCCGGCGCAAGCTTCATGGCGGGATTATTTGGACCGGCGGCGCAAGGCGGCGGGCCGGGATCGATCTGACGCATCGACGGCGTGTCCGGCGCCGTCAGCCTGTTTGCCAATGTCACGCTCAACGGCGCTGCGAATTCAGGTCCCGCGCTCGGCGGGCTTGCCTTCGACGCCGCGTCCAATTCCCTGCTCGTTGCCGACCGCCAGACCGGGATGATCCATCGCTTCAATCTCTCCGGCACGGAAATCGGCCGCTACGATCACGGCGTGCAGGGCCTTGCCGCTGCCGGTCAGCCGCCGGTGCCCTACACGCCAAGCAAGCTCGACATCACCAGCCCGCAATTTTCCAGCGATAATCCGGCGACCTGGGACTACGCGCCGCCACAGCGGCGCATCTTCGGCCTCGCGGTGCAGGGCGGGACGGCTTTATTACGCCGTGGCGCAAAATCTTCAGATCTGGTCGGTCAGCCTCGCACCTGACGGCTCGTTCGGCAGCGACGCGCGCATGGAAGTGCAAGTGCCGCCGGCGCCTGGTTCGACCGAAATATCGAAGATCGCCTTCGACGATCGCGGCGACATGGTTCTCGCCGAGCGCGCCGCGCCGACCGGCGATTATGAATTGATGGCGCTGGCGCAAGCGGGGATCGGCCGCGTGCTGCGCTACCTGCCGGCGCCGGGGACGCCGGGCGCGCCGGGCGGGTGGCGGTCCGCTCCGGACCGATACGCGATCGGCTTTCCCGGCCAATACACCAACGCCGATGGCGGCGTCGCCATCGGCTACGGCTACGATGCCAACGGACATCTCGACCGCGCATCCTGCGGCGGTTTTGTCTGGTCGACCGGCGAACAGTTACGCAACGCCGCCGATCCCAGCCTCGCCGCTCTGCTTGCTGCCAATGGCTCGCTCCACGTCAATGGGATGCAGGGCAATGCGATCGACTTGGTCGAGCCGGCGAACGTGCCGCCGCGGCTGACTTATTTCATCGATTACGCCGCCCCGCTCGACGATCCCGCGGCGCGCGGCCACATGGGCGACATCGCAATCCCCAGGACCTGCGGCCAGGGATTTTTAATTCAGGGGCTGGCGTGGCCGCCAGAATTGTTCAGGCCGCCCGCGATTCCGCCCAGTTCCTATTGTCCGGCGGGCCGGATGACGTTCGACCGGCCGCTGCTGTCTGGCGTATCAGCACGTGGTCAACGGCCGCTGCACCTGTCCGGGCGGGTCGCCGCCGGGACCGAACGGCCGATGCGCTTGCAGTGCCGGCACCTCGCCGCAACCGGGTTTCCAATGCTGCCCGGTCGGAATGTTGCCCGGCAGCGGCGGCCAATGTCAGTCACCGTGCCCCAACGGCGCGACTGATCCGGCGAGCCTGCAGTCCTGCATCTACGGGTACAATCCCGTGCCCGTCAACGGCGTCTATTATTGCCTCAACGGCGCTCCGGCCAATCCCCAACCGCCTGCGCCCGGCGCAGAGACCGCTTGCATCGCGCAATCGCCTTTGACCAACGCCGCGAACTGTCCGCAGGGCTGGACGCCGACGCCCTTTCCCGCGGCCGGCGGCTTGATACTCTGCCTGCCGACGCCGCAGCAGGCGACGTGTTCGGCGGGAATGAACGTCGGCCTCAACGGCACGTGCCAGCAGCTTTGTCCGGCCGGCGACTGGCCGTACCCGACCACCCAGTGCTGTGCGACCGGAGAGACTCCCGCGGCGAACGGCATCTGCTGTCCGGCCGGCGGCACGCCCAATCCCAATACCGGGCAATGTTGCGCGCCCGGTTCGCCATACAGTCCCGGGCTGGGCAGGTGTCAGACGACGAACTGCCCGCCCGGCGAGGTTGCGGGCCCGACATTCGGGACTTGCGTGACGCCACCGGCGCGTTGCCCAGACGGGCAGGTGCAGCAGTCGAACGGCTCGTGCGCTTGCCCGCCCGGCGAGGTTAAGGGCGCGACATACGGGACTTGCGTGCCGGTATATCCGCGTTGCCGAACCGGCGAGGTACGCACGGCACACGGCTGTGAAAGAGTAACGACGAGACCGCACAGACCGGTGAAGCGACCGCAGAAACCCGTGATGCGACCGCGCAAGCCGTCCGCGCCCACGCCGAATTTCCCCTCGCGGCGACGGCGCTAGCAAAGGCGGTAAGCGTTGTTATCCAGTCGGCTCGCCAGACATGGAGGGGCCTGTTCCGGCTCGCGGCGGGCGGTTGCCAGCGCGTGTTGACCGAATTGGCGGCGGCCAATGTGGAACTCAAGGCGCGCGACACAGTGCCTTGAACGAACCATCGGCGCATAAGCTGGATGCGCGGCCGATCAAGGACGGGGTGGATGACCAGTTCAATCCATGTTCGAGTTGGGTCGTGTGTGAGGGCTCGCGTGGCCGTCAACAGCACCCAACTGCACGGGAGAAAAGAAGGGGTCTGTTGAGATCGGCAATCGGGTGCCAAACAATGCGATCAAGCCGGTTTTCGCGTTGCATTGCACCCAAGCCCCGTTGCAAACCGACCTGATGGCTCAGGTCTGGACGGCGCCCGCGGTGCAAGAGGAGTCTGACTTTTCTTTAGCGTTTGCGCTACACGATCTAGTCGGCGACAAGTCAAGAACCCGCAATCTTATTTGAAACGGATGCTGCAACTTGATTTTGGCGGACGATGCTGCAAGAAGAAGCGCAGCGACCACAATTGATTTGCTACCGCTCTGCAATACTCAGGCAGTCGCATATGGTTAAACGTCGCGATTTCGTAACCGGAGCTGGGGCCGTTGTCGCCAATTGCGTCTCGTCGAGATTTGCGTTCAGTCAAGCGACGCATGCGGTAGAAAACAGGCGCCCCGTGCCGCCGCCGGGCGGCGGTCTTACGGGCAATTCCAATTATTTTTTCTACAGCGGCGGCAACCCGATAGCGGGACTGTCTGTCATTCTCGATGTGACGAAAGATATTGTCGCGCCGTTTGGCTTGAGCATTCAACTGAACGCCTATTCGCCGGCGAACGCGTCGTGCGTCTGGCAGCAATATTATTTTGGCTTCTATACGGATCGAGGTGCAAACCGCGGGATTTGGTGGACGATTGATAACTGGCCGTCGGCTGAATATCGCGAGCATCTGCACGAGACGATTGGAGTAGCGCCCGGCGATCTTATCAACACAGAGGGTCTATTGATTGCAATGCCCGGCTCCGGCGTTACCCTGCCCGCAGGGTATAAATTCAAAACTGTCTTGGCTTAGGACCCGAAGGATGCGAGCGGCACGGTCATCGGCGCGGCCTTCACTGTCATAGACAATCGTGGAAAATCCCGCAGCAGCGGGAAGAAGCTTATTCGCTCGTTTCGGGTCTCCGGTACCAAGTTTCCGGTCACCGCCGAAGCGCTTGCCCCGATTGTCGCGTTCCAGCTCGACGTCGTCGGGATGGCTAATGGCTATTTCTCGTACATCGAGGCCGGCGCGGGGACGATTACTTATTCTGCAACGAGTCCGCTGACGGTCGTCAACAAGCATCCCCGGGGAACGGCCGCGGAAGGCGTCGGTACAGCGGAATCGGCGAACACCGTCTATGGGGAGTTGGCCGCAGGGCCGAGTCGTCTGTTCACGCAAACACTCGGCACGACCCGAACGCCCAAGTTCCGACCGGGCGGAGCCTTCGCCGTATCGCGGCGTTTCGACGCCAACGAAACCGCGCTCTTCGCAATTTCCATTACGGGTCAATGGGTGATGTTTTCGGTCGACGGTGCCGGGCACTGGAAACAATCGCCCGGCTACGGGCCGATCGGCCTAGCCCACCCGCACAGCGCGATTGCGGTCTCGAAGCGGTTCGGCGTCAATGACCAGACCGGCGTGTTCCTGGTCGATCAATACGGACAGTTTCAGGCGTTCTGGCTGGACGCGAAAGGCGTAACTGGGCCGGTGCCGGTCGGCGCCAAGAGCTTTGGTAAATTGGCGGCGTTGGCGGCGTCGCAGCAGTTCGGCGCCGATCAGACCGACGTCTTCCTGTTCGATAGGAAAGGGCAGTTGAATGTCTTTTGGTCTCACGGCGCCGGCTCCGTCAACGGGCCGGTCAAAATTGGTCCCCCTTCCTTCGCCCCCAGCGGAGCGCAGCTCGCGGCCTCGCAGCGATTCGGCGTCAATCAAACCGACGTTTTCGTGGTCGATAAGACCGGTGCGTTAAGCAATTACCGGGTTGTGGGTACGGAGAACTGGAAAGCGCCGGCAAAAATCAGCCAAGCGAATTTCGCCCACCCGGGCGCCCACATTGCTGCCGGCCAACGCGCCGGCAAGCCGAAGCAACTCGATGTGTTCTTGGTCGACAGAAACGGGCAGTTGAATGTCTTCTCGAATATTCTGGGAACGGCTCGGTGGGACGGTCCGCTCCCCGTTGGTCGAAAGGGCCTTGCCAACCCAAGCGCGCCTGTTGCGGTGTCGCAGCGTTTCGGCCTCGTGCAAACCGACGTGTTCGTGGTCGACAAGAACGGGGCACTGAACGTGGTCTCGGTCGACGGCGCCGGCGCCTGGAGCGAGGCCAAGCCGATCGGACCGCCGCGCCTCGCGCCGAGCGGCGCCTTCGTGGCAGCGTCGCAGCAGTTCGGGATAAGCAATCAAACCGATGTTTTTCTCATCAATCAGACCGGCACCAACGCGCCGGGTTGGCCGGTGGTGTTTCGGGTCGATGCGCCGCGCAATTCCTGGGTGGGCCCGAAGGCGCTCGTGACCGAAGTCTGACGGGCGCGTCGATCTGTTTCAAGATCGTCGGATCGGAGTGTCGTTCCTAGCGGCTTGGAACGCCGAAACTAGTGCGCAGCCCGCTTATGGCTTCTGGAGCACCCAGCCGCCTGCTATCATTCACGCTGTTGCAAAGTTCATCTGCTGAATTTCGAGTAGGGCGTTCGCGTCGCGGGGCGCCAACAAATTCATTCATTTGCGCGTGCCAAAGAGGCGAAGGAGCCTTTGCCATGTCGATTGTTCTGTTAGCCGCGGCACTTCCCATATTCGTTGCTTTTTCATCGAGACCGATCTCGGCGTGCTCAAGCTGCCCGACTTGCAGGCCCGCGCCATCAAGATTGCCTATCAGGAATTGTTCCGCAAAAACCAGAACCACGCGGTCGGCATGACCTCGGAGGAGTTGCACGGCGGCGATGCGTTGCTTCTGTCCAAGGATGGTCTCGTCACTGGCTTTTCCGCCTGGCTGGCCATTGCGCCCACTCGCAATCGTGGAGTTGCTGGGCTCAGTGGCAACGCGGAAATGGTGGAATACGCTGTTTCGCCCGACGAGCTGCAGGCCTTTCGTGTATTTCCCCTCTGCGAATCAGATATGGTCCCGCCATGAAGAACCCGCCCCGCAAGGTCGCCTTCGTTGCTGCGGAAACCGACCATGGCACGCTGATCGTCAATCGTTTCGATCAGCACCGGGTCGATGAATCGAGGACCTACGGGGTCGGCTTTCAGCTCCTCAACGCCAGCGCCTATGATCCGAGCGAGATCGACCTGGCGGTCAAGCTGCTCGATCTGCGCCGGCAATATTATGGCGACGGCGCCGTCGCTGTGGATTGCGGCGCCAATATCGGCGTCCTGACCGTCGAATGGGCCAAGCACATGACCGGCTGGGGCGTGGTGCTTGCGTTCGAGGCGCAGGAGCGCATCTACTATGCGCTTGCCGGTAACATCGCGATCAACAATTGCTTCAACGCCCGCGCCATCCACGCGGCGGTGGCGAGCCGGCCCGGCACGATGAAAATTCCGAAGCCCAATTATTTCGTGCCCTCGAGCTTCGGCAGCCTGGAACTGAAGAAGCGCGAGAAAACCGAGTTTATCGGGCAGGAGATCGATTATTCGGACGCCGGCATGGTCGCGGTTTTGACCACGACGCTTGATTCCTACAACTTCCCCCGCCTCGATCTGGTCAAGCTCGACGTTCGAGGGCATGGAACTCGATGCGCTCGCCGGCGCCGCCAACAGCATCGTCGCCCACCATCCGATCATGCTGGTCGAGATGATCAAATCGGACCGCAACGAGCTGCGCGGCTGGCTGGAGCGTCTCGGCTACGCGGTGTTCGACATCGGCATGAATTTCCTGGCGGTGCACTCCTCCGACAAGTGCCAGGCGAACCTGAAAATCGAGCCGCGGGCCAACGGCGGCACCCTGCTCACGCTCGATCCGACCCCGGCCCGCGCCTGACCCGGGCGGTTGATCCGAACATCGTTCACTGCGACTGGCGCGCGCCGTGCCGAGGCGCGGCGAAAAACCCGCGTCACGCTCTTGCGTAGCGGCCGCGGTTGAAGAAGCGGTCTTTCTGGTCGTCGCTCGCGCTGTCGCGGCTCGACTTGATCGTGGTGAGCTTGGCGATCGCCGCCTTCACCGCCGGCCGCTCGCTGATGGCGTTGAACCAGCGCGCGACATTCGGATGGTCCTCCCATTTCACCCCTTGCGCGTCGTGATTGCGCGTCCACGGGAAAGTGGCGATATCGGCGATGGTGTATTCGTCGCCGGCGAGATACGGCACCTTGGCCAGTCGCTTTTCCAGCACCTCGTAGAGCCGCTTCATCTCGGTCTGATAGCGCGCCAGCGCATAGGAATTGTCCTTGTCCTTCGGCGCAAACATTTTGAAATGCGTGAACTGGCCGAACATCGGCCCGACGCCGGAGACCTGAAGGAACAGCCATTGCAGCGCGTCGTATTTCTTCGCCGGATCGGCGGGCAGGAGTTTGCCGGCCTTCTCGGCCAGATACATCAGGATCGCGCCGGACTCGGTGACGGTGTAGGGCTTGCCGCCGGGTCCGTCGCTGTCGACGATCACCGGGATCTTCGAGTTCGGATTGATCTTGACGAATTCGGGACCGTATTGCTCGCCCGTCCAGACATCGACGAAGTGCTCCTTGTAGGGCAGCTTGGTCTCCTCCAGCATGATGTAGATTTTCTGCACGTTCGGGCTGGTCAAGGCATAAAAGTCGATCATGGCAATGTGCCTCCTTGGGAAACGGGAAAGTATCGGGGATGCCCGGCTGCGGCAAGGGCAGGGGGCGCACGGCTATTATCAAGGGCGCGGCCGCTTCGTATGATCCGGTGCGTGTGCCGCCCCCATCCGGGGCGAAACGAAACGAGGGTTCCCGTTTATGTTGATTATCGACAATGACATCGTATCGGAATTGCTGACCATGGACGACTGCATCCGTGCGCAAGAGGTGGCGTTCCGCAAGCTGCCGACCGGCGGCGCCATGCACCGGCCGCGGATCGACATGTATTTCCCGTGCGAGCGCGAGGACGGCTATTTCCGCTGGGGCACCATGGAGGGCGCGAATGACTTCTATTTCGCCATCCGCATGAAATCGGACATCATGACCTGGCCGAAGGATGAAAACGGCAACTGGACCGAGGAGAAATATTGCCGCGAGCCGGGCACCTATTGCGGCCTGATCTTTCTGGTTTCGACCAGAAACGGCGAGCCGCTCGCCTTCATCAAGGACGGCGTGTTGCAGCACATGCGGGTCGGCGGCGGCGCCGGCATCGGCGCCAAGTATTTGGCGCGGCAGGACACCCATGTCGTCGGCATGCTCGGCTCGGGCGGCATGGCGCGCACCTTCCTGCAGGCGTTCAAATGCGTGCGCGATATCCGGCTGTGCAAAATCTACAGCCCGAATCCCGAGCACCGCGAAGCGTTCGCCGCGGAAATGTCGCGCGCGCTCAATATCGAGGTGCGCGCCGTCGACAGCGCGCGCGAGGCGGTGCGCGGCGCCGATCTGCTGTCGACCTGCACCGACTGCATGCAACCGGTCTATGACGCCGACTGGATCGAGAAAGGCATGCACATCACCAATCTCGGCCGCCGCGAGATTCCGGACGCGATGATGGACAAGCTCGACCTGGTGGTGCGCCAGGGCACCGCCGGGCTGCAGATGAAGCAGACCGAGCGCTTCCAGGCCGAGCGCGGGCTTTCGCCGGCCGCCTTCATCGGCGGCACGGTGGAGGAAATGAAGCGGATTCCGCAGAAAAACCCGCAGCCGGGTTTTGGCGGCGACAGCCCCGAATTCATGGATCGCGGCAAGGGCGGCGACAAGCCGGACTTCGCCGACCTCGTCACCGGCAAGTGCAAGGGCCGCACCAGCCGCGACCAGGTCACGTTCTACCGCAATGTCGGCAATCAGGGCCTGCAGTTTTCGTCCGTAGGCGGCTTGGTCTATGAACTGGCGGTCAAAGCCGGCAAGGGCCGCTCGATCCCGACCGATTGGTTCTTGCAGGACATTCGCGACTGACGGCCTGTGACGGCCTGTGCCGGCCGGCGGGCGCTCGTTTCTCGCAGCGGCTCGCAATCGCCGATGGCGGCGCAACGAACAAAGACACCACAACAGCTTCGTTCCTGCCGCTGGCTTGCACTTGCATGGTGGTGGGCAGCGCGGCGACCAACGGCGCCATGTTCTCCGAACATTTCGGCCGGGCCGACGAAGGCTGCGATTTCGATTTCCTCGAAAGCCAGGCACGCATCGCCGAGCCCGAGATTCACTGACGCAACCGTGACATGACGTGCGCCTTTTGTGCCTGCCGCAATGTTGGCATGGCCTCACATTATCCAGTACAAACAGCGCATGGCTGAAACCGCCTATACAAACCGGCGGCTTGCGGGCGTCCTTGCGGCCGACGTGGTCGGCTATTCGCGCATGATGAGCGCCGACGAGGCCGGCACGCTGGCGGCGCTCAAACGTCATCGCGAGACGATCTTCGATCCGGCCGTGGCCCAGCACCGGGGACGAGTGGTCAAGCTGATCGGCGACGGAACGCTGGTCGAGTTTGCCAGCATCGTCGATGCGGTCAAGTGCGCGCTCGCCGTCCAGCGGTCGATCAAGGCGCAGGCGCAGCCGAAGGGCAACGGCGTGACGTTGAGGATCGGCATCAATTTGGGCGACGTCATCATCGACGGCGACGACATTTACGGCGACGGCGTCAATGTTGCCGCGCGCCTTGAGGCGCTCGCCGAACCCGGCGGCGTCTGCATTTCCGGCATCGTCAACGAGAGCGTCGGCAACCGCGTCGACGGGCGATTCGAAGACGGCGGCGACGTCGCGGTCAAGAACATCGCGCGGCCGATCCGGGTGTGGAAATGGCATCCCGACGGCGATGCCGTCTCCGCTCAGGTTGCCTCGCAGCCGACGGCGAGTGCGGCGGCCGATCCGGAGCGGCCTTCCATCGCCGTGCTGCCGTTCAACAATATGTCCGGCGATGCCGAGCAAGAATATTTTTCCGACGGCATTACCGAGGACATCATCACCGATCTCTCCAAGATCGCCGGCTTGCTGGTGATCGCGCGCAATTCGAGCTTCGCCTACAAGGGCAAGAGCCACGACATCCGCACCGTCGGGCGCGAGCTCGGCGCGCGCTCGGTGCTCGAGGGCTCGATCCGCCGCGCCGGCAACCGCGTGCGCATCACCGCGCAACTGATCGACGCTGCCAATGGCGCACATCTGTGGGCTGAGCGGTACGATCGAGACCTCACCGACATTTTCGCGGTTCAGGACGAGGTCACCCGCCATATTGTCGATGCGCTCAAGGTCAAGCTCACGTCCAGCGAGGCGGCGAGCATTGCGGACGTCCCGACCGAGAGCGCGGAGGCCCACGACCTGTTCCTGCACGGGCGGGAGTTGCTGCTCGGCAAGAAATGGGATCGCGAGATATTCGATCGCGCCGTCGGCTATTTCACGCGTGCGATCGAGCTCGATCCCGACTACGCGGAACCGTATGCCGGCCTCGCCATGGTGTACGATCTCGACTTCCAGAATCGACTGAGCGGCGCGCCGGATGCGCTCGACCTGGCGGCGCATTTTGTGGCAATCGCGATCGAGAAGGGGCCTTCGCTGCCTTTCGCGCGGTGGGTCGCCGCCGCCGTGGCGCTCTGGCAGAGGAACCTCGAACGGGCAAAGCAGCAGACCGAGACGGCGCTGGCGCTCAACCCGAACTACGCGCTGGCCTACGCTTCGCGCGGGCACATCGAGGTCTACGCAGGCACTCCGCTGGAAGCGATCCCATTCCTTGAGCGCGCCATTCGCCTCGACCCGGCTTTTACCCAGCAATACATGCACTTCATGGGCTCCGCCTATCTTGTCGCCGGCAAGTACGAAGCGGCGGCGGCTTCCTTCCGCGAGCGTATCAGGCTGGCGCCGGGGACGGACCTGGCGCGGGGCTTGCTGGTATCGGCGCTTGGCCACTTGGGCGAGATCGACGAGGCGCGGCGCATCTGGGCCGAGTTGAAGCAGATCAACCCGAACTACACATTCGCCACGCACATTGCGCGGCTGCCGTTCAAGAATCCGGCCGACGCCGAGCGGATCAAAGACGGCCTTGCCAGGGCCGGTTTGCCGAATTGATCTACGCGTCTGCCGGCAGCGAGTAGGGTGGGCAAAGGCGCGTAGCGCCGTGCCCACGCGTGGGCTTCGCTACGCTCAGCCCACCCTACATTTTCTGACAAAACTACCCCGCCGGCAGCACCATCGCGCGGCATTCGCCGAAGCCGATGCGGGCAAAGCCGGGTTTTTCGGCAAAGCCGCGGAAGATGATTTCGTCACCGTCCTCGATGAAGCCGCGCGTCTCGCCGCTCGGCAGCGCGATCGGCTCGCGGCTGCGCGAGGTGAGTTCGAGGAGCGAGCCCCAGCTCGATTTGTCCGGGCCGGACACGGTGCCCGTGCCGATCAGATCGCCGATTTCGAGGTTGCAGCCGTTGCTGGTGTGGTGGGCGACCATCTGCGCCACGGTCCAGTAGAGCTCGCCGCACGAGGTCTGGGCGAGGCGCAGGGGCGCCATTGCCTTGCCGCGCATGGCTTCGCTTACGAGATAAGCTTCGAGCGTGATGTCGAGGCCGCCTTGGGCGCGGTCGTCGGCATCGTCGAGATGCGGCAGCGGGGCGGGATCGCCGGACGGCCGCGTAAAGGCAGCGACGTGGAACGGCGCCAGCGCTTCCGCCGTCACCACCCATGGCGACACTGTGGTCGCAAAGTTCTTGCCCAGGAACGGGCCGAGCGGCTGGTATTCCCAGGCCTGCATGTCGCGGGCCGACCAATCGTTCAACAGACAGAAACCGAAAATGTGCTCCGCCGCCCTGCCGACCGGCACCGGCGCGCCGAGTTCGGTCGGCGTGCCGATGTAGAAGCCGAGTTCAAGCTCGAAATCGAGATTGCGCGACCGCCCGTATGTCGGGGCCGCTTCGCCCGGGCCTTTGCGCTGGCCGCGCGGGCGCTTGAACGGCGTGCCGCTGACGCGGATCGAGGAGGCGCGGCTGTGATAGGCGACCGGGACGTATTTGTAGTTCGGCATCAGCGGATTGTCGGGGCGGAACATCCGGCCGGCATTGGTGGCGTGAAAGATCGAGGCGAAAAAGTCGGTGAAGTCGCCAATCTTGACCGGCAGTTCGATCTCGGCCTGCGCCATCGGGGTGAGGTGCGGCCGCAGTCTCTGTTCGTTGCCGTGTTCGGTGCTCAAGGCGCGCGACAGCGCAAGGCGCAGCGCCGACCAGGCTAGCGGCCCCCGCGCCATCAAGTCGTTGAGCTGCGGCGCCCCGCAGGCCCGCGCCGCTTCGCCCGCTGCGCCGTCGAACGACGAAGAAGCCGCGGCGACATCGAGAATCTGTTCGCCGATGGCGACGCCGACGCGTGGCGGTTGGCCTGCGGCCGGGCGAAACACCCCGAACGGCAGGTTTTGGATGGGGAAATCGCTGCCCGGCACATTGGCGCTGGCGATGAAGCTGCGCCTTGCCGGGTCGTGGGTTTCGTCGAGCTTCATTGCCATTTCGCATCATTGCCGGCTTTGAGCCGGCGTTCCATGCTAAAGCGCCGCGGGGTCCCCGGCGCGCGGGATGTGGCAAGCGCATGCTTGCAATGGAGCGCCAGGTCAAGCCCGGCGCGGGACAATTTGAGGGAGCGGTCGTGAGCGTCATCGCCGAACTTGCAGGTTTTGTCGCGGGCGCGAAAGCCTCGGCACTGCCAAGTACGGAGCGGGAGCAGCTCGGGCTGCATCTGACCGATACGGTGGCGGCCGCGCTCGCCGGCGCGCAGATTCCTGAAGGCAGAGCGCTGCAAAATCTCGGCGAGACGCCCGCGCTCGCCGACCGCATCGGGCGCCGCGCGGCGGCCGCCCGCCTGACCGAGATTGACGACATCCACCTGTCCTCCTGCGTCACGCCGAGCGCCGGAATCGTGCCCGTGGCGCTGGCTCTTTCTGCCGCTTCGCAGAATTTCGATGCCGAGGAGATCGCAAGTGCGATCTTAGTCGGCACCGAAATCGCAACCCGGATCGGTCTCGCGGCAAGCGGCGCGCAGATTCTTTATCGCGGAATCTGGCCGAGCTACCTGGCCGCGCCGGTGGCCGCGGCGGCGACGGCCGCGCGCGTGTTCGGACTGAACGAGTCGCGCACCGGCCATGCGCTGTCGCTTGCCTTCATGCTGATGGCGGGCGGCGTCGGACGCATTCACGGCGCGCCGTCGGGACGCTGGTTTCTCTACGCCAATGCCGTGGCAGGTGGAGTTGCCGCCGCGCAGGCGGCCCGCGCGGATTATTGCGGCGATCCGGCGCTCCTAGACAAAAGCTGGCTGGCCGAGACCCACGGCATCGCGCTCGATTGCGACCGCTTGAGCAAAAATCTCGGCGCACCCTCGGTCTATTCAGCGCTCAGCATCAAGCCGGTTTGCTCGGCCAAGCAGGGCATTGCCGCGATCGAGGCATTCCGCGCGATCCTCGACGGCGGCGTTCACGGCGATGCGATTACGAAGGTGCGCGTGCGCGTGCCGCAGGCCTATGCCGGCATGATCTCGACGGCGGCTGTGCGCGGCGCGCGGCAATCGACGCTGGTCAGCGTCGCACATCAGCTCGCGCTCGCGGCGCGGAAGCCGGACGGACTCTACGACATCGACCGCAGCGCGCCGGGTCAGGATGCAGAGGTGGCGCAGTTCGCCGCGAAGGTCGAGGTCGTCGCCGATGCCACGCTCGAAATCTTCTATCCGCGGCACTGGCCCGCCGAGGTCGAGGTCGAAGCCGGCGGCAAGCTGTTCCGGCACCGTGTCGTCGAAGCTGCAGGCGATCCCGAGCGCCCGCTCGGCCGCGCTCAGCTCGACGACAAGGCGCGCCGCGTGCTCGATCCGCTCGTCGGTGCCGCGCGCAGTGGCGAATGGCTCGCCCTGTGCCACGACGCGCTTGCGTGCAACGAGGCTTGCAAGCGTTTGGCGACGGCGTTTGCCGCCGCGGATGATGGTATGAACTAGCGCAGCCACCGCCTACATGAATTCGTCATTGCGAGCGAAGCGAAGCAATCCAGTGCGGCGGCGCGGGCTGGATTGCTTCGTCGCTTGCGCTCCTCGCAATGACAATGCTGTTGCCGGTTAAATGGAATCTGCTCCAGCGTTGCGGCTCTTCGGCACCGAATGCAATGTTCAATCGCCTTCTGCTTTCCATCCTCGCCACCGCCTTTATCGAGCAAACGGTTGTTTCGATCGTCCGCATTACAACGTCCTATCGCGCGGTGGAGTTCGGCCTGTCGGTGGTCGGGCTTGGCATTATCACCTCGGTCTATGCGGTGCTGCCGCTGATCGTCGGGGTCCAGATCGGCCGTCGTATCGACCGCGGTCACGACGTCACGACCACCTGGCTTGGCGGCGGCCTTCTTATCCTCGCCTGCGCCGGTTTTGCGCTTTTTCCGACGCTGCCGGCGCTGTTTGTCTTCACCGCCATTACCGGCACGGCGCACCTGATGTTCAACATCAGCCAGCAGGTCATGTGCACGCGATGCGGCAGCGGGCCGGGTGCGATCGAGCGCGCCATCGGCAGTTACATGGTGGCGAACGCCGTCGGGCAATGCATCGGCCCCTATATCGTCGGCCTCGCCGGCGGCTCGGCGAGCGTGCCGCCGACGCGGCTCTTGTTCGCGATTGCAGCCGCCGGCTCGGTCGTGACGTTGGCCTCTGCCTTGACGATCGGGCCGGGCAGCGCGCGCAAGCCGAAGGCAGATCGCGGCAAACCGCCGCCCTTGCGCGAGCTTTTGTTCATTCCGGGCCTGACGACGATCATGCTGGTCAGCGTCGTCACCGTAGTGGCGCAAGACCTCATCGTGGTCTACCTGCCGCTGCTCGGCGCCGAACGCGGCATCAGTGCCGCCGCTGTCGGGACGTTGCTCGCCGTGCGCGCGGCGGCGTCGATGCTGTCGCGGCTGTCTTTCGCCCGCCTTCATGCCTGGTTCGGGCGCACCGCGCTTACCAGCGTCAGCACCTTTGTCGGCGCCGCCGCCTATGCGTCGCTCGCCTTGCCGCTGACGCTGCCGGTGATGTACGCGATGATCGCGCTGGCGGGCTTCGCGCTGAGCATTTCGATTACCGCTTCGATCGCCGCCGTGCTCGGCATCGCCAGCGGCGGAGCCGTCGGCACGGCCAATTCGCTTCGCACCATGGGCAACCGCATCGGGCAGATGATCATCCCATTCCTTGCCAGCCTGATTGCCGCCGCCACCGGGGCCGCCGGCATCTTTGTGATTATCGGCATCAGTCTTGCCGCTGCGGGCGCCGCCGTTCGCTTCGACGGCAGCCGTTCGCGGCCATGATTCATTCGGCGCTTTTTGGCAGCCGCATTTTGCCAATGCCGCCGTGTTGGCATAAACGTGCGGCGGCGGCTGGGGCGATCCGCGACAGCGGCCGCGCCAAGCGGTCGCGGCCGACGTGCGCGCCGGCTATGTCTCGCTCGAGGCGGCGCGGCGCGACTACGGCTTTGCCGGCAAGCCGCAAAGCGAGGCGGCGGAGTAGAACCATGACCAGCATAATTGTCGAGCAAAGAAGGCAGCGGCTTGCTGCGGCGATGCGGGACGCCGGCATCGAGCGCCTCGTGCTCTACGGCAATGCCTGGCAGGGCGATTACCTGCGTTACGGCGCTGATTTCGGCATCCTCGAAGGCCACGGCATCGCGCTCGTCGCCGCCGACGGCAGCGTCGAGCTTTATCTTGACAGCGCCGCCGAGGCCGAACGCGCCGAGATCGAAGCGCCCGCCGCGCGCGTTCATTTCGCGCCAGACATCGCGCGCGCGGTCGGCGCGCCGCTTGATCGCGTCGCCAACGAGCGGCTCGCCGCGGCGCCGCGGCGTTTTCTGCCGAGCTTCCTCGCCGCTCCGGCGCGAAGCTTTGCGCTCGGCGACGCGACCGCCATGGTCGACAAGCTGCTCATGCACAAGAGCGAGGGCGAGATCGCGGCGGTGCGGCGCGCGGCGCAAATCGCGGACGAGGCCTATACTGAGTTCCTCAACGTGGTGCGGTCGGGGCGCCGGCAATACGAGATTGTCGCCGATATCGAGGCCTATCTGCGCGCACGCGGCTGCCCCGACAATTTCATGATCATCGGCTCGGGCGGCAAGGATGTCCTCGGCATGACCCCGCCTTCGGAGCGGCGGATCGCGGTCGGCGATCTCGTCACCACCGAGCTGACGCCTGCGGTCGATGGTTATTTCGCCCAGATTTGCCGCACGCTGGTTGTGGGAAAGGCCACCGAGCCGCAACGGCGCGCGTTTGACGTTTATGTCGAAGCGATGGAGGCCGGCATCGCCGCAGTGCGGCCGGGGGTGCGCGCGGCGGATGTGGCGAAAGCCGAGAACGACGTGTTTCGCAAATACGGCCTCGGCGAATACACCACCAGCCAATGGACGCGCGTGCGCGGCCACGGCATGGGCTTGTTTCCCGATTCCAAGCCGCACATTCTCGAAGACGTGGACACCGTGCTCGAACCCGGCATGACGCTGATCGTGCATCCGAACACCTATCATCCGCAGGCCGGCTACATCGTGCTGGGCGATGCCGTGGTCGTCACCGGCAACGGCGCCGAGGTTTTGTGCAAAACGCCGCGCGAGTTGTTCGAGGTGGCAGCGTGATGGCGAGGCTCTGTCGCTCATTGCCGCGCAAGCTGTCCGCGTTTCCCGGGCGCAGCGCAGCACGAAGTGGTGCGCTGCAGACCCGGGACCTTCACGATCTCAAACGCCGGACGCCGAGCCTGCGCCGATCCCGGATCAGCGGTGCGCCGCTGCGCGCTGCACCGCATCCGGGAAACAGGCTTTATTTTTCGCCAATGTGTGACGGTGAGCAGAAGTGGAGCGCGCAATCATGCGCCGCGGCCTGATCGCTCGCTCGCCGGTGGAACTGCCCGACGCCGTGTTGGAGGCGAGGCTTCATCGCGTGCGCGCGGCAATGCGCGAGGCGCATTGCGACGCGCTCGTCATCTACACCAACAATACGCGCCCGGCCGGAGTATCCTGGCTCATCGGCTTCGTGCCGTATTGGTCGGAAGGACTGCTGGTCGTGCCGCGCCAAGGAGGCGGCCAAGGCGCGCCGTATCTCGTCGTGGCTTTGAGCTTTCGCGTCAAGACCTGGATCGAGCGGGTCAGCCGCGTCGGCGAAGTGTTGCACAGCCCGCGCGTCGGGCTGAAGGCCGCGCAACAGATCGTGGCGGCGCAGAACAACGCCGTTGTCGGCATTGTCGACTTCGACGGGCTGCCGGCCGGGATCGCCGCCGATCTGCGCGAGGGCGGTCCCGGCCTGACGCTTCGCGATGCAACGCCGCTGTTTGCAAGCCTGCGCAGCAAGGCCGACCCCGCGGAGATCGCGCTTGCCGCCAATGCCGGCACCATCGCGCACCGCGCGTTGTCGCTGGCGCACGGCGAAACTCTCAACAACATGATCGCCGCAACGGAGCGGCAGGCGCGGCTCTGCGGTGCGGAGGAAATCTATCTCGCGGCTGCGCCCGATCTGGCGCACAGCCAAAGCTTCAAACGCATCGAGGGCGAGCCGCCCTTGGGCGGGCTCTGCGCACTGCGCGCGACTGTCGCCTATAAGGGCGTCTGGGTACGTCTGGTCCGGACCTTGGGTGAGCCGTCGCTGGAGCGTCGAGCCGCCGCGCAGTTTGCGGAGGCGGTCGCGCAGTTGCCGTCAACGCGCGGCTTCGCCGGCTTCAATTCCTGGCTGGTCGAGGGCTGCCGCGTGGCGCAGCCGCTGGAGGCGCTGGCAGGATCGCGCCTTCCCGCTGCCAATTCGCCGCCGCCCGGCGCGCTGGTCTCGGTGCAGGGGGTGCTCAAAATCGACCGCAAACCGGTGCCGGTCGGCGCGCCCGCTTTGCTGGGCGGCCCGGGCGAGGCCGCGAGCCTTCTCGTCGATCCGCTTTACGATTAGAGCAACCGAGATCGGTCGAGGGATGCCGGCGCAACATGAGGTTTGATCGTGCCTGATAATATGAAACTTCTCGTCGAGGACCTTGCGCTGGCCAACCGCATGCTGGCCCACGAGGGCGTGCTCGACGGCTTCGGCCATGTCAGCGTGCGCCACCCGCGCGATCGCGGACGTTATCTGTTGTCGCGCTCGCGTTCGCCGGCCCTGATCGAGGCGAGCGACATTCTGGAGTTCACGCTCGATTCGGAGCCGGTGCGCAGGCCGAACGTGCATCTTTACGCCGAGCGCGTCATTCACGGCTGCATCTATCAGGCGCGCAAAGATGTGATGGCGGTCGTTCATCATCACGCGCCGGCGGTGATGCCGTTCGCCATCGCCGGCAAGCCGATCGTGCCGGTGTTTCATCTCGGCGCGGCGATGGGCGAGGTGGCGCCGTTCTGGGATCAGTACGACGAGTTCGGCGATACCAACCTTCTGGTGGTCAAGCAGGAGGAGGGTCATTCGCTGGCCCGCGCGCTCGGCCAGCATTCGGCGGTGATGATGAACCGCCACGGCGCCACAATCGTCGGCTCAGGCCTGAAGGAGCTGGTCGCGCGCGCGATTTTCATGTGCCAGAACGCCGAATATCAGTTGCGCGCGCTCATGCTCGGCGCGGCGACGCCGCTGCATCGCGGCGAGATCAAGCTCGCGGGCGCGATCAGCGCGATGCCCAATGTCGTCTCAAGAACCTGGGAATATTGGAGCGCGCGGACCAATGCTGCCGGCGCCAAGGAGAATGTCAAAGCCGGCGGTCGCGGCCGCGCCAGCGCGAAGCGCTCGCCAGCGCGCCGCAAGAGCAGGCGCCCGCGATGAAATGCCGAATTCTAGTTCGTCATTCCGGCGCCGCCGCTACCGGATCGGTTCTGACGCTCAGTGCCGGTCGCGCGCCGCCGCGCTGATGGCGCTGAGCATCGCGCCGCGGCCCTGCGCCAGCGCGCCCTGCACGGCGTGCTGCGTGCCGATCTGCCCCATCTCGCGCTGGCGCTTGACCGTGGCGGCCGTCATCAGCGGTTCGACGCCGAGTTCGCGAAGCGTATCGGCGACTTCCTCCATCTCGGCGGCGCGCCGCTCGCCGTGGTTTGCCATGCGTTCGAGATTGTAGGGCACGACCTTTGCCCAATCGAGGCCGGGATAATTGTTCTTCATCGAGGCGGCGACCTCGTCGACCACGCCGACGCGCGCCGCCGCCAGAAAGCATTCCAGCGTCAGCGCCTCGATGCCCTTGATCATCACGCTGCGCACCATCTTGATGGCGGCGGCCGCGCCGATCTCGGCGCCGGCGACGTTCACGCGCATGCCGAGGCCGCACATTAGCGGCGCGATCGCCTGCGCGTGCGGCCCGGCGAGCAGCATCGGCGTCTGGTGCCGCGCCGGATGAATGGGCGCCAGCACGGCAACGTCGACGTAGCGCACGGCGTCGCCGAGGAGCTTTGCCGTCTCCTGCTTGCGGCCCGGCGACACCGAGTTGATGTCGAGGAAGAAGCTACCCGGCGCCATCTGCGGCTTGACGGACCGCGCCGCCTCGACGCTCGAGGCCGCGGTGACGGCGGACACGATCAGGTCCGCCCCGCGCACCGCATCCGCGGCCGAATTCGCCACGCGCACGCGGCTCGCCTCGCCCGCGCGGCGCAGCCTTTCGCCCTCGCGCTCGGGAAACAGGATGTCCCAGGCCGAAATCCGCTCGATGCCTGCCTCGTGCAAACCGGCGGCGATGGCCTGGCCGGCCTCGCCGAAGCCGATGAAGGCGATGCTGGGCTTGGAACCGGTCATGGCGGATGGTCCTTGTCGCGCGGCTGTGCGCAATGATGGCAGGTTCGGCGCACGTTTTGCAATGGCAGCCGCATCGGGGAACACAGGCGCCGACCGATCCGCGGCCACAACAGCTTCCGCTATACCGTTCATGGTCTTGCAAATGTCGCGTCGAGACAATCGACGCTTCGATCGCTTGCCGAAATCGACTTACAGGAGCGGCTCATGATCAGATTAGCCGCCAGGCAGAGATTAGCGCGAGAGGCGGGTGACTTTTGTCCGCGCGGCGCGGATGACCATTGTGAACAACCAATCAAATGGCGCCGCGGAGTTTTCGCGCTGCTCGCGTAAAGATCGGCCCTTTTAGGCCAGCCCACGCTGCCGCAAGCCCGGTCACGTCCGCTATGCCCCCTTTTGCGACCGTGGTCGTGCGGCTTGCACGATGTCGCGATGGGTCATTTTCGACCGATACAGCGGGCTCGGCGTGCCTTTTCATGTCCGCTCCGCTCGGAAAGCCCACCTGCCGAAGGACGAAAGCGGAAGGTCGGTGACTCCTCGATTGGCGCTCGAGGCCTGCACATTCGCTGCCGGCGTTTTGGTTTCACTAGTCACGCACTGTATCGTCTTGTCACTGCCACGCGGACGATCTCTTGACAAACGGTCCCAAGTTATGATACAAAGCGCAGCGAATCTCGCTCATCGACGGACGCCTTCGGCCGAGGGTACTCCCGGATGCGGAGCGAGTGCGGTGCCCGCGGGCGGGAAGATACGGCCCGCTCCCGGGCGGTTTCGGGCATCAACCTGCCGGCACTATGACCGGCGCGCGAGGTGCTCGCTGGACTGAGACAGGTTTTTTCCGGCGCGGGTAACGCCCGTGGAGACGCGGGAGGTCTCCGCCTCCAGGTTGAGGCGGCCGTACAGGACCGAACGCTCCGGCCGAGTCTCAGGAAGCCTGGCCTGAAGCTGAGCCATCGGGATGAACAGTCCCTTTGGCAAGAACCGCGGTGAGACGCCGACAGGCGGGCGCGTCCCCCCTCCCTACCCTCCCCCGCAAGCGGGGGAGGATTGAGGTGGGGGCGCGGAGGTTGGATACAAGCGCCTGTCGGCGTTTCGCCTCCGTTTTCTCTCAAAGCTCCGAAGCGAAGCGGAACAGGGAGAAGGCGGGAGGAAACCAACAAAACTCGGGCGCACCCCGCGCCGCGAGAATGCGAAGCTTTTACCTCTCCCCGTGTGCGGGGAGCAGCCGCCGCGCGAAGGGCGGCGGGTGAGGGGCCTTTCCGCGATTTTTAGCGTCGCGGCCAATCCGGCAATGTTTCGGACAGCATCTTCAGGTAAGAGCCCAGCGCAGAGACCCCTCACCCCGACCCTCTTCCCGCAAGCGGGGCGAGGGAGGTTACCTATGTCGCGGTTGCTCAGGAGCAGAAAGCGCAGGCCGTGAAAGCGTTCGCGAGGTCGATCGGCGGTTCGCTCCTTGCCAACCGCGATCTCAACCGGCTGGCTGCGCACAGCGCCCTGCAGCAATTGGCGTGGGCGCTGCTCAGCGCATTTTCCGCGGTGTTCCTGCTCCGGCAGGGATTGTCGCCGGCGGCGATCTTTCTGTGCTTCGGCGCCATCATTGCGCTGCGATTTGCGGTTCGTCCCGCGGTGCTGTTGAGTGTACGTGGTATCGGCTTGCGAGCGACGCTCATCATCGGCACCGCGCTCTACGCCATCCAGAGTCCGCTGTTGGCTCCGGTTCACGGGATCGATGCCGCGCTGGTGATTTATTGCGTGGCGTCGGCGCTGGCCCAGGCCTTCTATTGGACCAGCTATCACGCGATGTTCGCGTCCATCGGCCAGGCCGCCGACCGTGGCAGCCAGGTCGGCTGGTTCCAGCTCCTGATCGCGATGGCCGGTACCGTCGGCCCGGCGATGGGCGGCGTGATGCTGACAATCGCCGGACCGTGGGCGGCTTTCGGCACGGCTGCGCTCATTGAGTGCATCGCCATCGTGCCGCTCCTTGGCGTGATCGACCCGGTCATCGCGCCGGTCTCACCGGCCGGCGGCTGGCCGTTCTATCGGCGCGGCCTTATCCTGCTCGGCACCGACGGTTGGATCGTCAATTGTTCGTACTGGGCCTGGAATCTGATCTTGTTCCAAGCGCTCAAGGGCCGCTACGACGCCTTCGGCGGCAGCCTTGCGGTGCTGGCATTGGCCGGCGCGGTCAGCGGATTGGTGCTCGGACGTTTCATCGACAGGGGGCACGCGCGCCGCGCCACTTGGCTCAATGCCGTGATTCTTACCGCCAGCCTGATCGCCAAGGCCGTGTGCGGGCTCGACGCGATTTCGGTCCTGGCTGTCGCCTTCGTCACCACGGCGCTCGGCGGGCTTTACGTGCCTTCGCTGATGACGGCGCTGTACAACAACGCCAAGGCGTCGCCTTGTCCGTTCCGCTTCCACTATGCCGCGGAAGTCGGCTGGGATATCGGCGGTGCGCTTGCCTGCCTCGCCGCGGCGGCGCTGTGCGCCGCCGGAGGCTCGCTGCAGACGCTGATCGTGCTGGCGCTGCCCATGGTGGCATTTCAGGCCTTCGCGCTCGACGACAGTTACGCGATACGAAAGAGCGCCATCGGTGCGCTGGGCACTGAACTGCCAGGACATTGAGCGAGACTTTGCCGGCTGTTTTCATCCGCGCCGGCGCCCTTTAGGATGTTTCCGCGCAGAACGTCGATCGCGCCAATGCCTGCCGGGATTTATCATGAAGCCATCGTCCTGCCGCGACCGTCTCGAACTGGCGCTGTTCCGCATTGCCGAGCCGGACGGGGAGGGCGCCCGCGCCTGCCTGACGGTCTATCACGATGCGGCGCGTGCCGCGGCTGATGCGGCCGATGCGCGCTCGCGTGTCGGCATATCGCTCGGCTCGCTCGACGGCGCCATCGTCAGCATCAAGGATTTGTTCGACGTCGCCGGGGAGCCCACCCGCGCCGGCTCCAAAATCCTCGCCGAGGAGGCGGCGCCGGCTGCAACCGACGCGGCCATCGTGCGTCGCCTGCGCGCGGCCGGCGCGGCGATCATTGCCAAGACCAACATGACCGAGTTCGCCTTTTCTGGCATCGGCGCCAACCCACATTTCGGCACGCCCGGAAATCCACGTGACCGCAGCCGCGTGCCGGGCGGATCGTCGGCCGGCGCAGCGGTCGCCGTGGCCGACGGCATGTGCGAGATTGCGATCGGCACCGATACCGGAGGCTCGGTGCGGATTCCTGCGGCCTTGTGCGGACTGGTCGGCTTCAAGCCGAGCCGGCAGCGTGTGCCGACCGCAGGCGTATTGCCGTTGAGCTACACGCTCAATTCGGTCGGGCCGATCGCCAACAGCGTTGCCGATTGCGCCAAGGCCGACGCCGCCATGGCCGGCGAGGATTCGTCCTTCGCCCCGCTCGATCCGGCCGCGCTCAAAGGCCTTCGCTTCGGCATCGCCGAGGGGGTGCCGCTCGATCGGCTCGCTGACGCCGTCGCAACGGCCTTTGCCGCAGCGATCGAACGGCTCGACGGCGCCGGCGTGCGCGTCAGCCGCGAGACGCTGTCGGGGTTCGATGACATGAACGAGGTCAACGCCAAAGGCGGCATCTCGCCGCCGGAGGCCTGTGCCATTCATCGCGACCGGCTGCGCCGTCGCGCCGCCGAAATCGATCCCAACGTGCGGGCACGCATCGAGCGCGGCTGCGCGGTCTCGGCTGCCGATTACATCGACATGGTGCGCGAACGCGCCCGTCTGGTGCACGAGATGAATGCGCGCCTTGCCGGGCTTGACGTGCTCGTCATGCCGACGACGTCGATCGTTGCGCCGACGATCGCCGAAGTGGCCGACCCGAAAGTGTTCGCGGCCCGCAATGCGGCGTTGTTGCGTAACACAGCGATCATCAACTTCTTCGACCTGTGCGCCATCTCGCTGCCGGTTCCCGTTGCGCCGGCGGCGCTGCCGGTCGGGCTGATGCTGATCGCGCGCAACGGCGACGACCGGCGGCTGTTGGCCATTGCCGCGGCCGTGGAACGGCTTTTTGCGCCGCGACGCCGCTTGCCCTCGGCCCGGCAGTCTCCTAGCATTTCGCCAAACCACGGGAGGATGATAAAGCCATGACTCGCACCCGCACGCTGCCTAATCGGCGTCACCTCATTGCCGGCGCGGCCGCAACCGCGGCAACACTCTCCACGCCCGCGATCGTGCGCGCCCAGGGCGGCTCGCTCAAGGTGGGCGTGCTATTGCCGCGATCCGGCTTCGAGGCCGGCATCGGCCAGGATTGCCAGCGCGGCGTCGACATCGCGCCGCCGATCCTGAAATCGCTCGGCCTGCCGGAACTGACGATCATGAACGGCGACACCCAGTCGACTGTCGACGCCGCCCGCGAGCACGCGGAAAAGCTGATCAGCGACGGCGCCCAGCTCCTGATCGGCGCCTTCGATTCCGGCCAGACCACGGCGATCGCGCAAGTTGCCGAGCAGAAAGGCATCCCGCTCGTCATCAATATCGCCGGCGCTCCCGCCATCACCGAGCAGGGCTACAAGTTCGTATTCAGGAACTTCCCGACCGCGATCACGATCACCGCCGATGCCTTCACCAACCAGAAGGAAGTGTTCGCGGTTGCCGGCGTGTCGCCGAAGAGCGCGGTGTTCATGCATGTCAACGACACTTTCGGCACCGCCATGAAAAAGGGCGTCGACGCGCTGATGCCGAAGTTCAACATGTCCTACAAAATCGCCGAGGAAATTTCCTACGATCCGGCGGCGCGCGATCTTTCCGTCGAGGTGGCGAAGGCCAAGGCCGCCAATGCCGAAGTGCTGCTCATGGTCGGCCGCCTCAACGATGCGCTCTTGATCACGCGCGAGCTCATCAAACAGCGCTGGACGCCGCAGGCGATCCTGAGCATGGGGCCGGGCTGGTACGAGGATCAGTATTTCAAGACGCTCGGCAAAATGTCGGACGGACCGATCAGCTTCGTGCCATGGTACGACCCGAACAAGAAGCTCTCCAAGGTGCTTGAAGCCGCCTTCACCAGGGCCTATCCGGGCAGCAACCTCAACACCAATCAAGTCTACACCTTCGAGGCGTTGCTGGTTGCAGCGGACGCCTACAAGCGGGCGGGTTCGACCGATCCGAAGGCGCTGGCCGAGGCGCTGCGCAAGACCGATATCACCGACAATGTCAGCGTCGGACCAGGCATTACCTTCAACGCCAAGGGGCAGAACGACAAGGTCAAGGACAGCGCCATCCAGAACCGCGGCGGCAAGCTTGTCACCGTCGCGCCGAAGGAGGCCGCCAACGCCAAGCCGGAATGGCCGATGAAGCCCTATCAGAGCCGAGGGTGAGGCGCGCGTCGCTCCGCTTGTGTGTTGTTCCCTCACACGCGGGAATTCATAGCCACTGCGCACGACGGTCCTGCTCGTCCTGTGATTATGGCTCCCCGCTTGTGCGGGGACGACCACCAACCGTCAACCCTGGGACTTGCCGGTGCCGTTAGACGTTTATCTGAACGTCGCTGTCGCCGGAATTTTGACCGGCCTGGTCTACGGCCTGATGGCGCTCGGGCTTTCGGTCATTTTCGGCGTCGTGCGCGTCGTCAATTTCGCCCATGGCGAGATGATGTCGATCGCGATGTTTGTTGCGGTCGTGCTGTTTTCCGCTTTTCACCTCGATCCGCTGATCATGCTGGTGCCGATTGCGGCGGTCATGTTCGTGTTCGGCTACGTACTGCAGGCGGGCCTGATCAATCCCTTCATCACTCGTCCGGAACACAGCCAATTCCTGCTCTTGGTGGCGCTGGCGATCATTATCGTCAATGCGCTCTTGATCCTGTTCGGCCCCGACGCGCGCACCGTACAGACCTCGTACGCCTATGACAGTTTCCAGCTCGGGCCGGTGCTGGTCGATGCGTCCAAGGCCTATGCCGGAGCGGCCGCGATCGCGGTCGCAGCGGCCTTGTTCGCATTCTTCCGCTTTACGCTCGTCGGCAAGGCGATCCGCGCCTGCGCCGACAACTACACCGGCGCGCTGGTCGTGGGGCTCAATGTCGATCGGCTCTACGCGCTCACCTTCGCGCTGGGCGCGGCCTGTGTCGGCGCCGCCGGCGCGATGATGACGTTGATCGTCGATGTGACGCCGCTGATCGGGCCCACCTACACGCTGCTCGCCTTTGTCATCGTCATCACCGGCGGGCTCGGCTCGATGCCCGGCGCGCTCCTTGGCGGCATCCTGATCGGGCTTACCGAGGCGATGGCGGGACTTTTGTTCACGCCTTCGGCAAAGAGCATGTTCGCCTTCGCCATTCTCGTCCTGGTGCTGCTGTTTCGGCCGCAGGGCATCCTCGGCAAGAGGCTGTCATGACGGATGCTGCGATCGCGCGACTTGGCGGTGGATTGTCGCGCCGGACTCTCATTCTGCTGGCGCTGATGATTGCGGCGCTGCTCGCCGCGCCCTGGCTCGTCAACGACTATTTGCTCACCGTTCTGATCGTCATTCTCTATTCCGCCTTCACCGGGCAGGCCTGGAACATCATGATGGGCTTCGCCGGGCAGCTTTCGCTCGGCAATGCTCTTTACGCCGGACTCGGCGCCTACGTCGCGGCCTATCTCTATACGCGGTTCGGCGTCGCCCCGTGGCTCGGTTTCGCCGCGGCCGTTCCGGTGACGGCGGCTTGCGGCGCGGTGATCGGCTTTCTGGCCTTCCGGTTCGGTGTCACCGGCGTCTATTTCGCCATTCTCACCATCGCATTTGCCGAGTTCGCCCGCATTGGCTTCGACCACCTCGCGATCGTCAACGCTTCCGCCGGCCTGTTCCTGCCGGTCAGGCAATACGCGCACAACAATCTTTGGCTGCTGCGCGGCGATCCGGCGATGTTCTACTACGTCATGCTTGCCGCAACTGCGATCGCCTTCCTGCTCTGCCGCGCGCTGTTCCGCAGCCGCATGGGCTATTTCTGGCTGGCCATCCGCGAGGACGAGGTGGCGGCGCGGGCCACCGGCATCGATACGTTCCGGTACAAGATGTATGCGGTGATGATCTCGGCCGTCGTGACATCCTTCGCTGGCGTGTTCTATGCGTTCTTCTACAACAACCTATTTCCGGAGCAGGTGTTCAACATCAGCCGTTCGATCGAGATGATACTCGGTCCGGTCATTGGCGGCGTCGGCACGCTGTTCGGACCGGTTCTCGGCGCCTTCGTGCTGACCGGGCTTTCGGAAACGCTGAATTCCGCGCTGGGCTGGTTCGGCGTCGACTTGCCCGGGGCCACGCAGCTTTTCTATGGCTTCTGCCTGCTTGCGGTCATCGTCGCGCTGCCGGAAGGGGTGTGGCCGCCGCTGGCGCGGCTTTTGGGCGGAGCCGGGGACAAGCCATGACGGTGCTGTTGTCGCTCGAGGGAGTGAGCAAGCGCTTTCGCGGCCTCGTCGCCGTCGATGCCGTCAGCTTCGAGGTGCCCGAAGGCGGAATCTTCGCCGTGATCGGCCCGAACGGCGCCGGCAAGACCACTCTGTTCAACATGATCGCCGGCGCGATGGCGCCGGACGATGGCTCGATCACATTTGCCGGCGAGCCGGTCGCGGGGCTTGCGCCCGACGTGGTGTGCCGCCGCGGTATCGCCCGGACCTTCCAGCTGGTGCGGCCGTTTCCGGCCTTGACCGTGGAGGACAACGCGATGATCGGCGCGCTGCTGCACCGGCGCAATGTCGGGGCGGCGCGCGAGCGCGCGCAGGTGCTGCTACAGCGCTTCGATCTGTTCGAGCGGCGTCATCACTTGGCGTCGGCGCTGACGCTGCCCGACCGCAAGCGGCTCGAAGTCGTCCGCGCGCTGGCAACCGAACCTAAGCTCTTGCTGCTCGACGAAGTGATCGCCGGATTGCGGCCGACTGAAACGGATCGCCTGGTCGGCATCCTCAAGGACATCAATCGCGAGACCGGCCTGACCATCTTGTTGATCGAGCACGTGATGCGCGCGGTCATGGCGCTTGCCTCGCGCGTGCTTGTACTCGACCACGGCACGGCGATCGCGCAGGGCGCCCCGGCGGCCGTCGTGCGCGATCCCGCAGTGGTGCAATCCTATCTGGGCGCCGAGTTTGTTTGATGCTGCGCATCGAAAACCTCGACGTGTTCTACGGCGACGCGCAGGCGCTCGACGCGGTGTCGCTCGACATCGAGGAGGGCGCGATCGTCGCCATTGTCGGCGCCAACGGGGCCGGCAAAACCTCGCTTATTCGCACCATCGCCGGCATGCTGCGCCCGGCGCGCGGCCGCATCCTGTTCCGCTCCGTCGATATCGGAGGCTGGGCGAGCTATCGCGTCTGCAATCTCGGCATCGGCCAGGTGGCGGAGGGCCGGCAGATTTTCCCGAACCTGTCGGTTGCCGAAAATCTTGAAATGGGCGCTCTTTTGCCGCGCGCGCGCGGCCGGCGCGACGCCAATCGCAACCGGGTGCTCGATCTGTTTCCGGTCCTCGCGGAGCGCGAACGGCAGGCCGCCGGCACGCTGTCCGGCGGCGAGCAGCAGATGCTGGCGATCGGGCGCGCCCTGATGGGCGCGCCGGAGCTGATCATGTTCGACGAACCCTCACTCGGTCTTGCGCCAACCGTCGCCCATTCGCTGCTCGGCACCATCCGCGATCTCAACCGCGACGGTCTGACCTGTCTGCTTGTCGAGCAGAATGTGGCGCTGTCGCTGAAGCTTGCGAGCCGCGCCTATGTGCTGGAGAACGGTCGGATCACGCTCACCGGCAGCGGCAGCGAGCTTCTGGCCGACGATCGCGTGCGCAGCGCCTATCTGGGACTATAGACCGACGACAGTAGACGGACGACAGCGGACAGACAAACGACATCGACGGCAGGTTTCCAATCCGTCGTCTGTCGTCCGTCTATCAACCGACCGCCTCCGGCGCACACAGAGGCGGCTGCTCCTTCAATTGCAGCCGGTGCAGAGAGGCATAGCGGCCGGCCCGGCGCAGCAACTCCTCGTGGCGGCCGGATTCGACGACAAGGCCAGCCTCGACGACGTGGATGCAATCGGCGTTCATGATCGTGGACAACCGATGCGCGATGACGAGCGTGGTGCGTCCCTTGCAGAGTTCGCCGATCGCCTCCTGGACATAGCGCTCCGACTCCGAGTCCAATGCCGCGGTTGCCTCGTCGAGCAGGATGATCGAGGCGTCCTTGATCAGCGCCCGTGCAATGGCGATGCGCTGACGCTGGCCGCCGGAAAGCTGCAGTCCATGCTCGCCGACCGGGGTGTCGTAGCCGCCCGGAAAGCCGACGATGAAATCGTGGGCGTGTGCGGCCTTGGCTGCGGCGACGATCTCCGCCTCGCTGGCACCGAGACGGCCGAGCGCGATGTTCTCGCGAATCGTGCCGCGGAACAGATGCACGATCTGGCCGACATAGGCGATCTGCTGGCGCAATGAGGGGCGCGACAAAGCGGCAATATTCTGCCCGTCGATCTCGATCAGGCCTGAATCGGCATTGTACAAGTGCAGGATCAGATTGAGCACCGTGGACTTGCCGCCTCCCGAAGGGCCGATCAATGCGGTGACTTTTCCCGGCTCGGCGACGAAGCTCATGCCGCGCAGGACCGGCGTGCCGGCACGGTAGGCAAAGCGAACACCGGCGAATTCGAGCCGCGCCACGGTCAGCTTGAGCGGTGGCAGGCCGTCATCGTTCGGCTCGCCTGCCGGGCTGTCGATCACCTCATAGAGGATGCGCACGCCGACCAGTGAGTTGCTAAGGTCGATATTGAGCCGCGCCAGCCGCTTGGCCGGCTCATAGGCGAGCAGGAACGCCGTCAGAAATGAAAAGAACTGGCCCGGCGTCGCTCCGGTCTCGATCACGCGGTAGCCGCCATACATAATGGCGAGCGAGATCGTGAACCCGGCCAGGATCTCCATGATCGGACCGCTGCGGTTGCCCACCCGCGCCAGCTTATTAGATTCGCGTTCGACCTCGGCGACGTTGACGCCGAGCCGCCGCTCCATCTCGTCCTCGAGCCCGAAGGCCTTGACGATGCGCATGCCCTGCAGGGCCTCCTGCATCGTTTCGATGATGCGGGTGCCGCCGGTGAACTGGGTGCGCGCGATCCCGCGCACCCGGTGAACAAGCTTGCGCAGCAAGAAGATCGCCGGCGGCGCAACGATGAGGGCGGCGAACGACATGAATGGATCCTCGATCACCATCACAAATGTCAGCCCGATCAGCGACATCAGATCTCGGCCGAGGGCGGTGATTAGGAGGTTGATGACCTGACTGACCGAGGCTGCCCCGGTGGCGAGCCGCGCGATGAATTCCGACGAATGGCGATCACCGAAGTAGTTGATGTTCTGCTGCAGCAGCTTGGCGAACATGCGCCGCTGGTTATCGGCGACGATGCGATTGCCGATCTGGGCAAGGGTGACGGTCGCGCGGTAGGTCGCCAGTCCTTTCACCACGAAAATCACCATGGCGGAGATACCGATGAGCACGATCTCGCGATAATTTTTCTCGACATAGGCCGCGTTGATCATGGTGCCGAGCAGATAAGCGCTGAGCGCAGTCGTTCCGGCGCCGATCGCCATTAGCGCAAACGCGAGCGCATAGCGCGGCCAGTGGCCGAGCGCTTCATCGACCAGCAGACGCCGCAACAGCGCGAAAGTCGAATACTCGTCGGAGGACGCGGCCGGGAAAAGTCTCATGCGCGATCTGTCTCACCCCGCGGCACACTGCCGGCGAGGCCGGCGACAATGTCCGTTAGATGCCCGGAAGCGCTGGATTTTTCAAGCAAAATGAGCCGGCGCGCGATGCGCGCCGCTTTCGCGGGTGCAGCCGCAGCGCAGGATGCCGACGTCGAAACCACGCTGCATGCGAGTTGCAAAGGACGAGCCGCGCTGCGGCCGTTCGTGACGAAGCAAGGATCCTTTGCAACCCGTCGCGCGTCGGCAGCGGCGGCGGTGGTTCGCGACCGCAAATCAAATTCCAATACGCCCATGACCGGCGAACACTCCCGGCGGCGCCTGATCGAGAACTTGGCAAAACGCGCCCTTGTCGACCAGGTCGGCAACGACGGCGAGGTCTTCCAATGTGCCATAGGTCATGACGTGCGCGAGGAACAGCAATGGCTGCGCCAGCGCCTCTTTCGGGTCCATGAACCAGACGACACGGCGAGCAACTCTCAGCAGTTCGGGCGATTGCGGCAGGGGTTTCATGAGACCTGCTCGTTGTCCTCTGGGCGCCTTCGATAAGCCGTGAGCCGCGGCAGGCGACGCACATCGACCGCCTCGACCGCAGCCTTCAATCGCTCGCGCACCGCTTGCGGCAAATCCGGTGCGTCGTCGTAATAGCACCGCGCAGTCGCAGCCGAGCGATGTCCGATGCGGAGACCCTGCTCAGGCGCGTTCAAGCTCTGCCCGAGCGGCGCGCCCGCGCCGGCGCCTCAGCTCGCGCTCCCAGGCGAGCGCGTGGCCGACGATCGTCGCCAGATCGTCGAAGCGCGGACGCCAGTTGAGCACGTTGCGGGCTTGCGTCGAGTCCGCCACGATTTGCGATGGATCGCCTTCGCGCCGCGCCGCGAGTTCGACCTTGAAATCGACGCCCGAGACGCGTTTGACGGCGTCGATCACGTCGCGGACCGAAAAGCCGTGGCCGTAGCCGCAATTGAGCGTGAGCGAGGAGCCGCCCGAGCGCAGGTGGCGAAGCGCATCGCCATGCGCGGCGACGAGATCGCTGACGTGGATATAATCGCGGATGCAGGTGCCGTCCGGCGTCGGATAATCGACGCCGAAGACTTCAAGCCTCGGGCGTAGTCCCAGCGCGGCCTCGACCGCGACCTTGATCAGGTGCGTGGCGCCGGCGGTCGATTGGCCGGCCCGGCAGGCAGGATCCGCACCGGCGACGTTGAAATAGCGTAGGATCACGGCGCGCAGGTCATGAGCGCGGCCGGCGTCGCGCAACATGATTTCCGTCATCAGCTTCGACCAGCCGTAGGGCGAAACCGGCAGCGTCGGCGCATCCTCACGCACCGGAACTTCAGGCGGATTGCCGTAAACCGCGGCCGTCGAGGAAAAGATGAAATGCCGCACCCCGCCGTTCACGGCGCACTCGATCAGGGCGCGGGAATTGACCGTGTTGTTGCGGTAATAGCCGAGCGGGTCGCGCACCGAATCAGGAACCACGATCGACGCAGCGAAATGGATGATGGCTTCGATGTCGTATTGGCGGATGATCCTTGCAACGAGCGCCTGATCGCCGCTTTCGCCGACGGTCAGCGTCGCACCATCGGCCACGGCCCAGGCGAAGCCGGTGGACAGGTTGTCGAGCACAACCACGCGTTCGCCGGCATCGAGCAGCCCGTAAACCATGTGGCTGCCGATATAGCCCGCGCCGCCGGTGACCAGGATCGCCATCAGGATCGCTCCGCCCTTCGAGCCGGCTCGGCGCTACACCGATTTGGTGAACGCC
The DNA here is from genome assembly GCA_963717265.1 of uncultured Alphaproteobacteria bacterium. Classification (GTDB taxonomy): domain Bacteria; phylum Pseudomonadota; class Alphaproteobacteria; order Rhizobiales; family Xanthobacteraceae; genus BOG-931. The sequence continues at coordinate 730,400 of CAVQWD010000039.1, read as the reverse complement.
GCGTTAGAGTCCATCGGCGTCACTCCGCCGCGGCAAGGGTCTGCAGCGCCCGCCGGATTGCCGCATGGACCGACTCGGGAGCGATTTCGCTCATGCAGCGATGATGGCCGAGCCGACACACCGATTGATTGCAGGGCCGGCAGAGGAGTCCGCTGTTGATCTCCAGAGCGGCCGCCAGCGGGTTGAGCGGCGCCCATAATGCTGCAGTCATCGGGCCGAATATCCCGATCGACGGAGTGCCAAGCGCGGCCGCAACATGGAGCAGGCCAGAATCGTTGGCGACGGCAACGGTGGCCGACGCCAGGGCCAGAATGGCGTCCCGAAGATCGCTGCCGGTCAGGTCGCGGGCAGGCGTGTCGCCGAGAATCGCTGCGGCCTGCGCCTTCTCCTCGGGTCCTCCGACAACCCATACCGCGCAGCCTTCGGCCAGTAGGCGGCGACTGAGTACGGCATAAGCCTCAACCGGCCATCGCCGCGCCGTCGCTCTTGATCCCGGCGCCAGCGCCACAACCGGACGCCCATCCTGCGGAACGCCGCGGCGGATCCGCCAGTTTGCGATATCGGCGGCGGAGACGCTGAGGACCGGCGGAGGCCACGTCTCCGGCAGTTCGGCCGCGGACGGCAGAGCCAGGGCGGCGCAGCGATCCACCAGGCGGGGCAATGCCCGCTCGTCGGAACGCACATCGTTGACCAGCAGAATGCGAGATTCGCCCAAATATCCGGTCCGTTCGGGAATGCCGGCGAGAAACGGCGCCAGCGCCGACTTCCACGTACGCGGCACGATGACCGCCGTCCCATATCTCTCCCCCCTCAATCGCTTCGCGACGGCGATTTGCCGCGGAAGGGCGATGCGGCTGCGGGGCAGATCGACGACGATCGCCTGCCGCACGCCGGCCATGTATTCGGCCACCGGCGCGCAATTGGGGGCGGCAAGCACGTCGATCGGGCGCTCCGGAAAGCGCTGGCGAAGCAACGTAACCAGCGAATGGCAACGTACGAAGTCGCCGATCCACATATAGGGGATGACCAGGATGGGACTGCCAGCGGCCGCCCTCTCATGCGGCCGCCTCCCCAGACGACGAAATGAATATAAGTTCATTTTATATGTGCTAATAATATGAATAATTGTTCATGTTCTAGTCGCTCGAACTGCGATATCGCGCCAGACCGCCTCTGTCCAGAGTTGCTCGGCGCGCGCGCCTTTGGCAAACCAGCGGGTGGGAGTCGGTACCAGCCGAGCCAGATAGAAACTAGTGGACAGCGTCGATGTTGTTGGTCACCGGCGGGGCCGGGTTCATCGGTTCGAATGTGGTGGCGAGCCTCAACGAGGCCGGGCACACCGATATTGCGGTCAATGACAGCCTGGGCAGCGACGGCAAATGGCGCAACCTTGCCGGCCGGCAGCTCGCCGATTTCGTCCCGCCTGCCGACCTGTTGCGTTGGCTCGATGGCCGCAAGCTCGACGCCATCGTGCATCTCGGCGCCATCTCGTCCACAACAACGAACGATGGGGATGCCATCATCGATACCAATTTCCGGCTTTCGCTGCGCCTTTTGGACTGGTGCGCAACAACGCGAACGCCCTTCATCTATGCCTCGTCGGCTGCGACCTATGGCGACGGCAGCCATGGCTTCTCCGATGACTGTTCCTCCGCCGCGCTCAGACAGCTCAAGCCGATGAATCTGTATGGCTGGAGCAAGCATTTGTTCGACCTGGCCGTCGTCGAGCGCGCCGCGAGGCTGGAGAGCTTGCCGCCGCAATGGGCCGGGCTCAAGTTCTTCAACGTATTCGGCCCCAATGAATACCACAAAGGCGAGATGATGAGTCTCGTCGCCAAGCGGTTCGACGAGGTTAAGGCGGGCAAGCCGGTTCGGCTGTTCAAGTCGTACCGCGCCGGCATCGGCGACGGCGAGCAAAAGCGCGACTTCATCTATGTGGATGATGCGGTCGCCATCGTGCGCTGGCTCGTCGAGACGCCTTCGGTTTCCGGCATTTTCAACGTCGGCACCGGGCAGGCGCGGAGCTTTCGCGATCTGATGACCGCCATGTTCGCAGCGCTCGGCCGCGAGCCGGCGATCGAATATATCGACATGCCGGAAGCGATCCGCGGCAGCTATCAATATTTCACCCAAGCGGAAACGGCGAATCTGCGACGAGGCGGCTATAATGGGGCTTTCACGACGCTGGAAGCCGCAGTGCGACGCTACGTGACATGTTATCTCGATCGCGACGATCGCTACCGGTGAGAAGGGCTCAAAGCGCGGGCGCGGGGGCGCGCCGCGGGCGACAAACATCGATGTTCGATTTCGAAGAAGCTCTCAAGCTCGTTGCCGGGCAGACCATTCTCTGCATCGGCGATCTCATGCTCGACGACTTCGTCTATGGCAACGTCACCCGCATCTCGCCAGAGGCGCCGACCCCCGTTCTCGCCGTCACCCGCAGCGAGATCGAGATCGGCGGTGCGGGCAACGTGGCACGCAACATCGCTGCGCTCGGCGCGCGCTGCATATTCGTCGCGCTGATCGGCGGTGACGATGCGGGCCTCACTCTGACCGGCGCCTTGAGCAGGCTCAGCGGCGGCGTCGTGCCCGAGCTCGTGGTTGACAAGACCCGACGCACGACGCGCAAGGTGCGCTTTGTTTCGGAACACCACTCGTCGCATCTGATCCGGGCCGATTGGGAGACGGCGGCGCCGGCGAGCGGGGCGAGCGAGTCCGAATTGATCGCGCGCGCTCGCGCGGCATTGCCGCAGGTCGGCGCCGTGGTGCTGTCGGATTACGCCAAGGGCGTGCTGACCCCGCGCGTTATTCGCGCCGTCATCGATGCGGCGCGGCAGCGCCGCCTGCCCGTCATCGTCGATCCGAAGAGCCACGATTACAGCGTGTATCGCGGCGCAACCCTGATCACGCCGAATCTGAAGGAACTCGCCGCCGCAATTCATCGCCCGATCGTAAGCGAGGAAGAGATCGCCGGCGCTGCAGCCGAGCTTGGCCGTGCGCTGGGTTGCGAGGCGGTGCTGGTAACGCGCAGCGACGACGGCATGACGCTGCATGTTGAGAGCGAGGCGGCTGTCCATGTCGCTGCCTACCCGGTCAAGGTGCGCGACGTTTCCGGCGCGGGAGACACGGTCGCTGCGGTGATGGCGATTCTGCTGGCGATGAAAACGCCTTTCGAACAGGCAATGCGCGCTGCCAATGCGGCGGCGGCGGTGGTGGTCGGAAAGCGCGGCACCGCGACGGTGTCGCTCGCCGAACTGCGTCAGCGCATCCTGCCTGCCGCTTCGCTGGCGCCCGAGGAGAAGATCGTATTCGACTGGTCGGTGCTGGACGAGCGCCTGTCCGAGTGGCGCCGGCGCGGCTTGCGCATCGGGTTCACCAACGGCTGCTTCGATCTGCTGCATCGCGGCCATATCAGGTTGCTGGCCGAGGCCCGCGCCGCATGCGACCGCCTGATCGTGGGCCTCAACAGCGACGCGTCCACGCGCCGGCTTAAGGGCGAAGGGCGGCCGATTAATCCGGCCGAGGGCCGCGCCGAGGTGCTCGCCGCGCTGGAGGCCGTCGATCTCGTTGTGGTGTTCGAACAGGACACGCCGCTCGATCTGGTCAAGCTTGTCCGCCCGAGCGTATTGGTCAAGGGCGCTGACTATAAGCCTGATGAGGTGGTCGGCCGCGAGGTGGTCGAGGCTGACGGCGGCGACGTGATCCTCGTCGATCTCGTGCCGGGGCACAGCACCAGTGCGATCATCGCGCGCACGCGTCCGGCAAAAGAGCCAGTCCGGGAGTAGGCAAGCGATGCGGGTCGCGTATCCCGATCATGCCGAGGATCGGCTCAAGGAGGAGTTCGTCGGGCCCTCGCATTCGGGCTACTTCGTCGAGGTCGGCGCCAACGAGCCGCAGCGCGGCTCGCAGACTTGGCACTTCGAGCAGGCCCGCGACCGCCTTCGTCGCTGCGGCGTGCTTGGTGGCAAGATCAGACAGTCGGCTTGGGGCGGCTACAAATTCGCGCTCGATGTCGATGGCCACACCAACGCCTGGTCGAACTTTTTTGCGCGATTGCGCCTGGGCTGCTGCGTGCTGAAGATCCAATCAGCGCGGGGCTACCGGCAGTGGTACTACGACAGGCTCAAGCCCTGGCACCATTACCTACCAGTTCGCGCCGACATGTCGGATTTGATCGAAAAGATCGACTGGTGCCGCGACCATGAGGCCGAATGTGCAACCCTTGCCAATGCTAGGCGGCAATTTGCTCATGCCATGACAGTCGAAAGTGAGATCGAGGACGCCGTGCAACGGCTGGAGACCGCCGTTGGCCGCACCGGTCCGGTTGCGCTGCGCGCGCGGTGAGTATCGCGATGGAGGGCGCAATAGTTGGCAGCGCGAGCGACCGGAAACGACCGCCGAGCACTTTGCGGATTGCAATCACCATCCAGAGCCTCAATACAGTCGGAGGCAAGGAACGTGACGCGTTGGCGATTGCCCGCGGACTCGCTGGCCGCGGCCACGAGATCACGATCCTGACCCGCTCCGCCCGCGTTCCAATTCCTGCCGGCTTGGAGCTTCGCCTGACCGGCACAGAAGGCTGGACCAATCACGCCCAGGCGCGCAATTTCGCTCGCGCGGCCGCGGCCGCGCGAAGTACTGGCCGCTTTGACGCGCTGCTCAGTTTCGACAAGCTCAAGGATGCCGATGCCTACTATGCCGCGAACGTCTGCTTCGCCGGCCGTGCTGGCGGTGCAAAAAAGTGGCTGCCGCGCCATGCCGGCTACGCTGCGCTTGAAGCGGAGTGCTTCGGCGCCGGCGGTCCGGACATTCTCTTCCTCTGCCGCAAGCAGGCTGAAGAGTACCGGCGCCATTATCGCCTGGACTCAAGTCGAGCTGTGATTTTGCCGCCCATAATTCATGACGCCGGCACGGCGATGTTCTACGAACGGCGCGCGGCGGTACGTGAAAGCTTCGGCATACCGGCCTCTGCCGTGCTGGCTGTATCAGTGGCGGTGTATCCTCGGCAAAAGGGCGTCGACCGGACCATTGCGGCGCTGCGCGAGGTTCCGCAGTTGCATCTGCTTGCAGTCGGCCTCGACAACGTCGCCGGCCCGCAAGCTTTGGCCGCCAAGCACGGACTTGGCGCGCGAACTTGGTTTTGCGGTTACCGCGACGACATCGACGATGTTCTTGCTGCCGCAAACGTCATGCTGCATCCCGCCCGGATCGAGAATACCGGCCTCGTTATCCTGGAAAGCCTGCTCGCAGGAGTGCCCGTGATTGCCAGCGCCGCGTGCGGATTCGCGGAGTATATCGAGCGCTTCGGTGCGGGAATCGTGCTCGCTGAACCATTTGACGCCAACGATTACGTCGGCGCGATCCGCGCTGCGCTTGAGCCGAGCACGCTTGCCGACTTGAAACAGCGGGCTCGCGATCGTGCTCCGCAGCTTCGTACCGAAGGCGGTCTGGAGCGTATCCTGGATGTGATAGAAGATAGATTGGTTGCACGCCGCTAGCCTTTTGTGCGCTGCCGAAGTTGCATGGTTGTGGGGGTCAGTCCACTGCGATATAGGTCTATCGCGCTACGACCCGACTGGAAATCGTCTGAGCTTTTGAGCAGATCAATAGCACTGGCGTCGCGAACTCAGTCGGGGAGCCATGTCGGACAATTCCGACCTCAGGATCGTGGAGAGTGCAAACGATCCGTATCTTCAGCATGCGCTCTCACGCCAAGTAGTGGGACCAGCGGCACGCGCGCGCTGCCTTGTCCATCATACGGCCGAGGCGATTTCCCGCTCTATGGTGCGCATCTGCCTCGACGCTGCAACCCGCGCAGCCGAGTGGCTTCTGTGATCGCACCGGCGTCACCCGGGCGCTTGGCGCTTGGCGAAGCGGCCGATAGCCTGGGGGTCGCCACCGCTGTGCTGGAGTGCCGGCGTCAGACAAATTCGAAGTGAGATCGTTTATGCAGACGATGGCCGAAAGCTCTGCTGCGCAAGCCAATGCGCCGAAGCCGCTTCGCGTTCTGGAGATCGGCGACGAGATACTGTTCAAGCGAGCGGTTCCCGACCAGACCGACTTTTTCTGGGCCGGCTATAGGCCGCGCGGCAAAATCAACATTGCATTCGGTCCGGCGGCGTTCTTGCGCGCATTGCGGCGGCTGCGGCGCAACGAGTACGATCTGCTCGCCGTGCATGTGCCGCTCTATCCGCCTTGGCACCCGCGCGTGGTGCTGACGGTCCTGCGTGATTGGCGTCTGAGTGCGCCGCGGGGCCTCTTTGCGGTGTTCGCCTGGTGGCTGGTGCAGCGCTTTCACCGCGTGCCGATGGTGGCGATCGATCTCGACAACAGTTTCGGCATCGGCCGGCATGCGTTCAGCTTGATCGACGCGTGCTCCGCCTATTTCAAACGTGAGCTGCCGGCAGATCGCTGGCAAGTATTCTTCAAATCCGGGCACATGAACCTGCCGGGGCTAAGGTGGCGGAAAAAGCGGACAAGCCGCAGGCGACTTGGCAAGCTGCGTCCACTAAGCCTTGGCTCGCTCAACTCGGTGCAGCCGATAGCGGAAAGGGCAAAGTCGGTCGATGTGTTCTTTGCCGGTGCTGTAATCGGCAACAGTACGGCGCGCAGCGACGGAATAGAGGAACTGCTGGCGCTTCGCAAGGAAGGCTACGTCATCGACATACCTGACGGGCGCTTAAGCATGGCGGAGTTTCACCGGCGAGTCGCGAAGGCTTGGCTTGGCTGGTCGCCAGGGGGGCTGGGCTGGGATTGCAGCAGGCATTACGAGATCGCCTGGCTCGAAACTGTCCCCGTGATGAACTACCCGACGATTGTCCGCGACCGACCGTTCGTCGATGGCGAACACTGCATCCTTTATGGTGCAGAGCCCGGCGGATTGGCGCGGGCGGTGCGTGAAGCCCTGGCCGATAAACCGCGCCTTGCTCGTATTGCGGCCGCCGCGGCCGCGCACGCACTTGCCCATCACACTGCGAAAGCGCGTGCAGAGCGAGTCGCGGTTGCCGTTCTCGGCCGGCGGCTCGACGGCCATGCAGAAGCTGCGCGGCCATATACCGATGCGATCGTCGCCCAATCCAGCAGCGTCAACTAACGCATCGGATTTAGAGTCCCCGCTAGGGATCAGGAGACCCCCGCCTGCAGGCGGCATGGGATCGCGGCGATTACGACGTAAAGCGCTGGATAGAAGCGTACAAGCGCAGCAGCCACACCGTTTGTGACTGCAAATATCATGTGGTCTGGGTGACGAAGGACCGCTATCCCGTGCTGGACGGGGACGTTGTGCAACGCTGCCAGAGCTGCCGCGCGAGACGGCCCGCGCGCACGAGATTGTTATTCATGCCGGGCAATCGACCGCGACCATGTGCACATGCTGCTGTCGATCCCGCTGAGCCTCTAGGAATCTCGCGCGGTGCGGTAACCGAAGGCAAGAAGTCCGCATCAGCTCCTGAGCGAGTTCGCGTTCTGCGCAAGCGTTACTTGGGGCAATACATCTGGGGAGGGAATCCTTGCATTGTGAGACGGCGCGGTTTGTGACTCCCTCTCCCCGAGGCGAAAGGGTTTGAGTCATTGGCGTTAGATTACGCGCCGTTCGCCGGTTGCGTTCCAGCGCCTAGGGATGCGCCGAGGCAAAGTCCGATCGGAAGCCAAAACAGGACCCAGAACAGGCCGATGTCAGTTGGTAGAATCTCGTAATCAACGCTTGTTGCAACAATGCTCGCGATCATCAGCGCAAGCGCAACGGCAGTGCCGGTTGACCTAAGGGCCTGCCACCCGCGCAGCACCGCGGACAAGATCAGCAGCAACAGCATGCAAGCGCAGAAAATGCCGCCGCGTATCATCGCGCTCAGAATGATATTATGGGCAGTGTAGATCGTATGAATGAGATGCGGATCGATACCCAGTCCCGGTCTCAATTGGGGCATTAACGCCAGCATGTTACTGAGACGAGGATCGATCGACAACCCATACCCGAACCACGGCTTCAAAGCCGCCATGTGGAGATAGACAGTCCAGACCGGCAATCGTAGGTCGTCGCCCCGTTGAATATCCGACGCCAGCAACGGCGTCGCGGCAAGAGCAGCGACGGTGGCGGCGACAATCGCGCCCGCAACGATACGTTGGCGCCAACTGGCGGCCAGCATGCCGGCAATGGCGATCGCGGTGAAAGCCGCAAGCAGCGCCCCGCGGCTCTGCGTCAGCGCAATGGCGGCCATCAGCAGCAGCGAGCAGCCTATCAACATGATCTGCTGCCAGCGAGACAGTTTCATCGAAATGACGGCAGCGGCGCCTCCCACACAAGCGATTGCCCACATGCCACCAACAGGATTCGAGTTGTAATATGCCGTGATCCCCGCCACGCCTTCCAGGCGTCGCGTCAACACCGTGTGGATGTCGAACCCATGATAAAATACGCCGATGTTGACGAGGGTGCCGATCGTCGCCGCCGGCACCATGAACAGCATCAACTCCTTTGCAAAATTCGCGTGCTGGCGCATCAACGCGGCAATTGTAACAAGGAAGGTCAGAATCATCAGCGAATGACGCGCGGCATTTCCGATCATCGGAGCCGGAGCTCCGTCGATCGCGGATGATGTCAGTATCAGAAGCAGAAAGGCGGCGGCGGCGATCAGCACGTTCGATTTGAATATCTGCGCAAAGCCACGAAATGGCAGCTCGGTTATGAGAAACAGCGGCACTGCGAGAAACCAGAAAATCGTGCGCGGCAGCCACAAATCGGGCTGGAGATAGATAAGGCAGAAGACGACGATGTACAGGCGACGCACAGCGCCAACGCGCCGCGCCCATTCGTCGAAACTTGCGAACGTTGTCCGCACGCCCGCACCACGGGACGAAGGCACGTCCGCGAAGGAGCTTTTCATCGAGGGTCACCGAACCGGATGACGGACCGTCTCGGTGAAAGCGTGGCCAGCTCGCTTACGAGAATTTCGGCGGAATGCGCCCAGGTCATGAGCCGATACTGCGTGCGTATTGATTTTTCCAGGCGCTCCAACTGTCCGGGCGAGTTGATAAGGTCGATGACCGCGTTTCGCCAAGCCATGAGATCCAATGGATCAAGGTGCTTGATGAGACCAGCTCCGGCTTCGGGCAATGAAGAAGAATTGGAGGCCAAGCAATATTTTCCATAAGCTAGGCTCTCGGAAATTGGCAGACCCCACCCCTCATAAAAGGATGGATACAGAGTCCAAAGGCAATTCTGATAAAGCCACGCCAGCTCTTCATCGCTGGCGCCGTGCAGCACGCTGATCGTCTTTCTGGTATAGGCATCCCCGGCAATCTGCCGAAGCAATTCGGTACTGCCATGCCCGCTCTGACCGACGATGATCAGCGTCGGGACACCGGCTATGCCGTCCTCGGCGAGACGACGCCATACTCGGTAAAGCAGCTCGAAGTTCTTGCGGGGCTGAATGGTGCTGACACTGAGCACAAATCGCCCTGGCTCAAGGTGAGGCGGCTCGCTCGGTCGCCGCGGCACTCTTGAGGCAGCGAAATCGGCGCCCTGCTGCACCACCGCGATTCGCCCGTGCATACCACCTCGACGTGCAGCGTGCTGCGAGAGGTCGGAGGCGGTCGATCGCGAAATGGCAACAACCAGATCGACTTCGCGAACCAGGAAATCAGCGTAGCGCCGGACTTTCTCGACAAACTCCTCGCTGTCGAAAAATTCCGGACGGACGATCGGTATCAGGTCCTGACAGACCGTGGCGACAAGAATGTCGCGCTCGCGTCGCAACCGCGCGATAACGTCAAAGTCATAGTTCGACCAGTTCTCGCCGGCAAAAAGCAAAACGTCTCCCCTTGCAAACGCGGGTTGAGCATCGCTGTAGCCGAACGCGCGAAATAGACGGGTCGCCATGGCGCGACGGTAACGACGAGCGCTGCGCTCGATCTGCTTTAGCCCTGCTTGCAACCTCGATGGCGGTCGTGGGCCTTGCCGCGATGGGGCTATGGCCTCGCCGTTCGGTTTCGGATAGCCGCTGACCCGCGCGAAAACTTGCCGCATCGGATCATACCGGCAAAAGCGAAGCTCCGACGCCAACAGTCTGCTCAACTCTCGGGCGTAGCTCTGCTCGACCCGCAGCGTTCCGTTCGGCTGGCGCGACCGCATCCGCCAGCTTGTTGTGACATCCATCCAGAGCCACGGCCGGGCGGCCCCGAACGCGATTGGGAGACTTGGAGGTGCCGCGTCTGGCTCGAGTTGAATAATGTGATCGGCCATGAGCCCCGTCAACGACCTTCGTTCCGTGGCCGATCCACTACTACACTGCGGTGCTGCCCGATAGCAAGATTACTGAGGTCTCTTGCTTTCAGCTGCTGTCAGATGCGGCGCAAGGATTTCCGCCACAGTTCTGCGCTTCTCCGTCGCAAGGGCAGGGTTTCCCATTGTTCCGACCTCGTGCAGCCATCCGCCGCACCATTGAAGCGGCCCCTCTCGCACTTCGATGTCGGCTTTGTAGGACACGAACCTTGATTCCGGCTCTTGTAATGCCGTGCGGTTCACGTGACGATAAAGTACGTCCCAATTGGCACCGCCGGTGTCCAGACCATTGAACCAGTCCTGGCCGAAATCCAGCGGTTGGTCCTGAACCGCCTCAAACAGAAACGTGCAATATCCCGCCCACAAAAACCAGCGGGAACCGGCTTCGCGCACCAGGCCATAAAAGTTCTGCGCCAGCAGCGGAGCGAACGGATCTTCGGGAGCCGTCGGGTACAGATCGTCGTCAAGAAATCCAAACGCTCGCGGCTCTCCTTCGCGCAGCACGTTGCGCCATGCCCAATTTAGGGCGATACCATGGGAGCGACTAAATGAGTCCCACGGATTTTCCGGTAATCTTACGTAGGGAAGGCCAAAGCGGGCTGCTAATTTCGCTATCTCCGCGGCGGCGCTCTCGTCTGATGAATTGTCGACAATGACGTGTAGGGCCAGCGGGACGTAGTAGCGCAGGAGCCGCGCCTGCCAGTCGAGCGCCTGCGGATCGTTAAATGCGATCGTTGCGAGAACGTTCTGCCCGACGAGTGCCCGGGAGACGGCGGCCGTATCCCCACTGCGAGCCGGTTGTCGCATGTAGCGCCGGTCGACTAAGCGGTACCTCCGAGTCTTGAGCGCGTGGGTTATCGGACGAAGCCGTCTCCAATCCGCCAGCGTATATTCGGAGACCGATTTCGGCATCCATTTTCCCCTGCTACCTCATCGGTGAGGGCCTGCACCTTACGCATCGCGCCGGTCAAGGTCCAGGATCGCGCGGCTTGGTGGGAAGCTTCGAGATGCCCGTTCCGCGTAATGATGGCGCGCTCCTCGGGCTCGTCACGCAGCCCCCGCCCGAAAGCTTTGGCGTCATTGCGACGCACGGGCCATCGACGACCAGTCCGGATTGTGCGTACGTTGCTTATTCGTGTTCCGCGCGATGTTTCGCAAATTGGCTAACGGGCTGGTTGTGTATCTTGACACACGCTCGCTCTATTGTGAAGGATCTGACGGTGGGTCCGACATCTGCACCTGCTGTTTCGTTGATCATGGCCGTGCGCGACGGCCAAAGATGGCTGAGCGAGGCAATTAACAGCATTTTGGACCAGACATTTTCCGATTTTGAGCTGCTGATCATCGACGATGGCTCAGTTGATGGAACGCATGACATTCTCGTTCAATATCGCGCTAAAGATGCTCGTGTGCGCGTCATCCGGCAGGAGAGCCGAGGCCTCGTTGACGCACTGAACCGCGGTTTGGCGCTCGCGGCTGCACCGCTCACCGCGCGCCTTGATGCTGATGATGTCGCGTTGCCGCAGCGTTTGCAAAGACAGGTCGAATATTTTCAGGCGCACCCGAGCGTAGCATTGTTAGGTGCTTGGGCGCAGGAGATCGATGAAGAAAGCCGGACCCAACGGCGCCATCGGCGTCCTCCATCCGGACCAACACTTCGTGCCATGCTGGCGCAAAGGAATCCATTCATCCATTCATCAGTGATGTTCCGTACCGCAGTCGCGCGCGATCTTGGCGGCTATCGCCCGGCGTTCGCGGCGGCGGAGGATTACGATCTTTGGTTGCGGATGTCGGAAATCGCGGGGATCGAGATCCTGCCGGAAGTACTGGTGCAATATCGCCTGCATCGCGGCAGCGTCACCGAAACCACGGCACTCCGCCAGATATTCTCTGCGCGGCTCGCTCGTGTTGCGAGCCAGGCCCGCCGAACGACGGGGCGGGACCCTACCGAATTCCTTTCCCAGCCGCCCGGCTGGCATGACGTGCCAGCCGACGCATGCTACGCTGATGCGGCAAGGTTCTGCCAGTTTCTGGAGTTGGCAGATCGGGCAATGGCAGATGTCATACCGCCGTGCACGATCAGTCTTGAGCCCGTATCGAAGTCTGGCGCCGATTTAACGGCCGCCGAACGCAAGCTGGCCCAATTGGCGCTCTTCAACCTGATCCGCCGCCGCATTCGCGTGCCCGGCTATACCGCCGCGTCGCTTGTTGCACTGCTGTTTCGGCTGAATCCGACGCGCGCAGCCGGCCTATTCTTGCGGGCGTGAGTGAATGGCATATAGAATAATGCTGTAAAACCCGCGCGCGCGAGCAGTCAGGTCGTTTTCCTCCTCGTCCGCCGGAGGCGAGGCTCCGCAGAACGTTGTTGTGTTGGAGGAAGACGGCGCCGATGAGATCAGCGACAACATGGCGGGGGCGAGCGGCGCGTCCAGGTTGGCGCCCGAGCTACTGCCAAGGGACGATGGACCGGGCCTGTGGCCGAAGAGAAACACCGGAATGACGCGTCGCAGCCGGGGCGGTTGGGAACAGGTCGAAGCGGAGGCCGGTGATTGAGATGGTCGTGACCAGACTGGTTGCCGCTATGGCTGTTTGTCTAAGCGCCACGCTTGGGGGCTGCAGTCCATTCGCCGGCTTCGTCGCCGATCACTGGCCGCACCTTGCCGGCGGTGAACCCAATGGCGTGCCGCCGCGTCCAGGGACGCCCGGCTATGCCGCGTTCATCGCGCACGGACAGTCGGAGCAAGACGCCGGTTCGCCTGCCGCCGACGGGCAACAGACCGCCACTGTCGCACCCAACGCAACGGCAAGTCCGGACACCGCCCTACCGCCGCCGCAAGCGCCGGCATTAACGGCCCGTCCGACGGCCGTGCCCGACCACGGCGTGGTGGGTAGCGGCCTGTATTAGCGCCCAGGATTGGCAGCCCAAGAATAGCCGCCGAAGATTAGCAGCCGAAGATTAGCAGCCCGAGTCATCGATCGGCGGCGCAATCGAACTTGGAAATCCCTCCTTCTCAAGCGCCGTGTAATACCGAATCCGGCCGATCGCTTCCTGTCCGCTCGTCCGCGAGAAAGCGGGGACCCAGTGTTCTGTGTATTGGCGCCCGTTGGATTCCCAATTGAGTTTACCCCCGACCCGATCGGGGGCGGGGATGAGCGGAAAACTCATCATCCGGATTTCGTATAAGTCGGGGAATCCGAACAGCTGGTACGAGCGCCGCGGATCGGCTGGCGGTTCAGGCCACGCCGGCGCGCAGCAGATCGTGGAAATTCACGATCCCGATCGGCCGCTCCAACTCCACGACGATCAGCGCCTGTTTCTTCAGCGAATTGAGCAGCTGCAGCGCCTCGCCGGCCAATTGGTCGGGTCGGACGGTGATAGGCGATGTGGTCATGACGGCATCGACGGTCAACTGCAGCAGATCGCCGCGCATGTGACGGCGTAAATCGCCATCGGTGATGATGCCGGCGAGATTACCGGCACCGTCGGTGACGACCACACAGCCGAAACTCTTGGCGGACATTTCCACGATCGCTTCCGACATCAGCGCACCGCGCTTGATCAGCGGCACGGCTTGATCGGTGTGCATGATGTCGCGGACGAATTTGAGCGCGGCGCCGAGCTTGCCGCGGGGATGAAAGACACCGAAGTCGAGAGCGGTGAAACCTCGGCTCTCAAGGAGTGCGATCGCCAAGGCGTCGCCGAGCGCAAGCTGCATCAGCGAGGACGTCGTCGGCGCGAGATTATGAGGGCAGGCTTCGCGCGCCGTCGGCAGCGCCAGCACGACGTCGGCGGCCTTGCCAAGCGTGCTTGCGGCGTTGACCGTGACGGCGATCAGCGCGATGCGGAAGCGGCGCGAATAATTGATGAGGTCCTTGAGTTCCTCGGTTTCTCCGGACCACGACAATACCAGCACCACATCGTCCGACGTGATCATGCCGAGGTCGCCATGGCTCGCGTCTGCGGCGTGGACAAAAAAGGCGGGGCTGCCGGTCGAGGCCAGAGTCGCGGCGATCTTCCGCGCGATGTGGCCGGACTTGCCCATCCCGGTGACGATAACGCGGCCGTGTGCGCTGCGTATGGTTTCGACGGCAGCCGCAAACGGCGCGCCCATTCCATCGCACATCGCCGCTGCCAGCGCGGCGATGCCGTCGCGCTCCGCCTCTAGCGTGCGCAGCGCCGACGCGACGAGCGAACTCGCGGCGCGGTCCAGCGTGTTCGCATCAGGCAAGCTCATCGCATTTCGCTCACTGTCCCCAGGCCTTGAGCGCCTCGGCGAACGCGCGATCGCCGGGCGGACCCTTCTCCATGGTCAAGATAGCGCGGCCACCGTTGCTGTAGACCAAGAGAATATCGAACCACGATCTGTTCTTGAGAAGCTCCAGATTGCGCTGCATGTCCTCGCCGGCCGCGTTAAGTCCGATCAAGAAGAAGCCGTTCGTGACCTTGACGGCCAGTCCGGCAAGCGGCGTGCCGCGCACCGCCTCGCTGTCCTTCATCAGAATACCAGGCACGTTGGCGATGCCCCCGCCGGGAAAATCGGACGGCAGATTGAACATGATTTCGATCGTGTGGCTGGCGGGCAACGCCTTGTCGGTATTGCGGCGGAGCGACCAGGTCACGGTCATATGCCGTTCCGGGATGGAGATCTCGGCGCGAACCGCAAGTTCCGGCGCCAAGCCAGGTCCGGGGGAGACTGTTTCGGTGCGCCAGGTGACAGAGCCGGGAAACCGCTTGCCTTGCGGATCATTGGGGTCCGCTTCATAGAGCACCGCGTGCTGCGCCACTTCGGGCACGGACTGGGAGCCGGGAGCAGCCGCTTCGCCGGGAGTTTGCTCCTGAGGAACCCGACCGGGGATTTTGGTTTGCGTGGCCGTCGCCTGCCCAGGCTGATTTGGCGGGTGCGGATTCGCTCGAACGAGCGACTGGTAAATCGTCACGATGCGAGGCCATTGCCAGGATGCTGTGACCCCGGCACCGGCGAGAATGACGAGCAGTACGGCGAGTTTGGCCAAGCCGCGATAGGAACGCCGCGGCCGCGGCTGCTGGTATTCTTCTTCCTCTTCGTGCCCGGTGACAGGCGGCGGTTGCGGCCGGCCGGATCTCGGCGCCGGCGGCGGCAACGTTTTCGGCAAATCATACGGCGGTTCGAGGCGGTGCTGGTCCGACGGCCCAGTGTCGAGATCCTCAAACTCCTCTTCATCGAATTGCGGCTCGTATTGCGGCTCGAGGGAAGACGGGGCGTCGAGATCCTCCGCTTGCGGTCGCGGCCGAATTGTCGGTGCGCGGGCGAGCGGCACATAGGAATTGCGCGTCTCACGGGCCGATTGCGCCGCCTTCGCACTGGCGGCACCGAGCTCGTCGGCCTCGTTGATGACACTGCGGAAGCTCCTGAACCCGCTGCGCACGACCGAGGACGTGCGTGCTTGCAGAATCCGGCTCCGTGCGGTCAGCCTTGCTGCCAGCCGCGGCTCCGCACTCTTCGCCCGTTCCTCGTCGCGGCGAGCCGGATCGGTTGACGGTTCCGAGTGCCGGCCCTCCTTCTGATGCGTCCGCGTGGTCTCCCCGCCGGACAAGCTTGCGCGCCCGCGGCGCAGCGCCATCGCGGCTGCAGACAGACTGAGCGCGCCGGACTCTCTCAGAGATTCGGTTTCTGACGCCGGCTTCGGCGGGGCGAGCTCCGGCGTCGGCCGGGGCGTTGCAGTCTCTGGCGACCGCGGGCGGTCAAGCTTCGCGGCGGAGCGCCGTTCGATTTTTGCTTCGGAGCGACGCTCGGACCGCGGTTCGCCGAGGCCTTTTCGCGCCGACTCGGCTTCGACCTTGCGGATCGCTTCTTCCAGCGCTAGGCGCTCCTTGGTGATTTCCGACTCCGATAATGCTGGCTGAACTCCGCGCAGCTGCGCGATCAAAGCCGCCCGCGCGCGCTCGTAGAGCGCGCGGCGCGCTGCGCCGGTATTCTTGACAAGGCCTGCTACAGCGCGGGCGATGAGCGGATGGTAGTCAGTCATCTATCAAGTCTACGCTTTGCTGCACCGGTTTTCACCACGAATCAGCCCTCGAACGGGTTGCGCATCAGGATCGTGTCGTCTCGTTCCGGACTGGTCGACAATATGGCGGCGGAGCAGCCGATCAGTTCCTCGATCCGGCGCACATACTTGATCGCCTGTGCGGGCAGATCGGCCCAGGAGCGCGCGCGCGCCGTTTGTTGCCGCCAGCCGGCGACAGTCTCGTAGATCGGCTCGACCCGCGCCTGGACGTGCTCGCCGGCCGGCAGATAGTCGATCTCGCGGCCGTCCAGACGATAGCCAATGCAGACCTTGATTTCATCGAAACCATCGAGAATGTCGAGCTTGGTGAGCGCAAGACCGTCGATGCCGCTCAACCGCACGGTCTGGCGGACCAGCACGGCGTCGAACCAGCCGCAGCGCCGCGGCCGTCCGGTCACGACGCCGAATTCCTTGCCGCGCTCGCCGAGCGTGCGGCCGATCTCGTTGGTTTGCTCGGTCGGAAACGGACCCTCGCCGACCCGCGTCGTGTAGGCCTTGCAGATGCCCAGCACATAGCCGATGGCGCCGGGGCCGAGCCCCGATCCGGTCGCCGCCTGCGCCGCGACCGTATTGGATGAAGTGACGAAGGGATAAGTGCCGTGGTCGACATCGAGAAGGGCGCCCTGGGCGCCCTCGAACAGAATGCGCTTGCCCTCGCGGCGTTTCTCGTCGAGCAGCGACCAGACCGAGTCCATGTATGGCAGCACCAAAGGTGCGGTCTTCAGCAGGTCCTTCCGTATCACCTCGGCGTCCATCGCATCGAGTCCGAGGCCCTTGCGCAGCGCATTATGGTGCGTGAGCAGCCGCTCTATTTTGCGGTCGAGGGTCGCCCCGTCGGCGAGATCCATCAGTCGGATGGCGCGCCGTCCGACCTTGTCCTCGTAGGCGGGACCGATGCCGCGCCGAGTCGTGCCGATGCGCAACGTGGCGCTTGCCGATTCACGTATGGCATCGAGCTCCCGATGCAGCGGCAGAATAAGCGTAGTGTTCTCGGCAATACGCAGATTGTCGGGCGTGACGGCAACGTTCTGCTTTTTGAGTTGCGTAATCTCATCGAGCAGCGCCTGCGGATCGAGCACCACGCCGTTGCCGATGACCGACAACTTTCCCGGCCGCACCACGCCGGACGGCAACAGCGAAAGCTTGTAGGTGGTGCCGTTGATGACCAGGGTGTGGCCGGCATTATGGCCACCCTGGAACCGGACTACGATATCGGCCTGCTCCGACAGCCAATCTACGATCTTACCTTTGCCCTCGTCGCCCCATTGGGAGCCAACCACGACGACATTTGCCATGAGGAATAGTCCCCAACAGCCCCTGGAACGCTCGCATGGATCGGATACCGGCTGCCGCCGACTGTCCCCCGATAAAGGATGATGCCGCGCGAAGCAAGGCGGGGCCGCTGACCCGACCCCGGTGATCCGAACCAAGCTATTGGTATTGCAGCAATCTTGGCCCCACTATGGCCGCGGGAGCGAAGCTTGGACCGGTTCTGGGTCGGGCAAATGGGCAGGACGCGGCCAGACTGCCGCGAGCCGGCCGAGCCGGACCAGTCATGCGGCCGCGGCGCTGGTTGTGCGCGGCGTTCCGCGATAGCGCTGCCTGCTGCATCACCGAGTTGCCGGGAGAAATCGTTAATGGCTTGGGCGCGCGACACCGGCACCAGCCGCGCCGGCTTCTGGCTGTTCGACCGGCCCTATCTGCTGTTGGCGCTGACTTCGCTGTTCTGGTCGGGCAACGTCGTACTCGGCCGCTTCGTCGTCGGGCATGTGCCGCCGGTGACGCTGGCGTTCATCCGCTGGACCGGCGCATTTGCCGTCCTGCTGCCGTTCGCTGCGCGCCACCTTGCGCGCGATTGGGCGGTGCTGCGCAAACGCGCCGGCATGATGACGCTGCTCGCGCTCACCGGTATCTCCACCTACAACACGCTCGCCTATTACGGCCTGCACTACACCACCGCGATCAACGGCCTGTTGCTGCAATCGGCCACGCCGCTGTTCGTGGCGCTGTGGAGCTTCGGCCTGTTTCGCGACCGGCTGACGCTGCGCCAGGCTGGCGGTATTTGCGTGTCGCTCACCGGCGTCCTCATCATCATTTGCCGCGGTTCGCTCGCCACTTTGCTCGGTATTGGCTTCAACAAGGGCGATTTGTGCTTCCTCGTCGCACTTCTGGTCTATGGCTTCTACGCCGCCATGCTGCGCAAGCGGCCGCTCATGCATCCGTTGTCGTTTCTCGCCGCGGTGATGGGGCTCGGCGCGGTGCTGTTGCTGCCGCCGCTCGCGGTCGAGATCGGCAGCGGGCAGATGATGGTGCTCGACCGAGAGAGCGTGCTCAGTTTCGTCTATGTCTGCACCTTTCCGTCGCTGCTCGGCTATCTGTTCCTCAACCGCGGCATCGAGCTGATTGGCGCCAATCGCGCCGCGCCGTTCATCCACCTCGTTCCGGTATTTGGTTCGGTGCTGGCGATCATGCTGCTCGGCGAGCATTTCCGGCTCTACCACGCCGTAGGCTACGCACTGGTGTTCGCCGGGATCACGGTGGCGACGCGCAAATAGCGCGGCTGCCTCAATCGCGCTTCTGGGCGCAGTGAAAAACGCCGAGTCGGCATGGCCGGAATATCATTATTATCAAAAGGCCTTCGGCAACCCCGCCTCTCTTAGAATGCCATTAGCGGTGAACTTCGATTTCAGCTTCCGGTCGACGGTTACGCGAATTTCCGTTCTCGGATTCCACCAAATTTCGTGATCGCCTCGGCCCTGCCGCTTGAATTCGTAACCGGCGTCCCGCAGCAAACGGATCACGTCGCGGTAATAATCTGCCATCTGCGAGTGCGCGAGCTATTCCACGGCGACTAACCGGTCGCTCGCGCGCGCAACGATCTCGATCGAAGCGGGAAGGTCGGAAATACCGTACTCCTCGAGCAGATCGAGAATCATCCCCGGCAGTTTCGCCCGCAGCGCCTCGATGGTGTCCGCCTCGGTCACGAGGCCTCTTAGATCATTCGTCGTCGCTACCCAGAGGGCTGCTTCCGGATCCCAATCCGCGTGGATAACGATGGGGCGGGCCATGCGCCGATCCTCCGAAACCTGTCGCGCGCAGCATAGTCAATTCCCGCGCCCGCCGCACCACGCCATTTCGTCAAAACCGCAGCGGCTTGGCCTGCTGCACCTGCGGCAGCGCGCGCACCTTGGCCAGCACCGCGGCCGGCAATTCGCCATCGATCTCGATCAACGCGATGGCGCTGCCGCCGGGCGAATCGCGGCCGACGTGGAAGGTGGCGATGTTGATGCCGGCATCACCCAAGGTCGAGGAGAACTTGCCGATGAAGCCGGGCCTGTCGAGATTGGTGATATAGATCATCGACGGGCCGAACTCGGCATCCATGCGAATGCCCTTGATATTGACGATGCGCGGCCGGCCGTCGGCGAACACGGTGCCCGAGACGTGGCGCGACTGGCGGTCGGTCATGACCGTGACCGTGATCAGGCTCTCGAAATCGCCCTCGGCTTCGCGCCGTGTTTCTTCGACGATGATGCCGCGATCCTTGGCGACGATAGGCGCGGAAACGACATTGACATCCTGCAGCATGGGGCGAAGCAGTCCGGCGAGCGCCGCCGAAGTCAGCGCCCTGGTGTTCATCTGCGCGACCAGACCTTCGTAGGAGATTTGCACCTGCGTGATGCCGGTCTCGGTAAGCTGGCCGGCGAACGAGCCGAGTTTTTCTGCAAGCGCCACGAACGGTTTGAGCTTCGGCGCCTCCTCGGCGCTGATCGATGGGAAGTTGACGGCGTTGGAAATGGCGCCGCGCAGAAGATAATCAGACATCTGCTCGGCGATCTGCAGGGCGACATTCTCCTGCGCCTCCACCGTCGAGGCCCCGAGATGCGGCGTGCAGACGACGTTCGGCGCCGAGAACAGCGGGCTCGCGGTTGCCGGCTCCTCTCTGAACACGTCGATGGCGGCGCCGGCGACGCGGCCCGATTTCAGTGCTTCGACCAGCGCGTCTTCAACGACCAGTTCGCCGCGTGCGCAGTTGATCAGGCGCACGCCTTTCTTGGCCTTCGCCAGCGTCTCGGCGTTGATGATGTCGCGGGTAAGCTCGGTCAGCGGCGTATGCAACGTGATGAAGTCGGCGCGCAGCCACAACTCGTCAAGCTCGACCTTCTTGACGCCGAGATCGAGCGCACGCTCTGCGGACAGATAGGGATCGTAGGCGATCGCCTTCATCTTCAGGCCGATGGCGCGGTCGGCGACGATCGAGCCGACATTGCCACAGCCGATGATGCCGAGCGTCTTGCCGAAAATCTCCACGCCCAGGAATTTGTTCTTTTCCCATTTGCCGGCGCGCGTCGAAGCGTCGGCCTCGGGAATTTGCCGCGCCAGTGCCAGCATCAGGGTGATGGCGTGTTCGGCCGTCGTGATCGAATTGCCGAACGGCGTGTTCATGACGATGATACCGCGCGCGGTCGCTGCCGGGATGTCGACATTGTCGACGCCGATGCCGGCGCGGCCGATCACTTTGAGGCCTTTCGCTTGCTCCAGAAGCTTGGCGGTGACCTTGGTGGCCGAGCGAATCGCAAGCCCGTCAAAGCCGTCGATCGCCGCGGCCAGCTTCTCTTTGTCCTTGCCGAGATTGGGCTGAAACTCGACCTCGACGCCGCGATCCTTGAAGATCGCGACAGCGGCAGGCGAAAGCGCGTCGGAAATGAGAACCCTGGCAGTCATTGGTTGTTGCTCCGGATCTGTGCCGCCGCTCTCTTCATTTTGTCATCATCCGCGAAAGCGGATGATCCAGTAGCCACAGGCATTCGCGTCCAAGCCAAGGCCTTGTCATTACTGGATACCCCGCCTTCGCGGGGTATGACGTCATGCGAGGGAGCAGGGTTCTGTTACGCCGCTTTTGCTAGCGCCTCTTTGGCCATGCCGTAGGCCCAATCGAGCCACGGCGTGAGCGCTTCGACATCGCGCCTTTCGACTGTCGAGCCGCACCAGATGCGAAGCCCCGGCGGCGCATCGCGATAGGCGTCGATGTCGTAGGCGACGCCTTCGCGCTCAAGCGTTGCGGCAATCCCTTTTACGAACGCGGCTTGGGCGTCGGCCGGCAGCCTGGTCACGGCCGGATCAACGACTTTCAGGCAGAGCGAAGTGTTGGAGCGCTGCGCCGGGTTGCGGGCCAGAAAATCGATCCAGTCGGTGCGCGCGACCCAGTCGGCAAGAACACCGGCATTGGCGTCAGCGCGGTCGTAGAGCCCCCGTAGCCCGCCGATCGATTGCGCCCATTCGAGGGCGTCGAGATAGTCCTCGACGCACAGCATCGACGGCGTGTTGATGGTCTCGCCGGCAAAAACGCCCTCGATCAGCTTGCCGCCCTTGGTCATTCGGAAGATTTTCGGCACTGGCCATGGCGGCACATAGCTTTCAAGCCGCGCCACCGCACGCGGGGACAAAATGAGCATGCCGTGGCCGGCCTCGCCGCCCAGCGCCTTCTGCCAGGAGAAGGTAACGACATCGAGTTTCGGCCAGTCCAGCTTTTGCGCAAACGCGGCCGAGGTCGCGTCGCAGATGGCAAGACCGGTCCGCTCGGCCGCGATCCAGCCGGCATCAGGCACGCGCACGCCCGAGGTGGTGCCGTTCCAGGTGAATATGATGTCGTGAGCCGGATCGATCCCGCTGAGGTCGGGTAATTCGCCGTATGGCGCGCGCCGCACCTTCGCGTCCTTGAGCTTCAGTTCCTTGGCGATATCGGTTACCCAGCCCTCGCCGAACAATTCCCAGGCGAGCATGGTGACAGGTCGCGGTCCGAGCAGTGACCACAGCGCCATTTCGACGGCGCCGGTGTCGGACGCCGGCACGATCCCGATTCGATAATGCGCCGGAACCTGCAGCACCTGGCGCGTCAGATCGATGGCGTGCTTGAGCTTCGCCTTGCCGGCTTTCGAGCGATGGGAGCGTCCGAGCACCGCGCCGGTGAGGGCTTGCGGAGACCAGCCCGGGCGCTTGGCGCAGGGGCCGGACGAAAAATGCGGCACCAGCGGCCGCACGACAGGCGTGGCAATCATCGCGTTCTATCCTTCCAGATAGCCGCCCCTCGTTGGGGAGGGGTGTCCCAAGGCCGCAAATAAGGAAAAGAACGGGAAACGTCAAGCCGGACGACGGACCGTGCATGGACAGCGGAATCGAGGTCGCGACGCAAGGGAGGACAAATGCCGGCCGTGATCCGTGGTCTTTGCTCTGTTGTGCGTCTTCCGTCTGCCGTCAGAACTTGAATCCGGCGCCGACCTGCACGCCGGAGATGGCGATGACGACGTCGGAGATCGGCGCGAAGCGCACATAGTCGTATTCCACGCGCAGAAAGATGTTGCGAGTCACTGCGACATCGAGGCCGCCGCCGACCGTTGCGCCGTAAAGCCAGGCCGAGTTCTTGCCGCTCGTGGCGGAAAAAGCAAACGGTGAACAGGTGTCAGTCGAGCCGGTATCGCAGACGCCCTCGACTACCGCCGTCACATTGACATTGGCCATGCCCACTGCGGCGCCAACAAAACCGTAGGGCAGAAAATTGCCCAGCACCACGCCGGCGCGGCCGCGCAGCGAACCGTAATTGAGGTCCGCCAAGGTGCCGTTGGCGATGATGCCGATGGTGTACGCGTTGCCTTGGCCGTCGCTAACGTTGCTGCGTACGATTGGCGAACTTGGCGCGTCGAGGGCAAGCGTGGTGTGCGTGTAATTCGCCTCGACGCCGAGAATCAGATCCTGCCATTGGCTGTTGTAACCGATGAAGCCGCCATAGTCCGTCGTGGTATGATCGGCAGTGCCGAGCACCGGGTATTGCGAGACTTCGCTGGCGTTCTCGAGCGCCGTTTCACGCAGCGCATAAGCAATCGGGGCCTTCGTGGCATTGCTGAAATCGGCGCTGCCATCGTTGTAGCCCCACTGGCCGCCGACATAGACGCCGGTCCAGTTGGTGAACAGCGCCGGCCCGACCGGCAGGGCGCCGCGCAAAATATCCCAATCTTGTGCGACAGCAGGCGAGGCAAGTCCGACAACGATCAAAGCGCAAATCACCCGACGCATCTGCCCGCCCTTTCATTGCGGCACGCTTCGAGCGGCCAACCGGCGGCGATCATCAGGCATTAACCTTAACGGAGCGTTAGCCGGGTGGACTGCCTTCGCCTGCAGGCGCGCCGCAACGACGAAGACGGCGCGGTCGCCCGCGCCGTCTGCAGGTGCCGCTTTTGGCGCTGCGGCGTTTTAACCGCGTGTGCTCAGCGGCGGGGCGGGCATCATGACCGGCGTCGGCTCGGGTGCCAGTATCCAGCGGAATCCCAGCATGAAGTCCTGCGAAGTGAGATTGCTCCACTTGTAGGAATCGGGATTGCAGCCGCCGATGCAATCGATGGTGTCGGTCACCGAGCCGTAATTCAGATAGCGATAAGAGAATTCGACCTTGAAATTGTCGGTGACGTTATAGGCGAGGCCGGCATAGGCGGCCCAGGCCGGGCTCCACGAGCTTGTGTTGCGGCCGATGCCGGCGCCGGATGTGCCGATGCCGATGTCCGTCAGGTCGGCGACGGTGTTGTAGGCACCGCCGACACCGGCGCCGACGAAAGGCGTGAGGCACCACCAGGTGCCGAGGTCAACATAGGCGTTGCCGAGCAGGACTACCGATTTCAGATAGCCCTGATACTGGTCACCGTACGTGCCGCCTTCATAGGTGTATTGGCCAAAGGCGTTGACCTGAGTGCGGGCCCGGTATTCCGCGGTCGCATCGAACCGCAGCCAGTTGTTCAGATTGTAGCCGATGCCGGCGCCGAAGAACGTTGTGTCGGCCATCGAGGCATGGGCAATAGAGAAGTCGCTCGAATTGAGCGGATTCTGAAGATATGTGAGATCCGAATTGCCGAGCCCCACCCCGATCTCGCCGCGCAGATACCAGGAGCTTTGCTGCGCGACCGGAGCGAGCGGTTGATATTGGAACGCTGGCGGCGGCGCACCGAGATCGGCGGCGTAGGCCGCGCTGCTCAGCATGATTACCGTGCCGGCGCTGATGATGGATTTTACGCTGACCATCGCTTCGTCCTTTCCTCGACGCGGCCGTGCGCGCGGCGCCCGGCCGTTGCTGAAATTCGGAAGCGAAGATGGCAGCAAATGATTAAGCGGCTCTTAACCTTAACGCTTAACCCTAATCGCCGGTGAGCGGCCGGGACGGCCGCATTTGTTTCGGTCGGCGCCGCCGCGCTGCGCCCTCGCGCATGCAGGGCGCGCAAAGCATTCAGATTTTGTCAACGATTGCGGCGGCGCAACGGCCGCAACAGCGGACGCAGCTCCGCTCAGTCCTCGTTCTCGTCAAGCTCGCCGATGTGATGTTGCGCGTAGAGCTGCAGTCCGAGCTTGGCGACGAGGTCGAGCTGGGTTTCGAGGAAATCGATGTGCTCCTCCTCGTCGTGCATCAGCTTCTCGAACAGATCGCGCGAGACGTAATCGCGCACCGCATGGCAATGGGTCGCGGCTTCCTCATAGAGCGCGCGTGAGGACATTTCCGCGGCGAGGTCGCAGTCGAACACTTCCTTGACGTTCTGGCCGATATGCAGCGGATCGAGCACCTGCATATTGGGAAAACCGTCGAGGAAGATGATGCGCTCGACCAGCTTGTCGGCGTGCTGCATTTCCTCGATCAATTCCTTGCGCCACTGCTTGGCGAGCGATTTGTACCCCCAATTGTCGAGCAGGCGGTAATGCAGCCAGTACTGGTTGATCGCCGTGAGTTCGTGCCGCAATCCCTTGTTGAGATAATCGAGAACTCCCGGCTCGCCTTTCATGCTCTAACTCCTGCGATCGTGTGCCACGCCGCACGGGGCGGGCGGCGTGTTCGGATGATCATAATAGTCCATTTCCACGGCCGGCAAAGAATGTCGCGCCGCCAGCGCCGGCCGGCACCTTCGCGATCAAGAGGGAGCTCAGGCGCGGGATTGTCCGTCACGCTGCGCCGAAGCGGCGGCGAGCGCCTCGTCCATGATGCGCCGAATGGTGCGCGCGCAACGGCCGCATTGGGCGCTGCCAGCCGAGGCAATGATAAACCTGTCCGGTCGTGCGCGGCGCCGCATCGCCGGCGACGAGCGTAGCGCGCACGTCGTGGTCGGACAGCACGTTGCAGGAGCAGACGATCATCGCGGCGGGACCGGACGAAGGATTGGTACAATCTGCAACTATCTAGCTCCGGCGGCGGCGGTCTGCAAAGAAAAAATCACACTTTGTAGTTATTCTAATCACGGGCCGGCAGCTTCGATAGTTTCCTGCCGATCACTCGCCGGACCGCCGGCTGCGGTGCGCTACACCTACTTTTGCTGCTTTGCGGTCAAGACCGCTCGGCTGGGCCGAGTTAAGCGGCGACCGGCTCCTCGCCCTCGTCGTCCTCGTAACGCCGGCGGCGGCGGCGCGACCGCAGCCGGCAAATTCGCGACGGGATGGCGCACAAATCGTCGAGGAAGCCGGACAAGCGTTGGCCGCGGGCAAGCGCGCGATCGAGCGCCGCCATGGTGCGCGCCAGGCCTGGATCGTCGTCGCGAATCCAGGTGCGCAGCACCGAGGTAAACAGCAGCGCCAGGCCCTGCGCGCGCAACGCGCCGCGCGGTCCCGATGCGTTGATCCCGGCGGCGCTGAGCATCCAGCGCTGTGACCGCACCGCCAGCAAGTTGAGCGCACCGGCAAGCGGCGCGTTGCGACGAGCCGAACGCAGCAGCGAGCGCACCGCTCGACGGTGCGGCGCCAGCGCTTCGAGCCGGCGCATCAGCACGTCGAACAGCCGCTCACGCTGCGGCTCCTCGTCCATGTCGCTCAAATCCTCGCTGAGCACGGCGCGGTCAACGTCTTTGATATGGGCGGCCACGATTGCAATCGGCGAGGCGAAGGCGGCGCGCAATTGCGACAGCGACACGCCGGCCTGTTGCGCAATTTCGGCAAGGCCGATCTGTTCGATCCGCTTCTCCGCGAGCAGCGCCAAGAACGCCGCTACGATTTTGTCACGCTCGCTGGTCGGGGAGGGTGCATCGGGTGCCGCCGCGGGCCGAGAAGATCGGGCGGCGGGGCGTGCCGAGCGGGTCGTGCGCGGCGGGCGTGGCGGCCGTGCCGGACGGGAGGGTCTGCGTGCCATAACCGAACTCCTGAACCGATCTCCTGCGCGCGTGTCTCAAATGCGGGCTAAGACAGCGTCGAGGAATAATCTAAGTCAGCTGCGCCGCCGTTCCAAGGCGCGATATTCAGCCGCGCGATATTCAGCCGGCGAGTTGCCGCGAACGTGCGGTTGCGGCGGCGACCGCCCGCTGCATTAGCGGGCCAAGGCCGTCGCCGCCCATCAGCACGTCGAGCGCCGCGGCGGTGGTGCCGCCTGGCGAGGTGACATTCTCGCGCAGCACGGCGGCTTCGAGCGGCGACTGATGCAGCAATTCGCCCGACCCGGCCACGGTCTCGCGCGCGAGTCTTGCGGCAAGATGCGGCGGTAATCCGGCTGCGGCGCCAGCCTTCGCCAAGACTTCGGCCAGCAGGAAGACGTAAGCCGGGCCCGATCCCGAAACGGCCGTCACGGCGTCCATCAGCGCTTCGTCGTCGATCCACTCCACCGCGCCGGTCGCGGCGAGCAGACGATCGGCAAGCTCGCGCTGCGCGGCGCTGGCGCCGCGCGACACGGCAACCGTGATACCGCGGCCGATCGCGGCCGGAGTGTTGGGCATGGCGCGCACCAAGGCGCCGGCGCCGCTCAAGGCGCCGGCAAGAAAGGCCAGCGTGCGTCCGGCCATGATCGAAATCACGACAGTCGAGGGGCCGACGATCGGCACCAGCGGCGCCAGAACGGCGGCCGCGCCCTGCGGCTTCACCGCAAGCACCATGGCGGCGACATCGCTGAGCGCGGCGGCAGGCGGGTTGAGCCGCAGGCCACGGGCGGGGAGCGCAGCAATCTGCGGCGAAGGCAAGGGTTCGAATACCGCGGCCTTGCGGGCGTCGAGGCCGAGCTTGAGCCAGCCTTCGAGCAAGGCCGAGCCCATCTTGCCGGCGCCGACCAGGAGCAGCTGGCCGGAGAAATCGCGCAACTCGGCACCCCCGCGGGTCGCAGCGTCAGGCGAGGCGTTCATCGGCCTGGCTCCTCATTGTCGCTGCAGTATCTAATCAAATTTCGCCGCTGCCGTCATGGCCGTAGGCACGGCCGCGCAGGCGCCACTGCGCCTGCAGCGTGTTTTGCTCGGGGCCGGGCGTATGAGAAAAAGCTCTGCCTGCGGATGCCCTCAGAATCAGGGAACACTGGAAGTCGAGATCAGGCCTCGCCAGAAGTTTCGAACATGGCGGAATCCATCGCCTCGCGCGCGGATTTGCCGGCCCAGACCACGAACTGGAACGCCGGATAATAGCGTTCGCAGGAATCCAGCGCGGTCCCCAGCACCGCCTCGCACTGCCGGTCCGACGCCGCGACGCCGCCGGACAGCACCAGCGCATGCCGGAACATGATCACGCCGTTCTGCGTCCACAGGTCGAAATGTCCGATCCACAATTGCTCGTTGATCAGCGCAATAAGCTGCTGCACTTCGCCAAGCCGCGGCTCCTGAATTTTCATGTCGAATGCGCAGGCCAGATGCAGCGCCTCGATGTCGCTCATCCAGGTGAATGAAACCTGATAATCAGTCCATCGGCCGGTGACGACCAGCGCGATCTCGTCCTCGCCGGCGCGTTCGAACGGCCAGTTGTTGGAGCCCGCCAGGCGCTCCACCACTTCCAGCGGATTGATTCTTTGCTCGCGGGCGATTTCGATGATGGACATGCCGCCTCCACAGCTTCGCTCGGGGTGGAAATGCGCACGCCACTTGACCTTGCCCAAAACAGGCTGCGATTTGCCGCAGGAACAAGTCGCGCCTGCGGATTGACCGGAGGCCGCGAATCAGCCGTCCCGCCGACTATAGTCGTTGCGATTCCGTTCGCCAATTTTGTGCAACCCACGCTACGGCAAGCGATGTTTGCAGTCATGAAGTGATTTGCCGTCGCGGCACAATGCTGCTCGTGCCGCCGTCCACAGGCAGGCCTGCGACAAGTTGACTCGGGGGTTGCCGCGGCGGGCTTTCCGGGCATGGCGCCGGCGAACGCTTGCCGAGGCCTCTGACCAAGCCCGGCGAGTCCCAGGCGGCGTCAGTCGAACAGGCTCGATACCGACTCTTCCGCGGCGGTGCGGCTGATCGCTTCGCCGAGCAGTGTTGCAATCGAGAGCACGCGGATGTTCGGCGAGGTCGCGACCGCCGCGGTGGGCTGGATCGAGTCGGTGATAACCGAGCTCTTTGAGATTGGAAGCGGTGACGCGCGCCACGGCACCGCCCGAAAGCACGCCATGGGTGATGTAGCCGTAGACTTCGTTGGCGCCCTTTTCCAGCAGCGCATCGGCGGCATTAACCAGCGTGCCGCCGGAATCCACGATGTCGTCAACCAGGATGCAGATGCCGCCGCCGACTTCGCCGATGACGTTTGCCACTTCGGATTCGCCGGGCCGTTCGCGCCTTTTGTCGATGATGGCGAGCGGCGCATTGATGCGCTTGGCAAGGCCGCGAGCGCGCACCACGCCGCCGACATCGGGCGAGACAACGATCACTTTGTCGAGGTCGAAGCGTTGCCGGATGTCGCGCGTCATGACCGGTGAAGCAAACAAGTTGTCGGTCGGAATGTCGAAGAATCCCTGGATCTGCCCGGCGTGCAGGTCGAGCGTCAGCACGCGGTCAGCGCCTGCGCGCGTGATCAGATTGGCGACGAGCTTGGCCGAGATCGGGGTGCGCGGCCCCGGTTTGCGATCCTGCCGGGCGTAGCCGAAATAAGGAATGACCGCGGTGATGCGCCGCGCCGAGGCGCGCCGCAGCGCGTCGGTGATGATGAGCAATTCCATCAGGTGGTCGTTGGCGGGAAAGGAGGTCGACTGGATGATGAAAACGTCGGCGCCGCGGACGTTTTCCTGAATTTCAACAAAAATCTCCATGTCGGCGAAGCGGCGGACCACGGCCTTGGTCAGCGGCAGTTCGAGGTAGCCGCCGATCGCCTCGGCCAGCGCGGGGTTGGAGTTGCCGGCGACGAGCTTCATTGCTCCGTTATTGCCAGCCATCCGCTCTTCTCCTGCGTGCGCGCGGTTAAGCGTTCACGCGGCCCTGATACAAGCCGCTTGTTAGGCTGGCAACATGATTCAGGGCCTTGTCCCCCTTCGATTTTTCGCTGTAGCCCCAATGGCTTGTGACAGGGCGACGGACACTCCGGCGAAGGCCGTCGTTTGGGATGTCGTGAACCGTGTTCGCCACTCGTCGCTGGCTAGTCGGCCACAAGGCTGATGGCGTTGACGTGCCGGCCGTAATCGTCTTCGGCCCGGTGGGTGGCGCGCCGATAGCTGAAGAACCGCGCCGGATCGGCATAAGTGCACAGGCTCGAGATCCTCGATCTGGATGATTCCGGCCCGCCTCAGCCGCAGCGCGACATAGCCGGCGAGGTCGAACAGGGCGCGGCCATCGCGCGAAGCAGGCATGAAGAACGGCTGGCTTGCCGGGTCTTCCGCGCTGAAGCGCTCGATGAGATCGGGACCGACTTCGTAATTGCGCTGACGGATCATCGGCCCAAGCGCGGCGCGGATGCGGCTGGCTGCAGCGCCGAGCCGCTCCATCGCCGCGACCGTGGCCTCGGCAATGCCGAGAAGCGCCCCGCGCCAGCCAGCGTGCGCCGCGCCGACCACGCGCGCCTGCGGATCGGCCAGCAGGATCGGCCCGCAATCGGCCGTAGCGACGCCAACGGCAAGCGCCGGAATCCGTGTGACGATGCCGTCGGCGCGCGGGCGAGCTTGCGGCGTCCACGGCGTTTCGGCGACAACAACGTGCGGCGAGTGGATCTGATGGAGGGTCAGAAGGCGCGCCGGCTCGATACCGAGCGACCGCGCCATGCGGGCGCGGTTTTCCGCAACGGCGGCGGCATTGTCGTGCGACCCGGCGCCGCCGTTGAGGCTGGCATAGCAGCCACCGGAGACGCCGCCTTGGCGGGTGAAAAACGCATGGCGGATGCCGGCAAGTTCGAGAATATCAGCCCTGACCATCATGACGGTTCAAACCCGGGAAGCGGGCCGAGTTCCGCATCGGCGATCGCCATCACCTTGCACAGTTCTCCCATTCCGCGCGAACCGCCGGCAGTCAGGCGGGCGAGCGCGTGTTCCATCTCGGCCGCCTTGCTGTAAGGTACGTGTGCCTTGAGCGTGGCCGCGCGCTTGTCGATGCCAAGACGGTGCAGCCAATCGCGCTGCGACACCGGGCCGTGGGCATGGCCGCCCATGCTCTCGGTGCACTGCGCCAGGGCTGCGAAATCGACATGGGCGGTAAGGTCGACCTGACCCGGCGCGCGCAGCGGGTCGACGAAGCTGTGCCCGGCGACGGCCTGCAGCGTCTCGCCCAAACCGTACCAGGCATGGCCGTAATCGATGATCAGAGCGGCGCCGTCCTTGCGCACGCGCCGTCCGATTTCGAGCGCGATCAGGTCGGAACGCCACTCGTAGATTGAGCCGACGGGCGACAGCCGTAAGCCGCGCGGCAAGGTCGATTCGAAGTGAGGCAGCGGAGCTTCCGCGGCGTCGATCGTGAAATTGCCATCCGCCGCAATGGCGACGACGCGCTCGTGCCAGCCATCGGCCTGCTTGACTGCCTGGTGGACGGGCAGCGCGTCGATGAATTCGTTGGCGACGATGAGGCAGGGGCCGATCGGAACCTCTTCGAGCGCCGCGTGCCAATGCATCGGCAGGCCGAGCGGCTGCAGCCGCTCCTGTTGCACCTTCTGCAGCGTCGGGCTGATCTCGACTAGATGCAGTACGATTGCCGCGTGGAATCCCGAGACCGTTCTTGCTGCCCGGATTGCATCCACCAGCATGGTTCCACGACCCGGGCCGAGTTCGATCAGGCGCACGTTTTCTGGCGAGCCCATCTGCTGCCATACCGACGCCAGCCACAGTCCGATCAACTCGCCAAACATTTGGCTGATCTCGGGCGCAGTGACGAAGTCACCGCGGGCGCCGAGCGGATCGCGATTCATGTAATAGCCGTATTGCGGGTGCGACAGGCACAGCCGCATATACTCGGCAACCGGCATCGGCCCGGCGACGCCGATCAGCTTGCGGATATCGCGTTCCAGCGGGGTCTGTTCCTCAGCCATCGTTCGGTTTCGCTTCGTAGGTCAGGGAAAATGCGAGCACGGCAAGGCCGGCCAGTATCAAGGGGATGCACAGCAGCATTCCCATGGTCACTCCGCCCCAGAGAAAGCCGAGCTGCGGGTCTGGCTCGCGAAAGAATTCGCAGGTGATGCGCGCAATCCCATAGCCGACGGCAAAGCTTCCCGTGACGATGCCGGGCCGCGTGAGCGCTCCGGTGCGAACCAGCACGTTGAGGACGATGAACAGGACAATGCCCTCCAGCCCCGCTTCATAAAGCTGACTCGGATGGCGTGGAATCGGACCGCCATTGGGGAAAATCATAGCCCACGGAACGTTGCTCGGACGGCCCCATAATTCATCATTGATGAAATTGGCGATGCGGCCGAGGAACAGCCCGATCGGCGCCACGGCGGCAGTAACGTCGCCGAGCGACAGCATTGGGATGCCGCGGTGCAGGGCAAACAGGATGATCGCAACGATGCAGCCGAGAACGCCGCCGTGAAACAACATGCCGCCGTGCCAGAGTTCCACGATTTGAACCGGGTGAACGAGAAACAGCGGGAGATTATAGAACAGGACATAGCCAATGCGGCCGCCGAGGATGATCCCCAGCGTGATCCAGATGATGAAATCGTCGAAATCGACGATCGTGAGCGGCGCCGGCCCGCCCCACAGCCGAGGCGATGCGATGATGGCGCGCGCATAGACCCAGCCGGCCAGTATGCCGACGATATAGGCCAGCGCATACCAGCGCACTGCCAGCGGTCCGATATGGACCAGCACTGGATTGATGGC
The DNA here is from genome assembly GCA_963717265.1 of uncultured Alphaproteobacteria bacterium. GTDB lineage: Bacteria > Pseudomonadota > Alphaproteobacteria > Rhizobiales > Xanthobacteraceae > BOG-931. Next base: position 698,091 of record CAVQWD010000039.1, on the reverse strand, counting down.
GGGATACGGCAGGACCGGCAGAACGAGCATTGGATTTCCCTGCGAGCGTAATATGCGTTGGCGTGTCGTGCCGCCTCTCGCGGCGCCGGCCTCTTGCGGCTGCGCCGCACCATCGCCATTGTCTGCAAGCATGGCAAGCGGGGACTCCGCTAGCACTGGGAGGTTGTTGTGGTGCAGACGACGAACCGATTTTTCGACGAAGTTGCTCGCCTGATGAATGACGCCGCCGGCGCTGCGCAAGGGGTGCGGCGCGAGTTCGAGACGCTGTTCCGCAGCCAGGCCGAGCGCATCCTGCGCGAACTCGACGTAGTCCGGCGCGAAGATTTTGAAGCTGTCAAGGACATGGCACGTCTCGCGCGCGAAGAAAACGAAGCCCTCAACGCGCGCGTCGCTGCGCTTGAAGCCGCGCTCGGTCAAGCCGGCGCCCCGGCCGAGAAGCCGTCTGCCTGCGACGGGGACGGTGCCTGCGCCGGTACTCATCCGAGCGCGGCAGGCGCTTGAGGCCGCATTAAGGTCGCCTGATTCCTTGTTTTTCAGGATTCGCGCGGCTATAGAAGCCGCGGTCGCGGTTCCCAGCCCCCTGGAGGCTGCCGCGCATTGCTTCACACGAGCAGGATTAGGGCGAGGATTAGACATCATGGCGACCGTCAATTTGATCAAGGCCATGGCACGGCCGCGGGCCGGCAAGGGTGCCGCCCGAGCCGAGCGTCGTGCCGGCCGCGTGCCCGGCATTATCTACGGCGACGGCAGGCCGCCGCTGCCGATTTCGCTCGATTACGCCGATGTGCACCAGCGCATCTATGGCGGGCGGTTTCTCACCACTGTTCATGACGTCGAAATCGACGGCGTGAAACACCGCGTCATCCCCCGCGACTTCCAGCTCGATACCGTGCGCGACCTGCCGCTGCACGTCGACTTCATGCGGCTCGGCGAAGGCGCGACGATCCGCGTCAATATTCCGATCCACGTCCAGAACGTCGACCAGTCGCCGGGCGTCAAGCGCGGCGGCACGGTCAGCATCGTCACCCACAGCATCGAGGTGCGCTGTCGCGCCGACGCGATCCCGGCCGCCATCGACGTCGATGTCAGTGGGCTTGAAATCAATTATTCCAAACATTTGAGCGATATCGCACTGCCGCAAGGCGTCCGGGTGGTCAGCGGACGCGACATCACGCTGGTCACGGTCGTGCCGCCGTCGGGCTATGCCGAGGAAATGAAGGCAGCGGCCGAAGCTGCGGCGGCTGCGGCTGCGGCGGCTGCGACGACCGCTGCCGCCGGTGTGCCGGCCGAAGGCGGAGCGCCGGGTGCAGCTCCTGGCGCGGCGCCCGCAGTCTGCTGCCGCGCCTGCCGTGGCCGAGAAGAAGTGAGGTTGCGCGTCGCGGGACGAAACCGATGCTGCTCCTGGTCGGACTCGGCAATCCGGGAGCACGCCACGTCGGCAACCGCCATAACATCGGCTTTATGGCTTTGCAGGCCATCGCGCGGCGCCACGGCATCGGTCCGTGGCGCCGGCGCTTTGCCGGCGTCGCCTGCGAAGGCTCGATCGGCGGTGAACGCGTGCTCTTGCTGCTGCCAGGGACTTATATGAATGAATCGGGCCGCGCCGTCGCCGAAGCAGCGCAATTCTATAAGCTCGCGCCCGGCGCGATCACGGTATTCCACGACGAGATCGAATTGGCGCCTGCCAAGGTCAGGGTGAAAGTTGGCGGCGGCGTCGCTGGCCACAACGGCCTGCGCTCGGTCAGTGCCCATGTCGGTAACGATTACCGGCGTGTCCGTATCGGCGTCGGCCATCCCGGCGACAAGGATCTGGTGATGCAATACGTGCTGAGCGACTTCGCCAAGAGCGAACGCGGCGAGCGCGGCTGGGTCGACGCGCTGCTTGCAATCCTCGCCGACAATGTCGAACTTCTGATCCGCGGCCAGGATTCGAGTTTTCAAAACAAGGTTCACCTTGCCATGCTTGCCAAGGGCGTCGGCGCCAAGAACGTCGGCGCCAAGTCGGGAACAACGCCCGGTGCCGCCGGACACAGCGACGAAGCGTGATTCGCGTTGACGGGGTGAACGAGTTCCATGGGTTTCAAATGCGGCATCGTCGGCCTGCCGAATGTCGGCAAGTCGACGCTCTTCAATGCGCTGACAGAGACCGCGGCGGCGCAGGCGGCGAATTATCCGTTCTGCACCATCGAATCGAATGTCGGCGAAGTGGCGGTGCCCGATCCGCGGCTGGCGCGGCTTGCCGAGCTCGCCGAATCCGCCGCCATCGTGCCGACGCGGCTGAGTTTCGTCGACATCGCCGGCCTCGTCCGCGGCGCATCGAAAGGGGAGGGACTGGGCAATCAGTTTCTGGCCAATATCCGTGAGGTCGACGCCATCGCCCACGTCGTGCGTTGCTTCGAGGATAGCGAGGTCACCCATGTCGAAGGCCGCATTGATCCGATTGCCGACATCGAAACGGTCGAGACCGAGTTGATGCTCGCGGACCTCGAAAGTCTGGAACGCCGGCTCGAGGGCCTTGAACGAAAGGCGCGCGGCACTGACAAGGACGCCAGGGAGACGAAGGAGGCGAAGGAAGCGCTCGTCCTGGTCAATCCGGCGCTCGCGCTGTTGCGGGCGGGCAAGCCGGCGCGGCTGACGAAGCGCAAACCGGAAGATGAGAAGGCGTTTCACGCGTTGGGTCTTCTTACCTCGCTGCCGGTGCTTTATGTCTGCAACGTCGATGAGGCCTCGGCCGCGAACGGCAATGTCCATTCGCGGCGCGTCGAGCAGCGTGCGGCAGCGCAGGCGGCGGCTGCCGTTGTGATCTCCGCCAAGATCGAAGCCGAGATCGCGCTGCTCAAGCGCGACGAACGTGACGACTATCTCGCCGCGCTCGGGCTCAAAGAGGCCGGTCTCGATCGTCTGATCCGCGCCGGCTATGCCCTGCTCGATCTCGTGACTTTCTTCACCGCCGGGCCGAAGGAAACGCGCGCCTGGACAGTGCCTCGCGGCACCAAAGCGCCGCAGGCGGCCGGCGTCATCCACAGCGATTTCGAACGCGGCTTCATTCGCGCGGAGACCGTCGCCTACCAGGATTACGTGGGCTGCGGCGGCGAAGCGGCGGCGCGCGACGCCGGCAAGATGCGGCTCGAAGGCAAGGATTACGTGGTGCGCGACGGCAACGTCATGCACTTCCGTTTCGCGACGTAGGTTCCGGCGACCCGGAACCGGCCGTCGCGACGGCAAGATCATTGCGGTCTGAAGCCGGACTCCTGCTCCGCGAAGCCAGGTCCTTGGTTCCTAGCCGCCGATCCCTGATTCCTGATCGCTCCGAGATGCTCGTTGATGCGAAACACGATCAGCACGAATTCGGCCGCGATGCGTGAAGCGATCACGCCGACGCAGGCGCCGAGCAGGCTGGCGATGAGAAAGATCATGCCGATGAAAGGATTGAAGGCCATGTCGTAGAGCGAGGTGACCGCACCGGCAAGCCCGAGCAGCACGGAAATGACGACGGCGAGCCAGTAGAACACCTTGATGATGGCGGGCGCCACGAACCGCTCCCACTGGAACAGATCGCCGATCCCGAACATGCTGCTTCCTCCCCACAGATCCGGCACGGCGGCCGGCATTCGGCGTCACACTGCACTGCGCGATTACAGCGGTCAATTGCGGTCAAATAATTACAATTGCTGCGGTTTACGGCTTCTGAATGGTAACGTTGCGGCCGCTGCGCAGGCGGGCGGCGAGCTTCGTCCGCCGGTCCGAATATGGACTTTGAACGAAAAATCTCCCTTAACGTGCGTCTTGGAGCGTGATCGAACTCGGCTCTAGCGGCAGATTGTCCGCCGGGCCGGTCGGGGTTTTTTCATGGGATGGTTCGGCTTCGGCGATATTGCGGTACGCGTGGCAAAATTGTCGCCGGACCAGCGACGGGCTGCTGCGGTCGCCGCCGGTGCGCACGCCCTGCACGACGGCTACACCGATCTCATCTACATCATGCTGCCGCTGTGGCATGGCGAATTCGGTCTGAGCTATGCAGCGCTCGGTGCGCTGCGCGGCGCCTTCGTCGGCGCGCTGGCAAGCCTGCAAATCCCTGCCGCTTTGTTGTCCGAACGGCTGGGTGCTGCCGCCGTGCTCGCGCTCGGCACCGCGCTGGCGGGCTTCGGCTATTGCCTCGCCGGCATCAGCGCGGGCTTTACGGTGCTGCTCTGCGCGCTCGTGATCAGCGGCGCCGGCGCCAGCGCCCAGCATCCGGTCGCCTCGGCGCTGATCGCTCGCGCCTTCGCCGGGCCGCGCTCGCTCAAGGCGCTCGGCAGCTATAATTTCTGCGGCGACCTTGGCAAGATGACATTGCCGGCGGCATTGTCGCTGTTGCTCTTGGCGATGCCGTGGCGGCACGCGCTCGGCCTGCTCGGCGGCATCGGTCCGGTGCTGGCGGTGCTCATCTTTCTGTTCATGCCGCGTTATGACAGCCGCCCGACCGCCGCCGAACACGCGGCTTCGCCGCTGCGGCAACAGCCGCGCTCCGGCTTCGCGCTGCTGCTCGCGATCGGCATTTTCGACAGCGCAACGCGCATGGGATTCCTGCTTTTCCTTCCCTTCGTGCTCACGGCCAAGGGCGCAAGCCTGCAGGCGATTGGTCTTTCCATGACGCTGGTCTTTGCCGGGGGCGCCGCCGGCAAGCTCGCCTGCGCGTTTATCGGCGCGCGCATCGGCGCCATCGCCACGGTCTGGCTCACCGAAAGTCTGACGGCGGCTGGCATTGTGGCGCTCATTCCGCTGCCACTTGCCGCAGCCTTGCCGCTGCTGCCGCTGATCGGCATTGCGCTCAACGGTACCTCGTCGGTGTTGTACGGTTCGGTGCCGGATCTGGTCGCCCCGGATTGGCGCGGCCGTGCGCTGAGCATCTTCTACACTGGCACGATCGGCTCCGGCGCGATTGCGCCGATCCTGCTCGGCCGCGCCGGCGACGCGATCGGCCTTTGGCGGGCGCTGGTGCTGGTTGCCGCCATGGCGCTGTTGACGCTGCCGCTGGCGGCCTGGCTGCGCGGCGTTTTCGCGAGCGGCTACGGCCGCCGCGCGGCGTGAGCGCGGCACGCGAACCGCGCCGAGCAGCCGGAATGCACAGCGCTGCGTTGTCACGTCGGCTTTTGCTCGATCCGGCGTTGCGGCGTGGTATAATCGTCGCGCCGCTCGCGGGCGCACGGATAAGCCAACGCGCGATGGGACCACATTCATGATGCTGCCTGCAGTTCTGGCGCTTTCCGCGCGGCTATTCGTGCCGGTCGCCGATCATGTTCCGGTGCTTAACGTCGAGCCGGTTTGCCAGGGCATCGCCCAACAAGGCGGCGCCTCGTTCCATGATCCGGAGATCGCCAAGGAAAAGCAGGATTGCCTCAAGAGCGAACAGGAAGTCCGTGACGAACTCGTCAAACAATGGTCGAGCTTTCCCGCCGCGGACCGGAACTCCTGCGTCAATGAAGCGAGGATGGGCGGCGATTCGAGCTATACCGAATTGTTGACCTGCCTTGAAATGGCGCGCGACGTGCGAAATCTCGGCCAGAAACCGGCCGAGGCGCCGCAGCCGGCGCGGCGCAGACGGTGAAGCGGCAGGATTTTTTCGCAAATCCTTACTTTTTTCTAAATCCTTTGTTCGAACCGCATCCGGCTCTGGCGTTTTGCTTGGGCACGGGCGATTGCGAAAGCCGGTATCCGCTGTCCCGGATCATGCGCTAATAGCCGATCAGAATCTCGCTGACCCTGGGGTCGAGCGCGCGCATCGCGTTGTCCTCGGAACTGTACTGATCGGCCTCGGGCAGGTCCTTGGCCTTGGGGCTCTTGGTGTGCAGGCTGACGCCGGCTTTGCAGCCGCCGGGCAATGCGGCGAGCGCGCCGCCGTCCCAATCGATTACGCCGGCGATGCTGTTCTCGTCGAAGCCTTTGAGCTTGAACGGCTTGCGGTTCAGCTTTTGCAGCTCCGCCAGGCTGAGGCCGAGCCGCACTCCGCCCGGCGCGGTCCAGATCGACTTGCCGGCGATGTCGATCAGATAGGTGCCGGTGCGGTTCGGATTTTGCCACCAGACTTCGAGCCGCCGCCGCGGATCTTTGGGAAACAGCACCGTGGCGCCGACCTTGGCGCCCTGCACCAGCTCCTCCTTGAAGATCATGTTCGTGGAGCCGTACTCGACGGCCAGAGCGAGCATGCCCGAATCCTTGGCGAACGGGCCGCTGCAGGCGATCACGGTGCGCATGGGCTCGCGCCGCGCCGGCTTTGCTGCGGCCGCAGCGGGCGCGTGCGCGGCTTCGGCGTGTCTTGAGTGAAGCTCGCGCCGTCGCGCGGGCGTGCGCAGCTCGCTTTTCGGAATCGCGAGCTTGCCCGGCTCCGGCACTGCGGCCGGCATCGGCTGCACGATCTGAGAGGGCGCCAGCTGGTCCTCGGGATTAAGATGCGGATCCGGCGTGTAGGCCGGCATCACCGCCTGCTGCTGCGCCAACAGCGGCGCCGCAAAAAAAACCGACGCCAACCACAACAGCACGGCCGCGACAGCCGTGCCGAACGAGCACTCACGCATTCCCGACTCCCCACTGTGCGTGTGGCGCACCATAGCATCATTGGCACGGTTTGCGCCTGCGCATTTTGTCCCGGGCCGCGCCATAATTTTGCCGCCGCGCAGTGCCGCGGTCTGCCGCCGCGCAGTGGCCCGGCGCGCAACGCATGCCCTCGGCCCGCTGCCACGGACCGGATCGGCGCGAGAGGGCTCGTCGCCGGCTTGCGCGTCTGAGCAAACACCTCGCCGCTTTCGCTCGCGCGCTCCCTCGCCCGGGCGAAAGAGGGTCGGGGGGCTCGCCGCTCTCCCTCGCATGGCGGCCCTCAGCCGCCCTCGCTGCGCTCGGGCACCCTCTCCCGGAGACGGCAGAGGCGAAATGAAGATCCCTTCTCGCGACGCAATCGCGCCCGAGCTTTGCGAACGGACGGCAACAATGTTTGCCTCCCGAGCAAATAAAGGGAGGCGGAGCGCCGACAGGCGCGTCCAACCATGTCCGCGCCGCACATTAAGACGTTACCGCCTCAACGTGCCCCGGGCGCGGTGCGCGCCGCATCGTCGGGTGTTGCCACCCGACAACGCTCCGGGCGCGCTCGCCTCTCGGCGCTCCACCGCGGCTCTCGCCTAGCGACCGAATGCTTTGGCTCGATCCAGGCCGCGCTTCACGCGGACGAGTGGACGCAAGGCGTTACCCGCGCCGTCGGCCGCGCTTAAGCCAAGCACCTGGCTCGCCGGTCGTAATGCCGGCGGGGACGATGCCCGGATCGCCCGGGAGCGAGGTTGCGAGCCCCGCCCGCAGGAACCGCACCCGCTTCAATCGTCGGCCGTCGCCGGCGACGCCCTCGAACGAGCGGGATGATTCTTTGTAACGGAAGTAGAGACGGATGTCAAGGAAATAGAGACCGGAGCTTGATGCCGTCTCGAAGCCGGCTTGTGCCTCGGCGAAGCGCCTTAGCGGGCGCTGCGACGCAAAAGCACCGCCAGCGCGTCAATGGTGCGATCCGAGACGGTTATTTTATGATCGGTTAGGGTGGGGAGGAACTTGCTCCCTCCCCGGCACAAGAATCGCAAAGAGCGACATTCCCACGGGGAATCGCAGATGGTTTTCCAGCAATAGGAAATAGTTTCTCAGGAGCCAGTTGGTGGAACGAGCGAGCAGCCCGTCGCTGTAGCGGAACCCGTAATCTTCGAATCGGGCGTCTTCCGGTTTCGTATTCACCGCGGCAGCGCTGACCTTTCGGTGCACCCAGCCAAGGAAGTTCCAGTACGCGATGGCCCGGGTCGTAAAGCCCGCACGTCCGGCTTCCGATGCGAGCGTTGGCGGATCATAACGGAGGAAGTGACCCGACAATCGATCCCGCTCATCGTAGAACTGCGGATTCGCGGGCACGCATAGGACCAGTTGTCCTCCAACATCGAGGAGCTGTCGCGCCAAGCGCAAAATGCCGATCCGATCCTCGACGTGCTCGAGCACGTCCAACATCACGATCGAGTGAAATGTCTCGCCTGCTTCCACAAGATCGCGCACATCGCCGCAACGCAGACGCGCAGGCAAGTCCTCGGTCTCGCAAAAAATCCGACGCGCCTGCTCGATTTGATGCGGCGAACTGTCCAATCCAACCACATCCAAACCGCGCAGCATTGCATACCGCGTGAATGGCCCAACTCCACATCCAAGGTCGAGAATGCGGCCCGGTGACGGGCCGAGCAGCGAGAGGGCCTTGGCGCAAACGGCGGCGACGCGAAAGTCGCTCATCAGCCTCGTGCCGAGTCGGCGCCAATGAAGCTCCTCGAAATTGAGCGTGATGGATTGGCCCGGATCGTCGTTCATCGACGGCCGGTCGCCGAAACTTCGAGTTCGCGCCGAACGCAGGCGATGACGTGCGACTGCTCGGCCTCCGTCATCTGCGGGAACATCGGCAGAGTGACGAGCGTCGCGGCCAGCTCTTCGGTCGCCGGCAGATCCTGGTCGGGATAATGTTGCAAATAATAGGGCTGTCGATGGACCGGCGGATCGAAATGGACGCTGGCGCCAATTCCGTGCGCACGCAGCCGCGCGAGCAATTCGGTGCGGATCGCGGCGTCAACCCGCACGGTATACATCTGATAGACATGGGTGGCGCCCTCGGCGATCGTCGGCGCCTCGATCAGATCGATATTCGCGAAGGCATCATCGTAGCGCTGCGCTACGGCGATGCGCGCCGCGTTCATATCGGCAAGCTTGCGCAATTGGTGATAGCCGATTGCGGCCAAGACATTTGACAGGCGATAATTATGCCCGGGCATTGTGGCGGCACGCAACCACGGCCGCTCGCGCTTCTCGCGTTCGAAAGTCGACGAGGCGACGCCGTGCGACGCCAAGGCCCGCACTTTCGCCGCCATGCCGGCGTCGTTGGTCGTGAACATTCCGCCTTCACCGGACGTAATATTCTTGGTCGGGAAAAACGAGAAGCAGCCGATGCCGAACGTACCGGCCTGACGCCCCTGCCAAGTCGCGCCCAGTGTTTCCGCACTGTCCTCAATGAGCAGGAGATTGCGCTTCGCGCACAGCGCCGCGATGCCGTCGAGCGCGCAAGGCTGACCGCCGAAATGGACCGGGATCACCGCTTCGGTGCGCGGTGACAAGCGCGATTCGATATCCGCGGCGGTCGCGTTTCGGGTAGCGATATCAACGTCGCAGAACACCGGGGTCGCACCGCAGGTCACGACGGCGTTCGCTGTTGCCACCCAGGTCATCGATGGGACGATGACCTCGCCGCCGATATTGTTGGCCTTGAGCGCCAGTTCCAGCGCCGAGGTGCACGAATTCAGCGATACCGCGTTGGCGACACCCAACAGCTCGCAAAACGCCTTCTCGAACCGGTGGTTGAACTCGCCGTGCGCGAGCCAACCTTGCTTCAAGACTGAAACCACGGCATCGAATTCGTCCGGCCCGATGCACGGCCTGCACAACGGCACGTCCATGAAGGTCCTCTGGTCCATCACGTGGGCGGCGAATTCCGCAGCATGAAGTCGATGTAGGCCGCGAAACCTGCCTTGATGTCATATTTCGGCTTGAACCCGAGCAGCTTGTTGGCCTTTTCGATCGACAGCGGCCCACGCTTGGGTCGGGTCGCGTCACGCGGAACCACGTCGTATTGCATCGCGGGGAACTGCTTTTTCAGGAGTTCCGCCAAGTCGACGAGCTTGACCCCCTGCCCAGCCGTAATGTTGAAGACCTCGCCGATCGCCTCCTTGCGCGCGGCAGCGAGAACGAAGCCGGCAGCGCAATCTTCCACGTAGGTAAAATCCAGCGCGTCGTCCTCGCCGTAGACCGTCAGGCGTTCTCCCTTGCGCGCGCTCTCCAGAAATATCTGGGTCACGCGCCGGTTGGCGTCGGTCGGTCCGTAAACCGCCGAAGGTCGCACCGCGGCGACATCGATGCCAAAGGTGCGGCCGAGCCCCAAGGCGCAATTCTCACCCGCAAGCTTCATGATGCCATAGATATTGCGCGGGCGGGTTGGATGATTTTCGTCTGCCGGAATATACAAAAAGTCGCCGTAGACCATGCTCGACGAGGCATAGACGAATCTCTCCGGAAGATAGCCGGTCGCTTGGCGAAGCCCATCGATGGTCTCGAGAAAGACCGCGGTCGAAATGACCGCTCCGGTCATTGCCTCTTCCGATGTCATGTTCTGAATTGACGCGAGCGGCAGCGCGGCAAGGTGAAAAATGTACTTCGGCTTGTACGTCAGGATCATGCGGATGGCGATCGAGGTACTTTCCGCCAAGCCGCGTTCGACAATCACCCGATCGCCAAGGTCGGCGATCCGCGCGGCCCGATAATCGATGCCTGGATTATGAACGGGAGAAACGTAAGTTCCAAAATGATCGAGCAGCACGACCTTGTCGACGACATTGTCGCGAAATCAAGATACGTGCAATATTGGACCCGATAAATCCAAGTCCGCCGGTAACTAAGGCAAAGTCCATTTCTGCCGCCGGTCGCGCTAATCGTAATAACCTTTGTAGAGGCGCAGTGTAAATCTTGCAACCTCGGGAAATGCCCGCAATACCTTCATGCGCGAGTAGTGAGAGCTGCCGTGCGATCTGGCAAAATGCGATGTGTCAATCTCCTTGATGCTCGCGCCGCGCCGTCTGAGGATAGCCATGATGTAGCGGTGGTCGTTCTCCACCAATCTAAGCTCTTTGAGGAACTTTGTCCGAACGGCGAAAAAGCTGCTGCTGACATCTCGGACATCAACCTTCCAGACAATCCGGCTGAACTGCGTCAGAATCCAAGTGGCGATGAAATAGAACAGACCGTCTTTGCGTCGCGCGCGGCGGCCGGTGCCGACATCGACGCCCTCGTCGATGACGACACCGACAAGCTTCGGCAATTCTTCCGGTGGCGACTGCAGGTCAGCGGCGATGATGCAGGCAACTTCACCCCGAGAGTGGCGAAATGCCGTGTGCCAGGCCGCCCGTTCGCCCTGATTGACGTCGTGACGTAGCGCGCGAAACCTTTGGTCGGCGGCGGCAATCTCATTGAGGATGCGGCCAGACGAGTCGGTGCTGCCATCGTCGACCATAATGCACTCCCACGAGTAGTGGCCTGCGTCGTCCAAAGCGGCCGTTATGCGTCGCGCGAGTTCGCGGAGATTGCCCTCCTCGTTGTGCACCGGGCTGCAGATGCTGAGCACGGGCTTTGCAACGATCTCGGCTGGTCGAGATAGCTGAACTGACGACATCACTTCCGCCCAACCAAGAGGAAATGATAGCTGTTTTCCAGTTTCATTTGCGCGGCGCAAGCAACGTATTGGGCGCGGGCAGATTCGCGAGTCTCTTCGCTCTTGCTCTGCTCAACCACGGCTGCCGGCAGGAACGGGCAGGTTGGCTCCATCGCACAAATTTGATAGCCGGCGTCTTCGAGCGCCTTCTTGAGCGCGGCAGGCGGAAGCTCCGCGGCATCGGGGCTGCCCTGTCGATGTGGTCCGACAGTCGGGTAGGTTACAACGAAGATACCGCCTTGGGTCAGCAACCGGATCGTCTGGTCGAGACAGCGACCGAGATTCGGTCCGTCGAGATACATCAAGGTCAGCGAACAAACAATACAATCGTAACTGTCTGCGGCAAGGCCGAGATCGCCAAGGCTGCCGAGATCGCCCCGGAACAGCCGCCGATATCGGCCCGGGAATAATTCCCGGTTCAATGCAAGTGCGCGGTCCGAATAATCGACGCCGTCCATCTCGGCGTCGGTGACATGATCGGCCAGACAGCCTTCGCCGCAACCGAGATCCAGCATCCGCTTGCGCCCGGCGCAGTGGCGCTTGATCGCGGTGTAATTGTCGCGAAGGAACCACGCCCGAAATCCATCGGCCGCGTGATGATACGCTCCTTCCTGAAGGTAGACGCGCTTGAAATCCTTCATCACGGTCACCGGCGTCGCTCGTGCGTAACTTATATTTGCAGCCTACCGGCGCGGCAAGCTTCCTGTGCTGACGCGGTCACATTGATGATGACAAACCCGCAAAGACACGGCCTGGGTCGCCGCATTCCGTGAGCCCGATAGAGCTGTGGACGTGTGTCATTTGATCTCGCGCAGAATCTTCATGAGGTTCGGCAGCAAATCGTGCACCGATTTGACAGCGTAGGGACGGTGCGCTTCTGGCGGGACAGCGAGCGGCGCCACCGCGATCTGCAGCCGGCCTATATCGACATTGTCGGCGGCGCGGCAGCCGGGGGTGAAGGTGCCGAAGTCGTCGGTGATCTCAGCGTCGATGCGCCCTTTGAAGATGACGCCGAGCATGGCCAGATCGACGCGCACCAGCCGGGCGTCGGGGTCGGAAATCCGCAGGCAATGCGAATATTGCAGCGGCAACAGCGCCAGCGACGTACCGTCGCTGGTTCCCTGCACGCGGGCCGCGCCGCGCTCGAACGACAGCCGCATCTGCTTCGGCGGCACCAGTTTTTCGCCGATCTCCTCGGTGACGACGGCATCGTTGCGGAAATCGAAATCCGGCGACGCCATTTTCGCCAGCATCTCGGGCGCCGTGTCGAGCTTGGTGAGAACGGTCGGACTGTAATCGCCGGTATTGGGCATCGGCATCTCATAGACGTGCCAATTTCCGGGCTTCCAGCCGATCGGGAACTGCACCTCCTTGAGGCTTGCCGTTCCCGGCGGGAATGCGGCGGAGAAATCCAACGGCGTCGGCGACACGATGAACCTTGCGCCCAGCGCTTGGGTCACCTTCACGTATGGGTTTGCCCAGTCGGGCATGCCCACCGGATACAGCGGCAGCCGATTGGTGGTTCGTTGATTAGAGCCTCTTACCAGCAGCTCGTGCAGCATGACGTACGATTGCTCGGTCACCAGCTCGGAATATTCGTTGAGAGTGGGAACGAAGGCGCGCAAGAAAAATCATGCGTGAGCTCTTCGATGTAATCCTGCGACGCAATCGCGGCCGAGCCGCGAAAGTGCGGGTCGTCAAGCAGGCTTAGCGGCTTCGCCAGAAAGGCCGTCATATCCTGCGCACCCCAAGATTCCACAGACACACCGAGATCATCCGCCTTGACCCACATGTGGGTGAGATAGCCGGGGACCAGACCCAGACAGAGCAGCGAGCCCAGCATCCCTCCAGCCGAGAGGATTGCCGGGCCCGGTGCAAACCGTCGCTGCCACAGCTTCGATACGGCGAGCACGATCGCCCACAGCGCTGCGCCATAGCCGACGCCGGCGCCCATGACGTACCACGGCGTAAATCCGGTCTGGAACGACAACGGAATCGGAATGATCCAGCGCGCATCCGCCAACAGGAAGAAGGCGGTGAATATGACCTGAACCGCGAAGGCAATCGCGGCGACGATCGGAAGCAGTCTTGCCCGCCCGCGGCAGAAAACAAGCCCCAGCGCCCAGCCGATCATCATCGCCACGTAGATGTATTTGACCCCCGAGTACCAGAACACCGTCGACGCCATCCGCGGAAGTTGCGGCGGTGTATTCAACGCCGTCTCGATGTAGCGCGAGGTATTATGCGACATCGCCAGCACGTATCGTCCCGGGCCGGCCGCGTAGACGAGGGCGAGCGCCAAAAGCAGAGTGAGCCAGCGGGCGGCGGTGGCGGGTCGCAGGCCCCGTTCGCAGGCGACCACCGCCAGCGGTATCGTCGCCGTCGTGAAAATCATCAGAAAGTAGATGGTGTCGAGCTCACTGCCGTAGATGACGATGATCGCAACCGCCACCGCGCCGCCGATAATCGGCCAGGCGCCAAATGCTTCGATGCGCAACAGCACGCCGGCGATCAACAATGTTAGCGCTATCATGATCGAGGCGTAGGGTGCCAGCGCCAGGTTCACCGGCCAGCCGTAGAGATAATAGAACGGATCGAAAGCAACGAACGCCAACTGCGCAATGACGATGCTGCGCAGCACAGGCGCACCGGCCGAGCGCAATACCAGATACCAACTCGCGGCGTAGATCAGGTAGCAGATGGCCCCGGTCCAGATCTTTGCCTGGTCCGCCGGCAGGAAGTAGAATGGAACCAGCGCCGGATTGATCCAGACGTTGATCGGGATGCCGACATTCCAATCGCCTTCCAACGGGTCATGCGTGATCGTCGCGCCCCACTGGGCAAAGTGCAGATAGGTTTCGACCAGCGTCTGATACAGCTTGCCGTCGCCGCCGGCGAAATGGCTGCCGAGATGGTGCCACAGCAAAAACAGCGGGATCACCGCCGCCGCTAGCCCCAACACCAGCCACAGCGATTCGAGCTTGAACAGCCGCACCGCTGTCGGCGAGCGTGCCAGAGTCAACGTCGCCATCGGTGTTCCTCACGCATCGTGTGCCGGCGCCGACGGGTCACACGGATCGCCGTTCGATCGGTCTTGGAACTCCGAAGAGTCTGCCCTACCAAGTCTCGATTGTCTACGATTGGTGCCGCATGGGTCAAGCCGCCATCTCAACCTGAGAACGCCTACACGATCGGTATGGAGCGCCACCTAGCAGATAGGAAGCGACAGATTGAACCCGGGCCGCGCGGTCTCGGAGCGATCACCGCGGGCGCTATCGCGCAACCGCGTTATTTGATCTGGCGCAGAACCTTCATGAGGTTCGGCAGCAAATCGTGCACCGATTTGACCGCGTAGGGACGGTGCGCTTCTGGTGGGGCAGCGAGCGGAGCCAGGGCGATCTTCAGTCGGCTTATGTCGGCATTATCGATGGCGCGGCAGCCGGGGGTGAAGGTGCCGTACCCGTCGGTGATCTCGGCATCGACGCGTCCTTTGAAGATGACGCCGAGCATCGCCAGATCGGCGCGCACCAGCCGGGCGTCGGGGTCGGAGATGCGCAGGCAATGCGAATATTGCAGCGGCAACAGCACGAGCGACGTGCCCTCGCTTACTCCCTGCACGCGCGCCGCGCCTCGCTCGAACGACAGCCGCATCTCTTTCAGCGGCACCAGCTTTTCGTTCACCTCCGCGATTATGACGGCGTCGTTGCGGAAATCGAAATCCGGCGACGCCATTTTCGCCAGCATCTCGGGCGCCGTGTCGAGCTTGGTGAGAACGGTCGGACTGTAATCGCCGGTATTGGGCATCGGCAGCTCATAGACATGCCAATTTCCTGGCTTCCAGCCGATCGGGAACTGCACCTCCTTGAGGCTTGCCGTGGCTGGAAAATCCAGCGGCATTGGCGACAGGATGAAGCGTGCCCCCAGCGCCTGGGTCACCTTCACGTACGAGCTTGTCCAACCTGGCGTGGGCTTGCCTGGCGAGAACAGCAGGTAGTGATTCGCACTATTCCAATTATTACCTTTCACGAGCAGATCGTGCAGCATGACGAACATTTGCTCGGTCACCAGCTCGGAATATTCGTTGAGAGTGGGAACGAAGGCGCGCCACAGAGAAACCTCTGTGCTCTCTCCGATGTATTCCTGGAGCGTCATCACCGCCGAGCCGCGAAACTCCGAGTCGTGAAGCAGGCTCAACCGCGGCGCCAGAAAGTTCGTCATATCCTGCGGACCCCAAGATTCCACAGACACACCGAGATCATCCGCCTTGACCCACATGTGGGTGAGATAGCCGGGGACCAGGCCCAGACAGAGCAGCGAGCCCAACATCCCTCCAGCCGAGAGGATTGCCGGGCCCGGTGCAAACCGTCCCTGCCACAGCTTCGACACGGCGAGCACGATCGCCCACAGCCCGGCGCCGTAGCCGACCCCAGCGCCGATGACGTACCACGGGGTGAATCCCGTCTGAAACGACGCCGGAATTGGAATGATCCAGCGCACATCCGCCAACAGGAAAAAGGCAGTCAATATAACCTGAGCCGCGAAGGCAAGTATTGCGACGATGGGAAGCAGTCGTACCCGCCCGCGGCACAGCACAAGGCCCAGCCCCCAGCCGACCATCATGAAAGCGTAGACGGATCTGCCGCCCGAGTACAAGAATATCGACGACGCAAACAGCGGAATTTGCGGGTACATCGTCAACGCCGTCTCGATGTAGCGCGAGGTATTGTGCGACATCGTCAGCACGTAGCGTCCCGGGCCGGCCGCATAGACGAGGACGAGAGCCAGAAGCAGAGTCACGCAGCGGGCCGCGGTGGCGGGTCGCAAGCCGCGTTCGCAAGCGACCACCGCCAGCGGTATCGTCGCCGTCGTGAAAATCACCAACGAATAGATCGTATCCAGCTCAATGCCGTAGATGACAATGGCCGCAACCGCGACGGCCCCGCCGATGATCGGCCAGGCGCGAAACTCCTCGATGCGCAACAGCACGCCGGCGATCAACAGCGTCAGCGCGATGATGATCGAGGCGTAGGGTGCCATCTCCAGGTTTACCCACCAGCCGTACAGATAATAAAACGGATCGAAAGCAACGAATGCCAACTGCGCGATGATAATGCTGCGCAGCATAGGCGCACCGGCCAAGCGCAGCACCAGATACCAGCTTACGGCGTAGATGACGTAGCAGATGGCCCCGCTCCAGATCTTTGCCTGGTCCGCCGGCAGGAAGCTGAAGGGAAGCAACGCCGGATCGATCCAGACGTTGATCGGGATGCCGACATTCCAATCGCCTTCCAATGGGTCATGCGTGATCGTCGCACCCCATTGGGCAAAGTGCAGATAGGTTTTGACCAGCGTCTGATACAACTTGCCGTCGTCGCCGGCAAAATGGCTGCCGAGATGGTGCCACAGCAGAAACAGCGGGATCACCGCCGCCGTCAGCCCCAACACCAGCCACAGCGATTCGGATTTGAACGGGCGCACTCCCGTCGGCGAGAGCGCAGGAGTCAACGTCGCCATCGGTGTTCCTCACGCATCATCTACCGACGCCAACGCCGCCAGCCTGCTGCAATTTCGAGGGATTCGCTTGTGACAGATATTACTGTGGAGTGCCGGCCCGTTGCGCCGCGCCCGCTGCTTCATACTGACGTGGACACTCGACGAGCCGACGGCGTTCGCCCTCGACGCCAGGCGCTGCGCACCAACTGGGCGGCCTTTGCGGCGATCGGGTAGTCCTTGGCTGGCTCGCAAGTGACCCTGGAGAATGCAATCGAGCGCGCCAGGGCAACAGGTTCTGATCGTTTGGTTTCCGCCGCCGCTGATGCGTCTGCCTCTGGCAGCAGGCTCCAAGTAATTTTCGTTGCGTCGTTCTGCCGTGTCAGCAGCGTGCGCTCCACGATGCACCATATTGACGGTGTCCCATTGGCTTCCCAATCCAGCCCTTGATGCTCGCAACGCACACCGTTCACGAACGCGGTGAGCGCCTCCAGGATTTGGACCGACACGGCGGTATGAACGTAGATACGGACCAGATAGCTGCTCCTGGACTCGAGCCGCAAATACAGATGCGATTGGCCGCGCGGCCCGAGCCACCGCCATTGTTGGCCTTGCGCATTGGATTCGGCCGCGCCCCATGCGGCCCCCGAGAACGACCTCGCCAATTGGATGTCGTAGACCGGGCGGGAGGAAGCGGCGACGACCTGGAGCCCGTCGCTGGGCTGTAGAGCCGGCAGCCTGGACGCTTCCGCATCGCGGACCTCAAGCGTACTTAATGACAGTTCCCGCGAACCGCGCTGGCTGTTCGCGGCGTGGCCGCTAGTAATCGACAAGCACACGTACCCGTCAGCAGCATCCACTACGCTCGCCGGGACGATGCACGAGAAGTAGTATCGGCCATTTCTTTGGTTGATGAATTGTTCCTCCGTCTCGACACCATTCGCCGTGACGCTGATAGTCTCAAGAGCCTCCACGTTAGCGGCGCTTTGCACCAGTAATTCCGCCAGGTAAGAGCGGCCGGGCTGAAGCCGAAGGAATATGGATGCACCGCCGTCGTGGCCGCCCAGCCAGCGCCACCGTTGCCCGGCCTGCTTTCTTTCTGCCGACCCCCAGCCTAGTCCGAGGAAGCGGCCGGAGAGGTCGAGAGTGACGGTACCCGTGAAGGGGGCGTCGCTTCGGCGAAAACGCTCCCAGAACGTCACGCTCCAGGGCGGCCAAAGGATTCGGCTCCAGGATTTGAACGCTCAACAACTGATCGAGACCGCCGGAAACCTGCCTGAGCGTCCAACGATGGAGAGCCATATCGAGCCCGACGCGATCGAAATGATTGTTCTGCCGTATCTGCTCGGCTATCGTCGCCTCGTTGTAGCGAGCGAGCCGTTCAGAGAACTCTGTTTTGCTTTTCAGCTTCTGCGTGAAATGAATCGTGAGATCGTCGAAGACCCGCAGGATGTTGCACGTCGCGCAGGACGATCCGCTTCGGCGTTCCCGCAGCGCTTCGTAGAACTGCCCGAACCAGATGTCATCAAACCCGCCGCCGCCACCTGATTCCGCGAAGGCATTTCCGACCTCACCGACCCAATAGCAGCACGGTACAACCCTGCCCCTTGCGCCGACGATGGCGGTGTCATGGGGCCAGGTGCAGTCGCGCTCGGCAACAAATTCCCGCTGCGGCTCGGTGAAGAATTTTCGCGCGCTGACGCTGACGCCAAGGCGACACCCAAGCTCGACCGCCTCGTCGACTGCGTCATTATACTCGTCTTTGACCCAGTAGATGCTGCGGTCGATGTCTTGCTCGCGATGAACCATGAAATGCGTAAAATTAACTGTGGAAAGATCAAGCCTGTGAGCGAGTTTAACGAAATCCGGCAAATCATTGATGTTGTCGCGATGGACGACGTAATGCAGGTGAACCTTTTTGCGCTCGTCAGGCTTGAGCGCGCCGGCAAAGGCGGAAATCCTCTTCACAAGCCGGTCGAACTTGTTCCTCAAATCCTGTCCCGCCGCATACTCGTACGGGTGCATTTCACGGGCGTAAGCCTTGGCATTGGAGGCATTCAGGGACACACTGATGGTGTGAAGATGCCCGGTGAACCAAGCGGCCTTTTGCGCATTGAGCGCCGTTCCGTTTGTAACGATCTTGATCAGATCATCAGACGGATTCACGGAATATATGTACGACAGTACGTCCTTCAGACGGGGATGCAGGAAGGTCTCGCCAAACCCGGTGATCGTAATGACGCCGGCATGTCTAATGGGAGCTTCGAGCTGCCTCACATTCTCGACGTTCATGAGAAAGCCGGGGCTGCCGATTTTCTCCTCGTACTCCTCGCGGACGCAGATCATGCATTTCAGGTTGCATCGATCCGTCAGCTCGAGCATCAAATGCCGAGGATAAGGCACACGAATGTCGACATCCATGCCGTCTCTCCCCGCCGGAAACTCCCGCCAAATCACTATAGGTCCATGGCGTCGCGCAGTGCAACCCCCGGCGGGCATTGCTGGCGAATGGATTATTCTCTCTGCGAACCATGCTGACCCACGCATCCGGCAGCGGGCGCGGGGTCAATAGCCCCGGGTTGGTACAACGCCACCACATCGACCTGACAGGTCCGGGAAGTCCCGGACGCGCGCTTTAACCCGCGTAACCCTGAGCCTATATGCGGGTAGCCTAGAGGGGCTCATATGCGGGAGAGGTGCGGAAGGTGAATCAAAGTTCGACGAATCAGCCGGCGGGTTACGATGTTGACGCGGTGATTGCGCAAATCGCGGCCGGCGTGGCAAGTCGCGAAACCGTCATGAACGCCCTGTCCGATCTGTTGCGTCAAGCACAGCCTATTCCGCTCCAGATCGAACTGGCTGCGCTCAAACACTACATCGCTGAGGACCCGACGCGAATGGATTTGAAGCGCCGCGCGATGACCGTCGCCCGGCTGCTCGGTGAACTCGGTGGACGATTCTTTGTTTGCCGAGGTGAAGGATTCGCTGCTCGCTGAGGAGTACCAGACCGATTTCCAGGCCATGCTGGACGAATATGGAAAGCAGGTCCGATTTGCCGATCTGGAACCCGAATTCCTTGCCAGCGTAGAGCGGGTGCGACGATATACTATGACCTCGATCGAGCGCCTTTATGCGCTGTGGTCAAGTGTCGGCTATGTCTGCAAAGCGCCGGTACCCGGCGATCTTGTCGAGTGCGGCGTCTGGCGCGGTGGAAGCGTGATGATGATCGCTCTAGAGCTCCTGCGCCTTAGGGCCCAAAATCGGGACCTCTGGCTTTATGACACCTTCTCCGGATTGCCGCGACCAGATCCCGCACTCGACGTGGATGTTCTCGGCAACCGCGCGATTGACGGTTGGCAGGCGCGGACGCTGACAGACGGTCGAACATATTGGGCCTATGCCGATCAGGGCGATGTGCGGCGAAACGTCGGCTCAACGGGCTATCCGTCGGATCGGCTGCACTTTGTAGCCGGCTTGGTTGAGGATACAATCCCCAAGGTGGCTCCAGCCCGCATCGCGCTGCTCCGGATCGATACCGACTGGTACGCGTCATACCGACACGTGTTGCGCGAGCTGTACCAACGCATCGCACCCGGCGGAATCATTATCTTCGACGACTACGGTCATTTCACCGGAGCCAGAAAGGCAGTTGATGAATTTCGTGCTGAGAACAAAATTGTTACGCCGCTCATGCGCGTCGATTACTCGTGTCGTATGATGATGAAGCTGCCGGATCGGACGCAACTCTAGTGCGCATCAGCGGTTGCTCTGAAATCTATTTAAGAGGACCGAATCGCTCGAAATCTGCCACTGCCGTTCAAAGACGTCTCGGGGAGTTTGGCAGACGCGACCTCGTCACGTCAACCAGGCCGCGCCGGCTCGGCTTGTTGATCGTATCCCGCCATGGTTTGTCGTTGCAGGGCCATCAAACGCTTCCACGGCGCACGCTCTCGCATGCACTGCTTCAGATTCGTGAACAATTGAGCCGCCAACGGCCGCATCACGTCAAAATTAGGAACCTTCGCTTCGGGAATGGCGTCCAGTTTCTTGGTAATGGGATTGGCCAGCGCAGCGGTGACTTGCGCCGCCGGCGCATCCAGCCCCAGGAAGCGCACCAGGTCCGGAAAGTCACGCTCGATATGATCGTAGTCAATGTCCCGGGATGACTTGCTGCGCAGCCACAGCCCGTATCCGACCACGTCGTTTAGCGCCAATTGGAGCAGGCCGGCCCGGAAGCTCTTCCAGGGGAACAGTCGGATAGATGGCGTGCGCTTCGCCCGTCGTCGTGTAGACTTCGCGCATTCGCTTCAATATCACGCCGCCCTGCCGCTCGATGCGATCATCGGCCGGATCGATGCGATGCGCCGGCCCGCGGAACCGAAACGACAGCAGGACATCGGCATAGTGGCGGATCAAGAAAATCAATTTAAGGTCGGGATCGACCCGCTGCCAAATTCCCTCGATGGCCGCTGCGACGTCGTTGGGCTCCAACGAAAACACCAGTTTCGAACCGGCGTCGCGCGCGCCGCCCGCCCAACTGGCAAAATCTCGCCCGAATGTGCCCGGCATGTCGCGGATCATGCGATGCACGATGTCCGGCGGCGAATTGCTCGGCAGGCTCCAGCGATATTCAAAATCGGTCGCCACGCCCGGAAGCTGGCCGAGCAGCGTGCTCAGCCACGTCGAGCCGCTGCGCCCGTTGCATACGATCAGGAACATGCGCTCTGGCTCCGGAACCGGCGACTATTGCGGCCATGCAAGGATCGGCCGAAGCACGGCGCGAATTCCGGCATTGTCGGGAATCCTGCCCTCGACGACGAACGCCGGCACATTGTCGCATTCGCGTTCCGGAGAGGTGCGCGGCGACATGCTGACCTGGTAGCGTAGCGCCACGATGAGCCTGCGCTTGCGCTGAGGCTGATGTATCTTGTGGAGCTGAATTCCGTTGGACGCAATAATGGTGCCTCTCGGGCCGAAGAAGAACTTTTGATCGTTTTCGAATAACTTGAGCTTTACGTGCTGGGGTACCTGATAGCCGTATCCGTCAAACAGATCAAAAACCGTCATTTCCCGATCAAGATGGGGAAAGACGGCTCCGGCCGCAATCGCCGCATCGAAACGCTGCCGAACGAAGTCGAAGCGATGCGACTTCGATATCGAGGCGTGCGGCCCCGATTCCACGTCGACGTCGCTTAAGTACATGTAGACCCAAAACATCCCGAAATCGTTGAGATCGCGGTGGTAGTCCCCGATCGTAACGCCGCCCGGGACGAGGTGCGTATTGTTCGGAAAATCCCAATGCACGTAGATTTTGGACAACAGCGGCGTAGCGCCCAGATGGCGTCGGCCGATCTCCAGCAATTTCGGGTGGACGGACAGCTCCAGGAGGTGCGGCGCCTGCACGGCGTCGGCAAGCGAATAGCTTCCAAATGAATACACCTCGGCACCATAGCCGACATAGCGTTGAATGTTGTCGAGCCGATTCTCCGCGGTATGGCCGCTGTAGGTGGGCCGGCGCACGAAGTAGTCCACCACTTCCTGCAATTGGGCCTCGGACAGAACAGGCTCGAGCGCGGTCGTTCCTTCTGTCCGCATTTCATCTGCGTGCGCGTCGATCGCAGGATCGTTGCCGCCAAAGGCAAAAGTTCCGTAGGAGCGACGGCTGATCAGGGCTATCAGCGCCCCGACATCGTGCCAATGCACCACGCGCCGGAAGCACAGGTTCTTCGTCTCGTAATAAATGCCGCCATCGTCGGGCGACTGTGCGCAACGCAGAACCTGCGCGACGAGGTCGAAAGGAAGACGCCGGTTCCAGCCCGCCGCAACCAGGGCTCGCGCGAACGTGTCGTCATCGGCAAAGGCGGCCGGATCGCCGGATTCTATCTTCTTAAGAGCGGACTGGGCATCGGCAAGACCGGCGTCGTCGAAGTAGATGCGCAGCGCATTCGACCACACCTTGCCGAGCCCGCCAGCCAGCGCCGAATAGACCTGCGGCTTGGTGGCAAACGGCATCAGTTCGAGGCCCCTGATCGTCTTTGGCGCCCAGTGATGCGCGTGAGCATAGGCGACTTCCAGCAACCTCAAGTCATCTGAGGAGGAGGCTTCGCGCGGCGCCTTCGACACCGAAGCTGCGCCGGATTGTTCCGGTTCCTTCGCTTGACCGGAACCGTTCGGCGCAGCGCGCCCGTTCGGCTTGAGCTGCAGATAATCCGACAATTCATCGGGCAACGGCTTGCCCTGCAGATGCAGAACATCCATCAGGCGCTTGGACGTTCTCAATCGAGCGCAGCGACTGGTCCGCGAATATTTGCAGCAACCCGTGCTCTTCGAGATCGATCGGGACACCGGAGCCTTCAGCCACCATCCGGGTGTGAAGCGCAATGATCTTCGCGAACGGCACCGTTTTTTTCGCTGAAATTTCGGCGCGAAATCGCTCGATTTCAGCCTCTGTCGCCGCTCGAACCATAGCCATACCATCGCGGAATTTTTGCATCGGAATGATAGATGGGTGCAGGCGCGGTTGTAAAGACATTTGCGGGCTGACGAGCCGACCTGCGTATGCGAATGAAGCTTCGGCGCTGCTAAATGCATCGGACAGCCAGGCGATCTTGAAACCGATGTGCGAGGCGCATGGCGGGTATCGGCTGGCAGCAGAGTCCGCTGCCAAGGGGATGCTTCCACTGCCAGGAGGCATCGGCTGCCTTCTGGGTTACTGACGCTCGATAACGCGATCCCGAGGCGGCCGGTCCGAGAACCCAGCCGAAATTCGCCAGCTTATTCGCGAGATGAGCATCGCCGCGCCGCTCTGGGGCGCGCCTCGTGTCCACGGCGAATTAACACCGAATCGCCGTTGATAAGATCGACATGCGTCTGTAGCATCGCCAAGCTGTTGCCGCAGCGCCGCAGGCGGCGGCGCCGGCGGCCGGCGAAGATGCGCGCTCAAACAGGTCAACGCGGCCGCGGCGACCACCAGGACGACGCGAGGGTTTACCGCATCGCGTGGACGAAGCCGCCGCCCTCATCAACAGCAGCAGCCGGAGCACTTCAGATGAAAGCTGGTATTGTGAGTACGGCGCTGTGCGCCATCGCGATCGGTTGTCTCGGTGCGGCAAAGGCAACGGCGCAAAACTCGATTGCCTATCCGACGAGGCTGGTTCGCGTCGTTGTGCCTTATCCGGCGGGCGGCGGTCCAGACCTTTTCACCCGCCTTGTTGCCCAGAAGCTTTCTGAGAAGTGGAAGCAGCCGGTCATCATCGAAAATCGCGCCGGGGGCAGCGGCAATATCGGGGCCGAGCATGTCGCGCGTGCCGATCCCGACGGCTACACGCTGCTGTCGAGCCCACCCGGACCGATCGCGATCAACGGCAGCTTGTACAAGAAACTTGCCTATGATCCCGCGCAATGGAGTCCAATCACCATCCTCACTCGCCAGCCGATGGTGCTCGGCGCGCGGAAGAATTTGCCTGCAAGCTCGCTGCCAGAGCTGTTCGCGCTCGCCAAGAAAAGCCCCGGAAAGTACACCTTCGGATCGTTGGGGTACGGGTCGATCTCGCAACTGACCATGGTCCGTCTGCTGTCCATGGCGGGCGTGAATTTGCTGCATATCCCCTTCAACGGGTCGACACCAGCCCTCACGGCGCTGATGGGCGAACAGATCGACATCGTTTTTGACAATCCCGTCACCTACGTTCCGCCCTATCTCGACCATCGCATCAAGATCCTGGCAGCCGGCGATGAAAAGAGACTGCCGATGCTTCCGAAGGTTCCGACCTTCGCCGAGGCCGGTTTTGCGCAGCTGCAACCCTACGCCTGGCTTGCCGTCGTAGCTCCGCCGAAGACGCCGACGGCGATCACGCAGTTCGTCAGCAAGGCGATGGCAGAGGCGTTGCAATTGCCGGATGTGAGAAGCAAGATGGAAGCCTTCGTTACCGAGCCGGTCGGCAGCACGCCGGCCGAGACCGCCAAATTCCTGGCGGAGGAAAGAACAAAGTGGCGCGCGGTCATCAAATCGGCCGGCCTGTCGGTCAACTGATGATCCGTTTCATTTGCGATCAGAGAGAACAATGACACTTTGGCTGACGAACGACGACGTCCAGCAGGTCCTGGACATGAAAATTTGCCTCGAAGAACTGGATCGGGCTTTTGCTGCACTCGGTCGCGGCGAGGCGATCGAACGCAATCCCAGTCGGGCCCTGGCGTTTATGCCGCTCGGCGGGCCGGACCACCAGTTTCAGATCCGCACCATAGAAGGCGGCATCGGCGACTACTGGTCGATCAGGGTGTTTCCACAGGTGCTGCGATTTCCCGTTATCGACGGCGTGCGTCGACGCGTGGCGGTGCCAGCTGCCGAAGGCGATCTGTTCTGCGGATTTTTGCTGGTTTTCAACGTTCATACCGCCGAGTTGGTGGCCGGCATGCACGACGGCTACGTAAACTGGCTGGCCACGGGAGGCACGGCCGGCCTGGGGCTCAAGTACCAGATGCGCCGTGACGCGAAAGTGGCGGCGATGATCGGAGCGGGCTGGTTCGGCCGCGCCGTGTTTTGGGCCACCTATACCGGGCATCCATTCGAGCGCGCCAAGGTCTATGCGCCGACCCGGGCCCACGCCGAGGAATTCGCAAAGGAGATGGCGGAAAAAGTGGGCATCCCCATCGAAGCTGTCGGATCGGCCGAAGCGGCGGTGCGCGGCTCGGATATCGTGATTTGTGCGACCAACACGTTCAGCCCGGTCCTGGACGGCAACTGGCTGGAGCCGGGGAGCGCGGTGGTTTCGATCGTGGGCGAGCCGCGCACGCCTGGCCAGCCCGGCGGTGCCGGTCTCCGCCGCGAAGTCGATCACACGACGTTGCGTCGCGCCGCCGTGATCATGGCGACCTCGCGGGCGCAGGCGGAATGGGACCAGCAGGGCGAACTTTACCACGACATCAAACTCGGAGGTTTGGCCGACTGGGACGCCATCGTAGACTTGGCCGACGTCGTCGCGGGTAAGAAGCGCGCTCGCACCGCCGACGACCAGATCACATTTTTCAAACAGAACACCGGCCTCGGTATCTGGTACGCGGCATTGGGAGGCCGCGCCTTCGAGGCCGCGCGCAAGCGCGGACTCGGTACGACGGTATCGCGTGACCTCTTCCTCGAAGCCATGCGCCCCTAGCCGACCGCGAGTCAGATTGTCGACCGCAGCGCCCGCCCGGCCTCGATGCCGTCACCAAGTAGCCCGCATAGCGCCAAGGGAGAGCAAGGGAGACCGCGATGGAATTGTCAGGGTTCGACCACAGCGTCATGCCGCCGCTTTGGTCGTTTCCACGGCAGTATAACGCTGCGCATGACTTCATCGAGCGCAACCTGCGCGCCGGGCGCGGCGACAAAGCGGCCTACATCGACGATACGGGACGCTGCACCTATGCGCAGTTGGCCGCACGGGTCAATCAATGCGCGAACGCGATCGTGCGGCTGGGTATTCCGCAGGAATCGCGCATCATGCTTTGCATGCTCGACACGATCGACTACCCGGCGATGTTTCTCGGCGCGATCAAGGCCGGAATCGTGCCGATCCCGACCAATACGCTGCTCACGCAGAAGGACTACGCGTTCATGCTCGCCGACAGTCGCGCGAGAGCGCTGGTGGTTTCGGAAGCGTTATTGCCGGCGTTCGCTCCGCTGTTGTCGCGGGCGCCTCATCTCGGGCACGTGGTCGTTTCGGGGGCGGGCGATCACGGGCATCGGCGGCTGGCGGACCTCATGGACGCCGCGGCCGAAACCTTCGAGCCCGTGAGCACGTCGGTCGACGACATGTGCTTCTGGCTTTACACGTCCGGTTCAACGGGTTTTCCCAAGGGTGCGGTGCACCTTCACTCGCATATGATGCTTACGGGGGAGTTGTATGGGCGCGGGGCGCTCGGCCTCACCGAGGCGGATGTCACGTTCTCCCCACCGAAGCTGTTCTTTGCATACGGATTGGGGGCCTCGCTGTCGTTTCCGCTCGCCGCCGGCGCGACCGTGGTGCTGATGGCCGAGCGGCCGACACCGGAATCGGTCTACAAGCGCTTGGTCCAGCACAAACCGACGGTGTTTTATGGCGTGCCAACCCTCTATGCCGCCATGCTGGCGGCGAAAAGCACGCCCTCCAAGCAGGAGCTGGGGCTGCGGCTGAGCGTATCAGCCGGCGAGGCACTTCCGGCGGCTCTGGGCAGGGCTTGGCATGACCGATTCGGCAGTCACATTCTGGACGGCGTGGGCTCCACCGAAATGACCCACATCTACATATCCAATCGGCCCGACGACCTTCGCTATGGAACCAGCGGCAAGCCGGTGCCGGGCTACGGCGCCAAGATCCTCGACGAGGACGGCAACGAGGTGACACCAGGCAAGATTGGCGATCTCTATGTTTCGGGGCCGACCAGCGCCATCATGTACTGGAACAATCGCGCTCGCACCAAAGAGACCTTCCAGGGCCCGTGGACCCGAAGCGGCGACAAATATTACGTCGACGAGGACGGCTATTACGTCTACGCCGGACGATCGGACGACATGCTCAAGGTGAGCGGCCAGTACGTGTCTCCGTTCGAAATCGAGGCTTCGCTGGCGACGCACGTAGACGTTCTGGAGGCCGCGGTGATCGGCGCCGAGGATGAGAACCAACTGATCAAGCCCAAAGCGTATGTGGTGCTGAAGACAGGCCGCGACGCGTGCGGCGACCTCGAAGAGGCGCTCAAGCAGCACGTCAAGAGCATGCTTTCGCCCCACAAGTATCCGAGGTGGATAAGGTTCGTCGAAGAGTTGCCGAAGACCGCGACCGGCAAAATTCAGCGCTTCAAACTGCGCGAGATGTCCCGCGCGGAATCATCTTGATTTGCCGCTGTCAGGAACCGCAAGGGGGGGGCCGCTGAGAACGGGACAGCCGCGGTCCGGCCGTTCTCACGCGCCAGTTTCGGGCGCGATCTCGGCGCGCTTTCGCGCCAATTCCGCACGCTCGGTTTCGCCGAGAGCGCTCAGCACCTCGGCATAAGTCTGCCAATTTCCCTTCCGCGTGCGGCGGCTTTGCACGCGCTCGGACAACAGGCTGCGCGCTACCGGCAGGTTGCGTGCGCGCAAAGCCGCATCGCAAATGATCTGCGCAAACAGATCGCGCTGCGCATGGCTGCCGCCGATCGACACGATTTCATTGCGCACCGCCCATAACAGATCGCTGGCCTCGTCATAGTTTTCCTCCTCATAGGCGATCATGCCTTCGCACAGCGGAACGAGAATGTTGCGGGTGACTTGGGCCCGCCACTCCTGCCCTTGCCCCGCAAATGCAGCCATCAATTCGATGTGGCGTCGCGCTACGTCGAAATTGCCGTTGGCGGCGAGCGCAAGACAGAAGTGCGCGTCCCGAAATGGCAGCATGTGGTCGTGGATGCGCATTTGCGAATGTTCGGCCAGCGCCTTCCAGCGATCGCCCACATCGACGCCGCTCATCTGCAAGCGCTTGAGCAGCGCGGCCTGGTTCGACACGTCGACATAGGTCTCCGAATTCACCGAGCATAGCTCGCGATCGTAGAGACTGAGCGCGCGATCGTACTCGCCTCGGGCCATCTGGAATAAGGCCGCGTGCCACCAAACATGGGCTTTGAACGGATTCTTGTTCGCCCATTGCTGCGGCGTGTAGTCCAGCCATTCGACGCCTTCGGCCGAGCGTCCCTGCATTTCCAGGACATGGGCGACGGCGTGAATGGCCCAAAGATCGCCCGGATTGCGCGCGACCGCCTCGCGGCCCCGGCGCTCCGCCTCCTCGTAGGCGCCGCATTCCTCAAGCGCGTAGGCATACATGCCCTGCACGCAGCCGTACCCGGGCACGTTCTCGTCCCACTCGCCGAGCACGCCTGCCAGCACCGAGCGCATGACCTGACTGCGTCCGGCATAGAAGCTCATGGTGTGGTGAAGCTTGAGCGCCAAGAGGTCGCGCGGACTTTCAACCAGCGCCTGTTCCCAATGAAAGCACGCCTTCATGATGTCGCCTTCGGCCCACGCCGCAAGCGCACTGGCGTGCAGGCGTTCGCGTTTCGTGAGCCCAGGAAGATGCGGCCTGATCTGGTCGAGCGTCTGCTGCACTTTGGGCAGGACCGCCTTGTTCTCCAGCATCAGCAGGAAGTAGCCGCGGAAGCACTGCGCCAGCGCGAAATCGCGGTCGGCGTCGAGTGCGGCCTTCACCTGCGCCGAAGCCGTGGTGCCGTAATCGAGATAATCGGTGACAGCCTGATCGATGTGCTTGGCCGCGTCTTCGCTTGCGGTAGTAAGTTCAAGTCCCCGGCAATCGACCTGCATGCGCGTTCACTCCAGTCCGCAGCCGGCCTGCGGCGATCTTGGCGGCTCGTCGTGCCAGTTCAGGCGTCGGCCGGCAGCACGCCCAATCCTTTCAGCACCCGCTCCGGCGTCGCCGGGAACTCGTGAATGTCGCCGCCGCGCCGGTTCAGCGCATCGGCCACCGCGCAGGCCACCGCGCCGACCGCACCAATGATCGAGCCTTCGCCGCAGCCCTTGAAGCCGCCCAAAGCTGCCGACGGCGTATTGGCGTGATAAAGCTCGATGCGCGGAATCTCCAAGGCCGACGGCACGAGATAGTCGGCCAACGTCACTGTGCGCGGCTGACCGGCCGCATCATAGACGATCTCCTCCATGAGCGCCTCGCCGATGCCTTGCGCGATGCCGCCGATGATCTGTCCTTCGACCACGGCCGGGTTGATGATTGTGCCGACGTCTTCGGCCGCTACATAACGGACAATCTTCACTTCGCCGGTCTGCGGATCGATATCCACCACGGCGATGTGCGCGCCGCCCGCGAAGCTGCCGAATTTGGGATCGTAGAAGGAAGTGACCTCAAAGCCCGGATTGAGCTCCGGTGGGATGTCCTTGGCGGAGAAATAGCTCTTCTCCGTCATCTCGCGAAGCGGCAGGCTTTTGCAGCGATCGATCGTCTGGATCACGCCGTTGACGATGGTGAGGTCCTCGGCCGGGACCTTGAGCAGAAATGCTCCGAGCGCCAGTATGCGGCGACGCAGCTCCCTTGCCGCCACAATCACCGCTCCGCTGCCGAATACGGCGGTGCGCGAGGCAAAGGTGCCAAAGCCGTACGGCGCGGTCGCGGTATCGTTGGTCAAGCAGGTAATGTCTTCGAGCCTGATGCCAAGTTCGTCGGCCGCAACTTGCCGCATCGCGGTGATGATGCGCTGACCTTGCGACGGCAGCGCCGCCGCGACGGTGAGGACGCCGGACGTTTCCAGGCGCAGAGTGACGGCGTCGCGGCCCGGCTGCAGCAGCGTCCCGGGGCCGACCGCCGTGCTGGTGCCAAGCCCGGTCAGCTCCGCATAGCAGGAGATGCCGATGCCGCGCAGTTTGCCGTTGGCCAAATTACCATTGGCAAAGGCCTCGCGCTGCTCGGCGCGCAGTCGTGCATATTCGGCCTTTGCGGTGGCGAGCTTCAGGCACGGCAGATAGTTCACGTTGTCGTGCACGAGATTGTTGGCGTTGCGATAGGGCATCGCCTCGGCCGGGATCAGGTTGCGCTGGCGCAGTTCCGCGGGATCGATCTTGAGCCGGCGGGCCACCTCATCCAGCAGCAATTCCAGCGATGCCGACGCCGAAGGACGGCCGACCGCCCGATAGGGGCCTACCGGCGTCTTGTTGGTGGCGACACCGCGCGTGCGGTAGCGCAACGCGGGGACCTTGTAGGGGCCGGGCATGAGGCCGGCGGTCTGCAACGGCTCCATGCCCGCCGACCACAAATACGTGGAGTAGGCGCCGACATCGACCCAGACATCGGAGGACAGAGCAGTGATGCGGCCGTCGCGGTCCACCGCCACCTCCACTTCGATGTATTGGTCACGCGCGTGAGTCGAGGCGACCATGTTCTCGAGGCGGTCTTCCACCCACTTCACCGGACGGCGCAGCCGAAGCGCCAGATAGGCGCAGACGAACTCCTCGGGATAAATCGAAGCCTTCTGGCCGAAGCCGCCGCCGGTGTGCGGGGCAATGACGCGAACCTCGTTCTCCGGCAGGCGCAGATGCTCGGCGATGTAATGTCGCACCACGTATGGAAGCTGGTGGCTCATCCACAGCATCAGCTTGAATGTGCTTTCCCGATAGGCGGCGACGCAGCCCCGGCTTTCCAGGCACAAAGCCTGCTTGCGGCCGATCCGGAATTTTCGCTTGACCACGAGATGTGCGTTGCGGAACGCTTCATCGACGTTGCCGCGCTCGTACTCGCGCTTGATGAGGTAGTTGTTCGGGCAGCTATCGTGCACGAGCGGGGCGTCGTCCCGCTCGCCGAGGCGCGGATCGGTCACCGCCGGCAACGGCTCGTATTCGACCCTGATGAGTTCGACTGCGTCTTCGGCGGTGGCGCGGTCCTCCGCCACAACGGCGCAGATCGCTTCGCCGCAGAAGCGCACCTTGTCGACCGCCAGCCAATGCTGCGTCGAACTCGCCGCCGGAGAAACGATTGGGCATGCTGCGAAAGGGCTCGACCTTGCCCAGAAGGTCCTTGCCCGTCAGCACTTCGACGATTCCGGGCAGTTCGCGCGCCTTGCTCACATCGATCGAGCGCAGGCGCGCGTGGGCGTGCTGACTGCGCAGGAAGGCCGCGTGGTACATGCCCGGCAGCCGGATATCGTTGAGGAAGCGGCCTTCGCCCTCGACCAGCGGGATGGCTTCGTCCGGCAGCACCGAGGTACCGACGGCCCGCAAATTGACGAAGCGCGCGTCCGACATCAAACGAGCTCCTTAACCGCGCTGGCGTGAATCGGTTTCCCGCGGCCGTCCCGGCCTCACTTTGCAACCGAATGCTGCTGGCGCGCCACGGCCAGCACGGCGTCGACGATAGCCTGATAGCCGGTGCAGCGGCAAAGGTTGCCGGAGAGTGCTTCGCGCACTTCCTGCTCATTCGGGTCCGGGTTGTTCCGCAACAGCTCGATCGCGGTGATCAGCATACCGGGAGTGCAGTAGCCGCATTGCAACGCAAAGTACTCGTGAAAGGCCTGCTGCATCGGGTGGCGCGTGCCGTCCTGCCCGCGCAGGCCTTCGATGGTGACGATGTCGGCGCCATCGGCCTGTACGGCCAGCGTCAGGCATGAGCGCGCGCTGCGCCCATTCATCTCGATCGTGCAGGCGCCACAAACGCCGTGCTCGCAGCCAAGATGCGTCCCGGTGAGATGCAGATGTTCGCGGATGAAATCCGCCAGCGACAGGCGCACCGGCACGGTCTTCTCATAGACCTTGCCGTTCACGGTCACCGTTATGCGTTGCTCCCTTGCCAACTCAATGTCCTTTCGTCCGTGCCAGCGCGGTTTCCAGCGCACGCACTGCCATGACGCCCGCGAGGTGCCGGCGGTAGGCTGACGACGCATGGACGTCGTCGGCCGGCTCGACGGCGGCAACAACCATTGCCGCCATTTCGGCAAAAGCGTCGCGGCAATCCTCCTCGCGCAAGCGACGTCCCTTGAGCGCGTCTTCCACCTCACGCGCGCGAAACGGACCTTCGCCCATGCCGACGATCGTCAGTCGGGCGCGCTCACACACGCCCTCGCGCAGCGTCAGCATGGCAGCTGCGCCGGCGATGGCGAAATCACCGAGGCGGCGGGCAAATTCCACGAACGCCACGCCCGTGCCGGCAGGCGGCCGCGGGTAACGCAGCTCGACCACCATTTCGCCCGGTTCCAACGCATTTGACAGCATGCCGGTGAAGAAGTGCTCGGCCGCAACCTCGCGGCAGCCGCCGCCGCCGCCGCCGGCAATCACCACCGTGCCATCCAGCGTCACCAGCACGCTCGGGTGTTCGGCCGCCGGATCGTTGTGGGCGACGCTGCCGCAAACCGTCCCGCGATTTCTGATCGCCGGGTGCGCGACTTGCGCCGTTGCCTCGGCCAGCAATGGCCAGCCCTCGCGCACCTGAGCGTCGCCTAACAGGTCAGCGTGCCGAACCAGCGCACCAACGCTCAGGCTGTCCGTTCCAACATGCAGGCGATTGAGCGTCTCGATGCGATTGATATCGACAACGATCGCGGGGCTGACAATGCGGAAGTTGAGCATCGGCACGAGACTCTGGCCACCCGCCAAGACTTTGCCGTCGCCCCCTGCATCGGCTAAAATCCGCAACGCCTCTTCGAGCGTACGCGGCGCGTAATAGTCGAACCATGCCGGCTTCACGAGCTTGTCAACCTCATTTCGACGGGAGAACAATTTCGATGGGAGACCGGCTTCGATGGGACGCCAATCTCAGTGGGACACCAAGTCCAGGGCCACGCCCTTTATCGCCGCTGTCGCGCTGACCGAAACTCGCACTTGTGTCGGCCCACCGCCGCGCGGTTGCTGCGATGCCGGTGTCGCCGCGAATCCAACACTTTCCTCCAGCCCCCGGCTCTTCTAAGAGTTTTGCCAGAATGACGGTGCCGAAGCGACGGTGTCAACCGATCGAGCCCGGCGCGAACCGGTTCGGCGCGCGATATAATATCCGTTGCAGCGGGATAACATTTCGGACGCGGCAGACAACAACGACGCTGCGTCCCGCCACAAGGCAGCCAACATGGAAATGCAACTCAAGGATCGCATTGCTCTTGTCACGGGGGGCACCCGGGATGTCGGGCGGCTGATCGCACTCACGCTCGCGGCGGAAGGTGCGGCCGTTGCCGTGCATTATCGTGGTTCGGCCGACGAGGCCGAGGCCGTTGTCTCGGAGATCCGCGCCAAAGGCGGAACGGTAAGCGCCTATCAAGCCGATGTCGCCGATCATACCTCGGTGCGCAATATGGTCGAGAAGATCGTTGCCGACTTCGGCGCTCTCAACATCGTGGTGAACAATGCCGGGCTCGCAATCCGAAAGCCGTTCAAGGATACCACCCCGGACGAATGGCGCAGCCAGATCGACGTGAATCTCCTGGGCGCCATTCACCTGTACCATGCGGCGAGCCCCCACGCCGAGAAAGGCGGTCACGGCCGGTTCATCGCCATCGTCGGCGACTCATCGCGCGTCGGTGAATCCGGACTGTCGATCGTCGGCGCCGCGCGCGCCGGTGTGATCGCTCTGATGAAGTCGATAGCACGTGAAATGGGGCGAACCGGCGTGACCGCAAACACGGTCTCGCTGGGTCTGGTCGAGACCGGACATGACCCTGACTGGCTCGACGCCAATCGCGAGAGGCTCGTCCGGCTTTATCCGATGCGCCGCCTCGGTCGGCCAGACGATATTGCGCCGATGGTGGCGCTGTTGGCATCGCCGCTTGCCGGCTGGATCACGGGCCAGGTGATCAGTATCAGCGGCGGCTATTGCATGGTGTAGATGGCTCCGGAGGGACCAATCATGAGCACGACCGATTCCTATGCGGGCTATACCAAGCTGCAAATAGACCGGCCGCACCCAAAGGTACTGCGGATTGTCATGAATAATGGCCGCATGAATTCGGCCGACCACGCCATGCACGGCGAACTTGCCCGCGTCTGGCTCGATCTCGACCGCGATTCGACCGTCAATGCCGCGATCCTGACGGGTGCCGGAAAGGTGTTTTCGGCCGGCGGCGATTTCGAAATGATCAAGGATCTGATCGACGATTCCGAACAGCGGCTTCGGACCTGGAGGGAAGCAAGGGATATCGTCTACAACCTGATCAATTGCTCGAAACCCGTGGTGACCGCCATGCGCGGCGTGTCGGTGGGGGCCGGCCTGGTGTGCGGGCTGCTCGGCGATATTTCAATCGCGTCCAAGGACTGCGTCATCGTCGACGGGCATACACGGCTCGGCGTCGCCGCGGGCGATCATGCGGCCATCATCTGGCCGCTCCTGTGCGGCATGGCCAAAGCCAAATATTATCTCCTGCTTTGCGATCGCTTGTCCGGCGAAGAAGCCGAACGCATCGGCCTCATCAGCCTTGCCGTCGATGACAGTGCACTCGACGCTAAGGCCTTGGAAATCGCCACGCGGCTCGCCGCGGGCGCGCAGAGCGCCATCCGCCTCACCAAATACAGCTTGAACAATTGGCTGCGTCTGGCCGGACCGACCTTCGACGCTTCACTGGCGCTTGAGTTCCTGGGATTTGCCGGTGACGAAGTCAAGGAGGGGCTTGCCTCTCTCATCGAGAAGCGTCCTCCTCAATTCTCCAAAAACTCCGGCGCGTGATGCGCGCGAATGCTGCCGCAAGCGCTGCATCCTGGACCAAAATCATGAGGTCGAGGCCGAGCTGGCATGCCGGACTCATGTTCTGCTCAACGCGGCATCGTTGCGGGAGCCGATCACCGCATCATTGAAGATTTCCGGCTTCTCGATGCAATGCATCGCACTACGCGGTCCCGCACGGCGCCTCATCATGGTCGAGCGCTTCGATCGCGGCGCGTTGGGCGCAATCGGGATTGCAAATCGGCGATTTGGCCGCTACAGGCGCGACGGCGAACGCTTGCTTTGGGGTCATTGGGCAAGTGAGCTGTCGACGCAGGACGGGAGGAATGTATGGCGTTGTTTCTTAATAACGAAGATCAGGAAAAGGCCATCGCAGCGCCGGAGGCGATCGATGCGCTCGAAAAGGGGCTGCGGCAGTTCGCTAATGGAGACGCCATACGCCGACCGCGCATCGACAATTTTATCCCTACGGCAGTACCGGAGCAGTTCTTTGCCTTCAGCTCGATGGAAGGCGGCATCCGCGATCCGGGCTATTATGCGCTTCGCATCAAGCCCGACATCATCTCGTGGCCGATCGTAAGCGGCATGCGGCGCAGGGTGACCTACAATTCGAGGCCGGGATTATATGGCGGGCTGGTTTTTCTGTTCAGCGTCGCCAACGCGGAATTGCTCGCCATCATGAACGATGGCTTCATTCAGCATTATCGCGTTGCGGCGAGCGCCGCGCTTGGCGCCAAGTATCTATCGCGAAGGACGGCGAAGATCCTCGGTATCATCGGCACCGGCGGAATGGGGCGCAGCTTTGCCGAGACATTCAGCGCCGTCCGGCCGATCGAGAAAATCAAGGTGTTCAGTCCCAACAAAGAGCACGTCAGAGCCTATGTGCGGGACGTGTCGGCGAAAGTCGCGTGCGAAATCGTGCCGGTAGAATCCGCCAAAGACGCCCTCGTCGGCAGCGACATTTTCGCCGCCTGCACGAACGCCTACCAGCCGATCGTGGAAGGCAAGTGGCTCGAACCCGGCACCCACGTTGCCAACGTAACCGCGTACGAAATTGGCCCTGACATCTTCGATCTGGTCGACGTGGTCGGCCTGTTGATACGCAGAACGCCGATGTCTGCTTCCAATTTCGTCGATGACGATTTCGCGCTGCGGATCGACGGCATGACTTATGCGGCCGGGCGGCCGGAAGAGCGCGCCAAAATTCCTCCCAGCAGCGCCAGGCTTCAGAACCGCGGCGAGGATCGCGCGCGATTCCAGAAGGCGCGCTTCGTCGATTGCGTGAACTGGAATAGTGGAGAATCCTATCGCCGTACCAGAGATGACGAGATCACAACGCTGGAAAACAACTCCTACGGCACTCAGCCCGGCGATGCCGCGCACAGCGCCGGAATTCAGGGCATACAATTCTCAAGCGTGGGCGGACGGATCTACGAGATGGCGAAGCAGAAGGGTCTCGGCAAAGAGCTGCCGGCGGAAATGTTTTTGCAGGATATCCCGACCTGAAATGCCTCGACCCCGCTGCGAGGGGCCCTGCGCAGCCTTGGGCGGAGGCCTGCGCGCCTTTATAAGCGCGCGGCTCATTGGCGGCGTCACGCGTTCATGAGCGGCCTCGCGGCGGAGCGGACCTTGTTGCGATTTTCGCGCGCTCGCAGCAGCGCGAACAGGCCTTGCGCCGCGATCAATAGCAGGCAGGCTATCATGAAGCCGGCGCTGATGGGCTGGGTAACGAATATCGACAAATTTCCGTCTGAAATCAGCAGTGCGCGACGGAAGTTTTGTTCGATTAGCGGACCGAGAATGTAGCCAAGCAGGATCGGCGCCACCGGAAAATCCAGTGCCAAGAATACGGCGCCGAAGATGCCGAACACCAAAACCTCGCTGACTTCGAACAAGCTGTTATTGGTGCTGTAGACGCCCACCGCGATGAAGAACAATGCGCTGGGAAACATGTAGCGATACGGCACCTGCAGCAGCTTCACCCATACGCCGATCAAAGGCACGTTGAGGAAGATCAGCAGGACATTGCCGATCCAGAAACTGGCGATGAGGCCCCAGAACAGATCGGCATGTTGGCTGACGAGTTCCGGCCCCGGCTGGATACCCTGGATCAGCAACGCACCCAGGAGCAGCGCCATGGTCACGTCGCCCGGAATGCCAAGTGTCATCGTGGGGATGAAATCGACCTGCGTCTTCGAGTGCGATGCCGCCTCGGGACTGGCAACGCCCTCGATCGCACCCTGACCGAATTGCTGCGGCGTCTTCGAAATTCGTCGCTCCGCCGCATAGGCAATGAAAGTCGTGATGGTCGGACCGGTGCCCGGCATGGCGCCGAAAAGGGTGCCAATCAGCGTCCCGCGCAACATCGGGAAGAACGCCTGCTTGATTTCGGCGAGGCTGGGGCGCATGTCGCGGAATCGGACCTTCATGCCGCTGCCGACTACTTGCAAGCGGTTGGCGTTGAGGAGGAAATCGGCGACGCCGAACACGCCCAAGGATAACGCAACGAGATTCACCCGGTCTGTCAGTTCGGTGAAGTCGAACGTGAACCGCTCCACGCCGCTGTTCACGTCGGTTCCCACGATCCCGACCAGCAGGCCCAGTGCCGTCACCGCAATCCCCTTCAGGGGGGAGCCTGCAGACATGGTCCCGCCCGCGAGAAGGCCCAGCAGCATGATGGAAAAGATCTCGGCCGGGCCGAACTTGAAAGCAATCTCCACGAGCAGCGGAGACGCCAGAATCATGACGGTGATGCCGAACGAGGCCGCAAAGAACGAGGCGATCATCGCAATTCCGAGAGCGGTGCCGCCTTTGCCTTGCTTGGTCATCGGATAGCCGTCGAGGCAGGTGACGGCATGCGGCGGGTGCGACGGGATATTCAGCAGAATGGCGCCGATCGCGCCGCCATATTGCGAACCGTAGAAGATGCCGGCCAGCATGAGGAACGCGGGCACCGCGGACATGCCGTAGGTCAGCGGCAGCAGCATGGAGATGGCCGAGATCGCCCCCATGCCGGGCAGTACCCCGATCAGATTGCCCAGCAATACGCCGACGAAGCACCACAACAGGTTGTTCGGCTCCAGCGCCACGCCGAAGCCGTACCAAAGGTCGGCGAGGGACTGGTGCATGACTCAACCCCAGGAGAACAGCGGCATCTGGATCTGCAGCGCCCACCAGAAAACCACGATACTGATGCCGGTCATGGTCAGCGCCAGAACCAGGGCCTTGGCGGGGGTATTTTGACGGTCTGCGAACGCGGAAATGAAAACGATCGCGAAGCTCGCAGGCACCAGCCCGCCGTATTTGCCAAGCACGACGAAGGCCACGATGCTCAGCCCGATACAGAACCAGGCGCGCCATTCCGGGAAAAGCGGCTCCCGGCTCTGCGGGCGAGCGGCAATTCGCGCATTGATGATGATGGCGACACCGACCAGAGCCAGGATTGCGCCGACCGCCACGGGGAAAAAGCCGGGTCCCATCTGATTGAGGGTGCCGATCCGGTAAGTTGAACCTTGAATGACTGCGCCCAGTCCGAGCAGACACATCAGCCCGCCGCCGAGATATTCCTTGCTGTATTGGTTCATGATCGGTCGCACAGTTCTAGCGTAGACGCCAATTTTCAGTCCGGCACCCGCGTCGTCAATCAGACGGCCGCCGTGCGACCACTATTGCATCGATTTCAGTAACATTCTGAGGCGCTCCGGCGTGACCGGCAATTGGCGGATTGCGCCGGGCTGGCCCACAGCGTCGTCGATCGCGGAGGCGATGGCCGCACCGACGCCGGTGATGCCGCTTTCACCCGCGCCCTTGACGCCCAGCGGGTTGCGGGGGCTTGGCGCATCCTCACTAATGAGAACGTCGATTTCAGGCACGTCGCGCGCAGTCGGCAGCCTGTAATCGGCGAAGGTCAACGACAGCGGCGTGCCGGCCTCGTCAAAGAGAAATTCTTCGAACAGCGCACCACCAAGGCCCTGCACCATGCTGCCGGCGATCTGGCCTTCGACCAGCATGGGATTCACCGCGACCCCGACATCATAGGAGGCGAGATAGCGCTCGACAGCCACTTTGCCGGTTTCGCGATCGAGCCGAACAACTGCAACGTGAACGCCATAGGGGTAGGTCATGTGTTCGCACTGAAAAATGCCCTCGGCGCTAAGGCCGGGCTCGCAGCCGATGGCGAGGGCCGCCGCCGGTTCCAGTCCCTTTGCAACCTCGGCCAGCGCCATCGATGGACCATCCGCACGACCTCGGCGGCTGATCCTGCCATCAACGATGTCGAGCGTATCCGGCGAGGGCTCCTGTCACCTGGTGGCCGCGAATTCCAGCGCTTTGCGGCGCACTTTCAAGGCGGCGATGTGCGTTGCCGACCCGGTCATGACCGTCGCCCGGCCGGCGTGCGCACCGAAGCCATAATCGATTAGGTCGGTGCGTCCGTGCGCCACACGCACTTGCCGATAATCGACCCCGAGCGCGTCGCCGCAAATCTGGGCGATGACGGTCTCGACGCCTTGGCCAAGAGAGGCCGAACTGGTAACCACTTCGACGGTGCCAGTGACGTCGACTTTGACCTTTACGCCGTCGAGCGGACCGAGCCCGCTCTTCTCCAGGAAAAACGCCACCCCGGCCCCGACGGCTTCCCCTGCCGAGCGCCGGCGCGCAAGCTGTTTCTGCAATCGCTCCCAGCCGATCCGGGCCAGGACTTTGTCGAGCAGACCCTCGTAGTCCCCGGAATCGAGCACCATCGCGGCTTCATTGCCGGCGAGTTCGCGGGTGTAGGGCATTTCAGTCTTGGAGATGAGGTTGCGGCGGCGCACCTCGATGAGATCGATGCCGATCCTCGCAGCGATGGCGTCCAGGAGCCGCTCGCACGCAAATGTCAATTCGTAGCGGCCAGGCGAACGGTAGGTGGCGGCGGGCGTTTTGTTGGTCAGGCGGAAATGTCCGACGGTCCGGTAGGCCGGGATGCGGTAGGGACCGGGCAGCATGCTGGCGGTCCACTCCGCAACGCGTGCGCCAGCCGTGCGCACGTAAGCGCCCTGGTCGAGGAAGAATTCGTCGTCGATTCCCAGGATGCGTCCAGCCGCATCCACGGCGGCGCGAATGCGATGATGTTGTTGGCGCGAATGGTTGCATGCCATCAGATTTTCGCGTCGGTCTTCGATCCATTTCACCGGCCGGCCGAACCGCAGGGCGGCGGCGCAGACCAGAACATCCTCCGGGTAGATTTCGCCGCGCACGCCAAACCCGCCGCCGATGTGACATTCGTAGAGCTGGACCCCGAAACGGCTGCGGCCGAGAATTTGGGCCAGCAGATCGCGGCCCGGATGCGGGCGTTTGGTGGCGCCGTATAGTTCGAGCACATCGCGCGCCGCATCGTAGCGAGCGATGGCCCCGCGCGTCTCCAGCGGCACCCCGGAGTGGCGCCCGATCGTCAGGTCAAGTTCGACAGTCGTATGGGCCGCGCGAAACGCGGCTCCGATGTCGCCGTAACCTTTGCGGACGATCGCCGCCTCGGTACTGTGGACGGGTGCGAACTCCCCGGGCGGCAGATCGGCCGAGAGGATGGCGGGGAGTTCCTCGATCTTGACCACCACCAGATCGGCGGCGTCTTCGGCCTGATAGGCGTTATCGGCAAACACGAGCGCGACCGGCTCGCCGACATAGCGCACGAAATCTTTCGCCAGCACTGGCTGACGATAGGGCTCAAGGCCCTTGATGTCCGTTGCGCGAAAGTCGATTGGCGGCAGGTCTGCCACGTCGGCCGCGGTCCACACCGCAAAACAACCGGTTGCGGCGAGCGCCCGGCTCGCATCGACCGATACGATCTTGCCGTGCGCATGTGCGGACCGCACCACGCGCATGTGCAATTGGTGCGGAAATGAGATGGCTGCTGCAAAGCGACTGCGGCCGCTGACGATCGGCAGATCCTCCAACCGTGGGACCGACCTCGGATCATCTGTTGTTCGCGGGAAATCGGCGGTTAGCGGCGTGTCCACGTGAAATATCCTCGTCTCAGTGCGCCGGCATGTCAGCCGCAATGACGCATTCCGAGCCGCCGGTCATACTACGTCCGATCGCGCGCGCATCGCCGACTCGGACGTGAAGTATGGGATAGACGTTGGTCATCGACCTGCTTTCACAACTCGGGTCGCTTGACCCCCGGATGCCGCGGCGCCGGAGCAATGCCGGATTTCAGATTCGCTGCCCGGTGGCGGTACCGCACCCCGCATCCGCATCGTTGCCCAACGAATTTTTGACTGGCGGCGGTCGTTCAGTGGGGTCGAAAGCCGATTTTCTCGATAACGGCGCCCCACTTGTCCATCTCACCGTGGATGAACTTGACGAATTTCGGCTGCGAGGTCGGGAGCACTTCGAACCCGAGTTTCTGCAGACGCTCGCGCACGTCCGGCTCGTTCAAGGCCTTGTTCGTTGCCGTATTCAGAATCTGCACAACGGATTGCGGCAGGTTCGGCGGTCCGAATAACGCAACCCAAGAGCCGCTCTCGAAGGGCGGGAAGCCGTTTTCCGCGACCGTCGGGGTGTCGGGCAGCAAGGGATTCCGTGTCTTGCTCGCGATAGCGAGTGCATGCAACCTTCTGTCTTTCACGAACGGAAGCGCCGCCGCCATTGTCGTCGCGCACATATCGACGTGTTGCCCAAGCACCTGATTGATCGTCTCCAAGCCGCCGGTGTACGGAATATGGGTTGCGTGGACCTCGGGCACGGCTTTGAAGAGGTATTCGGCGGTCAAATTGTCGACGGTGCCGACGCCCGAAGTGGAATATGTAAAGTGGCCGCCCTTGGTGTTACGCACATAATCCATCAGGTTCTTGGCTTTGGCCGAATAGATGACTGAGAACATGGTCGGCGAGTTGGCCATGAGCGCGATCGGCGTCAATTGCGTGCGCGGATCGACGGATGCCTGGCCGGGCGTCGCGGCGCTCACGGTGACGGCCGCGGTCGTGGACAGCAACGTATAGCCGTCGGCGGCAGCGGCCGAGACGATTTTGGCGGCGACCACGCCGCTGGCGCCGGGCCGGTTCTCGATGATGACATTGCGTCCGAAACTCGCCGACAGCTTCTGGCCGATGGCGCGCGAAATTATATCGGCGACGCCGCCCGGCCCAAAGCCGACAATAAGATGGATGGGCTTTTGCGGATAAGCCGATTGCGCGCACGCCGCCGTCACCAAGGTCGGTCCCAGCGCGAGCGTGGAGCAGACGCCAACGGCCCCGGTCAGGAATCGGCGGCGCATCGAGCTATCGTTTGCAAAGATCGGTTTTCTCATGTCAGGTTGCCTCGTCGTTCCAGCGCGCAATTCGCCGGCTTGCTCTGGGTTGGATTCCTTTGCACTCCAAGCAGCGGTGAGTACTGTGCCAGCTTCCGCGGAGTTGGTCCAGCCAAGCGCTGCACGGCGGCGGAGTTTGATGCAACCGGGGGCGGGAAAATTCGCCTGCGCTTTTGCGGCGATGCAGCTTCGAGCGTGCCCGGCGCGCCCGGGCACGCACCGGCCTCACGCGCGGTTCGCCGCACATTTGTTAGCTCGTGCCACATCGCAGGAGGGGATATCGCAAGATCGCCCCCCGCGCCGCGCTTGAACGTGCTAAGGGGGCTGTTGGGACAACCTCCGAATAATTCCGGCTCCCAGACGAGGCATCAATGAAAATCGGCGTTCAACTCAATCCTCAAGTCTCGATCAAGAAACCCGGTGCGTCGTTGATGACTACGCTCATCGAGCAGGTGAGAGTGGCGGATCAAAGCGGCTTCCACGGCTTCTCGATGGGCGAGCACTACAATATTCCCGGCCTGCAGCGGCTGCATCAGATTCCGGCGTTGGCGCGACTATGCGCCGAAGTGAAGAATTGCGAGGTCGGTACCGCCATCACGCTAATAGGCCTGCGCCATCCGGTGACGGTTGCGACTGACCTGGCCAGTCTGGACGTGATTAACAACGGCAAATCCTTCGCCGCGTTCGGCCTTGGCTATCGCGATGAGGAGCTCGACGCTTTCGGCTTGACCAAGGCGCAGCGCTTTCAGCGTTTTGTTGAGGGCATCGACATCGTCAAGCGCTTGTGGACCGAGGACCACGTTGCCTATCAGGGCAAGGAATTCCAGTTCAAGGACGTGACGGTAGATCCCAAGCCGTTGCAAAAGCCGCGTCCGCCGATCTGGATTGCGGCCAATTCGGATGTC
Source organism: uncultured Alphaproteobacteria bacterium (assembly GCA_963717265.1). Lineage (GTDB taxonomy): Bacteria > Pseudomonadota > Alphaproteobacteria > Rhizobiales > Xanthobacteraceae > BOG-931. Next base: position 654,969 of record CAVQWD010000039.1, on the reverse strand, counting down.
GCCGTCGAACGTGCGGCGAGAATCGGCGACGGCTGGATGGTCGGTCCGCATTCGGCGATCGAGGAACTCGAGCGGCAGGTCGCATTATTTCGGCAGTCCTGGAACAGCGTCGGCAAGTCGGGCAATCCGGATCTGCCGATTGTTCGCGAGACCTTCGTGGCGAAGGATCGTCGGCAGGCGGTTGAAAAGGCGCGGCCGTGCCTGGAGCACCTGTATCGCTCGATCTACCTCAAGTGGAAGCAAAACGAGGCGATGACCGATCCCACCGAACTGACCTGGAATTTCGATCGCCTTGCCAAGAACCGCTTCATTCTCGGCTCGCCCGAGGAGTGCATCGATCAAATAAAGGAGTATGACGAGCGGCTGGGTGCGACCTACATGCTGGTGCGCTTCGATTGGACGCCGGGCCTGGAGCAGGATGAAATTCTTCAATCGATGCGCCTGTTTGGAGAGAAGGTGATTCAAAAGCTGTGATCGTCCGGCTCGCGCGCTTGTCCCGGTCAAGACTTTTCGAGGCGCTGCGTGCGCACGATCCGCGATATGATCAGGCTGGATTGCAAAGGCCGGGGCCGGAGCAAGATCAAATAGAAAAGACCCGCAACCCCGATCGCAGCGAACCCGTTTCCGGCGCGAGCAGGGGCGCGGCGCCGATCAGACCTGCCCTCAGCAATAAATCCTCTTGAGTAGTCCGACGATGCGGCTGGCGCGAGGATCAGCCACCCGATAGTGCAGCTCCTGCGACTGGCGCCGGAACGCGACCAGCCCGTCGGCGCGCAGTCGCGCCAGATGCTGCGATAGCGCCGATTGACTTAATCCAACATAGTCCACGAGGTCGCTCGCCCTCATTTCGCCATGCGCGATGAGAGCGCACAGGATGAGCAGGCGGCGCTCGTTGCCGATCAGCTTGAGCATGCGAGCCTGCCGCGGCGGCCTGCTCGGCAAGCACTTCGAGATCGGAGCGTCGGCGGCCCTTGCCTGTCTTGGTGAGGCCGCGCGCCGGGTTCGCGGCTCTGGGTGTTTGGCTCACGGCATCCATCGCTTCTCGCCATCGATTGGTCGTCGAATCGGCAGGTGCCGCCGCTGCGCTGTTGTTTAGTATTGACTAATTTAGGCTTGATTGATAGGGGCGACGGGTCGGCTGTCAACAAGCGCAAGACAAAGCCGGCCGCAACGTCAAGCTCCGGCGCGGGAGGTATGAAATGGGTCCTCTGGGGTTGACCGAGTCCCGCAGGCGACGCGGCGCTGATCAACGCAAAGTGCGGGACCTGCCTGACCGGGAGTTGCGATGAGCGGGCTTGCCACCAATACAATTGTCTGCATCGGCGGCTTCGTCATCGGCCTCGTCTTCGGCGCTGTCGTGCAACGCACGAATTTTTGCGCCATGGGCGGCATATCCGATCTTGTCCTGATGGGCGACGGACGCCGTTTCCGCGCTTGGCTTCTGGCGATCGGGGTGGCGATCATCGGCACGCAGGCGCTCTATTTTGCCGGCGTCGTCGACATCGACAAGTCGATTTATCTGTCTCCCAATATCGGCTGGCTCGGCGCCATTATCGGCGGCCTGATGTTCGGCTTCGGCATGACGTTGACCGGCGGCTGCGCCAGCAAGAACCTGGTCCGTCTCGGCAGCGGCAACTTAAAGTCGTTCATCGTCGTGGTTGTGCTCGGCATTTTTGCCTACATGACGCTGCGCGGCCTGTTGGCGCTGCCGCGGCTTAAGATCGAAACCACGAATATCGACCTCACGTTGCGCGGGCTGCACAACCAGAATCTCGGCGAGATGGCCGGTGCGGTGCTCGGCATTCCAGACGCTTACGCGCGTGCCGGCGCGGCCGCCGCGGTCGCATTGTTGTTCCTGGCAATCTGCTTTAAGGACCAGGCTTTCCGCCGTAGCCCACGCAATATTGTGGCCGGCCTCGTCCTCGGCCTCGCCGCAATCGGCGGCTGGCTCGTCACCGGGGTGCTCGGCGCGGACGAATTCAACCCTGCGCCGCTCGCCTCGATAACCTTCGTGGCGCCGGCCGGCGAGAGCCTGCAATATCTGATGACTTTCACCGGTTCCACGATCGATTTCGGCGTCGCCGCGCTTGGCGGTGTCATCGTCGGCAGTTTTCTTGCGGCGGCGGCGACCGGAACTTTCAGCGTCGAGGCCTTCAGCGTACGCAGCGATCTGCTGCGTCACCTCGGCGGCGCGATGCTGATGGGCGCCGGCGGCGTCATGGCGTTGGGCTGCACGATTGGGCAGGGCATCACCGGCATGTCGACGCTCTCGCTCGGCAGCCTGATCGCCTGGCTGTCGATCGTGTGCGGCGGCTATCTGGGAATCAAATATCTGGAAGAGGGTTCGTTTGCCGGCGTCCTGCGCGCCACCTATGCCCGCAGCGCAGGTGTCTGGGCGCCGCGGACCTCCGGCCACCTGGATAAAATGGAATTGAAATAGGATCGGCTCAGACCGGCCGGTTGCGGGGAGGACGGCATATGAAATCGAGACAGTCGCTTTGCCTTTTGGCGGCGATCGCCGGCGCAATCCTGGGCAATGTGGTGCTCGGCCCAATTGTCGCCGCCGCGGCGCCTTCGGCAGGCGAACAGATCGCATTCGATCGCGACAAGGGCAATTGCCTGACCTGCCACGACATCAAGGGCGGCGAAGCTCCCGGCAATGTCGGACCGCCCCTTGTCGACATGAAACAGCGCTTCCCCGACCGCAAGGAATTGTTCGCCATCATATTCGATGAGACCAAGCGCAATCCGCAGACGGTGATGCCTCCGTTCGGACGCAATCTCATCCTGACAAGTCAGCAAATCAACACCCTCATCGACTTTCTTTACACCCGATAGGAGCGCCGCGTCGCGATGGACAACAACCAGCCGAACAAACGAATTAGCCCGCAACCCAACCGGACGAGGCGGACAATCATCCAAGGGGCCATCGCCGGAGGCCTCGCTGGGCTCGGTGTTGCCGGTCTGGCACCGCTGAGCCGCGCGCGAGCCGCCGGCGACGCCAGCAAGTGGCCAAAAAACGCATTTTCGCAGAAGAAGGAGGCGGAGGCGATCAAGGCGCTCTATGGTGGGACTGCGGAACCGTCCGACAAGATCAACCTCGACGCTCCCGAAATCGCCGAGAACGGCGCCGTGGTGCCGATCTCCGTCACCACCACGCTTCCCGACGTCACCTCGATCTCGATCATGGTGGCGGGAAATCCATTCCCGCTGGCGGCGAGCTATCAGATTCCCGCCGGCACGACGGCGATGGTCGCCAACCGGCTGAAAATGGCGAAGACCAGCAATGTCATCGCGCTCGTCGAATCTGGCGGCAAAGTGTTCAGCGCCAGCAAAGAAGTCAAAGTCACGGTCGGCGGCTGCGGCTGACGCGACAAACGAAAAGGCAAAGAGCGATGGCATCGACAATTCGCATGCGCGCCGTAGCGAGCGGTGACACCACATTGGTGCAGGCGCTGGTTCAACACCCGATGGATTCCGGCTTCGTCAAGGATTCCAAGGGCAACCTCATTCCGCCGCACTACATCGAGGTGATGGAATTCCAGCACGCCGGCAAGACCGTGTTCACCGCCTTTTGGGGACCCGCGGTGGCCAAGGATCCCTACATAAAGTTCAGCTTCAAAGGGGCCAAGAAAGGCGACGATCTGACGATCAGCTGGGTCGATAACAAGGGCCAGTCCGATTCGCTCGTCGGCAAGGTCCAATAAACACTTGGTAGAGCAACAGGGAGGGCTTCCGCATGCGTCGCGCAGTTTTACTGGTGGCTGCGATTTGCTGTTTGGCTGCGCCGCCGGTCTTCGCAGCGGACAATATTAATCCGCAAGCCGACTTCAAGGCCTTCCGCGACTATTTTACCCACCGCTTTCCCAAGGTTCCGCTGGACGATTTCGTCAACGGACCGTACTCGATCGATGCGGGCCTGCGCAAGCAGTGGAAGGAGATCGACGCGTTTCCGCCCTATCAGTTCGCCGTGGACAAGGGCAAGCAGATGTTCGCGACGCCGTTTGCGAACGGCAAGACCTACGGCGATTGCTTTGCCGACAAGGGCATCGGCATCCGGCAGAACTATCCCTATTTCGACGCCAAATCCGGCCAGGTCATCACGCTTGATGTCGCGCTGAACCAGTGCCGCGAGGCCAATGGCGAAAAGCCGTTCGACTACACCAAGGACGACATGGCGGCGCTGACGGCGTACATGGCCTACACCTCGCGCGGCAAACCGTTCGATATCAAGATACCGGACGATCCGCGCGCACTCGCGGCCTACGAAAAGGGCGAGCAATATTTCTATACAAGGCTTAGTGCGTACAATTTCTCGTGCGCGAGTTGCCACGTGCAGAGTCCGGGCAAGCATATCCGGAGCGAGGTGCTCGCTCCGGCGCTCGGTATTGTCGCAGCGATGCCGATCTATCGGTCGAATTGGGGCGGCATGGGAACAATGAGTTGCCGCTTGCGCACCTGCAATAGCCAGATCGGCGAGGAGCCGCTCAAGGCCGAGGACGAACTTTACCGGGACGTTCGAATATTTTCTCTCCTACATGAGCAACGGCCTGCCGATTTCCGGGCCGGGCACACGCCCGTGACCGCGACGCAGGCCGGCCCGCGTCCGCTCGACGGACCGAAGCGGAGGACCAAGATGCGCACTCGTATTTTCATCCGCTTGGCGATCATGCTTACGATCGGCGGTTTGGCGACGGCGGCTTTAGGCGCGTCGGCGGACGACTTCAAGGCGGCCTACGCCAAGGCCGAGGCCGCGAGCAAACAAGCCGTGGCGCTGAAGAACCAATGGACCACCACCGTCAGCGCGCTCAAGGACGCGCAAGCTGCGGCCGCTGCCGGCAATTACGATCAGGCCGTCAAAGATGCCGAGCGCGCGCAAGCGCTTGCCAATGCCTCGATTGCACAGTCCAAAGAGCAGGCAACGGTCTGGAAGCAAGCCGTCGTCCACTGACCGGAGCGGCAGCAACAAGGCTCCTCCCATGCGTCGCCGCGACCTGTTGAAGGCTGTTGCCGCGGCGTCGATGTCGGGCATCCTGCCGCGCATCGGGCTCGCGGTCGATGATGACCTCTACGATATCGGCCGCTTCGGCAATGTCCGCGTTCTGCATCTGACCGACAGCCACGCCCAGCTTGCGCCGGTCTATTTCCGCGAGCCCAGCGTCAATATCGGCGTCGGTCCGATGCGCGGCAAGCCGCCGCACATCGTCGGCCGCCCGTTGCTCGATTATTTCAATATCACGCCCGGCGGCCGCGTTGCCCACGCCTTCACTTATCTTGACTATCAGGAGGCGGCTCAGCGCTACGGCCGCATGGGGGGCTTTGCGCATCTGAAAACGCTGATCGACCGGCTGCGCGCGGATGCCGGGCCGGGCAATTCGCTCTTGCTCGACGGCGGCGACCTTCTGCAAGGCACCGGGCAGGCGAATGCGCTCAAGGGCGCCGACATGATCGAGGCCGCCAATCTTCTCGGCGTCGAAATCACGACCGGACACTGGGAATTCACCTATGGCGAAGCCGTGTTGCGGCAGCGCCTGAAGGAGTTCAAGGGCGAGTTCCTGGCGCAGAACGTGTTCCTGACCGACGAAGCGGCCTTCAACAATGCCGAGGCGTTCGATTCGGCATCGGGCCGCGTCTTCAAGCCGCTCTCGATCAAGCCGGTCGGCGGCGTACGGGTTGCCGTCATCGGCCAGGCGTTTCCCTATGTGCCGATCGCGCATCCGAAGCGGTTCACGCCTGATTGGACCTTCGGCATCCGCGAGGCGGAGCTGCAAAAGCTGGTCGACGACGTGCGCTCGGCGCGACGCGCCGATGCGATCATCCTGCTGTCCCACAACGGCATGGATGTCGACCTCAAGCTCGCAAGCCGCTGCTCCGGCATCAACGTTATTCTAGGCGGCCACACTCACGACGCGGTGCCGCGGCCGGTCACAGTGAAAAATCCCTGCGGCGCGACGCTGGTGATCAATGCGGGGTCGAATGGAAAATTCCTCGGCGTTCTCGATCTCGATGTCGGCAACGGCGAACTCAAGGACGTGCGCTACACGCTGCTGCCGGTCTATGCCGATTTGATCAAACCGGACCCCGCCATGCAGACGCTGATCGACCGCCTGCAGGCGCCGTTCGCGGCGCGATACGGCGAAACGCTTGCCAATGCCGATGAGCTTCTGTACCGCCGCGGCAATTTCAACGGTCCGATGGACCAGGTGATTTGCGATGCGTTGCGCCGCGAACTCGACGCGCAAATCGCCTTCTCGCCCGGTTTCCGCTGGGGCGCGAGTGTGCTTGGGGGACAGTCCATCACGTTGGCGGATGTGCTGGCGGAGACGGCAATCACCTATCCCGAAGTCTATGTGCAGGAGATGACGGGGAGCCAGATCAAGGCCGTCATGGAGGACATCGCCGACAACCTGTTCAATCCTGATCCGTATTATCAGCAGGGCGGCGACATGGTGCGCGTCGGCGGCATGGACTACGGCTGTAGCCCCGGTAACCCCGTCGGCCGCCGCATTTCCGATATGACGCTCGATGACGGCACGGCGCTGCAGGCTGGCAAGAGCTATCGCGTTGCCGGCTGGGCGTCGGTGAACTTGCAGGGGGGCAAGCCGGTTTGGGACGTGGTGGCGAAGCATCTGCGCGCCGAAAAAGCCGTCAAGCTGAAAAAGCTGAATCGGGTTCTGCTCAAGGGCGTCGCCGACAATCCGGGCGTTGCCGGATAGGAGCTAACATGCCGCACGCGTTTGCACGGCTGGCGTGGATCGTGGTGGTCATTACGGCCCTGGTTTTGCCGGCCGCGGCGCAGTCTCCCGCGGCGGCGCCCTCACAGGCACCTTTGCCCGACACGCCGTTCGCCGAGCACCATCTCGTCATTCAGCTCTCCGACAGCACGCCGGAGAAGCAGGCGCTCACGCTGAGCGTCGCCTATAACCTATTGAAATTCTATGGCCCCGACCACATCGCCATTGTCGTCGTGACGTTCGGCCCCGGCATCGATCTGCTGCGGGCCGAAAATGCAAATCGTGCTCGCGTCGACAGCCTGATTTCGCAGGGCGTTCAATTCGATGTTTGCATGAACACTGTCGAGACGTTGGAACGCGAAGGCAGGCACGTCAACCTCGATCCGAGAGCGGTGAAGGTCCAGGTCGGCGTCGCGCGCATCCTGGCGCTCACCGAAAAAGGCTACACCCTCGTCCGTCCCTGAAACCCAGAGAGAACATCATGACCAAAATGACGCGAATCAACTTTCTCCGCGCGATTCCTGGCGCCTTCGCCGTCGGCCTCGCGACAATGACCGGCGCGCGGGCGGAGAACGCAAAGCCGCATCGGTTGGCGATTCAGGTTGATCAGAACGATCCGGCGCTGATGAATCTGGTGCTCAACAACGCCCAGAACACGATCGATTATTACCGCGACAAGGGCGAGCAGGTGGACATCGAGATTGTCGCCTACGGTCCCGGTCTCAACATGCTGCGCGACGATAAGTCGCCGGTGAAAGAGCGCATCGCCACCATGGCCAAGAGCGACTCATCCTTTCCCGGCAAGATCGTGTTCTCGGCTTGCAACAATACGCTTCAGGGAATGGAGAAACGCGAGGGCCATAAGATCGCCATCGTCTCGCAGGCGCGCATCGTGCCCTCGGGCGTGGTCCGCCTGATGCAGCTTCAGGAAGCCGGTTGGAGCTACGTTCGGCCCTGATCACATTCGCCGCAGGTCGCGCGGCAGCTGGGTCAGGCACTCGTTGCCGGCCGGCCGGATCACGATCATGTCCTCCACCATCATGCCGCCCCAGCCGAGCTCGTAGTACGGCGTCTCGACGCACAGCACCATGCCGTCCTCGAGCGCAACGTTCTGATTTGAAGGGTTGAGCGTCGGGAATTCGTAGACATCGATGCCGATGCCATGCCCGCAATGCGTGCGCTTGTAGTTCGGCAGCGCCCCCCGGCGCACGCCGTCGACGGCGACCTTGAACAGATCGCCGGCGGTCACGCCGGCGCGGGCGAGCTTGAGTTGCGCCAGTTCGCCGTCGGCCAGTGCATCGTATCGCTGCTGCTGGTCCCGTGTCGGCTCGCCGACGACAGCAGTGCGCGCGGTGTCGGCCCAGTAGCCGTCGAAAGTGCAGCCGATATCGAGGCGAAGCAGATCGCCTTCGGCCAGTTTGGCCGAGCGTGGCATAGGTGTCCGCCAGCGCGCTGCGCTCGCCTGAGGTGACTACGACGAAGCGCGGCACGCCGCCGCCAGCACGCATTTCGCCGGCGATGATCGTGCTTAATTCAAGCTCGGTGACGCCGGGCTTTGCCTGATCGAACGCCTTCGCCATGCCGCGTTCGGTGATGCAGGCGGCGTGCCGGATTTTTTCGATTTCTTCCGGCAGCTTGGTGCGGCGCGCCTTCATGATGCCCGGGCGTGCGTCGACGCAGCGCGTGCCGACGAGATTCTTCAGTTCCTGCAATTCCCACTCGGCGGAGCAATCGAGACCAATCGTGTGCCGCGGCTTTGCCACGCTCGCGAGCGCCGCGCGGAGCGCGTCGGCAAACACGCTTTCGGGTTTCGGCAAGGCTGAAAAATCCACGCCGCCGCCATTCCAATCGAAGAAAAAGTCGCCATAGCGATAAACGCGCGAGGGTTCGCGCAGAACTTCAGAGCGCCGCGGCGCGTCGCTCGCCCCGGTGACGAGGATGGCGTTGTCGCGGGTCACCACAGCGGCGCAGCGGTAGCCGCGGAACAGATCCAACAAGACAGTGCGATAACCGCACAGATAGGCGACATTGCTGGGGTCTGTCGAAACGATGATGTCGGCTGCCTCATCGCCCGCGGCGAAGACTTTCGCGCGCGCTTTTTCGGCAATGGCCTGCAAATCGCTCCTGAACAACATGTCCGTCTCCCGAACGCCCGCCCCGCTATCGTTGCGTTCCCGCCGGGGCGACAAGCGAGGATGAAGCGGCGTGCGGCCGTATCATTGCGAGCACGGCTTCGACGTGCTCGCGCCGTTGCATGCCGTAGGCTACGATCTCGTCAAGTCCGGCCGTCGCGTAATCGGCAAGCATCGCCCGCGCCTGTACCGGCGTGCCGCTGGCGCAGTGGCGGCTGACGACGTCGTCGGTCACCAGTTGGTCGATCATTTGCCAATCCTCGTGAACGAAAGCCTTGGCCAGCGCGGGCTGGTCGAGGCTCGTTCCGGCAAGTTCCAGATTGCGCGCGTGATGCTGCGCCGCGCAGCACGTAGGCGAGCCGGCGCCGCACCCTATCGTGCGCGCTACCGGCGTCCGCATCCACCGAACAGACGACCAACGCCGCCTTCTTGATGGTCCTGCCGCTGCGCTCCTCGCCGCGGCGCACGCTCTGCAGACACCAGCCGACGAAGGCCGGCGACGTCCCGGCGCTGATCACGACGCCGTCAGCAATATCGCCAGCGAGTTCGAGCATAAGCGGGCCGGACGCGGCAAGCCACAGCGGCAGCCGGTGTTCGCCCATGACCAGGCGGCCGCTGAGCCGATAGCGCCGGCCGGCAAACTTCGACCGCCTCGCCGGACAGCAGCCGGCGCGACACGCTCGATCGCTTCGCGCAGCGTCTCGAGTGGGCGTTCGCGCTTCGATGCCGGCGGCTTCGAGACGCGCGCGTCGCGCCGACGCCGAAGCAGAGCTGGACCCGGCCGGGGAAGAATTCGTCGAGCGTTGCGGCCGCCATCGTGGCGTAGATCGGATGGACCGTATAGGGGCTCATCGCCATCAGCACGATGCCGAGGTTTGTGGCTCGCGCCAAGCGCCACCGCGGCTGAGGCGATCGGCTCGCGATAGAACAGGTGGCAGCGATCCACAGATTGGCGGCGCCGGCTGCTGTCGGCGATATCGACAATCGCGCGCAGCGCTTGCGGCGGATCGCCGCCATCGACCGAGACCCCGATCTGCAGTCGGCGCGGTCATCGCTACCTCATGCTTCCGTTGCAGCGAGGCGATAACGCGGTCGAGCGACGGCGGCGCTTGCGGCGGACGAGACGATCGGGGTCGCCGGCATCTCCTTCAGTCCGGTCGAGGTCAGCACGCTCACGACCGGCTCGGTCGAACGTTTCGCCGCGCTAGGTCGCTTCGCGCAGCGCCGCGAGCCCTGCGACGCCGGAATATTCCTGCCACAGGCCCTCATGTGCGAGTTCGCGCGCCGCTTCGGCAATGCGTGCTTTCCTGAAACGTCAAGGCGTGTCCATCGGCTATCGCGCAATGCCGACCACTGCCCGATACGAGCTCACGGTGCAGGCGATCCCGGCGGCAAGCGACGGCGGCCCGCCGACCTCCGCAGCCGCCTCGTTGCGCGACATGGCATGGGCGAGCGGAGCGCGCACCGCAGGCTCCGCTGAAAATATCTGCGGCATGCTATCCGACACGCCAAGCGTCTTTCAGTTCGCGAAATCCCTTGGCGACGCCGAACAGCAGTTCGCCGTAGCCGGTCGGCAGAACGACGGTGCCGGGCACGCGGCCGCCGAGCTGGCTGAAAATCTCGTAGGCGATGGTCTTGTAGCCCTCCGGCCCGAACGGATTGCCGGTGTGGAAGCGAGTGAGATTGCTTGCCGGCATGAAGCCGGTTTCGTCGACGATGCGGTTGAGCGTCGGGCCAGCGCTCCTCGCGCGGCACCAGCAGAAAATCGCTGCCGAGCGCGGTCTGAAAGTGCTCGAAGGCCGCGTTGCGCGTCCGGGCGTGGAGATGACGACGCAGCGCAAGTCCGGCGCGGCGTGCATAGGCCGCTGCGGAAACGCCGTGATTGCCGGTCGAGGCCACCGCAATGCCGCGCGCGCCGGTCGCCACAGCCGTGCGATACGATGCAGTAATTCAATCGATCCTTGTGGCTCCAGGTCGGATTGCGGCTTTCGTCCTTGAGCCAGATCGGGCCGTCGAGGCCGATCCAGCGCGCGATGCGGCGCTCGGCGACCAGCGCGGTGCCGCCCTCGCCGAGCGATAGATCCGGCACCAGCGGCGGCAACAGCGGCGCCCAGCGATGAAGGCCCGGCAATGGCGGCTGGCGCAACAAATCCTTGGCGATTTTCGAAGTAGTCGAAATCGATCTCCAGCGGATATTGCATGTCCGCCGTGCTGGTGCGCGGGCAGCCGCGCAGCAGCGGCGGGGCAAGCGGAAACAGCAGGCTCGGATCGCCGAGCGAGCGCTGCCCGATCGCGGCCGAGTGCATTCGCCATGAGCGAATCTCTCGACGTGGAGCTTTCTGCGGTTACCGTAGCGGCCGGCTCATGGTGTGCAAGTCGGCGCGACGCGCGGCGCATTCATGAGATTTTCGGCCTGACGTCCTCGGCAAACATCTGCATTTGATCCAGCAGTTCGGGAACGTCATTGGCCGCGAAGAACAGGCCGAGAAAATGCGTCACCCCGGCGTCGCGCAGCTTCATGGCGCGGGCAATCACTTCGTCTCGCGCTGCCGATCAGATTGACGTCTTCCGGGCTGGTTGAAGCCTGGCCCTTGAGCGTGGATTTCTTCAGCGATTCGAGATGCTTGAACATCTGGCTCTGGCGGAAGCGTGCGACGGCTTTGGCCTGATCGCGTCCCAGATGCACGATGTATTGCGGTGCGATCTGCACTTCCGACGATTTGCGCCCGGCCGCCTCGGTCATTTCTTTAAGCTCGATCACCATGCGCCGCAGCGTGTCCGCCGGCATCGCCGCCGGAATCCAGCCATCGCCGATGAGCGCGGTGCGCTGTAGATGCGCGGCGTTGTTGCCGCCGAAATAGATCGGCAGGTGTTGCTGCTTGGGTTTCGGATAAAGTTCGACATCCCTGAACTTGTAATATTTACCGTCGAACGAGGCGCTGCGCTGCGAGAACAAAGCCCGCAGCGCCCTGACGCCTTCCTCGACCATGTTGCCACGGTGGACCTTGGCATCCGGATTGAGCGCTTCGAATTCCTCGCGGTAGGCGCCGACGCCGACGCCGATCTCGGCCCGGCCGCCGCTGAGATGATCCAAGGTCGCGATCTGTTTTGCGGTCACCACGATGTCGCGGCGCATCGGCAGCACCAAAACGCCGGTGCCGAACCGCAGCGACGTGGTGTGTGCGGCAAGATAGGCGTAGGTGACCAGCGGCTCCCAGAAGCGCGGCGGAACCGGAAACTCCGCTCGCACATAATGCTGCGTGGTCATGTGGTCGTTGCCCCATACCGAATGGTAGCCGAGCGTTTCGGCGTGCCTGGCAATCCGGATCAGGTCTTGCGGATCGGAAAACGGAATCGGGTAGGTCAGACCTTCCATGCCAGTCGGAAATCCGACGCTAAAGAGCGTTCCCATTAGTGCAGACTTTCCCTTGTGCCGGCTGTGGAACCCAGACTCGCTCACTCCCTCATGCACACGAGCGCGGCCTGTCGTTTGCGGTGGCTCGTTAGGTCGCGGCAATTGCTTGGTGGCGGACCTTACTTGGAGCCTGTGGCGAGGACAAGCGCCCGCCCGCAACGGCGCAACCGCTGCAGCCGGCGCGCGGTCACTGTTTGGCGCCGAAGTAGATTCGCGCGGCTTCGTCTTTCGCCAGGGCTTCCTGCATTGAGCCGCTCCACGCCAGCCGGCCGGCTGCGAGCATGCAGCAGCGCTCGCCGATCGCGCGCGCGATTTCCATATTCTGCTCGACCAGAAGGATTGCGACGCCGCTTTGCCGTATGCGCCGGATGGCAGTGATGAGCGTGCGGGCGATGCCGGAGGACAGGCCGGCAGAAGGCTCATCCAGCAACAGGAGCTTCGGGTTGGTGACCAAGGCGCGGGCGATGGCGAGCATCTGCTGTTCGCCTCCCGACAGCGAGCCCGCCGTCTGCCGGGCGCGTTCCTGCAGCACCGGAAACAGCTCGTAAACCGACGCAAACGGCATCGGCTCGCGTCCGACCGCTGCGGTTGTCGCTGCCAAAAGCGTCTCCTCGACCGTGAAGCTGCGAAACAATTCGCGCCATTGCGGGACCAAAGCCAAGCCGCTTCGCGCGATGGCGCTGGCGGACAAACCGGAAATATCCGTGCCGAAGAACTCGACTTCGCCCTGCCGCTTGGGAAGCAGCCCGGCGATCGCTTCCACGGCAGAGGTCTTGCCGGCGCCATTCGGACCAAGCAATACCAGCGCCTCGCCGCTTTCGAGCGAAAAGCTCAGATCGCTCACGGCTACGACTGGACCGTACGCCACCGTCAGTTCGCGCACCCGCAACGCGGTCATGCCGGCGTCTCCTCGCCGAAATACGATCTGCCGCACGCTGGGCAAAGCGATCACTTTCGCTGTTTCGCCCTCGGCGACAATACGGCCCGAACCCATGACCGAAAGCGTACGGCAGAGTTTGGCGACAAACGGAATGTTGTGCTCGACCACCAGCATCGCAATCGTTCGTTCGGCATTGATGCGGGTCAGCAGCTCCCTCATCTCCTCGACCTCGGATTCGGCAAGGCCGGAGACCGGTTCGTCGAGCAGAATGAGCTTCGGGTTGGACACAACAGCGCGCGCGATCTCAAGTCGCCGCTGGTTGCCGAGCGACAGCGATCCGGCGCGAGAGCGCGCCTGATCCGCAAGGCCGACCGAAGCCAGCGCCGACACCGCTTCGCGTCTCGCCGCAAGCGTGCCGGGGCCGGCGAAGACGTGATCCAAGCTCGATGCCAGCGCGTGAACGACTTCATTGCGGCCAAGGCCGATGACCACGTTATCGAGGCAGGACAATTGGCCGAATATCGCGACGTTCTGAAACGTCCGAGTCATGCCAAGCCCGATGCGTTCGCGCGCGCGCAGCTTGAGCAGCGCTGTGCCGGCGAATTCAACCCGGCCGCTATCGGCGTCGAGGAAGCCCGATATGATGTTGAACAATGAGGTTTTGCCGGCGCCGTTCGGACCGATCAGTCCGTGGATGCCGCCGACCGGGACCAACAGGCTCGCTGAATTGACCGCGTGGAGCGCATCGAAATGCTTGTCGATCGCCTCGACCAGCAGCAGCGGCTCGTTGCGTTCCGAAATTCCCGCCGGTTGGCGCGCCGCTGCGGCTGCGCTGGCCAAGCCGAACGCGGCGTCGCGTCGCTGACGGGGCTTGACAGCGAGCGCGGCGCCGCGCCGGAGCAACTCGGTCAAGCCGCCGGGGAAGAACATTACGACGAGGATGACGAGGCTTGCGAAAAACAGCTCTTGATAATCGGCGACCGGCCGCAGCAGTTCGGGCAGGATTCGCAAGCCGCCGCCGCCGAGCAATCCGCCCCAGACCGAATGCATGCCGCCGACAATCGGATAGGCGAGCAGAAAGATCGAGTCGAGCACTCCGAAGCTGTCGGGATCGAGAATGCGGACCCGGGGTGCAAGCAGGGCGCCGGCAAACGCGATCGCAATTGAGCTGACGACGAAGGCCGCAGTGAGGTAGCCGCGAACGCTGATGCCGAACGCTTCCGCCGCTATTTCGTTGCCTGCTGCGGCCTGCAGGTTCTTGCCGAAGGGCCCGCGCACGAGAATAGTCACCGCAAGCGTGAGCGCCGCCGCCGCAACGCCGATGAGAATCAAAAATGCGCGGTCGCTGGCGATGGCGAGGCCGAAAATGTTCGGCGGCGGCACGTGGATGCCCTCGGCGCCCCCAGTCAGCCAGGTGCTCTCGCGGATCAGGATGATGCAGACGCTCTGAAAGACCAGCGTCACCATGGCGAGATTGTGCCCGCGGAAACGCGTGCCCGGGAGCGCGATCAGCCAGCCGGCCCCGGCTCCGCACAAGGCCGCCAGCAGCAACGACGCGAGGTACGGCCAGCCGAGATCGCTCACCGCCAGCGTCGATGCATAGGCGCCGATTGCCATCATCGCGCCAGAGGCCAGCGTGATGCAGCGGCCCAGTCCAACCAGCACGACCAGCGCGATGCCGACCAGCATGGAAATAATCGCAATCGCGATGACGTATTGCGGATAGCTTTGGACGTGGAGACCGGCGATGACGCAGGCGATGATGAACAGGGCTGGTCCGAGCGCCGCATAGTCCCGCTCAGACACTGCGGCCCGCCTTTTCGGGGAACAGGCCTTCGGGCCGCCACATCAGGACGACGAACAGCAAGAGGAAGCTGATGCAGTTCTTCATGGCGCTCGACACGTAGGCAGC
Source organism: uncultured Alphaproteobacteria bacterium (assembly GCA_963717265.1). Lineage (GTDB taxonomy): Bacteria > Pseudomonadota > Alphaproteobacteria > Rhizobiales > Xanthobacteraceae > BOG-931. The sequence goes on along the minus strand of CAVQWD010000039.1, from coordinate 639,896 downwards.
CGATAGGCTTTCGGCAATTCCAAGCAGAAGTCCGCCGACGATGGCGCCTCGCGGGCTGTCGAAGCCGCCGATGACTCCGGCGACAAAGGCTGCGGTGATGATGGCGATCGACAGATCCACCGAGACGCCGGTCACCGGCGCGATGAAGACGCCGGTCAGCCCGGCCAGCGCGCCGCCCAGAAACCACGCCAGCATATAAACGCCGTCGACCGAATAACCGCACAATTGCGCGCCGCGGACATTCGCAGCCATGGCGCGCATGCCGCGGCCGAGCCTGCCGTAGCGGAACAGCGCGACGCAGGCCACAGCCGTCGCGAGCGCGCCGGCGATCACCCACAACGTGTTTCTGGTAATGTACACGCCGGCGACGATGAACGGCGCGCCGCCAAATGGCGAGGCAACGGCCAGCAATTCGGTATTGTAGGTCAGGCGAAATCCCTCGGCCAAGGCAATGCCGAGGAACACCGTGGCGATGACGACGGTGAACATATCAGCCTGACGTAGGCGCCGCAGGATCAAGAACTCGATGACCGCGGCGACGACACCGATCGCGGGCGGGATCAGCAGATAGGCCGTCCAGTACGGCCATTGCCATTTCACGACGACCAGGAAACCGGCGAATGCGCCGAGCATGGCGAATGCGCCATGCGCGAAATTGACGGTCCTGGTCGCCTTATGGACGACGACCAGGCCCAGCGCGGCCAATGCGTAGAGCGCGCCGAACTTGATGCCCGCGAGCAGAACCGGTCCGAGTTCCCCGAGCATCGCCGCGATCAGGGTTTTTCAATGACGCGGTACACCTGCCATTTGCCGTCCTTCACGATCGCAGCCCCGATGCGATAGACGCCTTGATGGTCGGTCGGCGTGTAGCTTTCCGCGAACGTGACGTTCAAGCCGCCCATGACGCTCGGCCCGGCATCCTTGAGATGTGACCATGCGCCGATCAGATTGTCGCGCGTCAACTGGCAATTCGTGGCCTTGATCGCCTCCGCGATCACGTAGCCCGAACCGTAGCCGATCAGGTCGTAGATACTGGGGCGGCCCTGCGGCAGCGAGCCGAGATATTTCTTCAGCCGCGGCTCGAATGCCTTGGTTGCTTCGCTCTGGCCCGGGAACGCCGGCGCGTTATAATAGCCGCGCAGTCCGTCGGCGTTGCCGAGGATCGGGACGATGGCGCTCGACACCGCAGAGCCGTCAAGCACCCAGCGGACCTTGGTCATGCCCATTTCCCGGGCCTGCTTGATGGCGAAGCCGGCTTCGGAAAAGCTGCCGAGTACCAGGACGGAATCCACGTTCTGGCGCTGCAGCGACACCAGTTGCGAAGTAAAATCGCGGGCGCCGATGTCGAACTGCTCGACGTGAAAATCGAGCTTCTTCTCTTTCATGATGGCTTCGGCGGCTTTCAGCGTCGCCTGCGGGAACGCGTAGGTGCCGGCCAGGATGCCGAACTTCTTCGGCGTATAGCCGCCGTCATAGAACATGCTGATCAGCGCGTTCGCCGACACCTCGACCGGAACGACGGCGCCGTTGAAGACATTCTTGGCGAACGGATTGCGGATGATCGGCGTCGAACCGTAGAGATTGTAGGTCGGCACGCCTTCCTGGCGGACATAATCGGCCGCCGCCGCCGCGCCGGTCGAGCCGGAGGCCAGGACCAGGATGAAGACCTTGTCCGCCTCGACCAGCTTCTTGACCGCGGCGATGCTCTCGGCTGGCGAGGAAGCGTGTTCGAAATCGAGGCTGAGCTTGCGGCCGCACACCCCGCCTTTCGCGTTGATCTCGTCGAACGCCATCTTCATGCTGTCGCGGCCTGGCGTGCCGATGAACGAGAGCGGGCCGGTCAGCGCGCCGATCGCACCTACTGAGATTTCGGTCGGCGTGATGCCATTTTCCGCGGCGGCCGTACCGCAAGACGGTCCGGCGAACAATGCGATTGCTGTCGCGATGGCCGCGACCGAACCGAGTCCGCAGCGAACGTTGAGATTCCGCATCACTTGATCCTCCGCATTAAAGGGCCGGCCGAGTCGTCGGCAGCCGCGCCTCGTCTAAGTGTTTGGTGGACGAGATTTCGACAATTAGCATAAGTCATTCTTCACTGCCAGCCGGCAGGCATGCAAGCAAACGCGAGAAGTTGCCGGTGACGTTCCGGCGTCATTGCGAGCGAAGCGACGCAATCCACAGCGGCCGACCCGCCGGATTGCTTGGTCGTCCCGATTGGAGCTCCGCGCAACGACGATGGCGATCAATGCTGATCGAAAGACGTTTCAGGAAGACAGCGGGCTTTTCATCGCCCTCGCGCTCATGCCGGTGAAAAACGCGTTGGCAAAGAGCATTTGGGCCGTTTTGCTGCTCATCGTGTCTTGCCGAGCTTGGCCGCCTTGATCGCGGCCGCCCATCGGACCCGTTCCTCCTTGAGGAACGCCGCGACTGCCTCGGGTGTGCCGCCGACCGTCTGCGAACCGAATGAACTCGCCTTGGCGACGACGCTCGGCAGATGCAGAACGCGATCGCTTGCAGCGCTCAGCTTGTCGACAATATCCTTCGGCGTCTTGGCCGGAACGACCAGCACGTTCCACGAACTTAATTGAAAGCCCTTCAGGACGGAGCCGATGGGAGCCACGCCGGGGAGCAGCGAGACGGGTTCCTTCGTCGAGACGCCGAGTGCGACGAGTTGGCCGGATTTGATGAACGGAAGTATCGGGCCAAGGTTGTCGATCGTGTAGGCGACACGTCCGGCAATGAGGTCCTGCAGAGATTCCGACGTCCCTTTGTAAGGGACATGAACGACATCGATTCCGGCCATGTCTGCAAACAACATACCGGCCAAATGACTGGTCGAGCCCACCCCCGCGGAGGCAAAATTGATCTGCCCCGGATGCGCCTTGGCTTTGTCGATCAATTGCTGAATCGTCTTGACCCCGACCGATGGATGAACGACCAGCACATTCGGGAACTGGGCGACCAGAGAAACCGGACTGAATGAGGTGACGGGATCGTATTGCAGGTTCGCGTACAGGAGCTGATTGACCGCCAATGCCGCGGGCGCGCTGAGCAGTGCGGTATAGCCGTCCGGCTTGCTGTTGGCGACATAAGCCGCTCCGATATTGGTGCCGGCTCCCGGTTTGCTGACGACGACGACCGGCACCTTGAAGGCGATTTGCAGATTGCTGGCGAGAAGCCGGGCCAGCAAATCGGTATTGCCGCCGGGCGGGAACGGCACGACGATCTCGATCGTGCGGGTCGGATAATCCGTCGCGGCGATCGCCGGCGACCACAGGCCGAGCAGGTTGAGAGCGCCTATAGTCAGCATCAACAGACGCATGATCGATTCTCCTCGCTAAATCGCCGGGCCACCTTGACTGCTGGGACGACCAACCAGGTCTTGCTCGTTGAGGCTCGATCCGCGGATGGGGACGTGAAACAATCAAGGCCTTGCCCTGGTATTGCCCAGGCAAGCATGGCACGCAAGCCTGTTTCGATGCGGCTAGGTCAGGCTCCGTATGTGCGATCGGAAGACCAAGCTTGGAGCTGCCAGGTAATTCATCAGCGATTGGATCAAAAACGAGCACCGAGCGCGGCCGATATTTCATGATGGCAAGCGCTCTTCGCCAGGCTGCGGGATCTCCACCTAAAGAGTCGGCATCAGCGTGCCGCCGAGGCGCGTTCGGATGTGCCGGAAACACGATCCAGTCGAGGAATGATCTCGCCCAACACAGCGATGTCTGCCATTCGTGTCGGCCCGCTGAAGGTCAGGGCCAGCTCGGTTATTCCGGCCTGTGCGCAATTCATTGCCCGGAGCAGACAATCGTCCGGCGTCCCGGCCAGCGCAAACGCGGCAATGAAGCGTTCGTCAAGGACGCGCACCGGGTTCTCCATGGCACGGATTCGATCGGCGGCAGTCGAGAATTCTTGCTCCGAAATACCGGTGCCATCGACAATCGCCTGCCTCGCCGAGGCGACGGTGCGGCCGAGCGACCAGAAACCGGGGAGCATCGCGGCGATGGCGTGCGCCGCGGCCGCCATCGCGGCTGCGCGATCGCGGTGAACCGCACAGGGCATGTATTGGACGAGGCGCGGAGCACCGGCAATGCCGGCATTGCGGCGGCTCGTTGCCACGGTCGCGGCAGCGCGGCTGGCGAAAGCGGCCGAGCACATGTTGGAGACGATGAGCCCGTCGGCGGCCTCGCCGCAGAGTTTCAGCATCATCTCGCCGCGGCCGGCCAGAAGGATGGGGAGGTCGGCACGGGCGGCGTAGTCCAGCTTGACCTTGCAGGCTGAAAAGGCCTTGCCGGAATAATTGATCTCTTGTCCGCGAAGCAGGCCGCGAACAATATGCAGCGTGTCGCGCAGCGCAGCCAGCGGCCGCTCGGCATCGACGCCAAGTTTTGCGATCGCCGACGCGATGCCGGAGCCGATGCCTAAAGCTGCGCGGCCGCGCGAAAGTTCGTCAATCGCGCCGATCTCCATTGCCATCAATGTCGGATGACGGGTGAACGGATTGAAGACGCCGGCGCCGATCTGCAACCGTTCGGTGGCAATCGCGCAAGCGGCGGCTGCCGGGAGGATGCCGCGGGCGAATGGATTTTCGGCAAACCACGCGCAGAAAAACCCCGCCGCCTCGGCCGCTTTCGCCTGCTCGACGCATTCGGCCGGCGGCAGCGCGCCGTGCAAGCGAATGCTGATGTCCAACCCCGGCCTCCCTCGCTTGCACGCCCCAGACTTGCTCGGCAGCTTCAATCGCGATGTAGCCGGTTGGTCGCATCCAAAAGGTATTCGAGTCAACTCGAAGCACCCGCAGTTGACTTCAATTTTTCCGCCGTTCACAGTGAAGTGAAACACGCGGTTTTTTTGAACGTGGTCTGAGGACGGCGATGCTGACCAATTTGCCCCGCCTGCGCGAGTTCATGAAACGCGAAGCATTGCATGCCGTGGTGGGGACTTGTCCGGAGAGCGTGATCTATCTGAGCGGCTTTTGGGCGATGTCGCAGTGGGTGCGCCGCGGCCCGCAGGCCTACGTGCTGCAAACACAAGATGGCGGCGATGGCTGTATTGTCGCCAATTCCGGCATTCTCGATCTGATCGCGGACCAGGAGATCTGGGTCAAGGACATCCGCCGCTACGGCTATTTTCAGATCGATCTCGACTCCTCGGCGCAGCTCGATGCCCCCGACCGGCGGCAGAAAGAGCTGTTCGAGCAGCCGGCGTATAAGGGGCCGGTCGAGGCGCTGGTGGCCGCGATCAAAGCCAAGGGCCTCGCTGCAGCCAAGATCGGGATCGATGAACTGGGCATTACACCGCAATGCATGGAGCAGTTGCGTGCTGAACTGCCCGATGTGCAGTTCACTCGCTGTTTCGGACTGCTCGAGAAAGTCCGCGCGGTCAAGACGCCGGAAGAGATCGCCAGATTGCGCCGAGCAGCGGCGATTGCCGAGGGCTCAATCGACGCGGCGGTGCAGATCGCGTCGGAGGGGGTGACCGAACGCGACATGCTTCGCGCGTTCAATTCGTACACGGTCCAGCACGACGGTGCCCCGGTGGTCGGGTGCATCGGTTTCGGCAACCGCACCGCCATGATCAATGTGCAACCGTCGGATCGGGCGCTCAAGCGCGGCGATCTGATCCGGTTCGACGTCGGCGGCCGCTACCGGCACTATCGCTCCGACATCTCGCGCATCGTCTCGTTCGGCGAGCCGTCCGCCAAGGTGCTGCACTACCATCAAGCGCTGGCGAAAGGGGTGGAGCGGGCCTACGAGATTCTCAAACCGGGACTGAAGGCCGCCGAGCTGTTTACCCAAGTCGTCGAGACGGTTCGGCGCGAGGGCATTGCGCATTTCAATCGAAGTCACGTCGGACACGGCATCGGCGTCGACGGCTACGATCCGCCCAATATTGCGTCGAGTTCGTCGGATGCATTTGAAGAGAACATGGTTGTGTGCGTGGAAACGCCCTATTACGAACTCGGATTTGCCGGGCTTCAGGTCGAGGACATGATCCGCGTCACCAAGGACGGCGCCGAATCTCTGATGACGCTCAGCCGGCAGCTCAGAGTTGTCCACTGACGCGGACGGAGAATCGGAGATATGCGCCGCGGGCTGATGCCTGACGGCCATAGGTGGACTTTCGAGGTGAACTTTGGAGGTGAACTTTGGAGGTGAACTTTGGAGGTGAACTTTGGAGCGCAATGAATGAAATTCTCGGTTTGCCTAGCCACCGGTTACGAGGGCGTGGCCTATCCGATCCCGTTCTGCGAACCGCAAGACTTCATTCGTGCCAGCCAATTGTGCGAACGGCTAGGTTACGGCGGCGTTTGGGGCAACGATCACATCACCACGCAGGACTATGTCCGCCGGCTTTATGCGCAGCCGCCGAATTTCTATGACGTTCTGATCACGATGGCGATGATCGCGCAGGCGACGACGACGCTGCGCGTCGGCACCGCGCTTCTGGTCATGCCGATGCGGGAGCCGGTCTATCTCGCCAAGCAGGCGGCGACGATCGATCAGATGTCGGGCGGCCGCTTCACGCTCGCGGTCGGACTCGGCGCCTATCGCGAAGAATTCGAGGCCTGGGCCGGCAATCGCTATCCGAAAGCGCGGCGCGGCGAAATGCTGGATGAAGGCATCGCCGCTTTCAACAGCCTCATCAACGACAAGGTATCGACCTACGACGGCAAATATTATTCGTTCAAGAATCTCGAACTGTTTCCGAAGCCGAAGCAGCAGCCGTTTCCGCTTTTCATCGGCGGGCACAATCTGGAATCGCTCGAACGAACGGCGCGGTTCGGGCGCGGATGGCTGCCCGGCTGGCGACCCTTCAACGAGATCGGCGAGCGCATCGCCATCATTCGCCGCCGCGCCGAGGAACTCGGCCGCGATCCTGCGGAAATAGAAATGGCGCCCCAGTTCTCGCTGCATCTGGGCAAGACCGTCGAGGACGCGGAGCGCACCTATATGAAAAGCGGCCTCGTGGCGCACCGCATCTCGCTGGCGCATACCGGTCGCGACCCCGCCCATCAGGTGACCGGCAACCTGGTGGGCTCGCCGGCGTCGGTCATCGAAAAGATCAACGCGCTCAAAGCAATGGGCGTCGACCATTGTTCGGCAATGGCGATTGCGGTCAACAACCACAGCGAATTTCTCGAACAGATACAATGGTTCGCTGAGGAGGTCATGCCGCATTTCGCATGAAGGCGGCGCGTCCGCGGCTAAGCGCGGTGGATATCCGAGAGTTCGTGAACCATAATCAGCGCGGCCGCATTTTGCCGCTGCGTGACGGGAAGGGGAGGAACGGCGATGGATTTGGGTATGGTGGGAAAGAAAGCGCTCGTGACCGGCGGCAGCGAGGGCATCGGCAAGGCGATTACGCTGGCGTTCGCACGCGAGGGCGTGGATGTCGCCATTTGCGCGCGGCGCCAGGGCCCGCTTGAACAAACAGCCGCCGAAATCGCCACAGCTAGCGGGCGCACCATCGTGCCCATCGTCGCCGACCTCACCAAACCGGAGGATGCGGAAAACTTCGTCAAGAAGGCACACGCCGCGCTCGGGCGGATCGACATTCTGGTCAACAATGCCGGATCGGCGCCCGGCGGCGTCATCGAGCATTTGAGCGAAGAAAATTGGGCAAGCGCGCTGCAATTGAAGTTCATGGGCTATGTGCGCTGCATGAAGCATGTGCTGCCGATCATGCAAAAACAGAAGAAGGGCCGCGTGGTCAATGTGATCGGCAATGACGGAGTTAAAGTGTCCTATTGGGAGATCGCGCCGGGAGCGGCCAATGCGGCAGGGCAGAACTTGACGCTGTCGCTCGCGGGTCAATACGGCAAGGACAATATCAGCTTCGTGGCCGTCAATCCCGGCCCGGTGCGAACCGAACGCTGGACCGGCTTGGTCAAGGCGATGGCGCGCGACATGAATATTCCGTTTGCGGAGGCCGACAAGCTCGCGCCTTCGAGCATCCCGCTCGGCCGCATCGCCGAGTGTGACGAGGTGGCCAATCTCGTGACCTACCTCGCCTCCGACCTCGCCTTTTTCGTCAACGGCACGATGATCGAGATCGACGGCGGGCAGGACAAGGTGCTGATGGACAAAATCCGCGATCGCTGAGGCGATGACGATGGACGCTGCAAGAGCGGCCGCGCGCAGGACTTTCGTTCTGGTTCACGGTGCCTGCCATGGCGGCTGGTGGAGATTCTGCTCGAACTGTCCTAGACGACCGATTCCATGAAACTTGTCAGTTGCAGCTTAACGCCCAACCATCTCGTCATTCCGGGGCGCCGCGCAGCGGCGAGCCCGGAATCCATAACCACGGATCGGGATTATGGATTCCGGGCCCGGCCCTGCGGGCCGTCCCGGAATGACGTGCATATGATTCGAACTTCGGAAACGCTGCACTAGTGATCCGGAATCATTGAAGGGTGAGACAGCGCATGCTCGCAACTCCCTCTCCCCGAAGGGGAGAGGGTTGGGGTGAGGGGGTTCGGAAGATTGAGAAAAATCCCGGCGTCCGAACCCCCTCACCCTCGCTCGCCGCGCTCGCTCGACCTCTCCCCTCCGGGGAGAGGCGAGAAAGCGGGTCCTAGATCGGATGGTGTCCGATCGAGCTGTGGTACGATTTGCCCATGAACGCGCCCGCGCGGGCCATTCCGATCATCGATATCCGTGACGGCGGTCCACCGCGCCACGCGCGGCAAAGTGCCGAACAAGCGCGCGCGTTGCGCGACGCCTGTCTCGGCTTCTTCCCGGCCGCTGTGTCGTCGATTGTGCCGCTGCTCGACGCTGCAGCCCGGCGCTGGCTCAGGCGCTCGCGCTCGCCGTATGTTCAGGAAATCGCACGGATCGCCGAAATTCTCGATTTCTCCGGCGTCTGGCTGCTCAACGCGTCCTATCAATGGGCCTGCACGGCGCTCGCGCGCGAAGAGGACGGCGTGCCGTGGCTGGCGCGCACGCTGGATTGGCCGTTCCATGGCCTCGGACGCCACGCCGAGGTGGCGCAGATGCGCGGCTGGAGCGGAGATTTCTTCAGCATCACCTGGCCGGGTTACGCGGGCGCGCTCACCGCAATGGCGCCTTTCCGCTTCGCCGCCTGCGTCAATCAGGCGCCAATGCGCCGCCGCTCCCGCCATCCCTGGCTGCGGCCTTATGATGTTGTGCTGAACGCAGCGGAGAGCTGGGCTTGTGAGGGCCGCATGCCGCCGGATCAGCTTTTGCGCCACACCTTCGAATTGTGCGGGGACTACGCCGCCGCACGGCTCATGCTGGAAGCGACGCCGGTCGCGCGGCCGGTGATCTATACGCTGATCGGCTGCGTCCCGGACGAAAGCTGCGTGATCGAACGAACCGAAACCGACTTTGTCACACGCGAAGACAACACTAGCGCCGCCAATGACTGGATGCCGGCACGGCCCGGCTGGGAGGGTCGGATCGGCACGCGCCGCTTCCTGATGAGCTCCTTCGGCGAAGCCGCAGGCTTTAGTCGGGCGCGGCGCGAGGCGCTGGCGAATTGGCACGGTTCGCTCGCCGAGCGCCGCTTCGACTGGTTGCGTCCGCCGGTCCTCAATCCCTATACGCGTTTGGCTGTCGCGATGTGTCCCGCCGCCGGAATTCTGCGCGTGACCGGCTACGATCTGGCCGGCGCCGAGCCTGCCGGAGCCGGTGACACAGATGCGCGACATTGCCGCCGAACGCGCACCGCTTTCAGCCTGACAGCCGCGTCTTTCGCGGACGCGCAAACAGATATCGCGGCGGCATCATTGCCGCGTCAGGATGCGCGCCGGCCTCGCCACGATCAGCGCGTCAACGACGATCGCGCCGCGTCCCTGCGGCAGCACCTTGATCGGATTGAGATCGATTTCGGCGATGTGTCCGGCATTGTCTTCGGCGAAGTCGGCAAGCGCGTAGAGGCAAGCGGCGAGGCTCGTCACGTCGGCGGCCTTGCTGCCGCGCGCGGCGCCGAGCAGCGCCGCGGCGCGGGTCTCGGCGATCATCGCCTCGGCGTCGCCTTCGCGCAGCGGCAGCATGCGCAGCGCGAAGTCGCGCGTCACCTCGATGGCGACCCCGCCCATGCCGAATGCGAGCGACAGACCGAAATCCGGATCGCGCGAGACGCCGGCAAAGACTTCGATGCCGTCGGCGACGAATTCCTGCACCAGAAGCGTGGCGTCGTCCGGCTTCGGATCGAGTTTGGCGAGGCGCTCGGTCAGCCGCGCGCACGCGCGCATCAGTTCATCCTCGTTCCTGAGGTTGACGGCGACGAGACCGAGCTCGGTCTTGTGCGCAATGGCGTCGGACAGCGCCTTGAGCACGACCGGGTAGCCGAGCGCGCTCGCCGCTTTGGCCGCTTCTGCCGGCGTCTCGACGCGCTGCTCTCGCGCCGCCGTAATTCCGTAGCCGGCAAGGAGGCGCTTTGAGTTGTATTCGTTCAGCGTTCGCCGGCCGCCTTTGAGGTGGTCGGCAAGGTGCGCGCGTGGCGGTGCGGCACGCGCGCGCAGCGGCTTGAGCCCCGTCGCATAGCGGCCCATGCGGTCGAGCGCGCCCAGGCCCTGGCGCGTGCCGCCGATCACGACAAGACCCTCCTGCCGCATGGCCTCGATCTGCTTGCGGTTCATCACGCCCGACCGCGTGCTCAAAAGATAATAAGGCTTGTCGCTGGTCCGGGCGGCCTCGGCCAGCATCGAAACATTTTCCAGCACGCGGCCGGGATGGCCGATCACCGGCTCGTTGGCGGTGTCGCTGCAATAGGCGATGGCATCGATGCGCGAGCTCTTGTCCACGACCGCCATCGCGTGCGGCAGGTTGACGGCGTAGTTGCCATTGCCCCAGGCGTCGAACGGATTGCCGTCGCCGGTAATGCGGCCGATGACGCGCTCCGCCTCGGCGCGCTCTTGCGCCGACAGCGGCGGCAGATCGAAGCCCAAAGCCGTCGCGTTATCGAGAATGAGTTCCGCGAGCCCTCCGGAGCCGGTGATCACGGAGATGCCGCGTCCGCGCGGCCATCGGTTGCCCTGGCACACCGCAAGCACTTCCGTCATCTCATCGAGGTCGCCGACTTCGATGGCGCGGTGTGCGCGCAAGACTTCGGAGAAAACGCGCGACGACCCGGCAAGCCCGCCGGTATGGCTGGTGATGGCGCGCTGCGTGCGTTCGGTGCGTCCAACCTTGAGTACGACGACAGGCTTGCCGGCATCGGCGGCGCGATCGAGTGCCGCCACGTAGCGCTCCGGTTCGCGCACCGTCTCGGTGAAGGTCGCGATCACCTTGGTGTTCGTATCGTCGATCAGATAGTCGAGATAGTCGACGGTTCGCGTCACCGCTTCGTTGCCCGCGGAGACCGAGAGGCTTATTCCGAACCGGCGCAGATCCGACAACAAGCCGATACACACCGATCCGCTCTGCGAGACGATGCCGACATTGCCGATGATGGCCGTGGCATCCATCACGGTCTGCTTGTAGGTAGTGACGCGAGCGGGCGGGTTGAGGATGCCCATGCAGTTCGGTCCGCAGATCGGCATGCCGGCCTCGCGCGCCATGCCGGCGATCTGGTCCTGGAGTTTTGCGCCGTCGGCGCCGAGTTCGGCGAAGCCGCTGTCGTAAATGATGGCGGCGCGGACGCCGCGCTTTACCGCGAGCCGCATCTGCTCGGGGATCAGCGGATTGCGGATGCTGAAAACGACGATGTCCGGCGCCTCCGGAAGATCGGTCAGGCTCGGATAGCACTTGATGTTGAGCACCGTCGGATATTTCGGATTCACCGGATAGATCGGCCCGGTGAAGCCGATCGCGCCAAGCGATTCGATGACGGCGCGGCCGGGGCCGCCGCGGTCGGTCGCCCCGACAATGGCTACCGACCGCGGCTTTACGAGGGGGTCAAGGGACATGGGGAGTAATTTGCAGATCGTCTTGTTGTTCATGTAGCATGGGGGTTCCCAAACGGATAGGGCACCATGAAGATCGTCGACCTCTCCCACACCATGAGCATTCACACGCCTGGCTGGGTCGGGTATGCCGGAAACAAAATGTACTACGCGCAGAATTTGCAGACGAAAGGGATCGTTGCGCAACGAATCGAGACCTCGATGCACTCGGGCACGCATTTCGACGGCGCCATGCATGCCACCGATGGGCGCAGCGGCGACATGGCCTCGCTGCCGCTGGATTATCTGGTCAACCACGGCGTCGTCGTCGATCTGGCGCCGCAGGTGACGGACTGGACGCCCATCACGCCGGGGATGATCGAAAAATCCGGCGCCGAGATCCGCTTCGGCGATATCCTCATTCTGCATACCGGCTGGCACAGATATTACGAGGGGCAGCGCCAGCAGGATCTGGTACGCTACTTCTGCTATCACCCGGGCCCGACGCTCGACACGCTCGAATGGATGTTGAGCAAGAAAATCAAATGGTTCGGCATGGATACCGGCTCCTGCGATCATCCGATGAACACCTCGATCCGCGACATGCGGCCCGACATTGCGCGCGAGTTTGAACAGGCAATGGGCAGGAAGCCGGCTGACTTTTTCGGCACGTTCGAGTACGTCCATAAGCGCTCGGGCCGGAAGGTCCGCCAGGACGTTTTTCCGTTCCACAATTATGCCTTCCAGGAAGGATTGCTGCACGCCGAGAATCTGGGCGGCGACCTTGAAACCGTCCTTGGCAAGCGTTGCATCATCGGCGCCTTCCCCTGGCGCTATGAAGGTCTTGAAGCCTGTCCGTGCCGGATCCTCGCGATCTTCGATGCCGGCGACGGTGCGGTCGAGGCGCTCGGCAACGCCGCACGCGGCATCATCGTGTCCTGAGACAGATTGAGGTTTGCACCATGCCCCTGATCGCGACTGCGGACGGCACCCGGCTTCATTACGAGGAGGCCGGCACCGGCACGCCGGTGATCTTCGTGCACGAATTTGCCGGCGACTGGCGCACCTGGGAGCCGCAGATGCGGTATTTTTCGCGCTCCCATCGCTGCATCACCTACAGCCAGCGCGGCTATCCGCCGTCCGACGTGCCGAGCGATCCGGCTCGCTACGGCCAGGACATCGCGCGCGGCGACGTCATCGCCATGCTGGATGCGCTGAACATCGACAAGGCCCATGTGGTCGGCCATTCGATGGGCGCGTATAGCGCGCTCCATGTCGGCATCCGGCACCAGCAACGCTGCATCTCGGTGACGGCGGCCGGCTGCGGCTGGGGATCGCTGCCCGATCCCGCCGCGCGCGAGGCGATGCGCAAGCTTGCGGCCGAGACCGCCAAAATGTTCAGCGAAAAGAGCATGCCGGAAGCCGCAATTATTTACGGCGCCGCGCCGTCGCGCCTGTCGCAGAAATACAAGGACCCGCGCGGCTACGCCGAATTTATCCGCATGCTGTCCGAGCATTCGGCGCAAGGTCACGCGCTGACCATGGCGATGCTGCAGTCGAAGCGCCCGACCTTGTGGGACATGGAGCAGGACTTGAAGAAATTCTCGGTGCCGCTCCTCATCATCTGCGGCGACGAGGACGATACCTGCCTCGAGGGCAGCGTGTTCCTCAAGCGCACCGCGCCGACCGCGGGCCTTCTCGTCATCCCGCGCACGGGCCATACCATCACCAGCGAAGAACCGGCCGCCGTCAACGCAGCGCTCGCCGACCTGTTCTCCGCCGCCGAGTTCGGCCGCTGGCTCGCGCACAGGCCGCCGCGGTGAATGCGGGCGCCGCTGCCATATGCCGCCTATTTTGCGTCGTGGAAGATGATGCCGAGCGTATGGCGGCAGCCGCAACGAATCCGGCTGACGCCGTGACGCAGGTTGACCCGGTAGGCGCCCCTCGTTCCTTGAACCGGCCGGTTGTGAACGGCAAAGATTACGGCGTCGCCTTGCTTGAGCGGCACCACTTCCACGCGGCTTTGCATCCGCGGGCGCTGCTCGGTCAGGACAAATTCTCCGCCGCTAAAATCGCGCTGCGGTTTCGACAAAAGGACGGTGGCTTGCAGCGGAAACGCCAGCTCGCCGTATCGATCCTGATGCAGGCAATTGAAGTCGCCAGCCCGGTATTGCAGCAGAAGCGGCGTCGGGCGAAGCTGGCCGGCGGCATGGCAGAGTTTCAGATAGTCGGCATGTTCCTTTGGATAAAGCGTGCCGACATTCATGCGCGCGTTCCACGCGTTGGCGAATGGCGCAACGCGGCGATACAGCATCGTCCGCAGTGCGGCAATCGCAGCCGGCAGCGGATAGCGGAAATACTTGTATTCGCCCTTGCCGAAGCCGTGCCGGGTCATGTCGATGCGGCTGCGGAAAAGCTCGTCGCGCGGATAAAGCGCAGCGATATCCGCGCACTCTTCCGGCGTCAGCAGTTCTTCCAGCACGGCGCAGCCGAATGAATTGAGCTCCGAGCCGATGCGGCTCCATTCGCGCGCGCCGAGGCGCTTTTCCAACGAAAGGATGTCAGCCGGTGCGAGGTTCGTCATGGCGTTCATACAGGCCTCTCCTCCCGCCGGACGGTAGCCGCAGCGAGTTCGCAAGCCACCCGATTCGAGCGCGGCCATCGTCCGCCTTGACGCAATGCGGCTTGAATTTTCGCTTCTCAGCCAATGCATCGCCAACTATCATTTCGACGTTTCGAGTGCCGGGTTTGCGATGACCGCCACGAACAGCGGAAGTTCGAACCGTGCCGCGTTGTTTGCGGCGCCGTTCCATCACACCGCTTTCACGGTGATCTGGACCGCAACGCTCGTATCCAATATCGGCGGCTGGATGTACAGCGCCGCGGCGGGTTGGCTCATGACGAGCCTCAACTCGGACCCGCTGATCGTCGCGCTGGTGCAGGCGGCCTCGACGTTGCCGATCTGCCTGTTCGCCATCCCGGCAGGTGCGCTCGCCGATATTTTCGAGAAGCGCAAGTATCTGATCGTGGTGGAAAGCCTCACCACGTTCGTCGCCGCGATCTACGCGGCGATCGTCGGACTTGGCTGGGCCACAGCCGGCAATCTGCTTGTCTTTACCTTTCTCATCGGCGCCGCCGGGGCGTTGACGGTGCCGGCCTGGCAGGCCGTGGTGCCGCAACTGGTACCCAGGGAGGATTTGCCGGCAGCCATTGCCGCCAACAGTGCCGGCGTGAACGTCAGCCGGGCGCTGGGTCCGGCGATCGGCGGCGCGATCATTGCTGCGTCCGGTATTGTCGCGCCATTCTGGATCAACGCCATCTCCAATCTCGGCATCGTGGGTTCGTTGCTGTGGTGGCGGCCGGCAGCGTCGAGCTCGGTGCTGCCGGCGGAGCGATTTGGCGAGGCGATCTCGGCCGGCCTTCGCTATGCCCGGCACAATCCGCATCTGCGCGCCACGCTGGCGCGCGCCGCCGGGTTCTTCCTCTTCGCCAGCGCCTATTGGGCGCTGCTGCCGCTCGTCGCGCGTGAGCAGATTGCCGGCGGGCCGGGCTTCTATGGCGTGCTTCTTGGCGTCATCGGCGCGAGCGCCGTCGGCGGCGCATTCCTGCTGCCGTGGTTGAAGGGGAAGTTGGATCCGGATCGGCTGATGGCGGTGGGCGCGCTCGGCCAGGCCATTGCGATGCTACTTTATGGTCTCGCCCGGGAGCCGGTGACGGCGCTGGTTGCGAGCATGATCGCCGGCGCATCCTGGATCGCGGTGCTGGCGACGCTCAGCGTGTCCGCCCAGGTCGCACTCCCGGATTGGGTGCGCGGGCGCGGCCTCGCTCTGTACACGACGGTGTTTTTCGGCTGCTTGACGCTCGGCAGCGCCGCCTGGGGCGAAGTCGCTGCAATTGCCGGGCTGCCGGCCGCGCATTTTATTGCCGCCGCGGGCGCGCTTTTCGGCATTGCCGCGACTTGGCGCTGGAAGCTGCAAACCGGGGCCAACCTCGATCTGGCGCCGTCCATGCACTGGCCAGCCCCGATCGTCGCGCAGGACATCGACGAGGATCGCGGTCCGGTTCTGGTGACGGTCGAATATCGCATTCGCCCGCAGGACCGCAAAGCGTTCCTTATGGCCCTCGAACCTCTCGGCCACGAACGCCACCGCGACGGCGCCTACCGATGGGGCGTTTTCGAGGATGCCGCCGAGGAAGGCCGCATCCTGGAAACGTTCCTGGTCGCGTCGTGGCTGGAGCACCTGCGTCAGCACGAGCGCGTCACCAATGCCGATCGGTTGGTCCAAGATGCCGTGCAGCGTTTCCAATTGTCGGGCACGCCGAAGGTCACTCACTTCATTGCCGCGATGGATTCCGATTAGATTCAAGCCGCCCTTGGAACAGCGCCGGCGTGGCGGCGCCGGCCAGCGTCAATCCGATGCTGTCGGGGATTGGACGTCAACGAGCGCGGGTTTCATCGCAGTTGCCGCGCTGCTGTCAGTGCGCAGCTTTTCGCCGCAGCATCGCGCGCAGATATTGCGGGCTGACAGGCAGCCGCGTCACCGCGCCGGGCACGCCGAGCGCGTCGTCAATGGCGGCGGCGATGGCGGCGCCGACGGGATTGACGCCGCCTTCACCGGCGCCTTTGAGGCCCAGCGAATTGAGCGGGCTCGGCGCGTCCTCGCTGATCACAGTTTCGATCGCCGGGATCTCGCGCACGGTCGGCATCAGATAATCGGCAAGGCTGACGCAGAGCGGCTCGCCGCGCACGTCGTAGCGAAATTCTTCGAACAGCGCGCCGCCGAGTCCCTGCGCCACTCCGCCGGCGATCTGCCCCTCGACCAGCATCGGGTTGACCGCTTTGCCGATATCGTAAGCGACCAGATAACGCTCAACCGCGACCGCGCCGGTGTCGCGGTCGATGCGCGCCACGGCGACATGGACGCCGTAGGGGTAGGCCATGTGGGCCTGCTCGATCCAGCTTTCGGCGGAAAGCCCGGGAGCTTTCCCACCGAGAAGTTTTGAAGCGGGAGCAAGCGCACTGGCGACCTCGCCGAGGCTGATCGAGGGCCCGTGTCGGGCTTTGCTGCCGACCACCTTGCCGTCGACGATGTCAAGCGCTTCGGGCGGGCTCTGCAACAGCGAAGCCGCGGCAGCGATGGCCTTGGCGCGCAATTTCGTTGCCGCAACGCGGGTGGCTTCGCCGGTCATCACCGTCACGCGCGAGGCGAACGCGCCCATGCCGAAGGCGATGCGATCGGTCTGGCCGTGGACTACACGAACCCGCCGGTAGTCGACGCCGAGCACGTCGGCGCAAATCTGCGCGATCGCGGTTTCCATGCCCTGGCCGACCGAAGCCGAGCCGCTGACGATTTCCACCGCACCGCTCTCGTCGATCGTTATGCGCACGCCGTCGAACGGCCCGAGGCCGCTTTTTTCGACAAATATCGCGAGCCCGGCACCCACCGCTTCACCACCGGCGCGGCGGCGGCGCAGGCTTTGCTGCAGCGCCTCCCAGCCCACGGCATCGAGCGCCTTATCCAGCAGATGGGCATAATCTCCGGAATCGTAGGTCAGTTCGGTGCCGAGCGTATCGAGCGTGCGGGCAAACGGCATTTCCGCTGCGGTGATGAGATTGCGGCGGCGGATTTCGACCGGATCGATCTTGAGCTTTGAGGCGATTGCGTCCATCAATCGCTCGCGCACGAACGTGCTTTCGAAACGACCGGGGGCGCGGTAGGTGCCGCACGGCGTCTTGTTGGTCAGCCGGATGCGGCCGGTCATGCGGTAGGCGCCGAGCCGGTAGGGACCCGGCAGCATGGCGGCGGAGAGATCGGGCACGGTCGCTGCATGGGTGCGCACATAGGCGCCTTGGTCATGAAAAAACTCGCCGTCGATCGCGAGCAGGCGGCCGTCGGCGTCGACGGCGGCGCGAACGCGAAACAGCTGTTGG
Source organism: uncultured Alphaproteobacteria bacterium (assembly GCA_963717265.1). Classification (GTDB taxonomy): domain Bacteria; phylum Pseudomonadota; class Alphaproteobacteria; order Rhizobiales; family Xanthobacteraceae; genus BOG-931. Next base: position 622,116 of record CAVQWD010000039.1, on the reverse strand, counting down.
CGCGAATGGTTCGCCGCCATCAGATGCTCGCGGCGGTCTTCGATCCACTTGACCGGATGTGAAAGCCGCAGCGCTCCGAGGCAGACCAGCACATCCTCTGGGTACAGCTCGCCGCGCACGCCGAAACCGCCGCCGACATGACCTTCATGCAGATGAATCGAGGATGGCGCCCGAGACAGCATGCGCGCGAGCGCGTCCCTGTTCCAGTGCGGCACCTTTGCCGCGCCGTGCAATTCGAGGACACCTCGACGATCGCGCGCAATGGCGCCGCGCGTCTCCATCGGCACGCCGCTGTGGCGGCCTATCGCAAGCTCGAGGGCGACGACGGCGTGCGCGGCGGCAACGGCCGCGTCCACATCGCCGAAGCCCTTGCGCAGACAGGCGACCTCGGTCGAATGGCCGCTGCCAAATTCGCCGGGCGGCGTGTCGGCTTCGAGCAGCGGCGGCAATTCCTGGACTTCGATGGCGATCAGGTCGGCGGCGTCCTCGGCGAGGTAGGGGTCGTCGGCGAATACGACCGCGACCGGCTCGCCGACATAGCGGACGCGGTCGGTCGCAAGGATCGGCTGGCGATAGGGATCGAGTCCCTCGATGCGGGTGAGACGGAAATCGATCGGAGGAATTGTCGCAACATCGGCCGCGGTCCACACCGCGACGACGCCCGCAGCCGACCGCGCCGCAGCCGTGTCGATCGAAACGATGCGGCCGTGCGCATGCGCGGAACGGACCACGCGCATGTGCAATTGATGGGCAAAGGTCGTGTCAGCGGCGAAACAGCCGCGGCCGGTGACCAGCGGCGGGTCCTCGAGCCGCGGAACTGAACGCCCGACGAAAGCCATCGTTGTCGCGCCTCTAGTTGGCCTGTCCACTATGTTTCCGCGATGCCGTCCAGGTGCATGGTCTCGTTGACGCGGAAAACGCAGATCTTGTCAGCGACAACATTGATTTCGTTGAGGCAGCACGGCTCCTGGCCGAGGCGCCAATAGGCCGACAGCGGCAGATCGAGGAGCTCCAGCAGCAATGCGCGATTGACGCTATCGTGGCCGACCAGGACGATGGTTTCGCGCGGATGCCGGGCGACCACGAAACGCAGCGCATTGGCGCAACGCGCTGCAAGGTCCTGCAGCGATTCGCCGTCGGGAAAACGGACCAGCTGCGGAGTGGCGAACCAGGCCGCGAACAGCGCGGAATCGTCCTGCCTCGCCTGTTCGAACGTCTTGAACTGCCAGGCGCCGTAATCGATGTCGTTGAGATCGCCGCACGTTTCGGCGGCGATGCCGCAGGCTTCGGCAATCGCCGCGCCAGTCTCCACGCAGCGGCCCAGCGGGCTGGTGTAGATTTTACTCGGGCGCCATGCGGCGGCGATGCGTGCGGCGATTGCGGTGGCCTGGCGCCGTCCAAGCGCGGTCAGTTCGAGCGGCTCGCGCCCACGAAATCGCGGCGGCTTGATGCCTTCGACGTGGCCGTGCCGGGTCAGCAGGATTTTTGTCATAGGCGGCTAGCGCCATCCCAGCCGGGCCCGGATCGCGTCGCCCATGATCCAGCGTTTGTCGTCCTCCGACAGGAAGTCGAGCGTCTCGGTGAATTGGGTGACGCGCTGCCGGTAGGTGGCCTTGTTGAATGAGTTCGTTATGTCGGTGCCCCAGTAGCAGCGCTGCGGACCGAAGGCGTCGAACAGCCGGCGGATGTGCACTTTCATGTCGCGGAACGGGTATGGTTCCGACGAATAGAACGGGGTGGACGATAATTTCACCGAGACGTTGGGGAATTTGGCGAGTGCGGCGGTCTCGCCAATCGCCTCGGGCATTTTGCCGGATTTTGCAATGTCGCCGGTGATGCCAAGATGGTCGGCGATCAGGGGCTGTTGCGGGTGCCGTTCGGCGATGCGCGCGAGCTGCGACATTGGCGCGCCGTAGAACATGATCGGGATCGTGAATTTCTCTGCCAGCGGCCAGAACCAGTCCGCGGTGCCGTCGCTGAGCCAGCTCCATTGCGGGGGATGGAACGAAACCCGAATTCCCACCATCCCCGGCTGTTTCTTCCAGTCCGGCAACAGCGCCGCGGTTTTCGGTTCGGCGAGCGCAATGCGTCCCATCACTGCAAAGCGCGAAGGGTAACGACGGACTGCTTCGAGCGCGTAATCGTTGCGGTCGCCTTCCCAGGACGGCGGCACGATCACGACACGGTCGACGCCTGCCTCGTCCATCATCGGCACAAGTTTTTCGATCGTGAACGGCTCCGGCAACTGAGCAACGCGCCCGGGCAGCCACGGCCGGTCCGGAGTGTTCGCCTTCCAGATGTGAACCTGCGCATCAACGATCATGGCCGCCTCCCGAGTGCAGAGTTTCAGTCTGCCGCTTGCAGCGCACCGCCGCAATCGTCAATCCCGTCCGCTACACGCGACGCAGCGGCATCGTCCAAGCCAGCAAGGCGCCGACCCCGGTGAAGGTCGCCATCGTGATGAAGGCGGCCCGGAAGGCCTCGCCGATCTCGGCGTGCACGACAGCTTGTCGCGCCGGCGCGAGCGTGGTGATGGCGTCCGGGCCCTGCTCGATGATGGTGCCGAACATGCTGGCGGTTTCCCGGTCCAACGCCGCGAGACCAGCAAACAGCACGGCGGCGACCGCTGCCGTGCCGAAGGCTGCGCCGACCGAGCGGGAGAACTGCACCATGGCCGCGCTGGTGCCAAGCCGCCGAGGCCCCGCGACTGCCTGCACGGTGAGCTGGACGACACCCATGACGGTGCCCATGCACAGCGCGATCACACCCCAGACCCAGGGCAATTCGCCGACGGTGAGGTACGGCGTCCAGAACGCAAGCGCGAGCAGACCAACGGTCGCCGCCGGCAGGCCGAACAACGGGAACACCGCCGTGCGCCCGGTTCTAGAGACGATCTGGCCAGTGATCAATGAACCTAGTCCAATGCCGAACGTCAGCGGCAACAGCATCAGGCCGGTCTCGGCCGGCGAGGCACCGCGTACGGCGCGCAGATAAATCGGCAGGAATGTAATCAGCGAGACCAGCGCGGCGCCGTGACAGACGGCTAGGCCGTCGCTGCGCCAGATCGAGGGCTCCTTGAACAGGGCAGGTGGAATGAGCGGGGAAGTGCTATGCTTCTCCTGCCAGATCAGCAGGACCAGCGCCAGCGCCCCGAACGCCAGCAGGCCGAGCGCCATGGGCAGCACGCTCGATCGCAGGTGCTGGAGCTGTTCCAGCGCGAGGATCACGGGGCTCACAAACATGATGAACAGCAATAGGCCCGGGGCGTCGAACGTGGTGCGGCGGCGGTCGGCAGGGCGCGATTTCAAGCGCAGCACCAAAAGCACCGCTGCAATCCCGAGCGGCACGTTGATCCAAAAGATCGACTGCCAACCCAGCGCCTCGGTGAGATAGCCGCCGGCAACCGGTCCGAAGGTTGAGGAACTCACTGAGACGCCGGCAAGATAGCCCTGATAGCGGCCGCGTTCGCGCGGCGGGATGGTCTCGCCGATCAACGCTTGCGACAGCGTCATCAGGCCGCCGCCGCCGAAACCCTGGAGCACGCGAAACGCCGTCAGCCATTCGATGTTGGGAGAAATTGCACACAGCACCGAACCGATCATGAAGATCAGCACTGCCGCGATCATCATCAAGCGGCGGCCGAAGGTGTCGCCCAGCCGGCCATAGACCGGCGCAGCGATCGTATTGGCGATCAGATACGAAACCACGACCCAGGAAGCTCGCTGGATATCTCCCAGATCCGACGCGATAGTGGGCAAGGCCGTGGCAACGATGGTCTGATCGGCCACAGCGAGAAACATAGGCAACATGATCGAGGGAAACACCGTAAGAAACAGCAATCGGGTCGAGGCCGTATTGTCCTCGCCGCTCGGCGGCGGCATTGCAGCTTGTGCAGCCCCTATAAGGGCGCGCTCCGTGGCCGCCGGCTGATCATTCGACTGGTTCATCGTACCGTGCGTTTCGCATCATCAATTTGCGCAGAATTCATCACCAATCGTGTGACGCGGCCGCCATCGCCGCCGGTCCCGTTCGAAATATCGGGCTTTCCATCCCCGCCGGCACGCTCTGCTCCGCGGCCCGTTGCGCTACATTGCCCTGCCTTGGCGGTCGATGCACGGCCAAAATCCGGCTGCTGTAGCGCAGCGGCGCGGTGGCAGTGCTGGGCGCTGCGACAAAAACGCCGGCCGCCTGGACGGCGGCCGGCTTCTTCAGCTCCGCGGAGCGACTGCGCGTCAGCCCAGGAAGGCGACGCGCTCCTGTTCGCGTACTTCTTCCGCACTTGTCGGCTGCGCCGGCAATTGCAGCACGGTTGCCGCCTGGCCTTCGCACAATAGCGTCAAGAGCACGATGCGCCCGTCTGGAAATTCAAGCGCGTCGTGATGTGCGGCCAACTTGTCCCTGTTGACCTGACGAAAGATGGCGGTCTGGTGGCCGACGGTTTTGGTCTTCCAGCCAAGCACGCCCGCCGGCAGGCAGGCAACGTCGCCGGTGAAGGCGAGTTCCGTTCCGGGCCGCACGCACACCGCCAATCCAGGGTCATTCGAGGCGGCGAACCCGCGCGTCCCCGTGCCGAAGTCACGCGTCACGAGCTTATCTCCGACTTGCGCCGGCCGCGAGCGTACGCTTTGAAGGCTAAAGTCACACATTGGCGACTCCTTTCATCCCGGTCTCGTCTTCCCGGGTCTTCCTGTGCACAGCCCCCCAAACCCCCTCCGAAAACGATTTCAAGCAAGAATGGTGCCGTTACACGCGCATCGAGGCCCGTCAGCGCGGCACGGCAGGCAAACGCTGTTCGAGGTTGCCCTGATGGCGCCGGAGCGCCGTTACCTGTGGTTCGCAATGCCCCGCTACGGTGGTAGCGCCCGGCGCATGAGCCGCGTTGCCGCTTGGTCGGGCACACATTACGGCGGTCTGCCTGCGGCGCAGGCGGATGACCGCGAGGGCCACAGTCCGGCGATTTGACACTGATCCCGCCCACCATGCCGTACCATTCGTGATCGGCGCAGCGCAGGTCGTAAATCCCCGGCGGCGGAGCGGTGAGAAAGACGTTTTTCTTGCCGTCGGGCTGCATGACAACCTCGAAGCGGTGGTCGATTATAACGAACTCGATCAGGACCGGTTTTGGCGGCGCCTTAATCGCGAGCCACGAATTACGAGCAATAAGGCTCGAAGCCCGGCTGTAGCGAAACTCCCGTGCACTCCTGCCATTGCTGTTTCGATCGACTGCGGAAAGTCGATCGTCATGCCCTTCCGTGACTGCCAAATCCGGACACGGCTCAATGCCCTGCCACTCTCCCGGCAGTCGCCGATACGCGCCGGATCAGCAGTAGTACGATCGGTACCAGCATGGCGGCAAAAATGGCCCAAGTATGGAAGACGTTGATATAGGCCATCAGCGAGGCCTGCCCGCTAATCTGTCGCGCGATGTAGCCGAGTGCATGAGACTGCGCTGCGGCCGGTGGAGCGCCCTGATGCAGGAAGAAATGGCTGATCTGCTTCACAGCGGATTGATAGACGGGCGACGAAGGCACCAGATTCGATACAAGCCGCGCTTGATGAAACTGGCTGCGTTGCAGCAATTGGGTGTTGGCGAGCGACACTCCGATACTACCGCCCAGATTGCGGGCAACATTGATCAGCGCGGAGCCTTGATTGGTCTTGGCGAGGGGCAAATCGGCGTAGGCGATGGTATTGATCGGAATGAACAGGAAAGGCAGGCCGATCATCTGGTAAACGCGGATCATCGCGAAAAAGCCGAAACTTGCACTGGGCACGAGCGCCGTTGAGTACCACATCGCGAACGCTACGGCGCCGAGACCGAGCGCGATCCAGTATTTCGGTTGCCACAATCCGGTCACCTGTCCGGCAATCGGCATTATCACCAGCATCGCCAGTCCTCCGGGCATGATGGCCAGGCCCGACAGCTCCGCCGTGTAGGGAAAGTCGGTTTGCAGCAGTTGCGGCATGATCTGGGTCGAGCCGAACAGGATTCCGCCGACGGCCATCATCACGATGAATGACATTCCGAATTGCCGACCGCACAACAGCCGGATGTCCACCACAGGATCGTCTTCGGTGAGCTCCCAAGCGATAAGAAATACGAACCCGGCGGCGGCAATAACGGCGAAGGTGACGATCATATTGGACTTGAACCAGTCGTCCTCCTGACCGCGGTCGAGCACCCATTCGAGGCAGCCGAAAGTAAGAGTGATCAATGCAATGCCGACCCAATCCACGCGCAAGCCCCCGGCCAGAAGCTCTCTGCGCTCGCGTTCCAGCGTCTCGGGTTCGACGACCAGCCAGTTGACGAGCGCGAGCGAGCCAAGCCCGATCGGCACGTTGATGAAGAAGATCCAGTGCCAGGAATAATTATCGGTGATCCAGCCACCGAGTGTGGGTCCCACTGTCGGTGCAACGATGACGGCGATGCCGTAGAGTGCGAATGCCTGGGCGCGCCGATGCGGCGGAAACGTGTCGGCGAGGATTGCCTGCTCGCTGGTCGGCATGCCGCCGCCGCCGAGACCCTGCAGGATGCGGCAGACAAGAAGCGCGCCGAGGCTCGGCGCGAGCCCGCAGAGCAGCGAGCTGGCCGTGAATAGCGCGACGCAAATCATGTAGAAGCGCTTGCGGCCGAGAACGCTCGACAGCCAGCCGCTCACCGGCAGCACGATGGCATTGGCGATGAGATAGGTGGTGACGATCCACGTGCTCTCGTCGATGCTGGCGCCGAAGCTGCCGGCGATGTAACGCAGCGAGACGTTGGCGATCGCAGTATCGAGCACGACCATGAAAGTGGCGATCGAGACGACGATGGCGATCAGCCACGGGTTGCGGCTTCCCGCTGCCGACCGACTCGGGTTCCAGCCCCCAGCTTGATTTTGCCCGCTCATTGCACCTTCACGGTCGGGACGACTGACATGCCCGGGCCCAGCAATACGTCGGGCTGCTTGTCGAACACGATCTTGACCGGTACCCGCTGGACGATTTTCACATAATTGCCCGTGGCGTTTTCCGGCGGCAGCAGGCTGAATGCGGTGCCGCTGCCGGCCTGCACGCTGGCGACGTGGCCCTCGAATGTCCGGCCCGGATAGGCGTCGATCGTGATCGTCGCGGGCGCGCCCGGCCGGATCGATTTGAGGTCGGTCTCTTTGAGATTGGCGGTCACCCACACCTCGCGCGGCACGAACATCATGAGCGCCTGTCCGGCGGCGGCATAATTGCCCTTTGCGGCGGTAAGCTGCGTCACGTATCCGTCCGCTGGCGCGGTAATGACCGTCCGCGACAGATTGACTTCGGCCTGTTCTTCTGCGGCGCGCATCTGCTCGACCTGCGCCCGGGCCTGATCGCGCTGGGTGTCGAGCACGGCAAGCTGCTTTTGCGTGGCGACGGCATTAGCCTGCGCCGCCGACAACGTCGCTTGCGCCTGCAGGAAATTGGAATGGTATTGCTGCGCCTGCTCTTCGGTGACTGAACCGCTTTTGAGCAGCCCCTCGTAGCGATCGTTTTGCTGTTGCGCGAAGGTGAATGCGGCTTGCGCCTGCGACGCCTGTTTCTTGGCCTGATCGATGCGGGCCTGCTGCGCGGCGATCTGCGCGCCGATATTGGCGACGTTGGCTTGCGCAGCATCGACCTGAGCCTTGGCTTGATCGAGCTGCGCCTGAAAGTCGCGGCGGTCGAGACGCACCAGCACGGCGCCGGTATTGACCAGCTGATTGTCCGTGACCGCAACCGCAATAACCTGCGCGCTGATCTCCGGGCTGACGGTGACCGTGCGCGCGTCGATGAACGCGTCGTCGGTCGACACGTAACCGCTGGCGCTGATCCACCACACCACGAGGCCGACGCCGGCGGCAACGACGATGGCGGTAGCGGCAAGCACCAGCGAACGCCGTTCGCGCAGTCGGCCCAGCCGGGTCGGTTGCTGCACGCGGCTTGTTTGTCCGCCCGCTGCGCGCTGGTCCTGGTCTGGCGCAGTTTCCTGACGGCGTTCGTTGTCGACGCGCTCATCCATGTGCAGCAAAACGTCCGGAAGGACTAATGGTTTCCTCAGCCGCCAGCGGCCGCGGCTGGCGTTTATTCAACGTCCTGGACGTGATTTAGCTCCTAACGGGGGCCGAGACCAGTCAGGATGGGGCGCCGGGTCGCACCGCAGCCGAGAATTTTTTGCCGAATTCGTTGAGTTCGTCTACGTCGATGTCGCTCACCGCCCAGTAGTCAAGACCTGCTACCGACCAGTGCAGCACGTTGTACCCCTGAATGGTCGTGGTCCTGGCCGCAGCGTATGTGACGCCCAATCGCTGGGCGACGAACAGATTGATCACGTGTTTGCGGCGTCGATAGACGATTGCCGCGACCGGCTCGCCGTCGATGTAATCGAGACGCCCCCCAAGGAGCGTAAAGCCCTGTGCGGTCAGGTCGACAACCGGCGGCGCGACATCGAGCTTGCCGTTGAACCACGGCTTGACAGTGTGCTGATCGGAGGTCTCAACGTCCATCAGGTGCCCGGCCTGCAGCGAGCGGATGTGCGCCGATACCACTTCGTTTGCGATTGTCTGCTCGCGCTCGCCGCCACCGATGATCAGCACAAGGCCCGCGGCGATCGCTGCTGACGCCGCGGCGCCCGCGGCAAAGCCGCTAAAGAACCTACGGCGCGACCCTTGGAAGGGTCTTGCCGGTGCCGCCGGCGTGGCCGCAGGCAGGGTCGCCTCGATCCGGCGACGCAGGCTTGGCGGCGCCGTTTCCTTCAGATTGGCCCCTGCCAGTGCCGAGCGCATGGCGCGCAGCCCGGCCAAGGTTGCGGCGCAATCGGAACAAGCCTCCACGTGCGCCTCGACCTCGCGGCTGTGACCGGCATCGAGTTCGCCGTCGATCAGCGCATGAAGCAGAATTTCGCATTCGGCGCAGTTCATGATGATGATCCTCGAGGCGTCGTGGGCCGCGAATATTCCGCGACCGGCCATGCCGCGCGCAGCATCGTGCGTGCTCGTGCAAGGCGCGACATCACCGTTCCCACCGGTACGCCCGCGACCTCGGCGATTTCCTGATAAGACAGATCGTTGATCTCGCGCAGCACGATGACGTTGCGAAACGGCTGAGGCAGCGCGGCGATCAGCCGGCGCATCGCGTCGTGGTCCTGCCGTCGCAGCAACGTCGTCTCGGGCGATGCCTGCGGCTCCTGCCAAATCGGCGTCAGTTCAAGCGGCGCTGTCTCAGCGCAATCGACCGGCTGGTCATGCCTGCCGCGGCGGGCAAACTCGGCGTTGCAGACGTTTCTTAAAATCGCCAGCAGCCACGGCTTGATCGCAGGGCCGCGAAAGCTGTCGAAATGCCGCAACGCCCGCAGGTAGCACTCCTGCACCGCGTCCTCGGCGTCGGCCGCGTTGCGCAACAGATAGTGCGCGAGCGTGAACACGTCGTCGAGATGCGGCAGCGCAGCGTCGCGAAAACGCTGCGCCAAGCCGGATTCGTCATTGGCGCCAGCCGCCATCGTATCGCGCTCGGCCATCCACGCGGGCTACAATCGATCGAGCATTATGGCTTGACGTTGCCGCCCGTTGCCGCTTCTACCACGATCGTGCCGGTCATGTGCGGATGGATGTAGCAGAAATATTTGTAGGTACCGGGCGCGGTGAACGTCAACGAATAGCTGTCGTCGGTATCCAGCGCCTTGGAGCGCGGCAAGCCATTGCCGATCCACGCGATGCCGTGCGGGATGTCGTCTTTGTTGGTCCACGTTACGGTGGCTCCCGCCTTCACGGTCAAGGTTTGCGGGGCGAAGGTGAAATTGGCGATCGCGACTGGGTGCGTGGCGGCCGCCGCTTGCGCCTGAGCAGGCTGAACGTCCGCCGCAGGCAATGGAGCCGCTATTGCGGCGAGAGTTGCAGCGATGAGCGCGCTGCGTAGCGTTTTTCCAATCTGCATGGCTCGCACCTCAACCTTGGAGTGGCGTATCGATGATCGCCAGCCGCTGCTCGTTCTGCTTGTAGGTGATGCTGGCGATGCCGAGCATCGTGCGCAGTTTGTCGTCGGCGACCTTCATCGGTCCAGGAGACGGCGCGGTGCCGGGCGCCGGTTGCGGAAACGCCGTGGAGCGTGCGGTGTGAAAGGCGACGTTGCCTTCAACCTTCTGCATCACCTGGTGGATATGACCATTGAGCACGGTCACCGAGCCGAACCGCTTGAGATATGACAGCGCCTGCGCGGCATCGTCGGTGCCCCAGCCCCAATCCGGGTAGACGGTCCATAGCGGGATGTGGGCGAACACGACGATCGGCGTCGAGGCCGAGCGGCCTTTGACGTCGGCTTCAAGCCATTCGAGCTGCTCCTTGCCGAGATTGCCAAGCCCGCCTGCCTTGAGATCGACGACGTTGACCAGGCCGATGAAATGCACGCCGTTGGCGTCGAAGCTGTACCAGCCGTCGCCCTTACTGCCGCGGCCGTAGCGGTCGCGAAAGAATTTCCGCTCCGGGTCGAGCAGGTCGTGTTCGCCCGGTACGTAGTGTACGTCGAGGCGGGCCCGCGCGATCACCTGATCGGCATCGTCGAATTGCGATGGCAGCGACAGGTGGCTGATGTCGCCGGTGTGGATCATGAAGGCGGGCCTTCCCGGCAGCGCGTTGACCTTGATGATCGCCTCTTCCAACGTGCCGAGTGCGCGCGGGTTCGCCGCCTTGTCAAAGCCGACATGGCTGTCGCTGATCTGCAGGAAGGAGAGGCCGCTCGCTTCCTGCGCCTCGGCCTCGCCAAGAATGCCAAGCGAACGGGGCACTCCCCCGGCAACGGTCCAGAGCACGCCGGTACCGATCCAGGTCATGCATTTGAGGATGTTGCGCCGGCTGACGCCGTTGTTCCGGTCGATTTCGCTCATTGCCTATCTCCCAAAAGCCCGTGCAGTTTGCGATCACGAGATCGGGCAGCCGCGAGATTTATTCCCCGGGGGGCTCGAAAATTTCGCGGGCGCGGGCTTTGACGCGCTGCTATACCGTCGCTTCCAACCGCAAGCCCCGCCGGGCGCGCCCAGCAACGCGAACCAATGCTGCATTCGTCATCGATGCAATCGGTGGAAACGCGAAGGTCGTGGCTCGTTGCAGCCGTCGCGCTTGGGGTCATGGCCACGGCATTCGGCGCACCGTGGATCACCGTCGTCGCACTCAAAGACATCGCTGCGGAAGTGGGCGGCGAGCGCTCGATTCCGGCGTTCGCCGGCGCACTGGTCTGGATCGGCGCCGGCGTTGGCGGCATCCTGATGGCCCGCGTCGCCGAGCGCGTCGGGGTTCGCTGGACGGTCATTGCCGGCTCGACGATGATTGCAGCCGGGCTGGCGTTGTCGACGCTGGGGCCGTCCGTGCCGCTGTTCGTCGGTCACGGCCTGTTCATCGGCGTGCTTGGCATCGGCGGCATCAATGCGCCGTTCTACATCTATGTCAGCCGCTGGTTCGATCGCCGGCGCGGTTCGGCGCTGGCGTTGATTTCCAGCGGCAGCTTTCTCGCCGGCGCAGTGTGGCCGTCGATCTTCGAGCGCATCATCGCGCACGCCGGATGGCGACAGGCGATGCTGGACTATGCCGTCGTGGAATTTGTGGTGATTGTGCCAGCCGCATTCCTGGTGTTCGCGCCACCGCCCGATACGCTGCGCTATTTCGCAATCAAGAGCAGCGCCACCGCCTCCAGCGCGGTCATGGGCTGGCGGCCGAATATGGTGTTTGCGCTGCAGTCCTGTGGAATTTTCACCTGTTGCGTGCCGATGTCGATGCCGCAAGCTCATCTGGTCGCGTTCTGCAGCGATATCGGCATCAGTGCCGTGCACGGCGCGGCGATGCTGTCGGTTCTGCTCGCTACGGCCTTCGTCAGCCGGCAGTTCTGGGGGGTCGTATCCGATCGGATCGGCGCTCTGTACACGATGCTTGCCGGCTCGGCCTGCCAGACCGTCTGCCTGGCCGCCTTTCTGCTCACCCAGGACGAAGTCGGGCTGTTCACGGTGTCGGCGGCGTTCGGCTTCGGTTTCAGCGGTCTGGTTCCCGCCAACGTGCTGGCCATACGCGAACTGTTCCCTGTCCGCGACGCCTATTGGCGGATTCCAGCGCTGCTCCTGTCCAGCGGTTCCGGCATGGCGACCGGCGGCTGGCTGGGCGGCGTGCTGTATGACCATTTCGGCTATTACGCGCCGGCCTTTGCCGCCGGAGTGGGCGTCAGCATGATCAATTTTGTGATTAACGGCACGCTTGCCTTTCGGCGCAGCCAGTTCGCTGCGGCTTGAGCGAGCGCACTTTTGCGGCAAACAGCCACCAGCCCTTGTGCATGGCCTTATCCTGTCGTACCAAACGGCCATCAGGTCGGTGGTGGGTCAAGCGTTCCGATGGGAAAATTTGTCGGCGTTTGCGTAGGGCTCTTCGTGCTTGCCGTCGGGTTTGTCGTGCTGACCCAGCGGGCCGAGGTGGCCGCACTTGCCGAGGCCTTGCTGTCTCAACCGCTGCTGCACCAAATCGCCTGGGCGGTCATTGTAATCGTGCCGCTTGTCATGCTGCCTTTCGCGGTGTGGCTGTGGGACCGGCTCCTTCGGAATTGCCAAGCCGCCAAAACGCTCGAACAGCGCCTCGACGGCGTGTGGCAGGGTGTGAAGGAGCTGGGAAAATCGCAGGGCGAGGCCGACACCGAGGTGCAGTATCTGACCCTCAACGATCCAGAGGACGCGATCGCCGCGCTCAAACGCCGGGTCATCGAGTCGGAGCACTTCGCCGAAGTGCAGCGTCGCCGCAACGAGAGCGGCTCTCTCGAATCGCGCATCGAAGACATTCGCGCCCAGCAGCAAGGGCTGAAAGAACGTCTGGCTCCCGTTCTCGAAATCAGGCGGTCGCTGGAGCAGGTTTTCGCCGAACTCGACAGCCAGCAGGGCGACATCGACCGCGCACTCGCCGAAATCGCGAGCGGCGACGACACCCTTGCGATCGACATTAAGCTGAAAAGTTTGTCCGATTTCGTCAGGCGAAGCCATGCCCGCTGCGATCAGATCGAATTGGCCTCGAAGCAGGTCGCGAATTTGACCGACGCGTGCGCGGATGTGGCGGTGCGACTTTTGCCGCTCACGTCCGCGGAGGACGGCATCAAGCAGCGCCTCGCGGATTTGACGGCACGGAGCGAAAGTCTCACCGCCGAGGTCGACGCGCTCGAATTCACAGCCCAGGGCCCGCTCGCCGATCGTCTGCAAAAGCTGACCGCCGGCAAAGCGAAGCTCGATGACGACATTAATCATCTGAACGCGCAGTTTTTCGAACTGGCCGGCTTGCGCAAGGATGTGTCCGCTCTGATCGCCACGCTCGAACGCGGCCTCAATGCGGTTGCGATTGCCAAGAATGGCGGCGGGTCCGCGAGCACCGAAGTCTGCGTTGAGGAACTGACGCGATTCATCGAGCAGACGCAGAGCCAATTCGACGATATCGAAAGCCGCACGGTCGTGTTCGGGCAATTGCGGACTTGGCTTGACGAGCTGCAATCGCGGCTCGCCCCGCTTGAAGCCGAGGACAGCGGCGTGCTCAAGCTCGTCGGCGACGTGCAGGACATCCGCGATCGACTGATCGCCAAGATCAGGCACATCGAAGGCGGCGAGGAGGGCGATCTCGCGGCGCGCGTACGGCAGTTCGGCGAGTCCAAGCGAGAGCTTGAAGCTCGCATATCGAACCTGGCCGACCAGTTCACCAAGCTTGCGACCATCCGCAACGACATCGCCGGCCTGTTCGATAAGATCAGCAAGTCGGTCAGCACGTCCTCCAACTGATCCGGATCGCCGTCTCCCCGTCCGCGTGTTGCTGTGCGACCGCGATGCGGCATCTTCGATCGGCGCCGAAGGCGACAATCATGCTCGACAGGCTGTTGCGCGTATCGATGTATTTGTTCATTGCGGCCGAGGCCGCGGCGCAAGCGGTGTATCCCACCGCGGCGCAGACGCTGAACCTGCGCTACGGCCAAGCCTATTCCGCCGCACACAGCATCTTTTCGCTGCCGGTCTCGGTCGCCGAGCGTGAGGACCTGTTCCGCCACGAGGGGCTGCACGTCCAAATCATCATTCCGGTTCCGGGCGGCTCCGACAAGATGATAAAGGCGCTGTACGACGACTGGGTCGATGTCACCCATGTCGCCACGCCTTTCCTCATCCGCTCGGCGCTGGCGGGGTCGGATGCGGTCGCAATCGATGCCGAATTCAACAATCCGGTTTACAGTCTGGTCGCAAAACCCGGGATCAGGACCTATTCCGACCTGAAAGGTAAGCTTGTTGCGCTGGCAGACCCGGCCGGGAGCATTTCGATCTCAATGCGCCGGCTTCTGGCGACGCACGGCCTCGATCGCAGCAGCTACCAGGTGAAAGTCGAGGCCGGAACGCCGCAGCGATACTACTGTCTCCTTCACGGCGATTGCGACGCGGTCGTGCTCGGGCAGCCGCAGGATTTGCAGGCCATGGCGCAAGGCTATCGGCTGCTCGGGCGCTCCGACGAGGCCGTTCCGAAATTCGTTTACACCGTCACTGCGGTTCGGCGCTCATGGGCGACCGCGCATCGCGATGCTGTCATACGCTTCGTGCGGGCGATGGCCGCTGCATTCACGTTTATTCGTGATCCGGCCAATCGCGACAGCGTCGTCCAGATCATCGCCGAGACAACCGGATGTTCGCAATCCGTCGCGGCTCAGACGCTCGATCTCTTGGTCCAGCCCGACCATAACGTGCTGCCAAATAACGGCGAGATTAATCTTGCAGGGTTGCAGCAGGTGATTGCGATGATGGCAGAAGCGGGCCTCCTTAAGCCGCCTCTGCCGCAGGCGCGGCAATTTGCTGACTTGCAGTTTTTGCGCGCTGCAGGCGTGCAGTAGCGCAATCGAGGTGTCGCATGCGTTTGGTTTGTAATGCGGGCGAATCTTTACGGTATCATGGGTGTGCTTCCCTTGTGTTTGATGGCCGCAATCGCATACCTTCTGCGCTGATATCTGACGCATTAAGCTCGACCGTGCATCCGTCGCAGCGCATTCAAGGCGGGATGACGTGAGGCGTCCGGGAATCAAGCGCATGCCTTGCCTGCGGCTCGTCATCATTGTCGCTGCGATATTGCTCGCACCAATTCTCGTACGCGCCGGCGGAGTGAGCCTGCTCGACGAAGACCTCAATAACGTGCCCGATGGGCCGTCATTCTTCGGTTTTGTCCGCGAGGTCGACGGCGGCGGCATCAACGATGCCAAGGTCACTGGCCAACTCCAGGGTGGCGCGCTCGTGACCGCGACTGACATTCTGGGACTTTACAAACTCCCGG
This sequence comes from uncultured Alphaproteobacteria bacterium, assembly GCA_963717265.1. GTDB lineage: Bacteria > Pseudomonadota > Alphaproteobacteria > Rhizobiales > Xanthobacteraceae > BOG-931. The sequence continues at coordinate 606,823 of CAVQWD010000039.1, read as the reverse complement.
GATTCGGCAAGGACGTTAATCCCGGTGACGTTATCATCTCCTGCGCGAAAGACGGCTACAAACAGGCCAGCGTGGTGCGCCGGCCGCACGCCGCCAACGATGTGAAAGACCCCATCCAGATCGACTGCTATTTGCAGAAGCTGTGAGTCTTGATGGCATCCTACGGCGTCGCGGCAACAAACCGTTGTCGCGGCGCCGATCAATGGGCGGCGAGATAGTGCGCGATCGCCTCTCGCTGGCTGTCCGTCAGCGCCTTCATGAAGCCGGGCATGTCGAGATTATTGGTCCTCTGTCCGTTCGCAAAGCTCCGCATGGCTCCGATCAGGTAATCGTAGCTGAGCCCCGCCAACCGCGGCCCCGGCGCGCCGCCCTCGAAATTCTGGCCGTGGCAGGCTCCGCACATGGCGATGTCTTCGGGGGGCGTTGCTGCGGCGGCGCCGGGCTGCTGCGCCGGCCAGGCCTTGGCCGCGAAGTAGGCCGCAACCTTGCGAAGATCGGCGAGCGTGAAAGGTTTGACGATCGGCGACATGATCGCATTGTATCGCCCGCCGCTGTGGTAGTCGTGCAATTCCTTGTACAGATAACTCTCCTGCTGCCCCCAAAGCACTGGCGTGATCGAATTGGCGGGCACGCCGTTCTGGCCGTGACAGGCGCTGCAGACCTCAAGCCTGGACGCGATATCGTCGGCTGCATGCGCGGGCACCGCAACGATCGCGGAAACAAGCACGGCTCCGCACAGTGTCGAGAAGAGACCCTTGAACATCTTTCCGGCTATCCTTGTTCGTGATTGCGGTCACCAAAGGGACCGCTCCCAGTCGCCGCCCCGCCAAAAGTTCAGTCTGCTCCCCCTCGCGTTTCGGCAGGGGAAGCAGCAGCGCCGCGCCCAGAGCGCGGCGGCAACGCGTCAATCCAGCGGCTCGACCCTCACCAGAGCGTGGTCGTGATTGCTGCCGACCCAGAAACTCGTCGGTGTCGTCGTGTTGTCGACGTAGACCGTGCGCATATTGGTGTCGGACGGCATCAGGTACTGGTCGGTCCGACCGGCCTTGGGATTAAGGCGCACCACGCGATCGGTGCTCATGGTCGAGGCCCAGATGTTGCCGTCCTTGTCGAAATTGGCCCGGTACGGATAGGTGTAGGGCGGCAGCGGATACTCGGCAAATTTTTCCGTCTTCGGGTCGAACACCGCAACCTTGTTGCCGCGATATTCGGTGACGACGATGTCGCCGTTCGGCTGCAACTCCATGCGCCGCAAGCGCGCGTGCGGCGTGGGCGGAGAGTACCACGTCACCTTGAGCGTCTTGGCGTCGATCTTGCCGAGATAACCTTCGCTGAATTCGGCCATCCACAAGTTGTTCTCGGCGTCGGATATGACTTGATAGATGCCGTAATGGTGGTGCGCTGAATTCGGCAGCAGATCGGTCGGATGGAAGCGCTGCCAATCGCCGGTGGCGAGATCGAGCCGGTAGATGTTCCCGGTGCCGACATCCTTGGTCCAGACCTTGCCGTCGACATCATAATGGTCGCCGACGAAATTCAGCTGCACGCGGTAATCATTCCATTTCGGCGGCAGCGGATAGTATTTGATCTCGCCAGTCTGCGGATTGATGTTGCCGAGCGAGCCCTGATACATCATGTCGAACCAGAGCAGGCCCTTGTAATCAAATTGCAGGCTGAGGCTGGCCTACCGGGGCGTCCTGCTTGAATTTTTTGAGCGGATATTCGGTGAGCTTGAGCGTCTTTAGATCGAATTTGGAGATGAACAGCTCGCCGAAATCGGTGTACCAGACATTGCCGTCCTTATCGCGCACGATGTCGTGCGGCTCGATGGTCGGGCGCGGCAACGAATATTCGGTCACAATGACGCGCGTGGAGTCGCCGGTGGGACGCGGCAGCGTTTTGAGCGGATAGGCCCACTTGTCGACCGCGCTCAGATTGATGGTCGACAGATACTCGGCGAGCTTACGGTACTTCTCCGGGGTGCCGGCGCGCGTCTTGTCCAGCATCGGCTGCGGCTTGATGGGCTGGCTGACCGCGCCATAGCCCAGCATGCGGTGCGCGACCTGCATCCATCCATCGGTGTCATGCGTCGACAGTGCGACGCGTTCGAGCGTGTGACAGCTTGTGCAGTTGAGCAGCGCGGCCTTCTGATCGGCGGTGCCGGGAAAGCTCATCACCCACTCGGCATCGGTGAGTTGATCGGGCAAATTCTTGGTCGGGACCAGCTTGAGATCGACGTTCGCCGTCTCTTCGCTGACCACATCGGTCGCGGCGGGGGCGGCAAGATCATAGCCGACCGCGCGAATCTCAAGCGCGTAGCGGCCCGGCGCGAGCCGATTTTCCGGAAACGCGTAATGGCCCTTGGCGTCGGTGATCACGCTCACCGAAACGATCGAACCGTCCTTGTGGGCGGTGACTACGACACCCTCCATTGTGCCTTCGGCGGCAGAGCTCACCTGGCCCGCGATCGCGGCCGGTGCCGGCCCGGCCGCTAACGCCGATGATGACGCGGCCTGGAACGTCGCCGCCGTGAGCCCGGCAGCCAAGCTCAATATGGCCGTTGATTTCATCAATCTCTCCCTAGGGGCACGTTTGTTCTAGTGAGCCCTGTTTCGCCCCCGAATCCGGTTGCGACCATAGCCCTCAGACGGCAAGCCTAGACCTAATCCGAATTGGCTGGAAGTCGCGATTTGCTTGAGAGCAGAGCGGCGCCCCTGTCGCGTCAGGGATATTGGATCCCGTTGTTGGGGCCGAGTCGACGACAGTATCGTCCGGAATTTTCCTTGCCGGCTGGGCAGGCCACGGCACGCAAGTCGGAGGGGCTGTCGGTGTCCGTCGACACCACTGACGCGCTCGCTGCGACAGTGAGGCGCGGGCGCAATGGGGGCAACACGCCGTCGTACATATATTTGAGGCAGGCGGTGCTGAACGGCGCGTAGTCGGTTGCCGGACAAATTGAAGACGTGCGCGGTGCCGCGTCAGTCGCCGTAACGCCAATCATGACGCGATGGCCGTGCTCAACGCGAAGCAGGCATGCAACAACGGCGGCTGCCACCGCGACATCCAGTTTCGAAAGCGCCATCGGCATCGCTCAGTGTCTGAACGCAAGCCTCCACCACGGCATGAGCGAATAGACGACGTAGGGGATTGCCAGGATCGGGAAGATCCAGAGCAGGGCGAGCGGATATTTCTTGATAATACGCTCGGGCAGGAACATGGCGACGATACCAAGACCGCCCGATATCAGAATCGCGGTGAATGTAAAACCGTACCATAGCATGTTCGGCCCGCTGCCGGGGTACACGCCCGCGGCGCCCCAAACGAGTCGGTGGATCGCCGGAAAGTAGGTCACCAGCGCGAGGTGGAAGAAGACGACGAGGCAGTAGACGACGGGGCCGGAAATCGAAAAGGTCGTGACGAATGCTCTGAACTTGCTTGAAGCCGCCAATGACGATTTGGACGCCCTCGCTGTCGGCGCCGCCGTCGCCGCCGTCGCCGCCGTCGCAGCACCTGGGGTCGTGGTGGTCGACGTTCTGACTCATGATCCGAATCCCCTGGTGTTGTTGAGGACGTGACCGACAATGAACAGGAACCAGCAGAAGCAGGCGAGGACGATGGTCACCCCCTTGCGCGCGTTGTCAAATTCCGGGTTGTCGGCGTTCTTCCACAGGTACCAATAGGCTGGCAGCAGCAGCAGCCCAAGGGTTGCCACGTGCTCTTTGAAATCGAAGAAGCCGCCGGTCTTGAAATAATGCTCCTCGATAAGCGGAATTTTGATGTAAACGCTATAGGCGGTGTAGATGTAGGAGCCGAGCAGGAAGGTCAGCACCCACAGCAGGCAGACCGCAGAGGCGTAGCCGGAGGCGGGGACCGCGCGGTAGCGGGTCAGGATGCCGCCGCCGCTCAGCCGATGCGCTGGCAGCAGGACCGCCGCGGCCTGATGGGTCAAGGCGCCGAGCAGGCCGAGCGCGAAAATCAGGTGCACGAACAACCATAGCGTCCAAAACGCATTGATTGATAGGAGCCCGCTCATGATCCTCCCCCTTAGATTTGGGACGCCCGTTATCTGAATCTTGCAGCGCGGGTTTTGGTCAGTCTAGTGCGAATGAGCATCATGTCGAGTCTTTGCTGCAAAAACGACGAGTGTCACGATTCCGAACTTGGCACGATTGTGCGGGCCGCCGAGTCGGGCGCTGCCGCAGGAAACGTGCGTCGCGTGCGCCTTGTGCTCGGTCATAGCTGTTGCCTATGGTTTGGCATCGCGACAGGGCAGGCTCAATCGCACGCCGGTGACGAACGACCCGCCCGAAGCGCGCGGAAACCTCGAGGAAGTGCCTCAATGTCGTGCTTTCGGCTGGCCGTCATCGTCCTGGCCGCTCTGTTTTGCTGCCCAATTCTCTCGCCTGCCGGCAGCATCAACTTGCTGGATGAGGGCATCGCCAACGGCGACAATGGCCCCTCGTTCATCGGCTTCGTGCGCTTGGTCAACGGGCCTGGCATCAGCAGTGCCAAGGTGACGGCCACTCTCAATGGTAATACCTTGGTCGCGGCCAGCGATATTTTGGGCCTCTACAAAATTCCCGGCTTCGGCAAGGGCGTGAACGCGAGCAACGTCAACATCTCCTGCGCCAAGGACGGCTATAAGCAGGCCAGCGTGGTGCGCCGTCCGCACCCCGCAAACAACGCCAAAGACCCATTCGAGGTCGACTGCTACCTGCAAAAGCAGTAAGCCCACGAGCGCTCTGCACTTCACGCAATGCGGGATTGCTCGATGCACAGACATCCCATGCTCATCGCGCTCGTGATGGTCTATTTGGCCGCTGCCGGCGGCACGACCGTGCTGTCGCAGGCGGAGCCTCCCGCGCAAGCAAACGCGGCTAATTCTGCGCCGGCGCCCTATGCAATGACGTTCGGGGACCTGATGAATACTCTGGTGCAGCCTCGCCATGCGAAGCTGGGGGTCGCCGGTCAGGCGCACAATTGGCCGCTTGCGCAATACGCGCTGGTCGAACTGCGTCAGACCTTTGCCGGGATCGTCAAGGCGCAGCCGCGCTTTCGCGGTCTGCCGGTCGCGGAACTGGTCGATGCGGCGGTGAAGCAGCCGATGAATGCAGTGGAAGCCGCCATCCGAGAACAAGATGCGAAGAAATTTGCCGCCGCCTACGCGCAGCTCACCGCCGGCTGTAATGCCTGCCACATTGCGGCCGATCATCCATTCGTCGTGATCAAGGCGCCGGATGTCGCTGCATTCCCGAATCAGGATTTCAACCCGAAGCCGTAGCGATACCGTCGGGCAAGCCAGACGCTTGATCGCTTTGCGATGGTCTCGACGCTGAGGTTCGTGCGTTTGTGCCCGGCCGCACCCGCTGCGACGCGAGGCTCTCCCATTGCGCGACCTATGTGACGAAACAGCGCTCGCTCGATTCTGCATATTTTATCGAGCCACGGAGCGGCCGAAGCGGATTTTACTTGCGGCGCATGCATGCCCTGAGGCACATTTTCGTGTAATCGAAGCGCGGCCCGCAACCGTTCTCCGCGGGGGAGACGGCGGGAATGGCCCGTGCCGCATGCGTAGGGAGGTTCCACAATGAAGATCAAGCGCGCCTTGTATTCGAGCGCTGCGGCGATCGCCGTCGCGGCGTTCCTTTCCATCGTCCCGGCGCGGGTCAACGCGCAGTCCGCTGTCGCCATCGACCACAACGATATCGGCGGCGTGGTGAGCGGCCCGCACGGACCGGAGGCCGGCGTCTGGGTCATCGCGGAGACGCACGATCTGCCGACGCGCTACGCCAAGATGGTCGTCACCGACGACAAGGGCCGCTACGTCATCCCCGATCTGCCCAAGGCCAAATACGAGGTCTGGGTTCGCGGCTACGGCTTGATCGATTCGGCGAAGGCCGAATCGGTCCCAGGAAAACACCTCAACCTCACCGCGGTTCCGGCTCCGGACGCTGCCGCTGCGGCGCAATATTATCCGGCGATCTATTGGTACTCGATGCTGAAAGTGCCGACCGCGGATGAGTTCGGCGGCAAGGGCGACATTCCCGCCAAGATCACCCAGAAGGAATGGCTGACGATGATCAAGAATCAGCAATGCGTCGGCTGTCACCAACTTGGTCAACTCGCGACGCGGACCATTCCGGCGGCGTTCGGGACGTTCAAGACCGGTGAGGAAGCCTGGGCGCGGCGCATCCAGTCCGGCCAAGCCTATCCGAACATGGTCAATTCGATGGCCAAGCTCAACAACTTGCCGCTCAAATTTTTTGGCGAATGGACCGACGCTATCGCCAAGGGCGCATTGCCTACGCACGTGCCGCCGCGGCCGGAAGGCATCGAACGCAACATCGTAGTCACGACCTGGGACTGGAGCACCGACAAGAAATACCTTCACGATCTGATTTCTACCGACAAGGTCGACCCGACGGTCAACGCATACGGCGATCTCTACGGCTCGACTGAATATTCCTCCAATCACCTGCCGGTTCTCGATCCTAAGACCAACGTGGCCTCCACGATCACGCCGCCTGAGCCTGCAAACCTGCCTCCGGCGCTCGGCCCTGGGCATGCCGCCGCCGCGAACGTCATCGCTCCGTCCGCCTATTGGGGAACGGAAAAGATTTGGGATTCGCAGATCAACAACCATAACGACATGTTCGATTCCAAGGGCAGGCTCTGGCTGACTGGGACCGATCATGCCCCGGGCACGCCGGCGTTCTGCCGCAAGGGATCGGACAATCCGTACGCCAAGGTCGATCCGATCGCGGAAAACGAACGCCAACTGGTGATGTATAATCCGAAGACCAAGAAGTTCGCCTTCATCGATACCTGCTACGGCACCCATCACCTGCAGTTCGGTTTCGACAAGGACAATACCTTGTGGACAAGCGGCGGCGGCGAGCGGGCCGGCTGGCTAGACACCAAGGTGTTCGACAAGACCGGCGACGCCGAGAAGGCTCAAGGTTGGGCGCCGTTCGTTCTCAACGTCCCGGGAACCGGCAAGCGGACCGCCGAGTTCACCAAGCCAGGTCAGCCCATGGATCCCAAGAAGGACATGATGATCGGCGGCTCGGGCACTTATGCGGTGATGCCTAACCCGGTCGACGGTTCGGTCTGGTACACCGTCAACGTGTTCGCCGGCGAGGGCGGGATCGTGCGCTTCGATCCGAAGACCAAGCTCTCCGAGTACTACAAGATCCCGATGCCGGGGTTCGGCCCGCGCGGCGGCGATATCAACTCAAAGGGCGTCGTCTGGGTATCGCTCGGCAGCGGCGATCTCGGCAGCTTCGACCGTCGCAAGTGCAAGGGACCGCTTAAGGGTCCGAAGGCCACCGGCGATCAGTGCAAGGAAGGCTGGACATTCTACAAATATCCAGGACCGGGCTTTGCCGGCATCGGCGACAACAGCGCCGAGGCGAGCTACTACACCTGGGTCGACCAGCACAATGCGGTTGGCTTAGGCAAGGACGTGCCGATTTCGACGGCCAACGAAAGCGACGGCTTCGACGCTCTCGTCAACGGCAAGATGATCTCGCTGCGCATCCCGTACCCGATGGGCTACTACGCCAAGGGCCTCGATGCCCGAATCGACAATCCGAGGGCCGGCTGGAAGGGCAGGGGTTTGTGGTCGGCGGAGGGCGATCGCACGCCCTGGCTCAAGGAAGGCGGCAAGGGCGTGCGTCCCATCGTGGTTCACATCCAGGTGCGGCCTGATCCCTTGGCGCACTGAGGCCAGGCTGGTCGCAACGGAAGGTCGAGCCGGCTCGCAACCCGGCGGTGGATTTTTTACACTCGTTCGGTTGGCCGATGCCCGGATCAGTTGACCCGGCCGTCGGATCGACTGATGATCCTTGCGGGTGATGGGTGAGGCGGGGATCTGTTGCGAAGTTCGCGTTTTGTGCCAGTGATCGGGTTTGCATTGCTGAGCGGCCGCGGCGCGTTGGCGGCGGACATGATTGTGCCGCTGCCGCAGCCCGCCCCGACAAGCCTGGCCGAACCGCAAAGCGGGCGGCTCACGATCATCGAAGAAAACGATGCCCTCGCGTACCCGAATCCGACCGACCGCTGGTACACACAGGGCTTTGAGTTGCGCTACCTGTCGCCGCCGATCGGGCCGGTTTCCGGTGCGTTCACGGCTCCCAGTTTGCTCGACCCCTCCCCGATCCGCGAACAGCGCTTCGAACTGCTGCTCGGCCAAGACATCTTCACTCCGGACAATCTCACGCTCAGCCCGCCCGATCCGAAGGATCGGCCCTATGCGGGCTGGCTTTACGCCGGCGCGGGGCTTTACCGCGAGAGCACGGACCACGCGCTCGACCATTTTGAGATTGACGCCGGTGTTATCGGTCCCGCCGCACTGGCCGAAGAGGTGCAGGACGGCTTCCACAACTTCTTAAGTGCAATCGGCCCGCAACAGTATCAGCCCGCCGGCTGGTCCTATCAGCTCAAAAACGAACCGGGCATGGTGCTGTCCTATGAACACAAATGGCGATTTGGCAGTCCCATCGGCGCCGGGTTGAGCGTCGATGCCATACCGGAAATCGGCGCCACTGCCGGCAACGTCTATACCTATGCGGAAGCCGGCTCGTTGCTGCGGCTCGGCCGCTACCTGAACGTCGATTACGGTCCAGCTCGCATCCGGCCGGCGCTGTCGGGCGGCTCGTGGTTTGATCCGTCGGAGCTCAAAGGTCCGTTCGGCTGGTACGTGTTCGTCGGCGGCCAAGTCCGTGCGGTTGCCCGAGATATCTTCCTCGACGGCAATACGTTTGCGACCTCGCCATCGGTTGAGAAATATCCGTTGGTGGGCACGCTGTCGACCGGCCTCTCGCTGTTCTGGAGCGATAGCGCCAAGGTGGATTTCGTGCTGAGCTGGGAGAGCAAGGAATTCGTCGGCCAGTCCGCGCCCGAGCGCTATGGCGGCATCAACGTCTCGTTCCGCACGCCCTAGCCGATGGGCTGGTTAGTCTCCAGTCGGCAACAACGCAGTCTCGTTCGCGCGATGATGCGGTGAGTGGCGGCGCTCGAGCATCGATGTTGGCTTAATTTTGCCGTCCTGTGCTATATTCTGAAAAAACCAAAAACCGTGACAAAAACGCGCCCCGTGATGAGCTTGGCTCGCGCAGGCATGGTCATATTGCTGGCGTCGCTGAGCGTCACCGGTTGCTCGGGCCTCGGCGGGCGGAAGGCTGCGCCGCCTGTCGATCCGAACGCCTATCCGGCAAATTATCGGAGCGAGATCGTGTCGTTGCTGACGACGACGCTGACCGACCCCGGCGACTTCCAGGGCGCGCTGATCGCTCCGCCGACGATGAGGCCGGTGCCGGATGGCCGCGAGCAGCATTACGTCGTCTGCTTGCAGCTCAACGGCCATAACGAAACCAAGAACAAAGTCGTGATCTATCTTGACGGCTCGCCAAACGAGTTTGTCGATGCTACGCCGGAGGAGTGCACCGGCGCCGCCTATCAGCCGTTTCCCGAGTTGGCGGCGGCAAGACCGGGCCGCTGAACGCAGCCCGCGAGGGATGACGCCACGGTCGAGGGCACATGGATAGCGAGGTTCTGATCGTCGGCGCCGGGCCAACCGGTCTCACGCTAGCCATCGACCTCGGCAAGCGCGGCGTCACTTGCACGCTTATCGAGCAGAAGGCTCGCCCGGCCTTTCTGCCGAAGATGGAACGCATCAACGCGCGCAGCATGGAGATCTACCGGCGCATGGGCCTGGCGCAGGAGATACGTGCGGCGGGATTGCGGCCCGATTGTCCCGATGGACGTCTATATCGTGCTGGCGCTCAACGAGCCGCCATTGCTGCGGCTTGCCTACCCGTCGGTTGCGCAGGCGCAGGTCGAAATCCGCACGACCGATGACGGCACCATGCCGCTCGAGCCGTACCAGCTCATGTCGCAATACACGCTTGAGCCGCTGTTGAAATCGGTGGCCGAATCGACCCCGGGAGTGATCGTCCGTTTTGGCAGCGAGTTTCTCGTCGCTGCAGCAGGACGAGGCTGGGGTGACGGCGCGGGTGCGCGCGGGCGCCGTGACGCAGGATTTGCGCGCCCGCTATCTGGTCGGCTGCGACGGCGGCACCAGTCCGGTGCGCAAGGAACTCGGCATCAAACTGAGCGGCGAGGGCAACCTTTTGACATTGCGGCAGGCGCTGTATCGCTGCGACGAGCTGTTCGAACGCCTGCCGATCGGCAACGGCCCGGGCAAGGGCCGTCATTATCACGTCGCCGACGACAAGGCGACCCAGCTCATCATGCAGGACTCCACCCGGCACTGGACGCTACACTCCATCGTCGATGCCGACGAGGAAATGAACCGTCAGTTCGAAAAGACCGTCGGCACTCCGATCAAATATGAAAGGCTGTCCTGCGAGCCGTGGCGGCAGAATCTTCTGCTCGCCGATCGTTACGGCAAGGGCCGCGTCTTTCTCGCCGGCGATGCCGTGCATCTGGTGATTCCGACCGGCGGGCTCGGCATGAATTCCGGCGTCGCCGATGCGATCGATCTATCGTGGAAGCTTGCCGCCACGCTGCATGGCTGGGGCGGGCCGGAGCTGTTGCGATCGTACGAGATCGAGCGCCGTCAGGTCGGCGAGCGCAATGTCGGCGCCTCCCGCTATGCCACGCTCGGCCGGCGCAGGTGGCGCTCGTTGTGGCGGCCGAACATTCGCGAGTACACGCCGGGCGGCGAACAAACCCGTCAAGTGCTGCGCACCATGGCCGACGTCGAACAGCGCAAGAGCAACGAGATGATCGGCGCCGAACTCGGCTACCGCTATGTCGACTCGCCGATCATCTGCAACGTGCCGGGAGGACCCGAACATTTGTTCCGCGAATATCAGCCGACGACCTGGCCCGGCGCAAGGCTGCCGCATGTCTGGCTCGATGACGGCACGCCGATGCAGGACCACATTCCCGAGGGCTACACGATCCTGAAACTCGGCCGCAATAAAGTGGATGCCGGCGGATTGGAGAAAGCGATCCGCGCCCATGGCGCTCCGGTCACGGTGCTCGAAGTGCCGGACCGCATTGCGCGCGAAGTGTATGGCCATGAACTCATTTTGCTGCGTCCCGACATGCACGTCGTCTGGCGCGGCCAATCGCCGCCCGAAGACGCCGCCGAAGTGGCCGCAATCGCGACCGGACACGGTCGCGGCTTAGGAGCCGAGCGCGAGCAGGCTTAGCGCTTCGCCGCCGACCGCGCAGAACACGACCACCAGCCACGGCGGCGTCTTCCACATGAACAGCAACAGGAAGGCGGCAGCGCCGAGGGCGAAATCGCCGGCATTGGTGATGCCGGAGGTCCACACCGGACGGTACAAAGCCGACAGCAAGAGGCCGACCACCGCGGCATTGACGCCGCGCAAGGCGCCTTGCGCCCACGAGCGCCGCCGCAAATCGTCCCAGAACGGCAGCGGGCCGATCACCAGGAGGAAGGCCGGCACGAACATCGCGATCAGGCAGAGGATCGCTCCGAGCCAACCGTTGGGCGCCGGTTCCATGACCGTGCCGAGATAGGCCGAGAACGTGAACAGCGGGCCGGGCACCGCTTGGGCGGCTCCGTAGCCGGCGAGGAACGCATCGTTGGAGATCCAGCCCGGCGGCACGACAGAGGCCTGGAGCAAGGGCAGCACGACATGGCCGCCGCCGAACACCAGCGAGCCCGCGCGATAGAACGCGTTGAACAATTGCAGTGCATGGTCCGGCACCGCGGCGACGATCAACGGCAGGCCGAACAGAATGGCGAAAAACAGAACGATCGCGGCAATGGCGGCCGGCCGGCTCACGGTGTGCGGCAGCCTGACGTGATCGGCGGGCGGGGTGCGGCGGAACAGAACGAGGCCGACAACGGCGCCAAGGCCGATGGCGCCGATCTGGCCCAACGATGTCGGCATCACCAACACCAGAACGGCAGCGGCAACCGCGAGCGTGGCGCGCTCGCGGTCCGGAGCCAGCGACCGCATCATCATCAACACCGCCTGTGCGACCACCGCCACAGCGGCGACCATCAGCCCGTGCAGCCAGCCGGAGTGCAGCGCGTTGCCGAGCGAGGCGACGCCATAGCCGAACAGGACCAGAGCGATCGCCGATGGCAAGGTGAAGCCGGTCCACGCGGCGAGCGCGCCCAGATAGCCGGCGCGCGACAGCCCGATGGCGATGCCGACCTTGCTGGACGCCGGGCCCGGCAGAAACTGACTGAGCGCGACCAGATCGACGTAGGTTTTTTCATCGAGCCATTTGCGCCGCACCACGAACTCATCGTGGAAATAGCCGAGATGGGCGATCGGGCCGCCGAAACAGGTCAAGCCGAGGCGCAAGAATACGGCAAGCACCTCGCTGGGCGTGCCGGCGTGCCGACCGGCATCGAGAATGGGTTCCGGGTGTTCCTGCGCGCTGTTCATCGACATTGTCTGGTGCGGGCGCTTTTGCCGCATTATTGACAGGATTTGCTCAGCGCGCAACATGTTGCGGCAGCGCCGCGCAGATCGCACCAGGCGTGTTCGTGCAGCAAGAATGCTCGCGCAAGAAGGATGATGCCATGGCGCTTCCGAGCATGCGGGTGGGTGATGTCGAAGTACAGGGCTTGAGCGACGGAATCCTCAAAACCTCGCTTGATCTCGTGATCGGCATGCAGCGCGCGCAAGCCGACGAGTTGGTCGGCGGAACCGACAACGGCTCGCTGTTTATTCCAGTCAACAACTTTCTGATCCGCCGCGGCGGCAAGGTCATCATGATCGATGCCGGCGCCGGCAATACCATGCAGCCGACTCTCGGCAAACTGCCGGACAATCTGCGCGCCGCCGGAATCGAGCCGGCCGCGGTGACGCACATCGTGATGACGCACCTGCACCCTGACCATGCCAACGGCCTGGTCGACGATGCCGGCCAGCCGCATTATCCGAACGCCGAAATCGTCGTGCACGAAACCGAGGCTGAATTCTGGATGCGGCCGGACCTCGCCAACGACGAAGCGCGCGTGAAGGGCAACCGGGCGCGCACCAAAATCAACCTCAAGCCCTATCTCGACCGCATTCGCCGGGTGCGCGACGGCGAGGACTTTTCCGGCTTCACGCCGGTTTTGGCGCCCGGCCACACGCCGGGACACACATGCTGGTTGCTCGCCGCGGGGAGCGGGGGTTTCATGGCGTTTGGCGATGTCGTGCATCTTTCCGCGATCCAGATTTCGCATCCCGACACCGCGTTGACCTACGATCTCGACAAGGAACAGGCGATCAGATCGCGCAAGCGTATTCTCGACATGGCGGCGACCGAGCGTCTCGCCATCGCCGGCGCCCACGTCAACGCGCCGGGCTTCGGCTACGTGGTGCGCAAAGGCGCAAGTTACGCCTTCGAGCCGGGCGGCTGAGCGCTGCTCTGATTCCGCGGCCGCCGCTGGCGCGGACCGAGCGCAAGCTGCTATGGTTGAATCAGAATTTGCCCGGATTTCGCTTCGCGCAATCCGGGCTCCAGCATTGAGGATATCATGACCCCTGTCGTTGCAGTGATCGCGCCCGGCATGATGGGCGCGGGTGTTGGTGGGCGCCTTGTCGAGAATGGCGTGAAGGTTCTCACCTCGCTGCGCGGCCGCAGCGAGGAGACCGTGGCGCGGGCGAAGGCGGCCGGCATGGCCGATGCGAGCGACGAAGAGATCGCGGCCGCCGATTTCGTGTTGTCGATCTTGCCGCCGGGCGATGCGTTTTCGCTCGCCGAACGTTTCGCGCCCGCGCTGAAGGCGTCGAACTCAAAGCCGCTCTATGTCGACTGCAACGCCATCAATCCGTCGACGGTCGAGCGCGTCGCTGCAGCCATCGCGCCGACAGGCTGCCCGTTCGTGGATGCGGGAATTATCGGCTCGCCGCCGAAGCCCTCCCCCGCTCCGCAAGCGGAGGAGGGTAGGGTGGGGGCCGGGGCGAACAAAATAACGGGCAGTCCGCGCATGTACGCCTCCGGCCCGGCAGCGCCGCGTTTCGCCACGCTGCGCGATTACGGCCTCGACGTGCGCGTGCTCGACGGCGCGATGAGCGCCGCTTCGGCGCTGAAAATGTCCTATGCCGGCATCACCAAGGGCACCCAGGCGATCGGCGCGGCGATGATGCTGGCGGCGACGCGCGCCGGCTCCGCCGATGCGCTATTCGCAGAGCTGTCGGGCAGCCAGAAGGAGATGTTCGCCTGGTTCAAGCGCGCACTGAGCCAGATGCCGCCAAAAGCCTACCGCTGGGTCGCCGAGATGCACGAGATCGCGGGTTTCGTCGGCGCGGACCCGACCGCGCACGAACTCTACCAGGGCGCGGCGCATTTTTATGAGCGCATCGCCGAAGATTTCGAGGCCGAAAAGAAGGAGGTGTCTGCACTGGCGGACTTTCTCAGCAAGGGTTCTTCGCTCGGATGAACGCGGCGCTGTGCAAAATAAAGCCTTTCAGCGCTCGAAGCGCCATCTGGAACAGAGGCCAGAGCCGTGATATATATTTCAGCTATGAATCAGGACACCAGAGAAATTCTGCGCAGGATTGAGAATTGGCCACACGAGGACCAGGAGGAACTCGCCGCAATTGCGCGGGAAATCGAGGCGCGGCGGACCGGTCTGTACATGTTGACGGACGAGGAACGCGCAGCCATTGCGGATGCCCGTACGAGTGGGGTGGTTCCCGATGACGAAATGAAGGAGTTTTGGCGTCGCCTCGGGGTAACATGAGAATTCGGTTCCGCAGCCGGGCTCGCGCCGATATCGAAGAGATCATCGGATACCTGCAAAAGCGCAGTCCGCAGGGCGCGCTCAGCGTCGCGCAGGCGATCTATGCAGCGGTGGCCGCAATCGGAGAGCAGCCATACGGCTCGCAAAGAACGGACGATCCAAATATTCGGGTGTAAATTGTGCAGAACTATCCATACAAGATTTTCTACGCAATTGCAGACGAGATAGTGGATATTTTGCACGTGCGCCACGCCGCCCGGCGCCCGTGGTTTCCGGAACAAGGCGGGCGCTGATCGTTGGCGGATTGAATTTTGAGTTTGCAGTCGCGACCCAGCGGTGCGCTCATGCGCGAGCGGCTCATCGGCACGGCACCGGGTAAAGAAAGCGGTGTTGCGCGAATCCAAAGGGCTTTTCATTGTCGAGTTAGAATGCCCGCAATTCCTGCGCACTGTTCCGATGCTCCCACGCGACAAGCGCAACCCGGATCGAATCTCGGATGCAGCGGAAAATCATCGCGCGGACGCTTGCCGCTATGGTCTGCGCTTCGATCTGACGTCGGCATTCTCGACGCGGCGTCGCTGGGTCGCCTAAAGGTGACGCCGCGCTTCGGAAATCGCGCACTGTAACGCACACGGATTGCGAATCCGCAAAAGCGCCTGCACGATCGCGATAGAGCCGCGCCTTTTCAAGTCCTTCAAAAAGTGAGAGACAGGAACGACGACGCTTTGCGAGAGGCAGTTGAGCAATTGCCCTTAGTTTGGGCGAGAAGTTTTCATTGTCGCCGCCACAAAATACAGCATAAACGAGCATCTCGGCTGTTGCAATGCGCGTGCCCATTAGTTCGACGTAGGCCGTAGTTGCTTGCATCAGAAGTAGATCGTTGTTCACGTCGTCGAAGGCGAGAGCGTCTGTTGGAAAAAATCGGCATGTTTCAAAAAATTGGCAGGTAGGTCGAATTTAGCCCAGTGGCCGTCTTGACCGTGGATTGGTAGATTGCGGATGACGTCTTTTTCGCTCTTTACTTCGCCCCGCTTAATCGCGTCGGACACATAAGCAATGGCTTGAACTATAAGTTAGTGACGTGCCTGGCGCGAGCGCGGCCGAACATGAGTGCGCTCGTCGAAAACAAGCGGTCCGTGCACCGTGGTCCGACAACATGCCTCGTCGGTCAGAGGCGGAGCATTGCTACCGATTAAGCCACCTTCGGGCGAAACCGAGCAGCCCCTGCGGCAGGAAAATAATGATCGCTATGAAGATGATGCCGAGCGGGATCAGGTAAGGGAACTGATCGCCGAACCATTCCGACAGCAACTGGCGCAAAAGCTGGAAGAAGCCGGCGCCGACGATCGGCCCGACCAGCGTGCCGATGCCGCCCATGACGTTGTAGATGACGGTTTCGCCCGACGTTATGAAATAGACAAAATCCGGCGCGGCAAATTCCTTCTGCAGGGCGTAGAGCACGCCGGCGAGCCCGGCGAACAGGCCAGAGAGCATGACCGAGACCATCTTGTAGCGCTCGACCGGGTAGCCGATCGCGCGCGTGCGTGCCTCGTTTTCGCGGATCGACTGCAGCACCATGCCGAACGGAGACTGCGTGACCCGCCGCAAGATGAGATAGGAGCCCGCCACGACCGCCAGCACGAACCAGTGGATGGTCTTCGAGTTGAACGGCACGTCGACGATGAAAGGAATGGTGAAGTTTGGGCGGTCGAAAATCAGGCCGTTCTCGCCGCCGGTGACTGCCGTCCAGGTGAAGATGATGACGTAGAAAATCTGGCTGAAGATGAGCGTGGTGATGGCGAAATAGATGTCGCGCAGCCGGGTGGAGAAATAGGCAACGCAGAGCGCGGCGCCGGCGGCGCCGGCGAGCCCGAACAGGATCGCCAGCCACAGATTGGCCGGCTGCACGAGCAGCAAGGCCCCCGCTGCGCCGTACATGCCAAGGCCGAAGAACGCCGAATGGCCGAACGAAACCAGGCCGGTATAGCCGATCAACAGATCGGACGACATCGCCAATAGGCCCCAGATCAGGATTTCGGTGAGAAAGCCGCCCCAGAATACCGGCAGCACAAAAGGCGCCGCGATCAGAATCGCGATTGCGGCGGTAAACGCCATCCAGAAGTACGCGGTGTGGCTCGGTCGCACCTTGCCGAAAGGCTTCGTCTTTTCGAGCGGAGCGGTGGTCATTTCGGTGTCGCGAACAAGCCGGTGGGACGGAACAGCAGCGTGAGAATGAGCACGATGAACGAGGCGATCACCGCTTGAGACGGGTTCAGCCAGACCGCAGCATAGGCCTCAAGCAGGCTGATGAAGACAGCGGCGACGATCGAGCCGCCAAGATTGCCCATGCCGCCGACCACCACGACGATAAAGGCCTCCAGCACCCATTGCAGGCCCATGCTGTAATCGACGCCGCCAAACGGGGCGAACAGCACGCCGCTCGCCGCCGCCATCGCGGCGCCGAGTGCGAACACCCCAGTGTAAACCAGCGGCACCGGTATGCCCATGGCCTGAGCCATGACGCGATCCTGAGTCGTCGCGCGAATCCAGACCCCGAACTTGCTGTATTTGAGGAACAGATAGAGGCAGCCGATGATCGCTCCCGACAACAGCGCGATCACGATCCGGTACCAGGGATATTGCAGATAGAACAGCGTGAACTCGGCGCTGATCGGTTCCGAAATCTTGCGTGCCACCGGGCCGAACTGCCACAGCGCGTAGTTCTGCAGCACGAGCGAAATGCCGAAGGTGGCGAGGATCGTATTGAGCGGATCGCGGCCGATCAAAGGCCGCAGCGTGACGATCTGCAGCACGGCACCGAAAATGCCGATGATCAGCGCCGAAAGGATGAGCGCCAGCCAGAAATTGCCAGTCGTCGCAAAGGCGAGGACGCCCATATAGGCGCCGAGCATGAACAGCTCGCCATGGGCAAAGTTCACCACGTCCATGATGCCGAAGATCAGCGTCAAGCCCGAAGCGACCAGCGCCAGGATCATGCCGGTGACGATGCCGTTCACGGTCTGAATGATCAGAAGGTCGATGGGAATGGCATGCAGAAACTCGCCGACCGCGCCCACGGCTCATACCCCCAGATATTGCTTGATGACGGCGTTGTTGACGTCGATTTCGGACGCCGCGCAATGATGGCGCACGCTGCCCTTCTCCATGATGTAGACGCGCTGGCTCGCCTCAAGCGTCAGCGGCACATTCTGCTCGACCAGCAGGATGGCGATGCCCTCTTCGTGCAGAATGCCGATGATCTGCCGAATCTGCGAGACCATGCGCGGCATCAGGCCTTCGGTCGGCTCGTCGAGCAGTATGATCCTCGGCTCCAGCATCATGGCGCGCGCGATGGCGAGCATCTGCTGTTCGCCGCCCGACAGCGTGCCGCCGGCCTGGCTGCGCCGCTCGGCCAGCACCGGAAAATAGGTGAACACTTTGTCGAGCAGCTTCTGGCGCCGCTCCTCGGTGACGCCTTGACGGTCGAGGCCGGTGCGCAGGTTCTCCATCACCGTCAGCAGGCGGAAGATGCGTCGGTCTTCCGGCACGTAGCCGATGCCGAGCCGCGCCAGCTTGTGCGGCGCCAGGCCGGTGATCGCAGTGCCGGCAAACACTACGGCGCCCTGGCTCGGCTGCACCAGGCCCATGATGGTCTTCAGCGTCGTCGATTTGCCGACGCCGTTGCGGCCGAGCAGGCCGACCACTTCGCCGGCGCCGATGCTGAGCGAGACGCCGTGCAGGATGTGGCTCTTGCCGTAATAGGTGTGGACGTCCTCGACGCGGACGAGCGGCTCGGCGCGGTCTGCCCCGGTGCTCATGTCTTGAGGTAGACCTCCAGCACTTTCGGATTCTCTTGAATCTCGGCCGGCGTGCCTTCCGCGAGAATTTGTCCGTAGTGCAGCACGGTGATGCGGTCGGCGAGTTCCATCACCACCTCCATGTCGTGCTCGACGATCAGGATGGTGAGATCGTTTGCGATGCGGCGGATGAGTTCCTTGGTTTCGTTGGTTTCGGCCGCGCTCATGCCCGCGGTCGGTTCGTCGAGGCACAGAAGTCTCGGCTCGGTGGCGAGCGCAATGCCGATTTCGAGATTGCGCTGTTCGCCGTGTGACAGGTTCGAGGCCAATTCATCGGCCTTGCCGACCAAGCCGACCGCTTGCAGCGCGGCCTCGGCTTTCTGATTGATGTCGGCGAAGGCGCCATGGTGGGCGTACATGTTCCAGGCGTGCCGGCGCGATTGGGCGGCGATACGCACGTTCTCCAGCGCCGTGGCGTTGGGCAGGAGATTCGTGATCTGGTAGGAGCGCGCGATGCCTTTCTGCGAGATTTTGTTGGACGGCAGGCCGGTAATATCCTCGCCGTTGAAAATGACGCGGCCGCCGGTCGGCCGCAGCACGCCGGTGAGGCAATTAAAGAACGTGCTCTTGCCGGCGCCATTCGGTCCGATGACGGCGCGCAGCTCGTCGCGACCGACCTCGAAATTGACTTCCGAAAGCGCCGCAAGGCCGCCGAACTGGACGGACAAAAGTTCTGTCTTGAGTAGGGGAGCCGATGCCGCTCCCCGGCCATCGGCCGGGGAGCTTGCCTCGGTCGAAACTCCGGCGCGCACTTACGCAGAGAGCGTGCAGGCCGGCGGGACCAGCGTCGCGTCCTTCGGCACCGTCTCGAGCAACTTGTAGTCGTCGTTCTCGACCTTGAACAGGAACTCGCGCAGGAACGCCTGATGGTCGGCCTTGCGCAGCGTCTTGTCGCCTTGCGGGAAGTCGTAGCCCTCCTTCATTTCCATGCCTTCGAGCGCGTCGATGAGCTTGGGCGTATCGCTTTTGCTCTCGAATTTCGACGCGTCCATGGCCTGCTTGAGGGCATTGAGCGCCTCGTAGTTCGACTGCACGTAGCGGTCGGGCGACGGGCCGGAAGGGTCGACCTTGAGCAGCCGCTTCTTGGCCTCGTCGAAGAAGGCGTGCAGATAGGGCGTATTGAGCGGGCCCTGGAACACCGGGATGTAGCGGTTGATGCCGATGAAGCCGTTAATCTTCTTGCCCAGCGCAGGCATGTTGCTCGATTCGCAGATGGCGCCGTCGCCGGCCCAGACGTATTTCTTGGTCAGGCCGAGATCGTAGGCCTGAGTACCGATGGTGACGCCGTCCTTGCCGAAGAAGATGCCGAACAGGCCGTCGAAATTGCCGGAAATCTTGGACAGGAACGGCGTCATGTCGGCGGTGCCGAGCGGGATGCCGGTGGTGCCGGCCACCTCGCCGCCATGCGCCTTGATGGCGGCGGCATAGGCGTCGCGGGTCGACTGGCCCCAGGAATAATCGGCGAAGGCGATGTGCCACTTCTTGCCAAGCTTGGTCAGCATCGAGCCGAACGCGACCGCCTGTGCCGGCGCGTAATCGTGGACACGGAAGCTTTCGCGATTGCAGTGGCTCGTGGTCAGCGTCGTATCCAGGCACACGCTGATCATGTTGACGATCTTGGCGTGTTCCCAGACCGGCATGCAGGCGAGGCAGATGTTCGACAAGAAGCCGCCGACATGGGCGTCGATATTGTCCTCTTGCACCATCTTCTCGGTCTTTTGTCGCGCAACAGCGGGCGAGCTCTGGTCGTCGACGATGTCGAGCTCGACCGGCCGGCCGTTGATGCCGCCGTTTTTGTTGATGCGGTCTGCGGCCATCTGCAAACCGACGACGGCGGTCTTGCCGCCGATGGCGCCGACGCCCGAGAGCGGCTGTTCCGAACCGATCCTAAAGGGCTTGGCGGCGCCGAAGGCGGCGCGCCAGGGCGCCGGCACCAGCATCAGGGCGCCGATCGCTCCGCCGCCCCAGCCGACAAGGCGGCGCCGCGTGGTCTTGCCGCGGTACCAGAAGTCGTCCGCCCATTTCTCTTCTTTCCACTTTTCGCTCATTGCAAGTCTCCTCCGGATTTTACATGCGCACAAAACGGCTCATGCCCCGCGAATTTGCAGGCGCACCAACTCCGTTCGGCAGGACATGGCGTGGCCTCGTCCTCCATCCGCCGACCCTTGACAGGTTCTTGGCGGGTTATGAATTGCCGTTAGCAAACGCGATCTTGAGGGCAGTTTCAACCAAATTCGCATCGGCGATGCCAAACATCGCAGGGCGTCGCGTAAAATCGTCGCGGCGACCATGTTTTTTGGCGGGGACTGGTGATAAAATGGGCAGCGGGAACCATCGACACGGAGCATGCCTTGGCGACCGCTACATTGCCACGAGAACCGCCCGAAAGTTCCGCCGACCCCCAGACCGGCGTCGCCGCGCGCCAGTCGATCCGGCGCGGCGAGCATTGCGGACCGACCTCAACGCTCGCGCCGGGCTATGTGCAGGCCAATCTCGCCATCCTACCGAAGAATCTCGCCGAGGATTTTTTGCGTTTCTGCCAGCTCAATCCCAAGCCATGTCCGCTGGTCGGCGTTTCGGCCGCAGGCGATTGGCGGCTGCCGGCATTGGGCGACGATCTCGATATCCGCACCGACGTGCCGCGCTATCGGGTGTGGCGCGATGGGGCGCTGGTCGACGAGCCGAACAACCTGATGCGCTGCTGGCGCGACGACCTGGTCACCTTCGCCATCGGCTGTTCGTTCTCGTTCGAGCAGGCTTTGGTCGAAGGCGGCATCGAACTGCGCCATCTCACTTGCGATTGCACGGTCCCGATGTACCGCACCTCGATCGAAACCGTGCCGGCGGGACCGTTCCACGGCCCGCTGGTCGTTTCGATGCGGCCGATGAAGCCGGCCGACGCCATCCGGGCGGTCCAGATCACGACCCGATTTCCGTCCGTCCATGGGGCTCCGGTGCATCTTGCCAGGCCGGATCTCATCGGCATCAGGGATCTGGCTGCGCCCGACTGGGGCGATGCGGTGCCGGTTCACAACGATGAAATACCGGTGTTCTGGGCCTGCGGCGTTACCCCGCAATCGGTGATCGCGGCGGCCCGGCCCGAATTCTGCATAACGCACTATCCGGGCACCATGCTGGTCACGGATCGCCGCAACAGCGAATTCGCGATCATGTAACAAATGTAGCCTGGGTTGAGCGCAGCGAAGCCGGGGAGCGGCTGGTAAGCCGATCGATCATTCCCGGATTTCGCTGGCGCTCGATCCGGGCTACATTTCAAGAATGCTCATCGATTTCCAGCAGCATTACACGCCGCCGGGCCTGCTCAAGGGCGACGCGAGCAGGGTCACGGTCGATCTCGATTTCGACGGTAATCCGCACTACCTGCTCAATCCGCTGCTGGCCGACCTCGATTCCCATATCCGCATGATGGACGCCGCAGGCATCGACGCCGGTGTGCTGACCTGCGGGTCCGGCTTCGATCAGCCCGACCTTGCGATTTGCCGCACCATCAACGATCACATGCATGAGGCCGAAAAAGCCCATCCCGGCCGTTTCATCGCGCTCGCGCATGTGCCCGCGCTCAACGGCCCGGAGGCGGCGGCCGAGTTGAAGCGCTGCTCCGTTCTGCTCGGCTTCCCGGGCGTCGTCATCGCCTCCGAACTGCACGATCAGCCGCTCGATTCCGAGATGCTGCGGCCGTTCTGGAAAGCCTGTGCCGATCTCGGCCTCTACGTGTTCATCCATCCGCTGCCGCGCGTGATCCGCTGGCCGCGCATGGATGCCGACGATCTCGGCCGGATGCTTGGCTGGGAGTTTTCCTTGATGACGGCGGCGGTGCGGCTGATCAATTGCGGCCTGCTCGACGAATTGCCGGACTTGCGCATTCAGTTCTCGCATTTCGCCGGCGGCATCGGCCGCTACCTCGGCCGTATCCGCGGTTTCCAGCAGCGCGACAAATGGGGCACCGTGGGCATCAATCGCCACAGCCGCCGGCCGCCGCGACCATTCGACCATTATCTCGACCACCGGCTGTTCTACGATATCGCCGGCTGGGCAGGCCCCGACCATGCAGCGGAATGGGGCGCCGATTGGGTCAAGTTCGGCCTGCAGAATTGGCGTTTTCGCAGCTCGTTTTCGCCAGCGACTATCCGCAAGCCGTGCGCACCGCCGGCGAAGTCACAGCCTACGTCGAGGCGGTCCGCGGCCTCGGCGCCAACGGCCGGGCGCTTGCCGAAGGCGCCAACGCGGAGAAGCTCATTCCCGACCTCAAGCGCCGTCTCGCCTCGCGCACAACCGCAGTTCCGGTGCGCGCATGAACGACAAGCCTGCGCCGGCGGCGCCGGCCGCGGCGGCCGCGGCGGCAGCGGCGGCAGCCTTCGATCCGGCGAGTGCCGGCTGGCAAATCTTTCCCAACACCCCGTTCGGCGAACTGGTCGGGCCGATCTGGCAGCGCGACGTCGGCGGCCTGATGCATTTCGGTTTTGTTGTTGCGCCGAAGCATCTCAACCGCGCCGGCATTTTGCACGGCGGCATGCTGATGACGCTGGCCGATCAGTCGATGGCGATCGCCGCGCGCCACGCCACCGGCAGCAAGCGCCACGCTACGATCGAGCTCAACATTCAATTCATCGGCGCCGTGCAGCTTGGCGAATTCGTCGAAGCCCGTCCGGCTCTGGTGCGTGCAACGCGTTCGCTCACTTTCATGGAAGCCAAAATGTTTGTCGGCGAGCGTTTGGTGGTGGCAACGAACGGGATCTGGAAGATACTGGAAGGGGCGTAGCATGCTGTTCCCCACGCCAAAAGCGGGAGGGCTTTAGGCCCGATATTTCTGCCAGCGTGCCGCCTTTCATCACTGCGCCCGGCAGCGGGTGGCCGACAACGTCCTCGGCGAGGCGGGCGCATTCGATCGATGCATCGAGATCGATGCCGGTCTCGATGCCCATTTCGTGACACAGGAATACGAGGTCCTCGGTGCAGACGTTGCCGGCGGCGCCGCTGTGGCCGGCGAACGGGCAGCCGCCAAGTCCGGCCACCGAAGAATCGAAGCGCGTTATCCCCATTTCCAGGCCGGCATAGGCGTTGGCGATCGCCATGCCGCGGGTGTCGTGCAGGTGCAGCGCGATGTCCAGATCGGGCCAGCGTTCGCGCAGCGCGCCGACCACGCGCTTGATCGACAGCGGGGTCGCCCACGCCATCGTATCGGCAAGCGTCACGTAGTGCAGCGTGACGCCGTGCGCACTCGCCAATTCGAGGATTTGTCCGACCAGATCGACAACCCGCGCCACCGGAATATCGCCCTCGAAATTGCAGCCGAACGCCGCCATCAGGCTGCCGCGCTCGACCGCCACGCCATGCGCCTTGTAGAGTTCGACAATGGCATGCTGGCCGGCGAGTTGCTGCGCGGCGGTGCGGTTCTGGTTGCGCTGCAGAAATGTTTCCGAGGCGCAGAGCTGAATCGTGCCGGTAAGCGCCAGCCGGTTTGAATGGGTGAGCGCGCGCTCGAATCCCTTCTCGTTGAGCCAAAGCGCGGTGTATTCGACACCGCCCCGTGGCGCGATGCCTGCAACGACCTCGTCGGCGTCCGCCATGCCCGGCACCGCCTTCGGGTTAACGAAGGAGACGATCTGAATGTGGTCGAGCCCGGTCTGCGACAACGCATCGATCAGCGCGATTTTTCGGTCGGTCGGAATAAAGCCCTTCTCGAACTGAAAGCCCTCGCGCGGTCCTTCTTCGCTGATATGGACGGCTGCCGGTAGATCGCTCATGTTGTTCTCTTTTTCCGTCTGGTGTTCAGCGGTTGGCGGGCGCGGCGACAATCTCGCGCTTGCAGAGCGCTTCGATCTCGTGCCGAGCGAACCCCAGCTCGGCCAGGATTTCGGCGGTGTGCTCGCCGATCGCCGGCGGCTGGCCGCGCAGGCCAAGATCGTGGGCGCCGATCTCGATCGGCAGCCGCGGCAGCTTGGCGTGTACACCGGCGCGAAGTCGACCTCGAGCATGCGGCCGCCGGCATTGAGCTGCGGATCGTCAAACAAATCTGCCGGCTTGGCGACCGGCGAGAACGGGATATCGATGCGGTCGAACAGTTCGGCAAGCTCGCTCCTGGTGTGCTGCGCGACGATTGCGGCGACGATCGGCAGCAGCGCCGGGCGCTCGCGGACGCGGTCCTCATTGGTCTTATAGCTCGGATTTTGCAACAGATCGGCGCGGCCGAAATGCTCGCAGAAGCGGCGCCATTGGCGGTCGCTGGTCAGCCCGACGAAAATCTGCTCGTTGTCCGCGGTCGCGAACGGCTCGTAGATCGCCCAGGCGCCTTCGCGCGCCGGCATCGGCGGCGGCGCGCGGCCGGTGATCGCCTGCCCGGCCAGGTGCTGCGCCATCAGAAAGGCGGTCGATTCGAACAAGGCGGACTTGAGCAATTGGCCGCTTCCGGTGCGTTCGCGCTCGCGTAGCGCCGCCTGGATGGCGATGACGGCGAACGCGCCGCCCATGATATCGACCACCGAGGTGCCGGCGCGCAGCGGCTGCCCGGGCGGCCCGGTCATATAGGCGAGGCCGGCCATGAATTGCACCACTTCGTCGAGCGCCGGACGGTGCTCGTAGGGGCCGCTCAGGAAGCCCTTGAGCGCGCAATAGACCAGGCGCGGATTGGCCTTGGCGAAATCGTCGTAGCCGCAGCCGAGCCGGTCCATGGTGCCGGGCGCGTAATTTTCGATCGCGACGTCGGCCGTCTTCACCAGATCGAGCAGCAACGAGCGCCCCTCGTCGGATTTCAGATCTAGCGCGAGGCTGCGCTTGTTGCGGTTGAAGGTGCCGAAGAAGCCGGCAGCAAAGCCGGGCAGCCGGCGGGTCGAATCGCCGCTGACCGGCTCGACCTTGATCACGTCGGCGCCGAGATCGGCGAGGATCAGCCCCGCGCTCGGCCCCATAATGGCGTGACAGAATTCGAGCACGCGGATGCCGGCGAGCGGTAATGTATTGTTGGCGATGTTGTTCGGGGAGGCCATGCCCGTAATTTAGGCCGTCATGGCCGGGCTTGTCCCGGCCATCCACGTCCCCCACCCAACCTTCCCCCGCTTGCGCTGGAGGGAAGGGAGGGGGCAAAGACGTGGATGCCCGGCATGAAGCCGGGCATGACGGGGGAAGAGCCATGAAAAAGTCGTTTGTACGCGGCACCTGGCAGATCAAGCGCGCCTATTCGCCGGCGGTCATTACCGAGGGTGCGGCCAAGACCATCTGGGTCGCCGGCCATACCGGGGTGGTGGACGACAACGGCAAGTCGCTCGCCGGCGATTTCGATGCGCAATTCCGGCAGTGCTTCCGCAACATCGAAAAGACGCTCGCGGAGGCCGGCGCCAAGCTCGCCGACCTCGTCACCATGACGGTGTTCCTGATCGACGCCCGGTACACCACGCGGATGACCGAATTGCGCACCGAAATCTTCGGCAAGGATTTTCCCGCAAGCGCCGCCATCACCGTCGCAGGCTTTGCCCAGCCGGAGATGATGATCGAGATTCAGTGCGTAGCGGTTTTCTCCATCTAAACCCTCCCCCTTGTGGGGAGGGTAGGGTGGGGGTCGGGGGGGTGAGGCGGAAGCGTCGACGGGAGCGAGTAACCTCTCGACCCCCACCCCTAGCCCCTCCCCACAAGGGGGAGGAGAATTAAGCCCCTTTCGCCCGCGCGTCGTGGATCGCCTTCCACAACACTGGCGGAGTCGCCGGCATTTCGACGTGCTTGATGCCGAGCGGAGAGAGCGCATCGACCAGCGCATTGGCGACCGCCGGCATGGCGCCGACGCAGCCGGCTTCGCCGGCGCCCTTGACGCCGAGCGGATTGGTCTTGGTCGGCACCGGATTTGAGTCGACGTGGTAGGCGGGCAGATCGCTCGCCCGCGGCATGGCGTAGTCCATGAACGAGCCGGTGAGTATCTGGCCCTGCTCGTCGAACTTGATGTTCTCCATCAAGATTTGCCCGATGCCCTGGGCGACGCCGCCGTCGACCTGGCCGTGAAGGAGCAGCGGATTGATCACCGTGCCGACATCGTCGACCACGTTGTAATGCAGAATTTCCACTTCGCCGGTGTCCTCGTCGATCTCAAGCTCGCAGACGTGACAGCCATTGGGATAGCTCGCCACTTTGCCGCGGTAGATCGCGGTGGCGATCAGCCCGACTTCCATGCCGTCCGGCAGGTTCTTCGGATCGAGCGAAGCCTTGGCGACTTCCTTGATGGTCATGGTCTGATTGGTCTTTTGGCTCGAGAACACGCCTTCCTCGAATTTGATGTCGCCGGCCTCGACCTTGAGCATATTGGCGACGATCGCCTTGGCCTTGGTCTCGATCTTCTCGGATGCGAGCGTGAAAGCCGAGCCCGACATCGTCGCCGAGCGCGAGCCGCCGGTGCCCTCGGCGTAAAACACCTGGTCGGTATCGCCCTGAATGTAGGTGACTTCGTTTGGATCAAGCCCGAGGCGGTCGCAGACGATCTGCTTGAACGCGGTCTCGTGGCCCTGGCCTTGATTGACGCTGCCGGAAAAGATCGTCACCGTCCCGGTGCGGTCGAACCTGATCTCGGCGCCTTCGGTGCCGGCGGCGGCCGAGCGCTCGATGGTGTTGGAGAAGCCGAGCCCGCGCAGCTTGCCGCGTTTGCGCGAAGCCGCTCGCCGCGCCTCAAAGCCCTTTTTGTCGGCGGCATCGAGCGCGAGGTCCATGTTCTTTTCGAACTCGCCGCAATCGTAGGTGAAGGTGACGCTGGTTTTGAACGGCAGCGCACTCGGCGCGATGGTGTTGCGCCGGCGCAGTTCGGCGGCATCGATGCCGAGCTGGTCGGCGGCGAGATCGACGATGCGCTCGATCACGTAGCCGGCTTCCGGGCGGCCGTTGCCGCGATAGGGCCGTACCGGCTGGGTGTGCGTAAATACCGCCGTCACGTCGAGATGCGACGCGGGCGTACGATAGACGCCCGCAAGGGTGCCGAGATTGCCGGTAAAGGCCGGCATGCCGACCTGCAGGTAGGCGCCGATCGCGGCGATGATTTTGGCGCGGAAGCCGAGGAAATGACCGTCCCTGTCGAGCGCGAGCTCGGCGTCGGTGACGTTGTCGCGCGCCTGCGCGTCGCACAGGAACGATTCGGAGCGCGTCGCCACCCATTTGACCGGGCGGCGGGTGAGCTTGGCGCCGAGCAGCACCAGAGCCACTTCGTTATAGACCGCCGACTTCATGCCGAAGCTGCCGCCGATGTCGCCGCAGACGACGCGGATCTTGTTGTCGGGGACTTTCAGGACATGATTCGACAGCTCGGTCTGGAACGTGTTGGTGCGCTGCAGCGTGGTGTAGATCGTGTAGCGTCCATCGATCGGCTCGTAGAGGCCGATGCAGCCGCGCGGCTCCATGGTCGCCGCCGTCACCCGGTTGACGACGAAGCGATGTTTGACGACGTGGGCGGCGCGCGCGAACGCGGCGTCGGTCGCCTCCTTGTCACCCTCGATCTGGATGAAGCCGATATTGTTCGGGCAGTCCTCCCAGACGAGCGGCACGCCGGGCTTGACGGCGTCGCCGGTCGAAACGATGGCGGGCAGCGGTTCGTAATCGACTTCGATGAGTTCGGCGGCATCGACCGCCTGGTAATAAGTCTCGGCGATGACGAAGGCGACGTAGTCGCCGATCATGCGCACCCGATCCTGCACCAAAGCCGGATAGGTCGGCCGATAGCCGGGGCTGCCGTCGCGGCGCTTGAGCCCGCCGGGCACCGGAAGATCGCCGAAGCCCGCGGCCTTGTAGTCCGCGCCGGTCAACACCGCGATCACGCCTGGAGCCGCCTTGGCCTTCGCCGTGTCGATCGAGCGGATGCGCGCATGGGCGTACGGGGAGCGCAGCACATAACCGAACGCCATGCCGGGAAACACCATGTCGGCGATATAATGGCCGCCGCCCTTGACGAGCCGCGGGTCCTCGAAGCGCGGAACCGGTTGACCGATCGCAAATTCACCCATTGCATCCTCACATTCCAGCCGGCTGATTGCGCCCTGCGCGGCGCGGGCGGCCACCCGAAGCCGACGGGTAGCGGAGTGGCTCTTCGACAAATCGCTGATTCAGAAGGGAAGCCGTTATCGTGGGTTATCCGGACTTGCCGATTTCTTTACATCGGGACGGCGCGCCCTTCAATTGAGGAGGTTTCAGGGGTAGTGTCGGCAAATCGCGCGGCTGATGGAACCACAGCGACCGTCATGGCGGACACCGTCGAATTTGCGCTCTGGGACCGCGTCGACACCATGCTCGACGCCTGCACGCGCTGCGGCAAGTGCGTCGAGGTTTGTCCGGTGACCGCGCCGGCCGGCGTCGCCGCCGAGCCGCGGCAGGTGATCGGGGGCATCATCGACATTCTGCGGCGCGGCCCCGGCAGCGCCGGCAGCACCGGCAGCGCGGGCAACGAAGCGGCGCGGAAATGGGCGAGCGGCTGCGTCCGCAGCGGCGATTGCATCGAAGCTTGCGATTACGGCGTCAATCCGCGTTTTCTGCTCGGCATGGCGCGCGTGGCTCTGGCGCGTTCGCAGAACGAGGCCGCGACCATGCGCCGGCGCGGCGTCGAAAGCTTCCGCCAGCTCGCGCGCGATGTCGACCAGCTTTCGAAGCTGCAGCTCGACGACGCGCTGCTGCAGCGGCTGGGGCAGGGCGCTTCCTCGGCCGGCCGCGCCGGGCCGGCGGCGGAGCATCCGCCGCGAGACGATGCACGGCCGGACTTCGTCTTCTATACGGGCTGCAACGTGCTCAAGACGCCGCATATCGCGCTCTATGCGCTCGACATCATGGACGCGCTCGGCATCAGCTACGCAGTCATGGGCGGCCCGACGCATTGCTGCGGCATTCAGCAATTGCGCAGCGGCGATCTCGCGACATTTGGCCGCTTCGCCGAGAACACCGCCGACAAGCTTGCGCAAAGCAAGACCGGGCAGGTGCTGTCATGGTGTCCGTCCTGCCACGTGCAATTCACCGAAATGACGCTGCCGTCGCTCGAACAAGTGCGCGGCGCACGGCCATTCGAGATGACGCCGTTCACGCTGTTCCTGCACAAAAATCTCGACCGGCTGCGGCCGCTGTTGCGGCAGACGGTGCCGATGCGGATCGCGCTGCATCAGCATCCGGGCATCCGCGGCGTCGTCGCCGCAGCCGAAGAGATTTTGCGTGCAGTGCCGGGCGTCGACCTCGTCGAGCTCGATCTGCCGAGCGTGGGGCTGCAAGGCAATGACCTCAAGGCGCTGCCGGCCTACCGCCGGCAATTGCAAGAGGCCGAGCTTGCGGCAGCGGCAGCCGCCGGCATCGACGCGCTGGTCGCGATCTATCATTCCGAGCACCGCGAATTGTGCGCGCACGAGCGCGATTGGCCGTTCCGCATCATGAACATGTACGAGATCGTCGGCGCCAGCATGGGGCTGCATCACGACGATCATTACAAGCGGCTCAAAATGATGCAGGACGCCGACGCCATCCTGGCCGATTGCCAGGATCTGGTGAACGAGCATGGCCTCGACGTTGCGGCGACGCGGCTCGCCATCCAGGCGATGCTCGGAGAGCAACCGGCGCCGCTGCGCGGCCGCTAGACCTCTCTCAATTCAACTTGTCCGGTTTTCGGTCCAGAATTGTTAACCCTCGCCGATTGTGCAACCCGCCCTGCGCAGCATCGGCCGCGCGCCGGACAGATACCTTATCGCAATTTTAGACTTTGTTGCGCAGAGAAGTTTGCGCCGCAGAGACTGGCGCGGAGGAGCCGTGATGGACGATACCGATGGCGTTCGCATGCTGGGTTGCGGCGAGCAGCCGGCTTTGGCTGCAAGTGGAAATGAGCCTGACTTGTCCACGTACCAACCGCTCGGTCGAGTCATCAGCGTGACGGGTTCGCGTGTCATCGCCGAGTTTGCCTGCGGCCAAACATGCTCCGACCCGTACCGCACCGAGCTCGACGGTTGGATCGCTTCTCGGTATCAGGACGGGAGGCTCGCTGGCGGTTGGAACGTTGTGCGAGATTGCAATTGCGAAAGCCATGGACCCGGGCGCCGGCGCAATCGGCCACGTCGATCTGCTCGGCGAGATCGCTGGCGACGAATCCGGCAAGCCCCGCTTCCAGAGCGGCATCGTGGCGTACCCGAGACTCGGCAATGCCGTCGTCCTGCTTGGCGCAGAGGAGTTGCAGACCGTGTTCGGGCTTGCCAACCCGCAGACGATCGAAGTCGGGCGCCTGCAGCAGAACGCTTCGATAGCGGCCGCCGTCAATGTCGAGGAAATGGTGCGCAAGCACTTTGCCATCGTCGGCTCGACCGGTTCGGGAAAATCGAGCGGGCTGGCTCTGATCCTGCGCAAGATCATGGCGGCGCGAACCGATCTGCGCGTGCTTTTGATCGACGCGCACAACGAGTACGCCGAGTGCTTCGACGACCGCGCCGAAGTGTTCGGACCGAACAATTTGCGGCTGCCGTTCTGGCTTTTGAATTTCGACGAGATCGTGCCGATTCTGTTCGGCTCGCGCGGCCAGGCCGAGCGCGAAGTGACGCTGCTGGCCGAATTGATCGCGCTGGCCAAGACCGAATATGCCCGCGCCAAAAGCGCGCTGCGGGCGAGCTACCGGCCGACCGCCGCGGACGGCGGGCGCTATTCCGCGGATACGCCGGTCCCTTACCGCCTGGACGATGTCATCGCGGCTGCCGAGAGCCGCATGGGCAAGCTGGAGAACGGCGACCTTGCGGTGCAGTACCAGCGGCTGGTGATGCGCATCAACAATGCGCGCAAAAATCCGCGTTACGCGTTCATCTTCGACGACGGCGGCGACGGCAACGACAGCATGGTCGAGATTTTGAGTCAGATTCTGCGGCTCAAGGACGACGAGCGGCCGATGGCGGTGGTTCAACTTGCCGGATTCCCGGCCGAGACGATGGAAGTGATCGTGTCGGTTCTGTTCCGGCTGGCGTTCGACTTCGGCGTCTGGAGCGATGGCTGCTCGCCGCTTTTGATCGTCTGCGAGGAGGCGCACAATTACGCCAATGCTGACCGCACGATCGGCTTCCGCGCCGCGCGCGACGGGCTCGCGCGCATCGCCAAGGAGGGCCGCAAGCACGGCGTGTTTCTCGGCCTGGTGACGCAGCGGCCCCATCAACTCGATGCCACCCTGATTTCACAGTGCAGCACCGTTTTCGCCATGCGGCTCGGTCACGAAGACGATCAGAGAATCGTCCGAGCGGCGGTGTCCGATTCAGCGAGCCGGCAACTCGCGTTCCTGCCCTCGCTCGGCACGCGCGAAGCACTGGTGATCGGCGCCGCCGTGCCGGCGGTCATGCGCGTGCGCTTCGAGGAGCTTGCCGAGGAGTGCGTCCCACGGAGCCGATCGGGCTGGTCAGGCGATTTGGATTGCGCACGCAAGATCGATGAGCAGAAGATTGCGGCAGTGGTTGCGCGCTGGCGCGGCACCGCGATCAGCGCCAAACCAGCCGCCCAGCCGCCGATCGCAGAATTGCGGCTCCACTCCAGTGAAGCGATGAACTGGTCGGCTCCCACTTATCGCCCGTAGCGGCGCCGCGCCGGTCGGCATCGAGGCAATTCGGCGATTGCGCTTCTCTCCCCCTGAAAGGGGGAGAGATAGAGTGGGGGTCGCTGACTCGTCGCGCCCCGATGAGTTGAGGCGCGTTCAATCCCTGATGTCCTGCAAAAACCACTCGGTCGGGATTTCACGGCCGAGGCCGGCGCGTTTGGCAAGCTCGAAGACCTTGCCCGCCACCGCGAAGAATTGCGCGCCTTGCAGATTGCCGCGCTCCGAATAGGTGATTTGGTCGCTGCTGGTGCGGCCCTTGCCCGTGCCGGCCACGACATCGGCCAAGGTGACGCGCTTGTTGGGTAGAGCGTTGCCGTGACGGCGACGAGCGCGGCGGCCGTCGCCGAATTTTGCCTGATCGGGCCGCGCTTCGTAGCCCAGATATTCGTCATCGACCGCGAGTTCCGGGTGATTGGTCGGGCCCGGCGCGTCGCCGAAGCGCAGATAGACCTCGACCCGACGCAGGCTCTCCTCGTCCGGCTTGCCGCTGCCGCCGACATTGACAATGTGCGCGCCGTTTTCGAGCAGTCCTCCATCGATCACGGGCACCGCCGAATCGGTGAGCCCGGCGACAATATCGGCGCCCTTGTAGATGTCCTGCGGGCGGTCGCAGACCACGACCTCGATATTGTAGGTCCGCGCCATTTCGCGGCCGAACGCTTCGCGGTGCGCCTTGGTCGGGCTGAAGACCTTAAGCTTCTTGATATTGCGCACCAGCGTGAAGGCCCGCATATGCGTGCGCGCCATGCCGCCCGAGCCAAGCATGCCGATCACTTCGGCGTCCGGCTTCGCCAGATATTTGACGCCGATACCGCCATCGGCGCCGACCCGCATGTGTTGCAGATGGCCGTCATTGATGAACGCAAGCGGCTCGCCCGTTTCAATGGACGTGAGCAGGATCAGGCCGCAGAACAGGCCTGGCCGGGTGCAGTATTTCTCCTGGGTGACCGAACCGCCGTACTGCGTCTCGAAGATGACGTTGGATTTCATGCGGATGGCGAAGTAGCCCGCGGTCGAGCCGCCCTCCATCGTGCCCCATTGATAGTTTTTCGCCGCATCACTGGTCGGGATGCGGATGTCGATGCGCGGCCGGCAGACTGCCTCGCCTGCGGCGAGCGCGAGATAAGCTTGCTCCAGCGCCGCCATAGTGGTCTCCATGGTCAATACCTTGGCGACCTCGGCGTTGTTTATGATGAGTGTCATGGTACTTTCAGCACATTATGGACAGGTCGGCTTGTCGCTCAATCTTGGCGGCACCGCCACTCCCGATCCAAGTAGCACTACCACGAGCCCCAACGCCGCTGCCAGCGCAAGCAGCGTGCGCCTTCACCTGCGCCGAAACGCGGCGCTGCCGACTGATGAAGGCTCGGTGCGGATTTGGACTTTCAGCGCCGGCTCCGTCGGCATCGCAACGGCAAAGCCGCTCCGCCAAATCAGGCTTTTTGCTGTTGTCGGGTCTCGGCAGGACGCGCACGGCTCGCCATTGATGCGCAGAGCCAGGCGGTTTTTTCAGCCGTCAACTGGCGCGCTCGCCCGCAGCAAACTCGCAACCAGTGCCTCGATGCGCGCGATCGAGCGGAAATTTGCCGGCCGCATGTCGCGTTCCGGGATGCTGAGATCGAACTCGGCCTCGACGGCCAGCATCAGATTAACCAGATCAAGCGACGACAGGCCGCTCTCGGCGAGATCCTCCGCGCAGCCGACCGGCCGCTCGATCGAACGTTTTGCCAGCAACTGCCGCACCAGGGCGGCAACGCGTTCGCTCACGTCGGAACTGGCGCGATCCAGCACGGTAAATTTCCCCAGGCGTCCGCACCGAGCGGAGGCAATGTTGTGATGCCATCATCTCATTAACCGGAGGTGACTCCAACATCACTTTTTTTCACCTCAGGTGCGTTCCATCGGTAACCTTGACGGAAAAGAACATCGCTAATTCCCGCTAAATGACATCATGAATTGCATATTCCGATGTACCTGTTGGGCGACACGGATCGCTATCGAGGCAATTGCGAGCGGGCCGAATCCATCGTGAGAGCGTATCCATGAACATTCGCACAGCGACGATCAAGGGAATTGCCAAGGCAGTGCCTGTCCACGACGCCGCGCGCGGGCTCCGGCTTGCCGCGAGCCTCGCGCCGGCTGCCGACCAGACGGGTTTGCGTGCACGCGTCGGCAAAGTTGTTGCCGTTGCCGCCGCTCACGCGGCAGCAGTGGACAGCGAGTCGCGGTTTCCGAGCGAGGCGATCGCCGCCGCGCGCGCCGAGCGCCTGCTGGGCATCGCGGTGCCGCATGAACTCGGCGGCGAGGGGTTCGAAACAGCCTATGTGGTGGACGTTCTGCTACGCGCTTGGCCGGGCCTGCGCGTCGACCGCCATGATCTACGCCATGCACCAGACCAAGGTCGCCTGCCTCACGCGGCACGGGCGTTCAAGCCCGTGGCACCAGCTTCTGTTGCGGCGGCTGTGCGGCGAGCAGCTTTTGTTGGCGTCTTCAACCACGGAAGGCCAATCCGGGGGCGACATACGCAGCAGTTCGGCGGCGATCGAGGAGCGCTCCGCGCGCATCACGCTGGAACGGCAGGCAACCGTCATCTCCTACGGCGAAGCCGCCGACGGCATCGTGACGACGGCACGGCGCGCACCGGACGCAGCGAGCACCGACCAGGTACTCGTTGCCTTCCTCAAGGAGAACTACACGCTGGAGCGGCTCAATGGCTGGGACGCCTTCGGCATGCGCGGCACCTGCAGCGCCGGGTTCAAGCTCGTTGCATCCGGACTGCGCGAGCAGATTCTGCCGGTCAGCTACGACAAGATTCACAGCCAGACCATGATGCCGTTTGCGCACCTCGCCTGGAGCGGCGCGTGGGCCGGCATCGCCGCCGGCGCAGTCGAGCGCGCCCGCGCCTTCGTGCGCAAGGCCGCGCAGCGGTCGGGGGGCGCGCTGCCGCCGGGCGCGGCGCACCTGACCCGCGCCAATGCGACGCTGCGCACGCTGCGCAGCCTCATCACTGCAGCGCTGGCCCGCTTCGAGGCGGCGTCCGCAGATGCCGCCGCGCATGATTCCGTCGACTTTCAAACCGGCATGAACCTGCACAAAGTGAACGCGTCGGAACTCGCGCTGTCGTGCGTTCTCAGTGCGATGCAGGCCTGCGGCCTTGCCGGTTACCGTAACGACGGCGAGTTCAGCATCGGCCGCCATCTGCGCGATGTCCTGTCGGCGCCGATCATGATCAGCAACGACCGCATCCTCGCCAACGTCGCCGCGGCTTCGCTGCTCGCCAGCGCGCCGGCGTTTTTGCGCGACTAAGGCGGGGCGCGTGCAAGACCGTTTCGGAGAAGTGCGGACCTGAAGAGGCGGCAGCAACTGGAGGCGTGGTTCCATGAATGTTGCATTCAAACAACCGGCAAAGTCGACGCACACACTCGATTCGATCGCCGAGGCGCTGCTGCTGCCGTCGGGCATCGATGGCGTCTATGCGCGCACGGCGGCATTCGAGCAGGTGGTCAACGGCGTCTCCGACCTGATCTCGCAGTATCGCGAGCCAAACACCGAAGTGCTGCGGTTTCCGCCGGTGATGAGCCGCCGCCAGGTTGAGAAGTCCGGCTACTTGAAGAGCTTCCCGCACTTTCTCGGCTGCGTGAGCTGCCTTGCCGGCGACGAGCCGGACATTCGCGCGGCTGTCGACAAGCACGAAGCCGGCGAGGATTGGACGCCGGCGCTGGCGCCGGCCGATCTCGTATTGAGCCCCGCCGCCTGCTACCCGGTCTATCCGCTCGCGGCGAGTCGCGGCGCGGTTCCGGCCGACGGGCTTTTGTTCGACGTCGCCTGTGACTGCTTTCGTCGCGAGCCGTCGATAATGCTCGACCGGCTGCAATCGTTCCGCATGCGCGAATATGTCTACATCGGCACCCCGAGCCAGGTCGACGCTTTTCGCCAGCGCTGGATGAAGCTCGCGGAGGGATTTGCCGCACGGCTGGGTTTGAGCTTCCGCATCGATTACGCGAGCGATCCGTTCTTCGGCCGCGGCGGCAAGCTGATGGCGGTCAGTCAGGTCGAGCAAGCGCTGAAGTTCGAACTGCTGGTTCCGGTGCACTCCACGGATAAGCCGACCGCGTGCATGAGCTTCAACTGTCACCGCGACCATTTCGGAACCACCTGGAACCTACGCAGCGAATCCGGCGAAGTGGCGCATACCGGCTGCGTCGCGTTCGGCATCGATCGGCTGGCGTTGGCGTTGTTCGCCACCCACGGCCTCGAGTTCGCGCGCTGGCCCGCAAGCGCGCGCAAGGCGCTGACGCTGTAACTGTTCGCGATCGAGGGACGCTAGAGAATGTTCCGCTGGCACGGAATTGGAGCTTCGTCATGGCCGGGCTTGTCCCGGCCATCCACGCCTTGCGG
This sequence comes from uncultured Alphaproteobacteria bacterium, assembly GCA_963717265.1. Taxonomy (GTDB): domain Bacteria; phylum Pseudomonadota; class Alphaproteobacteria; order Rhizobiales; family Xanthobacteraceae; genus BOG-931. The sequence continues at coordinate 570,306 of CAVQWD010000039.1, read as the reverse complement.
CACGCACGGAAGACGTGGATGCGCGGGACAAGCCCGCGCATGACGGTGGTGAAATCTGAGCGGAACATGCTCTAGACGCCCAGCACCGCATATTCGGTGTAGGCGAGATCGCCGAGCCGCGGCGGCTGCGGACCTTTGAAGTATTTCGGCATTCTGCCGCGGCGAAACACGCCGGCAAGGCCGGGGACCGGACCGTTGGCGTCGAAGATGACGAACGGCTTGCCGCGCCGGGCCAAAAATCGTCCGATCGGCGCGGCGAAGCGCACAAAATCGCCAAGCTCCCGGCAATAGATCATCTGCGTGCAGGGAATGAAATTCTTGGCAAACCGCGGGCGGAACACGAACGGATAGGCGCGTTCGTCGGTGGCGCACCACAGGCTGATGCAGCCGTGTTTTGCGTGCTCCAGAAGAATTTCCTCGTCAAACGGTTCGAAGTCGACGTTCGGCCGCGTTTGCGCATCGAACACGTTCACGCTGCCGGTTCCGAACAATCCGTTCAGCATCGGGATGGCGATGAAGACGCCGTCGCTGTAGCGCGAAAATCCCTGCGCTTCGATGATCGGCCAAGTGTGCGGCGCAGGCGAAATGTTCAAATAGATGACGTCCTTGTGCCGTAGCGCGTAGGCAACCAGCAGCGGCGCGTAGGCCCGGAATGCAGGCTCGGCATACCAGCTTGAAAGATTGCATCGCGTCACAGGCTTGCCGCCGGCGTGCATGGTCGAGCAGATCAGGAGCAGCGCTCCGACCGGCACCTCGCCGCTTTCCAAGAGAAAACCATATTGCGGCAAACCGGGCGGCGCCTTGCGAATTCCGAGCTGCCGCAGCGCGTGTTCCCAGAACTGCCGGCCGCGGCCCGGGAACCCGCGCGTCAACAACGTGGTGACGGCGGGTACATCGGCTTTGGTGATTTGACGGCAGCGGATCGCCGGCACGGCAGCAACCATTCGTGTTGACCACGATCGCATCGTGAACTTGATCGTAAGGGTTGCCTCAATATACCCGGGCGGGATGAACAAAACGTAGGGTCCGCACGATGTCGATCAAATTAACCATAATGGAGCAGATGGCGCAGGTAGCGCGCGAACAGGGCCGCACGCTGGCGCCGCTGCGCGACGATCTCGCGCTGCTTGATTGCGGTCTCGACTCGCTTGGCATCGCCGTGTTGGTGGCGCGCCTGGAAGACCGTCTTGGAACGGATCCGTTCACGAGTTCCGAAGATGCGCGCTTTCCGGTCACGCTCGACGACTTCGTGAAAGCCTATGAAAATGGCGCGCATTGAGGCGCAGTCGCTGCGCCATCACATTGCCGACGCGGCGCCGGAGCAGTTCATCTTCGACCGCGATGCCTGCATTCGCGTTGCCGATCTTGCTCGGGGCACAAGCCTCGGCGGCCGGCTTGCCGAATTGGCCGGACGGTCGGTCGCGCTCGCCACGACAAGCCAGCTCGCCTGCGCCGTTGCGCTGATCGAGCTGGATGGTATCGCAAGGCGCGTCCTCGTCCTGCCGCCCGATGCCGATGCTGCCCATCTTAGCGCTCTGATCGAAGCAGCCGACATCGATGCGGCGGTGACCGACGGCGAGGTCGCGGCGGCTTTTTCCAGTCTTGCCGTTCGCGTCGAGTCCAGGCCGGAAATCGCAGCTGTTGAACAGGCCGGGCTGGCGAGGAGTCGCACCGAATGGCTGCTGCTGACCTCCGGAACCACCGGCGTGCCCAAAATGGTCGTGCACAGTCTCGCCGGGCTCACCGCAGCGATAACGCAGCGAAGCGATCGCAACCGCATCGTCTGGGGCACGTTCTACGACATTCGCCGCTACGGCGGTTTGCAGATTTTCCTGCGCGCGGTTCTTGGCAGCGCAGCTCTGATCCTGGCGCGCGCCGGCGAGCCGATCGCCGATCATCTGGCTCGGCTGGCGCAGCACGGCGTCACTCACCTGACGGGAACGCCGTCGCACTGGCGCCGCGCGCTGATGTCGCCGTCGATCGGCAAAATATCTCCGGCTTACGTGCGCTTGTCCGGCGAGATCGCCGATCAGGCGATTCTCGACAGTCTGCGCGCTGCGTTTCCGCAAGCCGGCATCGGCCACGCTTACGCCTCGACCGAGGCGGGCGTCGGCTTCCACGTCAACGACGGTCTTGCGGGCTTTCCCGCTGCGTTTCTCGAAACCGCGCAAAATGGCGTCGAGATTCGAGTCGTCGATGGTTCATTGCAGATCCGTTCGCCCGGCGCCGCCTCGCGCTATGTCGGCGCGCGGCAGCCCGCGCTCGCCGGCCGGCACGGCTTCGTCGATACCGGCGATATCGTGGAACGGCGCGGCGATCGGTTCTATTTCATCGGCCGCAGGGGCGGCATCATCAACATCGGCGGCTTGAAGGTGCATCCCGAGGAGGTCGAAGCCGTCATCAATCGGCACCCGCAAGTCCGCATGTCGCTGGTGCGGCCGAAGCAGAGCCCGATTACCGGCGCGATCGCGATCGCCGAGGTCGTTCTCAAGTCGAAATGCGAGCATGAAGATGCCGAGCATGAATTGCGGGACGACATTCTGAAACTCTGCCGCGGCGCGCTGCCGCGCCACAAGGTTCCTGCCGCCATCAGTTTCGTGCCGGCGCTTGCAGTCGCTGCGACCGGCAAGCTCGCACGGCGCAGCGCCTAATGGCCGCGCACGCGATGGACGCCACCATGCGCAACGTTCTGGTCACCGGCGCGAGCCGCGGTCTCGGGCTCGGCATTGCACGCAAGTTGACCGCGGTCGGCTATCGCGTCATCGCGGTGGCGCGGCAGAAGTCGAAGCAGATCACCGAGGCGATGGCCGAGGCCGAACGCGGCAATCACGCACCGCTTCATTTCGCGCCGTTCGACCTCGGCAGAATTCGACGGCATTGCCGCCCTGGTGCGCGAACTGCGCAAGGAGTTCGGTCCGCTCTACGGCCTCGTCAACAACGCCGCAATCGGGCACGATGGAGCGTTGGCGATGATGCACAATTCGCGGATAGAGGAACTCGTGCGTCTGAACACGCTGTCGCCCTTGATCCTGACCAAATACGTCGTCCGCTCGATGATGTCGGAAGGCGCCGGCCGCATTGTCAATGTCGCCTCCATTATCGGCTTTACCGGCTATAGCGGGCTCGCCGCCTATGCCGCGACCAAGGCCTCGATGATCGGCTTTACACGGTCGCTCGCGCGCGAGGTCGGAACGTCTCGGCATCAATGTCAACGCCGTCGCCCCCGGCTTCCTCGATACCGAGATGACGCACGGCCTCGCCGGCGAGCAACGTCATAGAGTCGTCCGCCGCAGCGCGCTGCGCCGCCTCGCCGACGTCGAGGACGTCGCCAATGCGGTGGAATTCCTGCTCGGCGACAACGCGCGCAATATCTCCGGCACGGTGCTTACGGTCGACGCCGGAGCGACCGCCTGATCATCACGTCCGCACCTTGGACGCGCTTCGCATTACCGCAGCATTGTGAGACCACAGCGTCGCGCTGTGGTCTCGTAGCGTGGGAAGAATGACCTGGCCTTACGGACAGGGGTGGTTCAGGCCGTCATAACCCAGATACGTTCCGGTAGCCGGGTTGTATGATCGGAAATGCGCCTCGCACCATCCGACGTTGCCGCCGGGGGCGTAGGCGTAGCCCGGCGCGTAGACGTAGCCGGGGTAATAGTCGTAATAGCCGGGCGCCCACCAGGGCGAGGTCGCTGCGGCTAAGGCGCCGCCAATCACGCCCGCGGCGATGGCGCCGGGGCCCCAGCCGAATCCACGATGCCAACCATGATGCCAAGGCCGGGCTGTCGCCGGGCCCGCCGTCGCCAGCACCGCACAGGCCGTCAAGGCCAGCGCCGCGGCGCCGCCTGAAAGCTTCGATCTCATGATGTCCTCCAATCTGTGCATGGAACTTTCGATGGTCGCGAACTCCGAATTGCCCGAAAACCGCGCCCCTGCGACATCAATGTCGCCGGCCCGGTCTGGTTCCCCCCGGTTCCGAAACGGTCCGTTCAAATTCGCGGCAGATCCGGCTGACTGGCCCCGGACGAACGACAACGCCGGCACAGCCGGATTTTGGCGCGACTGCGGCGTGGAGCGCGCCATCGCGCCGCGCCCGGTCGCGGCCGGATCGCCGAAGCCATGTGGCAGCCGGCTCGACCGGGAACCCGCCGCCGCGTGCGGCCGGCATGAGCGACAGGCCGGCGCTGTCTCGGCCGTGTTAGATTGACTGGCGCATATTCACCGGGCAGATGCGCCCAGGACCCGATTGCCAAGACCCGACTTCCAAGGCCCGACTTCCAAGGCCCGACTTCCAAGGCCCATTCGCTACGATCTGGAAAGCAACCATGAAAAACTTGAGCGTCGCCGTCGCGCTGTTCGGCCTTCTTGCGCTGGTGCAGCCCGTCATCGACCGGAGCCTTCCCGACGCAATGCTGGGAGGTGTGGCCCTGATCTGCGCTGCGACCACATTCCGCTCCACGACGATTTCGAGTTTTCTCAAAGTATTCGTCGGCATCTTCTCGATCGAGACGATTCTGTTCGGCCTCATCGTGCTGGTCAGCCGGTCGGGCCTGTGGCCAAAGGCCTTAGCCCACGATTTGGTGCCGGAATCGCTGCCGCTGACGGTCGCGATTTTCTCGATTGTCGTTTTCGTGGTGTCGCAGTTTCCTCCGGTCGCCCAGATCATGCGGATCGCCGACCGCTACTTCGATACCGATCAAATCGGCCGCGCCCGGATCTGGCCGTTGCGTCCCTATACGGCTCTGGAACGGCGCGTCGCCGTGGCGATGGTGGTCGTGCTGGTGCTGCTCAACCAGGCCGAGGTCGGCATCATCGTGCGGCTGAACTTCTTCAATCGCGCCTGGTTCGACGCCATCCAGCACCGCGACGAAGCGGCGTTCTGGTATCAGCTCCTGCTCGTCTTCACGCCCTGGGCATTCACTTATGTAGCGATGACGGTGTTCGAATTCTTCCTGCAATCGATGCTTGTGGTGCGCTGGCGAACTTGGCTGACCGACCATTTCGTGTCGCGCTGGCTCGCCCATCACAACCATTACCGGATCAGCCTGGTTGCCGGCCAGACCGACAACCCCGATCAGCGCATCGCCGAGGACGTCTTCCGTTTCATCAATGGCGGCAGCGACGGTTCCAATGTCGGCTACGGCCTCTACGATTTTTCCATCCTTTTGATCTCGACCATAACCACGCTCGTCTCCTTCTCTATCGTGCTGTGGACGCTGTCCGAATCGTTCACGATTCCCGGCACCAACTTTGCCCTGCCGGGCTTTCTGTTCTGGGTCGCTCTGATCTATGCCGCGCTGGGAACGGCGATCACCCATCTGATCGGCCGCCCGTTGATCCGGCTTTACTTCGAGCGCCAGCACAGGGAAGCCGACTTCCGCTTCTCGCTGGCGCGGCTGCGCGAATACACCGAGCAGGTCGCGCTGCTGGGCGGTGAGCCGGCGGAGCAGGACGTTGTCGGTCGGCGCTTCTCGTCGCTGATCGCCAATTATCTCGCCGTCATCTATCGGCGCATGAGGGTCATCGTGTTCACGCAGACCTTCGGCCAGCTCTCGCCGATCATTCCGTTCATCTTCACCGCGCCGTTCTACTTCGCCAAAAAAATCGAGCTCGGCGTCATGACGCAGACCGCTGGGGCTTTTGGGCAAGTGTCGGGTTCGCTCACCTTCTTCGTCAACTATTACACCTACCTCGCCGGGTTCAAATCGGTCGCCGATCGTCTCAATTCATTCGATGCGGCGATCGAAGAGGCACAGGCGCTCAGCAGCGCTGGACCCGTGGTCGTTCCGGCCGCAGCCGGCAGTTCCGACATTGCGCTTGACGGCATCGATCTTGCCTTGCCGGACGGCAGGCACATTTTCGAACTCGACCATCTGCAGCTTGTCCGTCGTCAGAACGTGGCGCTTTCCGGTCCCTCGGGCTCCGGCAAGTCGACTCTATTCCGCGCGATATCGGGGATTTGGCCCTACGGACGAGGCCGCGTCCAGGAGCCCGCAGGCGTCCATGTCATGGTGGTGCCGCCGAAGCCGTACTTTCCCATCGGCTCGTTGCGCGCCGCCGTCACCTACCCTTCGGTGCCGGGAACCTACAGCGACGATGCCATCCGTTCTGCGCTTGCCGACGCGCACCTTGAGGGTCTGGTCGATCATCTCGACAGCGAGGATACGTGGTCGCAGCGCCTGTCGAGCGGCGAGCAGCAACGGCTTGCGATCGCGCGCGCCCTGTTGATGCGACCGGATTGGCTGTTCCTCGACGAATCGACTTCCGCCGTCGAGGAAAAGCTGGAAGCGGAGCTCTACGCGGTTTTGGCGCGGCTGCTGCCACAGACCACGATCGTCTCGATCAGCCATCGCTCGACGCTGGCCGGGCTGCACCAGCGTCACCTCGAAATGATGCCGCAGGACGGACGCTTTACGCTGCGCGAGGCGGCCAAGGCCGCCGCGGCAGGGTGAAACGGGACGACCGGGCTGTCGAGATATCTAAAGCCGCAACGCGCCAGCTTGAATGCGCGCATAGAGCGCGCCGTCGAGCCGCACGTAGGCCCCCCGCGCCGGGTCGTCGAAATAGATCGGGTCCGTCGTGGCGGCGGGATTGTAGCCGTCGCGCGCAAGCGCGTTCTTGATCTGCTTGAAGGTTCCGGTGATTTCGATGCGGTCGCTGATGCGCAGAAAGAGCGGCCTTGCGTAGGCGGGCAGAAGTTGCGCCAAGTGCCGACGCAATTCGCAAAAATCCGGGTCGCCATTGACCGAAAGCGTAGCCATCCCCGTTGCGCCTTCGCTGCCCGGCACGGCGACGCCGTACACGACGGCTTCGGTGACGCCGGGGAATGCGGCAATCGCGGCGGCGACTTCGGAGGCGGCCACGTTCTCTCCCTTCCAGCGGAAGGTGTCGCCGATTTGATCGACGAAATAATAAAAGCCTGCTGAGTCCCTTCGCATGAGATCGCCGGTGCGGTACCAGGCATCGCCGCGATCGAACACGTTGCGAAGGATTTTGCGTTCGGATTCCGCGGCGCTGGTATAGCCTTCGAACACGCCGCCGGCCTGCGACGCGGAATTGCCGATACGTCCGATCGCTTCGCCCGCTTCGCCGGGCGCGCAGCGGACGCAGAATCCATCGCCGCCGCGCGCCGGTTCGCCCGCCGCGTGATCGAACCGTGCCAGCGCCAGCGGGAAGCGATGGCTCAAAAACGACGGTACGCGGCCGATGGCGCCGACTTGGCCCTCGACATTGTAGAGCGATATATTGCCCTCGGTCGCGGCATAAAATTCCAGGATTTTGGGAATCCCGAACCGTGCCTGGAACCGCGGCCACACCTCGGCGCGCAATCCGTTGCCGCAACACAATCGAAGCCGATGCGCGCGCTCGCGCGGCTGGACGGGCGCATTGATCAGATAGCGGGCAAGCTCGCCGATATACTGAAACAGCGTACAATCCCACTCGCAGACGTTGTCCCAGAATTTTTTTGCCGAGAATTTTTCGCGGATCACGACCGAGCCGCTATTGACCAGAAGCGCCCCGGTCGCCACCACGCCGCCGATCGAATGATACATCGGCAGGCAATTGTAGATGCGGTCGCCGGGGCCGGTATTCATGAGCCCGGCGAACCAGAAACTCCACTGCATGAGGCGGTGATGACTGACATTGGCGGCCTTGGGCAGGCCGGTCGTGCCGGAGGTGTAGATGGCGAGCGCGCGGTCGGCGATGGTGACGCCGCTCCGCTCCGCCGGCGTCAGCGGCTCGGCGGAATATCGTTCGATCGCTTCATCGATCGCGGTGAACGATCCGCCGCCATGAGTCCACAGCCGCGGTCGTGACGACAGACGGCTGGCCGCGGATTGGAATTGTTCGGCGAGCTCCGCCGCGACGATGACATGCTTGGCCGCGACAATGTCGATTGAGTGGGCGAGCGCAGGCCCACGCAGATTGGTGTTGATCAGGGCGACCACCGCGCCGACCCCGCTGACGCCGAGCCAGATCGCCATGTATTCGGGCCGGTTGGGCATCATCAGCGCTACCGTTTCGCCGCGCGCCAGATTTTGTTCGATGGCCCAGCGCGCATAGCGATTGGAGCGTTGGGCAAGTCCCCGATAGCTTAGGCATTCGCTCTCGCCGATGAGCGCCGGCGCGTCGCCGTGGGCGCGCGCCAGTTCCTCGATGACGCACGCCAGCAGGCGCTGCGGGTTGCCGGCGATTGGCGCGGTCGCTTCAAGCGCTCGCATCCAATCCCGCAGTGCCGCGTCCTTGCCGCCGCCGTGACGTACCGCCGATTTGCCTTCGAGAAGGGCCATGTCGCATAATCGCCGGACAATGTGATTGTCTTCCTTCAACATTAGATAAAATTTGAAGCAATTTTGTCCTCGGCGACTGCGATTGGCGCGGCTTCGCCCTCAAGTTCCCGGCATGGCAAACGATTAAGGTTATTCCTTCTCTCTCGGCGAAACTGCGTTGTCCGCTGCGGCATCGAGGAATAAGAAACCGAAACTATCTACAATTGCGCCCGTTCCACAACAGCGGCGGGAAAGCATGAGACGCGAGACGCTGGCCATCCACGGCGGCTACGACAGCGATCCAACCACCAAAGCTGTCGCGGTCCCGATCTATCAGACCGTGGCCTATGAATTCGACAGCGCCGATCACGGCGCCGCCTTGTTCAATCTCGAAGCCGAAGGCTATCGCTACAGCCGCATCAGCAATCCGACCGTCGCCGTACTCGAGCGCCGCGTTGCCTCGCTCGAGGGCGGGCTCGACGCTTTGTGCGTCAGCACCGGGCAGGCCGCGCTCAATTATGCCGTGCTCAATCTCGCCGAGATGGGCAGCAATATCGTTTCGGTGCCGCAGCTTTATGGCACGACCTACACGCTTTTCGCGCACATTCTGCCGGGCCAGGGCATCGCGGTCCGCTTTGCGGAATCCGATCGGCCCGATGCGATCGAGCGGCTGATCGACGACAAGACGCGCGCGGTATTTTGCGAAAGCATCGGCAACCCGGCGGGCAACATCTGCGACATCGAGGCGCTGGCCGAAGTCGGCGCCCGACACGGCGTTCCGCTCGTTGTCGACAACACGGTGGCGACGCCGTTCCTGCTGCGCCCGATCGAATATGGCGCCGACATCGTGGTCCATTCGCTGACCAAGTTCATGGGCGGACACGGCACCACGCTCGGCGGCGCGATCATCGACAGCGGCCGCTTCCGCTGGCAGGACCAGGGCCGGCGCTTTGCCATGTTTACCGAGCCGGACGCTTCCTATCACGGCATGATCTACACCGAGCATTTCGGCGCCGGCGCCTATATCGCGCGCTGCCGCAGCGTCTATCAGCGCACCACTGGCGCAGTGCTCGCTCCGCTTTCGGCTTTCCTGTTGTTGCAGGGCATCGAGACGGCGGCGCTGCGGGTGGAGCGTCACGTGGAGAACGCGCGCCGGGTCGCCGAATTCCTGGGTCGCGACGGTCGCGTCGCCTGGATCAATTATGCGGGCTTTGCCGACAACCCCTATCACCGCCTCGCGCAAAAATATCTCGGCGGGCGCGCCTGCTCGTTGCTGACGTTCGGCGTTGTCGGCGGGCTCGAAGCGGGCAAGCGCTTCTATGACTCGCTCAAGCTGTTCAAGCGTCTGGTCAACATGGGCGATGCCAAGTCGCTCGCCTGCCATCCGGCTTCGACCACGCACCGGCAAATGTCGGCCGCCGAGCAGGAAAGGGCGGGCGTCAAGCCGGAAATGATCCGATTGTCCGTCGGCATCGAGCACATCGACGACATCATCGCCGATCTCGATTGCGCGCTGGCTGCTACGCAAACGCGGCGCTCGCCGCTGATCGCGGCCGAATAGCGATCTCGCGGAGAGCCTGCAATGCCGGTCCAGCTCGATACCGCCCGATGCGGATTGGCCACGGACGCGGCAGCCCACAACGGCATCACTATCGGGCTCATCAACAACATGCCGGACCCGGCGCTCGACGCGACCGAGGGGCAATTCGCCGATCTGTTAGAGGCGAGCGCGGGCAATATGGCCGTCCGCCTGCTTCTGTTTTCGATCCCGCAGGTCCAGCGTTCGGATTACGTTCGGTTGGAAATGGCCGGCCGCTATCGCGGCGTGGCTGAAATGTGGGACGCGAGCCTCGACGGCCTGATCGTCACCGGCGCGGAGCCGCGAGCGAAGGACCTCAAGGACGAGCCGTACTGGGAGACGCTGAGCGAGGTCGTCGACTGGGCGCGCGAAAACACCGCCTCGACCATCTGGTCTTGCCTTGCGGCGCATGCCGCGGTGCTCCACGTCGACGGCATCGAACGCCGGGCGCTTCGCGACAAGATGTTCGGCGTGTTCCACTGCGAACCCGCCACGGCACACCCGATGACGGTCGATGCCGCGTTCGGGCTGCGCGTGCCGCACTCGCGCTACAATGAACTGCCGGAACGGGCGCTTACCTCGTCCGGCTATCGAATTCTGACGCGATCGGGGGTCGCCGGCGTCGATATGTTTGCCAAGCAGGAGAAAAGCCTTCACCTCTTTCTCCAGGGCCATCCTGAATATGAAGCGACCAGTCTGTTGCGCGAATACCGCCGTGATGTCGGCCGCTTCCTGCGGCGTGAGCGTGACGCCTATCCGGCGCTGCCGCAGGCTTATCTGAGCGAGGACGCTGCGGCAATCGCCACGGCCTTTCGCAAGCGCGCCGTTGCCGACCGCCGCGAACACCTGATCGCCAGTTTTCCTATGGGTGCGCTCGAAGCAGGTCTGCGCAATCCGTGGCGCCGCAGCGCCGTTGGCATTTATCGGAAATGGCTTGAGTACCTAAGCGGATGCAAGGCGGAACGGCGGCCGCGCTCCAGTCTGGCGCGGCGAGTCTGGCGCGACTGGCCGGCGCGTGGCGTCGAGGCTGCGGCTGATCGTCCGGCGATCTGACTGCGATACTCTCTCGAACGGCGCCTCGCGCGCCATGAGTTTGCACTCCCCGTCGCCAGTCCAATTTCTGTTTGTTGTTGCGGCGTTTCAGTGACGACGGGCTCTGCAGCCTGGAATATGGTTGTCGCGCAGCTCGCCCTTCCGTGCCGTTTGCCGGTCGCGAGGCGACGACGCGTCTGAACGCGATTCGACCGCTCATTCGGAGGTCAGCGTGCAGGCTGGACGGCCGACCGACCGCTCGGCAATTGAGCGCCGATCCGTGCTATCGTTCGCTCCTGGCCGTGCCGGCTGAGCCGCGATCGCGCGGCCGTCATTGCCGCGTTGCACGCAGGAGGAAACGATGCTGCAGACTGAAGGCGTTCTGCATTTCACCATCCCGGTCAAAAATCTCGACCGCTCGGAGAAATTCTACACCGAAACCCTCGGCTTCGAGAAACTGGGCCGCACCGACCGCCTCGTCTTCCTGCGCGCCGGCAACAACTTCTTCAATCTTGCCTATTCGGAAAATCCGATCACTCTCAATGCGGAAGGTCTGCATCAGATTCATTCGGCGTTCCGCGTGACGCCGCAGACCTACGAGGAGACCGTCAAGAAATTGCCCGCCAAGGGCATCGAGATTTTCAAGGAAGAGGACCGGCAATCCGGCACGTTCGTCGGCCGCAGCGCCTAGAGCATGTTCCGGCCCAATTGAATCGGGGGATTCCCGCGGGGCGGTGAATGGGCGAGTCTATCGGCATTGATTCGATTTTGGGAGGCAGAACGATGCCGAAGGCCTATTCTGCGGATATGCGAGTGCGAGTGATTGGGCGGGTAGAAAGCGGCGGTTCGCGGCGTGAGGCGGCCGAACATTACGAACGTCAGTCCCAGTACCGCAGTGATCTGGGCGAAGTGCTTTCACGAGACTGGGCGCTGCGCAGCCAAGCCGCGGGGCGGGAGTACCTCTGCATTGGAGGAGCACGCGGACTTCTTGCTGGGGCTGATCGAGGAGCAGGCGGACTTGACGCTGGATGAGGTGGTTTCTGCGATGCGCAAGCGAGGCATTGCTTGCAGCCGCACCGCGGTATGGCGTTTCTTTCAGCGCCACAAGATCACCTTCAAAAAAAAGCCTGCGCGCGGCGGAGCAGGAGCGCGCGGACGTGGCGCGGGCACGCCGGCGCTGGATGCGAGAACAGGGCATGTTTGACCCGGCCCGGCTGGTGTTTCTCGATGAGACTTCCGCCAACACCAAGATGGTGCGGCTGCACGGCCGCTGCGCCCGCGGTGAGCGTTTGGTGGATCATGTGCCGCAGGGCCACTGGAAGACGATCACCTTGGTGGCCGCGCTGCGGCGGCGTGGCATGCGAGCGGCGCAAACCATTGATGGCGCAATGACCGGGAAGAAGTTCTTGGCCTATGTCGAACAGTGTCTCGCCCCCACCCTCAAGCGGCAGGATATCGTCGCCATTGATAACCTTCCGGCGCACAAGGCGGCCGGTGTTCGTGACGCAATTGAAGCGCGCGGTGCGACACTTCGCTACCTGCCCAAATACTCGCCAGACCTCAACCCCATCGAGATGTCGTTCAGCAAATTGAAGGCTTATCTGCGCAAGACCGCCGAGCGAACGATACCTCGCCTGCGGCGCCGCATCGGCTCATTCGCGCGTAGCCTGACTGCCCGCGAAGCTGCTAATTATTTCAGGCACGCAGGCTATGCCTGAAATCGAGCGGAATCTGCTCTATATTCGCGATCCCGACGGCAACGTGCTCGAATTCATCGACCTCAAGCGCGCGCCCGCCAAACGGCCCTGATAGCTGATCGGAGGAAATCGATGCCCACGAAGCCGATCCGCCGCGTCATTACCGGCCACAACGGCAACAACGTCGCCACGGTCATCCTCGAAGGACCGGCCGCCAACACCAAAAGGCCGCGCGAAGGAGTGGCCTCGACGCTCCTGTGGTGCACCGACGAGATGCCGGCCGATATCGCTATCGGCGAGCATGCCGAAGACATGGGCGCGCGCATTCTCGGCACCGCGCCGCCGGAAAACGGCTCGCGCTTCATCGTCATGGAATTTGCGCCGGGCATTGCCTCGGAAATGCACCGCACCGAGACGATCGATTACATCGCCGTGCTCGATGGCGAGATCGACATGGACATGGACAATTCGACGGTCAAGCTGAAGGCCGGCGATATTATGGTGCAGCGGGGCACCAATCACGCCTGGGTGAACCGCGGCAGCACGCCGGCCCGGCTCGCCATCGTACTGCTCGACGCCAAGCCGCTCGGCATCGGCCATCCGCGCGTGCGCGGCGAGCAGGCAAGATGAGGGACTCCAGACGAAGGCTAAAGCTCAGTCTTCGAGAAGCGAATTGGGCAGCTTGAAGCGCTGATGTTCGTTCGGATGCGGATCGAACGATTTGCGACTGCCTGAGCCCACACATTTGACCTTGGCGGCGTAGTGCACCGAAAACCGGCAGCCCGCGTAGAGCTCGCGCGCGTGCCCGTAGACGTGGCGGCGGCCGGCTTTGTTGACGTGAAGGCTGACCATTTGCCGACAGATTGGGCACTGCGTCACGAGGGGATGAAGCCGCCGCCCTCCCAGAAGCTTAGCGAACTCAATGAGCCATACGGATAGATGCCTCACTTTCACCTCCGCATGAGTTCGGGCGAGAGCAGCACATTTCTGTGTCTAAAAGTTGATCAACATGGCTCAGAAGGCGAGTCCATCCATCGTTACGCGCGCTGGCGCCAGCGCTTTCGCCAGGGCCGGCAATCGCGAACGATCGCAGAAGGCGGGGATAATCGTTTGCGCTTCAATATCCCGCACCAGCGCCACAATGTCGCGGAGCCGCGGGTGGACGTTCCAGCGCACGAATTGCGCGCGGCCATTCTTGATCAGCCGTTCGGCCGGTGTGCCGGGCGGCACATAACCCGTAAATACGATAGCCGGCTGCGGTGCCCCGTCCCAATCCGAAAACAGGCGCGACGTGGCGCCCGAACTGCCGTCCGCTGATGCCGCAAACATGACTCCGCGCGGTGCGGCGATCGGTTTCGCCGCGTCGGCGAGCCGCTCGATCTCCTTGCCGGTGCCGGGTCGCAGCGAAATTGCGGCGTCGCCGCACAGCCGCTCCAGCGCGCTGCGCATCGCCTCGTCGATGAAAATGTCGCCGCAGCCATGGCGGGCGAAGGCGAGCGCGATTTCCGGGCCGCGGCCGTTGGCCGGTACCGGCAACAGCAGCGAACCGCGCGCGGCGAATGACGACAGATTGTCCCAGCAATCGGCAATCGACTTGTCATAATCGCCGTAGGAGGCGTCGAGCAGCGCCAGCGCTGCGGCCGGCGGCGTATCATACGCATAGAGCATCGATTCCGCCGACCAGTCGCCGGTATAAAGGAAGCCGTGGCCGATGGCGAAATGGAGCCAGATGCCGCCCGGCGCGTGGCCGTTGCGGCCGCATTTGACTTCGATGCCGAGCACCTCGGCCGATCCCATCACCGGCAAAGGCCGCACGTCGCAGTGGTCTGGCAGGCCGCTGCCGACGATCTCGGTCGCGTAGATCGGCGGATTGCCGAGCTTTGCGAGCAGCGGCAGGCCGCCAATGTGGTCTTTGTGGCCATGGCTCAATACCAGGGCGTCGATGCGGCCCAAATCGTCGACCTCAGGCAGCAAGCCTGGCGGCGGCCCCTCGCCGAGGTCGAGCATCAGCCGCTGGCCGGCGGCTTCGAGCACGAAGCAGGCCGGGCCCTTCGCGCCAACGCCGGAAACCAGCCGTAATGTTGCCGATTGCTTGCTCATCGAGGGTCCCTGCCGCAGCGTCGGCGGCCAGATTGACAAGCCCAAGCCCCATCCCTAATCAAGCGCACAACCCGCGCCCTGGTCCGGTAATCTGGGCTTCCGGCCGTTCGAAGCGGCCGCGCGCCAATGGGATAATACGCTATGAAAGTCCGCAACTCATTGAAATCCCTGCGCGGCCGGCACCGCGACAACCGCCTCGTTCGCCGCAAGGGTCGGGTCTATGTCATCAACAAGACGCATCGGCGGTTCAAGGCCCGACAAGGATGACCGCCTTGTTTCGTTGGTTCGCTTGAGCGCGGCGAGCGTCATTGTCGAGGTCGCCCTCTTGAGCGGCCAAAACCGTTCGACGCGTCCGATCTCTCCTCGATTATGCCCAATTGTTCGCGTCTTTATGCGCACTGTTCGTTGCCGGTCTCCAGGTGAACAAACTCGATGGCCATGAGTGCCCGCTTCCGGAGCTTGCGAGTGCCGATAATGCTGCTGGCGCTTGCTATCGGCACGTCGTTTACCGCCACGGCCTGGGCGCAGAAACAGGACGGACAAGGCGGCGCCGAATGGGCGCATCCGCCAACCGACCTGCCCAAGGTCAAGCACGGCGACCCGGCATACAACCTCGATACATTGTTCGCCGCCCTGAAAATTGCGCCCGATGAAGACAGTGCCAAGGCGATCGAAAATCGCATCTGGGCGGTGTGGATGGTGTCCGACAGCGACACCTGCACGTTGCTGATGGCCCGGGTCAAGACCGCAGTCGAAGCCGAGAACTATGATCTGGCGCTTAAGCTCTTGAATGCGATCATCGCAATCAAGCCGGACTACGTCGAAGCCTGGAATCAGCGCGCCGCGATTTACTATCTGAACAACGATTACGGCCGCGCCATCGCCGATATTGGTGAAGTGCTGGCGCGCGAGCCGCGCCATTTCGGGGCGCTTTCCGGTCTCGGCCTGATGCTGGAGCAGATCGGCGACGACCGCGACGCGCTAGCCGCTTACCGCCAGGCGCTGGCGATCGATCCCCATCTCGAACACATTCCCGACGTAGTGCGGGAGTTGAGCGAGAAGGTCGAGGGCCGTCCGATCTGACACCGGGCGCCGGCAATCGCAAGCCGGGCTATTCGTCTGCGGGTTCCTGCGTTCCAACGAAGGCAATGCGGATCATGTTGGTCGCGCCCGGCGTGCCCAGCGGAATGCCGGCGACGACGATGACCCGCTGGCCGGCTTTGGCGAAGCCTTCCTTGAAGGCAAGGCGGCAGGCGCGCTCGACCATGTCATCCTGATTGCGCGCGTCTTCGGCGATCACGCAATGGATGCCCCAGACCAGGGACAACCGCCGCCCAATGGCGACGATCGGCGAGATGGCGACGATCGGCGATTTCGGCCGCTCCCGCGACATCCGCAAGCCGGTCGAGCCGGATGAGGTCCAGCACATTATGGCGGAAAGGTCGAGCGTCTCCGCCACCTGATGCGCCGCCGCGGCAATCGCGTCGGCACCGGTCGGCTCCGGCGCGGTGCGCAGCACGTGGAGCGACGGCTGGTACATGGCGTCGTTCTCAACCTCCTCGGCGATGCGGTTCATCGTCGCGACCGCCTCGACTGGATATTGGCCGGACGCCAATTCCGCCGACAGCATGACCGCGTCGGCGCCGTCGAAAATCGCCGCCGCCACGTCGGAGACTTCGGCGCGCGTCGGTACCGGGCTCGCGATCATCAATTCCAGCATTTGCGTGGCGACAACGACCGGCTTGCCCGCGCTGCGGCATTTGCGGGTCATGTCCTTCTGCACACCGGGCACCTTTTCAAGCGGCATTTCGACGCCAAGATCGCCGCGCGCCACCATCAGCGCATCGGCGAGGTCGAGAATCTCGGCCAGCCGCGCCACCGCTTGCGGCTTCTCGATCTTGGCCATCACCGCCGCGTGCCCGCGCGTGATTTTCTTGGCTTCGGCAACGTCCTCGGGGCGCTGAATGAACAACAGCGCGACCCAATCGATGCCGGCCTCCAGTGCAGCGTCGAGGTCGGCGAGAATCCTTCGCCGCGAGCGCCGCAAGCGGAATGACAGTATTGGGCAGGCTCACGCCCTTGCGGTTCGATACTTTGCCGCCGACCTCGACACGGGCCACGATGCGCTGCAGGCTGACTTCGGTCGCGGTCAGGCGGAGCTTGCCGTCGTCGATCAGCAGGGTGTTCCCCGGCTTGATGGCGGCGAAGATTTCCGCGTGCGGCAATTGTACACGGCTTAAATCGCCCGGTGCAGGATCGGCGTCGAGGATAAAATCCTGGCCCTTGTCGATCATGGCTGCGTCGTTCTTGAACGCGCCGAGCCGCAGCTTCGGCCCCTGCAGATCGACCAGGATGCCGATCGGCCGGTTGTGCTCTGCCTCGACCGCACGGATCGAGCCGACCAGCCTCCGCATCCGCTCGTGGCTGGTATGGCTCATATTGATGCGGAAGACATCGGCTCCGGCGCGGAATAGCCGGTCGATAATATCGAGCTCGGCAGACGCCGGGCCGAGCGTCGCTACGACCTTGGTCCGGCGCTGTCGCCTCATGGTTTGGCGGGGGGCGCAGCTTTCGGCAGCGCATTCATCGGATTGCCCGTAGGCAGCGGCTTCGACGGCGGCTGCTTGCTCAATTCGGTGAGCTGCACGGTCCAGTTGCGCTGCTCGCCGGTATCGACCTCGAAAAAGCCGCTGCGGTCATAGCCGCGCGCCAGGCAATTGCCGATGCCGCGGATGGTGAACTCCCTGTCGCGCGTGCACATAAAGGCCTGCCCCATCCACTCTCCGCCGCGATCGTAATCGATCGCGTATACATAATAATAACGCGCGATGAGATTACCGTTGAGCAGATTTCTCGCGGACTCCGTGACGGCAGGTTCCACCAGCCTTCGGTGGTCCAGCCCTGTGCGTCTTTATAGCCGAGGGCGACGCCGACCCGGCTCGACGTGTTGTTGCACAGACGGAAATCGGCTGCGGCCGGTTCGGCGGCCGCGATCAGCGCGACAAGCGCGAGTGCGAGCAGCAAAGTGCAGCGCGCG
Organism: uncultured Alphaproteobacteria bacterium; assembly: GCA_963717265.1. Classification (GTDB taxonomy): domain Bacteria; phylum Pseudomonadota; class Alphaproteobacteria; order Rhizobiales; family Xanthobacteraceae; genus BOG-931. The sequence continues at coordinate 552,591 of CAVQWD010000039.1, read as the reverse complement.
CCCGTTGCGACCGGGCCGCGCTCGCTGGTCAAACATAGGCAGGTTGTGGAAACAAGCGGCAAGGTGACGACGCCTGACCAAATCCCCTGGTTCATTGCCGCTCAGATTCCCCGTCAAGCCGATGCCGTGTCAACGACGATGGCGCGGAAGTCGGTCACGTTGGTGAACGTCGGACCGGGCCTGAACAGATCGCCGATGCCATTGAAAAACCCCGTGGAATTGTTGTCCGCGAGAAACGCGGCGGGATCGAGGCCGCGAGCCGCAGCGCGTCGCAACGTGTCTTCGTCGACAAAGGCGCCGGCCGGATCGTCCGGGCGGCCGCTGCCGCCGTCGGTGCCGTCGGTATCGGCGGCCAGAGCGGCAATGCTGCGCGCGCCCGCAAGCGCGACGGCAAGCGCGAGGGCGTATTCCTGGTTCGGTCCGCCGCGGCCGCCTCCGCGCAGCGTGACGGTGAGCTCGCCGCCGGACAGGATCGCAGCGCGGCGGCGCTGCGCGCTCAATTGCCGGGCCAACCGGGCGTGCTCGGCTGCGACCTCGCGCGCTTCGCCCTGGACGCGGTCGCCGAGCATGACGCATTCATAGCCCGCCGCCTCGGCGCGTTTTTTCGCGGCGGCGAGCGCGTCGGCCGGCCGCGCTATGATGCGGTAGATGGCGCCTGCAAATCTCGGATTGCCCGGCTTGGGCGTCTCGTTCGTCGGGTCGGCAAGCGCCCGCATCGCTGATTCCGGCAGGTCGAGCCGGTAGCGGCCGACGATGTCGCGCGCATCTTGCAAGGTGGTGGGATCGGGCACGGTCGGTCCCGAGCCGATCACCGCCGGATCGTCGCCGGGCACGTCGGAAATCGCCAGCGTCACCAGCCGGGCCGGACTGGCGCGCAGCGCCAGGCGGCCGCCTTTGATGCAAGAGAGATGTTTGCGCACCGCATTGATCTCGCCGATATTGGCGCCGCTGCGAAGGAGCGCCCGCGTCACCCCCTGCTTTTGCGCGAGCGTAAGCCCGGGCACGGGCGCGATCCAATTGGCCGAGGCGCCGCCGGAGAGCAGAACCAGCACCATATCGCCAGCGCCCGCGGCATCGGCAAAAGCCAGCGCCCGCTCGGTACCGATGAGTCCCGCTTCGTCCGGCACCGGATGACCGGCCTCGATCACGGCGATGCGCCGGGTCGGTCGGCCATAGCCGTGCCGGGTGACGGCGACGCCGTCGAGCCGGCCGGCATCGATGCCGCGCTCGGCGATTTGGGCGAGATAATGGCCTTCCGCTATTTCGGTCATCGATCCCGCTGCCTTGCCGGCGGCAAGAATGATGAGCCGTCCGGCCGGCGGCAGTTCCGGCAGGTTCGGCGGCAGGCAGGCGGACGGATGGGCCGCAGCGACGGCAAGGCCGAACAGCGATTCGAGAAGGTCGCGTAAGGGTGTCGTCATGCGGTCCCGGCTCGCTCCCCTTGCGCTATGGAAAGATGCAGCGGCGCTGTCTATGTTTGCCATGTTTAGGCCGCGGAGGAGATCATGGCTACCGACGACCAGACCCGCATCGAACTTGAAGCCGCCGTGTATCGCCGCCTCGTCGAGCACCTGCGCGCGCACCCCGACGTGCAGAACATCGACCTGATGAATCTCGCCGGCTTCTGCCGCAACTGCCTGTCCAACTGGATGAAGGACGCCGCCGACGAGCGCGGCCTGCCGATGACCAAGGACGAAAGCCGCGAGATCGTCTACGGCATGCCCTACGACGAATGGCGCGCCAAGAACCAGAAGGAAGCCTCGCCGGCGCAGAAGGCTGCGTTCGAAAAGACACAGGCAAGCCAAAAGCATTGAGCCGCATCATTTTGGCCGCGCGCGGGGCCGCCGCGTCGGCGCGGCCTGTGCAGTGCTGTGGATGAGGCGGCGCCCGCCTTGACGCCGGCGCCCAGGCCTTCGAAATCTCGCCATGCCTGTTGAGCATGATCCTGTGTGCCGGCCGGCTGTGGCTTTCGGGATCATGCCGCCGCATTGCGAGGAGCGCCCGATGGCCAATGCCGCTGTCAAAGACGAACAAGCAGCCCACCGCTTCGCCAAGGATCAGCTCAAGGCCTTCGTCGAACGGGTCGAGCGCCTCGAAGAGGAGAGAAAGGCGATCGCAGACGACATTCGCGACGTCTATGCCGAGGCCAAGGTCAACGGCTTCCATGTCAAGGCGCTGCGCACCGTGGTGCGGCTGCGCAAGCAGGACATCAACGAGCGCCGCGAGCAGGAAGCCATTCTGGAAACCTATATGCACGCGCTCGGCATGCCGGCGTAGGCCGTACCGCGTCTGCGTCGCGACTTTCTTGCGCACTCCTTCACCCGGGCGGGAGAAGGCCGGGATGAGGGCTCGACGCTCGCTCCGCATCTCCGCAACTGCATCGCGGAGACTCGCAGCCACACTCGTTCGGAACAGCAGCGGCGGCCCTCACCTGCCGCGCTTCACGCGATCGAGAGGGCGCGGGCGTTATCCGCGCCGTCGGCCGCGCTTAAGCCGAGCACCTTGGCGCGCCGGTCATAATGCCGGCTGGGATGATGCCCGGACCGCCCGGGAGCGGGGTTACGAGCCCCGCCCGCAGGAACCGCTCCCGCTCCAATCGTCGGCCGTCGCCGGCGACGCCCTTGAATGAGCGGGATGATTCCTTGTGGCGCAACAGGAGACATATGTCATGGGCGTGTCGCTACCGTGGCGACACCGCTGAACGGCTCAATATTGCCCCGCAATCGAGGCTTCCAGCAAGATAATCTCCTCGGGCGTCAGCTCAAAGAGGCGATAGACGATGGCATCGACCTCGCGCTCGGTATTCTCAATTTCCGCATCGAGCTTGCGTACCGCGGCGGCGTTGGTGGCGAGATAGCTCTCCCATTCGCCGCGCTCCTTGACCGGGATTTCGGCATGGAACACCCGTTTGACCTCGTCGCGAAACGCGGCGAAGTCGAGCCTCCACCAATCCTCCAGCTTACGCGAGAGCTTTTGGCGCTCCGGCGGCGCGAGATCGAGGATGCGATGGCGGACGGTTGATTGATTAGCAAAACGACGCGTGGCGGCATCCGTGCATATTTCGCCCAACTCGGTAAGCCGAGTGCGCTGGGCAGCAGCAATCCGTGGGATTGGGGTTTTCTCTACGAACTCAGTCCGCAGCCGAAGATAACCGCCTCTCGCGATATTTGTCACCGACGTCAGAAAAAACCATGCCAGCTTGCTATTGAGGAAGGTAAGCAAAGCAACGTCATCGGATGGAATGACATAGCATGTGTTTGCAACGAGGAATCCGTACTTGTCCAGGGCAAATGGATTGGTGGCCGTTATATCCTGATAGACGATTTTCGTACGCATAAAGGCGGCCTGATAGGCCAATTGCGCCTGCTGCAATTCCCACCATTCCTGCTTGGTCGCGCGTTTCTCCAATTCCGCCCTGAAAGGCAAAAGCCAATCGCGGACGGCAGGGTAGTCGTTGATGTCGACTTTGCCCTTTGGCGTATTGATGAGAGAAAGGCCCTCCGGCTCGACACGCCAGCGTTTGATATTCTCGCCGCGAAGGAAGGGTTTGAGTAATTTTGCTGATTTTTTGTCCTGCTTTACCAGTCGGTCGCGCGTCGCCTCGTCGATGACAAAGGCTTCGTTCAATCCAGTCTTGATGCCGAATAAAGGCGCGCCATAAACTTCGCCCAGAGTCCTCTTGCCACTTACGATCTTCTTGCGCAGCCGCGCCAGTCTGTCGTCCTCGAATTGCCATGGACCCGAGCCGAGTCGGGCGCGCGGCATTGTCGTCGCACCGGCCGTGAAGGTCGCTTCGAGGTCTTTCGGCAATTCAGCTGCGACCTTGAGGAACGAAAGCGCGCCGCCCTTCGGAGGTTTCCCTCTGCGCAGTGTGATGATCGTCGGGTACGTGGTGACGCCCTCGAAAATCTGCCGGTCGCCGAAATCGATAACCGATTCGATACCGGCATTATCGCCGAGGAAGGTGCGCAGCTTCTCGCCTGAGCCGGTGCGGAAGAATGTCGAGGAGGATGATGAATCCGAGACGCCCGCCCTCCTTGAGCAATCCGACGCCGCGCTCGAAGAAATAGGCGTAAATATCGGTGCGGTCGTCGGCCACCACGTAGTGCTTTTCGAGATAGGGTTTTATCGGCTTGATCAGTTCCATGCGCACATAGGGCGGGTTGCCGATGACCACGTCGAACCCGCCGCCGGCGAGGATCGGCGCAAACGCCTCGCGCCAATCGAAGGGATGGTCGGTGAATTTGATATCGTCGATCAGGCTGTTGCCGACCTTGATCGTCGCTTCAAGGTTTTGCAGGCGGTGCTTGTTGCGCGCGGTCTTCAACCACAATGCCAGTCGCGTAATCTCAATCGACTCGGCGTTCACGTCCACGCCATAGAGATTCCTGGTCACGATCTCGTCGAACGGGTCGAAGTCGATCTTGTCGCCGAGTGTGCCGAGGTGCTCTGTGACACGGCGATATTCGGCCGCCAAGAGGTCGAAGGCGGCGACCAGGAAGGCGCCGGAGCCGCAGGCCGGATCGACAATGCGCAGCGCGCGCAACGCCTCGGCGAAGTCACGCCAGAATGCGCGCTCGGCGTCCTTTTCTTTCGCGCGGAAGATCGGATCGCCGTTGCCCGGCGCTTCGCGGCCGTGCCTGGCGCAGAAGCGCGTTGAATCGTTCGGAGAGCGTGACGCCGATCGTGCGCTCGACCAGAAAACGCGTGACGATGTCGGGGGTGTAGATGACGCCGAATTGCTTTCGCTTGGAAACCTTTGGCGGCTCCTCGCCGCGGCTGATGGCGCGCAATCTCTCAAGGTCGGTGATCGATTGCTCGAAAATATGGCCGAGCACGGTCACCGGCACGTCGCTGCGGTAGTCCCAGTTGGCGAGCTTCGCGAATTCTTCGGTCAAATGGTCGGGCAGGATCACACCGTCCGTAGCCGGATCCTCGCCAAAAAGGCCGCCGTTGCAGCTCCAAATCCCGCGACCTTCATTGCCGACATCGATCTCGTGAAACAGCGCCTGAAAATTCTTCCAGTACGGTTCCGGCCGCCATTCGTTGCGCGCCTTGGCGGCGCGCTCGATCAGCTTGTCAGGCAAAAGGTCGGTGCGTTCGGCGAAGGCGACGAACAGGATGCGATCGAGCAGCTTTTGCGCGACTTCGATGGCCGCCGCCATGGCGAGTCTTGGGACCGTCGGCGGCGTCGGTCAGGTGGGACGACAGCCGTTCGCGCAGCGCCTTGTAGTCCCGGTAGAGATCGTCGGTGATGTCCTTGTAGGCACTGTCGCTCTGGCGCAGCAGCGCTTCGGTCGCGCCGCCGAGCAACTGTTTCGCCGAGAGCAACAACCACAGCCGTTCAATCTCCCGCGCATCGTCGAGTTTGGTCAGATCGAACAACTCATAGGCGTCGCGACCGCGGCCGAAGCCATAGAGCCTTATTTCGACGCAGTTCGATACCAGTACCCAGCGGCAGCCGGGTACGTCGATGCCGTAGTTCCAAGCCTGCTGCACTGGGCTGTAGCCGCGCCCCGGCATGATGGCGTCGAGGTCCGTCGTCGTCGGTCCCTTTAATTCGAATGGAGCAACGATCTCGTCCGCGCTGTCGGCGAGGCCGAAGCGGCCGAGCGCCACATCAATTGTCCCGCGACGGATTGCTCGTTCGAAGGCGAGCGTGTAGGGCGGGTCGGCGTCCAGCTGGGTGTAGCCGAGCACGTAGCCGAGAAGTTTTTGGCAGAACAGATTGCGGACTTCGGTTTCCTTTAGTCGGGCAAAGCGTTTGCTGCCGGCGGTATTCGCATAGCTCTGCGCTGCCTCAAGTTGCTGGGAGGTGAGATCGAAGGTGCGCCGCCTGAGTTCTTCAGCGACGATTTTATAATTGAAGAGCGCAACGCGCAGCGAACGGCCTATGGCCGAGCGGCCTGACCGGCCGCCGCGCCCGCCGTCACCCAGATCAATCCCTGCCGCCGCGAATAGGTCCATGTGCGCTGTACAACCTACCGTTAACGAGGCTGCAAGGCGAGATTCCAGCGCGGAAACTAACAACTAATATCGGTGAAGCCTACCCGTCAGCTGGTCGAAAGCAAGCGATTGCACCCCCGTGGCCTGCGGGGGCAAGACGAATACGCCTGGTCGCGCCGTGTCACCGAATCGCCGACCATCAAGGCTGATTCGCGGATCGGACTCTGCGCGCATGAACTCATCCCGCCAAGCTCCCCGTCAAGGCGATCTGTTCGACAAGGACCAGCAGGGCGGCTTGTTCCAAAACCGACCGACGCCGGTTTATCGGGCCGATCCAGAAGAGGTGCGCGTCGAGCTTCTGCAAATCCTCGTCGAGGCGCGGGCGGCGCAGAGGTCGCCGCGGGCGCGCGGGCGGGTGTCGCTCTACCGCACGATCTTTCCGCAGACGACCAATTGGTTGCCAGAGGAGGAGGGCGCGCAGTTGCGGTTCGAGTTCGAGAGCAAATCGGCGCGGCTTGAGGCGGCGTAAAAGGGAATCAGATTGATCCGATCTTGATCGCTCGCTTTTGCGAGCGCGCAACTCTCGATTCCCGCTTGAGTTTACCCCAGACCCGATCGGGGGCGGCAAGGAGCGGGGGAAATCGAACGGATTTCGGATCATTCACCGCGGCCGTCGCAGTCCTCACTGCCAGCGATGCGGTGTGGTTGTCGTAGGTCACCGTCGCGACGAAGACGATGGCGTTGCCGCTGAAACGATCGGCCGAAAGCCCCGGATTGGCCTCGGCGGCGAACGTCATCAGCACTGCGCTTTTGGGCCTGCGCACCAGCGGCGCGAGCGTGCGGAAGTCCTGCGCGCCCAGCCGCAATGTCGTCAGGTAATGGCGCACGCTCGGCGATATCAGCACGGCGAACAGCCAGGGATTTTCGGCTTGCATATCAGGCGCCCGAAGCGGCCGCGGGATCGGGGTTGGCGGCGGCACGACGACGGAAGCCGCCTCGCCTTCGGTTCGTTCCAGCGCGATTGTCGTTGCCGGCGGCGCGATGATTGCACGGCGGGCAAGCGCGCGATCGGGTTGTGGCGCGGTCACGCCGGCCGTTGCGGCGATGGCGCGCGTAGAAGACGGCGCGTCGCCGGCGGCCTGCTCGGCATAGCCGAGGGGGAGTTCGGCGGCAGCGCGGTTTTCATTCGACCATGGGCTGATGGCGCCGGTCGTGTCGGCGGCCTCCGCCACCACCGCCATCGATTGTCGCGGCGCGGGTTCGCTTGCCTGCGGGCCTTCCCAGTAGCCGCGCGCCGTGATGATCTGCTTCGGCGTCAAATCAGCGTCGGCGGCGGAATCATCCGGCGGTTGAGCGGCAGGCGCCGGCGCTGCCGCAGGCACTGCGGTGAAATCCCCAACCTCGATCAGCTTCGGCAACGTCACTGCGCTGGCAAAAGCTGCAGCTTGCTGCCTGATCTGCGCGGCCGCGCGGCTCGCCGCTTCCTGCCTCGCCTTGGCTTCGCGCATAAGTGCGGCAAAGAGCGCAGAGGCCGGCGCCGGCGCTGCCGCCAAGGCGGGGGGCGCGGGGGGCCCGGGCGGCGCGGGTGGCCTGGCCGCGGCGAGCGTCGTGGCGCCGCGATCGTCGCGGCGCTGATTGGGCTTCGCGCCGAACAATTGCGCCAGCTTGGCGAGCGGGTTGAAATGCGCGTGCTCGTCGCGCCCGGTCACTTCGTCAACGTCGACGCCGTCCTCGCGCGCTTCTTCAAACCGGCTCTCGGTCGGTTTCTGGCCGCGCTTTTTCAGATCGGCAAGCGCCAGCGCATAGCCCTGAAGCGGACGGCTGTCGTTCGGAACGTAGACGGTGCGGCCGTCGGGAAACACGTGCAGCAATTGATCGCGCGTCATGCGCGGCCACATCCGCACGCCGCCGGTGTCCATGTGCACGAACGGCGAGCCGGAGGTCGGATAGAAGCCGACGCCGCCGCGCTGCATGCGCAGGCCGATGACGCGAAGCTCTTCGAGCGGCACGCCGGGTATATAAAAGTCCATGGCGTGGCCCAGCATGTGCTGGCTGAAGCGCGCCACGCCGCTTGAGCGCCGGCGCAGCATGGCGTTGGTCTGGGGCGAGCGGTAGCCGCAGATGACGTCGATCGGCGCCTTCGCGCCGGTCTCGCGCTGCACCTCCCACACCAGGTCGATCAGGTGCGGGTCGATGCGGATTTCCTCGTCGCGCCGCCAATCGCGCAGGAACCAATCGATCTTTTCCAACGCCAACTCGACGTAGCGGCCGTCGCGCTTGTAGGTGATGGTGATGGTTTCGCCGGTGTGGACCTGATGCATCGAAATGGTGCGCATCTCGCCATCGGCGATGGCGTTCTGCAGCGATTTCGCACCAAACAGAAAAATCAGCATGGCGAGGCCGCACGAATAGGCGGCGCGCGTAAGCGGGAATCGAGACCTGTTCAGGCGCGCGTTACCGACGGGCACTGGCAATCTCGCACTGACGCGTTGCGCGCCACCGCCTCGCTGCGGCGGGTGACGCTAACGCATTGCTGATTTTGGGAAGGGTTTACGCGTCCACACCCCATCCCCGACCGAGAATAGTGCTAACGGCCCAGTGTGGCAAAATGTGGCCGCCCCCGGCCGCCGGCTCGGGAGGGCTGCGCGCGTTCCTGCCGGTTGGCCGATCATGGTTAATTGCGGCGTGGCCGGACGGCCGAAAGTGCCGTCTAACGGTCATACTCTCCGCCGGTTCGCACCATCCTGCGACGGACGGCGGGACGCTGCTGCGAAGCCGGCTGCGGCGGCGGCGAAAAGCCGCCGAACAGCCTGGCGAAGAAGTTCGAGGGGCCGCTTTCGCCTCCCCATTCCGGCGGGTTTTCGGCTCCTTGCGTGATCGCGAGCCTGGGCTGCGGCCATGTGATTCTCGACGGGAATGTCGGCTATCTTGCGGTCGGGCCCGTGCAGCACGGCCAACAGCTCCCTGTCGCGGCCATAGATGTCGTCGCGGAATTCGAGCTTGCCGGCGTCATCGACGAAGGCGGTCTGGTAGGTGACATCCACAGGGATGGAGGTCGGGAATTCGATGGTGATCTCGTTCGGTCCATACATCTTCTTGATGCGTTCCTCGGTGTAGCCGTCCTTCGGACGCACGAGCGACAGCAGCACTTCGGCGTATTTGGCCGGATCCTGCGTGCGCATGCAGCCGTGGCTGAACGTGCGCCTGGCATAGCCAAACATGTATTTGTCGGGCGTGTCGTGCTGGTACACCGAGAATCTGTTGGGGAAATTAAAGCGCAACCGTCCCTCGGCGTTGCTGTCGCCGGGCGGCTGGTGGATGCCGCTGACGCGTCCCGAGCTGTCGCGCTCGACCACGAGTCCCATCCGCTGCATGACGGTCGGATCCTGCGCCATCGCCGGCAGGTATTCTCTGTTGATGATCGAGGGCGGCACGTGCCAGGTCGGATTGACGGTGATGTATTTCATCTCCGCCGTCATGATCGGGGTCGGCATGTCCGGCTTGCCGATGACGATTTTCGTCTTCCAGATCCGCTTGCCGTTGTGGAATACGCTCGCGGTGAAGTCCGGCAGATTGATCAGGACGTAGGTGTTGCCGAGATCGTGCGGCATCCAGCGCCAGCGTTCCATGTTGGCGATGATGGTGTCGATCACGTGCGTCGGCCGCGGACCGTTGATGGCGTCGACCGTCGCCGCCGTCAGCGTGCCGGTCGGGCGGATTTCGTGGGCTTTCTGAAATTTCTTCACCGCCTCGGCCATTGCCTTGTCGTAGACAGCGCTGCCGTCGCCTTCGACGCCGAGCCGTTGGCGCAGCACCGGCACGCGGTCGTCCTGCGCGCCGACCTTGAGCACCGGCCCATGCGGGATTTCCGGCTTGAAATCGTCGCCGTTGCCGGCGCGAATTTCGGCGAGCTTCTTTTTCAGCGCGATGTAGTCAGCACTGTGCGGCTCATAGGAATTCAGCGTTGCGCCGACATCGCTGCTGTCGGCCACGGCGGCCAGCACGCTCGCGGCCTCCGGAGCCTTGCGGTCGTACCAGATATTGGCGTCGACGCGCGACCACGCCACCTGGCCGATCGAGGCGTGGTGGGCGTAGCGGATCAGCGCCATCGAGAACCGCAATTCGGCTTCCGCGAGTTTGGCCGGATCGGTCGGTGTGTTGAAATCGGGGGCCGCGTAATCCGCCGGATCGAGGCCGTCGGCGCCGACATGGGCGAGATAGGTCATCGCGGCCTTGGCGCGATCGTTGGCGTGACCGTCGGTAATCCAGATCGGCGCGTAGCTGCGGCCCGAATAGAACGCGGCGATCGCCGTCCGCTCGCTTTTGCCGCCGAGTATGCGATCGAACTTGCCGTTGGCCAACTGCTCAAGCTCGTGGCCGATCTCAGAATCGATCGAAGGTGTCGCAGCGACGGCGGCCGGCGCTGCATTGGCGTTTGCGGGCGATACTTGCGACGGCTCGGCGACGCTGCCCACAGCCTGCGGAGCGCCCGGCGCGGCTGCGGCCGGAGCGGTCGAGGTTGCAGCCGGCGCCGGCGGCTGCGCTTGCGGCACGGCGGCGTTCTCGGCTGCGGGCGCCGCTCTATCGTTGTCTGCCTTGTCCGGCGCAGCTGGCGCTGCGCCTGCGGCTGCGGGCTCGTTCGCGGGCTTCGCGGCAGCCGGACTTGCGTTTTGAAGATCGTCAGTGAATTCGGCGGAACCGGCCGCACCGGAAGGGGCGGACGAGGCTGCGGGCGTCGGCGCCACACTGTCGCTCGCCGCCGGGGCTGCATTTGTGCTTGCTTTACCGGTGTCCGATGTGGGGATGGCCTGCGCTGCATCGGCAGCGGGAATTGCGATTTCGGCGTTCGGCGTCGCGGCGGATTGGGCGACTGCACCGCCCACGCTTGCGGCAGTCAACACCAGGGCGACGGCAGTCGAGGCGAGAAAGCCGTTGTGACGGACGCCGGGCATTGCAAATTCTCCTCATCAAAACTGCACGTAGAAGCCTGCGCCGAAAGCCGCGAAGCTCCGACCCCCCGGGGCTTGTGAGCCCCGACCGTGTCATTGCCGCGGTGCCGGCACCACTACCGAACTCAGTGCCCAAATCGACACTGCTTCAGCTTACGCGAGGCGGGCGGACATGTCCTGTGGGCAACGTTCACTTTATGTGTATGTCAGGCGATTTTCCGGGAATGTCGCATTGCGGCAACGGCTTCGATCTCGATTTCGCCGCTTTTTCCGCTGCCTCCCTCAAATGAGGCGCCGGCGGCTTATAGGCCCAGCGTTTCGAGTTTGCGGTAAAGCGTCGAGCGCCCGATTCGCAGCCGGCGCGCCACTTCCGACATCTGGCCGCTATAGTGGGCGATCGCGTAGCGGATCATTTCGGCCTCAAGCTGTTCAAGCGGCCGTACTTCGCCTGCGGCGTCGAGCAGCGGCAGCGTGTCGAGCGGGGCCGCTGTTTCGGCCGGACAAATCGACGGCTCGTCGATCACGGCCGAGGCGGGGTCGCCCTGCGCCGGCTCGAAATCGGCCGCTGACTTTCCACCCTCAATAAACTCGGCCCCGGCTTGGCAAGTCACAAGCTCCGGTTCCGGGCCGGCGGCTTGCGCCGAGATTTGCGGCGAGACTTGCGCCGACACTTGGACTTGCGCCGCGATCTGCGGAAATTCGGAAAGCCCAAGCGTGTCGGTCTCGGCCAGCACGACGGCGCGGAACAGCGCATTCTCCAGCTGCCGGATATTGCCCGGCCAGCGGAATGCAGTGAGCACGGCGAGCGCCTCGGCCGAGATGAGGCGGATGCGCTTGCCCTCTTCGGCGGCAAAGCGGGCGAGAAAGTGCCGGGCGAGCACCGGAATGTCGGCTACGCGCTCGCGCAGCGGCGGCACGCCGATCGGAAACACGTGCAGGCGATAGAACAGGTCTTCACGAAAGCGCCCGGCCTTCACGTCGGCAACCAGATCGCGGTTGGTGGCGGAGATGATGCGCACGTCGACCCGCACCGGCCTGCGGGCGCCGACCGGCTCGACCTCGCCCTCCTGGACGGCGCGCAGGAGCTTGACCTGCGCGGCCGCCGGCAATTCGCCGACCTCGTCAAGAAACAGGGTGCCGCCCGAGGCCTCGACGAATTTGCCGATATGGCGCTCGGTGGCACCGGTGAACGAGCCCTTCTCGTGGCCGAACAGGATCGACTCGATGAGGTTTTCCGGCATGGCGCCGCAATTGACCGCGACAAACGGTTTGGTCCGCCGCCCGGACGAGCCGTGAATGGCGCGCGCGATCAACTCCTTACCGACGCCGGATTCGCCCGCGACCAGCACTGGGATGGTCGAGGCCGAAGCCTTCTCCGCGACGCGGATGACGGCCGCCATGTTGGCGCTGCGGGTGATGATGTCTTTGAAGCCGAGCGTGCCGGAGCTGCTGTGTTTGATGCGCTGGATCTCGCCTTCGAGCGCGCTGGCATTGAGCGCATTGCGCAAGCTCACCTGCAGCCGTTCGGCGCCGACCGGCTTGACCACGAAATCGACCGCGCCCGCGCGCATCGCGGAGACCACATTGTCGATGCCGCCATGCGCGGTCTGTACGATCACCGGCACCTTGATCGCGGCCTGGCGCAGCCGCGCCAAAACGCCGAGCCCGTCGAGGTTCGGCATGACAAGATCGAGGATCACGCCGTCGATCCGCGCGCCCTCGGCACCGGTGAGCAGCGCGACGGCCGCCTCGCCGTCATCGACGGTCACCGGCTCATAGCCGAACTTTCGCAGCATGCCGTCAAGCAGCCGGCACTGCACCGGATCGTCGTCGACGATCAGAACACGTCCGCTCATGATTGGCTTTCTTCGCAACCCTGCTTTGTGCCGAATTGGGGCACTTTGCCGGCAGGAGGCTTAATGCGATGTTAAAGTGATTTGGTGCGCCCCCGTAATTGGTGCGGGTCCAGATTCTGGATTGGCCATGCCGGTACGATTGCCTCAAAATGCCTGCGACACCCATCTGCACGTCTTCGGCGACCCCAAAAAATACCCGGCCGCCAATGCCGACGCGCTCTACCAGCCGCCGCAAGCTTGCACGTTTGCCGCGGTGAAGGCGTTGCACGATGCGCTAGGGATCGATCGCGCGGTATTGGTGCAGCCCACGATCTACGGCACCGATCACCGCCTGTTGCACGATGTTCTGAAAAACGCGCCGCGGCAGAACTATCGCGGCGTCGCCATCGTCGACGACAGCGTCAGCGACGCCGAACTGGCAAGGCTCCACAGCGTCGGCGTGCGCGGCGCGCGGTTCAATTTCGGCGGCCGGTTCAAATTGGCGCCGAGCCTCGACGGCTTCCGCCGCGGCCTTGCGCGCGTGCGCGAGCTCGGCTGGTTCGTCAAGGTGTTCGGCTTCGAGGACGATTTTCTCCCCGTCGCTGACGAACTGCGCAAGATCGATTTTCCCGCGATCATCGATCACATGGGCGGTCCCGACTATAGCCGCGGCACCGGACAGCTGGCGGTCCGCCTGATGCTCGGTCTGCTCAACAACGGCAATTGGTGGATCGGGCTGTCGAACGGCGACCTGCGCTCGAATCTCGGCTATCCGTGGGATGACGCCGTCGAGTTTGGCCGGCTGTTTTATGCAGCCGCGCCGGACCGCTGCCTATGGGGCACCGACTGGCCGCACGTGCACCGCTTCATCCGCCCCGACAAGGACGGCCACTCCGAATACGGCCTTGACCACGAAATGGCGCGCGTCGCGCTGCTGGAACGCTACGTCCCCGACCGCGCCGCGCGCGACCGCGTGCTGGTCGATAATCCGGCGCGCTTTTTCGGGTTTGGGTAATGGCTTCGCCGCGGATGTGTTGAGCCTGCAGAGCAAGCCGCAGAGTACGGTTCCCGGGCGCGGCGCAGCACCAGCGTAGCGAAGTGGTGCGCCGCAGACTCGGGACCTTTACACGCGCTGAGCCTGCGACGATTCCGGATCAGAGGTGCACCGCTACGCGCTGCACCGCGTCCGGGAAAGGTGGTTTATGCCAGCGCCTATGCGCTTTTGCGGGGCAGGAAAGAGTAAGTCTCATCCGCGGCGCCCGCCGTCTGGTGCGTCGCCGCGGCCTTGCAGGCGCCGCAGTGCTGCGCCACATCAACGGCGGTGAGGAGCGCCAACCGCATGCCCCGTTCCGCAAAGAAAAAGATCGCTGCCGCCCGTCCTGCTCAACGGCCTGCGAAACGCTCCGCCCTCGGCGCACTGCCGGAATGGAATCTCGCCGATCTTTATGCCGGCCTCGACGATCCGGCGGTCAAGCGCGATCTCGACCGTTGCGACGCCGAGTGTGTCGCGTTCGAGGCGGCGTATAAGGGCAGGCTTGCCGAGATGGCTTCCTCGCCGGCGGCCGGCGCGCCGCTTGCCGAAGTAGTGCGGCGCTTCGAGGCGATCGACGATCTGATGGGGCGGCTCGGCTCCTATGCCGGGCTCTTGCATGCCGGCAACACCGTCGATCCGGCGCGCACCAAATTCTACGGCGACGTGCAGGAGCGGCTCACCGCCGCATCGACGCATCTGTTGTTCTTCACGCTCGAACTCAACCGCATCGACGGTGCTCTGCTCGAAGCGGCGATGGCCGATCCGGCGCTTGGCCATTACCGGCCGTGGCTCGAAGACGTGCGCCGCTACAAGCCCTATCAGCTCGAGGACCGCATCGAGCAGCTGTTTCACGAAAAATCGGTGACGGCGTACACGGCCTGGAACCGGCTGTTCGACGCGGCGATCGCCAATCTGCGCTTCAAGGTGGCAGGAAAATCGCTTGCCATCGAGCCGACCTTGAACCTGCTGCAGGACCGTTCGGCGCCGACGCGCAAGGCCGCGGCGCAGGCGCTGGCGCATACGTTCAAGCAAAACATCGAGGAATTCGCGCTCGTCACCAACACGCTGGCCAAGGACAAGGAAATCTCCGACCGCTGGCGCGGCTTTGCTGATGTCGCCAGTGCGCGCCATCTCGACAACCGGGTCGAGCCCGAGGTGGTCGATGCGCTGGTCTCGGCCGTGCGCGCCGCCTATCCCCGCCTGTCGCATCGCTATTATGCGCTCAAAGCGAATTGGTTCGGCAAGAAGCGGCTGCCGCACTGGGACCGCAACGCGCCGCTGCCGCAAGTGCCGATGCGCAATGTCGGCTGGAGCGAGGCGATGGACACGGTGCTCACCGCCTACGGCGCGTTCTCGCCGAAAATGGCCGAGATCGCCGAGCGCTTCTTCGACAAACGCTGGATCGATGCGCCGGTGCGGCCGGGCAAGGCGCCGGGTGCGTTCTCGCATCCGACGGTGCCGTCGGCGCATCCTTACGTGCTGCTCAACTACCAGGGCAAGCCGCGCGACGTGATGACGCTCGCGCACGAGCTCGGCCATGGCGTGCACCAGGTGCTGGCGGCGCCGAACGGCGCGCTGATGGCGCCGACGCCGCTGACGCTCGCCGAGACCGCGAGCGTGTTCGGCGAGATGCTGACGTTTCGGAAACTCTTGGCGGCCACATCCAACAACGAACAACGCAAGGCCATGCTCGCCGCCAAGGTCGAGGACATGATCAACACCGTGGTGCGGCAGATCGCGTTCTACACCTTCGAGCGCGCCGTCCACACCGAGCGCAGGAACGGCGAATTGACCGCGAAGCGGATCGGCGAACTATGGCTCAATGTGCAGCGCGAGAGCCTTGGTCCCGCGATCGAGCTCAAACCCGGCTACGAGACGTTCTGGGCCTATATCCCGCATTTCATCCATTCGCCGTTCTACGTGTATGCCTACGCTTTCGGCGATTGCCTGGTGAACTCGCTCTACGCCGTCTACGAACAGGCCGCCGAAGGCTTTGCCGAGCGCTACTTGCAAATGCTCGCTGCCGGCGGCACCAAGTCTTATGCCGAACTGCTCGCACCGTTCGGGCTTGACGCCCACGATCCGAACTTCTGGCAGGGCGGACTTGGCGTTATCGAGCGGATGATTGAGGAATTGGAAACGCTATAATTGATTTTGCCATGATGTCGAAGATTCAAAGGATGGGCGACAAGCGCATTGTCTCGTTGCCACCCGAGCTCCTGGCCGAACCGGGCTGGGATGCAGGAGACGTGCTCACAGCCGAATTGGTAGCGGACGGCATCAAATTTACGCGCTTGAATACCAAGCACAACCGGGGCATGCAGATCGCGCGCAAGGCAATGAGAAAGTATCGCGCGGCCTTTGAAGCATTGGCAAAAGGCTGATGATCGACATTATTATGTGTCGGCAATCCCTCCCGCGAACGAGCGCCGATGCCGCGTAGCGAAAGTCCCGACCGCGAAAAAAACCGCTTTGCCGCCCGCGCCGCGCGCTATGCGCGGGTTGGCGCCAATGTCGGCGGCGTGGCGGCGCGCTATGCGGGACGGCGGCTCCTGGGCGGGGAGCCCAATCGCGCCGGCGAGGCGCTGGCGCTGTCGTCGGCGCTCGGCCGGCTGAAAGGCCCGCTGATGAAGGTCGCGCAATTGATGGCGACCATTCCCGATCTGCTGCCGCCGGAATACGCCACCGAGCTGCAAAAGCTGCAGAGCGAAGCCCCGCCGATGGGCTGGGCCTTCGTCAAGCGCCGCATGATGGCGGAGCTCGGCCGCGACTGGGAAAAGAAATTTGCAAGTTTTGAGCACGAGCCCGCGGCGGCGGCTTCGCTGGGCCAGGTGCATCGCGCCGTTGCGCTCTCCGGCGAGACGCTCGCTTGCAAGCTGCAATATCCCGACATGCAGTCCGCGGTCGAAGCCGACCTGCGGCAATTGGAGATTCTGCTGGCGATCCGCCGCCGCTTCGACCCGTCGATCGATACCAGTGAGGTCGCCAAGGAGATCGGCGCGCGCGTACGCGAGGAACTCGACTATTACCGCGAGGCCAAGCACGCCGCGCTCTACCGCTTCATGCTCGACGGCAGCGAGCGCGTGCGCGTGCCGCGGCCGTGGCCGGAACTTTCCACGGGACGGCTGCTCACGCTCGACTGGCTCGAAGGCACGCGCATGCTCGCGCACAGGAGCGATCCGCTCGCCATACGCAATACGCTCGCCACGGCGATGTTCACCGCCTGGTGGTTTCCGTTCAGCCGCTTCGGCGTCATCCACGGCGACCCGCATCTCGGCAATTACACTGTCTTCGAAGCGGCCCGCGCTGGCGCGCGCAAGCGGCCGCCGGAGCCCGCGGGCATCAACCTTCTTGATTACGGCTGTATCCGCATCTTTGCGCCGAAATTCGTCCAGGGCGTCGTCGATCTCTACCACGGTCTGCTGCACGGCAGGGACGACCTCATCGTGCACGCCTACGAGACGTGGGGCTTTCGCGGGCTGTCGCGCGATCTCATCGATACGCTCAATATCTGGGCGCGCTTTATCTATGGGCCGCTACTCGACGATCGCGTGCGCACGCTTGCCGACAAGGTCGATCCCTCCGAGTACGGCCGCCGCGAGGCGTTCCGCGTCCATCAGGCGCTCAAACGGAAGGGCCCGGTGACGGTGCCGCGCGAATTCGTGTTCATGGACCGCGCCGCGGTCGGGCTTGGCGCCGTGTTCCTGCACCTGCGCGCGGAGCTGAATTTCTACCGGCTATTCAACGAGGCGATCGAGCGCTTCTCCATCGATCGCGTCGCCAAGCGGCAGGCCGAAGCGCTGGCGAAGGTTGGACTCTGAAATTTCATCCTGAGCTATCGGCTGCCAATTAAATCGCCTAGCGGCCGACACTCGCCCCCAATGTGAATCATCACGTGGCAGTTGGCACACACAATGACAAGGTCTTTCAGCTGGGTCTTCCGACCTTCGGGTGGCGAGTTACTGAGCGGCAGCAGGTGGTGGACCTGCGCGTAACCTTTCCCTAAGGCGCCATACTGCTCAAAAAAATCGAATCCGCAGTTCGGCACCTCACATACTAATCGGCCGCCGCTTCTGACCAGACAATCTTGGATTTTGGCGCGGCGTAACTGCGCTTCACGGTGGCGGTGATAAACAAAAGCCTGCCGTCGCTTACCTTCGAACCAGGAGGCCGCTAAGTCGGGCGGATCTATGGGCGGCGTCGTCGGCTTTTCGCCTCTAACTAGCAAGCACTCGCCAGTTTCGTAATTGTATTCAGTGACTGCCCAAGAAGTACGGTCCAGCAAGCGCCCAGAAACAATGGGGCCCTTCGTTGTATCGGCCTGACGACTGCGCTGTTTCTCATTAAGCACAATAACACTCACCGGCAGTCGCTGCCGGTAGGCAAGTTCGAGTCGTGCATCAAATTGCGAATTACGTAGGTTCCAGACAGGCGACTTGTCGCGCCTGTGAGCCCCGGCGTTAGGCTTGCGGTGATACGCAACTGTGCCGTTTTGCGGCCTCAGACTCTTATGCCAAAGGCAAACCGCAACGGCCTCGCCGGGCTGCTCGAACGACCAGCTATAACAATACTTAGGATTGCGGGCTGGAGGTTGGCCTCTGACGTTCTTCCAGTCGCTCACGTCGAAGCCGGCGTCAGCAAGCAAGTTCATCACATTCGCCTTGCGGGTCGGCCTCAAGTCATCAATCACCGACATAGAGCCCTCGGTTAAACAGCTGGACAACTACCATGTGTTCTATCAGACTTGCTGCTCCGGTCGACAGCTACCATTCGGTCTAGCAGCAACTGCATTCTGCTCCCTCGACCCAGGTTAGCGCGTTTTTCATGAAGGCCGGAGGCAGATCGTCCTCTACCACCTCGGCAAGCCGCTTGAACACTTTGAAGTGATACCGGCCTTGTTCGGACCAGAACACCACGTGCGTCTCGATCGGCGGGCAGCCGGGAACCGCACAGGCGATTTCCGACACCATCACCGTTTCATCCGCCGTGAGCTTGAAACGCTCCCGCGTCCAGGCGCGCACGCGATCGGCTGCGGCGCCATCGGCACGGCTGCCACGCGGACGCATCATCTCGAACGGGCTGGACATCAGACTATATATCGGCTTTCAAGCCCCATATTCTAACGACCAAGAGGACGAACAAGGAGCGATTTCAGTGGCCGAGAAAGTAATGGCGGCGGTGCGCACCGGGCCGAGCAAGACCGAAATCCGCGAATATCCGATGCCGGACATCCCCGAGGACGCCGCGCTGATGAAGATGGAGGTGGGCGGCATCTGCGGCACCGACGTCAAGCTCTACAAGCACCCGCCGAGCAACGCGCCCACCATCATGGGGCACGAGAACATCGGCGTCATCGCCAAGGCCGGCCGCGAATTCACCCGACGCAAAGGATTCAAGGAAGGCGACCTCGTCTTTGTCGAGCACTACGTCATGTGCGGCAAGTGCGAGTGGTGCCATGCCGGCCAGTACCGGCATTGCGAGAACACCAACTGGCGCACCAATCCGGACGCTATCCGCTACGGCTATACCTCGGCCGAGAAGGCGCCGCATCTTTGGGGCGGTTTTGCCCAGTACGTTTATCTGCCGTGGAATGCGGTGGTGCATCATGTGCCAAAGGGCGTCTCCGCTGAACTCGCCGGGCTGGTGACGCCGATGGCGAACGGCGTCGAATGGTCGCTGTTCGATGGCGGCGTCGGCTATAACTCCACCGTGCTCATTCAGGGCCCGGGCCAGCAGGGCCTGTCGCAGACCGTGATCTGCAAGCAGGCCGGCGCCTCGCTCATCATCGTCACCGGCACGTCGAAGGACGGCGCCCGCCTCGCGGTCGCCAAAAAGCTCGGCGCCGATTACGTCATCGACGTGCAGAAGGAGGACCCGCTCGCCCGCATCATGGAGATCACCGGCGGCAAGGGCGTTGATGTCGCGCTCGACTGCACCGCCGGCGCCGGCACGATTCCGATCCTGCTCGGCATCGAGGCGCTCAAAAGGAAGGCCGGGGTGATCGTGGCGCAGGGCGAGCTTGCCGCCTTCCCCAACTTTCCGCTGGAGAAATTCACGGTGAAATTCATCACCATGAAGAGCGCCCGCGGCCACTCCTACAAAGCTTGCGAACTGGCGCTGGCGCAGCTCGCCTCGAAGCGCTTTCCGCTGGAGCTGATCACCACCCATCGCTTCGGGCTCAACGATGTCGACATCGCCATCAAGTCGGTCGGCGGCGAAGGCGTGCCGGACGTGATCCACGCCTCGCTGATGCCCTGGCTGTGAGCGAGGCGCGAGCGCAACACCACCGCCGGACCGCTTGATCGAGTAAGGCCACCTTGCATCTTGCTCTCCGCTGTCGCGGGTGCGCAGAGGACCGTCACCATGGCGAGGATTTGGCTGTGCAAACCGATTGCCGCGCTGGAGGCGGAAGCGGCCGAGCCCGACGTGCAGGCGATGACGACGCACGACGGCGTGCCGCTCAAGCGCACGCTCTCGGCGCTCAACCTGGTCTCGCTCGGCATCGGCGAGATCGTCGGCGCCGGCATATTCGTGCTCACCGGGCACGCCGCCGCTGCCTATGCCGGGCCGGCCATCACGCTGTCGTTCGTGTTCGGCGGCTTCGCCTGCGCCTTCGCCGGTTTGTGCTATGCGGAAATGGCCTCAACCGTGCCGATCGCCGGCAGCGCCTACACCTATGCCTATGCCACGCTGGGCGAACTCGTGGCCTGGATCATCGGCTGGGATCTGGTGCTCGAATACGCGCTCGGCGCGTCCGCCGTTGCGATCGGCTGGTCGGGCTACGTCGTCAGCTTCCTTGCGGATTTCGGCATCGTCGTTCCGCCGGCCTATGCGCATTCGCCGTTTACGTTCGATGCGGCGCACGGCGGCTGGCACTTAACCGGCGCGCTGCTCAACGTGCCGGCGATGCTGGTGATCGTCGCGATCACTGTGCTGCTCGTCGTCGGCGTGCACGAAACCGCGCGCGTCAACAATTTCATCGTCGTGATCAAGCTTGCGATCATCGTGCTGTTCATCGCCGCGGCGGCGCCGTTCGTGTCCACCGCCCATTGGGTGACGGCGGGCAACCCGCATGGACAATTCATTCCGCCGAACATCGGGCCGGGCGAATACGGCCTGAGCGGCGTGGTGCGCGGCGCCGCGGTAGTGTTTTTCGCCTATATCGGCTTCGACGTCGTCTCAACGACCGCGCAAGAGGCGAACAATCCGAAGCGCGACATGCCAATCGGCATTCTCGGCTCGCTCGCTGTCTGCACCGTGCTTTATCTTGCGGTCGGTTTCATTTTGACCGGCATCATTTCCTACGACAAGCTGAACGTGCCCGATCCGATTGCGGTTGCTGTCAGTGCGATCGGGCTCGGCTGGCTCGCGCCGCTCATCAAACTCGGCGTCATTCTCGGCCTGACCTCGGTCATCCTGGTCGGGCTGCTCGGCCAGCCGCGCATCGTCTATTCGATGGCGCGCGACGGGCTGTTCCCGCGGGTCGCCGGCAAGGTCCATCCGCGCTTTCGCACGCCCTATGTCACGACCATCGCTACCGGCTCGGTGGTGACGGTGCTCGCCGGGCTGTTGCCGATCGGACTGGTCGGCGAACTGGTCAGCATCGGTACGCTGTTTGCGTTCATGATCGTGTGCCTCGGCGTCTTGGCGCTGCGCATCGTGCAGCCAGACCTGGCGCGGCCGTTCCGCACGCCCGCGGTCTTTGTGGTCGCGCCGCTCGGCGCGGCCTCCTCGCTGTTCCTGATGTTCGGGCTGCCGCTCGATACCTGGCTGCGTTTCGCGGCCTGGCTTGCGATCGGGCTTGTGGTGTACGCCCTGTACGGCGTTCGCCACAGCCGAGTGCAGGCAGAAAGCTCGGTCGCTTCTGCCGCGCACCGGCACCGCGGCACGAGCGGTTAGTTATTTGAGGAAGGCCATCGCCGCCTGCGGATTCTTGGAGGTGGCCACACCTTTCAGCACGATGTGGTTCTGCAGGTCCCTGGGAAAAGGCACCACCCGCACGCCCTAAAGCGACAAGAGGCGGTTTCGAAGTTCCTGATCGTCGCGTAGTTCGGCGGCCGGGCCGGTATACCGGATCGTGCCTTTTTCGAGGACGTAGACGCGATCGGCGAGCGCCAGCGAGAAATCGACGCCCTGTTCGGCCAGTAGGATCGTCACGCCCTGCTTTTTCAACGCTCGGACATTGCGGAGCAGCGTCTCGACGACGAGAGGCGCCAGCCCTTCGGACGGCTCGTCGAGCAGCAAGAGTTCAGGGTTGCCCATCAGTGTGCGCGCGATGGTCAACATCTGTTGTTCGCCGCCTGACAGAAACCCGCCGCGTCGGTCGCGCAGTTCGCTCAATACCGGGAATAACTCGTAGACCGCAGCGATCGTCCAGTCGCCGCCTCGCCGCGCCGCACGTGTCGCCACATCGAGGTTTTCCCATACCGTCAACTCGGCGAAGATGCGACGGTCCTCCGGCACGAAGCCGATGCCGGCGCGCGCCACGCGGTGCGGCGACCAGCCGGCGATATTGGCGCCCTTCCAAAGGATGCGGCCGCCGGTCGGCGGCAGAAAGCCCATCACCGAACGCATCGTCGTGGTCTTGCCGACGCCGTTGCGGCCCAACAGGCAAACGCACTCGCCGGCCTCGACCTGCAGCGAAATCCCGAACAGCACCCGCGAAAGGCCGTAGGCGGCGTGCAAATCCTCGATCGCCAGCAGCGGCTCCTGGTGCGTCATCGTCATTGCGCGTGGGTGAGCCCGTGCCCGAGATAGATGCGCCGAACTTCCGGATCGGCGCGTACCTCCTCGGGCCGCCCCTCGGCGATGATGCGGCCCTGGTGCAGCACCGCGATTTTCTGCGCGATCGAGAACACCACCTCCATGTCGTGCTCGGTGAACAGCAAAGTGAGCCCGCGTTCGGCGGCGATGCGTTCGAGGAGCCGGATCGTCTCGTGCGTTTCGGACGCCGACATTCCCGCGGTCGGCTCGTCGAGCAGGAGCAGGGCCGGGCCGCTCGCCAGCGCCAGGCCCAGTTCGAGCTGCTTCTGGTTGCCGTAGCTCAGCGTGCCGGCGACCGTGCCCTCCTGGCCGGCGAGCCCGATCGAGGCGAGCAGCGCGGCGGTTTCCTCGCGATAGAGTGCGTCGGCGCGGGCCCAGAAATTGCCGCCGCGGCCGTGGTGCACGAGAAAGGCCGCCTGCACGTTCTCGAACACGGTCAATTGCGGGAAGATGTTGGTGCGCTGGAACGAACGCCCGATCCCCATGCGGCAGATGCGGTAGGGCGGGGCGCCGGTGATGTCGCGGCCGTTGAGCCGCACCGCGCCGGTGTCGGGCCGCAGGTGCCCGGTGATCAGGTTGAACAGGGTCGATTTGCCGGCGCCGCTGGGACCGATCACCGCGGCGATCTGCCTGGTATCGACGGTGAGACTTACGTCCGAGACCGCGCGAAACCCGCCGAACGACTTGGATACGCCGGACACCTCAAGCATTGCGCAGCCGCTTCAGGCGCCGCCACAACAGATCGAGGCCGCCGACGATGCCGCCGGGAAATCCGAACAACAGGACGAGCAGGATGGTGCCGAGCACAAACAACCAATATTGCGTATAGTCGGTGATCACCTGGTTGAGCCAGACCACGGCCGCGGCGCCGACCGGCGGTCCCCAGAAAAAGCCGACGCCGCCGAGGATGGTCATGATGACGATCTCGGCCGATTTCGACCAGAATACATAATCGGCGAACACGCCGCGGCTGAAAATGCCGTAGAGCGCGCCGGCGAGCCCGGCAAAGCCGCCGGCGACGACGAAGGCGGCGAGCTGATAGAGCCGCACGTTGATGCCGAGAAAGGCGGCGCGCTCCGGATTGTCGCGGATCGTCGTCAACACCCGTCCGAACGGCGAGCGGATGACGCGGTGCACGATCGCGAGCGACACCGCCACCAGCACCAGCGTCAGAAGATAGAAGCGGGCGCCGACGGACAGATCGCCGAAGCCGGGGATCGCCGACATCCAGTCGAGATGAGGGTAGGGAATTTCCGGCAGGCCCTGGTCGCCGCCGGTGACGTCGTTCCACTTATAGGCGATGGCCCAGATGATCTGCGAAAACGCCAGCGTCAGCATGGCGAAATAAAGCTTGATCAGCCGCACGCAGAAATAGCCGGAAATCAACGCGAACAACGCGGCGCCAAGGCCCGCGGCCGGAAACGCCACGCAAAACGGCACGTCGTAGGTCTTCATCAGGATGCCGCAGACATAGGCGCCCACCCCGAAATAGGCGACGTGGCTGAACGAGACTAGGCCGGTCGTGCCCAGCAACAGATTTAGGCTGACGGCAAACAGCGCGTCGATGACGATCTGCGACGCCAGGAACGTGTCGTAGCGCGAGCCGAGCCATGGCACCGTCGCCATGACGGCAAACACGACCAAGGTCCACGGCACGCCGCCGGACCGGATGCGGTCGCGCAATGCGCTCGCCGCAATGACGTGGCGCCGGAGCATCGGTGTGGTGACGGCGACGGTCACAGCGGCCGTCCGAACAGGCCATAGGGCCGCACGATGAGGATGACGGCCATCAGCGCGAACACCGAGAACAGTGAAAAGCCCGGGAAAATGAGGATGCCGAACAACAGGACCTGACCGTAGATCACCGAGCCCCAGAACGTTCCCCACAGCGATCCCATGCCGCCGATGACCACGACGATGAAAGCCTGCACGATGATCAGCACGTCCATGCCCGGCACGATGCTCTCGATCGGCGTCACCAGCGCGCCGGAAAGGCCGGCGAGAAAGGCGCTCACCGTGAACATCGCCGTGTAGATCAGGGCGACATTGGCGCCGAGTGCGTCGAGCATCTCGCGGTCCATCTGCGCGGCCCGCACCATCCTGCCGGCGCCGGTGCGGTTGAGCAACAGCCACAGCGCGAACGCGATCGCCGGGCCGATGGCGATGATGAAGAGCGTGTAGAGCGGCTGCGTCGTTCCAAAAATTTGTACGCTGCCGGCGAGCGCCGGGGGCGCCGACACCGAAAGCTGGTCGGTTCCCCAGATGAACTTTGCGGCGTCGCCGAGGATGAGCACCAGTGCGTAGGTGAACAAGAGCTGGTAGAGTTCTTCGCGGCCGTACAGCGAACGGAAGAACAGCCGCTCAGTCAGCGCGCCGAGGAGACCGACGCCGACCGCCGCAAACAGCACCGCCAGCCAAAATCCCCAGCCCGTCGGGTGCAGCCATTGCACCGCCTGCCAGGCCAGATACGCGCCGACCATGTAAAAGGAACCATGCGCGAAATTGATGATGCGCATGATCCCGAACACCAGCGACAGCCCCGAGGCGATCAGGAATAGAAACATCGCGGTGGTCAGGCCACCCATGAACTGGCTGAACAGAAAGG
This sequence comes from uncultured Alphaproteobacteria bacterium, assembly GCA_963717265.1. Lineage (GTDB taxonomy): Bacteria > Pseudomonadota > Alphaproteobacteria > Rhizobiales > Xanthobacteraceae > BOG-931. The sequence continues at coordinate 527,460 of CAVQWD010000039.1, read as the reverse complement.
ATGCCGACACTGCTTAGCAGTCCTTCGAAATTACCGCGCCGCCCGCGCCCATCGGCTGACCGCGAGCGGCGCGACCTGCTGCCCGGACCTTAATTGGTCGCCGGGAACGATTTCGGCAGCAATTCGGGTGATCCCCGATGCCATCGTCAGTTGGTCGGCGTGAACGATTGCGGCAGCAATTCCGGTTTCTTCATAACCGCGAATGGATAGGCTGCCTCCTTGACCATGACGCCAAAGAATTCGGGCGAGAACGTCTCGTGCGATTTGACGCTGAAGGTGCGCTTGCCGACGGGCGTGTCGAACGTCATACCGACCAACGCCTTCGACACCGCATCGGAGTTGGTGCTGCCGGCCTTCTTGATTCCGTCCGCCAGGGCGTTGATCGCGATGTAGCCCTGAAGGGCAAAGCTGGGCGGGTATTGCTCGTGGGTGAACTGCCGCAGCGCGGCGATGTATTTGGCGTGCGCCGGCGGCTCGTTGCCGCCGTTCCAGACCACCGGATCGAACGTGTTGGCGACGATCCCGTAGGGATAGTCGTTGCCGAGCGCGCGCACCTCCTCGACGTTGCCGACGGCGGCGCTGTCGACCAACCGATTATCGATCGCCTTGAAATAGCCGAGCGGCGTCGCCTCCTTGGTAAAAGTCACGAAGTCGCCGGCAAACACCACGCAATCGACCGCGTCGGGCTTCTTGCTCATCTGCGCGGTGATGAACGAGGTGAAATCGGGCTCGCCCAGCTTCGGCCATTGCTGGTCGACGATCTGGATGTCGGGCCGCAGCTTCTTCAGATTGGCGACAAACGCGGCGGCGAGGTCGCGGCCATAGGCGTAGTCGGGAGCGATCGTGGCGACGGTTTTGACGTTCTTCCACCGCGCCATCATGATCGCCGACGCCAAGCCTTCGACATCGGTGTTGGACGCAGCGCGGAAGATGTAGGGATGGATGTTCTGTGGATCGGTGAGCCTCGTCGTTTCCGCGACCGGGGCGACGAAGACGATCTTGTTTTCTTTCGCGACGGTCGACACCGCCGGCGCCTCGGCCGAGGTTATGGTGCCCACCAGAAAATCCACATTGTTCTTGATGATCAGCTCGCGCGAGAGCCGCACCGCCTCGTCGGCGTTGGCCTTGCTGTCGCGAACCAACAGTTCGAGCTTCCTGCCGAGCAGGCCGCCCTTGGCGTTGATCTCGGAGACCGCCAATTGGGCGCCTTTAAGGACCGGTTCGCCGTAGACCGCAACGGGTCCGGATAACGGAATCGGAAAGCCGATCTTGATCGTGCCTGCCGCGCGCGCCGCGAGCGGCCATGACAACAAAAGTGCGCCGGCGAGTGCCAGTCCGTAACGGTGAAACATGCGCTACCTCCCAAGTTCGTGCCCGGTATCGGGGCACCAATGCTTGGTTGACGCGCGCAGCGCATGCGGCGCGCCCTAGCCGGCTGTTGTCAGCCGGCAGGGCCAACCGTTTAAGGGAATCTGCGTCGAATCAGCCGCAAGATTGCCATCGCCGCCTGCTCTTTCCCTGTTCTCAATGGCCGTTTCCAGCCTTGCACGAATTGGAGATCGGCTATGCGAATATTGCAGGGTATGCTTCTCGAACGTCTTCGGTCAAGGCCGATCCTTTCCGGGTCGCTGCGGCAAAAGCTACCGGCAACGATTTCCATATGATTCGACCTTCGAAAGCCGTCGATGGTCAAGGGCTCGCCGGCGAGGTGATCGAATGACCACGGTATTTGCTCGGCTGCATTCGGTCGCGATTGCACCATCCCGATCTGCTGCACCTCGGTCCCTGAAGGTCGCTCGGCTACGGCCGCAGCACGATCTTCGCCGCGGCGACCGCGCCGGCGTCGAGATCGCGGAACGCCTGCGGCCCCTCGGCCAATGGCCGCTCCTGCACCCAATCGAGTGAGCCGAGCCGGCCGCTCGTGATCGCATCGAGGGTTTCGCGAAATTCGAGCGGCGAATAGCAATAGGTGCCGGTGAAAACGATTTCCTGCAGAGTGATCTTTCTTACGTCCAGTCCTTCCGATCCGGGCAGTAGTCCGACATGCACGATCACGGCGCCGGGCCGCGCCAATTTGCAGGCCGCGGCGCGCGTCGCCTTGGCTCCGACCGCATCGATGATGAAATCCATCGAGGATCGCGCCGGCTCACCCGGTTCGTCCGGCGAGTAACAGCGAAACGGTCCCGCGCGTTCCGCCGTCTGCCGGCGGGCGGCGTTGGGCTCGCCGATGCGAATGTCGTGCGCGCCCTGCATGGCGAGCACCAAGGCGCAGCCGAGCCCGATTGCGCCGCCGCCCAGGACCGCGCAGCGGCTCGCCGACAGCGGGCGCGACAACAACTGCACACCTAGGCTGACCGCGTGATAGGCGACCGCCAGCGGTTCGGTGAGCGCGGCCTTGGCGGCGTCAAGCTGTTTCGGGATGGCGACGAGGTTGCGCTCGGGCACGCGCACCAGTTCGGCGAAGGCGCCGGCGCGCGGCGGCACCGAGAGCAGTTCGCGCGAAGGGCACAGGTGCGGGCGGCCGTCGAGACAAAACTCGCAGACGCGGCAATTGACCAGCGGATTGACCGCCACGCGCTGGCCGGCATTCGGCCCGCCGACGATCGATCCGGCCGCCTCATGGCCGAGCACCAGCGGGGGAGGGCGGCGGGAAATCGTGGCCATGATAGGCGTGCATGTCGGAGCCGCAGATGCCGACAGCGTCGACGCGGACCAGAACTTCATCGTTGCCGGGCCGGGGCTCCGGCTCATCACGCCATTCGAGTGCATTCGGGTTGGTGTAGACGAGCGCTTTCATGATCTTCACTTTCGCGGAAAAGTCGCCATCGACGAACAGCGCGTGGCCGTAATGTAGCAACCGAACGCATCCGAGGAAATAAAGGCCGCGACGCCGTAGAGACCGTCAAGCTCGGCGGCGCTGGTCTTGGCTCGCTTGAGGGGCGACAGCCGTGCTGGTCAATTTTGATCCAACTTTTGCGACCCAAGTGTGCATTTTTGCTGCGGGTCACGGCGTGCGGTTCTGGAACATTCGCCGATCGCTTTCGGGGCACGGCGAACTCTGCTAAGTCGTCCGCCCGGGCGCATCGACGAGTTCACGCCCCGGCTGGGCGCAGTCGCTACGAACGGGAAGGCAATGGATTCCATCTTCGTTACGTCCGCGGCGGCGAATGGCGTTCCGATCCGGTTCGTCACGGCGCATACCTATGCAGACGTGCGCCAGCTCATCGGCGCCGACGCGTGTGCCTTCGCCGACGCGGCGGGGTTCGAGCCGAAGGCGGGACGGCATCTGCTGCTGCCGGGCAAGGTCGGGCTGGGCGGCGTTCTGTTCGGCCTCGAAGGCGCCGACGACGCCAAGGATGCGTTCCTGCCCGGGCGGCTCGCGCAGCATCTGCCCGACGGCGTCTATCGCTTCGCCAATGAGCCGCATGACCCGCGGCTTGCCGCGCTCGCTTTCGCGCTCGGCCTCTACCGCTTTACGCGCTATCGCAAGGCCGAAGCGCGCAACATCAGCCTCGATCTGCCGCAAAGCATCGACCGCGACGAGCTGCAACGCATCGTCGAGGCCGTTACGCTCGCCCGCGACCTCATCAACACGCCGGCCAACAACATGGGGCCGCCGCAGCTGGAAGACGCCGCGCGCAAACTTGCCGCCCGCCACGGCGCAACGGTCAACAGCGTGGTCGGCGACGATTTGTTGGCGCAGAATTTTCCCATGATCCATGCCGTCGGCCGCGCTGCCGCACCGAGCGCTGCGCCGCGGCTGATCGACATGATTTGGGGCGAGGCCGGCCATCCGCGCGTGACGCTCATTGGCAAGGGCGTCTGCTTCGACACCGGCGGCCTCGACATCAAGCCCGATGCCTCGATGCTCAACATGAAAAAGGACATGGGCGGGGCGGCAACGGCGCTGGCGCTGTCGCACATGATCATGGCGCGGGGTTTGAAGCTGCGGCTGCGCGTGCTGATTCCGGCGGTGGAGAATTCGATCTCCGGAGCGAGCTTTAGGCCGCGCGACATCTACACCTCGCGCAAGGGCATTTCGGTGGAGATCGGCAATACCGATGCCGAAGGACGGCTCGTCCTTGCCGACGCGCTGGCGCTCGCCGACGAAGAAAAGCCGGAACTGATTGCGGATTTCGCTACCCTGACCGGCGCCGCCCGCGTCGCGCTCGGCCCCGACGTGCCGCCGTTTTTCACCGACGACGACGAACTTGCGGCCGCGCTGATGAAGTGCGCGGCGCGCGAGAACGATCCGCTGTGGCGGCTGCCGTTGTGGCGGCCCTACAAGTCGATGCTCGAGTTCAAAGGTGGCCGACACCAACAATGTCGGCGGCAGCCAGGCCGGCGCCATCACCGCGGCTTTGTTCATGCGGCGCTTCGTGACGATCAAATCGTGGTTGCATATCGACGTGTTCGCCTGGACACCGACGGCGAAAGCCGGCCGCCCGGAGGGCGGCGAATGTCAGGCCGCGCGCGCGCTTCATGCATTGCTTGCGGAGCGGTACGGCTGAGCGGGATGCCGAGCGCCAGAAAACAAAGAAAAGCGATGCGCGCCTTCGATCCCCGATTCACGCCGGCTCGCGCCGATCTCGCAGCGAAACATCTGCAAGGCCGGGTCCAGGCCGCGCGTTTCGTCGAGGGCAGGCTTTACGAAATCATCGAACCGGTGGCGCCGCTGCGGGGCGAGCCGCGGCCCGATGCGTCGCTCTTGACCGAGGCGCTGCGCGGCGAGCGCGTCACGATCTACGATACCAACGCGGAAGGCTGGGCCTGGGGTCAGCTCGACGCCGATGATTATGTCGGCTGGCTCCCGGCCGCCGCGCTGGCTCCGCCCGGTCCGCCGCCGACGTACCGGGTCGCGGCGTTGCGGACGCTGGTGTTCCCCGGCCCTTCCATCAAGCTGCCCCCTCTCGAAGCGCTGCCGCTGGGCGCCACGCTTGCCGTTGCGCGCATCGAGGAGCACATGGCGGTGACGCCCGCGGGCGCCTATCTGCCCGCCGTGCATCTGCGCCCGTTGCAGGAAAGCGAATCGGATTTTGTCGCCGTCGCGGAGCGTTTCGTCGGCGCCCCTTACCTGTGGGGCGGCAAGACTGCGCTCGGTCTCGACTGTTCCGGCCTGGTGCAGATTGCGCTATTGGCCAGCGGTATTTTGTCTCCGCGCGACAGCGATATGCAGGAACGGGCGCTTGGCACAGCATTGCCCGCGACAGATTATCCCGATCTTAAACGCGGCGACCTCATATTCTGGAAGGGTCACGTCGCCATCGTGCGCGACCATGACAGCATCGTGCATGCCAACGCCTTTCACATGTCCGTCGTCGTCGAGCCGATCGCGGACGCCGTCGCCCGCATCTGCGGCGGCGGCAGCGAAATCACCAGCGCGCGCCGGATAGCCCGTTAGCGACCCGCCCGGTTACGCCACCCAGCCGCCGCTGCGCGGACGACGAACCTCCCCTTTGGCGGGGCAGGTGAACAATGGAACCGGCGATTTCCGGCTTGTCAAGCAAGCCTCTTTTTGCTGATTTGAGGATCCATCCGGAGCATCACCTTCGGGGCGTTCCGGGCGTGAGGCGGGTGGCGCAAACGAACTCGATGCTCGTCCACGAGTTCAGGGCGATTGCCGATGAGCATTGAAAAGCTATCCAACCCGGCCGCAAAGTCGACACTTGGCAGCAAACTCGCCGCAACGTTGCTTGTCATTGCCTCCACGATGATCGGCATCTTGCTTTTCGAAGCAACATGCTGGCTGTTTCTGCCGCCGGCCAAGGATATCAATATCTATCACATATTGCTCGATCGCGTGTTCTTCTTTGATGGGCGCGGCAGCATATTTGAGGATCACGGCCCTATCTTCACCTACCTGCCGCACAATGACGTGACCAATCTCACCGTGTTTACTTTGAACCACGGATATACGGTCGAATACCACTATCAATACCATACCAACAATCTGGGCTTGGTTCAGGACTCCGACGTGGTGCCGGGCCGTGACTCGCTCTTGTTGCTCGGCGATTCCTTCATGGAAGGCCTGGGCGCCGAGCCATGGTTCCGCCTGATCAGCCCGCAAATCGCCAAGCTCGGCTATCAACCGATCAATGGCGGATTGCTCGGCACCGGGTTTGCCTCCTGGCTGAAGCTCGACCGCTATCTGGAAGGCAAGAACGTGGGCATCCGCAAGGTCGTGGTGGTGTTCATATCCGATGACTACCACCGCAGGGTGGTGAACTTTACGCCATCGATGCTGCAATGCCTGCGGGCGACCGCGTTGTGCGATGTCCACAGGGATTCCTATTTCCGCCTGCCGCCGCAGCAAGAGCTTGCCTCGTGGATTGCCAAGATAGGGAGCGCCCGGCAGCAGATGACGAAAAAGTCGTGGTTGGTGGAGCATGTGGAAGCAGCGTTGCCGGCGAGCTACCGCATCTTTCGCGTGCTGAAGCTGTGGGCGCTGGACAGCTTATCGCAGGCTCCGCAACAGTCGCGCGCCGCAATCGCCGCGTTGATCAAACTCCACGGCCCCAACAACGTCATCTTCATCCACTTGCCGCAGAAGGACGAGACGACGGGGCCGGATCGGCTGGGGTTGCTGGCGCGACGTTCGATAGCCGAAGCGGGGGGAAGGTTGTTTGACGGCTTCAAGCTGTGCGGGATGACGCCCGCGGACTATTACAGCCACGACGACCACCCCACTAAGGACGGCTATGCCAAAATCGCGGCTTGCGTCGGCAGCATCATCAAGCAGGTCGAGTTCTGAAGATCGGCAAAGCAGCAAATAGGCTCGCAGCGACGATGGCGGCCAAGCGTCGCGCAGCGCCGCGCTTTCGCTAGCAGGTTGGTGAGCGCCGGCAACATCGTGTCAGACTGGGCGAGCAGCGATACGCCGCGGGCGTGCTGCGGTTCCACGCAATGACGCGCCTCACGCGTGCGGCTGGGCGAGGAACGGCTGCTGCTGGGCGGTAAGCGACGGCTCGCTCGCCAGCGAGCCGCCATAGCCCTCGCTCGGAATGGCGAAGGACGAGGCGATGTAATTGGCGAGCAGCGCGATGTTGGCGCTGCCAGTGTTCGCGCCCGGCGCCGCCGATGGCCCGGCCGACTGCGCCCCGCCGACGGCGATGTTGAAGGTCTGCGAGGCGGTGCGGTCGCCGGCGGCGTCGGCGACCGTGAAGCTGAAACTGTCGCTGGTCGCCCCGTCGCCGAGGTTTTGGTATTGCACATAGCCGTCGTCGATGTCGGCTTGCGTGAAACTGGTCGTGGGCTTGCCGTTGTCGAGCAGGATGCCGTGCTGCGGCCCCTGGCTCACCGTGTAGGTCATGTCGGAAGGCTGATCGCCGAGCGCCACCGTGCTCAGATGGTCAAGCAGCATGCCGCTGCCGCCGCTTGCCACCGACAGGGCGAAATTGTTGTCGACCACCGGCGCCGCCGTATCGACCACCGCGATCTCGTAGTTTTCGGTGATCTGATGTCCGGCCGGATCGGACACCGTGAAGGTGAAGCTGTCGCTCGTCGCGCCGTCGCCGTTGTTGCGGTACTGCACGAGGCCGTTGTCGATATCGGCCTGCGTGAAGGCATCGGCCGGCTTGCCGTCGACGTACAGCGCGCCGTTCTGCAGGCCCTGCACCGTGTAGGTGATTTGGTCCGTATCGGTCAGGTCGGCGCCGGTCGTGTTGTTGACGTCGTAGGACCACAGGAAGTCGTGCGAGATCGTCGCCGCACCCCCGCTCGCCACCGGCAGCGTGCTCTTCGGCTCGGTCAGCGTGGTCGCGTCGGCCTCGTAGTACCCGCCCAAACCGTAGCCTGGTACTCACCCTTGCTGTAGACGTAGTCATAATCATTATTCAGCCCAGTGGTGCCGGCAGACGTGTAACGCGTCCCATAGGCCAGTCCGGTGTAGGCGTCATAGTAGTAGGTCTCGGACACCGTGCCGACCGCCTCGCTCGTCGAACCCGACGAGGCGTAGATGTAGTAGGCGCCCTTTGTCGTGCCATTCACGGTCTCGCCGACCGAGTAGCCGTAGGTGCCGTTGTCCGCCACCGTGCCGTAATAGTAGCTGCCGTCGGGATACATGAAATAGAAATCGTAGAGAGTTGTTGCTGCCTTGACAGTGATCTGGGTCGAGTAGGAATTGTTGGCTGGGTTCAGATCGGTCAACTGGTCGGCGCTGTCCGCGACGGCGATGAGATAGTAGCTTCCTGGCGCGAGGCTCGTCGGTATGGTCACCGACTTATCGAGGTCAGCGGTCGCGTTAACGGCAAGCGAATCAGTCGTAAACGTGGTCAGCAGCGTCGCATTTGAATCGTAGGTGCTGTCGGGTGAAATGTAGATGGCGGTCGAAAACGTACCGGCGGCGCCGGTGCCGGCATTTTTGACCTCTGCGTCGACGGAGATCGACTCGCCCACGCTTGCCGTGGCATTGGCCGGCGTCAGACTGACAATTTCCACATCCGGGTTCGCTACAGGCTCCCAGCCGAGGACATCCATCTCCTCCTGATCGGTTTGGGACAGGGTATTTGTCTCGCCGGTCTCGCCGGTGCCGAACACATCCTGCTGGGTGAAGTCGGCGGTATCGCCCGAGTTCGTTTTGAAGCTGCCGCTGTATTCGTTGTTGTACGAAAGAGTGGAGACCGTCGCGCCGCCGTTGTAGGAAAAATAGGTTACCACATTGTCCCGGCCGTCCTGATAATCGTGCGCGCCCGCCGACGTGTAGCGGAACAGGTCCATCGTGCTCCAAATGCGGTTCTGGTCGCCGAGGCCGCCGATGCGGCCCATGCCGCCTTCGCTGATCTCGTGCTCGACCGTATTGGTGACGTCCTGGCCGTAGCTCCAATTGTAGCTCGTGTTCAAGGTGACGGTATCGGCCGAGTTCGATCCGGTCAGTCCCAACATCTGCGCATAGGCTTCCGGCAGGTTCCAACCGGCGCCGCCGGACGGATCGGTGGCAGGCAGCGCGGCGACGGCGTCCTGGGCGTAGACGCTGCCGCCGTCATGGGCCGCGAGCGCATCCGTCAATTGCGTATAGCTGACGCTCACCGTGTAGAAGGAGTTGAAGGCCAGATCACCATTAAGGCCCTCCGCCTCGGCGGTGAAATCCTCGTTGATGGTGATCGGAGCGGAGCACGTCCACCGCGCCTCAATATCCTTCTCTGCCGCCACTATGCACGCCTGATAACTTGACGTGACGCTCGAAATCGTAGGTGTTGTAAAAAGAGATGTTGCTATCTGAGGAACTTATCGTCTCAGTAGTCATCATCATCACCGTTTGTGATGTCTGTAAGCTGTCCGCGCCGTTACCCGTTGCGGTCAAAACGCGCCGCTGCACTCAATGTCCGCACTCAGCTTCCGCACTCAATGGCCGCGACTGGCAGATCGCTGCCGAGACGGGTCGGCTGCACGCCGGGCGCACTGCAATTCCGGCAGCGGAACGCATATGCAACGTGTGATTATACTGGGCGCGAGTGAAGAATCGTACCTTGCTGTGAGGCGAAGTGCAACCGGTGGGTATCGCGCGTCACGCATATCAACGGGTTAGGCATCCTCAACACGGTGCCAGAACTCGGATTCGAGGCACTAGACGACCGATTCCATGAAACTTGTCAGTTGCAGCTTAACGCCCAACCATCTCGTCATTCCGGGGCGCCGCGCAGCGGCGAGCCCGGAATCCATAACCACGGATCGGGATTATGGATTCCGCGCCCGGCCCTGCGGGCCGTCCCGGAATGACGTGCATATGATTCGAACTTCGGAAACGCTGCACTAGATTTTCCGCTTGTGCGCGTTCCACTCGCGCTCGAGATTGGCGATCAGCGCCGGGCTGAAATGGCAATAGGCCTGATCGCGCGCGTAGGCCGCAAAATAGCTGCGGAACAGGTCGAGCGGCTCCTGGCCGATCCGCAACGCGCGGCGGTTCGAGGTGGCGCTGACGGCGCCGGAACTGGTCAGGCCGGCGATGACGCGGTCGAGCGTGCGATCCATCTCGGCGGGCGCGACGACCTCGTCGCAGATGAGCCGGCCCTCCGGGCTGTCGCATAACAGCTTGCGCTCGTATTGGATGGCTTGGCGGGCGATGCGGTCGCCGACGAAGCGGGGCAGGCGCAGGTTGGCGGCGCCGGGAATGATGCCCTCCTTGCGCGCCGGCAGCGTCATGAATGCATCATCGGCCGCGAGCACGTAATCGACGGTCAACAGAATCTGGCAATGGCCGCCAATGGCGAAACCGTCGAGCGCGGCGATCCATGGTTTTTCGATGCCGGTGCCGTGCACGTCGTCGGGCAGGGCTTGCGGCCGCGCCACGCCGCGCAGCAATTTGTGGACGAAGCCGAGATCGCGCTTGAGGAACCAGACAAACGGAATCTTGCCGCGGTAAAGATGGGTCAGATTGATGCCGGCGCCGAACAGCCTTCGGCCGCAATATTTCGGATGCTCCACCTCGCCGCCACGCAGCACGGCGATGTCGGTTGCCGGATCGAGAATGGCAACATCGACGGCAATCTCCATGGCGTCGAGCGTGGCGTCGTCTTCGGCATTGAGGAAGCGCGGATTTCGTGCGGTGACGAACGCGGCTTTGCCGCGGCGCTCGACCTTGGCCGGGCCGAGATCAATGGCGCCTTCGGTCTGCAGTTTCCGCAGAAGCTCCGCGCTCTCCGGCCGCGGCAGCAGCATGGCATGGCACAGATGGCGGCCGGCGGTTTCGTCGCCGAGCAGGCGGGCGAGAAGTATTCCCTGGTCGATCTCGACGCCGTCCTTGTCGCGCTGCAAAAGCTCGGCTTCGGCCGCGACCTGCGCCGGCGTCGGGACGAGGCCGGGGACCGCGGCCGCGGCGTCGAACACCAGCTCTTCGAGCCGGATAAATCGCGTCCGGTTGCGCGTCAGCTCGTCATAGAGCGAATGCGCGTGCGCGGCGAGAAAGCGCTCGCGCTGCGCTCGCGCTGCGGCAAAAATGAGTTCGGCGGCTTCGGCCTCGGCGCGGTTGCGCTCGGGCTTGCGCGGCAGACAGCAGATAAGATCATCGGTTGTTTTCCAGAAATGCCGATAGCGGCTGCGATCGTGCGCGAAATCCTTGGTGTCGCGCGGCGCCGCATTAAGCCATTCAGCGATCGCCGTCTCATCGAGGCCGGCCGAGTGCAGGCGGCTTTTCGCCGCGGCAGCGTCAATATTCATCGCGCCGCTCCAAGCTCGCGGTCATTGCTTCGGCCGCCGGTCGATGACGCGCTTGGCCTTGCCTTGCGAGCGCTCGATGGTACCGGGTTCCAGCACGCGAACATTGGTGCCGACCCCGATATAGGATTTGATCAAATGTTCGGCTGTTTTGGCGAGCGCCGCGGTTTCCTCGGTGGACAGCTTTCCGGACAATTCCGGCCGCATCTCGACCAGCACATCGAGTTCGTCGAGCGAGTGCGGCCGGCGCACTTCCAAAAGGTAATGCGGCGCCAATTGCGGCTCGCGGCCGAGCACCGCTTCGACCTGCGAGGGAAACACGTTGACCCCGCGAATGATCAGCATGTCGTCGCTGCGGCCCTTGATGCGTTCGATGCGCCGCATAATGCGCGCGCTGCCCGGCAACAGCCGCGTCAGGTCTCGGGTGCGATAGCGGATCACCGGCATCGCTTCTTTGGTCAGCGTCGTCAGCACAAGCTCGCCGGCTTCGCCATCCGGCAGCACGCTTGCGGTTTCGGGATCGATGATCTCGGGAAAGAAATGATCCTCCCACAATGTCAACCCGTCCTTGGTTTCGAGGCATTCCGCGGCCACGCCTGGGCCGGTGACTTCGGACAGGCCGTAGTGATCGAGCGCGTCGATGCCGATACGGCGCTCGATCTCGCTGCGCATGGTCTCGGTCCACGGCTCGGCGCCGAGAATGCCGACGCGAAGGCTGCAATCGCGCGCGTAAAGCCCCTGGCGCTCCATCTCGTCGGCAATGGCCAGCGCATAGGACGGCGTCGCCATCAGGATGTCGGGCCTCAAATCGGCGATGAGCTGCACCTGCCGCTCGGTATTGCCGCCGCTGACCGGGATCACGGCCGAGCCGAGATATTCGGCGCCGTAATGCATGCCGAGCCCGCCGGTGAAAAGTCCGTAGCCGTAGGCGATATGCACCTTGTCGCTGGAACGCCCGCCGCCGGCGCGAATCGAACGCGCGATCAGCGCTGACCAAGTGGCGATGTCGCCTCTGGTATAGCCGACCACGGTCGGTTTGCCGGTGGTGCCGCTGGAGGCGTGAATGCGGACGATTTCCTCCATCGGCACGGCGAACATGCCAAACGGATAATTCTGGCGCAGATCATCCTTGGTGGTGAAGGGGAACTTGACGAGGTCCGCAAGCTCCTTCAGGTCGGCCGGACTGACGCCGGCGGCGGCAAATTTTTTGTTGTAATGCGGGATGCGCTCGTAGGCCTGATGCAACGTCGTTTTAAGCCGTTCGAGCTGCAAGCCGCGCAGCGTCTCGCGGCTCGCCGTTTCGATCGGTTCAAGTTGATCCCGCTGGCTCATGCGGTCCGGTCTCAGCCGTGCGTGGGCCTACTGCATCGCCGCCTTGAGCCCGAGCGCCTTCGCCAGCGCGGCGAGTTGGTCACGTTGCTGGTCGACGCTGGCGGCGAATTCGGCCGGCCCGCGGATCGACATTATGGTGCCAATGGCGGCGAGCCGCTGGGGGATAATCGGGTCGGTTTCGGCGACTTTGCGGAAATCCGCCGCGATGCTTTGGCGCAGTTTTTCCGGCATGCCGCGCGGGCCGAACACGCCGTTCAAGCTCTCGAACGTCAGCGCCGGATAGCCGGCCTCCTTCGCGGTCGGAATGTCGGGCTCGCTCGCGGCGCGCTGCGAACTGGTCACCGCCAGGATTTTTATCTTACCCGCATGCGCCAGCGGCTGCGGCACCGCAAGCGATGTCGCCAGGATCTGGATCCGCCCGGAAGCGAGATCGTTGGGCGCTTGCATGATGTCGCGATAGGGCACGTGCGCCACTTCGAGCCCCATGTTCTTGAAGAACCCGAACAGCAGGAAATCCGAAATGCCGCTGGCGGCGGCGGCGTCGAGTTTTCCTGGTTGCGACCGCACCAAAGCCACCAGCTGATCGAGCGAGTTGACGTTCAACGATGTCGGTACCGAGATCGCCAGCACCACTTCGGAGATGCACACGATCGGCACGATGTCGCGCTTGATATCGAAGGGCAGCGTATCCTGATCGTAGGGCAGCACTTCGAATGAGCCGGCCGGCCCGAAGAACAGCGTGTGGTCGTCATGGGCCCCGACAAAGGCGTTCAGCGCAACCAGGCCATCGCCGCCGACGCGATTTTCCACCACCACGGGCTTGCCCCACAATTTGGACAATCGATCCGCAAACAATCTGGAGGTGATATCGGTGGCGCTGGCGGCGCCATAGGGCAGCAAAAACCGCACCGTTCGCGCCGGGTAGGTTTGCTGCGCCGCCGCGCTGCCGACGCCCTGCATGCCTGCCGCGATCGCCACAGCCGCCGCAGCCGCTAGTGCTCCAAGCCGCCTCATCAAGTCCTCCCTGTCTGAACCTGTTTTGCCGGTTAGAATAGCATTGTCCATTACGCAAAGCACCTCGCTTCGAGCCAATCAAGCGGCGTTCCAGGGAGAAGGCAGCCATGAAGACGAGTACGGATCGCATTCTGACCACCCATGCCGGAAGCCTGTCGCGGCCGGCCGATCTCATCGCCGTCAATCGCGCGCGTGCGGCGGGGGAGAGCAAGGACGACGCAGCTTACGCGCAATGCCTCGCCAAGTCGGTGGCGGACGTGGTGCGCAAGCAGCGCGAGCTCGGCATTGACATTCCCGACGACGGCGAGTTCGGCAAGCCGATGGCCGCGAATTACGATTACGGCGTGTGGTGGAACTACGCGTTTGCGCGCATGGAGGGCTTCGTGCCTGCGGAAACGGTTGCCGAATCCGCGCACAAAAAACCGAGCGTCGCCGCCGTGGCGCTGACCAGCTTTGGCAACCGCCGCGACTGGCAGAAATTCGGCGAGTTCTACCAGGACCCGGAATCAAGCGGCACGCTGATGGGCAGCGCCGCCCGGCGGCGCACGCAGCGCCCGGTCTGCACCGGGCCCATCAAATATGCCGGCCAAACCGCCATTGCCGCCGACATCGCCAATCTGAAAAAGGCGCTTGCCGCCGCAGGCGTCGAGGAGGGCTTCATGTGCGCGATCGGGCCCGGCAGCTTCGCCCGTGGCGAGAATCTGTTCTACAAGACCGACGAGGAATTCGTGTTTGCCTCCGCCGACGCGATGCGCGAGGAGTACAAGGCCATTATCGATGCCGGCATCGTGCTGCAGATCGACGACCCGAGCCTGCCTGACAATTGGGACATGATCAATCCGGCGCCGCCGCTCGAAGAGTTCAAGAAATTCGAGCGGGTGCGCATCGATGCGCTCAATCACGCGCTGCGCGGCCTGCCGGCCGACCGCATCCGCTACCATATCTGTTGGGGCAGTTGGCACGGCCCGCACAGTACCGACATTCCGTTGGCGGACATCGTCGACCTCGTTCTCGCGGTCAATGCCGACGCCTATTCGGTGGAGGCCGGCAATGTCCGCCACGAGCATGAGTGGCGGGTGTGGCAGGACGTGAAGCTGCCCGGCGGCAAGCTGCTCATTCCGGGCGTCGTCAGTCACGCCACCAATATCGTCGAACACCCGCAGGTGGTGGCCGACCGCATCGTGCGCTATGCCGGACTCGTGGGCCGGGAAAATGTCATTGCCGGCAGCGATTGCGGGTTCGGCGGCCGCATCCATCCGCAGATCGCCTGGGCTAAGCTCGAAGCACTCGCTGAAGGCGCGCGGCTCGCGAGCCGGGAGCTGTGGCGCCAGAGCAGGATGTGATGAGATAAAATTGGCGCCCGAGCCTCCGCTCGTCCTGCAAAGCGCACGGCCGCTGCGCGCCGGCATATGGTAAAGGCTCCGCTAACCCCCTTTTCGCAATTGCCGCACTTACCAATGGCTGGATCAGAAGGCTGCGCTTAGGGTTCCGATAAGACTTCAATTCTAAGGATGACGCGACTTCGCGGAGTCCTTTGCATGCCTCCGACCGCCGATCTGACCGAGGACGAGGCCGCTGCGGCTGCGACCGCACGCGAGCTTGCGGGCGGAACCATCGAAGCCGCGATCGCTGCACTCGCCGCAGCGTCCGGCGGCGAACGAGTAAGCGGCTTCGCGGCGATCGAAACAGCGCTTGCGTAGGGGCGCGCGGTGTTCAAGCCTGAACAGCCGGTGCCAAAATCATTTGCGGCCGCGCCCGGCGCTATTGCGCGAAAGGCAGCGTTCGGCCTTTCGGACCGTGCGATCGTCATCGCCGTCTTTGTCGTCGTGTCGGTCGTCTATTTCTACGCGGCGATTTCGCGATCGGTCGCTGATCACTTGTGGATGGATGAAGTTCTCGCGGTGTCCGCGGCGAGGCAGCCGTCCTTGGCCGCGATCTGGCACGCGATCTGGAACGGCACCGATTTTTCGCCGCCGACTTATCACGCGCTGCTCCACGGACTGGTGAAAACTGTCGGCGGCGCCGGCGGCCGCTTGGTTTGGCGCGTACCGTCGATTGTTGCCGTCTATGGCGCGGCGTTGTGCACCTACCTCTTGCTGCTGAAGTCGTCTTTGGGCCGGTCCGCCGCGCTGCTTGGCTTCGCGATAGTGCCGGCTTTCGGCTTGTTCGCCTACGCCGTCCAGGCCCGGCAATACGCGCTGCTCGCGTTCGGGCTTGCCGCGGCCTTGCTGCTGTGGCGCGGGATGGACGATCAGCGCGGCCGTAACGCCAGGGCTTTCGGCCTTTGGTTTGTGCTGGCGGCATGCCTGTGCCTGCACTTCTATGGGATCGTCGAGGTCGCCGCGATCGGCACCGCGGAACTGATTTACTGGATCACGCGCAAGCGCTTTCGGATCGCGGTCTGGGCGGCGCTGGCGCTGACCGCGGCGGTCGAGGTTGCGCTCTATCCGCTCGCATCCCACCTTGCGGCGTTCAACAGCGGCGACAGCATCGCGCCGGCCTATTACGCCAAGCCCACTTTGCAGGCCTTGCTCGGCGCCGTTTACCAGCTCATCGACGGCGGCAGGTTCGGCACATTGTTGCTGTTGTCGACGATCGCGATGATGGCGGCGGCGCGGCTCGCCGATCGATCGGGGCCGCGGCCGGCCCGGGCGGGACAGAACGCGGGCCTGTCCGAACTCGAAATGGCGATGATCTCGCTTTGCATGCTGCCGCTCTTTGCGTTCGCGTTTTCTCTGTTCGTCACCAAATCATTCAGCGCCCGCTACATGGCGGCGGCGGCGTTGCTTCCGGCCATCGCCGTTCCCTATGTGCTCGACAAGTTGACATGGCGGCAGGTCGCGCCGCTTGCTCTGCTTCCGCTGGCCGCGGGCGTTCTTGTCCTGCGCGCCCACGCGCCCGACCCGGTCGCGGCGGCGCTCGCGGTGCTCGAGCAGGAAAAGCCATCGGCTCCCGTCGTCGTCGGCGAGGGCTTGCTCTACATCGAGCTGATGGAGGCGGCCGATGCGCAGACGCGGTCGGAGCTCGTCTATCTGAAACGGCCGGCCGGTTCGTCCAGCCCCGATCCCACCAACGAGAACGAAGTCATCCGGCTCGCAAGCTTTCACCCCGAATACCGGGTCAGCGGCGAGACCGCTTTCCTCGAGGACCACGAGCGCTTCTACCTGTTGTCGCGGCCCGGCATGTCGACCGACACCACAACGCCCGCTCTCATCAACAGCGGAAAGCTCGGAGGCCCGGCCTACGCCAAAGGCGGCGTCATTTTGTTCCGGTCGGTCGCGTCGGAGATGATGCAGGCCAATGGGAGCAGCCGATGAGCATGTCCAGCACGGGTCAGGCCAGGCGGCAGGCCAGCCTGTTCGAATATCTCGCGATCGCTCGGCTCGACCACAGCACCAAGCACGTTTTCATTGTTCCGGGAATTATTCTCGCCTATCTGCTTCGCGGCGTGCGCACCGATTCACTCATCGACGTCGGTCGGTCTCGGCCTCATCACGCTATTATGCGTCGCATCGGCGAACTATGTCATCAACGAATGGCTCGACCGCGATTTCGACAGATTTCATCCGGAAAAATCAGGCCGAACCTCGGTCCAGTATGAGCTGCGCGGCGACATCGTGCTGCTGGAATGGGCGGCGCTGCTGGTGGCCGCGCTGAGCTTCGCCGTCATCGACAGCCGGACGATGTACTTCATCGCCACCGCGTTCGCGCTGCAGGGCATCATCTACAATGTTGCGCCGCTGCGGACCAAGGACGTGCCGTATCTCGATGTCATTTCGGAATCGATCAACAACCCGCTGCGGCTGATCATCGGCTGGGTGATGGTCGATCCGACGACGCTGCCGCCCGGCTCGCTGATCCTGATGTATTGGACCGGCGGCGCGTTTCTGATGGCGGCAAAGCGACTGTCGGAATACCGCGAGATCGCCGAGGCGCACGGCAAGGCAGTGCTGGCGCGCTACCGGAACAGTTTTGCCAGCTATTCCGAGATCTCGCTGACGATCTCCTGTTTCGTCTATGCACTGCTTGCGGTTTTTTTCCTCGCCGTATTTTTGATCAAATACCGCGTCGAATACCTCGTCACCGTGCCGGAGATCGTGGCGCTGTTCGCCTATTACATGATCCTCGCCATGCGGCCGGGATCAACGGCGCAAAAGCCGGAAAAGCTGTTCCGCGAACGCGGCCTGGTCGCGCTGGTCGGCGTGCTGACGGCAACGTTTTTGCTGATGACCTTCATCAGCGTGCCGATGCTCGATGCGCTGGCGGTGCAGCGCTACATCAGCATCCAATGAATAGATTGCAGCCGTTCGCGCCGGCCGAGTGGGACGATATCCGGCTCGCGGCGTTCGACATGGACGGTACGCTCTACAGCCAAAGCCGGCTGCGGCTGTTGATGCTGCGCGATCTATTGCTACACGCCGCGTCGACTCGCTCGCTGGACGCGGCGATCGTGATCGGGAGCTACCGCCGCATCCGCGAGCGGCTCGCTGAAAGAGAGGTGGCGGATTTCGACGGCGTGCTCGTTGCTGCAACGGCAAGGGCCGCCGGGCGTTCGGCCAACCATGTGCGCGCGGTTGTAGAGGAGTGGATCGAACGGCGGCCGCTGCGTTACCTCGCCGCCTGCCGCCGTGGTGGCGTGGCGCAGTTGTTCGCCGGCTTGCGCCGCGCGGGAAAGACCATCGCCATCGTCTCCGACTATCCGGCGCGCGCCAAGCTCGGCGCGCTTGGCCTCAACGCCGACCTTGTCGTCTGCGCCAGCGATCCCGGCGTCGGACGGCTCAAGCCAAGTCCGCGCGGCCTTGAGGTCTTGCTGGCGGCGGCCGGCGTCACGGCGCGGCAGGCGGTGCTGATCGGAGATCGCATCGATCGCGACGGCGTTGCTGCGAGGCGGATCGGCGCCCGGCCCTTGATCAGGTCGGCAAGGCCGATCAAGGGCTGGCAGACCTTCGCAGACTTTGATGATGCCATCTTCAGCCGTTTTCTGGAATCAACAGAGCCTCACAGCTGTTTGAGCAGCGCGGCGGCGCCGAGCAGCCCGGGCAACGGCCGCACGATGATGTAGGTCGGAATGGCGGCGAGATAGCTTCGAAAACGTCCTTTTGCTTCGAACCGCTCGCGGAATTTGGACTCGGCAAAGACTTCGGCCATGCGGGGGACGATGCCGCCAGTGAGGTAGATGCCGCCGCGGGCGCCGAGCGTCAGCGCCAGATTGCCGGCGACCGTGCCGAGCATGGCGCAGAACATGGCCGTGGCTTCGCGCGTGTGGGGATCCTCGTCCCAGATGCGCGGGCTTGTGATCTGTGCCGGCCGAAACGACGCTGCCGGCACACCGGCCAATTCGCATATCGTGCCGTACAGATTGACCAGGCCGGGACCGGACAGCAATCGCTCGGCGGAAACGTGGTCGTAACGCTGGCGCAACAGATCGAGAACCGCGGTCTCGTCGGGACTGGCGGCTGCCATCGTCACGTGTCCGCCTTCGCCGGAAATGGGGACTGGACCGCTCGGCGCGGGCACCAGCGCGCTCACGCCAAGTCCGGTGCCGGGACCGATAACGCCAACGGGGGCGTCGGCCACCGGGCAGCCCGGGCCGATTTGAATGCGGTCCCTGGCGCGGAGATGCGGGACGGCTAGCGCATTGGCGGCAAAATCGTTGACGACGAGAAGCTGCCGCAGGCCGAGATGCCGGCGCAGCTCCTCGATCGAGAAAGTCCATGCATGATTTGTCAGTGTCACCTGGTCGCCCGTGATGGGCGAGGCGACGGCCAATACCGCCTGCACCGGTCGCCCCTCGGACGGCAGTTCGGCAAGATAGGTATCGACGGCCTCCGCGAGCGAGGAATAGTCGTTCATGGCGTAGAGCCGCACCGCGCTGGTGACGCCGTCCGGCCGGATCAGGGCAAAGCGTGCATTGGTCGCGCCGATATCTCCGATCAGCCCGGCCTCCGCCACACCGTTCAAGCGCTCCCCCATGCCGCATTCCCGCACGCTGCGCCAGGTGAACCCGCCGGTTCGGAGTGCTGGCGCAGAACCACGCTATCACAAGCGGGCGCCGGGTGCGCAGCTCTGTGGAGCCGCCCGCGGCGAAATTGCCGGTTTGGTGACCGCAGCGTTGCGCCCGATACCGCGCCCCATGCAAACCATGTGCTAATCTGGCGCCGGCAACGCGAACCGATCGGTCCCGGACAAAGCTGCGGGCGTCCATGCATCAGAACATTCGTTTCTGTACTGCCGCCGATGGCGTGAAGCTCGCTTATGCGACGAGCGGAGAAGGGTCGCCGCTGGTGATGTCGGCGACCTGGCTCACTCATCTCGAGCGTCAGTGGCGCAGTCCGGCGTGGCAGCCCTGGCTGGAGACGTTTTCGCGCGAGCACAAGCTGTTGCGCTATGACGGCCGCGGTTGCGGCCTGTCGGACTGGGATGCCGAAGATCTTTCGTTCGAAGCGTGGATTCGCGACTTCGAATGCGTTGTTGATGCCGCATCGTTTCCGCGTTTCGATCTGCTGGCCAAGTGCTGGGGCGGACCGATCGCCATCGAGTACGCGGCGCGCCATCCCGAGCGGGTCAATCGGCTGGTACTCTACGGCACCAATGCGCTCGGACGGCTGCGCTGGGCCCACCGCCCGAACGAACAGGAAAAGGCGCAGCTTCTGCTCGACCTGACGCGGCTCGGCTGGGGGCGCGAGAACCACGCCTTCCTCCAGGTGTGGGCTTCGCTCTATCAGCCCGGCGGCGCGCTCGATCTGCGCGCCTGGTGCGACGATCAGTGCGCCGCGACCTCGGCCGAAAACGCCGTGCGCCTGACGCGCATCGGCTGGGACGTGGACGTGCGGCAGGCGGCTCGCCACATCAGATGTCCGGTTCTGGTGCTGCATTCCGAGCGCGACGTGGTGACGCCGATCGAGCAGGGGCGTCTGCTGGCTAGTCTGATTCCAGATTGCCGCTTTGTTGCGCTGGACAGCGAAAATCACATGCCGCTGGGAGATGAGCCGGCCTGGCCGTTGCTCGTTACCGCGGTCGAGGGTTTTCTCAAAGAAGGCGCCGCGCCGGCCCCGGCGGCGAAGTCGAGGCTGCCGCTTGATGAGCTGACGCAGCGCGAGCATGACGTGCTCGACGCCATCGCCCGCGGTTTCGACAACAAGGAAATCGCGGCCGCCCTCGGCCTGTCGGAAAAGACCGTGCGCAATCACATTACGCGGGTATTCGACAAGATCCGCGTCGAGCACCGCTATCAGGCCATCGTGCTCGCCCGCGAAGCCGGCCTCGGACTTGCGCGATGACGGCCAGTTATCGAAGCGTGCGCGATTCCGTTGTAAGTCGGCTGTTCCCGCAATGAAACGATCAGGCTCGCAGGCGCCCATGCAGCAAAGCATCCGTTTTTGCACGACCGCCGATGGCGTAAAGCTCGCTTACGCGACCAGCGGAAATGGCACGCCGCTGGCAATGTCGGCGACGTGGCTGACGCACCTCGAGCACCAGTGGCAGAGCCTCGCGTGGCAGCCGTGGCTGGAAGCGTTTTCACGCGGCCATCAGCTCTTGCGCTATGACCCTCGTGGCTGTGGGCTCTCCGACCGCAATACCGACAAGCTTTCGTTCGAGAACTGGGTGCGCGATTTCGAGAGCGTGATTGACGCTGCGTCGCTCCCGCGCTTCGACGTGCTGGCGACGTGCTGGGGCGGGCCGGTCGCCATCGAATACGCCGCCCGTCATCCCGAGCGGGTCAGTCGTCTCATCCTTTACGGCACTTACGCGCTCGGGCGTTTGCGCTGGAACGATCGACCCAAGGAAGTCGACAAGGCCCGCATATTGATCGATCTGACGCGGCTCGGTTGGGGCAAGGAGAACCACGCCTTCCTGCAGGTCTGGGCGTCGGCATTCCAGCCCGGCGGCACGCTCGCTCATCTGCGGTCATGGTGCGATCAGCAGAGCGCGGCGACCTCCGCCGAGACCGCCGTTCGCCTGTTGCAGATCGGCTGGAACGTGGACGTGAGAGAGGCGGCGCGCAAGATCAAGTGTCCGACGCTGATTTTGCACCCGGCGCGCGACGCGGTGGTGCCGATCGATCAGGGCCGTTTGCTCGCCAGCCTCATTTCCGACAGCCGCTTCGTCTCGATCGACACTGAAAACCACATGCCGCTCGCCGACGAACCGGCATGGCCGCGCATCGTTGCCGAGGCCCAAGCATTCCTTGCCGAGCCGGCCGCGCGGCCCGCGATGCGGAATGCGTTGCCGCTTGGCGACCTGACGCCGCGCGAGCATGACGTGCTCGACGCCATCGCCCGCGGCCTCGACAACAAGGAAATCGCGGCCGCCCTCGGCCTGTCGGAAAAGACCGTGCGCAATCACATTACGCGGGTATTCGACAAGATCCGCGTCGAGCACCGCTATCAGGCCATCGTGCTCGCCCGCGAAGCCGGCCTCGGCGTCACCGGCTGACTCGCTGTTCCGCAATCGAGCCGATCAAGTCTTGGGACAAATGTCCCGGTCCGCCGCGAGCGGCCGCGGCCGGGCAGGGGCATTGGCCTCACGACAACCCTGGCGGCCGGGCCGAGACTGCGCCAGTGGGCCGCCATTGCGGCGCCACACAGCAAAGGAGAACACCATGCCTAAATTCGTCATCGAGCGCGAGATTGCCGGCGCCGGCAAGCTGCCGCCCAAGGAACTCCAGGCCATCTCGCAGAAATCGTGCGGCGTGTTGCACGGCATGGGCCCGCAGATTCAGTGGGTGCAGAGCTTCGTCACCGACGACAAGATCTATTGCGTGTACGTCGCGCCCGACGAAGAGACGGTCAGGACGCACGCGCAGAAGGGCGGCTTTCCCGCCAACAAGGTCGCGCGCGTGCGCTCGGTCATCGATCCGACCACGGCCGAGTAGGATTGCGCTATTCGGAGCGGCGCCGCAGTTTCGTTGGCGCGCGGCGGCGCAGAGAAAGCGCCCCGCGCGGCCGGCCTCACAGCCCGAGTCTGCGCGGCAGCCACAGCGAGATTTGCGGCAGATAGGTCACCAGCATCAGCACCGCGAACATCACGGCGTAGAACGGCCAGATCCGCCGCAGCACCTGTTCGATGGTGACGTTGCCGACGGCGCAGCCGACAAACAGGATCGAGCCGACCGGCGGGTGACACAGTCCGATGCCGAGATTGAGCAGCATGATCATGCCGAAGTGAACCGGGTCGACGCCGAGCTTGATCATGACCGGCAGCAGGATCGGCGTCGAAATCAGGATCGACGGCGCCATGTCGACCAGGCAGCCGAGCAGCAGCAACATCACGTTGATCAGCATCAGGATGACGTACTTGTTGCTGGAGACGGAGAGAAAGAACGCCGTGATCTTCGCCGGCATCTGGGTCAGCGCCATGATGTAGCCGACGCTCGAAGCGCAGGCGATCAGGGTGAGCACCATGGCGACGGTGCGCATGGTGCGGTGGATCAATGCCGGAAGGTCGCGCCAGCGGTAATCGCGGTAGATCACCATGGTGACGAAAAATGCCCAGACGCAGGCCACTGCGCCGGCTTCGACCGCGGTAAATACGCCGCCCAGGATGCCGCCGAGAATGATGAGGAGCGTGACCAGGCCCCACAGCGCTTCGACCGTGATCCTGACCGCGTCACGTATCGGCACGCTCTTGCCGCGCGGATGGCCGTCACGGTAGGCGATGACCAGGCAGAGAATGACCAGCGCCGCGCCGAGGAGCAGACCGGGGACGACCCCGGCCATGAACAGGCTGATGATCGAGATGGTGCCGCCGGTCGCCAGCGAATAGATCACGGCATTGTGGCTCGGCGGCACCAGCAGCGCCTGTACCGAAGCGGAGATCGTCACGTTGGTGGCGAAAACCCGTGGGAATCCGCTGTTCTCCATCTGCGGAATCATCACCGAGCCGATGGCGGAGGTGTCGGCGACCGCCGAGCCCGATATGCCGCTCAAAAATGTGGTGGCGATGACGTTGACCACCAAGAGCCCGCCGCGCACGCGAGTGAAGCCGACCAGCACGTCGGCGAAGGCGACGAGGCGGCGCGCCATGCCGCCTTCGGCCATGATGGCGCCTGCCAGCACGAAGAACGGAATCGTGAGCATGGCGACTTTGCTGACGCCGTTCGATATCTGCAGCATGACGGCTTCGAGGGGAATTCCGATCCGCAACGCGGCGGCGATTGCCGAAAGCGCAAGCGCATAGGCGATCGGCATGCCGATCAGGAAGCACGCGAACATCGTGGCGAGCAGGACGAAAATGTCCATCGGCGCCTGCCTTCCGGCCTTATTCGACCGCCGCGCCCGGCTCGCGCCTTTCTGGTGCCGGCGGTCCGATGGTAACGCGCTCGATAACGAACAAAAGCAGGATCGCACCGCCCAGCGGAATCGGCAGGTAGGTCACGCCGACCGAGAGCGCGGGAAAGTCGGGGTAGGAGTTTTGCCAGGTTTCAGCGACGAGCTTGGCGCCCCAATCCACCATGAACAGGGCGATCAGCGCCATCAGCAGCTCTACCAGAAGCGCGTTCAGCCGTCGCCAGCGAGCCGGCAGCAAGGCAACAAAGAATGATATCTGCATGTGCAGTCCGACGCGGTAGCAGGCCGCGGCGCCGAAGAACGTCAGCACAATCATGAGCAGGACGGCGGTCGGTTCCGGCCACGACGCCGCGCGGTTGAGCACATAGCGGGTATAGACGGCCCAAGGAATGACGGCGGCGATCAGCACCAACGCGCTGCCGGCAATCCACGCGCACAGCCCATAGATCGCGTCCATCACCATGCGGATCGCTGGCGCCATCGCTTGTCTCACTGCCGAGAAGCCTCAGTGCCGGCGACGCAAAGCGGGCGATTGGAGCGAGCCGATGCCGGATTGCGTCGTCGCGTCGGTGCCCGCAATGTCGGAACCGGTCGCGATCAGGAGACTGCCTGGATACGCCCGATCACATCGGCAAAATGCGGCCCGTATTTCTTCCAGATCGGCTGCACGGCTTCCTGGAACGGCTTCTTGTCGATGTGCTCGACGAACTGGATGCCGGCGGCGCGGGCCTTGTCCATTGCCTGCTTTTCGTAGGCGATCCAGTGCTCGCGTTCGTCGGCCTGGGCTTCCCGAGCGAGCTTGCGCAACAGCGCCTGGTCGTCCTTGCCGAGCGTGTCCCAGGTCCGCCGCGAGAACACCAGAATCTCGGGCACGATCAGGTGCTCGGTAAAGGTATAATGCTTTGCCACCTCGTAGTGATGGTCGAACACGAAACTCGGCATGTTGTTCTCGGCGCCGTCGATGACGCCGGTTTGCAATGCCGAGAACACCTGATCGTAGCCCATGGCAACGCCGTTGCCGCCCAAAGCGTTGACCATGTCGACGAAAATGGGATTGCCGATCACGCGCAGCTTGAGCCCCTTCAGATCGGCAATGCTCTTGATCGGCCGCTTGACGTCGTAGAAGCTGCGCGCGCCGGCATCCATCCAGCACAGGCCGACAAGTCCGGCCTTGGCGTCGGCGGTCACCTTGTCGAGCAACTCCTGGCCGATCGGGCCGTCGATGACTTTCTGCATATGCGCGGTGCCGCGGAACAGGAACGGCAGATTGAGCACGTTGAGGTCGTTGACCACCGGACCGAGGGCGCCAACGCTGACGCGGGCGAGCTCGAATCGCGCCGACCTGCGCCTGCTCGATCGCCTCCTTTTCACCGCCGAGCTGCATAGAGGCGTACATCTGCACGCCGAGCCGGCCGTTACTGGCCTGCTGCAGCGTCCTGCCGAGGTCCTCGACGGCGACCACTGTCGGATAACCCGGCGGGTGCACGTCCGAGGCCTTGAACAGGGTCTTCGCCTGGCTCAAGGCCGCGCGGCCCATGGCCAGGCTGCCGAGCATGAACGCAGCGCCGCCAACCAGGTCCCGTCGACGCATTGCTTCCTCCCAGATTTTGGCGCACTCCCAGTTGACCGGCCGGCGCGCTTGCCGTAAGTCATCATGTCATATGATGACCTGACCAGATGCCCCGCCGTTTGTCAAGCTCCGCCATTGCGCCGTTGCGCCCGCTCGGCCCGCCGAAAAACCGCACCGGCGAGGTGGTGGAGCGTCTCGCCGCCGAAATCGGGAGCGGCCGCCTTGGGCCCGGCGCCCGGCTGCCGACCGAGCAGGAATTGACCGCGGCGCTCGGCGTGAGCCGCACCGTGGTGCGCGAGGCGGTGGCGGTGCTGCGGGCCGAGGGCCTGGTCGAGACTCGGCAAGGCGTCGGCGCGTTCGTGGTACGCGATGTTCAGCGGCGGCCATTTCGCATCGATCCGGACGAACTGGACTCGATCGGCGAAGTGCTGCAGATCATGGAGCTGCGCACCGGCGTAGAAGTCGAAGCTGCGGGCATTGCCGCCGAGCGGAACAACCCGGTCGCACGCAGCCGCATGGCCAAGGCGCTGGCGGCTATCGACGCGGCGATTGCGCGCGGCGAGGCCGCGATCGGCGAGGATTTCGCCTTCCATCAGGCGATCGCGGAGGCCACCGGCAACCCGCACTTCATGCGCTTTCTCGAATTTCTGGGGCGGTTTCTGATTCCACGGCAGAGCGTGCGCGTCGGCCTTGGCAGCGCGCAGCGTCAGCGGACCTATCTGCAACGCATTCAGAAGGAACACCGCGCCATCGCGTCGGCGATTGGCGCGGGCGAGGTCGCGGCGGCGCGCCGGGCAATGCGACGGCATCTGCACGGCAGCCGGCAACGCTACCGGCGGCTGATGATGCAACGCCAACCCGATTGATCAAACTGGCCAGTTCGATATCGCTTGGCGCTCACCGCGCCGCCGCATCGTATTCCGCACTGCAGAACGGACCGCCCTGGTAGCGTTGTGCAATCGGGTCCCCCGGCAGCGTGCCCTGTGCCGCAAGCGCCTGCGTGCGAAAGTCCTCGGCCCGGCCCTGCGGGCGGTAGCCGAAGCGCCGCGCATTGCTGTTGTCCCACCAGCTCGCCGCGTTGTCGGAGGCGCCGTAGAAAATCTCGTAGCGGATGTTGGGATGTTCGAGCCCGATGCGCACGAGCTGTGCCGAGATCCTCGGGCTTGAGCCAGATCGACAGCCGCCTCTCGTCGGCCGGGACGTCGGTGACATTGCCAATGCGCAAGCAGGTCACGCGTATTCCGTGCTTGTCGGCGTAGAACGCGCCGAGCGCTTCGCCGAACGCCTTGCTGACGCCATAGCGGCTGTCCGGCCGTACCGTGACGCCGGTGCCGATGCGCTCGCTGCGCGGATAGAAGCCAACCGCGTGATTGGAGGAGGCGAAGACCACGCGCTTGACGCCGGCCCGATAGGCCGCCTCGAACAAATTATAGCAGCCGACGATGTTGGAGTTGAGGATCGTCTGCCACGGGCCTTCGACCGAATAGCCGCCCAGATGCACGATGCCGTCGACGCCGGCGACGATTTTTTCCACCTGCGCATAGTCCGCAAGATCGGCCGCCATGAAGCTCTCGCCCGACGCAAGATCGGCGGGCCGGCGCAGGTCGCTCAAGCGAAGCTGCGGATAGACCTTGTCAAGCAATTTGCGCAGCCGGCTGCCGATGTCGCCGGCCGCGCCAGTAATGAGGATGGTGTTCATGAGCTGGGCTCGCATTTCGAAGGCGGGCCTTCGCGGCCCGGCGCGTCCTCTAGCCCGGCGGTGGCAAAGCTGCAACGCGAATTGCGTCGGCGGCAGCCCGGCGGCCGGCCACGAACGCGGTTGGCGTTGGGGGCGATGCTGGCGCAAGTGCCGACGCGCCGTTAACATCGGGTGTGGAGATGTTGCATGCCGGGACGGGTCGCGGGGAAAGTTGCGCTGATCGCCGGGGCCGGCTGCGTCGGCCGCGGCTGGGGCAATGGCCGTGCCGCCGCGGTTCTGTTCGCGCGCGAGGGCGCCAAGGTTTTTGCCGTCGACAAGAACGCCGAGGCAATGACCGAGACTGTGGCGCGCGTCGGCAATGACGGCGAGATTGCGACCCATGTGTGCGATGTGGGCGATGACGGGCAGGTCCGCGCCATGACCGAGGCCTGCCGCAAGACCTTCGGCCGCATCGATATTCTGGTCAACAATGTCGGCGGCTCGGCGCCGGGCGGTGCCGCCGAATTGCCGGAGCAGATTTGGGACGATCAAATCCAGTACAATCTGAAAACCGTGTTCCTGACCTGCCGGCATGTCATCCCGATCATGATCGAGCAGGGCGGCGGCGCGATCGTGAATACGGCGTCGACGTCCGGCATCAGCTATTCCGGTTCGCCCCAGATCGGCTATGCCTCGGCCAAGGCGGCGATCATCCAGTTCTCGCGGGTGACCGCGGTGCAATATGCTACGCACGGCATCCGCGTGAACACGGTGATCCCCGGTCAGATGCATACGCCCATGGTGGAAATCCGCCTCGCCAAACAGCGCACCGGCGGCGATGTCGAGGCCTTGCTCAAATCGCGCCTTGCCCGCATTCCGCTCGGTTTTGCCGGCGACGGCCGCGACACCGCCGCCGCCGTTTTGTTCCTGGCGTCCGACGAAGCGCGCTTCATCACCGGGACGGAAATCGTAGTCGATGGCGGCATGACCGCGCGCAGCGATTAGATCGATGCCGGCACCGCGGGTTGCCGTGAGGGCCGGGCTTTTCTAACCACCAAGCTGTTCCGATTTCGGGAGCGGTCGCGCTTCAACAGATGACCTTGCCGCATTTGCCCACTGCATCGACAAGCCGCTGCAAGGTCTCGCGGCCGGGATAGCCGAGAATGGCGACGCCGCCGGCGATGAAGGAGGGCGTGGCCGCAATGCCGAGCCGGTTGCCGAGGAACACCAGGCCTTTCATGGTCTGCGCGATCTCGTCGCTGTTGCCGAGTGCGGTGACGGTCGCTTCGTCGAAGCCGAGTTGGCGCGCGACCGCAAGTGCGCGCGACCCGTCGGTGACGCCGCGTTGCGCATAAATTCTGCGGTGAAAGTCATAAAATTGTTGCGGCGTGCCGAGCTTTGCCAGCGCCAGCTCGACGCGGCTTGCCGCAACCGAAGCCGGCCCGAGCACCGGGTAGGGAACCAGTATGAGCCTGAGATCGAGGTCGGTCTCGACCAGGTCGTCGATGTCGACCGAGGCAATACGGCAGTACGGACAATTGAGATCATAGAACTCGATCAGCGTCGCCCGGCCGTTGCCGACCGCCACCACGCCCGGCAATTGTTCGATCGGCCCAGGCAGAGTGACGGCGTGATTGGCGACGCGCCGGCCGTCGTCGCCAACGAGCGGATATTGCGAGATGTGGAGCATCGTGCGGTCGCGCTGCTGCGCCGCGCCGGCTCCGCCGCAGGCGAGTACCAGCGCGAGCGCCAATGCAGCCGCCGGCACGGCGCGGACTGACCTGATCATTCAGCCACCACTCCTTCGGGCACCGACTCCACCCCCTTGCCGTGGCGCATGACCAGAAGTCGGCTCGCCAATGCGGCGACCACGCGCAGGTCATGCGAGATGAACAGATAGGTCAGATTGCGCCGCTTCTGCAAGTCGCGAAACAGGTCGACCATCTGCGCCTGGATCAGCATGTCGAGCGCGCCGGTCGGCTCGTCGAGAGGTCGCGGATGGAGAGGAGGGGGGCGCCGGTCATCTGTGTTCGGTTCGAATCGCCGTCAGCGCGTCTGGCCCCAGCTGAACGAGTCCCAGCCCGGCAGCAAAAGGCAAGCGCCGGTCATCGCTCACGATATGAGAGCACTGGCTAAGGCGAGCCGTTGCGACATGGATGGCGTCAGGCAAACGCAAGGATTTTCGGAGCGACCGCAAGGCTCAGCTTCAAGCAGCACCGCCCGATCTACAGTCGGAACATCGAAACCCGCACCCGGCGCGATGATTTCCTGATAATGTTTGGCGCGATCATAGTCCTGTTCCTGCAACGGCCTCACCAAAAATTCGGCCAACGTCAGCTCACTTGTCACGCCGACCAATTCGCCGTCGTCGATCGCCGACAATATTTGCCAAGCGTGCTCGCTGCGCGCGTGCCGATTCTCGTAGGCCGCAATGAAGACATTGGTATCGAGATAGATGCGCGGCGCACTCATCTGTGGGACCAGTCGTCCCGTAATTTGTCGATGTAGGCTTCGATTTCGGCAGCAGTGCGGAAACGATCGGTCCGCAGGTGCCTGAACCGCGAGAAATGGCCGACCGTATTGCGGTTTCGCGCCGGCGCTTTGGAACGAGCTGTTGCTTTGCGGCCGCCTCGAACATGCCGAGTTTGCTTGGTCCGCATTTCCAGCTCCGGCCAGTTTGCGTCGAGCCAATCCGTGAGGCGCCGGTACAGCCGGATAGTGAAATTTCGGCCCTCGGCGACTCGGCTGAGGAAGGCGCCATCATTGACTGCACGCTTCCCGATTTCCGTCTTCGATATGCCGGTTCGCCGGCTGAATTCTTCCGCGCGTAGCACCAACGCTTCGCGGATTTCTTGCTCGCGCGGAATTGAAATTGAGCCCATTTGCATCGATACGATATTGGATATATCCAAGCCTGTCAATTTACGCCTGCGTCTTCCTTGGATCGAAGGCGTCGCGCACGACCTCGCCGATGCGGCGGATGATGTAGGCAGTCATGCCTTCGGTCGTTGCGCCCGCCGTTGTGGGCGAGGATTGAAGCGGTCAATCTCGGCAGCAGGAACTTGCGCGTCACCTTCCGACCGCGCACTCTGCGTCTGCAAGGCAGCGGGGTCTTGAGTTTATTCTCCACGATGCCCCGTCTTGTTGGTTTTGGCCGCCTTGGCGCCGTCATACCACCAGGTGTCCGGAATGCCGCGGAAATAGCGCGGCTGCGCCGGCGGACGGCCGAAAACGTCCCAATAGGCGATCCAGTGCGAGGGATTGTACCATTGCGGAATCCAGTAGCGGCCGGAGCGGAACGCGCGGTCGAGCGCGCGGCAGGCGGTGATGAGCCTGGGCCGCGTGTCGGCGGCGATGGCGATGTCGATTAAGGCATCGATCACCGGATCGGCGATGCCGGCGAGATTATTGGATCCGTTCAACGCTGCCGCCTGCGAGGAGAAGTATGAGCGCAACGAGTCGCCCGGCGTGGACGAGAATCCCAAACGGTCGATCGTGATGTCGAAATCGAAGCCGTCGAGGCGTGCGCGATACTGTACGGGATCGACCAGCCGCAAGCTGGCATTGATGCCGAGAAGTTCTTGAGGTTGCGCATGTACAGGAGATGGTGCGGCTCGAAGGTCTGCTCATCGATCAGAAACTCGATCGCGACGGGTTCGCCGTTCGGCAACAGCCGCTCGCCGTTCTTGACGACGCAGCCGGCGTCTTGAAGAAGCTGCGCGGCTTTGCGCAGCTCGACCCGATCGTAGCCCGAGCCGTCGGTCACCGGCGGCAGATAGGCTTCGCCGAACACCTCGTCCGCGACGCGGCCGCGAAACGGTTCGAGCAGCGCAAGCTCCTGCGCGCTCGGCTTGCCGCGCGCCATCATTTCAGAGTTCTGGAATACCGAGACGGTCCGCTCGTAGCAGCCGTACATGATGGTCTTGTTGGTCCATTCGAAATCGAACGCGTCGAGGAGCGCTTCGCGCAGCCGGCGATCGCTAAATTTCGGCCGCCGGGTATTGATGAACCAGCCCTGCGCGCCCGAGGCTGTGTCGTCGGGGATGGTATCGCGCTTGACGCGGCCGTCCTTCATGGCCGGAAAATCATAGCGTGTCGCCCAGGTGCGGGAGGTGAACTCCTCGCGGAACAGATAATTCCTGGCGGTAAAGCCTTCGAATCCGACGTCGCGGTCGCGGTAATATTCGAAGCGCACAATGTCGAAATTGTTCTGACCCCGGCTGACCGGCAGGTCGGCGCCCCACCAATCCTTGACCCGCTCATATTCGATGTAACGGCCGGCATTGAAGCGGCCGACCTTGTAGGCGCCCGAACCGAGCGGCACCTCGAGCGTCGACTGATCGAACGGCTTGGCCGCATAATAGGCGCGCGAAAAAATCGGCAGGCCGGCAACGAACAAAGGCACGTCGCGGCCGCGCTTGGGCGCAAAGGTCAGCGTTACCGTGGCGTCGTCCTTGGCCACGGCGCCGACGAAATCGCGCAGCGATTCGGCGATGAGCGGATGGCCCTTGGCCTTGAGGATGTTGAGCGAGAACGCAATATCGTGGGCGGTGAGCCGCGAGCCGTCGTGGAATATGGCCTGGGGCCGGATGAAAAAATCATAAACGAGGCCGTCGGCCGAGCGGCGCACTTTTATGGCGGCGAGCCCGTACATGGCATCCGGCTCGTCGCCGGAACGCGCCATCAGCGTGGCGAAGGTCAGTCCCATGCCCTGCGCCGCGTCGCCCTTGAGAATATAGCTGTTGAGCGAATCGAAGGTGAGGAAGTTCTGATTGTACTGGCGGTCGGGTCCGATCTGCGAAAACACGCCGCCCTTTGGCGCCGCCGGATCGACGTAGCTGAAATGATGGAAATCCGGCGGATAGGCGAGGTCGCCGAATGCGGAGAGGCCGTGGGATTCGATTGCGGTCTGTGCGCCCGCGGCTGAAACTGCGTTGCGCGCCGCGCGCGGTCCTGCCACTGCGCCGGCCGCCACCTGCAGAATGCGACGGCGCGAGAACAAGCTCATGCGCACTGCCCGTCGGATGCGCAGCATAAACCCTCCCCCGTGTGGGGAGGGTAGGGTAGGGGTCGGGAGGCGGTGTCATGCGGGGAGGCTTGCACACGATCGGCAACGTCCGCACGTCGCCTTTCGACCCCCACCCCTAACCCCTCCCCACAAGGGGGAGGGGAACAACGTAGCTTGTCTGTCCACCAAATCACGATTTCGATCCCGTCTTGGCGGCTTTCGCGGCATCCCACCACCAGATCGTCGGAAATGCCGACCTGCCGTATTTCGGCAGCGGATCGGGACGGCTGAAGCGGTCCCAGCGCGCGCTGCGCACGTAAGGGTAGGTCCATTGCGGCACGACGTAATAGTTCCACAGCAGCACGCGGTCGAGCGCCCTGGTGGCGGCGACGAGGTCGGCGCGGCTCTTGGCGAACACGATCTGATTGATCAATTCGTCGACTGCCGGACTCTTGATGCCGATCAGATTGAACGAACCGGGCTGGTCGGCGGCCTGCGAGCCCCAATAGCCGCGCTGCTCATTGCCCGGAGAGAGCGATTCGGTCCATGAATTGATGATGATGTCGAAATCGAAGTTGCGCAGCCGGTTCTCGTATTGCGCATCGTCGATCGTGCGCACCGTCACGGTCATGCCGAGCCGTTCGAGCGACGGCTTGTAGAACAAAAAGACCCGCTCGAAGGCCGGATCCTGGGACAGCAGCTCGACCGTATAGGGCTCGCCGGTCGTAGCCTCCACCAGACGCTGGTTACGTACAACGCAGCCCGCTTCGCGCAACAGCAGCACCGCCTGCCGCAGATTGTTGCGCGCGGCTTCCGGATTGCCAGCCACCGGATTGGAATAGGCCGTGGTGAACAATTGCGGCGGCACCTCGTTGCGCACCTGGCCCAGGAATTCGAGCTCCCGGCCGGTGGGCAAGCCGGTGGCGGCAAGCTCGGTGCCTTCAAAATAGCTGCCGATGCGCTTGTACTGGCCATAGAACAGCTGTTTGTTCATTTCCTCGAAGTCAAACGCGTAATTGAAGGCGAGCCGCACCCGCGGGTCCTTGAACTTGTCGCGGCGGATGTTGAAGGCGAAGGCCTGCATCACGCCGACATTTCTGATCGGAAATTCCTCCAGCAGGACGCGCTTTTCCTTCATCGCCGGAAAATCGTAGGCCGTGGCCCAGTTCTTGGCGCTGGTTTCTTCGCGCCAGTCGACGACGCCGCCCTTGAACGCTTCGAGCGCAACGGTCGAGTCGCGGAAATATTCGAAGCGCAGCTCGTCAAAATTGTCGCGGCCGACGCGGACGTTGAGATCCTTCGCCCAATAATCCTTGACCCGCTCGTAAGCGATCTCGCGGCCGGCGGAAAATTGTTTGATGCGGTAGGGACCGCTGCCGAGCGGCGGCTCGAGCGTGGTGTCGGCGACGTTGCGCTTTTTGCCGTTCGTATCGATGCCTTGCCAAAAGTGCTTGGGCAGGACGAAAATCTCGCCGACGATCTGCGGCAGCTCGCGGTTGCCGGGGGTGTCGAAGGCGAAGGTGATCTCGTTTTCGCCGGTCTGCTCCAGCTTGGTCACGTGGCGGTAATAGGCGGCCATCTGCGGGCTGTATTTCTTGAAGGCATCGAAGGAAAAAATCACGTCATCCGGCGTGACCGGCTTGCCGTCGTGCCATTTTGCCTGCGCGCGCAGCCGGTAGGCAGCCGACGAGAAATCGGCCGGGTAGCTCACCGCCTCGGCAATCAGCCCGTAATCGCTCGATACCTCGTCGAGCGACGAGGCGAGCAGCGTGTCATAGATCAGGCTGATGCCGGCGACGAGGTCGCCTTTGACGCCTGCGACGACAATGTTGAAGCTGTCGAAGGTACCGAGCGCGGTCTGCCGCGCCGCACCGGCTTTGGGGGCGCTGGCGTTGACGTAGTCGAATTGCTTGAAACCGGCCGGATATTTGAGATCGCCGAACAGCGACAGGCCGTGACGCCAGGACTGGTTTGACGGCGGGCTTGCCGCTTTCTCCTGCGCCGCGGCGGCTTCGATCCAGGCCGGCAGTGGCAGCCGGCGTGCCACGAGTGTGGCGACGGCAGATGCGAGAAGGGATCGGCGATTCACCGCATGCTCCAATGCCGCCGTACGCGCCCGCATGGCGCGGGCGAAGTTCGAGGCTGCCCTGATTATGTGCTTTTCAATTACGGCGCCAGCGTGCCGGCGGGCGCCGCGACGATCTGCACTTCACATCCGCGTGGGAGACTGCTGCGGACCGTTGTCGGCGCAGGGCGTCGGCTATTTCGGCGCCGGCGCTGGCGCCGGCGCCGCAGCGCCGCCGGGCTGGGCCGGTGCCTGATTGGCCGCGGGTTTTGCGGCGGATGCCGGCGCGGTGCTGCCGCTTGCTGCCGCGGGCGCGGTGCTGCCGCTTGCTGCCGCGGGTGCGGTGCCGGCGCTGGCCGCGGCCGGCGCCGGCTGGTTCTGCGCCGCCTTGGGCAGCGGCAGCGGATTGTCCGAGTTGGAATTCAGATAGGCGATCACGTCGGCGCGCTGCTTCTCGCTGTCGATGCCGGCAAACGACATGGCCGTGCCGGGAACGTAGGCGCGCGGGTCGGTCAGCCAAATATTGAGGTTGTCGAAAGTCCAGGTGCCGCCCGCGGTTTTGGCCGCTTTGGAGTCCTTTAGCGCCGGGGTGTAATTAAAGCCCGGCTCGGAAGCGACCTTGCGCCCGACCACGCCATAAAGATCGGGCCCGATCTTGGAACCCTGGCCCTTGCCGAGGTTGTGGCACAATTCGCATTCCTTCGCGGTCTGCTTGCCACGGTCGATCGATGCGCTCGCCAACAGCGTCTCGATCGGCGGCTCGGCGGCCGGCGCGGCGTTTGGTTTGGCCGGCTGCTCCTGCTTGACCTCGATTACATAGCCGGGCTTTGCCGGCTGCTCCGGGGTGAAAATCGCGCCGGATGCAATATGGACGGCAAGCAGGACCAGACAGGTTCCGAGCAGCGCGCCAAGAATCTTGTTGACTTCAAACGAGTCCATTGCCGAACGGCTCCGCAGCGGCAGGGAAGGGCGGGCACAGATAGCCGGTTTGCCGCGCGCAATGCAACCCGTATAACACTGCCGGGCTGCTGCTGTGATGTCTGATGTCCTCATTCTGATCCCCGCCCGCATGGCCTCGACCCGGCTGCCGGGAAAGCCGCTCGCCGACATCGCCGGAGAGCCGATGATCGTGCATGTCTGGCGGCGGGCGATGGAATCCGCTTCCGGCCGGGTCTGGGTCGCCACCGATTCGCCGGCCATCGCTGCGGCGGTGGAGAAATCGGGCGGCCGGGCGGTCATGACCCGGGCCGATCATGTCTCCGGCACCGACCGCATCCACGAGGCGCTGGCGGCGATCGATCCGGGCCGCAGCGCCGACATTATTGTCAACCTGCAAGGTGATCTGCCTACGCTCGAACCCGGCACGATCGTCGCCGCACTGGCGCTGCTCGATGATTCCAGCGTCGATATCGGCACGCTGGCGGCGCAGATCAGGGCGCCCGAGCAGCGCGACAACCCCAATGTCGTGAAGGTGGTGGGCACGCCGGTCGCACCAAAGCGGCTGCGCGCGCTCTATTTCACCCGCGCCGCCGCGCCTTCCGGCGACGGTCCGCTTTATCACCACATCGGCCTCTACGCCTTCCGGCGCGCCGCGCTTGATCGCTTCGTCGGGCTGCCGCCGTCGCCGCTGGAGCGGCGCGAGCGGCTCGAACAATTGCGCGCGCTTGAGGCCGGCATGCGCATCGACGTGGCGATCGTAGAAGCCGTGCCGCTCGGCGTCGACACCGCGGAGGATTTGGAAACCGCGCGCGCCATGCTAACGAAAAAGTCATGACAAAACGGCGGAAAATCGCGTTTCAGGGCGAGCCGGGCGCCAACTCGCATATCGCCTGCAACGAAGCCTATCCCGGTTATGAGCCGCTGCCGTGTCCGACCTTCGAGGACGCATTCGCTGCGGTCCGCACTGCCCGGGCGGCTCTGGCCATGATCCCGATCGACAATTCGGTGGCCGGCCGGGTCGCGGACATCCA
Organism: uncultured Alphaproteobacteria bacterium; assembly: GCA_963717265.1. Lineage (GTDB taxonomy): Bacteria > Pseudomonadota > Alphaproteobacteria > Rhizobiales > Xanthobacteraceae > BOG-931. The sequence goes on along the minus strand of CAVQWD010000039.1, from coordinate 491,386 downwards.
TCACCTGATGCCGGAATCCGGCCTGCAAATTGTCGCCGAGTGGTTCCTGCCGGTGCAGCATCAATTGATGGCGCCAAGCGGCGCCGGCTTGAAGTCCATCAGGACGATCGAGAGCCACGTCCACGCGCTCGGCCAATGCCGCAACATCATTCGCAAGCTCGGCGTCAAGGCGGTGGTGGCCGCCGACACCGCGGGCGCCGCGCGCGAAGTCGCGGAGGCGGGAGACATCACGCGCGCGGCGCTGGCGACAAAGCTGGCGGCGGACATTTATGGTCTGAAGATTTTGAAACGCAACGTCGCCGACGCCAAGCACAACACCACGCGTTTTGTCGTGCTCGCGAACAAGCCGAAATGGGCGAGCCGCTCGGAACGGCGCGTCATTACCACTTTCATATTCCAGGTGCGCAATATTCCGGCCGCGCTCTACAAGGCGCTGGGCGGGTTCGCGACCAACGGCGTCAACATGACCAAGCTCGAAAGCTACATGGTCGACGGCAGCTTTGCCGCCACCCAGTTCTACGCCGACGTGCAGGGCCATCCGAAGGATCGCGGGCTCGAACTCGCGCTCGAGGAGCTGGAATTCGTCTCGCAGCCGAACTCGCTGAAGATTCTCGGCGTCTATCCAGGGCATCGGTTCCGCGAGACGTTCAAACAGGGGTTCCGCGCCAGCGGGCCAGGGCGGCGAAGGGCGGCAACGAACAGGAAACTCAGGCGATGAGCAACGGCGACCCAAAAGTCCGGCGAACGCTGCAACTCAAATTCACGCTGCCGGCGGATTTGGCGCATCTTGTCGCCATGATCAAGGCCGCGGCGCCGTTCTATCAGATGTTCGGCAACGCCCAGGTGCGACTTTTGCAGAACGTCGACGATCCGGGCAAGTTCGTCCAGGAGATCGAGTACGAGGCCGATCAGGATTGGGAGCTCAACCGGCAAAGGATTGCCGGCGACGTGCGGATGCAGACCTATCTGCAGGCCTGGCGCGCTATGCTGCCCGGCGCGCTGGAGATCGATGTCTATCAGGAAGTGTGAGGCCGGACCAGGAACAGCGGACGGCGGGCGACGGAAGACGCAAGCGAGCGGCCGGTAGGCAAAATTGCTTGTCCGGCACCGCCGCCTGGTCATCGCGCGCGTCCGGGGCAGCGCCGAGCGCCGCTACGTCTTGGTCTCTCGAGTTCCCGGCGACCGGCCTAAATTGTCTGATTGTATTCGCCGACTTCCCGGTGGGTGCGCAGTACGGCATCGAGAGCCTGCGAACATTTCGCGCATGCGCGCTTCGGAGACCGGGCTCTCGACCACGACGACCAGTTCGGGCTTGTTGGAGGAGGCGCGAACCAGCCCCCAGGTGCCGTCCGTAACCGTCAGCCGCACGCCGTTGACGGTGACGAGATCGCGGATCGGCTGGCCGGCGACCTTGCCGCCGTTTGCTTTCTCAGCTTCGAAATATTTCACGACTTCGTCCACCACGGCGTACTTGACCTCGTCGGCGCAATACGGCGACATGGTCGGCGACGACCAGGTCTTCGGCAGCGCGTTTTTCAGATCGGCCATGCTCTGTTCCGGATTGCGGTCGAGCATGTCGCAGACCGCAAAGGCGAAGATCAGGCCGTCGTCGTAGCCGCGGCCGAACGGCTTGTTGAAGAAGAAATGGCCCGATTTTTCGAAGCCGGCGATGGCGCCGATCTCGTTGACGCGCCGCTTCATGTAGGAATGGCCGGTCTTCCAGTAATCGGTCCTGGCGCCGTTTTTGAGCAATACCGGGTCGGTGGCGAACAGCCCGGTCGATTTCACGTCGGCGACGAACAGCGCGTTTTTGCGATTGGCGGAAATGTCGCGCGCGAGCATGACGCCGACCTTGTCGGCGAAAATCTCCTCGCCTTCGTTGTCAACCACGCCGCAGCGGTCGCCGTCGCCGTCGAAGCCTAAGGCCACATCGGCGTTGCTCGCCAGCACGGCGTCGCGCATGGCGTGCAGCATTTTCAGATCTTCGGTGTTGGGATTGTAGTGCGGAAAAGTGTGGTCGAGTTCGCAGTCGAGCGGCACCACCTCGCAGCCGATCTTCTCCAGGGCTTGCGGCGCAAACGCGCCGGCGGTGCCGTTGCCGCAGGCGCACACCACCTTCAGATGGCGCTTAAGCTTCGGCCTGTTCGTCAGGTCGGCGATGTAGCGCGCCGGAAAATTGTCGACGAACTCATAGCCGCCGCCGCTCCTGGTCTTGAACTTTCCTCCCAGCACGATGTCCTTGAGCCGCGTCATTTCGTCGGGGCCGAAGGTAAGCGGGCGGTTCGCGCCCATTTTCACGCCGGTCCAGCCGTTGTCGTTGTGCGACGCCGTCACCATGGCGACACAGGGCACCTCGAGCGCAAACTGCGCGAAATAGGCCATCGGCGTCAGCGCAAGCCCGATGTCGCTCACCTTGCAACCGGCGGCGATGAGGCCATTGACCAGCGCCATCTTGATCGAGGCCGAATAGGAACGGAAGTCGTGGCCGGTCACCAAGCGCGGCTCGACGACCAACTCGCCAATGAGCGTGCCGAGCCCCAGTCCCAGCGCCTCGACCCCCATCAAATTGATCTCGGCTCCGAACAGCCAGCGCGCGTCATATTCGCGAAAGCCGGTCGCTTTCACCATCGGCTCGGATTCGTAGGCGTAGGTATTTGGCTTCAGGGCAGGCTTGGGCGTGGGAAACATGAAAATCTGCCGCCTTTTGGGATGCGTGCAGCAATAGCCCAAATCGTGAAAGACAGGAATGGCGGCTGGGATTCGGGAATAGCGAATGGCGAATAGAAATAGAGGGCGCCGGCCTTTATTCCTCTATTCGCTACTGTTCCAAAATCATTCTGCCGTCGCTGAATTCAAAATGGCGCAGCCGCGAAAGAAACGACAGGCCGAGCAGGTTGTCGCTGAGCGCGCCGTCGGGCATGACCACGGCGTCCACGTCCGGAACTGTGAGACTTCCGATGTCGACCCTGTCGAGCTTGGTCGGCGCGCCGCGCACCGTGCCGTTGGCAGTTCTTAGCAGCATCGTATAGTCGCGTTGGGCCGGAAAAATGCCGAGCGACGCTGCATCGGAAGCGGTCAGCGTGACCACGGAGGCACCGGTATCGATCATGAGGTTGAGCGGGTGCCCGTCGACATCCCCTGACACGCGAAAATGTCCGTACGGATCGGGATCGACCACGACCGAGCCGAAGTTCGCCGACCCATGCTGCGCCGGCGCAGCCTGCCGCGCTGCGGTCAGCCTCGTCGCCGAGTGGGCGTCGCTCAATTGCGCGGCGTAGCGAGGGACAATAGCGGCTGCGACGAGGGCCGCCGCCGCGAAGCCGATGACAGAGCGCATGGGCGCAAATCCGCGCTGATCGCAAAATATTCAGCGCCATCTCAGCGGCAAGCGGCGAACAAGCCGCTAACGGGCGGCGCTGAAGCCTCGCATTTGCGCGCCCAGCGTCAGCGCAATGCTAAGGCATTCATTAGAAATTGAACGACAGGCCGGCGGTCCTTATCACGGCCGGCGCGGCTTGGCGCGTCGCGTGGCGGGCGCGGCGATCGGGTCCTCGGGCCACGCGTGTTTCGGGTAGCGTCCGCGCATGTCGGCGCGCACCGCGGCATAGCTGCCGCGCCAGAAGCCGGGAAGGTCGCGCGTCGTCTGCACCGGCCGGTGCGCCGGCGAAAGTAGCTCGATCGACAACGGCACCGCTCCGCCCGCAATCGTCGGATGCCGATCGAGCCCGAACAGCTCCTGGACGCGGACCGAGATTTTTGGTCCGCCTTCCGCCCGATAATCGATCGGCAGGCGCGAACCCGTCGGCGCCTCGAAATGAGTTGGTGCTTCGGCGTCGAGCCGGCGCCGCAGCTTCCACGGCAGCAATTGGCTCAAGGCCGCCTGCAAGTCCTCACCGCCGATGTCGGCAAGTGCCGTCTTGTCGGTCACGAGGGGCGCGAGCCAGTCACCCGCGGTTGCTGCCAGCGCTGCATCTGACAGGTCGGGCCATTCGCTGCTTTCACTTTTATCGCCGTCACTTGTGTGCAGGAACAGGACGCGGTCGCGCCATTGCTTGAGCGCCTTGGTCCACGGCAGCCGATCGATGCAGGAAGCGGCAATGCCGGCGGCAAGTTTTTGTGCGGTCTCGCCGCTTGGCACGATCGGCAGCGGCTGCTCCGACAGCGCAATCGCGCCGAGCCGCCGGCTCCGTCGCCCGCGCAGGCTTGCGCTCGCAACATCGAAACCGACTTCCTCGCAGGTCTCGATGCGGCCGCCAAACCGCGCCTCGATCTCGGCGAGCGTCAGCGGCGCCGCCGACACGATGCGGCCCGCCGCCGCGGCGCCGGTAAGCTCGGCCACTGCCAGGAACGCCTCGCGCGCAAGCGGGGACGCGGCATCGATCTGCGCGCCGCGCCCGTTCGCCAGGAGGAATACGCCCGCGGAGCCGCCACTCCGGTTCTTGGCGATGCGTTCGGGATAGGCAAGCGCCAGAAGGGCGCCGGCGCTCATTTCCCCTCCCCCTTGTGGGGAGGGGTCAGGGGTGGGGGTCGGCAGGCGAAATACAGGCGATGACGCGCGGGCGTGCACCGCTCCACGTCCGCGCATCGCCTCGCGACCCCCCTCTCTACCGTCCCCCACAAGGGGGAGGGAAAGTGAGCAATCTGTGCCCACCGCGCCGCCAGGGCGCGGGCGTCGCGAGCGCGGGGCGAGCGGTCGCGGCGCAGCGCCATGACCCGCTCGCGCAGATCGACATCGTCGCCGCCTAGTCCGCGCTCGCCGATGAGCACGGCGATCTCGGCTGCGGCAACGGCAGTACCTGCCGCGGCGGCGTCGACGACCATGCGCGCAAGCCGTGGCGGCAGCGGCAGGCGACGAAGTTTTTGCCCTTCCCCGGTGATGCGGCCGTCAGCGTCGAGGGCGCCGAGCGCGACGAGAAGCGAATTGGCCGCTGCCATGGCGGCGTGCGGCGGCGGATCAAGCAAGGCGAGCTGCTCCGGCCTGCTGCCCCACGCCGTAAGATCGAGCACGAAGGACGAAAGATCGGCACTGAGGATTTCGGGGCGCGAAAACGGTTCGAGCGCGGCAGTCTGCGGCTCGTCCCACAGCCGATAGCAGATGCCGGGCTCGGTGCGTCCGGCGCGGCCGCGGCGTTGGTCGGCAGCCGCGCGCGACACCCGCACCGTCTCAAGCCGCGTCAGGCCGACATCGGGCTCATAGCGCGGCACCCGGGCAAGACCGCAATCGACGACGATGCGAACGCCTTCGATGGTGATCGAGGTCTCGGCGATCGAGGTTGCGAGCACGATCTTGCGCCGGCCGGGCCTCGCCGGCGCGATGGCGCGAAGCTGTTCTTGCCCCGACAACGCGCCGGACAAGGTGACAAGATCGGTCGAAGCCTCAAGGCGGCCTTCAAGTAGCGCGGCGGTACGGCGGATTTCGGCCGCGCCGGGCAGGAAGACGAGCGCCGAGCCGCGCTCGGTCCGCATGGCCCGCATCGCGGCGTCGGCGACCTGCGGCTCGATGGTGCGCGCGTCGCGGCCGAGGTAACGGGTCTCGACCGCAAAGGCGCGTCCGGCGCTCTCGACTAGCGGCGCGCCCGCGAGCAGCGCCGCAACGCGCGCGCCGTCGATCGTTGCCGACATCACCAGGAGGCGCAAATCGTCGCGCAAGCCCTGCTGCGCGTCGCGCGCCAACGCCAGGGCGAGATCGGCATCGAGCGAGCGTTCATGGAATTCGTCGAACAGCACCGCGGCGACCCCGTCCAGGGTGGGATCGTCGATGATGAGCCGGGTAAAGATTTCCTTCGGTGACGATTTCGATCCGGGTTTTTTTCGAAATCTTCGAGCCGAACCGGACCCGCAAGCCAACCGTTTCGCCGACCTGTTCGCCGAGCAGCTCGGCCATGTGCTGCGCCGCCGCGCGCGCCGCAAGCCGCCGCGGCTCGAGCACCAGAATGCGCCGATGTTTCGCCCAAGCTTCGCCGGCAAGCACCAGCGGCACCCGCGTGGTCTTGCCGGCGCCGGGAGGGGCGACCAGAACGGCGCTATTTGCCGCGCGCAGCGCCGCGGTCAGATCGGGCAGCGCGGCATCGATGGGAAGCGGCGGATTTTTCGGGTCCATGGTGTTGGCGCAGGACGCCCTGACGGTGATAATGCGGGCGTCGCTCATATATTATCGGTCATCATGCCTGCCGCACAGAAAGCTGCCCAAAAGCCGTCGTCCTCCGCCAAGCCGGTGAAGAAGGACGATCACGTCTTTCTGGTCGATGGCTCGTCCTACATTTTCCGCGCCTATCACGCGCTGCCGCCGATCAACCGCAAGTCGGACGGGCTGCAGCTCAACGCCGTATTCGGCTTCTGCAATATGCTGTGGAAGCTTCTGCGCGACATGAAAGCCGAGGAGAAGCCCACCCACCTTGCCGTGGTGTTCGACCTGTCGGAGCACACGTTCCGCACCGACATGTATCCCGACTACAAGGCTCACCGTCCCGACCCGCCCGACGATCTGCGGCCGCAATTCGGCTTGATCCGCAAGGCCGTTCACGCCTTCGACCTGCCTTGCTTGGAGCAGAAGGGCTTTGAGGCCGACGATCTGATCGCGACCTATGTACGCCAGGCCCGCGAAGCCGGCGCCACCGCCACCATCGTCTCGTCGGACAAGGACTTGATGCAGCTCGTGGGCGACCGCATCGTCATGTTCGACACCATGAAGGACAAGAAGATCGGTCCGGCCGAAGTCGTGGAAAAATTCGGCGTGCCGCCCGACAAGGTCATCGAAGTGCAGTCGCTGATCGGCGATTCGACCGACAATGTGCCCGGCGTGCCCGGCATCGGCGTGAAGACCGCTGCCCAGCTCATCGGCGAGTACGGCGATCTCGAAACGCTGCTCAAGCGCGCCGGCGAGATCAAGCAGGAGAAGCGCCGGCAGTCGCTGATCGAGAATGCCGAGATGGCGCGGCTGTCGAAGAAGCTCGTCACGCTCGACGATCAGGTGAAGCTCGACGTGCCGATCGGCGATCTCGCCGTGCATGAGCCCGAATACAAAAAGCTGATCGCGTTTCTCAAGGCGATGGAGTTCAACACGCTCACCCGTCGGGTCGCGGAATTCGCCGATATCGATGCCGCCGCGATCGAGCCGGATGCGACACTTGCCGCTGGCCACGCCTCTGCTCCTCCCCCGCCTGCGGGGGAGGAGGAAGCGCAAAACGCGTCCGGAGGGGGCCTGTCGGCTACGCGGAGCAAGCCGGCCCCCGCCCCACCCTCCCCCGCAAGCGGGGGAGGGGGCGCGTCGGCCACGATCTCCCGCAACGGGAGAGGGGGAGAAGGCGCACTAACACCGCAGGCGCTGGTGCGCGCCCGCTCCGAGGCAGCCCACCAACAAAAACTCGACCGCTCGCAATACGAGACCGTGCGCGGTCTCGACCGGCTCAAGGCCTGGATTGCGCGCGCGCAGGACGTCGGCATCCTCGCTATCGATACCGAGACGACGAGTCTCGATCCGATGCAGGCGGAACTGTGCGGCTTCTCGCTCGCCGTTGCGCCCAACGAGGCCTGCTATGTGCCGCTCAGGCACCGGCAGGGCGGTGACGGCAACGGCGGGCTGTTTACGGGCGAGATTGTGGCCGATCAAATCCCCGAGGACTCAGCGCTCGAAGCGATGAAGCCCATTCTCGAAGACATGAGCGTGTTGAAGATCGGGCAGAATCTCAAATTCGACTGGCAGATTTTCGCTCTGCGCGGCATCGAAATCGCCGCCTACGACGACACTATGCTGATGTCATACGTGGTCGACGCCGGCCGTTCCGACCACGGCCTCGATCCGCTGGCGCGACGCTATTTCGATCATCAGACGATCGACTACAACGAGGTGACCAAGACCGGAAAGACGCGAATTACGTTCGACAGCGTCGAGATCGCAAGAGCGACCGAATACGCCGCCGAAGACGCCGACGCGACGCTGCGGCTGTGGCACGCGCTCAAGCCTCGGCTTGCGGCCGAGCATGTGCTCAACGTCTATGAAAATCTGGAGCGGCCGCTCGTTCGCGTCTTGGCGCTGATGGAGCGGCGCGGCATCGCCATCGACCGCCAAGTGCTGTCGCGGCTGTCCGGCGAATTCGCCCAGGAAGCCGCCGGCCTTGAAGCGCAGATCAAGAAAATCGCCGGCGAACAAGTCAATCCCGGCAGTCCGAAGCAGATCGGCGACATTTTGTTCGGCAAGCTCGGCCTGCCCGGCGGCACCAAAACCAAGACCGGCCAATGGTCGACCGGCGCGCGGGCGCTGGAGGAGTTGGCCGAACAGGGCCACGAATTGCCGCAGAAAATCCTCGACTGGCGGCAAGTCTCGAAACTGAAATCGACCTACACGGATGCGCTGCCGGGTTACGTTAATCCGCGAACGCATCGCGTGCATACGAGCTACGCGCTCGCCTCGACCACGACGGGGCGTTTGTCATCGTCGGAGCCGAATCTGCAGAACATCCCGATTCGCACCGAGGATGGCCGCAAGATCCGCCGCGCCTTCGTCGCTGCGCCGGGCCACAAGCTCGTCTCCGCCGATTATTCGCAGATCGAGCTGCGGCTTTTGGCCGAGATCGCCGGCATCGAACAATTGCGCAAGGCATTCCGCAACGGCCTCGACATTCACGCCATGACGGCTTCCGAAATGTTCGGCGTGCCGGTGAAGGACATGCCGGGCGAGGTGCGCCGCCGCGCCAAGGCCATCAATTTCGGCATCATCTACGGCATTTCCGCCTTCGGGCTCGCCAACCAGCTTGGCATCGGCCGCGACGAGGCCGGCGCCTATATCAAGAAATATTTCGAGCGCTTTCCCGGCATTCGCGACTACATCGAGGAGACCAAGGCGTTTGCGCGCAAGCACGGCTATGTGCTGACGCTGTTCGGTCGCAAGTGCCACTACCCCGACCTGGTCGATTCGAATCCGTCCATTCGCGCCTTCAATGAACGCGCCGCCGTCAACGCCCGGCTGCAGGGCACTGCCGCCGACATCATCCGCCGCGCCATGATCCGCATGGACGACGTGCTGGCGAGGAACAAGCTCGCCGCGCAGATGCTGTTGCAGGTGCACGACGAACTGGTGTTCGAAGTGCCGGACGCGGAGGTGGAAAAGACCCTGCCGGTGGTCGAAAGCGTGATGGTGGAGGCGCCGATGCCGGCTTTGTCGCTGTCGGTGCCGCTCCAGGTCGAGGCCCACGCCGCCGCCAATTGGGACGCCGCGCACTAGGCCGTGAACCCATAAATCTGCCGGCCGGATGGCTTGCCAGAGTCCGCTATGCTCCGATAGCGACCAAATTCCGCAGCGCACCGAAATGACGCGAAGGGCCAAAAGCGAGCATCGTGTGTCGACGACGGGCAATCTTTTCTACCACGCGTAGCGCAGCGTTCCGCTGCCGGCGTAGGTTTGCGAGCCAGCGGCGAATTCGCCGTCGAACCTGGCGAGCAGCGCGAGTTTCCTCGTGATGTGCAATTCGGCGCCGGCGCTGGTGAGCGCGGAATTCTTCGGCAGCGCCGGGCCGTTGACGACGAAGCTCCCGCCGGGCAGCGCCTGGAATGCCGCGCCGAGCGAGGGATTACTCACCCAGTCGTGTGCCCAGGCGAGGCGCGCCCGCAATGTCACGGGCATGGTACCGAGCGCCATCGGATCGTCGAAGCGCGCGCCGAGTTCGCCGCGCGTATCGGTCGCGGTCATCGCGTTGTAGGAAAGCCCGAAGCCGCCGCCGGTGAGATCGCTCTCGCTGTAGCTTGGCGTGTGGAACCATTGCGCTTGGAGGGCCGCATAGGGCGTCACGCCGATCGCGACCGCGCCGTAGCGATAGCCGGCTTCGACCCGTCCGCCGTAGCTTTGCGCGTCAAAGCGCGCGGTGAGCTGATCGCCGAGCGGCGCGGTGCGGTCGGTCGTCATCCAGTGATTGGCGAATGCGAGCGCGGCGGCGAGATAGGCCGGCCCGGATTGCGTCTTGCCGTAAATGCCGGCCTGGAACGCATCGCTCCTGCCGCTGCCGAGATTCTGCGCCAGATTCCAATTGGTGCCGCCGCCGGCGAGCGCGAAGCCGAGCACGGTGTCGGGCGTGACATGTTTGTCCATGCCGGCGGCGAAACCGTAGGTGTCGGTGGTGACATTGGTCGAGCCGACCACCGGATCGCCGTTGGTGGTACTGGCGCCGCCATAGGCCGCACCCCAGGCGGTCCAGCGCTGGTCGAACGCGTTCGGCGGTTGCGGCGGCGCCTTCGTCAGCACGGAATTGTAGGCCAGCGCCACGTCGGACGGGAAACTCGCCTCTTGCTCTGGCGCGAAGCTGGTCGCTTGCCCGCCGCTGCTTGAGCCGTTTCGGCCATCGACAAACGGATCGAGCATGAGACCGAGGAACTCATCCATCGATTGAAACGCGACCCGCTCGGCGTCGGTCGACACTTCGCCGTCCAATTGCGACAGCGCCGTCGTCAAGGCGCTACCGGTGAGACTAAAGACGGTCAAGAAATTCGGCGGCAGACCGCCGGTGGCGGCATAGAAATTATTGAGCGCATTGGCGACGTTCTGCTGGTTGGTGTTGAACGGGCCGGTGATCGCCACAATCGCGCTGAGGTCGAGGAACACGTCGGTCAGCGTATAGGCAAGGCTCGCGGAAAAGCCCGGCGGCAGGTTTGTGGTGGTGAGGCCGCCGAACTTGCTGCCGCCGAGGCCGGCCGAATGCAAAATGTCGTAAGCGCCCACCGCATAGGCGCCGGCCGCAAAATTGGCCTGCACGGTGCCGTTCAACGCCGCGGTGCCGGTGACGCTGGCCTGCGTCGTCGCCGCCGGATTGAGCTGCACCATGTAGAACGCGCCGGACAGGAAGGCGAGGTTGCCGGTGACATGCATGACCGTGCCCGGCACGCCCGAGCCGGGCGCGAAAGTGCCGTTGCCGTTGACCTGCGCGCTGCCGACCGTGCCGACGCCGTCGAGTGTGGCGCCGCTGTTCACCGTGGTGAGCAGCGAGGTCGCGATCGAGCCGTCCACTTCCAGCGTGCCGGCATTGACGGAGGTGTTGCCGAGATAGCTGCTGGTGTTGCTCAGGATGAAGGTGCCGGTGCCGGTCTTGGTCAGGCCGCCGCCACCGCTGATGTCGCCGGAATAGGTCGTGCCGGCGTTGTCGCCACCGGTGGTCAGCGTGCCGAGGCCAAGCGTGACCGGCCCGCTGCCGGCGAGCGATCCGATCGTCTCGTTGAAACCGTTGAGGTCGAGCGTGGCGCCGCCGGCGACCGTGAATGGACTGGTCGGCGCGAACACATTGTTGGCGCCCGCCTGCAAGGTGCCGTCGTTGATATTGGTCGCGCCGGTATAGGTCGACGCCGTGCCGGTGAGCACCAGCGTGCCGGCGCCGTCCATCTCCAGCGTGCCCGGCGTCGCGCCATCGGCAATCCCGCCGGAGAGCGTCTGCGTCGTGCCACCCGGCGGCGTGAAAATCGGGTCGCCGGCAATGGTGATCGGATTGGCGATCGTGAAATTGGCGGTGTTGAGGAACGACAGCGTCGTGCCCGCCGCCATTGAGATCGTGCCCGAGCCGAACGCGCTGTCATTGCCGGCAATGAGCGTGCCGGCGGTGACAGTCGTGCCACCACTGTAAGAGTTGACACCCGACAGCGTCAGCGAGCCGGCGCCGTTGAGCGCGAGGCCCCAGCTTCCGGGCGTGAAGGCGCCAGGCGGCGTATAGCCGCCCGCAACAACGCCGGCCTCGTCGGCGATCACGTCAGAGATGGTTTGCGCCTGAGCAGTGGCCGGCGTGAAGGTCAGCGTGCCGCTGCCTTGCATGAAGATGCCGGTACCGAACGCTTGGCCGCTGGTCGCGCCAAGGCCGCCGGTGCCGCCCGTCACTGAATTGCCGTTGACGTTGAGCGGTCCACTCAAGGTGAGGCTGCCGCCTTGCATGACGAACAGCGCGCCGCCCATGCCGGCGCCGCCGCCGCCGCCGGAGCCGCCGGTCGTAGAGACACCGCCGCCGCAGCCGCCGCCAAAACCACCGCCGCCAAAACCAATACACGATGTGGAAAAGTTGCTGCCGCCGCCGCCACCGCCGTACCCGCCATTGCCAGCACCTTCGGCCCCGCCGCCGCCACCACCACCAAACCCGCCGTTTCCTCCCGCGGCAGACTTACTATTGACGACACTGCCGCCGCCACCGCCAAACCCACCGTTACCGGCAACGGGTTCCGGTCCAGGAATGTTCACAAGGGAACCATTCCCACCAGCGACGCCGCCGCCCGCTCCACCCGATCCCCCACCGCCACCCCCGCCGCCAGTGCCGCCTGTCCCACCAGCTACGGCATTTCCACCGGCAGCCGCGCCTGTGGCGATACCGGCGCTACCGTTGCTGCCTGTGAATCCATCGCCGCCAGTCGCGCTTTGACCCAACCCGCCGCCGCCACTACCGGCAGTGTTGCCACCAGCCCCGCCCATCCCACCGCCGGCCGCGCCGTTGGGAAGGCCCGAAAAAAAGCCTGCTGGGGCGGTGCCCCCGGTGCCGCCATTGCCACCTGTCGCCGTGCTGTTTGTCAGCGAAAGATTGCTCGCGGTCACTGTCGCACCGGCGGCCACGAATAATGCACCGCCAAGTCCTGCGCCGGCGCCGCCGCCCGGGCTGGCTGTAAGAGGGCTCCCTGTTGGACCGAAGCCACCGTTACCGCCTACCGCCAAGGCGGCGGTGATGGTGAGGTTCGAAATGCCGACGGTGATTGTTGCGGGATTGCTCGTGCCGGCCTGGAACGCGGCGACGAACAGCCCGCGATAAAGATTGTTGCCCGACAGGCTGAAATTATTGCCGAGGATGGTGAGGTTGGTCTGCACCGCCGGCAGGTCGCCCGCGGTCAGCGTGATATTGGCGTTGAACGAGATGGTGTCGCCGGAGACCGCATTGGTCAGCGCCGTGCGCAGGTCGGATTCGGTGTTGACCGTGTAGGTGGTGGCGAAGGCCGGCGCTGCGGAGAGCAGCAGCCATGCCGCGGCCAGCAGGCAACCCGCCGACCGCAACCATGCGTACTGCACGCCAACCGCGTTACGCATTCCGCCCCCCGGACGCATAACGGCTAGCACGGCATCCCCTCGACGCCGCGCAACCTGGAACCGCTATTCGCCCCGTTGCTGACGCAACCCAGCGCCGAATTTTAGGTTGCAATGCCGAAGGCAGCAAGCGGGTCGCAGGGCAGTCAAAGCATAAACAGGCCCGCTGCGCGCTTATTCGCAATGGCGTGGCTGGGAGGCAACAGCGGGTGTGATCAGAAAGCAAACAGGAATGTCCGCTTCATTCGCGACTGGGTTGAGCCAGTAGCAGGTCGGGCTAGGTCGGCTATTCCCCGAAAGCGGAAGTAAATTCGGGGCATTAGCGGCAACGCCATAGGCCATGGCGGGTTGATGGCACTGCCCGAGACGTGATTCAAGCCTCCGAAACTGGAGCACCAAATCATGCGCTACGAACTCAGTGATTATGAATGGATCGCGATCAAGCCGATGCTGCCCAACAAGCCGCGCGGCGTTCGGCGTGTAAATGACCGTCGCGTGCTGAATGGCATCTTTTGGGTTCTGCGTTCAGGTGCGCCATGGCGCGACCTGCCAGTGAATTATGGTCCCCGCACCACTTGTTACAATCGCTTCGTTCGTTGGCGGCGGGCTGGCGTCTGGGACCAGATCATGGAGGCGCTGGCTGCCGGTCATGACGCGGCGGTGCAGATGATTGATACCTCCGTCGTCCGAGTGCACCAGCACGGAGCCTGCATTGCGGACAACAATCACCAAGATATGGGTCGCTCGCGAGGGGGCCTGACGAGCAAAATTCACGCGGTCGTGGACACCAATGGCCTGCCGGTCCATCTCGCTCTCACGCCCGGTGAGGCGCACGACAATCGGCTGTGTTCGGTTCTCCTCAGCGCCTTGCTTCCACAAACGATGTTACTCGCGGATCGTGGATACGACGCAGACTGGATCAGGGAGCTTGCCCGTCAGCAAGGAGCGTGGGCGAACATTCCGCCGAAACGAAATCGCAAAGACCCGATCTGCTTCAGCCCGTATCTGTATCGCGCGCGGAACTTGATCGAGCGGTTCTTCAACAAGATCAAGCAATGTCGGCGTGTCGCGACCCGATATGACAAGCTCGCAGCCAACTATCTGGCGTTCGTTAAACTCGCATCAATCCGAATTTGGCTGCGTGCTAATGAGTCCACGCCCTAGACGAACGCGGCGGCTCTCGGGGCCATTCGCGATGCGCGTTCACCATTTCTTTGCCATAACGGACAACGCGCCGTTTACCGTTCTCCGGCTACCGATTGTCCGCCGGATTTGAACGCTTTCCGCCGCGGCGCGGCGGAGGGTGGGGAACGATTCCGCGGTCGATCTCGTTGATTCGGTGGACTTGTACAGCGCGAACGGCTTGGCGGCGGGAGCTGCAGCTTTGTGTAGGCGTTGTGTCGCGCCGTGGATTCGGCGCTCGGTTGTTGGCGTTAGCGTGCTCTGCGCCGCCATGATCGCGGCGACGACGGACGGCGCGCGTGCTCAGGGTCTGTTGGATTTTCTGTTTGGCAGCTCGCGCGAACCGCCGCCGCCGCCACCGGCGGTCCCGCCGCCGGTCAATTCCTATGCCGAGCCGGCCGCGCCGGCCGCAGCCGTCGCGCCCCCGGTGCGCGAAATCGTGCGCCAGGACGATGGCCGCGGCGGTCGGACCGTCACCTTCTGCGTGCGGCTCTGTGACGGCGAGAATTTCCCGATCGAACATTCCAATGCAACGCCGGTCGAAACCTGCCGCGCGATGTGCCCGGCAAGCCGGACCAAAGTGTTCTACGGCAGCGAGATCGACGACGCCGTCGCCGGCGACGGAAAGCGCTACAGCGCTCTCGCCAACGCCTTCGTGTACCGCAAACATCTGGTTGCCAGCTGCACCTGCAACGGTCGCGACGTTTTCGGACTGGCGCCGTTCGCTAAGCCCATCGATCCGACACTGCGTTCCGGCGATATCGTCGTAACCGAAAACGGACTGATGGAGTATCGGGGCGGGGGCGGCGGGGCGGCCGCGTTTACGCCCATCGAGCCATCGTCCCGCATCGCCGCGGAGCTAAATTCCGTCACCGCCCCGCTACAGCGGCCGCCGCACGCGCAAACACAGGACGATACCCCGGTGATCATCGTGGAGTTGCGGAACGAGCCGCCGCAATACGTGCCGCACGATGTCGAACTGCGCGGTCAGGTCAAATAGCCGACGACCTCTTCGGCGAGCGACAACGACGAGGTGAGCCCGGGCGACTCGATGCCGTACAGGTTGACGAGTTGCGGCAGGCCGTGGCTGTCCTCGGCCGCAATCATGAAATCGGCCGCGGGCTCCCCCGGCCCGGTCAGCTTCGGCCTGATGCCGGAATAATCGGGCAACAGCGATCCCGGCGGCAGTGCGGGCCAATAGGTGCGGATGCGTTCGTAAAAGGCGTCCGCGCGCCGCGGGTCGACATTGTAGTTCTCTCCGTCGATCCACTCGACGTCCGGGCCGAACCGCATGCGGCCGGCGAGATCGAGCGTGACATGGACGCCAAGCCCGCCGTCAATCGGGGTCGGATAAATCAGCCGGGAAAATACCGGGCGTCCGGCGAAACCAAAATAATTGCCCTTGCCCAGCACGAGCCGCGGTACTTTCCCGGCAGGATAGCCTTCGATGCGGCGGGCGAGCGGCTGGGCGCCGAGGCCCGCAGCGTTGAGCACGGCGTCGAACTCGACCGTGCCAGCGTCGCAGCCGCCGAATCGCACCTGCCAGCGCGGTGCCTTGTAGCTTAGCCCTTCGACCGGAGTACCGAATGCGATCATGCCGCCGAGATCCGAAAGTTCGCCCCACAGCGCCAGCATGTAGCCGTGGCTGTCGATGATCCCGGTTTCCGGCGACCACAGCGCGCCAATGCAGAACAGTTCCGGCTCCATGGCACGCGCCGCATTGCCGCCGATCATTTCGGTGTTTTCGACGCCGTTGATCTTTGCCTGGGCGGAAATGGTTTCGACCTTGGCGAGCTCGGCCTCATTGGTCGCAACCACCAGCTTGCCGCATTTTCGGTGCGCGACGCCGTGCGAGGCGCAAAACTCGTAGAGCATGCGCCGGCCGCGCACGCAGTGGACGGCGCGCAACGTATCGGTCGGGTAATACAGACCGGCGTGAATGACTTCGCTATTTCGCGAGGAGCTACCGTTGCCGACGCCGCCGGTGGCCTCGGCGACGGTGACATCGTGACCGGCAAGCGCAGCCGCGCGCGCCACCGCAAGCCCGACGACGCCCGCACCGATTACGAGGACCTGCATGGGGGCCATCGAGGGCGAATGCGCCGGCGCATCAGCGCACCCATCGTACGATGCCGGCAACGCCGTCGACCGCGACCTGCGCGCCGTCGGGAATGCGGGAGGTGGCATCGAGCACGCCGAGAACCATGGGAATGCCGCGCTCTCGACCGAGCGAGGCGAGGTGAGAAGTCGAGCCGCCGCGCTCGGCGACGACTGCGGCGACGCGCGACAGCACTTGGCTCAGCGCCGGACCTGCGACGCGCGTCACCAGCACGTCGCCAGGCCCGACGCGGGCCAATTCGCATTCGCAATTGACGACCACCGCACGCCCCGAACCCCAGCCGATGCCGCCAGGATGGCCGCTCAAGCCGGGATGCTGCAGCCAGATGTCGTCCGGCACGACAGCGGGCTCGACATGGAGCGGGCGCGCCTGCAGCAGCTTGAAGCCTGCTTCGTCGAGCGCCCACTCGATCTCTACCGGCATGCCGAAAATGTCTTCGGCCTTGCGCAGCATACGCCCGAGTGTCGCCGCCTGACCGGCGTCGAGACAGGGCGCGCTGACGAGGTCGCGCGGCACCGCCTGCGACATTGTGCCGGCACCGTGGCCGCAGGTGTCGCGATGATAGGTGTCACGATGATCCTTGCGGCCTGCTTCATTCGTGCGCAAAAAACCCTGGCGGGTAAGCGTGATGCGGTCGGGGACGACTTCACCCTGCGCGATGGCCGAGCCGAGGCCCCACGTGGCGCTGAGCAGCATCTGGCCCTCCGCCGTCTCGCTCAAGCCGCCGCCGGAGGCGCGCGCATCGACGAGCGGCTGGATCAGCACCGCCATGGCCGTGCCGGCGGGCGAAAGACCGTGGCTGTCCATGTAGCGCCGCGCATTCGTGGTCCACAAAGCTGCCCAGCAGGCGCGCACGGCAGTCAGAAACGCCGTGTCGTCCTCGATGCCGAGAAAGCTCTCGAACTGGCCGGCGAAATTTGCGCCCTTGCGATCCTCGACCAAGGCCGAGGAACGCACAGCGGCAGGCGTGCCGGTCACTTCGCGCTGGGCGCGCCAAGCGTCGAGCAGTTGATCGAGGATTGCGGGCGCAATCGGGCGCTCATAGAGGCCGAGCCTGATCTCGACGGACGCTCGGCGCCGTTGCGCAAGGTCGGCGCTGTCGAAGCGATCGACAAGTCCCTGCAGGCCGAGTTCGCTCATCTGCAGACGATAGGCATCGGCGCTAAGACAAAATCCGCCCGGCGTCGGCAAGCCGGCGCGGGCGAGCGCCGCGAGATTGGCGGCCTTCGGCCCGATGCGGTCGACATCAGCGGCCATCGCGCTCTTGAGCGGGATGACGAATGATGGCTCGCTCACAAGGGTGACCGACACATTTAATCTCCATCTTCGCGAAATGAGGGACAGATCAGGACAATCGGCCGCCGCTACTTCACGTGATCGGCGTAGCCCGGCACGGCATCGACCACGGTGATTTCCTTGACCGGGAAGTTGGAGACAAGTTCAGGCCCATCCTTTTGCGCGATCAGCATCTCCTCGATGCGCACGCCCCAGCGGAATTTTTTGCCGTGCTGGGTCTCGAGCGCGAACGTCATCCCTTCCTTGATCTCGACCGGGTGATCGAGCGACCAGATGCGCGAGATCACCGGCTGGTCGTATTGCGCCAGACCGAGCCCGTGGCCCCAGAGATTGGCGGCGGCGCGGTCCTCCTCATCATAGCCCCAGGTGTCCTTCGCCGACGGCCACTTCAGCGCGATGTCGCGGCTGGTGGCGCCGACTTTGACGGCGCCGATCGAGTCGTAAAGCCATTCGAGCGCCATTGCATAGATGTCTTTCTGCTCCTGGGTCGGCTGCTTGCCGACGCAATAGGTGCGGTAATAGCAGGACTTGTAGCCGTTCCAGGTATGCGCGGCCAAATCCATGAACACGATGTCGCCGGGCTGGATGATGCGGTCGGAAAAGGTGCGCCAGTTCGGCCAGGTATTCGGTCCCGACGAAATGATCACGTCCTCGACGTCCTCGGTGCCGGGAAACGAGTACAGGTACTGCATGATGTGCGCGGTCACCTGGTTCTCGGTGAGGCCGGGACGCAGGAATTTCATCAATTCCCAATGTGCGGCGTCGCCGATGGCGCCAACGATGCGGAAACATTCCTGCTCGTCCTCGTTCTTCACCGCCCGCGCCTCCATCAGCGGGGTCATGCCGTCCGCCCAAGTGATGTTCTTGTCCTTGAACACCTGCAGCATGGTGACGTCGATGAAGTCGCAGCCGAGCTTTTGGCCAGCCACGCCGTGCCGCTTCATCTCTTCGAGGACGGCGTCGGCGAATTTGGTCACCTGCATGGTCGAAGCCGGACCCGCCGCCCCCTTGATCCAGACGTAAGACCAGCGGACGTTCTCCTTCGGCAGCCACGGCGAATGGCGCTCGACCTGCATGCCGATGTCGCCCTGCTCGAACAGGATTGGCTGGCCGTCGCCGCACAACAGCGCATAGCGCAGCCCCGGTTTGAGCCTGGTCCAGCCCGGCGACACCACGCCGGTAATGTAACGGCAGTTCTCGTCGTACATGCACAGCAGCGCGCCAAGGCCGTGCTTCTTCATCATCTCGCGCGCGCGCTCGAGGCGGTACTTGCGCATGCGCTCGAAGTTGATCCGCTGCTGCCAATCCACGCCGATGAGGCCGAAATTCGCGCCCATATCGTCTCCCCTCTGTGTTGATTGCTGCGCGGCCGGCGGCGGCCGCTGGCGATGCCTAAAGTCCAGCGCGGTTCTGACCCTTCACCGCCGGGTTCACGACGTGGACGGGCCATTGACCGGATAACACCCGGCGCACCTCGCCAGGGGCTCCAGCCTGTAGCCCTGCCATGGCCTGTTCGCTGTACCACGCAGCATGCGGGGTGAGAATGACGTTGTCTCTGCCGCGCAGCGGGTGCGGATCGGGAAGCGGTTCGGGATCGAGGGTGTCAAGCGCGCAGCCGGCGATGACTCTCGCGTCCAGCGCCCGCACCACAGCGTCGGTATCGACGATCGGCCCGCGGGCGCAGTTCACGAGATACGCCGTTGGCTTCATCAGCCGCAACGTCTCGTCATTGATCATCTTGCGGGTCTGCGGCAGGAGCGGCGGATGCAACGAGACAAAGTCCGCTTCCCGCAAAACTTCGCTCAACTCCGCCTTCTTGGCCTTGACGCTGTATTGTCCCTCCGCAACGACCGGATCGAAGAACAATACGCGCATGCCAAACGCCACCGCCCTTGCGGCCACCTGCTGGCCGATATGGCCGAAGCCGACCAGACCGAGCGTACTGCCCGACATGCGAAATATCGGCTTTGCCGAAGTGAGCTCCCACTTGCCGGCGCGCACGAGCCGATCGAAGAAGACGATCTTGCGGGCGCAGGCCAGGATGAACGCCATCGCATGTTCGGCGACCTCTTCGATGCAGTAGGTCGGATTGTTGGTGACGATGATGCCCGCCTTTGTCGCCGCTTCGAGATCGATCGTGTCCACCCCTATGCCGTAGCGGGCAATGATTTTGCATTTCGGCATCCGCGCCATGACGTCGGCCGTGATCGGCCCCGCATAGGTGTTGAGGAGCGCATCGCAATCGCCGGTATAGGGCAAAAACTCGGCCGGCGACTTGGTCTTGAGCGCAATGAGTTCGGCAAGCCCGTCAAGCGTCGTGTTCTCGACATCGAGCGAATCCCACACGTAATCGGTGAGCACGACTTTTGCTTTCGCTGCCACTGCGCCGCTCCACTCTCTCGCCGTGGTGACCGCATCGGGGATTGATTGCCGAGCCGCAATCCGCGGCGGCCCCCGGCGCGGAATTGTGAGCGCGCCCTCGACAGGTCGAGGGCGCACCCATTTATCACATGCGAAGACCGTTCGCTTAGGCGATTTGACGCTTCAACTCTACGCCGCGGAGCGCCTTGCGACGACGCTTTGCAGCCCGGGGGAGCGACCCGGCTTCCCAGCCTAGAGCATGTTCCGGTCCCACGGAATCAGCGGTTCGTCATGGCCGGGACAAGCCCGCGCATGACGGTAGTGAAATCTGAGCGGAATATGCTCTAGCAATCGATCCGTGCGAGCGACGGCATGCGTTGGTAAACCCGACCATTATGTCGGCGAGCAGACTTCGTTACGCGCGGCCCTCAAAGCTTCAACAGCCGGCGTGCATTCTCATAATAGACCTTGTTCTTGTGTTCGGGAGAGAGGTCCATTTTCTCGATCAATTCTACGCCTTCCTTTTTGAGGACGAACAACGGCGGCGCGTCGGTGCCGAAGCCAAAATGATCGGCGCCCACTGTTTCAAAGGCGCATCGCGCACCCGCGACGGTGTAACAGGTGGACTCCAAGTACATCATTTTGAGGTAGTGGCTGGGTTCGTGCTTGATGAGCATGGGTTCGTAGCTGCCGAGGAAGAAGCACTCGTCCTGGAGCCGACAGGCATAGTCCATGCGGCCGATCACCTCGCAAATGCCGCCGCCGAGATGGGTGGCGACAACTTTAAGCTTGGGCAATTTCTCCAACACGCCGCGGACGATGAGTCGCGCCACCGCCAGCGCTCCGGCCATGGGCCGGCCGATCGACGACGCCAAGCGATAGTCGCGCATTCTTTGCTCGCCGAACATTCGTTTTCGCGAATCCGCGCACCGTGCCGGCCACGCCTTTCCGCCGGACCGAAGCGTTTTCAGTCCGTGGCAAGGGCGTCGAATGCTTGATCGAAGCCTTTGAACGACAGCGGAATGGCGATGGCGCGTCCGTTGGCGATCTTGAACGTGATCTTGCCGGGTTTGCCGGCGGCGCGGAATCTGCGCAGCTCGTCGTCGGGAATCACAAATTGGGCTACGCAGCCCGCCGGCAGGCAGCGGTCGAACGGCGCTGCCAGACCGGGATCCGAATCGCTCGTTTGGATGTGCATTTCGGCGAGCGCGGTCACATTGGGCGGCACTTCGACCGAAAGCTTGAGCGGTTTGCCGCGCTCCGGATGCGCGATGGCGACGCGCGAAAACGGAGCATTGCGGCCCTGCACCTGCGCGATTTGCACCATGTCGCAAGCCTTCGGCGATCCCGCGACGCTCACGCACTGCACCACCCAGTCGTCGTAGGTTGCGGTCGTGCGCTCTTGGGCTGCAGCATCACCAGCCGCCGCGCTGGCCAATACGAGCGCGAGGGGCAGCGCCCAGGGCGTCGAGAAGTGCGTCCGGAGATCACGCATGAACAAACCTGCGCCGGCTGATCTTCGTAGGTTCGGAGCGTGCCAAACAGCACCCCCGCATCCCAATCGGCGCTGTTGAAGTGGCCCGCTCGTAGCACAACTCGCGCACCGGCAAAAGCGTCGGCTCGCCGCCTATCGCGCAGGGTCGTCGTCGCGTCTAGTCGATGCGCGCCCGCCGGTAACAACATCGATTCGCCGCTCCTGCGGCGGAGCCTGCTACGCGCGGCCACGCCGAAACACTCGCGCTGGCGGCGATCGGGCCGCGTCGAGGCGGCTTTCGGTCGGGAGTTCTGGCGGAATCTCTAATCCGAAAGCCCGCGTACCGCGCCGGGGCGGATCGCAGCGTTGCCCGCGGGCAACACAGCTGTGTTTTACGCTCACGGATCAAGGAATCACGTTGACTCGCAGACCCAAGACCCTCTCATTATGGTTAAAGACCACGGTTAACGGCCATGGTTGACGGTCATGGTTAACGGGGAGCACTAAACCGGAACATCAGCGGCGCGACATGCTCGGATGTTTGCGCCCTTGTTCCGTTAGTCGGTGTGTCGGGTGAGGCGTTCCAGTCATTTGGGGGATCCGCGTGCCGCACCATGGCGCTAGCGCCACGATGCGGCATCGGGGTTGCGGCGTTTGGGCAGGGGTTGCATGCGTCGGCGTGCAAGGTTGTTATCGCAGTTGCTTTGCGCACGCTCGGGAGCCGTAGCGGCCGCCCGGGCGATTGTGCAGCTTCATCGTCGCGCCATGGCGGCGGCGACGGAACGGCTTGGCGTCGCGCCGGCCGGCGGCGCGCGCTCGACGATAATTCGTATTGCGGGTCAGGCGCTAGCGGGCGCCTCGGCAATCCTCCGCATTGCGGCTGACGCCAGCGCCGATTTTCACCTCACGTCCTCGATCGCGGACGGCGGCAAGCTCGCCGAAGAGGTTGCGATCCGCTCGCCGACCTTTATCGGCGCAACGACGGTGCGTGCGGGATGCTCATTTGGGCGGCTGCGTCAGCATTTGCTGGCCCTTCCCACAATCCTGCTCGCGGCCTTTATCTCGCTCGCGGCGACCGGTGCCGGCCATGCGGCGGGCGCAGCCCCGGACGTGACTTCGATAACGCCGTCCAGTGGCCCAACCGGCGGCGGCACCAGCGTCACGATTACCGGCGACAATTTTGATAACGGTACCAATACGGTCACTGCAGTCTCTTTCGGTGGCAGCGCCGCCCTATCCTTCTCGATAGGTAGCGATAATACGGTCACTGCGGTCTCGCCACACGGGAGTGTCGGCACCGATGACGTGACGGTGACCACGAACGGGAGCAATGGAGGGACCAGCGGGACAAACCCCGCCGACGTGTTCACCTACATCGGCGCGCCGACCGTCACCGGAATCTCTCCGAGCAAGGGCCCGACCTCGGGCGGCACCAGCGTCGTCATCACCGGGACTAACTTCATCGACGGCGCCACCATCGTCTATTTCGGTACCGCGTCAGCCACGATCAGCGTCAACAGCTCCACCCAGATCACCGCGACGTCGCCAGCAGAGGGCTCCGGCACCGTGGACATCACCGTGGTGACCGACAGCGGTACCAGCGCCACCAGTACGGCTGATCAGTTCAGCTACTATACGACGCCCACCGTCACCAGCGTCACGCCTACCGATGGTCCGGCTGTGGGAGGGACAAGCGTCACGATCGTTGGAACGGGATTCACCGATGCGACCACAGTCAAGTTCGGCTCCACGGCGGTTTCCTCCTTCACCATCGTTTCCGACACGGTGATCACAACGACCTCTCCGGGCGGCAGCCCCGGCATCGTTGACATCACAGTGACCACGCCGGGCGGAACGAGTAGCACCAGTTCCGCCGATCAGTTCACCTACATCGGGGCCCCGGTGGTGACCTCGATATCGCCCACCAGCGGTCCCGCCTCAGGCAACACGATCGTCACCATTACCGGGAGCGGTTTCACCGGCGCAACCAAGGTCAACTTCGGCACCGGCACCAATAGTGTGGCCAGCTACGTCGTCAACAGCGACACCTCGATTACCGCGAGGGCGCCCCCGGGGACCGGCATCGTCGATGTCACGGTGACGACGGCAGGCGGAACGAGCGCAACCAGCTCCGCCGACCAGTACACATACTCACCGACGCCGATGGTCACTAGCCTATCGACCAGCAGCGGCCCGTTCTCGGGTGGCACCCCTCTCACGATTACCGGCTCGGGATTTTTCGGCGGCGGATCGAGCAGCGCCGTCACTAAGGTCGACTTCGGCAACAACGCGGCCACGAGCGTCACCGTCATCAGTGACACCTCGATCACTGCCACTTCGCCGGCCGGTACTGGCACCGTCAGCGTCACCGTCACCACGTCGGGCGGCGGAACGAGCCCAAGCAGCGCCGGCAGCGAGTTCAATTATACCGGGACCACGGTAACCTTGATCTCGCCCGCCAGCGGTACGACCGCCGGCGGCACTCCCGTCACGATTACCGGAAGCGGGTTTACCGGTGTCACATCCGTCAAGTTCGGTACCAAGAACGCAGTCTCGTACAGCGTAACCAACTCCACCTCGATCATGGCGACTTCGCCCGCCGGGAGCGGCACGGTGGACATAACTGTGACCACGTCCGGCGGCGGCACCAGCCCGAACAGCGCGGCGGATCAGTTCACCTACACGAACGGAACGCCGACGGCCTCCGGCATCTCTCCCACGAGCGGCCCGGCGGGAACCAGCGTCAAGATCACGGGAACTAACTTCACCGGGCAGATCACCGTCACGTTCGGCTCCACCCCAGCCACGTTGTTCTCCGTCAACAGCTCCACATCGATCACCGCGACTGCGCCGCCCGGCACCGGATCCGTAGCCGTGACGGTGACAACGCCGGGCGGCACTGTCAACGCGGGCACGTTCACCTATTCTTCGCTGCCGACAGTGACCTCGGTCTCGACCACTCCCTCTACCTCTCCAACGAGCGGCCCGGCCGCCGGGAACACCTTAGTCACCATCACCGGCACCAACTTCACCGGCGCGACCGCGGTCAGTTTCGGCGGCAGCAGCGCGGCCTCGTTCACCATCAACAGCGCGACATCGATCACAGCGGTGACGCCGGCCGGCAGCGGCACTGTGGCCGTGTCGGTGACGACCCCGCAGGGGACGGGCACTCTCAACTCGGCGTTCACTTACACCGCGGCGCCGATTGTCACCATGATCTCGCCGACGGGCGGGCTGCCGACAGGCGGGACGAGCGTCATCATCACCGGCTTCAACTTCAGCGGTGCGAACGCAGTCAAGTTCGGCAGCACGGCGGTTTTGGTCGGCAATTTTACCGTCAACAGCGCCACGTCGATCACCGCGACGGCGCCTGCGGGCACTGGCACCGTCGACGTGACGGTGACGACGGCGCAGGGACCGAGCGCGATCAGTTCCGCCGACCAATTCACCTACACGACGCTGCCGGTAGTCAGCTCGATTTCGCCCACCAGCGGACCGACGGCAGGCGGCACGCACGTCACCATCAGCGGCAATAATTTCGGGGGAGCGACTGCAGTCTATTTCGGTACGACGCCCGGTACAAGTATAGTGGTCAATGCGACTTCGATCAGTGTCAACTCGCCGGCCGGCACAGGCGTTGTCGACGTGACGGTGACGACGGCGGGAGGAACAAGCACCAAGGTTGCGGCCGATCAATTCACCTACATTCCACCCAAGCCGACCGTCACCTCGATTGTCAACAACAACGGCCCGATTACGGGTGGCACCAGCGTCACGATCAACGGCACCGGATTTTACAATGGCGGCGCGAGCGGCGCGGTAATCGCCGTCAAATTCGGCAGCAATGCCGCAAACGATACGGTCGTCAGCGACACCCAGATCACCGCGACCTCGCCGCCCGGCGCCGCGGGCGCGGTGGACATCACGGTAACGACCCCGGCGGGCACCAGCGCGACCAGCGCGGCCGACAAGTTCACCTACAATTCCTCGGCGGTGACGGTCACCTCGGTGACGCCGAATGTCGGGCCGTCAGGCGGCGGCGTGACGGTGACGATCACCGGCGCCAATTTCAGCGGCGTCACTGCGGTCAAGTTCGGCACCAGCGCGGCGGCGTCCTACACCGTCAACAGCACGACCCAGATCAGCGCGACGACGCCCTCAGGCACCACCGGCACGACGGTTGACGTGGTCGTGACCGCGTCGGCGGGAACCAGCGCAACAAGTTCGGCCGACCAATACACCTACACCTCGGCGGCGGCGGTGACCGCCATCTCGCCCAGCACGGGCCCGGCCACCGGCGGCACCGTCGTGACCATCACCGGCAGTAACTTCACCGGCGCGACGGCCGTCAACTTCGGCGGCAAGGCGGCGACCTCGTTTACCGTCAACAGCGCGACTTCGATCACCGCGACTGCGCCGGCCGGCACCGGCATCGTCCATGTGACGGTGGTGACGCCGAGCGGCACCAGCGCCACCAGTCCGCTGGACCAGTTCACGTTCACTTCAGGAGGCAAGACCGCCACTTCGCTGGCGCTGACATCGTCGCCCAATCCAAGCGTTCACGGCCAGCCGGTGACGTTCAGAGCGGTCGTGACCGGAAATGCACCGACCGGCGCGGTCACCTTCTTGAACGGCAGCCAGCAGATCGGCACCGCGACGCTCTCCTCCACCACGGCGACGACCTCAACCGCCGTTTTCACCATCGCATCGCTTCCCGTCGGCTCTGACGCAATCACCGCCAAATATCCCGGCGATGCAAACAATGCCGCCGATCCGGAGACGATCACGCAGGTCGTCAATGCGCCCGCCGACAGCGTTAAGCTGCACGAGCTGCAGCTCGCGGTGATGAACGTAGAGACCAACGTCTCCGCCCAGGCCATTACCGGTGCGATCGACAGTGCAATCGGAGCAGGCTTCAGCGGCGTCTGTTCGGCGGCGCCCACGCCTAACGGCAGCGGCTTCACCTATTGCTTCGATGGCAGTCCACAGGCGCAGACCGGCCCGCCAACAGCTCCACAGCAGGCGCGCGCCAAGATCGACGACGACTTTGCGGCGCTCGGCTATGCGGAGGGTCTGCCAGGCACGCGTTGGGCCGCTCCGCAGGATATCAGAACAGCAGGTGACTTGACGTCGCCACCCGCTGCGGCGCCGACTGTTGTGCCGTACAAGCCGCCGCAGCCCTGGCTGGCGTGGTTCGATGTCCGTGGCAGCGAAATCGACCGCACCAGCAGCACCAGCGATCTCAAGGGCCTGCAAGTCAACGCCATGGCCGGCGTCACGCGCAGGCTGACGTTGAATTTCCTGGTCGGGGTGACCGGCGGCTACGAGAATTTTGATTACTCGTCCGAGGCCTATAATGGCGTGCTCCGCGGCCAGGGTTTCACCACCGGCGCCTATCTGGGCTGGCGTTTCTTCCGCAACATGCGCTTCGAGGCCGCGGGGACGTGGTCGGATATTTTTGCCTCAGGCTATGCCGGCACGGCCTCAGGCAGCTTCACCGGCACGCGCTGGCTCGCGTTCGGCAACTTGACGGGAACCTTTAATTTCAGGGGCGTTGCGATCGAGCCGTCCACCCAGGTCTACACGCTGTGGGAGCACGAGAACAGCTACACCGACAGCCTGGGGACGCTGCAAGACAGCCACGATTTCGATACCGGCCGCGCCAGCAGCGGCGTCAAGTTCAGTCACCCATTCGTGGTGGGCGCCGGCAACCTCACGCCGTACGCCGGACTCTACGCGGACTACTACTTCACGATGGACAGCGAGTCCGCCTCCGAGATCGCCAGCGTCGCCCCGGTGCCGTTCCTGCAGGGCTGGGCTGCGCGCGCGACCGGAGGTCTTACCGCGACGTTCCACAACGGCGCGCAGGTGACCGTCGGCGGCGAACTGAGCGGACTGGGCAATGACACTCAAATCTGGACCGTGAACGTGCGCAGCAGCGTGCCGTTCTAACGCGTACGGAGCACATGCCGTGCGCGTCACGGCAAAGGGAATGAGACGAATGGCGAGAGGCAACGCCAGAGCTGAAACGGAAGTCGGCCGAATGGCTGGCCGGCTGCTGCGTTGCCGTGTCCGCCGGCTGGCGCTGCCGCTGCTCGGCAGCGTTGCCTATTGCGGCGCGATCGCATCCAGCCTTCCGGCGTCGGCGCAAGTCGTCAACCCCGGCCCGGATGCCGTTCTGTCTGGCTCGCCGGTGACGCTGACCGGCACGATCGACGGCGGCAACGGGCCGGGATATTTCGTCGCCGACGGCGGCGTGCTGACGGTCACTAACGGCAGCTTGCAGAATTTCACCACCACAGGCGGCGCGGGCAGCGGCGGCGGCCTCGGCGCCGGCGGCGCCATCTTCATCGATGTCGGCGGCTCAGTAACCATCAACAATACCAACTTTTCCCATGACAGCGCCGTGGGTGGCACCGGCGGCACCGGTTCGAGCGATGGCGGCACGTTAAATAATGGCGTTTTGAACAGCTATTTCACCGGTCCTCAGCCCGGCGCAAACGGCGTCAACGGCACCGTTTTCCCGGACGACGAGTACATTTTCGGCGATGGCAAGGGCAACGGCGTTCCCGGAACCGGCGCGACTAATGGAGGCAACGCCATCAGCGGTTTCGGCGGCAATGGCGGGATCGGCGGCCCCGGCAGCAACGGCTGGTCTTCCAATCCGGTTGCTGAGGCAAACAACGATATCGCGATTGCGAATATTGCGGCCGCCACCGGAGTAGAGGTGGGGCAGGCTGCTATCATAGCCACCTTTGTGGTCGGGGCCATCGCGGAATTCGGCGGCTCTGCCAACCCGTTTGAAGACCCCTTAGCGCCAATCACAGGCATTTCGAGTTCTTTGCTGGCGGTTGTTAACGCCATCAATTTGGCGGCCGATACCATCGCCCTCGCCGATAACATTGCAACCCAGCAGATAACCCAAGGCACGCTGGATGCCTGGACCACATTGTATAATGACGGTCTCGCCGGCAATGGCGGCCCTGGCGAGAACGGCGGCAATGGCGGCAATGGTTCGTACGGCTTCGGCGGCGGCGCCGGCGGCCAAGGTGGCGCGTACGGCTTGACGGAAAATCCTAACGGCACCGACGGGACCGGCGGCAATGGCGGTGCCGGGGGCGCCGGCGGCTTTGGCGGCGGCGGCGGCGCCGGGGGCTCCGGCTTTGGCGCTGACCAAAACGGCTGCGGGGGCAGCACGTCGGGCTCTCCTGCCGGTTGCAGCAGCACTTCGGGCGTCGGTGGCGCCGGCGGCGCGGCGGGCTTCGGCGGCGGCGTCGGCAGCACCGGCGGCGTAACCGGAGTGAGTTCAGCCACCGGCGGCGGCGGCGGTTACGGCTATGGCGGCGCCATTTTCGTCAGCGACGACGCCTCGCTGACCATCACCGGCAACTCGACGTTCAGCGGCGATGAGGCTCAGGGCGGCGCCAGCCTGAACGGCGGCCCGGCCGGCGGCGACGCCGGCAGCGACCTGTTCATGATGACGGGCTCGACCGTGATCATCGCGCCCGGCGCGGGTAACGTCGTCACCTTCGACGGCACCATTGCCGACGACAGCGTCGCTTCGATTGGCACGCCGGCCTGGAGTGCGAACTATCCGATCGGCGCCGGCGCCGGCCTGACTCTCTATGCCGGCACAACGATATTCAACGGCGCAAACACGTATTCGGGCCAGACCGTCATCAACGGCGGCGCCCTTGGCGGCCCGATCAACACCGCCACCAACACCACCGGCACACCCGACTACGCGCTGACCGACGGAGCGCTGCAGGTAACAACGCTGCAGGTGTTGCAGTCGAGCGGCTCGACGCTGTCCGTTCCGACCCTGCCCTCCACCAGCAATCTCGTATTCGCCGGACCGAGCCAATTCACCGGCGGCGTGCTGCAGACCAGCGGCACGTTCACGCGCTGGGTCAGCGCCGACCCGACGCCAGGCAGCCCCAACGGTGTGCAGTGGACCGGGTCCGGCGGCTTCGCGGCGATCAACGCGCCGCTCACCGTCACGCTGGGTTCGTCCTCGACCCTCAACGGGCAATTGGTATGGGGCGCGAACGGCTTTGTGCCGTTCGGCTCCTCGCTCATCTTCGGTTCCGCCAATTCGAATTATATGACCACGCTGACTAACCCGATCGACATTTCCGGCGGCACCGCCAGCGTCGTGGTGGGAAATAACGGCAATACGGCCGGTTCCGAGGCCACTTTAAGCGGCGTCATTTCCTCTGAAACCTCACCCGGCGATCTCAGCATCGGCGGCGGCGGCTTCAACGGCACGCTCATCCTGACCGCGGCCAACACCTATAGCGGAGCCACCACCATCACCAGCGGCACTTTGGCGCTGGGCTGCGGCTTGAACTATTCTGGTCAGTCCCAATGCGGCTCGATCGCCAATTCCTCCGGCGTCACTGTCGGGACCGGCGCCTTCTTCGATATTTCCGGGACGAGCGCCGGCGCTGGGATCGCGACCCTGTCTGGCAGCGGCACCGTGTCCCTCGGCGGCCAGGAGCTGACGGTCAATCAAACCTCGGAATTCGATGGCACGATTGCCGACGGCGGCGCCAACGGCGGCACCGGCGGCAGCTTGATCGTCGGCGACGGCGTCAACAGCCCGACGCTGACGCTTACTGGCACCAACACCTATACCGGCGACACCACCATCAACCCCAACGCCACGCTGGCGCTGTCGGGCAACGGCTCGATCGCCAACTCAACCCCAGTCCTCGACAACGGCACCTTCGATATTTCGCAGTCGACGATCGGCGGCGCGATGATCACGACTCTGTCGGGGTCCGGCACTGTCGCGCTCGGCTCGAATTTGCTGCAGATTACCAACGGCTCGACGACATTTTCCGGTGAAATCAACAACGGCCCCAGCATCGGCGGCGGCATCGGCGGCATGCTGACCGTCAGCGGCGGAACCCAGACGCTGACGGGCGACAACGGCTACACCGGGGGCACGATGATCGCTCCCAACCCGACCTCGGGCACCGCGACGCTGGCGCTGGCCGGCAGCGGCAGCATCGCTGCATCGAGCGCGGTGGCGATCGCCACCGGCGGCACGTTCGACATTTCGCAGACGACGGCTGGCGCCTCGATCGCGACTTTGATGGATACCGCCGCCGGACAGACCGGCCATGTCGCCCTCGGTTCGCAGGAACTGACGATCACCGCCGGTGCGACGACATTCTCCGGCGTCATCGCCGACGGCGGCATTGCCGGCGGCACTGCCGGAAGTCTGATCGTCACCGGCGGAACGGAGACGCTCGCCGGGACGAACACTTATACCGGCGACACGACGATCGATCCGACTTCCACCGACCCGCGCGATCCCACCCCGGGCTTCGCGACGCTCGCTCTCACCGGCAGCGGCAGCATTGCGGATTCGAGCGAGGTGGCGATCGCCACCGACGGCACGTTCGACATTTCGGCAACGACGGCGGGCGCCTCGATCAAGACCCTGGCGGACACCGGCGCCAGCCCGAACGGCAACGTCAACCTTGGCTCGCAAAAGCTGACGATCACCGCTGGCTCGACGACGTTTTCCGGCGACATCGCCGGCGCCGGCGGCCAACTCGAGATTATGGGCGGCGTGCAGACGCTGGCAGGGACCAACACCTATACAGGCGCAACGACGGTCGATACCGGCGCCACGCTGGCGCTGCTGGACGGCGGCTCGATCGCGACATCGAGCGTCGTAACGGTCAACGCCACCGGCACCTTCGATATCTCGCAGACGACATCGGGCGCCTCGATCATGACCTTGGCGGGCGACGGCAATGTCGCGCTCGGGGGGGCGTCGCAGACGCTGAACATCACCAACGGCTCGACGACATTTTCCGGCGTCATCGCCGACGGCGGCATTGGCGGCGGCACGGGCGGCAACTTCGAGGTTTCCGGCGGCACGCAGACGCTGTCCGGCATCAACACCTATACGGGCGACACCACGGTCGGCTCCTCGGGAGAGATCGCGCTGATCGGAAACGGAAGCATCGCCACGTCTGCCGTGGTGACCGACAATGGCGTCATCGACATTTCCGGAACCACATTCGGCGCTTGGTTCACGACCTTGGCGGGCGCCAGCACAGGCTCGGTCACGCTCGGCGCGCAACCATTGACCATCACCGCGGGCAGCACGACGTTCGCCGGCGATATCAGCGGCACCGGCGCGGTGAACGTCTCGGGCGGGACGCAAACGCTCAGCGGCACCAACAACTATACCGGGCTTACCACGATCAACCTCGGCGCGACGCTGGCGCTGAGCGGCGCCGGCTCGATCTCCCAATCGAGCGGCGTCCTCGCCAACGGCACGTTCGACATTTCGGCAACGACCAGCACCAGCGCGTCGGTTCCGCCCGCCTTGGGCACGTCGATCACGACGCTTTCGGGCAGCGGCAACGTTGCGCTCGGCGGCAACTATCTGACGATCACCGCAGGCGCGGCTGGAGCGGACGGCACCAATTCGGCGGGCATTTTCTCCGGAATCATCGGCGGCAGCGGCGGCATGGTCGTCACCGGCTCCGACAGTCATGAAGAACTTACCGGTACGAACACCTATACGGGTGGCACCAGCATCCTGATGGGCGGTACGCTGAGCATCAACAATTCGAACTCGCTCGGCGCCTCCACCAGCCCGCTTACGATCAACAACGGCACCCTGGTCGTCGACGCCAGCATCACGGTTCCGCAGCCGATCACGTTCGGCGATCCGGGCCCCAACACCGTCAATCTGGATTCAAACAACGTCACGCTCTCGGGTGCGCTGAGCGGGCCCGGCGGATTCACCGCGCTCAATGGCGGAACCCTCAGCCTGACCGGGACGACCAATAATCTCGCCAGCATCACGCTTGGTCCGGGCACCACGCTCCTGGCCAGCGCTTCGGCCAACAACCCCGGATCGGGAACCACGGGACTTGCCAACACCACGATCGGAGTCACCTCGACCGGCGGCAGCACGACCGACGTGTTCACGGGGTCGGTGCACGTCGACGGGGAGCTGGACATCGTCAACGGCACGACGCCGGAACTGATCATCCTGCCCGGCGACACCCTGGTCGGCAACGGCACCGTCAATATCATGACGATCGTCGAGAACCAGGGCGGCAATGCTCCCGGCGACGCGCCCGCTCCGATCGTCGCCGTCAATTCGTCGATCGTCCACAATTCCGGGTCGTCCTACTCGGTCACGATCGACGGTCCCATTACGAGCTACAATAATTGCCCATCCGGGCCGAACCCGAACGGTTGCGCGGGCCAATACAGTACCGAGGTCGTGACTGGAGCCGGCTATACCTACACCGCAGGCGGCACGCTGGTGCCGACGATGACCGGATGGGTCGCACCCGGTCCTCTCCCCAGCAACTACATCCCGCCGGTGACGACGAGCTTCATCATCGTGCAGGCCCAAGGCGGCGTGCTCGACAGCTTCTCCAGCCTCACCCAGCCGAATGCCGGCGTGCAGGGATCGTCGGGCGGACTTGCGCCGGGGACGAGACTCGACGCGCTCTATTACAACACCGGCAGCACAACGGCGATCACCAACAACTCCGCCTCCTCACCCACCGGCACGGCGACCCAGTATGCCGGCGACCCCAACGCCATCGCGCTGTGGGTGACGCCGGCGAGCTATACAAACTTGTCGACGTGGAACACCAAGCTGAACGAGAACCAGTACCAGGTCGGCCTTGGACTAAATGCGTTGCGCGGTGCGGCCGGCCTAAGGAACGATCCGCAGGCGACCTGGGATTTCGGCAATCTGTTTGCGCAAGAGCCGCAGAACCTGCCCGGGATCTTCGACACGCTCTCGGGCGAGGTCAATGCCGATGCCGAGGCGAGCTCGTATCAGATGTCGAGCGAGTTCCTCAGGCTCATGCTCGACCCGGCCGCCCGCCGCATCAGCGACGAGAATCGCGGCGCTGACGGCGTCCGTCCCACCGCTTTTGCTTCCCAAGATCAGGTCTCGGAAATACCGCCGGATCGGGGGGCCGTTGCCGACAATCAGCCCTCGGAGAGGCCAGTCGATATCACGGCTGTTTACGACACGGTTATGCCGCCGCCAAAATGGGGAAGCTTCGCCAATCGCTGGAGTTCGTGGGGCGGCGGCTTTGGCGATACCAGCAACACCAAGGGCGATCCTGTGGTGGCAGGCACGCACGACATCTCCGCGACGGTGTATGGTTTCGCGGCCGGCATGGATTATCGGGCGACGCCCAACAGCGTCCTCGGCTTTGCGCTCGCCGGCGGCGGCAGCAACTGGTCGGTGACGCAGGAGAACCTCGGCACCGGCCGCGACAATTCGTTCCTGGGCGGTGCCTACGGCAGAGTGCATTTCGGTCGCGGCGGTTACCTTGCCGGAGCGCTCTCGATTGCCAACGAGTGGATGTCGACAGCGCGGACCGCGTTCGCGGGCGATCAGTTGACCGCCGCGTTCGATGCCCAGACCTACGGCGCGCGAGCTGAACTCGGGTACGGCTTAGCGCACAACAGCGTCAAGGTTACCCCCTATGCGGCGGCGCAGGCGCTCGCATTCCATGCTCCGGGTTACGGCGAGACCGACAATACTGGCGGCGGCTTCGGCCTGAACTTCGCGAGCACGACGGAGACCGACTACAGCACCGAACTGGGCGGCCGCCTCGACACGATTGTGCCAGTCGGTCATATGTTGTTGATCCTGCGCGCGCGCGGGGCGTGGGAGCACCAGTGGGTGAGCGATCCGGCGCTCGCGGCGACTTTCGAGGCGGGCCTCGCGCCGGGTGCGCTGGCCGGCGCGGGGACAAGCTTCGTCGTCAACGGCGCCTCGCTGCCGTCGGATTTGGCGCTCGTTTCGGCCGGCGCCGATCTGCACGTGAACAGGGCGATCTCGATCAGCACCAAGTTCGACGGCCAGATCGCTTCCGGGTCGCAGACCTACGGCGGCAGTGCTACGCTGCGCTACGGGTGGTGACGAAGCGGCTTTCCTGCCGCAAATCTGTTCGCTGCCAAGTGTCGAGAGCGTGAACACGCTGTGC
The DNA here is from genome assembly GCA_963717265.1 of uncultured Alphaproteobacteria bacterium. Taxonomy (GTDB): domain Bacteria; phylum Pseudomonadota; class Alphaproteobacteria; order Rhizobiales; family Xanthobacteraceae; genus BOG-931. Next base: position 456,926 of record CAVQWD010000039.1, on the reverse strand, counting down.
CCAGTTCGCCGCTTCAGCGCTTGAGTACGGCCCCGCGATCGCGGGATGCCGCCAGCGGTCCGCAACGCGCCGACCGAGCGCGAGACTCCGGCGAAGCGGCCGGCGGAGTTCGAACAGGCGCGAAGCGCCGTTCCGCGATAAATGTCCTGCGCTTTCTCCTCCTGCCGGCGTGCGTGATCGGCGTGATGATCGCGATGAATGCGGCCATCGAGATGGAGCGACAACGGCCCGAGCCAAGCCGGCTCCAGCCAGCGATTGCGGCCGATCACGGTGCGGCGCCCCCAACGAGTGAAATGCCGCAGCGAACCACCGCGAGCTACGGCGACTGGATCGTCGAATGCGATATGCGAGCCGGGCCAATGCCGCAACAGACCTGCGGCATGATGCAGGCGACGCAAATCCGCGGAAAAAGCCTTGTATTCTCTCGCGTGGCGATCACAGCTCCGGGGAGAGGTCAGCCGCCCAAGCTTACCGTTGAGTTGCCGCTCGACGTATCGTTTAGGACGAATGTGCAGATACAGACGGGCGGCGCCGATCCCGGCATCTCGGCGCCGATTGCGTATTGCGTGTCGGGCGGCTGCTTTGGCGATTTTGCTCTCGATGAGGAAACGCTCAAGAAATTCCATGGCGCATCCGGCATCGGTAAGCTGTCATTCGCCGATGCCGGCGGCCGCGAGATTGCGGTGCCGCTTTCGTTCAAAGGCTTTGCCGCCGCATTCGGGGCATTGAGTAAGCGCTGAACTTTTTCGAGTTTCGGTGAGTTGCGGCGATTGCGTTCGGGCGGACAATTGAACCTTGTCCAATTCAGGCGGCTGACGATGGCCCATTTGAACAACTTGCGGGCTCGAGCGATGCAAGTGCCACCGGCAGCGCATCAAGGGGACGCAGATTGCCGACGCTCGGGTTCATCGCGCCTTGATTGCTCCCATCGCCATGGCCGGAGTGAATTATGCCGGTCGTCTCGTCCGGTTCTCAACGCGGGCACAGTTGCCGATGTTGAAACGAAATCCGACCTGCCGCTATAAAAGCCGCACTGGACCTGCCGCATGGCGCGGTTTTGTGTCGTAGGAAAGGGCGGCTCGGCCGGCGCCGAGGCCCGGAGAGGAAACCCATGGCGGAATCGGTCGTCCGTGTCTGCTCGCAAGCCGAGATCGCGCCAGACAGCGTGAAAGCATATGAGGTCGGCGATTTACGGCTCGCCATTTTCAACATCGGCGGCAAATACTACGCCACTGACGACGAATGCACCCATGCCTCGGCGAGCCTCGCCGACGGCATGCTCGAAGGCGACATTATCGAATGCAGCCTGCATTTCGGCGCCTTCCATGTGCCGACCGGCGCGGTCAAGGCGCCGCCCTGTTCGCTGGCGCTGCGGACCTATCAGGTGTTGCTGCGGGACGACGACGTTTATATCGACCTCGACAGAAACGCCGCCGGAGAGCCGGCCTGACGGCCAAGGTGACGGCCATGGCGTCCACCTCCGCCGACCCGGCGCCCATCGGCCTCGGCATTGCCGGGCTTGGCATGGCCGGTGCGGTGATGGTGCGGGCTGCGGCGGCCCATAGCGGCTACACGGTCAAAGCGGCTGCCGATCCGCATTCGGCGCCGCGCACGGCGTTCGCGCGGGATTTCAACGCCAGCGTCTATGACGACATTGCCGCGCTGTGTGCCGATCCGGCAGTCGAGGTCGTCTACATCGCCACCCCGCACCAATTTCATGCCCCGCACGCGATTCTCGCCGCCGAGCACGGCAAGCACATTATTCTGGAAAAGCCGATGGCGCTGACGCTCGGCGATTGCGACGCCATCATCGCGGCAGTCGAGCGCGCCGGCGTGCAACTCATCGTCGGCCACACCCACGCCTACGATCCGGCGATTCGCGTCATGTTCGGCATGATTGCATCCGGCGCCCTCGGCCGGCTCGGCATGATCCATAGCTTCAACTACACCAACTTCCTCTACCGTCCGCGCCGGCCGGAAGAATTGGATACGGCGCAGGGCGGCGGCATCCTGTTCAACCAGGTGCCGCACCAGATCGACATCGTGCGGCTTCTGGCCGGCGGGCTCGCCAAGAGCGTGCGCGCGCAAGCGACCGCGCTCGATCCGGCGCGACCGACTGAAGGCAGCTGCGCGGCGCTGATCCAGTTTGAAAATGGAGCTGCGGCTTCGCTGATTTATAGCGGTTACGATTACTTCGACTCCGACGAATGGCACTTCGGCATCAGCGAACGTGGCGCGCCCAAGAACGTTGATCACGGCGCCGCCCGCCGCGCCTTGATGAAAAGCTCAGATGAGGTCCGTGCCCGGACAGAGAATTTCGCTTACGGTTCAAGCAACGCCGCCCTGCCGCAGCACCAGCCGCATTTCGGCATCACCATTGCCACCTGCGAGAAAGGGGAGTTGCGCGCTTCCGCCGACGGGCTGATCACCTACGATGTGAGGGGAGCCATCGAACGCCGGATCGAACCCGGCGCCGGCCTGTCTGGGCGAGACCAGGTGCTCGACGACATGGAAGCGGCGTTGCGTCGGGGCGTAGAGCCAATTCACGGCGGAAGCTGGGGCAAGGCCACCCTCGAAGTCGTGCTTGCGATCCAGCTTTCGGCGCGGGATGGGCACGAGATCGAGTTGAAGCACCAGGTCGCGGTGCCAGTGATTCCCGAAAGCAAGAGGCGGAAATGGCGCGCGACGGCACGCATTGTGGACCGACCGGCTCGCGGCCTATATGGGAAAGAGTAGGGAATTCGGAGCATGCCATGAATTACCAGCCATCGAGCCGCGATTTCGTGGTGGAGAATGCCGAGCAAAAGACGTTCTTCGTCAACCGCGAGGTGTTTGTCTCCGACGACGTGCTGGAGCGTGAGAAGCGCGCCATCTTCGACCGCTGCTGGGTCTATATCGGGCATGCTTCGGAGATCAAAAATCCCGGCGACTTCAAGACCCGTCCGGTGGCCGGACGCCCGATCATCTTCTGCCGCGACCGCGAAGGCGCGGTGCATGCGCTGATCAATTGCTGCCGCCATCGCGGCGCGCTGGTCTGCCGCGAGCGCGAAGGCAATGCCCGGCAGTTTTATTGCATGTATCATGGCTGGACCTATCATCCCGACGGCCGGCTGAAATCGGTGCCGGGCGCCGACGCCTACGGTCCCGCATTCGACGAACGTGAAATGGGTCTGGTCGCGGTGCCGCGGCTTGAAGCCTATCGCGACTTCTATTTCGCCAATTTCGATGTCGAGGCGATCGACCTCGACAGCTATCTTGGCAAGGCCAAGGAATACATCGACCTCGTCGTCGACCAGTCGCCGTCGGGCAAGATGCAAATCATCTCCGGCACGCAGGAATACGACATCCGGGCGAACTGGAAACTCCTCGTCGAGAACAGTGTCGACGATTATCATCTGATAACCACCCATTCGACCTGGCTCAACTACATGCGCAATTCCGGCGTCAACATCACGCCGCCGAAGGGCGAATTGCTGCCGACGCGCGGGTTCGGGCGCGACTTGGGCAACGGGCATTTGACGACCGACAATCCGAACTACCGCGGCCGGCCGGTGGCGCGCTGGATTTCCGTCTACGGCGAGGACGCCAAGGCCGATATCGAGGCCATGCGCAACGAGTTGGTGGCTCGGCTCGGCTCGACGCGCGCCGCCCGCGTCGCTGACACCAACAGAAATCTCTGCATCTTCCCGAACCTCGTCATCAACGACGGCTCCTCGGTCACGGTGCGGCATTTCTATCCGCTTGCGCCCAGTCGGATGCATGTGATCGCGTGGGCATTGGGTCCGGTTGAAGAGACCGAGGCGCAGCGCGCGCGCCGCCTGCACGCGTTCCTCACCTTCTACGGGCCCGGCGGCTTTGCCACGCCAGATGACGTCGCCGCCCTCGAAGCCGCGCAGCTCGGCTTCGCCGCCTGGCGCGAGGTGCCGTGGTCAGACCTCTCGCGCGGGATGGCTAAACCGGGCGACCAGCAGCTTGCCACCGACGAGGGGCACCTGCGGGTGTTCTGGCGCAAATGGAACGAGCTCTTGGAGGCGCGCGCATGAACGAGATCGTCGCCTCGACCGTCTCGCGCGCCGAAGTCGAGGATTTGTTCTATCACGAGGCCGATCTGCTCGATTCCTGGCGGCTCGACGATTGGCTGCAACTGCTCACCGACGATGCGACCTATTACGTGCCGCCGAACGACAAGCCAGACGCCGACGCCCGCTACACGCTGTTCACCATCGCCGACGACATGGTGCGGCTGCGCGAGCGCGTCATTCGGCTGAAGGACCCGAACTGCCACGCCGAGTACCCGTTGTCGCGCACGCGCCGGCTGATCGGCAACGTGCGCATCACCGGAATCGACGGCGATATCATCTCGGCGGCGGCGAATTTCATCATTCACCGCTTCCGCTACAACGATCTGCAGCGGGTTTTCGTCGGCCATTACCGTTACCAGCTCAGGCGCGTGGGCGGGCGGCTGAAAATCGCCGAGCGCCGCGCCATTCTCGACGCCGAGGAGCTGGGGCTCCTTGGCTCGGTGAGCTTTATTCTGTGATATTCCCGTCATGCCCGGCCTTGTGCCGGGCATCCACGTCTTGTGCACCCAAAGACGTGGATGGCCGGGACAAGCCCGGCCATGACGAATGGGGAACACGGGACACGCATGTCCGAACTCGACAAGGTCTTCGACGAACTCGCGCAAAAGCGCGCGGAGGCGGACCGGGAGCGGCGCGAGCAGCAAAAGCTCGCGGTCGATTTTCTGGCCGAGTTCTTCGAGGCCGACATCAAGCCGTCGCAGACGCTGAAAAGCCGCGGTATCGAAGCGAATTTCGTCGACAACAAGCTCGTCCTGCACAAACCGCAATCTGGCCATTACCAGGAGCCGCTCTACATCGTCGTCGGCGAGCAGGGCGAGATCGACATCGCCGGCCGTTCGCTCGGCCGCTATCAGCCGGCCGAAAAGCTCGCGAAAAAGCGCGAGCTGATCGGCGAGATCATCACGTTTTTTGATTTGTAGTTATTTCCCTCCCCCTTGTGGGGGAGGGTAGGGTGGGGGGTCGTGAGGTGACGCAAGGCGTCGACGCGCGCGCGTCGCCGCCCGACCCCCAACCCTAACCCCTCCCCACAAGGGGGAGGGGAACGAGCGAGTTGTTGGCAATGAACAAAGACCCGGTCGCGATTGTCGGCGGCGGCATCGGCGGACCCATTGACGCCATACTGCTTTTGCTGGGCGTCGATCAGCGTGGTGGCCTATGACGGATAAACGATATGACCCGCCGACATTCGTGGAGCATTTCGAAACAGTGCCACCGGACGTTCTATTCCATTACACAGGCCAAGACGGCCTGGTCGGAATCATCGAGAAGGCCGAGCTGTGGGCTACGAAAATTCAGTACATGAACGATTCGACTGAGTTCGGCCTCGCGCTAAATCTTGCGCGCCAACATTTGGAGGCGATTAGAGGCGCTACAAAGCATACCGGTGAGCAATCTGCAGCGGCGACGCTGCTGAGCTCGCTGGAAGGTATAGAAGATATCAATATCTTCGCCGTTTGCTTTTGTGAAGGCCGCGATTTGCTTAGCCAATGGCGAGGCTATGCTGGCGGGAGACAAGGGTACGCACTCGGCGTCTCGGTGGATGCTCTGATGCAAAGTGCGGATGGCGACGGATTCACACTTGGCCCCTGCATATACGACCAAGCCATCCAACGTAAAATCGTTGAGGAGGCTGTCGCGCATTGCATCATGGACGAAATCTCCTTGACCGCTGAGCGGCGATGGGGCTTTCACGGCCCTCTAGCCGACATCCTGTTCCGTTGCGGCGTGTTCTTCAAGGACGGAGCGTTTAAGGATGAAAAGGAGTGGCGTTTGGTATCGTCCACGGTCTCCTATTCCGAAGAAAAGCTCCGATTCCGACCCGGAAACTCAATGCTCATACCCTATTATGCGTTGCCGATCAAAAGCTCTGATCGCTACGCAATTGAATTCGTTGTGGTGGGTCCATGTCCTCATATGGAATTGTCAAAGTCGGCAGTTGCCGCATTGTTGATCCGATACGGAAATGACGGCCCGCTTCATGGCAGACAGATAGCTTTAGGTTCGGCAATAGCGTTTCGCAATTGGTGAGAATTCTCTGGTATTTGCGGCAGGTAGGGCGGATTAGCCGAAGGCGTAATCCGCCATCCAAGAGCCCAAATAGCGAAGCCCATAGACTGCATTGAGCGGGAACGTAATCAAGGGTCAGGCCGAGCCGTAACGCTCAATTGCGCGAAAGGAAATGGCGGATTACGCTGAGCTAATTCGCCCTACGGGCTGCGGGTTGGGTACGCCAATCGCCGGCAGCATAAGAAAAAGGCCGGGACATAGCGCCCCGGCCTTCACTGTTCCTCAGTTCAGCTTGGCTCAATATTGAGCCGGCGTACCGTGGTCACGGTTCGCCAAGGTTGCCGCCAAACGGGACAACGCATCCAGCGATCTTTCACCTAGTGCTTTGTAGTGCGCGGGCGTCCACTTTTCCTTCATCCAACGGAGCATCGGGGGGCTGAGACGTTCAGGATCGTTCTGCGCTTTTTTGAGGATGATTTTGTCTACGTGCGTAAACGGAAATTGTGCAGTAGTTTTCGGCGGCTCGGGCGTTGCGACATGTTTGAAGTTCGGGGCCAAGCGCTCGTCCGTGACAGAAGCATGGTTCTCGTAGCGCCGTTCCACAATATTCTCATAGTACGAGGTTAGGGGCATCATCATTGCTCCGTTTGTGAGTAATTTAGGCGCGCAGAGTGCACGCCAGTGGCGTACGGACGCGAACCGCCGCACATTACGCACGCAGGTACAGGGGGAGCTGTTTAATTCGGCACGCGATCAAGGCGAGATCGAGGCGCGATCCACGTCCGTCGCAAACTGTCGAGGATTTAATCTCTTGCAGCCAACGCGCGCTCAATATCGCGGGATGATTTCCGCCGGTACGTGTGAGCAAGCATAGCCCGGAGCGGAGCGACATCCGGGATTCTGGCTCCTTGACGAATTAGCCCTCCCGCATTTCGCTGCGCTCATGCGGGCTACTTCGCTGCCACAATTCGAAAATGTGTGCAATCGCCGCGTGTTAGCGGCAAAACAGTGCGAATCATCGCGCGTGTCACACTTTAGTCGCCCGAGAATCAAACAAAGAACGCTAGAAAATTCTCGTCACATCAAAGGCATGGCTCGCTCCGCCAGAATTTCTTGATCCCGCCCCGTGCGGCGAACTAAAAGAGTCCATCTCGCTCGTCCAAGGGCACATTCCGGATGCGATCCTGAAGGTGGAGCGAGAGCGGTTCCCGCGGCGGTCTCGCAAGCCGCTCCCGGGCGGTCCGGGCATCGTCCCCGCCGGCATTACGACCGGCGAGCCAGGTGCTTGGCTTAAGCGCGGATGATGGCGCGGGTAACGCCCGTTCCCTCTCGATCGCGTGAAGCGCGGCCTGGATCGGAGTTGAAAGCTTCGCGCTGCGACGAGAGCCGCGACGGAGCGCCGAGAGGCGAGCGCGCCCGAAAGCGGGCGGTTTCCGCAAGGAGATCGTCCGTGGCGCGCGCCGCGCCCGAAGCACTTTCAGGTGGTAGCATCTGAGAGTGTGGCGCGGATCCGGGTGGGGAACACGCCTGTCGGCGCTCCGTCCCCTTCGTGGGGGCTTTTTCGTGCGGTGCCTTGCCGCAAAACTCGGCGCGCCAAAAAAAGCGCAGCGCGAGAATGATCTCTCTTATCCTCCCCCTTGTGGGGAGGGTCGGCGCGCATCGCGTAGCGATGCGCGACGGGGTGGGGGTGGTGCGGCTCTTTCTGTTGCGTCGACGACAGCGCGTCGCCTCACTACCCCCACCCCTGACCCCTCCACAAGGGGGAGGGGAAAGCCGCACCGCGAGAACGGGATTGCGTTGCTTCCCCTCTCCCCTTGCGGGTGCCACATAGGGGCGAGGAAGCGTGAGGCTTCGTAATGAACAAAAGCAACATCGCGATCGTCGGCGGCGGCATCGGCGGGCTTGCGGCGGCGTTGGCGCTTTTGCGCCGTGGCATCGATGTCGATGTTTACGAGCAGGCGCCGGAATTGCGCGAGTTGGGCGCCGGCGTCCAGATCAGCGCCAACGGCACGCGTGTCCTCCACGCGCTGGGGCTCAAGGAGGCGCTTGAAAGGGTGCAGGTGCTGCCGGCCGGCAAGGCGATCCGGCTGTGGAATACCGGGCAAAGCTGGAAGTTGTTCGACCTCGGCATGGAATCGGTCGAGCGTTACGGTTTTCCTTACATCACCATTCATCGCGGCGATCTGCACGGCGTCATCGCGCAGGCGCTTGCAGCGGCAAAGCCCGGCGCCATTCACCTCAACCGCAAATGCGTCGGTCTTGTGCAAACGGCCGACCATGTCGAATTGCGCTTCGAGGCCGGCGCGCCGGTGGCGGCCAAGCTCGTCATCGGCGCCGATGGCCTGCACTCTGTCGTGCGTGCGACGTTGTTCGGCGCGCCAAAGCCCACATTCTGCGGCATCACCGCCTGGCGCGGCGTCATTCCGATGGAACGCGTGCCGGCCTCGATCTCGCGCACCATCGGCACCAACTGGGTCGGCCCCGGCTGCCACGTGATTCACTATCCGCTGCGTGCCGGGACGCTGCTCAACTTTGTCGGCATGGGCGAACGCAGCGATTGGCAGGTCGAAGGTTGGAACTTGCGCGGCACCACCGAGGAGGTGCTCAATGACTTCCCGGGCTGGCACGTGGACGTGCATGCGCTGATCCGCAACGTCGAAGTGCCCTACAAATGGGCGCTGGCGCTCCGCCCGACCATGGCGGCATGGAGCAAGGGCCGCTGCACGCTGCTCGGCGACGCCTGCCATTCCATGGTGCCGTTTCTCGCCCAGGGCGCGGTCATGGCGCTTGAAGACGGTTTTGTGCTGACGCGCGCCATCGAGAAATATCCGGACGACCACGAAGCCGCTTTCGCGCGCTACGAGGCGGCGCGGCGGGGCCGCGCCAACAAGGTCGTCGACGGCTCAGCCGAGATGATCCCGCGCTTCCACAACCGCGCCATGGCGGACGCGGCAGCCGCGCAGGCCCATGTGGATCGAGAATGGCAGGAGGACCGAATCAGGGAGCGCTACGACTGGCTGTTCACTTACGACGCGACGGCGGTACGCGTCTGATGTCGAATGGTTTTCGACGAGCCAGGCGAGGCTTCAGCCCCGGATCCCCGCGTCAACCGGCAGACCAAGCAGTTTGCCCGCTTTGAGCAATTTTTTGTCGAGAGTGTAGAACGTTCTGGCATTGTGGTTGTAGGCAATTGCCAAGTGAAACGCGTCGCCGACGCGCAAGGCGGTCTCGAACCGCTGCAAATAGCGTCTGCAAAGATCGAAGTCGTCTTGATCCGGCAATATGAGGAAGAATGAGCGTACGACGTTGGTTTCGAATTGAGCGTCGAGCGCAATCGCTGCGTCAGGCTCGATCACCTTCATGCGCACGTCGCGGGCAATCACATCGGAGAACTCGATGCGGGTCCAATGGCTGATCGCAAGTTCCTCGCTTCGCCGCTCCTGAAAAAACCGCGCGATCCTGCTGCTCGTTGCCTCGTTGCGAAACAGCGGAGTGAGAAAGCTGGTATCGAAGTAGAGCATCAGCCCTCCTCATCGCGCATTTCGCGGATGAGGACATGGCTCGGCTTGCGCCAGCGCGGCATCCGGGCCCGGAATTCCGACAGGTCCGGCAGCGGCTGCTTCGGCTGAGTAATCGCGGCAATTCGGGCCGCCGGCCGGCCGTGACGCGTGATGACGACTTCTTCGCCGGCCTCGACCTTGTCGAGAAGCTCGCTCAGCCGGGTTTTCGCTTCCACCAGAGTGACTGTCAGCATGACCGTTCCCTAATGACCATAATTCTGGTCATATATAGCACGGCGCTGGCGCCGCCGCCATGCGCTCAGCCGCAACTGACGGTTTTGCCGTGAGCCGAAGTCGATTATAAGTGCCGCAGAGCCAAGAAGGATTTATCTCATGTACTCCGCTCCCGGCGTCAAGACGAGCCCGGATCTTCCCATCCCCGAGAAGATGAAGGCCTGGATTCTCGGCAACCCCGGCGAGCTCAAGCTTACGGAAAAGCAGATCCCCGTGCCGAAGCGCGCGGAAGTACTGGTGCGCATCGACGCCGTGGCGATCTGCGCCACCGACCTTGAAATCATCGACCACGGGCCGCCGGCGCTCATTCGCGGCGGCCTGCCGTTCAACAAAAATTTCACGCCGGGTCACGAATATATGGGCACCGTCGTCGCGCTCGGGCGCGGCGTCGACGAATATCGCCTCGGCCAGCGCGTCACCGTGGAAATCCATGCCGGCTGCGGCCAGTGCAAGCGCTGTCGCGAGGGCATGTACACCTCGTGTCACAATTACGGCCTCAACTACGGCAACGTCGACAAGGGCCATCGCGCCAACGGCTTCACCACCGACGGCGGCTTTTGCGAATACCAGGTCAACAATATCAACACGCTGGTCGCCATTCCCGACACCATGTCGGACGAAGAGGCGACGCTGGTGGTCACTGCCGGCACCGCAATGTACGGCCTGACCGAGTTGGGCGGCCTGGTCGCGGGCGAGAGCGTCGTCGTCACCGGCCCAGGTCCGATCGGCCTTCTCGGCGTCGCGGTGGCGAAGGCTTTGGGTGGCCAGCCCGTCATTCTCACTGGCACCCGCGACAACCGGCTCACAATCGGCCGCGAACTCGGCGCCGATCACGTCGTCAATGTGCGCAGCGAGGATCCAGTCGAGGCGGTGCGCCGGCTCAACGGCGGCAACGGTGTCGATTACGTGCTCGAATGCTCGGGCGCGCCGAACGCGGTCAACGAAGCGATCCGCATGGTCAATCGCGGCGGCAAAGTGTGCCTCGCGGCGTTTCCGCACCAGGAGACGCCGATCGATGTCGCCCACATCGTGCGCAACAACATCTATCTCTACGGCATCCGCGGCGAGGGCAAGAGCGCGACCCACCGCGCCGAAGCCTTCATGTCGCAGAGGCGCTTCGACGCCACCAAAATCCATACCCACACGTTCGCGCTCGATGACCTGCCGACCGCGATCCGCTACGCCAAGGAGCGCATCGACGACGCCATCAAGGTCGTGGTGAAAGCCAAGACCGTGGTGGCGGAGCGGATCGCTGCCGAGTGAGCAAATTAGCCGTTGCGCCATTGCGAGAGATTTCAGATCGCGGAAATGACTGGTCCTTTCAACGTTTGATTGAGAGTCGCCGGAGGGACCGAACGTCCTTAATCAAATAGGCATGACCGACGATTCCAGCATGCAGCGCATTTCGCGCCTGACACCCTTGAGCGCGGTATTGTCGATCATCGATCGACGCGTCGTCCCGGTAGCGCCACGTCAAAATCCGCGTCCGTTGTCGGTCGGGGCGGTTCTGGCGCAGGATGTTTCGGCCCCGTCATTGCCGCCCGCTCCGGTAGCGTTGCGCGACGGCTATGCGGTCGAGGCCGCCGCAATCGCCGACGCCGGCGCCTATGCGCCGGTGCCGTTCCGCGCGAACCCGAAGCGTGTCGATGCTGGCGAGCCGATGCCGCCGGGAACGGATGCGGTCACGCCGTTCGATGCCGTCATATTCCGCAATGATCGGGCCGAGGCCGTTGCCGCAATTGCGCCGGGGGAGGGCGTCCTTCCAGCCGGCGCCGATGCAAGGGCCCAAATTCCGTTGCGCCGTGCCGGCGAACGCGTGCGCTCCATCGACAAGGCAGTTCTGACCGCCGCATGCCTCGACGTATCGACCCGCCGCCCCCGTATTTGCATCGCCCGAGGCGAAGCGGCGAAGTCGGCGCACATCGAGGGTGTGTTCGATCTGCTGGATGCGGTCATTTTCGCTGCCGGTGCCTGGACGAAGAACTGGACAGAAAACGCGATACCGTTGCGTGACGCCCTGGCAGGTTGCGATTTCGACGCCGTGATCGCCGTGGGCGGCACCGGAAGCGGCCGCCATGATGCGAGCGTGCGGACTTTGGCGCGGCTCGGTCGTGTCGAGGTTCATGGCATCGCGATATCGCCGGGCGAAACGGCAGCGTTCGGTTTCGCCAATACCAAATTCGACGCCGTCGATGAGAAGCCGGTGCTGCTGTTGCCGGGCCGGGTCGATGCCGCGCTGGCCGCCTTGCTTCTTATCGGCGAGCATCTCATTGCCAGGCTCGCCGGCGGCAAAGTCGAGGACGGGCAAACGATGCTGCCGCTCAAGCGTAAGGTCACCTCGACCATTGGGCTTGTCGAACTGATCCCCGTCTCTTGCGTCGGCGGAATGGCGGAGCCGCTGGCGTCGGGCTATCTCCCTCTGGGGGCTCTGGCGCGCAGCGATGGTTGGCTCGCTATTCCAGCCGAGAGCGAAGGCTTTGCGGCAGGCACGCCGGTTGCGGTAAGGCCATGGCCATGAAGGAGAAGTCATCACTGGCGTTGTCCGGCATCGCTGCGGCGGCCATCCGTGATGCGGTAAAGCGCGCCGCGCGGCAGGAGCAATTCCTTGAAGTCGTCAGCGCTGCCGAGGCGCGGTCGCGCTTCGAAGGCTGCATCGATCGATCGCCGCTAAGCGGCGAGACCGTGCGGCTCGCCGCGGCGCTCTTCCGCGTGCTCGTCGCCGATATCGTCGCGCCGGTCGATGCGCCGCCATTCGACCGCTCCAATGTCGACGGTTTTGCCGTGCGCGCCGCCGATATTGCGGGCGCCAGCGACGGCCTGCCACGGCGGCTCCTTCTTAATGCCGAGGTGGTGGCGTGCGGCATCGAGCCTGCGATCGAGGTAACGCCCGGCACGGCCACCGCGATTGCTACAGGGGGAGTTCTGCCGCGCGGCGCCGACGCCGTGGTGATGGTCGAACATACCGAGCTGATCGAAGACGAGGCGATCGCGATCGAGGTGCGCCGTGCAGTGGCAAGCGGCCAGTTCATCTCCTACGCCGGCTCCGACATTGCGCGCGGCGAAACGCTGCTGCGCAAAGGCACGCGCATCGGCTCGCGCGAGCTCGGCATGCTGGCGGCTTGTGGCCTTGCCGCGGTCGAGGTCGTCCGCCGCCCGCGCATCGCTGTGCTGTCGACCGGCGACGAACTTGTCGAACCGGGCCGGCCGCTCAGGCCGGCGGGCGTCTACGACAGCAACGGCGCGATTCTCGCCGCTGCGATCATCGAAGCCGGCGGCGAACCTGTGCCGTTCGGCGCGTTCCCCGACGAGGAGGTTGCGCTCGAAGCGGCCATGCGTACGGCGCTCGCGAGCTGCGACATGGTCGTGCTCTCCGGCGGCACTTCGAAAGGCGCCGGAGACCTGTCGCACCGCATCGTGTCGCGGCTGGGTCCGCCGGGCATCATGGCCCACGGTGTCGCGCTGAAGCCCGGCAAGCCGCTCTGCCTGGCCGTGATCGGCGACAAACCGCTGATCGTTCTGCCGGGTTTCCCGACCTCCGCCATCTTTACCTTCCATACGTTTGTCGCGCCGATCATTCGCGCGCGGGCGGGTCTCGCGCCAGAGTCCGCTCGGACGGTGACAGCGAAAGTGCCGGTCCGGATCGCTTCCGAACTTGGCCGCGAGGAGTTCGTGCTGGTTTCGCTCGTTTCCGCGGATGGCGGAACAATTGCATTTCCGACCGGGAAGGGATCGGGTGCAGTCACGGCTTTCTCCCAGGCCGACGGGTTCCTCGCAATTGACGCTCTCGCCACCGCGTTCGATGCTGGCGCGAGTGCCGAAGTCACGCTGATCGGCGAGGCGGCGCGCGCTCCCGATATCGTCATCATGGGCAGCCACGATATCGCGCTTGATGTCGTGGTCGGCGCACTTGCCGGGCGCGGCTTTTCCGCGCGCACTATCGCGGTAGGCAGCCTCGGTGGCGTCGCGGCACTCGGCCGCGGCGAATGCGACGTGGCGCCGGTTCATCTCGTCGATCCGGCGACCGGCATCTACAACCGGCATCTGCTGTCGCCAGACGTAAGCCTGGTGCGCGGTTGGCGGCGCATGCAGGGCTTTGTGTTTCGTCGCGGCGATAGGCGGTTCGAAGGCCAAAGCGCCGCCGCGGCATTGAAGGCTGCTTTGGCCGATCCCGGCGTGCTGATGGTCAACCGCAACGCCGGTTCGGGAACTCGCGTGCTGGTAGATTCGCTGCTCGAAGGCGCGCGGCCCGCCGGTTATGCCAACCAGCCCCGTTCCCACAACGCGGTCGCCGCCGCCATCGCGCAGCATCGCGCCGATTGGGGCGTTGCCATCGAGCCCGTAGCGCGCATGTACGATCTGGCATTGTTGCCGATCGCGCCGGAGGACTACGACTTTCTGCTGCTCGAATCGCGCCGCGACCGGCCCGCCGTGCGGGCATTTCTTGAAGCTTTGCGCGATGAAACGGTCCGAGGCGACATTCGGGCGATCGGGATGGAACCGACGGGTTAGCAGTTCTATGGCGGCGAGCCCGAAATGGCTCATCGCCGTCTGAGCGGTTATATTAGATGGCCAGTGATTATCGTTGTCGGGTCGCCGAGCCTCGCTCCGCCCCGGGATGACGGAAGCTGATGCGCATTATCGGTCTTGCGGGCTGGAGCGGCTCCGGCAAAACGACGCTGGTCACGAGCGTGATCCCGGTGCTGGTGCGGCGCGGCCTGAAGGTGGCGACCGTCAAGCACGCGCATCACGAATTCGATATCGACCGGCCGGGCAAGGATTCGTGGCTGCATCGCGAGGCCGGCGCCTGCGAAGTTGCCATCGTATCGAGCCGGCGCTGGGCCATCGTCCATGAACTCGGCGGCGAGAAGGAGCCGCCGCTTGCCGATGTCTTGCAGAAACTCAGCCCAGTCGATCTGGTGATCGTCGAGGGCTTCAAGCGTCATGCCCATCCCAAGCTGGAAGTCTATCGCGCGTCCCTCGGCAAGCCTCTTCTTCATCCCGAGGACGACTGCATCGTCGCTATCGCCACCGATGCGCCACTGCCGCAAGCCGAGGTGCCGGTGCTGATGCTCTCCAATATCGAGGGCATCGCCGACGTGCTGCAGGCCGAGGCGCTGCCGCGCGACCGGATCGGGCCGCCGCTGCCGCCGCGGGAGACGGCGTGATGGCGCAGCTTTCCGACGATTGTTTTGCCTTTTCCGGTCCGCTGTTGCCGATCGCGGAGGCCGAACGCCTGATCGGCGAAGGGGTCGCGCCGGTGAGCGGGCGCGAGACCGTACCGTTGCTTCAGGCACCCGGCCGCGTGCTAGCCCACGACATCGTCGCCCCTTTTGACCTGCCGCCGTTCGATAATTCGGCCGTTGACGGGTATGCGGTGCGCGCGGAGGATCTCGTCGGCGTGGGCGAGACCCGGCTGGCCATCGTTGACCGGGTCACCGCCGGCCACGCCGCAAAGGACTCGCTCAAGGCCAGCGAAGCGATCCGCATCTTCACCGGCGCGCCGATGCCGGCGGGCGCCGACACCGTGTTCATGCAAGAGGACTGCCGCGTCGACGGCTCGACCGTCATTGTGCCGGCCGGATTAAGGCGCGGCGCCAACCGGCGGCTTGCCGGCGAGGACATTCGTGCGGGCGCGGTGGCGCTGCCGGCTGGCCGGCGGCTTGCCGCACAGCACGTCGCGCTCGCGGCGGCGCTCGGCGTGACTGAGCTTGCCGTGTGCCGGCGCGTACGCGTTGCCTTGTTCTCGACCGGCGACGAGATCGTCGATCCGGGATCGCCTTTGCCGCGCTCGGCGCTCTACGATTCCAACCGCTATTTTCTTTGCGGTCTGCTTGGCCGCTTCGGCGCCGAGGTCACAGACCTGGGGATTCTGCGCGATGATCCCAGACAACTGGCGGACGCAATCGCGGCGGCCGCAGCCGGCCACGATCTCGTGCTGACCTCGGGCGGCGTTTCCACAGGAGAAGCCGACCATGTGCGCGCCGCGGTCGAAAGCACCGGGCGCCTGGTGTTCTGGCGGGTTGCGATCAAACCCGGCCGGCCGGTGGCGATGGGCGTTATTCGCGGCCCCCACCCTAACCCTCCCCCGCAAGCGGGGGAGGGAAGGGTGGGGGTGCACGGCACCGCCTTCGTCGGACTGCCGGGAAATCCGGTCGCGGTCTTCGTCACCTTCGTTCGCGTGGTGCGGCCGCTGCTGTTGCGGCTTGCCGGTGCGCTCCCCGAGCCGCTTGTCGCCATGCCGGTCTCCGCCGGCTTCTCCTACAAGAAGCGCAAGGGCCGGCGCGAATATGTGCGCGTCAAGCTTAAGGCGACGGCCGCGGGCGCCATCGAGGCGGTCAAATTCGCGCAGGACGGCGCCGGCGTTCTCACCTCGCTCACGGAAACCGACGGCCTGGCGGAACTGACGGAGGAAGTGACGAAAGTCGAGCCAGGGGCGACAGTGGGCTTTCTTTCTTACGCGGCGCTGATCGGCTGAGCCTGTCCATTCACGCATCAGGGTATTGGCTGACAATTGCTTCGGCGAGCGCCGCATCCTCAGGCGTGTTGACATTGAAGAATGGATCGACCGGCGGGTCGGCCCAGTCGGCCACGGCACAGCCGTGGCGCCCGGTCCACAGCTCGATCTTGCGCAGGCCTTCGCCGATCACCGCGCGCCGCAAGTTCTCGCGCAGCGCGATTGGCCATACCCCGATGACCGGATGCCGCCATTCGCCCGAGCCGGCGCAGGCGAGCGGCGCGCCGGCGGCAATCCTCGTCTCGTGCAGACGCGCCACCAGATCCCTTGGCAAAAACGGGCAGTCGCCGGGCACGCTGACAAGCCATTCGCAATCCGGCGCGTTCGCCGCCGTCCAATCAAGTCCGGCGAGAATGCCAGCGAGCGGGCCGGCGAAATCGGGCACGCTGTCGGCGACCAGTGTAAGCCCGGTATCGGCAAAACGCGCCGGATCGCCGTTGGCATTGATGACGATGCGGCGGCATTGCGGCGAAAGCCGCTCGAGCACGCGCTCGAGAATGCTGACGCCGCCGATGCGGATGCGCAGCTTGTCGCCGCCGCCCATGCGCCGCGCCAGCCCGCCGGCGAGAATGAGGCCGAGGGTGGGGGGATGCTCCGCCATGGGTGAGGATCTACGCCCGTCATTCCTGGGCGCCACGAAGTAGCGAGCCCGGAATCCATGACCACGATCCGTGATTATGGATTCCGGGCTCCCTCGCTTCGCTCGGGGCCCGGAACGACGGTACCGATTTATTCATCGTGCATTGCGGCCTTGCGCCGATGCTTGGCGCTTTCGTCCTCGACATAGGCGAGGTCCTGGTCGAACACGATGCGGTCCTCGCCGGCCAGCGCGACGAAGCGCTTGCCGCGGGCGCGGCCGATCAGCGTCAGATGCGCGTTGCGCGCCAGTTCGACGCCCCAGGCGGTGAAGCCGGAGCGCGAGATCAGGATCGGGATGCCCATGCGCACGGTCTTGATCACCATCTCGGAAGTGAGCCGGCCGGTGGTGTAGAAAATCTTGTCGGCTGAGCCGACGCGGTGCTTGAACATCCAGCCGGCGATCTTGTCGACGGCGTTGTGGCGGCCGACATCTTCCATGTAGACCAGCGGCCGGTCCTCCACTGCCAGCACGCAGCCGTGGATCGCGCCGGCTTCGAGGTAGAGCGACGGCGTGGTGTTGATCTTGCGGGTCAGCGTATAGAGCCACGAGGTGCGCAACTCCGCTTGCGGCAGCGTGACATTTTCCAGCGCTTCCATCAGATCGCCGAACACGGTGCCCTGGGCGCAGCCCGAGGTCTGCACTTTCTTTTTCAGCTTCTCCTCGTAATCGGTCTTACGCTTGGTGCGCACCACGACGGTGGAAAGTTCCTCGTCATAGTCGATCGCGGTGACGTCATCGTCGGCCTTGAGCATGTTCTGATTGATGAGATAGCCGAGCGCCAGATAGTCCGGATAATCGTTGATCGTCATCGCGGTGACGATTTCCTGGGCATTGAGGAAGATGGTCAGCGCCCGCTCGACCGTCACGGCGGTCTCGATCGGCGCGCCGGTCTGGTCGATACCCTTGACGCGCTCGGTCAGGCGCGGATCGCGCGGATCGGGGCGAACCAGATAATCGTCGGCGGGTGCGGTCATCACGCTCAATGTAGAGCATACCGCGGGCTGGCGGAAGCCGACACGGCGTAAACCGGCGTAAACCGGCGTAAACCAGCGGAAGCCCGCGGTTACGCTCGGGCTTCCGCCCGGTCACGACGCATCACTCAAAAATTGCTCTCTGCTCGGGCCACAGGTGGCCATTGCGCGAGTATCAGGGGCGGCGGAACTCCCGGGAGCCGGCTAGGACAGGCGTTTCCTCCACCGTCGCCGCCGTTCTTGTAATAGCTCTTCAACGAAAGATGAGACCGTAGGTTCCATCATGCCGTCATATTTTTGGTCGCACGTTTTACAGGTCCGCGCCGGGCCCCTACTGCCGCTCGGCAACAGTCCAGCCCGGCAGAAAAGCAGTGCCGCCGGTCGCCGGATCGTCGAGCTGTTCCACCGGAGCGCTATACAATTGCTCAAGCGTGGCGCGGCTTAGCACTTCGCCCGCGCCGCCTTCGGCAAGCCGGATGCCGTCGCGGATCAGGTAGGCGCGGTCGGCAGCGCGTGCAGCGTGATTGGGATCGTGCGTCGTGAACAGCACGCCGTGCCCGGTCGCGGCGAGGGCGTGAATTTCCCGCAACACTTTGCCCTGATTGCCGAAATCGAGGCTGGCGGTCGGTTCATCGAGCACGATGAATTGCGGTTCCTGGGCCAGCGCCCGCGCCAGCAAGACGAGCTGGCGCTCGCCGCCCGAGATCATCGTATAGGGCCGCGCTGCGAGCGACGCGATGCCGCAGCGTTCGAGCGCGCGAGCGGCGGCCGCGCGATCCGAAGCCGCCGGTCGGCCGAACAGACCGCCATGCGCCGTGCGTCCCATCAGAACGACGGCCTCGACGGCGAAGGCGAAAGTCGCGACGTGAACCTGCGGCACATAGGCGATCAGGCGAGCGCGCTCGCGCAGGCTGCAAGCCTTGAGCGGGCGGCCGCCGACGGTGATCTCGCCGTCGAGCGGCGCAATCAGGCCGAGCAGCGTTTTCAAGCAGCGTGGTCTTGCCGCTGCCGTTCGGACCAAGCAGCGCCAGCACTTCGCCGGTCGAAAGCGCAACGTCGAGCCCGCGCCCGACCAAGCGGTCGCGATAACCGATCGTGAGCTTGCGGCCTTCGAGCCTCATGACCAGGTCCGATGCACGCTTGCCAACAAGCCAGATGAAAAACGGCGTGCCGACAAAGGCGGTGAGAATTCCGAGCGGGATTTCCACCGGCGCCGCGGTGCGGGCAAGCGTGTCGATGAAGAGCAGAAAGCCGCCGCCGAGCACGGCCGCGGTCGGGATCAGGCGGGCGAAATCGGGACCGACCAGCGACCGCGCCAGATGCGGGACGACGAGACCGACCCAGCCGATGATGCCGGCGGTCGCGACGCTCGCCGAGGTGACCAGCGTTGCCGCGGCGATGATGGCGACCCGCAGCGCGCCGGGTCGGCACGCCGAGCGCGCGCGCTTCCTCTGTCCGGAAGCGACATCGACGTTCATGCGCCAGCGCAGCGCCAGCAGCAACAGCGTACCGACCGCGACCGGGCCGAACAGCGGCACGAGATCGCCGGCATTGGTCGCCGCGAGGCTGCCGAGCAGCCAGAACGTCATCGCCGGCAGCTGATTGTACGGATCGGCCAGATATTTGATCAAGCCGACACCGGAACCGAGCAGTGCGCCGATGACGACGCCGGTCAGCACCAGGACGAGGATCGGATCGCGCGTCTCGCACCGCCGAGCCGATGGCATAGACGGCTGCCACCGCCGCCATGCCGCCGGCGAAGGCAAGGAGTTCAATGCCGGCGACGCCGAGCGAGAAATAAATGCCGAGCACGGCGCCCAAAGCCGCGCCCGAGGAGGCGCCGAGAATATCGGGCGAGACCAGCGGATTGCGGAACAGCCCCTGAAACGCCGTGCCCGACACCGCGAGCGCAGCTCCGACCAGCACAGCGGCAACGATCCGCGGTCCGCGCACCAAGAGCACCACGTCCTGCACCGCAAGCGGCGCCCCGCTCGCGCGCCCGGTCAACCGCGCCGCGAGAACCTCGAACACTTGCGCGAGGCTGACTGGATAACGGCCGAGCGTCAGGGCGAGCAGGAGACCGGCGAGCAAAATCGCGAGCGCAAGCAAGAAACCGGGCAGCGCGCTGCGGGACAATTCAGTTCCTCTACTCAGCGTCGGACAAGGCTGAAGAAGGCGCTGGCGAAGATTTCAATCCCGTCCCGAAAGCACACGTTCGATTTCTTCGTCATCCGGGGTCACGTGATAGAACAAGCCGTAGAATTCGCGGGTCAGCGCCTTGATGTCCTCGGGGAACAGGTCGGGATAGACGATTTTCGCGAGCCACCACAGACCGATCAGCCGGTTCACCGAAGGCGGGAAATCGACCCAGGGGAACGGCAATGGCGGCGATAGATGGATGCGGCCGGTTCGCACCGCTGCGACCGCGGCCCAGGTCGGATCGTTGCGCACCGTGTCGGCGAAAGTGCGGTCGATGGTCACGATGATGTCCGGATTCCACACCAGCACCTGCTCGACCGAGACTGTCGCCAGGCCGCCCTTGCGACCCGCCGCGACATTGCGCGCGCCGACGAAGGCGATGGTCTCGACATTGATCGAGCCGCGAAGCCCTGTCACCAGGCCTTGCGGGCCGCGGGCATAGTAAACGCGCGGCCGCTTCAGCTCCGGCACCTTTGCGACTCGTGCTGTGATCGTCGCCATCGTGGTCTCGGCGTAGCGCGCGAGTTTTTCGGCCGCCGCGGTGCGGCCGAGCAACCGGCCGAGCATGCGGTAGGTCGGCGCGATCGCTCCGAAGTGGCCATCAAGCAGCACGTATGGGATTGCGGTCTGCTGCTGGATACGTTTGGCGAGCGAGACATAAGTTCCGTCGACATAGCCGACGTCGAGAATGAGGTCGGGCTTGAGCGCGATAACGGTTTCGAGATTGGCGGTATTGCCGCGCCCGGTCAGCCGGCCAAGCTCGGGTCGTGCGCCGACATCGGGCAGCAGGAATTGCCGCGCGTCGGGCGGGTTCGCGCGCGGCCAGCCGAGCAAAAGTTCGGGCGCGAGCGTATAGAGCACGATCGCGGCCGGCGGGCCGGCGGCGAACACGCGCGCGACGCGGTCGGGGGCGGTAACGCGGCGGCCGGTGGCGTCGACAATCGATGCCGCAGCGCCGCCCTGCGGCGCAACGACGGCCGCCAGCGCAGACGAAAGCCCGCCAATCAATGCGCGGCGATTGAGCTGCATTGCGGCGCGAATGATAGCGCGCTCGGGTTGTCACGCAATGACCCGTCGCTATATTGCCTCCATCGCCCGGACCGGAGGGGTGGCCGAGTGGCTGAAGGCGCACGCTTGGAAAGCGTGTATACGGGAAACCGTATCGTGGGTTCGAATCCCACTCCCTCCGCCAGTCCGTTCGTGCCCAACATTCTCCGTGGGCTTCGAGCGCGCATAGAAGCTCAATAACCAGGGGCTTCGCGCAAAAACCTCCGCACTGTGGCACACCTGCCGGAGGGCCGAGGTTCTCTCTCTTGGCCCGTTTGTCTCCAAACCTCCCGACTGCGCGGATTTAGTACGGATTTCGTAAGCGACTGATTTTGAATCGCTTTCGCGACGCCAAGCTCCGCACTTTTCGCAAGTCATCTCGCAGCACCGGGAGCGACCCGAAACTAAAATTGGCATTGATTGCCTGGCGATTTTTGATTCTCTCGGTGCGGAGCTATCTTGCCTGCGGTCATCTTATGCTCGATCAGTTGACAAGCGTCCCGCAAAAATCATTTCGAAGCGTTCAAGCAGATCGCGCGGCACGAACCGAAATCAATTTTTGCCGACCCGATTTTGAAGCTTGCGAAAAGCTGAGCCTCCTTCAGGCGACGTAAGCGCAATCTACAAGCGGCAGTCCCGCAGCCATTCATCGAAGATCCGCGGGCTCAAGGCTAAGGCACGAATAAACAGATCCTTGTCGGTGAGAAATGCAGCCGAAGCATCCCTCGCCTTCACCGCCTCGGTCCGGCCGCTGCTGGGGTAGCCCTCGAAAACAATGCCTACGGGGAACAATTCGCCGTCTTCTGCCTGTCGCTCTTCGAGCCCTTCCACAAAGTAGAGCGGCCCGCCGCTCAATCCGCTGAAGTACCAAGAGTGGGGGTCGTTGAGCGCGCTGTTCAATGTAATTGTGCGATTGGCGTTGCCGGGCTTGGAGGCCACTTCGGCCACGACATTTATGAGCTGATTAGCGACCTGATCGACGGCGTTCGCTGTTACATTTTTCTTGTGCTCGTCGGGATAGCCGCACGCCAGGCCGAACCGGACCCTTGGCCAGTCGGGCTCCCGCCAATGATCGAGATCGATAGCGTTCTTGTTCTTTTTGGTCGCCAGGAGGTGCCAGGTCCCCGCATCAAGCGGCGCAATCGCGATGTCCGTTTTGGCATGCTCCGTGTCTGTCCCAGGCGTTCGCATGATGAGTTCGGGGCCGTTCGCGGTCATTCGCGCCAGGTTGATGAACGCCTTGTCGATCGCGAGTGCCAGCGTCGGAAACTTGGCGCTTGGCACCACCTTGGGGTCTTTGATGCTCTCCATGATGTGCCGGCACGTGCAAACGTAATGGATGCCCTTCCACTTAACGAAGGTGGACGTGCCACTCCTCGTGTTCGCGTCATGGCCTGTGTGCAGGAAATAGTCCTGCAGCCAGATGGGATCTGAATTTTGCCGCGGCAGGCTCTCAACGGCTGGCGTCGTCATCGTTTACTCCTTGGGGACCCTGTTTAGGCCTGATCGAATATCGAATAAATCAACTGCTTCGTCAGTGGCTTAACATATGTGTGCATACATGCAATCATTTTATGATTGCAATCATTTCTGCAAATGCATATAGACAAACAAAGTTTGCATACAGCGGAGGCGCCTCCAATGCAAGAAATCCCAGCCGATGTCGGCCGCGTTCTCGAAAGGCTTCGAAAGGACGCCGGTCCCAAGCAGTCGGACGTGGCCGAAGCTCTCAAATTGCATCCCAGCCGCATCTCCCGCCTAGAGACTGGCGCCGCGCAACCGGACGCGGATGAAGTCGTTCAGTATCTCAAGGTGATTGGGGGCGAGGCCGCTGCGCTCTACAGCGACATCCTTGCCGCGCGATGGATCGA
Source organism: uncultured Alphaproteobacteria bacterium (assembly GCA_963717265.1). Lineage (GTDB taxonomy): Bacteria > Pseudomonadota > Alphaproteobacteria > Rhizobiales > Xanthobacteraceae > BOG-931. The sequence continues at coordinate 433,801 of CAVQWD010000039.1, read as the reverse complement.
GATCGATCGGCCTGACCCGTGGCATCCGAATGCGCGCGCGCTCATCGATGCCATGGCGCTCCTTCAACGGCTCGATGAACAGGTCATCGCCGATCCCGCACTACCGCAATCGCTGTCCGGCCAAGCCCAGTTTCTTCGCTCCCGCCTGCTCGGTTCGGCGGCCTATCTTTCCAACCTTGCCCACCGCATTGCCTTCATCGGCAAGATCGGCGACGGGAAAACAACCGCTATCTGTTTTCAGACGGGGCTGACGCGCGCTTCTCAAAAGCAGCCACGCGATCTCCGCGACGAGTGCCTCCTTGCAACTCAGCGCAGCCGAACAACACTTTGTGAAGTGACGGTGCGCGGTGAAGCCGCGGAAAGGGGTACTTCTACCCTGCGGTTCCGGATCACCATCGAGCCCACGCCAAACGAGGAAATCTATCGGCTGGTCCGCGAGTGGGCAATCGACCTTTGGGATCACCGCTCTGGCACCAAGCGCTCGCCCGACGAAGAGTCGAGGACTCTCGATCGAGATGGAACGGGCGCTGCGGAATATGGCGAAGCTCAAGACGGAAGAAGTCAACCTCATGGACGGCCGGGCCGAGAGTCGGCGTGAAGAGGCCGAGATGGCGAAAAACGCCGGCTCTGTGGAGGAGCTTCAGTCCGCGATCGCCGAACGCCTGCACTTATTCAAGAGGACCGAGCGGGAGTTGGTTTGGACCGGCGCCAGCGAGGCCGAGGGACGCAATTGGCTCAAGAAGACTTATGCCGATATCAATCTTGGCAATGCGCCGACAATCTCACTTCCCGCGCGCATAACCGTAACCGTACCCTTCACGATCATGCCGGGCTCTCCCTTTGAGATCGAAGCGGTTGATACCAAGGGCATCGATGGCAGTGCCATTCGCCCTGATATCCAGGCGGTCTTCGACAATTCACGATGCGTACCCGTGCTCTGCACAACTCTTGGCGACGCCCCCGGTCCCCACTACGACACGCTCTTTAGTCAGCTCTCGGATACTGGAGCGCTCCGACAATTCGAAGAGCGCGCCGTCTTGCTCATCCTGGATCAGGAAAAGGAGGCGTTGAAAGTCGCGGACGATACGACTGGCCTCGACGTTGAGACCGTCGAGCAAGGGCGTCGCATCAAAGGCGCGCACGCCCGGCACGAGTTGGAACGCAGGGGCCTCGGCGATACGCCGATTCTTTTCTTCAACGCCTCGGAAGATAATCCGCGCAAGGCTTATCAGCAACTCCTCTCACGGGTCGTCGAAATCAGGAAGCGCGAGGTTGACCGGCTTCAACGGCTCGCGGAGGCGGTCGAAGCCCTCATCGAGAACCGCGAACAGGAAAGCGCCGAGGCTGATCTCCGGGAGGTCGTCCGTCATCTGCAAACGGTTGTCGAGCAAATCAGGACCCTCGGACCATCGGTACGGCCCTTCTTCGATGCGCTCCTCCGTCAGATTGCGGATCGCGCCACCCATCAGAAGTCGCTGCTTGCCTCGGTGACCCGTGCGGGCTCCTGGTGGAACTTCGACGTTTATCATGCGCTCGGATCGGGCGCCGCCGAAGACGCGAACCTCAGAGCCCAAGAGGCTGTGCAACAAATCCTGATTGATCTCAGGAACCTTGCCGAGGACGGAAAATATGCGAGCTGCCACAAGTTCTTGCTTGCATTGTCTGAAAGCGTCGAGGCCTGGTTCGAAGGCTTTCTCGTCGCAGCCCGAACCGTTTCCGCCGAGGTCTGCCGCCCTGTGCTGTCGGAGGCTGTTGATCTTTGGGCGCGTTGCGAGGCCGACTATCGCTCGGGGTTCAAAGAGCACGTTCGACGGCATCTTAAAAAATGGTTCGGAGAGCAGGCACCGCGTTCGATGCGTGCCGCGATTGAAGAGGGGCTTCAGCGCGCGTGGATACAGAAGTTGATTCGGCCCCTTGAGAAAGCGCTCGGCACTGTCGCGACTAGGAACGATGTGTTCGATGAACTCTGACCGCGACCCCATCATATGGAAGGTCGTGATCGACCTCGACTGGATGCAGCTTCGCGCGCTGATGACACCGTCAGCACCAGTCGATCCGTCCGTGCCGCAAGAGAAAATTACTTCGACAACCTTGCCATAGGGTTCGATCCGATCCGCCATCAGAAGCCAATTTCCGAGGAGCTGAGCTTCCGTCAGATGAAAAGACGCCCAATCCTCGGATGGCTGAAGTGATATCGTTCGAGGGGAAGACAGGCTCACCTAGCACTATTGCCTGCGCCACTACTCGTAGCAGATCACTCAGCCCCTGAACTAGCTGGAGAGTATTATCGCTTCGATTTCTTGATTGCTTCAATCTGATTTGTAAAACGCGCCTCGAGAATGTCGAGAAATTCTTTCAGCTTTAACAAACTGTCTTTCGATATTGCCTCATCGCCCCCTGTTACCCCACGCCGGAAACTGTCGGCCTTCGTTTCTCTCAGCCACGCGAGCGCATTGTCGATGGCCGTCCTTGTGGCATTACGCTTATCCTCAACGTGCTGTGCGTCATTGCTCGTCAGCCCCAAGAATGATGCAGCGCCGAGCCACATGCGGGGTTCCTCGGAGTTGCTGCAATATTTTCGAAACACGGGGTGCCGGTATAGCGGCGCAACTGCATCATAGATCGGCTGAGGCGACCGATGCGACTTCTCGCCGGTTATCTTGGTCTCACTCAGACGACCCACCTCGGAGCGGCCGATATCCGTCATTCGATAGTGGTTCGAACGCGTCCGTTCCAGCCAGCCGCGTCGGATCGGATTGTCCTTCTTAGTAGTGCCCATGATCTCGGACATGACCCGCTTATGGTCAGGATAGCGATCTTCGTAACCGCGGCAGCCAAAGCGGTTTGGATTCCGCTTCCACGTCGCAACAGTCAGATCCCACTCGCTGAATTCCTTGGTCCCGCCGCGATCGATGTCGCCTGCACCAAGCAAGATTTCTTGTGCTGCAGTCAGGCGTTCATTCGGTTTGCTGGTCACCACTTGCCTCGCCTCTACTCAGGAGGTCATCGCTCATTTCCCAGGCGGCATCAATGAAATTTGCGCATTCCATCTCGGCAAAGGCTGCGAGCTGGATGAACTCAAACTCAGTGACCGTCCGACCCCGAAGAGCTTGACGAACATGTAAGCGCTTCAGCACATCAAAGCACTTGAGTGCAACGAAGTGGACGAAATTCTTCGAGGCGATGCTGCTAACACCCGAGGACCCCCCACGAGTGCGCCGAACCCGCATGGATTCTTTGCTCGTGGGATTGATCCAGACGACGTTCGGGAACAGAGGATCCTCAATGATCGTGGGAAGTTCCTCCCCGCCGGGCAGCGTACGCTGCTCTTCGGGAAAATCCTCCATGCCGGGCACCTTGTCACCGCAAAGTAGGATTTCTGGGATGTCGCTTCCACGGCCTCCTTCAGCTTCTGTCGGAGGCACCCGTTCTGCTCCGATTTGAATGACCGTTGCACGCTGGCTCTGCGGTGGCGATGCGAACCGTATGCGAACGGTAGCTTGCCCCTCCTTAAACCCCGCGGTGAATCTGCCATGGCGCCCCAGCAAACCCATTCCGGGCTCATCGATCGTACCGTCGATCAAGAGATCGTCTCTCGGGCCGTTTGCGGTAGTAAATGTTACTGTAAGTTTCAGACGCTGCCCTTGCAGAAGGATCTCTGCGGGGACGACCACGCTCACGTCGCTTGCTGCGGCAACTTCGCAAGCAACCTTGTTTGAAGAAATACTTCCGTCCTCGGTTTCCAGCCAGATCTCGGTGTGGCCAACGCCCTGGGCTGCAAGGCGATCATCGCCTACGGACGAGGCAATGCCTCCAACGCTTGAACGAAGCACAAGGTCCTCGGACTTGACCGGCTTCGTCGAGCCATCCTTCTGGTGCTCGACGCAGCGGAACCGCAGCGGTACAGAGGTGCCTTCTACAAGGGCGATGTTGGCACGACCCGGTTCAAGAATAATTTCATCGATTCGGGTCCCAAAATATGTCGGCTTGCGCTTCTTCTTGTGGCCGGTCTTATCTTTACCCGCCGTGCCAGCGTCCTGTTGCTCTTCTTCGTCTTCGCCTGAAGAATCAGGATCGAGATATTTCCGCATGAGGTCGCGGATACTCTGCAGAACGCTCTTTGCTTGCTCGCGGTCGCGTGGTTTGTTCTCGGCCATCATCGCCTTGTGAAGCTCTTCCGCGAGCGTTTTCACCTTTTGACGGGCCCACTCTTCGAGAGCCCGAACCAGCGGAGTGTCCGACAAATGCACGCGCTCAGCCCCGGCAAGATGCACGCCGGTGAGGGCCGGGCAGCGGATTTCCCCATATATGAAGCTAACGGACGTCAGCAGCACGCCAAGAGATTGGAGTGGCCAGTTGGCGACGTTGTTACGCTGGTTCCAGAGACGAATAACATTTCGGGCCTTCGTCTCCTCCGAAAGCTGGAGTTGCTTGGCGGAGGTAGAGAGCCGAAGGTAGCGTGGGCCCGATGTACCACACACCATGTCTACAGCATCGCCGGTCTCGGGATCTGGGAGGAGATCGGGAATTTCATACTGAACTGGCTCCTCGAAGCCCGGATACGGTTCGAGTGCGACGGGCGCGATTGGTTCCTCCGTTTTCAACTTACCATCGACGATCACCCAGACTTCGCAGGTCTCGATGCTCATCGCTGTCTGGCCATGACTCGCGATCAGCTCGGGAATGACCACCTCCGCGAGCCTCTTGATTTTGTTTTTGCGGCGCCCCTCCCAGTCGGTGACGCCGCTCAGTAGAACGCCGGTGAACGCATTCCGCTTTTGAAACGCCGCCAGGGCGCGAGGTGGAAGCTCCCGCGACGCAATGCCGAATTCGGAAAGGAAGCTTTCCAGCCTAGCCTTAGCGTTGGGCTCGTTCACGTTGTCGAGCTTGACACCGTCCTCGCGTCCGTGACCAGGCTTGTAGAGATCAGCGGGTCGTTCGTTTTTGAATCCCATCCTGGTGCGCTTGCCTTCGAAGCACGATTCAAGGAAGGAAAACTCGACCGCACCGCGCACCATAAAGGCTTTTCCGCCGTTACCGTGGCCTGCTTCGATATCGTCGGACATTTCCTTTCGGCCGGCGGTGCGGCTCGACCACGTCGTCCATCCTTCAAAATCGCTGGAACGAGCGCCTGCAAAGTCGAGCACGCCGAGGCGGTGGCTGGCGGTATCGGCAATGACCACAATCTGCCGGCCTTCGCGGTCGACAACTCCAAGGCGCGAATATTGGTCTTTGGCATTCTTGATCAGTTCAGGCAGCCCGTCCTTAACACCGCGAAAACGGCTCGTGAGCTGATCAAGAGTGTGGCCGCGATCCATGGGAATTTCATCAGGAAGGATAAAATCCTTCGCTGCAGCAGCCTGCTGTTTGGGCCGGCGAATAGCTGAAACCTTAGAGCTTGAACCGGGCATCGGCTTTTCCTTTAGGTGATGCAAAACGATTTTCGACTTCGCTGACTGCGTCCTTGAGCGCTTTGACTATTTTGCGGACTTCCGCTTCTTCGAATTCGTAGAGCTGTCGATTGGAAAGGTTGCCTATTCGGCCGATCGCCACCAATGCATTATTTGTCCGGTTTTCCGCGAGCAGGCGAAATTTTTCCCGCTTCCCTTGGCCAGCCTTCGACCGCTTGGTCGTCTCAGTGACCATTTAGCCTAGCCTCCAAAAAGATGGAAAATACTGGCGTAAGTTTCCGGATAGTAATTCAAATAATATTTTCTAATGATATTGTCAAATATTTTTTCCAATATCTTTTCATAATACTAAAACATATTTTGAATCAAAGGCTTCGGCGGCGCGCCTGCTGCGTCCGACTATCCCGTTCTTCCTCGCCGTATCCTGTTGGGAGCAACAAGTGGGACAAGCGACCATACAACAGCGCACATGCAGACGATGGCGTGAGTGAAGCTACTTTCTGCAAGCGATTTTTTATCCCCGTGTGCCTGTCCACTCATTCGACCTCTCGGACGGGCGCACCATGGTGCATCGGTTGGGTTGCGATAGGCGAATGTCCCTTGTAGGGAGGAAGCCAAGGTTCAGACTTAACCGTGCACGGTTCTATCGGGTCAAGCCGGATTCCATTGGACGCACGATGTTCGGATGAATAGCATCAATGATCCGCGGCATCGACGTCCCGGCATATTCGCCGATCGAGCTGCTGCCCAGATGGAATAGCGGTCGATGGCGAATAACGAAAATCGTAACGCGTTCTACAACTGGTATGCGCAGTATCTAAAGGATCGCGGGCTCCAGTTCACGAAGGCCGGCTCGAAGAGCAATTACAACAATAAGCACGCCATCAACCAAGCGACGGGCTATTGGATTGATCCTAACTATTCAGGATCGAAACCGATCCGCTGGTTGGTGCATATCGACCCGTTCAGCACGCCCATCAAGGCAACCGTTCCAAAGCAACACCTTAGCAATCGCCTCGGACACTCCAACACATCTCAGGGAGACAAGGCCGGCATTGCAATTAGGTTGATCCCCGTCTTTGCCCTGGGACACGGAAAGTTTGAAGCCAAAGATGCCTGGGAGGTCACTCTTATTTTCTGTTTCGCTGATGCGGTGGCTGTGGGCGGCGCAGCTGAGACTTTCGAACTTGATACGGCCACCGGCGTCCTCACCTATCTCGGCAAACCGCAACCGTACATCCTCGCAGCTCTACTCAGCGTTATACCAAGGGGTGAAACAGCCGCCTATGCTGGGAAGGTCGTCGCCTATGGCGACGTGATCGACGCAATCGCTAAGATGATCACGGCATCGACGGCAGACGGCCCGCCTGCCAGCATTCCGATATATGACCTCACCCAATCTGCAGAGCTTGTGCGGCTCCGGAAGGACATTATCGCTGCCTATGATGCTGCACCGCCGCCTGCCACTCTGAAGAAGGCTGTCGCGGCGGGAGAAGATGAAGATGACGAGACGATCGTCGCGCCGTCGACCATCGAAATTCCTGAGAACAAGGACCTGATCGGGATTGATCCTGGTGTTTATCGGCAGATCAATGCTGCACTGAAGTCTGGCAAGCGCCATCTGATGCTTTACGGGCCGCCCGGCACGGGCAAAACAGCATTGGCACGACACATTGCTGAGAGCCTAAGCCCGGGACTGTGGACCTTGGTTACAGGATCGGCCGACTGGAGCTCACAAGACATCATTGGAGGATATCAGCCCATCGGGGGAGGCAACGTCGCTTTCCAACCAGGCGTGCTCCTACGCGCTTTCGAACGTCCCCTCATTATCGATGAAATGAACCGCTGCGACATCGACAAAGTGTTGGGCCCACTTTTCACTGTCCTTTCTGGACAACATACAACGCTACCCTATCGCGTTGAGATCGACGACCAGGATTCCGCTCAATACGTCATCTTGGCGGCTGAGAAGGCTAGCCCCGCCGCGCATGAGTACGCACCAGGCGCAGCGTGGCGACTGATAGCGACCATCAATTCGATCGACAAGGCTTCTCTTTATCAAATGAGCTACGCTCTTTCACGTCGGTTTGGCTGGATTTATATCGATGTGCCAAAGGACCTCAGGGGTTTTGTCTCCGCATTCCTCGAGCAAGTCACTGGATCTCCAACGTCTCAGCCAGCTGGCGCCCATTGTCCGCTCTCGTCCTTTTGGGAAGCAGTGAATAAGGTTCGTCCGATCGGACCGGCGCCCATCATCGATGCGATCGCAGCAATTCGGACCACGCTTCCGGATGCAGCGTTCTTCGGAGAAGCGTCCCCGGAGCTGCGCGCCGCCGCACTCGATGCAGTCGAAATGGTTGTTCTTCCAATGCTCGACGGTATTGTTGCCCAGGACGCCGCCGTCATTGCCGATGCGATGATCGCGGCATTCAAGTTCGAAGAACCGCAGGCTAATCAGATTCGTAAGCGCTTGAGTTCTATTGCAATATGACGGGCGATCTGGATCGGGAAATTTCCGAATACGCAACCGGTGCGCTTCTTCGTTACTTTCGGCGGGGTGCACTGGTCGACGTGAAGCGACCGCGAATAAACGTCGAACGCGACCGGGAAATCCTCCGGGGGCATTGGGCACTTTCATCTTCGGTTCGAGCGTTGACTCAATACCTTTTGCTGCATCGGCATGAGACACAGACGCTCCTTGTCACGCGTCCTCGTATCGACGACGCGATAGCACGCGGGCGGATAGACGCGCGCGCGACCTCGTTACACCAGCTTCGTTCGGGAGCCGTAACGTCAATCGTTGCACAGGAGCCGGTACGGACATTTGAAACCGGCCCAAACCAAGTGCTCGCGTGGGTTATTTACAACGCGGCCCGGCTCGCCGCTCGGCTTCAATCACTTCAGGCACCCGGTTCAGCATATTCGACATTGGCCGAAAATGTCATGACTCAATTGGACCAAGTTCGCCGGCTCGATGCTCTGCGAGACGCCATTAGAAGCCCGGCAATTCAGCGCCGGCCAGCGCCAGGGGCGCTGAGAGATGCAGCACGTGCTCGCAGGGTTGTCTATCGCCTAGCAGTCGAGGCTTACAACTCTTTGTCCGGAATCGAAGAGGGAAACGAGGATGCGATTCGCGCAGTCATCAATTCGACGCTTGTAGGTCCACTTGAACCCTGGCGGCGGTTCGAGATCGCCGTAGCGATTGCGATCGGTGACGCTCTTTCTGAAACCCGGAAGGAGCCATTCAGCCTCGCATTTCTTGCTGGCGATTCGTCACTTCCAATCCTCACGTGCGGTTCGTTGGCTCTCTATTGGCAGCAATCGACTTGTCTCTATAAGACGCCGGTGATGGACGCCTCGGAAACGATGGTAAGCAATATACTGTCGGCCTACGACATGAGTGCTGGTGCTGATCGGCCCGATCTACTCCTTGTCGATGCGATCAAACAGCGGGTCCTCGCGGTGATTGAGGTCAAATATCTAGCGGGCGATACGGCCTCCACAAGATTTCGCGAAGCAATAGAGCAGATCGTTCGCTATAGCCGCGGCTACGCCACGGCCGCTGAGCTCTCTCTATTGCAAGGGCGATCGTTGGTGGCGATGAGCGTCGAGGCGCCGGAAATTATTATGCCGAAACCCGAAGCCGTGCCGACCGCGACCGATTTTTCGCAGATGATGCAAGGATCACTTCGGGTTTGGGCTGGGCGCCTCCATTGACGACGTGACCATTGACGTGGCCTTTCTGTTTTGGGCGCGCCGCCCCACCATCGGCAAACAGCGGCGATTTATCTTCTATGATCGATAGCGAGCAAGGGGGCGAAATCTCATAAGCCGTTATTTTGGTTTTCACGAGCGGCTGCACTGAGGGCGTAAAGCGCGACAACGCGCCCTGAATGAATTCTTCTGATAGCTCGCAGCATACCCATCTTCGTTTTAGAGCCTCTGCAACGGCTCCCGTTACACACGAGCCTGCAAACGGATCAACTACCGTATCGCCAGCATCGGTGAGCATCCGGATGAAATACTCCGGTAATTGCGCTGGGAAGCGCGCCGGGTGGATCGGAATATTGTTGGTGCGGCAGTATTCTTGATAACGGCTTGTCGATTCTGTATTTGCAATCGCTAGAAGGTTCGGAGGAACTGATCCCCCGTTGTCCTTCTGGAATTTTGTCGAGATGTCGTGGCCAGAAGGTCGCTGCTTCGCGACATAGCCGTTTTGAAGAAGATCCCGCATGGATTTGCTGTAAGGCTGAATCACGCGCCGATTGTTGGCCTTTGGGAAGGGCGACTTGGAAAGCCACCACACGCAATTTACCGCATCCTTGACCCTGACTCGTCGCACGTTGACCCATTCTGCGGGCGTCGGCAGCTTGGACGGATTCCACCAATAGTGTTCTTGGCAGAGATGGAAACCGAACTCCTCGACGAGCATGATCAGCAACTTGAAATGATACAGGCTGCGGGTAGGCTGCCCTGGGATCCAGGCACCGCCTATATCGATGACAAGGCTGCCTTCATCTTTCAAAATCCGGTGAAAGCCCTCGGCAAAGGGGCGGAACCATTCACAGTATTGGTTGGCGTCCTCGTTGCCGTAGGATTTCTTCCGTACGAGCCCGAAGGGCGGGCTGGTCATGATTAGATCGATGGACTTCTCGCTGGTCACATTGAACATCCAAGCGCGGCTATCCCCCCAAAGGATCTCCCCCAGGGCCGTCTTGTGAAACGAGCGAATGAGTTTCCTGGGGAATACAGCGGTAGGTTGGACATATTCCTCGTCATCTGCCTCGTGAACCTGCATGAATTTCTGATGCAGGAAGCGAACGTACTCCGCGATGGTCCGATGGCCGCTCTCAAGGGCCACCCGCTCCATCTCTGCTCGCTCTTGCTCGGTGAGCCGGACGTTGGCCACAGACTGACCGTGGCGCAAGTGAGCGTGGGCGCGGCATGAAACATCCCCTTGTGTGACGAATCAACGCTAGCTGATTCGTTTTTGTGTGACAATAACACGGTGAGCTATATCCGAATCTCTTTCGACATGACCTTTTGACGGGCTTGGTGCCTTTGCGCGCGCCGAAAGACCTCTCCGTGTGCCCATGGCGGTTAATCGAGAGGACGGGATGCAATTGAACACCCCAAGATCTCCGCCCGCTGATCACGCCAGCCCACAGGGAACGATCGCATCAGCGCCGGCAACGTCGTCTCCGCCGATTGCCGCCCACAAAGGATCGCCTCGACAATATCCGGCGCCAGCAGCGTCAGCCGTAGCACGCGCCCAACGTAGGATTCGTTGATCTTTTCAGCGGCGGCGATCTCGGCGATGGTTGCATGTGTGCCGTTCTCAAGCATTTCGCGCCAGCGGAACGCGCGGGCGATGGCCTTGACCATTGCGTTGTCGATTCGTCGGCTGAGTGCGGTCCTGGTGTCGCTCGTGCCATGGGGGGCGAGAACAAGTTTCCTCCCGCCTCGCCTGCGGATCGTAATCGGGATGCGGACGGTGACGGTTCGATCATCGCCGGTGGAATTCGCTTCGGACATCACGCCGCCCTCCGCGATTCTGGGTTGATGGCGCGGAGGTCCGTGACCAGATCGGCCATGCCCTCGGTCCGCAATCGAATGTCGACACCGTCCGGGCTGACATCAACTCGTTCCACGAGCAGATGCACGATACGCGCCTGCTCGGCGGGGAATAGTTCATCCCAAAGAGGATCAAGCCGCTCCAGCGCCTGACGCACATCGGCTTCCTTGATATCGCTTATCGATTTGCGCGCCGCGCGCCATGTCCGCACGATAATCTCAGGCGAGCGCAGCAATCCGCGTAGCTGGTCAACAACAGCGTTCTCGATCTCAGCCGCGGATACGCGGCGCAACGTGCATGCCTCGGCATCGCGGGAGAGCGCATCGGTCGAAACGTAGTATCGATAGAGCCGACCACCCTTGCGCGTGTGCGAAGGCGTCATTGCCCTGCCGGTCGGGCCAAAGATTAGTCCTTTGAGCAGGGAGGGTGTTTGCGCGCGAGTATGTGCCGCGCGTCTTCGCGGACTGTCCTGGAGAATGTCGTGGACGCGATCCCAGAGGACTCGATCAATGATGGCTTGGTGCTCGCCGGGATAGGCCGTGCCCTTGTGCACCGCCTCACCGACGTACACCCGGTTATTGAGGAGCTTGTAGACGTAGCCCTTGTCGACCAGCTTGCCCTGCTTCCCGCGAATGCCTTCGGTCCTGAGCGCGCGTACCAAGACGGTCGCCGAGCCGATCTTCGCGAACCGTTCGAATATCATGCGAACGGTAGCGGCCTCGGCTTCGTTTGTGATCAGCTTGCGGTCTTTGACGTTGTAGCCAAGCGGAACGAACCCGCCCATCCACATGCCTTTGCGCCGCGAAGCGGCAAACTTGTCGCGGATGCGCTCGCCGATCACCTCGCGTTCGAACTGTGCAAAGGAGAGTAAGATGTTGAGCGTGAGCCGTCCCATAGAAGTCGTGGTGTTGAACGACTGCGTGACGCTGACGAAGGTAACATTGTTGCGATCGAACACCTCGACCAGCTTGGAAAAATCCAAGAGCGCGCGACTGAGCCGGTCGATTTTGTAGACGACCACGACGTCAACTCGTTGGACTTCGATGTCCGCCAGCAATCGCTGCAATGCCGGACGTTCGAGCGTGGCGCCCGAAATCCCGCCATCATCGTATCGGTCGGGCACAAGCATCCAGCCCTCGGACTTTTGGCTGGCAACATATGCTTCACAGGCTTCGCGCTGAGCGTCGAGCGAATTGAATTCCTGCTCCAGACCCTCTTCGCTCGATTTGCGTGTGTAGACGGCGCAGCGCAGTTTGCGGACGATCGGCTTCTTCATCGGACGGCTCGCTGATTTTTCAGGCCGAAGAAGATCAATCCGTTCCAGCGCGTGCCGGTAATCGCCCGCGCAATGGCGGACAGCGACTTGTAGGGACGGCCCTGATATTCGAAATCCTCGTCGCGTACCGTGACGCAGTGTTCGATGCCCTGAAACTCACGAATGAGCCGGGTGCCGCTGATTGGTCGGTCCTTGGCGGGCTGGCGCCGCCGCGATGGATCCCCGCCGTCGAGGTCTTCGGCCAGGGCACGAAGTCGCTCGATTGTCTGAAACTTCAGGCCTCCATAAGCGAGCTCCTGAATGCGATAAGCGAGCCGGTGTTCGAGGAAGCGGCGGTTATAGGGCGGCGGCTCGGTCTCAAATAAATTGCGCCACTGCTGCTTGAGAGTGTTGATCGGCAGCACCTTCAGTGCTGCGATCCGCGCCAACACCGTGTCCGTCACGTCGAGTTTCCTTCCGAAAGGACCCCGGCATGACCGCGTTGGTGGAGCATGAAGTCGACTGAACTTTCTCCGACGTGGTGAGATAAAGGCCTGGACTGTCGCGTCCGCATGCGAATCAGGCCGGCCGCAAGGATTTGGGCGATTTCATCGAGCCGCTCCGGCGGCGTTAGGCCATCGCAAAAAAGTGGATTCGGCGGGGTGAGCGACGGCATCGGGGACCTCAGTTTCCCCGCCACATACCGGGATTAGGGGGAAAACTGTCGGATTGCCCCCAGCCGCGATTGTGAGCCAAGGGCGAGTCGTGCTGGAGTTGTAGTCGGGCGAATCACCAATGCAGCGCAGGAGGGGGCTGTTGAAATGAGGGTGTACCTATGGCCAGTTTCAATCTTCGGCAATTCACAAATCCCGATCTGTTGAAGACGATTGCACCGGGGCGCTTGCGCGAATTCCTCAAGCCCTGGCGCACCTACCTCGCTTCCCGGGGCCTCGATTTTTTCGTTAACGGTTCTGCCAACGTCGATTGTGATGCGTTGGCGCATATCCTCATTGATCCCGATGTCACCGTGCCGAAAGACATGATCGGTGCGCTTTATTGCATCGACGAGACGGCATCAAACGAGGATATGGAAGCTCTACTCGACCTCGCAAAGGCACGCAGAGTTGACCTTGAACACGATCCCGAAACGACGGTCGCCAACGTCGCTATCCAGATGTGGCTCGCAGCTCCAGACATACTTCAGGAGCATCACGCCGAGACGATCGCTTTTCGGCAAAAGAACTTTCTCTACTATGGTGGTAACCGCGGCGGAAAACGTGCTTTCCCGGCCGTCAGCGACGAGCTGCGTCAGCGAATGGAAGCGATGCTCGACGACTGGTTCGATGAACACAGGCGCGGCCGAGGCTGCCATATCTTCGTATTCCCCCGCGGCGACAGGGTCTGGATTCTCGTCCGCCATGGCATGCCCAAGCGCCGGGAGGCCAGCCACCAAGACGATGGAAAATCAACGACCGAGTTCTACAGGCCAGAGCAGCATGACGTGCTGATCTACGACACATCCTCGGATGAGCTGGCTGTTCATGCGAATACCAAAGGTGAGGTCAATCTCTATCTCGCCTGCCTCGGGCTCCACCTCTTTGGGGACGAGGGATATTTCCCGCCGGGAGAAAAGTTCACCCTGAGCCCCCTCATCGAAGATGGCGCGAACTCGTTGCTCTGCGAGGATGTGGATGGATTGGAGGAGTTTCGCTTGATTGAGTACCGCCGCTATTGGGGCGGAGCCTTCAAAGACATAGAAATCCGCAAGGCAACCGATATCTTTGCAAGCCTTGCCTCACGTGGACAACGGCTCGCCGCTGGCGGAAGGTTGGTCAGTGGCACTTTCAAAGCGAAGTTCACTGACTCACCCAAGGAGCGTTCGGTGACGATCAGGCCGCCTCGTAATGCCAGGTACGAACGGAATGAGGATAGCGAGCTGATCGACGTTTTTCTGGCGAAACGCGGCTTCATTGTTGAACCGAAAGCGGAGGCTGATGACCCTGAAGCCCCTAGCGCGGTTCTGGAAGTCGCTTGAAGACATCCCGGACGCAACCACGAACCGATGGGAATGGTCCCTTCGGTTAAAGGACGAATTGCCAGCAGCGGAATGTTACCTGACTTCGACGGGCCGCCGCGCCAAGGAGATCGCCTGTCCGTCGCCAGGTGGTGACGGCTGCCCCCGTAAGATCGTGAAACACAGCGACGGGCGCTTCCGCGCCGTGTGCGGCAACAGGCCGGCGGAATGCGATCCCCTGGATATGACCGCCGAAGACGTCACCTGCCTCGCCCTCGATCGGAAAAAACTTGCGGCGGCCGTCGGCACCATACTGAATGCCCCGTCTGCGCCGGGCGCTCAGGAACGCGGCGCCGTAATGCTCGTCGGATCCCATGCGGTGGCCGCCGGTATCGGCATTCCGGTCTTCCTCATGATTCCAGGCCCAATGAAGGAAGTCTCGCTGGAGAACGTGCCGGAACTGGATGGGCCCGCCGCCTTTGTGCTGCCGACAATCGATTCGGTATCTCACCAATTTAAGACGGCTCTTAAATCCAGCGGCCATAGCATCCTGACGCTCGGTGAAATCGGTGGCGTAGATGCCCAGCGCCGCCTGACTGGTCTGCAATCACCTGAAAATTTGCTTTCTACACTCCGAGAAAAGCTGCTCGCCGCTCAGGCTTCGAACGCACCGAGACGCATATGGATATTGCCAGCCGACGCTTGCTGGGAGGACCTGAGATTTGAGTTCACCGACAGTGAAGTTCTGAACATACGGTTTCGCCAGGAGACGCGTCGCTTTGAGCCCGAACAATTCGGGATGAAAAGCGCGAAGAACGGCCGACCAACGACACTTTGGACGCTGCTTCGAAGCATCGCGAAGCTCTCAGGCAGCCTCACTTGGCAAGATCGGTCGGCTTCGACGATGGTCAAAAAGCGAAAGCAGCTGCTATCGAAGCGTCTAATGAGCCTTTTCGGCATCACAGGCGACCCGATCCCTTGGCGGTCGGATAAACGGGCTTATGTCGCCCGGTTCATCATCTCTGACAGGACTCCTGGCAACGGGCGCGCGCGAAGCGGTTCCCGGTGAATTTTCACCGCCCGTATTTGTCTCTCGCTGAAAAAATCTTCATCCCCTAAGCCATTGAACCTCCTCTCTCCTTCGACGGAGAGCGCCACCCGGCCGGTGGTTTTTCGTCTCCCCAGCGAAGTTTCGCGAGTGGCGAGTGATCGGGCTTCGCGCCCGCCACTCTGACATCGGCGAAAACCACGATGGAGACGATCCACCGCGACGGCGGCATCGACCGCCGCGTCTTGAGCAATATCCGTTTCAATGCCCGACGCCTGGCGCGCGGCCGCACTATCCCTGGGATGGAGGTCCAAGATTACGAGCAGGCCCTCTTGGTCGACCTTATTCATCGCAGCGGCTCCTTCGATCCGCAGCGGGCGTCTTTCATCACGTTCGCCGATCGCGTTGTCGCTCATCAGGTAAGCTCCCTTGGGACTCCGACGTTGCGTGTCAAGGCGGAGCGGCAGGCCGTATCCCTCGACGCTCCTACCCATGATGATGAGGGTAACGGTGAGACGCTGGCCGACCATTTGCCCGATCGCGACCTCGAACCAACGGAATCAGCCGCAATAAGGTTTGACGTTGATCGCTTCGTACAAAGTCTTCCGCCGCTTCTAGTAGAGACCTGTCGCCTTCTTTTAGACGACAGCATTTCGGCCGGCGCGCGTGCGGCTGGTATCCATCGATCCACCGCTTATGAGCGTGTTGCGCGGCTGCGTGAGCAGGCATTGGCACGCGGGCTCCACATCTATGTGGCCAACCACCCCGACACTCTCACGGAAGTCCCGGTAGATGACGATAATCGGCAAGCTTCCTCTCCTGGGCGCCGCGCCGATCGGCAAGGGACTATTGCGATGGGTCGGCATCGTGGGTTTTCGACTGCGCACCTGGCTTTAAGTGAAATCGACCTCTGCGGCTGGCTTGGCCAGGCACAAGCTGGAGAGATGCTGGAATACTATCGCGGCTTCCTCTTAGTCGACGTGCTTCCGCAGAGCGGGCGCCTGCAAGAGCAGGCTAGAGCGGAGCTCAACCGCTTGGCGCGCCGGGCCCTTTGGGCGGCCGAGCGCGGCATGGCCCACCTCGTTCAGCGTCGACATGGATCGGACGATTACAGCTACGTTTTGATCGCCCGTCCGCGCCCGTCTGCCTCGGAATCGTTCTCGGAACTTTTTGCGGCGGAGGCCTGATGAGGCCGCCCGACGCGCCAAGCGGGCGGTGAGACCGTGATCGGCGCCGGGAATCCTGAGCCGCATGATGGGGCCGGGTTATACGACCTCGACGAAATTGCTGCGCTTCTTCGGAAGCGCGCCTCGGAGTGGGTACCGCAACATTTTCCGGGTGGCCGACGCGAGGGCATGGAGTGGCGTCTCGCCAACATCGACGGTGACCCCCCGCGTAAGAACGGCTCGTGCGTCATTTCGCTTGTCGGTGAGCATGCAGGAGATTGGATCGAGTTCGACGGAGGTGGTGGCGGCGGTCCCATCGATGCGCTTGCAAAGGCGACTGGTCTCGGCGGCCGCGCTCTCTTTGCGTATGCCGCTAAGCTTGTTGGTATAGAGCCAATCGCTACCACGGCGAAGCCAAGAAAAACGGCAACAAAGCACCGATCATCGCGCAACAACTACGAGGGCGAGATCGACGCCATCATGTCGGCGACCACGCCTATCGCGGGCACGGTCGGCGAGAAATACCTCAAGGCTCGCCGCCTCGACAATCCTGGTTCGACCGATCTGCTGTTTCACCCCGACCTCGCCCATTGGGAGAGCCGTTCAAGCCACCCGGCAATGGTTGCAATCATCCGCGGGCAAACTGGCGAGCGGATGGCGATCCATCGTACTTGGTTAAGTGCCGACGGCAGCGGCAAGGCGGAACGTCAGTAAGCCGCGCATGATGCTGGGACAGGTTGGGGGCGGAGCTGTTCGTCTCGCATCTGTGGGGGCCGACAACCTGGTCGGCGTCGCCGAAGGCATTGAGACGGCGCTGAGCGTCATGGCCGGGTGTCCGACCATTCCGGTCTGGGCCACGCTTTCTGCGGTTGGTCTAGAACGAGTTTTGCTGCCGCCCGAAGTGCAGAGCGTCGTTATCCTGGCCGACCATGATGCTTCGGGCACCGGTTTGCGTGCCGCTGAGGCATTGGCGTCGCGCCTTGTCGCCGAAGAACGCGGTGTGCGCATCGCCATGCCGCCGATCGAAGGCGACGACTTCAATGATCTTCTGCAGCGTGAAGGTGCGGGCGCGGTCAAAGCCGTTGTCGAAGCCGCACAGGAGCGTCCGCTACCAATCGCAATTATCGATACCGCTCGCAAGATCGGCACCAATCGCCCTATTGGATTTGCTCTCGGCAGGTCGAGACGACCGCTGCTCCATGCCGACGACGGGGATCTTGCGCAACTGGTACGCCGGACCTGGCAAGTGATTCATGCATCGAACGAACCACCGTGGTTATTTCGGTCGGGTGGCCTGCCGACGTGGACGGTACGTGATGACGATGGACTTGCCGTCACCAAGCCGCTCACTGAAGACCGGCTCCGGCAAGTCTTAGCGCAGGTTGCCGACTGGCGCCGGATGAAAAAGGACGGGCTGGTGCCGGCGCATCCGCCCGCTGCGGTCATCAAGTCCATCCTTGCGACGCCCGATCCTTCGCTTCCTGTCCTCACCGGGATCGCGACCACACCTGTGTTTGGCCGCGGTGGCGAGTTCATTACCAAACCTGGCTATCATGCGGCTGCGAGGTTTCTCTACGACCCGCCGCCCGGCTTCGTTCTTCCGACCATACCTGCGGAACCAACGCCCTCCGAAATCGCATCCGCTCGGCAGTTTCTCCTCGACGACCTGCTTGGGGATTTCCCATTCATTGGCGAAGCGGAGAGAGCCCACGCGCTGAGCCTGCTGCTCGCCGGGTTCGTGCGGGCCATGATTGAGGGGCCGACGCCCCTTCATTTGATCGAGAAACCCACCCCCGGCACCGGCGCGACGTTGATGGTCGACGCGGTGGCGACAATCATCACCGGCGGCGGTGTCAGCGTCATGGTCGAAGGGCGCGACGATGAGGAGTGGCGAAAGCGCATCACCGCAAAACTGCGGCAAGTCCCGTCGCTCGTTCTGATCGACAACCTCCGCCGGCAGCTCGACTCGTCCGCCCTTTCGGCCGCTCTGACCGCACCGTTCTGGGAAGACCGCGTGTTGGGAATTTCCGAAATGGTGCGATTGCCGATCCGTTGTCTGTGGATCGCCACCGGCAACAATCCCGAGTTCTCCAATGAGATGGCCCGGCGCCTAGTCAGAATCCGGCTAGACGCCAGACATGACCAGCCGTGGCGTCGCAGCGGCTTTCGTTATCCCAATTTGATTGCTTGGGTGAATGCGAATCGAAGCCGTTTGGTGGCCGCCTGCCTCACGCTGTGCCGGGCCTGGGTTGCGGCCGGCATGCCGCGAGGAAACGCCATCGTCGGGAGTTTCGAGTCCTGGTCGGGGATCATGGGCGGCATCCTCGAGGTCGCCGGCGTGCCGGGCTTCCTCGGCAACGTCGACGAGATGCTCGAGGCGGCGGATGCCGAGGGCGCGATCTGGCGAGGTTTCGTAGCGCGCTGGTGGGAGAACTCGAACTCCGCCGCAGTCGGCGTCGGCGACCTCTACAAGATCGCCATTTTGTGCGAACCGCCGATGCAACTCGGCGACGGCAATGAGCGATCCCAAAAGACCAGACTCGGCAAAGCGCTTGGCCGGATGCGCGACCGCATCTTTCACGTCGAGACTGCCCCGTTGCGGATCGCATCTGCGGGTGTCCGGCACCAGGCCCAGCAGTGGCAGCTCATTTACGAAGGTGACGACGTCGGTCAAGGCGGGGAACGTCATCCAAGCAGCTCGCGACCTTCCCCCTCACGTTCCCCTGAACAAAACGAAGCTGGTCAAAGCAATGGGGAAGGTGGGGAACGTTGGGAACGTTCTACCGCCCCTTTGGAAGATTCTGAGAAAGGAGACGTGTGATGAGGACAGCCACGGATAAACGTTCCCCAACCTCCCCACCATCCCATTTCCCTACTCGCGCAAGCATTTTTGAACGGGGAAGGTCGCAGAGACATCCTCCCCACCTTCCCGCGGTGACGCGTGAGAAGCCTGCGCCATGAGGTGGACTCCGCCGCGCCTGCGCGGAATCCGGCGCTCGCCCGAAGAACTCAAACGCGACGGCTGGCGTGAGATGGGAGTGCTCGTCGTCAGCACGGACGATGAAAGGCTGAGTTGGCCTGAACGTGAGCAGGTTCGACGACTTGGCGAAAGGCTTTATGGCGGTCGCGCGCGATCGACGGAGGAATCAGGTGACTGACTGGACAACCAAGATGGTCGAGGACCGGCTTCTTGAAGCTGCCGACGTTCTCAATCGTTTGCCGGATGTCGGCGTCGGCGGATTCTACGCCGTTTGGCCGACCGTAATGGCGGAATTCGCCGACCTCGTCGGTCAGGAGCCGCCAAAACTTCGTCGCCCCCCGCCATCGCCGGCTGCGATCAGCCGTATGGAACAGACCATGACATGGTTGACCTGGCTCGAAAGAGAGGATGCAAAACTCGTTTGGGCTCGATCTGAACGTGCGCGCTGGAAACTGATCTGCTGGCGCTTTGGCATCAGTCGAGCGACTGCGCATCGCCGATGGGAATATGCTTTGAGCCTGATCACGTGGCGACTCAATGGACAACCGAACCTGTCAAAGCGTTCGCGGCGACACTTGGTCGAACGGGTCCGCTCGGTCGACGCGGCTCCAGCCAAAATGTGAGACATTTTTTGGTGTGACGCTTGGGACCAACTTCGACTAGATTTCGATTACGCTTCGGGTGACGTGCATGCGGGTGACTTAGCCACCGTTGCCGCCCGTGTGCCTCACAGGCGCGCCAGGGGCGCGCATTCACGCAGAGCCCGCCGTAGTTCGCCCCAACCGAGATGACGCCGCGACTGCCGGAAACGGTCGAGCATTGGCCGCTCAGCCGGCTCACGCCCTATGGGCGAAATGCTCGTACCCACGATGACGCGCAGGTCGCACAGATCGCGGCATCCATTGTCGAGTTCGGCTGGACCAACCCGATCCTGGTCGATGCCGCCGGTGGCGTAATTGCCGGACACGGCCGGCTGCGCGCGGCGCAGAAGCTTGGCCTCGAGGCGGTCCCGGTGATCGTCCTCGATCGCCTGACGCCGGCGCAACGGCGCGCCTACGTCATTGCTGACAACAAGCTTGCGCTCAATGCCGCCTGGGACGAGGAGCTGCTCGCCGCCGAGCTGCATACGCTCAATGGCGAGGCGTTCGATCTTTCGCTTTCCGGCTACTCGGAAGGCGAACTCGATGGGTTGCTGGCACCGCTTGGTGATGACGACGGCGCACAGGCCGCCGCCGACGAAGTCGCCGACCAGATACCGGCGCCGCCGCGCGCACCGGTCTCTCGGCCCGGCGACCTCTGGACGATGGGGTCGCAGCGACTGTTGTGCGGCGACAGCACCGATCGCACGGTGGTCGCGCGGGCGATGACCGGCGAGCGGGCGACGCTGGTCTTCACCTCACCGCCCTATGGCAACCAGCGTGACTACACGACAGGCGGCGTGGGCGATTGGGACACGCTGATGCGCGGCGTGTTCGCGATCTTTCCGATCGGTGACGACGCGCAGGTTCTGGTCAATCTCGGGCTTATCCATCGCGACAACGAGTGGCAGCCGTACTGGCAGGCCTGGCTCCACTGGATGCGCGAGCAAGGCTGGCGGCGCTTCGGCCTCTACGTGTGGGACCAGGGCCCGGGATTGCCAGGTGATTGGAACGGCCGCTTGGCGCCGGCATTCGAATTCGTCTTTCACTTCAATCGCACGGCGCGCAAGCCGAACAAGATCGTGCCCTGCAAATGGGCCGGTCACGTCAACGATGCGCACGGCGGCATCCGCAACAAGGATGGCCACGTCGGCGAATGGACGCACGCCGGGCAGGGAGTGCAGGAAACCCGCATTCCCGACAGCGTGATCCGCGTCATGCGTCACAAGGCGCGCGGTATCGAGACCGAGCATCCCGCGGTGTTTCCGGTGGCGCTGCCGGAATTCGTGATGCGCAGCTACAGCGACGAGCACGCGATCGTCTACGAGCCGTTTGCCGGGTCCGGTACCAGCGTCATCGCGGCCGAACGCGCCGGACGGCAAATCCGCGCGATCGAGCTGGCTCCGCAATATGTCGACGTGGCGCTGCGTCGCTGGCGCAAACTCTTTCCCGATCAGCCCGTGATCCTTGATGGCGAAGGCCAAGACTTCGAAGCGGTCGCGCAGCAGCGCGGGGTCGCAATCCCCGACGACGAGTGACCGGTTGAAGGTCGAACTCTGGCCTGTCGACAGGCTTCTGCCTTACGCGGCGAACGCGCGAACACATCCGACTGACCAAGTCGCACAGATCGCCGCCTCTATCGCTGAGTTCGGCTTCAACGTGCCTTGTCTCGTCGACGACCGTGGCGTGCTCATCGCAGGCCATGGTCGGCTGCTTGCGGCAAGGCATCTTGGCCTCACCGAGGTCCCGGTTATCCAGCTTGGCCACCTAACGGATGCCCAGGCGCGCGCGTTTCGGCTGGCGGACAATCGCATCCAGCTCAACGGCGCCTTCGACGAGGAGCTGCTTGCCGCCGAGCTCGATCGCCTGAAGGAAGACGGCGTCGACCTCAATCTCCTAGGTTTTGCCGAGGACGAACTCGATCGATTACTCGACAGCGCCAATCTGGGAGAAGCCGCTAACAACGAGGATCAAGCGCCGCAGCCGCCCGCAAGGGCGGTGACGCGCCACGGCGATCTCTGGCTGCTCGGTCCCCATCGGCTGCTGTGCGGTGATGCGACGGTCGCAAACGACGTTCAACGGTTGCTTGAGGCGGCGCGGCCGAACCTGATGGCGACCGATCCGCCCTATGGGGTCGACTACGACCCGAACTGGCGTAACGAGGCCGGCGTCTCGACCACGGAGCGCGTCGGCAAGGTCAGCAACGATGATCGTGCCGATTGGCGCGAGGCCTGGGCACTGTTTCCCGGCGACGTCGCTTACGTCTGGCATTCGGGCGTGCGCAGCCGCACCGTGGCCGAAAGTTTGGAAGCGTGCGGCTTCGCTATCCGCGCCCAGATCGTCTGGGCCAAGCCGCGGCTCGTGTTAGGGCGCGGCGACTACCATTGGCAGCACGAACCCTGCTTTTACGCCGTCCGCAAAGGCGCAACCGGCAACTGGCAAGGCGCACGCGACCAAACCACCCTGTGGACGATCGGCACGGCGGATGGCGAGGACGAGGCGACAGTGCACGGAACGCAAAAACCGGTCGAATGCATGCGCCGCGCCATCCTCAACAACAGCGCAAAGGGCGGCGCGGTGTACGAGCCCTTTGCTGGATCCGGCTCGACCTTGATTGCTGCCGAAACCACCGGTCGAGTTTGCCTCGCCATGGAAATCGATCCGCGCTACTGCGACGTGATCATCGAGCGATACGCGCGGCACAACGGCAAAACGGCGACGCTCGTGGATGGGCGGACGTTCGCCGACCTAAAGACCGAGCGGCTGGCGGCATGATGCAAAGCCCTGTCATGTCGCTCACCGAGGCGGTAGCGAATGTGGTTGTCGGCTACGGCGTTGCAGTCGTTGTGCAGATCGGCGTGTTTCCGTTGTTCGGGTTCTGGCCGACGATCAGGCAAAACCTGACGCTTGGTGCCGTGTTCACCGGCGTGTCGCTGCTGCGATCTTACGTGTTGCGCCGACTGTTCGAGCATTGGCGCCTTTGGCGCGAACGTCAAAGCGCCGCCGGACCATAAAAACCCAGCGGCGCTCGACCGAGGTTCAGGATCAAGCCGGGATGCGGTAGACGCGGCCGCGACCTTCGATCTTTTCGGAGGTGACATCCAAGCCGAGCTTCTTCTTGAGAGCGCCCGCGATGGCGCCGCGCACGGTGTGAGCCTGCCAGTCGAACTTCTTGGCGATCTCATCGATCGTGGCACCGTCGGACCGCTTGAGCATTTCGATCAGCTTCGCCTGCTTGCTGTCGGTGCGCTTGGCTTTCGTCTTGTCGCTGGGCGTCGCCTGCTTTCGCTTGCGGCTCTTCGTCGGCTTCGACTCCGCGGCGGTGGATTCCTGGCTGGGTGGCGCGGCCGCGTCGTCCGTCGTGATGCCGAGAGCATCGAATGCCGCCGGCGTGGCTCGCAAGGTCAAACGCCCTTGCTTCTTGTGCTCGCGCCAGACGTGATCTTCGCGCTTGGCCTGCACCTCCTTGATCAAACCCTTGCTGAGGAGGCTGTTCAAGACTTTGGTCGCCGCACCGCCGGGAAGCTTGGCGGTGAGCGGGTAGACCGATCGATCCTCTCGCTGACATGCGGTGGAGAGGACGACGAGTTGAGAGTTGGAAAGCGGTGCCATGGTGCGGCTCCTGGTAGTCGAGCCACGATCATCGCAGCCCTTCTACGACCCTGAGCCCCGCATCGGCGCGGGGCAGGGTTTGGGCGAAGGGCAAGCTTTCAGCTTCGCCGGGAGAGCACGCGGTTCATGGATTGCTCGAAGGTTTCGTTGGGGAGTGCCGTCTTGGCGGCGTGACGGATCGCATCGAAGATCGTCATCTGCACGCGCCTGACTGCTTGTTCGAGCGTTTCGCCAGGCAGAACCTCAGCGCCAGCATTCGCCAGGAATTTCCGGAGTGTGGGTTCGCGGGCAGCGGCTACGCGGGCACGAACCTCTGCGGCAGTGAGTCCGGTCCAGTCGTCCATGATCTGACCATCCGTTTCTGATGGTCGCCATACACGCGCTGCTGGACCAAAGAGCCAAGCACATAATCGCTCCGCATGATTGCTTTGCTCGGTGTGGCTCTTCAGCCGCTTGGCAAGAAGGCTTCTGCCCGATGCACCACGGTCAAGGGAGCAAGCGCCGCGCACCGCGCCTCTCGATGCTGGGCAATCGAACAATGCTGCTCGATACCCGCTCGGCATTGCCTGCGGCTAAGACGACGGACCCATTCTATCTCAGCCCCGAGTGGCGCGCGCTCGTCGCCGAGATCATTCGCGAGCGCGGCGCGCGATGTGAAGACCCGGCCTGCCGCTTTCCCGGGCGCACCGGCGTGAGAGTGTTCGGCGATCACATCGTCGAGCTTAAGGACGGTGGCGCGCCGCTCGACAAGACAAACGTGATGCTTCGCTGCGGCTCGTGCCACACGCGCAAGACCAACGTGGAGCGCGCAAGAAGGATGGGAGCCTGAAGCCGGTAGGGGGATTAAATCCCTCGAAAGCCGCCGGGCAGCAACCCCGCGCTTCCTCACGCGCAGAAATTTTTTTCGCCAGCCGAACCGAGTATTTCCCGCCCTATAAAAAAGGGGTGGGTCGCCGAACAATCGCAAAGGTCAATCGATGGGACGTCCCGCATTCGCTCCGAGCGCCGAGCAGCGCAAGGAAGTCGAAATCATGGCCCGATACGGGATCCCCGAGGATGACATCGCGATCGTCGTCGGCATCGACGCGAAGACCCTGCGTAAGCATTTCCGGCTCGAACTCGATGTCGCCTTCGTAAAAGCGAACGCCAAGGTGGCGGAATCGATCTTCCTGCAGGCCGTTGGCGCGCCCGCGCAATACTATCCGGCCGGTCATCCCGATGCCGGCAAGCTGATGCGAGCGGAACAAACGCGCGTGCTTGCTGCCGGAATCTGGTGGGAACGCACCCGCGGCGGACGCTCCGAATACGCGCCGTTGCGACCCAAGCCGCTCGGCAAGAAGGAAGCCGCACGCCTCGCTGCCAGCAACGCGGCCCAGGGCACCGATTGGTCTGAGCTGGTCGACGAGAGCCGGGCCAATTGACGTGGGCTTTCGCGTGCCCCGATTGGGAAGAGCGTCTTCGGCAACGGACGATCGCTAATTCCCGACTTGCCGCTGGACCAGAAGGAGGCGCGGCGGGCCATCTCCATCTACAACAAGCTGCACATTCCCGATGTTGCCGGCACGCCATCGTTCGGAGAAGTGGGCGCCGAGTGGTTCCGCGACATCATCGCGGCTATCTTTGGCTCCTACGACCTCGGCGACCGGCATTCGGCACGTCCGCGAAAGCTTCAATCTCGTCCCGAAGAAGAACAGCAAGACAACCAACGGCGCCGCGCTGATGGTGACGGCGCTCCTGATGAACCGCCGGCCGCGCGCGGAATTCCTGCTGACAGGTCCGACCCACGAGGTCTCGGAACTCGCGTTCAATCAGGCCGCGGGAATGATCGAGTGCGACCCGGATGGCTTCCTGCAAAAGCGGATGCACATCCAGGAGCATCTCAAAGCGATCACCGACCGGCGAACCAAAGCGCGGCTTAAGGTCAAGACTTTCGATGCCAGCGTCGCCACCGGCCCAAAGCCCGCGGGCGTGCTTGTCGACGAGCTGCATCAGATCGGAAAGATCAATAACGCCGACAAGATCATCGGGCAGCTGCGTGGTGGGCTGATCTCGCAGCCGGAAGGGTTTTTGATCTTCATCACCACGCAGTCGGACGATCCGCCTGCCGGAATTTTCCGCGACGAGCTGATGAAGGCGCGCGCCATCCGAGACGGACGCGCCAACGGGCCGATGTTGCCGGTGCTGTACGAGTTCCCGGACGAGATCATCAAGTCCGGCACGTGGCGCGATCCCGCGAACTGGGCGATGGTCACACCCAATCGCGATCGCTCGGTGACGATTGCCCGGTTGATCGAGGATTTTGAGGCGGCACAGATCGCCGGCGAGAAGGAGGTGCGCCGCTGGGCGAGCCAGCACCTCAACATCGAGATCGGGCTTGCGCTCAAGTCCGACGACTGGGCCGGCGCACACCATTGGGAGAAGAACGCCGAGCCCGCGCTTACGCTCGACGAATTGCTGGCCCGCAGCGAGGTCGCGACGGTCGGCATCGACGGCGGCGGGCTCGACGACTTGCTTGGTCTGGCCGTCCTCGGCCGTGCGCGTGAACCGGGTGCCGACGCGCAATCGCGAAAGTGGCTGCACTGGGGCCACGCCTGGGCACACGAGGCCGTGCTGGAGCGCCGCAAGGACATTGCCGCTCGGCTGCGCGACTTCGAGGTGGACGGCAACCTGACCATCGTGAAGCGCGTCGGCGACGACGTGATCGAGGTCGCCGACATTGTCGAGCAGGTTCGTGACTCCGGGCTGCTGCCGAACAAGGCCGCCATCGGCGTCGACCCGGTCGGCATCGGCGCCATCGTCGACGAACTCGCCGAGCGCAACATCGATGCGAGCCCAGAAGCCGGGATCATCGTCGGGGTGCCGCAGGGCTGGAAATTGAACAATGCGATCAAGACGGCCGAGC
This sequence comes from uncultured Alphaproteobacteria bacterium, assembly GCA_963717265.1. Taxonomy (GTDB): domain Bacteria; phylum Pseudomonadota; class Alphaproteobacteria; order Rhizobiales; family Xanthobacteraceae; genus BOG-931. The sequence goes on along the minus strand of CAVQWD010000039.1, from coordinate 407,200 downwards.
GCAAGCTGGCGGGCGGCGACCTGGTGCATGGCGGTACGCCGCTCATGGCCTGGGCGGTCGGCAACGCCAAGGTCGAGCCGCGCGGCAACGCGATCACCATCACCAAGCAGGCGGCGGGCTTCGCCAAGATCGACCCGGTGATGGCGCTGTTCAATGCGGTGGCGCTGATGGCGATGAACCCGCACTCCGGTGGCATCGGCGAGGGCATCATCATTCTGGGCAGCGCGTGAAGCGAAGAAAAACATCGCATGGGCGTGATCTCGCGGCCTCGGTGCGTTCACGCGCGCCATGCCGACCATTTGGCGGGCGACCCGGTCGACCGACACCACCGCGGACGCGCTCCTCTGGGGCGATCAGCTCTGGTCGGTGCCGTCGACCGCCGGCGTCGAGATCAACCAGCAGACGGCGCTCGGCGCCGTGTGCGTCATGGCGTGCGTCATGATGCTCACCGAGGACGTGGCCAAGTTGCCGGTCTCGCTCTACCGGCTTCGTTCCGATTCTTCACGCGAGCAGGTCACCGACCATCCGCTTGCGGCGCTCCTTGAGGAGCCGAACGAATGGCAGGACTGGCTCGAATTCGCCGAGATGGTCCAGGTCGGCCTGGTGCTGCGCGGCAACGGCTACGCGGTGATTATCCGCGACTGGCGCGGCAGGCCGGTCAAGCTCGTTCCGATCAATCCGGACCGCGTGGCGCTGTGGGAGGCGCCGACCGGCGAGTTGTTCTACCGCGTCACGCCATTCGGCCTGCACGAGATGGCCGAGTTGCGCGACATGCCGTTCCTGATCCCGGCCGCGGACATGTTTCATCTGCGCGGCCTGTCCGTGAACGGCCTTATCGGCGCCTCGCGGATCGCGGTCGCGCGCGATGCGATCGGCTTGACCTTGGCGCAGGAGCGCCAGGCCGCGCAGTGGATCGGTGCCGGCTCAAAACCATCGGGCGTGCTTTCGACCGACCAAAAACTCGATGGTCCGACCATCGAACGGCTGAAGGGTCGCTGGAAAGAACTCAATGCGGGGCTGCAGAACGCCGGCAAGGCGGCGATCTTCGAGGCCGGGCTCAAGTGGACACCGCTGTCGCTGTCGGCGCAGGAACTGGAATTCATCGCGGCGCGGCAGTTCCAGGTACAGGAAATCGCGCGCATGTTCCGCATCCCGCCGCACATGATCGGCGAACTGTCGCGCTCGACCAACAACAACATCGTCCAGCAGGCGCAGGAATACGTCAACTACACGGTGTCGGGCTACACGCGGCGCTGGAAGGCGAAGCTGAGCAAGACATTCGGCCTCGCCAAAGACGGCATCCACGTCGCGTTCGATCTTACCGAGCTGGTCCGTGCCGACATCACGGCCCGCTACAACGCCTACCGGGTCGGCATCATGAGCGGCTTCCTCAAACCGAACGAAGCCCGCGTCGACGACGGCCGCGATCCCGATCCGGAAGGCGACAAGCTCCTGCAGCCCACCAACATGGCCGAGGCCGGCAGCCAATCGACCGGCACCGCGCCCGATGATGCCGGGCGACCGGAAGACGGCACCGTGAAATGAGAATGCGCATGCCGCAGATTCTGACACCCGCCGACATCAAGGCTCGGCTCAAGGCCGGCGAGAAGCCGCGCGACATCTTCTTCGACGAAGGTGGCGCGCGTACCGCGAAGCTCGTCGGTGTCGAGGCGAGCGTCACGGCGACGTTCGAGGATCGCTCGGTAGACTTCGTGATCTCGACGGGCGCGCTCGATCGCTACAACTCGACCATCGCGGTCGACGGCTGGCAGACCGAGAACTTCGAGAAGAACCCGGTCGTGCTGTGGGCGCATGATGACTCGATCCCGGCGATCGGCCGGGCCGCAAACGTCCGCGTCGAGGGCGGCAGGCTGAAATCGCGCGCGACGTTCGCCGAACGCGAGGTTCACCCGCTCGCCGACACGGTCTACCAGCTGATCAAGGGTCGCTTTATTGGGGCCGCATCGGTCGGCTGGATACCGCTCGAATACAAGTTCGTCGAGGAGGGCGACCGCGGCTTCGGCATCGATTTTCTCGAACAGGAACTGCTGGAATGGTCGGTGGTCAATATCCCGGCCAATCCCGACTGCCTGGTCGGCGCGCGCTCGTTGGGGATCGACACCAAACCGCTGATCGCCTGGGCCGAGCGCGCGCTCGACCAAGGCGGCATGACGCTGATCCCCCAGCGCCGAATTAGAGTCCTTGCGCAAGGCCGCGGGTGCGCCCGCCGTCTATGAAGTGCCGCGGTTCCTGCCGAGCCGTACTGAGGCGCGCCAAGTATCCGCTGTCCTGCGAAACGGAACCGAGTCATTCGAGCAAAGCGCAACCGCGCTAAACACGCTGTTCGCCAACGGCGTGCTGTCGCCCGACGAGTTCGCCTCGCGTCTCAGCGGCTTGGCGCGCGGCGAGGCGACGCGAAGCGGCCGTGTGCTCTCCGCCGAGAACGAGCGGCGGCTGCGTGCCGCGCACGACCACTGCATGGCCGCGTGCGACCATGTGATGAGCGTGGTCGAGCAGAACCACAAGCCTGACGATCCCGATGCCGAGGGCGACGGCAGTGACGAGGACCCCGAACAAGCCTCGCTCGACGTGCCGCAATCGGAAATCCGCGCCCGCCGCGTGCGCCTGCTGCGGCTCGCTCAGCGCAGCTAAGCACTGACCGACCTGAAATCGCTGACCTGCTTGCACGGGCTCGCCTGTGGCGGCCCGCTATTCGGAGACCAATGATGGACAAGAAGTTGAACGAACTGCGTGAAGCTCGCGCCAAGGCGATCGACGAGCTCGAAGGCCTCATTGGCGACAAGGACAAGTTCGAGGCCAAGGAGCGCGAAGTTGCGACCTTCGACCAGCAGATTGCCCAGGCCGAGAAGGTGGCGCAGCTCGCGGCTTCGCGCGCTCGTCCCCATCCCGAAAACGGCGCCGGAAATCCAAGCGCAGTTGCGCCGATGCCGATCGTGCTCGATCCGTACTACGAGAGCAGCATCTCTGGACGTCAGGTGCGGCGCGTACCGCCCTTTGAGCATTATCTGCGAAAATCGCGGGCGCTGCTGCGAGAGGCCGGCGAGACCTCCTGGGAAGGCGCCAGTCGCTTTCGCTCCTTCGGCGAGCAGCTGGTGGCGGTCGCGCGCTATCACATGACTCACGGAGCGGACGTGGACTCCCGCCTGGTGCGCGCGCCGACCGGCGCCGGCGAAATCGATCCCTCCGCTGGCGGCTTCCTGGTGCAGACCGATTTCGCCACCGCAGTGTTCATGCGCGCCTACGACATGGGCGAGATTTTGAGCCGCTGCGAGAAGTTCTCGCTCTCGACGACGGCCAACTCGATCAAGATCCCGGGCGTCGACGAAACGAGCCGCGCCACCGGATCGCGGTGGGGCGGTGTGCAATCGTTCTGGGTCGGCGAGGGCTCGCAGCCGACCGGCACCAAGCCGAAATTCCGCCTGATCGAGTACGATCTCAAGAAGCTGATGTCGCTGATGTGGGTCACCGACGAGCTTCTCGCCGACCAGTCGTTGCTGACCTCGATCGCCGGCAAGGCGTTCTCCGAAGAAATCATGTTCATGACCGAGGATGCGGTGTTCGAGGGCACCGGCGCCGGTCAGCCGCTCGGCATCATGAATGCGCCGGCGATGGTTGCGGTGCCGATCGAGACCGGCCAGGCGACCAAGACCATCGTGTACGAGAACATCCTCAAGATGTGGTCGCGCTGCTGGGCGCGCTCGCGCCAGAATGCGGTGTGGTGGATCAATCAGGACAACGAGCCGCAGCTCTATTCGCTCAGCCAGATCATCGGCACCGCGGGCGTCCCTGTCTATCTGCCGGCCAACGGCATTTCTGGCCAGCCCTACGGCAGCCTGTTTGGACGCCCGGTGATCCCTGTGGAGTACAGCAACACGCTCGGCACCCAGGGCGACATCGTTTTGGCCGATTACTCACAGTACGGCATTGTCGACAAAGGCGGCGTCCAGTCGGCATCCTCAATGCACGTCGCCTTTCTCACCGACGAGATGGTGTTCCGCATCACCTATCGGGTCGACGGCGAGCCGCTCTGGAACGCACAACTTACGCCGTTCAAGGGCTCCAATACGCTGTCGCCCTTCATCTCGCTGGCAACCCGCTGATGGCCGAAGACAAAAGGCTGTCGCCGATCGAGGTGCTGGATAAGAAGCACGCCCGTGACGCGGGCGAGCGCGCCGCCAGGATCGACGCCGCGACCAACGACCTGCGTGCCGCCGAAGAGATGGTGCGGGAGGCGAAGCGCAAGCTTGCCGACCTGCAGCGCGAGAAGGTTACAGCGAGCTTTGCTTACGACGCGGCGCGCGCCGAGCTCTTGCGGGCCGGCGATCCCAAAGCCGCGTAGCGGCGGCAATACACATCTCAATTACGAAGGGAGCCAATCATGGCCCGACAGTTCTCACTTCCTGAAATCATCCCGCCGGTCGAGCTGCTGGCGCCCGCCGCCGACGCGGCCGGTCGGACCAGCGGCTACGTCAATCTCGGCAAGGCCGACAAAGCTTACATCGTCTGCCACATAAATCAGGGGAACGCAGCAACCGTGCAGTTGACGCCGCTGCAGGCGCAGGATGTGTCCGGCACGGGGTCCAAGGCAATCGCCGCCACCCAGATCTGGAGCGACCTCAACGAGAGCGCCGGCGACCAGCTCACCAAGCAGGCTAATGCGGCGAATTACACGACCGACGCCGGGCTGCACAGCAAGGTCGTAGTCTTCGAAATCTCGCCGCAGGACTGCATGGATGTGAACAACAGTTTCCACACCATCGCTGTCCAGACCGGAGCGTCGAACGCCGCCAACATCACCGAGGCCATGATCTACGTGTTGCACCGCTACCAGCAGGCGCAACCGCCCTCAATTCTTTCCTGATAGCGAACTCCTGCAGGAACCCCCATGTCCGACAAGGCTCGCATCCATTCGCGCCTGAACGCCGCGAACAATCCCGAATATTTCGATCAGAACACCCACGAGCGAGTCTTCGCGCTTACGGGCCTATTCTACGAAGACGACTTTCTCGCCGCCGGCAAGCAGGCGTTCCCAACTACGGCGACGCAGGGCATCGACTGGGTGAAAAAGCTGGTTGAAACCAGCGGGGCGCCGAGCGTTGCCGGAGTCGCCAGCGGCCAGTTCGGCCAGGTCCAGCTTGCGCTCGACGCGACCTCCGAGAAGCAAGAGGCGACGCTCTACTGGGCCGACAACAAGCACCTCGATCCGACCAAGGGATTCGAGTTCGAATGCCGCGCCGCGCTGTCGGTGCTGCCGAGCGCCTCCGGTGTCGAAGCCGTGTTCGGCGTCGCCGGAAGCTGGATCGACGGTCCCGACAACAACACCGAATATCTGCAGTTCGGCGCAAGCGGCAATGGCACGATGCTGATGCGCTCGCAGGACGGCTCGGTGCAGAACGCAATTTCGGCCGGAGTCACGCTTACCGCCGGCGCTTTCCACATCTTCCGCATCGACGCCAGCAACACGCAGGATGTCGGTTGCTACAGCGACGGCGTGCGCTACAACACGGCCGGGCAGATCAGGTTCGGCGCGACCGGCCTGCTGCAACCTTATCTCTCGGTCTACAAGCCTTCCGGCACGGGCGTCGCCACGCTGGTCGTCGATTACGTGCGTCTGTTCTCGAACCGCTCATGAAGCGCCTGCCGCGTTTCGACAGCGCGATGCGCGCTGATCGTGACTTTCTCAGCAACGGAAATCGTCAAAGATGGCTGGCTCGATCGCGCTCACCACCGCCGATCTCGGTGGCGGCATCACCAAGTATTCGATCGCCTGGACCTCGGATGCGTCCGGCAACGTCAACGGCACGCCGGTCGCGCTCAAGCGCGGCCGATTGCTCCAAGTAAAATTCGCGCCGACCAACGGTGGCACCCAGCCCAGCAACAATTACGCCGCCATGTTGGTCGACGCCGACGGCGTCGACCTGCTTGCCGGCAAGGGCGCGGCGCTCTCGAACACGGCCGCCAGCGTCGCCGTGCCGATCGTCTCCGCGGTGAGCCCGGCCTTCATCGATCCTGGCAACTTCACGCCCACGATCTCGGCCGCGGGCAACGTCACCAACGGGCGCATCGATCTCTACGTCGGGCCCGGCTGAGCAAGCGCGGAGCGATGGACTTCGTCATCGTTACCACCGTCGTCTCGGTGGCGACGGCAGCGTTCCAAGGCCAGCAGCCCTACGATCTCGTCGATCTCCCGACCCTGAAGGCCGAGCTCAACCTCACCGACGGCAGCAAAGACGCGCTGTTGCTGCGCTGGATCACGCAGGCTTCGGCCGCGGCGGCGAAGTTCTGCAATCGCGTCTTTCCCGTCGAAACCGTCCAGGACCAGATCTTCCCGCCGCGGGACTATTTCCCGGTGCCGGTGGTGATCGGCGGCGTCATGCCGTTGCAGCTTTCGCGCTGGCCGGTCAGCGAATCTCCCACGGTAACGGAGAACGGGATCGCCCTCGTCGAGGATACCGACTTCATCGTCAAATACGATGTGGGCCAGCTCCTTCGCCTCGATGTGAACGGTTGGCCCAAGCGCTGGCCGGCGTTGCCAACCGTCGTGCAGTATCCTGCCGGCTATAAGCCCACAGACCCCGATTTTGCCGATGTCGCCGACGCCGTGATCCGCATGGTGAAGGCACGTTTCTTCGCGCAATCGCGCGACCCGGCGCTGCGTTCGGAAAACATCACCGGCGCTTACGAGGCGACCTATTGGTTCGCCTCCGGGCCCGGCGCGGCCATCGGCAATCTCACGCCCGACGTGCAGGCATTGCTCGAAAAGTATCGCGTGCCCGTCGTCGGTTGAGGGACCCGAAGGTCGATCGAAAATGGACAATCCGGGTAGCTTCACTCTCGGCGATTTCCAGATCGGGGCTGCGGGCCAACAGAACGGCAAGCCGGTCTGCAATCTGGCGGGCCTGGCGGCAGCGTCGCTGCAGGTGCGCCTGTCGAGCGCCGCCGGCGGCACGTCGATCAACGTCTTCATTCAGACCACTCTCGATCAAGGCCAGAGCTGGTTCGATGTCGCCTGCGTGCAGTTCACCACGACGTCCGGCCTCCAGGTCCTCAATCTATCGGGGCTCGACAAAGCCGCGCCGTCGTCGCCGACCAATCTCGGGCTGACCCCCGGCACGATCCTCGACGGTCCGCTCGGCGACAGCCTGCAAGCGATCGTCGTCTCCGAGGGCACCTATACGGGCGCGCCGCTGGTCAGCGTCCGCGGCATAGCGCGATGATCGATGCCAACGCGGTCGCCGGTTATCGCCGCGCCATTGCGCGTCGCGGTCAGCCAGTGATCGTGCGTCGCGTCAACGGTGATGCGCCCAATACGGCAACTTTTGACGCTCGCGTGCTGGCGATCGTCATGGACTACGTGGCCAAGCAGCCAGTAGCGGACGTCAAGCCGGAGGGTGACATCACGCTCGGCGCGCGCAACGTCATCTTGCTTGAGGACGACCTACGCCAAAAGCGCTTCCCGCTGCCGGTGACCAAGAACGACAAATTGATTGTGCTCGGCGCCGAAGGCGAGGACGAGGAACTCAACATTATGGAGTTCGATCCCAACAAGCGTCGCATCGCTGGCGCAATCGACATCGTCGCCGAGGGCGCGTGACTTGGGAACGTTCGACGTACAGGTCGACGCTTCAAGGGCGAACCTCCGCCTGGAGGAAATGTCACCGGAGGTGCGCGATGCCTTGATCGTCGCCGTCACGCTGGCGGCGGGTGAGTTGGAAGGTTCGGCGCGATCGAAGGCCTCCGGCGATTTGCTGCAGGTGCGTACCGGAAAGTTCGTCAAAAGCATCAAGGCCGGCGTCTCGACCGGCAAGAACTCGATCACGGGTCGCGTGTATAGCAAGGATGTGCGGGCGCACTTGTTTGAATTCGGGGGCACGACGCCGCCCCATGATATCGAGCCGAAGAACGCCAAGGCACTCCTCCTGCAAATGCGCGGCGGCAATGTCTTCGCTGCGAGCGTGCACCACCCAGGCGGGGTGTATGAAGCCCACAACATCATTCATTCGGCCTTTGACGAGATGAGAGCCGAAATCGTCGAGAACCTTGAGAGGGCCGTGCTCGACGTGGCCGGCCGGGCATCGCAAGAGTGACATCACGAAAATCGATTGCTGCGGCCTTGCTCGCGCAACTGACGCAGGGCGGCCAGTTCACCAAGAGCGGCCGTCGCGACCGCGCGCCCGAACAGGCGGCTGCGCCTAAAGCACCGGGACTCTATCTGGTCAAGCCGCGCGAGGCTTATCTCTACTCCGACGACGCCCGCGGCGTGCCCCCGACGCGCGAACTCTACTTTCTGGCGGTGATTTACACCGACGTCGGCAAAGAGGCGGACGCCGTCCCTGCCGACATCATCGACGATCTCCTCGATGCGGTAGATCAGGCTCTCGCGCCCTCCCAAGTCGATCAAGTAACCAACGGCGCACGGCAGACGCTCGGCGGCTTGGTCTACGACTGCAGGGTTGAAGGCGAGATTGAATGCGCCCCGGGCGACAATCAAGGCAAGGGACAGACGGCGGTCCCGATCAAAGTCACGCTGAAACAATATCCGTAAGGAGCAAACGGATGGCGATCGATGAACCCGACGCGCCGCCGGCAGGCGACGCGCTGACACCGTCTCGTTTTCACGCGCTGGTCGATGCGTGGTTCGTCAAATGGTTCCACGGCGCGTCCGTGATGCGCGATACCGAGACTTTCAACCACGTGGTTCGCGCCAAGGACGATCTCAAGAGCCGGCTTGCAGAGGAGAATTGAGCAATGACGCAATACGCTTTCGGCAGCGGAACCCTCGTCTGCAAGCGTACCGACGTGACCGGCACGCCGCCCTGTCTGATCGGCACCTTGCAGGATGTCTCGCTCGACTTCGATCGCAAGATCGAGACGCTGCTCGGCCAATACAACATGGCGGTAGCGGCCGGCGGTGGGGAGTTCAAGATTACTGGCAAGACGAAGTTCGCCCGTCTGCAGGCGACGACGATCAACAATCTGTACCTCGGCCAGACGCTGACGGCGAACTCCATGCTGGAGATGACGACGGGCGAGGCCGGCACCGTCGCTTCCGGGTCGGTTACCGTCGCCAACAGCTCGACCTTCGTCGAGGATTACGGCGTCTTCTACGCATCGACCGGCGTACAGCTCGTGCCGGTCGCCTCGTCGCCGGCGGCGGGCCAGTACAGCGTAAGTGCCGGCGTCTACACTTTCAATTCGTCCGACAATGCCGCGGCGGTGCTGATCTACTACAGCTACACCGTGAGCACCGGCAACAAGATCACGCTGGCCAACCAGCTCCAAGGACCGCTGCCGATGTTCGAGGTCTCGCTGAAGGAGACCTTCAACTATTTCGGCAGCACCAAGGACCTTTGCGTCAAGCTCAACGCCTGCGTCTCATCGAAGCTGTCGCTGCCGTTCTCCAACAGCAAGTTCACAATTGCCGAGTTCGACTTTCAGGCCATCGCCGATGCGTCGAACAACATCGGTACCATCAGCCTGGCCGAATAGGGGAGATGACGCGTGAGCCTCGAACGCGACGAGTCCATTGATCTCGCGACGGCGTGCACGGTGCGGCTCGCCGACCGCGACTTTTCCATCGCACCGCTGTCGCTACGGCAAATCCTTGCCGTTGCCGATCAACTGCCGAAAATGGCCGGCCTCACAGCGGAGAACGTGAGCGGCGAAAGGCTCGCGCCGATTGCCGAGATTGTCTGGCAAGGCCTGCGTCGCGCCTATCCCGAGCTTACCCGCGAGGAGTTCTTCGATCTTCCCATCACCGTCGCGGAGCTGGTTGCCGCGCTGTCCGTAGTGATGCAGCAGGCGGGCGCCAGGAAGCGGGAGAGCGGCGAGGGGGAATCGTCGGCGGCGAGCGATTCGACGAAATCGACTGGCGAGCGCTCGTCGCCGACCTCGTGATCGAGTTGGGTTGGACCCGCGCGGAAGTCCTCGACCAGGTGGATATGCCGTTTCTGGAGGACCTGCATCGCGCGTGGCAGGATTGGCCGCCGCTGCGAAAGGTCGCCGCCGCCTATCTGGGTCACAAGCCGAAACAGAAATCGTCGAAGAACTTCCACGAATTGCTGGCGATGTTTCCCAACGGAGCCATCAGGTAAGACACAATGGCGGATGGCGTACAGGTCAAGTTTGGCGCCAATATCACCGATCTGGTCGAGGGCATTAACTCGGCTGTCGGCGAGCTGCGCAGCTTCGCCGAGGCGGTCGGCGCCATGTATGTGGCGGATAAGACCGCCGAGTTCATCGCGCAGTTCGGCGATATGGGCGAGAAGATCGAGCGGGCGACCGCGATCTTCGGGGCTTCCACCAAGGACGTGCAGGAGTTGCAGCTCGCCAACGAGCTGGCCGGCGGCTCCGCCGAGAGCTTCGGCGCGTTGGTGGACCGTCTGCAACAGAAGTCTGCAGCGCGCGCAGGTCCCGACGTCGCAACAGGCCCTGGCGCTGAAAGCGATCGGCCTGTCGGCCAATCAATTGATCGGCGTGCCGCTGCCGGAACAGTTCGACCGCATCGCCGACGGGGTCTCGAAGTTCGCCGACGGCGGCAACAAGACCGCGATCGTGATGGCGCTGCTTGGCCGCGGCGGCGCCGAGATGATTCCGACCCTCGACCTGGGGCGCGCCGGCCTCGACCAGATGCGCCAGAGTGCCGAGGATGCCGCCACGGTGATGTCCGGGCAGACCGTCGCGGCGCTGGCGACGATGAAACAGTCGACCACGCTGCTCGAGGCGAGCCTGAAATCCCTTGGCGGCACGATCATGGGCCAGGTCGCGCCTTCGATCACCGAATTTGACAATCAATTGGCCCATTCGGTCGGCAACATCACGGCGCTCATCGCCACCGGGCAGCTGACCGATTTCGTCATGAAAGCGCTGGGCAGCGATATCCAGCTCGTCGCCGACTACGTCAAGCTTCTGGCGCAGGCATTTACCGATCTCGTGCTGCTCAACTGGGGCGAGTTCAGCCAGCACTGGAAGGAAAACATGGCGGCCGTCGAGGCCAATGCCAATGAGTCGCTCGGCGACCTCGACGAAATGCTGGAGAGAGCCCGCGCCTCCTACAAGGCGCTCCTAGATCAGGCCAACGAGACCAACAAGGGCCTCAGGCCGCCGCCGGCGATCGGGTACGGCAACCAGGACGCCTTGAAGGCAGAGCTTGAGGCCATTCAGGCGCAGGTCGCAGCGCAGAACACCTATTACCAGTCGCAGGTCGAGCACATCAATTCGCTCGCCAAGACGTTCCAGATCAGCGAGCAGCAGAAGACGCAGATGTTGCTGGCCGCGGTAGACCAGCGCGAAGCGTTCCAAATTGCCGAGCTGCAGCAGGCGATCGGGCTCCAGGGCCAGACCCAGGCGTCATACCAAAAGCTTCAGGACGAGCTGACCAAGATCAAGCAGAAGGCCACTGCCGATCGCCAGAGGATTACCGACCAGGCGGCGCAGGAGCAGGAGAAGACCTGGAAGGCCGCTGCCGACCAGATTTCGACCGCGTTCGATAGCCAATTGAGGGGTCTCCTCGCCGGCACCACGAGCTGGAGCCAGGCGATGAAAAACGTTGCCGGCGACCTCATTATCAAGATGATCGAGGACGCCCTGAAATTCGAGCTCGAATGGCTCGCGTCGCAGGCGCGTGTCCTTGCCGGCCATTTGACCAGCGAAACGGCCATGACGACGGCGACCGCAGCGGGAGCTTCCGCGCGCACTGCTGCCGAGCAAACCAGCGCGGCGAGCGGCATGCTGGCAAACGTCGCCGCCGCCGTGCAGGCGATCCTGCGCGACGCGGCGCAAGCCTTCGCCGGCGTGTTCGCCTTCCTCGCTCCGGTGATGGGTCCGGCCGCAGCCGGCCCGGCGGCGGCGGCGCAGGCTTCCGTTTCGGCCGCGGCGATCTTCGACGTCGGCACCGATTACGTGGTGCGGGGCGGCCTCGCGCTCATTCATCCCGGCGAAACGATCATCCCGGCCGCCCGCGGCTCCGGCCCGTTTAGCGGCGGCGGCATGGGGACGCAGGTCCACGCGCCGGTGAGCATCAATGTTTCTGCGCTCGATTCGCAGAGCGTCGCTCGCTTTTTCAACGACAATTCCAAGCACATGCTGCGCGCGATCAACGACGCGGTGAAGCGCGGCGCGCATCTCGGGCTGCGGGCCATCCATCCATGACGAGGGAAATGCCGAAGCGCATTAGGCGTCTTCGAACAAACGCAATCTCTGCTTTGCGGCCCAGCGCGCGATGTCCTCGTCGGTCACCTTCATTTGGCCCGCCTTCACGAGGCGCAGCCACCGACCTTCGAGGCGATAAAAATCTGGCCGCTCTGGCCGTTCTAGGACGAGATTGTCTTGATCGGCGAACAGCACCAATGCAGTCTTGGTGTTCCTGCGCGAGCTGTTGTAGCGGATCCCATCGATCTTGCGCCGCTTGATACGGACGGCCGTCCGCAGATATTCGGTAACAACCTGCGTCGGCACGTATTCGATGTGTACCCGGTTGTCGCGCGCGATCGGCCGTGAAATCTCCCGGCTGATGTTGTGCAGGAAATTGAGGCGTGGGCGCGGATCGTATTCATACCCATCGGCAAGTTCGGCAAATACGCTTGGAGCATACGGCAGACGGGTGAGATCGAGGATCACCAAATCGCGCTCGATCACGAATTCTCCGATCGCGAAGTTGCCTGGTTCGTCCGCTGTCTCCGCGAGTGCGGTCTCGCGGTCCTCTGACGCGTAGGTCATCACCACGCCCGGCGGGCTCATCCGGTTCGTCTTTATCGCGTGGTCGCGGGGCGGCGGTCCGAGCGAGCCGGCAGTGGCGTAGGCTTTCCCGGCAGGCTGGTGCCGGGCGCGGAAGATATGCGTCCCAGCAGAAAGATTGACGAAAGCGCCCGCGTCCTCGGCAAAAGCGAAGATCATCTTGAGGATTTGCGCAGGGGCGAAGAGTTCATCGTCGGTGTAGCGCTGTTTCTTCCTTTTCTCGCGCAGGAAGAAGTAGCGCCGCTCGTGCTTGATTACCCGGCAAAACTTCTCCCAGCTGAACTGCAGCTGCTGATCGTGCGAGAGCGCGAACGGTTCGGCCTCGCTCCAGAGGTCGTTCTCGAGGCCATTCTCGATGGTTTTCCGGAGACGTCCATCCTTATCCTTGGGGAAGTCGAGGCCAAGTTCGTCGAACACCTCGTAGGTCATATAGGTCGTGCCCTGATAGCCCCCTTCCGCACTCTCGTAAGGAAGGCCGGCATTGGCGGGGTCGTCGAAATGCCTGTGGATGCATTGGCTGATATGTTCGATCACTTCGTCGAGCGGAGCCGCTATCTGCTCGGCGCCCGTCGCGCCGCAGAAATCGCATTCGTTGCTTTGGGCGTGATTGAGGCAGAATTCTTGCAGGCCGTCATCGCTGAAGCAGGCGCCGCACACGAATTCGTCGCCAGCATGCTTACGCATAACGCACCGTTTTGGATTCGAGGACGACTGAATTGCCGTCACGATTCACACGCTGCAGATAGGCATCACTGGCCCACACGCCAAGAGCAAAGGCGAAGCGGTTGAATTTGGTCGATGATCGGCTGAGGGTCGTGCTTCAAGCGTAGAAATTAGAACTTCAATCCCAAAATGCCGGTCGTCGACTATGAATGGACCGTAGGCTGTGGGCTACATCAATGGCGTCAACCTCCTGCCGTCGACCGGCGAGTTCACCTATGACACCATTCCCTATCTCGGCCAGCGCGTCACCGAATCCATCCTGACTTCGATTAACCGCTATGCCAACGGTGGGCCGCTGGCGGGGACCGGCACAACGACCGACTACACAATCGCGCTCGATAACCTGCAATCTAAATTCTTCGGCTGCGAAACAGTTGCCCTCGTTGTCGCGTGGTTCGGCAATTCGACCGACATCACTGCCTGCCAGATTTATCCCTCGACCACCTACATCGGCGGTACGTTCGAGCAGGCCGCCGGCGGGTCGGATGTGTGGCGCTGCTCGGGCCTGACGCAATTCTCGCCTGGCCTCATCCCGATCCCGTCCGTCGGCGGTACTTTCATTTACGGTGGGACGCCATCGGACCAATCGATTGTCCGTTGCATCCAGGACCTGAAATCGCGCGGACTGCGCGTCGTCTTCTACCCCTTCATTCTGATGACGGCGACAGGCGAGCCGTGGCGCGGGCGCATCACCTATAACGGCGCGGACGTTTCGAGCGCCGCAACCGCCGCCGTCAATGCATTCCTCGGCAGCGCCGCGACCTCGCAGTTCACGCGGGACACGACCAACCTGACCGTCGCCTATTCGGGATCGCCGACCGATTACACCTTCCGGCGCATGATCCTGCACTATGCGAATCTGTGCGTGGTCGCCGGCGGAGTCGATCTTTTCCTGCTCGGTTCTGAATTCCGCGGCATCGAGACGATCCGCGGCCCGGCCTGGGCAAAGGCGGGCACGACCGGCGGCGACGGCCGGGTGACGTGGGACTATCCGTTCGTTGCCGGCCTCATCCAGATCTCCGACGACGTGCGCAGCGTCTTCGACGGCGCCGGGCTGACAAAAGATACGACCGGGCTGCACAATCTCATCAGCTACTCCGCCGACTGGTCGGTTTGGATGGGCTATCAGCATCCGGGCGAAAACGGCCAATGGCCGCATCTCGACCAGCTCTACGGCCACGACAACATCGACCTCGTCTGCTTCGACAATTACCTGCCGCTGTCGGACTGGACGACGGGCGATGGCGGCCTCGACGCACGGAATTGGCTCGATCCGGCACCGAGCGGCGCTTGGCCGCCGAGCCCGGCAACGTTCAACGGGCTCGGCATATCCGGCCAGCCGACGATCCACAGCAAGGCGTATCTGAAGGCAAACATCGAGGGCGGCGAGAAGTTCAATTGGTTCTATAACGACAGCAACAATCTCGGCATCGGCCTCGATCCGAACGGCACCGATCTGCATGTCTCGCTGCCCGAAGGCGATCGGCTGACGCAATCGCGCAATCAGTATTATCCGAACCAGCAATTGCTAGCGAACAAGCAATTGCGCTGGTGGTGGAACAACAGCCACCAGGCGATCTATGACGACGGCGACGGCACAGGGTGGTCGCCGCACGGTCGTTACACCGAATGGAATCCGCAATCGAAGTCGATCACGTTCGCCGAGTATGGGTTCCCGGCCTGCGACCGCGGCACCAATCAGCCGAACGTCTTCTACGCTCCCGACTCGGTCGAAAGCTTCACGCCGTTCTGGTCGATCTGGGATCCAAGCCAGAGTGTTGCCGGCAGCTATTGGCCTCGGCGCGACGACGAGCTGCAGCTGCTCGCGCTGCAAGCCGTCTACGAATACTGGGTGACCGACGGCAACAACGAGACGTCGGGCAGCGGCATTCCGATGATCCAGGCCGCCTTCATGTCGGTCTGGAACTGGGATGCGCGGCCGTTCCCCACCTTCCCGGCGATGGCGGAGGTGTGGGGCGACACCGGCAACTGGCCGGCCGGGAATTGGCTCGGCGGCAAGGGCCCGTTTCTCACCCCGCTCATTCCCGACGATCCGCCAGAGCCCGGCCCGTATGCGGTATTCCCGGCCGTGCCTACGCTCGGATGGTCGGTGCATTTTTCGCCGATCTTTTCCACCGGCGCGGCGCTGCATGTTTCCGGCCGCGAGGTGCGCGCGGCCAAATATGTCTCGCCACTGTGGGAGATCGAGCTGAACTTCGACCTGATGCGCATGGTGTCGCCCAACACCGAGCTGCAGCAGGTCATCGGCTTCTTCGAAGAGTGCGAAGGCGAAGCGACATCGTTCTATTTCGAGCCGCCGATGCTTTCGCCCGTCGCCGCGCAGCCACTTGGCACCGGCGACGGCTCGACGACCACGTTTACGTTCACGGTCTCGATCGGCGGCGCCACGCTATCGCCGGCAGGCGTCGGCACGGTCTCCGCGGTTTACCTCAACGGCGTCGTGCAATCGGGCGGCTACACCGTCAACACGACGGTGCTCGCGCCATCGGTGACGTTCGCCACGGCACCGGCTGCCAGCGTGACCGTAACCGCCGACTTCCACTGGTACTTCCTCTGCCGGTTCGATGACGACAGCGAGGATGCCGAGGAGTTCATGGCAGCGCTCTGGGCGCTACGGTCGCTCAAGCTGAGCACGGTGCGGTCATGACCACGCCGCCTTCGCTCCCGGCATTGGCGGGGCTCGCCTGGTCGCGGCACAAGAAGCCGGGCTTTTCGACCCGTGTAGCCTCGCACGTTTCCGGCCGCGAGGTGCGCGTCGCGCTGATGAGCTACCCGCTCTATGAGTTCGAAGCCGTCTACAACGGCCTGACATCGTCGGGGAGCACCTTTGCCGGCCTGGGGGCGAACAGCTTGCAGATCCTCATGGGGTTCTTTCTGCAACTCCAGGGGCAATTCGGGACGTTCCTCTACACCGATCCCGACGATAGCGTGGTTACCGGCCAGGCTTTTGCCACCGGCGACGGCTCGACCACGTCATTCACGATCATGCGGGCGCTCGGGGGCTTTCTCGAACCTGTCGGTTGGGTAACCACGCTTTCGAACGTCTACCTGAACGGCGTCCGGCAGACGAGCGGCTTTAGCTTCACAACGCCGAACACGCTTAGCTTCACCTCCGCGCCGGGTTCGGGCGTCGTCGTCTCGGCCGATTTCTCCTACGCGTTCAATTGTCGCTTCCTCGACGACCAAATGGATTTCGAGGAGTTCATGGCGAACCTCTGGAAGCTCGCCAGCATGAAATTCCGCAGCGTGAAACCATGAAGCCGGCATCCTCGGCGCTTATCAGCTATCTCAACGCCGCACGCGCAAGCCTCGACGTGCCGCTGTTCATGGCGGACGCCTTCACCTTCACGCTGCGCTCCGGGCTGGTCCTCTGCTACACCAACGTCGACGTGTCGTTCAGTTACGGCGGCAACACCTATCTCGGCAACTCGATCCTGGTCGACGGTCTGAAGTACAAGGCCGCGGTCGGCCTTGAGGTCGACCAACAGCAGATTACGGTCTCGGCACGCGCGACCGACACGATTACCGGCGGCGCGTCGTTCCTTCAGGCGCTGCGCGACGGGTCTTTCGACGGTTGTGAAATCGAGCGCGACCGCATTTTCTTCTCCGATCGTATCGGCGGCACGGCGATTGGCTCAGTGCTGCTGTTCAAGGGTCGGCTCGGCAATGTCGACCAGATCGGGCGGACGACCGCAAAGCTTACGATCAATTCCGATTTGGTGCTGCTCGACATCGACATGCCGCGCAATGTGTATCAGCCGACCTGCCTACACGCGCTCTATGATTCAGGCTGCACGCTGGTAAAGAACGCCTTCGGCACCAATGGCACGGTCGGGTCGGGTTCGACGGCCTCTGTCATCAACTGGTCGGGGGCGTCTTCAGTCTATCAGCAGGGCTCGATCACCTTTACATCGGGTGTCAACGCGGGAGTGACGGCGAACGTCAACAGCGTGGCTGCCGGCAGTTCGCTCACGCTCGGCTATCCGCTGCAAAGCCCCCCGGCACCGGGCGACACGTTCACGGTCTACCAGGGCTGCGATCACACGCCGGGCACCTGCCAGGGCAAGTTCAATAACCTCGCGAACTTTCGCGGCTTCCCCTACGTGCCGCCGCCGCAAATGGCCATCTGAAAATGCTTGACATCGAGGGCCGGCAGCGCGCCGCCGTGGTGGCGGAGGTGCGCTCTTGGATCGGCACGCCCTATCACAACTGCGCCGACATCAAGGGTGCGGGCGTCGATTGCGGCATGCTGCTGGTCCGAGTTTTCGTGGATACCGGCCTCGTGCCGCCGTTCGATCCGCGCCCCTATCCGGCCGACTGGCATCTGCATCGCGGTGAGGAGCGCTATCTCGGCTTTATCTTTGACCGCTGTTGCGAGGTCGTGGAGCCACTGGCCGGCGACGTGATGGTGCTGCGCTACGGCCGCTGCTACTCGCATGGCGGCATCGTCACCAGACCAAACCCGCTGACGATGGTGCACGCTTTCCATCCGGCGCGCCGCGTTCTTGAAGAGGAGGTCGAACACAACAGCCAACTGTTGGAGGCCGTGCGGTCGCCGCGCTTCTTCAGCTATTGGGCGAAGAAGCAATGAGCGGCCTCTTTGGCGGCGGGTCGCAACCGACGACCACGCCGGATTATACCGGCCTGCAAATCCAGACCGCCGTCAACACACTGCCGATCCCAATCGTATGGGGCGAATCGAGGCTCGCGCCGAACATCGTCTGGTACAATAACTTCCAAACCTACGAGAGTAGCGGCGGCGGCAAAGGGAGCGGCGGCAAAGGTGGCCTGTTCAGCGGCGGTGGCGGAAGCTCCGTCAGCTATACCTACAGCGCGGCGATAATCATGGCTCTTTGCGAGGGGCCGATCGCCGGAATTAATCAAATCTGGAAGAACCAATCGGTCTACACGCTGAGCGAACTCGGGTTGTCGCTGTTCACCGGGACGACGCCGCAGAGCGAATGGAGTTACATCGCGACGGCATACCCATCGCAGGCGCTCGCCTATCAGGGCACCGCTTATCTATGCGCGCCGAACTACAGCCTGGGCGACAGCGCGACGCTCGACAACCACAATTTCGAGGTTCAGGGATTCTTACTACGGCACCGGGTATGGGCCCGGATATGCGACCGGCGCCGACGCCGATCCGTCCCTGGTCGTTTCCGACTTTCTCAGCAATGCGCAATACGGCGTCGGCTTCCCGCAGGCATCGATCGACGCCACGACGCTCTTCGGCTCGGGCGGCGATGCGTCGTATCAGACCTATTGCCAAGCGGTCGGCCTTGCGCTCTCGCCCGCACTCACCGACCAGGAGCGAGCATCCTCCATCCTCGGGCGGTGGCTTCAGCTCACAAACACCGCCGCGGTATGGTCGGGCGGGCTTCTAAGGTTCGTCCCCTACGGCGACAGTGCCGCCAGCGGCAACGGCATCACGTTCAATCCGAACGTGACGCCGATTTACAATCTTGGCGACGATGACTTCAAGATCGAGAACAACCAGGACCCGCTGCAGGTCTCGCGCTCCGACCCCTACGAGGCCTACAACGTCTGGCGCCTCGAAATCGCCGAGCGCGGCAATGCCTATAATCTTACCAGCGTAGAATCTCGCGACCAGAACGCGATCGAGCTTTACGGCATGCGCATCGCCTCGACGGTGACCGCGCATGAGATTTGCGATCCGAACATCGCGCTGATCTCCGGCCAGCTCATTCTCCAGCGTGCGCTGTATATCCGCAACACCTACAAGTTTCGGCTGTCCTGGGAATATTGCCTGCTCGATCCGATGGACCTGGTCACGGTCACGGACTCGATCCTGGGCTTATCGAACGCGCCGATCCGCATCACCGAAATTGAAGAGGACGAAAACGGCTTCCTGAGCGTCACGGCAGAGGAGTTTCCGCTCGGCGCTGCCACGGCGACGCTCTATCCGACGCAGCCGGTCACGAACGATCCGATCAACCGGAACGTGGCCGCGGACCCGGTCAATACGCCGATTATTTTCGAGCCACCGTCTGCTCTGGTTGGCGCGACGGCGCAGGTTTGGATCGCAGCGTCCGGCGGCTCTGGCGGCGTTGCCGATCCGAACTGGGGCGGGGCCAACATCTGGCTTTCGACCGACGGCACCACATACAATCAAATTGGGCAGATCGTCGGGCCGGCGCGGCAGGGCGTCCTGTCGTCTTCGCTGCCCAACTTCACTGGAGCAAACCCGGACACGGCCGACACGCTCGCTCTAAACATGGCCGAGAGCGGCGGCGTTCTGGCTACCGCGACCGATCTCGACGCGCAGCTTGCCAACACGCTTTGCATCGTCGACTCCGAACTCGTGTCCTATGCAACGGCGACACTCACGTCGGCGAACCATTATTTGCTGACCTATCTCTATCGCGGCCTCTATGGGACGACCATCGCCTCGCATTCGTCCGGCGCGCCGTTTGCGCGGCTCGACAGTACCGTGTTCGAATATGACCTGCCCGCGCAATATGTGGGCAAGACGCTCTACATCAAGCTGCAATCGTTCAATGTCTTCGGCGGCGGCGTGCAGGACCTTTCGACGTGCACGGCCTTCACCTACACGCCGACCGGCATCGCAGTCGATCATTCAGTCGCACGCGCGATGCAGGTGGGTGCCTCAATGGATTTCGGCCTGGTCACTCAATCGGTCGGCATGCAGGACGACTTCGGCGTGCCGTTCACCTTACCGGTCGAATTGAACGTGGATCTCGGAGCGGCTTAGGAGAGCCATCGAATGACTACCGCTGTCCAAGTCCAGTATCGGCGCGGCACGGCCTCGCAAATTGCGTCCTTCACCGGCGCACAGGGCGAGCTGGCTGTTGACACGACGAATAACCGCGTTGTCGTCCAGGACGGAGCGACCGCCGGTGGTTTCCCAGCGGCGAAGCTCTCGGAAACGCAAACGATCGGCCGGACCACCCTTTCGGATGCGAACTATTCGGCGGCGACAACGGATCGCAGCATCGCCTACACGACGCTGACGGCCGCGCGCACGGTTACGCTGCCGGCGGCAAGTTCGTTCCCGGCCGGTTGCCAGCTGACGATTACGGACGAGACCGGGAACTGCTCGGCGACGAAATCGATCACGGTGGCACGCGCCGGCACCGATACCATCGACGGCGCGACAAGCGCCGTGCTCGCCGCCGCCTATGCGGGCGTCGTCCTCCAGTGCAACGGATCAAACCGGTGGACGATCCTGGCTCAAACCTCGCCGCCCCAGTTGAATACGGTCGCCCAAGGGCCGAACGGGTCGCAAATTCAGTTCGGCGTTCTCGAACAGCTAATTACGCTATCCGGCAGCTCGACGACATCGACCATACAGATTCCTAACCGCGCGATCGTCTATGCGGTTTCGGAGCTGGTCGTGTCCGCGGTCACGGGCGCCCCGTCATTTGGAGTTGGCGTCTCGGGGAACACCACGCAATTCGGCGGCTCGCTCGGCACGTCGGCCGGATCGAACAACACCGGGGTCATCGGCCCGACCGCCTTCTATTCTGCCACGTCGATCGTCATCACGGCCACGAGCGGCAGCTTCACCGGCGGCACGGTCCGAATCTCAATCCAGTACATGCTCTGTAACGTGCCGACGTCCTGAGCTAATTTTGTCACCGTTCTTCACCGGCGTAGACGAAGGGGCCGCAGTTCGAGCCGATCATCAGCACGATCGAGCGCTGAATCACTGCGCCGGTAGATGAGCTGACGCAGGCTATTCGGATGGCGACTTATACAGCGCCAACGTTCTCCTTTTGATCTCGCGCCGCCGGCGCTCGGCGGCTCCCGCCCAGCCATCGGATTCTTGGGCCTCGACCAACTTCGAGGATTCCCTCGCAAACTCCCATGTGATTCACTCGCCGCATTGAATCGGTGTTGTGGCGGTCGCACGCGGGAGGGGGGACGGCGCCGATGCAAGAAATGTATTCGCTAATTGCCGACACAATCGAACGCTTGGAGCTTCCAGACCCACATGATTTTGTGCTCCCCGAAATTCGGTGGGGTGCATTTGACGAACTCTTGACGCCGGCCTATTGGCGCGGACAAGCATGGCAGCACGAACGGCTTGGCACGTATCGCCAATTGCGAATTGGCAAGACGCTATCAGAAGAAATTGCTGCTTGCCTGCTTGGCGGGTTCGGGATGAGGGCCGAGCTCGGACTTGCCGCCTTTGCGCGCGTCCGGGATCGAGGCCTTCTTCATGATGTGCCAGCGGAAGACGTATTGGAGCGTGCTCTCGCGGAGCCATTCATCATCCACGGGCGATCACGCAAATATCGCTTCCCACGCCAGAAGGCGCGTTATTTGTCCGCGTGCCTTAAGCGCCTCAGCGATTTCAATGAACCAAGTGATGATGTCGTGCTGCGGGATCGCCTGGCCGAATTCCCGGGTATCGGCCCAAAAACCGCGTCTTGGATCGTCCGTAATTATCGCGGATCGAACAGCGTCGCTGTAATTGATATTCATATTCTACGAGCGGGTCGCCACATCGGACTATTCCCGACGGAGTTCAACCCGCAACGACACTACTGCGACTTGGAAGATTTATTTATCCGATTTGCCGCCGCGCTAGACACTGGCGCGGGCATGCTGGATGGATTGATGTGGGATTACATGAGGCGTCTCGTGGTAATCACGATGTCAGGCCGAAATTGATTAGGCCCATGGGGCTGCGGCTTCTGGTCGGCTTGAGCAATTTGGTCGACAGCGATCAATCGGCGCTCGATGGGCGTCCGATTAGTGCAACACCCGCGGCGGTCAATCTGTGCTCCAAGCCTAGAGCCCGCACGACCTCGTGTCCCAAGATCCCGAGCGGGCAGAAAACAAGCCGAAATGCTGTCGCAGTCAAGAAGAGCGTTTGTAACAACGCGCCCGCATCCCGCCAGAAAAGCGTGTCGGAATTGTCATAGGCTGCGGCAACCCGTGTAGTATCACCCAACAAAACTATCGCCGTCGCCCGCGCTCTGGGCAGAATCTCTTCCGTAGCATGCGCGAGATTGGTTAGGTCTTTGGCGCTCTCGAAAGCCTTCAAGAGTTCCAATTGATGAAAGAACGAGTCATACCGCATGACTCGCGGTGCAACTCGCCAATCAATCAGAACAACGTCTAGCGGGTGGATGGCTCCTGCAGAAGGCGTTGGTCGATGGGTCCGCTTCAAAGCATCGTTCGCGAGTACAAATCGCGGTCGAGTGGCAAACGCGACTGCGTTTATGATCTCGCGCAAAGGAGCGTGGCTCATTTCCCGATCGGATCGTCGGGCTTCAACCACGTCTGTGAATAGGCTTGGGGGTGGTGGCATTATCGGCGGACATCGCAGGGTCCGTTTAACTGGCCAAGGAATATTTGGAGCGAAGCTTGGCGATGATTTCGGCCGAGGATCAGTAGGGTGTTTCACCGAGCTCTCGCAGAGTTTCAAAGTGCTTGCGGCATCCGCGACACAGGCCGCACGCGAACTCACTCACATGACAAGAATGAGCCCACGCCAACACTTCCATCGGAATCCCAGATTTCTTAATGAGCTCGACGGCCGTGAGCCCAATGGCCGGGGCCTCTAGCGTCATCCCCCCTTCCTGTTGTTGTAAGAGGGCGTTCAATCTCGCCACAAACTCCGGCCGACCATCTGCATGGCGTTCGTCAGTTTTGAGCGATCCGATAAACAGACGCTTGGTGCGAAGGGATGCGCATTTCATGGCAGCCAGCGTGACAAGCATTTGGTTACGAAACGGCCACCACTCTGAGACAGGCGCGACATCGAGTGCTGCTACCCCCGCCATGTCGCCGGTGCCAAGCGCAGCCAGGTCCGCACGCACAATATGATGTTCAATTCCAAGGACGTTTGAGACCGCCTGGGATGCTCGTATCTCGCCCGCGGCTGGGCGTTGTCCGTAATCGATTGTAATCGCGATTTCAGGTCGAAACCAATGCGCAATGGCAATTGAGTCCATGCCACCCGAAAGTAGCAATGCCGTGCTCATGCCCGCCACGCTGTATGATGGAGCGCGGTAACGAAATCGTCGAACACCTTGCATCCCGAGCCCACCACCATTTTCAAGTCTTCCTCAGACACCGTTTGAGCAAGCACGTAAACCGGCTTGCCCCGGGCTCGTGCGTGGCCAATCTCAAAAACTGTGCCGCTATCGATCCCGTCAAGAATTGCAAACACCACATCGCATTGATCGAGAGCAGCGAGATCGGCCGGGGCGATGGTTTCGGCCGGCCCGTGGCCAATATCATGAACAGGAGAAAATACCTTCATTCCAAGCTCAGTCAGGCATCGCCGCGTCTCGTCGACGAGCCAGCGTTGGCTGATGGTGAAGAAAGGGCTGGCCAGATAGACCTGACCCCCAGCAGCGCGAGCTTCTGGTAGCGCGGATTTTTCGAGATCGGCGGTTGATGGGCTCGGCAACGCCATCGAGTTGACGTACTCTGCGACTGCTCGCGAAGCGAACTTGGCGGCCTCAACTGCAGTAGCGTCACTTGTTCCCCACGCCGCAGCAAAGATTGCGGCGAACACGTCACCCGACCCGATCGTCCAAACCCTTTCTGTCTGGTAGGCCGGCACCAACGTGGTGTTGGTCTTGTTTACAACATAGGCGCCGGCGGCGCCGGACTTAACGACGACTACCTCGGCTCCTTGCTTAAGGAGAGTTTGCGCTGAATCGACTGGGTCGGAACCGCGGCCGAGCGCCTGCACTTCGCCACGGTTAGCTACAATCGCGAGTCGATCCGACTTGCTGCCATTTTCAGCAAATGGTCTCGGGGCAAAGGCGGATTGTGGGTCATAGATGCAGCGCTTAGCCTGGACGCGCGCAGAACCTTCCATGAGACCAAATCGCAGCACAACATCGTCGGATACGGCAATCGGTTCGTTTTGCCGGATTTGTGCCGGCGCCGGTCTGATGGTTGGAACAGAGAGACTGTGAATGTATTCAAATGAAACGGTCTGATCGGCCCGTGTCGGCTCGAAGCCAAATCGGTAGGCGCCAACAACATATCCCCTAAAGCGCTCGGCGGTGTCGTCTCGCGCGTATGTGCGCAACGTGATGTTGGATATCTGCCCCGACAGCGCAGCGGCGGCCCGGCCAGCCGATCCATAAAGTTGATCCCAATCTGGCCAAATACACCGCTCGTGGTAAACACCACCTACGATCGTTAAGGCAGTCATTTGGGTTCAATCCGCACCTGGCATTGAGCTCCGCGCACGGATAGCACAACGGCGTCGTAGTCGTGGCCGGCTTGGATGCATTGAATTATCTGCAGCATTGATGGCGACGTGATCGACCCTGCAGTGACGCCCGCCGACGTTTGCGCGACGAGTCGCTGAGGCGGCCCCGGTTGAAAGACGACGGCAAGGTGGTCGTTGGGTCGTATCCCCGCGATCACGTTACGGTTGACCGAATTGAGGGTCGTGACCTCGTTGATGTTGCAGGGATCGGGCGGAGCCCCCTTCGCTCCCCCTCCCTGGTCTCCCTTCTTTGATTTTGACGATGGTTTCGCCGGCTCTGGCCTCCAATCGCCTCCTCCACCGCTCCCGGACATGACGATCTCCTCTGTGAGTTGACCGAGAGGAATATCACAACCGCTCGCCCTGCAAAAACCGTTTATAAGCGGAGGGGAGAGAGCTTCAAACTATCTGCCGTTGGCGATTCATTTGCTAACGCGCTTCGCAAGGGGGTGCCTCTGCTTGCCGATGGCTTGTCTGTCGTCATAAGCTCGGCCGGATGCGCCCGACTGTCCCGAACAGCCGGGCGCTCGGCTGATCATTTGGGATCAGCCTAGTGGGCTCCGAACGGGTTCGCCGCCATTCCCACCACCGCGCTTGATCCGCCCCACAGTGCGGCTTCTCCCGCGGTCCCCGCGCTTATCGGGTCCGGGTCCCCATCGATGCCTGGGCCGCCGCGTCATGCTTTCAGCGGTCGAGCTCAGGCTGCAGCAACCTTCGATTCTACAACCTTCTGAAATTCGGCCAGGATCTCATTGTGATGCTGCGCCAGATAGCGCACTACCTTTGCATTGGTGAGCAGCTTGGCGAGGTAGCCATTACTAAGCACAAGATCGAGATGATCCGTCCCATATGATTTTTCCGCGATCTTGAATTCACGCTCCAGGCTGACTGACTCGCGCTCCATCAGGGCGACTTGTTCATCGCTCAACCCGGTGACGTGTTTTGGCTTGCCGGATTCGACTAGCTGCTCATTCGGCGTTGCTGCTAAAAGTGACTTGGAATAATTGACTGTGTACTTGTTCATCGCGACCATCAACTCTGCGGCCTCGATCTGCCGAAGCGGCACCATCTTCTTAAGCTCGGAAAATGTGTGAATCGCAATGTGCTTGTCTTTGAGAATTTCGGCGACCTCAGGACAGATGCCATCAAGAAGCCGCCGCTTCACCACGATGTGAGGAATATTGACGTTTAGCGCTTTGGCTATTCTCTCCTGGGAAACGCCGCGCTCGATTGCTTTGACGATCATCCTGTGCTCTTGAACCGTCGCGAGCCGGTTGACACGCTTGTTGTAAGTGAAGGCCTCGTCATCGGTAGAGATCAGGCAGGCTACCTCTGTCTCTCCCAATTGCTTGAGCACGTCGACACGCAGGTGGCCGTCAAGCAGAAGATATTTTCCGGTTTCGCTCTGGTCGCGTGCTACGATTGGAGGCTCGACTATGCCAACCTCCCGAATCGAGGCGGCGATTTGAACATATTTCGTTGTTTTCCTGAGAGTGTCGTCGACGATTTTGAGCGGATGGATATCAACAATTTCAATTCTCAGGCCTTCTCCCTCAAAGGCCATCTTCACAGGCGTCAGTGGCTTGGATTTCATGGTCAAGCCTGTGCACCAAGTTCGATGCGACCGGCAAGATTTCGTGGCAACGTGTCGAGTGCCTCCGCTCGCAACAGTGTAAGGAAGTTCTCGTCGGCGAAAAGCTTTCGTAGGGCTTCGGTGACGAAGATAAGCCGATTTCGCGTGGTCTCGGCCTTCCGAACCAATAGGCGCTTACGGTCAACGTCGTCCTGAAACGCACGTATCAGGGCGTTCGAGGAAAGGGGCCGCACTCGATGCTTTGTGTTTTGCATCACGGTATTCCTAAGCCCTTTGCCTCGTCGCCGACGCTGTTCGATAAGCCGCCTCGCTGAAATCAGCCTTTGACCGCGGAGAAGCTTCCTTTCATAAGCCTGTTGCAGTACCCCCTGTACTTCCGCGTCACTTGACGCAGCAATTTCAACCGCGATGCTAACCGGAATTTGACCGGCCTCAACCGCGCGCAGTAGCCGATGCTCGCCCTTCTGAAGCAATCGAAGAACACCCTTGACATATTCGAGTGTGAGGCCAGTCTTTCGTGCGATGCTGGTGTCGTTGTATCCGCGCTTTCGCAATCCCTCGATGTCATGCAGCAGATCGATCGCGCTGTGCTGACGACGCGCAAGGTTTTCGATCAGGCTCATCATCAGGCAGTCTTGGGTATCGGCATTTACGACGAGGGCGGGAATCTCCAGTTGTCCTAACGCCTGATAAGCTTCGAGCCGACCCTGGCCGCACACGAGATCAAAGCGTGGGCCGTCTGCACCGTCACGGCGCGTAACAGTGATCGGCTTCTTTAGGCCGATCTCGCCGATGTTCGAAATGATTTCCTTGAAGATTCTCTTATTGCGAACGCGCGGATTGATGACGGTTATGCGTTCAATCGGGATCATCTCGACGGTTTGGGCCTCCTGAGCCTTTTTCATGCGACCTCCAAGAGCCTGGCGCGTGCTGTTAGACCGAAGAATTCTTCAAGCGTGTCGAAACGATAGGCATCGAGCGATACGCCGTTATCCTCGGCGAGCCGCAGACGTGGCTCTGTCATGTCGATCCGCGGCAGAAGGTAATAGTCGAGCGGCTCCCGGTTCGGCCGGTCCATCCGAACTGCTACGGTGATGTCGGGCCAGAGCCCCACGTCGAAGCGGACTTCCCAGCGGAGTGAACCTGCGGGGGTCATTCGGCAACGCACCACAACGATCGAGGCGGTGAATTCATCATTGATGGTCAGGAGATCGGTGGCTGGGTCCTGGACAACAGAGCCGCCGGCGCTTTCGATGCCCTTGATCGCGTCGGTCACGATCTGGGGATGCAGGCGGCGCAGGGCGCGATTGATCTCGATATAGCGGTAGTCACGATCGGGAGTGTAGCCGACCATTTCATAGGCACGCAGCAGGCTGCCAAACCGGCTTTGATAGGCACTGCTTGAGGGCAGCAATTCTGCCTCGTCGATGATAATGCCGGAGAGGTATCCGCGATCTTTCAGCAGGCGCTGGAGCGCCTCCAGCATCTCCTCGTTGGTGAGTCGTTGCGATCGCTCGCGGATAATTGCTTGGGCAGCATCGAATAACGATCGTTCGATAAGCGGCGCGAACACGCCGTTGGCGCGAATCCACATCTCGGGGCTATTGCGGACCCTCTTCTTCTTGAGTTTGAATGAGCCGCGGTTCCAAACATTGTTGCCGATGTATTTCTCGTTGATCAGGATTTGGTGGACGGTGCCGCGTGTCCAGGGGCGGCCCAGATCCGTCATAACGCCACGCCGATTTAGGAGGTCGGCTATTTCGCCTTCTGGCTTGCCGTCCTCACGAACGATCGGTACATCGAACGCACTTCCTCCACCTCGTCAGGCGGACCCGGAACCAGAACGACGCGGTCGGTTTGAATGCTCTTGTGCTCTCCCCTAGCAGTCGCCTTCGGCGCCTGATTGGTCATCAAGCAGCGACGCAATCCATACCCCGGGGCCGCCCTGGCGATAACCAAGTTCAATCAATCGGCATTGGCCAGTGAAGACCTTGACGGAAAGTTCTCGGCTGTATTCGCCGGCCATCGCGCGCTTGACGCCCTTGACGATCGTGGAGACCGGACTTCCGTCATTCTCAAATTGCTCGGCGCAATATTGAACGCTGATGCCGGCGCGCTTGCAGATGTACTCGTAATAGGCGCTCTCATCGGCGTCCTGGAAGCGGCCCCATCGGCTAACGTCGTAAACCAAGATGGTCGCGAAATCCGCTTTGCCGCTCTGCACATCATCGATCAATTGTTTCAGCGCGTTGCGCCCATCCAGCCGAAGTCCGCTCCTTCCCTCGTCGGCATAGGTGCGCACAATTTCTAGACCCCGCCGAATCGCATATTGGCGGATCGCTTCAGACTGGTTCTCGGTCGAGTATTTCTGATGGTCGGTTGACATGCGGACGTATTCGGCCGCGCGAGCCATGCCTGCAGGCCCAACGTCGTCAGAACCAGGCGATTGAGGAGTTCGACGCCCGACCACTTTAACCGTCCGTCCGCGGCCAATTTAGCTCTTCGGAGCCGATCCGGTTCCTACCGTCTCCGCATCTTGACCATTCTAGATCGGAGGAGGGGGCAACATGTTGCCTAAAAAGGGCAAGAAGTTACACCGGCGAGGACAGGGGGACGGCGGTGAGCTAAATTTCGGCAAGCTCATTGCCGAGGCCCTGCGAACCGAACTGGGCTCGAATCATCGAACCATCAAAACCGTTATGCGGTGGACCGGGGCAAGCGAACGAACCGTAAAGCACTGGTTTGCGGGCACGCATGGCCCGAGGGGCGAACATCTGGTGGCTTTGAGCCGGCATTCGGACGAGGTGTTCAGGACGTTCCTATTGCTGGTGGGTCGCGGACCAATCATTCTTAGCGCCAAGCTCGCAGAGCTACGGTCGAAGCTGCTGGATGTGGTTGAGCACATTGATGGTCCTTCGTAATCACTAGGGCGGCAGCACGACTCCTTGAAAACCCAACCATGATGGGTTAAGTTTATGGTTACGGTTCACCGCGCCTACGGTTTCCGCTTTGTGATTTTCTCGAATGATCACAGTCCGGCACACGTGCACGTGTTCGGACATGGTGGCGAAGCGAAGATCGGTTTGGAAGGTCCAGGCGGGATCACGCTCGATTGGGTCGCCGGCATCAGGCGAGGCGACGTACGCAAATTGATGCAGGAGGTCCATAGCGAGCGGGAGCGGCTGATCGCAATGTGGAGAACGATTCATGAGCAATGATATAGAGGCGATGGTGGCGGCGGCTGAGCGTCGCGGTCAGCGCTCGCTGCGCACCGAGCCTCGCGCACGGGCCGCTCGCTACGATCGCAGGACCGGGCGCGTGCACGTCGATCTGACCAACGGATGCACCTTCGCGTTTCCGGCGCGCAGCGGCCAAGGGCTCGAACGCGCCAGCGACGCGGAGCTCGCGCAAGTCGAAATTCTCGGGCTCGGACTCGGCCTGCACTGGGAGCGGCTAGATGTCGATCTCAGTGTTCCGGGCCTGCTAGCCGGACTGTTTGGCACCAAGGCCTATATGGACCGCCAGCGGGCGGCGCGGGCCGGCGCCGCAACGTCGGTCGCTAAGGCGGCTGCTGCCCGGCGCAACGGCGCGAAGGGCGGTCGCCCACGCAAGCCTGCAGCGGCAAGGAACGCGTGACCCCTTGCAATACGCCGCCCTTCGACGAAGCGCCGCGAAGCCGAGCGAAATCCTGCGAGAGAATGTTGGAAGACAGTTCCTCTCCCTCCGCCAAACGCAATGCTTCTCCTATTGCCGCAGCGCAAGGTCGCCGGCGCCGTTGAGGCGATCGAACATCATCAAGGTCTCGAACGCGCGCGATTTTTGCGCGTCCTGGTATTGCGCGCCGAGGCAATCGACGAATTTGCCGAAAAGCTCGCCGCGCGACAGCGGACGCGGGTGACTGCCCTTGGCGTATTCAACCGGTCCGCTGCTGAGCGTCTGCCCGCTCTTGGTGGTGATCTCGACGGCGTCGGCCGGTGCAAAGTTCGAGCCTTCATTCGTTGCGTCGGTAGTTGAAAACGATACCAGCGGGAACAGAGCCTGCACGTCGGGACGGCGCACGAAGCCGTCAGTCAGTTCGGCGAGGCCGACCCGGCGCGCCACCAGCGCCGCCGCCATCGCAAACTGCATGGAAAACTTCGCCTCGAGCCCGGTCTGCGGCCGGCTGTTGCGCAACATCAGCATTTGCGTCTTGCCGGTCGAGACATGAACGCGCTCGACCCGATCGGGCGTAAGGTCGTAGCGCTCGACGAGGCCGAGCGCGGCGTCGATCGAGCGATGCGTGGCGTAGCAGATCGGATAGCGTTTGATGTTGAGCCCGTGCGCCAGGATCTGCCATTGCCTGCGGTCGGCCGCGAGCGGCCGGTCGAGTTCGGCCTTGCCAGACGGCGACAACGCGGCCAAAAGCCCCGCCGGATGCTCGAGCGCATCGCGCGAGGCGGTCAATCCGGCCTGCGCCAGCCGCGCGGCGATGACGCCGGATTGCGCAGCGCGTCCGACCTGGAACGATTTGGTCATGGTGCCGAAATTGGCGACGAGGCCTGCGGCCATCGAGGCCGCGATGGCGAGCGCCGTGGCAGTGCGTTCGCTATCGAGGCCGCGCAGTTTCGCGCAGGCCGCTGCTGCAGCAATCGCGCCGAGCACGCTTGTCGGATGCCAGCCCTTGCGATGCAGCGGCACAGGCTCGCGCGCCAACAGCTCCGCCCACACTTCGAAGCCCGCGATATAGGCCGTCAGCATCTCGGCGCCGCTTGAGCCGCTCGCCTCGCCTTGGGCGAGAATGGCCGGCACCAGCGCGGCGCTCGGATGGCCATCCAGACTGACATCGTCGTAGTCCAACACATGCGCGGCGGCGCCATTGATCAAGGCCGCGGATTCGATTGAGCGCTTTGCGCCGGAAGGGATCAGTGACGCAAGGCCTGTGCTGCTATTGCTGCCGAGCTCGCGATCGATCAAGGCAATCTCGCCATCGCGCGCTCCGGCGATCATCACGCCGAAGCAGTCGGCAATTCCCGTGCGCGCAATGGCGCAGCCTTCCGTTGGAATCTTACGCAGGCTGAATCCGCAACGAAGCATCCGAGATCGAGAGTGAGAGCACTCATTGGCCTCTCCAAAGTCGCAGCCGAGCGAGGTGCGTCGGACGACGCCACTCGCTACCGGCCCATTGCCTGCATCGTGCGTTTGACGATGGCAGGCGGCGTGGCATAGGCCGCCGCCACAATGGCGGTGAGGTCTTGGCCCTCGAGCGGTACGATGCGCAGCTTTTGCCGCGCGGCGTCGGCAACGAAGGCGGGATCATGCATGGTCGCATCGAAAGCCTGGCGCAGCGCCATGACGCGGTCGGCGGCAACGCCCGGCGGCGCGACGAAGGGGCGCCCGATCGAAGCGCGGGTGAAGAATAATTGCAATGCCTGGCGTTCTTCGGCGCTGCGCGCGAATGTGAGGCCGTAGGGAATATTGTTGAGCCTCGGGTCGGGTTCGAGCGAGGCCTGCAGCAGAATGTTGAGCTGATGCGCCCGCGCCAGCGTGCCACGTTCGAGCGAGTCATAGGCGAGGCAGATGCCCTGCACTTCGTTGCGCTCCATCGCGAGCTGGATCTGGTGCGAGCCCTGATAACCCTTGACCACCTTGAATTTCATGCCGAGCAGCGCGGAGAGGAACTGCGGGTAGATGGCGGTGTCGGCTCCCGATCCGGTGCCGCCGACGATCAATTCCTTGGCGTAGAGGTCCTGCAAGGTCTTGACGGCGGCATCCTTGCGCGCCGCGCAGACCGTGGTGTCGCGGCCCGGGCTGCCGATCCAATTCATCTTCAAGGCGTCGAATTGCGTGCCCTGTCCGCCGAGCAGCGGTTCGAACG
The DNA here is from genome assembly GCA_963717265.1 of uncultured Alphaproteobacteria bacterium. Classification (GTDB taxonomy): domain Bacteria; phylum Pseudomonadota; class Alphaproteobacteria; order Rhizobiales; family Xanthobacteraceae; genus BOG-931. The sequence goes on along the minus strand of CAVQWD010000039.1, from coordinate 375,022 downwards.
GAATGCCCCGATTGATCAGTCCGATCACCGTGCCGTCCTTGGGCGCGGTATTGTAGAGACGGTTGACTACGAGGAGTCCGCCGGAGCCCGGCACGTTTTCCGGAACCACTGAGGGGTGGCCGGGAATATGCGCACCGATGTGCAGCGCGATGGTGCGCGCCCACAGGTCGTCTTCGCCGCCGACGCCGAAGCCGATCCACAGGCTGATGGTTTTGCCTTTGTAAAATCCTTCGGGCGATTGGGCGAATGCGGTAACGGGCGCAATCAGATAGAGGGCGATTCCTGCGGCGACCAGCAAGGTTCGCATGACAGCCATCCTAGTTATTTCTTCCAGGCTTGCTGCCAGGCCGGCGGCGTCTTGGCGTCGATCAGGATGAAAGCGATGCGGCACGGCTTGCCGCTGTTGTTGACCCAGGCGTGATTGGTGCCCTGCTGCACCAGCACGTCGCCGGCCTTGACGTGGACTTCGCTGTCGTCGAGCAGCATGTCGATTTCGCCTTCGAGCACGACGGCGTAGTCGATGGTTCTGGTCCGGTGTGTGTTGGCGTGGCGCGCGTAGCCCTGCGTGGCGGGGTCGATGCCCATGGAGAGCAGGATTTGATGATGGTCGACCGGCGCCGCCTGCCCGGCCGTCACCGGGGCGAAGTCGACGATGCGAAAGATCGTGCCATTGGCGGGCGGCGGCGTTCCGGTGGGGGTCTGGGCGCGGTCGGTCGCGGCGATCATGTCCACCGGAAACTCGCTGGTGACCCACAGCATTGTTATGCCGTTGCCGCCGACGCTGCGCTGTTTGGCTTGCACCGGGCCGTCGAACAGCGCGATGGCCTTGCCCCGATCGTCATGCCCAGTGACGATCCGGCGCGTCGACTTCATCTCCATGGTTCCCCCCTGCGGCTCGATCATGTGCGGCAACGCGCCTTGATCGGCGCATCGGCGCACAATAAACCTTTATGCTGATCTCTGCCGCCGTCAAAAGCAAGAAGTCCGGCCGAGCCATGCCGGCATGTAGGGGAGGGATAACAGTGACCGTCGAGACATCGCGCCCATTGCTGCAATCGGCGGAGAACCCCGGGCCGGCTTATGACCGCGCTCCGGCCTATCCATCGATTGTCCGCGAACTCGATGTGATGGTGCCGATGCGCGATGGCGTCAAAATCTGCGTCGATGTGTATCGGCCCGACGCGGCGGGGAAATTTCCAGCGCTGCTCTCCTTTGCCATCTACAATAAGGATTTTCAGGGCCCCGACATGGCCGCAGCGCTGCCGCCGCAGCCGGCCTGGTCGCCGCTGTGGACCGGGCCGATGGAGGCGGGCGACACCAAATTTTTCGTTGCGCGCGGCTATATCCATGTCATCGGCTCGCCGCGCGGCGTCGGCAAGTCGGAGGGCGGCGGCTCGCGCGAATGGGACTGCTACGACCTGATCGAGTGGATCGCGGCGCAGCTTTGGTGCGACGGCAAGGTCGGCATGGTCGGCATTTCCGGCTTCGGCGCCGAGCAGCTTGCCGTCGCCAAGAAACAGCCGCCGCACCTGCGCGCGATCTTTCCATTCGACTCGCGCGGCGCCTACGGCGAGCTGGGCGGCTTCCGTGACGAATACCCCGGCGGCGTCATCCATCTGTTCCGTTATCTGGTCGGCCATTTCTCGGCCATGCACCAGAACCGGGGGGCGCCGGGGCCGCTGTCGCCGGAGCGCGAACAGCTGTGGCGCGAGGCCATGAACAATCCCGACCACAAAATGTATCCGCACGTCTACAATCTGATCGCGCAGAAGGGCCAGCACATGCCGCCCTATTTCAGCGTGCTGATCGATCCCTATGACAGCGAGGCGGCGGTGCGGAAGAGCGAGGCCGAGTTCGACCAGATCAAGGTGCCGACCTATACCGGCTCCGGCTGGTACGGCTACACCTACAAGACGCACCTGAACGGCTGCCAGCATTGGTACCGCAACATAACGGCACCGAAAAAGCTTTTGCTGGCGGGACCCGCCCATCTGGAACGGCCATATCACACGTTCCACAGCGAGGTGCTGCGCTGGCACGATCATTGGCTCAAGGGCATCGACACCGGCATCATGGACGAGGCGCCGGTGCGGTTCTGGCTGACGGGCGCCAACGAATGGCGCACCGCGAGCGACTGGCCGCTGCCGCAGACGCGGTGGACCAAGCTTTATCTTTCGAGCTGGGAGCGGCTCGCGCCCGAGCAGCCGGCGCCGTCGAGCGCGACCGAGACCCAGCCGCCGGATGCGTTCGTGCAGATGCCGCCGTCGCAGACGGCTGCGATCCAGCGCCTGCGCTATATGACTGATCCGCTGCCGCGTGATGTCGTGATCGCCGGGCCGATCGCGCTGACGCTTTACGCATCAATCGATCAGGACGACACCAACTGGATCGTCGTCCTCAAGGACGTCGGCCCCGACGTGTCGGTGCATACGGTGCGCGAGGGCGAGCGTGAGGTGCCGAAAAACCTGTTTGAACGCGAGCTCACTCGCGGCTGGCTCAAGGCTTCGCACCGCGCGCTCGATGCGGCGCGCTCAAAGCCGTATTGGCCGTGGCATCCGCTCACCCGCGAGGCGCAAAGGCCGGTCACGCCGGGCGCTATTGAGGAATATCAGATCGAGATCATGGCGACGGCGAACATGTTCCACGAGGGCCACCGCATCTGCCTCGATATTACCAGTCTGGACCTGCCGACCGGCGTCGCCGGCGCCACCAACGCCGAATACGTGCCCTATCACATCTGCTCGAGCCGGACCGTGCTGCACAGGATCTACCACGACCGCAAGCACCCGTCGCATCTGTTGCTGCCGGTCATTCCGGACTGAGTGCGCGCGGGGCGCATCATAGCCGCGGCAATTAATGTTGAACTGAATCCTTCATTGCCGCCGCGGGTAACAAGCGCGTGCGTCTCGGTAACCCGGCGTTGGCCGGCGGGCGGCGGTGCTATTGGATGACGCGCACAATCGGAGTGATCGACAGATCGCTGGCCGTAGTCTGGATGGCGATGAGCTGCGCCAGGAGACTGAAGATGCGCTTCGTCGTGTCAGCCCTCTCAGGTACGCAATATTCGCCGTCTTCGAACCAAGTTCGAACGAAACAGTGGCCTCCGATCGCGTTCCGCGTAACGGTAATGAGAGATTCGTCGCTCAGAGTCGCCAATTGCGGCGGCATGTTCTTCGCCCACGGGCGCTCCGGAGGATAACGGCTCGGCTCTATGGGGGGATAGGGGAGCGACTCATTGTGCTGCTGCTGCAATTTCATCAACGTTCCAAGGAACGCGAACACGCCGTAGGCGGAACGAGGAATGATTCTGAACTGGATGGTGTTATTCCTGAATTTGAGAGGAAGTATGTCCTCCTGCGGCAGGGTGGCGTCCTTCTCCGGATGCCAGGTCGGCGAGCCGCACCTGAGCGGGCCGCCAAACACCTCCCCCTTGCTCACGTCCAAGTCCGCCAAAAGCCGCTTGGCAAAGTACGGCGCCAGCGCAGCCGCCTGTTCGGCCAGGACATAATTGAAGCAAAAGCGCGCGTACGTATAGGTTGTCGGCTTGGCGGCAGGGCCGCCGCCGCTGTCACCGCTGCGCCCTTGGCCGCCGCCGCTGCTTGCGCGCTCCTGCGTTTTTTCTTCAACGGTCAACCCGCTGAGGGCCGCGTTATGGACCCAGTCGATAAAGCAGCGATGCTTTCGATCGTTCGGGTCGCAGCCGAGGTCGTCCGGCGGATGATAATGGAAGCCCAGCGGCGGCTGCCCAGGCAGCGTCAATTCAAATGATTCCGTGAACAGCCAGAACAACAGTTCGCGCGAATACCCCTGCCGGATGAAATAATCCAGAATCGTCAGATCGATCGGCTTCAAGAAGCCGTTATAGAATGCGCCGGTTTCCTCCGTCGAGATATTGAAATTAGTGCCGACATTCGTCGAGCTGGAGGCAGTCGTGCTGCCGAAGACAAGGTCGCGCTGCGGCGCGGTCGATCCGCCGAGGACATTCGCAGCGTTCGCACCGGGGCCGAACAGGAACGTTGGTAACGCGAAGGACGTTCGAATTCGACATTGTCGGCGTGACGTTGGCGATCGCCGAGAAGCTCAACGGGTAATCGTGGCTGGCGCGGACGAGATTTAGAAAAATCGCTTCGTTGCGCGCCTTGGCCAGACTCCGGGTCACGGTATCGTAGCGTTGATCGACCGGATCGACCATCGAACACGCTCCGACAGCCCCGGCGAGCAACCCGCCGACAAGCAACGCACGCAACCACATGACACCCCCCCAACGCCACACCTAATCGGGGCATCCCCAAATGCCACCTGGAGTGCGTAAGGATTGTGCATGGACAAGATTGCACGTCAATAACGTTGTCGTCGAGCGAACGCATGTTTGCTGCATCGGTGCCGCACCGTTGCACGATTGCCACACTCGGCGACAATCCTCCAAAATTCCGCCAAGAGAACAAAGGACAGCGTCGCCAGCTTTCGAGAGGACAGCCATACAGCCGCAGGCGCGTCCTTGCATCCGCGCCAATCGCGTTTCGCTGCAGACCCAAATACGCTGTCGCAGGCATAGGAAATCGTGCCGCTACCCCGCAAAGGTCCTTGACCTTTCAACCTGCCGCTGTGTAGCCTTTCAAGAATATGCTTGCTAGCCGGAACGGCCCGGGACTGTAAGGGTTGGCCATGCCGGATGAGTCGGTCCAGATTTTCATTTCCTATGCGCACGACGACAACGACGCGCCGCCCAATATCCTGGACGGAATGGGATTCGTTACGTATCTCCAGGACTACCTGAACTATAAGTTCAAGACGGCGGGACCGCTTCGGCCCAAAGTCTGGCGCAACGTCGAAAACATCCATCGTGGCGAACGCTTTCCGGCCCCACTTCGCGAAGCACTCGACCGGTCCACGCTGCTCCTTGTCGTACTGTCGCAAAACTGGATGGGCAGCGATTATTGCCTCGACGAGCTTGAGTATTTCAAGGAATGTCGAGCCCGGCGCAACGAGCCGATCGACGAGCGCATCATCATCGTTGAACTGAACGAAGTCGACAGGACTGTTCGGCCCGCTGAATTGGAGAATCAGGAGGGGTACAAGTTCTACGAACTTACCGGGCGCGAGACTCAGCCTGTGGTGGAGTTTTTCGTGCGCGGAAAGCCGGTCGATAACCTGTATTGGCCAGTGGTCGACGAGTTGTTCGCGCTGCTGCTGAGGCGCGCCGGACAGCTCGTGCGGGGTACTTTCGCGCTGCCGCCGCCGACCGGCCGGACCGTCTATGTCGGCAAGCCGGCGACCGACATGTTCGACCAATATATTCGCGTCGTCGCCGAGCTGACCAACAAGGGATTCGAACGTCGTTCCCAAGCGAGGCGCAGCCATTCCGACCGATGGTTCCGCCGTGCCGGTCATCGATCAAGCGCTCGACGGCGCCGAGGCCGCGATTCATCTCTTGGGCGAAAGCGCCGATGAGATGGTCAAGCTGCAGCTGGCGCGCTCCGCGGCGAAAGTCGAGAGGCCCGACGCGGCTGCTGACCCGTCCGGCCGGCAATTTCGGCGGATCATTTGGGCGCCGAAGATATTTCAGCCCGACGACCGGCCGGGCGGCGCGACCCTTACGCGCGATCCGCATGCGGTGCTCACGAGATTCGGCACCGAGTGCGCGACCGACAAGATTTTCGGCGATGACCTCGGCAATTTTCGCCTGTCCATGGTGAGTTGCCTCGATCAGTGGAAGCCGAAGACGGAGGATCGGGAAGCTGACGCTGTGGAAGTCGAGGCCGCGCAATCGAAGGCGAAGGTTCTGCTTCTCCACCACGCCGACGACAGGGTGCTGGCGAGGGGTTTGCGAAAGGCGCTGTCGCTGCATAATGTCGAAGGCGTGTTTCCGGCCCGCGACGGCGACGAGGTGCAGCGCAAAAGTCTCGATAAGAGCCTGATGAAGACTTGCGATGCTATCGTGATTTGCTGGGGAACCACATCGGAAACGTGGACCAGGGCCCAGGCGAACCAGCTGGAAGATTGGCGATCGCTTGGGCGCGAGCAGAATTGGGAGCCGCGCAGTGTCGTGCTTGCGCCGCCGCCCAACCAGTACAAGGAAGAATTTAAAGAGGACGGGCCGCCGAGCGAGATCGACCAAGTTATCGTCGTGAATGATCCACAGGCGATTCCACTTGAGGAAATCAAGAAGCTCATCCCGCGCCGGCCCGCTGTCGAGCCATGAACGACGGCCCGGTGTCCGTCGCTGGCGGGGACCGGCCATTTCCAGGCCTGCGGGCCTTCCGTTACGAAGATAGCGCCTACTATTTCGGCCGCACCCAGCACATTTACTCGTTGTATCGCATGCTCGACCGCAGCCGTTTCGTGGCGGTGGTGGGCAGTTCCGGCAGCGGCAAGTCTTCGCTCGTTTTCGCCGGCCTTCGTCCGTTGCTGGAAAAGGACAGCAAGCAACAGGGCGGAAGGCGATGGGTCTGGCGGGATATGTCGCCAAAGAACGCGCCGATCAACAACCTGATCGACCTGGTGTACGGCCTGGCCGCCGAATATCAGACCGCAACCGAGCGAGATCCGACGTTTGCTTCACTGCAAAGAAACCGAATCGAATACCTCATTCGGTTGTCGAGCCAAGGTCTTGTGGATGCGCTGGCGGAAATCGACGGACTCGAAGATAAAACTCTCGTACTCCTCGTGGACCAGTTCGAAGAACTGTTCCGGCACGCCAAAATCTCCGAGCTGCGACACGACGCCGGCGATGCCCTGCGCTATGAAGAGGCTATGCTGTTCGTGCAATTGTTGCTGGAGGCGAGCCGCAATGCCAAAAGTCGCCTCCAGATCATGCTCACGATGCGCTCCGATTTTATCGGCGATTGCGCGGCGTTTCGCGGTCTGCCGCAAGCAGTGAGCGAAACGCAGTTTCTGGTGCCGGCGCTGACGCCAGAACAGCTCGAACAGGTCATCTGCAAGCCGATCGAAAAGTGCGGCGCGACGATCGACCCGCGCCTTGTCGGCCGGCTGCTCAGCGACGTGATCGGCGAATCCGACCAGCTGCCGGTGTTGCAGCATTGCCTGGCGCGACTGTGGCAGGAGGCCGGGAAATCGAACCTAGGCGGTGCGATCGCCGAAACGGCGGCCAGCGCCGGCACCGCGCCGCCGCGCCAGATCACCCTTGCACATTACGATGCCGTCGGACGAATATCCGGCGCGCTGTCGCAGCATGCCGACGAAATCATGGCCGGAATTCCTGGCCTCGATGCGGTTACCGAGCGCGTGTTCCGGGCCTTGTCGGAGGTGGACAGGAGCGGTCGCGCAATACGCCGGGCCTTGCCATTTGAGCAACTTGCCGAGGAAGTCGGCGGCTCGCATGCCGATCTGCTGAAGGTGCTTGATCGGTTCCGTGCCGACGATTGTTCGTTTGTGCAGCCGGGGCCGGCAAAAGAGCTTGAACAGCGCACCCTGGTCGATGTCGGCCACGAAGCGCTGTTGCGCCGCTGGAAAAAGGTATGCGGCGAGCCCGGGGCGACGGGCGCGGCCAACGACCCACGACCAGTCGGATGGCTGCGCGAAGAGGAGGACGATGGCCGCCATTACCAGGCGCTGCTCTATCTCAACGAACTGTCGCCCTCCGAAGTTCCCGACACACTGAAGTGGTGGGAGAAGCGTCCGCGCACCCCGGCCTGGGCCAACCGCTACGGCGGTCGTTTTGAGCACGTACGAAAATTAATATTGGACGGCCAAACGGCGCTGAAGCGGCAAGTGTGGCGCAGATGGTTCATGACAGCGGCAGTCGCCGCCGGCTGTCTGTTTCTCGCCGCCGGCGGCATCGTATATTTTGTGAACGAACAAAATACGATGACCGAGATCAGCACGGCCTACACGTTGACCAAGGGGCTTCTCTCGTCCGTTCAGGACAGCCTTAATCGCGGCGACATTTCCAGTGCGGCCGGATTGTCTATTGCCGATTTGCTGGCGAAATCAATCAATCAGCCGTCCGGGGTGCGCCAAAATCCCGAATTAAAGGCGGAATTGTTGCTGATCTTGACTGACATCTACTACGAAGTGGGCGATTTCGACCAAGCTTATGCGGAAGCGGCGAGCGCGAATGCCTTGGCGGAGCAATCGTTGCGTAGTGAGCCCGGCAACGTCAGACTGGCTGGAACTGCACTATGACAGCTTGTTCAGACTGGCGGATATCAATACCCAGTCGGGCCCGCATGAGGATTTGAAGCAGGCTCTTGCGCTGTACCAGCAGGCAAGGGACATCGCCCAAACGCTGGTGAACAAAAGTCCGGACGATGTCGGCGAATTGTATAATCTGGCATTCATCGATAATAAGATCGGAGAGACCCTGGACCCTCTTAAAGAAACTGCAGAGGCAATGAACGCGTTTAACGCTGCGCTCGCGATTGCGCGCAAGATCGCCGTTCTGCCAACCGCGACAATTGAACAACAGGCGTACCTTCCGTCGACCCTGACGAAGATCGGCAACGTCCTGGTCAAGACTGATTTGCAGAACGCGCTCTCCGACTTCGACGAAGCCATATCGCTGCAAGAAGTGCTTCGCAACAAAGCTCCGGCCAATGCGGTGGTATTGGGAAATCTTGTATTGAGTCATCGATCGAAAGCGTACGCGCTGCTAAAACAGGCCGAGGCTGCGTCGAGCGATTTTCAGCCCGCGCTGACTGAATACGAAGCGGCAATTGCCGTGGGACGGGACCTGCTCGGCAGGGACCCTGGCGATGCCGAGTGGATGATCTACCTGGCGTCCTGCTATGACCGGTACGGCAATGCTCTTGAGCGTGCGAACCGGCCGAAGGATGCCGTGGCGCCATATGAAAATGAGGCCGGCCTTTGGCAGAGGCTTGCCCAGAAGGATCCCACGAACCCCTTGTGGCAGAATCATCTTCGCGCCGGTCAAGATAAGCTTGCAAAGCTTCAGGCCGCCCTGGCTCAGGCAGGCCGGTCCGATACCGGACAGGCCCAGCCTCCACGAACACCGCCCGGTCCCGCTCAGCCCGCCGGGGCTCAGTCTCCACAACAGCCGCCCAGTCCGAATTCCAGCAGCGAGGCGAAACCCTGAAAAGCACCGTTCGTATCCTCGCGCTGCTCGTCGCTGGCGCAGCGGGTACGGCTTGTTTGGCGCAGTCGCAACTGCCCGGCCCGGCATCAGCGGCGCAGGTCCGGGCATTCGTAGACGCGCTGTGGCCCGACGCGCGAGCGGCCGGCATCGCGCGCCAGACCTTCGACTCCGCCTTGGCCGGCTTGAGCCTCGATCCCAAAGTCATCGCCGCGACGCAGCACCAGCCCGAATACGGCAAGCCGGTCGAGGCCTATGTCAACGCCATTGCCTCGCCCGAGCGGATCAAGGCCGGCCAAGCCAAAGCCGCCCAATGGGGCATGACGCTAGCCGCGGTCGAGAAGAAATATTCAGTCGATCGCTGGACCATCCTCGGCATCTGGGGCATCGAGTCCGATTTCGGCAGCGAGAAGGATACCTATGACGTGATCCGTTCGCTGGCGACGCTGGCGCTGGTGAGCGATCGCGGCGCCTATTTTCGCGGCGAACTGATCGGCGCGCTGCAAATGATTCAAGACGGCGCTGTCGGTCGCAGCAACATGGTTGGGTCGTGGGCCGGCGCCATGGGCCAACCGCAATTCATGCCGTCGGATTACCAGAAATTCGCGGTGAGCTTTTCCGGCTCCGGCCGCGGCAATATCTGGACCTCGGTTCCCGATACGCTCGCCTCGATCGCCAATTATCTGCACCAGGACGGCTGGAGCCAGAATTTGCCCTGGGGGTTCGAGGTCGTCGTTCCGAACGGCTTCGATTACATGCATAGCCGCGGTTCGTTCGCGCAGTGGCAGAAGCTTGAGGTCAAGCGCGCGGACGGGCGCGCCATGCCGGCCTCAGGCGACGCCATCATGTTCTTTCCGACCGGCGCCAAAGGTCCGGCCTTCCTCGTCACGCAAAACTTCAACGTCATCAAGCTCTACAATAATTCGGATGTCTATGCCTTGGCGGTATCTTATCTCGGCGACCGCATTCGCGGCGGCGGTCTGATCCGCGCCGCGTGGCCGAAGGACGACGTGCAATTGTCGCGCGCCGATCGCATCGCGCTGCAGAAGAAGCTGGCGGCGCTCGGCTATAAGGTCAACGATTTCGCTGCCCACATCGATTTCGAATTGCGCGATTCGATCAGGGACGTGCAAAAAAAGTTCGGCATGGTGCCGGACGGCAATCCCAGGCCCGAATTGCTGCGCCGTCTTGACGAACTGAAGCGGTAGCGCGCAGCACCAGCCGGCGGCGTCACTTGCCGCTCGGCGTGCGCAGCCCGAACCAACTGTCGCGCACCTGCTGGTAATGAACCTGCGGATTATAGATCCGCACCGGCAGGCCAAGCTGTTCGGCAGACAGCCGGCCGACCGCCGACAACAGGCTGAACGAGGCGACGACACGATCGTGCTGCGCGACGATCAGTTGCTGGCGCGCATTGACCAGAACCTGCTCGGCATTGAGCACGTCCTGCGTGGTGCGCTGGCCGGCCAACGCTTCGTTGCGCACGCCGGTCAGGGCGCGCGCGGCCGCGTCGTTTTCGCGCAGCGCGGCCGCGACCTCCGCCTTTGCCGCCTGCAATTGCCCCCACGCCTGCACCACATTCGCGCGGACCTGGTCGCGCACTTGGTCGAACGTCCAATCGCTTCTCGTCGAGCGCCTCCTTGTCGAGGCGGATCGCGGAATACTCGGCGCCGCCTTGATACAGCGGAACCGACAGATCGAGCATCGCCGAATTGGTCAACAACGAGGGCGTCAGGATTTGCGGATATTTCTGCTCCTGAATGCTGTACTGCCCGGTGAGCGACGGCCACAGCGCGCCTTCGGCGATCTTGACCTGCAATTGGGCAACGTCGACGCCGTACAAAGCCGCGGTCACCGAGGGGTTGTCGGCGATGCCCGCCACGATGGCGCCGTTCAAGGTCGACGGCGCCAGCCGATCAACCGGACTGGCGGGCGCCAGAATCGACGGCTCCACTCCGATGACGCGCCGGTAATTGGCCCGCGTCGTCATCAGCGTCGATTCGGCGGCGTGCAGATTGGCTTGGCCGGCTGCCAACTGGGCTTCGGCCTGAGCGACGTCGGTCGATGTCACCTGACCCGCCTGGAAGCGATTGCGCGTGTCGGTGAGCGTGCGCTCGAGCACGCGAATGTTGTTCTGCTGCACTTCAAGGTTTGCGGTGTCGCGCGACATGTCCATGTACACGGTCGCGGCTGCGAGCAGCACCGACTCTTCCATCATGCGCAGCGTCTCGCGCGCCGCAGAGACCTCACTCTCGGCCTTGCGGACGCCGTTGGCGGTTCTTTCCCCGTTGAAAAGCGTTTCGCTTCCGGTGAGCCCCGCCGAGTACGGCGTGGTCAAACCCTTGGCAGTGATCGTCGCGCCTGCGAAACCAGGAAATGCTCCCGCCGGAATGGTCTGCTGGACGTTTGAATACTCCCGACCCACCGATGCGTTGGCGGAGACGGTCGGCCGATAGCCGGACAGCGCGGTCGGCACGCTCTCGTCGGTCTGGCGGACGATGGCGCGCTGGGCGTTCAGCTGCGGATTGGTCTCGTAAGCCTTCGCCAGAGCCGATTCGAGCGTTTCGGCGCGCACCCGATATGGCGCCGCGGCCGCAATGGCGGCGCCGAGCAGCAATATCGTTGCAGTTACACTGCGATGCCGCTGCCGCGGCACCGTTCCCCGCACCCGAGCCATCGCGACGCTCACGCCAACGCCACCCAAAGCCGTCGAGCGACCTTAACGGCAGGTGCAACGGCTTACAAGGAAGTCCAGTGGCCGTCACCCGCTCAATCGGGAGCGCGCAGCCGATAGCCCACGCCGGTCTCGGTCAGAATAAAGTGCGGCCGCTCGGGATCGGCTTCGATCTTCTGCCGCAACTGCCGCACATAAACCCGCAGATACTGGGCGTCGGTCGTATTGTCCCACAACTGGCCGAGCAAAAACCTGTGGGTGAGCACCTTGCCGGCGTGCTGAACCAGCACGCGCAGCAGATCGTATTCCTTCGGCGACAGCTTGACCGGCCTGTCGCCCACTTTGACAATGCGGCGGACGAGGTCGACAGAGAGTTCACCGACCCGGAATACCGGCCGTTCGCCCTGACTTTGCAACTGATGACGCAAAGCCGCCCGCATCCGGGCCAAAAGCTCATCCATCCCGAACGGCTTGGTCACATAATCGTCGGCGCCGCTGTCCAGCGCCTGGACTTTGCCGGCCTCGTCGCCGCGGCTCGACAGCACGACGATCGGCACATTCGCATTGTGCGCGCGGATCGTCATTAACAGATCGTGTCCCTTGGTGTCGGGCAGGCCGAGATCGAGGATGATCAAATCCGGCGCTTGGCTGAGCATTTCGATCGCGGCTTTGCCGTTGGCGGCTTCGAGAATCTGATAGCCGTTTGCAGCGAGCCCCATGCGCAACAGCTTGCGAATCGGCGGCTCGTCGTCGACCACCAGCACGCGGACCGGAGCTGCGCTCATGCGGCGGCGTCCAGGTGTCGCGAGGAGGGCGGAATCGGCAGGCGAATCGTAAACACGGCGCCGCTGCGGTCGGAGCGGTTGGCGGCGACGATCGAGCCGTGCATTGCCTCGACAAATCCGCGTGAGATGGCAAGCCCCAGCCCGGTGCCGGCGCGAACCTGGTCGGTTTTCTGGGCGCGGTAGAACTTGTCGAAAATGCGCTCGAACGTCGTCCGCAGGGATACCGCTTCCTTCGTCGAGCACACGCAGGCAGACGGCGTCCGCCTCGCGCCAGCTCTGAATGCGGATCGTCGTCTGCACCGGCGAGTATTTCGCGGCATTGTCGAGAATATTGAACAGCGCCTGCTCGAATAGCACGGCGTCAAGTTCCAGCATCGGCAAGTCCGGAGCGAGCTCGAGCTCGACCTTATGGCGTGCCAAGATGCGGCTCGCCCGGCGCAGCGCGCTGCCGACGATCTCGCCCAGATCGTGCAGCCCGACATTCGGGACGATGGCGCCGGATTCCAGCTTTGTCATGTCAAGCAGGTTGGCGATGAAGCGGTTGAGCCGCTCCAACTCGTCGATGATCGTCGCCAGCAGCTCGGCCTTCTCGCCGCTGTCGAGTTTCTCGGCAAGATCGCGCAGCGCGCTCGCCGCGCCGAGCACCGCGGCAAGCGGCGTCTTCAGGTCGTGCGAAATCGAGGTTAACAGCGCCGAGCGCAACCGCTCGGTTTCGGCGGCGCGTTCGACCCGGTCCATCTCTTCGACCAGGCGCACCCGCTCGATCGCGAGTGCGGCCTGATCGCGCAGCGCGTCGAGCAGGCGGCGCTGATCGGGCGTCAGCAGCGGACCCGGCTTGTCGCTGTCGATGCCCATGATGCCGACGGTACCGCGCCCCGTTTGCATCGGCAGGAACAACCGCTTCGCCCCCGGCAGCGTATCGGAGCCGCGGCCGGCCGGATGGTCGTTCTGCCACGCCCATTTCGCCGCGGCGAGATCGGCGACGTCGAGAATATCCTCCGGCGGGTAGCCCGCCTTCACCGCGATCGTGCCGTCCTCCGGCAGCAGCAGGACGACGCGGACTTTGAGCATCAGCGCGGCCTGGTAGGCCGTCGCCCACAGCACGTCGTCAAGCGTCGCGGTGCCGGCGAGCTTGCGGCTGAAGAGGTAGAGCGACTCGGTGGTGCGCGCCCGCTCCATCGCTGCCACCGCCTGGCCGCGGCCGCGCGCCGCGACGTTGGAGACAAGCAGCGCGACCACGGTAAAGAAGATGAAGGCGATCACATTGCGGGGATCGGCAATGGTGAACGTGTAGTAGGGCTTCATGAAGAAGAAATTGTAGCAAAGCGACGAGGCGATGCTGGCGAGCAACGAGGGCAACAGGCCGAAGCGCACGGCTACGAAGACGATTGCGGTGAGAAAAACCAGATCGATGTTGGACACGCCGATCCATCTGTCGATCAGCTCGCCAAAGCCCAAAGCTGCGGCTATCGCGGCGAGAGCCGCGATGTAGGGACGTGCATCGAATCCCTCGTTCCGGCCGGCGGCGGCGATTAGTTTTTTCGCGGCCAGCTCGATTGCAGGGGCATCGCCGGCAATGACGTGAACGCTGATATTGCCGGAGCGGCGGACCAGATCGTGGACCACCGAGCCGTGGACGATTTCGAACCAGCGGGTACGCGCCGATTTGCCGATGACGATTTGCGTGACGTTGTTGGCTTGCGCATAGTGGACGACGTCATCGGCGATGCTGCGTCCGCCGCCCGGCAGTGTGATTGCCTCGCCGCCGAGCGATTTCGGCAAGCCGCAGTGTATCGGCGATGCGGTCGCGTTGATCCTCGGTCAGCTGCAGGCTGCGCCGGCCTTCCACATAGAGCGCCACCCACGGCCCATGCAGCCGGTCGGCGAGCCGCTTGGCGTAGCGGACCAGGCCAGCGGCGCGGGGGTCCTCGCTGACGCAGACCAGGATGCGTTCCCCGGCCGCCCAGGGACCGCGGATCGCATGCGCCTGCATCTCGCTGAGCAATTGCTCGTCGACCCGCTCGGCCGTGCGGCGGAGCGCCAGCTCGCGGAGCGCCGTCAGGTTGGCGGGAGAGAAGAAATGTTCGAGCGCGCGCTCGGCCTGCCTCGGAACGTAGACCTTGCCTTCCTTGAGGCGCTGGATCAGATCGTCCGGCGTCAGATCGACCAGCTCGACGGCATCGGCACGATCGAACACGGCGTCCGGCACGGTCTCGCGCACCCGCACGTGCGTGATCTGCGCGACCACGTCGTTTAGGCTCTCGATGTGCTGGATGTTGACGGTCGTATAGACGTCGATGCCGTGACTCATCAGCTCTTCGACATCGAGATAGCGCTTCGGATGGCGGCTGCCTTCGACGTTGGTGTGCGCGAGTTCGTCGACCAGCACGATCTGCGGGCGGCGCGCGATGATGGCGTCGAGGTCCATCTCCTCGAACCACTGGCCCTTGTAGAGGATTCGACGCCGCGGGACGATTTCGAGGCCGTGCAGCAAAGCCTCGGTATCCTTGCGGCCGTGGGTCTCCACGATGCCGACGACGATATCGTAGCCGTCCTTCCTGCGCGCCTGCGCCTGCTGCAGCATCTCATAGGTCTTGCCGACGCCAGGCGCGGCACCGACGAAGATTTTGAGCTTGCCAACGCGCCGCTCCTCGCGGCGCGCCGCTTCGAGCAGGGCTTCCGGCGAGGGTCGGTGTTCGGAATCGTGCCGCTGATCGGCCATTTGCTGATAAAATATCAAGTCACCGGCGCGTCTGCCAGTCCGCTTGCGGGCTCCTTGCAGCCTCCTTGCAGCCTAGTTGGCGGCGAGCCGGTCGAGCGCAAGATTGAGCTTAAGCACGTTCACGCGCGGCTCGCCCAAGAAGCCGAAGTCGCGGTCCTCGATATTGTCTTCGACCAGTTGGCGGACGCGATCCTCCGGCAGATTGCGCGCCTTGGCAACGCGCGGCACCTGGAACAAAGCTGCCGCCGGCGAGATATCCGGATCGAGCCCGCTGGCCGATGTGGTCACCAGATCGGTGGGCACGGCGGCGGACGGATTTTCCGCCTTGAGTTTGGTCATGTCGGCTTTCACTCGATCGATGAGCGCCTTGCTGGTCGGCCCTAGATTAGAGCCGCCGGAATTCGCGGCGTTGTACGCAGCGGCGATGGTTTTCGTCGGGTCCTTCGGGTCTGGTGCCGTTGTCGCCGATGGACGCGGGTGGAAGTACTCCTCGCTCGTGAAGTCCTGCCCAATCAAGGATGAGCCGATCACCTTGCCGTTCTGCTCGATGAGGCTGCCGGCGGCCTGAGATGGAAAGAGCGCGTTGGCGATGCCGGTCATGACCAGCGGATAAACCAGCCCGGTGATCAATGTGAAACTGATGATGAGCACGATAGCCGGACGAATTTGTCTGAACATGACTTTAATCTCCTCACGCGAGGTGCGCCGCGGTGATGACGATGTCGATGGCCTTGATGCCGATGAAAGGCACGATCACGCCGCCGATGCCGTAGATCATGAGGTTGCGCAACAGCAGCGGCCCAGCCCCGATCGGCCGATAGCGCACCCCTTTCAGCGACAGCGGAATGAGCGCAATGATGATCAGCGCGTTGAAAATGATCGCGGAGAGGATGGCGCTCTGCGGCGTCGACAGCTTCATGATGTTGAGCGCCTGAAGCTGCGGATAGAAGGCGACGAACATCGCCGGGATGATGGCGAAATATTTGGCCACGTTGTTGGCGATCGAAAATGTGGTCAGCGCGCCGCGCGTCATCAAAAGCTGTTTGCCGATTTCGACAATCTCGATCAGCTTGGTCGGATTGGAATCGAGGTCGACCATGTTGCCGGCCTCGCGCGCGGCCTGCGTGCCGGTATTCATGGCGACGCCGACATCGGCCTGCGCCAACGCCGGCGCGTCGTTGGTGCCGTCGCCGCACATGGCGACGAGTTTGCCCTTGGCCTGTTCGTCGCGAATGAGCCGCAACTTGTCCTCGGGCGTTGCCTGGGCCAGGAAATCATCGACGCCGGCTTCCGCCGCGATCGCTGCGGCGGTCATCGGGTTGTCGCCGGTGATCATGACGGTGCGGATGCCCATGCGGCGCAGTTCGGCGAAGCGCTCGCGGATGCCGCCTTTGACGATGTCCTTGAGATGGATGACGCCGAGTACGCGGCCATCCGTGGCGACCGCGAGCGGCGTGCCGCCGGATTTGGCGATGGTATCGGCGATCGCGTTGACTTCGCGCACGGTCTCCGGGCTCGGCCGCAGCGCGTGTGCGACGACGGTGCCGGCGCCGCCGCCATTCGGCGAGCCGCTCAGATAATTGAGGATTGCATCGACCGCGCCCTTGCGGACCCATGAAGCGCCGATCTCGACGCCGCTCATGCGCGTTTGCGCAGAAAACGGGATAAAATTGGCATGCATTTCGCCGAGTTCGCGGCCGCGAATGCCGTATTTTTCCTTCGCTAGGACGACGATGGATCGGCCTTCCGGCGTCTCGTCGGCCAGCGAGGAAAGCTGCGCGGCATCGGCCAGTTCCTGCTCGCTGACCCCGCGCAAAGGCTTGAACTCGGTCGCCTGCCGGTTGCCGAGCGTGATGGTGCCGGTTTTGTCGAGCAAAAGCGTATCAACGTCGCCGGAGGCCTCGACGGCGCGTCCGGACATGGCCAGCACGTTAAAGCGGACCAGGCGATCCATGCCGGCAATGCCGATTGCCGATAGAAGGGCGCCGATCGTGGTCGGAATAAGCGTGACGAACAGCGCGACCAGGATCACGACTGAAATCGTGCCGCCGGCATAAGCGACGAAGCTCGGAATCGTGGCGGTCGCGAACACGAAGATGATGGTCAAGCCGTCGAGCAGAATATTGAGCGCAATCTCGTTCGGCGTCTTCTGCCGCTCGGCGCCTTCGACCAGCCGGATCATGCGGTCGAGGAAGGTCGAGCCTGGCGCTGCGGTGATTTGCACGCGGATCCAGTCGGAAAGGACCTGTGTGCCGCCGGTGACCGCAGAGCGGTCGCCGCCCGACTCGCGGATCACCGGCGCCGATTTGCCGGTAATGGCGGCTTCGTTGACCGAGGCCATGCCCTCGATCACCTCGCCGTCGGAGGGGATCGTGTCGCCGGCTTCGACCAGAACCACATCGCCGACCTTGAGGTCGGTGCTCGGCACCGGCCGGTAATTCTGCCGGTCGCCGGCTCCGCTAATCAGTTTGGCCTGAGTTTCCGTGCGCTGCCGCCGCAGCGTGTCGGCTTGCGCCTTGCCGCGGCCTTCGGCAACCGCCTCGGCGAAGTTGGCAAACAGCACGGTGAACCACAGCCAGATGATGATCTGGATCTCAAATCCAATGTGCCGGCCGCCGGTGAACAGATCGCGTATCAGGATGATCGTCGTGAGCGCGGTCACGACCTCGAGCACGAACATGACCGGATTCTTCATCAGCGTGCGCGGATCGAGCTTGACGAAGGCGGAGCCGATTGCCGGCACGACGATCTTGGCATCGACCAGCGCTGAGACCGGCATGCGCTTACGCAGGTGCGAGGTTTCCATGGAGGCTGCTCCAGAAATCAGAAGAGAGTGTGCGCGCGCATCGCGAGTTGCTCGACGATGGGCCCTAGCGAGAAGGCGGGGAAATAGATCAGGCCGCCGGTAATCAGGATCACGCCGACCAGCAGGCCGACGAACAGCCCGTTATCGGTCGGAAACGTTCCGGAGGACGGCGGCACCGTCTTCTTGGCAACGAGAGAGCCGGCGATAGCCATCACCGGGATGATGACCATGTAGCGCCCGATCAGCATCGCCAGTCCGCCGGTCACGTTGTACCAAAGCGTGTTGCCGTTCAGTCCGGCGAACGCCGAGCCGTTGTTGCCGGTCTGCGAAATGTAGGCGAACAGCATCTCCGAAAAACCGTGCGGACCGGCATTGTTGGTTGAGGCCACGGCCGATGGGATGAGGGCCGCGGCGGCAGTCCAGCCGAGCATCGAGGCCGGCAGGATCAGCATGGCGAGCAGCGCCATCTTGACCTCCTTGGCTTCGAGCTTCTTGCCCAGATATTCCGGCGTGCGGCCCACCATCAGCCCGGCGATGAACACAGCGACGATCACGTAGAGCAGGATGCCGTAGAGACCAGAGCCGACGCCGCCGTAGACGATCTCGCCGAGCGCGATCATCGCCATGGGAATCATGCCGCCGATCGGCGTGAAGCTGTCGTGCATGGCGTTGACCGAGCCGTTCGATGCCGCGGTAGTGGCCGTCGCCCACAGGCTCGAATTGGCGATGCCAAACCGGACCTCCTTGCCCTCCATGTTCGTTGGGTCGATGCCGAGCGCGGCAAAGTTTGGGTTGCCGTGCGCCTCGGCCCAGTAGCAGAAGAGCAGCGCGCCAAGGAAAATGATCGACATTGCGCCGTAGAGCGCCCAGCCCTGGCGTGCGTCTCGAACCATCCGGCCGAACGTATGCGTGAGCGCCGCCGAGATCAGCAGAATGTAGAGCATCTCGACGAAATTGCTCAGCGGCGTCGGGTTCTCATAGGGGTAGGCGGAGTTGGTGTTCCAGAAGCCGCCGCCGTTGGTGCCGAGCTGCTTGATCGCGATCTGCGATGCCGCCGGCCCCTGGCTCAGGGTCTGTTTGGCGCCTTCCAGCGTCGTTGCGTCGATATAATCCGAGAAGTTCTGCGGGACGCCCTGCCAGATCAGGATCAGCGCGCCGATGATCGACAGCGGCAGCAGGACGTAGAGCGTCGTGCGCGTGAGATCGACCCAGAAGTTGCCGACAGTTTGCATCGAGGTGCGTGCAAAGGCGCGCACGAGCGCGATGGCCAGCGCAATCCCGGTGGCGGCCGAAACGAAATTCTGCACCGTCAAGCCGGCCATCTGCGTCAGATAGCTCAACGTGCTTTCGCCGCCGTAGTTCTGCCAGTTGGTGTTGGTGGCAAAGCTGACGGCGGTGTTGAACGACAAGTCGGCGGGTACGGCCGATTGGCCGGCCGGATTGAGAGGCAGGTAAGCTTGCAGCCGCTGCAGCGCATAAACGATCAAAAATCCGGCCACGTTGAACAGCAGCATGGCCACCGTATAAGTGATCCAGTGCTGTTCGCGGTTCTCCTCGACGCCGCCCAGCCGGTAAAGCACGGTCTCGACCGGCCGCAGCACCGGCGCGAGAAAGGTCCACTGGCCCTCGAACACGCGCGCCATGAAGCGGCCGAGCGGCACGACGAGCGCGGTGAGCACCACGAAATAGAAGGCGATTTGCAACCAGCCGTTCAGGGTCATGGTGGTTTAGCCTTTCAGAACCGTTCAGGCCGAAGCAGGGCGTAGGTCAGGTAAATCAGGAGGCCTGCGGTGACGAGGCCGGCGAGCGAATAGTCGAAGATCATGGCGGGGATTCCTCAAAGCTGATCGCAGGCGTAGACGTAGCCGATCAACAGCGCGAAACTGACAAGCCCGATCGCCAGCATGATGACGTCCAACATGGGAATGCTCCGAGCCAAGGATGCGGCCGTAGCCGGCAAACGTGCAGTTACGGCGGGCGGCTTTGATCTAGGCCAAAGGCGTCCGAATATCGTCACTGGTCCCGCCGGTTACGTGTCACCGATCGCATAGGAATTCGAGAGGGAAGGGCCGACGACGGTATAAGAATTCTATAAAGGGCTGAGCGGCGAGGGCGGCACCGCCGTCGGGTGAGACCCGGGCCGCCCGCGCTTTTGCCCATCAGTTGAACGCCAGGTGGATCAGTTGCAGTGCCGCGCCGAATTTGACGAACATTCCCGCGAGCAAGAGCGTGAGCATGCACAACGGTACCGAGTATGGAGATCCTGCCTTGGCGGATTGAGAACGGATTTTCATGACTGCACCGAATATCTGCTTTTTGTTGCGCCCCGATATGCGGGGCCGTTGCGCGCCATATGAGGCAACAGGCATAGGAAACCCAGACGGGGCGGATGCCGTCGTTATAAAGATGGAATAAGCGCTCAAGCCGCGTCCGCGGCGCCTACAAGCGCCGGCGGGAAGAGGGGGCGGGTTAGCGACCGTACGATTTCAAATTACGCTCGATGCGCGGCAGGATCGGCGTTTCGCCATATTCGAATTTGGTTCCGGTGATCTGCTCGAACATGCGGATGTAGCGGCGCGAGAGTTCCTGCACGAGTTCCGGCGGCGCCGGCGGCAAGGTCGCGTCGCGGTACGGGTCGCAATGGTCGCGGAACCACAGCCGCAAGAATTCCTTGTCGAAATAGTCCGGCTCCTCGCCGGCGGCGAACCGCACGGCGTAGGAATCGAGCTGCCAATAGCGCGACGAATCCGGCGTGTGAATCTCGTCGATGAGCGTGAGCGCGCCATCGGCATCGGTGCCGAATTCGTATTTGGTGTCGACGAGGATGAGCTCGCTGCGTTCGGCAAGCTCCCGGCCGCGCGCAAACAGTGCCAGCGCGGTTGTTTCGATGCGATCGAACAATTCCCGGCTGATGAAACCCTCGGCGATCAGCTGCTCGGGCGCGAGCGTGCGGTCGTGGGCGGCCTCCTTCGTCGTCGGATCGAAGATCGGCTGCGGCAGTTTCTGGTTCTTGCGCATGCCGTCGGGCAGCACGATGCCGCCGAAATCGCGCCGCCCGGCGCAATACCGCGTCCAGGCCGCGGTGTCGGTGACACCGGTCAAGTAGCCGCGCACGACCGCCTCGATCGGCAGCATTGTGCATTTCCTGGCGATGGTGACGTTCGGATCGGGAACGGCGATGACGTGGTTCGGCACAATGTCCTTGGTTCGTTCGAACCACCATGCGCTTACCTGGTTGAGCACCTGGCCCTTGCACGGGATGTGCGCGATGATGCGGTCGAACGACGAATGCCGGTCCGTGGTGATCAGGACCAGCCTGTCGCCGTGGTCGTAGATGTCGCGGACCTTGCCGACCGTTTCGGGGCCGAGAAAGGCGAATTTGGTTTCGCTTAGGATATCCATGGGACGGCCGGGCGCGATCAAGAGCAAGCCGACGACGGTTGGCGCGGCGGCCTACACTTGCCGATCGATCCTGCATCGTCAATGAACCCGGACCGCTGTGGAACGACAGCCGCGCGGCGCCGTTTGCGCCGTCTCGCGGCGGCGGCGGCAGCGGCAATTGTGGACGGCGGCCGCACTGTGGTCTAAAATCTCGCAGCGAGCGAACGAAGGTGACGATCATGCTCAACGACCATCATCACGACGGCCGCTTTTGCTGGCCGAACAACGCGCGGGTGGCGGTGACGCTGACCTTCGACTTTCAGGGCGGCGAGGACGTGCGCCCGCTCGCCGACGGCACGCGCGATCACGAGGAATACACCCAGTGCGAATACGGGCCGCACACGGCAATCTGGCGCATCCTGCGCATCCTTGAGGAAGAACGGGTCAACGCGACGTTCCTTACCTGCGGCGCTATCGCCGAGCGCTTTCCGGACGCGGTCACGGCGATCGCCGCCAATGGCCACGAGGTCGCCGGCCACGGCTATCATCACGAGGTTGCCCGCAAGCTCACCAGGGATCAGGAATCGGAGGTGATGAATAAGACCATCGAGATGATTCGAAGCCGCACCGGGCAGCGGCCCATAGGCTGGCGGTCGTGCACGCAAAGTCCCAACAGCCTGGAGCTTTTGATGGAGCACGGCTTTCTGTGGAACAGCAATTCGTTCTCGCACGACCTGCCGTTCCTGTGGCAATCGCGCGGCGGGCATCTGGTCGAGCTGCCGCGGCAGCCCTTCGGCGACGGCCGCACCTATCAGCACCGCAACAACGATGCCGGCAACCCGCACGATACGCTGTCGATCTGGAAGGCCATGTTCGACGAATTTCACGAGGAGTCGGAGCAGGCCCCGGCCTACTGTCCATTCCAGTTCCATCCCTATATTTCCGGTCGTCCGGGACGCGCCGGGGCGTTGCGCGCGATCATCCGGCATATGAAACAGGCGGGCGGCGTGTGGTTTGCGACCGGCAGCGAGGTCGCGCGCTGGTGCCTTGAAGAAGTGTTCAAGGCAGAGCGGGCGGCGCCCGCTCCGCTGCGGGTTGCCGCCTCGTAGCGGCCAGGCCAACGGCGCGTCGTCGGCTCGGCGCGGCGAACGGTCAGGTATTCGCGGTCACGCGCAGGATGACGGCGACGATCGCGCGCGTTGACTGCGCGATGATCTGAGAAATGAAGTCCAGATCGAAGTCGAGGCGTTCGCCCAAGAGCGGCAGCACGATGATGAGCCCGATCAAGAGGACGAGGCCGTAGGGTTCGAGCCGCGACAGCGGCTTGCCCAGCGCTTGAGGCAGCACGCCGACCGCGATGCGGCCGCCGTCGAGCGGCGGGATCGGCAAGAGGTTGAAAACCGCGAGCACGACGTTGAGCAAGAGCGCGTTTTTAAGATTTTCGGCGATAAACCGCGCAGCGACGATCGGGGCATAATTCACCAGGTGGAAGGCCGCCGCCGCGAGGGTCGCCAGCAACAGATTCATCGCCGGTCCCGCCGCGGCCACCAGGATCGTGTCGCGGCGCGGATGATGCAGCGCGCGGAAATTCACCGGCACCGGCTTGGCGTAGCCGAACAGAAACGGCGAGCCGACCAGGAACAGTAGCGCCGGCAGCACGACGGTTCCGAACGGGTCGATGTGCTTGAGCGGATTGAAGGTCACGCGGCCCTGACGCCAGGCGGTATCGTCGCCGAGCAGATGGGCGACGAAGCCGTGGGCGGCCTCGTGAAAGGTGACGGCGATCAGCACCGGCAGAAGCCAGATCGAAACTTCGTAGGCGAGGTAATTGAAGGGTTGCGTCATGAAGCCGTCTGGGGCCACCTAGGAACCGCCTTGGAATCGCGTTGCGGCCGCTTCGCGATGATCGGGTGCGATTGCTTTAGCAGCCGCGCCGGTGTCGTGCCAGCGCCGCCCCGGCCGAGCTTGCCAATGGCGGCGGAGCGACCCTAGGATTAGCCGCATTCGCGGCTGCGTGTCGCCGTGCCGAAAGGCCGCTTTTCGATATCCGCCGCTTGCTGTCTCGAAACAATGCCTGCCGGGAGGTGGCCATGAACTATCGCAAGAAATTCGTCGTCGATCCCGGCTCCAAACTGCGGCTTGCCAAGATCGATCCGGCCTACGCCGGCAAGGACGAATCGCACGAATCGGCGATCGCGGCGACGGCCAAGCAAGTCGAGCGCATGAATCGGCTGCAATACCTGCTCTATGCCGACGCGCGGCCAATCGCTGCTCATCGTGCTGCAAGGTCTTGACGCCGCCGGCAAGGACGGCGTCATCCGCCATCTCTTCACCGGTATGAACCCGCAGGGCACCATTCGTGTTCCGGATTCAAACAACCGAGCAAGGACGAACTCGCCCATGATTTCCTCTGGCGCGTTCATCGTAAGGCGCCGGGCAAGGGCGAAGTGGTGATCTACAACCGGTCGCACTACGAGGACGTGCTGGTGGTGCGCGTGCACAAGCTGGTGCCGCGCTCGGTTTGGTCGAAGCGCTACGACCAGATCAACGACTTCGAGAACATGCTGAGCGGCAACGGCACGCGCATTCTGAAATTCTACCTGCATATCAGCCCGGACGAGCAGCTCGGCCGCTTCCGGCAGCGGCTCGACGACCCGGCGCGGCAATGGAAGATCAGCGAGGCCGATTATTCCGAGCGCGAATTGTGGTCCGAAATATCTGGAGGCCTATGAGGACGCGATCGCGCTGACCAGCACCAAACACGCACCCTGGTACGTCATCCCGTCGAATCACAAGTGGTTTCGCAATCTCGCGATTTCGCAAATCGTCGCCGACACGATGGACGATATGGGGCTTAAGCTGCCGCCGCCGCGTGTCGATCTTGCCGACATCCGCCGTAAATACCACGCCGCAAAGCGCGGGGCCGACGCCGACAACAGCCGCAATAGCGGCCGCCGGAACGAACGGAAGCGGGCGGCAAGTTCTTGAGGTCGCTTGCGCCCCGGGCTACGTTGCCGCTCAAGCCGACACTGCTTCGAAAGGACGCCGCCATGCAAGAAACGATGGATGTGGCCGCCGCGCCGGCCATTTCGATCAAGCCGTTGTCGCCGGCTTGCGGCGCCGAAATCTCGGGCGTCGATCTGTCCAAGCCGCTTAAGCCCGCGCAAGTTCGGGCAATCAGGGAGGCCTGGAACAAGCACCTCGTCCTGGTGTTTCGCGGCCAGCAGGTGTCGCAGGACGATCAGCTTCGCTTCGCTGCCTATTTCGGCGACCTCGGCAGCCGCAAGAAGGCGCCCGAGGCGCTGCGCGCCCGCGCCGAGGGCATCGAACAGACTCATGAGAAAGTCCTGCTGGTCACCAATATCAAGGTCGACGGCCAGGCGATCGGCGCCTTCGGCGACGGCGAATTCTGGTTTCACATCGATTCCGGCTATTCGGCGCGGCCTTACAAATACACGTTCCTCTATGCGCTCGAACTGCCCTCGCGCGGCGGCAACACCATGTTCTCCAACATGTACATGGCCTATGCGGCGCTGCCGCCGGTGCTGAAGGAAAAGCTGAAGGGCAAAAAGGCGCTGCACATCCACGAATACAATCGCGCCAAGCAGGCCAATTCGTCCGGCGACATCAGCGGCATTCCGCATTACGCGCATCCGGTCTTCATCACGCATCCCGAAACCGGGCGTAAAACGCTGTTCGTCGACCGGCTGATGACGACGCGGATCGAAGGCATGGCCGCGGCGGAGAGCGAAGCCATCCTCAACGAGCTCTACGAAATCGGCGAGCGGCGCGAGTTCATCTTCGAGCACGAATGGAGGCTCGGCGACTTTCTGATGTGGGACAATCGCTGCACCATCCACGCCCGCACCGATTTTCCCAAGGAAGAGCGGCGGCTGTTGCGGCGCTGCACCGTCGAAGGCGAGCCGCTTTACGAGTAGACCACTGCGCGGCGACGAGAAGGAGTGGAAAAGGCAATGAGCGCTCCACATTTGCCGGTTTTTGAAAAATTCATCGCCGACTTGCGCGCTATCTGGGCGGCGGAAGCCGACGACGGGCGCCGCATGGAAAAGGCAAAGCCGCTGCTGGAGCGGCTGGTGATGGAGCCTTCCTTGAAGGCGCACTCGGCAAACTGGCCGTCGACCGAAGGACGCAAGAACCTTTTGTTCTACGTCGACCCCGATTATCATTTCGTCATCAACGCCGTGGTGCGGATGCCGGGACGCATCGGCAGCGTTCACGATCATGCCGATGCCTGGGTGCTCTACGGCGTACTCGACGGCACCGAGAGCCTCGAGCGCTTCGATCGCGTCGACGATGGCAGCCGTCCCGGTTACGCCGAAGTCGAAGCTGCGCCTCGGTAACGACCGGCTCCCAGGGCAAGGTCGATCTGGTGGCCGCCGCGCGCCATTCACGCCGAGCAGGGCGGTCCGACCCGCTCGGTCGCGGTCATCGTGCGCAGCCAGAAGCTTGGCGAGGGCACCGTGCTGCAGCACCGCTACGACCGCAAGACCAACGCCGTCACCGAGCAATACGGTCCGACGCAAATCCCGTACGAACTCGTCTGCTAGAGCATGTTCCGCTCGATCAGAATCCGCAACGTCATTGCGAGGAGCCCCGCAGGGGCGACGAAGCAATCCAGAGCCGGGACTCCGCGCCTGGATTGCTTCGCTCCGCTCGCAATGACGGGTCAATTCGAGCGGAACGTGTTCTAGGTTCACCCGTCGCTTCGTGTCCGATCGTAGCAGGCAGTGCGGCCGCGCACGGCTGCCGTCGCTCGCGTTTGACACGCACTCATGCGACTGTAGAGTGACCGTCAACGCCAGAACGCGCCGCCATCGAGCGACGCCGCATGAATTGGGGGAGGCGGGATGAAGCTGTTTAGATTCATCAGGCTCGCGGCATTTATAGTTGGTCTTGTTGTCATCACGACAGGCGCGCGGGCCGCCGGGGAATACCCGACGCATCCGATCACCATGGTCGTGCCGTTTGCCGCGGGCGGACCGACCGACATTCTCGGCCGGCTCATTGGGCAGTACATCGGTCCTCTGCTCGGCCAGCCGATCGTCATCGACGACGTAACCGGCGCCGGCGGCACCATCGGCGCCGCCAAGGTCGCGCGCGCGGCGCCCGACGGCTACACCATGGTCATGGGTAATCTTGGAACGCACGCGGCCAGCGTCGGAATCTACAAACACCTGCCCTACGATCCGCGCACCGATTTCGAGCCGGTGATCCTGGTGGCCAGCACGCCGATGGTGCTGGTGGCGAAAAAGACGTTGCCGGTGCACACCCTCAAGGACGTCATCGCTTATGCCAATGCACATCCCGGCAAGACGACGATGGGCAGCGCCGGCATCGGCTCGATCTCGCATCTGACCTTGCTGCTGTTCAACCACCTCACCGGCGCCAACGTGATCCACGTTCCCTATCGCGGCCTGTCGGAGGCGACCAACGATCTGCTGGGCGGGCAGATCGACCTGTTGTTCGATCAGGTCGTCACCGCGACGCCCCACATCCGGGCCGCCACCGAGAACCCGATCGTGGTCACGATTGCGACCCGTTCGCCGTCGCTGCCCAACGTGCCGTCCGCCACCGAGGCCGGACTGCCGCAACTGCAGACGCTGGCGTGGACCGCTTTGTTCATGCCGAAAGGCACGCCGCAACCGATCGTCGAGCGCATCAATGGCGCGGTGCAAAAGGCCATGCAGGATGCGACGATCCAGAAGCGGCTTGGCCAGCTCGGTGCGGACATTCCCCCGCCGCAGGAGCGCACGCCGCAAGCGCTGCGCCACCTGGTCAGCGCGGAAATCGACAAGTGGGTGCCGTTGATCAGGGCCGCCGGGGTAGGCACTCAATGAGTTCGGCGCGGAGGCCCTGGCCGTGCGGGACTTTACGCTGCGTGAGGGTGCCGCGTGCGGCTCAGCGCTGACGAACAGGCGATGCGCGCGGGCGAGTTCGGCCCGCTGCGGCAATGGGCGATGCTGCACCAGATCAAAGTCGGGCGTTACCTGGGCGCCGAGGATTTCGTTTCGGTCGCCGCCGCTCACATCATGGCCGATACCGAATCGCTCGGCGAAGCCGGCGTCGCCTGGGTTGAGCGCTGGGCCGCGCTGCCGCAGCAGCAACGGCGGGTCTCGATTCCGACGACCTCCGATCCGCGCGGCACCGACTTTTCCGCCGCGGCGCGGCTCAAACAGGAGCAGTGGATGCTCGACCTCGAGCGCCGCGCCATTGCGGCGTTCGAGGCGCTCGGCGTGCTGATGACCGACACCTGCATCAATTATCAGACCATCATGGCGCCGGTTCGCGGCGAGCACGTCGCCTACGGCGACACCGGCGTGGTCATTTATGCCAACAGCGTGTGCGGCGCGCGCTCGAACTTCGAGGGCGGGCCGTCCGCGCTCAGCGCTGGCATGACCGGACGCACGCCGCGCTACGGCTTTCATCTCGACGAGCAGCGCCAGGCGACGCTCGTGGTCGAGCTGTCGTTCACGCCGCGCGAGCTGAGCGACTGGGGCGCGCTCGGCGGCATCGTCGGCCGCCTCGCCGGCGATTACGGGCAGGTTCCGGCATTGATCGGTGTCGACCGCGTGCCCGGCTCCGACGAATTGAAGCATTTCGGCGCGGCGCTTGCGAGCTTCGGCTCGGTCGCTCTGTTCCATATCGCCGGCGTCACGCCGGAAGCGATGCGTCTCGGTGATGTCGTCCCGGCCGATGCTTCGCTGCCGACCCACGAGATCGGCGAGGCCGAGATTCGCGCCTTTCAGGCGCGTTATGCGCAGGACATGGGCGCGGTCGATCTGGTCGTATTTTCCGCGCCGCAGCTCAGCCTGATGGAAATGCAGAAACTCGACGGCCTGATCGACGGCCGCCGCGCAACGATTCCGCTCTTTGCCGTCACCTCGCCGCAGGTTAAGTCCGATGCCGACCGCATGGGATTTTCGGCGCGCATCGAAGCGGCCGGCGGCACCGTTCTGTCCGGCATGTGCTTCTATCAGAGCTACGCGCGCGAAATGGCGCAGGCCAACAATTGGCGCCGGCTTGCGACCAATTCGGCCAAGCTGACCAACATTATCGGCGGTTACGGCTATCAGCCGGTCCTTCTGTCGATGGAGCGGTGCGTCGAGGCCGCGTGCAACGGCGGAAAATTGTTCGGATGAATGAGAAAAAAGTCTTCTACGCCGCGGCCGGGATGGGCCGCAAAGTGCAAGCGCCGGCGCTGGTCGCCGCCGACGGCTTTTCGGCGCGCTACGATCTCGACCGCGTCCGCGGCACCTTCTCGCGGCCCGAACACAAGCTTGCCGGCCAGAGCTATCGGGGCCGCGTGCTGGTGCTCGATGCCGCCAAAGGCGGCGTCGCCACGGCGTGGATGCTCTACGAGATGACGGCGCGCGGCGTGGTTCCGGCGGCGCTCGTTCTCAATCGCGCCAATCCGATCATGGTGCAGGGCGCGGCTTTGGCCGACTTCACCATGATTTCCGGCTTCGATGTCGACATCACGCAAGCGATTGCGAACGGCGCGCTGGTCGAGATCGACCCGAACGCGAATCCGCCCTATATCCGCGCTCTTTGATCGCCACCGGTTTGGCCAATGCCCTATTGCGACTATCGCCCTGACCTCATGGGCTCCGCGACGCTTGAGCCGTCGGGCGCGTTCGAGGCGGGCTCGTATCAGTCCTTCAGGCTGACCTACAAAGCTGGCGCATTCGGGCTTGACGATACCGGCTCGCTCAAGATCGGCTTTCGCTTCGCCACCGATTTCGGCCCGGTGCAGTTCAGCGATCCCAAGGCTGCGGGCTATACGAGTGTGGAAGCCTCGAACGGCGCTGTGCTCGAATGCAAATGGGAGTTCAAGCGCAACATCCGCCCCTGGAGCCGGTCGCTTTATATCGGCGTCGTCAAGCACTTTCTCGCGCCCGGCGACACCATCACCGTCCGCTTCGGCGATCGCCGCTTCGGCTCGCCCGGCATCCGGCTGCAGACCTATTGCGAGAGCGAGTTCGAATTTCACGTCCTCGCCGACCCGATCGCCACCTACGATTATGTGCCGCTGCCGGACAGTCCGAAGATCGCCATCGTTCCCGGCCCGCCGCTGCGCTGGCACGCGGTGGTGCCGACGCTGATCCGGCTCGGGGAGCCTTTTCGACTCTGCATCAAAGCCGACGACAAGTGGGGCAATCCGTCCAACCTGATCGATAAGAATTTGCGGCTGCAAAGCTCTGAGCCGGTCGCGGGCTTGCCCGAAATGCTCCGCTTCGAGCGCGGTGACTTTGCCGCTATTGCCAACGGGCTGAAAGCAACGCAGCCGGGCGATCTGACCATCGCGGTGCTCGACGAAAACGGCGCGGAGCTTGCCCGTTCCAACCCGCTGCGCGTCGCCGCCGCCGCCGCCGCCGCCGCCGCCGCCGCCGAGCTGGTGCATTTCTGGGGCGACACCCACGGCCAATCGAACGAGACGCTCGGCACCAATCCGGCGCGCGAATATTTCGAGTTCGGCCGCGACAAGGCGTTCCTCGACGTCATCGGCCACCAAGGCAACGACTTTCAGATCACAAAGGCGTTCTGGAACGAGTTGAACGATCTGTCGCGCGAGTTCGACCGGCCCGGTTCGTTCGTGTGCATTCCGGGCTATGAATGGTCGGCCAATACCGCGATCGGCGGCGATCGCAACGTGCATTTCCGCCGCGAGGGCGAAACCATCCATCGCTCCTCGCATGCGCAGATCACGGATCGCGCCGACATGGCCGACGAAACTGCTGATGCCCACACCGCGCACGATCTGTTCAGAAAGCTCGCCGGCAAGGATTGCGTCGTCGTCGCTCATGTCGGCGGCCGCTATGCCGACATCGTTTATGCGCACGACGCCAGGTTGGAAACGGCGGTCGAGGTGCATTCCGACTGGGGCACCTTCGAATGGCTTTTGCGCGACGCGTTCGAGAACAACTATCGGGTCGGCATCGTCGCCAATTCCGACGGCCACAAGGGCCGTCCGGGCGCGAGCTTCCCCGGCGCTTCGTTCTTCGGCAGCCAGGGCGGGTTGACTTGCTTTCTCAGCCCGCGGCTCGATCGCGACGCCATTTTCGAGGCGATGCGGCGGCGCCACCATTACGGCACCACCGGCAACCGCATGATTCTCGAGGTGACGGCGGAGCTGGACGCTGAGGCCGAATTGTTTGGGCGCGATCCCGCCTTCGATGCCACGATCGCTGTGCGCAGCGGCCGCCTCATCATGGGCGACATTGCGCGCGTTGCCGCCGATACGGTTCGCCTGAAAGTGGATGTTGTCGGCACCGCGCCGATCGAGCGCATCGACATTTTCGACGGCCTCGACCGGCTTGAAACGTTGCGGCCGTACGGCACGGGCGATCTCGGCAGCCGCATCCGCCTCGGCTATCACGGCGCCGAATATCGCGGCCGGGCGCGGACCACGATCTGGGACGGCTCGCTTGCCATTACCGGCAACGCCATCAAACGCGCCGCGATGATCAGCAATTGGAACCTCGACCGCGGCATCCGCCATCAGGACGCCGGCACTGTGACGTGGAAAGCAGTCACGACCGGCAATTACGGCGCCATCGATCTGTGGCTCGAAAACGCCTCTGGGCGTATCAGTTTCACCACCAAGCCGGTCTCCGGCGAAATCGCGCTCGCCGAGATCAAAATCGACGAGACGGTGTTCGATGCCGGCGGTCTCGAACAACGCATCACCCTGCAGCGTCTGCCCAACGCGATGACCCAAACGCATGTAAGCCACGCCATGCAAGTCAGGATCAGACCTCAAGGCGACACCCGGCTCTACGTCCGCGTCCAGCAGGAAGACGGCCACCGCGCCTGGTCGAGCCCGATCTATTTGTTGCGGGTTTGATTCACCATCCACACCTGCTTCGAAGGGGCCAAGCTTCATCGTCCCCGCGACGCGGTTTGCGCCCGAGTTTTATTTGATTTCCCGTCTCCGCATCAAGACCTCCGCATCCTTTCTCGAACGCCACACGCCGTTTTCGAAGTGGCCGGCGCGCATGTTCTCGTTTCGGGTTGACCCGGCCTGCAGCCGTACATATATCTGTACGCCGAAAATGGAGGGAGCATTCGCAATGGCGAAGATCAATCCGCGGCGGAAGCCGGAGTCAAATCACGTGACCTATACCGATTTCCGTGAGCGGCTCGCCGCCTATATGGATCAGGTTTGGGACAGCCGCGCGCCTTTGCATGTTACGCGGCAGGGCGGCCGGGCCGTCGTTGTGATTTCCGAGGAGGAATTCGATGGCTGGATGGAGACGCTCCATCTGTTACGCAGCCCCGCCAACGCGCGGCGTCTTTTAGAATCGATCGTCTCTGCCAATGCCGGGAAGTTTCACGAGCGTGATCTCATCGAGCCGCAGGAATGAAGCTTCTTTGGACCGAAAAGGCCTGGGAAGATTACCTGCACTGGCAGCGCAACGATCTCGATACTCTCAAGAGGATCAACGGGCTTATTGAGGACATCCAGCGCAATCCGTTTCGCGGTCTCGGCAAGCCGGAGGCACTGAAATTCGCACTTTCCGGCTGGTGGTCGCGCCGCATCACTCAAGAGCATCGGTTGGTTTATCGCGTATCGGGCAAGCCCGGCATGCAAGTTTTGGAAATCGCCCAGTGCCGCTACCACTATTGACGGCCGGTTCCTTCGTATCAAATAACCTCCTCGGTCTTATCGTCGGTCCCGCCGTAGCGAAAATGTCGACACGGGCGCTTGTGGCGGCCGGCGGCTTGCTGATCGCAGGCTTGGTTCCCGCCTTGTCCGATCGCATCACCGCCAGGGTGGTGGAGTGGAATCCCGTCACCCGCAGCATCACGTTCGACGATATGTCGAGGTTGGCGGACCTGCCGAATAACGCGGCAACGCGCTGAGGGCCGCCCGCTCGCCGCCAGTCGGCTTTTCAGCGCGCCGCGAATCATGTCTTACTAACGGAGCGCATTTCGCGCATCCGCAAAGGATACCGCCATGCCAGCGAAAGCTAATAAGCCGGCCGCTTCGGCGAAGCCGGGCCGTCCGGTCACGCTCAAGCATCTCGCCGCGAGCCTTGCCGAGGAGCACCAGTTGACGAAACGCGCCGGCGAGGCCTTCCTCGGCGACCTCGTAGGCCTGATCACCAAGCACCTCAAGAAGGGCGAGCGTGTGCGGATTGCCGGTTTCGGCATCCTCCAAGTCAGAAAGCGCGCCGCCCGCATGGGGCGCAATCCCGCAACTGGCGAAGCGATCAAGATCAAGGCGAGCAAGAAGGTCGCGTTCAGGCCCGCCAAGGAATTGAAACTCGCGGTCTGACCGCCTTACGATCAGATCACCTCTTCGGTCTTATCATCCGTCTCGCCGTAGCGTCGCAGCGTGGCGGGGCGGGTGTCGGCGTAGAGGCGTTCGAGGCCCGGCGCGATCTTTTTGTTCTCGCGCTCGAACAGCGAATTGCCGGCGAGGTCGCTTTCGACCAGGAACGGGCCGAATTTTTCGAACGTCGAGCACCCACACGGCCTGCGCCAGGCCGAGTTCTTCAAGCCAATAGACGCCGGCGACGCGCTTGATGCCGCGGCCCAGGAGCGCGCCAGTGCCGTAGCCTACCGTGGTCAGATAGACCGCATTGTTGGGGACGAACGACTTGCGATACGTCTCCGACGTCATGCCGCCTTTGCCGATGATAATGTTGCAGCCGGAGATTTTGAACCAGCCGTCGAGCCATTGCGCGAAGCGGAACGAGGCGGTCGCGGTGACGGCGCCGACCGTGTAGCTGCCGTCGGGATTGACGGAAGCGGCCGGCGAGCAATGGAAATTGGCGCTGCCCAGCGCTTCCGGCCCGGCCGGCATGCCGACGCCATCGCCGATGGCGCGTTTGTAAACACCTTCGCGCGCGGTGAACAGCCGCCCGGTCAGATAGGCGACCGAGCCGATCTCAAGCTGGCGGAGAGTTTCGGTGCTCGCCGGCAGGTCGATCTGGATTTGTTTCAGGTCGGGCATTTATTTGTTTCCTCGACGAGCCACGCGTAATCTCCCTCTCCCCTTCGGGGAGAAGGGACGCAGCTTCGCGCGCCTTGCTCGCCTCGACAAAGGAGGCATCTACTCCGCAGCCTCCGCCGTCTGTCGGCCCCATTCGACGGTTTCGCGGCGCATGTAGTCGGTGAACCACATCGGGTCGGTGCGGAACGTCGCCTTGCCGTCGGCGGAAATGCGCGCGCTCGCGCGACGCGACGCCAGGCAGAACATGTGCACCGACATCGGCATGCCGCCGGTATGGCAATAGCCGACCTCGATGTGGCAATCGATCACCATCGAGGAGCCGACGAAGCCCATCGCGCCCATGCCGATCGAGTTGCCGAGTTCTTTGAACTCTTCTTCCAGCGCGGCGATGCGCGGGTCGGGATTGCGCGAGCCGACGACGCGCAGGCAGGAGGCCTGCTTGCCGAGCACCATTGAGGTGTCCTTCGAGCCGCCGAGCCCGATGCCGACGATCGCCGGCTGGCAAGCCAGCCCGCGTTTGCCGAAGCCAATGAGCGTATCGAGATAAAAGCGCTTGATGCCCTCGATGCCGTCGCCGGGAAACAGCATGCGGTAATCGGTGCCGAACAGCCCGCCTTTGTGCACGGTGGTCAGCTCGATCCAGTCGGCGTCGGGATGGAAGGCATAGTCGATCTCCGGCGCGCCGATGCCGACATTATTATTATGGTCGGTGCGCCACAGCGGATGCACGCGGTTCGGCCGCAGCGGCACCGCGGCGGTCGCCCGCGCGGTGGCCCGCCGCAAAGCCGCCTCCAGCGCCACCGGCCCGCCCTCGAGCCTCGCTTCGTTGCCGATCTTGACGTACCAGCGCGGCAGCCCGGTATCGCCGCACATGGCGCGGCGGTCCTCCTTGGCGGCCTCGTAATTCTCCAGCATCGCCTTGATGACGAAGGCGGAGAGATCGCCCTTCTCGGTGTCGGCGCAGCGGCGCAAACCTTCGAGATAATCGTCGGGAATTTCGATGGCGGCCTTCGCCATCAACTGTTCCGCGGTGCGTTGGAGTGAGGAGAGCGGGATCATGGTGCCGTCCGAGCTCGTTGACCGGTTCCAACATCTCTGCTCATTTGGACGAAAGCGCAAATGCGCCAAAACAGCAACGTTTCCCGGGCGCCGCGCAGCACGAAGTGGTGCGCTGCAGACCCGGGATCGTCAAAGACGCCGAGATTGGAACGATCCCGGAACAGCGGTGCATCACTTCGTGCTGCACCGCATCCGGTAAACAGCGCGTATGTTGGCGCCTGCGCGCGCGTCGGCGGAGACGAGCGGTTGTGCCAGCATTCACTTTCATTTCTGCGCATCTTGCTCGATCGCCATCGCCAAAGTGGCATCTGCCAGGATCTTTCACTCCGCCGCGATTTGACCGCGGATCAGCGTTTCGCCGGGTTTGACGTGAGTGAATTCGACCGGCCGCTCGCTGATCTCGATGCGGCCGTCATGCTGGCGCGCCACGGTGAAGGTCGAGGCGGTAAGATCGCCCGGCTCAGGGAAATCGGAGCGGAAATGCGCGCCGCGCGAATTCTCGCGCCTGATCGCAGCCTGCGCAATTACCCGGCTGATTTCGACGAGCGAGCGCAGATTGAGCCAATCGTGCCAGCTCAGATTGAAGCGCCGGTCGGTGTCGGCGACGCCGGTCGCGATGAGTTCGGCCTCGATCCGCTCGACCGAGGCGACGCCGCGTTCGAGGCCCGAGCGGTCGCGCACCACGCCGACATCGTCCCACATCGCATCCAACAATTTCTCGCGCAATGCATTCAGGTCGCCGCGCCGTTGGCTAAACGGATGCAGCGCGCGCTCGATCTCGGCATCGAGCACCGCCGGATCGGGCGTGCGGTGCCCCGGCCTGTTGGCGGCGATCCAGCGCGGCATCACGTCGCCTGAAATGCCGCCGAACACGGTCGAGTTGGCGACGCCGTTGCCGCCAAGCCGGTTGGCGCCGTGCATGCCGCTGGCATCCTCGCCGGCGACGAACAGTCCCGGATATTCGGTCACCGTGTCCACGTCGCAGATCACTCCGCCCATGAAATAATGTGCGGTCGGCACCACTTCCACTAGGCCGCCGGCGAGGTCGAAGCCGCAATCGCGGCAGCGATCCACCATGCCCTTGAACTGTCTGGCGACGTTGTTCGGCCCGAGATGGGCCATCTTGATATAAACGCCGCCATTCTTCGTGGTGCGGCCGGCGCGCATCTCGGCATCGATGGCGCGGCTGACCACGTCGCGGGTGGCGCGTTCGAGTTTTGGATCGTAATCGGCCATGAAGCGGTGCATGGCGCCGTTGAGCAGGTGGCCGCCGGCCCCGCGCAAGCCTTCTTCCAGCACGGTGCCGGTCATGCGGGTGTCGGGCCCGGCCAGAAGGCCGGTCGGATGGAATTGCACCATTTCCATGTCGCGCAGCGAAAGCCCGAGGCGAAGCGCCATCGCCAAGCCGTCCATGCTCTTGTCGCCGGAGGGGGTGTGATAGCGGTACATGGTCGGGCCGCCGCCGGTGGCGAGCAGCACCGCCTGCGCGGCGACAAAGCGGAACGCGCCGGTGCGCACATCGAGCAACAGCGCGCCGGCGAGGCCGCCGTCAGCCGCCGGGATCAGCGCTACGGCGCGATGCTCTTCGAGCTTTCTTATTCTCGGCCGCGCCAAAACCTGCTCCATCAGCCGGCCGATGATCTCGATACCGGTGAGGTCGCCCTTGTGCACGGTGCGGTCGAAGGTTTGGCCGGCAAACGCCTTGCCGTGCAGCGTGCCGTCGGGATTGCGGTCGAAGAAGCAGCCGATCTCGTTTTCCAGTTCTCGCACGCGCTCGACCGCGGTTGCGACCAGCGTCCAGGCGAGCGCCTGGTGCGGCAGCCATTTGCCGCCCTCAATCGTATCCATGAAATGCCGCTCGACCGAGTCGCCGGGATTGAGCGCGACGTTGTAGCCGCCCTGCACCATGCGCGTGCAGCCGCATTTGCCCAGAAGACCCTTACTGACGATGGTGATGTCGAGCCCGGGCGCGGCATTGGCCGCATGCAGCGCGGCAAACAGCCCGGCGCCGCCGGTGCCGAGGATCAATATGTCGGTCTTGAGGTGCTCGACGTTCATGTTTTTTCAGAACACCCGCGCCAGGAATGCCAAGGCCACGACAGCGGAAATGGCGGCAGCGATTGTCGCCAGTTGTTTCTGGCCGTCGCGCCAATCGAGATTTTCTATGACGAGCACGCGCAGACCGCCCAACAAATGAACGGTGAGCAGAAACACCAGCCCGCTCTCGGCGAGCTTGACGAGCGGCTGCTCCGTCCATCGCAAAAAACCGTCGAGCGATGCCGCGTCGCGAATTGCAAGCCCGAGCGCCAGAAAATGAAACGGCAAAAAGATCGCCAGCGCGAGGCCCGACAGCCGATGCACCATGGCGGCGAGCCACAGCGCGCCGGTGCGGTGCTTTAGGTGCCGCGCCATCATCACAGCACGACCGCGGCGACGGCGCGGAAGCCGAGCGTGGCCAGCAACAGCCCGAACGCGATGGCCCATTGGCCGGCGCGCCGCTCGGAAAGCGGCGACCACTCGGTCAACACGTTGCGCACGCCGATCGCGGCGTGGATCGAAACGGCGGCCACGAAAATCCCATAAAACAACGCCCAAACGATACTGCCGCGCGTGCGCGACAGAATATCGGCGGCCGACAATCCCTGCCGCGTGGCATAGAAGATGACGGCGAGATGAATGACCACCAACGGTACCATCAGCGCCGCGGTGGCGC
This sequence comes from uncultured Alphaproteobacteria bacterium, assembly GCA_963717265.1. Classification (GTDB taxonomy): domain Bacteria; phylum Pseudomonadota; class Alphaproteobacteria; order Rhizobiales; family Xanthobacteraceae; genus BOG-931. The sequence continues at coordinate 337,850 of CAVQWD010000039.1, read as the reverse complement.
GTTGCCAGATGTAGAGCCGCACGTTCATGTTTTCAGCTCGCCTTTCAGATACGCCATCGCCGTGCGCCGCTTCAGCCCGGCGATCGAGGCGGTCGGGTTGAGCCCGACCGGGCAGTGCTCCTGGCACGATTGGTGCGAGTGGCAGGCATGGCAGCCGCCGGACGCGGCGATAGCGGCAAGCCGCGCCGTATTCGCCGCGTCGCGCTCGTCGTTGACCAGCGTCCAGGCGCGGTTGAGCGCCGCCGGCCCGAGATAGGCGGAATTCCAGCGCACCGTGTCGCAGGCGGCATAGCAGACGCCGCAATTGATGCATTCGATCGCGGCGTCGGCCGCGCGCCGCGCCGGGCTGTCCGGCCGGATGCGCGCGATGGCGTCGGCCCGCGTCAGCGACGGCGCGAAGGCGCCCTTGGCTTCCTGCCATTTTTCGAAGAACGGCTGCATGTCGGCGGTGAGGTCCTTGATGACCGGAAGATTCTGTAACGGGCCGATTTCGAGGCGGCCGCCGCGGGCGACTTTGGAAACATGGGTGCGGCAGGTCCAGCGCGGCCTGCCGTTGACCGTCATCGCGCACGAGCCGCACATGCCGACCCGGCAGGCGAACCGGTACGACAGCGTCGGATCGATGTGGCGCTGCACGTAGGTCACGACATCGAGCACGGTCTGATTGTCGCGTCGCGGCACGCGATAGCTCTGGTAACGGCCGTCTTTCCCGCCGCGCCACAGCGACACCGAAAGGTCCGGGGGCATTGCCATCTCCTTGGCGGCGTTTACCGCGCAGGTCGGGTCGCAGTCCAGGGCTTGTTTTGAATGCCGTGTGCCAGCGGTGCCTAACCGCGCTCTGGAAAGAAATGGGCGCGCTGCACCTGCTTCGCCGCGGCCAATCGCGCAATCGCGTAGATCGACTTGATGATGCCGGGATCGTCCATGCGCTGGAAACGCGCGACTTCCTTGTCGGTGAGTTTGAGGCCGAGATTGTCGGCAAGCCAGCGCGTTTCGAGGCGCAGATCGTAGCGCGCGAAGCGGAACCAATGGCCGCCGGGCGGGACTTCGTCGGCGAGGCTCTTGATCTCCGAATTGATTTCCCAGGTCCGGGTTTTCGAATTGACCGGCCAATAGGTCAGGCACTCGCCGAGCCACTGCATCTGCGCCAGCGCCAGCGATTCGGTGTCGCCCATCAGCGACAACAGCGCGCCAATCGCGAGCCCGAGCGGACCGGCCAGCCCGACTTCGCGGAACGTGACCTTGGTCCGGTAGCTGCCGGTGCCGATGGAAAAAATCGTCAGATTCTTCGCACCCAATTCCCAGCACATGCCGAACGGCTTGAGCACCGCCATCATCAGCAAAGCCATGGTCGGGTTGTTATACGGGGTGACGCCGCCATCGACGAACAGGCCGTAGCCCTCGCTTTTGAGGTCCCTCCGCAGCGCCAGCCCGTAGGCGCGCATTTTGGTCAGCAAGAAGCTCAAGATCGGAAAGCCGGTCAGGTTGGCCTGGACGTTGCCCAGCGGATCGTCCGCCACATCTTTGTTGATGGGCAGGATCTCGGGATCGAAATAATGCGGCGCCGCGGTGCTGGCGCGAACCAGCGTAGCGAGGTTGTAGTGCTTGTTGCCGATGTGGGAGGGCGCATCCTCCCAATAGGGCGCCCTCGGGTTGTTCGCCAGGATCCACGGGCTGCCGGTGTCGAGCCGCTTGGTGATGACCGCAAGGCCGGTGATCAGGTCGGCGCTGTCCAGCGTGCGGTCCTTGACGATGCGGTGGATTTCATCGCTCAAGGCCCGGGCGTCGAATTTTGCCTGCAGATAGGGGATGCGCCACGGCGGGCGCCGAAACACCCGTGGCGCGAGCGCCAGATAAAACTCCTTGATCTCGGCGATCGTGTAGCCCAGCGCCAGCGCACCGGCCATGATCGCGCCGGTTGAGGTGCCGCCGACGAGATCGAACCAATCGCCAAGGTGGACCGTCTTGTTGCCGTTCGATTGATGCGGCGGCAATGGCGATTGCGCGCTGCCGCCGCCTTGCCGCGCGATGTCGTCTTGCTCGTCGGCAAGTATCTTCTCGATCTGCTCCAGAAATGCGACGGTGATGGCGCCGCGGACGCCGCCGCCATCGAGCGCGAGCATTCTCTTGGGGCCTGCGGCGAACAGGTGGCGGTCGCGGAGCTCGTGATCATGGTCGGCTGTGCCGTCGGCCTTGTGAGCCGCCCCATCCCGCGCTGCCGTTTGCGTGACTTCGTTCATCGTCATGGACCCCAACAGCATGGACGCGAACCGCCGCGAAGGCTAGCACGGCGCTCGTCGGCGCGGCTAGGATCGGCGGCCCGCCCCGCGAGCAGCGGCGGCGCCGCGGCCTTGGTATTGCGTCCGTCGCCGGCATTCGCCTCCTGTGACGTTGCATTGCGCCGCGTCTGTCATAGATTGGGGCGCAGCACGCCGGCGCGGGTGTAGCTCAATGGTAGAGCAGAAGCCTTCCAAGCTTATGACGAGGGTTCGATTCCCTTCACCCGCTCCAATATCACTTCCGTTTCCCGGATGCGGTGCAGCGCGGAGCCGTGCACCGCATCCGGGACCTTTCCGAACTCGGCGCTTGCAAAGCTCCCGGTTCTGCGGTGCACCACTTCGTGCTGCGCTGCGCCCGGGAAACGGGCTTCCGGCCGGCCTAGGAAACTTAGGCCGTCGCTCTGCTCACCTTCCCTTTACATGTCCCAAAAAATGCAGCACGTCGCCGTTGAACTGCGCCGGGTCCTGCAGGAACGAAAAGTGGCTCACGTCGGAGCTGGATCAGGGCCGCCATCAAACGGCGTCCGAAGGAAGTCATGGAGGCCGCGGCGCGTTGAAGGGCGGCCGAACCAATCTTCGCTTGTGCGATTGTCCGCGTCCGTTTTTGGTGTCGGATTTGCTGCGCTTGGCGAGCACAAACAAATCGCCGGTAGATTGACCACGCGGAGTTAAATGCACTCATCACTGTAATCGTGTCACTGTAATCGCTTCGATCCAACGGCTCTGTTCAAGCCGGCGACTCGCACACTTGCAATTCTAGCACATCGTACTATAGTTTGTAGTGTGGGAGGCGATGTTTGCGGGTTTTCAAGACAAAGCGGTTCGCGCGCTTTGCGCGCCGCGAGCGTATCGCCGATGCGAGCCTGATCGGGGCGGTGCAGCGGGCGGAGCGCGGCCTTGTCGACGCCAATTTGGGCGGCGGCGTTATCAAGCAGCGGCTGGCACGGCCGGGTCAAGGTCGCTCCGGCGGCTACCGTGTGCTGCTCGCCTACCGGCGCCAGGCCAAGGCCGTGTTTTTGTTCGGGTTCGCCAAGAACGAGCGAGACAATATCGAGGATGATGAGTTGGCGACACTTCGCGACATCGCGCAGGCGTGGCTTGAAGCGGATGGTGCGGCGCTGGCAGGCGCCGTCGCCAATGGCCTGATTCTGGAGGTGGCGTATGAAGAAGACCAAACGGCCTAGCCGGCTCGCCAGGGAGCTGGTGGAGACGGCCGAAGACATGCACAAGGCGGGGCTTCTGGACCGCACCGCCTACGACAAGATTACCATGCGGCATTTCGGGGCGGCCGGCGTGCCCAAGGTCGCCGCGGTGACCGCGGAGCAAATCCGGCGCATGCGACAGCGTGCGCGGATGAGCCAGGCCGTGTTCGCCGGCCACTTGAACCTGACGGTCGGCTATATCTCGCAACTCGAGCGCGGCGCCAAGCGGCCGACCGGCGCGGCGCTCGCCCTCCTCAATGTCATCAAGCGCAAGGGGATCGAGGCCATACTCTGAGCGCTTGTGATTTCCGCGCTACGTGCTGCGCGCTTCGGCAAAGGGCCGCGAGCGGCCGATTGAGTGAACTGTGACCGTAATCTGGACGAGATGCATGGCGTGGGCGTCTGGGTACCCGATCGATGGACGCCAATGGCGTCTTTTTTCTGGATTTCTTGGGTGCCATTGGCGTATAATATCGCGATGCCCGGAAAGCTCATCACCGTGGCGGAAACGCCGCTCTTCATCCGCCAAGCGGCAACGGTTTGGGGCGACGCCGAACGCGAGGACTTCGTCGAATTCATCGCGCGAAATCCTGAGGCAGGGAATATCATGCCGGAGACCGGCGGCGTCCGCAAGGTCCGGTGGGCGCGGGCCGGATCAGGCAAACGCGGCGGCGCGCGCGTGATTTATTTTTACCACGATAGCGACCATCCGCTCTATTTGCTGATGGTTTACGCGAAGGCGAGACAGGAAAATTCGACCGCGGATGAAAAACGGATCGTGCGCAAGCTGGCGGCAATGCTCAAGCGCTGAGGCAAGAACAAGAACGAGGATAAAGATGACGAAGTTCGGGCAGGAGTTGATCGAAAGCATGCGGCAGGCGGCCAAGCATGCCGGCGGCAGGAAAGTGCGCGGCATGCGCCTCACCAAGGTGGAAATTCCGGACGTAAAATCGCTGCGCCGTTCGTTGCGGATGTCGCAGCATCGGTTTTCGGCGGCCTACCGGATTCCGCTGCCGACCCTGAAAAATTGGGAACAAGGGCGCCGGCATCCCGACGCGCCCGCGGCGGCCTATCTGCTCGCCATCAAACGGCGCCCCAAGGAAATCATGGAGGCCGTGGCGCGTTGAAGGGCGGCCGGACCGATCGTCGCTCGATCGCTTTATCGGCGTTCGATCTGACGTGGATTTTCCGCACCCGGCAGGCGCGACAAGCGCCAGGGCACTGACGGCTGGAGTTAAGTGCACTGTCACTGTAATCCTCCGAGTCTAGGGATCGGCACGTTAGCTGTAGTTGGTGGTATAGCTGGTGGTGCGGGCCATGACATTGCCGAGCCTGTCTGTACGTGTCAGAGGCGCGATTGCCGTCTCCATCGTCCGTTAAAATTCATTCATCGGGACGTTAAACCAATTAGCTGAAGCAGCTTTCGCGTGCAGCTCGAAATCGGTCAACAACAGGGCCGTAGGGCGCAATAGCGCAGCGTATTGCGCCGCATGCTGACCGCAACGGAAATTGGCGGAATACGCTTCGCTATTCCGCCCTACGTGCTCGCCATCAAACGGCGTCCCAAGGAAATCATGGAGGCCGAAAATTCTCGCGCCAGGAAGCCGACCGCGTCCCGTTCACTTCCCCTTCACGTGCCCCAAAAAATGCAGCACGTCGCCGTTGAACTGCGCCGGGTCCTGCAGGAACGAAAAATGGCTCACGTCGGGCTGGATCAACAGCCCGCTGTCGGGAATGTTGTCGGCCATGAACAACGTGTTCTCCCGCTTGATCGCCTCGTCGTGATCGGCGTCGACGATCCAGGTCGGCACCTTGATATTGTGCAGATCGTCGGCGGTCCAATGCGGCTGGCTCGCCCACATTTTTTCGATCTGTTTGAGAAAAGCGTCGTATTCCTTCGGCGTCGGCGACAGCTGCTCGTACTCCTTGCGGGCGCGGGCGATGAAGGCGGTGAAGACCGGGCTCTTGTCGACGTCCTTGACCCCGCTGGGGTCGGAATTCGCGGCAAAGGCGAACAGCTTGGTCAGCCGGTCCGGATGATGCAGCGCGATGTCGAGGCCGATAATGGCGCCGTCGCTCCAGCCGACCAAAGCCGTCTTCCTGATTTTCAGATAATCCATCAGCGCCAGCACGTCGGACGCCATCAGATCGTAGCCATACGGCTGCGCGTCGCGCGAGGAGCGGCCGTGGCCGCGGCTGTCCATGACGATGACGCGGTAATGCGGCTTGAGCGCCCGCACCAGAACGCCCCAATAATCGGCATTGGCAAGGCCGCCGTGCAGCAGAACGACCGGCGCACCGCGGCCGAACGTGGCGTACCAGATTTTGATGCCGTTGACCGGCGCATAGCCGCTCCTCGCGGCGTGCGGCAGGCTCGGCGTCGGCGGCAGCGTCAGCCATTGCGGCTCGGCGCGGGCCATTGCGGGCGCGGCGAAGGCAAACAATAAAAGGCTGATGACAATCGCGAAGCGTCGCATGGTTGCATCTCCGCTCGTTTCAAGTTGCCGATCACAAGGCAGTTGAGGACAGTGTTGCCAATTCGTCAATTCTCCCTGACCCGTCATCGCGGGGCGCGGACGAAGTCCGCGAGCCCGCAATCCACAACCCGGACAGTACGAGTTCTGCGCCGATCGTGATTATGGATTCCGGATAGCCTCGCTTTGCTCGGCTTCCGGAATGACGAAGTGTCATTTCGTCCCATACGCCCGGTCGCCGGCGTCGCCGAGGCCGGGCACGATGAAGGCGTTGTCGTCGAGTTTTTCGTCGATCGCCGCGGTCCAGACCGCAACGTCGGGATGCAGCGCGCGCAGGTGCTCGAGGCCCGGCGGCGCGCAGATCAGGCAGACCAGGCGGATGTCGATTGCGCCGCGCTCCTTCAGCCGGTCGACTGCAGCGACCGCGCTGTTGCCGGTCGCGAGCACCGGCGCCACCACGATAACCAGCCGCTCGGCAAGATCGGTCGGCGTCTTGAAGAAATATTCGACCGCCGCAAAGGTCTCGGGTTCGCGGTAAAGCCCGATATGAGCGACGCGGGCGGTCGGCACCAGGTCGAGCATGCCTTGGGCAAAGGTGAGGCCGGCGCGCAGGATCGGCGCGAACACGAGTTTCTTGCCGGCGATGCAGCGCGCCGTCATGGTCGCGAGCGGGGTCTCGATCACAACATCGGTCAGCGGCAGGTCGCGGGTGACTTCGTAGCAGAGCAGCACGCCGATTTCGGTGAGCAGTTCGCGAAACGATTTGGTCGAACGATTCTTGTCGCGAATGAGCGTGAGCTTGTGCTGCACCAGCGGATGATCGACCACCTTGACGCCGTCCATAGCTGCCTCCCCGCGCGGCTCTTGCCTCAAAACACCGTGCCGTCGCTGATGACCTTGATCGGCGGGCTGCCGTCGGCGCGACGCGAAAACGCAAGCTCGCGGCCCGCCGCCCAAGTGCCGCCCTGCATGATCGCGGCGAGCGGTAGGCAAGCGGCATTGCGGTTAAGCTTGGCGCGCAGTGCAAGCGCCAGCCGGTCGAGCAGCGCCACGGTGAGCGCGCGCCATTCGACGACGAGCGGCGCGCCGAACGTCATGCTCGCGCCCGGCTTGCTTCGCGTCGCGCAGCACGAGTACGCCGGTATCGACGAACAGGCCACCATTGCGATACTCGGCAAGGCCGGTGAGGCCGTCAATGTCGGTCACCGTGAAGCCGGCCTTAATGAGCGGCTCGATCAGCGAATAAGCGAGCCATTGCGACAGTTTGTGCAGCGGCACAAGTTCGCCGCTGGCGTCATCGGTTGCCATCGCTGGATGCCGCCAGCAATCGCCGAGCGGCACGCCGCCGAGCGAAAGCCGTGACGGCCAGATCGGCCCGAACTCGCGCAGGATTTCGGACAGGATCAGCGGCGCGGGGATGACGCCATTCTCCGCCTTGGCGGCGAGATGGTCGAAGAAGCCGCCGGGGCGAGGGGAGTCATTGCGGGCGAACACGTCGGGACGCGTGAGCACGCGCCGTCCGAGTGCGCGCAACAACTCGGCGCGGCCTGACAGGCCGACAAGCGGATTGTCGCCGCTGACCTGAAAACCTTCGTGTAACGCCGCTATATCGAGGCTCGCTAATGCCGATGCGTCGGCGCGCAGCCGATCCTGCTGAGAGCGGGAGGTACCGGAAGCGGCAAAATCCCCGCTCGCGAACATCATCAGGGCTGCCAACGCCAGTCCTTCGGAGCGCGAGACAAAGCGGCCTGTCATCGGACTGCGATAATTCCAGTGCGGGCCGGCGCCGGCATCAAGCAGCACGCTGACGATTGCGAGATCGAATGCGCTACGCGCCACAGCCTCCTTGTCGCCGCCGAATGCCTCGGCGAGGAGCTGATAAATGTTGTCGCCGAAACTCTGCTCGAAATGCCGCCAGCGCGAATGCAGCGGGACATCGAGCGACGGATAATTCTTCTGCGTCGTCGCAGCCACGAGTTCGGCGGCCTCGTCGAGCTTGCCGAGATCGACGCGAAAGTATGGCAGCTTGTCGTCGAGGCCGAGCGCCAGCATGCGCTTGGCTCGGCTGCGCACCGCCGCAGCGTTCAAAAGCGAAAGGCCGGCGGCTTTATCGTCGTTCATGAAAGCGTGCCGAAAGCGGACGGCGCTCAATATTTGTCGAGCGAGCGGCCGACCGATCCGGTCAGGTTTGCAGCATGGCGCGGCGCGGGCGGCTCGGGCGGCTCGGGCGGCTGGGGTGAGAAATAGCCGGCCGCCTTCTTGGCGGCGATCTCGACATGCGCGTCGGCCGGCACCAGTTCGTCGGGCAGCGCCACGCGCTCGACCACGTCGACGCCCAGACCGACCAGCGCGTCGTATTTCAGGTCGCTCATCGACACCAGGCGGTCAATGCGCCGCAGGCCGAGCCAATGAATCACGTCCGGCATCAATTGCTGGAAGCGCGCGTCCTGCACGCCGGCGACGCATTCGGTGCGCTCGAAATAGGCGCTCGCGACATCGCCGCCTTCCTGGCGCTTGCGGGCGTTGTAGACCAGGAATTTGGTGACCTCGCCGAGCGCGCGGCCTTCCTTGCGGTTATAGACGATGATGCCGAGCCCGCCCGCCTGCGCGGCGCGGGCGCATTCCTCGATGCCGTGGATCAGGTAGGGCCGGCAGGTGCAGATGTCGGAGCCGAATACGTCGGAGCCGTTGCATTCGTCGTGGACGCGGCAGGTGATTCTGGTCGCCGGATCATTAAGCTTGCCAACGTCGCCGAACAGATAGACCGTGGTGCCGCCGATCGGCGGCAGAAACACGTGCATGTCCGGCCGCGTCACCAGCTCGGGAAACATTCCTGCGGTCTGCTCGAACAAGGTCCGCCGCAGCAGCGTCTCGGCGCAGCCGAAGCGCTGCGCGATGCCGGGCAAGAACCACACCGGATCGATGGCGATCTTGGCGACTGCGATGCTGCCGCCGGCTCGGACGATATCGCCGTCGGCCGTCAACCGTCCGGCGCTAACCGCGCTCTGCATCTCGTGCAGATCGAGCCGCGCCTTGGTGATGGCGATGGTCGGACGGATGTCGACGCCTTCGGCGATTTCGCCTTTGAAAATCTCCGCGGCAAGGTGCCCCCAAGGGTCGAGCGAGACGATGCGGTCCGGCTCGCTCCATTGCGCAAACGGGCCGATGCCGACGGCCGGATGGGTGTTGGTGAGATCGGGCCGGCGGATCGGATCGAGCGCGCCCGCCGATACCGCGAGCGCCCGATAGAGCGCGTAGGAGCCGCCGTGGCTGCCGATGACGTTGCGGTCGCCGGGCCGCGACACCGTACCGATGACGGGCCCGCGTTCTCTCGCGCTGCCGGCAGCCCAGCGGATCGGGAAGCGCGGTTTTCCGCCGGGCTCGGGATGCGAGGTGATGCGAATGTGATCGGTGCGGTTCGAGCGATTCATCACGCGAATCCAAAAAGCCATCGGCCCGCCGCGGAGGGCGGGCCTGACGGTCAAATTTCAAAGGTTCGTTGCGGGCGCTGCCATACAATCCGCCCGCTCGTCTTATATAGTAAACTGGGCCGGTTGCGCAATATTGCCGCGGCCAGGTCTCAGCTTGTTAAGGTTTGCGCCAAGTCGTGCCGTCCGACCAATCGATCGAATGGTCAGGGCGGACGATGCCGAGCGAGTTGAACAGCCCGCCGGCGGTCACAGTGGTGCCGCTTGTCATGGTTCCATCCGCGATTTCGCCCTTGTCGTTCTTGATTTGGATTTTGTTGCCGGATTGGGAGATCGAAGGGGAGGAACCGGACCACAAGCAAGGGTTGGGATCCGGTTGGCATCGATAGGTGCCGCTCAGGTCGGGAGCAGGGGCTCCTTGGGCCTGGGCATGGCCGGGCCACTCCAGTGCGTAGAGGCCGGCAATCGCCGCAACTGCCAAAACCGCCAGTGCCCTTTGTGTGTTCGGCATTGTGTTTCTCCCTCTTAGGTCCTCTGCAACAGGCGCTCCCGGCAGGCCCGGGAATCCGCCCGAGTGATTCCGCCCCTGCTAATCCGAGTCAGCCAATCCGACCGCTTGCGCGCGACCAAATCCGGCCAAGGCGGCAAAACGAAGTCAGGCCGGCCGGTGCGGATCTGGGCCGGGACTTGCGTCGGCGCCCGCCACAGGGCATGAGAATTTTGCGGCCTCGGAAGCCGAAAGAACAGCCGCCACGCCATATGTTGAGGTTGGGCGGTCGAGGCGCGGCGGCCGCCATCACAGGAGTGTAGCTCAATTGGCCAGAGCACCGGTCTCCAAAACCGGGGGTTGGGGGTTCGAGTCCCCTCCACTCCTGCCATTAGCTTCGGGCCCCTGCTCGTACTAGCGCGCTTAACCTGCCGGCCCGGGGACTTGCGGCTCCTTCATATTTTTTGGCGCTGCGGAGGTGCCGCCGGTGCGATGCGACATTCGATCACAGCGCTTTTTCGGACCCGAGCAGGCTTGATAGGGCGGGGGTGGCCATGGAGGAAGACATGGCTATCGACGCGGTGTCCTGGCTTATTTTCGCCTCCGCAATCGCCTTAATCGCTTACGGCTGTCTTCATACGCGCTCGGAGCCGCAGCCCGCCGGTGAGGTTGCCAAAGACGCCCTCGACCGCGCCGCCTGAGCGGATCGGCAAGCGATCCGGAAGCTGCCGCCTGCTGGCGCGGCGCTAACGCCGGCAGCAGAACCTAACTGCTTGGCCGGCCACGCGGAGTTTTGTTTCGCTTGACGCTGTGGGCGGCTGGCAGTAAGGAAGCCGCCATCGCCAGCGGCCCGGTGACGGACTTCCGCGGCGAACGTATTCCCCAAAAAGGAACCGCTCTGTCGGTCTCATCCTTACAGGTTGGGCGGGGAATCCCTATTTGGTTCAAGCAATGGCGAAGATCAGCCCGTTCAAGTTCCTGCAGGAAGTGCGCGCCGAGGCCCAGAAGGTCACTTGGCCGACGCGTAAAGAGACCACCATCACTACGATCATGGTGTTCGTCATGGTCTTCGTCGCGGCGATTTTCTTCCTCTTAGCCGATCAACTCATGCGCGTCGCCGTCAGCTTGGTGCTCGGCATCAACAGCTAGCGCGGCTTCCATTCACGATCCAAAATCATGATCTGGACTCCATGACATGACGAGCCGTTGGTACGCGGTCCACGCCTACTCGAATTTTGAGAACAAGGTGGCGGAATCGATCAGGGAGCAGGCGAAGCAGCGCGGGCTGTCCAGCCTGTTCGAGGAAATTCTGGTTCCCAAGGAAAAGGTGGTCGAGGTGCGGCGCGGGCGCAAAGTTCCCGCCGAGCGGAAGTTCTTCCCCGGCTACGTGCTGGTGAAGATGGAGTTGACCGATGAAGCCTATCACCTGATCAAGAACACCCCCAAGGTGACCGGCTTCCTCGGCTCCGACAGCAAGCCAATGCCGCTTTCTGAAACCGAGGCGCAACGCATCCTGCATCAGGTGCAGGAAGGCATCGAGCGGCCGAAACCCTCCGTTTCCTTCGAAGTAGGCGAGCAGGTGCGCGTCTCCGATGGTCCGTTCGCTTCGTTCAACGGTACGGTGGAGGAGGTCGACGAGGGCCGCTCGCGGCTCAAGGTCGCGGTCTCGATCTTCGGCCGCGCCACGCCGGTGGAGCTGGAGTTCGGGCAGGTGGAGAAGCTGTGAAACATCCATCCGCAGTCGCGTTCGAGGTGGGCGATCTCGTACGTCTATCCGATGGCCCGTTCACCTCGTTCCGGGGTACGGTGCAGGAGGTCGACGAAGAGCGATCGCGGCTGAAGATCGCGGCGTTGATCTTCGGCCGCGTAGCGCCGGTGGAGCTGGAATTTACCCAGGTGGAGAAATTGTAGATCGTCATTGCCGGACATGATCCGGCAATCCATGCAGCGGTGAGGCAGCATGGATGCCCGAATCAAGTCCGGGCATGACGAGTGAGAGAATGTGAACCGTGGGAGGTGAAGGCGGTTTGCCAGCTGCCAAGAGCCGCACCACTAACAGGAGAGTAGGATGGCAAAGAAAATTACCGGTTACGTGAAACTGCAGGTGCCGGCGGGGGCGGCCAATCCGTCGCCGCCGATCGGCCCGGCTTTGGGCCAGCGCGGGCTGAACATCATGGAGTTCTGCAAGGCCTTCAACGCGCAGACCCAGAAATTGGAAAAGGGCGCGCCGATCCCTGTTACCATCACGGTCTATGCGGACCGCTCGTTTTCCTTCGAATTGCGCACCCCGCCGGTGTCGTATTTCTTGAAGAAAGCGGCCAATTTGGAGGGCGGCTCGAAGACGCCAGGCCGCGACATTGCCGGCTCGGTGACCAAGGCGCAGGTGCGCGAGATCGCCGAGCACAAGATGAAGGATTTGAACTGCGATACGATCGACGCGGCCATGCGCATGGTCGAAGGCTCGGCGCGGTCGATGGGGCTGGAGGTGAAGTGATGAGCACGCTCGGCAAACGTTTGCGTACGGCGCGCGACGGCATCGATCGCGAAAAGCTTTATCCGATTGCGGAAGCGGTGAAGCTGATCAAGGAGCGTGCCAAGGCCAAATTCGACGAGACCATCGAAGTGGCGATGAATCTCGGCGTCGATCCGCGTCACGCCGACCAGATGGTGCGTGGCGTCGTCAACCTGCCGAACGGCTCGGGCCGCACGGTGCGGGTCGCGGTATTCGCGCGCGGCGCCAAGGCCGACGAGGCCAAGGCGGCGGGCGCCGACGTCGTCGGCGCCGAGGACTTGGTAGAGAAAGTGCAAGGCGGCAATATCGATTTCGACCGCGTCGTCGCGACGCCCGATCTGATGCCGCTGGTCGGCCGGCTCGGCAAGGTTTTGGGGCCGCGCGGCCTGATGCCGAACCCCAAGGTCGGCACCGTGACCATGGACGTGACCGGCGCAGTCAAGGCCGTGAAGGGCGGCTCGGTCGAATTCCGCGTCGAGAAGGCCGGCATCGTTCAGGCCGGAATCGGCAAGGCCTCATTCCCTGAGGAAAAGCTGGTCGAAAACATCATGGCTTTTGCCGATGCCGTGCAGAAGGCGCGCCCGGCCGGCGCCAAGGGCCAGTTCATCAACCGAGTCGCGATCTCTTCGACCATGGGCCCGGGCGTCAAGGTCGAGCCGGCAAGCCTGTTTCCCGCTTCGCAGCAGACACACTGATTTCCCCTCCCCCTTGTGGGGAGGGGCCGGGGGTGGGGGGTGTGAGCTCACGCACGAGCGTCGACATCCGCACCGCGCCCTTCTGCGTTCTCAGGTTGCTTCTCGACCCCCACCCAATCCTCCCCACAAGGGGGAGGGCTTTTGTTTATCACGCCGCCGCCTGCTTGCCCCACAGCGTGCGCGTCGCGATGCGCGCGCCTTCGACCAGCGAAGCGAGCTTTGCCCACATGATGCTCGGGTGGACGCGGCGGGCGAACGGGCTTTGCGCAAAACCGCAATCGGTGCCGCCTTCGGCGCTTTCGCAATATCAAGCGAGCCAATTCTCGACGTTGAGGCCGCGGACGCGTCTGAACTCGTCAGTATTGGCGGTTACGATCGTAGCGCCCGCGGCAAAGGCATGGGCGGCGATCAAGAGGTCATTGCTGCCGATTGACTGTCCGGCCGCTTCCAGCTCCGCGCGGATGCCGCCGTATTCGGCATCGGCGGGAACATCAAACGGCAGCACTTTGATCTCGCCAAGCAGGTCTTCGACGGCCTTCCGCAACCGCTTCGAGCCGCTCTTTGCGCAGCCGTAATGCAGCTCGGCCGCGACGATGATGCTGGTGCAGATGTTGTTCTCGCCCACCTTTGCGATCCGCTTCGCCGCTCGGCCCTGAGGGTTCTTGATCAGGTCGGAAAGGATGTTTGTGTCCAGCATGTAGCGAGTCAAAGCGCTTTCTCCGGCGCCGGCACAGGATCGTCGATCTCGGGAAAAGGCTCGTCCAGCGGCTTCATCGTCTTGAGCAAGGCAACCAGGCCCCGCTTGCGCACCGGCTCGAGCACCAGACGATCGCCGGCGCGGCGCATGATCGCCTCGTCGCCCGGCAGTTCAAACTCCACAGGAATACGAACCGCCTGATTGCGGCCATTGCGGAATAATCTGACGTGCCTCTGCTGCATGAGCTGCCTCCCGGCATATGCCAGTAGCCTATGCCACGACGCTGCCGATTGCAACTTGCCGCTTGACGTGTCGCCGGCGCGGAGAGTCCTCGGACCATGCAGCTTTGGAAACGATGCTTGTCACGCCGCCGCGCGCTCGCCCGACAACGCCGGCGTGGCGATCTGCGCGCCTTGGGCCAGCGAGTCCGGCTTCGCCCGGATGATCGACGCAGGCACGCCCGTCCGAAGTTTGACGTGCCGCGCGGGGTTCAGTCGGCGAGCTCTATCGAATTGAGCTCGCACCATTCCGGTAGCGCGCTTTCCGTCGCTTTCCGCTCGAAATCGTACCACTGATCGAGCGCGCCTCTGTGGGCCAGCAGGTCCTTGAACTTCGCGTAGGCTCCTCGCTTGCTGAAAATTCGTCGCACCTCGTCGAAATCGTCGGGCAGCACGCGGCCGGCGAAGTCCAACGCGAGCGACTTGCCGAGATCGAGGTCGCGCTTATCCGGGATCGCCAAATATTCCTCGGCGTCGTCAATGTCATCGGGCAGTTCACCGTCCGGCCCGTCCAGTTCCGAAATCTCTGAATGCCAATAGATTTTGCCGGACTGTTTGCACAGATAGGCCTGGTGTTCGCCAAGGCCGCCGAAGTCGACAAACTCGAAGGCGTCCATGATTTCCGTGAAACTGATCTGCATGACTTGCCCTTGCATAAGGGATTGGGGCGCGGAGGCGGCCGCCGCTAAGCCGCCGCCTGCTTGCCCCACAGCGTGCGCGTCGCGATGCGCGCGCCTTCGACCAGCGAAGCGAGCTTTGCCCACATGATGCTCGGGTGAACGCGGCGGGCGAACGGGCTTTGCGCAAAACCGCAATCGGTGCCGCCCATGACGTGCTCGCGGCCGACGATCTTGGCGAGCCGCACGATGCGCTCTGCCACCAGTTCGGGATGTTCGACGATGTTGGTGGCGTGAGAGATGACGCCCGGAATCAAAACCTGGCCGGGCCGAAGCTTGACCGTTTCCCAGACGTGCCATTCATGGGCGTGGCGTGGATTGGCGGCTTCGAACGAATAGTGGCCGACGCGCACCTGCCGCACGAGATCGATAATGTCTTTCAGCGGCACGTCGAAAGCGTGCGGGCCATTCCAGCTGCCCCAGCAGATATGATAGCGCGAGCGCTGTTCGGGAATGCCGGCGAGCGCGTGATTGAGCGCGTCGATCCGCAATTGCGCCCAGCGGCGATACTCCGCTTCGCTCATCGGCGGCACCATGCGCTCGTGCATGTAGGGCAGGAATGCGTCGTCGACCTGAACGTACAGCCCGGCATCGACGATGGCCTTGTATTCCTGATGCTGCGCGTCGGCGAGCGCGAACAGAAACGATTCTTCGTCCTTGTAGTGCTCGATCTTGGCGCCGGGCAGAGCGCTTGCGGGAGCAACCACTGGCAGGAATGCCTGCAGCGAGGGATGGCGTTCCTTGGCCTTGGCGACGCCGGCCAGAAGATTTTTGATGTCGCGGCCGACCTGCTGGGCGCCCGAATAGGCGATCGGGCCATTGACCACGACGCGATTGCCCAGCCGTTTGGCGAGACCGGTAGCGGCGTCGTACTCGGCGTAGAATTCGGCAAAGGCCTGATGATCGCGGCCGCCGCCCATCGACGCCATCGGGTCGTTCATTTCCTCAGGCGTGGCCGGGCGCACCGTAAGGCCGGTGAGTCGTTTGAAAATGTAGAAGGCCCAGTTAAGGCCTTTCGAGAACTCGCCGTCGCTGACGATGTCGATGCCGGTCTCGGCCTGTTGGCGCACCACATCGGCGACCGATTCGGTGAGGCAGGCCTCGAAGGCCGCTTCGTCGTAGGACTTGCCGTCTTCTATGGCGCGCCAGAACTCGATCAGCTTCGGCGGCCGGATCAGGCTGCCGACATGAGTGGTCAGGATGCGATCGGCGTTCTGTGGCATATCAACCTCCCTGATTTTTGGCGATATTACGCCGTGGCGATTGGTCCGGCAAAGCTGAAGGGATTGTGCAATGCAGACGAACACGCCGAGCGAGATGGAAGGCGCCTGTCACTGCGGGACGGTGCGCTTTCGGGTGAAACTGACCGATGGTTTTCGGACCGCGCGGCGCTGTAACTGTTCCTATTGCCGGATGCGCGGCGCGGTGGCGGTTTCCGCCAATGTCGGAGATATTTCTTTTCACGCCGGCAAGGAGGCGCTGACGCTTTATCAGTTCAACACGCGGCTGGCCGAGCACTATTTCTGCTCTAAATGCGGCATCTATACCCACCACCGGCGCCGCTCCAATCCCAGCCAATTGGGCATCAACGTTGCCTGCCTTGAGGGCGTGAGCCCGTTCGACTTTGCCAACATCCCGGTCATCGATGGCGTCAATCATCCGACCGATCGCGGGCGCGGTTACGAGATCATCGGTCACCTGCGCTACCTACCGATTGAGCGTCGTGGTGCGGAGAGTTAGGCCTGATGCGTTGTGGCGGTCGGGACTATTGCGGCACGCGCCCTTTCACGGCGTTGGCCTTGGCGGGGTAGGCAATGCGGCCGCTTGAATCTGTTGGCAGATGCGCGCGCAGATAGTTTTTGAGCTTTTCGGTCTGCGCCGCATTCATCGTCTTGATCAGCTGTGTGGTGCTGTTGCCAAGCCCGGTCTGCACCGACCAGAATGCATCGAAATCCGGGTACGGCACCTGGACCTCGATCGTGCGCATGGCGATCTCGGCAAGTCCCGCCCCGGCAAAGAAGTCTTGCAAGCTCTCAAGCCGTGAATGCCGATGGCCGGAGAACAGCGGCACCTCAAAGCCCATCGCTTCGACGGCGTCGCGCATCGGATGCGGTGGCGAGCCGTTGCCGAGAAAATCCCACATGTAAGTTGCAACCATGCCGTCGGGTCTGACCACGCGCTTTAGCTCCGCAAGCGCCTTGGCCGGATCGGCGACAAACGCGATGACGAGCGCCATGACAGCGACGTCGAACTCGCCGTCGGCAAACGACAGCGCCTGCGCATCGCCGAGCTGAAAGCTGACGCGTTTGGCGGCCGGTTTGGTGTTGGCATAGGCGATTTGATCTGCGGCCGGGTCGACCGCGCTGACAATTCGCGGCCCGCATCGATCCAGTATCAGTTGGGTGAAGACGCCGGTGCCGCATCCCACGTCGAGCCAGCGCAAGCCGTTCGGCAACGCAAGCCAGTCAAGGAATATATGCCCGGCCGCGCGGCTCCATGGCCCCATCATTCGCTCATAGGCCGCTCCGTCGGTGAAATAGCGCTGCGTGTCGATCGATACTTGCGTGTCGGCCATTCATTGCCTCGTCCGTTCGATGGCAGTCGGTGGGGCCGATCGGTAGCCCATGCCTTGCCTGGCGTGGCGGCAATAGAAACAGAAAATTTGCGCCGGGACGCACGGAATCTCTTGGCAAGCGGCAAATGACCGGCTAGATAAGGCCTATGGGCGTGCCGGCCCGGTTTGTCGGCGCGCCTTTGTGCGCTCCTCGAAAACGATATAGCGAAACTGCTTCTTAGCCTATCCAGACCGGATTTCCTAGGAGGCGTAGGAACTTAGAGTGCTCGATGGCGCGCGCTCCTGTCCGAGACTGCTGGTGCCGGAAACGGCTTAAGTCGCGAGAGCCAGCATAGACGGGTGAAGACCAGGATGCTCAGTCCGCCTCTCGCAGCCGCGAGTAGGGGGAATGGGTCTTCGGTTCTAACCTCGACGGCCCGGAACAGCGCGCGCTGTGCCGGGGGGCAGGTGCAAGTGGTCGCAGGTGCAAGTCGCCTTGAGGCGGGGCTTCCGCCAACGGACTGCCAACCGGAGAGAGAGCTTGGATCGCGCAGCAAAAAGTGAGCTCATCGCGTCGCTTGGGGCCACTTTCAAGGCCGCCGAGGTCGTCGTCGTGGCTCATTATTCCGGCCTGACAGTGGCCCAGATGCAGGCTTTGCGCCGGCAGATGAAGCAAGCCGGTGCAAGCGTGAAGGTCGCCAAAAACCGGCTGGCCAAGATTGCTCTCGAAGGCAGCGACGTTGCTTCCATCGCGCCGCTTATGAGGGGGCCGACGCTGATCGCCTTCTCCGGCGATCCGGTGGCGGCGCCCAAGGCCGCGGTCGATTTTGCCAAGACCAACGAGCACCTCGTCATTCTTGGCGGAGCGATGGGCCGGACCGCGCTCGATGCGAACGGCGTTCGGGCGCTCGCCGCTCTGCCATCGCTCGACGAGTTGCGGGCGAAGATCGTCGGCCTGATCCAGGCGCCGGCGACCAAGATCGCGCAGGTGGTGACTGCTCCTGGCGCCAAGGTCGCACGCGTGGTCAAGGCCTACGCCGACAAAGGCGGAGAAGGTGCGGTTGCCTCAGCGGCCGGCGCATAGCAAACACGAGAACCGAAGGACAAACTCATGGCTGATCTGCAGAAAATAGTGGACGACCTTTCCCGCCTCACGGTGCTGGAAGCGTCCGAACTTGCCAAACTGCTGGAAGAGAAGTGGGGCGTGTCTGCCGCGGCCGCGGTCGCGATTGCCGCAATGCCCGCCGCCGGCGGCGCCGCTGCTGCCGCGGAGGAGAAGACCGAGTTTACCGTCGTGCTGGCGGCGATCGGTGAGAAGAAGATCGAGGTGATCAAGGAAGTTCGCGCCATTACCGGCCTTGGTCTCAAGGAGGCCAAGGACTTGGTCGAGGGCGCTCCCAAGCCGGTCAAGGAAGGCGTCAACAAGGATGAGGCCGAAAAGATCAAGGCGATGCTGGAAAAAGCCGGCGCAAAGGTTGAGCTTACGTAAGCAATGCTTACTTAAGCGAAATCCCGGGCGAGCGGAGCGAGACCCGAGTAGCCTAAGGCGTGGTTGGCCGGTCAAGCCCGGCCGTGACGAGGTCGAAGGAGCGAACTCCCCGGGCGAGCGCAGCGAGATCCGGGGATTCCACGGTTTAAGGCGTGAATGGCCGAATCAGGCCTGGCCATGACACGGTTCAGAGTGCGGAGATCCCAAGCCGAACGGGGACCCGGGTTGCGATGAGGCCAAAGGTGATTCGGAACTTTGAGCGAATCACTCGATGAATGAATAGGGCGCGTGACGCCTGTCCCGACGGTCGCGATGGATTGCGGCCTCCTGGAGAGTCGTCCTGGTCGCCTCGACATCCCGGACCGCAAAGTCCGGGCGCGATGGTTCGAACCGAAGCGTTCGAGGTCGCGGTTCGATTGAACGAGAGGACATGATGGCGCAGACGTTTATCGGTCGGAAGCGCGTACGTAAGTTTTTCGGAAAAATCGAGGAAGTCGCGGAGATGCCGAACCTCATCGAGGTTCAGAAGGCGTCTTACGACCAATTCCTCCTGGTCAAGGAGCCCCACGGCGGCCGGCCCAACGAGGGCCTCCAAGCCGTGTTCAAGTCGGTATTCCCGATCTCCGACTTCTCCTCGACCGCCATGCTCGAATTCGTCAAATACGAATTCGAGGCGCCGAAATACGATGTTGATGAATGCCGCCAGCGCGGCATGACATACGCGGCGCCGCTCAAGGTGACGCTGCGGCTGATCGTGTTCGATATCGATGAGGAGACCGGCGCCAAGTCGGTCAAGGACATCAAGGAGCAGGATGTTTACATGGGCGACATCCCGCTCATGACCAATAACGGTACCTTCGTCGTCAACGGCACCGAGCGGGTCATCGTCTCGCAGATGCACCGCTCGCCGGGCGTGTTCTTCGATCACGACAAAGGCAAGACCCATTCCTCGGGCAAGCTTCTGTTTGCCGCCCGCATCATTCCCTATCGCGGCTCCTGGCTCGATATCGAGTTCGATGCCAAGGACATCGTCTATGCGCGCATCGACCGTCGCCGCAAAATCCAGGTGACGTTGCTTCTCTATGCGCTTGGCATGAATGGGGAAGAAATCCTCAACACGTTCTACAAGCAGGTGCCGTACAAGCGCACCAAGGATGGCTGGCGCGTCCCGTTCGATGCCAATCGGCTGCGCGGCTACAAGGCGATCAACGATCTGGTCGATGCCGACACCGGCAAAGTCGTGCTCGAAGCCGGCAAGAAGCTCACCGTGCGCCAAGCGCGCCAGCTCGCCGAGAAGGGCCTCAAGGCGCTGCGGTTGTCGGACCAGGAATTGATCGGCCAGTACATCGCCGAAGACCTCGTCAATCCGAAGACCGGCGAAATCTACGCGGAGGCCGGCGAGGAGATCACGGGCACCCAACGCAAGGACGACGAGTGGGAAATTAACGTCGGCAAAACACCGCTGAAGTCGCTGATAGACTTCGGCTACAAAGAACTGCCGCTCCTCAACATCGATCACGTCAACGTCGGCGCCTACATCCGCAACACGTTGGCGGTCGACAAGAACATGACGCGCGAGGACGCGCTGTTCGACATCTACCGCGTCATGCGTCCGGGCGAGCCGCCCACCATCGACACGGGGCAGGCGATGTTCCACTCGCTGTTCTTCGATTCGGAGCGCTACGACCTGTCCGCGGTCGGCCGCGTCAAGATGAACATGCGGCTCGATCTCGATGCGCCCGACACCACGCGCATTCTGCGCAAGGAAGACATCATCGCGGTAATCCGCACCCTGGTCGACCTGCGCGACGGCAAGGGCGAAATCGACGACATCGACCATCTCGGCAATCGCCGGGTGCGCTCGGTCGGCGAGCTGATGGAGAATCAGTATCGCATCGGGCTGCTGCGCATGGAGCGCGCCATCAAGGAGCGCATGTCGTCGGTCGATATCGACACGGTGATGCCGCAGGATTTGATCAATGCCAAGCCGGCGGCGGCGGCGGTGCGCGAATTCTTCGGCTCCTCGCAGGCTCTCGCAGTTCATGGACCAGACCAACCCGCTGTCGGAGATCACCCACAAGAGGCGGCTCTCCGCGCTCGGCCCGGGCGGGCTCACGCGCGAGCGCGCCGGCTTCGAAGTGCGCGACGTGCACCCGACTCATTACGGCCGCATCTGTCCGATCGAGACGCCGGAAGGGCCGAATATCGGCCTGATCAATTCGCTCGCTACTTACGCGCGGGTGAATAAATACGGCTTCGTCGAAACGCCGTACCGCAAGGTCAAGGACGGCCGCGTCACCGACGAGGTGATCTATCTCTCGGCGATGGAGGAGGGCCGCTATACCGTCGCGCAAGCCAACTCGGCCATCGACGCCAAGGGCCGCTTCACCGACGATCTCGTCGTGGTGCGCCACGCCGGCGACGTGCAGCTCATTCCGCCCGACAAGGTGGATTTCATGGACGTGTCGCCGAAACAGCTCGTCTCGGTGGCGGCGGCGCTCATTCCGTTCCTCGAGAACGACGACGCCAACCGGGCGCTGATGGGTTCCAACATGCAGCGCCAGGCGGTGCCGCTGGTTCGCGCCGAGGCGCCGTTCGTCGGCACCGGCATGGAAGGCGTCGTCGCCCGCGACTCCGGGGCGGCCATCGCGGCGCGCCGCACCGGCGTGGTCGATCAGGTCGACTCGACCCGTATCGTCATCCGCGCCACCGACGAAGCCGACCCGACCAAACCGGGCGTCGACATCTACCGGCTGCAGAAGTTCCAGCGCTCCAACCAGAACACCTGCATCAATCAGCGGCCGCTGGTGAAGGTTGCCGATCAGGTCAAGAAGGGCGACATCATCGCCGACGGTCCCTCGACCGATCTCGGCGAGCTTGCGCTCGGAAGGAACGTGCTGGTCGCGTTCATGCCG
The DNA here is from genome assembly GCA_963717265.1 of uncultured Alphaproteobacteria bacterium. GTDB lineage: Bacteria > Pseudomonadota > Alphaproteobacteria > Rhizobiales > Xanthobacteraceae > BOG-931. The sequence goes on along the minus strand of CAVQWD010000039.1, from coordinate 316,163 downwards.
TGGAACGGCTACAACTTCGAGGACTCGATCCTGCTCTCCGAGCGCATCGTCAAGGACGACGTCTTCACCTCGATCCACATCGAGGAATTCGAGGTGATGGCGCGCGACACCAAGCTGGGCCCTGAGGAAATCACCCGCGACATTCCCAACGTCTCGGAAGAGACGCTGAAGAATCTCGACGAGGCCGGCATCGTCTATATCGGCGCCGAGGTGCGCGCCGGCGATATCCTGTGCGGCAAGATCACGCCGAAGGGCGAAAGCCCGATGACGCCGGAGGAAAAGCTCCTGCGCGCCATCTTCGGCGAAAAGGCCTCCGACGTGCGCGACACCTCATTACGGGTGCCGCCGGGCGTGCAGGGCACCGTCGTCGAGGTGCGGGTGTTCAACCGCCACGGCGTCGAGAAGGACGAGCGCGCGCTCGCCATCGAGCGGGAAGAGATCGAGCGTCTCGCCAAGGACCGTGACGACGAGCAGGCGATCCTCGACCGCAACGTCTATGGCCGTCTCGCCGAATTGTTGGAGGGCCGACAGGGCATTGCCGGGCCGAAGGGCTTCAAGAAGGACACCAAGATCACGCGCGCGGTGCTCGAAGAATATCCGCGCTCGCAATGGTGGCTGTTCGCTTCGCCGAACGACAAGGTGATGGCGGAGATCGAGGCGATCCGCAAACAGTACGACAAGTCGAAAAAGCGGCTCGAACAGCGCTTCCTCGACAAGGTCGAGAAGCTACAGCGCGGCGACGAGTTGCCGCCCGGCGTCATGAAGATGGTCAAGGTGTTCGTCGCCGTGAAGCGCAAGATTCAGCCCGGCGACAAGATGGCCGGTCGCCACGGCAACAAGGGCGTGGTGTCCAAGATCGTGCCGCTGGAGGATATGCCGTTCCTCGAAGACGGCACGCCGGTCGACATCGTGCTCAACCCGCTCGGCGTGCCGAGCCGCATGAATGTCGGCCAGATTCTGGAAACCCATCTGGGCTGGGCCTGTGCCGGCCTTGGGTTGAAGATCGGTCGCGCCGTCGATCTCTACCAGGGCAGGAAGGACGTCAAGCCGCTCAAAGAGCTGTTGCGCAAAGTCTACGGCGAGGAGGAGACGATCAAGTCGCTTGACGAGAAGAGTCTCATTGAGCTCGGCAGCAACCTGCGCCATGGCGTGCCGATCGCCACCCCGGTGTTCGACGGCGCCAAGGAGGCCGACATCGAGCACATGCTCGATCTCGCCGGTCTCGATCATTCCGGGCAGGTGACGCTCTACGACGGTCGCACCGGCGAGAACTTCGATCGCAAAGTGACGGTCGGCTACATCTATATGCTGAAGCTGCACCATCTCGTCGACGACAAGATCCACGCCCGCTCGATCGGCCCCTACAGCCTCGTCACCCAACAACCGCTGGGCGGCAAGGCGCAGTTCGGCGGCCAGCGCTTCGGCGAAATGGAGGTGTGGGCGCTCGAAGCCTACGGCGCCGCCTACACCTTGCAGGAGATGCTGACGGTGAAGTCCGACAACGTCGCCGGCCGCACCAAGGTCTACAAGTCGATCGTGCGCGGCGACGACGCGTTCGAGTCCGGCATTCCGGAAAGCTTCAACGTGCTGGTCAAGGAAATGCGGTCGCTGGGGCTCAACGTCGAGTTGCACAATTCCAAGCAGCAGCGCGGCGGCGGCGAGATTGCCGAGGCGGCGGAGTAGCGCGCGGAAGGTCGCAAGCGTGCGGCTTTCCAGGTTGTCATCGCCCGCGAAGGCGGGCGATCCAGTGACCCGCAGCGGCGGTGATTACTGGGTGCCCCGCCTACGCCGGGCATGCCAAGGCGGAGAATTTTCGGGCTGCCGAGGCAGCCAAGGAGCAGACGATGAATCAAGAGATCATGAATCTTTTCAGCCCGCAGGTGCCGGCCCAGGTCTTCGACCAGATCCGGATCTCGATCGCGAGCCCGGAAAAGATTCAGTCCTGGTCGTACGGCGAGATCAAAAAGCCGGAGACCATCAATTATCGCACCTTCAAGCCGGAGCGCGACGGCCTGTTCTGCGCGCGCATTTTCGGCCCGATCAAGGACTATGAGTGCCTGTGCGGCAAGTACAAGCGGATGAAGTACAAGGGCATCATCTGCGAGAAATGCTCGGTCGAAGTGACGCTGTCGCGGGTGCGGCGCGAGCGCATGGGCCATATTGAGCTCGCGGCCCCGGTCGCGCACATCTGGTTCCTCAAATCGCTGCCATCACGGATCGGCCTTTTGCTCGACATGACGCTCAAGGATCTCGAGCGCATTCTCTATTTCGAGAGTTACGTCGTGCTCGAGCCCGGGCTCACGCCGCTCAAGGACGGTCAGCTCCTCACCGAGGAGGACTACGTCAAGGCGCAGGATCAGTACGGCGCCGACAGCTTCACCGCGATGATCGGCGCCGAAGCGATCCGCGAGATGCTCAAAGCGCTCGATCTGGAGAAGATGGCGGCCGACCTGCGCAAGGAGATCGCCGAATCCACGTCCGATCTCAAGCCGAAGAAGCTCGCCAAGCGATTGAAGCTGATCGAGGCGTTCATCCAGTCGCACAACAAGCCGGAATGGATGGTGCTCACGCACGTGCCGGTGATCCCGCCCGATCTGCGGCCACTGGTGCCGCTCGACGGCGGCCGCTTCGCCACTTCCGACCTCAACAACCTCTACCGCCGCGTTATCAACCGCAACAACCGTCTGAAGCGGCTGATCGAGTTGCGCGCGCCCGACATCATCATCCGCAATGAGAAGCGGATGCTGCAGGAGGCGGTCGACGCCTTGTTCGACAATGGCCGTCGCGGCCGCGTCATCACCGGCGCCAACAAGCGGCCGCTCAAATCGCTCGCCGACATGCTCAAGGGCAAGCAGGGCCGCTTCCGCCAGAACCTGCTCGGCAAGCGCGTCGACTATTCCGGCCGCTCGGTCATCGTGGTCGGCCCCGAATTGAAACTGCATCAGTGCGGGCTGCCGAAGAAGATGGCGCTCGAACTGTTCAAGCCGTTCATCTATTCGCGGCTTGACGCCAAGGGGCTGTCGACCACGGTGAAGCAGGCGAAGAAGCTGGTCGAAAAGGAGAAGCCGGAAGTCTGGGATATTCTCGACGAGGTCATTCGCGAGCATCCGGTGCTTTTGAACCGCGCGCCGACGCTGCACCGTCTCGGCATCCAGGCCTTCGAGCCGGTGCTGATCGAGGGCAAGGCGATCCAGCTTCATCCCTTGGTCTGCGCCGCGTTCAACGCCGACTTTGACGGCGACCAGATGGCGGTGCACGTGCCGCTGTCGCTCGAAGCGCAGCTCGAAGCGCGCGTCTTGATGATGTCGACCAACAACATTCTGCACCCGGCCAACGGCTCGCCGATCATCGTGCCGTCGCAGGACATCGTGCTCGGCCTCTATTACCTGTCGATCATGGTCGACAACGGGCCCGGCCAGCACAAGCTCGAACTGTATTCGCCCGAAGAGCTCAAGCGCGATTCGAAGAAGCGCAACATTGTGCAGGGCTATTATCGCAACGTCAGCGAGGTCGAGCACGCGTTGGCGCAAAAGACCGTAGGCCTCCACAGCAAGATCAAGTACATCTGGCAAGGGGTCGACGACAACGGCAGCACCTACCGCAAGACCTACGAGACCACGCCGGGCCGAGCCGTTCTGGGCGAGGTATTGCCGCGGCACGCGAAAGTTCCGTTCGATCTCGTCAACAAGCTGATGACGAAGCGCGAAATCTCCTCGATGATCGACACGGTGTACCGCCATTGCGGACAGAAGGAGACGGTGATCTTCTGCGACCGCGTCATGGCGCTCGGCTTCTACCATGCGTTCAAAGCCGGCATTTCGTTCGGTAAGGACGACATGGTGGTGCCGCACTCCAAGCGGAAAATCGTCGAGGACACTCGCGAGCAGGTCAAGGACTTCGAGCAGCAATACAACGACGGCGTCATCACCCAGGGCGAGAAGTACAACAAGGTCGTTGACGCCTGGTCGAAGTGCACCAAGCGGATCGCCGACGAGATGATGAAGGAAATCTCGGCAGTGCGGCCGGCCACCGAGAAGGGCGCCGAAGCTCAGGTCAATTCGATCTACATGATGGCGCATTCCGGCGCGCGCGGTTCGACCGAGCAGATGCGCCAGCTCGCCGGCATGCGTGGACTTATGGCCAAGCCATCCGGCGAGATCATCGAGAGTCCGATCATTTCCAACTTCAAGGAGGGCCTCTCGGTTCTTGAGTACTTCAACTCGACGCACGGCGCCCGCAAGGGTCTCGCCGACACCGCCTTGAAGACGGCCAATTCCGGCTACCTGACGCGGCGCCTGGTGGATGTGGCGCAGGACTGCATCATCACCGAAGAGGATTGCGGCACCACGCGCGGCATCAAGGTGCGCGCCATCATCGATGCCGGTCAGGTCGTGGCGTCGCTGGAGAGCCGCATTCTCGGCCGCACCACCGCCGAAGAAGTGCGCGATCCGTCGTCAAACGAGGTCGTGGTGCCGGGGGGAACGCTGATCGAGGAGAAGGAGCTGGAGCAGCTCAAGCGCGCCAGCGTGCAGGAAGTGCGTATCCGTTCGGTGCTCACCTGCGAGACTGCTTCGGGCGTCTGCGGCAAGTGCTACGGCCGCGATCTCGCGCGCGGCACGCCGGTCAATATGGGCGAGGCGGTCGGCGTCATCGCCGCGCAGTCGATCGGCGAGCCGGGCACGCAGCTGACCATGCGCACCTTTCATATCGGCGGCGCGGCGCAGATTTCCGAGCAGTCGTTCGTCGAATCGAACTTCGAAGGTGACATCAAGATCAAGAACAAGAACATCGTGCGCAATTCGGACGGCGATGACATCGTGATGAGCCGCAACCTGTCCGTCGCTGTGCTCGATCCGGACGGCACCGAACGTGCGGTTCACCGCGTCCCCTACGGCGCCCGCCTGAAGGTCGCGGACGCCGACCACATCGTCCGCGGTCAGCGCATCGCCGAATGGGATCCGTACACCCGCCCGATCCTCACCGAAGTCGAGGGCGAGATCGGATTCGAGGATTTGATCGAAGGCCAGTCGATGTCGGAGACGCTCGACGAGACCACCGGCATCGCCAAGCGCGTGGTGATTGATTGGCGCTCGGGCTCCGTCCGCGGCCAGCAGGATCTGCGGCCGGCTTTGGTGATCAAGGGCAAGGACGGCAAGCTGCTCAAGCTCGCCCGCGGCGGCGATGCACGCTATCTGCTGGCGGTCGACGCCGTCATTTCGGTCGATCCGGGCGCCCGTGTGCGGGCAGGCAACGTCGTCGCCCGTATTCCCACCGAGAGCGCCAAGACCCGCGACATTACCGGCGGCCTGCCGCGTGTGGCCGAACTGTTCGAGGCGCGGCGGCCCAAGGAATCCGCGGTGATCGCCGAGATTTCCGGCACGGTGCGCTTCGGCCGCGACTACAAGAACAAGCGGCGCATCGCCATCGAGCCGGCCAACAAGGACGAGGAGCCGAGGGAATATCTGGTGCCCAAGGGCAAGCACATCCACCTGCAGGACGGCGACGTGATCGAGAAGGGCGACTTCATCGTCGAAGGCAATCCGGCGCCGCACGACATCCTGGCGATCAAGGGCGTCGAGGAGCTTGCCGGCTATCTCGTCAACGAGATCCAGGAGGTCTATCGGCTGCAAGGCGTGTCGATCAACGACAAGCACATCGAGGTGATCGTGCGGCAGATGTTGCAGAAGGTGGAGATCGACGATAACGGCGAGACCGACCTCATCCAGGGCGACCAGATCGACAAGGTCGAATTTGACGAGGTCAACGCGCGGGCGGCGGAGGAGGGCAAGAAGCCGGCGACCGCGCACCCGGTGCTGCTCGGCATCACCAAGGCCTCGCTGCAGACGCGGTCCTTCATCTCGGCGGCGTCGTTCCAGGAGACCACCCGCGTGCTCACCGAGGCCGCGGTCAACGGCAAGGCCGACACGCTCGACGGGCTCAAGGAGAACGTCATCGTCGGCCGGCTCATTCCGGCCGGCACCGGCGCGATGATGAACAAGGTGCGCGAGATCGCCATCAAGCGCGACACGCTCATCCTCGCCGAGCGCGAGAAGGAGAAAGAGGCGGCGATCAAGGCCGAAGCCGCCGCCGAGCCGGCGGCGCTGCCGGCGGCCGAGTAGAAGCCGCTGCCACTACAAATGCAGGGGCCGCCCGGTGGCGGCCCCTTTGATTATTCGCGGTCCGGAACTTTCGCTGCCGTAAGCGAGGCGACCGGATCTGCCATTCGGCCCAGGCGGTCCGCGCCGCGGCCAAGCTCAGGCGGTGCGAGTTTTCTTGCGGTGGCGCCCCCACAATTGCAGTGCGCCGAGCACGGCGATCATGCCAAGGCCAATCTTGTCGAACAGCACGGTGGGAACCACCAGCGCGAAGCCGGCGGCGAGCGCCAGCAGGCGTTCGACGATCGTAAGCTTGCGCAGCGCATAGCCTTCGAGCGCTGCCGACAGCACGACGATGCCGATGACCGCGCAGAACGTGTCGTAAGCCGTATGCTCCCAGGAATTGAGCATCAGCAGTCCCGGCCGATAGACGAACATGAACGGCACGATGAAGGCGACGAAAGCGGTCCGCGTTGCGTGCACCGCGGTCTTGATCACCGGACTTTGCGCTACTCCGGCAGCCGCAATCGAGGCGAGAGCGTCGGGCGGCGTCAGCACGGCTAGGGTCGAGAAATACATGACGAAGAAATGGGTCGCGATCTTGCCGGTATAGGCGTCCATGCCCGAGGATTTGAGGAACAGTTGCAGCATCGGAATGGTGACTACGACCTGGGCGATGTAGGCGACCGACGGCGGCACGCCCATGCCTAGGATCAGCGACACGGCCATGGTGATCAACAGAGCGACCGGGAGGCTGCCGGCGAGATGAGTGCCCTGTTCGGCAAGCCTGACCCCGACGGTGGTCATGTCGAAGACGCCGACGATCATTCCGGCGCAGGCAGTCGCGACCGCGACCAAGACCGCGCCCTTGGCGCCGTTTTCGAGGGCGTCGAGAATCTGCCGCCAACCCATGCGCGTCGACTTGCGCAGCCACGACACGGCGACGACGGCCAGAATGCTGTAGCCGACGGAATATTGCGGCGAATAATCCTGCGACAAAAGGTAGATCAAAAGGACGATTGGAAACAGCAGGTGCCAGCGCTGGCCGAATTGGCTGCGCCAGTCCGGCAGTTCCGACTTCGGCAATCCGCGTAAATCGTAGTGCACCGCCGCCCAGTGCACGGTGCAGAATACGCCGAGGAAATAAAGCAGCGCCGGAATGAGAGCGTAGAGGCAGATCAGGCCATAAGGGACGGCGGCGTACTCGGCCATGATGAATGCGACCGTTCCCATGACCGGCGGCATCAGGGCGCCGCCGGTCGAGGCTGCGGCCTCGATCGCGCCGGCCATGAAGGCGGGGTAGCCGGTGCGCTTCATCAGCGGGATCGTCAGCGTGCCGACCGTCAGCACGTTGGCCATGGCGCTGCCGGAAATGGTCCCGGTGAACGCGCTCGCCACCACCGCAACCTTGGCCGGTCCGCCGCGATAATGACCGACCAAGCCGATGGCGAGATCCATGATGAATCCGCCAAGTCCCGATCGTTCCAGAAACGCGCCGAAAATGATGAATAGCACGATGTAATTAGCCGACGCCGCAAGCGGTATGCCGAAAATGCCGGAGAAGGTCAGGTACTGGAACTCAAGACTCTCCGCGAGCGAATAGACACCGTGGTTGAGCACTCCGGGCAGCCCAGGCACGAACGGAAAGATCAGAAAGACCGCGCAGATGGCGGGCATGATCGGCCCGGTCACCCGGCGGCACAGTTCCAAGAGTCCGAGAATGAGCCCGCTGCCAAGCACGAACTGCGCCGGCGTGAGCGCGGAAACGTACTGAATACGGCCGTTGGTCAAGTACTCGTAATTCACGAACATGTAGGTCAGCGGCGCGATCACGCTGGCGGCGACGACAAGCCCGAATAGCCAGGTGAGGGCCGTGCCCAGCCGGGTCTTGCCGAACTGCGGATGCGGATAGATCAGCATCAACAGGACGAGCGCAAACGCCAGATGCGCCGAGCGCTGGAGAATGTCGTCGAGCAGGCCGAACAAAGCCGTGTAAATGTGGAACAACGCCATCGCGATCGCGACGACGCGCGCAGCCTGCGATCTGATGACGGAGAGGTTCATGACGGAACCGCTGGCGGCGCGCGTCGCCGCCGCGGGCGTGGCGCCCAAAAAGTCCGCTTCCGGACGCCGCGCCGGGGCCTATTTTATCCAGCCGCGTTCTCTGTAGTACTTCAGCGCGCCGGGGTGGAACGGACTGCCGACCTGGCGCGCCATGTCCTGCACGTCGAAGTCGGCGAGCGACGGCTCGGACGGCCTGATCTCGTCGAAATGCTCGGCGACGTATTTGACGATGTCGTAGGCGAGATCGTCGCTGAGCTTGCTGGAGGCGACAATGACGTTGGGATAGCCCAGCGTCTCGATGCTGTTCGACAGACGCTTGTAGGCGCTCCTCGCGTTTGCCGGCGGCCAGTGCGTCAGATAGAAGCTCGGGTTGTTCTTGATGTAATCGACCAGCAGCGAATGGTCGAACGTGACCAAGCGGATGTCGCGCGTCTCAGCCAGATTGAGGAATGGCGCCATGCGCGAGCTTGCCGCGTACATGATGCCGTCATAATGGCCGTCCTTGAACGCCTCGACTGCTTCGCTGATGCGCAGCGTGCCGAGCGAGACCTTGTCGGCGATGCCCTCCATCTCCAGCAGGGTGTCGCCGACCTCGCGGATGGAATAGCCCTTGGGCGCGATGTTCAGCCTCTTGCCGGCGAAGTCCTTGAAATTCTTGATCGCAGAATCCTGCGGCACGAATGCGACGATGCTGAACGGATGCAGGCTGAACAAGTTGACCACATCCGTCGTCTTCGACGTAAACGGCTTCATGCCGAGCCGCCCGTCGCGCAGGCTTTGCGACATCGAGATCGCGATCTGCGCCTTGCCGGTCTGCACCCGGATGATGTTGCCAATGCTGCTGCCCGGCATCAGCGTCACCTCCCCGATCTGCGGCATCTTCTGCAGCAGCTGACCGAGCGCCACTGTGATCGGGTATTGCGACCCGCCCTGATTGCCGGCGCCGATATTGAGATCGATCTTGCCTTGAGCGGACGCCGCGCGTGGCGCTGCCGCCATCGCCATCACTGCGACCGCCGCAACGGCGAGCGCGAAATTCCACCTTCCTGGCATGTCCGACCCTCCCTGTTTCGTTAGGCGTTTCGTTCTGGTTGTGACACAGGCAAATCGACGCCGAGGGCGAAGCCTGCTAAAGCCGAAACCTAGGAGCAAAACGGTCGGCGGCAAACCAGACACCATGTCGCGGGTGGCCGGCGCGCGCCGCGCTGTTACCGCCTCGACGGCGGACGGTTCCGCGCAGCCTTGCGCTCGGCTTTGCCGTTTGGGGAGAGGGTTTTTGAGTCTGCTCGCATTCGCTCTTGCCGCGTTGCCAGCGATGCTGGCTGCCGCCGCAGTGATGCCGTCGGCGGCAGAACGCACCGCCGCCGTCAGAGTGCTCAGCGGCGGCGCCATGCGCAGTCTCATGAAGGAGGCCGTGCCGGCATTCGAGCGCGCGAGCGGAATCAAGGTCGAGATTCGCTTCGCGTTGACGTCGGCGCTTGAGAAGGAGATCGCGGCGGGTGCCGTATTCGACGTGGCGATGTTGCCGCGGCCAGAAATCGAGGCGTTGGCGCGGCACGGCAAGATCGCATCCGGCACGCCGACTGACATCACGCGCTCGGCAATCGGACTTTGCGTGCGTTCTGGTGCGCGCAAGCCGGACATCGGCTCGGTCGAAGCCTTCAAGCGCGCGCTCCTCGGCGCTGCGTCGCTGGGCTACAGCGACGGTCCGAGCGGCGCCTATGTGGCGGAATTGCTCGGTCGCCTTGGCATTGCCGAGGCGATGAAGGCGAAGACCCGATTGACCAGCGCTCCGGTCGCCGAGCTCGTCGCCGAAGGCGGAGCCGAAATCGGCATCCAGCAGATCGTCGCCATCCTACCCGTCGAGGGTGCCGAGCCTGGTCGGGCCGCTGCCGAGCGAATTGCAGAACATCATCGTTTATGCGGCCGGACTGTCGGCGAGTGTCGCAAACCCAGAACAGGCGCGCGCTTTTATCGCCTTCATGGCGACGCCCGAAGTGATACGCATGATCCGCGCGAAAGGCATGGAGCCGGGTTGACTCGGCACCGTGCGCGCTCTCGGGCAGGGTGAGGCCGGGCCCGGCGATGCGGCAGATGTGCTTGCGCCATCGCGCTTTTTTAGGCGCGATCGGCTTGACTTCGCGCCATGGCGTCGATACATACGCCCCACTTTTCGGCAGGCGGTGAGCTTCGCCCGTCGGAACGGCCTGCCGGGTCCCCGTCTAAGCTATTGCAATTCGGTCACTTTCGTGACTGGACTGGCCCCCTAACGGGTATGCGGCGCGACGCCTCGACATAAGCAAGCTCAAACGCTGCCGCTGGCTTCGAAAAGTCAGGATTTTGACGCATGAGCGCGGCCGCCCGATGGCCGTGGTCCTCTGCAACGGCTGAGCGCCCTTCCGCTGCCGGGAAAAGCGGATGGCGCGATTTGGCTTTGCGCGAAACGGTTCGCACAACCGGCGGGGCGCGCAAGCCTCGGAGCAGGTATCGGGGCGCTAGCCCCGCAGTAAGAAAAGGTTAAGGGCGCAAGCCCGGCCGATCTGGAACTAAACGGGCGCAAGCCCCAGCTCGAACGAGAGCGAACGGATGCCGACGATTAATCAGCTCATTCGCAAGCCGCGCGTGGTGCAGCACGCCAAGAAGAAAGTGCCGGCGCTGCAGCAGAGCCCGCAGAAACGCGGCGTGTGCACGCGCGTTTACACCACGACGCCGAAGAAGCCGAACTCGGCGCTGCGCAAGGTCGCCAAGGTCCGCTTGACCAATGGCTTCGAGGTGATCGGTTACATCCCCGGCGAGGGCCATGAATCTGCAGGAGCACTCGGTGGTGATGATCCGCGGCGGCCGCGTCAAGGACCTGCCCGGCGTGCGCTATCACATCCTGCGCGGCGTGCTCGACACCCAGGGCGTGAAAAACCGCAAGCAGCGGCGGTCGAAATACGGAGCGAAACGACCCAAGTAATCAATTTACCTCTCCCCGCGTGCGGGGAGAGGTCGCGAGCGAAGCGAGCGGGTGAGGGGCCTCTCCGCGATTCTCGAGCCTGGCGGGGACGCCCCCTCACCCCGACCCTCTCCCCGCAAGCGGGGTGAGAGGGGGAAGAGGCCGGGACCAGCCTGGCCATGACGAAAGAAGAGACCGAGGAACAGAAAAATGTCCCGCCGCCACAGGGCCGACAAGCGCGAAATCCAGCCGGACCCGAAGTTCGGCAATATCGTCGTCACCAAGTTCATGAACTCGGTGATGCATGCCGGCAAAAAGTCGGTTGCGGAGAACATCGTCTACGGCGCGCTCGACATGATCGAGGGCAAGACCCGGCAGAATCCGATCACGGTCTTCCAGCAGGCGCTCGACAACGTGATGCCGTCGATCGAGGTGCGCTCGCGCCGCGTCGGCGGCGCCACCTATCAGGTGCCGGTCGAGGTGCGCACCTCGCGCCGCCAGGCGCTCGGCATCCGCTGGCTCATATCCGCAGCCCGCGACCGCAACGAGAAAACGATGACCGAGCGGCTCTCCGCGGAGCTGCTCGACGCATCCAATAGCAGGGGAAATGCCGTCAAGAAACGCGAAGATACGCACCGCATGGCCGAAGCCAATCGGGCGTTCTCGCACTATCGCTGGTGAGTCCGGCGACAGCGAAGGAATTACCCCGAGGAATTACGCAAATGCCCCGCAGCCATCCAATCGAGGACTACCGCAATTTCGGCATCATGGCCCACATCGATGCCGGCAAAACCACGACCACCGAGCGCGTCCTCTATTACACCGGCAAAAGCCACAAAATGGGCGAGGTGCACGAAGGCGCCGCGACCATGGACTGGATGGAACAGGAGCAGGAGCGCGGCATCACCATCACGTCTGCCGCGACTACCGCATTCTGGAACGGCAGAAGGCTCAACATCATCGACACCCCCGGCCACGTCGATTTCACCATCGAGGTGGAACGCAGCCTGCGCGTACTCGACGGCGCGGTCTGCGTGCTCGATTCGAACCAGGGCGTCGAGCCGCAGACCGAGACGGTGTGGCGTCAGGGCGACCGCTATCGCGTGCCGCGCATCGTGTTCGCCAACAAGATGGACAAGGTCGGCGCCGACTTCTTCCAATGCCTCAAGGATATCGTCGATAGGCTCGGCGCCAGGCCGGTAGCGATCCAGCTGCCGATCGGCGCCGAAAGCGCGTTCAGGGGCATCATCGATCTGGTGCGCATGGTCGGCGTGATCTGGGACGAAGAAACGCTCGGCGCCAAGTATCACGACGTCGAAATCCCCGCCGAACTGCGGGATCAGGCCGAAGAATATCGCGAGAAGCTGATCGAGGCGGCGGTCGAACTCGATGACGCGGTGATGACCTCCTATCTCGAAGGCCACCAGCCCGACGAAGCCACGCTGAAGCGGCTCATCCGCAAGGCCACCATTTCGGGCGCGTTCTTTCCGGTGCTGTGCGGCTCGGCGTTCAAGAACAAGGGCGTGCAGCCGCTGCTCGACGCCGTCGTCGATTATCTGCCGTCGCCGCTCGACGTGCCGCCGATCAAGGGCATCGATCTCAAGGGCAACGAGGTGGTGCGCAAGGCGTCCGACACCGAGCCGATGGCGCTGCTTGCGTTCAAGATCATGGACGATCCGTTCGTCGGCACCATCACTTTCTGCCGCATCTATTCGGGCAAGCTCGAAAGCAGCACCGGGGTGATGAACTCGACCAAGGATCGCAAAGAGCGCGTCGGCCGCATGCTGTTGATGCACGCCAACAATCGCGAGGACATCAAGGAGGCTTACGCCGGCGACATCGTCGCCTTGGCGGGCCTCAAAGAAGTGCGCACCGGCGACACGCTGTGCGATCCGCAGCGGCCGGTCATCCTGGAAAAGATGGAATTTCCCGATCCGGTCATCGAGATCGCCATCGAGCCGAAGTCGAAGGCCGACCAGGAGAAGCTCGGCGTGGCTTTGGCCAAGCTCGTGACCGAGGACCCTTCGTTCCGCGTCACCACCGATCCGGAATCCGGCCAGACCATCATCAAGGGCATGGGCGAACTTCACCTCGACATCAAGGTCGACATCCTCAAGCGCACCTATAAGGTCGACGCCAATATCGGCGCGCCGCAGGTCGCCTATCGCGAGAAGATCACGCACCGCGCTAACGTCGACTATACCCACAAGAAGCAGACCGGCGGCCACGGCCAGTTCGCGCGCATCAAGATCGTCGCCGAGCCGGGCGCGTCGGGCTCGGGCTTCGTATTCGAGAACGACGTGGTCGGAGGCGCGGTGCCCAAGGAATTCGTCCCCGCCGTCGAGAAGGGCCTCGAAGGTCAATTGACGGCCGGCGCAGTCGCCGGCTTTCCAGTGGTCGACGTCAAGGTCACGCTGGTGGACGGCGCCTCCCACGACGTTGATTCGTCCGCCATGGCGTTCGAGATCGCCGCGCGCGCCGCCATGCGCGAGGCCTTGCAAAAAGGCGGCTCGGTGCTGCTTGAGCCGATCATGAAGGTCGAAGTGGTGACGCCTGAAGACTATACCGGCTCGGTCATCGGCGACCTTAATTCGCGGCGCGGCCAGATTCAGGGCCAGGACAGGCGCGGCAACGCCAACGTCATTGCGGCGATGGTGCCGCTCGCCAACATGTTCTCCTACGTCAACAATCTGCGCTCCATGTCACAGGGGCGGGCCACTTTCACCATGCAGTTCGATCATTACGCCGAAGTTCCCAAAGGCGTCGCAGACGAGGTTCAGGCCAAGTACGCCTGACGGTTAGTTCACGAGGTTCGAGACAGAGCCGGAACGGAGAGTCCCATGGCCAAGGAAAAATTCCAGCGCACCAAGCCGCATTGCAATATCGGCACGATCGGTCACGTCGATCACGGCAAGACCACGTTGACGGCGGCGATCACCAAGGTATTGGCGGAAAAGGGCCAAGCGAAGTTCACCGCTTACGATCAGATCGACAAGGCGCCGGAGGAGAAGGCGCGCGGCATCACCATTGCCACCGCGCACGTCGAATACGAGACCGACAAGCGTCACTACGCCCATGTCGACTGCCCCGGGCACGCCGACTACGTCAAGAACATGATCACCGGCGCGGCGCAGATGGACGGCGCCATCCTGGTGGTGAGCGCGGCCGACGGCCCGATGCCGCAGACCCGCGAGCACATTTTGCTGGCGCGCCAGGTCGGCGTGCCGGCGCTGGTCGTCTACCTCAACAAGGTGGACATGGTGGACGATCCCGAATTGCTCGAACTGGTCGAACTCGAAGTGCGCGAACTGCTCACCAAGTACAATTTCCCCGGCGACAAGATCCCGGTCGTCAAGGGTTCGGCGCTGATGGCGCTTGAAGGCAAGGACGACAAGCTCGGCAAGGAATCGATCCTCGAACTGATGAAGGCGGTCGACGACTACATCCCGCAGCCGGAGCGGCCGAAAGATCAGCCGTTCCTGATGCCGGTGGAAGACGTGTTCTCGATCTCAGGCCGCGGCACCGTTGTGACCGGCCGCATCGAGCGCGGCGTCATCAAGGTCGGCGAGGAGGTCGAGATCGTCGGCCTGCGGCCCACCATGAAGACCGTCGTGACCGGCGTCGAGATGTTCCGCAAGCTGCTCGATCAGGGCGAGGCCGGCGACAATGTCGGCTGCCTCCTTCGCGGCACCAAGCGCGAAGAGGTCGAGCGCGGCCAGGTTCTGTGCAAGCCGGGCTCGGTCAAGCCGCACACCAAGTTCAAGGCCGAGGCCTACATCCTGACCAAGGAGGAGGGCGGCCGGCACACGCCGTTCTTCACCAATTATCGGCCGCAATTCTACTTCCGCACCACTGACGTGACCGGCGTCGTGACATTGCCTGCCGGCACCGAGATGGTGATGCCGGGCGACAACATCGCCATGGAGGTGACGCTGATCGTTCCAATCGCGATGGAGGAAAAGCTGCGCTTCGCCATCCGCGAGGGCGGCCGCACCGTCGGCGCCGGCGTGGTCGCGAGCATCGTTGAGTAGGACTTGAGGCGTCATGGCCGGGCTTGTCCCGGCCATCCACGTCTTTTCGGCAAACAGGAAATCGTGGATGCCCGGCACAAGGCCGGGCATGACGGACAAGAGATCAAGAGATAAAGACCATGAACGGCCAAAACATCCGCATCCGGCTCAAGGCGTTCGATCATCGCATTCTCGACGCGTCGACGCGCGAGATCGTCAATACCGCCAAGCGCACCGGGGCGCAGGTGCGCGGGCCGATCCCGCTGCCGACCAGGATCGAAAAATTCACCGTCAACCGCTCGCCGCACATCGACAAGAAGAGCCGCGAGCAGTTTGAAATGCGCACCCACAAGCGGCTGCTCGATATCGTCGATCCGACGCCGCAGACCGTCGATGCACTGATGAAGCTCGATCTCGCCGCCGGCGTCGACGTTGAGATCAAGCTGTAAGGCGGGGACTGAACATGCGTTGCGGGGTGCTCGCGCAGAAAGTCGGAATGACGCGGCTGTTCACCGAAAACGGCGAGCACGTGCCGGTGACGGTGCTGCGGCTTAACAATTGCCAGGTGGTGGCGCATCGCACCAAGGAGAAGAACGGCTATGTCGCGCTGCAGCTCGGCGCCGGCAGCCGCAAGGTGCAGCGCGCCAACAAGGCCGATCGCGGCTATTTCGCGGTCGCCAAAGTCGAGCCCAAGCGCAAGCTCGCCGAATTTCGAGTGGGCGACGATGCGCTAATTCCGGTCGGCGCCGAGATCACCGCGGATCATTTCCTGGTCGGCCAATATGTTGACGTGAGCGGCATCTCGACCGGCAAGGGTTTTGCCGGCGGAATGAAGCGCTGGAATTTCTCCGGGCTGCGGGCGAGCCACGGCGTTTCGATCTCGCACCGCTCGATCGGCTCGACCGGCGGCCGGCAGGACCCCGGCAAGACTTTCAAGAACAAGAAGATGGCCGGCCATCTCGGCGTCGACCGGGTGACCACGCTCAATCTCAAAGTGGTGCAGACCGATGTCGAGCGCGGCCTGATTCTGGTCGAGGGCGCCGTGCCCGGCGTCAACGGCGGCTGGATCATGGTGCGCGATGCGGTGAAGAAAAGGCTTCCCGACGGCGTCCCATTGCCCGGCAAGTTCCGGCTCGCCGAGGCCGAAGCCGCTGCGCCTGCCGCGTCCGCAGCGCCCCCAGCGCCCCCAGCGCCCCCAGCGGCAGACGCTGCGACCACCGCCGAGCCCAAGGAAGGTGCGTGACATGGAAGTAAAGGTCACCACGCTCGACGGCGCCGAGTTCGGTTCGGTCACATTGTCCGATGCCATTTTCGGCCTCGATCCGCGCGCCGACATCATTCATCGCTGCGTGGTCTGGCAATTGGCCAAGCGCCAGCGCGGCACACACGCGGTGAAGAACCGCGCCGACATCAATCGCACCGGCAAGAAAATGTACCGGCAGAAGGGCACCGGCTCGGCCCGCCATGGCTCGGCCCGCGTCAATCTATTCCGCGGCGGCGGCCGCTCGTTCGGCCCGCAGGTGCGCAGCCACGCCATCGGCTTGCCAAAGAAGGTGCGCGCGCTCGCGCTCAAGCACGCGCTCTCCGCCAAGGCCAAGGACGACGGCCTTATCGTCATTGACGCGCTTGCCGTGAAGGACGGCAAGACCAAGGAGCTGCGCTCAAGCTTCGCCAAACTCGGCCTCGCCAACGCGCTTTTGATCGACGGCGCCGAAATTGCAGCAAACGTGCGCGCGGCCGCCCGCAATATTCCCAACATCGACCTGCTGCCAGTCGCTGGAATCAATGTCTATGACGTGATGCGGCGGCACAAGCTGGTGCTGACGCGCGCCGCCGTCGAAGCCCTGGAGGCGCGATTCAAATGAGCACCAACGACCCGCGCCATTACGACGTGATCCTGTCGCCCGTCATAACCGAGAAGGCGACCAACGCGTCCGAGCACAACAAGGTGATCTTCAAGGTCGCGATGGACGCGACCAAGCCGCAGATCAAGGAAGCCGTCGAAAAGCTGTTCGACGTCAAGGTCAAAAGCGTCAACACGCTGCACCGCCGCGGCAAATGGAAAGTCGTCAAAGGCCGCGTTGGACGCCAGTCGGATTCCAAACGTGCGGTCGTGACCCTGGAACAGGGTCAGACCATTGACGTGACCACCGGGCTGTAAGGGGGCGGCGGCATGGCACTGAAAAACTACAATCCGGTGACGGCGGGCCAGCGCCAGCTCGTCCTGGTCGACCATTCCGGGCTCTATGCCGGCAAGCCGGTCAAAGCGCTGACCGAAGGCAAGAACTCGACCGGAGGCCGCAACAATTCTGGCTCAATCACCAGCCGCTATCGCGGCGGCGGCCACAAGAAGGCCTACCGCATTATCGACTTCAAGCGCCGCAAATTCGATGTGCCGGCCAAGGTCGAGCGGCTCGAATACGATCCCAACCGGACGAGCTTCATTGCGCTGATCAAATACGAGGACGGCGAGCTCAACTACATCCTGGCGCCGCAGCGGCTTGCGGCCGGCGACACCGTGGTGTGCGGCGAACATGTCGACGTTCAAGCCCGGCAACGCCATGCCGATTGCCAACATTCCGCTCGGCACCGTCGTCCACAACATCGAACTGAAGATCGGCAAGGGCGGCCAGATCGCGCGCTCGGCCGGCACCTACGCGCAGATCGTCGGCCGCGACGGCGAATATGTGATCCTGCGCTTGAATTCGGGCGAGCAGCGCCTGGTGCACGGCCGCTGCATCGCCACCGTCGGCGCGGTGTCGAACCCCGACAACATGAACGTGTCGATCGGCAAGGCCGGCCGCACCCGCTGGATGGGTTGGCGCGGCCATGTCCGCGGCGAAGCGATGAATCCGGTCGATCATCCGCTTGGCGGTCGCACCCGCGGCGGCCGCCACCCGGTGACGCCGTGGGGCAAGCCGACCAAGGGCCGCAAGACCCGCAAGAACAAGAGCACCGCGAAATTTATTATGCTGAGCCGCCACGCGCGGAAAAAGAAGAAGTAGGAGCGACGAGAATCATGACGCGATCGGTCTGGAAGGGTCCGTTTTTCGACGGCTATCTGATGAAAAAGGTGGACGCTGCGCGCGCGTCCGGCCGGCACGAAATGATTCGCATCTGGTCGCGGCGCTCGACCATCCTGCCGCAATTCGTCGGCCTGACCTTCGGCGTCTACAACGGGCAGAAACACATCCCGGTCATGGTCACCGAGGAGATGGTTGGTCATAAGTTCGGCGAGTTCGCGCCGACGCGGTCGTTCTACGGCCATTCTTCGGATCGCAAGGCCAAGCGCGCGAGCGCCGGCCCTGCGGCGCCGGCAAGCGGCGGCGCTGCGCCGGCAGCCGGTGGCGCAGCCTCGTCCCCGGGTGGGGCTGCGGCAGCGCCGGCGGGCGGCGGTTCGTAACGTGGGAAGGGCGTCATGAGCAAGAAGGGGCACGGTCGCGCGCTGTCCGATAACGAGGCCAAGGCGGTCTCGCGCATGCTGCGCGTGAGCCCGCAGAAGTTGAACCTGCTGGCGCAATTGATCCGCGGCAAAAAGGTTTCAACCGCACTCGCCGATCTCGAATTCTCGCGCAAGCGCATCGCCAGCGACGTGAAGAAATGTTTGGAATCGGCGATTGCCAATGCGGAAAACAATCACGATCTCGAACGTCGACGATCTGGTCGTGATCCAGGCCCATGTCGGCAAGGCGATGGTGATCAAGCGGCAGCAGCCGCGCGGCCGTGGCCGGGTGGGCCGGATTCTCAAGCCGTTCGCGAACCTCACCATCGTGGTCCGCGAAGTCGAGGCGCAGGCATAGCCCCAGCCTTCCCTCCCCGCTGGCGGGCAGGGAAGGGCAGGGGAAGGAGAAAAAACTATGGGTCAGAAGGTCAATCCGATCGGGCTTCGTCTCGGCATCAACCGCACCTGGGATTCGCGCTGGTATGCCGGCAAGACCAGCTACGGCTCGCTGTTGCATGAGGACATGGTGATCCGCAAGGCGCTGCTGGCGGAGCTGAAACAGGCGGCGGTTTCCAAGATCGTGATCGAGCGGCCGCACAAGAAGTGCCGCGTCACCATCCACTCGGCGCGCCCCGGCGTCGTCATCGGCAAGAAGGGCGCCGATATCGAAAAGCTGCGCCGCAAGGTCGCCGCGCTCACCGACAGCGACGTGGTCATCAATATCGTGGAAATCCGCAAGCCGGAGCTCGACGCGCAGCTGGTCGCCGAATCGATCGCGCAGCAGCTTGAGCGCCGCGTCGCCTTCCGCCGCGCCATGAAGCGTGCGGTGCAGTCGGCGATGCGGCTCGGCGCCGGCGGCATCCGCATCAATTGTTCGGGCCGGCTTGGCGGCGCCGAGATCGCGCGCATGGAATGGTATCGCGAGGGCCGCGTGCCACTGCATACGCTGCGCGCCGACGTCGATTACGGCTTCGCCACCGCCTTTACCACCTACGGCACCTGCGGCGTGAAGGTCTGGATCTTCAAGGGCGAGATCATGGAGCACGACCCGATGGCGCAGGACAAGAAAATGGCCGAGGGCGAAGTCGGCCGGCCGCGGCGCGAAGCGGCGTGAACGAGCAGGACCGAGTAGAGAGCTGAAGCGAGGCGTCCGCCATGTTGCAACCGATGCGAACGAAATTTCGGAAGGCGCACAAGGGCCGCATCAAGGGCGTGGCCACGAGCGCAGCGAGTTCTTGCGTTCGGCCAGTTTGGCCTCAAGGCAATCGAGCCGGATCGGGTCACGGCGCGGCAGATCGAGGCGGCGCGCCGGGCGCTGACCCGCCACATGAAGCGTTCCGGTCGCGTCTGGATCCGGTTGTTTCCGGACGTGCCGGTGTCGAAGAAGCCGCTCGAAGTGCGCATGGGATCCGGCAAGGGCACGCCGGAATACTGGGTCGCCCGCGTCAAGCCGGGACGCATTCTGTTCGAGATCGACGGCGTGTCGCTGCAGATCGCGCGCGAGGCGCTTGGGCTTGCCGCCGCCAAACTGCCTGTCAAGACCCGGTTCGTCGAGCGGATTAGCGAGTAGGCGTGTGATGAAAGCGGCCGACATCAGACCCATGACGCTCGATCAGATCGACGACGAGGTGCTCAAGCGCAAGAAGGAGCAGTTCAACCTGCGCTTTCAACGCGCCACCGGGCAATTGGAGAATACCGCACGCGTCCGCGAGGTGCGGCGCGACATCGCGCGCCTTAAAACCATCGCGCAGCAAAAGCGCACCCCGAAGAGGCTGAGCGAGTCCGATGAAACCGAGCCAGTGTCATCAGCCGCTCGTCGCCGCGAGAGCGGTGACCCAGTTCCGGGCCCTGCGACCTGGATTCCCGCTTGGCGGGAACGAGCGGAAATAGCCCGAAGAGGATCGAAGAAAATGCCGAAGCGTTCCCTGCAGGGCGTCGTGGTAAGCGACAAGCAGAACAAGACATTGGTGGTGCGCGTCGAGCGCCGCTTCACCCATCCCTTGTTCAAGAAGACCGTGCGCCGCTCGAAGAAGTATTACGCGCACGACGAGAACAACGAGTTCAAGGTCGGCGACGTGGTGTGGATCGAGGAGCACCGGCCCATTTCCAAGCTCAAACGCTGGGCCGTGGTGCGCGGCGAAAAGAAGGCGTCGTGAGGGACAGTTCACCATGATCCAGATGCAGACCAATCTCGATGTGGCGGACAATTCCGGCGCCCGCCGCGTCATGTGCATCAAGGTGCTGGGCGGCTCGAAGCGCAAATACGCCACCATCGGCGACGTGATCGTGGTGTCGGTGAAGGAGGCGATCCCGCGCGGCCGCGTCAAGAAGGGCGACGTGATGAAGGCCGTCATTGTGCGCGTTGCCAAGGACATCAAGCGCGCCGACGGCTCGATCATCAGGTTCGACCGCAATGCCGCGGTCCTGATCAATCCGCAGATGGAGCCGGTCGGCACCCGCATCTTCGGCCCGGTACCGCGCGAATTGCGGGCCAAGAACCACATGAAGATCATTTCGCTCGCGCCCGAGGTGCTGTGATGGCCGCGAGAATCAAGAAGGGCGACCGGGTCGTGGTGATTGTCGGCCGCGACAAGGGGCGCACCGGCGAAGTGATCGAGATGCGCCGCGACGAGGGCCGCGCACTGGTGCGGGGCGTCAACATGGTCAAGCGGCATCAGCGTCAGACCGCGGCGCAGGATGGCGGCATCATCTCCAAGGAGGCGCCGATCCACCTGTCCAACATCGCATTGGCCGATCCCAAGGACGGCAAGCCGACCCGGATCGGCTTCAAATTCGTCGGCGAAGGTGAGGCGCGCAAGAAAGTGCGCGTCGCCAAGCGTTCGGGAGTCGAGATCGATGGCTGAGACCGAAGACAAAAAGGCCAAGAAGGCGGAGAAGCCGCAGCGTGCGGCCAAATCCGATCAGAAGCCCGATCAGGCACCTAAGCCCAAGGCGCAGAAGGCCGACAAGGGCGAAACGTCCGCCAAGTCGGCCAAAGGTGACAACAAGGGCGAGAAGGCCGCCGCGGCGAAGGCGCCGCGCGAGCCGGAGCCGCGTGTTCCGGCGCGCCTGAAGGTGCAGTTCGAAGAGACGATCCGCTCGAAGCTCGCCGAGCAGTTCGGCTACAAGAACCGCCTGCAAATTCCCGTCCTCGACAAGATCGTCATCAACATGGGAATCGGCGAGGGCGTCGCCGACCGCAAGAAGGTCGATTCCGCCGCCGCCGATCTCGCCTTGATCGCCGGTCAGAAGGCGATCATCACCAAGGCGCGCAAATCGATCGCTACCTACAAGGTCCGCACCAGCCAGCCGATCGGCTGCAAGGTGACGCTGCGCAAGGCCCAGATGTACGAGTTCCTCGACCGGCTCATCAACATTGCGCTGCCGCGGGTGCGCGATTTCCGCGGCCTGTCGCCCAAAAGCTTCGATGGCCGCGGCAATTACACGCTCGGCATCAAGGAGCACATCGTGTTCCCCGAGATCGATTACGACAAGGCCGCCGACATTTGGGGCATGGACATCACCGTGTGCACCACCGCGCGCAGCGACGACGAAGCGCGCGCGCTGTTGACGGCATTCAATTTCCCATTCCGGCAGTGAGGCCTGACCAACAGCAGCCTCAGACGCGGAACCGCGAGGAGAACTAGATGGCGAAGAAGAGTGCGATCGAGAAGAACAACCGGCGCCGCCGGATGACCAAGAAATACGCGGGCCGCCGCTCCCGGCTCAGGGCGATCGCGCGCGACAAGTCGAAGCCGGTCGAGGAGCGCTTTGCCGCGACGCTCAAGCTCGCCAAGCTGCCGCGCAATTCGTCGGCCACCCGTATCCGCAACCGTTGCGAAGTCACGGGTCGTCCGCGCGGCTACTACCGCAAGCTCAAGCTGTCGCGCATTGCGCTGCGCCAACTGGGCTCCGAAGGCCTGATCCCCGGCCTGCTGAAGTCGAGCTGGTAAGGAGGCTCGCACGATGTCGATGAACGATCCGCTCGGCGATCTGCTCGCGCGCATCCGCAACGCGCAGCTGCGCAACAAGAGCAAAGTCTCAAGTCCGAACTCGAAACTGCGCGAGCGCGTGCTCGAAGTGCTCAAGAGCGAGGGCTATATCCGCGGCTACGCCGTGGTCGAGCGCGACGGCCGCTCCGAGATCGAGGTCGAGCTGAAATATTTCGACGGCGAACCGGTGATCCGCGAGCTCGAGCGGATTTCCAAGCCTGGCCGTCGCGTCTACACCTCGGTCAGGAACCTGCCGCGCGTCAATAACGGCTTGGGCGTTGCCATCGTGTCGACGCCGAAGGGCGTTATGGCCGACCATGACGCCCGCGACGCCAATGTCGGCGGCGAAGTCCTCTGTACGGTGTTCTAGGCCATGTCCCGCGTCGGCAAGAAACCAATCGCGCTGCCCTCGGGCGTCACCGCCAATGTCGAGGGCCAGACCGTGAAGGTAAAAGGCCCCAAAGGCTCGCTCGCGGTCGTGCTGCACGACGACGTGGCGGTCACGCTTGAGGGCAGCCGGATCAAGGTCGATCCGCGCTCCGACACCAAGCGCGCACGCGCACAATGGGGCACCTCGCGCACGCTGGTCGCCAACCTCATCGCCGGCGTCAGCAAGGGCTTCCAAGAACGGCTGGAGATCAACGGCGTCGGCTACCGCGCGGCCGTGCAGGGCAAGAACCTGCAGATCGCGCTCGGCTACAGCCACGACATCGTCTATGCGATCCCCGAAGGCATCACCATCGCCACGCCGCGCCCGGTCGAGATCGTGATCAGCGGCAGCGACCGGCAAAAGGTCGGGCAGGTTGCCGCCGAAATCCGCGATTACCGGCCGCCGGAGCCGTACAAGGGCAAAGGCATCAAATACGCCTCCGAGCGGATTTTCCGCAAAGAGGGCAAGAAGAAGTAACGGAGCCGCCGATGGCCAAGCTTAACGACAGATTCGAGCGGCGGCGGGGACGCGTGCGCGGCGCGCTCAAGCGCGCGGCGCATGGCCGCAAGCGGCTTTCCGTCTTCCGCTCCTCCAAACACATCTACGCACAGGTCATCGACGACGATGCCGGCAAGACGCTCGCCTCGGCATCATCAATCGAGCAGCCGACCCGCGAAGGCTTGAAGACCGGCGCCAATATCGAGGCCGCCAAGGAAGTGGGCAAGCTGATCGCACAACGCGCGCGGGAGAAGGGCGTCAAGGACGTGGTGTTCGACCGCGGCGGTTATCTCTATCACGGCCGCGTCAAGGCGTTGGCCGAGGCCGCGCGCGAGGGCGGGCTGAATTTCTGACGACGGAGGACGGACGACAGAGGACGGATTATCACACGCGGCTGGCACAGATCATTTCCGTCGTCCGTCGTCTGTCCTCTCAATCTCGGAATAAGGACTTGAACAAATGGTAGAGCACTATGGCGCGTGAACCACGCGAACGGCGGCGGGACGAAGAGCGAGACAGCGAGTTCGTCGATAAGCTCGTCCACATCAATCGGGTTGCCAAGGTGGTCAAAGGCGGCCGGCGCTTCGGCTTCGCGGCCCTGGTTGTGGTCGGCGATCAGAAGGGCCGGGTCGGCTTCGGTCACGGCAAGGCGCGTGAGGTGCCGGAGGCCATACGCAAGGCGACCGAGGCCGCCAAGCGCGCGCTCACCCGGGTGCCGCTGCGCGAAGGCCGGACGCTGCATCACGATGTTGCCGGCCGCCACGGTGCCGGCCGGGTCTATTTACGCGCGGCGCCTCCCGGCACCGGCATCATCGCAGGCGGGCCGATGCGCGCGGTGTTCGAGACGCTCGGCATGCAGGACGTGGTGGCGAAATCAATTGGCACCTCGAATCCCTATAATGTCGTGCGTGCCACTTTCGATGCACTCAAGCGCCAGGATTCGCCGCGCTCGGTGGCCGCGCGGCGCAACGTCAAGGTGTCGGCGCTGCAGGCGCGACGCCGCGATGTCGATGCCGAACCGGCACCGGCCGATTGAGGGGCGGGAGCGAACGATGAACGAAAACGCCGGCAAGACGGTCAAGCTGCGGCAGACCGGCAGCCCGCAGCGGCGGCACCACCGCCAGCGCGAGACGCTGGTCGGCCTCAAGCTCAATAAGATCGGCCGCGTGGCCGAGCTTGCCGATACGCCGCAGACGCGGGGAATGATCGCTAAGGTGGCGCACCTGGTCGAGGTGATGGAGAAGGATCGATAGCCGTCATGCCCGGCCTCGTGCCGGGCATCCACGTCTTGCGCTGGCGAGGACGCCAAGACGTGGATGGCCGAGACTAGCCCGGCCATGACGATAGAGGAACGAGACAGGACATGAAACTTCACGAACTCTCAGGCCGGCCGGGCGCTCGCAAGGCGAGAAAACGCCTCGGCCGCGGCATCGGCTCCGGCACCGGCAAAACCGCCGGCCGCGGCGGCAAGGGCCAGACCGCGCGTTCGGGTGTGCGGATCAAGGGTTTCGAGGGCGGCCAGATGCCGCTGCACCGACGCCTGCCCAAGCGCGGCTTCAACAACACCATGTTTGCGCGCAAGCTCAACGAGATCAACCTCGGCCGCATCCAGGAAGCCATCGATGCCGGCCGACTCGATGCCGCAGCCAAGATCGACGCGGCCGCTTTGGTCAAGGCCGGCGTGCTGCGCCGAGCCAAGGACGGGGTGCGGCTTCTCGGCGGCGGCGAGATCAAGGCAAAAGTGGCGCTTTCGGTGTTTGGCGCCTCGAAATCGGCACTCGCCGCCGTCGAGCAAGCTGGCGGCACTGTCGAAATTCTCGCGCCCAAGGCGCCCAAGGCGGAGCCCGGCGAACAGGCCGCCTGAGCGATGCCAGGCCCGGCCTTGTGCCGGGCATCCACGGCTTCTACTTGTTCAGCGGGAGAGGTGGATGGCCGGGCCTGCGCACTCCCAAGCTGCACGTTGCCCGGTTGGAAATAACAGCCGCGCAGGCGGGACCAGCCCGGCCATGACGCGGACGACGGTACGGAGCGACGCATGGCTTCTGCGGCAGAACAACTGGTAGCCAATCTAAACCTCGGCGCGTTGGCCAAGGCCGAGGAACTGAAGAAGCGCATCTGGTTTACGTTGGGCGCGCTCTTGGTTTACCGGCTCGGCACCTACATTCCGCTGCCGGGCATCGATCCGACCGCCTGGGACAAGATATTCAATCAGCAGTCCGGCGGCATTCTTGGCATGTTCAATATGTTCGCCGGCGGCGGCATTCACCGCATGGCGATCTTCGCGCTCACCATCATGCCCTACATCTCGGCCTCGATCATCATCCAGCTGATGACGACGGTGTCGCCGACGCTCGAAAACCTCAAGAAAGAGGGTGAGCAGGGCCGCAAGATGATCAATCAATACACGCGCTACCTGACGGTGGCGCTCGCGGCGTTTCAGGCCTACGGCATCGCCATCGGGCTTGAAGGCGCCGGCAGCGGCTCGGTGGTCGCGGATCCCGGCTGGTTCTTCCGCATTTCCACGGTGCTCACGCTCACCGGCGGCACCATGTTCCTGATGTGGCTCGGCGAGCAGATCACCCAGCGCGGCATCGGCAACGGCACTTCGCTCATCATCATGTCGGGGATCGTCGCGCAATTGCCGACTGCGGTCGCAAGTACGCTGGAACTCGGGCGCCAGGGCGCGCTGTCGACCGGGCTCATTCTCATCGTGCTGGTGATGGCGGTCGCCGTCATCACTTTCATCGTCTTCATGGAACGCGCGCAACGGCGGCTGCTCATCCAGTACCCGAAGCGTCAGGTCGGCAACCGCATGTTCGAGGGTCAGTCCTCGCACCTGCCGCTCAAGCTCAACACGTCAGGCGTGATCCCGCCGATCTTCGCCTCCTCGCTCCTGCTGTTGCCGACGACGCTGTCGAGCTTCACCGCCGGGCAGGGCGGGCAGGCGTCGGGCTGGCTCACCGCGATCACCACCCAGCTTTCGCACGGCCGGCCGCTGTTTCTGATCCTTTATATCGGCCTCATCGTATTTTTCACGTTTTTCTATACGGCGATCGTTTTCAACCCGACCGAGACGGCCGATAATCTGAAAAAGCACGGCGGATTCATTCCCGGCATCCGGCCGGGCGAGCGCACGGCCGAATACATCGATTACGTTCTGTCACGGATCACCGTGGTCGGCGCCGGCTATCTGGCGGCGGTCTGTCTGTTCCCGGAACTTCTGATCTCCTACGCGGCGGTGCCGTTCTATTTCGGCGGCACGTCGCTATTGATCGTGGTGAGCGTGACGATGGATACGGTGGCGCAGGTGCAGGGCTACCTGCTGGCGCACCAATACGAGGGTTTGATCAAGAGGTCGAAGCTGAGGGGGCGCCGACGATGAGATTGATCTTGCTGGGCCCGCCGGGCGCCGGCAAAGGAACGCAAGCCCAGCGTCTCGTCGCCAAATACGGAATCATTCAACTCTCGACCGGCGCGATGCTGCGTGCGGCAATCGATTCCGGCGCGCCGGTCGGCCGTCAGGTAGGCGCCGTGATGGCGCGCGGCTCGCTCGTTCCTGACAACGTCGTGATCGACATTGTCGCCAGGCGCATCGAGCAGCCGGACGCGCGCAAGGGCTTTATCCTCGACGGCTTTCCGCGCACGGTTCCGCAGGCCGTGGCGTTCGACCGCATCTTGGCGGAGCACGGTCTCGCGCTCGATGCGGTCATTGAGCTGCGCGTCGACGAGGCCGCCTTGCTCAAGCGCATCGAGAGCCGGATCGCGGAAATGAAAGCCCGGGGCGAGCGTCTGCGCGACGACGACAACCCTGAGGTTCTGCATCGGCGGCTCGCCGCCTATCGCCAGCAGACCGCGCCGCTGATCGCTTATTACAAGATGCAGGGCGTACTGCGCACGGTCGATGGCATGGCGCCGGTCGAGAAGGTGACCAGCGCCATCGACGAGGCGTTGCCTGCTGAACCGCCCCCCGCGAGGCCCGCACTGGGGCCAAAACCGGCCGAAAAAGCCGCGGTTTTGCGGAAAAAATCCACGAAGCATGCCCGAACCGCTTGCAAACCGGCACGCGCAGGCAAAGGCGGGCCCGGCAAGGGAAAGGGCAGGGGCAAGGTAGGCGGCAACCAGTAGCGATTTTGTCCACTATCTCGGTCTGGCGAGGTTGACGAAAGCGAGAGGAATCCATTAATAAGCGGCAAATACCCAGGTGGAGATCGAGCAAGCGATGCCAAGCCGCAACGGCGGGCAGGCGCGGGCTTTTTACGTTTGTGGCCTTCTCAGGCGAAAATGCAGCCTATAGACAGCGGCTCGCCGCGGCGCCGGGCGACAGGCTTGGCGGCGTGGCCGGTTGCGGCAAGGAGTAACTGACGTGGCTCGAATCGCGGGCGTCAATATACCAACCAACAAGCGGGTCGTGATTGCGCTGCAATACATCTATGGAATTGGCGGCCCCAAGGCCAAGGAAATCCTGCACAAGGTCTCGATTCCCGAGTTCGCGCCGGGTGTCGCAATTGACCGATCAGGAAGTGCTGCAGCTGCGCGAGGTGATCGATCGCGATTACGTTGTCGAGGGCGATCTGCGGCGCGAAGTGGACCTCAATATCAAGCGGCTGCGGGATCTCGGATGCTATCGTGGGTTGCGGCATCGCCGCGGTCTTCCGGTGCGCGGACAGCGCACTCACACCAATGCGCGCACCCGCAAAGGCCCGGCCAAGGCTATCGCCGGCAAGAAGAAATAGTGCGTCGAACACCAGATGACACGGCACCGGGCGGCCGGTTCCGATTCAGGATAAGGATTCATAATGGGCAAGGAAGCTACGCGCGTCCGCCGACGCGAACGAAAGAACATCGCCTCGGGCATCGCGCACGTCAATGCGACGTTCAACAATACCATGATCACCATTACCGACGTGCAGGGCAATGCCATCGCCTGGTCCTCGGCGGGCACGATGGGGTTCAAAGGCTCGCGCAAATCGACGCCGTACGCGGCACAGGTCGCGGCCGAGGATGCCGCCAAGAAGGCGCAGGAGCACGGCATGCGCACGCTCGAAGTCGAAGTGGCGGGCCCCGGCTCGGGGCGGGAATCGGCGCTGCGCTCGCTGCAGGCGGCCGGCTTCACCATCACTTCGATCCGGGACGTGACGCCGATCCCGCATAATGGCTGCCGGCCGCGCAAGCGGCGGCGCGTATAGGACATCCGGCCGATGGAACAGATGGAACATTTGCCGCCGCTCGATCATGGCACCGTTTTGGGCCCCACGGAGCGGAGTGGGGCGCGCGAGACTTTCACGCCGCGCAACGCGATGGGTGATAACGTGACGATCCAGAAAAATTGGCAGGAACTGATCAGGCCGAACAAGCTGCAGGTTACCGCCGGCGTCGATTCGCGGCGTTCGGCCACAGTGATCGCCGAGCCGCTGGAGCGCGGCTTCGGGGTCACGCTCGGCAACGCGCTGCGGCGCATCCTGTTGTCCTCGCTGCAGGGCGCCGCCGTCCAGTCGGTCCATATCGACGGCGTGCTGCATGAGTTTTCCTCGATTGCCGGCGTGCGCGAGGACGTGACCGACATCGTGCTCAATATCAAGGACATCGCCATCAGGATGCAGGGCGACGGCCCCAAGCGCATGGTGGTGAAGAAGCAGGGACCGGGAACGGTCACTGCGGCCGACATTCAGACCGTCGGCGACATTGTCGTGCTCAATCCAGACCTTGTGTTGTGCACGCTGGACGAAGGCGCCGAGATCCGCATGGAATTCACGGTCGCGACGGGCAAGGGCTATGTGCCGGCTGAACGCAACCGTCCGGAGGACGCGCCGATCGGGCTCATTCCAGTCGACAGCCTGTATTCCCCGGTGCGCAAGGTCTCCTACAAGGTCGAGAATACCCGCGAAGGCCAGATTCTCGACTACGACAAGCTGACGCTCTCGCTCGAGACCAACGGCGCCATTACGCCCGAGGATTCGCTCGCTTACGCCGCGCGCATTCTGCAGGACCAGCTCAACGTGTTCGTCAATTTCGAGGAGCCCAAGCGCGAAACCGCACACGAGGCCATCCCCGATCTCGCCTTCAATCCGGCATTCCTCAAGAAGGTCGACGAACTCGAACTGTCGGTGCGTTCGGCCAACTGCCTGAAGAACGACAACATCGTCTATATTGGCGATCTCGTGCAGAAGACCGAAGCCGAAATGCTGCGTACGCCGAATTTCGGCAGAAAATCGCTCAACGAGATCAAGGAAGTGCTGGTGCAGATGGGATTGCATCTGGGCATGGAAGTCCCCGGCTGGCCGCCGGAAAACATCGAAGAGCTCGCCAAGCGGTTCGAGGATCATTATTGATCGGAAATCTGAAGTCAGAAATCAGAAACAATTTCGATTTCCGGCTTCTGATTTCTGATTTCCGCTCCGGAGGAGCCATGCGCCACGCCAAGACCCATCGCAAATTCAACCGGCGCTCGGATCACCGGCGCGCGATGCTGGCCAATCTCGCCGCCTCGCTGATCAAGCACGAGCAGATCGTCACCACGCTGGCCAAGGCCAAGGATCTGCGCCCGATCGTGGAAAAGCTGGTCACGCTCGGCAAGCGTGGGGGCTTGCACGCCCGCCGCCAGGCGATCGCGCAGATGCGCGACGTCGCCATGGTCAGGAAGCTCTTCGATGTCATCGGGCCGCGCTACAAGGAGCGCAACGGCGGCTATGTCCGCGTGCTCAAGGCCGGTTACCGCTACGGCGATTCCGCACCCGTCGCCGTGATCGAGTTCGTCGATCGTGACGTTGAGGCCAAGGGCAAGGATTCCGGGCCGGTGCAGGCGCGGAGCGAGCAGGCCGCCGCGGCGCCGGCGTAAGCCTCCCGGAATTCGGCATCCGCTTCAGCGGTCGGGCGTCTTATCGCCACGCACGATGCCGCCTAAGGAGTGAGCGAAAAGGCCGCGCGGCGACGGTCCCGTGCGGCTGCGGAAGCCCTTCTAAAGCCTGGCTCGGCTGGCTATATGGGCCTCGTCCGAATCGGGGTCTCCATGATGCCGCGCCACTGCGTTATGGCCGTTGCCGCCATTGTGCTCTCTGCGCTGCCGAATGCAGCGATCGCACAGCAGCGCAGTGTGCCGGAATCGCTGGCCCAACTTCAGTATTCGTTCGCCCCGATCGTGCAGCGGGTGGCGCCGGCCGTGGTCAACGTTTACGCCACGCATATCGTCGAGAATCAGAAATCCGTTTCTGGCGGATCCGTTCTTCCGCCAGTTCTTCGGCGGCATTCCGAGCAAGCAGGTGGAGCGCTCGCTCGGCTCCGGCGTCGTCGTCGACGCTTCCGGCCTGGTCGTCACCAATTTCCACGTGATCCGGGGCGCAAGCCAGGTCAAGGTCGCGCTCTCCGACAAGCGGGAGTTCGATGCCGATATCGTGCTCAAGGACCAGCGCAGCGATCTTGCCGTGCTCCGCATCAAAGGCGCCCATCAGCGCTTTCCGACGCTGCAATTCGGCGATTCCGACAAGCTGCAGGTCGGCGACGTGGTGCTCGCGATTGGTGATCCTTTCGGTGTCGGCCAGACCGTGACCCACGGCATCGTGTCGGCGCTGGCGCGCACCCAGGTCGGCACCTCCGAGTACCAGTTCTTCATCCAGACCGACGCCGCGATCAATCCGGGCAATTCCGGCGGTGCGTTGGTCGATATGAGCGGCCGCCTGGTCGGCATCAACAGCGCGATTGCGTCGTCTTCGGGCGGATCGGAGGGCATCGGCTTTGCCATTCCGGTCAACCTGGTGCGCGTCGTCGTTGCCTCGGCCGAAGCCGGCGGCCACGCAGTCCGGCGGCCCTGGTTGGGCGCCAAGCTGCAGGAGGTCACGTCCGGCATTGCCGACAGCCTCGGGCTCAAAGTGCCGACCGGGGCGTTGGTGGCGAGCGTCGCAGCTGGCAGTCCCGCCGCGCGGGCCGGCATCAGGATCGGCGACCTGCTCGTCAGCGTCGACGGCGTAACGGTCGAGGACCCCAATGCGTTCGAATATCGCTTTGCCACCAAGCCGCTGGGTGGCGTGGCACAAGTCGGGCTGATCCGGCAGGGGCGCCAAATGGTTGTTCCGGTGGCGCTTGAGCCCGTGCCCGAGGTCCCTCGCGAGGAGGTGGTGATCCGCGGCCGCTCGCCGTTCTCGGGCGCCACCATCGCCAACCTTTCGCCTGCTTTAGCCGACGAACTGCGGCTCGATCCGCAGGCCGAGGGTGTCGTCATAACCGCAATTGCCGATGGCTCGACGGCGCAATCGATCGGTTTTCAGCCCGGTGACATCGTCGTCTCGGTCAACAACCACAGCATCGAAAGATCGGCCGATCTGGAGCGCATCGCCGATGCCGGCAGCCGCGCCTGGCGTATCACCATCCGCCGCGGCAACCAGCAGATCTCGGTGTTGTTCAGCGGCTGAGTTTCGACGTTTCCCGGGCGCAGCGCAGCACGCCGTGGTGCGCTGCAAACCCGGGATCGGTACGAGCTTTGACGCATAGAATCCCGAGCCTGCGAAGACCCCGGATCAGCGCTGCACCCATAGCGCGTCGCAGACGCGCGCAAACCCGACTTTGGCGCAGCACCGCGTCCGGGGAACGGTTTGAAGCTTGCGGCGGCCCGCCGCATGCACCATTTTTGCTGCGATGGCTAAACGGGTTGCCGAACGAAGTCTTTTCGCCGCCGCGGGGCTTGACCGCGACGCGCCGCGGCCGCTTGCCGACAAGCTGCGGCCGCAACAGCTTGCCGATGTCGTCGGGCAGGATCATCTGCTCGGTCCCGACGGCATATTGACGCGCATGCTGGAGACGCGCTCGCTCGGCTCGCTGATTTTCTGGGGGCCGCCCGGCACCGGCAAAACGACGGTCGCGCGGCTTTTGGCGCACGCCACCGAGCTTTATTTCGAACAGATTTCCGCAATCTTCTCCGGCGTCGCCGACCTCAAAAGGGTGTTCGACGCCGCGCGCGCGCGGCGCGAGACCGGGCAGGGCACGCTGTTGTTCGTCGACGAGGTTCACCGCTTCAACCGCGCGCAACAGGATTCCTTTCTGCCGGTGGTCGAGGACGGCACCATCGTGCTCGTCGGCGCGACCACGGAAAATCCCTCGTTCGAGCTGATCGCGCCGCTGCTGTCGCGTGCGCGCGTTCTCGCCTTCAAGCCGCTCGACGCAGCCGCACTGGAAAAGCTGCTGGAGCGCGCCGAGGCGATCGAAGGCAAAAAGCTGCCGCTCGACGACGAGGCGCGTGCGTCTTTGATCCGCATGGCCGACGGCGATGGCCGCGCCGCGCTGACGCTGGCCGAGGAGGTGTGGCGCGCTGCCCGGGCCGGCGAGGCGTTTGACGCCGCCGGCTTGCAGGACGTCGTGCAGCGCCGCGCCCCGATCTACGACAAGTCGCAGGACGGCCACTACAATCTCATCAGCGCGCTGCATAAATCGGTGCGCGGCTCCGACCCGGACGCCGCGCTTTATTATCTCGCCCGCATGCTCGATGCCGGCGAGGACCCGCTCTACCTGGCGCGCCGCATCGTGCGCATGGCGGTCGAGGATATCGGGCTTGCCGATCCGCAGGCGCTCGTCGTCGCCAATGTGGCGAAGGACGCTTACGATTTCCTGGGCTCCCCGGAGGGCGAACTTGCGCTCGCCGAAGCCGTCATTTACGTCGCCACCGCGCCAAAATCGAACGCGACTTACGTCGCCTTCGGCGAGGCGATGCGCGCAGCGAAAGAAGCGGGCTCGCTGCTGCCGCCCAAGCACATCCTCAACGCGCCGACCAAGCTGATGAAGACCGAAGGCTACAGCGCGGGCTATGAATACGACCACGACGCGCCCGAAGCGTTCTCAGGCCAGGATTATTTCCCGGAAAAACTCGGCCGGCAGAAATTCTACGATCCGCCCGAGCGCGGCTTTGAGCGCGAGATCAGAAAGCGCATGGAATACTGGGCCAAGCTGCGCAAACAGCGGAGCACGTCTTGAGAGGCTCGCGCCGACCACGCCAGCCGGGCGGCGGCAAGCAAGTCTCCGGTCCAAGGCATCACTTCGTTCACCGTCACCCTGAGGTGGCCGCGAAGCGGCCGTCGAAGGGCGACGGCCGAGGTGCCGGGGCCGCATCCTTCGAGGCGCGGCTTCGCCGCGCACCTCAGGATGACGGGAAACAGGACGGTGCGCTCCAGCCGACCGCTGTCCAGAACGTCGCGGTTACTGCCGACGAATCCGGCATGCGTGTCGATCGCTTCATGGAAGCGAAATTTCCAGGCCTGAGCTTCTCCCATATCCAGCGCGTTATCCGCAAAGGCGAGGTGCGGGTGAATGGCAAGCGCACGCAGCCAAAGAACAGGCTGGAGGCCGGGCAGACGGTGCGCATTCCGCCGTTGCGGCTCGATGCGCCGAAATTGCGCGCACCGGGGAACGAAGCGGATGAAAAGACCCGCGCGTTTCTCAAGGCGATCACGCTTTTTGAAGATTCTGACGTGCTGGTGCTCAACAAGCCGATGGGACTTGCGGTGCAGGGCGGCTCCGGCACCACGCGTCATCTTGACGGCATGCTCGAAGTTTTGCGTGATGCGCACGGCCAACGGCCGCGGCTCGTGCACCGGCTCGACAAGGATACCGCCGGCTGTTTGCTCGTCGCCAAGACGCGGTTTGCCGCTGCGGCGCTCGCCAAAACCTTCCGCTCGCGTTCGGCGCGCAAAGTATATTGGGCCTTGGTGGCCGGCGTTCCCAAGGTGCAGCAGGGCCGTGTCTCGACCTTTCTCGCCAAGGAAGAACGCGAGGACGAATTGTTCATGCGCATCGCACGCCACGGCGAGAAGGGCGCGAGCCACGCCGTGACCTACTACGCGGTGGTGGAAACCTCCGGGCCGCTTTTGGCCTGGCTTTCGCTCAAGCCCGTCACCGGCCGCACCCATCAACTGCGCGCGCACATGGCCCATATCGATCATCCGATTATCGGCGATCCGAAATATTTTGCGCGCGAAAACTGGGAGCTGCCGGGCGGCATACAGAACAAGCTGCATCTTTGCGCCCGCCGCATCGTCGTGCCGCATCCGCGCGGCGGCACAATCGACGCGACCGCGCCGCTGCCGCCGCACATGCAGCAATCGTGGAACCTGCTCGGGCTCGATGCCAAGCGCTACGATCCGATCGAGGAGGCGCCACAGGATTGATCCAGATCATGATGGCTCGCGGCGTTTCTGATTGAAATGGGATGACGAAAAAGCCGGTACAGCGCGTGCGCCCGACCATTCGCCATAATATCTGTGCGGTGCCGCTGTTGGCGGTGCTCGCTCTCGCGCCAGGTCACGCCGCGGCACAGGGCTATCCGGGCTACCCCTATACGATCATGGCGCCGGAGCGTGGCGCGGCCGTGCGTCACCGCATTAAGCCATCGCGGCGGGCGCCGCATCTGCGCGCTGCACAGGTGCCAGCGGCGCCTCGGGCTCGGCGATATTCGCCGGGAATCCTCCATCCGGCGCGTGGCTCGTCAGGTTCGGTCCTGCCGGCGCCATTGCCGCGCACGCCGCTTATTCCGCCAGAGAACGTTACGCCGCCCGTAATCCAGCCGCCGCGGCAGGCGCAAGGTCCCACGATGGTGCCGGGCCTAAATCCAATCCCGAACCTGCCGCACGGCCCCGAGACCTACCAGGACCGCGCCGCGCGCTGCGGGTTTCAGCAAGGCCTCTACAACGTGCCGGGCGGGATGAGCACGCCGTACATGGCTGCGTGTATGCGGTGAGCCCCAGCTTTGCGCAGCGCCTGAAATAGCGCCGTTTCCCGGGCGCAGCGCAGCACGAAGTGGTGCGCTGCAGACCCGGGATCGTCAAGGATGTGGAGTTTGGAACGGTCCCGGATCAGCGGTGCACCACTTTGTGCTGCACCGCATCCGGGAAACAGTGCTTTCGCGGGCGCTTGTGAGCGCTTGCGGGGCGTGACGGGATTCAACGCAATGCCGCGTTGATCTTCTCCAGCGTCGCCGAGCCGGGACACAGCTCCTTCTCGGACAGCGCATTGAGCGGCGCCTGGACCGTGCCGAGATGGCCGTGCAGGTCCTGAGGCTCCTGCTCGACATAGAGCAGGCCGGTAACGATCTGTCCCTTGGCGGCGTGGTGGTGCAGGAAGCTAATGGCGGCTTCGCGGTCGTGCACGTTGTATTCGGCGTTGAGCTTGCGCAGCGCCAGCACGGTGCCGTCGTGCTGCTCGACCAGTTCGACCGTGCCGGGCGCATAGTCGACGTGGATCGGCGGGCGGCCGGTGATGAAATCGAGGAAATTGACCGCTTCGTTATGCTCGCGCACGTAATCAAAGCTCTTGGTCGAGCCGGCGTGGTTGTTGAACGCGACGCAGGGCGAGATCACGTCGATAAACGCGGCGCCCTCGTGCTCGATCGCGGCTTTGATCAGCGGCGTGAGCTGCTTCTTGTCGCCGGAAAACGAGCGGGCGACGAAGCTTGCGCCAAGCTGCAGCGCGATGCCGATCATGTCGATGGCGCTGTCGGTATTGATGGCCCCGCGCTTCGATTTCGAGCCGCGGTCGGCGGTGGCCGAAAACTGGCCCTTGGTCAGCCCATACACGCCGTTGTTCTCGACGATATAGACCATGTTGACGCCGCGGCGCATGCAATGGGCGAACTGGCCGAAACCGATCGAGGCGGAATTGCCGTCGCCGGACACGCCGAGATAGATGAGGTCGCGATTGGCAAGGTTGGCGCCGGTGAGCACCGAGGGCATGCGGCCGTGCACGGAATTAAAGCCGTGCGAGTTGCCGAGAAAATAGGTCGGCGTCTTCGACGAGCAGCCGATGCCGGAAATCTTTGCCACGCGATGCGGTTCGATGGCGAGTTCGAAGCACGCTTCGATGATCGCGGCGGTGATCGAATCGTGGCCGCAGCCGGCGCACAAAGTCGAAATCGAGCCCTCGTAGTCGCGGTGCGTGTAGCCGAGCTTGTTCTTCGGCAGTTCGGGATGATGGAATTTCGGTTTGACGACGTAGGTCATGGGATCAGCTACCTGTTGGCTCGTCATGGCCGGGCTTGATCCGGCCATCCACGACTTTCCTGGCGCGGCTTAAGGCGTGGATGCCCGGCACGAGGCCGGGCATGACGGTGTGAGAAAGTTCGCTCACGCCCCCACCTTGCGCAGCGGCGTCACTTTGAGTGCGTCCAAACGGTCGGCGATGGCGCGGGCGATGAAGCGGGCGGTGATCGGGGTGCCGTCATAATGCAGGATCGGCACGAGCCGCACCGGATCGATGCTGCATTCGTTGACGATCAGCGAGCGCAGTTGCGCGTCGCGGTTCTGCTCGACGACGAAAACGAAATCGTGGCCGGCGATGAAGCTCGACACGCTGGAATGGAACGGGAAGGCGCGCACGCGCAAGCGGTCGAGCGCATGGCCCTCGTCCTGCAAGAGCGCGATCGCCTCGTCCATGGGCGGCGAGGTCGAGCCGAAATAGATGACGCCGTATTTGGTCGGCTTGTCGGCATCGGCCTGCAGCGGCCGTGGCACCAAGTCTTTCGCCGTCTCGAACTTGCGCAGGAGCCGCTGCATGTCGTCGGCGTAGACTGCGCCCTCCTCGCTGTAGCGCGCGTAACGGTCGTGCGAGGTGCCGCGGGTGAAGTACGAGCCCCTGGTCGGGTGCGCGCCCGGATAGGTGCGGAACGGAATGCCGTCACCGTCGACGTTGAGATAGCGGCCGAAATCCTTGCCGGCGTCGAGCATGGCCGCCGTCATCACCTTGCCGCGGTCGTATTTGTGCGTGTCGTCCCAGGCCAGCGGGCGGCACAGGCGATGGTTCATGCCGATGTCGAGATCCATCATGACGAAGACGGGCGTCTGCAGTTGTTCGGCGAGGTCGAACGCGGCAGCGGCGAATTCGAAGGTTTCCGCCGGGTCTTCCGGGAACAAGAGCACGTGCTTGGTGTCGCCGTGCGACGCATAGGCGCAGGACAGGATGTCGGTCTGCTGCGTGCGCGTCGGCATGCCGGTCGAAGGCCCCGCCCGCTGCACGTCGAACACGACGGAGGGGATTTCGGCAAAATAGGCCAGGCCGAGAAATTCCTGCATCAAGGAGACGCCCGGCCCCGACGTTGCGGTAAAGGCACGCGCGCCGTTCCAGCCCGCCCCGATGACGATGCCGATCGAGGCGAGTTCGTCCTCGGCCTGGATGATCGCGAACTTGTTCTTTTTGGTCTCGGCATCGACGCGAAGCCGTCCGCAATAACGGGTGAATGCCTCGGCGAGTGACGATGACGGGGTGATCGGATACCAGGCGCACACTGTCGCCCCGCCATAGACGGCGCCAAGCGCGGCCGCCGCGTTGCCTTCGATGAAAATGCGGTCGCCGACCGCATCGGCGCGACGCACGCGCAGCCCGATCGGGGGATCGAGATTCATCGTCACCCAGTCGCGGCCGAGATGCAGCGCGTGCTTGTTGGCGTCGAACAGCTTCTCCTTGCCCTTGAACTGTTCGGCGATCAGCTTTTCCATCTCGCCGACATCCATGTCGAGCAGCGCCGACAGCGCCCCGACATAGATGATGTTCTTGAACAGCTGGCGCTGGCGCAGATCGGTGTATTCGCGATTGCAGATGGCGGTGAGCGGCACGCCGATGACGTTGATGTCGTCGCGGAATTTCGACTTCGGCATCGGCTTGGTGCAATCGTAAAGCAGGTACCCCCCCGGCTCGATGCCGGCGACGTCCTTGTCCCAGGTCTGCGGGTTCATCGCCACCATCAGGTCGGTGCCGCCGCGGGCGCCGAGGTGCCCGGCCTCGGAAATGCGCACTTCGTACCAGGTCGGCAGGCCCTGAATGTTGGAGGGAAAGATGTTGCGCGGCGCGACCGGAACGCCCATGCGCAGCACCGAGCGGGCGAACAGCTCGTTGGCGCTCGCTGAACCGGAGCCGTTGACGTTGGCGAATCGGACGACGAAGTCGTTTACGCTTTCAATTGGCATGCTTGTTCCGCGAGAGTCATGTCGATCAGATATTTCTGCATGTCCCAGGCGCCGGTCGGACAGCGCTCGGCGCACAGCCCGCAATGCAGGCAGACGTCCTCGTCCTTGACCATGACGCGCCCGGTCTTCAGATCGTTGCCGATATAGAGGTCCTGAGTGTGATTCTTCGCCGGCGCCTGCAGGCGCGTGCGCAGATCGGCCTCGTCGCCGTTCGCCGTGAACGTGATGCAGTCCATCGGGCAGATGTCTACGCAGGCGTCGCATTCGATGCAGAGCTGCCCGGTGAAGACGGTCTGCACGTCGCAATTGAGGCAGCGCTCGGCTTCTTTGAGCGCAAGGTCCACGTCATAGCCGAGCTCGACCTCGGATTTGATGCTGCGCAACGCCGCCACCTTGTCGCGATGGGGCACCCGATAGCGTTTGTCGAGCGCGATTTCGTTATCGTAGGACCATTCGTGGATGCCCATCTTCTGGCTCGACACCGCAACCAGCGGCGGCGGGCGCACGTTGATGTCCTCGCCGCGGCATAGCCGGTCGATCGAGATGGCGGCATCGTGCCCGTGCGCCACCGCCCAGATGATGTTCTTCGGACCGAACGCGGCGTCGCCGCCGAAGAACACCTTGCGATGGGTCGAGGCCATGGTTTTGGTGTCGACCTTCGGCATGTCCCACTGGTCGAATTCGATGCCGCAATCGCGCTCGATCCAGGGAAAGGCGTTTTCCTGGCCGACCGCGACCAGGACGTTGTCGCACGGGAAATGCTGATCGGGCTCGCCGGTGGGCACGAGTTGGCGGCGGCCTTTGGCGTCATGCTCGGCCTTGACCTTTTCGAACAAGATGCCGGTGAGCTTGCCGTTATCGTGGGTGAATTCCTTGGGCACGAGATAATTGAAGATCGGGATGTCCTCGTGCATGGCGTCCTCCTTTTCCCAGGGGGACGCCTTCATCTCCTCGAAGCCGGAGCGCACTACGACCTTGACGTCCTCGCCGCCGAGCCGGCGCGAGGAGCGGCAGCAATCCATCGCGGTGTTGCCGCCGCCGAGCACGATCACGCGCTTGCCGATCTTGTCGATGTGGCCGAACGAGACGCTGGACAGCCAGTCGATGCCGATATGGATGTTCTTCGCAGCTTCGGTGCGGCCGGGAATGTCGAGGTCGCGGCCGCGCGGCGCGCCGCAGCCGACGAAGATCGCATCGAAATCTTCGGCGAGCAGCGCCTTTAAGCTGTCGATGCGCTTGCCGCCGATAAACTCAATGCCGAGATCGAGAATGTACTGGCATTCCTCGTCAAGCACGCTTTCCGGCAGACGGAATTTCGGAATTTGCGTGCGCATCATGCCGCCGGATTGCGGGTCCTGATCGAACACGACGCATTCATAACCCATCGGGGCCAGGTCGCGCGCTACCGCGAGCGAGGCGGGGCCGCCGCCGACGAGCGCGATGCGTTTGCCGTTCTTCCGCTCGACCGGCTTGGGCAGCCTGCCGCGGACATCGTCCTTGAAGTCGGCGGCGACGCGCTTTAGCCGGCAGATCGCGACCGGCTCCTTCTCGAC
Source organism: uncultured Alphaproteobacteria bacterium (assembly GCA_963717265.1). Taxonomy (GTDB): domain Bacteria; phylum Pseudomonadota; class Alphaproteobacteria; order Rhizobiales; family Xanthobacteraceae; genus BOG-931. Next base: position 276,211 of record CAVQWD010000039.1, on the reverse strand, counting down.
TCGGCCGCGGCGGCATGCCGGTTCGCAGGGCCGATCGCAGGTCCGTCCGAGAATGCCGGGAAAGACGTTCGATTCCCAATTGATCATATAGGCGTCGGTGTAGCGGCCCGCCGCGATCAAGCGGATGTATTCGGGCACCGGCGTGTGCGCCGGGCAAGCCCACTGACAATCCACGACCTTGTGGAAATAGTCCGGGACCGAAATGTCGGTAGGTTTCATTGACTCCCCTTGCACGCAGCGTTCCGCCCGTGTGACGAGCGGTACGCACGCCGCTGCGCGGACCGGCTGCCCCCAGACGGCTTGCCTCCGTCGCCGAATCCGGGCCGCGATACTAGTCGAGCAGCGCGGGCATTTCCACCGCTCTCGTTTGTAATAACAGGGTTTTGTCGCAGACGGTTGTTAACAACAGCGCGATTGGCGGCGCAGACGAAACCGGCCGCTTCGGCGCCACCTCAGCGTGCCCTGCGGCAGCTCACTCGGATAAATGGTAAATTATTGAATATATTGAATCTTTTTCCCCAAACCGCCGGCCGCGGCAAAGTCGTGCCGCAATGAATATGTTGGCGTCGCATTGCCAAATGTCCCAAACTCAAATGTCCGGACCATCCGACTCCCCAGCGCAGCAAACCCCGATGGTGGCGGCCCGGCGGGGCGCGCGGCCGACCTTGCGGCGGCGCAGCTATGCCGCGGTGGGCGTAGACCCGGCCGAGGCCGGCCACGCGGTGCGCCTCGACGGCAAGCCGGCGCGGACACCAGCGCAGCGCCTGCTCGCCGCGCCGACGCAGTCACTCGCAAACGCGATTGCGGCGGAATGGCAAGCGCAGCGCGAGCTGATCGACCCGGCAACAATGCCGCTGACGCGTCTTGCCAATGCGATCATCGACGGCGTGACCGATCGGCCGCAACCGGTCGCCGGCGAGATCGCCAAATATCTAGCGTGCGATCTCTTGTTCTATCGAGCCGAGGCTCCGGCGGGGCTGGTTGAACGGCAGCGCCTGCATTGGGACCCGATCCTGGCTTGGGCGGATGAAGTGCTCGGCGCGCGCTTCTATTGCACCGCGGGCGTGACCCATATCGCGCAACCCAATGAGGCGCTCAAAGCGGCGGCTGCCGCCATCGCCGACGACCCCTGGCGGCTCGGTGCCACGCACGCGGTGACGACGCTGACCGGCTCCGCGCTCATTGCGCTGGCGGCATCGCGCGGCCGTCTGTCGGCCGGGGCGGCCTGGCAAGCGGCCAATGTCGATGAAGATTGGAACATGGAGCGATGGGGCAGCGACGAAATGGCGCTTGAGCGGCGCAATATCCGCTTTGCGGAGTTTGCCGCGGCGGTGACCGTGCTGCGCATGTAGGGCGCATTTCTCCCGTCCTCGATCCGGGTTAGATTGCCGCACCCAATATCGCGATCCGGGTCGGGGGAACATTTGGAAACGTCCGCCTCAGTCGAGCTTGCCAAGCAGACGTTGATTACCGGCGGACTGGTTCTCTTCGTCGGCACCCTGATCAGCCTGCTGGCGCAGAAGATCAGAATCCCCGACATCGCGCTGTTTCTGCTCGCCGGAATGCTGCTTGGTCCCGAAGGGTTCGGCTTGATCGATATCAAAGTCGATTCGGCGCTGAACCAGATTCTCCTGCTGTTCGGGGCGAGCTACATCCTGTTCGATGGCGGCGCGTCGTTGCGATTGGCGGTGCTGAAGCAGGTTTGGATAACGATCCTGGTGATCGCCACGATCGGTGTCCTGATCACTGCGGCGATCACCGGAGCGGCTGCCTATTTCATTCTCAGCGCGCCGTGGATCATCGCGCTCCTGCTGGGAGCGACCATCGCCTCGACCGACCCGGCGACGCTGGTCCCAATCTTCCGGCAGGTCCATGTTCGCGACCGCGTGGCGCAGGTGGTGATGAGCGAGTCGGCCTTCAACGACGCGATGGGAGCGATCGTCACTTTCGCGGTCCTGTCCGCCGCAATGGGCATCGGCAAGTTCTCGCTGACGTCGTCGATCCTCGATCTGCTCAAACAGGCGGGCATCGGTATCCTCGCCGGCATCGGGCTTGGCTATCTCGCCGCCCTGCTCATCGCTCACGAACGCTGGGCCTTCCTCATGGAATATGCGCCGGTGGTGACGGTGATGGCGGTGATCGGCGCCTATTTCGCCGCTGACGGCCTGCAGGCGAGCGGTTTCATGGCGGTGTTCGTGTTCGGCATCGTGCTCGGCAACAAGGAGTCGCTCGGCTTCAAGGTGCACCGGGGTGAATCGCGCAAGCTCGACGAATTCGTGGCGACCACATCGTTCATCATGCGGCTGTTTATCTTCATTCTGCTTGGCGCTCAGGTCGATTTCAGTCTCATGGACCAGTATTTGCTGCGCGGCGTCGCAGTCGTCGTCGTGTTCATGCTGGTGGCCCGTCCGGTGACCGTGTTGCTGTGCGCGCTGCCCGACCGGCGGGCGCGCTGGAGTCTGAACGAAATGCTGTTCATGTGCTGGACGCGCGAGACCGGCGTCATTCCGGCAGCCCTTGCCGGCCTGTTGCTCGGCATGAACGCGCCCGGCGCGCGGATGATCGCGTCGGTCACCTTCATCGCCATTCTCATGACGATTCTGATCCAGGCGCCGACCACGCGGTGGCTGGCAGGCCGGCTCGGGCTGCTCCGGGACGACAAGACCCGCTGAGGGGGCGTTCTTCGCGGCGTCGACCGGGATATTTTGCTTCCCGCGCCGTCCCAAGACTCCTAAAATCATCTGGGGGCTACCGTCATTGCCGAGAGAACGCTCGCCAATCGACCGGAGCGGCCACCGGAGATCTGATGGAGGAACGTTCCATGAAACGTCGTCAATTTCTGAAGACTGCAGGCGTCGGGCTTGCCGGCGCGGCGGTCGCGTCGCCGGCCATTGCCCAGTCGATGCCGGAACTCAAGTGGCGCATGACCGCGAGCTGGCCGAAGTCGCTCGACACGCTGTTCGGCGCGTGTATCACCATCGCCAAATACGTTTCCGAAGCCACCGACGGCAAATTCCAGATTCAGACCTTTGCCGGCGGCGAGATCGTGCCGCCGCTGCAGGCGCTCGATGCCGTGCAGAACGGCACGGTCGAGATGGGTCATAGCGCGATGTACTACTATATCGGCAAAGACCCGACCTGGGCGCTGTTTTGCTCGAGCCCGTTCAACCTGAGCGCCCGGCAACAGAATGCCTGGTTCTATGACGGCGACGGCCAGAAATTGGTCGACGAGTTCAGCGCCAAATTCAACTGCAAGGCGCTGCTTGCCGGCAATACCGGGACGCAGATGGGCGGATGGTTCCGCAAGGAGATCCATTCCGTCGCCGATCTCAAGGGCCTGAAATTCCGCATCGGCGGCTGGGCCGGCAAGACCATCGCCAAACTCGGCGGCGTGCCGCAGCTCATCGGCGGCGCCGACATCTATCCGGCGCTGGAGAAGGGCGTCATCGACGCCGCCGAATGGGTCGGCCCGTATGATGACGAGAAGCTCGGCTTCTATAAGGTCGCCAAGTTCTATTACTATCCGGGTTGGTGGGAAGGCGGCACCACCCAGCACCTTTTGATCAATCTGCCCAAGTGGAACGAGCTGCCCAAGAACTACAAGGCCATCGTCGAAGCGGCAGCCGGTTACGCGAACGTGGAAGAGCAGGCTCGCTATGACGCGCGCAATCCTCTGGCGCTGAAGCGTTTGCTCGCCAATGGCGTCCAATTGCGCCCGTTCAGCCAGCCCATCATGGAGGCCAGCTACAAGGCAGCGAAAGAGGTGGATGCGGAAGAATCGGCAAAGAACCCGAGTTACAAGAAGGTGCTGGCGTCGATCGCCCCGTTCCTGAAGGATGAGTTTCTGTGGTGGCAGGTGGCCGAATACACCTACGAAAACTTCATGATCCGCCACAACAACGCCTGATCGGGCGGACAATCAGAACCCCGGAGCGGCCGCTCCGGGGTTTTCATGCCCAACGCCTGCTATTTCGGCGGGCTGCCGAAGTCGAGCGGCGGCAGCGCCGGCGGCGGCGCGATCTCGATATTTTTGATATCGACCTTGGGGCCGGTGCTCTTGTAGTGCATCACCATCGCCGGAAACAGGATCACCAGCAGCACCATGGTGATCTGGATGCCGACAAACGGAATCGCACCCCAATAGATCTGCCCGGTGGTGACTCCGGCGGTCGATTTTCCGGTCACTCGATCGAGGAAGGTTTCGCGCGGCGCCACCGAGCGAAGGTAAAACAGCGCAAAGCCGAACGGAGGATGCAGGAAGGAGGTCTGGATATTGACGCCCAGCATGACGCCGAACCAGATCAGGTCGATGCCGAGATGGTCGGCGGCCGGACCGAGCAGCGGGATGACGATGAAGGCGAGCTCGAAATAATCGAGGAAGAATGCCAGCACGAACACGAACGCATTGACGAATATCAGGAAGCCGATTTGCCCGCCCGGCAGCGTGGTGAGCATGTTCTCAACCCAAATATGGCCGCTGATGCCGTAGAACGTCAGCGAGAACGTGCGCGCGCCGAGCAGGATGAAGACCACGAAGGCCGACAGTTTGGCGGTCGACTCGATCGCTTGGCGTACCAGATCCCAGGACAGCCGGCGCTTGGCGGTGCCCAGGATGAGCGCCCCGGTGGCGCCCATGGCGCCGCCCTCGGTCGGGGTGGCGACGCCGATGAAGATCGTGCCGAGCACCAGAAAGATCAGGAACAGCGGCGGCACCATGACGAAGGTGGTCTGCTGGGCGATGTGCGAAAGAAAGCGAAAGCCGGTCAGCCGGTCGACGATCCAATTCACGACTGCAACGCCGAACGCAAACAGAATACCGAAGAACATGGTCAGCACAACGTAGTCGGCGCCGCCGGCCTCGGAACCGTGCATCATGTACACGCCGAACGCCGCGCTCGCGAGCGCCAGCACCAAGAGGGAAAGCAATCCGCGATTGTCGTTGCCGACGATGAACGAGCGAACGAACTTGATGAAGCAATACACCAGAAGCAGGAGCAACACGACGTTCATCGTCAGTGAAACGAAGGCAGTGAGGCCGCCTTCGGGGCTCTGCATGCTTACGATGGCGAGCAGCGCGGGAAGGTTCTGATAAACGCCATGAAGCGACCAGAGCATCAGAGCCGCGGCGAAACCGATCAGCACAATGGCATTGCCGCGGGTGAGCAGCGCCCGGATGCGCGGCTCGGATTCCTTGAAGCCGACCGCCTCGGCCGGCAGGCCGGGCGTCGATTTCGGCGACAGCCACGAGACGAACGCCACGTAGACGGCGTACAGCGCGCCGAGCACAAGGCCCGGTATGAAGGCGCCCTGGTACATGTCGCCGACCGACTTGCCGAGCTGGTCGGCCATCACGATGAGCACCAGTGAGGGCGGGATGATCTGCGCCAGCGTGCCCGACGCGGCGATGACCCCGGTGGCGACGCGCCGGTCGTAGCCGTAGCGCAGCATGATCGGCAGCGAGATCAACCCCATCGAGATCACCGACGCGGCGACCACGCCGGTGGTGGCGGCCAACAGCGCGCCGACGAACACCACCGCATAGGCGAGCCCGCCGCGCACGGTGCCGAACAGCTGGCCGATGGTATCGAGCAGATCCTCGGCCATGCCCGAGCGTTCCAGCACCAGTCCCATGAAGGTGAAGAACGGGATCGCAAGCAGCGTATCGTTGCTCATCACGCCGTAGATGCGATCCGGCAGCGCCTGCAAAAAGTCGGGCGCGAACTGGCCGAGTTCGATGCCGATGAAGCCGAACAGCAGCCCAACGGCGGCGAGCGAGAACGCCGCCGGGTAGCCCAGCAGCAGAAACAGCACCAGCGCCCCGAACATGATTGGGGCCATGTTTGCGATGAAGAATGCTTCCATGCAGCGCCCCAGTCGCCCGGCCGACGGCTAGTGCTTTTCCATCGCGCTGATCAGCCCTTCGGCTTCGGCTTCAAGCGAAGGCTTCCGGCTCGCATGCGGGTCAGGGATGAGATTGCGCAACACCGCGACACGCTTCACCAGTTCGGACACGCCCTGCAAAAACAGCAGCGCAAACGCGATCATGATGAAGCTCTTGGTCGGCCATTGCGGCAGGCCGCCCGCGTTCAGCGACTGCTCGCCACTAGCGAGCAGGTTGCCGAACCAGGCGAACAGATTGGGCAGCCAGTGAACGGGCGTGGCGTAGAACACTCTGGGAAATTGCGCGATCAACCCGACAAACGTCGAAAATGATGGCGCGGACGTGCGTGCGAACGGAACCCCGGTCACGATTAAAATGACGCAAAACGGCAGCAGAAAAAATGCATGACCGACGACGTCGATGATGTTGCGAACGCGATGCGGCAACTGGTTGTTGAGAATGTCGATGCGGATATGCTCGTTGGACAACAGCGTCCACGGCGAGCAGAACAGGAACGTCGCGCTGAACAGGATCCACTGCAATTCCAGCCAGGCGTTCGAGGAGGTGTCGAATACCTTGCGGACGGTGGCGTTGACCGCGGAAACCAGCACCGCGCCGAGGATCAGCCAGGCCGCGCGCTTGCCGATCCAGGTGTTGACGGCGTCGATGACACGCGACCCCCGCAGCAACGCAGTGATCAGAGAGTCAAAGGCACCCACGTGTCCTCCCCGCCGATTCCCGCGAACCGGCAGCGCGCACTGTTGGTCTGATTTGTGCGTCCCCCGGCTTGGCCGGCAGCCAAGCACGCCAACTAATCCGATGACGCCACGGCCCGTCAATGGGGAATTAGCAGCGGCGGCGCGGTTCAGCCGCCGGTCACGCTCATGTGGCGGCCGAGCGCGGGCCGCTTGTGGCGGCGGTCGATGATGAAATCATGGCCCTTGGGCTTGCGCGATATCGCCTCGTCGATCGCAGCAAAGAGAAGATCGTTGCCTTCGGAGGCGCGCAGCGGCTTGCGTAGATCGGCTGCGTCTTCTTGGCCCAGGCACATGTAGAGCGTGCCGGTGCAGGTCACCCGCACGCGATTACAGGATTCGCAGAAATTGTGGGTCAATGGCGTGATGAAGCCGAGCAGTCCGCCGGTCTCGGCGACGCGCACGTAACGCGCCGGTCCGCCGCTGCGGTAATCGAGATGTTCGAGCCGGTAACGTTCGGCAAGCCGCGCCCGCACCATCGAGAGCGGGAGGTATTGATCAAGGCGGCCCTCGCCGATCTCGCCGAGCGGCATCACCTCGATCAGCGTCAAATCCATGCCGCTGCCGTGCGCCCACTCGATCAGGCGCGGGTACTCGTCGTCGTTGACGCCCTTGAGGGCGACCGCGTTGATCTTGATTTTCAGGCCGGCAGCCTGCGCGGCGTCGATGCCGGCGAGCACCTGGTCGAGCGCACCCCACCGCGTGATGGCGCGGAATTTCTCGGCGTCGAGCGTATCGAGCGAGACGTTGATGCGGCGCACGCCGGAGGACTTCAATTCTTCGGCGTATTTTTCGAGCTGCGAGCCGTTGGTGGTCAGCGTCAGCTCATCGAGCTGGCCGGAGCGCAGGTGGCGCGACAGCGAGGAAACAAGCGTCATGATGCCGCGACGCACCAGCGGCTCGCCGCCGGTGAGCCGAAGCTTGCGGACGCCGCGCGTGATGAAGGCCGAGCACAGTCGGTCAAGCTCTTCAAGCGACAGAACGTCGGCCTTCGGCAGGAAGGTCATGTTCTCGGACATGCAATAGACGCAGCGGAAGTCGCAACGGTCGGTGACCGAGACGCGCAGGTAGCTGATGGCGCGGCCGAACGGGTCGATCAGAGCCGAGCGTTGCTCGGCATCGTCGAGCCCGCGCGCCGACGCACCGGCGGCTTGCGCGCTCTCCGCTTGCACGTTTTCCATCGGCTCCAGCTTCCGGCTGCGTGGCATTCCCGCTGCACTATAAGATAGTGGGCCAGTGTGCCGGATGAAGGCCCGTTCGTCCAGGACGGCCGCATACACCGCGGCGCTCTCCCGAATCTATTCAAAGCGGGCAGTTCGGGGCTGCGAGCGATCGCGGCACTATTGCTGCTGCGGTGCCATTGGTGGCGGCGGCGGGAACGGCGACGGTGCAGCCTCCTGCTGCTGCATCGGCGTCGGATCCGGGAACGGATTGGATTGGCGGCCTTGCGGAGGCGTGGTCTTGGCCGCCGTTCTGGTCCTGGTGCCGGCACTGGAGACCGTCTTGCGCGGCGGGTGCCTGATCGGTTTGCGTGGCGGCGGCGGCGGCGGCGGAATGGGCTGCAGCACCGCCTGCACCGGATTCGGCGACAAAGACGGCGGCGGGCTTTCCCAGAAGGCGTGATCGGGGGGCGCGGCGGCGGCGACCTGGATCGTCTGTGAGATGTAGCCCACCCTGGTAAACGTCACGGCCTGGCTTTCCGACGGCACCGCAAGCGCGCACGGCGTCTGACAGGTCTGGTTTTGTGCTGTATGTACGTCCGCGCCCGGCGGGTCGGACTCGAACCGCAACGGCTGCATGGCAGCTGACGAGTTCGACGACGTGAAATCGGGAGTCATCCAGTCAGGCAGTGACGGCATCGCCGAACATCCTGCAAGCACAACGCCCATGACGGCCGCGACAGTAGCGGCGACGAGTTCGACGCGCGACATGACCCCTCTCCGTGCCGGTGCCTAGACCCTAGGCCGCGCTGCCGCATCGGTAAAGTCCAAAAGGTCCGGTCGGGAACTTTTGGCGATGCCAGGCCGTGCCGGCAGCAGGAAAAGCGACGAACCGGCTCCCGCCGCCGATTCTGGGAAAAGTCGTAGAAAAACAGTTACTTTGTCAAAGAACCGAGGCCCTATCCTGGGTCCGGCGCAGTCGCGTCCGTGTTAACCATAAGGCGCCGCCTGGGGTCGCGATCGCCCCTCGCGGCACAATTCCTGGGCGGGCCGACCGTGTCCGGGCGAAAGTGTGCCGAACCGGACCCTATGGCGCTGCTCCATCAAGCTCGATGATCGCTTGCGGCAGCGCGCTAAACGAGCTGATGATGCGGTCGGGCCGCAATGTCGCGATCGGCACATCGCTATAGCCGAAATCGACGGCGATCACCGGAACGGTCGCGGCGCGCGCGGTTTGCACGTCAGTCCAAGAATCGCCGATCATGATCGCCTTTTGGGGCTCGCCGCCGGCGCGCAGGACGGTCCGGCGCAATATTTCCGGGTCAGGCTTGTGGACCCCGAACGTATCCTGGCCGCAAATCGCGGCAAAATGCTGCGCGAGCGCAAGCTCTTGCAGCAGCTTTATTGACAGTCCTTCGAGCTTGTTGGTGCAGACGGCCAGCCGATAGCCTGCAGCGGTGAGCCATTCGAGAGTCGACACGAGTTGCGGAAACGGACGCGAACGATCGGCAATATGCGCGCGGTAGTGCTCGATAAACGCGCCGTACAATCGGTCGAGCTCGGACGGTGCACAATGGCGGCCCTGCTCAGCCAGCGCTCGTTCGATCATGACTCTGGCCCCGCCGCCGATCATGTTGCGGGCGGCGGCGAACCCGACCGGGTTTAAGCCTTGCTCGCTCAGGATGATGTTGAGCGTATCGACGAGGTCAGGCGCGGTATCGATCAGGGTGCCGTCGAGATCGAAGACGATGGTCATCATGATTCCCGCCTATCCGGCCGGCGCTCGCGGCGCAAGGCTTCCACGTTATTGCTGGCGCCGGCAGCAGGTGAATCGAGCCGCCGTCGGGAGCGCTTATTGCTACCGCTTTGTTGGTGTGGAAAGGGCTCGGCCGGCGCTTTTTTCTAGGAGCGGGGGCGATTGACGGCTACACAGCCTCGATGGACCCGCCTGTCGAGGTCGAAGCGTACAAACGCGCCGCTGCCGAGCGCGCCATCGGCTTTGTCCAGCCGGGTATGCGGCTCGGGCTCGGCACCGGTTCCACTGCGGGCTATTTCGTCGAGCTCCTAGGCGCGCGGGTGCGCTCGGGGCTCGACGTGGTGGCCGTGCCAACGTCTGAGGCCACGCGTGCGCTGGCTGCGCGGCACGGCATCCCGCTCACTACCTTCGACCACGTGCTCGATCTCGACCTGACCGTCGACGGCGCTGACGAGGTCGCGCCGGATTTGAACCTCATCAAAGGCGGTGGGGGGGCGCTGCTGCGCGAGAAGATCGTGGCCGCGGCTTCGGCGACGATGATCGTCATCGCCGACGAGTCGAAGTGGGTCGAAAATCTCGGGCGGTTCCCGCTGCCGATCGAGATCGTGCCGTTCGGCGCTATGGTGACCCGCCGCGCGGTCGAGAACGTTGCTGCCGCGGCGGGATGTCCTGGAACCGCCGTGCTGCGCCGAACGCAGGACGGCCATGCTTTTGTCACGGACGGCGGGCACTGGCTGTTGGACGCCCATTTGCAGCGCATCGCCGATCCGCAGGCTCTCGCGGCGAGGCTAGCTGTGATTCCGGGCGTCATGGAACACGGCTTGTTCATCGGCTTGGCTCGGACTGCTATTCTTGCCGGTCCGGCCGGAGTGCGGCTTGTTGAGCGGCCCTGATCTTTAAGCTTCGAGGGAGTGCGATGATGATTGCCCGTCTTTACACGCGCCAGACGCGCCGAATTCCCACGCTTCCGATGATGGCGGCGCTGCTCGCCCTCGCCGCCCTTGCATTGATCGGAATTGCGGGGCCGGCGCCGGCTCAGGCCCAGACCCAAGCGCCGTCCCAGACGCACCGTCCCAGCCCCGACGCCGTCCTCATCGCCAAGCGGATCATCGAACTCAAGCACTTCAAGCAAAACATGTTCGATCCGCTCGTGCGCGGGGTGATCGAGAAGGCCAAAAACGAATTCATGCAGACCAACTTCATGTGGGCCAAGGACCTCGATGAGGTCGCGGCGAACATGGAGAAGGAATATGCTCCGCGGGCGAACGAATTGCTGGATCAGAGCGCCCGCCTCTATGCAAGCTATTTCAGCGAAGCCGAGTTGAAGCAGATTCTGGCTTTCTATCAGTCGTCCGCCGGCCGCAAAGTGATTGAGGATGAACCGAAAGTGGTCCACGACAGCCTGGCCTACGCCGGGCAATGGGGCGAAAATTTCTCTCAGGAGGTCATCGCCAAGATGCGCGAGGAAATGAAGAAACGGGGGCACGATATTTAGCATGTCCGATTACAACGTCGATCTTTTCGTCATCGGAGGCGGATCGGGCGGCGTGCGGGCCGCGCGCGTGGCCGCCCAGCACGGCGCGCGCGTGATGATCGCCGAGGAGTACCGACTCGGCGGCACCTGCGTCATCCGCGGCTGCGTGCCGAAAAAGCTGCTGGTCTACGCCTCGCGCTTCCGCGGCGAGTTCGAGGATGCCGCCGGCTACGGCTGGACGCTGCCGCATTCGTCGTTCGACTGGCCGACGTTGATCGCCAACAAGGACAAGGAGATTGGCCGCCTCGAAGCCGCCTACACTGCGACCTTGGAACGTGCCGGCGTCAGCATCGTCAAAAGCCGCGCCATGCTGTGCGACGGACACACCGTGCAGCTTGCCGATGGCGAGCGCGTGCGCGCGGCCTACGTCCTGATCGCAACCGGCGGCGCGCCGAGTTACGGCGATCCGATACCGGGCCTGGAGCACGCCGTTTCCTCGAACGAGGCGTTTCATTTGCCGCAATTGCCGCGCCGCGTCGTGATCCAGGGCGGCGGCTATATCGCGGTCGAATTTGCCGGTATCTTCGCCGGTCTCGGCTCGCACGTCACGCTGGTTTATCGCGGCGAGAATATACTGCGCGGCTTCGACGACGATGTGCGCCATCATCTGCGCATGGATATGGAGAAGCACGGCATCAAAGTCGTAACCGGCTGCAAGGTTGCGGCGATCGAGCGCCACGCCGCGCACCTTGCGGCGCATCTCAGCTCTCCGGCAATCAGATTCCTGCCGAATGTGTGATGTTCGCCGTCGGACGAGTGCCGAACATTGGCGGCATCGGGCTTGAGCAGGCCGGTGTCGGGATCGGCCGCAATCGCGGCATTGCCGTCGACGAACACTCGCGTACCAACGTCGCCAATATCTATGCGGTCGGCGACGTTACCAACCGAGTGAACCTCACCCCGGTCGCTATTCGCGAGGGCCATGCCTTCGCCGACACCGTGTTCGGGGGCAAGCCGATTGCGGTCGATCACGCCAATGTCCCGACCGCGGTGTTCTCCGATCCCGAAGTCGGAGCGGTGGGCCTCACGGAGACGCAGGCACGCGGGATCCTCGCCCAGACCGATATTTACAAGGCCATGTTCAAGCCGCTCAAGGCGACGTTGTCGGGCCGCGATACGACCGTGCTGCTCAAGCTCGTGGTCGATGGGCGTTCGGGTTGCGTGGTCGGCTGCCACGTGGTCGGAGAGGGCGCGGCCGAGATGGTGCAGCTTGCGGCGGTCGCGATAAAGATGCGGGCCACCAAGGCCGATTTCGACGCCACCATGGCGCTGCACCCGACCATCGCCGAGGAACTCGTCACGATGCGCACGAAGAGCGCGAGCTACGCCCGCGAAGCGGCGGAATAGCCGGTTTTTGGCTGTCGCGGCCTTGGGCCGCCGTGTATAAGGCCGCCAACATCGCGGCCGTGCGAGGAAAGTGCCGGGCCTGACCGCGCAAAGCACGATGCCCGCCACCTGGCAGCCACCTTGGGCTCGCGGAAACGGAGATGAGTGATGTCCATGCGGTCCAATCCGGCCAAATGGAGCCCCAGTTCCTGGCGATCAAAGGCGATCGTGCAGGTGCCGGACTACCTGGACATCAAGGCGCTGGCCGAAGTCGAGGGGCAGCTTGCGAGCTTTCCGCCGCTGGTCTTTGCCGGCGAGGCGCGCAACCTCAAGCGGGCGCTGGCGCAGGTTGCGGCCGGCGAGGCGTTCCTGCTGCAGGGCGGCGATTGCGCCGAGAGCTTCGCCGAGCACGGCGCCAACAATATCCGCGATTTTTTCCGCCTGTTCCTGCAGATGGCGGTGGTGCTGACCTATGCGGCGGCTTCGCCGGTGGTCAAGGTCGGCCGCGTTGCCGGCCAGTTCGCCAAACCGCGCACCTCGCCGACGGAAAAGCGCGGCGGCGTCGAGCTGCCGGTCTATCGCGGCGACATCATCAACAGCACCGAATTTAGCGCCGAGGCGCGCACGCCCGATCCGCGCCGGCAATTGGAGGCTTACCGGCAGTCCGCGGCGACGCTCAATCTGTTGCGCGCCTTCGCCACCGGCGGCTACGCCAACCTGTCGAATGCGCATCAATGGATGCTGTCGTTCGTCAAGGACTCGCCGCAATCAAAGCGCTATTCCGAACTCGCCAATCGCATTACCGAGGCGCTCGACTTCATGCGCGCCTGCGGCATCGATCCGGAGCTGCACCCCGAACTGCGAGCGACCGAATTTTTCACCAGCCACGAGGCGCTGCTGCTCGGCTACGAGCAGGCCTTCACGCGGGTCGAATTCGACGACCGGCGACTGGTACTGCACCAGCGGCCATATGGTGTGGATCGGCGACCGCACCCGGCAGCCGGATCATGCCCATGTCGAGTTCTGCCGCGGCATCAAAAATCCGCTCGGGCTCAAGACCGGCCCGACCCAGAAGCCCGACGAGCTGCTGAGACTGATCGACATCCTCAATCCGGACAACGAGCCCGGCCGGCTGACCTTGATCTGCCGGGTCGGCGCCGACCGTGCCGCCGATCTGCTGCCGGACTTCGTGCGGGCGATCAAGCGCGAGGGCCGCAACGTGGTGTGGTCATGCGACCCGATGCACGGCAACACCATCACTTCGGTGACCGGCTACAAGACCCGCCCGTTCGATCAGATTCTCAAAGAAGTGCGCGCCTTCTTCGAGGTTCATGCCGCCGAGGGCACGGTCGCCGGCGGCGTGCATCTGGAAATGACCGGCCAGAACGTCACCGAATGCACCGGCGGGGCGCGCGCTATCAGCGAGGGGGACCTCAACGATCGCTATCACACCGTGTGCGATCCGCGGCTTAATGCCGAGCAGTCGCTCGATCTCGCCTTCCTCCTGGCCGACCTGTTGAAGTCGGAGCGCCTTGCCAAGGCGAAGCCGCTGCCGCAGGTGGCGGCGCTGTAGCGCGGATGTCCCGGCGGTGCGGCGGGAAATGCCGCGCCGCCGCAGCAAGGTCTCCTCCGCGCTCGCCAAAATTTCCGCCCGCGCGGCGCCGCCGGCGGCCGCTGCGGGGGTAGGCGGTTTCGGCCTTTTCCTTCTCGTACACCATTCGGCTTTACCAGCCGCTCATCCTGAACCGCGCGGAACGGCTGCGGTAAAGGAATGGGAAAATAATTTGAATCAAGCTTTTCGCGTCGCAATAACGAACAAAAAACCAAGAAAGACGCGAGGCGCGCAGTGCCGTTATCAGACTATTTACCGTATGTCGCCGCCATCGCAGCGCTGATCGCGACGCCGGCCATTGCCGCCGACCGGCCGTTTCCGCCGCTGCTTGCGCCTGTGGCGACAACCGCGCCGGTTCCGGAACGTCGAATATTTCACGCCGCAGCCGGTACCGGCCTGGCAGGGCGAATTCGCGGTGCGCTATTGGATCGCCGCCGCCAAGACCGGCAAGAGCCTCTACGACGTGCCGTCGGAATCGAGCGCGATGGTGTCGCGGCTCACCTATGACGGGCTCGAGACAAACGCGGGCGAGCTCGATGGCCGCATCGCCTTCACCAACGGCCTGTTCGTGAAAGGCTATGCCGCCTTCGGCGCCATGTCGCACGGCCAATTACAGGACGAGGATTTTCCACCGGCCGTGACGCCGTATTCCAGCACGATCAGCGATCAGCATGGCGGCACGCTCGATTACGCCAGCGCCGACCTCGGTTACGATGTGGTGCGCGGCGGCGATTTCCGCATCGGCGCCTTTGCCGGTTATCATTTTTTGCACCAGTCCATGGTCGCCTATGGCTGCACGCAGCAGGCCACCAATCCCGATGTGTGTCAGCCGGCGGCGCCGGCGACTTACAACATCATCACACAAAACAATGACTGGCAGTCTGTGCGCCTCGGCCTCGAAGCCGCCGTCAAATTCGGCGACCGCGTGACGCTGAGCGCCGACGGCGCCTGGCTGCCCTACGTATTTCTCAACGGCGCCAACTCGCACTGGGCGCGCATCGCGGAAGGGGATTTCTCCGGAGCCGTTCCCGAGGACGGCAAGGGCCAGGGCTATCAGCTCGAAGCGGTGTTGTCGTACCGGGTCACGCAATACGCGAGCCTCGGTATCGGCGGGCGCTATTGGCACATGCAGACCAGCGGCAGTGCGCATTTCGAGGATGTCGCGGTCGATGGCGTGCCGCAGCCGGTCGACTGGAAGACCGACATCTACGGCGTGTTCCTGCAGGGCAGCATCAAGATCGGCCCCTACCCCTTGACGCTGCATTGGTGACGGCCGCCGGGTGTCCGGATCCGGCCCGCCTGTCATCGCAACAGCGGCTTCTGAGCGGCTGCGATGGCCGGCGATGCCGGCTCGCCCATTGCCCGAATGGACAGTCCGGCGCTAGACCTGCGCCATGAACGCGAAACCCGCCGATTATCTCGCCATTGCCGTCGCGCAGCTCAATCCGATCGTCGGCGACATTGCCGGCAATCTGCAGCGCGCGCGCGACGCGCGGACCGCCGCCGCCCGCGACGGCGCCGACATTATCGCATATTCCGAACTGTTCATTGCCGGCTATCCGCCCGAGGATTTGGTGCTCAAGCCGGCATTCCAGGCCGCCTGCCGCGCCGCCATCGAGGCGTTGGCGCGCGAGACCGGCGACGGCGGGCCCGCCGTGCTGATCGGCACACCGTGGGTCGAAGAGAACAAACTCTACAATGCCTATGCGCTGCTCTGCGGCGGCCGGATCGAGGCGCTCCGCTTCAAGTTCGATCTGCCGAACTATGGCGTATTCGACGAGAAGCGCGTGTTCGTCGCCGGCCCCCTGCCGGGTCCGGTCGTCATTCGCGGTGTGCGGATCGGCATTCCAATTTGCGAGGACATTTGGGGACCGGACGTGGTCGAGTGTCTGGCCGACACTGGCGGCGAAATCCTCGTGGTGCCAAACGGCTCGCCGTATTGGCGCGGCAAGGCGGACGAACGGCTTAATATCGCGATCAGCCGCGTGGTCGAGGCCGGCCTGCCGCTGATTTATGTCAACCAGGTGGGCGGCCAGGACGAGCTGGTCTTTGACGGCGCCTCGTTTGCCATCAACGCCGACCGTTCGGTCGCATTCCAGCTCGCCGAATTCCGCGAGAGCGTCGTCACCACGCACTGGTCGCGCAGCGCCGGCTGCTGGCGCTGCGGCGATGGATCGATAGCGGGCGTGGAAGGGCCGGACCAGTCGGACTACACCGCCTGCATGGTCGGCTTGCGCGACTACGTCGACAAGAACCGCTTTCCCGGAATCGTACTCGGCCTTTCCGGCGGCATCGATTCGGCGCTGTGCGCGGCGCTCGCAACCGATGCGCTCGGCGCCGCCCGGGTCCGCTGCGTGATGCTGCCGTTCCGTTTCACCGCGCAGCAATCGCTTGACGACGCCGCCGCGATCGCCGCCGCGCTCGGCGTGCGCTATGACATCGTGCCGATCGAGAGGGCGGTGAACGGGCTTGAGCAGACGCTCGCCGGACCGTTTGCCGGCGCTCCGCGCGACGTCACCGAAGAGAACCTGCAGGCGCGCGCGCGCGGCACCATCCTGATGGCAATCTCCAACAAATTCGGACTGATGGTAGTGACGACCGGCAACAAGTCGGAAATGTCAGTCGGCTACGCTACGCTCTACGGCGACATGAACGGCGGCTTCAATCCCATCAAGGACCTCTATAAGACCGAAGTCTATCGGCTGGCGCGCCTGCGCAACCGCTGGAAGCCGGAGGGCGCGCGCGGTCCGGATGGTCCGGTCATCCTCGACAACGTGCTCACGCGCGCGCCGAGCGCGGAATTGCGCGAGAACCAGACCGATCAGGACGCGCTGCCGCCCTACGAGGCGCTCGATGCGATCCTCGAGCGGCTGGTCGAAGGCGAACAATCGACCGCCGCCATCATCGCCGCCGGCTTCGACCGCGCCACTGTGATGAAGATCGAGCGCATGCTCTACCTTGCCGAATACAAACGCCGGCAGGCTGCGCCGGGCGTGAAAGTCACGCTGAGGAATTTCGGCCGCGACCGCCGCTACCCGATCGTCAACCGCTTCCGCGATCCGGGCACGCCGCCACCCGAGCCGGATCGCACTCTCCTCGCCGGCTCCGCCATGGCGAAGGCCGGCGCCGCCGATTTTTGATCGTCATTGCTGGCCTGCGCGCTGCGGCGTTACGCAGCGATGCGATCAGTGTGCCGAGATGAACTCGGGCCCGACAATGCGGACCTTGCGGTTCTTGTCGCTTGCGGGCGCGTCTCTCGCGACGGGCGCCGACGCCGCGGCAGCATTGGTGCTGCTGCCGGCCTCGGCCGTCGGTTTGCCCGGCAGGGCCGGCGTGCCTTGTGGCGGCTGCGACAATTGTTTCGCGTTCTTGTCGGTCACGATAATATCGCCGCTTGCCAGCGTGCTGCTGTCCTCGGCGCTGTGCAGCGCCTCGGCCCAGGTCTCGCCGGTTTTGCGACATGAGCAGTTTGGAGCCAGCTCGCTGCGGTAGCGGAACGCGGTAGGCAAGGCGGTATAGGGCGCGCCATTGATCGAGACTGCTTGCTCGATCTCCTCGCCCGGATTGTGATAGGTGTAGAGCGTGACTTCGGCATTGGGGCACAGCCGCTGGCACGTCAGCGCATCGGCGGCAAAACGCGCCGGAACGGTCGAGTACGAAATCGGAAAATAATAGCCGTCGCAGGTGCGCACGCACACCGTGCGATAGGTGCCGGCCGGCGCGCCGTTGCCGCCCGGGTTGACGATCGTGCCGCCGCCGAGCAGCGCCTCGAAAAATCCCTGCGGACCGGCCGCCTTGGCCGCCGCGGTATATTGCGAACCGCAATTGTTCTGCGCCAGTTGAGCGATCAACGCGTTGCGCTGGGCTTCCTGATCGGAATTGCCGCTCTTGAGCTGTTCAAGCTCGCTCATCATGGTGTCGAGATTGCCACGCATCTGCTGGATTTGCGAGGTGAGCGGACCGCAGCGAGGCGACAGGCCGGAGAACAGCGCAAAAAATCCTTGGCCCTCGCAACCGACGCGGTGCGCTTGCGCCAGAGTGCGGTCGAGATCGGCCTGCTGCTTGGCGATGGCGTCCTGCTCTTGCTTGATCTGTGCGTCGTGTGCTGAATTGGCGGCGGTCGTGTTGAGGTTGGAAAGCTGCGCTTCCAGGCGCACGCAGGCCTGACTTGTCGGCACCGGCCGCGTCGATGAACTCTGCCCCGGATAGTCTTGCGCCGGATAATTCTGCGCCGGTTGTGCCGGATATGACTGCGCTGGATAATTTTGCGCCGGATAGGACTGCTGCGGATTGTTCTGCGCCGGATAGCGTTGCGCCGGATAGGGCTGATCCGGATAGGGCGGGTAGCCTTGAGCGGCCGCCGACGCGACAAGAGCCAGCGCACCCAGCGTTGCCGAGCCGAGTCCGCGCAAGAATTTCGTCATTGTTGGTCCCGACACCGGCTTCGCCCCGGCACCGCGATCAAGCCGAGCAATGGTGACCAAAGTATGATGTCGCAGGACGGACGACGGACGACGGAGGACGCTTGTGTTCATCCGTCCGCCGTCGTCCGTCCGCCGTCGTCTGCTATTCCGCATCCGGCTGATTTTCCGGCCGGGCGCGATCGAACGCCGAAAGCGCCATGCACGCCGCATCCACCGCGACGATTTTCGGGAATCGCTGCAGCGGCACCTTTAATCGCCGCGCATTGAAGACCTGAGGCACCAGGCAGATATCGGCGAGCGTCGGCTGCGCGCCGACCGCATAGGGGCCGGCTTCGATCATGGCCTCCAGCGCTTCGAAGCCCGTGATGATCCAATGATGATACCAGGCGTCGATGGCGCTCTGCTCTTGGCCCATCTGGTTCTTCAGGTAGCGCAGCGGGCCGATATTGTTGAGCGGATGGATGTCGCAGGCCACAACCTGCGCCAGCGCTCGCGCCTTGGCGCGCGTGATCGGGTCGTGCGGCAGCAGCGGCGGCTCGGGATGCGTTTCGTCGAGATATTCGATAATGGCGAGCGATTGGATCAGCACCGCGCCGCTATCGGTGATGAGCGCCGGCACCCGCATCTGCGGATTGACGGCGCGGAATTGCGGCCGTCTGTTCTGGCCGCCGTCCTTGACCAGGTGGACGGGCATGGTCTCGTAGGCGAGGCCTTTGAGATTAAGCGCAATGCGCACGCGGTACGCCGCCGAAGAGCGGAAATAAGAATAGAGCTTCACGCCGGTCTCTCCGTTGTGGATCGTGCGCCGTCGCCCGTTGCGTATCTTTGCGGGGATGTGCCGTCGTGCCCCTTACAACGCCGTCCTCGGGCGGCCACAAGGGCGGCCACAAAGGCCGCCCGTACATTGCCGCGCCATTCCGTAGCGGCGCCCCTCGTGGGCGCCTGTTCACCGCGACGCTTCAACGTAATCTATTCCTTGTCCTGTTGCGCCACCTCGGCGACGAACTGCGCCGAACGGTCGGTGAGCTGTTTGACCGCGCGGTCAAACGCATCGCGATCAGCCGGCGTCAGGATTTCGGTGAGCCGGCGGGCAAAGTCGAGTGCGTGCGGGGCCAGCTCCTCGTACATGGCGCGTCCTGCCGCGCTGAGCGAGAGGAACGATTCGCGCAGATCCGCGCGGTTCGATCGCCGCACCAGGAGCTTGCGTTTTTCCAGAAGCGCCACCGCCCGCGATACCTTGGTCTTGTGCATGTGGGTGTGCGCGCCGATCGCCTTGCCGGTCATCACACCGAACTGGCCAAGCGTCACCAGCACCCGCCATTCCGGAACGCCGATCCGGTAGCGCCGCGCATAGACGCGCGACAGCGCCAGCGACACCAGACTCGCCACGACGTTGAGCTGGTAGGGGAGGAAATGCTCCAGCTTCAGCGGCGCATTTTCGCCGGTCTTTCCGGCGCCTGCCGCCGCCTCGTCCGAGATTCCGCTCTGGCTCGCCCGTTGACTGGCCATCGTACTTCTCACGGCGCTGCCGATGGCGCGAACATGGACGAACTTGCCAGCACAGGCAACGGCAAGCAGAGCGCCGCGGCGCCGGAGGGCAGGGGGCCCGCGGCCATGGCGGGAAATCCCCGTCTGTCGCGACGACAGACCGGCGTTACCGGCAAGCCGGCGAGGTCAGCGCGAACACTCGATGGCGATGAAGCTGTCGCAGGAACGACCGTGGCAGCCGTTCGGGCCGGCGGGGATGGCGCCGGTAATGTCGTCGCGGCCGACATTGCGGAACGCGATCGCCCGAGCGAATTCGCGCGAGCGGCAATACGAATTAGCGACCGTCTTGCCGCATTCCGCACCGGTGGCGAGGCACCGGTCTACCCCGTAACCGTCGGAACTATTGGCGATGATGAAGACGCGTTTCTCCGCCTGCGCGCCGCCTGCGACGAACGTCATGGCGGCGACGGCCGCGGCCGCGATCATGCCACGCATGTAAGCCCCCTAGGCGGACAAGCAGCCGCCAATGCGGGTTGCAATGATCGATGAGGATGCGACGGTGGAGTGAACGTTTCGTTAACCGCCGCTACGTGGCTGGGAGCTTCGCGTCTCGCACGTACCGCCGTGTTCGGCAAGGTAGACTTTCAAGGCAGACCTTGGCGGACCGCATTCATTTCCACAAGGCGGAAATAGAAGAAGGACCAATTTCCGGGGTGCAGATGCTTGACGCGGGCAGTATCCTCGACCATTGTGACGCCATGAACGGCCTTAACCAGATCTGCGGCATTTGCCGCGAGATTATTCGCTAGCGGCAACGCTGGCTGCGGCCGTCTTTTCTCCTGATCGAGACCAAAGGGACGCCCGGCCAGAGTGGCCAAAGGGTGCGCATTCCGTTTCGATCCGATGGAACTGAAACTCTACGATACGCTGACGCGCCGCAAGCGGGTTTTCGCCCCGCTCGATCCGGGCAACGTGCGCATGTATGTGTGCGGCCCGACCGTCTACGACTTCGCCCATATCGGCAACGCGCGGCCGGTGATCGTGTTCGACGTGCTGTTTCGGTTGCTGCGCCATCTCTACGGCGCCGAACGCGTCACCTACGTCCGCAACATCACCGACGTCGACGACAAGATCAACGCGCGGGCGGCGCAGGAATATCCGGGCCGCCCGCTCAACGAGGCGATCCGCACAGTCACCGAAAAGACCGACAAGCAATTCCACGAGGACGTCGCCGCGCTCGGCTGCCTGCCGCCCACTTTCGAGCCGCGCGCCACCGAGCACATCGCCGAAATGCGCGACATGATCGAGCGGCTCATCGCCGCCGGCAATGCCTACGTCGCCGACGACCACGTACTGTTTTCCGTGCCGTCCGATCCCGACTATGGCGAACTCTCGAAGCGGCCGCTCGACGAGATGATCGCGGGCGCCCGCGTCGAAATCGCACCCTACAAGCGCGATGCGATGGATTTCGTGCTGTGGAAGCCGTCGAAGCCGGGCGAGCCGTCTTGGCCGTCGCCGGCCGGCATCAAGACGCCGGGCCGTCCCGGCTGGCACATCGAGTGCTCGGCGATGTCGTGGCGCTATCTCGGCGAAATTTTCGACATCCACGGCGGCGGCATCGATCTCGTCTTCCCCCACCACGAAAACGAGATTGCGCAGACGCGCTGCACCTTCCACACGCCGGTGATGGCGAATTTCTGGATGCACAACGGCTTTCTTCAGGTCGAAGGCGAGAAGATGGCGAAGTCCGCCGGGAATTTTGTGACGATACATGAGTTGCTGAAGGATTGGCCGGGAGAAGTGCTGCGTCTCAACATGCTACAAACTCATTATCGACAGCCGATCGATTGGACTCTGAAAGGCTTGGAGGAAAGTGCAAAGACGCTGCGGACCTGGTACGGTTTCATTGGCGATGTCCCGCCTGCGGCGGAGCCAGACGTTATATTTGTTGAGGCACTCTGCGACGACCTCAACACACCGTTGGCCATCGCGCGTCTACACCAAATGGCTCATCCGCCGGTTGCTGGGCTGATGATGGCAGGACTGTCGATGTTGGGCGATCGAGTTGGAGAAGATGCTCAGCGATATTTGAAATCATCAGCGATGATGATGGGCCTTCTGCACAAAACTGGGTCGGAGCATCGCGCTGCGTCCATTGCTGTGGCGTCGATTGATAAGGTGGCTGTTGAGTTATTAGTTGCTGCGCGAAACGCTGCGAGGAAAGAAAAGAACTTTGCCGCAGCTGATCGCATCCGCAAAGACCTAGAACAGATGGGCGTAGTGCTGAAAGACACCAAAGACGGCACCACCTGGGAGATCGCGCGATGAGCGTCGGGCGTACTCCAAACCCCTCTCCCCTTGCGGGAGAGGGTGCCGCGCGAAGCGCGGCGGGTGAGGGCCTCGGCGGTGAGGTTGTTCTCAGCGGCACGGGCTGCCACGGCCCCTCACCTGGCCGCTCGCTGCGCTCGCGGCCGTCCTCTCCCGCAAGGGGAGAGGGGAAGCGGGGGACTTCTTCGGTCTCACCAGAAATGCGGCGGCGGGCGCGGGCTTTCCGTCAGAGCTTGACCGATGCCGAGCGAAAAATGTGGTACGCATTGCGGGATCGGCGCTTTGCAGCGTTCAAATTTCGTCGTCAGGTTCCACTCGGTCCATTCATCGTCGACTTTGTCTGCTTTGAAGAGCGCCTTGTCATCGAAGTGGATGGCGGTCAGCATGCCGGCTCATTGCGGGACAAGCGGCGCGATCGCTGGCTCGCGGCAAACAATTTCCGGATCCTGCGTTTCTGGAACAACGAGGTGCTGTCGAATCCCGAAGGCGTGATGACCATGCTCGCGCAAGCCTTGAAGGTGCAATGGTCATGACCCCCCGCACCCAGCCGAAGCTTGCGATGCGCCCGATGCTGCCGTCGGATGTGCCGGATGTCGCGGAAATCTTCCGCGCCAGCATCGAGGAATTGACCGGCGACGATTACAGCGAGGCGCAGCAGCAGGCGTGGGCCTCGACGGCGGACGATGAGGAGGAGTTCGGGCAGAGACTTGCCGGCGCATTGACCTTGGTCGCGACCTATGGCGGCGCCGTGGTCGGCTTTGCCTCGCTCGCCGACAATAGCCGCATCGACATGCTCTACGTGCATTCGGCGGCGGCGGGGCAGGGCGCCGGCACCATGCTGTGCGACGCCTTGGAAAAGCTCGCCGCCGCCCGCGGCGCGAACGCAATCAGCGTCGAGGCGAGCGATGCCGCCCGCGGCTTTTTCGAGCGTCGCGGCTATATCGCGAAGACCCGCAACACCGTTTCGCTCGCGGGCGAATGGCTCGCCAACACCACGATGACGAAAATGCTTGCCGCAGCGGTCCCCAAGGGGAGCGCATCATGAAACGCCCCGATACGCCGTTCCCGCGCCATTGGCTCTACTACGTGATCCTGAAATACGCGGTGATTTTCATCGCTCTTGTCGTCACGCTCTATACGCTCTATCGGTTGAATGCGAGCTAGCTGATGCAGCGAGAACGGCTTTTTCTGTTCGACACCACGCTGCGTGACGGCGCGCAGACCAACGGCGTCGATTTCACGCTCGCCGACAAGCTCGCGATTGCCGCAATGCTCGACGATCTCGGCATCGACTATGTCGAGGCCGGTTATCCGGGCGCCAATCCCATCGACACCAACCTGTTCGCCACGCGGCGGCCCTTGCGGGCGACGCTTACCGCGTTCGGCATGACGCGGCGTCCCGGCCGCTCGGCCTCCAACGATCCCGGCCTAGCCGCGTTGCTCGAGGCCGAGGCCGACGCCATCTGCTTTGTCGCCAAATCGTGGGATTATCACGTGCGCATGGCGCTCGAGACCACAGAGGAAGAAAACCTCGCTTCGATCCGCGACAGCGTGCGCGCCGCCAAGGCAAAAGGCCGCGAAGTGCTGCTCGACTGCGAGCATTTCTTCGACGGCTACAAGGCCAATCCCGATTATGCGCTTAGCTGCGCCAAGGCGGCCTATGAGGAGGGCGCGCGCTGGGTCGTGCTGTGCGACACCAATGGCGGTGCGCTGCCGCACGAAGTCGAACGCATCGTCGGTGACGTTCGCGCGCAGATTCCCGGCGACCATATCGGCATTCACGCTCATAACGATACCGAGCAGGCGGTCGCCAATTCGTTTGCGGCTTTGCGCGCCGGCGCGCGCCAGATTCAGGGCACGCTCAACGGGCTCGGCGAGCGCTGCGGCAATGCCAATCTGACCTCGATCATCCCGACGCTGAAACTCAAGCCGGTCTATGCGGACCGCTTCGAGACCGGCGTTTCCGACGAGGCGCTGCGCAAGCTCACGCGGGTCTCGCACAAATTGGAAGAGGTCCTCAACCGGGCGCCGAACCGCTATGCGCCCTATGTCGGCGAGAGCGCGTTTGCGACCAAGGCCGGCATCCACGCCTCGGCGATCATGAAAGAACTGAACGCGGGTCGTACCGAGGCGGAGAGCTACGAGCACGTGGCGCCGGCAAAAGTCGGCAATAGACGCAAGGTTCTGGTTTCAGACCAGGCCGGCAAGGCCAACGTGCTGGCCGAGCTCGACCGCATCGGGCTTGTCGTCGACAAGAACGATCGCCGCCTCAGCCGCCTGCTCGACGCAGTCAAGGAGCGCGAAGCGATCGGCTACGCCTACGAGGCGGCCGACGCCTCGTTCGAGCTTCTGGCGCGGCGCATGCTCGGCACCGTGCCGAAATTCTTCGACGTCAACTATTTCGACGTGAAGGTCGAGCAGCGCGGCCAGAACGGCGGCGCCGAGGTGCTGACCACCGCCGTGGTGAAGGTCAAAATCGGCAACGAAACGCTGATCAACGCCGCCGAAGGCAACGGCCCGGTCAACGCGCTCGACGTTGCTTTGCGCAAGGACCTCGGCAAATATCAAAAGTACATCGATGGCTTGCGGCTGACCGATTACCGCGTTCGCATCCTCAACGGCGGCACCGAGGCCGTCACGCGCGTCTTGATCGAGAGTACCGACGAAAGCGGCGAGCATTGGACGACGATCGGGGTGTCGCCGAACATCATCGATGCGTTGTTCCAGGCGCTGATGGATTCGATCGTCTATAAGCTCGTCAAATCAGGCGCGCCGGCATAGGCGGCGCGATCAGGCGCCGAGCTTTTCGGCCAAATCCTCGATGCTACGCGCGGCAATATCGACGGCCAGGTTCGGCGCCGCTTCGCCGCGTCCAGGGCCGTGCTCGTCCGGGCGCGCGATATGGGCAGTATGCAGCGACAGCGCGGCGGCGGCTTTCAGATCGTTGCTGTGGGCTGCCACCATCATGCACTGGTGCGGCGCAAGGTCGAACGCTTCCGCCGCGGCGAGATAGACGCGCGGCTTCGGCTTGTAGTCGCCGGCGATCTCGGCGCCGAGGATGGCGTCCCAGGGAAAGTTGTTGCGTCGCGCCAGGCCGACCATGAGCGAAATATTGCCGTTCGACACCGGCGCCAGCCAAAAGCGGCGCTTGAGCCGGGCGAGCCCCGGCGCGCTGTCGGGCCAGGCATCGAGCCGGTGCCAGGCCAGCGTCAGATGACGGTCATCGTCTTCGCTCAAGCTGTGTATGCCGAAGCGAGGCAGGATCAGATCGAGATTGCGCCGGTGCAGGACGTTCGAGCTTGCAAAAGCCGATGCGGCCGGAGCGCACTTCCTCAAGCGCGCCCTGATATTCGCCGCGCCAGGCATCGGCGAAGGCGAGCCAGTCGAGCGCCACGCCTCGCGGCTCAAGCAGCGCCTTTGCCTCGCGCGCAATCGAATTGCGCCAATCGACCAAGGTGCCGAACACATCGAAGAACAGCGCTTTGACTGTGATCGCCATGCGATACTGCTAGCGCAAATACGTTCGGAGTGCCAAAAGGAACCGCACGGAGGGCCCACCAAAATCATGTCCGAATTCGATCAATGGCAGACGCGATATAGCGGCCCCGACTACACTTTCGGCAAGGAGCCAAGCGCCTTCCTGAAGTCGCAGGCGCACCGGCTGCGGCCTGGCCAGCGCGTGCTCGCGGTCGCCGACGGCGAGGGCCGCAACGGCGTCTGGCTCGCCGAACAGGGCCTCGACGTGCTCGCCATCGATTTCTCGCCGACGGCGCTCGCCAAGGCGCAGGCGCTGGCGGCCGAGCGCGGGGCGACGCTGCGGACCGAACTCGCCGACGTTACGACCTGGCATTGGCCGCAAGCGGCCTTCGACGTGGTCGTCGCGATCTTCGCTTTCGTACCGGCGGAGCAGCGGCAGGCCCTGTTCGCCAATTTCAAGCGCGCGCTGAAACGCGGCGGCCTTCTGCTCATGCAGGGCTATCGGCCCGAGCAAATAAATTATCGCACCGGCGGGCCGCCCGACGCCGCCCGCCTTTACACGCGCGCCTTGCTTGAGGCTGAGTTCGGCGACATGACGGAACTCGATATCCGCGAACACGACAGCGCGATCAGCGAAGGCGCAAGGCATGTCGGCCTCTCGGCGCTGATCGATCTGGTGGCGAGGAAGTAAGTCTCGCCGCTTTCGCGATTTCCAAGACAGCAACGGAGACAAAGCATGCCGGACCAAGTCGCACAGACGCTGCACGAATTGATCGTCGCCACGCGCATTCTCAGCCACGAAAAAGTGCTCGACGCGTTCGGCCATGTCAGCGTCCGCCATCCGCACAATCCGCAGCATTATTTCATCCCGCGCCACCGGCCCCCGGAGCTTGCGGAAGTGTCCGACATCGTCGAACTCAATCTCGATTCGCAGCCGGTCGAGCCCACCGACTGGCGGCTCTACAGCGAACGGGTGATTTACGGCGAAATCTACAAGGCCCGGCCGGAGGTCAATGCCGTCGTCCATCATCACGCCCATACCGTGCTGCCGTTCGCCATTTCCGGCCGCGAAATCGTGCCGGTATTTCATCTCGCCGCCGTCATCGGGCAGGTGCCGGTCTGGGACCAGCGCGACGAGTTCGGCGACACCAACATGCTGGTGGTCAAGCCGGAGGAAGGCGCTTCGCTGGCGCGCGCGCTCGGCCCGCATTGGATGGTGCTGATGCGCCGCCACGGCGCCACCGTCGCCGGAACGAGCCTGCGCGAGCTGACCTTCCGCACCGTGTTCGGCTCCGACAATTGCAAGCTCTTGAGCCAGGCCCTGACCCACGGCGGCACGGTCGATCACCTGTCCGCCGGCGAGATCGAGTCTGTCCTCATCGCACAGCGTGCGGCCGCCCTCGACCAACCGGGCGTGGGATTATTGGGTGCGGCAAGTGGAGAAGGCCGGACTGATGCCGGCGCGAGGCAGCGCTCGCGGCAGCGCCGCCGCGGCCAAGCGGGCC
The DNA here is from genome assembly GCA_963717265.1 of uncultured Alphaproteobacteria bacterium. Lineage (GTDB taxonomy): Bacteria > Pseudomonadota > Alphaproteobacteria > Rhizobiales > Xanthobacteraceae > BOG-931. Next base: position 248,965 of record CAVQWD010000039.1, on the reverse strand, counting down.
AAGCCAAAGAGCGCAATCAAGACCACCGCCAAAAATTCAGCGAAGAGCCCAGCCAAGCCGGCGGCCAAGCGCGCAAAGGCAGCAGGCAGGGGTCACCGCCAGAGCGGAACGTGATCAGACGTATCTGTTGTTGCAGGCTGCCCTGTCACTTCATTGTTTGCGGCGGGCACTGCCCGAATGGGCAATGCGCACTCTGGTTCGCCATGCGATACTGCAACCTCCACGCCAGCGGGGGCAAGCTGGGCTCGACGGCAGCGAAGTTGGCCGGCGAGCAATGATGCGTCGATGGGGGCGGGCTGCGGCTCGCCCTCATTTCGTTCTGCGACGTTACATGGAGTGAGACCGGGCCGGCGGCGCAAGCCGGATCAGGACCAAACATCGCCGGACAAGGTCGGCGCGAGCAGGCTGACGAGTTCGGCTCGGTAGTGCGGTTTGGCAGCTTGCGAGCGCATGGAGAGGCCGTTAATTCGCTGCAATCTCCGGCACTGTCGCAGGGTAGCCATGCGGTAGACGGATTTCCACGCTGCGACGTGCTAACGTGCATCATCGTGTCGCCGTCTAACCAAGCAGCCGCGCGCCGTGGCTTGGCGAGCCGGGGCCGCCCGAGAGGAAACCATGCGCAAAAGCCTGCAATCGCCCCGCCTGCCGCAATTGTCGGAAGCCGATCTGACCGGTGAACAACGCGCGCTCGCCGAATTGATCAAATCCGGGCCGCGCGGCCAGTTCAAGATGGCCGGGCCGTTCGCGGTCTATCTGCATGCGCCGGGCTTCGGCGAATTGGCGCAGCAGCTCGGCGGGCACATCCGATTCAAGACCGGCGTGCCGCCACGGCTGTCAGAATTCGCCATTCTGGTTACGGCGGCGCATTGGAAGGCGCAGTACGAATGGGCGATGCATGCCCCGATGGCCGAAAAGCAGGGCGTCAAGGCTTCGACCATCCGCGATCTGCAGGCCGGCCGCGCGCCGAAATCGGCGCCCCGCGACGAGCAGGCGGTCTATGCCTTTGCCAAGGAGCTTTATGGCAAGCGGCGAGTGAGTCAGCCCACCTTCAACCGCCTCTATAAGCTCCTCGGCGAAGCCGGCACCGTCGAGCTGGTCGGCCTGCTCGGCTACTACGCCATGGTGTCGATGACGCTCAACACGTTCCGCGTGCCGCTGCCCGAAGGCATGAAGGCGCCGTTCAAGGAGCCGTAACTGTCGTAATTGTAGGATGAGTTGAGCAACCCGAGACCCATCATGCGGCGCCGCTATCGCGCAGGCGCTCGAATTGCAAAGCCGATCGGTTTCGCTTGCGCTCAACCCATCCAAAGCTAAGCCACGCGCCCGACCGGCTTGCCGGCGATGTTCATGGCTTCCTTAGGCGAAGCGGCGTTCGCCTTGTTCATGCGCTGGCGTAACAGGTCGAGGAACCGCTCCTTGGGCATCGGCGGCGCAATCAATACGCCCTGGCCGAAATCACAGCCCATTACCATCAGCGCCTGCAGGTCAGCCTGCGTCTCGACGCCTTCGGCGACGGCGGCGCTGCCGAAGCGGTGGGCGAGGTCGATTGCGGTCTGACAGATGGCGGCGTTGGTGGCGTCGGTCGAGCAGCCGAGAACGAAGGAGCGGTCGACTTTCAGCTCCGCAAAGGGCAGGTCGCGCAGGCTGGAGAACGACGAATAACCGGCGCCGAAATCGTCGATCGCGATCCTGACGCCGCTGACGCGCAACTGATTGGCGATCTCGTGAGCGAGCGCGATGTCGCGAACAATCTGATCCTTGGTCACTTCAAGAATGAGTTCAGGCCAGCGCGCCGATTTCGGACGATACTCGTTGACCAGCGCGGGGATCGGCAGCTTGAGCAACACGCCGACCGGCACATTGATGGCGAGGTGCAGATTCAAACCCGCTTCCTCGAACATCGACCAGTCGGACAATGTTGCGATCAGCGCATGCCGGGCGAGTTCGCCGACGCTCGCGTCGTCGACGTTCCGGTAGAAAAGAGCCGGGAAGCAGAACGCCGAGCTGCGGGTGGCGGATGCGCGCCAAAGCTTCGGCGCCGGCGAGGCATTTGCGCTTGAGATCGATCTTCGGCTGATACCAGATTTCGAACCAATGATTGCGCAGTGCTTCGGCGATGGCGATACGCGGCCGGGTCTCGGCGGTCATCGAATTGACCAGCGAGCGCCGTTCGTCCTCGGCCAGATTATTGATGGGTCCGGACCATGTCCGGACGTTTTTCGGATCGGACTCGCTCATGCCGTGACACCGCAAGTAGCGTTTCAATCCTATACGGCAACTAGTCTTAACCAATGGTAAGGTCGGGGAAATCCAGGGCGAAGCGGTTGACACGAGTGCGAAATTTTTCGCCGGGCCGTCGGCGCTCCCTGCGCGAGGGGGTAGCCGCCCATGACCCGGGGCACCGCCAATTGGCGCGCCGAGCATCCGCGGCATACAGGTTTGCGCCGCCGATCTTGATCACTCGCCGGCGCCTCGATAGCGGTCATCGCACCCGCTTTTAGTGCGCCGGCTTCGTGCCGCAGGTCGAAAGCCCGAGCAGGCTGTAAGCCGGACAAATTCCAAAAATCGCGGTGAGGATCGGAATGACGCCGATCCAACCGACCCAGTTCCAACCCGTGAACGGAAATCCGATCGGGACAGCATATGCGATCAGCACAAGCCCGACTATGATCCGCGCAATGCGATCGATTTTGCCAACGTTGATATGCATCACGGTCCCCGTTGTTCGATTGAACGTCTAAAACAAGCCATTGACACTCTGCCCTTCAAAGCAAAGCCTTGCCTTGATCGAGATCAATGGCGCCGCAAGCGCCGGATGACCGAGCCCTGCTCGCCGAACCCGGGCGAAAGGACCGGATAATGCGACGCCTAAATCGCCCATGGCGGCGTGCCGCGTTCGCCCTGGCTCTGATCCTGGTGCTGCCGACGCTATGGTTCGGAATACGCTCGTACGGCTCGTTGCAGCTCTTGCGCTCGGCCTATCAGGCCGGTGCGCCGCAGACCGGCAGCATTCGCGGCTGGATGACGCTGGGCTACGTCGCGCGCACCTACCGTGTCGGCCTGCCGAGTTTGATGCAAAACCTGGGTCTCGCGCCGGACGCTGATCCGAACACCAATCTGCGAGCCGCCGCGAAGCAATCCGGACTTTCGACCTTTCAATACGTCGAGCGCGTGCAACGCGCAGTCGCTGCGCTTGCCGGCAAGAGCGATACAGAGGGCGCTCCCGAAGGGTCCCGTTGGCTTGCGGCGCTCGGCGATTAAATTCTTTCCGCAATGCTGGTCCATGGCTACCCGATCCTGGCCCTGATCGAGCTTCTCGGCGCGGTCGGGGCGCCGGTACCCGACGCAATTGCCGGCGCGGTCGCCGGATCATTAGCGGCGCAAGGCCACATGAACTTGATTGCCGCGAGTTTGATCATCATCGTGGCTTCGGTCTTGGGCGACGTTGTCGGCTGTGCAATCGGGCGCCTGATCAACCGCGACGTGCTCGGCCGCTACGGACGCTGGCTCGGCTATACGCCGGCGCGAGGCGAGCGCGTTCAGCACTTGTTCGCGAATTGGGGAGCGATCACAGTGTTCTTGACCCGAACCTTCGTCTCCTACCTGTGCTCCGCCGCGAACTTGCTGGCGGGAGTGAGCCGGTACGGATTGTCGAAATTCCTTGCCATTGCGGTCGTGGGGCGGGCGCTGTGGACCGCGGCCTATCTCGGCTTGGGCTACGTTATCGGCGCAGATTTCGAGTTCCGCCACTGGATTTTTGGCCAATCTCAGCGGCTTTCTTATGTTCGCGACGGCGCTTGCACTATCCCTGTCGCTGGCGTTTGCAGTCAGGGTTGCCGAGCCAAACTGATCTAGACCGAGGTGCTGGCGCCTGCTTAGAATCAGGCAGTTGATCGTCCTATTCGCCAGGTGGGGAACTGCCATGAGTTCTGCCGGCGACCGCAGATTATGCGCGGGAAACCGGCGCGCGAGGGACACCCTGAGGTCCTGACCGGCCGGATGAGACGCATTTCTTCGCTTAGGGTTTGCCATGGAAGGGCGTATTGTCCGATTCATGCAGGATAGCGGCTCCAAGTTGGCGCATGACCGGCCCGAACCCGAGGGCGCCCGGCACTCGGCGCAGATCCTGCCGTTCCGGCCGCGTGAGCGCCTGGCGGAGCATCGTTCGGCCGGACCCGCGAGGGAGCCCAACGATATCGAAAGCGTGCTGCTCGACGACCTTGCGCAATACGAACAGGACCGCGACGACAGCGGCGACATTAACTATGCGCATCGGATGCTGATGAACGCCATGGCCCTGCTCATCATCGCGCTCCTGGTCGGCATTGGCGTCTGGATCGCCGACACGATGGGCCAGTTGCAGCGCGACCAAGACTGCGTGATGCAGGGGCGCAAGAATTGCGTGGCGATCGAAATCGCCGCGCCGAAGAAGTAAATCGCCAAGCCCGTTGCAGGCGGCGCCGGCCTTTCTTGCCGGAACGAGCTCCGCATTGCGCTCGCGTCAGGGGGTATCGAAAGATTTGGATTGTTGGCGCAATGAGTTAACGCGCTTTGTGCGACCGAATTCGCAACTTTAATCCGGCGGCCGCTGTGTTGAACTTGGCAGCATCCTTCGCTATAGGGAGCGTTCGCGACCCCAAGGGGCCTTAACCGAGCGAGCTTGTTTGCGCCCGGCGGTTCCAGGCGCGCGTAACGCTGTGGCTTAAAGAGCACGCCCGATGTCCACCACCTACGATAAAGTGGCTGATATCATTGCGGAAACCTGCGATATCCCGCGTGAAAACATCAAGCCGGAAAGCCACGCCACCAACGATCTGGAGATCGACAGTCTGGACTTCCTCGACATTGCGTTTGCCATCGACAAGGCGTTCGGCATCAAGCTGCCGCTCGATCAATGGACGCAGGAAGTCAATGACGGCAAGGCCACGACGGAAAAATATTTCGTCTTGAAGAACTTAAGCACGCGGATCGACGAGCTGATCGCGGCAAAAGGCGCCTGAGGCGCCGCCATGCGTCTCGAATATTTTCAGATGATCGACCGCATCGTCGAGATCAATGTCGACGAACGTCGCGTTCGATCGCTCTGCACCGTGCCCAAGGAAAGCCCGATCTTCGAGGGTCACTTTCCGACCTATCCGCTGATGCCCGGCGTATTGCTGATCGAATGCATGGCGCAGACGGCGGGATGGCTGGTCTGCATGCTCGGGCACTTCGAAGCCATGCCGTTCCTCGCCGGCGTGCGCGAAGGTAAATTCCGCAAGGCGGTGTTTCCCGGCGACGTGCTGGAATTCGAAGGCGCGGTCGCGCACGAGGGCTCGGGCTATGCCGTCGCCGATTGCGCGGGACGGCGTGACGGGGTCGCGGTGTGCGATGCCCGGCTGACGTTTCGCCTCATGCCCTATCCAAGCCCGGAATTCCGGCAGGCGTTCTTCGAATTCGGCGAACGGCTCAACGTTCCGGTCAAGGAGTTTGTTAGGTGACGGATCGGCGCGAGGTGTGGATCACCGGCGTCGGTCTTCTCACGTGCCTTGGCGAGGGACTGGATGCCGCCTGGAGCCATTTTGAACGGGGCGAACCGCCGATCTGCGACGACAAGACTTTTGCTCCTTATATCGTGCATTCGCTCGGCCCGATAAATTTCGACAAGCAGATTCCGAAAAAAGGCGACCAGCGGCAGATGGAGATGTGGCAGCGCCTCGGCGTCTATGCCGCGGGGCTCGCGCTCGGCGATGCCGGCATTGCCGGCAGGTCCGATCTGCTCGAACGTACCGACATGATCGTCGCCGCCATCGGCGGCGAGCGCGACCTGCCGGTCGACACTGCGATCCTCGCCGGCGTGCGCAAGGCGACCGAGCCGGGCGCTTTTCTCAACGAGCGGCTGATGAACGATCTGCGGCCGACCCTGTTTCTGGCGCAACTGCCGAATCTGCTCGCCGGCAACATCTCGCTGGTTCACGGCGTGGTCGGCTCGTCGCGAACCTTCCTCGGCGAGGAATTGGCCGGGGTCGATGCGGCTCGAGTCGCGCGCGCGCGCGTCGCCTCCGGCCAGAGCGAGACGACGCTGGTGGGCGGCGCCTCACATGGCGCCCGCTGGGACCATTTATTGAATTTTGAACTCGGCGGCGTGCCGCTGAAGGGTCAATTCGCGCCGGTGTGGGATCGCGGTCCCGCAGGCGGGGTCGCATTTGCAAGTCTGGGCGCATTTCTGGTGCTCGAGAGCGCCGATCACGCGAAAGCGCGCGGTGCGCGTCCACGGGCGCGGCTTCGCGCGGTGTGCTCGGACCGCAACCGCCGGGAAAGCGGAGAGATCGAAGCAACGCTTCGCCGCGAATGGCAAGAAATCGCGCCGCTCGTCGACCGCCGACACGCTGCAGTCATTTCCGGGGCGAGCGGGCTTGAGCCAGCGACCTCGGCGGAGCGGGCAGCGCTTGCGGAATTTGACCTTCCCGTGCGCAATACCGGGACGTATATCGGACACGGGCTCGAAGCCCAGTTTGCGGCCAACTTGGCGATCGGCTGCACGGTGCTCGAGCACGGCAAACTCCTCCCGCCGACCGGGAGCGGAGACGCCGGCGAAAGCCCCCCCGGGCTTTCGCAACTCGTCGTCACCGGCGTTGGCGCCTGGCGTGGTGAAGGGCTGGCGCTGCTCGAACGGGTCGATTGAGGAGCTTGGCAATGGCGGGCACCGACGCAGATGAAAGAGCGGCCGGGCTGCGGGACAAAGCCGACCGACCGGTCGTCGCGGTGACCGGAATCGGCGTGGTCACTTCGCTCGGCGTCGGCAAGGCCGACAATTGGGCGAGACTGACAGCAGGCGTCTCCGGCATCCGCCGTATTTCGCGATTTCCGAGCGACAATCTCAAAACCACCATCGCTGGCACGGTCGATGATGTGTACCGGGGTTACATGACGCCCGCGGAACTGTCGGAACGCATCGCGCTTCTCGCCGGCGAGGAAGCGATCGCGCAATCGGGCATCGGCAGCAAAGGGCGTTTTCCGGGGCCGCTCTGTCTTGCCCCGCCGCCGCTCGAACTCGAATGGCCTTCGCGATTCCAGATGGCCGAACTGGCGGGCGCCAATGCCGATCCGAGCTATCCCGATCTGATGCGCGTCGGCCGCGAATACGGCGGCAAGTTCGGCGCCTTCAGGTGCGGCATCGTCGGCGAGCGGCTGGCCGAGCATTTCGGCACCGAGGGTTCGCCGATCTCATTGAACACGGCCTGTGCGTCGGGTGCGACCGCGATCCAGCTCGGCGTCGAAGCGATCCGGCGCGGCGAATGTCAAGCGGTGCTGGCGATCGGCGCCGACGGATCGGTGACAGCGGAATCGGTCGTGCGGTTTTCGCTGTTGTCCGCACTGTCGACCCAGAACGAGATTCCGCAGCAAGCTTCCAAGCCGTTCTCCAAGAACCGCGACGGCTTCGTGATCGCCGAGGGCGCCGCAGCTCTCGTGCTCGAAGAGTTCAATTGCGCGCGGGCGCGCGGTGCGCGCGTGCTCGGCATCGTCGAAGGCTGCGGGGAAAGGTCCGACTCGTTCCACCGCACTCGCTCGAGTCCGGACGGCAAGCCGATCATCGCCTGCATGCGCAACGCGCTGGCAGACGCCGGTGTCGGCCCCGAAGATGTCGATTACATCAACGCGCACGGCACCTCGACGCCGGAGAACGACAAGATGGAACACCTCGTCGTCGCCGTCGTGTTCGGCGAGCGCAATCCCGGCATCCCGATCTCATCCAACAAATCGATGATCGGCCACACGCTGACCGCCGCGGGCGCGGTGGAAGCCGCGTTCACGTTGCTGACGCTGGAACACCAGCGCATTCCGCCGACCATCAACTACAACATCCCCGATCCGGCGATCCAGCTCGACGTGGTGCCCAATGTTGCGCGCGACGCGCGGGTCGGCCGCGCAATTTCCAACTCGTTCGGTTTCGGCGGGCAGAATGTCTGCCTGGTGCTCGCGCGGGAGCCGGCATGACCGGCATTGCACCGGTTTTGGGCGGGGAGCGGCGCAGCGCGCCCGATGCGGCGCCGGCGATGCGCGCGCTCACGCTGGTGGCCGACCGCAGGCTTGAACTCGTCGAGACCGCGCCGCCACGCGCGCCGGAAGCCGGCGAAGTGCAAATCGCGGTGAAGGCGATCGGCCTCAACCACATCGATGTCTGGGGCTGGCGCGGCATGGCGTTTGCCAAGCGCAAGCTGCCGCTGATCGTCGGTGCCGAAGCAGCGGGCGAAATCGCCGCCATCGGTCCCGGCGTCGGGGACTTCAAGCCGGGCGACCGCGTCGTCGCCTATGGCGCGCTCACTTGCGGTGCGTGCAAGGCGTGCCGCGAGGGCCGCGACAATCTCTGCGAAAATGTCTCAGGCGTCATGGGCTTTCATGTTGACGGGTTCGCTCGCGGTCGGCTCAACATGCCGGCGCGGCTGGTCATTCCAATGCCGCCGGGGGTGAGCTTGCGCGACGCCGCCTGCGCACCGGTCGCGTTTGCGACCGTGCAGCATATGTTGTTCGACAATGCCAAGCTCGAGCCCGGCGAAACGATCCTCGTGCAGGCCGGCGGCTCCGGCATCGGCACCGCTGCGATCAAAATGGCCAAAGCGATCGGCTGCACCGTCATCACCACCGTCGGGGACGACGCCAAGGCGGAGAAGGCCAGATCGATCGGCGCCGACCACGTGATCAATTATCGCAATGAACGGTTCGAGGGCGTCGTGCGCAAGCTCACCGCGAAAAAGGGCGTCGATGTCGCCTTCGAGCATGTCGGGCCCGATACATTCAACGGCTCGCTGTTTTGTCTCAAGCGCGGCGGGCGGCTGGTGACCTGCGGCTCGACGTCGGGCCAGTCCACCACCGTCAATTTGTTTCAGCTCTACACGCAGCAATACCGTATTTTCGGTTCGTTCGGCGCCTCGCTGCGCAACATTCGCGACAGCCTTGCCAAGATGGCGTCCGGCCTCACGCCCGTGATCGATACGGAGGTGACGCTTACCGACTTCGAGCGCGCATTGGCCCGGCTGGAAAGCCGCCAGGTTTTCGGCAAGATCGTCGTTACCTTCTGATGGCCGGTGGACGTTCAAAATTCCTGCTCGACGCCACGGTTGGTTCGGTTGCGGTCGGGCTGTTGCGCGCCGGCCGGCTATTCGATCGCCGGCGTAGCGCGAATTTCGCCGGCGCGCTGATGCGCAAGGTCGGTCCGCTGCTCAAGGAGCACCGCCTCGGCCGCGACAACCTGCGTGCAGCCTTCCCAGAAAAATCAGACGCCCAGATCGAACGCATCCTGGCCGGCGTGTGGGACAATCTCGGCCGTGTCGGCGTCGAATTCGTGCACCTTGACGAGTTCCACATCGAGCCGGCCGGCTCGACCGCGCCGGATGCCATCGTCATCGCGCCGGAATTGCTCGAACGTTGCCGCCGCCTCATCAACTCTGGCCAGGGCACGCTCGGCTTTGCCGCGCACCTCGCCAACTGGGAAATATCGGCCGTGGTCGCCAAAATGCTCGGCGCCGACTCCGCGGTGCTCTACCGGCGGCCCAACATTCGCGCCATCAGCGATGCCGTGGTCAAATTGCGCGCTGGCGTGATGGGGCAAATGATCCCGACCGGGCTCGACGCGCCAGTGAGGCTGGCGCGCCTTCTGCAGGACGGCGTGCACGTCGGAATGCTGGTCGACCAGCACTTCACCAAGGGCGTCGAGGTGAACTTCTTCGGCCGGCCGTGCAAGGCCAATCCGCTGATCGCGATGTTGGCGCGGCAGCTTGAATGCCCGATCCATGGCATGCGCATTATCCGGCTGCCCGGCGGTAATCATTTCACAGGTGAGATCACCGATCCGATCGAGCCGCCGCGCACCGCTGACGGCCGCATCGATGTCCAGGGCACCATGCAGGCGATCACTGCGGTGATCGAGGGCTGGGTGCGCGAGCATCCCGAGCAATGGCTGTGGCTGCATCGCCGATGGCGATGAAATCGGCAAGGCACCGAGAATGCAAATTGCCCGCTGCTGCCTGCGACAACGTGCGCTGGAACTGCCGCGCCGAGGACCAGGTGCCGTTCGGCAATTGGTGGCGTTCGATCAATGCGAGGGTGACGGAGCGCGGTAGCAGTCGCGGCAGCGCGGTAGCGACCTTGTTGGCGAAGCCCGGAACTACCAAACGCTCACCGTGCATGATGCCTTTATTAGGCCTCGCGTGCCACCCGTTCGGCCGAATGTGTAAACTGGCGCGGCCGTCGTTGCTCGGCAATTCCCGCGCGTAGATGCAATGCGCAGCGACAGATCGGTGAGCGCCCGTACGTTCAGATCGATCATGGCGAACTGCTCGGCGAAATCGAGATCGGCGGCCCGGCCCCCGCACGCCGCCATGCTGGAATGACGCCCCGAAAAGCGATAGAGCTACGCTTAGTGGGCTTACCGGCCGGTCCCTGAAAGGAAACCAGTTGAATATCCGAACAGGCCATACCGATGCGGCGGCGGCCGATTCTGCCGTCCTGCACAAGAAAATGCTTCAGTTACTGAGCGGGCTGTGGGTGACCCATGCGATCGGTACTTTTGCACGGCTCGGGATCGCGGATGCGATCGAGAGCGGGGCCGACGAGCCGGCGGTCATCGCGTCCGCGCGCAATCTCAATCCTGACCGGGTCAATCGCTTGTTGCGGGCGCTGTCGACGGTCGGAATCGTCACCGAGACGACGCCGGGCCGTTTCGGCTTGACGCAACTCGGCGCACTGCTCACCAGCCATTCACCCCATTCGATGCGGGCGACGGCCTTGCTGTTGACCGGCACGCTCGGTGACATGTGGTCGCGGCTCGACGAGGCGGTCAGCGACGGATTTCTCGCATTCCAATCGATAACAGGAAAGTCGCTGTTCGACTGGCTGGCGGAGCGCCCGGATGATGCGTTGCGCTTCCATCGCATGATGGTCGAGGTGCACGGCCCCGAGACGGCGGCAATCGTTGCCGCCTATGATTTTTCCCGCTTTCGCCACATCGTCGATGTCGGCGGCGGCAACGGTTCGCTGCTCGCCGGCATCGTCGCCGCATTCCCCGGGCGGCGCGCGACGTTGTTTGACCTGCCGGAAGGGATCGCCGCCGCACGCCGCGGCGAGGGCGGGCCGCTGCCGGGCGTGGTCATGCAGTCCGGGGATGCCTTTGATGCAGTGCCGGCAGACGGCGACGTCTATCTGCTTCGTCATGTCATGCACGATTTCGAAGACGAAGACTGCCTGCGCATCCTCGCCAATGTCCGAGCCGCCATGCTGCCGCAAGCGCGCATCCTAGTGCTCGAGGCGCCGGTGCCGGTCACGGCGACGCCAAGCCCCGGCCGATGGCTCGACCTGCACATGATGCTGCTGGCAAACGGACGGGAGCGGTCGCTCCATCACTACGCGCGCCTGTTCGCCGCCGCCAATCTGCGCATGGCGCGGGCCATTCCGACGCAGCACCCGGCAATGTCGATCATTGAAGCGGTCGCTGCGGACCCGCCTCGTGGTTGATGCTTGGCGACGTTTTCTTCGCGCGACAGGAGATCGCGGTGATCCGGCGGCGGCGCGTCATTTACGTTGAGGGCTACGACCCGCAGGGAGCCGAAGGCTATTATCGGCTCTTCGATAGAAGCTCCGAGCTTTTCTGCAAGACGTGGCCGGTGGCACTCAAACTTGGCGCGCTCCAGCTCGACGGCGAGGATTTCGCGCATTGGCAGATCGAGACGTCCGGCCCCAATTGGAGCGTCGCCACGCGCTACGAGTTTCTGCGCCAGGAGCGGTTCATTCGCGCCGACATGGCGGAGCCGATGGTGCGCCACATCCCGCGCGCCCTATGGTGGATCCTGACCGATTGCCTCAACGGCACCATGTTGCGGATTTTCCGCGCCTCGTGGCGCTTCGGCCTGGCGCTCGCGTATTTTGAGTTATTGCTTCTGCTCTGGCTGGCGCTGCCGGCGGCCGCGGGTATCGCTGCCGCTGGCGCATTCCAACTCGCGCCGGGCTGGCGCGCCTTGCTTGGCCTCGGCACGGCACTTGCCGCTTTCGCGGCGCTGCGTCCACTGGCCGACCGCTGCCAAGTGGTGCAGATTACCAATCATTGGCCGCGCCTGCGGCGGTTTGCCCGCGGCGCGCCGACCTGGTTCGACCGCGTCGTCGAAGCCGGCGCGCGGCAGCTCGTCGAAGCCGCACGCGCCGGCGACGCCGACGAGCTGGTCTTGATCGGACACAGCGGCGGCTGCACGCTCGCGCCCGCGATCATGGCACGCGCACTCGAGATCGACCGCGATCTCGGCCGGCACGGGCCGCGGATCGTGCTGTTGACGCTAGGCTCGAACATGGCAGCGGCGGCACTTGCCCGCTCCGCGCGCAGAATACGCGCATTTGTCCAGCGCATTGCGGTCGAGCCGTCGGTCAGCTGGATCGACTGCCAAGCGCGCAAGGACATCCTGAATTTCTGGAATTTCGACCCGGTCGCCGGGATCGGCGTCACGGTCAAGGCGCGCCACAATCCGCTGATCTGGCCGATCAGCATCAAAAATTCGGTATCGCCCGAACTTTATCGCCGTTTCCGCTGGAACTTCTTCCGCATCCATTACCAGTTCATCATGGCCGGCGATCGGCCGGCGCCATACGATTACCTCCTCGTTGTGGCGGGGCCGATGCCGATTGTCGAATGGCCGAAGCGCGACCGCGAATTCATGACCGCATTCCTGCGCGATGCGCAGCCCGGCGACGAGCGCCGCCACGCTGCCGTCATCGGCGCCGCTCAATGAGTTTCCCGCGCCGGCTGGCAGCCGAATTGCTCGAGCGATTGCCGGCGGAGGACCCACGCGCGATTCGATCGCGGCGCGACCTCAGGCGGCAATTTGACTATCGCGAGATCGAAAGCAGCCTGAATCGTTTGGAGCGGTTGTGCGGCCGTACTCTGATGATACCTCACACGCCGCCGGGTCGCAGCAAAAGGAAACCATAGACCATAGGTCACGTCCCGAGTGGCCGCGATAGATCTCGCTTTAGCTGGAATCCCTGGCGCGGCGCAGCGCGCAGTGCAGCCAAAGTGCCTGGCAGACCGGAGGTCGTCCCATCCGCCGCGGTCTGCGAAGGTCCCGGACCGGCGGTGTGTGGCATCGCGCTGCCGTCCCGCTCCGCCTCTGCGACGGGCTAAACAGTCCTGCAATAACCTGATATCCTGACCGGCCTGAAGGGCGTGCCAGGCCGCGAAACGGCGCGCCGCAGAATAATATTTCGCGACAGATCAGGGGGAACCCAGAGATGAAAAAGCTGTTGCTCGTTATCGTTGCCGCTGCGGCTGCGTTGTTCAGCGCCGCGCTCTATGCCGAGGATTATCCGACCCGGCCGATCCACATGATCGCCGTGTTCGGCCCCGGCAGTGCCAGCGACACCATCTGCCGCATCATCGCCGACAAGCTCGGTCCCGCGCTCGGGCAGCCCATCGTCGTCGAGGACAAGCCCGGCGCGGACGGCGCAGTGGCCGCGCTCTACGTCCACCACCAGCCGGCGGACGGCTACACGATCCTGATGGGTACCAACTCGCCGATGTCGGCCGACCCGTTCCTTCACAAGGGCATCGGTTATGAACCGCTGAGGGATTTCATGCCGATCACGCGCGTGGGCAGCTTCACGCTGATGCTGGTGGTCAATCCGAATCTGCCGTTGCATTCGGTCAAGGACGTGATCGACTACGCCAAGGCCCATCCCAACAAATTGTCGTTTGCCAGCGGCAACACCGCAGGCATCGTGGCCGCGGGCACGCTGGCGCACTGGGCCGGAATCCAGATGATCCACGTGCCGTACAACACCACGCCGCCGGCGCTCGAAGACATCATCGCCGGCCGCGTGTCGATGATGTTTGCCGATTTCACCACCGCGATACCGCATGTGCGAGCCGGCACGCTGCGCGCGCTGGCGGTGACGCGCATCAAACGCAGTGCGCTGTTCCCCGAACTGCCGACCATGGACGAAGCCGGCATCAAGGGCTTCAACCTCGACGCATGGGCGGGCCTTGTGGCCCCGACCGGCACGCCGCCGGCCGTAATCGCCAAGCTCAACGGCGCATTGCGCAAGGTCCTCGACAGCCCGGATGTGCAGCAGAAATTCAAGAATGTCGGCTTCGAAGGCTTTTCCTCGACGCCCGAGGAACTGGGCGACTACATGAAGTCCCAGCTCCAGGAGTGGGGGCAGATGGTCAAGGACGCCAATATCCAGGCGAACTAGAGACCAAAGCCGCTTCCCGCAAGTCGGTGTCCCGGCGCAGCGCAGCACGACGTGGCGCGCGAACGCGTGTGCCGCGTCCGGGAACCGCTTGCGCAGGCGGCATCACTCGCCGGTCTTGATCCGGGTCCACAGCCGGTTGACCAGGCGCTGCGTCTTGAGGTCGTGGGCGATGATGGTGAAGAGCTTCGCCATGGTCACTGCATCCGGATAGATGGTGCGGTCGTCGCGGATCGATTGGTCGATCAACGCGCTCGGCGTGTCGCCGTTGGCGTAGGAGACGAAGTTCGTATTGTTCGCCGCGACCTGCGGCTCGAGCAGATAATTGATCAGTTCGTCGGCGGCTTCGACGTGCGGCGCGTCCTTGGGGATGGCGAGGTTGTCGAACCATAGCGGCGCGCCCTCCTTCGGGATTGAGTAGCCGATTTCGCTGCCGCTGTGCGCCTGCGCCGCCCGCTTGCCTGCCTGTTTGATGTCGCCCGAATAGCCCACCGCAAAGCAAATCTCGCCGGTCGCCAGCGCGTTGATGTATTCCGACGAGTGGAACTTGCGGACGTAAGGCCTGATCTTCATGAGCAGTTCGGTAACTTTTTCAAGGTCGGCCGGATTGCTCGAATTGGGATCGAGGTGGAGATAGTGCAGCGCAGCCGGCATGATGTCATCCGATGCATCGAGCATGTGCACGCCGCAATCCTTGAATTTCGAGATTTTGGCGGGATTGAAGACGTCATCCCAGCTGTCGATCGCCGCGCCCGGTCCGAGAATCCGGCGCGCGTCATTCACGTTATAGCCGATGCCGGTCGTCCCCCACATGTAATTGACGGCATAGAGGTTGCCCGGATCGTAGGCCGCCAGATGGCGCGCGATTTCCGGCCAGACATGGACGAGGTTGGGCAGCTTCGGCTTATCCAGTTTCTGGAAGATGCCGGCCTTGATCTCTCGGGCGAGGAAATAGCCGGTCGGCACGACGACATCGTAGCCGGATTGGCCGGCGAGCAGCTTCGCCTCCAGCGTGTCGCTGGAATCGAAGGTGTCGTAGCGGACAGCGATGCCGGTCTTTGTGGTGAAATCGGCGAGCATGGCGGGATCGACATAATCCGACCAATTGTAGAAGTTGACGACGCGCTGCGGCTGTGCCGTCGCGCCGCTAGGAGCGCCGGTCAATGTTGCAAGCAGCGCGAATAGAACGGCACCAAGCGCGCGAAGACTTGCGGCTATGTTGCGGGATCGCGTCATCGCTCGGTCGGCAGCCCGGCCGCCTTCCAGGCCAGAATGCCGCCGGCGAGGTGCGCGCCATACGGAAAACCTCGCTTCTGCGCCGCGAGCGCGGCGGTCACCGAGCGGCGGCCGGAGCGGCAGGCGAACACCACCTCGCGTCCGTCGGGCGCCGCAATGGCGGCCGGATCGAACTTGGACAAGGGCACCAGCACGGCGCCGGGGAAGCGCTCGACCGCGGTCTCGTTCGGCTCGCGCACATCGACCAGCATCATGCGGCCCTGCGCCAGCCCGTGCGCAACCTCTTGCGCCGTCAAATCTCGCACGCTTGGGCTCTGTACCGACATTCGCTTTTCTCCGAACATTCGCCGGGTCGGTGAGCCGCCAGACGGCGCGAGGCGACCCCGCTACGCGGCGGGTTTTGCTGCCCTCGACTACCCTACAAATTTTCGCGTTGAACGTGAAGGCCTGCAGACTTCGCCCGCGGCCTCCACCGCCGTGCGAAGCACAAGCTCCCCTACACCGTTACCTGGGTGCCGACTTCGACCACGCGGTCGGTCGGAATCTGAAAATAATCGGTGGCGTCGTTCGCCGACTTGGCAAGCCCGATGAACAAGCGGTCCTGCCAGCGCGGCATCCCGGAGCGGGGCGCCGGCCGCAACGCGCGCCGCGACAGAAAGAACGACGTCGACATGATGTCGAACTGCCAGCCGAGCTTGCGCGCGATCGCGAGCGCTCGCGGCACGTTCGGCGTTTCCATGTAACCGAACCGCAGCAGGATGCGCATGAACGTGGCGCCGACCGGCTCGATGCGCACGCGCTTTGCGGGCTCGACCCGCGGGGTGTGGATGGTCTCGACGGAAAGGATGACGTTCTTTTCGTGCAGCACTTTGTAGTGTTTGAGCGAGTGCAGGAGCGCGGTGGGCGCGCTTTTCGGATCGCTGGTGAGGAACACGGCGGTGCCGGGCACGCGCTGCGGCGGTTTCTTTTCCAGCATCGCCACCAGATCGTCGAGCGGGGTCTCCAGCCGGCGGGTCTTGTCATAGAGCAGCCGGGTGCCGCGCCGCCACGTGTACATGACCAGCATGAGCGTGCCGCCCAGCGCCAGCGGCACCCAGCCGCCTTCCACCACTTTGAGCATGTTGGCGGCAAGGAACGTCAGGTCGATCAAGAGGAACGGCAGCATCAGCATCGCCGCCGCAAGCGGCGACCAGCGCCACATCCGCCAGATGACGATGAAGGCCATCATCCCGGTAACGACCATGGTGCCGGTGACGGCGATGCCGTAGGCCGAGGCGAGCGCGCTCGAGGAACGGAACAGGGCGACGAGCAGCAGCACGCCGGCGAGCAACAGCGCGTTCACCCGCGGCATGTAGATCTGGCCGGCCTGCTGCGCCGAGGTGTGGCGGATCTCCAGCCGCGGCAGCAACCCGAGCTGGATGGCCTGGCTGGTCAGCGAATAGGCGCCGGTGATGACGGCCTGGCTCGCGATCACGGTCGCCGCGGCCGCCAGCACCACCATCGGAATGAGCGCCCAGCCGGGATAGAGCAGATAGAATGGATTGGCGATCGTGCGCGGATGCGCGAGCACCAGCGCCCCCTGTCCAAGGTAATTGATGGCCAGCGAGGGCAGCACCAGGCCAAGCCAAGCGAGCCGGATCGGCCCGCGGCCGAAATGGCCGAGATCGGCGTAGAGCGCTTCGGCCCCGGTGACGGCGAGAAAAACAGCGCCGAGGGTGTAGAGGCCGATCATGCCGTGATGGGCGAGGAACAACAAGCCATGCAGCGGATTGAGCGACCATAGCACTTGGGGATCGGAGGCCACCCAGATCAGACCCGGTATGGCGATCGCGATAAACCAGATCGTGGTGATCGGGCCGAACAACGCCGCGACCTTCGCGGTCCCGCGCGACTGCGCCGCAAACAGCACGACCAGGATCACCACGGTCACCGGCACCACGTAATCGTGAAAGGCCGGAGTGACGACGTCGAGACCTTCGATGGCGGAGAGCACCGACAGGGCCGGCGTGATCACGGCATCGCCATAGAACAGGGCGGCGCTGATGATGCCGAGCAGCGCGATCACGCCGACCGCCTTGCTGACGCGGCCGACGGCGCGCGACGCCAGCGCCATCAGGGTGAGCGTGCCGCCCTCGCCGTTATTGTCGGCGCGCAGCAGGATGACGACGTATTTGAGCGTGACGACGACGAACAGCGACCACAGGATCAGCGACACCACGCCGAGCACGTTGCCGCGGTCGACCGCCTCGTAGCCGAGCTTGATTCGTTCGAAATGGTGCGGTCCGGACGCGGCAATGATGGCCTGGCGAAACGCATAGAGCGGGCTCGTGCCGATGTCGCCGTAGACGACGCCGATGCTGCCGAGCGTGAGCGCCCAGAGCCCGGTGCGGGCGCGAGCGTCGACGCCGTCGTCGAGCGACGTTTCGCTCCCGTCCGGAGCGGCGATGCTGTCAGTCATGAAATTCCGAAACGGGGCGTCGCCCTGCTCCTGCTGCCGCACGAGAACCTGTGCAGGGCCGCGCCTATACACGCTTTCTGCCATACAGTCATGATCTTAAGCCCCTGATCATCGGCAATCGGCAGCCCTGCGGCTTGACAAATGGCCATCGCTGCGGCCGTCGGCAAACGCTCGCGGCCAATTGTAGCAGAGGCCGCCGAAAGCAGAGAGATTAGTATAGCTAAATCAAGTACTTGTCTGCCATGCGCGCGATGCGCCAGGCGTGGCGGCGGCGGTCGACGCGATGCTAAGGCTTGAGGTCCGGCGGCACCGGCGGTGCCTCGCGCATGAGCGTGATGGTTACGCGCCGGTTGGCCGCGATGTAGGGGTCGTCCGGGAACAGCGGGTCGGTATCGGCCTTGCCGGCGACTTGGTAAATATTGGCCGCTGGCAGGCCCTCCTGTTCAAGGATGCGGCGCACTGCATTGGCGCGGTCGGCCGAGAGGTCCCATGAACCGTAGCCGGGTGGCGGCGGCGTTCGCGTCGAGGCGGTGTGGCCGGTGATCGAGACGCGGTACGGGGTCGCTCGCAGCGGCCCGGCGAGCTTGGCGATGATCTCATGGGTGCGTTCGTACGGCTCCTTGGAGCCTTCCGGGAACATCGAGCGGCCCTTTTGGTCGACGATCTCGATGTTGAAGCCCTCCTTGGTTTCCTCGAACATGATGTGCTTTGAGGCTTCCGTGAGTTCAGGCATGTCCTGGAGCGCCTGGCGCAGCGATGCTGCGGCGAGCGCGAAGGCCTGCTCCTGCTGGAGCTTGGCGCCGTAATCGCGCTTGCGGTCCTGCTGGTCCGGGGTCGGCGTGGCCGAGGCCTCCTCTGGCGTAATGTGAGCGGCATTCTTCAGCTTCGGCCGGGTGGGCAGGCCGTTGACTTCGATGATGCCGGAATAGCGCACCGCGGTTTGCACGCCGAAGGCGTCGCGCATAGAGCCGGCTACAATCTGCAGCTTCTGCATGTCCTGGTTCGAGAACGCGACCAGCATGACGAAAAAGCTGACCAACAGTCCCATCAGGTCGGCGAAGGTGACGAACCAGCCGTGGCCGGCGGCGTGCTGCGCTTGTTTGCGCTTGGCCATGGTGCGCGTCCTTACGGCACCGGCTCAAGCCGGCACCGGCTCAGGCACCGGCTCTTCGTCGCGGTGCTTCTCCGGCAGGTACGCCAGCAGCATTTCGCGCACCAGCGTCGGGCTTTTCGACTCGCGGATCATCAGGATGCCGTCGATGATCAGCGTGCGATTGATCTCTTCGTCTTGGAGCTTCAGATGCAGCTTGTCAGCGATCGGCAGGCAGACCAGATTGGCGAACACGGCGCCGTAGAACGTCGCCAAGAGCGCGACCGCCATGAACGGACCGAGCTTCGATGGATCGGTCATGTTGGCGAACATCTGCACCATGCCGATCAGCGTGCCGACCATGCCGAAAGCCGGCGCGCAGTCGCCGACCGCGCGATAGATTTTCTGGCCCTCGTCGACATGGGTGAGGAAATTGTCGCGATCGCGCTCGAGATTGTCGCGGATGAATCCGGCGTCGTAGCCGTCGGCGACGAAGCGGATGCCCTTGGCGAGATAGGCGTCCTCGACCTCGACCTTCTCCAGCCCGAGCGGGCCCTGCTTGCGCGCGATTTCGGCCAAAGCCGCGATCTCGTCGACCAGTTCGCGCTGGGTGATGCGGCGCATCGTGAAGGCGAACTTGGCGCCGAGCGGCAGCCCGTGAAAGATCGACGACAGCGGGAAGCGGATCAGGGTTGCTGCAAACGAACCGCCGAAAATGACGATGCAGGCGTGCAGGTCGAGGAACATCCGAAGGTTGCCGCCCATCATGATGAGCGTAGTCAACACGACGGCCCCGGCGAGCAGGCCAAGGCCTGTAGCAATGTCCATAACCCACCCCACCCCACCCACGCGACAGCGCGCCATTCTGGCTGCCGCAGCAGGATACCGGCGGCGCGCTTAAGGGAGGGTTACTGGGGGTGTCTCACCGCGGCGCAGCGGCGATCCGGTGTTGACAATGTCAGTACGCGGCGTCACTTTTCACAATCGTTTCCTTGGAGATTTGCCCATGCCCTCGCCGCCGCGGCGCAAAGATGACGTGATCCAGATCCGCGCGTCGGCGGAGGCGAAGGCCATGCTCAATCGAGCGGCAGCCTTGCGCGGCCAAAAGCTTTCGGAATTCATGCTGGAAACCGCGCGGCGGCGGGCCGAAGAGACGATCCTCGACCAGCGGACTTTCTTTCTCGACGATGCAGCACATGCGCGCTTTGTGGCGCTGCTCGATGCGCCGCCGAAGCCTCCGACCAAGTTTCGTGCCCGGTTTAGCCGGAAGCCGCCGTGGCAGGCGTGACCGGCACCGGCCCGGAACTTCGCCCTCCGCAGCCGCTCGCCAGCCGCCACGTCGTCTCCCGTTTCGTTAATGGCACTCACCCCTCGCTCGATCAGTGGCTACGCGAACGGGCACGTTCGAGCGAGGGATTTTCCGCTCGGACCTATGTGGTTTGTCCCGAAAGCGAGCCGAACCGCGTCGTCGGCTATTTCTCCATCTCTGCTGCCGTCGAGCAGCGCTCGGCGCTGCCATCGGCAAAACTCCGGCGGGGCTTGCCGGACCACGTTCCGCTGCTGTTGATCGGTCGTTTGGCGGTCGATGCCCAATGGCAAGGCCGCGGTGTCGGCTCCGCATTATTGGTGGACGCATTGCGGCGATGTTCCGCCGCTTCAGAGATCGCCGGCGTGCGCGGCGTCATCGCCCATGCGATCGACGAAGCCGCCGTGGGATTCTACGAGCGGCACGGTTTCGTCCGCTGTCCGCTCGGCGAGCGCGTCATGCTGATGCCGATCGAAACGGTGCGATCGCTTGTTGCCGGCTAGCGGCGAACCAATGGTCGCGTGGTCGAGTGCCTCGCCGAAAAGACACCCTACTTCTGCCGGAAAAGAGGGTGTTTACGGCTCGTAAGCGGCTAGTGCCGCGTGACCGCCGCCGAAAAAAGCCGCACAATAGGGGCAACGAAGCGGCTCCGGCGCCATGCCCAGACCCAAGGAGACAGCCCATGCGCGAGATCGGCCATTTCATCGGCGGCAAACGGGTGAATGGGCTATCGGGGCGGCATGGCGATGTGTTCGATCCCAATACCGGTGAGGTGCAGGCGCACGTCGCTTTCGCCAAGCGTTCCGAGGTCGAGCACGCCATCGCGGTTGCGGAAGCGGCGCAGCCGGCCTGGGCCGCGGTCAACCCGCAGCGGCGCGCGCGGGTGATGATGAAATTCCTCGAACTGGTGCAGAAGGAATTCGACCAGCTCGCGCGGCTTTTGTCCTCCGAACACGGCAAGACTTTTGTCGATGCGCGCGGCGACATCCAGCGCGGCCTCGAAGTGGTGGAATTCGCCTGCGGCATCCCGCATCTGCTCAAGGGCGAATACACCGAGAGCGCCGGCCCCGGCATCGACCTTTATTCGATGCGCCAGCCGCTCGGAATCGTCGCCGGCATTACGCCGTTCAACTTCCCGGCCATGATCCCGCTGTGGAAATGCGCGCCGGCGCTCGCCTGCGGCAATGCCTTCATCATGAAACCGTCGGAGCGCGACCCTTCGGTGCCGATGCGGCTTGCCGAATTGTTTGTCGAGGCGGGCCTGCCGGCGGGCGTGCTCAACGTCGTCAACGGCGACAAGGAAGCGGTCGACACACTGCTCACCGACCCGCGCGTCAAGGCGATAGGCTTCGTCGGCTCCTCGGCGATCGCCGAATATGTCTATGCGACCGCGACTGCCAACGGCAAACGCGCGCAGTGCTTCGGCGGCGCCAAGAACCAGATGATCATCATGCCGGATGCCGACATGGATCAGGCGGTCGATGCCTTGATCGGCGCCGGTTATGGTTCCGCCGGCGAGCGCTGCATGGCGGTGTCGGTTGCAGTGCCGGTCGGCAACAAGACCGCCGACATTCTGCTGGAAAAACTCGTGCCGCGGGTCGAGAGCCTGAAGATCGGCCCGTCGACCGACGCGCAGGCCGATTACGGCCCGATGATCACGAAGGCGCATCTGGAAAAGGTGCGAAGCTACGTCGATCTCGGCGTCACGGAAGGCGCCAAGCTCGTGGTCGACGGCCGCGGCTTCAAGATGCAGGGCTATGAGAGCGGCAATTTCATGGGCGGCTGCCTGTTCGATGAGGTCACGCCGGAAATGCGCATCTACAAGGAAGAGATTTTCGGACCCGTCCTGTCGGTGGTGCGCGCCAAGGACTATGAGGAAGCGGTGCGGCTGCCGTCGGAGCACAATTACGGCAATGGCGTCGCCATCTTCACCCGCGACGGCGATGCCGCGCGCGATTTTGTCAGTCGTGTCGAGGTCGGCATGGTGGGCGTGAATTTCGCAATTCCCGTGCCGCTCGCCTATTACACGTTCGGCGGCTGGAAGCGATCGGGCTTCGGCGACCTCAATCAGCACGGCCCGGATTCGATCCGCTTCTACACCCGCACCAAGACCGTGACCGCGCGCTGGCCCTCGGGCGTGAAGGAGGGCGCCGAGTTCGTCATTCCGACCATGCGTTGACGGGGTCAGGTCCGCGTCGAGCGACCTTGACTCGTTCTTGACTCGCCCATGGCGCAAGATCACAGATTCTGCCGCAACGGCTTGCCGGCGCGCGCCTTTGCCGTCGCGCCGCAGATAAGCTGCCGAGCGGCGTTCGACCGAGCAAATCCTCGCATTGCCGCCGCACGGCGAAAAGGACATCGACCATGGGCGACAACGCCAGTCACATGAAGCTTGGACTTTTTGTCAGGCCGGTCGGCCATCACGTGGCGTCGTGGCGTCATCCCGAATTCGCACGCCGATGCCGGCGTCAATTTCAAGCGCTTCGTCGAGATGGCGCAGACAGCCGAGCGCGGCCGTTTCGACATGCTGTTTTCGGCCGACACCCAGAGCGCATGGACCACGCATCCCGACGGGCTGCACCGCATGCATTACGTCGCCTGGATCGAGCCTTTTACCTTGATGGCGGCGCTTTCCGGCTTCACCCGCAATATCGGGTTGGTGTGCACCGCGAGCACCACCTACGAAGAACCCTTTGCGCTGGCGCGCAAGTTCGCGTCGCTCGACATCGTCAGCGAAGGCCGCGCCGGCTGGAACCTGATCACCTCCGGCAACGAAACCGAGGCGCAGAATTTCGGCCGCGTCACCCATCCTCCCAAGGCCGAGCGCTACCGCCGCGCCCGAGAATTTGCTGAAGTCGTCAATGGCCTGTGGCAGAGTTGGGACGACGACGCCTTCATTCGCGACCGCGCCTCCGGCGTGTTTTTCGATCGCGAAAAGATGCACGTCCTCAATCACCACGGCAAGTATTTCGACGTGCGGGGGCCGTTGAACACACCGCGTTCCCGGCAAGGCCAGCCTGTCCTGGTGCAGGCCGGAGCGTCCGACGACGGCATCGAACTCGCAGCCGAAACCGCCGAGGTGGTGTTTGCCGCGCAAAATCGGCTTGAAGGCGGCAAAGCCTTTTATGCCGAACTCAAAGGCCGCATGGCGAAATACGGCCGCGATCCCGACCACCTCAAAATCCTGCCCGGCCTCGCCGTCACGGTGGGGCGTACCGACGACGAGGCCAAGGAGAAATATCAGCGCATGCTGGACCTGATCCATCCCGACGTTGGTCTTGGGTTGCTGTCACGGCGCATCGGCTTCGACCTCACCGGCTACCCGCTTGACGGACCAATGCCGGAACTGCCCAAGAACGATGTCGTCGCCAGCCGCTCGGACGTGATGGTCGATATGGCGAAACGCGAAAATCTGACCATCCGTCAGCTTTATCAGCGCTTCGCCGGCGCACGCGGACATCTTGAAGTGATCGGAACGCCGGCCCAGATCGCCGATACGATGCAGCAATGGCTGGAACAGCGCGCCGCCGACGGTTTCAACGTCATCGTGCCGTATTTCCCCGGCGGCTTGAACGACTTCGTCGACCTGATCATCCCGGAATTGCAGCGCCGCAACCTGTTTCGCAGCGAATACGAGAGCAACACGTTGCGAGGCAACCTCGGCTTACCGAGGCGGCAGGGCAAATTCGCAAGTGTGCTCCGCGAACTGGAAACCGCGTCCTGATCAGGAGCGCCGGGTTCGCTGTGGCGTGAATGCGCCGATCCTTCCCGCAGGGGCACGGATAAACTCACCTCACCTCCTCATGAGAGGCGGTCGCCGAGGTGTCGCCGTTGCGGCAGTGCCGCTGGCGTTCGTGGCCGGCGGATACTCGCGGCGCGCGCAACTCTTGGGGGCTGGCGCGCCGGGGTGGTCGCCAAATTGACTGTTGACATTGTGTAAGTCATTACTTACGGTAAGTAATGGCTTACGGAAACGCTCTTTCGGCTTTGGCCGATCGGACACGCCGCCAGGTGTTCGAGCGGCTTAAGGGCGGACCTTTGCCGGTCGGCAAAATCGCGAGCGCCCTGCCGGTCAGCCGGCCCGCGGTGTCGCAGCACCTCAAAGTGCTTAAGGACGCAGGACTTGTCGGCGACCGGCCGGAAGGCGCGCGCCGCGTCTACTTCATCGACCCGAATGGGCTCGCCGCGCTGCGCCGATGGCTCGACCAGTTCTGGGATGAAGCACTCGGAAACTTCCAGACCGAAGTCGAACGGGAAACCAGAGAACAAGAGGACGTGAAATGACGGGAGAGCTGAAAATCGCTCCGGTGTGCAAGAGCATTCGCGTCAACGCCGCTCAATCGCGCGCCTTCGATGTATTCACGTCGGGACTGGGCCGCTGGTGGCCGCGTGAGCATGGGATCGGCAAGACGCCGAGGAAAGGCGCCGTCATGGAAACCCGTCTTGGCGGTCATTGGTACGAATTGGCAGAAGACGGCACGCGAACTAATATCGGCAGGATCGTGGTGTGGGAGCCGCCGCAACGCTTCGTCATGACCTGGGACATCAATAGTCAATGGAAGCCGGACACGACGATAGGCTCAGAGATCGAGGTCCAGTTCATCGCCGACGGTGCGGATTTCACCCGCGTCGAACTCGAACATCGCAGCTTTGAACGGATGGGGCCCGAAGCCGGCGCGTCGATGCGCAAGGACGTCGACGGCGGTTGGCCGGGACTGCTGGAGCTGTTCAAGACCGAGGCCGAGATGCGGTGACGCTAAGCCGCAGCGGGACGCACCAACTCACCGAACCGAGGGGATCATCATGACCGACATCGTCATTCATGGAGTACACGGCAGTCCGTTCTTGCGGGCGGTGCAAATGGGGCTCGAGGAAAAGCGGGTGCCGTATCGCGTGCAGGCGATGACACCCGGCGAACACCGGAGCGAGGCCTACATCAAGAAAAATCCGTTCGGCCGCGTGCCGCTGCTCGAGCGCGGCGACTTTGTGCTCTACGAGACACAAGCGATCTTGCGCTACATCGACGACGAATTCGCCGAGCCGCCGTTTGAGCCGGCCGATCATCGATTGGCGGCGCGTATGAACCAGATCATCGGCATCAACGATTGGTATTTCTTCCCCAAGGCGGCGGCGGTCATCGTCTTTCAGCGCATTATTGGTCCGGTTCTGCTTGGAACCTCGACCGATCAGGCCGCGATCGACGCCTCCATGCCGATGGCACGCGTCTGCATCGCCGAATTCGACCGTCTGCTGGGAACGCAGCCGTTCCTCGCCGGCAACGCCCTGTCGATTGCCGACCTGATGCTCGCTCCGCAGCTCGACTTCTTCGCGCAGACCCCGGAAGGCAAGGTGCTGCTGGCGGACACCGGGCTGCGAGGCTGGCTCGATCGCATGAAACTGCGTCCGAGCATGCAGGCGACGGTTCTGCCGGAGACGCGGCGTAGCGCGCGGCTCGCGACCGCAACGGCTGCACTCAGCTCACGCACTCATGCGCCGTCGCCGCCTCGGTGCCGGTATAGCGGCATTGGCAGCGCGGCGGGTGCTCCAGCACCGAGACGGTAACGGTGGTGATGCGGTTCTTGCGCACCACGATCTCGCAGATCGGCGTCAGCGCGCCTGCCACTCCGTCGGCAGCAAGCTCGACGGTGCCGACCGGCTGCCGCAGAATGGCGCTGCCCTTTTTGATCGGCGCGAGCCTGGTGGTATCGAGATAGAGCGCGACCTGGGTGAGGGCGGCGACGGGAACCGTCTTGATCTCGACATAGCCGACGTTGCCGCTCGGCCGGCACGCGACGATCGCAGCGCCGGCCACAAGGATACTTGCCAGCAGGCCGAGCGCGCGGCTCGCGTTCACGCTGCCGATGCCGCGCCTGTCTCGCAGCGCCGGGTTCACGCGCCCGGCGGCTTGATGCCGCCGATCAGCTCGATTGAGCTGGTTCGAAGCCTCGCGAATATCGCGGGACAGGTCACGGATGACTTCAAGCGCCTTCTCGGCCTGACGGATTTCGATCAATTCGCCGATGAAATCCTCGTTGTCCTGAAGCGCTCTGCAGCAGGCTTCCGAATTGCGCACGCGCGTCGGCAAGCTCCTTGTCGGCGGCTTCGGTCTGCGTCTGCAACTGCTGCCATTGAGTGCTCAGATATTGGCGCTCCTGCGGTGAAAAGCGCGTATCCTGTGACAGCTCCTTGAGCTTGCCTTGGATGTGAGCGAGCGCCTTTCCGCCGAGCTGGGACACCGGTCCGTTATCGGCGACGGCGCCCAGCAATGTCGAGACTTCGGCGCGCAACTGATCAATGTCGGCGCGCGCCTTTTCCACATCGGTGGTGCTGTCGATGGCGGCTGCGCTCTCCTGGATCTTCTTGTTGAGATCCGGCACGGTTTTCTGGAAATCCTCAAGCTGCTTGGAGAACTCGTCGACCGGCGAGGCGGGGGCGGTGCCGGCGCTACTGTCCTGGGCGCGTGCGAAACCGGCCGAGACCACGAGCAGTGCGGCGACCAAAGCCGCCGCTGCGAGCGGCGATCGGGCGGAAATTAGCGGCAATGATTTCATTTGACGCACTCCCTGTGCACCTATGCCAACATGGTTGATTTCGGTTAGGAATATTGACGCAAACACGGCGCCCTGGCTATGGCAAAAGCAGCTTGCATCGAGCCTGCCAATTCGCTTTTCGTTCCGGGCGAGTTCGGTTTTCGTTTGCGGCGGCACAGCAGGACCGGTGCATGAGCGGGGCAGGACGCACTAAGATTTATGGCGGGAGCGCGGCGAAAGCCGCCGCGCTTCTGCTCGTGCTGGCCGCGTTGTCGGCCTGCAGCGGCCCAGGCTCCCTGGGCGGCGGACTGCTTGGCGGCGGCCAATCGGTCGCCACCAGCGCGCCTGCGCCCAAGCCACAGCCGCCACGGCCATCCCCGCCGCCGCCGTCCCCGCCGCCGGTGCCGCTTGGAGGTCATTGGAAGCTTTCCGCTACGGCAGGCGGAGGCTGCTTCATGAATTTTGGCGCCAGCGCCGCCGGTGTCGCCGGTGCCGCCGGCGCGGTTGGCGCAGCGCAAGGCACGATCGCCCCCGAGGGCGGCTGCCCCGGCGAGTTTTTTACCAGCCGCAAGTGGAGATACGAGAACGGCGTCCTGGTCATCGACGACTTCAAGGGCCGACCGCTTGCGCGGCTGTCCTATTCGGGCAATCAATTCCAGGGACAGGACACGAGCGGCGGCGAGATCACGCTGTCGCGCTGAACCCAAATCTGCCGGAGTAATTTTGATGGCCGAATACGAACTTTACTGTTTCGCTCAATCGGGCAATGCCTATCGCGCCGCCTTGATGCTCAATCTGATCGGCGCCGATTGGCGGCCGATTTTCGTCGACATGTTCGGTAAGGGCACCCCGCGCAGCGCCGAATACCGCAGTACCGTCAATGAAATGGGTGAAGTCCCGGTGCTCGCGCATGGGGCGAAAAAACTCAGCCAATCCGGCGTGATCCTCACTTACCTCGCCGAGCACACCGGAAAATTCTCGCCGCGCGGTGAAGACGAGCGGCTTGAAGCTCTGCGCTGGATCATTTTCGACAATCAGAAGGTCAACGGCTTTCTCGGCCCGTACCGCTTTCTCCGGAATTTCGCCAAACCGCCCGGCGATGCGGCGGTCATGGGATTTCTCAAGGGCCGCATCGACAACGCGCTCGGTATCCTCGACAAGCGGCTGTCATCGCGTCCTTATATTCTCGGCACCGCGCCGACCATCGCCGATCTGTCGCTCGTCGCCTATCTCTATTATCCGGCCGAGGAGTTCGGCTTCGACATTGCCGCCGAATACGAGAACATCGGCGCCTGGCTCGGTCGCATCAAGGCGCTACCTGGCTGGGGTCACCCGTACGATCTGATGCCCGGTCATCCGCTGCCGAAGTGACACGGCCGGCTTGATGCTGCGCCTCGTTGCGGCCGCTGCGTGTGCGCTACATCGGAATGTCGAGGCGCGTCGGCGGCGAAGAAGAGGCGGGAAGGGGCGCCGCACTTCGCTTCGAGGCTGACCCCGGCGCCGGCGCGGCTCCCGCTTTGCCGCGCTGATTTGCCGTCGCGGTAACGGGCTCTGAGAGCTGCGACGGCTGCGGCGGCTGCGGCGGCTGCGGCTCGGGTTCGTTGGCGTATTTGGCAAGAAGCGTTCGCGCACTGGCAAGGAGCCTGTCGCCATCGACCTTGCGCTCTTCCATCTGCCTCTGCCACGCATGGATCACGGGCTCCGTGGCCTTGCGCCAATGCACGACGGCCTGCGCCGGCACGGTGACAACGGCATCGCCGCGCCGGCCAGTCTGCCTCGGCGACAGCTCGGGCCTTGAGGTCCCACATGGTGCCGGCCATGGCCGCGGCAACCGGCCCGCAATTGGCGTCAATGACTTTTTTGAGGTCGGCCGGCAGTCCGTCATAGGACGCCTTGTTCATGGCCAGCACGAATGTCGTCGTACTCAGCGAGGATTCGGCGAAATCGGTGTGCGTGGTGAACACTTCGTCGAGTTTCAGCGCCGCCGCCATGTGCCAGGGAATGACGCAGCCATTGACGATGCGGCTGGCAATCGCGAACCGCAATTGCGCGCTCGGCATCGTTTCGCCGCGCGCGCCGAGCACGCGCACCGCGGCCGCTGCGAAACGGGTGCGCACATCGAGCCGCAAGCCGTCGAGTTGTGGGGCTGCGCCGAGCGGATCGTGGCTATGGATAATGCCGCGATCTGCGCACGAGAAACAGAGCGGCCGGATTTCGCGGAATTCGTGGTCGAGGTTGTCGCTGCCAAAATCCTCGATCGCTCTTGAGCTGACCAGCGCACGGCGCGATGGCACGAATGGCAGTTCGAACAATTCGATTTCAGGGAACCGGCCCGGCGTCTGGCTCGGCATCGCCCAGACGATATCGGCAAAGCGGTCGCGCGCCTGGTCGAACAATTCCGCAGGCCGGCCGCCGAGTTCCATCGAGGGAATGATCTCGATGCGCAATTGGCCGCCCGATTGCGCCTCGACCGCATGGGCCCAGGGCGCGAGAAAATCGGCGTGGACGCACGATATTGCAGGGAAGGCATGGTGGAGCTTGAGCGTGATTGGCGGCATTGCGCCAAACGCCGTGCGGATCGCCGGCAGAGCGGCAAGCGAAGCCACTGCACCTGTGACGAAGCCGCGGCGCCCGAGCGCTGCACCGGAACACTTGGCCAATCGAGTGCGGCCTGCCATGACTTCCTCATTGCCGCAACGGCACTCTCGTGTGTCGGCGCGGCAAACAAGAGCAGCTCTGCGGCTCAGTTGAGGCGCGCTGGGCGATCCTGGTCGGGGGGATTGACAATGCCGGCCGAGATCGGCGGCGGGCGCAGGGTGGCGCCCGGTGCGGTTCGAGCTTGACGCGACCTCTCCTCATAGCCGCGATGCGACAGCCAGCCGAACGGCAGGCCGACAAGGTAGGCCAGCGTGCCGGCCGTGAGCATCGCCCATGGATAGGCGATGAGCAGCGCAATAAACAGCACGACCACGACGACGAGCGGTCCGACCAGTTCGCGCGGCACCCGCGTGCCGACGCGCTTGCCTGAAAACACCGGCAGCCGCGACACCATCAGCGACGAGATGACAAGCGTATAGACCAGCATCAGCCAGGTCAGTAGGCCTGAGCGCGGCAAGCCGAGCAGCGCCGCATAGATCGGCAGCAAGACGGTGATGGCGCCGGCCGGCGCCGGCATGCCGACGAAGAAATTCGCGGCCCAGGCCGGCTTGTCCGGGTCGTCCAGCATGACGTTGAAACGGGCCAGGCGCAGGCCTGCGCAAATGGCGAAGACCATGGCCGCGATCCAGCCGGCCGATTGCAAATCGTGAAGACCCCAGAAGTAGAGGATCAGCGCCGGCGCCACGCCGAAATTGACGAAATCAGAAAGGCTGTCGAGCTCGGCGCCAAAGCGCGAGGTTCCCTTCAACAGCCGTGCCAAGCGGCCGTCGATGGCGTCGAGAATGGCGGCAAACACGATCGCGGCCAGCGCCAGCATATAATTGTCTTCGAACGCCATCCGGATTCCGGTGAGGCCTGCGCACAACGCCAATAAAGTGATGACGTTCGGCACCAGGATGCGCACCGGGATGCGGCGGAACTTCCGCCGCCGCAGGCGGGGCAGGGGCGGACGCTCGAACTGAGGCTGATGGGCGGCCATGGCGGCTATATAGCCTGTTCAGACCGGGGCTGCCATCCGATGCCGCTGCGAACGGTTAGCGCGCGGCGACCAGGGGCCGCGAAACACCAAAGGTCACGCCTGCCGGAACGTCTGTCCGGTCTCGCCGGCCTTGAAGTCGGCGAGCACAGTCTCGCCGGCAAGAGCGGTTTGTCCCTCGGCAACGAGCAGACGCGCGGTTTGCGGCAGATAGACATCGACCCGCGAGCCGAAGCGGATCATGCCGATGCGCTGCCCGGCGGCGACCGCTTCGCCTTCGCGGGCGAATGTCACGATGCGGCGGGCGATCAACCCCGCGATCTGGATCACGGCGATGCGTTGCCCAGTATTGGCGGCGAAGACGAAGGCGTTGCGTTCGTTGACTTCGCTCGCTTTGTCGAGATCGGCGCTCAAAAATTTTCCGGCGCGGTAAACGATGCGCTCGATGCGTCCGGTAACGGGGCTGCGATTCACGTGGCAGTCGAACACGCTCATGAAAATGGAAATGCGCGTGACCGGCCGCTCGCCGAGGGCAAGTTCGCTGGGCGGCAGTGCGTTGACGATTTGGCTGACGCGACCGTCGGCCGGCGCTACGACAAGGCCCTCGCGCAGCGGCGTCAGGCGCTGCGGGTCGCGAAAGAAATAGGCGCACCACAGCGTCGCCACGGTGCCGAGCCAGCCCGCCGGCGGCCACAGCCAGAACAGGACGAGGCTCGCCGCTGCAAAGGCGCCGACGAACGGATAGCCTTCCGGATGGATCGGCGAAAGTTGCGCGCGAATGGAGTTGATGACGGACATATTGCGCATCCAAGCGCGTCATTCGGCGGCATCGGCCGCGGCAACGAGTTCCTCGCTCTTTGCCCCCGGCGGATTGCGGTTGGGGGCAACCGGCTCGTCCTCGCCGACCTCTTCGAGAATTTCGCGCGCGATCTGCGCCTCGCGCTGGCGGTTCCACATGCTGGCATAGAGGCCGCCCAGTGCCAGCAATTGCCGATGCGTGCCGCGCTCGACGATCAAGCCCTTGTCGAGCACCAGAATTTCGTCGGCGCCGACGATGGTCGAGAGCCGGTGCGCGATAACGAGCGTGGTGCGATTCTTGGCGACGCGCTCGAGCGCGTCCTGGATGTCGCGTTCGGTGTGGCTGTCAAGCGCCGATGTCGCTTCGTCGAGAACCAGGATCGGCGGTCCTTTGAGAATGG
Source organism: uncultured Alphaproteobacteria bacterium (assembly GCA_963717265.1). Taxonomy (GTDB): domain Bacteria; phylum Pseudomonadota; class Alphaproteobacteria; order Rhizobiales; family Xanthobacteraceae; genus BOG-931. Next base: position 217,301 of record CAVQWD010000039.1, on the reverse strand, counting down.
TGCGGGCGATGGCGACGCGCTGCTTCTCGCCGCCGGACAGCTTCAATCCGCGCTCGCCGACTTCGGTCTCGTAACCCTTGGGCGCGTGGCGGATGAAATCGTCGATCTGGGCAAGGCCCGCCGCCTCCTCGACCTCGGCGTCGCTGGCGTCCCAGCGGCCGTAGCGGATGTTGTAGCGGATGGTGTCGTCGAACAGCACGGTGTCCTGCGGCACCATGCCGATCGAAGCGCGCAGCGAATCCTGCGTCACGTCGCTTATGTCTCGGCCGTCGATCAGGATGCGGCCGCCGGTCACGTCATAGAAGCGGAACAACAGCCGCGAGATCGTCGACTTGCCGGCGCCGGAAGGACCGACGATGGCGACTGTATGCCCGGCCGCCACGTCGAAGCTTAAGCCTTTGAGGATCGGGCGCGCCGGCTCGTAGGCGAACGACACATTGTCGAACCGGATGGTGCCGGCGCGGACCTGCAATGGCGAGGCGCCCGGCCGGTCCTCGATCTCGGGCTTGCGCGACAAAAGCGCGAACATGTTTTCGATGTCGATCACCGCCTGCTTGATCTCGCGATACACCATGCCCATGAAGTTGAGCGGCTGGTAGAGCTGGATCATGAGCGCGTTGATCATGACGAAATCGCCCACCGTGTTGGTGCCGCGCTCGATGCCGCGGGCGCACAGCGCCATGGCGACGCAGAGCCCGATCGTGAACACGATGGCCTGGCCGGCATTGAGCACGGTCAGCGACACGTAGGCGCGCACGCTTGCTTCCTCGTAGCGCGCCATCGCGCGATCGTAGCGCGCAGCCTCGCGCGCCTCCGCGGAGAAATATTTGACCGTTTCGTAGTTGAGCAGCGCATCGATGGCCTTGGCGTTGGCGTTGTTGTCGCTCGAATTCATGTCGCGGCGGATGCCGATGCGCCATTCGGTGGCGTAGAAGGTGAAGCCGATATAGAGCGCGACCGTCGCCAGGATCAATGCAAGATACCGCCAGTCGAAATGAGCGAGCAGTACCCAGGCGACCAACGCCACCTCGACGATGGTCGGCGCGAGCTGCAGCAGCACCATGCGCACGATGGTCTCGATGGCATCGCGCCCGCGCTGCAGGATGCGCGTGAGCCCGCCGGTCCGCCGTTCGAGATGAAAGCGCAGCGACAGAAGGTGGATGTGCTCGAACGTGCGCATGGCGAGGCGGCGCACCGCGTTCATCGCCACTTTGGCGAAGACGGCGTCGCGCGACTGGGTGAGGACCGCCGTCACCGCGCGCATGCCGCCATAGGCGAGCGTCATCATCACCGGCGTCGCCAGCGCCCAGCCGATGATGTCATCCGGCCCGACCGGCGCGGTGCCGTGGCCGGCAAGGGCGTCGGTCGCCCATTTGAAGGTGAACGGCACCGCGACCGTGGCAAGCTTCGCGGCAAAGATCAAAAGCGTGGCGACGATGACGCGGGCCTTGAGGTCGCGCCGGTCGGCCGGCCAGATATAGGGCCACAGATGCACCAGCGTCGACAGCAGCGCCGCGTTATCGGCGGTGACTTCGCGCGTTTGAACTCGATGCCGATCGGTGGAAATCGCTCATTGCAAGCAATAAAAGGGCCACGGCCGCCATTGGCCGCCGACCGTCATATAGAGGCTTTTGCCGGACTGTGCATCGGTGCAGCCTTAGCCTGCGCAGCCTTGGCCCGTGCAGTCTTGGCCTGCTGCAAGCCACCGCCGGCGCAAAGCTTGCAGCAGAAGCGAATCGAGGCCACATCTAGCCCGAAATGAGTGTCACTCGATGAGCAAAATCAATGCGGTGTGCGTGTATTGCGGATCGAGCCTCCGGCACCGATCCGGCGTTCACCGCGGCGGCGGGGAGGTTCGGTCAAATCCTGGCCGAAAGCGGCGTGCGGCTGATTTATGGCGGCGGCTCGGTCGGGCTGATGGGCGCGCTCGCCCACGCCGTGCTCGATCACGGCGGCGAGGTCACCGGCGTCATTCCGGAATTTCTCACCGAGCGCGAGCGGCCGCGCCGGTTGCCGCAGGAACTTATCGTCACGCCCGACATGCACCAGCGCAAGCGCACGATGTTCGAGCGCGCCGACGGCTTCGTCGCGCTGCCGGGCGGCATCGGCACCCTTGAGGAGGTCGTCGAGCAGCTCACCTGGGCACAGCTCGGCCGCCACAGGAAGCCGATCCTGATCGCCAATATCAACGGTTACTGGGACCCGTTGCTGTCGCTGATCGAGCACATGCGCGCCGTCAAGTTTTTGGCGTCGCCGCTTAGCGTCGAGTTTCTGGTCGCCAAGCGCATCGAGGACATTTTGCCCGGACTGCGCGACGCAGCGCGTCGCGTCGCCGAGGCGGAGCAGGCGATGGCGATCCCGGCCGAGCGGCTCTGAGCGGCTCTCCGCAATAACTCCTGCGGCAAATTGGCTACGGTTTGATGCACGTGCGTGCGGAATGCTCGGCGCATTCCCGTCCCCCTTGTGGGGAGGGGTTAGGGCGGGGGTCGAGAGGTCACTCATTGCCGTCGACGTTTGCGCCTCACCGTTGGCTCGCGACGGTGGAGCAGGCCTGAATGAGCTTTATCCCGCATCTGGCAAGAACGTGACCGCCTCGATACGGTTGCCGTCGAGGTCGACGATGAAGGCGGCGTAATAACGCCCGTGATATTCCGGCCGCAATCCGGGCGCGCCGTCGGATGCGCCGCCGGCCGCGAGCGCTGCGGCGTGAAACGCATCGACTGCGGCAGCGTCAGGTGCGCGCAAGCAGATGTGGACGCCGCTGTCGTCGGCGATCCTCTTCATGCCGGCGCGCCGATTGATCCAGAAGTCCGGATATTGTTTGCCGAAGCCGACTGCGGCGTTGGGCCACTCGCGCAGCTTCGCCATGCCGAGCGGGGCGAGCAGCGTGGTGTAAAATAGTTCGGCAGCTCGCAAATCGCGAACCGCGATGGAGACGTGATCGATCATGCCGGTCCCCTTACGGTGAAGTCTCGAGCTGCAGACCCGGATAATCCGTGTAGCCCCTGGCATCGCCGCCGTAATAGGTCTTGCGCTCCGCCGCATTGAAAGGCCCGCCGCGGCGCAATCGCTCTGGCAGATCGGGGTTGGCAATGAACAGCGTCGCGAAGGAAACGAGATCGGCCGCGCCCGAGTGCAACGTGGCGTCGGCGCGGGCAAGATCGTAGGCCTTGTTGGCGACCAGCGCGTTGCGCCATAGCGGGCGGAAGAATGCGGCTTCAAGACGGCCCCCACCTATCCCTGCCGCGCTTGCGGGGGAGGGTAGGGAAGGGGCCGCATCCGCAGGCCCTGGCTCGACCAGATGCAAATAGCCAAGCCCGAGCCGGTCAAGCGCACACACTACGGTCGAGAAGGTTTGTTCGGGGTCGCTGTCGGAAATGTCGTTGAAGGCGAGGTTGGTCGGCGACAGATGCACGCCGACGCGCTCCGCGCCCCAAACGCCCGCCACCGCTTCCATGACCTCGACCAGAAGCCGCGCCCGGTTGGCCGCGCTGCCACCATAGGCGTCGGTGCGCCGATTGGTTTTGTCGCGTAAAAATTGATCGAGCAGATAACCGTGCGCGGCGTGGACTTCGACGCCGTCAAAGCCCGCCGCCTTGGCGTTGGCCGCGCCTTGCCGAAACTGTTCGACGATGCCGGGAATTTCGACGGTGTCGAGCGCGCGCGGCGTGACGTAAGGCTTCATGCCGTCGAGCGTCCAGGCCTGTCCGGCCGGCGCGATCGCGGACGGCGCCACGGGCAGCGCACCGCGGGGCTGCAGCGACGGATGCGAAATGCGCCCGACGTGCCAGAGCTGCAGGAAAATCCGGCCGCCGGCCGCGTGTACGGCGTCGGTGACAAGCTTCCACCCGGCGATCTGCTCATCGCTGTGAATGCCGGGCGTGCCCGGATAGCCGAGGCCCTGCGGCGAGACTTGCGAGGCTTCGGCGACGATCAGCCCGGCGCTCGCGCGCTGCGCGTAATAGGCGGCGTTGAGCGCGGTCGGCGCGTTGCCCGGACCGGCGCGGTTGCGCGTCATCGGCGCCATCACGATGCGGTTCGGTAGAGCGAGCGAGCCGAGCTGGAACGGCGCAAACAGGTCGATTGCTTGGGTCATCGAGCGGGCGTGCAAAATCTCGTGATGAACGCGCAGTCAGCGTATCTGTGCCATTGCGCGCTGGGCTTTTCCAGGCCGTGAAGGCAATTTCGCCCAGGCCGGCTGCCTTGTTCAATGTTGCAATCGGTGCGGTTCGCGCCTTCATATTTCGGATGCGACCCCCGCCGGCACGAGCTGGCCGGGCCATTTGCGATCGACCCATCTGGTCAAGAATTTGGCCGCAGCGACAGCGAGCGCGAGGGCGGCAACCCATCGCGAAAGCAGCAGCAGCCCTGCCGGCGTCGGTTGCGGCCACGGCGTCTGCCACAGCACCTCGCCGCGGTCCATCATCCATTGCCAGGCGGTGAGAACGACCAGCGAGGACAGCACGGTAATTCCCGTTCGCCCCGCCATGGCGCCGCGGAACAAAAGCGCCAGTGCCGGAACGAAGGCGCAGAGTACGAGCAACTGACCGATCTCGATCCCGACATTGAAGGAGAACAGCGCGACCAGGAGATTCGAGCCGGCGAACTGAAGTTGCTCGCCGAGGATATCGGCAAAACCGAAGCCATGCACGAGGCCGAACAAGCCGGCAATGATCCAGCGCCGGCGAAGATTAGCGCCAACGATGTTCTCCAGCGCCATGTAGATGATCGATACGGCTATCGCCATTTCGACAAACGGCGGGAACCAGCGTTCGGGCGGCGCCAAGCCGTACGCGGTGCCGATCAGCGTCACCGAATGCCCTAGCGTAAACGCGGTGATGACCGGAATGAGAACTCCTGATCCGGCGAAACGGGATGACCAGGCACAGCAAGAACAACATGTGGTCGATGCCGGTCAGAATGTGCTCGATGCCGAGCTTGATGAATCCGATCGACGCGGCATACCACGGCGGATCGAGCGTCACGCGGCCGGAGCTGCCGTTGAGCATCATGGCGCGAGCGGATTGGCCAAGCGGCAGAAAACGAATGGCGGTTTTGGTGTATTCGCCGAGATCGGCCGCGACGTTGTTCTCGATCGCAAACACCGATCCGGGCGCGGCGATCGGATAGACGAAATGGGCGTCCAGGTAGCCCTGGTCGTAGCCGATGACCGCATCTGACCGGGCGGGCTTGTTCACGTGATCGAGGGCGCGGTCAAAGGTCTCGAATGAACGGTCGGCGAGCGCAACGAGCTTGCCTTGGAAGCTCGAAGGTGTGAGACGGGTTTTGCCTTCCCAAAGCTCGATGCTGACCGCAATCGTGCTGAGCGCGTTTTTGATGGCCGGACCGGAGGTCGCGACATTGTAATAATCGCTGCCGATCAGCGGAAACGCCACGCCGTTCAACAGATCCAGCGGGACGCGGATGACAAGATCGGCCTGGTGCGGTTCGATCTTGATAAACGCGTTCATGACCCGATCGAGCGGGAAGTCATGGGCCTTTGCCGGGATCGGGCCAAGCGCGGCGCAAAACAGCGCGGCGCAAAACAGCGAGGCCGTCACGCAACACATCCAGCGCTTCAACACAGCCGAACTCCTTTGCTGTTCCAGGCGCCGGGCGTTCGGCAAGCGTGACCGCGCGGCGCCGCGTCAAGGCTGATGGACTTTTCGAGGCTTAGTCACTTCAGTGACGAGGCTCATCGACGGGGACGAACTTCTGTATCCGCCGTCCGGCGATTGTCTCGGCGATGTAGATATTGCCGTGTGAATCAACCGCGGCCGTGTGCCCAAAGGCAAAATGACCCGCATCGTGCCCCGGACAGGGAAGGATGCCGCAGGCGCCGAGGGCTCCGAATACCGTTGCGGCCGCTTTATCCCACAGCCAGGTATTGTTGTTGCCGAGATCGACGTTGATGATGACGGTTTGTCGGCTCGGACTGTTGGACCCGAGCGAGTCGATATTGGGCCAAAAGTCCAAGTCGTCGCCGCGAGCGCCGCCAAGCGAGATGGCCGCGCGGGCCGCCGGCGAGGCGTTTTTGAAGCCGTCGGTGCCGACGCACGTTGTTCCGGTACAGTTGGGCGTGCTCAGGCCCGCATCGAGCCCGATATTGATGATCTTCACCGGCGTGCAAATCGGCTGACTGCCATTGACCGAGGGCGCGCCGCAATCTTTTTTGAAAACCTGGATTCGATTGTCGGGACGGTCGCAGACATAGATAAGCCCGTCATTGCCGAGTACGACGCAATGCGGATGGCCGCCGCCAGTTGCGCCGAAAAAACCCGGAGGACAGGATTGGCCGGTGGTTGAACAGGCCGCGCCCCATTGGCGATTGTACTGATAGGTCTTGCCGCCATCGCTCGTGGTGTAGACGACGACGCGGTGATTGCCGTAGCCATCGGCGATATAGACGCTTCCCGCGGTCCCGGTGACCGGATCCGGTTGCGGATCGACAGCGATGTCCGCGGGTTCGTTCAGAAGCGTGTGACTGGTATTGCCGGCCGAACTGCCACATTGGCTGAACAGCTTGTCCGACGTTCCGGGATCGCAGAGCCCCTTGGTGCCGATCTGGGTGACAAAGGTCGCCTTCGCGCCCTCGCGCGTGGCGAGCGCGGGATTGTATTTCTGGACGATGCCGTCGCCATTGCCGCCCAGCCAAATGTTGCCCTGGTAGTCGACAAAGCAGCCGTGGGCGCCTTGCGGCATGTAGGAGGCGTATCCGGAATAGGGCGACGAGGCCGGGAACAGGCTGGGATCGCCCCAGCCGGCTATCGCATTACCGTCGGTATCGAAGACCACGATTGGCGGGGAGGGCACGGCCGAAGCGAGCGCGTCCTGCCGCTCAATCTGCCCCGATTCGGAGCCCGGCGAGCGCGGCGCGCCTTTGAGGCCGCTGCGGCCGACCTCCCAGGCCCGGTTGAAAGTGTAGATGTTGTCACGGATGTCGACGCAATCTCCCGCTACTTCGCCCAGCACCCAAGGATGAGACACGCCATCGATGATCGTCGCAGGCAGCGGTTTGGGCCAGGCCGCATCGACCACGAAGTGCGGGGCGGTTTGCGCGCCGGCGGCTTGCGGCCAGCCGCTCATTGCGGTGAGCGCGACGGCGAGCGAGCCGACGATCCAAGCCGCATAGCCGAAGCATTTGCCTGTCATGATTTCCTCCCGCACGGCGGCCATCGCGTTACGGCCGCTGCGATGTCTGACCTGACGCTTCGCTCTCGCGCAAAGCGGCGCAACAAATGCCCCGCGCCGCAAACGATGCGCCTTTGGCGCGCCAAGGAGAAGAGAATTGCGCCGGATAGCGCACCGGCGGCTGACCGAAAACTCTTCCGCAGCGGCTGGCGGGTGTCAACGACCGCCGATGCATTTTCCGCATGAATCTTGCGCATCGCTCCGCTGCGCTTTGCGCGGTTTCGACCCGGAGCGAAGCGCCGCAACTTTCAAGGGACGCAAATCAAGTGCCAAGTAGCCGCATCCGCCGCAGCTATCCGTCTTTGTCGCCAACGCGGTAAACGATTTTCAAACAACCAGCTGGGATGTAATTCAGTTCTTCGCAACAAATGCGGTTCATGCTGGCAATATCTGCGACACGATATTCGCGGGTGAGCCATGGCTGAGCGAAGGAATAGTCCCCGACACAGGGTGCTCAAACCCGGTACGATTGCATTCAATCGCGCCGGGGCGGTCAGTTGCACGGTTCGTAATCTGTCGGCGACCGGCGCATGTCTGGAAGTCGAAAGCCAGCTCGGCATTCCGGAAACGTTCGATCTGATGATCGGAAATTCCCCGCCGGTGCAGCACTGCAAAGTGGCCTGGCGTTCCGTGCATCGCATCGGAGTGACTTTCACCGGGAGCTGAGCGACGATCGGCACCCGATCTGACCGCCCGATGGCGCGGGTGCGGCGCGATCGGAGGAGCGCAGGCGTGCGCATCCGACCCGGCGAATGGCGACGAATGAATCGGTCCACCGCGGCGACGGTGCGTTAACCATCGCGTCCGCAATGCCTGGTTTTCTGCGGGTCGCATATACGATTTGCCTACGTATTCTGGCTTACCTGGACCCATGTTTGGGGCATTGCGATTTCTTCTTGCTTTAATGGTTGTTCTTTCCCACCTCGCCGGAGGCGGGTATTTCGCTCATTTCGGATTCTATGCGGTGCGCGGCTTTTTCGTGCTGTCGGGTTTCGTGATGACGGCGGGGCTGAATGAAATCTACAAGTTCGACGCCAAACGTTTCTGGATGAACCGATTGCTGCGGCTTCTGCCGCTCTACTATGTTGTGTGTCTTTTCACACTTTTGGCGATCCATCACTTTCCGGCGCAGGCCGCCGCCTATCTGGCCTACTGGAAGCCGGGAATCGCCGAACGGGCGGCTTTCACCAACCTGTTCGTCATCCCTCTCGAATTTCCGGCGATGCATTTCCGCCTGGTGCCGCCGTTCTGGTCGGTCGCCGTCGAGCTGCAGATGTATGGTCTACTGTTCGTGGCGGCCGCGCGCAGCGAACGGCTGGCGGTGACGGCGCTGTGGATTGGCGTGCTGTACCACCTCGCCTGTATCCATAACGAGCTGGGATTCGGCGCCCGCTACTCGGCGGCGCCATCGGCAATCCTCTCCTTTACTGCGGGCGCTGCGGTTTATTTTTGGATCAAGCGGGGCATGCTCAACGTCACGCCGAGCGCCGCGGCGATCGCCCTCGTCATGTGGATCGGCAACACCATCGCTGCGCAATCGCTGCTGCCGAACGAATATGCCTACGGTGCAGGCTATTATTTCTCGACTTTCCTTTTTGTCGTAATCGTTGCGGGCCTGGCGAACGCCCGATGGCGACCGCTGGCGAGCCGCATTGATCGGGCGCTCGGCGAAATCGCCTATCCGGTATTCCTGCTGCAATGGCTTGCGGGTTTCCTCGCGGCGCTGATGATCGGCGCTGACGTTTGGCGCGGCGCCACGCTGCTCGTTGCCGCCGCTCCGCTGCTTCTGTGCATGGCGGTCGTGCTGGCGATGCTCAATAGGAGACTCGTCGAACCGTTGCGCGATGTGTTGCGCAATGGCGTCGTCCTGCCGCCGTCGCTGCACGTGGAACGAGCGGCGTTGCGGTTCAAACCGGAATCTCGAATTGCCGCCGGATGAGAATTGGCGGCGATCTCGGTCTGAAAACGGCCCTGACCGCGGCGTGCCTTCGCGCCGGTCGCGTTGAGATTGCGCACGCGCGATGATCACATGCCGAAGGCGCCGGCCGGCTCCGTGCCCTGCGCAATGCGCGCGGTACGATTGAACCGCGCAAAGACGATTTCGAGAAGGCCGACCGTATAGAACAGGACGATGCCCATGAGCGTGAGGAAGACGACGCAGGCGAACACCAGAGGCGTATCGAAATTTCCGGTCGCCAGCAGCATGTAATAGCCGAGGCCGGAACGGCTGCCGACGAATTCGCCGACCACGGCGCCAACCACCGCCAGCGCGATCGCAACCTTGAAGCCCGCGATCATGCTCGGCACCGCGTGGGGAAAGCGCACTTTGAGGAACACGTCGAGCTTCGAAGCACCCATCGAGTGCATCAGGTTCAGCGTATCGCGGTCGACCGAGGCAAGCCCGGTGACGGTGTTCACCACGACCGGGAAGAAGGCGATGAGAAAGGCGACGATGACCTTCGGCAGAATGCTGTAGCCGAGCGCGACCAAAAGAATCGGCGCCAGCGCGACTTTCGGCACCGCCTGCGAGGCGATCAAGATCGGATAGAGCACGCGATCGAAAATACGCGAATAAACGATCAGAAACGCCGAAGGAATGCCGATCGCGAGGCTGAGCCCGAAGCCCGCCAGCGTTTCGAGCAGCGTGACCCAGGAATGCAACAGCAGGGATTCCCAATGCTTGACGATCGACGCCCAGATATCGGTCGGCGCCGGCAGCACGTAGCTTGGAATCTTCGCCACATCGACCGCGATTTCCCAGAGCACGAGCATGGCGGCGAGCGCGATCGGCACCGCAAACCGGTCGAGCCAGTTGATCATGCGCGCGGGCAGCGGGCGCGAGCCGCTCATGGTCGCCGATGCTCCGTGAGCACGCCCATTTTCTCGAACAGGCGGCGGATGTGCCGGGTATAGCGCACGAATTCCGGCTCTTCGCGAACCTCGAAATGACGGGCGCTGGAAAGCTCGATCGCAACGATCTCCTCGATTTTTCCCGGCCGCGGCGACATCACGATCACGCGGTTCGACAAAAACACTGCTTCGCTGATCGAGTGGGTGATGAACACGACGGTCTTGCCTTCCTCGCGCGACAATTGGTGAAAATCCAGCCCCATCTGGTCGCGGGTGATGGCGTCGAGCGCGCCGAACGGCTCGTCCATCAAGAGCAGGTCGGGATCATGCACGAGCGCCCGCACGATCGAGGCGCGCTGGTTCATGCCGCCCGACAATTCGTCGGGAAAGCGATCGGCGAATTCGCCGAGGCCGACGCGGCGGAGCAGGCCGAGCGCGCGCTCGGTATAGGCTGCCTTGTCCAGCCGCCGCACTTCGATCTGCAACAGGACGTTGTTGAGAATGGTCCGCCAGCCGAGCAGCAGATGCTGCTGAAACACGATGCCGAGGTCGTGGACCGGGCCGGTGACCGGCCTGCCGAGGACTTCGATCGAGCCGGCACTTACCGGCAGCAGGCCGGCAATCATGTTGAGCAGCGTGCTCTTGCCGCAGCCGCTCGGACCGAGGATCGAGACGAACTCGCCGGCTCCGACCGCAAGGCTCACATCGTCTAGGGCGTGAACCTCGCCCTTGCGCGATGTGAAGCGCTTCGAAACGCCGCGGACCGCGACCGCCGGCGGCCCCGAAGCGGCGCCGACCGTGGCCGGCCGAGGCGCGGAGGCCTCGCGCGGAGCCTGCTCCATCCGCGCGACTTGGCTCATCGCACCGCTGCCTTGACCCGTTGCCCCATCGGCCAAGCTGGCGGCCTGCGCTACGGGACGATGAACTCGTTGGTGTAATAGGCCGAAGGCGCTTTCGGCGTGATGCCGGCGTACTTCTGAAACATCGCGAGCATCTTTTTCCAATCCTGTTCCGAGGTCCAGCCGATCGGATGGCCCGCGGTATTCGGCGTGTGAAGCTCGTCGTCAAGCGACACTTTCAGCCCGGTGAGCAGAAAATCCTTGTTCAGGTCGGGGTAGAGCTTGAGGCTGGCGTCGATCGCGGCCTCCGGGTTCTTGGCCGCCGCCGCCCAGCCCTGCTCCGAGGCGGCGACGAATTTTTTCACCATGTCGGGGGAAGCGGCGAGCGTCTTGGTCGAAACGATCAGTCCGGTGCCGTAGGCGATGATGCCGTATTTGGCGTAGGGAATGTATTGGGCTCCCGGCATTTTCATGCGCACCCGCAGCAGGTCGCCGGTCTCGAAGCCGGTAAGGAAGGCGCCCGGCGTCTGCAGGAACAGCGGCACGCGGGCGGCGATGTTGACGAGCTGCATCTTGACGTCGTCGAGCTTCATGCCGGCGGTGGCGAGCGTCGGCACCAAAAGCTTGGCGTCGGCGCTGCCGGCGCTCGAAATCACGACCTTGCCTTTCATCGAGGCGAGCTTGCCGTCGAATTTTGTCTCCGGACTGTAGATAAATCCCATCGTGTTGGTCTGGCTGTACACGGCGAGGATTTTGACCGGCACGTTCTGCGACGATATGCCGAGAACCGTCGTTCCCGAATCCGCGAGGCCGAAAGTATCGACGCCGGACGCCACGGTCTGCACGGTGGTCGCCGAGCCCTGGCCCGGCTCGACCGAAACGTCGAGGCCGGCCTGCTTGTAGTAGCCGTTCGCGATCGCCAGCACGTAGGGCGCGTCGTAGCCGTTGAACTTGAAGTCGGTGCGCAGAACGACCTTGGTCTGCGCCATCGCGAGCGTGCCGGCGGCGCTGAACACGGCGCCGCAGGCGAGCGCCATGACGGCGATCTTGGAAAAAGTGCGCTTTGTCATCACGTTTGCCTCGCGTTAGAGGATGGGCAGGGTCATCTGCCGCGCCTTGCAAGCCGCGCGCCAAGTCGGTGTGAACCGGCCTTGGCGCGGCGGCCGGCAGCGTTGCATCCGCGGCGGTGGGGAACCCGACTGCCGCATTCGGTGCCGGCCCGGCTTGGCGCAAACGCTATCACGGCGGCCACTCATCAGTAAATTGGTGGCAGCGGATCGGCGCGTGGGGGGCGCCGCCGCCGTGTTCGGTGCCGCGGTCGCTGCGCGTGCTGACGGGGAGGACAAGCCGCTTGCCGCGATCTAAACTCTGCCGGGCTTGGTCGACCGGCAGGAGGGTGGGTTGAGCGCGGCGGTCCTCGCGCTCGTCGAGCGCTTCTACGATATGGTGTGGAACCAGGCCGACGAAGGCCGCGCGAGATCCTCGATCCCGTCTTCCTATTCCGCGGCTCGCTCGGGCCGGAGCGCCGCGGGCCTGACGGCGTCATCGACTATCTGCGTGCGGTCCAGGCGCAACTTGCGCCCGAGCGCGGCGCGGGGGATTCTGTCGTCGGCTAGCATCGCTGCGGGAGGACAATGTGACAGGGCGCATCGGATTGATCATTCCGTCCTCGAACCGCATGGTGGAGGGCGAGATGGTGCGGCACACCCCACCCGGAATGGTCGCCCACGTCGCGCGGCTGCGCATGACCGGCGCGCATCATGTCGCGATTGAGCGGCTGTTGCCTGGCGTCGAGGCGGCGGCGGCGACGCTCACCGATGCCCGCTGCGGGGTGGTCGCCTTTCACTGCACCGCCAATTCGATGGCGGAAGGAACCGCGGGCGAAACAAGGCTGCTTGCCGCGCTGCGGCGCGCCGGCGCGCCGCGGGCGACTACGACGGCGAGCGCGATCCGCGCCGCGTTCGAGACACTGCGCGCCCGGCGCATCGTCCTCATCACGCCCTACAGTGCCGAGACGACGGCGGCGGAAGCCGAATTCCTCCACCGTGACGGCTTCGAGGTGCTTGACGCGCGCGGCTTTGCGCTCGGCGGCAGCGACCAGTTCTGCTCGACGCCGCCGCAATTCTGGCGCGACCGCACGATCGAGGCGGCGCGGCCGGACGCCGACGCCTATCTGGTTTCTTGCGCCAACATTTCGGTGTTCCCGGTGATCGAGGAGATCGAGCAGAAACTCGCCCGCCCGGTCGTGACCAGCAACCAGGCGGTCATCTGGCACGCTCTGTCGCTTCTTGACGTGCGCGACCGGCGCAATTGCCCGGGACGCCTGTTCGCGAGCCTCGGCACCGCCGATCATCCGCACAAGGTGCTCGCCTCGCCATGACCATCCAGCAGAACACAGACCGCATCCAGACCACTCACATCGGGAGTCTGCCGCGTCCCCACGATCTGCTCGATCTGATGAAAGCGAAGTTCACCGGCGCGCCTTACGATGAAAGCAAATTCGAGGCGCTGCTTTCGCAATCGGTGGCCGATGTGGTCAAACGGCAGGTGGAATGCGGCATCGACATCGTCACCGACGGCGAGTTTTCCAAGCCGGGGTTTTTCACCTACATCCACGAACGGCTTGAAGGTTTCGAGCGCCGGCCCGATCAGAAGCTGAAACTGTTCGCCCGGGAGGTGGCGGCATTTCCCGAATATTATGCCGAATATTTCAAGCACGCGATGATGGGCGGCGCGATCGTTTCCCTGGCGCCGGTGGTGTGCGTCGGCCCGATCAAATATCGCGGCGAGAGGTTCGTGCAAAGGGACATCGCCAACGTCAAGCGCGCCGCGGCAGCCGCCGGCGTGCTCGACCACCACGTGTTCCTGCCCGCCACGGCGGCATCCGGCGTCGGCAGCAACGAATACTACAAGTCCGACGAGGAATATTTTCATGCGCTCGCCGCCGAGCTCGCCAAGGAATACCGCGCCATCGTCGATGCCGGCATCCTGGTCCAGATCGACGATCCGTTCCTGCCCGACATTTTCTTCGAGCCGGGACTCGACCGCGCCCAGATGCGGCGCCGCGCCGAGATCTATGTCGAAGCGACCAATGCAGCGCTCAACGGCATTGCGGCCGAACGGGTCCGCTTCCATACCTGTTACGGCATCAACGAAGGCCCGCGCATCTATGAGGCGGCGCTGTCGGACATCATCGAATATGTGCTCAAGATCAATGCCGGCTCCTACAGCTTCGAGGCCGCCAATCCCCGGCACGAGCACGAGTATCATCTGTTCGAGCGCATCAAGCTTGCCGACGGCAAGGTGCTCGCGCCCGGCATGATCACGCACGCAAGCAACATCGTCGAGCATCCGGAGCTGATTTGCGAGCGCATCGTGCGTTTTGCCAGGCTGGTCGGCAGGGAGAACGTCATGGCGGCTGCGGATTGCGGGTTCTCCTCGCAGGCTCTGTACCGCACCGAAGTGCATCCCACCGTGGTCTGGGAGAAATTCAAGGCGCTGCGGGCGGGCGCCGATCTCGCCAGCAAGCAATTATGGCAACAATGAAAACCCTGTTCGCGCTCGTCTTCGCGCTCGTCATCGCCGTCCCGGCGCAAGCCGCGGACGACGCGGCGAGCTTCTACCGCGGCAAGGAAATCCGCTTCATCGTCGGCACCGCCCCGGGCGGAACCTACGACACTGTCGCCCGCATCGTCGCCCGCCACATGGCCGCTCATATTCCCGGCCATCCGCTCATCATCGTGCAGAACCAGCCGGCCGCCGGCGGTCTGGTGATGACCAACCAGCTCTATGCGCTTGGCCCGCACGACGGCACCGCGATCGGGGTGCCGATCAACGGCATCCCGACGGCGCCCTTGTTCAAGCCCGGCGCCGCGCAATTCGATGCGACCAAACTGATCTGGATCGGCAGCACCAATCGCGAGCCTTACGTCGCCTATGTCTGGCACACTGCGCCGGTGCAAAGCCTCGAGCAGCTTTTGACCACGGCCTTGATCGTCGGCGCCACCGCTCCCGGCACCACGATGGTCGACTTTCCGAAGCTGACCAATGCGATCCTCGGCACCAGGTTCAAGATCGTGCCCGGCTACGGTTCGACGCCGCAGCTCAATCAGGCGATGGAGCGCGGCGAAACCCAGGGCGTCGGGGCGCTCGGCTGGGCCGCGGTCAAGGCGCAGGTGCCGCAATGGATCAGCGAGAAGGAGATCAAGGTCATCGCGCAGTTCGGGTTTACGCCGAGCCGCGAATTGCCCGGTGTGCCGCTGATGCTCTCGCTCGCCAAATCGGCGGCCGACCGCGCCGCGCTGTCGATGCTGTTTGCGCGCACCGAATACGGCCGGCCCTATTTCCTGCCGCCGGGCGTGCCGGCGGATCGCGTCGCCGCGCTGCGGCGCGCGTTCAACGAAACGATGAAGGATCAGGGCTTCATCGCCGATGCCGCGAGAATCGGACTTACCCCCGATCCCATGAGCGGCGAAGAAGTGCAGAAGCTGATCGGCGAACTTGCCAACACCCCGCCGCAAATCGTCGCCCGGGTTCGCGCCGCGCTCGACCAGCCGTGAGGGTTGCCCCCGCATGAAAGTGGGGGCGGGCGGACGGTGAGGCTCGGGAGGTGACGCGCGGGCCTTAACGAATGTAACTTCGCTGCCGACCCCCACCCCTGACCCTCCCGCCCAAGTGCGTCCAAGGGAGGGGAACCGAATGAGACGAGGCAAGACAGTGCAGGCTTTCGAATCCGTCGCCGGCGCCGGCTCGCTCGAAGCGCGCCGCGCCATGTATGGCAATAACAGGCTGCAGATCGGGCTGTTCGGCCCCAATTGTTCGTCCGGCCGCGCGGTCACGCTGGTGCCGGAACGCTGGTCCGGCAATTGGCCAGACAACAAGAGGCTCGCCCAGATGTCGGATGAGGCCGGCATCGATTTCCTTTTGCCGATCGGGCGCTGGAAGGGCTATGGCGGCGACACCGACTATCAGGGCACGACGCTCGAAACCATCACCTGGGCGACGGGGCTGCTCGCGGTCACCAGACGCATCACCGTATTCGGCACCGTGCACGCGCCGATCTTCAATCCGGTGGTGGCGGCGAAGGAAATGGTCACCGCCGACCATGTCGGCGAAGGCCGCTTCGGATTGAACATCGTGGTCGGCTGGAACGAGGGCGAGTTCGACATGTTCGGCGTCGAACAGCGCGATCACGAGCACCGCTACGAATACGCCCAGGAATGGATCGAGGTCATCAAGATGATCTGGTCCGAGCGCGAGAATTTCGATTACGACGGCAAGTACCTGCGCATGAAGGGCATCCGCGGCAAGCCGAAGCCGTTTGGCGGCACGCGCCCTTTGATCATGAATGCCGGGGCCTCGCCGACCGGCCAGGCCTTCGCGGTGCGAAATTGCGACGCCTTCTTCCTCCAGGCCTCGCGCACCTCGCTTGACGACACCGCGCAGAGGGTGCGCAACGCGAAGGAGGCGGCGCGCGCGCAGGGCCGCGAGATCGGCTGCTATACGGTCGGCGTCGTCACCTGCCGGCCGACCAGGAAGCAAGCCGAGGATTATTTCCACTATTCCATCGTCGAGCGCGCCGACTGGAACGCAGTCGACAGCATTCTAGCGATGAAGAACATTTCGCCGCAGACCGTGCCGATGGAGGAATATCTCAAGCAGCGCTCGGGCTACGCCCAAGGCATGGGCGGCCTGCCGATCGTCGGCGATCCCGACCACGTCGCTTCGGCGCTCGCCGACCTGAGCAAAGCCGGGCTGACCGGCATCGGCATCTCGCTGGTCAATTACATCGACGAACTGCCGTACTTCTGCGACGAGGTCATCGGCCGCCTGCAACGCGTGGGGCTGAGGGAGAAGGTGAACTCCGCCGGCTCGCTCTGAATAAACCCTCCCCCCTTCTGATAAACCCTCCCCCACCCGGGCCGCGCTAGCGCGCCCGAGTGCAAGCTTGTGGGGAGGGTAGGGTGGGGGTCGTGAGAGAAGAGTCTCGCCGCGGACGGGTTAGAGAATCCGTCCACGACCGCGCACCCCTCTCGACCCCCACCCCTGACCCCTCCCCGCAAGCTTGCACTCGGGGCGCGCGCTTGCGCGGCCCGGGTGGGGGAGGGGAATTACCGCCTGCTCGCGATCGAGGCGCCGCGTTTTTTGTTGTAGCGGTGGATCTCCACGCGCTGCCAGACGCCGTTTAAGTGATATGGATCGCTGCGAGTGAAGGCATCGACCGCGGCGCGGTCTGTCGCGTCGACGACGAAGATGCTGCCGACCGGCGTTTCGCCGTCATCGGCAACGAGCGTGCCCGCGGTCACCACGTCGACCGCATAATCCTCGGATTTGTCGAGATGGATGCGGTGGGCGCGATAATACTTGGCGCGCGTCGGCAGGATGTCTTTCTTGTCGAGCGCGTGGACGACGAACAGCATGCCGGGGCTCCTGACGAGCGAGCCATTTCGCGAAGCCGCAGTCTAAACCCTCCCCCGCTTGCGGGGGAGGGTAGGGAGGGGGCCCTCTGGCTTGCTTGGCGCGCTCGACTTGCCCCCTCCGGCTCGCTTTGCTCGCCACCTCCCCCGCAAGCGGGGGAGGATGAGCCTCACGCCCGTCGCCGCGAGATCACGTAGGACTTCGTCGAAAAACCACAACCCGCCGCGCTCGCGCAAAACCGAGCGCGTGGCGTCGATGTAGCGGCCGTCGGCGACCACTTCGCCGAGCCGGTCGTCTTCGACCTGCGCCACGTAGATCGCCGCGTTCCAGGCGGCGAACAAAGTCGAAGTGCCGATCGAATCCGAGATTTCGCTCGGCAGCGTGTGCATCTCGTAGCGGAACAGCGAGCGATTGTCGGCATAGGCGTTGAAATTCAGCTCGCGGCCGGCGGTGCCGAGTTCATGCTTGACCGCTTTGAGAATCTGGTGGCGGTCGTGGATGAACGGATTGTCGTCGGGCCAGACTTTCTGAATGATTTCCATGCCTGGATCGTGGCCGTGCGAATGAATGGCGATGAGCCGGCCGCCGGGGCCGAGCGCGCGGGCAAGCGGCGCGATCACGCGCTTGGCCTTGAATTCGAGCGGGGCGCGGGCGCGGTACGGCTGCGAGGCGATGACGAGGTCGTAATTGGCGATGGTGCCGCCGGGCTTGGGAATGATCGGATCGAGCAGGAAGCGGTGGTCCTCGCGATAGATCACCAAAACCACCGGGCGCTCGTAGATCGGGTTGCCGGTGCGCGCCGACACGCCGGCTTTCCAGTTTGATCCGAGGAACGATTCGAGATCGATGATTTGTTGCTCGAAGCGGTGCGCGGAATTGCCGATCAGCGGCAGTTCGTGCCAGACCAGGCTCGACGCCGCGTTGAGCGATTTGACGTGCAGCCACGGCGCGTCGGCGTAGGCGAGGTTGGTCAGCACCAGCACGGTTGCCGGGTGCTCGAAAAAGCGGTCGGCCATCTTCTGCAGCCTGAGCCGCACGTCTTCGAGGCTGATTTCCTTGCCGACCAGATAAAACGGCAGGTGCGGAAAGCGGTCGTGCATGGCGCGCATCACCCGCACCAGCACCGAGCCGTCGCCGATTCCGGCATCGAATACCCGCACCGCGGGCGGCCGCGGATGGATGTGGGCGAGTTCGTCGGAGACGCGGCTCGCCACCTCCCATTTCTCGCTGCAGGTATTGACGAACAGCAGGTATTTTTGCCGGTTGTCGAAGAAGCGGAAATTGCGTTGCGGGTCGCTGGATTTCACCGGCGCCGGGGGCAGGGGCAGTGCGGCCGGCGCCGCGCCGGTGGGCGGCGGCGGCGATGGAGCAGGGCGGCCGTCGCGGGGGCGTTCGATGATGGTGGGGCGGTCCTGCGCCGGATGCGAAGCCATGAAGTGTTGGATGCGGTCGAGCGTATCGGTGGTGATGCGGCCGCCGTTGCGCAGCCGCGCTGCAAGCTTGCCGTCGTTGACCGCGCGGCGGCCGAAGGTCGATTCGGCAAGCCCGGTCTGGCGGCAATAATCCGAGATTTCCTGCAACAATTGCTGGGCGTTCATCGACGTTCCTCGCCGGCCTGTCGCGGCCGCTTCTGCGGCTTTTGCCCAAACCGAACCAATGGCCCAAGCGGGCGTCAACCACAAAGTGGCCCAATACGACAGTGGGCAGTAATATGGGCGAAGTCCCACAAGGTGTTAGTCGGGCTGGCGGCGAACTCTCGCCGTGGCGCGACGGCGGCCTTTTCAGCGCCGTCGTCTCGTTAGCGGAGACAATGTGCTTGACTGATGTCCCCGCTTATGTTACATCTATCGAATCTCGCTCATTCGAGGGACGTCAACCGGTGACGGCCGATTGATGGAGCGAGTGCGGTTCCCGCGGGCGGGGCTCGTAACCCCGCTCCCGGGCGGTCAGGGCATCGTCCCCGCCGGCACGACGACCGGCGAGCCAGGTGCTTGGCTTAAGCGCGGTCGACGGCGCGGGTAACGCCCGCGTCCTCTCGATCGCGCGAAGCGCGGCCTTGACCGAGTTCGCCAGCGTTCGCCCTGCGACGAGAGCCGCGACGGAGCGCCGAAAGGCGAGCGCGCCCGAAGCACCGCCGGATGGCGACATCCGGCAGTGTGGCGCGCACCGCGCCCGAAAGCACGTCCAGCCGGCAACGTCTGAACGTGCGGCGCGGACACGGTTGGATGCGCCTTTTGGCGCTCCGCCTCCCCCTCGGCCTAGCCGGGCGGGAGAAAAGATGAAACAGAACTCGGGCGAGCAAGCAAAAACCCGCTGCGAGAACGCTTATCGATTCACCTCGCCCCGCGTGCGGGGAGAGGTCGCCGCGCGAAGCGCGGCGGGTGAGGGGGCCTCGCCGCGATTCTGAGCGAAGCGGATCGATGCGAACAGGTTGAGCGCATGACGGCGATGCTCGGCCAAGCGGCAGCGCCCCCGCATCCCGACCTTCTCCCCGCACGCGGGGAGAAGGGGGCGTCGATTTGGAAGTGCCGCCTCAACGTTGACTGTTGGCTCTGAGATATGGATTGATGTCATGCCCCGCTTCGCCGCCAATCTCGGTTATCTGTTCACCGAGCGCCCGCTGATCGAGCGTTTTGCCGCCGCCGCGGCTGCCGGCTTCCGAGCGGTCGAGCTGCAATTCCCCTACGACGTGGCGCCGTCGGACGTGAAAGCCGAGCTCAAGCGGCACGGGCTCCTTCAGCTCGGCGTCAATACGCCGCTGACGCCCGAATTCGGCCTTGCCGCGCTGCCCGGCCGCGAGCGCGAGTTTGACGCGGCGTTCAAGCGCGCGCTCGATTACGTCACCGCGATCGGCGGCAGCGCGATCCATTGCATGACGGGCGTGGTGCCGGTCAATGAGCGGCCGGCGGCGGAGACGGCCTTCATCAAGAATCTG
The DNA here is from genome assembly GCA_963717265.1 of uncultured Alphaproteobacteria bacterium. Lineage (GTDB taxonomy): Bacteria > Pseudomonadota > Alphaproteobacteria > Rhizobiales > Xanthobacteraceae > BOG-931. The sequence continues at coordinate 197,069 of CAVQWD010000039.1, read as the reverse complement.
GAACGCGCCGCCGCCGCCGCGGCGAAGCTAAATATCACCTTGCTGATCGAGCCGCTCAATCCGCGCGACCGGCCGGGTTATTTCCTAAGCCACCTCGAACACGCCGCCGCAATCGTGCAGAAAGTCGGCGCGGAGAATCTGCGCATCCAGTTCGACATCTATCATATCCAGATCGTCGGCGGCGATCTGATCCGCCGCCTCGAGGCGCACTTTCCCTCGGTCGGCCACGTCCAGGTCGCCGCCGTGCCGTCGCGGCGCGAGCCGGACGAGGGCGAGGTCAATTATCCGGAAATCTTTGCCGCCCTCGACCGGCTCGGCTATGCCGGCTGGATCGGCTGCGAATACCGCCCGCGCGCGAGCACGGAGGAGGGGCTAAGCTGGGCGCGGAAATTTGGCGTGGTGCCTCGTGTGTAGGGTGGGCATCGCGCCGTTCATGCGCGTCTGCGTGGGCAAAATCGTGCGGACACGATGCCCGCGCGGTGGCGGCGGAGCAGACGATTTTGCCCACCCTACGAGACTGCGAATCAAATAACGACAGGATGAAAATATGCGTCTCGACAACAAGACTGCGCTCGTCACCGGGGCCGGATCGGGCATCGGCAAGACCATCGCCGAGATTTTTGCACGCGAAGGCGCGCGGGTCGCTCTGGCCGACATCGATTTCGAGGCGGCGAAAGCTGCCGCGCGCGCCATCGGCAACAGCGCCATCGCGTTACGCTGCGACGTTGCGAAGAAGGCCGAGTTCGAAGCCGCGGTCGCCGACACGCTCGCCGCGTTCGGCGCGCTTCACATTCTGGTCAACAATGCCGGCACAACCCACCTCAACAAGCCGATGCTGGAGATCAGCGAAGACGAGTACGACCGCACCTTCGATGTCAACGTCAAGGGCGTGTTTTTCGGCTGCCAGGCCGTGGTGCCGGCCTTCCGCAAGCAGGGCGGCGGCGTCATCATCAATGTCGGCTCGACTGCCGGCATCCGGCCGCGGCCGGGCGTGGCGGCCTACGCCGCCACCAAGGGTGCGGTGCACACCCTGACCAAGGCGCTCGCCGCCGAACTGGCGCCCGACCGCATCCGCGTCTGCGCCATCGCGCCGGTGGCGACCGAGACCCCGCTGTTGCCGAGCTTTCTCGGGCCGAAGCCCGGCATGCGCGAGAAATTCATCGCCACCGTCCCGCTCGGCCGCCTGGCGGCCACGCAGGACGTCGCCAACGCCGCCTTGTTCCTTGCCTCCGACGAGGCGGGCTTCCTTACCGGCAACATCGTCGAGGTCGACGGCGGCCGCTGCGTCTAATTGGGATTCTTTTCCGTAAACCTTACCGATAGCGGGCGGCCGAGCCGGCTTTCTGCAACCATCCGCGTTAGTGTATCGTTCACCGTAAAGGGAAGAACCGGATGTGGGGCAGAAAGCGTAAGGCCGCCGCGGCCGAGAGCGAATCGCTCTCGCCCCTCAAAGAGGCGGTGCATCAGGCGCGCATCGAGGCGGCCGAGCGGACCAGCGTCGTCGTCGATCTGCGCGACGCCGAGCTTGCCCGGCTCGATCTGCTCAACGAAGCGCTCGATCCGGTCTTCGCCGACATCCCGCCGGACGTCGATCTATTCGACCGCGGCATTTCGCACGGCGCGAGTCCCCGATTGTGGATTGACGCCGTCGCCCATGTCGCCATGGGGCGCGACAAGCGCGCCTACCGCTTTCTCCACGACACCCGCGTCGGCCGCCACGTGCTCGCCGAGTTGCACGATATTCCCGACATCGTCCAGGCGGTCACGACCTATGTGGCGAGGCGGCTGGTCGAGCGCCAGCGCGCGCTCGATGAGGATCCCGAATTCATCCAGCGCGTCGCCCGCAGCGTCGCCGATCGAGAGCGAACGCGGCGGCGCTGGCGCGCGATCGGCGCCTTCGTGTTCGGGTTTTTCCTCGGTCTGTTGGGCCTGTTCGTCGCCGGCGTGCTGATCGCGACGCGATACCATTGAAGTTTCAATGCAGCAGCTCACGGCAGGCGTCGCGGATGCTGCCGTCAGCGCAGCGTTGCCGGGCAATCATCTCGCATCGCCATGCCATCGTTCCTGCGGGACCCGTTGTGTCGGCGGATCGGGACCCGATGCGAAAGACATGAAAGCCCGCTTCGTCCTCGCTGCCGTGTCGTGAACTCGCCGACGCCGACGGTACGCCGACCGCAGGGATTTTTGTGCCGCGCGGTCCCTCGAGCCAGATGACCGAATAGCGGTGATCGTGTCCGTGCAGCAGAAGTTCGGCGCCGTGCCCGGCGAGAACGCGGCACAAGTCTGCACCGTCGGTCAGGCGGCGCAGATGACGCCGCAGCGGGCTCGTCGGCGGATGATGGACGAGGACGACGCGAAACGAGCCGGCGGTCTGGTCGAGCAGTTCGGCAAGTCTTTTGAGCTGCCGCGCGCCAAGCGTGCCGGTCGCCATGAATGGTCCAGTCGGCACCGCCGAGGAAAGCGCGATCAGCGCAATGTCGCCGCGCCGGCGCAGGAACGGGAATAGGTTGGGCAAGCCGTCGTCGCCGCGCATGTAATCGCCCCAGAACAAGGCGGGTGATGACGCTGCTGACCGCACATAGGTATCGTGATTGCCGGGAATCACCGTCACATCGCGCGGCGGCCCGAGCGTGTCGAGCCAAGCCCGCGCCCGGCGGTATTCGTCCGGGAGCGACAGGTTGACGAGGTCGCCGGTGACCGCGATGTGGTCGGCTCGACAAAGCTTCACCTCGCGCGTGATCGCGTCGAGTACAGCCGGACGGTGAATATACTTGCGTTTGCGCTGCCAATTGATGAAGCCCAGCGCGCGCTTGCCGGCAAGCTCGTCAAGACGCGGTCGCGAGGCGATGTGAGGGTCGGACAAATGGGCGAGCACGAACATTGCGGCGTGACGCTATGCGAATCGAAACCGTAACGGCAAGCCGTAACGTTGCGCCGGCCACAAGTTCAGAAGCTGCCAATCAGGATGCCGGCGGTGAACACCAGCACGCCGCCGACCACGACCTGGAACGCCGCCTGCAGGAATGGCGTGTCCATGAAGTGGGTGCGGATCCAGGAAATGACGACCAATTCGACGGCGACGACGGCGAACGCGATCGAGGTGGCGACGTAAAAGCGCGGGATGAGATAGGGCAGCGCATGGCCAAGCCCGCCGAGCGCTGTCATCGAGCCGGTCACTGCGCCGCGCACCACGGGCGCGCCGCGGCCGGTCAGCGAGCCGTCGTCGGACAACGCCTCCGCAAACGCCATCGAGATGCCGGCGCCGATCGCCGCGGCGAGTCCGACAAGGAACGTCGACCAGGTATTGTGGGTGGCGAAGGCCGCCGCGAACAGCGGCGCCAGCGTCGACACCGAGCCGTCCATCAGGCCGGCGAGTCCCGGTTGCACGTATTGCAGCACGAACATGCGCTTGGCGGTCTGATCCTCCGCGGCACGATCGCTCGGCGTGATCTTGGCGCCCAGTTCATGCGCGAGTTCTTCATGCTTGTCCTCGGCCTCAGCGAGCGTGCGCAACAAATCGCGCGTGGCCTCATCGCGGGCCCTGTGGGCCGCTCGCCGGTAAAAGCGCGCGGTCTCGTATTCCATTTCCTCGGCAAAATTGCGCACCTTATCGAGCGCCAGCGGCCGGTTGAGCCAGATCGGATGACGAGCGACGAAGCCCTTCACGTCCTGGCGGCGAATGAGAGGGAGAAACTCGCCGAACTTCTTGCGATGAAGCTCGAGCAGCATGTCGCGATGCCCGATCTCTTCCTCGGCCATCTTGTCGTACATTTGCGCGGTATCGGGGTAGGAATCGTGCAGCGCAGCCGCGAAGGAACGGTAGATGCGGCTGTCCTCGTCTTCGTTGGAGATGGCGAGCGCAAGGACTTCCTGCTCGCTCAACTCGGCAAAGCGCTTCACGGCGTCGCCTCGATGTCGATCCGACGGGTCGACATATCTTAGAACGCTTCTAAAGAAATATGCTAGTGGAACTTTGACATGGATGTTGACGCAATCCGCCGTCCCTTCGAGCCGGCTCTGCGCCGGTTTCTGCACTCCTATTGGCGTTTTGCCCGCGGTCTTACGCTGGGGGCGCGCGGACTGGTGTTCGACGCGCAGGGCCGCGTGTTCCTGGTCAAACACAGCTATGTGGCCGGCTGGCATTTGCCTGGCGGCGGCGTCGAGCCGGGCGAGACGCTCTTGGCAGCGCTGGCGCGCGAATTGGCGGAGGAAGGCAATATCGAACTGATCGGGAGGCCCGAGCTTTATGGAGTCTACTGGAATCGAAGGGTGGCGCGGCGCGACCACGTGGCGCTCTACGTGGTGCGCTCGTTCCGCCAGACGGCGCCGCCGCGGCCGACTCGAGAAATCGTGGCGCACGGCTTTTTTGCGCCAGACGCGCTTCCGGAGGGGACCAGTACGGCAACGCGCGCGCGCATTGCCGAGGTGCTCGACGGGCGCGATGCGGCGGAAATTTGGTAGCGGCCGGAGCGTCATCGACGAGTGGCGCGGGTGTCTCCGACTAGGCGAACCGGCCGCGATCATGCGGTGCGCCGAAATCGATTGCGGGCCCGATCGGCACGATGCCGGTCGGGTTCACCTGACGCTGGCTGCCGTAATAATGCCGCTTGATGTGATCGAGGCTCACCGTTTCGGCGATGCCCGGTACCTGATAGAGGTCGCGCAGGTAGTTCCACAGGTTGGGATAATCGACGATGCGCCGCACATTGCATTTGAAATGGCTGTAATAGACGGCGTCGAAGCGGACAACGGTGGTGAACAGCCGCCAGTCCGCTTCGGTGATTTGCCGGCCCGCCAGATAGCGCCGACGTGACAGGATCTGCTCGAGTTGATCAAGCGTGGCGAAAACCGCGCGCGCGGCTTCTTCATAGGCCGATTGGCTCGTTGCAAAGCCGGCGCGGTAAACCCCGTTATTGACGTTCGGATAGACCAGGTTGTTGATGCGGTCGATTTCGCCGCGCAGTCCGGCCGGGTAGAAGTCGGCGCGCGCGTTGGTCAAGGCATCGAACGCCGAATTGAGCATGCGGATGATTTCCGACGATTCGTTGTTGACGATGGTGCGGCGCTGCTTGTCCCATAGCACGGGCACACTGACGCGGCCGCTATAATGCGGATCGGCGATCAAATAGATTTCGGCGAGCGTCGATTTGCCGTTGACATGATCGGGCGTCGCGGGCGGTTCGTCGCCGAATTCCCAGCCGGTTTTGCCGTAAAGCGGCTTGGTGACCGAAACCGAGATCACATTTTCAAGCTTCTTCAGCGACCGAAAAATCAGGGTGCGGTGCGCCCAAGGGCAAGCGAGCGAGATATAAAGATGATAGCGGCCGGCCGCTGCGGGAAAGCCGCCTTCGCCGCTCGGCCCGGGGCTGCCGTCGGGCGTGACGAAGTTGCGGAAGCGCGTGGTCGGCCGGATGAAGTGTCCGTCCTTGGTGCGCAAAACGTCTTCCTGCCAGATGCCGTCGATGAGGAGGCCCATCGTCATCTCCATTCACTGCGGACCTAAGTAATGTAGTGCCGGTGCCGGCTGCCGTAAGTAGGTGTCGCTCCCTGGACCTCGGGCAATCCGGATGCTACGCGGCGGCGCGATGAGCGACGTGTTGTTTACGATCCTGCCGGAGACCGCGGAAGACGCGGACGCGATCGATCGCCTGCACGAACGCACGTTCGGTCCCGGCCGTTTCGCCAAGACCGCGTACCGTTTACGCGAACAAGTTCCGCACCGGCTCAGCCTGTCGTTTACCGCCCGCGTCGGCACGCTGCTGGTGGGTTCGGTGCGGCTGTCGCCGGTGCGTATCGGCGAAACGAAGGCGCTGCTGCTTGGCCCGCTGACCGTCGAGCCGGCCTTTCGCGAGCGTGGCGTCGGGCAGGCGTTGATCGCCCGCGCGGTCAAGGAGGCAGCGGCACAGGGCGAGCGGCTGGTGATCCTAGTCGGCGACGAGGGCTATTACGCAAAAAGCGGCTTTCGCCGTATTCCGCCGGGGCGCGCGGTCATGCCTGGACCAGTCGATCCGGAGCGGCTCCTGGTCGCTGAACTCGCACCCGGAGCGTTCGACGGCGTGTCCGGACGCGTGCAGGGGGAATGGGAAATTCGCGAGGAATAATTCACCGCCCCTCGCGTGCCCAGGTGCCGGCGAGACTGCCGAGCAGCAGCAACAGGCCGAGCATGCCGGTGAAGACCGGCAGCACGCCGATGCCGCGAACCACGCTCGCATCGCTCATCTTCAGGCCGATCCAGTTGTCGCCCGCATAGGTGTCGCCGGAGCGGATCGCGACAATGCGCGGCACGCTAAAGCCACTGCCGTCGTCAAGGCGGCGCGCCGAACCGCCGGTTGCGGCGGCAATCGGCGCCAGCACGTCCGTGGTCGAGGTCACCTCGGCGAATTCGCGCGGATTGGCCGGGCCGACGTTGACCAGCGCATTGAGCTTGCCGTCGGTCGCGCGCCACAGTCCGAGCTGCTTCGCCGTGACCGTGCTTTCCCACAGGCCGGGTTGCACCGGCTCGAGCTTGAGGACGCGCGATGTGCCGGAGGGTGAGGTCAAGGTCACGTCGGACACCTTGTCGGCCATGGTTTGCCGGCGCACCACGAGGCTGTGCCCGTTAACGATAAGCCGCAGCGATTCCTCCTCCAGATCCGGCTCCTTCATCAGCCAGTGTGACAGCCGGCGCAACAGATCGAGCTGCGGACCGCCGCCCTGAAATCCACGCGACCACAGCCACATCTGGTCCGACAACAACATCGCCACGCGACCTTCGGCTTCGTGCGCGAGCACCAGCAGCGGTTTGTTGTCCGGTCCCTGCATTACCGTCGTGCCGCCGTTATCGATGGTGTCGACGACGCGGAACCATTGGCTCCACTTTGGCGGATCGCTGTTTGAACCTTGCAGTCCGCGCGTGACCGGATGGCGTTCGCCAAGCTCGGTTAGACGCGGATGGAAGGGTTGAACAGTCACGTTGCCGTTCGGTTCAGCGGGCAGCACGGCATCGAGCGGAGTGTGCCAGATGCTGGTCGCGCTCGCATAATCGGGTCCGGCATCGACCAGCACCGCGCCGCCGCCGCGGACGTAACGCGTGATATTGTCGAAATAGATTAAGGGCAGCACGCCTTGGCGCGAGTAGCGGTCGAAGATGATGAGCTGGAACTGATCGATCTTCTGCTGAAACAGCTCCCGCGTCGGGAATGCGATCAGCGACAATTCGTTGATTGGGGTGCCGTCCTGCTTCTCCGGCGGCCGTAAAATGGTGAAATGGACAAGATCGACCGACGGGTCGGATTTGAGCAGATTGCGCCAGGTCCGTTCGCCGGGGTTCGGCTCGCCGGAGACCAAAAGCACGCGCAGCTTGTCGCGCACGCCGTCGATCGAAACCACGGCGCGGTTGTTGACCAGCGTGAGCTCGCCGCCGGGCAGCGGCGCGGCTTCGATCTCGACGATATTGGGGCCGCCGTGGGGGATCGGGATGTTGACGCTCTGCGCAACGCCGACCGCAACGGTGCGGGTCTCCAGCACATCGCCGTCGCGGCGCACGGTGACTTCGGCGGTTGCCTCGTTCGCCCCATGATCCTCGACCCGATAGGTAATGGTTTGCGACTGGCCGACGATGCCGAAACGCGGCGCGGCAACGAGCGCGACGCGGCGGTCGCGCTCGTTCTTTTGTCCGGTGATCAGCGCCTGGATCGGCGCCGAAAAGCCCAGCGCGCTAGCCTGCGCGGGAACATCGTGGACGCGGCCATCCGTGATCATGATGATTCCGGCGACGCGATCCGGCGGCACGTCGGCAAGCGCCGAGCCGAGCGCACTGAACAGGCGCGTGCCGTCATTTTCACCGTCTGCCTGGCCGGCCTCGACCACGCGCACGTCCAGGCCGGCAATGTGACGCAGCCGCTCGACGACCGCCGCGCGCGCTCGTTCGGTCTGCTGCGTGCGGTCACCGAATTCCTGGCTCGGGCTCTTGTCGACGACGACGACCGCGACCGAGCTCAACGGCTGGCGATCCTCCCGCGTCAGCGACGGATTGGCGAGCGCCAGCACGATGAGACCAAGCGCGAGCGCGCGGATCGCGGCGCCGCGGCTGCGTGCGATGAATAACACCAGCGCGAGCACCGCTACTGCGGCGATCGCGGCCCACAATAAGTGGATTCCGACCAGCGGGGCGAACGCAACGCCGTAGTTCAATGATTTCTCCTATTGCCCCAGCCGTTCCAGCAGCGCCGGTACGTGGACCTGGTCCGCCTTGTAATTGCCGGTCAGCGTGTACATGACGATGTTGACTCCGGCGCGGAAGGCGAACTCGCGCTGGCGCGGCTCGCCCTCGACGATCGGCAGCATCGGCTGACCGTCGGATTGCGTCGCCCAGGCGCCGGCGAGATCGTTCGAGGTGATAAGGATCGACGACACGCCGTCGCCGCCGCGCGCAGGCCGGTTCGCCTGCTCCTGGCTCTCCGGCGGCAGCGTCTCGACCCAGAGCTCTCCGGTCGAGAAGCGGCCGGGGAAATCGCGCAACAGATAAAACGTTTTGGTCAGGACATGATCGCGCGGCACCGGTTCGAGCGGCGGAATGTCGAGCGAGGATACAATTTTCCGCAATTCCAGCATGCCGGGAGAGCGGGTCTCGCCGGCCGGCCCGGGCGGCGCGTCGATCGCATCACGGGTGTCGAATAGAACGGTACCGCCGTTTTTCATGTACGCATCGATTCGCTTGAGGGCTTCCTCCGAAGGCGCCGCGGTGCCCGGTACGATCGGCCAATAGATCAGCGGATAGAATGCAAGCTCGTCATGGCCGATATCGAGGCCGACCGGATTCCCGGCCTCGAGCGCCGTGCGCTGCGCCAAAAACAGCGTCAGCCCGGCGAGTTCGGCCTTGCTGATCATGTCGACATCGGCGTTTCCGGTGACGACATAGGCGAGCCTGGTATCGAGCGCCGCCGGCGGCACATCCGACCTGAACGAGCCTTGCGCGTGGGCCTGCGGCAGCGCCAATGCCACCAAGACAAACCCGATCACGATCGCGGCCGCGGCCGCGGCGCGCGAGCGCCGGGGCGGCATGAGCCGCGAAATGCCGCCGCTGAGGACCAGCACGATCAGCGTGTCGAGCAGGATCAGAGCAAGGGCTGCGAGAAAGATCGGACCGCGCAAATCCTGCGGCTCGGTGGTGCGGTAGATTTCATGCTTGGCGTTGGCGAGCGGCGTGAAATCGAGCGGCGCCAGGCGATCCGTCGCGGCGAGGGTGTTGACGGCAAAATAGCTTTCCGTGGGACCATAAAAACCGGGCGGGTGATCGGCAGTGCCGTGTCCGGTAAAGTTCGTCGGCACCGGCCGCGCCGTCGGCGGCGGGGCGACGAAGGCGCCAAAGCCGTCGAGCATGCGGCTTGGCGCCACCGCTTCGTGCACGGTGCTGGTCTTGGCGTCGGCGCTTGTCGAGACGGAACTGGTCGCGCCGGCAAGGTCGACGATGCGTTTGAGCATTTCGACGAAACTACCGGAAAGCGGCAAGTTCGACCAGCGCGTGTCGCCGGTGACGTGGAACAGCACGATCAACCCCTTGCCGCGGCGCGCGGCGGTGACGAGCGGCGTGCCGTCGGCGAGAGTCGCCCAGGTGTTGTCGCTCAGCGTCGCGTCCGGTTCGGCGAGGACCTGGCGGCTGACGGTCACGTCGTTCGGCACTGTCATGCCGGCGAACGGGCTCTCACGTGAGAATGCAGCCAGCGGCTGCGGCTTGTCCCAGCTCAGGCTGCCGCCGAGAATGCGGCCGCCGCGGCGCAGTTTCACCGGCACCAGATCGTCGTCGGAAGCGGCAAGCCGCGGGCCGGCGAAGCGGATCAGCACGCCGCCGTCTTCGACCCAGCGCGCCAACTCGTCGTGCGCATCGCCGGCGACGGTGCCGACATCGGCGAGAACCAGCACCGGCAGTTTCTGATCGATAAAATGGGTAACCGCGTCGGCGGGCGACTCGCCCTGCGCCAGACGCAAGTCGGCAAACGGACTGAGCGCGCGCTCGATGTAATAGCTCGACGACAAAAGCGGCTCGTCGGTGTCGGACGTTGCGGCCGAGACGATACCGACGGTGCGCCGCTGCCAGCGCTTGTCGAGCAGCTGCACGGCTCCGGCAGAGCGTTCGCCGACGATCTCTACGCGCGCCACATCATTGCGGATTTCGACCGGCAGATCGAACCGCGCTTCGGTCTCGCGAGCGCCCGACTTGAAGGTGAACGGCGCCTCGCCGAGCGAGAGCCCCTTGAGGTCGAGCGCGCGCGTCCTGCCAGATTCTGCGGCGCCGGAGTCCGCGCGCAGCACTTTCACGGTCAGCGCGCCGGCGCTGTTCTCCGCCGCGGCCAGCGCGCGCGGCCCGGGAATTCCGCCGGACACGACCGTGACCGGACGCCGGCCGATCAGCTGCGCCACAGCCTTGATAAAGGCTGAGCCGCGCCCGAGGTCGGTACCGTCCGAAAGCCAGACGAGTTCGACATCGCCCGCCGCAGCAAGAAACCGCCCGATGGCGGGCAGCGCATCCTCGCGCGCGATGGTTTGCGGTACAGGCTTCATCTGGTGTAGCCGCACACGCGCCGAATCGGCCGGCTCGAACGAAATATCGCGCGTTCCGTCGGAGAGCGAAATAAGCGCTACCGCTCGGCGATCATCCGCCGCCCCGGAAATGATGTCATCTGCAGTGCGAACGCGCGCGTCCCAGGTGGCGGCAGCCGCCCAGCCGTCGTCGATCAGGATCGCTATCGGCGCACGCGATTGGGTGGCGGCAAGCGGCGGATGCCAGAGCGGCCCGGCGGCGGCGATGATGATCAGCGCGGCGAGCGTCAGCCGCAACAGTGTAAGCCACCACGGCGTGCGCGCCGGCGTCTCCTCTTTCGGCGCGATTTCGAAGAGCAGCCGCGCCGGCGGAAAGTCGACACGGCGCGGACGCGGCGGAATCATCCGCAGCAGCCACCACAGCACCGGCAGCGTCAACAGTCCGATGAGCACCAGCGGTTCGGTGAAGCCGAGCGCCAATCCGCCGATCATGCCGGCACCGTCGATGCGGCCACGGCATGCGCGCTCGCGCCGCCGTCCAACGCGGCGGCGCCGATGCGGCCGTGCAGCGCCAGCAAAAGCTCGCTTTCCGGCCGGTCGGTGCGATGGATGATGAAGCTGAAGCCGAGCCGGTCGGTCTCGCTGCGAATCTGGTCGCGGTGGCGCTTCAGGCGCGAGGTGTAGTCCGTGCGCCAAGTTTCGGCGCGGCCGGCGGTAATGCGGCCGCCGCCCTCCGGTTCAACGAACTCGATCCGTCCCCAGTACGGAAACGTTTCCTCGGCGGGATCGACGATCTGCACGACGTGGCCGTGCGCACCGCTGCCGGAGAGTTGCGTGAGAGTGCGCCGCACCTCGCCGATATCGCTCCACAGATCGGAGAGTAGCACCACCTCCGCGAGCGGGGAGGGCGCAAAAGTCGGCGGCAGGCTCGGCCGCTCGGTGCGATCATGCACGATCGCCTCCGCCATCCGTTCGATGACGTTACGGCTGCCGGTGGGGCGCGTGAGACCGGGAATGCCGACGCGCTCGCCGCCTTCCACCAGAATTTCGGCAAGCGCCAGCGCGATGACGAGCGTGCGGTAGAGCTTGCTGTCGCGAACGAGCGGCGAGGCGAAGTTCATCGACGGCGAGCGGTCGGGCCAGATCCATACTGTGTGCGCGGCCTCCCATTCCTGCTCGCGGACATAGAGATGATCGTCGCGCGCCGAGCGCCGCCAATCGACCCGCGAGGCCGGCTCCCCGGAGACGAAACGCCGATATTGCCAAAAGTTCTCGCCCGGACCGGCGCGGCGGCGTCCGTGCAGGCCGTGCATCACGGTTGCAGCGACGCGCCGGGCTTCCAGCATCAATCGCGGCAGGCTGGCCGCAAGCGTCCGGCCTTGGCCGACCGCACGTCCAACCGCCGCGCTGTCCGGGTTGTTGCGCGTGGTCTCGGCCGCCATTTTATCCGATCCGCGTCTTCAGCCGCGCGATGACCGCCTCGATACTTTCTCCCTCGGCGCGCGCGGTGAAGGTGAGCGCCATACGGTGCTTGAGCACTGGTTCGGCGAGATCGATCACGTCATCGATCGACGGCGCCAGCCGCCCATCGAGCAACGCGCGGGCGCGTACCGCAAGCATCAGCGCCTGGCTCGCGCGCGGGCTCGGTCCCCAGGCGATCAATTTGGCCTCGCTGCTCTCGGGCCCAGGCCGGGCCGAGCGGACAAGCTTGAGGATCGCATCGACGACCGATTCACCAACCGGCAGGCGCCGCACCAGGCGCTGCGCCGCCATCAGCTCGTCGCCGTTCATGGTCGGCTTCGGCCGCGTTTCCTCCGAGCCGGTGGTCTCGAACAAGATTTTCCGCTCGGCGTCCCGATCCGGATAGCCGACGTTGATTTCCATCAGGAACCTGTCGAGCTGGGCTTCCGGTAATGGGTAGGTGCCTTCCTGCTCGAGCGGGTTCTGCGTGGCGAGGACGTGGAACGGCTTTGGCAGGTCGTGACGCGCGCCGGCAACGGTAACGTGCTGCTCCTGCATCGCCTGGAGCAGCGCCGACTGCGTGCGCGGACTGGCGCGGTTGATCTCGTCAGCCATCAGCAATTGAGCGAAGACAGGGCCGGAAATGAAGCGGAAGTTGCGTCTGCCAGTCTGGCTTTCTTCCAGAACCTCGGTGCCGAGAATGTCAGTTGGCATCAGGTCGGGCGTGAACTGAATTCGCCGCGCGTCGAGGCCGAGCACGATGCCCATGGTGTCGACCAGCTTGGTCTTGGCGAGGCCGGGCACGCCGACAAGCAGCGCATGTCCGCCCGACAAAATCGTCACCAGGGCCTGCTCGACGACCTTATCTTGGCCGAAGATCACTGTGCCGACCGCAGCTTTGGCGGTACGCACCTGGGCGGCCGCGGTCTCGGCCGCGCGCACGATCATGTCTTCAAGCTTTTCCAAACCCTCTCCGCTGCTGGCGGACATCGATAACTCCTTGTTCTTCTGTATTATTTCTTCAAGCCAAAGCTTCAAACCGAAAGCTGTGTCGGGTCAGGTCCCGCCATGGCGATCAATCCGTGGTTGCTGACATTGCACGAATACGGGGCGATGCAATATATGCGCCACCTGCTTCGAAAGCAGGTCCGGCGCCCATCTTTTCATCCACAGAAACCACGGCTTGGGTGCGCGGCGACCCGCGTTGCAAACGCCATTCGCGATCCCGCGAGTGACTAATGCGATTGGCTCTGGACTCATGTCCGATCATGCACGTTTAAGGTAAACAATGGCGAAGGAAGGGCAAACCGGCATTGACTCGATCACGGGTGCGCTAACCCGTGCGAGCGGCGCCGGCGCCAAAGGCCCGCCGCCGGTGGAACGCTGGAACCCGCCATTTTGCGGCGACCTCGATATGCGAATCGCCGCCGACGGCACCTGGTTCTATCTCAAGACGCCCATCGGGCGGCCGGCTCTAGTCAAGCTGTTTGCCTCGGTGCTCAAGCGCGAGGGCGACAGCTACTTCCTGGTCACACCAGTCGAGAAGTGCGGCATAAAGGTCGATGATGCGCCGTTTCTTGCAGTGGAGCTCAGGATTGGGGCCGAGCCTGATGGCCGCGTGCTCAATTTCCGCACCAACGTCGACGATTGGGTCACCTGCGGTCCGGAGCATCCGCTGCGCTTCGAGCCGGAACCGTGCACCGGCGGGCTCAAGCCCTATCTTCACGTTCGTCGCGACTTGTGGGCCAAAGTAACGCGTGCGCTGTTCTTCGATCTCGTCGAACTTGGCGAGGAGCGCGAGATGGAGGGCAGGGCGATCTTCGGGGTGGCGTCGGCGGGCGCATTCTTTCCAATGGCGCCGGCCGAACAGGTGAGGGATTTCGCGTGACCGACGGCGGCGCAGCTTTGCAGCGGGACACCGAAAATTTTTTCGCTCGCGCTCGGGCGCGGCTCAACCTCGAAGTGCCGCCCGCGCTCACGAATCCAACGGCGCAGGGCGTTCGCCGCGGCGATCTCGACCTCGACCCGGTGCTGTGGGAGCGCGCCGGAGTGAGCGCCACCAGGCCCGCGTCGGTACTGGTTCCGGTCGTCGATCGCAGCGAACCGATGGTGCTGCTCACCCAGCGCACCGCCGAACTGGCGAGCCACGCCGGACAGGTGGCGTTTCCGGGCGGCAAGATCGATCCTGGCGATGACAGTCCGATGGCTGCCGCGCTCCGCGAGGCCAGCGAGGAGGTCGGCCTCGATCCGGTCCTCGTCGAGCCGATCGGCTATCTCGATCTCTATTTGACTTTTTCCGGCTTTCGCATTCTGCCGACGCTGGCTCGCGTCAAGCCAGATTTCGCGCTTGCGCTCAATCCGCGCGAAGTGACCGAGACCTTCGAAGTCCCGCTCGGCTTTCTGATGGATCCGAAAAATCACGAGCGCAAGACGCGCAACTGGAAAGGCATCGAGCGCGAATATTACGCCATGCCGTACAACAACCGTTACATCTGGGGCATCACAGCGGGTATTTTGCGCAATCTCTACGAGCGGGTCTACGGCGCATGATCAGGCCAGCTTTGACCGAGATCGGACTGTTTCTGGTCCCGTTCGTGGTCTACGCCGCGTTTCTGTTGGCGACGCGAGCGAGCGTTTTGCAATCGAAAGCCTGGTCGCCGCCGCGCCTTGCCGCGTTGGTGATCGTCTCGCTGTCGCTGATGGTGGGAAGTTTTCTGGTGCTGGCGCAGTTCTCCGGCGCGCCGCCCGGTTCGACCTACGTGCCGGCGCATATCGAGGACGGCAAGTTCGTGCCGGGCGCGACGAAGTGAGCAGGTCGGGGCAGCTTAAGGACGCGACCTGGCTCAAAGACGGCGAGGTCGCCCGCCTGCTGGCGCTGCTCGACTGCGATGGCGAGGAGGCGCGTGTGGTCGGCGGCGCGGTGCGCAACGCGCTGTTGGACTTGCCGGTCGCCGAAATCGACGTGGCAACCACGGCGCTGCCCGAGGAGGTCGCGCGCCGGGTCAGCGCGGCCGGCTGGAAGGCGGTGCCGACCGGGATCGAGCACGGCACCATCACCGTCGTCATCGACACTCATCCGTTCGAAGTCACGACGTTGCGCGAGGATGTCGAAACCTTCGGACGCAAGGCGCGCGTGGTGTTCGGCCGCGACTGGCGAGCCGACGCCGAGCGGCGCGATTTCACCATCAACGGCTTGTCTGCATCGGCCGACGGAACCGTGTTCGATTATGTCGGCGGGCTCGATGACATCGAAGCGCGCCGGGTGCGCTTCATCGGCGATCCGCAGCGGCGAATCGCCGAGGACTATTTGCGCATTTTGCGCTTCTTCCGCTTTCACGCCAATTTCGGCGAGGGCCCGCCGGATGCGGCCGGCCTGCTCGCCTGCATCAGGGGCCGCGCCGGCCTCGACTCGCTGTCGCGCGAGCGGGTGCGCATGGAATTGTTGAAGCTTTTGATCGCGCCGCGCGCCGCGCCGACGGTTGCGGTAATGGCCGAGAGCGGCCTCCTGGGCATCGCGCTCGGCGGCGTGCCGTATGTCGAGGGCTTTGCCAGGATGACCGGCATCGAGGCGGCGCTCGGCCTTGACGGCGACGCGGTGCGCCGGCTCGGCGCGCTCGGCGTGATGGTGCGCCAGGATGCCGAGCGGCTGTCGCAGCGCTTGCGTCTGTCCAACGCGGAATCCGAACGGCTCAGCGCGCTCGATTTGTGGTGGCGCGTCGCGCCCGCATCGGACCAACAAGCCGCGCACGCGCTCCTTTATCATCTCGGCCCGCAATCGTTCACCGACCGCGTGCTGCTCGCCTGGGCGCGCGCCGACGCGACCGCCGGCGATGGCGCCTGGCGCGACCTCGTAACCTTGCCGCAGCGCTGGACGGCACCGGCCTTTCCGCTCAAGTCCGCCGACTTCACCCGCCGCGGCGTGCCTGCCGGCCCCGCGCTCGGCGCGGCCATGCGGGCGGCGAAAGAGGCATGGATTGCGGCGGATTTTCCCGTCGAGCGCGAGGCAATCGAGGCCATTGCCGAGCGCGCAACGCGAGGTGTGAGTGCGACGGGCTGATGGCTTTATGACGCCCGCGTGCGCAATGCGCGCAGGTGTCTTCGGCTGCTGCGGGCGATCTCGCCCAAGCGCGGGCGCACGCGCGCGATGACGGCGTGCGCCCTCAGGCGCGAGATCGTGATCGGCGGCCGCAGCCGCTCCACCTGCATGTCGTTGCCGCGCCAGACAAAGTCGTTGCCGCGCATCGCATTGACGAAGATCACCGGGATAAGGAGGTCGCGCGCGAACCCGTAGAGCGGGGCCAACAGAGAAAGGTGCCAGCCGGCATCGGCGGCGAGCAGCATCTCGGCCCCGTACCACACCAGCGCGAACACTGCCGCACTCAGAGCCGTCGGCAGCCCAACACCACAGGCGACAATGGCTGCCGCGATGATCGCGAGCACGCCGCCGGAGAGGACTTCCGGCAGAAAATACAACAAAAAACTGGCGCGGCGCAGTCGCGCCCAGCGAATCTGGCGGCCCCAGACCTCACTGGCGCTGCGGCGGCCGAGCGGTTGAGCAAATGGGCGATCGGCCAGCCGCACCTTAAGGCCGGCGCCGCGGACGATCTTGGTTGCCGCCGCGTCTTCGGCGACTTCATTGGCGAGAGCCTCGATGCCGCCGGCGCGCTCGAGATCGGCGCGACGCCACAGCATGGTCTTGCCTTGCGCGAAGCCGAAGCCGAGCGCTTCGGCGACGTACTGCCAGCGCGCCTGATAGGTATTGAGAAAGGCGCATTCGAGTTCCGCCCATATGCCGCGTGGGTGCGACCCGATCGGCGGCGAGGCCACGAGGCCGGTACCCGCTCGCCAGCTCGCAAACAGAACCTCGACATAGTCGGGCGGCATCAGCACATTGCTGTCGGCGAGAATGATCCAGTCGTGTGCGGCCGCGCGCCAGCCTTTGAGCACGTTATTCAGCTTGGGATTGCTGCTGATCCGCTCGTCGCCGACCATTAGCTTTGCGTCGGTGCCGAGGTGTTTGGCCATCAGCGTTTCGACCAGCGGAACCACGGGGTCGTTCGCGGCCGCGACGCAGAACAGGATTTGGCAGTGCGGATAATCGAGCGTGAATGTCGAAGCGAGCGTCGCCTCGGCATAATTGTCCAATCCGCATAGCGGGCGCACCAGGCTCACCGCGGGGTCGTCCTTGGACGGCTTGTTGCGGTGCGGCCGCGGCCGCAGCCGCACCATCGCAATCGCGATGCTTGCAACGTGAAAAGCGGTGACGGTGAAACAGAAAACGGCGGCGGCAAGAATCGGTGCGGTCATCGCCGCGGCGTCTAGCTGATGGTCATGACAGTGCTGTGACTCAGCAGCAGCGGGCAAAGCCGTTAACCATATCTGATCAGATGCGCGTTAACTTTTGTTGTCATCGTGCTGCAATGGAACACAATTACCAAAGCACCGGGATCGAAACGACGCGAGATGATGATTCGTGACACTTGAGGGCGGCATAATCTGGTTCCGTACGCTCTTCATTTCCGATGTCCATCTCGGCGCGCGCGGCTGCCAGGCCGACCGCTTGCTCGATTTCCTGCGCTATCACGATGCCGAGACGATCTATCTGGTCGGCGACATCGTCGACGGCTGGCAGCTCAAATCGGGCTGGTATTGGCCGCAAGCCCACAACGACGTGGTGCAGAAGCTTCTGCGCAAGGCGCGCAAGGGCGCGCGCATCATCTACCTGCCCGGCAACCACGACGAGTTTTTGCGCGACTATTACGGCACCCATTTCGGCGGCATCGAGGTGATGGAGACGGCGATCCACGAGGCCGCCGACGGCCGCAATTATCTGGTGGTCCACGGCGACGTGTTTGATCTCGTGGTCAAGCACGCCCGCTGGCTCGCGCTGCTTGGCGACACCGCTTACGACTTCGCCATCTTCGTCAACCGCTACTTCAACGCCATCCGCCGCCGCCTCGGCTTCTCCTATTGGTCGCTGTCGCAATGGGCCAAGCACAAGGTCAAGAACGCGGTGAATTACATCGGCGCCTTCGAACAGACGCTCGCCGCCGAGGCGCATCGCCGCGGCGTCGACGGCGTCGTCTGCGGCCACATCCATCACGCCGCGATGCACGACGCTTTCGGTATCCGTTACGTCAATTGCGGCGACTGGGTGGAAAGCTGCACGGCGATCGCCGAGCATGAAGACGGAAGGCTTGAGATCATCACCTGGACCGGCGAGGAAAACAAAGTCGAGCAGCTTCCGGCGCGCGATGCTGCGCTTGACCAGGACGCCGACATTGCGGCCTGACCGGGCCGCTTTAGCCGACGGGCTCTGTTGCCGAATCAGCCGTGGCGTATCTTGAGAACGAGAATCGTCGCGGTGATTGCAAACGTCGCCACGCTTGAGCCGATCAGCGGGGCATCCGCCAGCGCCAATCCGTAGATCAGCCACAGCAGCAGGCCGGCAATGCTGAGCATCGTGGCGGCAAGCGAAATGGCGCGCGCTTGCCGCTCGCGCACGATCTTGACCGCCTGCGGGACCGAGCAAACAGTGGTCAGAACGGCAGCGGCTGCGCCGATGACCTCAATCGATGTCGATGCCGGCACCCCAGTCTCCATCGCTTGCCGGTAAGCGCTGCTTACGGCCGCAGCGCACGCCGCCGCGCGAATCGCCGAAAGATTTATCGAGGCCTTCGGTGTGGCAGTGATGACACGACGGGCTCGGTGCAGCGCAGCAGACAGGCTGCTGTCCTGTCATCGGATGGTCACGCATAAAGCTTAGAATCATCAATAAGTTGGGCGAATCGCCAAAGGTCACGGCAAATCATGATAGTTTCCGATCACACCACCAAGGTCTTCGATACGGACCTGACCAAGCTCACGCAGAAGGTCGCGGAAATGGGCGGCTTCGCGCAGAAGCAGATCAGCGACGCGATCGATGCATTGGGGCGACGCGACCCGGCGCTTGCCCATCGGGTCATCGCCGCCGACGCCGTCGTCGACGATTACCAGCGCCAGATCGAGGAAAAGGCGGTCGAGACGATCGCGCTGCGCCAGCCGATGGCGGTCGATCTGCGCGCCATCGTGGCGATGCTGCGCATAGCCGGCGATCTGGAACGGATCGGAGATTTGGCCAAAAACATCGGCAAGCGGACCATTGCGATGGGCAACGAGCACTCGCAGCGGACGCTGATACGCGGCTTGCGGCACATGGCGACGCTCGTCATCGCGCAACTGGCATCCGTGCTCGACAGCTTCGTCGATCGCAGTCCGCTCAAGGCGATCAAGGTCTGGCGAAGCGACAAGGAGATCGACTCCCTCTATGTCTCGCTGTTCCGCGAATTGCTCACTTACACGATGGAGGATCCCGGATCGATCTCGATGTGCATCCATCTTTTGTTCTGCGCCAAGAATATCGAGCGCATCGGCGATCACGCCACTAATATCGCGGAGGCGGTGCATTACATGGTCGAAGGCTACCCGATCGCCGGCGAACGGCCGAAGGGCGATACGTCGAGCTATACCGGCGAGACCATCGCGATGCCCAGCAAAGCTCTGGCGTAGGCAGGCGACTTTGTCACGGCAGCCGCATCAATGGCTGGCCGACGCGAATCACGGCGCCTTCGGTGACGTTGTTGCACAACGAGAATCCGTCGGGGGCAAAAACGATAATGGTCGAGCCGTGCTCGAACCAGCCCATTTCTTCGCCCTTCCTGAAATCGGCGTGACAGGCGATCGGGCCGGCCGTCCGCTCGCGGCGGCAGGGCTCTAGATCGACGAAATTTAGCCGAATGCCGGCAACCAGCACTGCGCCGACCGGCACCAGCGTGATGGGATGTGCGCTGCCGGACAGTCTTGTCCGCAGCACCGCGCGTTCGTTCCTGCAATAAAGCTTCTTAATCCGCCGCAGCGCCGGCGGATTGACGTTGAAGGTGTCGCCGGCGATGTAGGCGGCCTGCTCGACCCGGCAATCGTGCGGCGCGTGGAAATGATGGTACATGCTCGACGTCAGCCGCAATGTCGCATAACGGCCGTGGCGATGGGCGGTCACGAGATCATCGTCGCAAAGCAGGTCGGCGAGCGCATAGCGGAAGCCCTTGATCTGATGGAGTTCGCCGCCGGAGATTTTTCCGTGCGCGCCGACAATGGCGTCGCACGGACTGACAAGAATGCGGGGATCTTGATCGATCGGTCGGGCGCCCGGCTTTAATCGCCGTGTGAAGCAATGATGCAGGCTGCGAAACTGTGGGCGGTCTGCTTCGCTCAGGTCGAGGTCCGAGAAAAAGCGCCACAGCGCGATGGATGCGTCGCGTATCAGCGGCTGTTCGATGCGGCTGAATCGGCCGGCGAGTCGGGTGAGCAGGCGTCGCGGAATCCTGTTGGTCAGCAGGAAGTTGATGTCGTCCTGCGCGAGCAGGCGTTGGATGCGCCGGCGCAGCGTCATGTTACCGTAAAGTCCCTCGGCTATAGCCGATTCGATGAATTGGGGCGATCCGACGCTGGCGTTCTACGGACTCGGTGCAGCCGGGCTTGCGGCGTCGCTGGGCACGCTCAAGAAGCGGCTGCGCCTGTCGCACGCCAAGCATCCCTCGCTCGCCGGTCACGCGCGCTTGGCGCGGCGGATGGCGTCGCTGGTGCCGGCCTACGAATTTGACGAGGCGGAATTCTTCCGAGCCGATGGCGCGCCGCCGGACATTGCCGAACGGCGCCGCAGCGGATTCATGCATTTGTCTGCCCTCTACCGCACGCGTTTTGCCAGGACGGCGGCGCTGACGGCCGAAGCGGCCGATGGCATTTCCGACCTGCAGTTCACCGCCGCCTATCGGGTGCCGTTCCCATTCAGCCGTATGGTGCGGCGCGACCTGCCGGTCGGTGCGTTCGTGCAGTCGTCCGCCGGCGTGACCGTCACCGATCTCGACGGCAACGAGTTCTACGACCTGACCGGGTCCTACGGCGTCAACGTGCTCGGCTACGATTTCTACAAAACGGCGATGGCGCGCGGGCTCGAACGCGTCCGGGAGCTCGGTCCGGTGCTCGGCCCCTATCACCCCGTCGTCGCCGACAACGTGACGCGGCTGCAGCGGATTTCCGGACACGACGAAGTCTCGTTTCACATGTCGGGAACCGAGGCGGTGATGCAGGCGGTGCGGCTCGCCCGCTATCACACCGGGCGCACGCACCTTGTGCGTTTTGCCGGCGCCTATCACGGCTGGTGGGGCGACGTGCAGCCGGGATTGGGCAATCCGCTGCCGGCGCACGAGACCTACACGCTGCAGGAAATGTCCGATCATGCGCTGCGCGTGCTGCGGACGCGGCGCAATATTGCCTGCGTGCTGGTCAATCCGCTGCAGGCGCTGCATCCGAACGCCAATGCGCCGGCGGATTCCGCGCTGCTCGACAGCACGCGCTTCGCGCATTTCCACAAACGGGCCTATGCCGATTGGCTGAAGCGGCTGCGCGCGGTGTGCAGCGAACGCAACATCGTTTTGATCTTCGACGAAGTGTTCGTAGGCTTTCGGCTGGCGATCGGCGGCGCGCAGGACTATTTCGGCGTGCGCGCCGATCTCGTGACCTACGGCAAGACGCTGGGCGGCGGTCTGCCGATCGGCGTCGTGTGCGGCCGCAAGGAGCTGATGAAGCGCTTCCGCGACGATCGTCCGGCCGATATCTGTTTTGCCCGCGGCACGTTCAACTCGCACCCCTACGTCATGGCGGCGATGAATGAGTTCCTGCGGTTTCTCGATACGCCGGAGGCCAGCGCGCGCTATCACGGCCTCGATACGGTCTGGGACGAAAGAACCAGGCTGCTCAACGACCGTCTCGCCGACGAAAATCTGCCGGTGCAGATTGCCAACATGTCCTCGATCTGGACCGTCTGCTACACCGTGCCGTCGCGCTACAATTGGATGCTGCAATATTATCTGCGCGCCGAGGGGCTGGCGCTGAGCTGGGTCGGCACCGGCCGGCTGATCTTCAGCCTCAACTACAGCGAGGCCGACTTCGCCGCCGTCGCCAACCGCTTTGTCGCCGCGGCAAAGGCGATGCAGCGGGACGGCTGGTGGTGGCGCAATCCGGCCATGACCAACGGATCGATCAAGCGCGCCATCGTCAAGGAGATGATCTCTCATCGGCTGCTTGGTGCGCGCGGAGCGTGACGGGCCGGGTGATCCGAAATCCGGTTCATAAATGCGGGATGAGATTAGGTCGAACTGGTTATCGCGTGTAGAGCGCGCTCCCTCGCCCCGAAGGGGAGAGGGTTGGGGTGAGGGGGCTCGGAAGATCGAGAAAGTCCCCAAGCGTCCGAACCCCTTCATCCTGTCCTTCTCCCCTCCGGGGAGAAGGGATGCAGCGTCAATCCCGTCGTCCACTCGTCGCGGCGTGAAGCTGCCCGTCTCGACCCAACCTCAAGCCATCCCGCGCTAGCCGGACTCAATTAGGACTCCGCTCAACCCGCGCGCGGCAGCTCCTCGGCGTTCGCCTCGTCCCATTCGTCGGCGATGCCGGGATCGATCAGCTCGCCGCGCAACAGCGCGAGCGGGGCCTTGTGATAGAGCTTGATGTCGTGGAACGGATCGGTGAGGATTTTGGCGGCCCAGACCAGACCGGTCTGCACGTCTCTGATGACGAACAATTGAACGGTGCGGAACAGCACGCCGCCGATCCCGAGCGCGAGCCAGATCGCCGCGACCTGACGGAGGAATTCGGCCTTGGTCGCGGCCGGCCTGAAAATGCCGAACAAGGTCGGATCGAAATAGAGGAAGAGCGGCGACAGCCCCCAGATCGACAACAGCACCACCTTGCGCCGCAGATTGTAGCCGACCTTGACCTCTTCCTTGTACTCGTGGCTGACTTGGTTCACCTCATCGTAATCCTTCGGCTCGAAGAAGAAATGGCCGGTCTGGCGTGTCGTCATCGCCACGAGCCACCCTGCCAGCGCCGAGATCGCCGGGTCCCGGAACATCATGAGATAGGAGAACAGGAAGCTCAGCGCGCTGACGAAATGGAGCGATTGATTGATCCGGCTGTGATGGTAGTAGCGATGGTCGTCCCAGCGTTGCAGTTTCAGCGCTTCGATAAAGCCGGCCATATTGCCCCTCCGCCTCAGGTTGATTTGTCCGCGATACGGCGATTCGATGAACCCGCGGTGACAGTGAAAGCTGCCTGATGATCGTGTGACAATGCAGCGACGCGGCGGCCCCGGTCAGCCCGCCGCGCGCGCCGCAATCGTCTTGCTTTCGCGCCGAGCCGCGTTGCCGCCCTGCTTGGCGAAGCGGATGAGGGAGAAGTGCCCGAACGGCGGCATGGCGCGGCGCTCGAGCAGCCGCACGCTGTCGCTGCGTTCCGCCCATTGCGCGTAGCGCTCGAACGAAAACTCGGTGCGCCAGCCGAGCTTGCGCGCTGCCGGCGCGAACCAGCGCTCGAGCGCGCGGCGCAATCCGGCCTCGGCGCCAACGCGGCTCAACAGCACGATTTCGCCACCGGGCTTGAGCACGCGCGCGAATTCGTCGAGGGTTGCTTCCGGATTCGGCACCGTGGTGATGACGTATTGCGCCACCACGACGTTCAAACGAATGGTCCGGAAAATCGAGATGTTCGGCGTCCATGACCGCGAGCGCCTCGACATTGTCGAGGCCAAGCTCGGCCACGCGCTGCTGCGCCTTGCGCAGCATCGGTTCGGAAATATCGACGCCGTAAAGCCTGCTCGACGCGGAATAGTACGGCAGCGAAATGCCGGTTCCGACGCCCACTTCAAGAATCCGCCCGCCGATCCCTTCGGCCGCGGCGATTGCGGCGTGGCGGCCGTGCTCGAACACGGCCCCGAACACCAGATCGTAAACCGGCGCCCAGCGCGCATAAGCCTTTGCGATCGTTTCCTTGTCGAGGTCGGTGCGGGACAATTCGGACATGCTGTGGCCCTTTGCTGCGAGTGTTGATTGATGGCGGAGCTGCGAGTGTCAGCCCGGTGCCGCGGCGGCCGCGGCCGGTGCCGGCGTAGGCTCGCAGCCGGAGGTGATCGTGCGAACGTGGCCGATGAACTGGCGGGCGCTGTTTTCCCAGGAGCGGCTCAATGCAAAGCGGCGGCAGGCGTCGCGCGAAATCTGCAGCGCGGCCAGACATGCCGCGCGCAAATCCTCGTTGAGCACGCCGACCGGATGGTTGCCGATAACGTCCTTCGGCCCGGTTACGGGAAAGGCGGCGACCGGCACGCCGCTCGCCAAGGCTTCGAGCTGCACCACGCCGAACGTGTCGGTCCGGCTTGGAAATACAAACACATCGGCGGCTGCGAGGTGCGCCGCCAACGTGCCGTTCTCGAGTTGGCCTAAGAATTTGGTCGCCGGAAAACGGCGTTTGAGTTCGTCTTCCATGGGGCCCTTGCCGATCACGACTTTGCTGCCGGGCAGATCGAGCGACAGGAAAGATTCAAGGTTTTTCTCAACCGCGACGCGGCCCACACTGATGAAGATCGGGCGCGGCAGGCCGGTGTCGATGCTGCGATCGGGCCGGAACAAGTCGGTATCGACGCCGCGCGTCCACATGCCGAGATTGGCAAAGCCGCGCTCGTCAAGTTCGCGCATCAGCGACGGGGTGGCGACCATGGTGACGGCGGCGGCACCGTGAAAGCGCCGCAGCGCCGCATAGATGATGCCCGCCGGAATCGGCGCGCGCGCTGCGATATATTCGGGAAAGCGCGTCGTGTAGCTCGTGGTGAACGGCCGGTCGTGCCTGCGGCAATAGGCGCGCACGGCATAGCCGATCGGTCCTTCGGTGGCGATGTGGACGGCATCGGGCTTGGCGTGCTCGATGCGCTGCGCGATTCGGCGGCGGCTCGGAACCGCCAGGCGCAGCCCGGGATAGGTCGGCACCGGTACGGTCGGAAAGCCGTCGGGCGAAAGGAATTCGATCTCCACTCCGAGCCTTGCCGCCGAGCGCGCCAGCGATGTCAGCGTCCGCACCACGCCGTTGACCTGCGGTGGCCATGCATCCGTTGCGATCAGCACCCGCATGCGGTCTTCTCACGCAGCCTCGTTCGGCTCTCGAATCGCATGTGTCAACCATGATCATTTCATGTCTCATTTGTGTGACGCTCTTTGTTGGAGAGCTTGTTTGATTGAAATTTTTTGGAGGCGGCTGGGATTCAATCGGCGCAGCCTCTGTTTGCTGATCGGCGCAACGCCGCCGCGCGTTCCGTAACAATAACGTCGCAGTCCGATGAGATGGTGCCGCCACGAATCATCTGGCCGTGCCGGAGCCTCATCGCAGTGGGCCGATGTCGAAACTGACAAGCGGGCTCGCGGAGGCAATCCGCAGAAAGCCCGCCTGGAGCTGGCTTGCCGGCGCGGTCAGCGTCTGCATTGTCGCGGCGGCAGCCGTCACGCTGCTCAGATTGTTTCGTGAAATCAAGATCGGCGAGGTTGCTGCGGCGCTGAAAGGCCAGTCGCTGCTCGGGCTTTTCGCGGCGGCTTTGTTCGTCGTCGCCGGCTATTTGATGCTCACCTGCTACGACGTGTTCGCGCTGCAGGCGATCGGCCGCAAGACCGTGCCCTACCGCGTCGCGGCGCTGGCCAGTTTCGCAAGCTATACGATCGGTCACAATTTCGGCGGCACGGTCTTCACTTCCGGCCTGATCCGCTACCGCATCTATTCCGCCTGGGGCTTGAATGTCATCGACATTGCCAGGATCGCCTTCATTACAGGATTGACCTACTGCCTCGGCAACGCCTTTATCCTCGGTTGGGGTATGGCGCGTGCGCCCGATGCCGCCGGCGCGCTCGACCACCTGCCGGCCTTCGTCAACCGCTTGGCTGGCCTCGCCGCGCTCGTGGCACTTGCCGGCTATCTGCTGTGGCTGTCGCTGCGCCCACGCGTCATTGGCCGCGCCAATTGGCAGGTGAGTTTTCCCGGTCCGCGTTCGGCGCTCGTCCAGATCGGCATCGGCAGCCTGGACCTTGTCTGCGTGGCGCTGGCGATGTACGCGCTGCTGCCCGCCAAGCCGGCGATCGATTTTCTGGATCTGTGCGTGATTTTTGTCATCGCGACGCTGGTTGGCGTCGTCAGCTATGTGCCGGGCAGTCTCGGCGTCATGGAAGCGGCAATGTTCATTGGCCTGCCGCAATTCCGCCGGGAGGATTTATTGGCATCGCTGCTGACCTTCCGGATCATGTATTTCGTTATTCCACTCTGCCTTGCCGCATTTTTGCTGGGCTTGCGCGAATTCCGCAACATTGTCGCGGGTATCGGCCGTGCCGCTTAGGCCGGTCGTGAATATTTCATCACCGCCCGAAAATCAGCCGGTTCGGATGTTGATCGATATTGCGGATCGCCTTTTGCAACTCGGCGAGCGTGCGCCTCCCGTCGATGGCGAACGCCTCGAATTGCTTCAGTCCGGTGTTGGAAAACTGCGTCGTCTGCTTATCGAGGTCGTCAGCCAGGCGGCGGATCGAATCGGCGGCTCGGCCGATCTGGCCGTCGCCGTCGGGGCCGCCGGCAAGCTTCTGCATGCCAGCCATCACCCGGTCGAGGCGCTGCGAATTCTGCGCCAGCGTCGCGGTGACCGTCTCGATATTGTGCAACGAGGCGTGTAGCGCCGTTTCATTGTCGGCGACCATGCCGTCGATGCGGCTCAGCACGTCGCGCGCCTGCTGGGTCACGTCGGCAGTGGCGCTGGCATCGGCGTAGAGCGTCGGCGGCTGGCTGGCCTTCGCCGCAAGCGGCGGTGCATCCGCCGCGCCGCCGGTCAGCGCGACTTCGGCGAGGCCGGTCAAGCCTTGGAACGCCAGGCCGGCCTTGGTGTCGGCGCGCACCGGTACGGTGCGGTCGAGCTTGAGCAGCGCCACGACCTGGTGCGGATCGCGCGGATCAAGCGCAAGACCTGAGACTTCGCCGACGCCGATGCCGTTGAAGGTGGCTGCCGAGCCGGCGTGCAGACCTGAAACGGAGCCGTCGAAAACCACGCGATAGGTTGCCCGCTCGCCGCCGCCATCCACTCTCTGGAACCAGAAGATGAAGCCGAACGCGCCGACCAGGACGGCAAGCGTGAACAATCCGGTCACGATGTAATTCGCCTTGGTCTCCATGAATTTTCCCTCTGCGCTTGCTCAATGAGCGACGTGACGCCCCCGCTTGCCGCGAAAGTAGGATTTCAGCCAAGGATGCTCGGAGGCGAGCATGGATTCGATCGGGCCGGTCGCGATCACGCGCCCTTCCCACAATACTGCGATGCGGCTGCACACCCCATGGAGCGTGTCGAGGTCGTGCGTGACCATGAACACCGTGAGCCCGAGCGTGTGTTGCAGGGTCCGGATCAGCTCGTCGAACTCGCTGGCGCCGATCGGGTCGAGGCCGGATGTAGGCTCATCGAGAAATAGAATGTCGGGATCGAGCGCGAGCGCGCGCGCGAGCGCCGCACGCTTGATCATGCCGCCGGACAGTTCGGCCGGATATTTGTTGTGCTCCTCGCGTGCAAGCCCGACCATTTCCAGCTTGGCGAGCGCGATTTCCTCGACCAGCCGCGGCGAGATCTGTTTCAAATTCTCGCGAATTGGAAATTCGACGTTCTGCAGCACGCTGAGCGAGGAGAACAGTGCGCCCTGCTGGAACAATACGCCCCAGCGCCGTTCCAGCGAACGGCGCTCGCGTTCGCTGATGCCGGCGAGATTTTTGCCGAGCACCTCGATCGTCCCGTTGCGCGTCGGCAAAAGACCGATGATGGTGCGCATCAGCACCGACTTGCCGGCGCCCGAACCGCCGACGAAACCGAGTATCTCGCCGCGCACCACCTCGAGCGTGACGTGGTCGAGCACGTCGGTGCCGCCGAAGCCGACGACCACATCGCGCGCGCTGATGACCGGTTCGGCTGGGGTCATGGTCACATCCCGATCGCTGCGAAGAACATGGCGAACAGCCCGTCGAGCACGATGACGAGAAAGATCGATTTCACCACCGACGCGGTGGTTCTCAGTCCGAGCGAGGCGGCGCTGCCCTCGACTTCGAAGCCTTCGACGCAGGCGACGAGCCCGATCAGGAGCGCCATGAACGGCGCTTTGATCATGCCGACGGCGAAGGTCGGCAGCGAAATCGCCTCGCGCAGGCGGGCCAGAAAAATTTCGGGCGTGATCCCGCCATAGAGCCAGCACACCAGGCCGGCGCCGTAGAGCGCCGCCATGGCGCCGAGGAATGTGAGCATGGGCACGGCGAGCACGAGCGCGACGACGCGGGGCAGCACCAGGACTTCGATGGGATCGAACCCCATGGTCCGCAACGCGTCGATCTCCTCGCGCATCTTCATCGAGCCGAGTTCGGCGGTGTAGGCGCTGCCGGAACGCCCGGCCACCATGACGCAGACGATCAGTACGCCGACTTCGCGCAGCACCAGGATGCCGATCATGTCGATGACGTAGATGTCTGCGCCGAACCTGCGGAAATGGAAAATGCCCTGCTGCGCGATGATGGCGCCGATCAGAAATGTGCTCAAAAGAATGATCGGCACTGCGCGCCAGCCGACGCGCTCCAGATGGTGTACGGTGGATGCGACGCGCAGCCGTGTCGGTCGCGCGATGGTGCTCAGCGCGACGAGGCTTAGAGCGCCGAGCAGCTGCGCCTGCATGACCAGCGACCAGCCGATTTCGGCCACGGCCCGGCCGACGGCATCGACCCCGACGACGACGCGGTTGACGGTGCGGCGATGCGGCGCGGCGCCGCGATTGACGAGCCTTACTTCGTCGATCAGGCCGCGGTCGGTTTCCGACAGATTGACGATGCGCGTCGTTGAGCCCTGCGCCGTAAGCGTGCGCTTGAGCCGTTCGATCAGCCAGGCCCCGAACGTGTCCAGCCGTTCGAGTCCTTTCAGATCGATGTCGATGCTGCGGGCGTGTTCGTAGCGGCCGGCGGCGTCCTCGACGAGTTTCTCGATTTCGGCAGCGCGCTCGGCCGTCCAGGCGCCGGCCGCGCAAAGCGCCACGCGTTCGCCCTCGACACTGCCAATAAGCAAAGTGTCGCTCAAGGAAGGCTGCTCCCGGCACAGCGTGCGGCGCCGCCGCTGCGCTGGGCGCTCGGCCACGTTGCGTTCATACTGGCCCCTGGCATCGGAACTCTCCGGCCGGATCGAGCGCCGGCCGCTGGCGAGCGCGTTCCCGATCGGCTGCGGCAGCTAGACCGAAGCCGTCGTAGTGGTGGCCGAACGCAGCCATGAGGCGCACGCGACCGCGGCGAACGCGCCCCTACCGACGCGACGCTTAATCCCCGGACGCCATTGTGGCAGTCATCGATGCTACGCGTCCGACGCTGCGGGCTGGCCGTGTCCGCGTTAGCCTTGCCGGCTGCCATACTTCCCGGCGCTGCCCCTAATGCACTCGATTGTGGTTACCGGATGGTTAACGCCGAAGCGGTCGGCCGGCGCACGAATGCGTCGGTGTCGACCCGGCGACGTTGCCCACCATGCCGGCTGTGCAGCGCGCCCGCATCGTCGATGGCGACGGCCCGCTTCTGTTTGCCCGACCGGGCGGCTCGTCCTTCGAAGCTGCAGATCCGCGTCATGCTCACGAATCGAAGTTCTACGAGGCGGTCAAACCGCCGCACGGCAAAGTCATCATTCTCAATGGCGCCGCCCGGCGGCGCCGGCATTGACGCATTCGGCAGCGGACAACGATCGCATGAGCCTCTCCAACAGCGCCACCCTGTGCTATCCTTGCGTGCGTGGCGGGACTTGCCGGTTGCACCCGGTCGGTTGGTGTGCTGTTGATCCGCTGTGCTCGCCCGGGGGCCGGCGTGGTGACGACGATGTCTACCGAGCCACAGGACGCCGCAATCGGAGAGGACGATGCGGCCGGTGGCGGGGATTCGCCGCTGCAATACGCTGGCGTATCAGAGAGCGAGCTTGCCGATCTTGCGGCCGCCATCGATTGGGTCGAGGGCTTGCTCGCAGCGGGTGCGTTGCAGGAGCTTTACACTTTCGCGGCGGTCGAACGCATTGCTGACATCGCTTTCAAGCTGCACGAAAGGGGTGTCGAGCCGTTGCTGCGCGATGCGCTTGACGCGGCTGTGCGCGAGATCAACGACAGCGATACGCTGGCGCCGCCGAGCGCGGAATGGCCACAACGGGCGGCCGGACTGCTGCACCAAGCGGCGCGCCGGACCAGAAGTCATGATTGAACGGTCGAAATCGAAAGAGCGTCCGGAAATCGGCGGGGGTGATGCCCCGGATGAGGCGGCGCCGGCCACGCTGCCGGCCCGCGAAGGCGCGGACGAGCGCGAGCACGATGCACCCGCCGATGCTGCTGCTGCGCGGGCCGGCGAGGCGGCGCCGCCGGCAGGAACGCAGGGCGAAGACAACAAATTCGTGCTGATGATCGAGTTGCTCACGGCCTCGCTGAGGTCGCTTGCAGATCGTGTCGAACCGGCAACGCGCAGGCTGGGTGACAATGGCGGTGATTTGCTCAAATGGCCTGACCTTTCAGGAAGGTTTGATCCGCCGGCCGAGGCTTCAGAGCACGTCACTTTGCCTCGCCCCACGACCGAGCTTCATTCGGAATCCTCGGACGGCATCGCTGTTGTGAAACCGGCCGGCGAGGGGTCATTGCCGCAGTTTTTCACGGTTGACGACACCGCGCCGGCAATTTCAGCAGCGACTGCAATATCGGACATAGCGGACGAACCGCAGTCGAGCGAAGAAATCACGCGGTCGCAAACCCCGGAAACGGCGCCGGCATCGACCGATGTGGCGCCTCCGCCAATTTCGGCAGTGCCGGAGTTGGCGTCGAGTTCGAGCGAAGGTGTGTCGGGTGTTGAGGCACTCGGCGAATCGACGTTGTCACCGGACGTGCCGCGCGGGGAAGTGGCGGATTTGTCTGGCCTTGCCGTGCTGGTGACACGCGCGCCCGGTCCTCCGCGTCTCGCACAAGGCACCTTGCGGGATGCGGCAGATACGCTAGCCGGCGGCGACACGACGCTCGCAGCGCCCTCCAGGCCCGCTGTCGCCGAAGGTGCCGCCGAGGACACTGACGCTGCCACCAAACCTGTCGCGATCGCTCCGCAGCGACTGAGCGAACCTGCCGGTTTTGCTGCCGCACCATCCGTTGAACAGCATGGCGAAGGCGACCGCGAACTTGCAAGCCAGCGCGAAGTGACAGAGCCGGCATCAGCCGAGTGGGCCAAGTCGGTCGAGTCGGCCAAGTCGGTAGTACCCGTCCCGTCAGTCGAACCCAGGGCTGGCCCGGCAAACGAGCCCGTAGCGCTGCCCATCCCGCCCGCCGAAGTGGAATCGCCGTTTGGGCCGGATGACGATCCCGGTGACCTGTTCGAGCCGGTGGCGGAAGCGCAAATCGTGGCCGCGGCCCAGCCGGCGAGGCTTACCGTTGCGCCGCTCGATCTCAACGATCTTGTCGCGGATGCGGAACTCATTGCCCGGCCGCCGCTGCCGATTGAACCCGAGTGGACACTCGCACTGCGAGTGGAACCGGGTCGTGGGGGCACCAAGACAGCGGTGGACTCCATTGAGGCCTCACGGCCGCAGTCAGCAGCACCGGTGCGGCCAGCGTCGGGCGCGGCCGGCGTCACGCCGGCGGTCGAGGCAGTTCCGGCGAAAACCGCGACGCCGCCTCCGCCGCCAGTCACATCGCGGCGACGGCGTGCCGGAAGCGCCGCCTCGGGAGCTTCAGAATCGCGCTCGGCGGCCAACGATCCACTCGCTCCGCTGCGGGCATTGAGCGAAGAAGAACTGATCGCGCTGTTCAGCTGACAGCCAACGTCCGGGTTGCGGCTTACCGGCTGACCTGGCCGAAGAAGCTGGCGACCGAGCCAAGAGCCCCGAAATTTCGGCGAGCATGCAGCTCCGGGACCAAGCGGACCCGAAGTTCCGAACCAGCCTGCATGCCTGGAGGTTCGTCCGGCCGGCGGCACGAAAGTTGCTTTTGGTCACTCTGCGGACTACGATAACGGTATGTAGTTGATGTGCTTTGCGTGCTCCGGGTCACGAAGGACCATCGTTGCGGTCCGCAAAATGATCGATGGAGGCCAAAATGCACCGACTTACCGCTCCTGCTGCGGCGTTTCTGGTATTGTGCCTGACTGCATCCATCCCGAGTCAGTTGCTGGCGCACGACAACGGCCAGTTCGCCAATTCCCCGCTCAAGCCCTGGTTCGACAAGCTCGCAAGCGGAAAAGGCTTGTGCTGCTCGTTCGCCGATGGTGTCAGCGTGGCTGATCCAGATTGGGGAACTGAAAGTGTTACCACCGCTGGCAAGGCGGAGGTTGTTTTTTGGGTTGTAGTGAACGGCAAGAAGCTCATCGTTCCGCCCGAAGCCGTGGTGACCGAGCCGAACAAGCTCGGCCCAGCGGTGGTGTGGCCGTACCAGGATGCTTCCGGAGAAACGCAGAATTCGCTGCTTTATCCCGGGTGCCGGTGCGTGATTTTCGTTCCGCTCGATTAGCCGCCAGCGGACATCGAGGCGGAATTTGTATTTAGAGTTGTCAGGATTGTTGACTCCTCTCGGCCGCGGGGATGAGTAAATATTGGTAAAACTCTGCGGCGCGCGCGCTGTGATCGGCCGGGAGAACACGCGCGGATCGACGTTCCCGCCGCAAAGAACAGTGCGTTTGCTGGCGGCATCGCCTTTGAGTCTCTTATCTCGGCGGAGCGAAAGCTCTGTTACTGCACGGTTCGAGGTTTCGATCCCATCGATCCGTGACAGGGTATATTGCGTCCATGCAGTTTATCAGGGGACGACCATCGCCGAGGTCCACGAGCTTCATAGCGAATTTCCACTTGTCGCCGACAGCTTCGATGCCCAAAGTTTCCGTCAAATGGCCACCTCTGTAATCGATGTTGAACTCGTAGAGTTGATGATGCCAGTCGCCTGTGGGCCGCCGCGTAAATAATCTTGCAGTTCCACGCATTCCTCCGTTCATCTCAGGAATTCCAACTGGCATGTGCCAATATTCATTTGAGATCTTGTCCTGCATTGAAATGTTGATGTTGAAGAGACTGGCGTTTCCGCGCGGCAACACGACGAAGCTCCATTCACTGTCACGCCACTGGACCGGGAGTATGAACGGATAAGTGCGCTGTTGGTGCTCTCGTTGGTATTCTTGTGAGACAGGCCGCCACGTTGCTGCAACTAACGCAGCTGGGATGCAAATAAGAAAGCCACTTACGCGACCAAGCGCGAGAACAATTCGGCATCGACATTGCCGCCGGACAGGACGGCCACGGCGACCTTGCCCGCAACATCGATCTTGCCGGCCATCAAAGCGGCAAGGGCGACTGCGCCGCCGGGTTCGACCACGAGTTTGAGTTCGGCGAACGCGAACGCGACCGCGGCCGCGACTTCCTCATCGCTTGCAGCGACGCCGGCCCCGACCAGAATCTGGTTGATGGCGAAGGTCAGCTTGCCCGGCATCCGCGCCATCAGCGCGTCGCAGATGGTGCCGCTCAGCGCCTCATTCTGCTCGCGTCGGCCGCTGCGAAACGAGCGCGCGTGGTCGTCGAAGCCGTCCGGCTCGGCGGTATAGACGGCTGCCGCCGGGACGCGCGCCTTCACCGCGAGCGCGATGCCGGCAGTCAATCCGCCGCCGGACGCGGTCACCACCACAACGTCCGGTGTGAGCCCAATCGCCGCCAAATCCTCGACGATCTCGCGGCCGGCGGTGCCCTGGCCGGCGATGATCAAGGCGTCGTCGTAAGGTGGCACTAAGGTGGCGCCGCGCTCCGTGGCGATCGCGGCGGCAATCGCTTCGCGGTCGTCGTGCATGCGGTCGTAAGGCACGATTTCGGCGCCGAGCGCGGCAGTGCGCTCGCGCTTAGCGCGCGGCGCGTCGCTTGGCATGACGATCACGCAGGGCATGCCCAGAAGCCGCGCCGCCGCGGCCACGCCTTGGGCATGATTACCGGAAGAAAACGCCACCACGCCGCCTGGGCGCCGCTCGGCCGGAATCGCGGCGAGCTTGTTGTAGGCGCCGCGGAATTTGAACGAGCCGGTGCGTTGCAGAGTTTCGGCTTTGAGGAAGACCCGCCCGCCGGTCATGGCGTCAAGCGCAGCCGAGGTCAAAAGCGGGGTTCGCAAGGCCACGCCGTCGAGGCGGCGCGCAGCCTCATCGACATCGGCCGCGGTGGGTAGCGCTACCGGGGCGTCCATGATGGCAAGCCTAGCGCCACGATCGCGTCACGAGCAAGGGTGTCCGGATCGAAGTTCAGCCCAAACGCACCCGGCATTGGAGGCCGCGGTCAAAATTCCGATCGGAACGCGGCTGGCTACTGGTCGAACCGTCCGGCCGCGTGCGCCAGCATGGTGTAGACCTTGCCGGTATCGGAGGTGAGGTAGTTGCGCGCCACCGCCGCGCCGCGCTCGCCGCGCGACACGTCCTCGAGCAGCCGCTCGAACTCGCGAATGTAATGCTCGACGGTCTGGCGGAACTCCGGATCGTTGCGATACTTGTTCTGAATTTCCTCGAATGCCTTCTGACCCTGGGGGGTGTAAAGGCGACGGTTGCCGATGCCGCGTTCGCCACGCTGATAGCGCTCCCACAATTCGGCGGTGGCATCGTGGTCGATCATCCGCGCGATGTCGACCGAAAGCGATTCCAGCGAGGCCAAACCGTCGCGCGTGGTGGGCGGGGCAATCGAGGGGCTGTCGTCGCGCGAGGCTCGCGTCAACAGGTCGCTGAGCCAACCGGCGCGGCCGATGTTCGGATCCTTGCCGCCCGGAACCGGGCTCAGTGCCGGCGGTTCCGGTCGGCGGGTCGGTGCGCCGGTAATGTCGCGGACTGGACGGTTGGGAGCGCCGCCGACATCGGCGCGCACCGGCCGCGGTTGCGGGCGCGCGCCGCCGAGGCCGGCGGCATAGGCTGGTTCGGCCTCACGCCGGATCGGAGCCGGTTCGACGGCGTCGAGCGCGCGGCCGTGGCGGGCGACGATGCGATTAAGCTCCGCCAGGGCCTCGATCTGGTCGACGATCACGCGGCGCATCTGCGCCGTGCTCTCGGCGGTCTCCTTCGGCAGTTCGAAAACGCCACGCCGCAACTCGGCGCGCGTCGCTTCGAGCTCCACGCTGCATTTCCGCGGCCATCTGCTTCATGCCGTGCATGATTTCGCTGAAGCGCTGGGCCGACTGGGTGAACATGGCGTTGAGTTCACCGGCGTTCTCTGCATAGACCGCAGCGAGCGTCTCGCTGGTGCGCTTGCGCTGCTCGTCGGCGCTCGTGCGCATGACCTCGAAGTGCTGCTCGATGGAGTGAACGCTCTCGTTGCTGCTCTCCGCGACGATGCTGGCGATCTCTCGCGCCCGCGTGGTCGCTGAATTGAGCAATTCGTCGAGCAGGCCGGAGAAGCGCCGAAGCCGCTGCTCGAAATCGTCGGTGCGCGCGTCAAGCGTGGCCACAAGCGTCTCAATGTTTGCCTGCCGGTTGGATACTGATTCGTCGCTGCGGCGATTGCTCTTCTCCAGAAGCTCTACCGCTTCGGCCAAAGACCGTCCGTGGCTGCTGAACTGGCCGGCGATCTCGCCGAGGTCTTGCAGCACCTTGACGGTCGTAGTGTTGAAGGCGCCGAGGTGTTCTTCCACCTTGGCAGTCGCAGTACCGCTCTTGGTGTTCAGGTCGTTCATGGCGGCGACGAATTCGGATACCCGCGATACCATGGTATGCTCGATGGCGTTCATGTTCTCATGCGCACCGCTTAGGACTTCCTGCAACAGGATGTTGGCCTCGCGCAGCCGCTCGAACAAAGCGGTGGAGTCCGAACGCAGCATGCCGTGCGTCTCCAGCATGTCCGCCACGGTCGCCGCAGCGGTCTGCTTCGACTCGTCGATCGCGGCCTTGGTTGCGGAGTGCAGGTCCTGGAGCGTGCGCGAGATGTTCGACTTCGCGGTATCGACGACGCCCTGCGTGCCTTCCTGCAGCTGGCTCAGGGTGCGCGCGACCGCCGCCGCGGCGTTCTGGCTCGCTTCGTTGATCAGGCGCGCGATCTCTTCGCTGTTGTCCATCATGGTCTGGGTGAAGACGAAGCCCTTGGCCTCGATCGCCTTCACCGCCTGGTCGGTGGTGCGGCTCACTTGGCCGGCGAATTCTTCGCCCTTGCCGGACAATGCCGTCAGCAGCGCGCCCGACTTCTCGTCGATCGTTCGGGCCATCTGCCCCGAGCGTTCGTCAAGCGCCCGTGTCAGGTCGCCCGCTTTCTCCTCGATCGCACGCGTCATCACGCTCGAACGATCATCGAGCGCGCGCGTCAGCTCCTCCGATTTCTCGTCGAGCGCGCGCGTCATTTCGCTGACCCGCTGAGACACCGCGGTATGGATGTCGTCGGCGCGGCCGACGATATTGCGGGCGACGTCGGCGCTCATGCCGACCAGGGTGCGCTCGGCCTCGGCAGCCGAGCGGCCGATGGCGTCGGCGCTGGCGCGTGCCGTCCTCGCCATGAGGTCGGTGGCGGTGCCGGCCGTGCTACTGATGGATTCGGTCGCAGACGATGCGCTCTTGCCGATCGCCTCGCTCGCCGAGACGGCGCTTTTGCCGAGCATGTCGCTCGCCGCCGCGGTCATCCTGCTGATCGCCTCGGTCAGCGAGGCGGCGCTCTTGCCGAGCGTTTCACTGCCGCTCGCCGTCGTCTTGTCGATCGCGTCGCTCGCCGCCGCGGCGCTCTTGCTGATGGTGTTGCTCAGCGTGCTGGCGCTTCGGTTGAGCGCGGCGGTGGCCTCCGCAGCGCTGCGGTTGAGCGATTCGGTAACTGTCGTGGTCGCTGCAACGTTCTTGTCCAGCGCTTCGGTGCTGTTGGCGAAAAGCTGCGTCAACGTGCGTTCGGCGCTGGCCGACGTGGTCCTGATCGAATCCGATACTTCGACAAGGCGCGCGTTGAGCAGATCCGCAGCGGCCCGGCTGCGGGTTTCCATTTCGCGGATGACGGTTTCGGCGCGGCCGGCGGTGTCGGCGATCTTCTGCCCGCCGCTGTCGATGACGGTGGCGAGCTCGGTGACGCGCTTGTCGATCACGCCCACGACGTCCTTGCCGCCGTCGGCAAGCGTCCTTGCGATCTCGGCCACGCGGGTCGACAGCGCTTCGGTCAGTGTGTAGGTGCGGCCGTCGAGCATGTCCTGGAACTGCGACATCCGCTGTTCGACCGACGCGGTGACCTCATGCGCCTTGGTGGTGACGCGTTCGTCGAAACTGTCGATATAGGTGCGCATCGCCTCGGAAACGTCCTGAGTGCGAGCGCCGAGACGTTCCACGAGTTCGGAGCCGTAAGTCTTCACCGTGCGATCGAACTCACTCAAGTGCCGGGTGATGAGGTTGCCAAGCGTCGCCGAGTCGCGCGAAATCCGCTCGCCCAGTTCGACGCCGGAGTGTGTGAACATCTCCTCGTAGGCGGCCAGCCTCGTCGCCAGCATATCCTTCACGGCGTCGCTGCGCGACGCGATGACCGAGACGAGCTGCTCTGCGCTGTCGCGCACCGAATTGGTCATATTGCTGCTGCGCGAGATCAGCGAATCGGTGATGCGGGCGCCGGCGTCTTCGAGCCTGGTGGCGACTTCGCCGCCGCGCAGATTAAGATCGAGCAGAAGCGACTCGCTCGAAGTCTTGAGCGTGCTGTTGACTTCCTCGGTGCTCGAAGCGATCGTTTCGGCGATCCGGCTCGATGTTTCAATGATCGCGTTGGACAGCTCTTCCGAGCGCCCCACCATCATATCCACGACCGCGAGAGACTTTTCCGAGAATCCTTCGGTAACGCGGTCAAGCCGCGCATTCATCATGTCTTCGAGGCCCTGGGCAATCTCGGCGAATTCCTCGCTGATGTGCTCGGTCTTAAAGCCCAGGCTGGACGTGAGGCGGTCGGTCGCGGTGGCGATCGCACGAGCAGTTTCGGCGCTTGTGATTTCCAGCCGCTTGAGCAGTTCGCTGCCGCGGACGCTCAATTGCTGGATCATGTTTTCGCCGATCTCGTCCAGCGAGAACGTAATGTGCTCGCCTTTCTCCGCCAGCGAATTGGTGATGCGCTGCGCGGCGTCGTTGACCTGCTGGCCGACCAGATCGCTGATCGTCGAAAGGTCCTGCGTCAGATCGATATGGACGTTGTTGACCGCCGAGCGCACTTGTTCGGCTTGGCTCACCAGCCGGTCGCGCTGGCTGGCGAGGTCCTGGATCAGGCCGCGAATACGAACCTCGTTGTCGCCGTACGAGCGCCCCAGAGCCGCAACCTCGTTGTGCACGATGGTTTCGAGTTCGCCGGCGCGCGCCAGCGCGCGCTCGACGCCGTCCCCCATGGCCACTACTTCGCGGCGGATCGCCTGTCCGACGCTGACGATGGAATCCCGCGCCACGCTCTCCGGCTCGGCAAGACGCATCGCGACGCCCGCCATCGATTGCGCGATCAGCCGCAATTCCTGGCTGCGCCACGCCATATGGGCGACGCCGAAGAAGAAGATGATCGGCAGCAAAGCTACGGCGGCGAGCCCGATAACGATTGCGGCGCCCCAATGGCCGGGGCCCAGCGCCGCATTGACTTCGCCGATATAGGCCCATGACAGGGCGAAACAGCCAATCACCCAGGCAGCGGAGCATGCCGCTGCAATGACATAGGAGGTGCGCGCCGGGCGGTGCTGCAGCATTTGCAGAATGTCGCCGATCGACTGCTGATCGTCATTCGCGGCCTGCGCCAATGGTGCATCGAGATCGCGGGTGCCGATCGGGTCGGGATCGAAGCGGTCATTAAATGACTGGCGCGTCTGCGCGGCTCGCGCTCGGTGGTCGTCGGAATTGGGAAGAAAATCAGTCGTCCGCTCGGCGGGGCCCGGAACCTTCTCGTCATCATCGCGGATGTTGAGAGCCTCCTGGATCGCCGACAACGCCGCTTCCGTCGGATCGATCGTCTTCTTCGGGTAATTCGCCATGTCGGTCGTCGCCTCGCGTGTTACGCTTGACCAGGACGGCCTTAGCTTGCTGAGCTTGCTCAGGCCGCACCACGAGCGCGTGATCGTTCAACTCGTCAATCTAGCGTAGAGAGAGTCTGTTGCGCCCCCCTACCGCACTCCCCATAGTTCATCCTATCGGTTTGGCGCATCGAAGGAAACCGGGCGTGTTGACGTCCCTTTAATCATCGTTAACGGTTTTGTTACCATAGCATCATTCGGTGCCCACTGCGAATAGATTTGCCATTGTGGAGCCAACAATAAGGCCAGCATGCGACCGGCGGCGGCTATCTTCGCCTGCGGCCGATGTCAGCAATGGACCGCCCGCGCCGCTTGGGCTCCGGGGAACTCTCCGGATATGGACCCGCGGCGAGCCGGCTGGCACGTCTGGCGTCCTGCCTACGGCCGCTCTCGTAGGAATTTACTCACCAGGTCCGGCAAAACGCCGCGGCTTGCAGGCCCGCCGAAGGCGACCCTTTACCTCGCATTGGTGGCGAGAGGGGCAAGCTTCGGCTCGTGGCGGGACAAAGAGACGGGGAGGCCATGAGCGGGTTGAGCCGTGCGACGGCGACCGAGGCGGGCGCGGCGAGCGTCATCGACGAAGACCATCTCGGCAGGATGACGCTTGGCGACCGCCGGCTCGAACGGGAGGTCCTGGAGAATCTTTGTCCGTCAGGCCGCGCTGATGCTGGGCCGTATCAGGTGTGCGAAGCCTGAGACAGCGGCGATGGCTGCCCATTCGCTCAATGGTTCGGCGCGCGGGATCGGCGCTTGGCGCGTGGCGCAGGCGGCCGAGAAGCTGGAGCGTGCGGTCGAAGGCGGCGAACGGGACCTGGACGCGGCGGTTTCGGAACTGCGTGCCGCTACGATTGAGGCCGGTGCTGCGATTGGCGCGCGGTTAAGACAGCAGCCGTTCTCGGCCGATTGACAGACTGGCGCTGGCATTGGGGAAGATGAGCCGATAGAAGGGGCGGATCGTCG
Source organism: uncultured Alphaproteobacteria bacterium (assembly GCA_963717265.1). Classification (GTDB taxonomy): domain Bacteria; phylum Pseudomonadota; class Alphaproteobacteria; order Rhizobiales; family Xanthobacteraceae; genus BOG-931. The sequence goes on along the minus strand of CAVQWD010000039.1, from coordinate 157,236 downwards.
ACCGGCCGTTGCGTATTGCCGCGGGGTCCCCCGGTCGGCAATGTCGTACTCACTCATCCTGCGATGGCCAGAATAACTTTTATCGACGCTGAGGGCACCGCTCGCACCGTCGAAGGCGAGGTCGGCTCGACCGTCATGGAGACGGCGATCAAGCATGGCGTGCCCGGTATAGAGGCGGAGTGCGGGGGCGCCTGCGCCTGCTCCACCTGTCATGTCTACATCGAGGAGGCCTGGCGCGAGAAGGTCGGCGAACCCTCCCCGATGGAAGAGGACATGCTCGATTTTGCTTTCGAGGTGAGGCCGAACTCGCGCCTGTCCTGCCAGATCAAAGTGCGCGAGGAACTCGACGGGCTCACGGTGCGCACGCCAGAGCGCCAAGCCTAACAAGGACGATTCCCGGAGCGGCTGGAACAAATCGGAGCGCGAGTCCGGCACGGCGGTGCCCGCTCTTTTCCTGCCGTAGCGAGCAAGCTAGACACTCGTTATCTCCGCAAAATGTCAATTCTAGAGAGACGAGCGCGATACGATATGACCGAACCTGTCAAGACGGACGTTGTGATCATCGGCGCCGGGCCGATCGGCCTGTTCGCGGTGTTTGAGCTGGGCCTGCTCGACATGAAGGCGCACCTCATCGACATTCTCGATAAGATCGGCGGTCAATGCGCGGAACTCTACCCGGAAAAGCCGATTTATGACATTCCAGGCATTCCCTATACCAGCGCCCAGGGGCTGGTCGGCGCCTTGCTGCAGCAGATCAAGCCGTTTGGCGCGCAATTTCATCTGAATGAGATGGTCGAGGCGGTCGAGAAGATCGGCGAGCCGCTGTTCCGCGTGCGGACCGACCAGGGCAAAGAGTTCGAGAGCAAGATCGTGGTGATCGCCGCAGGCGGCGGCTCGTTCCAGCCCAAGCGTCCGCCCATTCCGGGCATTGAGCCCTATGAGGGCAAGTCGGTATATTACGCGGTGCGCAAAATGGAGGCGTTCCGCAACAAGCGCGTTCTCATCGTCGGCGGCGGCGACAGTGCGCTTGACTGGACGCTCAACCTTGCGCCGATCGCGAGCCACTTGACGCTGCTGCACCGGCGCAGCGAATTTCGCGCCGCCCCCGACAGCGTCAACAAAATGTTGGCGCTGGTGGGCGAAGGCAAAATCGATTTCGTTCTTGGACAGGTCACAACCTTGGGCGGCACGGCCGGCCAGATCAGCCATGCGGTGGTCAAGACCAACGACGGATCCACCTTTGATATCGCTTGCGACGCGTTGCTGCCGTTCTTTGGTCTGACCATGAAGCTTGGGCCGGTCGCCAATTGGGGCTTTGAGCTGAAGAACAACGAACTCATCCCGGTCAATACCGAGAGTTTCGAGACCAGCGTGCCCGGGGTCTTCGCTATCGGCGACATCAACTGGTATCCCGGCAAGCTCAAACTCATTCTGTCGGGCTTCCACGAAGCGGCGCTGATGGCGCAGAAGGCCCATCGTTACGTCTTTCCAGACAAACGGCTGGTTTTTCAGTACACCACCTCATCGACGAGTCTGCAAAGAAAGCTCGGCGTCGCGCCAACTCAGCGCTGACTGAAGCCCGGTCTGCACCGCGACAGCGCCGTGTGCTGGCGGGCGCCGTCAGCGGCGGGCTTGGTGTCACGGCGCTCTACCGGACGGACGCCGGCGGCGCAATCGGCAGCGGCGAGGGGATCGACGCGGGCGGTCTGAGCGGTGCGTCAGTATTCGCCGATCCTGGAGCCGGAGCCAAAGTGAGTGGCGGAGCCGGGTTTGCCGCCTGCGTCGGAATGGTCGTTGAGGACGGAACGCTCTGCTGTTGACCAGGAGCAGGGCTGGGGGCCTGAGCCGGCGCGGGCGCCGACTTGCCGACCGGAACGGGGCCCGCGGCCGGCGCTGGAGCAAAAGCTGGGGCCGAACCAACAGTCGGGGCCGAACCAACAGCCGGGGCGGAGCCCACGGCCGGAACTGGCGCCGGCGACAAAGAAGCCGGTCGTTCGGGAACCGCAGCCGCCGCGGGAGCCGGCAGCGGCAGCGGTTCGACGATGACCGACGGTGGTTCCGGCAGGCCCAGCACTTGGCGGGCCGCGGGCAGTGCGGCGTCGGCCATGGCGGCGTAGCCTTCGGCGGTTGGATGAACGGCGCCGCCATAGACCGCGCTGAGCACGCCCCAAAGCGCATCGTGAATGTCGGACGGCTTTAACGTGGCCGGCATGCCCTCCGGGTAGGTCATAGCGGTGAAATAGCTGTCATTGACGCTCCGGATCCAACGGCCGCGCGGCGCATATGGCTCGTAGTCGCTTGCCGGCAGCGAGCACGCCATTGGATCTTCGGCGGCGGCGACGAGGTTGCTGACAAAACTCTTGCCGGCCGTCGAAAAACACTGGCGATCGAATTCGGGATCGTTCGGGCTGTGCACGCACATGCCGTGCCGCTCGAACGCCGCTTCGTGGGAATCGACGAAGATCATGCGATCCGTCATCGGATCGCGACAGATCTTGTTGCCGTCGCAGGTCGCGAGCGCCCTGAGCGCCGGCAGAAATTTGTTGTCGACGAATTCAGCCGTCGCCCGCAGCCGGTCGGCGTCGGCAGAGAAGGCCGGATGGATATCGAGGCCGTCGCGGCCTCCGGGGCAGGGCGTATTTGGCGACTGCATTGCCGGATTGCCGTAGGACGCGAAAACGACGCGCGAGAGATCGCCGTCCACAAACGGCTTAAGCGCGGCGCGCAGCCGCGCGAACTCGCTTGGCAGATCCTGATCGAGGATACTTTGCGCATCCGCTACACTGACGATGGCGCCGCCCTGTCTGAGCACAATTCGCTCCGCGGCCGAAATCAACGATGACATTGGCGACGAGCGAAGCGAAACGCACGTCATTGGCGCCGACCGTCAGCAGCACTAGGTCGAGCTTGCGCTGCGGATCCTGATGGTGTGCGTCGGCCATGAGGTTCTTGAGTTCGTCGAGTTGGGCGGGCGAGCTGCCTGAGCAGGAATCGATGCCAACAACAGAGGGGCAGTCGTCGACGCGTTGACTGCCGAACATGCCGGCTTCGATGGTCGCGCCGGTGCACGCAAGCGGCAGGAACGTCACGGCGACGTGCGGCTGCTCGATGGCGAGCGCCAGTGCCGTTCGCACCTGATAGCTGTACAGCGAGCGATGGCAAGCCGAGACTCATCCAGCGCGCGCCATGGCGCGCCCAATCCGACGCCGCGCTTGTCGTGGCCGGTCCGTTCTCGCAGGAGCGGTCGCCGGTGAAGCCGGCGCGACCCGGCCGGTAATATTGCCCGCCGCCGAAGCGCCTGAAGCAGAACGAGCCTCCAAGCTGCACGGCCTGATCCGGATCGCCTTCGCCGGCCGCTACGGAATCGCCAAGCCCGGCGATGAGCAAATCACGCACCGCGATTTCCGCCACCACCCGCTGTGCCGTGCCGTCGCCAAGCGGGATGTCGACCGTCGCCACGGTCGTCGGTCCGTAGCGCACGCGCAGCCTGACCTGCGCATCGCAGGCAGCGTTGATCCGCCGCAGCGGTCCGCCGCCGTCGTCGAATTGCCAGGCGCAGATCGCGTCTTTGCGCACCGGTCCGGTCAGCCACACCCCGATCATGTGATCGCGCGGGACCAGATAGTTCTCGCGGAAACCGTCGCGCTCGCAGGTCTGCAAGAGGTTGCCGTAAGCATCGACGCACAGATGGGTGACGACGTCCTTGGCCCAGCCCTGGCCGTCGCTGGCCTGCTCCAGCCGGCGCTCGGCGGCAAGCACGCCGTCGCCTCGGCTCGCCGCCGCCAGTCGCAGGAAATCGGCCTCCCGGCGAAACAGTCGAAACCGGTCCTTCACTTCCCAGCCGACGTGAAAGTTGCCAGTGCCGGCAAGCTGGGCAAGAGCCGAAATCGAGCGGCGCCAGAACGATCAGCACGGCGACAATGATGGCCAAACGCATGGTTGCCCGCCGGGGTTGACGCTAATCCTCTAGCACGCCGCTTGCGGCGGAAATGTGGGACACTTGCGCGACGGCGTTGCCGGCGCCGGCCGCGGTGGCGCCAGCCGGGGTTGGATGACATTCATCCTGCGTTCACCTTCAATCTGACACATCTGCACAGGGGGAAGTCGTCATTCCAGCATCAGGCCGCCCGCTCCAGTCCCTCCGCGGGGAGTAGTGCCTTTGTCATCGCAGTTGCCCATAACCGCCGCCATGGTCAACGTCACCCACAACTCGTTGCTTGCGTCCCGAAGTGCCGTCGGCCGAAGCATCCCTCGCGCAGGCGAATTCAGCAAAGCCGGGATTGCGGTCCTGTTTGTATTACTGATCGCGATTGCGTCGCTACCCATCCTGCTTAATCCGCTGCCGCCCATTTCAGATTACATCAATCACCTGGCGCGCATGCATATTATCGCGGCGATCGGCGGCAATCCGGATTTGTCGCGTTATTACGAGATCGACTGGCAGGTGATCCCGAACCTGATGATGGATCTGATCGTGCCGCTGTTCGCACGGGTCATGAATATCTATCTCGCCGGCGAGACCTATACAATCTTGAGCTTCGCAATGATCCTGTCGGGGACCGTTGCGCTGCATCGCCAATTGTTCCGGCGCTGGTCGGCGCTGCCGTTGATCGCGGCGGTGCTGCTCTACAATACCGTCTTTCTGGTCGGCACGATGAACTATGTATTCGGCATCGGCCTCATGCTGTGGGCCTTGGCGGCGTGGGTCAGACTGCGTGAGCGCAGTTGGGCGCTGCGGCTGTCGGTTTCCCTGGCGTTCGTGCTGGCGCTGTTCTTCTGCCACCTGTTCGCGCTCGGGGTTTATGCCGTCGCGTTGCTGGCATTCGAATCGCAACGCTTGTGGGCCGCCTATTTCCGGCTGCGCCGCGCATCGGGGCCGCACCGCGCCCGGCGGGCGCTGCCGCTGTTGATGCTCGACTTCGTGATTACCGGCCTGCCGTTTCTGCCGGTGCTGCCGCTGTTGATGACGAGCCCGACCGAGCATTTGTGGGATTATTACTGGAGGCTTCCCGGCAAGCTCGAAGGCCTCGGCTTCGTCGTCGATGTCTATTCAAACGCGGTTGCGTATCTCATCGTCGCGGTGCTGCTGTGCGCGATTGGCTGGGCGCTGTATCGCCGCGCATTGTCGTTGCACGGGCTCGGCCTGCCGCTGCTGGTGTTCGGTGCGGCCGCTTACATGGCGCTGCCGCGGGTCATGTTCCAAGTCTACATGGTAGATCAGCGCTTGCCGATCGCGCTGGCCTTCATTCTGCTGGCGTGCTTTGATCTCGACTTCCGCAGTCCGCTGGTGCGGCGGGTTTTCGCCGTCGGGTTGTTTCTGCTCGTCGGCGTCCGCATGGCCGAAGTGGAGGGAACGTGGTCGGTACTGTCGGCCACGACGCAATCGTTCCGCCAATCGGTTCAGCTCCTCAACAGGGGAGCCAAGGTAGTCGTTGCTTATGCCGATCCAAATGGCGGCGACAGCGTCCGCGATTACGGATTGGTCCATGCCGATTGCATCGCCATCATCGAGCGCTCGGCCCTGGTGACGACGGCTTTCACTGTAGTCGGCAAGCAGGTGCTGCACGACCGTCCCGCCTATCGCAGCCGTGTTGACACCGAAGACGGCACCCCGCCCATGATCGGCAATCTGGTGCGGGTTGCAAGCTACCGCGACACCCGCCCTGGCGACTATTGGCGGCACTGGAGGTCGGATTACGATTATCTCTACGTGCTGTTCACAAAGCCCGATTTTGCCAATCCCGATCCCGCGCATCTGAATGAGATTTTCGCCGGCGACCGCTTCGTTCTGTACCGCATCCAGAAGTCCGAGATCACGGCGGCGAGCAAGCCGTTGCAATAAGTCTCAACATATAAACAATAACTCACCATGCCAGACCAGTGCTGCGAGCAGTCCGGTCTGAAAAACTGAATTCGCCGGGCGTCCAGCTTCGTATTATTGCTGTTGGCCCGCGGCGGCGCTCATTGCCGGCTTCGCCGCTTTGGTGATCTCGGGCGGCATCCGAGCGCCAGAGCGAGCGCAGCGAGCTTCCGGTACATGGCGGCTTCAGTCCGCGGCCACGTCGATCAGGACGCCGTCGCAATCGGCCATCTGGTGCTGGCCGAGCGGACAGGAGCGGCGGAACAGTTCGTGCAGCGCCTTGCCTTCGGCGCCGGTTGCGAGCGGAGCTGGCGCCAGCAGCGGATTGTCGCCGACGATGCGTTCGACATCCTCGTTCAGCTTCTCCACGCTTTCGACCTTGAAGCCGATATGGTCCATGCCGGCGGTGATGATGCCGGTGCCGTCATAGTCGGCGATATCCCAAGGCATGATCACGAGTGTCATGTGGCCGTCGGTCAGGTAATGGTTGGGGTCGCCCGCGCCTTTGTTCGACGGCGCAAGCTCAAACACGTCGCGATAGAATTCCGCCATATCGTCGGGGTGCATGGTGCGCAGCGCCACGTGATTGATGTGCCGCGGATTCACCTCACCGTTGCTTTCCTGGTCGCGATACACTGAAGTGCGGTTGGTCATGTTCTTTTGCGAAATATCGAACATGTTGCCGTCCGGATCGTGGGTGGAGATGCCGGCGAACGGCCGGTTCGACGGCCGCTTGAGCCATTTCACGCTCGGATATTTCTTTCGCATCCGCTCGAATGCGGTTTCGCTGTCCTCGACCTCGATGCCAAAATGATCGAGCCCGGCGGCGCGACCGGCACGCCGGGGATTTATGTTGAGCCCGACATAGCCGTCGCCGACGGTGAGCGCGCGGCCGGGCCGGGTGCGGTCCGAGGTGCGCATGCCGAATACGGCCTGATAGAACTGCGCGGACCTTGCGTAATTCTCACTGACGATCGCGACGTGGTTGATTTTGGAAAACATTTCGACCTCCCGCTCATCGCATTGGCCGGACCAGCTCCTGCGGCGATCCGCCCTCGTTGCCGTGGCTGCGGCCAGATTGAACTTTCCCGCACGTTGGCGCAAGCCGTCTTGGCGCGGCGCCGCCGCCACGAGGCTTGGAAAAGCGGATCGAGATGACTGACCGGTCGATCTCCACGTGCTGCTGCATCGCCGGCGGCGGGCCGGCGGGAATGATGCTCGGCTTCCTGTTGGCGCGGGCCGGCGTCGATGTCGTCGTGCTGGAAAAGCACGCGGATTTCCTGCGCGACTTTCGCGGCGACACCATTCACCCCTCGACGCTCGAATTGATGCATGAGCTCTGTCTGCTCGATGAATTCCTCAAGCTGCCGCATTCAAAAGTCGAGCACCTGGGCGGTCAGGTCGGCGATGCCACCATCATGCTGGCCGACTTCTCTCACCTGCCCACTCATTGCAAGTTCATCGCGCTGATGCCGCAATGGAATTTTCTCAATTTTCTTGCCGACCACGGCAGCAAATATCCGGCCTTCCATCTGCACATGAAGACCGAGGCGGCCGATTTGATCGAGCAAAGCGGGCGCGTCGTCGGCGTGAGAGCGAAAAGTCCCGATGGCGAACTCGACATCCGCGCCGATCTCACTTTCGGCTGCGATGGCCGCCATTCAACGCTGCGCCCCTGCGCCGGCTTTGCCGTCGACGACATCGGCGCGCCGATGGACGTGCTGTGGTTTCGCGTGTCGCGGCGTGCGACCGACACGGCGGAGACGTTCGGCCATATGGAAACCGGCCGCATGCTGCTCATGCTCAACCGCACCGATTATTGGCAGTGTGCTTACGTCATCCCCAAGGGCGGCATCGACAACGTGAGGGCAAATGGCCTCGATGCCTTTCGCGACAATATCGCTTTCATGTCGCCGCTCCTGCGCGACCGCCTCGGCGAGATTGCAAGCTTCGACGATGTCAAGCTGCTCACCGTCACGGTCGATCGTCTGCAGTTCTGGCACAGGCCTGGTCTGCTTTGCATCGGCGATGCGGCGCATGCGATGTCGCCGATCGGGGGCGTCGGCATCAATCTTGCGATCCAGGACGCCGTGGCCGCCGCCAATGTGCTTGCCCGGCCCTTGCTGGAGGGCCACGTGAGCGATGCCTTGCTTGCGGTGGTGCAGCGCCGCCGTACCATGCCGATGCGCGTCATCCAATGGCTGCAGGTGCAGATTCAGAACAAGGTGCTGAGCGCGGTGCTGGCCGGCACGGTGCGTCCGAAGCCGCCGCTTGCCGCGAAACTCTTGAACCGGCTGCCGCTGCTGCAGCGGTTGCCGGCGCGAGTCATCGGACTGGGCGTGCGCCCCGAACACATTCACTCGCCGGATGCGGCAGCCGGCAGGGCGGGCTGACCGGCTTCTGCCGGCCAAGCCCGCCGCTCGCTTTACGATCGCTGCAGGTCGGCGTCGGTGCGGGCGAGGATCTCGGCCAGCCGCGCTTCGGCGTCGGCGTCGCCTTCAAGCTTCTTGCCGAGCGTCGCGCGCAAATGATCGAGCGCGGCTTCGACGAGCGGGGGCAGGTCGCGGCGTTCCCCGCGCTCGCCGCGCGAGGCGCGGCGCCAGCGGTTGACGCGCTCGCCGAGCGCGCTCAGGCGGTCGAGCACCACGTCGACCAGATCGCGGTTCGCTTCCAGATAGGCGCGGCCTTCGCCGGTGATGGTGTAGAGCTTCTTTGCGCCCTCGGTCGAAGCGGTGACGTAGCCCGCTTCCTCCAGATAGGTCAGCGTCGGATAGACGATGCCGGGGCTCGGGCTGTACCAATCCGCCGTTTTTTCTTCGAGCAGTTTGATGATTTCGTAGCCGTGGCGCGGCGCTTCGGCGATCAGCGCGAGCGCAACGAGCCGCAGGTCGCCCTGCGCCAGCATGCGCCGGGCGCGCATCAAATCCTCGCCGCCCTCGCCAAAGCGGCCGCCATGGCGTCCGGCAAAGCCGCCAAACCTCCAGCGGCGATGCCGTCCAGCCGCCCATTTTCCGTGGTGGGGTTCACAATTTCCGTACATTTTTAGGCTCTCCGTTTGGTCTAAAGATATATCTCTAGATGGATCATAATAAGTTATAGCGCAAGATATATCTTTAATTCACGCCGCCAAACCGAAAATCGCTGTCAAATCAAGGAGATGAGCCGTCTTCCGGCCCGTGGGCGATGCAAAAAACCGCGAAATCGGATGGCCTGATCGCCCATCTCGGGGCTAGAATGAAGGCATGTTCGCCACCTTCTTCCACGAACTGCGCGCGGCCGGCGTGCCGGTGACCTTGCGCGAGTACCTCACGTTGATGGAGGCGATGGAGCAGGATTTGGCGGACCGGCGGGTGGAGTCGTTCTATTACCTGTCGCGCGCGGCGTTGGTGAAGGATGAGCGCAATCTCGACAGGTTCGACCGCGTGTTCGGCCACGTCTTCAAGGGTCTCGATCTGGTCGAGCAGGCGCTGGCGGCGGAAATTCCGATCGAGTGGCTCAAGAAGCTGACGGAAAAATATCTCACCGAGGAGGAGAAGAAGCAGATCGAGGCCATGGGCGGCCTGGAAAAACTTCTGGAGACGCTGCGCCAGCGCCTTGCCGAGCAGAAGGGCCGCCACCAGGGCGGCAGCAAATGGATCGGCACCGCCGGCACCTCGCCGTTCGGCGCCCACGGCTACAACGCCGAAGGCATCCGCATCGGCCAGGAAGGCAACCGCAATTTCCGCGCCGTGAAGGTGTGGGACAAGCGCGAGTTCAAGGACCTTGCAGGCGACGTCGAACTCGGCACCCGCAACATCAAGATCGCGCTGCGGCGGCTGCGCAAATTCGCCCGCACCGGCGCGCCCGAGGAGCTCGATCTCGACGGCACCATCAAGGGCACCGCGCACAAGGGCTATCTCGATATTCTGCTGCGGCCGGAGCGCCACAACACCATCAAGGTGCTGTTGTTCTTCGACATCGGCGGCTCGATGGACTGGCACGTCAAGGCGACCGAGGAATTGTTCTCTGCCGCCAAAAGCGAATTCAAGCACATGGTGCATCTGTACTTCCACAATTGCCTCTACGAACGGGTGTGGAAGGAGAACCGGCGGCGCTTTAGCGAAACCACGCCGACCTTCGACGTGCTGCACACCTATCCCCACGACTACAAGGCGATCTTTGTCGGCGACGCCGCGATGTCGCCGTACGAGATCGTCGCCCCCGGCGGCTCGGTCGAGCATTTCAATGACGAGCCGGGCAGCGTCTGGATGGAGCGCATTGTGCGAACCTATCCGTCCTGCGTCTGGCTCAACCCGGTCGCCGAGCACGAATGGGACATGACCGCCTCGATCCGGCTCATGCGGCAGATTCTCGGCGGGCGGATGTATCCGCTCACATTGGAAGGGCTCGATGCGGCGATGCGGGAGTTGGGGAGATAGGCGGGTCGCTAACGAAGACGCCAAGCCGCAAAGCGCTCTCATTTGATGGAGCCGAGGGTAGGGTCAAATTTCCCGCCGTCGTGGAGAGGGAACAGCTTGTCATTCGATCGCATAACCCGGGACCACCTTCAATAGCTCCGGCCCATGCCAATTGTTGGTTGCAGAGAATACCATGATGTCGAGGGAATGGGCATGCGGTCCCTCTGCAATCTGACGACTGCCGACGAAGCGCAGCTCCTTGAACGCCGCCCTATCGTTTATTGTGCTTAACTCATCTCCCGAAAACGCTCCTGCGTCTGATTTGATCTGGACGACACAATCACCAGCCCTGGCGTCGGTCGAAATGGCTTGGCGACTGAATGGCGACGAAACCGCCACTTTTTTCTCTTCAAGCAAATAAGTCATGACCGGGTCGTGATCGAAAACAATTAGTTTTCCGCTACAAGTTGACTGCCTCTCAAGAATAAAATTCAAAGCAGTTGTGTAGTCGGTATTGAAATAAATGTAAGACGTGTTCATGTGCCATATCACATTCCATGTGCCGACTAATTGAAAGAGCACAACAGCCAACATTGGCACTTGACGCGTACTTCGCGGAAGACCACCGATTATATCCGCCACCAGCAACAACCCGAACGGATAAAGAAACATAGCGGTTGTGCGATCAAGGTCACCGAGCCCCGTTACGCCCAGGAGGACCAGTCCAACGCTCAAAGCTACGATGAGAATGACCTGAAGAGGGTCTTCTTTTCCAGAAAACGCGTAAATGATGCCCGTCCCGGCCAGAGCGAGCACAAAAATGATTGCCGTACAATGCAGCGGAAATACCGCACGGCCGACGGCTAATGTGGTAAGTGCCTTTAAGAAGGAAAGTGCGGGTCGCGGAACGCCAATCAGAGGCGCCGCATTTGGCACGTGAAAAACCAGAAAACAAAAAAGTTGCGGAATACATGCGAAGATAAAGACAGTTCCAATTACCGCCGTGGGCCTGACATCACTGCGGGCTAGATCGCCACGGTGGCGGTAAGACAATGTGGCGCCTAATACGGCAATGGCTATGAAGGCGTTATAAGACAGGTAGAACAGGACAAGGCAGGAAACTCCACACAGTGCAATTTTGCGATAAGGACGATGATCCGAGAAGATGACGTAGATGAGCGTAACGGCAAAAATGGGGTCAAAGAGCGCGTACCATCGAAGGCTATCGCCGACAAGAACAACGCTTCCGCTCGTCGCTATCGTTGTTGCGAATAGTCTGCGCGTTGCCGCGCCTAATTTCGGGTAGGCCTGCCATATGCAAATGCCTGACGCCACTCCGTTGAGAGCACCTATGGCGTCCTTGACTGAATACCAGGATCCGAACAATTCAAACATGGCACGGAGGACGACATACGATCCTGCCGGGTGTAAATCGTGCCTGCTGAAAAACACGATCATATCGGCATACGAGCGTGCCACGCTTGTATGTTCGATTGAAAATATTTCGTCATCGAAGAATGTGCCGCGAGCAACAGACAGGAAGGTGATTACGCTTATTGAAATTGCGACGAGGACTGAGGCCGCAATTCGTTCTCTATTCGATTGGCGGCATGCAATGTTCGGCGTCAGCGACATGAAGGGCGTCCGTGACGTGTTATTGACATGGGGCCCGCCGTAGAGAGAGCAGAAACAGCTCGGAAGGATGCCGATCCGGCCGGCCGCGGGACTGGCGGCTGTTGTCGGACCGCACGGCGTCGATCTTGGCCTTGTGCTGCCCGAAGGTCGGGAATGACGTCGTTGTTCATTAGTGGACGCATAACGCTATGGGAATCAACATGACATTTGTACGCAGCCGGAGAGGTCGAACCGCGCACTTTCGACGGAAGATCACCCTTAAAGACTATCCAGTGCGAGTGCCGCCCCTTGTCCGAAGGCGCTTTCATTTTCAAACCCGAGAACTCTAGCGAAGCAATATCGTGAACCCACAAGAACATACGCGCTGTGCGCCTGCTCAACTGCCCTCAGAAGCAAGGTCGATCGATGCCGAGATCGTAGGGTATTCTCTGCTGTGACCGCGGCCGCAAGTTCCTCATAGGAAATAACCGCATCGAAGTTACCCACTTGCTTCTGTTCAGCTGCCTCAGTGTACTTTTTGCGCGCAATAAAAACACGAACAACATGTCGATTGTTGCCTCGATTGCTGAGCCTGGTCGCGCGATCCTTATATCGCGCCCTGGCGCGGTTGAAACGCCGCGTCGATCTTATTCTCAATCAGCAAAATGCCTGCGTGGTCGCGACAGGAGTGGCCGCTTGAACATCAGTTTCACCGTCCAATTCCACAACCGAAAGAATGCACTCATGCACGCGCAACTGGTCAAGGTGCAATGCGTTGGCAAAAAAATTGGCCACGTTTGAATTGAAGATCAGTTCTTCTTGAAGTAACACATCGATGTCGCGCTCATACAGCCGAGGCAGTGTTGTCTGTAACATAATGTCGTTCATAATTTCCCTGATGGCCGTATTCTCCGCGTTCGCCAATAGCCCTTCTTTGGTGCGAAATTCGTCGAAAACTTCGCTGCGATCGATCGAACCCAATTCTGTTCATGTCAGTCACTTTCAATTTCCGGTTTCTGGCGGTCACAAACGAGATCTACGCCGACTTGCTTCGCGGCCTGATTGCCTTGAGCTTCTCGCCGATCTGACGCCGCCGCGCCATTAGGTCGTAGTCTGTCTGTAGCTGCAGGAAAAATCCGTCGCTCAGACCGAAATAGCGGGCGAGCCGCAGGTCGGTATCGGCGGTGATGGCGCGCTTGCCGAGGACGATTTCATTGATACGCCGCGGCGGCACACCGATGGCGCGCGCCAGCGCGGTTTGCGACAGGCTCATCGGCTGCAGGAATTCCTGAAGCAGGATTTCGCCGGGGTGTGGGTTGGGCAAAAGCTCAGCCGTGGTAATCGACGATCTCGACATCGCCCGCACCTCCTTCGGTCCAGCGGAAGCGGATGCGCCACTGGTCATTGATACGAATGCTCCATTGTCCGGCACGGTCGCCGCACAGTGCTTCGAGCCGGTTGCCGGGCGGAACGCGCAAATCGTCGACCCGTCTCGCGGCACTGATGAGACGCAGCTTTCGCAATGCGCCGGCTTGGATGGTGGACGGAAGCTTTCGGCTGCGCAGCCCGTTCCAGACTTTTTCCGTCTCGGCGTCACGGAAGCTGACAATCATGCACGCCTATAACGCATAACGTTATAGGTTGCAAGCCCAACGTTGCCTCGCGCCCGAAGGACCGGCCACAAATGACCGGATCGCCGATGCGCGAGTCAGCGGCAATCTGCCGTTTACTCCTTCTCCAGCGTATCGGCGATCGGCACTTCGTCGACCTTGCGGCCGTGCTCGTCCATGATGGCGACGAACCAACCGTCCCATTTCCAGCCCGGCATTTTCGTGCCCCGGCGCAGGTCGTCGGCGAGCGCGAGCGCGTCCGTGTGCGCAGCGGCGTTGCCGGCAAGGTCGATGCCCTGGTGATTGCTCAGAACGTTTTTGCCGTCGGTGAGGTGGAAATAGTAGCGCGGCATCGGGGCTTCTCGCGTGCGATGATTTTCGGCCGCACTCCTAGCACCGCCGCGACGGGGCGTCACGGCGCCGCGAGGGTTTTCGAATCGCGCCGGCTGCGCTATATTGGGGCCGTCGTTAACAACCGAAAGGAGGTGATCCAGTGTCTCATTGTCTATCGCCGCGGTCGCCGGCATTCATGAACTGGATCCTCGCCTCTGCCGAGGCTCCTGCCGGGTGACTTAAATCCGTCACCGGCTCATGCGCGCGCGGGCAGGACATCGCCTCGCGCAACCGGGCCACGGCCTGACAATGGAAGGGTCGTCCGCAAGGGCGGCCCTTCTTTAGTGTCTGGCGCGGTTGATCGAAATCTGTCACCCACGCGGCGTTGAGGATGGAGGAGCCACCCATGCCGGCCGAACGCTTCGACTTTAGCAACGCCAAGGGCCAAAAGCTTGCGGCGCTGCTCGACCGGCCGGACGGCCCGGCGCGCGCCGTTGCGCTGTTTGCCCATTGCTTCACATGCGGCAAGGACAACAAGGCGGCGCGGCGCATCGCGGAAGGCTTGTCGCTGCACGGCATCGCAGTGCTGCGCTTCGACTTCACCGGGCTCGGCATGAGCGAAGGCGAGTTCGCCGACACAACGTTTTCCTCGAATGTCGACGATTTGGTCGCCGCGGGCGATCACTTGCGGGAAAAACTCGCCGCGCCCGCGATTCTGATCGGCCACAGCCTCGGCGGCGCCGCCGTCTTGGCAGCCGCCCATCGCATCGCCGAGGCGCGCGCGGTGGTGACCATCAACGCGCCGAGCGATCCGGCACACGTCGTCGGCCTCCTGGGCGAGCAGGTCGCCGATATCCATGCCCAGGGTGAGGTCAAAGTGACGCTTGCCGGCCGAGTGTTCCGCGTCCGCCGCGCTCTGCTCGACGACATCGCCCAGCAGATGCTCTCGGCTCACATCGGCCGGCTGCACAAGGCGCTGCTGGTGTTCCACGCGCCGACCGACGATACCGTCGGCATTGAGAATGCAAGCGACATCTTTACCATGGCGAAGCACCCGAAAAGTTTCATTTCACTTTCCGGGGCCGATCATCTTCTCAGCCGCTCAAGCGATGCCGCCTATGTGGCGAACGTCATCGCCGCCTGGGCCGAGCGCTATCTCGACATGGCGGCCGACGTCGAGCCCGCCGACGACACCGATCCCGGCACCGTTCTTGTGCGCGAAACGCGCCGCGGCAAATTCCAGCAGAACATCGTCGCCGGCGCTCACCGTCTGCTCGCCGACGAACCGGCGGAGGCCGGCGGCATGGACAGCGGCCCGGGGCCGTATGATCTGTTGCTGGCCGCGCTTGGCGCCTGCACCGCGATGACGTTGCGGCTCTACGCCGATCGCAAGGCGCTGCCACTGCGTCGGGCGCAGGTCCGGCTGCGCCATGAAAAAATTCATGCCGCCGATTGCGCCGAGTGCGAAACCAAGGAGGGCATGATCGACCGCATCGAGCGCGCCATCACGCTCGAAGGCGATCTTGACGCCGAGCAGCGCACCCGCCTCATGGAGATTGCCGACAAATGCCCGGTTCACCGCACGCTGAAATCGGAAATCAACATCCGCACCTTGGAGACGCCGGCCGGTCATCCGCGATAGCGCAATCCAGCGCCGGTTGATAAGAGTGCGGCGACGGTGTCTCCAGCTGCCTCTTCAAACATGCCCTCCACGAATGCGACCCGCCACGTCCCGGTGCTGATTGTTGGCGGCGGCCCGGTCGGCCTGGCGCTTGCCGGCGAACTCGGCTGGCGCGGCGTCGCCTGCGAACTCGTCGAGCAGACTGACGGCGCGATCACAACGCCGAAGATGAACGAGGTCAATATCCGCACCATGGAGTTCTGCCGGCGCTGGGGCATTGCCGAGGAGGTCCGCAATTGCCCTTTTCCCGCGGATCATCCGCTCGACGTGGTGTTTGTCACGAGCCTTGCCGGTTACGAACTGGCGCGGATGGAACGGCCGCCGTTGAGCGTGCCGTCGTCGGGCAAGGAAAGCCCGGAGCAGCACCACATCTGCTCGCAGCTCTGGTTCGATCCGATCCTGCGCAGGTTTGCCCAGGCACTGCCGAGGGCGACGCTTCGTTACCGCACCCGGCTTGAGACATTCGATGCCTCGGCCGCCGGTGTGACCGCAAAGCTGCACGATCTTGAAACCGGCCGGCGCGAAACCCTCACCGCCGATTACCTCGTCGGCTGCGACGGAGCGACCAGCGCCATTCGCGACGCGCTCGGCATCGAGCTCAAAGGCAAGGGCATTCTCGGCTACCCGCTGCACCTCTACTTCCGCGCCCCCGATTTGTTGGCGCGCTGCGGCCGGCAGCCGGGCGTGTTCTTCCTCGCCATCGACGGCCATGGGCTATGGGCCAATATCCGCGTCATCGATCCGTCAAGCGGGCTGTGGCGCCTGATGGTGCTCGACAGTGACGGCAAACAGACGCCGGAAACGGTGGATCGCGAAGCCTTGCTGCGCCGCGCGATCGGCCGCCCGCTCGACGTGGAATGGGCGGGCTTGAGCATCTGGACGCGGAAGAGCGTCGTCGCCGAGCATTACTCGCAAGGCCGCGTGTTCCTCGCCGGCGACGCCGTGCATCAATTGTCGCCGACCGGCGCTCTCGGCATGAATACCGGCATCGGCGACGCCGTCGATCTCGGCTGGAAGCTTGCGGCCGTGCTGGACGGTTGGGGCGGCGAAAATCTGCTCGCCTCCTATGATGCCGAGCGGCGGCCGATCGGGCTGCGCAATGTCCGCATGGCAACGGCGTTCTATCTCGCGCATGGTGAGTTCGACAAAGACATGACGGCGGTCGAAGAGCATTCGGAAGCCGGACGCGCTTTGCGACGTGCGCTTTCCGAAAGCCTCACGAAAAATGTCGGCGGTATGTTTCGCACCACGGGCTTGCAGCTCGGCTATCGCTACGAGGACTCGCCGATCTGCGTTTCTGACGGCGCGGCGCCGCCCGACGATCCGGAGAAATTCGTTCCCTCGTCGTGTCCGGGCAGCCGCGCGCCGCACGCTTGGCTTCGCGACGGCCACTCAACCCTCGATCTATTCGGCCGCGGCTTTGTGCTGCTGCGGTTCGGCGAGGCATCTTCTGCTCCGCTTGAGCGCGCCGCCGCCGTGCGCGCAGTGCCGCTGCGCATTGCCGATCTCGCGGCGCCGGGAGCGGCGGCGCGCTACGAGCGGAGCCTGGTCTTGGTGCGCCCTGACGGCCATGTCGCCTGGCGCGGCGATGCGCTGCCCGCGAACGCTGCGGCGCTAATCGACCGGGTGCGCGGAGCTAATTGATCTTTGCCCGCGCCGCTTCGATGACCTTCGGGATCGCTGCGTCGTTGCCCGGCGCCATGATGTGCACGCCAGCGACGCCGGGGATCGTGGAAAACTCCTCGATCAGTTCAGCGCAGATGCGCACGCCCTCGCGTTCGGGGTCGGCAGCAACCTCCATGCGTTTGATCAGCGTGTCCGCAATGATGGTGCCGAGCAGGTGGTTCTTCATCCAGGCCGCCGACTTCGCCGAGCGCAGCGGATTGACCCCGATCAGGATCGCAAGCTGTTCGGTGACGCCGGCCTTTTCCAGCGCGCCGACATAGCGGCGCACGATGCCCGCATCCATGCAGAACTGGGTCTGCGCGAATTGCGCGCCGGATTTGATCTTGCCGAGCAGCGAATTGGGCTGCCAGCCCGCAGGTGGATCGATCGGAACGTCGGCGGCGCCGAGAAAGAAAGCGGCCCTGCCGGCGACTTTGCGCCCCGTGGGCAGCGTGCCTTCGTCGCGCAGCCGCCGCGCGGTCTCGATCAGCGTCTTGGAATCGATGTCGAATACCGGCTTGGTATCGGGCTGGTCGCCGGCTTTGGGATCGTCGCCGGTGAGCAGCAACAGGTTGCGGATGCCGAGCGCGGCGGCACCCATCAATTCGCTCTGCAGCGCGATGCGGTTCTGGTCGCGGCAGGTGATCTGCAGGATCGGTTCGATGCCCATGCCGATGAGGATGCAAGCAGCCGCCAGCGCGCTCATGTGGGCGCGGGCGCCGGCGCCGTCGGTGACGTTGATCGCGTCGGCGAGACCGCGCAGGTCTTCGGCCTTGCGCCGCAAATCGTCGGCGTCGCAGGAGACCGGCGGCGCGATTTCTGCGGTCATGACAAAGCGGCCGCCCCGCAGCTTTTCCTCGAAACTGCTCAGGCTCGGGGCGGTCAGGTCATTCATCGCATTTTCCCGCAATTCTGTGGCCCGAAGGCAGAACCGGCAGCGAGCGCTTATATGGTTTGCGGCGGCCCTGCAAACGCCGCGTTTCTGGACAGGAAAGCGCTGTCACTATAAAGAGTTACGCCAAGATGAGCGGCGTCAACGATATCCGAGCAAACTTTCTGGCCTATTTCGCGCGGGAGGGGCACGAAATCGTGCCGTCTTCGCCGCTCGTGCCGCGCAACAACCCGACCTTGATGTTCACCAATGCCGGCATGGTGCAGTTCAAGAACGTCTTCACCGGCCTCGAGAAGCGCCCTTACCTGCGCGCCACGACCGCGCAGAAATGCGTGCGCGCCGGTGGCAAGCACAACAACCTCGACAATGTCGGCTACACCGCGCGCCATCACACCTTCTTCGAAATGCTCGGCAATTTCTCGTTCGGCGATTACTTCAAGGAACGCGCGATCGAGCTTGCCTGGAATTTGGTGACCAAGGAGTTCGGCGTTCCGGCGGAAAAGCTGTTGGTCACGGTCTATATCGATGACGACGATGCGTTCCGGCTGTGGAAGAAAATAGCCGGCCTGCCCGACAGCAGGATCGGCCGCATCGCCGGTTCCGATAATTTCTGGGCCATGGGCGAGACCGGTCCGTGCGGACCATGCTCGGAGATTTTCTACGATCACGGCGAGCACATTCCCGGCGGTCCGCCGGGCAGCCCGGATGCCGACGGCGACCGCTTCGTCGAGATCTGGAATCTGGTGTTCATGCAATACGAGCAGCTTGCCGGCGGCAAGCGGCTCGACTTGCCGCGGCCGTCGATCGACACCGGCATGGGCCTCGAACGCATGGCCGCGGTGCTGCAAGGCACGCACGACGATTACAAGATTGACCTGTTCGGCGCGCTGATCGAGGCGGTGGCCGACCTCACCGGCGTCGATCCCGACGGCGAGCAAAAAGCCTCGCACCGCGTCATCGCCGATCATTTACGCGCCAGTTCGTTCCTGATCGCCGACGGCGTTTTGCCGTCGAACGAAGGCCGCGGCTATGTGCTGCGCCGCATCATGCGCCGCGGTATGCGGCATGCCGAACTGTTGGGCGCCAAAGAGCCGCTGATGTGGAAGCTCGTGCCGGTCCTGGTGCGCGAGATGGGCCTCGCCTATCCCGAACTGCATCGGGCTCAGGCGATGATCACCGAAACGCTCAAGCTTGAAGAGACGCGCTTCCGCCGCACCTTGGAACGCGGTCTCGCCATCCTCGACGAGGCGAGCAAGACGCTCAAGAAAGGCGACATGTTCGACGGCGTTACCGCGTTCACGCTTTACGACACTTACGGCTTTCCGCTCGACCTGACGCAGGACGCGCTACGGCCGCGCGGCATCGGCGTCGATCTCTCCGCGTTTAACGACGCGATGGAAGAGCAGCGCAAGAAGGCGCGCGCATCATGGGCAGGGTCGGGCGAGGCCGCCGACGAGGCGATATGGTTCGCGCTGCGCGAAAAGCTCGGCGGTACGGAGTTTCTCGGCTACGAGACCGAGCGCGTTGAAGGCGTCGTCGCGGCATTGGTGCACGACGGCAAGGAGGTGTCCGCGCTCAAGAAGGGCGAAAGCGGCTCGATCGTGCTCAACCAGACGCCGTTTTATGGCGAGTTCCGGCGGCCAGGTCGGCGATACTGGATCGATGACCGGCGGCGGCGTGCGCTTCCGCGTCAGCGATACGCAAAAACATGCTGGCGACGTGTTCGCCCACATTGGAATTGTCGAGGAGGGCACGGTGACGGTCGGCGCAGCGCTTGCGCTCGATGTCGATCATGCCCGGCGCGGCGCGATCAGAAAAAATCATTCGGCGACGCATCTGCTGCACGAAGCGTTGCGCCAGGTGCTGGGCGATCACGTAGCGCAGAAAGGTTCGCTGGTGGCGCCAGACCGCCTGCGCTTCGACTTTTCACATCCGAAGCCGATGAGCGGCGAGGAAATCGAGCGCGTCGAGGACATCGCCAACGACATTGTGCTGCAGAACACGCCGGTGATCACGCGGCTGTTGAGCCGTGACGACGCGATCGGCTCGGGCGCTCGCGCTTTGTTTGGCGAAAAATACGGCGACGAGGTGCGTGTGGTCGCCATGGGAGAGAGCGGCGGCAACACCATGGGCTGGTCGGTCGAGCTCTGCGGCGGCACCCACGTGCAGCGCACCGGCGATATCGGCATTATTTCGGTGGTAAGCGAAGCCGGCGTGGCTTCCGGCGTGAGGCGCATCGAGGCGCTGACCGGCAGCGCCGCTCGGCATGACCTGAACCGGTTCCGCAAGGATGTCCGCGCGGTCGCGGCCGAATTGAAGGCGCCGGTCGGCGAGGTCGCCGCGCGCGCGGCGGCGATCCTCGAAGATCGCAAAAAACTCGAACGCGAACTGTCGGATGCCAAGAAAAAACTCGCCATGGGCGGCGGCAGCGCCGCGGGCGACGGCGCCGACGGCGTGCGCGTGGTCGGCGACGTGAAGCTGATGGCGCGCGCTGTCGAAGGCATCGAACTGAAGGATTTGCGCAGCTTGGCCGACGAGGGCAAGAAAAAGGTCGGCTCTGGGATCGTCGCCATCGTCGGCCTGACCGGCGACGGCAAGGCCGGCATCGTCGTCGGTGTCACCAACGATCTGGTTTCGCGTTTTAGTGCCGTCGATCTCGTTCGCAAAGGCGCCGAGGCGCTCGGCGGCAAGGGTGGCGGCGGGCGGCCCGACATGGCGCAGGCCGGCGGCCCCGACGGCTCCAAGGCCGATGCCGCGCTCAAAGCCATCGAGGCGGCGCTGGGCAGCTCGAGTGCCGCCATTTCTGGAACGGGCGCGGACTTTGTATCGGGTTTGGATATGGCCGAAGTCCATTTCACCAGCCATCTCCGCAATCTCGTTCCGAGCGGTCCGATCATTGCCGCGGGCGCGACCGTCGCCGAGGCGCTGCAATCGCTGTTCGGGGAGACGCCCCATGTGCGCTCCTACGTGCTCGACGAGAGGGGAGCGCTGCGCAAGCACGTCTGTATCTTTGTTGACGGCGTGCGGCTCCAGCACGATGCTGCGCTGTCGCGTCCCATTGGGCCGGACTCAAAGCTCTATGTGATGCAGGCGCTGTCGGGCGGCTGAACCAAGCGCCTGAGCGGGGTGGATCATGAGCGATCGTTTGTTGGTGGCGACGCGCAAGGGCCTCTTCACCATCGAGCGCAACGGCGCCGGCTGGACTTCGAGCCTGATCGGCTTTGCCGGGGTGCCGGTCACCAATGCGCGGCGCGACGGCAATGGCGCGATCTATGCCGCCATCAAATACGGCCATTTCGGGCCCAAGCTGCACCGCTCCGACGACGGCGGACGCACCTGGCGCGAATTGAACCCGCCGGCTTTTCCCGGCGACGCCGCGGACGCGCCATCCTTGTTTCAGATCTGGACGCTGGAGGCGGGCGGCCGCGATCATCCCGACCGGTTGTGGATCGGCGCCATTCCGGCGGGCCTGTTCCGCTCGGACGATCGCGGCGAAAGCTGGCGGCTTGTCTCGGCGCTATGGAACGTGCCCGAGCGCGCGCGCTGGTTCGGCGGCGGCTACGATGCCGCCGGCATTCACAGCGTGTCGCCCGATCCGCGCGACGCCGATCGCGTGTTTGTCGCCATCTCTTGCGGCGGCGTGTGGGAAACCCGCGATGCAGGCGACAACTGGTCGGTGCTCGGCAAGGGATTGTTCGCGCCCTATGTGCCGCCCGAGCAGGCCGAAGACAGCGCCATTCAGGATCCGCATCGCGTCGCACGGTGCGCCGCCGATCCCGACGTGATGTGGATGCAGCATCACGCCGGCATCTATCGCTCGACCGACGCCGGCGGGCACTGGACGCGGTTGTCGCCGCCCGGCGACGATTTCGGCTTTGCGGTTGCCGCACACCCGAGCGACGCCGAGACCGCATGGTTCGTGCCAGCCATCAAGGACGAAGTCCGCATGCCGCGCGACGGCGCGCTTGCGGTCGCGCGAACCAGCGACGGCGGCAAGACCTGGCAGATGCTTCGCTCAGGCCTACCGCAGTGCGACGCTTACGACCTCATCTATCGGCATGGTCTTGACGTTCGACGAAAGCGGTGAACGGCTCGCCATGGGCTCGACCACGGGCGCGTTATGGATCGGGGAAAATGGCGGCGAGCGCTGGGCTCTCGTGAACGCACATCTGCCGCCGATCTATGCGGTGCGTTTTGTCTGAGCGGCGGCGAAATCATTCACAACTCTATGATCATGCCGTCTTCGGCCGTTTGGAACGAAAGCTCGCGGCGGCGCGCCAGCATGTCATTGCTCATATGCGTGAGCACAAGCCGCTTCGGCCGGATCTGGCCGAGACGGCGTTCGAGCGCGGACAGCGTCATATGGCCCGCGACCGGCTTGTCCCGCGTATAGGCCTCGCAAACGAACAGATCGGCCTCGTGGCCGATCGCGATGAGCGTATCCGTCCATTGGCTATCGCCGGAAAAGCCGATGACTTTGTCGTGTGCTTCGAAGCGGAAACCGAGGCATGGACCGGCGCGGTCGTCGTGCATGACATGGAAAGCGGTTACGTGGAGGTCCCCGACATCGCTCCGTCTGCCAATCTCGAGCTCGCGCAACGCCAGCGGAAAGCGCAACGCCAGGTTCTTGGTGCCGGGAAAGGCGGCTTCCATCAGATCGGGATAGCGTGCCTTCAGCCCGGGCGGCCCGGCAATGACCAGCGGGCGCTCACGTTTGAGCACGTGATGCGCCTGAAGAATGAAAAAGGGCAGACCGCCGGCGTGATCGGCGTGGAAATGCGAGATGAAGATGGCATCGATGTCATTGCCAGCGATCGCGAGCCGGTTCATGGCAACGAGCGAGGTCGCCCCGCAATCGATCAGCATATTGATGCCCTGGCCGACCAGATGAAAGCAGGTATTGAACCTGCCGCCCGAGCCGAACGCGTCGCCGCAGCCAATAAATTGCAGGTGCATCGATCTCTCGTGGTCAGAGCGGCCGTGCCCGACGTTACCTGCGGCCCGGCCGGCGAGCCGAGCGGGGATAGCGCCGGATACCGCGGTGCTCCGCGCCCTTCGCGCCCCGGGGGGGTGCTGAGTGGAGAGCGTCAGAGCGGTGTCAAGGAACGCGTTCAAGCCATTGTCATGTCATAATTTTTTTACCTTTTTGGCGTTCAGATAAAGCCAGTAGCGACAAGACCCTCGGGCTGGTCTATGCCGCTTAATGCCGCTGGCGCAATGCTGGCGCGCCACGCCATCATCGCAACACAAAATCGTCCATGCTTTATCGTGGTTAGCGGGCAAGAGGGGATTCTCGGGTGCAGGGTCGATCAAATTGTTCAGGCGTGTTGGCGGTGCTGACGCTGGCTGTTGTGCTTGCCGGCTGCGCCAATGCCGACGTATTCGATACCAGCGAACACTGGTTTTCCCGGCCGTTCCAGCTTGTCAGCCGCAACGGCGGCTATACCTATTCCGAACTCAAGGAGGCGCCAACAACTCGCCAGATCACGGCAAATGATCTGGTCGATGCGAACGGTGCCTGCCCGCCGCTCGCCGAGCCAACACCGCAGGCGCCTGCGATTTCGGCCGCAGGTCAGCCGCCCGAGGCGTCCTCTCCGCTGGGAGAAGGAATCGCGCTCGGCATGAGCGAATGCGATGTGGTCCGTCGTGGAGGGCCGCCGTCAAATCTCCAATTCGGCGCCAATGCGAATGGCGATCGAACGGTGGTCATGACCTTTAACGGCGGCCCGCGGCCTGGCATATATCGGTTCGAGCGCGGCCGCCTAACGGATATGGACCGCGTCGAAGTGCCATCGCCGCGGGCGCCTGAAGTCGCGAAACGGAAGCCGGAGCGCGCGCAGCCGCTTCACGTCTCGACGGAGTGATCGCCGACCGAATCCCGCGACCTTTCATCCCGCCCCGATCGCGCCGGGGCTGTCGGGAAAGTCACGCTGTGGCGCTGAAATCCACCATAGCCATTCGCCACCATCTGCATCACGGTCGTGAGCGAGGCGGCGCCGAGACTCGCCGCAGCGTCGCGGCTAGGCGTGCGGCAAAATGCGAGCGCCTGCTCGCGCAGACAATGTCCTTCCTCAAGCAGAATGACGGCGGCATCGGCCGGCTGTGCAAGCCCGATCAGTAGCAGCGATTGACCCGGCGCAACGCTGCTTGTCGGCAGCATGAGCCGGCGCTATAAGCCGGCGCGGTTTTCGCACCACGGCGACAATCCCACGAAGGACGACCTGATGGCGATCGAGCGCACGTTTTCGATCATCAAGCCAGATGCGACCGCGCGCAACCTCACCGGCGCGATCAATGCGATGATCGAAAAAACAGGCCTGCGCATCGTGGCGCAGAAGCGTATTCGGATGACCCGCGAGCAGGCCGAGACCTTCTATGCGATCCATCGCCAGCGTCCGTTCTTCGGTGAACTCGTGGAGACGATGACCTCCGGGCCGGTGGTCGTGCAGGTGCTGGAAGGCGACAATGCGGTAAAGGTCTATCGCGATCTGATGGGCGCGACCGACCCGGCCAAAGCGGAGCCGGGCACCATCCGCAAGCTTCTAGCGAAGTCGATCGGCGAAAATTCCGTGCACGGTTCGGACGCTCCGGAAACCGCGGAAAAGGAAATCGCGCAATTTTTTGCCGGCAACGAAATCGTCGACTGACATTGCGAGTGTCACCTGTTCGTCGCCGTTGGCTGGTTCGGCGAGACGTCGGCGCGGCAACGCGGCGGCTGAACCTCGACGCGTAACGGTGCGCGAGGAACGACCTTGGGTCTGATTGCGCAGCTATTGAACGACGGCGGCTGGGGCGACTTCGCCCATTTCGTCTTCCACGATCTGACAACAGGGCGGTTCTGGAGCGCCGTGCTGCAGATCGTCTTCGTCGACATTCTGATGTCGGGCGACAATGCCGTCGTGATCGCGATGGCGTGCCGACGGTTGCCGCGGCTGCAGCGGCGCTGGGGCATTGTCATCGGCTCCGGAGCAGCCGTCGTGCTGCGCATCATCTTCGCCGGGTTGCTCGCCGGGCTTCTGCAACTGCCGTATCTCAAGCTCGCTGGCGGCGTTGTGCTGATCTACGTAGCGGCGAAACTGCTGGTGGCCGATGATTCCCGCAGCGGCGAAATTCGGACGAGCGCTAATTTGTGGCGCGCGGTGCGGATCATTGCTGTCGCTGACTTCATCATGAGCTTCGACAATATCCTCGCCGTGGTGGAGATCGCCAAAGGTCGGCTTTTACTGATCGCGATCGGCCTGACTGTCTCCATTCCGTTGGTTGCGACGGGGGCCGCGCTGCTTACAAGGTTGATCAGGCGCCTGCCGATCCTGGTATGGGCCGGCTCGGCCTTGCTGGGCTGGGTCGGCGGCGAAACCGCCTTCAGCGATCCGGTCATCTTGGACTCGGTGAGGCGCGCATTCGGCCATCATGTCGCCGAACGCATCGAACTGGCTGCGGCAAGCGCGGGTCTGGTGCTGGCTCTCGTCGTCGGCTGGCAATGGCAACGCTGGCTCAAATCCAAGTCCGAGCGCTAGCGTGAAAGTCGGCGCCTCCGCCGCGCTGCAGGCAAACGGTATGATGAAAAATGGATTGGACTTCGCCGATGCATTCCTGCGATCGCACAGCCGTTCATTAGTTGTTCGGCGCATCCAAGTCGATGCGGCGATGCAAATACTGGATGCAGCCATGCTTGCGCCGCATTCATGGGGTTTTTTTGCTGCGACAATCGGATTTTGGCCATCCGGCCGGTGCTGTCTTGCCGACACGATCGCTTCGGATTTCATCCAGAATCTGGTTTGTGGCGCGGATCGCAGCGAACATCGTGGCGCTGCGGCTCGCGTTTTCGCTGTGAGCTGGACTGATTTAGGAGACAGACGATGCAGAAGGGCACCGTCAAGTGGTTCAATCCAACCAAAGGCTACGGGTTTATCAAACCGGCGAGTGGCGAGAAGGATGTGTTTGTCCACATTTCCGCAGTGGAGCGCGCCGGCCTGCGCGGCCTCAATGAAGGCCAGGAGGTCGAGTATGAGTTGGTCACGAACCGCGGCCGGACTTCGGCGGAAAATCTGAAAGTTGCGTGAGCCCGGGTTCGATCCCGGTTCTCCTCGCTCCCGGATTGATGTTCGGGGGCTTTGTCGTTTCAGCGCGAGGCGCGTGCGCGGGACGAGGCGTCAAGCGTTACCCTGCCTTCCGCGACCGCGCGCAATGCCTCGGGATAGAGGCGGTGTTCAACCTCAAGCACCCGTTGCGCCAGCGTGTCTTCGGTATCGCCCTTCACCACGGCGACGGACTCCTGCGCGACGACCGGTCCTGAATCCATTTCCGACACCACGAAATGCACGGTAGCGCCATGCCGCTTCACGCCGGCCTCAAGGGCACGGCGATGCGTGTGAAGTCCCTTAAGTTGCGGCAAGAGCGCCGGATGAATGTTGAGCATCCGCCCGCTCCAGCGCCCGACGAGATACGGCGTCAGTAGCCGCATGAAGCCGGCCAGACACACAATATCGATCCGGTGCGCCTGAAGCTGCGCATCGAGCGCACGTTCGAAAGCTTCGCGGTTTGCCCCGAACGGCTGGTGATCGACGATCGCGGTGGCGATGCCCGCTTCGCGAGCGCGGGCAAGGCCGGCGGCGTCGAGCCGGTTCGACACGACGAGCACGATTTCGGCGGGATAATCCGGCGTCTTCGCCGCCTCGATCAAAGCCGCCATGTTGGAGCCGCGCCCGGAAATCAGCACGGCGACCCGCTTCTTGATGCCGCCCTGAACGGTCATGGCGCTTGCCACGACAGATCGAGCCGCCCGCGAAAATCGATGCCGCCGGTGCGGTCGATCACTTTGCCCAGTCGAACGACTTTTTCGCCATTCGCCGCAAAATGTGCGCTCACGGCGTCTTCTGCTTGCGCGTCGAGCACCGCGATCATGCCGATGCCGCAGTTGAACGTGCGCAGCATTTCTTGCGCGCTGACATTGCCCGCTGCGGCGAGCCATTTGAACACCGGCTGCACCGGCACCCGGTCGAGATCCAAGCTGACGGACAATCCATCTGGGAGCACGCGGGGAACGTTGTCGATGAATCCCCCGCCGGTAATGTGCGCGAATGCTTTGATGGCCTTGGTGGCCCGCATCGCTGCGAGGCACGAGCCCACATAGAGCCGTGTCGGCGTGAGCAGCGCTTCGCCAAGCTTTCGCGATGGATCGAACGGCGCCGGAGCGTCCCAGGACAGGCCGCGATCGGCGACGATGCGGCGAACCAGCGAAAATCCGTTCGAATGCACGCCCGATGACGCAAGCCCGATGACGGCGTCGCCCGCCGCGATATCGGCCCGCGGCAACAGGGCCTCGCGAGCCACGGCGCCGACAGCGAAGCCGGCGAGGTCATAGTCGCCCGGCTGATACAGACCCGGCATCTCAGCGGTTTCGCCGCCGATCAGCGCACAATTGACCTCGCGGCAGGCCGCCGCGATGCCCGCAACCACCGCCGCCGCGACCGCGGGATCGAGCATGCCGCAGGCAAAGTAATCGAGAAAGAACAAGGGTTCGGCACCCTGCACGACAAGATCGTTGACCGACATGGCGACGAGATCGATGCCGATCGTGTCGTGGCGATGAGTCTCGATGGCGATTTTGACTTTGGTGCCGACGCCGTCGGTTGCCGCGACCAGGATCGGGTCGGAGAAGCCGGCGGCCTTGAGATCGAACAGGCCGCCGAAGCCGCCGATCTCGGCGGCTGCGCCGGCGCGCGCCGTCCGGCGCAGGAGCGGCTTGATCAGTTCCACCATGCGGTTGCCGGCATCGATATCGACGCCGGCAGCGGCGTAGCGTGCCTTGTCCACGAAAGTCACCGGATTGGGCGCTCCTCCCGGGGCGCGCAAGCAACTGCCCGGCGCCTCCTAAGGCGGAATCGGCGGGGGTGCAAGCGCGCCGGCGCGGCTATATAATCAATACCGGAGGCGCGCCGCCGTGGCGGATTTGCTCGATCTGGGCTGATTTGCGGCCGAATTCGGCGACGGGTCAGGGGCGTGCGCGAAGCCGGGGTGCAGTTTGAGCATTCCAAACTTGATCACGTTGGGGCGAATCATCCTGGTTCCGGCTGTGGTCTGGGCGATCATATCGGGAGAGATGCTCGCCGCGTTTTCGGTGTTCCTGGCGGCCGGGATCAGCGATGCCGTCGATGGCTTCCTCGCCAAACGCTTTCATATGGCAAGCGAACTCGGCGCGTATCTCGATCCGCTCGCCGACAAGGCACTGATCGTGTCGATCTATATCGCGCTCGGCATTTCGCGCGCGCTGCCGATCTCGCTCGTCATTCTCGTGGTGTCGCGCGACATCATGATCATCAGCGGCTTCATGCTCTCTTGGCTGGTGGGCAAGCCGATGCCGGTGCGGCCGCACCCGGTGTCTAAATTGAACACTGTCATGCAGATTGTGCTCGCCGGCTTGGTACTGGCCGAGAAGGGCCTCCGCTTCAATGCTCCGGTTCTGTCGGTCATCGCCATCGGGCTGGTCGCCATCTTGACCGTGTTGTCGATCGCCTTCTACCTCGCCGAGTGGGTTCGCCACATGAACTCGTTCGGGGCCGGGCATTGATCGTCGGCTTTAAGGTTGTGCCATGCCGTGCGGGTGCGTGCTGACGCGAATTGCGCCGCCCTCATGCCGGGCAAAGGCGCAGCAGAGCCGAAGCGCAGCGGATTAGCTCCATGTCCTTACGCCCGCGCCAGCTCGCGCTCGCGCTCGATCACACCGAAAGCTACGCGCGAGAGGATTTTCTTTCCGGACCGTGCAATGACAGTGCGCTTACGCTGATCGAACGCTGGCCGGCCTGGCCGGCAAACGCCGTTGCGCTAGTCGGCCCAGAGGGATCGGGCAAGTCGCATCTGGCATCGATCTGGGCGGCGGCAGGCTGGGGCGCGGATGATTTCCGGCCGCGCGCTCGGCGACAGACTCGCTTCTCGCCGCGCTTACAACCGGCGCGCTGGTCGTCGAGGATGCTGCCGCGGCCGACGAGCGTGCGCTGTTCCATCTCATCAACCTTTCCCGCGAGGAGGAGGCGTTTGTGCTGTTCACGGCGCGGACGGCGCCAACCGTCTGGCCCGTTGTCATTCGCGATCTCGGCTCGCGGCTGCGTGCCTTGCCGGTGGTGACGCTGCTGCCGCCGGACGACGCAATGCTGCGCGGGTTGCTGGTCAAACTCGCCGCGGATCGTCAGCTCATGCTGGATGAAAACGTCGTCAGCTATTTGTCGGCCCACATTGAGCGCTCATTTGCCGCAGCTCGTAAGGCTTTGATCGCGCTCGACAACGAGGCGCTGCGGCAACGCCGGCCGGCAACCCGCGCGCTCGCTGCCGAGTTGTTTCGGGACCGGTCCTGACCGGAGCGCCAGCAGGTCGATCAAACCATCTGCCGGCGGCAATGGAGGCTTGACGAGACTTGACGACACTTGACGGCACTTGGCGGCGGCTTCCTTATGTGAAGCGCGAGGTCATCGAATTGTTACCAAGGGCCGCGATCATGGTACTCGAGGAGCAGTTATCGGACATGGCAGGCCGCGGTCAAGCCACTGTTATCGCTTTAGAATCCACCTCCGGTCGGCGGCTGGACGAGACGCCGTGCGCGCTCGAACCGCTGCTTGCTGCAAGTCCGGACCGCTTCATCAATCGTGAGTTGTCATGGCTCGTTTTCAATCACCGTGTCTTGGAGGAGTCCAAGAATACCGGGCATCCGTTGCTTGAACGGCTCAAATTCTTATCGATTTCGGCAAACAACCTCGACGAGTTCTTCATGGTCCGCGTGGCTGGCCTTGGCGCTCAGGTGCGCGCCGGCATCGCTACCAAGAGCCCGGAAGGCTTGATTCCCGCCGAGCAACTCGTCCGCATCGCCGAGGCGGTATCGCTTCTGGTCGCGGACCAGCAGGCGCAGTGGCGCGAATTGCGGGCGTTGCTCGCCGATGCCGGCATCGTTCTCGTCGACGGCCCCGACATCACGAAGGCCGAAAAGGCTTGGCTCGAGGACTATTTCCTCGCGCACGCGTTTCCACTCCTGACGCCGCTCGCGATCGATCCGGCGCATCCGTTCCCGTTCATCCCCAATCTCGGATTTTCCATTGCGCTGCAATTGGCGCGCGGCAAAGACGGTAGGGCGATGAACGCGCTGATCCGCATGCCCAACCGCATGGAGCGGTTTGTCCGCCTGCCGCAGAGCGGGGACGGCAGCCAGGTCCGGCTCATTTCGATCGAGGGCGCCACCGGTTTGTTCATCGGCAAACTGTTTCCCGGCTATGCGGTCAAGGGGATCGGCGCGTTCCGCGTCATTCGCGATTCGGAAGTGGAAATCCTTGAAGAGGCTGAAGACCTGGTTCTGCTGTTTGAAACCGCGCTCAAGCGCCGCCGCCGCGGCACCGTCATCAGGCTCGACATTGATGCGCCGATGCCGTCTGAGCTGCAGCGCTTCGTGCAGGACGCGCTCGGCGCTCCCGATGATTCCGTGTTCAAGGTCGACGGCGTGCTGGCGCTTAGCGAGATGGCGCAACTCGCCAACCTCAACCGCCCCGATCTGGAATTCGTGCCCTATACGCCACGTTATCCGGAGCGCGTGCGCGATCACGGCGGCGATTGTTTTGCCGCCATCCGGCAGAAGGACTTCATTGTCCACCATCCTTACGAATCGTTCGATGTGGTGGTGAATTTCCTGCAGCAGGCGGCGCGCGATCCTGACGTGGTTGCGATCAGGCAGACGCTGTACCGCACCTCCGCGGATTCGCCGATCGTCAAGGCGCTGGCGGAGGCCGCCGAGGCCGGCAAGTCGGTCACTGCGGTCGTCGAATTGAAGGCGCGTTTCGACGAAGAGGCCAATATCCGTTGGGCGCGCGATCTGGAGCGCGCCGGCGTGCAGGTCGTCTATGGCTTCATCGAGCTCAAGACCCACGCCAAGCTGTCGCTCGTGGTCCGCCGCGAGGGCACCGCGCTCGCTTCCTACGTGCATGTCGGCACCGGCAACTATCATCCGGTCACGGCACGATTTTATACCGATCTGTCGTTCTTCACTTCCGATCCGGCCATCGCGCGCGACGTCGGCCACGTCTTCAACTTCGTCACCGGCTACGCGGAACCGGGTGAGCTTGAGCGCATGGCGGTCTCTCCGCTCAACCTGCGTAAGCGCATCCACGCCCATATCGACGAGGAGATCGCGCACGCCGAGGCCGGCCGCCCGGCCGCAATCTGGATGAAGATGAACGCCTTGGTCGATCCCGACATCATCGACGCGCTCTATCGCGCCTCAGGTGCCGGCGTGGCGATCGAGCTCGTAGTGCGCGGCATCTGCTGCTTGCGGCCCGGCGTGCCGGGCCTATCCGATAACATTCGCATCAAATCCATCATCGGCCGCTTTCTCGAACATGGCCGCATCTATTGCTTCGGCTCCGGCCATGGCCTGCCGCATCCGAAGGCCACGGTCTATATTTCATCGGCCGACATGATGCCGCGCAATCTCGACCGCCGCGTCGAGGTCATTTGTCCGATCCTCAATTCCACGGTGCACGAACAGGTGCTCGACCAGATCATGATGGCCAACCTGAAGGACAACGAGCAGAGCTGGCAGTTCCTGCCCGACGGTTCGAACGTCGCGCATCAGGCCGGCGCCCGGTGACGAGAGCTTCAACGCCACCACCTATTTCATGACCAATCCAAGCCTGTCCGGTCGCGGAAAGTCGCAGAAGGATTCG
This sequence comes from uncultured Alphaproteobacteria bacterium, assembly GCA_963717265.1. GTDB lineage: Bacteria > Pseudomonadota > Alphaproteobacteria > Rhizobiales > Xanthobacteraceae > BOG-931. Next base: position 125,484 of record CAVQWD010000039.1, on the reverse strand, counting down.
GTCCCGCGGTTGCGGCGTCCGGAGCGCAGCTGATTGCGGCCAAGCCGAATCGAAAGTGCCGCCATCCTCCGGTCCGTCCTTGCGAAAGCGGGTTTTGGGGAACATCGTCAGCGTTTGATGCCGGGTCCGGATTTCCGCTTTGGCGGGAATCAGCGGATAGGTGAGCGACCATGCCGAGGTTACGAATGACTCGCGGCAAAATCGACGCACCAGGTCGTCTCGACTGCGGACCGCCGGTTGCGGTGATCGACATCGGCTCGAACTCGGTGCGCCTCGTCGTCTACGAGGGCCTGATCCGCAGTCCGAGCCCTCTGTTCAACGAGAAGGCCCTGTGCGGGCTGGGCCGTGAGGTGCAGTCGACCGGCCTGTTGGCGGCCGATGCGGTCGACTACGCTTTGTCGACGCTCAAACGCTACCACGCGCTGTGCGAAACGATGGGGGTGAAAAAGGTTCTCGCTATCGGCACCGCTGCCTGCCGCGACGCCAAGAACGGCGGCGCGTTCGTCAAGCTCGCCGAGCGCACCATCAGAACTGAGATCGACGTGCTGTCGGGTGCGCGCGAGGCCGAACTCACGGCACTCGGTGTCATATCGGGCGTGCATCGGGCAGACGGCGTGGTCGGCGATCTTGGCGGCGGCTCGCTCGAACTCGTCGACGTGCACGGCACGCGCGCGCGGCACGGCCTGACTCGCCCGCTTGGCGGGCTGGCGCTCGCCGATATTTCGTCGAAATCGCTGAAGAAGGCGGAGAAATTCGTCAAGAAGACGCTCGCCGCCCTGCCGGTGCTGAAGGCCTGCCAGGGCCGCAGCTTCTATGCCGTCGGCGGCACGTGGCGCTCGCTCGCGCGCCTGCACATGTGGCAGACCGGCTATCCGCTGCACATCATGCACGGCTATGCGATCGCGGCCGACGATGCGCTCGAATTCGCCAAGCTGCTGCACCGGGTCAACGTCGAGACGCTCTCCAACATCGAGATTGTCGCCGCTGCGCGGCGGCCGTTATTGCCCTACGCGGCTTTGGTGCTCGAATACATTTTGCGCATCGGCAAGCCGCGACACGTGGTGTTTTCCGCGCTCGGCGTGCGCGAGGGCTTGCTCTATTCTCTGCTCCAGCAGAAGGAGAAGGAAAAGGACGCGCTGCTTGAGGCGGCGCGCGAGCTCAATCAATTGCGCTCCCGCTCGCCGCGCCATGGCGAGGAGCTGATCGAATGGACCGACCGCTTTCTGTCCTCGTCCGGCCTCGATGAGACCGCGGAGGAGCGGCGGCTGCGGCATGCGGCGTGTCTTCTTGCCGATATCGGCTGGCGCGCGCATCCCGATTATCGCGGCGAGCAGTCGCTCAATATCATCGCCTATGGCGGCTTTGCCGCTGTCGACCATCCCGGCCGCGCCTATCTGGCGCTTTCGGTCTTTTACCGTCATGCCGGCTTCCTCATGGACGACGAACTGTCGCCGCGGCTGCGCGAGCTTGCCTCGACCCGCATGATCGACCGTGCCCGCGTACTCGGCGCCGCGTTGCGGCTTGCTTACGTCGTCTCTGCGGCGATGCCGGGCGTGCTACCGCGGACCTCGCTCGCGGTCGAACGCCATCGGTTGGCGCTGCGACTGCGCGAGGGCGCGGCTCCGCTAGCCGGTGATCGCGTGATGAACCGACTGCGCTCGCTCGCCCGCCTCATCGGCCGCGAGCCGGTACTGCTGTTGGGGTGAGGTTTCGGCACCGCGTCCGGTCTGCGGATGGAGGCAACCGGTCATAGGACGAGTGTCGTCGGCGCGGGCAAGCATGAATAAATCTGGAGGAATCACATTGTCTCGCCATTCGCTGCGTTTCGGCATGTTCATGGGGCCGTTCCATGCCACCAATCTCGATCCCACCTACGCGCTCGAACGCGACCTGCAGCTGGTGACGCTGCTAGATCAGCTCGGATTCGACGAGGCCTGGATCGGCGAGCATCATTCCGGCGGCTTTGAGATCATCGCCGCGCCCGAAGTCTTCATTGCAGCGGCAGCGGAGCGTACCAAGCACATCAAGCTCGGCACCGGCGTGAAATCGCTGCCGTTCCATCATCCTTTCATCGTCGCCGAAACCATGGCGCAGCTCGATCATATGACGCGCGGTCGCGTCATGTTCGGCGCCGGACCGGGAGCGCTACCGTCGGACGCCAAAATGCTGGGGCTTGCGCCGGTCGATACGCGCCCGCGCATGGACGAGGCGCTCGACTGCATTGTCGCGCTGCTGCGCGGCGAGACCGTCTCCAAAAAGGCCGCCTGGTTCGAGCTCAACGAGGCGCGTCTGTCCGTCGGCTGCTATTCGAAGCCGACGATGGAGATTGCGGTCACTTCCATTCGTTCGCCAGCGGGCGCGCTGGCGGCGGGGCGGCACGGAGCCGGGCTCCTGGTAATCTCGGGCGTCGACGACGCCTCACTGCGACATCACGTGTCCAACTGGACCATCTACGAAGAAACCTGCCGCCGCCTCGGCCACGTTGCCGACCGCGCGCGCTGGCAATTCGCGATCCAGATTCATGTTGCGGAAAGCCGTGAACAGGCGCGCAAGGACGTTGAATACGGCCTGGAAAAATGGATCGGCTATGCCAACGACATCGTGCCGGCTCCCAATCCGCCGCCGCGCGGGCTTGCCGATCCCGCGCGCTGGATGGTCGACAACGAGCGCGCGATCATCGGCACGCCGGACGATGCGGTTGAGAAGATCGAACACATGCTGCAAGTCACCGGCGGCTTCGGCGGCATTCTGGTGTTCGCGCACGATTGGGCAAACTGGCAGGCAACGCAACGCAGCCTCGAACTGATCGCCGAGGAAGTGCGGCCGAAACTCAACGGCAGCAACGCGTTGCGGCAGGCGAGCTACGACCGCAACGCCCCGATCCAGGACGCCAACCGGGCGCTCGCCCGCGCCGGGATCGAAGAGGCGCAGGCCCGGTTTGAGGCGATGAAGGCACGGGGGTAGCGGCCTGCCCGCTCCCAAGTTCCGTCGCGGAGGTCGCGTCAATGCCCATCGTCTATCGGACTGCGCGCGTGGACGAATTACAGCGGGCGGAAGAGCTCGTCGTTCGCAGCATCAACGACCTGACCGAGCGTCACGGCTTTGGACGCATGGCCACTTTGCGACCCCCCGATTTTCAGTTGTTTTCACTGCAGGATGATCCCGACGGCTTATCAGTGGCCGGAGCCGATGAGGAGATCGTCGGCTTCGCCCTGAGTTGGGTGTGCGGCGAGCTGTGGTTTCTGGCCGAACTGTTCGTCGCACCCGCTCACCAAGGCCGCGGCGTCGGTAACGAACTGCTGGCGCGAACCTTCGAGCACGCCCGGAAGGCCGGCGCCGCCAACAAAAGTCTCATCACCTTTACGTTCAACGTCGTGTCGCAGGGATTGTACGTTCGGCACGGCATGCTACCGCGCCTGCCAATCTATATGTTCAGCGTTGCACGCGACGCGCTGATCACCCATTTGCAAGGCGACAGGCTTCGCTCCACGCCCATCGAACCGACGGCCTCGCATCTTAGGATGCTGGCGCAGCTCGATGTCGGCGCCTTGGGCATCTCGCGCGAGAAGCATCACCGTTACCTTCTCAACGATGACTCGATGAAAGGCGTCCTCCGCCACGACGGTGGCGACTGCGTGGGCTACGCTTACGCATCCGCGACGGGTCACGTGGGCCCGCTGGCGGTCGCGCAGGCCCGCGGGATGGACGCCGCGTTCGGGACTGCCCTTGATCTGGCGGCAGCGAGCGGAGCCGCACAAGTCTCGGCATTCGTTCCCGGTGTAAGCGAAGCGATCGGCCTCGCTGTCAAGCGCGGCATGCGGATTACACTTCCGATGGTGTTGATGTCGGAGCGCGATTTCGGCGACTGGACCCGGTATCTGCCACGAAATCCGGGCTTCATGTGATTGAGGCGCGGTGCCGATCGCATGGTCCGGCCGGCGCTGCGAACCGACAATTCAGAGGAGACGACGAATGGGACAGCTTATCGACGGCAAATGGAGCACCGAGAATGTGCTCTTCAATCACGATGAGAAGGGGCTCTACTTCAAGCGCGATTCCGTCTTCCGCGATCGCATCAGCGGCGATGCCCAGTCCGAGTTTCCCGCCGAGCCCGGCCGCTATCATCTGTATTGCGCCGTTGGCTGCCCGTGGGCGCATCGCGCCACATTGATGCGCACGCTGAAAAAGCTCGAGCCGTTTGTGACACTGACCAATACCTTTCAGGAGGTCGACGGCCAGGGCTGGTCATTCGGCAAACAAGGCCACATCGTGCCGGGGACCGATACGCGCGTGCGCTTTGTGCATGAGCTTTATACGATTGCCGACCCGGCCTGCACGACGCGGGTGACCGTTCCCACGCTCTGGGACGCCAAGACGCGCCGCGTCGTCAACAACGAGTCTTCCGAAATCATTCGCATGTTCAACACGGCATTTTCCGGCATCGCCGAGCCGACGCCCGACTACTATCCCGAGCCGTTGCGCCCGGCGATCGACGCGACGAATGCGCTCGTGCTCAAGGGCGTGAACAATGCCGTCAACGGCTGCGGCTATTCGATCTCGCAGGAAGCTTACGACGGCTCCGTCAAGCTGTTGTTCGAGACGTTGGACGGCCTGGAACAGCGGCTGGCGCAGCAGAGCTATCTGTGCGGCGAGGTCGAGACCGAGGCGGATTGGCGGCTGTTTCCAAGCCTGGTCCGGTTCGATCCGTGCTACTACGTCGGCTACAAGTGCAACCTGCGCCGGCTCGACGAGTACCACAATCTCTCGAACTATCTGCGCGAGTTGTACCAGACCCCGGGCATCGCCGAGGTCTGCGACATCGCCGGCATGAAGCGTGGCGTCTACAGCAAGGCTGGCCCGGTCGGCTCGAACGGCATCATTCCCGTCGGCCCCACAATCGACTACTCACGGCCGCACGATCGCGATCGGTTTGCCCGGCGGCATTGAGAGCCGATGCCGGCCAAACGGCAGCCGCAGCTATCCCCGCTCGACCACCGCCACCTTGCCATTGTCGATGGCGAGCGCGAGTTTGCCGTGCTTGAGCGCCAGCGCCTTTTCGCCGAACAGCTCGCGGCGCCAGCCGGACAGTGCCGGGACTTTGGCGTAATCGTCGGCGGCGATGCGTTCAAGGTCGTCGACGGTGGCAATCACCTTGGCGGCGACGTGGTGGTGCTCCGAGATCATGCGCAGCAGCACCTTGAGCAATTCGACCACCGCCGCGCCGTTCCCCGCCGGCTGCGTGCGCGCCGGCAGCGGCAGCGTTTTCACGTCCCGCTCGAGACCCCGTTGCACCGCGGCGACAATCGCCTCGCCCCAGCGCGAGCGTTCAAAACCCTTCGGCAGCGAGCGCAAATGCGCCAGCTTATCGGGCGTGGCCGGCGCGTGCACGGCGATGTCCGCGATCGCCTCGTCCTTGAGCACGCGAGCGCGCGGCACGTCGCGCGACTGCGCCTCGCGCTCGCGCCAGGCTGCGACCTCGATGAGGATGGCAAGCTCCTTCGGTTTACGCACGCGGGTCTTCAGCCGCTGCCAGGCGGTCTCCGGGTCCATGCGGTAGGTTTCGGGCGAGGTAAGGACGCGCATCTCGTCGGCGACCCAGTCGGCGCGGCCGCGCTTTTTGAGATCCTCGACCAGCTCCAGATAGACCTGGCGCAGATGGGTAACGTCGGAAACGGCGTAAGCAAGCTGCGGCCCCGATAGCGGCCGCCGCGTCCAATCGGTAAAGCGGTGCGACTTGTCGAGCGCGTCACCGGTGATGCGCAGCACGAGTTGATCGTAGGAGATCGAGTCGCCGTAGCCGAGCACCATGGCCGCGACCTGGGTGTCGAAAATCGGATGCGGGACGAGCTTGGCGGCGTGCCAAACGATTTCGATGTCCTGCCTCGCAGCATGGAACACCTTCATGACCTTCTCGTCCGCCATCAGTGCGTAGAAGGCGGACAGATCGATGCCGGGCGCCAGCGCATCGATGACCACGGCCTCTTCCGGCGAGGCCATCTGTGCAACGCACAGCAGCGGATAATACGTGCTCTCGCGCAGGAACTCGGTGTCGATGGTGACGAACGGAAACGCCGCCATCCTGCGGCAGGCCGCGGCAAGTTCGGGCGTCGTCGTGATCGGTTGCATTGCAAGGCCGTCAGCGGAATCGTAGGTAAGGGTCATCACGACAGTGTGTTCAGGTCCGGCGGGCGTGGCAAGCCCGCCTCGGGGACCCCGCGCAGGGGGCTTTGCCGGCGATGGAGGTCTCAGGTCCCACGTACCGTGGCCATATTGAGGAACTCCCACGGGCTCGGCAGTTCGCCGACCGGCACTTCGATCAGCGTCGGTCCGTCGCGGTGCGCAAACGCGCGCCGCAGCTTTTCGCGCAGTTCCTGGGGGGTCCTCGCGCGCATCGCGTCGGCACCAAAGCTTCTGCCGAAGGCCACGAAATCGGGATTTAGGAGGTCGCTGCCGATCAGGCGGTTGCCGTAGCGCTCCTTCTGGATGCGCCGCACATTGCCGAAGGCGCCGTCATTGAAGACGACGGTGACCAGTGGAATGCGATGGCGCATGGCTGTCGCCATCTCGGTGGCGGTGAAGAGAAAGCCGCCGTCGCCAGAGATCGCCAGCACCGGCACCTCGGGACGCGCGTGCTGCGCGCCGAGCGCGGTGGCAAAGCCCCAGCCCAGCGGGTCCTGGTAACCCGGCGAGAGAAAAGTGCGCGGCTTGTAGACCGGAAAGGCGATCCGGGCGGCGAAGCCGATCTGCGTCACCTCATCGACGAAAATGCCGTCCTCGGGCAATTCGGCGCGCATCGCTTCGAGGTAAGCGAGCTGGGGCGCGATTTTTTCCAGCCGCTTGCGCCACACCGCCTGGCGCTCCAGCATCTCGGCGTTGCGGGAGGCGCGTTTGGCATTGTGCGCCGGCAGGGCGGCAAGCAGTCTTTGCAGGATCGGTTTGGCGTCACCTGTCAGCGCCACTCTGGGCCTATGCAGGCGATCGTGCTCCTTCGGGTCGGCATCAATGCGGATCACGGCAAGGTCGCGATCGACGCCCCATTGGCGGAATTGGATCAACAATCTCGTGCCGATGGCGAGCACCACATCCGCCTCGCCCCAGAATTCGCGGCCGAGCGGCAGAGTGACGCTGAACGGATTGCGGCTGTCGAGCACGCCGCGCCCGCGCCGGAAGCCAAGCACCGGCGCCTGCAGCATGGCCGAGAGCGCGGCGACCTCCTCGGAGGAGTCCTGCGCGCCGCCGCCGCAGACGATCAGCGGCCTTTTGGCGGCGCCGAGGAGTTTGGCCGCGCGGCGAATCGCGCTTTCGTCGATATTCGGCTGCGGCATCGGCAGCGGCGCCTGCAGCCTGGACCGGGCCGGACTTGCCCCACATGTCGATGGCGCATTCGAGCACGGCCGGCCCCGGCCGGCCGGTGCGCATCGCGCGAAACGCGAGCGCGGTCGTCCGCGACGCCTCTGCCGGCTGGCGGATGAGCGTGCAATGATCGACCAGCCGCTTGATGATGCCGGTCTGATCGCGGATTTCGTGCAGCTGGCCGAGATGCCTGCCGATATCGGCGTTCGGAATTTGTCCGATCAGGCCGAGCACGGGCGCATTCATGCCGTAAGCGGTAAGAAGCGCGGTTGCCGAATTGAGGAGCCCCGGCCCTGGCACCACCGCATAGGCCTGCGGCTTGCCGGTCGCGAGCGCGGCGCCGAGCGCCATGTAGCCGGCGCCCTGCTCGTGCCGTGTGTGCACCGTGCGCAGCCGGTCGGAAAACTTGAACAGCGCCTCGAACAGCAAGTCGTTCTGCACGCCCGGCAGCGCATAGACCGTGTCGAGGCCATGGCCGATGAGGGTGGCGATGACGGCTTCCGCCGCCGTCATGGTCGTAGCGGGCGCACGGGCTGGTTTTTTTCCTCGCTTGGCCATTCTTGGTTCCTCGTGGCGGTTCGAATGTGCAGATTGGCGCGCGTCTGTCGAGGCGTCCGGGGCTGTCCTGCCATCGAGAGCGCGCGAACGCTTGACAAATCGGCGGGCGCCATGTGGTTGTGCCGCACCTTTCAGCCACAGGCCGGAAACCAACATGCATCTTTACCGCACCCACAAATGCGGCGAACTGCGAGCGAACAACATCGGGGCCGAGGTGCGGCTGTCGGGCTGGTGCCATCGCATCCGCGATCACGGCGGTGTGCTGTTCATCGATCTGCGCGACCATTACGGCCTCACGCAAGTGGTGGCCGATCCCGACAGTCCAGCGTTTGCAACCGCCGAGACGCTGCGCTCGGAATGGGTGGTGCGGGTCGACGGCAAGGTGCGCCGGCGGCCCGACGGCACCGAAAACCCCGATCTGCCGACCGGCGCGGTCGAGGTTTATGCGCGCGAGATCGAGGTTTTGGGGCCGGCCGCCGAACTGCCGATGCCGGTGTTCGGCGACCAGGAATACCCCGAAGAGATCAGGCTGAAATACCGCTTCCTCGACCTGCGCCGCGACAAGCTGCACCACAACATCATGAAGCGCGGGGCGATCATCGATTCGATCCGGCGGCGGATGAAGGAGCAGGGATTCTTCGAATTCCAGACGCCGATCCTGACCGCCTCGTCGCCCGAAGGCGCGCGCGATTATCTGGTGCCGTCGCGGCTGCACCCGGGAAAGTTCTACGCGCTGCCGCAGGCGCCGCAGCAGTTCAAGCAGCTCGTCATGATCTCCGGCTTCGATCGTTATTTTCAGATCGCGCCGTGCTTTCGCGACGAGGACGCGCGCGCCGACCGCTCGCCGGGTGAGTTCTATCAGCTCGATCTGGAGATGAGCTTCGTCACCCAGGAGGACGTGTTCGACGCCGTCGAGCCGGTCATCCGCGGCGTGTTCGAGGAATTTTCGAACGGCAAGAAGGTGACGGCGAAATTTCCGCGCATCCCTTACGCCGAGGCGATCCAAAAATACGGCACCGACAAGCCGGATTTGCGCAATCCGATTGCGATGCAGGACGTTTCGGCGATTTTCCGCGGTTCCGGGTTCAAGGTATTTGCGCGCATCCTGGAGACGACCGCCGAGGCCGCAGTCTGCGCCATCCCGGCGCCAGGCGGCGGCTCGCGCGCGTTTTGCGACCGCATGAATTCCTGGGCGCAAGGGGAGGGACAGCCAGGGCTTGGCTACATCTTTTGGCGACAGCGTCCCGCAAACGCAGAAGTCGATGACGAGGCACTGAGACTGGAAATCAAGAGAGCCTTCGATGCGGGGCGGATCAAAGAAGCGGATGAGCTCCAAAAGAGATGGCTTGAAACGCCGGAAGGCGTGGGACCAGTAGCGAACAATTTGGGGCCAGAAAGAACTGAAGCCATCCGTGCGCAGTTCGGTGCAAAGGCCGACGACGCCGTGTTCTTCGTTGCCGGCGAGCCAGAGAATTTCGTCAAGTTTGCCGGCGCGGCACGGACGAAAATCGGCGAAGAACTCGGGCTGATCGACAAGGGTCGCTTCGAACTGTGCTGGATCGTCGATTTTCCGATGTATGAGTGGAACGAGGAGGAGAAGAAGATCGACTTCTCCCACAATCCGTTCTCGATGCCGAACGCGCCAGCGGATCAGTTTCTCGCGCTCGATCCGGCCGACCGCGAAAAAATCCTTTCGCTTCGGGCGATCCAATACGACATCGTCTGCAATGGCGTCGAATTGTCCTCCGGAGCCATCCGCAATCACCGCCCGGACGTGATGAAGAAGGCTTTTGCCATTGCCGGCTACGATGAGGCGGTGCTGGAACAGAAGTTCGGCGGCATGCTGCACGCGCTTTCGCTTGGCGCGCCGCCGCACGGCGGCATCGCGCCGGGCATCGACCGCATCGTCATGCTGCTGTGCGGCGAGGAGAATCTGCGCGAAGTCGTGCTGTTTCCGATGAATCAGCGCGCCGAAGACTTGATGATGGGCGCGCCGTCGGAGGCGACGCCGAAGCAACTGCGCGAGCTGCACATCCGCGTCGTCACGCCCTGATCGGGCGGGCGCCGCCGTCATTCGGCGGCCTCGGCAATCGCCTCTGCGCGCAGTGCAGCCACGATGAAGCAAAAGTCCGCCTGCCTGCGCTTGAACCGCAGCAGGCGGAGAATGAGGCGCAACTCCCGCAAGGTTTCGAGCGACAGCCTGCTGCCGCAGCCGAGTGCGCTTGCGATCTGAAACGTTTTGCGCTCGACTCGCCAGCGTCGCTCGATGAGGATGATCGCCGCGGCGAGGTTGCGTTCTGTCAATAGCCCGGCATGCGCCCCATAGCGCGCCCGCACCGCCGCGTGACACGGACCGAGCCGCAGAAATCGTTCGACCCGGAGCTTGAAGGCGTTGATGGCGGCGGCCTCGCCGAACGCGGCGCCGATCTGCGCCAAAGCGGCGTCCATCGCGGTGCCGCGCCGCGCGCGCACCGCAGCGCCGGTGCGGCGCGCGCGGTCGAAATCGCGTCGGGCGCGCAAATTTGGCTTCATCGCGGTCGCTTTCGAAACGCCGAGGCCTGCGCAAAAAGGGCGGAGCGCGTGGTTTAGGGCCATCGCGTTGGCGCATTTTATGTGACGATCTTCGTAACACACTAAAGGACGTTTGTCAAGATGATGTAACTATCATGGTAACAGGTTGGACCGCGGCCGAGAACGACGCGAATCACGGCGCAGGGAAAGGGGGCGTGGGCGTGGGGCTTTCGACGTCAGCCGGGGGCGGCGGCCGCGGCGGCCGCGGCGGCGCTTAGAATAATTTCAGGCAGCACAGCACTTTGCCGACGATTTCCAGTTCGCCAAGCGGAACTTCCTCGCCGGCGTGATTCGGATTGTCGGAAATGATCTTCACTCGAATTGGCCGCGCCGAGCGCAGCAATTGCAGGCGCTTGACGACGATGCAGCCGAACATATCGCGAATGGCGTAAAGCCCGTCGGGCGTCGGGGTTTTATGACCGGTATCGACGACGACCCGTTCCCCGGATGCGATGGTCGGCACCATGCTGTCGCCGGTTGTGTCGAGCACCAGAAGCCGCGACGGTGCGGCGTGCAATTGCTCGCGCACGAAGCTCGACGGAAACAGCCAACCCTCGGGTTTCAAAGGGTCGGCGTGGCGGCCGTCCTTGCGAACTTCGCGCGCCGGCAGACCGCCGCCGCCGAGGCCTGCGCGGGTGTCGAGCCTCCGGCACCTGTCCGGGCGCCGGGCCGAGCGGCTCCTCATGCGGCTCTTCGCGCAGCACGTCGCTTGATTCGATGTGGCCGCCGGCGCCGCTGCCGGTGCCGGGGTATCGCCCCCACAGCAAAATCTGCTCCGGCGTATAGCCGAGAACATCGGCGAACGGCTTGAGATGATCGAGCCGCATCCTGATCACGCCGTTCTCGAGCCGGGACAATTGCTGCTTGGAAATGCCCGACCGCCGGACCAATTCGGAACGGCTCATGCCGCGCGCCTCGCGCGCGTAATAGAGGCCGGTGTGCTGCCGGGAAGGTCGGTTGCGTCGCGCCATGGCCATATTGTCACGGTTTCGGTGCACGAAATCTAGCACCCAAAATGGTGACTTGACTGTCGCCTTACATGCGACTATATCATATTCGGTTACATAATGTGTCTCCCTGTTGGTGTCTAGACGAAGCGGCGCCCGGCGCCCGGACTGGAGCGGCATGCGCGACGACCCCTGGAGCAGCGGACGCATTGAGTTGCTCAAGGAGCTGTGGGCCGCCGGCGCCACAGCGAATGCGATCGGCGTCCGCCTGGGCGGTCTGTCGCGATCGGCGGTGCTGGGCAAGGTTTTTCGGCTGCGGCTTGGTGCCAGCAAGGCCGGGTCCTCGGCGGCAAAGAACGGCAGCGGCCGGTCGCGCGAGGCGCCTGCCAGCCCGGCGCGAGCGCCAGCGCTGCCGCTATTGCGAGCCGCTGCTGCGGCGGCCACGCCGCGTTCTGTGCCGGCGCGGCGGCGCAAGAGCAGACGGCCTGATCGGCCGCAGAACGTGAGCGCCGCAGCGAAAAAGCGCGGTAGGAGCCTGCTTGAATTGACCAACGAGTGCTGCCGTTGGCCGCATGGCAGGCCGGGCACGTCGACATTTTTCTTCTGCGGCGCGTCCGGTGCCGATCTCGATCGCGGAATGCCGTACTGCGTCCGCCACGCGCGCCGCGCCTATCCGATGCAGCAGGTCGCAGGCGGTGCTGGGCGGCCGGGGTCGGCCGGCGAATCGCACCGAGCTTCGGCGAAAAGCACCGGGCGAACATGGCTGTGATCCTGCTTCCTCACCACCAATCACCAAAACGAACCGGTGTTAACGACGTCCATGGCCGAGCGAACCCACCGCGATCCGCGCCTCGATGCTGAGCGTCGGCCCTCGCTTGATGAACGCGCCGCAACAGCAGCGCGCGCGGAGCTGCGCGGCGAGCGCGCCGGCATTCTCGGCGCTACAGGGCAACTCACTTCGCCGCTGCTGTTGCAGCGGCGCCGAGCTCCGGAGCGCTGGTCGGTAATCTACGTCATGGAGCGGATGGAGGGGGCGTTTCGGACGCTAAGCCGCCTGCCGATGGCGAGGGGCCCGCGCGGTTATGTCAACTCGATGCCGTTCTATCTTTACGACCGGAGCGATCTCAACGCTCAGCTTGAAACATACGAGTTGGAACGGATGGCTCAGCTGCGCAACCGCGTGCGCATTGCGCCAACGCCCGCCGATATCGAGCGGATGGAGGAGGCGTTGCACTGGCCGACAGCCTATCTGTCGGGTTCGGAATTCCACCACCTTGCACGCGCGGTCAATCTCGCTTCGCTGTGGGACGCCATCGATGCAGACATCGACCGGGGCTTGCGGCGAATCAAGGTGACGCGGCGCACCTTCAATGCCCGCAGGCTGCAGGGGCTGCGAATCATCACCCGTGAACTGATGCGCGGCGGCGTGCCGATCCGCTAGCGCATTTTGCGATCGCGGCGCGGCCGAGCGCTCCGACGCAGCGGAGCGATCGCTCGGAACGAAGAATGATTCGATGAACGGTTCCCGCCAGACCGGGACGGTGCGCCTTGCGCCGAACAAATGCCCCAGCGGGCTTGCCGCCTATCGCGACGGTTTAGGCCTCGCCGCCGTCACGGTAATTGACGGGCCGGCGGGTGTTCACATCGCCGCGTCAACGCCGAACAACGCCAATTCCGCCGGCGCCGCCGTGGGCGTGATGGCCCGCTGGTGGTGTCGAGGTACTGCGGAAGCCGAGCGCGTCGCGGCCGCTGCGGCAGCACGCATAAATCGGCGAAAGCCGAGCGACGACAATTCCTCGATCATTGCAACGCGCATTGCCGGCGCCGAAACAGCGCATTCGGATTCAAGCGCGCTGGCCTGCGCGTCGGTCATTGCCGCTGCGAAAAGGCTCAATGTCGTCTTGTTTTCCGACGACGCGCTTCGCGAGGAGGTCGCAAGCGTCGCCGCGCGCGTCGATGCCGAACTACAGGCGCTGCAGCAATCCGGCGGCTTGAAATCGGTCAACAAGGCCTATCGCAGCTATCGGCTTGAGGCTCGCGCCCGCGGCGAGCGAATCCTGCGTTATGACGAATGGATGCGAGATTATCGCAACAATCTCATTGCTCAGGTCGCGGCGACGCTGCGCCTGATCTGAGAAATCATCGACGAGTGAGAGTCGCAAGCGGCGCGCCGACACGTTTTCCGAACCGCGTGACAAACAAAAAATAACCCCGTATGATCAAGACGATATCGACCAGAACAGAAAATTTCGCGGCGCGCTCGCTTGACAGCCATCGGTTTCTTGCGGCATTGACTCGCGCGCACACGGGCCTTGCAGAACTGCGCCCGACGCGCTCCCAACCTTCACAACGTCAGCAACAGCCGTCCGGCGGGCGGAACCGCAGCAGCACCGCAGCACACGCGCTGCTGCAGGATTTCGCGATGACAGCACAGGGGCCACAGGTGACCGTCACAGGCAAAGTCAAATTCTTCAACGAGACCAAGGGTTACGGCTTCTTCATCCGCGATGACAACTCGGGCGACGTGTTCGTGCATCGCACCGATCTTCCCGCCGGCATCGATGCGCTTTACGAGGGCCAGGCCGTCCGTTTCGAGGTCGAGAAGACCAGGCGCGGGTTTCGCGCGATCAATATCGCGCTGGTCTGAACAGCGACGCGATTCCTTCGGTGGCTTAACAGTGCGGGCCGAGGGCGGCCCGGGAGCATGAAACGCCAAGCAACATAACCGCCAAGCGCGAATGGGCAGCAAGAGCAGTTCGTCTCAGCAGTCCGTATCTCTCATCACACCCACGGCCAAACAACGGGAAGCGCTCAAGCTTCTGCAGCGAACAGAAGCGCCATACGCTGTTGGTTGGCGGCTCGCGCTCCGGCAAGACCACTCTGTTCGTTCACGAAATCGCAAGGCGTGCGCTCACAGCCGCGCAATCGCGTCACGCCATCCTGCGGCTGCGCGGAAATGCGGCGCAGGCCTCGATTGCGCTCGACACGCTGCCGAAGGTTTTCGGCCGCTGGTTTCCGGACGATCCGCTCAAACGGCACCGCGGCGAGGGTTATTTCTCGCTGCGTAACGGCTCGGAAATTTGGGTCGGCGGCCTCGACGACAATGCGCGCGTCGAGAAGATCCTGGGCAAGGAATACGTCACGATCTTTCTCAACGAATGTTCGCAGATTCCCTACGCGACGGTTCTGATTGCGCTCACCCGCCTGGCGCAGGTTGTCGAGGGTCTCAAGCAGGCCGCCTATTACGACCTCAACCCGACCAGCAAAGGGCATTGGACCAACGTTCTGTTTGGCGACGGGCGCGATCCGGTCTCGCGCGTGCCGCTTGACGATCCCGACGATTACGTGCGGCTGTTCGTCAATCCAAGCGACAATGCCGCGAAAATCTTCGCCGGATTATTTGAAAAGCCTGCAGGTGTTGCCGGAGCGGCAGCGCAAGCGCTTTTTCGAGGGCGTCTATATCGACGATCTCGACGGCGCGCTGTTCAGCTACGAAATGTTTGCGCGCGGGCGGGTGACGGAGCTCAATTCGGCGCGTCGCCGCCGCGTGGTGGTGGCGGTCGATCCGTCCGGCGCCGCCGGCCGCGACGACGAAGGCGCCGACGAGATCGGCATCGTGGTGGCAGCCCGCGGCGACGACGGCCACGCCTATGTGCTGGCCGACCGCACGCTGCGCGATGCGCCGGCGGCGTGGGGCCGTGCCGCCATTGTGGCCTATCACGAATTTGCCGCCGATCAGATCGTGGCCGAGGAAAACTTCGGCGGCGAGATGGTGCGCTTCGTCATCCGCGCCGCCGACGCCAATGCGCCGGTGCGCGTCATTTCCGCCTCGCGCGGCAAGAGCTTGCGCGCCGAGCCGGTCTCGGCGCTCTACGAGCAGGGCCTGGTGCATCATGTCGGCCGTTTTGCCGTTCTTGAAGACCAGCTTTGCGCTTTCACCACGGCCGGCTATCGCGGCGAGGGCAGCCCCGATCACGCCGACGCGCTGGTGTTCGCGGTCACCGAGCTGATGCTCAAAGACAATGCGGCGGTGCTGGAATTCTATCGCCGCCAGGCCGAGAGTCGGCAGACGGCGGCAGCCGATGCCGAGCGGCGCGTCAACGATGCGCTCGTGGAGTTACGCGCGCCTGCAAATGTTTCGGCCGTGCACGGCGTCTCCGGCACGCTCTATGTGGTCAGCGCCGAACGCGTCGTGACGGTCAAACAGGACGATGCCGCCGCGCTCGTGACGGCGGGCTTTGTCCGCTTGTCCGACGAGCCTTCGTAGCCGTCTTTTTTGCAAACATGCCGGCGCGGTGCGCCATCCGCACCGGCATGCGTGGGCCCGCTTTTGCGGGCCTGATCGGCGCTTCGCCATTGCATCCCGCTGTTGTGTCCCCCCGCGCCTTTGCCGCCCCCACCCGGCAAAGCGCGTCGCGTCCCGACAGCGGGAGCGCGAAGTACCGGTCGCAACCCCCTCCTGGCCTCTGCCGCACGCGGGCGAGGCAGGAGGGGGCATTTTCACATGCACCGCCGACAGGGCAGGATCAGAATGAGCGAGCAGATACGCAGCAGCGCAGCGGACGCCATTGCGCCGGCTCTGCCATTGTCGCCGTACCAGGTCCAGGTTTCTTGCGGCGCCGGCGCGTCGAGCACCAGCGCGTCCAGTGCCGGCATTGCGCGCGGCAGCGGCGCCGACTGGTTCGGCCCGCTCGATCCGCTCAAGCCCATCGCGCCGCCGGACGTGGCCGGCCGGCGTTTCGATTTTCCTTCCGGCTACAATCTCGTCACCCGCCCGCGCGCCTACGAGCCGGTCGGTTTCGCCGAACTGCGCGGCTTCGCCAACGCCTACGATCTGCTCCGCCCCGTCATCGAGACGCGCAAGGACCAGATGGAGCGCCAGCGCTGGCGCATCCGGCCGCGCCAGCCGCTTTCCTCCGCCGCGAAGCGGGCGACGGGGACCGCGCGAAGCGCGGTGCAGGGGGCGCGAACTCAGCGCCGGGCGAGGATGCAGCCATCCGCATCGCCGCGCTCGAAAAATTTTTCCAAAAACCAGACGGCGTGACGCGCTGGAAGACCTGGCTGCGGTCGCTCTTGGAAGATATGTTCGTGATCGACGCGGCGACGCTGTATTGCCAGCGCACGCGTTCGGGACAGCTTTACGCGCTGCAGCAGGCTCGACGGCTCGACCATCAAGCGGGTGATCGACGATTGGGGCCGCACGCCGCAGCCGTTTCGCGACAGCGGGGGCACGATCGTGTTGCCGCCGGCCTACCAGCAGGTGCTCAAAGGCCTGCCCGCGGTCAACTACTCGGCGCGCGACATCATCTATCGGCCGCGCAACGTCCGCGCCCACCGCGTTTACGGCTATTCGCCGGTGCAGCAGGTGCTGATGACGGTCAACATCGCGCTGCGGCGGCAACTCTGGCGACTCGATTATTTCACCGAAGGCTCGATCCCCGACGCGCTGATCGGCGTGCCGCAGGGCTGGACACCGGACCAGATCAAACAATTCCAGGATTACTGGGACACCAAGTTTGCCGGCGACCTCGCCCGGCGCCGCCGCGCCAAGTTCGTGCCCGGCGACACCGCCGCCAAGGTGGTGCAGACCAAGGAGCCGCAGCACAAGGACGATTTCGACGAGTGGCTCGCCCGCATCATCTGCTTTGCGTTTTCGGTGCCGCCGCAATGGGCGGTGAAGGTGATGAACCGCGCCACGGCGGACAATCAGTCGGCGCAGAGCGAGGAGGAGGGGCTTGAGCCTACGAAGGAGTGGGTAAAGGACCTCATCGACGAGATTATCGCCGATGAATTCGCCTCGCCGGACCTTGGACTGCATTGGCTCGACGAGGACGACGGCGATCCCGAGACGGTTCTTGCCGACCGCTTAAAACTCGGCGCGGTGACGCTCAACGAGCTGCGCGGCCACCTCGGCCTCGACCCTTATGCTAACCCCGCCGCCGACCGCCCGATGGTGCTCACGGCGATGGGATATGTGCCGATCGAGGCGGGTGTGGGAGGCAATGCTAAGCCATCTGCGGATGGGGCGAGCGGGCATGGACCAAACGGCCAAATGCGGCGCGCGATCCAGAAATATAATCCCGATCAGCCGCGCGTGCCGACCGGCAATCCCGACGGCGGGCAGTGGACGAGCGAGGGCGGGACAGGAGCAGCAGAAAATTCACCGTCGGGCACGGCTCCCGCTCCCGACGACAGAGGTCCGCAGTTCGCCACACTAGAGCAGAATTCCGCTCGATTTCAGGCATAGCCTGCGTGCCTGAAATAATTAGCAGCTTCGCGGGCAGTCAGGCTACGCGCGAATGAGCCGATGCGGCGCCGCAGGCGAGGTATCGTTCGCTCGGCGGTCTTGCGCAGATAAGCCTTCAATTTGCTGAACAACATCTCGATGGGGTTGAGGTCTGGCGAGTATTTGGGCAGGTAGCGAAGTGTCGCACCGCGCGCTTCAATTGCGTCACGAACACCGGCCGCCTTGTGCGCCGGAAGGTTATCAATGGCGACGATATCCTGCCGCTTGAGGGTGGGGGCGAGACACTGTTCGACATAGGCCAAGAACTTCTTCCCGGTCATTGCGCCATCAATGGTTTGCGCCGCTCGCATGCCACGCCGCCGCAGCGCGGCCACCAAGGTGATCGTCTTCCAGTGGCCCTGCGGCACATGATCCACCAAACGCTCACCGCGGGCGCAGCGGCCGTGCAGCCGCACCATCTTGGTGTTGGCGGAAGTCTCATCGAGAAACACCAGCCGGGCCGGGTCAAACATGCCCTGTTCTCGCATCCAGCGCCGGCGTGCCCGCGCCACGTCCGCGCGCTCCTGCTCCGCCGCGCGCAGGCTTTTTTTTGAAGGTGATCTTGTGGCGCTGAAAGAAACGCCATACCGCGGTGCGGCTGCAAGCAATGCCTCGCTTGCGCATCGCAGAAACCACCTCATCCAGCGTCAAGTCCGCCTGCTCCTCGATCAGCCCCAGCAAGAAGTCCGCGTGCTCCTCCAATGCAGAGGTACTCCCGCCCCGCGGCTTGGCTGCGCAGCGCCCAGTCTCGTGAAAGCACTTCGCCCAGATCACTGCGGTACTGGGACTGACGTCGTAATGTTCGGCCGCCTCACGCCGCGAACCGCCGCTTTCTACCCGCCCAATCACTCGCACTCGCATATCCGCAGAATAGGCCTTCGGCATCGTTCTGCCTCCCAAAATCGAATCAATGCCGATAAACTCGCCCATTCACCGCCCCGCGGGAATCCCCCGATTCAATTGGGCCGGAACATGCTCTAGATACCGGCACGCGGACGGACGCGACCGAGGATGACGGGAGAAACGCCGGCTCGAATAACGCTGTGTTGCTTGCTGGGGAACCGGTAAAGCCAGGCGGACTGATTATCGCTCCAGGCCCAGCTTCGCTAGACCCGAAAGGATTGAACGGTCCTTTATCACCAGACGAACAACAGAAGATAGCAGATGCATTGAATCTCATATTCACTGGGAACGGCAGTTCGCTTGAACCGCATGCGTACGAGAACCGTCCGCATCCTGAGACCGGAGCCGTGCTGCCGCCGGCAAGCGAGTCCGGTTATGTGGTTTTCGACGTGCCGGGTCTGCGCACCGGCAGTGGCCCGCGAGGTCTCAATAGGCTTGTAATTGATTTTGGGGCGTGGTCGATCTACTACACGAATAATCACTACTACAGCTTTTACCGCGTTGACTTGGCCCCGACCGGGGAGTGAAGGACATGCGAATCATTGAACTTGATGCATCGACGTGGAAGACGGTGACGGATTTCTACGATGCGGTCCTTGCCGCGGTTGAGGCTCCGAAGGGACACGGTAAGAGTCCAGATGCCTTGATTGATTCAATGATCTGGGGAGGGATGAATGCCGTGGAGCCGCCATACACCGTCAGAATCTCAGGCCTTTCTGCGGCGTCCCAAGAGGTTCGTGACCACGTCCAACTGGTGAGCGATCTGCTCGTGGAGGGACGCATTTATCGAAAACGGCACAAGGGCGACGACGTTGAGGTCTCGATTGTGATCGCGCCCGCGAGCGGTGGAGTTGCGCCCGATGATCGGGCGGCGAAGATTCGTGATGCGATGGCAGCAGTGCAATACGAAGGACCTGATCCCAATGTCCGTGCCGGAATCGACAAGGCTATGCGAAAGTTTAAGCTAGGACCTTATCGCGAAGCGTAAGGCGCCAGTCGCAAAACCATTGAGTGGCCTGCTGCCGGTTCCGCAGACACCGAGTTAGGTGTTTTGATGGAACCGGAGGTGGATCATGGAGAGGCGGAAGTTTACGCGAGAGTTCAAGCTTGAGGCGGTGCGGCTGATCAAGGAGCGGGGCGTCTCGTATGCGCAAGCTTCGCAAGACCTGGGTGTGCATCAGTCCCAGTTGCGTGGTTGGGTGAAGGCGCTTGCGGATGATCCGCAGCAGGCATTCCCCGGCCCGGGTCAGATGAAGCCCGAGCAGCTGGAGATCGCGCGGCTCAAGCGCGAAGTGATCAAGCTGAAGGCTGAGCGCGACATCCTAAAAAAAGCCGCGGCCTACTTCGCGAAGGAATCGACGTGAAGTTCGGATTCATTGCGAAGCACCGGGGGATTCTGGCCGGCGGGATGGTTGTGCGAGGCGCTCGGTGTCTCGCGGGGTGGGTTCTATGCCTGGCTGACACGACCGCGCAGTCAACGCAGCCGGAGCGATGAAGAGCTCGGTGCCAAGGTTCGTGCGAGCTTCCTCGCCAGCGATCGAACCTACGGCGCCAGACGGGTGTGGCACGACATGCTGGCGGAAGGCGTGTCGTGCGGTCTGCATCGGATCGAGCGATTGATGCGGCTACAGGCTCTCAAAGCCCGTCCGCGACGGCGTCGACTGCCGCCCGATCTGGGTGAGCGGCAGGTCGCCGCCGTCGCTGCCAACGTGCTCAACCGCAGCTTCGAAGCGCCCGCTCCCAACCGCAAATGGATCGCCGACTTCACCGATGTGTGGACAGCGGAAGGTTGGCTCTATGTGGCGGCAGTCATTGACCTGTTCTCCCGACGCGCGGTCGGCTGGTCGATGAGTGCTGAGATGACGGCCCAGTTCGTCACCGATGCCCTGGTGATGGCGATCTGGCGACGCGGCAAGCCCGATGCGCTGCTGCACCACTCCGATCGTGGCAGCCAGTACACCAGCGAGCAGTTCCAGAAGCTGATGGCCGATCATGGCGTCATCTGCTCGATGAGCCGTGCCGGCAACGTCTGGGACAATGCGGCGATGGAGAGCTTCTTCTCCTCGCTGAAGACCGAGCGCACAGCACGCAAAATATATCGGACGCGCGACCAAGCCAAGGCTGATGTGTTCGACTACATCGAATGCTTCTATAATCCGAAGCGCCGGCACTCGACGCTCGGATATCTAAGTCCCGTGGAGTTCGAGATGAAGGCGGGATTCGCTTAGGCGGGTGTCAACCACACCGGCAGCAGGCCATCTGCGTTTGGGGAGGTTCTTTGCAAAAGCGCGCTCTGATCTGCGGCGTTTCCGGACAGGACGGGTCGTATCTTGCCCAATTGCTCCTGTCGAAGGATTACTCCGTCGTCGGCACTTCGCGCGACGCCCAGATGGCGTCGTTTGGGAACCTTTCGCGCTTGGGCATTCGCGACCGTGTCGAGCTGTTCTCCATGGCGCTGACCGACTTTCGCAGCACGCTGCAAGTGCTGGAGGACACCAGGCCCGACGAAGTGTACAATCTCTCCGGCGTGACCTCGGTCGCGTTCTCGTTTCAGCAGCCGGTGGAAACCATCGCGAGCATCGGGGTGGGCTGCCTGAACCTCCTGGAAGCGGTCCGCTTTCTCGGCCGCCCCATCCGGCTTTACCACGCGAGCTCAAGCGAGTGCTTCGGCGATACTGGCGCAAGCGCAGCCGACGAGACAACGCCGTTTCGCCCGCGCAGCCCTTATGCCGTAGCCAAGGCGACCGCCCACTGGGCGGTGGTGAATTATCGTGAGGCTTACGGTGTTCATGCCTCGAATGGTCTCCTGTTCAACCACGAATCTCCGCTGCGGCCGGATCGTTTCGTGACCAAGAAGATCGTCGCGGCCGCCTGCGCCATCGCCGCCGGCTCGCACCAGAAGCTCCGCCTCGGCAACCTCGACGTTCATCGTGACTGGGGCTTTGCCCCGGAATATGTGGACGCCATGTGGCGCATCCTTCAGCTCGAAGAAGCGGTTGACCTCGTCATCGCGACCGGGCAAACGCATAGCCTGCAAGACTTTGTGGCGGCCGCCTTTGCCGAAGTCGGTCTCGACTGGTCCGAGCACGTCGAGATCGACGAGACGCTGCGGCGACCGACTGATATCGCCTACAGCGCCGGCAATCCCGCCAAGGCGCAAAAGCTGATCTGCTGGCGAGCCGAAAACGTCATGCGCGACGTGGTGCGGCGACTGGTCGAGGGGGAGCGGCTGACGCGAGCTGAGAATGACGCGGCGATCGACCGATGACGATTGTTTGATTTCATTGAAATCTTGACAATGTCATTCTCCGACGCACCTTCACGCCTTTGGCACGCCCTCAAGCCCGAGCCGGAAGTCGGGCTGCCGCAGATCACCGTCGTTACGCAATACCTGAGGGACCTGTCATTCAAAATTCCGAACGCGCCACGCGCAATGGCGCTGAAACCGGAGCAACTGAGACTGAGCGTCGCGGTAGAAGCTCCGCTGCTTGGCGAAACTGACTTTGAGGTAACGCTGCGGTTCGAAGGTTCGACGCAATCGCGGGGGACTCTGCTGCTTCACTTCGAACTGGCCTATTGCGGTGTGTTCCGCGTTGTCCTCGACCAAGCCGATGATTTGCAGCGCGTGGTCAGAACCCAGTGCCCATATCTGCTGTTCCCGTTCGCACGCGAAATCGTCGCCAAATTGACGCGCGACGCCGGGTTCCCGCCAGTTGTCCTGCCGTGGGTCGATTTTGCGGCTGTTGACCGAAACCGGATGGCAGTCGCGCGGCCTGCGGCGGAGCTGGCGGGCCTTACTATCGTCGGCCACCTCAGTTCGGAGATCGGGCTTGGGCAAGCTGCGCGCAATCTCGTCTGTGCGTGCGAGACCCAGAGTTTCCCGTTATCGGTCCGCGACCTCGTTCTACCAAGTCTCGCAGCCGAACGGGAATTTACATCCACGCGCAACCAAATTGCAGAAGGCAGAGCAAGACTCGTCGTTATCGGGGCCAGCTCTTTCGGCCAACATCTCACCGTCGGGAGCGACCGCGGTATCGTGAACATCCTCTACCCGTTCTGGGAATTGAATCGGTTACCCTGGAAATGGCTCGGAGCCTTACGCCGTTTCGACGATATCTGGGCACCGACGGCATTCGTGGCGTCGGCCTTCGCAGAGGCGCTCGACCGATCGGTGCGCCACGTGCGTCTACCGCTGCGCTTGCCGCCTTCGCCGCCGCCGCCGCGCCCCCGGCGCGAAAGCCTCAAGCTGTTCACATTTCTCGACTACGATTCCTATGGCGCGCGGAAAAATCCGGTCGGTGCCGTCAAGGCTTTCCAAGCTGCGTTCATGCCGGGGCAGCGAGACGTTGAACTCGTCGTGAAAACCCGAGGTTTTCGTGATCAGGGTCTCCGCCGGTGGCTCGGCGAGGTTGCTGCAGCCGATCGTCGCATCAACGTCATCGATCGCACGCTCGGCCGCGCGCAAATGGATGCGCTGATGGCGAGTTGCGATGCCTTCGTTTCGCTGCACAGATCGGAGGGCTTCGGGCTGGGCGCCGCCGAGGCTCTGGCCGCCGGCAAGGCAGTGGTCGTGACCGATTACGGCGGCACCACGGATTTTGTCACGCCGGCCACCGGTTATCCGGTCGATTATCGCCTCGAACCGGTCCTGCCTGGCCAATATCCGGAAGAAGCCGTCGGCTCGGTTTGGGCCGACCCGCGGCAGGAGGCGGCAGTGGTTGCCCTTAGATCGATCTATCACGATCCGAGCGAGGCCGACGCCCGGGCGCGCCGCGGCTTCGAATTGTTGCACGCGCAAAATGGGCTGAACGTGGTCGGGACTCGGATCGAGGCCTTGTTACACGAGCTAGGTGTGCTTTAGGCGCATCGCATGACGTTGACCCTCAGCACCCAGGCCGATTAGCCCAAGGCGTAATCCGCCATTTCCTTCTGTGTTCTCGATTTACCGCGGCGAGTTACGGCTTCGCCCAGCCGGCCTTGCACAGAGCGCCGCGAAACGCAAAACAGGAGTGCCCAATGGATGACATGAGCGACGTGAAAATCTTTATCCCCATCACCAAGATCGATGCGGCGAAGCGCTTGGTCTATGGCGTCGTCACCGCCGAGACGCCAGACGTGGTCGGCGAGGTGTGCGATTACGCCTCGACCAAGCCGCTTTATCAGCAATGGTCGCAGAAGTTCGCCGATGCCACCGACGGCAAGAGCCTCGGCAACCTGCGCGCCATGCATTCGAACGTGGCGGCCGGCAAGCTCGTCGAGATCGCATTCAACGATGAAGCAAAGCGGATCGAGATCTGCGGCAAGGTGGTCGACGATGCCGAATGGGCGAAGGTGGAGGAGGGGGTCTATACCGGCTTCTCCCAGGGCGGCCGTTATTTGAAGCGCTGGCCGGATCCGGACGCGCCGAAGCTTATGCGCTACACCGCCGAGCCGATGGAAGTGTCGCTGGTCGATCATCCCTGCCTGCCGGAGGCGACATTCGCGGTGATCAAGGCGGACGGCTCGACGGAGCTGCGCAAGTTCAAGGTCGCCCCAGGCGCCCCGGGCGCCGCGGGCGATGTCGCACACGATATGGCTAAGGTCGGCGCGCGGCACTCGAAGGCGGACAAGGAGAGGATCAAGCAAAGCCACGATTTGCTTGTTGCTCTTGATCGAGATTGCTGTCCGGGTGCGCACATCCCCGGAGCGAATGTTGAGATGCGCCCACGCTTTTCGCCGCAGGCCGGCGAGATGGGCGACGAAGCTGCCGAGGGCGAAGAAGCCGGCAAGCTTGCGAAAATTCTTGAACGCGCCGTGCAGGGCTCGTTGGCGAAGGCGCTCGCCGGCGTCACCGCGCGCCTCGACGACTTCGCGGCGCGCCTGAAGAAGATCGAAGACCAGCCATTGCCGCTCGGGACAACGTCAGTTCGGGTCGCGGAGAAAAGCGAGGATTCGATCTTTGCTCCGCCTGAGCAGTTACTTGACCGGCCCGGCGCACTCGAAGCGCTTGCCGAAGCCGCGATCCGCAAGGCGCAGTCGAAGCCGATGCGCGCCATTCCGGGGTTTCGGCCGCGGCAGGGATGACCAGCCTGTCGTCATCGCGTGACCAGATTCCGGTAAGCCACGCGGTTTGACGGCCGGCGGCTTCGGCCGTGCTTTCATCCGACATTCAGCATTGATGTGTGGGTCGGCGGCTCGCCGCGGCGCAACGCGCGGCGGTGCCGTGCCGCGCGTGCGTTGCTGAAACATAAACCTCATCACCAACCAACCAGACAGGAACGACACCATGTATCAGCCTAATCTGCCGCACGTCCTTGCCAAGTCCACGATGCCGCGCACCGTCCAGGACTATAATGTCGCGCTGGCGAACGCCGGTGGCTTTCTCGCCGAGATCGAACGGGCGCACTCGAACCCGCTGCCCGGCGACCCGCTCGCCAAGACCTCGACGTTTTCGGAGTCGAGCTCGGCCACGTCGGGTCTCACCTATTACGATCTCGAGCTCGGCGCCAAATTCCTCTATCCGCTGCTCACGCCCCTGCGCAACGAGATCCCGCGGGTGTCGGGCAAGGGCGGCATCCAGGCCAATTGGCGCGCAGTGACCGGCGTCAACACCACGGGGCTGCGCATCGGTGTCTCCGGCGGCAATCGCGGCGGCGTGCAGGCGGTCTCGACCGCCGATTACAGCGCCGCCTACAAGGGCATCGGCATCGAAACCTCGGTCGATTTCGAGGCGCAATATGCCGGCATGGGCTTTGACGACGTCAAAGCGATCGGCGCCAAGGTAGGCCTCGAAGCCTGCATGCTCGGCGAGGAGATTCTCGATTCTCGGCGGCGACACTTCGGTGGCGCTCGGCACTACGCCGACGCCGTCGCTGGCGCCCTCGACCACTGGCGGCAGCCTTACCGCCGCGGCGAGCCCGTACAGCGTCATCTGCGTCGCGCTCGCGCTCGACGCCGTCATCAACGGCAGCGTCTCCGGCGGCATCCAGGGCGCGATCACGCGCAGCAATGCCGACTCGTCGTCCGACACGTTCGGCGGCGGCGCCGCCAAACAATCGGCCAATGCCACCGCGTCGATCTCCTCGGGGACGACCGGCTCGATCGCGGCAACGGTCGCGGCGGTCAACGGCGCCATGGGCTACGCCTGGTTCTGGGGCGCCGCCGGTTCCGAAGTGCTCGGTGCCATCACCACCATCAATTCGCTGGTGATCATTGCCGACGCCGCCGGTACGCAGACCGCGGCCTCGCTCGGCTCGAACGACAATTCGACCAACGCGCTGGTGTTCGACGGCCTCTTCTATCAGGCCTTCAAATCCGGCTCCAATTCCTACATCAAATATCTTGCGACCGGCACCGCCGGCACCGGCTCGACCTTGACCGGCGACGGCGCCGGCGGCGTGGTCGAGATTGACGCCGCGCTCAAGGACCGCTGGGACAATTACCGGCTCTCGCCGGACACGATGTGGGTCGGCTCGCAGGTCGCCAACGACCTGTCGAAGAAGATTCTCGCCGGCAATGCCAACGCCGCGCAGCGCTTCGTGTTCGAAAGCGACCAGGGCGCGCTCGGCGGCGGCGTCATGGTGCGCACCTATCTCAACAAGTTCTCGATGGCCGGGCCGAAGACGATCGACATCCGCGTCCATCCCAACATGCCGGCGGGCGCGCTGTTGATGAGTGCGCGCACCTTGCCCTATCCGCTGTCGAATGTCGGCAACGTCATGCAGATGCGCACGCGCCAGGACTATTATCAGATCGAATGGCCGCCGCGCGCCCGCCGCTACGAGACCGGCGTCTATGCCGACGAGGTGCTGCAGCACTACTTCCCGCCGTCGATGGCGGTGATCGCGAATATCGCGGCGGGATGATGCCGCGGCGAATTCGATAATCGAACTGTTCGCAATCGTTCGGTAGTCGACCTCCTCGCAATCGTCATGCGTGGGCTCGACCCGCGCATCCATGCGGCTTCAAGGCAGCATGGATTGCCGGGTCGAGCCCGGCAACATCGATTGATGGAATGAGAAATTGCAAGGAACTTCCATGAAGCTGAAAGCGCCGCAAGGCGTCGGCGATCCGTCCGTCGCCGGTGTCGCCATTAGACCTTGCAACGGCGTCTATGAGGTCGAGGCCGACGTGGGTGCCCTGTTGATTGAGTGCTTCGGCTTTGTCGAGGTCGGCGCGAACGTGACCGTGAAGGTCCCGCCCGCGACGCCTCCGCTCGCCGCGCCGCGCCGGCCCACATCCGCGCCGCTGCCGAAACTCACGCTGCCGGCGTTTCGCGCCAGGCCGCTTGCCAAGAACCCGTAAGCAGAGATTTGTGCTATGGCCGCATCCGATCTTGCCACCCTTGCCGACGTGAAAGCCTGGCTTGCGGGCTCAAGCGGCATCGGCTCGTCCGACGATCCTTTGCTGGCGCGGCTGATCACGGACGTCAGCGGCGCCATCACCGCTTATCTTGGCCGGCCCTCGCTCACGCCGCGCTCGTTCATGGAGCGGCTCGACGGCAACGATAGGTCGCGGCTTTATCTGCGCCATTACCCGGCGCTGCAGATCATTTCCTTGTTAATCGATACTGTCGCGATTCCCGCCGCGGAAACCTCGGAGACGCCATTCACAAAGGGCTATTTGCTCGAAGAATGGGACGGTTTGCCGCCGGGGCGGCCGCAGGCGCTCGATCTCTATCACGCCTTCTTCCGCAAGGGCCGCCAGAACGTCGTGGTCGATTACACCGCGGGCTATGCGGTCGAGAGCGAAGGCGCGAGCGTGCCCAGCTCGCCCGGTCCTTATAATGTCACGGCGGCGGCGCCGTTCGGGCCGTGGGCGAGCGATTCAGGCGTCGCTTACGCCGACGGCTCGCCGCTTGCGGCGGTGGCAGGCAGTCCGGCCGCCGGCGAATACGCGGTGGCGGGCGGCGTCTATAGCTTCGCCGCGGCCGATGCCGGCGCGAGCGTACTCCTGTCCTACGGCTTCATTCCTGCCGCGATCAACAATGCCTGCATCGAATGGGTCGCCGAGCGCTACCGCTACCGCACCCGCATCGGGCAATCCGCGCAGACCGTGGCCGGTCAGCAGACCGCGTCCTACAGTCTGAAGGACATTCCGGATTTCATCCGCGCCTCGCTCGATCCCTACCGCAGCGTGGCGTCCTAAACTCCCTCCCCACAAGGGAGAGGGGAATATGCGGAGCTGCAAAGTCCAATGCTTGACGTTGAGCTAAACGACACGTGTTCGCCGGCGCTCGCCGGCCTGCCCGAGCGGCTGCATGCCGCGCTCGTCGCCAAGGCCGGTGCGCTCGCGGCGGAGCTGCAAGCCAAGGTGCAGCAAAAGCTTTCCGGCGGTGTGCTCAACGCGCGAAGCGGCGCGCTCGCCCGCTCGATCGTGATGACGATGGACAATTCTCCGACCAACGTATCGGTGCGCATCGCCGCATCCGCCGACGTGAAATACGCCGCCATCCACGAATTCGGCGGCACTATCCCGCCGCACCAGATCGTGCCGGACAAGGCCAAAGCACTCGCCTTCATCGTCGGCGGCAAGCTGGCCTTCGCCGCCCGAGTGCAGATACCGGCGGTGACCATGCCGGAGCGGTCGTATATGCGCTCGTCGCTCGCGGAGATGGCGGATGCGATTGAGGACGATTTGGAAGGAGCGGCAGGAGAAGAGTTAAAGTAATGGCTTCACGAGAGCAAATCTGCACTGCGTCCTTCGCCCTCATCTCCGGCGCGGCGGACTTTACCGCCACCAGCCGGCGTTTCGCGCATCGCTAGAAAATCAACGCCGAGTGAGGCAACCGGAAACCGGCTAGTTTAACCTTGCGAGAACACGCCTCTCAGTCTATGTTATAACTATGGTTACCACCGCGAGGCTGCCATGGTTGCTTTGAAGTTGCGCAAGATCGGCAATTCTGTCGGGGTCATCCTCCCGCAGGCGACCCTTGATTCGCTGCATGTGGGCACGGGCGATACCCTCTATTTGACGGCCGCCACGGACGGATACCGCCTCACGCCTTACGATCCGGACTTCGCCCGCCAAATGACGGCTGCGCGGAAGATCATGAACAAGCGCAAGAACGCTTTGCGCGAGCTGGCGCGGTAAAATTACAGGTGGCCTACGTCTGGCCGACCATCGCGGTGGTGCTGGCGATTCATGACGAACAGATCGCCGAGCACGGCGGCTCCGCGGGTTTGCGGGACCGGGGTTTGCTCGAGGCGGCGCTGCATCGGCCGCAAGCCCACATCGCCTATGGGGGCAATCCCGACATCGCGCATTTGGCCGCGATTCTTGCGCACGGCTTGGCGCGAAGTCATGCTTTTGTCGATGGCAACAAGCGCGTATCGGCGGTCGTCGCCGAACTGTTTCTTGAACTTAACGGCTATGTGCTGACAGCCGAAGACTCAGAGTTGGTCGCAACTTGGCATGCAATGGCGGCAGGCCAGATGGACGAAACGACTTTAGCAAACTGGATAAGAGTTCACCTCAAGAACTAAGTTTGGCTGAGCCGTCGAGCCCGACCGGCAGTCAGCATTGTTTTCTTCGTCCGTAACTGTTCCATCTTATTGCAAGGACCCGCGATGACCGCCATCACCCGCGAGCAAATCTCCACTGCCTTCTTCGATTTTGTCGCCGCCGCGGCGGACTTCACCGCCGCCAGCCGGCGCTTCGTGCATTGGGATCAGGTCAACGAGACGCAGATGCCGTTTCTGACCATGCTCAAGACCGGAGAGCTGCGCGGCCGGCAGAACGAGGGGCTGCCGACGCTGACCATCAATGCGCATGTCTTTATCTATATGTCGGCCGGCATGGACGCCGAAGACGTGCCGGATACGGCGATGAATGCGCTGCTCGATGCCATCGATGCGGCGGTCGCACCAAGCGGGGCCGACGCAGTCAACGGCAACCGCCAGACACTCGGCGGGCTCGTTGCGCACTGCTATCCGCTCGGCCCGGTCTTCATCGATACGGGCGACACCGACGGCAAGGCGGTTGCCGCGATTCCGTTCCAGATACTCGTTCCATAACCCCGCATCTTCGTGGGTTAGCCGCGAAACGGCGTAACCCACCGAAGCCGCATGCAATTGGTGGGTTACGCGCCTTGGGCGCTAACCCACCTTACAAAGGAGATTTGATCCATGACCCAATACGCGTTCGGCAGCGGCACGCTGATCGGCAAGCGCACCGATGTGACCGGTGCGCCGCCCGCATTGCTCGGCACCTTGCAGGACGTCTCGCTCGATTTCGACCGCAAGATCGAGACCCTGCTCGGCCAATACAACATGGCGGTCGCGGCCGGCGGCGGCGAGTTCAAGATCACCGGCAAGGCCAAATTCGCCCGCCTGCAGGCGACCCAGATCAACAATCTGTTCCTCGGCCAGACGCTGACCGCAAACAGCATGGTCGAAATGACGACAGGGGAGAGCGGCACCGTCGCCTCGGCCGCAATCACCGTCGCCAACAGCTCGACCTTCGTCGAGGATTACGGCGTGTTCTATGCCTCGACCGGAGCGCAGCTTGTGCCGGTCGCGTCCTCGCCGGCGCAAGGCCAGTACGGCGTGTCGGCCGGCGTCTATACGTTCAACTCCGCCGACAACGGCGCCGCGATGCTGATCTATTACAGTTACACGGTCGCGTCGGGCAACAAGATCACGCTTGCGAACCAGCTCGCCGGCCCGCTGCCGATGTTCGAAATCTCGCTCAAGGAGACCTTCAACTATTTCGGCTCCAACAAGGATCTTCTGGTGAAGCTCAACGCCTGCGTGTCGCCGAAATTGTCGCTGCCATTCTCCAACCAGAAATTCACCGTCGCCGAGTTCGATTTCCAGGCCATCGCCGATGCCGCCAATAATATCGGCACCATCAGCCTGAGCGAGTAGTCCGAAAAAGCGGGCGCTAACGGATCGCGTTTCCCGGGCTGAAGAGGCTGGCGGCGTCGTCGAATACGAGCTGTGGCAACATCTGCAATTCGTCCGAGGAATAGGGCAGCTGCGGCATGTAGTCCGCGACCAGGGCGCCGACAGCTCGTGCCTGAGCTTCGTCGCGGCGGCGCCTGAGCGCCTCGCGGTCGGCGCGCTTCGACAGCCAAAGCTTGTGCGCCGCCCAGACCCGCGGGTCGGTCGCCACAATGCGGCAGGGTTCGCCTCTTTCGTCAATGGCGACTGCTTCGAAAGAGGGTGCGCTCTGGTGCCAGGCCAAGCCTTCAATCTCGGTCGGAAGAAGGTCCTCGCTGTCTGGGCCGACCCGCTCGCGTTCGCTCGCCCAAGGCGGGTTGCGCAACGGCTTGATCAGGTCGACGAGGTAGCCGTCGTTGTTCACGGCCCGGAACGTCTGCTTTGAGCGTACGAAACTGCGATCGACTTTTCGCAACAGACGAAGCAATGATGGCTGCGCTACATCTTCGCTTGTTTCGAACGTCAGTCCGGCGCGTGCGTCATAGAGCAAGTCGATATCTTCAGTGCTGGTCAGGCCGGGGTCGATGCGAACTCCTGCCGCGGCTTCGTAGGCGTAAACAGCGTTGGTGCCGAGCACCCGTATGCCCGAGCCCAACAGTCCTGCCTGATCCAAGGCGCGAACGATTTTCGCTCCGATCAGCGGAACGCGGCCTAAGCCCAGAGCCCGATTGATCGCGGCCTGTCGGGCCATGACGGCCTCCAGGTCAGCGAGGCGTCGCTGGGCATCGGATCGGCCGCGCTCGAATTCCAGCTTGATGGCCTCGGTTTTCTCCGATCGGGGACCGAGCGACGTTTGCCTTCGGAGGCCGGCCTGGTCGTAATGGCTGCGGACCAGGTAGTCGCGCCCCCCGATCTGGGTCCACACCATCGAGCCGCGGTGAGATTTCACTCGCTGCTGCGCCTCGCGAAACGTCGCGTAGCGTTGCTGCGTGTTGACGGCCTCGCGTCGCTGATCGCTGTTAAGCTCTTGAAATTCAACCATTTATGCAGTTCCGTCGGGTTTAGAGCCAATCTGTTGAAGTCATAATTTATTCAATCGAATCAAATGCTTCAACAGTCCAGCATCAATTCCTTTCGAACTGTTGAAAGTGCACAGAGAGGGGCCATGAGCCTGGAACGTGACGATTCCATTGACCTTGCGAGCGCGCGTCCGGTGCGCCTAGCTGGCCGGGACTTTTGCGTCGCACCGCTGTCGCTTAGGCAAATCCTGGCGATCGCCGACTATGTCCCGAAACTTTCCGGCATCACCGCCGACAACATGAGCGGAGAGCGGCTGGCGCCGCTTGCTGAGGTGCTGTGGCATGGCCTGCGCCGCGCCTATCCGCGGCTGACCCGCGACGAGTTCTTCGACCTGCCCATCACGTTCGGCGAACTGGTCGCCGCGCTGCCGGTCGTCATCGAACAGGCGGGGGGCCGCAGGGCCGATGCCGAAGCGGGGGAATGACCGGCGGCGAGCGCTTCGAGGCGGTCGCGTGGGGCGCGCTCGTCGCCGAGCTGGTCATCGAGCTTAATTGGACGCGCGATCAGGTTCTCGATCAGATCGACCTGCCGTTTCTTGAAGAACTGCGCCGCGCCTGGTCGGAATGTCCGCCGTTGCGCCGGATGGTCGCCGCCTATCTCGGCTACCGGCCGCGGCCGAAGCCGTCCAACAACTATCATGAACTACTCGCCATGTTTCCGACCGGCGCCATCCGGTGAGGCAACAGGATAGCCAAGATGCCCGACAACAGCGTTGAAATCCGGTTCGGCGCCTCGACCGACGAGGCGATTGAGGGAATCGGAAAAATTCGCGACGCGCTCGCGGACCTCGGCGGCCAGATCAAGCTCCTTCAACAGTCGCTTTCCGAGAAAAAACTACTGCTCAACGCGGAGGTGAGCCAGTTCCAGATCACGCAGAACCAGAAGTTCGCGCTGCTGCAAGCGGAGACGCAGAAAGAATATGAGGCGCAGACTGGCGCTGCTTTCGCAAGAGGCGCAGATCGGCGACCTTTCGGTACGACAGCGGAACCGGGTCCTCGAAAGTATGGCGCTGCTTGAAGCCAAGCACCGCACCGACATGCTTCGCCTCGACGAGCAGTCGATCGCCGCGCAGCAAGCGCTGTGGACCGGGTACCTATCCAGCGCGACCGGCGCATTCAATTCGCAGCTTCGCGGCCTGCTTGAAGGCACGACGAACTGGCAGACGGCGATGAAGAAGACGTTCGAGGATTTGACGATCAAATTCATCGAAATGGCGGAGGAGATGGTGGTCAAGTGGGCCGCGGCGCAGATCGCGCAGACCAGTGCGGCGCAGACCGGCGCTGCGGCGCGCGCCGCCGCCGAGCAGGGCGCCGCGAGCGCAGGCCTCTCGCGAACGCCGCGAACGCGATCAAAGCGATCATGACCGATGCCGGCCAGGCCTTCGCCGGCGTGTTCGCCTTTCTGGCGCCGACGATGGGGCCGGCCGCGGCCGGACCGGCCGCTGCGGCCCAGGCTTCGGTCGCGGCGGCGACGGTATTCGATGTCGGCACCGATTACGTGGTGCGCGGCGGGCTGGCGCTCATTCATCCGGGCGAAACCATCATCCCGCCGGCGCGCGGTTCCGGGCCGTTCAGCGGTGCGGGCATGGGCGCGCAGGTGCATGCGCCCGTCAGCATCAACATTGCGGCGCTCGACGGCCAAAGCGTCAGACGCTTCTTCAACGATAATTCAAGCCACATGCTGCGCGCCCTCAACGACGCCGTGAAACGCGGCGCCCACCTCGGTCTGCGCGCGCGCTGACGCGCTCGGAAGTCGGAGATCAGAAGCCAGAAGTCGGAAATTGGATCGTAGGCATCGATGAGATTACCATTTGCGAGTTCGCTGTTTCGGCTGGCTATTTCTGATTTCCGACTTCCGGCTTCAGAATTCCCAGCATGAGTTACATCAACGGCGTCAACATGTTGCCGTCGACCGGCGAATTCACCTATGACACGATCGCCTATCTCGGCCAGCGCGTTACCGAAGCGAGCCTGACTTCGATCAACCGCTATGCCAGCGGCGGCCCGCTTGCCGCAACCGGTTCGACCACCGACTACACAAAGGCGCTCAACGATCTGCAGGCGGCATTTCCCGACTGCACCACTGTCGCCTTAGTCGTGTCCTGGTTCGGCAACTCGACCGACGTTACCGCCTGCCAGATCTATCCCTCGACCACCTATATAAACGGCGTCTTTCAGCAGGCTTCCGGCGCCGGCGATGTCTGGCGCTGCTCCGGCCTGACGCAATCATCGCCGGGGCTGATCGCCATCCCGCAGAATGGCGATGCCTTCATCTACGGCGGCACGCCGTCCGATCAGTCGATCGTGCGCTGCATCCGCGATCTGAAATCGCGCGGACTTCGGGTCGTGTTCTATCCGTTCATTCTGATGACGGCGAGCGGCGAACCTTGGCGCGGCCGCATCACCTACGACGGGACCGACGTTTCGAGCGCCGCCACGACGGCGATCAACAATTTCCTCGGCGGCGCCGCAATCTCGGATTTCACCAGGGACGACACCAACCTGACCGTTGCTTATTCCGGTTCGTCGACCGACTACACCTATCGGCGCATGATCCTGCACTACGCCAATCTCTGCGTGGTCGCCGGCGGCGTCGATCTGTTTCTGCTCGGCTCCGAGTTCCGCGGCCTGGAGACCGTACGCGGCCCGGCCTGGACCAAGGCGGGTACGACCGGCGGCGACGGCAAGGTCACCTGGGATTATCCGTTTGTCGCCGGACTGAGTGCGCTCGCCGACGACGTGCGCAGCGTGTTCGACGCCGCCGATCTGAGCAAAGACACGACCAACCTGCACAATCTGATCGCCTATTCGGCCGACTGGTCGGTATGGATGGGCTACCAGCATGGGGGCGAGAACGGTCAATGGCCGCATCTCGACCAGCTCTATGCGCACGACAACATCGATCTCGTCGCGTTCGACAATTACCTGCCGCTGTCCGACTGGACCACCGGCGACGGCGGTCTCGACGCGCAGCACTGGCTCGATCCGGCTCCGAGCGGCGCCTGGCCGCCGTCGACGTTCAACGGCCTCGGCATGTCCGGACAGCCGACCATCCATTCGATCGCGTACCTGAAAGCGAACATCGAAGGCGGCCAGTATTTCAACTGGTTCTATAACGACAGCGACAATCTCGGCATCGGGCTCGATCCAAACGGCACCGATCTGCGGGTTTCGCTGCCGCACGGCGACCGCTTGTCGCAATCGCGCAACCCCTATTATCCGAACCAGGAGCTGCTCGCGAACAAGCAGGTACGCTGGTGGTGGAACAATAGTCACTACGCGATCTATGACGACGGCGACGGCAGCGGCTGGTCGCCGCACGGGCCGGCGACGCAATGGGTGCCGCAATCGAAATCGATCACGTTTGTGGAGTACGGCTTTCCGGCCTGCGACCGGGGCACGAATCAGCCAAACGTCTTCTACAGTCCGACCTCGGTCGAGAGCGCGACGCCGTTCTGGTCGATCTGGGATCCGAGCCAGAGCGTTGCCGGCGATTACTGGCCGCGCCGCGACGACGAATTGCAGCTGCTCGCGCTGCAGGCGATCTACGAATACTGGGTGACCGACGGCCGCAATGAAACATCGGCCGGCGGTGTGCCGATGATCCAAGCCGCCTTCATGTCGGTGTGGAACTGGGACGCGCGGCCGTTTCCGGCCTTTCCGCAAATGGTCGGCGTGTGGGGCGATGCGGGCGACTGGCCGGCCGGCAATTGGCTTTCCGGCAAGGGGCCGTATCTGACGCCACTCGTTCCGAGCGACCCGCCGTCTCCGCCTTCGTATCCGACGTTCCCGGCGCTGCCGACGCTCGGCTGGTCTGTCAAATACACGCCTTGGTTCTCGACCGGCGCGGCGCTGCATGTCTCCGGCCGCGAGGTCCGCGCCGCAAGGTATTCCGCCGCGGTCTGGAAGATCGAGCTGAACTACGATGTGCTGCGCATGATCGCGCCGAATACCGAGCTGCGACAGATCGTCGGCTTTTTCGCGGCTTGCGCCGGCGAAGCGGCCCCGTTCTATTTCGAGCCGCCGGCGCTGTCGCCGGCCTATGCTCAGGCGCTTGGCACCGGCGCCGGCGAGACGACGACGTTTCCGTTCACGGTCTCGCTGGGCGGCGCCGCGATTGTGCCGGCCAATGTCGGCACGGTGCTGGCGGTTTATCTCGACGGCGTGCAGCAGGCAAGCGGCTTTACCGTGGACGCGAATGCGTTGGCGCCGTCGCTGACCTTTGCCATGGCGCCGGCCGCCGGCATTGCGGTATCGGCCGACTTCCATTGGTTTCTGCTCTGCCGCTTCGACGACGACAGCGCGGACACCGAAGAGTTCATGGCGGCGCTCTACGCGCTGCAATCGCTCAAGCTGCGCACGGTTCGATCATGACCACGCCGCCTGCACTGCCTGCACTCGCCGGCCTTTCCTGGTCGCGGCACAAGAAACCGGGCTTTTCGACGCGCGTCGCCTCGCACGCATCGGGCCGTGAGGTTCGCGTGGCGTTGATGAGCTATCCGCTCTACGAGTTCGAAGCGGTCTATGGCGGGCTTGCCTCCTCCGCGACTGCGGCCTTTGCCGGATTGGGCGCGTCGAGCCTGCAGAGCCTGATGGGCTTCTTTCTGCAACTGCAGGGGCAATTCGGCACGTTTCTCTATGCCGATCCCGACGACAACAGCGTGACCGGCCAGGCCTTCGCCACCGGCGATGGGACGACGACCTCGTTTGCGATGATGCGCGCGCTTGGCGGCTTTCTCGATCCGGTGGGCTGGGTCACGGCAATCGCCAACGTCTATGTCAATGACTCCGTGCAATCGTCCGGGAGCTATTCGCTGACGGCGCCGAACACGCTGGTTTTTACCGCCGCGCCAGGAAGCGGAGCGGTGGTGTCGGCGGACTTTTCCTATTCCTACAATTGCCGCTTCCTCGACGATCAGATGGATTTCGAGGAATTCATGTCGAAGTCTCTGGAAGCTCGCCAGCATGAAGTTTCGCAGCGTCAAGCCGTGAGCATGGATCGTCGAAAGTCGCCCGGCGGGTTGGTTCGCATTCGCCGAGCGCCGGCGGTGCAATGGAGATGACAAGATGAAGCCCGCGTCCTCGGCGCTGGTCAGCTATCTGAATGATGCGCGTGCCGATGCGGACGTGCCGCTGCTGATGGCGGACGCTTTCATGTTCACGCTGCGCAGCGGGCTCGTGCTCTGCTATACCAATCTCGACGTCACCTTCAGCTATGACGGCAACACCTATCTCGGCAATTCGATCCTGATCGACGGCCTGAAATACAAGGCCGCCGTGGGACTCGAAGTCGATCAGCAGCAGATCACGATTGCGGCGCGGTCGACCGACACGATCACGAATGGCGCGCCGTTTCTGCAGGCGCTGCGCGACGGCTCCTTCGATGGCGCCGAAATCGTGCGCTACCGCATCTTCTTCTCCGACCGGATGGGCGGCACCGCCATCGGTTCGGTGCTGCTGTTCAAGGGACGCCTCGGTGTGGTCGACGAGATCGGACGCACCAGCGCCAAGCTTACAATCAATTCCGACCTCGCGCTGCTCGACATCGACATGCCGCGCAACATCTATCAGCCGACCTGCCTGCACACGCTCTACGATTCCGGCTGCACGCTGGTGAAGAACGCGTTCGGCACCAATGGCACGGTCGGCGCCGGTTCCACGGCTCTGGTGATCCAATGGTCCGGCGCCAGCGCGAACTTTCAGCAGGGCTCGATCACGTTCACCTCGGGCGTCAATGCCGGCGTGACGGCAACCGTAGGCTCGGCCGCCGGCACGTCGCTGACGCTGCTTTATCCGCTGGAGAGTGCCCCAGCGGAAGGCGACGGCTTTACCGTCTATTACGGCTGCGACCACACGGCGGGCACCTGCCAGAGCACATTCAACAACCTCGCCAATTTCCGCGGCTTTCCCTACGTGCCGCCGCCGCAGATGGCGATCTGAAATCAGAAATCAGAAATCAGAAATCAGAAATCAGAAATCAGAAATCAGAAATCAGAAATCAGAATGAGCCACCCCGATCTCTCCCTTCCGACTTCTGACTTTCGACTTCCGACTTCTGGCGACGAAAACGCGCAACGCGCGCGAATCGTCGCCGAGGCACGCTCCTGGGTCGGCACGCCGTATCACAATTGCGCAGACATTAAGGGCGCGGGAGTGGATTGCGGCATGCTGCTAGTGCGGGTTTTCGTCGATAGCGGTCTGGTTGCGCCATTTGATCCGCGCCCATACCCTTCGGATTGGCACCTGCACCGCAGCGAGGAACGGTATCTCGGTCTTGTGTTCGATCGGGCGCGCGAAATTGACGCCTCCGACACCGTGCCGGCCCGGCAGGATTCGGCGGTAGTCGAGCCCGGCGACGTGATGGTGCTCCGCTTCGGCCGCTGCTACTCGCACGGCGGCATAGTCGCGAGCGCAAGGCCGCTACGCATCGTTCACGCCTATTACCAGGCGCGTTGCGTTCTTGAGGAGGAGGTTGGCCGCAGCGCCGTGCTGTCCGATCCCCGGCGCAAGCCGCGCTTTTTCAGCTTCTGGGCCAAGCGATCATGAGCGGAATTTTCGGCAGCAATGCGCAGCCCTCGACCACGCCGGACTATACCGGGCTGCAGATTCAGACTGCGGTCAATACGCTGCCGATCCCGATCGTCTGGGGCATGTCGAAGCTTGCGCCGAACGTCATCTGGTACAACAACTTTCAGACCAGTTATGGCAGTGGCGGCGGCAAAGGCGGACTCTTTGGCGACAGCAGTTCGAGCGAGACGACATACAGCGCCTCTGTCATCCTGGCGCTGTGCGAGGGCGAGATTGCGGGCATCAATCAGATCTGGAAGGGCCAATCGCTCTACACGTTGAGCGAGCTTGGTCTGTCGTCGTTCACCGGCGCGGTCCCGCAATCGGCGTGGAGCTATGTCGCGGACTCTTATCCGTCGCAGGCGCTCGGCTACGAGGGCACCGCTTACGTATGCGCGGCGAACTACGCTCTCGGCGATACGGCCACGCTCGACAATCATAATTTCGAGGTGCAGGGCCTTCGCTACGCCACCGGCTACGGCCAATTGCGCTACAATTCGTCCGACGCAACCGGCAGCGGCAGCGGTTACGCTTTCGTCGACGCCGATCCGGCGCTGATCGCGGCCGACTTTCTCACCAGCGCGCAATTCGGCGTCGGCTTCCCGAGCGCCAGTATCGACGCCACCACGCTGTACAGTTCCGAAGGCGGCAACAACGCCTCCTATCAGACCTATTGCCGCGCGGTGGGACTTGCGCTCTCGCCCGCGCTCACCGACCAGGAGCAGGCGTCCTCGATCCTGCAGCGTTGGCTTCAGCTCACCAACACCGCGGCGGTGTGGTCCGGCGGCCTGTTGCGGTTCATCCCCTATGGCGACGGCGCGGTCACGGGTAACGGCGTCACTTTCACGCCGAATGTGTCACCGATCTACGACCTTGGCGACGACGACTTCAAGCTGGAGCACAATGAGGACCCGCTCCAGGTATCGCGCTCCGATCCGTTCGCGGCCTCCAATGTGTGGCGCTTGGAAATCGCCGAGCGCAACAACGCCTACAATCTCACGACCGTCGAATCGCGCGATCAGAACGCCATCGAGCTTTACGGCATGCGCATTGCGCCGACGGTGACGGCGCATGAGATCTGCGATCAGGATGTCGCTTCGATTTCCGGGCAGCTCATGCTGCAGCGCGCCGTCTATATCCGCAACACCTACAAATTCAGTCTGTCCTGGGAATATTGCCTGCTCGATCCGATGGACCTCGTGACCGTGACCGATTCGGTGCTCGGTCTTACCAAGGCACCGGTGCGGATCACCGAGATCGAGGAGGATGAAGACGGCTTCCTCAGCGTGACTGCGGAGGAATTCCCACTCGGCACTGCGACCGCGACGCTTTACCCGACGCAAGGCGTCACCAACAACCCGATCAATCGCAATGTCCCCGCCGCTGCGGTCAACGCGCCGGTCATTTTCGAGCCGCCGGCGATGCTGGCGGGCTCCGCTCCGCAGGTTTGGATTGCAGCCTCCGGCGGGACGGGCGGCGTCGCCGATCCGAATTGGGGCGGCTGTTTCGTGTGGCTGTCGCTCGATGGTGCGTCCTACAGCCAGATCGGCGCCATCGCCGCGCCAGCGCGGCAAGGCGCGCTGACTGCTTGCGGTCTTCGCCGGCACCAATCCCGACGCCACCGACACGCTCGCGGTGGATCTGGGTGAAAGCGGCGGCGTCTTGTTGAGCGGCAGCGCGGCCGATGCCGCGAGCGCAACGACGCTTTGCATCGTCGATTCCGAGCTTGTTTCGTATCAGACCGCCACGCTGACCTCGGCGCACAAATATTCGCTGACGACGCTTTATCGCGGGCTGTACGGCACCGCGAGTGCGTCGCACTCCTCCAGCGCCCCATTCGCGCGGCTCGACGCGGCGATCTTTGCGTACGATCTGCCGGCGCAATATGTCGGCAGAACGCTCACCATCAAGTTGCAATCGTACAACGTGTTCGGCGGCGGCGTCGAGGCGCTGTCGGACTGCACCGCCTACGCCTACACGCCGAGCGGAGCCGCCTACAATCATCCGGTGGCGCTCGCCTGGACCACCGGGGCGCCGATGGACCTGGGGGCGGTCAACGTCTCAGCCGGTCCCCAGGACGATTTCGGCGCCACCTTCACGCTGACGATCGAACTCGATGTCGATCTCGGCGCAGCATAGGAACACGATCTGATGACGACTGCCGTTCAAGTGCAATATCGCCGCGGCAGCTCCGCGCAGGTAGCGGCATTCACCGGCGCGCAAGGCGAGCTGGTGATCGACACGACCAACAACCGCGTCGTGGTGCAGGACGGCAGCACGGCGGGCGGCTTCCCGGCGGCGAAGCTGTCGGAGACGCTCACGGTCAGCGGCCTGCCCGGCGGCTACCTCAACAGGTTCCGCAACGGCACGCTGGATATATGGCAGCGCGGCACTTCGTCGCTCACCGCCACCACCTCGGGCAATTACACGGCGGACGGCTGGATCGTGCTGCCGACCGGCGCCAGCGTCACGGTGGCGAAGGCGGCCGGCCGACTCCTCACCGCGAACAGCCTGCAGGTGACCGGCGCGAGTTCGGTCACCGATCTTATCATCAAGCAACGCATCGAAAGCATGATCGCTGCGGCGCTCACCAGTCAGACCGTGACCGTGCAGGCGCAGGTCTACAACAATACCGGCGGTTCGATCACGCCGACGTTGACCATCAAGCACGCGACCGGGGCGAGCAATCCCGACGATTGGTCATCCTCCACAGCGGAGACCAACGCCAACGGGGTCAACCTGCAACCCTGCGCCAATGCCGCGTGGACCCAGATCGCCTATACCTTCAACATGGGCGCTTCGGCCGGCAATGGCCTCGAAGTCGCGTTCGACTTCGGCAACAATTTCAGTTCCGGCTCGAAAACGGTCCAGGTCGCCGAACTCGACATTCGCGCCACGCCTGGCGCGACTGCTGGACTCTGCGCGCCGCCGCCGCCGGAGCTACGGCCGATCACCGCCGAATTCAACTTTTGCTACCGCTATATGTTCCAGCTTACTGCAAATGTAGACAATTTCCCTTACGGGCTGGGTCTTGGCCTCGGGACAACGGTGTCGTCGGTGTTTATCCAATATCCCACGCCTATGCGCGCGGCACCAACGTTCTCATATACGGCAGCCGGAACCTATCAAGTGTTGATCGCGGCTGGAGACTCGCTAACGGTAACGTCACTCTCCACAAATTTTGCTGACGATCATAATGCGCAGATCAACTTTTCCGTGTCGTCCGGTCTTGCGGCGGGCGATTGTGCGCTCATTCGGGACGGCGGAAGCGCCAACAGCTACATCCGAGGTAGCGCGGAGCTTTGAACATGACGGTTTCCAGTGCGAACTATTCCGACACGCCCGATACTAAAGGGCAGAGTCACGTCTGCACGGCCACGATCGACGGGCAGATCATGCAAAACGTCGATCTGCGGGTGCCGAGCTTCTGGTCCGAGCAGGTCAATTCCTGGATCGCGGCCGGCAACGCGC
Organism: uncultured Alphaproteobacteria bacterium; assembly: GCA_963717265.1. Classification (GTDB taxonomy): domain Bacteria; phylum Pseudomonadota; class Alphaproteobacteria; order Rhizobiales; family Xanthobacteraceae; genus BOG-931. The sequence goes on along the minus strand of CAVQWD010000039.1, from coordinate 83,888 downwards.
CTGCGGCCTATGTCGCGCCGCCGCCGCCGATGACGAGCTTGAGTTTTTTACAATTCATGGCCCTGTTCACCGCCGCCGAGCAGGCGGCGATCGTCGGCTCGACCGACACCAAGACCAGGCTCTTCGTGGTCATGGCCGCAGGTGCCGGCTCGATCGGGCTTGCCGACACCGAAGTCGTCGACGGCTTGAATTATCTGGCGACGACGACCACAGCCACGCCGCCGGGCCCCGGCCTGATCACGCCGGCGCGCGCCGCGCAGATCCTCGTCAACGAGGCGCCCCCTTCGTCCTGATTTCTGAATCCCGTCAACAATTAAGAATGTGTCCGATGCGAGCCGTTCTCGCCACGCTGATCCTGTGCGCCGCGATGCTGCCGGCGCCGCTCGCGTTGATCGCTGTCGCCGCCATCGCATTCGCGCGAGACGGCGGCCAATGGGCGAACCAACCGGCCGCTTTGCGCGACTGGTACGCCAACGCCGAGCTAACGAAGCCGGCGCAGAAGCGCCTGCACTTCAAGAGCTCGTTGCGCCCATTCGGACGTGGTGCGGACCAAGTTTCGCGTCGGCGTCGCGGGCGATGATGTCTGGGAATACCTCGATGGCAATACCTGGCGGCCTATCCCCGCGGACATCATCCATTGGGGCGAGACGGCTCCCGGCGGCAGGGCCACGCTATTCCGCATCGGCACCGATGGCGCGCTGACCTGCTTTTGGCCGCCGCAGAGCGGCAATTGATGGCGTGCTCCGCAATCGTCCACGCGCCGGATTTGTTCGAGCCGAGATCGCCGTTCCGCAAGCGCGACGGCTTCTTCCGCGCCAATGCCGGGGTCGACCCCGCGATCCTCGCCGCCGAGCTGGGCGTCACCGAACGATTCGTGCGCACCCGCCAGCGCAAGCTCGGACTGCGCCAATGCACTTTTTCTCCGCGCAAGGCCGATTGCCTCGCGGACCGGCCTTAAGGATCAGGCAACGAGGCAACGAGGCAACGAGGCAACGAGGCAACGAGGCAACGAGGCAACGAGGCAACGCCGATGCTGTCTATTCCCGAACTGATCAGCGCCAATAAGGCGCGCTGGCAGCAATGCGAAATTATGCCAGCGCGCGTCGGCGAAGTGACCAAGGTCGCAACGCGCCTCGTCGCTTCGCAGGCGAAGTCGATCTATCAGAACATCGAGAAAGCGACGGCGGTGCCGTGGTGGTGCATCGCCGTCATTCATGAGCGCGAGGCCAGCCAGAATTTCTCGCGCTCGATCGCGCAGGGCGATCCCTGGAATGAGGTGTCGCGCCACGTGCCCAAGGGCCGCGGGCCGTTTCCGAGCTTCTACGATGCCGCGATCGACGCGCTCTGCAATTGCCCGCCGCGGGCGGCGCAATGGAAGGATTGGAGCGCCGGCGGCGCGCTGACGATCCTCGAAGAATACAACGGCCTCGGCTACGAGGATTACCACGCCGAGGCGTCGCCCTACATCTGGGGCGCCACCAACCAGGAACAGCGCGGCAAGTATGTCGGCGACGGCGAGTATTCGCCGACGCTCTGGGACGCCCAGCTCGGCTGCGCGGCGATGCTGAAAAAGATGATGGCGATCGACCCGTCAATCAAATTCGCCGCGCCGTAGGGCCGTAGCCCGGATTGCGCTGCGCTCCATCCGGGCTACAGGGCATCGGAGCTTCGCTATCGTTCCCGCAGATTTCTCTTCGCTCAGCTAACATAGGAGACAGCAATGGCTGACAGCAAAGTCGTGGCGAAGCCAGCGCCGAAAATCGACACCGCGCAGATCGAGCAGGATGCCTCCTGGATCGGCAAGAGGCTGAGCGAGCCGTCGACCTATGCCGGGCTCGGCATACTGCTCGCCGCTCTGTTTCACCTCACCGATGCTCCGGCGCTCGCCGGCAATATCCAGAGCATCGGCGTCGGCATTGGCATGGTCATCCTCGGCGCCCTCGCCATCGTCAAAGCGGAGAAAAGCAAATGAAACGCCTCATTCTCGCTATCGCGCTCGCCGCGGCGTCGCATCTTGTCGTTCCGGCCTTCGCGCGTCCGGCTCATGCGGCGCAGCAGCAAAAATCGCTGCTGCCGAAGCTGCCGCAATTGTGCGATCCGCTCAAGCTTCTGCCCGGCTGCGCCAACCTGTCGAGCGGCAGCGCGTCCTCGACCGAGGGCACGCTGGGCGATTTGTGGCAGCGCCTCCTCGCCGCCAGCGCCGCGGACCTAAAATACGCCAAGGCCTTGGCGGACGCCGCGGCGACGCCAGGATCGAAGCTGCGCTCGACCTGCTACGGCGCGCTCATTACCGCCAATGAGCAAGCGAGCGGCATCAACCTGAAGAACGCCGACGGTACGGCAATGACGATGCCCGACCCGCACGTCATCAGCACGGCGGAGCAGGTCGCCGAGGTGATTGACGATTTGCAGCCGACCGCGCCGGTAATGTCGGATTGCGCCGCGGCGGCGGAGGCGGCGAAGCAGGACGTGACCCAGTTCCTGACCACTTTGCTTGCCGCCGTTGCGGTCAAGACCGCAACCGGCGGCCTCGTGCCGTAGCGCCATCGGGACGCGCGCCCATGCGGCTTCGCTTCGTCACTTGCAGCGACGCGGTTTCCGACGCCATCCGCGCCCGCGAGGGCGCGATGGCGCGCTGGGTCGGCTTTACGCCGTCCCATGCCGAGCTTACCGGCTTCGCCATGGCCGACGGCGGCCCGGGTTATCTCGGGGCGCACGCCGATTGCGGCGTCGCCATCCGGCCGATCGGCTACGACAAGGCGACCTTGAGCAACGAATTGTTCGTCGACGTGGCGCTGCCGAATGAAGCGGCCGCGATGCAATGGGCCCGGTCGAAGCTCGGCGCAGCCTACGATTGGACCGCGATCCTCGATTATCTGTTGCCGGCGGATTTTCATCAGCGTGGCGACTTCATCTGCTCGGCTCTGTGCACCGGCGCGCTTGATAAAGGCGGCGCGTTTGCGCAGCCGCTGGCGCTGCCTTGGCACCTGGTGTCGCCGGCACTGCTGCTGTTCTGGCTGTCCGGGCGCACCCAGATCAGTCCCAAGCGGCGATAAACACAGGGTCCGACCGGACGGCGAAACGTTCCGGCGCGGAACCCGGGGTTGGGGGCATGGTGCCTGGATTACTCCGCGGAGTCTGTCATCGGGCCGACACTTCGGGCCGGACCCGTTGGCCCGCGACGAGGTGCCAATCCGATGGGAACCTGTCCAAAGGATAGAACATGGCCGGCAAGCTCGATGAAATCAGCGAGGCAATAGGACGGCTGCGGGCGAGCATTGCCGACATCCAGCGCCGCATGGAAGAAAACCGCAAGCTGCAGGATGAGCGCTACGCCCAGAACAGTGCGGCGTTGCGCAATCTTGCGCAGAAGCTCGACAAGCATGCCGCCTTGATCGAAATGATCCGTCCGACAGTCGCGGCGCTCGAACTATCGCGCTCGAAGCTTGCAACCTGGGCGTCGATCGGTTTCGCTGCCGTGGTGCTCCTTGGCTGGATCGTCGAGGCCGCGGTCAAGTGGGCCGTCAGCCTCATCTTCTCGCACATGCACTGAGACTGTTCTCCGGCGATTATCGTTAACGCCGGGATCAGAACTCGCCGCTGCCGGCCTGGCTGCGGCGCGACAGGCTTGAGCCTGCTCTGCGGGCTCGCCTGGCCAGCCGCAACGTTGTGAACAGCCCCCGTCAAATTTTACGAAGTCCCGCAAACAGACTGCCAGACTTGGATGGGTACAAACACGCACTGCCGGTGGTACAGAGTGGGGAGACGCGGTGCCTACCTTCGCGAGTTCCAGCTTCGTCGTCGATTTGCCGACGCTGTGCGCGGTCACAGTCTTCATCACCGTGACTGGCGGTTTTCTACTGTTGTTCGCGTGGTTGCAGAATCGGAGCGAGCCGGCCTTGGCGCTCTGGGGCATCGGCTATCTGATCGGCTCCGCCGGAGCGGCAATGTTGGCGCTGGTCGGGCCGGGCGGGGAGGCTTGGACGGTGGGCTGCGCCAACACGCTGATATGTTGCGCCTATGGCGTGATGTGGGCTGGCGCGCGCAGCTTTGAAGGGCGCCGCATCCAACTGATCTGGATCGTTGCCGGCGCATTGCTCTGGCTCGCCGCTTACGGGAGCGGCGCCGTAACGTCGATCCAGGAGCGGGTCATCCTGGTCTCCATGATTTTTGCAACCTATGTGCTCCTGGCCGCGCGCGAGGTGTGGTACGCGCGCGATCGCGAACTGATCTCGCGCTGGCCGACGCTGGCGGTGTTGCTTTTGCATGCGAGTTTCCTGCTGGCACGGGTGCCTATCGCCGGCGCGCTGAGCCACGTGGTGGCGAGCGGCGAGCTGCATCGCATGGCGTTCTTTGTCATGGCATTCGAGGCGCTGTTCGCCACCTATTGTCTGGCGTTTCTGCGCGTCAGCATGGCCAAGGAACGTGCGGAACTTGCGCAACGCCAGGCGGCGCTCACTGATTCGCTGACCGGGATCGCAAACCGGCGCGCCTTCTTCGATTTCGGTCAGCACCTCCTTGAGCTGACCGTCGCCGATCGCCGACCGGCCGCGCTGCTCCTGTTCGATCTCGATCGCTTCAAGGCGGTCAACGACACCGCCGGCCACCAGGCCGGTGACCGCGTACTCAGGGCCTTTTCGCATCTGATCGAGACAGCCACGCGGCCTGGCGATCTGGTCGCGCGGCTCGGCGGCGAGGAATTTGCCTGCCTGTTGTGCGATGCACCGATGGCGCTGGCGCTGCAGCTTGCGGACCGGGTGCGGCGTGATTTTGCAACGATGAGTTTTCCGGATTTGACGGCAGGTGCCACCGTGAGCGCCGGCGTTGCCATGGCAAGCGAGCCGGGGCGCAATCTATCGACGTTGTTGGCGACGGCTGACCGGGCGCTCTATCGCGCCAAGGCGGAAGGGCGCAATCGCGTCGCGCCAGCTCCGCTCGTTGTGATCGAGGCAAGCAGCGATGCGGCGCGGCAGACCGTGGATATCGGGGGTGCGGCGCCGATTGCCGCGCCGATGATCGGCTAGCACGGCAGAACCGCGGCAGCCGGCGGCTGGCCGGCGCGGTGTTCACTCGGCGGGTGACGGCGGCCGCTCGTTCAGCACCAGCCAGTACAGTCCGAGTTGCGTGACCGCTCGCGCAAATTCGGTGAAGTCGATCGGTTTGCGAATGTAGCTGTTGGCGCCAAGTTGATAGCCCTTGAGGCGATCGTGCTCCTCGACGGACGTGGTGAGAATCACGACCGGCAAAAGACGGGTTCGTTCATCGGCACGGATGCGTTTTAAGACCTCATGGCCGTCGAGCTTGGGCAGCTTCAGATCCAGTAATATCAATCGGGGCTGTTTGTGCGCCGCGCCGCCGCTCTTCTCAGGCAGCAGACCATTGACGGCTTCGACGCCGTCGCGGGCCACGACCACGTTGTTGACGATGTTGGCTTTCTTGAGCGCTCGCAAAGTCAGCGCTTCGTCCGCGGGATTGTCTTCGACCAGAAGAATAGTGTCGTCGGACATCATGCGGCGACCCCCTCGGCAACGTTCGACGATGATGGCGCGCCGTCAAAGCCGGCCGCCGCGTCGGTGGCGCGGCAGCCGCCCTCGAGCGTGAAGTACAACGTAGCTCCCGCATCGACTGCGCCATCAGCCCAGACCCGACCCTGGTGCCGGCGGATGATGCGCTGCACCGTCGCCAAACCGATGCCGGTCCCGTCGAACTCGGCGACCGAATGCAGCCGTTGAAATACGCCGAAAAGCTTCGACGCATTGGACATATCGAAGCCCGCGCCATTGTCGCGCACAAAAAAAGTGGGCGGAGCTCCTTCGACCATGCCGATCTCGATGCGAGCGGTGCTGCGCTTGCCGGTGAATTTCCACGCATTGCCGATGAGATTCTCGAACACGATCGTCAGCAGGCGGTGATCGCAATTGGCGACCATCCCTGCCGCCACCACGACATCGATCCTCCGGTCGGGTGATGCCTTTGCCAGCCGCGCCGCGACGCCGCGCGCGACCGAGGCCTGAACGTCGGTCTCGATGCGTTCAAGCGAGCATGCGCGTGACCCGCGACAGGGCCAGAAGATCGTCGATCAGGCGAGACATGTGCTGCGTCGACTGCCGTACGTATTTCAAATATTGCTTTCCGGATTCGTCGAGCTTATCGCCGCAATCTTCCAGCACAGCCAGGCTGAAACCGTCGATGCTGCGCAACGGCGCGCGCAGGTCGTGGGCCACCGAATAGCTGAACGATTCGAGCTCATCGTTCTTCATTTCGAGCTCGGCGTTCTTTTGTGCCAATTCCTCGGTGAGCGCCGCCTTTGCCCGTGCCGCTGCAAGTGCCGCGCGCGCCTCGCCGGCGGCGTATTCGGCACGCAGCAGCTTCTCGCGAATGGAGCGGTGTTCGTCCTCGAACTGCTTGCGTCGGATCTGCGCCAGAACGCGCGCGCGCACCACGTCGAAGTCGCTCGACTTGGCGATATAGTCGTCGGCACCGGCGCCCAGACCCTGAATCATCGCCTCGCGATCCTCGACCGCCGTGAGCATGATAATCGGGATGTCGCGCATCACCGGAGCGGTCTTGACGCGCAGGCACGTTTCGCGGCCGCCGATCCCGGGCATCATCAGGTCGAGCAGCACGCAATCGACTTGCTGGACCGCGAGCAATTCCAGAGCCTCCTCGCCGGAGCGGGCGAGAATGACCTCGTAACCCTCCGAGCGGAGCGTGTCAGCAAGCTGTTGCAGGTAGGTTTCGCTGTCGTCAACGGCCAGCACTTTCTTCGGTCCCTGCAGGCTCATGGTGCTCCGCTGGACCGAATGCTCGCCGGCGCTCCGCAACATCGCTCCGATCCGCGCGACGACGACGCCGATATTCTCGTCCTTGACCGCAAATGCGTCCGCGCCGGCGTCAAGCGCGCGGACTTCGGCGCTACGGTCTTCCGATCCGGTCAACAAAAAGCAGGGCACTGCGCGCAGCGCCGCATCGAGCCGGATGTGCCGAATGAAAGTTGCGCCGTCGATGCCGGGCAGCACGCCGTCGACGACGATGCCGGAGGGCCGCACATCGGCGGCAACGCGGAGGCCGTCCTCGCCACTGCCTGCGACCACGACGCGATAAGGAACCTGCTGGAGCGCATTTTGCAGTTCGTTGCGGAACGTAACACTATCGTCGATGAGCAGGATCGTCGACTGGCCCCGCGTAGCGCACTCGCCGCCGCGGCGCACCAGCTCGCGGGCGCGGCCGATGAGGTAAGTCGGATCGTAGGGCTTGCCGACATATTCATCGGCGCCGGTGGTGAGGCCGCGAACGCGGTCGTGAACTTCGCTTTCAGTGGAAAGCATCATCACGGCGGTGCCGCCCGCCGACGGCAGGGCGCGAATTTCCTGAAGCAATTCGACGCCATCGCCGTCCGGCAGCAATACGTCGAGAATGACCAGTGCGAAACTGTGTTCGGCAAGCGCCCGCCTTGCTTCGGCGACCGACGCACATGCGACAGCTTCAAGATCAGCGGCCTTGAGCAGGTCGATGAGACTCATGCGCACGGTCATGCTGTCGTCGACGATAAGTACAGTGCCCTTCATCGCAGCGCCTCTATTGCGAGTGCTTCAAGGGAACCCAGCCGCGGGCCGATTTCGCCAAGCGGCAACACCAGGCTTGCCGCGCCCAGTCGAGCCGCCTCGCGCGGCATGCCGTAAATCACGGAAGTCGCCTCGTCCTGTGCGATGGTAACGCCGCCCGCCTGCCGGATCTTGAGCAGGCCGAGGGCCCCGTCCTTACCCATCCCCGTCAACAGGCAGGCGGCGGCAGCGGAGCCGAATTCGGCGGCGATCGAATTCGAACAGGACGTCGACCGAAGGTCGGCAGGAATGCCGTTCTTCGTCGAGCGTGAGCAACAGGCGTCCATCGCGCACCGCGAGGTGACGGCCGCCGGGTGCAACGGCGACCCGGCTGCGCAACTCCGCCACCGCCAATCCGTTTTCAGCCCGGACAACGGAGCGGTCGGTCTGGGCATCGAGCCAATCGGTGAAGGTCGAATCGAAGGGGGCGTTCATGTGCACCACGATCAGGATCGGCGTGTCGAAGCGTCGGGGCAGTTCTCGCAGCACCTCGACGACGGCGCCTGGCCCGCCGGTGGAGGCCCCAATCGCGACGGCTTGCAGCGACCGCGCCGGAGGTGAGCGCTGCAGCGAACGCGTGGCGGTCTCCGGCGACGTCCGCTTAGACAGCAAGCGGGCTCGCGGGTGAGTGATGACCTTGATCCTTGCGATGAGCTTCACGGTGGAGAGCAACCGGCGCTCCCAATCGCCATCGAATTCGGCGCCGTTCGGCTTTTCCAGAACGTCCAACGCGCCGGCCGCGAGCGCATCGTAGATTTTGAACAATTCGCCGCGATTGACCGACGCCGAAACGATCAGAATGGGCGTGGGCTGGTGTGCCATGATGTATTCGGTGGCGGCCAAGCCGCTCATCACCGGCATCATCATGTCCATGGTGACGACATCGGGCCGATGCCGTAAGCAAAGCTCGACCGCCTGCTTGCCGTCCGCTGCTACATCGATGAGCTCGATGTCAGGATCGGCCGCCAGCGTCTCGACCAGGCGTTTGCGTACCGTTGTGGAGTCCTCGACGACGAGAACGCGTATCCTGGGCATGATCCTAGACATCGGTCAGGCCGCCATCAGCGGCTCGATCATCGACAACAACTCGGCCTGATCGAATTCGCTCTTGACGATATAGCCTTGGGCGCCGACTTCGCGGCCGCGCTGGCGATGCTCGGCCGCGGCCAAGGAGGTGACCAGGATCGCTGGGATATCGCGCGATCTCGCATCCGAGCGAAGCCGCTCGACGAAGGTAAAGCCGTCCATGCCGGGCATTTCGACATCGACCAGGATCAGCGCGTAGCGCCTGTCGCGCAGCCGATCGAGCGCCTCTTCGGCGGAGACCGCGAGGTCGACGGCATACCCCGCAGATTCCAGAATGCTTTGCTCCAGCATGCGTGTCGTCAGCGAATCGTCGACCACCAGGACTGGCCGCTTCGCCACCGCCACCTCGCGCTCGGCGATGCAGCCGCCGCGCGCGGCGACAACAAGACCGTTCGGGTCGAGGATCAATTGCGGATTGCCGTTGGCATCGAGAGAGGCGGCCGCCAGCAGCGGACTTGCCGTCATGTGCTGCGGCAACGGCCGTACGATGATCTTGGCAGTGCCCAAGAGGCGCTCGACTCCGACCGCTGCGAGACTGGCGCCGTGGGCCACGATCACCGCGGCCCAGTTCCGCCCCGACGACCAGGACGTGCCGTCGAGCGCCGCTGCCAGCGGCACGAAAGGGATCGCCTTGTCGTCGCAAAGCACCGATGCGTGGGGCGCCGCAAAGGTGATTTCGCTCGCTGACAGGCGGCGCGCGGCCCGCACCGAGTCCAGAGGGATGGCGACACTGCCCGTCGTCCCGGCTGCTTCCACGATCAGTGCGTCCATGGACGACAGTGAGGGCGGGATCACGATCTCGAATGTCGTGCCGACACCAGGCACGCTGCGGCACGTCACTTCGCCGCCGAGTCGTTCGACCAATTCGCGGACCACGTCGAGGCCAATGCCGCGGCCGGATTGCTCGGTCACGGCCTTCGAGGTGCTGATCCCTCCGCGCAGCAGCACGCGCACGAGCTCGTCCGGCGCGGGTTGTCCGGCTCCCGGCCGGGCCAGGCCGCGTTGCGCAGCGGCGCGCCGCACCGCGTCAAGGTCGAGACCGCTGCCGTCGTCACTGCAGGAAAACACGATGCGGCGGTCGCGCCGCGCCACCGCCACCGCGACGCAGCCTGCCGGCGACTTGCCGGCGCTCACGCGCTCGCCGCTCGGTTCGATGCCGTGTGAGACCGCATTGCGGACGATCTGAACGAGGGCGGCTTGCATGATGTCGAGGACATGCGCATCGAGCCGCACGTCGCCGCCGTTCGCATCGAAGCTCACCTGCTTCGAAAGGGCGCGGGCGGTGTCGCGCGCGGTGCGCTCGAGCGTCGTGAACACGGTCACCGCCGGCACCAGCCGCAACCGCTCCGCCGCCTCGCGCAACTGCCTCAGCCTCGCGATCGATCTGATCGACGACTGAAGTCAGCTGGCGTTCGATCCCTGCTGCTTTGCGGCGTAGCTCTTCGGCGAACCTCACATTGGAGTGCGAACCGGCTCCGCCCTTCGCGGCGGAGCCTTGTGGGAATTGCGCAGCCACGAGCTCGGCAAGCTGCGCGACCTGTTGGATCTTCTGCGCCGCTGTCCGCAGGCCGCTCACCAGCGCATGGGTCTCAGTGACGCCGTCGAGGACCGCATCGGCCTCCGCGATATCGGTTCGGATGGTGCGGATAGGTTCCTCGACCGCGACCTTTACAGCCGCGGACGCTGCCGGGTCCGCCGCCGGCGCGAGCAACACCAGCCGGTCGTCGATGGCGTCGAGGTACTTGAGCACCATCTCGATCTGTTCGCGTCCCAAGCTTTCCGTGCCGTCGCGCAGCGGCGACAGCGTGTCTTCGATCGCGTGCGCGTGGTTTGCGATTTCAGTCTGTTTGACGACGCGCGCCGCGCCTTTGAGCGTGTGGGCGAGGCGGAGCAAATGCCGGACGATCGGAACGCCGCTTTCACCTTTCTCCAGATCGAGAACGCCGCGCGAAAACTGATCCAGGATCTCGCGCGCTTCCGGGCGGAAATATCTGTAAGGATCCTGGGCCATGCGCTACGCCGCCATGTGGGGCTGAATGATGCGCATGAGGTTCTTCGACAGCATGGCCATCTGCGACACGGTCACCAGTGTCTGGCCGGCGCTGGTTTCGGTCTCGACCGACGCCTGCGTCACGCTGGCGATTGCGGTGTTGACCTGCTCGACCGCCGTCGCCTGCTGTTTGGTCGATAGTTCGATCTCGCGCGCGGCGTCGGTGGTCGTCGTCACCAGGTCGGCGATCTGCTTGAACGTCGACGCCACATCGTCGAATTGCCGCGTGCCGGCATCGACTGCCTTCGATCCGGTCTCGGTCGCCATCACGGTGGTGTTGACCGCGCTGCGCACGTCCTCGATCAGGGTGCGGACCTCTTTGGTCGAGCCGCCGACGCGATCGGCAAGCTTGCGGATTTCCTCGGCGACGATGGCGAACCTTTTGCCGGCTTCGCCGGCTCCGGCCGCCTCGATCGTGGCATTGATGGCGAGAATGTTGGTCTGCTCGGCAAGTTCGGAGACGATGTCGAGCACGGCGCCGATTTCCTGCGACTTCTTGCCGAGTTCCAGCATATGCGCGACGATCTGATCGACCTGGCGGCGGATGCCGGTGATCGATTCGTGGGTCATGTCGACCGTACCGTGGCCGGAGCGCGCCGAATTGGCGGTCTGTTCGGCATTGTGGGCGACGCGCTGCGCGCTTTCGGCGATCTGACGCGAGGTCGCCAGCAACTCGCTGATCGTGGTGCTGATCTCGGCCATGGCCGCAGCCTGCTCCTTGGCGCCGGAGGCCTGCTGATTGGCGGCGGCCTGGAGTTCGGAGGACGAACTGCGCACCTGGCCGACCGCGGATCCGATCTGCTCGGACAGCGAGCGGGTGATCAAAAAGCCGATGATGCCGACGGCCAGCGTGCCGAGGAGGCCTCCCCACAGGATGATGAGCTGCGTAATGTCCGCGCTCGATTTTGCGGCTTCATTGCGCTTCTTCAGAAGCTCCCGCTCGGTGTGATCGGCCGCCTCGACAGCGGCGCGAATTTCGTTCATTTGGGTCTTGCCGACATTGGTCGCCACGGCCTTGGCGGCGGCATCGAGACCTTCAGTGCGGCGTAAATCGATGTGTTGCTTGAGGTCGGCCAGCTTTTTGTCGATCAACGATGCAATCGAGGCCAAATGGCGCTGTTGGTCCGGATCGTCCGCAGTGAGGCGGCGCGCGTCGGCCAGTGTCGTCTCGATGTGCGCAAGTGCGGCCGTGTACGGCTGCAGGTAGCTCTCATCCCCGGTGATGAGATAGCCTCGGTCGCCGGTTTCGGCATCCTTGAGCGTCGACAACAGATCGGCCAATTCGATGCGGACCTGATGGGTGTGGTCCACCAGTTCGTCGTTGTCGATCAGGACGCGCGTGTTGCGGTAGGCGACTGCCGCGACCAGCAGCAGTGTCAGCGCCGAGAGCGCAAAACCGGCAACCAGGCGGCGGCCGACGGTCCAATTGCTGAATAAATTCATGGCTTGTTACTCCTTTAGCGGCGTGGCGTGTCGCTGTCCCGTTGCACCCAAGCCGGCGATGAGAGCCGGCAGATGCAGCAGCGGACGAACGATGTCGTCTTTGCGGATGAGTTCCGGCGCGTAGCGCCGGGTCTGCGCCGGCGATTGCTGCGGCAGGATCGCGTCGGCGGCGGCGCGGAAATGACTCTCGAACAGCTCGAAGGCCAGCGCGACCGGCGCCGTCGCGGCAACGACGAGCCAGCGCGAAGGGGCCGCGCCGGAATCCCCGAACAAAATGCGCAGGCCGTAAACCGGAATGAGCGCGCCACGGAAGCCGGCGAGCCCGAGCAGCGCCGGATCGCCGCCGGGCACCCGGGTGATCTTCTTGTCGACGAACAGTCCGGCGATTTCGGTGAGGCGCAGCGCATAGTGCTGGCTGCCAATTCGAATCGCCAGCAGATCGTGCATCGATGAATCGGCCGCGGCCGGCGCCGCGGCGAAGCTGCGATCGAACTCGCGCTGCAGCGCGGCCACGCGCTTGGAGATTCGCGTCACCGCCTCCGTCATGTCCGGCCTCCGCAATCCTTCAGCGCCGACTCGCACAGCGTCATCAATGCTTCGCGGCTGAAGCCCCCGCCAAACAGCAACAGCCGCGAGGCGTCCTCGCCCTGCAGCAGATCCAGAGCCTTCTCGAATTCCTGGCGCGCAGTTTCCCGATCGGTGGCGCGCCGAGCCAGCAGGCCGAGATGCAGTCGCGGCATTGCAAATGTCGGATCCCGCCGGGCCGCGTCGCGATGATGTTCGGCGGCCTGATCGATGAGGCCTAACTGCTCGCGGCAGAGCGCCAACAAATAAAGAGCGCTGGCGCTGCCGGCATCAATCATCAGGAGCCGCGATGCGGCGAGTTCCGCCGCACGCAGCTCGCCGCATTGGACGAGCAGCGCCGCCTCCAGAAGCAGAATGTCCGGTTGTTCGGCTTCGGCGCCGAAGCGAAGCCGTTCCAAGGCCTCGGCGAACCGCTCCTTGCGCAGCAGTTCGAGAATTGGTTCGCGATCGAAGATGAGCTGCCGCGCTTGATGCGGTTGCTCGGCAATACCCGTATCCGGCAACAAGGCCGCGACCCGTTCGCTTGCCAGCCGGATGGCCTCGAACCAGGCGGTGTCCTGCACCGCCAAGGGTTTCGCGGCGGACTTTTTCCGCTCCGTCGGGGGCGCCTTGCCGGCTGGGGCACCGGTGCCGTCGTTGCGCCGGTAGTAGAAAGTGCCGTGACTGTGGCACAGCAGAAATTCGTCAGCGATGCCGCGCAATGTTTCGGCGTGGCCGAGAAACAGAAATCCGCCAGGAACGAGCGAACGCGCGATCCGCGCGATGACGCCGCGCATCTGCTGCGGCTCGAAATACATCAGCACATTGCGGCAGTACACCACATCGTAGCTCGCGGGCTGCCACAGCCCGGCATGTTCGCTCGCCAGATTGGCTTGCTCGAACGCGACCGTCGCGCGCAGCGTATCGTCGAGGACGAGTTCCCGACCGTCGGCGCGAAACCATTTGTCGCGAATGTGCTGCGGCGTCTCGCGCAAGGCCCAGGGCGAATAGCGCGCCCGCCGCGCCTTCTCCAGCACCGACGGATTGATGTCGACGGCGCGGATCGCAACCTTCCAGGACGGATCGAGGATCGTTTCGCGCGCCACGATCGCCATCGAGTAGGCTTCCTCCCCAGTCGAGCAGCCGGCCGAGAGCAGCCGCAAGGTTTTGCGCGGCGCTTGCACCCCGGCGCGCTCCGGCAGTGCAACTTCCGCAAGCGCCTCGAATTGTTCGTGGTTGCGAAAAAAATAGGTCTCGCCGACGGTCAATTCCCGGGCGAGCGCGGAAATCTCGCCATCGCACGGCTCGTATTCCAGCTCCCACAGATAGGCCGCGCTGCCATGGCCGCATTTTTCCAACCGCCGCTGCAGCACCTCCCCCAGATAATTGAGCTTGCCATCGTCGAATTGCAGACCGATGCGCTGGCTGAGCGCGGAGCGAAAGCGCTCCATCTCGTCGCTGGTCGCCGCGGAGGTCACGGAGCGCTCCGTTCGGCACCGCTGTCGAGGTGAAAGTCGTCCGGTATCGTGCGCGCCGCCCGCAGGACGAATACCAGTTCCTCATCGAGCCTCGCGAGCGAAGCGATCGCCTCGGCGTCGCGCAAGAGCGGCGGCAATTCCTCGCGCCGGCTGTCTTCGATCGATTGCACGGCGAGCACCGCACTCGCAGCGAATGCGACGGTGCGCCCGCCGGTACGAACGGTGACCAGACGCTCGTATCGAGTGGTTTCGGCCTCGAACAGCCGCACGGTATCAAGGACCGGGACTGCCGCGCCGCGGATCACCGACAGGCCGATGACGAGCCGCGGCGCGCCGGCCACGGTTTCGATCGGCAGCACGCGCATGGTCTCGATGACGTCGGCCATCGGCAACGCGAAGCGGTGTGTCCCCGCCTCGCACAGCAGCCAGAATTTCGATGCCGATTGCCCGCTGCCGTTTGCTGCAGGAGACTCGGACGGCGCCATGACCGTCCGCGAGGGGCCGGATTTATCTTTCACGGTCACCGCAGCGGCTTGCCGGTCGATATTCATTTGCTGTCCGCATGGAGAAGACAAACGCCTCGTTGTTGCCCTATAGATGCTCGAACACTAAAGTTTCATGAGAATTGGCCTTCGTGGAGCCGCGTAGGTATTCGCACGTACCGCTGCAGACGGCGCGCTGGCATAACTCGTCATTAATCTCGGCCGCCTAACAAAGCCTGCGAACAAAAATTATCAGCACGACGGCGTCGGCGTCAGGCGCGTCGCAATGTGCCGGCGAAACGGCAATGCAAAGGCCCCACATGCGGCTGGACAGGCGGCGGCCCAAATGCAGCAGTCACTCTGCGCCTTGATCGTCGAGGACAGCGAACAGGATACCGCGCTCATCGTCCGCGAGCTGCGCCGCGGCGGCTACGACTTGTCGTACCGGCGGGTTGACAGCGAATCGGCGATGATCGCGGCGCTCGCGGCGCAGCCTTGGGACATCGTGCTCGCCGACTATTCGATGCCGCAATTCAACGCCGAGAGCGCGCTCGCCGTCATCGCAAAGTCGGGCGCGGACATTCCCTGCATCGTGGTTTCGGGCTCGGTTGGCGAGGAGACCGCCGTCGAAGTCATGCGCACCGGGGCACAGGACCTCGTGCTCAAGCACAATCTGAAACGGCTGTTGCCGGCCATCACCAGGGAACTCGACGCGGCGCGAACGCGGCGCGACAGACGGACCGCCGACGCCAAGCTCGACAGCGAGCGGCAATTGCTCAAACAGTTGATGGAGGGAATTCCCGACGCCATCTGCTTCAAGGAACGTCAAGCGCCGCTATATCCGTCTCAACGATTCCGAACGCGCCATCCTCAACATCGAGAGCGACGACGATGTGATCGGCAGGACGGCCGACGAGTTGTTGGCGCCCGAGTTCGCGTTGAAGCGCCGTACCGAGGACGAGCGCGTGCTCTCAACCGGCGAGGCGCTGGTCGACAGCGTCGAGAAGATCAGCACGCCGCGCGGCTCGGTACGCTGGCTGTCCGCCACCAAGGCGCCGATCCGCAACGCGCAACAGGAGATCGTGGGCATCGTCGAGATCGCCCGCGACATCACCGAGAGCAAACGCCAGGAGCAATTGAAGGACGAATTCATCGCCACGGTCAGCCATGAACTGCGTACCCCGCTCACCTCGATTCTCGGTTCGGTCGGCTGTCTGGCCGCCGGCGCCGCGGGCGAATTGCCCGATCTGGCGCTGCGGATGCTGACGATCGCGCTGAGCAATTGCCGGCGGCTGGTCGGCATCGTCAACGATATTCTCGACATGGAGAAAATCGAGGCCGGCAAGATGCGCTACGAATGCAAGGCGGTCGAATTGCGCGCGCTGGCGCTGCAGGTGATCGAGGCCAACCAGAGTTTTGCCGCAAGCTACGGCGTCTCGCTCCGGCTCGACGGCGCTGCGGCGCAAGGCGTCGTGTATGGCGATGCGGACCGACTCGCCCAGGCGCTTACGAATCTCGTCTCCAACGCGGTGAAGTTCTCGCCACGCGATTCGGAAGCGATCGTCGCCGTCGAACGCAGCGAGCAAACCGTCGCCGTCAGCGTGCGCGATCACGGTCCCGGGATTCCCGACGACTACAAGGAGCGCATCTTCGACAAATTCGTGCAGGTCGACGCCACCGACCGGCGACAGCGCGGCGGCACCGGCCTCGGCCTCACCATCACCAAACACATTGTCGATCAGCTCGGTGGCCGCATCACCTTTGCGCCGGCCCCTGGCGGCGGCACAATTTTCAAGGCGTCGTTCCCGGTCTGCAGCGAACCGGCAGCACCAGCGATAGGCGCAACCTCAAAGGTATCCCTTAAGCGCTGAGGATTGGTACTGGCTGGGGAACTAGGATTCGAACCTAGATTCTCGGAGTCAGAGTCCGATGTTCTACCGTTGAACTATTCCCCAAGTGCCTTGGGCAGGCACGCAACAGCGGGCGCCGGGGCGGCTTGCGCAACGCGCCGGGGCGTCCGGGAGGCAATGATCTAGGACATCCCGGCGGCGTTTCCAAGGGCGCGGTCCAGGGCGGGATTCAGGGCGGGATTCGCCGGCGCCGGCGGGATCGACCGGGATGCCGACACAAGCGGGCGGGGCGGTGAGCGCGGTCAGCGCGCCGCCGCCGTGGTTGGCGGCCGGATTTTGGCGACGCGGCGGCAGCGAAAAGCCCGCGAGGCTTCGGCGCAAATCCGACTGGCGGCTTCCCCGTAATCGCCATGCAGTACGCGGCGATTTAAGTGCCGCTTAGCCGCGATCGAGGGCCTCGATGTGGCTGCGGACAACGGAAGCGAGCGTGAGCGGATCGAACGGTTTTGAGATCACGCCCTGCGCCCCCATGGCGATGAACTGCTCGACCTCGCGGCTCTGCGCGCGCGCGGTCATGAACAGGACCGGAATGCCGGCGGTCTGCAGATTTTCGCGCAAATGCGTAAGCGTGGTCGGACCATCCATCCGCGGCATCATCACGTCGAGCAGGACGAGCGCCGGAGACCATTCCGCCGCCGCCGCGATCGCTTCCGCGCCCGATGCGCAGCCGCGCACCTCGAAGTCCGGATCGAGGCCGAGCGACAGGTCGACGATTTCGCGAATATCGGGTTCGTCGTCGACGTGAAGAATGCGGATCGGATTCATGCCACCTCCTGTCGGGTCTGTGACGACCGCAGCCGCAAGCGGTCCTGGACCGCGTCGATCAGATCGTCGAGGGAAGCGCCCGATTTGTTCAGACTTGCCTTGACCTGGGGATTCGGAGCGAGTTCCGCGGGATGCGCGGAGAACACGATGACCGGGATCGGCGCGCCGCTGCCGCTGCGCAGGTCGGGCAACAGATCCAGGCCGCAAACCGCACCGAGCGTGATGTCGAGTACGACAAGATCGAATTCATTGGTCAACAGCGCATCGCGGGCTTGCTCGATCGAGTTGGCTGACACTACGCAAGCCGTCGGCTTGAGCGCGCACGCTACGAGCTCGAGCACTTGGCGGTCGTCGTCGACATGCAGGATGCGCGGCCGGCCGCGCGCGCCGCGCGCGACGATGCCGTCGAGGATCTCCAGCACCTCGTGAGGGTCGGCCGGCTTGGCGACGCGCTTGAGCACGTTCAATCCGGCGTCGTGGTCGGCGCCGCGGTCCGCGGACACGATCACGATCGGGGTCTTGTAGGTTTCCGGTCGCTCGCGCAATTGCCGTATCAGGCCGATACCGCCGCCATCGGGCAGTTCGAAGTCGATTACGATCGCAGCGTAAGGGGTGACGACCGAGCGTACGATCGCGTCGGCGGCATCGTATGCGAACGTTGGTCGCGAATCCGAACGGCCGCAGTCCTTTGCGCAGTGCCATCGCCGCATCCGGATCGTCCTCACAGAACAGGATGCGCACGGCATCCGGCGCCGCTGCGGCGTCAAGTTCGCGGTGGGCGACGCCAGACCAATCGGGCAGTTCGACGTGGAACACGGTGCCGCCGCCCGGCGCGTCGTCGAAACCAACCCTGCCGCGCAGCCGCGTCACGATCTGTTCGACGATGCTCAGTCCGAGCCCGGTGCCGCCTTTTTGTCGTGCGTCGCTGGCGTCGGCCTGGGCGAACTTTTCGAACACGCGCGCCTTGAATAGTTCCGGGATGCCATCGCCGTGATCGCGCACCGAGAAGCGGACAGTCTCGGCGCGCTGCTCGATCAAGACCTCGACGTCGCCGCCGAGCGGAGAAAATTTGATCGCGTTCGACAGCAGGTTGGTGACAACCTGGGCAAGACGGTCCGGATCGGCAGGCACCTCGCCGCAAGCCGAATCCGGATCGAGCCGCACGCGCACGGAAAATCCGTCGGCATAGCCGCGATTGGCGTCGATCACCTGCTCGATCAGCGCGCGCATATCGACCCGCTTGAAATTGAAGATGACTTCGCCGGATTCGATCTTTTCGACGTTGAGGATGTCGTTGATGAGCCGCACCAGCCGCTGGCTGTTGGTCTGCGCGATGGTGAGGAGCCGCAGCGCCGGCTCGGGCAGCGTTCCGGCGGCGCCGCTGATCAGCAGCCCGAGCGAGCCGGCAATCGAGGTCAGCGGCGTGCGCAGCTCGTGGCTCACGGTCGAGACGAATTCGTCCTTGAGCCGGTCGATGCGCTGGCGCTCGCTGATGTCGACAATGACGCTGAGCACGAACAAGGCGCCGCCGGTGTGGATCGGATTGAGCCAGACCTCGACCGGGAATTCGGTCGAATCGCGCCGCAGTCCGAACAATTCGCGGTTGGCTTGGACGCGCCGGGCTTGCATACGAAGCGCGAACACGGCGCGCTGCTTCAAATATTCGCCGCGCAGCCGCGCTGGCACCAGGATGTCGGCCGGCCGGCCTACCAACTCCTCACGGCTGTAGCTGAACATCCGCTCCGCTTCGGTATTCACCAGCACGATGATGCCGGAGCTGTCGGTCATCACCATGCCGCTCGGGCAGGCCTCGACCGCCAGGCGGAATTTCTCTCCGGCGAAACTTTGCGCCGAAAAATGGCCTGTCGTATTGGGGATGCCGAGAACCCGTGCCATCACCGATCCGGTCGCGCCGATGCCGCAGCGCGAACCGATCCTGCTCCGCAACCGGGAATGATGGGTTAAAAGCAGGCGGCAGCTGAGAAGATTTCGCGTACGTACAAACAACTACGAACGGTATCGTGGTCTGTATCGCCACGGCGCGCCGCCGCCGCTGTCGCGCGGCGGCGGTAGAACCGGACTGCGTTACCGTCGCGGCTTTGCAGTCGTGCGGCTTTTCTTTTCGGCCTGGCGTGATCGTGCGTGCGCCAGCGCAGGCGCTGCTTGCCGCGGCCGTTCCTCGGCCTTCGATTTCGGCGTCGCGGCATCGCCGTGAGGGGCGCTGCGCGCCATCGGTCCC
This sequence comes from uncultured Alphaproteobacteria bacterium, assembly GCA_963717265.1. GTDB lineage: Bacteria > Pseudomonadota > Alphaproteobacteria > Rhizobiales > Xanthobacteraceae > BOG-931. The sequence goes on along the minus strand of CAVQWD010000039.1, from coordinate 64,267 downwards.
CACCAGTTCGACGCCGTATCGTCGCCCCACACTTTCGGCCGCTGCGGCCGGTCCTGGTGCCAGGGCCGCGGCTCGAAGAAGCCGAGCTCCTCGTCGAACATTTGATCCATGTCGCAGAAGAACTCGATCACCACGCCGTCGGGATTCTTGTGATAGACGGCGATGTTGTGGCCGATGATGTGACGGATCGGACCCCAGGTGAGCTTGATGTCGTTCTTCGCCAACATGTCGCAGGCGCGCTTGATGTCGGACCAGTCGCGCACCTCGAAGGCGATGTGGTGGATCGAAGTGTGAGGGTTGCGCAGAAAATTGACCGTGTGGTGGTCGCGGCTGCAGCGCAGGAAAGCGAAAAAGTCGCTGCGCCAGTCGGAGACGCGAAAGCCCAGCATGTCACAATAGAATTTCACGGTGCCCTGTACGTCGGGGCACTGGTAGGCGATGTGGCCGAGCTTCAGCGGCATGACGCCGGAGAAGGTGGAATCTTCCGGCGCGAAGCCAAAGTCGGCGAAAATCTCAAGCGTGGTGCCCTTCGGGTCTTTGAACGCGACCGCTTCGCCGATGCCTGGCGTGATGTCGGTTCGCCGCTCGCTCTTGATGCCGGCCTTTTTCAAGCGTGAGACGATTTCACCAAGGTCGCTGCCCGGCGCCACCTGAAACGACAGTCGCGGCGCTTCCACCGCGCTGCCGCGCTCCAGCGCGATCGCCTCGAGGCCCGATTTGGTGGCGAGAATGGCGCGGTTCCTGTCGCGCGCGGCAAGACTCAAGCCGACGATGCGGGTGAAATAATCGACCATCCGCTCGATGTCGGGGGTGGTCAGCGTCGAGTGCCCTGCGCGCTTGATCTGCAGCATGGATGTCTCCCAGGTTTCTGCTTTCCGAGCCGATGCTCCGACTGACGATTCAGGCGCCCGCGCGGACCCGATGCTCGCTTTCGACTGCGCCGATCCGATGCGCCCTGACCGCGATCCTAAGCTCGCCGAGCGCGGGCGCCGAGCGACAGACGATGACGTCTCCCGGTTTCACCGGGCCGACACCTTCGGGCGTGCCGGAATAGACCAGATCGCCCGGATAGAGCGTGTAGAACGCGGACGCGAACTCGATCAGCCGCCGGCAGTCATAGATCAACATGTTGGTATTGCTGTTCTGCCGCACCTCGCCGTTGACGGTCAGGCTGATCGGCACCGCGTTAGGGTCCGGTATCTCGTCTGCGGTCACCATCCACGGCCCCAGCACCGCGTAACCGTCGACCGATTTGCGGAAGCTCCGGTCTTCGCGGCCGCGCACAGTCATGTCGAGGCCGAGGCAATAACCCGCCACATGGTTGAGCGCATCGGCCTGCGCAATATCGCTGCCGGCTTTGCCGATCACCATGACCAGTTCGACCTCGTGATCGTTGCGCCGGTCCGGAAACCGAATCGGCACGCCTTCGGAGGGACCGACCAGGGCGGAATTGGCCTTCAAGAACATTCCCGCTTCGCCGATATTCGACGAATGCGTGCGCACGATCGGCGAGCCGGCCTGCGCCGAGGCCGCCTGCATTTCGGCGATGTGCAGTTGGTAATTGGTCGGCGCGCAGGACAGCTTGGTCGGCCGCGCTACCGGCGGGAGCAGTCGGACCTGCGCCAGCGGCTTGCCCGGCGCCTTGTCGGCCATGCGCTCGATGCGCTCGCGCCATTGCGGCAGCGCCGCCACGACCGCATCGCCCTTCATGTCGTAAGGCGCCGACTTGCGGATTTCTGCCTGCGCGTCGGTCACGTCGTGGACGAGGTCGCCCCGCACCACGCCGAGGCGGTCGTCATCGTAACGGCAAAGTTTCATAAGCGTTTCCTCTCACTCATTTGCAACCGGCCTGGCAATCGGCACGATCATCAACTGCGCTTGAACAGCTCGTTAAACGTCTGTTGCCACTTGTGCCCCTCCGTGCCGTTGAACAGAATTGGCACGACTTTCATCGATTTCAGCATTTCGCCGACTTCCGGCGGATCGGTCGGAACGTCTGTCCGCGTCGGAAACCGGCCCTTGCGTTTCGCCATGGTCTGGAATTCCTTGCTCACCACAAAATTCTCCGCGAGCTTGGCCGCGTTGGGATGCGGCGCCAGCACGTTCACTCCCACCGAGCCGAAGATCAGCGCGACCGGATTCAGCAGCCAGAAATCGGTCGGTGCGCCGCCCATCTTCACATTGAGCGTGAGGTTGAGGAAGTTGTTGAGCGCGAGCCAATATTCGCCCGAGCCGACCGATCGCGCCAGCGCCAGATGGCCGGAGGTCAGGACCGGATTGAGATTGGCGACGATGGACTTGACCAAGGCCGTGGCGCGTGCGTCGCCATAATACTTGAACAAGGCGGCGAGCCATTCGATGTCGGTGGGGACGATCGCGATCTTGCCGGCCCATTCCTTGTGTTTTGGCAGTTCGTCATAGCTTTTCGGCAGGTCGGCTTTGTTGACGAACTTGGTATTGAAGGCCGGCGTGTTGTAATTGGCATAGACGCCGTACCAGCGGTGATTGGGATCGCGCGCTTCAACCATCAGGTTTGCGGCCTCCGGCGGATCGAATTGCAGGAGATAGCTCGGCGGAAATTGCGGCAGCGGCGTTGTGAGAGCCAAATCCCAGGTACGCTGCCCGGCGCGATTTTCGATCGCGACACGCGCCATGATCTGGGTGTCCGAGGAGCGTACGTAGTTGACCTTCAGCCCGGTTGCGTCCTCGAACAGCTTCCACAACGGCAGCGCCTCGCGCTCGTTCATCGAGCCGTAGACGGTCAACGAGCCCTCCGCCTTGGCGGCGTTAAGGAGATCGGGAACGATCCAGGGATGCTGCGGCGTCTGCGTGGCCGCGGGCGAGTTTGCCTGCGAAAGCGCGACCAGCGCGGCGGCGGCGAGACCAGTTAGGGCGAGTTTGCGCAACATCTTTCCTCCCGTCTGCCCCCGCTTCCGTGCCGACCCGCCCCAGGTGCCTGGCCCATGGCGTTTGCGCGCCGCACGGACTTTATTTTGGATTTGCGCGCCAGGCTGCCCGGTCTGTCAAGAGGCAAAGCCGTTGACTGAGTGATCTGACGGCCGTCGCGCCGCTGGCGGCTCAAACCGTCTGGCGGCGAGAAAATCCGAACGTCACGGTCGAGATGCACAGGATGCTGACTGCGGCGGAAAGCAGAAAAACGGCGCGCGGTTGGCCGTTGTCCATCAACGCGCCATAAACGATGGGCGCGACGCTGGCGCCGATATTGAAGCCGACGCTGACGAAACCGAACACCAGACCGTATGCGCCGGGCGGCGTCACTGCCCGCACCAGCATGTCCCGCGACGGATAGGTGGCGCCGACGCAGAAGCCGCTAAAGCCCATCAGCAGCACAAGGGCGACAGCGGGAAAATCGATCAATCCGACGAGCGCGGTGACAACGCCGCCGACGGCGAGTCCCGACGCCGCGACCACGGCGTGACGGCTGGTGCGGCCGGCGAGCGCGCCTCCCGCCAGCACGCCGACGGCGTTCATCGCCAAGAGGCTGGTCAGCGCCATATTGGCGATCGCAACCGGTGTCGAGTGCAAGGCGCCTAGCGCGACCACGAGATAGGTATTGAGCCCGCCGCCCATGATCGAGGTCAGGACGAAATAGGCGAGGTTAAGCAGGATCGGCGCAGTGAGCAGAATGCTCCATCCAGCAGGACCGGCATCGCTGCGTCCCGTCGCGGCGGGTCTGCCCGCAGGCGGCATCTCGGTCTTCGGCTCCGGCTGCGCAATCAGCGTCGCCAGAACGATCAAGCCGAAAATCGAGGCGCCCACATAGGCGCCGCGCCAGCCGAACAGGCTCTCCATGTAGAGCAACGTCGCCGGCGCGATTGCCGAGCCGACAATCCCCGCAAACGTATGGTAAGCGAACACTTGGCTAAGCCGTTCCTTCGGGGCGTGGTGCGCCAACAGCGAATAGTCGGAGGGATGAAACACGGTATTGCCGATGCCGGCGAGGCCATACATCGCGACAAAGACCCAATAGCTGTCGACGATGCCGGCTAGTGCGTAGGCGATCGTGCTCACCGCCAAGCCCGCGATCAGCACGGAGCAGGCGCCGATGCGGTCGACGATGAAGCCGATCGGCGTCTGCAGCACGCCGGAAACGACATTGAACAGGGTGAGCGCCAGCGCCAGCTCGGTATAGCTGACCTTGAAGTCGGCCCGCACGAAGGCGAACAGCGGCGCCAGCAGCAGCATATAATAATGGCTCATCATATGCGCGCCGCACACCGCGGCGATCAGCCGCGACTCGGCGGGTCGCATCGAGCGGACGGAAATGGCTTGCGTCATTGCGGGCGGGCGGCCTCGGCGGCTCGCAGTGCCTGCCAGATGCGGAACGGAGTGAGCGGCATTTCAAGGTTGTGAATGCAGCGATCGCCGAGCGCGTTGATGACGGCATTCATCACCGAACCAAGCCCGCCGGCGCAACCGGCCTCGCCGCAGCCCTTGACGCCGAGCGGATTGGTCTTGGTCGGCACCGGATGGTCGCCAAGCGTAAACAATGGTACGTCCGCTGCGCGCGGCAGCGCGTAGTCCATATACGAGCCGGTCAGCAATTGACCGTCGCTGTCATAGACCGTCATTTCCATGAGCGCTTGGCCGATGCCCTGCACCACACCGCCATGGAGTTGGCCGGCGACGATCATCGGATTGACCAGGGTGCCGAAATCGTTGACGCAGGAATAGCGCACCACCTCGGCCATGCCGGTCTCGGGATCGACCTCCACCTCGGCAATATGGCAGCCGTTGGGGAAGGTCCAGGCGCCGGGCCCATCGGAGACATGGGCGACATCGAGTGATGGCGGCGCGTCGGGCGGCAAATTCGTGCCGCTGCGCAATTTCTCCGCCAACTCCATCACCGAAATGGTGCGGTCGGTCCCGGCAATGACGAAGCGTCCGTGTTCAAACACGATATCGGAGGCGGCTGCTTCAAGCTCGTGGGCCGCCAATTCCCTGCTTTTCTCCACGACCTTCGCCGCAGCTTCGACGATCGCGGTGCCGCTGTGCATCAGCGACTTCGACCCGCCGGAACCGCCGCCGACGATGAGCCGGTCGCTATCGCCCTGCACCAGCGAGATCTTGTCGAATGGGATCCCCAATTTTTCGCTCAGCACCTGCGCGAACGGCGTGGCGTGACCCATGCCGAAATCAAGCGTGCCGGTCGTCAAAGTCACGGTGCCGTCGGGATTGAAGGCGATCGCCGCCATTTCCTTCGACGGCCCCGCGGTCACTTCGAGGTAATTACCGATGCCGAGACCGCGCAACTTGCCGCGCTTGCGGCTCTCGCGTTTGCGGCGTGCAAAACCCTTGCCGTCGGCAAGTTCGAACGCCTGCTTAGTCAGGGCGGCAAAGTCGCCGCAATCGTAAGTCGCAGCCGAAGCAGTCTTGTGCGGGAACTCCCGCGGAGCGATTTGATTGTGCCGTCGCAGCGCAATGCGGTCGATTGCCATTTCGGCGGCGGCGGCGTCGATCAGCCGCTCGGTGTAGTAATTGCCTTCGGGCCGGCCGGCGCCGCGATAGGCCGTGATCTGCGGCGTGTTGGTGAACACGCACTTGGTCGACACTTCAAGAAGCGGCGTGCGGTACATGCCCTGAATGTTCTTCACCGCATTCATCGTGCCCAGCAACGGGCCAAACGGCGCCAGGAACGCTCCCATGTTGGCGTAGTTGGTCAGCCGCAATGCGAGGAAAGTGCCGTCAGCGGCGAGCGCCAGCTCGCCGATCACGTCGTTGGTGCGGCCGTGGCCGTCGGAGACGAAACTGCCCGAGCGTTCGTCGGTCCACTTCACCGGCCGGCCGAGCGCGCGCGCCGCATGCAGCGAACAAACGTATTCGGAAAACACCGCGGCCTTCATGCCGAACGAACCGCCGACCTGGCCGGTGATGACGTGCACATCCTTGACATCGACGCCCAGAGTGTCGGCGATGTTGCCGCGCATGCCGAACACGCCCTGAGAACAGACGTAGAGCGTGAAGCGGCCTTCCTGATATGAAGCGACCGCTGCCCGCGGCTCCATGGCATTGACCACGACGCGGCTATTCACAAGCTTCAAACGCGTGACGTGAGCCGCCACGGCGAAGGCAGCGTTGACTGCCTCGGCGTCGCCATAGTGATAATCGAGCGCAAGGTTGCCGGGCACGTCGTCGTAGATGAGCGGCGCGCCGTCGCGCACCGCCTCCTCTGCCGAGGTCACCGCAGGCAGCGGTTCGATATCGAGATTTACCGCTTCGGCCGCGTCTTTTGCCGCCGGCAATGTCTCGGCAACGACGAAGGCGACCGGATCGCCGACGTAGCGCACCTTGCCGCTTGCCAGGATGTCGCGGCGCGGTTTCTTCATCGGGCTGCCGTCGCGATTGTTGAACGCCACGGCGCATTTGAGCGGTCCATAGTCCTTGAGATCGGCGCCGGTATAGACGCCAAGCACTCCCGGCATGTTGCGCGCCGCTTCCGCGTCGATGGCGCGAAGCCGGCCGTGAGCGTGCCGGCTGCGCACCATCACCGCGTAGGCCTGGTCGGGAAAACTCACATCGCCGGTGTAGCGGCCCTTGCCGCGCAGCAGCATCGGGTCTTCCTTGCGCGGCACCGACTGCCCGACGGCAAATTTCTCGACCGCCAGCTGGTCCGCCGTCAATTGGTCAGCCGCTTTGCCCGGTGAGCGTTCAAAATTCATGGCCTTCCATCCCGTAACGCATTGATGCCGTGACATAATGGACTCGTTCCCTGCCGACAAGCCGGGCGGCCGGCATGGCTCGTAGGCAAGCCAAGCACAGTATTGCCCCACGGGCTGCGGCTGGTACAGTTTTGCCCGATTTGGGCTTGAACACGGGTCGCGCCGTTGCGCCGTCAAGGCACGGAGCGCCAGGAAGGTTTTGCATGGACGGGGATCCGCCGAAAGGCGGCCTCGGCGGCGATGGGGCCCGGCGCCGGGGGGCCCGCTGGGGTCGTCGATCGCCATATGGACTGCGTCGCGCTGGTCCCCGCCGCGACGATGAGGGTCTCTGCCGTTCTGCTGCACCGCCGCCGACCTATGCGGCTCTCGATCTCGGCACCAACAATTGCCGTCTGCTGATCGCGCGGCCGACAGGCTGACGGCTTCCGCGTCGTCGATGCATTCTCGCGCATCATTCGGCTCGGCGAAGGCCTTGCCGCCTCGCGCCGCATCAGCGAAGCCGCGATTGCGCGCGCCGTCGAGGCGCTTGGGGTCTGCCGCGACAAGATGCGCGGGCGCAATGTTGCCCGCGCCCGGCTCATCGCCACGGAGGTGTGCCGCGCCGCCGAGAATGCGCGAGACTTTTGCGCGCGCATTGCCGCGCAGGCTGGCCTCGACATCGAGATCGTCAATTCGGCGACTGAGGCGCGGCTCGCGGCCACCGGCTGCACCGAGCTATTCGATCCGGCCGCCTCCGGCGTCATTTTGTTTGACATCGGCGGCGGCTCCTCGGAGCTGGTGCGGCTTGGGCGTCCGGGTGCCGGGCGGCGCGGGCCTCCGAAGCCCGACATTATCGGCTGGGCCTCGCTGCCGGTCGGCGTCGTCACGCTCGCCGAGCGCTACGGCGGCAAGGCGGTGTCGCGCCAGACTTACGACGCCATGATCGACGAGGTCGCGGCGCTGGTCGAAAAATTCGCCGCCGCGCACGGCTGCGACCTCGACGGCTTCCACATGCTCGGCACCTCGGGCACGGTGACCACCATCGCCGGCGTCTATTTGCGACTCAAGCGCTACGACCGCCGCCGCATCGACGGCTGCTGGCTGTCCGACGAACAGATCTCGGACGTGGTCGCCGAACTCATGGCGATGAGCTTCGACGAGCGCGCGGCGAACCCTTGTATCGGCGCCGAGCGCGCCGACCTGGTGCTTGCTGGCTGCGCCATCCTCGACGCCATCCGCCGCTCCTTTCCTTGCCCGCGCCTGCGCGTTGCCGACCGCGGCCTGCGCGAGGGCATGCTGGTCGAGATGATGCGCGAGGACGGCGTGTGGGGGGAAGCGTGAGCTGCCGAAGCTTGGGCCGACGAACCGGGACGTGACATGGCTAGGCTCAAGCCGGATAAACGGCGCACGCCATCGTCGCGCGCCTGGCTGGCGCGCCAGATCAGCGACCCTTACGTCGCCCGCGCCAAGCGCGAGGGCTTGCGCTCCCGCGCCGCCTACAAGCTCGCCGAGATCGACGACAAATTCCATCTGCTCAAACCCGGCGGACGCATCGTCGACCTTGGCGCTGCTCCCGGTGGCTGGAGCGAGATCGCCGCACGCCGCGTCGGCGCGAACGGGCGCGTGATCGCGCTCGATGTTCTCGACATGAAACCGATCGCCGACGTCGAATTTCTGAAACTCGACTTCCTCGATGGTTCAGCGCCGGAGAAGCTGAAAGCGCTGCTCGGCGGCAAAGCCAGAGGCAAGGCCAACGTCGTACTCTCCGACATGGCGGCGAACGCAACCGGCCACCGCCAGACCGATCACTTGCGCATCATGGCGCTCGCCGAAGCCGCCGCCTCGTTCGCCGGCGAAGTGCTCGCGCCGGGCGGCGCGTTCCTCTGCAAGGTGCTGCAAGGCGGCACGGAAACCGCCTTGCTGGTCCAGCTCAAGCGCGACTTCAAATCCGTCAGGCACGTCAAGCCGCCGGCAAGCCGGGCCGATTCGTCGGAGCTTTATCTGTTGGCAAGGGGGTTTCGGGGCGAGGCCGGCAGCGCGTCCTGAAAGCGCGGAGAGATTATGAACTTTTGTCCGAAGCGGCTTGCGCCACCCGTCGCCCCGACAGACTCCGCCCCCGCATCGCGCGGCAGGAACATGAAAACCAGCGCGGCGGTGGCCGAGAGCAAGGCGATGGAGATGAAGGCCGGCGGGAAATCGGGGATGCCCATCACGGCGGCGTGCTTGAGCCGCAGCGTGGTTTCAACCACGAGCGCACCCGTCGCGACGCCGGTCGAGAGCGACAATTGCTGGAAGGCTGCGACCATCGATGTTGCCCGACTCATTGCCGGAGGATCGATCTCCGCAAAGGCGATAGTATTGATGCTGGTGAATTGCAGCGATCGGAAGAAGCCGCCGGACAACAGAATCGCGATCATCGCCCAAAACGGCATACCTTGCACGAAGGTGGCGCAGGCGGCGAGAAAGACGGCGCTGATCACGCTGTTGTAGAGCAGCACGTTGCGATAGCCGAAATGCTTGAGCACCGTGGTCGCAGCGGCCTTCATGAACATCGAGCCGAGCGCGCCGGTAAAGGTGATGAGTCCGGACTGGAACGGCGACAGTCCGAAGCCGAGCTGCAGCAAAAGCGGCAGCAGGAACGGCATGGCGCCGACGCCGAGGCGGAACATGAAGCCGCCCAAAATGCTGGCGCGGAAGGTCGGCAGCCGCAGTAATTTGAGGTCGAGGATCGGCGCCGGGGCGTACAGCGAATAGACGACGTAGGCCGCGCCCGATACCGCGCCGACGCCGATCAGCCCCGCGGTCGCGCCGTCGGGCAGGAAGGCAAGCCCGATGACCGAAAGGCCGAAGGAGAGACCGCCGATGGCGAGCGCGGACAGGATGAAGCCTGCGAGGTCGAACGGGTAGGGGAATTCGGTCCGCACGTCCGGAATGTAACGGGTCGCTAATGCGATGCCGACAAGCCCGATCGGCACGTTGATGATGAAAATCCAGTGCCACGACGCGTAGGTGGTGATGAAGCCGCCGAGCGGCGGCCCGCAGATCGGGCCGAGCAGCGCTGGAATGGTCAAAAGCGACATGGCATTGAGCAGAAGCCGCTTGTCGATGGAGCGCACCACGATGAGCCGTCCGACCGGCGTCATCATCGCGCCGCCCATGCCCTGCACGATGCGCGCGGCGACGAAATCCCGCAGCGTGTGCGACAGCGCGCAGCCGATCGAGCCGAGCATGAAGACGCCGATCGCCAGTCGAAATACGTTGCGCGAGCCGAAGCGGTCGGCGGTCCAGCCGCTCGCCGGGATGAAGATGGCGAGCGACAGCAGATAGGAAGTCACCGCAAGCTTCAGCGCCAGCGGATTGGTGCCGATATCGCGCGCGATCGCCGGCAGCGAGGTGGCGATCACGGTGGAGTCCATCTGCTCCATGAACAGTGAGACGGCGACGATGAGCGGTGCGGCGCTGCCGGCTTGGTTCGATGGCATCTGCGGCTGTCTTATCGGCTCTTATCGGCTGTCCGCGGCACCGGCATGAAGCCGCTGCAATGCCTCGGTTGCTTGCGCAAATGTCGGATCGATCTTGAGCGCCTGGCGGAAATCGGCGACGGCGGCGCTCGCGTCGCCCTGGTGCTCGCGCAACAGTCCGCGCGTGGAAAAGGCGCTCGCGGATCGCGCGTCGAGCTTGATGGCCTGATTGACGTTGGCGAGCGCCTTGGCATTGTCGCCGAACAGATAATACGCCCAGGCGCGGTTGTAATAGGCGAGCGCCGATTGCGGCGATAGCGCGACGGCCCGCTTATAGTCCGCGATGGCGGCGGGCAGATCGAGTTGCGCGCGTTTGACATTGCCGCGATTGATGTAAGCGGCGGCGTCGTGCGGATCGAGCGTAATCGCCTTCGTCAGGTCGGCGACTGCCTGCATGTCTTCACCTTTGGCCGCCAAGGCGCTGCCGCGATTGTTGTAGGCCTCCGCCGTAGGCTTGAATCTGATCGCATCATTGTAATCGGCGATGGCGTGATCGAGATCGCCCTGGCGCCGCCAGCACATGCCGCGATTGTAATAGGCTGCAGCATTGTGGGGGTCGATCGAGAGCGCCGCATTGTAGTCGGCCATGGCGCGGTCGTACTCGCCTTTGTCGTCGTCGGCATTGCCGCGGTTGATGTAGGCGTCGGCGAAGCCGGCGTCGAGCTTGATGGCCTGGTCGAAGTCGGCAATGGCGCGATCGAATTCGCGCTGCTGGTAGAACGCCATGCCGCGTTCGTCATAGGCAGCGGCGAGGTGCGGATCGAGGCGGATGGCCGCGTTCAGTTCGGCAATGGCGCGATCGAGATTGCCGCTGCGGCGAAGGGCGACGCCGCGATCATAGTCGATGCCGGCGCCTTTGGCGCCCAGGCCAACGGCTTCGTTGTAATCGGCAAGGGCGGCCGTGGCATCGCCGTTCGCGGCATTGGCATTGCCGCGATTGCGGTAGGCCTGTGGATTGTTCGGGTCGAGAGCGATGGCGGCGGCAAAATCGGCTGCGGCGTGCGCGTAATCGCGTTTCTGATAGAGGACGAGGCCACGATCGTTGTAGGCGATCGCCAATTTCGGCGACAGCGCAATGGCTCGGTCGAGATCGCCCACGGCGCGGTCAAGGTCGCCTTTTCTGTGCAGTGCCTCGCCGCGATTGACGTAGGCCGCCGCGAGATTGGGCGCGAGGCGAATTGCCTCGCTGAAATCGGCGGTGGCGCGGTCGAGGTCGCCCTTGTCGAGCCAGGCGAGGCCGCGATCATTATAGGCAGACGCGTTCTTGGCATCGAGCCGGATCAACTCGCCGTAATCGGCGATCGCAAGATCGAGCTTGCCGCCCTTGCGCAATGCGAGCGCGCGGCTGAAATAGGCGGCGGCGTAATTGGGTGAAAGTCGAATCGCGTCATTGTAATCAGTGAGCGCGCGGCCGGAATCGCGCTTCTGCTCGTAGGCGTTGCCGCGCCGCAAGAAGGCGTAGGCGGCGGTCGGACTGAGCTGGATGACGTGGCTGTAATCGGCGATGGCGCCGTCGAAATCGCGCTGCGCGAGGCGGTCGCTGCCGCGATTGGCGTAAGCGCGGACCGATTTCCGATCAAGGCGGATGGCGTCGGAAAAGTCGTTGAGCGCATCGGCAAGGTCGCCCTTGGCGCGCAGCGCCATGCCGCGATCATCGTGCAGGATGGCAAGGTCGGCCGCCTGGTAGCGGCCCGAATTGATCAGGGCCGTGCAGGAGGCCGCCTGCTCGTCGAATGTGGCGCGCGACATGCCGGTGCAGGCTGCGCTCGTCATTTGTGCCCTGCGCGCGCGCGGCGTGGGCGAACAGCAACATCATCGCCGCAATCGGCAGCCAACACGGCATTGGGCGGCAGCGCAGGGCGAAGGGGGGCGCGCGCATCGGTGGAGTTACTTTGCACTTTTGCCGTGACGTGCGGGATCGTGATCGTTTGCGGCGCCGCTGTGAGCCGAAACGCCGGACTCGACGCGCGCTGCCGCTAGCTCAGCCGTTTTGCCGCCTCCTCGACCATGCTTACATCGGTATATTTTTTCACGTCGATATCTTCTTTCAGCAGGCCGACCTTTTTCTGCTCCTGCAGGTTGTCCTGCAGCGCCGAAAGATTGGGCATACCGTTCGGGTCGTGATACTGATCGCGGCTGGTGAAAGCCCATTCCATGCGCTCCGGCGGCGCCTTGTTCAGCCGCGCCACGATGGCGACAGCTGCCTCGTGGTTTTTCGGATCGCTATACCAGCGCAGCGCCCGCACCACGTCCTCCAGGAAGTCGACCAGTGCCGCGCGGTTCTTCGCAATGAAGCCGGTGCGCGCAGTCCACATCGTGAGCTGGGTAATGCCAAACGCATCCTTCTGCGTGAACAGGGTGTGCGCCATCGATCGCAAATTCGGGTCGAGCGAGAACGGCGGCACAGCACTGATCAGATCGGCCTTCTTTTCCGCCAGAATTGCGCGCATCGCAGGGAAGGGCGCCTCGATGATGGTGTAATCCTTGTTGGCTTCGAGGCCGCTCCTGCGCAGCTCGGCGCGCATGGCGATGTCGACGGCGCTACCCATCGCGTTGGTAGCGAGCACCTTGCCCTTCAGATCGGTCACTTTTTTGACCGGGCCGTCCTTGAGCACCATGAATTCGTTGGTGCCATGGCCGGGCACGCCATCCTGGATTTCGTCGCAGATGACGCGCAAGTCATCCATGCGCGCGTTCTGGATGGCAAGTGCCAGCGACGAGAAGGCGAGCGGCCCGATATCGACTTCGCCGGCGGCGAGCGCCGTGATCACCGGCGGCGTGCCCTCGAAATGGATCGTCTCTGCGATGTAGGACTTGCCGAAGTTCGTGAGGATGTCCTTCTTCGCCAGCACCAGCGGCGCCGTCGACGCCGGCACCACCACCCAGCCGACGCGGATCTTGACCGGTGCGGCCTGCGCCGAGACTGATCGGCCGGCGGCGGCGAGCGCCGTGCCCGCAGCCAACGCTCCGAGGCCGAATTGGCGACGATCCATGGCAGTTTTCACGGGGATTCCTCCACTTTGCGCTGTTTAAGCCCTATTCATTGGCGCCAAGGCGTGCTATCGACCGCCGCCAATCCAAAAGCGGGCCGATAATTCGCGCGACGGACTGATGTTCGTCGCCGCCAAGGCGCTTCCCGATGCGCCGGCCCTTCGATCCGGAGTTGGCAATGGCGATTATCTCAAGAGACATTTCGCAGGAAGCATACACCTTCGATGACGTGCTGTTGAAGCCCGGTCTGTCCGACATTCTGCCGTCGGACGTCGATATAAGCACCCGCGTAACGCCGAGCGTAACGCTGAACATCCCGGTCATCGCCTCGGCCATGGATACGGTGACTGAAGCCAGTATGGCGATCGCCATGGCGCAGGCGGGCGGTATCGGCGTCATTCACCGCAATCTCGAGCCGGCGGTGCAGGCCGCCCAGGTGCGCCAGGTCAAGAAGTTCGAATCCGGCATGGTGGTCAATCCCGTCACCATCCAGCCCGATGCGACGCTTGCCGATGCGCTGGCACTGATGCTGGAGCATCGCATTTCCGGCATTCCGGTGGTCGAGGGCGGTGGCGGCGGCCGCGCCGGCAAGCTGGTCGGCATTCTCACCAACCGCGACGTGCGCTTTGCCACCGACAAGCGGCAAAAGGTCTCTGAGCTGATGACCAAGGACCATTTGGTCACGGTGCGCGAAAACGTCGGCCAGGACGACGCCAAGCGGCTCCTGCACCAGTATCGCATCGAGAAGCTTTTGGTGGTCGACGCCGATTACCGCTGCGTCGGCCTTATCACGGTGAAGGACATCGAGAAGGCGGTGGCGCACCCCGATGCCTGCAAGGATGAGCAGGGCCGCTTGCGCGTCGCCGGCGCCACCAGCGTCGGCGAGGCAGGCTTCGCGCGCAGCGAGGCCTTGATCGAGGCCGGCGTCGATCTTGTTGTGGTCGACACCGCGCACGGCCATTCCAAGCGCGTGCTTGAAGCGGTGACCCGCATCAAGCGGCAATCGAACGCCGTGCAGGTCGTCGCCGGCAACATCGCCACCGCTGACGGCGCCAGGGCGCTGATCGGCGCTGGCGCCGATGCCATCAAGGTCGGCATCGGGCCGGGCTCGATCTGCACCACACGCATCGTTGCCGGCGTCGGCGTGCCGCAGGTCACTGCGATCATGGACACCGTAGAAGTTGCCAAGAAGAGCAACATTCCGGTTATCGCTGACGGCGGCGTCAAATATTCCGGCGATCTCGCCAAGGCGATCGCCGCCGGCGCCGACTGCGTCATGATCGGCTCGCTCCTTGCCGGCACCGACGAGACGCCCGGCGAAGTGTTTCTCTATCAGGGACGCTCCTACAAGAGCTATCGCGGCATGGGCTCGGTCGGCGCCATGGCGCGCGGCTCGGCCGACCGTTATTTCCAGCAGGAGATCAAGGATACGCTGAAGCTTGTGCCTGAAGGCATCGAAGGCCAGGTGCCATACAAGGGCCCGGTCGCCAACGTGCTGCACCAGCTCACCGGCGGTCTGCGCGCCGCCATGGGCTATGTCGGCGCCAAGGATCTTGCCGAGTTCCACGACAAGGCCGAGTTCGTCCGCATTTCCGGGGCGGGCTTGCGCGAGAGCCACGTCCACGACGTGACCATCACGCGCGAGAGCCCGAACTACCCGAGCCGGGGATAGGGCATCGCGATGCGCGGCTCGGCGTCGGACCCGTTCGCAAAGATTCGCGCGGCGACCAACGCGCACCGGGCGCGCCACGGCTGCAGCGCCTATCCGTACGACAACGGGCCGCTGCTGGCGGCTCTGGCCGCGGCTTCCGGCGCGCGGCGTATTCTGGAATTGGGCACCGCGCTCGGCTACACCGCGCTGTCATTTGCGTCCGGGGCGCCTGACGCCACCGTCGACACGGTCGAGCGCGATCCGGAGCACGTCCGGCTTGCCCGCGACAACATCGCCGCGGCCGGCATGGACCATCGCATCGCCGTGCATGAGGGCGATTTCGCCGTGGTGCTGCCGACGCTCGATCCCGGTTACGATGTCGCCTTCTTCGACGGTTTGACGCCGTCTCCGGCGCTGCACAGGGCGATTCGCGGCCTGCTTCGCACCGGCGGCACGCTCGTTACCGCCAATCTCAATCACGGCGGCACCGCCGAGGCCGTGCGCAAGGTGCTGTTCGACGGCAAATCCTGGCGCAGCGCGCTCCTCGACGAAGACGGTGAGACCGCAATCAGCGTCAAGCTCTGACTCCGCGGCAAAGGATTTCGGCGTTGGCATGTGATAAGAGAGTCGTTGGAGCCCCGGGGGAATGCGCATGTCTCTCCAAGCGGTACTGTTGCCGTTATTCGTCGAGGTGGTTCTTACGTTCGTCCTAGGAGTATGGCTCGCCGGATTGCGCACGGGCGATTTCCGCTCCGGCTCGGTCCGACCGCAAGATATCGCGCTGCGTGAGCCGAATTGGCAGAAACAAACCTTGCAGGTGGCCTATTCGTTTTCCAATCAGTTCGAACTGCCGGTGCTGTTTTATGTGCTTACCATCCTCGCCTACCTCACGCACAAGGCCGGCATGGCATTTGTTATCCTCGCGTGGCTGTTCGTGATCTTTCGCCTGTGTCACGCCTATGTTCACGTGACCAGCAATGTCGTCCGGCTTCGCGGCGCGCTGTTCGGCGTCGCCGCTGCCGCCCTGATCGTCAATTGGGTGATTTATATCGTCGCAGTGCTAACGAGCCCTTGGGTATAAGCCGTGCCGCTCGAATTCTGTCATCCGACCGCCCCGCACGCGAAGCTTAAGCTGCCGGAATGGTACGTCTCGACGCTGATGATGGACCGCGCGCTTGATGCGGTGGTGCGCCGGGTCAAGAAGCTCGATCGCCAGCACGACATTCCCTATCTCGCCGGCTACAGCCTCGACGGCAAGACCATCTATATCGATCGCCACATGCCGAAATCGTTCACGTTCCGCCGTCGCGTCGTCGACACCGATCGCTTCCTCATCCTGCACGAAGAGGTCGAGAAGACGCTGATCGATCAGCTCGGGCTTCACTACCTGCACGCGCACCAGATCGCCACGCGCGCTGAGGAGGCCGCGGTGCGGGCGGCCGGAATCGAGTGGCACGCCTACGACCGCTTCATGCAGAAATATGTCAAGCGCGTCGGCGACGAGCGCTTGAAAAAGGTGCCGAAGGATCTCGATCTGAAACCCTACCGCGACGAGCATGACGACGATCTGTTGCGCCGCATGCTCAAGAGCGTGCGCGCCGGCAATGCGCCGAAAGGCCTTCATGTCCACGATCTCGAACAGGCGATCCTGGAGCTGCGGAGGCATGTGCGGTGTCACGAAACGGCGGGCGCCGAGCGCGCCGCAGCGGTCAGGCGCGCGGCGAAATAGCGCCGTGCCGGCGGCTTCGCGCGATCGTTTGACATGACTCCTGCCGCACGGTTGTCAGCCGCCATCGAGGTCTTCGCCGAGATCGAGTCAAGGCGGCGGCCGGCGGCGGATGTGCTCAAGGATTGGGGCCTGTCGCACCGTTTCGCCGGCTCATCCGACCGCTCCGGCATTGCCGGGCTGGTTTACGACGCGCTGCGCCGCAAAGCGTCTTCGGCCTGGCTCATGGGCGGTAACAGCCCGCGCGTGGTGCTGATCGGAATGCTGCATCGCGAGCGCCGCCTCGATGTCGCGGGGATTGAGGCTTTGTGCAGCGGCGCGCGCTTTGCGCCCGAGCCGCTGAGCGATGCGGAGAAAGCGGCGCTGTCGTCCAATTCGCTCGCCGGCGCGCCGGCCGCCATTGGCGGCGATTACCCGGATTGGCTCGATCCTCATTTGGCGCGGGTATTCGGCGACGAGCGCGTCGCCGAGGGTACTGCGCTCGCCACCCGCGCGCCGCTCGATCTGCGCGTCAACACGCTTAACGCCGAACGCGATGAGGTTTTGCCGAAGCTGGCGCACTTAAACGCCGAGCCGACGCCATGGTCGCCCATCGGCCTGCGCATCCGTCTCTCAGCCGACGCCAAGAGTCCGGCGATCCATGCCGAGCCGCTGTTCCGCAAGGGCGCAATCGAGATTCAGGACGAGGGCTCACAGCTCGCCGCCCTGTTCGCCGGCGCCAGACCGGGCGAGCAGGTGATCGATCTCTGCGCCGGCGCTGGCGGCAAGACGCTCGCGCTCGCCGCCGCCATGGAGAATCACGGCCGAGATCTATGCCACCGACATCGACAAGCGTCAGCTCGCGCCGATCCACGAGCGCATCGCGCGCGCGGGCGCGCGCAATATCCAGGTGCGCACGCCGCGCGGCGAGGCGGACGTGCTGACCGACCTCTCGGCTAGGGCCGATCTCGTCCTTATCGACGCACCGTGCACCGGCACCGGCGCCTGGCGGCGGAATCCGGACGCCAAATGGCGGGTGCGCCCGGGTGCGCTGGCGCAGCGCCTCAGACAACAGGCAGCCCTGCTCGATCGCGCCGCGGTGCTGGCAAAACCGGGCGGCCGTATCGCCTATATCACCTGCTCGGTGCTTGCGGAGGAAAACGGCGACCAGGTGAGCGGCTTCGTCGAGCGGCATCCTGAATTTTCAGTGGAAAAGCCGGGCGACGAGGCCAACGCCTTGGGGGAGCGCGCCTATCTTTTCACCCGAGCGGCGCTTATCTCCGCTCAAGGTCTGTTGATGACGCCGCGGCGGACCGATACCGACGGATTCTTCATCAGCCTGCTGCGGCGCCCGGCATGATTGGGTCGCTCAAGCTCGACAGGTCGAGCCGCTTGCCATAGAACCCGCCATGGCGCCGCACGACAAAATTCTCATCGTCGATTTCGGTTCGCAGGTGACCCAGCTCATCGCACGGCGGGTGCGCGAGGAGAAGGTCTATTGCGAGATCGTGTCGTTCCAGAAGGCCGAAGCGGCCCTTGCAGAGATGAAGCCGAAGGGGGTTATTCTCTCCGGCGGGCCGGCTTCCGTGCTCGACAAGGACGCGCCTTTGGCGCCGCTCTCGCTTTATCAAGCAGGCATCCCGGTGCTCGGCATCTGCTATGGCGAGCAGGCCATGGCGGCCCAGCTTGGCGGCAAGGTCGAGGCCGGCCATCACCGCGAATTCGGCCGCGCCGAGGTCGAAGTGACGAAGAACTCGGCACTCACGGAAGGCGTCTGGGAAGTCGGCCAGCGCTATCCCGTTTGGATGAGCCACGGCGACCGCGTCACCGTCCCGCCCAAGGGGTTTGCTGCGACCGGCACATCGAGCAATGCGCCGATCGCCATGATCGCCGACGACAAGCGCAAATTCTACGCCACCCAGTTCCATCTCGAAGTCGTGCACACCCCGCACGGCGCGGCGCTCCTTCGCAATTTCGTCCGCAACATCGCCGGCTGCGCCGGCGATTGGACCATGCGCGCGTTCAAGGACGAGGCGGTCGAAAAAATCCGCCGCCAGGTCGGCAACGCCAAGGTCATTTGCGGGCTTTCCGGCGGGGTGGATTCCGCGGTCGCCGCCGTACTCATTCACGAGGCGATCGGCGATCAGCTCACCTGCGTATTCGTCGATCACGGGCTCTTGCGGCTCGGCGAAGGCGCGCGCGTGGTCGCTTTGTTCCGCGGCCATTACAACATTCCGCTCGTGCATGTCGCGGCGCAGGAGCTTTTCCTGAAAGAGCTCGCGGGCGTTACCGACCCGGAGCAGAAGCGCAAGACCATCGGCAAGCTGTTCATCGACGTGTTTGAGGCGGAGGCGAAAAAAATCGGCGGCGCGCGATTTCTGGCGCAGGGCACGCTGTATCCCGACGTGATCGAGAGCGTGTCGTTCACCGGCGGACCGTCGGTCACCATCAAGTCGCACCACAATGTCGGCGGCCTGCCCGAGCGCATGAACCTGAAACTGGTCGAGCCGCTCCGCGAATTGTTCAAGGACGAGGTGCGCGCGCTCGGCCGCGAGCTCGGCCTGCCCGACGCCTTCGTCGGCCGCCATCCGTTCCCCGGCCCCGGCCTTGCCATCCGCTGCCCCGGCGAGATCACGCGCGAAAAACTCGACATCCTCCGCCTCGCCGACGACGCCTTTATCGAGGAAATCCGCCGCTCAGGCCTCTACGACGATATCTGGCAGGCGTTCGCGGTGCTGCTGCCGGTGCGCACGGTCGGCGTCATGGGCGATTTTCGTACCTACGACTACGTCGTCGGCCTGCGCGCGGTCACGTCGACCGACGGCATGACCGCGGACTTTTATCCGTTCGACATGACGTTTCTCGGCACGGTCGCAACCCGCATCATCAACGAGGTCAAGGGCGTCAACCGCGTGGTTTACGACGTGACCTCAAAGCCGCCGGGCACGATTGAGTGGGAATGATTTTGGCCCATCCCGGGGTATCCCAGGCTATCCCTGAAAACCCCGTAAGACACTGAAACAAATAAATTAATCAGTCAGCAGCTATCGATGTCTATCGGGGTGCAGAAATCCGATCTGACGGGACGGCTGACGGTGGTCGACCCTATTGCCTCTCATCACAATCGCGACTACCGTCATGGTCACGCGGGCCTCTGACGGTAGTTTTTCCGTCTAGTGATCTGAAAATACACACGTTTTCTGATCGTTGGCGCGCTGGAATGGCCTGACGGTAGTTTTCTGGCGAGGTGTGACATGCTGACGGACGTCGCGATTAAGGCTCTGAAATCGAAGGAAAAAGACTACAAGGTGGCGGATCGCGACGGGATGTATGTCCATGTCACCACCAAGGGCGCGCTCTCATTTCGGATGGACTACCGTCTGAACGGGCGCCGGGAGACGATCTATCTCGGCAAATATGGACCCGACGGATTGTCACTCGCCCGGGCACGAGAGAAGTGCATCGACGCGAGGCGCGCCATTGCCGATGGGATCTCGCCGGCGATCGAAAAGCAGCGCGAGAAGCGGCGCCTAAAGGAGTCCAAGAGTTTTGGGGAGTTTGGGGAGAAGTGGCTGACCGCGGCGCCGATGGCGGATAGCACGCGCGCGATGCGACGCTCAATCTTCGAGCGCGAGCTGCTCCCGGTTTGGCGCAACCGGCTGCTGACGGAAATTTCCCCGGATGACCTGCGAGCGCACTGCGCCAGCATCGTCGATCGCGGCGCGCCAGCAACGGCCATCCACGTGCGGGATATCCTGAAGCAGATCTACGGGTTTGCGATCCTTCACGGCGAGAAGGTTGCCAACCCCGCGGAGGAGGTTGGCCCCGCGTCGATTGCGACCTTCGTGCCGAAGGATCGGTCGCTGTCTCCCTCCGAGATTCGGGTTCTGTTCAAAGTCCTAGAGAAAGTCCCGACCCTGCCCACCATTCGGCTGGGGATGCGGTTCTTCCTTTTGTCGATGGTCCGCAAGAGCGAACTACAGGATGCGATCTGGGACGAGGTTGATTTTGAGAATGCCGTCTGGACGATTCCGAAGGAACGAATGAAGCGCTCGAAAGCGCACAATGTTTACCTGTCGCGTCAGATGCTCGACATTCTCATTGCCCTGAAGACCTGTGCGGGAAACTCACGGTATCTGCTTCCCTCGCGATATGATGCGGACGCGCCGATGTCCCGGGCGACCTTCAATCGTGTGACCTATTCCGTTGTTGAGCAGGCGAAGCAAGAGGGCCTGCCCCTTGAGCCGTTCACGGTCCACGATCTGCGACGGACCGGGTCGACGCTCTTGAATGAGCTGGGGTTTAACAGCGACTGGATTGAGAAGTGCCTTGCGCATGAGGACGGCCGATCCTCTCGCGGCGTCTACAACAAGGCCGAATACGAAGTACAGCGTCGGCACATGATGCAGGAATGGTCGGACATCGTTGATGCTTGGATAAACGGGCGAAAGTACGTGCCGACGCTTATCCCGCCCTCGATGCCGGTTTTTGAGCCCGACCCGGCGCTTTGACGGGGCGGGCGCGGCGCTGCTGAACGTCAGGGTGTTTGGCGCGCGCGATCGGAACTGATCGGCGCGCCGCGAGCCACGCCTCGACCTCCGCCAGATCCCAGACAACGCAACGCGGCGAGAGAGCGAAGCGTCGCGGAAACTCTCCGCGCTGCTCCATCTCGTAAATCGTGCTGTCGGCAAGCGGCACCAGCTGCCGCAGCTGATTCCGTCGGATGGTCTGCTTGATAGATTTCTCTGCTTTCGGCGCCATTTCCGATCTCCTCGCTTACGACCTGGCAATTGAAAGCGATAGTCCACGAAAGATGGAAGCCCATTAGTTCGTCCGTAGGGAAACGGAGGGCGCTGGGATAGAGATCGGACGGTCGTTAAAGTCGCGACCAATTCCATGTACCGCACCCGCGTCACTGCCGGATCATACCGAGCGCGACCATCCCGCGACCACTTCGTAACGGCCTTCTAAGGGGGATGGTGTCGGATGCCGCGAGCTCTGCAAGAAGGCGAAGCGGCGGCGCGTCTGCAAGCGTCTCGATGCTCCGCGGCAGCAAGGTCCTGGACCCAGGTGAAGCTGCCAAGCTGTCAGACCCGCAGCAATGCGACTTCGTCCGAAAGATCGTCCCTCTCGCCGGCGGAGCGGCGCCACACCGCCGCGACGGCCTGGTCGGCTGCGGAGTTGGGTTTGGTGGAAAGTCCTTGGCCAGACGTGGATTTGGCTGGCGTTCTTTGCCGAAGACTGGCAAATGTCTACCATCTTTTGCGACGAGAGGGGCCGGTTGATGCCGGACGAGATTCTAACGCTGCCGGAGGTGGCCCAATTGCTCAAGGTCGCCGAGAAGACGGTTTACACCATGGCTCAGAAGAGCCATCTGCCCGCGTTCAAGGTGGGCGGACAGTGGCGTTTTCAGCGCGTCGATATCGACCGGTGGATCGAGCAGCAGAAGGCGACTTCACGAGAAGAGGGAAGGAGCTGAGATGGCCCAGCCTCGCTGCAGGCTCCCCCTCATTCCCCTAGGCGCTGGGTTCTCCCGCCGCCCTGTTGTCCGTCACATCAGGGAGAACGGTGAATGACGAATGGCAGAATCGACTTTGATCGCCTGTTAAAGTTGCGATTGGTTGTTGCCCGGGTTGGCGAGATGGATCTCGCCAAGTGGTGGAATACCCGCGGCCAGCTCGGTCGGCTTGGAAGTGCTGCGGTTCGGCGGGGACTCCCACGAACCCATTACTTTGCGCAGGCGCGGTCCGTATTCGCCGTCGCAAGTTTTCGCTGTCGTGAAGTCTTCGATCCGCCACAAAGCGTCACCCTTTGGCAACTACCTGAAACGGTGGAGGAGGAATTCGAGGCGCATTGGGAACGGTGGCTTGATCAGGCTGACGAGTGGAAGCCGTTTTTCCTGGAACTGGAGGCACTGAAAGAGACCGAGCTTAAGACGGCACTCCAATCTTTCGGTCTGATCACCGACGAAGATTCTGAACGGTTCTCACGTTTGCGTCGCTCGGCTGAAGGGCGCGCAGTGCCCTTGCCTGCTTCGTTCGCGGCTACAAACCAGGATATCGTATCCCTAACGCTCGGATTTGCGCGTGGTGAGCCCGGTGCGCTGGCCGTCCCATATGCGCGAGTGGACAACGCATGAAGGCGCCGGACCGGTCCCACGTCGCTTCGTCGTTCACTCTCATTAAGGGAGCCATGATCGACGAAACCTATGCGGTTTTCGCGGCGTGGGATTTCGGCGCTTCGAAGAAGGAGAATCTTGATCGTTTGAAACGCGAGAATTTCATCGGTGCTAGTTCGGCCGCTTGGCTTCGAGACATCGCAAAAGTGCTGAATCGCCGATTTGATCCAAGTGTTCGTGATCGCGCGCTGGTACTCTTGGCGAAGAATGGCTGTCCCATCGAAGAATGGAAGCCGATTCTGCTTTGGCATATGACCCGCGACGAATTCTTACTTCGCGACTTTCTGATCAACTGGCTTTTCCCCGCGTTCGTTTCGGGGGCCTATCGTGTGCGGACGGACGACCTCTACCAGCATCTTCGAAGCGTGGGCCTTCGAGGTGGTGCCACTGAACATGCTTGGAGCGAGACGACGCTGAACCGGGTCGCGGCCGCATTGCTCAAGATGGCGGTCGATTTTGGCCTGCTCCGCGGAAGCGTTGTCAAAGAATTCGCGAGCTATCATTTGCCTGAGCGGAGCTTTCTTTATCTCCTCTATGTTCTTCGAGAAAAGATGCAGAGCCCGCGAAAAGTCCTTGGGTCGGAAGACTGGCGGATGTTCCTGATGCAGCCTTCGGATATTGAGCGGGAGCTTCTTCGGCTTCACCAGTATCGGAAGGTGGACTATCAGATCGCTGGCAGCATCGTCCAGCTCACGCTGCCCTGCGCCAATGCCTGCGAGTATGCGGAAAGGATGGTGGCATGAGCGATCTCGTACACCGCATCAAGACAAGCCTCGAACCCATACTCGATCTGGCTGACCCGCGTGAGCGCATAAGCGCTTACCACGACATGCCTTACGCACTTTTCCGCTACGAACCCGAAGAGGAATTCGAGCTACGCAAACAAACCACTCTGCTTGAAACCCGGCTCAATCAGAAGGGCAAGCGCGTAAGCCGCATATCGTTGGCGCAGTGCCTGGACGAGGCAATGCAATCTCAAAGACCACTCGAAGATTGGTTCGCAGCGGAGCGTGAGCAGGGCACGGACACGATAGTCGAGACTGTGCATTCGGTCCTTTCGGAGTACGCGCCCCTGGTTGATCTCGTGGCTGCGCGGATGCCAGACGATCCCGACCCGCTTCGCGATATCGTCTTCATCATGCGGACCGGCGCCTTGTTCCCCGTCTACCGCACATTCTCATTGTTGGAGCAGCTGAAGGGACGGGTCACCGTGCCCACGGTCTTGTTCTATCCAGGCGATCTCGACGGTGCTGCTGGGCTCCGGTTCATGGGCGTGCTCGCTGCCGAGCATAACTATCGCCCAAAAATCTTTTGACGGGATTTCAGTGATGGCCAACGAACTGATCAAAAGTCTCTTTGCGAACGACATCCATCGTCGGATTGAAGAAGTCATCAAGGTCGACCAGACCAGCGACGATATTCTGCGCGACGAGATCAACGAGTACGTGGTGACCGATGCCATTCGGTCTCACTACACCAGTATTTTCGACGCATTCCGGGAGACGCCAAACAAGCCACACGAGGGTATCGCGATATGGGTGTCCGGATTCTTTGGCTCGGGTAAGTCCAGCTTTGCAAAGATGCTGGGTCTATCGATCGAAAACCGTTCCGTAGCGGGTATCCCCGCCGGTGATCGGTTCGCCCAAAGAGCCGCTGACAACAAGCTTCAGGTGCTGCTGAAGGCCATAAACGAGCAAATTCCAACACATGCCGTGATCTTCGATGTCTCGACCGACCGAGGCATTAGAAGCGGTAATCAGTCTCTCACCGAGATCATGTATGGGCTTTTCCTACAAAGTCTCGGTTACGCAAAAGATCTCGACCTCTCCGAGTTGGAAATCGCCCTTGAGGAGAAGGGGCAGCTTGAAGGGTTTGAGGCCGAGTACGGGCGCCTCTTCAAAAAGGAATGGTCGTACGAGAAAGGCAAAGTCGCTTTCGCGCTCAGCGAGGCGAGCCGGGTTCTGCATAGCCTCGATCCCGAGACATACCCGATGGCCGATTCATGGGTGAAGGCGGTCAAGAACAAGGCTGACATCTCACCGGGTAAGCTGGCGGAACGCGCGAATGAATTGATGAAGCGCCGGCGACCGGGCCAGGCGCTCATGTTTGTCGTCGACGAAGTCGGCCAGTTCGTCGCTCGTGACGTACAAAAGATGCTCGATTTGCAGGCCGTCGTTCAGAGCCTCGGCGTCAAAGGCCGCGGCAAACACTGGATCGTCGTCACGTCGCAAGAAAAGCTTGGCGAGCTCGTCAGTGGCCTTGACGACAAGAAGATCGAGCTTGCCCGCCTGATGGACCGCTTCCCACTGCAGGTCCATCTGGAGCCATCAGACATTTCCGAGGTCACCAGCCGACGGGTTCTGTCGAAAAATGCCCCCGCGCAGAAAACACTGGGAGAGCTGTTCGACCAGCATCGCGGTAGGTTCACGGAACACACCCGCCTTACCGCCGATATCAAGCTGCCCGAGCTGACGCGGGACAGTTTCATCGATCTCTACCCGCTGCTGCCATATCAGATTGACCTGATCATCCAGGTCGTCTCGGGGCTTCGGACACAGGGCGGCGCGAGCAAGCATGTGGGCGGTGCGAACCGCACCATCATCAAGCTGGCCCAGCAGCTGCTTATCAACCCGGCCGTCAATCTTGCAGACCAGCCAATCGGCTCGGTGGCCAGGCTCGATCAGGTCTACGACCTTGTCGAGGGCAACATCGGCTCTGAGGTCCGGGCGAAGATCTCCGCCATCTCGAAGGAACTTGAACATCCGCTGGCGCAGCCGGTCGCCAAGGTGATTTGCCTGCTGCAATACGTGAAGAGCGTTCACCGCACGGCGGAAAACATCTCGGCGGCGCTCCATCCCGGTGTCGCCGGCGATTCCCAGCTTGCCGCGGTGAAGGATGCGCTGCGTCAGCTTGAGGCCGCCAACAAGGTTCGCCTCGGCGACGACGGATATCGGATTCCGACTCCGGCGGAGGACGACTGGGAGCGCATTCGCAACGGGATTAACCCCAAGCCGGGCGACGCGCATCGCATCTACTCCGAGGTGCTGGCCGCGTTCTGGCAGCCGCAGCCAAGCCACACGCTCTTTGACACGAAGACGTTCAAAGCCGGCCTCTCCATCCATGGTCGAGAGATCGTCGATGGCGACATGATGTTCCACGTCCAGCTCGCGGAAGTTGGTGCGCCCTACCAAGCACTCGCGACGGAACTGCGTGCCCGCAGCCAACAGGAGCGCAAGAGCGTGTTTTGGGCCGTCGCCCTCAACGACGCGATAGACCGCGAGACCGTCGAACTCTTCCGTTCCAAGGAGATGCTGGCGAGGAAGGAACGCGAAGCCAAAACGGCCGACGAAACCGCGCTCATCGGCGAAGAGAAAATTCGGCAGAGGCGGCACCAGGACGAATTGCGTCGGCTCATAAAGGCCACCTGCCTGGCCGGCAGCGTCAGCTTCCGCGGCAATGACCGCAGCCCGGACGACCGGGCCGTCGACATGGGCAAGAGCGCGGCGGACATCCTGAGTGACGTGCTCCCGGAGGTATTTGATCGTTTCAAGGAAGCCGCCGCCAAGCCCGCCGACGTGAAGAAGGGCGTCGATGCGCTGTTTACCGCGGAGAACCTTGCAAGGCCTTCCTTCGGTATTCGGCACGCTCGGGCTCTTGCGCGACGAAAAGGGGAAGACCGTTTTCCGCGTTGAAAGTGGCGCCTTGGTTGAGGTGCTGTCGCGGATCGAGGAGCGCGCCAATTACGGGGACACGGCGAGCGGCCGCTTCCTTGCGGACGAGTTGGCGAAAGAGCCTTTCGGATGGGACTTCGAAGTTGTCCGATTGCTCGTGCTCTCATTGCTGCGGGCCGGAAAAATCCAGGCGACCAGCAAGGGTCAGACGATCGACTCCGCGACTGGGATCGAAGCCCGCGACACTTTTTCGAACAACAACTTTTTCCGCCAGGCTTCGTTCCGGCCGAAGAAGGGCATCGAGTTCGAGGAGCTGGTGAAGGCGTCGGAGGCCTTCCGGGACACGTTTGGAAGCGAAGTCCGCGAGCTCAACGCCGGCGCCATCGTGGCCGAGCTTCGCAAGGAGATCGCGCGGCATGAGGATCCTGTTGCATCGGCGCACGGCCAGCTAATCGCGTCACGGCTTCCAGGCGCTGTGGTCCTTGAAGGCGCCATTGGGCAGATGAAGGCGGTCCTGCGCGGGTCAGAGGACAATGCGATTGCGACGTTCAATGCGTCGCATCGGTCTATCAAGGACGCAATCAAACGTGCAACCGAGCTTGACCAGGCGCTCTCGGAGCCTCGCTTGCGGGATCTTGATCGAGCCCGCGATGCGCTGAAGACCGCCTGGCCCTTCCTGCGCGGTGAATCTGATGTGAGCGAGGAACTCCGAGCCAAGGCCGCGGAA
The DNA here is from genome assembly GCA_963717265.1 of uncultured Alphaproteobacteria bacterium. Classification (GTDB taxonomy): domain Bacteria; phylum Pseudomonadota; class Alphaproteobacteria; order Rhizobiales; family Xanthobacteraceae; genus BOG-931. The sequence goes on along the minus strand of CAVQWD010000039.1, from coordinate 37,164 downwards.
CTCGAAGACCTCCTGGCACGAGAGACCTTTTACCGGGAGCTTCCAGCAATCGACCAACATGCCTCCGCCATCGACGCCGAATACGCGCGCCGATTTGAAGAAGCGTTGGAAGCTCGGATTGCCGCCTACACCGAGGCGCTCGACCGGCTGGCGCACACGCCTGGCTGGGATGGGATCGATCACGACCAACAGCACAAGCTTGCTGCTCCTCTGGAACGCGGAAAAACGCGAAGCCAGGAGCAAGTGCCAATTCCGCAGCTCCGCTCGGAGCTCGACGCCTGTGAGACGCGTCTTCAAGACGCCATCGCGGAGTTGCACCGCATCGTCGACGGAGACCGTGTCGCGACCGTGAAGCTTGGGGGCTACTTTTCGGGTGGGGTTGAGACCGAAGAGCAGCTCGATGCTGCGCTGGCCGGTATTCGGGAGGAATGTTCGCGCCTGATCGGCACCGGCAAGAAGGTGATTGTCCAGTGATCGGCTCGCACAATGGATAAGTCGACCCGCAACGCCATTGAGCGAGCGACCCAGCAGGCGCGGAATCTGCTGGAGGAGGATTTTTCGTCGCAGCTCGAGGGCACGTTCGACGTGCTGCGAAGCGGCGTGGTTGGCACATCCGGAGGCGCGCATCTTTCAGCCCGCCAGAAATTCCACCGGGACAAAATCCTCGCAACCATCGAGCACAAACGGGCTGCGGGGATGGAGGCCATCGAGGCAGTTACCGACTACGTCCGGGATGCCGCCTTTACCACCCTGAATCGCTTTGTGGCCCTCAAAATGCTCGAAGCCCGCGATTTGGTGCAGGAGTGCATCACCAAGGGTGAACAATCCGCCGGATATCGTGAGTTCTGCGGGATGGCACCCGGGCTGGTGTTGCTTCCCGACGCAGCGGGCTATCGCCTCTATATCGAAAGCCTGCTGGACGAGCTGTCCACGGAAATCAAGGTGTTATTCGACCGCCGCGATGCCTCATCGGTCCTTTGGCCCAAGAGGCAAACGTTCGATGCTTTGCTCGAAGCCCTGAACACTGCTGACCTTGCGCAAGTCTGGCGTGAGGACGAGAGCATTGGGTGGGTCTATCAGTTTTTCAATTCGCCGGAGGAAAGGGACGCGGCGAAACGCCAGAAGCGTGTTCCTGAAAGTGGTCGGGAGATTTCACTTAGAAGTCAGTACTTCACGCCAAAGCACGTTGTTCAATTCCTAATGGACAACACACTGGGAGTTATTTGGGCGGATATGCACAGTACGCATTCCGCCTCCGGTACCCCTTCATCGTTCATGATTGCGCCGGATACGTCAGCATCTATTTCGCGTCAATTGAGGGACCCGCGCGATATCCGTGTGCTGGATCCTGCATGTGGATCGGGACATTTTTTACTTTATGCGTTTGATTTGTACCTGTCATTTTATCAAGATGCGTGGGCAGACGACGCATCACCACCATCTGAGGCGACTTCCAGGACGCTACGCGAGGACTACCCGACAAGGGCTTCCCTTTTTGCGGAGCTACCCAGTCTCATTTTGCGTCACAATCTGTACGGCGTTGATTTAGATGTCCGATGCGCCCAGATCGCCAGCCTGGCGCTTTGGTTACGGGCTCAGCGAGCATATCGAGATTTAGAGGTCGCCCGCGGGGAACGGCCGGCTATCTCACGGACCAACATCGTCGTGGCCGCACCGATCGCTGCAAAGCATGCGGTGACGAAAAGCTTTCTGGAAACCCTTCGACCAGAAGTCGCCAGTATCTTCCAAGTGGTGTTGAGCGAGATGGAGATAGCAGGCCAAGCTGGGGTGCTGCTACGGATAGAAGATAAACTCCGTGATGCTATCAAGGCGACTGTCGGACGGCATGGTGACTTGTTTAGAAAAACTGATGAGGAAGCGTGGGTCAGCACAGAAGAATCGCTGATCTCGGCGCTTGGCTCATATCCCGGTGGAGGTGCTTCCGGCGATCAGATGCGACGTCACCTCTTTTCCGACGACGTGGCTCACGGCCTCGACTTCATAGATGTTTGTCGGCAGCGCTATGACGCCGTAGTGCTAAATCCGCCTTACACTGAAGTCGGAGGGGCGCTAGGGCGGTATCTGCGGCAATCATATACAGAGAATTGGACAAATCTTTACAGCGCATTCATCGAACGAGCGCTTGAGTTGAGCCGTGGTCGTGTCGGCGTAGTGTGTTCGGATAGCATCCTCACTGGTTATAGGATGCGTAACCTGCGTCAGGAGTTCATCGAAGGCCGCAAACTTGTAGCCCTTGCCCCCTTAGATCGTCTCACTTTCGATGGCATGGGATTACCGACCGTGGCGTTTGTCTTGGATCGCCAGCCCATTCCAAATCCAGCAGTGCTAGGACAGGCTGACGCCCTCGGGATTCGTCGCCACCGATGTAATCACCCCAGAGGCGGTTTCCGCGAAAGTCGATTTCGTACTCACACCCGAGTTAATCCAACACGGCCACACTGCCTGGGAGGATGCAAGCCAGCTCGGCGAAAAGTATGCGCTCATCACTAGCGGAAATAGGACGTTTGACGATTTTCGATATATTCGAATGTGGTGGGAGGTAAAGCCTGAAGCGATTGGTGAGTATTGGCACCCTTGGCAAAAAGGAGGCGAGTACCAACCGTTTTTTTCTTCGACATCGTTCGTCATGCGTTGGGACAAAGCGACAGACGGGCACGAAATTAGGGTGTTCGGCATACAGCGCGTCGGCACAGACGCGCAGGTCGCACAGAGTTCTCGATACTGGTGGCGACCAGGGATCGTCGGCCCAACGATGAACACAACCGGGGCCGGGTTCAACGCGCGGGTCTTACCTGCGGGCCAGATTATTTCCGCGAAGTCCACCGGGATTTTTCCGAAGCGGGCTGACGACACGTTCTTTGTACTCGGATTGCTTAACTCACGTGCGATCCGATGGATGCTCTTTCAGCAAGGTGCCGGGCTTTCGGGCAACACAGGCAAGATCCAAAACCTACCGATCATCGAACCTGCTGAAGGACAAAAGCAACGTATCAACTCCCTAAGCCGGAGGGCGGTCCAGGCTATCGCGATGCTTGAGTGCAGTCGTGAGAATTCGTCGTATTTTGTAAATCCTATTGAGGAGTGTGCCGATGCGGAATTAGAATACCGTTCATTAATTGCCGACCTAGATGACGAATTCTCATCTCTTTTTGCGATAGATAATTTCGACGCCCGGGTCCCGACAGGTGTCGACTTGGCGGAAAAGGCGATCGCCCAGGCAACAGGAGTCGGGTCTGCGGGGGCAGACTGGCGGATTGTTTCCTATTTCTTCGGCATCGCGTTGGGTAGGTGGCGCTTCTGCAGGCGAGACACGTTCCCGATTACGGCCAATGCGTTGTTCGAGCCAATGCCACACCAACCTCCTGCTTCCGCAGCCGGGCCGGTGGGGGCACCTCCTTTGCTGGTTGATGATGAGGGCCACCCCGAGGACGTCATTTCGGCCCTGTACGCGGCTGCAAGATTGGTTCCTGAGGCTTCGTTTGATGGCTTGGTTGAGCGTTTAACAAAGGGCTTCAAAGGGGGCTTGAGGGAGTGGGTGCGAACGGCCTTGTTCGACCTGCATCGGGCGCAATATTCTGAGGGGCGTCGGAAAGCGCCGATCTATTGGCAGCTAGCTACTCCCACAGCTAGCTATTCAATCTGGCTCTATGTCCATTCCCTCACAAGTGACACGTTATACCAAGTCCAGACCGATTATGTTGCCCCAAAACTGGCGCATGAAGAGCGGCGGCTTGAGTTGATGCGCACGGAATACGGCAATAATCCAAATGCCGGCGAGAGAAAGCAGCTTGCGTCACAAGAGTTCTTTGTGGAGGAGCTTCGTGTATTTCTTGATGAGGTTAAGCGCGTTGCTGCCCTTTGGAACCCAAATCTCGATGATGGCGTCGTTGTCAATTTTTCGGTTCTCTGGCGCCTCGTTCCTCATCGGAACTCCTGGCAGAAGGAAGTAAAGGGCGTATGGGATGCTCTGTGTGCCGGGGATTATGACTGGGCCAACCTTGCCATGCATCTATGGCCAGAACGCGTCGTTCCCCTATGTGTGACGGATCGCAGTCTCGCCATCACACACTGTCTTGAGGAAGTCTTTTGGGAAAGAGGTGCCAACGGGAAGTGGAAGCCGAGACCTATCCCGACACGCCCGGTAGATGAACTTGTTCGCGAACGGACCTCCGTCGCTGTGAAGGCTGCATTGAGGGGACTGACCGAAGCATCAGCGCTGGGTGGTCCGAAGGCAAGAACACGGAGGTCATCCTCGTGACGATCTCTGCAGAGACCATCAAGAACGCCGTTCTTCGATACCACCGCGAGTATGACAGATACTTGAAGCTCTCGGCGCGCGTGGCCGAAATCTGCAGGTTTGAGATCGTCGAGGGCAACGCGATACGCGCGCAAGTTACCTTTCGCGCCAAGAGCCCCAAAAGCCTAGAGGGAAAACTCCGTCGCTTCGCGGCGTCTGGGAAGAAGGATCTGCCGGATGTGCAGTCGGTATTTGATGCGGTTCGTGATCTCGCGGCCGTCCGAATTGCGACGTACGAGCAGCGGCACGAGGATCAGGTAGTCCAGTTGGTTTGCAAGCGGTTCGTGGATCTGAAGGGCGCGATACCGGCCAGCGAACGTAAGGATAAGAACGCCGCGGATAACAGCAATTTCTATCGGGCGACCCACGTTGAGGCCTTTTTGCCAGAGGCGGACGTGATTGGCACGTACGCCAACGTCTCCGACGTGCCGTGCGAGATCCAAGTCTGCAGTATGATGTCGCACGTATGGAACGAGATCGAGCACGACCTCGGCTACAAACCCCTGACGGGTTCGCTTTCAGAACAGGAGCGTAGTCTCCTTGTGTCGCTGGGCTTCGCGGTTCGGCAGGGTGATATCACGATCGGAAATCTGTTCGCGGAGACAGAGCGGCGGCAACGCGAACATGGCGGCGTCTTCACCGACGTCTACGATTTCGTCGCTCGTGTCCGAGGGTGGTTTCCAGAGATCGATTTTGGGCGAAATGCCGGCCCGCTTTACGAAGCGCTACAGCCAGTCCGGCTCGTTTCGCCGGAGAGCATCCGCAAGCTGATCACCTTGCCGGAGCCGATGACGGCCGCTGCGCAGAGCGCGCTGGACGAATTCTCGACGAAACTGGCGGCCAAGGGGGATGGACGGTTCACGCTGGACCGTGACTCGTCCGATCTCCTCCTCGTGCTCCTGCTACCGAAGGTCGCCAATTACATCGTGTCGTCATCCGGCGAAGCGGTATCGGACGGAGTTGCGCGCCTGCGCTGGTTTGCTGCCCGCTTTCAAGAGCTCTCCAAGGTGGAAAGCGGAGGTCTCAGCTGATGCACCCCTTGTACGACTATATCGCAAAGCAACTCGCCGAGAGGCTAAAAGCCAAGAAGGTGGTTGTTTGGTACGACGTTCGCCGCGAATTCGCGCCGTTTATCGCTGAACTGCGCGGTGGCGCTCGGACGACCGACGAGGCGGTGCCGGTGACCGTCAGCGGCACAGCGGCGCGGCTGACGGAATATGACGGCTCGATGTTCGAGCTTCGCACGGTCGTGGAGCCCTTCGTATGCGGGGATGCGCCGGCCGAGTGCATGATCGTTTACCTACCTGGCTGTGAGCGTGATCGCCACGGCTCGGTACTGATGGAACTCGAAAAGGCAGGCGATTGCTATGAGCCGCAGCTAAAGCGGCTCGCGCGCAATGTTCTGCGCCAGCGATACACCGACGGCGTCATTGATGAGATGCTTGCGCCGGAGCGTGTGTCCTATGAGGACCTCGCGCGTGCATCGTCGGACACGTCGTCGACCGAGCCGCCATCGGTGTTGAAGTCGATCTTTCACAGCACGTCGGGGAACGAGGGCATCATCGCGGCATGGCTCGCGAGCGACGAGCGCGATGCTGAGATCGAGGCCAAAGAGGCGACACGCGAGTTGGTGAAGCTCGTGCGTTCGAAGCTCGGGCTGGAGCTCCCTGACGACGCGGCATTGCCGAAGCTGCGATCCATCACCCTTCGGTATGGCCTGGCGGGTGAATTCAGATGCGATCTCAGCGGCGCTCCACCTTCGGTTCTTGACGCTATCCCAGCGCCGAAGACCAAAGGATGAGGAAGCAGCGGTTCGGGAGCTCGCCCATCAGCTTCGCTCGAGGTTCTCCGACGTCTATCCCGCGATGGCCGATCGCGTGGAGGCCGAGCTGGGGCTTCGCGACGCCGCCGTCCCCGCAGGGACTCTTGGGTCGATCGACACGTTCCGTTTTGAGGAACGCGTGCTGCTGGCCCATTGCGGCGACCTGGTCGCGGCGAAGAAATTCGACCAGGCTCTCGAAATCATCGGGGGGCGCGAGCATAGCTTCTGGCTAGATCGTGATGTCGGACGGAAGGCCCAGTGGGAGGCCTGCCGTCGCATGGCCGAGCTGGGGAGCCTCGGTGTGGCTGTGCGGGCCGCGGTAGGGAAAGCCAGTGGCGACGCCAATGCCTGGATTAGCGCCTACGCCGCCAAAGACGGCTGGTTCAGATTGGATCAGGCTCAACGCCGTCTTGAGGCGTGGGTTGCAAATCTCGACGACGAACCGGAGGAACGCCCGCTGGGTGTGGTTAGGGGCGTCTACGAAGACGCCTGCCGCGCCATGGCGGATGGCTTTACGAAAGCTCTTGTCGCGGCAAAGTGGACGGTCTCGCCCTCCTTGCACCAAACGCGGATATACAGCGAAATCGTCTCGGAGCAGCCCAAGCCCGTGGCGTACTTCTTCGTCGACGCCATGCGTTTCGAGATGGGTGTTGAACTCTCTGAACGGCTTCCAAAGTCCGTGGAGGTCAGCGTCCGGCCTGCCGTCTGTGCGCTACCCAGCATCACTCCTATTGGTATGGCCGCGCTGCAGCCGGGGGCATCGTCAAGTTTCAGCGTTGTCGAGCAGGCTGGCACGCTCGGCGCAAAAATCGACGACGCATTCCTTCCCGACCTAACCGCGCGGAAGAAATTTGCCGCCTCGCGCGTGCCCAGGCTTGCCGACATTGCTCTGGACGAGTTGCTCAGTCTCCAACCCTCCCGGCTTGCCAAGAAGATCGAGGGCGCCCAAGTCATCATCGTGCGGTCTCAGGAGATCGATCATGCCGGCGAGAGGGGGTTCACGTTCCAGGCTCGCCAGGTGATGGATACCGTCATCGACAATTTGGCCCGGGCCATTCGCAAGCTTGCCGCGGGCGGCGTCGAGCATTGCGTGCTGACCGCTGATCATGGGCATCTGTTCTTCCCAACGGACCGCGACGAGTCCATGCGGATCGACGCGCCGGGGGGCGACGAGATCGACCTCCATCGTCGCTGTTGGATTGGGCGCGGCGGCGCAACCCCGGCTGGTTGCGTTCGGGTCACTGCCTCGGCGCTCGGGTATGAATCCGATCTGGATTTCGTGTTTCCCGTCGGGAGCGGGGTTTTCAAAGCGGGCGGGGATCTTGCCTTCCACCACGGCGGCGCCTCCCTGCAGGAAATGGTCATACCTGTGGTGATCGTCCGCATGAAGGCGAGAAAGGCAGAGCAGGCGACCGCAGGGCCGGTGACAGCGACGGGTCTGCCTGACGCCGTCACGAACCGAATATTCAGCGTGACGATCCAACTCGACGGGAAAAATCTCTCGCTCTTCTCGAACGAGCTGGTGGTCCGACCGCTTCTGATTTCAGCCGGAAAGCAAGTCGGCGGGGTGGGGATGGCTATCGATGGCGATTTTGATCGCGCGACAGGCTGCGTGAAGCTTCAGGCCGGCAAGCCCGTCACCGTCGCGTTCCTGCTGAGCGATGAGAGTTCACCGTCGCTCCGGGTGGTCGTTCAAGATCCGACAACAGACGCCGAGCTGTACCGCTCACCCACCGATATCCCGGTTCGTCTCGGAGTTTAAGCATGAGCAATGGTTCACCGCCCATCCGCGACGCACTCGACAACAAGGCGAACCAGTTGTTCGCCGGAAAGGTCGTTCGAAAGGACCTCGTCCGGAAGGTCAAGGTTGGGGCAAACGTCCCCGTCTTTGTGCTTGAGTTTCTCCTCGGAAAATACTGCGCCTCGTCAGACGAAATCGCGATCCAGATGGGATTGCAGGTCGTCAACGACACGCTGGCAAACAATTACATTCGGCCCGATGAGTCTGCGAAGGCGCAAAGCAAGGTCAAGGAAAACGGAAAATACTCCTTCATCGACAAGGTGAAGGTCCGTCTGGTGGATTCGGATTACTGGGCCGAGGGAGTCAATTTCAATAACAAATTTCTGCACATCCCGAGCCAATACGTGCGCGATTACGAACGCCTGCTAATGGGTGGTGTGTGGGCGCAAGTCGACATGCGCTTCGAGTCCGACGAGGAATCGAAAGGCAAGAATCCATTCTGGATCGATAAACTTGTCCCGATTCAGATTGCGACCTTTGACCTCGATGAATACCGCAATGTCCGCAAGCAATTCACGACAGACGAGTGGATCGATCTCATCGTCCGGAGCATGGGGTATGAGCCCAGCGAGATGTCTCGGCGGCTCAAGCTGCTTTTCTTGGTCCGGCTCATCCCCCTGGCGGAGCGGAACTACAACCTTGTCGAGCTTGGTCCACGGGGCACAGGCAAGAGCTACGTCGTCCAGGAAGTTTCGCCTTACACCGCTCTCCTGACGGGAGGGACCACGGTCGCCAACCTATTCGGACACATGTCCGGGCGCCAGAAGGGCATGGTCCAGATCTGGGATGTCGTCGGTTTCGACGAGGTCGCGGATCTCCAGAAGATGCCGAAGGAAGTCATCACGACGATGAAGACCTACTGCGAGTCCGGCACGTTCCAGCGGGGACAGGAGGCTGTGGCGGGGGATGCCAGCATCGCGATGTTCGGCAATACCAATCAGCCCATCGACGTCATGGTTCAGACCGGCCATCTCTTCGCGCCGATGCCCGACACCATTCGCGACGACATGGCGTTTATCGATCGCCTGCACTTCTATCTCCCGGGATGGGAGATTCCGCAAATGCGGAATGAACTGTTCACGGATCACTACGGGTTCGTCGTCGACTATCTCGCCGAAGCGCTGCGAGAGATGCGCAAGCACAATTTCACAGAGGTCATCGACCGATATTTCTCGATGGGCGCGCATCTCAACGCCCGTGATCGCAAAGCGGTACGGAAAACCGTGTCTGGCTTGATGAAGATACTGTTCCCGCACGGCGAGGTGACTCAGGAGGAGCTCGCGGAAATCCTTGAGTTGGCATTGGAAGGTCGGCGGCGCGTGAAGGAGCAGCTCAAGAAAATGGGTTCCTTCGAGTATTACCAGACATCGTTCAGCTACACGTTGCAGGAGACTGGAGAGGAACGGTTCGTCGGCGTGCCAGAACAAGGAGGGCGCGACCTAATCTCCACGGATCCCCTGTCACCTGGAACTGTATATACAGCCGGCGTTACATCTGATGGGACGGTTGGCCTGTATCGCCTGGAAGTTTCCGTTTCGAGCGGAACCGGGAAGCTGAAAATGGCGGGCGGCATTTCGGGCGCGATGAAGGAATCGGTGCAGCGTGCCTTCAGCTACGTCCAGGCGAAGAAAGCAGAGCTTGGCATTGCGCGCGACCTTGAGACTTCGGACATGCACGTCGAGGTGATTGACCTCTTGGGCAATCGTGTGGAGGCCGAGATTGGGATCGCATTTTTTGTTGCGGCTTACTCGGCGCTTCGGAAAGCGCCCGTCAGTCCAGCGTTGCTCGTGCTCGGGGACATGAGTGTGCAGGGAAATATCAAACCACTGCGATCCCTCACAGAGCCACTTCAGGTCGCGAAGGACAATGGGGCAAAGCGTGCGCTCATCCCCATCGAAAACAAGCGAAGTTTCTTGGACGTCAGCTCCGACATAATGGAGCACGTCGATCCGATCTTTTACGGAGATCCCAAGACCGCCGCGATGAAGGTCCTCGGCAACTTGTAGGAAGTAGCATCGGAAGATGCCGCCTGGGTGGCGAATCCACAATGCTGAGCGACCGTCCGCCGTCGCCCTCTTCCACAGATTCCGCATTTCGCCCGAGTCTGGCGTGATCTTAAGCGAGATGAGAGTGAGAAGTGTCCCCGAACGCAGTTATGGACACAATGGCGACCGGGCGACGACGTAACCGTTCATAGCCAGAGGTTCTGAAGCGCGAGATGTCGCGGCGGCGTTTGCGCCAAGTGCCACCAAGAGCTTCGCGGCGAGGGTAAATCATCCCCCAAGCGACACCACGCGCATAGAGTCCCTCAGATCTCGTAACACGTGCCGACTCACACCATGGTGCGAATGCAGCACCCCCTCGCCGAGGCTGCTACTCCGGGCTTCCGGCAGCCTCCGTTTCGAGCTATTCTCAAGCCTCGTTCGAAGGGCGAGGCCGAGGAGTGCCCGGCTGGGTTGTCCACCGCCACCCGGAACGGACCTAGGCCCGAGGCGGGGCGCAAGCGGTGACGCGACGGCGCGAGCATCCGCCCGCGAGCGTGCGGTAAAAGGCTGCCAGGCACGCGCTGACCAGTTGGCGGCGCATCGGGATCTTGACGGGCGAAACCACGAAATTTGCCGCGGCCCGGCACCGACTCGATGGCAATTTGTTCATGTGAAACTGGCGTAACCGCATGCATCGTGTGTTCCAATCGTTTATCGACGGCCTTGCCGCCAGCGGCGACACCGAGCGTCTCCGTACCGTGCTCGCCGATGCGGGTGCGGCGCTCGATCTGAGCTGCTTCGCGTATCTTTCCATGCCGTCGAGAAGGGGCGATGCGCCGGAACTCATCTCGAACTACCCGGTCGAGTGGACCGATCATTATCTGCGGGAACACTATGAGCGGGTCGATCCGGTCATTGTCGAGGCGCTGACAGCCACAGAGCCGTTCGAGTGGGGACAAGAATTCACGGTGAAGCGTCTGTCGAAGCCGCAATGCGCGCTGCTCGACGAGGCGGCGCAGTTCGGGATCCGCTGTGGCTTCACAGTGCCCGTCCACGACTCCCGTGGTCCGGTCGCGGCGGTCACGTTCGCCGCGGACGAACGCCGCGCAACATTCCAGCGCTGCATCGAGCAAAATCGGCGCGTGCTGCAGCTCATGGCGATGTATTTTCATGCTCACGCACGCCGAAGGCTGTCGATCAATCGGGTCATTGATGGTGTCGCGTTGTCGCCGCGAGAGCTCGAATGCCTCGAATGGGCCGCGCAGGGTAAGTCCGCATGGGAAATCGGACGCCTGCTAAATATTTCCCGCCGCACGGCGGCGTTTCATCTCGACAATGCGAAGACGAAGTTTGGCGTCAGGACGATATGCCAGGCCGTCGCCAAGTTGGCCGCCTCTAAAGCCGCCACCGAATAGGTTCCATTCTCCATCCCCTGTGCAACTGCACAGGATGTGGGCTGCCCCGCTGATCGCCTTCTATCGCGCAGGACCAAACCTGCCAGGAGGCGAACATGCTCCAACTCATCAGTCCCGATCGCTATGGCGAGTTCGTTGACGACCTCGCCGAAATGCACCGGCTTCGTTACCGGATTTTCAAGGAACGTCTCGGCTGGGACGTCGAGGTCAGCGGCGACATGGAGATCGACGAATTCGATGCCTGCCGGCCGGCGTACCTGCTGCAGAGGGATGACGACGGCCGCATTCAAGGGTGCGTGCGGCTTCTGCCGACAACCGGCCCAACCATGCTCCGCGACACCTTCCCTGTGCTGCTGGACGGACAGCTTGCGCCGGCGTCCGATACGATCTGGGAGAGCAGCAGGTTCGGCGTCGATCTCTGCTCGCGAGACGAGAAGACGGGGCGCAGCATCGCGAGAGCGACGTATGAGCTGTTCGCCGGCATGATCGAATTCGGCCTGATGCGTCAGCTCACGGACATTGTCACCGTGACGGATGCGCGGATGGAGCGAATCCTCTGCCGGGCGCGCTGGCCATTGCGGCGTCTGGGCTCGCCGCGGGCGATCGGTAAGACGCTTGCAGTCGCGGGCTATCTCGAAGTGTCCCAGGCGCGGCTCGCGCGCGTTCGCGAAGCCGGCGGTCTTACGGGGCTGACACGCGTCACGGGCGGAGATGCCCACGACGCAAGCCCCAGTGACACGATGGGCGCCGCTGCGTGACCGCGCGATCGGCAGCCGGATGGCCGGGCCGGCGATTACGACGAGCGCAAGCGACTAGATTGCTCGGCGATCGACCACGGCGCGGCTGCCGATCCATGCATGGGAGGCGCAGAGTGAGATTTGAAAAGCCTGTCGGACATGGATATCCGTGATCTCATGTATCTGGAGGCGTCGGCAGCCGCGGGCAACTTCACGCGTGCCGCCAAGTCCCTTCGAATCGATACGTCCACGATCAGTCGCCGCGTGGGACGATTTGAGGACGAACTCGGTCTCGCGTTGTTCGAGCGCGGGCATGACGGGGTTCGGTTGACCAGCGGGGGCAAGGCGGTATTGCCGCACATCCGGCGTGCACTGGCTGAGCTCGATGCGATCAGACATGCCGGCGATCAAAATGGCACCGGCATAGTGGGCGAAGTGCGCCTTGCGGTGCGCATGCCGCCGATCGGCGAGCCTCTTCGCAGCCTATTGCTCGGGTGGCGGGAAAAATACCCGGAAGTCGTGCTGACTGTCGCGGAAATGAACGAGTGGGAGATCCAGACAGCCATACAGGAGCGCCGCATCGATGTTGCTCTGATGACAAGCCACACGCTATGGCCCGACGCCGTCACGGCGCCGCTCTACCGTGAGCGCGTGGTTGCGGCGATCCCTCGTGAACATCCGCTCTCGAATGAAGAGGCGCTCGATTGGGAGAGCTTGCGGAAGGAAACCTTCCTGGTTCAGGGCTGGGACAACAGTCAGTCCGCGCGCGAGTTCTATGCATCGTTCATGGGCAGTGGCGTCAGGTTCTACGCCCACGCCGTGAGCAAGCAGTGCGTGTTCGCATTGGTCGGAGCCGGATTCGGAATCACCCTCGCCACGAGGAGCCAGTCCGAGGTCGTGTTCCCGGGCGTCGTGTATCGGCCGATCCGGGAGGAGAACGCCTGGGTGCACGTTGAGCTTGTTTGGTGTCCCGACGCCGAAGATCCTGCCGTCGGCCGGTTCGTCGCCTTCATGCGCGACGAGGCACGCTCACGCCGTCTGTTCTGATCTGGATTTCCCAGGGTGCGCTGTTTTCGAGATCGACTCTGTCCGCCGCAGTTTCGCGAAGGCGCGGTCGGTCGCCATGAACCGCGCCAGCATGGGACCGATTAGCTTCGCGGGCTCGACCACGCCTTGGTCGGTTTCGCGCCCAAGCGCATTGCCGTACGCAACGAGGTCGCGATGAACGGCGGCCGGCAGCTCGATTGTCAGCTTGACCGGCTTGTCGTCCGGGATCGTTCCGAGCTTCAGCTTCGCCATGTTGCTTCCTCACGCGCCGTAGGGTTCGAGGACGAGATCGTGGGTGACCATCACGCGCACCGGAAAACCAGGCCTGATCGTGATCGTCGGCTGGATGTTGAGCGAGCGGCTAACCACCTGCTGGCCGGTCTGGTTGACGCTTTGCGACATCCCTTGCTGAATGGCCTCGGCCAGCGAGCCGTTGTTATTGCCGCTCATGCCGGCTTCTGAGCCGACGCTCAGGATGGTCGAGAGGATCGCGGCCTTGAACAGCGTGCCCCAGTGGTTGTCGACCTCGTCCTCGAGGCCCGCGTAGCCCTCCGTATCCGCTCCAGGCTGACGCTCGAGCACGATCGAGCGGCCGTTGGGCATGATCAGGCGGTTCCAGACCAGCAGCGCGCGCGACTGGCCAAAGGCGATCTGGGCATCGTATTGCCCGATCAAACGCGCGCCCTGCGGGATCAGCAGGAATTTTCCGGTGGGACTGTCGTAGACATCCTCAGTCACCTGTGCGGTGACTTGACCGGGTAGATCCGATCGCAGACCCGTGATCAGCGATGCCGGAATCACCGCGCCGGCCTGCAGCACGTATTGGCTGGCCGGCGGCTGGACCCGATCGGGACTGGTTGTCCGTCGATCGACGTTCCCGTTGAGAAAAGCGAGCTTGTGATCCTGAGACGTGAGGTCGGATGATCCACCGCTTGCCGCCGCGGGAGCAGACTGCGCCGACGTCGGTATCGGCGAAGGCGACGCGGTCTGACCGACATTCGTCGTTGCAAAGAGGTGGCTCACCCGCGCCGCTTCTTGCTCCTGGGCAATGCGCTGTTCCTCGGGACTTGGCCCCGCCGCCGGCGCGGGTGCGCCGGCATTCAGGATCGGCCGCCCAAGGTCGCCCGGAAGCGGCGGCCCAAGCTGGGGAGCGGGTTTCGGTAGTCCCGTATAGTCTCGAGGAAGGTTCGCCAGCCCGTCAGGCGTGTTGCGATTGTTGGTGTTGTAGAGTTCAGAGCCGGTTGTCTGGTGTTGAGGCTTTAGTGCGAAGAATAGAGCGCCGCCGATGCCGATCGCAGCGGCGGCTCCCAGGCCCAGGAGCACTTTCCGCGACAGCCGGGTGACGGGCGGTCGGCTCGATCGCAGCCGCATTTCCTGCGCGGGCCGGTTGGTTTCGGATGGTCCGCCTCCGTCGTCATGGGGAGCGTCCGTCACGACTGCGGCCTCCCGTCGGTGCGGACGATGCGCACAGTCTGCTGGTGCTTGCCCCCGAGTTTGAGCTCCGCCGCGCCGAAGAGACGGTCGACGATCATGTGGTTGCCTTTGACGCGATAGTTGACGAGCTGCCCGTCGCCCTCGGCGCCGATGACCCAGAGCGGCGGCAACTCGCCCTGACTGATGCCGCTCGGGAATTCGATGAACACCTGGTGCCCATCATCGAAGGCGCGGAGCGGTCGCCATGCGGGATTGTCGCCTTCGATGCGATACCGGAAGTTCAGGGCGTTTATATCGACGCCGGTGGCGGCGGGCGCCGCGGCGTCGGCCGCCGCGTTCTGCTGACGAAGGGCAATGAGCTGGTCTTCGGCATAGGCCCACGAGACCGAGGCCATGTAGGTCTTTTCGTCCGAATGCAGCTCGAGATGGTAGGTGCGGCGATCCGTATTGATAACGAGATTGGTGACGAGGTCGGCTCTCGTCGGCTTGACGAGGATGTGGACGCGCTTCGTCGCGCCGCCGCCACTCTCCGTATCGCCAATGATCCAGCGTACGGTGTCGCCGGCGGCGACGGGGCCGGGACCGACAAGCTGTTCACCCGGCTCGAGCGCGATGTCGGTGATTTCACCCGGCGCGGCATAGACCTGATAGAGCGCGCCATCGGAGAAAGGGTAGACCTGGATGGCGTTGAGATAGCCCGCCCGGGTCGGCTGGATCCGGGCCGCGCCATTCGCCTGATCGACACGCGCGTGGGGATCGGCTGCCTCGGGCGGTGCGGTCCGTCCAACTGGAATTGGCTTGAGCTGGCCCGGTAGAGGCAGCGGCTTCGGGAGCTCGACGATCTGCACGGGCCTGGGTGGATCGGGTTGAAGCGTCGCCTGCTTCGGCGTGTTGTCGTAGCTGATCTCAGGTGGCTTCCAGGCCGTGGCGCATGCGCCGAGGGAGACGGACATAAGTAATAGGGTTGAAAGCGTGGCGATGCGCATCAGCCGAGCTCCTTTGACCAGTTGAGGGCATGGACGTAGACGCCGAGCGGGTTCTTCTTCAGCCGATCGGCGTCGGTCGGCGTCTGCACGACGATGGTGAGGATGGCGCTCCACCGTTCCGTAGAGGCGAGCGCATCGTCGACATAGCGGCGCTCCACCCACTCGACGCGGAAACTGTTGTCGGAGGCGCGGATGACGCTCGCCACCTCGACGGACACTTGAGTTTTGCCGATCTTCGAGAACGGATCGTTGGTGCGGGCATAGTCGTTGAGGGCAAGTGCGCCCTTGTCGGTGACGTAGTTGTAGGCATCGAGCCAGTCTTGCCGCAGCACCACCGGGTCGGCAGGAATGCTGCGCACCTCCTCGATGAAGCGCGCGAGGTGCCAGGCGATCTGCGGGTCGGTCGGCTGATAATCAGCCACGGCCGGCGCCACCGCCTGGGCCTGGCCGAGCTTGTCGACTTGCACGACCCAAGGTGTGATCGTGCCGCGCGCGGACTGCCAGACGAGGCCGCATGCAAGGCCACCGCTCAACGCGAGTGCGCCGAAAAAGGCGAGCCGCCAGTTCTTCGCCTGGACGCGGGCGGAGCCGATGCGCTCGTCCCACACCTGGCCGGCCTTTTGGTAGGGCGTCTCCGGCTCGGGCGTCTTGCCGTAGCGGACGGTGGATCGTCGAAACATGGGTTTACTCCCCCTCCGAAAGGTCGATCTGGTGGCCGCCGCTCGGCCGGTCGCCCGAGCGGATGGCGTGGTCGGCGGCAGACACGCCGCGATTGATGGTTTGGCTGCGCTTCATTCTCTGCGCCCAAGCAGGCGGACCATCGGAGCCGCCGCCGGACGCACCTGAAGCAGCCGTTGCGCTGGCGCCGCCTTGGGACGCACCGCCGCGCATGACGGCGCGTTCTCCGGAGGCGAAGCCCTCTTTCAGGCTGGCCGCCGCGCGGCGCAGCGGGCTCATTGCAACGGATCCCGCCGCCTGGGCGACGCCCGCCGCGCCACCGGCCCGGTAGGCGGCGGTCGCACCGCCGGCCACCGAAGCGCCCGCGCGAGCCGTTCCGGCGATGGCGCCACCGGCCGCGGCGAGCCCGCCTGCCGTCGCAGCAATTCCGGCGGCGCCGATGCCCGCCACTGCGAGGCCAGTCCCAACGGCGGCGCCCGCGCCGAGTTGGGGGCCGCCGGCGATCAGGCCGTTGGCAATACCGGGGCCGAAGATGGTCAGGCCAAGCAGCGACAACGCTGCCAGGATGAGCGTCAGTGCGTCGGAGATTGTCGGCGGATTGTTGAAGCCGGCGGTGAACTGATTGAAGATCGTGGAGCCGATGCCGATGATGACGGCGAGCACCAGGATTTTGATACCTGACGACACCACATTGCCGAGCACGCGCTCGGCCAAGAACGCGGTGCGGCCGAAGAGTCCGAACGGCACCAGCACAAACCCCGCGAGCGTTGTCAGCTTGAACTCGATCAGGCTGACGAAGAGCTGGATGGCCATCACGAAGAAGCTGATGACGACGATCAGCCAAGCCACCAGCAGGATGACGATCTGCACCAGGTTCGCGAAGACGCTGGTGAAGCCCATCATGCCGGAGATCGCGGTCAGGATCGGCTTGCCGGCGTCGATCCCGACCTCGGCGATCTTGCCCGGTTGAAGAAGCTGCGCGGCACTCATCGTACCGCCGCCCGCCTCGATGCCGAGACCGGCGAAGGAGTTGTAGATGATCTGGGCGAGGTTGTTGTAGTTGCCGATGATGAACGCGAAGACTCCGATATAAAGTGTCTTCTTGATCAGGCGTGCGAGCACGTCCTCGTCCGGCGCCATCGCCCAGAACAGGCCGGCCAGCGTGATGTCGATGGCGATGAGAACGCCGGCAAGCCAGCGCACGTCGCCTTGCACGAGACCGAAGCCGGAGTCGATGTACTGGGTGAACGTCCCCAGGAAATTGTCGATGACGCCGGTGCCGCCCATACCGCTTACCTGTCGGAGGATTTCGGTGAAGCGGTCGGCGGGGTCGCGGCGCTTGGTGGTGACGGATAGGTGAAGAAGCGGCGCCGGCTCTCGGCCCAGGCGGCTTCGCAAGTGGCGTCATCCTTCGCCTGCGTGGCGAGCACCTGACACCGCTGGAGCTCCGCAGTGAGCGGATCGGAGGCTGTCGCCGGACTCACATTCGGGCCTTGGACGTGCGACTCGCGTGTCCGAAAGTGCAGCGCCGCGGCAACGATCGCGATGGCGACCAGGGCGAAGCCGACGGCGCGACCGATCGCCGGCATGTTGAGGAGACGGCCGCGCATTAGTGGAACATCTGCGCGGAGCCGGCCTGATAGCCGGACCCGTAATTGAGGAAATTGTTGGTCTGCGCTTGCGCCTGCGCCTGGGTTTCGAGCGTGCGCGCCGCCTCAAGACTCTGCGCCCGCGCGATCGACGCCATTAGGGCGGTTAGGTCGGCGAGCTGCGTGGTCTGGAGCGCGACGAGCTGGTTGCCGGATTGCGCGGCCTGAAGCGCGCCGGTGGCCGATTGGCTCGACGAGACGAGCGCATTGACCTGCGTGCGCGTGGTGTTGAGGTTCGTGACCACGCCGGCCTGCACCCGCATGGTGTCCTGGAAGCCCGCAAGCGCGTTCTGCCAGCGGGTCTGGGCATCGGTGAGTAGCTGCTGCGACGACGTCGAACCGGAATAGGCCTGCGGGTAGGTCTGCGTGAACGCCTGGTCGATCGTGCTCACGCTGTAGGCGATGCGTTGCGCCTGCGCGAGAAGCTGCTGGGTCTGTGCGATCTGCTGCTGGAGTTGCGCCAGGGACGAATAGGGCAGGCTCGCCAGGTTGCGCGCCTGATTGATCAGGGAGGTCGCCTGGTTCTCCAGCATCTGGATTTCATTGTTGACCTGCTGGAGCTCGCGCGCGGCGGTCAGGATGTTTTGCCCGAAGTTGGTCGGGTCGAACACGATCCACTGCGCGTGGGCGGGAAGGCTGAAGGTGGCTATGGACAAGGCGGCGACGCCGGCGATGAGACCGGCACGCAGGCGACGCGTAATCATGACGAAACCTCTTCTTTGCGGGTGAGCATGTCGGCCGCCCAATCGAGGTCCTTGCGGCGCAGCCACGCGGCGGCGAAGCCGTCGCGACCGTGGGCGGCGAGGATCTCATCGATGGCGGTCTGGTCCGTCTTCGACGAGGCGGCGGTGAAGGCGAGCGCGACTTCGGACAGGCCGAGCTCGAACACGCGATTGCCGCGCCGCGACTGGCAGTAATATTCACGCTTCGGCGTCGCCCGGCTCAGGATCTCGATCTGCCGGTCGTTGAGACCGAAGCGCCGATAGATCGCCGCGATCTGCGGCTCGAGCGCGCGTTCGTTTGGCAATAGAATCCGGGTTGGGCAGCTTTCGATGATCGCCGGCGCGATGGCGCTCCCGTCGATATCGGCGAGCGATTGGGTGGCGAAGATGACGGACGCGTTCTTCTTCCGCAGCGTCTTCAGCCATTCGCGGAGCTGGCCGGCGAAGCCGGGATCGTCGAGCGCGAGCCACCCCTCGTCGACGATGAGCAAGGTTGGGCGACCGTCGAAGCGATCTTCGATACGGTGAAACAGATAAGACAGCACGGCTGGCGCCGCGCCGGCGCCGATCAGGCCCTCGGTCTCGAAGGCTTGAACCTCCGCTTCGCCGAGGCGCTCGGTCTCCGCGTCGAGCAAACGGCCCCATGGCCCGCCGACCGTATAGGGCTGGAGCGCCTGCTTGAGCGCATTGGACTGCAACAGCACCGACAGGCCGGTGATCGTCCGCTCCAAAACCGGCGCGGAGGCAAGCGAGGTCAGGGCCGACCATAGATGCTCTTTCAGTTCAGGGGTGACGGTGACGGATTCCCGCGCGAGCAGCGTCGCGACCCACTCCGCCGCCCAGGCGCGCTCGCCGGCATCGTCGACGCGTGCGAGTGGTTGCAAGGCGACGGGCGCGCTGGCGTTGTCTGCCAACGCACCGCCGAGATCGTGCCAGTCGCCGCCCATGGCGAGCGCAGCCGCGCGGATCGATCCGCCGAAGTCAAAGGCGAAGACCTGCGCACCGGCGTAGCGGCGGAACTGTAGCGCCATCAGCGCTAGCAAGACGCTTTTGCCGGCGCCGGTCGGGCCGACGATCAGCGTATGGCCGACATCGCCGACATGGAGTGAGAAGCGGAACGGCGTCGATCCTTCCGTCCGTGCGAAGAACAGCGGTGGCGCCTGGAAATGCTCGTCCCGTTCCGGCCCGGCCCAGACCGCCGAAAACGGCATCATGTGCGCGAGGTTGAGCGTCGAAACCGGCGGCTGGCGGACATTGGCGTAGACATGGCCGGGGAGCGATCCGAGCCATGCCTCGATGGCGTTGACGCCCTCGCGCATGCAGGTGAAGTCGCGGCCCTGGATGGCCTTCTCGACCAGACGCAAGCGCTCATCGGCGATCCGCGGGTCCTCGCTCCAGACCGTTACCGTGGCGGTGACATAGGCCTCGCCAACAAGGTCTGTGCCGAGCTCTTGCAGCGCGGCGTCGGCATCGAGCGCCTTGTTGGCGGCATCGGAGTCCATCAGGACCGACGCCTCATTGGTCATGACTTCCTTGAGGATCGCCATGATCGACTTGCGCTTCGCGAACCACTGGCGGCGAATCTTGCCGAGCAGCCTGGTCGCGTCGGTCTTGTCGAGACAGACGGCGCGTGTCGCCCAGCGGTAGGGAAAGGCCAAGCGATTGAGGTCGTCGAGCAGGCCCGGCCAGGTCTGTGACGGGAAGCCCATGATCGTGAGCGTGCGCAGATGGGCGCGGCCGAGACGCGGCTCCAAACCGCCCGTCAGGTCCTCGTCGACCAGGATGGCGTCGAGATACATCGGCGTCTCGGGGACGCGCACGCGCTGGCGACGGGTCGAGACGCAGGAATGCAGGTAGGTCAGTGTCTCGCCGTCATCGAGCCAGTCGGCTTCAGGCATGAAGCCCTCGATCAGCGCGAGCACGCGATCGGTACGGTCGATGAAACCTTCCAGCACCGCGCGCCAATCGGCGCCCGCATGCGTGCGGCCCTCATACAGCCAGCTTTCGGCGCGCGCGGCGTCGTCGGCCGGCGGCAGCCACAGCAGCGTCAGGAAATAGCGGCTCTCGAAGTGCGCGCCTTCTTCCTCGAACTGCGCGCGGCGCTCGGCATCGACCAGGCCGGACGTCGGATCGGGAAACTGCCCGACGGGGTAGCGCTGCGCGGGCACCCGCTGCGCCTCGATGAACACCGCCCAGCCGGAGCCCAGACGACGCAGCGCATTGTTGAGCCGGGAGGTGATCGCGACCAGCTCGGCCGGCGTCGCCGAATCAAGATCGGGGCCACGAAAGCGCGCTGTCCGCTGGAACGAACCGTCTTTGTTGAGGATGACGCCTTTCTCAACCAGCGCCGCCCAGGGCAGGAAGTCGGCGAGATTCTGCGTGCGATGGCGGTATTCTGCGAGGTTCATCATCGATCGAACCTCACGAGACCAGATGCTGCGGATAGCGCAGGTGGCGGCGCACCACGTCGACAAAGGCGGGATCACGCTTGGCGGCCCATACCGCCGCGACATGCCCGATCAGCCAAATCGCTCCGCCGACGATCCAGAGGCGAAGTCCAAGCCCGACGGCAGCGGCGAGCGTACCGTTGACGATCGCGACCGCGCGCGGCGCCCCGCCGAGCAGGATCGGTTCGGTCAGCGCGCGATGGACGGGCGCGTAGAAGCCGATGATGGGCGCATCCTGCTCCATCACAGCAGCACTCCGCCGCCGAACTGGAAGAAGGTCAGGAAGAAGCTCGATGCGGCAAAGGCGATCGACAGGCCGAAGACGATCTGGATCAGTCGGCGGAAGCCGCCAGAGGTTTCGCCGAAGGCCAGCGTCAGGCCGGTGACGATGATGACGATCACCGAGATTACCTTGGCGACGGGTCCCTGGATCGATTCGAGTATCTGATTGAGCGGTTGCTCCCAGGGCATATTGGACCCGGCGGCGTAGGCCGGCGCTGTGGCGAGCGCGATGAAGGCGAAGGCCGAAGCCGTGGCGAATGCGTGGCGGGCGCGACTGAGCGGCATTACGGTTCTCCTGCGGGGGTGAGGACGTAGTCGCCGGTCGGGCCGAGGCCCTTGACCGCGGCGAGCTCGGCGAGCCGTCGCGCGGATCCGCGGCCGGCGAGGACCGCGATGAGGTCGATGGTCTCGGCGATCAGAGCACGCGGGACCGTGACGACGGCTTCCTGGATGAGTTGCTCGAGGCGGCGCAGCGCGCCGATGGCCGAGCCGGCGTGCAGCGTGCCGATCCCGCCGGGATGGCCGGTGCCCCAGGCTTTAAGGAGGTCCAGCGCCTCGGCCCCACGCACCTCGCCGATAGGAATACGGTCGGGCCGAAGCCGAAGGGCGGAGCGGACGAGATCGGACAGCGAAGCTGCGCCGTCCTTGGTGCGCAGCGCTACGAGGTTCGGTGCTGCGCATTGCAGCTCGCGCGTATCCTCGATCAGCACCACCCGGTCGCCGGTCTTGGCGACCTCTGCCAGCAGCGCATTGACCAGCGTGGTCTTGCCGGTTGAGGTGCCGCCGGCGACGAGGATATTTTTTCGCTCGCACACCGCGACGCGCAGCAGTTCGGCCTGGCCGCCCGACATGATGCCGGCATCGACATAATCGCCGAGCGTGAACACCGCGACCGCCGGGCGGCGGATGGCGAAGCACGGCGCCGCGGCCACCGGCGGCACCAGGCCCTCGAACCGCTCCCCGCTTTCCGGCAGTTCCGCGGAAACGCGCGGGCTGCCGGCATGCACCTCGACGCCGACATGGTGCGCGACCAGGCGCACGATGCGTTCGGCGTCTGCTGGCGTGACCCGGCAGCCGGTGTCTTCGAGGCCGCCCGACAACCGGTCGATCCACAAGCGACCGTCGGGATTGAGCATCACCTCGACGATGCTCGGATCTTCCAGATAGGCGGAGATCGCCGGCCCAAGCGCGGTGCGCAGCATGCGCGCGCCGCGGGCGAAAGCTTCCGATCGGAGGGAAATTGTGGTCACTCGAACCCCGTAAGTTCGCCTCACTCGGAGGCGCGTGTGTCAGCGGGGTTGATTAGAAAGAGCCGGAAATGGGTCTCTGCAATAACGGTGTTGATGCTGTGGGGCTCTGGGATAGAAAGACAGGTCGCTGGGATAGTCGGCTGTCAGGCGCCGTTCGTCGTCGCGTCCTGTTCCGGCTCGGAAGCGACGTCCTGACTCACCTCGTCGGCAAGCTTGCGACCACGCGCCAGCCGCCGACCAAGGGCTTCGACGAATCCGTCATAGCGCTCGCGCCCTTTGGTCTGCGCGGCCGCGAGAGCGGTGTCCGGCAAAGCGGGCGTACTCGTCAGCCAGAAGCGCACGAACACCGCCAGCGCCTCATTCGAGATGGTGACGTGCCGTTCGATCCGCTCCATCTGCCGCGTCATGCGGTCGAGCCGCCGCGCCAGCGCGGCCTCCAGACGATCGGCGCCGTCGGGCGACAGGTGCGAGGCGAGCGCCGCCTCGACCACCAGCGCCTGCGGCACGCGCTTGCGAGCGGAATAGTCGGCGAGTTTCCCGGCGAGGTCAGGGGGAAGACGAAACGTGTGCTTGGTGCGCATGGTCGTTACATCTGCATGTCGTCGCCTGGATCGAGCGAGACCTGGCGGGCGACGGTTCCGAAGGTGCGTTGCATGACGCGCTGGCGCTGAACCTCATCGTCCGGCTCCTCGTCCGGGGGCTCGAACTCATGAACGGGCTTTGGCGGCTCGGGCACGATCTCTTCGTGTTCCGGCAATTCGGGTTCGCGCCGAATTCCGGCGTTGGCGGGATCTTCTGTGTCGGATGCCGCTGGCATGACGACGGCGCCGGCCCAATCGTCGCCAAGCGGGACCGGAAGACGTTCGCCGGTCGGTGGCGATTTGGGATTGGTCAGCACAGGCGGCGGGAGGATGCGCGCCTGCATCTCAGGGTCTTCGAAATAGCGCGCTTTCTTTGCCCGGATAGGTGGGCAGCCGGAGATCAGAACGAGCTCGTCATCCGGCGGGAGCTGCATGACCTCGCCGGGCGTGAGGAGTGGCCGCGCAGTTTCCTGGCGCGAGACCATCAAGTGGCCGAGCCATGGGCTCAAGCGGCTGCCGGCATAGTTCTTCATGGCGCGCATTTCGGTCGCGGTGCCGAGCGCGTCGGAGACCCGCTTGGCGGTTCGCTCATCGTTCGTGGCGAAGCTCACCCGCACATGGCAGTTGTCGAGAATGGAGTTGTTCTGCCCGTACGCTTTCTCGATCTGGTTCAGGCTCTGGGCGATGAGGAAGCTCTTCAGCCCGTAGCCTGCCATGAAGGCCAATGCGCTCTCGAAAAAGTCGAGACGGCCGAGCGCGGGAAATTCGTCGAGCATGAGCAGCAGCCGATGCCGGCGGCGCTTCGAGTCCAGCTCTTCGGTAAGGCGCCGGCCGATCTGATTGAGGATCAAGCGGATGAGGGGCTTGGTTCTGCTGATGTCCGACGGCGGCACGACGAGGTAGAGCGTCACCGGGCGCTCGGCTTCGACGAGATCGCGGATGCGCCAGTCGCAGCGGCGTGTGACGGCGGCAACGACCGGATCCCGATAGAGCCCAAGGAACGACATGGCCGTGGACAACACGCCGGAGCGTTCGTTCTCACTCTTGTTGAGCAGTTCGCGCGCGGCGCTCGCGACGACGGGGTGGACGCCCGCCTTCCCCAGGTGGGGCGTCGTCATCATCGCCCGCAGCGTCGTTTCGATCGGCCGCTTCGGATCGGAGAGGAAGCTGGCGACGCCGGCGAGGGTCTTGTCCTTCTCGGCGTAGAGGACGTGCAGGATCGTGCCGACCAGCAGCGAATGGCTGGTCTTCTCCCAGTGGTTCCTTTTCTCCAGCGCGCCTTCGGGATCGACCAGCACGTCGGCGATGTTCTGGACGTCCCTGACTTCCCACTCGCCGCGGCGGACCTCGAGCAGCGGGTTGTAGGCAGAGCTCTTTGTGTTGGTCGGATCGAACAGCAGCACCCTACCGAATCGCGCTCGCCAGCCGGCGGTCAGGCCCCAATTCTCACCCTTGATGTCATGGACGATGGCGGAGCCCGGCCAGGTCAGCAGCGTCGGCACGACCAGGCCAACGCCCTTGCCCGATCGTGTCGGGGCGAAGCACAGGACATGCTCCGGGCCATGGTGGCGGAGATAGGCGCCACGCCAGAGGCCGAGAAGAACGCCGTCGGGATGAAGAAGCCCCGCCTTGCGAATCTCGCGCCCCTCGGCCCAGCGCGCGGAGCCGTAGGTCGTCACCTTCTTCACCTCGCGTGCGCGCCACACCGACATGGCGACCGCCACCACGAAGGCCGCGACACCGCCCGCGCCTGCGATGAAGCCGCCCGTGACGAAGATCTCGTGGGCGTAGGCGTCATAGGCGAACCACCACCAGAAGAAGGCGGGGGGCTGATAGACCGGCCACCCGAACAAAGTGAACCAGGGATGGCCAAGCTGCGGCTGGAAGGCGAGCTGCCAGGCTGTCCATTCCGTCGCGCCCCATACGAAGCCGACGACGACAGCGCAGACGAGAAAGATCTGGCCCCAGAGAATTTTGGTCGCGTTCATGGCGACACCAGATCAGCCGCATCGCGAAAGGCGGACGCAAGCCCGAACTGCGAGGGGTCGGGAACCTGGACACGGTGGCGAAGCAATCGGACGGTTAGCGCTGCAATCCTCATAGTCCCAGCCCCCGTTTCCGGCCGAGACTCCACTCCACGTTCCCTCCGGGCGCCATGACGCCGCGCACCTCGCGGCCGAGTTCCTTCTCGAGTGCCGGCCGCCACGGCACGAGCTGGAAACCGAGCCCGTCATCGATCATGGCGAACCGGCCGGAGGCGAGCGTCACCCGTTGCCGATAGACGCCCGAGACACTCTCGCCTTCCGCCGCGGGCTGATAAGCAAGTCCTGCCTCGGCCGAGAGTTTCGCCGCCGCGTCCTCCAGTTCCCGTCGCCGCAGGGTCGCGAGGAGATCGCGGGCAAAGATCACGCGCTGCCCCTGCCGGCGGGCGAGCCCTTCCTCGGCCAAATGATCGACACGCGCTTCCATGGCGTCGCGCACCTCGGCGCCGAACCCACCGCCGCTGAGCGGCGGGTCCTTGGCAAGGAGCTGGCGGTCAAGCCAGGTCGCGCCAGACGCGGTCACCTGCGCCTCGACCGAGAAATCCGAGCGCGTGGCGAGCGAGAGGCGGCGCCGTCCGTTCGTGTCGTCATAGGCCCGCGCCTCGACGATGGCGCCCGTGGGCGCATCGCCGGTCATCTCGATGTCCGAGAACTTTAGGTGATGGGTGCGCCCATCGACGCCGGCGACGATCGCGTAAGCGCTTCCCTTCAGCTCGTCGTCGAGGCCACGTTTCACCAGCCGGCCGAGCACCGGATCGGACGGCTCTTCTCCATGCAGAGCGAAGGTGCTGACATCCGGTTCGCGCCCGGCAACGCTCATGGCCTGGTGCATGGTCTTGATGATGTCGCCGCGGATGCCGAGCTGGCGGAGCGTCTGATCGAGCCCCGGCTTCAACGTCCAGCAGGCAGGCCCGACCGGGTCGGCCAAACCGAGGCGTTCGAGCTTGGCAGCCCTTCCCAGCAACAGGTTTCGCAGCTCCGGGTCTTCGGCGTTGGGGCCTGGTCTCAGATCGGCGACGCCGCCGCATTCGTCGGAGATGTCGCGCAAGGCGCGGTCGAGGCTGGTCCAGCGTTCCGCCTCGACCTCCTTTTCCAGCGCAGTGCGGATCTCCTGCTCGCTGCGCGGACCAAGCTCCATGGTGACGCGCTCGGCGGCGCGATCTCGAAATCCCCGGCTGATGTATTCGCGGCTGATGACCAGGTCCTGACCGTCGTCGGCGCGGCCGCGAATGAGGACGTGAACATGGGGATTGTCGGTGTTCCAGTGATCGACCGCCACCCAGTCGAGCTTCGTGCCGAGATCCTTCTCGACGTCAGCCATCAGCTCGCGGGTAAAGGTCTTGAGGTCCCCGAGCTCGG
The DNA here is from genome assembly GCA_963717265.1 of uncultured Alphaproteobacteria bacterium. Classification (GTDB taxonomy): domain Bacteria; phylum Pseudomonadota; class Alphaproteobacteria; order Rhizobiales; family Xanthobacteraceae; genus BOG-931. Next base: position 10,609 of record CAVQWD010000039.1, on the reverse strand, counting down.
CGCCGTCTTCGGGAGAGATGATGAAGCGGAAATGATGGCGGTCATCCTCGCAGCGCTCGGCGAAGGCGCGTTCATCCGCCGTATCGGAGGCGGCGTCGAACATGCGCGCGTCCTCGCCGTCGCGCGTCACGCCCTCGCGCTTCAGATAGGCGATATGCTTTGGGGAGCGGCGCGGAGCGGAAGCGCGTGCCCTGATGGCGGACGACGCGCGCCTTCATCACCACGCGCCGGGCGTTGGAACGCAGGCGGATCGAGACCGCCGCGCGCCGGCCGCGGCCGAACCGCGAGCGGCTGCGGCCCTGGCTTGAGCGGAAGCTGTTGCCGACATGCCCGGCCTTCTTCGCGGCCCGCATCACCTCGCCGACGAAGGTCTGCGGGCGCTTGCCGCCGCGGTTGCCGTGCTGGATGCGCCCGGGCCGGACGCGGAGATCGTCGTCGCGCGCCGTCATGAGCCTGAGCCTTGACCGAATCCGGGGCGACGGCGCTCGGAGGATTGAAATCGTTCAGCTATTTGCAGAAAGCGCCAGCAGCGGGTGTTGGTGGCGTTGGCGAATTCCTCAATCTTACCAACCACATGCGCCGCGCCGAGGGCCGGCCTTTTCCCTTGCCGTCCGTGGGTTGGGTTCCTGTGCCGCCCCTCCACCACACGCAAACCTCCGCCACAGCCCTCCAGAGCATGATCATCTCCGAGCGGGCTCATTGCGGCCGCTCCCTGGACGACAAGGCGACGAACAGCCCATCGGACTGCGGCGCGAGCGCGGTCCAGTCTTGCGCAGAACGCTCCATCGAGGGCCGAGACGATTGCGGCGTCGGTGCAGAGGGAGTGTCGCTCGGAGGACTCGATGGGCGCGAAGGAAACAACGACGCCTCGGTCCAGGACTTCACCACGGCGGCGAGAATGAGCGTGTCGTCGGTTGCACTTCCGCCGACGATTGGCGCGAGACGGGACAGATAGGCGCGCGTCTCCGCAGGCAGCGGCCGGCCGGTTGCGAGATGGTCTTCCCAGCGCGCGGGACCGGCATTGTAGGCCGCGAGGAATCCGGGAATGCCGTAGCGGTCGTGTAGCTCGCGCAGATAGGCGGCGCCGGCGATGATGTTGTCGTGCGCGTCATAAGGATTGCGGCCGAGACGGTAGCGCTGACTCAAGGCAGCCCACGTCTCGGGCATGATTTGCATGAGGCCGATGGCGCCCTTCGGCGATATGGCTCGCACGTCGCCGAAGCTCTCCGCGCGCATCACGGCGCTTATCCACGCCGCTGGAATGCCAAACCGCTGCGAGGCCTCGGCGACGAAGGCGGCGAACGGCGTGCGGGCAGCGACGATCACGACAGGCCGCGCGGTCGCAGGCTCAGCGCGCACTGTGTTGCAGCCGAGCGCCACCACAATCGCAAGACCGAGGGCGAGCGACACGTGGCGGCGGCGCGTGCATTCTCTCGGTGACGTGCGCGCGGCGAACGCGAACATGGCCGGAACGGAGGAAGGGAGTTTGCGGGGAGCGTGTGCGAGGCCTGCAATTGAGTTGCGGTCGAGTGGCACGATCAATCCTCCTCGCGGGTCCAGAGAGGATCAGCCCGGCCGACGATCGTGGTGACGGGGAGCAGGCCAAAATACCGGCCGTCGAGGGAGTCCTCGGACTGCCAGTTCATCAGGAAGACTTCGCCGGCAGGAATGCGCCGGCAGCCCTGCCAGACGGGAAGCGGTCGGCCGCTTCTATCGCGATTGAGGGCATCGCCCATGGCGATCCCGTCGACGGCGATTGCGCGATCGGTGCGGCAGACGGTCTGCCCAGGAAGCGCGAGCACACGCTTCAGCATCGGCACGCCCCTGGGCAGATAGCGGCGCTCGTCGAGGAAGCTCGCGAGGGCCTCGGGCGGCTGCACCACGACGAGCTCAGTGACGTGCAGCGCGCCGGCCGGATGCACGGCGTAGAGGCCGATCGGCACGCTGGCGCTGGCGTTCCAGATCAACCGCGGCAGCGGATGGAAGAGCGCTGATGCTCCGATGCCGAGCGAGGCGAAATACGTCGTCATGACGTAGCCGAAGCGCGTCATGACAGCACCCTCCGCCGCAGGAGCCAGGCGCGATGCTGGTCGCGGCTATAGGGACGCGGCTCGTATCCGGCGCCGAGGCGATTGTGGACGTGCCGCCAGTGATCCGGCGCGGCGTCGGCCGGATCGATGCCGAGCGCCTCGACGGCGTCGATCGCCGCGAACACACGCTCGACCTTGGGCCAGCCGCTGATGCGCAGCAGGATCTCGCCGCCGGGACGGACGAAGGGCAGCGTCTGATAGGCCTCGCCCGGCGCGATCGCGCGCACGATGTCGATGCGCGAGACGATGGTGCCGTAATCGTTGGAGGCCCAGCGGACGAAGGCGAAAATCGTGTTCGGCGCGAAGCTCAGCACGCGGCGGCGGCGATCGATGATCGTCTCGCCGACATCGCGGCCGAACCTGATCCAGTGCTCGACGCGCTTTTCGAGCCAGGTCAGCTCGACGGCCGTGAGGGCGTCGGGCGAACAAGGCAGTGCCTCCGCGAAGGCGGGATTCGCCATCATGTCTGTCCTCCATCGATTGCGGGGAATTCGCGGGCGAGCAGGTCGCGCAGCATGTCCGCGACGGTCTGGCCGCGCTGGAAGGCCGTGATCTTGATCCGGCCCCGCAGCTCCGGCGTCACGTCGACGGTGAGCCGCGCGGTGTAGAGATCGCCGGCGCCGGGCGGCGCAGCCGAAGGCTCGGGCGTGCGGACCCACGCATCGGGATCGGCCGGCCGAGCGGCGAAGCGGCGATTGGACGGGCGCGCGGTCATCGCATCACCCGATCGACTTCCGCGGCCAGAGCGGAGACCTCGCGCGCGGCGTGACATGCGGCGTCGACGTCGAAGACGAGGCGTCCGGTGCGCGCGGAGTCCGCGAAGGCGACGCGCTGGCCGATACGAGAGGCAAGCACCGGCGGATCGTGATCGGCGAGGCCGTCGGCGGTCTCGCGGGCGATCACGGTGCGCGCAGCGCAGCGGTTGAGCACGAAACGCGCGACAAGCTGCGGGCGGAAGATGCGCGCTTCCTGCAGCAGCTTCAGCATCTCGGCAGAGCCCCAGCCGTCAAAGGGAGACGGTTGCGCGGGGATCAGGACGAGATCGGCGGCGAGCAAGGCCGAGCGCAGCAGGCCGGCGACGCGCGGCGGACCATCGATGACCACGTGGTCGGCGTCGCGGGCGAGTTCCGGCGCTTCCCGGTGGAGGGTGTCGCGCGCGAGGCCGATCACGCCGAACAGGCGCGGCACGGCCTCCTTGGCGCGCTGCGCGGACCAGTCGAGAGCCGACCCTTGCGGATCGGCGTCGATGACCGTGACGCGCTTTCCCTGGGCCGCCCAGGCGCCGGCCAAGTGCAGGGCGAGCGTCGTCTTGCCGACGCCGCCTTTCTGGTTGAGGAGCGCGACGATCATCGCCGCTCCTCCTTCCCGGCTTTTCCCCGGCCGAGCGCGCCGCCAACAACAGAAGAGTTAGATTCTTCGTTAGACTCTAAGTTAGGCGGCGCGGAAGCATTTGATTGGCTTGATGAAAATGCCGCTTCCGGTTCCTGATAGCACGAGGATGCGGTTCCTGATGGCACGTGCCTCGCGGTTCCCGATAGCACGACCGCGTCCACAGCTTGTCCACAGGACCCTGTGGACAAGGAAGCGGTGCTGACGAAGGCGAGCAGCTCGCGGCCCCCGCTCGCGCGATCGACGCCGAGGCGATAGCCCGGCAAGGGCTGGCGGCGCGCGATGTCGCGCAGCTCGAAGGCGAAGCGCTTGAACGGCGAAAGGCTCGCCGACTTGGCATGAAGATGCCGGAAATCGAACCGCCAGCCTGCCGACTGCTTGCCGGCGTGCTTGCGCACGAGACGGTAGAGCCAGCGCTCCAGTCCGCCTGTCAGCGCGAAATATGCGCGGTCGATCGTCAGCACGAGCGCGTCGTCAAGGACGGCGCGATAGAACCAGTCCGGCACAATGAGATCGACGCCGGCGGCGTTGCCGTGTGCGTCCGCGTGCTCGGTCCACTCGTTGATCCAGGAGAAGCGGTGCATGCGCCGCTCGCTCACCTGGCGCAGCGAAGTGGCGACCGTGGTGGACTGCAAGCGGTCGAACGCGGCCTTCAGGCGATGATAGTCGCGCGCGCTGGTGCCGCGGCCGATGAACGTCAGAATCTCGTAGGGTGTAGCGGCCATCAGGCGCGACGTGCGCAGACCGGAATCGCGCGCCTGGACGATTTGTGAGGCGGCCCAGATCAGGACATCGGCATCCCAGATGGTCGCCATGCCGTGCTCCGGCACGGCCTCGACGCGGATGGCGATGTCGTTCATCCGGTAGTCGATCGGCGTGGTGCGGTGCGTCTTGGCGAGCGAGAAGAACGGATAGGCCATGAGGTCCTGCGCATCGCGCGGCGCGAGGTCGCCCGGCAGCGCCCGAAACAATTCGAGCTGCTCGCGTTCGGAGCGTGTGCGGTGGCGCGCCGACATGGATGACGTCAGCGGCGCGGCTGGCGGGCTTGTTCAAGTTCAGCGGCGGTGTGGCGCCGCGCCGGCAGCACGACGACCTTGCCGGGGTCGGACGTCGACGCCTTGGCGGCGGCGTCGACCCACGCCTGCAGGTCTTCGACGCGATAGACGACGCGGCCGCCGAGCTTCGAATAGCGCGGGCCGGTGCCGTAGATGCGGTGCTTCTCGAGCGTGCGGATGGAGAGGCCGACGAAGCGCGACGCCTCGGGCGTGCGCAGGTAGCGCGGCGGCAAGCCAGCGAGATTGGTGGACATGGGATATCTCCGTGATCGTGTCAGGGGCTGCCGAATGGCGGCGGCCGTCGCAGACACGGTGGCGGAGAGCCTTCGATTGGGGGGATGGCGATGTCGCGGGGTGGTGAGATCGCCACCCCTGGAGCGCCGCGTGGTTAGATACGGCCGCGGAAGGGATAGAGCAGCAGGCGGCGATAGCCGCCCTGCATCATCGCTTGGCCCAGGCGCGCGAGCCGCGCCGTCCGATCGCGAAGGTCATAGGTCTTCCAGCCGCGCTCGGGCATGCGGCTGGTCCCGAAGAGAGCCTCGGCGATGTCCCGATAGCTCGCTTTCTCGAGGCGGCCGTCGAGCGCGCGCAGGGCGAGCACCAGGCGATCACGTCGAGCGGCGGGTAATATCGCGGGATCGCGCCCTGGCAAGCGGCCCGTTAAACCGCGCCAAAGCCGGAGTGCGGCCGCCGCGCGGATCTCGAACAACCGGTCGAGCGGCAGGACGACGCAAGGGATTTGCTCGCCAGTTGGTTCGAGGATGTGCAGGCGGAACAGACTGCCTCGCCGATCGATCAGCCGCTCCGGTCCATCTTCGGCAACGGCCGGCCCGAGGGATACGGCATCAGCCTGCAGGTTCGGGGCGGCGAGATCTGGCGGGAGGGGGACGATGGGGATCACGCTCGGCAGGCTCGCCGGCGTCCACAGAGCTGGGCATTCGGCGTGACTGGGCTCGGGCATTGCGAAATCGCACCCCCCAGCGCCGCGCGAAACCATCCAGTTCGTCGGCGCTGAGAGGACCCCGATGTCCGGCCTGTTCGAGCCTCCTGCGGTCGCCCTCGAAGGCCGGATTGCGGCTTAGAAATTCCCAGGCGAACCCGGGGGCATCGAGCGAACGCAGGTCCTCATAGGCTGCCGGCGAACGCCACTCGGCACGAGGCATGAACTGTCACTCCTCCATTCGACACGCTCGTCGGCGTCAGATGGAAGATTCGATTGCGAGGGGCGGAATCGCTACCACCACAACCGGCAACGCGCGTTGCCGGTTCGGCAAGGAACCCAAACTCAGTGGGGGGCGCCGCCGCGCAGGAGGTGGCGGTAGCCGTTCTCCGTCATCCAACGGGCGCGCGCCAAGTGGGTATCCCACGCGCGCCGCGCGCGGACCGGTTCGCGCGCGGGATCGATGTGCAGGACGATCTTCGCCACTTCCTTCCAGTCGGCACCATCCGCATCGGCGTCGAGCAAGCGCAGATAGGTCACGAGATGCTGTTCGTCGTAGCCCGTCAGCACGGCTGTCTGTCGGCGCGAAATCCTCGACGGGCGGGTCCAAGGGCGGTGACTGCATCAAGGCTCCCCGAGATGCATACGGTTTCCTAAACGTTAACACAAACTGGCTTCATCGTTTCAAGTTCGCCGGTCGTCTGGCTGGTCGCGTTGTCGGCTCTGCCTCGTGGAGGAGCATGACGCCGCGGCCACGGTCGGATTCGACGAACAGGATCCCGGCGGCTTCCAAGACACGGCGGACCTGATCGCGCGTGCCCTCGTGCACCTGGAGTCTGCCTTTCGGACTCCAGGCGCTTCAGGGCGGTCAGGGCCACCAAGGCTTTCTCGGCGAGCATCTCCTGCTTCCAATTCAGCAAGGCTCGCGCGGCCCGAACTTGTCGGCCGGTGATCATTCATGATCACCTCCGACAGACGATCTGCGCGCACCAGAAATACGACTATAATAGTCGCTTTCTGGTGCTGCAACGGCCCTGTGAACCGTGTTTTTGCCGTCTACGAGGGTCGGCGGCCGGTTCGGCGCGACTGATTCGCGGATCGGCCGACTGTGTGCTTCGGGAGGCTCCGCAGGACGCAAAGCCGGATGAGAACCGGCGGCCGGCGGTGCGGCTTGGACCTGCCGTTGGTTGCGCGAAAGCCCCGCCCGGGGGAACCGGGCGGGGCGTCGGGGAGTCCGGCTCAGTCGCCGTTGCGCTTGCGGGGGCGCGACCAGATGAGGGTGTAGCCTTCGCCGTCCTCGTCATCGAACAGGTTGGCGTAGATCGGCGCGTTGAAGGACGGATCGTCGAGCTTGAGCGAGAGGTAGTCGCGGCCCTCGTTGGAGCGCTTCGACCAGGCGGCCCCGATCTCGGCCCGGCCCACATAGACCCGGTGGCTGGGGGCGTTGTCGTTGGAGCGGTTGGTCTCGGGGACGATGCGGACGCCCTTGGTCTGGAGGCTCAGGGTGACGATCTCGCCCTGGAAGTCGCTGCCGACCTTCTTGAAAGAACCGATGTTAGCCATGTCACTTCTCCTTGCTGTTTTCGAGCCCGCGACCACCGCGGCCTCGATGGCGATCGACAGGCCGGGGACGATCGACGACGCACCCGCTCGCGGGCCGGAGCGCAGCGGAGGATGACGGCGGTGAGACTTTCTTGCCTCGCGAGGAATGGGCTTTAGCCCAGGGGAAGAAAGTCGATCCGACGGCGTTGCGGCTCAGGCGATCGAGGCGCAGCCGGTCTTCGGCCAGATCAGGCCATCACGAGGCCAGGTGCGTCCGTGCTTGAACAGCATCCTCGGGAGAAGACGTGGCGGATGTCGGTTGTCCTGCACAAGATGTCGGACAGTTCGGGCGTAGAGAAAGAAACCGTAGCGTAGGAAAAGGCGGGTCCGTTTGCCGCGCGCATACCGCAACGAAACGCTCCGTCCTATGGGTCACGGGCCGTCAGAGATCGAACCGACGCTGGCGAAGCGCGCGTCCGACGTGGGCCGCATGCTCCGGGACTTGAGCACGCGTTCCTGAAGCGCCCGATCGTCAGCGCAACCTCAATCGACGATGAGGACGATGCTCATCCCTCGCGCGTCGCGGCCGTCAGAACCGGCTGAGGCTCGTTCTGCGGATGCTCCGCCCGACCGCAACGGAAGGGGCTCCGCGAAGACTGTCATGCGCGCCCAAGCCGTGCCACCGATGAGGATCGCGCCGATCCAGGCGAAGACCTCGCGCCAGACGAGCGACGGCACGCCGATCTGCGACAGGCCGAGGACCGCGTGATAGCCGGCGATAGCCGCCGGAATGGCGAAAGCGGCGGCGATGGCGGCGCGCAGCGGCAGCGGGCGAACGACCGCGAACGCGATCTGTCCGATGCCGAGGGTGAGAGCGCCGGCGACGATGCCGACGAGCAGCGCGCCGATGACGCCTGCGCCGCCATGAAACGCCGCCATCCCGGCCGTCAGTCCGACGAAGAACGGCAGGGCGTAGACGGCGAGCGTGAAGATCAGCCAGCAGAACAGGCCGATCCCGAACATGCTGAGGATAAGTCCGATGACAAGCATGGTGGTAGCCTCCGTGACAAAAGATGTGACGGTCGCGCCTTCCACCACCACCACGGCGCATTCCCGATGATATCCGATCCAAAACCCGGTTGGAATCTCCGTCTTGGGTTGGCGACGGCGGATTGACGGTTCAGTGACTGATCTGAGGGGAAAGACGGGCACCACATCCTCTGGCCGAATATCAACGCCTTCAGTGAGTTGCGGACGAAGCGTAAGTCGACACAGGCTGTCCCTGCGCTGGAGGGTCACACAGCCGTCCACGAGGTTAGCTGGACAAAAGCTCTCGGCGTTTTGTAGCCTTCTCTGCCATCCACCGACGCGGGCGGGTGAGCTCCAGCTGCTGAAGCCCAGGACGCCAAAGCGCGAGGGCCCAAGCGATCATCCCGCAAAATCTCGCGCGGTGTGGTTTCCTAGCGCGGGCGGCGACGCAGCGTCGGTCGCGGGCTGTTATCTGCTCATCGCACGAACCCGAAACAGACAATGGTAGCCATTACAATCACGGAAGGGGCTACCTGGGCGATCGCCGCCCTTGCAACAGGTGGTGTCATCGCGCGGCCGTGGCGATGGCCGGAGGCCGTTTGGTCGGTACTCGGAGCGGTGAGCTTAGTTGCCCTCTCCCTGGTGCCGTGGCGCGACGCGCTCGGCGCGGTCGAGAAGGGAACTGACGTCTATCTGTTCCTCGCCGGGATGATGGTGCTCGCCGAATTGGCGCGGCAACAGGGCGTGTTCGATTGGCTTGCCGCGCTCGCTGCGCGCCGCGCAAGAGGCTCGGCCGACCGCCTCTTCGCGCTCGTGTTTGGCGTTGGGACGGTGGTGACAGTGTTTCTGTCCAACGATGCGACCGCCGTCGTGCTTACCCCTGCTGTCTATGCCGTTACGAAGGTCGCCAAGGCCAAGCCGCTGCCGTATCTCTTTGTCTGCGCCTTCATCGCCAATGTGGCAAGCTTCGCCCTACCGATCTCCAATCCCGCGAATCTCGTCGTCTTCGGCGGCCACATGCCGCCGCTGTCTTCTTGGCTGGCGAGGTTCAGCATTCCGTCAATGCTTTCGATCGGAGCCACATACGTCGCGCTCCGGCTGACACAGAGAGCATCGCTGCGCGAGCCGATCGTCGATCATGTCGATGCACCGATCTTGTCGCGAGCCGGGCGCATCACCGCCTGGGGCATCGCCGCCGCCGTGGCAACGCTGCTGACAGCCTCTGCTCTGGACGTCCGTCTTGGGATGCCGACATTGTTGGCTGGAGCGGCGACTGCCAGCATTGTGTTGCTTTCGGAGCGGCGGGCGCCGTGGGAATTGCTCAGGCACATTTCGTGGAGCGTGCTGCCACTCGTTGCCGGGTTGTTCGTCCTGGTCGAAGGGCTGGTTCGAACAGGCGTGGTGCAGGATCTTACCCACACGCTGCAGGCGCTCGCTCAGAGCTCGCCGGCAACTGCGAGCTGGACCGCCGGCAGTGTCGCTGCGCTGGCCTGCAATCTCATGAACAATCTGCCAGTTGGATTGATTGCAGGCTCATCCATCGCCGCTGCGCCCGTGCCTCAACAGGTCGCAAGTGCACTTCTTGTCGGGGTCGACCTCGGGCCAAACCTGTCGATCACGGGATCGCTCGCCACGATCCTTTGGCTCGTCGCGCTACGACGGGAAGGGCATCATGTCTCCGCATGGGATTTCCTGCGGCTGGGCGTGGTCGTTACGGTCCCCGCCCTGATGCTGGCGCTCGCATCGCTTAACTTGGCGCCTTTGAAATGAGCTGAGAACCGAAGGGCGCGACCGACAGCAAAGGCGGCGCTCACGCGCCGCCCTCGCCGAACTTCCAGACCGGAATGCCGAACTTCCTCGCCTTGTCGGCGAGATTGCCCTGGATGCCGGTGCCGGGGAACACCATGACGCCGATCGGCAGCACCTCAAGCATTGCGTCGTTGCGCTTGAAGGGTGCGGCCTTTGCGTGCTTCGTCCAATCGGGCTTGAACGCGACCTGCGGCACCTTGCGATTGGTCGCCCATTTGGCGGCGATCAGCTCGGCGCCCTTGGGCGAGCCGCCATGCAGCAGCACCATGTCGGGATGCTTCGCGTGGACCTTGTCGAGCCGGTCCCAGATCAGCCGATGGTCGTTGAAGTCGAGCCCGCCGGTGAGGGCGATCTTCGGTCCCGCCGGCAGCAACACCTCGGTCTCGGCGCGACGTTTGGCGGCGAGGAAATCGCGACTGTCGATCATCGCCGACGTCAGCGTGCGGTGGTTGACCAGCGATCCGGAGCGCGGGCGCCATGCCGATCCGGTGTGAACTTCGAAGCGTTCCGCGGCCTGATCGCGGAAGAGTTCCATGCTGTTGCGGCGCTCGATGAGCGTGATGCCCTCCGCCGTGAGCCGTTCGAGTTCGACCGAGCGCACCTCCGAGCCGTTCTGCTCGCGCTTACTCTTCTGCTGCGCCTGCTCGTTGTCGTCGAGCTCGCGTCCGATGCGGTCGATCGCGCGGTGGAACAGGTTGACCGTAGACCAGAGCAAGTCCTCGAGGTCGGGTTCGAGGCGCGTGTCGCTCAAAGTC
>CAVQWD010000038.1:0-3186 GCA_963717265.1 uncultured Alphaproteobacteria bacterium | reverse complement strand
GGCGTAGGAAAATATCCACGATTTCACTTTTGCGGCAATTGAGGGCATTTAGATCCGCCAGTCTGGATAAAGCTGCCTCCATTTTGCCGTTCTCGTGACGCCTCAAACCCCGGTTCGTTATCGATCCTGCAATCCCGTTGACCCCGCCTTTCCGCTGATCAGCCCATGAAGACAATCACCGCCTTGTCGTCCGCGCAATCGACGTATGCGCGCAAAACGCCGTGGCCGGTGATCGGCGCTGGCGGTCCTGCTTGCCGTGCTGTCGAGTCCTGGTACGCCGCCACCCACTTCGCCATGACCACCGACGTCAACCAGCTTATTTCCCCGAACATTCCGTGGCGGCAGCGTGAAGCCGCCTTGGAAAAGGCCTTCCCGCAATTCAAATTGATCGTCGCGGTGCTCGATGCACCGACGCCCGAACTGGTCGATGAAGCGACCGACGCATTAGTGCAGCATTTGTCGCAGCAGAAGGATTTGTTTCACTCCATCGAGGAACCCAAGGGCGGCAGTTTTTTTGCGCAGAACGGCCTGCTGTTCGAAGCGGCCGCCGATCTTGGCCCGCAAATGAAAATGCTGACCCAGGCGCAACGCCTGGTGCAGGTGCTGGCGGGGGACCCGTCGCTGCGCGGCGTCATTCAAGTCTTGCAATTCGGGCTGCTCGGCGTGCAGGGCGGCCAGATCACGCTCGACAACATGACATGGCCGATGACGCTCGCCGCCGATGCGATCGAGAAGGTGAATGCGGGGCAGCCGGCGAGCTTTTCCTGGCACGAGCTGGTCCAAGGCCGCGCCGCGACGCCGGATGAGCGGCTTCGCTTCCTCCAGATCCAGGCGGTGCTCGACTATTCCGAGTTGGAACCGGGAAAACGGGCGACCGACGCCATCCGCAAGGCGGCGAGCGATCTCGATCTTTCGGGAAAGTACCAGGCGCGCTTGCGTCTGACCGGCCCGGTGCCGATGGCGGACGAGGAATTCGCCACGATCAAGGAGAATGCCGGGCTGAACGCCACCGTAACGATTGCGGTCGTGCTCCTCATCCTGTGGCTCGCGTTGCGCTGGGCGCGCATCATTGTCGCGGTATTCGCCTGCCTTGCCGTCGGGCTGTCCATCACCGCCGCGCTCGGCATGCTGATGGTCGGCACGCTCAATCTGATATCGGTGTATTTTGCCGTGCTGTTCGTCGGGCTCGGCGTCGACTTCGGACTGCAGTTCAGCGTCCGCTATCGCGCCGAGCGCTACGAGATCGACAATCTGCGCGAGGCGCTGTTGCAGGCGGGCAGACGCGCGGGCGCGCCGCTGACGCTTGCGGCCCTGGCGACCGCGGCCGGCTTTTTGTCGTTCCTGCCGACGGTTTACAAGGGCGTCTCCGAACTCGGCCTGATTGCCGGCGCCGGCATGCTGATCGCGTTTACCACCAGCATCACGCTGTTGCCGGCGCTATTGAGCCTGCTCAAGCCGCCGAGCGAGGCGCTGCCGCTCGGCTACAAGGCGCTGGCGCCGGTCGATCGATTTCTCGCCAAGCACCGCGTGCCGATCCTCATCGTGACGCTGGCCGTCGTCGCGGCCGGATTGCCGCTGCTGTATTGGCTGCGGTTCGATTTCAATCCGATCAACCTGCGCAGCCCCAAGTCCGAGGCGGTCGCGACCTATCTTGCGCTCAAGAGCGATCCGGCAAGCAGCGCCAACGATATCCAGGTGCTGGAACCGTCGCTGACAGTGGCGGATCAGACCGCCGCCAAACTTCGCGCGCTGCCGCAAGTTACCCGCGTGTTTACGCTGTCGAACTTCATCCCGGCCGACCAGCAACAGAAACTCCCGCTCATCCAGGCCGCGGCAAAGACCTTGCTCGCGGTGCTCAATCCGGCCGCGCCGAGCCCGCCGCCGACCGACGCGCAAAACGCCGGCATGATGAATTCCACGATCGACTTTCTGAACCGGCTCGCCGGCAACGGCGCCGGCAGCGGCGCGGTTGCGGCACGGCGCCTGGCGACGGCGATGGCGGCGCTCGCCAAAGCCGACCCGCCGGTGCGGCAGCGGGCGGCCACGGTGTTCGTGCAGCCGTTGCGCACGGCGCTCGGCGACCTGCGCAATCTGTTTGGCGCCCACGAGGTCACCCGCGCCAATCTGCCGCCCGACTTGACGCGGCAATGGGTGACGCCGGACGGACAAGCGCGTATCGACGTCGCGCCGAAGGGCGACACCGGCGACAACGTGGTCTTGCGGCAGTTCGCGAGCGCCGTGCAGTCGGTCGCTCCCGAGGCGACCGAGGGACCGATTTCAATTCTGGAAGCGCGGCGCGCCGTGGTCACCGCGTTCATCGAGGCGGGCGCCTGCGCGCTCATCTCGATCGGTATCTTGCTCTGGATTACGCTGCGCCGGTTCGGCGACGTGCTGTTGACGCTGGTGCCGCTGTTGTTGGCCTGCGTCGTTACGCTCGAGATTTGCGTCCTGGTCGATCTGCCGCTGAACTTCGCCAACATCATCGCGCTGCCGCTCTTGCTCGGCGTCGGCGTGGCGTTCAAGATCTATTACATCATGGCTTGGCGCGAGGGGCAGACAAATCTGTTGCAGTCGGTGCTCACCCGGGCGGTGACGTTTTCCGCCTGCACGACGGCGACGGCGTTCGGCAGCCTGTGGTTTTCCAGCCATCCCGGAACGTCCAGCATGGGAAAATTGCTGGCGATCTCGCTGTTGACGACGATGGCGGCGGCGGCTCTATTCCAGCCGATTTTGATGGGCAAGCCGCGGCAGCACCAACAGGAAACTTAAGCTAGCGCGCCGCCGGCGGACGTTTGGGAGCGAGCGGCGAATTGGGATTGACCGCCGGATTGGGATTAACCGACGGATCGAGCATGCTGTAGGCGGCATTCGGCAGCCGCGTCCAATATTGATTTTCGCCCAACAGCTCGAAACCGATATAGCCGCGCACCACCAGCGTCTGGCCGTCGGGCGTCAGCTTCATCGTGGCGTGATAGATCTTGCCGTCGCGCGGATCGAGAATGGTGCCGCCGCCGAATTTATTGTCCGCTTCCGGCCTCATGCCGCGGATGATTTCAAGCCCAAGCCACGGCTGGTCGTGGCGGTCGTCCTTGCACTGCTCGCACACGACGTTCGGGTCCTGGCCGGGGCTGAGGAACATTTTCGCGATGATGCCGTCATAGACGCCGCCGTGATCGCTGATCAGGA
>CAVQWD010000037.1:0-17551 GCA_963717265.1 uncultured Alphaproteobacteria bacterium | reverse complement strand
GCGAACTGCTGCACCAGGGGCCGGCGTACAAGATGTCGGCAACGCCGGCCCGCCTGAAGTGGGCGCTGAAGCCGGTGGGCGCCGACAACGAACGCATCTTCAGCGAGTTGGCCGGGTTGACGCCCGCGGATATCAAGCGACTGGAAGATCAAGAGACTATTTGATAGAGGAGATGAACGATGCTGCTCACATGCCCGAAGTGTAAGACCAAGAATTTCCTTGACCCGTATCCTTTCTGGAACTTCAAGGGTACGACCCAGTGTGCCGGATGCAAAACAATCTGGCGCATTGAAACCTCGGGAGGAGCGTGTGTGGCCGGACCCGATGAAGCGCAGGGTACGCCTGATCTGTTGCCCGGCTTTGCTGAGAAACAGGACTATTCGCCTATTTCCGGTCCGGGGCTGACCCGGTCGGCGCCGCGGGCCCGCAAGGATGCGGTTTGTAAACCCATCGCAATGGAACGTAACGTACGAGGCAAGATCCTCAGCGGTCATCCGCTGAAGAAGGAAGACCTTGTCGGCAGCAAACCGAAATTCATCGTTGCCGGATCTCGGTGAAGGATAACTGGAGGCAATAATGGCTAACTACAACACTGAATGCCTGTGCGTTCGCTGCAAGCATTTGCGTCCCGCGCTCGATCCCAACATTCAAAAGGCCTACCTCGGCAAGTGTGTAAAGCGGGAGTGGCCGTTCACACTGTCGATTACACTGCAAGGCTGGACGGAGTGTGAGGTCTTCGAGGCCGGCGGCCAGACGTATGTGCCACCCCAGCCGGTAGCCGCCAAGGCCGCGGTTGCGGCTGGTAAAGCGGCTGCCAAGCGAGTGGAGTTCTACTATAGCTCCACCCAGAAGCCGGGCGAGATGTTTCCGTGCGAGGCATCTGGCCGATATGGACGACGCCGACCGGCAAGAGCGGACGGATGCGGCGGCGCCGCCGGACGTGGCGGCAGCGGTGGCGGCGTTGCGCGAGCAGCGCGAGACCTTGCAGCAGCACGCGCAGATGCTGCGGCGCGGGAGGGCTTTGAGCCAGCACGTGATTGGCGAGCCCGCAGCCAAGCTGATGCGCACTCCCCAAGGCCATCAAGTCGCCTACAACGCCCAGATCGCGGTCGATGCCAAACATCATCTGGTCGCCGCCTTCGATCTGACCAATGAGGGCAACGACGAGCAGCAACTGCATCCGATGGCAAGCCAAGCCAAAGAGGCGCTCGGTGCCGCGCAGATAACGGTGGTTGCCGACACCGGCTATTCGAGTGGCGCGCAGGGTAGCCGCTGCGAAAAGGACAACATCACCGCCATTGTGCCGCGGGCCGCGACCGTGAATACCCATGGCAAAAAGTACTTCAGCCGTGATCAGTTCAGCTATGACGCCGCCAGCGACAGCTGGCGTTGCCCCGCCGGCGAGACGCTGACCTGCCGCATGATCTCTGCGGCTTTGCAGCGCAAGCGCTACAGCACTGACGCTTGTGGCGGCTGCGTCTTGAAAGCACAGTGCACCGGCGCGGCGCGGCGGCTCATCTATCGCAGCTGGCATGAGGACGCTCGCGAGGCGATGCACCGACGGGCCATCAATAACCCTATATGGATGACGCAAAGACGCGAATTGGCCGAGCATCCGTTCGGGACGATGAAATGGCTCATGGGCATTCCCCGCTTCCTCGTGCGTGGACTTAAAAAAGCCAAGGCCGAACTGGCCTTGGGGGTGCTGAGCTACAACCTCAAGCGCGTGACAAACGTCCTCGGGGTGCCGGCGCTGCTGCATGCGCTCCAGCCCCGCCTCATCTGAGACGGATACCGCTATGCTTACAAATCCGCTTACAAATCCGATGTCATGTCCTCGTCAGCACCAGAGCCAGAAGTTCTCACACGGCCTGTGTCGCGGACGATGACAGGCAAAGCAGGAGATCCGGCCATGAAACTCGCAATCATCGGCGCCGGCAATGTCGGCGGCACGCTCGGCACTGCATGGGCGAAAAAGGCCGGTCACGAGATTTTTTTCGGCGTCACCAATCCAAACTCCGACAAGACGCAGGCGCTCATTCGCAACCTCGGCGGCAAGGCGCGCGCCGGGACTGCGGCGGAGGCGGCGCGCTTCGGCGAGATGATCGTGCTGACGACGCCGTGGACCGCAGCCGAGGCGGCGATCCGCTCGATGGGCGATTTGAGCGGAAGAATCATTCTCGATGCGACCAACCCGCTGGCAATGGGACCGGACGGGTTCGGCCTCGACATCGGTCACACCATTTCAGCAGGCGAGAAAGTGCAGGGCTGGGCGAAGGGTGCCTCGGCGTTCAAGACGCTGAACACCACCGGCTTCGGCAATATGGCCGACCCGGTTTTTCATGGCGTGAAATCGGCGATGTTCGTCGCCGGCGACGATGCGGCGAATAAGCCCAAGGTCATCGCGCTGGTCGCCGCGCTCGGCTTCGAGGTGATCGATGCCGGGCCGCTGCGCAACGCACGCCTGTTGGAGGCGCATGCCATGCTGTGGATCGAGCTTGCGCTCAAGCGCGGCCTCGGCCGCGACTGGGCCTTTGCCGTCGTCAGGCGTTGAGGAGGCAAGCCGTGAACACCGCGCGCACTCATTATCCTGCCGCAGCGACCAGCGAACGCGTCGAAACTCGAACTCTATGTGTGCTGGTCGACAACGAACCCGGCGTGCTGGCGCGCGTCATCGGGCTGTTCGCCGGCCGCGGCTACAACATCAACTCGCTCACCGTCTCGGAGACCGAGCACGAGAAGCACCTGTCGCGCATCACCATCGTCACGCGCGGCACGCCGATGGTGCTCGAACAGATCAAGAATCAACTCGACCGCCTGGTGCCGGTGCATCGGGTGATCGACCTAACCACCGCAAACCCGGCAATCCAGCGCGAACTCGCGATGGTCAAAGTGCGCGGCACCGGTGACCAGCGCATGGAGGCGTTGCGGCTCGCCGATGCGTTCCGCGCCCGTGTCATCGACGCCACCACCGAAAGCTTCGTGTTCGAAATCACCGGCGCCTCGGACAAGATCGAAAGCTTCATCAACCTGATGCTGCCGGTCGGCCTGGTCGAAGTGTCGCGCACCGGCGTCGTCGCCATCACCCGCGGGCCGGAGGGGATGTAAAGGGCGCTACGCCGCCGAGCGCTCTGCCGTCGGCGACAGGCGCCCGACAAGCGTTGCGAACCGATCGATGAAACCTTGCAGGAACTTTTGCGTGCTGACGTCGCCGATATTGCCTTGCTCGTCGATCAGGTTGGGCTTGAACGTGATATAGGCCTCGCCGCCGAGCAGGATCATGCCGAGCCCCGTCATTACCGAACGCAAATGCTGCTGCGCCAGCGCGCTGCCGATGGCGCCGGGCGAGGTGCCGGTGATGAATGCCGGCTTACCGGCCCAGGAATTCCTGCCGTAAGGCCGCGCGCCCCAATCGACTGCGTTTTTCAGCACCGCTGGAATGGACCGGTCGTGTTCCGGCGTGACGATCAACACGCCGTCGGCGCGGGCGATCTCATCCTTGTAGCGCACCACCTCGGCCGGCAGGTTGGCTTCGAGATCCTGGATGAACATCGGCAAGTCGTCGATGCGCACGAATTTCGCTTCGAACTTGCCGGCGCCGAGCTTGGCGAGCGCGTGGGCGAGCTTGCGATTGATCGATTCCCGGCGATTGCTGCCGACGACCACGGCGATTTGGGGGTTTGGCATGGTTGAAGACCTCGGTTAGAATTCGTAACTAAGGCTAGATAAGTGACCGCTCGGGAAAGCCGCAAGAAGGCACAGCCGTGAAACCGAGGCACAATGGTTTGCCCGCCGACTGCCGCGCCATCAGCGACGTGCTGGCCCGCGTCGGCGACAAATGGTCCGTTCTGGTCGTTAGCCGGCTAGGTGCGGGGGCGATGCGGTTCAACGAGCTGCGGCGTTCGATCGGCGGCATTTCGCAGCGTATGTTGACCTTGACGCTGCGCGGGCTGGAACGCGACGGGCTGGTGACGCGCACGGTGTTCCCGACCATTCCTCCGCGCGTCGACTATGCGCTGACCCCGCTCGGCCGCGATCTGCTGGAGCCGGTTTCGGCGCTCGGCGCCTGGGCGCTGCGCAACCAGCCGAAAATCGCCAGCGCGCGCGAGCGCTTCGACGGCATCGGTCCGAACAGCGCATCGGCCGCAAGGCGGAAAGTGAGCTGAGACTAGACTGCATGGCGCTTCGGATATACATTGTATATCCGAATTGGAGTGGTTCCTATGAAAGGCCAAATTGCTCAATGGGGTAACAGCGCAGCGGTGCGGCTGCCGAAGTCCGTGCTGGAAGACTTACGCATCGCGCCTGGTAGCGAAGTTGAGATGTGGATTGAGGAGCGCGAATTGCGCATCAGGCCTATTCCGCCCGTCACCAGCCACCGCTTGGAGGACCTGTTAGCTCAAATCACCCCGTATAACGTTCCGGAAATGGAAGAATGGCCATCTGTTGGAGCTGAGATCATCAAAGATGACTATTCCAAATGAAGAAGACGACACACCAGATCGCGGCTATCTCGCTTGGGTGAATTTGGATCCGCGTGTAGGTCACGAACAATCGGGTAATCGGCCTGTGGTCATCCTAAGTCCTTACGGCTATCACGCCAAAACGCCCTATATGGTCATTTGTCCTATCACTAAGAACTTGACGCCATATCCATTCAAAGTCGAATTGCCGGCAGGCTTGCCGATCAGTGGTGCTGTGCTCGTGGATCAAGTCAAATCCGTCGATCGGTGGGCTCGCAGATGCGACATCGTTGGTATCCTACCTGAATTAGCAATGGCCGATATTCGGGGAAGACTGGCTTCCTTGTTGGGTATTATCGTCGCTTCGATTCCCACTCCTCCATAAAAACTGGAAATCATCTCCCGAACCAAGAGGGGTGAGAACCATGCGTGTTTATTACGACCGCGACGCCGACCTGAACCTGATCAAGGGCAAGAAGGTCGCCATCATCGGCTACGGCAGCCAAGGCCACGCCCATGCGCTCAATCTGCGCGATTCCGGCGTCAAGGAGGTCGCCGTGGCGCTGCGCAAGAATTCGCAAGGGGTGAAGAAGGCGCAAGCCGTGCAGCTGCCGGTGATGGAAGTCGCCGCGGCCGCCAAATGGGCCGACGTGATGATGATGCTCACGCCCGACGAATTGCAGGCCGACATCTATAACGGGCAATTGCACGCCAACATGAAAGACGGCGCGGCGCTGATGTTCGCGCATGGGCTCAACATCCATTTCAACCTGATCGAGCCGCGCGGCGATCTCGACGTGATGATGATCGCGCCCAAGGGCCCCGGCCACACGGTGCGCTCCGAGTACCAGCGCGGCGCCGGCGTGCCGTGCCTGCTCGCCATCCACCGCGACGCCTCCGGCAACGCGCACGACCTCTGCCTGTCCTATGGCGCGGCCATCGGCGGCGGCCGCGCCGGCATCATCGAGACGAGTTTCCGCGAGGAATGCGAGACCGACCTGTTCGGCGAGCAGTCGGTGCTGTGCGGCGGCGTCGTCGAACTGATGAAGGCCGGCTATGAAACCTTGGTTGGCGCCGGCTATGCGCCGGAAATGGCCTATTTCGAGTGCATCCACGAAATGAAGCTGATCGTCGACCTCATCTACGAGGGCGGCATCGCCAACATGAACTATTCCGTGTCCAACACCGCCGAATACGGCGAATACGTCTCCGGGCCGCGCGTGATCAACGATGCGACCCGCGCCGAAATGAAGAGGATCCTCGACGACATCCAGTCGGGCAAGTTCGTCAAGGACTGGATGCTCGAGAACAAGGTCAACCAGACCTCGTTCAAGGCCATGCGCACCAAGCTCGCGGCGCATCCGGCGGAGGCCATCGGCGCGAAACTCCGCGAAATGATGCCGTGGATCAAAGAACGGGCGCTGGTGGACCGGAGCAAAAACTAATCGGCGGCTTACATTTTAACCCCGACGTGCGAGATTTGCCGCTCCAGGCGGCTCTGTCCCTTGTCATGACGGATTAAATACAGTTCTATGACAGCGCGCCGTGCGCTGGGGGTTGTTTAGGGTGGGTCAGTTCCGGGCACGGGCGCGCCTGTCATGCGTACCGCCGTCCTGTCACTGAGCAAGCGTCTGGCTGCCGCGAAGCTGTTCGCCCGGCATGGCTTTAGCCGGCCGGCGCTGATCCTGATCCCACATCTCATCGCCTTCGCCATCATGGTCGCGACCGAGTTCACGGTCACGGCGATGGCGGCGTTCCTGCTGGCCTGGGGAATATTGAATTTCTTCTGGCTCGCGCTGACCCGCCGGCCGCTGCTCGCCGGAACGCTGTCGCTCACGATGATGGCGGTGCTGGTTCTGCTGTCGCAGCTCAAATACCACGTGCTGATGATGACGGCGAACTTCGTCGACCTGATGATCGTCGACACCGATACCGTCAGCTTCCTGTTCACGATCTTCCCGGCGCTGCGCTGGATCGTGGCGCTGAGCGTGATCGCGCTGGTCCCGCTCGTGGTGTTCGCCTGGCGGTTTCGATCCGTTCCGCGCCCGCCGGCACGTGGCGCTGGCGCTGGCGCTGATCTGTCTCGGTGGCCTCACCGCGCTCGAAATGCAATTTCCCATGGAGCCGTTCGAGGCCTTCTACGGCGGCAACATGGTCTCCTCGTTCGCGCGCTCGGGCGTCGACGCCGTTTCCGAACTCATGACGCACGGACTCATGCAATCCGATGCGTTCGCCGACGAACGGCTGGGACCGGTTACGGACGATTGCCGGCCGGCCGCGAAGTCGCCGCACATCATCCTCATCCACGACGAGTTCGAGCTTCGACATTCGCATGGCGCCCGGCATCAAGGTGCCGGACGGCTATGGCGCGCATTTCAAATCGTTCGACGGCGAAGAACGCAACTTCCTGGTCGAAGGCAACGGCGGCCCGAGCTGGTTCACCGAATACAATGTGCTGGAAGGACTGTCGGCGCGCTCGTTCGGCCGCTTTGCCTATTTCGTGACGCGGATCGCGGCCGGCCGCGTCAATCGCGGGCTACCGTCCGCGCTGCGGCGCTGCGGCTATCGCACGTTCTCGCTCTATCCGGCGCTCGGCGCGTTCATGAGCGCGCGCAGCTTCCAGGCCACCACCGGCGTGCAGCGTTTCTACGATCGACACGATCTCGGCGCGCGCGAGCTCGAGCCCGACAGTTTCTTCTTCGACACCGCCGCAAAAATGATTGCGCGAGAACGCGCGCATGGCCCGATGTTCGTCTTCGTCTATCTCGCCGCCAACCACTTTCCGTGGGACTACCGCTATCGGCCCGATCTGATGCCGCAGTGGAAAGATTTAGGCAACGTGCCGCCGGTCGACGAATATCTGCGCCGGCAGGCCATGAGCGCGCAGGACTATTCAAATTTCCTGGCGCGGCTGAAGCGCGAATTCCCCGACAACTCATTCCTTTTGGTGCGGTTCGGCGATCATCAGCCGGATTTCGCCTCGTTCATCGTCGATCCGACGCTCGACGACAATGGCATCGCGCAACGCCTGATGGCCTACGATCCGCGCTATTTCACCACCTATTACGCCATCGACGCGATCAACGTCGCCCCGGTCGACGTGTCGTCGGCGCTCGATACGCTCGAAGGACCCTATCTGCCGCTAGTCGTGCAGGAGGCCGCGGGCTTGCCGCTCGATCCGTCCTTTGCCGAACAGAAGAAGATCCTGATCCGCTGCATGGGACTGTTCTACGGCTGCGCCAACGGCGCCGAGGCGCGCCATTTCAACCGTTTGCTGATCGACGCCGGTCTTATCAAGAATCTTTAGGGTGCCGACTCGCAAACGCGCAGCCAAGGCCGAATAGACGCCAGCTTGACGCAGGCAAGGTCGTTGACCGCGAGCTTGTGGGAGCGGGTCGCATCGATGTATGGTCCGGCCAAGCCTCGCCAAGAAGCCGGTACGAAAAATTCTAAAAGTCAAACCATCGGGAGGAAACGATGTTTCGCTTACGCCAACTGCTGCCTGTTGCCGCGTTCGCCGTGGTTTTGGGATCGCCCATTCCTGCGCCGGCCCAGACCATCATCAACGAATGGTCGAGCATAACGGCGCCAGCGGCGCCGGAGACTCAAGGCGGTCACGGTAGACCCCAAGACCACGGCCTTGCTCATGCTCGATTTCGTCAAGCAGACCTGTAATCAGCAGCGCCGGCCGCGCTGCCTCGCCACGCTGCCCAAGGTGAAAAACCTTCTCGCCGAGGCACGCGCCAAGGACATGCTGATCGTCTATAGCATTATTCCCGGCGCCGCGATCGGCGATACGCTTTCCGAGGTAGCGCCGACTGGCAAGGAGCCCGTGGTGCAGTCGGGAGTAGACAAATTCAACAAGACCAATCTCGAACAGATCCTGAAGGACAAGGACGTCAAGACGGTGATCGTCGTCGGCACCGCGGCGCACGGCGCCGTAATGTACACCGGGAGCGAAGCAGTGCTTCGCGGCATGAAGGCGATCGTGCCGGTGGACGGCATATCGGCCGAAAACGCCTATATCGAGCAGTATGTCACCTATAATTTCACCAGCGCGCCGGTCGTCGCCGGTGGCGTGACGCTCACCAGCATCGACATGATGAAGTTTTAGGAAAGCGCACCGGCGACCTTGCGTGACGGGCTCGACGGGTTTCGTTCGATTGTTCGTCAATCCGCGAAAATGAGTGCGGCGTTCGGAAATGAAACTCGCCAAAATCGTCAAGCATTGCCGGGTCGATAAACCGCAGCATTTCAAGCTTGCCGATCACGATCCCGCCGAGCGTTTCGGCCTCTCGACCGACATTAAGGACGTGAGGCCGATTCTCGCCGAGGGTATCGGCCGGATGACGGAGCTGCAGCAGCGCCTGTTCGCCGACGGCCGATGGGCCGTATTGCTGGTGCTTCAGGGCATGGATGCGGCGGGCAAGGACGGCGTTATCAAGCACGTGATGTCCGGCATCAATCCGCAGGGCTGCGAGGTGCACGCATTCAAGGCGCCCAGTACCGAAGAGGTCGAGCACGACTTCTTGTGGCGAACCGGCAAAGATGTTCCCGCGCGCGGCCGTATCGGCATTTTCAATCGCTCCCATTACGAGGAGGTGCTGGTGGTGCGGGTGCATCCGGAAATGTTGAAGCAGCAGAATCTGCCGCCCGGCGCGACCGGCAAGAACATCTGGAAACACCGCTTTAAGGAAATCCGCGCCTTCGAGCGGCATCTTACGCGCAACGGCACGCTGGTGCTGAAATTCCATCTGCGCATTTCCAAGGAGGAACAGCGCAAGCGCTTCCTGGCGCGGCTCGACGAACCGTTCAAACGCTGGAAGTTCTCCATGAACGATATCGCCGAGCGCGAGCGCTGGGACAACTACATGGCCGCTTATGAGGACATGATCCGCGAAACCTCGACCGAAGATGCGCCGTGGTATGTGGTGCCGGCGGACCACAAACACGTCGCCTGGCTTGTCGTCTCCGCGGCGATCATCGAGGCGCTGGAAAGGCTCAAGCTCGATTACCCCAAAGTCCGCGGCAAGGCGCTCAGAGAGCTGCAAGCCTGCGAGCGCGCGCTCAAAGCCGAGAAGGCGCATTGAGCCGAGCACTTGCGCCGGCGCGGTCTCTTCCGCTACAACAGGCCGGTCCCAGATAAAGTTAACGCGGAATTCACCTTAATCCGCGAGCTTTGGGCCGCAACGAGGACAGGCGCAATGTCGAATCGCAGCGATGTCCGCGCGATGACCCGGCGGGCCGATACGGCCGCCGCCGGCGTTGCCCTCATTCTCGGCGGACTCCTGCTGCTTAGCGCCCCCTGAGGGCCGGCTGGGCGTTTGCGCCTGGGCACTCAGGGGTCGACCGCAGATGGAACCCCACGAGCGCCTGACCCCCTCGGAAGGCGCAAACCGAAAAGGACAAAAATCCATGACCGCGCCAACCAAGTCCGAAAAGGACCGCGTTGTCATTTTCGACACGACATTGCGCGACGGCGAGCAGTGCCCCGGCGCAACCATGACGCATGACGAGAAGCTTCAAGTCGCCGAATTGCTGGACGACATGGGCGTCGATATCATCGAGGCCGGCTTTCCGATCGCGTCCGACGGCGACTTTGCCGCCGTCAACGAAATCGCCAAGCGCACCAAGCGGGCAGTGGTCTGCGGGCTGGCACGCGCCGGACTTAAGGACATCGACCGCGCCGGCGAAGCCATCAAGCCGGCCCGGCAGCCGCGCATCCACACCTTCATCTCGACCTCGCCGGTCCACATGAAGTGGAAGCTCCAGCTCGAGCCTGAGAAGGTCTACGAGATGGTGATCGCCTCGGTGACCCGCGCACGCGGCTACACCGATAATGTCGAATGGTCGTGCGAGGACGGCACCCGCACCGAGCACGATTTCCTCTGCCGCTGCGTCGAGGCAGCGATCAAGGCCGGCGCCACCACCATTAATATTCCCGACACCGTCGGCTACACCGTGCCGGACGAATATTTCGCGCTATTCAAGATGGTGCGCGAGCGCGTGCCGAATTCCGACCTGGCGCGCTTCTCGGTGCATTGCCACAACGATCTCGGCATGGCAGTGGCCAATTCGCTCGCCGGCGTGCGCGCCGGCGCGCGCCAGATCGAGTGCACCGTCAACGGCATCGGCGAGCGCGCCGGCAACGCCTCGCTCGAAGAAGTCGTGATGGCCATGCGAGTGCGCAACGACGTACTGCCGTATTGGACCGGCATCGACGCCACCATGCTGACGCGGGCGTCGAAGCTCGTCGCGGCGGTGACCTCGTTCCCGGTGCAATACAACAAGGCGATCGTCGGGCGGAACGCCTTCGCGCACGAGAGCGGCATCCACCAGGACGGCATGCTCAAGCACACCCAGACCTACGAGATCATGATGCCGGAGGACGTCGGCGTGAAGCAGACCTCGCTGGTGATGGGCAAGCATTCCGGCCGTCACGCCTTCGTGCATAAGCTCGAGGAACTCGGCTATCGGCTTGCCGGCAATCAGCTCGAAGACGCCTTCGTCCGCTTCAAGGCGCTGGCCGACAGGAAGAAGCATGTCTACGACGAGGACATCGAGGCGCTGGTCGACGAGGAGATTGCGACCGCACAGGATCACATCAAGCTCGTGTCGCTGTCCGTGATCGCCGGCACGCGCGGGCCGCAACGCGCCACCATGAAACTCGATGTCGACGGCAAGGCGCTGATTGAAGAATGCGAGGGCAATGGGCCCGTCGATGCGACGTTCAACTGCATCAAGGCCATGGTGCCGCACGACGCGGTGCTGGAGCTTTATCAGGTGCACGCGGTGACCGAAGGCACCGATGCGCAGGCGGAAGTCTCGGTGCGGCTGTCCGAGCACGGCCGCTCGGTGACCGCCAAGGGCGCGGACCCCGACACCCTGGTCGCCTCGGCGCGAGCCTATCTTGCCGCGCTCAATAAGCTGTTGGCCCGGCGTCTGCGCGGCCAACCGGAAGAACGCCGCCTCCACTCGACCGACGTGGGGTGAAAGCCCCGCCTTGCCCCTGGCCTAGGGGACCGCTATATCGAACTAGAGATTGCCGCCGTGAGGCGGCTTTCTTTTCCGGTTGGTGGAAGTGCCTAACCTCTCGTCATTTTCTCGGTTAGGGCGCATAGCTCAGTTGGTAGAGCAGCTGACTCTTAATCAGCGGGTCCAAGGTTCGAGTCCTTGTGCGCCCACCAACCTTCGCAAGCGGAGCGCAGCGAAGATTGCCCGCCGAAGCTCACTTGAGCGAAGGCGGGCGCGTTACGCTTGCTTAGCTACCTGTTGTGTGCCGATCCAGCGCCGCTCGCGCGCGCGCCAAGGTTTGCTCGACCGTGCCGGACGCATCGATCGGCGTCCAGTCAACTCGACCAACGTCGTAGCGCTCCTGCGCCCGCGCTACCGTTTCGTCGGCGTCTGATGCGTCCCTCGAGCGAGCGTCAACTCGGCCGAGCCGGATTTCCAAGCCGGCAATGAGAAACAATCCCTGCAGGCTGACGTTGGCGGCTTTTGCCACTGCGGCGAGGGCGCCCCGCTCGTGCGGCTCCGCAAATACGGCATCGACGATTGCCGAATGCCCGGCGGTGAGGATACGGCGCGACTTGTCGCCAAGGATTGCGTAAACGCGTGCGGACACCTCGGGCGCATAGGCAGATTCAGGCAATTTTTCGGATTCGGCAGCGCGGAACAGCTCCTTGCGCTCGACATCCGAGCGCACGATGACGGCGCCGGGCATCGGCGCGAGGCAAGGTGCGAGTGCCCGCGCCAGCCGCGTCTTTCCAGTCCCGGACAGGCCGCCGAGGGCGACGAATTTCGGCGCGCACGGTGTGATTGCGCGTTGGGCGAACCTGAAATAGACGCGCGCCGATTGCGCAATCGCCGCCTGCTCGTGCGCATCCGCGCGCTCGATCCGCGCGGCGGTGACCTTGGCGCGGATCGCCGCCCGCATCGAAAGAAAGAACGGCAGCGCCGCAAGTCCGTCGAGGTCCTCGGGTCGCCGCGTTTCGATCAGATAGCGGTTGAGAACGACGTTCGCCGCTTCCGCACGACCGCGTTCGCAGAGGTCCATCAGGAGAAACGCCAGATCGTAGAGTACGTCGCCGGTGGCGATCAGCGGATCGAACTCGATGGCGTCGAACAGCACCGGGCGACCGTCGATAAGCGCGATGTTGCCGAGATGCAGATCGCCATGGCCGCGGCGTACGCGGCCGATTTGTCCGCGCGCCGCAAGCAGCGGCCGGATGCGCGCATAGTTTTCATGCGATCGGCGATCGAGCGCAGCGACGGCGTCGGGTTCGAACAAATCGGGTCGGTCGCGGAACGCGGCGAGATTTTGATCGAGATAGACCTTGAAGGTCTCGATCCAGGGCGCCGCCTCGACCACCGGTGCTTGCTCGTGGGCCGCGGCGACGGACTTGCCCAGCGCGTCGGCCAGCGTCTCGTCGATTTCTCCGGCAATGCGGTCGAGTGTGCGTGTCTCATCGAAGCGATGCATTTCGACGGCCCATTCGACCGGCGCGCCTTTGCCTGCGATCGCGAGCCTGCCGTCGGCTTCGCGCGTAATGGCTACGATGCCGCGGTAAATCTCCGGCGCATACGGAGCGTTGACGGCAAGTTCGGCCTCGCACGCCGCTTTGCGCTTCGCCAGGGTGGAATAGTCGAGGAACGGAAAACGCACCGCGCGCTTGACCTTCAGCGCGCGATCGCCGGCGAGAAACACCGACGCCGCATGGGTATCGATGCGCCGAACCGCTCCCCGGGAGCCCTTGTCGTCTCCATGGGTCGCCGGATCGGCGAGAAATACAAGCACCTCCTCCTGGTCTTCCGTCTTGTCGTTCATAGACCGCAACCCATCCCTTTCATCCGGCCAATGGCTTGAACCGGAGCAATTTTCGCAGCATGGGGCCTGTCTTTTTTTGCTCCCGGCCGGAGCAGACTACTGCCAATCGGCCGGCAGCGATCCCATGAAATTGTCTTTCCGTTGCTGACTAGCTTCAAGATCTGCGATCGAACGGCTCGAAACTGTTGATTGTGGGCGGTGTCTGGACTGTATACTGCCATGCAAGAGGCGAGAATGCGGCCATGAACTTTGGTAAAGCAACCGTGCGCACGACTGTGGCATCATCTCCCGCCGCCGCGAGAAGCTACCGTAGATATCGCTGCCGTGACGCGGATTTAATATTTTTCCGCCCGTACGTGGGCGCTTTTGGAGGCGATCATGAAAAGGCTCTCTATTCCCCACGATGCGTTAGTGTTCGTTGGCGACGGGCAAAAGGCCCTGTTTCTCCGTAATCGCGGCAACGGGAAAGATCCAAATCTGACCACCGAGCGCGTTTTCACCGACGAAAATCCGCCGACGCGCGATCAGGGTACAGATCGTCCCGGGCGGGGATTTAAGCGTGCCGCCACAAACCGCCGCAGCAGCATGGAGATGACGGATTGGCATGAGCTGGAAAAGGAGCGCTTCGCCGGGCGTGTGGCGTCTGCCATGGAACAATTGGTCCGCGCGGAAAACGTGAAGGCAATCGTCATCGTCGCTCCGCCCCGCACACTTGCGGAGTTACGGCATGCGTTTCATGCGGACGTGAAAAAACGAATTATCGCCGAAGTTGATAAGGACCTGACCAAGCACCCTGTCTGGGAAATCGAGAAGCACCTCGTTGGATGACGGCGAAGTTTTAGCGATGCACGCGATGGTGCTGGAACGACTGGGCGAGCCGCTCAAACTCGTGGAGCGGCCCGATCCGCGCCCATCGAATGGCGAGATCAGGGTTCGGGTGGCAGCCTGCGGTGTCTGCCGGACCGATCTTCACGTGGTCGACGGCGAATTGCCGAACCCAAAGCTCCCCATCGTTCCGGGCCATGAAATTGTCGGCCGTATCGACGTCATTGGCGGACGGGTTGATCATCTCGTCGTCGGCATGCGCGTCGGCATCCCCTGGCTGGGCCAGACGTGCGGCCATTGTCAGTATTGTCGGAGCGGCCGGGAGAACCTGTGCGATCATCCGCAATTTACCGGGTATACGCGAGATGGCGGCTATGCCACTCACGTCATCGCCGATGCGCAATACGTCTTTCGGCTTCCTGAGGCGGGCGAGGATGTGGCAACCGCGCCTTTGCTGTGCGCGGGCCTGATCGGCTGGCGCTCGCTCAAGATGGCCGGCGATGGAAAGAAGATCGGGCTCTACGGCTTCGGTGCAGCCGCTCACATCATCGCCCAAGTTGCACGTTGGCAGGGCCGCGATGTTTTTGCTTTCACCAGGGCCGGCGATGATGCTGCACAAGCCTTCGCCCGGAAGCTTGGCGCGCATTGGGCAGGCGGCTCCGAAGAAAGGCCGCCCGATGCGCTCGACTGCGCCATCATCTACGCACCCGTCGGCGCCATCGTACCGTCGGCGCTGAGAGCTGTGCGCAAGGGTGGCCGTGTGGTCTGTGCGGGAATTCACATGAGCGATATTCCCAGCTTTCCCTACAGCCTGTTGTGGGAAGAGAGAGAGCTTAAGTCGGTTGCCAATCTAACCAGGAAGGACGGTGACGAGTTCTTCGGCATCGTTGCCAAAGTCGGCATCGTCACGGAGACTGTCTCGTATCCGCTCAACCGAGCCAATGAGGCGTTGTCGGATCTTAGAGTGGGGCGGTTGCAGGGCGCGGCAGTACTGGTGCCTTGAATCCCTCAACAGTCATCGCACTCGACAATCTGCTGATTGCCACGGCCCGAATTGAGATGAGAACATGTCAACCTACCGTCTCGACAAGCTGTTTTCGCCACGATCCGTCGCCGTGGTCGGCGCGAGCCCGCGTGAAAAGTCGCCGGGCCGTGCGGTGCTGGCGAATTTGCGCCGCGGCGGCTTTGCCGGCGGAATTCATCTGGTCAATCCCCATTACGATTCCATCGAGGGGGTTCGAGCGCTCAAATCCTATGATGAGCTGCCGGAGGCACCCGATCTGGTCGTGATCGGAGTGCCGCCGCCCGCCGTTCTATCCATTGTCGCCGCCGCCGGCGCGAAAGGCACGGCCGCCGCTATCATCCTCACCTCGGGTCTCGGTCATGGGCCGGGCTCGCTCGCCGAGCAGTGCGAGAAAGCGGCGCGCTTAACCGGCATGCGCCTAGTCGGCCCCAATTGCCTTGGCGTGCTGGTTCCGGGCACCAAGCTCAACGCAAGCTTTGCCGCCTCCATGCCGCGATCGGGCGACCTTGCGCTGATCTCACAGTCGGGCGCTATTGCGACCGGATTAGTGGAATGGGCCTCGGTTCGAGGAATTGGATTTTCCGCCGTCGTCTCCATTGGCGACAGCATCAACGTCGATCTTGCCGATCTCCTTGATTACTTCGCTATAAATCGGGGAACGCGGGCGATTTTGCTTTATATCGAATCGATCAAGGACGCGCGCAAATTCATGTCGGCGGCGCGGGCTGCGGCACGCGCAAAGCCAGTGCTCGTCATCAAATCCGGACGCCATGCGCAGGGCGCCAAGGCTGCAATGACGCACACCGGTGCGCTTGCCGGTTCGGATGCCGTCTATGATGCGGCATTGCGTCGTGCCGGCCTCCTGCGGGTGCTCGATCTCGACGAGTTGTTCGCCGCCGCAGAGACCCTCGGTCATTTGACGACACTGTCCGGCAAGCGGCTGGCGATATTGACCAATGGCGGCGGCGTCGGCGTCCTTGCGGTGGATCGTCTCGCCGATTTTGGCGGCGAACTGGCCAACATTTCGGCCGATGCGATGAAGAAGCTCGATGCGGCGTTGCCGCCGATCTGGTCGCGAGCCAATCCTGTCGATATTGCAGGTGATGCGGACGAGGCGAGATACGCCGTGGCGCTTGAGCAGTTGCTCGAGGACGCGGCGAACGATGCCGTCCTCGTCATGAACGTGCCGACGGCTCTAGCCTCACCCAACGATGCGGCGAAGTCGGTCATTGCGGTGACGGAACAACATCGCAAGAAGCGCAATCCGGCAAAACCGGTTTTCGCGGTTTGGATCGGCGGCAGCGACCCGGCAGCGGAAGCATTCGATGCCGCGGGCATTCCCAGCTACGCGACCGAATCCGATGCGGTGACGGGCTTCATGCATCTGGTGCAGTACCGGGAATCGCGCGAGCAGCTGATGGCGACGCCGCCCAGCATGCCGCAGGATTTTGCGCCCGATACCGCCGCGGTGCGTCCGATCATCGAGGCGGCATTGGCCGAAAAACGCACCTGGCTCGATCCCATCGAAATGACGAGGGTTTTCTCCGCTTATGGCATTTCCATTACGCCGGCGGCACTTGCTCGCAACCCCGATGAAGCCGTCGCAGCGGCAAAACCTCACCTCGCCGACGGCAACGCGGTCGTCCTCAAAATTCTTTCACCCGACATCGTGCACAAGTCGGAAGTCGGCGGGGTGCGGCTAAATCTCACCACCGAGCAAGCGGTGCGCCAGGCCACGTTTGACATTCTCAGTCAGGCGCGGGCTGCGAAGCCCGATGCGCGGATCGCCGGCGTGACCGTTTATCCGATGATCGTGCGCCCCAAGGCGCGCGAGCTTATTGTCGGCATAGCGGATGACCCGACATTCGGTCCCGTCATCGTTTTCGGGCAGGGCGGCACGGCGGTCGAAGTGATCAGCGACAAAGCCTTGGCCCTGCCGCCGCTCGACCTCGCGCTCGCCCACGGCCTTATCGCGCGGACGCGCGTGTTCCGCATTCTCCAGGCGTACCGCAACGTGCCCGCTGCGGACGAACAGGCGATTGCTCTCGTTCTGGTCAAGCTGGCGCAGCTTGCCGCCGATTTTCCGGAAATACGCGAGGTCGACCTCAATCCGGTCCTCGCCGATGAAACCGGCGTCATTGCCGTTGACGCGCGCGTGTCGGTCGGACCCGTCGAACCGCCTCGCCGCGGGCCGTCGGGACGCTTCGCGATCCGCCCCTATCCGAAAGAGTGGGAGCGGCACACGACTTTGCCGGACGGAACGGCGCTGCTCGTACGTCCGATCCGTCCGGAAGACGAACCGTTATATCCGCCATTCTTCGCCGCCGTGACGCCGCAGGACTTGCGTCTGCAATTCTTCGCGCCGGTGAAGCAATTCAACCACACATTCATCGCGCGCTTTACGCAAATCGA
>CAVQWD010000036.1:0-7483 GCA_963717265.1 uncultured Alphaproteobacteria bacterium | reverse complement strand
CGAAGCTTTGCGGCGCAGGTAGTCCTCCTCCACCGGCTATTCATTCCGTGCGGATGGCGGCGGATGCTATGGTCCGGCCAACCCAAATCGCCCTCGCACCCGATGTCCTTCGTGAGGAAGCCAAAAACTGTCGCCATGATCGTCGGCTCGGCGATCATCATGCAGCAGCTCGACGCCACCGTGATCACCACGGCCTTGCCGCAGATGGCGATATCGCTGCACACCGATCCGGTGCGGCTCAGCGTCGCCGTCACCGCCTATCTGCTCAGTCTCGCGGTGTTCGTGCCGGTCAGCGGCTGGGCGGCGGACCGGTTCGGCGGCCGCACCGTGTTCCGCGCGGCGATCGCGCTGTTCACGCTCGGCTCCATCCTGTGCGGTATTTCCGGCAACGTGGTCGAGCTGACCGCGGCGCGGGTGCTGCAGGGCTGTGGCGGCGCGATGATGGTGCCGGTCGGGCGGCTGGTGCTGTTTCGCAGCCTGGAAAAAGCCCAGCTCATCGGCACCATGGCCTATCTTCAGGTTCCGGCGCAGCTCGGCCCAGTCCTCGGCCCGCCGATCGGCGGATTCATCACCACTTACTTTTCGTGGCGCTGGATTTTTCTGGTCAACGTCCCGCTCGGCATACTCGGCATCGCGCTGGTGACGCGGTTCTTTGACAACCCCAAGGAGGAAACGCCGCGGCCGCTGGACTGGACCGGCTTTCTGCTCACCGGCGCCGCCTTGTTCTGCATCATGTACGGTATCGAGGCGCTTGGCCGCGGTCACAACGAGCTGACCGCGGCGACCGCCTTGCTGGGGATCGGATTCGCGCTCGGCGCGCTCGCGCTGCGGCATTTGTGGCGGGCCAGGCATCCCGTGCTCGACCTTTCGGTGTTTCGCATCCCGACCTTCAAGGCCGGCATCTACGGCGGCTCGGCCTTTCGCTGCGGTGCAGGGACGCTGGTTTTCCTGCTGCCGCTGTTGCTCCAGATCGTGTTCGGCCTGTCGGCGGCAGTCTCGGGCAGCATCACGTTTGCGACCGCCGTCGGCTCGATGTCGATGAAGGTGGTGGGACCGCGCATCATTGGCGGCTTCGGCTTCCGCAATGTCATTCTGGTGAACGGCGTCATCAGCGCCGCAACGATCGCCATGTGCGCATTCTTCACCGCGGCAACGCCGCTTTGGCTCATCTTCGTCGTGCTGCTCGTCGCCGGCTTTTTTCAATCGCTGCAATTCACCGCGACGCAGGCGATCGGCTATGCCGACGTGCAACAGCGGCAAATGAGCACGGCGACCAGCATTGCCAGCATGGCGCAGCAATTAAGCCGCGGTTTCGGCATTTCGATCGTGGCCGTGTTGCTGCATCTGTCGTTGGTCTGGCGCGGTGCGAGCACGCTTGGCCATTCCGATTTCGTCGTTGCTTTCTCCGGCGCCACGATGCTCGCGCTGTGCTGCCTCGGCTTTAGCTGGAGCTTGCCGCGCGATGCCGCCGCCGAAGTCAGCGGCCACCGGCCAAAAATTCGCGTTTAGCCCTGTGCGCGTTGCCGGCGTCGCTCTTGTCGACGGCCTGTTGCGTTCTACAATGCGGGCGGAAAGGACGCGGTAATGAGCAGTTGGAAAGACGAGCAGGTTCTGATCGTCGGCGGCGGCATCGGCGGGCTCGCGGCGGCGTTGGCGCTGGCGCGCAAGGGAATCCCGTCGCAGGTCATCGAGCAGGCCGCCGAGTTCAAGGAGATCGGCGCCGGTATCCAGCTCGGGCCCAACGTGTTCTGGATGTTCGATATCCTCGGCCTGATCGAGCCGATCAGCGCGCTCGCGGTGTTCCCCAACAACCTGATCATGATGGACTCGATCACCGGCGAGGAAGTCACCCGCATTCCGCTCGGCGAAGCGTTCCGTAAAAAATTCCACCATCCTTACGGGCTCATCCATCGCGCCGATTTGCATAACGTTCTGCTCGATGCCTGCCGCAAATCCAAACGCATCCGGCTGGATGCCTCGCAGAAAGTCGTCAAGGTCGATGCGACGGGCCACGGCATTACGGTGAAAACCGACAGCGGCAAGGAGTATCGCGGCGCGGCCTTGATCGGCGCCGACGGGCTGTGGTCGACCATTCGCCAAATCGTTGCCGGAGACGGCGAACCCAACGTCGCCGGCCACATCGCCTATCGCGCCGTGCTGCCGACCTCGGAAATGCCGGAACAATACCGCTGGCGCGACATGGTGCTGTGGGCCGGCGAGAAGGTGCACCTCGTGCATTATCCGCTGCGCACCGGCGAACTGTTCAATCTCGTCGCGGTGTTTCATTCCGACCGCTACGAGGAGGGCTGGGACAGTTTCGGCGATCCGGCCGAGCTGCACGAGCGTTTCGCCAAAACCTGCGCGCCGGTGCGCACGCTGCTCAACAAGATCGAGAGCTGGCGCATGTGGGTGCTGTGCGACCGGCCGCCGATCAAGGAGTGGAGCCGCGGCCGCATCACGCTCCTTGGCGACGCCGCGCATCCGATGCTGCAATACCTGGCGCAGGGCGCCTGCATGTCGATCGAGGACGCGGTGTGCCTCGCCGACAAGGCCGTGGCGGCGGACGGCGATTACGCGGCGGCGTTCCGCGCCTATCAGCAGGCGCGTTACCTGCGCACCGGCCGCGTGCAAATCATGGCGCGCGTCTACGGCGAATTCTATCACGCCTCGGGCGTGGCCAAGGAACTCCGCAACATGATGCTCGGCTCGCGCACGCCGGAAGATGCCATGGCCGGGATGGAGTGGCTCTACGGCGAGCCGACGGAGCTGACGCGCGTAAGTGTCGCAGCGGAGTGAAAACACCTCTCCCCGCCGCGCGGGGAGAGGTCGAGTGAACGAAGCGAACGAGGGTGAGGGGGCCTCTCCGCGATTCTGAGCCTCGAATTCTGAGCCCAGCGGCGAAGCCCCCTCACCCCAACCCTCTCCCCGCGCAGCGGGGAGAGGGAGCTAATCCCTCGCCCTGTGGAAATCCGGCAGCGGCGGCGGGCCCCAGACATTGGTCTTGCCGCCCTGCCAGGTCTTCGGCCGCTGCGGCGTATCCTGATGCCACGGCCGCGGCTCGAAATAGCCGAGCTGTTCGTCCAGCATCTGATCGAGCTCGCAGAAGAATTCGATGACCTGGTCGTCCGGATTGCGGTGATAGGTGGCGATATTGTGCCCGGGACCGTGCCGCAGCGGGCCCCAGATGATCGGGATTTTCTTTTGCCCGAACAAGTCGCAGCTGTTCTGCAAATGGATGAAGTCCTTCAACTCGAACGCCATGTGATGCATCTTGATATTCTGGCCGCGGATGAAATTCACGGTGTGATGATCGGCATTGCAGCGCATGAATACGAAAAAGTCGTCGATCCAGTCGGAGACTTTGAAGCCGAGAACTTTCTGGTAAAACTCCGCAGTCTTCTGCGGATCGTCGACCACCCAGGCGATGTGGCCGAGTTTTAACGGCCCGACGCCGTGATGCGACAGATGCTTGCCGAGATAGCTCCATTCCTTGAACAGCGCGATCGTCGTGCCCTTGTTGTCCTTGAAGGTGAGCAACGGCCCGGTGCCCGGCACGGAATCGTTGCGCAGCTCGCTCTTGACGCCGTCCTTCTCGAGTTCGCGGGCGAGCGCGCCGAAGTCGGACTCGGGCGCGACTTCGAACGACAGCGTGGTGCAACGCTCGACGTCGCCCTTGTTGAGCTGAATGGCGAGCTGGCCGATTTTGGTCGTCAGGAACGCCCGGTCGTTGTCGCGTTCGGCCAGAACGAGCCCCATCACTTCGGTGTAATAGTCGACCAGCCGCGGCGGGTCGGGCGTCTCGAATGTGGCGTGTCCGATGCGTCTTGGTTTGATCATGGTCGTTCTCCGCTCCCGCCGCTCGTGATCGGGAATCAATCACCACGCCACGGTGAACTCAAGAGCGGCGATGCCGACCGCAATCGTGGTGCGCTCTTCCCAGAACCGGTGGACGATAGCCTCGACCTTTTGCTTCGCGGCCTCGGAACGACTACGTCCCGGGTTCGTTTTATGGGGCGATCGCCACCGCAATTGGCTCGGTGCTGGAGCCGACGTTGATTGTTTGGATTACCGTATGGGTCGCCGTACTGATCACCGACACGGCGTTGGTGACGGGGCTGGAGCTGGTAGCGGGTGGCTTGTAGTAGCTCGTAACCCAGACGTAGTTGCCGTCCGGGCTGGCCGCGACGCCGGTGGGCGATGGGGGGATTGGGATCGTAAAACTCACCGCATTCGCCCCCTTGGGGATCACCGACACGGTGGGTGGGGTGGGGATGCCGCCGGTGTTGGTGGTGCCTATTTCGGGGAAGCCGGCGTTCGTGACATAGACCTCGCCGCTCGGAGTGATCGCCACGCCGGTGGGAGAGCCGACGATGGGGATTGTATTATTTACCGTATTCGACCCCGTGGAGATCACCGACACGGTACCGGAGTCAGTGTTGGCGACGTAGATTTTGGTCAGGTCCGGGGCAACCGCAACACCGGAGGGCCCAATACCGCCGACTGGGATTGGGGGCTGATTCGCCTGAGTCGCGCCCTTGGGGATCGCCGACACGGTGTTGGCTCCGTGGTTCGTGACATAGACGATGTATCCGCCGAGCACGCTCGGCGTCACCGCCACGCCGTAGGGATTGCTGCCGACTGTGATTGGGGGTTGATTCGCCTGAGTTGCGCCCTTGGGAATCACCGACACGGTGCCGTCGCCGAAATTCGCGACGTAGACGGTGCCGTCCGGGGCGACCGCTACACCGGAGGGCTCAGTACCGACTGGGATCGTAAGACTAACCGCAGTCGCCCCCTGGGGGATCACCGACACGGACTTGGATCCGTGGTTCGTAATATAGACGTTGCCATTCCCAATCGCCACAGAATTTGGGTTGGACTCAACCCGGATCCGGGGGGACTGAGCATAAGTCGTCGTGTTGATCGCCGAGACGTTGTAGGAGAGGAAGTTCGCGACGTAGGCGGTTTGCGCGAAGCTTTGGGCAGTGCCGAGAAAGCCGCCAAGGACAAAGGCCGTGATCGCGAGCGGCCCGCAAGTACGAAGCTGCATGGCGAGTCTCCAATTTGGAAAATCTGCCTCACTTCGGCAAAATTGAAATTCGCGGCGGTTTTATTTGATAGCTTTCCACAATAGATCGTATTGCAGAGAATAACAACTATAAAGTGTCAATTCGATCCGAGGCCCGGCCAAAGGATTGAAGTTGTCTGCGTTTGCCGGTCGCCGACCGATTAGTCGGAAAATTTGAGGCACCCTTGCCTATTGCGCAGGACCGCGGTTTTGTCGCGGCCGATGTTTTAAGAGGGAGGTGACGCACATGGCTGGGGCAAAATCCGCCGGTTACAGGCTCGCGACCTATAAATCGAGCGACGGGCCGCGCGCGGGGCTCGTCGTCGGCGAAGAGGTGTTCGACGCGGCAAAGCTCACCGGCAAGCCGGCCTATACCAGCGTGATCGGCATCCTCGCCGATTGGCAGTCGGCCCAGCGCGCGCTCAAAAAGGCCGCCGCCGGCGCCGCCAAAAGCCGTGCCAAGCGTCAACCCCTGAAGAAGACCAAATTGCTGGCGCCGGTGCAGTTCCCCTCGGCGATCTATTGCGCCGGCGCCAACTACGCCGACCATGCCGCGGCCATGGCGGCGCGCGAGGGCAATCCGCCGCCGCCCGATCCGCACGCGCAGGGCCTCAAGCCATGGCATTTCCTGAAAGCGACGCGCACCGTGGCCGATCCGGGCTCAACGATCAAGATTTCCGGTTACGCCAAGGCGATGGACTGGGAGATCGAGCTTGCGGCCGTCATCGGCCGGCCGGCCAAGGACGTGCCGAAGGAGAAGGCGCTCGCCTACGTCGCCGGCTACCTGGCCGCGAACGACCTATCGGCACGCGACCGCGGGCGACGGGACGCCGTGCCCGCCGCCTCGCCGTTCAAAATGGACTGGACCAAGCACAAGACCTTCGAGGGATCGTGTCCGATCGGCCCGTGGATCGTGCCGGCGAGCGACATCGCCGACCCGCAAAATCTCGGTCTTAAACTATGGGTCAACGGCGAGTTGAAGCAGAATTCCAACACCGGGAAGATGCTGTTCACGCTCGCCGAGCAGATCGAACAATTGTCGATCAATATGACGCTTTTCCCCGGCGATCTTATCCTCACCGGTACGCCGTCGGGCACCGGCGCCGAGAGCGGCACCTTCCTCAAAGCCGGCGATGTGGTGAAAATCTGGATCGAGGGCATCGGCGAGATCGAAAACCGGATGGCATGACCGCCTTTTACCTCTCCCCGCTGTGCGGGGAGAGGTCGAGCGAAGCGAGGGTGAGGGGGCCTCTCCGCGATTCTGAGCGCCGCAATTCTGAGCCCGGCGGCGACGCCCCCTCACCCCACCCTCTCCCCGCGCGCGGGGAGAGGGAGTCGCGCATGGCTGAGTACCGACTTATGCCCGTCGCGCGGGGCTTTGGTCTGTGCTAGAAGCAGCGGTCGAAGGCGGCTGCCGAGTCTGCCGAACCGACGTAACCAAAAGGGTTTAAACTTTAGCGTAAAACGCGAGGGCGTAACGCAGATGGCCGAGAAATTCGTCGCGAAACTCTCCGAATTCAAGGACGGCGACCGCCGCATCATCTTCGTCGGCGACAACGAGATCGGCGTATTCCGGCATGACGGCGAATTCTACGCCTACTCTAATTTCTGCCTGCACCAGGGCGGTCCGGCCTGCGAAGGGCTCACCATCGCCAAGGTCGAGGAGCGGCTGCGGCCGGACAAGACCTCCATGGGGCTATACTTCGCCGAGGACGAGATGCACTTCGTCTGTCCCTGGCATGGCATGGAATACGACATGCGGACCGGCGAGTGCGTCAGCAATCGCA
Organism: uncultured Alphaproteobacteria bacterium; assembly: GCA_963717265.1. Taxonomy (GTDB): domain Bacteria; phylum Pseudomonadota; class Alphaproteobacteria; order Rhizobiales; family Xanthobacteraceae; genus BOG-931. The sequence continues at coordinate 628 of CAVQWD010000036.1, read as the reverse complement.
AAATGCGGCTGAAGAAGTACAAGACCGTGCAAAAGGGAGAAGACCTTTATGTCGTCGCCTAGGCGCGCGGCCAAAGCTGTCGCGAAAACTGCGGCGAAGACACGCCCGGCCGCGGTGCGGCCGATCGCCAAGCCGAGCGTTGCGGCCGGCAACGGCGCTTCGGCGGAGGCGACACGCCTTGCCGCCGCGCTGGAGCGAAGCATCGTTGACGACAAGCTCGACACCGTGTCGGCCGAAGCGCTGCAAAAGCTGATCGCCGCCGCGTGCCGGGTCTATACCGCGCGCCGCGAAGCCGGCGAGCAATTCGCGCCGGTGCCTAAGAATTCGATTTCCGCCACCGATATCATGGTCACGGCGAGCGGATTGTTACGATCGGCCGACCTCGCCGTGTTCGAGCTCGGCATGTGGCAAAACTGGACGGGGCGCTGATTGGCGTCATTGCGAGGAGCGGAGCGACGAAGCAATCCAAATTTGGAATATAAAGACTGGATTGCTTCGCTTCGCTCGCAATGACGAGGATAGAATGAGACTGGATTATAGACGCTAGGAGAAACATCATGGATCTCATTGCCGACCGCGGTCGCCGCGTGACGATCGAGGAGCTCAATACCAGCCGCCTGCTCTCCCA
>CAVQWD010000035.1:0-8132 GCA_963717265.1 uncultured Alphaproteobacteria bacterium | reverse complement strand
ATTTGCCCGGCCTCGACGAGAAGAACGTCGAGGTGAAGGTGGCCAACGGCGTTTTGACCATCAAGGGCGAGAAGCAGGAAGAAAAGGAGGAGAAGAAGAAGGACTATTACTTGCACGAACGGAATTTCGGCTCGTTTGAGCGCTCGTTCCAGGTGCCCGACGGCGTCGATGCCGACAAAATCGAGGCAAACTTCAAAAAGGGCGTGCTCACCGTCACGCTCCCGAAGAAGCCCGAGGCGCAGAAGGCGACCAAGAAGATCGAAGTCAAGGCGGCGGCCTGATTACTCGGCCACCGGTTAGATGCCTCGGATCGCAGAGTAGCGATCCGAGGCATTCTGTTTTCCGAAGAACCGCGGCAAATTTACCCCACTATAGGGGCCTGGAAGCGAACTCCCCAAAGATTCGCGTTTCTTGACGTCAGTTCAAATCTCGCCAGACGGAACTCGCAGCGGAAAGCGCCGCAGAAAAAATATTCCGGGTCGCCCCTCGGCGAACCCGGAACAAGCAGTCTTATTTTCTATGGGTGCGTTGTGCCGCCGCTTCTTACTGATCTTGACTTATCGAAGCTTCCGCTTGCCGTGCTTGGCAGCGGCTTTAGCCCACACATACGCATTGAGCGGCTGCTGCTACGCCCTCATCATTGACCTAGTACCCCGCGGGTTGCCCACCTGGCCAAGCACCGTTGTTGAAATAAAGCGAACTCGGCCCTCCGAATATATTGGGAGATTGAGTCGAAGGAGCAACCAATGGAGCACCAGGAACAAAGTTATAGAGTGGCCTCGCTGCAGGCTGCCGCACCTTATGGCGTTGCGCCGCGAAGCCGGAAACCGACGTCATCGCCAAGCCGAGAGCCAGCGCACTTACGCCTATTGTGATTCTTGTTGGCATTTTCATGGCACGTTCCTTTCGTGCAATGGAATTTATGCATTTAGAATTACATCTGCACCCGCAAACAGCTCAAATAACGTGATGTGGAATGCATTTCTGTGTATGCGCTTCTGCATCGGCAAATTGATTTGCATCAATGACAAACGCAGATCAGCAGTGCGAAGAGTATGCTTGAAAAATGGCGCTCGGCCGGCTTTTACAGATCAAACCGTTAGTCCTATCGGTTGCGATAATCCGGTGCTAGCATTCCATCGGCTTTGACGGGACTGGGAAAGTCGCGATGAGACGATGGCTGGCGATCTTCGCGTTGCTGATTATCGGGGGAGCGATCGGCGCTGCCGCCATCGTCGCCAGTACCTTCGTCAATCGCTACACCTCGACGGAAGCGTTTTGCACCTCGTGCCACTCCATGGCGTCGATGGCCGCCGATCTGCATTACCGGCAGTCGGCGCATCGGACCAATGCCGCCGGCGTGCTGGCGAGCTGCGCCGATTGCCATACGCCGGCTAACAACTGGTTGGTCGAGACATATTCCCACGCCGTCGGCAGCATCCGCGATGGCATCGCCGAACTAACCGGTAATTTCAGCGATCCGGCAGTGTGGGCGGCGCGGCTGCCGGTGCTGGCGCAACGCGTTCGCGACGAAATGCAAGGCCAAGACAGCATCACCTGCCGCAACTGTCATGACGCTGCCGCGATCCATCCGACGAGCGCGGCCGGCCAATCGGCGCACGCCACGCTTGCGGAGGGCCGGATAACCTGCATCGTCTGCCATGCCGACGTCGCGCATGCGCCCGTCGCGGCCGCGGCCACGACCCATCAATAGCAATCCCGGCGATCGTTATTCGTAGTGTAGCGCCTCGATCGGATCGAGGCGGGCAGCTTTGCGTGCGGGGTAGTAGCCAAAGAACACGCCAACCGCGGCGGAGAACAAGAACCCGCCGGCGATGGCCGGCAGCGAGATCGGTGCCAGCCAGCCCGCGACCATTGCAATGCCGACGGAAGTCACGATTCCCATGACGATGCCGGCAAGGCCGCCGTTGACGCTGAGAAACACCGCTTCGGCGAGGAATTGCAGCAGCACATGCAGCCGCCGCGCCCCGATCGCCATGCGCAATCCGATCTCCCTGGTGCGCTCCGTCACCGACACCAGCAGGATATTCATGATACCGATGCCGCCGACGATCAGCGATATCGAGGCGACCGCCGCCAGGAGCAGTGCCATGATGCGGCTGGAGCTTTCCGCGGTTTCGACGAATTGGCTCAAGTTTCGCACATCGAAGTCGTTGATGGCGCCGGGCTTGATGCGATGGCGGCGGATGAGCGTGTCGCTCACTTGATGGATCGCTGTCTGCACCTGCGGCTGGCTCACGGCCTGCACAAAGATCTGGTTGGCGAAGCCCGTCAGCCGCGCCTGCAAATTGTATGGATTGGGCGGCGGCAGATACGGCCAATTGAGCGGCGTTTGCTGCTGGCTCGGCGCCGCGACGCCCAGCACTTTGCGTTCGGCAGTCGTGAACGGCGTCATGACCACGTCGTCCTGATCGGTGCCGAAGGCCGATTGTCCTTTCGCGGCCAATACGCCGATCACCTGCAGCGGCACGCTCTTGACCTGGATGAATGCGCCCATCGGGTTCTCGCCCGGACTGAATAGCTGGCGGTACACCGTCTGTCCGATAACGACGACGAGGTCGGCCTTGTTGTTGTCTTCGGCGGCGATGCCGCGGCCAACCGCGATCCGCCAATTTGTGATTGGCGGATAGGTTGCACTCACGCCTTGGATGGTCGTCGTCCAATTCTGATTGGCGTACTGCACTTGCCCCTGCTGGCGGATCAGGTAACCGACTTGCGCGACGGCGGGATCCTCGCGGCGTATCGCGCGAGCATCCGCGACCGTAAGCGTGCTGGCGCTGCCGAAACCGGCGCGGATGCCGCCCGTCGTCAGCGCGCCGGGTTGGATCACGACGACGTTGGTGCCGAGACTCTCGATCTGCTTGCGAACGGCTTCGTTGGCACCCTGTCCGATGGCGACCATGGTAATGAGCGCGGCGACGCCGATGAACACGCCCAGCATGGTCAGCGCCGAGCGCATCTTGTTGCGTCCGATCGCCTGGGCGGCGGTGACAAGCACCATGATACCGAATGCCAGATGCGCCCCGGTCGACAATTTGCGGAGGCGCCCGCCGTACGCGGCTGAAAGAACGTGGAGCGCTCGGTCGCGGCAACGGGCGCCGCTCGCGCCGGCTTGTCGACCCGTTCGTCGGAAATGATCTGCCCATCCCGCATCGTCACGATGCGGTCGGCATAGGCGGCGATGTCGGACTCGTGGGTCACCAGCACGATGGTGAGACCCTCGTTCGCGGTTGAGCGAGACCAGTGTCTCCATGATCTCGTGCGACGTTTTCGTATCGAGATTGCCGGTCGGCTCATCGGCCAGGAGAAGGCTCGGTGAGTTGATCAGCGCTCGCGCAATCGCGACCCGCTGCTGTTGGCCGCCGGAGAGCTGGCCGGGCGTATTGCGCTCGCGCTCGCCGAGACCGAGAAATCCCAGTGCTGCACGCGCCCGCTCGACCCGTACCGCACTTCGCGTCGGGCCCGATGCGGCGTAGTAGAGCGGCAGACCGACATTTTCGACGGCGCTGGTGCGGGCCAACAGGTTGAAGCTCTGGAACACGAAGCCAAGCCGTTCGCTGCGGATGCGGGCAAGGTCCGGTTCGCGCAGCGCCGCGACATCGACGCCTTCGAGCAAGTAATGGCCGCTGGTCGGCGGATCGAGGCAGCCGAGAACGTTCATGAGCGTCGATTTGCCCGAACCCGACGAGCCCATGATGGCGACGAACTCGCCGGGCTGAACGGTCAGGCTGATCCCACGCAGAGCTTCGACCTTAACGTCGCCGAGGACGAAAGTGCGGGTCAGATTTTCGACCTTGATGATCGGCTGGGCCAATTCGGGTCGTTCGCGCTGCATGGCCGTGTCTCAAAAACGCGGCGCCGGCGAACTCGACTGTTCGCTTCCTTGCGGACCGCTCTCGGCCGTGATGACTTGATCGCCTGGATGAAACTCGCCCTGGGCGATTTCGCTGTAATTGCCGTCGTCAAGGCCGGTGACGACGGGCACGGCAACCGGCGCACCATCGCGCAGCAGCCAAACGCGCTGCTTGCCAGCCGTCGGCGCGCCCGCGGTCGCAATCCCGGAGAGACCGCCCGGCGCATAGCGCAGCGCCTGGTCGGGCACGCGCAACACATCGTTTCTTTGATCGACGACGATCTGGGTCGACGCGGTCATTCCCGGCACCAGCACCAAGATCGCTGTTGTCGACGCCGACCACGACGTCGTAGGTCACGACGTTCTGCACCGTCTGCGGCGACTGACGCACCTGCGTGACCGTGCCCTCAAAAACCCGCTGCGGAAATGCATCGACGGTAAAGGTTGCCTTGTCTCCCTGCTTGACCCCGCCCATGTCGCCTTCGCTGGTGTTGGTATCCACCTCCATCTGCTTGAGGTCGGTGGCGATGAGGAACAACGTCGGCGTCTGGAAACTGGCGGCAACGGTTTGGCCGCCGGTTACGCTGCGGGAAACGACGGTGCCGTCCACGGGCGAAACGATGTCGGTGTAATCGAGATTGAGCTTGGCGCCTTCCACCAGCGCCTGGTCGAGCTTGACCGTCGCTTCGTCCTGGTTGACGACATAGCTTTGGTCCTCGGCCTGCTGGCGCGCGATCGAGTTTTCCGCAGCGAGTTTTTGATAGCGCGCGAGATCGGTCCGGTCCTTATCGAGAATGGCCTGATCGCGCAGAAGCTGGCCGGAATATTGATCGAAAGTCGCCTGATACGGGCGTGGATCGATCTTGGCGCAGACCTGGCCTGCCCTCACGTGGGTGTTGTAGTCGCAGTAAAGGCCTTGAATGACGCCGGAAACGTAGGTGCCGACGATGATCGTCAGCACCGGATTGACCGTCCCCGTTGCCGTCACCGTTCGTGAAATCGTGCCGCGCGCGACCGGCACGGTCGTGTACTGCATCGTGCTTCTTGTGCTGAGACTCCATAAGGCCACGGCGACCGCCGCGATTCCGAGAATCGAAACCGCCGCCGCGGCAAGCCCATATTTTTTCAGGCCCGACCACGCTTTTCTTCCGGTGATCGGCGTCATCGGAAATTTCAGGACTTTGCCACGGGCCTCGACTTTTGGCGCATCCAAGCCTGTACTCATGTTTATCTCTCTCGTCTCCGCCAGCTCAGTGGTTGGCGTCAGCCGCCGGATGATCGGTCTTGTCGGCACTTGCCATATTCGGTGACCACCTTGCTCGCCGCGTATTGCTGCCACACGATGCCCAGGGACGATCGGTCGATGCCGAGGCTGACGCTGTCAGCCTCGCCGTTTATGGAGACGTTGCTGATCGAGACGTTGCTGAAGCTGTAACTCCGGCTGCTGTCCTTGACGTTCAGGGTTTTCACGTCCGCGTCGAATACGATGACGACCGGCCGGCTCTCGGATCCGGGTTGGGCTGCGGTATCGGTCAAGACGCAATCCAGCTGCTGCGGAGCGGCGGATGCCGCCATCGGCGCCAGAACCGCGATCAGCGCCGTAACAATTATCGCCGCGGATGAACAACCCGTCGGAGTTCCCATGGTGCCCTCAATCGCGCATCTCCCCGTGCCGCGCCCGTGCGACATCTGTGCCCGAATAAGCCGGCAGACACATTGATTTGAGTCAACGCGAACGGCCGGCGCGACTGTTAGGCATTAATCCGAAATAGTTCACTGCCAGACCGATCAGGGGAGCCGGCACCGTGACATTGCGCTAGATCAAGGACTGCGCCGCTTTCCAGGTTGAAACGAATACTCCGCCAGCCCGGACAGATTGATGCCTGGTCCGCGCTCCGGTGAATACTTCCTTTGCAGGGCATGCTGAATGCCGAAAATATTAGACGAAAAGCTACAACGCCGACTATTGCTCATCATTGCTCTTAGCGGACTGTTGGCCGGTCTGCTTACCTGGTTTCTTGGCCGAGGCGATCTATCAAAGTGGTTCTGGGCCGCCGGCACGTTTCCGGTAATAGTCGGATTGTTTTTTTCCATGCTTCGCGATTTCCTGGCGGGTCGCGTGGGGGTGGATGCAATCGCCTTTGTTTCAATGTCGGGCGCGCTTGTCCTCGGCGAGACCCTCGCGGGCATCGTGGTCGCCATCATGTATGCTGGCGGCAACTTACTCGAAGATTTTGCCGTGGCTCGCGCCGAACGGGACCTCAGATCCCTGATTGATCGCGCTCCCAGGGTTGCCCACCGTCGCCGCTTGTCCGCCATCGAGGATATCCCCATTGAAAGCGTCGTCGTCGGCGATGAACTTTTGGTGCGCGCGGGCGAGGTTATTCCTGTTGACGGCGTCATCACCTGTCAAATGGCCATGATCGATGAGGCAGCGCTGACCGGGGAGCCTATACCTGTTACCCGGCAGGCGGGAGACCTGGTGCGAAGCGGCTCGCTCAATGCGGGGGAGACATTCGAAATTCGCGCTTCCGCCACGGCAAGCGAAAGCACGTATGCAGGTATCGTGCGAATGGTGAGTGCGGCACAGACGGCAAAGTCACCGTTCATACGACTGGCCGACCGCTACGCCCTGTTGTTATTGCCGGTTACGCTTCTGATTGCGGGTGGTGCATGGCTCTTGTCCGGCGACCCTATCCGCGGACTGGCGGTATTAGTCGCGGCGACACCGTGCCCGTTAATTCTAGCGGCGCCGGTCGCCCTCATTGCCGGAGTGGCCCAAGCCGCAAAGCGGGGTATCCTGATCAAGGGTAGCGGCCCGCTTGAGGCGCTCGCCCGCACGCACACGGTGATGTTCGACAAGACCGGGACGCTCACTGTCGGTGGAGCGCGCCTCGTCGCGATTGAAGTTGCCCCTGGTCAGAATGCCGATCAAGTTCTGCGGCTCGCCGGTTCGTTGGAGCAGACCTCACACCATGTCGTGGCCGCGACGATCGTCGAAGCGGCCACCGCGAAGGAGCTCAAGCTTACGGTTCCGACCCAGGTACGCGAGACCATGGGGTCTGGTCTGGAAGGCGTGATTGACGGGCGCGTCGTACGAGTGGGATCGCATCAAATGGTCTACGGACCGCGTAAGCCCGACAGTTGGGCCGTACGCGCCCTGAGACGGGCCGCATGGCGTTCGGCGCTCAGCGTGTTCGTTGCCATTGATGGTCGTGCCGTCGGCGCTCTATTGCTGGCAGACGATCTTCGACGCGAGACTCCCCGCGCCGTGCAGGCGCTACGAACCGCCGGCGTGTCACGGATCGTCATGGTGACAGGCGATCGAGCAGATGCCGCTGAGACCATCGGCGCAGCGCTTGATCTTGACGCGGTTCTTTCCGACCGGGAACCGGCCGACAAAGTCGACGCCGTATCAACCGAGCAGCGGCAAAATCCCACAGTAATGGTCGGGGACGGCATCAATGACGCCCCGGCGCTGGCGGCTGCGAATGTCGGCATCGCGATGGGGGCTCGCGGCGCAAGCGCTTCGTCGGAGGCCGCCGATGTCGTCATACTCGTCGACCGCCTCGATCGCGTTTCCGACGCCGTTACGATAGCGCGGCGGACTCGCGGCATCGCGCTGCAGAGCATAATCGCCGGACTGGCAATGTCCGGAGTAGCGATGTTCTTTGCCGCGATCGGGCGACTGCCTCCGGTTGCCGGGGCTCTGACACAAGAGGTCATCGATGTTGCTGTAATCCTCAACGCACTACGCGCTCTAACTCCCGGTTACAGGCTCGGACGCCAGAAGATGCCGGCGATTGCCGCCACCACGCTGCGCTCGGATCACGAGCTGATGGAGACGACGCTTGATCGGCTACGGGAAATCGCAGACGCGCTGGATCAAGCCGATGGAACTGGCGCCGTGACACTTATTTCGGAAGCTGATCGCATCGTCGAAGAAAAAATTGTCGAACACGAGCGCGATGACGAAAGCGCCGTTTACCCCCGCGTGGCCAAATTTTTGGCCGACCGCCACGGCCTAGGGGCGATGAGCCGTGCGCACCGCGAAATAATCCACCTGGCCAGGCTGCTGCATCGGCTCTCCGTCGGACTTGCACCTGAGGACACCGATCGGTACCTCATTCGGGACGCGCAGCGTGTCATTGAGTCCATTGAGGCGCTCGTGCGCATCCACAATGCACAGGAGGAAGACATCTACGAGCAAGCGATCGGTGTATAGCTGGGCGCGCGCGTAGATAACTGGCGCGGCCGT
>CAVQWD010000034.1:0-13458 GCA_963717265.1 uncultured Alphaproteobacteria bacterium | reverse complement strand
AGCCCGAGTGGCGACAACGTCGCCAAATTTGCCATGGTGCTCGGCGGCCAAGGCAGCGTCCGCACCCGCACCGCGAGAGCCTGGTCTGAAGCCGAATATGCAAAGCTGATCTCTGAATTGCCCTAGGCACTCGGCGATTCTGTATCGGTCCTGCGCAGCTGCGGCGCTGCCGCCGGCGAGCGGCTGATCGCCGGTTAGGGCCAGTATGCTTTTTTCAAAATGACTGAGCGCACAACCAACATGCCCGCCGCATTGCGGCGCCGCCGCGAATACGCCGGGCCAACCCTGTTCTCCTACGGGTTCCGCCCATTTTTCCTCGGCGGTGCGTTGTGGGCCGCGCTCGGGGTCCTGCTGTGGCTGCCGCAGTATTTTGGCGAGCTGTCGCTGCCCACGACATTCACTCCACTGGACTGGCATATCCATGAGATGCTCTACGGCTATGTGGCGGCGATCGTCACCGGCTTCCTGCTCACCGCAATCCCCAATTGGACCGGGCGGCTGCCGGTCAACGGCTATCCGTTGGCCGGTCTCGGCGCGCTATGGCTGGCGCGGCCGCGTAGCGGTGGCAGGCTCTGCGATCTGGGGCGCCGGGCTCGCCGCCGTGATCGACGTCGCCTTCCTCGCCACGCTCGCGGCGGTGGCGTTGCGCGAGATCGTCGCCGGCAAGAATTGGCGCAATCTCCGTGTCCTCATCGTGCTCGGCGTGCTGATTATCGGCAACATCGTGTTCCATCTCGAAGCGATCGGACGCGGCAGCGCCGACTACGGCATCCGTCTCGGCATTGCGGCGGTCGATCGGCCTCATCATGCTGGTCGGCGGCCGCATCGTGCCGAGCTTCACGCACAACTGGCTGGTGCGGAACAATCCGGGTCGGCTGCCGCGGCAGTTCGCGCGATTCGATGCACTCGCGCTGGGCGCCAGCGCGCTGGCGCTCGCAATGTGGATCGTGTTGCCGCAGCTTGCCGTGTCCGGCGTGGTGCTGATGATTGCCGGCGTGCTGCAGGCCGCGCGGCTCGCGCGCTGGGCCGGCGACCGCACCTTCGCCGATCGTCTCGTTCTTGTGCTCCACGTCGGCTATGCTTTCGTTCCGATCGGCTTCCTCCTGCTCGGCGCGGCGATCCTGTGGCCGTCCGAGTGGCCAGCGAGCGCCGGCTTGCATGCCTGGATGGTCGGAGCAATCGGTCTGATGACCCTTGCGGTGATGACGCGCGCAAGCCTCGGCCATACCGGACACGAACTCGCGGCGTCGGTGCCCACGCAGGTGATCTATTTCTGCGCGCTGGTTGCCGCGCTCGCCCGCATCGTCGCGGCGTTCGAACCGTCGAGCGCGCTGCTCTACGCCGCAGCATTCGCCTGGGTGCTGGCATTCGGCGGTTTCGCCGCGATTTTCGGCCCACTACTGCTGGGTCGCCCTTCGGCGTGGGCGGAGCGAAAGTAAACCTCGCAATCCGGCCGAGCACTCTTTAGGGCAATGCGCCGTGCGCGCCAAGTACGCCAGCGCCGACGGCAAACGCCGAGATAATGAGGGCTACCGCGTGAAGTCCTATCGCTACGGCGAAGGCGCGATCCTTGTCGCGCAGAGCAAATTCGTGAAAGAGACGATGAACCGCGAACGGTTCGAGCACATAGACCATGAGCGCGAATAGCATCCAGACAGCGACCATGAGGTCCAGCCACCAGAACGACGCATATTGGAAGCGATCCCAAGCATCGAGCTTCATCAGCATGTAGGCGCCGGACAGGCCGGCGAGCAGGATCGAAATGCGAACCTGAGAAGCAAAACGCAGTTCGAACGCCTCGAAGGCGGCAATCGCGTCCTTCGCATTGGGCAGGGCGCGAGCGCGGGGCAAAACAATCGTCGTCACGACGGCTACGCCGCCGATCCAGTGAACCAACGCCAGAACGTGAATCGCACGCGCCAGTGCGAGATCATCGATCGTCATCGGTCGAAGCTCAACAAGCTTGGCCGAACCTGTCAAGCGCATGATGTCGCAGTGTGAAAAATAATCGCCGACGATCTCGCGTGTCCAATCCCGAGGCCACAAACGACGGAATATGGCCACGCAACGCAACACGCGAATGCCTCGCTCTCACTCCAGAAGAACAATTGGTCTCCAGGACTATTCAAACTCCGGCAACATGGTGTTAAAGTCCGCCGCCGAGGTGAGCGGGCAAAAACGCGGGAGGGGGCTATGACAGAGAGAACGCATCACCAGGTATTGATCGTCGGTGGAGGCACCGCCGGTATAACGGTGGCGGCCAGCCTTAAACGGCGCGCGCGGCGGGCCGTCGACATCGCCATTCTTGAGCCCGCCGACGAGCATTACTATCAGCCGGCCTTCACGCTCGTTGGCGCGGGTGCCTATGCCGCCGCCCGGACCCGCAGGCAAGAGGAAAACCTAGTTCCTGCCGGCGTTCGCCTGATCCGTGCGACCGCCAAGAAATTCGATCCTGCCAACAACTCGGTTGATCTCTCCAACGCGGAAACTCTCACTTACGATTATCTCGTCGTGTGCACGGGCGTGAAACTCGACTGGGACAAGATCGAAGGGCTGACCGGCACGCTTGGTCGAAACGGGGTTTGCAGCAACTACTCCCCCACCTGCATGACATACACATGGGAATGCATCCAGGCGCTCAAACCCGGAAGCCGAGTCGTGTTTACTCAGCCGCCGCTTCCCTTCAAATGCCCAGGGGCTCCGCAAAAGATCGCCTACTTGACCGCTGACTATTTACGGCGTCATGGAATCCTGAAGGATTGCAATCTCGACTTCTTCGTCCATGCCCCGGTGATATTCAGTGTGCCGTACTTTGCCCGCGAACTCGTCAAGATCGCCGAACGCTACGGGATCAGAGTGCAATATCAACACAATCTCGTGGCGGTCGACGGTCCAGGGAAGACTGCGACGGTCGAGTTGGTGGGCGGGGAGCGCCAAGGTCAACGCATTACCGTTCCATTCGACATGCTGCATGTCTCTCCACCACAAAGCGCGCCTGAAGAGATCAAGACGAGTCCTTTCGCGAACGCTGCTGGCTGGGTCGAGGTGAATCAGAACACCATGCAGCACGTGCGGCATGCGAACGTGTTTTCTCTGGGAGATGTCTGCTCAACACCAAATTCGAAGACGGCCGCCGCCGTTCGCAAGCAGGCCCCGGTCGTGGTCCGCAATATTCTACGCATGATGGCGAGCCAAGCGATCGAACCGGGCTATGATGGCTATGCCTCCTGCCCACTCACGACGGCCTTTGGGAAGACTATTCTTGCGGAGTTCATCTATGGCGGGAAGGTTACGCCATCGCTGCCGCTTGATCCGTCGAAGGAGCGCCGGATCGGTTGGTGGATCAAGGTGACCGGGCTACCACTGATGTATTGGTACTACATGTTAAAGGGATACGAATGGTTCCCGCGGCACAATACCGCTTTCAAGGGAGATGTCGCCTGAGCGCCGGCGAGGCCGATGTGGACAGAGCGCAACAGACAGAGATGGCGAATTTGTTTCTCGCGCGGCACCGCGGCCCGCCCGTTCTCTTGCTGCCGAATGTGTGGGATGCATTGAGCGCACGCCTCTTCGTCGCTGCCGGGTTCGATGCGCTGGCGACAACCAGCGGTGGCGTCGCCAGGGCGCTCGGGTATCCCGATGGCGAACTCGCTCCCTGGGCAGAGGTTGTGGCTGCGACCGCGCGTATCGTGCCGTCCGCGCAAGTGCCGGTGAGCGCAGATATCGAGGCCGGATACGGCGCGACACCGGCCGAAGTCGGGGCGCATGTGGCTGCCCCCATCGAAGGGCTTGGTTATGTCGAAGCTAAAGGAACCTCAGACCGATGGGAGGTGCTCGGGCTGCCGCCGTCACGCGCAACAGCATGATCGGCACCGGCCTGCCCAAACGCCCTGAAGAGATCGCGTGATGGACGGCGTCCACGACATGGGCGGCATGCACGGCTTCGGCAAGATCGAGCCGGAGCCGAACGAGCCGGTGTTCCATGCCGCGTGGGAAGGGCGCTGCCTCGCGCTCCACCGCGCCATGAGCTACACCGCCGCCTTTACCATCGATCAGTCGCGTGCAGCAATCGAGGAGTTGCCGCCGGACGTCTACCTTTCCAGCTCCTATTACAAGAGATGGGAGCTGCATCTTGAAAAACTCGTGCTGGAACTCGGTCTAGCCGATGCCGACGAGATCGCGGCCGGTCATGCGCTGCGCTCCGGCAAGCCGCTCAAACGCAAGCTCAATGCCGCCGAGGTAGCAAACGCGCTCACGCGTGGCTACTACGAGCGGCCGGCGCCTTCGCCCGCCCGCTTCAAGATCGGCGAGCGCGTACGCGCGAAAAACATCCACCCGGTGACGCACACGCGCCTGCCGCGTTACGCGCGCGGCCATATCGGCGTCATCGACGCCGTGCGCGGCTGTCACGTTTTTCCCGACACGGTGGCGATCGGCAAGGGCGAGAACCCGCAATGGCTTTACACAGTGCTGTTCGAGGGCCGCGAGTTGTGGGGCGAGAATGCCGACCCCTCGCTCAAGGTCTCGATTGAAGCGTTCGAGCCGTATCTGGAGCAAGCGTAGAGAATTTACGGCAATTGCGTCGCGCCCTACGGCGTCGTCGGCCAGAGCCTGCCGCTGCGCGCCACCGGCGGTTTTGAAATGCTGACCGCGACGCTGCGCCATCCTGATGCACAAAAGCTCTTCCAAATGAAAGGATGACTGTCATGCAAGCACAACTGGACCCGCGCAAAGCTGCGCCGGAGGCGATGCAGGCGATGTCCAATCTCCATGCCTATGTCGGCAAGTGCGGGCTCGACCACAAGCTCCTCGAGCTCGTCAAGCTGCGTGCGTCGCAGATCAACGGCTGCGCCTGGTGCATGGACATGCATACCAAGGAGCTGCGCGCCGCCGGGGAAAACGAGCAGCGGCTCTATCTTCTGAGCGCTTGGCACGAATGCCCCTTCTATACCGAGCGCGAGCGCGCCGCGCTCGCCTGGACGGAAGCTTTGACGTTGCTTACTGAGGGCAATGTCCCGGACGACGTTTTTGCGCTTGCGCGAGCGCAGTTCGGCGAGGAAGAATTGGTTAAGCTCACGCTCGCGGTCGTCGCTATCAATGGCGCCAACCGCATCAATGTCGCTTTTCGTGCCGTTCCAGGCAGTTACCGACCGGCTGTCCGCAGCGCTGCAGAGTGATAAGGTGCTCTCCTTTATGCGAAGAGAAAGCGTGAGTTCGGCCCGTCGACACTGCGGAGCATCCCTCAATGAATAGGGCGGCTCGGGCCGCAGTGTCTAGCAACCTGGTGTGGGGTAATATTCGGCATTGCGGAGGGACGCAGACGTGACCGCTTACTATGCTGCCATTACAACATTGCTCGTAAGCCTCGCGATCGTTGCAGTCGCATTATTCGTGAGCGCCAAACGGTTTCCCTCGGCAGCCGCCTCGACGGCAACGTCGACGGTCTACCGGATAAGGTCGGTGTATTTTGTGTTTCTCCTCGGAGCGGCCGTCATTTCATTGGCGTTCACGCTTCCCATGACTCCTTACCCCAACAAATTCGGCGAGCAGAAGCCGAACGTCACCGTCAAAGCAATCGGCGAAATGTGGAGCTGGACGCTGACACCGGGTTCCGGCGCCGCTGCCGCGGGCGACAACCTGATCCTGCCGGTCGGCAAAATGGTGGAGTTCGATGTTTCCTCGAAGGACGTCAATCATAATTTCGCGATCTATAACTCTGCGGGAGAGCTGATTGCCCAGGTTCAAGCCATGCCGGATTATACCAACCGCTTGTTCTACACGTTCAATGTGCCCGGGCATTATTACGTCCTGTGTCTCGAATATTGCGGTGTTGCCCATCACGCGATGAACAGCGAATTCGACGTGAAGTAGGGAACCGGCACCAATGGATGACGAACAATACGGAAAAGCGATTCGAAGCGTCACGCAGCTTTGGGTATGGACCATCCCGGTCCTCTTCCTTGTGCTCGTGTTGCTGGGAATGATGATGCGTTTCAATCAGGCCCGCATTATCGATGCCGATGCTGACTTTTTCTATGCCGTCATGACGCTCCACGGTCTCGGGATGGCGGGGACAGCGTTCGTAGGCCGGCTTGGCCGGTGTGACTTATCTGCTTGCGCGCTATGTGCGCGTCAATCTCGTCATCGCGTGGACGATGTACGTTCTCACCGTCCTCGGCGTCGTCGGCCTTGTGATCGCCTGCCTGATCGGCAGGTTCGGTCCGGGCTGGTATTTGCTCTATCCGTTGCCGTTTCTCGCCAATGGCGTGTGGCCGGATTGGGCGTTGGGGCTCGCTATCCTTTCGCTGATCGTCCTCGGCGTGGCTTGGCTTCTGGGCCAGATCGACCTGTTCCGCGCGCTGGTCGCACGATATGGCCTGACGAACGCTCTGGCGTGGCAGTATTTGCGGAAAGAGAGCGCGGACCGGGTAGAAATTCCGCCGATCGTCCTCATCAGCGCCGCCGCCTGCCTCGTGCCCGGCATTCTCACGACGATCGATGGCGCAGTCTTGCTGATGCTTTATCTTTTCAAGTGGTTCAACCCTTCGCTCACCCTCGATCCATTACTCCTCAAGAACATGGTCTTTCTCTGGGGGCACACGCTCGTCAACATCACCATGTATCTGGGACTGGCCATGGTGTACGAACTTTTGCCGAAGTACACCGGCAGGCCTTGGAAGACCAACGCGGTCGTGGCGCTGTCGTGGAATGCGGTGCTCTTCCTGGTGCTCCTGGCCTTCTTCCATCACCTCTACATGGATTTCGCGCAACCCGTTTCGCTCCAGTACATCGGCCAGGTGGCGTCGTATTTGAGCGCCGTTCCGGCCACCGTCGTCACCGTCTTTGGCGTGATCGGGCAGGTCTACCGCTCGGAAATGCAGTGGCGGTTCGTCCCGCTTTGTTTCTGTCTTGGCATCGTCGGCTGGGTCATCGGCGGTTTCGCCGCGGTGGTCGATTCGACGATCACCGTGAATTTAGCTTTCCACAACACACTATGGGTTCCGGCCCATTTCCACACCTACTTTCTCGTCGGATACTTTCTGATGCTCTGGGGCTTTTTCTACGAGTTCTCCGGCTCTGCGCGCGAGACGCTCGCCAAAGCGAGTCTCTGGCTTCTCGTCGCCGGCGCGTACGGATTCCTATTCATGTTTTATTTAGGCGGCGCGCTCGGCGTGCCGAGGCGATTTGCGGCCTATAGCAGCATTCCCATGACTTCGTTGGCGACGATCAGCGAGCGCATTGCTTTCATCGCTTCCGCTTTCGTTGTGCTTCTCATCATCGGATTGCTTGTGGTGTTCGGCGTGATCTATGGCGGGTTGGCGAATAGGACTTTTTCCAGCAGGGCCTCCGCGCCCGGCCAGTAGCGTGCACCTGCACGGGAGCGATTTCATGCCGAACGATCGCCGAACAGTCATCAGTCTGGCAAAGCGCAGTCTTGGGGCATTGATCTGTTCGCTGGTCCTGGGCGGCGGCGGAGGTCTGGTCTACGCTTGGACATTGGGTTTCTCCTCATTCACCTCATACAGTTATGCGCTCAACAAGGCCGGCCCCCTGCCGAGAGCCGCGCCCGATATCTCGTTCGTCGATCAATTCGGCAACGAGCGGCAGCTCGCCTCGTTGCGGGGACGTCATGTGTTGCTGCACGTCTTTTACGGATCCTGTCTCACCATTTGCCCGATCGTCATCGAGGAACTGCGCGAAGTCTATTCCGATCTTTCCGCCGCGCAACGGAGCAAGCTCGCAATCCTGAGCATCAGCGTCGATTCAGTGCGCGACACGACCGAGCGCCTTGCGTGATCTTTGGCGTGAAGAAGGCGCGTTCTCCGGCTGGATCATGGCGCAACCTGCGGATGGTTCGATCGATCAGGTAACGCGTGAGTTTGGTATTTGGGTCTTCGCCAAGAGCGACGGGACCATCAATCACTCGGCCGATCTGTTTCTGATCGATCCGGGCGGGCGCATCGTGCGCGTGATTTCGCCGCAATCGAACAACTGATCGAATAAGGCGCGATCTTGAAAAATATCTCTAAACTGCTGATCGTCTCTCTGCTGCCTGCGCTTTTGCTGTTGCCGCGCATCGATGCCATTTTCAGTGCGACGATGCCGAGAAAGGCGCTGGCAGAGACGCTCTTGCTCTTGCTCTGCGGGTGGGCGGCATCCCGGCTTTGTCCTTGGCGACGAAGGGCGTCCCATGCGCCTTCCGCTGTCGTCGCGGCGACGCTGCTGTATCTGTTCTGGATGATTCCACGCTCTATTGATCTCACCCAGATTTATTCAAGCGCAAACGGCCTCTACGTCATCAGCCTCTTCGCGGCTGGCTTTCTGCTATCGCATTATTTGCCAATGCTGCCCGGCGTCGCGAGAGTGGCCTATGCGCTCTACTTTTC
Source organism: uncultured Alphaproteobacteria bacterium (assembly GCA_963717265.1). Taxonomy (GTDB): domain Bacteria; phylum Pseudomonadota; class Alphaproteobacteria; order Rhizobiales; family Xanthobacteraceae; genus BOG-931. The sequence continues at coordinate 5,071 of CAVQWD010000034.1, read as the reverse complement.
GAGCATGATCGTGGCATTCGGGCTGCTTTATGCCTCCCAGTCCACACTGTTGTGCTCTGCTTACACGCTCGAACAACAACGCGCTTTCGGCTGGATGCTCGTTCCTCTCGGGCTCGGTGTATACCTACTTGTCCTGGCGTCCATGACGAGGTGGCTTGTTCAGTCGATTGAAAGTCAGTGATTTTCCCCAGAAAGGCGGCTTTTTCGCGCTATTACCCGCCTGTGAAAAGTTGAGGTCCCCAGCCTTGAGGAGCACATAAGACGGCGCGAGTTCATATCGTTGCGCGGCGGCAGCATGGCCGCTCCGGGCAATTCACCTTACTTTACAGGACATGATGTCCCACATCTTGGACAGACGCTCGGATTGAATGCCGTTGGCAATCTTCTTGGCATCGTCGGCGTTGCCCTTGTAGATCGCCGGTATGATCTCTTTCTCACGCGTCGCCTTGAACTGATCCCAGACTGCCGTGAAGTCGGCCGCCACCGTGGCGTGGGCGCCGGTCATGCCGGCAAGCACGGAATCAAGCTTGGTGCTTGCCGCTTGCACCTTCGCGTTGAGCGCATCCTGCGCGGACTTGTCCTTGGCGTTCATCATCGAATACAGTGCGCTACGCGCGTCTACGAGAGCCGCGCAAGCGTCACTCGCAGGGTCAGCCCAAGCGGCTGGGATAAACGCCAGTCCAAGGCCGAACACCGTCGTCACAGCGATCGATTGGCTGCTTGTCATAGATAACCCTTTCCTCCAAAGAGCGTCACCTTATTCGCGGGCTCCGCCCTTTGACGGCGGTCAAACCGAGCCATCGCACCAGTTCAGCGCGCGTATAAGCCACGCCCGACCAATGTAGCGAGTAAGATACCGCGGATGCACAATCCTCCACGGGCCACAATTACAAATCCAAACGGGGGTTCACGGCGTGTGCCTTGATGTAAATCAATTCGGCGCGAATACTTTGCCGGCTCGCCATGAGGCTTGGTAGCAACCTAGATGCACGGTCGGCGCTCACCGATACATGAGTGCCAGTTACGGCTCGGCCCAACTCTGCTCAGCGCTCGGGGCCGAGATCGCACGCTCCGATGCGCTTTGGCCGACGGTGGTGACAACAGCTGCGGTCGTAGCGAGCCTCCAGATCGGTTATCTGGCCGGCATCGGCATCCGCCATTTCCTAATTTTTGCACGCACGAGTCTGATGCGCGCCGCTTCCTTTGCCGCTTCACAGCCGGCGCGGCGGTGGTCCGACGGCGAAAAGGCGCGCTGATTTTCTGCGGTGCAAAATGTCAGTCCTGGCCCTTCGCGTCGATTGTGGAATGTCTGCTGTCGGATGTAAACGCACCTCGGGCGCGGCGGCGGCGCTGCGCCGTCCTAGCATTTGCCATTTTGGGCGCCCTCTGCCATAACCGCGCCCTCCCGCGGCCCGGCTGATCAAGGGCTGCCGTGGCGGCGGCGAAGTGCTCAAGCAGCACGGGCAAAAGCCGCGCGATTGTTCCCCCTCCCTACCCTCCCCCGCAAGCGGGGGAGGGTAGGGAGGGGGCGCCGCGCATTGTCAGGAGAGCCAAATGCCCAAGATCAAGACCAAGTCGGGCGCGAAAAAGCGCTTCAAGGTGACCGGCGGCGGCAAAGTCCTCTATCAGCAGTCGCGCAAGCGCCACGGCATGATCAAGCGCACCAAAAAGCAGATCCGCCAATTGCGCGGCACCAACGTGCTGTTCAAGACCGATGGCGATAACGTCAAAAAATATTTTTTGCCGAACGGCTGACGACCGTTTCAGCGTCTGTATCCTGAGAGGAGATCGTCATGGCACGCGTCAAGCGCGGCGTTACTTCCCATGCCAAGCACAAGAAAGTGCTCAAGGCCGCCAAGGGCTATTACGGCCGGCGCAAGAATACCATCCGCGTCGCCAAGCAAGCGGTCGAGAAGGCGAACCAATACGCCTATCGCGACCGTAAGCGAAGAAAGCGCACCTTCCGCGCGCTGTGGATCCAACGCATCAACGCGGCGGTGCGGCCGTTCGGGCTCAATTACAGCCGGTTCATCGCCGGGCTCGCCAAGGCCGGAATAGTCGTCGACCGCAAAATACTCTCCGATCTCGCCATCCGCGAGCCGGCGGCCTTCGAAGCGATCGTCGGCCAGGCCAAATCGGCGCTGGCGTGAGCATGTCATGAGCGGTCGCGCCCAAGACCCGGTCGCGTCATGATTGATCGCGCATATGTACAGCGCATGGCGCGCTACAATCGCTGGCAGAATGAAAACCTCTACGGCGTCGCCGACCGGCTACCCGCGGCGGAGCGGCAACGCGAGCGCGGCGCGTTCTTCGGCTCGATCCACAAGACGTTGAGCCATCTGTTGTGGGGCGACCAAAGCTGGATGGGCCGTTTCACCGACCTGCCAAGGCCGGAAGTCGGGATTCCGGGCTCGGTCGCGCTCTATCCGGACTGGGAGAACTTGAAGTCGGAGCGTGCAGGCTTCGACCGCAAGATTCTCGACTGGGCCGATACGATCGACGACGCGTGGCTCGCCGCCGATCAGACCTATTATTCCGGCGCGACCAAGCGCGAATGGACGAGGCCGCGCTGGGTGCTGGTGACGCATATGTTCAACCATCAGACCCATCATCGCGGCCAGGTCCATTGCCTGCTGACGCAGGCCGGCGGCAAGCCGAGCGATACCGATCTGCCGTTCATGCCCGATTGACGAACAAAAATGCTCGATATTGCGCAGCTCGAAACCGAAATCCTCGGCGCGGTCGCCGCCGCCGGCGACGAGGCCGCGCTGGAGGCGGTGCGGGTGGCGGCGCTGGGCAAGAGCGGCTCGGTCACGGCGCTATTGAAGATGTTGGGCACGCTGTCGCCGGACGAGCGCAAAAGTCAGGGATCGCTGATCAACGGGCTCAAGGATCGCGTCAACGCTGCGCTTCTCGCGCGCCGCGAGACGTTCAAGGATTCAGCCCTTGAGGTGCGGCTCAATAGCGAGAGCGTCGACGTCACGCTGCCGGTGCGCGAGGCGCCGGCCGAGATCGGCCGCGTTCATCCGATCACCCAAGTGACCGACGAACTCACCGCGATCTTCGCCGATATGGGCTTTGCCGTCGCCGAAGGACCCGACATCGAGAGCGACGATTACAACTTCACCAAGCTCAATTTTCCGCCGGACCATCCGGCGCGCGAGATGCAGGACACGTTCTTCTTTCCTCCGAAGCCGGACGGCACGCGGCTGCTCCTGCGCACCCACACCTCGCCGGTGCAGGTGCGCACCATGCTGACGCAAAAGCCGCCGATCCGCGTCATCATTCCCGGCCGCACCTACCGCAGCGATAGCGATCAGACGCACACGCCGATGTTTCACCAGGTCGAGGGCCTCGTCATCGACAAGGCCTCGCATCTCGGCCATCTGAAATGGATCCTGGAGGAATTCTTCAAGGCGTTCTTCGAAGTCGATCGCGTCGGCATGCGATTTCGTCCCTCCTTTTTTCCGTTCACGGAACCTTCGCTGGAAGTCGACATCCAGTGCCGCCGCGACAAGGGCGAAATCCGCTTCGGCGAGGGCGACGATTGGATGGAGATTCTCGGCTGCGGCATGGTGCATCCGAACGTGATGAGAAATTGCGGGCTCGATCCCGACGAATACCAGGGCTTTGCCTGGGGCATGGGCATCGACCGCATCGCCATGCTCAAATACGGCATGTCGGACCTGCGCGCCTTCTTCGAGGCCGACGTGCGCTGGCTTTCCCATTACGGCTTCCGCCCGCTCGATTTCCCGACGCTGGCGGGTGGATTGAGCCCTTAATCCCATGATGAAATTCACCCTCGCCTGGCTCAAGGAGCATCTCGATACCGACCGGCCGCTGCCCGAGATCGTCGACAAGCTCACGATGATCGGGCTCGAAGTCGAGCGCATCGAGGACAAGGGCAAGTCGTTTGCGCCGTTTGTCGTCGCGCGCGTTATCGAAGCCAAGCAGCATCCCAATGCCGACCGGCTGCGTGTGTGCATGGTCGATACCGGCAGCGGCGATCCGGTGCAGGTGGTCTGCGGCGCGCCGAATGCGCGCACCGGCATGAAAGGCGTGTTCGCGCCGGTTGGCGCCTTCATTCCCGGCAAGAACATTACGCTCGGCGTCGGCAAAATCCGCGACGTCGAAAGCCGCGGCATGCTGGTCTCGGAATTCGAGCTGCAAATCTCCGACGACCACGAGGGCATCATCGAGCTTGCGGACGACGCGCCGGTCGGGAAGAGCTACGCGACCTTCGCCGGGCTCGACGATCCGATGATCGAACTTAATCTGACACCGAACCGCGGCGACGCTACCGGCGTGCACGGCATCGCGCGCGACCTCGCCGCCGCCGAAATGGGCAAGTTCAAGGACGCGGCGATCAAGCCGGTCAAAGGCGAATTTCCGTGCCCGGTGAAAGTCGCGCTCGATTTCGGCACGACGCCGTCGCTATGCCCGGCCTTCGCGCTGCGGCTGGTGCGCGGCGTGAACAACGGCCCGTCGCCGGATTGGCTGCAAAAGCGGCTCACCGCGATCGGGCTGCGCCCGATCAACGCGCTGGTCGATATCACCAATTTCATCACCTACGACCGCGGCCGGCCGCTGCACGTGTTCGACGCCGCAAAGGTGCGCGGCAATCTCACGGTGCGGCGGGCGCGGCCGGGCGAAACGCTGCCGGCGCTCGACGGCAAAATCTACATGCTCGACGATACGATCTGCGTCATTGCCGACGAAGATGGCGTCGAGTCGCTGTCCGGCATCATGGGCGGCGAGAAAACCGGATGCTCGCAGGCGACCACGGACGTGCTGATCGAGTTGGCGCTATGGCAGCCGATCAACATCGCGCAGACCGGCCGCAAGCTCGGCATCAATTCCGACGCCCGTTACCGCTTCGAGCGCGGTGTCGATCCCGCTTTCATGCTGCCGGGCCTGGAGCTGGCGACGCGCATGGTGATCGAGCTGTGCGGCGGCACGCCGTCGGAGGCCAATGTCGCGGGCAGCGCGGAAGCGCCCGAGCGGGTCATCGAATTCCCGCTCTCCGAACTCAAGCGCCTGGCCGGCCTCGCGGTACCGCTCGCCGAAACGC
>CAVQWD010000033.1:0-16522 GCA_963717265.1 uncultured Alphaproteobacteria bacterium | reverse complement strand
GCCACTTTGCGGTCCTCGGCGATGAGCCTGGCGCAATTCGTCCGGCGTATCGGTGGCGCCGACGAGGCTGCGATCCTTCAATTGCCTTTGCGCGAATTCCGGCTCGGCGACGATGGCGGCGACTTCCTTGGCCAGCCGATCGACGATTGGCCGCGGCGTGCCGGCCGGCGCGAACAAGCCGTACCAGCCGCGCGACGGCGGGCCGCGATAGCCGGTTTCTTCGAGCGTCGGCACTTGCGGGAAATTCGGCGAATGGATGTTGTTCATCATGACGAGCGGGGTCATGGTGCCGGCCTTGATCTGGCCGATGACGTTGCCTTCGCCGAACAGCCCGATCGGGGTCGAGCCTGAGAGGATCGCGTTGACCGCTTCGCCGCCGCCCTTGAACGGCACGCGCACCCAGTCGGCGCCGCGCTCCTTTTTCAACGTCTCCATGTAGAGCACCATCGGCGCGCCGGGGGTGAGATAGGACAGCGTGCCGGGCTTCGCTTTCGACAGCGCCACGAGCTCGTCGACGGTCTTGACGTGCAGGTCCGAATTCACGACCAGAACGTGGATCAGATCGAACAGGTCGGTGATCGGCTGCAAGCCGTGCTCGGGATCGAACGACATGCCCTTGAGCAGGAACTGGTTATAGATCATCGGATCGGCGTTGATGATGCAGATCGTGTAGCCGTCCGGCGTCGAGTCCTGGCAGGCCCGGGCGCCGATCATCTGCATGCCGCCGGGACGGTTCTCGATCACGATCGGCTGGCCAAGCCGGGGGCCGAGCTTGTCGGCGAGCGCGCGCATGAAGACGTCGCTGATGCCGCCGGGACTCGTCGTGGTGAAGACGCGGATCGCGCGCGTCGGCCAATCCTGCGCCGCCGCGCCGCACGCGGACACGACAAACGCAAAGAACGTTGCGATCGAGAGCACAAACGCGCGACGCATGGGCGCCTCCTTCCGCGAAGTCATGGTCGTCATCCCGCGAGCAGTTTCTTCACCAGCGCGCTGGCATGGGCGAAATCCATCCGCCCGGAGAAGCGCTGCTTGAGCGCCGCCATGGTGCGGCCCATGTCTTTGAGCGTCTCGGCTTCGAGCTCCTTGATGAGCGCGGAAATGGCCTCGCCGGCCTCGATATCCGACAAGTGCTTGGGCAGGTAGGCGGAGATGATCTCGATCTCCTCGCGCTCCTGGGCGGCGAGCTCGGCGCGGCCGGCCTTTTCATAGATGTCGAGCGATTCTCGCCGCTGCTTGATCATCTTGGCCATGACGTCGAGGATGTCGGCGTCGCTGAGCGTCACGCGCTCGGCGCCGCTGGTCTCGCGCTGCAGAATCGCGGCATTGATGAGGCGGAGCGTCGAAACGCGGCGCGCCTGGCCGGCTTTCATCGCCGCTTTCAAGGCGCTGTTGATATCGTCGCGCAACACGGCTAAGGCCTCTTTCGATTGACGCGGGATCGGCCGGTCCCGTGGGGGCCGGCGCAAAGACGAAGCGAGAGCAAGATTTAGGCCCTTGCCGATGCCGACACAACCCAAAGCCGTTTGGGACGAGCCCAAGCCGACCGCGCTCTTGGTGCTCGCCGACGGCACCGTGCTCGAAGGCATTGGCTTTGGCGCCACCGGTCACGCCGTCGGCGAAGTCTGCTTCAACACCGCCATGACCGGTTATGAGGAAATCCTCACCGATCCGTCCTATGCCGGTCAGATCATCACCTTCACCTTCCCCCATATCGGCAATGTCGGCACCAACGAAGAGGACATCGAAACGATCAATCTCGCGGCGACGCCGGGCGCGCGCGGCGTGGTGCTGCATTCGGCCATCACGGCGCCGTCGAACTACCGCGCCACGCGCCATCTCGATGCCTGGCTCAAGAGCCGCGGCGTCATCGGGCTCGCCGGCCTCGACACCCGCGCGCTGACCGCGCTCATCCGCGAGCGCGGCATGCCGAATGCGGTGATCGCGCACCAGCCGTCCGGCCGCTTTAATCTCGACGCGCTCAAGCGCGAGGCGAAGGCATGGCCCGGCCTCGTCGGCATGGATCTGGTGCCGATGGTGACGACGAGGCAGCGTTTCACCTGGGACGAGACGCCGTGGCGCTGGGGCGAGGGCTATGGCCGGCAAAATCCGACAGACTTACGGGCCGACTTTCATGTCGTCGCCATCGATTACGGCATCAAGCGCAACATCTTGCGCCAGCTTGCCGGCAATGCCTGCAAGGTGACGGTGGTGCCGGCGCAAACCTCGGCCGCCGACATTCTGGCGCTCAAGCCCGACGGCATATTCCTGTCCAACGGGCCGGGCGACCCGGCCGCCACCGGCGAATATGCCGTGCCGGTGATCCGCGCGCTGATCGAGAAAAAGCCGGTCTTCGGCATCTGCCTCGGCCATCAGATGCTCGGACTCGCGGTCGGCGCCAAGACCGTGAAAATGCATCAGGGCCATCACGGCGCCAACCATCCGGTCAAGGACCTCTTAACCGGCAAGGTCGAGATCACGTCGATGAATCATGGCTTTGCCGTCGACGGCGCGACGCTGCCGGCAAGCGCCGTGGAAACCCACGTCTCGCTGTTCGACGGCTCCAATTGCGGCCTGGCGCTGAAAGACCGGCCGGTATTCTCGGTGCAATATCATCCGGAAGCCTCGCCCGGCCCGCGCGACAGCCACTATTTGTTCGGGCAGTTTGTCGGGATGATGCGCGAGTCGAAGCGGGCATAACAACCAGCATTCAGATATTCCCATGCTCAACCCACCCCATCCCGGAGAAAACCTGCGCGAGGACGTGCTGGCGCCGCTCGGATTGTCGGTGACAGAGACCGCGAAGGCGCTCGGCATCAGCCGCAAGACGCTTTCCGAGATTGTGAACGGCAAATCGTCGATCGCGCCGGACATCGCCGTGCGGTCGGAACGCGCCTTCTCCGCCCCGCCCGCCGAAATGTGGCTCAGGCTGCAGGCAGCCTACGATCTACGTCGTGCCGTCCGGCGGCTTAAGAACACACCAGTGCGCCGGCTCAGGTCGCTGAACGTTAAGGAACGAGCTGCATAATCGACCGCAATGAGCTCTCCTTCTCCCCTCACCCACAGATTTGCCGATGACGGTCGGATTCCGAACAATCCCGCATTGCCGTTTGTGCTTTACCGCGGCGGCATCAGCTTGGTCGGCTCGCCCGACCCGGAAAACGTGATCGAGCAGACATTCGCGGCGAACGCCTGGGGCGCGATGTGGCGCAACGGCATCTACGCGTATCCGCACTATCATTCGATGATCCACGAGGCGATGGGCGTCGCGCGCGGGCGCGCCACCGTGCGCTTCGGCGGCGAAAACGGCCAGGAGATCGAGATCGCGCCCGGCGACGTCGTCATCCTGCCGGCGGGCACCGGTCACCAATGCCTGGTGCAGACCCCGACGCTGGTCGTCATCGGCGCCTACCCGCCGACCGGAAAATACAATCTCTGCCGCGGCAGCAAATCCGACCACGCCAGGGCGCTCGATACCATTGCGAAAGTGCCGCCGCCGGCGACCGATCCGGTGTTCGGCAAACAAGGCCCGCTCATGGCGCTGTGGCGCACCTGAGCTTGACGGCTCGCCGAAACGTCACTGCTTAATCCGCAGGTGGAACTCGTCGACGATCTTCGCATAGCGTTCGAGATCGTCCTGCATGAATTTGGCGTAAGACGCGGTCCCGTTCTCCTCCATATGAATGCCCAACGTGACCAGGCGCCGGGCGATCTCCGGCTCGCGCAGGATTTTCGCCACGGCGGCCTGCAATCTCCCGGCGATGCGCGGCGCCATGCCGGCGGGGCCGAGAAGGCCGATCTTGGTTGCGACATCGAAGCCCTTGTAACCGAGCTCGTCGCAGGTCGGCACCTCGGGCAGCGACGGATCGCGCTGCAACACGCTGATGCACAGCGCGCGCAATTTGCCGGTTTGGATCAAGGACAGCACGTTCGGAATGCCGGACCACCCTGCGTCGATCTCTCCCGTCAGCAACGCGCTCACCATGGCCGTGCCGCCGCGATAGGGTACATGCAGGAGCTCAATACCCGCCTGCTGCTCGAAGATGATCATGGTGAACTGATGAATCGATCCGGCTCCCGCGGAGCCGAAGCTCATTGTGCCGGGCTTGGATTTGGCCAACGCGACAAACTCGGCGAGCGTGTTGGCAGGCACCGCGGGTTTGATGACAAGAATCGTCGGCAGCGTCGCCAGTGCCGTGATCGGGGTGAAATCCGAAAGCTTGTAATTGGCGTCGGGATTGGTCGCGAGGCTGATGGCCAGAGCGCCGGAATCGCTGAGCATCAGCGTGTAGCCGTCGGGGGCGGCCGCTGCGATCTGCTTGGCGGCGACCACGCCACCCACGCCCGGCACATCCTCGACGATGAACGGATTACCGAACATCTCGCTCAAGCGGTTGGCGAGAAGCCGTGCAATCACGTCGGGATTTCCTCCGGCCGCCGAGGGGGCGAGCATGCGAACCGGATGCGTCGGATAATCCGTCTCGTCGGCAATGGCCGCAGCGGCAATCAACGACAGGCCGATCGTCGCGGCGGCCGATATCCGTCCGATTGTCATCGTCACCGTGCGCTTCCCCATTATTCTCATGTGTCGCCCCAGATATCGCGCGCCAGCTCGCAAATCAGTTCGAGTTTGCGCTGTTGCGCCTGCGCCGTGACGGGGTTGCCGGTGTCTACGCTGGCAAAGCCGCATTGCGGACTGACGGCGAGCCTCTCCAGCGGCACGAACTTGGCCGCGTCATCGAGCCGCCGCCGCAAGACGCCCTTGTCCTCAAGCTCCGGAACCTTCGTCGAGACGAGGCCGAGCACCGCCGATTTGTGCTTCGGCAAAAAGCGCAGCGGAGTGAAATTGCCCGCTCGCGGGCTGTCGTATTCAAGAAAGTAGAACGGAATATCCAGCGCGTTGAACAATCGTTCCGCGACCTCCTCGTAGCTGCCTTGCGCATGCCAATGGCCGCCGCGATTGCCGCGGCACAGATGCATGCCGATGCGCAGATCCGGCGGCGCGGCGCGAAGGATGCGATTGGTCAGGTCGATATATTTGTCGATCAACCTGCTCCAATCGTCGCCACGCGCGGCAAGCGATGCCTGCACGTCGGGATCGCCGGTAGTGTCCTAATTTGAATTTTCGACCGCCGACAGGGTGATTCCGGCGGCCTCCAGAACCGCAATGATTTCCTCAGCGCGATTGAGAGCATCTTGCTTATCTCCAGACTGGAAAGAACAGCCCTCAATTTCGTCAGCAATGATGGCCCGCGCTTGTTGCATAATTTTCATATCCATATTGGCTCCTAGTGCTAATTCGCTCGGTCTGATTTCTGGACACCTTGTTCGCAGGGGAAAGATTCGCGGAACGCGCGTGCGGCGCAATCCCATGAAGGCATATTCATTAATTTGGGATTGCCGTCCGCCCAATGGATGAAGACAGCCCGCAGCGTTCCGAGAATCATGCCGCTTGGGATACAAAGTTCTCGGTGAGTCGCCACAACGCCCATCAGTTCTGAACCTGGATCAAATTGAAGATCGACCACCTTATTTTCGACGCGATCCTTCAACTCTCCGCAAGTCATGGGTTTAGCCATCGCTACGGTGCTAGTTGTCAGCGCCAAAACCAGAACCGCTCCAGCTTTCTGCATTTTCCATAACCCCTTAATTTGATGTTTGCTCCACCAATTCCTCCAGCGACCACACCCGATCCGTTACGTCTGCCGCCATGGCTGGCGTAACGCGCAACGTCTTGTGCAGCCGAACGAGATTGTAATGGGCGAAGTGCAGGGCAACCGCCGCCTGCAAGTTCTCAAACTTCTTGCTGAATGCGTTGGTGAGCCGCGTGAACCGGCGCATGCTCATTCGCATCGTGAGGTTTTGCCTCTCGACATGGCTGGTCGAAATGTGGGCTTGGTCAGGGCTCCCCGCGATCACTGTGTGCTCCGCGCCTGTCACGCGCGGAGGGGCATAACGGCCCGGCCCGATAGGCTCGGCATCATAAAATTTAACAATCTGCCCATAGTCCACGTCCGCGCCGAAAGCCCGCTCAACCGCGTCCACATAGGAGCGCAGCGAATCGGACGAAATCTGCACGCGATTGCTTAGCCGCTCGGATAGATCGGTCATGAACGCCACGGCAGTCTCGCGCGTGCGCTTGCCGACACGATAGGCCGGAACCAGCTTGGTATCTGGGTCAATCGCAACAAACGTCCACTGGTCGCCGATCTTGCCGCGATCAGTGAAGCGCGGAATGCGCGCCTGCTTCATTCGGCAAAATGTCCAGATTTCGTCGCACTGGATACGCTCGCAACTGAGATTGCGCATCTGGTCATTGGCGAGCGCAGCGCAGCCCTCTCCGACCTCGACCATAAGCCGCATGATCGTGTCACGGTGGGTATCGGTCATCCGTTCGGTGGAACGGATGGAATTGCCCTCAACCAAGCAGTTGATGATCTGGGTACGGCGGGCGAGCGGGGTTCGGTTCATGGCACTTTCCTAAATCGACTGTATGCAGTATAGTTGACAAACGGCGGCTTGTCAACTAGAGTGCATACATGAATTTCAAGGAAGCTACCGATAACCTGCTCAACCGGATCGACCATGCGAAACTGGCCGAGGCGCTGGGCGTTTCCATAGCGTCGATTCGACAGGCGAGGCTTAGCCTGTCCGCAAAGGCGCACAGAGAGGCCCCCGAAGGGTGGAAAAATGTGATAGTGAGACTAGCGAAGAAACAGGCCAATCAATATCAAAGGCTGGCGGAACGACTCGAACAAGATGAGCAGTAATTAATGGCTACTTTGGCATCAGTGCGATCCGACGAGCCTTGGCGTCGTCGGCTTTATCTTCCCAATTATCAGATTGCGGAAGCGGCTCGGTATGCCTCCATTTCATCTCAAACTGTTGCGGCGTGGCATCATGCCGAGAGCGCAATGCTGTCCGTCAGAGAGGATCGGCAAGAGCTTTCGTATATGCAGCTCATCGAAGTCGCCGTCGTGGCGGCCTTCCGCCGCGCTGGCATTCGGCTACCAGAAATTCGAGCCGCTCGCGAGTACGTGAAGAAGGAACTCAAGAGTGAGTTTCCGTTTGCGGAATATCGATTCAAGAGCGAGGGAAAGAACCTTTGGATGGATTACGTCCAAGTCGAAGGAGAGAAGGGACGCGGGACCCTTCTCAAGGCCAACCAAGCCGGACAACTGGCGTGGGCTGATATTCTCGGGCGTCTCAAGGAATTTGAATACGAACATCAAGGGATTGTGATCCGATGGCACGTCGCCGGTATCTCGTCGCCAATAATTATTGATCCCAGAATCTCATTTGGCAGTCCCGCAATCAAGGGAACACCCACATGGGTCATCAAGGGACGATGGAACGCCGGCGAAAGCGACACAGATATTGCCGAAGACTTCGGGCTGCAAAAGGATGAAGTGCGGAAGGCACTTGAGTTTGAGAAGGTTGCGTCTGGTAGGGGGAAGGCGAGATCGCGCGTACACTGACGTTTTACTTTGATCGCTGCTTTGGTACTCGCCTTCCCGAAGCGATTCGGAAGGGAAAGCCTCCTTTTCTCACCGAGTTTCACCATGACCCAAACAACAAATTCCATTTCGATCAGAGAACTCCCGACGACGAATGGCTATCGAAGGTTGGCGCGGAGGGTTGGATCGTATTCAGTCACGACAAAAAGTTTCACAACGAACTGCCAGTCTGTGCCGCCATCAAGCAGCACAATGTTGGGTGTTTCTATCTCTGGGGTGCCAATGCGGAAACTTGGGATAAGCTAAGCTGTTTCGTCCGAGCTTCCCGTCATATCATGACACTCGCGGAGCAAACGCCGAAACCATTCATCTTTCACGTTGGACATAACTGCCGGATCGTACAGATTCCGATACCCTGAACACCAATGGATGACAAAACCGAGCTACAGATTGCCGTCGAGTCCATGCACCATTGCAAGGCTCACCTAGCGCAGTCTGTGCCCGTCAGGGAGCGTCACGGCGACGCGACGGTATGGGAAGGCGTCGTTCACGTATTCGACCTCACCGGCCATCCCAAGGCGACTAGAGCCTATGCTTGGTCATCCCCGATAGAGGGGAGGGATAAGAGGCGGTTCTTTGCGGTGCTGCACTCGCCGCCGGTTACGTCGCCGGTGGAGGCGGTGCGAGCAGCTATTGTGGCGGAAGCAAAAGGCAAATAAATTATGTTTATCAGCTGGTATAACGGAAGCACCCATTTCGAATGGGGTTGGACCGATTGGATTGGTTTAATCCTTGTGATTTTGGTCATCACTTTTGGGGTGACTGTTGGAGTGGCCCTCCGAGCCAATACCCCGCCATTGAAAGTTCTTGATCGGATCGCAAAGCTTTTGGCTGTCGGAATACGCAAAAAGTCAAATTAGGACACTACCGGATCGCCGAATTTGGCGAAAGCCGTCTCGTCGATCTGGACGTAGCGGCATCCGGCCGCCGCCAGCGCATGCAGTTCCCGCGTGAAGGCTGCAACGATATCCGACCAGAACAGATCGACGTCTTGGTACGCCGCGGCGGTGACGGCGGCGTCGCCGCCGCGGAAGTGAAGCGCGCATGGGCCGGGGATGGTGATCTTCGGCAAGCGGCTGGAGTTTGCCTTGAGGAAGGCAACGTCGGCGGCGTTGATCGGATGGGTCCATTGGACACGGCCGCCGATAATTGCGACCGGCTGCGCCCCGCGTCCGCCGCCGCCGGCGCCGGCCGCGTCCACGCCCGCAACGGTGTCGATGCGCAGATTCCCGAGCGCGCCGTAGAAAAAGCTGTGATAGGAGCGGCGGCGGAATTCGCCGTCGGTCACGAATTTGAAGCCGAGTTGCTGCTGCAGCCCGATCGCATTGCGGATGGCCAAGTCTTCCGCGGCGGTCAACTCGGATTGAGCGATTTTGCCCTGTGCGAACCGGGCCCGCTCCCTCATCAAAGCTGCCGGACGCAGCAGACTGCCGATATGCTCAGCCCGAAACGGCGGGATGGATGTCGGACTGGATGCGTTTATGCTGGCGTCGACATGCACGGCGCGATCCTCCCCTCTTTCGCATCCCGATGACCCACAGGACTGTCGCCTGAATGAAAAGAAGTCAATCTGCGGCCGGCCTACGGCAGCCAAACCGCGCATACCACACGGGGCACTCGCCATGCTGATCGCGCGGTGGCGGTCATGACGGCGGCGTGGCTTGGGTTCTGGGACACCTCGCATTCGATCTACGTCAATGCGCGCCACAAGGACGTCCATTACCGGCTGATCGCGCAAGCGATCGCGCGGCTGGTGTCGATCTCATCTTCAAGTGGGCCGTCGGCGCGCGTGCTCGATTACGGCGCGGGCGAGGCCCGCCATGCCGATCTGGTCGCGGCGGCGGCGGGCGAGCTTTTGTTGTGCGAGGGCGCGCCGGGTGTGCGCGCCGGGCTTGCGGTGCGCTTTGCCGGCAATCCGAAAATCCGCGCGGTCGCGCCGCAGGACGTCGAGCGGCTCGCGGACCGCTCGCTCGATCTCATCGTGCTGCATTCGGTCGCGCAATACCTGACGCCGGACGAGACCGCAAACCTGTTCGCATTGTTTCATCGCTTGCTGCGCGCCGACGGCATGCTGGTGGTGAGCGACGTCATCCCGCCGGATGTTGCGGCCATCACCGACGCGCTCGCGCTCGTCCGGTTTGGCGCGGCCAACGGATTTCTGTTCGCCGCGCTGGCCGGCCTCGTGCGCACCCGGCTGTCCGACTATTGGCGGCTGCGGACCCGCCTTGGGCTGACCCGCTACGGCGAAGCGGCCATGATCGAAAAGCTCAAGGGGGCCGGATTTACCGCCCACCGCGCGAGCGAGAATATCGGGCACAATCAGGCGCGCATGGCGTTCCTGGCGCGGCCGCGCTGAGCACCACCAACGGGCTCGTCGTGGATACGGCTTGAGCCACTTCTTTACGTTCCTTCGATGCCCGCTGCTGTTGGCTCGGATGCCGGAAATTGACCTAGCTCAAGGCGGGGCCCGCTGGTCGCTCTAATGATAAGCGTCAATGTTGGCGCGTGGCCGATCCTGGCAGCCTGTAAAATTGCAATGTAAGGCGAGGACCTAGCCCTATGTTCCAAGTGCGCATCCACGGCCGCGGTGGGCAGGGTGCCGTCACCGGCGCAGAACTGCTATCGATCGCCGCCTATCTCGAGGGCAAGCATGCCCAGGCCTTTCCGAGCTTCGGTTCCGAGCGCACCGGTGCTCCGGTGGTTTCATTTTGCCGGATCGACGATAAGGAAATCCGGTTGCGCGAGCCGATCCTCGAGCCCGATGCCCTGATCGTACAAGATCCGACGTTGTTTAAGGCAATCGACGTCTGCCAAGGCCTCAAGCCAAGCGGCTATCTGCTCGTCAACAGCAATCGCAGCCTGACTGATCTTCATCTCGACACCATTGTCAGGCAACTGCCCGCGGGCCACGTCTTGACCGTGCCGGCATCCGAGCTCGCGCTCAAGCATGTCGGCCGCCCGCTTCCCAATGCCGCTCTGCTCGGCGCATTTGCCCGTCTCACCGGCATCATCGAATTGAAATCGGTGACCGCTGCGATCCGCGACACATTTCCGGAAAAGATCGCAACAGCGAATATCGCCGCCGCCACCGCCGCGTATGACGCCGTCGCCAGCGCGGGCGCCAACGCGGCTGCCTGAAGGATCATCGCCATGCTGAAGCAAATCGAAGGCTCACGGGCGATGGCCGAGGCCATCGGCCTATGCCGGCCCGAAGTGATTTGCGCTTACCCGATCACGCCGCAAACCCACATCGTCGAGGGCCTCGGCGAAATGGTGCGGACCGGCGAAATCACCAAATGCGAGTTCATCAACGTCGAATCCGAATTTGCCGCGCTGTCGGTCGCGATCGGTGCCTCCGCTGCCGGCGCGCGCGCCTATACCGCCACCGCCAGCCAGGGCCTGCTTTACATGGCGGAGGCCGTCTACAACGCCTCCGGCCTTGGCTTGCCGATCGTGATGACCCTGGGCAACCGGGCGATCGGCGCGCCGATCAACATCTGGAACGACCATTCCGACGCAATGGCCGTGTGCGATTCGGGATGGATGCAGCTGTTCGCTGAGACGAACCAGGAAGCCGCCGACCTGCATATCCAAGCCTTCCGCTTGGCCGAGGAATTGTCGATGCCGGTGATGGTCTGCGTCGACGGCTTCATCCTCACTCACGCGGTCGAACGGGTGGACATTCCCGGGCAAGCCGATGTCGACGCTTATCTTCCGCCCTATGAACCGGTGCAGGTGCTCGATCCGCAGGACCCGATCTCGATCGGGGCGATGGTCGGACCGGACGCCTTCACCGAGGTTCGCTATCTGCAACATTATAAGCAGACGCTCGCGCTGCGGCTCATTCCCGAATTCGCCGCTCAGTTCAAGAATAGATTCGGGCGCGACAGCGGCGGGCTGCTCCGTTCCTATCGCTGCGCGGACGCTGAATTGATCGTCATCGCCATGGGTTCGGTGAACGGCACCATCAAAGACACCATCGACGAGATGCGCGCCGACGGCCTAAGCGTCGGCCTCGTCACGCTGGTGTCGTTCCGCCCATTCCCGACCGCGGCGCTGCGCGAACAGCTCCTTCGCGCGCGCAATGTCGTCGTGATCGAGAAGAGCCTGGCGGTCGGCATGGGCGGTCCGCTCGCTAATAATGTCGATCTTGCCTTGCGCAACGTGGCGGGCGCGCCGCAGGTGCATTCGGTCATCGCCGGGCTCGGCGGACGGCCGATCACGCGCGCGGGCCTGCATCGCGTGTTGCGGCAGGCCTTGGAGCAACCGTGGGAAGGCTCGCATTTTCTCGATCTCAACGAGACCATCATCGCCAAGGAACTGCATCACGTGCGCAAAGTGCGGCGTTCCGGGCCGACCGCGGAAAACCTGTTGCGTCGGCTCGGTCAGGCCGCCGAACAAGCCGCCGAGTGAGGGAGTAAGCCGGTGAGCGAGCCCACGACGATATTGGACGCCACGCAGAAGCTTCGCTTCTATCAGAAGGGCACCTTCACGGTCGGTAACCGTCTGGTGTCGGAGCAACGGCGCGCGGTGCAGGCGTCGATCAATCGCGCCAACGCGCTCACCTGCGGACATCGGGCGTGCCAAGGCTGCGGCGAAGCGCTCGGCGCGCGCTATGCCATCGACGCGGCGATGCGGGCGACTGGAAATAATCTGATCGCCGTCAATGCCACCGGCTGCCTGGAAGTGTTTACCACGCCCTATCCCGAAACCTCGTGGCAGACCCCGTGGTTGCATTCCTTGTTCGGCAATGCCGCCGCGGTCGCGACTGGAGTTGCCGCCGCGATGCGTGCGAAAGGACGACCCGAAGTGCGCGCCATCGCCCAGGGCGGTGACGGCGGCACCACCGATATCGGCTTCGGCTGCCTGTCGGGCATGTTCGAGCGCAACGATGACGTGCTGTATATCTGCTACGACAACGAAGCCTACATGAACACCGGCGTGCAGCGTTCGTCGGCGACGCCGCCGGCCGCGCGCACCGCGACGACTCCGGCCCTGGGTCCGGAGCCGGGAAACGTCTTCGGCACCGGCAAGAGCGTGCCGAAGATCGCGGTCGCCCACGGCATTCCCTATGCCGCCACCGCCACGGTCGCCGATCTGCACGACCTCGAGCGCAAGGTGATCAAGGCGATGGGCATTCATGGCGCGCGCTATCTGCACATCCACGTGCCTTGTCCGCTCGGCTGGGGCTCGGCCTCGCAAGATACGATCCGCCTGGCGCGGCTTGCGGTGGAGTGCGGGCTGTTCCCGGTGTTCGAAGCCGAACACGGCGTCGTCACCGGCAGCCGGAAGATCCGCCGGCAGGTAGCCGTCGCCGACTATTTGAAACCGCAACGGCGCTTCGCCCATCTCTTCGCCTCGGACGAAGGGAAAAGACGCATCGATCGGCTGCAGGCAATCGCCGACCGCAACATCGCCGAATACCATCTGCTCGATACGGAGGGTGACGCCTGATGGGACATCCCTTCGCAATCAGTCTCGATGTCGGCTCCAGCCTCGCCAACCTGACCGGGTCGTGGCGGACCTCGCGGCCGGTCTATGTCGATCGTTTGCCGCCCTGCAACAATGCTTGTCCGGCCGGCGAAAACATTCAGAGCTGGCTCTACCACGCCGAATCCGGCGATTACGAAACCGCATGGCGCACTTTGACGACCGACAACCCGCTGCCGGCGGTGATGGGCAGGGTGTGCTACCACCCCTGCGAAAATGCCTGCAACCGGGCGCAGCTCGACGAAGCGGTCGGTATCAATTCGGTCGAGCGTTTTCTCGGCGACGTGGCGATCCGCAACGGCTGGCGATTTGGCCCGCCGCAAGCCGACAGCGGCAAGCGCGTGCTGGTCGTCGGCGCGGGGCCTTCGGGCTTGTCGGCAGCCTATCACCTGCGGCGGATGGGCCACGCTGTGGAAATCCACGAGGCAGGACCCTTTGCCGGCGGCATGATGCGTTTCGGCATCCCGAAATATCGCCTGCCGCGCGATGTGCTCGATGCGGAGATCGGCCGCATCATTGACCTCGGCGTCGTCGTGAAGCTCAACGCCAAAGTCGACCGCATCGTCGAAAGCATGCAGGCCGGCGGCTTCGATGCGGCGTTCCTCGCCGTCGGCGCCCATATCGGCAGGCGCTCCTATATTCCCGCCGGTTCGGCCGCGAAGATTCTCGACGCCGTCGCCCTGCTGCGGTCGATGGAAGGTGAAGACAAGCCGTTGCTCGGCCGGCGCGTCGTGGTCTACGGCGGCGGCAACACCGCCATCGATGCCGCCCGCACCGCCAAGCGGCTCGGTGCGACCGAAGCGATCATCGTCTATCGCCGGACCCGCGATCGCATGCCGGCGCACGACTTCGAGGTCGAGGAGGCGCTCCAGGAAGGCATCATGATGAAATGGCTCTCCACCATCAAGCGCATGGACGAGGGCGTGCTCACCGTCGAGAAGATGCAGCTCGACGACAAGGGCTTCCCGCAGCCGACCGGTGAGTTCGAGACGCTGGAAGCCGACTCGCTGGTGCTGGCGCTCGGCCAGGACGTGGATTTGTCGCTGCTCGACGGCGTGCCCGGGCTGCAGATCAAGGACGGCACGGTGCAGGTCTCAACCAACATGATGACCGGCTATCCCGGCATCTTCGCCGGCGGCGACATGGTGCCCTCCGAACGCACCGTCACGGTGGCGGTCGGCCACGGCAAGCAGGCGGCCCGCCACATCGACGCGTGGCTGCGCGGCTCAGCCTATGCGCCGCCGCAACAGCACGAGCTGGCGAGCATCGACAAGCTCAATGCCTGGTACTACGCCGACGCGCCGAAGACGGTGCGGCCGATGCTGGAAGTCGCGCGGCGGCAAAGCACCTTCGAGGAGGTGCAGGGCGGGCTCGACGAGACCAATGCGCTCTACGAGGCGCGCCGCTGCCTGTCCTGCGGCAATTGCTTCGAATGCGACAACTGCTACGGCGTATGTCCGGACAATGCGGTGATCAAGCTCGGCCCCGGCAAGCGCTTCCAATTCAACTACGACTATTGCAAGGGCTGCGGCATGTGCGCGCAGGAATGCCCTTGCGGTGCCATTGCCATGGTGCCGGAGGAGATTTAACCGGCGCCACCCGATTTTTCGTCGCGGTTGATTCAGATCAATGCACGAATGAATGGTTTTCAGCGTGATTAAACGCCAAGAACGCAGGAGGAATTGATGCAAATCAGCAAGCCTCGCTCGACCGGGAAAGCCACGACGCCTGACGCGTATGATGAGCTGCTCGACTGCCGGATGGCCATGCTGGGTCTTCACCTCGACGCGACCGAAAATGGCGACAGCGACGCGCTCAGCGAGATCATGCGGAGCTGCACGAGTTGCGGCTATCGGGAAGCTTGTGCGGTCGACTTGAAGCGCGATCCGAACAGCCCGGTGTGGGAAACTTATTGTCCAAACGCGGGCGCGCTTATCGCGCTTGCCGAGGCTCGGTGGCTAACAAGATAACAGTTGGAGTGGACGGGCTTGCCAGGGCGGGTGCGCCCAGCAATATCGGCGCAATCAGGCGCGCATGGCGTTCCTGGCGCGGCCGCGATAGTTTCCGGACATGCCGGGTTTCAGCGCACCGTCGGCGGCCCTAGGCTGGCTCGGCCGCCAAGGTTCGCGCGCGATTGCGGCCGTCGTATTCATCGCCATCGCCCTGCCGGCGCTCGACGCTCTGCTTAAGCCGTTTGTCACCGAGGCGATCTTTGCGTTGCTGTGCCTTGCGTTTCTTCGCGTCGACGCGGCGGCATTGTCCGCCCACTTCCGCAGGCCCGGCCTCGTGCTTGCAGCGACGGCGTGGACGTCTTTGGCGGTGCCGACATTGTTCGGCGCGGGCTGCCTTCTGAGCCATCTCGACTCGCGTTCTCCCGCGCTGTTCCTGGGTCTGATGCTGCAGGCCGTTGCGTCGCCGATGATGGTGGCTCCCGCGTTCGCCGCGGTCATGGGTCTCGACGCCACGCTCGTGCTCACGACGCTCGTCACCAGCACGGCGCTGACGCCGCTGTCGGCGCCTTTGTTCGCCTATGCGTTTATCGGTCCGGCGCTCACGTTGTCGCCCTTGGCTCTTGGCGTGAAGCTATTCGCGATTTTGGCGGGTTCGTTCCTCGCCGCGGCGATCATTCGCCGGTTCGCGGGCCTCGCCGCGATCCGGCGCCACTCGGATCAAATCGACGGTCTGAATATCGTGCTGGTGTACATTTTCGTGGCCGCCGTCATGGAAAATGTCGGCAGCCGGTTTCTCGCCGCGCCTTTGGCGATGATCGAATTCACGGCGTTTGCTTTCGCCGTGACGTTTGCCGCGCTCGGCCTGACCACCCTGGTCTTCGCCGCGGCCGGCCGCGAGCGCGCTTTTGTGCTTGGGATGATGGCCTCGCAACGGAATATGGGATTGATGCTGGCCGCGACCGGCGGAGCGCTGCCAGACCTCACCTGGCTTTACTTTGCGCTGGCGCAGTTTCCCGTCTACTTGTCGCCGCTTCTGCTCGGTTCGCTGGCGCGCCGCGTAAAGGCCGGCGCCGGCAAGCAGCCGTCCTTAAAACCATAATCAGCCATTTGCCGGTGCCCTTCCCTCTGCATCGAATTTGGTCTAAGACCCGCTCGCGCGGGGCCGAGCCCCGGCGCCGGCGCGCCTGAAAGGCGCTCTTTTTTTGTGCCTGACACTGTGAAGCTATGCCCAGACGGACCGATATCTCCTCGATCCTGATCATTGGCGCGGGTCCGATCGTCATCGGCCAGGCCTGCGAATTCGATTATTCCGGCACGCAGGCCTGCAAGGCGCTCAAGGCGGAAGGCTACCGGGTCGTTCTGGTCAACTCCAATCCGGCGACCATCATGACCGATCCGGATTTGGCGGACGCCACCTATATCGAGCCGATCACGCCGGAAATGGTCGCCAAGATCATCGAGAAGGAACGCCACGTTCTTCCCGGCGGCTTCGCATTGCTGCCGACCATGGGCGGCCAGACCGCGCTCAACACCGCGCTGTCGCTGCGCCGCATGGGGGTGCTC
>CAVQWD010000032.1:0-5293 GCA_963717265.1 uncultured Alphaproteobacteria bacterium | reverse complement strand
CCCGCCGGATTTCGACGCATTGATGGAGCGCGGCCAAGGCGTCGCCGGCGCGCCGGCCACGGTGACGGAATTTCTCACATCGCAGCTGGCCGAGACGCAATGCAATTACCTGGTCGGCCAGTTCGCCTTCGGCGACCTGACGCGCGAGGAATGCCTGCGCTCGATCGGGCTTTTTGTCGGCGAGGTGATGCCGGCGTTGCGCGCGAAGTGCAGTGAAAAAACACGATCAGAAAAGGGGCCCGGGCGCGGCGTCGAAAAAATTTAGAAACCTACTGCGGAGCTACGCTCGCGGCGTGAGGGCACCGCGATGGTCAAGGAAGACGCTGCGCTCAAGCGGAAATATCTGCCAGCCGAAGCGCTCGACGATAAGTCCCCAGATGCCCTTCGGCGCCGTCAGCATGACGAGGATCGCCACCACGCCGAGCATGAGCAGATAGATCGTGCCAAGGTCGGCGAGCGTCTGTCGCAGCACGAAAAAGACGATGGTGCCGACGATCGGTCCCTCGATGCGGCCAATGCCGCCGATCACCGTGATGAAGATCACGAACGCCGTCCAGTCGTTGACGCTGAAAGCGGCGTCAGGCGAAATGCGCAGCTTCTGCAGGAAGATCAGTGCGCCGATCATGGCCGTGCCGAACGCGGTGACGATATAGACCAGGACCTTGGTGCGCATCACGTCGATGCCGTTGCACGTCGCAGCGAGCTCGCTGTCGCGGATCGCCTTGAGCGCGAGTCCATAACGCGAACGCAAGAGCAGCACGATCAGCGCAAGCACCGCCACAACGAGCGCGAGCGCGATCCAATACTCCAAGAAGTCGCGCATCTGCCGCGACGGAGCGATCCCGATCACCATAGCGGCGGGGAGACTGGTGCCGGAGCCGCCGCCCAAGAGCGAGACCTGCGAGGCGAGCAGGCGGAACACTTCGGCGATGATCCATGTCCCGATCGCGAAATAGTGGCCGCGCAAGCGGAAGACCAAGCCGGCGACGGGGACCGCCACGACGGCCGCGACGATGCCCGCGAGCGGAATGGCCCAGAGCGGCGATATCCCGGCGAGGATGGCGAACGCGAAAAGAAGATAGGCGCCGAGACCGACATAGGCCTGCTGACCAACCGAGACGAGACCGGCGTATCCGGCAAGCAGGTTCCACAGGCTCGCCAGCGCCACGTAGGCGTACATTTCCGACAGCAGCTGCAGGTCGTCGCGGCCGCCCCAGAACGGCGCCGTTGCCAGCGCAAGCAGCGCGACGGCGCAAAGCGCCATGCCGACACGGCTCGACCGGCTGGCGAACGCGACGTGAACGCTCACGTGTGCACCTTGGGGAAGAGTCCTTCGGGGCGCACCGCGAGAATGATCAGAAAGGCAATGTGGCCGGCGAGGAGCTGCCAGCCCGGATCGAGATGCGCGCCGATCGCCTGCGCGACGCCGAGCACCAGTCCCCCGGCGAACGTGCCCCACAGGCTGCCGAGGCCGCCGATGATCACGGCCTCGAAGCCGAAGATCAGGCGCGCCGGCCCGATCGCCGGATCGAAATTGGCGCGGACCGCCAGAAACACGCCGGCAATCGCCACGACCGCAAGCGAGAGCGCCATTGCCAGCGCGAAGACGTGACGGTTGTCGAGGCCCATAAGCTGCGCCACCGTCTGACTATCCGCGGTCGCGCGGAAGGCCCGGCCGAGCGCCGTGCGATAGAACACGAACTGCAGCGCCGCGATGACCGCGACGGCGACGACGAACTGCAAGAGCGGCAGCACGCCGACATAGACGCCTTCGAAGAGCCGGATCGTCGCCACTTCGATGTCGCCGGCCTGCAGCTTGCGGCTGTCGGCGGTGAACAGCGCCAGCAATCCATTCTGGATGATCACCGACAGACCGAACGTCACCAGGAGCGGCGGCAGCAGATCGTCCCCGAGCGTGCGGTTGAGCACCAGCCGCTGCAGCGCGTAGCCGATCGCCGCCATCAGCGGCACGACGATGACGAGCGAGATGAGCGGGCCGATGCCGAGCGTTTCGGTGACGACCAGCGCGATATAGGCCGCGAGCACGATGAGATCGCCATGCGCGATGTTGACGAGCCGCATGACGCCGAAGATCAGCGACAGCCCGGCCGCGAACATGGCGTACAGTCCGCCGACCAGCACGCCCTGAAGAATGACGTTGATCCAATCCATCATGCCCTCTCCTCTTCCTCGCTCCTTGTGGCAGGAGAGGAAAAGATCACACCCCGAAATAGGCCGCGGCAATCGCCTCCCGCGTTAGATCCTTCGCCGCACCCGTGAGCGCCACACGACCCTCCTGCAGACAATAGACGCGCTGCGCCGCCTTGAGCGCCTGCACGACGTCCTGCTCGACCAGCAGCAGAGAAATGCCCTCGTTGAGAATCGCCGGCAGGCGCGCGTAGATATCGCGCACCACGATCGGCGCCAGGCCGAGGCTGATCTCGTCGCACAACAGCAATTTCGGATTCGACATCAGGCCGCGGGC
Source organism: uncultured Alphaproteobacteria bacterium (assembly GCA_963717265.1). Lineage (GTDB taxonomy): Bacteria > Pseudomonadota > Alphaproteobacteria > Rhizobiales > Xanthobacteraceae > BOG-931. Next base: position 2,808 of record CAVQWD010000032.1, on the reverse strand, counting down.
GATCGCGACCATCTGCTGCTGACCGCCCGGATAGCGCCGTGCTCGGCAGGTGCCGGCGTTCGGCGAGCACGGGAAACAGCTCGTAAATGCGCTGCAGATTCCAGGGCCCGGGTCGTTTGAGCTGACCGCCGATCAAGAGATTTTCTTCGACGCTGAGCGAGGCAAAGAGCCCGCGCCCCTCCGGCACGAGCGCGATGCCGCGCGCTGCGACGGCATGGGCCTGCATTCCGCCAATCTGCGCGCCGTCGAACATGATCGCGTCCGGCCGCGCCCGCAACAGCCCGGCGATGCTTTTGAGCAGTGTACTCTTGCCGGCTCCGTTGGCGCCGATCACGGCTACGGCCTCCCCCGCCCTGAGCTCCATCGATAGACCGAACAGTGCCTGGAAATCGCTGTAGAATGCATCGAGATTCCGCACGGCGAGCAACGGCGGTTCAGACATCGGTCTTCATTCCCATGTAGATATCGGACACCATGGCGCTGCGGATCACCGTGTGCGGATCGCCTTCGGCGATGAAAGCGCCGTTGTGCAGGACCAATAGGCGATCGATGCTCGCGAGCAAGGCGTGCACGACGTGCTCGATCCAAATGATCGAGACGCCGCTGCGCCTGATGTCGCCGATGAGATTGACCAGCACCTGACACTCGCGCTCGTTCAAACCGCCGGCAACTTCGTCGAGCAAGAGCACACGAGGATCAGTTGCCAGCGCGCGCGCGAGCTCGAGCCGCTTGCGATCGACAAGGGTCAGACTTCCCGAGCGTCGGTTGGCTTTCTCGGCAAGTCCGCAGTGATCGAGAATCTCCATACAGCGATCGTACACGTCGCGCTCGCGCCGACGGCCGCCGAAGGCCGCGGCAACCACGACATTCTCGAATACGCTCATACCGGCGAACGGAAGCGGAATCTGGAAGGATCTTCCGATGCCCATGGTGCAGCGCTGCGCGGGAGGAGCGTGGGTGATATCGCGCCCGGCATAAAGCACGCGGCCGGAATCCGGCGCCATCGTACCGCTGACGATGCTGAACAACGTCGTCTTGCCGGCGCCATTCGGCCCGATGATGCCGAGCGATTCGCCTTCGGCGAGGACCAGGTCGATCCCGTCGGCGATCACAATCGCCCCGAAACGCTTGGAAATCTTATCCAGTGCCAGGATCGGTGCGTTCATCTTCATCACTCCGCGTGAGCCCGTCCGCATGAGAGTTCGATCGAACGTGGCGCGCTCAAAACCGATGCGGAGTTCCCCTGCCTGTGCCCGTGCAGAATAGTGCGAAAGCCGAAGATGCGCTTTTGTCAATGACGGCGCGGAAGCGCCTCGGCAGGCGCGATGGGGGAGGGCGTCGAACCCACCCCGCACCGTCCACCGGCGTGACCGGCCGACCTACCCCCCCTCGTGATTGCCATAAGGCCGGCGATATCACGACAACAGTTCGAGCTTGCCGCCGACCGGGATTTCCGGCGCCGACTTGTTCTCCACGATGATCAAATCGAACTCGGTGCCCTTGCGCTGCCACTGGCCGGCAACGAGCGGCGTCTTGCTGACGTTCTTGACCGGCTGACCGGTCCATTTCACCGGGCCGACCATCGAATGATAGTCGGTCGCAACGATGGCATCGAGGATCGATTTGGGATCGATGCTCTTGGCACGCTTCAAAACGTCGATCGCTACCTCGAACAACGCATGCTGGTAGCCGATAGGCTGCGTCCATGGCCGCTTTGTTGCATCGACATAGGAGTCGGCGATTTGACGCGCGGATTGGCCAGTCAAGCCGGACTTGAACGGGAAGCTCGGCGTCCACCAGATTTCGGTGGACAGACCGTTGCCGCGCGGCCCCAGCGAAGCGACTGCAGAGCGGAACAAGAGCGCCTTGCCGATAGTCACGACCTTGGGATGGAAGCCTTGCTGCGCCGCCTGCGACCAGAACGTCGCGAAGTCGGGCGGGATCATGTTGCCGACGACGATCTCGGCGCCGGCACTCTTGAACGCCGAAATCTGCGACGTGAAATCGTTGTTCATCACCTGATAGCGGCCGGGATCGTGCAGCTTGTATCCGGCCTTAGTGAGTTCCGGCGGCAGGCCGCGCTGGGGATCGCCCCAGGCATTGCCGTCCGCATCGTTAGGAAACAGGCCGCCGACGACTTTGTTGGTCGGCGCGCTGTCCCACATCGGCAGATATGAGGCGATGACGTCTTCCAGGCCCCAGAAGAAATGATAGGTCCAAGTGAAACCCTTCTTCGGGTCGCCGTTGCGGCCAAAGAAGTAGGGCTGCCACGGACAGTTCGTGGTGACGCACGGCACCTCGTTGACTTCGGCCTGATCGGCGACCGGGTTGGTGGTGTCGGGCGCGGACGAGGCGACGATGAGATCGACCTCGTCGTGGAGGATCAGCTCGGAGGTGACTTCGGCAGCGCGCGTGCCGCTCGATTGGCTGTCCTTACTGATGATTTCCACCTGATAAGTCTTGCCGCCGCTCTGCAGCCCCGGCTTCAGGATTTTGCTGATTTGATCGATGATGAAGCCGTCGGTTTCGCCAAAGCCCGCGAGCGGACCGGTCCTCGGGCTCACGTGCCCGATCTTGATGGTCTTTGATTGCGCGTTGGCCGGGATCACGCGCAGGACTGCCGGGGCCGCGAGTGCGCTCAGGCCAACCGCAATCACGGTGCGGCGATCGATACTGGCGTGTGTTGCCACCCGCGTCGGAATCGTATCAGGAATTTTCGTATTGCCACTCATGGAGTCCTCGCTTTCAGAGATCGCGCATGGATTTAAGATATTGCATCACTTTGGCGCGTAACGCGGCTTGCTGCTC
>CAVQWD010000031.1:0-43218 GCA_963717265.1 uncultured Alphaproteobacteria bacterium | reverse complement strand
CCGCGTTCGGCGTCGCCGGCGAACTCGCGGGCGCTTGCGCGCGCGGCCCTGGCAGCTTCGGCATCGCGATGATCGATGCGCTGCACGGCCTTGATCGCGCCACGCTGCGGGCGCGCCTGAAGGTGTCATGATGAAACTCGATCTCCGCCTCAACGCCATTGTCGATCCGGAGCGTTCCGGCGGCCGGGCGCTTGCCGAATTGGCGCGGCTGTGCGCCGGAGGCGGCGCGACGCTTATTCAATTGCGCGACAAGCACAGCGAGACGCGGGCCATGGTCGAGGAGGCGCGCGCGATCAAGAGAGCGTTGGCGCCGTTTCAGGTTCCGTTCGTCGTCAACGACCGCGTCGACGTGGCGCTCGCCGCCGGCGCCGACGGCGTGCATCTGGGTCAGGACGACATGGCGGCCGAGGACGCCCGGCACCTGCTCGGCGCGGCGGCGATTATCGGCCTGTCGGTGAAGAACGAGCGCGAGGCCGAAGCGGCGCCGGTCGAACTGATCGATTATGTCGGCTCCGGCGGCATCTATGTCACCACCTCGAAGGAGCAGAAGAATGCGCCGATTGGTCCTGCCGGCCTTGCGCGCATCGTCGCCGTGCTGCACGGCCGGGCCCAGAAGCTGCAAAAGCAATTGCCGGTCTGCGGCATCGCCGGCATCGATGCGAGCAATGCCGCCGAGGTGATCGCCGCTGGCGCCGACGGCGTCGCCGTGATCTCGGCATTGTCGCTTGCGCGGGATCCCGCCGCGGCGTCGCGCCGGCTGCGCGACATCGTCGACGCGATGCTAGGCAAGCGAGGGACGTAATGGGCGTTCCAATCGCCGTGACCATTGCCGGCTCGGATTCAAGCGGCGGCGCCGGCATCGCTGCCGATCTGAAAACGTTTTCCGCGCTCGGGGTGTACGGCGCCTGCGTGATTACCGCGCTGACCGCGCAGAACACCAAGGGCGTGTTCGCCATCCATCAGGTGCCGGAGGCGTTCATCGCGGCGCAGATCGATGCGGTGTTTTCCGATCTCGATGTCGGTGCGATAAAGATCGGCATGCTGGGCGACGCCGCGGCGATCGAGGCGGTCGCGGGCGGTCTCGACCGCCATCTCGGCCGCAATGTTGTGCTCGATCCGGTGATGGTTGCCTCGACCGGCGCCGACCTGTTGCGCGCGGACGCGATCGGCAAATTGACGGCATTGATTTCGCGTGCGCGGGTCGTGACGCCGAACCTGTTCGAGGCGGCGGCCTTGCTCGATGTCCCGCTGGCGCGCGACGAAGCCGACATGCGCGCCCAAGCGCAAAAATTGTTGGCGCTTGGCGCTGGCGCCGTGCTGATCAAAGGCGGGCATTCCGGCGGCGCGGAGAGTGTCGATATTCTTGTCGATACAGACGGCTGCACCCGGTTCGCCGCGCCGCGAATTGCGACCAGAAACACCCACGGCACCGGCTGCACCTTGTCATCGGCCATCGCCGCGGGCCTCGCCAAGGGACTTTCGCTCAATGACGCCATGCGCGAGGCGAAGGACTACGTCACTGCCGCCATCGCCGCGGCCGACCGGCTGCAGGTCGGCTCGGGTCACGGTCCCTTGCATCATTTCTTTCGGTGGTGGTGATTATTCCCTCCCCACAGGGGGAGGGGAAATACTAAGTCGACGCCGGCGCGCCCGGCTGCTTCAGGGGATGGGCGCGGGCGAAGGCATCGATGGCCGCAAGCTCATTGGCGATACGGGCGAAGGTCGGGAACGGCGTCATATCGACCGAGAAGAACTTCGCGCCGGCTGCCTGACTCGCAAGACAGATGTCGGCGAGAGTGACCGCGTCGCCGTGGCCGTAGCGTCCGGTCGCCTTGTCCTGCAGGTGCGTCTCGATCGCGGTCAGCGCTGCGACGTGCCAATGTCGGCACCATTTCGTGACCGCGGCTTCATCCAGCTTAAATTCATGCGACAGATATTCGCGCACCCGCGGCACGATCAGCGGATGCGAATCGCAAGCGACGATCTGCGATAAGCCGCGTACGCGGGCACGGCCGCGCGCATCGCGCGGCAACAGCGGCGGGCTTGGATGAGTTTCGTCGAGATATTCGATGATCGCGAGCGATTCGAACAAAGCCGGCCCGTCGCCGTCGACCAAAGCCGGGATCGCCATCATCGGGTTGACCGCGCGATAGGAGTCCGCGCGCTGCTCGCCCTTTATCAGATTGACCTGGATCACCTCGTCGGGCGTGAGACCCTTGAGATTGAGCGCGATGCGCACGCGATAGGTCGCAAGCGATCGCCAGAAGGAAAAGAGCTTCATGGTGTTTCCTCAATATGCAGGTTCTCAATCTTTCCCTTCCCCTGTTGCGGGGGCGGGTTCGCCCGTTGTCTTCCTCTCGTCCTCCCCCGCTTGCGGGGGAGGGCAGGGAGGGGGCCGCTCCGCTCGCCACTCCCTCGCAAGCGGGGGAGTGGGTTTAATCGGCCCCCGGGTCGGCCTTGAGCCCGGCGGCTTCGATGCCGGCAACGGCGCACATTTCGTCCTTGTCGGACGTGTCGCCGGAAATTCCGCAGGCGCCCATGATCGTGCCGTCGCTGTCGCGAATGAGCACGCCGCCAGGATTGGTCACCATGCGGCCGCCGCTCGCAGCCGCGAGCATGGTGAAGAATTGCGGCGTCTTGGCCGCACGGCCTGCGAGCGTGCGCGAGCCGAAGCCCATGCCGAGCGCGCCCCAGGCTTTGCCGAAGGCGATGTCGAAACGCAGGATGCCGGATTTGTCCTCACGCTTGAAGGCGACGAGGTGCCCCCCGGCATCGAGCACCGCGACGGTAAGCGGCGCCAGATTGTTATCGCGCGCCTTTTTCAGCGCGACGTCGACGATGGTGGAAGCTTGCGCGAGCGTGACTGACATGGTTGCTCCAATCGGATGACAGAGGACGGATGACAGAGGACGGATGACAGAGGACGGGCGAGATAGGGGACGAACGATCTTACTTTCCCTTATCCGTTGTCAGTCGTCTGTCGTCCGTCCGCCGGCTCGACCAATAAACCGTATGCTGTGAGGCATCCAGTGCGCCGAGCCCGTGATGGTTCGCTTCCTCGAGCGCGGCGAGCGCCGCCTTGGTCGCCGGCATATCGGCGCCGTTTGCCGTGCCGGTCTCGATCATGGTGCGCAGGTCCTTGACCCCGTTGGCGATGCTGAAGGTGGTGGGGCCGGGATCGCGATTCTCCATGGCGGCGAGGATCATGTCGGCGCGCATTTTCAGGACGTTATTGGCGCCGTTGCTGTCGAGAAAAAGATCGAGCAGCCGTTTCGGCGTCCAGCCGACGTCGCGCGCGATGGCGAACGCTTCGCCGTAGGCCTGCCAGGCGACCATCAGCGGCAGATTGATCGCGAGTTTTATCGACGAGCCCGAGCCGACTGGGCCGCAATGCTCGATCTTGCGGCAGAGCTGTTCGAGGATCGGCTTCGCGCGCGCCGCAGCTTCGGGCTCCGCGCCCATCAGCCCTAGCAACTGGCCTTGCCGTGCCGGCGCGGTCGAGCCTCCGACCGGGCATTCGACAAAGGCTGCGCCCTTGTCCCGCACTTTTGTGGCCAGCGCGATTTCCACTTGCGGCGGCACGGTACTCATTTCGATGAACAGTTTGCCGGTGACGTCGGTGGACAACAGGCCGGACGGTCCGCCATAGACCGCATCGATCGCCGCGCCGTCGGTCAGCATCGTGATGATGGCCTCGCTCGCGGCGGCGACCGCGGCCGGGCTATCCGCGACTTTGGCTCCGATATCGGCAAGCGGCCTGGCTTTGGTCGCAGTGCGATTCCACACTGTCACGGGATGCCCGGCTTCCATGAGGCGGGCGACAATGGCGCTGCCCATGGCGCCGAGTCCTGCGACTCCGATTGGCATGCGATTTCCCTCCCGACGGCCGATCGCGACGGCCGACGATAGGCGATCGGGGCGCGGCGAGAAACCGGCTTGCGCATGCGGCGGGCGGATGCCATAGCGTCGCGCTTTCGGCGGATGGGGAACGAGAAGAGCATGGCCTTAAGACACAGGGGCGCCGTTGGCATTATCGGGCTTGGCATCATGGGCGGCGCGTTTGCGCAAAACCTCCTCGCCGCCGGCTGGCGCGTCGTCGGCTATGACATCGAAGCGGCGCGAAGACGCGCGCTGTCGCGTGCGGGCGCGGAGATCGCCGCCGACGCCGGCGAGGTGGCGCGCAAAACCTCTACCATCATCACCAGCCTGCCTGAGCCCGCCGCGCTCGCCGTGACCGTTTCCGCCATCGTCAAGGCGCGCGTGCCGCGCCGCGTCATCGTCGAGGCCTCGACGTTCACGCTCGAAGACAAACAAAGGGCCGAAGCGGGCTTGCGCAAGGCCGGCCATATTCTGCTCGATTGTCCGATTAGCGGCACCGGCGCCCAGGCCAAGGTCAAAGATATCGTGGTCTATGCCTCGGGCGGCGCGGCCGAGATCAAGAAGCTGCGGCCGCTGTTCGCCGCGTTCAGCCGCGCGGTGTACGACCTCGGTAGGTTCGGCAATGGCAGCCGCATGAAATACGTGGCGAACCTTTTAGTCGCCATCCACAATGTTGCCAGCGCCGAAGCCATGGTGCTCGGCATGAAGGCAGGGCTGCCGCCGCAGGTCATCTGCGATCTGATCAAGGCCGGCGCCGCAAATTCCCGCATTTTCGAACTGCGCGCGCCGCTGATGGTCAAGAACCGCTACGACCATCCGACCATGAAGATCTCGGTCTGGCAGAAAGACATGGATGTGATCGGCGGCTTTGCCCGTGGGGTCGCGGTGCCGACGCCGATGTTCAATGCATCGAAGGCAATTTACGACAAGGCGCTCAAAAGCGGCCGCGGCGGAGAAGACACCGCCGCCGTGTGCGCCGTGCTGGAGGAGATGGCGGGCCTAAAGCGCGGCAAAGCACGGAAGGCTTAAGGCTGAGCACGCTTAGAATTGCGCTGCCCGCTCGCGTTCCCAATCGCTGCGCGCAGCCACGCCCGGCAAGGCCGCGACCTGCCGCTCGACGAAGGCCATGATCACGTCCTCGGACTTCGTTAGATCGACCGGCTCGGCGCACGGTTGCGGCACGTGCCATTTGGTGTCGACGAAGACTTCGAGACGGTTACCCTCCGGATCGCGAAAATAAGCCGATATCGCGTTGCCATGAGAGATCGGGCCGAGTTCAACGATCGGCTCGCGCTTGAGCGCTTTATAGACCTCGCGCAGCGACGACAAGTTTTCGGCGCGGAACGAGAGACTGCTGGATCATGTTGTAAGGAAGCTCGGCAGGCCGGCCGCTGGCAAACACCACCTGATGGTGTTCGCGCGGATCGAGCGTCATGAACACGATCTCGCCGCCGTCCTTCCTCACGGCGCGGTCGCTGATGACGAGGCCCAGCACGCGGGTGTAGAAGTCGACCATCTTTGGCAGATCGGCGACGAACAAGCCGACATGGCTGAACGAAAGCCTGGGCCCGCTCATGACATCTCTTCCTTTTCGCGCAAACCGTCAGTTTCCAGTATCGCGCACCGCTGCAGCACCGGCAAGACCTGACCTGTCGATAGACCTGACCCATCGATGGTCGACCGGCGTGCGAGGATGGGCCGCTTCGTTCGGTCTTCGTTCGATCCCTCCAACTTGCTAAGCTTTCGCTGCAACAAACAGCCGGGAGGTAAGGCATGTCATCGCTTGAAGGCGAAGCCCACATGGCGACCGGCGGCAAAGCCCACCAAAGCCGCAGCGAGACCCGCGACGGCATGCGTATCGATTGGGACAGCCCGATCGTCATGGACGACGGGCTGGTACTGCGGGCCGATGTGTTTCGGCCCATTGGCGAGGGCCGCTATCCGGTGATCTTGAGCTACGGCCCCTACGCCAAAGGGCTGGCGTTTCAGGACGGCTATCCGAGCGCCTGGGCGCGGATGGCGAAGCGGCACCCGGACGTGACCGAGGGATCGAGCAATCTCTATCAGAGCTGGGAAGTGGCCGATCCGGAGAAATGGGTGCCGCACGATTATGCCTGCGTGCGCGTCAATTCGCGCGGGGCCGGCTGCTCGCCGGGCTTCATCGATCCTTTCTCGCCGCGCGAGACCAAGGATTTTTACGATTGCATCGAATGGGTCGGCTCGCAGCAATGGTCGAGCGGCAAGGTAGGCTTAGACGGCATTTCCTATTACGGCATCAATCAATGGAACGTGGCGAGTCTCAATCCGCCGCACCTTGCCGCCATGTGCATCTGGGAAGGCGCCGCGGACTGGTATCGCGACATGACGCATCACGGCGGCATCCTCTGCACGTTCTGGAAAAACTGGTACGACATGCAGGTCAAGACCGTGCAATACGGTGCCGGCGAGCGCGGCAAGCACAGCCGGGTGCACGGTGAACTGGTGTGCGGCCCCGAAGACCTGACGCCGGCTGAACTCGCCGCCAATCGCAGCGATTTCGGCCGCGAGATCGCTTCTCATCCGCTCGATGATGCCTATCACCGCGCTCGCTCGCCGGTGTGGTCGAAGGTGAAGGTGCCGTTGCTGTCGGCCGCCAATTGGGGCGGGCAAGGTCTGCATCCGCGCGGCAATTTCGAGGGCTTTGTCCGCGCCGCCTCCAAAAAGAAATGGCTCGAAGCGCACGGTATCGAACACTGGACGCATTTCTACACCGATTACGGCCGCAAACTGCAGCTTCGTTTTTTTGATTATTTCCTGCACGGCAAGGACAACGGCTGGGACAAACAGCCGCGGGTGCAGCTTCAGGTGCGCCACATCGACCGCTTCGTCGAACGCGCGGAGAACGAATGGCCGCTCAAGCGCACGAAATGGACGAAGCTTTATCTGGACCCGGCCGAATGCCTACTTGTCGACAAGCCGGTCAAGAAGAAAGCGGCCGTCCATTTCGAGGCCATGGGTGACGGCGTAACCTTCGTGACGCCGCCGCTGCAGGCCGAGACAGAGATCACCGGCCCGTCGGCGGTCAAATTGTTCGTTTCGTCCACCACCGCGGATGCCGATCTTTTTGTTGTGCTGCGGGTGTTCTCGCCCGATCTGAAGGAAGTTGTATTCCAGGGCGCGATCGATCCGCACACGCCGGTCGGCCAGGGCTGGCTGCGCGCCTCGCATCGGGCGCTCGACAAGAAGCTGTCGACGCCGTACCGGCCCTACCACACTCACAGCAAAAAGCAGCCGCTCAAACCCGGCGAGGTGGTGGCGCTCGATATCGAGATTTGGCCGACTTCGATCGTCGTGCCGGCCGGATACCGCATCGCGCTCTCCGTGCGGGGCAGGGATTATGTCTATCCTGGCGGCAGCGGTGGCCGCTTGTCGAATTTCAAGAACGAGCTGACCGGCTGCGGGCCATTCCTGCACGACGACCCGCACGACCGGCCGGCGGAGATTTTCGCCGGCGTCACCGGCTTGCATTTCGGCGGCGCGGCCCGGGCCTATCTCTTGCTGCCAGTCATTCCGGGGACGAAAAAATCGCGAGCGCCGCGACAGTAGCGGGCTTTACGGCCGTTTCGCCTTGTCCGAATATGGCCGGACGGCCGTGCGCCGTTGCGCACCGGAAAAATGCCGATGAAGCGCCTGGGCGAAGTCTCGGCGCGATGGGAGGATACGCATGCCACGCAAAGTTTCACGCCGCACCCTTCTTGCCGGCACCGCTGCCGGCGCCGCCGCCGCCTTGACCCGGTTCCCCGCGCCCGCCATCGCCCAAGCGGCGCCGTTTAAGCTCGGCCTGCTCACGGTCAAGACCGGGCCGCTCGCCGAGGGTGGCATCCAGATGGAACAGGGCGTGATCACTTACCTGAAGGAGAAAAACTACACGATGGCCGGCCGCAAGGTCGAGCTTGTCACCGCCGACACCGGCGGCAATCCGGCCGGCACCAAGACCAAGGCTCAGGAACTGGTCGAGCGCGACAAGGTCGATGTTATTATCGGACCGCTTGCAGCGTTCGAGCTTTATGCGATCAGCGAATACATCATCCAGCAAAAGATGCCGACGCTGAGCCTGGCGGCGGCCGACAACCTGACCCAGCGCACTCCCAATCCGTTCCTGCTGCGCGCGTCGGCGACTTCCTCGCAGGCGACCCAGCCGCTCGGGCACTACGCGGCCACCGAGCTTAAGTACAAGCGCGCCGTCACCATCGTCGAGGATTTCGCGTTCGGCTATGAGCAGATCGGCGGCTTTCAGGCTTCGTTTCAGAAAGACGGCGGCTGCGTGACCAAGAAACTGTGGCCGCCCCTGGTCACGCCGGACTATACGCCCTATCTCGCTCAGATCGACGATTGTGACGTTGTGTGCCAGGCCTTTGCCGGCTCCAACCCGCTCCGCTTCATGAAGCAGTACGCCAGCGCCGGAATCAAATATCCGGTGATCGCGGGCGAAGCCGGCGCCGACGACGCGCTGCTCAAGAGCTTCGGCGACGAAGCGCTCGGCCTGGTCAGCGCCGCGCCCTATACGCTCGACCTCGAAAGCGAAGCCAATTTGCGTTTCGTCAACGGGATGCTGAAAAACTTCAAGACCGTTCCGGGCCAATATGCCGCGCTGCTCTACACCAATTGCATGGTGGTGAATGCGGGCCTGACCGCAGCGAACGGCGACTCCAGCGACAAGGTAAAGCTGATGGCCGCCCTGAAATCGGTCAGTCTCACCGAGACGCCGCGCGGGCCGCTCAAGTTCGACCACCTCAACAACGTGATCGGGACGATCTACATCCGGCGCATCGTCAAAGAGGGTGCGAAATACGGGCTGAAGCTCTGGAACCACACCATTCACACTTACGAAAACGTCAGCCAATTCTGGACCTGGCCGGAAAGCGAGTTCCTCGCCCACCCGGTCTATTCGCGCAACTATCCGCCGCTGACCAAGTGTTGAGGCGTCATTCCGAGACGCGAAGTCGCGGGCCCGCAATCCGTTTCCGCAGCGATGACGTACCGACGCGAGCGTTCGGGAACCTCACCGTCAGCGATTTCGGATTCTGGGTTCGTGGGCTTTGCCCGTGCTCCGGAATGATTCCGGGGAAGGCGAGAGGACGGCGCAAATGACATTCTGGGTGCTGCTGACCGTCAACAGTGTGACGTTCGGCGGCCTGCTGTTTCTGTTGTCGGCGGGCTTTGCGCTCATCTTCGGGCTGATGCGCATCCCCAACCTGACGCACGGCTCGCTGTTCATGGTCGGTGCCTACCTCGGCTCGACGCTCCTCAGCGGCTCGCTCGGCTTCACCACGAATTTCTGGGTGGCCGCCATCGTCAGCTCGTTGGCAGTCGCAGTTCTGGGCGCGCTGATGGAGCGGCTATTGCTGCGTCGGCTCGCCGGCCAGCAATTGGCCCAGGTGCTGGTGACGCTTGGCGTCTCGTTCATGGTGGCCGATCTGTGTCTGATCGGCTGGGGCGGCGATCCGGTTTCGGTGTCGACGCCGGATGGCCTCGGCGGCTTCATTCGCGTCGGCACAGCGGCGCTGCCGCGCTATCGCATGGCGGTGATCGCGATTGCGGTCGTGTTTGCGATCGCGCTGTGGCTCATGCTCGAACGCACCCGGCTCGGCGCCATGATCCGCGCCGGCGTCGACGATCCGCAAATGGCGCGCGTCGTCGGCATCCGCGTGTCGCAGTCGTTCACCATCGTGTTCGGCCTTGGTGCGGGCCTTGCGGCTTTCGCCGGCATGATCGGCGCGCCGATCCTCTCGGTCTATCCCGGCCTCGATCAGGACATGCTGCCGCTCGCGCTTGTCGTCGTCATCCTCGGCGGCACCGGCAGCCTGCTGGGCTCCTTCGTCGGCAGCATCGTCGTTGGCTTCATCTATAATTTCGGCCAGGCGCTGGTTCCGGAACTCGCTTATTTTGTGCTGTTCCTGCCGATGGTTCTGGTGTTGATGGTGCGCCCGCAGGGCCTGTTCGGAGGACAGCTCGCTGTGACGGCCCGATGCATCGCCCTTGCCGCTGCGATCGTCGCGCTGATCGCGCTGCCCTACACGACCGCGCAGCTCTATTACGTCAACATCGCCAGCCAGGTGCTGTTCTACGCGATCTTTGCGCTCGGCATTAACGTGCTGGTCGGCTATGCCGGGCTGGTCTCGCTCGGGCATGCTGGCCTGTTCGGCGTGGCGAGTTACGCGATCGCCTACCTGCTTTCCGCCGGGTTCGGGCACGCCTTCGCCATTCCCGCCGCCATCGCGATCACGGTTCTGGCGACGGCCGCATTCGCCGCGGTATCGCTGCGGGCGAGCGGGATCGGCTTCATCATGATCACGCTGGCGCTCGGCGAGATCATCTGGGGCTTGGCCTATCGCTGGATCAGCGTTACCAACGGCGACAACGGCATCAACGTCGCCACCCGGCCCGACCCGTTCGGCCTGTCGCTCGCTTCGCCGCGCGCGTTCTACGACGCCACACTGGTCGTTTTTCTTCTGTCGATCGCGGCGGCAGCGATCTTCGTCCGCTCGCCGTTCGGCGCCGCACTCGCCGGCACGCGCGACCAGCCGCGCCGCATGACCGCGCTTGGCTTTCACGTGTGGATGATCCGGTTCTGGGCCTTCATGTTTTCCGGGCTGCTGACCTGCGTCTCCGGCATTCTGTTCGTCTATTACAATCAGTTCATCAGCCCGCAGGCGCTGGCGCTGCCGGCCTCGGCCGAGGGCTTGCTCATGGTCATTTCGGGCGGCGCCGGAACGCTGCTCGGCCCGGTTTTCGGGGCCGCTCTTGTCGTCATCATCAAGAACGTGGCGAGCGCGTATGTCGCGCGCTGGAACTTCCTGCTCGGCGCTATTTTTGTCGCTATCGTCATTTTCATGCCGGAGGGGCTGGTGCCGGGCACGGTGCGGCTGATCCGCGCCGCCTGGCGGTCTGCGAGCCGCCGCAAGCCGTCCGCGGCGGCCGTGCCCGCGACGGGGCAGCAGCCATGACTGCGCTTGCGGTGAGACAATTGAGCAAGACGTTCGGCGGCCTGCGCGTCACCACCAACGTCAACCTCGCGGTCGAACCGGGCGAGCGCCGCTTGATCATCGGCCCGAACGGGGCCGGCAAGACTACGCTGTTCAATCTTATCACCGGCGAGATTTCGGCCGATAGCGGCGCCGTCTTGCTGTTCAATCGCGACATTACCCGTCTGCCGAGCCACAAGCGCGCTCATCTCGGCATGGCGCGCACCTATCAGATCATCACGCTGTTTCCGCGCGACACGATCCTGCGCAATGCGACGCTGGCGCTGCTCGGGCTGTCGCCGCTGCGCTGGAATCCCTGGCTGCCGCTCGAGCGCCAGCACCACTTGCGCGCCGAGGCGCGCGCCGCGCTTGGCCGCGTTGGCCTCGATCATCTCGCCGAGCGGCCGCTCGCCGAAACCTCATACGGTGAAAAGCGCCGGGTCGAAATCGCCATGGCGCTGGCGCAGCAGCCGCGCGTGCTGCTGCTCGACGAGCCGTTCGCGGGGCTGTCGATCGACGAGCGGCGTGACGTGCGCGCGGTGCTCGGCGCGATTCCGCGCGATGTCACCGTCGTTATGATCGAGCACGACATGGACACTGCGCTCGATCTTGCCGACCGCATCACGCTTCTGCATTTCGGCGAGGTCGTTGTCGAAGGCACCCGCGCCGAGGTGGTGGCCGATCCGCGCACGCGGGAGGTCTATCTTGGCGAATAGCGCGCTGAGGCTTTCCGATATCGACGCCTATTACGGCGACAGCCATGTGCTGCAGAAAGTCTCGTTCGAACTCGGCGAGGGCCGGCTGCTCGGCCTGCTCGGCCGCAACGGCGCCGGCAAGTCGACCTGCATGAATGTTGCCGTCGGGCTGTTGCCGCCGCGCGCTGGCGCGGTCGCAGTGTTCGGTTCGTCGGTCACGCGTCTGCCACCCGAAGACATCGCTGCGCGTGGTGTAGCCTTGGTGCCACAGGGCCGCCGCGTCTTCCGCAGCCTCACCGTGCGCGAGAACCTGATGGTCGCGGCGCGCGACAAGGATCCGGTCAGCCGCCATGTGCCGTGGACCGCGCAGACGGTATTCGAAATGTTCCCGCAACTCGCCGAGCGGTCGAGCCAAATTGCCGCCTATCTGTCCGGCGGCGAGCAGCAGATGCTCGCCATCGGCCGCGCGCTGATGGCCAACCCGCGAGTACTGTTGATGGACGAGCCGTCGGAAGGCCTCGCTCCGCAAATCGTCGCCGAAGTGATGTCGACCATCCGGAGACTCAAGGAGAGCGGTCTTTCCATCGTTCTGGTCGAGCAGAGTCCGAAGCTCGTATTCGACATTGCCGACGATATCGTCATTCTCAATTCCGGGCGCGTCGCCGTGGTCTCGACCGCCGCCACACTAAAGAACGACGGCGTCGATCTGCGCCAGCATCTCGGGGTGTTCTAAGGACCGAGGACGGACGACAGACGACGGATAAAGAGACGACGCTTCTTCGCTCCGTCCTCCGTCCTCTGTCTTCCATCCTCCGCTAATCGAACAAAGCCACCGCCCGCGTCCAGCCGCCGGAAGCGCTTTTGATCTTGTGCGGGAAACAGGCGACGGTGAAGCCGTGGTCCGGAAGCTGCTCGAGATTGCGCAGCTTCTCCATGTGGCAATAAGGAATTTCGCGTCCCGCCTTGTGGCCCTCCCAGATGATCGACGGATCGTGCGTCTGTTCCCAGCGCTTGCGCATGTGCACGAACGGCACGTCCCAGCCCCAGGCATCGATGCCGGCAACGCGCACGCCGCGCGAGGTCAGATACAGCGTCGCTTCGCGGCCCATGCCGCAGCCGGCGGTGAGGTATTCGTCCGTGCCGATGCATTCGCTGGCGCGCGTGTTGACCAGAACGATGTCGAGCGGTTTCAGCTGATGACCGATGCGATTGAGCTCAGCGTCGACTTCGGCCGCGCTGACCACATGGCCGTCCGGCATGCGGCGGAAGTCGAGCTTGACGCCGGGCCGGAAGAACCAGTCGAGCGGCACCTCGTCGATCGACATCATCGGCTTGCCGTCAATCGATTTCGATTGGAAATGGATCGGCGCGTCCATGTGCGTGCCGTTATGGGTCCAAAGCTGGACGAATTCGATCGCCCAGCCTTCGCCGTCGGGTAGGTCCTCGCGCTTCAGCCCAGGGAACAAGTCAAGCAGAAGCTGCGCATTGTCCTTGTTGCTGGTGTATTGGATTTTGGGCCGCATAAATGGCGGATCGAAAATTGTCTCGTTGTCGAGCGTCGACGATAGATCGATCATTCGAGTGGGCAGCTTCATCGCTTCACCGCTCCAGTTCCTGGACAATTCAAGGCAGCCTGCATGTTATCGCAACGAGCGTAATGTGCAGATACGCCGTCTCAAGTCTGCCGCGACGGGCCGGCGTATTAACGCTCCATTAACCATGATTTCCTATTGGTTAAGCGCAATTCGAGTGCTGCGTCGTTGCCGGGATGCGGAGGATCGGGCATCGACCGGGACGGCGCGACTCCACGTGTCACCCGGAGGCTGCCATGAAACCGCACATTGCTGGAATCGTCGCGCTCGCACCGTTGCTGGTGCCGGCAAACGGCTACGCCGCCGACTTGAAGCTCCCCGTCAAGGCGCCGCCGGTTCCCGCCGCCAGCGCTGCTCCGGCGCCCGGCGACTGGAGCGGATTTTATCTCGGCGTCAATGGCGGCATTGCCAACAGCGACGGCGTCCTCGTCGGCGGCACGATCGGCTACAATATCCAGAGCGGCCCGCTGGTGGTGGGCGTGGAAGGCGACATCGATTTCGACCTGGGCCAATGTCGCCGCGCCATACCTCGATACCGTCCGTGGCCGCGTCGGATACGCCTTCGACCGGTTCATGCCCTACCTCACCGCCGGTTGGGCCTACGGCGGCGGCAGTTCGGGATCGGCACTGGGCGGCGGCGTCGAGTTCCGCTTGATGCCCAATATCAGCGTGAAAGCCGAATATCTACACGTCAATCTCGACTTCCCGGACGACGTTGTCCGCGTCGGACTGAACTGGCATATCAATTTGCCCGGACCGACCGCGCGCCCGTGATGGCGCGTTACTGAGCGCACCCGACCGCCCCGTTTGAACCGCGCCACGCGCTCTCGCGGGGCGCTCGGTGTCTTCGAGGAGTTCGTATGCCGGAACAATGGAACAAGTACGAGCGGACCGCCGCGCGCCGGCACGGTGGGCAAGGCCGCGACGTGCGGCCCGCGGGCGTCACCATCGATATCCATTCTCATGTCGGCGTGGCGGAAGCGGCAAAATTCGTCGAGCCGCATCTCGATTGGGCGACCGTTCCGCTTGCGCATTTCGCAACACCCGAGACCAAGGCGCTGAGTCAGAAGCAGGAGGCCGACATCCGTGCCCGTATCGCGCACGAGCACCGGCTCGCCGACCTCGACGCCATGGGCGTCGACGTGCAGATCATCTCGCCGCCGCCGCCGCAATGCTATTACACGGTACCGCTCGATGTCGCGGTGAAGGCGGCCCGGATCGTCAACGACGGCGTCGCTGCTTTCTGCGCCGGCAAGCCCGACCGGCTCAAGCCGTTCTGCTCGGTGCCGATGCCCGATGGCCACGAGGCCGCCAGCGAGCTCGAGCGCTGCGTCAAGACGCTCGGCTTTAAGGGCGTCGAGGTGTTGACCAACGTCGCCGGCAAGGAGTTGTCGGATCCGGCCTTCGCGCCGTTCTGGAGCAAAGCCGAGGAACTCGGCGCTGTCGTGATGATTCATCCCAACGGCTTTACCGAAGCTTCGCGCCTGTCGCGGTTCTATTTCAACAACGTCATCGGCAATCCGCTCGAGACGACGATCGCGCTACATTATCTGATTTTCGACGGCGTGCTTGAGCGGTATCCGAAACTGAAAATCCTCGCCGTTCACGGCGGCGGCTATCTCGGCGGCTATCCGGGCCGCATCGACCACGCCTGGGGCGCGCGCTCCGACAGCCACGGCTCGCTGCCGCAGCGGCCGAGCACTTACCTCAAGCGCATTTACGTCGATACCGTCGTGTTCACGCCCCACCAGCTTGCCGAGCTGGTTGCCGTATTCGGCGCCGATCACGTGTTGATGGGAACCGATTATCCCTACGACATGGCCGAGTACGACCCCATCGCCCATATCGCCTCGGTCACGGCCTTCGATTCGGCGACCATTGCCGCGCTCGCCGGAGAAAATGCCAAGCGCCTGCTCCGGCTACCCTAGCGCTGCGCGTCATTCGATCACGTCGTCCGCGGTTGCCAGCAGGACCACTGGGATCGCGACGCCAAGCGCCTTCGCGGTCTTGAGGTTGAGGACCAGTTCGAATTTGGTCGGCTGCTCGATCGGGAGGTCGCCGGGTTTCTCGCGCTTGAGAATTCTGTCGACGAAATAGGCGGCGTGGTGGAACAATTCGGGAAAATTCACCCCGTAGCCCATGAGTCCGCCGTCGGCCGCCAATTGCGTGGGGCCGATCGAAGGAAGCCGATGCTTGGCGGCAAGAGCGGCAATCGCCGCGGACCGGTGCAGGAACTGCGAGTGATCCACCATCACGAACCCGCCCAGGGGCCGCTCGGTCGACGCCAAAAAATCGCTCGCGAACTCCTTTGCCTCGCGAAGCTCGATCGGCTGCAATTCCACGCGCAAAACTTTGGCGGCGGCTCCCATCAGGTCGAGTGTGTGACCGTTGGCCGGATTGTCGCGAACCAGGGGCACGCCCGCCTGGGTCATCGACGGCACGACCTCCTTCAGTAGCTCCAGGCGTTTCGCCATGAGTTCCGCCAGGAAGAAGGCCGAGCCGGTAATGTTGCCGCCCGGATGCGCGAGGCTGGCGGCAAGGCCCGTGGCGACAAGATCGGGGCCGACCGCCATGACGATCGGAATAGTCCTGGTCGCCCTCGCGGCCGCGAAAATTCCCGTCGCGTAGGTGACGATGACATCGACGCGCAGACCGACCAACTCGCTCGCCAGAACCGGGAGCCGCTCCTCGTCTTTATCGGCATAGCGATATTCGATGTCGAGATTGCTGCCTTCGACGTAGCCGAGTTCTCGCAGTCCCTTCAGAAATGCATCGCGCCCGATTTGGTCGGCGGCCGAATCGATATCGATGCTGAGATAGCCGATGCGGGCAAGCCGCTGCGGCCAAGCCGCTGCGGCCGTTGCGCGGCGGCGGCGAACGGCCACCCGACCGCCGCAGCGCTGCCGAAAAGGCCAATGAATTGCCGCCGCCGCATCGGTTTTTCTCCATCTGCGGATCGCAATCTAACACATGACCGGGAACGTCGCCGAGTGGCCATCGAGAACGCGGCCGCGTCGTCCGCTCGCGGGCTGGAACTTCGGATTTTGCGCATCGGCGGCGCGCAGATCGGACTTCGGCGGAAGCAGGTGAGGGCGGCCAGGCGCGCTTGCTTTCGCCCTTGCTGCAGCCGATATAGGGTCGGGAGGTTGGCGGTGGACGAGCCACTCGCCAACCGGGTCAGATCCGGAAGGAAGCAGCCCTAACGAGCGCGGTTCGGGTCGCTCGTCAGCCTCCCGCTCTCTCACACAGGTAGCCCGCATGGAGCGCAGCGAAATGCGGGAGCGATCGATCCGCATGCATTGATCCCGGATTGCGCTGCGCTCCATCCGGGCTACGCCGTTCAATGGACCAAGCGACGACACAGACGGAATCCTACCGCGTACTGGCGCGGAAATACCGGCCCTCGACGTTCGACGATCTGATCGGCCAGGACGCCATGGTGCGCACGATCTCGAACGCGTTCGAGGCCGGCCGCATTCCGCAAGCCTGGATTCTCACCGGCGTGCGCGGCGTCGGCAAGACCACGACGGCGCGGATTCTGGCGCGCGCGCTTAATTACGAATTGCCCGACGGCTCGGTGACCGGCCCCACCGTCAAGATGCCGGTACTGGGCGTGCACTGCCAGGCGATCATGGAAAGCCGCCACCTCGATGTGATCGAGATGGACGCCGCGTCCCACAACAGCGTCGACGACGTGCGCGCGATCAATGACGCCATCCGCTACGCGCCGGTTTCCGCCCGCTACAAGGTATATATCCTCGACGAAGTCCACATGCTCTCCGGCGCCGCCTTCAATGCGCTGCTCAAGACCCTGGAAGAGCCGCCGCAGCACGCCAAGTTCGTATTCGCGACCACCGAAATCCGCAAAGTGCCGATCACGGTGCTGTCGCGCTGCCAGCGCTTCGATCTGCGGCGGGTCGATGCGGCGCTGCTGGTGACACACCTGCAAAACATCGCTGCCAAGGAGAATATCTCCGCCGAGCCTGAAGCGCTGGGCTTGATCGCACGCGCCGCCGAAGGCTCAGTGCGCGATTCGCTTTCGTTGTTCGATCAGGCCATTGCGCACGCCGCCGGTGCCGTGCGGGCCGAGGACGTGCGGGGAATGCTCGGGCTTGCCGACCGCACCCGCATCATCGATCTGTTCGAGGCGCTGATGCGCGCCGATATTTCCCGCGCGCTCACCGAACTGCGGGACCAGTACGACACCGGCGCTGACCCCGCCATGGTTCTGGGCGATCTCGCCGAATTCACCCATTTCGTCACTCGGCTGAAAATCGTGCCCGTTTTGGCCGACGACGTTTCGCTCACCGAGGCCGAACGCACAAGCGGCCGCGCCTGTGCCGCGAAATTGTCGACGCGCGTTCTGGCGCGAACCTGGCAGATGCTGCTCAAGGGCATTGCCGAGGTGGAAGCGGCGGGACGTCCATTGGCCGCCGCCGAGATGGTTTTAGTGCGCATCGCTTATGCGGCCGATCTGCCGACCCCCGACGAGGTCGTCCGTTCGCTCAGCGATGGCGGGAGCGGCAATGGCGCCGGCACGGCCGCGCCTTCCGCTGTCGCTGGCGCCGCGCAGGGCGGTGAGGAGGCCTCTTCGCGCAGGGCAATGGATTCGCGTCCACAGCTCGGCTCGCGCGGGCAGACGCGCGGTGGAGCGAGCAGCGCGCTTGCATCGCCGGTGCCGCAAGCTGCGGAGTTGGTGAGTGAGATGCGCGGCGATGTCCTGCCGCGCCCGCTTGCATGTTTCGAAGAGCTTGTGGCGATCGCGGCTGAAAAGCGGGACGTTGCGATCAAGAGCGCGCTCGAACGCGACGTGCGGCTCGTCCGTTTCGAGGACGGCAGGCTGGAAATCGCGCTTGAAGCGAGTGCGCCGAAGACGCTCGTTGGCGAGCTATCGAAAAAACTCAACGATTGGACCGGCCGGCGCTGGATGGTGGTTGTCGCCGCTGAGGCGGGCATGCCGACGCTGCGCGCGCAGGCCGCAGCACGTAAAGCCGAACTTGAGGACGGCGTGCGGGCCGATCCGCTGGTGCAGGCGGTGCTGGCAAGTTTTCCGGGCGCCAAAATCGTCGATGTGCGCCCGCCGACCGAGACCAATGCAACCGATGCCGAGGGGTTACCGTTGAATCCGTCGGTTGACGCCGAGCTGCCCGAGGAAGAGCGATAATGCATATGCCGTCGCGTACATTTCGTAGGGACGGCCGTTGTGGCCGCCCAGCGCTTGTGACCTTTCGGCTCGACGCTGAGGGCGGGCGTAAGGCCCGCCCCGACGCGTGGGCGTGCACAACGCCCGCCCGTACCGCGACGCCGCAAATAAACGGATAATCCAATGGCTGATTTCATGGACCTGATGAAACAGGCCGCCGAATTCAAATCGAAAATGGAAGCAATGCAGGCCGAGCTCGAACGCTCGACGGTCGAGGGAACCGCCGGCGGCGGACTTGTCGCCATTTCGCTGTCCGGCAAGGGCGACCTGCGCAACGTCCGCGTCGACGAAGCGCTGCTTAAGCCCGATCAGAAGGAAATCCTCGAAGACCTCATCATCGCCGCTCACGCCGATGCCCGGCGCAAGCTTGAAGCGATGTTGCAGCAGCGGATGCAGGCGCTCACCGGTGGCCTGCCGCTGCCGCCGGGGCTGAAGTTGTTTTGATGGGCGCAAGTCGCACGCGCTGGTGCACTCCCTCTCCCTTGTGGGGAGGGTGGGGTGGGGGTCGGCAGGGCCTCACGCATGCGTCAACGCTAGCGCGACACGTCGCGACCCCCACCCCTAACCCCTCCCCACAAGGGGGAGGGGAATTCTCCGTACGAGTGGCCGGGAACGATGGCTAGCGTCGCCGCCGGCCCCGAGATCGAACGCTTGATCCAGCTGCTGGCGCGGCTGCCGGGGCTTGGGCCGCGCTCGGCGCGGCGTGCCGCCTTGTTCCTCATCAAAAAGCGCGAATTGTTGATGGCGCCGCTCGCCGCCGCCCTGCAGGCCGCTATCGACAAAATCGAAGTGTGCCGGATTTGCGGCAATATCGACACGCAGAACCCGTGTACGATCTGCACAGACCCGCAGCGCGATGCTGCTTTGATCGTTGTGGTAGCTGACGTCGCCGACCTGTGGGCGCTCGAACGCGCACGCGCCATCAACGCGCGCTACCATGTGCTCGGCGGCACGCTGTCTCCGCTCGACGGTATCGGGCCCGACGATCTGACCGTCGACGCGCTGATCAAGCGCGCGCACGATCCCGCCGTCAAGGAAGTCATCCTGGCGCTCAACGCGACCGTGGACGGCCAGAGCACCGCTCATTACATCACCGACCCGCTTCACGACGCCAATGTCAGGGTCACGCGGCTCGCTCATGGCGTGCCGGTGGGCGGCGAACTCGACTATCTCGATGAGGGAACGCTCGCCGCTGCCATGCGCAGCCGGACGCCGTTCTAGGCGGCGCATGGCGAAATGGCGAGCCGGGGCAGAATTTGAGGATATCCGCCATTTCGCTGGTCTCGGGGTTCACTGCCTGCAAAATAACCAGTGTGCGCCCGTTGCACGACCACGGGGACTTTTTCATGCAGGAAATCCATCCCATTCTGCTGCTTTTGCCGCTGCCCGGACTTGGCCCGCCGCTTGCATCAGACTTCGATGCGATCTCGGTCTCACTCACTGTGCTGAATGAGATTGCTGGAGCCCCGGAGATCCCGGCACCGGGGCTCCATTATTTTTTCCCCTCCCTGCAATCTATGATTGTATCATTCATAAGTGACCCTTTTTATTTGCGTCCGCTTGAAGCCGGCACGGCCATTGCGCACATGACCGCCAGAGCGCAGGGGCAGAGTGCGCGCCACCTACGCCGAGGACAGAGCATGACCGCCGCATGAGCGACGATATTCCCTTCGACAAGACCTTCGATCTCGTTCCCGGCACGGCGAGAGAGGTAGCGCCTCTAGTGCGTGCCGTGGTCGCTAACAATCCGGGGCCGTTCACCTACAGGGGGACGGTCAGCTACATTATCGGTCGCGGCAAGGTGGCCATCCTTGATCCCGGCCCCGATGACGACGCTCATGTCGACGCGCTGCTCGATGCCGTGCGCGGCGAGACCGTTACCCATATCTTCGTCACTCACACTCACCGCGACCATTCCCCCGCGGTGCCCAAGGTGAAAGCCTTGACCGGCGCCATGGTTTTCGCCGAAGGCCCGCATCGCCTGGCGCGGCCGCTGCATATCGGGGAGACGCGCCGGCTCGACGCCAGCGCGGACATGGATTTCCGCCCTGATGTCGCGCTGGCCGACGGTGAGGTCGTCAATGGCGATGGCTGGACGCTCGAAGCGGTGGCGACGCCCGGTCATACCGCCAATCATATGGCGTATGCACTCAAGGAAGCCGACTTGTTGTTCTCGGGTGATCATGTCATGGCCTGGTCGACCTCCATTGTCGCGCCTCCCGACGGCGCGATGAGCGACTACCTGGCATCGCTGCGCAAACTCGCGCGCCGCAGCGAGCCGCTCTATCTGCCCGGGCACGGCGGACCGGTGCGCGATGCGCCTTCTTTCGTGCAGCGCTACATCCGCCATCGCGAGGGCCGCGAAGCGTCCATCCTGCATCGGCTCGGCAAGGGCGCCGCCGATATTCCGACGGTCGTGAAAGCGGTCTATATCGGGCTTGACCCGCGTCTCCACGGCGCCGCGGCGCTCTCGACGCTCGCCCATCTTGAGGAATTGGTGGCGCGCGGGGTGGTCGCAACGGACGGTCCGCCATCGATCGGCGGCACCTATTGCCTGGCAGACCGTCCTTTTCCCGGTCCCTGATTGCGACGCGGCGGCGGCTTCTTTGCCGGCTCGCGTTCCGGCTCCGGCGTGGTCAGGATGTCGTCGATATCGGAGATCAGGTCGCCGACACGCTGCGCATTGCTGCCGATATCGTTGCGGCCGTAACGCGAGGCCGAGCGTACGTCGATGCGCGCGCCATCGCTGGTTGGGCGCACGCGCACCACGACGTCCTCCGGGAAGCCGAGGATCTGGGTGCGCGCGACCGCTTCGATGACGCTGTCGCGTGCCGGGCCGTCTTGCCGCCCGGCCGCGCCGGCGCGCGGCTGCGGCGGGCGCGCATCGACGACGCGCCATCGGCGCTTGGAGATGACCTTCATTGCGGCATCGAAGGCCTCCTGCGGAGTGGCGGAGGTCTCCTCGGGCTTGATGTCGGGATAGGCCGCTTGCTGCTGCTCCGCCGCATAAAGGCCCTGATAGACAATCGGATTGGCGTCGCGCGGCCGCAACTTGGCGATCGCATCGAATTGCGGCGGATCGATCGGGTCGGTGGTGACGTCATAGATTGCGGGGAGCTGATAGGCTCTGATGCCGAGATAGGCCGGATAAGCGATGAGCGCGACGCCGATCGCCACTGCCGCGACAGCCTGGCGCAATCCCCCATAACCCTCGCGCCAGATGACGGTCATGGAGCCGCAAGCGAGCAGGATGGCGACGACGGCGAGCACCAGAGCGCCGCCAAGAGTGGACAAAGCCGGGACGACGTCGAGCGCGCCCGAGCGCACGATGATAACGGCTATGAAGGTTGCTACCAGCGAGAACAGCGCAATCCGCCGCGACCAGATGGCGAGCCGGGAGACCGGCTCTTCAGCAATGCGCCGCCGCACCATCGTCGTCCAAGCCTCGGGGCCCCTCTGCACGCCGTCACATGGCGCGATGTCTATTTTGCGGCGGCGCCGTTCCGTTTAGTTGCTTCGCCATTGTGAGGCAACGGCGCGGCCTCTGCGTTCTCCGTCTCAATCCAGAGGCTGGTGCGCAGCAAGCGGGCAGGAAGGCTGCGCTCATCCGGTCTCTTGTCCAACGTCGTAATTATACAGCCAGGCGACCTGGTATGCGGTGCTGTCGCCGTCCTTGCCGGTGCCGAAGCGCTCGCGCAGAGCGAATTTGATATCGCGTTTGAGCCGCGCGAAGCGCGAGGCGAGATGGTTCTCGCGCGCGCGGGCGCGCGAGCCCAGCACCACGGCACATGCACGCGGCGCCCGCAGTCGCTCATAGGCGACAAGGGCGGCGCCGAGATCCTCGGGCGTCCGCGCAACCATCGCGGCGAGCACACAGGCGTCCTCCAGCGCCATGCCGGCGCCGCTGCCGAGATAGGGCAGCATGGCGTGCGCCGAATCGCCAAGGAGGGTCGCGCGGCCGCTGCTCCAGCGCTCGAGCGGCTCGCGATCGTACAGCGCCCATTTGTACCAGCGCTCACTGCACGGATAGAGCCGGGTGAGATCGGAATTCCAGCTCGCGTATGTCGTCATCAGTTCCGACACGTCGCATTCGTGGGTCCACAATTCCTCGGTCCAGGCGTCGCTGTCGACATGGGCGACGATGTTGAGCAGCGTGCCGCGATGCACTGGATAGTGTACGACGTGGCCGTGCGGTCCCATCCACACGGCGCCGTCTTTGGTGTTGATGTCGGCCGGCAGCTTTTCCACTTCGGCCATCCCGCGCCAGCAGATGCAGCCGGTGAAGCGCGGAACGTCGGCGCCGAACAGGCTCTTGCGTACCGTCGAGTGGATGCCGTCGGCACCGACGACGATGTCCGCTTCGATCTCACTGCCATCGGCGAAACGCGCCGCGGCCGAGCGCTCGCGGGTTTCCACGCCGATGCAGCGCCTGTCGAGGCGAATGTCTGTGGATTTGAGCGCGGTGCTGAGGATGTCAAGCAGGTCGGCGCGGTGCACGGTCAGGTTCGGCGCGCCAAACTTTTGGCGGAAGCTGCCGCGGTGCGTGCGCGAGATCAGCCGGCCGCTCTTCCAGCTGCGGATGATCAAAAAATCCGATCCGGATCCGATCGCCTCGACTTCATTCTCAATGCCAAGTGCGCGGCAGGCCTTGATGGCGTTGGGTGTGAGATTGACGCCGGCGCCGATCTCGCTGAGCACGGCGGATTGCTCGGCGACTATAACCTCGGCGCCGCGCCGTTCCAGCGCCAGAGCCGCGGCCAATCCGCCAATGCCGCCGCCGACGATGGCGATCCGAGGCGCCCGCATCATCCCGGTTTCCTTCCCTGGCAATTGCGCAAGCGTAGCCTGGAACGGGCGGCGGCGAAATCGGCACTGTCTGCCGCGCCGGTCGAAACGCCCACATTCCGCGTCGCGACACGCTCTCTAGCGGTATCATCCATCAGCGCCCGGCCGATCCAGAAGCGGTTGAACAGGCGCGTCGGCCAATCGCCTGGGTGCGTCCGGACAGCCGCGCCAGTGCCTCATGATACGGCGCCGCATAACGCAGCCGCGCGGGCGATAGCGGATAGAGGCGGCGTGACCGCCTCGCGGTCGACCCGCCAGGTCAGCGAATCCCGGCCGAAAACGCCCTCGACCGGACCGGCCGCGGCCGCTCGCGCATGCGCTAATTGGCGCTCGAGTGAAACCTCGTCCATTGCATCGTCCTGCGCCGCCATGCCTTCGCCTAAGCCCTTGCTGAGAAAGGCTAAGCCGGCGCGGTGCGCCCCGCTGCGCCAGCTCGTTACGGTATCCTACTTATGGATAAGACCTGAATTTCGCTGCAGCGGGTCGTGCCGTTACTGTCGTGACAACCTCGCCGCAGGCGAACAAGTGACAGGGAGAGACCCGATGGCCAACAGTGCTTCCGTCCGCGTGGAACGCCCGGCCGGTACGAACAACGCCGAAAGATTGCTGCAGCTCGGCATCATGTATTCCACTGGCGCGTCGGTTCCCGCCGACATGGTGTCGGCGCACAAATGGTTAAACATTGCGGCGTTGGGTGGCAGTGCCGAAGCGGCGCGGCTGCGCCGCGAGGTTGCGGACGAAATGTCGGACGCCGAAATCGCCTCCGCGCAGCGCGCTGCCCGCGACTGGATCACCCGCCATTGAACGTCGAGCCCGGTGCGACGCTGCAATTGCGGCTGCCGCTCGCTCACCTGCGGTCGCGAATGGGAAGCAATGGGTCATAACCATCGCCGGTGCGCCTCATCCGCGTGCCTCCTGGCCCGCTGAGGGCCATTGCAACGCTCCCGACGCGGATGCATCATGACCGCGTCGCACTCAAGGAGCGGCTTCCATGCATGACATCGTCATTCGCGGCGGCACGATCGTCGACGGCACCGGCAAGGCGCCTTTTACCGGAGATCTGGCGATTGCCAACGGGTGCATCGCCTCTGTCGGCGGTAAAGCCGCGCCTGGTCGCCGTGAGATCGATGCCTCAGGCTTGCTGGTCACGCCCGGCTGGGTCGACGTACATACCCATTACGACGGCCAGGCCATGTGGGACCCGCTGATCACGCCGTCGTGCTGGCACGGCGTCACCACGGTGATGTTCGGCAATTGCGGCGTCGGCTTCGCGCCGGTGAAGAAGGAACATCGTGGCGCGCTGATGGATTTGATGGAGGGGGTCGAGGAGATTCCTAATCCGGTGCTGGCCGCGGGGCTCTCCTGGGAATGGGAGACGTTCCCGCAATTCATGAACGAATTGGAGCGGCGGCCGCGCGCCATCGACATCTGCGCGCAGGCCGCGCATCTGCCGACCCGCGTCTACGTCATGGGCGATCGCGCCGTCCGCCGCGAACCGGCGACGCCCGACGACATCGCCGAGATGCGCCGGCTCACCATCGAGGCATTGCGCGCTGGCGCCTTCGGCTTCACCACCTCGCGCACCGATTCGCACAAGACGCCGGCCGGCGAGCTCGTGCCCTCGCGCGACGCGGATGACCATGAACTGCTCGGCATCGGCTCGGCGCTCGGCGTCACCGGCAGCGGCGCGTTCGGCATGAATAGCGATTTCGACGACGAGGAGTTCGAGCTGCGCTGGATTCGCAAACAAGCGCGGGAAACCGGCCGCCCGGTCTGGTTCCTGCTCACCGACCGCTACAACAACCCGCAGCGCTGGCGTCGCCTGATCAAAGCGGTGCACGAGATGCGCGCCGAGGGCTTGCCGGTTACCGCGCAGATGGCGGGTCGGCCGATCGGCGTGATGATGGGTATCGGCACTGCGCTCAATCCGTTCACGGTGCGGCCGACCTACAAGAAGCTCGAACGCTTGCCGATCGAGGAGCAGCGCGCGCGGCTGCGCGATCCCGAGGTGCGGCGGCAGGTTTTGGCCGAGACGCCGTCGGAAGCCGAGATCGAAAAGCTGGCGCAGTTCCGCCAGGTGGTTGCCAAGGCGTTCGACAAATTCTTCGTCATGGGCAATCCGCCGGACTACGAGCCGGGTCCGCAGAAGAGCGTGGCGGCGATCGCCAGGCGTGAAGGGCGCACCCCGGAAGAGGTGGCCTACGACTATATTCTCGAGGACGGCCAGTATCTGTACTTCCCGGTGGTGAACTACGTCACTGGCGATCACGAGCCGATCCGCGAAATGCTCAATGATCCGGCGTGCCTGCTGGGCCTGAGCGACGGCGGCGCGCACTGCACCTCGATCATCGATTCCGGCGTACCGACCTACATGCTCACCCATTGGAGCCGCGATAGAAGCCGCGGGCCGAAGCTGCCGGTGGAAATGCTGATCAAGCGACAGACCAGCGAGACCGCCGATTTCTTCGGTCTAAACGACCGCGGCCGGCTCGCGTCGGGGCTGCGCGCCGACATCAACCTGATCGATTACGATCGGCTGCAGGTGCAGAAGCCCGAGCTGGTGCACGATATGCCGGCGGGCGGCCGCCGTTTCGTGCAAAAGGTCGACGGCTATGAAGTGACCATCGCCGCCGGCACGCCGATCTTCGAGCGCGGCGAGCATACCGGCGCCCTGCCAGGCCGGCTCGTCCGCGCCGGCCGCGACGCGCGGATTCTGCACGCGGCGGAATAGTGCGCGATCGTTACGCGCTGAACAGCGCGCGGCTGGCGTAAAAAGAAACCGCCCCACGTTGGGGCGGTTTCGAGTCTGTGCACGGCGCGAGGGAGCGGACTGAGCTTTACGCCGCCTGGATGTTGCCGACGGCGATCTTGCCGGTGCGCCGGTCTTCCTGGGTGTCGAAGGTGACCTTTTGGCCTTGCACCAGCCCGCGCATTCCGGCGCGCTCGAGGGCGCTGGCGTGAACAAACACATCCTTGCCGCCGTCGTCCGGCTGAATGAAGCCGAACCCCTTTTGGTCGTTGTAGAATTTTACTGTACCCGTATTCATGGAGATTTCCTTTCGCTGATTCAGGTGCACTTGATCCCAAGATGCACATCCGTGCAGCTTGAGCTCAACGTCTCGATGTTTGGAGGGTCTGAACGTGCGCCTGGCATTAAGCGAAGGCGATACGGCCCGATTGTCCGGCCAAATCTCGATGGACGTAGGTAGGGGAGATTCGCGGCGTTTGCAAGGCGGCCGATCTCACTTTGGTTCAGGGCGTGCCGCTGCATGCCTGAGGCAAGAGTCCGGAACGCAGCATGGCGCGCAGTTCGCGAAAGCTGATCAGCCGGCGCGCCGCCTCGTCCCACAGCACCAGCCGCACGCACGAAAGACTCTGGCGCAGCGTGAGCCGGCCGATCTTTGCGAGATCGGGATGATGACGAAGCGCAAGCGGCAATCGATAATACGGAATTCGGCTGCACAAATGATGGATGTGATGCACGCCGATATTCGCAGTGAACCAGCGCAATACGAGTGGAAGGTCGTAGTGCGAGCTGCCGTGCAGCCCGGCCGTCTGCACATTCCAGGTCTTATCGCGCGCCCAAAAGCTATGCTCGAACTGATGCTGCACATAGAACAGCCACACCCCGAGCGAAGCGCCGATCAGCACGATGGGCAGAGACACGAGCAGAAACGCGACAACACCGACGGCCTGGATCGCGACGGAAGCGAGCAGAAAAATGCCGAGGTTGGTCGCCATGGTGCTGAGCCAGGGCTGCCAGCCGCCGCGCATCAGGCCGATCGGCAGCCGATGCTGCAGGAAAAAAAGATAGACGGGGCCGACACCGAACATCACCAGCGGGTGCCGGTAAAGCCGATAGCGCAGCCGGCCCCAGCGCGACCGCGACAGGTATTCGTCGACCGTGAGGGTATCAACGTCGCCCATGCCGCGGCGGTCGAGATTGCCGGAGCTGGCGTGGTGAACGGCATGGGTGCGCCGCCAGAAATCGTAGGGCGTCAATGTCAGCACCCCGATCACGCGCCCTACCCAGTCATTGGCGAGGCGGTTGCGGAAGAACGACCCGTGACCGCAGTCGTGCTGAATCATGAACAGACGGACGAGGAGTCCGGCGGCTGGAACGGCCAGCAACAGATAAACGCCGTATCCGACGCGAAGGGCGAACCACATGCCCAACCACAACAGGACGAACGGCACGATCGTGATCAGGATTTCGATGACGCTGCGTCCGTGATGCGGTTTGCGATAGCGGACGAGCGCCTGCGTCAACGTGCGCAAATCGGCCGCGGCCGCCTTGTCTTCGTACTGCATTGGATCGTCCCGCCGGCCTTCATGCCCGCATTGCGGACCCGGTCTTCCGACGGCGCGAACATCGGCGTCGGACATCGGCAATCGTTCCTTCAGGCGGCCGGCCGCTGCCCCGCTTTGCGTCGGCGCCGAGGCCGGCATGTTGCTGGAAGACGGCGCCGCGTTTGTCCTGCGCGTCAACGCGGGTGACCGTTGAAAGCGCCGATCAAGCTCTGACCGGCGGCAAGCGTGAGGTCGCTTTCCGAAACCACGCGCTCGTAGGCTTCGCTCCTGCTTTTGATTCGATACTGCGTCTGTCCATCGTCCGACGGCCGCAGACCGACGATTTCGTAAGTCCCTTTTGCGGCGGATCGCAACGTCGATGGGATGAGATCGACTATTTGCCCCACTTTGAACTTATGGACTGCCATCGCCGCTTCCTTCTGCTGCACGGCGCCGGATCGCCCGCGATCCCGTTCGTCCAGCCTTTGCCCCTGTCGAGGCAGGCGGGACATCATCGCCGGCGGAATTGATTGCGCTGCGGCGCGCGGTTCAGCCTGCCCGGCGCGCTCGTCCTTGTGGCGAAAGATCAGCCGCCCTTTCTCAAGGTCGTAGGGCGACACTTCGACCGTCACCCGGTCGCCGGCCAGCGTCTTGATGCGGTTCTTCTTCATTCTTCCGGCGGTGTAGGCGATGAGCGCGTGTCCGTTGTCGAGCTGGATGCGATAGCGGGCGTCGGGCAGGATCTCGGTGACGAGACCTTCGAATTCAAGAAGTTCTTCCTTGGCCACGTCATGCTTCCTTTGCTTGAAGTCGAACGCGATGCGCCTGCGCAACGTCGCTTGCCGGCTCGGCGCCGCGATGCAGAAATCGCACGGCAGCGATCCCGGTCTCTCGCGGTCGATCTTGGCTTGACGGATCTTTCCTCAGCGCCTTGGATCTTGGCTGCTCATGGCGCCGCGACCCGGGCGCCGCTTTGCGGCCGTGCCAATGCCGCTGCTGACCCGGCGCTGCGGTCGAGGTTCGAGCGGAGCCGGCCTTTGCGGTCGGCGCTTCGGTCCGTGGCGCCGCCATGCGGCGATCGCTCACCGGAATGGTCATGCGGATGAGCTTCTCGATATCCCGCACGAATGCCGCCTCCTCCGCGTCGCACAGCGAGATCGCGACGCCGGCAGCGCCAGCGCGTGCGGTGCGGCCGATGCGATGCACGTAGGTTTCCGGCACGTTCGGCAGGTCGAAGTTTATCACGTGGCTGATGCCGTCAACGTCGATGCCGCGCGCCGCAATATCGGTGGCCACCAGCGTCCTCACCTTGCCCTGGCGAAACGCCGCGAGCACGCGCTCGCGCTGACCTTGCGATTTGTTGCCGTGGATCGCTTCGGCCGTCATGCCGGCGCGGACAAGCCCGCGCACCACCTTATCAGCGCCGTGCTTGGTCCGGGTGAAGATCAGGGCGCGGTCGATGGCTTCGCGTTTCAACAGATCGATCAACATTGCCGGCTTGGCGCCGCGATCGACGCGGATGATGCGCTGCTCGACGCGTTCGACCGTCGAGGCTTGCGGCGTCACCGCGACCTTGATCGGGTCGCGCAGCATCTGCGCGGCGAGTTCGGCGATGGCGCGCGGCATGGTCGCGGAAAACATCAGCGTCTGCCGTTTCGCCGGAAGCTTCGCCACGATTTTGCGAATATCGTGAATGAAGCCCATGTCGAGCATGCGGTCGGCCTCGTCGAGGACGAAACATTCAACCTCGCCGAGGCGGAGCGCATTGCCCTGGACGAGATCAAGGAGCCGGCCCGGCGTCGCGACCAGGACATCCACGCCGTTGAGCAGCGAGCGGACCTGGCCGCCCATCGACACGCCTCCGATCGCCAGCGCGCTCCGGACGCGCAGATGGCGGCCGTAAGCGCGGAAGCTGTCGAGGATTTGGGCGGACAATTCGCGGGTCGGACTGAGCACCAGGACGCGGCAAGCCTTGCGCTCCGGCTGCCGCGGCTCGGCGGCGACACGATGCAGGATCGGCAGCGCGAACGCTGCGGTCTTGCCGGTTCCGGTCTGCGCAATTCCGATCAGGTCGCGGCCCGACAGCACGGTCGGGATCGTCTGCGTTTGGATCGGCGTCGGGGTGAGGTATTTCTCTTCGGCGAGTGCTCGCGTGATGGCGTCGTTGAGTCTAAAATCGTAAAAGTCGGTCAAAGAATGAGCTTTCTGTTGTGTGCGTCTGGCCGGCCGCTGCGTCGCGCGCCGCGGCCTTTGGCCTTGCGGGTGAATCGGGACACCCCCGCGCGATCCGGGCTGTCAATGGACAAAAAGTGCGAGCCAGAAGCCGTTCAACGGTGTCCGTACACGCGGCCCGCCAGCGAACCTATGAAGGTCGCTGCCACCATGTAGACCAGCGATGTGTTCGATTCAAGGCGCGCGCGGCGAAATTCCGCTGCGGCCTCAATTGCCTGCGCCGGAACGCTTGCCTTTCGGCACCTTGCCGGCAGGTTCCCGCTCTTTGTCGGCAGCCTCTTTGGCCAATCGAAGCGCCTTCAATCGCGCCATTTTTTCACGGATGGCCCGGCCGTTGGCCTGATATTCCATCATCGCCTTGGCGCCGTCCTTGGCGCGCTCTTCCTTCCTGAAACTTGCTTCGGCGCGCGCATGCGCTTCGCTGGAGCGGGCCTCGCTGGCTTTTGTCGCCAATGTCGTCTCCTTTGCGGCGAATCTAGGTTAACGGCGACACCCGGCATAATAAGCGGGGAATCGTCCGAATACGGAGAATATAAGCATCGACCCAAGGGAATGAAACCCAGGTTCTAAGAACGCCCTCTGACGCAGGACGCCGCGCCCGGAGCGGCCTCAGGCGCCGCCGCCGTTCCGCGAGCGTTCCAATTTCATTGGAGGGCGTAATGCTGCATAAGCCATCATTACAGAGATTGCCTAACGAACGATTGCGGCGACAGGCACCCCGGCGCGGCAGTCGCGCCGGCAAAACTCAACGCGAGAACTTTTTGTATTTGATCCGATGCGGGATGACCGTGTCGGTGCCGAGCCGGCGCATCTTGTCCTTCTCGTAGTCCTGGAAATTGCCCTCGAACCATTCGACGTGGCTGTCATCCTCGAAGGCGAGGATGTGGGTGGCGAGGCGATCCAAAAACCAGCGGTCGTGGCTGATGATGACGGCGCAGCCGGCAAAATCCTCGAGCGCCTCCTCCAGCGCGCGCAAGGTGTCGACATCGAGATCGTTGGTCGGCTCATCGAGCAGCAGCACGTTGGCGCCGGATTTGAGCATCTTGGCCAGATGCACGCGGTTGCGCTCGCCGCCCGAGAGCTGGCCGACCTTCTTCTGCTGGTCGGCGCCCTTGAAGTTGAAGGCCGAGCAATAGGCGCGCGAATTGACTTCTCGCTTGCCGAGCGTGAGCTGGTCGAGGCCGCCGGAAATTTCCTCCCACACGGTCTTCTTGCCATCGAGCGAGTCGCGCGACTGATCGACATAGCCGAGGTGCACGGATTCGCCGATCTTGATCGTGCCGCCGTCGGGCTTTTCCTGCTCGGTGATCATGTGGAACAAGGTGGTCTTGCCGGCGCCGTTCGGCCCGATGATGCCGACGATGCCGCCCGGCGGCAGCTTGAACGACAGATCGTCGATGAGCAGGTTGTCGCCAAAGCCCTTTTTCAGGTGCTCGAAATCGACGACGTTTTGGCCGAGCCGTTCGGCAACCGGAATGACGATCTGGGCGGTCTGGGCCTGCTGCTCGCCGGCTTTCTTCAGAAGCTCCTCATAGCGCTCGTAGCGCGCCTTGGACTTGGCCTGCCGCGCGCGCGGGGAGGCCGCGATCCATTCCTGCTCGCGGGCCAACGTCCGCTGGTGCGACGCCTCTTCGCGGCCTTCCTGTTCTAGCCGCTTTTGCTTCTGGCCGAGCCAGGACGAATAATTTCCCTCGTAGGGAATGCCGCGGCCGCGGTCGAGTTCGAGAATCCAGCCAGTGACGTGGTCGAGGAAATAGCGATCGTGAGTGACGATGAGGATGGCGCCCGGGTAGTTGCGCAAGTGGCCTTCGAGCCACGACACCGATTCGGCGTCGAGATGATTGGTCGGCTCGTCGAGCAGCAAGAGGTCCGGCTGATCGAGCAGGAGCCGGCACAATGCGACCCGCCGGCGCTCGCCGCCCGACAGTTGCGCCACGTCGGCCTCGTCCGGCGGGCAGCGTAGCGCGTCCATCGCCTGGTCGACCTTGGAATCGAGGTCCCACAGCCCCTTGGCTTCGATCTCGTCCTGCAGCTTGGTCATCTCGTCGGCGGTCTCGTCGGAATAATTCATCGCCAGTTCGTTGTAGCGACCGAGGATCGCCTGCTGCGGGGCGACGCCCTCCATGACGTTCTCGCGCACCGATTTTGCCGCATCGAGCTGCGGTTCCTGCGGCAGGAATCCGACCCGCGCGCCCGCCGCCGCCCACGCCTCGCCGGTGAATTCCTGGTCGAGGCCGGCCATGATGCGCAGCAGCGTCGACTTGCCGGCGCCGTTGACGCCCAGCACGCCGATCTTGGCGTCCGGGTAGAACGACAGATTGATGTTCTCCAAAACCTTGCGGTTGCCCGGGTAGGTCTTGGACAGACCTTGCATGTGGTAGACGAATTGACGGGCCATTTTGGGGTCCAGGTTTCGCGCCCGCCGGCTCGGCGCCGTCAAAGCCGTGGCTTGAGCGGCGGTATGGCGGCAAAGGCGCTCATGTTGGGAAATATGGCGCTGATGTAGCGAGGCGGGCCGCTCACGGCAAGCGCCGATCTGCGGCCGGTGCCGTGCAGCAGCGAGCAATGCCGGCGCCGGGCGCGGCGGAGCCGTCGCGGTTCGCGGTAAAGATTTGTCAAGCCTAACCACAATTGGAACTCGGGTGTGCCGAATTCGCACCAAATTTTTGTGATTTCTCGCCGACAAAGATGGTCAAACGGGCGTTTGAAAAATCCCGCCGCTGCTGGCGAACCGGCGCCGCGGGGGCGACGACCCAGGAACGGGCCTGACCGAGCCCAACGGCCGACGGGAGCGTTTGATGTGGCGTAACTTTACTAAAGCCGTTCGCGAGATGCGGCGCAGCTTCGGAAAGGGCGGAGCCTCGTACCGGCCCGACCTGCACTACATGCGTGGGCCCGGCCCGAAATGGCACGCCAAGTACGGCCATCCCGCCGCCAGGACGCCGTCGACGGCGCCCGCCGAAAGTCCGGCTTTGGGCAACACCGCCGAGCACCGCGCCTAGCCTTCATTCCGCCGCCCGACCACCGGCGCCAAGCCTCCAACCGCACGCGCGCGGCGCGGCTTGTCTTGCGCCCGCTCTTATGAGACGGCTACGCCCGGCAAGGCACAAGCATCACGCGGGGTGGAGGCGTCATGGCGTATCGCTGCGCAATTCTCGACGATTATCAGAATATCGTCCTCAAGATTGCCGACTGGTCGAAGGTCAAGGGCGATGTCGAGCTTACGATTTTCAATCGGCATCTGGGCGGCCCGGAGAAGGTCATCGCGGCGCTGAACGATTTCGAGATCGTCGTCGCCATGCGCGAGCGCACCGGATTTCCCCGCGTGGTGATCGAGGCGCTGCCGAAGCTGAAACTCCTGATCACGACCGGGATGCGCAATGCCTCGATCGACACCGAGGCGGCGAAAGCGTGCGGCGTTACGGTCTGCGGCACCGGCTCGTTCGGCAGCCCGACCTCCGGAATTGCCATCGGCTTGATGCTCGAACTGACGCGGCACATCGGCCACGAGAACGCACAACTGCACGGCGGCGCCATTTGGCAGTCGACAATCGGCCCCGACCTCGAAGGCATGACGCTCGGCGTGCTCGGACTTGGCAAGCTCGGCGCGCGCACCGCCAATATCGCCAAGGCGTTCGGCATGAATGTGATCGCCTGGAGCCAGAATCTCACGCCGGAAAAATGCGCGGCGGCGGGCGTCGGCTACGTGACCAAAGAGGACCTGTTCCGCCAATCCGACTTCATCACCATCCACGTCGTGCTGTCGGCCCGCTCGCGCGGCCTGGTCGGCGCCAAGGAAATCGGCCTGATGAAGCCGTCCGCTTACCTC
Organism: uncultured Alphaproteobacteria bacterium; assembly: GCA_963717265.1. GTDB lineage: Bacteria > Pseudomonadota > Alphaproteobacteria > Rhizobiales > Xanthobacteraceae > BOG-931. The sequence continues at coordinate 9,649 of CAVQWD010000031.1, read as the reverse complement.
ATCAACACCTCGCGCGGCCCGATCATCGAGGAGGCGGCGCTCCTCTCCGCCTTGCGCGGACGGAAGATCGCCGGCGCCGGCCTCGACGTATTCGACATCGAGCCGCTGCCACTCGATCACCCGCTGCGCAAGATGGATAACGTCGTGCTCACCCCGCACCTCGGCTACGTCTCCGAGCAGAATTACCGGAACTATTTCTCCGGCGTCACCGATGACATCCGCAGCTTCCTTGACGGCAAGCCGGTGCGGGTGCTGACGTAATATCCTTGCCGCGAAATGTAGGGGCGGCCCTTGTGGCCGCCTTCGGTCATCGGCCAGGCGCCCACGAGGGGCGCCCCTACGTCGCGAAGGGAAGGGATTGAAACGCCATGAGCGGCGACACGATCATCGACCTTTACTGCCACATTTCGCCGGCGCGTTTTCTGGACGAGATGAACAGAAGTCGCGCCGAAGCTCGGCAACATCGCCGCGCGGCTGCGTAACGTGCGCAAGATTCACGACCTCGACGCGCGCTTTCGCGAGATGGACGAATTCGGCGATTACCGGCAGGTGGTGTCGCTGCCGAATCCGCCGATCGAAGATTTCGCCACGCCTGGCCAAGGCCTGGCGCTGGCGCGCGTCGCCAACAACGCCATGGCCGAGCTTTGCGCCAAGCATCCCGACCGCTTCGCCGGCTTCGTCGCCGCCCTGTGCTTGACCGACGTGATGGGTTCGGTCGACGAAGCCAAGCGCGCCATCAATCAGCTCGGCGCCGCCGGCATTCAGATATTCACGCCGCTTGACGGGCGGCCGCTCGACGAGCCGGCGTTCGAGCCGATCTTCGCCGCCATGACGCAGCTCGTCCGGCCGATCTGGCTGCATCCGGCGCGGACGGCAACGATGCCGGACTACTCAGCCGAGCAAAAATCGCGCTTCGAAATGTGGTGGTGCTTCGGCTGGCCTTATGACACCTCGGTCGCCATGGTGCGGCTGGCGTTTTCCGGCCTGTTCGACCGCTATCCGAATATAAAGATCATCACCCACCATCTCGGCGGCATGATTCCCTATTACGATGGCCGCATCGGTCCTGGCCTAGACGTACTCGGCAGCCGAACCTCGGACGAGGATTACTCGAAAATCCTGCCGTCGCTGCAGCGCCCGCATCTCGACTACATGCACGATTTCTATGCCGACACCGCGATGTTCGGCGGCGGCGTTCATGCGCTGCGCTGCGGCCTTGAGTTCTTCGGCACCGACAAGGTGGTGTTCGCCACAGACACCCCGCTCGGCCCCATCGGGCCCGCGATCGAGGCGCTCAACAAGCTCGACATATCGAACGGCGACCGCCGCAAGATTTTTTCCATAAATGCCGAGCGGCTGCTGCGCAAGCAATCGAACTGACGCCCCGCAGGGATGAAGGGTGATGCATGCTGTACCTTTATCACGGCACCACGTCGGTCTGCGCCATCAAAGTGCGGCTCACGCTGGCGGAGAAATCGCTGCCCTGGCAGGGCGAGGTATTGGCGCTGCAGAAGGGCGATCAGTTTCGCCCGGACTATCTCAAGCTCAACCCCAATGCCGTGGTGCCGACTTTGGTGCACGATGGCAAGGTGGTGATCGAGTCGACGATCATCATGGAATATCTCGAAGAGGTTTTTCCCGACGTGGCGCTGATGCCGCGCGATCCACACGCGCGCTCGCAGGTGCGGCTGTGGCTGCGACGCGTCGACGATCTCCACGTTCACACCGGCACGCTCACGACGGCGACGGCGTTTCGCCGCTACTTCATGCGGCAAACTCCCGATGGCCGCGATGCTTACGTGGCCCGCGTGCGCGATCCGGCCAAGCGGCAACGCCTGGCGCGCATCATGGAGGACGGCCTCGCCGCGCCCGATGCCGCCGAGGCGGCGCGGCGTCACGACGCCTTCATCGGGCGGATGGAGACGGCGCTGGCGCAGGCAAGCTATCTCGGCGGCGCGGCGTTCACGCTCGCCGACATCGCGGCGATCCCCTATGTCAATCGTTGTGGCGTGCTGGGACTGACGCGCCTGTGGCAGGATCGCCGGCCGCTTGTCGCCGACTGGCTCGCCCGCATGCGGCAGCGGCCATCGTTTGCGTCCGCGGTCACGGCCTTCTGGGATGACGACGCCAGGGAGCGTTTCGACGTGCTGCGGGAGGAGGTGTGGGCGGAGTGCGAGCCAATTCTGGCGGCTCCCGTTAAATAACAGATGATCGATCTGCTGAGAGCCGGCGAGCCGCAATGGTGCAGCCCGCAGCACGATGATATATGATGCGGGAAATCCAAAGAGAACTGCAATGACCACACGCGAACAGAACGATTTTCTCGCGCTCACCGCTTCCGGCACGCCGATGGGCGCGCTGATGCGGCGCTATTGGATTCCGGCGCTGCTGTCGTCCGAAATCCCGGAGCCGGATTGCCCGCCGGTGCGGCTGAAGCTTTTGAGCGAACGGTTGATCGCATTTCGCGATACGGCGGGCCGGGTCGGCGTCATGGACGAGTTCTGCGCCCATCGCGGCGTGTCGCTGTGGTTTGGGAGGAACGAAGAGGGCGGCCTGCGCTGCCCGTATCACGGCTGGAAATACGACGTCACCGGCCAATGCGTCGAGGTTCCCTCGGAGCCGGTCGAGAGCGGCTTCTGCAACAAGATCAAGCTCAGCTCGTATCAGTGCATCGAAATGGGCGACGTGATCTGGGTCTATATGGGCCCTCCGGCGCTCAAACCGCCCAAGCCGAACTTCGAATGGGCGACCGTGCCTGGTTCGCACCGCTTCGCCTCCAAGCGAACGCAGGAGTGCAACTGGCTACAGGCGCTCGAGGGCGGCATCGATTCGGTGCACGTCTCGTTCCTGCACCGCCACGATCTGCGCAGCGATCCGCTGCATGTCGGCCAGGGCGCCGAATTCACCCGCGAGACCGATGCACGCTTCGAAGTGATCGAGAACAAGGGCGGCATGGTGATCGGCGTGAGGCGGCCGGCGACGCCGGGCAATCTGTACTGGCGCATCACGCAATGGGTCATGCCATTCCACACCATGATCCCGCCGTACGGCGACAACGCGCTCAACGGCCACGCCTTCGTGCCGGTCGACGACGAGAATTGCATGTCATGGTGCTTTACCTACCATCCGACGCGGCCGTTGTCGGCGCACGAGCTTGAAGTCATGCGCCACGGCGGCGGCATCCACGTCAATCTCATTCCCGGCACCTTCCGCCCGGTCGTCAACAAGGACAACGACTACATGATCGACCGCGTGGCGCAGAAGCACCACAAGTCCTATTGCGGGGTCAAAGGCATCGCCATGCAGGATGCCGCCATTCAGGAAAGCTGCGGGCCGATCCAGGACCGCAGCAAGGAAAACCTGGTCTCGACCGACAACGGCGTAATCATGGCCCGGCAGCGGCTGCGCAAGGCGGCGCTCGCGGTGGCGCAAGGCGCCACGCCCGACGGCATCGATCCCGCGACGCATGCGGTGCGCTCGGCCTCGATCGTGCTGCCGGACGGCGCGAGTTTTTATGAAACCGCCGGCGATGCGCTGAAAGCGACAGCCGGAGTGGCGCACGCCTCGGTGTGAGGAGCCGTCACACGCCGCTAGTCAGCCCTGATCGCGCCGTGTTCAGCCGTTCCATAGCTCGCTGAATTGCGTTGCCACCAGCGCCTCGTACGCGATCGGCTCGCTGATAAGGCCGATGGCGATGGCGAATTTATTGAGGCCGTCGACCGCTTCGCGCGTGATGTGGGCCTGGTAGAACGGGGTGTCGCGCCTGATCAATTCGGCGATGAGCGGCACCTCGCCGGCCGGGAAGATGCGCTCGGCGACGCCGGTCGACAGCGATGGGTCGGCGGCGAGCGCCTGCTGCGTCTTGACGATGGCGCGCACCGCGGCGGCGGCGACGTTGGGGTGCTCGGCGACGAATTTCTCCGACGTCGCCAGAGCCGGGAAATTATAGAACCGCGCTCCGGGCGGGCCGTCGCCGCGGCGCAGGTCGAGGTGCATCTTGGCAATGCCAATTTTCTCGCCGAGCGCTACCCGCATGCCGTTGCCCCAATAGCCGTCGGCGATGCCGCGCTTGATCGCTTCGACGCCGACATAGCCTTGCGCCCAGTCGGGCGTTTCCGGCGGCGGCACGATGCGGATGTTGTCGCGCTCAAGATCGAGCCCCGCCTGGGTGAGCATATAGCGCAGGCTCATTTCCGGCCACGGCGGCGACGCCGAAAGCCGCAAGCCCTGGAGCGCGCCGATGTCGCCGCGCTTGATGTCGAGGTCGGCGCGAACCGCCAGGAACCAATAGGAATATTGCGACAGCGCGCACAGAAGCTTGGCGCCGTTCCAGCCCGGAAAAGCTCGCGTCGCCCCGTACGCCGGACCGCCGAAGAAATGCAGCGTGCCGTTGCGCAAACCTTCCGGACCGTTGATGGCGCCGAACTCCCGCACCAGCTCGACGTCGATGCCTTCGTGTCCGAAAAATCCGAGATCGGCTGCGGCTGCGGCGACGAAATAGGACGGCGAATCGAGGTCGGCGACATTGAGCCGGTACATGAGGAACGCTCCTGGATAGCTGCGAAGCAGTGTAAGGCCGCGCATGCATCGAGCAATGCGTTAGCCGGTATCGCTGCGATGCGTCGACTGCGACGCGGCTACTTCGCCGCCAGCATCGCGCCGATCTTGGCGAGCACGGGCTGCGGCAATGCAAACGTTTCCTTGACGATGGCGTCCATGTCCTCGCCGCTGCCGGGATCGACCATCAGATGGCGCTTCTTGCAGGCGGCGATGAAATCCGGATCCTTCAGCATCTCCGCGAACGCCCGGCGCAATGCCGCAAGCCGCTCCGGCGGCACGCCGGGGCCGGCGATGATCGAGCGGCCGATCTCGGCCGTTGCGGCAATGGCGCGCAGCACCGATTTTCCTTCGTCGGAGACCGCCAGTTCCGGCAGCGTCGGCACGTCCGGCAACAGCGCATTGCGCTTGAGCGCGGCCTGATAGAGCAGGATCGCCTCGTCCTTGTCGATCCAGCCGGGATGGCTGGCCAGCATCGCGGGCAGGCCATAGGCGCCGACAATGTCGACTTCGTGCCGTTCCATGGCGAGGAGAATTTCGGCGGTGCCCTTGTAGCCCAAGACGATCTTGAACTTGGTCCCGCCGAAGGCGTTGAGCGCGCGGGGATAAATGTCGGTGGTCGAGCCGCGGCCCGAGGCGCCGACCGTGTATTGCTTGGCGCGGGCATCGGCGATCGACTTGATGCCGGCTGACGGCAGCGCCGCGCCGGTATCGATATTGGTGGTCACGCGGCCGATATAGTGGAAGGTGGAGGCGTTGACCTTATTGGCGCCGCCGACCGCGCTGTCGAGCGCGAGCGTCTGCGCCAGGCTGCCGAGCACGGTGCCGTCCTTCGGGGCTACTTCCGCCATGTATTTTGCCGCGGTGAAACTGCCGGCGCCCGGCATGTTCTCCGGCAGAATGCTCGGATGGCCGGGCAAATGCTTCGACAAGAACTCGGCGACCAGACGCCCGTAAAGGTCGTAGCCGCCGCCAGGGCCGTAGCCGATCAGCATGCGCATGGTCTTGCCAGCGTAGAAATCGGCGATCGGATCGGCGTTGGCGCTGGCAACGGCCGAAAGTAGGAGCGCCAGAATAGCGGCGGCGACCGCGTGGATTTTCATCGTTCTTATCCTCATCCGGGGTTCAGAACTTGGCCAAAGCCCGCTTGCGCCACAACGCCCACGGCCGCGCCGAAGCGCGCAGCATGGCGTCATTTGCGGTCAGCGCCTCGGCGTGGGTCATGAAGTTGATCGGGCCGCCGATGGTGATGGCGGCCAATTGCTGGCGCGCATTGATCTCGGTGTAATAGGCGCGGAATACGGCATTGGGCAGCGAGGGCCCGACCACGGAATCGCCGTGGCCGCGCATCAGCACGACGGCGGCGTCCTTGCCGAGTTTTTGCGCCAGATCCTTGCCGAGGGTTGGCGTCAGAATCATCAGATCGGTGCCGTCGCCGGCGTGCTTTCGGATCTCGAACAGCGGCACGCCGAGGCCGAGAAAGCCGGCATTGTGCAATAGCGGCCGCAATCTGGCGCGGGTGACGGTGAACGGCACGACGGTCGGCGAGTGACTGTGCGCCACGGCGTTGACGTCCGGCCGCGCCTTGTAGATTTCGCCGTGGATGAAGCGCTCGCGATAGAGCAGCGTGCCTTCGTCCTTGGGATCGACGGTCTGGCTGTCGAGATCAAGCGTGAGAATATCGGCGGCCGTCACGGATTCAGGCGCGATCGAGCGCGACATCAGGTAGCGGTGCGGGTTGCGCGGGTCGCGCACGCTGATATGGCCGAACGCATCGAGCACGCCGAGCCGAGCCAGCGTGCGATTGGCGGCGACGAGATCGTCGATCAGGTCCTTTATGTCAGACTGTCGCGCTAAAGAGTGGCTTCGGGCGGGGCTGCGCGGAGGCGCGGTGTGCCGAGGGGCCGGCTTCGCATTCATGCTGGCGAGAGTCCTGACTGAGGTGGCGGAATTTGCCTGGCGGAGTTTGCGTGGCGGACGTTGGCGGGGGTGGGATCGTAACAACTTTCTGCACCGCTCGGTAGTGTGCCATATAACGCGCCGCAAACGCTCCCTCCCCGCGATCGGGGAGTGCAGGAAAAGGCTCGACATGAACAACGCCGACCTGATCGTCGCCACGCTGAAGTCGGCGGGCATCGCGCGCGGCTTCGGCATTCCGAGCGGCAACGTGCTGCCGCTGATGGAGGCGATGCGCAAAGGCGGCCTCGACTTCGTGCTGACGGCGCATGAGGGCTCGGCGGGCTTTGCCGCTGACGTCACCGGCCGCCTCACCGGCGCGCCGGGGCTTTGCATTGCAACGCTCGGCCCGGGCGCCACCAATCTCGCAACCGGCATTGGCGACGCTTGGCTCGATCGCTCGCCGCTGATCGCGCTCACCTGCAATCTCAATACCGATCAGCTCGGCCGCCGCATCCAGATGTGGATCGATCACCACGCGCTGTTCAAGCCGATTACCAAGGCGACGCTGCCGCTGCGCAAGGGGGAAATCGGCACTACGCTGGCGCAGGCGATCCGTCTCGCGCTGAGCGAGCCGCAAGGTCCAGTGCATCTCGACCTGCCGGAAGACGTGGCGCTCGCTGCGACTAACGAGCAGGTGCCGCCGCTTTTGGCGCCGCAGCGCGTAGCGCCCGCGCCGGATGCGGCCATCGAACGCGCCGCCGCCATGATGGCCGCCGCGCGGCGGCCGATCGCAGTCTTGGGTTCATCGGCGATGCGTCTGCCCGATCCGGCCCTGCTGTTGCGCGTGATCGAGCATTACGGCGTTCCATTCGCCACCACGACCATGGCCAAGGGTTTGATCGATGAGGACCATCCATTGTCGCTCGGCTGCATCGAGCGCGCCTGCCGGCAGGTGCAGCGGCGCCTGCTGCGTTCCGCCGATCTCATCGTCGGGCTTGGCTACGACACCGTCGAGGTGGAGTACGAAGCCTGGATCGGCGACGTGCCGCTCGTTCAGGTCGACATCGAGCCGGCCGATGTCGCGCCGTCAGTCAGACTGATGCATCAGGTCATCGGCGAACTTTCGTCATCGCTCGCCCGCCTTGCTGCCGTGCCGGTGGGGGCGCGCAATAGCTGGACGCTCGACGGGCTTGCCGTGCACCGCCGCGCCTTCCAGGCGGCGCTGCGGCCGGGCAACGGCGCGTTTACGGCGCACTCCGCCATCGACGCGGTCCGCCGCGCGCTGCCAGGCGAGGGCGTGCTCGCCTTCGATGTCGGTGCCCACACCCATCAGATCGCCGGCCAATGGACCGCGCACGGGGCGAAGACCTTTCTCATCACCAACGGCTGGTCGTCGATGGGATTTGGCCTGCCCGCCGCGATTGCGGCCAAACTCGCGCGGCCCGATCTGCCGGTGGTCTGTTTGATCGGCGATGGCTGTTTCCAGATGACGTGCGGTGAAGTTGCCGCCGCCAAGAGGCTCAAGCTCGCGCTGCCGATCGTCGTGCTCGACGACAAGTGGCTGGCGCTGATCAAGGTCAAGCAGATCCGCCGCCAATTCCCGCTCTACGGCACCGCGCTGCAGGATGAAGATTACCGCGATCCGCCGGCCCATTATTTCGGCGTGCCGGCGCGCGGCGTGCGGAGCGCCGAGGCATTGGCCGAAGCCGTCACGTCGGCGCTTGCCGCCGACGGGCCGACCGTGATCGAGGCCGTCGTCGATTCAGAGCACTATCTGGAAACGGTGTACGATTAGCTACATTCAGATCCGGTTATTTCCGCAGCGTTGCGATATAGGCGGCGATATCGCCCGCCTCATACCGGTTCAACGGCAGGTCCGGCATTTTCGGATGCGGGTCGAGCAGAAAATAGGCGAGAGCCTGGACATTGAATTGTGGCTGTCGCGCGATGGTGGCGAATGGCGGCGCGTCGGCGTTCGCCTCGCGTTGGTCGGATGAAACGACATGACAGGCCGCACACCATTGTTTCGCCAGAAGCAGGCCATGGTGCGGGTCGGCGGCGTAACCTGGCAGCGTCGCGATGATCGACGCCGCTGCGGCCAACAGGCCAAGCTTGAAAATGCGCATGGGTGGTTTCCTTCGATGCTTGCCGTTCGAATGTTAAAGACAGGGGCTCCCGTCCCCCTCACAGCAACGCGCCCGCCAATGCTCATTTATGCCAAAGCCAGCGCAGCCGCTGTGATCTAGCTCAATTCTCTATCGAGCCGTATCAAGGCCAACCGAACGCCTGTCAGCCGACGGGCCGCCGCTGAATCCCGAAGAAAATAGGCGGAATTGACCCTCCTAGTTGACGCTTTAATAGAGATCATATAAGCGCAATAATTGATGTACTAAACATCAATTGTGACTTTTTTAGCATGATTACTGCCGCCCAATTACGGGCCTCTCGCGCACTTCTGGGCATCGACCAGCGCCAGCTTGCCGACGCGGCCGGGCTGTCGCTGCCGACCATCCAGCGCATGGAAGCGAGCGAAGGCGTGATTCGCGGCAACGTCGATTCGCTGATGAAGCTCGTCGGCGCGCTGGATGCGCTCGGCATCGAACTCATCTCCGACAATACCGCGAAGTCAGGGCGGCGGCCGCGGCGTGCGGCTCAAGAGGGCAGCGACGTGATGCTGACCATTGCGCTTGCCTGTACCTCAATTTTGCTGTTGGCCTTGGGCGGAATACTGGCAATCGTGCTCTACCCGCGCGCCGGCCTATGTCAGCTAGCCGGCCAAATCGGCGCGGTGTTGGGGTCCGCTTTCGGGCTCGTTGCCGCGCTCCACGTGCTCGTTACCGGCGATGCCGTCAGCCTGTCGGGCGTCTGGCAGATGCCGGGCGGCAGCTTCCACCTCGAAATCGACGTTCTGTCCGCGTTCTTTCTGCTGCCCGTATTCGGCCTGTCGATGGTGACCGGACTCTATGGCCGCAGCTATTTTGCCGGCCACGGCGGCATCGCATCGGCGGCAAGCTGGTTCCATCTCAACATGCTGACGGCTGCCATGGCGCTGGTGATCGCCGCGCAGGACGGGCTGCTGTTTCTTCTGGCCTGGGAGATCATGGCGCTGAGCCCGTTCTTTCTGGTCATCTTCGACGACCGCAAGGCGGCGGTGCGACATGCCGCCTGGACCTATCTGGTGGCGGCGCATTTG
>CAVQWD010000030.1:0-6904 GCA_963717265.1 uncultured Alphaproteobacteria bacterium | reverse complement strand
CAACACCGGATCGGTCGCAAACAGGCCGGTCGATTTGACGTCGGCGACGAACAGCGCGTGCTTGTGACTTGACGAAATGTCGCGGGCGAGCATGACGCCGACTTTGTCGGCAAAGATTTCCTCGCCTTCGTTGTCGACCACGCCGCAGCGGTTGCCGTCGCCGTCGAAGCCCAAGCCGACATCGGCCTTGCTCGCCAGCACGGCGTCGCGCATGGCGTGCAGCATTTTCATGTCTTCGGTGTTCGGATTGTAGTTGGGAAAGGTGTGGTCGAGCTCGCAATCGAGCGGCACCACCTCGCAGCCGATTTTTGCGAGGATTTGCGGCGCAAACGCGCCGGCGGTGCCGTTGCCGCAGGCGCACACGACCTTCAGGCGCCGCTTGAGCCGCGGCCGCTTGGTGAGATCGGCGATGTAGCGCGCCGGAAAGTTTTCGACGAATTCGTAGGCGCCGCCGCTTGCGAATTTGAAGCGGCCGTTGAGCACGATGTCCTTGAGCCGGCTCATCTCATCGGGGCCGAAGGTGAGCGGCCGGTTGGTGCCCATCTTCACGCCGGTCCAGCCATTGTCGTTGTGCGAGGCGGTGACCATGGCGACGCACGGCACGTCGAGGTCGAATTGCGCAAAATAGGCCATCGGCGTGAGCGCGAGCCCGATGTCTTGCACGTCGCAGCCGGCGGCGATGAGCCCGTTGACGAGCGCCATCTTGATCGATGCCGAATAGGAGCGGAAATCGTGGCCGGTGACGATCCGCGGTGTCACGCCAAGCTCGCGGATCAGCGTGCCCAGCCCGAGGCCGAGCGCCTCGACGCCCATCAGGTTGATCTCGGCTCCGAACAGCCAGCGCGCGTCGTATTCGCGAAAGCCGGTCGCTTTCACCATCGGCTCGGATTCGTAGGCGTAAGTATTCGGCTTAAGCCAAGGCTTGGGCTTGGGAAACATTGAAGAATTGGTCCGAATCGAAGAGCCCGACAGCAATAGCGTAAACGGCGCGGGACAGAAATGGTTGCGTTGCACGGCAAATGGCGAATGGCGAATAGGGATTTTGCGCTTTTCCCTATTCGCTATTCGCCACTCGCTATTCGCTACTGTTCCAAAACCAGCTTGCCGTCCGCGTATTCATAGCGGTGCAGCCGCGACAGAAACGACAGCCCGAGCAGATTGTCGGAAAGCGCGCTGTCCGGCAGCACCATGGCGGCGACGTTGTGCACCACGAGATCTTCGATCTCGACCATGTTCAGCTCGACCGGCGCGGCGCGCACCGTGCCGTTCGCGGTCCGCACCGCGGCGACATAGTCGCTCTCGGCCGGATGAATGCCGAGCATCGCCGCGTCGCGCTCGGTCAGCGCGATCACCGAAGCGCCGGTATCGACCATGAAATCGATGCGGCGGCCGTCGACGCGCCCTTCGACCTGGAAATGACCATTGCGGCCCGGCGCGATAACGACGGAGCGGGAATCGGAGGCGACCGGCGCGGCGGGCGTCACCGGCCGCGCCGCCATCAGGGTCGGCGCCGCGCTGCGGCCGTGCAACTGCGCGGCGTAGCGCGGAACGATGACGCCGGCGGCGAGCGCGAAGGCGGCAAAGAAGACGACGGAGCGCATCGGGTGATAGTCCGTGGTTGAAGCGATTGCACCATGCCACGGCGAACAAGGAGCTAATGCCCCGCGATAGCGCGCGGGATTTGCCGCTCGACGGTAAGCGAAGTGCTAAGGGGTTCGCTCGAATTCAATTCTTCCGCGGCTTCGCGCGCCGGGTCGCGGTGGCCGCCGCGGGATCGTCGGGCCACGGATGCTTGGGATAGCGGCCGCGCATTTCGGCGCGCACGGCTGAGTAGCTGCCGCGCCAAAAGCCGGGCAGGTCGCGCGTGGTCTGCACCGGGCGGTGCGCCGGCGACAAAAGCTCGATCGCAAGCGGAATTTTGCCGGCGGCAATCGTCGGATGGCGGTTAAGTCCGAACAGTTCCTGCACCCGGATCGCGATTTTCGGGCCGCCTTCGGCGGCATAATCGATCGGTACGCGCGAGCCGGTCGGCGCTTGGAAATGCGTCGGCGCCTCGGCATCCAGCCGGCGTTTGAGCGTCCATGGCAATAGATTATGCACGGCCTGCTCCAGTTCATCCGCCGCGATCTCGCCGAGCGCGGTTTTGCCGGCCAGCGCCGGCTTGAGCCATTCGTGCGCGGTATTTGTCAGCGCCGCGTCGGAGAGATCGGGCCAAGAATCGCGTGATGTCGCGCCTTCGCTCGCGCGCAGGAACATGACGCGGTCGCGCCATTGCGTCAGCGCTTTAGTCCAGGGCAGCCGGGCGATGCCGATTTTGGCGATCGCGTCGGCGAGGAGTTTTGCGCTTGCATCGCTCGGCTCGACCGGCGTCGGCGCCTCGGCCAGCACGATGGCACCGAGGCGGCGGCTTTTGCGCCCGCGCAAGTTTCCGCTTGCCGCATCGAAGGTGATCTCCTCGTGCGCTTCGATGCGCTCGCCAAATCGCGCTTCGATTTCGGCGAGCGTGATCGGCGCGGCGGAGAGGATGCGGCCCTGCGCGGCGCTGCCGGCAAGCTCGGCCACGGCAAGAAAAGCCTCGCGCGCCAGCGGCGAGGCGGCATCGATATTTGCACCGCGCCCATTCGCCAACAGAAACGCGCCGGCTGCGCCGCCGCGGCCACTGTCACGATTTTTGGCGATGCGTTCTGGGTAGGCGAGGGCGACGAGTGTGCCGACGCCGATTTCGCCGCCCTCAGAAACAGGGGAGGGAGCCGACGCCACCTCCACCCAGCGCGCCGCCATCGCGCGCGCGTCGCGGCCGCGCGGCGAGCGGTCGCGGCGAAGCGCGTTCAGCCGCTCGCGCAAGTCGACATCGTCGCCGCCCAGGCCACGCTCGCCGATAAGCGCGGCAAGTTCGGCGGCGGGCAGAGCTTCGCCGGCGTCCGCAGCGTCCACCACCATGCGGGCGAGCCGCGGCGGCAGCGGCAGCCGGCGCAGGCGCCGGCCCTCCTCGGTGATGCGGCCGTCGCCGTCGATGGCGCCGAGTTCGGCAAGCAGCGCCTTTGCCTCGTTGAGCGCCGGGCCCGGCGGTGGATCGAGGAACGCGAGCTGCTCTGGACCGCTGCCCCAGGCCGCGAGATCGAGGGCAAAGGAGGACAGGTCCGCGGCGAGGATTTCCGGCCGGGCGAAGGGTTCGAGCGCCGCGGTCTGCGGCTCGTCCCACAGCCGGTAGCAGACGCCAGGCTCGGTGCGCCCGGCGCGACCGCGGCGCTGATCGGCGCCCGCGCGCGAGGCGCGCACGGTTTCGAGCCGGGTCACGCCGACGTCGGGCTCGTAGCGCGGCACCCGCGCCAGCCCGCAATCGACGACGATGCGCACGCCCTCGATGGTGATGGACGTTTCCGCGATCGAGGTCGCCAGCACGATTTTGCGGCGGCCGGCAGGCGCCGGGAGGATGGCGCGATCCTGCTCCTCGCCGGCGAGCGCGCCATAGAGCGCGACAACGTCGGTCGATGGATCGGTGCGGTTTTCAAGCAGCGTCCGGGTGCGGCGGATTTCAGCGGCGCCGGGCAGAAATGCCAAGAGCGAACCCGCCTCGGCGCGCATCGCGCGGACGATGACGTCGGCGATTTGCGGCTCGATGGCGCGCGCATCGCGCCCGACATAGCGCGTCTCGACCGCAAAGGCGCGGCCTTTGCTCTCGATCACCGGTGCGTCGCCCAACAGTCCGGCAATGCGCGCGCCGTCGATCGTCGCCGACATAACGAGGAGCTTTAGATCCTCGCGCAAACCCATTTGCACGTCGCGGGCGAGCGCCAAGCCGAGATCGGCATCGAGCGAACGCTCATGGAATTCGTCAAACAATACCGCGGCGACGCCGTCGAGCATCGGATCGTCGAGCACGAGTCGGGTGAAAATTCCTTCGGTAATGAGTTCGATCCGCGTCCGGCGCGAAATTTTGGACCCGAAGCGCACCCGCAAGCCCACCGTGTCGCCGACGCGCTCGTTAAGCGTCGCCGCCATGCGCTCCGCGGCCGCGCGCGCGGCGAGCCGCCGCGGCTCGAGCACCAGGATGCGGCGGTGTTTCGCCCAATCTTCGCCGGCGAGAATAAGCGGCACCCGCGTGGTCTTGCCGGCCCCGGGCGGCGCCACCAACACCGCCGCATGATGCGCGCGCAGCGCCGCCGTCAGCTCCGGCAGCGCGGCGTCGATCGGGAGCGGGGAATAGTCCACAGTATCGTCCAATAGCGGTGCTAATCAGGGCGAAGCCCCTATATATTGCCCATCATGCCCGCCGCACAAAAAGTCCCGCCAAAAGCTCAAAAAGAGCAAAAACCGCAACTTGCCGCCAAGCCGCTGAAGAAGGGCGACCACGTCTTTCTGGTCGACGGCTCCGGCTACATTTTCCGCGCCTATCACGCGCTGCCGCCGATCAACCGCAAATCCGACGGACTGCAGCTCAATGCCGTGTTTGGCTTCTGCAACATGCTGTGGAAGCTGCTTCGCGACATGAAGCCGGAGGACAAGCCGACGCATCTGGCGGTAGTGTTCGACCTCTCCGAGCACACGTTCCGCACCGACATGTATCCCGACTACAAGGCGCACCGCCCGGACCCGCCCGACGATCTACGGCCGCAATTCCCGCTGATCCGCGAAGCGGTGCACGCCTTCGATCTGCCGTGCCTGGAACAGAAGGGATACGAAGCCGACGACCTGATCGCGACCTATGTCCGGCAGGCTTGCGAGGCCGGCGCTACCTCGACCATCGTTTCCTCGGACAAGGACTTGATGCAGCTCGTCAACGACGGCGTTGTCATGTTCGACACCATGAAGGACAAGAAGATCGGCCGCGCCGAGGTGATCGAAAAATTCGGCGTGCCGCCGGAAAAGGTCATCGAGGTGCAGGCGCTGATCGGCGATTCCACCGACAACGTGCCGGGCGTGCCGGGCATCGGGGTGAAAACCGCGGCGCAACTGATCGGCGAATACGGCGACCTGGAGACCCTGCTCAGACGCGCGGCCGAGATCAAGCAGGACAAGCGCCGCCAGTCGCTGATCGACAACGCGGATAAGGCGCGGCTGTCGAAGAAACTCGTCACGCTCGACGACCACGTCAAGCTCGAGGTGCCGATCGGCGATCTCGCCGTGCACGAGCCCGATCACAAGCGGCTCATCGCGTTCCTCAGGGCGATGGAGTTCAATTCGCTGACCCGGCGCGTGGCGGAGTTCGCCTCGATCGACGTCGGCGAGATCGAGCCGGATGCGAAGCTGGTGGGGCAGGGTGGCTCTTTACCTCTCCCGCTTGCGGGGGAGGACGACGCGCCAAGCGCGTCCGGAGCGGGCCAGTCGGCTGCTCCGAGCGAGCCGGCCCCCACCCCGCCCGCGGCCGTGTCGGGATCGCTCACCCCCCAGGCCCTGGCGGCGGCGCGGCTCGAGATCGCGCACAGCCAAAAATTCGATCGCTCGAAATACGAGACGGTGCGCTCGCTCGATCGGCTCAACGCCTGGATTGAGCGCGCGCGCGATGTCGGCTTCGTCGCCGTCGACACGGAAACTTCAAGCCTCGATCCGATGCAGGCGGAGCTTTGCGGATTTTCGCTGGCGGTCGCCGCAAATGAAGCCTGCTACGTGCCGCTCAGCCATCGGCGCGGCGGCGAAGGCGGCAAGGACAGCCTGTTTCCGGGCGAGATCACGCCCGACCAGATTTCGGAAAGCACGGCGCTCGATGCCATCAAGCCGCTGCTTGAAGATCGCGGCGTGCTCAAGATCGGCCAGAATTTGAAATTCGACTGGCAGATTTTTGCCGTGCGCGGCATCGAAATCGCGAGCTACGACGACACCATGCTGATGTCCTATTGTGTAGATGCCGGGCGTTCCGACCACGGCCTCGATCCGCTGGCGCGGCGCTACTTCGATCATGAGACCATCGATTTCAACGAAGTCACCAAGGTCGGCAAGAGCAAGCTGACGTTCGACAACGTCGATATCGCTAAAGCCACCGAATACGCCGCCGAGGACGCCGATGCGACGCTCCGCCTATGGCAGGTGCTCAAGCCGCGCCTTGCCGCCGAGCATGTGCTCGCCGTCTACGAGACGCTGGAGCGGCCGCTGTTGCGCGTGCTCGCGGATATGGAGCGGCGCGGCATTTCGATCGACCGGCAAATCCTGTCGCGGCTGTCCGGCGAATTCGCGCAGGAATGCGGCGGCCTGCAAGCCGAGATCAACAAGCTTGCCGGCGAGACGGTCAATGTCGGCTCACCGAAGCAGATCGGCGACATTTTGTTCGGCAAGCTCGGATTGCCCGGCGGCACCAAAACCAAGACCGGCCAGTGGGCGACCGGCGCGCGCATGCTTGAAGAGCTGGCCGAGCAGGGCCACCAGCTGCCGCAAAAAATCCTCGACTGGCGCCAGGTGTCGAAATTGAAATCGACCTATACCGACGCGCTGCCCGGCTTCGTCAACCCGACGACGCATCGCGTGCATACGAGCTACGCGCTCGCCTCGACCACGACCGGGCGGCTGTCGTCGTCGGAGCCGAATTTGCAGAACATCCCGATCCGCACCGAGGACGGCAGAAAAATCCGCCGCGCCTTCATCGCCGAGCGCGGCTATAAACTCGTCTCCGCCGATTATTCGCAGATCGAGCTGCGGCTGCTCGCCGAGATCGCCGAGATCGAGCAATTGCGCGAGGCGTTCCGCGATGGGCTCGACATCCACGCCATGACCGCGTCGGAAATGTTCGGCGTGCCTGTCAAGAACATGCCGGGCGAAGTGCGCCGGCGGGCAAAAGCGATCAATTTCGGCATCATCTACGGCATTTCCGCCTTCGGGCTCGCCAACCAGCTCGGCATCGAGCGCGAGGAGGCCGGCGCCTACATCAGGAAATATTTCGAGCGCTTTCCCGGCATCCGCGACTATATCGAGG
>CAVQWD010000029.1:0-12485 GCA_963717265.1 uncultured Alphaproteobacteria bacterium | reverse complement strand
CGCCGTGGCACGCGAAGCGCATCGTCCGCGCGACCTTCTCGGACGTCTTCTTGCCGTACTTGCGCGCCATCTGAATGTCTTCCGCGTAAACCCAGCCAGACAGCAGCCTACCAGGAGCAGCACTATCGACAGCGTGACCGCAACAGCGGCCCGGGTAGCGACCACGGCGACCGCACCGGAAGCACGGCATCGAGCCCTGGAAGTCCGGCAGAGGACCCGTGTCGATCGCGAGGATCGTGACCGGGCTCGTGGTCACGAACGGCGGATTCGGCGGGCACGCGCCCATCGGGACGTGAATCTTGTTGGTCCTGACTACGGGCATGGGTCGATCGTAACAGGCCGCATGGAGTAACCCAAGAAAACGACCTAGATCGATGCAACGGGATCAGGTCCAGGTCCCACGTGCTAGGCGCCGTAGTATCTCGCGATGCGGCGGAATCAGGTTCTGCGTCCATGCCGCCGCCAGTGGCACCCAAGTCGACCGCGCGTTCTCGCCGTCGAGCAGCTGCACGCGGCCGTCCCAGTAGTCGGCGTAGAGCACGTCGATCTTGCCGCCTGGCGAAGACACCTGCATGAGCGGAGAGAGCGCGTAGACGCGAAGGCCGGCCTCCTCGCGCGTCTCGCGCATTCACTTTCTCTCTTGGATTCTCCATGTTCGATATGACCGCCAGGCAGATTCCATCGTCTGGGCATCCAAGGGTCTGTCAAGCCGCGCTGTAGAAGCAGCACGCGGCCACGTACGTCTTCGACAACTACAGCAACACTATCCATGGAGAAATCCAGTTTACCGTCTTCTTCGTGAATGCGGCTTTCTGCATTTCGCAAAAATGCGCGGTTCTGACTTAGCAGATTCTAAATAAGCGACAACTGCCAGTAACAACTCAGGACTGTCCTTTAAAGTACCCGAGACCTCTGTTGCAACTACAGCAAAGAAGTCCGCGAATCTCATTAGTTTGGTGGTTGTGATCCACATGGAAATACCCTTTGGCCCTACCTCCCGGTTTTTCTGACTTGCAAATTGCGCAGACGCCTCCCTGCTTATCAAGCAGCGACTTATAATCACGCAGCGTGATGCCGTAGTCACGTACAAGTTGTTTATTCTTCACCTTCTCAGGGTTAGCCGCTTTCCAGGCACGCTCCCTGTTTTCGAAGGCGCTCCCGATTCTTGGCTTTCCAAGCGCGCTTATACGCGCGCTCCGCTTCCAGGAATGCAGAATTCAACTTTCGTAAGGCTTTCAAGCGCTGATTACGCTGTTTGTAATGCGTATCAGAGCGCTTCAACGCTCTCATCTGGAGGAGGAGCTTGTCGCAAGTTAGAATGTTGTGAACATTTAGGCGCGCGTGCCATCGACCAATTCTAGCATCACTGGGAGATTCCATCACCGCTGCTAAACCCAATAGATTCAAGCGGTTTAGATGTTCACACCCGCAGGCACAGCCCCACATTTTTACCTCCGGGGAGGTTCCACCGCAGGGGCATCCACGGGTCGGTCGGCCCGCGCAGGAGGAGCAGCACCCGCCCCTGCCCGTCCTCGACGACTACGGCGACGCTGCGCGACACACGAGACTCAACGGTTCGCAGTGTTCTGCGCGATCCGATACAAGGCCTCGCTCTGTTGCGACAGCAGGGATGCGAAGTATCCCGTCACGCCACCGACAATCTTGCCCTTCTTGGGCGCGTCGGGCGTCACCTTGCCGCCGAGCCACGAGCCCACGAGGACATAGCCGAGGGTCATGAGCACGTTCACGCCCGCCTTTACGGCAGCCAGCCTTACCTCAGGCTCCATGCCCACTGCCGGAGGCTGCGCATTCCAGGCCTGGAGCCCGTACGATCCGTAGCCGTTCGTCAGGTTGTTTTGCCGACCATACGTTCCACGCTCGTTCATGAACCCATGATACCAGGGAGATCTGCACCAGGTCGAATTCGCGGATCTCATCTACGACCAACGGTAAATCGGCCTCGCGGCAGGCCGCGTGCGTCGTGTAGAACCGAGTAGTGGGCGAAGACACCCTAATCGCACGCCACCTGCGCGCGGGCAAGGATCGGCGCGCCCGCGTCGATGAAGCTGTGGCCGCGTTCCGACGCCTTGCGCCTGAAGACTACGGATACTTCCTCGCGACGATCGAGGCTGACCTCGGGATGCCGGAGCTTGACGGCAAGGCGCCTCTCTTGCTCGCGGCCTCAACCACAGCTTCTTCTGGAACGCTTCGCGAGGCGGTGCTCGGGCTGCTCGCAGACAATCGCATGCGATCCACCCAGGAGATCCGTCGCGAGCTGGAGCAGCGGCGACCGATCAAGGCCTCTTCGCTCAGCACCGAGATCCACACGCTGCGCAAGCTCGGTCTCGTGCGATCGGAGGGTCAAGGCCGAGGGAGACGCCACACGCTGGTGACATCCCCGGCAACGGCTCGACCCGCATCCACCAAGCGCGAGTCCGCACCGCGTCCGGCTCGACGAAAGCGCGACGACGACGAGGATCATCCTGCGCCAGCAACCATCCAACGCCCTTCCGCACCAGTGAACCCGCCAGCGTCCACACTCGCAGCACGACAACCGCTGCGACAGAAGAATATCGGTGACGAAGATCGACCAGGCCGCAGGCAAGCCGCAGCGCTGAGTGCCGAGCAAATCTACGCGTCAGCAATCAGCGATCACCACCTGCTCTCCTCGGCCGAGGAGCTGGAGCTTGCGCGGAGGCTGGAAGATGCTGAGGTCGCCCTCTGGAGGCACCTGATCGGTGGCCCACTGGAGCCCGAGGCACGCGCATGCCTGCGAGCACTCGATCCACCCGTTGAGACGACAAGCGGAGCGACAGCGCGTGCGGCTGACCTCGATCGGCTAATCGCCACGCGCGTGATTGCGGTGCTCGATCAGCGTCTTGCGGATCCTGCTATTCGGCAGGCTACGGCTCAACGACTGCGTCGCGAGCGCGCTGCGCTGCGCAAGCTCGAGCACGAGGCCGATCGCATTCGCAATTGGTTCGCCACCTGCAACCTGCGCTTGGTGCCGTCGACGATCCGTCGACACGGCTACCAAAACACAGTGGGCCTCTCGATGGAGGACCTCATCCAGGAGGGAAACCTCGGGCTACTCAAGGCGATTCCGCGCTTCGACTATCGGCGGAAGCTGCGGTTCAGCACCTTCGCGACCTGGTGGATCCGCCACTTCCTCGTCCGCGCGCGGCAGAACCAGGCGACTGAAGTACGCGTACCCGTTCATCTGCACGACCTCGCGTCCAAGGTGCGTCGCGCGAAGGACGCGTTTCACCAAAAGCACGGGCGTGATCCGTCGCAGGCCGAGCTTGCGCGCATCCTCAAGGTGTCCCCGAAGAGCCTCGCGACGCTGGAGAGCACCTGGCTCAAGCACCGCGAGTCGCTGCCCTCCTTCGACTCGGTGGGCGAAGATGGAGAGCTGCCGTCGCAGCTCACGAGCAACGACGAGCCTGTCGACGCGGTCTTGGCAGATCTTCGGCAGAAGGATGACATCGCCGCCGCGATCGCGGACATGCCGTCGCCGCTCGGTAAGATCCTGCGGCAGCGCTTCGGCCTAGGAGGCTCCGACGAGGAAACCCTGAAGCAGATCGGCGAGTCCATGGACCTGTCGCGCGAGCGCATCCGCCAGCTCGAGGTGAAGGCCCTCGAGATGCTGCGAGAGAAGCTCGATAAGGCCACAGCCTGATCTGCTAGCTTGGCGATCATGGACTGGGCGGATGGACACATCAGACTCTTGCATGGCGGCGTGACGGTGCAGTTCCGACCGCACGGCAACAGCATGGTCGGCAAAATCTCGAGCGGCGACCTCTGCACGGTTGCTCCACTCGGCGATCACGTGCTCGCGACCGGCGACGTCGTGCTGTGCCGCGTGAGCGGCAGCCAGTACCTGCATCTCGTCAAGGCGATCCAGGGTGACCGGTACCAGATCGGGAACAATCGCGGCGGGATCAACGGGTGGGTGACGCGTCGCCAGATCTTCGGTCGGCTGATCGCGGTCGAGCCCTGAAGTTCACGTCGCGCTTGACCTGTCGAGCGAACCTGCGATAGTCGTCTTTCGTCGCTGTTCGCAGCGGCGAGGATTGAAACAACACAAGGGGGCGTACCGGTTTCGACGAGGATGTAGACGTTCGTGCTGCGCGTCGTGGCGCCCCAGGCCACGTAAAAAAGGGGCACAACTGCAACAGCGAACGACAACGGCGCT
The DNA here is from genome assembly GCA_963717265.1 of uncultured Alphaproteobacteria bacterium. GTDB lineage: Bacteria > Pseudomonadota > Alphaproteobacteria > Rhizobiales > Xanthobacteraceae > BOG-931. The sequence continues at coordinate 8,290 of CAVQWD010000029.1, read as the reverse complement.
GCTGCTCTCGCGGCCTGAGAAACCAAGCCGCGACGATGACCATGCCTTCCGTCTGGAGGTGTGGATCACCGACAACAATCAGACTGGACCTTCTGAACTGCTAGCGCAGGAAGGTCGAGACTAGCTAGATCGTCGCTCCGCAGGCCGGCTGCTGCCGGCGGAAGCGAGACCTCAAACAGCAAGCCTACGCGCGTAGACGCACGCTCAGACGCATTCTCGGACGCGGGTTCGACTCCCGCCGCCTCCACCACATCTAGTCAGCCCGCTTACAGCCTTCGTGCCTGTTGGGGCCGAGCGACGCAGGGCGTACGATCGCGCCATGTCATATCTCCTCATCGCTGCGCTCATCGGCGGCCTGCTCATGTATCTGTTGTGTGCGAACGCCAAGGCGGTGCGGATCGGCGAGATGCTGCTGTTCTCGTCGATCTTGGCGCTGCTCATCGCGATCGCGCCAGCGACGGTGCACCTGCTGCACGGTGGCTGATCCTCACTGAAGTGCTCGAGGAGCGACAGCTCCACGCGCGATCAAGCCGTCCTTCGATCGCGCCCCCAGCGGAACGATCGCCTTCCTCTTCATGTCGCGGCTGAGCGCTGCCCGACTCGCTGCATCGAACGCGATCGGCTCGAAAAGAGCCCTGAGCGACTGAAAGAACGGGTCGGTCAGCTTGTCTGGTCCCGTCTCACCCTTCAGAGATTCGACGACGACTTGAGCAGCCTCCTCGGTCTTGCCGAAGATCCAGATCAGCACGTCGATCCCGTCGTCTTTGCAGGCCTGTCGTGTGCCCTCGTCGCAATCGTCGAGGAGACGCGCTGCCATGAGCAGGTCTGCATCTGCCGGCAATCCAGAAGCTCCGCGTTCGATGACGGCAACAATCTCGTCATAGACGCGATCAACGATCTCGGCAGTGCGCCCCGTCACGCCGATGAAGAAGTCGATCTGGCTCAGCCTCTTGTTGAGCTTGTCTCGTCCGAACATGGTCCAGATCATACGCTAAGGAAGTGAGCTTCACGCCGCGAGCGCTGCGCGAACTAGACGGACGTTTCATCCGCCTGGAGGTTCACATCGAGCAGCGTCGCCGCGTGCGACCAGAGATCTGGGAAGTGCGGCAGGACGGTCCGTGGATCGAGTCGGACTTCTACGACTGGGAAGGCCCCTGCGATCACCTCATCGGTGTCAACGCAATCGAGCAAGCTGACGGGCTGCAACTCCTCTGTCCCAAGTGCTACGACGATCCACCCGTCGGGCCTGTGGGCACGCACAGCGTGATCTGCTGGTCGCCGAAGATCAGCCAAGATCACAAGCCCAGACCTGGCCGTTGGGACCTCATCGGGACGTCGATCGACGATCTCACGCTCGTCGCCGGATCATCGAGCGTCCTCATCCAGGGTGGCTGCAACGCGCATTTCCACGTGAGACAGGGGCTTGTCGTGCCGTGCTAGCGTCATCACCGTGGCGGTAGGCGACTACGAGAAGATCGAGAGCGCCCGCCGCGCCGCATCGAAACAGGCTCGGCACACGCTCTACTACGGCTCCAAGGAAGAGCATGAGGCGGCAGAGCGTCGGCACGACGAACTCGCCAGGCAGCGCGAGCAGTACCTGCGTGATCTACTCGCACGACTACCGTTTCGCTGGCACATCGCTCACGCGTACACGGCGCGGGAGACCGCCACGTACGGGGGTGCTGATCACATCGTCGTCGACGAGCCAATTCGCATTGGGCGCCTCGTGCGCGAGCCTGGTGACGCCCTCTCGCGGCCCCCGCGAAAGTTCTTGGCTCTCTACGCCGTGGAGGAGGGTCGTCTGCCGACCGCGCGCACCGACATCAAGATCGCCGAGCGGATCGTGGCGACGTTGCCGGCCGGCGCGCGCATGAAGAAGTCGACCAAGCAGCTCAATCGAGAGATCGCAGAAGTCCTCCAGTCGCGGTCTGCGAAGGAGTAGCCTCGGCCGATGTGCTTTGACGTCGTTATCGCTGCCGACCTGGATTGGGGCATCGGCAAGGACAACGCGCTACCGTGGCCGCGGCTGCGCGGCGACTTCGCCCACTTCAAGGCTGTGACGTCGACCGCGAGCGCCAATCGCCACAACGCGATCGTGATGGGTCGGAAGACGTGGGAGAGCAAGGAGATCGCGGGTAAGCCCCTGCCGCGACGCCTCAACATCGTGGTCTCGCGTCGCGCGATCACCGTGCCTGAAGGCGTGGTGGCCGCTGCTTCGCTCGACGACGCGCTCGCCAAGTGCGATAGCGCGGAGACGATGTTCGTCATCGGCGGCGCAGAGATCTACCAGCTCGCGATCGCGCATCCGGCGCTTCGCCACGTCTACCTCACGCGTGTCCAAGACCGCTTCTGCTGCGACGCGCGCGTCCCCGACCTCAGTCGCGACTTCGTGATCGATCCCACCTGGCCCAGCGTCGGCCTGGTCGATCACGAGGAGGGCGACGTGCGCTACCGGATCCAGCGCCTCTACCGACGCCGTTGAACCACCGGCTCTTGCCGTCGGAGCCGTGGATCACGACGTACTCCTCGATGCCGTAAGGTAAACCGTCGCGACTCGGATGAGGATCGTGGACGATCATCCCGTCGTACGCGACGCACGCGTGCATCCTGCCCGCAAAGCGCATCGACCGTCCACCCGCGATCGAGTAGCCCAGCGGGACGCGCCTCTCGCTCCTGCGGTAGAATGATACCCACAGCCCGTGCTCCCTGAGCCACGGCAAGAAGCCATCCCAGTACGCCCCCAAGAACAGCGGCACCTCGTCGATTGGGATCTCCAAGATCGAGGCGAGGCACGCGCTGAAGCAGTTGCCGTCGTAGGGGCCGTAGGTCGTCTGGTCGACGGGGCGCACGCTTCCGCGATCCTAGACTACCTGAGGGCACGGTCAAAAATTGGTGCTCTCGCGCCAATAGCCCTACGATCCGACCATGTCCGACATCAAAGTCATCACGGAAGGTGGCCGAGGACCGCGTGGTGAGCGTGGTGAGCGCGGGCCCCGAGGTCACCTGGGGCCAACTGGAGCCACGGGGCCTGGCTCAACGCCACCGGTGATCGCAGCCGCTAACGTCAGTGCAGCCGGGACCTTCCTCGCGCAGACCGGCTTCACGACGATCGTGCACGAAGGGCCTGGAGCTTATGCGCTGACGTTAGCCAACCCGCCAGCAAATCCGAACGACATCATCGCGACCGTCACGCAGAGCAACGGCGAAGGGGTGGTCGGCTACTCGGTGTCATCCCCGATCATCGACGTCACCACGAACTCTCCACCGTCCGACGCGGCCTTCTCGATCGTGGTCTACAGCCTGGCGTGATCTTGGCCGGCTGACCAGCTGGCGTTGATTACCTCACGCGCTCGACCGCCGGGTAAACTACACGCGACGCATGACCGAGCTGGAAGCCCGACGGCGCATTCACGATCTCACCATCAACAAACGCATCACGACGCGCGACGGCGCCGTGCTGCTTGGCCTGCGGCACGATCTTCAACGCCGCCGACAGTCACGTGTCGTTCGCTTTCTGCGCGCCGTGGTGTATGTGTTCGTGCATGAGCCCGATGATCGATGCGCGTGACGTACCGCGGTTGCGCTACCGACCCTGCGACCACTGCGGCCACCGGCACTACTTCCTGACCGACGAGGGCGACGCCGACCACTGCGCCATGTGCAAGGGCGCGCTGTACCCCATCACCACGATCGTTGCGGGGAAGACGCCGCCGATCGAGCTTCTCCAGTACGTGCGTCGACTCGCAAGCAGGCGTGCAACTGCGGTCTCGCGCTGCTGATCGACGGGCTTCCGCGCTGGATCATGGAGCATCTCGCACGGCACCTCGGTGGCGGCGGCTTCCATGACGCGCAGGTCACGGAGGAGCCGTGACGGTCGAGCGCGGCAAGTGCCACGGATGCGGCCGACGCACCGCGACTCGAGACGGTGAGGCTTCCGACGACAGCCCGCAGTACCGCTGCCTGGACGACAGCTGCGGCCAGACGTGGACGAGCGGACTGCGCGGCGAGGCCTGGGACACCAAGCCGTCGCCGACGCGCGTCGGGAAGCTTGCACCCAACGGCATGGCCTAGTCCGAGATCTCTCTTTGTTGGCGGTCCTTCGGTCTCGTGGGTAGGATGAACTCGTGAACTCCGCGACTGTCCGTGTCCCACGCTCTAGCAAGCCTCCTGTCTTCACCGTGAGCGATCTCCAGAAGTGCCTGGTGCCCTTCGACGATCAGCTGCTCCGTCGCTGGGAGCGGATCGCCCAAGATCGACTCGCATGACCAGGCACCCGCCACTGCCGATCCCGGTTGCGCTGACGGCTGAATCGATCAGGCGTTGGGAATCAGAGTTCCGCGAGTGGTCAGCAACGCTGGCGCCTCGAACGCGCGCCATGGAAGCGCTGACTGCCGCAGACATGCAGGCGCGCGCCAGATAGGGACCTCGAGCATGAGTCGTACGAAGCACCACCGCGACGCGATCTCTCCGAGGCGCTACATCATGAAAGACTGGCCCCCGCGGCGACGCCTCTTGCGCGCGCTATGGCACCTGCGGGATGCACTGGTGGAGCTGGGACGATGAGTCCAGAAGAGGCCCTGCGCGCTGTCGAGACCCTCGCGGCCTCACCGGCCGCGGGGTGGATCGGCAACAAGTTCGTCGGCAACGCGCTGCTCCAGCGCTGCATGCGGTGCGGGGCCGAACAGACGCTCGCGTTCCCGCCAAACACGCGCGGTCCAGCAGATGTACCCGCGGGTTTCGACGAGAAGCTATTCGCGTGGAAACGCGCCTTCCAGGTTGCTCATGAAAGCTGCGCGGAGATCATCCCATGAGTGAGAATCGATGAGCGTACGCAAAGCGCCACAGAAGAAGCTTCCTCGTGGACCGCGCGTCCTCCTGACCCACTTCGAGATTCGTCGAGGCGAAAAGCTCCGCCTGCGGATCGCCGTCGCTGATGATGCGGTCGCCGAGGTCGGCGACGAGCTGGGCGCGCTGATCAAGAAGATCGCTCCAAGCACGCGGACTGCGGTCATACCGGCAACAGTTGAGGCGGCCGACCCGACGGTAATTGGACCGGAGGATTTCCTCGTCACCCCGCAGCACGAGGGTAACGTTGACGCCTACCACGCAGATCTGCGCGAGCATCTCACCGAGCTGGTCAGTCAGCTCTGTGACGCGTCGCTCGCTGATGCGCTCGAAATCATCCGCGAAGAGCGCGCCCGGCGCGCGGAAGGCAGCAACTGAGAGATGCCCAGATCCTTGAAGTACCGATGGGCCGTGAACTTCTGCGACAACAGCGGCAAGTTTCAACAGACGATGATCGACTCTACATCCCTTCGAGACGCGATCGTTGCCGTACAGGGTCGCCACCCGAAGGGCCGCGACTTCACGGCCACCAAGCTCTCGGTGAGGCCACTGTAGTGAACTGGCTGTTCTTGATCGCGATCTTCGTCGGTGCTGCGATCGTCGGCGCGAGCAGATCTCCACGCGACCCACGCAGCAGGAAGAGGGGCGAATGAGCCCTGAAGAAGATCCGAACGCGTTCCCCGCCGCAGGCGATCCGCGCTGCGTGCACCGCAGCCACTTCGAGTGCGTGACGTGCCACAAGATGGTATGCGCGCGCTGCGGCGCCGAGCTTGCTGCGTCGACCGACGTCTGGCGGACGACGGGCTACTGGTGTCCCGACTGCCGCGAGCGAAAGACAGAGCTATGATGCTGCGACCAGAGCTGATCGAAGAGATCGAAGCAGCTCTTGCTCAAGAGGCCGAGGCGCTTGGCAACCCATCTGGGGACGACCGTCTCGATCGGCTGACGTGGTTGCGCCTGATCGACGAGCACCGCATCCAGGCCACGCAGTATGGCGCGAGCGACGAGGAGTACCGACGAGGGTTGGTCACGATCGCTGCTCTCGCCGTCGCCGCAATCGAGACGCATGACCGTAGCCGCGAAGAGCCCTGCCCCACGTGACACGGACGTGGAGAACGCACTTACCAAGTCGTGCGTACGTGGTAAAATTACAGTGGAATGAGCCGGCGAGAAGATCTTTCGGGACGTGTCTTTGGTCTCTTGGAAGTGTGCTCGTTCGCATGTCACAACAAGCACGGACAAACTGTTTGGAAATGCAAGTGTACGTGCGGCAAAATAATTCAAGTACCTAGTCACCATCTCAAGCGCGGCGCAGTCGTTTCATGCCGCTGTAGCCGACGTCTTCAACTGACTGGAAAAACATTCGGGCGACTAACGGTCATAGAACTAGCAGAGATCCGACGACGTATGACGTACTGGAAATGCCGCTGTGCCTGTGGGAACATGACCCTAGTTTCAGGTTCAGCCCTCAATCGCGGAAGAGTTTCCACGTGCGGCTGCAAGAAAAGCTGGGGCAAGATCTCAGGTCGCTATTGGGCTTCAGTGCGCAGTAATGCCAGAAACCGTAATTTGGTGCTGGCTGTTACGATCGAGCAAGCATGGACGCTCTTCCAAAAGCAGAAGAGGCGTTGTGCACTCACTGGCCGCCGTATCGGTTTCTCGCCGATGACCGCGTCGTTCGATCGCATCGATTCAAAAAAGGGGTATCTCACCGGAAACGTTCAGTGGGTTCATCGCGACGTCAACAGGATGAAGCAGGAATTCTCAGAGGCCTACTTCGTAAAAACGTGTGCTGAGGTCGTACGATATCACCAACGGCCTCTTTCATAGTTGGCATATTTCCAAACACGTCCATCGATGTGATCCGTCACCTGATCGTCCTGCACGCGGATCGTGCGACGCTTATCCCCGCGCATCCCCGTCCCAATCTGGCGACGTCGATCAGCCCTGCGCTCACCCTGCGCGGCCGACTGGGCCTGCGCCGCGACGCGCGCCGCGAGGACCCTCATCGCCAGCTCCTTGTTCGCATGCTGGCTTCGCTCGGACTCGATGCGGACCTCGATTCTGGTTGGTCGATGCTTCGCGCGCACGGCCGAGTCCGTGACGTTGCGATGCTGGCCGCCTGCACCCGATCCGCGCATCGTCTCGACGTCGACGTCATCGGGCCGAATCGTCAACTCGATCTGTCGCGGCTCAGCGAGTACCGCGACGGTGATCGTGCTCGTCTGGACACGGCCGCGCTTCTCGGTCGGCGGCACGCGCTGCCAGCGATGGCCACCCGTCTCGCCGCCGAACAGCGCTGCGGCGCCGCGGCCGGCGACGCAGAGCACCGCGAAGCCTGGCCGATCCTCTGCCAGCTCGGCGCTAAAGAAACCTCCGCGCGCAGAGACGCAGGTAGATCTTCACCTGCTCGAGCACGAGAAGCTTGGCGTCAGCACCGCCCTCGGCGGCACGGATCTCGACGACGACGGAGTCGGATGCGGACATTTGGATTCCTCCGCGGGAGACGGCGGAGTCGAACCGCAACCCCTTGCAGGGTCCATCCGTTTAGCAAACGGCGCTCGCGCCACCGCGAGTTCATCTTCCATTCGTGGAGGGTCTAGGAATCGAACCCGACCGCTTTCGCGGCACGCCGTTTTCGAGACGGCTGTCAGCACCAGCATAGACCTCACCCTCCAGGAGCCGCTCTACGAGCAACTGCTACTAGACGAGCAAGATGAGAGGCGCGACGTCATCGAAACACTTCGTAGCGGGAGACGGATTTGAACCGCCGACCTTCGGGTTATGAGCCCGACGAGCTACCAGGCTGCTCCACCCCGCAGACTTGGAAAGCTACGCGATCAATTCCAGTACGTCAACGGGAAGATCTCGCTGCGCGCGTCGGTTCAGTTGACAAGCGCTTCGACAACCCCCAAGGTAAAAGTCAACCAGATGCATCGACCGTAAACGCGCAAGCTCGCCGGACCGCCCGGCACAGACGTCCAATTTCTCTGCCTTCCCTCAGACCGTTCCGAGTGAAAGCTCGTCGAGCGGCACTCCTAAGACGCACTACGTCGTCGTTCGCGAGGACCTGCCCAAGGGCGTCCTCGCCGCGCACGTGTGCCACGCCGCCGGAGAAAGCGGTCCTGCACCGCCAGGCTCGATCGCCGTGGTCCTCGCCGTCCAGGGCGAAGCCGCGCTGCTGATCGCCGCGGCGCGCCTCGACGCACGCTGCATCCCGTACGTGCTGATCCGCGAGGACGCCGGACCATTCGCTGGTCAGGTGACCGCAATCGGCATCTGTCCCACACACGATCGCGCGGCGGTCAGGAAGGCTCTATCGAGTCTGCCCCTCGTCAAGTAGCTCATGGAGCGGCGGCGGGTGGCGGGTGGGCAAACTCGCTCGCGAGGGCGCCGATCGCCCGTCGTTGCTCCGCCATTTCTGCCTTCGTAGCTCAACGTCAGA
>CAVQWD010000028.1:0-5143 GCA_963717265.1 uncultured Alphaproteobacteria bacterium | reverse complement strand
CTGAGCGGACGCGCGGACATCATCGTCGCCGTGGACGTCATTGGCGTCCCGGCGGTGGAGCGCAGCGATATGCCGAGCGCGTGGGAGAGCATGTTTATGACGCTGCAGATCATGGGCAGCACCATAGTCGCCGCGAAACACAAGCATGCGGCGCCCGATCTCGTGATCCGGCCCAATGTCGCGATTTTCCGCACACTCGATTTCTACCAGGCGAGCGCGATCATCCGGTCCGCCCAGGCGGTGCACGGCGAGGTGAAGGAGAAGCTCGGCGGCTTGCTCGACGCCGCTCCTTGAAAAACTCCTTGAGCAGCGCACTTGCCTCCGCTTCCGCCATTCCGCCATAGACTTCCGGCCGATGGTGGCAGGTCGGCGAGGCAAAAAACCTCACGCCGTTGTCCACCGCGCCGCCCTTGGCATCAGCCGCGGCGTAATGGAGCCGGCGGATGCGGGCAAAGGCGACGGCGCCGGCGCACATGACGCAAGGCTCGAGCGTGACATAGAGGTCGCAGTCGTCGAGGCGCTCGGAGTCGAACAAAGCCGCTGCCTGGCGGATGGCGACGATCTCGGCGTGCGCGGTCGGATCGCGGTCAACCAGCGTGCGGTTACCGGCCCGCGCGATGACTTCGCCGCCGCGCACGATGACGCAGCCGATCGGCACCTCGCCGCGGCTGCCGGCGGCGCGCGCTTCCTGCAGCGCCATATTCATGAACGATACCATGGTCGGCAACGGTCCTGTCTGCTATCAGCCGCAGAACTATGGACGGCAACAACGAACAGCACAAATCCGGCGAGCGCATCGCCAAGGCGATCGCCCGCGCCGGGCTCGCGTCGCGCCGCGAGGCCGAGGGCTGGATCGCCGCCGGGCGGGTTGCCGTCAACGGCGCGGTGATCCGTTCGCCCGCGCTCAATGTGACCGCCCGTGACAGCGTCAGCGTCGACGGCGAGCCGCTGCCGGGACGCGAGCGCACGCGGCTTTTCCTCTATCACAAGCCGCGCGGGCTCTTGACCGCGCGCGCCGACCCGCGCGGGCGGCCGACCATTTTCCAAAACCTGCCGTCAGGCCTGCCACGGCTGATCAGCGTCGGCCGGCTCGACTTCAATACCGAAGGGTTACTCCTTCTCACCAATGACGGGGCGCTCGCGCGCGTGCTTGAGTTTCCCGCCACCGGCTGGCTGCGGCGCTACCGCGTGCGCGCCCACGGCTCGGTCGCGCCGGCCGAGCTCGATGGCTTGCGCGCCGGCATCACCATCAGCGGCATCCATTACGGGCCGATCGAGGCCAAGCTCGACCGCGTACAAGGCTCGAACCTGTGGCTCAGCTTTGCCATCCGCGAGGGCAAGAATCGCGAAGTGCGCAATGTGCTCGGCCATCTCGGGCTGACGGTGACGCGGCTCATTCGCGTCTCGTTCGGCCCGTTCCAGCTCGGCGACCTTGCCGCGGGCGCCGTCGCGGAGGTGTCCACCCGCGTGCTGCGCGAGCAGCTCGGCGATCACCTCGTCGCGCTCTCGGGCGCGGATTTTTCGGCGCCGATCGCGGCGCAGCCCGCGCATAAGCGCGACGACGCGCCCGCCGCTGCGCGAGACGCGTCGGTCGGCGTGAAAGCCAAAGACCGCAAATCCTCGGATCATGCTTGGCGCGCGCATGAGGACGATCGTCTGACCAAGAAACTGCACCGCGTATTTCGCGGGTCGCGCCGCGCCGCGGAAATGCACGTCCGACCGGGCAGCGAACCGCGCGCCGCGATTTTGACCGACCGCAAAGGCCGCCCCGTCCCGGTCGAGCGCTACGGCGAGCCGCCAGTGCAGGAAACGCCGCGGCAGGAGGCTCCCAAACGCGGACGCCAAGATCGGCGCCACAACCGCCGTCGCGCTCCGGACCGCGCCTTCGGAGCGCGCCCGCGGCAGCCCAAGGGCCGCTAGTAGGCCGTGTAATCATAAAACAAGTTGCCCGCTGCTTCCGCTCCATGTCCGTCGGCACAGTCGCCCGTCTGTTCGGAGCCACAAGCAGCCACCGGGAGACAGTTGCGTCCCGCAGTATGTGGGTGGCCTACTTACTTCTGAGAACTTGGCGGATTTACGCTTGCTGTGACCGGGTCGCGCCGGTGCTTGGGCGCCGCGTGTTTTCTTAGAGGGCTGATCCATCCACGGTTAGTGCGCACAACGGAAAAATATCCACACACAGCACATATAATAGTCCCCTTGCCACTGCACTTGGCGCAACGCTTTTTTTTCATATTGACTTCTTGCCGCTTGATGCCGGGCCAATAAACGCACGCGCAGCTCTTACGGCTTTTGCCTTGAGTCGTAAAGCGCGGCAAGAGCGCCATTACTTTACCTTGAATCTATCGGCGCTCTAAGCGATTAGTGGGGCATGATCCTATCGGAAAACCGGTTTCCACCCCGGATCGAGTCCTGGGCCGGCTTTTCCCGGATCATACCCTGATGCGCGTCGTCGGCGGAAGCTTGCGCGGGCGCGCACTCGCCGGCCCGAAATCGAACACGACCCGCCCGACCGCCGACCGGCTGCGCGAGTCGCTGTTCAACGTTCTCCTGCATGCTTATGGCGATCCGGTCAGTGGCGCGCGCGTGCTCGATCTATTCGCCGGCACCGGCGCGCTCGGGATTGAAGCGTTGTCACGCGGCGCGGCCTTCGCGCTGTTCGTCGATGACGGCGCGGCCGCGCGCGCGCTTTTGCGCGAGAATGTCGCCACTCTGGGTCTTGGCGGCACCTCGCGCATTTTCCGCCGCGACGCGACCAAGCTCGGCCCCGTCCATCCGCTCGAACCGTTCACGCTCGCCTTTCTCGACCCGCCCTATGGCCAGCATCTCGCCGCGGCGGCGCTGGTTTCAGCCCGCGACGGCGGCTGGTTCGCGCCCGACGCCTTGATTGTGGTGGAAGAAGCGCTGAAATCCCGGTTCGCCGCGCCGGAGGGTTTTACGGAGCTCGAACGGCGCGCTTACGACGATACCGAGATCATATTTGTAAAATTCAATCCGGGCTGATGCCGGCGGCGCGGACGACGTTGGTCCAGCGCGTCACCTCCTCGGGCACGAATTTGGCGAGATAGCCGGGCGTGCGGCGCTCCGGCGCGACGATTTCGAGGCCGAGGCCTTCCAGGCGCATGCTCACGACCGGATCGTCGAGCGCGTCGCTCATCGCCCGGTTAAGCTTCTGAACAATCTCTGCGGGCGCATCCGGCGGCAGGAAGAACGCGTTCCAGACGCTCGCTTCCACGCCCGGCAGGCCTTGCTCGCCGGTGGTCGGCAAATCCGCAATGATCTTCACCCGGCGCGGCGACATCACCGCGATGCCCTTGACGACGCCGTTATTCGCCAGCGCGGCGCCGGTCTGGATGGTGGAGCACATGTAATCCAACCGCCCCGCGATCAAATCCTGCTGCGCCGGTCCCTCGCCGCGATAAGGCACGTGAGTGACCGTCACGCCCATCGCCATGTTGAGCAGCACGCAGGGCAGATGCGTGCCGGAGCCGACGCCGGCCGAGCCGAATTGCATGTTGCTCTGGTTCGCTTTCACATAGGCGATGAAGTCCTGGAGATTGGCCGCCGGCAGGTCTTTGCGCGCGATCAGGATGCGCGGCGATTCGGTGGCGAGCCCTACCGGCGTGAAGTCGGTGACGGAATTATAGAGCGGGGTCTTGTAGAGCGCTTGGCTGTAGGCGTGGGTGCCGCTATTGCCGATAAGCATGGTGTAGCCGTCCGGCTCCGCCCTGGCGACGCGCAAGCTGCCCGCCATGCCGGCCGCCGCTCCGATATTCTCGACCACGATCGGCTGGCCGAGCCGTTCGCTCATGCCTTGCGCCTGGATGCGCGCGCTGACGTCGACGCCGCCGCCGGCGGCAAACGGCACGATCAGCGTGATCGGGCGGGTCGGCCAATCTTCCGCCAACGCCGGCGCGGACAGCGAAAGGAGCGCGATGAGCGCGGAGGCAATGAACCCGGTGCGTGTCATCGCTCTTCCCCTGTGCTTTCGCCCATTTGCGGCGCCGCTACTCGGCCGTAATTCCTGCTGCTTTGATAGCGCCGCTCCATGTCTTGATCTCGCTTTCGACGAATGTCTGCAAATATTGCGGCGTGCGATGATCGGGCGGCGGCAGCGACGCGCCGAGTTCGCGCACGCGCTGCTGCACCGAGGGTTTGTCCATCGCGGCCTGGACTGCCGCATTCAACCTGTTGACGATCGGGGCGGGCGTTGCCTTGGGCAGGAAGAGCGCCTGCCAACTATAGGCGACAAAATCCTCGAGCCCCTGCTCCTTCGCGGTGGGTACATCGGGAAGGGTCGCCGAACGCTCGCGGCCGAACACGACGGGTGCCTGAATCTGATGGCTTTGAATCTGCGCCATCGCGGTCGTGATCGTCGGACACATGTAGTCGATCCGGTTGGCAAGCAAGTCCTGCATCGCCGGCCCGAGTCCGCGATAAGGAACGTGCGTGACCTTGACCCCGATGGCCACGCCAAGCAAGGCGCAGGCCAGATGTGCGCCGGTGCCGGTGCCGGGCGAGCCGTATTGCATCGCGGCCTGGTTCGCTTTCGCGTAGGCGGTGAAGTCCTGCAGATTGCCGGCCGGAATGCCGGCGCGGACGGCGAGCAGCAAAGGCTGCTCCGCAACCATCGTCACCGGCGCAAAATTGGTGGCGGCGTCATAGGGCGGCGTCTTGTGCAGAAGCTGAGCCTGCCCGTTGGGCGACTCGCCGCCGAACAGAATCTGATAGCCGTCCGGATCGGCCCGGGCGACGCGGGTGGCGCCGGTCATGCTGCCAGCACCGGGGACATTTTCGACAATCATTTGATGGCCGAGAACCTCGGAGAGCGCCGCGGCATAAACTCGTCCCAGAGTGTCGTAGACGCCACCCGGCGCGAACGGCACGACCAACGTCATCGTCCGATCAGGCCACTCCTGCGCATGCGCCGACGCGCAAAGCGTCAACAAGACTAGTGCAAGTGCCAACGATTGCTTGAAGCGCATTTCATACTCCCCGGACCGTTGCGGAACCCCTTAAGCGGTAGGAACGATGTTGACGCTGACATCCCTCCGGAAAAGGGTGGGTCATGATGGCTCAGCCGCGCGGCCAATTGAAACGGTCATTCATCCCTCCAACTGCGACATTACCGCCGCCCGAACAG
>CAVQWD010000027.1:0-4280 GCA_963717265.1 uncultured Alphaproteobacteria bacterium | reverse complement strand
ACGTCCTGCACCACGCTCTTGATCACGAACACGTTCATGCCGACCGGCGGATGGATGAGGCCGAGCTCGACCGTCATCACGATAATGACGCCGAACCAGATCGGATCGAACCCGAGCTGTGTGATCACCGGGAAGATGATTGGAATGGTCAGGATGATCATGGCGAGCGCATCCATGAGACAGCCCAGCACCAGATACATCAGCATGATCAGCGCCAGCACGCCGTAGCGGCCGAGGCCAAGCCCGGTCAGGAGGGTGGTGACCTTTTGCGGCGTCTGCGTCACCGTCAGGAAATAACCGAACAGCAGCGCGCCGATCAGCACCGTCAGCACCGCGGCGGCGGTGCGCACCGCCTGCAGCAGCGAGCGGCGGATTTCCGGCCGCGTCAGCTTTCGGCGCGCCACCCCGATCAGCAATGCGCCGATCGCGCCCATACCGCCCGCCTCCGTTGGCGTAAACAGGCCGCCATAGAGCCCGCCGATGACGAAGAGGAAGAGAACGAGCATCGCCCAGATGTCCCGCAATCCGGCGAGACGCTCCGTCCAGGAATGGCGCGGCGCCGACGGCAGGAAATTCGGCCGCAGGCGGCCGATGATCACGATGGTGAGCATGTCCATTGCGGCGGCCAGCAGTCCCGGAATGATCCCGGCGATGAACAGTTTGCCGATATCCTGCTCGGTGATGATGCCGTAGACAGCAAGCACGGTCGACGGCGGTAACATGGCGCCGAGCGTGCCGCCGGCGGCGATCACGCCGGTGGCGAACGATTGCGGATAGTCGTAGCGCCGCATTTCCGGATAGGCGACGGTCGCGAAGGTGGCGGCGGTCGCCACCGACGAGCCCGAGATCGCGGCAAAGCCGGCACAAGCCGCGATGGTGGCGATGCCGAGGCCGCCCTTGAAATGCCCGACGAACGCATTGGCGGCGCGGAACAGCTCGCGGCTCATGCCGGAATTGGACACGAACGCGCCCATGAGCAGAAACATCGGAATGACGCCGAAGGTGTAGTCGGTCACCGTGCGCATCGAGGTGTGGCCGACGATTTTCAGCGCCGCCTCGCCGTTGACGAGATAGGCGAAGCCGCTCACCCCGACGAGTCCCATCGCCATGCCCACCGGCACGCGCAGCAGCATCAGCGCGAACAGGACGACAAAACCGAGGATGGCGATCGCGTCGGTGCTCACGCGCGCCTCATTCGACCGGCTTGATCTGGTATTGGCCGCCCAAGAGTTCCGGGTGGAAAATCAGCCGATAGGTCCGCACCGCGATCAGCAGCACCGCCGATACATCGCCGAGCCAGGAGACCAGGAAAAACGGCCAGACCGGCAGGCGCAGGTCGAAGGTGAGCACGTTGTCGGCGCGGGTGCTCACGACCTTGTCGAACAAGGTGTACGTTTGCACCGTCACCACGAACAAAAGCACCAGCGTGGCGAAAACGTCGATGACCCGCCTCATCCGCACCCCGACATTGGCGTAAACCAGATCGACCGTGATGTGCGTGCCGCGATAGGACGTCGCCGCGATGCCCCAGAAAATGAGGATGCCGAGCAGCAAGCGGCCGAAATCATAGCTGTCGGGAATCTGCACGGCGAAGAAGTAGCGCAACAGCACCGAGACGAAGATGTCGATGGCGACGATTCCGGCGAAGAACGCGGCGATGAGTTCGATCCCATCGATGAACCGGTCCATGGCATTGCGCGGCGGGCGCGCCGCGCTCAACGCCAATGCTTGTTGCGGCTCAGTCATGAACCGTCTGCTCCATCCGCTCACTCAACGTGCAAGCGGAAATCCAGGTCCGCTCCGTTGCAGAAGTGCTGGGTCCCCGCCTTCAGCGTTCGCGCTTGGGGCGCTTCGGCGGACTTGAACCCGCCGTAGCTCCAAGCGAGCGTAAGCGGGCCGCGGGGACGAGCGGACCGGCGTTTACCGAACTGATCAGTAGCCGGAATTGTACTTGGCAAGCTCCGCCTTGAGACCTTTCAGCACGGCGTCCGGATCGTTACCCGTCTTTTTTACCGCGTTGGACCAGGCCTGCACCACGGGCCCTGCCGCGACTTTCCATTCCCCGAGCTGCGCGTCCGTGAGCGGGTAGACCTCGTGGCCGGGCTCGGCCTTGAGTTTGGCGATGCCGGCGTGCTCGAAATCCGCCCACGGCGCGGCGACCTTTTCCGCCCATTGCGTGTTGCAGTGGTCGTCGATCACCTTCTGCTGCGACGGCGACATCTGCCCATAGATCGACTTATTCATCACCCAGACGAAGCTCGTGGTGTAGAGCGCGGCTTCCATATGGTACTTCGTCACCTTGTCGATGCCGAACAGCACGATCGAACCCCATGGGAAGGTGACCGCATCGGCAACGCCCTTCTCCAGGATATCGCGGACCTCGGCCGCCGAGGCCTGCACATTGTTGCCGCCGAGTTCGGTGACCAGCGACGCCATGGTCGCGTGCGCCGGACGGATTTTCATGCCCTTGATGTCGGCCGGCACCACGATCTTCTTGGTGCGCGAATGGAACGTGCCGGGATCGTGCGCGAAGGCGAAGCAGAACTTGACGTCCTTCATCTCCTTGTCGGCGTATTTGCGGTACCAGTCGTCGAGCGCCGCGGAGCCGCTCTTTGCCGTTGGCCAGCATGAACGGCAGGTTGGCGGCGTCGAAGATCGGGAAGCGGCCGGGCTGATAGCCGGGATTGACGTAGGTCACGTCGGCGATGCCGTCGCGCGCCATGTCGTAATGGTCGAACGCCTTGCCGAGCTGCTGCGCCGGATAGACCTTGTATTTGATGGTGCCGCCGGAATCCTTCTCGACCGAGGCGCCCCAATCCTCCATCGCCTTCTGCAACGGATGCGATGGCGGCACCCAATGCGACAGCTTGAGCTCAAAAGTCTTGTCCTCGGCCGATGCAGCGCCGATCCCGAGCGCAAGGCCGAGCAGCGCGAGGCCGCAGAATTTTATTGGGTGCGTCCGGCGCATCGTGCCCTCCCCAAGGTTATTAGTTGCAGTCCCAACTTATTCATTTAATCGGAAAAGCCTCGCTCTGTATAGCAGCGGGCCCGATCCGCGTTCCGCCGCCCCCGCCACGCGCGGCGTATTCGTTAGATCTCACCGCCATAGGGTCCTTGCGGATCGGCCAGCGCCTGCAAGCGCAACGCCGCCGCGTGCGCAAAGCGCAGCATGACGGTCCTGCGCCGCGCCGGCACCAGCCGGTGCTCGGGCGCCTCGCACACGATCGACGCGCCGAAGGCGTCGGCCACGATCAGGCCGGCATCGGCCGGGAATATCTCGCACGGAACATCGACGATCGTGGCGAAGAACAGCCGGTCGCAGTGCAATCGGTAGTCCATCCACTTCTGATCGGCGCGAAAATCGGCGACCGACGATTTGATCTCCACGATCAGGATTTCGCCGTCGCCGCCAAGCGCCACGAGATCGGCGCGCCGGCCGGACGGCAGCGGCAGTTCGCTCACGACGCAATAGCCGAGCGCATGCAGAAACCGCGCGGTGCCGCGCGCGATGGCGAACGCGGTCGGCGATTGCCGGCCATCGACCGGCGGCGGCGCCGGCAGCAAGTTGACGCTCATCGTCAAAATTCCAGGAAGCGGCAGGTTCGGCGAACGCCGAATTTCGAGCTTACGCACGCCACGGACTCCGACTGCGCAACCAGACTCCACCCAGAACCCGCTCATTCTGCCGCGCCGGCGCGCTCCGGAAAAGCCCCCGCTAGCGCCGCGCGCGTGGCCGCGATCACGCCGCGCTCGGTGATGAGACCCGTCACCAGCCGTGCCGGGGTCACGTCGAAGCCGTAATTCGCCACCGGAGAGCCCGCCGGCGCGATGCGCACCGTCTCGATACGGCCGTCGGCGGTGCGCCCGGTCATTGTCGCCACCTCGTCGGCGCCGCGCTCTTCGATGGGTATTTCGGCAACGCCGTCGGCGACCGTGAAATCGATGGTCGGCGACGGCAGCGCGACGTAGAACGGCACGTTGTTGTCGCGCGCGGCGAGCGCCTTCAAATAGGTTCCGATCTTGTTGCAGACGTCGCCATTGGCGGTGACTCGATCGGTGCCGACGATGACCAGGTCGACCAGGCCGTGCTGCATCAGATGGCCGCCGGTATTGTCGGCGATCAAAGTGTGCGGCACGCCGTGCTGGCCGAGCTCCCAGGCGGTGAGCGAAGCGCCCTGGTTGCGCGGCCGCGTCTCGTCGGCGAAGACGTGAATGGCGATGCCGTTGTCGTGCGCCAGATAGATCGGCGCCGTGGCGGTGCCGACGTCGACCGCCGCCAG
>CAVQWD010000026.1:0-14126 GCA_963717265.1 uncultured Alphaproteobacteria bacterium | reverse complement strand
AGGTGAAACGCTGCCCCTGGCGGCATTGCGAGATCGGCCCTGGGCGGCGTTTTGCGGCATCGGCAATCCGGAGGCCTTTCGCCGCACGCTGCAAATGCTGAACTGGCGAGCCGAGCCCCGTAAGGGGCCGGGTGATCCGCCCGCAGAAGACCGGCTCAACTGGCGAACCTTTGCGGACCATCACAACTACACGCCCGACGACGTGGCGGAGTTGGGCCACTGGGCGCAGAAGCAGCCGGCCGACAGCGTGATTCTCACAACGCAGAAAGATCTTGTGAAGCTGCCCATGGAGAAATTGCATGAACGACCGCTGTGGGCCCTGCAGATTGAATTGCACATCCAAACCGAGGCGGGGTTGCTCGAAGAGAAGCTGCAGTTCGCTTGCGGCTTAGCGCGATGACCGCCTGAAGGACGAATTTGGGTGGCACGCCCTGAGGTACTCCGAAGGGCGTGAAGCCCGCAGACGTCACGCCCTTCGGAGTACCTCAGGGCGTGCCACCCGGCCGCCAGCAGAAGCCGCCGTTACGAAAAGTGGTGAGAGCAAACCAAAAATCTTGCCCAAGGAGGGGTAAATGACCGGAACGACTCGCATCCAATCTTCCAGCGCACCTCTGGAAAACGACCTGGGCAAGCCATTCGATCTGAGCGGCCTGAAAACCTACGAGCTGGCCTCACGCCCTTCCAAGGTCTTTCACGACGACCTGGGCAAACCCGTCTCCTGCGAAGCCACCGTCAATGAATGGCTCGATTCGCTGCCGCAACAGCTCGCCGCCAACGACCTGCGCCGCGTCGCCGGGCACATCGCCCGCGCTGCCGCTTCGGGAAAAATGGTCGCTGCCGGGCTCGGCGGCCATGTGATCAAGACCGGCTGTGCACCGTATTTGATCGACTGGATCCAGCGCGGCGTGCTCACGGCCGTGGCCATGAACGGCTCGGCCGCGATCCACGATTTCGAGCTGGCCCTGGCCGGCAAAACCAGCGAAAACGTGTCCGCTCAGCCTGCCGACCGGCCAGTTCGGCATGGCTCAGGAAACCGCCGACGCCTTCGCCGTCGCCGCTCGCTTGGGGGCCAGGAACGACCTGGGCCTCGGCGCCGCCCT
This sequence comes from uncultured Alphaproteobacteria bacterium, assembly GCA_963717265.1. Classification (GTDB taxonomy): domain Bacteria; phylum Pseudomonadota; class Alphaproteobacteria; order Rhizobiales; family Xanthobacteraceae; genus BOG-931. The sequence goes on along the minus strand of CAVQWD010000026.1, from coordinate 13,026 downwards.
TGGCCAGCATCTCGACGCTCTGGATCCGCAGTACGGCGAATCGAGCCTGGTCCTGGCCGCGTATCGGGCCGGCATCCCCTGCACGATTCACGTCGCCCTCGGCACCGACATCGTGCACATGCATCCGCACGTTTCCGGAGCCGCTCTGGGTGAAGCGTCGCTGACCGATTTCCGCAAGCTCTGCTCGGTCGTAGCGCGCCTGCAGCATGGCGTTTGGCTGAATCTCGGCAGCGCGGTGATCATGCCGGAGGTCTTCGTCAAGGCGGTGAGCGTCGCCCATAATTTCGGGCACGCCCTGGACGGTCTGGTGACGGTCAATGTGGACAAACAGGTGCAATATCGTTCGCGCGTCAACGTGGTCGAACGGCCGTCGGCGGAGGGCTTCGACCTGATCGGCCATCACGAGATGCTGCTGCCGCTGCTGCACGCGGCGGTGGCGAGCAAGCTGTGCGCAGACGTGTGCGCTCCGAATTCGCCAGGCAGCGTGAGTGCGGCGAGCCGAGCCCCGTAAGGGGCCGGAGTGCGACCGCCGCAGACACCGGCCCCTTACGGGGCTCGGCTCGCCCTCGTTCCCACGCTCTGCGTGGGAACGGCTCGTCACCGCTCTGCGGTGCGTCAGACTGACGAACGAGTGCACGTTGCGATGACTGAATGCATCAAGTCCGCACGCACCGCAGAGCGGTGACGCGGACGTTCCCACGCAGAGAGGTTGTGATTTTTTGGAAACGATCCGTGGGACGGCCTTCCTAGGCCGTCCCGTGCCGCGAGGACGGGCTAGGAAGCCCGTCCCACGAGTCATCACGCCAAGCGTGGGAACGAGGAATCGAAACCATGAACATTGAAGCACCGTGCGATCGTCGCCGGCTTTTGCCGCTGCTTTTGTTGCATGCGGCGACGGCAGGAGTTTTTTTTGCCTTGGCCACGCTCGTCCTGCTGCGCGGGTTTTTCGTCATGATGCCGCTGGACGACGATCCGGGCGGCCCTCTGGTGTTGCCGACCGTCATCCTGGGGCTTGTCATCCTGGCCGCAATGGTCACCGCTTTTTTGGGAGTGCAGTGCTGCTGGCCGATCTATTGCGGCGACGATGGCAACTTCCGCTGTGGTTGCCGCCGCTGGCCGTCTCTTTCTGGACCACAGTGCCCGTGTTTTTTTGTCTGCTTCGCCTCGAGGTTAACCCGCTATTTGCACCCGTCGTGGGAATCGCTATCGCGCTTCTGTTCAGTATCTACTGGGCGGGAATTTCAATGGCCTGGTTGCTGCTGCGAAAATTGTTCGCCAAGAAACTGCTCGTGAATGAATTTGAGTACGCATGAGGAATAATGCATGTCGACGGAACTGATCGAACTGGTGCAGAACCTGGGCCAGCCGCGCGTGCTCGTCCTGGGCGACCTGATGCTCGATCGCTACATCTGGGGCGACGCCGAGCGCATCAGCCAGGAAGCGCCGGTCATTCTGCTGCGCGCCGACCGCCGCGAGGAACGGCTCGGCGGCGCCAGCAGCGTCGCCACCATGCTGCGGGCCCTCGGCGCCAGCGTCATGCTGGCCGGCATCGTCGGCAACGACGCCGACGGTGGCCGCATCCGGCGCATGCTCACCGATCTGGGCATCGATCACGAAGCGCGTCATCACCGACTCGCGACCGGCCGAGCACCGTCAAGGAACGCTACATCGGCCGGGCCCAGCATCGCCATCCGCAGCAGATGATCCGCGTCGATTACGAAGATCGCCGGCCCGTCGAGCGACCGATCGCGAGCAGACGCTGGTCGAGGTCATCGCCCAGCAGCTGCAAGAGTGCCGACATCGTCCTGATCAGCGACTACGACAAGGGCGTGTGCACGCCGGGCGTGCTGGCCGCGGTCATCAGCGCGGCGCCAAGCGCCAGGGCCTGCGGGTCCTGGCCGATCCGATTCGCGGCCGCGATTATCGCAAGTATCACGGCTGCTCGGCCATCACGCCCAATCGCCTCGAAGCGGGCCTGGCGACCGGCCGCACGCTCGAACGACACGAGCGAGGCCTGGCAGGCCGCCGTGCCAGCTGCGGGAGCAGCTCGATCTGGAAGCGGCCATCATCACGCTCGACAAGGACGGCATGGCGCTGAAGCATCGCGACGGCCGGCGCGCAGATCTTTCCGACCCGGCCGCGCCAGGTCTACGACATCACCGGCGCCGGCGACATGGTCATGAGCGTGCTGGGCATGGCGCTGGCCGGCGGGGCCGATTACGACGCCGGCCATCCGCCTGGCCAACGTCGCCGGCGGCCTGGAAGTCGAGAAGATCGGCGTCGCCACGGTGACGCGCGACGAAATCCTGCGCGACCTGCTGCAGGCCACGGCCAGCACGGCGGCGTCGCACCGACAAGATCGCTGACCGCTGCGATCGCTGGCTGCACGAGCTCGACGCTCGCCGCCGGCTGGGCCAGCGCATCGTCTTCACCAACGGCTGCTTCGATGTGCTGCACGCCGGCCACGTGCAGTATCTGCAGGAGGCCCGCGCCCAGGGCGACGTGCTGGTCGTCGGCCTCAACAGCGACGCCAGCGTGCGGGCGCTCAAGGGCCCGACGCGGCCGGTGCAACCGTGAGGCGGCGCGTGCCCAGGTCCTGGCGGGCTTGCAGGCCGTCGATTACGTCACCGTCTTCGACGAAGCCACGCCGCTGAAGCTGATCCAGGCGGTTCGGCCGGACGTGCTCGTCAAGGGAGCCGACTATCGCGGCGAGGACGTGGTCGGCGGTCGAGTTCGTCGAGTCCTACGGCGGCCGGGTTTATTTGGCGCCGTTGGCGGCCGGGTTTTCGACGACGAGCCTTATTGAGAAGATGCGGGCGGCATGAGTGTAGTCATCACGCTCCGCGTGATGACACGTGGGACGGGCTTCCTAGCCCGTCCTCGCGACACGGGACGGCCTAGGAAGGCCGTCCCACGGATCGTCCCCCTGCAGACTCGCGTTGGGCGTTCAGCACTGAGATGGCACCGGCGGCGTGAACGCACCGCAGAGCGGTGAAGGCACGTTCCCACGCAGAGCGTGGGAACGAGGAGTACGACGAGTACGGAGTTTCCCATATGAAAATCGCGGTGTTCTTGCCCAACTGGGTCGGCGACGTGGTGATGGCTACCTCGGCGATCCGCGCGCTGCACCAGCACTATCCCGGCCGCCCGTCTCATCGGCGTCTGCAAGCCGTACGTGCGCGACGTCCTCGACGGGGCGCCCGTGGTTCGATCAGATCGTCATCCTCGACCGCAAGGGGCCCGATGAGCCAGCGCTGGCCCGGTGCCGTCGCCCGTCTTTGGCAAGAAAACGTCGACATCGCCCTGCTGTTCAACAACACGTTTCGCAGCGCCTGGGTCGCCTGGCTGTCGGGCTGCCGGCGGCGCATCGGCTTCGACCGCTACCTGCGCGGCGGCATGCTCACCGATCGCCTCGAACCGGTGCGCGACGACGACGGCAAGCTCATCCCGTCGCCGATCATCGATGATTACAACCGTCTCGTCGAGACGCTGGGCTGCCCGGATCCCGGCTATCGCATGGAGCTGTTCACGACGCCGGCCGACGAAATCGCCGCCGACGAGGTGTGGGACATGTTCGGTCTGGCCCATTACAACGAGGTCATTTGCTTCAATCCAGGGGCCGCGTTCGGCTCCGCCAAGCACTGGCCGAGCCGATCGTTTGCCAGGCTGGCCCGCCACCTGATCCGCGCAGCGCGGCTGCGGCGTGCTGGTGCTGTGCGGGCCGGGCGAACGCAGACATGGCCCGGCAAATCGTCGGCAGGCCAATATTCCCGGCGTCTATTCGCTGGCGGATCATCCGGTATCGCTCGGCCTGACCAAGGCGCTGATCCGCGCGGTCGACTCTGCTGGTCACGACCGATAGCGGGCCGCGCCACTTCGCTGCCGCGTTCGATCGACCGGTGGTGACGCTGTTTGGGCCGACGCACATCGAATGGACCGAAACGTATCATGCGCGGGCCATCAACCTGCAGAAGAAGGTGCCGTGCGGGCCGTGCCAGTTGCGCGTCTGTCCGATCGATCATTCGTGCATGGTGGAGCTCGAAGCGGACGAGGTCATGGATGCGGTGGCCCAGCTGCTGGCGGAACCGGCCACGCTCGTGGGCATGCGAAAGGCGTCGTGATGGTGGGCGTCGATCTAACCTGTCCGGTTCGCTCCTCCTTCTGGCGGCGGCTGCTGCACGGCGTCCGCCGCACCTGGCAGCGCGGCGATTGGCCCGCGTTTCGCCGGCGCCGACTGGGCTGGCACCATCATGCAGACCGGCGTCACCGACGATTTTCACGCCAAGCAAGGACGTCCGACCGGTCGCTGGCTTCTGGAGAAAGACGGGCAAACGCTGGGCGTTTATCTCAAACGACATTATCGTCTGCCGTGGTGGAGCGGGCTGCTGGCCGCGCTGTGTCCGTGGGGCAACTGGTCGCCGGCCGTGCAGGAGCTGCGAAACCTGCAATGGGCCGAGGCTCAGGGGCTTGCCGGTTCCCGATCCGGTGGCCGCCGGCGAATACATCGGGCCGTGGGGGAAGCTGCAGAGCATCCTGGCCGTGGAAGAACTGACCGGCATGCTCGCCCTGCACCAGGCCATTCCCCTGGCGAGCCGGCAGCTCGACCCGGCCACGTTTCGCCTCTGGAAGAAGGGACTCGCCCAGGAAATGGCCCGCCTCGTCCGCGAACTGCACCGCCGCCGCTCGCTTCCACAAGGACCTTTACCTGTGCCATTTCTACATCGCCCGCGCCGACACCGCCCGGCTCCCGAGTGGCGCGGCCGGGTGTTCATGATCGATTTTCATCGCCTGGGCCGGCATCTGTTCACCTGGCCGATCTGGCTGGTCAAGGACCTGGGCCAGCTGCTTTATTCGTCGCACGTCGAAGGAGTCGATGCTCGGGACCGCCTGTGGTTCTGGCGATGTTACTGAGGGAAAGGGACAAGCCGCGGGTCTGCTGGCCCGGGCGGTGCGCTGGAAGACGGCTCTGTATCAACGGCACAACGCGAAACGAAAGCGCTTGCGGGCGTAGCGCCTAAACCGCAAGCGGAAGGCATGGAGGTTAACCATGAACATCGCCTTCTGTTACGAAAACGTGCTGCCGGCCCGCGGCGGCTGCGAAACCTACATTGCCGACCTGGCCCGGCGCCTTTGCGCCGACCGGCATCAGGTGCATCTGTACGCCAGCCGCTGGGACGAAAAGGCGCTGCCCAAGGGGATCGTCTATCACGCCCTGCCGGCGCTGAGCGGGCCGCGTTTTCTGCGGCCCTGGCGTTTCGGCCGGGCCTGCCTCAAGGCCCTGAAGAAAAACGTCCACGACGTCACCATGGGCTTCGACAAGACCTGGGGCCAGGACGTGCTTTATCCGCAGGGAGGACTGCACCTGGCCAGCGCCGAGCACAACCTGCGCAAGTTTCGCTGGGGATCTGACCCGGCTGCTGGTCAAGGGGCTCAAGACCTTCGACCTGGCCGGCGATGTCGTTTCGCCGGCTGGAACGGCGGCAGTATCTCGGCAAACAGCCGGCTCGCTGGTGATCGTCAACAGCCACATGGTGCGCGATCATTTTCGCCGGTTCTATCCGGAAGTTCCGCGCGATGAGGTCTTCGTGGTCCGCAGCGCCATCGATCCGAACCGCTTTCCGGAGATCGACCGTCTCAAGTGCCGGGAGGAATTTCGGCAGAACTGGGGCATTCCCAGCAGCTCCGTGGTCGGCCTGCTCGCGGCCATGAACTATCGTCTCAAGGGGCTCGAGCCGCTGCTGCATGCGCGGTGAGACGGCTGCTGGCCCGGCCCGAATTCCAGCAGAACCCGCCCGATTTTCGCCTGGTGGTGGCGGGCAACGCGAACAACCTGTCCTATCGGCGCCTGGCCGACCGGCTCGGCATCGACAAGCACGTGGTCTTCGTCGGCCACCGCGACGACATGCGCACCTGCTACTTCGCCGCGGATTTCCTCGTGCATCCGACCTTTTACGATCCCTGCTCGCTGGTGGTGCTGGAGGCCCTGGCCTGCGGACTGCCGGTCATCACGACGCGCTACAACGGGGCCAGCGAACTGCTGCACGTCGGCAAGGACGATCAGGGCTTGCAGGAAGGCTACGTCATCGACGATCCGCACGATCACGACCGGCTGGCCGCGTGCATGGTGCAATTGTTCGATCCGAACCGCCGGGCCGCGTTTGCGCAGGCCGCCCGGCGCACCGCGGCGAAGTGGACCTTCGAGCATCATTACCGGCAGCTTCTGGGCGTGTTCGCGGCGGCGATGGCGCGCAAGGAGGCGGCGTGATCACGGTTTTGATCCAAAAAGGACTTTTCTTGATTGATTACGACGCATATCATGGGAAAAGAGGGCGGGCCCAAGCCAGGATCCATCATGGAACTACCGGTCGTACGGTATTTTTTGGCGTGTCGGCACATCGAAATCGATGCGGCACGGCGGGAGTATTCGTTGCACCGGATCGTGCAGAAGATCGCCTCCCTTCCAGGTGACTCCTTTCCATGCATCTGCGATCCGATGGCACTTTTCGCGTCCTTGACCAACGGTCGCGGAATGCACCAGCTGAGCCTCGAATTGCGTTTGTTTGAGAGTGGGGAAGAAGAAATCGTTTGGCAAGGCCCATTACGGTCCGTGGACCTCGGTGCGGATCCAACCATCGTACATGGGCTGCCAATCCCTTTGAAAAACGTCACCTTCGCTCATCCTGGACAGTACATCTTTTGCTTGACGTGCGATGGGCAGGTAATTGCCAGAGCGGAAATAGAAGTAACTTGAGGTGTCCGATGCAAAAACACAAGAAGCTGGGCCGGGCTGAGGCAGAACGCCTGAACATCTTACCGGATTTGGTATTTGATTTTGCCGAAACAAGCACAGTGCCGAAAAATGCGGGTCGCACCAGCGTGCCCATCAACGTCCTTCCTGACATGGCCTTTGATCTTCAGGATGATTTTGCGGCCTGTGTGGCCGGACTCAAAAGTGATGAGTTAAAAGACCGAATACGTGCGATTGAAGAACTTGGCAAATTCAAGAAACGTGCGATCCCGTTCTTGATTGCCGCTCAGAAAGATCCGCAACTTCGAGAAGCTGCCGCGGCCGCACTGGCCACAGTGCAAGCCGACAACTCCACACCGTGAAGTTGAAAGAGCACCACGAGTTTCCCGCCATGCTGTCACGCGACCTCGTCCGTCAGATTCGCCGTCTGCAGCTCCGCGCTCGCCGGGCCGTCGAGGACCTGCTCGGCGGCGAGTATCGCAGCGTCTTCAAGGGCAGCGGCATCGCCTTCGAGGAAGTGCGCGAATATCAGCCCGGCGACGACATTCGCACCATCGACTGGAACGTCACCGCCCGCATGGGCCATCCGTTCGTCAAGCGCTTCGTCGAGGAGCGCGAGCTGACCGTGATGCTGCTGGTCGATTGCAGCGGCAGCCTGGCAGTTCGGCACGCAGCAGCAGCAGAAGCGCGAGGTGGCCGCCGAGCTGGCCGCCGCTGCTGGCGTTCAGCGCCATCAGCAACAACGACAAGGTCGGCCTGATCGCCTTCAGCGATCGCGTGGAGCAATTCGTGCCGCCGCGCAAGGGCACCCGCCACGTGCTGCGGCTGATCCGCGACATTCTCTTCCTGCAGCCCGGAACATCCGGGACACCTCGCTGCAGGCAAGGGCTGGACTTCCTCAATCGCGTCCTGCGGCGCCGGGCCATCGTCTTTCTGTTCAGCGATTTTCTCGACGGCAGTTCAGGAAACGCGAGCAACATCAATGGCGGCCTGGCGAAGGTGCTGCAGCGCACCGGCAAACGGCACGACCTGGTCGGCATCGCCCTGTCCGATCCGCGCGAGCACGAACTGCCTGCCGTCGGGCTGCTGGAGCTGACCGACGCCGAGACGGGGCGTCGATCGTCGTCGATACGTCCAGCGCCGAAGGTGCAAGCAGGCGCTGCGGCAGCGAACGCAGCAGCGGTCTGCAAGTCGCTGCGGCAGATCGCGCAGTCGGCACGCATCGATCTGATCGAGGTGTCGACGGACGGCGGCCATCTCGATGCACTGCTTCGTTTCTTCCGTCTCCGCGAACGCAGGATGGGCCGTGTATGAGTTGGCCGGCTATTTGCTGTTCCGTTGGAGTTCCGCCTTTAGGCAGGATGCGGTACCGCCTAAAGGCGGAACTCCAACTGAGCTGCTCGATTCTCGTCCTGCTGCTCCTGACACGTCCCGCATTCGCAGGGTCCCGAGCCCGTGGTTCTGGAGCAAATCGGTTCCGTCAAGCTCCTGGCCTATGCTCCGCGTGAGGACGGCGTCGTGCTCGTCAAATTCTCAGGCGTCTTCAAGCTGGCGGTGGAAGTTGACGGCGATCGCGGCCTGGAAGTGATGCCGCCTACCGTCTGGACCACGTCGGAAGGCTGGAAAACAAAGGAAGTGGACAGGCCGACTGTCAAGCCGCACGGCGACGGCAAGCGTTGGCGGCAAACGTTCGTTCTCGATCCGCTGACGCCGGCGGCCACGTCGTTCGAACTCAAGCCGCTCAGATATCGCGATGCTGCCGGAGCGCACGTCGTCGAATGGAAGCCGGTCGCGGTGAAGGTCGTCGTGCAGATTGCCGACGCAGATGTGAAGAACCTGCGCAGAACCCTTCCATTGAAGACGTACCTGAGCCGAAGACCAGCAGCTTCGCGTGGGAATGGCCCGTAGCGGCCGGGCTGGGCGTTTGCCTGCTGCTGCTGATCGTGATTCTGCTGCGCCGCCGTGCCGTGCGCCGCTCCCGCAGCAGGACGCCGCAGGAAACGGCCCTGTATGAACTGCAGCGACTCGAGGCCCTGGCACTGCCGGACCACGGCAGAGCGGGCGAGTTTCACACGCTGCTGGCCAACGTGGTTCGCCGCTTTCTCGAGAAGCGCTATCAGTTCCCAGCTCGGCGGCTGACAACGCAGGAGTTTTCAGTTTTGCTGGAGCAGACGCCGCTGCTGACGGCCGAGCAAAAGGATTTTCTCACGAAATTTTTGCAGCAATGCGACCTGGCCAAGTTTGCCTACGCCCAGGTGCCGGCCGAGCTGTGTGCCGATCTCTGCCGGCAAACGCGCGACTTTTTGAAGTCGCCGGTCACGAACGCTAAAAAATAGCGCGTTAAGCTGGTGAGGATGGTGAAGGTGGTGATGATAAAATGGGGCGCAGGAGGGGTCTCTGTGTTTGCACCCCATCATAATATCAACGGCACCAGGGCGGAGGGGCGCTTGACTCATCTTGCTTTCGGCCTGTGCTGGTCGACAGTCGCCGTGGTGCTGTTTGTTTTTCAGGGGCAGGCCAATCTGCCCTTTCAGCAACCCGGCATCGTGGCGGCGTTTGCCGGCCTGCTGGCGGCTTATAACTTTCTGCGCTTCGGCATCAACTGGCTGGTCCGCCGGCTGCCGCGCACGGCTGAGCCTGCCGCCGAGATGCCGCGTTGCCCGAAGTGCGGCGCAGAATGCGGCTGACCGATCTGGGCCCCGCGGTGCCGGAGGAGAAGGAGCGCTTCAAGCTCGTTTGCTGCGGCTATCAACTGCAAATCGATGACGATGAGGAACGCCGCCGCATCCTACGGCATTTCAGGGGCGAGCCAAAGGTTTAGCAAGAGTCGAAATAATAACTTCCCGATTTCTCTTCTCTGTGCCTCTGTGTCTCTGTGGTTAAATTTGAACCACAGAGACACAGAGGCACAGAGAAGACTGAATCGCAGAACCGAACCGGGAAACTTGGCGGCGGTTCGAAGAACCGCGCTTCGTCGCGCCCTGCCAAATCCCATGCCAAATCCCATGTCACGATTTCTTTCGTCGGCTACAATAAAATCGTTGTCTGTCGGCCCCGCGATGGTTAGAGTGCGCACATGGATTCGATAATTTCTCTGACCTGCCCGAAATGCAAGCAAACCATGAGGTTCCCCGCCGACCGGGCCGGGACCGCTGCGGTATGCGCGAGTGCCGGGCCTCCGCTGCAGATTCCCAAACCCAAAGCTCCCCTCGACGACGAAGAAGACACCAGCGGCGGCTACGGGCTGATGGAGGTCGTCGAGGAGAAGAAGACGCTGCCCGTCGAGCCGGCCAAGAAAAAGGAAAGCAGGCGATCGATCCGACGCTGCGGCGAAAAAAGAAGCTGCAGGATGCCGACAAGTGGAACGTGGTGCGCGGCGGCTTGACGGTCATGTCCACCGCGTGCGTGGCCTGGGGCGTTATTTACGCCTTGCAAATGGCCATCGTTCTGTACGGCTGCACGCGTCCGGCGGAGTTCAATCCCGCCCGTCTGAAGGTCCTGCTCGGCATCAACAAGATCGACGATATCGATCCGGGGGTCAAGCTGGGCCTGGACCGCCCGCGCTTCGCCCTGGCCTTGCTCTACGGCACCGAATACTTGACGGCTTTCCGCTCGGTCCAGGCCTTGCTGACGCTGGTGTCGATCTTTCCCGTCGTGCTGTTCGTGCTGGGCTATTTCGCCTGCTCGCGTTCCCCCAACCGTTTCGGCATGCATGAGCAGGTCAAGGCGATGACCATCCTCGCCTTTGTCAATACCGGCATTCTGTTCATTTTCAAGTTCCTGCCGCTGACGCCGCTCATGCCCTATACGCCGTTGTCCTACTTCGTGCCGGAGCTCGCCACGCTCAGCGCCAACGAGGAACGCATGGTGCCCATTCCCGTATTTTGGACGCAACTTCCGTTCCTCGATATGTTTCTTACCCTGGTGTTCACGGCCGCAAAATTCGCGGAGTACACGCTGGGGGGCATCTTTATTTACACGATGGGCTTCACCATCAAGGACGAGCAGCTCCGCGACGCCGGCATCGGCCTGGTGCATCTCGCCATGGGCACCGGTTTTGCCTTCATCGTCTATCATCTGTTCAGCCTGTGCGGTTCCTCGGGCATGCTCATCGACGTGCTGCGCTTTGTTTACCTGGCCGCCGTCGCGCGGTCAGTTCTATTTCATCCTTCGCTACATGATGGTGCTCAACCAGGCCTGTGCCACGCTCGACAAGAAAATGGAAGACATGACCGAGGAAGAGCTGAAATGGAAGGACGAGGACGATCCGGTTGAAGACGACGAGGACGTGGATGAGGAGGAAGCAGCGTACAAAAAAAAGAAGAAAGGTTGGCTGCAGCGGAGCAAGGAAGGCAGCGAAGACGGCGACGGAGCGGCCAAGGGAAAACGCAAACGCAAACGCGACGACGACGATGCCGAGGACGACGACCGAGGAAAGCGCAAACGCAAGCGTGATGACGACGACGATAACGAGCGAGGAAAGCCAAACGCAAGCGCGACGATGACGACGATGATGAAGACGATTGACGATAGCCGGCGGCAATGAAAGTTCGAGGATCGGTAGAGGAATCGGCCCATGATCAGTCAGGACTTGTTGGCCATTTTGCGCTGTCCGCTCAGTCCGAGCAAGACTCGTCTGGTCATGGATGGCGAGCGTTTGGTGTGCGAGCGCTGCAACCTGCGTTTCCACATTCGCGACGGCTTTCCGGTGCTCGTCGCCGAGGAAGCGGAACTGCCGCCGGGATGTTCCTCCCTGAGCGAGCTGCCCTGTCAGCGCGAGGACAAGAAGCAGTGAAGCCCTGGCTTAATGTTTCATTACGTCCGGATCCTCAAACCCCTCCCCCCGGTAAAGTAGTACCGGGCGAAAGGGGCTTTCGAAATCGGGAGGTTATTCCCAAACGCCGATACTCTCGCGCCGCTACCGTTTAAGCAATTGCAAGAATCTGTCATAAGGCTCGTCCCACGCCTGAGCGTTGGTCGGCGCATGGGCTTTTACCTCAAACGAACGCCGCACCACCTCCCGGCCGTCGGCCAGCGACCCGATCAGCCCCAGCCCGATGGCCTGCACCAGCACGTTGCCGATGGCGGTGGCCTCGACCGGCCCGGCCAGCACCGGGCGATTGCAGGCGTCGGCCGTGAACTGACAGAGCAGCGTGTTCTGACTGCCGCCGCCGACGATGTGGATCGTCTCCAGCCGTCGGCCCAGCAACTCCTCCAGCCGCTCCAGCACCCAGCGATAGCGCAGGGCCAGGCTCTCCAGGGCGCAGCGCACCACGGCGCCCGGCGTCTGCGGCATCGGCTGGCCGGTCCGCCGGCAGAAGTCGGCCAGGGCGGCCGGCATGCTCGGCGGCAGGATGAAGGACGGCATCGTCCGGATCGACCAGGCTGGCGAACGGCGGGGCGTCCTTCGGCCAGGTCGCATCAGCTCGTCGTAGCTGTACGTCTTGCCGTCGCGTTCCCAGGCGCGCCGGCATTCCTGCACCAGCCACAGCCCCATGATGTTCTTGAGCAAGCGAATGGTGCCGCCGACGCCGCCTTCATTGGTGAAGTTGTAGTCCAGGGCCTTGTCGTGCGTGAGCGGCGCGCGGCATCTCGGCTCCCATCAGCGACCAGGTGCCGGAGCTGATGTAGGCCCACGAATCGCCCTGGGCCGGCACCGCCGCCACCGCCGACGCCGTGTCGTGCGTCGCCGAGGCGATCACCGGCATCGGCGGCATGCCGGTCTGGTCCGTCACCGACGCCCGCAGCGGACCGAGCAGCGTGCCCGGCATCACCAGCGGGCCGAGGATCTTGTCCGGCAGCCCGAGCGCGCGGATCAGCTCGCGGGCCCAGGTCCGGCTGTCGGGATCGATCATCTGGCTGGTGCTGGCGTCGGTGTATTCGTTGACCTTGACGCCGGTGAGCCAGTAGTGGAACAGATCGGGAATGAACAGCATGTTCTCGGCCAGCGTCGAGCTGCGGCGAGCCGGCCCGGGCGCAGGGCCAGGAGCTGAAACAGCGTGTTGAAACGCATGAACTGGATGCCGGTCTGGCGATAGATCTCGAGCCGCGGCACCCTGGCGAACGTCTGCCTCCATGATCGATTCGGTGTGCGGATCGCGATAGTGCCGCGGATTGCCGAGCAGCGTGCCGTCCCGGCCGAGCAGGGCGAAGTCGACGCCCCAGGTATCGACGCCGATGCTGGCGAGCGGCCCATGCTCGGCGCCGCCTTGCGCAGCGCCAGCAGCATTTCGCTGTAGAGCCGGAGCACGTCCCAGTGAAGCGTGTCGAGCGTCTGC
>CAVQWD010000025.1:0-12899 GCA_963717265.1 uncultured Alphaproteobacteria bacterium | reverse complement strand
AACGCCGGGGCCGGCAAACCCGCAATGTGCCGGGCGATCTCGGCGGCACGCGTCGGCAGCTCAGCGCGGGCAACGGCCCATTGCGCGATGCCAAGCCGAACCGCATCTGCGCCATCGACGATTTCGGCGCCGAGAATGAGGCGCGATGCCACCGGTCGACCGCACAATCTGGTCAGGCGCTGCGTGCCGCCGGCGCCGGGAATGAGCCCAAGGCGGGCCTCGGGCAGGCCAAGCTTGGCTTCGAGCGCGACGATGCGGAGATCGCAGGCGAGCGCCAGTTCGAGCCCGCCGCCCATGGCGGCGCCGCCGATCTCGGCCAATGTCACTTGCGGCAGCCGCTCGAGCCGCTGGTAGAGGCGTTGCAGCCGCGCGACAAAGCGATAGGTGCGATCGGGTCCATCGGGCGCATCGAAACGTTCGCGAACCTGCACCAGAATCCGCGCCGGCGCAGAATATTTTCTGATCCGAACGCACATGCAGAATCTTGCAATCCGATTGCGCGGCCAGCTCGTCGAGTTTCGCATCGAACAGCGTGATGAATTCGTCGCTCACCGCATTGACCGGCGGCCGGCTCAGCAAGAGCGTCGCAATACCGTCGCCATGCGTTAACGTGATCATGTTCGCGACCGCTCTCTGGTCGGCGCGCAGGAGCGCGACTTCACCAACTCGCGGGCGATAACGACCTTCTGCACCTCGGTCGCGCCCTCGTAGATGCGCAATGCCCGAATCTCGCGGTAGAGCGCCTCGACCTTGACACCGACGCGCACGCCGTTGCCGCCGAAAATCTGCACGGCGCGGTCGATCACCCGCTGCGCCATTTCGGTGGCAAACATTTTCGCGATCGAGGATTCGCGCGTAATGCGCGCGGCGCCCTGGTCTTTGGTCCAGGCGGCGCGATAGACCAGCAACGCCGCCGCATCGACCTCGGCGGCGCTGTCGGCGAGCGAAGCTTGCGTCATCTGCAGGTCGGCGAGCGGCCCGCCGAATAATTTCCGCGTCGCCGCCCGCTCGATTGCCTCGTGCAGGGCTCGTCGCGCCAGACCGAGCGCCGCCGCCGCGACCGTCGAACGAAAAATGTCGAGTGTCGCCATTGCCACCTTGAAGCCGTCACCCGGCGATCCCAGCCTGTTCGCGACCGGCACGCGGCAGCCTTGGAAACGCAGCGTGGCAAGCGGATGCGGGGCGATGATCTCGATCCGGCCGGCAACCGAGAGTCCAGGCGCATCGGCGTCGACGACGAAAGCGGACAGGCCCTTGGCGCCGGGCGCTTCTCCGGTCCGCGCGAACACGACGTAGTGGTCGGCAATGCCGCCGTTGGAAATCCAGGTCTTGACCCCGTCGAGACGGACATGGCCGGGCCCGTCGGTTTTCGCGGTGGTTGCGAGCGCACCGACGTCGGAGCCGGCCTCGGGTTCCGACAGCGCGAACGCGGCGATATGGCGGCCATCGCGCACCTGCGGCAGATACTTCGCCTTCAGTTCGTCGCTGCCGAACAGCGAAATCGAGCCGGTTCCCAGGCCCTGCATGGCGAAAGCGAAGTCCGCGAGGCTGTCGTGCCAGGCGAGAATCTCCCGCGCGAGACAAAGCGTGCGCACATCGATCTTATCCGACAGCCCGCCAAATGCCGCCGGCACGACGGCCTTCAACCATCCGGCGTCGCCGAGTTCGCGGACGAGGACGCGACAAGTGCGATCGACATCGGAGTGATCGATATCAGCGGCTACATTCTGGTCGGCCCACTGCGCGAGCGCCGGCGCGAATTGCCGATGCGCTGCACCGAAGAACGGCCAGGCGAGGTGGGAGAGATCGATCATCGGCGCTCCATCCCGGCCGAGCCCGCCTGTCGGGCCGCAAGTTCGCGCAGCTTGAAACGCTGGATCTTTCCGGTCGAGGTCTTGGGCAGCGTATCGACGAATTCGATCCAGCGCGGATATTTCCACGGGCCGACCGTACTCTTGACGTGGGCCTTGAGGCTCTCATAGAGGGACCGACCGGCGCCCTCGCCGGGGTTGCCTTTGAGAACCACGAAGGCCATCGGCTTGAGCAGACCTTTAGAGTCCTCTGCGGGAACCACCGCCGCCTCGAGCACATCGGGATGGCTGGCGAGCGCCGCTTCCACCTCGAACGGCGAAACCCAGATGCCGCTGACCTTGAACATGTCGTCGGTGCGGCCGAAGTAGCTGTACACGCCATCCGGCCGTCGAACGTATTTGTCGCCGGTGCGCGCCCACTCGCCCTCGAAAGTGCGACGCGTGCGCTCACGCTGATTCCAATATCCCGCCGCGGTCGAGGGACCGCGCACCAACAGCTCGCCGATTTCACCGTCTGGGACGTCATCGCCCGAGGCGTCGACGAGGCGCATGTCGTAGCCTTCCACCGGCACGCCGGAAGTCCCGTATTCTACCGCATTGGGCAGGTTGGTCAGGAACAAATGTCCCAACTCGCTCGAGCCGACCCCGTTGACGATGTCGAGGCCGAAACGCTTGCGCCACTCGGAACCGATATGCGGCGGCAACGGCTCGCCCGCCGAGAAGCACAGCCGCAGCCGTTCCGAGGCGGGTCCGGGCTTGCATTCGGGATCGGCGAGGATCGCCGCATAGAGCGTCGGCACCGCAAAAAACATGGTCGGCTGGTGTTGTCGCAGCACTTCGAACACGGTCTGCGGCGTGGGCCGGCCCGGATACAGCACCGAGGTCGCGCCGACGCTCAGCGAACAAATGGATGTGCCGATACCATACGCAAAAAACAGTTTTGCGGCGGAAAAAATCACGTCGTCCTCGCGCATCCCGATCCGGCTCTGGCCGGCCAGCCGCGCCATCGCCATCGGGCTCGAATGCACGTGCATCACGCCTTTCGGCATCCCGGTGGTGCCGGATGAATAGAGCCAATATGCGACCTCGTCCGCACAGGTTGGAGTTATCTCGCCCGGCTCACGTTCGGCGGCAAGCAGCGTGTCGAATTGCGGCAGCGTTTGAGGACCATCAGAACCATCACCGACGACGACGATGTGCCGCAATGTCGGCACGTCGGCGGCGGCACGTTGCACGATGGGAAGAAGCGGCGCCGAAACGAATGCCATCTTGGCGCGGGAATCGGCGAACAGATGCCGATATTGGTCTTCGGTCAGCAGCGTGTTGAGCAGCACCGGAATGATCCCGGCCCGGATCGCGCCCCAGAACAGGATCGGGAACTCGATCGAATCGTGCAGTATGACGGCAATGCGGTTTTCCCGCTCAACTCCGAACCGTGCCAAGGCCGGGCCGACGCGCGCCACGGCATCGTACAATTGCGCATAGCTGATGGCGCGCGACGCATCCACGAACGCAGCTTTGTTGCCACGGCCTTCGGCCACGTTGCGGTCGATGAAGTCGACAGCAGCGTTGTAATTGCGATCGATATCCATCGCTCCGGTCGCCCAATGCGTGCCAGACGCCAGTAAAGACCGCCGCGCGATAGAATTCCTTGATTTAAATCAGAAACCGGTGCCGCGGCCGCCGCGCCTGGCCCGCGGCTCGGCGGCCTCGCCGCCGGCGTTTGCGCGGGGGCCCGCGCCCATATCAGGCATCGCAATAATGCATGGCGCCGAGGCTGTGGCAGGCCAAAAATGACCCGTGCGGACCCAAGTCAGTCGATTTTTTGATTTTTGTCATGGCGCGACGGGCCAGGGATGGGTGTGGTGGATCTGAAAAGATGGTCGAGCATCGTCCATGGCGCAGCGCGCAAGTGGATTCGCGGAGGCGTATTCTACGTCTGAAACTCAACGGCCGATGGCGCGAGGATGCCGTTGCCGAGAACCTGTTGCTGGTCGAGTATCTGCGCGATGTTGTCCACCTAGCCGGGACCAAGACCGGCTGCGACGGCGGCGAATGCGGCGCCTGTACGGTGCTAGTCGACGATCAGGCGATGCCCTCGTGCATCGTGCTTGCGGTCCGCTGCGAGGGGCGCTCGGTCGAGACGATCGAAGGGCTAGCGTCGCGCGGCCGGCTGCATCGGCTGCAGCGCGCTTTTCATGACAAACTCGGGACCCAGTGCGGCTTTTGCACGCCCGGCATGATTATGGCCGCGGAAGCATTGCTGCGACGCAATCCGCAACCCAGCGACAGCGAGATCCGCACAGCCTTATCCGGCAACCTGTGCCGCTGCACCGGTTATGTGAAAATCATCGAATCGGTCCAGGCCGCCGCGGGGACGGCGTCATGACGCCGTCCGTTGCCGCTGCGACGGCGGTACCGCGGCGCGGCGTTCCGCTGATCGACGGCGTGGAGAAAGTTACCGGCCGCGCCGCCTATACGGCCGATCTCGACCATGCCGACGCGCTGGTCGGGCGCATCTTTCGCAGTCCGGTGAGCCACGGCGAGATTGTCCGGCTCGACATCGCCAATGCCCGTGCACTCGACGGCGTTGTCGCGGTGCTGACCGGCGAGGACTGTTCTCACAGCTACGGCGTGCTGCCGGTCGCCATGAACGAATATCCGCTCGCGCGCGGGCGCGTGCGCTACCGCGGCGAACCGGTCGCCGCGGTTGCCGCCATCGACGCCGCGACCGCACAGCGCGCCCTCGACCTCATCGAATTCGAGGTGCGTGAGCTGCCGGCCTATTACAGCTCCGCCGCGGCGCGTGCGGCGGACGCAATGCCGCTTCATGACAATAAGCCGGGCAACCTCGAGCGCGAAGTCCATCATGCCTTCGGCGACGTTGCGGCGGGCTTCGCGCGGGCCGATCTTGTACGCGAGGACCGCATCAGCTGCGCGGAAGTCAACCATGCGCAGATCGAGCCGCACGCCGCGCTGGCCGAATATGAGCCGTTCACGCAACGCCTCACGATGCAGAGCGTGACGCAGGTCGCCTACTACCTGCACCTCATGCTGGCGCGCTGCCTCGACATGGACACCTCGCGCATCCGGGTGATCAAGCCGTTCGTGGGCGGCGGCTTCGGGGCGCGCGTCGAGGTGCTCAACTTCGAGATCATAACGGCGCTGCTCGCCCGCGCCGCGGCCGGCAAGGTCATGATGCAACTGACCCGCGAGGAGAATTTCCTCACCCACCGCGCGCGTCCGCAGACCGACGTCAGGTTAAAGCTCGGCATGTGCCGCGACGGGCGGATTACCGCCTGCGAGTGCGAAGTGACGCAGCGCGGCGGCGCCTATGCCGGCTATGGCATCGTCACTATTCTTTATGCCGGCGCGTTGTTGCAGGGCCTCTACGATATTCCGGCGATCAAGTACGACGGCTATCGCGTCTACGCCAATCTGCCGCCGTGCGGCGCCATGCGCGGCCACGGCGCGGTCGATACGCGCCATGCTTTCGAATGCCTGCTCGATCGCATGGCGCGCCAGCTCGGGCTCGACCCCTTCGCGGTGCGCCGGGCGAACCTTCTGCAAGCGCCCACGCGCACCATGAACGATCTGATGGTGAACAGTTACGGGCTGCCGGAATGTCTCGATACGGTCGAGCAGGCGAGCGGTTGGCGCGAGCGCATCGGCAATCTGCCGCCGGGCAAGGGTCTGGGAATGGCCTGCTCGCATTACGTCAGCGGCGCCGCCAAACCGATCCATTGGACCGGCGAGCCGCACGCGGCGATCAATCTGAAGCTCGATTTCGACGGCAGCATCACCGCTTTCACCGGCGCCGCCGACATCGGCCAGGGCTCCTCGACCATGGTGGCGATCGCGGTCGCGGAAACGCTCGAACGTCGCGCTCGAACGCGTGCGCGTGGTGGCGGGCGACAGCGCGATTACGCCGAAGGACAATGGCGCCTATTCCTCGCGCATCACGTTCATGGTGGGAAACGCGGCGATCGATGCGGCGAAAAACCTGCGAAAGATCTTGATCGAGGCGGCCGCCAGAAAGCTGGAAGCGGCGCCCGAGGATATCGAATGCTGCGGCGAGCAATTCCGCGTCGGCAGCGGCGGGCAAGCGGTCCTGCCGTTCGCCGATGTGGTGCAAGCAGCCCTGGTCGATGTCGGTGCGATCACCGTGAAAGGAACTTTCACCTGTCCGCCGGAAGCCCAAGGCGGCCGGCACCGGGGCGGGGCGGTCGGCTCGACCATGGGTTTCAGCTACGCGGCCCAGGTGGTCGAGGTCAGCGTCGAGGAGGCGACGGGGGCTATTACCGTGGACAAGGTCTGGGCCGCCCTGGATTGCGGTCACGCCATTAATCCGCTCGCCGTCGAAGGACAAATCCAGGGCTCGGTCTGGATGGGCATGGGCCAGGCGCTGAGCGAGGAAACGCATTATCTCGACGGCCTGCCGGCGCATGCGAGCCTGCTCGAATACCGCGTTCCCACCATTGTCGAATCGCCGCCCATCGAGGTTCACATCGTGGAGAGCCACGATCCGCACGGCCCATTCGGCGCCAAGGAGGCCAGCGAAGGCGCGCTCGCCGGCTTTGCCCCGGCCCTCGTCAACGCGGTCGCGAACGCCATCGGCATCGATTTCGACGAAATGCCGGTGACGCCGGATCGCGTCATGACGGCGCTTGTCGAGCGCCGCCGGCGCGCACGATTTGGTGCTTTGCGGAAGGCCGCATCATGACGTTGCCGGCACCGGATTTCCGGCTCGCTCAGCCACGCGACGTTCAAGCGGCGGTCGCTCTGCGCGGCGCGGCGGCATCGAGCCGCTTCCTCGCCGGCGGCACCGATCTCGTCGTCAATCTGCGTCACGGGCTCGGCAAACCGGAGTTGCTGATCGACCTGTCCGCCATCGACGAACTACGCCAGCTGGCAGTGACGGAGCAGGGGGCGCGCATCGGCGCGGGCATGACCCTTGCCGCGCTGGCCGACACGCCGGCAATCCGCGAGCGCTACCGCGCGGTGGCGGAGGCGGCGGCGGCGATTGCCGGGCCGGGCACGCGTGCGCTGGCGACTGTGGGAGGCAATCTCTGCCTCGATACCCGCTGTATCTATTTCAACCAGAGCGAATGGTGGCGGCGGTCGAACGGCTTTTGCCTGAAGCATCGCGGCGATATCTGCCACGTGGCGCCGCAGGGCCAGCGTTGTCACGCCACCTTCAGCGGCGATTTGGCGCCGGCGTTGATGATTTTCGGCGCCGAGGTCGAAATCGCCGGCAACGCCGGACGGCGCAGGATCGCGCTCGCCGAGCTCTATGCCGAGGATGGCCGCGCGCATCTTAAGCTCGGTGCCGAGGAAATCGTCGTCGCCGTGCGCCTGCCGCCGAATCCGCCGTCGTCGCGCTATGCCAAGGCGCGGCTGCGCGGCGCCATCGATTTCCCGCTGGCCGGCGTTGCGGTCGCGCTCGCCGCCGAGAATGGGCAAGTCGCGACGCTGCACGTCGGACTGACCGGCACCAACTCGCGGCCGTTCCTGCTCGAAGGCACCGACGCCTTGATCGGCCGCGCGCTCGGCGAAGCGGCATTGCAGCGTCTCGAAAGGCTCGTGCAAAAGCAGGTCCAGCCGATGCGCACCACGATCGCCTCCGCTCACTATCGCCGGCTGGCGGCGGCGGCGCTCGCGCGCCGGCTGGCCGCCGATCTGTTTGCGCATTCGAGCGTTGCGTCATGAGCCGCGATTGCCGCAGCCCGGTAGTAACGTGTCGCCGTAAGGCGCCGTATTCGGCAGATCGCCTTGTTCAAATCGCCGAGGTCGCCTGAGTTTCACACCGCAGCGACCGCTCGGCGATTTTCAACAACGAGCTGCACATCCCGGGCAAAGCCTGGCTAGCGGATAGAGCGCGGCTTACCGGCCGAGCTTGGACCCGTCGATATACTTGTTTGTCCAGTACACGCCCTCGGGAGCGCTCTTTACATTCTGGATCAATCCGGTCTGCTGCGCGAGCTCGACGGCGCTGTCCCAACCCTTCTGGGACTGCATGCCGTCCTTGGCGAACGGGATGAACTGCAGACTTCTGCTGCAAAACGGTCTTGCTGAGGTTCGGGAAATGCTTCTGCTCGATCGCCAGCGTCTGGTCCGGGTGGTTGCGCATGAAATTCAAGGCCTGCGCGATCGCCGTCGCGACGCCCCTGGTGATCTGCGGATGCTCTTGGGCGTAGGCGGAGGTGGTCGTCAGAATATCGTAAGCGACGTTGTTGAACTGCGGGACGTCCTTACGGTCGACGAAAACCTTGGCGTGCCCCTGCTCCATAAGCTCCATGGAAATCGGCGGCGACTCGAGCGTGACATCGACGATGCCCCTCTGAATGGCGATGGCGATGGCGGCCTGCGACTCGATCTGGACGAGCCGGTAGCCCTCCAGCTTGGGAAGCCCGGCCCAGCCTCGCAACAGCCCGAAAAACGCTTGTTCGGTGGTGCCGACTTCGGCGAAGATGGAGCCGTTCAGGTCGGCCATCTTCTGCTCGAAGGTGGCATCGGCCGCTAGCGGATGCTCGGCAAGCCATTTGGTCGAGACGATCAGTTGCAACGTGACGCCGTCGTCGAGCGCATCGACAGCCATGATCGGGACACCGTGCGAGCGTGCAAGCATCAGCGGAGCGGCGGCCTCGCAGGAAAACTGCAGGCTGCCGCCCACCATGGCTGCGTTGGCGGCCGAACTGCCCTGGACCAGCTCTTCCTTGACGTCGATCCCGTTCTGCGTGAAGTAACCCTCGGCGAGCGCCACGTCCACGACCGTGAACGGGATGGTGTCGATCGCCTTGCCGATCGTCACGCTCGGCAACGTCTGGGCCGATACGGGCTTCGCCCCCGAACTGAAGCCCGCCAGCGCGAGGCTCAAGGCCATAAACGACACACCGGCACCCGCCATCCAGCGCAAACGACGACCGCTTGCGTCCTGGTTCTCATCTTTACCGTTCATTTCTTCTTCCTCCCGCTGTAGTCCCTAAGTTAGTCAACTTGGCGAACGGCGAGCCGCATGTCTTTCCCGGTACGGCCGCCGCACCCCCTACGCAGACAGCAGCATTAGCGTTGCCACCGCAGCAGCCTGCGCTCGAGAAGCTGCACGAGTCCGTTCCCCAGAAGCGTCAGCACGATCAGAATGAACACTCCGGAAAACAGCCCCGCGGAGTTCGAACAGGCTGGTGGCTTGGCGGATATAGAATCCGATCCCGGCGTCCGCTCCGATGAACTCGCCGACGATAACCCCAACGATCGCCAGCGGTACGCTGCTCTTCAGGCCGGCGACGATGTAGGTGCTGAGGAACGGAAGCAATACCTTGCGCACAATCGTGCCGCGACGCGCCCCCATGACGCGCAGCACGTCGATCAGTGGCCTCGGCGCCACGAGAATCCCGCCGAGCGTGTTGTAAAACATGAGGAGTGCAACCATCATCGCCGCGATTGCCACCTTGGACGCGGGACCAAGGCCCATCGCGATGAGAAACAGCGGCGCGAGCGCCACCTTCGGGATGGCGTTCACGGCGGAGAGTACCGGCTCGAAGATGCCACGCACCATTCGGTTGAACCCGAGGAGCAGCCCGAGCGCAATGCCGACCACGGCGCCGAGCGCGTAGCCCATGACCCATTCTTCGGAAGTCGTCGCGATGTCCTGCCAGATGGTGGGACGCTGCAGGTCGTGCGCGAGCCGGGCCGCGACGTTCACCGGACTGCTGATTACGAAATCGGGCACCCAGCGGTCGTCGGCAAACTGCCACAGCGCGAGTATCGCAACGACCAGCACAATGCGGCCGACTATCAGGACCGTCCGCTCCGGCGCGCCGCGGCTCGGACGCGCCGCCCCACTGGGCACAGTCTGCTCCTGCACTGCCTCCCCGTGAAAAACCTCCCCCGCCGGCTTAGCCACGACTTTCATCCGCCTCGATGACTTCGGACCGCATCAGCTCCCAGAACTGACGATGGATCGCCGCATACTCCGGCGTCTCGCTGAGGCTGAAGGCGTCGCGCGGCCTTGCCATCCTTACCGGCAGCACAGCCTTCACCGTTCCCGGCCGCTTGGTCATGATGACCACGCGGTCTCCCAAAGTGATCGCCTCCGTGAGATCGTGGGTCACATAGATGATCGTCTTCTGCCGCTCCTGCCACAGCCGCAGCAGAAGGTTCTGCAGCACCATCTTGGTGATGGCGTCGAGTGGGCCGAACGGCTCGTCCATCAGGATCACGTCTGGATCGTAGACCAGCGTTCGCGCGATGGACACGCGCTTTTGCATTCCACCGGAAAGCTGGTGGGGGTAGTGATGCTCGAAGCCGTCGAGACCGACCTGTGCGATCCATTCAAGGGCTAGAGACCGGCGTTCCGCCGACGTCTTGCCCACGTTGCGGATGTCGAGCGGAAGCAGGATGTTTTCCAGAACCGTGCACCAAGGCAGCAGGTTGCTGTCCTGCGTGATGTAGCCGATATCCGTGTTGACCGACGTCACGGGACGACCGCGAAATTCCACCCGGCCGGCGTCGACCGGCGAGAGGCCCGCGGCCAAGTTGAGCAGCGTGCTCTTGCCACAACCGCTAGGCCCGACGATGCACGTCAGCTCGTTCTCCTCCATCTGCAGTGTCAGTTTGTCGAGCACCGTCAGCAGATCCCTTCCCTTGGTGAAGATCTTCTTCACGCCATAGAATCCAACCGCGACGCCCCGGGTCTCGCTCACACGTTCCGCTCCTGAGCTATTGCCGAATCTGGGTGACGATCAGGGTCAGGCAGCGACTTGAGGCGGTTGCCTGACGGCTTCGATACCGTCGACAAATTTTACACCCGGGATGAGCTTGGGCAACTGATTATCGAGGCGAAATCCTGGCGAGCGCGGTCGGCCTCGTCGGTTCGGTCGCCTTCGCGACGTTCGTGGCCGACGTGATGCGGCGGCTGTTTTGGCCGATGATACAGTAAGGCGCCGCGCCGGTGGTCCAGTGGGCCAATTTGACAAAAATCAACGAGCGGTGCGAACCAAGAAGCTAGCGTTCGAAATATTGATCGTCCACAGGGCTCCAAACATGACGTTTTCCAACCGCATCTGCCAGACCTTGCACGACGAGCACGCCGCAGCAATGGCGCTGATGGAACGCATCGCGCACTTGTTGGGGCGCTATCCTCGCGGCAAGCCACCCGACGCGAACGACCGCGCCGTCGCGCAATTGCTTAACGAGATCGCGCCGGCGATTGAGGCCGACATCGAGCGGCATTTCGCGTTCGAGGAGAGCGAGCTTTTTCCCTTTCTCGATACGGCCGGCGCCAGCGCCATCGGCGCCCACCTCACCGAGGAACATAAGGCGATACGCCCGCTCGGACTGCGCCTCGTCGCGCTGTCACGCGCCGCGACCGTTGGCTTCGACCAGGCGAGTTGGGACGAGTTCCGTAAAATCGGGCAGGAATTCTGCGACCGCTTGCAACCCCACGCGCACAAGGAGGATATGGCCTTGCTGCCGTTGCTCGAAGATACGATGGATGCGGAAACGGAAGCCAAGCTTTATGACAAATACGTCGGCAATGAATGAGGTCCGCCATGAACGAAGCCGGGACGACATTTCATAACGGCGTTCGTACGCTCAATGATGGCGATCTCGAACGCGTGATCGCCATCGACCGGGCCCATAGCGGACGCTCGAGGCGGCATTTCTTCGAGAAGCGCTTTGCCGCGGCCGCGGCGCATCCGCACGAATTCATCCAGATCGGCGTTATGCGCGGCGGTTCGCTGCGCGGTTTCGCCATCGCCCGCGTGTTCTGCGGCGAATTCGGCCGCGAACCTACCATCGCCATGCTCGATACCATCGGCGTCGGGATGGAGGTCCAGGAAATGGGCGTTGGCCGCGAGCTTATGGATGGACTGGTCGAGGCGATGCGCGGCGCCGGCGTCGATACGCTGCAATCGCAGGCCGAGTGGACCAACCACGGGCTGATGCGCTTTTTCGACGCGTCCGGATTTAAACTCGCCCACCGCGTCGTGCTGGAGCGTTCCAACTCCGAGCTGCTGGCGGAACCGAGCGAAGAAGTGTGAACCGCAACAGCGGCAACTGGACAAAGTGGGAGCGAGGTCATGGACAAACGCACCGGCATCGACATTCCCGAGCGCGTCGGCGACGCGGCGGAAATTAATTACGGCGGGCCTGCCGACGCGGATTTCGGGCCGCTGGCGCGCGACCTCATCCCGGTACGTTCGATGGTTGAGGGCGATTTGCGCGCGCTGATCGCCATCGATCGCCGCATCACCGGACGGGATCGTTCGGCCTATTTCGAGCGCCAGCTCGAGGAGGCGCTGCGCGAATCCGACGTGCGCATCTCGCTGGTGGCCGAGCTCGACGGCCGGCCGGTCGGCTTCATCATGGCGCGCGTCGATCTCGGCGAGTTCGGCCGGGTCGATTCCGCCGCCGTCATGGACACGATCGGAGTCGATCCGGATTATGGCAATCGCGGCGTCGGCCGGGCGTTGTTATCGCAGCTTCTGGTCAACCTCGCGACGCTGCGGGTCGACAAGGTTCTCACCGAAGTCGACTGGAGTGCCCGCGAACTGTTGGGTTTCCTCGATCGCTGCGGCTTCCACCCGTCGTCGTATCTGTGCTTCGATCGCAATATTGCGGGGTCAGGCGATTCGACTAGACCGGCGCGTTGAGCCGCCGCGCCAGCGTCACTCATGCAACTGTTGGTACTTCGTCAGCAGGTCGTCCTTGCTTTCTTCCCAATCGGGATTCGGCACGATGCAGACGGCCGGGCAGACCAGCTTGCATTGCGGCTCGTCCTCGGCGCCGACGCATTCCGTGCACTTCATCGGGTCGATGACGTACATCGGATTTCCCGCGGTAATGGCCTTGTTCGGACATACCGGCTCGCAGGCGTCGCAAGCCGTGCAGGCGTCGGTAATCATCAGGGCCATAACTCGTCTCCTTGCCTCATACAGTTTCCGGACGATTGCCTCGTTCGTCATTCCGGATCGCCGCGAAGCGGCGAGTCCGGAATCGATATCCACAGGCGGTGATATGGATTCCGGGCTCCTCGCTTCGCTCGGCCCCGGAATGACGAGCCGATGACACGGAAGCCATATTAGG
>CAVQWD010000024.1:0-4070 GCA_963717265.1 uncultured Alphaproteobacteria bacterium | reverse complement strand
TCTGTGTATGTTCGTCTACGCTTGACTCATCGTATTGCTGATCAGGGGAGCGAACGTCCAATTGCTGAAGAGCTTGCCGGCGAAGCCGCTGCCGCCGAGCTTGCCCGTCTGGTAAACACCACTGAAGACGAAACGATGGCGCTGATCAAAGAGCGACGAGGAGCGGTCGGCGCCGGGGAAAAAGCTGTCCTGCGGGGTGAGCGTGGCCTGCAGGTCGGTGGAATCGTCGATCGCGTGCGACCAGGTGTAGGAGGCCAGGAGTTCGTAGTGGTTGCTGAAACGCTTGCGGAGATTGGCCGTCAGGCCGTGATAGACCGAACTGCCGTTGGAGTAGTTGGCGTCCATGTCACTAAAGACAACACAGTTGGCGAGTCCGGACGAGGCGGGGTTGCATTTGGCATTGAGACCTGCGGCCTGTAAGTCGGCCAGCGCCAGGGGAATGCACGGCGTGAACGCACCCCCGGCCAAGGAGGGATTGAGTCCCGAGGGGCGGAAGAAGCTGACCAGTGCCGCGGGAACAAAGTAGGGGAGCTGCGCTCCTGGGATCGGGTCGGCGATCGAGGATGGGAACAGCAGCAGCAGCCTGTGTGTGTGTGACTGTGTGTGTGGTCGTGCGGCCGTCGGGCACCGAGCCGGTGATCCGCGTCATGGGCGAAGGCGACGACAAGGCGCTGGTCGAGGAAATCGTCGACGGCATCGTCGACGCGCTCACCGATCACGCCGCGTGAGGCGGCGGCGGGTCTCGGCATCACCCCGCGGCTTGAGGAATTGCGCGAACGCCTTCAACGTGATTTCGGAGACGTGGTGCTCGATCCCCTCGGCGTCCGCCTCGGCCGCCTCGGTGGGAACGCCCAGCGCGCAAAGAAGATCGACCACGATCCGGTGGCGGACGCGCACGCGGTCGGCGAGCGCCTGCCCCTTCTCGGTCAAAAACACCCCGCGATAGGGGCGCGCGGTCGCCAACCCGGCCCGTTTCAAACGCGAGATGGTTTTGACGGCGGTGGCGTGGGACACGCCGAGACGCCGGGCGATATCCGTCGGCCGAGCCTCGCCCACGCTGACCAACAGATCGGCGATCAGCTCGGCGTAATCTTCCAGCAACGCGGTCGACTGCGCCGACCGCGTCTTGCCGAAGCGGCGCGCCTGGGTTCCTTCCGCCGGGAGCTTTCCCATGCTGCCGCCCTGCTTGCGTTTTGCCGTGTCCGACACCGCCAATGTCATGGTTGCGAACCGATTCCGTGCCGGTCCCGCCAGTAGCCGGGAACACACTTTTCCGATCGTGTCAAAATGTAGTAAATGCTACATTATGTAACCATTGACGCAAATTTCCTGGCTCCCTATAATGTAACTGATGCTACACTATCCAGTCAGTGCTTCATGCACCTCGACATGACCGAA
The DNA here is from genome assembly GCA_963717265.1 of uncultured Alphaproteobacteria bacterium. Classification (GTDB taxonomy): domain Bacteria; phylum Pseudomonadota; class Alphaproteobacteria; order Rhizobiales; family Xanthobacteraceae; genus BOG-931. Next base: position 2,672 of record CAVQWD010000024.1, on the reverse strand, counting down.
ACGAGCGTGCGGCGGAGATCGCTCTCCGAACGCACCGTCGCCACGGCGCGGCAGGTACTGGCGGGACAGCGCGGCGGATGGCGCGCCTACTTGGCCTTCGCCGGTCCGGCGGTCATCGCCTCGATCGCCTACATGGACCCCGGGAACTTCGCGACCAACATCCAGGCGGGCGCGAAATACGGCTATGGGCTGCTCTGGGTGGTGCTGCTCGCCAACCTGATCGCGATGCTGTTCCAGGCGCTTTCGGCCAAGCTCGGCATCGTCACCGGCCGCAACCTGGCGGAAATGTGCCGCGAGCAGTTTCCGCGCCCGGTCGTCTGGGCGATGTGGGTCGTCAGCGAGATCGCCGCCATGGCGACCGATCTTGCCGAGTTTCTCGGCGGCGCCATCGGGCTGTCGCTGCTGTTCCAGATGCCGCTCTTCGCCGGCATGGTCGTCACCGCGGTCGTGACCTACGGCATCCTGATGTTCGAGGGCTTCGGCTTCCGGCCGATCGAGCTGATCATCGGCAGCATGGTGAGCCTGATCGGCCTTTGCTACCTCGTCGAGATGTTCATTGCCCCGGTCGATTGGGTTTCGGCGGCGATCCATACCGTCACGCCGCAGATCGCCGACGCCGAGGCGCTGCTTGCTTTCGGTCGGCATCATCGGCGCGACCGTCATGCCGCACGCGGTCTATCTGCATTCCGGCCTGACGCAGGCGCGCATGCCGGTTCGCGACGACGACGAGCGGCGCAAAGTGCTGCGCTTCTCCAACCAGGAAGTCATCATCGCGCTCGCCGTCGCCGGCCTCGTCAACATGGCGATGGTGATGATGGCGTCGGGCGCATTCCACGCCGGTCATCCCGACGTCGCGGAGATCGAGACGGCCTATCACACGCTGACGCCGCTGCTCGGCATCGGCGCGGCGGGCGTGTTTTTGGTCTCGCTCATTGCCTCGGGGGTGTCGAGCTCGACGGTCGGAACCATGGCCGGCCAGATGATCATGCAGGGCTTCGTCGGCTTCCGCATCCCGATCTGGGTGCGCCGGCTGGTCACCATGGTGCCGGCCTTCGTCGTCGTCGCACTTGGCGCCAACGCCACGAACGCGCTGGTCATCAGCCAAGTCGTGCTCAGCATCGCGCTGCCGCTGCCGATGATCGCGCTCCTCATCTTCACCGGCGACGCGACATCATGGGCGCCTTCGCCAACGGCCGGCTCACCCGCATCGCGGCCCTGGTCGGCACCGCCGTAGTGCTGGTGCTCAACATCTTCCTCATCGTGCAGACATTCGGCGTGGCGATTCCCGGCTTGCCCGGCGGGCGCTGAACGGGCCAGGCCAAGGCCGCAAACAGCACGACGATGGCCCCCTCCCCGGCCTGGTCGAGCATGTCGGCGCAATGCAGCCTAGACTTTCGGACAAGTGACCGAGGCAGGGAATTCGCCTATGATCTGCGCGGATGAGCGCCGCCACTTTTTTTAAGCGCTCCGTCACCAGGGAGAACGCCATGAACAGGAACTTGTTTGTGTCCGCATTCGCAGCATTGGCGCTGTTATGGAGCGCCGGATTGGCTAGCGCCCAATCCGGAACGGCAGCGGAAGCGAAAGCCATGCTCGACAGCGCCGTTGCCGCGCTCAAAGCCAACGAGGCCGCGGCGCTCGCCGCATTCAACGACAAGAGCAACAAGCAGTTCCACGACCGCGACCTTTACGTCTTCTGCTACAACATGACCGACGGCAAATTCACGGCGCACCCAAATCCGGCCCTGATGGGCACCGATGTCCGCGCCTTGAAGGTCAAGGACGATCCGCTCGGACAAAGAATCTTCGACGCGATCAAGAGCTCGGCGGCAGGAAGCGTCGTCACGGTGGACTATAGCTTCCCGAAGCCGGGAACGACCGACCCCGTTCCCAAGCAATCCTTTGTGACGCGCGTCGGCAACCAGGGTTGCGGCGTCGGCTATTACAAATAGCCGGTCCGACCGCTTCGCGGCGAAATCGAAAGGGAGGCGAGACCGCCGCGGCGGTCTCGCCGTCTTCGTCAAACAGTCTTCAGATTCTCGGCGGCCGATTTGCCGGTCTTGCGGTCCACCACGACCTCGAACGCGACCTTCTGGCCTTCTCTCAGCTCGCGCAGCCCGGCGCGTTCAACGGCGCTGATATGGACGAAGACATCCTTGCCGCCACCGTCGGGCTGGATGAATCCGTAACCCTTCTGCACGTTGAACCATTTCACTGTTCCGTTGCTCACGGGACACTCCTCCTTAGGAAACAAGATATGAGCCGCGCAAGAGGCACGGCCCGGTTCGCTCGAGATTTTGGTGAAAGATCGTCAGTCAGGCGCGTTGTCGTCGCTGCAAGGCCTAGTCATTCGGCCGAAAACTCGATTCCGCCTATTTAGCGAGAACTCGCATCGTCCGCAAGGGCGGGCGGGTGGTTCCGATCCACCCTGCCCGGCAGCTTGAGCGCATCGAGGAGCTTCCCCGGCTTGGAATGGTTGAGCATCAGGCGCAAAGTGCCGTACGCTTGTGCACGCGAGCGCGTCGCAACGAATAAAACCCCGCTCTTAAACGGTCAAATGCCTGGGAGGCTACGCATGCGGATCGTCGATCTTTCGGTTGCGCTCAAGGCCGGCATTGCTTCGGACCCTCCGAGCATGATGCCGAGCATCGAGTATCGGGACCATAACGAAG
>CAVQWD010000023.1:0-10145 GCA_963717265.1 uncultured Alphaproteobacteria bacterium | reverse complement strand
ACCATTCGCCGGCTTCCTACGCGATGACGCGCCGGCTGCCGATCATGCCGGTAGTGACGGCCATCATCGTGCTGGTGTTCGGCGGGCTGACGCTCTTCCTGCATGACGCGACCTTCATCAAGGTCAAACCGACCATCATCTACGCTTTGTTCGGCGCCGTGCTGGCCGGCGGGCTTTATTTCAACAAGCCGCTGCTCGGCATCGTGTTCGATTCGCTGTTCCACCTCACCGACGAGGGTTGGCGCAAGCTGACCTGGCGCTGGGCGATGTTCTTTTTCGCACTTGCGGTCGTCAACGAAATCGTCTGGCGCAACACCTCGACCAATGTCTGGGTGGATTTCAAGGTATTCGGAGTTACACCGCTGACCTTCGTGTTCGCCGTGCTGCAGACGCCGCTATTGAAGAAATATGCGGCCGAGACGGTGACCGCGGAGGAGTAGCAATGCGTTTCCCGGATGCGATGCAGCGCGAAGCGGTGCATCGCAGATCCGGGATCGTCGCAGACTCTGTGTGTGCAACGATCCCGGGCTGCAGCGCACCACTTTGTGCTGCGCTGCGCCCGGGAAATAGTGCTACGACTTGTTCGCCAGCGCCTTGTCGATCTGCGGCATGAGCAGCGATTGCAGATTGTCGGGGGTGATCGGGCCGACCAGCTTGTAGGCGATGCGGCCGTCGCGGCCGACGACGTAAGTCTCCGGCACGCCATAGACGCCCCACTCGATGCCGGCGCGGCCGCTCCGGTCGGCGCCCGCCGCAACGTACGGATCGCCGTAGCGGCCGAGAAAACGCCGTGCGTTGTCGGGGTCGTCCTTGTAATTGATGCCGACCAGTCGCACGCGGCGATCGTTGGCGAGCTGCATGAGCAGCGGCGCTTCGTCGTGACAGGGCAGGCACCACGACGCCCAGACGTTCACGACTGTCACGACACCTTTGAAACTCGCCACATTCACACCGGGAACGGGGGCGCCGTCGCGTATGAGGCCGGCGATCGGCGGTAGATCGGTGCGCGGCGCCGGCTTGTCGATCAGCGCCGACGGCAACAGCGACGGATCGCCCACCCGCAGCCCGAACCAGAACAGCCCCACCAGCCCGAAAAAGATCGCGAGCGGCACCAGCACGATGATGCGGCGGCGCCCGATATGGGCGTTGGGATCGTTTGCGACGCTGCTCACGCCTCTTCCTTGGCTTGTTGCAGCCGCGGTTCCCGGCGCTCGAATGCCGACCGGCGGCTAAGGCCCTTTGCCTCAAGCTCTGCCAGCGCCCGCCGCTGCGCGCGGAAATCGAGCGTCACCCAAACAATCAAGGAGCCGACCACCGCGAAGGCCGCGACATAGGCGGCGACGATGAACGGCACTTGGCTGATATGCTCCATCGTCAGCTCGCAGCGCTCGCCTGCATCAGCCGCAAGGTACGGACCCGGCGGCGCAGAATTTCGTTACGCATTGCGGCAATATGCAACGTCACGAACAACAGTGTAAATGCCAGCGCCATGACCAGCAGCGGAATGAGGATGGTCGGATAGATGCTCGAGCCGCCGATGCGGAACACGGAGGCGCCCTGGTGCAGCGTGTTCCACCAATCGACCGAGAATTTGATGATCGGCAGATCGACAGCGCCGACCAGCGTCAGGATAGCGGCGGCGCGGGCGGCGCGCGACGGGTCTTCGACCGTGCGCCACAACGCGATGACGCCGAGATAGAGCAGGAACAGCACCAGTTCCGAGGAAAGCCGGGCGTCCCACACCCAATAGGTGCCCCATTCGGGACGTCCCCACAGCGAGCCGGTGACGAGGCAGAGCAGCGCGAAGGCGGCGCCGATCGGGGCCGCGGTCTTGGCGGCGACATCGGCGAGCGGATGGCGCCAGACCAGCGTGCCGAGCGCGGCGACCGACATCAGGCCCCAGCCGAACATGCTGAGCCAGGCCGACGGCACGTGCAGGAACATGATCTTGACGGTGGCGCCCTGTTGATAATCGTCCGGGGCGCCCATCGCTTGGTTGAGGCCGAACGAAAAAGCAAGCAAAGTCGCCCCGGCGAGCCATGGCAGGACCCGATTGGCGAAGCTGAGGAAACGCGACGGATTGGCAAGTTCGGAAAGCGCCATCGACTGCCACCTAGTCCACCCCGCTATGGCAATACAATGATGCCGGGCGGGATCAATTTCAAATGCGCATTGCAGGATGCTATTCCATTTCCTGCCGCAAGGCTGCCGCCGCGGCGAATGGTCCGATCACGATGCTGGCCAGCGTGAGTGCGCACAGGATCGTGAACGGAGCGCCGAATGGCGTCGGTCCGGCCACCGCCGCATTCGCGGCTGCAACGCCGAAAATCAGCACCGGCACCGTAAGCGGCAGGACCAGAATGGCGAGCAACAGGCCGCCGCGCCGCAGCGCCACCGCGATGGCGGCGCCGATCAGACCGATGAAGGTCAGCGCCGGCGTGCCGGCCAAGAGCGTCAGCACCAAACCGGCCTCGGCCGGCGCATCGAGATTGAGCAAGAGCCCAATGAGCGGCGCGGCCATGACCAGCGGCAGGCCGGTCGTCAGCCAGTGCGCGAGCCCTTTTACCGCGACAACGAGTTCAAGCGGGGCGCGGCTCATGAGCAAAAGGTCGAGCGAGCCGTCCTCGTAGTCGGCCGCGAACAAGCGATCGAGCGCCAGCAGGCTCGCAAGCAGCGCGGCGAGCCAAAGGATGGCCGGACCAATGCGTTTGAGCAGCGCCAGATCGGGCCCGACCGCGAATGGCACCAAGGTGACCACGACCAGGAAGAACAAGACGCCCATCAGCGCGCCGCCGCCGACACGTATGGCGATGCGCATGTCGCGGATCAGAAGGGCGGCAAGCGGCTTCATGACTGCTCGCCGCCCAGCGGCAGCACTTGAGCCGCCGCAACGCCGAGCGGCCCATGCGTTGCCGCCAGGATAAGGCCGCCTTCGGAAAGATGCGCCCGCATGAAGCCGTTGAACCGCTCCTGCGCCGCGATATCGAGCGTGCTCATCGGTTCATCGAGCAGCCACAGCGGCCGCTCGACCGCCAGAAGCCGTGCAATCGACAGCCGCCGGCGCTGTCCGGCCGACAAATAGGCGGCCGGCAGATCGGCCACCGCGTCGAGGCCGACCGAGGCAAGCGGAGCCTCGATTTCCGTGCTCTTCGCGCCGAGAAATCCGGTCCAGAAGCGCAGGTTTTCGGCGACCGACAGCGCCGGCTTCAGCGCATCCTGATGGCCGACATAATGCGCCTGCTCGGCGATCGTCAGTTCCGGATCGCCGCCCGCGAGCGCCAGGCGGCCTTGGGCGATGCGGATTAGCCCGACCACGATGCGCAACAGGGAGGATTTTCCCGCCCCGTTGCGGCCGGTGATCGCCAAAACCTCGCCGGCCGCGATGGAAAAACTCACGCCGGCGAATACCTCGCGGCCGCCGCGGCGGCAGGCGAGATCAATAGCGCTGAGCCGCATCAGTGACATTCAAGCTCCAACCGGCCGTGTTCGGGCTCAAAAACCGCATCGACCGCTATAGCGGCTATTCGTTGCCGATCTGGCACAATCCTTGAAAAGACCCTATAAGCCGCACGTGCTTCGCGGCCTGCTACCGCGTCCGCCCCTCCGTTCCGCTCCCGGCCCACAGGGCACGGAGGGGAGGGGCCGTTTGCGTCCGTTCCGGCAATGATGGACCTGCGATTTGCTCCGGTCTTCCGCTGGGCACGATGGGAAAAAAGTCATGAATTCGCTCGACAGCTTCAAGTGCCTGCGGCCGCTCAAGGTCGGCTCGAAGACCTATGCCTATTACAGCCTTCCGGCGGCGGAGAAGACCGGGCTGAAGGGCATTTCACGCCTGCCGTTTTCGCTCAAGGTCTTGCTGGAAAACCTGCTGCGCAACGAGGACGGCCGCTCGGTCGCCAAGGACGACATCCTGGCCGTCGCGCAATGGCTCAAGACCAGGACGTCCGAGCGCGAAATCGCGTTTCGGCCGGCGCGCGTCCTGATGCAGGATTTCACCGGCGTGCCGGCGGTGGTCGATCTGGCCGCGATGCGCGACGCCATGGAACAGCTTGGCGGCGATCCGAAGAAGATCAACCCGCTGGTGCCGGTTGATCTGGTGATCGATCATTCGGTGGCGGTGAATTTCTTCGCTCACCGCGACTCGTTCAAGAAGAATGTCGAAGAGGAATACAAGCAGAACCAGGAACGCTACCGTTTCCTGAAATGGGCGCAGAACTCGTTCGAGAATTTCCGCGTCGTGCCGCCCGGCACCGGCATCTGTCACCAAGTCAATCTCGAATATCTGGCGCACACCGTGTGGACCACGAAGTCCAAAATTGAATTCTCCGACAAGGAGAAAACGGTTGCGACTGAACTCGCCTATCCGGATACGTTGGTCGGCACCGATTCCCATACCACCATGGTCAATGGCCTCTCGGTACTTGGCTGGGGCGTCGGCGGCATCGAGGCCGAGGCCGCGATGCTCGGCCAGCCCTACTCGATGCTGCTGCCGGAAGTGATCGGGGTGCGCTTGAATGGCAAGCTCAAGGAAGGCGTGACCGCGACCGATCTGGTGCTGACAGTGACGCAAATGCTGCGCAAGCGCGGCGTCGTCGGCAAGTTCGTCGAATATTTCGGCCCCGGCCTTGCCGGCCTGACCATTGCCGACCGCGCCACGCTCGGCAACATGTCCCCGGAATACGGCGCGACCTGCGGCTTCTTCCCGATCGACGACGACACCATCCGCTACCTGCGCGACACCGGACGTTCCGGCCGACTTGATCGCACTCGTCATCGCCTATGCCAAGGCGCAGGGCATGTATCGCACCAAGAATACGCCGGATCCGGTCTTCACCGACGTGCTCAAGCTCGAATTATCCTCGATCGAGCCGTCGCTCGCCGGCCCGAAGCGGCCGCAGGACCGCCTCGCGCTCAAAGACGGCAAGATCGGCTTCGCCCAGGCGATGGACAAGGAATTCAACAAGGCGGGCGAGATGCAAAAGCGCGTCCCGGTCGAGGGCCGCGACTTCACGCTCGGGCACGGCGACGTGGTGATCGCCGCGATCACGTCCTGCACCAATACATCGAATCCGAACGTGATGATCGCTGCCGGGCTGTTGGCCAAGAAGGCGGTGGCGAAGGGGCTTTCGGTCAAGCCGTGGGTCAAGACCTCGCTGGCACCCGGCTCGCAAGTCGTGGAGGAGTATTATCAGAAGTCCGGACTGCAGAAATCGCTCGATGCGCTCGGCTTCAATCTGGTCGGCTTCGGCTGTACCACCTGCATCGGAAATTCCGGCCCGCTCGCAGAGGAGATTTCGGAGGCCATCAACAAGACGGATCTGATTGCGGCCGCGGTGTTGTCTGGCAATCGCAACTTCGAAGGCCGCGTCAATGCCGATGTGCGCGCCAACTATCTGGCATCGCCGCCGCTGGTCGTTGCCTACGCAATCGCGGGTTCGATGCAGATCGACGTCGCCAGGCAGCCGCTCGGCACCGATCAGAACGGCCGCAAGGTGTATCTGCGCGACCTCTGGCCGTCGAACCGCGAGGTCGCGGCCGTCATCAAGAAGAGCATCAACAAGCAGATGTTCACGCGCAAATATTCCGACGTGTTCAAGGGCGACGCCAATTGGCGCAAGATCGCGGTCAAAGGCGGCCTGACTTACAAGTGGGACGACCGTTCCACCTACGTTCAGGACCCGCCCTACTTCGAGGACATGCCGAAGCGCAGCCAGCCGATCGAAGACATCGTCGACGCGCGCATTCTCGGCCTGTTTCTCGACTCGATCACCACCGATCACATCTCGCCGGCCGGCTCGATCAAGCAGGACAGCCCCGCCGGCGAATATCTGCGCGATCATCAGGTCCGGCCGAAGGATTTCAATCAGTACGGCACGCGGCGCGGCAACCATCAGGTGATGATGCGCGGCACCTTCGCCAATATCCGCATCAAGAACCAGATGGTGCCCGGCGTTGAGGGCGGCTTCACCATCCACTATCCGTCCGGACAGCGCATGACGATGTATGACGCGGCGATGCGCTACAAAAATGAGGACGTGGCGCTGGTCATCTTCGCCGGCAAGGAATACGGCACCGGCTCGTCGCGCGATTGGGCGGCGAAAGGTACGATCCTGCTCGGCGTGCGCGCGGTGATCGCGCAATCGTTCGAACGCATCCACCGCTCCAACCTGGTCGGCATGGGCGTGGTGCCGCTGGTGTTCGAAGAAGGCACGTCGTGGCAGACGCTCGGACTGAAAGGCGACGAGCAGGTCACCATCCGCGGCCTGCATGGCGACCTCAAACCGCACCAGAGGCTCTACGCCGAAATCGTCGCCCCCGATGGCGGGCTCAAGCGCGTTCCAGTGATCTGCCGCATCGATACTGTCGACGAGCTGGATTACTACCGCAACGGCGGCATCTTGCAGTACGTGCTGCGCCGGCTGGCGGCCTGAAAGCCCGGCCGGCGCCGGCTGGCCTAGCGCGGCGGCTTGGCCGATGCGCCTCACCTCGAATTGAGTGGCAAGTGAGCGTCGCGGCGGCTAACAATCCTGCTGTCACGAAATCGTCAAGGCTGCCTCCCAAGGCCAGCGGGGTGGAGTTTGGAATGCTGCTTCGCCGCCTCGCTTTGGCTGCTTTGGTTGCAGGAATCTTCAGTGCCAGCGTCGCCGCCGTGAGTGCCGCGCCGCGGGCTGTGCTAGAGCTTTTCACCAGCCAAGGCTGCTCATCGTGCCCGCCGGCCGACAAGCTCGTGGGCGAGTTGGCCAAGGATCCCTCGCTCGTTGCCATCAGCCTGCCGATAGACATTTGGGACTATCTAGGCTGGAAGGATACGCTGGCATTGCCGGGCCATGCGGCCCGGCAACGCGGTTATGCGCGCGTGCGCGGCGATCGCGATGTTTATACGCCGCAGATGGTCGTCAACGGCAGCACGCATGTGCTCGGCAGCGACCGCGCCGCGATCGAGCGCGTCATTGCCGAGACCGATCGCAATCCTGCAATCATGTCGCTGCCGGTGCTGCTCTCGGTCGGGGCCGACGATCTGACGGTGACGGTGAAATCTGCTCCCGGCGCGCCGACAGCCGCCGAAGTCTGGCTGTGCCCCGTTGCTCGCGCCATCGTCGTCGCCATTGGCCGCGGCGAAAATGGTGGACGCACTGTGACCTACCACAACGTCGTGCGCGGCTGGCGCAAGCTCGGCGACTGGACCGGAACGGACGCTATCTGGCGCGTCCCGATTTCCGAGCTTGAGACTGGTTCCGTCGACGCTGCGGCCGTTATGGTGCAGGAGGGTACTCGCGACAAGCCCGGCATCATCCTCGGCGCCGCATTCACGCCTCTCGGCGTGCTCAAGACCGACGACGGACGCAAGCTCACGAACAGTCAGTGATGCGCGGTGACCATCCGCACTGGTTGGCCGTTGCCGCCTGAAAAAAAGGCCGGCGCAGGGCCGGCCCGAAGGATGGGGGATTGAACCGTACGCAGAACTCTGGCCCGGTCCGTCCACACCCCGGGGGGCTGGGGGGCTGAGGAATCCGGAATGCGAACGAGACCGGGCCCTGAGGCAACGCTGATTCATTTCGCAGGGCAGCTTGGCGGGTGCTGGGCCGAATTGGGGCCGCATTATGATTTGATTAACGAAGCCGTGATGCCGGGCGCACGGCGTAAAACCTGCCGCAGCTTTGTCCGAGCCGGGCAACGCATTTGCCGCGAATGAAGCCCTTGTTGCGCATGAAGCCCTTGCCGGCGCTGGCGTTCGGCGCGATCATGACGACTCCACGACAGGCCTGAAATATCCCAAGATAAAGGAGGCGCCGTATGGACATCGGCGAAGTCGAACCCAGCGCGTTTCGGGGTCCCCACCGCGTGGAGCGCGATGGGGTCCCCAGGCGCGGCGGCGAATGGCACCCGCCAGCCCCCGCGAGCGAAGTCACTTTCAGCCGGCGCGAGCTTGACCGCATCCTCAGCCTCTACGGCCGCAAGGTCGCCGCCGGGGAGTGGCGCGATTATGCAATCGATTTCCACAACGACCGCGCGGTGTTTTCGGTCTTCCGCCGCTCCAGCGAATTCCCAATCTACCGTATCGAGAAAGATGCGAGACTTGGCCGTCGCCAGGGCGCCTACAGCGTGATTTCGGCGACCGGACACATTCTGCGCCGCGGCCGGGAGCTCGACCGCGTGCTTGGCGCGCTGGACCGTTCGCTTCGGCTGGTGGCCGGCTGATCCGCGCCTTCCAGTTCAGGGACCGACCCATTTGCGCGGTCACGACGGGTCATTGAAACAAAACGCCCCGGGTTGCCCCAGGGCGTTTCGGTCGCGTTCGCCTGCGAAACGTTAGCGGCGGTTGCCCATGAAGCGCAGCATGAACACGAACAGGTTGATGAAATCGAGATAGAGCGACAGCGCGCCCATCACCGCCTTGCGGCCAGCGACGGTGCCGTCATCCATTGCGCTGTACATTTCCTTGATGCGCTGCGTGTCCCAGGCCGTGAGGCCGGCGAAGATCAGCACGCCGATGATGGAAATCACGAAGCTCAGTCCGGCGCTGCCCAGGAAAATGTTGGCGACCATCGCCAGGATGAGCCCGAACAGGCCCATGATCAGGAATGAGCCGATGGGCGAAAGATCGCGCTGCGTGGTGTAGCCGTACAGGCTCAAGGCGCCGAACGAGGCTGCCGAGATGAAGAAGGTGCGGGTGATCGACGCGCCGGTATATTCGAGGAATACCGACGACAGCATCAGCCCAAGCAAGCCGGCATAGACCATGAACAGCATGAGCGCCGTGCTCGGCTGCAACCGGTTGATCCGGAAACTCATGAAGAAGACCATGCCGAGCGTGCCGAGGAACAGCACGATGGTCAGCGGGCCGCCATAGATGGCCTGCCCGAACGGCGTCAGCCCGGTGATCTGCCCGCCGGCAACTTGAATGGCGTCGCCTCCGGCAGCCTGGTAGGCCAGCCACGATACGACGCCGGTCAGCGCCACGCCGGCGGCCATGTAATTGTAGACGCGGATCATATAGGCGCGCAGACCCGCATCGATCGCGACCTGGTCCGTGCGATAGCCGGGCCGTGCTGCGACATTCCGATCGAAGTCGGACATGAGAATACCCCTGGTTTGCCCCGGCCTGGCCGGGTTCTAGCGTTCGGCGGCTTCAGCGCCGGATACGCCCTCGCGTGAATCTAGTGCGAAAGAATTGCCTGCGCCAGATGCGAAGAGGCCAAATTTGCAAACGTTACCAACCGTTCATGTTGGCATGGCGCGGCCGTCGTCGCTGCCTTCTTGGCTAAAGGTTCCTTAAAACCTCCGCCGGCTTGCGGCCCAGCGCGGCGAATGTGCCGGCCAAGCCGAGGACGAGGGTGACCAAAAGCGCAATCATGGCGGCGGCGACCGCCTCTCCGGCGACCCAGACGAACGGAAACTCCATGACGCGGACGACGACGAAGTCGGCGCCGACCGAGCCCATGACGATGCCCAATACGACACTTGCCAACCCGATGAGCAGATATTCGAGTGCATAAGCGACCAATAGTCGCGCCCGTGTCGCTCCCAAGGTCTTGAGCATTACCGCGTCGTAAATCCGAAACCGCTGGCCAGCGGCGAGCGCGCCGCCAAGCACCAGAGCCGCGGCGAGCAGCGTCGCTGCGCTGGCGCCGCGCAGCGCCAGAAGGAGCTTGCTCACGATGGCGTCGATCGTGTCTAACTCTTCCTTGACGCGTATGGCAGTGACGCTCGGAAAGGCCGTTGCAAGCGCCTTGATGAATGCCGTTTCCATTGCCGTCGCGCCGCCGCCGGCGAAGGCCAGCGTCGCAATATCGCTGTGCGGCGCGCCCGCGAACGCGCCCGGCGAGAATACCAGCACGAAATTGATGCCGAGATTCTCCCAATCGACGGCGCGAAGGTTGGCGATGCGGGCGGTGATATTGCGGCCGAGAACATTGACGGTGATGGTGTCGCCGACCTTGAGGTCGAGATCGTGCGCCGTCTTGCTCTCCAGCGACACCAGCGGCTCACCCGCATAGCCGGCGCCCCACCAGTGACCGGCAACCACGCGCGAGCCGGCGGGGACGCTATTGGAATAAGTGATGCCGCGGTCGCCGCGCAGCACCCAGGCCGAGCCGGCCGCGGGTTTAAGCTCGTCGGCTTTGATGCCGTTCGCGGCGACGATG
>CAVQWD010000022.1:0-3845 GCA_963717265.1 uncultured Alphaproteobacteria bacterium | reverse complement strand
ACTCGGCGCCGACGTGGATGAAGCGGTGAAGGAAAGCTCGGCGGTCTATTCGCGCTCGTCCGACCGCGTGCTGCGCGCGATTGCGCACTATATCAGATACGGGCGCTTGCTCGCGCGTCGGCGAGTTAGGTCCGCGGCCTCGCCGGTCGCCGCATTGCCAAAGCTCGGCACCGGCGCACAACCGGAATGGCTCGGCAAGAAAGTGCTCGCCGCAGCCGGCATTCGCGTGCCCGATGGCGACCTCGCACGCACGCCGGATGAGGCGGCCGCGATCGCCAAACAGATCGGCTATCCCACGGTGCTGAAGGCGCAGGCCGCGGCATTGTCACATAAGACCGAAGCCGGCGGCGTGGCGCTGAACCTGACCAACGAGCCCGCCCTTCGCGCGGCCTGGGACACGATGATGTCGAACCTCAGGCGGGCCGCGCCCGAATTGGGGCTCGACGGCATTCTGGTCGAGAAGATGTCGCCGCGGGGGGTCGAACTGATGGTGGGCGCAAAACGCGATTCCGGTTGGGGTACGGTGCTGTTGCTCGGTCTCGGCGGCATCTGGGTCGAGGCGCTGGGCGATGTGCAAGAACTACCCTGCAGTGCCGACGAAGCGCTGGTCCGCGAAGCGTTGGGCAGGCTCCGCTCGGCCAAGCTTCTGGCCGGCGTGCGCGGTGCCCCGCCTGCCGACATCGACTCGGTGGTCCAAGTCGTGCTTGCGATCGGCCGCTTGATGACGAGCGTTCCCGCATTGATCGAGATCGATATCAACCCGCTGATGGTCCATGCCAAAGGCCATGGTGCAACGGCGCTGGACGCGCTGGTCGTCACCACTTGATGTTCGGCGGGACGGTGCATTCGTTCAGCGATCCGACCGCGAACGCCGGACCGGCGCGTTATGACGAAAAATTCCGCTGCACGTCCTGCCTGCCGATCTTGTTCGCCGAAACGTTCTGGCCGGAAGTTTCGGCCGCACGGCGCTGTGGCGCAGCGCGGCGTTCGGCGACGATCAGCCTGTGGCCTTCGTCTCCGCCACGATCCACGCATGGTAATCCGGATCGACGCTTTCGACCGCCAGCACCAGAATGGCCGGCGTGGAATATGAATGCATCTGCTTGACTGCGACGCGTACCGCCTCGGCGAGACCGGCCCGGGTCTTGATGATCATGACCACCTCGTGGCCGCGCTCGATCTTGCCTTGCCACCAGTAGAGGGACACCATGCCGGGCAGGATATTGACGCAGGCGCAGAGCCGGCGCTCGACCAGGGTTTGGCCGGCGCGCTCCGCCTCGACAATGGATGGATAGGTCGTATAGACGAAAACCGCTCGTTCCATGCCGGTCTCCCGCAACCGCGTCCACCCGACAAGGCCGATCCGACGATCCCGACCCGCCATGCCCAAGCCTACCGCCGCAGCAAGCTACAAGCGCATCGCCTTCGTCGCCAGCACCGTGCCGGAGGCCCAGCAGGCGCGGCGCCAGCTGGTGCGCCGTTACGGCGATGCGCGCCCGGAAACCGCCAGCGTCATCGTCGCGCTGGGCGGCGACGGTCTCATGCTTGCGACCCTGCAGCGCTTCATGAATTCCGGCAAGCCGATCTACGGCATGCACCGCGGCACGGTGGGCTTCTTGATGAACGAGTTCTCCGCACGGGCACTCCGCGAACGGCTCGCCGCCGCGCAGGTCACCGTCATCCATCCGCTGTTGATGCGGGCGCGCGACGCCGCCGGCAGGGCGCACCGCCATCACGCCATCAACGAGGTGTCGCTGTTTCGTCAGACCTATCAGGCGGCGCGGCTGCGCATTCTGGTTGACGGCAAGGAACGGCTGCCGCAGCTCGTCGCCGATGGCATCCTGCTCGCTACGCCCGCGGGGTCGACTGCCTACAATCTGTCGGTCCAGGGGCCGATCATCCCGATCGGCGCACCGCTTCTGGCGCTCACTCCGATCAGCCCGTTCCGGCCGCGGCGCTGGCGCGGCGCGCTGTTGCCCGATCGGGCTCAGGTCACCATCGAAGTGCTCGACGCCGAAAAGCGCCCGGTGGCCGCGGTCGCCGACCACAATGAGGTGCGTTCGGTCAGCGCCGTCGAAATTTGCATGGACCACTCGATCGCCATGCATATGTTGTTCGATCCCGACCACAGCCTCGACGAGCGCATCTTGCGCGAGCAGTTCGGGTATTGACGATTCGGAAGTCGGAAATCTGAAGTCAGAACTGGCCTTTCCGACTTCCGATTTCTGGCTTCCGGCTTCCGACTTCTGACTTTCGACTTCTGGCTTCCGACTTCTGATGCTTAACCGTGCCTTAACGGCAAGCTTCTAGCTTGGCGGGATGCTCCGCATTGATTTCAATCGCCTGCGCTTCCTCGTGATCGATGACAACGCGCACATGCGGCGCATCCTGCGCACTTTGCTGCATGGCTTCGGTACCCGCGAAGTGTATGAAGCCGAGGATGGCGCCGCCGGCCTCGAAGCCTTCACCCATTTCATGCCGGACATCGTGATCGCCGACTGGGTGATGCCGATCTTCGACGGCTTGGAGTTGACCCAGATGATCCGGCAGCCGGGCGCCAATGCCAATCCTTACGTGCCGATCATCATGCTGTCCGGCCATTCCGAGAAGAAGCGCATTCTCACCGCGCGCGATGCCGGGGTCACCGAATTCCTCGCCAAGCCGATTTCGGCGAAGGCGCTCTATGAGCGTATTCTCAACGTCGTTGCCAATCCGCGCCCCTTCATCAAGACCCGGACCTATTTCGGCCCGGACCGCCGCCGCAACGTCAACCCGAACTACGTCGGACCGGAACGGCGCAAAGACGGTAAGGCCGACGTGATCCGCCAACAACCGCTGCTCGACAAAGCCAAGGTTTTGAGCTGACCCCGCAGGAGCACGACACCATTATGGCCAACCGCAAGGACGGCACCGCTTCGGTCGCAACTTACGCCGACCATGAAGTCATCACTCCGCCGCACGAACTGCGCAAGGCCGTCACCGCGGCAGCGCCCGGCGACGAGGATCCTGTCGCACGCGCCGAAGCGGCGCTGACGCAGCTTTCCAGCGAGTTTGGCGGCTGGATGCATGCCGAATGCGAGCGGCTGGAAACGGCGCGGCAGGATGTTGTCGGCCGCGGCTTCACCGAGAAACTCACGCCGAGTTGTTCCGCGCCGCTCACGACATCAAGGGCGAGGCTCCGACCTTCGGCTATGCCGCGCTGGCCGGCGTCGCCGAAAGTCTGTGCCGGCTCCTGGAACACACGCCGGAAATGGCACGCATTCCGATAGCGCTGGTCGACCAGCACGTCGACGCCTTGCGCGCCATTGCTCGCGAATATGGCCGGCCCGACCTGTCCGACGTGGCGAGCACACTCACCACGCGGCTGCGCGAGGTGACCGACGAATTCCTCAAACGTGAAAACAGCTTCCGGCCGGATTATTTGGCAAATATTTTTGCGCCGCCGCTGGTACCGGGAGCGCCAGGCGGCTGAGCCGAAAACCGCGCGTAAGCGCTGAGCCGGGTTCGATTATTACCGATCGTCGGCAGCGGCTACGGATTCCCGCCTCTCGCAGCGGCAGCTCTGTCTGCGCCTATGCCGCTTGCGATCTAGAATCGGTCTCCGAAATCGCCGGCCAGTTCGTCGCAAAACAGCCGTGCCTCCTCGCGCGCGGCTTCGGTGGCGAAGCGATGCAGCAGCGTGACCAGCGGCGCGAGTTCGCCATATTCGTCATTCTCGCAACGCGTCAGCACGCGCTCGATCATGCGCCGCCGCAACCGCGCGGTGCCGCCCGGCTCGGCGACAAAGCTGCCCTCCCGCATGGCCTCGATTGCCTCTTTGAACGCTGGATAGATCGAAGCCGGCA
>CAVQWD010000021.1:0-14154 GCA_963717265.1 uncultured Alphaproteobacteria bacterium | reverse complement strand
ATTCGAGCTGGAGAGGAACAACGTCTGCAGCGCCGGCACGACCACGAGCAGGATGATCGGTCCGATGAACATGCCGCCGACCACCACGGTCGCCAGCGGACGCTGCACCTGGCTGCCGATGCCGGTCGAGACCGCCGCCGGCAGCAAGCCGATGCAAGCCGACAGCGCCGTCATCAGCATCGGCCGCATCCGCTGCGAAGCGGCGTGAAACATCGCCTCGATGGTGTCCATGCCGCTTGCTTTGACTTCATTGTAGTAGGTCATGATCAGAATGCCGTTCATCACCGACACGCCGAACAGCGAGACGAAGCCGACGGCCGCCGAAACGCTGAAATTCAGGCCGGTCAAATAGAGCGCCAGAATGCCGCCGCCGGCCGCGAACGGGATGCCGGCGAGCGCCATTAGGCTGTCGCGCAGCGAATTGAACAAGCCGTAGAGCAGCACAAGAATCAGCAAAAGGCTGAGGGGGACGATCACCTCAAGGCGCGCTTTCGCGTTCTCCAGGTCTTCGAACTCGCCGGCCCAAACGATGCGGTAGCCGGTGGGCAGCTTCACGTTTTTAGCGATCCGTTGCTGTGCTTCAGCGACTGCGCCGCCGAGATCGCGGTCGCGAACGCTGAACTTGACCGGGATATAGCGCTCCCCTTCCTCATGATAGATATAGGAGGCGCCGGTATCGAGCGTGATATCGGCCAGTTCCTTCAGCGGGATATACGCGTTGATTCCGCTGAGAGTCGAAACTCCGACTTTTATATTGCCGACAGCTTCGAGACTGGAGCGATATTCGGGTGGCAGCCGAACAACGACATTGAATTCACGATCAGCCTCGAGCAGCGTCGTCGCCTGTGCGCCGCCTAGCGCAGCCTGTATAACAGTATTTACGTCGCCGGTATTGAGGCCGTAGCGGGCGGCCTTTTCGCGATTCACCTTGATGTTCAGGTTCGGCTGTCCCTGAATATGGAAAATGCTCAAATCGGTAATGCCTCTGACCTGAGCCATTTGGTGCATGACCTCGCTGGCCAATTGCTCCAGCGTGTCCTGATTGCGGCCGATGATCTTGACTGAATTGGCGCCTTTGACGCCTGAGAGCGCTTCTTCGATGTTGTCCTGGATGTATTGAGAAAAGTTGAAGTCGATACCCGGCAGCTCGTCGTTGAACTGCTTCTGCAACTGCTGAATGAGCATGTCCTTCGTCAAGCCGACGCGCCATTCTTCATATGGTTTGAGCGGCACGAACAATTCCACGTTCGAGAACGGCGACGCGTCGCTGCCATTGTCCGGCCGGCCGTGCTGGGAAACGACGGTTATGACCTCGGGGTGACGGAGCAGGATTTCGCGCATCTTCCGCGTTGCCGGTTCGCCGGCCTCTAGTCCGATTGTCGGCGGCATCGACGCGCGAATCCACAGATTGCCTTCTTCAAGCGCAGGCAGGAACTCACTGCCGAGCCGCAGCGTCAGTAATCCGGTCACGGTCAGAAACACGGCGCCAATAATGAGCATCGTCTTGCGATGGGTGAGCGACCAGTGCAGAACCGGTGCGTAAATCCTGCGCAACACCTGTACGACGATGGTCTCCGCCTCCCCCACGTGCTCGGGGAGCAGATATGATGTCATCACCGGCGTGATCGTGAATGTCGACAGCAAGGCGCCAACGAGAGCTAACCCATAGGTTCGCGCCATGGGGTTGAAAATCTGGCCTTCGACCCCTTGCATCGTGAACAAGGGTACGAACGCCGCTACCGTAATCAAGGCAGAGAAAAAGATCGCCTTATCGACCTGCAGCGCGCTGACGAAGATTAGCCGCAGCCGATCGGTCCAATGCGGAGCGCTCGTCGAACCGGCTATTCTTGTCGGGTCGTTCCCGAACCGCCCCTCCGCGAGTTGCTGCAGCAGGCCCTGCCGGCCTGTAGGGCTTGCCTGAAAATTCCTGAAAATGTTCTCGACCAAGATCACGGCCGAATCGACGATGATGCCGAAATCGACGGCGCCGACCGAGAGCAGGTTGGCGTCCTGTCCCATCAGCACCATGATGATGACGGCGAAAAACAGCGCAAACGGGATATTGGCGCCGACGATGATGGCGCTGCGCAAATTGCCCAGGAATAACCACTGGATGATAAATACCAATCCGCATCCGTAGATGAGGTTGTGCAGGACTGTCTGGGTCGTCACCGATATCAGCGTCGTCCGGTCGTAGTAGGGAACGAGCTTGACCCCCGGCGGCAGGGTGCCGTCGCTGTTCATCTTCTCGATCTCGGCCTTGATGCGGGGGATCACATCGTTGGCATGATAGGTTCGGCCCATGACGACAATTGCCAATGCAACGTCGCTGTCGTGATCCTTGCCGGCAATGCCGAGCCGCGGCACATAGCCGACCGAAACCTTGGCAACATCCTTCACCTGGACGGGAACGCCATTCACCTCGGCAAGCACGACGTTCTCGATGTCGTTCACCCTCCAGCCCTGGGTTAAATCAGCATCGCCGCCGCTATCAAACAGCCCGATGCCGCGGATGTTTACTGACTGCTGGCCGACAGTGATCTCGCGGCCGCCGACATTGATATTGGCATTGCCGAGGGCAGTGATGATTTGCGGCAGCGTGATGTTGTAGGCGTCGAGTTTATGCAGATCGACATCCACGTCGTATTGCTTGGTCGTGCCGCCCCACGAGTTCACCGCCACGACGCCCGGCACGGTGTACAGCCGCCGCGTGACGATCCAGTCCTGCACGGTGCGCAGGTTGGTAAGTCCGAAATTCGCAGGACCGACCACCTGGTAGCGATAGACCTCGCCGACTAGGCTGGATTGCTGAATCTGCGGTACCTGTCCGCCCGGCAGGCTGACGTTCTGCGCCAGGCTCAGCGCCGCCTGCGTATAGCCGAAGAAATAGTCGACGCCGTATTTGAAGGTGACTCGAACGAAGGACAAACCGTAAAATGAGGTCGAACGAATATTGTCCACCCCTGGAGTGACGTAGAGACCCACTTCCATGGGGATCGTATAGTACCGCTCCATCTCTTCGGCCGAGAGCCCGGCCGCCTGTGCGGTAATCTCCAGGATCACCGGTGCGGGGTTAGGATAGGCTTCAATATTTAGCCTGGAAAAGGCGATCAGCCCGCCGCCGATGAAGACCAGGAGCCCCAAAAGTACGATCGCGCGTCGCGTGAGCCCAAATGCAAGGATACCCTTCAGCACGGCTCACCCCTATCTCGCCTGTGCCGAGTTCATGGAGCGCCCGCGGTTGCCAGCATATTGCTGAGAAAGATCGCGCCTTCGGTGGCGATCAATTCGCCAACCTGCACGCCATCCAGAATTTGCCGGTAACCGTCGCGCTCTTCGCCGATCTTGACCGTGCGCCTGATGAAGCGCCGGCGGTCGGCGGTCACCCAAATCGTCATGGTGCCGTCGCCTTCCCGCACCACCCCGTCGACCGGCACCGCGGGGGACCGCACCGGAGCGCCGATGCCGATGACGAAATTCGCGAACATGCCGGAGCGCAATTCGTGTTGCGGGTCGCTGATCTCCGACCGGACCAGGACACGACGGGTATTGGGCTCGACCGTCGCGCCGATGGTGGTGATCTTGCCGTCAAAAACGCGACCGGGAAACGCGGCGAGCTTGACCTGCACCTGTTGTCCAACCCGAAAAACCGGGCTGTCATCCTCGGCGACATTCGCCAGCATCCACATGGTGTCGATGTCGGCCACGGTATACGGAGCTGGTGCATTGCCCGGTTGCACAAACAGCCCCGGCGCCGCGCTACGAGCCGTGATCCGGCCGGAGATCGGGCTCGGCACGACAAGCGTGGGATCGGCACTGCGATCGGCGACGATGCGGTCGATGTCGGCGTCGGTCTTGCCGAAAATGCGCACCGCATCGCGCGCCGCGCCGAGGTTACCTGCGGCGGTCTGCTGGTCCGAGACCACCTGTTCCACATCATGCTGCGATACCGCCCGCGTTGTGTAGAGTTCTTGCAGACGCGCCAGATTTCGGGTGGTCAACTCCAACACGCCCGCCGCCGCGATCAAGGTGGACTCCGCTTGCAAGAGATCGGGGCTGTCGATGGTGAACAGCGTCTGGCCCTTCTTCACGTCGTCCCCGACCTCCGCGAACAGCGCGATGATCCGACCCTGGTAGGGCGTGAAGACCTGCACCGCCATGTCCTCATTGAAATCGATGCTGCCGACCGCCTCCTTCTCGACCGGAAAGTCGCGCTCCTCGACCGGCGCGACTTTGACCGCGGTGAGCTGCGAATCCGATAGATCGACGCTATCCGGATTTTGCGGCGCCGCACTCGGCGCGCTGCCATTGGCGCCGGTTCCGCCATTTCCGGTCGCGCCGCCGCCAGGATGCCAAGCCCAATAGCCGACGGCCACGACGACGAACAGCGCGGCCGCGATGGCCGCACTCAGGCGACTATTTGTCGTGCGGGGAGCCATCGATAGGCCGCATCCGGCGTCTTTGGGATCGCGGCGACATGGCCATCAGCCCCCACCGCGGTCTACTGTCATTAATCACAGAACTGGGATTAATCGCACTATGCTGTACGACTCATGACAGTCTATCACGGTCGGGCTGTTTCGCGATCTTCCGCCGGCAAAGGCTCGTCGCGGCATGCCAGCCGCATCGCGGTGCCGCTTCGCCTCTGAATGGCGCTGCTTCGCCTATGAATAATGTGCACTGTGGCTGGACGAGCACAGCCATTGTCGGAGAAATCGGAAATAATGCCGCTTGCGCGTTCTGTCTCGTAGCTCAGTTGCAATAGTCTCAATTTCCAATGTCCAGTGTGGCGGTCAGGTGGTTTTTTGCAGGTGCCACCGCTCTCGCGGCTCCGATGATTTTGACCAATTGCGCGGTCGGGCCGGACTTCGTCCACCCCGCCGCGCCCGAGATCACCCGTTACACCCGCGAGCCGCTCGCATCGCAAACCGCGTCGGCCAACGCTGCCTCGGGCCAGCGGCAGATTTTCCTGCAAGGCCGCGACGTTCCTGAGAAATGGTGGGCGCTGTTCAAATCGCCCGTGCTCAACGCACTCATCGAGCGCTCGCTGCAAAACAATCCGAATTTGCAATCGGCGCTGGCGACACTGCGTTCGGCGAAGGAAAATGTCTACGCCCAGGAGGGCAAGTTCTTCCCGCTGGTTCAAGCCAATTTCAATCCGACCTACCAGCGCACCTCGGCGGCGCTCGCTCCTGTTCCCGCCTCCGGCGCCGGCATCTTCGCTCTCGATACCGCGCAATTGACGGTGTCGTACACGTTCGACATCTGGGGCCTCAATCGGCGAACGGTCGAATCGCTCGAAGCCTTGGCCGACGTGCAACGCTTTCAGGTCGAGGCGGCCTATCTGGCGCTGACGGCGAACCTCGCAGTTGCGGCCATCACCGAAGCGTCGCTGCGCGGCCAGATCGACGCCACTGTCGAAATCATTGCGATCAACACCAAGATGCGCGACACGCTGCAGCGGCAATTGGACCTGGGCTATGCCAACCGCAGCGATCTGGCGGCACAGGAGGCAGCGCTGGCGCAGGCCAAGGCGACATTGCCGCCGCTGCGCAAGGCGCTGGCGCAGCAGCGCGACCTCATTGCTGCGCTGGCCGGCGCCTATGCCGGTGCGGAGCCGCGCGAAATGTTCAGGCTTGCGGATTTGCACCTGCCGGTCGATCTGCCGGCGAGCGTGCCGTCGCAGCTGATCGAACAGCGTCCCGACGTGCGCGCGGCGGCGGAGCAACTGCACTCGGCGAGCGCGCAGATCGGTGTCGCCACCGCCAATATGCTGCCGACGTTCACGATCAGCGCCGACGCCGGATTTATGAATACGGCGCTCGCGCATCTGCTCGCACCGCAGAATCTATTCTGGGACCTCGGCGGTAATGCCGCGCAGACGGTATTCGACGCCGGCACGCTGTTTCATCAGCTGCAAAGCGCGAAAGATACCTATCAAGCGGCGGCCTGGACTTACCGCGGCACGGTGATCGGCGCGGTGCAGAACGTCGCCGACTCGTTGCGCGCGCTGCAGAACGATGCCGACGCATTGAGAGCGGCGGCGGACTTCGAACGTGCCGCCAAGACAAGCTTCGATCTCGCGCGCCAGCAGATGCAGACCGGCAATGCCAATGTGCTGCTGTTGCTCACTGCGCAGCAGAGCTATCTGCAAGCAGTCATTCAAGTGGTGCAGGCGCGCGCCGCCCGGCTCACCGACACGGCGGCTTTATTTCAAGCGCTCGGCGGCGGCTGGTGGAACCGTGCCGCGCCGCCGGTGGAAAAAGTTCTCGACGTCGGCACCGGCCGGGCCGATACGCAGATCGAGCACGACGACAGCCGCTGACAGAAACGGGATGAATTCAATCGAAAATCGGCAGATCGTCGTCGTTCTTTGACGACAACGTGTACCGCCCGTGGAACAGTTCTCTCTCGATCGCCTCGCGATTGCGGCGCTCGCCGGCAACAGCGCGCGAAATCTCCGCGACCAGCTTGCGCCATTCCGCAGTTATCAACCCGACAAAAGTCGCAAACTTCGGCATCCGCCGTGCCGCAACGTCCATTGCCGCGGCAAGCGGCGCGACAAGACAGCTGCCCTCGTTGGCAAGGTCGAGTTCGAGCGGCTCGTTGAGGAACATCATCGCGCAGCCTGCCGGCGCGCTCTTTTGCCGGGCAAACCGCACCGCCGAGCGCCGCAACAGAAATACGCCGCCGCAACCGGCTCCCGCCTCGCGCGCCACCCAAAAACCGTGGTTGTTTGGAGCGATATAGAATAGCGGGATTGTTTCGCTCAGAACGGTGAGATCCGGCCGCTTGGGGAATTTGATCACGGTGTTGGAAGACGATGCGGTCTGCCGGCGCGGATCGGGATTTTGCTGCGAATTCGCCGCGGCCAAAGGTATGGCTCGAGGCGCGGACGCATGCGCAGATGCAATGAGTTTGGGCAACCTAATCGTCATCGTACTTTGCGCGAGCGAACCGCGTGCTGCTTCGGCACACAAGCGAGTATCGCACTGCCGCCGTTCCGCTGCTTTCTGGACATCAGCTGACGGCAGCGTTTGACGCGGCGCCGCTCGCGTTCGGAGACGGCAGGCCTGATCGAATATTCGATCAGCGCATCGAGACGCTGTACGAGCCCGCGCCAGAAACCCCGGCGCTTCGCCGTGCGTTTTACCGCCTTTGGAATAACTTCGGCAGAACGGACACTCATCGGGATGTCTCCTTGTTGTTGCTTTTGGCTGATCCGAATCTGCGCTTGGGTGCATATGAATTCGAGATGGAGCGAACCTCGTTCTCATAAGCGCGGCATAAGAGCGTAAACGGATGCCCACCGCGCTCGCGCTCATGCGAAATTGTCGCAGCAGATCAGTTCGGCCGGTGCCGGTCCGACGGCGGGGACCGATGCGACAGGTTGCGGGACGATGGCGATCCTGCGGCGGGCCTCCAAAAATGCCAGCAAGATGGCAAGCGCCATGCTTTCGTGATTCGCGTCAGCCGCATCGTCGAGCGTGGCGGGCAAATTGGCTTGCCGGGACAGCGAGCAGAACCACTCGCCACTTTCGCAAGCCAGACGCCGCAGCTTCCATCCGGGCAGCTCCAAATCGATCAAGGCCAATGCGGCATCGGTCCACGCGCCCAATTCGACCAATCGACCGATTCCGACGGCCGACTTGCCGACGACTGGGATGCGGGTACAGCCGCCGGCGATGATCTTCGAAAAAAGGCCAACGGTCGGCTGTGGCGCGCGGTGAACCGCGTCCGCCAAACGTTCGAGCAATACCGTATGGTCGGAACCGAATGCCATCTTGCCAAGCCACGGGAGCCGACTTCCTCGTCTCTCGCGTCATAAGATGCAGTCGAAGCCCGTAAAGAAGCCAGATGGCACGGCGCAGAACGATATAAAGCCGGCATAGGAAGCCGTGCGGTTGTCATAAGGGCGGCCGCAGGCGCCATTGGCGCGACTTGTCGCATCAGCGGGCCGCCCGAGGCCTTTGTGACGGCAGTGAATTTCGGCTCGCAATCCCTATCCCGCGTCGGGAGCGGAGTGCTAATTTTGCCTTATGACTGCCAGCTGCGGATTTCGGTGAGGGAAGCATGAACAGCGCGAGCCTGGACGCGACCACGCTACTCAATCGCGCGCTTGAAATAGCGACGCAGAATCTCAGGGTCGAGAAGCTCCTGCTCCAGATGGGCCTCGACCCCAGCAACGTCACTTACGATGCGGTGTTCAACCGTCTGACCGATATCCTGCTGCATAATATCACTCTCGCGAACATGATGGCGTTGATGGGCGCCATATTCTTCGTCGCCACGCTCTTGGTGCGCACGATCGTGCCGCTGCGCTTTATCGCCATCATCAGCAACGTATTCTTCATCGCCTATGGCGCGCTCTCCGGAGCGGTTCCAACGTTCTTGCTGTATCTGCTGTCGCTGCCGATCAACGTCATCCGGCTGCGCCAGATGCTCAACCTGGTCAAGAAGGCTCGCGTGTCGGCACAAGGCGATTTGTCGATGGACTGGCTGCGGCCGTTCATGAGCCCGCGCAAGTTTCGCCGCGGCGAGGTATTGTTCCGCAAGGGCGATGTGGCCAAGGAAATGTTCTTGACGGTGACCGGCAAATTCCTGGTGACCGAAATCGGCGTCGAGCTTCCCCCCGGCCGCATTTTGGGCGAACTAGGCTTCGTCGCGCCGAAAAATCGGCGCACGCAAACAGTCGAATGCACCGAAAACGGCGACGTGCTGGCTATCACCTATGAGAAGCTGCTCGAGCTTTATTTTCAAAATCCGGAATTCGGCTATTATTTCCTGCGTCTGACCACCGAGCGGCTGATGCAGAACATCGCGCGGCTCGAAGGGGTCATCGAAGCGAGCAAGGCGACTGCGCGCTAAGCGCAAGGCTCTCGCTGCGGTCACGCATCCATTCTGCCAGCAGCGAAATTTTGGCTTTGGCCGTTCGCGCCGCCGACATTTATGGGATTCCTATAAAGTCATCCGCTCTGCCCTCTCGAATTACTATGTCATCGGTGCCAGGTAATCGCCTTGTCAACGGGCAAAATCCTGCGCGGTCTTGATTTAAATCAACATTGCATGCCGCCTTTTGCTGCCTGCTGACGTAGTGCCGCAGTCATTGTTCGGAGAACTGCCATGATGGACGCCGTAATGTTGGCAATCGGTTTCGTCTTCTTCGCGTTGTCGATCGCCTACGTCTACGCCTGCGATCAGCTCTGAGGGGAGCGGCCATGATTTTCGATTATTCGCTTGCCGGCCTCGTGACCGCGGGGCTGCTCGTCTACCTGATCTACGCGCTGCTCAAGCCCGAGCTGTTCTGAAGGGATAACGACCATGACCGTCATCGGCTGGGTCCAGATTCTGCTCTATTGCGCGATCATTATCGCGATTACGCCGCCGCTCGGCGCATACATGACGCGCGTGTTCAACGGCGAACGCACCTTCCTGTCGCTGATCCTGCGGCCGATCGAGATCGCGATTTACAAGATCGCGGGCGTCGACGAGCGGCACGAGCAGCACGCGGTGACCTATACCGTCGGCATGCTGCTGTTTCACCTCGGCGGCTTTCTCATCCTTTATGTGTTGATGCGGGTGCAAGGCTTCCTGCCGTTCAACCCGGCCGGACAATCGGCGGTCTCCGAAGATCTGTCGTTCAACACGGCGATCAGTTTCATCACCAATACCAACTGGCAGAATTACGGCGGCGAAAGCACGATGTCCTATCTCGTGCAGATGCTCGGCCTCACCCATCAAAATTATCTCTCCGCCGCGACTGGCATTGTGCTTGCTATTGCGCTCATCCGCGGATTCGCGCGGCACTCAGTACGCACCGTCGGCAATTTCTGGGTCGATATCACGCGCTGCACGCTCTACATCCTGATCCCAATCTGCGTGCCCTACGCGCTGTTCCTGATCTGGCAGGGCATTCCGCAAACGCTCGGCGACTATGTGAACGTGACAACGCTCGAGGGCGCCAAGCAAACCATCGCAGTCGGCCCGGTCGCCTCGCAGATCGCAATCAAGATGCTGGGCACCAATGGCGGCGGCTTCTTCAACGCCAACGCCGCCCATCCGTTCGAGAATCCGACCGCCTTATCGAATTATGTGCAGATCATCTCGATCTTCACGCTCGGCGCGGCGCTCACCAATGTGTTCGGCCGCATGGTTGGCAACCAGCGCCAAGGCTGGGCCGTCCTCGCCGTCATGGGCGTCCTCTTCATTGCCGGCGTCATTGCTTGTTACGCGGCCGAAGCGCACGGCAACGACGCGCTCAACGCGCTCGGCCTCACCGGCGGCAACATGGAGGGCAAGGAAGTCCGCTTCGGCATCGCCGCCTCCTCGCTGTTCGCCGTGATCACCACCGACGCGTCGTGCGGCGCCGTCAACGCCATGCACGATTCCTTCACCGCGCTCGGCGGCATGATTCCGCTCATCAACATCCAGCTCGGCGAGATCATCGTCGGCGGCGTCGGCTCCGGCATGTACGGCATACTGCTGTTCGTCATCATCTCGATCTTCGTCGCCGGCCTGATGGTCGGACGCACGCCCGAATATGTCGGCAAGAAGATCGAGGCGAAGGAAGTCAAGATGGCGATGCTCGCTATCCTGGTCCTGCCGCTGATGTATCTCGGCTGGACCGCCGTCGCCATGCTGGTGCCGTCCGCCGTCGCCTCGATGAACAATCCCGGGCCGCACGGCTTCACCGAGGTCCTCTACGCCTACGTCTCGCAGGACGGCAACAACGGTTCCGCATTCGCCGGGCTCAACGGCAATACGCTGTTCTACAATCTCAGCGGCGCGATCGCGATGGGCGTCGGCCGGTTCTGGATGATCATCCCGACCATGGCGATTGCCGGCTCGCTCGCCGCCAAAAAATTAGTGCCGGCATCGGCGGGCACGTTCCCGACCACGGGCGGCTTGTTCGTCGGCCTGGTCGTCGGCGTCATCGTCATTGTCGGCGGCCTCACGTTCTTCCCGGCGCTGGCGCTCGGACCGATCGTCGAGCAACTGGCGATCAACGCCGGCACACTGTTCTCATCCAATTAGGCCTGGAGTCATTTCGATGGAAACCTCGACCCTGCGCAAGAGCATGCCAGTCTCGGCGCTGTTCGATCCGAAAATCGTCGTGCCGGCGATCGGCTCCGCCTTCGTCAAGCTCAATCCGCGCACGCTGATGAAGAATCCCGTCATGTTCGTGCTCGAGATCGTCACGGCGCTGACTACCGTGATCCTGATCCGCGATCTCTTCACTGGCGGCGAACATATCTTGTTCGAGTTCCAGATCATTCTCTGGCTGTGGTTCACCGTGCTGTTCGCAAACTTCGCCGAAGCCGTGGCCGAGGGCCGCGGCAAGGCGCAGGCCGACACGTTGCGCCGGCAGCGCACCGAAACCCAGGCCAAGCTTCTGACCGGTTCGGGCGACTTGCAGAACTATCGTCTTTTGCCGTCGACCGAGCTCAAAGTTGGCAATGTCGTACTGGTCGAAGCCGGCGACATGATCCCGTCGGACGGCGAGGTGATCGAGGGCATGGCTTCGGTCAACGAAGCGGCGATCACGGGCGAATTGGCGCCGGTCATCCGCGAGTCGGGCGGCGACCGCTCCGCGGTGACCGGCGGCACGCAAGTGCTTTCCGATTGGATTCGCGTGCGCATCACGGCGGCACCCGGCTCGACCTTTCTCGATCGCATGATCCGGCTGGTCGAGGGAGCCGAGCGGCAGAAAACGCCGAACGAGATCGCGCTCAACATTTTGCTGATCGGTCTGACCGTCATTTTCGTGTTCGCGACCGCGACCATCCCGAGCTACGTCTATTATGCCGGCAGCACCATCTCCGTCGTCATCCTGGTGGCGCTGTTCGTAACGCTAATTCCAACCACGATCGGCGCGCTGCTTTCCGCCATCGGCATTGCCGGCATGGACCGCCTGGTGCGCTTCAACGTGCTGGCGATGTCCGGCCGCGCCGTCGAGGCGGCGGGCAACGTCGATACATTGCTGCTCGACAAGACCGGCACCATCACGCTGGGCAATCGTCAGGCCACCGAGTTCAAACCGCTGCGCGGGGTGACCGAGCAGGAACTCGGCGACGCCGCGCAACTCGCTTCGCTCGCCGACGAGACGCCCGAGGGCCGCTCCATCGTCGTGCTGGCCAAGGAGAAATACGGCATCCGCGGCCGCGAGCTTGCCGAACTGAAGGCCAACTTCATTCCATTCAGCGCGCAGACGCGGATGAGCGGCGTCGAGATCGGTCCGTCCTGGGTCCGTAAAGGCGCGGTGGACGCCATTTTGAATTACCTCAACGGCTCGCCGACCGCGGTCGCGTCCGGCGGCGCCGTGCAGGCGCTGCGGCCGAGCGTAAACAGCGATACCGTGCGCGAGGTCACCGCCATCGCCAACTCCATCGCCAAATCCGGCGGCACGCCGCTCGCGGTCGCCAAGGACGGACACTTGCTCGGCGTCGTTCATCTCAAGGACATCATCAAGGGCGGCATCCGCGAGCGCTTTGTCGAACTGCGCCGCATGGGCATCCGCACCGTCATGATCACCGGCGACAACCCGATGACGGCGGCCGCGATTGCCGCGGAAGCGGGTGTCGATGATTTTCTCGCCCAGGCCACGCCCGAGGAAAAGCTCCGCCTCATCCGCGACGAGCAAGGCAAGGGCAAGCTCGTCGCCATGTGCGGCGACGGCACCAACGATGCGCCGGCGCTGGCGCAGGCCGATGTCGGCGTCGCCATGAACACCGGCACGCAAGCCGCGCGCGAGGCCGGCAACATGGTCGACCTCGATTCCAACCCGACCAAACTCATCGAGATCGTCGAGATCGGCAAGCAGCTCCTGATGACCCGCGGCGCGCTGACCACTTTCTCGATCGCCAACGACGTGGCAAAGTATTTCGCCATCATCCCCGCGATGTTCGTCGCCTTCTATCCGCAATTGCAGACGCTGAACATCATGAAGCTTTCGACGCCACAGAGCGCGATCCTGTCGGCGATCATCTTCAACGCGCTGATCATCGTTGCGCTCATTCCGCTGTCGCTCAAGGGCGTGCGTTATCGCCCGATCGGCGCCGGCGCGCTGCTTTTGCGCAATCTTTGGATCTACGGCGTCGGCGGCGTGACCATTCCGTTTATCGGCATCAAGGCCATCGACCTCGTCGTCACCGCCATGCATCTCGCATAAGGAACAAAGCCATGTTGCGCGAAATCCGTCCGGCGATCGTCGTTCTCGTCGCCCTCACGCTCATCACCGGCCTCGCTTATCCCTTGGCGATGACCGGCATCGCCCAAATCATTTTTCCTTACCAAGCGCAAGGCAGCATGATCGAGCGCAACGGCACGGTCGTCGGCTCCGCGCTGATCGGCCAGGAATTCGACAGCGATAAATATTTCCGCGGCCGGCCGTCGGCGACCACCGCGACCGACCCCAACGATCCGACCAAAACCGTGCCTGCGCCTTACAATGCCGTGAATTCGGGCGGCTCGAATCTCGGTCCGTCCAACAAGGCGCTCATCGACCGCGTACAGGGCGACATCGATAAGCTCAAGAAGGAGAACGCTTCGGCGCCCGTCCCGATCGACCTGGTCACGACGTCCGCCAGCGGGCTCGATCCGCATATCTCGCCGGAGGCCGCGCTTTTCCAGGTTCCCCGTATTGCCAAAGCGCGCAATCTGCCGGAAGATCGCGTCCGCCAGCTCGTCGAGGACAACACCGAAGGTCGTTGGTTCGGCCTGTTGGGCGAGCCGCGCGTGAATGTTTTGTTGCTCAATCTCGCGCTCGATCGCTTGGCCGCTGGATAGGGTGGCGAACTAGCTTGAGATTCGATCAACGATGGCGGATCAGAGGCGCGATTCCGAACATCGGCCCTCCCCGGAAGCGCTCCTTGAAGCGGCGCGCCGCGAAGAGCGGCGGATCGGCAAGCTTCGAATCTTCGTAGGCGCCGCGCCGGGCGTCGGTAAGACCTACGAAATGCTGCAGCAGGCGCAAGCGCGCAAGAAGGACGGTTACGACGTCGTCATCGGCGTTGTCGAGACGCACGGCCGCAAGGAAACCGAAGCGCTGTTGAGCGGCCTCGATGCCGTTCCGCGTCGGCGCGTCCAATACAAAGGGCAGACGCTCGACGAGATGGACCTCGATGCCATCATCGCCCGCCATCCGCAGATCGTTCT
>CAVQWD010000020.1:0-6600 GCA_963717265.1 uncultured Alphaproteobacteria bacterium | reverse complement strand
GAGCGCTTTTTTACCTTCTGAAAGCGGCAGCCAACCCATGGCGAAATTGGAAAGCGGGATACTGTACTGGCCGTAGTTGAACGAGGTGACGTTGCCGGCGAGCATCTGGCAGATCATGTCGCCGAGGATCGGGATGAACTTGCCGGCCCAGCCGGCGGTGTAGACGACGATCTGCTTATTGTTGGGGACCGACGCCGGCATGTAGTCGATCAGCAGCTCCTGGTCGGAGTTGGTGGCGAGCGGGGCCAAGCAAGTCGAGGTGAATTCCGGCTTGGCGCCGAGGCCGGTCATGTGGCTGGTGACAAATTTCGCGGTCAGAGCGAGATTTTTCGGATCCGGCGCTGGGCTGCGCTGGTTGGGATTATAGATGGTCTGGTCGGGGAAGTCGGGCGCGGCGCGCAGGTAGCCGGGGTAAGACCAATCGACCTCCGGAAAGCCGTAGAAGTCGTTGTCCTTGCCGTAATAGAACCAGGTCGGATACTGGATGAGCGGATCGGTCTTCTTGAAATAGGCCGACGCCATTTGCCAGATGGAGATTGGCGCCGACCAGCCGAGATAGCTGGTTACGATATTGGTGTAGGCGCCGGCGGTGATTGCCAGTTTTTTAGTGGCGTACTGAGCGCGGGCAGTGCGGACGGTGATGCCCGCCAGCAACGTCGAAGCGACGCCGGTGACCTGCTCGTATTCGTGGAAGTCGACCAGCCCCGAATTGTCGGCGGCGACATAGAGCGCCTGTTCCGACGCCTTCAGATTGATAATGCCGCCGCTGGCCTGGAAGAAACCGAACATAGTCGCTCTGCAGGTTGGAGAAACCGAGGGTTTCCTCGATCTGCTGCGCATCGAGTTTGGTGTAGGGAATGCCGAGCGCGTCCATCACCTTCTCGGCGGGCAAGATGCCTCCCTCCTTCGAATCGATGTTCGGATCGCCGAACCAGAGGCAGCCGTTGACTTCGATCAAGGCCGTTTGGGTGTGGTTCTGCAGGTCGGCCCAGAACGGCTGCGACGCGAGGACAAGCTGAGCCATGTATTCCACCGCGTATTGCAGGCGGAACTGGCGCGAGGCACCGGCCGAGGAGCCGCTATCGTCGAAGTAGCCGTACTGCTCGAGCACCAGCGTCTTCAATTTGCGTTTCGCGGCGTGATAGGCGGTCGACAGACCGATCGATCCGCCGCCGATCACGATCAAGTCATATTCCACGACGGCAGCCATCCGGTTCTCCATCGATTTCAGGATTGGAGCGAGCGCGACAGTGCTTATGGCGGGAACGCATCCTGACGCGCGGAATCGGGCTGCGTATCGATTTCTCGTTTGCTTCGGAAAAGCACCGTCCCCCCGCACGATCTGGAGGTTGTAGTTGAAAAAACTATCGTGACAATACAGATCATCATAGAACTGCCAGTACAGGTGTTCCTGCTGGCCGGACGCATGGCAAATCTCGCGTGGAGTGGAAGTGTTGCTCCCGTTCTTCCTTCACTGCCAGCGATCTGGCTTCGCCGTCACGCGGGTGTGCTGGCACGGCGTCAAGCTCACCGCGGATATCAGCTTTTCGATGAACTCATGCGCCCGAGCCCGCATCTCGGTCGTTCGCAGGAGACCCACGGCAAGTCCAGGGATGGTTGAAGCCTGAACATCGCCGTGATAACGAAGTAGTTGTAATTAATAATAATTTTGGGAGCATGCATGCCGTCTCTAACGGTGCCATACGTCCTCGGCGGCACTCTGACGGAACAGCAACGGCTGATCGTGCAAGCTCAGAAGTCTTGAGGAGCACGCGCGATGGATGCTCGATCGGATTGATATCAAACCCGGCTTCCGGGCTGTTGATATTGGCTGCGGACCAATTGGAATCACAAATCTGTTGTCCGAACGGGTTGGCCCGCACGGTCTCGTGATTGGCGTGGAACGAGAGCCTCGATTCTTTGATATGGCACGAGCAGAGCAGAGCAAACGTGGCTCGCGAAACGTGCAATTAGTCCATGCGGATGCACTCAACAGCGGGCTTGAGAAAAATTCGTATGACCTTGTTCACGAACGGCTCGTGTTGATCAACATACCTCTGGCGTCGCAGCAAGCGATTCTGACGGAGATGCTGTCGTTACTCAGGCCTGGCGGAACGATTGCAATTGAAGAATTTGATTTCGTGTCGTTCGCTTGTGAGCCCGACAATCCGTCGTGGAACCTCTTGTTCAGCATTTGGTGCGACGCGTTCCACGCTGCAGGTGGCAATCTCTATATCGGCCGCTCGCTGGCTCGGTTGTTGCGGTCTGCGGGCGCGGAAAACGTACAAATATGTGCGCACGCTGACGTTCCGCAAGTCGGAGAATACCAACGCACTCATCTCCTTTCGCTCATCGAATCGACGCCCGATCTTATGCTCAGTTCCGGGCGATTGAATGCGGTGGAGTTGCGAGACCATATGGCCGCGTTGGCAAAGCATCTCGCCGACCCAGACACAATGCTCATCGACAGGCTGGTCGTCCAGGCTTGGGGAACAAAACCCGGTTGAGCTTTGTGCAAGAGCTCGACCCTACCCCAAGCGTCAGTTGCCGCGGTGCGGCAACTCGGCGGCGTTGGGGAGATGGCGGACTCGTCCCCGGACCTCGTGAAGCTGTCGAAAATGACCCCATCTGCGGTTGCGCGATGAGCTGTGCCTGCACTCGCACCCAGAGTTGTGCTAGTTTGACCCGCTACTATGTCATGTCCTGACCCTAGAGTGGACAATGAGACGGCGCTCCAGTGCAGGCGGCGAACCGGTTAAAACGCGACGCCGTAAGATTAAGATGCTGACGTTAAAGCGCCGCAGCGCGCCCAAGTCCGCGCGCGGTCGCAAACTCGCCGCCGCCGGCCTTCAAGAACAACTCGACCGCCGCACGCGCGAACTGAACGAAGCGCTGCAACAACAGACCGCCACCGCCGAAATACTTGAGGTCATCAGCCGCTCGACCTTCGATCTTCAAGTCGTGCTCGATACGCTGATCGAGTCCGCGGCGCGGCTGTGCGATGCCGACATGGGATCTATTCTTCGTCCGCAGGATTCGTATTTCCAATTTGCAGCCAGTTATCGATACTCGCAGACTTCTGATCGATGTCATGACCTCCACGCCGGTTCCGGCCGGCCGGGGAACCCTCGCAGGACGAGTCATGGCGGAGAGCCGCACAGTTCACATTCCCGATGTCTTGGCTGATCCGGACTACGTCCGCAGCGCCGCCCAGAAGCTTTCCGGGTACCGGTCGGGGCTGGGCGTTCCGCTCATGCGCGAAGGGACGCCCATTGGTGTCATCATCTTGTGGCGTTCGCAGCCACGACCGTTCACCGACAAGCAAATCGAACTTGTATCGACCTTCGCCGACCAGGCGGTGATTGCCATCGAGAACGTGCGGCTGTTCGAAAGTGTGGAGGCCCGCACCCGTGAACTGGCGAAGTCGCTGGAGGAGCTGCGGACCGCGCAGGACCGCCTCGTGCATACGGAGAAGCTCGCTTCGCTCGGCCAACTGACCGCCGGGATCGCCCACGAGATCAAGAACCCGCTCAACTTCGTTAACAATTTCTCGGCCGTCTCGATCGAGCTCATCGACGAATTGCGGGAGGCGCTTGCCGGCGCGCGTCTCGATGCTAAATTGTGCGCAGAGATCGGTGAAATCGCGGATATGCTGCAGGGCAATCTGGACAAGGTCGTGCAACACGGCAAGCGCGCCGACGCGATCGTCAAGAACATGCTGCTGCACTCGCGTCAGGACTCCGGCGAGCACCGCTCGGTCGATATCAACGCTATCGTCGAGGAAAGCCTCAATCTCGCCTATCACGGGGCGCGGGCCGAAAAGCAGGGCTTCAATATCACCCTCGAAAAATCCTTTGACCCGGCCGCCGGCGAGGCCGATCTGTTCCCGCAGGAGATCACGCGGGTGCTGCTCAACCTGATCTCAAACGGGTTCTACGCTGTCACCAAGCGCAAAGCCGAGGCGAACGGCGGCGACTACGAACCCACCGTCACTGCCGCGACCAAGAATC
The DNA here is from genome assembly GCA_963717265.1 of uncultured Alphaproteobacteria bacterium. GTDB lineage: Bacteria > Pseudomonadota > Alphaproteobacteria > Rhizobiales > Xanthobacteraceae > BOG-931. The sequence continues at coordinate 2,590 of CAVQWD010000020.1, read as the reverse complement.
TCGGCAACAGCGTCGAAATCAGGATTCGCGACAACGGTACCGGCATCCCGCCCGAGGTGAAGGACAAGATGTTCAACCCGTTCTTCACGACCAAGCCGGCCGGTGAAGGGACTGGACTAGGCCTTTCCATTAGTCACGACATCATCGTCAAGCAACATAACGGGTCTATTGAGGTCGATACCCAACCCGGTGCGTTCACCGAATTTCGGATCGTTTTGCCGCGTGCGGGCGCGTCGCTTATCAAGTCGACAGAACGCGCGTGAACGGCTACACCGCGCTGCGGATCAGTCCGCGTGAATGTTAGCTTTCTCGATGATCGCACGATAGATCGCCAATTCGCGCTTGATGCGAGCATCGAGCGCGGCCGGGCTCGAAGGAATGGTCGAGACGCCGCCAGCCGCGAAGCGCGCCTTTACGTCGGGCATGTTGAGAATCTTCACGACCTCGGCATCGAGCTTGTCGATGACGGGCTGCGGCGTTCCCTTGGGGGCGATGAGCGCGGTCCAGTTTGACGCGTTGATGTCGCCCGCACCCGCTTCCTTGAGCGTCGGCCAGTCCGGATCAAGCGGCGAGCGCTGGCCGGTTGTGATCGCCAGCACGCGGATTTGGCCGTTCGCCAAGTGCGGCATGACCGACGAACTCGCCAAAATGCCGAGCGGGATATCGCCGGCCATGAGCGCCTGCGCCGCAGGCGCCCCGCCCTTATAGGGGACATGCACGAATTTGGTGCCGGCATTGAACGCGATCGATTCCAGCACGAGATAGTTCATGCTGCCATAGCCGGGGGTAGCGACATTGATCGTGTCGGGCGCCGCTTTGGCCGCGGCAAGCACATCGGCGACCGTCTTGTAGGGGCTCGCGCCGTTTGCGGCGAGCGTCATCGGTGCATCGCTCACCGATGTGATTGGGGTGAGATCGCGATCGACGTCGTAGGGCACCTCCTTGAACAGCACCGGATTGACGGTGACGTCACCGGCGGTCACCATCACCAGCGTGTAGCCGTCGGGTGCCGATCGCGCCGCGTCGGTTATGGCAATGAAGCCCGCCCGGCGCATATGGCACCAGAATGCGGATCGGCCGCGACGGATAATCCTCCGCGCGAACCGGCGCGATGGCGAGCACGACGAGCGCAAGCGCGATGCCGAGAAACCGGATCATAAAATTTCTCTCAGTGGACGCCGAACGCGACTACTCCGCTTGCTCGCTAGCTGCATATTCCGTGCCTCAGTGCCACAGCAGCGTTAAGATCAGCGCAAGCGCAAGCAGCGCGGCAATGCCCTGCCAGAACTGGATCGGGTAGCGTTGATAGAGCGTCGGCGGTCCAGCCGGCGCCAGCGGCGCGCGCGCCGGTCCGGCTTCCATCTCGACGGCGAATTCCATGGCGTCACGAAAGCGCTCGGCCGCATCGATCGCGACCGCTCGCCCAAGCGCCGCCTGCAGCCAGGCGGGCAGATCCGGTCGCAGTTCGGCGAGCGGCCGCGGCCGACTGCGGCGGGGTGGACTGACGGCATCGAGATTGCCGTAAGGAAATTCGCCGGTGAAGGCGCGGAACATGGTCACGCCCAGCGCGTAAATGTCGGTTGTCTCGTTGCCCGGCTCGCCGGCAAACATTTCGGGCGCCATATAGGCGGCCGTACCCGGAATATCGTTCGGCGGAAAATCCTCCATTCCGGGCACGCGCACCACCCCGAGATCGATCAGCTTGAGCGATCCTTCGCGCTCCAGAATGACGTTATCCGGCTTGATGTCGCGATGGATGATCCCGGCGCGATGGAGCGCCGCCACGCCGCGGGCGAGCTTGATGGCGATATTGCGTCCTTCCTCCAGGCCCATTGACGGGCGGCGCGCCAGCCGCGTCGCCAACAGCTCACCTTGATAAAGCGGCATGACGGTATAGAGGCAGGTCTGCCGTCCCGGCGGCAGTTCGATGATGCGCCCGACCCATGGGCTGTTGACGCGCGCGCCAACCCAAGCCTCGCGGACGAAGGCGGCGTGATAGGTGGCGACCGCCGCGACCTGCGGCTTGGGGAACTTCAAGGCCACTTCGCCGCCCTCGACCTCGTCGACCGCGCCGAACAAGCGGGTGTAGCGGCCGTCCGACATCAGAACTTTGAGGACGAAGCCATCGACGGTCTCGCCGTCGATCGGCACCGGAATCAGCGGCAGCTGCATGATGCTGGCGCCGATGTCGGCCGATTCCAGGTTCGGCAAATCGACAACGTCGAGCACCAGCGCCGTGCAATTGTCGGTGCTGCCGGCGTCGAGCGCGGCCGCCACCAAGGCGCGGGCGGAATCGTCCGAAGCGGAGCGCCCGCGCAGGATTTCGGCAATGGCCTCAGGCGGCAGGAAGCCGTGCACGCCGTCGCTGCACAGCAAGAAACGATCGTGCAGCGCCACCGGTTGGGCGGCGTAGTCCAGCCGCACCTCGGTCTCCACGCCGATCGCGCGGGACAGGATGTTCGAGCGGCCGGCGCCATCCTCGCGCACATGATCGGTGGTCAGGCAGCTGAGACGGTCGCCGCGCAAACGGTAGGCGCGGCTGTCGCCGACATGCAGCACATGCGCGATCCGCCCGCGCAGCACCAGCGCC
>CAVQWD010000019.1:0-19189 GCA_963717265.1 uncultured Alphaproteobacteria bacterium | reverse complement strand
GAAGGGCCGCGCGGCGCAGGCCATTGGCTGAGCGCGTTCGCCTGGCGCGTTTCCACGTTGGGCTGTGCTTTACGCACGTGGAAGCGCGCCGGCCACTTCTCGTGGAGGGATGTCGATGCGCGACCCTGGCGATTACGACGTGGCCGACGGGTCTCGACCCGAAAGCCACGGGCGGGGAATAAGTACCGCCAGGACAGGGCACTTTCGCCGGGCGCGACCCAGACGGGATCGGCCGACGAATCGGCGGATCCGATGGCCCGCATGCGTGGCATTTCGGCTGTGGAGAAATGCGCGCGGACGCAGGGTCGGACGCCATCACGTCGTCGCTACGACGTATGCACGTGCATTCTTCGTCGAATGCTCCGTCGAGCTCGGGGCGGAACGCGTCTTGCGAGCCGCGCCGCTGCGCGTGACGGTCGTCCGCGCAGGTCGTTCACACGAACAGGAGACACCATGACAAGGAATCAGAACCGTGGCTTCGCAGGGATGGATCCGGATCGTCAACGGGAGATCGCCAGTGAAGGCGGCCGCGCTTCGCATGAGAGCGGCAACGCGCACGAATGGGACTCGCGCGAGGCGAGCGAGGCCGGCCGGCTCGGCGCAGCACCACGTGCGGCAACGCCGGATAGCCTGAAACGAAGGCGCCGGCCGCCACATCGGTGCCGACGCCGGAGCCCGCGGCCACCACCGCCTGATCGCCGATATGCACATGATCGCCGATGCCGACGCCACCGCCGAGGCGGACGCGATCACCGATGACGACGCTGCCGGAAATCCCAACCATGCCGCACAGAATACAGCTTTCCCCGATCGTGACGTTGTGACCGATATGCACATGATTGTCGATTTTGGTGCCGCGGCCGATGCGGGTCAATTCCAGCGTGGCCCGATCGACGGCGCTGCATGCGCCGATCTCAACGTCGTCGCCAATAATCACGTTGCCGAGCGAATGAACTCGGGTCACCGCGACGCCGGGAGTGAAGGCGGCCGCCGAGACCAGATCCGGCGCGAAGCTGAAGCCGTCAGCGCCAATCACCGCGTTGGCGTGCACAATGACGCGGTCGCCCAGGCTGCAGGCATCTCCGATACGCGCCCCGGAATGAAGCAAGCCGCTGTCGCCGATCGAGACATCGGCCCCGATCGTCACCTGGGGCATGATCGTCGTATTCCGGCCGATACGGCTCCGCGGGCCTATCACCGCATAGGCGCCCACACTAACGCGCTCCCCCAGCACGGCGTCTGCGGCAATGAGAGCGGTTGGATGAACCCCTTGTTCGTGAAGCGGCCCGGGGTCAAACAGGGCAGTAAGCTTGGCCAGGGCCAAGCGCGCCTCGTCGACGGCGATAACGGCTGGAAAGGAACCGGGCGGCACTGCCTGCTTGGCCGCCACGACGACCGCTCGCGCTTTGCAGCGCAGCAGCGAAGCCGCAGCCTGCCCGCTCATCGCAACGGCGAGGTCGGACGGCTGTTCTGCCCGCGCCGGGTGTACCAGGCGTTCGATATCGATTTCACCGTCGCCATCGAGGTGCCCCGCAAGGGCCTGGGCAATATCCTTGGTCAACATGAATTTATCTTGGATTCCATCTAGATAGTCCAGCGTTCGGCAGCCCGAAAGGCGCACCGTTCAAACAAGCCTGCGCTAGATCGATCATCCGGTCAACCGCGACAACGGCCGTTCGGATGACGAACAACGTGGTCCCCGGCGCTCCCTAAATCGTACTCAGTTCGCTCACTGCCAACCCGTTCGCCAGTGCCTGGGAATCAGTTCCGGACTGTTTCGGCGCAATTCACGCTGCCATTGATGGCTTCGCTAGTATGCCACCCGTGAGCGGGCGCGACACGCCAGTCGTGGTCGGCAATGACAGCGGCAAGCCGCGCAGGCTGCGCACCGCGAGATAAGCGAATGCTTGCGCTTCGAGCGCCTCGACCGACCAACCGGCTTCCCGGCCGGTCTCGACGCGGGCGGGGGCAAGCCCTCCCGCCAGCATCTGCATCAGCGCGGGATTGCGCGCGCCCCCGCCAGTGACAATCCAGCTTGCCGGCGGCCGCGGCAGATGCCTGACGACGCGGACGACCGCAGCCGCGGTCAGCGCGGTGAGCGTCGCCGCGCCGTCAGCGACGCTTTTGCGTTCCAGCGCGTCCGCGACCCAGCTTTGAAAGTCGTTGCGGTCAAGCGACTTCGGCGGCGGCAGGGCAAAGAATGGATGCTGCATCAGCCGATCGACCGCATCCGCATCGACAACACCCGCCGCTGCATTGCGGCCGTCGACATCAAATGCCGCGCCAGTGCGTAAGCGCAGAAAATCGTCGATGAGCGCATTGCCAGGTCCGGTGTCGCAGGCGATCACCTCTTCGCCGTCGACATAAGTGACGTTGGCGATGCCGCCGATATTGAGCACGGCGACCGGCGGCTGACACCGCGGCCTGCCGCACGAGAGCATGGTGGAACAGAGGCGCAAGCGGCGCCCCCTGCCCTCCCGCGGCGACATCGGCGGCACGAAAGTCATAAACAACGGGCATGCCCAGCCGGGCAGCAAGCGCGCGTCCGGCACCGAGCTGCACCGTCAGACCGCGCTCCGGGCGGTGCAGCACTGTCTGACCATGGAAACCGACTACGGCCACATCCTCCCGGTTGATGCCATTGGCTGCAACGAAAGCTTCCACGGCCTCGGCATGCGCGCCGTTCACCAGAGCCTCCGCCTCGGCGAGGATACCGCGTCGGGAGGTTCGATCCGACAACTCAGCCGCTGCTGCAATGGCGGCCCGCAGCAGCGCCCGCTCGGCATCGGAATAAGGCCGGTAGGCAGTCGGGCCGAAGCGTGCGATCGTCTCGCCGTCGGTATCGATCAGGGCGACGTCGACCCCGTCCTGCGAAGTGCCGCTCATCAGCCCGATCGCGAGGCCGGACCACGCACCCGACGACGGTTTGGACCTCGCGTTTGGCAATGTTTGCGCCGGCATGACGGCGTTCCGTGGGTTGAATCGCGCCTCGGACCTGTTACACCAGCCCCGCCCGCGCGGCGAGCCGTGGTGCGGTCCAGCGGATGATGCGATGAGCACCTACAAGTCCGACTTCCTCAACGTCATGGCCAGCCGGGGCTTCATTCACCAGGTCTCGGAAGCCGAGGAACTGGACAAGCTCGCGCGTTCGTCCTCAATCACCGCCTATATCGGCTTCGACTGCACGGCGCCGTCGCTTCATGTCGGCTCGCTGTTGCCGATCATGATGCTGTACTGGCTGCAGCAGACCAGCCATCGGCCAATTGCGCTGATGGGCGGCGGCACCACGCGCGTGGGCGATCCTTCGGGCAAGGACGAGACCCGCAAACTCTTGACCGACGAGTTGATTAACGAGAATCTCAAAAGCATCCGCGAAATCTTCGCGCGGTTCCTGCGCTTCGGCGACGCCGCCAGTAGCGCAATCATGGCCAACAATGCCGACTGGCTCAACACGCTCAACTATGTCGACTTCCTGCGCGACATCGGCCGGCACTTCTCGATCAACCGCATGCTCGCCTTCGATTCGGTGAAGCTGCGCCTCGAACGCCAGCAGGAATTGTCGTTCCTCGAATTCAACTACATGATCCTTCAGGCCTACGATTTCGTCGAGCTGTTCCGGCGCTACGGTTGCGTGCTGCAGATGGGCGGCTCCGATCAATGGGGCAATATCGTCAACGGCATCGATCTCGGCCGGCGCCTGCATGGCGCCCACCTCTTCGCGCTGACTTCGCCGCTGATCACAACGTCCTCGGGCGCCAAGATGGGAAAGACTGTAGCCGGCGCAGTGTGGCTCGATCCGAGAATGACCAGTCAGTATGAATTTTGGCAGTACTGGCGAAACGTCGAAGATGCCGACGTGGTGCGTTTTCTCAAACTTTTTACGAGACTCCCGTTGTCCGAAATCGACCGACTTGCGGCGCTCCGCGATCGGGAAATCAATGAAGCAAAAAAAATCTTGGCCACCCAAGTAACGACAATGGTTCATGGCGAAGCAATCGCAAAAGGCATCGAGGAATCGGCACGTCAAACGTTCGAGGAAGGCGGAATCGGCGAAGACCTGCCTGCTGCCGAAATCAGCGGTGGTGATCTCACGCGGGGATACCGCTTGATCGAGGCGGCCGTCGTGACAGGCTTGGTGTCGTCAAATGGTGAGGCTCGTCGCGTCATCCGCAGTGGCGGCCTCAGGGTGAACGATGAAGTCGTTTACGATGAATGGCTACTCCTAACTCCGGAAAACTTGACGTTCCGAACGCGTGATAAAGCTCACGCTCGGCAAAAAGCGTCATGCTTTACTGAAACTGAAACCAGAGTAAATCTCTCGCTCGGCCGCAAGCGGCATGTCCTGCTTAAACCGATTTAGGCCGTTCACCGATTGCTGTCGATGACGGGATCGGCTGCCGCCGGATATTCGAAAATCCGGCGCAGCACTCCCGGAGCAAGCACGGAGAGAATGTTGACGTTGAGAACCGGCTTGCCCGGCCGGCCGACGACTTGATAGGTAAAGCCGAACACTCCCTCCTTCTGGCCGCCCAAAATCGGACCAACCACAGGAATCCATCCGAGCAGATTGTTGGCGCCGTAGAGCGGGACCAATGTCCCGCGCAGATCAACCGTATTGCGTTTGTAATCGATCATGCCGTCGATCGTGCCGCCGAGCACGGGCCCGCGCACCACCCCGTCGCTCAGCGCCACACGGCCCGCCGCGCGGGTAAAATCGACGCGCATGCTGGTGAAGTCCAGGTCGCCGCGCGGCGCCTGATCGCCGTTCTGACCGCTTGCGGCGCGCTGCAATTCCGCTTCATCATGCACCCTGAAATTGCGAACTTCCAAGGTGCCGTGCTGTGCGGGATTGTCCGGCGATGGAACGCCCATCACCATCACCATCTTGCCGCCGATCATGCGCGAATAGATATCGGTGGCCCGGAACAGTGCGCCAGCATCGTTGGTGCGCAAGGCGATGACTTGGCGCCCATCCGGCAGCCCGCGGAGTTCGCCGATCACGATGCCGTCCCGCCCGAGCTTCGCATGCAGACCGAGGCTGCGAATTTGCCCGGCCCGGCGCGACATCTTCAGGTCGACTTTGGTCAGCGCCTCGCCGTTGAATGCCAGGACCGCACCCAGCTTGAGGTCGAGGTCGATATCGGGCGGTTGTCCTTTATCATCGCGCGTAGAAGCTCCCCCGCTCAAGCTCCTGATGATGTCGCGGCCGTCATAAACGTCGCCGCGCATGACCACGCGCAACGCGCCGTCCGCCGTGCGCTCAGCCTTCAGCGAGGTCTTGTCGCCGTCTGAGAAGCCGTAGGAGCGGAAATTGGCGGATTTCAATTCCCCGGAGCCATCGAGCTGCACGCTGCCCTTGACGCCGCGGCCAGCGCCCTCGATGACCAGATCGTCGATATGGATCGATTTCGGATCGGTTGTAACAGTCATTGTAGCGCGCGCCGGTTTTCCAGCCGGTTTTACCCAACCCGGCAGGAGCCGATCGATCTCGGCGGGGGTGAGATCAGCCGCAATGTCAAAGCGCCCGTCCTGGGCAGATCCGGATTCGATTTTTCCGGCGAGCCGGATCGGAATCGATCCGCTGATGGTGTTGGAAAGGTCGAGGCCGAAGCTCTTTCGCGCCGCCGCGTCGAGTGTCCCATTGATGCGGATCTCGGCGTCGCCGCCGCCGCGCATTTTGCGATATTCGAGGGTCGCTGGCGCACCGGCGATCGTGACCGCACCCTTGAACTGGAACCCCTTTGGAGTCGCCGTCACATGGAGCGACTGGGCGTCCAGCCGTTGCCCCATGATCATGTGATCGGCGGAAAAGTCTGTCGCGTCGACGCTGATCGAATAATTTGTCGATGCCGCATTCAATTCCGACTGCAGCGGCATTACCAAGGCGACCTGCGCAGTCATTGTTCCGTGCGTCGTCTCCGGGTCGAGCGGTATGCCGGAAACGTCGCGCAGGCGGTCCTGCGCCAAAAGTTCGGCGGCAGCGGCCACCGGACCGTCAAGCTTGAAGCGGACGTGCGCCGGCGGCGCATGTGGCGCGGTATCGGGCACCTCAAACAGGCCCGAAGACAGCGTGAGCTTTCGACCGGACGGCAAATCGGCACTTGCATGATCAACCGCGACCTGGGCATCACGGCCCACAACACCCACGGTCAAATCGGCGCCCTTGAGTGCGGGCAGCCCATCCACTGGGCGGAGCACGCAGTCGGTGGCCGCGGCGTCGACCGACAATCCATTCGGCGGGATTGGCGGCCCGGTCGCCTTGAGCGTGTCAAGCGGCGCATTCACTGCGATTGTGACATGGTCCACGGTGCCGCTCAAAAGACGTTCATTGATCCAATCACGCACTTTGGGCGCAACGAAGCCCGGCCACAGCCGTTTCAGGTCCAGAACCGACATGCGCTTGCCGGCAAACCCGGCATTGAGTTGCATTTGGCCGCCTGACGAAACCGCGCTGCCCGACATGGCGACGCTCACGTCGGCATTGCCGAAATCGCCGCTATCGACGACGAGGCGCTGCTTGAACGGATCGAAACTGCCGCTCATCGCGATACGATTGAAGATCAACGGCTCGTCGTGATTGCCGGGGGTGCCGAGCACGATTGTGCCGCCGCCTATGCGGAATGACCACGGCGCGCCGGAATGGTTCGGCGCTTCGATCTGGCCGAGCAGCGTGATGCGGTCGCCGCCCGACAGGATCTGGAACGGCACAGCGAGGACACGGTTGCCCGAATCCCAATCGAACTTGAACTCGGCACGGTCTATGTTGATGCGGCCATCGGCACTATCGGCATCGCCGATCGAACCGGCTCCAGCGACAATCTCGCCCGACAGCGTTTCCGGCACGCCGTCGGTTCCGATCACGCCGCCGATGCTTGCAGAGACGGGAACGGTGGTTTGCAGATTACCGTCGCCGAGGTGAAACAGCCGCAGCAGGTCTTCCACCGAAACGTGACGGGCATCGAGTTGGATGCTGCGAAATCCGGTGCGGATTGGCTTGACCGAGGCGACGAGTGCCCATGGCTGCTTCGAATCTTCTGAGCCGAGCCTGATCGCCACGCCGCCGCCGCGCGGACGTTCGACGCTCAGCATGATGTTCGACAAGTCCCATTCCTTGCCGCTGCGCTCGTCATCGATCGTCAGGGTTCCTTGCTTGAGCCCGAGTTCCCGCAAATCGTGGCCGTCCAAGCCGGTCTGACCAATCCCATCGATCCACGACAGCAAGGCGGCTAGAACGACGCTGGCGCGATGCGGCGGGGAGAGCATCGCTTGCGCCGCACCCGGCGTGGTGCCTGGCGCTGCGGCTGCGGGAGCCGCCGCCACCGGCGCTTGCACGACCTCGCGCGCTCCGGCGATGGTGTAATCGCCGGCGGCCATGGGGACTGTCGCGGTTGCGATCGGATGCCTATCGGCCGCGGCGAAGACCGTGATTCCACCGTCACGTTCGATGCGTACGTGCAACTCCGCGCCGACCAGGTTGAGGCTCTCGGCACGCAAGTGGCCGGTCAGCAGGCTGAGGGCCGAGACTCGGACTTCGGCTTTCGGCGCGCTCGCTACCACTGCGCCGTCGGAATCGAGCACGACAATGTCGCGTATCCGCACGGCGGCGCCGCCATTCTTCGTGCGCTCGATCTGAGTGCCGCCGACTTTAACGCGATCGTGGCTGCCAAAATTGTCTTCTATCGCCGAGGCAAGCCAGGGCGTGACGATATCGAGGCTGAATCGGTCCGCTCGCAAGCCGCCACCACAGGCCAAGCACGCCCAACAACAACATGCCGGCAAGCACGCCGCTGCCAACGCCTACGCGCCGAATCAGCCGCCGATGCCGGGCAAGGAGCCTGCGATACGCTGCCAAATAGCCGCCATCTCCCCACGATCGGCCGCGATGGGCGCTTGTCAGACTCCCACGCCGATGCGGATAGGCGACTTGCTCCCGTCGAGGAGACGCCGCACTCTGCCTGTCCCGATTTGCCATGCCCCTCGGGCGTCCCCTCGTCCGCGGTGCCGTAAGGCTTAAGCCCGCTCCTGATCTTCTCGACAAACTTCTCGACAGCCGAGGAAGCCTTAAGAGCGGGCACGCCGGCGAGGCCCCAACCTCGACCATCCCCGCCTTGGCGCGCTATCTTGCCATCCAGAATGACTCCGCGAAAGCGTCGAAAGGAAGGCATATGGCAGGAAATAGACCCGTCCCCACAGGTGAGGAACTGGCGGCAGGAGCGAAAGCGCCGACGTTTTCACTGCCGCGCGACGGCGGCGGCACCGTCTCGCTTTCCGATTTTGCCGGGCGAAAGCTCGTGCTTTATTTCTATCCTCGCGCCAACACGTCCGGCTGCACCAAGGAGGCGATAGACTTCTCGCGCATGAAGAGCGCGTTCAGCCGGGCAGGTGCGGAGATTCTCGGCGTCTCGGCCGATCCAGTGCCGGCGCAGGATTCCTTCAAATCGAAGCACAAGCTCACAATCGCGCTCGCGTCAGACGAAAAGCACCGGATGCTTGAAGCGTACGGCGTGTGGCGGGAAAAGTCGCTCTACGGCAGGAAATTCAAGGGCATTGTGCGCACCACGTTCCTGATCGGCCCGGACCAGCGAATCGCCAAAGCCTGGCATAGAGTATCGGTCGCTGGCCACGCCGACGAAGTTCTCGCCGCGGTTAAGGAACCCTAAAGGCGAGAAAATTGCCTGAGCACTTGCCGCCGCCGAGAAATTTTCCGACTCGGTTTTCCAATTTTTAACCATAAGCTCTTCAAATCCGCCCCGTGCTGCCGGTCCTGCACCGGCGCGCCGGAGTGGAGCGTCAATTGTCGCATCGGACATCACTGCAGCCGCAACACGGAATTCACACCCCGCACGCCCGCCGCGAGTCGAGTTCGGCTCCGCGCGAGCGAAGCCGCGCTACGGTCGCTGCCGGCTACACGATAGCGCATGCCGGACATCAGGTCCGGTTCGGTCCGGTGGCGTTCTGGATCGCGGTCGGCAGCGTCGTGATCATGGCTGGATGGTCGATCATTACTGCCACATACTTTGCGTTCCACGACGACGTCATCAAGCACCTCATCGCTCGCCAAGCCGCACAACAATACGCTTATGAGGATCGCATCGCCGAATTGCGGACCCAGATCGATCGGACCACCAGCCGTCAACTGCTCGATCAGGAACAGTTCGAGCAAAAGCTGAGCGAACTTGTGCACCGCGAGGCGGCGCTGGAATTGCGCGCCGATGCGCTAAGCGGCATCGCCGACACTACCGGCTCGATTGGGCCGGCTGTCCACGGCGCCGCGGTACCGGCGCCTTGGCCGGTCGGTGCGATGTTGCGGGGCCTGCCGCAGAGTGACAGCGGCAAGCAGTCGAGCATCCCGGTCAAGCTCCACAGCGTCCAGGCTTCGCTCGATCGCGTGGAGGGGCGAGAAATCGCCGCCCTCGATCAGATGGATGAGCGCTACGAAACCCGCGTACGCCGGATCCGCGCCGTACTCGATGATCTCGGCGTCAAGCCGCATCTTGTCCCGCAGGCGACCGGCGGCCCGTTTGTCCCGGTCGAGCCTGCCGCCCGCAAGTGAAGGATTTGCGCACACGCTGACCCGCGTCAGCATCGCCCGCGCGCAGGCCGAAGATCTCCATGACACTTTGAGCTTGGTGCCGCTGCGTCAACCGCTTGTCGGCCAGCTCGAGATGACATCGCCGTTCGGTGTGCGCATCGATCCGTTCCTCGGCAGGCCGGAAATGCATACCGGCATGGATTTCCGCGCCAATGTCGGCGACCCGGTCCACGCCACCGCCGCCGGCAAGATTGCGATTGCGGGCCGTGACGGTGGCTACGGCAACATGGTGGAAATCAATCACGGCAACGGGCTTGCCAGCCGTTACGCGCACCTCTCCGAGATCGACGTTGCCGTCGGGCAGCCGGTGCGCGCCGGCGAGGTGATCGGGCGGGTCGGCTCGACCGGCCGCTCCACCGGACCGCATCTGCATTACGAGACCCGCGTCAACGGCCAGGCCGTCAATCCGGAAAAGTTCCTCGCCGCGGGCGAAAAGCTCTTTGGCGAGCAACCCATAGCCCGGGCTGAACGGAGGGACGTCGAGGACTAGCCGAGTGGAAAGACGCCAAGTTCAGCACCGGTAGCGAAGCGCCTCAAGGCTGGCGGGCCAATCACTCCACGTCCTCGACCGGCGCCGGCGCGGTGCCGAACGCCTTCTGCGCCAAGGCGGCTTCGACGAACTGGTCGATGTCGCCGTCGAGCACGGCGGCGGTATTGGAGGTGGAAACGCCGGTGCGCAGATCCTTGACCATCTGATAGGGCTGCAGCACGTAGGAGCGGATCTGGTGGCCCCAGCCGATATCGGTCTTGGCGGCCTGTTCGGCGGCGGCTTTTTCCTCGCGCTTTTTCAGCTCGGCTTCGTAGAGTTTCGCCCGCAGCATCTGCCAAGCCTGGGCCCGGTTTCTGTGCTGCGAGCGGTCGTTCTGGCAAAACACAACGATGTTGGTTGGGATGTGGGTCAAGCGGATAGCCGATTCGGTCTTGTTGACGTGCTGGCCGCCGGCGCCGCCGGAGCGCAACGTGTCGACGCGGACGTCGAACTCGTTGATGTCGATTTTTATGCGGTCGTCGATCACCGGGTAGACGTTGACGCTGGCGAACGAGGTGTGGCGGCGCGCATTGGCATCGAACGGCGAGATGCGAACCAGCCGGTGCACGCCGTTCTCGGTCTTGAGCCAGCCATAGGCGTTGCGACCCTTGACCTCGATCGTCGCCGATTTGATGCCGGCCGCCTCGCCTTCGGTCTCTTCGATATAGTCGATCTTGTAACCGTGCGCTTCCGCCCAGCGCGCATACATGCGCAGCAGCATGGCGGCCCAGTCCTGGCTCTCGGTGCCGCCGGCGCCGGCATGGACTTCGAGATAGGCATCGTTGGCGTCGGCCTCGCCCGCCAGCAGCGCTTCGAGCTCGCGGCGGGCGACCTCGGACATGAGTTTGCGCAAGCCTGCTTCCGCTTCGGCGACGACGCTCTGATCGTTCTCGGCCTCGCCCAGCCTCGATCAGCGTCACCTGATCGTCGAGCTCGCGATCGATATGCGACAGCGCATTGAGCCTGCTCGTCGAGCGCGGTGCGCTCCTGCATCACGCGGCTGGCGCGCTGCGGATCGTTCCAGAGCTTGGCATCTTCGGCCTGCCGGTTCAGCTCGTCCAGCCGCGCGCGGGCCTTGTCAACATCAAAGATGCCTCCTCAGCAGCCCGGCCGACTGCTTGATCTGGTCGACGATGGTTTGGATTTCGGCGCGCATGATCGGAACTCGGAACTCGGAAGCCGGAAGTCGGAAGTCAGAAGTCGGAAGTCAGAAGTCAGAAGTCAGAAGTCAGAAGTCAGAAGTCGGAAGTCGGAAGTCGGAAGCCGGAAGCCGGAAGCCGGAAGTCAGAAGTCAGAAGTCAGAAGTCAGAAGTCGGAAGTCAGAAGTCAGAAGTCAGAAGTCAGAAGTCGGAAGTCAGAAGTCAGAAGTCAGAAGTCAGAAGTCAGAAGTCAGAAGTCAGAAGTCAGAAGTCAGAAGTCGGAAGTCAGATAGGGTGGAATGCCAAACTGCACAACTCTCATTCCGATTTCCGATTTCCGACTTCAGTTTTCCGCCTTCAGTCCTCAGTACAAGCCACCCGTCCCGCTGCTGCGGATCGCCCGGTCAGCGTCCGGCGAGACCGCGGCGGGGCCGCTGTCGGGTATCGGGCCGCCATTGGCGCTGTCGAGGCCGACGACCGAATAGCTGTCGGGCGGCGCGGTGCCGGGCTTGAACGCTTCGAGGATGACGTGGGGATCACCCGGCCCGGCGCGCAGCCCGGTCTTGGCGTCGACGCGCACGAGCTTGATGCCTTCGGGCATGGCGAACGGAATCGGCGGCTTGTCGTCAAGCGCCACTTTCAGGAAATCGCGCACGATCGGCGCCGCCAGCGAACCGCCGGTCGCGTTATTGGCGATCTTGCGTGGCTTGTCGTAGCCGAGATAGACGCCGCAGACGATGTCCGGAGAAAAGCCGATGAACCAGAACGTCTTTCTCGTCGTTCGTGGTGCCGGTCTTGCCCGCGATCGGCTTGTCGAGCGAACGCAGCGCACTGCCGGTGCCGCGCTGGACCACGCCCTCCATCATCGAGACAATCTGATAGTCGGTCATCTGGTCGAGCACGCGCTCGCGATGATCGATCAACGTCGGCTCCGGCAGATTATGCCAGCTCGTGGCATCGCAGCCGATGCATTCGCGGTCGTCGTGTTTGTAGATGGTGTGGCCGTAGCGGTCCTGGATGCGGTCGATCAGGGTCGGATTCACGCGGTGGCCGCCATTGTCGATCATCGCGTAGGCGGTGACCATGCGCATCAACGTCGTCTCCCCGGCGCCGAGCGCATAGGACAGATATGGCGGCAAGTGATCATAGACGCCGAACCGCTGCGCATATTCCGCGATCAGCGGCATGCCGACGGCCTGCGCCAGCCGCACCGTCATCACGTTGCGCGATTCTTCGAGGCCGAAACGCAGTGTCGAGGGTCCGAAGAACTGGCCGCCGTAATTCTCCGGCTTCCAGATGCCCCCGCCGCTCGGGCCCAGGTCGATCTCGATCGGCGCATCCATGATGAGGGTCGAGGGCGTGTAGCCGTTGTCGATCGCAGCAGCGTAAACGATCGGCTTGAACGAGGAACCCGGCTGCCGCAACGCCTGCGTGGCGCGGTTGAATTGGCTCTGGTCGAAGGAAAAGCCGCCGACCATGGCCAACACGCGCCCGGTATGCGGGTCCATCACCGCCATGGCGCCGGACAGTTCCGGCACTTGCCGCAGCCGGTATTCGCCTTTGTCGCCCATCGGCTCGACATAGACGACGTCGCCGGCTGAGAGCACCTGGCTCACGCGCTCGATCGGCCGCGACCGGCCGGTCGCGGCTCTGGCCCACTTGACGCCTTCGAGCGGCACGATGCCGACCTCGCGCTCCTTGACCACATTGCCGCCGGGATCGCGCGACGGTTGCAGGCCAATGCGCGCCGATTTGTCGTCGACTTCGAGCACCACCGCCATCCGCCACGGCTCGATATCCGACAGCGATTTCACGTCGGCGAGCTTGACGCCCCAATCGCCGCCGATATCGATCCGGCTGACCGGTCCGCGGTAACCCTTGCTCTCGTCGAACTTGACGAGGCCGTTCACCAGCGTTTGGCGCGCCAGCAATTGCAGCTTCGGATCGAGCGTAGTGCGCACCGACAGACCGCCCTCGTAAAGCTTCTTGTCGCCGTAATGCTCAAGCAGATAGCGCCTGACCTCCTCGGAAAAATACTCGGAGGCGTAAATGTGCTTGTTCGGCGGCTGCACGTCGACCGCAAGCGGCTCTTTTTCCGCCTTGGCGGCTTCGGCGGCGCTGATGAAGCCGTCGTCGACCATGCGCTCGATCACGTAATTGCGCCGCGCCACCGCCTCATCATGGTGACGGAACGGATTGTAATTGTTCGGCCCCTTGGGCAAGCCGGCGAGAAAGGCGGCCTGCGCGATCGTCAATTCATGCACCGATTTGTCGAAGTAGAGCAGCGACGCGGCGGCAACGCCGTAGGCGCCAAGCCCGAGATATATTTCGTTGAGATAAAGTTCGAGAATTCTTGTTCTTCGGATAGGCGCGCTCGATCCTCAGCGCCAGCAGAATTTCCTTGATCTTGCGGCTGAACGCAACCTTGTTGTTCAGCAGAAAGTTCTTCGCCACCTGCTGGGTGATTGTCGAGGCGCCCTGCGGACGGCGGCTGCTGCCGTAATTCTCGATATAGAGCAGTGCCGCGCGC
Organism: uncultured Alphaproteobacteria bacterium; assembly: GCA_963717265.1. GTDB lineage: Bacteria > Pseudomonadota > Alphaproteobacteria > Rhizobiales > Xanthobacteraceae > BOG-931. The sequence goes on along the minus strand of CAVQWD010000019.1, from coordinate 5,399 downwards.
GCGATGCCGTAGATATCGATGCCGGGATGCTCGTAGAAGTTCTTGTCTTCGGCTGCAATGAATGCGTTTTTCACCAGCGTCGGCACCGCCTGAATCGGCAGGTAGAGCCGGCGCTCCTTGGCGTACTCCGCAAGCAGCGAACCATCCGCGGCGTGTACCCGCGTCATCACCGGGGGCTCGTAATCCTTAAGCTGGGTGTAGTCGGGCAAACCTTGCGAGTAGTGCCACAATAGGCCCGCCATTGCGGCCACGCCGACAATGAACAGCGTGGTGCCCGCCGCGAACAGAAAGCCCAGGAAACGCAACAACATCTTCATTGAAAGCGTCCCGAAGGCGTTCGGACGCCGACCGCACCCGACCCACGGCTCCACGGCTCGGCCCGCCGCCGCGTGGCGTGCATGATCGGTCGCCCGGCGAACACCCGATCCGGCGGGATCGCTGCAAGCCCGCCGTCGCACCCCTTGTTCATTGGCCGTCGTCGCTCCGCTTCTTGTTCAAACTGAGGCCATTCCGACACGGCCGACACCGCTTGTCTCAGTCCGCGCCGGTACGCGCGGCGGCGACATGGCTGGAAAGGTAAGTGTCGATCGCCTTGGCAATCGCATCCGCGGTCCGTTCGCGCCAACCATCCGACATCAGCGACTTCAGGTCCTGCCGATTTGACACATAGCCCAGTTCCACCAGGACCGAAGGCACGTCCGGCGCGCGCAAGACCCTAAACCCCGCCGACTTGAGCGGTTCCTTGTGCAGCCGCGCCTCGCCCTTCATGTCGCCGAGAAGCGTGTGGGCGAACTGCACCGAGAATGTCTTGGTCTCGCGTTGGGCGAGATCGAGCAGGATTCCGGCGACATCGTCAGGTTCAGCCTTGAGATCGACGCCGGCAATGACGTTGGAGCGGTTCTCCTTTTCCGCGACCGCAGCGGCGGCTGGGTCCGAGGCCTTGTGCGATAGGGTATAGACGGTCGCGCCCTCGGCGTCGCCCTCCCGGCGCGGCAATGAGTCGGCGTGAATCGATACGAACAGCGAAGCACCGGAACGGCGCGCCATGCGCACACGTTCGTCAAGCGGCACGTAGGTGTCATCGGTACGCGTCATCAGCACGCGGTACTTGCCAATCCGCTCGAGCCGCGCGCGGATCCGCTTCGCCACGTCGAGGACAATGTTCTTTTCCTCCTGTCCAGCCGGCGCTACGGTGCCGGTGTCGATGCCGCCATGGCCCGGATCAAGCATCACCACCGCTCGCTGATCGCCCGGGTTGGGGTGCGGTTCCGCGGGCGGCGCGGACGGCGCGGGCGGCGCGGGTTGGGTGCCGGCGAGCTTGTCCTGCAAGGCAATTCGCCGCAGAAAGCTCTGCCGATCGGTCGTGACCAGATCGAGCACCAGGCGCGCCGGGTCGCCGGCCGCCGCATCCATGACGAATGCCTTGTCGATGCGCACCGGCTTGGTAACGTCAAGAACGATCCGCGAGCCGCCCTCCATCATCAGCCCAAAACGGAATGCCTTGATAAGGCCGCGCCCCGTCTCGCCCGCCTTTGGCGGCAATTGAAACAGCACTTCGGGAATATCGAGGACAACGCGGTAGGGGTCGGCGAGCGTGAAGGCATGGACGGCAATCTTGCGGGTCAAGTCCATGATGAAACGGCTTTGCGTACTGTCACCGCCAACCCGCACATTGGTCGCGATCGGATATGAGTTCGGGGGGCGCGGCCGCCGCAGGTTCTCCTGCCGCAAGAACAATTCCGGCGAAGAGTAGCGCGAGCAGTGCCCCGCTCGCCGGCCGAACAGCCATCGGCTTTGATCCCCGTATCCGCCCAAACCCATTAGGGACGCGCGGTTAAGCGCAACTTAAATGGTCGCAGAACCTGACCTGGGGCAAGGCGAAAATCGGCCCAACCGGCCGGTTCCCACAGGCCGCTTGCCAATTCCCTACCCGCGGCCTTATGAAGAACGCGCTGATGGTGAAAGGCTCCGGTTGCGTCGCGTTCAGGGCATCCGGCACGTCCGCTGCGATCGTCTCCCTTAACATGATGACGGGAGCGAGGCGGGCGCCGCTTTCGACCCCCCTTTCGGCGCCAGATGCGCGGAAGTCGGCGGGGCAGGCAAGCGACGCCGGTACCCTCAAGGGAAGAGGACAGTCGGAGCCCCGCGCGTGAGGCGCGTGTCAACAGCGAGGACCGCTTTTGGCACGGCATCGCGCCGGGCCGTGAGCAATCGAGAGAAACCGCGGCAGCGCCACGCGCTGCTGCCCCAATGCGGTTTGGAGTTCATGTTCGAGGCGCAAGTCTTCCGGAAACAATCGGTCCGGAAACGAGTTAAGGATGGTTTCGACCGATATGGCTGCGTTGCTGTGACGCTCGCCCGATCGCCGGCCGGTCCGTTCTGGCGCGCTGCGAGTTTCCGATCCGTTCAACTCAACGACAATTGGACCGCTCACCGTCCTCCGTTGCCGATGCGGCACGGAGCGGACGCCTCGCGGCCCTGTGCGAGATTTGCCAATGGCCAACAAAATGCTCATCGACGCGACCCATCCCGAGGAGACCCGGGTGGTCGTCTTGCGCGGCAACCGCGTCGAAGAGTTCGACTTCGAGTCCGCGCACCGTAAGCAGCTTCGGGGCAACATCTATCTGGCGAAGGTGACGCGCGTCGAGCCTTCGCTGCAGGCTGCCTTTGTCGATTACGGCGGCAATCGCCACGGTTTTTTGGCGTTTTCCGAAATTCATCCGGATTACTACCAAATCCCGGTCGCCGATCGGCAAGCCCTGATCGATGAAGAGCAGCGCGCTCAGCGCGCTGCCGAGGACGAGGCCGATCGGCGCTCACGGCGACCGCGCCACCACGCGCGGCCTGCCGCCGCGCGCCAGCCGGGCGAGTTTGTGCGTGGCGAAGTCGCCGAACCGCCGGCGGCTGAGTTGGCACCGCCAGCGCACGTGGCCCCGCCGCCGGAAGAGGCGCCCGAGCAAGCCGAGGGGCCGGCCGCAACATTTGCGGAGCCTGATTCCGCTGCTGCCGATGAGCAAGCGCCAATCGGCGAGGAATCCGGCGCGTCCATCGCCGCCGCGCTGCCCCCAGCCGAGATTGCTGCGGGCGACGCTGCTCCGGGCAACGTCGATCCCGGCGAGCCTTATCCGGAAACAGCGGAGGCCACGGCGCAAGCCATGTCCGCGGCCGCGGCAACCGCGTCCGAGAGCGGCGCCGCTGAACTGCCTACAGGCAGCGCCGATGCCGGCGATCAGGCCGATACTGCCCATGTGCACGGCGAGGACAATGACGAAAACGGCGATAATGGCGAGAACGGCGAGAACGGCGAGAACGGCGAGAACGGCGAGAACGGCGAAGAGGTGGTCGAATCAGTCGGCGGCGCCGACGCACTCGAGGAGGTGCCTGATCGCGCCCCGCGCTATCGCCGCCAGTATAAGATCCAGGAGGTAATCAAGCGCCGGCAAGTCATGCTGGTGCAGGTGGTCAAGGAGGAACGCGGCACCAAGGGGGCGGCGCTGACCACCTATCTTTCGCTCGCCGGGCGCTATTCGGTGCTGATGCCGAACACTGCCCGCGGCGGCGGCATCAGCCGCAAGATCACCAGCGCGGAAGACCGCACGCGGCTGAAGGAGATCGCGCAGGAGCTTGAAGTCCCCGAAGGCATGGGCGTGATCCTGCGCACGGCGGGAGCCAGCCGCACCAAGACCGAGATCAAGCGCGACTTCGAATATCTGTTGCGGCTGTGGGAAACTGTACGCGACCTGACGCTTAAATCGACCGCGCCCATGCTCGTTTACGAGGAGGGCTCACTGGTCAAGCGCTCGATCCGCGACCTCTACAGCAAGGAAATCGACGAGGTCATCGTCGCCGGCGCCGAGGCCTATCAGGAGGCCAAGGACTTCATGCGCATGCTGATGCCGAGCCATGCGAAAAACGTGAAACCGTACACCGAGACCCAACCGCTATTGTCGCGATACGGCGTCGAAAACCAGCTCGACGCCATGTTCTCGCCGGTCGTGCAATTGCGCTCGGGCGGCTACATCGTGATCAACCAGGCCGAGGCCCTGGTCGCCATCGACGTCAATTCCGGCCGCGCTACCCGCGAACATCATATCGAGGACACCGCTTTTAAAACCAATCTGGAAGCGGCCGACGAAATCGCGCGGCAGCTTCGCCTGCGCGATCTCGCCGGGCTGATCGTCATCGATTTCATCGATATGGACGAGAAGCGCAACAACCGTTCGGTCGAGCGCCGGCTCAAGGAATGTCTCAAGCAGGACCGCGCCCGCATCCAGGTCGGCCGTATCTCGCATTTCGGGCTTCTCGAAATGTCGCGACAGCGCATCCGCACCGGCGTTCTGGAAAGCTCGACGGAGAAGTGCCCGTATTGCGGCGGCTCGGGTCATGTCCGCTCGGTCTCGTCGCTGGCGCTGCAGGTTCTGCGCGCGCTCGAAGAGCAGTTGATGCGCGTCGCTACCCACAATCTTGTCGCCCGCACGCGGCCGGACGTGGCGCTCTATGTGCTCAATCAGAAGCGCGCCCATCTGCGCGACCTGGAACAGCGCTTCGCCATCACTATTACCGTCACTGCTGACGAAACCGTCGTGCCGCCGCAGGCCTTTGCCATCGAGCGCGGCGAGCAGGTGCATACGCCGGAAGCGGCTCGCGCGCTTGCCGACCAGGCGCAGCCGATTGCGGCGCCGCTTGAGGACGAGGACGATCTCGAACAACCCGCCGCAATCGAGGGCGAACAAGCCGAGGAACCGGCGCTCGCCGCCTCAGCCGAACAGCCTGAAGGCGGCACGCGGCGGCGGCGGCGGCGGCGGCGGCGCGGGCATGAAGAAGGCGCCAACGGCGCCGAACAACCGCTCGACGAGCAGCCGCTGGCGCCCGAAATGGGCGCTGAAGCCGAAGGCGAATTTGTTGCGGAGGGCGAAGCGGCATTGCCCGCCGAGGCGGAAAGCGCCGAGCTGCTCTCGGAAGCACCTGCGCCGGAGCCAGACGAGAGAGGCGAACCACAGGGCGAACGCCGCCGGCGGCGGCGCGGCCGACGCGGCGGCCGCCGCAGCCGACACGAACGAGACCGCGTTCGGACATTGCGCGGTTCACGTAGAACAGCAGCGCGTGGAACAGCACCAGGAGACCCACGTGTGCATCACGTGGCCGAGAACATTCACCGGCCGCCGCATGACTCGTAGCAATGTCGGCGATGTTGAGCAGCGACACCAGGAATCCCAAGACCGCGAGCCCGCGCAGAAAGCGCGAACGGAAGCGGATGCCGGCGGTAAACAGCGCCTGGGCTTCCATGGCGAGCGCGGTGCTCATCCACATGCCGGTCAGCTTCTGTACGATGGCGGTCGCGGTCAGAAACGCGCCGAGAGCCAGCGGTGCTTCATAACTGCCCGAGCGGATCCGGGTTG
>CAVQWD010000018.1:0-4776 GCA_963717265.1 uncultured Alphaproteobacteria bacterium | reverse complement strand
GCGGCAGCGTTTCGCCTCTCCCGGAACGGGCGAGGGCTTTCGCCCCTGAGTTAACCTGTCGCAGCCCGCCTTGTGGACGGCCTTGCCCGGCGCATTGTGCCGGAGGCGCAAATCACTTCATGCAAGCTGTTAGCGGCGGCGGTCGGGGCTCTTGCGCGCAAACTGGCGGCGTGATTTAAACCGGCGAGGGCCGGCGCACTACTGATTCGCGCATCGAGTTAATGCGCCGGCCGGACTTGTTCCTGCGTCAAATCGCTGCCGGCCGCTGGCCGGGCGTTCGGCGAAGCCGGCGCGTGCAGTGAAGTCGGCGCGTGCAGTGAAGTCGGCGCGTGCAGTCCTGTGGCGTGCGCATTTCCACTCTTGTTTGCACTCTTGGCGGCACTGTGGAGGCGGCATGTCCCTTACCGAAATCGCACGCGACCCGCGCAACCATCCGCTCGACGTGGTCGAGCGCATGGCGGCCGGCAATAACTGGCCGTTCGAGCGCGCCGGCGAAGACGAGATCGGCATCGTCGTCACCGGGCGCTGGACCAATTACCAGGTCTCGTTCACCTGGATGAGCGACATCGAGGCGCTGCATCTGGCCTGCGCCTTCGACATGAAGGTTCCCGAGGCGCGGCTGACCGACGTGCAACAAGCTGATCGCGCTGATCAACGAGCAATCGTGGATCGGCCATTTCGACGTCTGGACGCAGACCGGCGCCATCATGTTCCGCCACGCGCTGGTGCTGGCCGGCGGCGTCGCCGCATCGAGCCGGCAATGCGAGGCGGTGTTCGGCACGGCGCTGGATTCCTGCGAGCGCTACTTCCCGGCGTTCCAATTCGTGATTTGGGCGGGCAAGTCGGCGCGCGAGGCGATGGACTTCGCCATGTTCGAGACCGCGGGCGAGGCGTGAGCGGCGAGCCGCAAATCCGTGAACCCTCCGCTTGCGGATTTGCGCGATTTCTCCGGCCTCGTGGTTCTGGTCGGCGCCGGCAAAATGGGCGGCGCCCTGCTCGAAGGCTGGCTGCGGCTCGGGCTCGATGCAAAAAAGGTCGCGGTGCTGGAGCCGCAACCGTCGCCGCAACTATCCGCGCTCACCGGCCGCGGGCTGCGGCTCAATCCGGAGCCGCAAACGCTTGTCAACGCCGCCGCCATCGTCATCGCGATCAAGCCGCAAATAGCGGGCGAGGCGATCGCCGCTTTGACGCCGCTTGTTGCCGCTTCCACCGTGGTGGTGTCGATCATGGCCGGGCGGACGCTGGACTTCCTTGGCGGCGCGCTGGCCCGCCGCTGCGCCATCGTTCGCGCCATGCCGAATATGCCGGCGGCGATCGGCCGCGGCATCACCGTCGCGGTGCCGCGCAACGCCGACGCCGCGCAGCGCGGCCTCGCCGACCGGCTGTTGCGCGCGACCGGCGCGGTGGAATGGATCGGCGACGAGGCGCTGATGGACGCGGTGACCGCGGTGTCGGGATCGGGACCGGCTTATGTGTTCCTGCTCGCCGAAGTTTTGGCGCAAGCCGGCGCGGCGGCCGGCCTGCCGCCGACGCTTTCGCAAAAACTCGCGCGCGAGACCGTCGCCGGCGCCGGCGAATTGCTGCATCGCTCCGCGCTCGATGCCGCGGCGTTGCGCGAAAACGTCACCTCGCCCGGCGGCACGACAGCCGCGGCGCTGGCGGTGCTGATGGGTGAAAACGGCCTCGCTGCGCTCGTCAACCGCGCGGTTGCCGCCGCGACCGCGCGCTCGCGCGAACTGGCGGACTAGCGCCCGGCAGCGCTTTGTCCCGCCTTGGAACGGTCAGGCGGAGAGCCTACATTCAATATGACGCGTTCGGTTCAGGAGTTCAGCCATGGCCCGCAAACCCGCCCGCAAATCGGCCCGCCCATCCGCGCGATCCACCGCACCCGGCAGCAGCGCGCCGGCCGGCGATCGCGACAAGATCATCGCCGCCTTGCTTGCGCTTCTGGCCGAGAAGCGGATCGAACAGATCGGCTTCGCCGAAGTCGCCGAGACGGCCGGCGTGTCGCTTTCTCAATTGCGCGGCGAGTTCTCCTCGACGCTGGCGATGCTGGCGGCTCATCTGAAGTCCGTCGACCGTGCCGTGCTCGCCGGGGATTTTGCCGACATGGCGGACGAGCCGCCGCGCGAGCGGCTGTTCGACGTGCTGATGCGCCGGCTGGAAACGCTCGGCCCGCACCGGGAAGCGGTGCATTCGCTCATCCGCTCGGCAAGGCGCAATCCGCCGCTGGCGCTGGCGCTCAACGGGCTCGCCGTGCGCTCGCAACAATGGATGCTGACCGCCGCCGGAATCAACGCGTCGGGCCCGCGGGGGATGATGCGCGCCCAAGGCCTCGCGCTGTTGTTCGCTGCGGTGTTGCGCAGCTGGGTCGATGACGAGGATCCGGGACTGGCGCGGACCATGGCGGCGCTCGACCGGGCGCTGGCGCGCGGCCAGCGCTTTGCCGGCTTGCTCGACGACCTGTGCCGCGTGCCATCGCGACTTTGCCGGCTGCGGCCGCGCCGGCGCCGCAATGCCGAGGATTCCGAGGAATCCGCGGCGGCGTAATGGCGGCGGCGCACTGCGTTCCCCTGCGCTGTGGATTACAAGATTAGAATTTCTATAAAGAGATGTTTTTGCTTTGCGCCCGATGATCGGCTGCGCTAGGGATTAGTTTCAGATCGTACCAATTCGCCGCCGCGCGCCCTGCGATGATCGTCTGCTCCTGCAACGTGCTCTCCGACCATGACGTGCGCGCCACGCTTTCCGGCGCGGCTGCGCCGCGCACGACCGGCGAAGTCTATCATTGCCTGGGCTGCAGCGCCCAATGCGGGCGCTGCGCGCGCACCATCCGGCGCATCATGGACGAGGCGCTGGCCGCCGCCGAACCGGCGTGCTGCCGCAACGCCCGCTAACGCGTCCCGTTGTTACTTGCTGGCAACGCGATAGGGTCGGTCCCGGCCGGCCGCCGCCTTTCAGCGTTGGTGGCGCAGCGCTATATAGTCGATACGCCCCGCCGCAACCGATTGCGGCAGCAATGCCAATCGCAGGAGCACGATCATGAGAGGCGAGCCCGGTGTCCTTGATTATCTCAACAAAGGCCTCCGCCACGAACTGACCGCGATCAATCAGTACTGGCTGCATTACCGGCTGTTGGACAATTGGGGCTACAAGACGCTCGCCAAGCAATGGCGCAAGGAATCGACCGAGGAGATGCAGCACGCCGACAAACTGGTCGAGCGCATCATCTTCCTCGACGGCTTTCCCAACATGCAGGTGCTCGATCCGCTGCACATCGGGCAGAACGTCAAGGAAGTGCTCGACTGCGATCTCGCCGCCGAACTCTCGGCGCGCGCGCTGTATGAGGAAGCCGCCACCCATTGCCACGCGGTGCGCGATTACGTGTCGCGCGACCTGTTCGAGCAGCTGATGCACGACGAGGAGGAACACATCGATTTCCTCGAAACCCAGCTCGACCTTGTCGCCAAGCTCGGCCTGGAGCTGTACGCCCAGCATCACATCGGCGAACTCGACGAGGGCGCCGGCTAGATTTTTGTTTGAGCATGATCTTTTCCGAAAACCGGTATCCACTTTTCGGGATCATGCTCTAAACGCTAACCGGTTGCATCGCCGGGCGGCCGTCACAATCGTTTACGAATCCTAACCGAGATTTTTCCGGTCGCTTGAGGCGGCACCGGACGTGTCGCGCTCCGACACATCGCCGGCTGTCGGTACCGTCCGGCCGTTAAAGACCGTGGTTAACAATTAAGGTTAAGACCCGCTTAAACATTTCCTGCCTAACTTCGCTCCATTCAACGACGGTGCGCCGCCGCGGGCGCGCGGCCACGTCGAAGAAAGGTCGAAGCGATGGTTCGCGTCAGGCTCCTCATCTGCGCCGCGGCGGCAGCCGTGGTGAGCACCATGGCCTCCGCCGCCGACATGCCGCAGCCTTTGCCGCAGCCCCAGTACACCTATCAACCGATTCCGCTGGTCATGGCGCAGCCCGAGGGCGCCTGGTATCTGCGCGGCGATATCGGCGTCGGCTTGCTCAGCGCAGTCGACTTCGTCTACCAGCCGAATCCGCTCAACCCTGCTGTGGATATCGTCAGTCAACATGCTTCCATGGGGGATACTGTCTTCTTCGACGCCGGCGCCGGCTATGAGTTCAACAACTGGCTGCGCTTCGATTTCACCGCCGAATATCGCACCAAGAGCGCCCTCAATGCGTTCCTTATGTACAATTGCGGCGGCGGTTGCGTGCAGGGCGATCAATATAATGCGTTCCTAAAATCCGATATCTTCCTCGCCAATGCCTATATCGATCTCGGCACCTGGAATTGCCTGACGCCGTTCATCGGTTTCGGCATCGGCGGCGCCTACAATACCTTCGCCGACCTGACCGATACCGGCATTGGCACATCGGGAAGCGGCATCGGCACCAATGCCAGCCAATTGAATTTCGCTTGGGCGCTCCACGCCGGGCTGGCTTACAACGTGACGCAGAATTTCACGATGGAACTGGCTTACCGCTACCTCAGTTACGGCTCGATCGCCGACCAGATCCTTTGTCAGGGCGGCTGCAATCCCGACACTTACAAGCTCCAGAATCTCACGTCGCAGGATTTTATGCTCGGCATGCGCTGGCGCTTCCCGATCGAGTTGGGGGCGACTTATGTGGAGCAGCAGGCGCCGATCATGATGCAGCAGCAGCCGGTCTATACGCAGCCGGCGCCGGTCTATGCGCAGCCCGGGCCGGTCTATACGCAGCCCGGGCCGGTCATGATGCAGCCGGCG
>CAVQWD010000017.1:0-39184 GCA_963717265.1 uncultured Alphaproteobacteria bacterium | reverse complement strand
CAGATCCGGCGGGGCATCGAAGGCAATCTTTGCCGCTGCACAGGTTACAAGAAGATCATCGAGGCGATCGCCGAAGCCAGTGCGGCGTCGACGTAGGAGACTTCCCATGGGAACGATGGACAAAACGACGACTGACGGTTCTCTCATCGGCAAGCGCATTCCCAAGATGGATGCGCCGGAAAAAGCCAGCGGCAAGACCCGTTACGTCCACGACATCGATTTGCCCGGCCAGCTGCACGCCAAGATCCTGCGTTCGAGCCAAGTGCACGCCAAGATCGTCTCGATCGACACCAGCGCGGCGCGCGCGTTGCCCGGCGTGCACGCCGTGATCACCGCTGCCGACGTGCCGTGGCAACGACCGATCGGCGTCGCCAAAGACCACCTGCCGCTCAAGGCCGATCGCGTGCGCAGCCCACGCGACGAGATCGCCGCGGTAGCGGCCGAGACCGAAGAGATCGCCAGCGCGGCGCTCAAGCTGATCAAGGTCACGTACGAACCGCTGCCGGTCGTCGCCACGGCCGAGCAATCGCTCAAGCCGGGCGCCACCCTGGTGCACGGCGAGGACCTCGATCGCCACCGGCGCAGACGGCAAGCCGCACGTCGTGCACAAGGCCTCGCGCGACAACGTGGCGATGACCTTCACCTACGGGCAGGGCGACATCGCCAAGGGCGAGGCCGAATCCGACGTCGTCGTCGAGGACGTGTTCTGGCTGCACTACGTTACCCACTGCTGCATGGGCGTGTCGGGCGTGATCGCCGAATTCGACGCCAGCGAGAACCTGCTGCTCTATTCCAACAGCCAGGTTCCGTTCCTGCACAAACGCGAATTCGCCGAATTGCTGGACATGGACCCCGGCCGTGTCCGCATCATCCAGCCGCCGATCGGCGGCGGCTTCGGCTCCAAGCTCGACATCTATCCGTTCGAGCCGATCGCCATCTACCTCGCCAAGATCACCCGCCGACCGGTCAAGCTGGTCTTTACGCGCGAGGAGGAATTCATCGCCTCGCCGACCCGTCAGCCGGTGCTACTAAAGATGCGCTCCGGCTGCAGCAAGGACGGCAAGTTGACCTTCCGCGACGTCGAGACCGTGCACGATAACGGCGCCTACACCTCGTGGGGCGCGACCACGCCGTTCGTCATGATGCAGACAATCTCCTCGCTCTACCGCGTGCCTAACTGCAACTACAGCACGCGCGCCATCTACACCAACAATCCCTATGCCGGCTCCTTCCGCGGCTACGGCAACCTGCAAGCGACCTTCGCCGTCGAGGCGCACATGGACAAGCTGGCGGAAAAAATCGGCATGGATCCGCTCGAGTTTCGGCTGATCAATGCCCAGGATCCCGGCGAGATCACGCCGCAGGGCATGCATTTTAAATCCTGCGGCTTTAAGGACTGCCTGCGCACGGCCGCGTCTCGCAGCGACTATCAGACGAAGTTCCGGGCAGCGCGCGCGAAATGGAACGACGGCAATCCGATCAAGCGCGGCGTCGGCATGGCGTCGATGCTGCATGTCGGCGGCGGCGCCAAGATTTATCCCTCCGACGGCTGCGGCACCATCATCAAGATCGACGATTTCGCGCATGTCACGCTGATCACCGGCGCGTCCGAGATCGGCCAAGGCTCGGAGACGGTGCTCGCCCAACTGGCCTGTGAGGAACTCGGGCTGCCGATGTCGGCGGTGTCGGTCGTCAACAGCGACACCGACATCAAGCCGTGGGACGTCGGTGTGCACGCCTCCCGCACTACCTTCATCGCCGGCAACTCGGCGGTCGGCGCCGCGCGTAAGGCGAAGGCCAAGATTCTCGCCACCGCCGCGGCGAAATTCGACCGGCCAGCCGAGGCGCTCGATCTGCGCGAAGGCTACGTGGTCGACAAGGCCAGCGGCAAGCAGCTGATTGAAATCGGCAAGCTGATCCGATCCCTGCACTTCTCCGACAAGGCCGAGCTGTTGATGACGACGTTTTATTACGAGCCGCCCAGCCAGAAGCAGGACAAGGAGTTCCGCGGCGACGTGTCCGCTGCCTACGCCTGGGCGACGCAGGTGGTCGAGGTCGAGGTGGACACCGAGACCGGCATCGTCAAGCTGTTGAAGGTCACCGGTGCGCACGATGTCGGCCGTGTGATTAATCGCCTCGGCATCGAGGGTCAGATCGAGGGCGGCGTGGTCATGGGCCAGGGCTACGCGCTGACCGAGAACTTGATCGTCGAGAACGGGGTCATTCGCAACCCGAACTTCCGCGACTACAAGCTGGTGACGGCGCCGGAAATCCCGGACATCGACATCTCCTTCATCGAGACGATGGACGGGGAAGGGCCGCAGGGCGCCAAGGGCGTCGGCGAGGCGCCGGCGATCTGCGTCGCCGCCGCCGTCGCCAACGCCATCTACGACGCGACTGGCGTACGCATCACGGCGTTGCCGTTTACGCCCGAGCACGTCTACCGCGCCCTGCACTCGAATTCGCAGCCGCCGACCTGGATCGCCGCCGCATGACGCCGCGTAGCGTGCTCAGCTTGGAGCAGGCCTGTTCTTGCCGGCGGTCAAGCCGAACCTGATCTGTGCCGGCATCCCGGCGATGGGGACCGATTATCTCGGCGTGCCCGGCTATGACCGCGTGATCCAGGCGACGTCCGGCTAAAGGGAAGTCGCGGGCGATGCGCGGGATTCATCAACCCGGATGGGCTTGGCGGTAAACGACCTCAAGGCCGAACGGCAAAATCATTCGCATGCAGCGATGCGGTCGATGTTGAAAGCGCCGCGGCGGAGACGCGATTGCCAAAAAAATACGGCGCGGACGCATATCGGATGCTTGCGCAAGCGGGTTATACTCAGGGACGGCGGAAGTGAGCGTAAGTTCAGCACAGGGAGGAACGTCATGTATAAAAAGTTGTTGTTGTCGTTCGCGCTGACGGTTGGGTTCGCTGGAGCCGCGGTGGCGCAGGAGGTCACCATCGGCGTCACCATGGGAACGACGGGTCCGGGTGCCTCGCTCGGCATCAATTACATGCGTGCCTTCGACTTGATGCCGAAGACGATAGGCGGCTTTCCGGTGAAGTTCATCGTCCTTGAGGACAAGACCGACGCCACCGAAGCGGCAAAGAACGCGCGCGAACTGATCACGCAGGATAAGGTCGACGCGATCATGGGCTCCGTGGCGGTGCCCTCGACGACGCAGATTGCGCAAATTGCCAACGAAGCTGCAGACGCCGCACATGGCGCTGTCGCCGGCCGCATTGCCGCCGGATAAGCTTAGATGGACTTTCGTCGTACCGCAGCCGACCGTTTTGATGATGAGGGCCGTGGTCGATCACATGAAGGCGCACGGCGTGAAGACTATCGGGTATATCGGATTTTCCAATTCCTGGGGCGACCTCGTCCTCAACTCAGTCAAGGAGCTGGCTCCGCCAGCGGGCATGCAAATCGTGAGCGATGAGCGTTATGCACGCGCAGATACCAGCGTCACCGGCCAGGTGCTCAAAGTGCTGGCGAGCAATCCGGACGTGGTGGTGGTCGGCGGATCGGGCACCGGCGGCGCGCTGCCGCAAATCGGCCTGGTCGAGCGCGGCTACAAAAATCAGATTTACCATAACCACGGCACGGTGAACCGCGAGTTCATTCAGGTCGGCGGCAAGGACGTCGAAGGCGCCATCGCGCCGACCGGTCCGCTTATGGTCGCCGAGGACCTCCCGGACGACAATCCGATCAAAAAGGTCGCGCTGGATTTCGTCACGCGCTTCGAGAAGACCTTCGGCCCCGACACCCGCAATGCTTTTGCCGGCTATAGCTACGACGGCTTTCTGCTGCTGAATGCCGCTGTTCCCATCGCCGCCAAGACGGCGAAGCCGGGGACGCCGGAGTTCCGGCCGGCCTTGCGCGATGCTCTGGAGAACGTGAAAAACGTCGTCGGCACCCATGCCGTCTACAACATGACGCCAGCGGATCATCAAGGCGTCGACCAACGCGCGAGTGTTCTGGTGCGCGTCGAAGGCGGCAAGTGGCGGCTGTTGAAGTAGGCCGGACAATCGATCAAGTCGGGAAGGGGGAACCGGTCCCTTCCCCTTGCCCGCGGATCAGCCGATGAAATCTCGCGATCGCGCTGTGGCTGTCACAGGACGCGGTGACCAACGGGGCGATCTACGCGCTGATCGCCCTGGCGCTTGTCGTCGTCTTCACTGTCACCCGAGTGATCTTTGTACCGCAGGGAGAGTTCATCTCCTACGCAGCCCTCTCGCTGGCCACGCTGCAATCGGGTAAGGTGCCCGGCACGGTCTACGCGCTGATCGGCGGTGGCATCCTCGTCGCCGCACTCGACGGCCTCGCCGCGCTGCGCAAGAAGTCTTTGGAGTCGTTGCCGGGCAGCGTGCTCGCCAACGTCGTTCTGCCGCTGGCGATCGCCGCTGCCGCCTGGTGGTCGGCGTCGCACCCGGACGACCTGTTGCTGCAGGTCGTCGTGACGCTCGCGATCGTGACGCCGCTTGGACCGATGCTGTATCGCCTGGCGTTCCAGCCGCTTGCCAATGCCTCGGTCCTGGTGCTGTTGATCATCGCCGTGGCGGTGCACTATGTGCTCACCGGACTCGGCCTGGCGTTTTTCGGCGGTGAGGGCCTGCGCGCGCACATGTTCCCTGATCTCCAGTTCCAGGTGGGGATCCTCAACATCAGCGGCCAGAGCATCGGCGTGATCGTCACCAGCCTGGTGCTGATGGTATTCCTTGCGCTGCTGTTCGGACACACCGTCTACGGCAAGGCGCTACGCGCCACCGCCATCAATCGCGTCGGCGCGCGGTTGGTCGGCATTTCCTACGAATTCTCCGGCCGGTTGAGTTTCGCGCTCGCCGCCCTGATCGGCGCGGTATCCGGCATTCTCGTCTCGCCGATCACCACCATTTATTATGATACCGGCTTCATGATCAGCCTGAAGGGGTTTGTCGGCGCGATCATCGGCGGCATGACCAGCTATCCGATCGCCGCCGTCGGTTCGCTCGTCGTCGGCTTCCTTGAATCTTATTCTTCGTTCTGGGCCAGCGCGTTCAAGGAATCGATCGTCTTCACCCTCATCATACCCGTGCTGCTGTGGCGCTCGTTGGCGACTCATCGCGTCGAGGAGGAGGACGACGACTCATGATGCGGCGCGCACTGGTCGTCGCGGCGCTCGTGCTGCTGGCGGTGGCGCCGCTGGTTCTGCCGGAGTACCACGTCACGCTGTTGAACTATATCGGCCTCGCCAGCATCGTCACGCTTGGCTTGGTGCTGCTTACCGGCATTGGCGGCCTTACCTCGTTCGGGCAGGCGGCATTCGTCGGACTCGGCGCTTACACGACCGCCGTGCTCACCACCGAATACGGCGCCTCGCCCTGGCTGACGCTGCCGGCGGGGTTGGCGCTGACCTTCGCCGTGTCGCTCTGTCTCGGCTTCATCACGCTGCGGCTGTCGGGGCATTACCTGCCGCTCGGCACGATCGCCTGGGGTATCGCCATCTATTTCGTCTTTGGCAATCTCGACATGCTCGGCAAGTATTCCGGGCTCGCTGAAATTCCGCCGCTGACGGTGCTCGGCTGGAGGTTCGGCGACGACCGCACCTTCTACTACCTGATCTGGGTGGTCACGTTGCTGGCGCTGTTAGCCATGCGCAACCTGCTCGATTCACGTTCCGGCCGCGCCATCCGAGCGCTGCGCAGCCGTAGCATGATGGCGGAAAATTTTGGCGTCGACACCGCGCGGCTGAAGATCATCATCTTCGTCTATGCGGCGCTGCTCGCCGCCATGTCCGGCTGGCTCTACGCGCATTTCCTGCGCTTCGTCAGCCCGCAACCGTTCGGCGTGAACGCCAGCATCGACTACCAATTCATGGCGGTAATCGGCGGCTCGACCGAGCTTTGGGGTGCGCTGATCGGCGCCGCGCTGCTCACACTGCTCAAGGAATGGCTGAAAGACCTGCTGCCGAAGGTCATGGAACAGAGCGGCAATTTCGAAATCATCGTGTTCGGTCTGCTGGTCATCGCCATGCTGCACCGGACGCGCGACGGCTTGGTTCCCTATTTCGCCCGGCTCATTCCGGCCGATATGCGGCGGCTACGGCCGGCGCAAGCGCCGCCGCTGCCGCAGCGCGCCCAACCTCAGGCGGGCGAGCTGATTTTGCGGCTCAAGCGCGTGAGCAAGAGCTTCGGCGCGCTGGCGGCGGTGAAGGAGTTGTCGTTCGACATGCGCGCTGGCGAAATCCTCGGCCTGATCGGTCCGAACGGCGCAGGCAAGAGCACCGTCTTCAACCTGATGACCGGCGTGCTCCCCGCCGACGACGGCGAAATCCACTTCCGCGGCGAGCGCATCGACGATCGCACCGGGCGTGAGATCGCCCGCTGCGGTCTCGCCCGCACCTACCAGCACGTCCACCTGCTGCAGACGATGAGCGTGCTGGAAAACGCGGCGATCGGCGCGTATCTGCGCGGCCATAAAGGTGTGTGGTCCGCGAGCCTGCGGCGCGATCGGGCCGAAGAAGCGCAGCTGCGGCGCGAGGCGGCCAACCGCCTCGAATGGGTCGGTCTTGACGGACGTCTGTTCGACGCCGCCGGCACGCTGCCGCTCGGCTCGCAGCGCATGGTCGAGATCGCGCGGGCGCTGTGCGCCGATCCACTGCTGCTCCTGCTTGACGAGCCGGCGGCCGGCCAGCGGTACCGGGAAAAGCAGGTGCTCGCGGAGCTCTTGCGCACGCTCCGCCGGCGCGGCGTCAGCATCCTCCTGGTCGAGCACGACATGGAATTCGTCATGGGGCTGGTCGACCGCATCGTGGTGATGAACTTTGGCGAAAAGCTAGCCGAGGGCCCGCCACGGGAGATTCAGACCAACCCGGCGGTAGTCGAGGCCTATCTCGGGAGCGTGGCGTGAGAATGCTTGAGGTGCGCGACCTGGCGGTGGGCTACGGCAAGGTGGCCGTGCTGCGCAACGCTCGCCTCGATGTCGGCAGCGGCCGGATCGTCACCGTGATCGGCCCGAACGGCGCCGGCAAGACCACGCTGCTCGCGGCCCTGATGGGGCTGCTGCCGGCGCGCGGCAGCATTCGTTACGACGGCGAGAGTTTCGCCGAGCTTTCGGTCGAGGCGCGCGTAAGGCGCGGCATGTGCCTCGTCCCCGAGCGGCGCGAGTTGTTCGGCGACATGCCGGTTGAGGACAATTTGCGGCTCGGCGCTTTTTCCCGATCGCGGCGCGACCGCAAGGTAGAGGACGATTTGGCGGCGGTCTACGCACGCTTCCCGCGCCTGCAGGAGCGTCGCGCGCAGCTTGCCGGCACGCTGTCCGGCGGCGAGCGGCAGATGCTGGCCCTCGGCCGCGCTCTGATGGCGCGCCCGAAGCTCCTGATGCTCGACGAGCCAAGCCTCGGCCTGGCGCCGCGTATCGCGCGCGACACTTTCCACGTCATCGCCGACCTGAAGAAGACTGGCGTGTCGATCCTCTTGGTCGAGCAGAACGCGCGGGCGGCGTTGCAGATTGCAGACTACGGCTACGTGTTGGAGATGGGCGAGTTCGTGCTCGAGGGCCCGGCCGCCGAGCTCGCCGTCAATCCACGCGTGGTCGAAACCTATCTCGGGCTGGCGGCGCGCGCGCAATAGATCGGCCGCCAGCGGGGCGCTTTGCGGACGTTGGTTCCGGCGGTGATCCAGTGGAGGAATAGATTAATGAGCCGCCAACGTGCCGCCTACGACGAGGTCGTGGTCACTGCCCCTGTGACCGTGCCGTATGTGCGCTATTCGATTCATGGCGCTCACTGGTTTCTCGCTGGCGCGCTCGCCGCGCTGTTGCAACGCGCCGGTCTTAGCAAAGACAAGGTCGATGGATTGTGCGTATCGAGCTTCACGCTCGCGCCGGATACCGCGGTCGGCCTAACCCAACATCTCGGGCTTACGTTGCGGTGGCTCGACCACATTCCGATGGGCGGCGCCTGCGGTATCGTCGCGCTGCGCCGCGCCGCGCGGGCGGTGCAATGCGGGGACGCGGAGGCTGTCGCCTGCATCGCCGGCGATACCAACCATACCGACTCGTTTCGTCTCAATCTGGCAACCTTCAGCCAGTTTGCCCGCGACGCGGTCTACCCCTACGGGTCGGGCGGAGCGAACGCGAGCTTTGCCTTCCTGACCGGCTATTACATGCG
Source organism: uncultured Alphaproteobacteria bacterium (assembly GCA_963717265.1). Taxonomy (GTDB): domain Bacteria; phylum Pseudomonadota; class Alphaproteobacteria; order Rhizobiales; family Xanthobacteraceae; genus BOG-931. The sequence goes on along the minus strand of CAVQWD010000017.1, from coordinate 31,039 downwards.
GACCTACGGCGCCAAGCGGGAAGATTTTGGCAAGCTGTGCATTGCCCAGCGCACCAACGCGCTGAAATTCCCTTACGCCTTGATGAAAAAACCGCTCACTCTGGACGAGTATCTCGAAGCGCGGCTTATTGCCGACCCGCTTCGCCTGTTCGACTGCGTCATGCCGTGCGCCGGCGCAGACGCGTTCCTGGTGCTGCATCGCGCGCAGGCGGAATCGCTCGGCTTGCCCTATGCGCGCATCCTGTCGACCATCGAGCGGCATAACGCGTTTCCCGACGATCCGATTCAATATCGCGGCGGCTGGGCGCTCGATCGCGACGAGCTCTACGCACAGGCGGGTGTCGGTCCGCAAGATGTTGACGTGCTCGCGGCCTATGACGACTATCCGGTGATCACCCTGATGCAAATGGAAGATCTCGGGTTCTGCGACAAGGGCGAAGGGCCGGATTTCGTGCGTCGCAACACATTCACCGTAGACGGATCGATTCCGGTCAATACGTCGGGCGGTCAATTATCGGTCGGCCAGGCGGGCGCCGCCGGCGGCTTCCTCGGCCTGGTTGAAGTCATTCGACAATTGACCGGTCAAACGCTCGGCGGCGCGGTCGCCGATGCGCGGATCGGGCTCGCCAGCGGCTTCGGCATGATCAATTACGATCGTGGCCTCTGTAGCGGCGCCGCCATTCTCGCCGCCGGCGCGGGCCCGTCATGACGCGTCCCTTGGTGCGGCCGCCGCGCAAGAATCCGATCTTAAGAACCCGCGTCCCGACGCTGCCGCCGGCGGGTCGCAGCCGCGTGGCGCTCGGTCTGACAGCGGCCGCGGCACACGGCCGCCTCGAGCTGCAAGTCTGTCGCGATTGCGCAACCGTGCAGTATCCGCCTCGAGAATCCTGCCGCGCATGCCTGTCGCGACGGCTGGATTGGCGGGCGCAGGACGGCGCCGGCGAATTGCTCTCGCAAACTACGCTTTGGCACAGCCACGAGCTGTTCTATCGTGAGCGTATGCCGTGGCGGCTTGGCATGGTCAGGCTCGATTGCGGGCCGGTCGTCGTTGCCCATCTGCATGGCGATTGCACGGCCGCGCCCTCGCGCGTGCGTGTGCGGGCCGCGCTCGACCGCGCCGGACAGGCGACGCTCATTGCGCTTCCGGAACAGGACACCCCGAACATGGCTGACGATCGACAGCTTCGCGAAATGACCTGCGATCCGAAATTCAGGAAAGTCTTGATCACGGACGCGAAGACGCCGCTTGGGCATGCCATGGTCGAGGCTATCGTCGCGGCTGGAGCGGATCTGGTATGGGCGGGCTACGGCGAACCGTGGAAAAAAACTCACGGCTTCGATCACCTGGCAGCCATCGCCCAAGTGTCGCTGTTGCCGCTCGATCTGACCAATTCGCGCGCCGTCAGGGACGCCGCCGGCGAGATCGGCGGCCGCGTCGACATCCTCATCAACACCGCCGACTATCATCGCAATTACGGCATCGCCGCGCGCAACGGCCTGGAAGCTGCCCGCGCCGAGATGGATATGAATTATTTCGGCTTGCTTCGGCTGGCGCAGGAATTTGCGCCGGCGATGCGCGGGCGCGGCGCGGACGGGCAGTCGAGTGCCGTCGCCTGGGTAAACCTTCTGTCCATTTTCGCGCTGTCGAACTTTCCGCCGCACGGCACCTATTCGGCCTCGAAGGCGGCGGCGCTGTCGCTGGCGCAATGCCTGCGCGCCGAATTGAGCCCCGCCGGCGTCCGCGTCATCAACGTGTTTCCGGGTCCGATCGATGACGAATGGAATCAGTTGCTGCCACCGCCCAAGATCGCGCCCGTGCGTCTGGCGAGCGACATCGTCGATGCGCTGCGCGGCGGAGCGGAGGATATCTATCCCGGCGATATCGCCCAAGAATGGCTGGCGCGCTGGCGGGACAATCCGAAGACGCTTGAGCGCGAGCTCGCGGCCGCGTCCAAATGAAACGCAACGCCTTTCGAGGAACCCCGCGATGAGTGCTCCGGTCCTGACGCAATTGGCCGCTAATCTCGTCGCCGGCCGCATTCGCGTCGTCGATCTGACGCAAACATTGTCGCCTGATTTTCCCCAGATCGTGCTGCCTCCGGAGATGGGTCAGGCTTGGCCGTTCCGCGTCGAAGAAGCGTCGCGCTACGACGAGCGCGGACCGGCCTGGTACTGGAACAATTTCTCCTGCAGCGAGCACACCGGAACGCATTTCGATGCGCCGATTCATTGGATCTCGGGACGGCATCTGCCCGACGGCAGCACCGACACGATCCCGCCCGCGCATTTTATCGCTCCGGCCTGCGTGATCGATTGCTCGAAACAGGCGGCCGCCGATGCCGATTTCCTGTTGACCGTCGGCTTCCTGCACAAATGGGAAAAACAGCACGGCCGCATACCGGGCGGGTCGTGGGTGCTGATGCGGACGGACTGGTCCAAGCGCACCGATCCCGTCGCCTATCAGAACTTGGACGAAACCGGCCAGCATACCCCGGGACCGGATACCGAGGCGGTGCGTTTTCTGGTCGAAGAGCGTGAGGTGCTGGGGTTCGGCTCGGAGGCGATCGGCACCGATGCCGGGCAGGCATTTCATCTCAGGCCGCCCTATCCGTGTCACTACTATATGCACGGCTCCGGCCGATACGGGCTGCAGTGCCTGACCAATCTCGATTTGCTGCCGCCAACCGGCGCGATCGTGATCGCGGCGCCGCTGAAGATCAGAGACGGCAGCGGCAGCCCGCTCCGCGCCATCGCTCTCGTGCCTGCGCCGGCAACCGCGCCGGCGCGCGATCGCAACAGAATAGGCAAGGCTAACAAGCGCGGCACCAAGAAGAAGCGCCGATGAGAGCCGCAGGACTGCCGGCGGCATTTCCGCCAAGCGAGCGCACGTTGCCGGCAATGCTTACACGGCAAGCTCGCCGCTACCACAGCCGACCGCTGTTTACCGCGGGCGGAGCGACTTGGAGTTTTGCCGACGCGCGAATGATCGCGGCTCGTTTTGCCGGGACGCTGTCCGCCGCGGGCGTGCGTCCTGGCGATCGGGTTGCGCTGATGTGCTCCAACCGTCCGGAATTCATGTGCGTCTATCTCGGCTGCACCTGGTTGGGCGCCATCGTCGTGCCGATCAACGTCGCTTCGCGCGGACCGCAATTGCAGCACATGCTGACCAATTGCGGCGCAAAACTGCTGGCGATCGAGGCACCGTTCCTCGACTCGCTCGATCATGGCGATCTCGGCCAACTCGCGTTGGAGCTGATCTGGCTCATCGACGGCGAACCGTCGGCTCCGCGCGGCCGTATTGCCGTGACGCGTCTGCCGCCGCCGGCGCAAGCGCTTGCGGCGGGCGACATCGAACCTGGGACTATTGCGGCCATTCTCTACACCTCGGGCACGACCGGGCCATCGAAAGGCGTGTGCTGCCCGCACGCGCAATACTTCTGGTGGGGCGTCAATAGTGCGCGCAACTTGAAGCTTCGCGAAGGCGACGTGCTGTGCACGACGCTACCGCTCTTTCATACCAATGCGTTGAACACCTTCTACCAAGCGTTGCTGTGCGGCGCGACGCTGGCGGCCGAGTCGAGATTTTCCGCGTCGCGGTTTTGGCAGACCCTGATCGATCGCCGCGCAACGGTGACCTACCTCCTTGGTGCGATGGTGCCGATCCTGTTGTCCAGAGAGCCGTCGCTGCAAGAGCAAGGCCACAAGGTGCGCTGCGCGCTGGCGCCCGGTGTCCCGGCGAATCTCCACGCCGCGTTCGAGCGTCGCTCCGGCATCCGTTTGATCGACGGCTACGGCTCCACCGAAACCAATTTTGTCATCGGCGGCACGGCGGCCGAGCAGCGTCCGGGCAGCATGGGGACGGTGTGCGAAGGCTTCGAGGCGCACGTTCTCGACCACAACGGCAACGAAGCCGCGGCGGGACAGCCCGGCGAGCTCGTCGTGCGATCGAGCGAAAAGCACGCTTTCGCCACCGGCTATTTCGCCATGCCCGATAAGACCGCCGAGGTTTTCGGCGATGGTTGGTTTCACACCGGCGACCGCGTCGTCCGTGACGCCGACGGCTATTTTCGATTTGTCGATCGCTTGAAAGACGCGATCCGCCGGCGCGGCGAGAATATCTCCTCGTTCGAGGTTGAGCAGGTGCTTCTGAGTCACCCCGAGGTTGCCCATGCGGCGGTCTTTGCGGTGCCTTCCGAACTCGCCGAAGATGAAGTCATGGCCGCAATCGTGCGCCGCCCGGGCAGCGCATTGACCGAGCTGGCGCTCGCCGAGTTTTGCCGGCCGTACCTGCCGTATTTCGCCGTTCCGCGTTTCATCGAATTCGTCGACGAATTGCCGGCAACCGAGAGCGGCAAGGTGCAAAAATATAAGCTTCGCGACCGCGGCGTCACCGCGCGGACTTGGGATTGCCAAGCTGCGGCGCTAAGGCTGAAGCAATGAAATCGGCGAGCCGCTCAAAATGCGGCGCATTCGCACAGCGGACAGATCGAAAAATTAGGTTATAATGACTTGTCCGGCGGCGATAGATCGGCAGTCCGGCTTCCGAGCGACGTGAGGGGACACACCATGGCGTTTAAACTGCAGCGAAGGGCGTTCTTGCAACTGGCTTTGGGGACCGCCGCATCCATCGGCGGCTCCATGCGGATTTCGTCCGCCGCCACCAACGACGCGGTAACGATCGGATGGCCGAACGACGTTCCCTCGTGGGATCCCAACCAGCGCTTCACGCCGGATGCGCAGCCGATCTTCAAGGCCGTTTACGACCAACCGCTCGACCAGGACCCGCAGCTCAAACTGATTCCACATCTGATCAAGAGTTGGAACCTCGCCGCCGATGGCTTGAGCATGGCGGTCGAATTACGCGACGACGTGACGTTCCACAACGGCGACAAGATGACGACCGAAGATTTCCGCTACACCTTCTTCGAGCGCATCAAGTCCGGCATCAAGCTCGACACCGCGAATTCCTGGAAGAAAGTGCAGGATATCGTCATCGAGTCGCCGACCAAGGCAACGATGAAATTCGATTCGCCGGCGCCGACCGCCCCACAATGGATGGCATTCCTCGGCAGTTATGTGGTGCCGAAAAAGTACATCGAAAGCCAGGGCCTCGACAACTTCCTCAAAAACCCGATCGGCACCGGACCCTACAAGCTTGCCGAATATGAGTTGAACTCGCGTATCGTGCTGGAACGCAACGACCATTATTGGGGACCGAAGCCGAAAATTGCTCGCGTCACCATCCAGATCGTCAAGGATCCGTCGGCGCGGGTGGCGGCCATCCAATCCGGCCAGGTCGATTGCACCCTCAACGTTCCCGTTCGCGAAGTCCAGCGCTTCGACAAGGAAGTCGGATTTGCCGCCGAGATTAATCCGATCACGCGGGTGATCCTGCTGCAGGTGCGCGCCGATCTTGCCTTCGCCGACCAGAACGTGCGCCTTGCCGCCCATCACGCCATCGACAAGGCGGCGCTCTCGAAGGCGTTTTATGGCAGTGCCGCGGTGCCGTTGTCGGTGGTGGCGACTCCCGGCACACCGGGCTATCTGCCCGACTTCACGTTCAAATACGATCCCGCGCTGGCCAAAGAGCTGCTGGCCAAATCGAACTTCAGTCCGGCAAATCCGGTAAAAATCGGCCTTGCCGCGACCAACGGCCAATTCCCGAGCGATTACGATATCGCCCGCGCTATTGTGGAGATGTGGAAGCGCGTCGGGATCGACGCCGACTTGCAGGTGATCGAATACGCCAAATATTTCGAGCTCAATCGCGGCAGCAAATTGCCGGAAGCGACGCTATACAGCTGGGACAACGCCACCGGTGATCCCGAAATCTTCGCCGGCTATCTTTTGAATCCAAAAATGCCGTTTTCGGCCTGGAAAGACGACGCGGTCGGGGGCAAGGTGCTCAAGCTGTTCAACGTCGCCGACTACGAGGCCAGGATTGCCGGCTACCGCGAACTCAACCGTTTTGCGGTCGAGGACGGGGCGACTATCCCGTTGCTGCAAAGTGTGCTGACGGTCGTGCGCAAGCGCAATCTGAGATACACCAAATATGGCAATGGCTGGCTGTTGCCGCAGACCTTCCAGTGGACCTGACGCGTTGCTGGGCTGCGCCATCCATCCGTTAACCGCAGCCAAATGATCGCAACCGTCGCCAAGCTGATCGCGCGCCGCCTGCTCGCGGCTATCCCGATCCTGCTGGTGGTTTCGGCGTTGATGTTCAGCGTGCTGCGGCTTCTTCCGGTCGACCCGGCGGCGATGTCGCTGCCACCGAGCGCGACGATTGCGGAAATCGAAGCCAAGCGCCGCGAGATGGGGCTCGATCGGCCGCTGCCGGAGCAATACCTGATCTGGCTTGCCGGCGCGCTCCACGGCGACTTCGGCCAATCCATTGCCCTGCGCCGCGATGCCGGCGCGCTGGTGGCGGTCACTTTGCCGGCCACTATCGAGCTGGCCGTCTCGGCCATGGCGATCGCCGCGATCCTGGGCGTCGGCGGCGGGCTCGTGATGTTCCACTTGCGCGGCACGATCTTCGAGCCGGTCGTGGACTTCGCCTCGATCCTGCTATTGTCGATCCCGGAATTTCTCTGGGGTCTGATCCTGTTGTTCGTGTTCGGCGTGGCGCTGCAACTTTTGCCGTTCACCGGCGAAGTCTCCCCGGACCTGCCGCTGCCGCATATCACCGGATTTTTATTGCTCGATTCGCTCTTGGTCGGACGCTTCGACGTTTTCTGGAGCGCGTGCCAGCACCTGATCCTGCCGGCACTGGCGCTTGGGCTGGCGTTCTCGCCGACCATCATGCGGGTGCTGCGCTCCAGCCTGTTCGATGTTTATCACGAGGACTACATCCAGCAGGCGCGGCTGCGCGGCCTTTCCGAGGGGCATATCCTGCTCGGCCATGCGCTGAAAAACGCGTCGCTGCCGACGTTGACGGTGGCCGGCGTTCAGTTCGGAATCCTGTTCAGCGGCACGCTGCTCGTCGAAGTAATCTATTCATATCCCGGCATGGGCAATTTGATGATCGACGCGGTTCGCAACGCCGATCTTCCGCTCATCCAGGCCATCGGGCTCACCTATTGCGTCGTCGTGCTCATGATCAATACGGCGGTCGATAGTCTCTATGTCGTGTTAAATCCGCGATTGCGGGTGCGCTGATGGCGGGCCCGGTTTCCCGTTCGCTGCGCTCGGCACGGGTTTTGATTGCGCTCGCCATGATCCTGTGCATCGCTATCTGTGCGGTCTTTGCCGGCTGGATCGCGCCGCACGATCCGGCAGATCAAAATCTGCTGTCGATTCTCACGCCGCCGGCATGGGTCGAGGGCGGCGATCCGAGTTATCCACTGGGCACCGACAGCCTCGGCCGCGACGTGCTGTCGCGCCTGATCTATAGCACGCGCACTGCGATGCTGGTCGCGTTTTTCGCGTCCATCGGCGCCATGATCATCGGCTCGATCCTGGCGCACATCTCCGGCTATTTCGGCGGCGCGATCGATTGGATCATCGGCCGCACGGTCGACGTGTGGATGTCGTTTCCACCGGTCATCCTTTCGCTCATCTTGATGGTCGGGCTCGGCGTCGGCCTCGGCAAGGTCATCCTTGCCATCGTTCTCGTCGATTGGACGCGGTTCTGCCGCGTTCTCCGCAGCGAAGTGCTGATCGTGACGCGCAACGATTACGTCGCCGCGGCCCGCCTTTTGGGCTTCACGCATTGGCAGACCATCGTGCGGGAGGTGCTTCCCGCAACGCTGCCGCTTTTGATCACGCTGGTCAGCCTGGAAATGGCGATCGCGGTCGTGGTCGAGGCGATCCTGTCCTTTGTCGGGCTTGGCGTCGGCGCCGATCAGCCAGCGTGGGGCCAGATGATCGCGGATGCGAGACAATACGTCTATCAATCGCCGTGGAATCTGCTGCTGCCGATCGCGGCGATCTTCCTGACCGTCGCAGCGTTCAACCTGCTGGGCGACGGACTGCGGCGCACGCTCGACGTGCGGCTCGCCGAAACCGGGCGCTAAAACCATGCTCGCGTTGCAGGCCAAGGACCTTACGGTGGCCGCCCGCATCGACGGCGACGATGTAGCCGCGATCCGCGCCTTGTCGTTCGAACTCGCGCCCGGAAAAATTCTCGGTCTGGTCGGGGAGTCCGGTGCCGGCAAGTCGATGGTCGGACGCGCCATTGCGCAGCTTCTTCCGGCCGGTTTCGCAATCACTGCGGGATCCCTGCTGTTCGAGGGCGAGGACTTGGTGCGCATGGCGCCGGCGCGGCGGCGTGGCTTGCTCGGCCGGGCGATTGCGTTCATTCCGCAGGCGCCGATGACGGCGCTCAATCCGGTGCGCACGATCGGCGCGCAATTCGACGAGCATCTGGCGCGGTTTGGCGAAGCCGGCCGCAAGCAGCGGCGCGAGCGGGCGCTTGCCATGCTCGCCGCGGCAAGGCTGCCGCAGGCGGGCGATTTGCTTGCGCAATATCCGCATCAATTGTCGGGCGGCATGTGCCAACGCGTGCTGATCGCGTTTGCCTTTGCCAGCAACCCGCGCCTGGTTATCGCCGATGAGCCGACCACCGCGCTCGATGTCACCATGCATCCGCAAATCCTCCGGCTGATCGCCGAGATGCAGCGCCAGCACGGCACCGCGGTCATTTTCATTACCCACGATCTGCGCCTTGCCGCCCAATTGTGCGACGACGTGATCGTGATGTATGCCGGCCGGGCAATCGAAAGCGGCCCGGCGCGCGCGGTGCTGTCGAGCCCCGCGCATCCCTATACGCGTTGCCTGCAGCTTGCCAATCCATCGCTGCGCGCCGAGCGGCGCGCGCTTTACGTCATGCCGGAACAGATGCCGAGCTTGCGCCAGTTGCGGCGCATGGCAGGTTGTCATTTTGCGCCGCGCTGTCCGCTGGCCGCCGAGGATTGCCGCCGCAGCGAACCGCCGCAGATTGGGATTGTGGCTGGCCGCAGCGTCGCCTGCATCCGCGCCACGGCAACGCCTGGCATCGCGACAATGCAACGGGCTACGGCCGTGCCGGATAGTTCCGGGCGGCCCGTGCTGCAGGTCGAAAGGCTTGCGAAGCACTATGCCATCGGCCGCGGGCTGTTCACGAATGCCGGCGCTTTTGCCGCCGTGAAGGAGGCCTCATTCAGCATTGCCGAAAACGAGTTTGTCGCTCTGGTGGGCGAAAGCGGCAGCGGCAAGAGCACCATTGCGAAACTGCTGGTCGGCCTCGAACAGCCATCGGGCGGACGGATTCTGCTCAACGGCGAGGATCTGACGGACCCTTCGATGCGCCGCGGCGCGCTTCGCGCGCTGAGCTTGCAGATGGTGTTCCAGGACCCGCAATCGGCGCTCAATCCGCGGCGGCGCGTGATGAACATCGTCACCCAGGCGATGGAAGCCGGCAGCCGGCATGCCAGTTGGGAAGAACGGCAGAGGCGGACCAGCGAGTTGCTGGCCGAGGTCGGCCTGTCGGCGGATTTTGCCGCGCGCTTGCCCGGGCAATTATCCGGCGGGCAGCGTCAGCGCGTCAACATCGCGCGCGCGCTTTGCAGCATTCCGAAAATCCTGATTGCCGACGAGATCGTGTCGGGGCTCGACGTCTCGATCCAGGCCCAGCTCCTCAATCTTTTGGCGCGGCTGCGCGCCGAACTCGGCTTCGCCATGCTGTTTATTTCCCATGACCTCTCGGTGGTGCGGCATCTGTGCAGCCGCGTGCTGGTGATGTATCGCGGCGAGATCGTCGAGCAGGGACCGATCGAGGCGGTCTTCGCCGATCCGCAGCATGCCCACTCGCGAGCACTGCTGTCGTCGGTGCCGCCCGATGAGCCCGAGGCGGCGTGGACGTTGCGCACGCGAAACGTGAGCTAGGCTAAGCGGCAGAGGCGGCCGTCTCCTTGCTGCGAAGGAGCGCGAGCAGTTCGGCCTCGCAAGCCTTGGCGCTTTCGACGTTGCGCGCCTTGACATGGCCGAAGCCGCGAATTTTAGCCGGCAGCGACGCAATTTCCACGCAGAGCGCATGATTGCCGGGATTAAGCGATGCCGCGAGCTCGCGAACGATCGCTTCGTAATCCGCGATCAATCGCCGTTCCATGCGGCGTTCCTGCGTATAACCGAAAATATCGAATGCCGTGCCGCGCAATGGCCGAAGCAGCGCCAAGAGCTTGAAGACATGGCGCATCCACGGGCCAAAGACGCGTTTGCGCGGCTCGCCGGTCACGGCATCGCGCGACGCCAATAATGGCGGCGCCAGATGATATTGCAAGGTGAAGTCGCCGTCGAATTGCCGCTTTAGTTTTTTGAGAAACGCGCCGTCGCTGTAGAGTCGCGCCACCTCATATTCGTCCTTGTAGGCCATCAGCGTAAAAAGGTTGCGCGCCACCGCTTCGGCAAGGCCGGAGAAGCCGCGGGTGCGGCTTGTTTCGGCGGTTTTGATCGAAGCGACCGCGTCGCGGTAGCGTTTGGCATAGGCCGCATTTTGATACGCGGCGAGAATCGCGGCGCGGTGTTCGATCAGAGCGTCGAGGCTCTGCAAGTCAATCGCCGCATCGTCGTGGAGCGCGTTGCGCACAAGCGCCTCGACCTGCGCGCGACTGTTGGCGGCAAGCCGTCCGAAGGCGAAGCTCCGCTTGTTGTTCTCGACTGCGACACCATTCAGCTCGATGGCGCGCTCGATGGCGCCGAGACCGAGCGGCACCAACCCTTTCTGAAACGCGTAGCCAAGCATGAACAGATTTGCAGCGATGGAATCGCCCATCAGGGCCGATGCCAGACCGGTGCCGTCGATCAGGTCGGTTCCACCCTGGCCGGTCGCCGCCTTGATGGTTTGCAGCATCGCCGTCGTGTTGAAGTCGACGTCAGGATCGAAAATAAACGCGGGCGTCGGCTGCATGTAGCTGTTGACCACCGCATTCGTGACGCCGGTTTGGACCCGTACCAGCGCAGCCGGTGTCGCCGCCACGACGAGATCGCAGCCGAGCAGCAAATTGGCGCCGCCGGCGGCAATCCGCACCGCGTGAAGCTCCTGCGCACGTGGCGCGAGCCGGATGTGGCTTGTGACTGCGCCGTTCTTCTGCGCCAGGCCGCTGATGTCGAGGACGGTGACACTCTTGCCTTCAAGATGCGCCGCCATCCCCAGGAGAGCACCGAGCGTGATGACGCCGGTGCCGCCGATACCGGTGATGAGGATGCCGTAGGGCCGGTCGAGCAGCGGAAGTTTCGGCTCCGCCAGCTTGGCAAACAGATTGTCGGCCGCCGCGTGCCCGCCGAGCTTGCGTGGCGTCGCTCCGTGGACCGTCACGAAGCTCGGACAAAAGCCCTTGAGGCAGGAAAAATCCTTGTTGCAGTTTGACTGATCGATCCACCGCTTGCGGCCGAGTGGCGTCTCGACCGGCCGCACCGAGATGCAATTCGATTTGTCGGAACAGTCGCCGCAGCCCTCGCAGACCGTATCATTGATAAAGACCCGCTTGGGCGGATCGGAATAATGCCCGCGCTTGCGGCGGCGGCGCTTCTCGGCCGCGCAGGTCTGATCGTAAATGAGAACGGTAAGGCCGGGAGTTTCGCGCAGCTCGCGCTGCACGGCGTCGAGCTCATCGCGGTGTCTTACAGCGGTTCCATTGGGAAAGCCGGCATTCGACGGATACTTGTCGGGTTCATCAGTGACGACGACGATGCGTCGTGCACCTTCGGCCAAAACCTGGCGCGCGATCTGCGGCACGGTAATTGCGCCTTCGACCGGTTGGCCGCCGGTCATCGCCACGGCATCGTTGTACAGAATCTTATAAGTAATGTTGACGCCCGCCACCGCCGCAGCGCGGATCGCCAGCAGGCCGCTGTGCGAATAGGTGCCGTCGCCGAGGTTCTGGAAGACGTGATTCTCCGCCGTGAACGGCGCTTGCCCGACCCAGTTAATCCCTTCACCGCCCATTTGGGTAATCGTCGCGGTTTCGCGGCCCGGCATGAACAGCGCCATGCTGTGGCAGCCGATCCCGGCCATGGCACGGCTGCCCTCGGGCACGCGCGTCGAGGTATTGTGCGGACAGCCGGAGCAGAAAAACGGAACTCGCGCGATTTTTGCAGCCGGTGCCGCGAGCGCCCGCTCGAAGGACTCAAGCCGCGCCAGGCGCTCGTCGAATTGCGTCGCGACCGCCAAGCGCTTCAAGCGCGCGACGACCGCGCGCGCCACCATGGTCGGCGTCAATTCACCGATGCTCGGCAAGAGTGCCGCGCCGTTCTCATCGGTCTTGCCGACGACACTCGGTCGACGCGAGACATCGATGTTGTAGAGCAGCCGTACCAGCTGGTCTTCGACAAAGCTGCGTTTTTCCTCGACCACAAGAACGTCTTTGAGATTCGTGGCGAAGCGTAGCGCGCCCTCGGGCTCGATCGGCCAGGCGAGTCCGACCTTGTAAACGCGAATGCCGAGAGCCGCGGCGAGTTCTTCGGTGATGCCAAGCTCGGCGAGCGCTTGCCGAAGATCGAGATATCCTTTCCCGGTCGCAACGATCCCCAAGCGCGGCTGCGGCGAATCGATCACTGTCCGGTCGATCGCGTTGACGCGCGCAAAGGCGCGGGCCGCCGCCAACTTCGGTCCAAAGAGCCTGCGCTCCTGTTCCAGGCCGTAGTCCATTCCCGGACGCGGCCAGCGGATATGCAAACCGCCCGGCGGCGTTTCGAAATCTTTCGGTATGGATACCTGGACGCGCTCCGGATCCACATCGACCGCGGCCGAACTGTCGACGGCCTCGCTCACCGCCTTGAATCCGATCCAGCATCCGCAAAAGCGCGACAGCGCGAATCCCAACAGTCCGAAATCGAGATAATCCTGCACCGTCGCCGGATTGAGGATCGGCATCATCGCCGCCTCGAACACCTGCTCGCTTTGATAGGCGGTCGACGTGGATTGAGCGCCGTGGTCGTCGCCGGATATCGCCAGCACGCCGCCGAGTGGCGAGGTTCCGGCCCAATTGGCATGCCGCAAGGCGTCGAGCGAACGATCAAGGCCGGGGCCTTTGCCGTACCAGATGCCAAAAACGCCATCGACCTTTGCGCCCGGAAACAGCCCGACCTGTTGGCTGCCCCACACCGCGGTTGCGGCAAGCTCTTCGTTGAGGCCCGGTTGAAAGCGAATGTCATGTTGAGCAAGAAGGCGCTCCGCCTGCCACAGTGCACTGTCGTAACCGCCGAGCGGCGAGCCGCGATAGCCGGAAATAAGGCCGGCGGTGTTGCGCCCCGCCGCACGGTCGCGGTCGCGCTGCATCATCGGCACGCGCACCAGCGCCTGAATTCCCGACAGATAGATGCGTCCGGATTGGAGGGTGTATTTGTCCTCCAAGCTTACGCGCGCAAGCTCCACGCTCTTCCTCCACGCGAGGCCGTTCTCGGCGAGATGGGCGACCGTACCGATATTACTTTAATTGCATGCTTGGCGCCAATTCGAGGAGCGGAAATACGTCCGCTCATTTGCGATGCTGTGCTAGGTAAGAGGATCGAGGCCAAAACCGAGGGCGGCCGTGACGGACTTTGTCTATGAGATCGCCTGTACCGGCGATCGGGCGAGCGAGGAGGCGGTCCGGTCTTGGACCGACCGGGACGCCGGCCCGGCCTGGGCGGCGTTGCCGCAAATATCCGCTGTCGATGTCTACGAGATGGTTCGAGCCGGAACTCACGACCCATTCAACAATGACGGACCGGGGCCATTGCTCATGGCGATGCTGCAATTTCCTACCATCGACGAGCTGGTGGACGCCTTATCTCACCCGCGTTTCACAGAAAGTCTTTCCGGCAGGCCCGCCGGCCTTAGCTTCACCGGCACGAGCCTTGAGCGCCGGTTTTTTCCGGTTGTAGGCTCAACCGAGCTTGGACCGCTCCGCGCGCCGTTTTCCTACGTGGTGCGCTACCACCATCCGGCGCAGGACGTGGCGCAGTTCGTTTCGCACTATCTTGCCGACCATCCGCCGACATTGGCCAAGCTGCCGCAAATCCGGTCGGTGCTGTGCTATTTGCCGGTCGAGGTCAATGCGTCCGGCATCCTGCCGCCCGCGGACTACATGCTCGGCAATGAGGTGGCGTTCGATTCGCCCGAGGCCTTCAATGCCGCGATGGCGTCGCCCGTGCGCCTGGAGCTGCGCGCGCATTTTCGCAGCTTTCCGCCGTTCACCGGCTGCAATACTCATTATCCGATGTTGCGCCGGCAATTGGCGCGGCAGTCATCCTGATCGCGGTCGATTAGGACCGCGTCCCCCCGCTCTATCCAGTCTTGCTGAAATCCGCTGCGCGGCGGGCCAAGAAGGCGTCAATGCCCTCGCGTGCCGCCGCCGTGCAAGCACTGGCGCCGAAGGCGCGGTAGCCGATTTCAAGTGCGGCGCCAAAGCTCGGCGCTGCCGCGGCTTCGACAATCGCTTGCTCCAGGATACGCGTCACTTCGGTGCTGAGTTTCTGGCCATTGGCGGCGGTCGCTTCGGCTGGCGCCGGCGGCTCGATCGCGATCGCGCCATCGGCGGGAGGTTGCAGCCGCCCGGCGAGCGTGTGGACGCGCTCGACCGCGGCTTCGATCATTCCGGGATAGTCGTCGCGCAACAGATCGACGATGCCAAGCTCATGGGCCGTTTCGACCGAGACCCGCTCGGCGCGGCGCATCATGGCGTGGAACGTCGCCGACGCCCGGGGCCAGCGGCGATAGGGCACGACCATGGCGCCGAGCCCGGGCACGATGCCGAGCAGGATTTCCGGCAATTGCAGCGAGGCGTTGCGCGTCGCGACGATGCCGTGGCAGCGCAGCGCCAGCTCGAGCCCGCCGCCAAGCGCCATGCCGTTGAGCGCCGCGATCGCCGGCTTTGTCATGCGGTCGATGTGCAACAGGAGCCGCGAGCAGTCGCGCGCATATTGCGCGGCGGCCTCGGCATTGCCGAGCACTTTTGGAAAGCGGCCGATGTCGGCGCCAGCCGAAAATGCGCGCGGGCCATAGCCGGTCACGACGAAGCCGCGCACTGCCGGATCATTCTCAAAATGCCGGATGACGCTGAGAATTTCATCGGTCAATTCGTCGTGCAGCGCGTTGAGCGCCTCCGGCCGCCGGATCGTGATGACCTTGACGTCGCCCACGTCGTCGACCAGCACGAAGCGAGTGAAATTCTGATAGTCGCCGAGCGGCCGCCGCGGCAGCGGCAGGCCCGTCCGCTCGCGGCCGAGCCGCTCGCCGATCCGGCTCGTTTCCGCGGCGCCGAGCCGGCCCATGAGTTCCAGCGGTCCCGATTTAAATCCCAGCCCGAGCCGGCAGCCCAATTCGAGGTCTTGCGGCTCGCCGATGTCGCGATCGAGAATGTCGCCGCTCTGCGAGATCAAGATGCCGAGCAGGCGATCGCGGATCGCCGCGGCGCTATCCTTCGCAACCGGTACCGGCTTGCCGGGCGAAGCCGTGCGCCAGGTCTCGACCGAACGGAACACCGCGGCCGGCCGATAGTGCTCCCCTTCCTCGTCCGCCTGCAGCGTGTTGGTCTCGATGATGATCGGATTGCCGTGCGCAAGGTTGAGCACGAAAAACGGTCCGGCGTGGACAAATTCGGCCGCCACACTATCGATCTCGGACGCACTGGCGCGCTCGAGCAGATGCGCCGCTTCATTGCACCAATTGTCGAACACGCGATCGAGCATGAAACACGGCACGTCCGCGGTGACCAGCGGCACCTTGCCGGTGCTGCAGAAGAAGGCCCGCAAATCCTCCAGCACCTGCGGACCGAGCGCGGGCGTGCGAATTATTTCGACCACCGGATTGCGCCAGGCCGGCGCAAAGAAATGCGTGACGGTGGCGCGGTTCTGGCGACGTATTTCGGCAAAAATCCGCGCCGCGGGCAGCGAGCTGGTGTTCGAGGTGATCCAGGCATCGGGCCGCATCAGCGCTTCGAGCCGCGCGAAAATTTGCCGCTTCAGCGCAAGGTCTTCGGTTGCCGCCTCGATCGCCCAGTCGGCCTCGCGCGCGACCTCGTAATCGACCGTGGCATGGACATTGGCGCTCACCTGTTCGGCTTCGCTCCCGCTCATCTTGCCGCGTTCGACTGCCTTGCGCGTATAATCGCGAAAGCGCTGCATGGCGCGATCGAGCGCCGCCTCGCTGATATCGACGAGATAAAGCTTAAGGCCGGGGAGGGCGGATTTTAGGTAATAGCCGATGTCGGGCCCGATGGTGCCGGCGCCGACCACGACGACGCATCGCGGCAGCGCACGCGACGGCCTTCGCAGCAGCGGATTTTGCAAGCTCATGAGCGGGCAACGACCGTGTCGGGGCCGGCGATGACGCGCGCCAGCCGCAGGTGCGCGATCGTGCTGTCGTCATAGCCGGCTTCGCGCAGGATTTTCTCGGAATGCTCGCCGTAGCGCGGCGGGAACGAGAAATCATGCGGCGCGCCGGCTTGATCGACCGCCATCGGCGGCAGGCGCACGTGCCGGCCGTCGGGCGCGGTCGTCGTCGTCAGCCGCCGTGCGATCGGCTCGATCTGCATGGCCTGCGGCACCGTGTTGATCGGCGCGTGCGGGATCTTGGCGCGCTTGAGATCGGCGACAAGGTCGGCGGTCGAATACCGTCTCATGATGGCGGCGATGTCGGCGTGGATGGCGACGCGGTCGGCGACACGACCGACATTCGTCGTGCGCTGCGGCGTCGCAACGGCATTGAATTTCGGCAGCTCGACCAAGCGCCGCCAGCCGGCATCGCTGCCGATGGCGAACAGTACCGCGCCGTCCTTGGTCGGATAGGCATTGGTTGGCACGAACTTGCGGTGCTCATTGCCGCAGCGCGTGATCTCCCACGGCTCGCAATCAAAATCGATCAGCGGCAGCACGGTGATCAGCCATGACGCCGCCGCCTGCATCATTGAAACATCGATGCGGCTGCCCTGGCCCGACGTGGCGCGTTTGGCGAGCGCCTTCCAGACATTGGCGTAGACTTCGTCGCCGGCCTTGAGATCGACCAGCGGAATGCCGGCGAGCGTCGGTGGACCGTCGAGCATGCCGGTCACCTCCATGTAGCCGACCTGCGCCTGGATCGCCGGGTCGTAACCGGCGGCGTCGGGATAGTCCGGCCCCATGGCGGAAATCGCGGCCCAGATCAGGTCGGGCTTCACCGCGCGCAGGCTGTCGTAATCGATGCCGAGTTCTTTGTAACGCGCCGGCAGCGTGTTGCAGCAGAACACGTCGACGTTGAGTTCGCGAATCAGGCGGTGCAGCACGTCGCGGCCTTCGCGGCTCTTGAGGTTGAGCGCGATCGCCTCCTTGCCGACATTAGGGCCGATGAAATAAGACCGCCGCCCCTCGTCGGCGACCAGCGAGCCGATATAGCGGTTGGGGTCGCCGGGCAGCGAACCTTCCGACTGCGGCGTCGCTTCGAGCTTGATCACCCGCCAGCCGAGATGCACGAAACGCAGCGTCGCCGAAGTGAGCGACAAGGCCTGCTCCATCGAGAGGATGACGCCGGGCTTCATGATATTGCTTGCGATACCGTCGACGTGGCGTCAGGCGACCTTGCGCCAGAGCTTGGTCGGCTCCTGGAACCGGCCGTAGACATCGACCAGCGCGTTGGTCATTTCGCCCACCGTGGCGTAGGCCTTCACCGCTTGCATCAGCGCCGGCATGACGTTGCGGCTGGCGCGTGCTTCGGCGCGCACGGCGGCGAGCGCGCGCTCGACCGCATCGTTGTTGCGCGTCGCGCGAACCTTGCGCAGCGCGTCGATCTGCTCGATGGCGCCCATCTCGTCGTAGCCGTGCAGATCGACCTGCGGCTTGTCCGCGTCGGTGTCGGTATAACAATTGACACCGACCTTGCGCAGCGCGCCGCTCTCCAGCGCCTTCTGCCGCGCATAGGCATATTCCGACACTTTGGCCTGGATTACGCCGTCGGCGACGGCCTTGACGATGCCGCCTTCGGTTTCGACCCAGTCCATGGCCTCGACGATCTTTTGTTCGATCTGGTTGGTCAGGCTCTCGACATAATAGGAGCCGCCGAGCGGATCGACGGTGTCGGCGAGCCCGATTTCCTCGATCAGGAGCTGCATGGTGCGCAGCGAAATGCGCTGCGCCTTCGGCGTCGGGATCGTGTAGGCCTCGTCATAGCAGCACAGCGCCATGGTCTGCGCGCCGCCGAGCGCCGCGATCAGCGCGTAATAGGCGCCGCGCATGATGTTGTTCTCGGGCTGCTCGATGGTGAGCCCGAAGCCGCCGCCGCCCGCGATCATGCGCAGCCAGCCGGACTCCGGCTTCTTGGCGCCGTAGCCGTCGAGGATGATCTTCGCCCACAGCCGCCGGCCGGCGCGGAATTTCGCGACTTGCTCGAACAGATTGCCGAAAATATTGAAGTTGAACGACAAGCGGCCGGCGAACTCGTCGATATCGAGGCCGCGGGCAAGGGCGGCGTCGGTATAGGCCTTGGCGATGGCGAAGGCGTAGCCCATTTCCTCCGCCGGCGTCGCGCCGGACTCGCGGATATGATAGCCGCAGACGCTGACCGGGCTGTATTTCGGCGCGACCTTGGCGCAATACTCGATGGTGTCGGCGACGAGCTTGACCGATGGATCGACCGGAAAGACCCAGGTGCCGCGGCCGATGAACTCCTTGAGGATGTCGTTCTGCGCGGTGCCGCGCAGCTTGGCGACGTCGTAGCCGCGCTTTTCCGCCATGGCGAGATACATCGCGATCAGGATCGCGGCCGCGCCGTTGATGGTGAGCGAGACGGTAATGGCGTCGAGGTCGATGCCGTCAAAGGCGATTTCGAAATCGCGCAGCGTGTCGACCGCCATGCCGACCCTGCCGACCTCGCCGGCCGCCTCGGACGCGTCCGAATCGTAGCCGCACTGCGTCGCCAGGTCGAACGCGACATTGAGCCCGGTCTGGCCGTTCGCGATCAGGTACTTGAACCGCTTGTTGGTGTCGGCGGCATTGGCGAAGCCGGTGTATTGCCGCATGGTCCATGGCCGATGCCGATACATCAGCGGATGAATGCCGCGCGTGAACGGCGCCTCGCCGGCGCGGCTCGCATCGACGCCGCCGGTTAAGAGCACATCCTCGGCGGTGTAGAGCGGTTTGATCTCGATACCGGATTCGTTGACCACGCGGCGCACGGGAGCTTCCTGGCGCGCCGGTTTGAGCTGATCGATCGGCTGTGCGGTCATTTCACGTGCTCCCGAATGAAGGAAACGATGTTGTCGGTGCGGCTGCCGGTGGGAAACACGCCGCGGTAACCCAATTGTCGCAGCACCATGCGGTCCTCTTCCGGAATATTGCCGCCGACGATCCAGAGCTTGTCGTAAAGGCCCTTCTCCTGCAACAGATCGCGAATGCGCCGGCACAAGGGAACATGCGCCCCCGAGAGGATCGACAGGCCGACGACATCGACTTTGGCCTCGGCGGCCGCGGCCGCGATCGCCTCGGGCGTCTGGCGCAACCCAGTGTAGATCACGTCGAAGCCGGCTTCCATCAAGGCCTGCACCACCACCTTGGCGCCGACATCGTGGCCATCGAGCCCAGGCTTCGCCAGCAGGACCTTGATCCGCCGCGCTGTCACGCCGACAGCTCCTTGGCGATGACGAGCTTGAGGATTTCGCTGGTCCCGCCGCCGATCAGCGTAAAGCGGATGTCGCGCAGGTGGCGTTGCACCGAATATTCCATGCTGTAACCGTAGGAGGCGAGCACGCGCGCCGCCTTGTCGCAAATCCCGACCGCCGCCTCGGAGGCGAACAGCTTGGCCATCGCCGCTTCCTTATGGTGCGGGCGGTCGGTGTCCTTGAGCCAGGCGGCATAGTGGACGAGGCAGCGCGCCGCTTCGAGGTCGGTCGCCATCTCGGCGAGCTTGAGCTGGATCGCCTGATAACGATTGATCGGCTTGCCGAATTGCTGGCGCTCGCCGGCATAGCGGATCGCCTCTTCGAGCGCACCGCGCGCGCCGCCGAGCGCCAGCGCGCCGGTGACGATGCGGATTTCGGCAAGGAGCTTCCGCAAATGCGCCTCGCCGTCGCCTTCCGCGCGGCTCAGCCGGTGGCTGTCGGGCACGAAACAATCGTCGAAGGCGAGTTCGGACGTCGGCAGCGCCCACACACCCATCTTGGGAATCGCCTTGCCGATCGCCAGACCTTTGAAGTCCTTCTCGACCAGGAAAATCGTGAGCTTGCGCTCCTCGCCGGCGCGCGCGAACACCGTGAAAAAATCGGCCACCGGCGCCGAAGTGACCCACATCTTCTGGCCCTTGAGGAAATAGCCGCCGTCGACCTTGCGCGCGGTGGTAGCGATGCCGCCGAGATCGCTGCCGGCATTCGGCTCGGTCATGCAGATGCCGCCGATCTTGTCGCCGCGCAGTGCCGGCTCGAATAATCGCTTGCGGATATCGGCGTCGCCCAGCATGTCGAGGAACTTCGTTCCCATCAGCGACTGCATGGTGACGCAGCCGGCGAGCGACATCGAGCCGCGCGAAATCTCCTCGAGCGCCAGGCAGAGCGAAATCAAATCGAGGCCAAGCCCGCCGCGCTCGGGCGGATAGCGCAGCCCGAAGAAGCCGAGCGTGGCGACCTCGCGGAACAATTCGTGCGGGAACGTGTGCGCCTCGTCGATTGCGGCGGCGTGCGGCACGATGCGCTCGTCGCAAAACCGCGCGAAGGTGTTGCGGATCTGGACCTGCTCCTCGCTGAGTTCGAAATTCATGGCGCCGACTCGTCGTCGAATCCGTAGAGCTCGCGCGCCGCCTGCGGGGAGATCACGCCGTTGCGCACGTCCTCGGCAACTTTCTCACGGTTACGCTGACGCGGGTCGCCATAGCCGCCGCCGCCGCCGGCGATCTGGCGATAGATCGTGCCCTTGGGTACGCCGAGAATGAGGTCCTTGTTGCGCGGCACGACGCGCGTGCCGTCGGGATAGTTCAGCTCGATCGCATTGAGGATACTGTCTTTGCCGCCGAACAGGCCGAACGCCGGCTCGAAATCGCCGTCGCCGAAGGTCACGAGCTGGGTGGCGTCCGACCCGATTTTGAATTTGGTCTCGACGCCGAGGCCGCCGCGCCAGCGGCCGGCGCCGCCGGAGTCGCAGAGATATTCATGCTGGATCAGCTGATGCGGCGTCTGCAGCTCGAACATCTCGTAATCCTGGTCGAGCACGCCGCCCGACGCGTCGATCATGCCGATATGATCGTAGCCGTCGACGCCTTGCATGGCGCCGGAACCGCCCTTGAGCCCCATGAAGCCGATGTCGACAAACTTCTCGCCTGTCTCCGGGTCGATGCCGGTAGTGAGCGAGCAGAGCAGATTGTTCCAGCCCGCGGTGACGCGGTCGGGAATCACGGGCGCCAGTGCGCGGATGATGGCGTCAGCGTTGGGCGGGCATAGGTGGTTGCCGAAGGTCGTCGCCTTCGGATAGCGCGCATTGAGGATGGTGCCTTCGGGAATGATGATGTCGATCGGCCGGATCATGCCTTCGTTGTGCGGGATGTCGGGATTGATGAATTGCAGGAAGGTGAGCAGCGTCGCCGACGCGCTCGACGTATAGGTGCCATTGACGAAGCCGTCGGTCTGCGCGTCGGTCTTAGAATAATCGAAGCGGATGTGAGTATCCTCAACGGTAATGGTCACGCGGATGGTATATTTCGAACCCTGGTGATGGCCGTCGAAATAGACCATGCCCTCGCCGCTATAGACGCCGTTCGGAATGCGCGCGATCTCGGCCTGCATCAGCTTTTCAGTGGAGTCGAACAGCGCCGCCTTGTGCGCGTCGAAGCAGTCGCAGCCGTATTTTTGCAGCAAAGCGCGTATGCGCCGGTCGCCGACGGTGCAGGCGCCCATCTGGGCCTTGAGATCGTGCTGGACGATGTCGAATCGAATATTGGCGAAGATCAGGTCCCAGACGTCGCGGCGCAGCTTGCCCTTCTCGTAGACCTTGACCGGCGGAATGCGCAGCGCCTCCTGCCAGACTTCCTTGGCATTGGGATTGTAGCCGCCGGGGACCGCGCCGCCGATATCGGCCTGATGGCCTTTCACCGCCGCCCAGGCGATCAACTCGCCGTCGTGGAAGATCGGCTTGTAGACGGCAACGTCGTTGTTCTGGTTGCCGTAGCTGAACACGTCGTTGTGGAAGATCACATCGCCGTCGTGAATGTCGTCGCCGAAATAGCGGACGATGTGCTTGCACACCGGTCCCAGCGAGAAGGCGAGGATTGGCAGGTTCTCAGTTTGCTCAAGCATGTTGCCGTGGGCGTCGTACAACCCGGTGACGAAATCCTTGGCTTCGCACAGGATCGGCGACCGCGTGGTCTTCACCACCGAAGCGCTCATCTCGTCGGTGATCGAGCGGAATGTGCGGGCGAACACCGACATCAAGATCGGATCGACGGCGGTCTCGGACGTCGTCACGGCGTCGCCTCCGCCAGGCATGCTGCAATGAGGTCGTCGCGGCCCTTGCGGAACATCAGCAGCGATCCGAACCGGTCGGTGACGGCGTCGTAACTCGCGCTGATGAAAGCCGTGGTGGTGACCATTTCAACGAGCGCCGGCCCGGCAATGCGGTTGCCGTGGTGCAGGCGATGGCCGTCGAACACCGCTATCGGCTCGAACGCTTGCCGCTCCACCACATACGCCGATCGCTCGCCCTTGCGCGCGGGCGATGCATCGGTGCCGGCAAACGGTTCGCCAAACAACTCGGGCTTGTCGGTCATGCCGATCGATTGCACGCGCACATTGATGATCTCGACCGGCGTGCCTTCCTGCTCGAGCGAATAGCCGAACAGTCGATTATGCACGTCGTGAAACACCCGCAATATGGCGCGCGTGTCATGGCTCTCGATTGCGCCAAGCGGCACCGGGCACGACACTTCGTGATACTGCTTGAGGTAGCGGCAGTCCAAGGTGGCGGCATGCTGCCGCAGATCGGAACCGATATTCTCGCTGGCGAGGATGCGGTCACCTTCGGCGATCATCTCGGCGATCAGCGTGTGGAGCTTTTGCCAGTGCAGGTCCTCAAGCCGGTCGACGAAGGTGCGTACGAAATCGTGTCGCAGATCGCCCATCAGCATGCCCGACGCGCACAGCACGGAGCTGTCCCGCGGCACGATCTGCAGGGCGATGTCGAGATCGTTGCAGATGACGCAGGAATGCAGCGGCCCGGCGCCGCCGGCGACCACAAGCGGAAATTCGCGCGGATCGCTGCCGCGTTCGATGGTGACGGCGCGCACGCCCTGCGCCATGTTGGTGCAGGCGACGCGATACATGCCGGCGGCGGCCGCTTCGACCGTCAGCCCAAGCGGGTCGGCGATCTTCGCGGCGATGGCATCGCGAGCGGTCTTGGCGTCGAGCTTGATCCGCCCGCCCGAGAAGAAATCGGCACTTAGATAGCCGAGCACGAGGTTGGCGTCGGTGGTTGTCGGCAAATCGCCGCCGAGACCGTAACAGGCCGGCCCCGGCGTGGCGCCGGCGCTGTGCGGTCCCATCCGCAACAGGCCGCCCTGATCGATCCAGCCGACCGAGCCGCCGCCGGCGCCGATGGTGTGGATGCCGAGCATCGGCAGCGCACAACGCAGGCGATCAATCTCGCCATCCTTGATCACGACCGGCGTTTTCTCGACCAGGGCGGCCTCGAAACTGGTGCCGCCCATGTCGATAACGATGCAGCTGTCCATGCCATGCGGCCGCGCCGCAGCGAGACCGGCGATCGGTCCGCCCGCCGGCCCTGACAGCAGCGTCAGCGCCGGAGCGCGGCGCGCAACTTCCGGCGTCATTACGCCGCCGTTCGACTGCATGATGAGCAGCGCGCCGGCAAAGCCCGCTTCCGTCAGGCGGCGCTGCAGCTGCGCCAGGTAATGGTCGAGGATCGGCCCGACATAGGCGTTGAGCGCGGTCGTGCTCAGGCGATCGTAGAAGCGGATGGCGGGCAGCAGCTCCGTCGACGTCGTCAGAAAGGCGCCGGGCAGTTCCCGGCGCACCAAGGCCGCGGCCTCCGCCTCATGGGCGGGATTGGCGAAGGCGTTCATGAAACAGATCGCCACCGCCTTGACGTCCTCGGCCTTGAACAGGTCGATGGCGCCGCGCACGTCGTCAAGCAGCAGCGGCTGCACCGTGCGGCCACTCCGGTCGAGGCGCTCAGTGACGCCGATGCGCAGATAGCGCGGCACCACCGGCGCGACATTGGTGTAGCGGTTGTTGTAACGCTCCTCGCGAATGCCGCGGCGCATTTCCAAGGCGTCGCGCATGCCCGCGGTGGTGATCAATCCGGTCTTGGCGCCGCGGCGGGTGAGCGTGGCGTTGGTCGTCACCGTCGTGCCGTGCACGATTACCTCGACGCGGCCGAGAAAATCCACAAGCTCGAGCGGTTCGTCGAGCGCGCCGGCAAGTTCGCGCAATCCGGCGAGCACCCCGACCGACGAATCGGCCGGCGTCGACAGTACTTTGTGAATGACCGGATCACGCGCGGCCTCGCGGACAAAAAAATCGGTAAAGGTGCCGCCGACGTCGATGCCGACCTTGAAGCGCCGCTCTCGTTCTCGAGAAGTCACCCTTATCCCCACCGACCTCAGTGCTTGCGTGCGTCGACGTCGAGCACCACGGCCATGGCCGTATCGCCGGCGGCGCAGCCCTGGAACAACCCGCGGCCGCCGCCGCGCATGACGAGCTCCTCGATCAACTCGATGATCGAGCGCAGCCCCGTCGGCCCTTGCGGATGGCCCCAGACCAGCGAGCAGCCGTAATTGTTCATGGCCATGAGATCGGCACCGGTTTCGCGGGCGAAGACGATGTCGTTGACGGCGAACGGATTGTGCGACTTCACCGCGTCCATATCCTTGATCGCAAGGCCCGCCTGATCGAGCGCCTGTTTCGCGGCCGGGATGGTCGCCTCCGGCATATGCGCCAGGTCGGCACGCGCCAGGCCGAAACCGAGGATGCCGATGCGTATGGCAGCCTCGCCGCTCAGTTCGCGACATTGCTTCGGCCGCGCCACGACAATCGCCGCGTTGCCGTCGGCCGGATGGGTTTGGCCGCCATAGGTGACGGTGCCGTCGGGCAGCATCGGCCGCAGTTTGCCGAGCCCCTCCGCCGTCGATATCACCACGCCCTCGTCGCCCGGCAGCGCGCCGGCGCTCTTCTTAAAGTCGGGACGCGGCACGTCGAAGGGCAGGGTCATGTAGCGCTTCTGGAATGCCTGCCCGTTCGCCAATGCATCGGCGTATTGCTCGACCCGCCGCAGCACCACCTCGTGCTGCTCGGCGGTCGTGACTTGATACTTGCGCGCGACGTTTTCGGCCGTCTGCACCATGGCATGGCCGCCCAACGGATCGCAGTTGAAATTGTCGAGGACCCAGTTCTCGTGCGTAGCCGTTCCGCCCGGCGCCGACGGGTTGGGATAGACGATATGCGGACCGTTCGATGTGCGGTCGCAGGCCGCGACCAGCGCGGTGGCTGCTAGCCCGGCTTCGATCTCCTGCACGGCCGCGAGCAGGCAGCGCGCACTGGTGGCGCAAGCCTGACTGACGGTGGGCCCGCCGACCTTGCGGGCGCCAATCATTCCCATGAACCACGGCAGGCCGTAGAACGAGCCTTTCTGCGGCACCGTCATGCCGAGCACGCCGTAATCGAATGCGGCCGGCGCGATGCGCCGCTTGGCAAGCTCCACCTTGGCGACATGAGCGGCGAACTCGACGCTATGCAGGTTGGCGAAGCTGCCCTGCCACTTGGCAAAGGGCGTGCTCCAATAGGCGCCGTAGGGAATTTCAGCCAGATAAGCCATTGCCAACTCCGGCCCCCGCAGAAGGAAATTGCATGAGGCCCGCAAACTAACCCGCAACCCTTATAGCCGCAATCCGCGCCAGCGCTCCTGTTTCAATCCGGCACGACGGCGGTCGCTTCGATTTCGACCTTGGCCTGATCTTCGACAAGCGCCGCGACTTGAACGAGGGTCATGGCCGGATAATGCTTTCCCATCACCCCGCGATAGGCGTGGCCCAACTCGCTCAACCGCGACAGATATTCCTTCTTATCGAGGACGAACCACGTCAAACGGGTGATGTGCTCCACCTTGCCGCCGGCCTCGTTGACGAGCGCGACGATGTTTGCGAGCGCTTGGCGCGCTTGGGCGATAAAATCGTCGCTGTCGAATTGCTGCTCGGCATTCCAGCCGACCTGACCGGCAAGGAAGACGATACGGCCCGCGGCGGCGACGCCGTTGGCAAATCCACTCGGTTTTTTCCAGTTCCGCGGATGCAGAAATTCGTGCGGCTGCGTCATGGCTGCGGACTCGTTCATGACGCGCCCCGCCGCAGGCGGAAGCGTTGAATCTTTCCGGTCTGCGTTTTTGGCAACGCCTCGATGAATTTGACCGAGCGCGGATATTTGAACGGCGCGATCGTCGCCTTGACGTGATCCTGTAGGCGCTTGGCGGTGTCGGCGCCGGCGGCGACGCCATCCTTGAGCACGATATGTGCTTGAACGATCTGGCCGCGCTCCTCGTCCGGCACGCCGATCACCGCGCATTCCTTGACGTCGGCATGCGACAGGAGCGCCGCTTCGACCTCGGGTCCGGCGATGTTGTAGCCCGACGAGATGATCATGTCGTCGCTTCGGGCGGCGAAGTGGAAGTACCCGTTGTCGTCCTCACAGAACGCGTCGCCCGTCAGATTCCAGCCGTCGCGGACGTAGGCGGCTTGCCGCTTGTCGGCGAGATAGCGGCACCCGGTCGGCCCGCGGACGGCAAGCTTGCCGACTTCGCCGCGCGGTTTTTCCTTCATGTCGTCGTCGACGATCTTGGCCTCGTAGCCGCCGACCGGCTTGCCGGTCGACGCCGGCGCCGCGTCGCCGAACCGGTTGGAAATGAAAATGTGCAGCATTTCGGTCGAGCCGATACCGTCGAGAATGGGCTTGCCGGTTTTTTTGATCCAATCGTTGAATACCGGAGCCGGCAAAGTTTCGCCGGCCGATACCGCCGCGCGCAACGATGAAAGATTTGCCCCCTGATGCATGGCCGCGAGCATCGCGCGGTAAGCCGTGGGAGCCGTGAACGAGATTGTCGCCTTATAGGTCTCGATGATCTCGATCATGTTGGCGGGCGAGGCGGCTTCCAGAAGCGTCGCGGTCGCGCCGAAGCGCAACGGGAATATGGCAAGCCCGCCGAGGCCGAAGGTAAATGCCAGCGGCGGCGAGCCGACGAATATGTCGTCCGGCGTCACGCCGAGGATTTCCTTGGCGTAGCCGTCAGCGATGATGAGGAGATCGCGGTGAAAATGCATGGTCGCCTTGGGCTCGCCGGTGGTGCCGGACGTGAAGCCCAACAGCGCGACGTCGTCGCGTCCGGTCTTTACCGCCTCGAAGGTCACCGATTTGCTCAGCGCAATGCGATCGAGCTCGGCGTCGTGATTGGCGGTGCCGTCGAAGCCGATCACCTGCTTGAGAAACTTGCTGGTCTTGGCGCAGGTGACGAGCTCGTCCATCAGCCTGGTATCGCATAGCGCCAGCGCGACCTCGGCCTTGTCGACGGTCTTGCCGAGCTCGCCTGAGCGCAACAGCGGCATGGTATTGACGACCACGGCGCCGGCCTTGGTCGCCGCCAGCCAGCACGCGACCAGCGCCGGATTGTTTGCGGCGCGGATGAGAATACGATTGCCGGGCTTTATCCCGAAATCCTCGACCAGCGCGCGGGCAATGCGGTTGGTCCAGTCGGATAATTCCTTGTAGGTGCGGCGTCGGCCGTTGCCGATCAGTGCGACCTGGTCGCCGAAGCCACGCGCCACCATACGGTCGGTCAACTCGACCCCGGCGTTAAGCTCCTCGGGATAGTCGAAGCCGCCGAGTGGAATTTCCGGCCATTGCTGCGATGGCGGAAGATTGTCGCGGGTGAACGTGTCGGTATGTGCCGTGCGGCCAAGCAATGGCAAAGCCATGATCATGCTCCCAAAAGCATTTGCCGCGCGATGACGGCCTTCTGGACTCCGTCGCCGTCGGGAAGCTGCACCGCCTTGTCGATAACGTTTTGTGCCTGTTTCGCCGTCGCGGTCATGCCTCGCCCTCCCAGTCGCTCCTGAACGATTTCAGCTTGACCGACATTTGCTCGGCGTCGCGCACGGAGACCCCGCCGAGGAGTTCGTCGACCCAGCTTTCGTGTGCGGCGGCCATAGCGGCGAACGCCGCGCGACCTTTGCGGGTAAGACTGATGAACGAGGTGCGCCGGTCGCCGTTGCGCTGCGAACGGGCGAGCAGGCCATCGGAAACGAGCCGGTCGACGATGCCGGTGATATTGCCGTTGGACACCATGAGAAAGCGCGAAATCTCGCTCATCAACATGCCGTCGGGCTTGCGGTAGAGCGCCGCCATGACGTCGAAGCGCGGCAGCGTGGCGTTGAATTGCGATTTCAGCCGTTCGCGCGCGATGCCCTCGATCAGCCGGCTGGCGCGAAGCAGCCTGATCCACAGCCGCAATCGCGCTTTGCTGTCGCTTTCGTGGCGGGTGGCACGCAGCGGTGCGCTCACCATGTCTCGCCTCCGGAAACCGAGATCGCCTGGCCGGTGATGGCGCCGCTGTCTTCGCTGCACAGCCACAGCACCACGTCGGCCACCTCTTGCGGCTTGATGAAGCGGCCCTGCGGATTGTTGGCCTCGAGCATTCTCCGCGCGTCGGCTTCGCTGCGCTTCGTCGCAGCGACAATGCGATGAACGGCTTGTTCAAGCAGCGGCGTTTCCGTGTAACCCGGGCAGACGGCGTTCACGGTAATGCCCGCCTTTGCCGTTTCGAGAGCCAAAGCACGGGCGAGCCCGACAACGCCGTGTTTAGCCGCAACATAAGGCGCGACATATGCGTAGGCTTTCAGCCCGGCGGTCGAAGCGATGAAGATCAAGCGGCCCCAGCCGCGCCGGCGCATGCCGGCAAGCGCGGGCTTTACTGAGAGGAACGCGCCGGTGAGATTGACGTTCAACGTCCTGGTCCAAAGTTCGGTCGAAATTTTTTCGGCCGGCGCGCTCTGCACCCCGCCGGCATTGGCGACGACAATGTCGAACGGTCCACGCGCCGTTTGCGCCTGCTCGTAGAGCTTCGTCACCGATGTCTCGTCAGTCACGTCAGCCGCAACGGAATAGATATTTTTGTGACCCGCGGCGGTACTTTCCAGCACGTCCGTTCGACGCCCGCAGATGGTGACCGACGCGTCCGCCTGAGCCAGGGTCAGCGCGACAGCGGCACCGATCCCGCTGCCGCCGCCGGTCACCAGCGCATGTTTGCCGGTGAGGCTTGTCATCGTCACACCGCCGTCGCCACGGGCTCGCCGCCGCCGGACAGCCGATAAAGCTGATCGCGGCCGGGATAGTAGGGCTGCGGCCACGTCTCGCCGCGATCGCCGAGTTTTGCCGCCGCGTGCAACGTCCAGTACGGATCGGCGAGGTGCGGCCGCGCCAGGCAGACGAGATCGGCGCGGCCGGCCATCAGGATCGAGTTGACGTGGTCAGGTTCAAAAATGTTGCCGACGGCCATCGTCGCCATGCCGGTTTCATTGCGGATGCGGTCGGAGAACGGCGTCTGAAACATGCGGCCATAGACCGGTCGCGCCGCGATCGAGGTTTGGCCGGCAGAGACGTCGCAGATATCGACACCGGCCTCTTGCAGCATGCGGCTGATCGCGACCGCGTCCTGCGGCTCGATGCCTTCCGCGCCGACCCAATCGTTGGCGGAAATGCGCACCGAAATCGGCTTCTCCGCCGGCCACGCCGTGCGCACCGCGTGAAAGATTTCCAGCGGATAGCGCATGCGGTTTTCCAGCGAGCCGCCGTATTCGTCGGTGCGCCGGTTGGTCAGCGGCGTGATGAACGAGGACAGCAGATAACCGTGCGCGCAGTGAATTTCGAGCATGTCGAAGTTGGCGCGCGCCGCCATTTCCGCAGCGGCGACGAACTGATCGCGCACACGGTCCATGTCGAGGCAATTCATGGCGCGGGCGCGCTGGTTGCGTTCCGACCACGCGGTGGCCGAAGCCGACATCACGGACCAATTGCCGGATTTGAGCGGCGCATCCATTTCTTCCCAGCCGAGCTGGGTCGAGCCCTTGGCGCCGGAATGGCCGAGCTGGCAGCAGATCTTCGCGTCCGATTCGGCATGCACGAAATCGACGATGCGTTGCCACGCCGCCTCATGCGCCGGCGCATACATGCCGGTGCAGCCGGGCGTGATGCGGCCTTCCGGACTGACGCAGGTCATCTCGATAAAGATGAGGCCGGCGCCGCCTTTGGCGCGTTCGCCGTAGTGCACGAGATGCCAATCGGTCGGGCAGCCGTCGGCCGCCTTGTATTGCGCCATCGGCGAAACCACGACGCGGTTCTTCAGCCGCATATCGCGGAGCTTGAACGGCGCGAACATCGGCCGCCGCACCGTGTTGCCGCCGGCGCCGGCCAGGCGCTGGAACCAGGCTTCCGCGCCTTCGAGCCAGGTCTTGTCGCGCAGCCGCAAATTCTCGTGGCTAATGCGTTGCGAGCGCGTCAGCAGTGAATAGTTGAACTGCACCGGATCGAGATGCAGGTAGCGCTCGACGTCCTCGAACCATTCCATCGAATTTCGCGCCGCCGATTGCAGCCGCAGCACCTCGGTGCGGCGGGCATCCTCGTATTTTAAGAACGCCGCCTGCATGGTCGGCTCGGTTTGCAGATAGTTCGCCATCGAGACTGCGCTTTCCATGGCGAGCTTCGTTCCGGAGCCGATGGAGAAATGCGCCGTGGCGGCGGCGTCGCCCATCAGCACGATGTTTTTGTGCGACCACTTCTCGCACAGCACGCGGGGAAAATTCAGCCACGCCGAGCCGCGGATGTGCGCCGCATTCGACATCAGACGATGACCACCGAGATATTTGGCAAACACGCGTTCGCAAGTCCGGCAGGATTCGTCCTGGCTCATCGCGCCGAAGCCGAAATTTTGCCACGTCGGCTGCGAGCACTCGACGATGAACGTCGCCGTATCGGCGTCGAACTGGTAGGCGTGCGCCCAGATCCAGCCATGCTCGGTTTCCTCGAAGATGAAGGTGAAAGCGTCATCGAATTTTTGCTGCGTGCCGAGCCAGACGAAT
>CAVQWD010000016.1:0-7915 GCA_963717265.1 uncultured Alphaproteobacteria bacterium | reverse complement strand
GGCGTCCTCGCCGGAAGGTAACGTGACGGTAGGAGAGAACAAAAATGGCCAGCAACAAGAATGAGGTTGTGCTGATCGGACCGTCGTCGCCGGTGGTCGAGAGAGGGCTGGCAGCCCTGACCGTGCATAACCTCTCTGCCGCCACGGATAACGAGTCGTTTTTTGCCGATCACGCCGATATCGGCGCCATTGTCTGCGGCGCCACGACGGAAGCCATTTCCGGCAGCTTGATGGCGCGCTTTCCCAAGCTCGAAATTCTCTCAAGTTTTGGCGTTGGTTACGACCGCATCGATGTCAAGTGGGCCGCCGCGCATGGCGTCGTCGTGACCAATACGCCAAACGTTCTGACTGAGGAGGTCGCCGATACGGCGCTAGGGCTATTGCTTTGCACGGTGAGGGAGTTTCCGCAGGCCGACCGCTTCGTGCGCGCCGGCAAGTGGGTCGAGCAAGGCTACCCGCTGAGCAAGGCCACGCTGCGCAACCGCACCGTCGGCATCGTCGGCATGGGCGCAATCGGTCAGGCAATCGCGCGGCGGCTCGACGCCTTCGGCGTGCCGCTCGTCTATCACACACGTCAGCCGCGCCGCGACCTCGGCTATCGTCATTATCCCAAGCTCGCCGATATGGCGCATGACGTCGACATTCTCTTGGTCATCGTACCGGGAGGGGCGGCGACGCAGAATATGATCAACGCTCAAGTGCTGGACGCGCTCGGCCCCGACGGCATTTTGATCAACGTGGCGCGCGGCTCGGTGGTCGATGAGCCGGCGTTGATCAAGGCACTCCAGGAAAAGCGGATCATGTCGGCAGGTCTCGACGTCTACGCCAAGGAGCCTGAAGTTCCGGCGGAATTGATGGCAATGGAAAACGTCGTCCTGTTCCCCCATCTCGGCTCGGCGTCGGTCTTTACCCGCGAACAGATGGATCAGCTCGTTGTCGATAACATCCTCGCCTGGGTTGCGGGCAAGCCGCCGTTGACGCCGGTGCCGGAAACGCCTTGGCGATCCTGGAACAAGGTCTGAACGATCTCTGTTGCGTCGACGGTTGGAGCGGCGTGGCGCCCTATTCGAATCCCCCGTCGACGCTGATGAACTGTCCGGTGATCGAACGGGCTGCGGGGGAGCAAAGATACGACACCATGGCAGCGATCTCGGATGGCTCGACATAGGCGCCGGTCGCCTGACGGCCGAGATAGTGGCGCTCGGCCTCCGCAATGGCGATCCCGTTCTGCTGGGCGTAGCGTTCCATCACGGCCGCGATGCGCGGACCGCGCACGGTTCCAGGGAGGATGGCGTTGACCCGCACCCCGTGACGGCCGACTTCGCGAGCGAGTGAAGCCGTGAGCCCGAGCACGGCCCATTTCGAGGCGCAGTAGGGCGACCGGTCGGGATAGCCGATTTTCCCGGCGACCGAGCTTAGATTGACGATCGATCCCCGGCCGGCCGCGATCATGCCGGAAACGGCCAAGCGGCAAGTGAGAAAGGCCGCCGTCAGATTGACGTCGATCACCTCACGCCATTCCTGAAGAGTGATCTCGTGCAACGGGCGAGTCGGTCCTGCAATGCCGGCATTGTTGACCAGCACTTCGACCCGATCGAAGCCCGCAAACAGCGCCTCGATGTCCGCGGGCTTGCGCATGTCACAGCGGCGGAATTCGGCCTTGATTTCCCGAGCGGCGGTTTCACCCTTCGTGACGTCGATGTCGCACAGCACGACGCGATAATGATCGCGCCGCAAGGCGCGCGCGATCTCGAAGCCGATGCCGGTCGCGCTCCCGGTGACGACTGCAATGCCTAGTGCGTCCTGCGCCATCGGCGATTCGAAGCCTCAATTTCTCGCGATCATTCCGCCAGTCTTACTGCAATAGTCCTCTCAGGATGCAGGTCGGAACAGGCTACTTCTTCAGTGATCTGATCTGCTCCTTGAAATAGGTGAGTGCGGCATTGCCGTCGACGCTCTTCTTTTGCGCCTTCGCGATCCAATCGGTCTGCAGGTGGTCGAGCTTGGCATGCAAGTCGGCCATCATCTGCGCACTTGGCGCCGAGAACGACGTGCCGCCCTTGATCAAGGCCGCCTTGCCCGTGGCGTCGGCGGAATCCCACATTTTACCGGCGAGCGCGGCCAGCGCCTCGCCTGAAACCGACTCGATTGCCTTCTTGTCGGCGTCCGGCAAAGCGTCCCATTTCGCCTGGTTGACAATCATATATTGGGCACTCCGATAAAGTCCGTCAGGAATTTCCAGCGCGTATTTGATGGCCGGACCGATCTTGAAGTTGTAGACGGACTCGGTTGGGAAGAAGAGGCCGTCGGCCACGCCTTTCGAGATGACGTCATAGGCTTGCGAGGCGGGGGAGAATACCGGAACCGTATTCAAGGCCGTGGCGATTTCGTTCACGACTCCTCCCGAAACGCGCATCTTCAAATGGTCGAGATCGGCGATGGATTTGATCTCCTTGCTGCGCGTGAAGATGTGAGCGGGGCCGTGCACCCACACGCCCACGAGCTTGACGCCCTTGTACTCGTCCGCTGTCGCAAAAAATCTCTTGTAAGTGCGCCAATAGGCGACGTCCGCAGACTGCGCATCCGGCGCGAGGAACGGCAGCTCGACGCCATCTGAAAGCACGAAGCGGTCGGAGGTATAGCTGTTGACGCTCATCGCCACGTCGGCAACGCCGTCTTTCACCAGATCGAAATGCGCCGGCGGGCTGCCGAGCGGACTGACGAACTGGATCTTCACCCGGCCGTTGGTCGCCTGTTCGACCATCTTGCCCCACTCGTAAAAGACTTCGACGCTCAATGGATGGGTCGTGGGCACCCAATTGGAAAAACGCCATGTCGTCTGGGCGGACACTTGGCCCCCCAGCAGCAATGCGGCCGCAGCCAGCGTTCCCGCAATCACTCGTGTTCCGAACCTGCGCATGTTGAATCCTCCCTGCATGCTTGCAGACGGCCTGCAGCCGCCATTGAGCTATGTTGATGGTTCGCGTCCAGCGAGCTTTCTTGGTCCCGCCTACCGAATTCCACGATCTCTCCTGCTCATTTCATGAGCGAGGGAAGAATGAGTATAATAGAAGGAAACAGAATAAAAAGCGCAAGACGCAAGATGTCGGCGACGATGAAGAATCCGACCCCGCGGAAGATGGTCGTCATGGGCACATCCGGCAGGGTGGCCTTGAGCACAAAGACATTCAAGCCGATCGGTGGCGTGATCAGGCTGATCTCGACCACGACGACAACGATGATGCCGAACCACACTGGATCGTAGCCGAGTGACATCACGATCGGGAAGAACACCGGGATGGTGAGCAGCACCATGCTCATGCTCTCGAGCAGGCAGCCGAGCACGAGATAAATGGCGATGATGCAAAGGAGCACGATGACCGGTGCCGTACCGAAAGCCGTCACCCAAGCAGAGAACTGCAACGGCAGGCCGGCCACATTGATGAAATTGGAAAAGATCAGGGCGCCAATGAGCAGGACGAACATCATCGCGGAGGTGCGCGCGGTTTCGAGCAGCGTGCCATAGAGCGCTTTCATCGTCAGTCGGCCGCGGACCAGCGCGAAGAGGAACGCGCCACCCGAGCCGATGCCCGCCGCCTCGGTCGGCGTAAACGCGCCGAGATAGAGCCCGCCCATCACGACGATGAACAGCAGCAGAACGCCCCAGATCTTGCCGAGCTTCTGCAAGCGTTGCGCCCATGTCGAGCGTTCGCCGCGCGGGCCGAGCTTGGAATCGAGGGTTGTCGCCACTGCCACGGCAAGGCAATAGAACACGATACCGATGATCCCGGGAATGATGCCGGCGATGAACAGCTTGCCGATATCGGTCGAAGTCATGATCCCGTACACGACCATGATGATGCTGGGCGGGATGAGAATGCCCAGCGTACCTCCCGACGCGATTGATCCGGCCGCCAGGCTGTCGGCATAGCCGTAACGCCGCATGGCGGGCATGGCGACCTTGGCCATGGTCGCTGCCGTTGCCATGCTCGAGCCGCAAACGGCGCCGAATCCGCCGCACGCGGCGACGGTGGCCATCGCCAAGCCGCCGCGGCGATGGCCGAGAAATGAATAGGCGCAGTCGTAGAGTTCCTGGCCGAGCCCTGCCCGGTTGATCAGGCCGCCCATGAGGATGAACAGCGGCAGCACCGAGAGATCGTCGGAAATCGTCGTGTCGTAGCTGATCTGGCCGACCATGGCCAGGGCGGGCATCCAGCCCATGATGTAGGCGAACCCGACACAGCCGACCGCGGCCATGCCGAAGGCGATCGGCGCGCCGAGGAAGAGCAGCACAAAGGTGATGATGAAGCCGATGAGAGTTTCGGTCAAAGCACGCGCCTATATGTCAAGCGGTTTGCCGTGAAAGCGCGCGGCGATCTGCAGCACGACCACGACCGTGGCAAGCGACGCCATGACACTCATGAAATAGGCGAACGGCGCGAGCGGGATGTGCAGATACGAACTACTGTCGGAGTAGGACGCGAGCGCGCCCGCCTTCACCCACAGCCGCCACGCCATGACGCCGAGCGTCAGCAGCGACGCTGTCAGCAAAAACACCTTCTCCATGCCCCGGCTACGGGAGCCGACGACCAGTTCGAGCAGGCTCACGCTGACGTGCTCGGAATGGGCCGTGACGATCGGCAAGGCACCAAAGATCAGCAATCCGACCCCCAGGCCGGTGAGTTCGGAGGTCCCAGGCACCGGCATGTTCAGCCCGTAACGACCGACAACGTCCACGCAGCGCAGGATCATCAGGCAGAACAGATCGGCAGCGACGAACACGCTGAGAATGCGCTCCAGCGGCCCGAGCACGGTCGTCTTGGTATGTTGCCCGGTCGGCAAGTCCGCGAAGTCGACCGGCTCCGATGGTGCGGATGTCATTCCGGCTGCTCCATTTCCCACCGCAGATTGCCGCTATGAGTCACGGCGCCGAGATGCGCGGAGCCGACCTGGGCCGCGTATTTTTCCAGCGCGCCGGCAAGCGGCACTCCGCGCACGCGCGGCTTCCATGCCGCTCGGCGGCGCTCGAGTTCGACCGCGTCCACTAAGCAGTCGAGCCGTCGCGCGAGGCCATCGACGCGCACGCGGTCGCCGTCGCGGATGAGCGCGATCGGCCCTCCGGTCGCCGCTTCGGGCGAGACGTATCCGACGCATAGGCCGCGGGTTGCGCCGGAGAAGCGGCCGTCGGTGATGAGCGCGACCCGCTCGCCCATGCCCTGACCGTAGATCAGGGCCGTAGGGCCGAGCATTTCCCGCATGCCGGGGCCCCCCTTCGGCCCCTCGTTGCGGATCACGAGCACGTCGTCCGCCGCGTAGGCGCGCGCGCGGATGACCGCCATGCACTCCTCCTCGCTCTCGAATACGCGCGCCGGACCTTCGTGCACCAGCGAGCGCAGTCCCGCGATCTTGATGAGGGCGCCGTCCGGCGCGAGATTACCCTTGAGCACCACGACGCCGCCGGTTGGCGAGAGCGCATTGGCCGGCGCCCGGATCACGGCGCCGTCCGGATCCGGAGCGGCGGCGCAGGCTTGCGCCAGCGTCTCGCCGCTGACGGTCGGCGTACCGCCGTCAAGATGGCCACTCGCAATCAGCGCCTTCGCAATCATCGGCACGCCACCGACGCGGTGCACGTCCTGCGCGTGATAGTCGCCCCCCGGGCGCAGGTTGCCGATGAGCGGCGTGCGCTCGAACACGGCCGCGACCTCGTCGAGAGTAAAGCGGATGCCGGCCTCGTGCGCGATCGCCGGGATGTGCAGCGCGGCGTTGGTCGAGCCGCCGGTCGCCGCGACGATCGCGCAGGCATTTTCGAGGCTCGCTCGGGTGACAAGGTCACGCGGCAGCGGGCCGCCTTGTTTCAGGATCTGCATCACCAGATGGCCGGCCCGGGTCGCGACCGCGGCACGCTCCCCATAGACCGCGGGGATCATCGACGAGCCGAGCGGCGCAAGCCCGAGCATCTCGGAGACCATGCCCATGGTGTTGGCGGTGAACTGCCCCGGACAAGCTCCGAAGGTCGGCATCGCCACACGCTCGAGGGCGTCGAGCTCCGCCGCCGGCATGGCGCCGGTCATCACGGCGCCGGCGGCCTCGTAGGCGGTCAGCACCGAAACCGTCTTGCCGCGGAAGGTGCCGGTCAGAGTGGCGCCGCCGAACACGAAGACCGACGCAACGTTGCAGCGGACCATCGCCATCATGATGCCGGGCAAGTTCTTGTCGCAACCGCCGAAGCCCACGAGACCGTCATAGGCATGCGCGCGCATGACGAGTTCGACCGAATCGGCGATCACCTCGCGCGACACCAGGGAGCATTTCATTCCCTGGTGATTCATGCTGATGCCGTCGGAGACCGAGATGGTCGTGAACGCGCGCGGCGTGCCGCCCGCGGCCGCGACGCCCGCATGTGCATGCGCCGCCTGCTCGGCGAGCGTGCCGTTGCAGGGTGTCGTCTCGCCGGCCGTGGTGACGATGCCGATGAAGGGCCGCGCGATCGCGTCGTCGTCGAGCCCCATCCCGCGCATGAACGCGCGGTGCGGGGCACGGTCGATGCCGTCAGTGGTGATCCGAGAGCGAAGTGGTAGGGAGCGCAAGCCTTGCCTCAAGGCGTTCAGGAATTCAAATCCGCCCTCAGACTTAGCACACGGAATGTGCCGGGTCACAACGGCTCGCTGAAGCGGGAGGGATTTGATTTCCGGTTGAGCAGACGACCAAAGTCGCATTCGGTTCACGAACTGCCTCACCGATGCTGATTACAAGAACAACATCATCGATAAGCAGGTCGCGTTAATGCAGAAGCACGACATTTGGAAGAAGCCGTCAAGTTGGCGGTCCAGACGGTAGTGGGCTCCTTTGAATTAGGCGAAGCGTCGCCCCTACTGGCGTCGTGACGGCGCTCTCGGCATACTCGCATCATGCCAGCCAAGCGCCCGAAACGCCCCCACGATCCGGCTCAACATCTGAATCCCGTGGAGTTCGAAATGCAGCCGGGATTAGCTTAGGCGGATGTCAACCAAACCGGGTGCAGGCCATTTTGCGTTTTCTGAGATTGCCAAGAAGTGCCTGCAATTCGAAAAGACTCGTGGAAGCCGCACTCCAGCGTTCATCGCGAGCACTCGAATCGACTAACTCCTGATGCGTCCGGCCACTGAAAATCTTAGACGGAGCCATCTTAAGCTTTACGGGTGTATCAATCTTATAATTCGGATAGACACCGTAACCCGTGATGCCGATTGTCAGCCGAGAATTAGGCTCCTTCATAACCTCGGCGTGCAGATTGTCGAGCGCTCCACGGACATAATCTTCGGGATCGTCCAGACTTTCCACCAGATCATCTATCGTCGCATCTATATCGAGAGATGGTCCTCGCATTCCGCGCCTCGTTAAATTGGCGTAAGCATAGCAGAGAAAGCGCTCCACCGCTATAATCTGGAGTGCGCCCCCAACCGCCACAAGAGGCCGGCCAGCCGCAGCACGAGGCTCAGAGGCCGAACTGAGCAATATTCCCTGTTGTTTTCCCTGTTAGCAGGGAATCCAGGGAAACAGATTGAATGGTCACCAAACCCCGGCTTGACGAACGCGGATATGCAGGTCACCGTTTCGGGGTTGCCAACGGACATTCCGCAATGTCCGCATCACGGCAGCTTTACTAATTGGAACGCCGATTAGTACGCCAAAATGCCCCCGCCGGCCTGAAAACCGCTTTTCTTTTGCCGGCGAATCACGTCCTTGATTCTGTAGCGCATCCCGCGCTCTTTGGAGGGAAACCACCATGGCGCTTTCAAATAATGTAAAGAAACCAGCCGCTGCGGCCAAAACCAGCCGTACCGTAACGCTTAAGCATCTTGCTGCGGCCTTGGCCGAGGAGCATCAATTGACAAAACGGGCGGGTGCAGCCCTCCTCGGCGATCTGGTCGGCATG
>CAVQWD010000015.1:0-4554 GCA_963717265.1 uncultured Alphaproteobacteria bacterium | reverse complement strand
CGCGCGTCGAGGACGCCGTCACCGAGGAGGGCAAGGTGATGGTGTGAAATACCTGTCGTCCCCGCGGCTGCGGGGACCCTGTAACCGCCTCAACTGACGTGAGTACTGGATCGCCCGCTTGCGCGGACGATGACAGGCAAAGAAGGAGATCCGGCCATGAAACTTGCGATTATCGGCGCCGGCAATGTCGGCGGCACCCTCGGCACCGCGTGGGCGCAAAAGGCCGGTCATGAGATTTTTTTCGGCGTCAGGGACCCGAAATCCGACAAGACCCAAGCGCTGTTGCGCATGCTCGGCGGCAAGGCGCGTGCCGGCACGGCGGCGGAGGCGAAGGCGTTCGGCGAAATCATCGTTCTGACCACACCGTGGCCGGCGGCCGAAGCGGCGATCCGCTCCATGGGCGATTTAAGCGGACGGATCATCCTCGACGCAACGAACCCGCTGGCGATGGGGCCCGATGGGCTCGGCCTCGAGATCGGGCACAGCATTTCAGCCGGCGAGAAATTGCAGGGCTGGGCCAAGGGCGCGGCGGTATTCAAGACGCTCAACACCACCGGCTTTGCCAACATGGCCAATCCGGTCTTTCACGGCGTCAAATCGGTGATGTTCGTCGCCGGCGACGATGCCGCCAATAAGCCGAAGGTCATCGATCTTGTCGCTTCCCTCGGCTTCGACGTCATCGACGCCGGGCCTTTGCGCAATGCGCGCCTGCTCGAAGCGCATGCCATGCTGTGGATCGAGCTGGCGCTCAAGCGCGGCCTCGGCCGCGACTGGGCCTTTGCCGTCGTCAGGCGCTGAGGAGTAAAGCCGTGAACACCGCGACCACGCATTATCCCGCCGCCACGACCAGCGAGCGCGTCGAGACCCGAACCCTGTGCGTTCTGGTCGACAACGAGCCCGGCGTGCTCGCGCGCGTCATCGGCCTATTCGCCGGCCGCGGCTACAATATTGACTCGCTCACGGTTTCGGAAACCGAGCACGAGCGGCATCTGTCGCGCATCACCATCGTCACGCGCGGCACGCCGATGGTGCTCGAGCAGATCAAAAATCAACTCGACCGCCTGGTGCCGGTGCACCGGGTAATCGACCTAACCACCGCAAACCCGGCAATCCAGCGCGAACTCGCGATGGTCAAAGTACGCGGCACCGGTGACCAGCGCATGGAGGCGTTGCGGCTCGCCGATGCCTTCCGCGCCCGTGTCATCGATGCCACCACCGAAAGCTTCGTGTTCGAAATCACCGGCGCCTCCGACAAGATCGAAAGCTTCATCAACCTGATGCTGCCGGTCGGCCTGATCGAAGTGTCGCGCACCGGCGTCGTCGCCATCACGCGCGGGCCGGAGGGGATGTGAGGGGATTTGGGTAGTGTCTCAGTTTGATAAGTCACTACCGGATTTTGACATCTGTACGGTAATGCCGTACAATCCGTCATGCGCATCCGGAGTTTCCGGCACAAGGGGCTAAAGCGCCTGTATGGGACGGGCT
Source organism: uncultured Alphaproteobacteria bacterium (assembly GCA_963717265.1). GTDB lineage: Bacteria > Pseudomonadota > Alphaproteobacteria > Rhizobiales > Xanthobacteraceae > BOG-931. The sequence goes on along the minus strand of CAVQWD010000015.1, from coordinate 3,069 downwards.
CACATCGCGGTATCCGGGCCGATCTCGTCGAAAAGGTTGAGGATCTCCTCCACACCATCGAGCAGGCGCGCTCGCGTCGAAGAGGTGGGGCTGTTTCCGGGATGGAGACTGCATCCGCTGAAGGGTGCAAGGCGCGGCGAGTGGAGTGTTTGGGTAAGCGGCAACTATCGGATCACCTTTCGCGTTGATGCGGAAGATGTAATTGATCTTGATTTCGAGGATTATCATGGAAGGTAAATCATGCCGATGAAAAAACCTCCTCATGTTGGCCGCGTGATCTGGAACGGTATCTTTGAGCCGCTAGGCCTTTCCGTCACTAAGGCGGCGAAAGTACTCGATGTTCGGCGGGCGACGTTATCCGACTTGGTCAACGGCAAGGCGGCGCTGACCGCCGAGATGGCGCTGCGTATTCACAAGGCGTTCGGTCCCGATGTCGGCCATCTGCTGCGCATGCAGGCGGCTTACGAGGCCGCACAAATCAGCAAGCGTTCGAAGGCGATCAAAGTCAAACGCTACGTGCCAAAGGCTGCCTGAACAGTCACAGACGGACGCGGCGTGAAAAGCTGCTACGCTGCCGAACGCTCTGCCTGCGGTGAAAGCCGCCCGACGAGCACGGCGAACCGGTCGACGAAGCCCCGCAGGAAATTCCTGGTGCTCTCGTCGCCGATGTTGCCTTGCTCGTCGATCAGGTTCGGCTTGAACGTGACGTAAGCCTCGCCGCCAAGCAAAGTCATGCCGAGCCCCGTCATCACCGAGCGCAAATACTGCTGCGCCAGCGCGCTGCCGATGGCGCCGGGCGAAGTGCCGGTGATGAATGCGGGCTTGCCGGTCCAGGAATTCTTGCCGTAAGGCCGTGCGCCCCAATCGACTGCGTTTTTCAGCACCGCCGGAATGGAGCGGTCATGTTCCGGCGTGACGATCAACACGCCGTCGGCGCGCGCAATCTCGTTCTTAAAGCGCACCACCTCGGGCGGCAGGTTGCCTTCGTTGTCCTGGTTGTACATCGGCAAGTCTTCGATACGCACGAATTTGGCGTCGAACTTACCGGCGCCGAGCCTGGCCAGCGCCTGGGCGAGCTTGCGGTTGATCGATTCACGGCGGTTCGATCCGACGATCACGGCGATTTCGGGCGAGGGGGTGGGCATGGTTGAATACCTCGGTTAGAATTCGTAACTGAGGCTAGATAAGTGACCGCTTGGGAAAGCCGCAAGAAGGCACATCCATGAAACCGAGGCACAATGGTTTGCCCGCCGACTGCCGCGCCATCAGCGACGTGCTTGCCCGCGTCGGCGACAAATGGTCGGTCCTGGTCGTCTCCCGGCTTGGCGAACGGCCATTGCGCTTCAACGAGCTGCGGCGCTCGATCGGCGGCATTTCGCAGCGCATGCTGACCCTGACGCTGCGCGGGCTGGAGCGCGACGGGTTGGTCACGCGCACCGCATTCCCGACCATTCCGCCGCGTGTCGATTATGCGCTGACCCCGCTCGGCCGCGATCTGTTGGAGCCAGTTTCGGCGCTCGGCAGCTGGGCGACCCGCAATCAGCCGAAAATCGCCCGTGCGCGCGAACGGTTCGATGCGATATCAACAAACGTTCCGGGCGAATAAGAGTAGAGGCAGCAATGAAGCAAAGGATTCCGAGCTATCGGCTGGAAGACCTTTTGGCTCAGATAAAGCCCGGTCAAGAGCTGCCCCCGTTAGAAGACTGGTCCGCTGTTGAGCCACAATGGCCCGACGACGACTGGAGCGATATCGCTCCGACCCGTGAAGAATAGGATGTCATCGAGCGAAAGACAGAGAAGAAGCGTGCCAAACGAAGGCAACGCCCTTAATTTCGGCATACCTGTTTCCCTCTGAACATTTTCCCGCTACAGGCAGGGTGCCTAACGGAGAGCAAGACCATGCGTGTTTATTATGATCGCGACGCCGACCTGAACCTGATCAAGGGCAAGAAGGTCGCCATCATCGGCTATGGCAGCCAAGGCCACGCCCACGCGCTCAATCTGCGCGATTCCGGCGTCAAGGACGTTGTCGTGGCGTTGCGCAAGAATTCGCAAGGGGTGAAGAAGGCGCAGGCCGTGAAGCTGCCGGTCATGGAAGTCGCCGCGGCCGCCAAATGGGCCGACGTGATGATGATGCTCACCCCCGACGAATTGCAGGCCGATATCTATAACGGCCAGCTGCACCCCAATATGAAAGAGGGCGCGGCGCTGATGTTCGCCCATGGGCTCAATATCCATTTCAACCTGATCGAGCCGCGCGGCGATCTCGACGTGATGATGATCGCGCCCAAGGGCCCCGGCCACACGGTGCGCTCCGAGTACCAGCGCGGCGCCGGCGTGCCGTGCCTGCTGGCGATCCACAAAGACGCCTCCGGCAACGCGCACGACCTCTGCCTGTCCTATGGCGCGGCCATCGGCGGCGGCCGCGCCGGCATCATCGAGACGAGTTTCCGCGAGGAATGCGAGACCGACCTGTTCGGCGAGCAAACGGTGCTGTGCGGCGGCGTCGTGGAATTGATGAAGGCCGGCTATGAAACCTTGGTTGGCGCCGGCTATGCGCCGGAAATGGCCTATTTCGAATGCATCCACGAAATGAAGCTGATCGTCGACCTCATCTACGAGGGCGGCATCGCCAACATGAACTATTCGGTCTCCAACACCGCCGAATACGGCGAATATGTTTCCGGCCCACGCGTGATCGACGACAAGACGCGCGCCGAGATGAGGAGCATCCTCGCCGACATCCAGTCCGGGCAAATTCGTCAAGGACTGGATGCTGGAAAACAAGGTCAATCAGACCTCGTTCAAGGCCATGCGCGCCAAGCTCGCGGCGCATCCGGCGGAAGCCATCGGCGCCAAGCTGCGCGAAATGATGCCGTGGATCAAGGAACGGGCGCTGGTCGACCGGAGCCGGAATTGATCCACGGCATTTTGCGTCAAGACGGGCTCGCGGGGGCGAGCCCTTTTGGGATCAAGGAACGGGCGCTGGTCGACCGCAGCAGGAACTGATCCGCAGCTGATACTTTAACCCCGACGTACGAAATTCGCCGCTCCAGGCGGCCTTAACTC
>CAVQWD010000014.1:0-8663 GCA_963717265.1 uncultured Alphaproteobacteria bacterium | reverse complement strand
GCAAAGTCCACTGCTCGCCGTCGACCGAGACGGCAAGGCTTGCCTGGGTGCGGGGCTTGACACGCGCATCGCCGGCCCATGCCAGAAGGCACACGGGACACCGGCAATTCCATTGCGGATAGCCACCACCCGCCGCGGCACCGATCACGATGGCGGCAAGGCGGTTAGTCAACTGCGCCCCATTCAGGGCTTCTGGGAACAGGCTTTGCGGATCAGAACTCGGCCGGCAGATAGCCGTTGATCTCAAGACCGATGCAAATCTCGATAAGTGTCGGGGTCGTCCACGCCATGGTCGTTCCCTTTCAAGTCGCCCGGGTGCGCCGGTTGGATTTCCGGTTTCCCGTCTCCCGAACGAAGGCACTAAGGTAATTCCAAGCTATACCCCGAGACAAGTGCCTTGCGCGCCAATTTGGTGCAGCAAGGCGTCACCAGGGAGTTCCTGAAATCGCCCTAAGATTCAGGCATTTCGCTGGAACCGACGACGTTGGCCTAGCGCGGTTGCGCCCTGGAGTCGGTCATGGAAGATGCGATCGGCAGGCGCCGGGCAAGTACCTTGCGCACATTGCCACGCTCCCTGTCGCTCTCTTTTCACGCATGCCAAACCAGGGCATTGTGGGCTGGACACTGTCGCGTCGAGCCCGCTTTCGGGCGGCCCGTCAGGTTCCATGAATAGAAACCCGCTTTCTGGAGGAAACCATGAGTCATCGCATAACCCGGCGCGGCGTTAATGCCGGTATCGGCGCCGCCCTGATTTCGCCCGCGCTCGCCGGACGGTCCGCTTTCGCGCAAGGCGCCGCGCCCATCAAGATCGGCTTCAGCATGGCGCTGACCGGCCCGCTCGCGGCCAACGGCAAACAGGCGCTGCTCGGCGCCCAAATCTGGCAAGACGAAGTCAATGCCAAGGGCGGTCTGCTCGGCCGCCAGGTTCAGCTCGTCAACTACGACGACCAGTCCAATCCGTCGACCGTGCCCGGCATCTACACCAAGCTGCTCGACGTCGACAAAGTCGACCTCATCACCGGTCCCTATGCGACGAATATGGTGGCGCCGGCCATTCCCATTGCCATGCAGAGAGGCAAGGTCTTCATCGGCTTGTTCGCCCTCGATGCCAACGGCCAGTTCCACTATCCGAAATATTTCTCCATGCTGCCGTCGGGCCCGACGCCGAAAGACTCGTTCAGCGAGGGTTTCTTCCAAATTGCGGCCGCGCAGAATCCGAAGCCGGAGACCGTTGCGCTCGCGGCTGAGGATGCCGATTTCTCGCATAACGCCGCCGACGGCGCCCGCAATAACATCAAGAAGTACGGTTTCAACACCGTCTACGACAAGACCTACCCGCCGAACACAACCGACTTCTCGCCGATCATCCGCGCCATCCAGGCTACCAATCCCGATCTCGTGGTATTCTGTTCCTATCCGCTGAGCTCGGTCGGCTTGGCACTGTCGGCCAACGAGCTCGGCCTGAAGCCGAAGATGATGGGCGGCGGCATGGTCGGACTGCAGGCGACCGTGTTCAAGAACAAGCTGAAGTCCAAGCTCAACGGCATCGTGAACTATGAGACCTGGGTGCCGTCGCCGAAACTGATGGCTCCGGCCGCTGACTTCTTCAAGACGTATCAATCGAAGGCATCGTCGCAAGGCGTCGACCCGCTCGGCTATTATCTCGGCGGCTGGGGCTATGCCTATTTTCAGGTGCTGCAACAGGCGATCGAAGGCGCCAAGAGCGTCAACGACGATAAGCTCGCCGACTACATGCGCAGCCGCGAGTTCAAGACCATCATGGCCGACGTCAAGTTCGGCAAGAACGGCGAATGGACCAAATCCGGGATGTTACAGGTGCAATATCACGGCATCACCGACGCCGCGGACCTCGATACCTGGCGCGGCATGAACTATCAGACCGTGCTCACGCCGACCGACGAGAAAACCGGCAACGTCATTTATCCCTTCGAAAAGGCGTTGGGGTGAAGCAATAGTAGCTCTCGAGCTTGTCCCGGGCGCAGCGCAGCACGAAGCGATGCGCTGCTGACCCGGGATCTTCGCGGTCTGAAGCGAATAAACGGAGAGAAACAGCTTTCTGGAGGAACCCATGAGTCATCGCATAACCCGCCGCGGCGTGAACGCCAGCATCGGCGCCGCTCTGATTTCACCGGCACTCGCCACGAGGCGCGCTTTCGCGCAAAGCGGCGAGCCGATCAAGATCGGCTTCGGCATGGCGCTGACTGGCCCGCTGGCCGTGAACGGCCAGCAGGCGCTGCTTGGCGCGCAGATTTGGCAAGAGGAGGTCAACGCCAAGGGCGGCTTGCTCGGCCGCCAGATTCAGCTGGTCAATTACGATGACCAGTCCAATCCGTCGACCATCCCCGGCATTTATACGAAGCTTCTCGACGTCGACAAGGTCGACCTCGTCCTGAGCGGCTATGCGACCAACATGGTCGCACCCGCCATTCCCGTCGTCATGCAAAAGAACAAGACGTTCATCAGCCTGTTCGCGCTCGATGCGAACGCCGAATTCAAATATCCGAAATACTTCTCTTTCATACCGACCGCGGGCGCGAACCCGAAACAGACGCTCACCGAGGGCTTCTTCCAGGTGGCGGCGGCGCAAAATCCAAAGCCGCAGACCGTCGCCATTGCGTCCGAGGATGCCGAGTTCTCGCGCAATGCCGCGGAAGGCGCCCGCGCCAATGCGAAGCAGTATGGCTTCAACGTCATCTACGACAAAAACTACCCGCCGAATACGACCGACTACTCGCCGATTATCCGCGCGATCCAAGCGACAAACGCGGATCTCGTGGTGGTCTGCTCGTACCCGCTAAGTTCGGTCGGCATGCTGCTGTCCGCCAACGAACTCGGCTTGAAGCCGAAAATGTTCGGCGGCGCCATGGTCGGCCTGCAGGCCACCGCGTTGAAGAACAAGCTTAAGTCCCACCTCAATGGCGTCGTGAACTACGACAACTGGGTGCCGTCGCCGAAAATGATGGCCCCCGCCGCGGACTTCTTCAAGAAATACCAAGCGCGCGCGCCGGGCCTCGGCATCGACCCGCTCGGCTACTATCTCGGCGGCTGGGGCTATGCCCGCATGCAGTTGCTGGCCGACGCAATCACGAGCGCGAAGAGCATCGACGACGACAAACTCGCTGATTACCTGCGCAGCCATGCGTTCAACACCATCATGGTGGACGGCATCAAGTTCGGCAAAAACGGCGAATGGGTCGAAGCCCGTCAATTGCAGGTACAATATCACGACATCACCGATACCGCGGACCTCGAGACGTGGCGCGGCATGAGCTATCAGACGGTGCTCACGCCCCCCGACGCGGCAACCGGCAAAGTCATTTATCCCTTCGCGAACGCAGTGAAGGCGTAGGCGATAGGCGAAGCGTGTCGGGAGGGGGCGAAGTAGTCCCCTCCCTACCCTCCCCCGGGGCTGTGGGGAGGGAATTGAGAATATGAATGCTGCTTCCCACTTCCCTCGTCGGTTCCTACCCGCAACCGGAATGGCTGATCGACCGCTTCAAGCTGTCGAAGCAGGTGCCGCGGGTGCGCGCCAACCTTTGGCTGGTCGCGCCGGACAAGCTCGAAGCGGCGCAGGACGACGCCACCGTGCTTGCCATCCGCGATCAGGAGCGCGCCGGGCTCGACATCATTACCGACGGCGAACAACGGCGCGAAAGCTACTCCAACCGCTTCGCCACCGCGCTCGACGGCGTCGACGTCGAGAATCCCGGCTCCACGATTAATAGAAGCGGCCGGCCAATTCCGGTGCCACGCATCGTCGGTCCGATCCGGCGCACCCGCCCGATCGAGCTGCGCGACCTCGAGGTGTTGCGCGCCAATACCCACCGGCCGGTCAAGGCGACGCTGCCCGGGCCGTTTACCATGAGCAAGCAGGCGCAGGACGATTACTACAAGAACGAGGAAGCGGTGGCGCTGGCCTATGCCGAAGCCGTTAATGCCGAGATCAAGGATCTGTTCGCCGCCGGCGCCGATGTGGTGCAGATCGACGAGCCGTGGATGGCGCAGCATCCCGACAAGGCCCGGCAGTATGGCCTCAAAGCGCTCGACCGCGCGCTCGACGGCGTCGCCGGTACGGTCGCGGTGCATTTGTGCTTCGGCTATGCCGCGGTGGTCCACGACAAACCATCGGCCTATTCGTTCCTGCCGGAATTGGACGGCTGCAAGGCCCGGCAAATTTCCATCGAGGCGGCGCAGCCCAGGCTCGACCTCAAGGTGCTAAAGGAATTGCCGTCGAAAACCATCGTTCTCGGGGTCATCGACCTCGCCGACATGACGATCGAGACGCCGCAGATCGTCGCCGACCGCATCCGCGCGGCACTTGCTTATGTGCCTGCGGAGCGAATCGTCGTGGCGCCGGATTGCGGCATGAAATACCTGCCGCGCGCGGTCGCCTTCGGCAAAATGCAAGCGATGGCCCAAGGCGCGGCGCTGGTGCGGCGGGAGTTCAACGGCGGCTGAACGGTTACTGCGTGGGCGTGGCGGCCGCCTGGCCTCTTGCCGCGCACGGCCCAGTCCAACCTATTTATTGCCCTCAGAGATTCACCGGCGTGCCCATGAAATCGCGCTTGCCGAGCTCGATGCCACAATGGCGCAGGATGGCATAGGCTGTTGTGCAGTGAAAATAGAAGTTCGGCAGGATGAAATTTTGCAACAGCGCATACCCCGTGAACTTGCGCTCGTTGGCGCCGAGTTTGATGGTGATGTCCTTGTCCTCGGTACCATCGATCTGCGCCGGCTTGAAGGTTTTGCAATAGTCGATCGTCTTGGCGAGGCGCGCCTTGAGTTCGGCAAAGCCGGCTTCCGTATTGGGCATGTCCGGCATTTCGGCGCCGGCAAGCGCACTACAACACCGAGCGGCGTGCGTGGTCGCCTGCTGCACCTGGCGCGCATAGGAAAACATGTCGGGGGCGAGCCGCATATTGAGAAAAAAGTTCGGGTCGAGCTGCTTCGCCTCGATGTGCGCGGTCGCCTTGTCGATACAGCCGGACTGGGCGGTCAGAAACTGAATGAAGATCGGCACCGATAGCTTATACATGGAAACGGTCATGGAATGAGGTCCTTTCCTCGGGGTAAAAACCGATGCCAGACTTCAGCCGGCATTCCCCTGATGAACTAAGGAACGATGTCGACGATAGCAAGCGGCGGGTTTTTCGGGAAGCAACAGGCAGGCCGTGCGCATTCTAGCTGCCGCGCTCCAGCGCCTTGCGATCCCATTTCGCCAGATTGGCCGCGGCTTCGTAGGTTTCCTGCAAGAATCCGAGCAGCAGCGTGTCGGGATCGCGCGCCTGACGCACGGCGTCGTACGGCAAAATGAATTGGCCGAGGTCCTTGTTATAGTGGTCTGATTCATTCAGACGATTCCCAAATCGCCCGAAGCAGTTCAAGCTCTCGGCATGAGAGCAGGAATTGTCGTCAAGGTCACGCGCGCAGACCGCCGTCAGCTTGAGGCGATCGTCGCGGATCGCGGCGCGCCGCAGAAACACGTTTGGCGCGCCAACATCATTCTCGCCACCGCCGATGGCTGCGGCACCGCCGAGATCATGCGCCGTTCGGGCAAATCGAAGCCGGTGGTATGGACCTGGCAGGCGCGGTTCATGACTGAGGGCGTCGCGGGGCTTGTGCGCGACAAGACGCGCAAGCCCGGCAAGAAGCCGCTGCCGGCCGGTACCGTGCAGCGGGTTCTCGACTTGGCGCTCGGGCCGCCGCCGGGAGAAACAACCCATTGGACCGGCCGGATGCTGGCGAAGGCAGCGGGCGTCAGTTTGCGTTCGGTGCAGCGCATTCTTGAGGCCCACCAACTTGCGCCGCACCGCATTCGGACGTTCAAGCTGTCGAACGACCCGAAGTTTGCCGAGAAGCTCAAAGACGTCGTCGGCCTCTACGTCGATCCGCCAGACCATGCCGTCGTGCTCTCGGTCGACGAAAAGAGCCAGATCCAAGCACTCGACCGCACTCAGCCGGGCTTGCCGATGAAGCCGGGCCGCGCGGGGACGATGACGCACGATTACAAACGCAACGGCACCACGACGCTGTTCGCCGCCCTCAATACTCTCGACGGCACCGTGATCGGCCGCAACATGCAGCGTCATCGGCACCAGGAGTTCATCAGCTTCCTCAACACCATCGAGATGCAGGTGCCAAGGGCAAAGTCGGTCCATGCGATCGTCGATAATTACGCAACTCACAAGCACCTGAAGGTGCGCAAATGGCTCGCGCAGCATCCCCGCTGGACCTTCCACTTCACCCCGACCTCGGCGTCATGGCTCAACGCCGTCGAAAGCTTCTTCGCCAAACTCACGCGGCGGCGTCTCAAGCGCGGCGTCTTCCGGTCCATCGGCGATCTTCAGGCCGCGATCAATCGCTTCGTCGCAGAAACCAACTCCAATCCCAAACCCTTCGTGTGGACCGCCGACCCGAAACGCGTGCTCGCGGCTGTCAAACGAGGGAAGGAAAAGTTAGAGTCAATCCAATAGGATGCTTCGGCGCTGGCGAGGCGCGTGGCGCCATAGCCGGCCGGCTCCGGATAGGCATAGACATAGAACGCCGCGTAGCCGAAGCCGCCATTGCCCGGCCAGAAGCCGCAGCTCGAGACTTCGTGCGAATATGCTTCCGCCATCACCCAGCTCGCGACGTGAGGGGTTTCGCCTTTTGGTGGCGGCGCAATCCGTCCGGAAAACCGCGTCACCGCCAGGTCGAAACTGCCCCAGAAAAAATGCACCGGGCTTACTTTGCCGATGAAGCGGGCGCGAAATTCGTTCATCACCCGATTGGCCTGCACCAGCGCCAGCCAGAATTTTTGCGCATAGACAGGATCATAATGCGCGTGCGTGCGATCGCGGTCGAATGGCACGGCATTCTCGATCTCGCACGGCATGGTCCAGATGTGGACGCCAATGCCGAGCCGGTGCAGACGTTGCATAAATTCCGTATAGAAATCGGCGACCGCCATCGGCTTGAGCGCCAGGTTTTCGACACGGCCGTCGCTGGTTTCGATGACCAGCCGGTGATGGGCAAAGTCAAAGATGACATCGAACGTGCCGCCGGCGTACGGCATCGCCGCCGCCGCCAGCCCGCGCGCGGTCACCAGGAACGTCGCGTTCCACCAATGATTGATAAGCGGCGTGACCGCGATGCGCACCTTGCCGACGATTTGCGTCCACAGCTGCAGCGTGTCGCACGTATCGCTCCACGCCGCGAGCGGCAGGTCCGGCCATTGTGAATTTGTGCGGACGGTCACGCGAATTGGCGCCTTTACCCCGCTTACAACATATCCTTGATGGCGCGGATCAGGTCGCGGTCCACGCTGATCAAATCGGCGTCGCGCGGCAGCTTAAGCGCTTCGCGCTCACTTGCCGAAATTGCGCGGCCTTGCAGGATAACGCGGCCGTCGGATGTCAAGAAGATCGACGAGGCTGCTTTCTCCTCGTTCCCCTTCCAGATCAGTTCGACGCGGAAATTCACGGCCATTTTTCGTTATTCCGCCGCCGTCGCATGCGCCGCGGCGGCCTGCTCCTCGCGATAGAGCCGATCGACGATGCGGCGGGCCTGCATGCCGCCGGCATCGGCATTGATATCGACCTGCGGGGCGTCCGGGCGCAGGCTGATCGCGCGTTGCTGCGCCGTGAACACCGCGACATCCTCCAGGAACGCGGTCTTAATCTGCTCGAAAATTCGTTCCGTCATTGCCGCATTGTTGGGCTCGAAATTATGCGCCTGGGCCCAGAAATAATGCGCCGTAGTTTCGGTTTCCGGCGTGATGGCATTGAGATTGCGCATGCTGATGCCGCCGACGCGGCGGCCCTCCGGCGCGCCGGTCCCGGTCGGACAGGCGCCGACGTCGAGGCGCAGGAATGCCGGCGGCGTGTAGTCGATAATCTGCCAGCGATCGACATTGCCGGTGAAATTACCGACCTTGACGAAAGTCGGCGGCGCCGGCTGATCGATCGTCCAGCGCGTCATCAGCACGTTGTTCGGCGCCCGCTGCACTTTGACGGCGGCGTGCTCGACCAGCGCCATATTGCCGATCGTGGTTTCGTGGACGAAGGCGAGGTGCGTGAGATCGAGCAGATTGTCGACGATCAGCTGCCAGTTGGCCTCGACATAAAGGTATGACGGCTTGGCGCCCCATTCCGGGTCGGCCAGCCAGTGAAAGTCGCAGATTTGGCCCGGATCGGCGAGCGCGGGATCGCCCATCCAGATCCAAATCCAACGATAGCGTTCGACCACGGGATAGGTGCGCACGCGCGCATTTTGCGGGATGTGGTCCTGACCGGGCACGCGAACGCATTTGCCGGAGCCGTCGAACCGCAGGCCATGATAGTGGCACTGCAACACCTCGCCGATCACTTTTCCCATGGAAAGCGGCAGTTGCCGGTGCGGGCAGCGGTCCTCGAAGGCGTGGAGTGCGCCGTCCGCAGTGCGGAACAAAGCAACCGGCTCGCCCAGGATCATGCGGCCGAGCGGACGGTCTTTGATCTCGTCAGCCAAAGCGGCGACGTACCAGTAGTTCTTGAGAAACATCGCATCCTCCCTTGCGGCAATCGCCGTCGGAATTCGTCGCGGCCACGACTCTATGCGCACGCCGCATTTCCCTCAATCCGTCATTATGGCCCAGCCGCATGGCCCAGCCGCCGCGCTGCGAC
>CAVQWD010000013.1:0-13205 GCA_963717265.1 uncultured Alphaproteobacteria bacterium | reverse complement strand
ATTTCCAGCGCCGCCCAGTCGATCGTGGCGCCGTCGAGTCGCGGCGGCGTGCCGGTCTTGAGGCGCCCCAACGCAAAGCCCGCGCGCTCGAGCGTGAGCGACAGGCCGAGGGCCGGCGCTTCGCCGGCACGCCCTGCGGGAATCTGCCGCTCGCCGATGTGGATGAGGCCGCGCAAGAATGTGCCGGTTGTCAGGACCACGGCCCCGGCTGCGAACGCGCGGCCGTCAGCGAGGCGAACGCCGTCAACCCGCTCATCGGTCAAGAGGTCATCCACCTCGCCTTCGATGACCGTCAAATTCGCCGTCTGGCGGATGGCCTCCTGCATCGCCGCTGCATAGAGCTTACGATCAGCTTGGGCTCGAGGACCGCGCACGGCGGGCCCTTTGCGGCGGTTGAGCACACGGAATTGGATGCCGGCCGCATCCGCTACGCGACCCATCAGGCCGTCCAGCGCATCGATCTCCCGCACCAGGTGGCCCTTGCCAAGTCCGCCGATGGAGGGATTACAGGACATGGCGCCGATGGTCGCAAAGCGCTGCGTGATCAGCGCCGTTCGCGCCCCCAAGCGCGCCGCAGCCGCGGCTGCTTCGCAGCCGGCATGGCCGCCGCCGACGACAATTACATCGAAGCGGCCGTCCATCGGAATCTCCAAAAAATCTTGGCCCTTTTAGCGAAGGGCGAATCTGAGGTCAAAACGATCCGTGTTTCACGTGAAACACATTCCGATCGGCTCGTTAACGAATCATTTACCAATGCAAAAATCGCGGAAGATCACGTCGAGAATGTCTTCGACGTCAACCCGGCCGGTGAGCCGGCCAAGCGTTGTCGCGGCGGACCGCAATTCTTCGGCGATCAGCTCATCGTGTCCGGACCGATCTGTGGCTAGCGCACGACCGAGCGCCGCCACGGTGTCCTCCAGCGCGCGGCGGTGCCGAGCACGAGTGATAAGGGCGGACTCAGTCGCGGCGAAGTAGTCCTTGGCGTAAGCAGCAAGTGCCGTCACCAGAATTTCCGTTCCCTCTCCTGTCGTTGCTGAAATAGATAAAATGAATCTATATTCATCTTTAGAGTATCTTTCGTCGGCAATGTGCTGTCCTTGGTCGACCAGATCGATTTTATTTTCAACGAGCCAAATCTCTGAATTCGGGAGGCCCTCCGCACGGCCATTGGCCGCCCCGCCAGAGGCCGATGCGTCAATGACCCATAGAACCATATCCGCCGCGGCGGACCGCTCACGGGCCCGCCGTACGCCTTCCTGCTCTATGGGATTATCGCTTTCCCGAATCCCGGCGGTGTCGAGCAGCGTCACCGGATAACCACCGAGGTCGAGATGTACTTCGATGACGTCGCGCGTGGTGCCGGCATAGGGCGAGACGATTGCAGCTTCACGCCGCGCGAGTCGATTGAGCAGCGTCGATTTTCCGGCATTGGGCGGACCGGCGATGGCGACCACAAGACCATCGCGCAACCGCTCCCCGCGCTGCCCGCCGGCAAGTGCCGCAGCAATCTCATCGCGTAATTGCTCCGCAGCATGAAGTGCCGGACGGATGAGGTCTTCGGGTACGTCGGCCTCATCGGAGAAGTCGATGCCCGCTTCGACCAGCGCCTGCGCTTCGATCAAGCGCTGCCGCCATGCCTCGGCGCGATCGCCGATCAGTCCCTTGAGCTGGCGGAACGCCTGTCGCCGCTGCGCCGGCGTCTCCGCGGCGATGAGATCGGCGAGGCCCTCGACCGCGGTAAGATCGAGCCGGCCGTTTTCGAAGGCGCGGCGCGTGAACTCGCCGGCCTCGGCGGGACGGCAACCTTCGATCTTTCCCAGCGCATCGAGCACGGCGGCAATCACTGCGTGGCCGCCGTGAAGTTGTAGCTCCGCCACGTCTTCGCCGGTTTCGCTGTGCGGAGCGGGAAACCACAGCACAAGCGCCTCGTCGATCGCCTCGCCCGTCGCCGGATCGCGCACGCGCGTAAGCGCCGCCTTGCGCGGCTCGGGGACGCGGCCGGTGAGTTTCTCGAGCGCAACACGAGCGTTCGGACCCGATATACGCACCACCGCAATCGCCGCCGGCGGTCGGCCGGAGGAGAGGGCAAAGATGGTGGGACGCGATCGATCTGGCATGAATTATCTTCGCTTGAGGCTCTCATTGCGAACAAGAACAAGCCAGTATAGGTTACATGTAACCACAGAGAGCGACTATGGCTACTAAGTCCCATTCCACTCCGGCCACGGCCCACCGCGCCAAGACAATGCGACTCAAGACGGCGCGGCTCAAGACGCCCCGCGGCAAGTCGATAGTGGCCAAGAAACCGACCGGCCCCAAGTCGTCGCGCGATAAGGTTCGCGCCTATCGCAAGCGCATGCGCGCGAAGGGGTTACGGCTCGTTCAAATGTGGGTGCCTGATACACAGGCGCCGGGATCCGCCGTGGAACCGCGTCGTGAATCTCTGCGTGCCAGAGGCAGTGACTCTGCCGCGATACGTAAAGCCTGGGCCGAGGCCCTCGCCCCCTTGCCGAACGGACACGCGACTACGTTCGACGATATCGCCCACCTCATCGGTTCAGTCGACGGACTACCTGCCGACCTCAGCGCGCGTAAGAAATATTACCTAAAAATGTACGGCTATGGCCACAAGCGTGCTCGTTGATGCGGGGTTTCTTGTCGCTCTAATCAGCCAGCGGGATGCTAATCATCATTGGGCAACCGACCTGGCGCAGCGCCTGGAGCTGCCGTGGAAGAGCTGCGAGGCTGCACTCACCGAAACATTCCATCTGTTGGGAACTGCCGGAAGCCCGGCCCTGGCCGCGGCGCTTGCGGAGCGCGTTATCATTTGCGACTTCGATCTGAACCTTCAGGTCGACTATGTGCTCAAACTCATTCAAAAATACGCTGATGTACCCATGAGCTTTGCAGATGCCTGCTTAGTTCGCATGACCGAAACGCTGCCTGACCCAATTCTTTACACGACCGATACGGACTTTCGGATTTACCGGAGGCATGGGCGGCTAGCCATTCTCTGTGTAATGCCCGATTGAATTTTGATGCCCAAAGATTCCGCATCGGCATCGATTTTGCGACAAGATCGTTATCCTGCACGGGTTCAAAAGGCGAAAGCGAATACTGCTCATGACCGCGCCTTCTTCCACACGCCACCATAATCGCCTCGCCGACGAGACGAGCCCCTATCTCCTTCAGCACCAGAACAACCCGGTCGATTGGTGGGCCTGGGGACCGGACGCTCTAGCGGCGGCGAAACAAGCCAACAAGCCGATCCTGCTCTCGGTCGGTTATGCCGCGTGTCATTGGTGCCACGTGATGGCGCACGAGAGTTTCGAGGACGACGCCACCGCGCGTGTAATGAACGAGCTGTTCGTCAATATCAAAGTCGACCGCGAAGAACGGCCCGACATCGATCAGATCTACATGGCGGCGCTGCATCATCTCGGCGAGCATGGCGGCTGGCCGCTGACCATGTTTCTCACCTCGGCCGGCGAACCGATCTGGGGCGGCACTTATTTTCCCAACACTTCGCGCTACGGCAAACCGGCCTTTGTCGACGTGCTGCGCGAGATCGCGCGGCTGTTTCGTGACGAGCCGCAAAAGATCGAGCAAAACCGCGCGGCGCTGATGGAACGGCTCGCCGCCGCGGCGCGCGGCGGCGGCGCCGCCATCGGCATTGCCGAGCTCGATAACGCCGCACGGCAGCTTGGCGGCATCATCGATCCGGTCAATGGCGGCACGCGCGGCGCACCGAAATTCCCGCAGGCCGCTCTATTCGAGCTGCTCTGGCGCGCCGGGCTGCGCACCGGCGAGGCGCGTTACTTCGCGGGCGTCGACATCACGCTGCACCATATCTGCGAGGGCGGCATTTACGATCATCTGGGCGGCGGCTTTGCGCGCTACTCGGTGGACGAGCGCTGGCTGGTGCCGCATTTCGAGAAAATGCTCTACGACAATGCGCAGCTCCTCGAACTCTTGGTGATCGCATATCGCCACGGCGGCAAGGCGCTTTACCGCCAGCGCGCCGGTGAAACCGTCGCCTGGCTCAAGCGTGAAATGACGACGAAGGAGGGCGCGTTCTCGGCTTCGCTCGATGCCGATTCCGAAGGCGAGGAGGGGAAATTCTATGTCTGGTCCTATGACGAACTGATCCGACAGCTCGGCAACGAGGACGGCGAGTTTTTTGCGCGTCATTACGATGTCACGCCGGCGGGCAATTTCGAGGGCCACAACATCCTCAATCGTCTCAAACCGCAGCCGCGCAGCGAGGCCGACGAGGCGCGGCTTGGAGCGTTGCGCGAAAAACTCCTCACCGCGCGCGCAAGCCGCGTGCGCCCCGGCCTCGACGACAAGGTGCTGGCCGACTGGAACGGGCTTATGATCGCGGCGCTGGTCAATGCCGCGCTGTTATTCGACGAGCCCGAATTACGCGACTCTTGGATCGATATGGCGGGGCGCGCTTTTGATTTTATCGCAGGTGCAATGACTCGCGGCGACCGGCTCGGCCATTCTTATCGCGAAGGAAAGCTAAAGTACCCGGGCCTCGCATCGGATTTCGCCGCCATGATCCGCGCCGCGCTGGCGCTTTACGAGGCGACCGGGCGCCAAGCCTATCTCGACCGCGCGCTCGAGTGGCAACGCGTCCTCGACCGCGACTATCTCAATGCCGAAACCGGAACCTATTATCTCACCGCCGCCGACGCCGAGGGGCTCGTCATCCGTCCGGCCGCGACCGCGGACGAAGCGACGCCCAATCACAACGCGGTCGCGGCGCAAAACCTGGTCCGGCTAGCGGTCTTGGCGGGCAACGACAGCTGGCGCGACAAGGCCGACCGGCTGATCGCCGCCATTGCGCCGCTCGCGGCGGAGAACCTCTACATGCACATGGCGCTCCTCAATGCCATCGATCTGCGGCTGCGCGGCGCACAGATCGTGGTGACGGGCGAGGGGCCGCGTGCGCAAACTCTGCTCAGCGCCGCCCGCCGGCTTGCCTCGTTCGATCGCATCGTGCTTCACGCCGCTTCGGCGGACGCGTTGCCAGCGACGCACCCGGTGCGCCAAAAGATCGCCGCGGCGGGGCAGCCGCAGGCCTTCGTCTGCGTTGGTGAAACATGTTCGCTGCCGGTGACTGATCCGGCCGGCCTCGATGCCGCCATCGACGCGGTGCGACATTCTTGACGGTGCGATCCATTCGGGCACGTTTTGTGCTTTATCGATGCCGGGGCGCAGTAAGGGAAACCGAATCATGCGACATGAATTCCGACTTGGCCTCATCTTAGCCGCCCTGACCGCGCTGTCGGCAAGCGGCGCGCGGGCCGACGAATGGTGCGGCTATGCCACCCATGAAAACGCGGTGATCGAATGCGGCTATACGACGGCCTCGGATTGCGAGAGCGCCGTCGGCAAGGGCGGCGTTTGTTTCGTCGACCCCGACCTCGCGCTCAATAGCAGGCGCGCCTCGCCGGTGAACTATTCGAAGATTCCGCCACGCGGCTGATGGATTGGGGCGCAGGCGGCTTACGTATTCATCGACTCGAAGAACTCGCCGTTGTTCTTGGTGTTGCGCAGCTTGTCGAGCAGGAAGTCGATGGCGTCCATGGTGCCCATCGGATTGAGGATGCGGCGCAGCACGTACATTTTCTTCAGCTGATCTGGCGGCACCAGAAGCTCTTCCTTGCGTGTGCCGGAACGCGTGATGTCCATGGCCGGGAAGGTGCGCTTGTCGGCGACCTTGCGGTCGAGGATGAGCTCCGAATTGCCGGTGCCCTTGAACTCTTCGAAAATCACTTCGTCCATGCGGCTGCCGGTGTCGATCAAGGCGGTGGCGATGATGGTGAGCGAGCCGCCTTCCTCGATATTGCGCGCGGCGCCGAAAAAGCGCTTCGGCCGCTGCAAGGCGTTGGCGTCGACGCCGCCGGTGAGCACCTTGCCGGATGACGGCACCACGGTGTTGTAAGCGCGGCCGAGCCGGGTGATCGAATCGAGCAGAATGACCACGTCGCGGCCGTGCTCGACCAGGCGCTTGGCTTTCTCGATCACCATCTCGGCGACCTGAACGTGGCGCACCGCCGGCTCGTCGAAAGTCGAGGACACCACCTCGCCCTTCACCGACCGCTGCATGTCGGTCACTTCCTCCGGCCGCTCGTCGATCAACAGCACGATCAGATAGCATTCCGGGTGATTGTGGGTGATCGAGTGCGCGATGTTCTGCAGCAGCACCGTCTTGCCGGTACGCGGCGGCGACACGATCAGCGCGCGCTGGCCCTTGCCGACCGGCGCGACGATGTCGATGACGCGGGCGGAGAGATCCTTCTTGGTCGGATCCTCGAATTCCATCCTCAGCCACTGGTCGGGATAGAGCGGCGTCAGATTGTCGAAATTGACCTTGTGGCGCGCTTTCTCGGGGTCCTCGAAATTCAGCGAGTTGACCTTGAGCAGCGCGAAATAGCGCTCGCCTTCCTTGGGGCTGCGGATGTGCCCGTCGATGGTATCGCCGGTGCGCAGACCGAAGCGGCGGATCTGCGAGGGCGAGACATAGATGTCGTCGGGGCCGGGCAGGTAATTTGCTTCCGGCGACCGCAGAAAGCCGAAGCCGTCCGGCAGAACCTCGACGACGCCTTCGCCGACGATGTCGGTCTCGCGGGCGGAGAGCTGTTTCAGGATGCCGAACATCAGCTCCTGCTTGCGCATCGTCGAGGCGTTCTCGACCTGCAGCTCTTCCGCGAAGGAGACAAGCTCCGCCGGAGTCTTGGTCTTTAGTTCTTGGAGTTTCATTTCCTGCATAGAAGAATTCCTATGGAAATTGGGCCAGCGGCGGAATTAGGGTGCGGCGTCGCTGGCGGAAGGAAGATCGCAGGTCTTGGGTTGTAGGGGGTTTTGAAACCCCGGACCCGATGCATCAGGCGGCTCCAGTCCACTGGAGCCAGAACGCAACTGCATCCGCCTACGTTGGGGTGGGATGGCCTAAACATAAGAAAAGACGGCACTTCAGGCAAGAGCAGGAAGTGAGCCGAGACAAACTTTGCACTACCAATGCGTAAAGGTCAGAACGGTTTTACGACTGCAAGAAGCACGATTGCGATCATCAGGATCGTAGGTATTTCATTGATAATTCTATAGAATTTCTGAGAATGCCGGTTCTTGTCAGCGGCAAAATCCCCCCGCCAGCGGGCCAGCAGCCCGTGCAGTGTCGAAAGCGCAATAACAAACACAAGCTTCGCCTGAAACCAGCCCGAAGCGAACCAGCCATAGTGAGAATCAGGTCCCTGCCAGGCGAGCCAAAGCCCGAGGAGCCATGTCGCGATCATTGCCGGGTTGATGATGCCGTGCAGGAGCCGTCGCTCCATCACCTTGAAGGTTTCCGACTGCACCGAGCCCTTCTCGGCGGCGCAGTGATAGACGTAGAGCCGCGGCAGATAGAGCATTCCCGCCATCCACGCGATGACGGCGATGATATGGAAGGCTGTGATCCACTGATACATCGTCGCCTTCGTTTGCCGCGCAGCTCTCAGGCTTTCGTCGAATGCCCGCGCACGCGGGCGATCAATTGCTCGACATGCGCAATCGGGGTGTCCGGCAGAACACCGTGGCCGAGATTGAAGATAAACGGTCCGGCGGCGAAATTCTCCAGCACGGCGTCGATGGCCCGATCGAGCGCCGTTCCCCCGACGAGGAGCGCGAGCGGATCAAGGTTGCCCTGAACCGGCCGCACCTTCTGAATCCGATCGCGTGCGAAGCCGGGCTCGATCATCCAGTCGAGTCCGACCGCATCGACGGGAACCGTCCCAATATATTCCGTTAGCTTGGTTCCGGCACCGCGCGGAAAACCGATAATTTTCGCTCCAGGAATAGCTTTGCGAACCGCCGTGACAATGCGCAAGCACGGCTCGATGCACCACTTGCGGAATTCATCGCTCGGCAGCACTCCCGCCCAGGTGTCGAAAATCTGCACCGCATCGGCACCGGCTTCGAATTGACGGATCAGGTATCCCGCCGACGCCTCGATCAGAACGTCAATGAGCTTTGTGAATGCTTCGGCATGCCGGTAGGCAAATTGCCGCGCTGGGAGCTGTTCGGGCGTACCGCGTCCCGCAACCATATAGGTTGCAACCGTCCATGGCGCGCCGCAGAAACCAAGAAGCGCCACACTGGGCGGCAAGTCCTGCTTGACCCGCGCGATCGTTTCATAAATTGGGGCAAGCATTGTGTGATCGATTTCCGGCCGTAAGCGCCGCAGTGTCGATGGCTCGCCTAGGGCATCGAGCCGCGGACCGTCACCTTCTTCGAAACTTACACGCTGCCCAAGTGCATGCGGGATTACCAAAATATCGGAGAACAGGATCGCAGCATCGAAATCGAACCGGCGAACTGGCTGCAATGTTATTTCCGCCGCCAGTTTTGGATTCAAGCACAAATCAATGAAACTACCGGTTTTCTGACGGATTGCTCGATATTCAGGGAGATACCTTCCAGCCTGACGCATCAGCCAGATCGGTGGAACGCGCGTTCGTTCGCCTGTGAGAACACGGATAAGAGGTTTAACCACCGAAATGTCCCGCACGCTCCAATCTCAACTAAAGTAGATTCTTAGAGTCTGTTGTAGTGCTTAGGCGGTTGATTGGACTCATACATCCGACTTTATATCTCATCCACCGCTTACTCACATATCCTCGTAATCACGGCGTGCCGATATTGGTAACAAGCCAAAGAAAATACCCATGTGCGATTGCCATTTTCGTGGTGGCTTTACGGCCATTGTCCACATTTCACCACTGTCCGCCTTGAATATCGGCTTATGACTGCCGGACGGCACGAATGTGGATGGCGGAACTGTCTGCCGGCTATAGTGCTTGCGCCTTAAGGAAAGCCATGGCCTTCTCCCTAGTCATCGACAGGTTATCCTATCGACTTCGATTGCTTCCATGGCGCACGCGGCGGGCTATTTTCACCTTCATCTGATCTCCGACGCCACCGGCGAAACCTTGATCACGGTCGCCCGGGCCGCGGCCGCACAATATGCCAAGGTCATGCCGGTCGAGCACATCCATCCCCTGGTGCGGACGCAAAAGCAGCTGGATCGGGTGTTGGACGAAATCGAGGAAACGCCCGGCATTGTTCTCTATACGCTCCTCGAGGAGAACTTCGTCGAAAAGCTGGAAGCGAAGTGTCGCAAACTCGGCCTGCCGTGCCTATCAATCCTGGGGCCGGTGCTGCACCTGTTCCAAGCCTATCTCGGCGCGGAATCGACCCACAAAGTCGGCGCCCAACACACGCTCAATGCCGAATATTTTCGCCGCATCGACGCGCTTAACTACACCATGCTGCACGATGACGGCCAGCAGACCGACGACCTCGAAGAGGCGGACGTCGTGCTGGTTGGAGTGTCGCGTACATCGAAGACGCCGACCTCGATCTACCTCGCCAATCGCGGGGTGAAGACGGCGAATGTGCCTTTGGTGCCGGGCGTGCCAATGCCGTCCCAAGTCGAGCACTTGAGCCATCCGCTGGTTATCGGCCTCTACGCGACGCCGGAGCGGATCGTGCAAATCCGTCAAAATCGGCTGCTGGGCTTAAAGGCGCATCGCGACGACGATCGATATATCGACCGGCAAGCCGTGGCCGAGGAAGTGGCTGCGTCACGCCGGCTCTGCACCAAGCACAATTGGCCTTTGATCGACGTGACCCGGCGTTCGATCGAAGAAACCGCAGCTGCGGTACTCGCGCATCTCGGCGAGCGCCAGCGGCACCGGGCATCGTGAGCAATGCCGATGCGGCTATGGCTCGCCGAGGAACCGCTCATGCTGGCCTCGCGGAGCAAGGTGCGGCAGGTGCTGCTCGCGGCGGCCGGCATTCCGGTCGAGGTGCGCCCGGCCGATCTCGATGAGCGCGGCTTGGAGGCGGCCGTATCTTCGCCGTCGCCCGGCGCAATTGCCGCGCTTTTAGCGCAAGAGAAAGCATCCGCGGTGGAACGGCTCACTCCGGGACGCCTGACGCTCGGTGCCGATCAGACGCTTGCGCTCGGCGCCGAACGCTTTGGCAAGCCGGCCGACCGGACGGCGGCGCGCGCGCAACTTCGCGCGCTCCGCGGCCGCACGCATGAGCTCCATTCGGCGATCGTATTCGTAAAAGACGCAAAAGTGCTGTTCGAACATGTCGGCGTTGCGCGGCTGACGATGCGTGCCTTCTCGGACCGGTTCCTCGATCTTTATCTCGATGCTGTCGGCGGCGCGGCAACCGCAAGCGTCGGCGCTTACCAGATCGACGGCCTTGGCGTGCAATTGTTCGAACGCGTGGACGGCGACTATTTCACGGTATTGGGCCTGCCGCTCCTAGCCGCACTCGACTTTTTACGGCGGTGCGGGTGTCTCGCGCCATGAGCGGGCAGCGGCCGTTCGTCCTGTGCCTGACCGGTTCGCTCGGCATGGGCAAATCGACGGCTGCTAAATTCTTCGCCGAGGCCGGGGTGCCGGTGCACGACGCGGACGCGGTCGTGCACGCGCTCTACGAAGGCGAAGCCGTGCCCTTGATCGAGCAGGCATTCCCGGGCGCGACCAAAGCCGGCAAAGTCGACCGCAACAAGCTCGCCGCGATGGTGCTCGGCGACAGCGCGGCGCTTGCCCGGCTCGAAGCCATCGTCCATCCGCTCGTTTTCGCTTCGCGGGAAAAGTTTCTCGCCGACGCACGGGCTCTCGGCGCGGCCGTTGTCGTGCTCGATGTGCCGCTCCTGTTTGAAACCGACGCGCAGCACCGCTGTGATGCCGTCGTGGTCGTTTCGGCGCCGGCCGCGGTCCAGCGCAGCCGCGCGTTCCAGCGCTCCGGCATGACCGAGGAAAAACTCGCCGCCCTGATCGCCAAGCAGATGCCGGACGCGGAAAAGCGCGCCCGCGCCGATTTCGTTATCGATAGTTCACAGAGTTTCGATCACGCGCGTGCCCAGGTGCGCGACATTTTACAAAGCATCGCTAAAATGCCGCAACGGCAGCGCTGATTCGCCTCGGGCAAGCTTCAATGCGCGAAATCGTTTTGGATACCGAAACCACCGGGCTTGATCCACTGCAGGGGGATCGCCTGGTCGAAATTGGCTGCATCGAACTGGTCAATCGGTTCCCGACCGGCAGGACCTTCCATTGTTACTTCAATCCGGAACGCGACATGCCGGAGCAGGCGCTTGCGATTCACGGCCTGACCGCGGAATTTCTCAAGGATAAGCCGCTATTCGCCCACAGGGTGGAAGACCTCATCGTATTTCTTGGCGACGCGCAGCTGGTCGCCCATAACGCGATGTTCGATCTCGGCTTTCTCAACGCCGAATTGGAACGTGCCGGCCGCGCCGCGGTGAGCCGCGAGCGGATGATCGACACGCTTTTGATCGCGCGCCGCAAGCATCCCGGCGGCGCCAACCGGCTCGACGACCTATGCCTGCGCTATGCGATCGACAACTCGCGGCGCACCAAGCACGGCGCCTTGCTCGATGCCGAGCTTCTCGCCGAGGTTTATGTCGAACTGATCGGCGCCCGGCAGGCGCAACTCGTGCTTTCCCGGACCGCGGCGCCGGTTTACGCCGGCGGCGAGACGGTCGTGCCGCGCGAACGTCCGGTGCCGCTTGCGGAGCGCCTGACGGCGGACCAGCGCGCGGCGCACCGGCGTTTTATTGCCAGCCTCGGCAACGCCATCTGGCGCGATTACGTCAGCCTGGATTGAGCGGCGGCACCGCCGGCGACGGCTGTGCGGCAGCCAAGCGCTGCCGGTACAGCATCACGAAATCGATCGGTTCCAGCAAAAGCGGCGGGAAACCGCCGTTGCGCGTCGCCGTGGCGACGATTTCGCGGGCAAAGGGAAACAATAACCGCGGGCATTCGATCATCACCGCCGGCTGCAAACTCTCCGGCGGCACGTTTTGAATCCGGAACACGCCGGAATACAGGAGTTCGAAGCCGAACAGCAGCATGCCTTGGGATTCCGCTTTACCTTCCAACCGCAGGGTCACTTCAACATCGGTTGCGGCAAGCGGCGCGGCTTCCACCGCAATGTTGATGTTAATGGCCGGCTGCTGCGTGCTCGGCGCCAGCGAGCGCGGCGCGTTGGGATTTTCGAACGAAAAGTCCTTCACGTATTGCGTGAGAACGCCGATCTGCGGCACCGGCATTTGCGGCATTGCCGTTTGCGGCCCGGGGCCGCCATTTGTCGCCGACATCCTTATCTCCGGTCTGCGCGTGCGGCTTGGCTAACATAGGGGAGGGGGGCGAACAATGGCGGCCATGCCGGCTGTCCGCTGGTGCAAGGATCCCTGGCTTGATGACCGGTCTGGCGGCGGGGACGGCGGTATTTAACGGCAATTTCGCCGGATTTGCCCAAAAGCATGCCGCATCGGCGTGCTTGCATTGTTGGCGCGGCGGGCCCAATCGTCTAATCTTTCGCGCCGGCACGCTATGGTCACGATGCGCAGCCACTGGATGGCCCCTCTTGCGTGCCTACATAGAGCGGGGTAACCGGCCCTTCTCCCGCGGTTTGGTCAGTTCGAACCGCCCTTGAAACGTACCGTCCTGCTGCCGGCGGTGCTGAAAGAATGCCCGACGTGTTCGACATCTACACCATCATTTTTTTGGCGCTGGCGGTGTTCATTTTCCTGCGCCTGCGCAGCGTTTTAGGCCAACGCACCGGTCGTGAGCGTCCGCCCTACGATCCCTATTCGGCGCGCGATGCCGTGCGCAGCCCGGCCAGCGACAAGGTCGTCACGCTACCGCCGCGTCCGACTGAGACGCCGGCGCGGCCGGTCGAAGTCACCCAACCGGCGGCCGAGCGTTGGAAAGACATTGCCGAGAGCGGATCGACCGTTGCGGCGGGTCTTGATGCGATCGCCGGCGCCGACCCGGGCTTCGACGCCAAGCATTTCATCACCGGCGCACGCACCGCATACGAAATGGTCGTGACCGCCTTTGCCGGCGGCGATCGCCGCCAGTTGCGCAGTCTGCTGTCGCGCGAAGTCTTCGACGGTTTCGACGCCGCGATCACCGAGCGCGAACGCCGCAGCGAAACCGCCGAGACGCGTTTTGTTTCGATTGACGCTTCGACCATTACCGCGGCCGAATTGCGCAACCGCAGTACGGTGCAGATCACGGTCCGCTTCGTCTCCAAGCTGGTTACCGCCACGCGCGACCGCTCCGGTACCGTGATCGACGGCAACGCCGAAAAGGTCACCGACGTCACGG
>CAVQWD010000012.1:0-405342 GCA_963717265.1 uncultured Alphaproteobacteria bacterium | reverse complement strand
GCCGCGCAAAGGGTTTCCCATTCGCGAAAGCGGCCGCAAGGACTCCGCCGTCCACGTTTCTCTTTCTTCCGATTCACTTGTCAAACATCCCGGAACCTTGCAGTTCCGTCTGCCTCACCCGGTTTCACCTGCCTACGGCAGAACAGGGAGCGGCAAGCCGCCGAAGCCCGCACATCCGCCCTGGCCACAGGCCATGCCCGGATGATTTACCGCCTAAACAGTAAGGGGCTTCTCAAGACGCGCCATCGCGCCTAGCGGCGGCGCGCCAAGATTGCCTATATAGGCCTTCGACGGCGCCATTGTCAACGCCCGTTGTGCGGAAATCAGCGGCGGCAGGCCATGCGCAAAGCGGCCAATTCCGCCTCGCCCGCGCAGCGCGGCGATCATGCCACGGCGCGCCGAATTCGACCCGCCGCGGCGCACGCGCCGCACTACGGCCACATTCCTCCGTCGTCTTTTACATAATCGTCATGTCGGACATGTCGCAATGTGGGGTGGCGACTTCGTCAACTGAACTTCGAGCATGCAACGCTCCGGTCGCATTGACGGTCCGGCGCCGCTGGAGGCATTGTGCCATTGCTTGATCCAGGCTTGGTTCCACGGCCGATCGGGTGGGGAAGGTAGCGTCGCAGCCAGACTACCGCACGGTGGCCGCTTGCGAACGCGAGTGCAGGGGACGTGGTCTTGGACCAAGGTAGGCTACGCACCGCCAACCAGAGATTCCTGGCCGACGTTATCGATCTCGGCAATGAGCCGCCGCTCTCGGTCGACGGCGCCAACGGTGGTCCGGTCGACCGACGACGGATCTCGGTGCAATGGCTCAGCGGCGCGATCCTGACTGGGCTTTGCGGCGCGGCGCTGATGGGCGGCGCCGTTTTCGCTTCGCTCGACGGCGAGACCACCTTCGCCAGAGCCCCTGAACGCGTCGAGACGGCATTGCGCGGCGCGCTTGCCACGCTGGGCAACCGCCTGACCGGCCTCCGCAAGACCGATCGTCTGCCCGCGCTCAACGAGCCGAGCGTCGAACACGCGCTGCTGCGCGTCCCCACGATCACGCGCAGCCGCAATCGCGAATTGGTGCGGGTGCGTCCCTATACCCGCGTGTTCGGCAACCTGATGCTGACCTCCGCCCCCGAGCTTGCCGCCAAGGTTCCACAGTTCAACCTGCAAAAACTGCTTGCCTCCGCGGTAACCGGCGACGATCAGGAGGCGGCGCCGCAGCCCGACACCGAAGTGGCCTTCTCGACCTGCGATTTCGTGGCGCCGGTGCCACGGCCAAAGGTTGCGCCCGCGGTCTGCGAGCTCAGCTCGCTGTTGCGCAGGGTCAAGCCGTCAACGCTGTTGCCGCTCGACGAGGTGATGGCGCGGGTGCGCGACGTTGCCAAGGAAGCGGGCATCGGCGCGTCGGCACTTTCGAGCGCCGAGGGCGCGACACCGTTGAAGCTCGGTTACGCGTCGGACAACGAGTCCGATCCGTATTTCGGCTTCACCGCACGCGTGGTCCCGGAAAATGTCACGCTGATGCCGAAGACGACGAGCGCGCCGAACTCAGGCGACGGCAGCGAACATATCATCAGCGCAGCGAAGGGCCAGACGGTCACCGCCATTCTTCAGGGCCTCAACGTCCCGCCGGACCTGACCAAGCAGATCGTCACCGTGCTCGGGCCGCGCGCAGACCAGCTCAAGGAAGGCCAGAAGCTGCATGTGCTGCTGGCGCCGCCTTTGGCCGGCCGCGTCTTGCCGCTGCGCGTCATGATCGCCGGCGGCGACACGATCGAGTCGGCGGTGGCGTTGTCCGATATGAACACTTACGTGCCGGTCGACATCAGCAACATGGATGGCGACCTCGTCGAGTCGAACGAAACGAGGGACGCAGGCGATGGCGGTGCCGGCGGCGCTGGCGGCGCTGGCGGCGTGACCCTTTATCAAAGCCTCTACGAAACCGGGCTGCGCAACAACGTACCCAATTCGGTGATGGAGGAGATCGTAAGCATTTACGCCTACGACGTCGATTTCCAGCGCAAGGTACAGCCGGATGACTCCTTCGACGTGCTCTATTCGGAGGATGCCAACTCCGATGGCAGTCACGAAGTCCGCTACGTCTCGCTCGATCTCGACGGCGAGGCCAAGAAGTTCTACCACTTCCGCACCGCCGACGACGGCATGTACGATTATTACGACGACAGCGGAAAGAGCGCCAAGAAGTTCCTGGTCCGCAAACCGGTCGCCGTCGGCATCGAGACCTCGCCGTTCGGCTGGCGCATCCATCCGCTGCTTCACATCAAGGAATTCCACAGCGGCGTCGATTGGGCCGCGCCGATCGGCACCCCGATCTTTGCCGCCGGCAACGGCACCATCGAATGGATCGGACCGCGCGGCGGCTACGGCAAATACGTCCGCATCCGTCACACCGACGGCTATGAGACCGCCTACGGCCACATGACCGCATTCGCCCGCGGCCTCCACGTCGGCAGCCGCGTGCGACAGGGCCAGATCATCGGCTTCGTCGGCACGACCGGCATGTCGACCGGCCCGCACGTGCATTTCGAGATCTGGGTGAACGACCGCGTCGTCGATCCGATGCGGATCAGACTGCCGCGCGGCCGCGTGCTTGGCAGCGACACGCTTGCCGAGTTCGAGAAGGACCGCCAGGAGATCGATGCGCTCCTTGCCAATCCGTCCGCCCCGCATGTCGCCGAGGCGCAATAGGCCCTCGAAACTGAACAACAGCGTGACGTCGTTTATCTCACGTCGATTGCGTTTCGTAGTGCAATCGGCGAGGCGATCTGGTGCAGGTGCTCGATGCCGACCGCGCCGCCAGTGCCGAGAATATGAATTGAGCCATAGTCGAACATGCGCCCCAGGATCGACTGATCGACTTCGACCGAAGACACCTTGTCCATGTTCATCTCGGCGGTGTGCCGTCTTATGAACCCGCGCTTGTAGATGATCCGCTTGTCGGTCACGGCGATTTCGGTGGTCCAGCGTCTGAACCAGGCGCGGAACGCGCTGATCAGGGTCGCCGCGCCCAATAACGCCGCGGTGCCGTAGATCAGATCGGCGCGGATAGCACCCTGCGGACCAAATATCTGCTCGACGATGACGAGAATGCCGCCCAGAATGAGATAGAAGATGGCGGGCAGAAAGACGGTCCAGCTCAGCCGTCCGATCACGATGATCTTCTCGCCCGGCTGGATGACGTGCTTGATGTAGCTCATGCCGGTGACTCCTGTGCCGTAGAGCCCGGCGATTCCGGGGCTTGAAAAGATGCCAAATGCCGAGGATGCGGGCAAGACGATCCGGGCGAATACAATCAACTGAGATTTCCGAGGCGTAGCGCAGCACCAAGTGAGGCGCTGCAGACCCGGGATGGTATCGAGCTGGAGACTTCGACGATCCCGGATCTGCGGTGCACCGCTTACGCGCTGCACCGCGTCCGGGAGACGCGTTTTATCACGCCGCCGCGGCGACCGCTGTGCCGTTGAAGGTGAGGCCATGGCGGCCGGCCGAGATCGCGACCTTCTCGCCGTCCTTGACGCGGCCGGCGAGGATCAGTTCGGACAACGGGTCCTGCACCGACTTCTGAATCACGCGCTTGAGCGGCCGGGCGCCGTAGGCCGGATCGTAGCCCTTCTCGGCCAGCCACTCGCGCGCTCTTGCATCGAGCGACAGCGTGATCTTGCGCTCCTCCAGAAGCTGTTGCAGCCGGCGCAGCTGGATATCGACGATGCGTCCCATGTGCTCGCGCTTTAGTCGATGGAACAGGATGATCTCGTCGATGCGGTTGAGGAATTCCGGCCGGAACCGCGCGCGCACCTCCGCCATCACCACGTCGCGCACCTTTTCGGAATCCTCGCCCTCCGGCTGCGCCACCAGATATTCGGCGCCGAGATTTGACGTCATGACGATGAGCGTGTTGCGGAAATCGACGGTGCGGCCCTGGCCGTCGGTCAGCCTGCCGTCGTCGAGCACCTGCAACAGCACGTTGAACACGTCGGGGTGCGCCTTCTCGATCTCGTCGAACAGCACGACCTGATAGGGCCGCCGCCGCACCGCTTCGGTCAGCGCGCCGCCCTCCTCGTAGCCGATATAGCCGGGCGGGGCGCCGATCAGGCGGGCCACCGAATGCTTTTCCATGTATTCGGACATGTCGACGCGGATCAGCGCACGCTCGTCGTCGAACAAATACTCCGCCAGCGCTTTGGTCAGCTCGGTCTTGCCGACGCCGGTGGGACCTAAAAACATGAACGAGCCGATCGGCCGGTTCGGGTCCTGCAAGCCGGCGCGGGCGCGGCGCACGGCGGTCGAGACCGCCTTGACGGCTTCGGCCTGACCGACCACGCGCTTCTCGATCTGCTGTTCCATGCGCAGGAGCTTCTCGCGCTCGCCTTCCATCATGCGGTCGACCGGAATGCCGGTCCAGCGCGACACCACCTGGGCAATATGATTGGCGGTCACCGCCTCATCGACCATGGCGCCCGAAGAACCGCCCTTGTCGCCGCCGGCCTCCATGGCTTTGAGCTTCTTCTCAAGCTCCGGGATGCGCCCATAGGCGATCTCGCCGGCCCGCTGGAATTCGCCGCGCCGCTGCGCATTGGCGAGCTCGACGCGCAACTGGTCGAGTTCGTTCTTCAGCTTCTGCGCGCCGGAGAGTTTCTCCTTCTCCGACTTCCAGCGCGCCGTGAGATCGGCGGACTTCTTCTCCAGCGCCACGAGTTCGGTTTCGAGCCCGTTGAGGCGCGAGCGCGAGCCGGGATCGCGCTCCTTCTTCAGCGCCTCCTGCTCGATCTTGAGCCGGATGATTTCGCGGTCGATCGAATCGAGTTCCTCGGGCTTGGAATCGACCTGCATTTTCAGTCGCGCCGCCGCCTCATCGACGAGGTCGATCGCCTTGTCGGGCAGGAAGCGGTCGGTGATGTAGCGGTGCGACAAAGTCGCCGCCGCCACCAGCGCGCCGTCGGTGATGCGCACGCCGTGATGGGCCTCGTATTTGTCCTTCAAGCCGCGCAGGATCGAGATGGTGTCTTCGACGCTCGGCTCCTCGACATAGATCGGCTGGAAGCGCCGCGCCAGCGCAGCGTCCTTCTCGACGTGCTTTTTGTATTCGTCGAGCGTGGTGGCGCCGATGCAATGCAGCTCGCCCCGCGCCAGCGCCGGCTTGAGCAGATTGGAAGCATCCATCGCACCGTCGGCCTTGCCGGCGCCGATGATGGTGTGCATCTCGTCGATGAACAGGATATAGGCGCCGGCCGAGGAGGTAACCTCCTGGAGCACGGCCTTGAGCCGCTCCTCGAACTCGCCGCGATATTTGGCGCCCGCGATCATCGCGCCCATGTCGAGCGCCAACAGCTTCTTGTCCTGCAAGCTTTCCGGCACGTCGCCATTGACGATGCGCAACGCCAAGCCCTCGACGATCGCGGTCTTGCCGACGCCCGGCTCGCCGATCAACACCGGATTGTTCTTGGTGCGCCGGGACAGCACCTGGATGGTGCGGCGGATTTCCTCGTCGCGGCCGATCACCGGATCGAGCTTGCCGTCGCGCGCGGCCTGCGTCAGGTCGCGGCCATACTTCTTGAGCGCATCGTAGGCGTTCTCGGCCGAAGCCGAATCCGCGGTGCGGCCCTTGCGCAGGGCTTCGATCGCGGCATTGAGGTTTTGCGCGGTGACGCCGGCATTGGCCAGAATCTTTCCGGCCTCGCTCGATTTGTCGAGTGCGAGCGCCAGAAGGAGCCGCTCGACGGTGACGAAACTGTCGCCGGCCTTCTCTCCGGCCTTCTCGGCGGCGTCGAACACGCGCGCCAATGCCGCATCGAGATAGATTTGGCCCGCGCCGGCGCCCGACACTTTAGGCCGTTTGGCCAGCGCTGCCTCGACGGCGGCCAGCGCCTTGCGCGAATCGCCGCCGGAGCGATCGATCAGCCCCGCGGCGAGCCCTTCGGGATCGTCGAGCAGGACCTTGAGCAGGTGTTCGGGCGCAAATTGCTGATGGCCCTCGCGCTGCGCCAGCGATTGGGCGGACTGCACGAAGCCGCGGCTGCGGTCGGTATATTTGTCAAAATTCATGTCATCTCCCTCGGCCTATTCCAAAGCCCTTGCGGCGCAGTCGGAACATCGTCATTGGGTTGTAACCGGGTAGAGGCGGCGGCTCCCTGATCGAGATCAAGACATTGGTCTTTGGTAACGCCAACACGATGACCCCGACAGGCGATCATTGCGGTAAAATATGGGGTGCGAAACCCGCCTTCGGAAGGGTCCGGAATGGCGTCGCCGCAACAATGCCTCGCGGCAGATGCCCGCGTTACCTCGCTCTTTCTCCCGCGAAAAAGGGGGGACGAATAGGTGGCGGTGACGGACCCGCTTCTGGCCGCAGACTCAAAGAAGCAGACTCAAAGAATAAGGAATAACGTCAGTTGCCATGGCCACCATTCGCGCCATCTACCGCTACCCGGTAAAGGGCTTAAGCCCCGAGCCGCTTGCCGGCGTCGCGCTTGCGCCGCACGAGACCATTCCCGGCGACCGGCTTTACGCCATCGAGAATGGGCCGTCCGGCTTCGACGCCGAAAAGCAGCGCTACCTGCCCAAGCAGAAGTTCCTGATGCTCATGCGCAACGAGCGGCTCGCGGCCTTGCGCACGGCCTACGACCCGGAAAGCCGCATCCTCACGATTGATTCTTCCGTCCCCCCTCGTGGGGGAGGGTTGGGACGGGGGTCCGGAGGTGAGGTAACAGCGTCGACGGATGCGCATGACCTCGCGACCCACACCGCTACCCCTCCCCACGAGAGCCTGCGCCCGGGCGCGCGACAGCGCGACCCGGGTGGGGACGGGAACGAAGTTAGCGGCGATCTCTCGACCGCAGCCGGCCGCGCGACGATTGAACGCTTCTTCGCCGCCTATTGCGCCGGCGAACTGCGCGGCCCGCCAAGAATCCTGCACGCCGACGGCCACAATTTTTCCGACCTCGCCCGCAAGGTGGTCTCGATCATCAACCTCGCCTCGGTCGCCGCCATCGCGGACATGGTCGGCGCGCCGGTCAATCCCTTGCGCTTTCGCGGCAACCTTTATGTCGACGGCTTGACGCCCTGGAGCGAGCTCGACCTGGTCGACAAATGCCTGACCGTCTCCCCTCGCGCGCCGCCTGCCGGAGATTCGTCGTTCATTTCCCCTCCGCCGCTTGCGGAGGACGGTCAGCGAAGAAGCCAGCGGACCAAAACCGCATGCGTTCGCCTCAAAGTCGTCAAGCGCATCGTCCGCTGCGCCGCCACCAACGTCGACCCGGAAACCGCCATGCGCGACCTCAACATTCCGCAAACGCTGATGCGCCATCTCGGCCACGCCGATTGCGGGATCTATGCCGAGGTGATTGAAGGCGGCGACATCGCCGTGGGCGATGACATCGAAATTGTTTGAATCAAGATCGCGGCCCCGCTCGTTCCACAGCGTTTCCCGGGCGCGGCGCAGCATTGCAGCGAAGCGCAATGGTGCGCCGCAGACCCGGGATCGTCACACGCTCGCACCGAGGAGTCCGCGAAAGTCCCGGAACAGCGGTGCATCGCTTGCGCGCTGCACCGCATCCGGGACACGGCCGCTTGTGTCACCCGCTCGTTCCACAGCGTTTCCCGGGCGCGGCGCAGCATTGCAGCGAAGCGCAATGGTGCGCCGCAGACCCGGGATCGTCACACGCTCGCACCGAGGAGTCCGCGAAAGTCCCGGAACAGCGGTGCATCGCTTGCGCGCTGCACCGCATCCGGGACACGGCCGCTTGTGTCACCCGCTCGTTCCACAGCGTTTCCCGGGCGCGGCGCAGCATTGCAGCGAAGCGCAATGGTGCGCCGCAGACCCGGGATCGTCACACGCTCGCACCGAGGAGTTCGCGAAAGTCCCGGAACAGCGGTGCATCGCTTGCGCGCTGCACCGCATCCGGGACACGGCCGCTTGTGTCACCCGCTCGTTCCACAGCGTTTCCCGGGCGCGGCGCAGCATTGCAGCGAAGCGCAATGGTGCGCCGCAGACCCGGGATCGTCACACGCTCGCACCGAGGAGTCCGCGAAAGTCCCGGAACAGCGGTGCATCGCTTGCGCGCTGCACCGCATCCGGGACACGGCCGCTTGTGTCACCCGCGCGACAGCCGTTACTTCTTGTACCAGTCCGGCGTATCGGGCAGGCCCGGCGTGGCCTTGGCGAGGCCCATCTTGTCGAGCGCGGCCTGCAGCGGGCCGGTGTCGTAGATGTCGGCAGCCTTTGTCAGATACTGGTTCGGGCCTTCGTTGCGAATTTTGAAGAACAGGTCCAAAACCTTCTGCGTCGCCGCCAAATTGATGCCGCCGTTGACCGAGAAATAGCCGCCGTCGTGGAACTGCTGCCACGCCCCTTTCAACTGTGGTCCGGTCATGCCGCTGCCCTGGTAGATCTTCAGCGCGGCATCGACCCACGAATCTTCATTGTCCTCCCAGGCCCGGCCGGCCGCCAGCATCGTCTCGACATAGCGGGTCGCCACGTCCTTGTGGCTGCTGAGCCAATCTGTCGTCGCTATTGCAACGAGCCGCGGAATCGGCGGGGTGTGCTGTGCGGTGTGCGCGACGAGAATGTGGATGTTCTCGGTAAAGCCCTTGGCCACCGCCAAAGCCGCGCCGAGATGCGACAGGTCCGTGATCTGCGTGCGGCCGGTGTCGAGCGCCTGCAGCCGCGCCGAATCGGCGCCGGAAATGGCGATCCAGCGGAAGGCATCGGGCTTGAAGCCTAGACCTTCGACGGTCATCTGCGCGTTGAAGCGCTGCGCGCCGCCGAGGCTGGCGACGCCCCAGCTCTGGCCCTCGGCATCTTTCAGCGTCTTGTATTTGTCCAGCCCCCAAATCTCCTCGTCGCCGTAGGGCGTCATCACCATGAAAATCTTCAGCTTTGCGCCCGAATAGATGCCGCCCATCACCGAGATGAGGTCGCTCGTGGCGACCTCGGTATTGCCGGTCGCCACGGCCTGGACCCGTGCCGGCCCGCCGCCGCCAAGCTTCGGCCCGGCCACGTATGTGAGGTCATGCTTGGCGAACAGGCCCATAACGTCGGCCATTTCGTTAAACGACAGCCCGGGGTCCGGCGTCGGCTCGAGCTCGGTCGCCTTGATCGGCGTGGCGCCGGCCGCCGCGGCCGGTGTGGTGGCAGTCCCGCCGGCAAACACTGCGGCCGCTCCGACGGCCAGAATGAATGCCGCGCTGCCGCGCAGAATCATGGAACGTACGGACATTTTTGCGTGATCTCCCTGGTGCGAGTTTGGTGTGGTGAAACCAGTAAATCTTAGCGCATTTCGCGGCTTTGCGCGCTCGGGCTTCACGGTATTGCGGCTATGCGCGGCGGTGGGGCGTGGCCCGGATTTTTCACCGTCTCGGTCGGGCGCAAGTTCGGATTTGCCTCGGCGGAAACCCCACCGCCGAACCGCCAAGCTCACGCCGCTTCGAGCCTCGCCAATTCGGTCAGGAACTCGAACCGCAATTGCGCGCCTTCGTCCTCCGGCAGGCAGCCGGTCATCTGAGGGAAGATGGTGCGGTAAAGCGCCGTGCGATCGTCGTCCCAAGGAATCGACGCCATCGACGTGGCAGCGCGCATCTGTGCCAGAATCGCGTGCAGTTCCGTGCGCACTTCGTCCGGATCGGGATACCAAGTCGGCGTCTCGCGCTCCTCGGACTCCTCATCGTTCCGGAACAGGTCGCCTTGGCGGGGAGAGGTCATGATTCACGCGTTCGGATTTCGAATCAGGTGAAATCATGCGCGATCCGGCCGCGCCGCGCGAGCGACCCGGCCACTTTTCCCCGTAGCCCACGGGTTGCGAAATCAGCCCTTGCTTTTCGTCTTGCCGTTCTTGGCCGATGGCTCGCCCTCGGCGGGTGCCAATGCACCGGCCTCGCGCAACTCGTCGGCCTTGCGAAGCTTGCCCGCACAAATCCGCTCCAGCAGGTCGGCTTGCCGGGGTTCCAGCGCGATCAGCCGGCCGAGGACGTGAAGAAGGTCGAGCGGGTCGCTGGTGTATTCCGGCAGCCAATGCTCCGGCTGGATTTTATCGAGCGGCGACGGCGGGCGGCGGTCGCCGATGATCGGGCGCGTGCGATCGCGGCGGCGATAGCTGAACCAGTGCCAAAGCACCTGCATGCCGGAGACTTCATAGGCCCACATCTGCGGCGTGACGTTCTCGATAAAGCCCTTGCCGATCTTGAGCCGGCGCGTCTGAGCCGCCCGCGGAAGGCGCGGCTTTTTTGAATAATCGAAGCTTATCCTATTCGGAAATCTGCCAGCCGAGTACAATCAATTAGGCGCGATATGTTCTGAAGTGTGAAAACCTTGCCCCTCGTAGCAAGTAACAGCTTCTTCATATCTTCACGACGAACACCAAATCCACGTCCTGCAATACAGGCAACTACTTCGAACCTCGGTGGGTCAGCGTGTGATCGACCCTGCATCGAGAGGCTACGAAGATGCTGCACCCTCGTAACCTTGTCCCGGGCCGTACCGTCGTCCTCCGTAATCTTGGCCTCGATCACCACTTCCGGATTGAACTCGTCAGGCACGATGAAATCCGGTGCCTGGTCGAAACCGGCGACTTGCTCTGCTCGTTTGGTCTTACGGAAGCTTATCTTAGACCCGGCCAACTGAGATTCGATTGCTGATTCTAGCACGTCACCGACCAGCTCAGAGACGCTGTCGCGATGCCCTGCAAAAGGACGACCGAGAAAGCGTTCGTAGAGTAGCATTGCGTACGGCACGCCAAGATCGGCAAGGGGCTGCAAACTCAAAACGCCATTTTTAGTGTCCGCCTTATCAAGACGATAGAGCTTGTCACCAGGGACCTCTGGCGGCTTTTCCGTCAGGAGCCGGCAGGCAGTAACCACCATCGCGCATAGCCGACTCTTCGTCACGCCATTGTCGAGCCTAAGCGGCATAAGCGGGGCCATTCTGATACGGCGATCGAGGGTGCGGGCGGCGCCTTGGCTCACTTCAAGTCCACTGCGTTGTGTCGTGATATAGGCCCATTCCGGTGGCGTGAAACCCAAAATCGTTCGCAATACAATGAAGCTTATGGGAGTTCTCATAGACTGTTGCAACTATCGCCTCCGCCGAGATATCCCGAAAATCCTTTGTGGCAGCCTTCAATTCTTCATAGCCCCTGGAGAATGTCGAATAGTCGATGAACCCCTGGCCTTTGGGGAGGCTAAGAAACTCTGATTGAAGTGCTCCAAATACCTCATCAACGTAAGCGTCAAGGTTTGCTTCAACTTCTGCAAACGGAACTTCAAAAGGGAATGGCATCGTCAATATCCAAATCGAACATACGATCTTCTTCTGCAAGGTCAAAGCGACGCGATGGTAGCTCTTCGCCAATTTCCTGAAGAACGGCCGAGATGTCAGCCAATGACGTCAACTCATCCGCGAACTGCCTAACGCGAACGTCAGTTTGGATGCTGCTGTCCCAACTTCGGCGAAGCCGCCATACAGCCATTCGAGTTAAGTGCCCGAACGTCAGGCAGCGGGCGTCACCCATCGTTGCTTTCAAGCCCGCCACACGGAGCCGATACAAATCTCGCTCAACGACTTCCCGCAACTGCGCTGACCCTTCAAACAGTAGACTTCTTTTTGTTCGACCAGTTAGTCGGCAGACAAAGATCGTGTCTACAATCGAGGAACGCGTCCCGTGGATATGTATGGACCCGCCCATTTCCGCAGGACACGGCAATGTAGTTGAACAAGTGAGGCCTGCGTCAAGGATCGCAACGCCTACAGCGCAATAGGCATCGATGCGATTGTGGTGAAACGTGAAGGCCAGTGGTGCTCCGGGCTTTAGCGCGCGCGCCATTGCCTGGTATGTGGCCGACAGGCCATCGGCAAAGTGTGTGAGGCCACGCACCTGGGTAAAATTGCCGGTCAACTCTTCCGGGGACCGAGTCGTCTCACGTTCAAATCCCTCCGCTTCCGTTCCAACAAGTCGACGAAGCCATACATAACAGAAATCCATTAACTCGCCATACTGCACGTTTCCGAAATATGGAGGGTCCGTAAACACTGCGTCTAGGCTTTCCGCCCGTAGCGATAATTTGGTTGCGCTCGCACAGCTGATGGATACAGAACGCGGGCGAGCGCCATTACAGCTCTCACCGATCCACTCGCCTCTAATGGGAATGAATACTTTTCTGCCATTTTGAGACTTAACCTCGAAAGGCTTATCGCAATATTTTTTGGCTTTTCGATACTTCTCGACAATATTTAACCATCCACCGGATCCAACATTTGAGCCATTCGCGTCGCTAATTCCGAGCAGATTAGATTCACACTGAACTAGCCCGACCGGAAAGCCATGAATAGAGAAAATATCAAGTGATTTGAGAGCCATCGTGTCATAACAACAAAGCATGTTTTGGTAACGCAATAAGTCAGACAGGTTTGTCGCAAGGGCGTGACGCACACGAGTGCCATTGACAGTTGCAATCCTCTGGCAGCTCAGCTCAAGCCCAAGAAGCTGCCGTGCGTTGAACATCTCCCGATAGTGCCGATAACCCCAACGGTGGAGCCGATCTGTCTCGTCACCAGCGAGAATTTCCTGATCGGGAACGAAGCACGAAGAAAGTGTTTTCCACCTTTGCGCGGCATCCTCATACCGGGCGAGGTCTTGAGCATCCGGCTTTTTGAAAAATCGACCTCGGTGTTCGTAGCGCCGATGCGGATTGTAATACTCGATCGCAAACATGCGATGATTCGGTGGGCCTTCATTTGGACGCGAATATTTATTGACATGCCTGCACTGTGGACATGGGCACTGATTCCGCCGCGCGGGTCCATGATCGGTCAATTTGGCTTTGCAGTGATGACACTGCCCTGGCTGATTCCGATTCTCAATTTCATTCAGCTCTCCACAGGCACCGCAGACGAAGACATGCCTAGGGTGGCGTGTGTCATCGGCCACCAAGTAGCCTGGAAATAGATCGATGGTGTGCCCGCATCGCTCACAGCCCGTTGTCTTGACCCAAAGGAAATATTTGACCGGAACATTCTGGTCTCCATAAAGAACACAGTCAGTCCTGTAGGTTCGGCCAATCTCTGTGGTCAGGTGTTCGATCAGGGAACGGGCCGCGTTGCTGTACGCGTCCAAATCCAAGTGCTCGATTTCCTCCCTGACGATCCAAGCTGCCATGGGATTGATGTCGAAGCCCTGCACATCACAACCGACCCGATTCGCCTCAAGCAGAGGAGTTCCACCACCCATGAACGGGTCGACGACCAGTTTCCCGGGGAAATCATTCGAACTCAAAAAAACTCTCCGCGAGTGGTCGATCATCAAACTCCGAGAGAATCAGGCCTCGGAATAGCGTCCCAGGCCGGCGCGCAAACCATTTGTGAACAGCGATGATGGGCCGGTAATTCTGCTGGATCTGTTTCTCCTTAAGCGCCATCCCGGCGACAAGAGCCGTGTCGAAATGTTCTTCGATTGTCATCTTGCGGAGTCCTAAGAACAAACGAAGAACACTGTGGATCGGCCCAGACCTGGGGTCAAGGCCAAAGTGCGCGATTCGACGTTTCCGGGTGAATGATGCCGTTTTCCGACTTCCCGTCGCGCCAAAGGCTGAAGGAACTCCCGTCAGTGTAGATCAGGTTCGGCAGCGACTTCAGCTTGTCCCTCTGCTCCTTGTCGTACGGGTCGCTGAACTGGCGCGGATCGGCGCCCTTGCCCGGCGCTTTGACCTCGATGAAACCGACCAGTGCGTTGCCGACCGTCACGGCGAAGTCGGGCCGGGGTTTCAATTCCGCAAGCGTCGTTTCCCCGACAAGCTTGACGGCGTTCGGCGACATGCCCTCGATCGCGGCCAAGTCGCGAATGAGGGTTTCGAGCGGAGATCGGAGCTGGTCTTCCGGCGCTCCGGAAATGGCGACGTTCGCCAGTTTTGCTTTGACGCTTGCGCCATAAGCGGAGACGGCGTCCGCGAGCGTTTTTGTCGCCAAAGTTCTGTTTCCCAGGGTTTGGCACCCGATTAGCCCCATTCGAGCCAATTGCAAAGCCGCCGCGTTGCGTCCACTTGGCGATAACAAGCAGTCGCCCAGATGGCGACTTTGCGCTTGACATTGGTCCCTAGTTCAGTTACAAAGAATCATCCCGTTCATCGAGGGACGCCATCGCGAGGGTGCTCCTGATTGCGGAATGGGTGCGGTTCCCGCGGGCGTAGCGACACACTCCGCTCCCGGGCGGCTCCGGGAAGACGCCCGGCCGGCATTACGACCGGCCTGCGGCTTTGCCGCTGGACTGGGATAGGCGAGCGATGGCTAACCTCCGTCGCAAGCCGTGTGCCAGGAAGCGCGTGCTGGAGTGAGCTGCGGCGTTGGTTCGCTGCAGCAAGCGCCGCGGCGAAACGCCGAGAGGCGAGCGCGCCCCGCCGGGCGCGTGCCGCATCCGATGATGCGGAGGTTCGGTCATGCGCTTGTCGGCGTTTCGCCTCCCTCTTTTCCTTTCGTTCGTAGATTCTTTCGTTCGTAAAATGTAGAAAAATGTAGCCCGGGCGGAGTGAAACGAAACCCGGGGTCGGCAGTGAAGCCGCACGATCGTTCCCGGATTGCGCTTCACTCCATCCGGGCTACGGATGTTCGCCGGATCAAACAAAACTCGGACGCGCAGGCGCCGCGGGAGCGGATTTGTTTGCTCGTCATTGCGAGTGAAGCGAAGCAATCCAGATGCGGCGGCTCAGTCCTGGATTGCTTCGTCGCTGGCGCTCCTCGCAATGAAGGCGCACGCGTCGTGCGGATAATTTTTTGCCGACCTCCGCACACCTGGAATTTTTGGAGATTTTCACATGCCGGCATCGCGCAAAAAGCAACCCAACGAGAAACAGTTCCTCAAGCGGCGCACGGTCGAACAGGGGCTCAAGCTCGCCGACGATGCGCACGCGGCGACCTGGCGGCTGTATTGCGAGGTGCTCCGCTTCTGGCGGGCGTGTCCGGTCAAGAAATGCCGGCGCCACCGGCGCTGCCTGGGCGAGCCGACCGCGTGCCTGATGCGCGGCCTGCCCGCGGTGCCGCCGCAACGGCTGCGCGCCGCCGAGCGGGACGTGATCGCCGGCGGCCCGCGGCGCCTGCCGCCGGCAACGCACCTCGAATGGGTTGTGCGCCGCCAGCCGCTGCCGGCGCTGACGAGCTGGCGGGGGACGTCAAACAACGCTTTCCGCTCCCGCGAAGCGGCGGAGGAATGACGCGGTCACATCTTCAACAGCCGCTTGGCGTTGCCGGACAGGATCTTTTCCTTGTCGGCGTCCGACAGCGGCACCGTCTCCATCCACGTCAGCGCCGGCGGGTTGACCACGAACGGCCAATCGACCGCGAACAGGATATGATCGACGCCCATTTCCATGACGCAGCACAGCAATGCCGGGTTGGAGAAATTGCCGCTCGTCGTGATGTAGAAATTGCCGCAGAAAATATCGCGGAAGCTCATCGCCTTCTGGCCCGGCCGTTTGAGCGCCTGGTCGATGCGCCAGATCAGAAACGGCAGCGTCTCGCCGAGATGGCCGAGAATGATTTTCAGCTTCGGGTGCTGCTCGAACACCCCGGAGAGCACCAGCCGGATGGCGAGCGTCGCCGTCTCTACCGTAAAACCCCAGGCCGGCCGCGCCACCATCGGGAAGTCCTTGACGTAATCGTCGTAATAGATGCGCCGCACCTCGGCATTCGGCAGCGACGGATGCAGGTAGATCGGCACGTCGAGCGCTTCGGCGCGGGCGAAGATCGGCCAGAACCTTTTGTCGTCGAGGAACGTGCCGTTGGCGAGGCCGTGCAGCATGGCGCCCTTGAAGCCGAGTTCTTTGGTGGTGCGCTCAAGCTCGTCGGCGGCGGCTTCCGGCACCGCGGTCGGCAACGCGGCGAAGGCGGCGAGGCGCTTGCTGTTGCCGGCGATCGCGGCGGCGAGGCGGTCGTTGACGCGGCGGGTGAGCGCCGCCGCGGTATCGGCGGCAAGCTTCTGCGTCGACGGCGCGCCGTGCGAGATCACCTGCACGTCGATGCCGACGTCGTCCATCTCTTTGATGCGGATGCCGTCAAAATCGTGCAGCCGTTTGTATTGTTCGCCCGGACGGCTCGATTCGCCGCCGCTATAGGTCTTTTCCAGTTCCTCGTCCCAGTAATGCTCTTCGATGGCGATGACCGGACAATGCGGTTTTGTGAACATCGATGCTCCGTTGGGGTTTACTGTGCGTCCAAGTGGTTGCGCCGCGTGCGGCACGAACCTTCATCAGCCGGCCGAAGCGGTCGCGCGCGCCGGCGGATTGCGCGCGAAATAGTCTGCGTCTGCTGCGCTTTGCGTCCAGCCGGCGCGGCCGCGCCAGTCCAGGTGATGCGCGGTCATGTCGGGGCCGTAGCGCACGCGAAACAACAAGGTGCGCGTCGGCCCGTTGGCATATTCGTGCAGCTCGCCGGGCGGATGCACAACGAAGGCGCCCGGCACCACGGCGACGGTGCGCTCCGGCGTGCGCATCGTGCCGCCGCCTTCGAAGCAGAAATAGATTTCGGTGGCGCGCGGGTGGCAATGGTAAGGGCTGATCTGGCCGGGTTCCCAGCAGGCGACGGTGACGTCGCCGTCCGCGACTTTGCCGAGAATCTTCTCGACGTGATGGTGCGGATCGAACGCCGCTTCGTGCGCCAGGTTGAAGACGCGCATGCCTTGATCCTCGTTTTACCCCCGGGTCGTTCGCAAGCACGACCGACGGCCGATATTCTGTCGCCGAACTTCATCTTGTACCAGCGGCATTTAACGTTGACCGTCATTCATGCTGCCGCTGGTATTAGTCGAAATCGGTTGTGTTTGCGACCGGCCGCTCGGCGCATTCGCCTGCGACCTCGGCCGGCTGATGCCGCTGTGGCGAAGCGTCTTCGCGACGCCGGCCGGCGCGACGCGGCGGAATCGCGGCAGACCCGCAGTAAGACTGCCTTAATCCCACCGTGCCTAAACTTGCAAAGAATTGCTTTCCGGTTGCGGAATCCGCGACAATCGCGTCAAGGGCACCGAGATGGCCGAACGGCGCCGGTCGATACGGCAGAAGAGCTTTTTGCGCGGCTGCGTCTATTTCAACAAGCGCCGTGGCGCGCTCGATTGCCTCATTCGCGATATATCCGGCGCCGGCGCGCGCATCATCTTCTCAGACACCGTAAGCATCCCCAACGTCGTCGACCTCTACATCCCGCAGAAAGAGCAGACGGTGCGGGCGCAAGTGCAGTGGCGCCATGGCGACGAAATCGGGCTTGCCTTCCCCGACGCCTGGCTCGCGGCCGATGCAGCGCCCGGCAGCGCCGAACTGGCGCGGCGCGTAGCGCAGCTTGAAGGCGAAATCGCCGCGCTACGGCGGGCGTTCAAACAGCTCAAGAGCAGCATCGCGGCCGGCGACGACCTCGACGCGGCCTGACCGCGCGCTGCACGGAAGCTGCGGCGAACGCGTCAATCGAACAGGCGATCGCCCTGCAGGTCGATGATCTGCCGCGCCTTGCTCAGCGTGAAGTTCATCGCATCGTCGTAGGACGC
This sequence comes from uncultured Alphaproteobacteria bacterium, assembly GCA_963717265.1. Taxonomy (GTDB): domain Bacteria; phylum Pseudomonadota; class Alphaproteobacteria; order Rhizobiales; family Xanthobacteraceae; genus BOG-931. The sequence continues at coordinate 387,814 of CAVQWD010000012.1, read as the reverse complement.
GTAGGCGTCGGCGCGGATGAAGCGGTGCTCCTTGCGCACGCCGCCGATCTCGCGCTCGATCGTGCCCGCGGTCTGGTATTGGCCGTTGTTCTTGTACGGCGCGGCGCGGATGATGAAACCCTTGTATTCGACCGGCTCCGTGACCGCTGCCGCGGCGGCGGGACGCCGGCCGAATAATGCGCTCCAGAACGACATCGAGGCCTCCGCTCTGCCTCAAGGTTCTCGCCAAGGCGCATGCGCCGGCCCGATGTTACTCCTGAGGCAGCCAATGTCGAGCAGACCTGATCCGCGCCAAATCTGCTGCGCCGCGGCCGGCCTTGGGCTAGACTGCGGCATCGCCTCACCGCGCCCACCCGTCATGGAGTGCTCCGATGCCCAAAGGCTACTGGGTGACCGCCTACCGCTCAATCTCCGACCCGCAGAAACTTGCCGCCTATGCCAAGCTGGCGCCGGCCGCGACCGCGCCGTTCGGCGGCCGCTATATCGTGCGCGGCAGTCCGTCGACCGCCTTCGAATCCGGCGTCAAGGAACGCATCGTCATCGCCGAATTTCCCAGCGTCGAAAAGGCCGTCGCCGCCTATAACAGTCCGGCCTATCAGGAGGCGCTCAAAGCGCTCGGCGACGGCGCGGTGCGCGACATCCGCATCGTCGAGGGATTGGAGTGACGCCGGGAACCAGATCATGCTCGAAATCCGCATTCTCAATCCCGACGCGCTCGGCACGCCGCTTGGGCAATATTCGCAGCTCACGCGCGTCAAGGCATCCGAATTCCTGTTCATCGCCGGGCAGGTTGGTCTCAAGCCGGACGCGGACAAGCCAGCCGCCGGGTTCGACGCCCAATGCGCGCAAGTCTTCGCCAATCTCGGCGCCGCACTGGCTTCGCAGGGCGCGGGCTTCGCCAACATCATCGAGTTCACCACCTATCTCGTACATTCGCAGGACATCGCCGAATTCATGGCGTTTCGCGCCCGCGAGTTTCCGAAACTGTTCTCCGGCGGCGCCTATCCGCCCAACACGCTGTTGATCGTCGACCGCCTGGTGCGCGAGGAATTTCTCATCGAAGTGAGCGCGGTCGCGGCCCTATGACCGCGCGCGTTTGACCGGCGCTCGGCGTGAAGCCCGGCGCATCAATAAAAACCCAAGCGCTGGGCCGGGGCTTTTGTCTCAGTTATCCAGGAACGATCGAAGCTTCCTTGACCGGCTCGGGTGCTTGAGCTTGCGCAGCGCCTTGGCCTCGATCTGGCGGATACGTTCGCGGGTGACCAAGAATTGCTGGCCGACTTCTTCGAGCGTGTGGTCGGTGTTCATGCCGATGCCGAAGCGCATGCGAAGAACGCGCTCTTCGCGCGGGGTGAGCGAGGCGAGCACGCGCGTCGTGGTCTCGCGCAGGTTCGCTGCGATGGCGGCCTGATCGGGCAGGATCGCGTTCTTGTCCTCGATGAAATCGCCGAGGTGCGAATCCTCCTCGTCGCCGATCGGCGTCTCGAGTGACAAAGGCTCCTTGGCGATCTTGAGAACCTTGCGCACCTTCTCGAGCGGCATGCCGAGCTTTTCGGCCAGTTCCTCCGGCGTCGGCTCGCGGCCGATCTCGTTGAGCATCTGGCGCGAGGTGCGCACGATCTTGTTGATGGTTTCGATCATGTGCACCGGGATGCGGATGGTGCGCGCCTGATCGGCAATGCTGCGCGTGATCGCCTGCCGGATCCACCAGGTGGCGTAGGTCGAGAACTTGTAGCCTCTACGGTACTCGAACTTGTCGACCGCCTTCATCAGGCCGATATTGCCTTCCTGGATCAGGTCGAGGAATTGCAGGCCGCGGTTGGTGTATTTCTTCGCGATGGAGATGACGAGGCGCAGGTTCGCTTCGACCATTTCCTTCTTGGCCTGGCGCGCCTCGCGCTCGCCCTTCTGCACCATGTGCACGATCTTGCGAAACTCGCCGATCTCGAGCCCGGTCTCGCTGGCGAGGTCGTGGACGTGACCGCGCAGCTCCTTGATGCGGTCCTTGTCGCGCGCGACAAAACCCTTCCAGCCTCTGGCCGAGAGTTTGGAGACGCGGTTGAGCCAGCGCGGATCCAACTCGGAGCCCTGATAATTGCGCAGGAAATCCTCGCGGATGACACCGTGACTTTCGGCGAGCCGCATCAGGCGGCCCTCATGGCTGACCAGCCGCTTGTTGATGTCGTAAAGCTGGTCGACCAGGGCGTCGATGCGCGCCTGATTAAGACGGAGCGATTTCACCTCCTGGATGATCTCGTCCTTAAGCTTCTTATACTTGCGCTCCTGATGCGGAGAGAGCGACTCATTGCTTAGCCGCTTCTCGATATCCTGCTCCTGCAGGCGGCGCAGACGCTTGAACGAGTCGGCGATCTTGTCGAACGTCTCCAAAACCTTGGGCTTGAGCTCAGCCTCGATGGCGGCAAGCGACATCGAGTTTTCGAGGTCGTCCTCGTCGATGTCGGCGTCGACGATGGCCGCTTCCTCGGCCACCTCGTCGCCGTCGACGCCGTTACCGCCATTGCTGCCATTGACCTGCGCCTTGAACGGCGTCGCGGCAGGCGGCGCCGAAGGCGGCGCCACAGTCTGCGGCGGCGCAGCGAATGGCGCAGCGCCTGAGGCGGCCGGCGGGTCGGCCGCCGCCATGACGGCCGCGGCAGCGGCCGGGTCGGCGGGCGCCGCGGCGGCGGTGGCCGCGGTGGCGGCGGCGGCCGCGGCGGCCGGCATCGCCTTGGCGTCGGGGCCGGCATAGGTCGCCTCAAGGTCGATGATGTCGCGCAGGAACACCTTGGCCTCGTTGAGTTCGTCGCGCCAGATGATGACGGCCTGGAAGGTGAGCGGGCTTTCGCAGAGACCTGCGATCATCGCCTCGCGGCCGGCCTCGATGCGCTTGGCAATGGCGATTTCGCCTTCGCGGGACAAAAGTTCCACCGAGCCCATCTCGCGCAGATACATGCGAACCGGATCATCGGTGCGTTCGGCGGGCTCGCGCGCCTCCGACTTCGCCGGCGTCTTCGCCGGCGCCTCAACGAGTTCGCCGCCTTCGGCCTCCTCCTCTTCAGCCTCCTCGCGCGGTTCCTCCTGGTCGTCGGCCTCGGCTTCCTCGGTCTCCACGACGTTGATGCCCATTTCGCTCATCATCGCCAGCACGTCCTCTATCTTCTCGGAGGTCACTTCCTCCGACGGCATCACTGAATTGAGCTGCTCATAGGTGACGTAGCCGCGTTTCTTTGCCTGCTTGATCATCCGCTTGACGGCGGCGTCGGACAGATCGAGCAGCGGCAGCGGCGCATCGGGCGCGTCCGGGGTGTCCTTCTCCGGCGCTTCATTGCCCGGCGCGGCCGCCTTAGCCACAGCAGCTTTGGGCTTGCTCGCAACAATCCTGGTGGCCACGTTCTTGCTCGCCATGTTCAAGTCTCCGCCAACGCCTGTCATCACCAAACCAATGCCGTCGCCCCCGGGCTTGCGGCTACTCTGGTTCCCGATTTTGCTCAAGGTCTTGGTCGCCTGACGTCTTGGGCCAATTGGTCCCCTACCCTATGGGTCTTATCCTCTAGTCTCCAGTTCTGCAGTCGCCGCGTCGACCGAGCGTGTCCGTCACTACCCCTTGGACCGCTAGACCCCGTCCATGCCGCTCCGCCAGGGCAGTGACCTTAAGGAGCGACATCACTCTCCTACCTTCTGGCAAGGGAGAATCGCGGAATACGGTTTTCGCAGGCCTCCGTTAAGCGACGGCTAACCCTGACCGCCGGCGCCGCCGCACCGCCGCAACCCCATCCTCCGATCCCGCCGCCAGGCCATCATGGTCGGCGCAAGGCTTCCCTCGCAACTCCGCTTACAGCATTCGCGGCGTACGGCCCGATGAGGCGCCGAAACCGTCCACCAAGGCCTCGGTTCCGTCGAGTGCCGACAGCCTCGCCTTGATGTCGCACAGCCGAGCGTAATTCGCCTCGGTGTTGTCCTGGCCAAGCGCCAGTTCCGCGTCCTTAAGCTCCCTAATTAGGGAATGCCGTTGTCGATGCAAGGCAACAAGCTGCTTCCAGGTGAGCAAAACGTCGGCCGCGGCGGCGTCCGGGCGCGCCCCCCACACCGACGGCGTAGTGATGGTGCGCTCAATACGCGACAGGGTGGCGGTAAAGCCGCGGCGGCCGAGTTCGGCGGCAAGTTCCACCCCCTGGGCATCGACGCCATGGTCCGAAGCCAAATTCTCGGCCGAATGTGCGAACGCGTCGATCAATGCGCTTTTCAGCTTTTGGCTGTCGCTGTGGCGGAACTCGGCGGCGGCCAACTCCTCGAGATGATCATGCAGGAGCCAGGGATGATTGAGCGCAGCCTGCAGCATCAGCGCTTCCCGGCGCGGGATCGCCGCGCGATGGCCGCGATGCAGTGGGCTTGCCTCAAAATGCGGGCTCGCCGCCACATAGCGCCGGTCGAGTTGCGGATTGGAGATCCGGCCCGCCGGTTGATGCTGCCCGAAGCGGCCACCGTGCAGACGCTCGGTCGTCGCGGCGTTCCACCGCTGCCTCATATCGAAGTCATTCCGGCGTGCCGAAACCGCGAAAGGCGCGAACAATTGGCGCAGCCGGGCGGCGAATTCCTGGCGGTAATAGCGCCGCACTGCATCGTCGCCGATTGCGGCCGAAACCGCGCCCAAGCGCGACTCCAGGGCGGCGCGGCGTTCCGGCGTATCGAACGGGCCCGCCTCGCTTTCGCGCATCCATAAGACATGAGCGAGCGGGCGCGCCGCACCCAATACGTCCTCGATCGCGCCGCGCCCGCCGGAGCGGGCGAGGTCGTCGGGATCTTGTCCGTCAGGCAGGGCTGCGAACTTGAGGCTCTTGCCGGGCTTGAGCAGCGGCAGCGCCAGATCGACTGCGCGATAGGCGGCGCGCCGGCCGGCATCGTCGCCGTCGAAACACAGGATCGGCTCGTCATCGAGCCGCCACATCAAGGCAAGCTGTTCAGCGGTCAGCGCAGTGCCAAGCGGCGCCACCGTCGCCTCATAGCCGGCGGTGACCATGGCGATAACGTCGACATAACCTTCGACCGCGATCACGCTCGCTCCCTCGTGGGCGGCTTTGCGGGCGGCGGCGATGTTGTAGAGCGTCGCACCCTTGTGGAACAGCGGGGTCTCCGGCGAATTGAGGTATTTGGCCGAAACGTCCTTCTCCAGCGCGCGGCCGCCAAAGGCGATGACGCGGTCGCGCCAATCGGTGATCGGAAAAATGATACGGTCGCGGAAGCGGTCGTAAGGAACCGCAATGTCCTCGCCGGCTACGAGCAGGCCGGCCTCGATCATGTCCTCAACTGGAACTTTGGCGGCGCCAAGATGCTCCTTGAGCGCGTATTGCTGGGCCGCCGCATAGCCAAGCCGGAATTTGAGCTGGGTCGCGGGCGCAATGCCGCGGTCGGCGAGATAGCCGCGCCCGCGCGCGCCGTGCCTTGCGGCAAGCGTCGATTGGAAGAAGCCGGCGGCGAGTTCGACGATGTCGTACAGCGTCTTGCGGCGTTCCTCGCGCGCCTCCGCCTCGGGCGAGGGCGCCGGCACCGGAATGCCGGCCATTTGGGCGAGACGCTCCACCGCCTCCGGGAACGTGACGCCTTCGGTCTCCATCACAAAATCGAAAATGCCGCCGTGCTTGCCGGAGGAGAAGTCGTGATAGAAGCCCTTCTGGTCGTTGACGGTGAACGACGGCGTCTTCTCCTTGTTGAACGGCGACAGCCCCTTCCATTCGCGCCCAGCCTTGCGCAGTTTTACGCGGCGGCCGACGACTTCCGAGACCGGAAGCCGCGCGCGTAATTCGTCGAGAAATTGCGGCGGGAATCGCATGGTGATTCGCGGGAGTTTAGCGCGGAAGCGGGTTAAATATGAGACGGCGGGGTTCCGTGGCAGAGCCAGCGGTGATTGTCCCGGTTATCCACAGAGGGCACGTCCGAACGGACAGGTTGACAATAAGTAAATACGTTCGTATGTACGAAATACCGAGGTACGATCGGAGCTACGTCGATATGGCGTGGGAGGCCAGCTGTTTCGAAGCCGTCATAGCGAACCCTCGGCGGTACTAAATGGCATCGCAACCTCGCTCTTGGGGGAGCTTCGCTATGGCGGAAGACGACATCTTTGTCCGACGGCGGTTCGACCGTATTGAGGCAGTCGAATGGAATGAGAAAAAGGCGGCGAGCAATCGTCGCAAACATGGCATCGACTTCGACGAAGCGATCGAGGTTTTTGACGGAACGAGCTTGCTTCGCCGCTCGGACCGCAACGAAGAGGAGCGCTGGCTGGCAATTGGTGAATCGGACGGTCGCGTCATTACCGTCGTCTTCACATGACGCGGCGATACGCTCCGGATCATCTCGGCACGCCGCGCGCACAGAAATGAGAGGCGAACGTATCATCAGGAGAAAATGGGGCGAGCGGCGGAAGGGCAAGACTGATTGGGCCGCCGTCGACGCATTGACTGACAAGGAGATCGAGGAAGCGGTTCGCAACGATCCCGACGCCGCCCTGCTCGATTTCGACTGGTCCCAGGCCGTCCTCGTCATCCCGCCGAAGAAGAAGGCGATCTCGATCAGAGTCGACGAGGACGTGCTCGATTATTTCAAGAAAGAGGGGGCCGGTTATCAGCGGCGCATCAACGCGGTGTTGCGCTCCTACATGCAGCAGAAGCGCAAGAAGCGAGCGTAACCGGACTCGTCATTCCGGGGCGCGCCGACGGCGCGAGCCTGGAATCCATAACCCACAAGATTAGAAAATTAGACGCCGGTGCATTGTCTCTATGGCAGGGGATGCAAGGGATGCAAGGGATGCAAGGGATGCAAGGGATGCAGGGGATATGCATTCCGGGCTCCTCGCGGAGCTTGTCATCGGGCCGGCCGAAGCCCGGACCCGCTGCGTTCGGCCCCGGAATGACGGCAGCTTACGTCCCACCCAGCAACTTCTTCACCAGCGCGCCGGCCTTGGAAAAATCCATCTGCCCCGAAAAGCGCTGCTTGAGCGCGGTCATGGTGCGGCCCATGTCCTTGAGCGTTTCCGCTTCGATCTCCTTGATCAGCGCCGAAATCGCCTCGGCGGCTTCGAGGTCGGACATGCGCTTGGGCATGAAGCCGGAGATGATCTCGATCTCGTCGCGCTCCTGGTCGGCAAGCTCGTTGCGACCGGCCTTCTGGTAGATATCGAGCGATTCCTGGCGCTGCTTGATCATCTTGGCCATGACGTTCGAGGATATCTGCGTCTGACAGCGTGGTGCGCTCGGCGCCTGCAGTCTCGCGCTTCAAAATCTCGGCGTTGACCAGCCGCAAGGTCGAGACGCGCCGCGCCTCGCCCGCTTTCATCGCCCCTTTGAGCGCATTGTTGATATCGTCGCGCAACACGGCTATGGCCTTTCGCGAAAGCGCCCGCGCAGCGGGCAGCGAAATTCAAGCAAGCGGTGCATGATTTAGGCCCTTGCCCATGCCGACACAACAGGACTGGGACGATCCCAAGCCGACCGCGCTGCTCGTGCTGGCCGACGGCACCGCGCTGGAAGGCTCAGGTCTCGGCGCAACCGGCCATGCCGCCGGCGAAGTCTGCTTCAATACCGCGATGACCGGCTACCAGGAGATCCTCACCGATCCGTCCTATGCCGGGCAGATCATTACCTTCACGTTTCCGCATATCGGCAATGTCGGCACCAACGAGGAGGACATCGAGACCGTCAACCTCGCGGCGACGCCCGGCGCGCGCGGCGTCGTGCTGCATTCGGCGATCACCGCGCCATCGAACTACCGCGCCACCCGCCATCTCGATGCCTGGCTGAAGAGCCGCGGCGTCATCGGGCTTGCCGGTATCGATACGCGGGCGCTCACCGCTTTCATCCGCGAACACGGCATGCCGAACGCGGTCATCGCGCACGAGCCGTCCGGCCGCTTCGACCTCGATGCGCTCAGGCGGCAGGCGCGCGAATGGCCCGGCATCGTCGGCATGGATCTGGTGCCGATGGTGACGACGGCGCAGCGCTTCGACTGGGACGAAACGCCGTGGCAATGGGGCAAGGGCTACGGCACGCGCGAGGCCGCGGAGTTCCACGTCGTCGCCGTCGATTACGGCATCAAACGCAACATCCTGCGCCAGCTCGCCGGCAATGCCTGCAAGGTGACCGTGGTACCGGCGCAGACTTCCGCCGCCGACATTTTGGCGCTCAAGCCGGACGGTATTTTCCTGTCCAACGGCCCGGGCGATCCCGCCGCCACGGGCGCATACGCCGTGCCGGTGATCCGCGCTTTGATCGACGAGAAGCCGGTGTTCGGCATCTGCCTCGGCCACCAGATGCTGGCGATCGCGGTCGGCGGCAGAACCGTAAAGATGCGGCAGGGCCATCACGGCGCCAACCACCCGGTCAAGGACCTGTTGACCGGCAAGGTCGAGATCACTTCGATGAATCACGGCTTTGCAGTCGAACGTTCGAGCCTGCCGGGGAATACGGTGGAGACCCATGTCTCGCTGTTCGACGGTTCCAATTGCGGGCTTATGCTCAAGGATCGGCCGGTCTTTTCGGTCCAGTATCATCCCGAAGCGTCTCCCGGCCCGCGCGACAGCCACTACCTGTTCGGCCGTTTTATCGGGCTGATGCGCGGTTTTCACCGAGGCTGAAAAATCGTGATATGGTCTCCGTTCGCCGCGAAATGGCATCCCGACATCGTATCTTTGGCCGCGGGGCATGTCCAAATTGGTAAAGAGGTTGAAATAGAGCTTCCTAACGCCGATTAAGCATCCAATCGCCGGCTCGGCCAGCTGGGCAGTGACGCAGTTTGAGATACTGACGGGCTTGCGCTCGCGTCGCGGCTCACCATACTGCGACCATGAGAGCCGGTCCCTGTGAAACGGGTTCATACAAGCAGCGAGTGGCATCGTCAGGGAAGGCACGATGACAAAGGCCGCAGCCGAAAATGCTGCAATCTGGTTGGGAGTTCGCAGTTTTCTTCGCATTGCTTACAATCGCGCCGAAAGCAGAAGATAGGAATTTCCTGCTTTTCAAAATCCTCGGTGCCCTGATCGCCGCGATTTGTGTCGCATTCGCAGTATTGAATATTGCGATGCCTCCAGGACCTTGGGGCTTCTGACTCTATGCGGTTGATGCTGGGGACGATCCGGCCCACGACGTGATAGATCACACTGGCCCATCATAAGCCTCCGACCTTCCCGAAATTCCAAAATGCGTCACTACCGCGAGCTGAGCTGCGTTGACACCCGAGAGGTTACGCCTTACATTACCAAATGATCCGCAGCTTCCGACACCGCGGCTTGAGACGACTCTACGAACGTGACGATCCGTCCCTCATTCACGCCGCATATCGGAAGAAAGTTGCCCGCATCCTTGCTGATCTCGATAGTGCGCAGATGCCGCATGACATGGACTTTCCCGGTTTGCGACTGCACCCGCTTGCCGGCGATCTGAAAGGTTTCTGGAGCGTCACCGTATCCGGCAACTGGCGGATCATCTTTCGTTTCGCCGATACCAACGTCATCAACGTCGATCTGGTCGACTACCATTGAGGACGCGACATGCCGATGCTCAATCCCTCGCATCCCGGCAAATCCTTGCGCGAGGACGTGCTAGTGCCGCTCAAGCTTTCGGTAACCGAGACCGCAAAGGCGCTCGGCATCAGCCGCAAGACGCTGTCCGAGATCGTCAACTGCAAGTCGCCGATCACGCCAGACGTTGCGGTGCGGCTGGAGCGGGCTTTTTCGGCGCCGCCGGCGGAGATGTGGCTGCGACTCCAGGCTGCTTACGATCTTCGTCGCGCCGCCCGGCGGCTCAAGAATACACCGGTGCGCCGCCTGAGGTCGCTGTCCAGCCGCAAACGCGCCGCGTGAACCATGTCCAACCTCGCGAGCGCAGCGGGCGCAGGTGGCCTCCGGCGGCCATACTTTCCGTAAGAAGCCGCCACGGCTGGCGCAGGTATGCCGGAAGGCGTCGGCGGGGGCGACGCTTGGCTCGGCCTCAGACATAGCCTCCTGGTCAAATGCCCCTCCCGGGCCGGGGCGGGGATGAAAGGTCGGGTTAGGGAATTTCAACCCAATTCCGTGTAAAAGCGTCGACCAGCCTGCGGCGGGAGCGGAAGCAGCCAAAGCCATGACGATTGCAACTAAGCGCACGGCCCCGATCACGCACCGGTTCGCCGACGACGGCTCGATACCCAATAATGCCGCGCTGCCGTTCGTGCTCTACCGCGGCGGCATCGATCTTACGGGCTCGCCGGACCCGGAGCGGGTGATCGAGAAGACTTTCGCGGCCAACCGCTGGGGCAATATGTGGCGCAACGGCGTCTACCCGTACGCGCATTACCATTCGATGATCCACGAGGTGATGGGAATTGCTCGCGGCCGCGCAATTGTACGCTTCGGCGGCGAAAGCGGCCGGGAGATCGAACGTCGCTGCCGGCGACGTCGTCATTCTGCCGGCGGGCACCGGTCACCAGCTCCTGAGCCAGAGCCAGGAGCTTGTCGTCATCGGCGCCTATCCCCCGAACGGCACCTACGACCTTTGCCGCGGCAGCAAGCTCGAGCGCAAGAAAGCGCTCGATTCGATTCCGAAGGTGCCGATGCCTTCGACCGACCCGGTATTTGGACCGCAGGGACCCTTGATCACGCTGTGGCAGGGATGATTTCAGGCTGGCTTGCCTTCTGGGACAAGCCGCATGCCATCTACGTCAACGCGCGTCACCGGGACGTTCATTACCGCCTATTGGCGCAACAGATCGCAGCGCTGGTTCCCCCGCCGCAGGCGCGCGTGCTCGACTATGGTTCGGGCGAGGCGCTCCATGCCGACCGCATCGCCGAGGTCGCCGGCCACGTTTTGCTGTGCGACGGCGCGCCGAGCATACGCGCGGGGCTCGAGGCACGCTTTGCCGGCAATGCAAAAATCCGCGTACTCGCGCCGGAAGAGGTCGAAAATCTGCCGGCGCATTGCCTCGACCTCATCGTGCTGCATTCGGTGTCGCAATATCTGGAGCGAGAACAGTGCGACGCGCTGTTCGCCCTGTTCCACCGGCTGCTGAATCCCGACGGCATGCTTTTTGTCAGCGACGTGATTCCGCCGCACCTTGCCGCCTCCGCTGACGCCGTGGCGCTGCTGCGGTTTGGCGCCGCCAACGGATTTTTCCTCGCCGCTGTCGGCGGTCTCGCCCGCACGCTGGTCTCCGACTATTGGCGCCTGCGCTCGCAATTTGGTGTCGCGCGCTACGGCGAAGCGGAGATGATCGAGAAACTCGGCGCAGCGCGCTTCGCGGCGCAGCGCGCGCCTAAAAATATCGGCCATAGCCAGGGGCGCATGGCATTCGTCGCCCGGCCGCGCTCGCGGTAATGCCGCTCTCTCCGCACGCTGTCGTGGCAATTCAAGCGGCGGCGGCGGGACGGCAGGCGAACCACGGGCGCCCGCACGATTTTGTCTCAGCCGTTTGATATAGTTTGGTAGAGCCGCCTGGGAGGTTTTGATCTCCGACAAGGCGAGGCGCCGGCAAGGTCGGCAACTTTATGCGTTCGGTCACAGGCAGGGGAGGCCCATCGATGTACAAGCATATCTTGATCGCCACCGACGGCTCCGAACTGGCAACCAAGGCGGTTGAGCACGGTTTGGCGCTCGCCAAACTCGCCGGTGCGCGGGTCACGATCGTTACGGTGACCGAGCAGTGGTCTTCCTTCGACGTCGCCCAGGACGCACTGCAAGGCCGGTCCGATCCGATCGGTCAGTTCGAGGCGATCATGGCGGATAACGCGAAGCGCATTCTCGATGCCGCCGCCCAGGGCGCCAAGACCCGCGGCGTCGCCTGCGAGCTCGTCCACGTAAGCGATCAGCATCCCGCCGAAGGCATCATAGCGACCGCCGCAGACAAGGATTGCGATCTCATCGTCATGGCCTCGCACGGCCGACGCGGCATCTCGCGGCTGTTGCTCGGCAGCCAGGCCTACGAGGTGCTGACCCATTGCCGGGTGCCGGCATTGATCGTGCGCTGAGGGCACTTCGCCCCGGCTATTACCCGCTTTCAGTGCACCGTGACTCACCTCTCCCCGGAGGCGAGAGGTCGAGCGAGCCAACGAGTCGGCGCAAAGCGCCGCCCGATGACAGGCTCCGCGAGCGAGGGTGAGGGGGGTCGGACGCCGGGATTTTTCTCAAACTTCCGAACCCCCTCACCCCAACCCTCTCCCCTGCGGGGAGAGGGATTTGCAAGCATGCGCTGTCTCACCCTTCAATGATTTCGGATACTAGGCGACCGCGATCAGTGCAGCGATAGACGGCGGGATTTCCTCAGCCGGTCTGCGGGCAACGTCCTCCGATCCGCAAGGCGGATTGGTGCCGCGACCATTGGCGCGTCGGGACGACGCACTTTTCTGGCCGCCGTAATATCTGGCAGAATATAGCGTTGTCAACTTGCGTAATATCTGATCGTATATAGCGAGATCAACTCGAAAGGAAGCGCAATGATGCACTTCGCTGACCGCATCACACGAGTGACGACCTCGATCGGGCGCACTGGCCAGTCCGCGCCGGAGGCGCGGCACAGGTACTGGCGAAGCGCGCTTGGGCCGTCCGGACTGCTCGCGGCCGCGTTCGCGCTCTCGCCGGCGCCGGCATCGGCCGCCGGCACGGTCAATGTCCTCTACGCCGGGTCGCTGGTAAATCTGATGGAGCACGGCATCGGTCCTGCATTCGACAAGACCGGCGCCGACCGCTTCCAAGGCTTTGCCGGCGGCTCCAACAAGGTCGCAAACGAGGTCAAGGGCAGGCTGCGCCGCGGCGACGTGTTCATTTCCGCGAACCCGAAGGTCAATGACAGCCTTGAAGGCGCGGCCAATGGCGATTGGGTGAATTGGTACGTCGCATTCGCCGAGTCGCCGCTAGTGATGGGCTACAATGCGTCGAGCAAATTCGCCGCCGAGTTCAAGACCAAGCCGTGGTATCAGGTGTTGATGGAGCCAGGCATCAGGATCGGGCGCACCGACCCGAAGCTCGATCCGAAGGGCCGGCTGACCTTGCAGCTGATGGAAGAGGCCGAGACGTTCTACAAAATACCGGGCCTTGCGCAGCGCGTGCTCGGCGCGCCCGACAACCCGGCTCAGGTGCTGCCCGAGGAAACGCTGATCGGGCGCCTGCAATCGGGCCAGATCAACGTCGGCTTCTTCTATTCGACCAAGACGGCGGACGCCAAGATAAAGGCGATCGAATTGCCCACGCAGATCGCGCCAATGGCGGTTTACACCGTCACCATCCTTCGTGATGCGCCCAACCCCGCCGGCGCCAACCGCTTCGCCGCCTTTCTGCTTGGGGGCGATGGCGGCAAGCTGCTAAAGCAGCACGGCCTCACCTTGCGCAAACTGGGTCTGTCCGGAAACGCCACCGCCGTGCCGCAAAATATCAAATCGCTGATCGACCGGGCCAAGTAACTCGTCGCATCCCCGCACCATTGCCCTGGCTTGCCGGGCTATTGGCAATTTACCTGATCGCGCCGCTGATCGCGGGCGCGCAACAGGCCGGCTTGGCCGATTGGCGCTCGGTCGATACCGCGGCGCTCTTTCACGCTTGCGCGATCTCGGCCGCCAGCGCCAGTGCGGCGACGCTGCTCGTCGCCGTCGGCGGGCTGCCGCTCGGTTATCTCTTGGCGCGCGTTCCCGGCCGCGCCACAACGCTGCTCGGCTTTTTGGTGCAGTTGCCGCTGGCGCTGCCGCCGCTAGCCAGCGGCATTCTGCTCCTGTTCCTGGTCGGCTACAGTTCGCCGATCGGCCGCCTCACCGGCGGCGCGCTGACCGATTCGTTCGCCGGCATCGTTGTTGCCGAGGTTTTCGTTGCGGCTCCGTTTTTGATCATTGCGGCGCGTTCCGCCTTCGCCGCGATCGATCCGGTGCTGGAAGATGTTGCGGCAACGCTCGGCCGCAGCCCGCTATACGTGTTCCTCCACGTCACCGTGCCGATCGGTTGGCCGGCGCTTGTCTCCGGCATGCTGCTGGCTTGGCTGCGCGCCTTCGGCGAATTCGGCGCCACCGTGATGGTCGCCTATCATCCCTATTCGTTGCCCGTTTACACCTACGTTGCCTTTGGCGCGCAGGGCCTGCCGGCGATGTTGCCGGTGCTGATGCCCGCTCTCATCCTGGCGCTTGCGATCATGCTGTTGAGCGGCGTTGCCGGCGCGCGAGCGCAACAGCCGCAAGCGCTTGCACTGCGGCTCGAAGACTTGCCGGGCGCGCCGCCGGAAGTTTCCGCGCCGCCGGCCGCGGCGCTGGCCACCAGCAGTGCAACGGCCGATCTCGCCCTGCATCTGCACCGGCAACTCATCGGCTTCCGACTCGATGTGGAATGGGCAACGCAAGCGCGCCGCCTCGCCATCCTCGGTCCGTCCGGCTCCGGCAAATCGCTGACCTTGAAAATGATCGCCGGGATCGAGCCGTGCGATCGCGGCAGCATCACGCTGGACGGCGAAAACATCGCTGCACTTGAACCGGCGGCGCGCGGCATCGGCTATGTGCCGCAAAATTATGGATTGTTCCCGCATTTGACAATTATCGAGCAGCTCCGCTTTCCGCACGGCGCCGATGCCAGCCTCGCCGCGTTGTGGCTCGACCGCTTCGGCCTGCGCGGCCTCGAACAAAAGCGGCCGGACGCGCTGTCGCTCGGCCAGCAGCAGCGGGTGGCGCTGGCGCGCGCGCTGGTGCGGCCGGCGCGGCTGTTGCTGCTCGACGAGCCGTTTTCGGCGCTCGACGCGCCGCTGCGATCGAGCCTGCGGCAGGAAATGCTGGCGCTGCAAAACAATCTCACCGCAACGATGATCCTCGTCACTCACGATCCGGCGGAAGCGGCGCTTCTGGCCGACGAAATTCTTCTGCTCGAAGGCGGCCGCGTCCTGCAATCAGGGCCGACCGCCCGCGTGTTTTCGCGGCCGGTGAACGAAACGGCGGCGCGACTGCTTGGCGCCGAGACTGTTGCCGAGGGTATCGCCGTCGCGCCGGACGCCGTCGCCATCGGCGCCGGCATGCCGCTGCAAGTCGCAGGCCCGCCGCTGCAAATGGCGGCAGGCGTCGGCTGGACCGTCCCCTCCGCGCTCGTTCACATCAGTGCTCGGGGGCGTTATCGAGGCCTGATCGAGAACGTCGTCCCGATGGGCGCCGAACGCCGGATCGCGATCCGCCTCGGCAATTCAATCGTGCATGCGCTCTCCGGCAATGCCGAATATGAAGGTGGCAGCGTGTGCCGTTTCGACATCGACCCCGGCGCGGTTCGGATTTGGCCCTTGCCATAGCCACAGCGTCTCGGTTTGCAACTGCGAAATGCGCACCAGAAGGCGCCTTGAGCGCTGCACCGCGCCGGCGCTTTGGAAGTGCGGGCCGCCGTTATATCGTGACGGTGCCGATGGAGCGGGCACTGTGAGCGATACCAAACTGACCTTGCGCGTCGACTTCGGGTCACGGCGCTCGATTGGACCCGGGAAAGTCCGCTTGCTTGAAGAGATCGATCGCTCCGGTTCGATTTCGCAGGCCGGCCGGACTTTGGGCATGTCGTACCGGCGCGCCTGGCTGTTGATCGACGACCTCAACCATTGTTTCCGTCACGCCGTGGTCAGCGCACGGCCTGGCGGACCGCAAGGCGGCGGTGCCGCGCTCACGCCGTTCGGCGCCGGTCTAGTGCGCGACTATCGCGCCATCGAGTCGGCGGCTTCGGGCGCCGCCAAATCGCGCTTGCGCGGCCTCGAAGCCGCATTGCGAAGGCGGAAAAAGGCGGCGACGAAAGCTGCGCCGCGCAAAACGTCGATCCGTGGGAAGCGCTAGGCATGCACGGCCGGGCACCATGTCGGCTTGGTCTGCTTGCGCTCGGCGTCGCATCGGCGCTGTTGAAATTCACGCACGCGCTTGCGTAACGCTCATGTCCGATCTTGACGCGATCATTATCGGCGCCGGCCATAACGGACTTGTCTGCGCGGCCTATCTCGGCATGGCGGGCCTGCAGGTGCGCATCGTGGAGCGGCGCGGCGTTGCCGGCGGCGCTTGCGTGACCGAGGAATTCCATCCGGGCTTTCGCAATTCGATTGCGGCCTACACCGTGAGCCTGCTGCAGCCCAAAATCATCCGCGACTTGAAGCTTCATGAGTACGGCCTGCAAATCGTCGAGCGCCGCGCACAGAATTTTCTGCCGCTGCCGACCGGGCGTTATCTCCTCACCGGCGAAGGCCGTACCGAGCGCGAGATCGCAAAATTCAGCGCCAAGGATGCTGCCCGCTATCCCGCCTATCAGGCCGCAATCGGCCGTGTTGCCGGCGTGCTGCGCAGCCTTCTGCTTGATGCTCCGCCCAATCTTGCGCTCACCGGCCTCAACGATGCGCTGCGCCAGCTCGGCAGGCTTGCCGCACTCGGCAACAAGCTGTGGCGCTCTGATGCACTCAAGCAGGCGTACCAGCTCATTCGCAAATCGGCCGGCGGCATGCTCGACGATTGGTTCGAGTCCGATCCGATCAAGGCGGTGCTCGGTTTCGATGCCGTGGTCGGCAACCTCGCCAGTCCTTATGCCGCCGGTTCGGCCTACGTGCTGCTGCACCACGCCTTGGGTGAAGTAAACGGCAAGCCGGGCGTGTGGGGCCACGCCATCGGCGGCATGGGCGCAATCACGCAAGCGATGGCGCGCGCTGCCGCCGCACACGGCGTGCGCCTCGATCTCGACTCGCCGGTGCGCGAAATCATCGTCGAGCGCGGTCGCGCGACCGGCATCGTGCTGGAAGATGGCACGCCGATCCGCGCGCGCGCCGTGATCGCCAACGTCAATCCGCAATATCTGTTCCAAACTCTTTCGCCGCGCGGCGCGGTTCCGCGAGCGATGCTCGAACGCATGAAGGCGTGGAAGGCAGGTTCCGGCAGCTTCCGCATCAACGTCGCGCTGTCGCGGCTGCCGGATTTTTCCGCGCTGCCCGGCGCCGGCGATCATCTCACGGCGGGCATCATCCTGGCGCCGAGCCTCGCCTACATGGATCAGGCCTATCGCGACTGCATCAGCGACGGCTGCAGCCGGCGGCCGATCGTGGAGCTGGTTATTCCTTCAACTCTCGACGACAGTCTGGCGCCGCCCGGCGCTCATGTCGCGAGCCTGTTCTGCCAGCACGTCACCCCGCAATTTGCCGACGGCTCGCCCTGGGAGCGGCACCGCGAAACCGTCGCCGACCTGATGATCGACACCGTCGAGGCCTACGCGCCGGGCTTTGAGGCCAGCATCGTCGCGCGGCAGAGCCTTTCGCCGTTCGACCTGGAGCAAATCTTCGGCTTGCCCAACGGCGATATTTTCCACGGCGCGCTCAGCCTCGACCAATTGTTTTCGGCGCGGCCGATGCTGGGCTATGCCGACTACCGGATGCCGATCCCGGGACTCTATCTGTGCGGCTCCGGCTCCCATCCGGGAGGCGGCGTCACCGGCGCGCCGGGGCACAACGCGGCAAGTGCGGTGCTCGCTGACTTGAGGCAACAATGAAGGCCCAAGAATATGGGGATTGCCGATGTCGCCGCGGATGACACGAGAGCAATTTGCGGGTAATCGCAGGCCATGCCTTCAAGCCTTTTCCATCTCGGCCGTTCAGCCACCGGGCTCGGCCTGTTCGCGACGAGATCGATCAAGCGCGGCGCCTATATCGCAACCTATCGCGGCCCGCGCATTGCGACCAAAGAGGCCGACCGCCGCGAGCGGCTCGGCGCCAAGTACATGTTCGAGCTCAACAGCAAATGGACCATCGACGGATCGCCGCGCTGGAACTTGGCCCGCTACTTCAATCATTCCTGCGCCCCGAACGCCAAGCCGGTGATGCGCAACGGCAACATCAAATTCGTGGCGTTGCGCCCGATCGATCCGGGCGAGGAAATCACCTACCATTATGGCAAGGAATATCTCGAATACTTCCTCAGCAATGGCGGTTGCCGTTGCGCCAAATGCCGCGTCAAAGCGGCGGTTCGCCGGGCGAGGCGCGCGGCGGCGCGGCGGAACGGCAAAGCCTGAGCGCAACGTGCCGTCCGAAACTTGCTGACCGGCGCCACCGGATTCTGCTATCATGAAGGCCTCTTCAGCAATCGCGGCGAACCAAGGGATCGTATCAGGAGGGCAGTCATGCATGCGGTTATCAGAAGCTATTCGGGCAAAGGCGCCAAAGAGCTGTTCGAACGTCCTGGAAATGAACAAGGCAGAGGTGGAACGGCTGATCCGCGGCATCAAAGGTTTCGTGAGCTATTCGATGGTCCGCACCGCAAACGGCGGCTTCTCCGTTTCGGTCTGCCAGGACAAGGCCGGCACCGACGAGAGCCTGCGGGTGGCGCGGGAATGGATCGCCAAGAACGCCGGCAAGACCGGCGTGACACCGCCGGCCGTCTCGGAGGGATCGGTCATCCTGCAACTGAAGTGACGCCGCGAAAGCTGGAAACCGGGCACCGTCGCTTGGTTCCCGGCGCCACTTCGTCTTCCGCTTGGGGAAACTTGCCCGTTCGGCGAGCGGCAGCGGCAGTTCGACAAACAATTCGACGATGTCAACGTCGTCCGGCTTGTGACCCGCTTGCGCTCTTAGGTCTCGCGATACCACGGCAACAGACGCCGCCGGACGCGCATGAAGATCGCGTCGAACAGCAACCCCAAGAGGCTGATGACGACAATGCCGACGTAAACCACGTCGATCTCGAATATCTGCTCGGCGTCGAGGATGCGGAAGCCGAGCCCGCTATGCGCCGCGATCATTTCGGCGGCGATCAGCACGATGAAGCTGATGCCGAGGCTCACGCGCAGGCCGGAGAAGATATGCGGCAGGGCGGCCGGCAGGACGATCTCGCGCAACATGTCGCGCCGCCTGGTCGCGCCAAGCGTCCGCGCCGCCATCAGCACGACCGGATCGACGCCGCGCACGCCGAAATAGGTGTTGATGACGACGGGAAAGAAGGTCGAATAGGCGATCAGCATGATCTTCTCGAAATCGCCGATGCCCAGATAGACGATCGCCAGCGGCAACAGCGCGATCGGCGAAATCGGCCGCAGCGCCTGGATCACCGGGTCGAGAAGATCGAACGCCAGCGCACTGCGACCGGTGACGACGCCGACCACGATGCCGGCGGCGGCGCCGAGGAAGTAGCCGGCAAACAGCCGGTAGAGGCTCACGCCGGCATCGGCGACCAGTTGCCCCGACAGCAACAGCGACCAGGCGGTCTTGAGCACGACATGGAGCGGCGGAAGATAGTAGGAATCGACAATTCCGGTGTCGCTGCCCACCTCCCAGAGCACGAGCAGCAGCACCGGCACCACCCATCGCCGCAACGCGCGCGGCGCAAGCGGCGCCAGCCGGAACCGGCGCTCGCTCTCGCGCGGGGGGCTATTTGCCAAGGACTGCGCGACGGGCATTGTCGACCAGTTTCATGTGGGTCAGGTACTTGTCGAGGTCGATTGGCTCGCTGATGCCCCGGCCTATCATCATGTCATTGTCTAGCGCCACCGATTTGGGGTCGGGCGCCAAGGCCGGATCCCATTTTTCCAGGTAGAACCCCTTCACCACCACGGGATCGGCGATGTGGAGCTCCTTCGCCGTCACCTGCTTCGCCTCGCTCGGATGATCGTCGATCCACTTCACCGCGGTGATGTAGGTCTTGAGGAAATTCTCCAATACCTCGGGCTTGCTCTTCGCAAAGTCGCTGTTGGCGACGAGGAAGCCTGGGCTGTAGTGATCGAACGGCGGCGCGCCGAGCGTCCAGTCGAGCAGATGACCGATCCTGTCATTGACGGCGCGCGCGGCGAAATCGGTGCCGACGCAGATCGCATCGACTCGGCCGGCCTTGAGTGCCGCCACCTGTTGCGGCAGCGGAATCTGCACGAAATTGACCTTGCTGATGTCGACGTGTTCGCGCGCCATCCGGGTGGTGACCGACAAATAGAACAAACTGTGCAGGCTCAAGACCGCGACGTTCTTGCCTTCGAGGTCCTTCCAGGTCTTGATCTTGTCGTTGACCACGACGCCCTGGAACGGATGCTGGGCGTCGGCCGAGGAACCAAGCGGGCAGAGAAGAATGATCTTGTTCGGGATCAGGCCCTGCTTGACCGCGAGCAGCGCGAGAACACCGGCCACGGTCGCGATCTCGCAATCGCCCGCGGCGGCGAATTCCGCCGTCTGCGTGCCGCCGATGATCGGGACCGCCTTCAACTCGATGCCGTAATGCTTGTCGAGCCCGTTCTGCTGCGCGACCCAGAACGGCAGCCAATCCTGCAGCGGAATGTTGACGAAGCGCACCACGGGCAGCGCCGCCGCTCGCACTGAAGGTGCCAGCACGGTACTCGCCAGCATCGAGAGCACGGCTCGGCGCGGCAATGCGCCGCCGCTGTGGCGCGTTTCAAGCGCCTGCAGCGCGCGGGGAATCGACCTCCGAATAGACGGCATCTTGCATCTCCCTGATGATTTGTTTCATTTCCTCGTTGGGATTCTCGACATCGCGCGGTCGCGGCAGACGGATGGCGATCTCGCGTTTGATCCGTCCCGGGCGTCGCGTCATGCAGAGCACGCGGTCACCCAGAAACACCGCTTCCTGCAGATTGTGGGTGACGAAAATGATCGTCATCGTGGTCAATTGCCAGATGCGGACGAGCTCCTGCTGCAGCGCGCGGCGCGTCAAGGCATCGAGCGCGCCGAACGGTTCGTCCATGAGCAGCACCCGCGGCTTGACGGCGAGTGCGCGGGCGATCGCCACGCGCTGGCGCATCCCGCCGCTCAGCTGATGCGGCCAGTAATGGGCAAACTCGGTGAGCCCCACGAGCGCCAAGTGCTCCTCCACCTGGCGCCGATACTCGGCGCCGTTCGCGGCACGCAGCATCCGCAGCCCGAAGCCGACATTGTCGAACACGTCCATCCACAGAAACAGCGCATATTCCTGAAACACCACGCCGCGCTCGACGCTCGGGCCGACGATGGGCGCGCCGGCGAACATGATTTCGCCGTCGGTCGGCCGATTGTGCCCGGCAATCGACATTAACAAGCTCGACTTGCCGCAGCCGCTCGGTCCGATGATGCAGAGAAACTCCCGCTCGCGGACGTCAAAGTCGATCGCGTCGAAGGCGCGAAGCGCTCCGTAGGCGTGACCGAGATTGCTGACCGTGAGGATATTGCCGTCATCGCCGGGCATCGCGGCGCTTCGCGCAGCACCGCTGCGCACCGGATCGATTCGACCCATCCCGCCACCGCCCGCATCGACCGATCGGACCCTGCCGGTGGCGTGCTCCGTCAAACCCATCGATCTCCCCGATAAACGGCGCGACGCCGCGCGTTCACTGCGCAACGACAATCGCCATGCCGGTGATCCATTCCGGAACCAGGTGGTAGTACCGCAAGTACGGCTGCGGATGCCCGATGCGGCGGACCGCCGCCGCGGCCGCGACCCAGGTGCGGACCTCGTGCGCGCCAAAGCCCGCCACCCGATCGATCTCCGCGTCGGTCATGCCGTCGAAGTCCTCAAGCTGGTCGCCCAGAAACTTCTCAAGGAAATCGCGATCCCATTGCTCGCTCGGCGGCAGGCAGGGACCCTTTCCGACCACCATGTCGCGGGCCGCCTTGATGACGCGGTTTTCGCGCGCATCGAGCTCCTCCTGACTGGGCGATTGGCGGACAATCAGCCGCCGAGCCACGTCCGCCGGACTCATATCCAGCCGCGGCGTCGGCGGGTCGTGGGACAGTCCGCCGGAGCCGACCACCGTCACGCGCAAATCCCGGTCGGCGAGAAACTCCCCGACGGCTTCGCCAAAGTGCCGCGCGCGCCGAAATGACGGCCGCGGATCGGCCGCGCAGTTGACAAAGATCGGCAGCACGTCGTAGCGCGCCAACGCCCCGGTCAGCTTCAAGAGCGGAATGGTGATGCCGTGGTCGACTTTCATCTGATGGGAGATCGCAACGTCGAAGTCGCGGGCCTGCAGAAAGCGGACGCAGGATGTCGCCAGCCTCTCGCGGCACGCGCAGCGGCCCGCTTTCCAGGTGCCAATCCTTCGATCCTTCCGCCGCGGTGCCGATGCAGAAGGCGGGCATCAACTCGTAGAAAAACCCGTTGAAATGATCCGGCCCGAATATCACGACCAGATCGGGGTTGAAGGCGTGCAGCGCCGCGGATGCGCCGTCCAGCTCCTTGAAAAATTGCGCTTGGACGTTTTGCTCGGATTCTTCAATGCCGGTGACCATCAAGGGACTATGCGAGCAACAGATCAGCTGAACCGCCATCGTTTTCCTCCCTCTACACCCGCGCGTCACTCATATTGCCTTCGGCGAACATCTCTTCGACGCCGACCAGCCTTACCGCCAAGCCTTGTTCGTAAGAATACCGCGCCATGGTGGAAAGGACCTTGCGGTTTTCCGTCACGCCATAGGACCAGAAGTCCTGGCCCATGACCGCCCGGGTCGCCTCGTACTCGGCATTGACCCATGGTAGCCCGATTTTGAGCGCCGTCATCTCCGAGAATTCGGCGTCTGCCATCCGCTTGGCCTGCAGGAACGCCTTGTAGAGGCTCGCCGCAAGCCAGCGATGCTGGCTCAGGGATTCACGCTTGACGCCGACCGCGTGCATGATGGGAAACAACCCCCACTTGCGGTAGTATTCGCGCTCCGCCGTTCGATAGTCGGGGAACAACCGCCGCACCCGCGGATCGCCGTCCACAAAGCACGGCGGGCTGCGCGCCGACATGACGGCGTCGAGTTCGCCGCTCGCGAGCATATCGTTTAACGTTGCGTCGTTGCGCGACACCAGCGGAAAACCGTCAGGCAGATTGAGTGGAAACTTGTCGCGGCGACCGGGCGTGGTGAGCCCGGCCTGAACCCAATGAATGTCCTTTGCGGCGATGCCGAATTCGTCCTGCAGATAGCCGCGGAACCACAGCACGGCGGACATTTGGTATTCCGGCACGCCGATCCGTTTGCCGCGCAGGTCGGCGGGACCCTCGATGCCGCGATCGGCACGGATGTAGACCACGGAATGGCGAAACATCCGCGACAAAAACACCGGGATCGCCACATAGGGGCAGATCCCGCGCGACAGCGCGATCAGGTACGGGCTGAAGCCGATCTCGGCGACGTCGAACTCGCCGTGAAAGAAGGCGCGCTCGAAACACTCCTCGACCGGCATCGTCAGGTAGTTGACGTCGCAGCCCTCGACGCCCACGCGTCCATCCACCAGCGCCCGCACGCGATCGTAGTCCCACGTTGCAATCGTAATCGGCAATCGGCTCATGGCGCGTTCGAACAGCGAGGACTACGCACTGTCATGCAAGATCGCATATTGGCGCGATCGCGCGGCGACTTGATCCCCGTGCGTCATTCCTGCTTAATTCCGTTCGAGTCAATGGCCGGCGGGAATTTCGGGCGCAGGATGATCGAAAACATCGAGATCGAGAAGTGCACGAGCTGCGGAATCTGCGACGATGTCTGCCCGGCCGACGTGATCCACATGGAGCCGGTGCCGCTTCCCGCTCGGACTGACGGCCTCGTTCAGACCAAGCTTCTACCGGTCATCAAATTTCGCGAGCACTGCATCACCTGTTTCAGCTGCGAGATTTTCTGTCCCGAAGCGATCGTCGACGTGCATCCGTCGGTGAAGAACCGGCCGCGACCGTGGTGAGCGCGCCGATGATGACCGCCAAGACGACACCCGGGACGAAATGGCAAGGGACATTGATCGAGACCGACATTCTGGTCGTCGGCGGCGGCGCCGGCGGTATGCTCGCGGCGTGGAGCGCCAAGCGCCACGGCCGGCCGGGCACCAAGGTTGCGGTGGCCAATTCCTGGATGATCGGCCGCACCGGCCACACCGCGTTCTCCAATGCCTGGATGATTGTCGCGCGCCCGGATGACGATATCGACGGCATCACCCGCGAGATCGTGGCCGGCAATGACGGCATCGCCGATCAGCTTTTGGTCCACGAGTCGCTTGCTAATTCGTTTGAGCGGATCGCCGATTTCGAAGCGATGGGCATGAAGTTCCCGCGCGCCACGGACGGCAGCTACGCATGCCGACCGACCCGCGGCCTCGATCTGGCGCGGGTGATGTGCCCGGAGGGCGGTGGGCTCGAATTCTGCTGGCGGCTGCGGCTGGCACTGGCGGAAAAAGGCGTCGCGCTGCTCGACCGGCTGTTCGTGACCGGGCTCCTTGGCGGCCCGTGTGGACGCATCGTCGGCGCGACCGCCATCCACAGCCGCACCGGCGCATTCTACGTCATCGAGGCGCGCGCCACGATCGTCGCCACGAATGCGATCACGTTCCGCTCCGGCTTCGTGCGCGACATCACCGGCACCGGCACGCTGCTCGCGCATCGCGCCGGCGCGGCTTTGCGCAACGCCGAATTCAGCTACGTGCGGCCCGGCACGCCGAAATTCTATTTCGAGGGCATCACCTACGCGATCCAGGAGGGCGCCCGCTTCACCAATGCCAAAGGCGAAGCCTTCATGCGCGCCTACGAACCGGACTGGGCCGACGAAGCCGACGTGCCGCGCATCGCGCGCGCCATGGCCGAGGAGAAACGGAAGGGAAACGATCCGCTCTATCTCGATATGTCGCCGATTCCGGAGCCCATGCGCGATGACTTCATTCACAGCAAGGTCAAGTGGATGGACAATTTCTTCCGCAAGCTCGGCTCCGAAGCGAACACCGACATGTTCGGCAAGACGCCCTATTACGCACTCAACCAGATGACCAAGATGGCGATCCGCACCGGACCGGACTGCCGTTCCGACGTGCCCGGCCTGCTCGCCGCGGGACTGGCGCAAGCCGGCTGCGCCAATCATTTCGCAGGCTTTCACATCGGGCTCGGCATCGGCAACGGCTGGATTTCGGGCCGCAGCGCGGTGGAAGACCTCGACCGTCTTGCGCCGCCGCAGCTTGATCTGCCTGATATCGAGGCCCTGCACGATGAAGCGCTGCGTCCGCTTCAAGGCGCCGCCAAGGACGAGTCCGACCGCATCCTGCGCGATCTGCAGGCCATCATGTTCGCCTACGACGTTGGCATTCTCAAACATGCGGACCGGCTGCGGGAAGCGTCCGCCAAGCTCGAGCGCCTAGCCGAAGAATTTTGCGAGATCGCGGCGCCCCACGTGCACGAACTGGTGCGGCTTAAGGAAACCGAGGCCATGCTGCTCGCCGCCCGCTTCATTCTCGGCGCCTCGCTCTATCGCACCGAGTCGCGGTTGAGCCATTTCCGCGAGGATTTCGCCGAGCGCGACGACACCAATTGGCTGGTTTGGGTCGACATCGAACCAACCGCGGGCAGCGGCGCCGGCGAAACGCCGACGTTCCGCAAGACGCCGATCCCGACGCCGCTGTGCGCAGTGACCGCGCAATCGGTGCGCCCGAACCGGCTCAAGCAGCGCGCCGCCGCCTTGGGCGGCGTCTGAGCCGGTCGAGTCCTGCCCTTCCCTCGGCTCCGAATCTGGTCTAAGCACCGCCACGCGCGGGGCCGAGCCCCGGCGCCGGCGCGCCTGATCGGCGCTCTTTTTTTGTGTAACCCGCCATTCCGGGACAGCCGCAGGCCGGACCCGGAATACATAACCACGGACGGTGAATACGGATTCCGGGCTCGCGAGCTGCCGCTCGCGCCCCTGAATGACGATCGCGGATACGGACAGGATGCCCAAGCGGACCGACATTTCCTCGATCCTGATCATCGGCGCCGGGCCGATCGTCATCGGCCAGGCTTGCGAGTTCGATTATTCCGGCACCCAGGCCTGCAAGGCGCTCAAGGCCGAAGGCTACCGGGTTATCCTGGTCAATTCCAATCCGGCGACGATCATGACCGATCCGGATTTGGCCGACGCGACCTACATCGAGCCGATCACACCGGACATCGTCGCCAAGATCATCGAGAAGGAACGGCCCGATGCGCTGCTGCCGACCATGGGCGGGCAGACCGCGCTGAACACGGCTTTGTCGCTACGCAAGATGGGCGTGCTCGACCAATTCGGCGTGCAGATGATCGGCGCCACCGCCGAAGCCATCGATAAGGCCGAGGACCGCGAACGGTTCCGCGATGCGATGAAGAAGATCGGGCTTGCGACGCCGCGATCGCACCAAGTCAAGACGTTGATTGCGGCGCTCGAAGCGCTCGACGATATCGGCCTGCCCGCCATCATCCGCCCTTCGTTCACGCTCGGCGGTACCGGCGGCGGCATCGCCTACAACAAGGCCGAGTTCATCGAGATTGTCGAGGGCGGCATCGACGCCTCGCCGACCTCCGAAGTGCTGATCGAGGAATCCGTGCTCGGCTGGAAAGAGTTCGAGATGGAGGTGGTGCGCGACAGAAACGACAATTGCATCATCGTCTGCTCGATCGAGAACCTCGATCCGATGGGCGTGCATACCGGCGACTCGATCACTGTGGCGCCGGCGCTCACGCTCACCGACAAGGAATATCAGATCATGCGCGACGCCGCGATCGCTGTGCTGCGCGAGATCGGGGTCGAGACCGGCGGCTCCAACGTGCAGTTCGCGGTCAACCCGGCCGACGGCCGCCTCGTCGTCATCGAGATGAATCCGCGGGTGTCGCGCTCGTCGGCTTTGGCATCGAAGGCGACCGGCTTTCCGATCGCCAAGGTCGCGGCCAAGCTCGCGGTCGGTTACACGCTCGACGAGATCGAAAACGACATCACCGGCGGCGCCACCCCGGCCTCCTTCGAGCCCACCATCGACTATATCGTCACCAAGGTGCCGCGCTTTGCCTTCGAGAAATTCCCCGGCGCCGAACCGGTGCTGACCACATCGATGAAATCGGTCGGCGAGGTGATGGCGATCGGCCGCACCTTTGCCGAGAGTTTGCAGAAGGCGCTGCGTTCGCTTGAGACCGGCCTGACCGGTCTCGACGAGATCTTCATACCCGGCCTCGGCCAGGGCGACGACAAGAACGCCGTCCGCGCGGCTTTGGGCACGCCCTCGCCGGACGGGCTACTCAAGGTCGCGCAGGCGATGCGGCTCGGCATGAGCGACGCCGATATCCATACCGCATGCCGCATCGATCCATGGTTTCTGGCGCAAATCCGCAGCATCATCGACATGGAAGCCGAGATACGCGCCAAAGGCTTGCCCGAGACCGCCGCAGCGCTGCGCCGGCTCAAAGCCATGGGTTTTTCGGACGCGCGGCTGGCGCGGCTCACCGGGCTTTCGGCGGAGCAAGTGGCCTTAGGCCGCCGCAAGCTCGGCGTGCGGCCGCTGTTCAAACGTATCGACACCTGTGCCGCCGAATTCGCTTCCCCGACCGCCTACATGTACTCGACGTACGAGGCGCCTTTTGCCGGCCATGCCGCCGACGAGTCGGCGCCAACGTCGAACAAAAAGGTCGTCATCCTCGGCGGCGGTCCGAACCGCATCGGCCAGGGCATCGAGTTCGATTATTGCTGCTGTCACGCTTCGTTTGCGCTCAAGGAAGCAGGCTTCGAGACCATCATGGTCAATTGCAATCCGGAGACGGTGTCGACCGATTACGACACTTCCGACCGGCTCTATTTCGAACCGCTCACCGACGAGGACGTGATCGAGATTATCGACACCGAACGCGCCAAGGGCACGCTGCACGGCGTCATCGTGCAGTTCGGCGGCCAGACGCCGCTAAAGCTCGCCGAGCCGCTGGAAAAAGCGCGGGTGCCGATTCTCGGTACTTCGCCCGACGCTATCGACCTCGCCGAGGACCGCGACCGCTTCAAGCAATTGCTCGATCGCCTAGGGCTGCGGCAGCCGAAGAGCGGCATCGCCACGAGTCCCGAAAAGGCCCACGCGATCGCCGCCTCGATCGGATATCCGATCGTGATCCGCCCGTCCTACGTGCTCGGCGGCCGCGCCATGGAGATCGTGCACGACACCAACCAGCTCGACCGCTACGTTGCACGGCTCGCCGCCGATCTCGACCGCCCCTCCGAGTTCGCCGTATCGAAAAAGCGGCCGCTACTGATCGACCGCTACCTCAGCGATGCCGTGGAGGTCGATGTCGATTGCCTCGCCGACGGCAAAGACAGCTATATCGTCGGCATCATGGAGCACATCGAGGAGGCCGGCATCCATTCCGGCGATTCCGCCTGCTCGCTGCCGCCGCACTCGCTCGACCAACGGACCATCGCCGAACTAGAACGGCAGACGCGCGAGCTCGCCTACGCGCTCAAGGTCGGCGGCCTGATGAACGCGCAATATGCCATCAAGAACGGCGACATCTACGTGCTTGAAGTCAATCCGCGCGCTTCGCGCACAGTGCCGTTCGTCGCCAAGGTGACCGGCATTGCGGCCGCCAAGATCGCCGCGCGGATCATGGCAGGCGAGACGCTCGCAAGCTTCAGGCTCCGCCCGCAACACTTCGAGCCGGGGGCGGCCCGGCATATCGGCGTCAAGGAGGCGGTTTTCCCGTTCGCACGCTTCGGCGGCACGGTCGACACCGTGCTCGGCCCCGAGATGAAGTCGACCGGCGAGGTCATGGGCATCGACCGCGACTACAACGTCGCCTTCGTCAAGAGCCAACTCGGCGGCGGCTCCCGCCTGCCCAAGACCGGAACAGTCTTCGTTTCGGTCAGGGATGCCGACAAGGCGCGGATTGTCGAGGCGATGCGCCTTCTAGCCACGCTAGGTTTCAAAATCCTGGCGACCTCGGGAACCCAGCGCTACCTCGCCGAGCAGGGCATTGCGGCTCTTAAGGTCAACAAGGTGGCGGAAGGGCGCCCGCATATCGTCGATGCCATCAAGAACGGCGACGTCCAGCTCGTCTTCAACACCACCGAGGGGGCAACCGCGCTCGCCGACAGCCGCTCGCTGCGTCGCGCGGCCCTCTTGCATAAAGTGCCGTATTACACCACTCTCTCAGGGGCTGTCGCCGCAGCGCAGGGGATCAAGGCCTACCTCCGGGGCGACCTCGAGGTACATGCGCTGCAGGATTATTTTGCGGCCGCCTCCGATCCCGCATCGGAGCAGCCAGAACGACGGCACGTGTAGAGACAGGCTTTGATCGCGTGGCCGGACGATGCTTCGGCCCGCGAGTGAATTTTGTCTCTGCGATGTACTCTTAAGGGGTACTTGGAGGTTTGGAGCAATGGACAAGATTCCGATGACGGCGGAGGGCTATGCGGCGCTTGAGACCGAACTCAAGCACTGCCAACAGGTCGAGCGGCCTCGCATCATCCAGCAAATTACCGACGCGCGCACCCATGGCGACCTCTCGGAGAATGCCGAATACCATGCCGCCAAGGAGGCCCAGTCGCTCAATGAAGGCCATATTGCCGAGCTTGAGGACAAGCTCGCGCGCGCTGAAGTTATCGATGTCTCGAAACTTTCGGGCGACACCATCACGTTTGGCGCCACCGTCACCTTGATCGACGAAGATACCGAGAAGAAGGCGGTCTGGCAGATCGTAGGCGAGCCAGAGGCCGACGCCAAGAAGGGCAGGATTTCCATTACCTCCCCGCTCGCCCGCGCGCTCGTCGGCAAGAAGAAAGGCGCCCAGGTCGAGGTCGTGACCCCCGGCGGCGCCAAGGCCTATGAGGTCATGAAGATCGAGTGGAAGTAACGCATCAGCGTCATTCCGGGGCGCGCTAACGGGTCCGGCCCGAAGTGGCCGGCCCGATGACAGGCTCCGCGCGAACCCGGAATCCATAAGCCGCCCTGCGCTTAAATTCGGCTCGACGGTTTCCAACTCCCTCGCAATCCGTGATTATGAATTCCGGGCTCGCGGCCTGACGCACGCGCCCCGGAATGACGTTGGGAGGAGTCCCGCCATGAAATTCGGCATATTCGATCATATGGACGATGCCGGCGTGCCGCTTGGCGAGCTTTATGCCAACCGGCTTAGATTGGCTGAGGCTTACGACCGGGGCGGCTTTTACGGCTACCATTTGGCCGAGCATCATAACTCGCCGATCGGCCACGCCTCCTCGCCCAGCGTATTCCTTGCCGCGTTGGCCCAGCGCACCAGCAAGCTGCGCTTTGGCCCGATGGTGTACCTTCTGCCGTTCTACCATCCGCTGCGTCTGATCGAAGAAGTCTGCATGCTCGATCAGCTCAGCGGCGGCCGCTTCGAACTCGGCGTCGGGCGTGGCGTCTCGCCGTTCGAGACCGCAAATTACGCGCTCGATTTCGCCCAGACCGGAGCGATGTATCACGAGGCGTTTCAAGTGCTCATCGGCGGCCTCGCTCACGACGAACTGACGTTTTCCGGCAAGTTCTACCGCTTCGACAAGGTGCCCATGATCCTTCGCCCCGTACAGCGACCGCATCCGCCGTTGTGGTACGGCCTGAGCGTTCCCGAAAGCGCCGATTGGCCTGCGGCAAACGATGTCAACGTCATATCGCTTGCCCCGCCGCACCAGGTTGCCCCGATCTTCGACCGCTATCGATCGGTGCGCCAAAAGCTCGGCAAGCCGGTCTCGACCTTGATGGGGGTCGGCCGGCACGTGGTCGTTGCCGACAGCGACGAACAAGCGGTCGCTATCGCCCGGCGGGCCTATCCACGGTGGCGAACGAGCTTTTTCTGGCTCTTCAAACGCCACGGTTCGGCGCCACGCGTGGCCGCCTTGTACCCCGAAAGCTTCGACGCGCTCGCGGCGATCGGAACCGCAATAGCGGGCTCGCCACAAACCGTGCGCGATTTTATCAACGCGGATGCGCAAGCCACCGGAGCGAATTATTTCGTGCCTTGGCTCGCGTTCGGCGACATGAGTGAGGCCGAGGCGCTACACTCGATCGATCTGTTCGCCCGCGCGGTGATGCCGGCTTTCGCCTGACGGCGATCGATGGTCGGGAGGACGTTGGCTGACCTGCGCCGGCGGTCAGCTCACCACGTGTACCGCAGAGTCCCCGTGCCGGCGTAGGTCTGTGAGCCGGAGGCGAATTCGCCGTCGAATTTTGCGGCGAACGACCAGTTTGCATTGATGTGCAGCACGGCGCCGAACGTTGTGAGCGCGGAATCTTTGGCGAAAGGCGCCCCGTAGACGATGAAACTCGAACCGGGCAGCGCCTCAAAAGCCGCGGTCAGCGACGGGTTGCTCACCCAGTCATGCGCCCAGGCGAGGCGGCCGCGCAGCATGAGCGGCATGGAGCCCAGCATGGTCGGCGAATCGAACCGTGCGCCCAATTCGCTGCGCGTGTCAGTCGTATTCATCGCGGCGTAGGACAGCGCAAACCCGCCGCCGCTGACATCGGTCTCACTGTAACTCGGAGCGTCGAAAGTCTGCACCCGCAACGCCGCATAGGGCGTGACGCCGAACGGCACGTTGTTGAGCGTGGTCGCGTAGCGATAGCCGCCCTCGACGCGCGCGCCATAGCTCTGCGCCGTGAAGTTTGCCGTGAGGTCGTCGCCCAAGGCGAAACGACTGGTCGACAACCAATGGTTGGCGAAGGCCAGCGCGCCGGCGACATACAAGGGACCGGACCGCGTCACCCCGTAAACGCCGGCCTGGAAATCATCGCTGCGCCCGCCGCCGAGCCCCTGCTCCAAACCCCAATTGGTGCCACCGCCGGCGAACGCGAAGCCGGCGACGCTGTCCGGCGAGAAATGGTAATCCATGCCGGCGGCGTAGCCATAATCGCTGGCGGTGACGTTGGTCGAACCGACGACCACCGGATCGCCGTTGCTGGTATTGCTGGCGCCGAAGCCGGCGGCCCACGTCGTCCAGCGCTGATCGAAAGTCGGCCGCGGAGGTGCCTTGAGCACGGAGGCATAGGCCAGTGCAACGTCGGGCGGCAGGCTTGCGCGTTCATCCGGCGCAAAGTTGCTCGCCGTCGCCATGCCGCCGCTGATCGGCCAGCCGGCACCGCTGCGGCCATCGACAAACGGATCGAGCATCAGCTCCAGGAACTGATCCATCATCAGGAAAGCGCCGCGCTCGGCATCGGTCGCGGCTTCGCCGTCGAGCTGGGTCAGCGCGCCGCTGAGCTGCGTCGGCGAGAGATCGAACAAGTTCTGGAACCCTTTCGGCAGGCTGCCGTTATTGGCATTGCTGATCGCAGTGCCGGCGTCGGTCTCATTAATAGTTGCTCCCGGCGGCAGCGTCAGGCCCGCCGGCTCCAGCGTGACGTACACGTCGTCGTAGGTGACGACCGGCTTGAGCGCGCCGAAACTTCCGGTGACGTTGACGGTCGAGAAGGTGCCGTTGAGCCCGCCGCCTGCGCTGAGCACATCGTATACGGTGCCGACGACGTAGGTGCCGCCGGTGGCGTTGATGGTCATTATGCCGGCGAGCGTCGCCTTGCCGCTGACGACGGTAATGCTCGATGCGCCGGGCGCGATGTTGACGACGTAGTTCGCGCCGTTCGCGAACACCAGATTGCCGTTTATAGTCAGCTTGCCGCCGGCGACGCTTGGCGTGCCGGGTTCGAGCGTGCCGCCGTTATTGATGTTGACCGACTGGAAGACGCCGGTGCCGGCGAGCGTACCGCCATTGACGTTCCAGGCCTGGGACTGGCCAAACGTGTTGGAGGTGATCCAGGTGCCGCTTATCACGTTGAAGGCGGTGAAACCCTCATACTGCTGCGTGGTGCCGATCGTGGACAGATCGAATGTACCGGTGCCGGTGCCGCCGAGCTGGAACGTGTCGCTGCCGGTGCCGAGGACCTTGCCGACGATGCTGTAGCCGGGGCCAAGCGTGAAGGTATTGCCCGGGGCATTGCCCGAGAGATCGACCGCCGTGCCGCCGGTGCCGTCGATCACGCCGGAATCGAATACCCTGACCGGAGCCGAGTCCGTAACAACGATCCCGTATATGCTGCATGTATAAGGCGCGCATGAGCCGGTAATCGTGCCTGTATTCGTGATGCCGCCTGTGAACGTCGAAACGCCGGAGACCTGGATGCCGGTGGCGATGCCGCCTCCTGGCACATTCACGATTATTGTACCGCTATTATTGATGTCTCCGGTGAAGACCGTGACATTGTTGACCTTGATGCCGAATGAAAGCACTTCGCCACTGGCGCCGATGGCGGCGATTGTTCCGCCGTTGGTGATACCGCCCATAAAGTTCTGGACATTGGCGACGTTGATGCCGGTGGCGCTGCCACCGCTTGTGACAGTGACGGAAATCTGGCGGTTGTTGGTAATGCTCCCTATGAATGTTGTAACGTCATCGACGTTAATCCCGATTGGTGCCGCCGAAATACCGCCGCTTGCGCTGATCGTGCCGCTGTTGGTGATGCCGCCGCTGAAAGTCGATACGCTGCTGACGTTGATGCCAATTGCCTTGCCGCAGCATTCAACCGCTGCGGTAATTTTCCCGCTGTTGGTGATGCCGCCGCTGAAAGTCGTCACGTTGCTGACGTTGATGCCGATGGCGGTGCCGCTGAATTCGGAGACACTCGCGACAATCGTACCTCCGTTGCTGATACCATTGTTGAAAGACGCAACTCCACTGACGTTGATGCCAATTGCACTGGCGCAGCATTGAGCCGCTGCGCTAATCGTCCCGCTGTTGGTGATGCCTCCCGTGAACATCGTGACATTGCTGACGTTGATGCCGGTGGCGCTACCGTCTCCCGTGGCAGTCGCGGTAATCGTGCCGCCATTGCTGACGCCGCCCATGAAAGTGTTGACATAGGACACGTCGATGCCATAGGCGCAGCCATTTTCCGTAGTGGCGTTGATCGTCTTGCTGTTCGCGATGCCGCCGGTGAAGGCCATGACATTCTCGACGTTAATGCCAATGGAGTAGTCAGGGTATTCATTCGCTACGGTAATTGTGCCGCTGTTGGTGATGCGGCCGGTGAAGGTCGTGACATCGCTCACGTTGATGCCAATTGCGGAAACGACGTTGCCAGCAATGCTGATCAGGTTGGTGTTGCTGATGTCGCCGGTGAAGGCTGCGACGTTGCTGACGCTGATGCCCTCGGAGCGGTCAGCAAGTTCGGCCGCCAAGGCAATCGTGCCGCTGTTGGTGATGCCGCCGGCAACAGTCGCACCATTTGTAACAACGATTCCGTTGACGGTCGTTGCCTCGACAGTGCTGGTGATGACGCCCTGGTTGACGATCGCGCCGCCGATCGTGCTGTTGTCGATGGTAATGCCGTTCGCGGACGGATAAGCGGTGCCGGTCGGCGTAAGGATGCCGGTGCCGGTGTTGGTGACGTTGCCGGTAACATTAGCGCCGTTTTCGACGTAGATGCAGTTGCCGGTGGGCGAGCTGTTGGTTACGGCAGCTACCGTTCCCCCGTTTTGAATGATGTTGCAATTTGGCGTCGCAAACGCCGACGGCGCACCTCCGCCGACCAGCAAGGCCGCCACCGAACTCGACGCCAGCAACAGGCGCACATTCGGTCGGCTGACACGGATTGACGCTCGCATGGGAAAAACCCCGCCACTGGCTGCCAATCAGCCTGCAGATACCCGCTTCCCACCCCTATGAATGTATCAGGACGCGTCGCAATGACGCAACGTAAGCTAATCGGTTCTCACCGCAATTCCGGGTGTTTTCGGCGCATTCCCAGCGACCGTTGCAAAAATATCACTAATTCAGCGTTTTCGAAATTCGAATCATATCGTGCAGCCCGCAAAGGGCTGGATTGCTGCGGCGCTGCGCGCCTCGCAATGACGGGTAAGGGCGGTCATTGCGAGCCGAAGGTGAAGCAATCGAGCGGCGGCACGCAACTGATCCCGTTCATGGAATCGTTCCATTGGTTTTGAAGGCTTTGACATTGACATAATGGCAATACCGCCGCGCGCGGCGCTCGGCGTTGCGCAACGCTCTATGTCCGCGGGGCGGATAGGTGCGCGCCGATGCGACGCTGGATTTCTTGCATGACCATTGCCTTGACTTGGACACGGTCGAGCTTGCCTGCGGCAGTCTTCGGCAGCACGTTGGCATAGTAAACGGTGTCCGGGCGACGCTCCGCCGGTAGGCGGTTCCGGCAGTGTTCTGCCAGCGCTTCATGCTGGGCCTGGCCGCGCGGCACGACCAGCGCCACCATTTCGTCGCCCGGCAGCGGGCGCGGCACACCGACGACCGCTACCTCGGCCACGCTGGGGTGCTGTGCGATCACGACTTCGATCTCGCTTGCGAATAAATCCACTCCGTTCCGGTTGATCACATCGGCGGAGCGACCGCGCAGGAAAATGTATCCGGCTTCGTCGAGATGGGCGGAATCGCCCGGATAGAACCAGCCGTCCTGGAAGCGTTCGTCACTTGAGGGATCGGCGTCGCCGCCGAACCCTTTGCCCTCCGTGCCGCGGCACCGCAATTGCCCGACGACCCCCGGCGGCAGCGATCGGCCCGTCTCGTCCACCACCTGCACTTCGACGAAAGTCGGCGGCCGGCCGATGCTTGCCGGACGCTCGCGCATTTGCGCCGGCGACAGCACCGCAACCGTGCCGATGCCGGCGGCGCCGTAGGCGTCGTAGAAGTTTGGCGTGACGCGCGCGAGCATCGCGAGCTTCTCCTGCGGGTAAAGGAGGCCGCCGGTCGCCGCCAATGCGCGCAGACGCGGAAACAGCACGCCTTGCTGCGGCGCGCAGGAAATCAGGAAGCGGCACATTGCCGAAGTGACATAGCAGAATGCGTCATCCCAGGCGCCGATTGCCTTGACCAGATCGATGGTGTGGAGAAACTCCGGCAGGATCGTCACCGGGCCGCCAATGAACAGATAGCTGATCATGCGCTGGAAAAATACCGAGAAGCCGATGCTGACCGCGAGCAGAAAGTTTGCCGGCCGCTCGCTGGAGAACACGCCGCTTCCGGCAAACAACTCGATAGAAGCGGCCATGCGCTGAAAATGTTGCCGATGCGTCGTCAGGCTGCCTTTCCGCTCGCCCTCCGTACCGGAGCTTAGGGTGATGGTGAAGATGCCATGGCCATTGTCGCCGCAGCGGAAATCGCCGTGACCCCGCGCAATCATTGCGCGCCAGCCGGCATCGATCTTAATCGAGGTGACGCCCGCGATCGGGGCGGCGACTGGCTCGATGAAGACGGTGCGCACGGCAAATCTTGCCGGCAGAGCGGGGTGAGGCGGATTCTGAGCGTTGTAGGCAAGTTCCATCGTGGTGGCGCCAAGACGCAACAGCCCCAGCGTGAGAATGAAATGGTCGATCGAATTGGTGAGGTTGATCGCTATACGGTCGCCGGCGCGAATCCCGATGCTGTCGAGATGGACCGCGGCCTTGCCGACCAGCGAGGCCAATTCGCCGTAAGTGAGCGTCTCTGGACCTTGAATGAAAGCCGGCGCCTCCGGCCGCTTTGCCGCCCAATAAAAAATGGGGTCGGTGACGTTTTGCCAATTCGGATCCATGGCAGCCGCGCCTCGTACGAGTGTCTATAGCACCTCTGAGTTCGTGTGCGCTTTCGGCACACAACTTGCGAGTGCCTGTTGTTGTTCAAGTTCGTCCGCCGCGGGTCCCTCGCTCGGAACGCCACTTCCAATCTTGGATCATTGGCGCG
The DNA here is from genome assembly GCA_963717265.1 of uncultured Alphaproteobacteria bacterium. Lineage (GTDB taxonomy): Bacteria > Pseudomonadota > Alphaproteobacteria > Rhizobiales > Xanthobacteraceae > BOG-931. The sequence goes on along the minus strand of CAVQWD010000012.1, from coordinate 351,445 downwards.
TGGTGAGGCTTATCCCTTCCGGGGGCTTACGGCGACTTCTGACGCTTGATTTTGTGACCATTGCGTCCCTTGCATAGCTCATTAGAATCCCTAAATTCTCCAACGAGGGGGGTGGTCGCGCGTCTCGGGGGCGGGTCGGCCCATGCCAGGCTGAACGAGATCGAAACGGCCCGTTTGATGGGGCCTAGGCAGGCCAGGTCCACGACGCTGCCGCGGCTGCCGTATTGAACGAGATGAGCAGGTGAGCAAAACCACCCACGCCAAAGTCGTGATCGTTGGCTCGGGACCCGCCGGCTACACGGCGGCGATCTATGCCGCCCGCGCCATGCTCGATCCGATCCTGATCCAGGGGGTGCAGCCCGGCGGGCAGCTCACCGTCACCACCGACGTTGAGAACTATCCCGGTTTTGCCGATGTCATCCAGGGTCCCTGGCTCATGGAGCAGATGGAGAAACAGGCCGCCCATGTCGGCGTCAAAATGATCTCGGACCATGTCAGCAGGGTCGAGCTGTCGCGGCGGCCGTTCCGGATCGAATGCGATTCCGGCGATATCTACGTGACCGAGACGCTGATCCTGGCGACCGGGGCGCAAGCGCGCTGGCTTGATTTGCCGTCCGAGCAGAAATTCCGCGGTTACGGCGTCTCAGCGTGCGCAACCTGCGACGGGTTCTTTTACCGCAACAAGGAAGTCCTGGTCGTTGGCGGCGGCAATACTGCAGTCGAGGAGGCTTTGTTCCTGACCAATTTCGCTACCAACGTCGCGGTGGCGCACCGCCGCGACAGTTTCCGCGCCGAACGCATTTTGCAGGAGCGGCTGTTCCGGAATGCCAAAATCTCGGTGCTGTGGAATACGGTGCTGGCCGACGTGGTCGGCGATGCAAACCCGCCTAAGGTCAAGGCTGCGGTGCTCCGCAACGTCAAGACCGGAGAGCTTACGCTGCGGCCGGTCGACGGCATTTTCATCGCCATCGGTCACGTGCCGGCCTCGGAACTGGTCGCCGGCCAAGTCGAGATGAAGCATTCCGGCTACATCAAGACGGCGCCCCATTCCACCGCGACGTTGGTGCCCGGATTGTTCGCCGCCGGCGATGTCACCGACGACATCTATCGTCAGGCCGTCACTGCCGCGGGTCTCGGCTGCATGGCGGCGCTCGAAGCCGAAAAATTCCTTGCGGCTCACGGTGAGGCCGAGCCGCGCGTGGCGGCGGAGTAAATGCCTTTCCTCCCCCGCTTGCGGGGGAGGTGGCGAGCGAAGCAAGCCGGAGGGGGCAAGTGTTCGCCGCTGCCGCGGGCCTGATGGCCGTTGCCCCCTCCCTACCCTCCCCCGCAAGCGGGGATTAAAGGCTACCAAGAATGGACTGGGATAAGCTCAAAGTTTTTCACGCTGCCGCCGAGGCTGGCAGCTTCACCCATGCCGGCGAACAGCTCGGGCTGTCGCAATCGGCGGTGTCGCGCCAGGTGAGCGCGCTCGAACAGGAGCTCACGGTCTCGCTGTTTCATCGGCACGCGCGCGGCCTGATTCTCCACCGAGCAGGGCGAGCTGCTCTATCGCACCGCGCACGACGTGTTCATGAAGCTCGAAGCGGCGCGCGCCAAGCTGACCGACAGCCGCGAGCGGCCGAACGGCGATCTGCGCGTGACCACGACGCCGGGCATCGGCGTGCACTGGCTCACCCCGCGGCTCGGTGAGTTTCTCGATCTCTATCCCGATATTCGCATCACCCTCCTCACCACTGACGAGGAGCTTGACCTTGCCATGCGCGAGGCCGATGTCGCGATCCGGCTGCGGCAGCCGACCCAGCCCGATCTCATTCAGCGCAAGCTGTTTTCCGTGCACTTTCACGTCTACGCCTCGCCTGAATATCTGAAACGCTTCGGCACGCCGCGCACCTTCGACGATCTCGACAATCACCGCGTGCTTGTGCTCGGCGGCAACGTACCATCCTACCTGCAACGCTCGCGCTGGTTGATTGAGGTGGCGCGCGACGGCAAGGGGCCGCGCGTCCCGCACCTCGTCATCAACAATATTCTTGGCATCCTGCGCGCCTGTCAGCGCGGCCTCGGTATTGCGATGCTGCCCGATTATCTGGTCGAGGAGAATGGCGGGCTGGTGCAGCTGTTCGGCGAGCAGGATGCGATCGCGCTCGACGCCTTCTTCGTCTATCCCGAAGAACTCAAGACCGTGGCCCGTGTCCAGGCCTTCCGCGACTTTCTCGTCGCCAATGCGCAGCGCTGGAACTTCTAGACCTTGCGGGCTTCGCATGGCTGGCATGTGAAGCTTCGCGTTGCGCTCGGCCGTTGCGCTCGCATACTAGAGTCGTGCTGCGAGGCGATTCGGTTGCCTTATGCTCCCAGATCGGCAACCACAATGCCGGCAGCCGTTCCCCTCTGGAAGGTGAATCGTCGGCGCCCCCACGTCGGCGAACTGGACCGGGCCGCGATGGCCCGGTTTTCTTTTGCGCGGAGGACAGGCGGTCGAGGACATAGGACAGCGCCGCAATTTCACGCCGGCTCCAAACCCTTGGCGGCGATGACGCGTTTTGCTTCCGGCGTGGTGAGGAAAGCGATCAGCTTGCGGCCGGCCTCGGCATTGGCCGCGTTCGCCAGGATTGTCGCGGTAAACGGCGTGACGCTCTGCAATTCGCGCGGCAGCGGGCCGACATAGTCGATGCCGGGCACCGCTTTGAGTTCGGCAATCTGCTGCACGCCGATGTCGGCTTCGCCGCGCTCGATGATAAGCCCGACCAATCCGGTGACGCCACCGGTGCCATACTTGACCTTGGCGGCGATCGCATCGGCGATGCCGAGATCCTGAAACACCTTGGCCATGTGCGCGCCGCTCAATCCCGCCCCGATCGGCTTGCTGACGGCGACGGCCTTGGCCGCGAGCAGAGCGCGCTTGAACGATTCGGCCGACGAAATGTCCGGCTTCGGCGCCCCCTTCTGCACCGCCACGCCGAGCGACGAACGCGCGATGTCGACGAGGCTGCCGGGCGACACCTTGCCGCGCGCGAGCATGTCTTGCGCTGCCGCGCTGGTGAGCACGGCCACGTCGGCCGCTTCGCCATCGGCGAGCCGCTTCTCGATCCGCGCGGACGGCCCGAAGCTTGCGTTAAGTCGCTTGCCGGTCGCGTGTTCAAGCTGCGGCGTCAATTCGTCGAACACCGTCTTCATCGCGGTCGTGCACAGCACCTTGAGATCGAGTTCGGTCAAATCACGCTCTCCCAAGTCCGAGAAAAGCCTCGCCTTTGCGCCCCAGCGACACGGGGCGAGGCCGGGCGCGGCCGGGCGTCGAAACGGCGCGGCGGGCCTGGCTGCGGCAATCATCAACTCTGTGTGAAATCGCGGCCTTCCGCAATCAAATGATGCAACAGACCGCAAATCCCCATAACCGCCCGCCTGGACTTGAGTTAGGATGCCCCGATGGAATTCGCGCCCACGGTGCGACCGAAGGGGATGAAAAAATGCTGACACGCAGAGCTACGTTCTACGCCGGCGCCGCCGCGCTCGCGGCCTTGGCCATCGATCGGCTGGCGCGGGCGCAAACGCTCCCGGCCGACACCCCTCCCCATCCTTACGAAGTGACCCACACCAACGCCGAGTGGCGCAAGCTGCTGACTTCCGACCAATATTATATTCTGCGCGAGCAGGGCACCGAGCGCCCGTTCACCTCCGCGCTGCTAAACGAACATCGCGCCGGCACCTTTGCCTGCGTCGGCTGCGACCTGCCGCTGTTCTCGTCGAAAACGAAATTTGACAGCGGCACCGGCTGGCCGAGTTTCTGGACGCCGCTGGCGGGCGCGGTGGACGCGAAATCGGATCGCTCCTTCGGCATGATCCGCACCGAGGTCTCCTGCCATCGCTGCGGCGGCCATCTCGGCCACGTCTTCGACGACGGTCCCAAGCCCACCGGGCTGCGCTACTGCATCGACGGCGTGGCGCTGAAATTCATCCCGGAAGCGGCGCCGGCGAAGTCGAGTTGACGCCGCCGCCCCGATCGAACGCACCCGGCTGCCGGGGCGCTGCTCGTTGCGCCCTCGCCCCTTGCCGGAGAGGGCCACTCGGCGATTTAACAACAAAGGCTGCTGGCTCTCGGCTCCAACCAGGCGCTTTCCTCGTTCCTGCGCTCAAGCGGCCCGACAAACGCGGTTGACACAGTAGAGTGATGCACCGCAACGAGTGCTGTCGACCGTCATCGCCGGCGTTTCCAGCAATCAAGCGCAATCGTTTCGAGGCGATCGCCGATCGTGAACTTGCGGCTCCTGGGAAATTCCTCGATCGTCGGCACGAACCGCGCCAGGAATTGCAGTCGGGAACTTATCGCTCGTCGCCGGTCAACGAATGCCCAGCTCCAGCTTAATCTCGGCGAAGAGTTTGGCGGATGTTTCGGCGCCCAGAAGCTCGGCGAAATGAGTCTCCATTTCCGTCGTATCTAATCCCAGCTCGGTGAACCCGATGAGATAATTGCGCATGCGGTCCTCCCATCGATTCACATACGGCGCACCGAGGGGACGACCGAAGCGATGGATCCATCGTAGAAAAGGTAGGCACAGCGTTCGGCCTCCGCGCTGCCGAATTTTCTCGTGGATGTACCCCTCCTCGCCACCGAAGCCGCGGAACTTCGGATTGAATCCGGGCCACGCTGCGCGGCGACATGCGAAGAGGCCCAGGCCCTGCATGGAGATGTCGAAGCCGGGCGCTGCCGGATCGTCGCCGCGCGGGTCGTTCGCCCAGGTCCCGAACATGCCGGCGCGCCATCGCGGCTCCATATGCGTCGACCTGGCGCGCAGGTCGTCGTAGATCAGGGGTCCTTGTATCAAATCGCGGCTATCTGGATCGCATTCTAAAAAAGAGATCAGCTTCGATAGCGCTCCGGGAACAATCAGCACATGTGAATCGACGCAAAGCACGGATGGACTGCTCGCTTCCTCGAAGACTGCGTTCCTGATGGCCGTTCCACTCCATTCGTTGCGCGGAACATAGCGATAACCATCGACCGACTTGCCGAGTTGGCTTAGCGCATCAGAACCAGGGCCGCCCGGATTGTTGTCGATGACCACGAATTCCAAGGCGGACTCGAGTTCAGGATTGTTGATTCGTATCGATTGAATCGTGAAATAGACCCCGTCGTAGTCGTCGTACGTGGCCATGCCGACGGTAAGACGGCGCGCGAAGCGTTCAACTGTCGCCGCGGGTATGGCGCGGCGCGGCGTGTCCGCGGGCGGGCGCGCCGATGCGCTGCTCGTCGGCGCTGAAGCCGTTCGCAAGGCCGCCCTGGCGGTGAAGGCTTCGCACAGGGATATAAGGTCATCTGGAGCAATCGGCGTCGCCAAAACCTGGCGCGTGAGGACATCGAGTGTGCCGTCCAACTGGCGCGTTTCGCCGTATTCGATGGAAATCGCTTGGGCACGGCGGGCCAGGAGGCTTGCGAAGGGTAGACCGCCACGGGGGAGGTTTCGTACATTGAGACAATTCGCGATCAGGCGAAGACCGGCCTCGGCCGGCGTCAGCGCCGTAATCTTGAGCGGCACACCGGGACTGAAGTGCGGAAACACAATGATTCCCCGCTCCATCGCCGTTTGTGTCCAAGGCGTGCTGTTCTCGAGTTTAAGGAGCAGGCCGTAGGCTGAATCCTGTTGCGCGAAGGGCGTTTCTCCCGGCCGCAATAGTGCATCAACGTCGACCATGGACTTCAGGATCACCGGCCGCGCCAGGACGGCACTGATCACGAGATTTCCACTGTCGCCCGGTCCGGGTGATGCGGTCACGATCTCGTCGGTGCCCAAGTCGAAACCTTGGCCGCGAAACCACAGAGCCAGTCGCGTCTTGCCAAAACCGGTGTGCCCGGGCAGCAGCACAAAGCGATCTTTTTCACGGAGAGCCGCCGCGTGAAGCGCCATGGCATCGCGCAGATCGTCAACCAAAAGAAAGCTCACGCGCTCCAAAAATGTCGCCACGGCCGCGCCGAGGTCCAGCTCGGTTGCCGGAGGGTCGACGCTGGTGACGAGATCGAAGCTGCCGGGTGTCTTTTGAGCTGACAGGCATGCCCATTTATGGGGCGCAACTTCCTCATCAGCGGGCCCAACCAGCCCCTCGAACCACCGATCGAGCGCCGGAGGATAGGTCACCGCGACTCGACTCGAACCCAGGCGGACTGATTTCCATCGCGTCTCAGCCGACAACAAGGACGCCGCTCTCCTGAAGCTGCTTCATCGTGGCCAAGACATCATCGGCCACGGTGTCGGCGTCTGGATAGGTTTCGCCGATGACTCGGATAATATCCCGCACCGATCGACCGCCGTCGCATAAGCTCCAGACCACGGCCGCAGTCGGATTCAAATAGACCGCGCGTGTCTGTTGGGGGTGATAGAGGAGAACTTCCCCCTCGACGACCTCCACCTCGACGCCAGCGGTTCGTGCGGGGACGTGATCGATCATTGCGTTCGACAAGTCTGGCATCACTTCAGCGTCTCAATGCGATCCGCTCGCCAACCGGCGACGCAGGCGGGAGCGGGCGCGGAAGGTCCTATGCCCGCCACAAACCGTCTCGTCAACCATCGCCCGAGCGTCATCGGGTGGCGGACGGTCCGACAGATTAGCAACGACTTCTCCGGTGGGACCCCATAAAATCCATGCATCCACCAAGCCGGGGGATTGAACAAGGCGGCGAGCTTGGCGAGCAGGCCCATCTCGGCACTGGCGATCTCTGAAAGCGGCACCATTCCGAGTCCCAATCCAGCAGGAACTGGCTCGGCTGCGGCGTTGTGAGGATTATCCGTCGAGTGCGAAGCTGCAAACACAAAAGACACCAGGCGCAGAATCACGATCACATCGGGAAAACGAAGCGCTAGCTCCCGCCAATCAATCTCGTCGCGAAAGATCACCTGGTAGCGCCACAGATCGTAGAGGTGCTTTAAGCGGATGCGGCGGGCCGGCTCAAATGCATGACGGCCAAGGTGGCACAGCATGTCGGTGTGTCCGAGGGCGACACCCATTGGTCCATCGCCGCGCTTGAACTGCAGAGGTTTTGCCGCAAGCGTAGCGAAGGTCAGGCTGCCGGTGCGGTCGGGCGACATCGCATCCACGTGAATTTCGAGGGTAATCCGAAAGCCGGACTGCTCAGTGGTGGCCGGCGGAAGATGATGCATGCGACCGGCGAAACGAGATACGTGCCGGCGCGCGAACGAGTATCCCAGACCGCGGGCGATCGCGACCGCGCGCTCCACGTCGGTTGGATCGATGAGCACGTCAATATCGACCATCGGGCGCAGTTCTACGCTCGGATATAGGCGGTGCGCCAAGGCCGTACCTTTAAGAAGAATGATCGAAATGCCGGCGATGCCGAACGCGGCCAGCAGTTGATCGACGCATTTTTCGCGGACGATGGCAGCGCGCCGATGGCGGCTCGTCAGAGCGACAAAGGCCCGCCGGGTCTCGTCTGGCACCGCGTCCGGCATTTTTTTGGAAAGAGCCGTAATCATCGGCTCGATCAAAGGGGCAACACCATGATGCTCGGCCTCGTCAGCCAATGCACTGGAGATCCGGGCGCCCTTGATTTTATGACTTTGCAGTAAAGCTTGTTCGGTTGCTTCGCTGACAGCGCCGCAATCGTTCGGTCCGCGGTCGGTCAGCAGCGAGCGAACGATATCATAGGCATCAGCGCATTCTTCATCCGCATTCGCCGCTCCGCTCAACACTGGCGATTGCATTACGCAGCCGGCCTCGGCGCGCAAGATACGCCTGATTCGTCCAATTAGGGGCCTACAGAAGTCGTTGGCGCCGGCGTAGTGGTCGTGCTGGTAGTGGTCGAGGTGGTAGTGGTAGTGGTCGTGGTGGTTGCGCCAGAGCTGGTAGTGGTCGCGGCCCCAGTGGTACCGGGAGAAGCCGTCGTCGCGGGCGCTGCCGTGGTCGTCGTGGCTGGTGAGGATGCGGCATGTGCCGGTACGATCACCCACTTAACAACCGGCTTGATCCAGCGCTCTGGCACAGCCAGCGAGCCGAGTGATCCACCGCCCAGCGCAATCTGCAGAATTCGCCTACGATCGACTGTCATGGTCGTACCCCCGTTCGGCGTCCGATACGCCGCCGTCCTGACACCACAGAACGAAGATAGTACCAAGTTAGGCGCTTCCGCTCAAGTCTAATGTTGTGCATAATTTCTCCATGAATTTGTGCTGTCTCATGCCGACATACGGTCGCCCCACGCTCGTCCAAAATGCGATTGCGTGTTACCTGGCGCAGGACTATCCCGCCGCATCGCGCCGGTTGCTGATCCTGGACGACGCGGGACAAATTACGCCCCAGGACGGCGACGGTTGGTCTTTGCGCTCGACCCCGGTACGCATGCCCACATTAGTTGCGAAATATGCGGTACTCGAAGCGGTCGACGCGGGCTGGGCCGATGCATTCGTCATCTGGGATGATGACGATATATACCTGCCTTGGCACCTCTCAGCGCATGCCGAGGCGCTGCAGCGTGCGCAATGGTCGCATCCGCGAATGGTTTGGTCGCTTCATGGTGGCGGCCCAAAACTGGAGTCAGCCGGTGCCCGATTCTGGGCCTCGGCTGCGGTGCGCCGAGATCTACACAGGCGGGTACAGGGGTTCATCCCCTCCGCCCGTGCGGACTTCGACCAAGCGCACTTGGCCGCCTGGCGCAACAATGGTGGGGAACCGGGCCGGCCGGAGCCCCCTTCTTTCGTCTACGGCTGGGGAAGAGCCAAGCATGTCTCAACGCTGATGTCCAGCCGCGACAATACCGACTGGTACAGTCGCCATCAAATCGCAGAGTCGACGAGGGTCGAACAGCTTGTGCCCACGATGGATGCACAAACGCTGGCGATCTATGGGGCATTGGCCACACCTTCGCGCTCATCGTGAAGCGAACTTTGTCAGTCGGCGCAATACGCAATGGAACTCAGGACCGCTTCGCCAATCGAATGTGCGCAGCGACAGGTGATCCAATAAGTGTCCAGTTTGGGCAGCACCATCGAAAACCACAGCGAGGACGGCGTTGGTCAACGGCGTTGTATCTGCAATAGAGACGCCCGTCCAGGGTAAGTCTCTATGACAGTGACGTGCTGGCGCCGCCTGTTTGTCCTGCCGCGGCGTTCTCAATGCGTGCGGACGACGGCAAGCAATGCGTCGCGCTGCCGAATTCCGTGCTTAAGCATCAGCCGCATCAGTATCGGAACCCGGCGACCTTCGGTGATCTGTTCATAGGTCTGCCTCGGCCATAGGCCAAGTTTCATTGCATCGGTAAAGTCCAGGTATCGGCACCGGGTATCCCCAAAAAATCTGAAGTCATTCACAATATCGACCTTCACATGCGTGTTGAAACGAAGCGCAGCCTGAGCTCCGTTGACACGAATCAAGCGCGCGGCGCCATCGCCGCCGATCACAGAGAGGCAGCTTGAGAATTGGAAAGGGAGCAGGAGGGCGCTATTACCTGATGACTCCGCCGATATCGAGAATTGGTCGGGTCCATACCGAAAGCTTGCGCCCGCGACCGGCATCAATGCCCCAAGACTTGCAATAGCAGGGTCATGTACGATGGCCGTCCCGGCGCGCCTAGCGGCAATCACCTCTTGAACATCGTATCTTGCATCGTACTTGACGGAGTTTACCGAGAGGTCGGACGGCCCGATAGGACCGAGGTCGACCAGCGACACTTCCTTGTCACCCTTCTCACCAAGCAGCAGGTGTTTTCCGCCTTGAATCCTCCCGTCAACGGCAACATAGCGAATGCCGAAGGACTTGAGGGGTTCAAATGAAGAATAAAGCTGCTCACCGACACGCGGTTGAATTAACAACCACGCCTGGCCCAACATGGCGTAATTTTGCAAGTCGAGCAGATTGTGAAACGCCGCGTACTCTCGCGCCGAAAAGACATTCATCATATCGCCGCAATATCTGCTGAACGCAACGAGAGGAAGCTTCTCTAGCTGCAGACAGTTAACCACTTTGGAACCCGGGGTGGCGTCGAAGAAATAAGGAGAAAAATCGTTGCTGTTCTCCACATGAAGTTGGAGCTGCTTGACGAAGGCTTCCGAAATTGCCCAGTACCTTGGCAGCCTCGTAACCTGATTGCGCCATTTCGCCGAGTCAGGCGGGCCGATCACTAGAACCAAGGCTACCGGAATGGCCAGAACGATCGCTCCAACTGCCGGAAGATTGCTGGGCCAACTGAGGCTCGGCATTTTTACAGACTGTATCCAGCCGTTTCGCACGGCTCCAAGCGACCGATCGAAAAGCCGCGACCGTAATACCCTGAGGCATTGGTGCAGCAGATCACCCGCCGTCGAGACCAGGAAGATGACGTAGAGCGGGATGAAGGGTCGCTCAAAATAGTTCAACCGTGGCAACGTCCAGTACACGTGGGGGCCGCCGGCATCTAATTCGAAGTACGCCAGGACCGCAAGGAAGAGCGCTGTAAGCAGGGCCAGCGCCGACAAGCGGGGACGCCAGATGATGATGCGCAAGAGGATTCCGACTGCAGCCACTGGCCCGAATTGCTGAGAAAACGGCATCGCCGGTAAGCCACCGAGGACCAGCAACCAAGGTTGCATATTGTCATAAATGCTTGGGCCCCAGAGTCTCGTCGACATCAGCGAGAATTCGTCATACGCATGGTAGACGCCGCCGAGATACAGGACCAGGAAGCCAAACAGAGCGCTCCCGACCAACAATGCTCGCCTTCCGCCAGTGACATAGTAAGCGCAAACCATCAAACCGATAACGACGAACGGCAAGAAGAAGCCGGCATACAGCCAATCCATGAGCACGGACCAGCCGAGCACAACAAATCCCAACATGGTTCCGAACATAGATCGCGCGGCAAACGCAGTTATGGCCGCCATGCCGAGATAGGCAATCGCGATCTGGGCAACGAATTGGACTCCGACCCCGCCGAAGACATCAACAAGGTAATGAACGTTAAAGAAACCCGTGCACGCAGCGGTGCCACAAAGAATGCCACAAAATATACTCAAGCCGAGCGCCCGACAGTAGGCGAGCGTGCCTACCCACAAAGCTATCACGGTGAAGTAATAGGAAAGCACGATAGACTTCGATAGGTCAAATATCCAATAAAACGGATGCAGAAGCGTAGGATGCTGAAAGGACCCAAACGCTTGTCCGAACGCGAATGTCTGCAGATCGAACAGAGAACCAAAATGCTGCGAGGCATTGAAGCTGGCGTAGAAAAAGAGCAGATCGGGCCCATTAGCCAATATTTCGTCGTTGAGAGACGGGCGGAAGGCAATGGCCATGCCGGCGACAGAGCATAAGAAAAGCACCACAGCGGGGATTGCAACAGCTGCCTTGGCGATGAACTTTGTAGCTGACTTTTGCGTCTGACGATTAGCGCTGTATGCCACTACCCTCTCCGGTTGGAGACCCCGAATCGAGGCTGAGACACGAATGAAGCTGGGCCAGCAGTAGTGCTCCAAGGTGTAGTTGCGATGTGAATTCGCCCTCGATGATCATCCGCCGGAGCTCGACCGATGTTACGAGCCTTGCCGTCAGGCCCCGCTCCGGGACGAAATCGGCTGCCTGCTCTTCCGTCTCGACAAAGAAGGAGTGGATTTTGTTGCTCAACCGGCCGGTGCACGGCAAGGTCGTCCCGAGCAGGGTGATCGACCGCGCCGGGAACCCAGTCTCTTCGAGCAGACTCCCGCCGACAGACGGCGCTCGGGTCCTCGCCGTCCTCGACAAGCCCTGCCGGCAATTCCCAAGTGAATCGCTCAACGGCTGGTCGGAACTGACGCACAAGTGGGAGCCGCCCATCCGGAGCGACCGCGACGATAGCGACGTAGTCTGATTGGAGGACGGCATGATATTTCTCCAGCGCGGCACCAGGCGCAAATTGAATGTCTCGCTCGATCAGTGCCACCCATGGCGACACCTGCGTGATGCGACGAGATCGAATCATCGGCCATTCGTCCGCCACGACCACGTTCCCTATACCGCGTGCGAGAGCAAAGCTATGCCGGCAACAATGAAAGCGGCGCCGAGCGCATCGCGCGCCGCAAAGCGCTTTCCGAGCGAAAAGATCGCGAGCATGCTGAGAAATGTTAGCGTGACACCGACCATGATTGGATAGGCCAGCGTGATGGGCATATCTTTAAGCGCTCGCGCATAAAGCAGCAGCCAGATGCCGAACAACGCCACCCCAGCGATGAAGGATGGCCTTAGACAACCAAACACGTCATCGATTTTCGTGTGGATGCCGAGCCGTTTGATGAAAAAGTTCCCAAGAACGTTGAGCAGAATCGCCATCATGAGGATAAGCCAGCCGGACATCGGGTCCTCCTATCCGACCTCGAGCGGGGAGGGACCGCCGAGCACTGCCGAGCGCCGCAGCCAAGTCGTGGCAAATGCGTAAAAGTACCAGCGCAAATAGGCCGGCACCCACCGAACAACGCGAAACCTGCTCGTTCCGTGCGTGCGCTGGAGCCACCTGGCCGGAACCTCACCGATTTGCCAGCCGAGGCGGTGGGTCTTCACCAGCAGTTCCAAGCTATAGCAGAACCCTTGACTGGACTCGACGGCGATACTCTTAAGAACGCGGCGAGAGAAAAGACGGAAGCCGTTGCTGGCATCACGCGTGGGCAGCTTGGCGAGATGGAAGAGGGTAAAGGCGGCCGTCCGCACCAGCACCGCCTTCAACCACGGGCAGCCGATCATGTTGCCGCCTGGCATGAAGCGGCTCGCGCACACCACGTCGCAGCCGGCTTCAGCCCGAGCGACCATCTCATCGAGAATGCCGGCGTTGTAGTCGTCGTCGGCCGGGTACATCAGGATGAACGGCGCCGTGCTGACCGCAAATCCAGTCATGACGGCACCGTGGGCCCCCTGGCCATGGTTGCGTACAAATACCATTTCGAGCTTGGAGAAACGTGCGGAGTTGGCGCGGATCGCTGCAAGGGTGTCGTCGTCCGGCATGTCATAACAGATGAGGACTCGAAACGGCGTCGTCACATTTTGCATGAGCGCACCGAGCGTCCGCAGAATGTTGGCACCCTCGTTGTAAACCGGAATAACAATGTCGAGCCGGGTCATTGTCACTCGACGAGGTTGGCATCTTTGAGAACCCCCCAGACATCAACCACAGGCTTGCCCCTGAGATCGGCATCTCTGTAGCAGACGTGGGGAGCGCAGAGAATGAGAAGATCGCTCCTTTCGACGACATCGTCCAGCGGAAGCAGGCTGTGATCCGTCGTCACAAATGGATCGGTCGTTAAAACTTCGAGAGCGATCGGGACAAGCATTTTCTTGAACTTATAGCTGAGGGACGCGCGGGTGTCGTCAATCTCCGCCTTGAACGCCATCCCAAGGAGCCCCACTCTCGTCGCGGCGAGATCGTATCTGTGCCGAAGGTCATCAACGACGTGCATCACGAGTCCTTCGTTAATCATTATGGCGGCGTGCCCAAGGCTGAATTGGTTTCTTGCAAATGCGGCAAGCTGCATCGTATCCTTGACGAGACAGGGACCGGCTGCGTAGCCGGGCCCTGGGACATGTTTGGCTCGCGGGTAGTTGTGCTTCATCGCTTTTAGAATGTTGTGGTAATTAAGGCCGGCTGACTTGGCGATCAGATAGAACTGATTTGTGGCAGCAAATTCGATGTAACGATATGCGTTGTTGAACAGCTTGGCGAGTTCGGCCTCCATCGGGGTGAGCACGACCAATTCTCCAACCAGCGGGCCGAACAGGCTGGCTGCCTCCTCAACGGCTTGCGGCGTGGTGCCGCTGATGATCTGCGGCATTTCCTTGAGTTCCTTAATACCGTATCCCTGCACGACCCGTTCCGGACAGAAAGCGACCTTGATGTTCCTGCCGAGGTGCTGGAGATAGGAATGGACCCAGTCCGTAGTGCCTGGAAATACGGTCGAGCGAAGCACCAAAAGCTGCCCGTCGGTCATGTACGGCTGCAAAGCCTCGATGCAGTCCTGAACGATTTGCCGGACCGGATTGAGAAATTCATCGATCGGGGTTCCGATTGTGACGACGACCGGACCGTTGGCTGAAATCTGACCGGGCAAGCTCGTGAAGACGAGGCGGTTTTCGGAAAGCGCCTTGGTCAGCAAACGTGCGGCGCCATACTCGACGAACGGAAGGCGGCCCGCATTGAGCAGTTCGATATTCGCCTCATTACGATCGTTCACGTTCACTCGCAGACCTTGCTCGGCGAGAGCCAGGACCAGCGGCACGCCAACATGACCGGCGCCGCCGACAACGGTCACATCAACTTCTGCTGCTGCAAGCGAACGCGGCTGCGACGCGGTCCGAACGGCAGGGGTGTTCATGGCTTGACCCCATATGTTAGGACAAAAGCACGGAACGGCTTCATAATTGGAAGTCCAAACACGAGTTCGATCAACTGCGTTGTATATTGGGAGTAGGGAGCGCGCCATACTCGATGCTACGTAGCGATAGGAAAGTCCAGACAGATAGTCTGTTCCGACGTCAAAGCCCGCCTTGCGAAAGACACTGACAACTTGGTGGGCGAGAACGGGCCGCTCATTCTCAGTCACGCCGATCGAGCTGTAAAACGGCGAGGAACGATCGCGGTAGAGCCACATTGCTGGATTCATTCGGTTTGGGTCAAAGGCAACGAAGCGGCCGCCGGGCCGGAGGATCCGGAATACTTCCGCCGCGCAACCGAGAGGGTCGGGTAGGTGATGGACAACGCCGCTGAGTAGTACCCCGTCGAAACTGGCGGCCGGAAATGGCAGGTGTTCGACATCGCCATCAATCAGCTCCAGGCCAGGATATTTGACGCGGCCGACTTCAATCAACTTCGGACTGATGTCGATTCCGACCGCCGAGAATCCAGCGTTTCTCAATTCGTTGGTGAACGCGCCAGACCCGCAGCCGAGATCTGCCACTCGATCATTGGGCTGCAGGCTGCTCAGTCGGACGAATGCGCCGATTATTCGGCGGTTCGAAGCGGGGGTGAAGACGTCATACAAATCTACCTCCGCATGTTGGTCGAAGAAGGCGACTTCCTTCTGCTTGTTCTGCGGCGAGACGGACATGACGACGAACTAGAGCATTCGTGGAACGGGCAGAGGCGTAACCAGAGTGCCAGTATATCCCTTTGCCCGAAGTTTTGGCGTCAACTCCTCGGCGATATGCCAGGAAAGGATTATTGCGCAATCAGGGTTTTCCTCGAACAATTTTGCTTCATCCACGACCGGAATGAGCGTGCCGGGGAGGTACTTGCCGATTTTTAGCGATCCGGCAATCTCGCACACGTAAGCCATGATACCTTCGTCAATGCCAACATAGTTGACGAGTGTGCTGGCCCGAGACGGCGCGCTGATGCCGCAAATGCGAGCCCCGGATTCCTTGAGGTCGCGCAGCAGAGCCAACAACCTCAACTTCGAGAGTACGACGCCATTGCGGAATGTTGCGAGACGATCTCGCATAGCATCGCCGCGCGGCTCGGCTCCGAGCACGTCTTGCACCGTCGACCGGAGCTGATGGGTCCCGCGCCGAGCCGCATACACTCTGATCGAGCCGCCGTGGGTGGGGATCGGCCGGGCATGGAAAACTTCGAGCCCGTGCATCGCGAGAAGACGGCTGATGCTCGTTAGCGAGTAGTAACGCAAGTGCTCGTGGTAGACCGTGTCGTACTGCAGCCGGTCGAGAAGGCTGATCAGATAGTGCAATTCCGAAATAAACACGCCATTCGGAGCGAGCAGGTCGATTATTCCATCGACAACAGCATGTACGTCCTCGATGTGGGCGAAGCAATTCGCAGCCGTGACGACCCGCGCGGGACCGTGTTGCCGCATCGCCTCTCGAACCGCCTCGGGACCAAAATAGCACTGCAGAGTGGGAATACCCTGGCTTCGGGCGATGTTTCCTACGTCGGTTGGCTCGATCCCGAACACGCGACAGCCCGCTTTTTGAAAGTTCGACAGCAGAGTGCCGTCGTTGGAACCAATGTCAACAACCAGATCCGCGGAAGAGAGTCCCAACAGGGCGACGCTCTCGGCACACAGATCGGCGAAATTGTCTCGCAGAATGCGCGTTGTCCCGCTGGTGTAGGGATAATCGGAAGGGAAGATGATCGCCGGGTCGACCGCGAGCCCAAGCTGCACCAGCTCACACTCAGGGCAGTAGAGGAGATTGGTGGGGAACCATGGCTGCTGCCGCGGCACACTGCCGATGGGGACCATTTGGTTGACAGGCGGCATGTAGCCGAGCGACAGCACGGTTTCCAACGAAGAGCCGCCGCACGTTTGGCAGCGCTCGATCGGGACGCTGGCGCCGGTACCGCTGGCGCGAATGGCAGTAAACGTATGCAAGCGGCGACCTCCTGGACGCTGTCACATGGCGGCACGAAGTGCTTGTCCGGCCTCATCAGTTAAATTGCTGTTGTCCCAATACCACCGCACGGTCGGCGGCAAGCCCTCCTCAAGCGGTATGGCCGGCCGGTAGCCCAGGCGGCTCAGCTTGCTGACGTCAGGGCATCGGCGAGGCGTGCTCCCCGGCAGGATCGAAGAGGGCACGAGCTCGATCTGACAACCTATCAGGGCGGCGATGCGTTGGGCAAGCGCGGCAATCGCTACCTCCTCTGTTGTGCCGACATTGTAGATGCCGAGGTGCTCACCCTGGGAGCGTATTTTCATGACGCCCTGGACCAGATCGCTAACGTGGCAAAAGCTGCGCGTCTCGCGTCCGCTGCCTTGAATTGGAAACGGCATTGCGCCGGACGGATACCGCTCGGCGGCCATCTTCATGCGCGTCACGAACTGCGGGATGACATGCTCGAAGCCCATGTCAGGCCCGTAGATGTTGTGTGGCCGGAAGATCAGAACACGGTCGAAATACTTGCGACCGAAATTGATTGCCATGAGTTCGCTGATGATCTTTCCCGCCCCGTAGGAGTAACGGGGATTTTGGGGATCCGGCACAACAAGCGGCACGGTTTCGTCGGTCGGAATGCTTGGCGGCGTCTGGTAGACTTCTGAACTGGATGCGACCACCAATGTGCCGACGCCATGGTGACGGCAGGCGTCGATGACGTTGACGATCCCTTTGACCCCGACCTCGAGCACGAGAGCCGGGGCGATGTAAAAAAATTCGGTGCCGTTGACATATGCGAGGTGATATACTTCATCGATACCGCGTACCGCGGCGGCGACCGCGTCCGCATCACGCACGTCACCCCCGATAAACTCGATTTCGCTCGCAACAGCCGCAAGTCGACGCGGTGCGCCGCGCGAATTGTTATCGAGGACGCGGACCTTCGCACCGCTTTGGACCAGCTGCATCACGAGAGCGGCACCGATAAAGCCGCTGCCTCCCGTGACGAGTACTCGCGGGCTCATGGCAATGATTCCGGACGCACATCGATCCAATGCCCTTCATCGTGGGAGCGCTTGGCGGCCTCCATCAACTGCTGCACGCGGTAGCCCTGGGCAAGGTCCGGTGTCGCAATAGTGCGGCCCTCGATCGCATCGAGGAAGCGCGACGCCAGGCGCGCGACGAGAGCGACGCGGCCGTCGGCGAACCGGCCGTCGACGGGATCCTCCACTGGGACCGGAGTGAGCGGTTCGGGGCGCCGCGCGTGCAAGAGTCGAAAACCACGCGTGTAATCGGCGCTTTCGTTGATCAGCATGAGGGTTCCGTTCTCGCCGTAAAGCTCCAGGCGATGCCCTGATCCGGCATACGAGGCACAGCTCATCGCCAAGCTGCCGCTGGCGCCGGAACGGAACGAGATGGACAGCGACGCAGTGCTCTCCTCGTCCGCATCGCGGCCAGGTGACGGGAACAAACGAGCGAACAGCCGCTCCAGCGGGCCGCCGAACCATTCGAGATAGTGCAGGCAATGACAAACGAAATTGCCGAGCACGCCGCCACCGGCCGCGCGGCTCGTTTTCCAGCTCTGAAGCCGCAATCGTGTCGCGGTGTTCTCTACTTGCCACGTGACCACGATGTGGCGGAGCCGGCCGATCGCGCCGTCGTCCAGCAGTGCTTTGGCGTGACGCCATGTCATCAGCTCAGGGAACTCGAAGTCCACCATTGTCGGCGAGTCGGTGGATGCTGCACACCGGGCCATCGCGGCCGCGCCGGCGAGGTCGGCGGCCAGCGGCTTCTCGGCGAACACCGGCTTTCCATGCGCCAAGGCTCTGATCGCAATATCCGGCTGCAGTCGGGGAGGCGTCGCGATGGCGACAACGTCTACGTTTTGATCGTCCACCAACGCCTTCCAATCTCCGTAGGAAGCAGATACGCCGGCTTGGCGGGCGCACTCAGCGGCCCGCATCGAATTGCTCGCCGCGACCGCGACGCATTCGCAACGGGGATCGGCGCGAAAGGCCGGCAACTGGACGGCACGGCCGAAGTTGCAGCCAACGATTCCCAAGCGAATCACGGAATCCCCACGCACACGCTTTACGCTGGATCGATATTTGGATTGGCGGCCGATTCGGGCGGGCAGACCTGCTCCCTCTTGAACCCGCCGCTCCGGTTACTGGGCGCTGCTAATAACGTAAACGGCTGTACTCCTGGCAAATTACGCGCGCAAGGGGTGAATTTGGCGCTAATCGCGGAGTCGCGCCGACAGCGCTTTGGTATCCGCAGCGCGACGTCGCCGGCCTTGGTCTGAAGCTTGCGCTCGGAGTGTCCGGCGCGAGTGCCGCGGCGGGCCTCGGTGCGCTCATGGCGCTGCGCGTTGCACAAGCGACCCGCCTCGGCATTGAGCAGCGCGTTCAACGTGTTCTCCACGTTGCCCCGAACCACCCGGTCGAGGTGGCTCTTGATTCCATCATCATCCGTACCCGATTACACTGACACCTGATTATTTTTCCTATTTCCCCATCGGCGTGCATGAGAGCGCGGAATTTGAAATGGGGAAATAATAAAGTGCCGCCGTAATGCCCGCCCGCAAAATGTTATCCGCCGTTGACCGGATCACCGCAGGCAAGGGATCGAATTTTTTGCTGTTCATCGAGCGGCCGACGCTTGTGACCGCGATCCGCTGGAGGCCGAATGGACCAGCGGGAAGCAGAACCCGGTGAGCCTGATGGATTGACAGGCTCACGGCCTCGCCTCCAGCTCGCGGCCGTACACAGGCGACAAAAAATCCGCGTCACGGTTTTGGCAGGCGTAGAGGGCATTGGAGGCGTAGTTGTGCCGCCGCGGCGGGTCTGTCGCCGTAAGTCAGGCGGGGCCGTTTGGGGGCCGAGAAAAAGCGAATAATTGTGTTGGGCGTCACAGGCTGCGGAGCTGAGAGCGGTACACTACACCTACGATTTTTTCTCGACTTGGAGGGAGTCATGAGAACCGAGAGCATGAGCAGAGAGGTTGCTCGTTCGCCGTTCGCAGGCCGGATCGATCCGACGACCGAGCGGGGTTCTTGTCTGTATTCGAGCAGGGAACTGGCGGGCCTGGGCGAGCGGATGCTGCGAGACATCGGCGTCCGCTCTCCGACAGCGATTACCGTCCCCAAGCCGTTTTGGATGGCGTGAGGGGCGATGAAGCTCAGGCAGTTCGCGGGAATCGCCGGCGTGGGCCGGCGTCGGCGAAAAAAGAGGCCGCGTAGCGCGGCCTGAGGTATCAGAAATTGAATGCAAGCAGAATGCGCGGTTTGCTAAACAGCTAAACTGAACTGCCTTTGAGCCCCAAAGGCGCGGCTCCGATCGCCACCCCGTCCCCCGACACCCCAGGCGATCGGGGCCGTTTTTTTGTATTCCCAGTTTTTTTGTATGCCCATTCGTGATTAGATCACAGGTTGTTCGTAAGAAAAGGCTTTTGTCGCCAAAATCTTGGCTGGCCTAAGAAATTTGAATGAGTGTGGCAATTGAGCCACAGGACCCGCTGCCGGCTAAGCAAGCGTCAAGAGCTCGTCCCTTGACGGCAAGCTGCCGCTGCTATCAGCAAAGAAACGGGAAAGGGGCTGATGGCCGACCAGAAAATGGCGGGTGGTGTCAAGTGTAATATTCGTGGATCCCGGCGTAGGACCTTTATCTGCATGCAGGATTGTTCGGGTATTGTTGGCATAGCGGCACGTTCGACCCTGGGGATACGGGACCACCTCCATAGCCGGGTGGTACACAGAGGTGATCACAATTTGGGTCGGGGCTATACGTCCCCGGTGGGATTGGCACGCTTGCATACCCGGTAGGACAAGGTTGGCCCCTGGATAGGCACTGTTGAGCCCACGCCCGGGGAATATTTTCTAACGGAGAGGGGCCGATAAAAAAGAAGGCGGTCCATAATAAGACTCCGACCAAGAACGTTGGCGTAATGATGTGGTTCATAGGTTTTCTCCTTACGGGCTGGTAAGGTGGTGCTGATAATCGCGCGCTCCCGCGACGCGAGGCAAGAGCCGGTCCCGGAAATCTGCACAGGACGCTAAGTGGAGTTTCTGCCTGACAGCGGGCAGGCTATGGCCTGCGAATCAGGAGAGACCATGCAAAGACGAGCGCGCCGGAACCATACACCGGCTTTCAAAGCGAAGGTGGCGCTTGCCGCCGTCAAGGGCGATCGGACGTTGGCGCAGCTTGCCGAGCAGTTCGACGTTCACCCCAACCAGATCACCGCGTGGAAGGCGCAGCTTGAGAGCGGGGCCGCCGACGTGTTCGGCCCTGGCGGCGGCCATGGCGCGGCACAGCCGGCGGTCGACGTGAAGTCGCTGCACGCCAAGATCGGCGAGCTGACGCTGGAGAACGATTTTTTAGAGGGCGCGCTCACCAAGGCGGGGTTGCTGAGCGCAAAGCGATGATCGACCGCGAACACGATCTTGCGATCACCAAGCAGGCCGAGGTTCTACGCATCAGCCGCGGCAGCGTCTACTACCGGCCGCGACCGATCCCGGAGGCCGATCTTGCCATCATGCATCGTCTCGACCGGCTGCATCTGGAGTTTCCCTTCGCCGGCTCGCGGATGTTGCAAGGCTTGCTGGTGGCCGAGGGGTGCAAGATCGGGCGCCGTCACGTGAAGACGTTGATGCGGCGGATGGGGATAGAGGCGCTGTATCGCCGTCCGCGCACCACCAAGCCCGAGCCCGGCCACAAAATCTACCCGTATCTGCTGCGCGGGATGGCGATCACGCGGCCGAACCAGGTGTGGGCGATGGACATCACCTATATCCCGATGGCGCGTGGCTTCGTCTACCTCGCCGTGGTGCTGGACTGGGCGAGCCGGCGCGTGCTGTCGTGGCGGCTATCGATCACCATGGAGGCGGCGTTCTGCGTTGAAGCGCTGGAGGATGCTTTGGCTCGTCACGGCAAACCTGACATCTTCAACACCGACCAGGGCTCGCAGTTCACCGGCCAAACCTTCACCGGCGTCCTCGCCGGTAACGGCATTGCGATCAGCATGGATGGCAAAGGGGCTTGGCGCGATAACGTGTTCGTCGAGCGGCTGTGGCGCAGCGTCAAATACGAGGAGGTGTATCTGCGCGCCTATGACGGCGTCAGCGAGGCCCGCGCCTCGCTCGGCCGCTACCTGGACTTCTACAACAGCAGGAGACCCCATTCGAGCCTTGACGGCATGACACCCGATCAAGCCTACTTCCCACCGTTGCCCCTCCGCTTGGCAGCCTAACCTTGGCAGAGGCTCCACTTATCGAAGCGGAAAAGCTGTTCAGATAACCGAGACCACTTCAGCATGACACCCGGCACGCGGCCCACGAGCCGCATGACAACGCTGCCGCCGCACTGCCGGCAGGAGGTGTCTTTCGGATCCATCGCACCAGGATAACACGGGCGGCCAAACCTCGTCTCGGTTGGTGCCCCGACCCGTGAGAAAAGTCAGCCGGGCTTCCGCTGCTGGAATGGTCCGGCCGTGCTCCTGCCCCGCCAGCGATCGAAGCTGGCCAGGGACGCCCATCAAGGTGAATGAAGCTTTTGCACTGCGTCAATTGACGGCGCCGAAGTGTCGCTCCAGGTCACTTTCGCCGTTGGGCGAACTCCGCGGCTTGTCGGCTTACCATCCGATCTCCGACATGCCGGTCGAAAAGCGCTGGCCGCCGAAGCGTGCCGTGGGCGACGTGCACGAACGGGTTATTTTGGAACCGTCGCTGGCTTCCAATCCAAAAAACCGAACATGCCTCCTCTCAGCATCCGTCTGCGAGCAGGAACGTCGCAGCCTTGAAGCCGATTCTCCCCTCACCCCCTGCCGATGAATGATCTCATGTGGTTCGGCAGGATTGTCGCCTCGTACAAATTCACCTCCGGCGGCAGTGCGGCCATGAGCACCGCCACCTTGGCAACATCCTCGGCGGCCATGACATAATCGTCGGGGCGCTCGCCGGGCCCGGATTTGGTGCGGCCGCGCCGCGTCGTGAACGAGGACAACGTCGCGCCGGGATGGATGATCGAGGCGACGATGTTGTATTTGCGCCCGTCCATGGTCAGTTGATGCGTCATGCCTTGCAGGCCGAATTTGGTGGTCGTGTAAGGCAGCGAATCCGGCCGCGGCGTCTTCGCCGAGACACTGCCGATGTTGATGATGCGTCCGCCTTGGGGCTGTTGCGCCTTCATCATCCGGATCGCCTCGCGGCTGCACAGGAACGCCGCCGTGATGTTGATGTCGAGCGCTTCACGCCAGTAGTCCAGCGTGATGTCCTCGGTGGGCCTGTGCGTGGCGATGCCGGCATTGTTGACCAGCACATCGAGGCGGCCGTAGCTCCTCTGCGCCGCGGCGAATAGCGCCAGCACCGCATCTTCGCGGGTCAAATCGGTAGGGACCGGCAGCGCTTGCCCGCCTCGCGACCTGATGCCGGCAGCGACCCCATCGAGCAAATCCGCACGGCGGGCGGCCAGGACGGTTTTCGCGCCCTCCGCGGCAAAGACTTCGGCAATGCCCCGGCCAATCCCATTGCTGGCGCCGGTCACGATCGCGACCTTGTCCTGCAGCCGCTTCGTCATGCGCTCCTCAAAGTCGCCACAAGAAACACCCGTCACAAATAATCCTGAACTCAGATTATGCCAATGCAGCCTCCCGAGACAGATGATTGCAGCCTGCGACCCCTCCTCATTCTTCATAAGCGCTAGATGAACGGCCTTTCCCGGGCGGGGTGCAGCATGGAGCGAAGCGGAATGGTGCGCTGGAGACCCGGAATCGTCGCAAGCTCAGACATCCAACGCCGAGCCCTGCGAAGGTCCCGGATCAGCGGTGCACCGCTCCGCTTCGCTACGCGCTGCACCGCATCCGGGAAACTCTCTCCGTTTCGGGGCGAGGGAATCCCTGTGGCACCGGTTGCGAATCCTCGGCCTGCGCTGATATGCTCGCCGCAACGCGAGACAGTCCCCGCAAGCGCGGTCACCGGAGGATTTAACATGATGAACGACAAGGTTTGCGGCGTGCGCAGCATCGAACTCGGCGTTCGGGACCTGCATCAATCGGCGGAGTTTTACGGCAAGGTGTGGGCGCTGGAAGAGGTCGCCGCCGACGGCGACGGCATCCACTTCCGCGGCACCGGCGGCGAGCATCACGTGCTGACGATCCGACAGCGGCCGAAACCGTCGCTGCTCGGCGTGCATTTCGCCGCTGCCGACCGCGCCTCGGTCGATCGGTTGTGCGAGAAGGCCAAGGGCTACGGCGCCAAAGTCGATCGCGCCCCGGGGCCGCTGCCCGGCGCGGCCGGCGGCGGCTACGGCTTCCGCTTCGAGACGCCGGAAGGGCTGCCGATGACGATCTCGTCCGACTGCGTGCAGCATCCCAACGTCGTCTCCGATCGCTCGCGGCCGACCAAGATCAGCCATGTCGTGCTCAACAGCGCGCACACCGACGACCAGAGGTCATTCTTCATCGACGTGCTCGGCTTCAAGCATTCCGACAGCACGAAAATGATGGAATTCCTGCGCTGCAGCGCCGACCATCACAGCGTCGCGCTGTTCCGCAGCAACGGGCCTTCGCTCAACCACGTCGCCTACGAGCTGCCGAATATCGACGGGCTGATGCGCGGCGCCGGCCGGGTCAAACAGAGCGGCTTCGACATCGAATGGGGCGTCGGCCGGCACGGGCCGGGCAACAACGTGTTCTCGTATTTCCTCGAGCCGGACGGCTTCGTCGCCGAATACACCACCGAACTCGACCAGGTCGACGAGGCGACTTACGTGGCGCAGGATGCCCAGTACTGGGAAAAGATGGCGTTCCGCGACCGCTGGAACATGGCCGGCGCGCCGTCGAACCGCATGCAGTTCGCGATGTCCGGCGGCTTCTATCTCGGCAACGAGCCGCCCGAGGACGTGCGCTGCGAGGACATCATCGGCCGCAAGCTGGGGTGACTGAGCCAGCGCCGGCTACGCCCGCGGCGGCTGGGGAAACACAAGCTGCCTCAGGATGGATCGCCGCGTCTTGCTCGTACCCATGGACGTGCGCGGAAATTCCTTGACGAACGCGAAGCGGATTTTCGCGAACGCGGCAAATTCGCGCGCCACCCGATCGCGCACGGAGTCCGGCAGCTTTTCGTCTGTTTCAACGACGATGACGAGTTCGTCGTCGCCGGAATCGTCCAATCCGGAAAACAGACAGACCTCCTTGCCATCGAGGGCGCGCTGCACCGCCATTTCCAAGGGGGCCACGGCGAATTTCTCTCCGCGCACATTCAACACGTCCACGGTGCGGCCGAGGACCCGTACCCTTCCATCGGCGCGGCGCACGGCCATGTCGCCGGGGCAAAAATAGCCGTCGCGGAATATTCGCGCGCTGGTCTCGTCATCGTCCAGGTAGGACTTGCAATCGATGTCCAACAGACCAAATTGGAGTTCGCCTTCCTGCCCAACCGGACATTCGCTGCCGTGCTCGTCGACGATCCGAATGGTGCGCCCGGGCACCGGCTTGAGCCAGTAAATGTCGCCGTCGGCGCGCCGCGACAACAGGGCCGGCGCAGCGAGTTCAGTGGAGCCGTAGGCGATGCCGATACGTGGGGTCAGGCGGCGCACCGTTTCTTCGGCTAATTCGGTCGGAACGAAGCCCGCGGTGACCAAGATCTCGCATTGATCGCGCGGCGGGCCACCGCCATAGGCCTTGTTCAGCTCCTTTAGCATCGGCGGTGTCACGATGGACAAGTCGAACGGGTGGCGAAAGAAGCTGCTCCAGATGCTCGGCCTGGAATCCATGATGACGCAGCCGCCAACGTGCCAGACAGCCGATGGGACTCGGAACCCGATCGTGGTCCACAGCCCGAGATTGACGGCGTGGAAAGTCATGCCATGGATCAAGGGGTAGGCAGCCGCCCGGGCCGCGTTTCTGGCGTCCTCGGCCTCGCCCGGCAGATAGACCTTCTTGTAAGTGCCGGTGGTTCCCGAGGTGAGAAGAATGTGGCCGCCAAACAGTGGCGCGCCAGCGGCAGCGTTGGGCAAACCGCCAACCAAAGGGCTGGCGAAGATCGCACCAGGCACCGCGATCATCCTGACGCCTTGCAGCGAACCGCTCAACTTCAAGGTTCGCGGATCGCGTCCCGAGGTGACGAGGCAGGCGATATTCGTCAGCTTCAAGGACTCGGCGACATCGATTGAGGGAACGCACACGGTGCCGAGTCCGAGCGCCCGCAACGCCAGCATGAACACCCAGGCATCGAGATGATCGTTGGGCAGTACGATCACCGTACCGTTCGCCACCAGGCCAAGGCTTTGAAGGTAGCGTCGCGAAACTTCTATCACGCGCGCAAATTGCGCGTAGCTAAGTCCGACATCGTTGGCGATGACAGCCGGTTTCTGCGGCTGCGAGCGCGCCCACTCATAAATGCGATATGTCAGCATTCTCGCCGCGATCAACCAGTCCGGTGTGCGCCCACATTGCATTTCGCCGAAGCAGGCGCGATGGCCTGACTGCGGCACCAATGAGCCGATGCGCTCTGTCCGTCACGTTCCGACTTTCAGCTCCGCCACCAGTCCGCGCAACGCCGCAACCGTGCTCGGGCCGACAATGCGGCCGGTGCGCGGATTCTCCGACGGCACATTTTCGATCGACATCGAAAAGCGCGCCGTGTCGGCGTCGACTTCGATGCGGTGAGTATTGCGGTCAAGCGCCGGATCGGCCCAGATTTCAAGCCGCGTGCGGTCGGGACCGATGCCGGCGAGGCTCAAGGCCGCCGCCACGTTGACGTTGGCGGGAAAGCCGCGGGCGCCCTCGCGCGCGGTGCCGTCGAACACCTTGCGCGCGGCGTTGAGGCCCTTGAGCGAAATACCGCGCTCGACCAGATAGGGCGCGCCTTCGAGCCCGTTCGGCGGCTTGCGCGTAATCATGGTGACCGAGTGGATGGTGCCTTCGGCGGCGGCGCGCACGGCGTCGAGCCCGATCAGCGCGCCGGTCGGAGGCAGGATGCGGGCGCCGGTTTCCTTGGCACGAGCGACCAGATCCCAGTGTTCCAAAAGCTGGCCGACCGACAGCGGCACCAATAGGCGGCCGCGCTCGACTGAGGGCAACGCGACCGCGCGAAACATCGCCGGCGGCAAACATTCGACTACAACGTCGCAGCTTTCCGCGAGCGCTTCGGCGGGCAAGAGCGCGACGCTGATTCCGGCCGACGGCAGGCTGCGCCGCGCCTTTTCGGCATCCCGCACCGCAATGGCGGTGAGCACCAGACCGGGGATACCGGCCTCGATCCGCCGCGCCACGTCGAGGCCGACAGCGCCCAGGCCTGCCAATCCGATCTTGAGGGGCTGTCTCGCCACGGCGGCACGCTGACCCTTACCCTGCCCTTGCCCTTTCGGCCGCTGCGGCGGCCAGTTACAGTCAGTCTCTATGCGCCGCCCGCGCCCAGCGCAACAAGTCAGACATGCCAGGCGATCGACTCCCCCATGACAAGCAACACTTCGAGATCGTTCATGACCAACATCAATCCGAGCACCTTCACGACCCGCCCGGAAATCGAAGGCACGTTCGGCGTCGTCACCACGACCCATTGGATCGCTACCGCAATCGGCATGGGAATTCTGGAACGCGGCGGCAACGCGTTCGACGCTGCCGTTGCGACCGCATTCACGCTGCAGGTCGTCGAGCCTCACCTCAATGGCCCCGGCGGCGACGTGCCGGTGATCCTCTACGACGTGCGCCGCGGCAAGCCGGAAGTGATCTGCGGACAGGGGCCGGCACCGGCCAAGGCGACGATCGCGCATTACCGCAGTGAGGGTCTCGATCTCGTGCCCGGTACCGGGCTCCTGGCGGCTTGCGTGCCCGGCACGTTCGAGACCTGGATGATGATGCTGCGCGACTACGGCACGATGCGCGTCGCCGACGTGTTGTCGCCGGCGATCGATTACGCGCAGAACGGCCATCCGCTCTTGGAGCGCGCCAGCGCCACCATCGCCACCGTGGCGGAATCTGTTCCGCCAGCACTGGCCGAGTTCGGCAGCAGTGTATCTGCCAAACGGCGAGGTGCCGGCTACCGGATCGCTGTTCACCAACAAGACGCTGGCGGCGAGCTACGCCCGCATCATCAAGGAGGCGGAAAGCGCAGGCGGCGATCGCGTCGCCCAGATCGAACGCGCCCGCAGCGCGTGGTCGCACGGGTTCGTCGCCGAAGCGATTGATCGCTTTTGCCGCACGCAGGAGATCATGGACACCAGCGGCCGCCGCCACCGCGGCGTGCTCAGCGCCGACGACATGGCGCGCTGGACTCCGCACATCGAGGCGCCGCTGACTTACGATTACGGCCGCTACACAATCTGCAAAACCGGGCCTTGGGGACAAGGACCAGTCACGTTGCAGCAACTCGCTCTGCTCAAGGGATTCAATCTCGACGGCAGCGACCCGACCGGAGCGGATTTCATCCACGTCGTGGTCGAATGCTCCAAGCTCGCCTATGCCGACCGCGAGGTGTTTTACGGCGATCCCGATTTCGTCGAAGTGCCGATGTCGACGCTGCTGTCCGTCGCCTACAACAACGAGCGCCGCAAGCTCGTGACCGAGCAGGCCTCGCTGGATTTGCGCCCGGGCTCTATCGAGGGGTTCGGCGCGGTCATCAAATTGCGCCGCGACACCGAAGCGATGGCCGCCGGCGCCGGCGAACCGACGGTCGGCCGGCTCGGCGCGGGCGAACCGAATGTGGGCCGGCTCGGCAACACCCGCGGCGATACGGTACATTTCGATATCGTCGATGTGGCCGGCAACATGGTGTCGTCGACACCGTCCGGCGGCTGGCTGCATTCCTCGCCGGTCATTCCGGAACTCGGCTTCTGCCTCGGCACCCGCGCCCAGATGTTCTGGCTCGAAGAGGGCCATCCTGCCGCGCTCGCGCCGGGCAAGCGGCCACGCACCACCTTGTCGCCAAGCATGGCGTTGCGCGACGGCGAACCTTACCTCGCTTGGGGTTCGCCCGGCGGCGACGGCCAGGACCAATGGATTACCCAGTTTTTCCTGCGCCACGTGCATTGCGGCATGAATCTCCAGGAGGCGATCGACGCGCCGGCTTGGCACAGCGAGCATTTCCCGAATTCGTTCTGGCCGCGCACCGCGCGCCCGGGCGTGCTGGTGGTCGAAGGCCGCGTGCCGCAGACAAGCGTCGCCGAACTCAAGCGGCGCGGCCATGTCGTCGAGGCCGGCCCCGCCTGGTCGGAAGGCCGCCTCACCGCCGCAAGCCGCGACGGCAAACGCCGCCGCGCTGCGGCCAATCCACGCGGCATGCAGGGCTATGCCGCGGGGCGATAGACTCGCTTACCGGCACAGCCGACGCGGGCGCTACTGAAGCACCGATATTGGGGGAAACGCCGTGAACGAACCGCGCAGAACTTTCCTGCGTCTCGCCGCGAGCGCTGCCGCATTGCCTTTCGTGCCACGCCTGGCAGCAGCCGAGACCTATCCAACGCGGCCGATTCACCTGATCGTCGGCTTCCCGCCCGGCGGCGGCATCGACATCGTCGCGCGCCTGATCGGGCATTTTTTGTCGCAACGGCTTGGCCAGGAGGTCGTGGTCGAGAACAAGCCCGGCGCCGGCGGCAATATCGCGACCGAATATGTCGTGCGCTCGGCGCCGGACGGTTACACATTGACCTATGTCGGTCCGGTGGCCGCGATCAATGCCTCATTCTACAAAAACCTCAGCTTCAATTTCATTCGCGATATCGCGCCGATCGCAAGCTTCATGCGCGTTCCCATGGTGATGGAGGTCGCGCCGTCGGTGCCGGCAAAGACGGTTCCCGAATTCATCGCCTACGCCAAGGCCAATCCCGGCAAGATCAACATGGCGTCGTCGGGAGCGGGAACGGCCGGTCATGTTGCGGGCGAACTGTTCATGATGATGACCGGCGTCAAAATGGTCCACGTGCCGTATCGCGGCGAGACGCCGGAACTGACCGACCTCATTGCCGGGCGGGTTCAAGTGGCGTTCAGCCCGCTGCCGGCGTCGATCGGCCACATCGAAGCCGGCAAGCTGCGGGCTTTGGCCGTTACCACCACGCAACGCTCCGACATTTTCCCCAATATCCCAAGCCTCAGCGACTTCGTGCCCGGCTATGAGGCGAGCGTCTGGTACGGGCTCGGCGCACCCAAAAAGACGCCGAAAGCGATCATCGACCTGCTCAACAAAGAGATCAATGCGGCGCTCGTCGATCCGACGATCAGATCGCGGCTGGCCTCGCTCGGGGGCATGATACTTTCGAGTTCCCCGGCCGATTTCGGCAAGCTCATCGCCAGCGAAACCGACAAGTGGGCCAAGGTGCTCAAGTTTGCCGGCATCACGCCGCGATGATACGCTGATCGCTGGGTGGTGCTGCACGGCGCGGCGAATGAAGGAGCGAACTGTGCCCAAGATCAGGCATCTGGCTGTCATGTGCATGAATCCGGAAAACCTCGCCGAGTTCTACTGCGAGGTGTTCGACATGGAAGTGGTCGGACGCAACAAATCGGGGGGCGTCTTTCTCAGCGACGGCTACATGAACCTTGCTCTGCTCAAGCAGCAGGCGGTCGGCAAGGCGCCTGGTCTCAACCATTTCGGCTTCCACGTCGAGGACGCCGACGAGATTGCGCGGCGCATGAGCAAATGGGACGTCATCGGTCCCGAGAAGCGCCCGGCGGATCGCACGTATGCCGAACAGCGCGGCACCGACCCCGAAGGCAACAATTTCGACATCGCCGAGGGCGGCTTCGACCGCGAAGCGGCCGAGCTCAAGAAGGCGAAGGCGCCGGCCGGAGCGTAAGAGTCGAGTTCGACATCAGGCCAGCGCGGTCTCCTGCAATTCGACGAACGCGGCGGCTACCACCGGCAAAACGCGCCCGCGGCGGGTCGCAAAATAAAGGATTGTCTGCAGCAGCAGCGCATCGATCAGCGGCACCGCGACCATATCGCCCGGTGGAATCGATGTCGTGTCGAGCTTTCGGAACTGGCACCGCGTGTCGGCCGCCGCCGCGCCGCCGCCAATCCCGCGGCTTGCTGGGCTATGCGCCGGGGCAGTGAGACGCAGATTTCTCAGAGTGCCGCGCGGTCGCGCATGAACGCAATCGCGGCGAAGCGGCCATGAAACGGTCCGCAAAACCGGTTGGTGCGGGCGAAGATGAGCCAAGCGGACGTTGAGGGGTCATTCGCGATTTGGTATGCAAAATCAATAATGCCCACCTGTTCGTCTGCGACGTAGGAGAGGTACCATGCGGCTCGAAGGAGGGTGCTATTGCGGCGCTGTGCGGTATGTTGCGGTGGGTGAGCCAGTTTTAAGAGCGCAATGCCACTGCCGCGCGTGTCAGTATTTCTCGGGCGGCGCCCCTAATTTGTTCATGCTCGTGCCAGCAGAAGGATTCGCGTACACGAAAGGCGCGCCAAAGACCTATAGGCGGCACGATAAGGCTGATGCCGTAACGCGAGAGTTCTGCGCGGTTTGCGGTACACACATGATGTCGCGGCGGCCCGGCCTGCGACCGGTGGTTCTGAAGATCGGAACGCTGGACGACCCTTCAGTATATGGCGGCGCGCAAAAGGCGATCTTCACGGCAGAAGGTCAGCCTTTCCATCTCATTGCGGACGGCGTGCCCGCCTTTGAAGGCCTGCCGCCGCGCCAATAGTTCAAATCAACCCCGTCGACGCCGGTGAGCCGGAACGACGACTTCCGTTTCGACAGCACTGCGAAAGCATAAAGCGCAATCCGTCAATCGGCGCGGCGCGGATCAGCGCGGCCTTGTGATTGCGGCGGCGCGGATTGCGGCGCGCATACACTTTGAACATCTCACTGCGCAACACGTCGCAGACAAGCTCGTCGATTTCGCCGTGCCGCATCAGATCACCGCGGCGGCGCGCCATCGTATGTGGAGCGCGTCGAGCACGCCGACGAGGTCGCGCGCAAGATGACCGGCGGAATAACGCGCGGCGACCGCCGGCGCGTCGGTCAAGCCGTGGCGGCGCCGATCGCAGGCGATGCCGCGGTGGCGCGTTTTCAAGGCGCGGATCCGGTGCAGTCACAAGCGCTTGCCGCAGCCGAGAGCGTGCAGCAGCAGCACCGGCGGCCCGCCGCCTTGATCGCTGACGGCAACGGTCAGGTCGCCTACCTGGATTCTGTCCATTCGCTTCCCCGAGCGTCACGCCAAGGCCGTTTCCAGCAATTCGACGAAGGCGGCGGCCGCAACCGGCAGCACCCGGCCGCGCCGGGTCGCGAGATAAAGCCTTGCCTGCAACAGCGGGGCATCGACCAGCGGCACGGCAATCATGTCGCCGGGCGCAATGGAGGCTTTGCCGCGCTTGTGGAATTGGAAGCAGACGCCGCGATTCATGCGGGCGAAGGCCTTCATGGTCTCGACCGAGTTGGAGACGAGCCGCGGATCAAGCTCGAACGAGGCCTGCGCCAGCACCTGCTCGATCAAAGCCCGCCCGGCAAGTGTCTGATCGCCGAGCGCCAGCGGATAGGCGAGACAATCGCGCAGGCGCAATTCGTCGCGGCTGGCGAGCGGGTGATCGGACCTCATCAGCGCGCACAGCGCCTGCTCAGCGACGGAGACGATCGTCGCGCTCTTTCTCGGTGGCGGGTAGTGCGTCAGGATGAGATCGACCTGATCGGCGATGAGGGCCGAAGCGAGTTCCTCGGGCGCCCCGATGCGCACGTTAAATCGCACATTGCGATGCGCCGACTGAAACTGCGTGATCGCCGCCGGCAGCAATTCGCCGGCAACCGACTCGACAGCGGCAATGCCGACCTGACCGCGCACCAGGCCGCGTAGTTGCTCGATCCGCGATTCGACCGCCTTGATCTCCGAAATGGCCTGTCGCGAATAGGTGAGGAAGACTTCACCGGCCGATGTCAGCCGCACGCCGCGCGGCAGCCGCTCGAACAGCGCCGAACCCAGATCCTGCTCGAGGTCGAGTATCTGTCGGTTCAATGCGGAAGACGCCACGTTGAGCGCATCGGCCGCCTTGCGGATGGAGCCGTGCCGCGCGACCGCATCGACGTAAGTGAGCAAGCGCGGCGGCCGCAGCCGCTTGGCGGGGCGTAGCCGAACCGCGGCTAGCCGCGTGCGATGACGGCGAGTTCGGACGCAGGCCGCGCTGTCCGTCCGCCACGGGTTGGCGTAGTCTTCGGCACCGGCGTCTTCGCTTCGCTTGCGTCAGTCATCTTAGCCGAGATTGCGGGCTAGCGAGCGTACTTTTCCGCTCGCTGCGCCCGGAATTTGCTGCTGGTCGCGCTCGCTCGCCGATGCCCATATTGACCATGCCGGGCTCGTCCAGGAGGGCAGCGACCATGCGCTACCGAGCTATGGCATTCCTCATCACGCTGGTTTTGAGCGGGCTGTGCGCCGCCGCACATGCCGCCGACTCCGTCACCGTGCGCCTGAAATGGTACAATCAGGCGCAGTTCGCCGGCTTCTACATGGCCCAGGAGAACGGCTACTACAAACAAGCCGGCCTCGCCGTGAATATCCAGCCCGGCGGTCCCGACTTCCCCGCCATCCAGATGGTGGCCGGCGGCAACGAGCAGTTCGGCGTCACCGGCGCCGACCAGATCCTGATCGCGCGCAGCAAGGGTGTTCCCGTCGTGGCGCTCGCGGTCATCTACCGGCGCAATCCGTTCGTGCTGTTCTCGCTGAAGAAGTCCGGCATCAAGACGCCGGCCGACTGGGTCGGCAAGAAGGTCGGCGTCAAGATCGGCGGCAACGAGGAACTGATCTACCGCGCCGTGCTCGCCAAGGCCAAGATCGACAAATCGAAGCTCACCGAAATTCCGGTCAAGTTCGACATGACGCCGCTTCTGGCCGGCGCGATCGACGTGTGGCCGGGTTATCTGATCAACGAGGTGCTCACCGCCAAGGAAAAGGGCTTTGGCGTCAACATCGTCTATCCGGCCGATTACGGCATCGATATTTACGCCGACACGCTGTTCACCACCGAATCGATGCTCAAGAACAAGCCGAACGTGGTGCGCAATTTTGTCGCCGCCACGCTGAAAGGCTGGAACGCGGCGATCGCGGCGCCCGAAGAGGCGGCGAAGATCACCGTCAAATACGGTGACAAGCTCACCTACGGCCACGAGCTGGCGATGATGAAGGCGAGCATCCCGCTGCTCAAGCCAGACGGCCAGCCCATTGGGCTACATGGACGCAGCCGGCTGGAGCTCCGCGCAAAAGCTTCTGCTCGACGCCGGATTCCAGAAGCAGGCGGTCGACGTCACCAAGGCCTTCATCGCCCCGGCCACGGAATGAACGCCATCATCAAGACATCCCGGCTCGACGCCGCGCCGCTCGCCCAGTCGAGGCCCGTTCTTTCGATCGAGGACCTCAACGTCCGCTTCGGCAACGTCGTCGCGATTGAACGCTTGAGCCTGACGGTGCGGCGCGGCGAGTTCGTGGCGCTGCTCGGGCCGAGCGGATGCGGCAAGTCGACGTTGCTCAAGGCGATCGCCCGCCTGATCAAGCCGACCGGCGGCGAGATCAGGCGGCCCTACGCGGACTTGCGCACCGGATTCATGTTCCAGAAGCCGCTGTTGCTGCCGTGGCGGACCACGCTCGACAACGTGCTGTTGCCGGTCGAAATCCAGCGCGGCGGCAACATTGTCGATTCGGCGGATCGCCGCAATGCGCTGCGCATGCTGGAGCTGGTTCGGCTCAGCGAATTCGCCGCCGCCTATCCGCATCAATTGTCGGGCGGCATGCAGCAGCGGGCGGCTTTGGCGCGGGCGCTGATGTGCGATCCCGACGTGTTGCTGCTCGACGAACCGTTCGGGGCGCTCGATGAACTGACACGCGACGTGCTGAACGAGGAAATGATCCGCATCTGGCAGAGCAAGGAAACGCGGCTGACCACCGTCGTCATGGTTACCCACTCGATTCCCGAGGCGGTGACGATGTCCGACCGCGTCGTCGTGCTCTCGGCACGCCCGGCGCGGCTGATCGAAGATGTCGCCGTTACCTGCGCGCGGCCGCGCGCTCCCGAAGACCCCGATGCCGGCGCCATCATCCGCCGCATCCGCGCCATGGTGAGGAGCGGCCAATGATGACGCGCACCCTCGCCCCGCTGCTGTTCGGCCTCATCCTGATCGTGGCCTGGCAGGCGCTCGTAATGATTCTGCATATCCCCGAATATTTGTTGCCGGCGCCGACCGCGATTGCGGCAACGGTCGACCGGGCGCTCGCGGTTTCGTTCGCGGTGACCTTCATCGAGGCGTTCGTCGGCTTTCTGATCGCCAGCGTGCTGGCGTTTTTCATCGCCACGCTTTTCGTCCGCTTTCATACGCTGGAGGAAGGGCTGTTTCCGATCGCCATTGCGGTGAAGACCACGCCGATCGTAGCGATTGCGCCGCTGCTGGTAATCTGGCTCGGCACCGGATGGTGGTCGAAGATCGTGGCGGCGATCCTGATCTGCTTCTTTCCGGTGCTGGTGAACACCGTCAAAGGGCTCAAGGCCGCCGACCTCGAATATCGCGAACTGTTCGAGACGCTCGGCGCCAGTCGCGCCCAGGAATTCCGCAAGCTGCGGATTCCCTATTGTCTGCCCTATCTGTTCTCGGCGCTGAAGATTTCCTCATCGCTTGCAGTGATCGGCGCCATCGTCGGCGAGTTCGTCGGCGCCACGCAGGGGCTCGGCTATCTCATCATCATCTCGTCGGCGCATCTTGAAACTCCCACCTTGTTCTCGGCGATCATCGCCGCGGCCTTCGCCGGCATTGCCATGTTCTACGTCATCGGCTTTGCCGAACGCCGATTGATTTTCTGGTCGAGCGGAGACGCCGAATGAACGAGCGCGCGATTTCAGTCGACGTTGTCCGCATCCCCACCCGAGGCCCCGGCGACGTTTCCGGCCTGATGGCGCTGATCGCAGCCGGAAAGATCGATCCGGCGGCGATTTTGGCCGTGCTCGGCAAGACCGAGGGCAATGGCGGAGTCAACGATTTCACGCGCGAATATGCGGTGGCGGCTTTGTGCGAGGCGCTGGCGCCGCATCTGCAACTCGCGCCGCGCGCGGTCGAGGAGAAAATCGCCTTCGTCATGTCCGGCGGCACCGAAGGCGTGCTGTCGCCGCATCTGACCGTATTCACCCGCACCATCGCCGGCGGCGTCCCCTCCGCGGGCGGCAACGCAGGCCAGCCTCACGACAAGCGGCTCAGCATCGGTATCGCCCACAGCCGCGATTTCCTGCCGGAAGAGATTGGCCGCCGCGTGCAGATTGAAGAGACCGTCAAGGCGGTCCATTCGGCAATGGCCGATGCCGGCATCGACGATGCGGCGGACGTGCATTTCGTCCAGATCAAGTGCCCGCTATTGACCAGCGAGCGGGTCGAGGCGGCGCTGCGGCGCGGATGCAAGACGGTCACCACCAGCGGATACGCGTCGATGGGTTTTTCGCGCGGCGCTTCGGCGCTCGGCGTCGCGGTGGCCTTGGGCGAACTCGACGGCGATTTCGACGAGGGCCGCATACTGAAAGACTGGGGCTTGTTCTCTTCGGTGGCTTCGTCGTCCGCCGGCATCGAGCTGATGCACAATGTGGTGATCGTGATGGGCAACTCGTCGCGTTCGCGCAGTCCGTTCGTGATCGGCCATGCGGTGATGCGCGACTCGATCGATCTCGCCGCCGTGCTCGAAGCCTTCAAGAGCGTCGGGTTTGGTCTCGCCGATGCGCGGATCGCGGACCGGCTGGTCAATATTTTCGCCAAGGCCGAGGCGTCGCCGGACGGCACGGTGCGCGGCTTCCGCCACACCATGCTCGACGATTCCGATGTCGGCTCGACCCGCCACGCCCGCGCCGCGGTCGGCGGCTTGGTTGCCGGCCTGTCAGGCACCGGCGCCGTCTATGTATCCGGCGGCGCCGAGCACCAAGGCCCGCCGGGGGGCGGCCCGGTGGCGGTGATCGCACGGGCTTGAGAGCCGGCGAGCTGATCTTCGCAGCAACTGACGTTGCCGCCGTTACGCCGCAACGGTGCCCAAAAAATCCTCGACCTCGCTGCGCAGCTGCGCGGTCGCTTCCTCGACCTGCTCGGAGGCCGCCAGCATGGTTTCGGCGGAACTGCGCGTCTGGGTGACGCCGCTTGCGACTTCGCTAAGGGCTGCGACGATGGCCTTGGCGCCGGCCGCGGCGCTGGCGACATTGTGCGAGATTTCTCCGGTGGCTGCCTCCTGCTGCTCGACCGAACCGGCGACCTCGGTGGTGTAATGGTTGATGTCCTGCATGCGCCCGGTGATGGAGCGGATCGCCGTTACCGCACTACCGGCGCAGCTTCTGCACCGACAAAATTTCGCGGGTGATTTCCTCGGTCGCCATTGCGGTCTGCACCGCAAGCGATTTAACCTCGGAGGCGACCACGGCGAAGCCGCGGCCAGCCTCGCCAGCACGCGCCGCCTCGATCGTGGCGTTGAGCGCCAACAAGTTGGTCTGGCCGGCAATGTCCTGGATCAGCTTGACCACGTCGCCGATCTTGCCCGCCACTCGCGCCAAAGCCGCAATGTCGTCGTTGGTCGAGGTGGCGGCGGCAGCAGCGCTGCGCACGACTTCGCTCGCTTGCGTGAGCTGCCGGCTGATTTCGCGGATCGAACTTGAAAGTTCCGCCGCGGCGGTCGCCGCGGTTTCGACGTTGACGGATGCTTCGTTGGAGCCGTGCACCGCGCCCTCGGTGCGCGCCAGCGTATGGCCGGAGGTGGCTAGCAATGTCTGCGCCGCCGCCTTCATCGCGGTTGCGCTTTGACCGACACTGGCGAGCACGCTCTCGACCCGCTCGCGGAACGAGGAAATCGCGCTGTCGATGACGCGGCGGCGCTCCTCGCGCTGACGCAGCGTGTCGCGCTCCTTCTCGGCGAGCAATTGCTCGGTCACGTCGGTATGCGTCGCCAGCCAGCCGCCGCTCGCGATCGGCCGGCCCACCAGGGTGATGACGCGGCCGTCCTTGATCTCGATGGTTTTGGTTTCGGTGCGTCCCTCGGCGACCTGCCTGAGGCACTCCGCCACATAGGCATCCGGGTCGCCCGAGAAGGTTCCGGCGGCACTGCGCCGAACCAGAAGATCGCGCAGCGGCGTGCCGCGCCGCGCCTGTTCGAACTCCAAGTGATACATTTCGGTGTAGCGCTCGTTGCACAAGACCAGCCGGGCCGAGCTGTCGAACATGCACAGGCCCTGGGTCATGTGGTTGAGCGCCGAGCGCAGCAGCCGGTACTGCGCGCGCACCCGCACGATCACGAACAAGGCAGCCACGACCATGGCGGCACAGGCGAACACGGCGCCCATCA
The DNA here is from genome assembly GCA_963717265.1 of uncultured Alphaproteobacteria bacterium. Classification (GTDB taxonomy): domain Bacteria; phylum Pseudomonadota; class Alphaproteobacteria; order Rhizobiales; family Xanthobacteraceae; genus BOG-931. The sequence continues at coordinate 313,849 of CAVQWD010000012.1, read as the reverse complement.
TGGCGGCCGCTATTGTGGCCGGCGCGCTGATCACTGATTTGACCAGGAACGTCGCCGCCCCAGAGCGCAAAACCGCCGGCGCCGACGGCAAAGCCAACGCCGCCGGCCGCAATCACCGTTCCCCAATGGCGGCTGGCTTTTGAAAGTCTCAGTGCAAGATGCATCTCACGCGCACCGGCTTGAACCGAGCAACCCTAGCGGCGACACCTTGTTTTGAAGTTAACAGACGGTGAGGAATTGCTTAACAAAAGCTGAGCGTGTGACATACTGCACACCCGCCCGCACCGGGTCGACGGGCGTGAAGACAATATCACGAAGACAAATGCGAAGCCGCGCCGCCGTCGCAAGGGCACGCCGCGGCGTAACGGGAGGAAGCCAGAATGCCTCACATCGATCGCAGGACTGCGTCCCTGCTCGGCCTTGCAGCCGTGTTGTCGCCGGTGGGCAGCTTCGCCGAGGAGAGCTATCCGGCTCGTCCAATTCACCTCGTGGTCGGCTTTACGCCGGGGGCGGCCTCCGACATCATCGGCCGTTCCGTCGCCAAGGGCGCGGGCCCGCTGATCGGGCAACAGATCGTGGTCGAGAACAAGCCAGGCGCCGGTTCAAGCATCGCCGCCGAATACGTGGCTCACGCCAAGCCGGACGGCTACACGCTACTCATCACAGCATTGTCGACGCTGACCGATGAAATCGTAAGCCACCGTTCCGTCGATGTGAGACGCGATTTGGCGCCGATCACCCTGCTCGCCAGCGTTGCCATTGTGCTGGTCGTCAGTCCCGCGAGCAAGGTCAAGAGCGTTGCCGAGCTCATCGCTGTTGCCAAAGCCAAGCCCGGCCGGGTCCTCTATGCCACCGTCGGCGCCGGCACGCTGCCGCACTTGTGCGGCGTGCTGTTCGCGCAGCGCGCCGGCATCGATATCGTGCCGGTGCCCTATCCAGGCAGTCCGCAGGCCACCGAGGACCTGATGGCCGGCCGGATTACCATGTTCTTCTCGCCGTCATCTGCGATCATGGGCCAGCTTGCCGCTGACAAACTCATCGCGCTGGCGACGGCGGCCGACAAGCGCGCCAACGCGCTGCCGAACGTACCAACCATGGCGGAAGCCGGCATATCCGATTTCAATACACCGTTGTGGCTCGGCCTCACTGCGCCAGCCGGCACAAAGCGGCCAGTGATCGACAAACTTGCCGACGCGGCCGAGAAGGCGATGCACATGGCGGAAGTCAGTGAGCCGCTGCGCAAGCAGGGATGGGATCCGGCCAATTCCAATCCGGATCAGTTCGGGTCTTTTATCAAGAGCGAATACGCCCGCTGGTCCGGCGTGGCGCGCGCCGCCGGCTTGGTGAAGGCCTGACGCGCGGAGCGGCGGCGGATCGCGGACGGACCGGGTTTCATGCTTCGGTCACGTTCCTGGTAAACAGGACTTCGGGCCCGAGGGTAAATCCATGGTTCAGCTGAGCGCCGGGCTTTTCTTCTGCCGCCTTCTGGCCGGGGTCGTGGCGCTTCCCGGCTGCGGCGGTGATCACAATTCGCACGCCCGTCACCCGAGCGACTCTGGTAGCCTCGGGCATGCGCACGCCACGCTCAACGTCCGCGCGGCGGCGGCACTGATTTCCGGCTACCGCACCGAGAACGGCCTCGGACCTGTCACCATCGACCCTGAATTGATGCGACTCGCAAGCAATCAAGCGCGCGCCATGGCGGCGCGCAACGAACTCGAACACGACGTCGCCGCACCGTTCGCGCAGCGCATCCAGAACTCCAGCTTCGACGCCAGCGTCGCGGTCGAGAACATTGCCGCGGGTTATCGGACGCTCGACGAGGCGCTTGCCGGCTGGCGTAAATCTCCGCCGCACCGCGCCAACATGCTCAACCGTTCCGTCACCAGGATGGGCATCGCCGAAGCCAATGCGCCGCATACCAGATACAAGGTATTCTGGTCGTTGATCCTCGCCAGGCCCGACGACCACCGCCGCCTGCAATCCGGCGCCAGAGCAAGCCGGGTTCGATCAAACGAGGCCGTGCATTACGGGCCCGTAGATGCGGAGGGCCTCCTCCAATAATGGCGCGACGGTTTCCTTGAAGCGGGCATGTTCGCCCCCAGTCAGTTCGATGATCTCGCAGCCTTCGCGCAGGATTGCGGCGCGCGCCTCGCAGTCCTCCTCGACCGCAAGCTCTCGCTGCAGTGCGACCGCGCCTGCGACCGCATCGCACATGGCGCGCTGCAGCTCCCCGGGCCAGGCGTCGAATGTGGGGCGATGCACAAAAATAGGCCGCGAGACGTAGAAATGGTTTGTCACCGTGTGGAAGCGGTGAAACTTGTGCACACCATAGGTCACGGTGTTGGCGAACGGATTTTCCTGCGCGTCGAGCGTGCCGGCCTTGATGCCGGCGATGGCCTCGGTCAGATCGCAGCGGATCGGAACGGCGCCGAGCAGTTCGAATGTTCTCGACTGCACCTGGCTCGGCAAGACGCGAATACGCATGCCTTTGAGGTCGCTCGGCAGGTGAACCGGCCGCAGCCGATTCGAGATTTGGCGGAAGCCATTCTCGAAATAGCCGAGGATGCGGTAGTCGATGCGAGCCTCGATCCGCTCCGTAAGAAATCGCCCAAGCGCGCCGTCGATCGCCGCGCGTGCGGCGTCGCGGCGCTCGAACAGGAACGGCAGATCGACAAATCCGAGTTCGGGGATGCGATCGGTGAGATAGCTCGACGACTGATAACCGAGCGTCAGCACGCCGTGCTCGACCAGCCACAGAATCTCCTCGGCACGATAACCGAAATCCATGATGTTCCAGACGTATTTCACGCTGACGCGATCGCCAAAGATGGACTGAAGCGTGTCGCCGACCAGCTTGAGTGCGCGCGAGAACGAGGTCGTCGACGGTCCATAGCCGCCCATGCGGATCGTGATCGGATCATTCATGGCCAACGCTCCTGATGCGCTCGACCGAATATCTCAACAATGCACGGCGCCCGGCAACGAAAAAACCGCGGCCGCAACGATCCGTCAGCGCCTGGGTCTCCCACGCACTCGCTTGGCGGTCGCGATGACGCTTGAGCGCAGCGTTTCCAGCCGCCGGGCGAGCGCAAACGGCGCCTGCGGTCGCGCGCCGACCAAAAGATCGCACAGCGGCAAGCGCTCGCGCCAGATGTGATCGATCATCGGGTGATTAGCTGCGGCGCAAGAATCGGCGCGGACGAAGTTTGGGTCGTCGAGTAGATTTTCGGTCAGCGCGACCGAGAGCATGACACCCGGCGAATAGCGCGCAAACTGCTCGTCGTAGGCGATCTTCCAGAACCAGGCGCAGTCTCCGCTGCGCAGCGTGATTGCAACGGCGATGGCGCGGCCGTCGACAAGCATGCGGTTGATCGCAGCTTTGCCCTCCGCTGCCAACGCGCAAAGCGCCGTTCGCATGAAATTGCCAATCTCGGCATGGCCGGCAGCGGCGGTCTGCGCCCGTCCTTTCCAGCCGCTTGCTTCAAGCGCAAGAAAATCGTCGAACGCCGCACTGACGGCGGCCGGTTCTGTCGCGGCGGTAAACATGAGCGCGCCGCGATCGGCAAGACGGCGCCCGATCCGGCGCAGCTCCTTGAGCTTGTGAGCGCTCAACGAGCGTTCGAGATAATGCGATCGCTCGCCGCCTCGCGCTGCCAGCAAGGCTCGACGATGGCGATTGAAATCGGCCCCCGGCATCCGCGCGCGCAGCAACATCGCCGCGACGATCGTTGCAAACGGTCCATCCTGCGGCAGGTACGGCAGCAGCAGCAAGCCGGGCAGCCTGGAATCGGAGGCAACGTGCGCGAGCCAGGTGGCGATGACCGGCTCAGCGGCTTCACGTTCCACCAGCGGAACACCGAGCGGGGCATAGGGGTGGGTCCAGCCAACCAGCACCGGCGGCCTTATTCCGTAACGGCGCCTTTCGATGCGCGCTGGAAACAGGCCGAGCAGCTTGCGTGGGCTGGTGCCGGACCACACCAGCATGGCATCGGCATCGCGTCCGAAGACCGGCGCCGCGGCGAGCGCGAAGGCAGGCTCGTAGAACACGTTCGGCGTCAGGGCCCGCCCAGCCAGTTCGCGCCATTGCTCCGCGATCGATCCGAGTTCCGTCAGCGCCCGCCATTCAACCGTAAAGGAATCGATCGCATAGCGGTCGGCGACGGCGGCGCGCCGGGCGCTTGCGATCGCCGCAGCAGTCGCCCCAAGCGCGGAGTGCGGTGCATGATCGGCCGGCGCCTTGACCGCCATGACCTCGCCTCAGCAGCTCTTCGGCCGGGAGAAAATAAAGCAATGCAGCCCCAACCGCAGCTTGGCGACAAGAAACAAGCCGATCAACTCGCAGGCCAGCGTGACCGCGTTCGCCACCGCCGCGCCGGTGATGCCCCAACGCGGAATCAGGAACAAGCACAATCCCAGATTGGCCGCGAACGAGCCGGCATAGACCAGCGCGCAGGCGCGCCGCTCGCCGAGCATGTTGAGCAGCCGTTCGGCAGGACCGACCGAGGCACGCGCCAATAGCCCGATAGCCATGATGAACATGAGCTCGTAGCCGGCGCCAAAGCCTCTTCCAAACATCAGCAAGATCGGCTGGCCAAGCGCGAGCAGAACGATGAGCGAGCCGAGCGAGGGCCAGAACGTCATCCGCACCGCGACGGCAAGAAAATCGGCCAGCCGCTTGCGGTCGCCGGCAACATGATACTCGGCGAATTTGTGGGCCAGCGTCTGCGCCACCGAAAAATAGATGAAGGCGACCAGCGAAAGCGTCTTGGCGGCGGCATAATAGATGCCGACCTCGTTTGGCGGACGGAACTGTTGCAGCACAATCACGTCCGAATAGGTGAGCAGAAGATAGAAGGCTTCGACCACGAAGATCGGCGCCGAAGTCGAAAGCCAAGAGCCGACCGCATAGGCCCGCGGGCCGGGCTTCACCTGCTGTGCGAGCCGCCGGTCAAGAACGACGAGCTGACCGATGGTAACGCTCCACAGCGCGGCCACCGCGGCCAGCGTTGCCGTCGCCGCATTCATTGGCAGGCCGCTGGCGAAGGCAAGGCCCATCAGCGCCAGCAGCATGATTTGGCGCAGCACATAGGCGGGCGCCAGTCCGAGATTGACCCAGTTATAGGAGCGCGCGATTCCGCTTTGCACTTGAGACAGGCCGCTGATCGGCAGCGCGGCGCAGGCGAGATAAAGCGGCACCAGCGTGGCCGGGCCGAGGTGGGGCGAGGCCGCGGTGACGACAATGGCGGCGACGGCGGCAAGTGCCGTTGCGATCATCGTTGCCAGCCAGGGACTGCTGCGCAGAAAACCGCGCAGCAGCGCGAACTGGCGGTGCTCGATGTATTCGGGGATGAAGCGCTGCGCGGCCGAGCCGAGACCGAGATCGACCATGCCGCCGATCAACAGCACCCACGTCCAGGCATAGACATAGATGCCGAATTCAGAGCCGCCGAGCCAGCGCGCCAGCACGATCTGCGAAACAAACGCGACCAGCGCGCTGACGACACGGATGAGGAACGCCGCACCGGCGAGCCGTCGTGCCAGCGAGGAATCGCTGCCATCGGCGAACAAGACGCGCAGCCGCGCCGTCACGCCGGCAAATTCGGCCGTCCGCATTGAACGAGAAATCAGACGCGAGCCGATGCGCGATTGCGAACGCGACGCGTGCTGGGAACCGATCGATGCCACAACGCTGCCTTGCCCGCCATGAACCAAGCACCCCGAAGCCGGGCGGCGCACATCTATCAATGAAGCGTTAACAATGGGTTGGACAAAATTAACAATTGCTTGGCAATTTGGGACGATTCAGGCCGGAATCTTGTCCGCAACGGCGGCGAGCGCCGCGGCGACGATGTGACGTTCGTCTGCGCCGAGCGGGCGCTGCGGCGGGATCGGCTCGCCGGCATCATAGCCCTGCAGCGTCAAAGCCGCCTTGATGCAGGCGGCGAGATTGAAGCGGGCGAACGCCTCGTTGATCCGCCACAGCTCGCGTTGCAGCTCCATCGCCTGGGCCCAGCGCCCGGCGCGGCACAATTCGTAGAGCCGCACGCTCTGCCGCGGGATGATGCAGGCCGGGCCTGCCATCCAGCCGACGCCGCCGATCAGCATGACCGCCGCCGGAATATGCGCCGAAGCGGAAAACACCTTGATCCCGGCACAGCGATTCATGATCGACAACAGCCGCCCGGTATTGGTCGAGGCGTCTTTGATGTAACGGATGCGCGGATGCTCGGCGAGGCGCGCGACGATGTCGAGCGACAGATCGCTGCGCTGGAATTGCGGATTGGTGTACAGCACGACCGGCACATCGACAGCATCGGCAATGGCGCGGAAATAATTTTCGACCTGCGCGTCGGCAAGCGGAAAATAGGATTCGAGAATGGCGAGGATGCCGTCAACGCCGAGCTTGGCATAGCGGCGCGCCTGCGCCACGGCATCCGCGGTCGCGGTGGAGGCGACGCCCGCGACCACCGGGACGCGGCCGGCTGCCGCTTCGACCGTGGCCCTGACGATCGCGCCGCGCTGCTCGTTGTCCAGATAGGCGAATTCGCCGGTCGAGCCGAGCGGGGTGAGCCCGTGCACGCCGGCTGCAATGAGATCGTTGACGAGTGTGCCGACCACGCCGGTCTTGACGCGTCCGGAGTGGTCGACCGGGGAAATCAGATAAGGAAAGACACCGTGAAACTCGGTCATGGATCACAAGCCCGCACCGTTACGAACAGCGATGTTTCAATGCATCGATTTGTACCGCGCCATCGCATCGGCCCAGACTTTTGCCCGGTCGTCATCGAACACCAAGGTCGGCTCCTCCGGCACCGTATCCCAGACGCCCTGCGCGAGTTCCGCGTCGAGCTGCGACGGCGCCCAGCCCGCGTAACCGAGGGCGACCAGGATTTTGCGCGGTCCCTTGCCGAGACCGACGGCACGTAGAATCTCACCTCCGCCCGTAAGCGCCACGCGGCCATCGATGTCCAGCGTGTCGGAGCCGCGATACTCGGCGCTGTGCAGCACGAAGCCGATTTGAGGATCGACTGGACCGCCGAGAAACACCCGCACGGCACCGTTGGCGCCGCTTGAATCCGCCCCGAGCGCTTTCAACAGGCTGGCTATCGGGACCTTGTTGAGCGGGTGATTGATGACGATGCCGAGAGCTCCGTCTTTATTATGCCGCGCCACCAGGATAACGGTGTGTTCGAACGGCGCCCCGCGCAGGGCCGGCGTCGCGATCAGGAGCTGTCCCATGACCGATATCGGCCCCGACAGAATCCGGCGACGGCGGCAATGCAGCACGCAACACCGTCGCCGAGAGCACGACGGCCGCGACGGCCATGACCGAAGGTCCGCAATGGCGTTGAAGCACGATCGACCCGCCACTCTTGATGTTTCGCTTTCCTAATCGGAAGCGGACAATCAAACAAACTGGACCGCAAGACCGCCGAGCTGACCGAAGTCGGCATGCAGCGTATCGCCCTTCTTTGCAAATACGACACGCGTGAAGGAACCGGCGAGGATGAGGTGCCCCGGCTGCAGCATCACCCCGTGCTGGCCGAGCTTGTTGGCAAGCCAGGCAACGCCAAGCGCAGGATGGCCGAGCACGCCGGCGGCAACGCCCGTCTCCTCGATCTCCGAATTGCGATACATGATGCCGCCGACCCAGCGCAGGTCGACATCGAGCGGTCCGATCGGCCGCCCGCCGATCACGATACCGGCAGCGGCGCCATTGTCGGCGACGGTGTCGAAGATCTTGCGCGGGTCCTGTAGCCGCGCGTCGACAATCTCGATCGCCGGAACAACATATTCGGTGGCGCGCAACACGTCGGTCAAGCCGACGCCGGGGCCGTGCAGCGTCTTGCCCAGCACGAAAGCGAGCTCGACCTCGACCCGCGGCAGACAGAAGCTTTCATGCGGCACGCGCGCGCCGTCTGCAATCATCATGCGGTCGAGCAGGTGGCCATAGTCAGGCTCGTCGATCTGTGAGGAGCGCTGCATCGCCTTCGAGGTCAAGCCGACCTTGTGGCCGATGAGTTTTGCACCGGCGGCAATTTTCCGGTTCGCCACCTCGGTCGAGATCGCGTAAGCGTCCGCCATGGTGATGGCGGGCCAGGTCTTGCTGAGCTGGCCTGCCTGTTTATGCTCTTTCTCCGCCGTGATGAGAATATCGGCGGCCTTGTTGCGATCGGCGTCTGTCATCATGGCGGTGCAGCAACCTCAATACTCAGTCGCACGCGGCGAGCAGGACGACGGTTTCGGCTGGACATTCGCCCGGCGCGGGCTCGCGCCCAGACATCCAGACCGCAGGCGGGCAATTCTCTGAGGATTGCACATCGACCGGATGGCCGCCGCCAAAGCCCTTGACCCGGCAAGCCGTCGCCGCTGCCGTGCGGCAGTCGGGCGCGCCGTTTGGCGCTATTCCGCAGCGCTCATGGACTTCGATGAAGCGTGCGCCCGGCAGCCGGACGATGGCGGTCGCCGCGCCCCTGGTCGCTTGGGCCGCGCTGCGCACAGCGTCTTGCGTCGCGTTCGCCGCACCCGTCGCGGCTTCGTTCGACTGCTTCCTGAGCTCGTCGAGTTTGCCGCGGGCGCTATCCCACCAATGCCCGAACGCATAGATGAAGCCGGGCTTCTCGGCGGGAGGCGGCTGCGCGGGAAAGAGGCCGCGCGCCGGCGGCGCGTCCGGAGCAGGCGCAGCAGCGGCCGGCGGCTGCGACGTCGATTGCGCCGGTGTCTGCGCCATGGCTGAAGTTGCCGCGATGCTCGATGCCGCCATGGCTGCCGCGGACAGCAACGCCACTGCCGGCCTGCTAGTCATGGCGCGGAGCCCGCGCGGCGTCCTGAAATACGTCATGGTCGATTTCCGCTGCTGTCCGTTATATCCGACTTGTCGGCGCCTACCCCGTCCAGAGCTCATCCGGCATTCAGTCGCTCAGCCGCACCGATTCTGCCCAGCAAATTAGGCAACGGCAAGGTCGGAATCGCCGCGTGTCGGAATCGCCGCGTGTCGGAATCGCCGCGCTCCGCCGCTAATGGCAATCCGCAGCCGTGCTTTTCGAGAGTGGAGGACCCAGCTCGCAGCCTCAGGGCTTCGATCGGCGCTCCCCGCGCCAGTGCGACCACACGAACCAGGCGAAACCGGCCAGTATGGCCGCCACGACGACCGCATCGAACTCGTGGAATAGCCGGCGAAAGGTTGGATCGCTGTTCCAGCGCGCGCCGAGCAAGAGGCCGACATAGGCGAGCGCGAGGCACCATGGCCAGGAACCGAGGAACGAATAGATCTGGAACTTCATCATCGGCATGCGCGCGAGCCCGGCGGGAAAGGAAATGAAGGTTCGCACCACCGGAAGCAGGCGGCCGAAAAACACCGTGGCGGCGCCGTAACGGTCGAAGAAGCGCTCCGCCCGCTCGAGCTCTGTCGGTCTGACCAGGATGTAGCCGCCCCAGCGTTCGATCGCCAACCTGCCGCCCCAGGCGGCGACGTAATAGGCGATGGTCGACCCGACATTGCAACCGACCGCGCCCATCGTCGCGGCGCCGATCAGGCTGAAGTGCCCGACCGACACCAGATAGCCCGCAAACGGCATGATCACTTCGGAGGGCAGCGGGATGCAGGCCGATTCAATCGCCATGAGCGCGACGACGCCGCCATAACCGGCGGCCGAAATCACCTCGACGATCCACGACACGACCGTCGTAATGACGTGATCAATCATTGCCGGACTGGAGCGGACTTGGGCAGATCAACGCCGCTTGCGCACGCGGCGGCCTTCAAGGACCACGATCTTTCGGCGCGCGGTGTCGTCCGGAAGCTTTTTCGGGACCTTCTCGGCGATGCCCAGCAGCCTCTCGCGCCGGTCCATTTCCTTCCATACGTCCTCGGGGCGGATGCTGGTTGCTACCCATAGGACAACCAGGTTGTAGATGAGATCGGCGCTTTCCTTGATGACGGCCTCGCGGCCGCCGTTCATGGCATCGAGCACGACTTCCACCGCCTCCTCGGCAAGCTTTTTCGCCATCTTGGCGCGGCCCGAACGCAACAGCCGCGCCGTCCGCGAGGTCGACGGATCGTCATGACGGCAGTCCACCGCCGCCTGGTAAAGGCGCGAGATCGAATCACTCATCGTGGACAAGAATAGCGCGATCTTGTCGCCATTGTGTTAATTCTGCGGACCGGAGCGACGCTTCAGACCTCATTCGTCCTGAGCTAACAGGCTCGCATTGCCGCCGGCGGCGGCGGTGTTGACGGTCACGACCTGCTCGGTGGCGAAGCGTCGCAGGTAGTTCGGACCTCCTGCCTTGGGGCCGGTCCCGGACAGATGAGTGCCGCCGAACGGCTGGCTGCCGACAACGGCGCCGATCATGTTGCGGTTAACGTAAACGTTGCCGTCAGGCAGGCGCGAGGCAATGCGGTCGACTGTCAAATCGATGCGGGAATGGATGCCGAGCGTCAGCGCCGTGCCGTTACCGGCGATCTCGTCAAGCAGAGCGTCCAGCTCGTCGGCGTGCCAGCGCACGACGTGAAGTACCGGCCCGAACACCTCTTCCTTCAGAATCTCCGGCCCGATCGAGCTCGACGATCGTGGGCGGTACGTAGCTGCCGCGCTCCGGCAGCTTGCCGTCGCGGTTCCAGCGGAAGCGCACACGGCCGGCGCGCGCCATTAGGGCGATCCAGTTTTCCAGCTTGGCCTTCGCGTCAGCGTCGATCACCGGGCCGAGGTGGGTCGACGGCTCGCGCGGATCGCCAACTTTCAGTTCCCGCGCCGCGCCGACCAGCATGTCGAGCATCCGTTCGGCAACATCCGCTTGCAGGCAGAGCAAGCGCAACGCCGAACAGCGCTGACCGCTGGAGCGGAAGCTTGACGCAATCACGTCGTCGGTCACCTGTTCAGGCAGCGCGGTGGCGTCGACGATCATGGCATTGATGCCGCCGGTCTCGGCAATGAGCGGCACGATCGGCCCGTTTTTTGCGGCCAAGACGCGGTTGATGGACTGGCCGACTTCGGTCGAGCCGGTGAACGCCACGCCGGCGACACGCGGATCGGCAACGAGACTAGCACCTACCCTGCCGTCGCCGGGCACTAACTGCAGCGCGGCTGCAGGAATGCCGGCTGCGTGCAACAGTGCGACCGCGTGCGCGGCGATCAGCGGCGTCTGCTCGGCGGGCTTGGCGACGACGCAATTGCCTGCTGCCAGCGCCGCGGTGACTTGGCCGAGAAAGATGGCGAGCGGAAAATTCCACGGGCTGATGCAGACAAAGACGCCGCGGCCGCGATAACGCAGGATGTTGCTTTCGCCGGTCGGTGCGGGCATCGCCTCGTCGGCGAGCGCGCGCCGCGCCTGCGCGGCGTAATAGCGGCAATAATCGACCGCCTCGCGGAATTCGGCGAGCGCATCGTCGAGCGTTTTGCCGGCCTCGTTCTGCAGCAGAGCAAGCAGTTCGCCGCGGTCCTGCTCAAGCAGATCGGCGCAGCGTTCGAGCGCTGCCGCGCGCCCGCCGCACGGTGTCGCCGACCAGGATGGGAAACCCTGCGCTGCTGCGGCCATCGCCGCCGCGGCGGCTGCCGCATCGACCTCGCAGACGGTTCCGATGGGACAGCCGTCGATCGGAGAGATCACATCGCGCTCGACTTCGTCGCGCGCGACTCCATCGATGAGCGGCGTAGCCTGCCAACTTGCGGCCGGCGCCGCACGCAGTCGGCGACGAGCGCGTCGAGGCTTGCGCGTTCGCCAAATTCGACGCCGGTCGAGTTGCGCCGCTCCGGCTGGAAGATATCGCGCGGCAGCGGAATTTTTCGATTGCGCGCTTCGCCGGCACTGGCGATACGGCTTCGCGGCCGGCGCAGAATTTCGGCAATCGGCACGCTCGGATCGGCAGCCACCGAGACAAAGGAGGAATTGGCGCCGTTCTCCAAGAGCCGCCGCACCAGATAGGCGAGCAGATCGCGATGGCCGCCGACCGGCGCATAGATACGGCATGCGGCCGCCGGCAGTTCCGCCAGGAGCGTCTCGTAAAGCGCTTCGCCCATGCCGTGCAGGCGCTGAAACTCATAACCCTCGACGCCGCCCGCATCTGCAATCACGCTGGCGACGGTGAGCGCATTGTGGGTAGCGAATTGCGGAAATAGCAGCGGCCGGGCGGCGAGCAGTTTGTTCACGCAGGCCAGGTAGCAGAGATCGGTCATGGCCTTGCGAGTGAACACCGGATAATCGTCGAGCCCGCGTTCCTGCGCGCGTTTGATCTCGGTGTCCCAATAGGCGCCCTTGACCAGCCGCACCGTCAGCCGCCGGTTTTTCCGTGCGGCGGCCGCCGCGATCCAATCGATCACCTGCAAGGCGCGCTTCTGGTACGCCTGCACGGCGAGGCCAAATCCGTCCCAGACGTCGAGTGAGCCGTCGCCGAGCGCCGCGGCGATGACGTCGAGCGACAGCTCCAGCCGATCCGCCTCCTCGGCATCGACGGTGAATTGAAGATCGCGATCCTTGGCCATGCGCGCGAGCGCGACGACGCGCGGCACGAGTTCCTTAAGCACCCGCCCGCGCGAAATCGCCTCGTAGCGCGGGTGCAGCGCCGAAAGCTTGACCGAGATGCCCGGACGTGCGGGCAGCGCCGCATTGCCGGCGTGCCTGCCGATGGCTTCGATCGCACCGGCATAGGCGTCGAAATATTTCTCGGCGTCGGCGGCCGTGCGCGCCCCCTCGCCGAGCATGTCGAACGAATAACGGAAATCGGCGTGGCCCCGGGCGCGGTGCAGCGCCTCATCGATGGTTTGGCCGAGCACGAAATGCGAGCCGAGGAGCCGCATCGCTTGCCTCGTCGCGGCCCGCACCGCCGGCAGGCCGAGGCGACGAACGATGGTGTCGAGGATTGTTTCCGGCGTTTCGCCCGGATGGATGATGCGTGCGGCGATGCCGAGCGTCCACGCGGAGGCCGACACCAGGACAGCGTTGGATTTGACGTTGCGGTCGAGCCAGCGGCCGGCGGCGAGCTTGTCCTCGATCAGACGGTCGGCGGTCGCGGCATCAGGCACCCGCAGCAATGCCTCGGCCAGCACCATCAGCGCCAGCCCCTCCTTGGTCGACAGCGAATAGGCGTGCAAAAAGTCTTCGACGCCGCCAAGTCCGCCGCCAAGTCCGGCCACCCTGGCGCGGATCGCCTCGACCAGCCTCGTCGCGCGCGCATCAATGCGGCGCTCCGCTGCAGCGTCACGATCGGCGCCCGCGAGCAGCTTCGCCGCCAGTTCATCGTCCGGCGGCGCGTACGGAGCTTGAAAAGCCGGTAGCGGGTTATCGGCCGCGTTCATGCCGGCAATCTATGCTTCCGCACCGAGGCGCGGGAGGGGCCGCAGCGCGATCCCACGGCCTCGCCGGCACCGCCGGCGCCTACAGGCCAGCGGCAGCCTGCTTGACGGCTTCCAGGTCGAACTTTTTCATCTTCATGATGGCATCGATCATCCGATCGAGCCTTGCGCCCGCGGCATCCGTCAGCAGCTCCGGCAGGACCGACGGTACGACCTGCCAGGACAGTCCATACTTGTCCTTCAGCCAGCCGCACCGGCCTTCCTCGCCGCCCCGGCAAAGCCTGTCCCAGAAATAATCGATCTCGTCCTGCGTATCGCACATCACCTGGAACGAGACCGCTTCATTGAATTTGAATTGTGGCCCGCCATTGAGCGCGGTGAAAGTCTGGCCCTCGATTTCGAACTCGACGACCATCACCGAGCCCGACTCCTTGCTGTGGATGTCGTGGCCGGCCTTGCCGTAGCGGCTGACCTGTTTGATCCGCGAATTCTTGAACACGGAGGTGTAGAAATTCGCCGCTGCTTCGGCCTCGGTGTCGAACCACAGGCACGGCGTGATCTTCTGCTTGATGCTCGCCATCGTCGATCTCCGAGCTACTTCGCGCTCGCCAGATAGGCGCTGAGTTGATCGAGCGTGCCGCCCCAGCCCGCCCGCATACTGTCGTGGCCTGCGTCGAAGGTCGCCTGCTCCTCCGCCGTGGCATTGATCGGCGACCAGCGAATTGTGACCTTGGTCTTGCCGTCGGCTTGCTCGTCGAACGTGACACTCGTCAGCATTTCGAGCGGCCAGGTCGGGCTGAGCGGATGCCGCGCGACGCCGCCAGTTTCATCGGAAAACATGTTGACGAATACGAGCAGCCGCGGCGGGTCGATCTCGCGATAGACGAACTTGCCCCACATTACGGCGCCGTCGGGCATTCGCATGCCGCAATGGTAGGTGCCGCCGGGGCGCAGATCCATCTTTGCAGCGACGATGGTGACCCCCTTCGGGCCCCACCACTCCTTCATGCGTTCCGGCTCGGTGAAGCACTTCCAGACCAGAGCGCGCGGCGCGGCGAATTCCCGCGAAATGACGAAGTCGGCGCCTTTGGTTTCAGCGGGCATGATTCGCTCCTCGGCTACTCGACCGATCGTCCGCTCACTGCGCGACCAGGACCATCCAATGCACGCCGAACTTGTCGGTCAGCATGCCGAAACGCGGCGAGAAGAACGTTTTCGCCATCGGCATCGTCGCCTGGCCGCCCTCGGCGAGCGCCGCGAATAATTTGTCGGCTTCCGTTTCGCTGTCGGCGCTGATCGCAAGACCAAAGCCCTCGAAATTCGGCCGCCCGGCATTGCGGCCGTCCGACATCAAGACCTGGGTATCGCCGAGGCGAACGGCCGCGTGCATGACTTTCTCGGCGCTGCCCGGAGAAATCATGGATTGGTCCGGCGCGTCCTTGAACCGCATCAGCATCTCGACCTTGGCGCCGACCGCCTTGTTGTAGAATTCCAGCGCCTCATCGCAGCGGCCGTCGAAGAACAGATAAGGTTGCACTTGCATGGCGGTCCCCTTGTCAGGTTTGGGGTGAAATCGACTTTGCAGCATCGTACGGGGATCAGCGTGTCCGTTAGACCTGTTGCGAGGACGAACCAGGCGTCCGCATTCCGACATCGCGGCCGTCAGGTCCGCGCATGAGGTCGAAGCCGTCTCTTGCGGCCATGGTTCGTATCCCCGGTTTTGCTGCGCTGGGCGGCAGATTGGGTTGTCGCCGATTGTTCCGTCGCCGCTTGCTCGGGCGGAGATTGCTGGGCCTGAAGGCTTTTCAGATAGGCGTCGAGCCGATCCATGCTTTCGTCGAAGAAGCGGCGGTAGCGTTCGAGCCAATCGTCGACGTCCTTGAGCGCACGCGGCTCGATCCGGCACGGCCGCCATTGCGCCTCGCGCGAGCGCACGATCAGGCCCGCACGCTCCAAGACTTTCAGATGCTTGGAGACCGCCGGCAGGCTCATGGCGAAAGGCTTTGCCAATTCCGTCACCGAGGTCTCGCCCAGTGCGAGCCGCGCCAGGATGGCGCGCCGGGTCGGATCGGCGAGCGCGGCGAAGGTGGCGTCGAGGCTCAATTAAACCATCCAGTTACGTAACTGATTGGTTCAATACATTGGTTGTTAACGGCTGTCAAGCCAGCATTCGCCGCGAGCCCAATCATCATGGCTTGCGCTAATGTGTCGCCCCCGGTTTGCGGCTAAGCCCAGTCATGCGGTTTGTTGGCGTCTACTTTCGCGTACTCGCTCTGTTGCGTCCGCAAGCGCGGCTGGCGGCGATGCTGGCGCTCGCCAATATCGCTCTCGCCGCAGCGCAGTTCGTCGAGCCGGTGCTGTTTGGCCGCATCGTCGATGCGCTGTCCGGCGCGCTGCCCGCCGGCATCGGTGCCGCGATATGGGCGCTGGCGCCGCTGCTGGGCGCCTGGGTCGGGTTCGGCCTGTTCATCATCGGCGCCGGCACGCTGGTGGCCTGGTTCGCCGATCGTCTCGCGCACCAACGCCGCAACCTCGTGCTGGCGGATTTTTTCGAGCACGTCCTGCAGCTGCCGCTGGCCTATCATTCCGGCACCCATTCCGGCCGGCAAATGAAAGTGATGCTCGCAGGCACCGATACGTTGTGGTGGCTGTGGGTATCGTTCTTCCGCGAGCATTTTGCCGCCTTCGTTTTCGTTGCCTTGCTGCTGCCAATGTCGCTCGTCCTGAACTGGCGGCTTGCTCTGCCGCTGCTCGCGCTGTGCGCGGCGTTCACCGCGCTGACCGTGATCGTCATGCGCACTGCATACGCCATGCAAAGCGAGGTCGAGCGGCACTATTCCGACCTCGCCGAGACCGCGGCCGACGCGCTCGGCAATGTGGCTTTGGTGCAGAGTTTCGCCCGCGTCGAGCTGGAAGTGTCCGGCATCAAGACGCTCGTCGATTCGCTGCTTCGCGCGCAGATGCCGGTGCTGTCGTGGTGGGCGGTCGCGGCGATGCTGACCCGCGCCGGCACCACGCTCACCTTGCTGGTGATCCTGCTCGCCGGCGTCTATCTCAAGCTCGCGGGCGAGGCTTCGATCGGCCAGATCGTCAGCTTCATGGCCATCGCGGCGCTGCTCATCGCCCGGCTCGAACAGGCGGTCAGCTTCTGCAATCGGCTGTTCGTCGACACCCCGAAACTCGCCGACTTTTTCGGCGTGCTCGACACCGTGCCCGACGTGCGCAACCGGCCCGATGCGGTCGATCCCGGCCGGCTGCTCGGCATGGTCGAATTCCAGGACGTGTCGTTTTCCTACGACGGCAAACGCTCCGCGGTGAGAGATTCTGAGCTTCACGGTGTTGCCAGGCCAACGCGTGGCGCTGGTCGGGCCTACCGGCAGCGGCAAGTCGACGGCTCTGGCGCTCTTGCACCGCGTGTTCGATCCGCAATCCGGCTTCATCAAGGTCGACGGCATGGATATACGCGGCCTGACGCTGGCCGGGCTGCGCCGCAATATCGCAGTGGTGTTTCAGGAGACGCTGTTGTTCAACCGCTCGATCGCGGAAAACCTGCGCGTCGGCAAGCCCGACGCCAGCGACGCCGAGCTGTGCGAAGTCGTCAAGCGCGCCCAGGCGCTCGGCTTCATTGAACTCAATCCCGAAAGTTTTGAGGCCCGCGTCGGCGAACGCGGCCGGCTGTTGTCAGGCGGCGAGCGCCAGCGCCTCGCCATCGCGCGTGCGCTGTTGAAGGACCCGCCGATCCTGATCCTCGACGAAGCCACCAGCGCGCTCGATCCGGTGACCGAAGTGCGCATCAACATCGCGCTCGACGAAGTCATGAAGGACCGCACCACGTTCGTGATCGCGCACCGGCTTTCCACGGTGCGCGCGGCGAACCGGATCCTGGTGTTTCAGAACGGCCGCATCGTCGAGAGCGGGACGTTCGACGAACTGCAGCGCGAGGGCGGAATTTTTGCCGAGCTGGTGCGCGCCCAGTTCGAGCCCCGCGAGGCAGTCTCAGTATGGCGGAACGCCGGGCAAGAAAGAAAGTCCGCCCGTAAGGCCGTAACGCCGCCGCCCCGAAGCAGACCCGATGCTGAAAGTATCGGTAGCTGCATCGGAGCCGTATCTGGTCCGGCCAAGCGGGGACGTTGAAAGCGCTTTCGCGCCGCTTCACGCATCGGCGCCGTCTCACGATAATTGCTTATGGAGGCACTGCACGCCGATGTGCGCCTATCGATCCGGACGCGATCGCGCTCACAGCGCACATCGCCCGGGGCTGCGCGAAAATGGCGCTCCTGACCCACAGCTTTCATGGACCGGAGGCCGTAACGAGAGCTACTTCACTTTCTCAAACAATTGACTGGGTGTCGCCGGACGTGCTTGTTGCGTACCAGACCACCTCATATTCCAGGTAGTATGGCGCCATGCCCAAACTCTACGAGGCCCTCGCGGAAGCGTTCCTGGCGGAGGGAGTCGACACGCAGTTCGTCCTGATGGGCGACGGCAACATGCACTGGTCCACCGCTTTTGCCAAACTGCCGGGCGTACATAGTGTCCACGTGCGGCACGAGCACGTCACCGTAGCGGCGGCGACGGCCTACAACGTCGCAACCGGCAAAGTCGCCGTTGCCTCGGTCACGTGCGGCCCCGGCGTGACCCAGGTGATGACGGCGCTGCCGGCCGCGGTTCGCGCCCGCCTGCCGATGGTGGTGTTCGCCGGCGAGTTGCCGATCAATGCCAAGTTCTACAATCAGTACATCGACCAGGCGCCGATGGTGACGGCTACGGGTGCGCATTACATCGCCGCGCACAGCGTGCCGCGCATGATGGACTACGTGCGCGAGGCCTTCCACATCGCCAAGTACGAGCGGTGCCCGGTGGTCTTAGGCATTCCCTACGACCTGCAGAAGGTCGAGTACATGTCGAACCAGCCCTACGAGACCTCGGCGATGTACCAGCCCAAGGTCGGGCGCATGCGGCCCGATCCCGAAGTCGTGGCCGAGGCCGTCGAGCGGCTCGCCGCGGCAAAGCGGCCGATCGTCCTCGGCGGTCGTGGCGTGCTGTGGTCCGGCGCGCGCGATGCGGTGATCAAGCTCGCCGATCGCTGCGGCGCTCTTCTCTCCAACACGCTGCCCGCGCGCGGCCTGTTCCACGACCATCCGTTCGGGCTCGGCACCACCGGCAGCTACTTCACGTCGTTGGGCAGAGAGATGTACGAGTTAGCCGACGTCGTGCTCGCGGTCGGCACGAGTCTCTCCTACTACGTCGGCGGCGGGCACTATTGGGGAAAGGCCTGCAAGATCCAGTTGGACGATGCCCCGCGCGGCTTGCGCGATGGGCAACAGGCCGCCGACATCTACGTGCGATCGGATGCGCTCGCCGGCGTCGAGGCAATCCTTGCCGGCCTCGACAAGAAGTTGGGAATCGGCAAGCCGACGGCGGCGGCGATACGCTCGAAGGAGCTGGCGCATCGCATTGCGACCGAGCCGGCGGACTCGATGCCGTTCGACATCGCGCCCGGGCTGCTCGATCCGCGTGCCGTGATCGAGGCGATCGACGCGGTGGTTCCAAAAGACTGGGACTGCGTCGTCGGCGGCGGCCATCAGGCCTATTTCAACACCCAGATGCGCGGGCGGCCGGCGGAGCGCTACACGACGGTCCGTGAATTCGGCGCGGTCGGCAACGGCCTGTCGTATGCGCTAGGCGTTGCGGCGGCGCGCCGGCAGGGCCGCGACGGCAAGGTCGTCCTGTTCGAAGGCGACGGCGGGCTCTTGTTCCACATCCAGGAACTCGAGACGATCAAGCGGTGCGGATTTCGCATCCTGATCTGCGCGATGAACGACGGCGGCTACGGTTCGGAGTTTCACAAGCTGCGCGCCGACGGCATCGACGACAGCCTGGCGGTGTTCGGCAGGCCTCCGCTCGAAAACATCGCGCGTGGCTTCGGGCTTCGCGGCCACGAGATACGCGATGTGTCGGTCATCCCGAAGCTGTTCGCCGACTTCGCCGCGCAGGGCGAAAGCGAAATCTGGAACATCCAGATCTCCGATCAGGTCACGGCGCCGATCATCCGGGCGACCATCAAGCGCGGGCATGGGAATATGTGAGGATGTCGGTCAGGTTCGCCTTGGCCATGACTGGCGGCAAGTCATTTGTAGGGCGCAATAGCGAAGCGTATTGCGCCGCCGTTCGTGCGTCGCATCGGATTGGCGGATTACGCTTCGTTAATCCGCCCTACGCGCTGTTCGTGTCTCTCCGCATCGGGCCAGCCTAGCGCGACGGCGCGGCCGGCTCAAAGCGGTGCTCGCAAGGTTGCCATAGCCATTGACCGCGCCTTATGCGGGTGGCTATTCTATTCGGCTTTTCAGAGAGTGCACGTCGCGGGGAGTGGGGTATGGGCACGCGCAAACGCGCATCAATAATTGTTCTACTTGCTATCGGCATTCAAGGGTGCGCCACAGGGGCAAACTTACAATCGAATGTCTATCAAGCAAGCGAAGTGAACCAGCGCCAAGCGGCAGAAGTCGTCGAAATTCTTGCGGTGCTGCCCGCTAAGGTGCAAGTCAGCAATGAAGAAGCACAGAGACTTGCCCAAGCGGGAGGGTCTTTAATCGGCGCAATTGGAGGGGCTGCAATTGGCAACAATGTCAAAAACGCCAATGCGGCTACTACAGTATACGGCGGCGTTGCTGGCGCACGGGTGGGCGGCGTAGCCGGTTCAGTCGTTCCTGGCAAAGTGCTAGTCGATGGCGTTTCGGTGACATACGTCCAAAATGGACAGACCTTCAATTCTGCGCAGGTGGGCAAAATTTGTGAATTCAAACCGGGTAGGGCTATCGTAGTATCTGGCAACCCCAACGAAACTCGAATACAGCCCAACTCACAGTGCCCAAGCTAGATAGGGAGAATGGAGGATGACGCGATTGGCTCTTATCGTTTCTGTGGCGATTGCCTTTAGCGGCTTCTCTGCATCGGCACAGACTGTTTCGGATCAGATAGATGCAGTTTATCGCGCACAGCAAGCGGAACAACTGAGAGAGCAACAATACCAAAGAGCGATGGCGGATCAGCAAGCGCGCGTAGCAGCACAACAGAGGGCCGAACGTGCCGCCGCAGAACAGCGAAAAGCAGCGGCGCTCCAACGGGATCGGGATTATCAAGATCAACTCAGAGCACTTGAATTGGAGCGACAAAAGCTACAGCTAGAAAAGATGAAAGCGCAGACCGCGCGAGAAAATGAATTCATTGATAGAGAACTAAAACGGCTAGACGCTGAAACGGATCAAATACAATCACAGGCGGATGCGAACCGCAATCTTTCAGAGGGCGCAAAGGCGTTCCTAAATAAAGCCGGCGACGCGCTGAACAAATAAAGACTTTGCCGATGGCCCAAAGCATTGACGAGATGCGGGCGGAAGCGATGGCCCGGTGGCAAAGGCAATGGGATGAAGAACATACGCGCCGGAAAGAGGCAGGTTTAGCCACGATCTACCTCATACCGGAAGCCAATGAACCACCTGTTTTCTCGCACCCCTTTCAAGCTGAATTTCGAAGCATAAAAGCATCGTTTAGCGAGAATGATATTCAGGCTGAAACGCCCTTTATGGCGCTGGACTCCGCAGACGCGGTTAGCGGCTACACTGGCGAATTTCTGATTTCATTTGCTCAATTAGTCGCGCCTGTCGTCGGAGTAATCGTAGGTGCTTGGCTACAAAGCAAAGCGGGCCGCAAAATCAAAATAAAAATCGGCGATGTTGAGATTGAAGCTCCTACGAAAGACGCTCTGACAAAGGCAGAGTTAGAGAAGATGTTACAGCGCGCGGTGAACACCCGCGCAAAAATGGACAAGCCCGTAGCCCGTAGGGCGGAATAGCGGAGCGAAGCGACGCGTATTCCGCCAACTTGATAGCGGCGCAATACGCTCGCCGCCCTCGCTATCGCGCCCTACGTGCTCGCCGCGGTCGTGCCGAAGGATTGGGACTGCGTCGTCGGCGACGGCCATCAGGCCTATTTCAACACCCAGATGCGCGGGCGGCCGGCGGAGCGCTACACGACGGTCCGTGAATTCGGCGCGGTCGGCAACGGCCTGTCGTATGCGCTAGGCGTCGCGGCCGCGCGCCGGCAGGGCGCGACGGCAAGATCGTGCTGTTCGAGGGCGACGGCGGGCTGTTGTTCCATATCCAGGAACTGGAGACGCTCAAGCGTTGCGGATTTCGTATCTTGATCTGCGCGATGAACGACGGCGGCTACTGCTCGGAGTTTCACAAGCTGCGCGCCGGCGGCATCGATGACGGCTTGGCGGTGTTCGGCCGGCCAGCGTTCGAAAACATCGCTCGCGGCTTCGGCCTGCGCGGCCACGAGATACGCGATGTGTCGGCCATCCCCAAGCTGTTCGCCGAGTTCGCCGCGCAGGGCGAAAGCAAATCTGGAACATCCAGATTTCCGACTAGGTCACGGCGCCGGTGATCCGGGCGACCATCAAGCGCGGGCACGGCAATATGTGAGGATGTCGACCGGGTTGGCCTTGCTGGTTGCACATGCGTCGATCTGGCGCGCCGCCGGCAACGCGTGGTCGGCATCACGCTGCAGCGGGTTCTGTCCGGAACCGGCCAGGGCCAATCGCGAGGTCCCAAGCCGCCGTCACCAGCCGAGTCGCCGAGCCCAGCGTCTCGCCCACCTCGGCAGCCGGATGGGGCTCAACATCGTCTTCGACCCGCCCGCCCTCGGACCTTGCCGCAAAGGCAGCACGAAAACAACCACGAAACCATTGGTCGGATACGCGATTTGGCCGCCAATGAAGGCATGAGCGACATCGCCTGGGCAAACCGAAAGGTCGCTTTCGACCCCACAGCGATCATCAATCCCCTATCGCCAATAATCTGTCCTGCCACTCTTGGTGCGTGTAGATATCTTGGCGCCTGGAGATATAATGGCTGGTCGGCAACACCGAGCAGGCGTCTCGGGGGATGACGATGCGCACTGATTTATTGGGAGTGTTTGATGGCTAAAGGTACCGTGAAGTGGTTTAATTCGCAAAAAGGCTACGGATTCATTCAACCTCAGAGTGGTGGCAAAGATGTTTTTGTCCACATCTCGGCGGTCGAGCGAGCCGGCCTGAGCGGTCTCAACGAAGGGCAGGTCGTCGAATACGAGGAGGTCGCGAACAAGGGCAAAACGTCAGCCGAAAACCTCAAGGTTCAGCGCTGATTTTGGCGGGCGCCCGCCAACCAAGTACTGTGGCCTCGATGCATTTGTGAGTATCGAGGCTTTGCCAGGCGTTATTGCGCCATTGGCACAGGAACGGAATAACATAGGTGCCGACGTGATCCTCACAAAGGAGCTCAAGCGGCTGGTCCGATGGCGGGATTCCGGCATGGCTAAATGCATCGATGCGCTGTTGCCGTGTCGCCATGTGTTGCCTCTACTTCGCTGCGGTCGCTTCGGTCTCGCATATCACCTTCGTTAACCGCTGACCTCCATTCTGCCAGCGGATTGATTCGGGAGTAACGCGTGAGCGCCGAAATACTGAAGCTCAGCGACTATCGCATGGACGATGGCGCTGATGGCGAGATCGACTTGGCTACCGCAGTAGATGTCGCCATCCGGGACTTACGTGAAATTCTGGCCTGCTGGGGTTCTGAAATAGCACGACAGCGGGCCCAGGAGTGCGAGTCGACGTTGCGGCGCGCCTATTCCGGATTTGTCAATTACCAGACAGTGTCTCGGTAGCACTCGGATGGAAAAGGTCTCATCTGTCAGCCCCATTGATTACAGCCTCGCTATCAAAAATAGGGGACATCCGCCCAAATCGTGGCGATGGGAAATTTACGCGGCCGGGAAGAGCAAGCCGGTGCAGCAGTCTGAATTTTTTGAAACGATGTCCGAAGCCACCCGTGCAGGCAAGTTGGCATTGGCGGAACTCCGGGCCAACCCAGCAGCTTGATGTCGGTTTTTTGGCCCGATTGCGTTACTTCTTGCGGCGCAATCGAAGGCCCGGATTCGAGGAAAATTGCGGACGTGATCGGCGTGCGCCAAAACCGACATTCATGAACACCGTCCGGAATGTCGCAAGCTCCCAGAGCCGCGCAAACAGGGCCGACGGAATCGGCGTTCGTTACCCCGCGGCGTGCGCGGGTCCGCTCACGGTCGGGGCGGCGAGGCCGAGCAGGCCGGCTACATATTCCCCGATCGCCAACGATGCGGTGAGCCCTGGCAATTCAATGCCGAACAAATTTACGAGGTTTGGGATGCCGTGGTCAGCCGGGCCCTGAACGACGAAGTCGGCTGCCGGTTCGTCGGGGCCGGTGATTTTGGGCCTGACGCCTGCATAGGCGGGAAAGAGAGCCCCGTCCGGTAACCCTGGCCAGAACCCACGGATCGAGCGGTAGAAGGCTTCCGCTCGAGCCGGATCGACCAAGTAGTCGATGCGGTCCACCCATTGCATGTCGGGACCGAACCTCACATTGCCGGCAAGGTCGATGACCGCATGGATGTCCATGCCGCCGGGTCCGTGGATCGGATAGATCAGCCGACTGAAGGGCCGCCCGGTCACGCCGAAATAGACGCCGCGGCGAAAGTAGCTGCGCGGCACGGCGCTGGTAGGGAAGTTCGCAATCGCTCTCGCGAGCGGCGGCGCGCCGTGGCCGGCGCAGTTCACCAAAATCTTGCAGCGGAGCGCCGTGGGCTCAGTTCCGCCGACCCTGATCTCGATGCCTTGCGAAATGATTGCGCCGCCTGTTACCGGCGAGCGCAACACCACCGCTCCGCCGTTTGCTTCGAGTTCGGCCCGATAGGCCAGCATCAGCGCATGGCTGTCCACAATGCCGGACCACGGCGAAAGGTAGGCGGCGCGACACGCGAGGTTGGGCTCCAATTCTTGCGTCTGATCCTGCTCCAGCCATTGGAGGTCCCTGACGCCGGCCGCGATGGCGTGTGCCATGTGCTGGCGCAGACGTTGAGCCTCTTCGGCGCTGCGGGCCACGACCAGTTTGCCAATCCGGCGATGCGGGACGCCGTTCTTGGCGCAATAGGCGTAGAGGAGATCAACAGCGCGTGGGAACAATCGCTGCCGGAGACTGCCTGTTTTGTAGTACAACCCGGCATGGATGACCTCGCTGTTGCGCGACGAGGTGTGTTCGCCGATGCGCTGCTCCGCTTCCAGCACCAATACTTCGCGGCCCGCGATTGCGAGCGTACGCGCCACCGCGAGGCCCACCACGCCCGCACCAACAACGACACAGTCTGCTGTCTCCATGACAGATCACCCCGCTCTAGTGGAGTGGATTTGACATTCGCTACCCACCAGCCGGGAACTCGAGCAGCGAATGTCAAATCCGAAGCTCCACTAGCACTTATATTTGGCAGTGGTCCTTTAGATTCTAACATTCGCATAATAGGCTGCCGAAACGGGATGCGAATGTTAGAATCGGACCACTGCTTCGACGTGTCCCGGCCTCCAAGTCGGCGGGCATCGCGCAGTTCGGCTCCAGGCCTGCGCGACACCGTAGTGCTGAGTGCTTCTACCAACTTATACCGGCGGCATTTAATGTTGACCGTCATCCTGAGGTGGCCGCCAACGGGTGACGGAAACGAGTCATTCATCGCTGCCGCTGGTATTACACTTGCCACGCTGAAGCGTCATGCCCGTATTCGGGCATAGAGACGCTCGTCACGATGTACTGCACCGCAGAATGTCGATGACGGGCTCGACGATTATCGGAATGACGTGTCTGAATCCGGGCCATCGCGTGTGCGAAGCCCACTCTTCGCTCGCCGCTTGGGCGGAGCGGACGTGACGCGGCTCGCGGCGTCGGGGGCCTCGCGCCGCGGAGCACGACCCGGAAGAGGCGGTCTCTGTTCACGAGACTCTTCTTGACAATCGTCGCAATTTCAGGTACCAAACACCACCCCGCTCATCGAATCATTCGAGGGACGCTTCTCGAGACGATCCTTGAAGCGGAGCGGGGTGCGGTTCCCGCGGGCGCGGCTCGTAACCTCGCTCCCGGGCGGTCCGGGCATCGTCCCCGCCGGCATCACGACCGGCGAGCCGGGTGCTTGGCTTAAGCGCGATCCAAAGGCGAAGGTAACACCTTCGATTCTTCATCGCGTGAAGCGCGGCCTGGGCTGAGTCAAAGCATTCGGTCGCTGGACGAGAGCCGCGACGGAGCGCCGAGAGGCGAGCGCGCCCGAAAGCGCCGCCGGGTGGCAACATCCGATGGCGTGGCGCGCACCGCGCCCGGAGCGCTTTCTGATGGCAACGTCGGAAAGTGCGGCGCGGACGTGGTTGGATGCGCCTGTCGGCGCTCCGCCTCCCCTCGTTTCGGAGACGGGCGGGCACGAGGCCCGCCCCTACGGAACGAGGCGGTGGTGAAGATTCTTGCCGTTCGTTGGCAAAACTCGGATGCCGCCGCATCGCGAGAGCGAATTTTCATTTCCCCTTTCCCGTCTCCGGGAGAGGACGCCGCGCGAAGCGCGGCAGGTGAGGGCCGTCGCTGCGGTGGAGGTGAATGGGAGAGCAAATCAGTCTGATGCGCTTCTTCAGATGCGGAGCGAGCAGAAATCCCCCTCATCCCATCCTTCTCCCGCCCGGGGAGAAGGAGGCGCGAACGTGCCGGACGGAGAAATGCATTCGGCCAGTGCGCATCCGGCAAGGTCCATCCCCTCCACCGCGCTGCGGGCGGGGGAGGAAAGCGCCGGACACTGTTTGCTCACCTCAGCCGCTCAAGGATGCTCACGTAATTGGCAACGGCGGTGCCGCCCATGTTGAAAACGCCGCCGAGGCGCGCGTCCTTGACCTGCATGTCGCCGGCTTTGCCGCAAAGCTGCATGGCGGCGAGCGCGTGCATGGAGACGCCGGTGGCGCCGATCGGATGGCCCTTGGCCTTCAGTCCGCCCGACGGATTGATCGGCAACGCACCGTGCTTCGCCACCATGCCCTCTTCGATGACGCGCGCGCCTTGCCCTTCTGGCGCGAGCCCCATCGCCTCGTATTCGATCAGTTCGGCGATGGTGAAGCAGTCGTGCACCTCGGCGAACGACAAATCTTTCAGCCCGATCTCGGCCTGCGCCAAAGCGCGCTGCCAGGCCAGAGCGCAGCCTTCGAACTTGACCACGTCGCGGCGCGACATCGGCAGAAAGTCCTGCACGTGCTCGGCGGCGCGGAACACGATCGCCTTGTCGAGTTTGAGCGCGGTCTCGACATCAGCGAGCACCAAGGCCGCGGCGCCGTCGGAGACCAGCGAACAATCGGTGCGCTTGAGCGGCCCGGCGACGCGCGGATTGTTGTCGCTCTCCGTGCGGCAGAACTCGTAGCCGAGATCCTTACGGATCTGCGCATAGGGGTTGCCGACGCCGTTCTTATGGTTCTTTGCCGCAATCCGCGCCAGCGCGTCGGACTGGTCGCCCCAGCGCTGGAAGTAGAGGTCGGCGATCGTGCCGAAAATTCCGGCGAAGCCGCCCGCGATGTCGGCTTCCTCGCGCACATAGGAGGCTTTCAAGAGATTGCGGCCGACTTCCGGACCGGGCGTCGTCGTCATCTGCTCGACGCCCACCACAAGGACGATGCGTGCGGCACCCGCGGCGACGGACTTAAGTCCCTGATGCACGGCAGCGGAACCGGTGGCGCAGGCATTTTCGACCCGGGTCGCGCGCTTGAAGCGCAGTTCGGGCGCGGCCTGCAACACCAGCGACGCCGTGAAGTCCTGCGCCGAAAACCCGGCATTGAAGTGGCCGAGCACGATCTCGTCGACGTCGCGCGGCGAAATGCCGGCATCCGCGATCGCCTCGTTCGCCACGCGCACGACCAGGCTCTCGACGGTTTCGTCGCCGAGCTTACCGAATGGCGTGTGCCCCCATCCTACGATACAGGCGGTCATACTCCGCTCCATTGCCGAATCCCTTGCCGAAACATTGTCGGCTCGCCGAACTTTAGTCGCTTTCCTTGCCTACGCGATAAGGGAAATCCACATGCCCGCAAGGGTAACCCGTTCAGCTTTGCGTTTGCGGCAGCCTTGCTGTTACATAGGTCGGGACCGGGGCTCGGCATACCCTTTATTGCCCTTCCGTGACCCTTTGAGCCGATCAACCGGACGAACTGCGGCACGCATGAAATTCCTTCGGGCATCGGCGGTAAGTATCGCGCTCGGCTTTACCGCGGCCGGGTCACTGGCGGTTGCGGCGCAGGCGGCCGCAGCGGCTGCAGCTCCGGCTCGGGCAGAAGCCACGCTCCTGGTCGACGCCGACAGCGGCAAGGTCTTGGAAGCCGAAAACGCCGCCTATCCGTGGTATCCGGCTTCGCTGTCGAAGCTGATGACGCTCTACGTCACGCTGAGCGCGCTGCGCGACCGCCGCATCACCCCCGATACGCTGTTCACGGTTTCGCGCAATGCGTATTCGCAGGCGCCCACCAAGATGGGATTCCCGGTCGGCACTCAGGTCACGGTCGATAATGCCATCAAGATGATGATGGTGAAATCGGCCAACGACATGGCGGTGCTTCTTGCCGAAGGCGTTGCCGGGTCGGTCGACAAATTCGCCGAGGAGATGACGCTGACGGCGCAGAGTCTCGGCATGACGGAATCGCATTTCGTCAATCCCAACGGCCTGCCCGCCGACGGCCAGATCACTTCGGCACGCGATCTCGCCATTCTGGCGCGCGACCTGATCCGGCAGTTCCCGCAATACAGCTTCTACTGGCACATTCCGGCGATCAAGTTCGGCCGCCGCATCATCCGCAACTACAATCCGCTGCTCGGCCGCTATCCCGGCGCCGACGGCATGAAGACCGGCTTCATCTGCGCCGGCGGCTTCAATCTGGTCGCCACCGCAACGCGCAAGAACAGGCAATTGATCGCCGTGGTGCTCGGCGCGCCGTCCGGCTCCGCCCGCGCCGTGAAGGCAGCGGAATTGCTCGAAAACGGGTTTAGGCAGAATCCGCTGTCGTGGCTGATGCCGTCGCTCGGCACCGTCGATCAGCTCAAGTCGCTCGCCGCCTCGCCGCCCGATCTGAGAGACGAAATGTGCGGCCGGCATCGTCGGCGCGAACTGGAAGCGGAAGCGGAGGACGAAGCCGCCGCCGATGTCGGCGGCGATTCAAAAGCGAAATTCTCGATCCTCTTGTCGGCGCTGCGGGCACCCACAACAAGGAACGCGAACCTGCTCACCGACGCCGGGCCGGCGCCGCCGATCGTGGTTTATACCGGACCGGTGCGGCAACCCGCGGCCCCCGCCTCCGCGGCTGCAAGCGCGACACTCGCC
This sequence comes from uncultured Alphaproteobacteria bacterium, assembly GCA_963717265.1. GTDB lineage: Bacteria > Pseudomonadota > Alphaproteobacteria > Rhizobiales > Xanthobacteraceae > BOG-931. The sequence goes on along the minus strand of CAVQWD010000012.1, from coordinate 285,317 downwards.
GATACGCACGGCCCGGTTGTCGCCGCCGTCAATGTGCCGTTACCGAAGGCGCGGCCGCGGCTGCCGGTGCGGCAAAAGCCGAAACGCCCGCACTAAGGTCTGCAGCCGCATGGACGCAAAGATGACCATCCGCGCGCTGCAGCAGTTAAAGCGCGAAGGGAAAAAGAGCGTCGGCGTCGTCGCCTGGGATTATCAGATCGCGCGCATCGCCGACCGCGCCGGAGTCGATTTTGTCTCGGTCGGCGATTCCGTCGGCGTCAATCTGTGGGGCCGCTCCGAAATCGCGGAAGTGACGATGGACGAGATGATGATCTGCTGCAAGGCGGTCCGCCTCGGCGTCACGCGTGCGCTGGTGAGCTGCGACATGCCATACGGCCCGGTGCAGCAGGGCGCCGAGGCCGCCATCGCCGCGGCGAAGCGGCTGATGGGCGAAGGCGGTGCCGACATGATCAAGGTCGATGCGGCCGCCGAATTTCCCGACGTGGTGCGCGCGCTGGTGCGCGCCGGCATTCCGGTGTTTGCCCAATTCGGGCTCACCCCGCAGACCGCCATCAAATACGGCATTCCCTACAGCGCGCAGAATTCAGCCGCCGCGCAGGCCACCGCCGAAGCAGCCGCAAAACTTGTCGGCGAGGCAAAGCTTCTGGAACAGGCCGGCGCCGCGCTCCTCGACTTCACCAATTCCGGGCCGGTTGCGGGCGCAGCCGTGGTCGAGGCGGTGCAAATTCCGGTAATCGGCGGCTTCGGCGGCGGGCCGTGGCTCGACGGCAGGGTGCGGCTCGCGCACACCGCGATCGGCTACGCCGAAAAGTGGATCGACTCCAAGACCGACACCTACGTCAACACCGCCAAGGCCGCGCTCGATGCGTTCACCGCGCTGATCGCCGACGCCCGCGCCGGGCGCCAGATCAAGGGCTGATGGATCCCGCCGCGTCATTCCGGAAATCGCGCGAAGCGCGGTTATCCGGAATCCATAATCACGGCGCTGGAAATTTGATCGCGAGACAGGGATTATGGGTTCCGGGTTCGCGAGCTTTGCTCGCGCGCCGGAACGACACAGAGAACAGTCATGCCGATTGCGACGATCGACGGCGTTGCCACGCGCTACGAAATCATCGGCTCCGGGCCGCCGCTCTTGATGTACGCGCCGGGCGGCTTCAATGCGGTGATCGAAACCTGGTCGACGCAGGGCGTGTACGCCAAGATCAAGCTGCTCGATCATCTGCCGCAGCACTTTTCCTGCATCGTGTTCGATCGCCGCGAATGCGGCCAATCCGGCGGCCGGGTCGAGCGCATCACCTGGGCGCACTACGTCGCGCACGGCAAGGGTTTGCTCGACCATCTCGGCATAGCGCGCGCGTTCCTGTTAGGCGGCTGCATGGGCTGCTCGCCGGTCGCGGCGTTTGCCGTGGCGCATCCGGAAATGGTGTCGGCAATGGTGCTGTACTGGCCGGTCGGCGGCGCCAAATATCGGCTGTCGAGCCATCAGCGTTTTTCAGAACATTTGGGCTTCGTACAGAGCCACGGCCTCGACGGCGTGGTCGCGCTCGCCGCCAAGGAAGGCAAGCATTTCGGCGCCGACCCGCGCGGCGGGCCGTGGGCCAATGTCATCAAGCATGATGCGGCGTTCGCCGCCGCTTACGCCGAGCAGAATCCGGAGCAATACAAACTGATCTGCGCCGGCATGTGCCGCGCTTTGTTCGATCGCGACACCGCACCCGGCGCCGAACCGGAGGACCTCATGCGCCTCGACATACCCGCTCTCATCGTTCCCGGCCACGATGCCGCGCACGCCACTTCGGCGGCGCGTTATCTGGAAGAGTGTTTGCCGCGGGCGGAATATTGGGACATCGCCGTCGAGCGGCAGAGCGAAGACAATGTGCCGAAGCGGGTGATCGATTTTTTGAAAAAAAATCCGCCCCCGCTACGCCGGGGAGGATGATAGATGAAGCGGCGCGTCGGTCACTTCCTGCAGCGCGTCCAGCGTCAGCCCGGGCACCATCTCGCGCACCAAAAAGCCGTCGTCGGCGACATCGATAATCGCCAGATTGGTATAGACGCGCGTGACCACGCCGATTGCGGTGAGCGGATAGGTGCAGCGGCGGACCAGCCGACTCTCGCCATTCTTGGTCGTATGCTCCATCAGCACCCAGAGCCGGCGCGCGCCGGCGGCGAGGTCCATGGCGCCGCCGACGGCCGGCGCGCTCTCATTGTCAGATGTCGACCAGTTGGCAACGTCGCCGTTTTCGGCGACCTGGAAGGCGCCGAGCACGCAGAGGTCGAGATGGCCGCCGCGAATAAGCGCGAAGCTGTCGGCATGGTGCATATAGGAGCCGCCGGTGCGCAGCGTGACGTATTGCTTGCCGGCATTGATCAGCCAGCGGTTGATCTCCTCGGGCGCCGGCGCGGGCCCCATGCCGAGAACGCCGTTCTCGGACTGGAAAACAACTTCGCGTTCGACCGGCACATAGTCGGCGACCTGAAGCGGCGCGCCGATGCCGAGATTGACGTACCAGCCCTCGGGAATGTCGTCCGCGAGCCGCGCCGCGATCTCGCGGCGCGACCTCGGCTTGCAGCCGGCCAAAATCTTCGCCGCCGCGTCCACATCATCCTCCCTCAGGTCACCGTCGGCTCGCCGTACGGTACGTGCAGCACGCGGTTGACGTATATTCCGGGGGTGACGATCCGCTCCGGGTCGAGCTCGCCCAGTTCAACGATGTGCTGACTCTGTACGATCGTCAACTTGGCCGCGCTCGCCATGACCGGGTTGAAATTGCGGGCGGAGGATTTGTAGGTCAGGTTGCCCCAGCGGTCGGCCTCCCAGGCCTCCACCAGCGCGACGTCGCCGGGCAGCGCATCTTCGAGGATATAGCGGCGGCCGTTGATTTCCCGCTCCTCCTTGCCCGCCGCGAGCTTGGTGCCGACCGCCGTCGGCGTGAAGAAGGCCGGAATGCCGGCGCCGGCGGCGCGCATGCGCTCGGCCATGGTGCCCTGCGGCACGCATTCAAGCTCGATGCGGCCCTCGCGCCACAGCTTCTCGAACACGACCGGATCGGCGGTGCGCGGGAACGAGCAGACGATCTTGCGCACGCGTCCGGTCTCGAGCAGCGCCGCCAGGCCGACATGACCGACGCCGGAATTATTGGCCACCACGGTCAAATCCCTGGCGCCGTGCTCGATCAAACCCTTAATCAGCGCGTTCGGCTGGCCGATCGAGCCGAAGCCGCCGATCAGCACGACGGAACCGTCGCGGATGCCCGCCATCGCCTCGGCCATTGTTGCTACGATCTTGTTGATCATACTCCCACTCACGTTTCCCGGACGCGGCGCGGCGCGAAGCGGTGCGCCGCAGATCCGGGATCGTAGGAAATTCAACGTCCGCGACGGTCCCGGTTCTGCAGCACACCACTTCGCGCTATCGCGCCACGTGCTGCACTGCGCCCGGGACACGCAGCGATTCTCAACGTCATCACCCCACGACCCGCATTTTCGGCCCATCGGCAAACGCCGGAATGAGTTCGCGCGAGAAACGGGCCAGACTGTCATGCGCAAGGCCGCCGCCGCCGTTGAGCAGGACATACTCGATGCCGAGGCTGCGCAGCTTTTCAAGTTTGACGGCGATTTCGTCCGGCGTGCCGTAGAGCGCGCTTTCCTCGCTCGCTTCGCGGGTGTCGGAATAGGCCATGATGCTCGCCGTATTCTTGACTCCAGGCGCGCTGGAGACGGCGGCGAGGCGGCGCTGTGCTTCGAGCCGGCGCTCGAGCGCCGCCTGCTTGTCAGCCTCGTCCTTGGCCACGAAGAAAGCGCGCGCGACGCCGACTTCCATCGGGTCGTAGGCACGACCGCGCCTTTCCACCTCGGTCTTGAAGATCGCAATGCGCTCGGCGACCGTTTCGAACGAGGCGAATTGATCGAGCAAAAGGTTGTAGCCGCGTTCTGCGACCTGGCGGATGGAGTCCGGACTGCCGGCGCCCATCCAGATCGGCGGATACGGTTTTTGCGCGGTCGGCGGCTCGACGATGACATCCTCGAAGTTCCAGTACTTGCCGTGATGGGAGAAGCGCTGCTTTGAGGTCCAGGCTTTGACGATGACGTTCGAGCGATTCGTTGAATCGCGCGTCCGCTTCCTCGATCGGCACGCAGAACCCGGTGAACTCGTTGTGGCGGTAGCCCTTGCCGACGCCGAAATCGAGCCTTCCGCCGGAGAGCAGATCGATGGTCGCGGCTTGCTCGGCGAGCAGAACCGGATTGTGCCACGGCAGCACCAGCACGGCGGTGCCAAGCCGCAAGGTCTTAGTCTTTGCCGCCACCCAGGTGAGCAGCGCGAGGCTGGCGGAGACCTGGCCGAAGCCTGTGAAGTGGTGTTCAACCAAAAAGGTCGAGTGATAGCCGAGCGCCTCGGCCTCGATATTGTAGTCGACGAACTGGCGGTAGCCGTGGCCGGAATCCACATCGGGCCCGCCGTGGCGGGCGGTGGCGCTGCCAAATAGACCGAATCGCATCAGCCGGCTCCCTGCATGACGCCACCAATGTAGCGCATGCTCCCCGGTCCGAGCTATACTCGCGCCGGGAGGAAATCATCATGCTTCACCGTGCCATGCTTGTAGGCTTGACAGCGAGCGCGCTCGTTGCCGGCGTCATCATCGCGCCGCTGACGCAGGCCACCGCGCAGGACTATCCCACCCGTTCGATCACGCTGATCGTGCCGTACCCGCCGGGCGGCGGCGTCGACCTGATCGGCCGCCTCGTCGGGCAAAAACTGTCGGCTGCGCTCGGCCAGCAGGTGGTCGTCGAAAATCGCAGCGGCGCCGGCGGCATGATCGGCACGCGCGACGTCGCCCACGCCGCGCCCGACGGTTACACGCTGGGAGTCATGCTGACCGGCATGAGTTTGAGCCCCAATGCCGGCTACAACATCTACAAGGATTTCTCGCCGATCGGGCTTGTCGCCTCGACGCCGGTTTTCATCGTGGCCAACCCGACATTTCCGGCGAAAACGCTTAGCGACGTGATCGCACTGGCCAAGAAACAGCCCGGCAAGCTCAATTTCGGCGCTCCGCCCTCGCCGACCATCAATTACTTCGCGACGAAGCTGTTCAACCTCATGGCCGGCGTTGACACCGCCGTCGTCGTCTACCGGGGCACCGCGCCCCTGACGACCGACGTCATGGGCAATCACTTACCGATCGGCTTCGATACGATTCCGGCGGCGATCAGCCAGATCCAAGCCGGCCAGCTGCGCGCCATCGCGGTGACCGGCCCGACGCGCTCGGCGGCTTTGCCGAACGTGCCGACGGCGGCCGAATCCGGTCTGCCCGGCTTCGAGGCGGTGCAGTATTACGGCATCACGGCGCCCGCGGCAGTGCCGCGCCCGATCGTCGATCGCCTCAACAAGGAACTGCGCACCATGCTCGCCGACGCCGCCTTCAAGCAGCGCCTGATCAGCGCCGGCGACGATCCGGCACCGAGCACACCGGAAGAATACGCCGCCAATATCAAACAGGAAGAGGGCAAGTGGTCGGCGCTGATCAAGAAGCTGGGCCTGAAGGTGGAGTGAGCCGTCATTCCGGCGCGCCGCGCCGCAGCGAGCCCGGAACGACGAGATGATGAACCTCAAGCCGGTCGAAACATCGGCACCGGCGGGCCGTTCTCGGTGTCCTGAAATACGACCGCGACCTGCCGGCCGACAGCGAGCTTATCGAAATCGCAGTCGACGATGTTGGTCAGCATGGTCGGCCCTTCGGCGAGCGTCACATAGGCGATGGCGTACGGTTCCTTGGCGCGGCGCATGACGCTGAAACTGTAGATCGCGCCTTTGCCTGAGGCGTTCCGCCATTCGATCTTGCCACCGCCGCAGAATGGGCAGATCGCACGCGGGTACCAATGCGGCTTGCCGCAGGCAATGCAGACGGGCACCACGAAGCGGCGCTCGCGCGCTGCGTTCCAGAACGGCGCCGTTTCGACGGTGATGATCGGCGACATTATCTTGCGCGGTTCGGCCATCTTTATTCCTGCTCCATGATCAGCGTCGCGCTGCAATGACGCGTGCCGAGCTGCATGCCGGTGCCTTGCGCCAGGGCGAGATCGCAGTTCTTGACCTGCACCGCCGGATGCGCTTCGCCGCGCAATTGACGCACCGCCTCGATCACCTTGGTCATGCCGCCGCGATTGGCCGGATGATTGTTGCAGAGCCCGCCGCCGTCGGTGTTGAACGGCAGCTTGCCGACGCCGGAGATTAGATTGCCGTCGGCGACGAATTTGCCGCCTGCGCCCTTTTCGCAAAAGCCCAGATCCTCGATCTGGATCAGCACGGTGATCGTGAAGCTGTCGTAGATCGAGACGTATTTGATATCGGCGGGCGACACGCCCGCCTCGGCGAACGCGGCTGGGCCCGAGCGCGCGGCGCCGGAAACGGTCAGGTCAAAGCTGCCACCCGCCAGATGCTTCACCGTCTCGCCCGCGCCGACGATTTTCACCAAAGGCCGGCGCAAGCTCTTGGCGATCTCCGGTCGCACCACCACGAGCGCTCCGCCGCCGTCGCTGATGACGCAGCAATCGAGGCGGTGCAGCGGATCGGCAATCACCGGCGAATTCACCACATCCGCCACACTCACCACCTCCGGCAGCATGGCGTTCGGATTGTGCCTGGCGTGGTGCGAGGCGGCGACCTTGATCCAGGCGAGTTGCTCGCTGGTGGTGCCGTATTGGTGCATGTGGCGCATCGCACACATGGCGTAGCCGTTCGCCGTGGTCAGCCCGTAGGGAAATTCGAACGCCGCCTCGGGCTGGTTCGGATCGCGCAGCCGCGGCGTGGTGCCGGTCGCCATGCCCTCGCTGCGCGGCCGGCCCGCGAGCGTGATCAGCGCGACATTGCACTTGCCGAGCGCGATGGCTTCGGCGGCATGGGCCGCGAGCGCGACGTAGGACGCCCCGCCAAGCTCGGTCGAGTCGACGTGGAGGAGCCTTGTCAGGTTCAAATATTCGGCCATGGTTGCCGTGCCGGGACCCGGCGCATCGCCGGCGCAGAAAAAGCCGTCGATGTCCTCGCGCGTCAGTCCGGCATCGGCCAGCGCCCCGAGCGCAACCTCGCCGTGAAGCTGCGCCACGCTCTTGTCCGGCGCGTGCCGAGTCGGGTGTTCGTACGCGCCGGCGATGTAGGCTTTGCCGTTGATGGTCATGGGCGCACCTTATCCTCCCCCGCGAAAGCGGGGGAGGGGGACCGCGCGCAGCGCGGTGGAAGGGGCGACGGCGGCGATGCAAGCCTCTATGCTTCACGCCCCCTCCACCATGCTTCGCATGGTCCCCCTCCCCCGCTTCGTTTCACTTCGCGGGGGCGAACAGACGAGCCAAAGGAACAACGATGGAGCTGGGCTTGAATGGCAAGATCGCGCTGGTGACGGGGTCGAGCCGTGGCATCGGCCGCGGCACCGCTCTCGCCCTGGCGGAAGAAGGCTGCGACCTGATGCTGACCGGGCGCGACCAGCCTGCGCTCGAAGAAGTGGCCGGAAAAATCCGCGTCATGGGGCGGCGCGCCGCAATTGCCGTGCTCGATTTGCGCCAGCCTGACGCGCCGGACAAACTGATCGCGGCGTTGCGGCGCGAGTTCGGCGCGCTCGATATTCTGTTCAACAATGCCGGCACTACCAGGCGCGGCGATTTCTTCGCGCTGACCGACGCCGATTGGGAGGAAGGTTTTGCACTTAAATTCTTCGCCCATATGCGCCTGGCCCGGCTCGCGTGGCCGCTGTTGAAGGAGCGGCACGGTTCGCTGGTTGCGATGGGCGGTACCAGCGGGCGAAAGCCGCATGCCGATTTCACCATCGGCAGTTCGGTCAATGCCGCAGTCGCGGCCTTCACCAAATGCCTCGCCGACCGCGGTAAGACGGACGGGGTACAGGTCAACTGCATCCACCCGAGCCTGGTCGAGACCGAGCGGCAATGGCGGCGCATCCGCGCCGAGATCGCCCGCACCGGACAGCGCGAGGAGGAGGTCCGCGAAAAACTCTGCCGCGAGACTGGCACCATGCGTTTCGGCACCGTGGCGGACGTGGCCGACCTCGTCACCTTCATCGTCTCCTCGCGCGCCACCTGGCTGCACGGCGCGACGATCGATCTCGATGGCGGCGAGATTCCGGTGCTCTGATGTCAGGCGCTCGCACTTTCGTATCCCGGGCGCAGCGCAGCATGGAGCGAAGCGGAATGATGCGCTGCAGAACCGGGATCGTCGCGGGCGCTGCGTTCGACACGATCCCGGATCAGCAGCGCACCGCTACGCTTCGCTACGCGCTGCACTGCATCCGGGAAACGGAGTCAGTATGAACATCCTTCTCACTCCCGCGCGCGTCGGGCCGGTCGAGATCAAAAACCGAATCGTCATGCCGCCGATGACGACGCGCACGGCGGACGCCGAGGGTTTCGTCACTGACGATTCGGTCGCCTACTACATGGCGCGGGCGCGCGGCGGTGTGGGCCTGATCACGGTCGAAATGGCGTCGCCGGAAAAATGCGGCCGCCACCGCCGCCATGAAATGGGAATCTACGACGACCGCTTCCTGCCGGGCTTGGCCCGGCTGGTCGGCGACATTCACCGCGGCGGCGCCAAGGCCTCGATCCAGCTCGGCCATGGCGGCGGTCATACCCGCATCGACATCAGCGGCGAGACGCCGATTGCGCCGTCGGGGATTCCGCATCCCGTTTATGAGACCACCTTCGCGACCATCGTGCCGCAGGAAATGACGAAGGCGCGCATCGCCGAGACCATCGCCGCGCACGTCGCCGCGGCACTCCGTGCGCAAAAAGCCGGCTTCGACTGCGTCGAAATTCATGCCGCGCACGGTTATCTGATTTCGCAGTTCCACGCCCCGTTCGAAAACCGCCGCGGCGACGAATATGGCGGAAGTCTCGAAAACCGCACCCGTTTCGGTCTCGAAATTCTTCGTGCGGTCAAAGCGGCGCTGCCGGGCGTGGGCGTGGTCTATCGACTTTCGGTCGAGGATTTCTTCCCCGGCGGGCTCACCTTCGACGAAGGCCGGCAGATCGCGACCTGGGCCGCGGAGCACGCCGACGCGCTGCACATCAGCGCCGGGCATTACCGCTCGGTGCCGTCGGCGCAAATCGTGCTGCCGCCGATGAGCTATCCGGACGGAACGTTTCTCGAATTCGCCGCCGACGTGAAAGCCCGCGTCAGCGTGCCGGTCATAGCGGTCGGCCGGCTCGGCGATCCGGCGCTTGCGGAAGGAGCGGTCGCCAATGGCAAGGCCGATTTCGTGGCGCTCGGCCGCACGCTGATCGCCGACCCGCAATGGGTCGAGAAAGTGGGTCGCGGCGAGCCGGTTCGCCGCTGCCTCGCCTGCAACACCTGCATCAACGAGATGCGCGGCGGCGCCCGCATCGGCTGCGTGGTCAACGGCGCGGCCGGCCGTGAGACGCAATTCGCCGACGCGCGGCCGCCGCAGGGCGAGCGCATCGCCGTGATTGGCGCCGGTCCGGCCGGGCTGACCTATGCCTCCCTGGTCGCCGACGGCAACAAGGTGACCGTATTCGAGAAGGCCGCGCGCGCGGGCGGCTCGTTCCGTTATGCCGGTAAGGCGCCGCTGTTCCAGGAAGTCGAAGCCAACCAGAAAAGCTTCGAACGCTACATCGCCGATCTCACCGCCGCCTGCAGGATGAAGGGAGTGGAGATCCGTCTCGCGAGCGACCCCGCAGCCTCGCCGGCTTTACTGGCGCCGTTCGACCGCATCGTCATCGCCACCGGCGCCGCCTATCGCTTCGGGCTCGGCCCGCTCATCCTTTGGACGCTCGATCGTGGCATCGCGCGCTGGCCCGGCATGGCGCAGCTGTTCTCGGCGCCGAAATTGCGCGACTGGTTCTATTTCCGGGCGCGGCGCGGCACGGCCGAGCGTTTGCGGCCGCTGGCACGGCCGGGGCAAACCGTCACCGTCATCGGCGATGCCGCACGCGCGGGAAAAAGCAAACAGGCCATCGCCAGCGCCTTCGAAGCCGCGTTGCTCGGCAGGTGACATGGAATTACACACCGCTTGCCCGAACCCCCTCGCCCCATCCCTCTCCCCTCCGCGGCGAGGGAGGAGTTTGCGGCTTCGCCCGAGACTTTCGGCCTCGCGGAACGATCCGCGCGCGTGGAGCTGCGTTCCTTCTCGCCGCAGGGGAGAAGGACAGGATTAGGGGGTTCGGACCGTTTCGCTTAATCTCTTCGAACGAAGCTGCTAGACTGCAAACCTACCGGCGATGCGACGAGAGCAAACCATGTCCGAACCCGTCTGGAACAAATTTCTCACCGAGCGCGACAGGGCCGTATTCGAGACGTCGGGCTACGGGGCGCGTGGCGGCTTCGGCAAAAGGCCGTCGCTGCTCATCATCGATGTGAATTGGGCATTCTGCGGCGACCGGCCGGAGCCGATCCTGGAATCGATCAAGCGCTGGCGCAATTCCTGCGGCGAGGACGCCTGGACGGCTTTGCCCTACATCCGTTCGCTGATCGACAAGTGCCACGAGAAAGGCGTACCGGTGATGTACACGACCGGCGTGCGCCGCGACGACAATTGGGATTCCGGCTCCTGGGCGTGGAAGAACTCGCGCAACGAGGAAGACCGCGAGACCGTCGTGACCAATCTCGACGGCAACGAGATCGTCACCCCGATCGCTCCCGCGCCGCAGGATATCGTGGTGCTCAAACAGAAGCCGTCCGGCTTTTTCGGCACCAACATGGCGAGCTATCTGACGCTGCTCGGCTGCGACAGCGTCATCGTCACCGGCACCACCACGTCAGGCTGCGTGCGCGCCACCGTGCTTGACGCGTTCTCGCTCAATTACCACATCGCGCTCGCCGAGGAGGGCTGCTTCGACCGTTCGCAGGCGAGCCACGCCATCAATCTGTGCGATATGAACGCCAAATATGCCGACGTGGTGAAGACCTCGGAAGTCCTCGCCTTCCTCGATTCGCTGCCTAGCGGCATGTTCGATTTGCCGAAGGATGTTGCCAAACCGCAAAATGCGCAAAAGCGCGCCACAAGCTATTAGCGGCTTGCATCAGTCCGCTTCATTGTGGGCGGACAAAAGGCCGCATGTAGTCCATCACGGTCTCGCCACCGTGGTTGGCATTGTGGCTGCTGGCGGAGCGGGAGTAGGGTGCTGTCGAACAAACCAGCCGTGCAGTAGGGATCGAACGTGCAGCACCAGCGGCAGAGTCATCTCAACGTCGTCGTGCCGTGCGTCATCGCGATCGTTGTCATGCTCGGCTTGGTCGCCGCCTCGCCCGCGCTGGATCGCCTGTTTTCCGAGCTGACTGCTTCGGCAGGCTCGGCGCCTAGCGTTACGATCGGCGCCGGCGATGCGGCGGGTGGGCACTAAGCCGGCCGCCACGCGTCGGCGCGTCACACCAAGCCGCTACGCCCTCCCCGCGAGCTGCCGCGCTTTGTCGAGGTGGCCGTAAGAACGAACCGGCGCGCACATCAGGAAGCGGTAGCCTTCCTTGACGATGCGCTCGGCGTTGCCGGCTTCGACATGCGGATGGCCGACGACGACGCCGCACTCCTTGCAGGTGGCCACGATCTGCGCCATGTGCTCCAGCACCACCTTGTGCTCGTACTGGCGCGGATACCCGAGTTCCTGGGACAGATCGCCCTCGCCGATCAGAATCGTGCCGATCCCGGGCACGTTCTTCAAAATGTCCTTCAGGTTGTTGATGCCCTTGGTGTCCTCGATCATCAGGATGACGAAAATTTCGCCCTTGGGATTGAGCGGCCACACGTCGGCGCGCTGGTAATATTCCTGCTGGCTGATGCCCCAATAGCGCACCGCCGAAGTCGGGCCGTCGCCGCGGATGCCGGCCGGCTCGTAGAGCGGCTTGTCTTTGAGGCGCGGGTAGCGGCAGGCCGCGACCGCGTTATAGGCTTGCTCGACGGTACTGATATGCGGCCAGATGATGCCGTAGGCGCCGAGGTCCAAAACCTGCTTGGCCTGGAACTGCGCCTTCTCGCCGCCGTTCGGCGGGATGCGGGCGAACGGCGCCACCGCCGGCGCCACCGAGCCGGAGCGCGCGATCTGGCCGCGGTTGAGCATGTATTGCAGGCAATCGCGGAACGCGCGGATGTCGTAGGCGTTGTGTTCCATCTCATAGACCACGGCGTCGTATTTCGCGGTGGCGAGCGCGATCGCCGCCTCCACATCGGGCGGCGAAAAACAAGTCAGCGCATGTTGGCCGGCTTCGAGCGCGCGGATGACGCCGTTGAGCCGCGGTAGTTCAGCCATTCCAAGTCCTCCCTGATGAGGGGCGGCATCCTAAGCCATACAAGGACTGTCGTCATGCCCGGCCTTGTGCCGGGCACCCACGTCTTGATCACTGTACCGCTGCACAGACGTGGATGGCCGGGACGAGCCCGGCCATGACGAGGCCTCGGTTTGACAATCCCGCCGTGCGCCGTAGCATCCGCCGAGCCCGAAAGCCACACCCAGCGATGGTGCCAATGATTATCGATTGCCACGGCCACTACACCACCGAGCCCAAGGATTTGCACCGCTTCCGCAAGGAACAGACCGCCGCCGCCAACGCCAAGGACAAGACGGCGATGCCGGCGCGGGTGTCCCTGAAAATGTCCGACGACGAAATCCGCGAGTTGATCGAGAACAACCAGCTCAAGCTGCAGCGCGACCGCGGCACCGATCTCACGATCTTCTCGCCGCGCGCTTCCGGCATGGGCCATCACGTCGGCGACGAGAGCGTGTCGATCGAATGGTCGCAGATCTGCAACGACCTGATCGCTCGTGTGATCTCGCTGTACCCGAAAAACTTCATCGGCGTGTGCCAGTTGCCGCAATCGCCAGGCGTGCCGCCGGCACATTCAGCCGCGGAACTCGAACGCTGCGTGAAAATGGGTTTCGTCGGCTGCAACCTCAATCCCGATCCGTCCGGCGGCTATTTCAACTCGCCGCCGATGACCGACAAGTCGTGGTTCCCGCTCTACGAGAAGATGATCGAGCTCGACGTGCCGTGCATGATCCACGTCTCCGGCTGCTGCAATCCGGCGATGCACACCACCGGCTCGTACTATCTCAATGCCGACACCATGGTGTTCATGCAGGTCATCCTGTCCGACCTGTTCAAGACCTTCCCGAAGCTGAAATTCATCATCCCGCATGGCGGCGGCGCGGTGCCGTTCCATTGGGGCCGCTTCCGCGGCATCGCGCTCAACAACGGCAAGCCGGAGCTTGCCGAGATCATGGGCGACAACATCTTCTTCGACACCTGCGTCTATCACCAGCCAGGCATCGACCTTTTGACCCAGGTGGTGCCGATCAAGAACATCCTGTTTGCGTCCGAAATGGTCGGCGCGGTCAAGGGCAACGACCCGAGGACCGGCTTCGGTTTCGACGACACCAAGCGCTACGTCGACAAGGCGCCGATCAGCGATGCCGACCGGCGCAAGATTTTCGAGGACAATGCCCGGCGCGTCTACCCAAGGCTGAAGGCCAGGATGCCGGCGCAGGCGACAGCATAGCGGCCCACAGCGACGGCCTAGCGGCGCGTCCGATCGCCGCGCGAGGGAACGGCAACTTGGCGAAGTCTCGACACCAAGCGCGGCACAAGAGAACACACCTCGTCCGCATCGGTCCCCGCGAGGTCGAGACGCGCGGACTTGGCCAGGGTTTCTGGACCGACCTCTATCACCGGTCGATGACGGTCTATTGGCCGGTGTTCTTTGCCAGCGCCGCGCTGCTCTTCGTCGCGCTCAATGCTGTGTTCGCGTTTCTCTACTATCTAGGCGACCATCCGATTGCCAATGTCTCGCCGACGCTGCCGCTTCCGCTCAGCCTGTTTTATTTTTCGATCGAAACGCTGGCGACCGTCGGCTACGGCGACATGTACCCGCAGACCAATTACGGCCACATCGTCGCAACCGTCGAAATCTTCACTGGCATGACTTTTCTGGCGGTGATGGCGGGCCTGATCTTCGCGCGCTTTTCGCGCCCGCGTGCCCGCTTCGTGTTCGCCCGGCATCCGGTCGTGGCCATGCATCAAGGCGCCGCGACGCTGATGATCCGCATCGCCAATGCGCGGCACAACACCATCTCCCAGGCCACGGCCCAGCTCTGGCTGTTCCGCGAGGAGCGTACGCGCGAAGGCGATCTTTTGCGCCGCTACTACGAACTCGCACTCGACCGCCGCGAACATCCGATGTTCTCGCTGAGCTGGATGCTGTTTCACACCATCGACAAGACGAGCCCACTCCACGGCATGAGCGAAGACAGCTTCGCCGCATCCGAAGGCGCGCTGGTGCTCAATGTCAGCGGCGTCGACGACAGTTCGGCGCAGCGGCTCTATGCCAGGCAGATCTATGGGCCGCACGATATCCGCTGGAACCATCGCTACATTGACATCACGAGCGTTTCCGACGATGGCCGGCTCCGGCTCGATTACACGCGCTTCCACGAGATCACGCCGGAAGCGGAGGACGCCGACAAGCGCCGCGCCGCTTCGCGATAAAGCGGCCGCCTAACACGGCGGCTCGGTCGGCGCGGCGTCGGCCGGCTGCTGCATGATCACGTCCATCGCGGTAACGAAGGCGAAGGCGACCGTCAGAAAATTCACGACCAGCGCTGTGATATAGGCAGCTGCGGCGAAACGGAATCCGGCGAGCACGTAAACCAGCATTGCGAACAGCGCCGCGGATCCCACGCCGACAAAGATCACGGCGATACTCGGCGGCGGTCCCTTGCCGACCACCTTGCGCCGCCGATACGGAAACGTCAGCAGCAGGCACAGCATCGGCACGCCAAACAGCGCCGCCGAGACCCGCCAGACCACGCTCTGCGGCAAACCGTAAAGGGCGATCACGGGCGGCAACAGCGCCCCCGCCGTCAAGGAGAAAAGATTGGTCAGCACTGTTCTTGCAAGATAGCGGTCGAGCAACGACAGTCTGGCGCCCGCCGCCGGTCGCAGCGTCAACAACAGCGCGGAGAAGCCGGCAAATGTAACCATCATGCCGGCAAGCGCGTAGAGAAGGATCGCGCCTTCGACTTCCACGTCCGCCTCCACCAGTCACGCCAGGACCCGCCAGCCCTAGTGTTGTGACTCCGACAGATCGTTCTGTCATGCCGGGGCGCGGGCCACGGCCCGCGAGCCCGGAATCCATAATCCAGGACGGTGGTTATGGATTCCGGTCCCGCCGCGGAGCTTGTCATCGGGCCGGCCACTTCGGGCCGGACCCGTTGGCGGCGTCCTGGAATGACGCCAAACTGAATCAGATCTCGGTGACAGAGCACTAATGCGCCGGCAAAAAGTACTTGGCGACGCGGTCGCGTATGTCATTCGGCGCCGCGTAGGCCTCGTTGACGAGGTCAAGAATCTGCGCGCCGGTGAGCGGGTCGATGATCATCTTGGCCTTGGTCGCGTCGGCGACGAATGCCGGATCCTTCATGGTCTCATCGAAGGCCTTGCGCAAAGCCTCGACGCGGTCGGCAGGCACGCCCGGCGGGGCAACGAACGGCCGGCCGAACTCACCGGGCAGCACCGCCAGCCGGAAGAACGCCTTATCTTCCGGCTTCGACAGCAGGTCGAGCGCGAGCGGAACGCTTGCCGTCAAATCCTTGTCTTTCACCAGCCCCATCTGCAGGAGCACATTCAGATCGTGGTTGGCGATCCAGGCCGGCGAACTCGACTGCAGCGTCTGCCAGGCCAGGCCGCATATGCCCTGCACCTCGCCTTTCTCCAAGGCCAGCCGCATCTCGGTGGTCGAGTAGCCGGAAATGATCTTGAATTTGGTCCCGAACAGGGCGTTGAGAATCCGCGGAAAAATTGCAGGCGTCGAATTGCGGCCGGTGGAACCGACCAGCACCTGCTGTTTCTTAGCGTCGTCGAGCGACTTGATCGGTACCGTGTGCCAAGTGACGCATGTTGCCTGCTGCTTGCCGATGCTGCCGATCCAGTTGAACTTGCGTGGATCGAACTGGGCGCCGGGATCGCCGTACAGCGGCAAAAACAAGACCGTATTGAAGGTCGCAGCAATCTCCGAGCCGTCATGCGGCGCGGTATGATTCATATAATTCATATTGGTCAGTCCGCCCGCGCCCGGCTGGTTCTTGACCACGATCGACGGGTGCCCCGGGATGTGATTGGCGTAATAGCGCGCGAACAGGCGCGCATACACGTCGTAGCCGCCGCCGGCGCCGGAACCGACACTGATCGTCAGCGCGTTGTGGCTGTAGAATTCCGCGGCCGGCTGCGCCATCGCGGCGCGCGGCAGCATGGCGACAAGGACTGCCGCAGCGGCAACAATCATCGGTCGGAAGCCCGAAGCTTGCATACAGTCCTCCCATGAATGCGCGAGACTGGTTCCGCTCACGACACGTTGATTACGATCTTGCCGAAATGCCGGTTGGCGCGCATCACCGCAAGCGCTTCGCCAACGTCGGCGAGCTTGTAGCTCTTGTAGATCGGCAACGATAGCCTGCCGCTCTCCACAGCGGGCCACAGATCGGCGCGCATCAGCCGCACGATCTCGCGCACCTCTTCAGGCGTGCGGGTGCGAAAGGTCACGCCGATATAGTCGATGCGCTTGAGCGCGTGCTTGTCGAAGTCGAACTCGCCCTTGGTGCCGCCGAGCCGCCCGACATTGACGATGCGGCCGAGAATTTTCGCCGCTTCGAGGTTGCCGTTGGCGACCGGCGCCGAGACCATGTCGACAATCAGATCGACGCCCTTGCCGTCGGTCGCCTTTTTGACGTCCTCGGGCCAATCCGGCGTCGTCGTATCGATGGCGACATCGCAGCCGTACTCCTTAAGCCGCGCCCGGCGCTCCGCGTTGGTCGAGGTGCCTAGCACCAGCGCGGCGCCCATCAGCTTGCCGATCTGCATCCCCATCAGGCCGACGCCGGAGCTTGCGCCCTGGATCAAGAGCGTCTCGCCGCGCCTGAGCCGTCCTGCGGTGACCACGGCGTTGTGCATGGTCTGCAGCGCGACCGGAAGGCACGCCGCCTGCTCGTAGGTCATGTTGTTGCCTGGAATGCGATGCACGCGCCCGGCATCGGTAACCGCGTATTCGGCGAAGCCGCCGGGCGCCGATGCCAGGACGCGGTCGCCGGGCCCGAAATCGTTCACGTCGCTGCCGACGGCCTCGACCTCGCCCGCGCACTCCAGCCCGATCCGCGCGCCGACGCCGCCGACCCGGCCGTGCCGCAGGCCCGAAGCGACGATGAGGTCGGCGCGATTAAGCGTCGACGCACGCACCCGGACCAAGATTTCGTTGGCCGCGGGCACGGGCTTCGGCACCTCGCGAACCTCGATGCCGTTTTCTCCCAGTACTGCCGCTTTCATGGCGCCCCCCCCCCCGCACACATTCAGCGCAGACTTCCTGCGCTCCGGCGCAGGATATACGCTACGGTCTTTGGCCGTCCACGCCTTGCCGCGGACCGGCTCGCATAAACACCGCCGCACCGGGCACGGAGCACAGCATGAAAGTCCATCTCGTCGGCAGCATCGGACTCGACACGGTCGACGATGTCTTTCGCGCAGTCGGGACGCTGCTCGGGCCCTATCTGCGCCGCGTCCCTGACGGCGAAGTAGGCGGCCGCCGGCTGTGGATCAGCTGGCAATACCCGTTGCTACGCGCGAGCGTGTATTTGCAGCCGGATCCCTCCGGCGCGATCCGTCCGACCAATCGCTTCCCGCTCCTTACCCTGGCCGACGGCGTTGCACCCGCGGACATCCATTTCGGCGAACTCGGCTATGCCCGCGAGGCGCGGGCGTCCTATCTCGACTTCGTCGCGGCGCGCGATGCCGGAATGCTGCCGAAAAATATCCGCTTCCAGGTCTGCCTGCCGACACCGTTCGCGGTGGTCGGTTCCGTTGTCGTGCCCGCCGCGCGAGAGGCGGCCGAAGCCGCCTACGAGCGCGCCATGATCGCCGAGGTCGCGGCACTGTCGCGGCACATTCCGCACGCTGATCTCTGCATCCAGTGGGACGTATGCAACGAAATGGTGCTGTGGGACGGTCAGAAGACCGACGCGGTGCCCGGCGCCGAGGTGCCGCGCGAAGAACTCATCACGCGCATGCAGCGGCTCGCCGCCGCGGTGCCCGACGATGTCGAGCTTGGCCTGCATCTGTGTTACGGCGATTTCGGCGCCAGGCATTTCGTCGAGCCCAAGGACGCGGCCCGAATGGTCGAGTTCGCCAACGCGTTGGCGCAATCGATCGAGCACAAGCTCGCCTATATCCACATGCCGGTGCCGATCGAGCGCAGCGACGATGAATTCTACCGACCGCTTACGGGACTCAAACTCAATGCCGGCACGGAGCTGTTTCTCGGCCTCGTCCATGCCAAGGACGGCGTCGAGGGCACGCGCGGGCGGATCGCGGCGGCGCGGCGCTACGCGCCGGAATTCGGCATCGCCAGCGAATGCGGCATGGCGCGCGCCCGCTCGGAGGCGACGGTGCGCGCGCTCCTCAAAATCCACGCCGACATCTGCGCAAATCCCTAACCGCCATGGCCCGCAATATTCACCTCATTGGCAGCGTGCCGCTGGCCAGCGCTTCCGATGTGTTCGAGACGGTGAGCGCAGCGCTCGGCACGCGCCTCAGACGCCTGCCGGACGGCGAGACCGGCAAGCGCGGCGACTGGATTACCTGGCTCGAACCGGCGTTCGCGGAGCATCCGGCGTTCGAGAAGTCGGGCGAGTTCTTTCAGGTTCACGCCAGCGCCACTCAGCGCGAACGTTACACGCTCAAGTCCGGCTTCTCAGCCGACGAAATCCGTTTCGAAAACCTGTTCTATGCCGACATCGCCAAGCGCTCGTTTGACGACTTCAAGCGGCTGAAGGACGCCGGCAAAATTCCTCAAGGCACGAAATTTCAGGTTGATCTGGTGCCGGCACATTCTGTCATCTGGGTGTTCCTGGTCGAAGCCCCGCAGGCGCTGATCGACCCGATCTACAACGACGCGGTCAAGCGCGAGATCGATAAGATCGCCGCCGCCATTCCGCATGACGAACTGGCGATTCAGTTCGATGTCGCTTCCGCGGTGTTCGCGCGGCTGCAGCGTGGCGAGGCGTCAAGCTACGGCCGCACCAAGGAAGAGATGCATGAGCGGTTCGGCAATATCGTCGTCGATCTCGGCAATGCCGTGCCGCCGGACGTCGATTTGCTCTATCACCTGTGCTACGGCGATTCGAACCATCGCCACGTCGTCGAGCCGGTCGACATGGGCGACATGGTCGATTTTGCCAACCGCCTGTCGCGGCGCATCGAGCGGCCGGTGCATCTCATTCACATGCCTGTGCCGCGGGATCGCGACGACGACGGCTATTTTGCGCCGTTGCGGCGGCTTCAACTGCAGCCCGAGACCGAACTATGCCTCGGCCTCGTGCATTACACCGACGGCGTCGAGGGAGCCCGGCGCCGGCTTGCCACGGCCAAGAGGTACGTCGCTGATTTCTCCGTCGCGACCGAGTGCGGCTTTGGCCGCCGCGACCCGCGCACTATCCCGGAACTACTTCGCATCCACGCCGCGGTTGCGGATCTCGATTAAGGTCGGCGACACTTTCCGAACCCATGCAGCGTGCTATCGTCCGCGAAGCGAAGCGGTGAGGCGTCAATGACATTCGGACCTTTGACCACGACCAGCGTCGGCAGCTTTCCGCGGCCGGCATGGCTCGCGCACACCCAGCGCAACGTGCTCACGTTCCAGGTCTCGGGCGATGCGCTCAGGGAAGCCATGGACGACGCCACGATCCTGGTCATTCGCGAGCAGCAGGAACTGGGACTCGACATCCTCACCGATGGCGAGATGCGCCGCAGCCACTTTATTTTTCACATCGCCGGCAGGTGGGACGGCGTCGATACCGAAAAGCTCGTCAACAAGAAGATCTACCGCAACCGCGCCGCCGACCGCCTTGTGCCGCTCATCGTGGGCAAGATCGTCCGCCGCACGCCCTCTTCGGTCGGCGACTTGCGCTTCGCCAAGGCACTGACCGACCGGCCGCTGAAAATGGCGGTGCCGGGTCCGATGACGGTGATCGACAGCGCGGCGAACGAATTCTACCGGGACGAAGCGGAACTTGCTTTCGACATCGCCGCCGCGATCAACGGCGAGCTGCGCGACCTGCAGGATTCCGGCGCCGCGGTGCTGCAGATCGACGAGCCGGCGATGACGCGCTATCACGACAAGGTGGCACGCTACGGCGCCAAGGCGCTCGATCGCTGCCTCGACGGCATCACCGTGCCGGCCATCGTGCATCTGTGTTACGGCTATCCCGGCGGCGGCAGTCTGCAGCACCAATACCAATATTCCGACCTGCTGCCGCTTTTGACGGAAACGCGCATCAGCGGCTTCACGGTCGAATTCGGCCGCTCTTCGTTCGATGCGAAAGTGCTGCAACTCTGCGGCGACCGCATCGTCATGTTCGGCTGCATCGATCCCGGTGATTCGCCGGTGCCCGAAGTTGCGGCGGTCGAGCGCCGGGTCGCCGAAGTTCTGCAATGGCTCGACCCCAAACAGGTGTGGCTTGCACCCGATTGCGGACTGATGACCATCAGCCGGTCGTTGGCGTACGACAAGCTTAAGGTCATGGTCGAGGCGGCCAAACGGCTGCGCGCAAGGCTTTAGCCCCCCGCGCTTTGACTGTACCCAGTGCCGTTCGACACTGGTAGTATGCGCCCAGCCATGAATCAGACTGTCCGCCCGCAGCAGAT
This sequence comes from uncultured Alphaproteobacteria bacterium, assembly GCA_963717265.1. GTDB lineage: Bacteria > Pseudomonadota > Alphaproteobacteria > Rhizobiales > Xanthobacteraceae > BOG-931. The sequence continues at coordinate 264,616 of CAVQWD010000012.1, read as the reverse complement.
CGCAGCTTCGGCCTGCCCGCACGATTGCCCCTCCACCTGCGCGCTTGAAGTGGAGGTTCTCGACGCGCACACGATCGGCCGCGTCCGCGGCGCCGACGACAACGCCTACACCGCCGGCGTGATCTGCGCCAAGGTCGCGCGCTACGCCGAGCGCGTCCACCATCCCGACCGTTTGCTGCATCCGCTGCGGCGCAGCGGAGCCAGAGGTTCGGGCCAGTTCGCGCCGATCTCCTGGGACGATGCGCTCGACCTCGTTGCCGAACAATTCCTCCGCGCCGAACAAAAGCACGGCTCCGAAGCGGTCTGGCCGTATTATTATGCCGGCACGATGGGCCTCGTCATGCGCGACGGCATCAACCGGCTGCGCCACGCCAAAAGATATTCCGGCTTCTTCTCCACCATCTGCGTCAATCCGGCCTGGACCGGCTTCATGGCTGGCACCGGCAAGCTTGCCGGCGCCGATCCGCGCGAAATGGCGAAATCCGATCTGGTGGTGATCTGGGGCACCAATGCGGTGAATACCCAGGTCAACGTCATGACGCATGCGACCCGCGCCCGCAAGGAGCGCGGCGCCAAGATCGTCGCCGTCGACATCTACATGAATGGCACCATGGCGCAGGCCGACCTGGCGGTGCTGATCCGTCCCGGCACCGACGGCGCGCTCGCCTGCGCGGTGATGCATTGCCTGTTCCGCGACGGCAAGGCCGACTGGGATTATCTAGACCGCTACACCGACGCACCGCGCGACCTGGAAGCGCATTTACGCACACGCGGTCCGGGATGGGCGGCCCCTATCACCGGCTGCCCGGTGGAAACGATCGAAGAATTTGCCCGTCTGGTCGGCGACAACAAGCGCACCTTCCTCCGCCTCGGCTACGGCTTTTCCCGCTCGCGCAACGGCGCCTTCAACATGCACGCCGCGAGCTGCATCGCGGCGGTTACCGGCGCCTGGCGCCACGAAGGCGGCGGTGCGTTTCACAACAACGGCGATGTCTTTCACCTCGACAAAAGCCTGATCGAGGGCAGCGACGCGCGAGAGCCTTCGATCCGCATGCTCGACCAGTCGCGAATCGGCGCGATCCTGACCGGGGACGAAGGCGCGCTCTGCGGCGGGCCGCCGGTCACCGCGCTCATCATTCAAAACACCAACCCGGTTTCGGTTGCGCCCGATCAGGAAGTCGTCAAACTCGGTTTTGCCCGCGACGATCTGTTCGTCTGCGTGCACGAACAGTTCATGACTGACACCGCAAAGCTCGCCGACGTGATCCTGCCCGCCACCATGTTCGTCGAGCATGACGACTTCTATACGGCCGGCGGCAGCCAATACATCCTGCTCGGCCCACAACTGATCGAGCCGCCCGGCGAGTGCCGCAACAATCACGAGGTGATCTGCGCGCTGGCGCAAAAACTCGGCGCCGAGCATGCGGGCTTTGCCATGACGCCACGCCAATTGATCGACGCGACGCTGCGGCAATCCGGCTGGGGTACACTCGCCGAGCTTGAGGCCAAGCGCTGGATCGATTGCCAGCCGGATTTTACAACCGCCCATTATCTCGACGGCTTCGCCTACCCGGACAAAAAGTTCCGCTTCAGACCGGCCTGGGCGAATGTGCCGTTCAGCCGCTGGCATCGGACCCATGCCGCGTCATCGATCCCGGCGTTTCCCGACCATTGGGAGGTGATCGAGGAGGCGGACGCCGAACATCCGTTCCGGCTCGCCACCTCGCCGGCGCGTGGCTTTCTCAATTCGAGCTTTACCGAAACGCCGACCTCGCGTGCGCGCGAAAAGCGACCGACGGTGATGATCCACCCCGCGGACGCCGCCCCACTCGGCATCGCCGACGGCGACGAAGTCGCGCTCGGCAATCGGCGTGGCGTGGTCCATCTTCACGCCGAGCTGTTCGACGGCGTGCGCCGCGGCGTCCTGATCGCCGAATCGCTGTGGCCCAATTCGGCCTACGCCGATGGCCGCGGCATCAACACGCTCACCGGCGCCGACCCGGTGGCGCCGTTCGGCGGCGCGGCGTTCCATGACAACCGGGTGTGGGTGGGGAAGGCACGGCAATGAGGCACCGGGCCGCTGCGTTCTAGCTTGAATAGTCTCATCGATTAGGCTATTTTAGCCACATGAAGAAGGTCAGCATTTCCGAAGCCAAGAATCGCCTCAGCGCGCTCATCGCTGGGCTCAAAGGTGGCTCAGGCGTCCTCATCGTGGATCGCGGCCGGCCCGTCGCGCGCCTCGAACCCGTGGCAAATGGGGAGCAGGCGGACGATGACGGGCGTCTGGCTCGGCTGATCCGCAGCGGTGTTGTCCGTCCGGGGCGCCGCAAGCCGCTCCCAAAATCATTTTTTACCGACGAACTGCCACGCCTCAAAGACGACGCGTCGCTGGTGGCGGCAGTTATCGAGGAACGGCGCGAGGGTCGGTGAATTTCTGGGATACATCGGCCATCGTGCCACTGCTCAGCCGCGAGGAATCGAGCGAGCGCCTGCGTTCGTTGCTTGCGCGGGATTCTGCGATGTTCGTGTGGTGGGGTTCTGAAATCGAATGTGTCTCAGCTATAGCCAGACGAGAGCGCGAAGGTACGCTTGACGCTCAGACCGTGATCACCTCGCTTGAGCGACTGCAACAGCTCGCGCAAATGTGGGATGAAATCGATCCGACAGACGAGTTGCGCGAAGTGGCCACCCGCTTCGTTCGTGTCCATGCACTTCGCGCGGCCGATGCTCTGCAGCTTGCCGCCGCTTTCACCGCCGCCGAGCGACGTCCAAGGTCACTGAACTTAGTGACCTTGGACCGGCGCCTTGCGGCAGCAGCGCGCAAGGAGGGATTTGCTGTCGTGATATGAGCGCTGAATCACGTCTTCGCGCTGTACAGCGGCTGTGGTCGTTCACTTCAACTTGCCTGGGATGGATCCCTCAATGCCCTCAAGCTTCCGCCAGATCATCAACCAGGCCGTCGCCGAAAAACGCTTCCTGGTCGTCCCCGGCGCTCATGATGCGCTGAGCGCCCGGCTCATCCAGCAGATCGGTTTCGAGACCTATTTCATCGGCGGCTTTCCGGCGGTTGGCGCGCGCTACGGCGTGCCCGACATCGGGCTCAAAGGTTTTGGCGAGATTTCCGCAGCCGTGCGCGACATCATGGCGGCCTGCGACCTGCCAGTGTTCGTCGACGGCGACGACGGTTATGGCGACGTCAAGAACGTGGTGCACACCGTGCAAACCTACGAGCGCATGGGGGTGAGCGCGATTCTGATCGAGGATCAGCAATGGCCGAAGCGCTGCGGCCACATGGTCGGCAAGAAAGTCGTGCCGGCCGAGCTTGCGGAAGCCAAGATCAAGGCGGCGTGCTCCGAGCGGCTCAATCCCGAAACCTGGATTTTGGCGCGCACCGACGCCCGCGCTGTCTATGATCTCGACGAGGCCATGCGCCGCGCCGAACGCTTCATCCGCGCCGGCGCCGACGGCATTTTCATCGAGGCGCCACGCTCGATCGACGAGCTCAAACGCGTCGGCAAAGCCTTCGACGTGCCGCAAATCTGCAACCCGCTGATGGGCGGCCACACGCCGATCTTGTCGATGGCGGAACTTTCCGAACTCGGCTTCAACTGCGCCGTGCTCGGCCTCGACACGCTCATGCACGCCGCCAAGGCGATCGAGGCGGTGCTGCTCGACATGAAATCAGGCAAATTCGCCCACCGCAACGACGGCATGGATTTCGAGGCGTACAAGAAGCTAGTCGGCTACGACAAATGGGAGTCGATCGACGAGCGCTTTGCGCCGCGGCAGTGATTCTGGTCTGGAAGCCGTGGCTACGAGGCCAGGGAAAAGTAGACCGGATTTGGTAACGATGGTTGTATTACGGACATCGCCGGCCTTTTATTGGTCGGTTGGGGGCATCCTTGGTGCGGCAGTCATGCTGGGAGTCTTTACTGCAACCATAAGGACCACGGCTGCTTGGCCACCGACGATCATAGTTGGTTGCTTGTTAGCGGCAGCGATAGTTGTCTTTCGATCCACAAAGTTAGTTTTGAGTAAGGATTCGATCCATTATCGGTCCCTATTTAGAATACGAGAGGTACGACTAACGGATATCGCTGAGGCGAATTTTGTTGTGGAATTTAGTAGCTTCAAGCCGTATCAGCGTCTCGTTATCAAAGTCAGAGAAAATCAGAAAACCCCGGATGTCACACTTAATATGGGCTTGTTCAACCAAACCGAAATCGGGCGATGGGTAGACGCTTTGCGTGCGCGCCTGACATCGCCGGGCACCGAAAGCCAACGAAGCGCGATACTAAACACTGATGTCGGGATAGCCCGGCCATGACGTTGAAGAGTTCTGCGCCTAATTAGCTACGCCAGCGCCGGCTCACGCTTGGCCGGCTGCGTCTTCGGCGCCGGGCCTTTCAGATTCAGAATCCGCCGCGCGTTGTCGTAGAACAATTTTTGTTTGTCGGCGGCCGAGAGCGGAATCTCATCGATCAGCTTCAGGCAAGGCGCCGGGTCCCAGCACGGATAGTCGGTGCCATACATGATGTGATCGATGCCGTAATAGTCGATGGCGAATTTGATGCCGGCGGAGTGCGGCGACACGGTGTCGGTGTACATCCGCTTCATGTAGTCCTGCACCGGCCGCGGCAGTTTCGCCGCCTTCGAATTCTTGTCCATGCGCCCGGCCTGATAGGGCAGCGAGCCGCCGGTATGCGACATCACGATTTTCAGCTTCGGATGCCGCTCCATCAGCCCGGAGAGGATGAGCCGCATGGCGGCGACGCTGACCTCGATGACGCGGCCGAGACTCAAATGCAGCGCGCCGTCGTAGCCGTCGAGCATATCCTGGAAGATCACGTCGGTCGGGTGCAGGAACAGCGGCAGGCCAAGTTTTTCCACGTGCGCGTAGAACGGCTCCAGCCGCTCGGCATCGATGCGGGCGTCGGCGCCGACGCTGCCGGGCAGGTTGACGCCGATGAGGCCGAGGCGGTTCACGGCATCGTCGACCACTTCGATCGCCGCGCTTGTGTCCTGCAGCGGCACCGCGGCGCTCGCCCACAGCCGGCCGGGATATTTCTTGACCGCGCCGGCCATCTCCTCGTTCCACATCAGCGCATAGTCGCGGCCTTCGGAAAGCTCCATGTCGGAGAAGGCGACCGAGAACGGACCGATCGAGCAGACCACGTCAACCTGGTGGCCGAGCGAGTCCATGTATTCGAGCTGCTTGTCGAGATCGAACCACTCGGCCCAGGAATTGAGATGCTGGCCGCTGCCGGCACGCCGTGTGTAATTGTAGCCGCCGCGCTGGTTGACCCTGGCGCGCGGAAAATCCTCGCGCTTGCACAGTCCGTCGAAAACCGACCTCGGCCACCAATGGAAATGCGAATCGATGATGTGCACGAAGGCCTCCTGCCAAACCGCCTGAGATTTAATCATTTTAGTGGCGGCAGCGGTCGCGGTCAACGTAACGGTTGGGCCCTCCGCGACAATAATGGCGCTACCGCGCCACGATGTTGTGCATGCCGCTCCGCCGGCCGGCAAGGAACAACCGCATGTTTTCGATCACGAGCGGCATAATGATCTCCTCGTACTCGACGATGTAGCCGCCGACATTCGGCGTGATGAAAACATTCGGCAAATCCCAGAACGGGCTGTCGGGCGGCAGCGGCGTGGTCGCGAACACATCGAGCCCGGCGCCGGCGATGCGGCGCTCGCGAAGTGCGGCGATGAGCGCCGTCTCGTCGACCGTCTGGCCGCGCCCGCCGTTGATGAAATATGCGGTCGGCTTCATGGCGGCGAACACATTGGCATCGAATATTCCGAGGTTTTCCACGCTCGCCGGCAAGACGTTGATGAGATAGTCGGCGCGGCGGGCGGCATCGGCCAGCCGGCCGGTCGGTATCATCTCGTCGAAGCCCGCGACCGTCCGCGGCGCCCGCGTAACGCCGATGACATGCATGCCAAGGGCTTTCAGCAATTCGCCGATGGCAATGCCGACGATGCCGACGCCAACGACGACCGCGGTCTTGCCGTTCAGTGTGGTCCAGAGCCGCCGTTCCCAATGGTGCGCGGTCTTATCGGCGACTTGGCGCGCGGCGTCGCGGCTCACCGCCATCATCAGATAGACCACCTCTTCGCGCATCGCCGCACCGTGGATGCCGCGGCCGCTGGTGATCAGCACTTGCGGTCCGAGCGAGGGACAGCGCAAAAAATGATCGACGCCGGTCGCCAGCGATTGAACCCATTTGAGCCCCGTGGCGCGGCGGAAAATCGAGTCGTCCACGTTGATGCCGAAACCGATCAGCACATCGGCATCGGAAAGCTCGCCACTCGCCTCCGCGGCGCTGTGAAACGTTGCGAACTGTAGCTCGGGGAATTCCGCACGCAACCGCTCGCGGTATATTTCGGCGTGAACGTCGATGATGAGGACTTTGGTCATGAATTGCTAGGAATTCATCAGTGCCGACATTGCAAGGAGCGAAGCAGCGAAGCAATCCAGGCTTCGGCTCAGAACTGGATTGCTTCGCTTCGCTCGCAATGACGAGTTCAAGTCACCAGGCCGAGATAGCTCGCGGCATTGTTGAAAGCGATGTCCTTGCGCAGCCGCTCCGCCAGCGCCAAGTGATCCAGAAACTCGCCGGCCTCCTGCGCCGATTCGAACGGGTAATCGGCGGCGAACATCACCTTTTCCGGCCCGAGCGCAGCGAGCGTGCAATTAAGCGGTTCGGCGGAGCACATGCCCGAGGTCGTCACCACGATGTTCTCCCGGATGTAGTCGGAGGGACGCTTGGCGAGCTTGATGCCGTAGAATGTCGCCCGGCTGTCGAAGCGCCAGAGCAGGAACGGCAGGGTTTCCCCGAGATGACCGAGCATGACTTTGGCGCCGGGGAAACGGTCGAAATGTCCGCTGAACACCAGGCGGAGCGCATGCGAGCCGGTTTCAAAGCCCCACTCCCAGGTGGCGCGGCGCAGGCCGGCGACGCCCTCAAGCGCAGGCGAAGGGGCGACCGGATCGGTCGGATGAATGTAGATCGGCGCGCCCAGCGCTTCGGCCCGCTGCCAGAACGGGTAGAGCGAGGGATGGTCTAGATATTGGCCGTTGGTATGGCCGTTGATCATGGCGCCGCAGAACTTCAAATCCCGCATGCAGCGCTCAAGCTCGGCGGCGGCGCCACGCGGATCCTGCACCGCCAGATGGGCAAAGCCGAAATAACGCTCCGGCCGTTTGCCGATTTCACGCGCGAGAAAATCGTTCGATTCCGCGGCACGACGTGTTGCGGCGGCGGCATCGCGCTCGCTCTGAACGCCCGGCCCGGCGATCGCCAGCACCGAGCGCGCGATGCCCGCCTGATCCATGGTGGCAAGGCGCATCTCGCCGAAATCGGTCAATCGCGCAAGGAAGTTGTTTGCAAGCTTGAGATCGACGTTCTTGACCGTGGGCCACCAATACTCCTCGATGCCGGGAGACAGAAAATGCTCCTCCAGTGCAATCTTTTCGACCATGCGTTCCTCGGTTGTTTCTTTTACGCGCCCAGGCCGGACACTGGCTTGCGACAAGGGGTCTATATCCAATATCCGATACAATGATATACCGCCCAATGCTATAAGCTCCACGCGGCTGGGCGTGCCAGGGAGGGTTTTCGTGGTCAAGAAGATACGCGGCGTCGCGTTGGAGGAAAACCTTAACAACTCGATGGGGCTTGAGTTCTACAACCTATCCCATCGCTTCGGCTACCAGTCGCCGAACTGGCCGTATTTCGAGGACGTCAAGATCGAGCGCATCCACTACATGGCGAAGTCGGGCGTGCTGTCGCAGCGCATCACCACCTCGATGCACAACACCACGCATATCGATGCGCCGGCGCACGTGGTGCAGGGCACCCCCTTCATCAATGAGGTGCCGCTGCCGCATTTTTTCGGCTCCGGCATCGTGGTGTCGATCCCGAAGAAGAAGTGGGAGCCGATCACCTATGACGACCTGGAAAATGCCGCCGGCAGGGTGGTGCGGCCGCGCGACGTGGTGATCGTCAATACCGGCTGGCACAAGCTCTACGAGGACAGCGAGGATTATTTCTGCTATGCGCCGGGCTTCGTGCCGTCGGCCGGCGAATGGTTCGTCGAGAAGAAGGTCAAGGTCATCGGCCACGACACCCAGGCCAACGACCATCCGCTCGCCACGGCGATCGGCCCGCAGCGCAACGGCCCGCTGCATCCGCACCTCGCCGCCGAATACAAGAAGTGGTCGGGCGGGCGCGACTGGAAAGAGGATTTTCCGGATTGGGAGCCAGTGCACCGCATCCTGTTCAAGAACGGCATTCTCGGCATCGAGAATGTCGGCGGCGACATCGACAAGGTCACCGGCCGGCGCTGCACCTTTGCGCTGTTCCCGTGGAACTGGGAACGCGGCGACGGCTGCATCATCCGGCTCGTTGCGATCGCCGACCCGAAGGGAACCTACCGGATCGAGAAAGGGGAGAAATTCGCATGATCGTCCGTAAATTCTCGGAAGCAATACCCTACGAAGCGCCCAATCATCGCGGCTACAAATCGTTCCGCGTGTATGGCGCCGAGATGGGCGGCTCGCAGACGCTAGTGTGGGGCATTTCGCATTTTCTGCCCGGCGGTGGCGCCGGCCCCGACGCCTCGCCGCCGGAGAAAATCTATTACGTGCTGGCCGGCGAGCTGACGGTGATCGCCGGCGGCAAGGAGACGGTCGCGCGCGCCGGCGACAGCGTCTATATCGGCCCCAATGAGAGCCGCGAGATCATCAATCGATCGAACGAGGTGTGCACCATCGCGGTCGCGGTCGCGCCGGTGAAGTGACGCCGAAGGCGTCATGGCCGGGCTTGACCCGGCCGTCCACGTCCTTCCAGAAGTGAAGACGTGGATGCCCGGCACAAGGCCGGGCATGACGGATTAGTTGATGCAAATGTGAGAACGCGTCCATGGCCGACGAAGATTTCCTGAAGAACCCAGTCTCCCTGTTCGACGTGCGCGGCAAGGCCGCGATTATCACCGGGGCGACCGGAGCGTTCGGCGCGCTGGCCGCGCAAGTGCTCGCCGGCGCCGGCTGCAACCTCGTGCTCTCGGCGGGCGGCACCGAGGCGCTGAAGAAAGTCACAGCCGATTGCGAGAAGCTCGGCGCCAACGTGGAAGCAGTGAATTTGCGGCCGAGCTCGGCGCAAAACTGCGACAAGATCGTCGAGGCGGCAGTAAAGCGCTTCGGCGGCGTCGATATTCTGGTCTGCGCCTCAGGCATCAACAAGGTGCAGAAGATCGTCGATCAGCCGCCGGAAGCCTTTGCCGAGGTGATGGACGTCAATGTCAATCAATCCTGGCTGATGGCCCGCGCCGCCGGCAAGCAGATGCTGGCGCAAGGCCGCGGCGGCAAGGTCATCCTGATGTCGTCGGCGCGCGGGCTTCTGGGCCATCCCGCCGGCTATACCGCCTATTGTTCATCGAAATCGGCCATCGACGGCATGACCAAGGCGCTGGGCTGCGAATGGGGCGATACCGGCATCACTGTCAACGCCATCGGGCCGACGGTCTTCCGCTCGCCGCTCACCGCCTGGATGTACGAGGACAACGAGCGCTCGACGGCAGTGCGCAAAGGCTTCCTCGCGCGGGTGCCGAAGGGCCGCCTCGGCGAGCCGTCCGATCTCGCCGGGCCGCTGTTGTTCCTCGCCTCAAAAGCTTCCGACTTCTACACCGGCCACATCCTTTACGCCGACGGCGGCTACACGGCGGGGTAGCGATAGACTTCCCGGGCGCAGCGCAGCACGAAGCGCAGCGTAGTGGTGCGCTGCAGACCCGGGACCGTCATAAGCACGGACCTTGTGAAGGTCCCGGTTCTGCGGTGCATCACTTCGTGTTGCACCGCGCCCGGGACACGAGGGAATAATGATCGCAGCATCGAAAGCGAAAATCGCGGTCGTCGGCGCCGGCCTGATGGGACATGGCATTGCGCAGGTTTTTGCGCGTGCCGGCCATGAGGTCACGGTCACCGATACGGTTGCGCAAAATCTCGACACGGCAAAGGCGAGGATCACAGCAAACCTGCGTGATCTCGGCGACGATGAAAGCGCAGTCTCACACGTGCGGCCATGCGACGATCTCGCCGAGACAGTGCGCGAAGCCGATTACGTCGTCGAGGCGGTGTCGGAGAATCTGCCGCTGAAGCAGAAGCTGTTCGTCGAGATCGAGAGACACGTGCGCCCCGAGAACGATTCTCGCCAGCAACACGTCGGTGATTCCGATCACCGCCATCATGCAGGGGCTTGAACGGCGCGAGCGCGCGCTCGGCACCCACTGGTGGAATCCGCCGTTTCTGGTGCCGCTCGTCGAGGTGATCGAGACGCAATGGTCCTCGCCGCAGGCGGTGGCGTGGACCATGCAATTGCACCGGGCCGCCGGCAAGCAGCCGGCGCATGTCAAAAAAGACGTGCCGGGCTTCATCGGCAACCGGCTGCAGCACGCGCTGTGGCGTGAAGCGATCTCGCTCGTGGAAAACGGCATCTGCGACGCCGGGACAGTCGATGCCGTCATCAAGGCGTCGTTCGGCCGACGGATCGCGGTGCTCGGTCCGCTGGAAAATGCGGACCTCGTCGGCACCGATCTCACGCTCGCCATCCACGAAACCGTGCTGCCGGCGATCGACAGAAGGCCGGGCCCGTCGCCCTACCTGCAAAAGCTCGTCGCCGACGGCAAACTCGGCTTCAAATCCGGCCAAGGCTTTCGCAAATGGAGCGCCGAGGAGCAGGCCGCGCTGCGCGCAAAGGTTTTCCAGCACCTGAAGGCGACGCGCGACAAATAAAAGCGCGTTTCCCGGGCGGAGCACAGCACGAAGCGAAGCACAATGATGCGCCGCAGACCCGGGATCGTGGGTCGTCAGTCTGCAATATTTGCCGCGCATAACCTATTGAAATCACAGGCGGCGCGAAACATGATTTGCCCATTCGGCAAGACGCGTGCGGGCATCTCAAAGTTGGGCGCGCGATCGCGGCTGAGCTAGCTCAGATGCTGTGGCACCGACCACATTTGCGCATCGCGGTTTCCTCCGTTGGAGGCTTTGGCACGCCGCGCGACATAGACATGGACAACAGGGGTGATAGACATAACGCGCTCGATCCATCGAGATCGCGTTCGACGCTAACGGGCGGGCGCGCCGGTGGCGATGTAGCGCCAAGGGAAATTACCGAAGCGGTGCGGGCCGAGCTTGCTTACAAAGGAACGCGGGCGGGACCGGCGGGACGACAGGGTGGACAAGTGGTCGATCAGATCGAAGTCAAGAATGTCAGCTTCGAATATCAGGTCGACAATGGTCGCGTGCTGGCGATCAAGGAAGTCAATTTTTCCGTTCGTCAATCCGAATTCCTTTGCCTGCTGGGACCGAGCGGCTGCGGCAAGACCACCATTCTGAATATTCTTGCCGGTCTGTTGCGGCCCACCCGCGGCGAAGTCAGCATCGACGGCGCGCCGCTCGACAGGAATCGGCAGAACCGCGGCGTGGTGTTTCAGGACTTCGCACAGTTGTTTCCATGGCGCACCGCCCGGCACAACATCGAGTTCGGCCTTGAAATGCGCGGCATCGACAAGTCGACGCGCAGGAAAATCGCGACCGAATTCCTGCAGCTCGTCGGGCTTGAAAGGTTCGCCGATGTCTTCCCCCACCAACTTTCCGGCGGGATGCAGCAACGCGTCGCCATCGCCCGCTCGCTGGCCTACAACCCGCAAGTGCTGCTGATGGACGAGCCGTTCGCCGCGCTCGACGCCATGACCCGCGACGACATGCAGCAGTCGCTGACCGACATCTGGCAAAAGACCAAGAAGACCATCGTCTATATTACCCACAACGTCGCCGAGGCCGTCTATCTCGGCGACAGGGTGATCGTGCTCAATGCTCATCCGGGCACCATCAAGGCCGAACTCGCACTCGACCTGCCACGGCCGCGCGATGCCTTGAGCGAGAGCTTCGTGGCGGTGCAGCGGGAGATCATGCGCAATTTGCGGCGCTAAAATGAACACGGACGAGGCACGAAGCGCGTGCAACAATGGAGGGAATGATGAGCAGTGAGTTCCCGGCCCGTCGCGACGTTCTCGCCCTTGCGGGCGGACTTGCCGCCGGCGTGCTGCTGCCGTGCATGGCGCATGCGCAGGACGCCAAGGCACACCTGAATTTCGGTTTTCAGAACTCGTCCTGGGGCGCCGTCGGCATGATGATCGAGACCAAAGACCTGTTCAAAAAGGCTGGCGCCAATGTCACCATGTGGCAATTCGACGGCGGCAAGAACATCCGAGACGCCATGATCAGCGACCGCATCGACGTCGGCGTGTTGGGCAGCACTCCTTTGTCGTGGGCGCCGTCAAGGGCAACATGGTGGGTATCGGGATTGCGCTTTATGCCGGCAAGACGAACTCGGTCGTGGCGGGCAAGAAGACGGGTATCAAGTCGATCGCCGACCTCAAGGGCTACAGGGTCGCTCTGCAGCTCGGCTCGTTCACCGCGCATGTGTTCGAGGATAAGATCCAGCCGACATACGAACTCGACCCCAAGGACATCGAAATCGTCAACATGCCGCATCCCAACATGATCGCCGCGCTGGCGGCCGGGGCGGTCGATGCCTTCGCCGGGGTGGAGCCTTATCCGTCGGTCGCCGAGATCGAGGGCATCGGCGTCGATCTGGTCGAGTGTTCGAAATTCGATCCCGGCCCAGTGATGATCGCCGCCAACCGCCCTGCGATCGAGCAAAAGCGCGCCGCCGTGGTCGCGCTGCTGCGCGGCTGGCTCGAAGGTGTCAAAGAGTTCAAGGCGGACCCGAACGAGTCGACGAAGATCGTGCAGGGCTTAGTCAAGGCCAAGGGCTTCGAGCTGAGCGCCGCGGTGGTCAAAAATATGCTCGCGAAGCTCGACGTGACGTTCGACCTATCAGCCCGGCCTGCGCGACTATTTGAACGCGCAGGCCAAGAACCTGCTGCAGCATCATGCGATCGCGGCGATGCCCGACCTCGACAAGGTGCTCGACGACAGCCAGATGCGTGAAGCCAAGAACGCGTAGCGAGGCCGGATGAAACCGATCAAGACCATTGCCTTTGTCGGCCTCGGCCGGATGGGAGCGCCGATGGCGGCAAATCTGGCCGCCAAAGGATTCGCGTTGGCGCTGTTCGATCGGCTGCCGCAGGCCATGCGCAGCGTTGCCGTCCAGGGCGCGCGCCTGGCCGCGAGCGTGGCCGATGCCGGCTTCGGCGCCGATGCCGCGATCACTATGCTGCCGAATGACACAGCCGTCCGCGAGGTCGTGCTCGGGAGCGCAGGCTTGGCCACCGCGCTGGCACCCGGGACGGTCGTCATGGACATGGGCACCTCGCATCCGCATTCCACGGTCGAGATCGGCTCCGAACTCGCCAAGCGCGGCATCGCATACGTGGATGCGCCGGTGATGGGTGGCGTCATCTTCGCCAGCGACGGCACGCTCGACGTCATGGCGGGCGGCGGCGCGCAGTACGTCGATCGATGCCGACCGGTTTTTGCCGCGGTCGGCCGGCAGGTGTTTTACTGCGGCGCGCTTGGCTCCGGGCACGCGCTCAAGGCGCTCGCCAACTACGTCAATGCCGGCGCGCTGATCAATTTGATCGAGGCCTTGGCGATCGGCCGCAAATTCGGCCTCGACAGCACGATGATGGCGGAAGCGCTGCAGCACATGTGCGCCGGACGCCAGCATCCGCTGGAAAAGAAGGTGATCCCCCAGGTGCTCACCCGCAAATTCGCAACCGGCATGGCGCTCGGCCTCATCGCCAAGGATGTGTCGATCGCCGCCGATTTCGGTCACGCGCTGGGCGCCATGACGCCGCTCGCCGATTGCATTCGCGACATCTGGGCGAAGGCCGCGGCTGAGGTCGGCGCCGATGCCGATCAAACCGAAGTGGCCCGGCTGTGGGAGAAGGGCAGCGGCATTCAGCTCTAAGACGAGGCACAACTTCAGAGAACGGAGGAGACAATGAGAATACGATCCCTGCCGAGACGTGAATTCCTGACCGTTGCGGGTGCCGCTGCCGCGGCGTCGGCGCTGCCCGCGGCGCTACGCGCACAAGGCGCGATGGCGCCGCTCAATTTCGGCTTTCAGGAAACCTCCTGGGGCACGATCGGGATGATCGCGGAATCGGAAGACCTGTTCAAGAAGGCCGGCGCCAACGTCAAGATTCTCAAGTTCGACAGCGGCAAGACCACGCGCGACGCCATGATCGCAGGCCGCGTCGATATCGGCGTCATCGGCGCAACGCCGTTCATCGTCGGCGCAGCAAAAGGGCAGATGGAAGCCATCGCGGTGGCGCTCTATGGCGCCAAAACGCTGTCGGTCGTCGCCAGCGCGAAGGAAGCAATCAATTCGGTGAAGAACCTCAAGGGCAAGAAGGTCGCCTCTCAGCTCGGGTCCGCAACCGACTTCGTGTTCCAGAACAAGATCCTGTCGAAGTTCGGCCTGTTGAAATCGGACGTGCAGATCGTCAACGTGACGTTCCAGAACCAATTGCCGGCGCTCGTGGCCGGTTCGGTCGACGCCTTCGCCGGCGTGGAACCGTTCCCATCGTTGGCGCAGATCGAAAAGGTCGGCAAGATCTTGGTCGACTACAGCGATTTCGACCTGCAGCCGGTCATTCTCGCCGCCAATGCCTCGGTCGTCAAAGAAAAGCCCGCGGCGGTGATCGCGTTCCTGCGTGGATGGCTTTCCGCGGTGCGGTTGTTCAAGGACGATCGGGCAAAGGCCACCCAGATCATACTCAGCTACTACAAGAAGCAGGGCTATTCGGTCGACGACAAGGTCATAGCGCTGATGTTGACCAAGATCGACGTCGAACCGAGCTTCCGCCCCGATCTGCAGACCTATCTGCAGAACGAATCGCAAACCCTGGACAAGCAAAAGAAGATCGCCGCGGTTCCTGACTGGAGCAAGCTGCTCAACCACAGCCTGCTCGAGGCCGCCGACAAGAAGGCCTGACAGCAGGGGCACGATGAGACGCGTATTATCGCTCGGCCTGCCGCTCACAACCTTCGCGGCGATTGCGGCGGCATGGCAATTGCTTGCGACCTACGGCGGATTTCCACCGAAGCTCGTGCCGTCTCTGGGCGATATCGCCGCGACCTTTGTCCGGCTCGCCGGCGACGGCATTCTTCTGGCGGCGACCGTGGCGACGCTGTACCGGCTCGTCGGCGGATTTCTGATCGCCGCCGTCATCGGCGTCGCCGTCGGGATCGCCATGGCGCGGCGGCAATGGATCGAGGATACGCTCTTACCGATCGTGACGTTCCTCTATCCGATTCCGGGCCTCGCCTATGCGCCGCTGTTCGTCCTGTGGTTCGGCCTGGGCGATGGCCCGACCATCTTGCTGGTCGGAATATCGTCCTGCTTCACCGTGATCATCAATACCTGGAAAGGCGTGAAGGCGGTCAAGCCGATCTGGCTGCGCTCGGCCGAAGTGATGGGCGCGCGCGATCGTGAAATGTTCCGCCGCGTCGTGCTGCCCGGAGCCCTGCCCTATGTTCTGGTCGGCCTGCGGCTCGGTCTCGCCCAGGCCTGGCGGCTGTTGATCGCCGTCGAGATGCTGATGTCGGTGCAACGCGGGCTCGGTTGGCTGATCTTCGGCGCGCAGACCTTCCTCAACACCGACGTGATGCTTGCCAGCATCGCCACAATCGGCGCGATCGGCATCGTGCTTGAACGCCAAGTCTTCGCGCGGCTCGAGCGATGGACCGTGGTGCGCTGGGGCATGGTGACGGCATGAGACGGGGCTTTTCCTGGATCGCTCTGGCGCGCGGCACGGCTGGTGTTCTCGTTCTGCTTGCGGTCTGGGAAGGCTTTGCACGCAGCGGCATGTTTTCGACGGCGCTGACACCGCCGCTCGAATTGGTCGCACGGACCTTTTGGCGCATGCTCGCCGACGGCAGCCTGATAGAGAACGCGCTCGCGACTCTGCTGCGGGTGTTCATCGGGCTTGCGATTTCGTTCGCGCTTGCGGTGCCGATCGGCGTGTTGATGGCGCGCTATTGGGTAGCCGAGCGCATCTTCATGCCGCTGCTCAGCGTTTTGCTGCCGATCCCCTCGCTCGCCTGGGTGCCACTGTTCGTGCTGTGGTTCGGCATCGGCAATTTTGCCACCATCCTGGTGGTGGTCTACGCCTCCTCATTTCCTCTGGTATTCAGTATTTGGACCGGCGTGCGCGCGGTCAATCCGCTCTGGCTGCGCGCGGCGACGGTGATGGGGGCCGACGAAGTCACGCTGTTCCGGAAAGTCATCTGGCCGGGCTCGCTGCCCTATGTCATCACCGGCCTGCGGCTGTCGTTCGGCCGCGCCTGGATCGGCGTAATCGGCGGCGAATTGCTTGCGAGCCCGCAACTGGGGCTCGGCGAGCTCATCTTCAACGCCAAGGAATTTCTCGAAGCCGGCGTGATGCTGTCGTCGCTGGTCGCCATCGGCTCCATCGGTGTTTTCTTCGAGCGCATCGTGTTCCAGACGCTCGAGTTCGATTACCGTGCGGCGCTGGGGCATGGTGACAGGGCCGCAATCCTGATCTGGCTGCGCTCCGCCGCCTTTTCGGTCAAGATGCGCGGTCGCGCGAATGCGGCTGTAGCGGACGCCATTCTCTCAGGCGTCGACTTTTTTCCAGGAATCCGGCTCGGCGTGCACGATCTCCCGCGAGTGGCCGGGCCGACGATCGACGTAGATTTCACCATCTTTCATCACCAGCTGTATGCGCTTGCGCTCTTGCAGGATGCCGATATCGGCAAGCGGATCGCCGTCGACGGCGACGATGTCGGCGATCTTGCCGACTTCGAGCGTGCCGAGGTCCTTATCCTTGCGCAGCGCCTTTGCGGCGTTGCGCGTCGCCGTTAAAATCGCGTCCATCGGCTTCATCCCGAGGCCGACATAAGTTTCCAGTTCGAAGGCGTTTGTACCCATTCCCGGCTCGAAGCCCATGTCGGTGCCCATCGCGATGTTGACGCCGGCTTTGTAGAAGCGCTGGAACGTCGCAAAGCAGTGCGGCTGAATGGTCTTCATCTTGTTCAGCGTGAATTCCGGCGTGCCGATCTCGCGGCGGATCTCGATCGCATGATCGGTGCGATGCGCCAGCGTCGGCGTCATCCACATTTGCGATTGCAAAATCCTCTCCAGCGAATCGTCGTCGTGGAACACCATGTGCTCGATCGTGTCGCAACCTGACTTGATCGCCATCCGGTGCGCCCCCGGCGTAAAGCAGTGGACGGCGGCGGGCTTGTGCAGCGCGTGCGCCTCGTCGACGATCGCATCGAGTTCCTCTTGGGTGAGATTGCGGAACGTCCGGCTCTTCCTTGTCGGTGCCGCCGCCCCCGGAGGCGCACGTCTTGATAACGTCGACGCCGTGGCGAAGATTGAGCCGCGCGAGCTTGCGCAGTTCCCACGGGCCATCGCCGCTCTGAAATCCGTGCCGTTCGGCGGCGCGCGGGAAAATCAGCTCGAGATGCGAGCCGGTCATATAGGTGAAGCCGGCGACAAACAGCCGCGGCCCCGCCAGCACGCCGACGTTAATGGCGTCGCGAACGGCGCACATTTCCTGGCTCATCAGGCCGCGCGTGCTCTGCATGCCGAGATCGCGCAACGTGGTGAAGCCCATTTCGAAGCAAAGCTGGGCGTGGAAGAAGGCGTACATCTGTTGCAGGTGCGGGGTGACTTCCCACTGCGCAACGCGGTAGTTTTTGAAGGTGCGGTTGTTGAACATCGAAAGATGGATATGCAGGTCCATCATTCCCGGCATCAGCGTGCAATGGCTCGCGTCCACCACCTCCGCGCCGTGCGGAATACCGACCGCATCCTTTGCGCCCACGGCGGCGATACGGCCGTTGTCGACGACAATGACCGGCTCGGCGACGACCGCCCCGCCGTTGCCGTCGATCAACGTTTTTCCTTTGATTGCAGTTTGCTTCATTGTTGCCATGTGAGGAAGGTCTCCCGGAAGGGCTATATACGAAAGGCCGGCACCGACCTCGCGCGAGCTTGAGCTCCAGTTCGGCCCGCCATCGCAAGACTGGCAAGCGGCGGCAGCATGGGGCAAAATAACCAGTCCTGCAATGCCGGAAGCCGACTTAAACGATCGCGCAAACTGCATGCCGTCGAGCGGCGATCTCTTTCGATACGCTCGCTGCACACGTTGCAACGCATCACAACGCTGCGGCCGTGCCGAACAGCGCGCTGACCCGGCTCGACAGCGTACCGCCGTTGCCGTGGCAGAGCGCGATCGTTGCGCCTCTCACCTGATGCTCGCCGGCCTCGCCGCGCAATTGCCGCGTCGGCTGCGGCGCCGACGATCTGATGTGGCAGACGGCAAGCGGCGGCGGCACGGTCTCGTTGCCGGGATGAAGATTACCCGCGGCGCTCTTTGAGGAGGTCGCGGGCGATGATGAGCTGCTGAATCTGCGAGGTGCCCTCATAGAGCCGATACAGACGCACGTCGCGCAGGAATTGCTCGACACGATAATCCTGCATGTAGCCGTTGCCGCCGTGTATCTGCACCGCCGCGTCGGCGACCCGCCAGACCATTTCGCTGGCGAAGTACTTCACGCAGGCCGCCACCGTCGTCACCCGCTCGCCGGCATCGCGGCGGCGGCAGGCATCGAGCAGCGCGCACCAAGCGACGTAGGAATCGCGCTTACTGTCGGCGATCAGCGCCTGCACGAGCTGATGGTCGGCGATCGGCTTGCCGAACTGCGTCCGCTCCGTCGCGTAGTCGAGCATCATCTCGATCAGCCGCTCGGCGGCGCCGCAGCAAGCCGCCGCAATATGCAGCCGGCCGCGATCGAGCACCTTCATGGCAGTCGCGAAACCGCCGCCTTCCTTGCCGCCGATAATGCTCGCTCTCGGGACGCGCGCATCTTCGAAAATCACGTCGCTGGTATGGGCGCCGTGGTGGCCGAGCTTGCGGTCGATCTTGCCGATGCGCAGGCCGGGCGTATCCTTCTCCACGAGGAATGCGGTGATGCCCTTGGCGCCCGGTTCGGCCGGATCGCTCCGCGCCAGCACGGTGAAAAGGCCGGCTTCCGGCGCATTGCTGATGAAACGCTTGGTGCCGTTGAGCACGAAATCATCGCCGTCGCGGCGCGCCGAGAGCCGCAAATGCGCGGCATCGGACCCGATGTCCGGCTCGGTCAGGCAGAACGCGCCGATCAGCTCTCCTGTTGCCATGCGCGGAAGATATTTGGCCCGCTGTGCCGCCGTGCCGTCGATCACGATGCCTTGCGAGCCAATCCCGATCGTGGATGCGAAGCAGGACCGGAAAGCCGGCGCGGCGTGCGTAATCTCGTAAATGATCTGCGCCTCTTCCTCGGTGTTGAGACCCAAGCCGCCGAATTCTTCGGGAATCGTCAGACCAAATAATCCCAGCGCGCGCATTTCTGCCAGGATGTCGGATGGAATCGCGTCGCTCTCCTCGACCGTGCGCTCGCTCGGGATGAGGCGCTCGCGCACGAATCGCCTGACCGCAGTGCGCAGGGCAGCCGTGGTTCCAGGATCAAGCGGCATCGCCTTGCACCCCCAATCGCCGTTCAATCCGGCGTCAGCAGCGAGACGCCGAGACGAGCGCGCCGGCGCAGCCAGGTCGATGCGCGATATTTCGGATCGAGCGTGACGGCGTGCATGCCGTCGAGCACCGCCAGCACGCGCCCGACACCGAGCCTGTCGCCCAGCGCAAGCGGTCCCTTCGGATAGTTGAGGCCGAGCTCGACCGCGGTGTCGATATCCGCCGGCGCGGCGATGCGCAGCTCCGCGATCCGCGTTGCGACATTGACGATCATGGCCAAGAGCCGCTGCACGACGAAGCCGGGACTGTCATTGATGACCGTGACCGGCGTCTCGCCGGCAGAAAGCGCAGCGACCGCCGCGCCCAGCATTTCCGGGCTGGTCAGCGGCGTTTTCATGATCGTGCGCCGGCCCTGGTAACCGCCCAGCATGTCAACGGCGACCGTTCGCGCGGGATCGAGCTGCAACCGCACCGCGGCGCCCGACGCGTCCTCGCCGAGCGGCGTCACCAGGCACAGCGCGCCCGCCTCCGGCCCGCCGCCAAGCCGGTATTTGACGCCCGCGGGCTTCAACCACTCGGCAAGATCGCTGCCGCCGTCCTCGTCAGCGATCCAGACCGACGCGGGCATGGGCTGCGCGGCAACCGGTACCGTCGGAACGGACACTGTCGCTGCTCCGGAATAGTCGTAGAAACCCTTCTCGGTCTTGCGGCCGAGCAGGCCGCCGGCAACGCGCACCGCCATCTGTGCCGATGGCTGGTACATCGGCTCGCCGAAATATTGGTCGTAGATGCTCACCATGACGCCGTGTGCGATGTCGCCGCCAACCAGGTCGATCAACTCGAACGGCCCCATGCGGAAGCCGGCTGCCTCCTTCATCAGTAGATCGACCTCCCGCGGCGAGGCGATGCCTTGCGCGACGATGCGAAGCGCCTCGGGTCCATAGGCGCGGCCGGCGTGATTGACCAGAAAACCAGGGCTATCGGTGGCGACGACCGGATGCTTGTTGATACGCTTGCAGAAAGCGGTCAGGCTTTCCACCACCGCCGGATCGGTGCGCAAGCCGCCGATCACCTCGACCAGCCGCATCAGCGGCGGCGGATTGAAGAAATGCAGGCCCGCCGCTCGCTCCGGCCTGGCGCAGACGGCGGCGATCTCGGTAACCGACAGCGAGGAGGTGTTCGTTGCGAGGACGGCGTCGGGCGCGAGATGGCGTTCCAGTTCACGGAACACGCCGCGCTTGGCATCGAGATTTTCCACGATTGCTTCAACGACGATTCCGGCCGCCGCCGCCTCGGCGAGCGTGCCGATCGGCCGCAGGCGGTCGATGACGCCTTGCTTTGCCGCCGGCGTCATCCGCTCTTTCGAGACGAGACCGCCCAGTATTCTGTCGATCGCCGCGATCGCCTCCCGCGCCGCGCCGTCACGGGAATCGTAGAGCAGCGTCGTCAGCCCCGCCTGCGCGCAAACCTGGGCGATGCCGCGCCCCATAGTGCCTGCGCCGACCATCGCGACGATAAGATCAGGCCTGAGCAGTTCGCTTGTCACGCTACTTTCCCTCGAATTTCGGGTTCCGCTTTTCCAAAAACGCGCGCATCCCTTCCTTCTGGTCGTGGGTTGCGAATTGCAGCTGCAGCGCTTTGCGTTCGAGCATCAGCGCCGCACCGAGCGGCGCGTCCAGGCCGGCATTGACGATCTCCTTGATCTGCATGACTGAGATGGGCGGCATCGTCGCGACCTCGCGCGCGATCTCAAGCGCGCGCGCGAGCGCTTGGCCGGCAGCCGCGACTTCACTGACGATTCCCATGCTCAGCGCTTCGGCCGCACTGATGATTTTGCCGGTGAGCAGCAGCAGCATGGCGCGGTGCCGGCCGGCCAGACGCGCGAGCTTCTGCGTGCCGCCGCCGCCCGGCAGGATTCCGACCTTGATCTCCGGCAGCCCAAGGCGCGCAGTTTCGCCGGCAACGATGATGTCGGCACACAGGGCCAGTTCCAGCCCGCCGCCGAGTGCGCGGCCTTCGACTGCGGCGATGACAGGCTTCGGACAGTCGGTGATCGCGCTCCAGTATTTCTGCACATTGCGCGACATCATTTCGATCGGCCCCGCCTCCGCCATTTCCGTGATGTCCGCGCCGGCAGCGAAATCGCCGCCCGACCCGGTGATGATCAGGCAACGGACATCGGCGGCGGCAGCGTGGGCGGTGACCGCCTCGGCGAGGCGGGAGCGCAAGTCGAGGCTGAGCGCATTGCGCACCTGCGGCCGATTGAGCCGGAACACGACGATCTCATTCGATGGGTGTTCGATGAAAAGCGAATCCGAGCTCATCTTGACGTTCTTGTCTGCGAAGCAGGCCGGCGGGAATCGCGTCCTGGCCGTCATGCGGAGAATGCTCAAGCGGCGGCTACGGCAGCGGCGAACCGATACTCAGGCCGCCGCAAACGAAAATATGTTGGCCGGTGGTGAAGCTCGCCTGCTCCGACATGAAGTAGGCGACCGCGCCGGCGATGTCGTCGGGCTGCCCCATCCGCCCCATAGGAATGCGCGCGATATGCGCGCGCGTCGCCGGGCTGTCGGGAGGATTGTTCTTGTTCCACATTTCGGTTTCGGTCGGTCCTGGCCCCACCGCATTGACGGTAATGTTCTTGTCGGCGAGCTCCAGCGCCCAGCACCGGGTCATGGCGACGAGCCCGGCCTTCGCGCTCGAATAACTCGACGTCCCGGCACGCCCCAGCACGGCTCGGCTGGTGATGTTCACGATGCGCCCGAACCGCGCGCGCAGCATTGCCGGAAGCACCGCCTGCGCGCACTGGATTGCAGCGCGAAGATTGACCGCGATCACCTCGTCGAATGCGTCAAGATCGATCTTGCCCAAGTTCTGAATATGATTGAGGCCGGCATTGTTGACCAGACCCGTAATCTCGTGGCGTGCGACTATATCCGCGAGCGCCCGCTTGAGCGATTGAGCATCGCGGAGATCGGCGACCCACACCGGAAATCCTGCGGTGCCGGCCGAGCGGGCGATGCCGACGATGCGATGCTTGGGCGCTGCCAGCCTTTCCGCAATGGCGCGACCAATCCCCCGTGTCGCGCCGGTGATCAACGTCACCCGATCGGCGATCGGCTGTTCAGCCGGGGCAATCATGGCCGCCATGTTCCACTGCTGTCGCCTCCGTTTGCAAGTCAAATCCGTCTGTAGCATACAAAAACCAATCCATGCCAAGAGAGCAATACGAAATCTGCGCGCGGCTATGGCAGCGGCTCGCATTCGCCTCGAGGTTCACGTGCACCCTCTGTCGGACCTGTTCGAGCCGTGCGGCGTCGCGATCATCGGCGCGTCGCTCGATCTCAACCGCATCGGCGGGCAGCCGGTGCGTGCGCTGCACCGCTTCGGCTTCGGCGGCGGCATCTATCCGGTCAATCCAAAATATTCCGAGATCGATGGGCTACGCTGTTACCGAAGCGTCGAGGAGATCGAACAGGCTTGCGATTTGGCGCTCATTGCGGTGCCGGCCCGAGCTGCCAGCGAGGCGGTTCGCGCATGCGGCGCTGCCGGCGTCAAGTATTGCATCGTGCTGAGCGCCGGCTTTCGCGAGACCGGCCCTTCGGGGGCAGCCCTGGAGGAGGATTTGCGAGCGGCCGCGAGCGAGGCGCAGGTGCGGCTGATCGGTCCGAATTGCCAGGGCCTGCTCAATCTGACGACCCGCCTTTATGCCGGTTTCGGTTCGCCGTTCCAGGAACCTGATCTGCGCGCCGGCCCGGTGTCGCTGGTGACGCAGAGCGGCGGGTTCGGCTTTGCCGTGGTGATGAGCTGCACGGCACGCGGGATCGGATTTCACGTTGCCCTCTCCACCGGCAACGAAGCGGACCTCACCACGCCGGAAGTGATCGAGGCGCTGGTCGAGGATCCCGGCACGCGGATTATTTGCGCGTATCTCGAAAGCGTCGCAGATGGCCGGCGGCTGCTTGCCGCCGCACGCCGGGCCGCCGCTGCCGGCAAGCCGCTGTTGGTCTGGAAATCCGGCAACAGCGCCGTCGGAGCGCGCGCGGCCGCCTCTCATACCGGCAACATGACCGGGCGCTACGACGTCTACCGTGCCGCATTCAAACAATCCGGAATCATCGAGATTTTCGATATCGATGATCTTGCCGATGCCTGCCGGGCATTTCTCGGCGGACTGCTGCCAGCCGGTCCGCGCGTGGCTTCAGTCGGCATTTCCGGCGGCGCCGGAATTCTCTTCGCCGACCGCGCCTGCTTGCGCGGCTTGACCGTTTCGAAGCTCACCGAGGCGACAAACAAACAATTGCGCGCGGTGATTCCGCCATTCGGCTCGATCTCGAATCCGGTCGACGTCACGGCGAGCATCTTCAACGAATCCGCGTTGCTGGCCGAGGTGGTCGACGCGCTTTTGGACGATGCCAATGTCGATCAGCTCGCGGTGTTGCTGGCGTCGCTTCCGGGAGAGACGGCGCTGCGCTGCGCGAGCGCCATCTGCGGCGCGATCGACCGCTATCGCAAGCCTGTGCTGATCGCTTGGTCGGCGCGGCGCAATCGCGCGCAGGAGGCCTACGCGCTGCTCGAGGCGCGGCGCGTGCCGATCTATGAATCCCCGGTCAGGGCGGCGGAGGCTGCGGCTTGGCTGGCAAGATTTTCCGCATCGCGATTGACCGAAGCCGCGGCGCCGCCGCCACAGGTCCGGCGCGTCAGTTTGCCCGCGCAAGCCGGGGCGCTGGACGAAGCGCAGAGCAAATCGCTGTTGAAACAGATTGGCGTTGCGATCACACGCGAGATCGTGCTGCCTGCCGAAGTTGAGAATGTCGATGCGTTCGAGCTTCCCTTGCCGGCCGTGCTCAAAGTTGTGTCGCGCGATATTGCCCACAAAAGCGACATCGGCGCAGTGAAGCTCGGCCTAGCGAATCCCGATGACGTCGCCGATGCGATTCGAACCATCCGTGCGCGCGTGAAAAAGCATCGCCCCGAGGCGAAAATCCAGGGCTTCCTGGTCGCCGAGATGATTGAAGACGGACTGGAAACCATCGTCGGGGTGGTTCGCGATCCATCCTTTGGACCGGTCGTTGCGTTCGGGCTCGGCGGCATTGCGGCAGAGGTCCTGAAGGACTTGTCCTATCGCATTGCCCCGTTTGGAGTGGATGAGGCTCACGCCATGATCAGCGAATTGCAGTCGGCGCCGCTGTTTGGCCCCTTCCGCGGCCGCGGCGAGCTTGACGTTGCCGCGCTGGCGGATGCGATCGCGCGCATTTCGGTGCTGGCCTGGCAGGAGCACCGGATCACGGAATTGGACATCAATCCGCTCTTCGTCCGCCCGCGCGGCAAGGGCGTGGTCGCCGCCGACGCGCTGGTCGTGACGACATGACTAGCTCTGCGAGCGGAACTTGTTGGCCGCCGCGACGAAGCGCTGAAATTCCTGCGGGTCGATCGAGGCGCCACTCGCGCGCGGGGCGAAATCCAGCGACAGCGCTTCCAGAGTATGCTCGATCTGATCGCGCGACACGTCGCGCGTGATGAACACAATACGCGAGCGGCGGTCGCCGTCCGGCCATTCCGGCAGTTCGGTAAAGGGATGAAACATGTGCTGCACTGCCTGGATCACGATCGGACGGCCGTCGACGTTGACGATGCCCTTGATGCGCAGCAGGTTCGGCCCGCGCACCTCGCCCAGCATGCCGGTCCAGACTTCGAGACCGGCAAGCGTGACCGGCTCCTCCCGGATTACGGAAAATGACTGGATGCCGCGGTGTGGGGCGGAAGCAGCACCGTGGCGATGGCGGTCGTCGCCGTGATCTTGGCCGTGATCGTGGCCGTGATCGTGGCCGTGATCATGGCCGTGAACGCGGTGATCATCGCCGCGAATATCCGCGCCGTCGACCTGTTCGATCAGATGGCTGAAATCGCGGGTGCGCGCGCGGCCCGGAGCGGCAAAGTTGAACAGCAGGTCCGGATCGATCTGTCCTTGCACCACGTCACGGTTGAATGCGATCGGATTGAGCCGATGCAGCCGCGCGCGCAGTGTCGCCAGCGCGCCTGGATGCGCGATATCCGTCTTGGTCAGCAATACAATGTCGGCGACGCAGGCCTGCTTGACAGCCTCCGCATGGCTGTCGAGCTGGCCCAGGCCGTGAACCGCATCGACGGTCGTAATCACGCGCTCGACATGGAACACTTCCGACAGGTTCTCGTCGGAGGTCACGGTGAGCAGCACGGGCGCCGGATCGGCCAATCCCGTCGTCTCTACCAGCACGCGATCGAAAGTCGGAATTTCGCCGCGCGCGCGCTCGTTCCACAGCGAGGTTAGCGTGTTCACGAGATCGCCGCGCAGGCTGCAGCACAGGCAACCCGACGAAAGAAGAATCACATCCTCGCGCGGCGTGGTCACCAAGGCGTGGTCGAGGCCGACCTCGCCGAACTCGTTGATGATGACCGCGGCCTTGTTCATGCGGCGGTCTGCAAGCAGACGCCCCAGCAGTGTCGTTTTGCCGCTGCCAAGAAAGCCGGTGATCACGCTCACCGGAATGGAGGCCGGCATGCGTTCGGCGCTGTCTTCCATATCGGCAAACCTTGGCGACACGTCGCTGTGCGGCGTTTCGAGATCGTGATATAGGATAGTGCGTGCGCCAGTCAACTTGACTGCCACTTGCCCCGCATTGCATTTTTTCCTTCACAACGTTCTTGATCGGGAGGAAAATAATGAAGTCATTGCAAAATCGAACGGCGCAAACGGCTCAATTTTCGCGCCGCCGCGTCGTCCGGGCGGCGCTCGCCCTGACAGCCGGGTTTGCCGCGCCAGCGATCTTGCGCGTCGGTTCCGCGCTCGCCGATTATCCGGAGCGGCCGGTCAAGATCATCGTCGCCAACTCGCCGGGCGGACCGTCCGACATCGTCGGTCGAATCATCGCTGCGAGTCTGGAAGAAACGACCGGCAAGACATTCATCGTCGAGAACCACGGCGGAGCCGGCGGCAATATCGGCATGGGCTATGCCGCGCATGCGGCGCCGGACGGTTATACGATCCTGCTGGCGACCGATGCCTACTCGGTCAACATCAGCCTGTATCGCAGTCTGCCCTACGACCCTCTCACGGACTTCGTCGGCGTTTCGCAATTGGCGACTTCGCCGCTGACGCTTACAGTCAAATCGAGCCTGCCCGCCAAGACGGTCAAGGAGTTTGTCGCGCTCGCCAGGGCGCAGCCCAATAAATACAACGTTGCGACGCCGCCGCTCGGCACGACGTCGTGGCTGTTGGCCCAGGTTCTGAAAATCCGGGAGAATCTGCCCAAGCTGGAATGCGTCATCTACAAGGGCGGCGGCGACGCGCTGGAAGCTTTGCTCGCCGGGACGGTGCAGCTCAGCTCCGGCTCGCTGCCGCCGGCTTACCCGCACATCAAGTCCGGCGCGCTGCGCTGCCTCGCGGTGACGGGCGACGGCCGCTGGCCGGATCTGCCCGATGTTCCGACCATGGCAGAGGCCGGCTATCCGGGTATCGATCTCGCGAACCACACGGCGCTGCTGGCTCCGGCCAAGACTCCCGCGGCGGTCGTTCGTTGGCTGGAAACGGCAACACTCAAAGCCCTTGCCACTCCGGAAACGCAGGGCAGGCTCCACAACGCGGGCTTCCGGGCGGAGCATGGGGGCGCAGCCGCGGCTTGGGCGCACTACAGCAAGGACATCGCGGTGTTCAAGGATCTGACTGCAGAAGGCCGGCATAAGGAAGTTGTGAAGCCATGGTGAAAAAGGCAGCCGCGTTCGCGCCATCGCAATTAAAGGCCCGCATGTCTCATCAGTCGATAATCGAGTCTTGCGATTCCAGCGCAAGTGATCGTTGATTCCTCCCAGTCGAGACAGAGGCGTCGAAATGCCGTTCTATCGGTTTGAAAATCTGCAGAGCCAGAAGATTACCGCCCACCTGTCGTCAGCCGAAGGACCGGTGATCGAGGGCACTCACCTTTATTTCGGACTCAATCAGAAAAAGGCCGGGACCGGATCCGAACTGCACTATCACCCCAATGAGCTGCTCATCTTCGTGGTCAAGGGCAAGGTCAACGCCGTCGTCGGCAAGGACCGCCGCATTGCCGGAACGGGAACGTTCATTCTCATTCCGCCCAATGTTCGGCACTCGGTGAAGGCAACGGAGGACGGCGACTGCGCCTATCTCTACATCAAGGACCGTACCTGGACGGTCGTCGGCATCGGCGCGGACGAGCCGATGCCGGAACGGCCGCTAACCATGGCAGAATCCGAGGAGATCGCGCGCACCGGCACGCGTCCGCAGATTCCGCGATCGACCTCCAACAGTTCCGCAATCATCATCGAGGGCGTGCCGGACTGCTACTATCCCCTGAGTGCTGGCCTCGATGCGCCGATCGGTTACGGCCGCAAGATAGAGTGGATCGAGGGCGAGCGTGGGTCTTTCGGATTCTTCGAAATTCCCGGGGAGTTCGAGGAGTCACGGGCGCAAAGCGAGCACGAGCAGTTCCTTTATATCTGCTCGGGAACGGTCAACGTCGATGTCGGCGGCGAAATCAAGCGAGTCGGCCCCGGCGACATCGTGCAGATTCCGCGCGGCGCCGCCTATCGGCTGAGCGTGCGTAGCGGAGCGCCGGCCCGCTTCGTTGCCGTGCAAGCGACCCATTCCCTCGAACAGAGGCTCGACAGCGCAGGCCAGTAGAGACATCATTGCCGACCTCTGTGGCGGCATTGAACGGACTGGCGGACGCTCGCAGGAACGGATCAGGAGACGATCATGGCGCAAAGCGCGACCAAGAACGACGGAGCCATCAAGGCCGGCAGGGAAGGCTATTTCTTCAGGATGGAGGATTTGAAGCAGATCGATGCCGGGCCGAGCTGTGCAATGTATCCGGGGACCGCGGCGCCGTCGAATTGGGCGCGATAATCGGCCATTATCACTCCGGCGCGATCCGCTCTCTCGCTCTCCGAGATTGATTTGCCGGATGGATCAAAAACGTGCCTGCCGCTGTGAGGCACGAGAAACGACCATGCGTGCCGCTTCAAGGCCAGCCGTGGTCGTGTCCGCTCAAGCCTGTGCCGCTTTGACGATCTCGCTCAGTGTCACGGTCCTGCCGCCTTCCCTTGCCGATTTTAGCGCGGCATAGACCGCGGCTACGGCTTGGCAGCCGTTAGCGGCGGAAAGTTCGCACTCCTCGCCGCTCGCCGCGCTCCTGGCAAACAACTCCATCTCGTCGCGGAACATATTGCCGGGAGGCACCGGCAGCATTTCGCGTTCTCCCGGTCCCTTACCGCGCGCTTGCAGGTACAGCGTTGCGTTTTCGTGAAGCCGTTCCGGATCGGGCCAGAACGTCTGGTTGATGTCGTAGAACATCAATGCGTCGCTGCCGGTCGCGCGAATGCTGTAAGTGCCGGGACTGGTCCAGGACGACAAGATGACGCCCAACTTGCCGTCAACGAAATGCACCGTCACGATCCACTGGTCTTCGACCTCGGCGCCCACCGGGGAATGGCGCGCGGCGCTGGCGTTTATCGCCGCGATGTCGCCGCCCAAATATCGGAGCGTGTCGAACTGGTGGACGCCGATCTGGCTGAGCGAGCCGCCGGGCGCGCTCTGCTGATACCAGCGCCAATCCTTCGGCGTCAGCCGCAATCCGCGGTCATTGGAGAAATTGGCTTCGATCTGGGTGACTTTGCCGAGCTTGCCCGCATCCAGAGCCGCGCGGATCGCGCGCACGCCGCTGAGCAGGCGCGCGCAATGGCCCACCACGATACGCACGCCGTGGGCCTTTTCGAGCGCCGCGATGGCGAGCGCGTCCGCCATCGTGTTGGCAATCGGCTTCTCGATGTAGATGTGCTTGCCGGCAAGCGCAGCGCGACGCGCAAATTCGAAATGAAGGTCGTTGGGCAGCGCCAGCACCACACCCGCAATCTGCTTGTCGGCCAGGACCGAGTCGATGTCGCGCGCCGGCACGCCGAAATCCTTCGCAAACGTCGAAAGCCGCTCGGGACTGCGGCCAACGCAACAAACGATGTCGATCTGGTCCAAAGCCGCTGCCGCCGTGGCCAGCACGCGGGCCCAGTTGCCGACGCCGATCATCGCCGCCTTGATTGCTGCCATTATTCGCCTCCTGTGCCGGTGATGCCGACGCCGCTGGAAATGCCGGGCGGGCCGAACAAAGCCGTTCTCTCTTGCCAATGCGCCCGCCCTATTCCGTCCGGCTGATCGTCATGCGCCATCATGAGCATTGCTCCGCAGCGTGGAAACGGTGAGGCGCGCCTCAGCGATGATACCAGAGCGCCAGCCAGTGGCGGGCGCGGATCATCAGCATGCGCACGGTCACGGCGAACGCCGCCAAGCACACGACGTAAACCAACGAGGAGTTTAAGCCGCATTCATCCGCTTCGCCCGGCGGTTCCTGAGGCAGTGGAGGGTGGCGAAGCGCCAGTCGTTCATGCCACCGAAATTTCGAACGGCGCCGGCTTTTAAAGAAGGCCAACGCCAACGACGAGGACGATGAGCATGGCGAGCAGGACATAAGCCGCATAGGCATTGACGTGGCCGACATGCATTCGCCGGGTAATCGCAGCCACATTCCGCAAGCCCGCAATAGGCGGTTGCAGAACGAAACGATCGATGATGTGGACTTCAGTATATTCACGCGTGATCGCGGTGCGGAAATGAACGGCGACGGCTTCCGTCGTTTCTTCGTCGACCGCCGGGGTCAAGAGCGCAGCGAAAATCACGCGGACAGGGTTTGAAAATGCCGTCGCGGTATAGGTGAGCGCCGGAGTGAGGTGACGGAGACCCCCGTCCCATGCGGCGCCGCGCGCGAGCCGCCGCCGCCAGGTGAGCATGCGAAAGACCAGGAACGTCACGGCCAGGATGCCGGCGAGCACCACCACCATGTAGCTCGTCGACATGGCGAATACGACCGGATTGCGTGCTTCGCCGCGGTGCAGGATGACGAGGCCGCGCCCGGGCAAAACGTGTTCTCCGAGCTGCGCCCCGAGATTGTGGAAATCGGCAAGGAATGCCGGAGGAAGGTTTTGGGGTCGCTGCGCGCTCGCCGTGAAGAAGGGCGGCACCAGCGCCGCAATGGCGCTCTCGTGCGCGAGCGGCACGACCGCGCGGTCGATCGCCGCAATGACGTAGGTCGGTAAAATCCCGAGCAGGATGCAGAATGCCGCAAGCAAAGCCAGCGGCGCGCGGGTGGCGAGATTGGCCTCGCGCGCCTGAGCGGCCGCAGGCGACCGTGACATACCGAGAAAGCCGGTGGCGAACACCTTGACGAAACAGGTGCCGGCAAGCCCCGCCGTTAATGCCAGCAAGGCGCCGCAGATCGCAAAGATGATCTTGACGACAGTCGACGACAGCACCGCCGAACGCAATATCGTCTGCAGCGTCAGCCATTCGCTCACGAAGCCGTTGAACGGCGGCAATGCCGCGATCGACAGCACACCGACAAGAAAGAAGGCGCTGGTCCACGGCATGCCGCGAATGATGCCGCCGAGGCGATCGAGATCCCGGGTTCCCGTTCCGGCCTCGACGGCGCCGGCGCCGATGAAGAGCAGCGCCTTGTAGACCGAATGGTTGGCGAGATGATAGAGGGCGGCGACGAGCGCGATGGCGCCGACAATGCGATGGTCGGTCGCGAGAAATACCATGGCGGCGCCCAGACCGGCCGCCACGATCCCCATATTTTCAATCGTGCTGTGGGCGAGCAGCCGCTTCATCTCTTCCTGAATGGTCGCGTAGAGAATACCGATCAGCGCGGAAACGCTGCCGATCACCAACACGATAAGACCGGGGACGGCGCCGACCGGAGGGGCGAGGTCGAGATTGACCCGCATGATCCCGTAAATCCCCAAATTGACGATGACCGCGGACAATAGCGCCGACACGTTGGTCGGCGCGACCGGATGGGCGCGCGGCAGCCAGCTATTGAGGGGAATAAGGCCAGCTTTGACGGCGAAGCCGAAGAAAGAGAGCAGAAAGACGGCCCAGCGGAGGCCTTGGCCCATGGCGGGCGCGGCGACCCGCAACGCGGAGAAGCCAAGCCCGCCCGTCACTCCGGCGATCAGTATGAATGCGATCGCGACCGCGATCGTTCCCGCCTCGCCCATGGCCAGCATGACATAGCCGGCACGAGAGCTTTCGGGGCGCTCGAATTCGTAATTGACCAGAAGATAGCTTGCGATCGACATCAGCTCCCAAGCCACGAGGAACGAGATCGCGTCGCCGGCGACGAGCACCAAAACGATCGCGGCAAAGAGCGCGTGGTAGAGGATGCTGAAATAGCGCAGGTCATGGTGCGCGAGGTACTTGCTCAGGTAAGTGCCGGAGAAGATCGAAACGGGGAGGTACACGAGACCGGTGACAAAAAGAAAGAACGCGGAGAGCTGGTCCGATCGCAGCGTGAGCGTTCCCAAATTGAGCACCGGCCACAAAGCCGCATGGAATTGCGCGTCGAAAGCGAGCAGCATCGCGCTTGCGGCCAACACCACCAGTGCCGCCAACGAACCGATGACCGCCAGCAGAATCGCCAGCCATCGCTGCGGCGTCAGAAAGGCGAGAACCGCTCCGGCGCCGCAAAGGACGAAAAACAGGATGAGGAGCTCCGTCGCGCTCATGGCGAACCCGTTGGCGAATCCGTCGCGGGCGCCGCAGAGATTGAGAGGCGACGGCGGCTTTGTTTCAATCGCCACCAGCAAGCCATGCAGGATCGCCAGCGGCGGTGGCGGACATCCCGGCACGACGACATCGACCGGGAGAAGCTCAGCGGCGCCGCCGAGCGCCGCGAAGCTCGGACCGAAGATGCCGCCGGACGCGGCACAGGCGCCGATCGCGACCACGCGCTTTGGCGTCGGCATCGCCTCATAGGTCTTGCGCAGCGGCAAGCGCATGGCGTCCGAAATCGGGCCGGCGACGAGCAGAATATCGGCGTTGCGCGGCGTCGGCGTGACGAAGATGCCCAGGCGGTGCAAGTTGTAATAGGGACTGTTGATTTGCCGCGCCTCGCTCATGCAGGCCCCGCACGCGCCGGCGTCAACGAAACGCACGTGCAGGGAGCGGCCGAATATTCCGGCGATCTTGCGCAGCGCCGCTTCCCCGCTCGTCTTCGCCGCCCACTCATAGCCGGGCTCCCAGCTTGCCGGCTGTTCGACATGCCGCTGGCAACGGAAACAATGGACGCAACGGCCCTCGTCGATGCTGATCGCAGCGTTCTCGCGCGCAATCGCCTGGGTCGGACAGCGCGCCACGAGGGCATCGGCGGCGGCCGGCGATTTCAAGAGAGTTCCTCTAGGGCGTCCCGGAGACACGCCCGGCGCGCCTTCCGAACGGGCCGGATAGGCGGTGCTCTTGACGCCCGTGCGAAGCCCTTTGAGCACCCAGTTCGCCATCATGCACCTCTATCGATCGCATTCGGCGTTCGACAGTCCGAACGTGGCAAGAATGATCGGGAAATCCTGGAAGGCGAATTTTTCCGCCGCGAGATGAAAACCGTGCCAATTCGTGAACGAGGGCGGCGTCACGCGATAGCGAACGACCCTGCCCTCTTCGTCGAGCCGCAGCCAATGGAATGCCGCGCCGAGCGGCGCCTCCACCGCAGCGAGCGCGGCGCCCGAACGCAGCCGAATGCCGTCGGCGCGGATCGGACCTTGCGGCAGCGCCGGCAGCACGGCGCCAACGATGGCGGCCGATTGCTCGGCTTCGGCAAACAAAATTCGCAAACGCGCGTAGCCATCGCCCTCGTGCTCGACGGGAACGGCAAAATCGACCGAGCCATAGGCCGCGTAAGCAAACAACTTGCGGATGTCGCATGCAACGCCTGAGGCGCGTGCAATCGGGCCGACCAGTCCGTAGGATCGGGCACGATCGGCCGTTACGATCCCGACCTCTTCGAGACGATCGAGGAAGCTGGAAGAATAGCGAAGCATTTGCAGAAGATTGCGCAGATCACTTGCGATGCCGGTGACGGCGTCAGCAATAGCGCGGCAAGCGGACGGCGACAGATCGCAAGCGACTCCGCCGGGCATTACCGAGCCGAACAAATAACGATGACCCGTCACGGTACAGCTCAAGCGCAGCAACGCTTCTTCGATCAGCGCGGCTTGGCTCGACGCCACGACCAGCGCCGTCGAGCCGCAGATGCCGGTGATGGATGCGGCATGGCTGCGCAGCCGCTCCAGCTCGGCGAAGACAGTGCGAAGCACCAGCGCTCGCGGCGGCGGCACGACGCCGCAGATCGCCTCCACGGCTTGGCAAAAAGCCAATCCGTGGGCGAAGGCGGCAATCCCCGAAAATCGTTCGGCGAGGAGCAGAGCGCGATCGGCCTGTTGCCCTTCCGCCATCTTCTCGACGCCGCGGTATTTGTAGAAGAAGCGCGGTATGGTGCGGATGACGTCTTCGCCGACGCTTTCGAGCAGGAAATGCGCCGATTCGGCGAAGTCTGCGAACACCGGCCCGATCGGCATGGCGAAGGCGCCGGGCGCCGTCACGATGGTCGGCGGTTCCCATTTCGGCTCCGGCGCCCGCGGTTCGAAGCGCCGTTTTGCGTCGAAATCCCGGCGCATCGGATTAGTGCCTTCGGGCCAGTCCTCATGCAAGATGAATTCGCCGAGCCGAGGGTGGCCTTCGAAATGCAGTCCAAACAAATCCTCGACTTCGCGTTCGTGCCAGTCGAACGACGGCCCAGTGGCGAGTCCGACGAGCGACGGCACGGACGAGACGGCCGCATCGAGTTTCAGTTCGACGTGGACCCAGAAAGAATTGGCATCCTTGTAGAAGGCGTAGTGCAGGAACCAGCCGGTTTGCGGCATCTCCTCGACAACCAGGGTTGCGAATGCGAAGGCGAGATCCAGGGCAAGCCATTGGCAAAAATCGGCCAATTGCCGAGGCTGGCATTCGACGCGGTAGACCCGTGCGGCGGCGTCCCACGATGTGACGAACTCTGCCTTCCATCGAGCGCGCAGAGCTCCAGGAACCGCTGCGGTTCCGGCGTGCCGCGCTCAATAAGGTGGTGCGTTGCCATGGCTGCGCTCAGCCCCCCATGGCGCCCGCCGCCGCCCTGAGCAAGTCGTACAGCGGGGCCGGAACATAGATGCCGATAACGACCAGCGGAATGGCCGCAAGCGCCAGCGTCAGCTTGCAGGAATTCGGGATGCTCACAGCACGCCTATTCTGTTCGGTGGCGCCGAACACCATGCGGTTAACGTGGAACATGACGGCGCAGAACGCGACCACCACGAGAAAGGCCAATGCCGCGATGACAAGATATTGGCCGCTGGCCAGCCCGGCCTTGAAGATCACGAACTCGCTGACGAATATCGCAAACGGCGGCGCGCCGGCGATGGCAAAGCCGCCGGCAAGTAGCGCGATCGCCGCAAGCGGGGATGACCGGACCAGACCGCGGACCGCCGCAATATCCTGCGTCCCGACGCCCAGTACGATTATGCCGGCCGCGAAAAAGCAGAACGACTTTGCAACCGTGTGTCCCACCATCTGGTAGGCGGCCCCGAGATGAGCATCGGCGCCGCCGAGGCCGGCGGCGACCAGGATGATTCCCATATGTTCGACGGTCGAGAAGGCAAACATGCGCTTGAAATCGGCCACATGGATGAACAGCAGTGCCGCAACCGCGACCGACAACAAGCCAAAGCCGATGAACCAGGGCCGCGCGTCCAGGCCTTGCGCGCCGCCGACCACGGGAAACAGCCGCAGGATGACGTAGAGAACGGTCGTGGTTTCGACGCCGGAAAGCAGCGCGCAGATCGATGCCGGCGCCTGGCTATGGGCGTCTGGAAGCCAGGTGTGCATCGGCACGAGTCCGACCTTGGTCCCAAAGCCCACCAGGATGAAAAGGAAGGCCGGCCAAAGCAGCGCCGGCGGCATATGCGGCGCTGCTTCGACCAGACCGGCCCAGGTGAAGGGGGCGAGACCGGCAAGGTGCGATCCCCAATACAGAATGAGAAAGCCGAGTAGCGCGAGGACGGCCCCGAGCGTCGTCAGAACGACATACTTCCAGGCGGCTTCGAGGGCTTCCCGCGTGTCCTCGAAGCCGACGAGGAAGGCGGAAAACAATGTTGTCAGCTCTACCGCGATCCACATCAGGGCGACGTTTGCCAAGAGCGGAACCGCCAACATCGAAAGAACGAAGAGGTTATAGAGCGAGTAATAGACTTGAATATTCTTGCGACGCCCGTGCCTCATCCTTTCCGCGACGTAGCCCCAGGAAAACAACGCCGCGGTGAAGCTCACAAAGGCGACGAGCAGCAGGACGAGAGCGCCCAGGCCATCGCAAGTCAGCCATTCGCCCGACGCCGCCACACTTCCGCTGCGCGCGGCCTCGAGCGCGACGGCGACGGCGAGACCGAAGACGATCAACGAGCCGACGAGCGTCACCGGCGCGGCAAAGCGTCGGCCGGCCGGCAGCAGCGAAAATCCGCTAGCCAGCAAGGGAACGATGAGGATACCGACGAGCTCCATGGCGTCTCATTGCTCCCGAAGCGAGGCCAGCCGGCCGACGGCAGTAGTGCCGAGCCGCGCGTGAATCCGGCGGGTCAACATGCCGACGACCAGCGCCACCACAGGCACGTCGACAGCGGCCGCGAGCTCGGCGATCACCGGAAGATTTGGCACGATGGCAACGCCGGCAAAGAATACGCCGTTTTCCACGGCGAGCAGCCCGAGCAGCTGCGGCACTGCCTCGCGTCTGACTACAATCGTGAATGCGCCGAGGAACATCGCCGCGATGCCGAGCGGCAGGTTGATCTGGATGAACTCTATCCCCGGCGTTCCAAGAAGCGGATTGGCGACCACATAAGCAAGAACAATGAGGACCGCCGATATCAAGAGCGAACTGGGGATATTGAGGACCCGTTCGATTTCCCGGGTCCGATAGACCTCGGCGCTTACCGTGTGCCTCAGCAGCCAGGGGATGAGCAGCGTTTTTGTGCAGATGGTAATAGCCGCCACCGCGAACAGATGAATGGAATCTTCGGCGATGCCGAGCAGCACCGCCGACAGCGTCAGCAGCAGCGATTGCATAATGAACAGCTGAAGCGAAGCCAGCACCTGCCGCGTGGCCACGACGCCGAGCGCGGTGAGCAAAAACAGTGCGCCGGTCAGTGCATCCAGAGCGAACAGGACGGGTGAGTGGCTCATAGTCATGCCTCAGATTGCCGACAATTGCGTGATCATCGCGATCACCGAAATTACAAAAGCGGCGCCGAGAAATTCGGTGATGCGAAACAACCGCAGTTTGGCGAGCGACGACTCGATATAAACCAGCACCAGCACGAAACAGAAAATCTTGATGAGAACGAGCGGAAACGCCAGCAGCACCTCGCCGAGGCCGGTGCCTTGCGCCAATCCCCACGGCGTCACCAAGACGTTGAGAAAGATGCAGATCAGGACAAGGAACTTCATCGCGCCGGCCCATTTCATGAGCGCAGCGCCGCGGCCCGAATATTCCAACCCTTTGGAGTGATCGATCATCGCCAGTTCGAAGTGACCGGACGGGCTATCGACGGGAATTCGCCCATCCTCGGCGAGAATCAGCATCAAAAATGCGATCAGCAGCAGAATGTGGGCCGGCTCGAAGAAATTGGCAATCGGCGTGACCCAGCGTTGCTGGACAATGTAGGGAATGGTCGAGCCGGCGACGAAGGAGACGGTCAAAAACACGACGATGAAGACCGGCTCGGCGAGAAAGCCGACCATCCGCGTGCGGCTTGCACCCATGGGGCCATATGGGTTGGCGGTGTCGACCGCGGCGAGTGTGCCGAAGAATCCGCCGAGCGCGAGAACGAAACCGCCGCCGAGCATGTCTCCCATGAAGGCGAAGAACAAAGGATAGTCAGTCAGGACCGGAATGAGCAGCGTCACGAATAAGGGCGCGGCAAAGGCGACGTAAGGCGCCGCGCGAAAAATCCACGAGCTCTGCTCGGAGACGATCTCATCCTTGTGCAGCAACTTCCAGATGTCGCGATACGGCTGAAAAATGCTCGGTCCGCGCTTCGACTGAAGGATTTCCTTGAGCCGGCTGGTCACACCGCCGACCAGCGGGGCGAAAGCCAAGACGAACAACACCTGAAGCAGGTTAAATTCGATCCGCTCGAACATCGTCGCCGCGCCCTATGACCAAGCTGCTGCCCGATCAACGTCGCGAGTCGTGCGGCTAGAGTAGTCGCAGTTTCAGCGGGACGGCGCAGTGCCGCTGCGCTACGCTGTTTGCCTGCTGAGCTCTCCTACCTCTCCGCTTTCGCCACCCTCGCGGCGTCAGAGCAACAGTAGGAGTCATCAGCCACCCAGGCAATCCGAGCGGACTCCATCGCCCGATATGCAGCGTTGCGCCGTGATCTATGGCGCTTCAGGCACCGCAATCGACACATCAGTATCCCATTCGGCGACATCGATCAATCGGGTGGCGTTGCACAGTGCTATTGGGCCGTTGAGCCATCAGGTCCCGAAAGTCCATTGCCGGATTGACGACCTAATTGATTGGTGACCCGCTTAAGTGGGCCGGCCGAATTGGCTGTGCCGGGAAAGCATTTGCGTACGAATTCAGGGAGGCACGCTCCACACAGGAGGTCGTCGATGCTTGAAATATTCGATCGCTGGCTCATTCGGCAAAAGATCAACTCCTTGAGGAATGAGCTTGCACATGCGAACGACGAACCCAGGCTTATTCCAAGCGGAGAATGCGGTTTATTCGCCTCATGGGCGACGCCTAAGGCTTCCTGAGACCGGCCGCCAAATACTGCACCGCAGACGTTCTCGCCGCGACGGGACTCCCCATCTGCGGGACGCTTGGAAGCGAGCGGTCGAGCCGGTCGCAGCTAGTGAATCTCCGGTTCCAGGATCGGCCCTAGCGGCGCAAGAAAATCGAAGTCGCAGCCTTCGTCGGCCTGGCCGATATGCTGCGAATAGAGGGCGCCGTAGCCGCGCGGGTAGCGCGCCTGCGGCTGCCGCCAGGCCGCGCGACGGCGCGCGAGTTCCTCATCGCCGACACGCAGATGGATGCGGCGGGCCGGCACGTCGACTTCGATCTCGTCGCCGGTTTGCACGAATGCGAGCGGACCGCCGACGAAGCTCTCCGGCGCCACGTGGAGAATGCATGCGCCATAGCTGGTGCCGCTCATGCGCGCATCCGAAATGCGCAGCATGTCCTTCACGCCCGCTTTGAGCAGTTTCTTCGGGATCGGCAGCATGCCCCATTCCGGCATGCCCGGCGCGCCCTTGGGGCCGCCGTTCTTGAGCACCAGAATGTGGTCGGGCGTGACGTCGAGATCGTCGCGCTCCACTTCGCGCGCCATATGGTTGTAGTCGTCGAAGGCGATCGCTTTGCCGCGGTGGCGCAGCAGCC
Source organism: uncultured Alphaproteobacteria bacterium (assembly GCA_963717265.1). GTDB lineage: Bacteria > Pseudomonadota > Alphaproteobacteria > Rhizobiales > Xanthobacteraceae > BOG-931. The sequence goes on along the minus strand of CAVQWD010000012.1, from coordinate 225,737 downwards.
TCGGTTCGGCGGCCGACGGCTTCATCACGCAGCCGCGCGGCGCCAGATTGCCGGTGAGCACCGCAATCGCCTCGGCGCTCGACACTGGATTGTTGAACGGGCGGATGACGTGCAGCAGATAAACTTCGGCGCCGTCGATGTTGTCGCCAACCGTCGCGCCGGTGACCGTGAGACACGAGAGGTCGAGCTTGTGCTTAAGCTCGCCCATCAGCGCGCGCAGGCCGCCGGCATAGTAGAAATCCTCCATCAGCAACTCGCCGGACGGGCGAACATTGGCGAGCACGGGAATTTCGCGCGAAATATCGTCGAAGCGCTGCATGTCCATCGGCAGTCCTGCGCGCCGCGCCATGGCGACCACATGGATGATGGCGTTGGTCGAGCCGCCCATGGCCATGTGCACGCGAATGGCATTGTCGAAGGCTGCAGGCGTCAGGATTTTCTGCGGCGTGAGGTCTTGCCACACCATGTCCACGATGCGGCGGCCAGAGGCGGCGCACATGCGCGGATGTGCGGAATCCGCCGCCGGGATCGAGGAGGCGCCCGGCAGCGTCATCCCCAAAGCTTCGGCGATCGCCATCATGGTGGCCGCGGTCCCCATCACCATGCAAGTACCGAAGGAGCGGGAAATCCCGCCCTCGATCTCGTCCCATTGTGCCTCGCTGATGCGGCCAGCGCGCTTCTCGTCCCAATATTTCCAGGCGTCGGAGCCGGAGCCGAGCACCTGACCGTGCCAATTGCCTCGCAATTGCGGCCCCGCCGGCGCATAGATCGCCGGCACGCCCATGCTGATCGCGCCCATCAGCAAGCCGGGCGTGGTCTTGTCGCAACCGCCGAGCAGCACCGCACCGTCGATCGGATGGCTGCGCAGCAACTCCTCGGTCTCCATCGCCAGCAAATTGCGATAGAGCATGGTGGATGGCTTCACGAACGGCTCCGCCAGCGACAGAGCCGGCAGCTCGACCGGAAAGCCGCCCGCCTGCAGCACGCCGCGTTTGACGTCCTCGGCGCGCGCGCGCAAATGGGTATGACAGAAATTGATGTCGCTCCAGGTGTTGATGATTCCGATTACCGGCTTACCCGCCCAATCCCTGGCTTCGAATCCGCCCTGGCGCAGTCGCGAGCGATGAGTAAAGGACCGCAGATCGTGAACGCCGAGCCAACGGTGGCTGCGCAGGTCTTCGGGGCGTTTGCGTGAGGCCATTGTTCTTTCCTCCATAACATTCGCGTTGCGTAGCACATTGAATGCTTAATGCTGAAGTCAAATGCAGTGCGAGGCGGCGCCGGGGACGACCGACCTGTGAACTTTGGCGGCCGCTATCAAGGCGCCATGGATATGCGAGCACGCTCACCAGCAGTTGAAGGAAGAACTCGGTCATGACTGCTTCGAGGGGCGATCCCGGCAAGCCTTCACCGTCATGCGCTCATGACGACGATCGCCTACGCCGTCCTACAGCCGCGCCGCCTCAAAACAGCGCGCGGGAAAAAAGAACCGACGGTCCCGCGCCTCAGCCAACTTTGTCCGCCGTGCGCCACGCCATCTCGAACGCTTCGCTCGACCGCCGCCGCTGCGTTGCCCCATTGTCGAAAATGGATTTGCAGCCGACAGCGGCGTGAGTAAATCTGTCAAAGTCGTGCCGGCTCATTGGTGACGCGAGCCATAAGATTCGAGAGGAATGCGCATAGAGAATGCCAATATTCGACAAGCAACGAAGTTTGATTCCCGCATGGCTCGCATTGCTGTGCAGTCTGGCGCTGACGGTTGCGGCGTTCGCCCAAACCGCGCGGCCGCCTGTCGCCAGCGAGCCCCGCCCGGGCGTCATCGCACGCCACGGCATGGTGGTGGCGCAGGAGGCGCGGGCGGCGCGCATCGGCGCCGATATTCTTGAAAAAGGCGGCAATGCGGTGGACGCCGCCGTCGCAGTCGGATTCGCACTTGCCGTTACCTACCCGCGCGCCGGCAATCTCGGCGGCGGTGGCTTCATGCTGATCCACCGCAGCGATGGCGAGGACGTTGCCATCGATTATCGCGAGACGGCGCCTGCGGCAATCAATGCCAATTCCTTCCTCGACGCGCGAGGCAATGCCGACTCGCGGAAATCGCGCAATTCGGCGCTCGCCATCGGCGTGCCGGGCACGGTCGCCGGGCTGGCGCTCGCCGAAGCGAAATACGGCTCCGGACGCTTCACGCTTGCGGACCTGATCGCGCCGGCAATTGCGCTGGCGCGCGACGGCTTCGCGGTCACCAACGAGACGGTGAACCCGCCGTCCCTCGACCCGTTGCGGCTCAAGCGCTGGCCATCCTCGGCCGGGATTTTTCTTAAGCCCGACGGCAGCCCGCTCGCTCCCGGCACTCGCCTGGTGCAAGACGACCTCGCCAACACGCTGCGGGCCATCGCCGACCATGGTCCGCGCGCCTTCTATGACGGCCCGATCGCGCAACAGATCGCGGCCGCGGTGCAGGAGGCGGACGGCGTCATGAAGGTCGACGATCTCAGAGGCTACCGCGCCATCGAGCGCAAGCCGGTGCGCGGCACCTATCGCGGCTACGACATCATCTCGATGCCGCCGCCATCCTCGGGCGGCGTGGAGCTGATCGAGATGCTCAATATTCTCGAAGGCTATGATCTGGCGCATGACGACGAAGCGCAGAGGCTGTTTTTGATGATCGAGGCGATGAAGCGCGCCTATGCCGACCGCGCGCAGTTCCTCGGCGATCCCGACAGGGTGAAGGCTCCGGTTGAGCGCCTGATCTCGAAGAGCTTCGCCGCAACCTGGCGCGCCACGATCGATCCGCAACACGCGACGCCGGCCGAGGAAATCCACGGCGGCGGCGCCGTCGAGCCCGAAGGCCGCAATACGACCCACTTCGATGTCGCCGACCGGTTCGGCAACGTGGTCTCCAATACCTATACGCTCAACTTCAGCTACGGCCTGGGCCTGGTCGCCGCCGGCACCGGCGTCCTGCTCAACAACGAACTCGACGACTTCGCAATCAAGCCGAACGTGCCGAACGCCTACGGCCTGATCGGCTTTGCCGCCAATGCCCCCGGGCCCGGCAAGCGGCCGCTGTCGTCGATGACGCCCACCATCGTTCTCAAAGGCGGCCAGCCGTTCCTCGTCACCGGCTCGCCCGGCGGCAGCCGCATTACCACGGCGGTGCTGCAGGTCGTCCTCAACGTCATCGATCGCGGCATGGACCTTGCGCGCGCGGTGGCCGCGCCGCGCGTGCACGATCAATGGGAACCCGACCGCGTCTTCGCCGAGCCGGCGCTGTCGCCCGATCTGGTCGCCGCGCTGAGGTCGCGCGGCGACAATGTCGTCGAAGCCCGTCCCTTCACCTCGGCCAATTCGATCATGATCACGCCGCTAGGTTTTGTCGGCGCCGCCGACCCGCGCGAGGGCGGCGGACTCGCGGTCGGGTATTGAGGCCGCCCGCCGCGCTCTCCGTCATCCGTTTGAACTCGCCGCGCCGCGGTGGGCGCGTCTGACGGTCGACGCCATCGCGACGATGACGAGTCCGCACAGGCCGACCGGCGCGAAGCCGATAATCGGCGCGTGGGTCTTGTCCCACAAAAAGCCGACCACCACCGAGAGCGCCATCGAGCAAGTATAGCTGATGGTAAACATGCCCGCGGAGGTTCGGTGCACATCGTCCGGAGCGCTGAGCACTGACGGCAGCGCCAGCGCTAGCACCAGTACCAGCGCTCCGGTGAAGCCGAGCGCGCCCGAGAAAAGGACGATCCAAAGGCCTTTGCTGAGCAATATGCCGGCGACGCTGAGCGTCGATACCACCCCCGCCGTCACATAGGCCCATGGCCGGGCAATGAGCCGTCCCGCGAGCGGCAGCATGAGCAAGGACGCCGGCAATTGGCCGAAATTGATCGCCGTGAGCGCCGCGCCGACCAGATCGGGACGGCCTGCGGCCGTGACATAATCGGGCAGAAAGGCATTGCTGACGAAATAGCCCGCATTGACGCCGCCCAGCATCAGGCCGAGCCGCCAGATCAGCGGATCGTGCCAATCGGGCCACCACTTGCGCCGCATGGCGGTCGCGGACTTTTCGGACGCGGCGCGGCGGGGCGCGCAAAGCACGACAAGCAGCGCCGTGGCAACAACCGGAACGGACCAGACGGCCAGGCTGAGCCGCCAGTCTGTCGTGGACGAGCGGCAGGACGACCGGGATGGTGACTGCAACGACAACAATCTCGCCGACTAGAAGGCCGTTGGTATAGACGGCGGTGGCGAAACCGATGCGGTCCGGAAGCCAGGCGCGCACCAAAGGCGGCATCACCGGCTGCATGATCGCCACTCCCGCCCCCATCACGATCGTGGAGCCGAACAGGATCGCGGCGTTCGGTGTGGCACCGCGCGCGGCGGAGCCAAGAGCATTGAGCAGCAATCCGACAAGCATCGCCGGCACCAGCCCGAAACGCGCTATCAATAGCGCGCCCGGCACCGCCGCGATCGCAAACAGCATCGGCGGCAGGCTCGACAGCCAGCCGATGCCGGTTTCCGATAAGTGCAGGTCGGCGTGAAGCTGCGGCACCACCGGCGGTATCGCCAACACCGTAAGCCGCAGGCTCGCGCCGCAAAGCCAGAGCAGGAGCAGAAGCATCAGGCGCGGACCGGCGGAGCGTTGCGACATGGTAGTGCGACATGGCTCGTCGTACTGCGGCCGGCGCCCGCCGTTCCGGCTCGATCGGGCAGGAGGCTTACATGTCCGCTTCAGCAGAGCTTTGCAATGATTGGGATGAGCGGTCCGGCCCGCAGCGCCAAATCGGCCGGTTCCGCCGGCGGCGTCCGTCAAGGCAGGCTACTGCGCGACCGGAGCCCGCCAGGCGAAGGCACGGCTTTCAAGCCGCGCAAAGACAAAATGTTCCAGCATCAGCATCAAGAAAACAAACATCATGATCCAAGCGAGAGTTCTGCGTAATGTCGAACTGCTGAAACCAGAAGAAGAACATATAGCCGATGCCGAATTTCAAACCGAAGGTTTCGGCCAAGGCCACGATCTTCCAGGTCTGGCCGAAGGCGTAACGGAACGCGGAAAAAATGTACGGCATCAATTGCGGCAGATAAATCTTGCGCAACAGCAAGGACCGCGTGGCCTTGAACGTCGTGCCCATTTCGGTGAGCGACTTGTCCATGGCCTTGGTGCCTTCGTACATGTTGACGGCGACGAAGGGCGTGACCACCACCATCACGGCGACCAGGCCGCCGGCCTCGCTGAAGCCGAACCACATGATGGCAAGGAATACCATGAGGATGGTCGGCATCGTCAGCATCAAGGGGATCAACGCCAGGAGCGAGCGCTCGAACAGCCGGTTCAGGCCCATCGCCAGGCCGATCCCGGTGCCGGCGATCATCGAAGCAGCGAACGTGACAAAGATCCGGGCCAAGGTGATGCCGACGTTGAAATAGGCCGATTCTCCTTCCGGTCCCTTGGTCTGCAAGTCGGCGACAATGGTCTTGGCGACCGCCCACGGGTCCGGCAGCACCTGCGCGTCGTGCATCAGCACCGACGCCAGCCACCAGAGCAGGAGCAAGGCGACGATCGAACCGACGCGCAGGGCGATGCTTTTGAGCCTGGAGGCCATCTAGTCATTCGCCTCCACGACGCTGAAGAACTCGCGCACCAGGACCTTTTCCAGATCGAGGATGGAGGAGTCTTCCGGCTTGCGCGGCCGCGGCACATCGACTGCGACCCGCTTGAAGATGCGGGCCGGCTTGGTGCTCATCATGTAAATGTTGTCCGACAGGAAAACCGCCTCCGCGAGATCATGAGTCACAAACAGGATGGTCGGTTTGGCCCGCTGCAAAATTTCCATCAGATCGAACCGCATCTTGCGCGCGGTGATGGCATCGAGGTGGCTGAACGGCTCGTCCATCAAGAGAATGTCCGGCTCGATGGCGAGGGCACGGGCAATGGCGACGCGCTGCTGCATCCCGCCCGACAGGTTCAGCGGGTAGTTGCGCTCCTGCCCGGCCAGTCCGACCATTTCCAAATTCTTGCTGACCAGTTCCCGCCACCGTTCGCGGGGCACATTTTGCGCCTCCAGAACAAAGCGGATGTTGTTCTCGACGGTGAGCCAGTTGAGCAATCGCGCGCTCTGGAACACATAGCCGATGCGCGGCTCCGACCCGCCCCGGCCAGCCTTCGGATGAATGGTAACGAGCCCGCCGTCATAGCTCTCGATGCCGGCGATGACGTTAAGGAGCGTCGATTTCCCGCAGCCGGACGGCCCGACGATGCTGACGAATTTGCCCTCGTCCACCGTCAGGCTGATGTCATGGAGAACGGTGAACTTGTCTCCCGATCCCGGCGCCGGAAACTGCTTCGTCAGATTATCGATGGTAATGGCTGAGGACGCCATCACACCCTGCCTCATGGGCTCCCTCGCAACGACAGGCGCCGGTTTGACGCGTTGAACGTTATGCACGGACTGTGCCGACATGGTCTAGTCTCGGCAGATTGCGGCCCGCCCGAGGCCTGTGGTGACGAGGGGGCGCGGCTCGCGCTGGTGGGGGACGGAATACGATTTCGAGCCGGAGTTCTCAGGTCGCAACTTGAGGTCTCCAGGCAAAGGTGTGGCGTGCCCAGGTACGAAACACCAGAAGATCGATCAGGACCATCACGATCATGAAGCTCACCCCCCAAGCGAGCATCATGTCGACCCTGGTTTCCTGGAACCAATAGGTCAATTGCTGGCCGACGCCGCTGCCGGCGCCGAAGGCCTCGGCCACCAGCGCAATCTTCCACGACAGCGACAGCGATATCCGCAGCGAGGAGAAGATATAGGGCATGAGCTGCGGAATCAGCACCTTGCGCAGCATGAGCGACCGGTCGGCCTTATAGACCTTCCCCATCGTGATCAGGTCTTTTTCGACCGCCTTGGTGCCCGCCCAGATGTTCATCGCGACGTAAGGAAAGACGATCAGGACGATGGTGAAGATCGGGGCGGTCTGCGACAGCCCGAACCACAGCACCGACAGAAACGCCCAGCAGACCGCCGGGAACGTCAGCAGCACCATGATCCAGCTGTCGAAGAAGATTTCGATGCTGCGTTTCAATCCCATCATGAGGCCGAACGCCATCCCGACCAACATCGAAATGGCGAAGCCCTCCAATATCCGCGCCAGCGTCACCCCGACCACAGCATAGGTTGCCGGGCTGCCGTAGAGCGCAATCATGCGCTCCAACAGAAGGACCGGCCCGGGAAAGAAGATCGGAAAGAAGAACAGCGAGACGATCTTCCATAGGACAACGCACGCCGCAAAGGTCAGAACTCCCGGCGCCAGCCGGCTGACCGAAGCTGGTAACGCCCAACGCGCGGTCTTCTTGAGCGGCAGCTTTCCGTGCATTAGATCAGATTCCGCTCACATTTCCCCGCTGTCATGCGCGGGCTTGTCCCGCGCATCCACGTCTTGCGTGCGTGCTGCAATGCGTGGATGGCCGGGACAAGCCCGGCCATGACGAGCCTCCGAATTCCATACCGCCGGAACATGCTCTAGGTTCCCAATTGCCCGACGAACAGCGCGATTTTGTCCTCGGCGGGCACTTCTTTGATCACGCCGGCCTTCTTGGCTACGTCCAGGAACTTCCACTGCGCGGCGACCGCCTTGCGGTCCCAGTCAGTCATGAACATGTCCTTGTGCTGCAGCCAGTCCTGATACTCCGTAACATCCTCGGGCTTCGTGACCCCGGCGAGCGCTCCGTGATTCTTCACGACGGTTTTGAGATTTTCCGGCGTCTTCAGCCAGATAAACGACTTGGTCGTCGCCTTGGCGAAGTTCTCAGCCCGTTTCTTGTCCTCGTCGACCCAGCTTCTCCAGGCCGCAATCGGCGCCGCCCACACGATCGGATAGCCGGTCTTTTTCTTCCAATAGTCGTTGGGCGAGAACAGTACGCGGAATTTGTCGGTCTGCGCCTCCGCTGCAAGGTTGAGCGATGAAATGTTCATCATGGCGTCGAGCTGGCCGTTTTCGACCAGCTTGGTCAACGCCGGCCCTGCAACCTGTTGCAGTTTCGTGTCCTTCACGACGTCGACACCGAAGCCGTCGATCAAGCAGGTTCGCACTGCCTTGAACGAGCCGGCGCCGGTGGAGAAGGTGCCGAATTTCTTGCCGCGAAGGTCCTCGACCGTCTTGAGCGGGAATCTTTTCGGACCAGGATGTTCTGCACCACAGTCAGTCCGCCGCCGATCACCACCCAGTCCAGGCCTTCGTTGATCTTCTGGATGACGTCGATGCCTGAATAGGTCACCGCCATGGTCTGCTTGCTCGGCAGGCCGGCGAGGAACCCGGCAAATGGCCGCGCGTCGACGTCAAGATCGATGCCGTACTTTTCGTAGATGCCGGCGTCCTTGCCGCCGAAATAGCTCAACACGAAAACGCTCTGCACCGGGATCACCACTTTGACCTTTTGCAGAGCGGGAGCGGCGCGCGCGCCGACGCGACTGCCGACGGCCGCAGCCGTCAGCGAGCCAAATCCGGCCAGCAACAATGAACGTCTCGTGGTCATGTGGTTTCCTCCCGATTTTTCCAATATGCGGCCTGATGTGGACCCGAAGCCTACACGGATAAACCGTTCGGAAACACACAGTTTCTGCGTAAAATCGTCGCGCAACGCCAAGTTTATCAGCGAGAATTGGAGCGGGCGAAGGGATTCGAACCCTCGACCCCAACCTTGGCAAGGTTGTGCTCTACCCCTGAGCTACACCCGCATCCGTTAAAGGGGGTAGGGCGGCGCCATGTGCCGCCACCCTAAAGCTATGCCAAAGTGCGCCCGGCTTTGCAACCGCCGCCGTTCGGCCTAAGAAACCGCCGATGCCAGCTTCGCCGGACGAACTTTTCGCATATTTGGACAGTCTCGGCATCGTCCACAAGAGCGTCAGCCATCCGCCGCTGTTCACGGTCGAACAGTCCCGGGCGTTGCGCGGAAAAATCGCGGGCGCCCACACCAAGAACCTGTTCCTGCGCGACAAGAAGGGGGCGGCGTTCCTGGTGGTGGCGCTGGAGGACGCGGCAATCGAGTTGAAATCGCTGCACCGGCACCTTGGCGCGTCGGGGCGGTTCTCGTTCGGCTCGGCCGAATTGATGCGCGAACTTCTTGGCGTCGAACCCGGCTCGGTGACGCCATTCGCCGCCATCAACGACAGCGCCTTGCGGGTGAATATGGTGCTCGACGCCGCCCTGATGGCGCACGAGGTGCTCAATTTTCATCCGCTGGTCAATGCCGCGACGACCACGATTTCGCGCGGCGACCTGGTCAAGTTCCTCAAGGCGACCGGGCACGACCCGCGAATCGAGCCGGTCTGCGGCCCCGATCCCTGAAACCGCGATTGCATTCACCGCGTTTCTCCCCATTTAATCGGTCGAACAGGGCAGAGTCCGGCCGCAGGCATCGGCTGGGTTCTTCGGGCAAGGATCATGTTGCAGCAAACTCAACCTGCGGCCGCGGACGCGTTGGTCAAGGACACGACCACTCAGGCCTTCGTTAAGGACGTCATCGAGGAATCCAAGCGCCAGCCGGTGCTGGTGGATTTCTGGGCGCCGTGGTGCGGCCCGTGCAAGCAGCTCGGGCCGATCCTCGAAAAGGCCGTGCGCGCCGCCAAGGGCAAGGTCAAGCTCGTCAAGATGAATATCGACGAGCATCCGGCCATCCCCGGCCAGATGGGTATCCAATCGATCCCGGCGGTGATCGCGTTCGTCAACGGCCAGCCGGCCGACGGTTTCATGGGGGCGCTGCCGGAAGGCCAGGTGACGGCCTTCCTCGAACGCCTGACCAAGGAGCGGCTCGGCGGCGAGGCGCAGGACCTGCTCAAGGCCGCCGACGCCGCGCTCGTCGAGGGCGATGCGGCCGGCGCCGCCAGTCTCTACGCGCAGCTTCTCGCCGAGGACAATGCCAACGTCCACGCGCTCGCCGGCTTGGCGCGGTGCTATGTCGAGACCGGCGCGCTCGATCAGGCACGGCAAACGCTTGCCATGGTGCCGGAAGCAAAGCGCAACGAGTCTCCGGTCGCCGCGGCGCGCGCCGCGCTGGAACTCGCCGAGCAGGCCAAGACCGTCGGGCCGCTCGCCGAGCTCGAAGCGCGCGTTGCCGCCAATCCGCTCGACCATCAGGCGCGGTTCGATCTTGCGCTCGCATTGAACGGCAAGGGCAGCCGCATGGAGGCGCTCGACCAGTTGATCGCCATCGTCAGACGCGACCGCAAATGGAACGACGACGGCGCGCGCAAGCAGCTCGTGCAATTGTTCGATGCCTGGGGCCCCACTGACGAGGCCACGATCGAGGGCCGCAAGCGGCTGTCTTCGATCCTGTTCGCGTAGCACGGCGTTGACGCTGGCGGGAAAAGCTCTTCCGAAAGGAAGCAGCAGCGATTCGGTGCGGTCGCGTAAGCGGAGTGCGACATGCCGATGAACCACGTCTATCGAGGACCCGACGATCTGCCGGACGTGATTCCGGTATTTCCGCTGCCAGGGGCGCTGCTGCTGCCTCGGGGGCAGATGCCGCTCAATATTTTCGAGCCGCGTTATCTCGCGATGATCGATGACGCGCTGCGTTCGGGGCATCGCCTGATCGGCATGATCCAGCCCGACCCTAGCCATCCCGGACCGGAACAGACCAAGCCGCAGCTGTTCCGCGTCGGCTGCGTCGGACGGCTGACGCAATTCGCCGAGAGCGGCGACGGCCGCTATCTGATCCAGCTCACCGGCGTTGCCCGCTTTCGTGTCGCAGAAGAACTGGCCGTAGCAACGCCCTACCGGCAGTGCCGGGTGACCTATCAACCCTTCATCGACGACTTCACCGCGCGCAAGGGCGAGGATGAGGTCGACCGCAAGGCACTGCTGCGCGCGCTGTCGGACTTCCTCAAAGCCAACGACCTCAAGGCCGACTGGGAGGGTATCGAGAACGCTCCCAATGAGGCGCTGGTCAATGCGCTGGCGATGATGTCGCCCTACCCCGCCGCCGAGAAGCAGGCGCTGCTGGAAGCGCCCGACCTGAAGACCCGCGCCGAAATCCTGGTCGCGGTCACCGAGATCGAGCTCGCCAAGAGCAAGACTGCCGGCGAGACGCCGTTGCAATAATCGACGTCATTGCGAGGAGCGAAAGCGACGAAGCGATCCAACTGCCAGCCGCCGACTGGATTGCTTCGCTGTGCCCGCAATGACGGAGGTGGCATGAGCTTTTTAGCAACCGGAGTCCTCGATGCCTGCACCCCCCAGCGACCGCCCCGCCGACAGCGTCGATCCGAAGCTGTTGGAAATCCTGGTCTGCCCGTTGACCAAATGTCCGCTGCAATATGACGCGCAGAAGCAGGAGCTGATCTCGCTCGCCGCCAAGCTCGCCTATCCGATCCGCGACGGCATCCCGATCATGCTGCCGGAGGAAGCGCGCCGGCTGGATTGACTTCCGCGACGCAAACTAGATTGTCATGCCCGGCCTTGTGCCGGGCATCCACGTCTTCCAAAATATGAGGCGCAAAAGTCGTGGATGGCCGGGACGAGCCCGGCCATGACGCGCCTATGGTGGGAGACTGTTCGTGATCAAAATCTGGGGACGCAAGACGTCATCGAACGTGCAGAAGGCGATGTGGGCAATCGGCGAGATCGGCCTGCCGCATGAGCGCATCGACATCGGCGGGCCGTTTGGGAAAAACCGCGAATCCGCCTACCTGGCGATGAACCCGAACGGCCTGGTGCCGACGCTGCAAGAGGAAGACGGCTTCCTGCTGTGGGAGTTGAATTCCATCGTGCGCTATCTCGCCGCCAAGCACCGCACTGGCGTGCTCGAACCGGCCGACCTGCGCATGCGCGCATTGGCGAGCCAATGGATGGATTGGCAATTGTCCGTCGCCGGCCCGGCGATCACGCCGGTGTTTTGGGGTCTCATTCGCACGCCGCCGGAGAAGCGCGACCACGCGGCGATCGAGGCGGGCAAGAAGAACACGACCGCGGCGATGATCATGGCGAACGACCGGCTCGGAAAATCCGCCTATCTTGCCGGCGACGCGTTTTCCTATGGCGACATTCCGGCCGGCATCATGGCCTATCGCTACCGCCAACTTGTGCCCGACCGTCCGCCGCTGCCGAATTTCGAGCGCTGGTACGCGGCGATTTCTTCAAGGCAGGCGTTCAAGGATCACGTTGGCGCGGTGCCGCTGACGTGAGCAATCGTCATTCCGGGGCGCTGGCAAAGCCCGCGAGCCCCGGAATGACAGTTTCACTCCGCCGCCACGCGCGCGCCGCTGGTGTGCGTCGAGACCAGATAATCCATCGCCGCCTGCAAGCCGCCCTTCTTGTGCGGAATGCCGGCGACGGCGAGCGCCATTTCGGTTGCCGCCAGTACGCCCATCATCCAGGTGTCGTTGATGTCACCGAGATGGCCGATGCGGAAATATTTTTTGGCGTAGGGGCCGAAGCTTGCGCCATAGGAAATATTGAAGTGCTCCAGCGCCAGACTGCGGAAGGTATCGGCGTCGTGGCCTTCCGGCAGCAGCACCGCGGTGATCGTCGGCGAATAATATTTCGGTTCGCGGCAGAGGATGTCGAGACCCCAGGCGCGCACTGCGCGCCGCGTCGCTTCGGCAAGCCGGTGGTGGCGAGCGAAAACGTTGTCGAGGCCCTCCTCGTGCAGCATCTCGATCGATACTGCGAGGCCCTGAATCATTTGTGTCGCCGGCGTGTAGGGAAAGAAGCCGACCTTGTTCATGGTCAGCATGTCATCCCACGACCAGAACGATTTCGGCAGCTTGGAGCTTTTCGCCGCGGCCAATGCCTTGTCGCTGACCGCATTGAACGACATGCCGGGCGGCAGCATCAATCCCTTCTGCGCGCCGCCCACGGTGACATCGACGCCCCATTCGTCGTGGCGGTAATCGGTCGAAGCGAGCGAGGAGATGGTGTCGACCATGAGCAGGGCGGGATGGCCGGCGACGTCGAGCGCCTTACGAATCGGCTCGACCGGCGAGAGGCAGCCGGTCGCGGTCTCGTTGTGCAGCACGCAGACCGCCTTGATCGCGTGGCCCTTGTCGTTGCGCAAGCGCTCCTCGATTTTTGCGGCGTCGGCGCCGGTGCGCCAGTCGCCCGGGATGAATTCAGGCTTCAGCCCGAGCTTTTCCGCCATCACTTTCCACAGCGCCGCAAATTGGCCGGTCTCGACCATCAGCACGCAGTCGCCGGGCGACAACGTGTTGACCAGGGCTGCTTCCCACGCGCCGGTTCCGGTTGCGGTGTAAATGATGACCGGATTGGTGGTCTTGAAAATGGTCTTGATCCCTTCGAGGCAACGTTTGGCGAGCTTGGCGAATTCCGGACCGCGATGATCGATCAACGGCGTGTCCATCGCGCGGAGCACGCGGTCGGGCAGCGGCGTCGGCCCCGGAATCTGCAGGAAATGACGCCCGGCGGCGCGCGAGACATTCTGCGGCATTTTCGAAGCTCCTTCGGAACATCAATTGGCGAGCGGGCGGCGCATTTCCGGGGGGGCGCCGGCGGATTGTGGCGTTGAATAGCGGATGCGACATTCGGGTCAAGCCCGGACATTCGCCATGGTATCTGTCATGCACCGCAGGCGGACTTGCCCGCCGAGACCCGACCATCCGCCTGTCCGCCTGCGGGGATGGACATTGGGCAATGGAGGACAATTTGGCCGAAAGGCTGCTACCTGGCCTCGAACGGCGGCTTAAGTCTGAGCGGGTCGGCGATGTCCGCTTCGACCGCTTTACCCGCGGCCGCTACGCAACCGACGCCTCGCACTATCAGATCGTGCCGATCGGCGTGGTGACGCCGCGCACGGTCGAACAAGCCGAACGCGCGATAGCGACATGCCGCGAAGAAGGCGTGCCGGTGACAGCGCGCGGCGGCGGAACGTCGCAGGCCGGCCAGACCGTCAACGAAGCGCTCGTCATCGACTGCTCGCAGCACCTCGACCGCATCATCGAACTCGATACCGCCGGCCGCCGCTGTGTCGTCGAGCCGGGCATCGTGCTGGACGAGCTTAATCGCGCTCTAAAACCGTCAGGCTTGTGGTTTCCAGTCGACATCTCGACCGCCTCGCGCGCCACTATCGCCGGCATGGCCGGGAACAATTCGTGCGGCGCGCGCTCGCTGCGCTACGGCAACACGCGCGAAAATGTGCTGTCGATCGACGCTTTGCTGGCCGACGGCACGCGCGCCCATTTCGGCCGGCTCGGCGACGGGAGAACCGACGTACCAAAGGCGCTGGTGCGCGACCTGCTCGCTATTGCCGCGCGCGAAGCGGCCGAAATCGAGCGGCGCTTTCCGAAGGTGCAGCGCCGCGTCGGCGGCTACAATCTCGATGCGCTCGTGCCCGGCCGCAACGACATCAACCTCGCGCATCTGCTTGTCGGCTCCGAGGGCACGCTCGCCTTTTCGACCAAGATCGAACTGAAGCTTTCGCCGCTCTTGCCACGCCGCGCGCTCGGCGCCTGCCATTTCGGCAGCTTCCATGAGGCGATGAAGGCGGCGGTGCACATCGTCACGCTCGGTCCGATCGCCGTCGAACTGATCGACCGCACCATGCTGGGGCTCGCGCGCGACATCGCGATGTTCCGGCCCACAATCGATGCGTTCCTACGCGGCGATCCCGAGGCGATTCTGTTCGTCGAATTCGCCGAAAACGACTGGAATGAGAATCTGCGGCGGCTGAAGCGCCTCGGCGCGCTGCTCGGCGATCTGGGCCTGTCTTTCGACAAGGCCGGCGCCAATTGGGGCGGCTTGGTCGAGGTCTTGGACCTGAAGCTGCAAGCCGGCATCGCCGAGGTGCGCACGGCCGGGCTGAACATCATGATGTCGATGAAGGAGGAGGGCAAACCAATCTCCTTCGTCGAAGACTGCGCCGTTCCGCTCGAACACCTCGCCGATTACACGGCGCGACTGACCGAGATTTTCGAAAAGCACGGCACGCGCGGGACCTGGTATGCGCACGCCGCCGTCGGCTGCCTGCACGTGCGTCCCGTGCTCAATGTGCGCCTCGACAAGGACGTGCGCGCGATGCGTGCCATCGCCGAGGAAGCCTTCGCCATGGTGAGGCAGTACAAGGGCTCGCATTCCGGCGAGCACGGCGACGGCATCGTGCGCTCGGAGTTCCATGAACAAATGTTCGGCGCCGAACTCGTTCACGCCTTCGAGGAGGTCAAGGACCGGTTCGATCCGGAAAACCTGTTCAATCCCGGAAAGATCGTGCGTGCTCCGAAATTCGATGACCGTACGCTGTTCCGTTATGGCCCCGATTACCATGCCGAGGCGATCACGACCGCACTCGATTGGTCGGCCTATCCAGGCGCCGGCGGCGGTTTTCAGGGCGCGGTGGAAATGTGCAACAATAACGGCGCCTGCCGCGCGCTTGCGGGCGGCGTCATGTGCCCGAGCTACCGCGTCACGCGCGACGAACGTGATGTCACGCGCGGTCGCGCCAATTCGCTGCGGCTTGCCATTACCGGCCAGCTCGGGCCGGACGCGTTCACATCAGACGAGATGATGCAGACGCTGAAACTTTGCGTCTCCTGCAAGGCGTGCCGCCACGAATGCCCGACTGGCGTCGATATGGCGCGAATGAAGATCGAATTCTTGCGGGCGCGGACCGAGAAGAACGGGTTGTCGCTGCATGATCGGCTGGTCGGCTATCTGCCGCATTATGCGCCCTATGCCGCGAAGGTGCCGTGGCTTTTGAATCTGCGCGATCGGCTTCCCGGTGCGGCGCGGTTGTCAGAAGCGGTCGCAGGCTTTTCCGCGCGCCGCCGCCTGCCGAAATGGCGGCGGGATTATTTTCGCGATCCCAGTCCGTCATGGCCGGGCTCGTCCCGGCCATCTACGTCTTCCCCGAAGCAAGACGTGGATGCCCGGCACAGGGCCGGGCATGACGGCAAAGGAATTGAAGAAGTCGTGCTGTTCGCCGATACGTTCAACCGCTACTTCGAGCCCCAGAACGTTGACGCCGCGCGCGCGGTGTTGAAAGCGGCCGGCTATCGCGTCCGCCTGCCAAAGCCCGCCGATGGCGGGCGCCCGCTATGCTGCGGGCGGACGTTTCTGTCAGTCGGCAAGGTGGATGAGGCGCGGGCCGAAGCCGAGCGTACGCTCGCCGCGCTCCGGCCCTATGTCGAGCAAGACGTACCCGTGCTCGGCCTCGAACCGAGCTGCCTGTTCGCTTTCCGCGATGAAATCCCGGCGCTAATCAAAGGCGACGCCGCGCGCCAAGCCGCCCGTTCCGCGCTGCTGTTCGAGGAATTTTTGGCGCGTGAAGCCAAGGCCGGCAGGCTCGCGCTTCATCTCGTGCCGACAAAAAAGCGCGCGCTGCTGCACGGCCATTGCCACCAGAAGTTGTTCGACGCGATGGCGGCCGTCGAGGCGACGCTGAGGCTTGTTCCCGATCTTAGGGTCGAGACCATCGAATCGAGCTGCTGTGGCATGGCCGGCGCCTTCGGCTTTCATGCCGAAACGATCGATATGTCGCGCGCGATGGGCGAACTTTCGCTGCTGCCGGCCGTTCGGAAGGCACCGGCCGACGCCATCC
This sequence comes from uncultured Alphaproteobacteria bacterium, assembly GCA_963717265.1. Lineage (GTDB taxonomy): Bacteria > Pseudomonadota > Alphaproteobacteria > Rhizobiales > Xanthobacteraceae > BOG-931. Next base: position 209,203 of record CAVQWD010000012.1, on the reverse strand, counting down.
TCGTCGCCGACGGAACATCATGCCGGCACCAGATCGCAGATGGAACCGGTCGCGAAGCCGTGCATGTCGCGCGCGTATTGGCGCAGGCGTTGCCGCAAGCGTGACCGATCACCTCTCCTGCGCCAGCGCGCTCTCGTGCCAGCGGCGCAGCGCGAGGTAATTGACGAGCGAAAGAACGTAGAAGATCGCGATGCCCGCCACCGACAGCAGCAGCAGCGCGGCGAACATGCGCGGGATGTTGAGCCGGTAGCCGGACTCGGCGATGCGGTAGGCAAGGCCGGAGCCGGCGCCGGCGGAACCGGCAGCGATCTCGGCGACGACGGCGCCGATCAGCGACAGCCCGCCGGCAATGCGCAAGCCGCCGAGAATGTAGGGCAGCGCCGCCGGCAGTTTCAGGTTCCACAACACTTGGCCGCGTGAAGCGCCATACAGCGCAAACAGGTCGGCGAGATTGCGGTCGACCGAATCAAGGCCGAGCGTGGTATTTGCCAGCACCGGGAAGAACGCCACGATCCAGGCGCACACCAGCACCGCCAAGGACTGCGGCAGGTAGATCAACAGCAAAGGCGCGATGGCGACGATCGGGGTCACCTGCAAGATCACCGCATAGGGGTAGAGCGAATACTCGACCAGCCGCAATTGATTGAACAAAACCGCAAGCCCGACGCCGCCGATCGCGGCGAGCAAAAAACCCTCGACCGTTGTCGTCAGCGTGACCAGAAGCGATTGCAACAGCAGCACCCGGTCGTTCACCAGCGTCCTTACGATCAGGTCCGGCGCCGGCAGCACGTAGGGCGGGATCCGTTCGACCGATACGACGAATTGCCAGATCGCCAGGCCGAGCCCGAGGATCAGCACGGGCAGCACGATCCGCAGCGCGCGGTCGCGAATGGCACGGGCTGATCGCCGCGGCTTCATTGCTCACCCCCCCGCCGCCATGGCGCTCGACAGCGCCTCGGAGACGCGGCGGCAGAGTGCCGAGTATTCGGCCGAGGTGCGAAAATCGCGGTCGCGCGGGTACGGCGCCTCGATCGCAAGCTCGGCAAAGACGCGGCCCGGCCGCGCCGCCATCACCGCAATGCGGCTCGACAGAAATACCGATTCGAACACCGAATGAGTGACAAACACCACCGTGGTACGCAGCGCCTGCCACATCCGCAGCAGGTCGTCGTTGAGCTTGAAACGCGTGATTTCGTCGAGCGCCGCGAACGGCTCATCCATCAACAAAAGAGCCGGCTCGGTGACCAGCGCACGCGCGATGGAGACCCGCATACGCATGCCGCCCGACAATTCGCGCGGATAGGCAGCGCTGAATTTTTGCAGGCCGACGCGATCGAGCGCGGCATTGACGCTCGCGGCCGCCTTATCCAAGGGCGCATGTTTGAGCTTCAGCGGCAGCAACACATTGTCGAACACGCAGGCCCACGGCATTAGCGTCGGCTCCTGGAACACGAAGCCGATGCGGCTGTCGCTTTGCGCCACCGGCGCCGCTTGCCATTCGACGTTGCCCAGCGTCGGCTCGGTCAAACCCGCGATAATTCGCAATGCCGTCGATTTTCCGCAGCCCGACGGGCCGAGCAGCGACACGAATTCGCCCTGACTCACTTCAAGATCGAGCCCGGCGAGCGCCAGCGTGCCGTTGGGGAAAGTCTTGGCGACGCCGCGCAATGCGACCAGGGTCGAGGAATGCGAAGGCTGCGGCGGCATCGGCGTGATCTGCACAATTCCCCTCCCCACAAGGGGAGGGGCAGGGGTGGGGGTCGGGGGGTCATCGAACTGGCTTGAGGCGTGCCTCGCGCTCGTCCGCGCGCTCGCGTCGCCTCCCGACCCCCCCTACCCTCCCCACAAGGGTGGACGGAAGATATCATTTCCGCCGCAGATCGAGCCCGACCTTCTTGTCGATGAATTGCAGCGTATAGGCCTTGCGGTAATCGAGACCGCTTTTGACGACGCCGGCGCGCACCATCTCGTCGAAAAAGTTCTTCGCCCGCGCATCGGTCATGGCGCCGGCGCCGAGCTTGAGCGTATCGCCGGAATCGACGATGCCGTACTTTTTCATTGCCGCGACCGAATAGGCCAGAAGGTCGTCGGTCATTTCCGGGTTTTCTTTTTTGATAAGCGCGTTGGCCGGCGCATTGTTGCCGTAAATGTAATTGTACCAGCCGATGATCGAAGCATCGACAAAGCGCTGCACCAGATCGGGCTTCTTCTCCACCAGATCGCGGCGGGTCTCGATCAAGGTGGAATAGGCTGAGAAGCCGTTGTCGGCGAGCAGAAAGACCTTGGGTTTAACGCCGGTCGCTTTCTCGATCACGAACGGCTCCGAGGTGACATAGCCCTGCATTGCGCTGTGCTTGTCGGCAAGGAACGGCTGCGGATTGAAGGTGTAGGGCTTGACCTGACTGTCCTTGAAGCCGTAGTCGGCCTTGAGCCACTGGTAGTAGCTCGCCACGCCCTCCGGCGACACGAAGATCGTCAGGTTCTTCAGATCGGCGAGCGTCTTGATGCCCGGATCGGGATGCGCGATCAGGACCTGCGGGTCCTTCTGAAACAAGGCTGCCACTTCGATCGTCGGCAGCTTTTGCGCGACGGCATCGAAGCCCTCAAGCGAATTGGCCGACAGGAAGAAATCGATCTTGCCGACCGGCAGCAGGATGCGGTTATTCACGTTCGGGCCGCCCTGCCGGATGGTCACGTCGAGCGCGTATCTGCGATAGGTGCCGTCGGCCAGCGCCTGGTAGAAGCCGCCATGCTCGGCCTCGGCCACCCAGTTGGTGCCGAACGTCACCTTGTCGAGGTTTTGCGGCCATGCGGGCTGGGTTACAGCGACGCCCGCGGCGCCCGCGGCAAGCCCCAAGAGGCTTCTTCGCGTTATGACTGACGGCATCGGTTGCTCCTTTGCGCCGGCGACGCGAGAATAGGGATGTAAAGCACGATTGGCGAGTGAAGCTTAATGACGCTGCCGAGACGCAACTTCATGGAAATGACCTGGCAGGACGTGGCCGCGGCCGGCGGCGCGACGGCGCGCTGGATCGCTGTGCTGCCGCTTGCCGCGCTGGAGCAGCACGGCCCGCACCTGCCGCTCGGCGTCGATTCCTATATCGGCGAGGCCTATCTGTCCCGCGTCGAAAAAATCCTCCCCGCCGAGCTGCCGGTCACCTTCCTGCCGCTGCAATGGATCGGCGTGTCGGCCGAGCATCTGTCCTATCCGGGCACGCTGACGGTGTCGGCCAAGACCGCGATCGCGGCCTGGACCGAACTCGGCGAGAGTTTGGCGCGGGCGGGATTGCGCAAGCTCGTTCTCATCACCAGCCACGGCGGCAATATCGCGGCCATGGAATTGGTAGCGCGCGAGCTGCGCACGCGGCTCGGCATGCTCGCCGTCACCGTCGGCTGGCACCGCTTCGGTTATCCTGACGGCGTTTTTTCCGCCGAGGAGAAGCGGCACGGCATTCACGGCGGCGACATCGAAACCTCGCTGATGCTCGCAGCTCAACCCGCGACTGTGCGCATGGACCAGGCGGCGAACGCCACGCCGGAAACCATCGCCATGGCGCGCGAGTTCAAATGGCTCGGCGCCTACCGGCCCGCAGGCTTTGCCTGGATGACGCAAGACCTCAACCCGACCGGCGCGGTCGGCGATGCGACGCTCGCCAGCGCCGAAAAGGGCGAGGCGGCGCTCGAGCGCGGCGCGAAGGCGTTCGTCGAACTTTTGCGCGAAATCGATCGCTTCGATCTCGCCCGCCTGCGGGACGGGCCGCTGGATACATCCTCCCCCGCGAAAGCGGGGGAGGGGGACCACGCGAAGCGTGGTGGAGGGGGCGTCTGACTCGACGACTCGCAATGGTTTGCAGAAAGAATTCAGAATACCGAACCGCCGCGCGCCATCGCGACGGCGGAGCAAGGTTGGGGCGCCCGCGCCCCGCCCACCGCGCTGCGCGCGGTCCCCCCTCCCCGCTTCGGGGGCGGGATAAATTAGGGAATTATATACGTGACTCCCTTCGGGGGGCTCGACTACGGGGACGCTGGCGTGACAGGCTGGCGTTCACAGTTCGCTACTCGTTTCTTTCGGGCATTTTCGTCTTGGTGTCTCTTGGGGGAATCCAAGCTGGCGCGACCAAGAATCTCCCCCCCAGGATGATCATTGGAATTTCGGGGGGCGCTTCTATGTCGGTAGGGAGCGCCGTTATTGTGGCGAGTGACACGCGCGCTGGCGGTATGTCGCCTTTCCGAAAGATTTCCACCAATGGATTGACCGTTCGGGGGCGCGCCCCGTCGAATCCGCGCGGCTCATACACAAACGTTCCGAAACTGTGGACATCGGCGGCGCGCCGGTACATCCCGACCTTAATTCCAGCCGAGAAAAACGCCTTCTGGAAATCCGAGGCATACCACCACGTTTCCGCGTCCGTCTCGTATCCGATATTCACTTGCTCAAACTGGCCAGCAAGCCCTTGGATGAAATCCCATTGCGCTTGGTTAAGTTCTCTTGGACGCAATTGGTTTTCAAGTTCGGCTCTGGCAAGGTCGGCCTTCGCTGCCCGCTCAATAGCCTCTGCGAGCTTCGCGTTTGAGCGGCTGCGCAATTCTGTTTGGATTCGAGAATCCATTCTGCCAGATACGACTTCACCAACGATGCCAATGGCAATCCAAGCATCAGTGATTGCTGATCCCCATCGCCAGAGATTGGAATCATATGGCGGATGGACGGCCGCAATAATAACTTCAACTGCAACTGCTGCCACGACAAATCCGGCAAATATCCATTCCCAAAATTCAAATGATGACGACGCGCCCTCTAATTCGTCATTGCTCGCGTTTATCGTCCCGTTTGGCAGACGCCATGATGAAAAGAGCTTTCGCGGCTTTTGGGTTGGACTTCTAGTGTCGTTACTAATGTTCGGTACCCTATTTGCCGTGAGCTTTGCGCTCAAATGACGAAGCACTTTGTCCAGCAAAAGCACGAGCTAGTTTCGCGGCTTTGCGCTTGCGTTTCTTCCCCGGTTGTGATTTCGGCTTTGGCCGATGGGCAAGGACAACATCGGCAATCGCATCCAATTCTTTCGGCGGTTTTGGTTTACTCATTGGATCAGCGCCTTGTAGGTCAGCCGCTTTCCAGCCACGCCGTCAACGAAACTGTCAAGCCGCGTCATAGTGTGATGCTTGACATTCCCTTCATTCAGCCGGAAGGCGAACTCGTCAACGTAGCGGCCAAGATGTTTTTTGCTGGCGTGGTGATAGACGCCGTAGATGCCGCGCTTCATGACGGCAAAAACGCTTTCAATCGAATTGGTGGTCACGCCGGCGCGGACGTATTCGCCCTGACTGTGATTGACCGTATCGTGGTCGAAGGACAAGCCAGCAACCCCGACATAAGCGCCAGCTTCGTCCGTGTGAATGGTCGAACCGATCGCGACATTCTGCATGATGGCGGCTTGGATCGTTTTCGCGTCTGTCTCAGCAAGCGGCATGGCGACCGTCCTGCCGCCGCGCTCGCGCATCCCAAGAACCGGGGTCTTGCCGACCGTACCGCGTCCGGCTTTGAGCTTCTTGGATTCGTGCTTGTTCTTTTCGAGGCCGCCGACGTAGGTTTCATCAATCTCGATGATGCCTTGGAGCATTTCGAGCTTGTCGCCGCACGCTTCGCGGAGCCGATGCAGGACGAACCAAGCCGACTTTTGCGTGATGCCGATTTCCTTGGCGAGTTGCATCGAGGAAATGCCCTTGCGGGCCGTCACAAGCAGGTACATTGCGTAAACCCACTTGTGCAGCGGAACATGGCTGCGCTCGAATATCGTGCCAGTACGCACCGTAAAGTCTTCCTTGCACTGGTTGCAGCGATAGAAGCCGCCAGCCCGTTCGGTAATCCGCTCGCTAAGGCCGCAGACGGGGCAGCGCGGGCCATTGGGCCACAACCGGCCTTCAAGGTAGGTCCGGGCCGTCTCTTGGTCCGGGAACATCTCGAAAAGCTGGAAGGTCGAAATGGTCGATTTAGACATCGGTCAGCCCTCAATTTCTGCCCAAATCCTAGGCCAGAAAATCGAGGGAGTCAAGTATATAATTCCCATAAATTACGCCGCGATCTTTACGTATTCGAAGTCGCCCGGCTTGTTGTCGATGCCGACGCGGGGCGGCGCGATCCAACCAGCGAATTGGCCCGGCTCGGTCACAGGCTTCATCAGGCTTGCGATGAAATCGCCGTCGTCCTTCGACGGCAGCCATTGGTTCTTGTCGCGCTGCCAGGCCGCTTCGTCGATCATTTCCCCCGCCGGTGTCACCTGAACGTCCTTGAACTCGCCGATGTTGCGGTGGAAGCCGACATGGGGCAGTTCGAGTTTGAAGGCAACGCCGGTCCGCTCGATGATCTTGTTCCAGCGGTCGAGGCCGCGCTGGCAGTCCGCGGTGTAATCGTCGCGCAGCCGCATGTTGATCGCGGTCAAAGCGGGCTCGTCGACCCGTTTGATCTTCCCGTCGATGAGCTTGAGCACCGGATAGGTGGCGCTTTCCAGCCGGTGATCGTCATCGATCTTGGTTTCCTGGAAGCGGCCCTTGAGCCCGGCGGTGAACGTATTCGCTGCGTTGGTCGAAACCTCGGAGCCGAACAGGTCGAGCGAAAGCGTATAGTGCAGGTTGAGCTTTTTCTGGATCGTCGGCAGGTCGATGACGCCGAGATCGCGCACCCTGCCGATCTCGTTTGGGTGCTCGATTCCGGCCGCCTTCATGACCTCGCAGGTGCGCTGGATGGTGCGGCCGACGCCGGTCTCGCCGACGAACATGTGATGCGCTTCCTCCGTCAGCATGAAGCGGCAGGTGCGCGACAGCGGATCGAAGCCGGACTGCGCCAAACTCTCCAACTGCATTTTGCCGTCACGATCCGTGAAGAACGTGAACATGTGGAACGACAGCCAGTCCGGCGTTGCTTCGTTGAAGGCGCCGAGCATGCGCGGCTTGTCGGGATCGCCGGAGCGGCGCTGCAACAGTTCGGCGGCCTCCTCGCGGCCGTCGCGGCCGAAATATTTCTGCAACAGATAGACCATCGCCCACAGGTGGCGGCCTTCCTCGACGTTGACCTGAAAAACGTTGCGCAGGTCGTAGAGTGACGGCGCGGTCTTGCCGAGATGGCGCTGCTGCTCGACCGAGGCCGGCTCGGTGTCGCCCTGGATGACGATGAGGCGCCGCAGCATGGCGCGATATTCGCCGGGCACTTCCTGCCAGGCCGCCTCGCCGTAATGGCGGCCGAACGGAACTTTGCGGTCATCGTCCTTGGGCGCGAGCAGAATGCCCCAGCGGTAATCCGGCATTTTCACGTAATCGAATTTGGCCCAGCCCTTCGGGTCGACGGATACGGCGGTGCGCAGATAGACCAGTGACTTCTGGAAGCCCTCCGGCCCCATGTCCATCCACCAATCGATGTAGCCCGGATGCCAGCTCTCGAGCGCCCGCAATACCTGGCGGTCTTCGGCGAGATTGACGTTGTTGGGGATCTTGGTGGTGTAGTCGACGGTCTCGATGGTCATGTTTCACTCCTTGTCTCTTTCCCCTCCCCCTTGTGGGGAGGGGTAGGGGTGGGGGTCGCGAGGTCAGGCAATAACGTCGACGGCCGCGCGTGCCTCCCGACCCCCACCCCCCGCCCTCCCCACAAGGGGGAGGGTGAAGGTCAGACTCTCCTCGTATCGAACACCGGCTTCTGCCCGGTGCCGTAGCGTTTGAGCGCGCCCTCCTCGCCGATGGCGTTGGGGCGCTGGAAGATCCAGTTCTGCCAGGCGGTCAGCCGGGCAAAGATTTTCGACTCCATGGTCTCCGGCCCGGCGAATCGCAGGTTCGCTTCCATTCCGGTCAAGCTGTCGGGCGAGAAGCTCGCGCGCTCTTCGAGAAACACGCGTACTTCGTCATCCCAATCGATCTCATCGAGCGCGAAGGTGATGAGCCCGAGTTCCTGCGCCTGCTCGGCGTCGAGCATGTTGCCGATTTCGGCCTTGGCGCGATCGAGATCGAAAGGATTGGCGAGAAACCGGCTGGCAAGCCGCGTCAGCCCGTTCGACATCGGATAGGCGCCGAAATTCACCGCAGCGAGTGCAATATGCGCCGGCGGCTTGTTATCGCCCCCCCGCCCTGAACCTCCCCCTCTAGCGGGGGACGGATGGGTGGGGGTCAGCATGTAGGAGCGGTCGCTGGCGAAGGCGAGTTCGGCCAGCGTGCCGGCAAAGCATGATCCAGGCTCAATGAGCGTAATCAGTGAGCGCGAAGTGAGATCGACGCGTTTGAGCACGCGCTTCCACAAGTGACGAATTTCGCGAACGAGCCAGTGCTCCTGGTTGGCGTCGAGAAAGTGGTCGTAGCCGAGCACGGCCGCCGGATCGCCGGACGATTTGAACACGATGGCCGCGACATCGAGTTCGTTGATCCGGATGTGCAGGATCGCATCATCGAGCTCGCGCGCAAGTTTGAGCGGCCAGAATTCAGCGCCGAGCGCCACCATGGATTCGGCGGATGCCGGCGGTGCTGTGTTCGGGCCGCGCAATGTGATTGTCGCGAGCCGTCGCGCGCGATCGAATTCGACCGACAGCGTTTCGTACGCGACGGCGTCTGCGGTAAATTCTCGTTTGAGCGGCGTCAACGCGACGCCCGGCCCTGCGGCGCCGCGTCCCGATTTCGCGGCGAATTCGCGCGCGCGCGCAACGATTGCGTCATCGAATTTCGACCCCGGCACCACCTCGTCGACGAGCCGCCACTCGACCGCGCGCTTGCCCTTGACGCCTTCCTCCGTGGTGGCGAACACGTCGGCATGGTCGCGCCGCACCTTGCGCTTGTCGGCGACGCGAGTGAGGCCGCCGGTGCCCGGCAGCACCGCAAGCAGCGGGATTTCCGGCAGCGCCACCGCGGCCGAGCCGTCGTCCACCAGCATGATGTGGTCGGCCGCGAGTGCCAACTCGTAGCCGCCGCCGGCCGCCGTGCCGTTGATCGCGCAGATGGTCGGCACGCCGGAATTCTGGCTCAAATCCTCGATGCCGTTGCGCGTCTCGTTGGTGAACTTGCAGAAGTTGACCTTGTGGGCATGCGTCGCGCCGGCCAGCATGCGGATATTGGCGCCGGCGGAGAAAACCCGCGGCTTGGCCGAACGCAGCACGACGACGCGTACCTGCGGATGCTCGAAGCGAAGCCGTTCGAGCGCATCGGCAAGTTCGATATCGACGCCGAGATCGTAGGAATTGAGTTTCAGGTCGTAGCCGTCGAACAGGCCGCCCTTCTCGTCGACGTTCATGACGAGCGTAGCGATATCGCCGTCGAGCTGAAGCTTCCAATGGCGATAGCGCGCGGGCTCGGTCTGGAAGTCGATCCGTGTCTTGCCGTTCGCCAGAACGCGCTCGGCGCCGTGTCCGGAATCCGACATTATGTCCATCCGACGTTGTGGCCTGTCCGACGTTTGCGCGCTCTAGCCGGGCCATTCCTGCCCGCCGCCTGAACTATATTTCATCTGCGGCTCAACTGTGCGCTTAATATGCACTATAATTCATGAGGCTGCAAGCGAAGAACTGGTGGGTTTTTCGCTCTCGTAGTGGTCGTTCAGGAGGCGGTTGATGAAGCCGGCGATGATCGCCAGCGTCTGTTCGGGTGCCTCGCGGCAGGGATCGTGGCGGATGCCCGGCAATAAGGCTGCCTCGACCGGGCACAAACATTCCCGCTGCGCCACCTCGATCTGCTTGAGCGTTCCGTATTGATCAAGTTCTCCTTGCACGATCAGGATCGGCACGCGGATGTAGCCGAGCGCCTCGGTGATGTCCCAGTTTTCGAATTCGGGATCGAGCCACGGCCCGCTCCAGGAGCGGAACGCGCAATCGGCATCGTCATGCCAGCGTTCGAGTTTTTCGCGCAAAGGACCTGCAACGAACGCCTCGCGCGCGCGGCGGATTTCTTCGAGGCCCGCCAGCTCGGCAAAAAAATGCGGCGCGATCAGCACCAGGCCGCGCACGCGGTGATCCTGGATCGAGCCTGTATAAATCGTCGCGATCGAGCCGCCGTCGCTGTAGCCGAGCAGGATGCCGCGCTGGAAGCCGATCGCGTTCAGCACGCGCGGCAGCACATCTTCGGCCTCCTCGTCCATAAAGCGGACCGAGCGCGGCAATTTGGCCGGACTCGATTTGCCATGGCCGGCGCGCGAATAGACAAAGACTCCGGTGCCCGTCGCCGCCGAAAGCTTTTGCGGAAAATCGCCCCACCGCGCGACCGAGCCGAGGCCTGCGTGCAGCATCACGATGGTCGGCGCCGCATCGGGCCGCGGCCCGATCATGCGGTATTCGAGCCGCATCGGCGCAAGATCGAGGAAGCCGGCATCGGTAAGCGTCACGATTTTGCTTGTTGTCCAAGCCACGGCGTCACCACGCCCAACAGTTTGGCAAAACTCTGCTCCAGCGCATCTGCCGAGGTGTCGAGTTGCGCCTCGGCACGCGCATAGTCGGGACCGCGCGCGTCGAGGATGGCGACGAGGTCGGCCATGGCCTCGCGGTTTTGCGCCATGGGACGAAAGTCGCCCTGTGCCACGACGCGGCTCATGTGATCCTCAGGCCGCGCTTTGATCCAGACCGTATGAGTGCGGCGCAGCAACAGCGCATAGGTTTCCGGGTCGGCGACGATGCCGCCTGCGGTGGTAATGATGGCGGCGTCGTGCTCGGCAACGACCCGCTCCAGCGCGCTGCGCTCATGGCGGCGGAACGTAGCCGTGCCGGCCATTTCGATCAGGTCGGGAATGCTGGCGCCGTAATCCTCCTCGACGACGCGATCGAGTTCGATGAACGGCCAGGAAAGGTGTTGCGCCAGCATCCGGCCGAGCGTCGACTTGCCGGCGCCGCGCAGACCGACCAGCGCGATACGGTGCGCCCGATCGGCCCCGCCGCTACGCGCCACTCGCGCCTCGATCTCTCTGGCGAGCGCGGGCAATTCGCTCTCCGGCAGCTGCGCCAATAGATCCACGATCACCCCGATTGCGACGGGACGGGCGGTCGCTTCCGGCAACAGCACGGCAGGCGGCAGGCCCAGCGCCTCGGAGATCGCGCGCAGCACGCTCACCGACGGGTTGCCGCCGCCGCTTTCGATTTGCGCGAGATAACGTTCCGAAGTGTCCGAGGCTTGCGCTAATTGCCGGCGCGTCATGCCGCGCTTGGCGCGGTTGCGCCGAACCTCGCGGCCGATCGCGCCGAGGAAATCGGCCGCGCCTGTGCCCGGCTCCTGAGGCCTGGATGCGGCTGGTGGCTGCAGCCTTCTAGTACTGAGATCAGCCAAGCGGGTTCGCCTTATGCATTATAATTCATGCTCTATAGTGCATGTTCGATGAGATTTGGCAAGGCGGGCCTGCTTAAGCGAACAGCCCTATTCGAAGATTTTCCCCCAGCCGCTGCCATGCGGTTCGGGCGGAGGCTCGATGTCTTCGGCCGCTGCAGGGCCCGGATCGTCGGGGGCGTGGACAAGCGGTATCACCGCTTCGGCCTTCGCCTTCTTCTGTGCGCTGCGAGCAGGGGCAGCCGGCGGCGACGGCGGTTCGGCAGGCGGTTGCTCGCCTCCACCCGCCTGCGGAGCCGCGTCTTGGGGCGCCGCATCGATCCGCCCCACCGGCGCCGGCTCACGCTCAGTTTCGATGACCGGAGCGCTCGCCATCCCGGTCAGCGGCACGCGCCATTCGAAGGCGTCGAGCCGGCCGGTCACCGGCGACACCGGCAGCCAATGATCGGAAACGTGGCCGTCGGCGGTCCATTGCGGGTCAGGCGCGGCGTTGAGCGCGCGCGCCATCCATTGCCGCGCCCGGCCTTCGTCAGCGTGCTCCGCCCGCTCAAGCTCTGCCATCACGAGCGCGACCCGCCGGGTCGGTGCGGCAAGATGCGGCGCCAGCGCGGCGCGCGCCTTTGCAAATTCGCGCGCATCGAGCGCAGCGCGCGCCACCGCCAAGTCGCTCTCGATGTTTCCGGCCGTTCGTTTCACCAACGCTTCGACCCGCGCCAGCCGGTCCCGCGCCGCGTCGCCGAAACGCAGATCCGCGTAGGTCTGCGCCAGATCGGGATGCGGATTGGCGCGCCACGCCTTGGCGACGATGCGCGAGGCGCGGCGCAATTCGCCGCCCTCGGCAAGGAAGCGGCCTGCCAAAGCCGCCGCCGGCGCCAAGCTCGGGGCAAGCTTCACCGCTTCCAGCGCAAAAGCCTTGGCATGGTCGCGATCGCTCTCCTCAAGCGCCAGCGCCCGCGCCGTCAACATCACCGCGCGCTGGCGGCGATAGCTTTCCTTGTCGAAACCGCCCCTGCTGCGTTCAAGCAGCGCCAGCGCGCCGGCCCAGTCGCCGGTCGCGCAGCGGAATTCGAGCACCGCCCGGCCGGCCCAGCCGAGCGCAGAGGATGTCCGCGCCGCTTCCTCGGCATAGGCGCGCGCGCTGGCATGGTCGTCGCGGCGCTGCGCCTCGATATAGAGGCCGTGCAGGCCCAGCGTCTTGGTATCCGCCCGACCCGCCATGACGCGAAATGTGCGCTCCGCCGCTTCGCGCTCGCCGGCGAGCTGGGCCGATTGCGCGGCAAGCAGCAGCGCCAGCGGCTCGCCGGGCGCAATCCGGCCGACCTCGGCGGCGAGCTTGCGCGCCGCAGCGACATCGCCGGAGCCGACCGCGATCAGCCCATTCGAAATCGCTTCATAGGCGCGCAGGCTGCGGCGATTGCGCCAGCGCTTGGCGAGCCCCATCGGCGAATGCAGAACCGCGCGCACAAGGCTCCAGAGCAGAGCCAGAACCGCCAGCAGCACCAGCATCGCTGCGCCCAGCACCATGAGCGAAGTCTCGATGCGCAGCCCCTGCCAGGTGATGACGACATCGCCGGGCCGGTCGGCGAGCCAAGCCACGCCGAGCGACAACGCACCGACCACGATGAGGAAAAAGACGACTCGGATCATTGAGGGTTCGGGTTCCTGCTACTGGTGAGCCCGGCCAGCGTGTCGGCGGCGATGCGGCGGCTCGCGGCAATGGCGGCATCGCGCGCCTTTGCTTTCTGCACCCAGGGTTCAGCGAGCTTTTGTGCAGGCTGCGGCAGATGGTCGGTTTCGGCGAGCGCGGCGGCAATATCGGCGCGTGCAGCGTGGGCATCGAGCCGCGCGATCACGGCCGAAGGATCATTCCCCACCGCAGCGTTGGTCGTGGTGATGCGGACGAGACCCTTCGCATGACTTTCGAGGCGATTAAGGAAGGAGCCGCTCTGCACCGGAGTGCCGGCCGCTTGGGCGAGCGAGGGTATGAGCAGCGACAATTCATGCGCGAGCGCAGCCGTCGTCGGCACGCCGTCCGCGGCGAACGGTTCCAGCGCCGCAATGGCGCGCGGGTCGGCGTCAAACGATTTTATGGCGGCGAGTTCGGCGCTAAAGGGAGCGCCGCGTTCGACATTGGCTCGCAGCGCCTCGGCGGCGAGCGCAGCCCGGGCAGCGCGGTCATCGGCGAGCGGCGCGAGCTGCGCCCCGGCAGCGGACAGCGCCTTGACCGAGTCTTCCAGCGCCGCGATCCGCTTGGCAAGTGCGTCGAAGTCGCTCTGCTTGACCGCACCTTGAGCGGCTCCTTGCGCAGACTCGGCGGCGGCATTGGCGCGTTCCATCGCACCTTGCGCCGTAGTTGCGATGCCGTCGAGCTGGCGATTGAGCGCGGCAAGCGAATCGACAAGTGACTTGGTCTGCGCTTCGACCGCCGCCAACCGGCTGGCCGACGGGTTTTCGGAATGCTGCGCCTGTAATTCGGCCTGGATTTTGTCGAGTTTCGCCGCGATCTCGCGTTCGGCCGCACCATTCGTTGCTTCGGCATTGGCGGCGGGCGCGATACTCGACGAAACAGGCGCGGCGTGGCGCGAGGGCGAAAGACCCGCAGACCATAGACCAAACCCAAGCGCAGCCACGACGATCGCGCCGCACCCGGCGCCGATCGCAAGCGGCGTCATTGCGCCGGCGAAACTCCACCCGACGCGTTGCCCTGGCGCGGAATGTGCCTTCGCGCGATCTTCAGCGAGTGTGTCACCCTCGGCATCCTGCACCGGCTTTTCGGTCTCGATTTCCGTTGCCGTAAGGTCGATGGTCGGCGGACGACCGCGCGGTCTGTTGTCAGGCTCGCTCGTCATGCACTCTCCACGCGCGGCCGCGAATCGCCTGGCCCCACTCCGCGCCGCCACGCCATAATACGGGGCAGAGGTGACGGCAACCGAGCGGGCCGGTTCAATCGGCCGTTCAATCGAGACAATGCCGTCACCGCGATTTTGTGCCGATCAGCTCGATCAGAGCCGCTTCCGTCGGCTGCGCCGCGACACGGATGACACGGGCGCCGGCGCGTGCGAGCGGCTCGGCGACTTGGACCGACAGGCAGAAATGCGCGGGCGAGAGCGCAATCTCCAGAAAGCCCGTGCCTTGCGCCGCATTCAAGTAGGTCTCGGCGCTGCGGCGCGAATAGTGCAGCACGCCGCCAAGGCCGGCGGTCAACACGTCGACAGCCGCCTGCGGCAGTTCGGCCGCCGCGACGGCACGATAGATGACAGCAGTGCGCACAGCTAAGCCGCTACGGCCGAGATCGTCGGCGAGATTCCCGGAGCGCTCTTCGCCCGCGAGATAAAGCAGCGAAGCTTTCGGTCCTATTCGAGCAATCACAAGGCGCGCGAGATTGTCCACGCCGCCATCCGCCGAGTTGACCTCGGCAAAGCCAAGCTTGCGCATGGCCTCGGCGCTGCGTTGGCCGACTGCGAATACCGGCACACTACGCAACGTTTGCCCTGCCGGATGCGTGGCGATGGCCTGCGCCGCATTGGCGCTGGTGATCAAAATAGCCGCCCACGGTCCGGCGTCGATTTCCGCACCGGCGATAGCCTCGATGCACAGAAGCGGCGCAATTGTCACGTCGTGACCGCGGCCGCGCAAAATTGCGGCGGTCCGCTGCGCATCGGGTTGCGGTCGCGTGACAAGGAGCCGCATCGCTCAACCCGGCACAAAGAAACCGGCGCCGGCCCGACTCTTGAGATCGCGGCCGCCATCGGCGCCAAGCGCCGCCGCCGCTTCGGCCGGGCCCTCACGCACAACCTCGACCGCCTCGCTGCCGTCAGGCTTGAGGGCCATGCCGCGGAATCGTACCAGGCCGGCATTCACCTGCGCATGGCCGCTGATCGGCGTGCGGCAGGAGCCGTCGAGCACGGCGAGAAAAGCGCGTTCGGCCGCAAGCGCGGTCGCAGTCGGCGGATCGTTGACCTTGGCGACGAGCGCAAGAGTTGCGGCATCGTCGGCGCGGGTCTCGATGGCGATAGCGCCCTGGCCGACTGCCGGCAGGAACTCCTCGATGCCGAGCAGTTCGGTCACTGCAGACAACAGCCCGAGCCGTTTCAGGCCGGCAACGGCCAGCAGCGTCGCGTCGACCTCTCCGGCGTCGAGTTTGCGCAGCCGCGTTTCGACATTACCGCGCAGCGCGACCACACGGAGATCAGGCCGTACGCGCCTGATCAGCGCCTGTCGCCGCAACGAGGCGGTACCGACGACGGCGCCAGGCGGCAGATCGCGCAACGTTATGCCGCCGCGGCCGATGAACGCGTCGCGGGCATCCTCGCGCGGCAAAAACGCTGATAATACAAGGCCATGGGGCAGGATCGTCGACATGTCCTTGGCGGAATGCACGGCAAGATCAACGGCCCCGGAAAAAAGCGCCTCCTCGATTTCCTTGGTGAACAGCCCCTTGCCGCCCACATCGGCCAGCGGCCGGTCCTGGATCCGGTCTCCGGTGGTGCGGATGACCTCTATCTCGATCCGTTCCGGCGGCAGCCCGCAGGCGGCAGCAAGCCGCAGCTTGACCTCATTCGCTTGCGCCAGCGCTAAAGGCGAACCGCGCGAGCCGATACGCAGGGTCGATTCGTTCAAGGTTTGGGCCATGGACGGTCAGATGCTACAGCACGATCTTTGCGGGTCGAACACGCGAGCCAGGCTGGGTCCTCATTCTGCGCGCGCCGACGGCCGTGCCAGGCGCTGACGATAACGCATATATTGGGCGCATGCTGATACTCGGCATTGAAACCACTTGCGACGAGACGTCCGCGGCCGTGGTTGAGCGCGACAAAGAAGGCCGCGGCCGAATCATGTCGAATGTGGTGCTGTCGCAGGTCAGCGAACATGCCGCGTTTGGCGGCGTGGTGCCAGAAATCGCCGCTCGAGCCCATGTCGAGGCGCTCGACTGGATTATCGCCAAGGCGATGGCCGAAGCCCAGGTTTCGTTCAGTTCGCTCGACGGCATTGCCGCATCCGCCGGCCCCGGCCTGATCGGCGGGCTGATCGTCGGGCTGACAACGGCAAAGGCGATTGCGCTGGTCCATGACAAACCGCTGATCGCCGTCAATCATCTCGAAGCCCACGGGCTCACGGCGCGGCTCACCGATGCAACGCCGTTTCCCTATTGTCTGTTTCTCGCTTCGGGCGGCCATACCCAGATCTTGGGCGTGCGCGGCGTCGGCGACTACGCGAGGCTGGGCGGCACGCTCGACGACGCCATCGGCGAGGCGTTCGACAAGACGGCGAAACTGCTCGGCCTTGGCTATCCCGGCGGTCCATTGGTCGAGAAGGAAGCTGCCCGCGGCGATCCAGAGCGTTTCTCGCTGCCGCGCCCGATGATCGGACGGCTTGATGCCGATTTTTCGCTGTCCGGCTTGAAGACCGCGCTGCGCATCGAGGCGGAAAAGATCGCCCCGCTCAGCGACCAGGATGTCGCCGACCTCTGCGCTTCGTTCCAGCAGGCGGTGGTCGACGTCGTGCTGGACCGGCTGCGCAGCGGCCTGCAGATGTTCCGCGACCGGGTCGGGACGCCGACGGCTTTGGTCTGCGCCGGCGGCGTTGCCGCCAATCAGGCAGTGCGCAAGGTTTTGCATCGCATCGCTTTTGAGGCGGGCACGCAGCTCGTGGCACCGCCGCCGGCTTTGTGCACCGATAACGGCGCCATGGTCGCCTGGGCCGGCGCCGAGCGGCTCGCCCTCGGACTTACCGACTCGCTCGAAGTCATCCCCCGGCCGCGCTGGCCGCTCACTCAAGTGACGAAAGCATCGCCAAGCACCGAACCGGCATCAACGTGATCCGCATCCCGGCAGCGTTCGTCTACAGCAGTTCGAGACGCAACTGTCGGCCGACAAGTTGCGCGGCTCTCTGCAAAGTCTCGATGGTCACATTGCCCTTTGCTTTGAGGATGCGGTCGACCTGAGCGCGGCTCGTATTCATAAGCACCGCAAGACGCGCCTTGCTCATACCTTGACGCTTCATCTCCTCGCTAAGCTGCCAGGCGATGACGCGGGTCACAGCCTCGGCCTTAGCCGATTCACGAATGCCCTCTTCGTCAAGGAACTCGTCCAGCGTGGATCCCCAATGCGGATTTTTCGACTTCATCACTTAATCATCTCCTTCATCCGCTTGTGCGCCAGGGCGGTCTCGCCAGGCGGGCTTTTTCGCGTCTTCTTGATGAAGCCATGGACGATGCCGATCCGCCCTTGCGTCACGAAAAATATGAGCCGCGCAATCCGGTTATTCGCAAGCGTGCTGCGCAACTCCCAAAGCCCCCCACCCAATGATCGGCAAAGCGGCATGCCGATCGGCCAGCCGATCTGGAGGGTGGCAAGATCGGTCCCGATGCTCCTTCGGTCTTCGGCTGACAAACTTCGCAGCCATTCCCGGACTGGCTCGACACCCGCGGCAGTGCGGTAAAAGACGACCGGGATTTCGGTCAGCCGATGGTCGGCCAATGCCGAACTTCCTCAAGTTCCGTATTATATATGATACAGCGAAGCCAAGGCAACGCTCGTGTGCGCGGCGGCGAAACAAGCCCTATTGCACGAAGCGGTCGATGAACCAGCGCAATAGCCGGGTCCAGACCTCGTCCTTGCCGACGGCATCCTCGATGCCGTGTTCGAGGTTCGGGTTGTCATTGACCTCCATGACGACGATGCCGTGCTCGGTCTGTTTGAGGTCGACGCCGTAGAATCCCTCCCCGATGGGCCGCGCGGCCCGCACCGCCACGTCGATCACCTCCGGCGGCGCCTGCTCGATCTCGAAGGCGCGAAAGCCGCCTTCGCGCGCGGAACCGTCGGCGCGGTGCTTGACGATCTGCCAATGGCCCCGCGCCATGCGGTATTGGCAGACAAACAATGGTTCTCCTGCAAGGACGCCGACCCGCCAATCGAACTCGGTCGGCAGGAATTTCTGCGCCAAGAGCAGATCGGTTTCCTCGAACAGCTCGTCACAGATGCGCTTGAACTCGAGCTGCGATTCGATCTTATGCACGCCGCGCGAAAACGAACCGTCGGGGATCTTGACCACTAGCGGCAGGCTGAGCTCGTCGATCGCCTTGGCGAGATCGGTGTCCTCGGCGAGGATCACGGTCGGCGGCGTCGGCACCTGGTTCTGGCCGAGCAATTCCATCAAGAACACTTTGTTGGTACAGCGGATCATCGAGATCGGGTCGTCGATGACCGGCATGCCTTCCTGCCAGGCGCGTCGCGCGAACCGGTAGGTGTGGTTGTCAATCGAGGTGGTTTCGCGGATGAGCAGCCCATCGTACTCGGCAAGTTCGCCGAGCTGGCGCTTCGTAATCGGCTCGACGTCGACCGACAATTTCTCGGCGATGCGGGCGAAATGCTTGATCGAGGCTGGCGAAGACGGCGCCATCTTCTCGTTCGGATCGTATAATACGGCGAGATCGTATTTGGCGACCGTTCGCGCCTTGGGATCGCGCCACTCGCGTTTGGTGTGGTTGTGCAGCGACTGGCGGAAAAACTCCGCTTCACCATTGGCGAGCCGGGTGATGTTGCGCGGGCGGATGCGGTCGATGGACAGCCAGGTCCCCGGATCGACGATCACTTCGAGCGCGGGACAGCGGAACCAGTCGAACAACAGCCGACCGAACGATTCAAAACGGGAATCGCGGGCAATGCCGAAACAGACCAGAAGCTTGAGTTCGGCGTCGGGCTGGAAATCGGCGCGCCGGGCGCAGCGGTTGAGCTCGTCTTCAAGCTCGGGCAGCGCATGCTCGTAGAGCTTCTGCTCGCGCAGTTCCAGCATGGTCTCGACCGTCGGCACGACGCGATGGCCGCGCGCCTCGGCAAGGAGCGAGGCGTAATAGCCCTTCGATTGATAGGCGTAGGAGCGGGCGAGATTGACCAGCTTGGGCCGCCCCATATCGAACAACCGCGGCCGCGCGAGATATTCGCTCGTGGTAATGACCTTGTGCGGAGTCTCGGCGTTGGGCAGATCGCGGGCGTGATCGACGAGAATGACCCAGCCGGTCATGGACGGGTCCCTTTCCAGTCGGCGGCAAATTCCACGGCGAAATGTAATCGTGGGCCGATCATGCGTTCAAAGTCACGCCTACGGTATTGCCGGTCATAACCGGAAACGTTGGGATTGGCGACTGCCCCGCGCGCGATGTCCACCATCAAAACCGATTCGGCCGCCGGAGTCAGTCCCTTCAATTCGCGCCGCCGAGTGGCGTCGCGGTTTCGCCGCGAGCGGCTTTTCTAGGCGTAGAGCATCGATGCGACCGTCATAATAGCCGCGACGTTTGCCGAACCGACTGTAGCCCGAGGCTTCGTAAAGGGCGATTGCTCCAGCGTCGTCTGCGCGGACTTCCAGGCGCATGATCCGACAGCCGCGCTTGCGGGCACTTTGCTCCGCTGCCGCCAACAGCTGGCGCGCGATGCCGCGGCGGCGGAACTCGGTGGCGACGGCAATTGTGTAGATTCGGGCAAGTTCGGAGCCGCGGCGATAGTTCACCAACGCGCAGCCGACGACTTTTCCTTCGACCTCGGCAACGACCAGCGTCGATTTCGGCGAGGCGACGAAATGGCGAAAGCCCCGCCGCGAAATCCGATGATCGGGGGTGAAAAATTGCGTTTCAAGCGCGACCAGCACGTCGAGGTCGCCGATCCGGCCGCGGCGGAGCAATGCCTGCGGCGGCGCCCTGGAAGATGATTCGGTCATGGGGTACAGCCCTGTTCGATCCGCCCGATCATGGTCTCAAGCAGTTCCAAGCGATCGGCCTCGCCGGGTGGCTTATCCCAACGCAGCCGGTTGATGCGAGGAAACCGCATCGCAAGGCCCGATTTGTGCCGCGTCGAGCGCTGCAATCCTTCGAACGCGACTTCCAGCACCAGGCCCCGATCGGACTCATGCACGACCTCGCGGACCGGCCCGAACCGTTCGGTCGTGTTGTGGCGGACAAAGCGGTCGATCTGCAGGAGCTCTTCGTCGGTGAACCCGAAATACGCCTTGCCGACTGGAACAAGCTCGTCGCCGCTTTCGCCGCGGGTCCATACGCCGAACGTGTAATCGGAATAATACGACGAGCGCTTGCCGTGGCCGCGCTGCGCATACATCAGCACCGCATCGATGGTAAATGGATCGCGTTTCCACTTCCACCAGGGGCCTTTCGGCCGGCCGGGAAGGTACGGCGCCTCGCGCCGCTTGAGCATGACGCCCTCGACGGCGGCGGCATCCGCGCCAGCACCCGCCGCCGCGGGATTCTTTCGCGCGGCCGCGAGTTCGGCCCAGCTCGCAAAAGATACGAGCGGCGAGAGATCGATACGCTCCTCGCCAAGCCGCGCGACGAACTCTTCGAGCCGGGCCCTTCGCACGGCGAACGGCAGGCCGCGTAAATCCTCGTCGCCGTCGGCGAGCAGATCGTAAGCGCGTAGATGCGCAGGAAATTCAGCAAGAAGCCTTGGCGTAACGCTGTTGCGGTTGAGCCGCTGCTGCAGCACGTTAAATGACTGCACCAGGCCTTCGCGTCTGATCAAAAGCTCGCCGTCGATGGCGCCGGGCAAGCGCAGCGCATCGAGCAGATCGGGAAAGCTCTTGGAAATGTCTTCACCGGTCCGCGAATAGAGCCGCGCAACCCTTCCCTGCCCCGCTGGTGGGGGAGGGAAAAGTGCGGGAGCAGCGACCGCCTGCACGCGAATGCCGTCCCATTTCCATTCCGCCAAAAAATCTGCCGGATCGAGCGCGGCCAGGTCGGCATCGTCGAGCGCGTGCGCGAGCATTGGCGGGCGGAACGGCGCGGGATGCAGGCTCGCGGGTTTCTCCGCGCAGCCTTCGAGCCAGGCGAACAGTTCGCGGTAGGGCGGAACGATGCCCGGCCAGACCAGCTCGATGTCCTCAACCGCCTTGCCGCCGAGATCGGCGATTGCGGCCTTGGCTAACCGCGCCGAGACGCCGATCCGCAAGCCGCCGGTGACCAGCTTGATCAGTGCCCAGCGCCCGGTCTCATCGAGCGCATCGAGCCAGCGCGCCAGCTGTTGCGGCAGTTGCGCCTTGCCGAGTGTGGCAAGCGTTTCGATGACGGTGGAGAGTCGTGGTTCGCGTTCCGCTTCGCCCCGGCTTTTCCCTCCCCCGCACGCGGGGGAGGATGAAACGGGCCACATCAGCGCGACGGTCTCGGAGAGATCGCCGACGTAATCGTACGAAAGTTCGAACAACACCGGATCGGTGCGCTCGGCGATCAGATTGCGGATCAATCCCGGCTTGGCGTGATGAAAGTTCAGCGCACCGGTCAACGCCGCCAGCGCCCAGCCGCGCTCCGGATCGGGTACCGAGCGGAAATAATCGCTCATCAGGCGCAGCTTGTTGTTGCGCGCCGGCTCGTAGGCGAGGCGATCCAATAACTCGGCGAAGCGCTTCATTGAGATTCGCCTGTCCTCTGCGCGGAAGCAGCCTCGTCTTCTTCATCGCCATAGCCGACGATGCCCAACGGGCGCGCTTTGAGGCCACGGATGGCGCACCAATGCACCAGCGCGTCCTCCTGGCCGTGCGTGACCCAGATCTCGCCCGCTCCCGTCGCTGCGATCGTTTTAGTGAGGCCGTCCCAATCCGCATGGTCGGAGATGACGAGCGGCAGTACGACGCCTTGCTGCCGCGCCCGCGCCCGCACGCGCATCCAGCCCGAGGCGAACGCGTTGACGGGATCGGGAAACCGTCTCGCCCACAAGTCCGTCAGGGCCGCGGGCGGGCAAATCGTGATCGTGCCAGCAAGCTCGGCCTTGCTCGCGCTGCGCACCGCCCGCAATTCGCCGAGCGCAATGCCGCTTCTGACGTAATATTCCGTGATGCTCTCCATCGCTCCGTGCAAATAGATCGGCCGGTCGTAGCCGGCCTGCCGAATGAGTGCGATGAGGCGCTGCGCCTTGCCGAGCGAATAGCCGCCGACAAGATGGGCCCGCTCGGGAAACAACGCGACGGAATGCAACAGCTTTGCGATCTCTGCGGCCGGATCGCCGTGTCGGAACACCGGCAGCGCGAACGTCGCCTCGGTGATGAAGACATCGCAGGGCTTAAGTTCGAATGGCGCGCAGGTCGGGTCGGCGACGTTCTTGTAGTCGCCGGAGGCGACGATGCGCAGCCCGTTCGCCTCGACCGCGATCTGCGCCGAGCCGAGCACATGACCGGCGGGATGGAAGCTGACCTTGGCTCCGTCGAGCGTGACGCTCTCGCCATAGCGGATCGCCTGTGTGGTTCCGGCGAAGTGCTCGCCATAACGCAGCCGCATCAGGTCGAGCGTTTCGACCGTCGCCAGCACCGCGCCATGGCCGGCTCGGGCGTGATCGGAATGGGCGTGCGTGATCAGCGCCCGTTCCACCGGCCGCGTCGGGTCAATGTAAAATCCGCCGAGCTTGCAGCGAATGCCTGCCGGACTCAGCGCGAGGATATCTTCAGGACGCATCGGCGATAAATAATCTCTGCGCGTCATTCCGGAAGCCGCTAAGTGGCTGTCCGGAATCCATAACCACTATTCTTGCAAAATTTGCGAGAGCCGTGGTTATGGATTCCAGGCTCGCGCTGCGCGCGCCCCGGAATGACACATCAATGACCGACACCGGCCCGCTCTTTGTCTCCTCCGGCGACTTCGTCGCGGACCGGCGCTACAAGTGGGCCCTCGATCATGCCGCACGCGGCGATTTAGCCGGGGCGGCCGACATCCTGCAGCAGACAGTCGACCTCGCGCCCGGTTTCGCCACCGCCTGGTTCGCCCTCGGCGCGATCCGCGATCAGTTCGGCGACCGCGATGGCGCTGTCGCGGCGTTCGAAAAAGCCAGGCGGCTCGATCCAGAAGATTATCACGGCGCCCGGCTGCAGCTCGCGAGGCTGGGCGCCGGCGAGACTGCACCGGCGATGACGCCGACCTATATCCGCCGCCTCTTCGATCAGTATGCCGCGCGCTATGACACCGCGCTCACCGAACATCTTGCCTATCGCGGGCCGGCGCTCTTGCGCGAAGCGGCCGAGAGCGTGATGCGGTCCGCCCGACGGCCACTGCACTTCGGCGCTGCGCTCGATCTCGGCTGCGGCACCGGGCTCGCGGGGGCGGCGTTTCGGCCGTTCGTAGACCGGCTGGTCGGCGTCGATCTTTCGCCGGCCATGATCGAACAAGCGACTGCGAAAGGGCTCTATGATCGACTGGTTAGCGCGGACCTCATAAGTGCTCTTGAGCAAGCAGCCTGCGGACGGCGCGAAATACAGCCTCGTCATTGCGGCCGACGTTTTCGTCTATATGAACGATCTCGGACCGATCATGGCTGGCGTCGCGCGTATTCTCGACCGTAAGGGGATGTTGGCCTTCACAGTGGAGACCTGTGCTGGAGACGGCGTAAAACTTCTGCCGACGCTGCGCTACGCGCATGGCGAGGCCTACCTGCGCGACATGCTCGGTGAAGCCGGACTTGCGGTGGCGTATCTTGCTAAATCCTCGGTGCGCGCCGAAAAGGGCGTGCCGGTCGAGAATTCTGATCGTGGTCGCGCAGCCCTCGACTGCGCTCGATTCGCCCGCTAGTCGTGGCGCGTGACCCTCCCGGAACACCCTGTCATTCTGCCCGAGCCGTTTGCACGATGGTTCAAAAGCCGCGGCTGGACACCACGTCCGCACCAGCTCGAATTGTTGGCCAAGGCGCGCGCCGGCCGCTCAGTGCTTTTGATCGCGCCGACCGGCGGCGGCAAGACGCTCGCCGGATTTTTGCCGAGCTTGGTGGAGTTGAGCACAAACTCCCTCCCCCGCGTGCGGGGGAGGGTTGGGGAGGGGGCCCTCGGGAGCCGCGGCGCTAACAACTTGCCCCCTCCCGGCTCGCTTCGCTCGCCACCCTCCCCCGCAAGCGGGAGAGGGAAGTTACTCTCAATCGGCTGCGCCGTGCGCCGCGAGGGCGGACTGCACACGCTCTACGTTTCCCCGCTCAAGGCGCTCGCGGTCGATATTGCGCGCAACCTGGAAATCCCGCTCGCCGAAATGGCGCTGCCGATCCGAATCGAGACCCGCACCGGCGACACGCCGGCCTCGAAGCGGGCGCGCCAGCGCCGCGACCCGCCGCAAATCCTGCTGACGACGCCGGAGCAGCTCGCGCTTTTGCTCGCCTCCGCCGATGCGCCCTATCTGTTCGGTTCGCTCAAACGCGTCATCCTTGACGAGCTTCACGCGCTGGTCACCTCGAAGCGCGGCGACCTGCTCGGGCTCGGCCTCGCTCGCCTGTTTCGCCTCGCCCCGCAGCTGACCAGCATCGGCCTGTCCGCGACCGTGGCCGAGCCGAACGATTTGTGCCGTTTCATGGTGCCGCAATGGGGTGGCGGAGCGCGCGCCGATCTCGTCCTCGCCGACGGCGGCGCCGCGCCGGCCGTGTCGATGCTCGAACTCGCGCGAACGCCTGCCATGGGCCGGTCATTCGGCGCGCTATGCGCTCCGCGAGATGTACGAACTCATCAAGGCGCACCGCACCGCGCTGGTCTTCGTCAACACTCGCAGTCAGGCGGAGGGCATCTTCCAGGACCTCTGGCACATCGACGACGATAATCTCGCCATCGCGCTGCATCACGGCTCGCTCGACGTGGCGCAGCGGCGCAAGGTCGAGGCGGCGATGGCAGCCGGCCGGCTGCGTGCGGTCGTCTGCACCTCTTCGCTCGATCTCGGTGTCGACTGGGGCGATGTCGATCTCGTCGTCAATGTCGGCGCGCCGAAGGGGGCCTCGCGCCTGCTGCAGCGCATCGGCCGCGCCAATCACCGCATGGACGAGCCGTCGAAGGGAGTGCTCGTTCCGGCCAACCGCTTCGAAGTGCTCGAATGTCGCGCCGCGCTCGACGCCATCGCCGAGAATGCGCAGGACACGCCGCCGTCGCGGCTCGGCGCGCTCGACGTGCTGGCCCAGCACGTGCTCGGCTGCGCCTGCGGCGCGCCATTCGACAGCGCTGGGCTTTACGCCGAAGTCACGACGGCTGCACCGTATGCGGGGCTGCCACGCGCCGACTTCGACGCGGTGGTCGATTTCGTCGCCACGGGCGGCTATGCGCTCAAAGCCTATGAACGCTTCGCCCGCATCCGCCAAGGCAAGGACGGTAAGTGGCGCATCACCCATCCGCGCGTGGCGCAACGCTATCGTCTCAATGTCGGCACCATCGTCGAAGCCGATATGCTGAAAGTGCGGCTGGTGCGTTCTGGCTCCTCGACCCCCCTCCCTAGCCTCCCCCGCTTGCGGGGGAGTGTAGGGAGGGGGCGCGGCCGGCTACTCGGCGAGGTCGAAGAATATTTCGTCGAGACCATGGTGCCTGGCGACACTTTCGTATTCGCCGGCGAAATTCTCAGATACGAAGCTTTGGTCGAGGACGCGGTCTATGTCTCTCGCGCGACCTCGGAGGACCCGAAGGTGCCGGCCTACGAGGGCGGCAAATTCCCGCTCTCGACTTATCTGGCTGCGCGCGTGCGTGGCATCATCGCGCAGCCGCAAGCGTGGCGTGAACTTCCCGCACAAGTGCGCGAATGGCTCGAAATCCAAGACTGGCGCTCGCTTCTGCCGGGCGCGTACGAGCTTCTGATCGAGACATTTCCACGCGCCAACAAGCATTATCTAATCTGCTACCCGTTCGAAGGCAGGCTGGCGCATCAGACGCTCGGCATGCTGCTGACGCGCCGGCTCGAGCGCGCGCGATTAAAGCCGATGGGCTTTGTCGCCAACGAATATGCGCTCGCCGTCTGGGGCCTTGGCGATGTCGGGCACCGGATCGGGTGCGGCGAGCTTTCGCTCGCCGCTTTGTTCGATGAGGACATGCTCGGCGACGATCTCGAAGCCTGGCTCGCCGAATCGGCTTTGATGAAGCGCACCTTCCGCAACTGCGCGATCATTGCCGGCCTGATCGAACGCCGCTTTGCCGGCGAAGAGAAATCGCGGCGGCAGGTCACGATCTCGACCGATCTGGTTTACGACGTGCTGCGCAGCCATCAGCCGGACCACGTGCTGTTACGCGCCGCGCGCGCTGATGCCGCGACCGGCCTTCTTGACGTGCGCCGGCTCGGCGAAATGCTGTCGCGCATCAAAGGCCGAATCGTGCATAAGGCGCTCGATCGTGTCTCTCCTCTCGCCGTGCCGGTGATGCTGGAGATTGGCCGCGAGGTGGTTTACGGCGAGGCCGCCGATATGCTCCTTGCCGAAGCGGCTGACGAATTGGTGCAGGAGGCGATGCAGTAAAAGCGTTACGGGAAACGCCAATCCTCTCCACCTGCCCTGCGAACTCCCTCCCCCCTTGTGGAGGGCTGGGGTGGGGATCGGGAGGTACAGTGAAAGTGCAAGCAGATATGCATGAGAATTCGCCTCCCAACCCCCACCCCTATCCCCTCCCCACAAGGGGGAGGGGAACAGAAAGCGGCACGGTGGGAAATCACACTCGCCGGCACTACATTGCTGGCCGATCCCGCTGGCGCGCTGTACTGGCCTGACGAAAAGCTTCTCGTCGTCGCCGATCTGCATCTGGAAAAGGGCTCCGCCTACGCTGCCCGCGGCGTGCTGCTGCCGCCGTTCGATACCGCGACAACTCTCGCCCGGCTTTCGCCGCTCATCGAGCGATACGCGCCGGCGCTGGTCATTGCGCTTGGCGACAGCTTTCACGATGGCGGCGCGCCTGCGCGCATGGACGCCACCGACCGGATCGCGCTCAACTCCTTGCAGCGCGGACGCGACTGGGTGTGGATCGCCGGCAATCACGACCCCGATCCAGCCGACGGCATCGGCGGGCGCTTCGCCGATGCGCTCGCGCTTGGGCCGCTCACCTTCCGCCACGAACCCTCGCCCCGCCTTTGCGATGGCGAAGTCGCCGGTCATCTGCATCCAGTGGCGCGCATCGCGCGGCGCGGACGCGCGGTGAGCCGGCGCTGTTTCGCCGGCGACGGCCGGCGCCTCGTCATGCCGGCGTTCGGCGCCTATACCGGCGGATTGAACGTGCGTGACCGCGCCATCGCGATGCTGTTCCGCACGGTTGCGTTCACCGTGCACTTGCTGGGCGAGCGCCGCCTCTACGCGGTCGCCGCCTCAAAATGCCTGCCGGACTGATCGGCTGTTCTTTCAATCGGCGTTGAGAGCCGACGACGACAGACGCGGCCGCGATCTCGACGCGTGCGGCCGCTTCTCCGGCGCGTTCCAGGGCGCCGGTATCTTGACGCTGATGGCGGCCTCCGGCTGCGGCTGTGGCGACCAGCGTTCGACCGCAGCGCGCGCGGCCGCAAGCGATTGCTGATCGAGTTGAGCGGCGACCTCGTCGCGTTTCTTGGCTGCTTCGCGGTCGCCCTGTTTGGCCGCAAGAGCGAACCATTTGTAGGACTCGGCCTGATTGCGCTGCACGCCGATGCCACGCACATAGAGGATGCCGAGATTGTATTGGCTGTCCTCGATGCCGTGATCGGCGGCCTTACGGAACCAGATTGCGGCATTGTGGTAATCCGGCGGACCCTCGATGCCTTCGGCATAGAGCACGGCGAGATTGTGCGTGGCTTTGCCGTTGCCTTGCTCGGCTGCAGCCCGATAGAGATCGCGCGCCATCGCGAGATTCTTTTTGACGCCGATGCCCTTTTCGTAGAATCCGCCGAGGCGGAACTGCGCCATCGCCAGTCCCTCTTTGGCGGCGCGTTCGAGCCAGCGCGCGGCCGCTTCGTTGTTTTGTGTGACGCCGCGGCTTTCGGCAAAACGCATCGCCACTTCATAAGCGGCGGCAGGATCGCCGGACATCGCGGCGGCGCGCAACGCCGGATCGCCGATCCCAGCCGGCAGCTTGTCGTCGATGACGACGGCCATGTCCGCCGCAGGGGCCGGGTCTGACCCCACATTATGCTGCGGCAATGCACCCGTGATGTCTGGCGATGTCCACAGCGCCGTCGCATTACCGCCCGGCTCCCGACTCGGAACCGGCGGAACCGCGACTACCTCGGGTCCCTCGACATCGTGCGACATCGATTGGCGCGCAGGTTTTGCCGCCTTCGAGGCGGGAACTGCCGCCGGCCGTGCATCAGGCGCAGGCTTGAGCAATGGCAGCGGTTGCGACCCATCTCCTGCCCGATTAGCCGGGATGGCTGCTTGCTCGGCTTCGGATGCCGGAGCCAGTTGGCCCGACTGCGCCGGCGCCAGGACTGCTGGACCGCCATCCAGCAGCCGAGTGGCGATACGCACGCAGCCGAGAACAATAAGCACCGCGCCGCCGGCGACAATCAGCTTGCGCAGGCGCTGTGAAAGCTTGTTCGAGCTGGAGCCGTTTTCCTTTTCCTTGCTGCCTGCCTCTGCCTTGTTGCTGCTCGCCTCCCAAGCCGCCGCCTGCGCGGCGCGGCGCGCGGCCTCGATGAAATTGGGCCGCCCGGAATCAGAAATTACCGGCGGGCTCGCCGACCCGATCGCGGCTTCGGACGCCGCTATCCGCTCGGCTGCCGACGGACTGAGCCGAGCGTGGCCGGCGCCGGAACCGGGTTCGAGCGGATGATCGGGTGGAAGACTGGGGTCGATCGGCGGCCGTACCCGGCCCGGCTGCCGATCCGCCGGCGCCGACGCGAGTAGAGCCGGCGGAGCGGCCGCGTCTGCGGGTGCCGTTAGCGGCGCCGCATCAGCCGGCAACCGGGGAGCTGCCGGTTCGGCCGCCGCCGCCGCCGCCGAGGCCAGGGCGGGCCGAGCGTCGGCGCCGCCGTACAGGCCGCTTTCGATCGTGGCCAGCCGGTCGATCACGTGTTCGACCGTGCCATGCACGGCCTCAAGCGAATCCTGGGTGCGGCGTTCGTTTTGTTTGATGTCGGCGACCTCGCGTTCGATCTCATGCGCAGCCGGGGCCGAGAGCCTCGGTGCGGCGGCTTCAGTACGATTGACGCCGCGCATCTGCTCAAGATGCACCAGAAGATCGGCGAGCCCGCGCTCGATGGCTTCAAGGTGGCCCAGACGCGCATCGGAATCGTCGAACCGCTCACCAGCGTGGCGATGCGGTCTTCAAGGTGCGCCAATGCGGCGTGATCAGTGTGGGTGAGCTGAACCCATTCGAGCTTCTCGATCAGGCCGGCCAGAAGCTTTTCCAGTTCGCGCGGCACAGCGTGGCCGGCCTCGCTCGACGCATTGAGCGCAGCGGCAAGCGTATCGATGCGTTGTTCGAGCGCCGAGACCGCATGGCTGGTTGCTGCGCTATTGGCGATGTTGTCCACCTGTGCGGCGAGCGCGCGGAACATCTTCAGCGACGCGCGCCAGCGTGTCGTTGGAAGCGACATGCGAAACCACGCCGCGTAAGCCGCCGATCGCAGCTTCAAGCTGCTGCAGCGCCGTCGGATCCTCCCTGGCAAGGATCAAATCGACCTTTTGCGCCAGCGCATTCACCGCCTCTTCAAAGCCGACCAAATTCTCCGCCGGAGTAAGCCGGTGCAGAGCCTCGCGCACTTCAGTCAGCGCCTGCTCAAGCCCTGTCAATGCATTGGGGTCGCCGCCCGACTGGCGGCTATGGTCGATACGTTCGGCCAACGCCTTGACTTCGATTTCCAGCAACTCGATGGCGTGGCGAGGCAAGGCTTCGGTGAGCTGACGGCCTATATCCGCAAGGTCGCCGCGGACTGCGGCGATCGCCTTTTCGATGCCGCTCTCGGTCTGCAGCGCATCGATCTTCACGGTGATCTGACGCAATTGGCTTTCGAGCTTGTTGAAATCGGCCGCGGGCGCACGCGCCGCAGCGGCGATGGACGCATCCGCAGGGGCTGCCGGCGGCTCGCTCGCTCGTGGGGCGCGCCCCATTGCAGCACCGGGTTCGCTGTCGAGTGCGCGCTGGCGTGCAGTGATCTCGGCGACGGCCTGTTCGATCGATAAACCGTCCTGGGGGAGTACGCGGCGCCGCTGCGGCGGAGCGCCGGTCAGCGGCGGAGAGGGGGAACCGGGCTGTTCGCTGCGCTCGTCCGTCGTGGGTGGCGACGCGACGTAGCGCGGCGGGGACGCACGTTTGACGGCCGCGTGCGCCAACCGCTCGAGTTGCTGCGAGAGCCGGTCGAGACGGTCATGGACCTCGTCAAGGCCTTCGCGAGCTTTGGCCGCTTCGCGATGCGCCTCGTCGCGGGCGGTGTCGCGGATTTCTTCACGCGCCCGCGCAATTTCGCGCTCGAAAAAATGCCCGCGTGCGCGGCGCGAATTCTCGCCGCGGTCGCGACGATAATCGCTGCGATTGCGCTTTCGCACTTCGCGCTCGCCGCGCTCGTCATCGCGATAGGGACCACCGTCGCGCCGGACTTGCGCCTCCTCCCACTCGGCGTGATCACGGCGGCCCTGGGATTCGCGGTCCATTGCGCGCGGGCCGCGCCGGCCGCGTGGGGCCCAATCGCCGGCGCGATCGTCCTCGTCATAATCCGGACTCGGCCGGCGCCGCTCATCCCATCGCTCGCCGTGGACATCGACTCTGCGCCGCCGCTCATACTCGTCACCATCCGGAACAACGCTGTTGAGCCATTCGCCGACAGACATGCCAGGTCGGCGCGCAGCCTCGTGCGATTGCGGACGAGGGCCTCTCAGATTCCACGGGCCGCCAGATTTCATTCTCGCGCCTAAACCACGTCGGGAGGAGCAGCGTGCGCCCTGTCTCGAGCCGGCGCTCGTTAGCAGACGATGCGGACGGCGCGGTCTTAGGTTCCCCAGGCGACTTTTCCGGATTAGGGTAAACAACTCGTTAAGTTGCGAGCTTCCGGTCCCGTCCTGTCTCGCTCCGGCATGGCCTTGCCCGAACGATCCCGCCTGGCAACTGCAACGGAAGCGATTAAGCAAGCTGCGGTTCGCGCCGGGCCGCAGGTAACAGTTACGGTTACCCGTAAGGCGTTCTGCGACTCGGCGCCTCGTGCAAGGGTTGTAGGCACGACATTTTCTACCGGGTTTTCGGCTCATGGCGCGGCGAGTTCACATCCTCCCGGCGGACCTTGCGGTATCGCAGGGTGGAGAAGGCGGCGGCCACGACCGGTGCTGCAGCGAGGCTGAGGCCGATCCGCCCATGAGCATCGGGCAGGTCGCACGCGAGTTCGGCGTCAGCTTGCGGGCATTGCAATTCTACGAATCAAAGCGGCTCATTGCACCGCAACGCGATGGCGCATGCCGCCTTTACCACCGCCGCGATCGCGAGCGCGTTGCGCTGATCCTGACCGGCCGCCGGCTCGGCTTCACGCTTGCCGAAATCAAGCGCCTGGTCGACGGGCCGGACGGCCGCAACCTGCGTCTCAGCCGCGAAAAATGCTTCGAGCAGATCAGATTGTTGGAACGGCAGAAGCGCAGCATCGAACTGGCGCTTGGCGAATTGCGGCAGATCTATACCTCGTTCTACAAATCACAACTCGAAGACCGGTTCGCAATTGACGGGGATGAGTGTTCTCATCTCGAAACGGTCACGTACTGATTGCGGGGATTTCACGGCGAGGATGCCGGAGATGCAAACACCGCGCCGATCAAGCCGCGGTCAAGCCGCGGTCAAGCCGCCGTCGACGACCAGTTCGGCCTCGGTGGTGAATGAGGATTCGTCGCTCGCCAGGAACAGGATGGCGCGCGCGACCTCGATCGGCTGCGCGAGGCGACCGAGCGGCGCGGCGTTGGCGTAGTTGGCTTCCATCTTCTGCGGGTCACGCGCCAGCGCGATCATCGCGCGCAGCATGGGCGTCTCCACGAACGGAGGATGCACAGAATTGCATCGGATATTGTAGCCCTCGCGGGCAAGGACGTTGATTCGACCGAACTCGGCCACGACCGCATCGGTGATCGCGATCCAGCGCTCCTCGCAAGTCACATCCAGCTCAAAAAAGCTCACACGCCGCGTCAATCCCGCGATCGAGGCGCGTCCGCTCGACGCCTCGCGATCGTTCAAGACGACCCTGGCGCCTTCGTCCAGGAACAGGCCGACCCTGGCAAAGCCGATCCCGACGCGCTACCCGTGACCAGCGCGACCTTGTCTCGGACGCGGCCCATCCGATGCTGCCGATACCGAGAAATCCGCTCGGTGAACAGGCTAGTCCACGTGGCTGCGGCTGGCTAGTATGGAAACCGCCGGGTCTGATCGAACCAAGTTGAGGTTTCAGCTTGCGCGCGCCGCTTTAGAACCGGCTAATTGCGGGAACAGGTCATGACCGACGCCTTCATCTACGATCACGTGCGCACGCCGCGCGGCCGCGGCAAGGTCGACGGTGCGCTGCATGAAGTGACCGCGCTCAATTTGGCGAGTCAGGCGCTCGCCGAGATCAAAAGCCGCAATGCGTTCGATCCCGCCCTGGTCGACGATGTGGTGATGGGCGTCGTCGATCCGGTCGGCGAGGCCGGCGCCAACATCGCGCGCACTGCGGCACTCGTCGCCGGCTATGGCAACAGCGTCGCTGGCGTGCAGATCAACCGGTTCTGCGCTTCCGGTCTCGATGCGGTCAATTTTGCCGCCGCGCAGATCATGGCCGGGCAGCAGGAAATGGCGGTCGGCGGCGGTGTCGAGTCGATGAGCCGGGTCGGCATCGGCGCGGCGGGCGGCGCCTGGTCGGTGGACCCGTCGATCGCGGTCGCCCATTATTTCCTGCCGCAGGGAATCTCCGCCGACCTGATCGCCTCCAAATACGGATTTTCGCGCGACGATGTCGATGCCTATGCAGTCGAAAGCCAGAAGCGCGCGGCCGCGGCCTGGGATGAAGGCCGATTTTCCCGCTCGGTCATGACGGTGCGCAACGTCAACGGCTTGCCGATCCTGGCCAAGGACGAACACCTGCGACCGAGCACGACCATGCAGTCGCTGGCGTCGTTACAGCCCTCGTTCGCGCAGATGGGCGAAGCCAGCGGTTTTGATGCCGTCGCCATCCAGGCGCATCCGGACATCGAATACATCAATCACGTCCATCACGCCGGCAATTCCTCGGGCATCGTCGATGGGGCGGCTGCGGTCCTGGTCGGCAATGCTCGCGCCGGCAAGCGGGCCGGCTTGAAACCGCGCGCGAAAATCAAGGCGTTCGCCAATATCGGCTCGGAGCCGGCGCTGATGCTGACCGGACCGGTCGACGTGACCAAGAAGGTGCTTCACAAAACCCACATGAGTCTCGCCGATATAGATCTTATCGAGGTCAACGAGGCGTTTGCCTCGGTGGTGTTGCGTTTCCTGCAAGCGTTCGATCTCGATAATTCCAAGGTCAACGTCAATGGCGGCGCCATCGCCATGGGTCACCCGCTCGGCGCCACCGGCGCCATGATTCTCGGCACCGCGCTCGACGAACTTGAGCGCCGCAACCTGTCGACCGCGCTGATCACGCTGTGCATCGGCGCCGGCATGGGCACGGCCACGATCATCGAACGGGTCTAGGTTCAAGGCGGCGTGGCCCGCGCAGGCGGGGCACACCGGACGCAGCTCATTGATGTAGGGCCGGGTGGATGTGATTACCCGACCGTGCGCTCGCCGCAGACGAAAATTATGAGATGATCTCAAATTGAGAGCCCAACGATGCCAAAGATCGACGTAGAAAGTCTTCCCATCGACACCCGCGCCAACTACCCGTCGCCATTCGACCGTGTGGTCGTTGGCCGCCAGCGCAAGCGCTTGGGCAACGCCGCCGGCCTCGCCCAGTTCGGCGTCAACCTGACGACGCTCAAACCCGGCGCCGCTTCGGCGCTGCGGCATTGGCATGAGCATGAGGATGAGCTGATCTACATGCTCGAAGGCGAGGCCGTGCTGATCGAAAACGAGGGCGAGACCGTGCTCAGGGCTGGAGATGCCGCAGGCTTCAAGGCGAACAGCCGCAACGGCCATCAGCTCATCAATCGATCGAACCGCGATGTTGTGTATCTCGAAATCGGCACACGCTCGAAGGTCGAAAGCGTCGATTATCCTGATGTCGATCTGATGGTCGTGCGCGACGCCGGCGGCGCTCGGTACACCCACAAGAATGGCGATCCGTACTGATGAACTTGGCCAACTTTACACTCGACGTCGGCGCGGACGGTGTCGCGCTCGTCACCTGGGACATGCCCGGACGCTCGATGAACGTCATCGACGCGTCGGTCATTGATGAATTGTCGGCGATCGTCGAACAGGTTGCGGCGGACGCCGCCATCAAGGGCGCGGTTGTCACCGCCAGCAAGAGCACGTTTTGCGCCGGAGCCGACCTCACGCTCCTTGAGGCGTTCAGCCGCAACTTCGCCGAGCTTGCGGCCGCGCAGGGCGAGGAAGCGGCGAATGCGCGCCTGTTCGCCGAGAGCCGCAAGTTTTCGCAAGTCTGTCGCCGGCTCGAAAGCTGCGGCAAGCCGTGGGTCGCCGCGATCAACGGCACTGCAGTCGGCGGCGGCTTCGAACTCGCGCTCGCGTGCCATTGCCGTATCGCAGCCGACAACAAAAAGACGCGGCTCGGCCTGCCGGAGATCAAGGTCGGCCTGTTTCCGGGCGGCGGCGGCACGCAACGGATCGCCCGCATGCTGCAGCCGGCCGATGCGCTGCAGTTTCTGCTCAAGGGCGAACAGATCGGCCTCGACCGCGCCAAGGCGATGAAGCTGGTCGACGCCATAGTACCTCCGGGCGAACTGATCAGAGCGGCGCGAACCTGGATCGCGGCCAACGCTGGGGCCAAGGCGCCGTGGGACAGCGACGGCTTCAAGCTGCCCGGCGGCCCGGTTTATTCCAAGGCAGGCATGATGGTCTTCACGCCCGCCAACGCGCTCTATCGCCGCGAGACCTACGATAATTATCCCGCCGCGCGGGCGATCATGCAGGTCGTCTATGAGGGCCTGCAATTGCCATTTGACCAGGCGCTGCGCGTCGAGTCGCGCTATTTCGCCAACATCCTGCGCTCCCCGGAGGCGGCGGCGATGATCCGCTCCTTGTTCGTCTCCTTGCACGAGATCAACAAGGGCGCGCGGCGTCCGGCCGCGGTGCCGCGCATGGACATCAAGACCATCGGCGTACTCGGCGCGGGCTTCATGGGCGCCGGGATTGCCTATGTCAGCGCGCTCGCCGGCCTCAACGTGATGCTGGTCGACCGCGATCCCGAGACGGCCGAAAAGGGCAAGGCTCACGCGCGTGCGCTGATCAGCGACCAGGTCAAGCGCGGCCGCGCGACCGCCGCGGAGTGCGATGCGCTGTTGGCGCGCATTGCGCCGACCGCCGATTACGTCGTGCTTAAGAACTGCGATCTTTTGATCGAGGCGGTCTACGAGGACCGCAAGGTCAAGGAGGAAGCGATCGGCCGGGCGCAGAACGTGATCGGCGATCAGACCATCATCGGCTCCAACACCTCGACGCTGCCCATCACCTCGCTCGCCGCCGCGTTCAACGACCGCAGCCGCTTCATCGGCATCCATTTCTTCTCGCCGGTCGAGCGCATGATGCTGGTCGAGATCATCGTCGGCAAGGAGACCGGCGATGTGGCGCTGGCGCGCGCCCTCGACTACGTGCGCACGATCGGCAAGACGCCGATCGTCGTCAACGATGCGCGCGGCTTCTATACCTCGCGTGTCGTCGGCACCTACCTTCGCGAGGGCCATTTGATGCTGTGCGACGGCGTGCCGGCGGCGCTGATCGAAAATGCCGGCCGCATGGCCGGGATGCCGGTCGGCCCGCTCACCCTCAACGACGAAGTCGCCATCGATCTGGCCTGGAAGATTCTCCAGGCGACGGAGGCCGACCTCGGCGCCGGCGCAGTCGATGCCAGGCAGAAGGCGCTGCTTGAGGAGATGGTGGAAAAACGCGGACGCTTCGGCCGCAAGAACGGCAAGGGCTTTTACGACTATCCGCAATCGGGGCCAAAACGGCTCTGGCCTGGGCTTGCCGACCTGCAACCGCACCGGCTCGATCCCGACACGATCGAGGTGACCGCGATCAAGCAGCGCCTGCTTTCGATCCAGGCCCTCGAAACCGCGCGCTGCATCGAGGAGGGCGTCGTCACCGATGTGCGCGAAGCCAACGTCGGCTCGATCCTCGGCTTCGGCTTCGCGCCGTTCACCGGAGGTACCCTTTCCTTCATCGACGGCATGGGCAGCAAAGCCTTCGTCGCGCTTTGCGGCAAGTTTGCCACACTCCATGGCGACCGCTTCAAACCCTGCAAGCTGTTGCTCGACATGGCGAAGAAAGGCGATAGCTTCTACCGCCGCTTTCCCCCCGAGACACGCAAAGCGGTCGCCTGACGGGCGTCAGTGCTGCATTTCACTTTGTTGTGCGCCGCGTGTAAGGTCGCGGCCCATTTCGCCCGGAACCCTGCATGGCGCGTGATCAAGTCGACCTGACGCCGATCGAGCGGCGGGACGAACTCGTCGACTGGCTCGCTGCCGGGGTCAAAGCAAAATCGCAATTCCGCATCGGCACCGAGCACGAGAAGTTCGCCTTCACGCTCGAAGGACACCGCCCCGTGCCCTACGAAGGACGGCGCGGCATTGGCGCGCTGCTCCACGGCATGCAAGGCCTGTTGGGCTGGGACCCGATCATGGAAGGGCCGAACGTCATCGGCTTGTTCAACGTCACCGGCGGCGGCGCCATTACGCTCGAACCCGGCGGCCAGTTCGAATTGTCGGGAGCGCAGGTCGAAAATGTGCACCAGACCTCGAGCGAATTGATGGCGCACCTGGCGCAGGTGCGCGAAGTGGCAAGCCCCTTGCAGATCGGCTTTCTCGGCATCGGCATGACGCTGGACTGGAGCCGCGCCGACATGCCGAAAATGCCCAAGGGGCGCTACGACATCATGACCGCCTACATGCCCAAGGTCGGCACGCTCGGCCTCGACATGATGTATCGCACCTGCACAGTGCAGACCAATCTCGACTTCTGCTCGGAAGCCGACATGGTCAAGAAGCTGCGCGTGTCGCTGGCGCTGCAGCCGGTGGCCACGGCGCTGTTCGCCAACTCGCCGTTCACCGACGGCAAGCCCAACGGCTTTTTGTCGTTCCGCTCCGAAATCTGGCGCCACACCGACGGCGACCGCACCGGCATGCTGCCTTGGGCGTTCGAGCCCGGCATGGGATTTGAGCGCTGGGTCGACTACGCACTCGAGGTGCCGATGTATTTCGTCAAGCACGGCGACGAGTATATCGATGCCTCGGGCCAATCGTTCCGCGACCTGCTGGCGGGCAAGCTCGCCGCCATGCCCGGCGCCCGCGCCACCATCTCCGACTGGGCCAACCACCTGAGCACGATCTTTCCCGAAGTTCGGCTCAAGCGCTATCTGGAAATGCGCGGCGCCGATTCCGGGCCGTTGCCGAACCTGCTGGCGCTGTCGGCGTTCTGGGTCGGCCTGTTTTACGACGATGCCTCGCTCGATGCCGCCTGGGACCTGGTCAGGGACTGGACCGCCGAAGAGCGGCAACAGCTTCGCGACGACGTGCCGAAACTCGGTCTCGCCGCGAAAGTTCGCAGCCGCAGCGTACTCACGCTCGCTCGGGACGCGCTCGAACTCGCCCGCGCCGGCCTTAAGCGCCGCAAGCGGCTCGATCCGTCTGGCCGCGACGAGACGCACTATCTCGACGTGCTCGGTGATCGTCTGGCCCGCGGCACGACCCCGGCGCAGGAGCTGCTGGAGAAATTCCACGGGCCCTGGGGCGGCTCGGTCGATCCGATCTACACAGAATGGGCATATTGAGGCTGAGCCGGCAGTTCGTCCGATTCCAGTTTTGTCGACAACGAGCGAAGATTGATAACGTTACCGTCTCCTGTACGCGCGCCCCACTCCGCCAGCCTTGATCTTATGTTTACCACTTTCGGCGAGACTGGCGTGATGACCAAGACATTGACCACCGATGTCCAGCGCAAACACGCCGAACGGAGGCTTTTCAGCGCCCGCCAGGCTCTGAGCCATCTCGTCGAGCTTTATGACAGCGGCCAATGGCGCAACCTCTACAAGGAGGAATCGTTCGCCAGCGCTGTGCGCGAGGCGAGGCAAGCGGTCGACCACTGGGCCGAGATGGTCGCAAAATCCGGTGACAACTGATCGCTGACCAGCCTCCCACCGTCGCGACAGGCTGGCGCGGTTCTCCCGCCGGCTTTGGGCCAACGACGGCAAACGCTGCATCGCCGGCTCGGTTCAGATAAAATCAACGGCATTGGCCTGCGCGCATCGGGCGCTGGACTGGCGGCGGCCCCTGCGACACTCAACCGTCCGCCTACGCCAAAGCAAAAACCTGTCCGCACCCATTCGCTCGATCCGCAGCGGAAGCCCGGCGCGGGTCTCTTGCAAGTTGCGCTCGCATGCCTGACCAGCGGCGGCATTGGGTGACGGATGCCCGCCAATGCGATAGCTTTCTGCGCAGAGCGAGTTCTGTGTGACGGATCCGATGCAATTCGATCCAGAGCGCCGTGCTTGGATCGCGCTCCGCGGCTTGGCATTGTGGCCGCGGACGGCTTGGGCAAATGCCGGCCGCTCGCAGGCGATGGTCGCGGTGCCTTTGCTGCTCGCGCTGTTGGCCCTTTCACCGCGCCTTTACGGCCTTGCCGACAAGCCGTTGTGGTATGACGAGGTTCTTACGCTCAACCGGGCAAGGCTCGGGTTCGTAGCGCTCGTCATCGACGCCCTCAAGAACAAACATTCTCCGGCATACTTTCTGCTCGTTGCGCCCTTTGCCTGGAGCGACAACCCCGAATGGGCGTTGCGATTGCCCTCGGCAGTTTTTGGAGCGGTCTGCGTCTTTTTGGTCGCGCGTTTGGCCGTCAAATTGCGGGGACCGCTCGCGGGGGTCGTGGCCGGATTATTGATGGCGCTGTCGCCGTTCGAGGTCCAGTTCGGCCAGGAGGCACGCGCCTACACGCTGATATCGTGTTTGGTGCTCATTGCGGTTTCGGGATTGACTGCCCTTGCGCAGCGGCCCGGCTCGGCCGCTGTGCCGGTGATGCGGCGCGATGGCCTGCGCGGCGCCTGGGCAGCCTATGTGTTTGGCACCGTGGGCGCCGTTTTGATGGAGAACAATACGATCCCCTGGCTTGTGGCCTCGAATCTGGCTTTGCCGGTGATTGCCCACCACGCCGCATCCGGCCGAAGCGGGCTGCTGCGGAACTGGGCGTGGGCGCAGGCTGCGATTCTGATCGCGTGGCTGCCCCTGCTGATCGCCATGTTTTGGGTCAATCGCAACAACGTTCTGGCCGGCTATGGCTGGATCCCAAAGACCACTTGGGAGAGTCTGCGTTCGACCGTGGCCGCACTTTATATGTTTCGCATATCGGACATGATGAGTTTCAGGCTGTTGCCGACGGTGCTGCCGGGCTTCGGCGCGGTGGTGGTGGTGCTGGCCGCGCTCGGCGCGTGGCGGCTGCGAGCGGAAGCGGCGGTGCTAGCGGTCATTGGCTTGGCGTTCCTGGCGATGCCGATCTCCATATTGGCGATTTCCGTCTTCAAACCGCTGCTGGTGCCGCGATATCTGGAGTGGAGCACCGGCCCCTATTTTGTGCTGGCCGGCATCGGCGCGACGGCGCTGCCGAAACGAGCCGCCCGCGTGCTTGCGGTACTGCTTGCGGTTGGCGCCGCCGCTTGTCTAGCGCCGTACTACGTCGCGGAAACCAAGCCGCGCTGGGACCAGGCGACTGCCTATCTCGCCCGCAATGCCCGTCCCGAGGACGCCATTTTTGCGCAAAACCAATCGGTGGAATTCATGCTCGCTTCGTACAGTGGGCGAGTTGGGCTGCAGCTTCCGATTCTCGTGTGGAACCCGCGTGACGACGTGCGATGCGTCGTCCCAGGGCAGCGCTCGTGGGTCGTGTACGGACAAGTTGGCCAAGCCGTGCCCGAGGCCGAGCAGCATTTCCAACAGAAATGGACCGCATTCGGCAGTCCCGCCCGGCAAATCCGCATCGGTTCACACCTTCTCATCCTGCGCTTCGACAATCCTCCGCTGCCGCCGCAATGCATGCACGGCAGTCTTGGGCGCGAGAGGCACCGCGGCGCTTGAATTGCAAAGACCACAGCCCGGCTTCAACGCGTGTCGCCCCTGCCAACATCGCGCCGCCACGTTCGTGTGCTTCGGCCGCAGCCGCCGAGACTCTGGCGCATTCCCGGCGAATTGAATTAGAACGCCAAAGAGACTTGCTACGACAATTGGGCCGTATCTGTCATGGCATCGCCCATCAATGCCGCCGTCTGCGCGTTGGCGGCAACTGTATTCTGGACGCTGCTGGGATACGCCGTTGGCCGACGCATTCTGCCGCGCGCGCTGGCGCTCGGCGCGGCTCCGGTGCTCGGCTGGGCGGTTCACAGCGCAGCGACGCTACCGATCCTTGAACTGATCGGCTTCACGCCTTCTGCAGTGATCGTCATCGCGATCATTTGCACACTGGTCGCCGCCGGCTCGATTGCGGCGTCGCATGTGAAGTCGGGCGACGCTTGGCAATCGGCCGCGATGCTTTGGACCTGTGCGGCCACTGCCGCTGCGGCGGTGCTGGCGCTCGCACCGGCCGCGGCAATCGTGCCCAAATTCTCTGCCGGCGCGGTGTATCTCGCCGACCCGATCTTTGATCATTCCAAGATCGCAATCATCGATGCGATGGCGCGGCAGGGTCTGCCGCCGGTTAATCCGATTTTTGGCGCCTTCGGCGCCAAAAGCAGCCTTGCCTACTATTATCTTTGGCATTTCAGCGCCGCCCAGCTCGCATTGCCGCTCGGCGCCAGCGGTTGGGAAGCCGATATCGGCCTGACCTGGTTCACCGCTTTTGCCTCGCTGGCCTTGATGATGGGGCTCGCGGTCTGGCTCGCCCGGGATGTCCGTGCCGCTTTCGTGGTCGTGATTCTCGCCGTGGCGGGCTCGCTGCGCGCCACGCTCGGCTGGATTTCCGGGGCCCCGGACCTCGCGCCGTTTTTGGCCTATCCCAACGGGTTCGCCGGCTGGCTGTTTCAGTCCGCCTGGGTACCGCAGCATCTGATGTCGGCATCGTGCGTGGTGACGGCGATGCTGCTCGCGACCGGATACGCTTTGCGTCCGCGCATCGCGCTGTTGCCGGTGCTGGCGCTGACCGTCGCCGCCGGGTTCGAAAGCTCGACCTATGTCGGCGGAGTGACCTTTGCCATTGCGGCGCTGGCGGCCACGCCGGTTTTGTCGATCGCAGCCGATCGCCCCCGGCGGCTTCGCTTCGCCGCCGCGATGGCGCTGGCCGCATTTCTCGTTGTCTGCCTCGTCGCGCCTTTCATCCTCAACCAATTGGCGGCGGTCGCGGCGCGCCACGATCCAACTCCAATCGTTATTAGTCCGTTCGAAGTGCTGGGCGATACGTTTTCGGACCGGCTCGGCCGCCTCCTCGATCTGCCGGCCTATTGGCTGATCGAACTGCCGCTCGAGTTTCCGGCGACATTTCTCGCCGGCACGATTGCTTTCGCGGTGGCGCTGCGCAGCCGCCTGCCGCGGCGGATGAAGACCGCGATTGGCGTGCTCGGCTGCCTCGCCGGCGCGGGTCTTTGCACCTCGTGGCTGCTTGCCAGCACGCTCGGCAGCAATAACGATCTGGCGCTGCGCGCCGTTCTGCCCGCAGCCTTGATCCTGATCGCCGGCACTGCGGCCGCGATGACAGCCTCGCCGCGCCGCGCCCTGATCGCGGCCGTCGCGCTGGTCGGCTTCCTGCCGAGCCTGCCGGATGCGGTCAACGTCGTCCGCTCCGATATAGAGGGCCACGACGTGCCGGACGCCAAGATATTCGCGCGAACGCCGGAACTTTGGAATGCGGTGCGCCGCTACGCCGGGCCCGCCGACCGGGTCGCCAACAATCCGCTGTTCCTGCAGGATCCGATGCCCTGGCCGGTGAACATGTCGTGGGCGCTGCTGGCTAACCGGAGTTCGTGCTTTGCCGGCAGCGAACTGGCGCTGGCGTTTGCCCCGTTGCCGGTATCGCGCCGCCAAGCCATCGACAAGCAATTCGTCCGCGTGTTCGACGGCGAAGGCACGACGGAGGATGTTCGCGACATGGCGAGCGAATATGGCTGCGACGTCGTCGTCGTCACCGCACAAGACCAGGCGTGGAGCAGGGACCTGTTCGCCGCGACTCCGTACTATCGGCTGGCGGCGAGCCGGCCCGATCGCTGGAAAATTTACATACGGACGGCGATCGCACAAAAATGATCGCGCTGCGTCAAATGCCGGCGAACCAGTTCTCGCCCTGCTTGCTCCAGAACGTCTCGCGGAATGTGTTGGTGACTTCGATCGCCCTGATCCATTTCGCGTTCTTGTAGCCGAGCTTGACGGCGGTGCGCAGCCGCAGCGGATAGCCGAACGGGTCGGTGATCAGATCGCCGGCATATTTGGTGGCGAGGATGGTCTGCGGATGCAGCGCAGAGGCCATGTCGATGCTTTCGGTGAAATCGTCGTTGCAGATGAAATACACGTATCTGGCCCTCAGGTCGGCACCGACCCGGGTCAGGAAGGCACGCAGGTTCGGGCCAGACCATTGTCCGATGTAATCCCATCCCTCGACGCAGATGTGGCGGATGATCTCCTGCTGCTCGGGCAATCGATAGATCTGCTGCGTAGTCCACGGCCGCTTGTCGGAAATGAGCCCAACCAGTTCTAGTTTCCAGGTCGCGCCGTCGATCGGCTTGACGTCCTCGATATCATAATGCGCATTAAAGCGCGGCGGCTTGATGACCTGTGACGGGCTAAACGTAGACG
The DNA here is from genome assembly GCA_963717265.1 of uncultured Alphaproteobacteria bacterium. Lineage (GTDB taxonomy): Bacteria > Pseudomonadota > Alphaproteobacteria > Rhizobiales > Xanthobacteraceae > BOG-931. The sequence goes on along the minus strand of CAVQWD010000012.1, from coordinate 166,343 downwards.
CGAGATGGTCGCTCCGGAAAATCGCCGCCTGCGCCTCGTCGTTCCATGCCGACACCGCGCGCAAGCCCTTCTGCACTGAATCGACTTCGCTCACATCGCATCCGCTGAGCATCGTCAGCGCCCCGATACCGACGGCACCGCGCAACAGCTTGCGCCGATCGACGCCGCCCGGCGCGCCGGACGGCGTGACGATGCCGCGGCTCACGGACTTGCGCGGCCGATGGATAAAGGGCGTACGGAAGCGGATGGGCATCGTATCACCGTCTCAATGAGTTGCTTCGGCCTCGACCGCCGGATCGACGACAGGCGCCGCTTCGAAGTTCGTGACAGGACCGCCGGTCAGCATGGCGAGCAGACTTCGCGGCACCAAAAGAGCGAGCGCAAGGTGAATCGCAACGAACGCCACGATTGCCGACATGCAGAGGAAATGAATCAGCCGGATGGTCTGGAAGCTGCCGAACAGGCCAGCCAATTCGGAAAACTGCACCGGCTTCCACAGCGACAGCCCGGTTATGACGATGAGAATGCCGACCACAATAACGCCAAGATAGAGAATTTTCTGCACCGCGTTGTAAACCGTCAGGTCGTCGTGACTTAAGCGCAACCGCAGCGCATCGCCGACGGTTTGGAGTATCGCGCGGATGGAAATCGGGAACAGCTTTTGCCGGAACCGTCCAGTCGCAATCCCATAGCTCAGATAAGCGAGCCCGTTGAGCACAAAAATCCACATTCCGAAGAAGTGCCACTCCAGGCCGTACTGCGCCCACTTGCCGATGACGAGAAAGTCCGGAAATTTCAGCCAGCCGAAAAGCACGTCATCGTTGTAAATTCTCCAGCCACTGCCGATCATGATGAAAACGGCAACAGCGTTGGTCCAATGCATGATGCGCAACGGCAGCGGGTGCAGGCGCCGCTCGGTCCGTGCATTCGCTTTGACGGCCGCTTTTGTCATCAAGGGTCGTCCCCATGTGTGGATTTCAGAATCCCAAACGGCAACGGGTGGTAGCGACGGAACGCGAGGTATATTCTTCAGATGGCCTCGCCCGGTGCAGCGGACAGTACCGGTTGCGGGAAGTGCTTCGCAAGCACGGCCGCTTCACAAGTTCGCGCGGTGCATTTGACAGGGAGGTTTGAGCATGAGGTCACGCTCGACAACGCCGGTTGCGACATTCTGCTTAGTTTTCGGCTGCGCCGCCGGCTCCCTTGCGGCCGCGCCGACAGCCGCGGCGAACGGCCCCTACGTGCTGGCCCAGGCCATGGTGCCGCCGACCGGCATGATAGATGCAAACAAGCCGATGCCGATGGAAGAGCGCTATCTGGCGCGATACCCGCAGCCTGCACGCGTTGGATTTCTCATCGGTCTGCCGGTGCTCGATCTTCATGCCTCGACCATCGGCTATGTGAAACAGGTGGTACGTACGCAAGGGGGCAAGATCGAGCTGATCGTCTCCTACAGCAAGTGGTGGGGCTGGTTCGGGCGGCCGGTCGCCGTCCCCCTCGAAGTTATCGGCATCGAGGGGCGGCAATTAGTCTCGCTCGACATGCCGCCCGGCGAATATTCCAGCGCGCCGACCTGGCACGACGCCGGCACTGCGGTGTTGCCGGACAACGCGACCGTGCGCGTTGCGCTGGCGCGCAATTAGCCAATCACGACTTGGTGAGGCGGATAACTTTTTGGTGTTTGCGGACTTGTACCGGGTGACCCGGATTTGATTGGCGCTCGACCGGCGAGTTTGCCAAGCAATTTTCATGCGTTGATGCTGGGCCGGCCGCCGGTCCGCTTTGGGGGCAGAGCATGGATCATCCGGAACGAGTGGCCGGCACGGCGGCAGCGCCGGGCGCCGAACCGCACACCATGGCTCGCCGCGGCGCGGCGGTCGAAAGCTGCGGCATCGCGGTGATGGCGAAGGCTTCTCTGCCCGGCCGCGTCAAGACGCGGCTGGTGCCGCCGCTGAGCGTCGATGAAGCCGCCGCGGTCAACACCGCCTTCCTTGCGGAACGTCACCGAGAACATGCTGCTCGCCGCGCGCCGGGCCGCCGCCGAAGCCGGCATTGCCGCTTACGCCGCCTACGGCCCTCCGGGCTCGGAGGAATTCTTCCGCTCGCACTTCACGGCGGCGATCCGATTGATCCCGGCATGGCTGCCGAATTTCGGTGACTGCCTGTTGCACGCAATTCAGGAAATGCTGCAGCGCGGCCATGCGTCGGCAGTGGTGCTCAATGCCGACAGCCCCAATCTGCCGACCGATCTGCTCAACGAAACAGCCGCGCTCCTGGCGCGTCCCGGCGACCGCGCCGTACTCGGCCCGTCGAGCGATGGGGGCTATTATCTGCTCGGGCTCAAGGCCGCGCACCGGCGCATGTTTGAGGACATTTCCTGGAGCACGGAGAGGGTCGCCGAGCAGACGCGCGAACGGGCGCGCGAGATCGGGGTCGATCTGCACGTGCTGCAGACATGGTACGACGTCGACGGCATCGAAGATTTGCGCCGGCTGCACGCCGACATGAGCGAGACCCGATCGCGGCAGCGGCAAGACGCGCTGCGGCCGCATCCTGCCCGCCACACGGCAGCATTGCTCAACCGGCTGTGGCCGGACCGCAATTGGCCAAGCCGCCCTGGCGGCGCCGACCGCGTCGCCGCCGCGCAAGCCTGACACGAGGCAACAAGGATCGAACCCAATGGACGGGGCGGCATCACATCAGGCCATCGATCCGCGACGCTATTTCGAGAGCGTCGATACCGGCAGCGACACACCGGAGCGCGAGCCGGTTTGCCTGTATCTCGAGACCACAAACCGCTGCAATCTTCTGTGCACGACCTGCCCGCGCACCTACGAGGAGCTTGAGCCGCCCGCCGACATGAGCTGGGAGCTGTTCACGTCGATCGTCGATCAGATCAAGCATCTCAACCGCGCGGTGCTGCACGGCGTCGGCGAGCCGATGCTGGTGAAGCATCTGCCGCGCATGGTCCGCTATCTCAAGGACCGCGGCGTCTATGTGCTGTTCAACACCAACGGCACCGTCCTCAACGAACGCAACGGCCGCGCGCTGATCGCCGCCGAGCTTGACGAGCTGCGGGTCTCGTTCGACGCCGCGAACGCGGAATCCTATCGCGCCATCCGCGGCAAGAATTATTTCAACCGCATCCTGAAGAACGTGCGCGCGTTCCGCGAATTGCAGGAGCGTGAGGGCTACCTCAAGCCGCGCGTATCGGCGTGGCTCACCGGCTTGCGCGAGACCGTCGAGGAGCTGCCGGACTTCGTCCGCCTTGCCGCCGACACCGGCATCAGGGAAGTTCACCTGCAGCGGCTGGTATTTTTCAACGACAACGCCATCGGCCTGGCGCGCCCCGACCAGGCTCTTTACGAGCGGCTCTCGAACGAAGAAGCCGGCTATATCGAGCGCGCAACCGCACTCGCCAAAGCTCTCGGCATCACATTTTCCGCCTCCGGAGGCGCATCCGAGCCCGGCATCAGCCTCAAGCGCAGCGACACCGCGCCGGCGCAATCCGGCTCGCCATGGTCGCTGTGCCGCCGGCCCTGGACCGTGATGTACTTCACCGCCAACGGCCGCGCCCTGCCCTGCTGCATCGCGCCGTTTTCGCAGCGCGGCTATGAGAATTACACGCTTGGCGACGCCACCCAACAAACGCTTCGCGAGATTCTGGACCGGGCCGGCCTACCGCGCCTTCCGCGAGGCGCTCAAATCGGACCGGCCGCCGGACGCATGCGCAAGCTGCGGTTTGCGATGGAGCCTGTAGCAAGCGCGTCCATCCCGCTGGTGCAACCCGCCTCCGGCGCCGCCCAGCCAGGGGTGAGGGAAAGGGTCGCAGTCGTCATTCCGACTTTCAACGAAGCGGAGTCGATTGCGGCGGTCGTCGCCGAATTGCCGCGCGCCGTGGTCGACCGCATCATCGTGGCCGATGGCGGCAGCCAGGACGGCACGCCCGCGCGCGCCCGCGATGCAGGCGCCGAGGTCATCGTGGTCGGCAGCGGCTATGGCCGCGCCTGCCTTGCCGGCGCGCAGGCAGCGGCCCCTGACGACATCGTGGTGTTCATGGATGGCGACGGCGCCGACGACCCGGCCGCCATCGCGACCTTGGTCGGCCCGATCCGCGCCGGAGCGTACGACTTTGTCATCGCGTCCCGGGCGCGCGGCAAACGCGAGCCAGGCAGCATCGGCTTGCACCAGATTGTGGCGGGCCTTGTTGCCGGCCGGCTTATCGGCCTGCTCTACGGCGTGCGCTACACCGACATGTGCGCATTGCGTGCCATTCGCCGCACTACGCTGCTCGCGCTCGGCATGCGCGAAATGTCCTATGGTTGGAACTTTGAAATGCAGATGCGGGCGGCGCGTGCCGGCTTGCGCGTGCTCGAAGTGCCGGCTGGCTATCGATGCCGCATCGGCGGGGAGTCCAAGGTCGCCGGTTCGCTGCGCGGATCGGTTACGGCTGGATCGCGGATTCTGGCGACCTTCGCGCGTGTTGCGCTTGAGCCGCTGTGGAAACGCGGCCGCAACATGACGAAATCGCCGGGCGGCTGAACCGGCGCGGCGCTACTATTCCGACCCATCGCAGGTTGCTGGCACAACGCTTGCTTATTCCAGGCCGCGACACGAGAGGCAATGACAGGTCAGGCGAATTGCCTGTATGCTTGCAACATCCGAAACCCTAATCCAGCGGGGTAAACGTCATGACCAGTCGTGATCAAGGGTACAGGCCGCTATCGCGCCGCCGCTTTCTCAAGCACTCAGCACTCGCGGCGGGAACGCTCGCACTGCCGGCCGTATCGCTGCAGGCGCGCGCCGCCGGCTCGCTCAAAAAAGTCGCGATGACGCTCGACTGGATTTACCAGGGGCCGAATGCGGGCTTCATGCTGGCGCTGGACAAGGGCTTTTATCGCGACGCCGGATTGGACGTGAGCCTCACCGCCGGAAAGGGCTCGGTCAGCACCGCCCAAGTTGTTGGCGCCAAGGCGACGCAAATCGGTTTTGCCGACGGCTATGTTGTCGGCAACGCCATCTCCAAGGGCATGTCGATCAAGACCGTCGGCAGCATCTACCGGCGTAATCCATCCGCCGTCGTCGTGTTTGAGGATTCGGACATCAAGACTCCCAAGGACCTGGAAGGCAAAACCATCGCGATCACCGCGGGCAGCGCGCAATTCCAGCAGTTTCCTGCCTTCGTGAAGGGCGCTGGCCTCGACATGTCGAAGCTTCAAATCATCAATATCGACCCGGCGGGTGTCGGCGCGGCGCTTCTCAACGGCAAGGTCGACGCCATCGGCGGCTACGCGCAGGGTTACGTGCCCACCATCGAATACCGCAGCAAGAAGAAGACCCGCATCTTCTATTACGCCGATTACGGCGTCACCGTCGTCTCGAACGGCATCATCGCGCATGACGACCTGATCAAGAGCGACCCCGAGATGATCCGGGCGTTCGTACCGCCGACCATCAAGGGATTCCTGTACGGAAGGCAGCACCCGGATGAAGCGGTCGAGGCCGTCAAAAGATACCTGCCAACCATCACTCCGGCGATCACCCGGCGCGAATTGGAGCTGTCGTGGAAGACGTGGGTAACGCCCCACACCAAGGACAAGCCGCTCGGTTGGGGATCCGAGGACGATTGGGCCGGCACCATCGAGGTGCTCAAGAAATACGGCGGCGTGACCGCGCCATTGACGACGAGTTAGATCTTCACCGACGAGTTCGTACCAACCGGCTCGCAATACGTGCCGCCGCAGGAGGCATAAACGACTGTTGAGCTTAGCCAAAACGAGCGACGAGGCGGAAGCCTATCTGCGCATCGAGAATCTGTCCAAGGTTTATGCGACGCGCGACGGCGAAGTGCGCGCGTTGCACGACGTTTCCTTCGTACAGCGTCGCGGCGAATTCATTTCCCATGTCGGGCCGAGCGGCTGCGGCAAGAGCACGCTGTTGATGATCGCCGCCGGCCTGATCCCGCCATCAAGCGGCGCGGTGCGGGTCGGCGATCACGCCGTCAACCGGCCGCGTACCGACATCGGCATCGTGTTTCAGAATCCGGTGCTGCTCGACTGGCGCTCGGCGCTCGGCAACGTCATGCTGCAGGCCGAAGCGCGCAAGATGGACCGCAAGGACGCGGAGGGCCGCGCTCGCACGCTGCTCGGGACGGTCGGACTTGGCGGCTTCGAGGATCGCTTCCCCCACGAATTGTCGGGCGGCATGCGGCAGCGGGTGTCGATCTGCCGGGCGCTGATCCACAATCCCGATCACCTGCTCATGGACGAGCCGTTTGGCGCGCTCGATGCGCTGACGCGCGATCAGCTCGTTCTCGACCTGCAGGCGCTGGTGACCGAGCGGCGAATGACGGTTTTGTTCATCACCCACTCGATCGCCGAGGCGGTATTTTTGTCCGATCGCGTCATCGTCATGACGCCGCGGCCCGGCTGCATCGATCGCATCATCGACATCGACCTGCCGCGGCCCCGTACCTTGGCGATGCGCGAGACGCCGCAATTCGCCGAGTACAGCCGGCAGATACTGGAACTGTTCCTGGCGCGCGGCGTGTTGCGCGAGCACTGAGCGCGCTCCGACGGAGACTCCGACGATGACCGACACCAAGATCTCGCCCGCGTTCGTGAGTGCGCGCGTTGCAGCGGCTCAAGGCTCGCTCGAGGCCGGTGTCCGGCAGCGCCGCCGCGAGCGCGCCCGCCGCGACCGCATCGCCGGGCTCGCCTACCCGATCGGCATGATGCTGGCCTTGCTGGTGATTTGGGAGTTGGCGGCACGGCTGTTCGCCATCCCGGCCTATCTGTTGCCGGCGCCGAGCGAGATCGTTCAGGCAATGGACAAGAACTCCGGCGTTCTGATCACGCAAAGCTTTGCCACCACCGTTGAGGTTTTGCTCGGCTTTGCGCTCAGCGTCGCAATCGGCGTGCCGCTGGCGCTCGCCATCTATCTGTGGAAGCCGTTCGCCCGTTCGATCTATCCGCTCTTGGTGTCCTCGCAGGCGGTGCCGAAAGTCGCGGTGGCACCGCTGTTTTTGGTCTGGTTCGGCTTCGGCCTGCTGCCGAAGGTACTGATCGCCTTCCTGATCGCGTTCTTCCCCGTGGTCATCAACACGGCAATGGGACTGGCTGCACTGGAGCGCGAGAAGATTTATCTGGCGCAATCGATGGGGCTTGGTCCGGTTGCGACTTTCTTCAAGATCCAGTTGCCGAACGCGATGCCGTCGATCTTCGCCGGCTTGAAGATTTCCATCACCTTTGCCGTCGTTGGCGCAGTGGTCGGCGAATTCGTCGGCGGCCAGGGCGGGCTCGGCTATCTCTTGCTGATCGCCAACGGCAACATGGACACGGCGCTGCTGTTCGCCGGCATTGTCGCGCTCACCGTGCTCGGCGTCGTGCTGTTTGCGCTGATCGGCCTGATCGAACGGCTGGTGCTGCCGCCGCACGCGGTCGAGCACGCCACATTCGCAAGCGAATCGATGTAAGCCTCCACCCCGCTCCGTCCCGCGCGGGGTGCCTAAATCGCGACCTTGCGCAAAAAACCGTCGACGCTGCCGCGCAGGCTGGCTGCGGCCTTTTCGATGGCCGCCGACGCGGCCAGCACGGTGTCCGCCGATTTGCGCATGTCGGCGATTCCGCTGGAGACGCGCTGCAGCCTGCGAGACCGCCGACTTGGTGCCCGAGGCCGCCGCCGCGACGTTGTTGGAAATCTCGCTGGTCGCCGAATGCTGCTGCTCGACCGCCGCCGCAACCGCGGCGGTGAATTGCTGGATTTCCCGCACCCGGCCGGTAACGCTGGCGATGGCGTGCACCGCGCTCTGCGTCGAGGCTTGCACCGCCGCAATCTGGGCGGCGATCACCTCGGTCGCCTTGGCCGTCTGCACCGCCAGCGCTTTGACTTCGGACGCCACCACCGCAAAGCCCTTGCCGGCGGCGCCGGCGCGCGCGGCTTCGATCGTGGCGTTGAGCGCCAGCAGGTTGGTCTGCCCGGCGACGCTCTGGATCAGCTTAACCACGTCGTCGATTTTCTGCGCCGCCTGCGCCAGGCCTGCGATCTCTTCGTTGGTCGCCTGCGCTTCGGCGGCAGCGGCGCGCACGACTTCGCTGGCGCGCAGAAGCTGGTGATTGATTTCGGCGATCGATCGCGACAATTCCTCCGCCGCCGTCGAGGCGATATCGACGCGATTATAGGCCTCGTTCGAAGTCTGCACCGCGCCGGCAGTGTGCGCGGTGGATTCATTCGACATCGCCGACAGCGTCGCGGCGGTCGACTTCATGGCCGCGACGGCTTCGGCCACCGCGTTCAACACGCCCTCGACGCTGTGGCCAAACCAGCCGATCGCCTCATCGATCACGGCTCGGCGCGCCGCCTGCTCGCCAAGCTGGGCGCTTGTTCGCTCCGCGTTGCGGCGCTCGGTGATGTCGTGATGCGTGCCGATCCAGTAGAAGCCGCCGGGAATGGGACGATTGACGACGGCGATGGAGCGGCCGTCGTCGAGTTCGGCGACGAAGCTCTGGGTCTTGCCGGTTTTGAAGAGTTCCAAAAGTTCGGCGCAGTACTGCTCCGGATCACGGCGCAGGCTGCCAGTCTTGAAGCGATGGCGGACGACGTCCTCGAGCGTGGCACCGGGTTTGATGATGTCCGGCGACAACCCGTAGATCTCGCGGTAGCGGGTATTGCAGACCACGAGACGCCCGGCGGCGTCGAACATCACCACGCCCTGTGTCATGTTGTTGAGTGCGAGATTGATGAGGCGGCCCGGGATATTGCGACCGCTCAGCCGCCGAATCAAACGCCGCAGCAGCACGGCAGCCGCCAAGCCGGCCAGAAAGCAGGCGAGCCCGATTGCGGCGACTGGCCGCCAATCGCTGATTGTCGTAAAACCGGTCACAATTGCGGACATCGCGCCTCATGCGTGCGCTCGGGGGCCGCCCGTCCGTCGCGTACCTAAGCGACATCCATTTACGTTGCGTTAATCACGAACGCGGCGGCGCCGCACTACGGGACATTGCCATGATCAAACGCTACAGCGACCACGCCGCCAACGAGCGCACCTTCCTGGCCTGGATACGCACTGCGATAGCGGTCATGGCTTTCGGCTTCGTTATCGAAAAATTCGATCTATTCCTCCAAGTCGCCGCGCCGCAGATCGCGATCAAGCAAATCGCGCCGCACGGTCAAAAATTCGCCAACGCCGCGGGACTCGCCTTCATCGCCGTGGGCGTCGCCATGATCGTGGTGGCGGGCTTTCGCTTCGCCGCGACCGCGAGGGCGCTGGACAGCGACGATACGCAGCCGAGCCCCGGCGAGCGCCTGGATCTGGCGCTTGGCGCCGTGATCGCGCTGCTCGGCTTGGCGCTGTTTCTCTATATGCTGCAGGCGGTGGCGCCGGTGCGGTGAGGCTTGCTCAACCCATTGACCCCCGGCCGCGAGCGGTGGCAGTGCGGTTCATCTCGACTGGCCAGCAATCATCGTCTACGCTTTGGCCCGGCGCGGAAAGCACGTCTCGGACTGGGCCGTGACAAATCTCGACTGGCGTTCCATTCCCGGCAATGAATATGCGTTCGGTCGAGTTCGCGAACTCGTCAAGAGCGGCGAGGCCATTGCGTTCGTCGGCGCCGGCGCGTCCGCCGGTCTTTATCCGCTGTGGGGAGAATTGATCCGGGAGCTCGCCACCCAGGCCGCCCTGCGCGGTGCCTCCGATGTCGACCGCGACTATTGGATCGGGCAGTCCGGCACCGCTCCCGAGGTGGTGGCGGATGGAATCAAGCGCAGATTCGATGCCGGCACGTTCGCCGAAGTGTTACGCGAAATCTTCAAGCCTAAAAGCGGCCCGGATGGAAATTACTTCACCCCGCTCCATGGCACTCTGATCCGAGCTGCCCTTCAAGGGCTACATCACGACCAATTTCGACTCAGGTTTGCTCGAAGCACGCCTTCGCCTGCGCCCGGATAGCCGACCGACCGGATTCGCGACTTGGCAGGACAGTGATGTGGTTCACCGCTGGCAAAACGGCGACATCTTTCAAGAACAGCCGTGCCCGCTGTTATTCGCACACGGGTATTACGAGCGCTCCAACACGATCGTACTCGGCTCCGCCGAGTACAGGAGAGCATACCGGGACGGGACGTTTCGCCGGTTTTTCGAGGCGATCTGGAGTCATCGCCGCCTGATCTTCATTGGCTACAGTTTCACCGACACCTGGATCAGGAGGATTGCCGATGAGGGCTTGTTCGGCGGGGATCACACCTCTCCACCGCAGCATTTCGCGCTCCTCGGCTTGAGGTCGCATGACCAGTATAGCGACGAAATGCGGCTGGCCGCCCGCGCGCAGTATGGCGCCGAGATCATCTTCTACCCGATCGTTTCGATCTCGGCCGAGCCAGACGATCACGGCGTCCTGAGATCGATCTTGGAGCAGTTGAGCAGCGAGCTCGGCGTGCTCATAAGCCTGTCCGCGTCAAGAATGTCGAGTCCGATAGACGCCCGCACGCCGTCGAGGACGATCCGGCAACGCTGGGTCCATGAGACGACGGAGGATGAGTACTTCACCGGGCGCTCTGACGATTTGGAACGTCTCGATCGCTGGTCCGCTGATCCGGACGTGCGCATCATTGCCGTTACCGGCATGGGGGGTCTTGGCAAGACCTCGCTGGTCGCCCACTGGCTCAAGCACACCAGCAATCTGCGCGGCAACATTGCGGGAGTATTGTTTTGGAGCATCTATGCCGATCGCAACGTCAGGGCCTTGTTTGCGGAAATCGTCCGGTTCGCCGTAGAACAGCTTTCAGCAAAAAGTCCGAGCGGCAGAAAGGACGACGCCGCGGCGGCGCTGCAGGCGCTGCGCGGCACCTCGATGCTGCTTGTCATCGACGGGTTGGAATTGTTGCAGGACGTGCCGTCGGCCACCGGCAGCGGCGCGCTGCTGAAGGCGGATTTGCGCGAATTGTTGGACGGCATGTGCCGGAGCAGGCGCGATACCAGCCTCGTCCTGCTGACCAGCCGCTTCCCGTTCTCCGACCTCACGCCCTATCTCGGCCGCGGCTTGCGCGCCCTCGATCTCGATCATCTCACCGCCCCGGAAGGAGCGGATCTGCTGGCGGCGTGCGGGGTCGAGGGTACGCACTCGGACCGTGAAGCGGCGAGCCGCCGCTTCAACGGTCATCCTCTGGGACTGCGCTTGCTCGCGCTGACGCTTGAGGAACGTTTCGACCGCGATCCGAGCAGGCTGATCCAGCAGGTCTTCGATACCGCGGGGCTTTCCGACGAGGTGCCGCTGGAGCGCAAGCTGAAGCATCTTCTGGAATTTTACGACGAGGGAATGCAGCCGATCCAAAAGGCGCTTCTGGGAATTGTTTCCTTCTTCCGTTCCCAGGTCAAGCTGGGCAGCATCATTGCGCTCGCCCGCGCTTTGCCGGCCGCTGCGGCGACGACGACCTTTGGCATAGACACTCATTTTCAGACCATCCTGGACGCTCTGGAGCACAGCACGGAAGACGATTTGCGCCGAACTCTTGAAGCGATGGAGCGGCAGCACTTGTTGGTCGGCGAACCGGGGCTGGAAGCGTGGTCCTGCCACCCGATCCTGCGCGACCATTTCCGGAAAAGACTGCTGGGCTGGGCGCCGCCCTTCGCCCAACGCGCGGCGAGCTTCCTGGAAAATGAGTTTCAGCAGAGCCGGCGCGGCCGCGAGCCCCCGGAATCAGGTCTGTTGACGGCGCGACCGTCGCTCGACCGGCCGCGAGAGCTTAAGGATCTGGAGCCGATCGTCGGCGCCATTGAGCTGCTGCTGGATGCCGGCGACTTTCGCACCGCCGACGATCTGTTTCGAGCGCGCCTCGATAACGGCAACGTATTTCGCCAACTCGCATGTCCCAGCGAGGGAATGCACTGCGCGCTCGGATTCGTCCGGGACGACCGGCGCAGCCAATGCGAAGAAACCCTCACCACGATGGGCGCGGCCAATTACCTCAAGTTGGTAGGAGTCTATGCTCGCGAAGCCGGCGAATTCGAATTTGGTTCGACCTATCTCAGGCAATGCACGGCGATATATTCCGACGGCAGGGACAGCCGAGAACTCAGCATTGCGCTGCAAAATTGGACCGGGCTGTTGATCATTCTCGGCAACCTTTCGAACGCGGAGAGTCAGGCAAGGAAGGCCGTCGAAGCCGCCGAGCAGGCAGGGACGGAGCAGGAAAAGGGCGCCCGCACCTATCTTGGCACCGTCCTCGGCAAGCGGGGCAAGATCAGCGAGGCATTGCGCGAGTTCGAAAAGGCAACGGAGCTCGAGCGGTGGATCAATCGCAAGGAACTTTTCCAGCATCGCGGGATTCGATACGCGGATCTGCTTTTGCGCCTGCATCGCACCGAAGAGGCCCGGCAACTGACCGAGGCCAATCTGGAGCTGTGCAAGGGCAATGGCTGGTGGGAGGAAATTGCCGAATGTTGGAGCGTGCTCGGCGAGATCGCCGCGCGAGACGGTGAGACGGCGGTCCGCAACGGCCAGACCGAACTGAGCGACGCGCGGTTCCGAGAGGCTGATAATCAACTCAGGGCGGCGGAAGACGTTTTCCGCGGCGGACATACGATTTCGCAGATTCCCCGCATTCTGCTGGCCCGCAGCCAGTTGGAGCGGCGAAGGAACAATTGGGACGCCGCCGCTGCAATGATTGACGAAGCATTGATCCTGGCGTCGGCGCGCCAGATGCAGCTCGATCACGCCGATGCCTTGTTGCTAACGGGACGCCTGCAGATGGATCGTGCGCGCAGCGGCACGCTTTCAGAAATCGACGCGAACGAGGCGGCGGAACGAACTCGCGATCGCTGCGATGACACCCTGCAGATTGCGCGTGAGTGCGATTATGCATGGGCGATACGTGACGCCCTCGGCCTGCTGGCGGAAAGCCATAAATTTCTCGGCAAATCGGCCGCAGAGATCGAGCAGGTCGAACGGGAATCCGCAGCTTTTTCCGCGCGGCTCGCTGTTTGATCGTCTCCGATTCCCCGCGATGCCTTTTGCAACGCGGAGGGATTAAAACGCCGTCATCGCCGCGGCGGCGCGATGATCGATCCGTTGTTCTTTTCCAATATCACGCCGCGATGAGGAGTGGTGCCCAGGGGCGGAATTGAACCACCGACACCTGCATTTTCAGTGCAGTGCTCTACCAACTGAGCTACCTGGGCCTGCGCTCGCCGATGATCCCGGCGAACGGGGCGGCGAGAGCGGTGGGGTTATAGTGGGTCGGTTTCCCGCTGTCCACAATAGGGCGCAGCATTGTGTCCCGGATGCTGTGCAACACGAATCGCAGGGCAGTGCTGCACTGCTGATCCGGAACCTTCGCGAGCACGGCGTCCCTGACGATCCCGGGTCTGCGGCGCAACACTTCGCTGCGCTTCGCGCGGCGCCGTGCCTGGGAAACCTTTTCGAAACGGCCTCAATTTTCCGGTTCGTCGGCTTGATCGGAACGCTCATCCTCCTGCTCTTCCTCCGCCACCGGCACCGCATAGGCGCCGGACAGCCAGCGGTGCAGATCGACATCGGCGCAGCGCCGCGAGCAGAACGGCCGATACCGTTCGACGGCCGGTTTGCTGCAGATCGGGCAGGCCTTTTGTGGTTGAGCGTCGGACATGAATCGCATATGGGGCGGCGGCGCGGCGGCGCCAGAGCGCAGCATCACACCGCGTTGATCCAGCCGAAATGGACCGGATAGCCTTCGCCGCCGAGCAGCGTCATGGTCTCGTAGAGCGGCAGCCCGACGATGTTGGAGTAGGAGCCGACGATCTTGACCAGGAAGGTGCCGGCGATGCCCTGCGCGGCATAGCCGCCGGCCTTGCCGCGCCATTCGCCCGACGCGAGATAGGCCTCGATGTCCTCGTCGGACAGCCGCTTGAAGCGCACGCGGGTTTCGACATGGCGCTGGCGGAACAACCCCTTCGGCGTCACCAGGCAGATGCTGCTGTGGACGCGATGATTGCGGCCGGACAACAGGCGCAGGCATTGCGCCGCCTCGTCGAGCAATTCCGCCTTCGGCAGAATGCGCCGGCCGAGCGCGACGATGGTGTCGGCGGCAAGGATGTAGGCGCCTTTGAGCTCGTCGTCGATGCGCACCATGGCAAGCGCAGCTTCCGCCTTGGCGCGCGCGAGCCGGGTGGCGCAGGCGCGCGGCAGTTCGCCGCGTTTCGGCGTCTCGTCGATGTCGGCGGGGCGCAGCGCATCCGGCTCGATGCCCGCCTGGTTGACCAGCGCCAGCCGGCGCGGCGAGCCGGAGGCCAGCACGAATTTTGGGCGGCCGATCATTTGAACCGGTAGGTGATTCGGCCCTTTGCCAGATCGTAAGGCGTCATCTCCACCAGCACCTTGTCGCCGGCGAGCACGCGGATTCGGTTTTTGCGCATGCGGCCCGCGGTATGGGCGATGATCTCATGGTCGTTTTCGAGTTTGACGCGGAAGGTGGCGTTCGGAAGTAGTTCCGTGACGACACCGGGAAATTCCAAAAGTTCTTCTTTCGCCATTCGTTACCCGGGGGTCACTGCGGTTTGGCCGCAGGCAGCCAAAATTTCCGGGGAAGGTAGCGGATGCCGGGCGCCCCTACAACTGCATTAGCCGCACGTTCGCGCTGCTGTATTTCGCTACGCTTAACCCGGGCTACGATCTGCTGTTCATTGCGGCGGCGTGCCGTTGGCGGCCAAAACTTCGCCGGCGAGATAGAGCGAGCCGGTGATCAGAATGCGCGGCGCCGGTTCGAGATCGAGCTTGCCGACGAGCATCAGCGCGCTTTCGAGATCGTCGCGCGACAGCGCCGGGATGGCGACATTGCGCGCGATCTCGGCCAAAGCCACAGCCGGCACGGCCTTGTCATGGTGGATCGGCACCGCGATGACGCGGCGCGCCAGCCCGGAGAAATTCTGCAGAAAGCCGGCGCAATCTTTGGTCGACAGCATGCCGACAATAAGCACCAGCGGCCGCGACACGCGTTCCTCGAGATCGGCGAGCGCCGCGGCAATGGCGCGTCCACCATCGGCATTGTGGCCGCCGTCGAGCCACAGCTCGCTGTCGGGCGCAATCAATGCCGTAAGCCGGCCCTGAGAAAGGCGCTGCATGCGCGCCGGCCAATCGACGCGGACCATGCCTTGTTCGAACGCGGCCGCCGGCAGTTTGAGTCCGCTTGCCCGCAACGCGGTGATCGCGGCGCCGGCATTTTCGAATTGATGCCGGCCGTAAAGCTTCGGCCGCGGCAGATCGAGCAGACCGTCCTCGTCCTGATAGACCAGACGGCCGCGCTCCTCGGTCACGGTCCAATCCTCGCCGGCGATCAAAAGCGGCGCCCGCACGCGCGCTGCCCGGCGTTCGATGACGTCAAAAGCTGCGCGCGACTGATCCGAAATGACCGCAGGCACCGCCGTTTTCAGGATGCCGGCCTTTTCGGCCGCGACCTGTTCGATGCTGTCGCCGAGGAATTCCGCATGGTCGAGCGACACGCGGGTGATGATGCTGGCCAGCGGTCGCTCGATGACGTTGGTGGCGTCAAGGCGGCCGCCGAGACCGACTTCGAGCAGAACAACATCGGCCGGATGCCGCGAGAACAAGACAAACGCTGCCGCCGTCTCGACTTCGAACACCGTTATCGGCGCGCCAGCGTTCTTGGCCTCGCATTCGGCCAAGGCCTCGGCAAGCTCGGAATCGTCGGCAAATTTACCACCGCCGGGCTTACCGATGCGAAACCGTTCGTTGAGCCGCACCAGATTGGGTGACGTATAGACGTGCACCTGTTTGCCCGCCGCCTCCAGAATCGCGCGGGCAAATGCCAAGGTCGAACCTTTGCCGTTGGTGCCGGCAACATGGATTACCGGCGGCAGCCGGCGCTCCGGATGATCGAGCGCGGCGAGCAGGCGCTCGATGCGATGAAGCGAAAGATCGATGCGCTTGGGATGCAGCGCCAGCAGCCGCTCGACGACCGGCGTCAAGTCTCCCGGCGGCGGCGAAGCGGCCGCGCGCGCGCGTCGCTCGGAATGCGGAGTGCTCACGCCGAATTCGGCATGCTGATCCCTCTCCCTGTCCCTCCCCCGCCTGCGGGGGAGGGT
Organism: uncultured Alphaproteobacteria bacterium; assembly: GCA_963717265.1. Taxonomy (GTDB): domain Bacteria; phylum Pseudomonadota; class Alphaproteobacteria; order Rhizobiales; family Xanthobacteraceae; genus BOG-931. The sequence continues at coordinate 150,271 of CAVQWD010000012.1, read as the reverse complement.
AGGGAGAGGGTCGGAACGACCGACGCGCGGGGTGCGGGCGGCGCCTTGGTCAACAGCCGGCACAGAAGGGCGATGGTCGCGCGCAGGTCGTGGCGATGCACGACCATGTCGACCATGCCGTGATCGCGCAGATATTCGGCTCTCTGAAAGCCCTCCGGGAGCTTTTCACGAATGGTCTGCTCGATGACGCGGGGACCCGCGAAGCCGATCAGGGCGCCCGGCTCGGCGATATGCACGTCGCCGAGCATCGCATAGGAGGCGGTGACGCCGCCCGTCGTCGGATTGGTCAGCACCACGATGTAGGGCTTGTGCGCCTCGCGCAACCGCTGCACGGCGATGGTCGTGCGCGGCATCTGCATCAGCGACAGGATGCCCTCCTGCATGCGTGCGCCGCCGGAGGCCGCGAACAGCACGAACGGGCAGGCCTTTTCCACCGCTGTATCGAGGCCCTTGATCACCGCCTCGCCCGCCGCCATGCCGAGCGAGCCGCCCATGAACTCGAAATCCTGCACGGCGATGACGGCGCCAAGCCCGTCGAGCCTACCATAGCCGAGCTTGACCGCATCGTTGAGCCCGGTCTTGCTGCGCGCGTCCTTGAGCCGATCGACATAGCGCCGCTCGTCGCGGAATTTGAGCGGATCGACCGGCACGGCCGGCACTGCGATGTCGAACCAGGTCTCGTTGTCGAACATCGATTTCAGGCGCGCAGCGGCGCTCATGCGCATGTGATAATTGGAAACCGGGATGACGAACTGGTTGGCCTCGACATCCTTATAGAACACAAGCTGACCGGTCTCAGGACACTTGATCCACAGATTCTCCGGCACCTCGCGTTTGAGGATGTTGCGGATTTTCGGCCGCACTACGTTGGAAATCCAGTTCATCGCTCGTCGTCACCTCGCCTGTCAGCGCCGCTGCCCTCTTGCGCGAAATTCATTGCATACATTCTACCACGCTTTCTGCATCGGATATATTTCTGCGTTCGTCTATGGACCAGAGCCCGTCGCATGGCCGGACCGCCCATCGTCGTCATCGGTCTTGGCGCAACCGGCAGCGCCGCGCTCTGCCAATTGGCGCAGCGCGGCGTGCCTGCGATCGGCATCGGGCAATTCGAACTCGGGCACGATCGCGGCTCCTCGCACGGCGCAACCCGGATCATTCGACGGACGCATTTCGAGAACCCCTCCTACGTCCCGCTGCTAGATCGCGCCTATGCGCTCTGGCGCGACATCGAACGCCGTGCCAAGTGCAGGCTGCTCCTCTTCACCGGCATCGCCGAAATCGGGCCGGCCGAGGGCCAACTCCTCCGCGGCACCCTCGCCGCGGCCCGGCGCATGGCCTGCCGCACGAGGTGCTGGGTTAGAACGGAGGGCGTGATGATATTTGCCATCGAATTCTTCCGCATCCGCGCCAGCGATAACGCGCGTGCGACGCTCGACCGGGTCGCCCACATCGCGTCCGACCTGGAGGGCGCGAAGGTCAAAGCCAAGTCGCTTTTCGAGACTTTGGACCTGGCGCAGAAACCTGATGGCTTGCGAATTTTGCGCGCTGACGGCCGCGAGCTATTCTTTTGGACGCCGGGCTGCGATGATTCGTAGCCGGGGGCGGGGCCGCGGCCCGGGGCTGCTTTGCGCGCGACTCGTGCCTGCATTGGCGCCATCAGCCCAATACTTAATGCTTCTGCTTGCGGCGCGGCAAAACCCGGCGCGACAAATAACCGCTCTCTCGACCCTCGCGTTTGGCCTGTTACGAACTGCCATCTGATACGAAATTCGGCCGGTCGCTTCGTTTCTTCGTCGTCTCCGCGAAAGCGCATAGGTGCTAAGTTGCGCCCGTTTCCCGGATGCGGTGCAGCGCGAAGCGGTGCACCGCTGGTCCGGGATCGTCGCAAACTCGGGGCCTATGACGATCCCGGGTCTGCATCGCACCACTGCGCTTCGCTGCGTGCTGCGCTGCGCCCGGGAAACGAGCCCATTTCAGCGCTTATGCGCAAACGCGGGGACCCATAAAAGCGGCTGTGCGATTTCTGCTCCGACGCGTCGGCCTCGCTTTGCTTCGAGGTTCAATGCTTGGGGGCCTGGACGAGGTAGCCGTCGATCGTCTGTTCGCCCAAGGCCTTGCACGCTTCGAGGCGATGCAAACCGTGCACCAGCACGAAGCGATCACCATCGCGGCGAACCAGGATCGGGCTCTGCTGCCCGGTTTCAAGAATACTTTGTGCGATTTCCTGGACGGTCTGCGGTTTGAGCGTGGCGCGGCGCTTGACTGGCACGTAGATGTTCGCGATCGCGAATTTTTCCCGCCTCATCATGGTCCACCTCCACCATCGCCGCCGACATGAGCGAAGCCGCCACCGCCACCTTGTTGAACCGGAGCGACGCCGCTGCCGCCATCATGCACCCTCGCTGCTCGCTCGCACGATGACGAAGGCGTGATTGGCGCGTATTGCCCGTCGGCACGTCGCTTTACCGCTGCCCAAGATTGCGCGCGAAGTTCCAATCATGCCCGGCAGCGGCAGACACAGGTTCGACACATACCGACAACATAATCGAAGGCTGTCACAGGGAGGCCGATATGGACGATAACGCCGCGTTGTCGCCATTTATTTGCTATCAGAACATCGAGCGCTATGAGCGGATGTTGCGAACGACGCTCACCGACCTCGAGCGTGATTTCATCGAGCGGCGGATTGCCGAGCAACGGCGCGCGCTCCGGCACGCGCAAACGAAACCGACGGAGCTTGAAACGCTGTGAAGCCGGACACTTCGCCGTTTGGAATCGCGGGAGGCGGCGCGATTGCGGTGACGGTGAATGCGGCAACGGCGGTGACCTTTGTAGGGTGGGCTGAGCGCAGCGAAGCCCACGCGGATCCCGCGAGGCAAATAGACGTGGGCACGGCGCTTGCGCGCCTTTGCCCACGCTACGCTTGCTAACCGCTTACTGGCTGAGATCGTGTTTTACCACGCCGGCATGCGGCTTCGACCCTATGATAACGATGTGGTTTCCGCCTTCGTATCGCAACGCGATTTCCCAAAGCGGGTCAGGGCTGAATCCAGTGCAACTTATGCCCACGGTGAAGGAGTAGGTTCCAATCCCCAATAATGGCAGTTCATTACGCCGACGATGCACGACGAACTCCGTTGATGAAACAGATAAATCATCGGTGCCAGCCGAGGCGTTTACGAGATCAAATCGACGTCCGCCGCCTAACCCTCCGATCCGGTCCGGCCTATCGGAACCACTGTCACCGTCATTAGACGCGTAAAGCCACATCCGCTCATCTTAAACAACTGAGCCGCTTACCCCGCGTTTCGTGGCGGCGAGCAAATAGGCTCGGCATTCCTTTTCTGAAGAGGTATTGTTAACGACATCGAATTTCTGCCATTTGGTGTTGCCCCAGATACTTTCGTCGGCGTTTCCGATCTCCAGAGCAAGGCTTGGCTTATCGAGTGCCTGCCAAGCCGCACTTCCTATTCTCTCCCCAAGAAAAATGATGATAGCCGGGATCGCGCCCAACACGAACGGCGCCAGGTACGGGCTTTTGCGGAAATGGAGAGTGCGGCGATCGCCAGCACCACTCCAACCCCGCTCGCGCCAATAAGCTCGCCAACCCAGTTGGCAAACAAGCTGGCAATGACTTCGTCGAGTAGCCTGCCCAATTCTTCGAGTAACCTGCCCATGTTTGGGTCCCGTTAGCCGTCAAGGCCTAGTAGGCCTCCCATTCGCAATATATATCGTATCGTATCGGTACTGGCCCCTATTGCCCCAAAAGGGACCAAGGGAGGATCTGAAAAGGGACCATGTGAATGAATTAGTCGCCGGCCTCGACGTACTCGGTATCGTCTGGCTTGGGTGGCTCTGGCGTCCCCGGGAATGGGGACTTTAGGCCAAGTCGACGGTGGAGGTACGCCACCTTGGACGGCTCTAAATATTCGTCCGGATCAGGATCAACTACTGCAACTTGTGCGCCGGTTTCCGTCGCGGTGATTTCAAGACTTTCGTACGGTTGCCCGGTTTGAGAATGCGTGCGCATTTTTACCTGCGCCGTGCAGCCGCCGTGTCGCGTCGCCCACTCTACAAAGTCACGAAGCTTGGGATGCCCACCGAACGGTGCGGACATTGGTCATGCCGCGAGCGCCACTTCCACGTTCTGGAAATGGTGTCCGATCTTCACCTGCAGGTGCTGGAGAGAAACGGAACGCTTTTCCCACAGACCATGGAAAAAGTTTGGAGCGGGGCCGATGCCGGCGAACGGCTCGCCTCCACGCTCACGGCTCATCGCGCACTCCGCTTCAATGGTAAGATCAAAGCGCGTCAGAAGGGACGAAATATCTCCAGCCTGAGTGGCGATGTCGAGTTCGAGACCTTGCGCAACATAGTGATCGCCGTCGCGATAGACGATGACGCGTAAGTTCTCGCCGTCGTGCGATGTCGTCGCGGGCGCGGTGGCCATTATCGTGCTCCAAGGGTGCGATGCACCCAAGCATATGGCCCCTTCACCCGTTAGGCAATGGTTAACGGACCTGGGTTGCGAAAGTTTCATGTGTCGAAAGTACGCTAAAAATGGGCAAAACTTGCTATGTTGGCACAAGCGCGGGCGGCGGCCGAGCCCGCCCGTATCAGTCGAACAGGTCCCCCTGGATTACCCGGAACGAGCGGCGACGCTGCGTCGGAGTCGGGGTCGGCACAGGCGGAATGGCCTTAAGTGCCGCCTCGATCAGGTCCGCAATCGACCATACCCGATCAGCAATGCCGAGTGCCATCGCTGGTGTCATCCGCAGGGCTTCATGCGTGCGGCACAGATTGTAGAACGCCACGTACAGGCCGACCGCTGCCAAGTGGCAATCGATCTTTTTCGAGAAGCCATTGCTCAGTCGGGCAAACCGCTTTGACTGCATGCGCAACGTTAAATTCGACCGTTCAACGTAGCTGGTCGAAATGTGCTCGGGCTCGCCCATTACGGCTTGCCGCTCTACGGCTACTACGGCAGCCGGTGAGTAGCGGCGCGATGCTTCGGTTACATTCAGGTGGGTTACGCTGTAGGTCTTATTGATAACGCCGTGCGTGGCGCGCTTGCCGAAGGCGTCGCGGATCGCGTTCTTGTAGAAGTGCAGGCCGTCCGTCGAAATCTCTGGCACGCCGATCACGCGTTGGCGCAAGTCCTGAATGAAATCATCCGTAGTGTCCGTGGTGCGCTTGCCGGTGCGATAGCCGATGATGGCCCGCGTAGAGGCCGCTAAGGCAACGTAGGTGTACTGGTCGCCAAATACGGGCGATTTGCGCGGCTTGCTTTTCTGCGGATTGCGCTTGTGGCCGACATAGGCCCACAGCTCATCACATTCGATCCGATGAACATGCAGCCCGACCATCATGCGGTCGTGCAGCTCGGCGCAACCACGGCCAATAGCGAGCGCCAGACGGGCAACCGTCTTGCGGTCGGTTTCGGTTAAGCGGCTGACGGCGCGCTGGCCGACGCCTTCGCAGAGGGCGGCGATAATTTCGATTTGCTTAGCTTTGTCCAGAACGTTCATGGCGGCTTACCCCGTCACGTTGCGGGAGAGCCTGGCCTGAACGCTGGAAATATCGCGGGGAATCCGCTATATTGCGCTTTGCGGTCATGACCTAGGGCTTACCCCCTGGGTTGTGATCCGGGTCCGCCGCTGTTTGCGCAGTGACGGACCCACTAAGTTGAAGGTGGAGCGGGGTCTGAGGATCGAACTCAGGTTGCGGCGATGTAACCGCCGTGTCCTAACCACTAGACGAACCCCGCATTCCTTCACGTTCTCCGGGACCCTGTTTGCGCAGGGTCCCGGCCCCTCCTAGGCGGCTCCCTTTTTGGCGGTTGCCGCTCCTTTTGCGTCAACAGTGATAATGTCTTCGTCTTCCGTTTCGTCGGCTGCTTCATCCGCGACCGATTCTTTGGTTGCTTTGAGATTTGGGTACCAAGCACGAAGCCCGTATTTGCCGTTCTGTAGCTTGGCAAACGTCACGGTGTTCTTGCGCAACATGGTACGCAACACGACCAGAGCGGTCGCATCGTCCTTAGCGCCGGAGACAAAGCCGCCCTCTTTGAGGGCGTCGAAAATTTCGCGGGAGGTAGCTGGGGCGTCCCCGCCGCTTTGCTTGCGCATTTCCAGAAACTCGCGGACGGCGGACCCCAGCTTTTTGCCGGTAAAGCTATCCGAATGGAGCTTCAGCGCCGGCCCGCCCGCTGCATGGGAAGCGCCAGCGACGCCGGCCGGATTCCATGCGCCCGGACGGGGTGGGAGGCCGGCCTTTTCCCGCAGTAGGTTGATGCTCTGGAGGAGGCCGTTCGCTTGGCGTTCTAGGTCTGCATAGTCCTTTTCCAGCGCATCGATGGCGGGCTGGAATGCATTTGCTGGGTTGGTCATGGGCTTGCCCTTTAGGCCGTCGATTGGCCGGTAACGATACGATGGCAAACCTTTGTAATCACGTCAAGCAGAAATGTTCTCTCATGAAACCTTTTGTTTCTCACGAAGTCGTGAACGATGTTAGGTTCGACTTTTGAGAAGGTTTGTGCTTATTAGCGTCTAAGCAATTAAGGAGGTAAGTCATGAGTAGTAGGAGCAAGGCGAGCGGGCACGTTCTACAGCGGGCGGACGCGCCGGTGATCATGGGCATGGTGGCGAGGGGCGACCGCGACCACGACATCGCGGCCTGGTTCGGAGTTAATCAGGGTCGGATCGCCGAGGTAAAAGACGGCAGCAAATTCGGGACCGTTGCCGCGGCAACCGCAGCCCAGTTGCCGCCCAAAGGGGCGCCCGGAATCAAAGGTAAACGACTAAGGGAAGACATCAAATTGGCTTTGCGGCAATTGGATCAAGACGGCATTCAAGGCAATATAAAATCGATCCTCTTGGCCGCAGCTAAAGAGTACGATCAAAATGAGAGATAGATTACGCTGGATAATCTGATGTGCGTTCCAGCTTTTTGCGGCAAGGCGGAACCCACATCAGGCGCGGTATTCCAGTTGTGGGTTTTTCCCAGACCAGCCACGCATAACCGGTAGCGGTTGTTGCCTTGCCATCGAGGCGTCCCCTGACCATAGGAACGCGCTCGACGAATTGGGCAAATTTTGTCGGCGGCATTTCGCGGAATATTCGATTATATCGACCAGAGCTTTCGAGAAATACCGTTCGCGCTAAGATCGCTACGCCTCGGCGGGCAACGCGCAAAGCGCGAATGACAAACTCCTCCGCGAGCCGAAACGGCGGGTTTGTGATCATCCAATCGACGGCGTTGGTCTCGTAGGGGTACGTCAGGAAGTCGCGAATATCCCCGTAGCCATAGTCGTAAGCGTCCGCGCACCGCACTTCCGCAAAGTATTCTTTTAGAGGCTTTGCCATATGCCCAGCGCCGCAGGCTGGCTCCAAGCAGATCATCCTTTTGAGCGCTGACTTGTCGTCCAGCACATGCTCTATGAGGCCGCGCGTTGCCCACGGCGGGGTGGGAAAATCGTCCGGGCTGTCGCTCGGCTCGATCCGCTGAGCCATCACCGCGTGTGATGTATTCTGCATAATTGTCCCCGAATCGTTTGTTCGAGCCTCGGTTGCGCGCGGTTAACAGGTTCTTAACTCATCGCCAAAAGGGGCCACCTCGAAATTCAAAAGGGACCAGCGGGTATCGAAAGGGGCCAGTACCTATCGTATCGAAAAGAACATATTGCCAACCCGGAACAAACCATGTACACTCCTGCCATCGCCATTGCCAAAGCGGGGGGGCCGGTCCGTTGTGGGCTTGTCGAATCCCGGCCATAAGGAGCACGGATATGAGTGCAGCGCTTCGTCTCGTCGAAGGATCGTCCATGGACAAATCGAAGGCCCTTGATGCCGCGCTCTCGCAGATCGAGCGCAATTTCGGCAAGGGCTCGATCATGCGGTTGGGCAAAAACGATAAGTCGATGGACATCGACGTGGTATCCACCGGCTCGCTCGGGCTCGACATCGCGCTTGGCGTCGGCGGCCTACCGCGCGGCCGGGTGGTCGAGATTTACGGGCCGGAATCGTCGGGCAAGACCACGCTCGCTCTGCACTGCCTCGCCGAGGCGCAGAAGAAGGGCGGCATCTGCGCCTTCATCGACGCCGAGCACGCGCTCGACCCGATCTACGCGCGCAAACTCGGAGTCAATGTCGACGAGCTTCTGATCTCGCAGCCCGACGCCGGCGAGCAGGCGCTGGAAATCGCCGACACCTTGGTGCGCTCCGGCGCGGTCGATGTGCTGGTCATCGATTCGGTCGCGGCGCTCGTGCCGCGCGCCGAACTCGAAGGCGAGATGGGCGACAGTCAGCCCGGGCTGCAGGCGCGCCTGATGAGCCAGGCGCTGAGGAAGCTCACCGCCTCGATCAACCGCTCCAACACGATGGTGATCTTCATCAACCAGATCCGCATGAAGATCGGCGTCATGTACGGCTCGCCGGAGACCACGACCGGCGGGCACGCGCTCAAATTCTACGCCTCGGTACGGCTCGACATCCGAAGGATCGGCGCGATCAAGGAGCGCGACGAGGTGGTCGGCAATCAAACGCGGGTAAAAGTGGTCAAGAATAAGCTCGCGCCGCCGTTCAAACAGGTCGAGTTCGACATCATGTATGGCGAAGGCGTGTCCAAGAGCGGCGAACTGATCGACTTGGGCGTGAAGGCCGGCGTGGTCGAAAAATCGGGCGCCTGGTTCTCCTATGACAGCCAGCGCATCGGCCAGGGCCGCGAGAACGCCAAGGCGTTTCTCAAGGCCAATCCGGATATCGCCGCAAAGATCGAAGCGGCGATCCGCCAGAACGCCGGCCTGATTGCGGAAAGGATTTTGGCCGGCGAGGAGGGGGCCGGCGATGATGACGCCGCCGAGGCATGAGCCGACGCCGCGCAGGAGCAACCCGCACCAAATTCCCTCCCCCTTGTGGGGAGGGTTAGGGTGGGGGCGGCGGGCGCGGTGGGGTCGGAAGGCGAAGTGAGTGCGCGGCCAAGTACCTCACGACCCCACCCCTGACCCCTCCCCACGAGGGGGAGGGAAAAGGGGGCGGGAGATTTATCGACTGCTACGAATTGCGCCGTTCCGCCGACCAGGTGCCGGAGCAGGAGCCGCCGTGCCAGGATCCGGCGCCGCTACTGCCGGCAAGCCGGCCCGAACCGGTGGCGCTCGAATTGCCGTTGCTCACCGTCACCGTAATGGCGCCAGTCGGCGCGACCCGGCCGATGATGGTGAAGCCCGTCGCACCGGCATTGGCGAGCACGCCGTTGGAAATGCGGATCGGATAGCGGTAGCCACGGTCGCAGTCGCCCTTTTCGGTAATGATCGATACGCTCCAGAGTCCATCGTAACGTGGCGTTGCGGCGCCTGCAGTCGCCGAAACGGCCAAAGCGGCGGCTGCGGCCATGAGCGCGGCCATGGCGCTGCGGCTCAGTTGATTATTCAATTTGCTCATTGCTGTCGTCCCTGCTCTGCCGATTGACGTGTTTGCGTAAGGCCACGTGAGTTGACGCCTAAAAGCCCGCGGACCATCGGCGCTTTGCCATTCGGCTCGCCTTTATGTCCGCCCATTCTTGCCTTCGCCGACATTTGCGTCCGCTCGCCTCACAGATGCGCTGTCCCGTTTCCTTACAGGTAGGTAGCGAGGTCATGGACTTAATGCATAAAAGTTCAAATCCTGTTGATTGGCGCCGTAAAATTGCCGCTATCGCGCCTTGGTTGGCGTGGCGCGGGCCAAATTCACAATTTTTCTTCAATCAGATAGCGACCATTTTCGGCGTCTCCGGCCGGCTTTGTTCAACTTTGTTGAGCGCCGCTTCGATCGCCGCCGCGGCGTTGCTGCCAAACGCGTAAAAACGCCGATGCACCGATGCCTGTGATTCGCAGCGAGTGACATCTTGGCAGCGGCTACGACGCCTCGATGACGATGCTCGATTGATGTCGGTTCGCGCGCCGGCGCAAAGGCGGCGACTGCCCGCATGGCATTGCGCGCAGGCATTGCGTTCCCATTGCGCTTCATTGCCGCGGCAGGAGGGCGCGCTCGCCATTGTCAGCCTCGGTCAGCGTCGGCCAGGGCGGCTGCCACACGGCGCGCTTGGAGCGCAATTCATTGCTGCGATGAGCCGGCTCCGCCAAAAATGTCGTCGGGCCGGATTTGCGCCAATTGCCCAGGGCTTCTGCCCCCGCGCTTGGCGATCGCATGCTCATGAACGCGCAAGTACCCGCGACGGAAGCGGGCGCGGTAAAATGTTGTGCGGCTGCCGCCCGCAGGGCCGCTTCAGTGCGGTGCCGGAGCCATCGCCTTCGCCAAATTCTCGTCGACCTTGTCGAGAAAGCCGGTGGTGGTGAGCCATTTCTGGTCGGGGCCGATCAAGAGCGCCAAATCCTTGGTCATGAAGCCCGCCTCCACCGTGCCGACGGTCACTCGCTCCAGCGTGTCGGCGAATTTCTTCAGTTCGTCGTTGCCGTCGAGCTTGGCGCGGTGCGCCAGCCCGCGCGTCCAGGCGAAGATCGAGGCGATCGAATTGGTCGAGGTCTCGCGGCCCATCTGGTATTCGCGATAGTGCCGAGTCACCGTGCCGTGCGCGGCTTCGGCTTCGACCACCTTGCCGTCGGGCGTGGTCAGAACCGACGTCATCAGCCCGAGCGAGCCATAGCCCTGCGCCACGGTGTCGGACTGCACGTCGCCGTCATAGTTCTTGCACGCCCAGACGTAGCCGCCCGACCATTTCAGCGCCGCCGCCACCATGTCGTCGATCAGCCGGTGCTCGTAGGTGATGTTTTTCTCGGCGAACTTTTGCTTGAATTCGGCGTCGAAAATCTCCTGGAAAATATCCTTGAAGCGTCCGTCATAGACTTTCACGATGGTGTTCTTGGTCGACAGATAAAGCGGATAGCCGCGGTTGAGCGCGTAGTTCATCGAGGCGCGGGCGAAATCGCGGATCGAAGCGTCGAGGTTGTACATCGACATTGCCACCCCCGGGCCGGGGAATTGAAACACTTCGCGCTCGATCTTGGTGCCGTCGTCGCCGACGAAGGTCAGGTAAAGCTTGCCTTTGCCGGGGACCTTGAAATCGGTGGCGCGGTACTGATCGCCATAGGCGTGGCGGCCGATGATGATCGGCTTGGTCCAGCCGGGCACGAGCCGCGGCACGTTTCTGCAGATGATCGGCTCGCGAAAGATCACCCCGCCCAGAATGTTGCGGATGGTGCCGTTCGGCGAGCGGTACATTTCGTGCAGGTTGAATTCCTTCACCCGCGCCTCATCGGGCGTGATGGTGGCGCATTTGACCGCGACGCCGACCCTTTTGGTCGCTTCCGCGGCATCGATGGTGATCTGGTCGCGCGTTTCGTCGCGTTTCTTGATGCCGAGATCGAAATACAACAGCTCGATATCGAGATAGGGGTGAATGAGCTTGTCCTTGATGAGCTGCCAGATGATCCGGGTCATCTCGTCGCCGTCCATCTCGACGACCGGATTGGCCACTTTGATTTTCGCCATGTGAATGGAGACCTCTTCGTTTGCGACCCGTCTAGTGCGGATGGGAAGAAAAAGCGGCGGTAACAGCGCGCGTTGGCAGGGCGACCCGCCGCACCGGCGGGCGTCGCTATAGCACTCGCGACGCAGCCGGCAAAGCCGACATTGCGGGCAGCGCGCTGTCTTTTTCCGTGCCCATTGTTATACCGTCCGCGGAGGAGCAATGCCGGGCGCAGGAACTGACAGCAGCAAGGGTTGGGCCGCCGGACCGGGGCCGGTGATGGTTCTGGTCGAGCCGCAGCTGGGCGAAAATATCGGCGCGGCGGCGCGCGCGATGGCTAATTTCGGCCTGTCGCGACTGCGCCTCGTCAAGCCGCGCCAAGCGTGGCCGAACGAGAAGGCGCGCATGATGGCGGCGGGCGCCGACCGCATCCTCGATGGCGCTGCCCTGTTCGGCAGCCTCGAAGCGGCAATCGCCGATTGCAGCTTCGTGTTGGCGACGACCGCGCGCGCGCACGACCAGGCAAAGCCGGTGATCAGCGCGGCCGAGGCGGCGGCCGAAATGGCCGCGCGCCTCGCCACAGGCGAGACCGCCGCCGTCGTGTTCGGCCGCGAGCGCAACGGCCTTGAGAATGACGAGGTCGCGCTCGCCGACCGCATCGTGACCTTGCCGGTCAATCCGGCCTTCGCCTCACTCAATCTGGCGCAGGCGGTGGTGATCGTGGCCTACGAATGGTTCAAGCTGCAAAGCGCCGGCAAGCTGCCGTTCGGCGTGCCGCAAAAATCGGCGGCCGCGCCGAAACAGCAGCTCTTTGCCTTCTTCGCCTCGCTCGAGCGCGAACTGGAAAAGGTAGAGTTTTTTCGACCGCCCGACAAACGCGAGACCATGCAGATCAACCTACGCAACATCTTTACCCGGATGCAGCCGACCCGCCAGGACATTCAGACCCTGCACGGGGTCATCATGGCGATCGCCGACGGCCGCAAGGGACCGGCGCGCGGCGGCGTGCTCGATGGCGAGCAGGCCGAACTCCTGCGCGCGCTTCTTGCCGAGCACGGCGCCGGCCGCGTGCCGAAAGAGCGCGCACCGGTCCGCGGTCTGGCGCGGCTTCTGCGCCGCAATCCAACCGAGGCCGAGCGGGCATTGTGGCGGGCGCTGGCTAACGACCGGCGCTTCGCCGGACGCGGCTTTAAGCGCCAGATTCCGGTCGGCCAGCACATTTGCGACTTCGTGTCGTTCCCGCTGCGGCTCGTCGTCGAAATTGTGCCGGCGCAGGAAAGCGCCGCGGCGGCGGACGCGCGCGCCGGCAAGCGGGGCTGGCTCACCGCCCGGGGCTATCGGGTGATTGAGCTCGGTTCGAGCGAAATCGAAACAGATTTGGCAAGTTTGCTGGAGCGGATCAGCCGCGCCATCGGCTGACGCCGGTTGCCGCGCCGGTGGTCAAGCCATTTGTAGCCGATCTTGGGGCTCACCCCGAAGCGCCGGCACAAAACCGCAAAAGGAGCATCGTTTTCCACCGCCGCCATGACAAAACGCAGCCGCTCTTCCATCGCACAGGTCGCTCTCCAAACCATCGGCGAGGCCCTCCCTGCCGACCACTTGACCTGTTACCCATGTCGCCGGTCTATTCTGTTACCTATGTAGCCGGTCTGGACCACCCTCATTCCTCCCCTTTCAGGGGAGGAAGTGCCGATGGGTCTGCCGACTTGCCGCGTTCTGATGAGCCAAGGACCAGTAGCACCAAGTACCAGGAATCGTGCCTCAGCAAGGGAGATCGGCATGGCGACGAACACGCAGAAGATCGGCTGGATCGGCATGGGTCGCATGGGATTGCCGATGGCCGAGCGGCTCATCAAAGCGGGACACGACGTCGCGATTTGGAACCGCACGCGCGCCAAGGCCGAACCGCTCGTCCGGATCGGCGGCAAAATCGTCGATCATGTTTCCGAACTCAAGGACGTTCGACGTGCTGTTCTCGATCCTCGATACCGGCGGCAGCGTGCAGGAGGTGCTGTACGGCAAGAACGGCGTGTGCACCCAGGGCGGCAGGATGCCGCCGATCGTGGTCGATTGCTCGACCATTGCGGTCGAGGAATCGGCTGCGATCCGCGACAAGCTCAAACAGCTTGGCGCCGATTTCGTCGCCGCGCCGGTGAGCGGCAACGCCAAGGTCATCAAGGCCGGCAAGCTGTCCGCCGTCGTCTCCGGTCCCGAGGCGGCCTGCAAGGCGGTGACGCCGCTGATCCAGGTGTTCGCGCCGCGCGGGGTGTCCTATGTCGGCGACGGCGAACTGTCGCGCATCTGCAAGATCGCGCACAATGTCATGCTCGGCGTGGTGATCGAGAATTTGATCGAGATCACGCTTCTGACCAACAAGATGGGCGTGCCGCGCCACGCCTTCTTGGCCTTTCTCAATAACGGCGTGATGGGCTCGATGTTCACGACCTACAAATCGCCGGCTCTGGTCAACCTCGACTGGACCACGACGTTCACGCCGGAATTGCTGCGCAAGGATCTCGACCTCGGCCTCGAACTTGGCCGCGAAATGAACGTGCCGATGCCGGTGACGGCGGCCGCGCGCGAAGTGCTGCAGAGCCATTTCGGCGCAGCGATGCTGCAGAAAAATCCGCAAGAATATCTGCAGAAGGACTTCGCCGCGCTCGCCGAGACCATGGCGCTCGCCGCCGGCATGAAGCTTGAAAGCGAGAACAAGAACGTGCCGACCAGGCTGGAGAGCTAGCAGTACTGCGCCGCCGACCCGGCGGTCTTAGTCGCTCCCCTGCTCCCGGCAGAGGGCAGCGCAGCCCTTGATGCTCATGCCGGCTGATCGTTTCCTCTCCGCTCGTCCCCGCGAAAGCGCGCGAAAGCGGGGGGCTTGTTGCGCCTTGCCCGATACTGGGTCCCCGCCGGAGTTCAGCCCCGACCCGATCGGGGACGGCAATGAGCAGAGAACCGGTCACGCGGATTCGGCGTCAAACTGTCAGTAGCGGAAGTAGTGCCCCCGAACCACGTAAGCCGGACGATGGTGGTAAACGCGGCGCCTGTGAACCGCCCGCCGGCTGCGACGCGTGGGTGCCTTCGAGCCGCCACGCATGGCGAGCCGGCAGGCTGCGCTCAGCTGCGACCTTTTTCGCAGCATGCAGGTCTTGACCTTTCCGGCGTTCGGAATGAATTGCGAGCACAGCCGTATCGCATCCGGCGTGCAGGCCTGACGCGCGTTGTCACTGACCGCTGCATTGGCCGCGACGAGGCCGCCAAGAAGGATGCCGGCCGGAAACACCAGCCAGCAAACCAAACGCATGTTGCGCATCTGTCGCCTTCCCAGGATTCTCTGCTTCGTGGCGCTCAAGCGAGCGTAGCGTCAGTGCCGCACCAAGTCGATGGGTCGATCCTGATCGGCGCGCAGCAACGTCACCGGCGAGCCCCATCTTCGCGCTCGACCCGCCATGCGATTGCGGTAATTACAGGGCAACGCGAAGGCGCCTGCGGCAATCGCCGAGCCGTCGGCAAACTCCATCCCGCCCCGGCGGCGCGCAAGCGCGCCAGCGAACTAATGCCCGCCCCACTGAAATCTGGAATTGGCCGCGCCGCTGCCGGCTACGGGGTGTGCACAACGGGCGATCTCGCCGCCACGGACCTCTCCGGTCAGGTTGTCGAACGACATGTGGCGGCAAAACAGCCCGTCGGGCATGGTGAAGACAACCTCGCCTGAGTCCCTCGCATTGCGGGCGGCGACCGTCGCGCGCACAAACGGCGAGATGACGGCGTGCCCGCCGACCGTAAGCGCGGACGCGAACAGGACGAAAAGCAGCGTCGAGATAATGATGACGCCATACGAATTCGCCCGCCTCTCATGCCGGGACCGCACCAACGCCCGGGCGCGCCGCAATGCCGCCGAGTGGTCCGCTTCCACGAACCATTCAACGGTTTCCGGGCTGCCATCGTCGGCGCTGCGCATGGCGCCACGAAACACCACAAACCTTGCCCGCGCGATAAGGATGGACATCCAATTATTCGAAATTTCTCGCGGGCGGCGGCCGCCGCCTCGCTTCACAACTGTCGGTTTTTGCCTCTCCCGGAGAGTGGCCGGAGGTGAAATAATCGGTAAACCCTGCACATCGCCATCGGGAGATAACGCCTTTGCTTACCCAAGCCCGCAACGACATGCTCACCAAGGTCGGCCCCGGCACGCCGATGGGCGAGCTTTTGCGCCGCTACTGGCAGCCGGTGGGAGGCGCCAGCGAACTTTTCGACAATCCGATCAAGCCGATCCGGCTCCTTGGCGAGGATCTGGTGCTCTACCGCGACCGCTCCGGCCGCTACGGTCTGATCGACCGCCATTGTCCCCACCGCCGCGCCGACCTGGCCTATGGCTGGGTCGAACAGGGCGGCATCCGCTGCTCCTATCATGGCTGGCTCATCGACGAGACCGGCCGCTGCGTCGAACAGCCCTACGAAGACACCATCAATCCGAAGCCATCGAAGGCCGGCTGCGAAATCGCCGGCTATCCGGTCAAGCAATGCGCCGGCTTGTTGTTTGCTTATATGGGTCCGAAGCCGGTGCCGGAACTGCCGGTGTGGGAGCCGCTCACCTGGAAAAACGGCTTTCGCGAAATCGTGCTCGCCGACGTGCCGTGCAACTGGTTCCAGTGCCAGGAGAACTCGATCGATCCGGTGCACTTCGAATGGATGCACGACAATTGGGGCGCGCGGATGCGCGGCGCCGATGCCAACGTCGCGCCGAAGCATTTGAAACTGAAATTCGAGGAATTCGAGCACGGCTTCGTCTATAAGCGCGTGCGGGTCGGCCAGAGCGAACAGGACCGCTACTGGACCGTCGGCCGCGTCGCTTTGTGGCCGAACGGTTTTTATCTCGGCAGCCATTTCGAATGGCGCGTGCCGGTCGACGACGAGAACACGCTATCGGTGGCATGGTTCTTCATGCGCGTGCCCAGGGGCCGCGAGCCCTATATGCAGGAGCGCGTGCCGGTCTGGAAAAGCCCACTCAAGGACGAACACGGCCGCTTCATCGTCAGCCACGTCATCAACCAGGACATCGTCGCCTGGGCCGGCCAGGGCCGCATCGCCGACCGCAGCAAGGAAAATCTGCGCTCGAGCGACATCGGCATCGCGCTGATGCGCAACCGCTTCTTCAAGGAGCTCGAAGCCATCGCCGAGGGCCGCGACCCCGGCGGCATCATCCGCAGCGCCAACGAAGCCGCCTGCATAGAGCTTCCCAACATGGCGCGCGAATTCAACACCGAAGGCATCCCGCTTGCCGACTACGACAAGGACCCGCTCTTACGCCAGCGCCTGCGCGAATTCCGCCATCATTACGGCCAGCCGCCCGAGGTGCGCCGCGAGTTTGTGGAGGCGATGGGGATTGCGGGGGCGTAGCCCCGGTCGCGCGCAGCAAAACCCGGGAGCGAGCTGTTTGCTTCGCCGCCGCGTCCGTGAACAAGGGCGGGCAAAGGGCGCAGCGCCGCGCCCACGCGATAAATTCCCGCAACGCTTAACTTCGCCGCTTAGGCTTCGCTTCGCCCAGCCCACCCGCGGCTACGCCTGTTCCGCCGATTTTGCCGCCGCCTCACCCAGCACCGCGCGCACCTGCTCCGCCGAGCCGCAATGCCAAACGGCGTTGGCGAACGCCGCCAACAGCGGATCGTTGAATCGCGGCAGCGCCGGCGTCCGCTGCGGAAACATGAATCTCAACGCCTTTGCCGTCCGCTCATTCTTGGCGGCGTTGCTTTGGCGGAAGAGTTTCGGACCGAAAAATCGGCTCGTCACCGCGGAGAACAATCCGCTCAAATCCCACTGCCGGACCGAGACTCTGGCGGCCGCAATCGAGACATAGACGACGTCGCCGTTGTCGAGCTTGATCGTCGCTCCGCAACCCGTCCTCTCGCTCCACTGCAACAGTATCGGCATGCCGCGATCGTACTGCGGATTCGGCTCGAATCGAACTGCTCTTGCCCTCGTCATGCGCGGGCTTGCCCCGTCGAATCTATGCAGGCGTGATGCAAGTGAGAACGTTGTCCGACGGTCCGCTTCCTTTTCTTTCTCTCGTGGCCCGGATGGAGCAGCTATAGTCGATCCATGCGCACCCAAGTCGCCATCATCGGCGCTGGTCCGGCGGGACTGCTGCTCGGCCAGCTCCTGCACAAAAACGGCATCGACAACATCGTCCTGGAGCGGCAGACCGCCGAGCACGTGTTGTCCCGCATCCGTGCCGGCGTCATCGAGCAGGTGACGATGGATCTGCTCGACGAGGCCGGCGTTGGCGCCCGCATGCACGCGGAAGGCCTCGTGCGCGACGGCGTGCAGATCTGCGTCGACGGCGTGCGCCACCGTCTGTCGTTCAAGGATTTGACCGGCAAGAGCGTGATGGTCTACGGCCAGACCGAAATCACCAAGAATTTGATGGACGGCCGCGACGCAGTCGCCGCACCGAGCGTCTATTCGGCGAACGACCGACCGAGCGCTTGGGTGAGCGTGGAAGGCGGAGCGCTTCTCCTGGTTGATGATTATGACGTTGCACAAGTTGTCGGACAATCCGTTCGATGCGAAACTGCAGCTTGCCGAGCTCGATTATCTATTCCGCTCGGAAGCCGCGGCGACCGCGTTAGCGGAGAATTATGTCGGGCTGCCGTACTAGAGCAAGTTCCGGTGGCATCGAATCGGAGGTTGGTCATGGCCGGGCTTGTCCCGGCCATCCACGCCTTGCAGCACGCACGGAAGACGTGGATGCGCGGGACAAGCCCGCGCATGACGATGGTGAAATATGATCGGAATCTGCTCTAGGCCACGGGCGGAAGTTTCGACCCCACGGCTTGTCATCGTCCGCGCATGCGGACGATCCAGTGATCGCAAACTTCGCGGCGGGCGGACTGAGCAAGAGTGCTATGCAGTGAGTACTGGATGCTCCGCTTTCGCGGAGCATGACAAGCGTTTAACTTCCGCCGCGGGGCTTGGACGGCGTTCGGACGACGCGATGCTCGCCAATCACCGAGAGGGCAACCAATGAGCCTTGAAGGAATCGGCGCCCGCGTCTTGCGCAAGGAGGACGAGCGCCACCTGCGCGGGCGCGGCCGTTTCGTCGCCGACATCGTCATGTCCGGGCAGAAGGAAGTCGCGTTCCTGCGCAGTCCGCTGCCGCATGCCCGCATCCGCTCGGTGGCGAAACCGGCGGGCGGAGAGATTTTGGTAGCCGCTGATTTTCCCGGGCTCAATCCGATCGTCACGCGCTCGAACATTCCCGGCTATAAGGTCTCATCCTACCCGCCGGTCGCCGCGCGCAAAGTCCGCTATGTCGGCGACATCGTCGCCGTCGCGGTGGCGCGCACGCGCGCCGAAGCGGAGGATGTGTGCGGAGCGACCGTTGTCGAATTCGACGAGCTTCCGGCGATCGTCGATGCGCGCCACGGCCGCGCGGAGCGCAACGTGCTCTTGCACGAGGAATGGGGCGACAATCTTTTCCTCGAAACCTCATTCGACAGCGGCCTCGACGCCATCGCCAAGACCGCGCCGGTCAAGATCACGCGCCGCTACCGCACCGCGCGGCAATGCATGCATCCGATGGAAGGCAAGGGCGCGCTCGCCTATTGGGATTTCTCCGCCGATCAGCTTGTGGTCATCACCTCGACGCAAATCCCGCATCTGATCCGCGCCGGCATCGCCGAATGTCTCGGCATCGATCAGGAAAGGCTGCGCATCGTCACGCCCGATGTCGGCGGCGGCTTCGGCTACAAATGCCAGTTGCAGCCGGAGGAACTCGTCGTCGCCTGGCTGGCGCGCAAGCACCGCGCGCCCTTTCGCTGGATCGAGGACCGCCGCGAGCATCTCGTCGCCGGCGCCAATGCGCGCGAGCATGATTACGCGATCACGGCTTACGCCGACGAACGCGGCCGCCTATTGGGCCTCGACGCCGAGGTGATGGTCGATACCGGCGCCTACTCGGTGTGGCCGTTCACCGCCTGCCTTGAAGCTGCGCAAGCGGGCGGCAATCTGCCCGGCCCATACGATTTTCGCGGCTACCGCTGTCGCACCTATTCGGTCGCCACCAACAAGCCGCCGTTCATGCCCTATCGCGGCGTCGCGCGCCCCGGCGTCTGCTTTGCCATGGAACTCACCATCGACGCCATCGCGCGCGCGGTCGGCCGTGAGCCGGCCAACGTCCGCGCCGAGAATCTGGTGCCGGCGAGCGCGATGCCGTACCTCAACGTGACCAACAAAAATTATGACAGCGGCGACTACGCGGCCTCGTTGCGCAGCGCGCAGGCGATGATCGGCTTCGACGCGGTGCGAAAGCGCCAGCTGATGCCGGAGCCGGACGGTGCGCTAATTGGCGTCGGCTTCGGCACTTACACCGAGCAGACGGCCCACGGCACCAAGGTGTTCGCGGCCTGGGGCTTGCCGTTTGTCCCGGGCTTCGAGCAGGCCAGCCTGAAACTGACGCCCGACGGCGGCCTCGAAATCCGCGCCGGCATCGTCACCATCGGCCAAGGCCTCGAAACCACGCTGGCCCAGGTGGCGAGCGAAATCCTCACCATTCCGCTCTCGCGCATCAATGTGAAACTCGGCGACACCGCGACCACGCCGTTCTCCACCGGCGCCTATGCGTCGCGCGGCATCGTCATGGCCGGCGGCGCGGTGTCCAAAGCGGCACAAAAGCTCGCCGAGCGCGTCAAGCGTATTGCCGGCCATTTGCTGCAATGCCGGGCGTCGGAGGTGCGCTTTCACAACGGCCGCATCGAAGCCGGCGCCGCCAGTCTCGATTTCGCTGCGGTCGGCCGCGCCTGGTATCTGCGCCCGGAAAGCCTGCCGGACAACGTCGATACCGGCGGTCTTGAAGTCACCGAAGGCTACAAGCCGCTGACCGATTCCGGCCTGTTCTCCTACGCCACGCACGCCGCAATTGTCGCGGTCGACCCGCAGACGGGGTTCGTCAAAATCCTCGATTACGTCGTCGTCGAAGATTGCGGACGCGTCGTGAACCCGGCGATCGTCGAGGGCCAAACGTCGGGCGGCGCGGCGCAGGGAATCGGCACGGCCTTGTTCGAGGAAAGCCTCTACGACGCAAGCGGCCAACCGCTGGCTTCGACTTTGATGGACTATTTGTTGCCTGGCGCGACCGATCTGCCGGCGATCCGCATCGCCCATACCGGGACGCTGTCACCTTATTCGGCGCACGGCATCAAGGGCGTCGGCGAAGGCGGCGCCATCGCGCCGGCCGCAGCCGTCGTCAATGCCATCAACGACGCCTTGCGGCCGCTTGGCGCGGAGCTTGCGGAAATTCCCGCTACGCCCCAGCGTGTCCTTAGCGCAATCGAATTGGCGGCTCGCCGCGAGGCCGGCTGAAGATAGAGGAATGGCATGCTTCACATCCGCAGATCGCTCTTGTTGCGCGACAATGTTGCCTCCGAGATGGGCAAGCCACTGCCAGCGGCCGATCATCCGCGCCGTCGGCATGGCGGTGATCGGCAATCCCTATGCCGGCCGCTATGTCGAGGATCTGACCGAATTGTTCGAGGCCGGCCGCGCCATCGGCGAATTGTTGGCGCCCGAACTCGTGCGGCTGCTGCCCAACGCGCCGATCTCCTACGGCAAGGGCGCCATTGTCGGGGTCAACGGCGAGTTCGAGCACGGCGGTGCCTGTCTCCACCCGATGCTGGGCAAGCCGATGCGCGCCGCGATCGACGGCGGCAGGGCCGTGATCCCCTCGAACGTGAAAGTCGCCGCCTGCGGGGCGAGTCTCGACGTGCCGCTCAGCCACAAGGACGATTCGTGGTCGTTCGATCATTTCGACACCATCACGGTCACGATGCCCGACGCTCCGAAACCGGACGAGATCGTTGTCGCATTGGTGATCGCCGACGGCGGTCGGCCGCATCCGCGCTGCGGCACCGCTCCCGATAGCGCAGCATTGACACTCAAGCTGCCATTTGGAACGGTTTTGCCAGATGCAACACGAGATCGAAATCGATACCGTGATCAACGGCGCGTCGCTCAAACGGCGGGTCAAGGTGCGCCAGCACCTCGCCGACTTCTTGCGCGAGGAGCTTGAACTGACTGGAACGCATCTCGGCTGCGAGCACGGCGCCTGCGGCGCCTGCTCGGTAGTCGTCGACGGCAGCGTTGTGCGCGGGTGCCTGACGCTTGCGGTGCAGGCCGACGGCGCGTGCATCGATACGATCGAAGGGCTGTCCGACAGCGGCGCGCTCGCAGAGCTGCAATCGGCGTTCGCCGCGCGCAATGCCGCGCAATGCGGCTTCTGCTCGCCCGGCATGCTGCTCACCGCGCGCGAACTCCTGGCTTTGGGCCGGCCGTTGAGCCGCGCCGACATTCGCGAGTTCATGTCCGGCAATCTTTGCCGCTGTACCGGCTACGAATCGATCGTCGATGCCATCGAAACCGTGCTGTGCCAACGTGCAGCATCGGCCGCGAACCGGGGTTAAGGACGTGACAGCCAGCGAAAACCCCGACTCGCTGATCGGCCAGCGCATTCCGCGCCCGGAAACGATGCGGTTTTTGCGTGGCCGCGGCCGCTATATCGGCGACATCACTCTGCCGCGCATGCTGCATCTTGCCTTCGCCAGAAGTCCGTATGCGCACGCGCGGATCGTATCAATCGATACCGCGCGCGCCAGACAGGCGCCCGGTGTCGCGTTCGTCTTCGCCGGCAGAGACATCGCCGCGCACGGCCGCGAATTCGTCGCCGACGGAATCGCTCACAACCGGCCCGGCCACAAGGTGCCGCCACAACCGCTCATCGCCGTCGAGGTAGCGCACTTTCAGGGCCAGCCGGTCGCTGCCGTGCTGGCGGCGACGCGCGCCGAAGCCGAGGACGCCGGCGAATTGCTTGAAATCGAATGGCAAGAACTGCCGGCGCTCGTCGACGGCGAGACCGCTTTGCGCTCGGCTCCGATCCACAAATCGCTGCCCGACAATCTCGCCTACGAGCACAATATCAAGACCGGCGATCCCGACGGCGCGTTCGCCGCCGCCGACCACGTCATCGAGCACACTTTCAATTTTCATCGCCAGACCGGGCTTTCCCTCGAACCGCGCGGGCTCATCGCCGAGTTCGACCGCGGCGGCGAGACGCTAACGGTCTATCACTCGCACCAGTCGCCCTATCAGATGCAGGGCGTGTTCAGCCGGCAATTGGGAATCCCCGAGCACAAGGTCCGCGTCATCGCGCCGGATGTTGGCGGCGGCTTCGGCATCAAGATCAACGTCTATGCCGAGGAGGTCGCGGTCGCTGTCATCAGCAAGATGATCGGCCGGCCGGTCAAATATTGCGCCGACCGGCTGGAATCGTTCGTCTCCGACAATCACGTGCGCGACCACAAGATCAAAGGGCGCATCGCGTTCAACGCCGACGGCAGGATCGTCGCCATGAGCGTCGACGACATCTCCGCGATCGGCGCCTACGGCATGCCGCTGCGCTTCAACATCACCGAAAGCATGATGCTGGTGACCAATACCGGCGCGGCCTACGACTTTCCGCACTACCGGGCGCGCACCCGCAACGCCTTCGTCAACAAGCCGCTGATCGGCATGTTTCGCGGCGTCGGCATTCCGCTCTCGACCATCGTCAGCGAAGTGCTGACCGACATGGCCGCGGCCACACTGTCGATGGACACGGCCGCCTTCAAGCGGCTCAACTACCGCAAGATCGAAGCGATGCCGTGCGTGACTGCTGCCGGCAGCAAGCTCGACAATATTTCATTCGACCGCTGTCTCGATCGGCTGCTTGAGGCGATGGACTACTGCCGGCTGCGGCGAGAGCAGGCAGAGCTGCGCAAGGCCGCAATCTATCGCGGCATCGGCATCGCCACTTTCGTCGAGCCGACCGCCTATGGCCCGGTGTTTTACGGTCCGACCGGCGCACCGATCTCGGTGCAGGACGGCTGCACCATCCGGCTCGAGCCAAACGGATCGCTGCGCTGCGTCACCAGCATCACCGATCAGGGCCAGGGCACGCTGCATTCGCTGGCGCAAATCATCGCCGACACGCTCGAACGTCGGCACGGAAAACGTCGCCATGATCGGCGGCGACAGCGCGATTTCGCCCTTTGGCGGCGGCGCCTGGGCCTCGCGCGGCATCGCCATCGGCGGCGAGGCGGCGCTGAAGGCGGCGCGTGCGCTGGCGCAAAATATAGTTTCGGTCGCTGCCGCCATCACGCAGAACGCGCCGGACAATCTTCGCATCGTCCGCGGCCAGATCTGCAACAGACAAACCGGTGCGGCAGTGATCAGCGTCGCCGACGTGGCGAAGATCGGCTACTTCCGCCAGGACACGCTGCCGCCCGATCTCGACGTTCAGTTCGCCGTGACCCGCAGCCATGTCGCCAATGGCGCCAGCTATTATATGGGCCACGGCGCGCACGGCGCCTATCTCGATGTCGATCGCAAGACCGGCTTCATCAAGCTTCTTAATTACTGGGCCATCACCGATTGCGGCCGCGTCATCAATCCGCTGATCGTCGATGACCAGGTGCGCGGCGCCGTCGTGCAGGGCGTCGGTTCGGTGCTGTATGAAGAGTGCATGTACGACGAGCACGGCAATTTGCTGAACGGCAACATGGCGGATTATCTGGTGCCGATGGCCGGCGAAATGCCGGATATCTATGTCGAACAGATCGAAACGCCGGAGCGGAGCACGGAACTCGGCGCCAAGGGCGTCGGCGAACTTGGCCTGACCGGCGCCATGGGCGCGCTGTGGGTCGCCGCCAACGACGCGCTGCGCCCACTCGGCGCGAGCATTGCCGACCAGCCGTTCACGCCGGAACGCGTGCTCGATGCCATCGCGGCGGCGAAGAAATAGCTCCGCGGCATCGCGTTTCAGAAACGTGGCGAACGTTTGGCAGCCGTGTTTAGGTTACCGGACAGTCGTTCTTGACTGGACCTGCTGACGAGGTCTCCTCGATGCCGAGGTAGGCCGAGTGACCAGGACCGACATATCGGCGCATGCGCCGGACGTCCACGGCATTGCGTTGCGCGACAGCGGGCGCAGGCCGATACCGGTGTCATGGTGGATGGCAGCGGCGTTTCTGATTTCGCTTGCGCTGGCCGCGAGCGCGCTCGCCGTGTTCGGCGCCGGCGAGCGCGGCACGGCGATCGCCTTGCGGGTCACGGCGAGATGGATGTTTGTCCTGTTCTGGCCCGCTTACGCGGGCGGCGCGCTGGCCAAGCTTGGCGGACCGCGCTTTGCCGCACTGGCGCGGCGCGGCCGCGAATTCGGCCTCGCCTTCGCTGCCGCGGTTGCGGTCCATGTCGGACTTGTGCTCTGGCTGGTCGACATTGCGGCTGACCGGGCCGGCCAGATGCTTTTCTTCTGGGCCGGAACGGCCTGCACCTATCTGCTCGTACTGTTGTCGTTGCCGCATCTGCGCGAGGCACTCGGTCAATTGCTGTGGCGCCTGGTCTGCACTGCAGCGCTTGAATATATTGCACTGGTCTTCGCCGTCGACTTTATCGTGGAGCCGTTCCAGGACTTCGCCCATTACCCGCCGGGCTATCTGCCGTTTGCACTCGCGCTCGTCGGCGGCACCTTGCTGCGCTTCGCGGCGTTGGTGCAGTCGCGGTTCGCAACGATCAAGATCGGCGCAAGTGCGCAGCCGCGATAGCTTAAGCGGAATTGCTCTTTCGTGCCTTAGCCTGGCCCGCCAAGAATTGCGACAGCCGCGCCCGCACAGCTTCGGCGGTTTGCGGGGTCCATTTGCGCAAGCCCTCACCGGTCTTCATGCCGAGCTTGCCGGCCTTGACCTTCTCGCGCAGGAAGGCATGCGGGCCCGGCGTGTTGTCGAGGTACTGGTAGAGCACCTCGGCGATGTCGAGCGTGAGATTCAAGCCCACCAGGTCAGACTGCTCCATCGGCCCGAGCACCGCATTGCG
The DNA here is from genome assembly GCA_963717265.1 of uncultured Alphaproteobacteria bacterium. GTDB lineage: Bacteria > Pseudomonadota > Alphaproteobacteria > Rhizobiales > Xanthobacteraceae > BOG-931. Next base: position 124,909 of record CAVQWD010000012.1, on the reverse strand, counting down.
CACGCCAAAGCCTTCCTTGACCACAATGTCGATGGTTTCGGCGTCGCAGACGCCTGCGGCGACGAGTGCGATCGCCTCACGCTTCATGGCGTGCTGCAGCCGGTTGCCGACGAAGCCCGGCACGTCGCGGCGCACGTGCACCGGCGTCTTGCCGGCCGCGCGCAACAGCGCCATGGTAGCGCGCACCACCGCGTCGTTGGTCTTTTCGTTCTCAATCACTTCGACCAGCGGCACGAGATGCGCCGGATTCCAGAAATGCGTGCCGATGACGCGCTCGCGGTGCGCCAGGCCGCGGCCAATCTCGGTCGAGGGAATGGCCGAACTGTTGCTTGCGAGAACCGTGTCGGGCGCAACCGCCTGTTCCAACTCGGCAAAGATGCGCTGCTTGAGCGGCAGTTTTTCCGGCGCCGCTTCGAATACAAAGCTCGCGCCGCTCACTGCCGGCGCCAGGCGATCATGCGCGGCGATGCATTGGATCAACGCCGGATCGTCGCCAAGCAGTTCGGCGATCGCGTTGAGCCGGGCCGGCAGCGATGCGCGGCTTTCGGACGCCGGCTCGAACACGCCAACGTCGTGGCCCGCTGCGGCCAGCAGATAGGCGATGCCGTGGCCCATCAGGCCGCCGCCGATCACGCCGATTTTTTGTTTGTTCCGCTCGCTCAAGATTGCCTCGATGCCGCCGCCGGAGCACTGCCGGCGATCGTCCAGCCACCGCGCTCATCCGGCCGTGTAGCCGCCGTCGACATACATCACCTGCCCGGTACAGAAATCCGAGGCCGGCGATAAGAGATAAATCGCCATCCCGACCAAATCCTCCACTTCGCCCAGCCGGCCGAGCGGGATGCGCGACAAGGAGCGGGCGCGCGTCTGCTGGCCGAGCTCGTTGTCGCCGTACATCCAGGCGGTCAGTTTCGAGCGGAACACGGTCGGCGCGATGGCGTTGACCGTGATGCCGTATTTGGCCCATTCGGTCGCCAGCACGCGGGTGAGCGAATCGGTTGCGCCCTTCGAGGCGCAATAGCCAGTGTAGCCGGAATAATTGCCGTGGCGGCCGCGTACCGACGACATCAACAGCACCTTGCCGCGCAGCTTGTGCTCGATCCAATAGGTCCCGACGGCCTTGGCCATGAACCAGATGCCCCGCACGTTGGCATCCATCACCGCCTGCCAGTCCTCATAGGCCAATTCGTGAATGAAGCCGGGCTTGTTGTAGCCCGAAGCAACAACGAGCTGATCGACCTGGCCGAAGGCCGCGAGCGCAGAGTCCAACATGGCTTCGGCATCGGCCAGGCTGTCTGGACGGCGCACCACCGTCGCCGGCTCGCCGCCGAGTTCGCGCACCTCGCCCGCAACCTCGTCGAGTTCGTTCTTGCTGCCGGAGGCGAGCAGCACCTTGCCGCCGAGCGCGGTCAGCGCCAGCGCGGTGGCGCGGCCGAACGTGCCAGAGGCGCCGGTGATGATCGCGACCTTGTCCTTGACGTCGAACAGCGACAGCGGATTGCGCAGCGGTTCGGAGATCATGGTTTAAGCCTGCCTATTCGTCTTGGTCTCCCGGGCGCAGCGCAGCACGGAGCGAAGCGAAGGGGTGCGCTGCAGACCCGGGATCGTTACAAACTCCGAGCTCCCGACGATCCCGGATCAGCGGTGCACCGCTTCGCGCTGCACCGCATCCGGGAAACGCCGCGCGAGGTATTGCCTTCACCGCCCCGTCTCGAACCGGAACGCCTGTTTCGCATCGAGCACGGCAACCACGCGCAGCGCGCAGCCTTCCCCTTCGGGCCAGCGCCACGGGAAGGCGAAGAAGGTACAGCGCTTGCCGGTGATCTTGTCGAGCTCGCCGCCGATATTCTCGATGCCGGGAATGCCGTTGGTCATCATGATCTTGTGCGCCGGCTCCCAGTACGGAAAATCCTCGATGATGTGGCGGCCGGTCGCAGCCTTGTACTCGGCATCGAGATGCGGCTGCGCGGGTCCCGGCCCGTGCGGACCCAGGAACGTGCCAAGCGGATGATCGAGCGCCTGAACGTCGATGCCGACCAGCCGGACGCCGCGCGCGACCAGCCATTCGGCTGCGTCCTTGTAGAGCCCGGGCGAGTAGGCGAAATAATCCGGGTTGTCGCCGTAATTGCGGTGGCTGCCGGTATTGATCATGACGATGTCGTTTTTCTGAATCTTCGGCTCGGCGTTCTCCAGATCCTTCGGCACGATGATGCCCCATTTGCCTTTCGGGATCGACACCGCGACGCCGGTGCCGAAGAAGCGCCACAGCGGATAGCCGGTAATCGACGGCTGATTCTCGGCGACGTGGATCGGCGCGTCCATATGCGTGCCGCGGTGCATGATGCCTTCGAACTGCTGCACTAAAAGACCGTCCTTGGCGTGAAATTCCACGACGCGCACATTGAGATTGGCGCGCGAGGGCCATTGCGGCATGCCGTGACCCCAGGGATGGCTGAGGTCGAAGAATTGCAGCGCGTCTAGTTTTTTCGCCCGGCCGCGCGATGCATCGCTTGCCGCCGCCTTACGCGCCGTGCCGTTCTCCAGGCGAACCTTGCCGCCCGGATCGAGCATGGCGACGAGCCGGATCACACAGGCGTCGCCCTCCGGCCATTTCCAGGGAAAGCCTTGAAAGGTGCAGCGCTTGCCGGATAGCTCGTCAAGATCGCCGCCGACGTTCTCGATAGTCGCAATGCCGGCCTCGAGCAGCGTGCGGTGCGCCGGATTCCATTCCGGGAAATCGGCGATCGCCGCGCGGCCAGTCTCCTCCTTGTACTCGGGAAGCAAATATTTGATCTGGGGGCCGTTGCGATGCGGGCCAAGCGAGGTCGCCAGCGGGTGATCGACGCAGGCGGTATCGACGCCGACCATTTTCACGCGCTTCTTCGCAAGCCACGACGCCGCGTGTTTGCTCAGGCCCGGCGCATAGCCGAAATAGTCCTTGCTGTCGGAATATCTGCGGTGCCAGCCGGTATTGATCAGCACGATGTCGCCGGCCTTGATCTGTGGTTTGGCGCGTTCGAGGTCCGACGGCTCGATCAACTGCCATTTCTTCTTCGGAATCGAGAGCACGAGCCCGGTGCCGAAAAAGCGGTCGAGCGCAAGCTCGCCGACGGCAGGCGCACCCGGAACGAGATGGATCGGCGCATTCACATGCGTCGAAGTATGGAAAATCGTCGTGATCTTGTGCGTCATCACGCCCTGCTTGGCGTGGTGCGTGATGCGTTCGAGCTTGATCTCGTCGTAGCCAGGAAAGATCGGCGTGTACATGCCCCAGCGGTGACTGAGCTCGTAAAGCTCGAGCCCGCTCACGGGATCGACAACGGCCGGCATTTCGCACCCCTTGCTCGCCGTGCCACTCGATAGCGCTGCCGGCGTGGCGCCTTTGCATCTTTATTCGGCGTGTCTGTATCACGATCCAACATTGCGTGACAAACTAGCCGTCGCGGCAGCCATTCGGTTGCAGACATCGGGGCCCGCCGGTATGTAGTCGGCATGGCTCGACTTGTGATGAAATTCGGCGGAACCTCGGTCGCCGATATCGACCGCATCCGCAACGCCGCGCGTCACGTCAAGCGTGAGGTCGACGCCGGCCACGAGGTCGCGGTCGTGGTCTCAGCCATGGCCGGCGTCACCAATCAGCTCGTGGCCTGGTGCGAGGCAGCCCACAACGAGCGCCGCGCTTTTGATCTGCGCGAATACGATGCCGTGGTGGCGACCGGCGAACAGGTTACTGCGGGGCTTCTCGCCATCGCACTGCAGGACCACGGCATCGAGGCGCGCTCCTGGCAGGGCTGGCAGCTTCCGATCATGACCACCGGCGCCCACGGCTCGGCGCGCATCGTCGAGGTCAACGGCGACGAGCTGATCCGCCGCTTCAAGGAACGCAAAGAGGTGGCGGTCGTCGCCGGTTTTCAGGGCCTGGACCAGGAGACCATGCGGATCACCACGCTCGGGCGCGGCGGCTCGGATACCTCGGCCGTTGCGGTTGCCGCCGCCATTCGCGCCGACCGTTGCGATATCTATACCGATGTCGACGGCGTCTACACATCGGACCCGCGCGTCGTGCCGCGCGCGCGCCGGCTGGAGCGGATCGCGTTCGAGGAAATGCTGGAATTCGCTTCGCTGGGCGCCAAGGTCATGCAGGTGCGCTCGGTCGAACTCGGCATGGTGCACAATGTCCGTATCTTCGTGCGTTCGAGTTTCGACGGTCCGGACGATATCGACCCGCACGGCACCCCGCCCGGAACGCTGATCTGCGAAGAGGAGGAGATCGTGGAGCAACAAGTGGTCACCGGTATCGCCTTCTCGCGCGATGAGGCGCAGATATCCGTGCGCGAGGTCCAGGACAAGCCCGGCGTGGCGGCGGCTATTTTCGGACCCTTGGCGGAAGCCAACATCAATGTCGACATGATCGTGCAGAACGTCTCTGCCGACGGCAAGACCACCGACCTCACCTTCACCGTGCCGGCAGCGGACTATCAACGCTCGCTCGACACCATCACGAAGGCGAAAGCGACGATCGGCTATGCCCGGCTCGACGGCGCTACCGATGTCGCCAAGATTTCCGTGATCGGCATCGGCATGCGCAGCCATGCCGGCGTCGCCGCGCAGGCGTTCCGGGCGCTCGCCGATCGCGCCATCAACATCCGCGCCATCACCACCTCGGAGATCAAGTTTTCGCTTTTGATTGACGCCGCGTTCACCGAACTCGCAGTGCGGACGCTGCATTCGCTCTACGGGCTCGATAAAGCGACGCAATGAGCTCGGTCGCCGTGTGACCGCCGCAGCGGCCCGGCAAGGGAACGATCATTGCCGCGGAGGCTTTCGCTGCAGCGCACAAATTCCCGCGCGCCGTCATATCCTTGTCTTTGGCTTGCAGTTTGCATGGCGCATTCGATATAGGCTTGTGGATGGTCGCCGCGGGCTCGGAGTCCGGGCGAATTCCTCTTTGATCAGGCTGGAACTGAGCGGGCAAAGTTCCGGCCAGCGCAGAGCCCGAGGGAGCCCTCGCCATGCGTGGCGCGCTCGGCGGTCCGCGCGTGCTGTTGCGCCGGCTTCGCGAAGTGATGGCGGAGCCGGTCAGCGCGCAGGAACGCCTTGACAAGATCGTGGTGCTGATCGCCGCCAACATGGTTGCGGAGGTGTGCTCCGTCTATGTGCTGCGCGTCGATTCCACGCTCGAACTCTACGCCACCGAAGGCCTCAATCGGCAAGCCGTCCACAACACGGTGATGGCGGCGGACGAGGGATTGGTCGGCCTGGTGTCGAGCCAAGCCAGCCCGATCAACCTGTCGAACGCGCAGGCGCATCCTGCCTTCTCCTACCGGCCGGAGACCGGCGAAGAGATCTACCATTCGTTCCTCGGCGTGCCGGTATTGCGCGCCGGCAACACGCTCGGCGTGCTGGTGGTGCAGAATCGCGCCCGGCGCACCTATTCGGAAGAAGAAGTAGAGGCGCTGCAGACTACCGCCATGGTGGTCGCGGAAATGGTCGCCTCCGGCGAACTGTCGGCGTTGGCGCCGCCCGGCCACGAGCCGGCGGTGCGCCGCTCGCTGCATCTCAAGGGCTCAGCGCTCAGCGACGGCATCGCGCTTGGCCACGTTGTGCTGCACGAGCCGCGCGTCATCGTCACCAATTACATCGCCGATGACGTTCCCGGCGAATTGAAGCACCTTCGGGCGGCGGTCGAAACGCTGCGCGCCCATCTCGACCAACTGCTCGAACACGGCGACGTAGTCGAGGGCGGCGAACATCGCGACGTGCTCGAAGCCTACCGCATGTTCGCCTACGACCGCGGCTGGGCGCACAAGCTGGAAGAAGCGGTGATGACGGGACTGACCGCCGAAGCCGCGGTCGAGCGCGTGCAGTCCGACACCCGAGCGCGCATGCTGCGCCAGACCGACCCGTTTTTGCGCGACCGGTTGCACGATCTCGATGATCTCGCCAATCGGCTGATGCGCCAGCTCACCGGCCGCGACCACGCGCCGTCGCGCGAGAGCCTGCCGGAGAACGCAGTCGTGGTCGCGCGCTCGATGGGACCGGCGGCGCTGCTCGACTACGACCGCAAGCGGCTGCGCGGCCTGGTGCTGGAAGAAGGCGGCGCCCATTCGCATGTCGCCATCGTCGCCCGCGCGCTCGGCATCCCCGCGGTCGGAGAGATCGACAACGCCACCGGCCTCGCCGACCCGGGCGACGCCATCATCGTCGATGGTTCGACCGGGGAATTGCACGTGCGGCCGTTGCCCGACATGGAGGCAGCCTATGCCGAGCGGGTGCGGCTGCGAGCGCGGCGGCAACTGCAATACCAGGCGCTGCGCGACCGGCCGTGCGTGACCAAGGACGGCGAAGCGGTGACGCTGATGCTCAATGCCGGTCTCACCGTCGACCTGCCGCACCTTGCCGATACCGGCGCCGCCGGTATCGGACTGTTCCGCACCGAACTGCAATTCTTGGTGGCGCCGAACTTTCCGCGCAACAGCGAGCAATATGCGCTCTACCGCGCCGTACTCGACGCCGCCGGCGACAAGCCGGTGATCTTCCGCACCCTCGACATCGGCGGCGATAAGGTGCTGCCCTACATGCACAATGTCGCGGAGGAGAATCCGGCGCTCGGCTGGCGTGCGATCCGGCTCGGCCTGGACCGCCCGGGCCTGTTACGCACGCAGCTTCGCGCTTTGCTGCGCGCCGCCGGCAACCGCGCCCTGAAAATCATGTTTCCCATGATCGCCGCCGTGCAGGAGTTCGATCAGGCCAAGGAACTGGTCGAGCGCGAGCTGACGCATCTGCGGCGCCACGGCCACAAGCTGCCCGACGAGGTGCAGATCGGCAGCATGGTCGAGGTGCCCGCGCTGCTCTATCAGCTCGACGAACTCCTCGATCGCGCCGATTTTCTCTCGGTCGGTTCCAACGATCTGGTGCAATTCCTCTATGCGATCGACCGCGGCAATCCGCGGGTCGCGAACCGCTTCGATGCGCTGTCGGCGCCGGTGTTGCGTGCACTCAAGAAGATCGCCGACAAGGGCCGCGCCCACAACAAGCCGGTCACGCTGTGCGGCGAACTCGCCTCGCAGCCGATCGGTGCCGTCGCGCTCGTCGCGATCGGGTACCGCGCGCTGTCCTTGACCCCGTCCGCGGTCGGGCCGGTCAAGGCGGCGCTGCTCGAGCTCGATTCGCGCAAGGCTGCCGCCTTCCTCAATCCGCTGATCGAGAAGCCGAACGGCGGTACGCCGATTCGCGCGCGGCTTGAGGAGTTCGCCGCCAAGGAAGGCTTGCAGATTTGACGCTCCGAGAGCCGGTCATGGCCGGGCTTGTGCCGGCCACCCACGCCTTCTACTTAGTTGAACGGTAAGACGTAGATGCCCGGCACAAGGCCGGGCATGACGATACAGAAGCCATGCTTCCCGACCAGAAACTTAATGCGCTCGTCGCCCGTCATGCCGCGCTCGAACGCGATCTTGCGGCGGTGTTGCCGCCGGAGACCTACGTGAAGCTGTCGCGCGAGTTCGCCGAGCTTGCGCCGGTGGTTGACGCCGTGAATTCGTACCGCGCAACGCAGCGCGAGGCTCGACGGGCTTGCGGCGCTGATCGCCGACCCGTCGACCGACGCCGAAATGCGTACCATCGCCGAAGCCGAAAAGCCGGAGCTTGAAACGCGCCGCACCGCGCTCGAGCAGCGATTGCGGCTGGCGTTGTTGCCCAAGGATGCGATGGACGACCGCAACGTCATTCTTGAAATCCGCGCGGGGACCGGCGGCGATGAAGCAGCTTTGTTTGCCGGCGATTTGTTTCGCATGTACGAGCGTTATGCCGCCAAGCAGGGCTGGAAGGTTGAAATCGTGACGATGAGCGAAGGCGCGATGGGCGGGTTCAAGGAAATCGTCGCTGAAATCCGCGGTCGCGGTGCTTTCGCCAAACTCAAATACGAATCCGGTGTGCATCGCGTGCAGCGCGTACCCGATACCGAGGCCTCCGGCCGCATTCACACTTCGACGGCCACGGTCGCGGTGCTGCCCGAGGCGCAGGACGTTGATCTCGCCATCAACGAGGCTGATCTTAAGATCGATAGGCTGCGTTCCAGCGGTGCCGGCGGCCAGCATGTCAACAAGACCGAATCGGCCGTGCGCGTGACTCACGTTCCCTCCGGCATCGTCGTCATGATGCAGGAGGACCGCTCGCAGCATCGCAACCGCGCCAAGGCGCTCGCGGTATTGCGCACGCGGCTGTACGATCTGGAACGGCAGAAGCTGGACGCCGCGCGCGCCGCCGAGCGGCGCGGCCAAGTCGGTACCGGCGACCGCTCCGAACGCATTCGCACTTACAATTTTCCGCAAGGCCGCGTCTCGGACCATCGCATCAATCTGACGCTTTACAAGCTGCCGCAGGTCATGGAAGGCGAGGCATTAGGTGAGATCATCGACGCGCTGGTAGCCGAGCACCAGGCGGCACAGCTCGTCGCAGAGGACGCCGCGTGATGGCGCCAAGCGCTGATGCCGCCGCTCTCGGCCGGCCGAGCACGCCCACGCTCGCCGATGCGCGGCGATGCTGGGCAGCAAAATTCCGCGCCTGCGGCATCGAATCTCCGGAGCTCGACGCCCGCGTCCTGGTCGGCCACGTGCTTGGCCTCGATCATGCGGCGCTGGCGGCCGCGTCGGCGCGCGGGCTTGATGACGGTGAGGAGCATGCGATCGCCGCGTTGGCGCAGCGCCGGCTGGCGCGCGAGCCGATCGCGCGGATCGTCGGCTGCAGGGAGTTCTGGAGCCTTCAGCTATCGCTCGGCGAGGCAACTCTGGTGCCGCGGCCCGAGACCGAAACCGTCGTCGAGGCGGCGCTTGCCGCGATCGATGCCGGCGGAGCGCACTCGCGGCCGCTCCGCATTGCCGATCTCGGCACCGGGTGCGGCGCGATTGTGCTGGCGCTTGCCTCCGAATTGCCGAACGCGTTTGCCTTGGGCACTGACACAAGCGCCTCTGCGCTTGCCGTGGCGCGCGACAATGCGTGTCAGCTCGACCTGACGCGGGTGCAGTTTGTCGCGTGCGACATGGCGTCGGCATTGCGCGGCCCGTTCGATCTCATCGTGTCCAATCCGCCCTATATTCGATCCTGCGATATCGACGCGCTTGCACCGGAGGTGCGCGATTTTGATCCGCGCAGTGCGCTCGATGGCGGGTCCGACGGGCTCGACTTCTATCGGGCGATTGCAGCTGCGGCACCCGCAATGCTGGCGCCCGGCGGCGCGCTTGTCGTCGAACTCGGCGCCGGCCAGGCCGAGCCTGTGGCCGCTTTGTTTGCCGCGGCGGGGCTTGCGCCCGCGCCGCCGCGTGCCGATCTAAATGCGGTGCCGCGCGCGCTCCTTGCCAGAAAACGGGCATGAGCGTTAAGCATTAGACCCCGGCAAAATAGCACTTGGAATGTGCCACGGAACCGACTAGCTTCGCGTACACGGAATCAGCCTGACACGAGCAGCCCGAACATTGGGGGCTGCCGCGTTGCTTTGAAAGCCCGGAGCAGTGCTCTTTGAGGTCGGCAGCGCAGGCTAGGCGGATAGCTGGATAGGCTGGATAGCAAAAGCCGGATCGGACGGCAGACGGGATCGCCAGATTCAGACCGAGAAATTTGATCGGTAAGGCGCGCATCGGTGCGAAGTGGTCGCGCGCATGACGACGGCGCTCAACATCGCGGCAAGTTCGCCGCTGTGAGCCGGAAAAGGGATTCGCGAGCCTGTGTGGAAGACGCTTGTGAGCAAGCGCGGTGGTCTATGCCGACGGGGCTGATCATACATTTGGCTCAGCGTGGTCGGCGTGCAAGGCCGGGCGTGACGATCGTAGCAGAAACTTCGCCGAGAAGCGGCGGTACAGACACCGCCGCACATGACGGGGGTTGGCAGAAAAGCGAATCATGAGAAACGGTCAGAACAAGCGCATGCGGGGTCGCAACCGCAAGGGTGGACATCACCAGAATCCATTGTCGCGCATGTACGAGTCCAACGGACCGGACGTGAAAATTCGGGGAACGGCGTCCCACGTCGCGGAAAAGTACCTGCAGCTCGCCCGCGACGCCCAAAGTTCAGGGGACCCGATCGCGGCCGAGAACTATTACCAGCACGCCGAACATTACTTCCGCCTGATCGCCGCCGCCCAGGAGCAGTACCGGCAGAGCCAGCCCTATTTTCAGCAACAGGGCGATGTGCGCGGCGATGCGCCGGACGATTCATTCGACGATGGAGAAGACGACCAGCCGCATATCGGCGGCGAGCCCTTTGCGCCGCGCGAGCCGCAGCCGTTCTATCCGCGTGAGCCCCAGCAGCCGCAGCCCCAGCACTTCCAACCGCGCCAGAACATGCCGGCGCCGGCGCCGGCACCGGCGAGCGACCAGGATGTGGATCGCCTGCCGTTGTTCATTACCGGCGGCCAGCCGCAGCAGCAGCAACCGACGCAGCAAAGCCAGGCTCCGGCCGACGCCAACGGCTATGACGGGCAGGCCGACCGCTTTCCGCTGCACCGCCGCCGCCGCCGTCATCGCGGCCCGCGTGACCATACCGTACCGGGCGGCGACGGCGACTCGGCCGCAGCCAGCGGACCGCGCCAAGCCGACGATTGAGCCGACGACCACGGCTCGGTTGTTCCAGGCGCGCTTGCAAAATGTAGCACCGCAACAGCTCGCGGCGTGGCTACCTGCCGCGCGGCGCTTTCGCCAGCCGCACCACGATCCAGATCGGCACGACGATCACTGCGCCGAGCAGAAAATAGCGCCACAGCCAGCGCACGGCCTCAAAGCCCATGTTCCAGACGTGAGCGATCAGCCGGCGCACCGAATTGATGATATCCAGGGGATCAAGGCCAATGGCGGCAAGGATCACGCCGACCAGAATCGACAGCATGATCAATCGGCCGATTACCGCCAAAGGCGGACCGCCGAAAAAACGATGAATAGGCTGCTGACTATCTTGGCGGCTATATTGCTGGGCCACCGAAGCCTCCCGCCTGCGTCAAGTACGAACTTGAATTAGGGACTTGCGCTGTTGCGCGCAAGTCAACGCGCCGCAAAGCCACCGGGCTCGGTGCGGCCGGCGCCTCGGCGCGACGCCGCAGACCGCGTTGCCTCGGTTGCCTCGGCTTCGCAAACGGGGCTAAGTTGCATGCGCCCAAGGCGGATTTCTAAGCTTTTCAGAGGGTCGTCATGGCCAAAGCAGAAGACCGCGCGCTCGCCCCAGCGGCGGCCGTCAATGACGATATCGGCGAGGAAACGCGGCTGCGCCTGTACCGCCTGCAGGTCGAGATCCGCGAGGCCGAGCAGCGCGCGTTCGATCTGTTTCTGCAGAACCTGGTGAAGGGCACGAGCCATTTGTCGCTCGGCCAGGAGGCCATCGCCGCGGGCTTTGCTGTCGCGATGAAGCCGGGCGACCTGTTGTTCTGCACTTATCGTGGCCACGCCCATACGCTTGCCCGCGGCGTGCCGATCGAAAAGGTATTGGGCGAGCTGATGCAGCGCGACAACGGTCTTATGCGGGGCAAGGGCGGCTCGATGCATTTGACTTCGGCCGACCACGGCGTGATGGGCTCCTATGCGATCGTCGGCGCGCATCTGCCGATCGCCTGCGGCGCCGCCTGGCGCGCGCAGTACAAGGGCGCGAAAGACGTGTCGGTGTGCTTCTTCGGCGACGGCACCACCAATATCGGCGCCTTCCATGAAGCGCTGAATTTCGCCGCGGTGTGGAAGCTGCCGGTGATCTTCGTCTGCGAGAACAATCTCTACATGGAATACACGCCGATCGGCGAAGTCACGGCGGTGCCGCATCCGGCCGCCGACCGCGCCGCGTCCTACGGGCTGCCGCGCATCGTCATCGACGGCAACGACGCCGATGCGGTCTATCGCGCCGCGCAAGCGGCCTACGCCAAGGCGCGCGAAGGCGGCGGGCCGTCGCTGATCGAGTGCCTGACCTACCGCTACAGCGGCCATTCGCGCGCCGATCCGGCCAAATATCGGCCGGAGGGCGAGCTGGAAAAGTGGAAGGAGCACGATCCGATAAAACTCTATCGCGAGCGGCTCGAACAATTCGGCGTCGGCGACGACGCGATCCTGGGCATTGAAGCCGATGTGCGCCGCCGCGTCGACGAGGCGACGGAGAAGTGCAAGGCGGCGCCGATGCCGCCGCTCGATATCCTCACCACCGACGTTTACGCCGACGGAGGTTTCGCATGGCGGAACTGACCTATCGCGATGCCGTGGCGCGCGGCATCGCCCAGGAGATGACGCGCGATCCGGATGTCGTTTTCCTCGGCGAGGACGTGGCCAAGGCCGGCGGCGTGTTCAAGGCGACGGTCGGGCTTTACGAGCAGTTCGGCCCGTTGCGGGTGCGCGACACCCCGATCTCCGAACAGGCGATCCTCGGCGCCGCGATGGGCGCGGCGATGACGGGGCTCAAACCGATCGCGGAAATCATGTTCTCGGATTTCTTCGCCGTCTGCTTCGACCATATCGCCAATGAGATCGCCAAGAGCCGCTACATGTCGAATGGCCAGCTCAAATGCCCGCTGGTGATCCGCACCGGCAACGGCGCCGGCTCCCGCTTCGGCGCGCAGCATTCGCAGAGCGTCGAGAACTGGTGCATGATGATCCCCGGCCTGAAAGTCGTGGCGCCGTCGACTCCGCGCGACGTGATCGGGCTTTTGGCCGCCGCGGTGCGCGACCCCGATCCGGTGATCTTCTTCGAACACAAGTCGCTCTATGCGACCAAGGGCGAGGTGCCCGACGGCGAGATCGTGGATGCCCTCGGCACCGCGAGCATCGTGCGCCCCGGCAGGGATGCCACTATTTTGGCGCTCGCCCTAATGGTGCCGCGCGCGCTCGCGGCGGCGGAGAAACTGAAAAACGAACACGGCATCGACTGCGAAGTCGTCGACGTGCGCTCGCTGGTGCCGCTCGACACCCAGATAATCTTAAGCTCGGTCGCGCGCACGCATCGCCTGTTCACCGTGGAAGAAAATCCGCGGCTGTGTGGCTGGGGCGCCGAGATCGTCTCCATCGTCGCCGACGAAGCGTTCTACGATCTCGACGGCCCGCCGGTCCGCATCACCACCCCCCACATCCCGCTCCCCGCCGCCGACATTCTGGAAGACATGGCGCTGCCGACGGTGGAGCGGATTGCAGAGCGGGTGAGGAAGGCGATGCAATCGTAAAGCGTCATTTTTATCCTCCTCCGCTTCGCGGGGGAGGATAAACAAGTGTGGCCGGATTGAATGAAACGAAATCCGGAATCAGCCTTGCCGCCCGCCCCGGATTTCGCGTTGCAAAATCCCGGTAAGACCGACTGATCCCGTTCATGGAATCGTTCCACTAGCAACCTGTCGGACTTAGGCGATTATACGCGAGGCTGGGGTATTCTGGGGCGGTTGGTTCTATGCTCTGCGCAAGCAGACCCCAGAACGCAGCGATGATTTTCGCCAAGACTGACCGGCCAATTCGAGGCAGAATTAGCCGGCCGTCGAAAATCAAACCCAAGTCCGACAGGCTGCTAGGCCTGCTCCAGTCGGCCTTCACCGCTTGGAGCGCCTCCGGGGTATCGACGTTGGTGAGCGCTGCTTTGCCTTTCAGCGGCACCTCGACCACGGCCTCGGCGTAGAGCCCGATCAGGTGGCGTGCACCGACATCCCCTTCGACCGCCATGAGGTCGGGAAAGAAACGGCGCGACCACACTACCGGGTTGCCGCGCTTACCGTCGATATTCGGCACCACGATGAGCGCGCTCCTGTTGGGATCGAAGGCGCCGATTAGGCGATCGATCAGGGCGGCGTCGACCTGCGGCATATCACCGAGGCAGACGATCGCGCCGTCCACTTCCGCGGGCAGCGCCGCGATGCCGGCTTTGAGCGAAGTGCCGAGGCCGTCGGCATAGTGCGGATTGTGCACAAACGTGACCGCTAGTCCGGCTAGCGCCGCCTCGACCCGCTCGCGCTGGTGGCCGGTCACTACCAGCACCGGCCGCGCGCGCGACGCCAAAGCCGCTTCTGCGGCAATCTGCACCAGCGGCCGGCCGGCGATTTTTTCCAGAAGCTTGTTCGGCCCGCCCATGCGGCTCGATCGGCCGGCGGCCAACACAACGGCGGCGACCGTGCCGCCGGCATCCGCGACTTCTTCGCGCGGCTGCGGGCGCGTGATGATCTCCATCAGCAAACCGCCGACGCCGAGGCCAGTGATGTCGTCGCGCCCGACCGGCAGCCCGGCGAGCAACCGCATCAGCACCCAATCAAAACCGTTTTCCTTCGGGCTGCGAGCGCAACCCGGCGCGCCGATCACGGCGTGCCCGTCGGCGTCACCGATCAGCAAGAGATTGCCGGGATCGACCGGCATGCCGAAATGCTCGATACGACCGCCGATCGATTCCAACGCCGCTGGAATCACGTCGCGGCGGTCGGCAATCGCCGAAGCGCCGAACACAATGACAAGCTCGGCGCCTTGTTCGAGGACCTCCTCGAGCGCGCGGGCGAGTGCGGCTCGCTCGTGCGGCACGCGACGTTCGGCGACAATGACGGCGCCAGCAGGCGCAAGACGCTGCGACGTGACCTTGAGAGTTTTTTCGATGACCTTGTCGGCCAGGCCCGGCAGAATTGTCGACACGACGCCGACCTTGTGGACTACGTACGGTGCGACACGCAGCAGCGGCTTTTGCACGCTGGCGCGCGCGCCGTCGAGCGCCGGCTTGTCGATCGCGAACGGAATGATTTTCACCGTCGCGATCATTTCGCCGGCAACCACCGGCTTATAGGCCGGCAGCGTCGCAAACGTGATCGCCTCATCGATGCGGTTGAGCCGATCGATCGCATCCTTGTCGACGGCCAGGACGCCCGCTCTTTGCGCAAAAAGGTTGGCGCGGCCGGTAAACGCATGGTCGACATGGACGCTCTCGCCGGCGACCGCTTTGGCGATCTCGGCCGCAGCTACATCCTCGGCTACGTCGCCCGGCTCAAGCCGTGCCACGACGATGTCCTTGACGCCGGCTGCCTGCAGCGCGGCGACCTCGGCTGCGCCGATCAGCGTGCCCTTCTTGAGCACGAGTGCGCCGTGACGGATCGAGTGCACGGCGGTCGCGCCGAGCGCATCAGTCGGGGCGACCGCGCCGAATTTCATGACGCGGCCGCTGCCCCGACCCTACCCTCCCCCGCAAGCGGGTGAGGCACAGGGAGGCGGTCAACCTGTTCGCGCAGGCATTGCGTGATCTGCGCCATGATCGCAACCGCGATCTCCGCCGGCGATTCGGCGCCGATGTCGAGCCCGATCGGGGCATGGATGCGCGCGATGTCCGCTTCGCCGATGCCCTGCTCCTTGAGGCGGGCCACGCGGCGCGCATGGGTTTTTCGCGAGCCGAGCGCGCCTATATAGAAGCAGTCGCGCGACAGCGCATGCGTGAGCGCCGGATCGTCGATCTTCGGATCGTGGGTGAGCGCGACGAAGGCGGTGTAGTGGTCAATGCCGAGCGGCGGCAGCGCCTTGTCCGGCCATTCGGCGATCACTTTCACGTCGGGAAAGCGCTCGATCGACGCGAAGGCGGTGCGCGGATCGACAATGGTCACGTCGTAGCCGAGCAGCTTTCCGATCGGCGCCAAGGTCTGGCTGATGTGCACGGCGCCTGTGATCACCAATTGCGGGGCGGGTACGTGGACGGTGAGAAAGACGCGGCCTTCGGCGGTGTCTTCCATGCCGCTTTTGCCGGCGCGCAGATGCTCGGCGAGGATCGCTCGCAGCGGGTCCTTGGCGATGTCGGCCGCTTTCACGAGACGCTCTTGGCCGTTCTCGATGTGGGTGACGACGATCGCCGCACGGCGTGCGGCGCGTTCGGCGTTCAGCGAGGCGAGGAGATCGAGTTTCATGGTGGGGCTTTCTATCCTTTCGTAGGGGCGGCCCTTGTGGCCGCCCGAACTTTCCGCCGGCCGGACCGCATCGGGCGGGCACGAGACCCGCCCCTACGTGATGCCAGGCGGCGGCCGCCCTACTCCACCTTCTCGACAAACACCCGGATGGTGCCGCCGCAGGACAGGCCGACCTTCCAGGCGGTCTCGTCGGCGACGCCGAATTCCAGCATTTTCGGCTTGCCGCCGTCGATCACGTCGAGCGCCTCGGTGACCACCGCTCCCTCGACGCAGCCGCCGGACACCGAGCCGAGAAAATTGCCTTCGCCGTCGATCACCAGATTGGAGCCGACCGGCCGCGGCGCCGAACCCCAGGTCTCAACCACGGTCGCGAGTGCGACCCGCCGGCCGCCCTTACGCCAATCCTCCGCGGCTTTGAGAATGTCGTCGTTGGTTGAAAGCATCTTGTAATCTCCTTCTGCCTCTCCCCGCTTGCGGGGAGAGGTGCATCTTCGCCACCGCTATATACCGCGGAATATAAGCCATCACGCCACCTTTTGCATCCAGGCTTTCGGGTCGCCGGCGCCGGCGCGGTCGCCAGTGCCCTGCAGCGCGGCGACCAGAGCCGCCATCGATTCGAGATTGTGGATGGGGCGGAATTCGTCGACGTGCGGCAGCATGGTGCGGATGCCGCGGGCGCGCGCCTCGAAACCTTCAAAGCGCAGCAGCGGATTGAGCCAGATCAGCCGCCGGCACGAGCGGTGCAGCCGGTCGATCTCGAAGGCGAGCGTATCGTCGGCATCGCGCTCCAACCCGTCGGTGATGAGCAGCACGATCGCGCCCTGGCCGAGCACGCGCCGCGCCCATAGCTTGTTGAAGGCGCGCAGCGAGGAGGCGATGCGGGTGCCGCCCGACCAGTCGGGCACGCTCGCCGAACAGGCGGCGAGCGCATCGTCGGGATCGCGCTCGCGCAAGCTCCGGGTGACGTTGGTAAGCCGCGTGCCGAACAGAAAGGTGCTGACGCGCTTTCGCGTCTCGGTAAGCGCATGCAGGAAGTGCAAAAAAATGCGGCTGTACTGGCTCATCGAGCCCGATACGTCGAGCAGCGCGACGAGCGGCGGCGGCTTGGTCTTCGGGCCGATGAAGCGCAGATCGATGAACGCGCCGCCGCCCTTCATGCTGGCGCGCAGCGTGCGGCGGATGTCGATCAGATGGCCGTGCGGGTGCGGCTTAAGCCGCCGCGTGCGCACTTCCGACAGCGGCAGCACGAGCTTCTTCATCGCTTCCTTGGCGGCGGCGATCTCGGCGCTCGTCATCTGCGCGAAATCCTTCTTTTGCAGGATTTCGCGGTCCGACACCGTCATGCGGGTGTCGAGCTCGACCTCGCGCTCCTTCTTGAGCTTGTCGCCGAGCGCGGAGAACAGCGCCTCGTGCACGCGGGTGGCGCCAGGCTGCGGCGGCTGCGGCGTCGACGGCGCTTGCGGCAGCATCATCGCGAGTAGCTGATCGATGTAACCGCGGCGGCGGAAGAAGATGCGGAACGCCTGGTCGAACAGCGCCGAATGTTCGTGGCGCTTCACGAACACCGCATGCAGCGTCCAGTAAAAATCCTCGCGGGTGCCGACGCCGGCCGCGGCCACCGCGTTGAGCGCATCGAGCACCGCGCCGGGCCCGACCGGAATGCCGGCCGCGCGCAGCGCGCGGGCGAAGTAGAGGATGTTTTCGGCAAGGCGACCCGCCGCTTCCGCTTCAGTCACGCGCGCGCACTCCGAGAAGCTTGCACGGCAAGCGACGATGTCGTAGAGGCCCCGCGCGCGCTGTTCCGCCCGCCGTAAGCGTTCACGTCAACCAACGCGCCCGACCGGCCCTGGCCCGCATTGTGCAGGCCGCAGCGCCGGGGCGCTTGGAGTGTTGACGTGACGAATATCTTCAAAATCCTGACCTTGGCCATCACTGCGTTCAGCGCCGCGCCCGGCGCGGCGCGAGTGGGATCGTTCCTGTTTTTTGTCGCCAGCGCCGCCGACGGCACGCTGATGCCGTTTTTCGCGCTCTGGGCGCATAACGACGCCGGCATTCCAGTGCAATATATCGGTTTGCTGCTCGGATGCTATGCGGGCGGGGAATTGCTGGCTACGCCCTTTGTCGGGGGCATCGCCGACCGTGTCGGACGGCGGCTGGTGCTCATGGTCTCGACCATGGGCGTCGGCTTCGGTTTCGTGCTGCTGTTCTTCGCCCGCGGCGCGATCGTGATCGCGGCTTCGCTCGCCGCGATCGGCATTTTCGAGAGCGTGCTGCATCCGACCGCTGCGACCGTCATTGCCGACGTGGTGCCGCCCGAACGGCGCCGCGAGCATTTCGCGATGACGCGCGTCATGTCGAATGCCGGCCGCGTGATCGGCCCGGCGCTCGGCGCCGTCCTTGCGCTGTGGTCGCTGCACCTCGTCTTCCTGGGCGCCGCCGCGGCGGTATTGATCGGCGCGACCGCAGTGGCCGCATTGTTGCCGGAGACATGGCGGCGCGGCGCGGGCGGCGACGAAGACGACGAAGACGAAAGCCTCATGGCCCTGACCGCCGCGTTTCGCGACCGGCGGCTGGCCGGCCTTCTACTTTCGGTGGGAGCGCTGGAAATCGTGGTGAGCTGGATCGAGGCGATCACGCCGCTCTATGCCAATACGGCGGGCGCGCTGTCCGCGTCGGGCATCGGCCTCTTGTTCGCCTATGCGGGCGTGCTGGGTGTCATCTTCCAGTTGCCGGTAACGCAGGCCTCGCAGCGGATGAGCGGCTTTGCCACCGTGCTGTGGAGCGGCGCGATCCAGGCGGTCGCGTTTGCGCTCCTGCTGCCGGCGCCGGCACTGCCGTTCCTCGTCGGAGCCATCACGCTGTTGGCGTTCGCCCGCATGCTGGCCGGACCGCTCGCCCAGGCGATCGCTTCCGAGCTTGCGCCGCGCCACGCCCAGGCGACCTATCAGGCCGCGTTCTCCGTCGTGTTCGATCTGAAAGATGCGGCCGGCCCCGCGATCGGGACTTGGCTCTACGCCATCTCGACGGTACTGCCGTGGGGCACCGGCATCGTCGCCTCGATCGTCGCGTCCTGCGCGCTCGCGGTTGCGGCGCGGCGTCACGAAGCGGGCCAGGACAAAGGCGCCGAGAATAACTAACCGCCCTACTCCGCCGCGCGCAGCTCCGACTTCACCTCGTCGAGCAGCTCCTTGACCTTTGAGCCTTCGAGGCGGGCGATGTCGTCCTGGTATTTGAGCAGTACGCCGAGCGTATCGGAGACGGTGGCGGGATCGAGCGCGACCACGTCGAGTTCGGACAGAGCGGCGGCCCAGTCGAGCGTTTCGGCCACGCCCGGCGATTTGAACAAATCCTGCTTGCGCAAGGCCTGCACGAAGGCCACGACTTGCTCCGACAATTTCTTGCCGACGCCCGGCACCTTGGTGCGCACGATCGCAAGCTCGCGCTCGGCGTTCGGATAGCCGATCCAGTGATAGAGGCAGCGCCGCTTGAGCGCGTCGTGCACCTCGCGGGTGCGATTCGAGGTAATGACGGCGATAGGCGGATGCGCCGCCTTCACCGTGCCCATTTCCGGCACCGTGACCTGAAAGTCCGCCAACACTTCGAGCAGGAACGCCTCGAACGCCTCGTCGGTGCGGTCGATCTCGTCGATCAAGAGCACCGGCGCGCCGGCAGGATCGGGTTCGAGCGCCTGCAACAACGGGCGCTTGATCAAAAACCGTTCGGAGAACACGTCGTGTTCGAGCCGGTCGCGGTCGTGCTCGCCCTCGGCCTCAGCGACGCGGATGGCGATCATCTGCGCGGCATAATTCCACTCATAGACCGCGGCCGCCACGTCGAGGCCCTCGTAGCATTGCAGCCGGATCAGGCGGCGGCCGAGCGCGGCGGAGAGCACCTTGGCGATCTCGGTCTTGCCGACGCCCGCCTCGCCCTCAAGGAATATCGGCCGGCCCATTTTGAGCGCGAGAAACAGAACCGTGCCGAGCGAGCGATCAGCAAGATAATCGGCCTCGGCCAAAAGATCGATCGTGGCGTCGATCGAGACCGGAAGGGATTTTGCGGTCATGAGGGGCTTTATCCTAGCGCACTTGCGCCTTACATCTGGGTATCCCAGGTGCCTACAGCGACAACAGGCCCCAGCACAAGCCCGAGAACTCAGCCATGACGAACCCCGAAACGCTTGAGAAAGAGGCCTTGAGGTTTCCCACCATCGATGCCGGGGTCAAAATCGGCCACGTCCACCTCAAGGTTGCCGACTTGCAGCGCGCGCTGGATTTCTATTGCGGTGTGCTCGGATTTACGATGACGACGAGCCGCCCCGGCGCTGCATTCATTTCGGCCGGCGGCTATCACCACCATATCGGACTCAATACCTGGGAAAGCCGCGGCGGTTCGCCGCCGCCGCCCGGCACCACCGGGCTGTACCATACTGCGATCCTGTACCCGACGCGGCGACTCCTTGCCGACGCGCTGCACCGGCTGATCGTCGCCAAAATTCCGCTCGAAGGCGCCAGCGATCACGGGGTGAGCGAAGCGCTCTATCTGCGCGATCCCGACGACAACGGCGTCGAACTCTATTGGGACCGGCCCAAGGAGCTGTGGCCGAAGCGGCCCGACGGCGGCTTGCAGATGTTTACCAATCCGCTCGACCTGCACGATTTGTTGGCGGAGTTGGACAAGCCTGCGGGTTAGGTCATCGCGTCCGTTTCCCGGGCGCGGCGCAGCACGAAGCGCAGCGCAGGGGTGCGCCGCAGACCCGGGACCGTCGAAGTCGCGAGCCTGCGACGATCCCGGATCAGCAATGCAACGCTGCGCGCTGCATTGCATCCGGGAAACAGCTTGATGTTACCTCCCGACCGCCGCGGCGACCGCGCGGCGCGCCAGCACGCCGACGAGGTGGGCGCGGTACTCGGCGCTGCCGTGGATGTCCGAGTTCATGCCGGCGGCGGGGATGCTCATGCCTTCGAGCGATTTCGGCGCGAACCGCTTCTTCAGCGCCTCTTCGAACGATGGCACGCGGAACACGCCGTTCGTGCCGGCGCCGGTCACTGCGACGCGGATGTCGCTGCCGCGCTTACTCACGAACACGCCGACCAAGGCGAAGCGCGAGGCCTGATTGCGGAACTTCTGATAGGCCGCCTTCTTCGGGACCGGGAAGCTTACCTTGGTGATGATTTCGGCGGGCTCAAGCGCGGTCGAGAACATGCCGGTGAAGAAATCGTCGGCCTTGATGCGCCGCTTGTTGGTGATGATGGTGGCGCCCAGCCCGAGCACGGCGGCCGGATAATCCGCGTTCGGATCATTGTTGGCGATCGAGCCGCCGATCGTGCCCATGTGGCGCACCGCCGGATCGCCGATCATGCCGGCAAGCTGGGCCAGAACCGGAATGGCCCCCTGGACTTCGGGCGAAGTGTTGACGTCGTTGTGGCGAGTCATGGCGCCGATGGCGACGGCGCGGCTACTCACCTCGATGCCGGCCAAGCCCTCGATCAGCGACAGATCGACGAGCTGCGGCGGCCCGGCCAAGCGAAGTTTCATGGTCGGCAGCAGGGTATGGCCGCCGGCCAGCAATTTGGCATCCTCGTGCTTGGCGAGCAGGCTCGCCGCCTGCCGCACCGTCTGTGGGCGATGGAAGGTAAAGGCGTACATTGCATTCCTCCGTTATCATTTCACCGCCCCCCGCAAACAGGCAGAGGGAGAATTATCTTCACGCCGCCTTCGGCATCTTGTTGAGCCTTTGCAGCGCCGCCCACACCGAAGCGGGTGTCGCCGGCATGTCGATTGCCTCGGTGCCGAGCGCATTGGTGACGGCGTTCATCACCGCCGCGGGCGCCGCGATCGCGCCGGCCTCGCCGCAGCCCTTGATGCCGAGCGGATTGGACGGGCATCTGGTCACGGTAGTGTCGACCTGAAACGACGGCAGATCGTCGGCGCGCGGCATGGCGTAGTCCATGTACGAGCCGGTCACCAGCTGCCCCTTGTCGTCATAGACCGTGTGTTCAAGGAGCGCCTGGCCGACGCCTTGCGCGACGCCGCCATGGACCTGGCCCTCGACGATCATCGGATTGACGATCGTGCCGAAATCGTCAACCGCGGTCCAACCCACGATCTTCGTCTCGCCGGTATCGCGGTCGATCTCCAGTTCGCAGATATGGCAGCCCGCGGGGAACGTGAAATTCGTCGGGTCGTAGAACGCGCCCTCCTTCAAGCCGGGCTCGATCTCGCTGGTCGGGAACTTGTGCGCGACGTAGGCGCCGAGAGCGACTTCGCCCCACGCCGCCGACTTGTCGGTCCCGGCCACAGTGAACTTGCCGTCCTTGAAAACAATGTCGGTCTCGGCGGCCTCGAGCAGATGCGCGGCGATCTTCTTAGCCTTGGCCTCGACCTTGTCGAGCGCCTTGACGATCGCCGACATGCCGACCGCGCCGGATCGCGAGCCGTAGGTGCCCATGCCGAACTGCACCTTGTCGGTGTCGCCGTGCACGATGTTGACCTGGTCGATGGAAATGCCGAGCCGCTCGGCCACGAGTTGCGCGAACGTGGTCTCGTGGCCCTGGCCGTGGGCGTGGCAGCCGGTGAGCAGTTCGACCGAGCCGGTCGGGTTGACTCTTACCTCGGCCGATTCCCAAAGCCCGACGCCGGCGCCGAGTTGACCGACCAGCGCGGAGGGTGCAACGCCGCACGCCTCGATATAGGTCGCAAAACCGATGCCGCGCAGCTTGCCGTGGCGCTCGGACTCGCGCCTGCGCTTGCCGAAGCCCTTGTAGTCGTGGATTTGCAGCGCCTTGCGAAGCGATGCGTGATAGTCGCCGGCGTCGTAGAGCGACGCTACGGCGGTCTGGTATGGAAACGCCTTGACGAAATTTTTCTGGCGGAGGTCCGCGGGGTCGACGCCCATTTCGCGCGCGCCGACCTCGACCAGCCGCTCTACGACGAAGGTCGCTTCCGGGCGGCCGGCGCCACGATAGGCGTCGACCGGCACGGTGTTGGTATAGACCGCATCGACCTCGCAGTAGATATGCGGGATTTCATACTGTCCCGACAACAAAGTCGCGTAGAGGAAGGTCGGAACCGCCGACGAGAAGGTCGACATGTAGGCGCCGAGATTGGCGGTCGTGTGCACCTTCAAGCCCACGATCTTGCCGTCGCCGTCGAACGCCATCTGCGCCTTGGTGACGTGGTCGCGGCCGTGCGCGTCGGTGATGAAGCTCTCCGAGCGCTCGCATGTCCACTTCACCGGCCGGTGCAGCTTGCGCGCCGCCCAAAGACAGACGACCTCCTCCGGATAGATGAAAATCTTCGAGCCGAAGCCGCCGCCGACGTCCGGCGCCACCACGCGCAACTTGTTCTCCGGCGCCATGCCGACAAACGCCGAGATGACGAGCCGCGCGACGTGCGGGTTCTGCGTCGCATTCCACAGCGTCAAACTGCCGCTCGCCGCGTCGTATTCAGCGATCGCCGCGCGCGGCTCCATCGCGTTCGGCACCAGGCGGTTGTTGATGAACTCGAGCTTGGTGACATGCTTGGCGTTCTTGAAGGCCGCACTGGTCGCGTCGGGGTCTCCGAGATGCCAATTGTAGATCGTGTTGTGCGGCGCTGCTTCGTGAATGAGCGGCGCACCCTCGGCCGCAGCCTTGGCCGGATCGACGACGGCGGGCAAGGTTTCGTAGTCCACGACCACTTTCTCGGCGGCGTCCTTAGCCTGCGCCAATGTATCGGCAACCACGACGGCGACCGCGTCGCCGACGTAATTGGCCTTGCCGTGCGCGAGCGCTGCGTGCGGCGCCATCTTCATCGGCGAGCCGTCTTTCGACAGCACCGTCCAGCCGCAGATCAGGTTGCCGAGCTTGTCTTCTGCGAACTGTGCGCCGGTGAACACGCCGGCGATGCCGGGCATGCCGGCCGCCGCCGACGTATCGATGCGCCTAATTTTCGCGTGGGCGTGGGGCGAGCGGATGAAATAGACGGCCGCCTGCCCCGGCCGGCTGATGTCGTCGGTATAATGGCCGGTTCCGGTGATAAAGCGGCGATCTTCCTTGCGGCGCACCGCGGCGCCGATACCGGTCGCGCTCATGACGTTTCCTCCGGTAGTTTTCTCCCGATCCGGCCCGTTGCAGATTTTTATTCGGCGGCCTTCGGCGCGTGGTGGTGATGGCCGCGCATGGCCTTGCCACCGGCTGCGATCGCCTTGACGATATTGTGATAACCGGTGCAGCGGCAGATATTGCCTTCGAGCTCTTCGCGGATGGTGTGATCGTCGAGATCGTTGCCCTTGCGGCGTACGATATCGACCGCCATCATGATCATGCCGGGGGTGCAGTAGCCGCATTGCAGGCCGTGGTTCTCGCGGAAGGCCTCCTGCATCGGATGCAACGGCCCATCGGGCGCCGCCAACCCCTCGATGCTCAGGACGTTGGCGCCTTCGAGCTGCAGCGCTAGCACAGTGCAGGATTTTACCGCCTGGCCGTTGACGTGAACGACGCAGGCGCCGCATTGCGACGTATCGCAGCCGACATGGGTGCCGGTGAGCCGCAGATGTTCGCGCAAAAACTGCACCAGCAGCGTACGCGGGTCGACATCAGCGGTGACGGGTTTGCCGTTCACCGTCAACGAAACGGCTGCCATAGGGCTCCTCCTCAAAATACCGTCAAACGTCTCGATTTGCGGGCCGGCTTGTGCTGCCGGCCGCGTCCCAGGGGGAAATCGTGACGATTTTAGCGGTTTCGCGCCCTGGAACCGGATTACTCTGAACCGCGGCCTAGGCCCTGGTCAAGGGAGTTTCGTGCGCCGAAAAGCGCCCAGTTGGGCGGTGAGCGCTGCGGCCATCTTGGTTGCGCGGGCGGGTCGGCGCGGTCATGAACTCTTTGGATTGACGGCAGCGACAAAATTCTCAAAAAAATCGTCGGCGACTTTCTTGGCCGCACCATTGATCAGGCGCTGGCCCAATTGCGCGAGCTTGCCGCCGATCTGCGCCTCCACCTCATAAGTCAAAAGCGTACCGCCATCCTTCGGAACCAGCTTTACGGTCGCGCCGCCCTTGGCGAAGCCGGCAACGCCGCCGTCGCCCTGGCCGGAAATCTTGTAACCGTTGGGCGGATCGAGATCGGACAGCGTAACCTTGCCTTTGAACTTGGCCTTGACCGGCCCGATCTTGGTCGTGGCAACCGCCTGGAATTCAGTGTCGGACAGCTTGTCGAGCTGCTCGCAGCCGGGGATGCAGGCCTTGAGAGTTGCGGCATCGTTGAGCTTTTCCCAGACCGTTTCCCGCGGCGCCGCAAGCTGGTATTCGCCGCTCATTGTCATGGCCATGTCGCGCTGCTCCCTGGCTCTGCCTGCCTGACCCATCGCTTACCGCCTGGCGCGGCGGCTGGAAAGACCGTTTCTTGACAACGATCCCCGAGCGGCGCCTGGCACCGAGTACCGAGGTTGGCGTGGCGCGTGCGGGCGTTTAAGGGTGCGGGCGAGGACGAAGGGAGGGAAGCGATGCCGGAAATCAAAACTGACGACGGCTGCACCATTCATGTCGAGGCTCGACGGACGGCAAGATGCACCGGCGCTGATGCTGTCGAACTCTCTTGGCACCGACCTGCACATGTGGGACGGCCAGGTCGGCCCCTTCACGCGTCACTTCCGGCTGGTGCGCTATGACCGCCGCGGCCACGGCAAGTCGGGCGTAGCCAAGGCTCCTTATTCGATGACCCGGCTCGGCCGCGATGTCGTTGCCGTGCTCGACGGGCTCGGCATCGAAACGATCAACTGGTGCGGCCTGTCGATGGGCGGCATGGTCGGCCAATGGCTCGGCGCTCACGCGGCAACCCGCATCGAAAAACTCGTCCTCACCAACACCGCCTGTTACTACCCGGACAAAACGGCATGGGCGGACCGCATGAACGCGGCACGGACGAACGGCATGGCCGCCATGGCCGGACCGATGATGGAACGGTGGTTCACCAAGGATTTCCGCGAGCGCTCGCCCGAGGCGGTCGCACGCATCAAGGACATGTTCGCGAAGACCGAACTCGAAGGCTTCCTCGGCTGCTGCGCCGCGGTCCGCGACATGGATCACCGGCCGCTGTTGCCGAACATCAAGGCGCCGACGCTGGTCATGGCCGGGCGGTTCGACGTCGCCACAACAGCGCCGATGAACGAATTCGTCAAGAATGAAATTCCGGGCGCGCAGTATGAGCTCATCGATGCGCCGCACATGGCCAATGTCGAGAATCCGCGCGATTATACCGAGGCGGTGTTACGGTTTTTGCTGAACTGAAGACGCTCATTGCACCATCTGGTTGACCAGAAACAGGCAGATGCTCGGGAACGCAACCAAGAGGCCGAGCTTGACGAAATCAGCAAGCACATAGGGGAATACCCCCTTGTAGATCGTCCACATCGGCACATCGGGCGTGATGCTTTTCAGCACGAACACGTTGAGGCCGAGCGGAGGATGAATGAGCCCGGTCTCGACCACCGCGAGCTGGATGATGCCCCACCAGATCAGGTCGTAGCCCATATGTACGACCAGCGGCGTGACGATCGGTACGGTAATGACCATCACCGCGAATGATTCCATCAATGAGCCGAAGAATCAGAAAGAACACGAGCAGCATGCTCATGACTGCCCAGTTCGCCCAGTGCAGGCCGGCGACCCAGTCCGTCGCGATCTTGGTCAGCGCCGAGGCCGCGACGAAGAACGACAAGGTCTGGGCGCCGAAGATCAGCCCGTAAATCATGGCAGTCACTGCGGTCACCTCGGCCATGACCTGCCAGAACGCCCTGCCCTTGAGCTTGCCGCGGGCGAGCGCGGCGAGGAACGCGCCGACCGCGCCGACTGCCGCCGAACTCGGTGTCGGTGAAAATGCCCAGATAAAGCCCGCCCATCACGACCAGGAACAGCGCACCGACCGTGCGGCACTTCCACAATTGTTTGCTGATCTCGCCGGCGCCGGCCCGGGCCGCTTGCGGGCACGATTGCGGCGCGAGGTGGACATACAACCAGGCGGTGGCGCAATAGAGCAAGACGCTGAGCAAGGCTGGTCCAAAGGCGCCGATAAAGAGCCGGCCCACCGAGGCTTCGGTCAGAAGCGCGAACACGATGAGCGGACCGGACGGCGGCACCAGCGCACCGAGCGCGCCGCCTGCTGCGGCGACGCCGGTAGCGAGCGCCGGCGAGTAGCCGCGCGCGCGCATTTCGGGCACCGCCACCCTGCCGATCAGCGAGGCGGTGGCAATCGACGAACTGGTGAGAGCGCCAAACCCGGCGCAGCCCATGACGGTGGCGTAAGTCAATCCGCCGCGCA
The DNA here is from genome assembly GCA_963717265.1 of uncultured Alphaproteobacteria bacterium. Taxonomy (GTDB): domain Bacteria; phylum Pseudomonadota; class Alphaproteobacteria; order Rhizobiales; family Xanthobacteraceae; genus BOG-931. Next base: position 97,752 of record CAVQWD010000012.1, on the reverse strand, counting down.
GCCGCCCGAGCACGGCATTGGCCAGATTGTAGAGGTCGGTCGCCATGCCGGCGGTGGCGGCGAAGCTGCCCATCATCAGAAACAACGGCAGCGTGCTGACCTCGCTGTTGGTCAAAAACCCTTCCACCGTGGTGGCGAATGCGCTGAGCGCCGGCTTGAAGCCGATCAAGAGCGCCGAGCCCACCAGGCCGGCAAGCGCCATCCCGGCGGCGAGCGGCACCAGGCCGAGCATCAGCAGCCACAGGCAGACGAAGGCGAGCACCACTTCGAGCGCGATGTGGTTCTGCGCCCAATCCGAGACGCGGTCGAGGTCGACGGCGACATAAAGGGCAAGCGTCACCGCAATGATGCCGCACGCGATGGTGATGGTGGTAAAGATCGGATGCGTCGCATCGCCCGGCAGCGGGCTCGGATGCAAGGCCGCGTTGCGGAACTGATTGAGCGTTACGATGAGCTGCACCAGACTGCCGACGGCAAATAGCGCGGCTACCGCATAAATGAACGGCGCCTCGGGCAGGCCGAGCATCACCGTGGCGCGGTGCTGCACCGCAAGCTGCCCGGCATAGAAGCCGATCTGCCAAGTCAACACCGCAAAGAACGTGAGCAGAAACAGCCCGCCAACCGCATCGAGCCAAAGGCCGAGCCGCGGCGTCATGAAGCGGCTGAGAAGGTCGATGCGCAGATTGACCTTGTTGGCAACACCCGCCGGTAAGGTGGCTGATATCGCCACCGCGAACAGCATCGCCACCACCTCGTTCAGCGCCGCGAACGGCGCGTTGAACAGCCAGCGCATCAGCACATCGAGCACAGTTGCGCCCGCCGCGGTCAGCATCCCGCCGACGCCGACCGAGGCGAGCGGACGCGTCGCCAAGACGCACAAGCGCTCCAGCCGATCAAGCAACGCTGGCTGCGCGGCGTGTTGCGCCGGCAGTGCGGCATGATCCATCAACGGCCTCCCTTGCTGCACGCTCGCGCTATCACGGTTCTTGATTGGCGCCGGTAGGTGCGGCAGCCTGAGCCGGCGTTTCGACAATCTCGGCGCTGTCTAGGAACTTACGTAAAGGGCAAATTTGGGCAACTGATTTTCCGCACTACAAGCGAGATGCCGTCGCACAGGCAATACGCCGTCGCGGAAGCGACGGCGAACTTGACTCACCTTGACGCGGATGGTTCGATTACGCGCGCGAGCGTTGTCAAATTCATCCTGAATCGTCGCGCCATGACGGCGGCCGAACCAAGGATTCTGCTTGCCGTGCGCGTAGTTTGAGAGCCGCTGCGGGAGCGCAACGAAGAAACCCTGCCGCGCCTGCCGGACAACTTTTCACAACCAATGGCTCGCAATGCGGGCGCAACGACAAGACGACCATCTTCGGGAGACGATCTAGGGAGACATGGGATGATACGCCGCACCCTGCCGTTGCTTGCCGCCACCATCGCAATCGCGACCGGCCCTGCCGCCAACGCCGAGACTTTGCTCCTGAAATACGGCGATCCCGGCCCGCCCACCGCATCGATCCACACCGAGCTCATTCAGCCATGGTCGGAGAAGGTGAACAAGGAAAGCGGCGGCACCCTCAATGTGAAGGTCTATGTCGGCTACTCGCTGGTCAACATGGTCAACACGCTCGACCGCGTCGAGAATGGCGTCGCCGATATGGCGTTCTGCATCCTCGGGCCGGTGTCATCGCAGTTCCCGAAAACGCTGGTCGGCACCCTGCCCTTCGTCGCCAGCAGCGCGCACGAGGCCGGCCTGGCGCTGCAACGGCTTTACGACAACGGCGTTATCGCGGACGAGTGGAAAGGGGTAAAGCCGATTGCTTTCGGCATGTTCGCCAACCTCACCTACCACACCGTGCCGATGGTCAGGACCCTCGACGATCTCAAGGGGCTCAAGATCAGCGTGCAGGATCGTACCGCCGGCGACACCTTGGAGGCGCTCGGCGGCACGCCGATCTCGCTGCCAATCAATGAAGTCTATGAAGCGCTGCGGCGCGGCACGATCCAGGGCTCCGCCATCGGCTGGCCGGCCGCCGTCGATTTCAAATTGACCGACGTCGCCAAGCACCATCTCAACGAATTGCTTGGCGGCGCCGCGGCGGTGATGATCATGAACAAAAATACTTATGCCAAGCTGTCGGGCAAGGCGAAGCAAGTGATCGACGCCAATATCGGCACCGGCTACACCAACTGGTTCAATCAGGTGATCGATAACACCCAGAATCGCAACATCCAAGCGGTCGAACACATGAAGGACCAGACGCTGATCAAGCTCAGCCCCGAGCAGCGGGCGCTGTGGCAGGCGCGTGCCGACAAGGCGATTGCCGAATGGGTGAAGCGGACGCCGGATGGCGCCCACGTGCTGGCGGAATTCAAGAAGGCGATCATTGCGATCCGGGACGGCTCGTAGCGTGGCCCCGTTTGACCGGAATCTGCATCGTCATTGCGAGGCGCGCAGCGCCGAAGCAATCGAGCCCGCGCCGCCGCACTGGATTGCTTCGGTTCGCTTGCAATGACGAATTCACTCGAGCGGAAACGGCTCCAGATCGCGGCGGGTTTTGGTGCTTTCAGCCGCCGCGCTGATCGCGGAATTCGTGCGGCGTGGTGCCGGTAGCTTTGCGGAAAAATCGCGCGAAGTGCGAGGGGTCGGCAAATGCCAGCTCCTGCGCGATGTCGTGGATCGCTTGCGAGGTGAAGACGAGCTGGCGTTTGGCTTCGGTGAGCACGCGCTGCCGGACGAGGTGGCCGGCGGTAACGCCGGTTGCGCGCTTGACGTGGTCGTTGAGTCGATCGACGCTCATGCCGAGTTTCTCGGCATAGAATCCGAGCAGGCGTTCGCCGCGGAAGAACTCGTCGACCAGCGCGCGCAATCGCGCCACCGTCGCATCGGCCGGCTGCAACGTGACCTTGCCGGTTCGCGCGCGGCTCGCCGCAAGCCGCACCACGCCGATGGCGATCAGCGCCAACAGGCCACGCATCGCCAGCCGATAGCCCTCGCGCGCCAGCGCGTGCTCTTCGTTGAGCTCGACGCATAGCGCCGCGAGCCGGGCCCGCTCCGTCTCCTCGCCGATCGGAACGATCGGTTCTTCGGCGAGAGCGCGCAGCCGCGCCAACGCCTCGCCGGCACGGTCGGCAAGGCCGCCGGCGGCATCCTTGGTGAAGCTGATCACCCAGCCGTCAGTCGTGTTCGGCTCGAAGTGGAAACCGTGCGCGACGGCAGCGGGCACCAGGATGGCGGCGGGCGCGCTGAACGGCAGCAGCGCGGCATCGTAGGTCATGCTGCCGCCGCCGCGCTCGATCAGCAGAATTTGAAACAGATTGCGATGCCGATGGGAGCGGATGGTCCAGTCGTGGATCGAAGAGCGCGAGGCGATGGTTTCGATATGAATAAAATCGAACGCCTGATCGTCGGGCGGGTCGCCGTAGAGGTGGAACAAGGGCAGGTTGCCAGCCATCGCGCCAGCATAGGCCCAGCGCGGCATGGAAGCAGGCCGCAGCCGCCGCAACGCCGAAGCTTTGCACAATAATTGTGGTTACGAGGCCGGCAGCCCACGGTCTTGACGCGGACTGCCGGAGCCGAATTCCTCGTCAGCGATCGGTGCCGTGCTGGCCACTGTGCTGGCCGCCTTGGTGACCACCTTGGCCAGGTCGGTTTTGGCCGCTCTGCTGTTGCTGTCGCTGGCCGGGCTTGTGTTGTCCGCCGCGCTGCTGCTGGTCGCGCTGCGGATTATCCTGCTGCTGTTGATCGTGCTGCGGATTGTTCTGGCGTTGGTTGTTCGACATGGCATGTTCTCCTATGATCTCGGGAGTTTGGTGACGAAACATCCTCCCAGCGCTGAGGATAGCCTGCGCACCCGCCACCAGTTCCTTCATTGGATGATTGGATTCTAGGCAACTATTTGAAAAAAAATACAAAATATGTTCCAGCCGTCGGCAAAAAGCCGGCCTGATAGCGCAAGACAGACATAATTTCCGGCGCGACGGATCAGCCGGCGACGCCTGGCTGGGGCCTAAACCGGCTTATAGGCGCGGTCGTGATAGACCAGCGCCGGCCCCGCCGGGCCGAGATGGACCGCCTGCACCGCCCCGAAAATGACGTTGTGCGAGGCAACGGCCTTGATCTCGATGGTCCGGCAATCGAAGGCCACGACGGCAGACGCCAGAACCGGCGATCCGGTCTTCAACGTCATCCACTCGCCCACGGCAAAGCGCTCTTCGAGGTGAACGCCGCTGCGTCCGGCAAACATATCGGCAAGGCTCGATTCGTCGGCGCCGAGCGTGTTGACGCAGAACACCCCGTTTTGCGAAAGCAGCGGCGCGGAATTGCTGCGCCGGTTGAGGCAGACCAGCAGCATCGCCGGGGCATCGGACACCGAGCACACGGCGGTCGCGGTAAATCCGGTCTTGCCCGCCGGCCCTGCACTGGTCACGACATGGACGGCGGCGCCGAGCCGGCTCATCGCCTCGCGAAACGGCGGCGGCTCGATGCTGGCGATCGGTTCCGGCGCCACCGCCATGAAGGCGCCGTCCATCGCGTCGTCCGGCCGTTGGTCGATCCAGCTCACGAGACCTCAGATTTCAGATTTTCCTAATGCCGCAGGATTAGAGTAACGATTCCAATGGAAATAGCGAGATTGAAGCCCACCATCCACTTCAGCAGCGTCAAATCGCTCTCGATTCGCGCGAATCGGTTCTCATAACCAGCGACAACCTCTGCGGCTTTACGCGCTTGGTCTTCCGGCGCTCCAGCCGATTTGAGCGCATCATAGAGCTCCGAAATCATCGTGGCCATGAAACATGCTCCGGCACGATTATATCGTGATCGCTCCGCGTTCTGTCCAGCATAAGCGCCATGATCCTTGCAGTTTGCCCATGATTGATCACTCCGCCGCTCGCCGTTCCTCCGGCAGTCCCGGGTAAGCGACATCGTCGGGATTGAGCCACGCCGGATCGGTCCAGCCGTTTTCGTCGTATTCGGACATGCACTGCTCGGCGAGCGCGGTCATCTCGTCCAGCATCCCCGAGGCGCGCGCGTTCCACAGCGCCTGGATGCGGATGTCCTCGTGGTTGCCGGCGTAATTGCGCTCGTAGAGTTCGTGGCGGCCGCCGAATTCGGTGCCGATGGCATCCCAGAGCAGCTTCATCACCTTGATACGGTCCTTATAGCCGATGCCGTAAGAGCCGCGCACGTAGCGCGCCAGATAGCGGTCGATCGCCGGATTTTTGAAATCCTTGGTCGAGGACGGCAGATAGATCAGCGACGAGGCTACGATCTTGTCGACGATCTCCTTGACGCGGCCGTAGGCGTCGCCGGCGAACACGCGATAGCTCGATCCCGATTGCTGGTTGGGCAGCACCGCGCCGTTCACCCACGGCGTCGGATTCATCGCCATGGCGTCGGTGAGGCCCCAGAACAGATGGCGCCAGGCGATGACTTCGCCAAGCATGGCCTGGTTGCCGCGAAATTCGTCGGAACCTGCCGCGCGCAACGCCTTGGCGATGACCCCGACCAGAAAGTCGAGCTTGACCGCAAGCCGGGTGCAGCCCTGGAACTGATAGCCCGCCAAAAAGCCGGATTGCGGAAAGAATACCTTCAGTTTTTCCAGATCGCGGTGCAACAACACGTCTTCCCACGGGATGAACACGTTGTCGAACACGAAGATGGCGTCGTTCTCGTCGAAGCGCGACGACAGCGGATAATCGAACGGCGTGCCCATCACGCTCGCGGTCATTTCATAGGAGGTACGGCAGATCAGCTTCACCCCCGGCGCGTTCATCGGCGCGATGAACATCACGGCAAGATCGGTATCGTGCAGGGGCACGGCGGCGTTCTGACCGAGGAAATTATAGTGCGTGAGCGCAGAAGCGGTCGCCACCACCTTGGCGCCCGACACGTAGATGCCGGCATCGGTGTCCTTCTGGATCGTGATGAAAACGTCCTTGACCTGGTCGGCGGCCTTGGCGCGATCGACCGGCGGATTGACGATGGCGTGATTCATGAACAGGACGTTCTCCTCGGCGCGGCGGTACCAGGTCTTGGCGTTGCCGGCGAACTTCCCGTAAAAATCGTGGTTGGCGCCGAGCGTGTTCATCAGCGACGCCTTGTAATCCGGCGAGCGGCCCATCCAGCCGTAGGACATGCGCGCCCATTGCGCGATGGCATCGCGCTGCGCGATCAGGTCTTCGCGCGAACGCGCGGCGCGGAAGAATTTGTGGGTGTAGCCGCCAGAGCCGGTATCGGTCGTGGTGGTCAAAAGCGGCTTCGTCTTTTCGTCGTGCAGCGCGTCGTAGAGCCGCGCGATTGAGCGCGCGGCGTTGCGGAACGCCGGATGGGTAGTGACGTCCTTGACCCGTTCGCCATAAACATAGACTTCACGGCCGTCGCGCAAGCTTTCAAGGTATTCCGCGCCGGTGAACGGGCGTCCCTTGGCGCCGATGACGTCCTCGCTTTTGACGCGGTCCATCGGAAAGTCTCCTTGCGCTGCTCGGCAGGCGTGTTGGGCTTGGCGTACCGCGCTGCGGCGGCGGCGACAAGCTTCGCATTGGCGACAAAGCGGGCAGCGCGGCACCTATCGTCGCAAGTGCTGCGGCAGCGCGCCGCGGCCCGATTATTGCACATTTCGCGGGTAGGACCGGGTGGCCCCGGCCGGCCGCCAACCGACCGGGCCGCGGGACGGCCGAGCTGGATGCACTCGATCGGACCGGCGAGGCGGCAAGCCACCGCAGCGTTGCCGCTCCATCGGCCCCCTGTTAAGACTTTTTGCGGATTCGGCGATCGGCTTGATCGCAAGGCTCGGGCTAATGGCTTGAAGGCAAAGGCTTCGAGGCATGGACTATTTCGCCCAGCAGATCATCAACGGCATCACGCTCGGCTCGATCTACGGCCTGATCGCCATCGGCTATACGATGGTGTTCGGCATCATCGGCATGGTGAACTTCGCCCATGGCGACGTGTTCATGACGTCGGCGTTTATCGCGATGATCGCCTTCCTGCTGCTGAGCCAATGGCTCGGCGTGCACTCCATCGCGCTGTCGCTCGTCGTCATGCTGATCGCGGCGATGCTGTTCACCTCGCTGATCAATTGGGTGATCGAGCGCGTCGCCTACCGGCCGTTGCGCGGCTCGTTCCGCCTGGCGCCTTTGATCTCCGCCATTGGCATGTCGATCTTCCTGTCGAATTTCGTCCAGGTGAGCCAGGGCCCGCGCAACAAATCGGTCCCGCCTTTGGTGCAGGGCGAATTCGTGCTGTTCAACCATGCCAATTATCCAGTGACGCTGTCGTACAAGCAATTGATCATCTGGGGCATCACCGCAGTGCTTTTGCTCGCGTTCTGGTATCTGGTCGCGCGCACCCGGCTCGGCCGGGCGCAGCGCGCCTGCGAGCAGGACCAGAAGATGGCGGCGTTGCTCGGCGTCAATGTCGACCAGACCATCGCCATGACGTTCGTCATCGCCGCCGCGCTCGCCGCCGTCGCCGGCACCATGTATGTGATGTATTATGGCGTCGTCAGCTTCTCCGACGGCTTCGTACCGGGGGTGAAGGCGTTCACCGCAGCCGTGCTCGGCGGCATCGGTTCGCTGCCCGGCGCGGTGGTTGGCGGCCTTTTGATCGGGCTCATCGAGACGCTTTGGTCGGCGTACTTTTCCATCGACTACAAGGATGTAGCCGCATTTTCGATCCTGGCGATCACGCTGATCTTTTTGCCGCAAGGCCTGTTCGGCAGGCCTGACGTTCGAGAAGGTCTGACGTGACCGTTCTGGCGCAATCGGCCGAACAAGGCGGGCGCGTCGCCGAGCCGACCATCGCCCGCAAGCGCGGTCCGGTTGGCGCCGCACTGCACGACGCAGGCTTCACGGCGCTCGTCGCGTTTGGCGTGCTGCTGCCCCTGATCGGCTTCGAGACCGTTTCGAACATCAACGACGTTCTCACGCTGCGCACCCGCTGGCCGCTGTTGCTTTCGCTCGTCGGCATCATCGGCGTGAGCCGGCTCGGCTATACCCTCACGGTGCCGCCCTGGCTCGCCCGCCGCGCGGTCCGGCCGGCCGCTGCCGAAGTGCCGGCCTGGCGCGGCTTGATCGGCAAATGGTTCGTGCCGTTCGCGGTCGGCTTCGTCGTCGCCTATCCGGCCATCGTGCTCTACGCAGCCGGCTCTCGCGGCGCGCTGAAATGGGTCGACAATTTCGGCATTCAAATCCTGATCTATGTGATGCTCGGCTGGGGGCTGAACATTGTGGTCGGGCTCGCCGGTTTGCTCGACCTCGGCTATGTCGCCTTCTATGCGGTCGGCGCCTATTCCTATGCGCTACTCGCCACCCATTTCGGCCTGACATTCTGGATATTGCTGCCGCTCGCCGGCATTGTCTCCTCGTTCTGGGGCATCCTGCTCGGCTTTCCGGTATTGCGGCTGCGCGGCGATTATCTCGCCATCGTGACGCTCGCCTTCGGCGAGATCATCCGCATGATTCTGGTCAATTGGGTGGCGCTGACCAACGGCTATGCCGGCATAAGCGGCATTCCGCGGCCGACATTTTTCGGCATTCCGTTCAACGCCGACGACAATGGCTTTGCCGCCATGTTCGGCCTCGAATTCTCCCCGATCTACCGCACCGTCTTTCTTTATTACCTGATCTTGGCGCTGGCGTTTCTGACCTGCTTCGTCACCGTGCGCCTGCGCCGGCTGCCGGTCGGCCGCGCCTGGGAGGCGTTGCGCGAGGACGAGATCGCCTGCCGCTCGCTCGGCATCAACACCACCAATACCAAGCTCACCGCGTTCGCCATGGGCGCGATGTTCGCCGGCTTTGCCGGCTCGTTCTTCGCCGCGCGTCAGGGCTTCATCTCGCCGGAATCCTTTACCTTTCTGGAATCGGCGACCATCCTGTCGATCGTCGTGCTCGGCGGCATGGGCAGCCAGATCGGCGTCGCGGTAGCAGCTATCGCCATGATCGGCGGCACCGAGATCATGCGCCAGCTCGATTTTCTCAAAGAGATTTTCGGCCCGACCTTCGATCCGACGCAGTATCGAATGCTGCTGTTCGGGTTCTGCATGGTCGTGATCATGATCTGGCGGCCGCGCGGACTGATCTCAACGCGCACGCCGTCGGTGTTTCTCAAAGAGCGCAAGACCATCGCGGCCGACCTGGTCAACGAAGGCCGCGGCTGATGGCGAGCGCGGACGACAGCCTGCTCCGGGTCGAGCATCTGACGATGCGTTTCGGCGGACTGGTTGCAGTCGAAAATTTGTCGTTCCAAGTGCGTCAGGGTGACATCACTGCTCTGATCGGGCCGAACGGCGCCGGCAAGACCACCGTGTTCAACTGCATCACCGGCTTCTACAAACCGACCGAGGGACGGCTCGGGCTGCGTCACGGCAGGCCATCGGTGTGGGCGGAGGCTCGACGCGCTCACCCAATCGGGCGCACGCCGCCGGGCGCATGCCGGCGGCACGCTGTTTTTGCTCGAACGCATGCCGGATTACCTCGTCGCCCAGCAGGCTCGCGTCGCGCGCACCTTTCAGAATATCCGGCTGTTTCCCGGCATGACGGTGCTCGAAAACCTCCTGGTCGCCCAGCACAACAGGCTGATGCTGGCCTCCGGCTACACGATCCTGGGCGTGCTCGGTTTTCCCTCCTACGCGCAAGCCGAACGCACAGCGATCGACAAGGCGCGCTCATGGCTCGACCGCATCGGGCTATTGGCGCGTGCCGACGATCCGGCCGGCGACCTGCCCTACGGTGCGCAGCGCCGGCTCGAAATCGCGCGCGCCATGTGCACCGAGCCGGTGCTGCTCTGCCTCGACGAGCCGGCTGCCGGATTAAATCCGCGCGAGAGCGGCGAACTCAACGAGCTTCTGATCGCCATTCGCGATCAATTCGCCATCTCGGTGCTGCTGATCGAGCACGATATGGGCGTGGTGATGGAGATTTCCGACCACCTCATCGTGCTCGATTACGGCGTCAAGATCGCCGACGGCGCGCCGGAGGCGGTGCGCAATGACGCCAAGGTGATCGCCGCCTATCTCGGCGTCGCCGACACCGAAGCGGCGCAGACTGTCGCCGCGCAGGCGCAGGCATGAGCGCGCCGCTTCTTTCCGTACGCGGCGTGAAGGCCTATTACGGCCGCGTGCAGGCGCTCAAAGGCGTCGACCTCGATGTCCATGACGGCGAGATCGTCACGCTGATCGGCGCCAACGGCGCCGGCAAATCGACGCTGATGATGACCATATGCGGCAATCCGCGCGCCCGCGAAGGCAGCATCGGCTTCGACGGCCGCGACATCACGCAGCTGCCGGTTCACGAGATCGCGCGGCTCAAAGTGGCGCAGGCGCCGGAGGGGCGCCGGATTTTTCCTCGGATGACGGTTCTCGAAAATCTGCAGATGGGTGCAACCACGGCCGACCCCGCCGACTTCGACCGCGATTTCGACCGCGTGCTGGGGTTGTTCCCGCGTCTTAAGCAGCGGCTCGGCCAGCGCGGCGGCACGCTCTCCGGCGGCGAGCAGCAGATGCTGGCGATCGCGCGCGCGCTGATGAGCCGGCCGCGGCTGTTGTTGCTGGACGAGCCGTCGCTCGGGCTCGCCCCGCTGATCGCGCGGCAAATCTTTGAGGCCATCCGCAAGCTCAACGCCGAGGAGGGCCTTGCCGTGTTCCTGGTCGAGCAGAACGCGTTTAGTGCGCTCAAGCTCGCCCATCGCGGCTATGTCATGGTCAACGGCTTGATTACGCTTTCCGGCACCGGGAACGAACTTTTGCAGCGTCCGGAAGTCAAGTCCGCCTATCTCGAAGGCGGCCGCCAGCAGGCGGCGCGCTAGTCCCCAACCTGTCATGCCCCGCGCGGGCGGGCATCCAGTAATCGCAGAGGGGGAGCACCGAGTTGTATCGTTGCGATCACTCGATCATCCGCCTTCGCGGATGATGACATCGAAATGGTTCAACGTTTAGGTTCGACGCCACGATGCAGGACCTGTTCTACCAGGAAGGCTCGTTCGGGGTGTTCCTCTTGGTCACCGCCATCCTTGGCGGCGGCGCGGCGGCCTTGGCCGGGCGGGCGGTGGCGGCAACCTGGCGGCCATGGTGGCAAGTCGCCGCCTATTCGTGCCTGCTCGGCTTTGCCGTGCGCTTCATCCACTATGCGTTGTTCAGCGGCACGCTGTTATCGCTGCACTATTACGCGGTGGATGCGCTGGTCTGCCTGTCCGGCGGCATTCTCGGCTTCCGCTTTGAGCGCGCGCACCAGATGGTGACTCAATATCGCTGGATCAACAGTTCCAACGGTCCAATGCGCTGGCGCCGCAAGGCGCCATGACGTAACATCCTGTCTTCCTGATCGCCGGCTCCACTCCGAAGGAGAACAGCAGATGACGAAAAGGCTCACACTACTCGGCCTCGCCGCGGGCTTTGCGCTGGCTCTGGCGGGCTCCGCCTCCGCACAGATCACCATCGGCGTCCAAGGCCCGATCACCGGACCGAACGCGGTATTCGGCGCCCAGCTCAAGAACGGCGCCGAGCAGGCCGCCATCGACCTCAACAAAGCGGGCGGCATTTCGGGCAAAAAGATCACGCTCGAATTCGGCGACGACGTCTCCGATCCCAAGCAGGGTGTCTCGGTCGCCAACAGGTTCGTCGGCGACGGCATCCGCTTCGTGGTCGGCGCCTTCAATTCCGGCGTCACCATGCCGTCGTCCGAACGTCTATCGCGAGAACGGCGTGCTCGAGATTACGCCGGCCTCGACCAATCCAAAAATCACCGAGCGCGGCATGTGGAACATTTTCCGCACCTGCGGCCGCGACGACCAGCAGGGCGCCGTCGCCGGCGCTTACATCGTCAAGCACTTCAAGGGCAAGCGCGTCGCCGTGGTCGACGACAAGACCACCTACGGCAAGGGTCTTGCCGACGAGACGGTCAAGGCGATGACCAAGGGCGGCATGAAGCCGGTGCTGCGCGAGGGCGTCAACACCGGCGAGAAGGATTATTCGGCGCTGGTGTCGAAGATCAAGGAAGCGCGCGCCGACCTGGTCTATTGGGGCGGCCTGCAGACCGAGGGCGGATTGATCGTGCGGCAGATGCGCGATCAGGGCGTCACCGCGCCGATGATGGGAGGCGACGGCATCGCCACCGACGAGTTCGCATCGATCGGCGGACCCGGCGTGATCGGCACGCTGATGACCTACGGGCCCGACCCGCGCCAGCGGCCGCAGGCCAAGAGCGTGGTCGCGGAGTTCCGCGCCAAGGGTTATGACCCGGAAGCTTACACGCTTTACAGTTACGCCGCGCTGCAGATCATCAAGGAGGCGGCTACGGCAGCGAAGTCTCTCGATCCCAAGAAAGTCGCGGCCGTGATGCATTCCGGCATGAAGTTCCACACCGTGATCGGCACCATCTCCTACGACAAGAAGGGCGACGTCACCCGCCTCGATTACGTGATGTACAAATGGGAGAAGCTGCCGAGCGGCAAGATCACCTATGTCGAAATGCCCGGCACGCCGACGGATTGATTACTGACGCGCGCCGGGCATCGAGAAGCCCGCCCTCACGGCGGGCTTCTTCTTTGACTACCCGATCTTGCCCAGCACCGGAAACGTATCCAACAGCCAGTAACTCACCTGGCCGACGGTGCCGGTCAAAAACGCGATCCCGGTGAGGACGAGAAGACCGCCCATCGCCATCTCGACATGGCCGAGATGGGCGCGAAAGCGGGCAACGAAGGCCGCGAACGGTTCGACCGCGAGCGCCGCCACCACGAACGGGATGCCCAAGCCCAGCGAATAGACGGCGAGCATGCCGGCGCCTTTCGCCACGGTTTGCTCCGACGCCGCGACCGCCAGGATCGCGGCGAGGATCGGGCCGATGCACGGTGTCCAGCCGAACGCAAAGGCAAACCCCATCAAATAAGCGCCCCACAGGCCGACCGGCTTGGCGACGGCTAGCCGCTTCTCGCGCATCAGCCAGGCGATCGGCGTGAGCCCCAGGAAATGCAGGCCCATGACGATGATCGTAATGCCTGCGATGATGCCGAGCGGCCCCGAATAGACCCGCAAAACTGCGCCGATGGCGCTGGCGCTGGCGCCGAGCGCGACAAACACAGTCGAGAAGCCGAGCACGAACAACAGCGCCGCCGCGAGCGTTTCGCGCAACACCCGCGGTTCGGTTCCGGCATCGGCGAAGCGTTCGAGCGAGGTTCCGGTGAGATAAACGAGATAGGGCGGCACCAAGGGCAGCACGCAGGGCGACAGAAAGCTCAGCATGCCTGCAAGGAGGGCGGCAAAGATGGTGACATTCGCCATGGCGGGTCAAATGCACCGAGCGGCGTGACGATTGCAAGGCGCATTGCTTCACGTCATTCCGGGGCGCCGCGAAGCGGCGAGCCCGGAATCCATGATCCTGGAATCCATGATCCCTGCCGTTAGACGAAATTTCAGCGATAATCCCCGGCGACTTGCGGCTATGGATTCCGGGCCCGCGCCGGAGCCTGTCATCGGGCCGGCCGAAGGCCGGACCCGTTGGGCGCGCCCCAGAATGACGGAAGGTGCCATGCGCAATCTCATCACCGATGTCGGCGGCCTCAATGTCGGCCAGGCCGAGGATTTCCGCCTTGGCTCAGGCGTCACGGCCCTGATCTTCGACCGACCTGCGGTGGCTTCGATCGACCTGCGCGGCGGCGGACCGGGGACCCGCGAGACCGCGCTGCTCGACCCGGCACAAACGGTCGAGGGCGTCGACGCCATCACGCTGTCCGGCGGCTCGGCATTCGGCCTCGATGCCGCGTCCGGCGTCCAGGCCTGGCTGAAGGAGCAGGGCCGCGGCTTTGCCGTAGGCGCCGCTCGGGTTCCGATCGTGCCGGCGGCGATCCTGTTCGACCTCAACAATGGCGGCGACAAGGAATGGGGACGCTATCCGCCCTACCGCGAGCTTGGCTATGCGGCCGCTTCGGGCGCCGGCACCGATTTCGCCCTCGGTAGCGTCGGGGCCGGCACGGGCGCGACAACCGTAAACTGCAAAGGCGGCATCGGTTCGGCTTCGGCCCAAAGTGACGACGGCACGGTCGTCGGGGCGCTCGCCATAGTCAACGCTGCCGGCAGCGCGCTGGTCGATGGCGGGCCGTGGTTCTGGGCTGCCCCGTTCGAGCAGAATGGCGAATTCGGCGGCCGGGGGCTGCCGCATGTTTTTCCGCCAGACGCACTTGAGGTGCACACCAAGGGCTCGGCGCGCGCCTCGACGACGCTCGTGATCGTTGTGACCGACGCCATTCTCAGCAAAGCGCAGGCCAAGCGGCTTGCCGTCATGGCGCAATCCGGACTGTCGCGCGCGATCTACCCGGTGCACACCCCGCTCGATGGCGACGTCGTATTTGCAGCCTCCACCGGCCGGCGCGCGCTTGCCGATCCGCTGTTCGGCTTGACGAGATTGGGGGCGCTTGCCGCCAATGTCGTGGCGCGTGCGATCGGGCGCGGCGTATTTGAAGCGGCGGCGCTGCCCTTTGCCGGTGCGCTCAAAAGCTGGCAGGACCTGTTTGGCGCTTGAACGCGCGCTGAAACCTGCCGTGCTGCAACACCGCTTACGCATGACATAATCGAAATATTTTCTCTGCTGGCGCCCGGCTTCGCGCTCGCCGTCATTGACTCTCTCGCCAATAGCGCTTTCACTTTGCAGCGGCGTAGCGAGTAAGCGGCGGGGGTAGCGATGAGAGTGCTGGCCATTGTGGTTGCCGCATTGGCGACCTTGGGTCTAGCGGCATTCGGCGTCGTAGCGGCGCAGAAGGCGAATCGGTCGGGCGCACCTCTCGCGCGGAGCTCCGTTCCCGCGCCGGCACAGACAACAACCAAACAAACTGCTAAGACGCCGCCGGCGGCCACAACGGCGCCAACGCAAATCGTGGCACAGCAGGCGGACAAAGCTGCGCCGCAACAGGTCGCTGCGCTGCCGCAAGCGCCCGTTGCCACGCCGGCGCCTGCACCCGCGTCCATACGGGTTGCACAGAATACGAGCGGGCAAAACGGCCCGGCACTTGCGAGCGCGAACGGCTCCGGCTCAGGCGTCGGCAGCATTCCGGCCTGCAACAAGCCCGGCGGCATGGGCGTTTCGCGCATCGTCGAAATCGACACCACCGGCGGCCCCGCCTTCGGCTTCGAGCATTTTAGGCAATACGATTTCCTGAACGAGCACGAGATCGTGCTGACATTCGACGACGGGCCGTGGCCGGAAAACACCCGCGCCGTGCTCAAGGCGCTCGCCGATAATTGCCTCAAGGCCACCTTCTTCGAGATCGGCGAGCACGCGAGCTGGCATCCCGAGCTGAGTCGGGAAGTCGCCGCGGCGGGCATGACGATCGGCACCCACACCTGGTCGCACAAGGATTTGGCGCGCAACCCTTACGCCAGCGATATCGAGCTCGCCAAACAAGAGATCGAAATGGGATTTTCCGCCGTTCACATGGCGGTGGAAGGCCCGATCGCGCCGTTCTTCCGCTTCCCCGACCTGCAGCAGCCGCCGGACCTGCTCAGCTATCTCGGCACCAGGAACATCGCCACCTTCTCGACCGATATCGATTCCTTCGATTTCAAGCTGCATCGCTCCGAGCAGGTGATCGAATCGGTCATGACCAAGCTGAAAAAGCGCGGCAAGGGCATCTTGCTGCTGCACGACTTCCAGCGCGCGACCGCCGAGGCGATGCCGGAATTGCTGCGCCGCCTCAAGGCGGCCGGCTACAAGGTCGTTCATATCGTGCCGGGCCATCCGGCAACGACGCTCGCCAAGTACGACGACATGGTGAGACAGCAGGACAAGCTTTCGTCAAACAACACCCGGCCCGCGCACAGCGTGTTCCACACCATCGGCGAGTATATCGGCTCGCCTGCCCCCGGAGTTGGATCGGGCGATTAATCGGCTCGCCATCTTCCTCAGCCGTTTTCCGCCAAATTAGCGAAGTTTCCCGGGCGCAGTGCAGCACGAAGCGGAGCGCAGTGATGCACTGCAGACTCGGGATCGTCACGAACCCCGCGCACATGACGATCCCGGATCAGCGGCGCACCGCTGCGCGCTGCGCCGCATCCGGGAAACAAAGCTGATCGCAGCGCCAAGGCTGTCACCGTCCCCCCTCATTGCGCAAACCGCTCCGCGCTGTAAGGCTTCGGATCGCAGAACGGCGTCGAGCCGGTCATCATTTCTGCCATGAGCCGGCCGGTCGCCGGCCCCAGCGTCAAACCCCAATGGCCGTGACCGAAGGCGAGCCATAGGCCGCGCTGGCGCGGCGCGCGTCCAATCAGCGGACGCGAATTGGCAAAGCACGGCCGTGCGCCCATCCACGGCTGCGGCTCGACCGGTTCGCCGAGATCGAACATTTGGCGCGCCGCCGGCAACAGGCGGTCGAACTGCACCGGGGTCGGTCGTGCATCGCGCGCCGCGAATTCGGCGCCGGTAGTAAGGCGAATGCCCTGCTCCATCGGCGCCAGGCAATAGCCGTTCTCGGCATCGAGTAGCGGTCGGCCCAGAGCCGCATTGCCTCGCGCGCGAAAATGGCGGTGGTAGCCCCGCTTGACCGCAAGCGGCAGCTTGATGCCGAGCGGATCGAGTACATCGGGCGCCCACGGACCGAGCGCCACGACGACATCGCCAGCCTCGAGCGGGCCGCTTTCGGTTTCCAGGCGCCAATGCGTCGACACGCGCCGCAGCGTGCGGGCGTCCGCGGCCATCGCCACGCCGCCGATCGCAGCGTAACGGGCCGCATAGGCGCGCGTCAGCGCCAATGGATTGCTCACGCTCACCGCGCCGGTCCAGTGCACGGCATGGCGGAACACCGGTTTGAGCGAGGGTTCAAGCCCGCGCGCCGCTTCGCCGTCGAGCCGGACATTGGCGATGCCAAGCGTTGCGGCGAGTGCAAGTTCGCGCTGCTGCCCCGCGAACGAACGGTCGCCGCGGTAGAGCTTGAGCCAACCGCCGCGGCGCAAATAGCGCTCGGCGCCAGATTCCGCGGCGAGCGCATCGTGCTCGGCGACCGCGCACGCAAACAAAGGCCGCATCAATTCTGCGGTCTCGACCAGGCGCTCCGGCCGCGATGCGGCGCGGAACGACACTAGCCAAGGCGCGATCTTGGGCAGAAACGAGACGTGGTAGTTAGCTTCCGGTGCGCGCTTGAGCGCAATGCGCAGCAGCACCATCCAATCCGACGGGAAGGCCTGCGGAAAGATGGTGTTGCCTTCGATAATGCCGGTATTGCCGTAGGAGGTCCCCTCCCCCGGCCCGGCGCGATCGACCAGCGCAACCGACATGCCGCGCTTGGCCAGATGCAGCGCAATCGAGGTACCGACGATCCCCGCTCCCAGCACGATGATGTCGGTGCGCGCCACGACAGCCTCCGTCGTGCCAGCGGCTATCCGGTTTTGCTGGTTAAGATCAAGCCCGAAAACGCGGGCTTACACAAAATGCGGCTGATCGGTTCGCCGTCATTCCCGCGAACGCGAGAATCCATATCCACTGTTGGAGCAGATATTGCACAGCCGTGCTTATGGGTCCCCGCCTTGGCGGGGACGACGCAGAAATAAAGCGATCGGCCGGATTTCGTATTAGGCGCTCGTAATGCTCTGTGCGGGCGCCTGGTTGGTGAGTTGCGCCTGGATCTGGATCAGTTGCTCGATGAGGTTGTTGTTCGCAACGCTGGCGCCGCCAGCCGGCGAACCGCCAGTCGCCGAGCCGCTTCCGGACGGGGCGGCCGACGTCATGCTCACGGTCGAACCGTCGGCGTAGGTAATCGTGGTCGTCGACGAACCATTTGCGTTGGTGACGGTTTGGCTGGTAGCGCCGCTACCGGCCGCTGCCAGAGGGTTTTGACCGCCGCCGCCGCTGCCGCTGCCGCCCATGTGATGGTGATGATGATGAGCGTGTTGGCCGCCTTGGGCCTGTTCGGTCTGCTGGCCTTGCTGGCCGGAGGCTTGCTGGCCGGGATCGGCTGCGTCGCTGAGCTGCGCCAGGAGTGAGTCCGCGCTGCCGCCACCGGCCTGCAGCGCAACGAGTGCCTGCAGGGTCTGCGGCCCGAACTGCCCGGACTGTACCGACGAAGCAGCCGAACCCGCCGTCGCGCCCGCGGGCGAAGATTGAGAAGCAGGCGCCGTGCCGTTGCCCTGATCCAGAGCCGCAAGCAGCGCACTGAGCGGATCGGATTGCCCGGCACTGCCGTTCGCCCCGCCCTGCTGCATGAGCTGCAGGTAGGCGAAGGGATTATTGGGGTTCGACGCATTGACCGACAAAGACATGACAAACTCCTCAACAGAGGGCTGCGGACGCTCCGCGACGGCACCGGCTCGTGCCGCTCTCCGCAACTCGGCGAGGCTGCCGATGCAAGTCCGGGGCCGCAAGACAAGTGCCGGCGGCATAAGGGAATTTTCTCCGAGAGCGGCATCCGGAACGGTCACAATATGCCGGTGCTCAGCCCGCGGCGGCAAAACTTGCCGCCCGACCGGCCGCCGCGTTGCCGCGTTGCCGCGTTGCCGCGTAGGCGGCGGCGTGTTAGGCGAACGCGCAATGCGGGAGAGCGCGATGCACCGTCCGCTCATCATCGCCCCGTCGATCCTCTCCGCCGATTTCGCCAAGCTCGGCGAGGAAGTGCGGGCGGTCGATGAAGCGGGCGCCGACTGGATCCATGTTGATGTCATGGACGGCCATTTCGTGCCCAACATCTCGATCGGACCGACGGTGGTGGCCGCGATCCGGCCCCACACCAGAAAATCGCTCGACGTGCATCTGATGATTGCGCCGTGCGATCCGTATCTCGACGCGTTCGCCGAAGCCGGCGCCGACATCATCACCGTGCATGTCGAAGCGGGACCGCATATTCACCGTTCGCTGCAGCACATCCGCGCGCTCGGCAAGAAGGCCGGCGTGACCTTAAATCCCGGAACGCCGGAAAGCACCATCGAACACGTCATCGACCTGGTCGATCTCATTCTCGTCATGTCGGTCAATCCCGGTTTCGGCGGGCAGAAATTCATATCCGGCGCGCTCGACAAGGTGCGCAATCTGCGCGCCATGGCTGGCGGGCGGCCGATCGACATCGAGATCGACGGCGGCATTACGCCCGCGATCGCGACGGAGGCCGCGCGCGCCGGCGCCAACGCCTTCGTCGCCGGCTCGGCGGTGTTCAAGGACCGCCATCCTGACTCGTACCGCAAAAACATCGCGGCCATCCGCAATGCAGCGGCGCTGGCGCGCGGGGAGGCTGCCTGATGGGTATTCTGGTCGATGGTCAATGGCGCGATGAGCAGCTTCCTCAAGAGACCGGCAAAGCCGGCGATTTCCGCCGCGCCGACAGCATTTTTCGCAATTGGATCACGGCGGACGGCTCGTCCGGCTTTCCGGCCGAGCCGGGGCGCTACCACCTCTATGTCGCGTACGGCTGCCCGTGGGCGCACCGCACCTTGATCTATCGCGCGATCAAGAAGCTCAACGATGCGATCAGCGTCGCCTACGCCGTTCCGGGGATGAAAGATCAGGGCTGGATGTACGAAGACAATCCCGCGTTTGCGGACTGCGTGCCGGACCGCGTGAACGGCTTTCGCTATCTGCATGAGGCCTACAACGCGAGCGACCCGCATTATACCGGCAAGGTCACAGTGCCGACGCTGTGGGACAAAAAGACCCGCCGCATCGTCAACAACGAGTCGTCGGAAATCATTCGCATGCTCAACACCGAGTTCAACGGCGTCGGCGCCGATCCCACCGATTATTATCCGAGGGCGCTGCACCGCGAGATCGACCGCATCAACGAGCAGATTTATCTCGGCGTCAACAACGGCGTCTATCGCTGTGGGTTCGCGCGTACCCAGGCGGCATACGAAGAGTCCTATGATCTCTTGTTCGCAACGCTCGACGAACTCGAAGCGCGCCTCGGCCGCCAGCGTTATCTGGTCGGCCACCAGATCACCGAGGCCGACTGGCGGCTGTTCCCGACTTTGGTGCGCTTCGATGTCGCCTATTTCTCGCTGTTCAAATGCAACCGCAACCGCATCGCCGACTTTCCCAACCTGCAAAACTACATGCGCGAGCTTTATGCGGTGCCCGGCGTGGCCGAGACGGTGAAGCCGCGCTATTACGTGATCAATTATTACTCGATCAAACGCGTCAACCCAACCGGCATCATCCCCAAAGGCACGCCGGTCGATTTCCGGCAGCCGCATGACCGCACGCGCTTTGCGGCTTAAGGTTAAGCGAGCCTCAAGCATCTTCAGCTTGCGTTTTTTGAATTGGTGTTTGCGGCCCGGTCAAGTATTCTTGGCCGACAAAACAGCTACATTCTGCTGATTGATTTGGCCACGCATTGAGGGTGCGATGGACGCCGACAGTGCTGTACGCGTCGTCAAAATCTTCGTCTCCTCTCCGGTCGACGTTGCACCCGAACGCGGACGTGTGCAGGCCGTCACCGCCAAGCTCAATCGCGATTACGACGGCACCGTGCGCTTCGATACGGTGTTGTGGGAGGATCATTTCTATAAGGCCGACCGCAGCTTTCAGCCGCAAATCCAACGGCCCGACGCCTGCGATATCCTGGTGTCCATTTTCTGGACAAGGGTCGGAACCGAACTGCCGACCGATTTTGCCCGCATGCCGAACGGCAAGCCCTACCCGTCAGGCACGGCCTACGAATTGCTTACGGCGCTGGAAGCATCCAAGGAAAAAGGTCTCCCCGACGTTTATGTCTTTCGCAAAACGGCTGACGCGACCCTGCCGACGGCAGATACCGAACGGCGTCGGCAGGCGGAAACCCAGCTCGATGCGCTGGAGGCGTTCTGGAACGAATGGTTCAAATCCGAACAGGGCCATTTCAAGGCTGCGTTTCAGACCTTTGCCACCACCGACGAGTTCGAACACGAGATCGAAGAATTGCTGCGGCAATGGCTGCAAAGCCATCACCTGCTCGGTCCGCGTCTGAGATGGCCGAAGGAGAAGGGCTCGCCCTTCCCCGGACTGGCGGCGTTCGAAGCCGAGCAGGCCCCAGTATTCTTCGGCCGCGACCGCGCGATCGACGAGGCGCGGCGGCGCCTGACGACGGCGGCCGAGCATGGGACACCGTTTTTGTTGATCGTCGGCGCCAGCGGCTCCGGCAAGTCATCGCTTGCGCGCGCCGGCCTGATCCCGCGGCTGACGACGCCAGGAGTCGTCGCTGAGGTCGAGCTTTGGCGCACTGCGCTGATGAAGCCGAGCGAAGCGCAGGGTGGACCTCTGGCGTCACTGGCGGCGGCGCTGTTTGCGGCGCTGCCCGAACTGGGGCAGGGCGACTTTCCAACCGCCGAGGCGCTCACCGACAATCTCCGGCGTGGGGGTGTGGCCGCGGCCCGCCCGGTGACGGGAGCGTTAGCCCGCATTGCAGCGACGGCGGAGCGCGAACGCCATTCGGACGCGCCGTTGCCGACTGGTCTGGTGCTGCTGGTCGATCAGTTGGACGAACTTTTCGCGCAGGCGGTCGGCGACGGCGAACGCGCCGCATTTGCGGGAGCGGTCAAGGAGTTAGTTGAGACCCATCGGGTCTGGTGCGTGGCGACCTTGCGCGCCGATCTGTACGAGCTCCTGCTCAAGCAGCCGGTCCTCAAGGCGCTCAAGGAAGCCGGATCGAGCCTCGACCTCGGCCCGCCGGGACCGGCCGAACTCGCCGAGATCGTCCGCGCGCCGGCTGCGGCGGCCGGCCTCGTGTTCGAGGACAGCGCCGAAGAAGGCGAGCTGGACGAGCGGCTGCTCGCCGATGCCAAAAGCCCCGACAGTCTGCCCTTGCTGCAATTCACCTTGCGCCAACTCTACGAACGGCGGGTCGAGGCAAACGGCGAAACTCTGATGACGCATGCCGCTTACGAGGCGCTCGGCGGCCTGCAAGGCGCCATCGCGGCGGAAGCCGAGCGTGCAGTGTCAAGCCTGCCGCCGGGAACGCTCGCTGCACTACCGCTATTGCTGCGGCAATTGGCCGAGCCCGCGCGCGACGGCAAGACGTTGACACTGCGCGAAGTTGGGCGGTCCGGCGTCACCGCAACACCGGCAGAAGCGGCTTTGGTTCAGGCGCTGCTCAACGCCCGCATCCTGATCGCCCGCCAGGATGCGGCGGGACGGCCGACATTGCGGCTCGCCCACGATGCGGTCCTGACAAGTTGGCCGAGGGCGCAAGCCGCCGCGCAAGCGAGCCGTGAATTTTACCGAGTCCGTGCCGAGGTTGAGGACGCGTGGCGGCTGTGGCGGGAGCACGGCAGCCGCAAAGATCGTCTGATCCAAGGAGGCGTCCCGCTGGCCGAGGCGGAGAGGCTCGTCGTCGATTTTTCCCGCGAATTACCCGCCGATCTCGTCGCCTACGTCAACTCCTCGCGCAAGCAGGCGCAGCTCCGCCAGCGGCTGCTCGCGGCCTCGGCCCTGTTTTTCCTTCTCCTCGCGATCGTCGCTGTGGCACTCGGCAGCATGGCTTACCGCGAACAGCAGCAGGAACTTGCAGCGCGCAACGTCGCCAAGCGGGCGCAACGGACCGCGACCACGCTTTTGCTCGATATCGCCCGTGAACTGCGGGAGGTCACGGGTATACGCGCGGCGACGGTGTCCCAGATTTCTCGAAAACGCCAAAGCGCAGTATGAGCCGCTGGCCTTGGCGGCGCCCGACGATCCCGATCTGCAAGGCGGCTATTCGTCGATCCTCATCGAGTACGGCAACACATACGTAACGCTCGGCAATCTGGCGCAAGCACAAGCCGAGTATCGCGCCGGCATCGATATATTGGAGCGGCTGCTCAAGAACGATCCGAACAACGCCTTGTGGAAGCAGAATTTGTCGCTGGCGTACGGAAAGGTCGGGGATACGGTTCTGGCCAAGGGCGATTTTTCCAACGCTTCCGAGAGCTATCGTGACGGCCTCAAACTGATCGAACAGCTGACCAGCGCCGACCCAGGCAATTCACAATGGCAGCGCGTCCGCGCCCAGGCCTATCGGAATATCGGCGATCTCCTCGCGGCGCGGGGCGACTTGGCCGGCGCGACGCAATCGTATCGCACGAGCCTTGCCATCAGCCAAAAGCTGACCGGCTCCGACCCGACCAATGACGGCTTGCTGCGGGATTTAATTTTGTCACTCAACAGAGTCGGCGGTGTCCTCTTGCAGATGGGCGATTACGCCGGCGCGCAACAATCGTACAGTCAAGGCCTGGCCATCGCCATACGACTGGCGCAATCGGATTCCGGCAACACCGGCTGGCAGCGTGATCTCGCCGCATCCTATGTCCGAATAGGCGATTTACAGTGGGCGCAAGGCGATGTGACGAGCGCGTTGCAATCCTATCGCGCAAGCCTTGAAATCACCGAACGCCTAGCCCAATCGGATTCCGGCAACACCGACTGGCAGCATGATCTCGCCGTGGCTTATTTCAAGCTCGCTGCGATCTATCAGGCACAAAGCGATCGCGACAACGCGCTCACGCAACTGCGCCAGGCCGGCGCGATCATGCGACGTTCTGGTGCAGATCTCGCCGGACAATGCCGGCTGGAAACGCGATCTCGCCCTGATCGAGGCGCAGATTACGTCGCTCACCAAATAGTTCGCCGAGCCGGTGCGCCCAGGCTCAGGACTTGCAATCGGCGTCTGTCCGGACAGTTCGGGCGGCGGTCGCGGGTCCAAAACCGCCAGACAATTGTTGAACATCGTTCGATCTGCTACAGCGCCATAGCCCGGATCGAGCGCATGCGACATCCGGGGACTTTGCGCTGGTCGATCGTTCCCGGTTTTCGCGCCGGGCTACGCACGGCGCTCCGCCGAGGTTTCGATGATCCCGCGCTACACCCGTCCCGAAATGGCGGCGATCTGGTCGCCCGAGAGCCGCTTTCGCATCTGGTTCGAGATCGAGGCGCATGCCGCCGACGCCATGGCCGAACTCGGCACCATCCCGAAGGCGGCGGCGAACACAATCTGGCAGAAGGGCGAGAAGGCGAAGTTCGATGTCGCGCGGATCGACGAGATCGAGCACGAGGTCAAGCACGACGTAGTCGCCTTCCTCACGCACCTCGCGGAGATCGTGGGGCCGGAGGCGCGGTTTTTGCATCAGGGTATGACGTCGTCGGACGTGCTCGACACCTGCCTCAACGTGCAGCTCGTGCGCGCCGCCGATCTGCTCATCGCCGACGTGGACAAGCTCCTCGCCGCAATCGAGCGCCGGGCCCGCGAATATAAATACACCCCGACCATCGGCCGCTCGCACGGCATCCATGCCGAACCGACCACGTTCGGGCTGAAACTCGCGGTCGCCTATGCCGAGTTTTCGCGCGCCCGGCGGCGGCTGGGAGCCGCCCGCGCCGAGGTTGCGACCTGCGCGATTTCGGGCGCTGTCGGCACCTTCGCGCAGGTCGATCCGCGGGTCGAAGCGTATGTGGCCAAGCAAATGGGGCTCACGGTCGAGCCGATTTCGACCCAGGTCATTCCGCGTGACCGACACGCTATGTATTTCGCCACTCTCGGCGTGGTCGCCGCCTCGATCGAGCGGCTCGCGACCGAAATCCGGCATCTGCAGCGCACCGAAGTTCTGGAGGCGGAGGAGTTTTTCTCCGAAGGCCAGAAGGGCTCCTCGGCCATGCCGCACAAACGCAACCCGGTGCTGTCGGAGAATCTCGTCGGCCTTTCGCGCATGGTGCGCGCCTATGTCACGCCGGCCATGGAGGATGTCGCGCTCTGGCACGAGCGCGACATTTCGCATTCATCCGTCGAGCGCATGATCGGTCCGGACGCCACGATAACGCTCGATTTCGCACTCGGCCGGCTCACCGGCCTGATCGACAGGCTGATCGTCTACCCCGAGACCATGAAAAAGAATCTCGATCGGCTTGGCGGTCTCATCCACTCGCAGCGCGTGCTGCTTGCGTTGACGCAAAAGGGCTTGGCGCGTGAAGACGCCTACCGCCTGGTCCAGCGCAACGCCATGAAGGTTTGGGCGGGCGAAGACGGCTTTTTGGCGCTGCTTAAGGCCGACACTGACGTGCGCAAATTGTTGAGCGAGGCAGAGCTTACCGCACTGTTCGATCTCGATGCTTATTTCGCGCACGTCGAAACGATCTTCCGGCGGGTCTTCGGCGCGGCGTGAGACAAACCGGCCGCAGGCTCGCTTGCTGCCGCTGACGAAGGCGCACAGCTACACAATTCCCCGGTTTCTCGTTTGCCCAGGCCGCCGCACTGACGTATGGTCCCCGAGTCTCGGGGGAGAGCGAATCATGGGCCGTTTGGTACGCAAGCCGCGCGCGCCGGAACTCGATCTGCAGATCGCCGGGCTTGAAGGAGTATTGCAGTCCGGCATTGCGGGGGTGCCGATGGCGAACGCCGAGGCGGGCGACAATTACATGGAGAGGATGGTGAAATACGTCCCCGCCGAGGTCATCGCATGCTCGATGCTGGTCAATTCCATCCTCGATCAAGCGCTCACGGCCGGCGGCCCCGACGCTACCATGGCGGGCTTTCCTGTCATCACCATCGCGAAGGGCGCTCTCGTGCTCGGCCTGGTGTTGACGCCGCTATTCTGCTGGTACATCCGCGAGGATGGCGACGCCTGGGTCGTCAATGCGCTGGTATCGACTGTTGCTTTCCCGTTCTGGGCCTACCTGATGGGCGCGGTCGCCTTTGCCAATCATCATGACGGTAACCTGGCCGCGATCCTGGTGCTTACGTTCACGGCCGTGAGCGGGCTGGTTTCGCCACGGGCACGCCGGCCTAAGCGCAAGAAGCAACAGGCCGCGCCCAAAGACGGCCCGCGTCTGGTCGAGACCCTGACCGGCTGAGACAGCGCGGCAACCTTTCCAGCCTACGCCGAGGGGCGGCTGGCGCGGATTGCCGGCGGCCGATTCCTGGTGTCGTGTGACGCGAAACAGCTTTTGTCGCGAAATGGCGGCGCAGCCAATCATTCTGGTGTTCGATTCCGGTCTGGGCGGGCTGACGGTATTTCGCGAGCTATTTGCAGCGCGGCCGGACGCCAAATTCATCTATGTCGCCGACGATGCGGCATTCCCCTACGCCGCGCTCGCCGAAGCCGACCTGATTGATCGCGTCGTCGGGCTGATGGAAAATTTGATCGCGGCGCAACGGCCCGATCTAGTCGTCATCGCCTGCAACACCGCTTCCACCCTCGGTGCTGCCGAGCTTGCGGCAAAAATTCGCCGTGCCGTTTGTCGGCACCGTTCCCGCGATTAAGCCGGCATGCGCTGCGTCAATCACTCGCCGCGTCTCCGTGCTCGGTACTGAGGCGACGGTGGCCCGCGAATATACCCGCGCGCTGATCCGCGATTTCGCCGGCGATTGCCGCCTGACGCTGGTCGGCTCGCGATACCTCGCCGCCTACGCCGAAGCCGAACTTGCCGGCGCGCCGGTTGCCGATGCGGAAATCGCCGCAGAGATCGCGCCTTGCTTCCGCGACGACGGTGCGCGAACCGACACGATCGTGCTGGCGTGCACCCATTATCCGCTGCTGGCGGACCGGCTGACCCGTCTCGTCCCTTGGCCCGTCAGCTTTTTCGACCCCGCGCCGGCGATCGCGCGGCGGGTCGTCGCCCTGCTCGGCCCGACGCCACCGGCGGTCCGTGCCGGAACTACGCGCGCGATCTTTACCTCCGGCCGGGCCCCGGTCGCCGTGCTCCAACGTTTCGGCGTTCGTTCCGCCGCACCCGCGATCACCGGTTGATTGCTGTTTGACACTTGCCGGCTTTGCTCCTAGATACGCCGCGCTACGCGGGCCCAAGGGCACTACCCGGTGGGCCCGTAGCGTTTCGCGACCCGAGGTTTTGGCCGGCTTCGGCGGCAGGACCTGTCGGTTCTCCCCTCCCTACCCTCCCCCGCACGCGGGGGAGGGTAGGAAGTGGGCCGGACAGAGGAGGGCGCGATCCTCAATGACCATGCGCAAGCGAGGACGCGAATGACCAAGCGCCACGAGGCAAAGTACAAGATCGACCGCCGGATGGGACAAAACATCTGGGGCCGGCCGAAATCCCCGATCAACAAGCGCGAATACGGCCCCGGCCAGCACGGCCAACGCCGTAAAGGAAAGCTGTCGGATTATGGCGTGCAATTGCGCGCCAAGCAGAAGCTCAAGGGTTATTACGCCAACATGTCGGAGCGGCATTTCCGCGGTGTCTACGAGGAAGCGCGGCGATTCAAGGGCGATACCGGCGTCCACATGATCGGTCTCCTTGAAAGCCGGCTCGACACCGTGATTTATCGCGCCAAATTCGTGCCCACCGTGTTCGCCGCCCGCCAGTTCGTCAACCACGGCCACATCCAGGTGAATGGGCATCGCGTCACCATTCCGAGCTATCGGGTGAATGTCGACGACCTGATCGAGGTCAAGGAAAAGTCAAAGCAGCTGGCGCTGGTGCTGGAAGCGACCGCGCTCGCGGAGCGCGACGTCCCGGACTATATCGACGTTGACCACACTAAAATGACCGCGAAGCTGACCCGCGTCCCGGCTTTGGGCGACGTGCCCTATCCGGTCGTGATGGAGCCGCACCTGGTCGTCGAATATTATTCGCGATGACGGCCCGAACGCTGCTCATTTCCGCCAAAGCAGGAGCTTGGCGTAAGCTTGTTTCCCGGATGCGGTGCAGCGCGAAGCGGTGCACCGCTGATCCGGGACCGTCGCAAGCTTAAGAGTCTGTAGAATCTGTAACGATCCCGGGTCGCCTGCGCACCACTCCGCTACGCTGCGCGTTGCGCCGCGCCCGGGAAAGGCGGTATTTCAGCGCCCACGCGCTCACGCGGGACGAGCGGACACAGCGCGTTCCGCGAGTGACGCCATGACGACCGCCAGGGATTTCCGCCGCATCGCGCTGTCGCTTGAAGATACGACCGAAGCGCCGCATTTCGACCGCACGGCGTTCAAGGTCCGGCGCATCTACGCCACCTTGGCGGCCGATGGCCTAACCGCCAATCTGATGTTCAGCCCTGAAGAACAAGCACTCAAGTGCGAGGTCGCGCCGGATGCGTTCTTTCGCATCCCCAATGCCTGGGGAGCGCGCGGCGCCACCACGGCAAGATTATCGGCGTTGACGGTGCCGGAGTTGCGTAATGCCCTCGAAACGGCGTGGCGGCGCGCTATCGCCAAGCGGCGCTGACGCCCTCAGGCTGTGGCGGTCGCCTTCACGTCCACGCCCTTGTCCTTGAGCAAGGACTGCAACTCGCCGGCTTGAAACATCTCGCGGATGATGTCGCAGCCGCCGATGAACTCGCCCTTGACGTAAAGCTGGGGGATGGTCGGCCAGTTCGAGTAGGACTTGATGCCGTGCCGCAGGTCGTCGTTTTCGAGAACGTTGAGGCCCTTATACGACACGCCGAGATAGTCGAGGATCTGCACGACTTGGCCGGAGAATCCGCACATCGGAAACTGCGGCGTGCCCTTCATGAATAGCACAACCTCGTTGGCCTTGACCTCGTTGTCGATGAATTGCTCGATGGACATTACCGTCATCCTTGTTGACGCCGCGGTAAATTCTTCCCGCGTCGAATCCGCCTGCGGCTGAATGAATATATGTAGCGCAAAAGCGCGGCAAAGCCCATGCGGAGATTTCATCATTGACAAAGGTTTCGAGCACCGCCCCGGCTGGCAGGTCCGCTGCGAACGGCGCAGCCAGGCTGGCTCACCGTTCCGGCGGGCCGGTTTGCAGCGCCAATGCGTGCAGCTTGCCGCCCATCTCGGCCTTAAGCGCGTCATAGACGATCTGGTGCTGCTGCACGCGCGACTTGCCGCGAAACGACTCGGCAATCACGATCGCTTTGTAATGATCGCCGTCGCCGGCGAGATCCTGGATCGTGACCTCGGCGTCCGGGATGCGGGCCCGGATCAATCGCTCGATGTCGTTTGCAACCATGGCCATGGCGCGCCTCGCAGCTTCATTCTCGTCCTGTTCAGCCGCTATCAGGTCGCCGATTGGCGGGAAAGCCCCACGCAGACGGCGCGAAACAAGCCTACTCCTTGTCACCGCTTTTCGGCAAAAGCATGAGCGTTGCCGACTAAGCCTAGCCGGCACCGCCTGCCATGTAGGACGGCAGCCAAGCCTCGAAGCGCTCGAGGAGTTCGGCGACGCGCAGCGGCCGCTCGTCGCCGAACCCGAGCACCCGCCCGCCGGTGGCGCCAAGCCGCAGGAGCGGCACCGCTTCCGCACGCGCACGCTGCTCGATCGGCCGGTGATCCGTGGCCGTGACCACGTAGCGGGCCTGGTCCTCGCCGAACCAGAACGCATGAGCCGGCATCTTGACCGGGGCTTCGAGCACGGCGCCGACGCCCGAGGCGATCGCCATTTCGGCGAGCGCCACCAATAGACCGCCGTCGGATACGTCGTGCACCGCCGTCACCAACCTGTCGCGGAACAGGCCGCGAACGAAATCGCCGTGGCGGCGTTCGGCGGCAAGGTCGACCGGCGGCGGTGCGCCCTCCTCGCGGCCACAGATTTCGCGCAAGTAGAGCGACTGGCCGAGCCAGCCGCCGGTTTCGCCGACCACGAGGATCGACTCGCCTTCGGCCTTGAAGGCAAGCGTCATCGACCTCGCAAAATCATCGAGCAGGCCGACGCCGCCGATTGTGGGGGTCGGCAGGATCGCCTTGCCGTTGGTCTCATTGTAGAGCGAGACGTTGCCGGACACGACCGGAAAGTCGAGTGCACGGCAGGCCTCGCCGATACCGCGGATGCAGCCGACGAGCTGGCCCATGATTTCGGCCCGTTCCGGATTGCCGAAATTGAGGTTGTCGGTCAGCGCCAGCGGGCGGGCGCCAACGGCGGTGAGGTTACGCCAGGCTTCCGCCACCGCCTGCTTGCCGCCCTCGAACGGGTCAGCCTCGCAATAGCGCGGCGTCACATCGGCCGTGAGCGCCAGCGCCTTGGGCCCCCGCTCGACGCGGACTACGGCGGCGTCGCCGCCCGGCCGCTGCACCGTGTTGCCGAGAATGACGTGGTCGTATTGTTCCCAGACCCAACGCTTGGAGCAAAGGTCCGGCGAGCCGATCAGTTTCTCCAGCGCATCGGCGACTCCGATCGGCGGTTCGATCGCAGCCGCCGCGATGACGGGCTGCCTTGGACTTTGCACAGCCGGCCGGTCGTAGACCGGCGCTTCGCTGCCAAGCTGCTTGATCGGCAGGTCGGCCATGACGTTACCGCGGTGCCTGACCACGAAGCGCTTGGCCGCCGTGGTCTCGCCGACCACGGCGAAGTCGAGACCCCATTTGCGGAAGATGGCTTCGGCCTCCTTCTCCTTTTCGGGCTTAAGCACCATAAGCATGCGCTCCTGGCTTTCCGAGAGCATCATCTCGTAGGCGCTCATGCCGGTCTCTCGGCATGGCACGCGATCGAGATCGAGCGTGACGCCGAGATCGCCCTTGGCGCCCATCTCGGTCGCGGACGAAGTGAGCCCCGCCGCACCCATGTCCTGGATGGCGATGACGCAACCCTTGGCCATGATTTCGAGGCAGGCTTCGAGCAGGAGTTTTTCCGAGAACGGATCGCCGACCTGCACGGTCGGGCGCTTTTCTTCGGCATCGGCGCCGAATTCAGCAGACGCCATGCTGGCGCCATGGATGCCGTCGCGCCCGGTCTTGGAGCCGAGATAGACGACCGGCATGCCGACGCCGCTGGCCTTGGCATAAAAAATCTTATCCTTCTCGGCGATGCCGACGGCCATAGCATTGACCAGGCAATTGCCGTCATAACGGCGGTGGAAGCGCAGCTGGCCGCCGACCGTGGGCACGCCGAACGAATTGCCGTAGCCGCCGATGCCGGCGACCACTCCGGAAACGAGATGCCGGGTTTTCGGATGGTCCGGGTCGCCGAAAGAGAGCGCATTGAGGCAGGCGATCGGCCGCGCCCCCATGGTGAAAACGTCGCGCAAAATGCCGCCCACTCCGGTCGCCGCGCCCTGATACGGCTCGATGAAGCTCGGGTGGTTGTGGCTCTCCATCTTGAACACCACAGCAAGCCCGTTGCCGATGTCGATCACGCCGGCATTCTCGCCCGGTCCCTGGATCACCCACGGCGCTTCGGTCGGCAGCGTGCGCAAATGGATCTTTGAGGATTTGTACGAGCAATGCTCGTTCCACATCGCCGAAAAGATGCCGAGCTCGGTGAGCTCAGGCTCCCGCCCCAACAGGTCCAGTATCTTTTTGTATTCCTCTAGTTCAAGGCCGTGTGCGAATACAACATCATCATCAATCTCATTTCTGGCAAAGATTTTTGCCAGATCTTCGGGAGCGAACACTCGAAGTTCAGTTTTACGTTTATTTCTACCAGTCGCCGGTGGAAGTGCTCTTTCGAGAGCCGGCCGCAAACTTCGCATTACATCGTTATACACTGGTCCAAGCACTTCAAGCGCGTGACTGGCTTCAAGGTCTCCGATGTCTTCGATATTCGCGCTTAATCTGCCGAGCCTCTCAATAACGTCGAAGTATATTATGCCCCCTTCCACCGCGGCTTCCCTGGCTTTGTCAGTAAAGCCGGAAAAGGACACCACCACAAGATAGTCCAGTTTTTGACTGCGCTTTATTAGGCCAAACTTATATATCCAGTACTCGTTCAATGGATGATCAGAAAGCTTGCAGCAAATAGCCGCCCCAAAACCCTTCCGTTTTGCCATATAGATTATTTGATCGCTCTCCAAGATTGTTTTCCGGAGAGGCACAAGAAGCTCTTCCTTTTGCGTGCGCTGAAACTCCTTACCAAGCTCAGTTAGAAACGAAAACAGGCCCAAATGCGCTACGATATGCCTGTTCTTCGTCTGTGAATTGTCTCGGGTAAGCATGTCGCCACCCTTATAGAGTTCTGTCTGGGCGTCTTGTAAATCTTCCATTGTGATTCGCGATCTAAGCTCTTTAGTTTTGCACCACTTATATATGGCGAAAACATTGCGCCGTCTTGGCAGCCAGTCATTACACTTTCACTAGCTATATCAACCTGTTAGGGTGCTCACGAGAACAAACCGACCAAGGATCGGCCTCACAGCGTTCAATATGGTTTTCCGGATTTCGATGAAGCTCAGCGTACTTATGAGCCCCCCAAGGCGCGCTTGCTTGTCTGGCTTGAACCCGTGCTCGGCCACCTCAGAGGTGACGACACAATTGGCTGAGATCACGTCTCTATGTGCTCTCATTTTCTGAAAATCTTGTCGAAGATCCACGCGCTGGCAAAATTAACGAAGAACCCAAGACCGAGAGCCACAAGTAAAATAGATACAGCCTGCAGTCTTCGCCCCTTGAGCTGCGCGGCGCGCTCAGCTCCATCGCCAAGCGCAAATATACCCGGAGGCATAAGCCAATGGACAGTTCGGCTGTATAGATAAATACCCACTACAATGAAAATCGCTACCACTCCGAGACCAATGTTCCGCCTATCAATCGCATAACCCAACAAACCAAAACCAACCATCTGAATTGCACCACCTAAAACAAAGTGCGGTGGACGTATCACTGTAAGAATCGAGTAGGATTGAAAGGTTTCCTTTAAAAGCTTCTCTAGCTCCCCTGAAACGTAGGTGGCGTCCTTGTCATCGCCAACAACGCGATAGCTGACTGGTGCAAGATGGGTATCATTCCTCAGGTTTAAGTCCACGCGCAGTGGACATCGGTAGGATGTCTCGATTTCAAGGTGGACAATCTGCCGGCCCTTGGAGTTCGGCAGCGCAAGCACCTCATCCATTGTGAGGGCTTCTATTTTCGCGTCATCAGAAAACCAAGCGGTACAGACGATTTGCCCTTCATGCTTCTCGATTAATTCACAAATCCGACGAAATATTTTTTCATCGATCAGAAAGGCCTTCTCAAATTCCTTTTCGTAAGTCGTGGTGGCCATTTATGACGAACTTTAGGTTAATTTTTCAAGCTGCAGCCTCGAAATGCTCCACTAGCCCAGCGAACAGCCCGCGTCCGTCGGTGCAACCCATCGAGGCTTCGACGTGGTTTTCCGGGTGGGGCATCATGCCGAGCACGTTGCCGCGTTCGTTGACGATGCCGGCGATGGCGTTGATGGAGCCGTTGTGGTTCCAGTCCGGGTCGATCATGCCGTCAGGCGAGGAATAACGAAACACCACCCTGCCCTCGCCTTCGAGGCGCGCGATGGTCTCGCCGTCGGCGATGTAATTGCCCTCGCCGTGCGCCACCGGCACGCGGATCACCTGGCCGGCATTGTAGCCGCGGGTGAACGCCGTGTCGGAGCGCTCGACGCGGAGGTAAACGTCGCGGCAGATAAAGCGCAGGTTTTCGTTGCGCATGAGCACGCCGGGGAGGAGCCCGGCCTCGCACACGATCTGAAAGCCGTTGCACACCGCGAGCACGAGGCCGCCGCTTTGCGCGAACGCGCGCACCGCACGCATGATCGGCGCGCGCGCCGCAATGGCGCCGCAGCGCAGATAATCGCCATAGGAGAAGCCGCCGGGAATGACGACGAGATCGGTGCCGGCCGGCAGTTCGGTATCGGCGTGCCAGACCATGGCCGGCTCGCGCCCAGACATCAGCGTGATCGCGCGCGCCATGTCGCGCTCGCGATTGATGCCGGGGAAGACGAGGACGGCCGATTTCATGACGTTTTCTATCCGGCCTGTTTCATCCGCTCAGATCGATCCGATAATTCTCGATCACCGTATTGGCGAGCAGCTTCTCGGCGGCGTTCTTGAGCGCCGCCTCGGCCCTAGCACGGTCGGCGCCTTCGATCTCGATATCGAACACCTTGCCCTGGCGCACGCTGGCAACCCCGCTCACGCCCAACGACTTGAGCGCGCCTTCGATGGCCTTGCCCTGCGGGTCCAAAATGCCCGATTTCAGCGTGACGGTGACGCGAGCTTTCATGCCTCTTCAATATGGATGAGTCGGATCGACTGCAATATGCCGGCGCAGCCTCCTTCGCCAGAATGGAGCGCAACGCAATCCGGGACAGGCATTGCCGCGCGCCTATGCCGCTCCCGGGTTTCGCTGCGCTCAACCAAGGCTACGGGGTCAGTGCACGGGCTCTCGCGCCTGTTCCAGCAATCGCCCGTAGCCGGCGAGGCGTCCGCTCTGGCCGATGAGCCGCATCGCGGCCCAAAACGCAGCGGGCGTGGACGAAACGACCGGAAGGCCGTGGCTTGCTTCGAGCGGCTGCGCGACGCCAAGGGTGCGCAAGCCGCCGCAAGAGATCAGAATGCCATCGGCCCCGTCAGCGGCGGCAACCGCATCGTCGCTCAGCGCGATGATGTCGGCCTCGCTTTTCTTGGCCGGGCCGCCGAATTTGGCAAGGTCGAAGCATTTGAGCGAAAGCACGTCGATACCCGCGGCCGCCAGCAGCTCGCGCAATTGCCGGTTCACGATGTCGGTATAGGCGGTGGCGACCGCGACGCGATTGGCGCCGACCTCGCGGAGGCCGTCGATGATGGCCTGGCTCATGGTGCTGACCGGCGAGCCGGTTCTTTGCCGCAGATCATCCAGCAGCCGGTCGTGCGCGGCCGGCCCGCGATAGAAGGTCAGCGAGGTGCCGATGACCATAATCGCGTCGACGCCCTTCGCAGCAAGCTCCTGCGCAGCCGGAATGATGGCGTCGAACGCGGCAGCATAGCCCTCGGGCGTCAGCGCGCGCACGCCCACGCCGCGCGGAATGAAAGTGACGCCCGGATACATGAGCGGCCCTTCCGCAGGCACGGTGTCGGTGGCGAAAGGAACAACGAGGCCGATGGTGGCGGTGTCGGCCATGTAAGATGCCCCGCTAATGCGACCCTGCGTACCCTGCGCTATTTCAACCCGGTGTCGCGATAAATTACAGACAGCGGCAGGGAAATACCCGGCGCGGACAACTCGATCCTATCGGTGATCGATCGGAAATGCCGATCGGCAAATCCGGCGTCCCGCGCGAACACCACCACATCGACAGCATCCTGCGCAATGACCATATAACGCGTGAGCGACGACAGGCTTGTATATGCCGTGCGCTTCCAGCGCAGATCGCGGTCTCGGGTCGATGGGGAGAGGATCTCGAAAGCGACGATGACATCATTGCGGTCGCGATCAAGCGAATCGGATGCCGACTCGTCCCTGGGCAAGATCAAGACATCCGGCTCAGGACGGCTGCGATCAGAAATACGAACGCCGAGGCCCGGCAACAGTTCCCACGTCACTCCTGGAAGCCCTTCGAACGAACTTACACCTATGACGAGATTTTTCAGGATCCTCTGGTGAAGTCTGTTGGGCGAAGCGTTCAAGATCGGTTCGCCGTCGATCAACTCCCACTTTTCCTCATCCGGCCGCGTATTGGTGAAGGCATAAAATTCCTCCACGCTCATCGGTCCGGTCTTGATGGTGGGAACGCCCACGGCACGCGTCTGCGCTTTAGCTCTTGACCAGGACCGGGCCGGTGCCCTGCGGACGCTCGCCCTCGCTCATGATGCCGAGCCGCTTGGCGACCTCGGTATAGGCTTCGAGCAAGCCGCCGAGATCGTGGCGGAGTCGGTCCTTGTCGAGCTTCTCGCTCGACTTGATGTCCCACAGCCGGCACGAATCGGGCGAAATCTCATCGGCGACCACGATCCGCATGAGATCGTTTTCCCACAGCCGGCCGGTTTCCATCCTGAAATCGACCAGCCGGATGCCGACGCCGAGGAACAGGCCGGAGAGGAAATCGTTGACGCGGATGGCGAGCGACATGATGTCGTCGATCTCCTGCGGCGTCGCCCAGCCGAACGCGGTAATATGCTCCTCCGAAACCATCGGATCGTTGAGCTGGTCGTTCTTGTAATAGAACTCGATGATCGAGCGCGGCAGCTGCGTGCCCTCTTCGATGCCGAGCCGCTGCGACAGCGAGCCTGCGGCGACGTTGCGGACACAGACTTCGAGCGGGATGATCTCGACCTCGCGAATCGAGCCTGCTCGCGCATGTTCAGGCGGCGGATGAAATGGGTGGGAACGCCGATGTCGTTGAGGTGCTGGAAGATGTACTCGGAGATCCGGTTGTTGATGACGCCCTTGCCTTCGATCACCTGATGCTTTTTGGCATTGAAGGCGGTCGCGTCGTCCTTGAAATGCTGGATCAGGGTTCCGGGCTCGGGTCCCTCATAGAGGACCTTCGCCTTGCCTTCATAGATTCGGCGACGGCGGCTCATCGGAGTGTACCGTGGCTTGGTGAAATCCATGTGCCGTGGCTCCAGTTCAGTTTCGAGATCCGCGGCGGCGGAAGTGAGCGGCCGACTCAACGCGTCGCCCCTCCGCGACGGCAAGCTAACCGATGGTGACGCGGAGCACAATCGACATAGACCCGCACGCCGCTCGCCGCAACGGCGATGTTGGCACCCCGACCCGGTTGCCTTGACGACCGCCGCTGGCTATGCAAGGCGGCGGATCGTTGACGTTGTAGCGAACGAGAACGGGGCGAGCGCATGACTACGTTCGACAAGCGCGAAGAAGCCTTCGAGCAGCAATTCGCGCACGATGAGGAACTGCGGTTCAAGGCCACCGCGCGCCGCAACAAACTGCTCGGGCTGTGGGCGGCGGAAAAACTCGGCCTCTCCGGTGCCGAGGCGGACAGCTATGCGCTGTCGGTGGTGATGGCGGATTTCGAGGAACCCGGTCAGCACGACGTGTTGCGCAAGATCCGCAAAGATTTCGACGCCAAGGGGGTCGACCAGTCCGATCATCAGATCAGTCGGCAGATGACCGAATTGATGGCGAAGGCGGTCGCCGACATCAAGGCCGGCAAATAAGCAGGCGAATTCGAGAGAGGAAGATTTTCATGGCAATGGCTGGCTTCTCTCTCGCCGGACGGCTGCACGCCGGCGAGACCGTGTTCAGCGGCTGGTGCGGGCTGCCCTATCCGATCGTCGCCGAAACCATCGGTCGCGACGGCTTCCCCGCCGTCACGCTCGACAGCCAGCATGGGCTGTGGGACGTTGCCTCGCTGCTTGCAGCGATTGCCGCAATCCGCCAAGGCGGCGCAGCGCCAATCGTGCGGGTGCCGGTCGGCGATTTTGCGTTGGTCAGCCGCGCGCTCGATTTCGGCGCCGAAGGCATTATCGCGCCGATGATCAACAGCCCGGCCGATGCGCGGGCCCTCGCTGCGGCTGCCAAGTATCCGCCCGTCGGCGAGCGCAGCTGGGGCCCGCACCGGGCCACCACGCTCGCCGGACTCGCCGACCAGTCGGTCTATCTGCGCGAAGCCAACGATCACGTCGTCACTTTAGCCATGATCGAGACGCGCACGGCGCTGCAAAATCTCGACGCCATTGTCGAGACGCCGGGCATCGACGGCGTCTTCCTCGGCCCGTCCGACTTGTCGATCGCGCTGTCCGACGGCAAATCGCTCAACCCTTTGTCCAAAGAGGTGGACCGCGAACTCGACCGCATCCTCGCCGTCGCGCAGAAGGCAAACAAGATTCCCGGCGCCTATTGCCATTCTGCCGAGCGCGCCGTCGAGTTTGCCAAGCGCGGGGTGCGTTTTCTCGCGGTGATGAGCGATCTGGCCATGCTGCGCGCCGGCGCCGCGGCGGCACTCAAGATGCTGCGGACATAACCGGATAACCGGCGCTCCGGCTATTTCGACACAATGCGGAAGTTCATGTTGCCGTTGATGTTGTAGCCGTCACTGTGCTGAGCATAATTCTGATTGGCATAGACGCGCTGCACATTGACATTGATCGATTCGAGCTGGCATTGGCCGGCGATCGTCGAGAGCAGCAGATCGCACTCGTGCGCGGCGGCCTGGTAGATCAGCTTGCGCCCGTCCTCCTGAGCCTTGAGCGATTGCGCGCTGTCATTGCCCGGCGCCGGCACAAACATGCTGATGCCAAGCGAGGCGCGGACCTGCGCGGGCGCGGCGGCAGCCAGCATGGGCGTCTTGTTCGGATTGATGACAATCGTCTGAGCGGACGCCGCCGTCACCAAGGCAGCAGCAACCAAAGGCAACAGGCAATATCGCAGCATGGCGCAATCCTCCGTCTGGCGCGGCCATGATAGGCCCGACCCACTGGCAAGGCCGTAACAAATTGGTTCAACTTGTCGGCACCTAGCCCCCGTCGGCTGCTCCGGCATCGGCGCCAAACCGCGCCGCCGTTCACGGGGCGCCCGGCACTGTGCCCCTTCGCTTGCTCGTCGACTTGATCGCTAGTATCCGGAATCATTGATGGATGAGACAGCGCATGCTCACAACTCCCTCTCCCCGAAGGGGAAAGGGTTGGGGGGTTCGGAAGTTTGAGAAAAATCCCGGCGTCCGAACCCCCTCACCCTCGCTCGCCGCGCTCGCTAGACCGCTCCCCTCCGGGGAGAGGAGTCACGGTGCACTGAAAGCGGGTGCTAGCACAGTGTACAGACGGTGCAACGGCCCGCCGCGTCGGGCTGCGCTGCGACGGCGCGGCGGGCGATTCGGCCTTGTCGGCCGCGGGTCAGCGGCACTATCCTCGATCAAATCCGCACTGCGGCGGCGCCCGCCAGTGAATTTGCAGTTCGCAGCATGCATGACGTCGTCCGACCAGCCGACCTCACCACCGCACCCGCGCTCGACATCGGACCGCTGCGGCGGCTGGCGCGCAACCTGTTCCCCTTTGTCGTGGTCGGCTCGATCTGGGAAACGGTCGCCCATCTTCACGTCTTCCCGGTGCAGTTCTTCCCCACGCTGGAAAGCGTAGGCGCCGTATTCGTGCAACTGACGCTCAACGGCATTTTACCGCATCACGCCTTCGACACGGTGCTGCGGCTCGCGGCGGGTTTCGCGCTTGCGGCTTTGGTTGGCGTCGCGATCGGCGTTTTCATGGGCCGCTCGCGGCGGGCGGAGGATTATCTGTTGCCGCTCGTAAGCATCGCCGCCCCGATTCCCGGGCTGGCCTATGCGCCGTTGTTTCTGTTGTGGTTCGGTCCCGGCGACGTGCCGACTGTTCTGCTCGTCGGGTTCGTGTCGATGTTTCCGATCATCTACAATGCGTGGATCGGCGTGAAAGCGGTCAAGGATATCTGGCTGCGCTCGGCGCAGGCGATGGGCGCCGATCAGCGCCGGCTGTTCCGCCACGTCATCCTGCCCGGTGCACTGCCCTATATCGTGACCGGGCTGCGGCTCGGTCTGGCGCAGGCTTGGCGCATCCTGGTCGCGGTCGAGATGCTCGCCGCCGTCCCCTGGGGACTGGGCTGGATGATCTTCGGCGCCCAGGAGTTTTTGAACACCGACGTGATGCTCGCCGGCATCGCCGTGATCGCCTTGATCGGGCTTGGCCTGGAGAAGCTGGTGTTCGAGCCGCTCGAAGAATTCACCGCTGGTGCGCTGGGGCATGATGGCGTCATGACGCCGGATCGCGCAAAGCTTGAGCGCTACGTGACCTGGCGGCGTGGCGCGACCAGCATCATCGTCGCTGCGGCGATCTACGAGGCGGTCGCGCAGAGCGGCTATTTTGCCGCGGCGCTGATGCCGACGCCTGGCGCCGTCGCGCGCACCTTCCTCGGCATGCTGCTCGACGGCAGCATGTTCGGTCACGCCGCCGTCACGCTCTATCGCGTGCTGTGCGGCTTCGGGCTTGCCGTCATGATCGGCTTGCCGCTCGGCGTGCTGATGGGCCGCTTCCGGCCGGTCGAAAATTTCGTCTGCCGCTCGCCAGCGCGCTGATGCCGATCCCGTCGCTGGCCTGGATTCCGGTCTTCATCCTGTGGTTCGGGCTCGGCAACGCCGTGACCATCCTGATCGTGTTCTACGCCGCCTTGTTTCCGATGCTGCTCAATGCCTGGTCGGGCGTGCGTTCGGTCAATCCGATCTGGTTGCGCGCCGCCGGCGCCATGGGCGCCAACGAGCACGCGCTGTTCTGGAAGGTGATCATTCCCGGCGCCTCGCCGTTCATCATCGCCGGCTTGCGGCAATCGTTCCTGCGCGCCTGGGTCGCGGTGATCGGCGCCGAGATGCTGGCGGCGTCGGATTGGGGATTGGGCTGGGTGATCTTCGACGCCAAGGCAATTTCTCAACACCGACGTCATGCTGTCCTCGATCATCGTCATCGGCTTCATCGGCTTCGTCGCGAGCGGCTGGTGTTCGGCTCGATCGAGCGCGCCACCATCTATCGCTGGGGCATGGCGCGCGCGGCGAAGGGGTAGCGCTGAATCGGCCACGCTGCAAATGTCACCGGTTTCGCGCTGGCAGCGCGCGCGGGCTTCTGGCACAAAGCCCGCGCGCCAATGCATGCGCACATAAAAATATGAGGAAACGGCGACCTGGACGTGGTCGATGGCCCATATCGAGGCAAATGACATAACGCTGACCTACGATACGCCGAGCGGCGCCGTGCCGGGGGTGCGCGGCGTCAGCTTTCGAGTTGGAGGCGTCGGAATTTCGTCTGCATCGTCGGGCCGAGCGGCTGCGGCAAGTCGACGCTGCTCAATATCATCGCCGGATTCATCACGCCGAACTCCGGCGAAATCCGCATCGCCGGCCAGCCGGTGCAACGGCTACGGCATGGACCGCGGCATCGTGTTTCAGGACTTCGCCCAGCTGTTTCCCTGGCGCACCGCGCTGGGCAACGTCGCCTTCGGCCTCGAAATGAAGGGCATGCCGAAGGCCGAGCGCGAGACCATCGCGCTCGAACAACTTGCGCCTGGTGAAGCTGGAGAAATTCGCCCGCTCCTATCCGCACCATCTGTCCGGCGGCATGCAGCAGCGGGTCGCGATCGCGCGCGCGCTGGCCTACAATCCGGCGGTGCTGCTGATGGACGAGCCGTTCGCGGCGCTCGACGCCTTGACCCGCGACGACATGCAGCGGCTTCTCGCCGATGTGTGGCGGACGACGCGCAAGACGGTGATCTACGTGACCCACAATGTCGCCGAAGCGGTCTTATCTCGCCGATCGGGTCGTGGTGATGACGCCGCATCCGGGCACGGTGAAGACCGAAGTGCCGATCCGGCTGCCACGCCCGCGCGATCCGCTCAGCGTAGAATTTCTCGATCATCAGAAGGAGCTGCTGCGCCTGCTCGGTCAGTCGGCGCTGCAGAGCGACCGCGTGGAAAGCTGATGTTAATTCCACTCATTCCCGCGCAAGCGGGAATCCAGGGGGATGTTTCGGTGTCGAGATGGAACGACTGGGTCCCCGCTTTCGCGGGGACGAGCGGGACAAGACCACCGGCTTGCTTCGATCGAATAGCGTGACTTATCACTATGGGAGGATGATAATGACAAAACACTCTGGAATGACCCGACGGCAGGCGCTCGCCGCAGGCGGCGGGGCGCTCGTGCTCGGGCTTGGCGGCACGCGCGGCGCGTTGGCGGCGGAAACGCTCCGCCAGGGCTACCAGACCAACATCTGGGGCATGCCGACCTATTATCTGATGAAATCGGGCTATCTGCAGAAGCACGGAATTACGGTGCAGGAATTCGCCGTGCCTTCCGGCAACATCACCATGCAGCAGATGGTGGCCCGTCAGGTCGACCTCGGCACCTATGCCGGGCCGTCCTTCATCCTCGGCAATGTCAAGGGCGGACTGATCGCAATCGCCGTGATCGAGAACGTCGGCAAGACTGCGCGCATCACCACGCGCCAGGACCTCAACATCACCAAGGTCGAACAGCTGCGCGGCAAACGCATCGCCAACCTGACCGGCTCCTCGGTCGGCAACGACCTGGTCGACCTGGTGCTGCCGCACTTCGGCCTGCACAAGGGCGACTACCAGGAAATCCGCATGGCCGTAAACGACATGGTCGCGGCGCTCTCGGCCAAGACGGTCGACGCCATGGTCAATGTCGAACCGTACAACGTTATCGCGGTGGCCGACGGCGTCGGCTCGGACCTGATCGATTTCTCGCAGTTCGATCCGATGCCGGTGTTCATGGCGGCGACGCCCGAACTGGTCGACAAACATCCCGACCTGATCGTCGCCTATCTGAAGGCCTGGGTCGATGCCGCCAACGATTTCAAGAACGATGCGAAGAAGGTCGACGACGTGATCTACGCCTTCTACGCCTCGAAGGGCTATAAGATGTCGCATGACACGTTCACGACCGCGTTGTCGCGCGTCGAGGTTCATCCGGGCTTCCCCGACCTGAAGGCCTATATGCAGAAGCAGGCGGAAATCCTGGTCGAGGCCAAGCGGATCAAAACCATCCCGGATTGGAACAAGGCGCTGCGCCCCGACTTCATGGAAAAGGCGATGGGGAAGGCGTAGGGGGCGTCGGGCCTCTGCGCCTGAGAGAACCGCAAGGGGGCATCGGGCCCCCGAGCGGGCGTGAGTTCTGCTCCGGGAGCGGTGCTTACCTTCCTCGGAAATTTGGAAAGCGCCGTTCATGGGTCCCGCTGGAGAGTTCCGGCCGGGCAAGCACCGCAGGGAGCGCCTTTTGACGTGACTTTTGCAATTTATATGATTCTTGTAAATTACCAAAACTCCATATAATTATGCACCATGGACCCGGTCCGAAACCCATATGCGCCAGGCGCCGGGACCCCTCCCCCGGAGCTCGCCGGACGCGACGAGCTCCGGCAGACCATACGGGTCGCCCTTGCAAGGGTGCGCGCCGGCCGCCCGACGAAGAGTATTCTGATGGTCGGGTTGCGAGGAGTGGGGAAGACCGTCCTCCTTGATCGGATGCGCGAAGATGCGGAGTCCACGGGCATCTACACCATCAGGGTGGAGGCTCCCGAAGGCCGGTCTCTGCCAGCGATATTGGCCCCTCAATTGCGCCAGGCCTTTCTGCGCCTGTCGCGGGTCGCCAAAGCAAAGGAGTTTGCCAAGCGCGCGCTACGGGCACTGGCCGGCTTCGCCAAGGCCCTGAAGGTGAAATACCGAGACATTGAGGTGGGGATCGATTTTGATCCGGAACCTGGTTTGGCAGATAACGGCGATCTTGAACACGATTTGCAAGCGTTGCTTGAGGTTGCGGGAATTGCGGCGAAAGAAGCTGGTACGGCTCTGGCGATGTTTGTTGACGAGTTGCAATACGTCGAGGAAGAAGAGTTGGCGGCGTTGATCACCGCTCTGCATCGAACTTCGCAACGAAGCTTGCCGGTTGTGCTGGTGGGGGCCGGTCTGCCACAATTGCCGGGACGCATGGGTCGGGCCAAATCATATGCCGAGCGGCTGTTCGATTTTCCTCAGGTCGGCCCGCTCTCCCCTGCCGCCGCACAAATTGCAATTGCCAAGCCGGCGAACGACCAGGACGTACAGGTCAACAACGACGCGCTACAACGGATTCTCGACGAAACGCACTGCTATCCGTACTTTCTGCAGGAATGGGGCAAGCATGCATGGGACACGGCCGAGGCGTCTCCTATCTCTTTGCGCGATGTCGAACTTGCCTCACAGTCGGTTGTTGTAGCCCTGGACGAAAGCTTCTTTCGCGTACGGTTTGACCGCCTGACCCCTCTGGAGAAAAGATACCTTCGCGCGATGGCGGAGCTCGGCCCCGGCCCGCATCGCTCGGGAGACATTTCGGACCAATTGAACCGGGAAGTGACATCGTTGGGTCCGACGCGAAGTCAACTGATCGCGAAGGGCATGATTTGGAGTCCCAGCCACGGCGATACAGCGTTCACTGTGCCCTTGTTCGACGAGTTCATGCGCAGAATCATGCCGGGTGACGATTGGAAGCAATGACGATTGACCGCATGAAGTTAGGACATGCCACAACTTGAATCCAAGCTACAGGGAGACCCAGAATGCCCGCTACCGACTCAAGCCCGCTGACTTCGACCTATCAACCCGTCGTCTGGAACTTCAAGCTGCTCGCCCACGACAATCTCGCCGGTTTCGGCGGCA
The DNA here is from genome assembly GCA_963717265.1 of uncultured Alphaproteobacteria bacterium. Classification (GTDB taxonomy): domain Bacteria; phylum Pseudomonadota; class Alphaproteobacteria; order Rhizobiales; family Xanthobacteraceae; genus BOG-931. Next base: position 54,078 of record CAVQWD010000012.1, on the reverse strand, counting down.
TGGGTGAGGGCATGTCGGTGCAGATCGCGCCGGACGGACGGCGCATCATCTGGCTCGCACACGAGAGCGCGCCGAAGAATTTCACCGCGGTCGACGTCACCGACCCGCGCCAGCCCAAGGTGGTGTGCCAGACCGACCTGCCGCACGCCGACATGCGCTCTAACTCGCTCGAAACTAGCGGCAACCTGATGGCGGTGGCGTATCAGACCAAGAAGAAGGACATGCAGCCCGCCGGCTTCGAGCTGTTCGACATTTCCAAGCCGGAACACCCGAAATCGATCTCGTTCTTCGACTGCTCAGGTCCGCATTCGCGCGGCGTGCACCAGCTCTGGTTCTGCGACGGCGAATACGTGCACTGCGCATCGGGCTCGCGCGATTTCGCGCCGACGCATCCGTCCGACGACCAGTTCTACCGCTGCGTCGACGTGCGCAATCCTTCGAAGCCGGTCGAGGTCGGCCGCTGGTGGATGCCGGGCACCCGCCAGGGCGACAACGTCATGCCGCCGACGCGGCACAAGCTCGACAAGGGTTTTCGTGCCCACAATACCAACGTCTATCCGCAGCGGGGGAACCGCTGCTATCTCGCCTATGTCGACGGCGGCATGTTCGTGCTCGACATTTCCGACAAGGCCAATCCGAAGAAGGTGTCGCAGTGGACCAATTCGCCGCCCTATACCGGCTTCATGCACACGGTGGTGCCGCTGTTCGACCGCGGCCTGATGCTGGTGACCGACGAATCGACCGAGAACAACGCCAAGGACTGGCCGAAGCTGATCTGGGTCTTGGACGCGCGCGAGGAGACCAATCTGGTGCCGATCGCGACCTGTCCGCTGCCCGATCACACCATCTACGCCAAGGCCGGCCGGTTCGGCGCCCATAACATTCATGAGAACGTGCCGCTGCCGACGGCGTGGCAGAACGACCAGATCGTGCTCGGCACCTTCTTCAACGGCGGGCTTCGCGCCTACGACATTTCCAATCCATATCAGCCCAAGGAAGCCGGCGTCTTCATGCCGCCGGCGCCGTCCGGCGCGCCGACCGGCACCATTCAGATGAACGACGTGTTCGTCGACGAGCGCGCCATCGTCTATACGGTCGATCGCCATGTCGGCGGGCTGTATATTCTGGAGATGGATTTTTGATGCGTGTCTGTAGGGGCGCCCCTCGTGGGCGCCCGCGATGATGCGGAACAAAGGGCGGCCACAAGGGCCGCCCCTACGACGATGGCCAACGCGCCCATGCTCGACCTGTTTCCCTCGCGCGAGGCCGGCCCGTTCGGGCGCCGGCAGAAACGCGAGCGCGGCGCGCGCATTCCGGTCACAATGGTCACCGGATTTTTGGGCGCCGGCAAGACCACGCTCCTTCGCCGTTTTCTCGCCTCGCCTGAAGGGCAAGGCACGGCGGTGATCGTCAACGAGTTCGGCGAAGTCGGCATCGACGACGCGCTGCTTCGCTCAAGCGCCGACGAGACCGTTCTGCTCGGCAACGGCTGCGTCTGCTGCATCACGCGCTCCGATCTGCAGTTGGCGCTGCGGCGCCTCGTGTTCGACCGCGAGCGCGGTACGGTGCCGCCGTTTGGCCGCGTCGTGATCGAGACCTCCGGTCTAGCCGATCCTGGACCGATTCTGCAGACCTTCTCCACCGACCGCGCGCTGGGCGGCGAATTTCATATCGACGTCGTGCTCGCGGTGGTCGACGCCGTCAGCGGCGAGGCCAATCTCGACGGCGCCGCCGAGGCGCGCAAGCAGGTGATCCTTGCCGATCGCCTGGTGATCTCGAAGACCGACCTCGCCGAGCCCGAAGCGGTCGAGCGGCTGACGCGGCGCCTGCAGCAACTCAACCCGCGCGCGGCGATCGACATTGCGGTGGCCGGCGCGCTCGATCCGGAGCGCATGATCGTGCCGGCTGCTGCCGATCGTTCCGGCTTCGTCGCCGAGGCCGAGCACTCAGACGGCATCGAAAGCTTCGTCATCGAGATCGGCGAACCGATCGAATGGCAGACTTTTACCCGGACGATGGAAACACTGATCGCGCTGCGCGGCGCCGACCTGTTGCGCGCCAAAGGCATTCTCAACGTCGCCGGATGCCGCGGGCCGGTGGTGGTGCAATACGTGCAACATCTCGCCCATCCGCCGGTGGAGCTGGAAACCTGGTCGGGAGCGGACCGCACAAGCCGCCTGGTGTTCATCACGCGCAATGTCGCGGAGCGCAATGTCGCGGCCTTGTTCGCAGCGGTGCGGGCCTTGGCGGAGGCGGAGCCTAATTCTGATCCCGCCCGGCGATCTCCGCCTGCCACGGCGCAATGATGCGCTCGAGCCAGCCGATCAGGGCATTGAGCCCGACGGCGAGCACCATCAAGACGACGATCGGCACGAACATGGTGGCGGTGTCGAAATTGTTCGCCGAGTTGATAATGATGGCGCCAAGCCCGGAGATCGTGGTGAAGAATTCCGCGATCACCATGCCGACGACGGCGCGGCCGACCGCAAGCCTGATGCCCGCCATGATGTAGGGCAGCGTTGCCGGCAGCACGATGCGGCGCAGAATCACGGCATCGGAAGCCACCAGCGACTTGCCGACATCGATCAGCGTCTTCGGCACGGATTTCACGCCGAGCCAGGTGTTGATGCAGACCGGGAACACCGCCACCAGGAAGATCACCGCGGCCTTGACGGTGAAGCCGAGGCCGAACCACAGCACCAAGAGCGGCACCAGCGCCACCAGCGGCATGGCGTAACCGCCGGTGACGAGAATGCCGAGCGCCGCCTCCGCCACCCAGAAGCGGCCGATGACGAGGCCGAGCGGCACGCCGATCACGATGGCCAGCGCGTAGCCGAGTGCGAACGGCTGCAGGCTCTGCGCCAGCGCCGCGGCAAGCTGGCCGTTGCGCACCAGCTCGATGAAGGCTGTGAAGATGGCGCTCGGATACGAGCCGAAGATCGGATTGATGTCGCGGCCGAAATACTCCCAGAACGCCAGCAGCAGGACGAGCGCCGTGACGGTGACGACCCAGCGCGGCAGGCCGCGCCGGCCGCGAGCGATATCGGCGGCATGTTCTGCCTCGGTGCGGCGTTCGGCAATATCGACCATGTCAGTCCACAATGGCGGCGCTCAGTGCACCGCTTGCGCGCCTGAGTGCAGCTCTTGCCAGATACGATAGCGGGTTTTCGCGAATTCGTCCGAACCGCGCACCTTGGCGAGGTCGCCGCGCGGGCGCGGCAGCGGCACCGCAACGATCTCCTGCAAGCGGCCGTGCTGCATCACCACGACGCGGTCGGCGAGCAGCACCGCTTCGTCGAGATCGTGGGTGACGAACAGGATGGTCTTTTGGGTGCGGCTGTGGATTTCCAGCAGCTCGCCCTGCAGCGTCTCGCGGGTCTGCGCATCGAGCGCACCGAACGGCTCGTCCATCAGCAGCACCTTGGGATCGATCGCCAAGGCACGGGCGATGCCGACGCGCTGCTGCATGCCGCCGGAGAGCTGATAGGGCCTCCGGTTCATGCTGTCGCTCAAACCCACCAGCGTCAAATATTTCATCGCCGTGTCGCGCAGCGCACCGCCGCGCACGCCCTTCATTTCCAGTCCGAATTCGACGTTTTTCAATGCCGTCAGCCACGGCAGCAATTCGGCGTGCTGAAACACCATGCCGCGGTCGTAGCCGCAGCCCCGGACCTGCAGGCCGTCCACCGTGACGCGTCCCCCGCTCGCGGTCTCAAGCCCCATGGCAATGCGCAACGCCGTGGTCTTGCCGCAACCGGAGGGGCCGATCAGCGCGATGATTTCGCCGTCGCGCACGGTGAAGCTCAGCCGATCGAGCGCCTGCACCGCCTGCACGCTGCGATCGATGCGCAGCGTGAAGCGCTTGGACACGTCGATCAGGCTGACTTCACCCATGGGACTCCATTTCACACGGGCGACGTTGCTGACTAAGCTCACGTCGGCGTCATCATCCGCGCAGGCGGATGATCCAGTAATCGCCGCACTGTCAGCGATTACTGGATGCTCCGCCTTTGCGGAGCATGACAAGGAATGAACCGCGGCTGTGACATCAGATCGCGCCTCAGTGCATCTTCGCAATCAGCTTCAATGCCTCCTCGCGCGGCTTTGAATCGAGCACCTTCGACAGATCGACCGGCGTCTTCAGGCTGCCGACCGTGACAAGCTGCTTGTTCAGCCACTCGAACTTATCCAGCGGGATCGGCGTGTCGGCACCGATGGCGTGCTGCTTCATCGCCAGGTCGTAGATAAAAGACGGCCGCGGGTCGTCCGGCTTGATATGGGCGATTTCCTGCGTGACTTTCATGGCCTCCGCCTTGTGCGTCATCGCATAGCGCAGCCCGAACATTTCGCCTTCCAGAAACTTGGCGGCATCCTGCGGGCGCTCGTCGAGCGATTTGCCGTTGGCCATGATGCACATGCGCACGAATTGCGGCAGCGCCTGCTCCGCGGAGACCAGCATATGGATATGCTCCTTGGCGGCAATCGGCGTGTATTCGCCGGAAACCACCGCGCCGTCCGCGACCCGCGCGACGAGCGCCTTGTAGCGATCGAGATCTCCGCCGAGGCTGGCGAACTTCACCTCGCTCGCCGGAATGTTGTAATGGGCGAGCGCCGCCCGGGCGAAAATGTCGGGAAAGGCGCCCGGCGACGAAATCGCGATGGTCTTGCCCTTGAGCCGGTCCATCGAGGTGATGTTGTCGTGAACGAAAATGCCGTGCGGTACGATGAGCCAGGTGCAGCCGATGACTCTCACGTCGGCGCCGTGGGCGTCGGCGATCAGCGCGCCGCTCGGACCGCCTTCAAAACTGTCGAGCTCGCCGGCGATGGTCGCCTTGAGCTCAATCTCATCGTCTTTGACGTACACGATCTTTACGTTGAGGCCGACTTGTTTGAAGAAGCCGTGTTGCGACGCCATCATCAGGATGCCGGCATCGCTCTTGGGCAGAATCACCGCGTGGCGCCACACTTTGCCCGATTGGGCGAAAGCGGAACCGCCGGCGCCGGCCACCGCCAGAATGGCCAAGCCGAGCACGACGCGAACAATAAGTCGAGCGCAGTTTCTTTTCATGAGAAGCCTCCCAAGCCACTAAAGACCCCGGCCCCAGCATAGCAGAAATTCCGTCGCGGAACGTGTTCCCAAGCGGCCGGTTTGGGAATAACCTTTCTCGCTAGCGATGCCGCGGTTTCGGGACAAGACGGCATATGGCCGCCCCGCTCAGAGCAACCACCACGCCCACGGAGGACGTCGCATCATGAACCGAAAGTTTTCCCTCAACGTCAATGGCCAGCAACGCACCGTAGAAGCCGACCCCGACACGCCGCTGCTTTACGTGCTGCGCGACGATCTCGGCTTCAACAATCCGCATTTCGGCTGCGGGCTCGGCCAATGCGGCGCCTGTACCGTGCATCTCGACGGCAAGCCGGTGCATTCCTGCAGGCGGCCGATTGCGGATGTCGGCGACAAGAAGGTCGTCACGCTCGCCGGCCTCGGCACGCCCGAGCAGCCGCATCCGCTGCAGACGGCTTATGTGCAGGAGCAGGTGCCGCAATGCGCATATTGCATCAACGGCTGGATCATGAACGCCGCCGCGTTCCTGCGCGACCATAAGAAGCCGACCGATGCGGAGATCCGCAGCGCGCTGCGCCACATCAAGTGCCGATGCGGCACCCACATGGCGATCATCCGCGCCGTCAAACGCGCAGCCGAAATGATGGGCTAAGGGAGGCCGTCATGACCAAACACGAAAAATCCGCCGCCTTCTCGCGCCGCAGCCTGCTCAAGGCCGGCGGCGCGCTCGTCGTCACGATCGGCGCCCCGATCGCCGTCGACTCCGCGCGCGCCGACGCCTCCGCGGCAGTCGCGACCAAGCCGCCGCTCAAGCCCGATCAGCTTTCGTCCTACCTCGCCATCAACGCCGACGGCACGGCGTCCGCCTACTTTGGCAAGATGGACATGGGACAGGGCTTGTCGGTGGCAATCCGCCAAATCATCGCCGAGGAACTCGACGTTCCATTCGCGGCCACGAAGCTGTTCATCGGCGACACGGCGACCAGCGTCAATCAGGGCGGCGCGTCCGGTTCGACTGGCGTGCAGGAGGGCGGCCGGCAGATGCGCATGGCAGCCGCCGAAGCGCACCGCGTGCTGGTCGACATGGCGGCCGACAGGCTTGGGCTCACCGCCGATCAATTGACGGTGAAGGACGGCGTTGTTCACGCCAAAAGCGATGCCGCGAAGAAGGTCAGCTACGCCGAGTTGATCGGCGGGCAGTTCTTCAACGTTCATCTCGACTGGAACGGAAAATACGGCAATCCGCTCTACGCGCCCGGAAAGGCCAAGCCGAAATCGCCGAAGAACTATACGATCGTCGGCAAGCCTCTGCCGCGCGACGACATCGCGCCGAAAGTGTTCGCGCAGGCAAACTTCTGCACCAACGTCAAAGTTCCCGGCATGGTGCACGGCCGCATGATCAGGCCGGCGGTCGCGGGAGCCGTGCCGGCGAAGGTCGACGAAAGCTCGATCAAGCATATCCCGTCGGCGCGAGTCGTGTGGGACAAAGGCTTTCTCGGCGTCGTCGCCGACCGGGAGTGGGACGTCATCAAGGCGGCGCGCGAGCTTAAGGTCGAATGGTCGAACGCGAACCCGTCCTTCCCCGATCAGGGCGCGCTCTACGATCACATCCGCAAGGCGCCGGTGCGCAAACGCGAGGTCGCCGGAAAACAGGCCGGCAACGTTGACGATGCCTTCAAAAATCCGACACGCCTGATCGAGGCCGTGTACGAATGGCCGTTTCAGTCGCACGCGTCGATGGGCGGGGCTTGCGCGCTGGTCGACATCAAGGACGGCCATGTCACCTGCTGGAGCGGCACCCAGAAGGCGCACTTCGTGCGTGCCGGCGTCGCCAACATTCTCGCCATGCCCGAGGAAAAAGTCCGCGTCATCTGGACGACCGGTCCGGGCTCATACGGCCGCAACAACGCCGACGATTGTGCGGCGGACGCCGCCGTCCTCGCCAAAGCCGTCGGGCGGCCGGTGCGGCTGCAATATATGCGCGACCAAGGCACCGGTTGGGACCCCAAGGCCCCGGCTTCGGTCCACATCGCGCGCGCCGCGCTCGATGCGGCGGGCAACGTCATCGGCTACGACTTTTTGAGCAAGGGATTTTCCCGCGTTGACGTCAATACCAACGGCAGCAAGCCTTGGGATACGCTTGCCGGACAAACTCTCGGCGTCGCGCTCAAGTCGGGCGACGGCTTCGGGGTGCCAGCTGAATCCTACGGCTTCGCCAACAAGCGCACCGCGTGGGAGACGATCGCGCCGCTGCTCGATCGCGCTTCGCCGCTGCGCAGTGCCCATATGCGCGATCCGGTCGGGCCGCAGATCCATTTCGCCAGTGAATCGTTCATGGACGAACTCGCCGCGGCGCTGAACACGGACCCGGTCGAATTCCGGCTGCGCTACGTCAAGGACCCGCGCGATATCGCCGTCATCAAGGCGGCGACGGAGAAAGCGGGCTGGCAGACGCGGCCCTCGCCGCGCCGCGATCACAGCGGCGATACGGTCTCGGGCCGCGGCATGGCCTATGCGCAGCGCGGTCCCACCCGCGTCGCGGTGATCGCCGAAGTCGAGGTCGACCGCTCCACGGGGCGGATCTGGGCTCGCAAATTCACGGTGGCGCACGATTGCGGGCAGATCATCAACCCGGATGGGCTGCATCACGTCATCGAGAACAATATCGTCCAGGCCACCAGCCGCTCGCTGTGGGAAGAGGTCAAGTTCGACCGCAACAACGTGACCAGCGTCGACTGGCGGACCTATCCGATCCTCGGCATGACCGACGCTCCGGAACAGATCGACATCGTGATGATCGATCATCCCGAGATCGCCCCGTCCGGCGCCGGCGAGGCGGCGAGCCGGCCGGTGCCCGCGGCGATCGCCAACGCGGTGTTCGACGCCACCGGCGTGCGCATCCGCCGCGCGCCGTTGTCTCCCGGCAACGTGAAGTCGGCGTTGTCGTAGCACCTTTACCTCTCCCCGCGTGCGGGGAGAGGTCGAGCGAAGCGAGGGTGAGGGGGCGTTTCCGCAATTCTGAACCAAGCAGAACCGCCCCCCTCCTTCCAAACTCTCTCCCCACGCGCGGGAAGAAGGAGTCGCGAGCGGCGCGACGGAGTATTGTCTGCCATGCCGTTGGTTGCCCGCACTCTCGACGAGGCTCTCGCGCCGATTACCGACGGCGCGATGCTCGTGGTGCCGCGCGAATCTTCGGGCGCAGCGATGGCGGCGACCCGGGCGCTGATCCGGCGCGGGGTCACGCGGCTGCATCTTGTTACGCTGCCGACTTCGAGCCTGCAGGCCGATTTGTTGATCGGCGCAGGCTGCATCGAGACCTTGGAAACGTCCGCGGTGAGCCTCGGCGAGTTCGGACCGGCGCCACGGTTTTGCGCTGCGATTCTCGCCGGCGCGATCCGGATGCGCGACGCCACCTGCCCGGCACTGCACGCGCAGTTGCAGGCGGCCGAGAAGGGCGTGCCGTTCATGCCGCTGCGCGGGCTGATCGGCTCCGACGTGCTGGCGCACCGGCCGGACTGGAAAGTGGCGGACAACCCGTTCGGCAACGACGATCCGATCGTGCTGCTGCCGGCGCTCAAACCCGACGTGGCGTTGTTTCACGCAGCCGTTGCGGACCGCGCCGGCAATGTCTTCATCGGCACGCAGCGCGAACTCGTGGTGATGGCGCATGCGGCGCAAAAGACCGTGGTCACCGTGGAACAGCTTCACGACGGCGATCTGCTGCGCGATCCGCTCCTCGTCGCCGGCACGCTGCCCGGTTTCTATGTCGAGGCGGTCACGGTCGAACCGCACGGCGCTTGGCCGCTGCCGCTGCCCGACCATTACGGCATCGACGCGGCGCACATGAAGGAATACGCCCGGCTCGCCGCCACGCCCGAGGGCTTTGCCGATTATCTGCAGCGGTACGTTCATGCAGCCAAGCTGTCATTCCCGCGAACGCGGGAATCCATAACCACGACATGAGCAGATAATGAACGGTGGTGATTATGGGTCCCAGCCTTCGCGAGGACGACGAAGGGAAGAACGTGAATTCTCATGCCGGCTGAAGACTTCCGCGACGAAGAGCTGCTGGCCGACGCGATCTGCCGATTGATCGGCGAGGTGCGCCACATCGCCGTCGGCGCGCAATCGCCAATTCCAGCGACGGCGGCTTTGCTGGCGCGCGAGCGCGCCAAGCTCCACAATTTGCGGCCGCCCTATGTCTCGCTGCTCGGCAGCCGCGCCCACACCTTCTTCGCCGACGGCGCGCGCGAATTGTTCGACTGCGCCGGCCAGGGCCGGGTCGACGTGTTCTTTCTGTCCGGCGGACAGATCGACGGCGAAGGCAATATCAATCTGGTCAGCGTCGGCGATTACGAGCATCCGACGGCGCGCTTTCCCGGCTCGTTCGGCTCGGCCTATCTCTATTACGTCGTGCCGAAAGTGATCTTGTTCCGCACCGAGCACTCGCGCCGCACGCTGGTATCGAAAGTCGATTTCATCAGCGCGCCGGGAGCAAGCCCCGACAACGTCTATCGCAGCGGCGGCCCGGTCGCGCTCATCACCAATCGCTGCCTGTTCGACTTCGACCGCGAGCGCCGGCGCTTCCGTCTCGCCAGCGTGCATCCCGGACACAGCGTCGAGGAGGTTATCGAAAACACCGGCTTCGATTTCGACCGGCCTGCGGTCGTGCCCGAGACGCCGGCGCCATCGGCCGAGACGCTGCATCTGCTGCGCAATGTGGCTGCGGCCAAGCTGGCCGAGGTCTATCCGCAATTTGCGAAGAGAGTATTTGGCGTGGTCATTCCGGAGCGGCCTGAAGGGCCGAACCCGAAACCCATACCCCCCGCCTAGGAAGCACTCTCGCGGATAGTGGTTATGGATTCCGGACAGCCGCTTCGCGGCTTCCTGAATGACGAAAGACCATTTGCACCGCTCGCGGCGGCATGGTCTTTATGCGCCCGTCAGAGGGGGATGCGTCTCGTGAAAACCATCGAAGCGGCGGTGATCGGCGTCGGCTGGATCGGCGGGTTGCGCGCGGACACGCTGTCGCGCACCGCTCTGGTGGAGAAATTGCACCTGTGCGACATCAAGCCCGACCGCCTTGCCGAGGTGACAAAGCTTTTCAAGCCAGCGACCGCGACGCTTGATTATCGAGACCTGATCAAAAACGACAATATCCGCGTCGTCTACATCTCGACCACGCCGGAAGCCAACCATTATCCGATCGCGCGCGACTGCCTGCGCGCCGGCAAGAACGTCATGCTGGAAAAGCCGATCGCGCTCGAATTGTGGGAAGCCGACGAGCTGATACAATTGTCCAGCCGCAACAATCTCAAATTCACCATCGGCTATTCGCAGCGTTTTAATCCGAAAATCGCGTTCGCCAAAAAGAAGATCAGCAACGGCACGCTCGGCAAGGTGGTCTCGGTGCTGGTCAGCCGCCACCTGTCGCGAGAACTCGGCAAGAAGATCGCGAGCCGGGTGCGGCTGTCGCCAGTGGTGATGGAATCGACCCACGACCTCGACTTCGTGTTCTGGCTGTTGGAGCCCGCCAAGCCGGTGCGCGTCTACAGCCAGGGCGCCTACGGCTATATGGCCCCGATCAACGGCTCGCACGACATCATGTTCACGACCGTGACGATGGACAACGGCATCGTGGTGATGATCGGCGGCGGCTGGAATCTGCCGCCGAATTATCCGAACTATTGCGCCACCTGGATCGAGATTACCGGCACCGAGGGCGCGCTCATTATCGACGACACCCAGCGCGACAACTGGCTCAGCACCGAACAGCGCGGCCAGGAATTCGCCATGTCGACCATGCCCGGCGAATGGGTCGATCACGTCTATGCCGGCGGCATCGGCCCGGAGACCATCCATTTCCTCGAAGCCTGCATCCGCGACACGCCGGTCATGGTGTCGCCGGAAAGCGCGCGCCGCGTCATGGAGACCTACAGCGCGGCCGATCTGTCGGCCGATCGAAATACCCCTGTCGATCTGCCGCTGTCCAACGAAACGATTTCCGGCATCGCCGAGCTGAAAGCGAAGAACCGCGCGGGAGTGAATGTATGATCGTCGGAAGTAATTCAACAGTTTCTCCGTCATTGCGAGGAGCGAAGCGACGAAGCAATCCAGCTCTCTGCCGCCTGCCTGGATTGCTTCGCGGAGCTTGTCATCGGGCCGGCCACTTCGGGCCGGACCCGTTGGCTCGCAATGACGTGTTGGCCTCGTCATGAAAAAATCCGCCAAAGGCATCGGCCTCGCCATCATCGGCGCCGGCAGGGTCGGGCTGTTCCGCGGCGAGGTGGCGATGCGCCATCCCGCGGTAGAATGGATCGGCATTGCCGAACTCAACCACAATCGCGGCGGCGATGTCGGCGCGCGCATCGGCGCCGATTTCATCACCACAAACCACCGCGAATTGCTGGCGCGCCCGGAAGTCACGGCCGCGATCATCGCCACAGACGAGCACCTGCACGTCGATCCGGTGCTCGCCGCGGTCGAGCGCGGCGTGCCGATGCTGATCGAAAAGCCGCTCGCCACCGACCTCGCCCAGTCGGCGCGCGTGCTCAAGGCTATCACCGACGCCAAGCTCGATGCGGTCGTGGGCTACACCCAGCGCTTCCGGCGCAAATGGCTCGCCGGCAAGGAGAAGGTGAGAAGCGGTGCACTCGGCGACGTCACCCTGGTCACCTCCCGCGCCTTCATGAACCGCCTCGTCGCCATCGACAATTACAAGCGCACCAACGATCCGGCGACGATCTCGCCGATGGTGATTTCGGGCACGCACGCGCTCGACATCGTCATGTGGTATCTCGAAGACAAACAGCCGGTCGAATGCTACGCGCGTTCGGTCGACAAGGTGTTGGGGCCGCTCTGCGAGGGCATCGACGCCACCGCCGGCATGATCATGTGCGCCGATGGCACGCTGTATCACCTCAACATTTCTTGGGCGCTGCCGGTGACCTGGCCGGGCGCGGTCTACAGCCTCGAAGTCGGCATCAACGGCAGCCACGGCGTGCTCACCATCGACGATACCCATCGCGACATGGTGCTGGCGGTGTCGGCGCCGCAGAGCGAAGGCTACGCGCCGGATCAAAGCCGGCTGGTCGATTTTCTCGGCTCGTACCCTCCCGGCGACATGGTGCTCGGCGAATTGCGCGGCCCGATGCGCGAGGAAACCGATTCGTTCCTCAACCGCGTCTCGCTCGGCCTGCCGACCCAGGCCGCCACCGCCGCGGAGGCGCACAATCGGCTGATGCTGACCAAGGCGCTCGACCTCTCGGCGAAGCTGAAACAGCCGGTCAAGCTGCCGCTGGAGTCGAACGCAGAATGGACAGATTTCGTTCGTCATGCGCGGGCGTGACCCGCGCAGCCGATCTGCGCCCGCTTTTTCTCAACCCAAAGCCACGAGCAGAACAACGATTTCGCCGACCTGTTCGAGCGCGCCCGAAGACGTCGCCGGTCTGGCCGCCGATCTGGGTCAGGCTCAGCCACGCCATAACTGCAACGACGATCATGAGCGCTACGAGCCCGACAAATCCCGCAAACGGACCGAGGCAGACGACGAGAATCAAAAATCCCAACATTGCAGCGGCGCCGGCGCTCTCGCGGCTAGGCTGGCCAGCCAAGTAGGAAAGTCCGTCGCGGCGCGCCGGCGGCACGAAAAACATCAATACCGGCATGGCGGCGCGAGCAGCGCCATGCGCCGCGAGCAGCACCCACGCCACATGTGCGGTGCCCGGCAGGCTTGCCAGCGCGGCGACGCGCAGCAGAACCGACACTGCGAGCGCGCACACGCCGTAGGTGCCGATGCGGCTGTCGCGCATGATGGCAAGTTTCTGCTCGCGCGTCGTGCCGCCGCCAAATCCGTCGGCCGTATCGGCAAGCCCGTCTTCGTGCAGGCAACCGGTCGCCAGCATCGTTGCGGCGACGGCGAGCGCCGCGGCAGGCCATGACGGCACCCCGGCCCGGCGCGCGACCAGAAAGACCACCGCGCCGATCAGGCCGATGAGCAGGCCTGCGAGCGGAAACGCCCAGCCGGCCTGCGCCAGCGCGGCACCGCCAACCGCCCTGGCAGGACCGTAGCGCAGCCGGGTCAAGAACAGGGTACTTGCCGCCAAATCGCCGGCGCGGTCCTTGAACCAAGCTTCGTCGATTGTCATCGTCCGTCCCAGTTCCCGTCTGACCTTGCTGGCGGCGCCATTGCGGATTTGCTAGGCACGCTGGCCGGGCCCATTCGCTGCATATGTTTCAGCCACGGCGGCCGCCTCTGCCACCGCAGAAGGGCAATCGGTGATGACGAACTTTACCTCATTCTCCGAACTCCGTGCACTATGCCTGGACCTTCCCAGTGGATTTCCGGCAGCGAGCGCAGCGGTGGCGCAGCGCGAGAACATGCTCACCAAGCCGCCACGGAGCCTCGGCCGGCTTGAGGATTTGGTCGGCTGGCTGGCGCACTGGCAGAGCCACGCGCCGCCGCTTCTCGATCGCGTCGAGGTGCTGGTGTTCGCCGGCAATCATGGCGTCAGCCGGCTCGGCGTCTCGGCCTATCCGGCCGAGGTGACGGTGCAGATGGTGGCGAATTTTTCCAACGGCGGCGCCGCCATCAACCAGCTCGCGCGCATTGCCGGGGCCGCACTGCGCGTTATTCCGCTCGCGCTCGATGAGCCGACGGCGGACTTTACCGAGCAACCGGCAATGAACGAGAGCGAGTTCCTCGCCGCGGTCGCGGCCGGTTACGGCGCGGTCGCGGCGGACAGCGATCTGGTCTGTCTCGGCGAAATGGGCATTGGCAACACCAGTGCGGCGGCGGCAATCGCGGCGGCCTTGTTCGGCGGCGGCGGCGCGCGCTGGGCCGGTCGCGGCACCGGCGTCGACGACGACGGTCTCGCACGCAAGCGCGATGTGATCGACCGAGCACTGGCGCGTCATGCCGGCCTGCTGCACGATCCGCTCATGATCGCCGCGGCGCTCGGCGGCCGGGAACTCGCCGCGATCCTCGGTGCAGCGCTCGCGGCGCGGCGGCTGCGCATCCCGGTACTGCTCGACGGCTTCGTCTGCACCGCCGCGGTCGCGCCGCTGGCACGGCTGCGCACCGACACGCTGGCGCACGCGATCGCCGGCCACGTCTCCGCCGAAGCCGGCCACCGCACGCTGCTCGATGAGCTCGGGCTAGCGCCGATCCTCGACCTCAACATGCGCCTCGGCGAAGCCTCCGGCGCGGCGCTTGCGGTGCTGATCCTGCGCGCCGCTCTTGCCTGCCACACCGGCATGGCAACGTTCGCCGAGGCGGGCGTGTCAGACAAGCCGGCCGACGAAGCGCAGGAACCGAAGGTGGCAGGCTGACGACCCGTCGCTGCTACGTCGCAGCGATAACGTGAAAGAATGTGCCGGTGACGGCGCCGCGCCGTCCGCCGGCCCTGCCCAGCAAACAACCCTCACTATCGGATAATTCCGCGAACGGCTCGTTGTCGCCGCCTGTATCGACAAGCGACGCGTAATGGAATTCGTGGCCGCGCACGACGGCGCCGCTGCGGCCAAGCACGCAATCCGACAGCAGCCGCGCGCTGCGATAGCCGAGCTGCAGCCTGCGTCTGGCAAAGCTTGTCGAATGGCCGAGCAATCCGGTCATGGCGTGAATGTGTCCCGCTGCGTCTTCAAGGCTCCGGCCCAAAACCATGTAACCGCCGCACTCGCCGTGCACCGGGCGGGTCTGTGCGAAAAGCCGCAGGCCTTGTGCAAAGCGCCGCGCCGCGGCAAGTGTTTCGGCATGCAGCTCCGGATAGCCGCCGGGCAGCCAGCACGCGTCGGCGCGCTCGGGCGGCGGCTCGTCGGCGAGCGGCGAGAAGGTGACAATTTCAGCGCCGGCGCGCCGCCACGCTTCGATCAGGTGCGGGTAGATGAAGCTGAAAGCGCGATCGGACGCCAGCGCGACGCGCTGGCCGGGCGGCGGCAAGGCGAAGTTCGCGCGCGGGGCGCCGGCGATCGTCAGCGGCGCAGCGCAATTGGATATCGCATCAAGATCAAAGTGTCGTTCCGCAACCTCGGCAATGCGATCGAACAGCGTTTCCAGATCGGAATGTTCGCCAGCCTGCACAAGGCCGAGATGCCGTTCCGGCAATGCGAGAGCTTGCTCGCGCGGTACGGCGCCGAACACGGCAATATCCAGTGCAGCAATCGAATCGGTGACAAGCGCGCGGTGGCGTTCGCTGCCGATGCGATTCAAGATCACGCCGCCAAGACGCACCGCGGGATCGTGCGAAGCAAAGCCTCGCACCAGGGCCGCGGCCGACTGCGCCTGGCGCGCCACATCGAGCACGAGCACGACGGGCAGATGAAAATGCGCGGCAAGATCGGCGGTGGCGCCGCGCCGGCCGGGCGTGCCCGCAGCGCCCGGCGCGCCTGGCGCGCCATCGAACAGGCCCATCACGCCTTCGATCACGAATAGATCCGCATCCTGCGCGGCGGGCGCCGCGAGCGCATCAAGCTGCGCTGGCGGCATCGCCCAGGAATCGAGATTGAAGCTGGGCGCGCCGGTGCCGGCCGCGTGGAACGCCGGATCGATGTAATCCGGGCCGGCCTTCGCGGTGCGCACGCGAACGCCGCGGCGTTTGAGCGCCGCGACGAGCGCCAGCGTCACCGTGGTCTTGCCGGCGCCGGAATGCGGCGCGGCGATGATGAGCCCGCGCGCAGTCACCACACCTCCTTGTCGGCGTTCTCAACGACGAGACGTTCGCGCACTTTTACGATATCGCCGATGACCACAATTGCCGGCGGCTCGAAATTCTGTTCACGCGCATCGGCCGCAAGCGCTTGCAGCGTGGAGACTAGAATGCGCTGGTTCGGCGTCGTCGCCGCCGCGATGACCGCTGCGGGAGTCTCTGCGCCCAGCCCGGCCTTCATCAAAAGGGCGCCGATCCGCTCCAGATTGCGCATCACCATGTAGAGCACGATCGGCTGGCCGGCGCGAACGAGCGGCGCCCAGTCGAAATCCTCATCAGCCCCGTGTCCGGCGGCAAAGATCACCGCGCGGTTGACGCCGCGCAAGGTCGCCGGGATCGAAGCGGCGGCAAGCGCGGCAAGTCCGGCGGTGACGCCGGGGATGATCCGGAACGGCACGCCCGCCGCAGCGAGCGCCATCGCTTCCTCGCCGCCGCGCCCGAACACGAACGGGTCGCCGCCTTTCAGCCGCAGCACGCGCTCGCCGGCACGCGCCAGCGCGATCAGGCGCCCGCTGATGTCGGCCTGCGTCGCCGACGGCTTGCCGCCGCGCTTGCCAGCGAATTCGAGCCGCGCCTGCGCACCGGCGAGCGCCAGCACGCGCGCGTCGACCAGCGCGTCATGCACGATCACGTCGGCCTGCGCCAAGCCGGCAAGTGCATCGAGCGTCAGCAGGCCCGGATCGCCCGGGCCCGCACCGGCGAGCCAGACGTGGCCGGCAGCAAAGACCGGAATGCCGGAGCGGCGCGCGGCGAGCGCATCCCATGCGGTCATGGCGTGCCTTCCGCTGCAGGTCTTGGTGCTGCGCCGTGGTGACGATTGCGGCGGCGCGGACTAGAGAAACACTCATGGCCAAGGCTAGTCGTCCATTGCGCCGGGGCTGGACCACCGGCACCTGCGCCGCGGCGGCGGCGAAGGCCGCATACGCGGCGCTCGTCACCGGCGAATTTCCCGATCCGGTCGAAGTGACCTTGCCGCGCGGCGAGCGGCCGAGCTTCGCTCTGGCGCTGACCCGCAAAGACCAAGGCTGCGCGACCGCGGGCGTGATCAAAGATGCCGGCGACGATCCCGACGTAACCCACGGCGCGCTCATCCTCGCCACCGTACGCCTCGCGCCGCGCGGCGCGGGCGTGAGTTACCGTGCCGGCAAGGGCGTCGGCACGGTGACGCGGCCCGGCCTGCCGCTGCCGCCCGGCGAGCCGGCGATCAATCCAGTGCCGCGCCGCATGATCCGCGACGCAATCGCCGAAGTCGCCGCCGCGGCCGGATACGGCGCCGATGCCGAGGTCGAGATCGCCATTCCCGACGGCGAGAAACTCGCCGAAAAAACGCTCAACGGCCGTCTCGGTATCGTCGGCGGCCTCTCCATTCTCGGCACCACGGGAATCGTGGTTCCCTATTCGTGTGCGGCCTGGATCGCCTCGATCCATCAAGGCATTGATGTCGCGCGCGCCGGGGGCCTTGCCCACATCGCCGCGGCAACCGGCGCCACATCCGAGGCGAGCGTGCAAAAGCTTTACGGCCTGCCGGACATCGCGCTGATCGACATGGGCGACTTTGTCGGCGGCATGCTCAAATATCTGCGCCGGCATCCGATCTCGCGCGTAACGATTGCGGGCGGCGTCGCCAAGATGACCAAGCTCGCGCAGGGTCTCACCGATCTGCACTCCAAGCGCGGCGAAGTCGACAAGGCCTTGCTGGCTCAGCTGGCGCGGACCGCTGGCGGCTCCGCGCAGCTTTGTGCCCGCATCGTCACTGCCAACACGACTGCGGAAATGTTCGCTCTGGCGCGCGCGCAAGGCATTGCGCTCGGCGACGCGGTCGCACGCGCGGCGCAACAGACCGCCGCGCAGCTCGTTAGTGGAAGCGGCGTCGCTGTCGAAGTTATTTTGTTTGATCGCGACGGCACGCTGGTGGGTCGGACAACCTTCGACGCTGCGTAATCCCCCTCCCCCCTGTGGGGAGGGGTTAGGGGTGGGGGTCGAGAAGCGGGTCGCAGGCGAAGACGAGCGTGAGTGCAGCCTTCCCCATCCGCGATCCGCCTCCCGACCCCCCTCCCTGCCCTCCCCCACAAGGGGGGAGGGAACAGTGTGTTCGCTCACGCCGCACCTCCCCTGAAGCGCCGCTGATAGGCGGCGTCGTAGAGCGCGCTGTCGCGGAAATCGTGGGCGGCAAGCGCCGGCCCGACCAGGATCAGCGCGGTGCGCTCGATTGAGGCTTCGGCGACTTGTTGCGCGATATCGGCGAGCGTGCCCCGCAGAATGCGCTGCGTTGGCGAACTCGCCTGCACGACTACGGCAACCGGGCAATCGGCGCCATAGAACGGCGTCAGCTCCGCCACGATCGTCGCGATGGCATGGATGGCGAGATGAATGACAAGCGTCGTGCCACTCGCAGCGAAGGTCGCGAGCGTCTCACGTTCGGGCATGCGCGAGGCGCGGCCGCCAATACGCGTCAGCACTACGCTTTGCGCCACTTCGGGCACGGTCAGTTCGCATTGCAGCGCCGCAGCGGCAGCGGCAAAGGCCGGTACGCCGGGCGTCAATGTGAAGGGAATGCCGCGCCGCTTAAGCCGACGCAGCTGCTCGGCGAGGGCCGAATAGATCGAAAGATCGCCGGAATGCAGCCGCGCCACGTCGAGACCGGACGCGTGCGCGGCTGCACACTCGGCTTCGATCTCATCGAGCGACAGCGGCGCGGTATCGACGATGCGGGCGCCGGGCGGGCAATGCTGCAGCAATTCGCGCGGCACGATCGAGCCGGCGTAGAGGCACACCGCACAGCGCGCGATCAGATCACGGCCGCGCACGGTGATGAGGTCGGCCGCGCCCGGGCCGGCGCCGATGAAGTGCACCGTCATGGCGCGGCTCGGTGTGCGAGGCTCATGGCTTGGTCCAGACCCATTGCGTCACCGGCATGGCGGCGCGCCAGCCGGATTTTTCGCCAAGCGGCTCGGCGCGGGATATCGCCAGCCGCAGCAATTCGCCGCCGAACGCAGCGCGGCGCGAAATCAGCAGCGCCTCGGTGTCGAGCGTCACCGCGTTGACCACCAAGCGGCCGCCGGATCGCAGCGCCCGCGAAGTCGCGTCGAGCACGCCCCCATCACCGGCGCCACCGCCGACGAAAACTGCGTCGGGCGCCGCGAGTGCTGCCAGCGCAGCAGGTGCTGCCGCCTCGACAACTTCAAGCCCCGGCACGCCAAACGCTGCGGCGTTGCGGCGGATGCGCGCCGCACGATCGGCGCGCCGCTCGATGGCGACGGCGCGCATCAGCGGGTCCGCCAGCATCCATTCGATCGCCACCGAGCCCGAACCGGCGCCGATGTCCCACAGCCGCTCGCCGCGCCGCGGCGCCAGCGAGGACAGCGTCACGGCGCGGATTTCGCGTTTGGTAATCTGGCCGTCATGTTCGAATAAATTGTCGGCAAGGCCACAGCTCCGCGCCAAGATGCGCGCACCCGGCGCGGCCTCGGCTTCGATTGCGACGACGTTGAGAGCGTCGAACGCATCGCAATGGAACGCTGTCGCAATCGTTGTGCAAATGCGCTCGCGCCGGCCGCCGAGCGCCTGCAGCACCGTGAACCGCGACGGGCCGAAGCCGGTCTCAACCAAAAGCTTGGCCAAGGCGGCCGGTCCCTCACTACCGGACGTGAGCGTGAGAATGCGTGCGCCGGGCTGCAGGTGCGGACGCAGCAGATCGAGCGATCGGCCGTGCACGGACAACAGTACCGTCTGTGGCAACGACCAGCCGAGCCGAGCCGCGGCGAGGCTGAAGGCCGACGGCGCCGGCACCACGTTCATCTCGCGCGCATCGATCTTTTGTGCGATGACCGCGCCTACCCCGTACTGGAATGGATCGCCCGAGGCGAGCACGCAAGTTTGCCGGCCGCGCTGGCCGAGCACCTCGTCGGCAGCGCCGTCGAACGGGCTCGGCCAATGCCGCGCCGCGCCGCGAATAAGCGGCGCCGCCAGCGCCAGATGGCGACGTTCCGCCGAACACGATCTCGGCGGCGCCAATGAGTCCGCGCGCGACCACGCTCAAGCCGTCGACGCCGTCCTCGCCGATGCCGACGATGGACAGCCAGCGCGGCGATGCGGCAGTGTCGCGCTCGATCGCCTCAGGAAGCGGCATGGCCAAAGTCCTCATTCTCGGCGGCACTACGGAAGCCCGCCACTTGGCGGAACGCCTCGCCAAACGCGCCGATCTTGACGTGATGCTGTCGCTTGCCGGCCGCACCGCTTCGCCGGTTCGCCATGCGGTGCCGCTTCGTATCGGCGGCTTCGGCGGCGCCCACGGCTTAACCACGTATCTCGTTATCGAGCGCATTGGCGCGCTGATCGACGCCACGCATCCCTATGCAAATATCATTTCGGCGAATGCCGCCGCCGCCGCGCGCAACGCCGCGACCGCCTTCGTGGCGTTGCGCCGGCCGGCGTGGAAAGCCGTCGCCGGCGATTGCTGGATCGAAGTCGGCAGCACGCGCGACGCGGCGGACGTGATCGGACGCGACAGCCGCAGCGTTTTCGTCGCGCTCGGCCGCAATGAACTTGCGCCTTTTCCAGCGCGCCGCAGCATCGCTATCTGATCCGCAGCGTCGATCCGATTGATCCGCCGCTGCCGCTGCCGCATGTGACCTACATCACCGCGCGCGGACCGTTCAACGAAGCCGATGATCGCGCGCTGATGACGGCGCACCGGATCGAAGTCGTGATATCGAAGAACAGCGGCGGCAACGCGGCTTACGCCAAGATCGCGGCAGCGCGCGCACTCGGGATCGAAGTCATCATGCTGCGCCGGCCGGTGCCGCCCGAAGGCCCCGCTGTCGCGACGGCGGAGGAAGCGATCGCCTGGCTCGATCATGCGCTCACCTCGAAGCCGGCGCGCGGCGTATAGACGAGCGGCGCGCGGCCTTCGCGCGCGACGATGCGCGTTGCGCGCGAGCCGACGATGACGAGCGTTGCCATGTCGGCTGGCACCTTGTCAGCTGCCGCCAGCGTGACAACGCTCACGCTCGCCTCCGACCGGCCGGCCGCGCGGCCGAACACCACGGGGGTCGCCTCCGGAAGGTGCCGCCGCAGCCGTTCGATGGCTTTGCCGAATTGCCACGGCCGCGCCCGCGACAGCGGATTATAGAGCGCGATGACAAAGCCCGCGCTGGCGGCGGCATCGAGCCGACGCTCGATCAGTTGCCACGGTTTCAGATTATCGGACAGCGACAGCGCGCAGAAATCGTGGCCGAGCGGCGCACCGATCTGCGCCGCCACCGCAAGCATCGCGGTGATGCCGGGAACAAACGCAATGTCGAGTCTGCGCCACTCGTCGGGGCCAACATCGATCGCTTCGCACACCGCCGCCGCCATAGCGAACACGCCCGGATCGCCGCTGGAGACGACGGCAACGTTCGCCCCTTTCACGGCGTGACGAATGGCGGCGGCAGCGCGGGCGCTTTCCTCGCGATTATCGGATGGATAGCGTAGCTGGAGGGGACGAGTCGGCAGCCGATCCAGATAAGGCTTATACCCGTACACCGCTTCGGCGCCGCGGATCGCTGCATCGGCATCGGCCGTCAAGTAACGCGCGTCGCCGGGTCCCAACCCGATAATTGTCAGAGTGCCGGTCATGGACGATGCTCCCATCCCGGAACCAGAACCACGGCGAAATAAGGCGCCTCATCGTCAGATTTGGCGTTAAGCGGCATCGTCCTGCCCTCGGCCATCGTCCCGCGCTCGACATAGATGGCGCGCGCCAGCTTGCCGCTGCGGGTGAGAGCGCGGCGCAGTTTCGGCAAATGCCGGCCGACTTTCAGGACCACGGCGGCGTCGGCATCGGCGAGGCGCCGCGCCAGTTCGCCCTCCGGCAGCGTCGCCGGCAGCACGGTGAACACGTCGTCGCCTTGCGCCATCGGCATCCGCGCCGCAGACCAGCAGCCCGCCATGCCAGAGACGCCCGGCACGATCTCGGTGGCGAAACGCGGCGCCAGCCGGATATGCAGGTGCATATAGGAGCCGTAGAACAACGGGTCGCCTTCGCAGAGCACTGCGACGACGCGCCCGTCATCGAGATGTGCGGCGACGCGGGCGGCCGCGTCCTCGTAAAAATAGCTGATGGCATCGCGGTAGCCGGAGCTGCACTTCGGCAGTTCGGTCGTGACCGGATAATAGAGCGGCAGCTCCGTTGTGCCGGCGCGCAGATGCGGCGCGGCAATGGCGCGCGCGTGGCTCGAATTCCCGGCCTTGGCGAAGAAGGCGATCACATCGGCCTCGCCAAGCGCACGCACGGCTTTCAGCGTCAGCAATTCGGGATCGCCGGGCCCCACTCCGATGCCGATGAGTTTGCCGCCGCTCACAGCCCCGCCCTCGCCAGCGCGTTGATCGCGGCGGCCGTCATGGCGCTGCCCCCCATACGGCCGCGCACGATGAGAAAGGAAACGCCGCGCGGCTCCGCGGCGAGCGCATTTTTGGCTTCGGCAGCACCGACGAAGCCCACTGGGATGCCGAGGATGGCTGCCGGCTTCGGCGCGCCCTGGTCCAACAGTTCGAGCAGGCGGAGCAACGCCGTCGGGGCATTGCCGATGGCGACGAGTGCGCCCGCCATGCGGTCGAGCCAAAGATCGAGCGCGGCTGCCGACCGCGTGGTGTCGAGCTTTTTGGCGAGCGCGGAAACGCGCGGATCGTTAAGCGTGCAGATAACTTCGTTTTCCGCCGGCAGCCGCGCGCGGGTGATGCCGTGCGCCACCATTTCGGAGTCGCACAGGATCGGCGCACCGGCGCCGAGCGCGCCGCGCGCCGCCGCGACCAAATTTCCGCCGAAGACAACATGCTGCGCCACCTCGACCATGCCGCAGGCATGGATCATGCGCACCACGATGTCGGCTTCTTCAGCGGAGAAACGCGACAGGTCGGCCTCGGCGCGAATGATGGCAAACGAGCGTTGGTAGATCGCGGCGCTATCGCGCACATAGAGGGCGCGCTCAGACATGGCTCGCCTCGCGCCTTCGCTCGCGCGAATGTCCTGCAATTGTCGCGGGCAGCGCATCGGCGGCGACGACAGCGAACGGCATCTGTCGCGCCGAGCCGTCGGCGATGAGGACGCAGCCGCCTTGCGTGCCGACAACTGTCAGTGCGGCAGGCGCCGGATGCGCGCAGCCCTTGGCGCAGCCCGAAATATGGATGGTGAGAGATGGGTCGAGATATTGCGCAGCGGCTGATGCAATGGACGGTGCGATGGCGCGCGCGGCGATGTGTCCGGAAGCGCAACACGGCGCACCCGCACAGGCGATGACGCGGCGGCGCGGATCGTCGGGGCTTACGATGAAGCCGAGGCGTTCGGCCTGCGCCGTGAACACGGACGCAGCCTGCTGTGTCATGCCAACCGAGAGTAACGCTCGCCCCTGCGCAGAGCGCAGCCCGCTTGCGCCGCCAGCGGCGGCAGCTTCGGTCAGGGATTCGAGCGCACAGGCTTCGGCATGGCCGAAGGCGAGGCCGACGCCGCAGGCCAACGATCCATGGCGCAGCCGATGCAGGCCGATTACGTCACCGCTGTTTCTGTTCTCCCGGTTCCGCTCGGAGACAGCGAGCCCGCACGCGGAAGCCGCAATGCCGAGCGCAGCTTCGAACGCTCCTTCCGCCGCAAGCACATCGCGCGCGCGGGCGGTACGACCGCGCGCGGCGATGACTTCAAGGAGGCGAACGACGATGTCGAGGGCGCTTTCAGGAGCCGTCGTGCCGAGTGACGTTGCGCTCACGGTATCGCCGCCGACGCCGATCCGAACTCCGACTTTACCGTTTATCAGCTCGGCCTCGGCGCGCACGTCGGCGGAAAGGCTGGAAATGCTGAGTTCGCCCCCGCCATCGACCGCGACACAAACCTTCCGTGCCAATCGCGCTGCAAGATCGCTGCGCGCCAGCGCGCGACGCAAATCGGCGGCAAAAGAATTTGCATCAAAAATTTCGTGAGCATCGAGTCCGGCGAGCGGATTGGTCAGAATGGGAATGCCGTCCGCTGCGGCAATGCCAAGCGCCGCGATGTCGGCGGCAAATCGCGACGCGGACGCCTCGCTCAAGCCGCGCACCTGAATGCTGCCGCGCGCGGTGACTTCAACGATGCCGTTGCCGTGCGTTCGCGCCGCCGCGCAAAGGCCGGCGAAGGCGGCGAGCGAATTGGTGCCGATCGGCAGCAAGCGCACGAGCAAGCCGTCGCCGGTTTGCATCGGCGCGGAAAGTCCCGGGCATGCGCCGCGACGCATATACTCCCCTCCCCCTTGCGGGGAGGTGGGGCACCCCATCGCGCTCGCGCGATGGGGTGCCCGGTCAGGGGTGGGGGTCGGGAGGTTCTGCGCAAGCGTCAACATCATCGCATCGCCTCCCGACCCCCCTCCCTGCCCTCCCCCGCAAAAGCCTGCGCCCGGGCGCGCGGTAGCGCGACCCGGGTGGGAGAGGGAAGAGGTCCGGGACGCAAAGCGCGCAGCGCCGCGAGATCGGCATCCACATCGTTGCGCCGCGGATGCCAGAAGCCGCGGCGGCGCGCGTCTTCGAACCGCTCGGCAATCGCGCACGCGGCCGCTTTATTTTCACGCAACAGAAAATCGCGCACGTCGGCGGCTGCGACGTAGGCGTCATACAGCAAATCAAACAGCTCACTGCTCACGGCACCGGTGGTTTGCGCGAAAGCGGACAGCCGGTCGACGGTTTCGGCCAATTCGGCGGCGCCGCGCGGACCGTGCCGCATCAGGCCGGCGATGAAGCGGGGATTGACCGCGCGTCCGCGCACGATGCGCGCAAGCGCCGCCGACAGCGTGCGCGCCCGCGGCTTTTGCGGATCGGTCAAATCCACCATGATGAGATCAGCCGGGCAGCCGAGCATTTTTGCGGCCGCCGCAAAGCCGCCGACGAACGCCGCATCCTCGCCGCCTTCGAGCAGATCGCGGCCGGGATCGTCGCTCGGATGCACAAGCAGATCGGCACCGGCGACGCGTTGCGCAAACGCGCCGGGCGCCGCGCCGCCCTCGCCGGCGGCGCCGCCGTAAGCGTGCGAGGCGGCGGCAAGATAGGCTCCGCCAATCGCGGCACCATCAACGTCGCGGCCAAGCAAATCCTCGATGCCTGAGCCATACACGCCGGGCGCGGTGCCGAAAATGCGTTCGAGCCGCGGGCCAGGCTTGCCGTTAAGAGCGCGACGCGCTGACGCCAGCGGATTTTCGTCCTCCGTTTCGTCGCGTGCCGCGACCGCCTGGACGGCCGCGTCGATGAGCGCGATTTGCGCCGGAAACAGATCGCGAAACAGCCCGGATATGCGCCAGGTCACATCGACCCGCGCCCGCCCCATCGCGGCGGTCGGCAATATTTCGACGCCGGTGACACGGCCGCTGGCCGCTTCCCAAATCGGCCGGCAGCCCAACATCGCCAAGCCTTGCGCGATTTCTTCGCCGCCAGTGCGCAAGGTGGCGCTGCCCCAAAGATCGATGACCACCGCGCGCGGCAGTTCGCCATGCGCTTGCAAATGCGATCGCAACACCTCGTCGGCAGCGAGGCGGCCGAGGTCCATCGCGGTCGAGGTCGGCAGCGCGCGCGGATCGGCGGTGTAGAGGTTGCGGCCGGTCGGCAGCACGTCGCGCCGCCCGCGCGCCGGCGCACCAGCCGGGCCGGGCGCAACCCGATGACCATCGAGGGCCGCAAGCAAAGCCGTGCGTTCTGCGGCGGCGCTCGCCTGCCATGCCGGATCGTCAACGCCGACCGGAACGCGGCCATAGATGTGCAGTCCGTCCTTGACGGCGAGATCTTTCAGGTCGCACAGCCAGGCGTCGATGCGGCGCAGCGCATCGCCGTCGGCGCCCGCCCTCTCTCTGCCCTCCCCCGCTTGCGGGGGAGAGTGGGGAACGCCCGCTTCGCGCGCGAGCCCGCTTCGTTGCGCGGTCTCGACGATGAGCCGCGCCAACAGCTCGCGGCGGCGGCGATCGAGCCCCTCGGCCTGCGCATATTCGTCGATCAGACGTTCGAGTTCGCGCGCGTCGCCGCTAAGGCCGGGGGCGACGAGCGGCGGCGGCAGATGGCCGATCGTCACCGCCGCGATGCGGCGCTTGGCCTGCGCTGCCTCGCCCGGATCGCTGACGATGAACGGGTAGATCACCGGCAGCGCGCCTGTGACGATTTCCGGAAAACACTCCGAGGTGAGCGCCACGGCCTTGCCCGGCAGCCATTCCAGCGTGCCGTGCGCGCCCATGTAAACGATCGCGTCGACGCCTGCCGCGTGCCGCAGCCACAGCCCGAACGCGAGCAGCGCATGCCGCGGCGGCAATGTCGCGTCGTGATAATCGGCGCGCCGCTGCGTCGAGCGCCCGCGGTCGGGCGGCAGCGCGACGACGATGTTGCCGAATTTTGCTGCGCGGAAGCGGAACACATTTTCGCGGCAATCGGGATCGTCGGCGGCATCGCCCCAGGCGTTGCGGATTTGCGCGCGCGCTAGCTCCGGCACTTGCGCCAGCAGACGCTCATATTGCGCGACGCTGAGCGTCGCATCCTCGGCGCCTTCGGCAAGCAAGTCGAGCAAACGGCGCGAGGTTGTCGGAGTGCCGCTCACCGCGTAGCCGGCGGCGGCAAGGTCATCCAAGAGCGCAAGCACGCTCGCCGGCACGTCAAGGCCCACCGCGTAGCCGTCGCGGCCGGGCGCCCCGGGATAATCGGGCATCAGGACCGCGACACGCCGCTCGCGGCGCGGCAAGGTACGCAGACGGGCGAGCGAGGCAATGCGGTCCGCGACCATGGCGATCCGATCCGGCTCGGGACGGCTCGCGAGCGCGGTGAAAGCAAGCGCCTCCTGAGTGGGCAGCGGATCCTTGAAGGCGACCGCGCCGGCAAGGATGCGGCCGTCGAGTTCGGGTAGCACGACGTGTATCGCAAGATCGGCGGCGCCAAACCCACGCGGGCTGTCGCGCCACGCCGCACGCCTCGTTGTCGCGCTGATGACCTGAAACACAGCCGCGTCGACGGCATCGAGCGGCGTCGGCTCGCCGTCGTTGCCGGCCGCGGCGAAGGCGGTGGTGGTGATAATGACCGCAGGAGCGAGACGGGTGAACGCCTCGCGTAAAAACACCGCCGCGTCGGTGTCCTTCAAGCTCGGGACAAACAGCGGCGCCGGCGCCAGGCCGCGCGCCACGAGCGCGGCGCACAGCGCGTCGATCGGCGCGGTGTCCGTCGCGAGTAGCATGGCGCGATAAAAGATGATCGGAACAATTTTTCCTCCGCCGCGCTTCGCGCGGTCCCCCTCCCCCGCTTCGCTGCGCTGCGCGGGGGCGGATGCCAAGGATGCCAATAACCGATCCAACCCGACTGCGCCCACCCCCGGCAGATAGCCTGCACAACGCGGCAATGATGTCGGCGGCTGCGTGGT
Organism: uncultured Alphaproteobacteria bacterium; assembly: GCA_963717265.1. Classification (GTDB taxonomy): domain Bacteria; phylum Pseudomonadota; class Alphaproteobacteria; order Rhizobiales; family Xanthobacteraceae; genus BOG-931. Next base: position 26,921 of record CAVQWD010000012.1, on the reverse strand, counting down.
CAGATCGCAACCGGCGTGGCGAGCGAGCCGGCGCAACAGCGCGCGCAGATTATCGCGGCCGCCTTCGCGGAAGTAGCGAAGCAGTGCGTCGAGTTCTTCGCGCGGCAGCGTCGAAAGAGCAGAGAGCCGCGCATCGTCGCGGTCTTCGCCGGGCAGTACGGCAAACACGATGCCGCGCTCGCGCGAAAGCGCCGAGAGCCGCTCGATGCCATATTTCCACCAATCGAGGCCGCCCAATAGCCGCACCAGGATCACCTTGGCGTGGGCACCGACCCGCTCGATCCAAAGATCGACCGACATCGGATGCCGCAGGTCGCGCAAGTGCGCGAGCCGAACGCTGGGCAGCGCGACGCGTTCCGCCGCAAAGGCGGCGGCGAGACCGGCGAGATCGGTGTCGGCGAACGACAACACCACGATATCGCCCGGCGGCTGAACGAGATCGACCGCTTCGACGATGTCGTCGAGACTGGCCGAACTCGTTGTCAAAAGGTGCATGGTGCTATGCTCACCCCGTCAGCGCGCGCGCGATCGCCGCGCGTTCGAGACCTTTCAGTCCGATCACCACGAGCCGGCCCTGGCGCTGTTCGTCGGCGCTCCACGGCCGGTCGTATTGATGCGTAACGCGCCGCCCGACCGCCTGAACCAGAAGGCGCAGGGGCTTTCCGGCCACCGCGGCAAAACCCTTTACGCGCAGCACGTCGAAATTCTCCGCAAGCGCCGAAATGCGCGCAGCGAGCGCCGCCGGCTCGGCAATCTCGGCAAGCGGCACGACGAACGAATCGAAATCATCGTGATCGTGTTCCAGCTCGGCATCGTGCCTGGTCCGGCGATTGGCGATGTCGTCCTCGGTGCCGACGCCAAGCCCGAGCAACAGGCCGGCATCCGCCTTGCCGTCGGCAACCGCGATGACCTTGACGCTGCGCGGCAGCGCGCCCGCGATCGCGGCCTCCGCCTTGGCGAGGCCCACGGCATCGAGCAAATCCCGCTTGTTAAGCACGACGAGATCGGCGCAGGCGAGCTGATCGTCAAACACTTCCTCGATCGGGTCGTCGTGTGCCAGCGCAGTGTCGGCACTGCGCTGCCGATTGATCGCGTCGAGATCGTGCGCCACGCGGCCGTCGGCAAGCGCCGCACCGTCAACGACGACCACGACGCCGTCGACGGTGACGCGGCTCTTGATCGCCGGCCAATGGAACGCCTGAACCAAGGGCTTCGGCAAGGCGAGGCCCGAGGTCTCGATCACGATATGCTCGACGTCGCCGCGCGCGAGGATGGCGTCGAGCGCCGGCACGAACTCGTCGGCCACCGTGCAGCACAGGCAACCATTGGCCAGTTCGACGATGTTCTCCGCCGGGCACTCGTTGCCGCAGCCCTTGAGAATTTCACCATCGATGCCGACGTCGCCGAATTCGTTGACGATGACGGCAAGGCGGCGGCCTTGCGCATGGCCGAGCACGTGGCGGATCAATGTCGTCTTGCCGGCGCCGAGAAAGCCGGTGACGATGGTGCAGGGCACGCGGGCGAGATCGGTCAGCGGCCCGTTCATGGATCGTCTCCTGGAAAACCGAGTGGGGGAACGCGCGTGATCAGGCCGCGCTTGAGCGCCTCGGGCCGTCCGCGCCAGGGCATGATGCCGTTCGCCGCGCCGGCAAGAAGCCGCGCGCCGTCCACCAGCGCCTGTGCGCAACCGGCATCGAGCCCGCCGAACACGTAGGTCCAGGAGCCGTTGGCGCGCAGCGCCGCGTTCGGTCCCCGCGTGCAATTGGCAAGACAGACCAGCCGGCGCACTTCGACTTCGGTGCCGGAAGCGGCGCGTTCGGTGGCCGCGGCCAGCACCGCTCCCGGCCGCTCGTCGCTGTCCGGCTCGCCCACGCGCCGACAGGTGATACAGACGTAGATCACCGGCGCTGCGACAGCCGCACTCGGTGTGACGAAGGTATCGAGGGAGGTCGGCATTATGGCGCCCTCAGGCCTGCTCGACCAGCGGCCGGTCGAGCCCATATCGGGTGCGGGTGGCGGACCATGTCTCGCTCATTGTCCTTCTGAGCAGCGGCTGTCATTCGAGCGCGGCCGTAGGCTGCAGATCGTCATATCCCATGGTGCGATAGATAAGGTACGAGGCGAGCCACGCGACGACGAAAACTCCGATAATCACGAAGCCCAAGTTGTTGAAGTTGTCGTTTAGCTTGCCGATCACGGCCCAAAAGCCTCCTTTCAGGCCAAGTTGATCGCTGAGCAGGCCTAGCGCCTCGATGCCGCCGATCAAAACCGCAACAACAACCGCCACGAGCGTGATCGTTAAATTGTAATACAGCTTTCGGATCGGCCGGACAAAGGCCCATTCGTATGCGCCGAGCATCAAAATGCCGTCGCTTGTATCCACGAGCGACATGCCTGCCGCGAACAAGGTCGGGAACACGAGCACAATCCAGATCGACAGTCCTTGCGCCGCTTGCGCAGCCGAAATGCCGAGCAGGCTGACCTCAGTCGCGGTGTCGAAGCCGAGACCGAACAGGAACCCGAGCGGCAGCATCCATAATGGATTCGAGACCAGCCGAAACATCGGCCGGAGCAGGCGCGCAATCAGACCGCGATTGTTGAGCAGAATGTCGAGGTCCTGGTCCACATAGGGCTTGCCGCTTCGCACCCGATTGAAAGCCTCCCAGACGCCACGCAGGATCACAATGTTCATCGCCGCAATCAGGAACAGGAACAGCGCCGAGACCGAGGTCGAGACGATGCCGCCGATTTCCTTCCATGCCTCCAAACGCGTTTCGAGCGCGGCCGCGGTGGCTGCGACCGCAGCAGCCACCAGCACGACGACGGCGGAATGACCCAAGGCGAAGAAGAAACCGACGCTAACAGGCCGCTGCCCGTCTTGCATGAGCTTCCGGGTGACGTTGTCGATGGCCGCGATATGATCGGCATCGACCGCATGACGCAGGCCGAAGCCCCACGCGATCAAACCCGTGCCCAGGAGCAGCGGCTGCGAATGGAAGGCGATGAACGCCCAGATCCATGCGCCGATATTGAAGATTGCCAGAATGACGTAAACGCCGATCACGCGCCGGCGCAGGCCCCCGGTACGGGAGTCGAGTGAGAGAATTCCAGTGGACATGACAGTCCCCGAAGTTCGGGCTGTCTTTGCAACCACACAAGTTTCGCTCGTCGCGAAACTCGGACACCAGGACACCCCGCCCGATGCGGCTGCACAGACCGCGGTTGATGGCAGGTCTCCTGGCTTGCGGGTCTCCGCCTGCCGCCGACCTTCCCGGTTTCCCAGTGGCCCGAAATGGCAACAGGCTCGCCGCTTACAGTTGCGGGGGCAGCCGCGGCTTCGGACATCGTCCTCACCGCGTTCCCTTTTGATCCCCGAAGGGAACCATCAGAAAACACCATATAAAGACAACTCGACGCCGTCAATCATCTACATCGACTGCATTACATCGCTGCACTTCCGGACGCTTGCCATCTTGAGCGTCGTCATCCCTGCCGAAGGGCGCGCCGGTCGCTAAGCCCGCCACGGCTCCCGCATCGCTTTTCGGTGCTGGATCGCGCCGAACCCATAGGACGCATTGCGCGAGGATAGTCCCTATGTCATCGATGAACTGCAATGTTCAGCTTCGTGCGACCATGGCACCGGACGGCATCGACTCGACTGTTGCGCGCCCATCGGTGACACTGGTCCTCGGCGGCGCCCGTTCGGGAAAGAGCCGTTATGCCGAGGGCCTGCTCACTGCCGCGGCACCGCCGTGGGCTTATGTGGCAACAGCAGAAGCTGGCGATGAGGAGATGATTGCGCGCATCGAAGCCCATCGCGCGCGCCGCTCTTGCGCGTGGCGGACGCTCGAAGCGCCCCGCGATCTTGCGGCCGCTTTTGCCGCCTGCCAAGGCGCGCCGGTGTTGGTCGACTGCCTCACGCTGTGGCTGTCCAATCTGATGCTCGTGGGCGCCGATATCGATACTGACATCGCCATTCTGGAGAAATCGCTTGCGGCACCCACCGCGCCCGTGGTGCTGGTCGCGAACGAAGTCGGTTTCGGCATCGTGCCCGAGCACTCGCTCGGCCGGAAATTTCGCGATTGGCAGGGCGTGCTCAACCAGCGCATCGCCGCGCGCGCCGATCATGTCGTGCTCATGGTCGCGGGCTTGCCGCTGGCGATAAAAGGCGCTCTGAAGGAAACGTCATGAGCGAAACCACCGGGAAAGATGACGCCGAACGCCACCGCGCCAAGATGGCCAAGCGCAAGGCGGTGCAGGACGCCGAGGTGGCGGGCAAGACCGTCGAAAAGGGCCTGCTCATCGTTCACACCGGCACCGGCAAGGGCAAATCGACCGCGGCGTTCGGGCTCGTGCTGCGCACGCTGGGGCGCGGCCAGCGCGCCGGCGTTGTGCAGTTCATCAAGGGCGCCTGGCACAGTGCGGAGCGCGACGCGTTGCAGAAATTTGGCGATCAGATCGAGTGGCACACCATGGGCGAGGGTTTTACCTGGGAGACGCAGGATCGCGTGCGCGACGTTGCGGCAGCAGAGCGTGCCTGGGCGAAGGCGCGCGAGCTGATGGCAGATCCGAGCTTCGCATTGATCGTGCTCGACGAACTCAACATCGCACTGCGCTACGATTACCTCGATCTCGATGCTGTGGTCGCTGCGCTCGCCGCGCGGCGGCCCGGCCTGCATGTCGTCGTCACCGGGCGCAACGCCAAACCCGCGCTCGTCGCCGCCGCCGACCTCGTCACTGAGATGACATTGGTGAAGCACCATTTTGCCGCCGGCGTGAAGGCGCAGCCCGGCATCGAGTTCTAAAAAACATGCCCGCGCGCGCGCTGATGTTCCAGGGCACCGGGTCTGACGTCGGCAAATCGCTGATCGTCGCAGGGCTGGCGCGCGCGCTCACCCTGCGCGGCCTCAACGTGCGCCCGTTCAAGCCGCAGAACATGTCCAACAACGCCGCCGTGACCGCGGACGGAGGCGAGATCGGCCGCGCCCAGGCGTTGCAGGCGCGCGCGTCACGCGCGGCGCCGAGCGTGCACATGAACCCGGTGCTGCTCAAGCCGCAAAGCGAGATCGGCGCGCAAGTCGTGGTGCAGGGCCGAGTCTTTGGCAGCGCCAAGGCCGCCGAGTATCAATACCTGAAGCGGCAACTTTTGCCCTTCGTGCTCGACAGTTTCGCTCAGGTTTCCGCCACAGCCGATATCGTGCTGGTCGAAGGCGCCGGCAGCGCCGCGGAAATCAACCTGCGCGACAATGACATCGCCAATATGGGCTTTGCGCGCAGCGCCAACGTGCCGGTCGTGCTGATCGGCGATATCGATCGCGGCGGCGTCATTGCCAGCCTGGTCGGCACCAAGGCGGTGCTCGCGCCCGAGGATGCGGCTTTGATCCGCGGCTTCATCGTCAACAAATTTCGCGGCGATGCAGCGTTGTTTGCCGAAGGCTTGACGCGCATCGCGCAGCTAACCGGATGGCAATCGCTCGGCCTCGTGCCGTACCTTGCCGACGCACAACTCCTGCCGGCCGAGGATGCGCTGGCACTCGCGCACAGCCGGCCGGCTAAGCAGCAAGCGCGGGTGCGCATCGCGGTGCCGATCCTGCCGCACATCGCCAATTTCGACGATTTCGATCCGCTCGATGCCGAGCCTTCGGTCGATGTCGTGCGGGTGCGGCCGGGCGCGGCGCTGCCGGGCGACGCCGCTGTCGTCGTGCTGGCGGGTTCGAAGTCGACCATCGCCGATCTCGCCGCTTTGCGTGCCGCCGGCTTCGACATCGATCTTGCCGCCCACCGCCGCCGCGGCGGCATGATCCTCGGCCTGTGCGGCGGCTACCAGATGCTTGGGCGCGCAATCGCCGACCCGGATGGCATCGAAGGGCCGCCCGCGACCACCGAGGGGCTCGGCTTGCTGGAAGTGACGACAACGCTGTCGCGGGACAAGCGGCTCGAAAAGGTGCGCGGCGCAACGCGCGACGGCGTGCCCTTTGCCGGCTACGAAATGCATATGGGTGTGACCGCGGGACCCGATTGCGCGCGGCCTTTTGCGCGTCTCGCCGACGCTTCGCCGGAGGGAGCCGTATCGGACGACGGCCGCGTGTTCGGCACTTACATCCACGAGCTGTTCGGCGACGATCGGCAGCGCGCCGCCTGGCTGGCGCGGCTTGCAGCGGGGCCGGCGAACGTTGCTTACGATGCCCTGATCGAACAAACGCTTGATGCGCTGGCGGCGCATCTGACCAAACATCTCGACCTCGACCGGCTGCTCAGATTGGCGCGATGACGACGGCCGCGAACACGGCAACGAGCGCAAGCAGGATGGCGTCGGCGAAGCGATAAAGCGCGATCGCGCGGCGGATATCGGCCGCGCCGGCGTCGCTTCTGCCATCGCCCATGACCGCGTCTTGCACCGCAACGCCGCGATAGACGCGCGGACCGGCGAGCGCCAGCCCAAGCGCTCCCGCCATCGCCGCTTCCGGGTAGCCGGCATTGGGCGAGCGGTGCCGCGAGGCGTCGCGCAGGACGCTGCGCCACGCTGCCGCCGCCGAGGCGTGCCGGTCGAGCGCGGCGGCGGCAACAAGCAGCAGCGCGGCAAGCCGCGACGCCGGCAGGTTGACCAGATCGTCGAGACGGGCGGCAGCCCAGCCGAAGGCTTGGTAACGCTCCGTATGATGGCCGATCATGCTGTCGGCGGTGTTGATCGCCTTGTAGAGTGCTGCGCCAGGGAGTCCGCCAATAGCCATCCACAACACCGGCGCCACCACCGCGTCCGAGAAATTCTCGGCCAGGCTTTCGATGGCCGCGCGCGCAACGCCGGCCGCATCGAGCGCCGCGACGTCGCGGCCGACGATGTGCGAGACTGCGCGACGGCCGGCGCCGGCGCCGTCCTGTTCCAGCGCGGCGGCAACGGCGGCGACGTGGGAGTAAAGGCTGCGCTGCGCGATCAGCGTGCTGGAGAGAACGACCGTGAGCAGCAGACCAAACGGAACGCGCAGCAATTCACGCTGCAGGAGAAATGTCACCGCGCCAACGATGACGAGAACGATCACGAGCGCGACGATCCCGGCGCAACGGCGCCATGACGGCAAAGCCCCGGCGCTGTTGAGCGAACGGTCGAGCGCTCCGATCAGGCGGCCGAGCCAGGTCACCGGATGGCCGATCGCGCCAAACACGCGTTCAGGATAGCCGACGGCGAGTTCGACCAGCATGGCGAAGAAGGCGAGCGCGATCGACATTTTTCCCGTCGCCGCTGAGGCGGGCCCGCTGCCGCACGGCGGCGATCTCGCCGCAGCCCGGCGGCTGTTTCCCGGAGCGCCCGAACCGTTCATCGACCTGTCGACCGGGATCAACCCCATACCTTACCCCATGCCTGATCTCCCGGCCGAGACCTTCGCCCGCTTGCCGGAGGCCGCCGCAGCCGGCACGCTTGCAGCACGGGCGGCGCAAGCCTACGGCGCGCCGTCAGCGGATCACGTCGTACCGGCGCCGGGCACGCAAATCCTACTCCCTCTTGTTGCCGGCCTGGGACGGCCGGGCCGAGCCGTTATCGTGACGCCGAGCTATGCGGAGTTTGCTGTCGCCGCGGCGCTTGCCGGACACAGTGTCAGCATGATCGGCGAATTGACGACCGATGTCGACGCCGAGCTCGTCATCATCGCCAACCCCAACAATCCGGATGGACGGCTCGCAGCCAGACACGAGCTTCTCGCTCTCGCCGCAACGCTCGGCCGCCGTGACGGCATATTGGTGGTCGACGAGGCGTTCATGGATGTCGGACCGCCGGGAGCAAGCCTCGCGCCGGAAGTCTCGCGCGGCAATATCGTGGTGCTGCGCTCGTTCGGCAAATTCTTCGGGCTTGCCGGTGTTCGGCTCGGCTTCGCAATCGCTGCCCTGCCTTTAGCCCGCCGCCTGTCTGCATTGCTCGGGCCGTGGGCGGTGTCCGGACCGGCATTGGCCGTCGGCACCAAAGCGTTTGACGATGCACAATGGATCGCAGCCACAAAACTCCGCTTGGCCGCCGACGCACAGCGGCTCGACGCGATCCTGACCGGTGCGGGGCTTCATCTCATCGGCGGCACCGCATTGTTCCGACTGACACAGCTCGCCGCGGCGAAGAGATTATTTGATCATCTCGGACAGTCGGGCATCCTGGTGCGGCGCTTTGTCGATCATGACAACTGGTTGCGCTTCGGCCTGCCGGCGAACGAGCAGGCCTGGCAAAAGCTGCGAATTGCGATGGCTGCGTTCCGCCCCAACGGCTAAGCTTGACACCATGAGCGCACGTGCACATTCCCACGTTGAAGAGAGCGGAGCGGCGAAGCGAACGGTCGAGTTCGACAAAGAATTCCGCACGCACCTTCGCGATCTTCTCGTCTGGCGCCGGGATGTGCGGCGCTTCCGCGGCGATCCGTTGCCGAGCGGCACGCTGGAATCGCTCATCGAGATCGCCAGTCTGGCTCCATCGGTCGGCCTGAGCCAGCCGTGGCGCTTTGTCATTGTCGAGGACGGCGCAGTTCGCGCCGCGATCAGGCGTAATTTCGCGACCTGTAACGCCGAGGCGCTCGCGGCTCAGAGCCGACAACGGGCGGGCTTCTATGCGCGGCTCAAGCTTGCCGGATTGGAGGAGGCGCCCTGCCACTTGGCGGTGTTTGCGGATCGCTCGACCGTTCAGGGTCACGGCCTCGGGCGCCACACGATGCCGGAGATGATCGAATATTCGGCGGTCGCCGCCGTTCACACGATCTGGCTGGTCGCCCGCGCCCAGGGCATCGGAATGGGCTGGGTTTCCATCCTTGATCCGCAGGTCGTCGCCGAGGTTCTCCAGGTGCCGCGCGAGTGGAAGTTCATTGGCTACTTCTGCCTCGGCTATCCGCAATCAGATGACACGATCCCGGAACTGGAACAGGCCGGATGGGAGCGGCGACGGCCGAGCCCGCCAACGGTGCTTCGGCGTTGACGATGGTTCGAGTCGAGCCGGATCTGGCCTTGCGTCAGCGCGAGGCCTTGTTGCCCCCGATCGGCCCTGTGCCAAAACAGGTCAGCCACGCTGGCACCGGCCTTGCTCACTCCCGGCTGGTGCGCGCTGCGTGTGCCGCAAGGGCCGCAATCGGCCTTGCGCAACCGCGCGCGCCATCGTGGTTAAGAGCCGAGCGTGAACCGGTCGAATCCAGCCGGACTGCGCTCAAGGGAGAGAGCGGTGTTTGTTTTCGGCGGTGGCAGAGTGCGCCGGGCATCGCGGCCCGCTGCGCCGATCGGCGCTGCATGCGTCATCTCGATCGCCGCTTCGGTCGTCATCGCCACCGCGGCGCAAGCGCAGGGCATCAGGACGAGCAGCTGTCTCGGCAGCTGGAACTCGTTCAATTGCGTCACCCGCTGGGCGCCGGCCGGCGATCCGTTTGTCAGGCTGGTGCCGCCGCCTGCCGATGCCGCGGCAAGGGCCCGCGCGTTGCGCCGCGAACGCCGCTGGGTCGACCGCTGCCGGCCGTTCATCAGGCAGGACCGTTACGGCGTCGCCCGCTACCACTACGCGGCACCGGGCTGCGAATTCGGCGTCGGCGAATACTGATCGGCGCTGCGTCTGCGCCCGCGCGTCACGATGGCTAATGAAGCGGCGCCACAGCCCGGTCCTGCAGACGCCGCCGCGCCGCAACCGGCCGGCGGTGGCGGGCGAGACTGGGAAAATAACGGGCGACGATCAGGGGATCGAGTTGTCGCACGGCGCCGTCGGGCAGCCGAGACCAGACCTCGTCGCGCCCGAACAATTGCACGCCGAGATAGCCGCGCACGGTCAAGGTCTGGCCGTCGGGACTGACGTGCATCACGGCGCTATAGATGTTGCCGTCGCGCGGATCGAGGATGTTGCCGTTGACGTAGCGCAGCCCCTGCCGCTGCATGCCGCGAATCAGGGGAAGGCCGAGCAACGGCGCGTCGTGGCGATCGTCCCGGCAGCTCGAACAGACCTGGTTCGGCGAATCGCCCGGCCGCAGGAAGTATTTGGCGATGATGCCTTCGTACACGCCGTCACGCTCGACGAACAGGAACCAACTGACCGGTTGGCCTGTTTCATTGTCGACCTTCTGCCACAAACCAACCACGGACGGTTCTTGCGATTGTTGGGGCAATTGTTGGGGCGCTTGTTGGGGTATTTGGGCGACGGCGGAGTTCGCGGCAGCCAGCAGCGCAACCGCTCCTGCGATCGCAAGCTTTCTCAGGTGCACGATCATTGGGCCTCCATTTCTCGGAAAATTCGAAGAATCAATCTGACAATCGTGATGACGCAGGGGTTCTGGTGAGACAATGCGGTGATTTAAGGACGCGCTACTCACCGGGTTCGGCCGTTCCGGCCTCGGCATCGGCGTAACCGGCATCGACCGCGGACTGGTGGCGGCCGACGGCCCGTTGCCGCGGCGCTGGGCGCTGTGGCTCGGCGCCGCGCTCGCTTCGTTGGCGCTGTGGATGGGCCTGACCGATTTGACGCTGGACGGCCGCGCGCCGCTCACCATCCGCATGGCATCCGATTTCAGTTTCGTGCTCGCCTGCGCCTGCGGCTGTTTGTTCTTGATTGGGGCGAGCCAGCGTTTCACCGCGCGGCGATGCGGCGGGCGATCAATTCGATATCGCCTTTCAGATAGATCAGCCGCACATCGGGCCGGTTGCGATGATGACGGCGCGGTAACGCCGCTTGAGCGCCGAGCAAGCAACGACGGTGTGTCTGCCTTCGTTGCGCGCGCGGTCGATGAAATCGGCAATCGCAATGAGCCATGGCGCGCGGTCTTCATCGGTCAACGCAATGCCGGCCTGCATTTTGTCGATATTGCGGGCGGGATGAAACCAGTCGGCGTCCTCAAAATCCCAGTGCAGCGTCAGCGCCAATTGGCTTCCGATCGTCGATTTGCCGCAACCGGAGACGCCCATCACCACCAACACCAAGGGCAGCGCCGCTGTCTTGTCGATCGGCACCACGCCAGGCTTCAGCTCAGGCTGGGGAAGCTCCATCAGGTCACTCTCCGCCGAGTGCCGGTCCTGCCGCCGGGCGGTCGGCGAACCAATAGAGCGCGCCCGCCGGCCGCAGCCGCGCCGCCGGCAGGGCCTGATCGCCAGCGCGCACGCGGCGAAGCGCGCTGCGCTTGTTCGCGCCGGCGACAAGAAACAAGGTCGCGGCGCTGTTCGCGAGCGACGGGTAGGTCAGGGTGATGCGGTCCGGCTTGCGCTCGCCGACGACCGGCACGGCCCACCGCCTGGTTTCCGTCAGCGCCGCGCTGCCCGGAAACAATGACGCCAGATGACCGTCTTCGCCCAGTCCGAGCAAGGTGAGATCAAACAACGGCCGGCCGGCATCCAACGTGGCCTCGCCGTAAAAGCGCATCAGCATCGCCTCGTACTCGGCAGCGCACATTGCCGCAGGCATCGGTTCGGTCGGAATGGCGTGAATACGGGCTGGCGCGACCGGCGCGTCCCGCAGCAGCGCCGTCCAGGCCATGTGAAAATTGCTCCGCGGATCGTCGTGGGGGACCACGCGTTCGTCGCCCCAGAACCAGTGCGTGCAATGCCAGGGGAAACGGGCGCGGCGCGGCGGCGCGGCGAGCAGTTCGTAAAGCCGCTTCGGCGTCGTACCGCCGCTTAGGCAGAGCGCGAAGCGCTCGCCGCAGTCTCGCGCGCGTTCGACGACCCAGTCGGCGGCGTGCTGCGCCAAATCCTCGGCTGTCTCGAATATGCGGAACTGCGGTGCGACCGCCGTCATGCGATCGGCCGCCATCGCTGTCCCGCGCGCGACAGCAAGGACTCCGCCGCTTTGGGTCCGTCGCTCCCGGCCTGATAAAAATGAAGATCGCGGCCGTCGCCCTGCCGCCATGCCAGCAAGATCGGCTCGACCACGCGCCAGCCGGCTTCGATATCGCCTGCGCGCTGGAACAGAGTATGATCGCCGATCATGCAATCGTAGATCAGCGTTTCGTATCCGGTCCTGGGCGCTGCCTCGAAATAATCCTCGTACTTGAAATCCATCCGCACATTCTCGATGCGGATATTCGGCCCCGGAACCTTGGCGTAGAAATGCAGCGCCGCGCCCTCCTCCGGCTGAATGCGCAGCACCAGAAAATTCTGCCCCAGGCTTTCGATCGGCGTATCGCGGAACAGCGCCAGCGGCGCGCTGCGAAACTTGATCGCAATCTCGGTCTTGCGCGCACCAAGCGCCTTGCCGGTGCGCAGATAAAACGGCACGCCGACCCAGCGCCAATTTTCGATCAAGAGCCGCATGGCGACGTAGGTTTCCGTGTTGCTCTGCGGTGCAACATTGGCTGCTTCACGATAGGCCGCAATTGCGCGGCCCTGGACGGCGCCGGCTGTGTACTGACCGCGCACCACGTCGGTCGCGACGCTGTCCGCGGTCAGCGGGTGAATAGCCTCGAGCACCTTGAGCTTCTCGTCGCGCACCGCATCGGCCTCGAAACAGCTCGGCGGTTCCATTGCGGTCAGCGCCAGCAACTGAAACAGATGGTTGGGGACCATGTCGCGCAGTGCGCCGGTGCGATCGTAGAGCTTGCCGCGGCTTTCGACCGACAGTGTTTCGGCAACGGTGATCTGCACATGGTCGATATGGTTGCGGTTCCAGATCGGCTCGAACATGCCGTTGGCGAAGCGCAGCACCATGATGTTCTGCACGGTCTCCTTGCCGAGATAATGATCGATCCGATAAATCTGGTCTTCGGAAAAGAAGTCGAGCAGTTCCTTGTTCAGCGCGCGCGCCGATTCGAAGTCATGGCCGAACGGCTTCTCGACGATGAGCCGCCGCCACGATCCGTTCCGTTCGTCCGCCAGTCCCGCTTCGCCGAGGTGACGCGCGATGCGCGCGAACAGGCCGGGCGGCGTCGCCAGATAAAACAGGCAATTGTCGTTGCTGCCGACCGCGCGACCGGCTTCTTCGAGCGTCGTGGTCAAGTGCTGATAGGTCGAGGGATTGTCGAAATCGCCGGCGATGTAGCGGCAGCAGGACAGCATCTCGTCGAGCGTTCGCGGATTGACGGGGACGCCGGCCGCTTCCTGTACGGCGGCGGCCATTTCGCGGCGAAACTCCTCGGCGCTGTTTTCGCCGCGGGCGGCGCCGACGAGGCAGAACGCCTTCGGCAGAAGCCCGGCCGCGGCGAGGTTATAAAGCGCGGGCAGCAGCAGGCGTTCGGTCAAATCGCCCGCCGCACCAAAAATGACGAAGGCGCAAGGGTCGGCGCGGCGCGGCTGACGGCTCGTCGCGGCGGCCGGAGCTGGCGCGGCGACGTCCACGATCAGGACCCTTTCGGTTCGATGTGGCCGCCAAACCCCTTGCGCATGGCGGACAGCAGCCTATCGGCGAAGCCGTGGTCGTCGCGCGAGCGAAACCGCGCATAGAGCGCCGCCGAAAGCACCGTCGCCGGCACCGCCTCCTCGATCGCGGCCATTACCGTCCAGCGCCCCTCGCCCGAATCCGCAACGGTGCCGGAAAACGCTTCAAGGTGCGGATCGGCGCCGAGCGCGATTGCGGTGAGATCGAGCAGCCAGGACGAGATCACGCTGCCCCGCCGCCAGACTTCGGCAACATCGGCAAGATCGAGCTCGTAGCGCTGGTCCTGCGGCCGCGCCTCCGAATCGGCGGCCTTGAGAATGGCAAAGCCCTCGGCATAGGCCTGCATCAGCCCATACTCGATGCCGTTATGGACCATCTTGACGAAATGGCCCGAGCCGCACGGGCCGCAATACATATAGCCGCGCTCCGGGCGCCGGTCGCGGCCATCGCGCCCGACGGTGCGCTCGATATTGCCGAGGCCCGGCGCCAGCGCGGCAAAGATTGGATCAAGATGATCAACAATATCCCTTTCGCCGCCGATCATCAGGCAATAGCCGCGATCAAGACCCCAGATGCCGCCGCTGGTTCCGACATCGACGTAATGAATGCCGCGTTCCTTGAGCGCCTGTGCCCGGCGTATGTCATCCCGGTAAAAGCTATTGCCGCCGTCGATGACGATATCGCCGGTCTGCAGCACTTTGCCGAGCTGCGCGACGGCATCGTCGGTCACCTCGCCGGCCGGCAGCATCACCCACACGGCGCGCGGCCCGGTCAGCTTGGCGGCCAAGTCGCCAAGCCCGCGGCTGCCGGTAGCGCCTTTTTCAGCAAGCGATGCCACCGTGTCGGCGCTCTTGTCATAGACCACGCAGTAATGGCCGTGCCGCATCAGGCGCTGCACGATGTTGCCGCCCATGCGGCCGAGACCGACAACGCCGAGTTGCATCGCTCACCTCATCGCAGGGCCGCTCGCGCCGCCTTGACCAAAGTGGCGAGTGCGGCCTCCACGTCCTGCGCCAGATGCGCGCGCAGCACGCGGCGGCCGCGTTCCGCGAGCACACGGAAGTCGCCGCGCGCTTGCGCGGCCTCGATCATCCCGAAACTTGCGTTGCGTCCGGGAATGGCGACATCAGCCGCAGCATCGGCGGTGATTTCGAGAAACACGCCGGAATTCGGTCCGCCCTTATAGGCCTGCCCGGTCGAATGCAGAAAGCGTGGTCCGAATTGCAGACAAGTGGCGACGCGTTTGTTGTCGCGCACCGCGGTCCGCAGCTCCTGCAGCGACGCAATGTGAGCGGCGTCGCGTTCGAGATAGGCCAGGACGGCAAAATAATCGCCGTCATGGATGCGGGCGAAATGCGCACCCAGCCAGCTTTCGAGCGTCGAATCGGCGCCGGCCTGCCGCAGCGACTGCATGTTGCGCTCATCGGCATAGAGCGCGATGCCGTTTTGCCCGAACGAGGACTTGTCCGGGCCGAGCGCGCCGCCATTCTCGAACGTCTCGGTCAATTCGCGCGCTGCGACTTTGCTCGCTTCGACGTCGGGCTGATCGAAAGAGTTGATGCCGATGATCGCGCCGGCGACCGCAGTGGCCATCTCAAAGCGGAAAAATTCCTGAGCCAGATGTTCCTTGGAGGAAAGACCGACGAGCACGACCGGCTGTCCGTCCTGCTGCAGAGCGCCCATCGCTCGGTCCTGCGCGGGATCCGCCTGCGCAGCGTCGCGCAGATAAATGAACAGGCGATGCGCATCGTAAACCGACGGAGGCCCAAGCGGTTCGTCGGCGATCGGGATCACGCCCTTGCCCTGCTTGCCGGTCGATTCGGCCAGCAATTGCTCGGCCCAGGCGCCGAACGACGCGATCGAGGGCGAGGCAACGATGGTGACTTTGTCGCGCCCCTGGCGCGCAAGCTCGCCGATGGTCAGCCCAAGCTCGACGCCCGGATTCCGCGCCGGCGGCACTTCCGGCCCGCACGAGCGCGCCATGACGCGCGCCGATTCGAGGAAGGCGCGTATGTCGCGGCCCATTGCAGCGAGCGGCACCGTGCCGAAATGCGAGAGCACCGAATAGCGTCCGCCGATGCTCTGGATTCCTTTGAAAATCCGGTGAAAGCCTCGCCGCCCTGCGATCGCTTCAAGCTGCGAGCCGGGATCGGTGATGGCGACGAAGTGCCGAGCGGCTTCACTGCCGCCGAGCGCAAGGCAGGCTTTTTCGAAGAAATACTCCATCAGTGCGTTGGGCTCGAGCGTGGTGCCCGACTTGCTCGACACGATGAACAGCGTCCGCGGCAGCTCGATTTTGCTCTCGAAGCTTCTCACCTGTTGCGGGTCGGTTGAATTGAGAACGTGCAGCTCGGGAAAGCCCGATGCCGATCCGAACGTTTGCGCCAGAACCTCAGGGCCGAGGCTCGAGCCGCCCATGCCGAGCAGCAGCGCATCGCTGAAGCCTCGCGAGCGCACCTCGCCGGCAAATTCGTTCAAGCTCGGCATGTCGTGCAATTGCGCGTCGATGACCTCGAGCCAGCCCAGCCAGTTGCCCTCATCGTGCCCGGTCCACAACGAAGCGTCCTTGTTCCACAGGCGGCGGATGTTTCCGGCTCTGCGCCAAGTCTCCGCCGCTTCGCCGACCCGTTTCTTGAGCGATTGCGGCAGCGCCAATACCTGATCATTGTGCGCCTTGCCGAGCACGCGCGGCGCGCTTTGCCGCGAGCGCCTCATTGAGCTTGTCGAAGGAATCGGAAAACAGCCGCACACCGTCGGTCACGAGCTCATCGGTGACGCGATCAAGCGAGATGCCGGCGCGAGCGAGCGCCGCAAGCGTCCGCTCCGCCTGCTCGACGCCGTCCGTCACCGTCTCGCGCACGGTGCCGTGATCGCGAAACGCGTCCATCGTATTGGCCGGCATGGTGTTGACGGTTTGCGGCCCGATCAGCTCGTCGACATAGAGCACGTCGCTATAAGCCGGGTTCTTGGTGCTGGTCGAAGCCCACAACAAGCGCTGCGGCCGCGCGCCGAGGCTCTGCAACCGTTCCCAGCGCGGGCCGGAAAACCGCTTTTGCCAGCGCCGATAAGCGAGCTTGGCGTTGGCGACCGCGACTTTGCCGCGGAGCCGCTCGATCGCGGCATCCGGCGCGCAGGCGGCAGCTTGATCGAGCAGCTTGTTTGCTGCGGTATCGATGCGGCTGACGAAAAAACTCGCGACACTGGCGATGCGATCGACCGGCCGGCCTGCGGCGGCACGCCGTTCGAGCGCGGCAAAGAACGCCTCCACCACCTCTTCGTAAACGTGCTGCGAGAACAGCAGCGTGATGTTGATATTGAGGCCCTCGGCCAAAAGTTCGCGGATTGCCGGAATCCCGGGCGCCGTCCCCGGCACTTTGATGAAGATGTTCGGACGCCCCACCGCTTTCCACAGCCGCCGGGCTTCGGCCAGGGTCGCCTCTTTATCCATGGCGAGGTAGGGCGACACTTCCAGACTGACAAAACCGTGCCGGCCCTCGCTGTGATCGTAAAGCGGCCGCAGCATGTCGGCGGCAGCCGCGATGTCGGCCGTCACCAGGCTTTCGTAGATGGTGCCGAGCGGGGTCGCGCCGCCGGCGACGAGGCGCGTGATCTCGGCATCGTAGAAGTCGGTCTCGCCGATCGACTTTTCGAAGATCGAGGGATTCGAGGTGATGCCGGAAAGGCCGTCTTCGTCGATCAGGCGCTGGAGTTCGCCGTTTTCGATGATCTCGCGCGAGAGGAAATCGAGCCAGACGGACTGGCCGGTCGCGGCGAGTGCTCGCAGCCTGTTCATGACTTTTTCCATTTCGCGACCTGCGCGACCTGCGCCTTGGCGGCGGCGGCGATGTTTTCCGCGGTAAAGCCGGAACGCCTTCATGACATCTTCGATGGGCGCGGCCACGCCGCACCGATGCCTGCCACGCATGGCCCGATCCACTCCCGCCGCGAGCCGGCTCGGGCGCGGCAGGGTAGCGGTTGCGATCAAGGGTTGGAAGCGGGTGCCAGCTAGGCACCGAGCAGGCCGGAGCGTCCTCGCGGCGATAGTTGCCCGCCGGGCCCCGGCGGCAGATCCCTTTGCGCGACTCGTCTGCCGAACGCCGCTATAGTGCGGCTTCGCGCCCAAAGCGGCGACGCTTACGCCGCCCGCTGGGGCGCCGGGCCGGGTGATTGCCATGATTCGATTGCGCGCGGTTGCCGTGCTGCTTGCGATTGCGGCCGCGATGCTGAGCGCGCCGGCGCAAGCCGCAAAGCGCGCCATCGTGCTCAATGTCGACGGCGTCATCGGGCCGGCCATGGCCGATTACTTGGTGCGCGAGATCGATGCCGCGAAACCGGACCAGGACGGCGTCATCGTGCTGCGCATGAACACGCCGGGCGGCCTCGACACCTCGATGCGCGAGATCATCAGCGCGATGCTGGCTTCGCCCGTTCCGGTCGTCACCTTCGTCGCGCCCGGCGGGGCGCGGGCGGCCAGCGCCGGCACCTACATCGCCTATGCGAGCGCCATCGCCGCCATGGCTCCCGGCACCAATATCGGCGCCGCCACGCCGGTTCAGTTGGGCGGCGGCTCGCTGTTGCCCGGAAGCGGCTCGGAACAAAAAAAGCAGGATAACAAAAGCGCTCAGCCGGAGGACACCGAAACCCGCAAGATCCTCAACGATGCAGTGGCTTACATCCGCAGCCTTGCCATGCTCAACGGCCGCAACGCCGATTGGGCCGCCGAGGCGGTGCGCTCGGCCGTGAGCCTGCCGGCGACCGAAGCGCTGAGCCTTCACGTCGTCGACGTGATCGCCACTGACGTTCCGGACCTGCTGCGCCAGATCGACGGCCGCACCGCGACCGTCAATGGCAAACCGCAAAAGCTCGCCACCACGGAACTGACCATCGTGAACGTGCCGCCCGATTGGCGCACCGAACTGCTCGGGCTGGTCACCAACCCCAATGTGGCGTTCATCCTTATGCTGATTGGCGTCTACGGGCTCATTCTCGAATTCTTCAATCCCGGCGCCGTGGCACCCGGCCTGATCGGCACCATCTCGCTCCTGGTCGCGCTCTATGCGCTGGCGTTCATTCCGATCAACTATGCCGGGGCCGCTCTGGTTCTGGTCGGCATCGGCCTGATGATCGCCGAGGTCCATATCGGCGCGTTCGGCGCGCTCGGCGTCGGCGGCATTGCCGCTTTCGTCATCGGCGCGTTGATGATGTTCCCGGCATCCACACCCGGCTTCGAGCTTTCCGGTGCGGTGATCGCCGGCGCGGCCATCGGCAGCGCCGCTCTCTTGCTGGTGGCTTTGGGCGCGCTGTTGCGCTCGCGCAAGCGGCCCGTCGTGTCCGGCGGCGAGGCGCTGGTCGGCGCCAAGGGCGAAGCCGTCTCCTGGGACGGCGAAGAAGGAAGGGTCCGGGTGCTGGGCGAAATCTGGCGCGCGCGGTCCGCGGCACCGCTTACGGCCGGCGCGCCGGTCAAGGTCGTCAAGCGCGAGGGCCTCGTTCTTCTCGTTCAATCGCTCTGAGTTCGGCTGTCGGGCCTGCTTCAAGCAGAAGTGACTCAAAGGTTTGCCGCATCGCGACCAAGGAGGAATGCCATGATTCTCACAGCCGCCGTCGTCATCGCCGCCATCGTTCTGATCTTCATCTACGCCTCGCTCCGAATCTTACGCGAATATGAGCGCGGCGTCGTCTTCACGCTCGGCCGCTATACCGGAGTCAAGGGCCCGGGCCTGTTTCTGTTGATACCGTTCATCCAACAGATGGTGCGCGTCGACCTGCGCGTGGTGGTCGACGAAGTGCCGCCGCAGGACGTGATTTCCCGCGACAACGTCTCGGTCAAGGTCAGCGCCGTCCTCTATTTCCGCGTCGTCGATCCCGAGCGCGCCATCATCCAGGTCAGCAATTACCTCATGGCGACGAGCCAGCTCGCCCAGACCACGCTGCGCTGGGTTTTGGGCAAGCACGACCTCGACCAGATGCTGAGCGAGCGCGACAAGCTCAATGCCGACATCCAGGACGTGCTCGACAAGCAGACCGAAGGCTGGGGCATCAAGGTCTCCAATGTCGAATTAAAGCGCATCGATCTCGACGAGAGTATGGTGCGCGCCATCGCCCGCCAGGCCGAGGCCGAGCGCGAGCGCCGCGCCAAGATCATCAATGCCGAGGGCGAGTTTCAGGCGTCGCAGAAGCTCCTGGAGGCCGCCAACGTGCTGGCGCCGGTGCCGCAGGCGATGCAATTGCGCTACCTCAAGGCACTGTTCGACATCGCCGGCGATCGCACCTCGACCATCGTGTTCCCGTTCCCGATGGAGCTTATGGAAGCGCTTAAGGGAATGACGACGCCTCGGACGCCGTGATCCGGCGTCGCCAAGCTGAACTTCATCGTGCCGCGCGACGGGGTTCGGAGAACGAAAACCAACGCCCGTCGTAGCGGTAAGGTCGGTAATGACGCGATTGACTTATTTCGCAGATCGGCGGAGCAGTGACGCTGCGATGCAATGCGAAGCTTGCTCTCAAGCAATGTGCTAACCTACGGTCGTCTGCACGGGATCGCCGATGAAGCGGCGGGAATTCATCACTGTCGTCGGCAGCGCGGCGGTCGCGTGGCCGCTCGCGTCGCGCGCGCAGCAGGCCGACAAGCTGAAGACGATCGGGTTCCTGGGCCCGGATGCACCGGCCTGGACTTCATATGCTGCTGCTTTTGCCGAGCGGTGGGGTCGTTGCCGTCGATCAAAATCGTCCCCGACGTGGGCCGCAGCAGCGTCGTCAACATCTTGATCGTCGTCGACTTGCCGGCGCCGTTTGGACCGAGGAATCCGAACGTTGTCCCCCGCTCGACCGAGAACGAAATTCCCTTCACCGCTTCCAAGGGGCCGAAGCTTTTTTTCAAGTCCTTGACTTCGATGATGTCGGTCATGGGGAATTCGAGCGTTGCATCGTTATATAGTCGTGTCACGATCGCAGGGAAGCGACAAGCCTTTAGCAATTCGGGCGGGAGCTGGATCGTTCTCGGCACGCGTCTGCCATTCGCGACGGCACAGCAAGCAAGGGTGGCCAAAGGCGCCAACGGGTCCGCGCGAAGCGCGGCCCGATGAAGGCTCAGCGCCGTGTCCGCGCGCCCATTCGCCGAAGCGTCCCGATAATTCGGTCACGTCTCCCGCCCAATCGCCGGACAACGAGTAGCCCTGATTTCGCGACGGGGAAATCCGGGATCGACCGTGAGGCTTGCCCTGGCTTCGTTTCAAAAAATCCGGGCTACGCCGCTAGGCTCGGCAGTGCCGTTTCGGGGTTGGTGAGCGGCGTGGGGATAGCGACAATGGACGGGTTGTTTCGTTTGCCTTCCTATCGGCGACAGAAAGACAGGATAATCGGATAAGCCAATCGTCTCGCGTCCGCCGTCAATTGCGCTGGACGAGGCAGCTTCCGCCGGCGGCACGGAGGCCCACACAAAGGTTCTCCGCATCGCCACGGTTGTTCATGGCTACGCGCACGCGGTACCAATAGGCACCGACCCCAACATGCGAAAGAAGGACGAGCGGCCGCTGAGAACCAAGCAGGCTGCCATAGGTCTGTCGCATCCGCTGATACGAGGCGAGGGCCGAGGCCTCGGAGGCGCTGCCGATGAGCTGGACTCCCCAGCCTGTTCGCGCCGCGGGCGCCGGCGAAGGGTCGATCGCGGGGGCGATGACCAGCTGACTGACCGGCACGATCGGCATCGTGCCGTGATCTTCGCGAACGACATTGCCGACTTCGGTGGCCTCGTCGGATTGACGCTGATCCAGCGCGGGAATAGCAGCTGCCGCGGTGGCTTCAGCGATCCAAACCCACCTGTTCGGATCAGATTGCGATTGTCGCATATAATACAGATATGGAGTTTGGGACCACAGCTCGATCTTGTCGGTCAAGTTGTCGAGAATATAGTCGCCATGGTCGGTCTTGACGGTGAGCACGGCATGACCCTCGCCATCGGTCAAGTGCACGATTGTCATGAGCAGTGCCTGGCGCGGCCAGCCGGCCTGTATGAGCATCCGACGCTTCAGCAACGCATAGCTGTGGCAAGCGCCGGCGCCGTCATCGGGATAGCGCCACCATTGGATCATGCCGTAATGATCCATATCGGTCTCCGGCTCGATGTTGTGATTGACCCAGAGGTTTATGCGCTTCAGTTCGACCCATGCTTTTCCGTCAAGGGGAACATCAAGAGGCGGTAAAGGCTTGGTATCGCATACTTCCCTATACGTCTCGCAGAACTGAATCCAACCACTTGGCGGCGCAGGCACGCGCGCGCCAATCGATTCATAGAGCGTACCTGCGATTACCTGGCCGCTCGCACCGCATACGCTCAGGAAAACTGCGAGTCCAGCAATTGCGGTCGGGCGACCTGCGATCACGAAGCCAAGCAGTCGAAACATGAATGACCCCTACAGATTTTCTATTGGGGTCATTCATCGCGCCAATCGTTTGTATTGGCGCTAAATCACAGTGGTGTATTTGAACAGAGGATGACCTAAAGAAAGCAAATATTTGGTGCTAGATTTCGTAAAAATGGAAGTGAATTATACGGATGAGAAGATGCTGGTGCGATCGGATTCGCTAAAGTCGCTCGGACCACAAGCCGGGGGCTCCGGTGCCTTGCCGTATTTCCATTTGAGAACCTGGGCGTGGTCGTTGCGGTCAACGGGCTGCCGCGCGGTGGGGAAGATCCGGACCGTTTGACTTTTACGGAATGCGTGGCGTGGTGATATTTGGTGCTTTTTCGATGTTGCGAGTTATTTGGCGCACGATGTTGCTGATCGTGAATTGGACAAGAGGTTGCTGGGGTCAGAACGCAATCCGATGTTGGCACTCGATGGTGCCGCGCTAAGCGTTGGGGGTCGGGATCTAGAGAAGGCGATTCGGGGCTTTCGGAAAAGCGCAGAATTGTGCCCGCCGTCACATCCCCTGGCGGAGGAAGGTGTAGGCTGCAATTACGTTTTTCGGACCCGGAGGGAGCCATGAGCACGGATAGGAGCGAAACTCGTTGGAGCCAAGTGACGCATTGTGTGGCCGATTGGCATCGGCGCGGTCGTTCACGGCAGGAATTGATGAACTTCAACCAGAGGCAATTACAGGATATCGGCATCACTCGCTACAACGCCGCCTCGGAAGGGTACAAGCCGTTTTGGATGGTGTGATCGACCTTCCTTGATTTGCCGAACGATAGCTTCTGGGGTCCTGAAATGTCCATGGGAGACGAACTTTCAATCCTCGCAACACGACGGCCGGCACGCCGGTTGGTGGCCGGGACCGTTTGGTCTTGCCTCACCGCCATGTACAGAAATCAGCAACCGTAGAGTGGGCAAAGGCGCGCAGCGCCGTGTCCACGCGTCCATTAGTTACGGTGACACTGCACTTAAATTCTCACGCTCGCTAATACAGCGTTCCCTCCACATCGGTGAAGCCTCCGATCCAGTCACGTGGGCACGCTTCGCCTTGCTGACCCCACTGCGCGTCGCAATAGCCGCGACATTTTTCTGAACGTCTTTCCCCCTTCAGCTACATATTGGCCCATCCCGCGCGACGAATCAGTTGTGGGACGCTTCTCGAGACGGTCCTTGAAGCGGAGCGGGAGCGGTTCCTGCGGGCGGGGCTGGTAACCCCGCTCCCGGGCGGTCCGGGCATCGTCCCGCCGACACCACGAGCGGCGCGCCAGGTGCCTGGCTTAAGCGCGGTCGATGGTGCGGGTACCGCCTGTCCCCTCTCGATCGCGTGAAGCGCGGCCTGGGCTGAGTCAAAGCATTCGGTCGCTAGACAAGAGCCGCGGTCGGAGCGCCGAGAGGCGAGCGCGCCCGAGAACGCTGCCGGGTGGCAACATCCGACGGCGTGGCGCGCAACCGCACCCGAAAGCGCTTTCAGGCGGCAACGTCAGAAAGTGCAGCGCGGACATGGTTGGACGCGCCTGTGGGCGCTCCGCCTCCGTCTGTCGGGAGGCACGAATTCGTGCCGTTGCTTTTGCAAGGCTCGGGCCCAGACGCGTCGCGAGAACGACTTTGCATCGGAAAAACAGCGATGAGCTGCAGAGCGCATAGGCGCTAAGTTAGGCTCGTATCCCGGATGCGGTGCAGCGCGAAGCAGTGCACCGCCCGGGAAACGAGCTTATTTTTGGCGCCCATGCGCGAAAGCGGCGGAGGACAAATGATCGAATCGAGACAAATCGCCCCCACGTCGCAATTCGGTTTGAATGACGCTGCAGCGATGATATGCCGTCGCGGCCGGTTCGCGCCCATCGACCGGGGGCCGCGAATCTTTTTGACCATTCTGTGACAGCTGTGACACTTGACCGTTCTGCGCCAACCGGAAATCGCGCATGCGAGTGACCGTCCCCATTTCCGTCGGCGGCTGGGCCCGCTTGTTCAGCCGCTGGGACATCCTCGCCGTGCTCTTGATCCTCGGTCTATTGGTGTTTCTCGGCGCGGCGAGCCGGCATCTGTTTGAGCCGCTCGCTCAGCTGCAGAAGCAGCCGCCGTCGCTCGATCCGCACCATCTGCCCGAATATGCCGCGCGCACCACCTTGCGCATGCTGATCGCCATGGCGCTGTCGCTGCTGTTCACCTTCACCTACGCGACGCTGGCGGCCAAGAACAAGGGCGCGGAGCGGCTGCTCATTCCGCTGCTCGACATCCTGCAATCGGTGCCGATCCTCGGCTTCATTTCGGTGACCGTCGTATTCTTTATGAAGCTCGCGCCCGGCCGCGTGCTGGGCGCCGAGTTCGCGGCGATTTTCGCGATCTTCACCAGTCAGGCCTGGAACATGGCCTTCAGCTTTTATCAGTCGCTGCGCACGGTGCCTGCGGAACTCGAAGAGGCGGCGCGCAACTTCCGGCTCAATCCCTGGATGAGATTCTGGCGCCTCGACGTGCCTTTCGCCATGCCGCAGCTGGTGTGGAACATGATGATGTCGATGTCGGGCAGCTGGTTCTTCGTGGTGGCGTCGGAGGCCATCAGCGTCGGCAATACCACGATCACGCTGCCGGGCGTCGGCTCCTATATCGCGCTCGCCATCGAACGCCGCGATTTGAAGGCGGTATTTTGGGCGATCGGCACCATGCTGATCGTGATCCTGATCTACGACCAGCTCCTGTTCCGGCCGCTGGTGGCGTGGGCCGACCGCTTCCGGTTCGAACAGGAAGCCGGCGGCTTTCCGCCGCGGTCTTTCGTGTTCGACGTGCTGCGCCGCTCTCGCCTGATCGACCGCGCCACCGAGCCTTTTGCCACGCTATGGCGGCACTCGCTGCAAACCCATTGGTTCGACGCGCGACAGACCGGAAAGCCGCGCGCCGGCCGCCGCGCTAGCCTCATTGTGATGATGGCGAACGGCGTCGTGTTGCTCGCGATAGCGGCGTCGATCTTCCTGGTGGCGCGCTTCGCCACCGCAGGCGTGAGCCTCCGCGATATCGGCACGGCGCTCTTGCTCGGGCTCGCAACGCTGGCGCGCGTCGTCGTGCTGATCGCGCTCGCCAGCGTGATCTGGGTGCCGGTCGGGGTGTGGATCGGCACCCGCCCGCGCGCCGCCAACCTGGCGCAGCCGGTGGCGCAGTTCCTCGCCGCGTTCCCCGCCAATCTGCTGTTCCCGATCGTCGTGTCGGGGATCGTCGCGCTCCACCTCGATCCGAATATTTGGCTTAGCCCGCTGATGATCCTCGGCACGCAATGGTACATTCTGTTCAACGTGATCGCCGGCGCGGTCGCGATCCCGGCGGAAATGCGGGCCGCCGGGGCCAGTCTGCACGTCACCGGCTGGCTATGGTGGCGGCGGATCGCGCTGCCGGCGGTGTTCCCCTATTATGTGACCGGCGCGATCTCCGCATCTGGCGGCTCGTGGAACGCCAGCATCGTTGCCGAGGTGGCGTCGTGGGGCAACGTCCATCTCCAGGCCGCCGGGCTCGGCGCCTATATTGCGGAGGAGACCGAACGCGGCGACTTCCACCGCATCGTGCTCGGCATTGCGGTGATGAGCCTGTTCGTCGTCATCGTCAATCGCTCGCTTTGGCGGCCGCTTTATTTCTACGCCGAGCGCAAATTCCGGCTGGGATGAGGACCGATCATGGATACCGCCGTCGATACCGCCCTCCTCGACGTGCACGAAGTGCGCCAGTCTTTTCCCCGGGCTGACGGCGGCGAACATTTGGTGCTCGACGGCGTCAACCTGGTGCTGGCGCAAGGCCAGATCGTCGGCCTGCTCGGCCGCACCGGATCGGGCAAGTCGACGCTGTTGCGCCTGATCGCCGGCCTGGCGCAGCCGACGGGCGGGACCGTGACCTATCTCGGCAAGCCGGTCACTGCGCCGCCGCCGGGCATCGCCATGGTGTTCCAATCGTTCGCCCTGTTCCCCTGGTTGACGGTGCTGGAGAACGTCCAGCTCGGGCTGGAGGCACTGGGGCTGCCCGAGCCCGAAATCAGAAAGCGCGCGCTGGCCGCGATCGATCTCATCGGTCTGGACGGTTACGAATCCGCCTATCCCCGCGAATTGTCCGGCGGCATGCGCCAGCGCGTCGGCTTTGCCCGCGCGCTTGTCGTGCACCCGAACATCCTGTTGATGGACGAACCGTTCTCGGCACTCGACGTGCTGACCGCCGAGACGCTGCGCACCGACTTTCTCGAATTGTGGGGCGACGGCAAGCTGCCAATCAAGGGCGTGATCCTGGTCACCCACAACATCGAGGAAGCGGTGCTGATGTGCGACCGCATTCTGTTGTTCTCGACCAATCCCGGGCGCATCATCAACGAGATCGCCGTCGACCTGAAACAGCCGCGCAACCGTCTCGATCCGCAATTCCGCGACCTTGTGGAAAAAATCTACGTGGCGATGACCGCGCGCAAACCCGCGCCGCTGCCCGCCGCCGGCGTCACCATCAACACCATGCTGCCGCGCGTCTCGGCAAATCTGCTGTCGGGCCTCATCGAAACGCTCGCCGCCGCGCCCTACAACGGCAAGGCCGATCTGCCCGTGCTCGCCGATGAACTGCATATGGAGGTCGACGAGCTTTTCCCGGTCTCGGAGACGCTGCAGATGTTGCATCTCGCCGAGATCGAGGGCGGCGACATCAAGCTCACCGACGCCGGCAAGCAGTTCGCCGAATTGGGTATGGACGACCGCAAGAAATTGTTCCAGCGCGAACTCTTGACCTACGTTCCGCTTGCAGCCCACATCCGCCGCGTGCTGGCCGAACGCGCCAACCATGTGGCGCCGCGCACCCGCTTCCTCGATGAACTGGAAGACCATATGAGCACCGAGGACGCCGAGCATACGTTGCGCGCGGTCACCGCCTGGGGCCGCTTCGCCGAAGCCTTCGCCTACGACGACGACTTCGCAGACGTTCAGTCTGGAGAACCCGGCGTAAAAACTCCCTCTCCCCGAAGGCGAGAGGGTCGGGGTGAGGGGAATCGGACGATGGAGATCAAACTGAAACGCCCGAGCCCCCTCATCCTGTCCTTCTCCCCTCCGGGGAGGAGGGACGCAGCTTGATCGGCCGTTCAAGACTGCGTCGCTCGCGTTTCATGCTGCACTGCGGTGCTATCGCGCACTGCTGCGTGCCCGCACCGCGAGCGCCAGCAGCGCGCGCTCGGCGATCGTATCGGCGAGCGGCCCGTT
>CAVQWD010000011.1:0-340503 GCA_963717265.1 uncultured Alphaproteobacteria bacterium | reverse complement strand
GCGCGGTGGAAATTCGAGTTTGGCCATGGTGCCCTCCGTGAATGAAGGGCTGGCGCGATCCGCTATCTTTGCCGATTCTTCGGCCACATCCCTGTTTCCAGGAGACCACCTTGCCGCGGGAGCAGGTTGGTGAGAACGCGCCAGCGCCTCGTCTTGATGCAGAGCGGAATATGGAGCGACGGCCAAGACGGATCAAGGTGGCTTCATCGGAAGCGGCCGTTCTGCTTGTCAGCGCGTCGGCGTGGACTATGATCTTGGCCCGAGAGGGAGAGGCCTGATGGCAGACTACGTCATCACCGGCTCGATGCTCTATGATCTGGTGAGTTGTCCGCGCCGGGTCGCGCTCGACCTGTTCGGCGACAAAAACTTGCGTGACCCGATCAGCCCGTTTGTTCAGTTGCTGTGGGAACGGGGTAGTCTGTTCGAGAAGCAAACGATTGCGGAGTTGACGGTTCCGTTCCTCGATCTTTCCCAAGCACATGCGGACGAAAAGGAACGGCTCACCCTTGAAGCGATGACGCGTAGGGAGCCGCTGATCTACAGTGGGCGAATTTCCGCCGACGACCTCGTTGGCGTCCCCGACCTGCTGCGGAAGACTGACGGCGGCTACATTCCCGGCGACATCAAGTCGGGAGCCGGCGAGGAAGGCGGTGGCGAAGACGAGGATGACGGCAAACCCAAACTTACCTACGCCGTTCAGTTAGGCCTTTATCTCGACGTGCTGGGCCGGCTCGGGTTCTCAGCAGGGCGCAAGGGCTTTATTTGGGACATTCACGGGGACGAGATCGCATACGACTTCACTGAACCCCGAGGACCACGAACGCCCGAGACGCTGTGGGACATCTATCAAGAAGCGCTCGCGGATGCTCGATCCATCATCAACGGCTCCGACGATCCGAAACCCGCCCTTGCTGCAATCTGCAAACTATGTCGCTGGCGTTCGTTCTGCTCCGAGGAGTTACAAGCCACCGACGACCTCACGCTTATTCCCCGCCTTGGCAGGTCGAAACGCGATGGGATGGAGAATCAGTTTCCGACTGTCACTGCTTTGGCCGAGTCCAACCCCGAAGGATTTATCGATGGCAAGAAGACGCCGTTCAAAGGCGTAGGGGCGGCCACACTCAAGACTTTTCATGAAAGGGCCAAACTGCTCAAATCGCTAAACCCCAAACCGTTCCTCAAAGCACCCGTCACGTTGCCGGCGCGAAGTCGCAAAGTTTTTTTCGACATCGAGTGCGACCCGATGCGTGACTTCACATACCTCCACGGATTTATCGTCCGCGAGAATGGCGACAATGCTGCGGAGCGATTTGTTTCCTTTTTCTGCGATGCAGTGAGCGGAGATGAGGAGAGGAACGGATTCGCGAGTGCAATTTCGTTTATCCGATCCGCCCAGCCCGCCACGGTGTTCTACTATTCCAAATACGAGCGGACGAACTATCGAAAACTGCAATCGCGATATCCCGACGTGTGCTCAGCCGATGATATCGAACAGCTTTTTGATCCGCAGAATTCCGTCGACTTGTATTACGACGTCGTGCTGCCGAAGACCGAGTGGCCAACCCACGATTTCTCGCTGAAGACGCTGGCGAAATATCTTGGCTTCGTGTGGCGGGACGCTGACCCTTCGGGAGCCTCATCCATCGAATGGTATAATCGATGGGTCGAAACCGGCGACGCGAGCATCAAGCAGCGAATCCTGGATTACAATGAGGACGACTGCCGAGCGACACGATGGCTGGTGGATGGGATTCGTGGCATGGCCCTAGCGTAACCGCCGCCGCCCCCGCCGAAGCGGCACTGGACGAGCCTCACCCAGTCGAGGCACCCTGAAAAGTTCAGAAACCGGCACCTTTAGGGTCTTAGCGAGGCGATCGAGCAGGTCCACTGTCGGGTTCTCCTCCTGGCGTTCGAGACCACCCACGTAGGAACGGTCGACGCCAGCGTCGTAGGCAAGCCGCTCTTGTGAGACGCCTTGCCGCACTCTGATCCGCCGCAGATTCCAGGCCACCAAGGCTCGCCCGTTCATTCCCTGAGCGGGCCACCCTTCGGGCTATTAAACCACTGTCTATAGCCCGTCATTTGTGCTTCATTTAGCCGTCTGGGCGCTCCGGCGCGCGGGCCTTTGGTCGGCATTTCAAAATGGTGTTCCGGACTTTAGTCGCAGCGTCAGCGCCGTGTTACTCCATAAGGGCATACAGAATGGCTAGGCAGGAATCGAAGTCATTGGGCGCATTACTTCAAAATGCGCGCCGCGCTGCGGGACTCACTCAATATGAACTTGCAGAAAAGATTGGGATGGCTCGTGGGTCAATTGTTGATTGGGAAACGAACAGACAGAAAATCCCACCGGCTCGTGTGGCGGTGTTAAAGAAAGTTCTCGGGGACTTTGCGCGTAAGCGTGGGCTTACCAGTGACGCGGATGAAGTACCAGCGTTTGGTGCCTGGTTGAGGAAAGTGCGGTCCTCAAAGGATATTTCTATCCCGCGGCTTGCTGAAAAGTCCGGCGTGAGCATTCCTGCCATCTACAACATTGAAACCGGAAAGAGCCTAAATCCACAAAAAGAAACTCGGAAAAAACTGGAGAATGCCCTAGGACAAGACGCCCCGTCGGACGTGACTGAAGAAGCAGAGGATACTCAGCGGATCGAAGGGCTTGGCGCACTCACAGATTTTGATCCGTATGATGACGCTGATCTACCGAAATTATCTGGCGTCTACGTGTTTTATGATGGGACCGGGCGCCCAACCTACATAGGTCAATCTAAAAGGATTGACCTGAGAATAAAACAAAGCCATCGAGACAAATTTTGGTTCAAACAACCCATCGTTGAACGTGCGGCGTATTTGCAGATTCCGGATAAGACGCTTCGAGGACAAGTTGAAGCTATTCTCATAAGATTTCTGGGTTCGCAGGTCTTAGTAAACAAGAATTTGGTGGACCGCTCACTACAACAAGAGCGGGAGTGATGAAGTTACAGAGCGTTAGTTGACATGCCTGGCACAAACCCATTGCAGAAGCGGGCGTCGGGTCCATAATGCGTGTTGAAAAGGCCGAGGAGGCAAGAGGGAAGCCTGGTCTCGCAAATAGTGCGCGGTGGTCTCCGGTTGGCGCTCATCCCTTCCAGCCTCGTTTCCGCAGCGCGATCGCCACCCCCTCCAGGACGAGGTCGTGAATTCTGCGTCGCTCCTTAAAGGCGGCCTCCCGTAAGCCCTCATAAAGCGGCTCGGGCAGGTAAAGGCTCGTGTGAACAATTCCGGCCCGCCGGCGGCCCTGCGGCTTGGCTGGGGCGCTTGGGGCGCCCGGCAGGTGTTTGGCTCGCTTGGGCATGGATGGCCTCTTCTGGGCCTTCCCTGGCCCTCTGTCGGCCCATTCCTACCATGCCCGGGCTCCCACTGTCACCGCACCGTAGCGTCGTAGTGCCATGACGCTATTGACGCGGCCTTGGCCCGCTACCATGTCCCAAGCATTCGCCGAGTATCCGCAAGGGTATGCCCCAATGGACAGCCAAAAAACCCCCGAAAGCCCGTCCGCTAGGGTGGTTTTGGGCTTGCGGACACGAAAATCAGGGGACAGAGCCCTTGCGGACAAGCCGAAGGCGGCCGGGCGAACCATTCTTTACGCCCGAGTCTCCACCGCCGAACAGACCCTTGCGCACCAGCAAGCCCAGGCCGAGGCGGCGGGCTTTCGCCTGGACGAGGTGGTCGCCGACCACGGCATCTCCGGTGTTCATACGGCCCTCCGCGAACGGCCTCAGGGGCAGCGTCTGTTCGATATTCTTCGGGCGGGCGATGTCCTGGTGGTTCGCTGGGTGGATCGACTCGGCCGCAATTATCGCGATGTGACCGACACCATCCGCGAGTTCATGCGGCGAGGGGTTATCGTGAAAACGGTAATCAACGGGATGGTGTTCGACGGCGCCACCAAGGACGCGATGCAGCAAGCGGTTCGGGATGCCCTGATTGGATTCATGGCAGCCACTGCCGAAGCCCAGGCCGAGGCGACGAAGGAAGCCCAGAAGGCAGGTATTTCCTTCGCCCAGGACAACGATGACGGCACCAAATATCGAGGCCGAAAACCGACATTCGGTTGGAATTCCTTGGTGGTGGTGCAGAACTTGCTGGCCCAAAACACGAGCGTCGCCGAGATTTCGGAAAGAACCGGCCTCAAGCGACAAACGATCTATCGCATCAAGAATGAACCGGCTCGACAGGTGGCGGCGCTTGCGGCTTGGTGCCCCGACGACCAACGAGCGCAGGTGTGATGCCGAGCATTGTTGCCAAGCTGCGAGAATTGTTTCCGGGCCGATTGCTTGGCCGTCCTGTTTCGGTAGGTCGTCGCCAGGGTGAGCCGGTTGGGCATGAGCAAAAATTCGAGCCTGTTGGCCTTCGGGACTTCCTTGCCCTTGAGATTCCAAAGAGGGAAATGTTGCTCGCTCCGATCCTGCCGGAGAAGAGCCTGTCGATGGCCTATGCACCTCGCGGCTTTGGCAAGAGTTGGTTGGCGTTGTCGATTGGCCTTGCGGTCGCCGGGGGCGGCCCTCTCTTGCGGTGGACGGCTCCAAAACCCCGCCGCGTTCTTTACGTCGACGGCGAAATGCCGCTCGCCGATCTCCAGGCCCGGCTGGCGTCGATCCTGGCCGGCATGAACACCGAAATTCCGAGTGATGGATTCCGCGTTCTGGCGGCGGATAGTCTCGAATGCGGGATCAACCTTGCGAGCCCCGAAGGGCAACGGGCGCTTGAGCGTGAATTGGACGGGATCGATCTCGTGATCCTCGACAACCTATCGACCCTCTTGGCGAGCGGCAGTGAAGGGGCGAGCGACGCTTGGTTACCGATGCAAAACTGGCTGTTGCGGCTGAGGCGAAAAGGAATCGCGGTTCTCATCGTCCACCATGCGGGCGTCAACGGCCGCCAACGCGGAACGAGCCGCCGCGAGGATGCGCTCGACACCGTGATCGCTCTGCGTCGCCCTGCCGATTATTCCCCGAAAGAAGGTGCCCGATTCGAAGTCCACATCGAGAAGGCGCGAAATCTGGCGGGCGACGGGGCCTTGCCGTTCGAGGCGGAGATCGAGCCGTTCGGCGCAGACGGCGGCAGGGCTGGGGTGCGCTGGCAGGTCAAGGAACTTCAAGCCCCAGTTCTGCACCGGGCGGCGGCCTTGTTCGAGATCGGAATGAGCGTCCGCGATGTGGCGGCGATGCTGGCCGTGTCCCGTTCGGAAGCCGGGCGCCTTCGGCTTCGCGCCATTGCTGCGGGGCTATTCCTGCCCGAGGATGAGGATCAGGACGGCAAGGGTGATATGGCCCTGGAGGGCTGCGGGCGGCCGAATTAGGCGGCGTCCCAAAGTCCCTGGCCCTAGCGGGGAGAAACCTGGGACGCTTGGGTTTTCTCTTAAGTGCCGTAATGTCTGGCACTCCGCAATCCCGGGCGTAGGTACGGGCCGGGCAAGCGCCTGCCAACGTCGGCTGTGCCCCGAAAGCGACGGTCGGCCCGAAGAAGGTGGCCTGTCGTGGTGGGCCACTTGCGGACTCATGCAGTGCAGCAAAAAGCCCGTAGCCTGGACTATGTTTGCTGCGTTTTTGCCCGAATCAGCCGGCGGCGCTCCAAGCTCTCGGCCGGCCAGACTGCGTCGGCATCGTAGAATTCAGGAACCGCCTTTGCGCTGGGCGGCAGCGTCATCCAAGGCTGCTTGGAGGACGTAAAAATGTGAATGTCCGGTGGACAAGGATCAGGGTTGTCCATGGTACCGACGCGGACGAACCTAATCGCGGGACCGGCTTGCGCCGCGGTCGTGGCATTTCTGAAAAACCCCTGAACGCGCCGCACGTTTGCGCCCCAGCGAAACGTTGTTCAGGAGCCAACCCCGCACTCGATCAACTTGGCGTGTTCGCGCGCCGCATTCGTCAACTACCTGTTGGGCGCATTTGTCAATCGGGCTAGATATCGCCACGGCCGTGGTGTAGGCTTCATGGAGGCTCGATGTTTTCGCGAAATTCCTGGATGCCGCGACCGCACGACCGGCATGCCCGATGCTGTAGCGGATTGGAATCACTGGACTTTCGATGTCGAGGAAGAGCACAACCGACACGGATCAAATTGTCGGGCGCAATATCCGAATTTACAGGCTCGCCAAGGGTCTTACGCAATCGGCGTTGGGCGAGAAACTCGGCATAACCTTTCAGCAAATTCAGAAATGCGAAAAAGGCACTAACCGCGTCGGCAGCGGACGCCTTTTCCAGATCGCCGGTATTCTGGGTGTATCGGTGATGGCCCTGTTCGAGGGCGCCGTAGAGAGCCACCGTGGCGGCGAGCCCTCGCCCATGGCTCTGCTGGCCGAACCTCTCGGCCTCCGGCTGGCACAGGCCTTTTCAGGCATCACCGACAAGCAGACTCGTCATGCACTGGTCGTCCTCGTCGAGTTCGATGAGACGGCAGGCAGCCAAATAGGACAAGCGCCGTAGCGGGCCAGACGGGCACTCAATGGCGCAATGGCAACGGGTCGCGCAATTCAACCCCGTTCACTTCATAGCCTTCGCAAAGCGAGCTGATCGTCATCCTGAGAAGCTCCAGGGCGATGGGACTCAGCGCCGCGACGTCGGGCAAGGCATACGATAAGTAGGCGACAACCAGTGAGCGGCCGGACTCCACGTCGAGTCCGCGTTGTTTCTTCGACGCCATCTTGCACACCCCCCGTGAGCAACTTTAGGAACGATGGACGGTCCGATCCGGTGTTATTGGGCTAAAGGATTGACGGTCTCGCCTCCCTTTTGCAGTTCATCCAGTTCAGCGGCCTTGAGCATCAAATCCAGGCTGATCGCCTCAAGCTGGTGCGCGGTAGGTGTATGTGGACACTCGCGCGCCAGGCGCACGCAGCGCTGCGCCTGATCCCGGAGGTAGGACGCATCGGCCGATATCCAGGCGTGGGATTGCGCGGGTGTCACCATCAGTTGAGCCATCCTCGACGGAGTTCGCCCCGCCGGAGTTCTTCGCGGAGCCCGACGGCGTGCGGACCTCCACTGGTCTCAGCGCCCCGCCAGGCTTCTCGATGAGCGAGCAACGGCCGCGCCGTGCGCGGCGCGGGCCTGTTTGCGCACCGACACGGCGTAGCGGCCCGGTTTACGGTCCGACGTGGTGTTGGGCGCGACAACGGTGCGCCCAAAGGCTTCCCAATCGGCTTCGCCGATCTCCGCTATGTCGCGCACGACATAATTTTGCAGAAGCTTGTCGGAATAGACCTCCTTGCGGACTGGCTGGACCTGCAGGAAGGGAACGTCATTGCGGAATTCCACCGGGACATCGGTCTTCAGAATCTTGATGTTGTCGAACAAGGGGCCGAACCATGTGTCGGTCTCGATAATCCCCTCGAAGGTCTGATAGGAGAGAGATTTCGGATAATTCGCGGCCCCGCGCACCAGGAGACTCCAGCCGGGCGCCGTACGGGCAATGGAGCCGGTCCAGACCTGCAAGCCGCCCGGTTGAAACGAGGCGGTGAGAAACGGCGGGGAAAAGCCGCGCATCTCGGGCGGCGCTACACGATCGAACCGCTCGCGAAAATCCGGAAATTGCGTGGTTTCCCGCGTGAGGGGGAGCCACTCGTCGATGCCGTCGTAGGTCCATAGGATATCGTGCCCGTCCCACACCACCCGGAACGTAATGGGGATGAAGACATACCAGCCGAACGCCGACGCAGTCGTCATCGCTTCGCAATAGCGCAAGGCGCGCACCGGAATGGCGCCGCCGACCGCCCGATCGGCCCGGCGTGGCGGATGCGATGTCGGAACCAGCTGAAAAAACTCGATCAAAGGAGGCGTATCGGTTTCGGCGGCGGCAACCATTGCAACTACTCCCCGAGGAATGTTTGTTTGCTTTATGGTGCGAGGTTTCCATGGGAGCCGGCGTCGCGGCCCCCATGGAGAGCCGGCCTGTGCTCAGCTGTGGAACACGGGCGCTGCGTCGCCGAGATACACCTTGCCGGTGCCCTGGGTCGCACTGTCACGCACGACTTTGTCGCCGGCGCGGACGGGACGCGGGGCGATGCGGGATTCGGTCATTTCACGAGTCTTCGCCATGATCAGTCTCCCTGTGTTCGGAAAGAATTTTCTCCGCAGCGACAGGGTAGATTCGATTCAGAGACTGGCAAGCAATCAGGAGTCCCGTTGTTAGCCATCAAATGGATGAGCCGTCGAGCCTCACGGTTCATCCGAAAGTCTTGCCGCGCCGGACCTTGGCATGAGCGCGCGGTACTTTCGGCCGCTTTATTTTCCGAGGTGTCGTGGCAATATCTCGCGCATGAAAAAGACCACGCCATCGGCTGCGAAGCTGGTCGTCGTGATCGACGACGACGCGCTTGTGCTCGAAGCGACCCATGGCCTGCTGCGCTCCTGGGGCTTCAAGGTGATCGGCGCACGGGGGTTCGATGAAGCGTTGAGGCAGCTCACGCAGACCCGACAGCGGCCGGACATGATCGTGTGCGATTACCGGCTGTCGAGAGAGACGAACGGCCTCGACGTGATCGAAGGGTTGCGGCACGCCTTCGAAATTCCGGCGGTCCTGATGAGCGGGGATTCGAGCTGCCCGCGATGCGACAACCAGTGCGACGGCTACCAGCTCCTGCACAAGCCGGTCAATGTGGAGGCGCTGCGCGCGGCGCTGGTCGATGCGGAGATATTGTGAGACGGCGCAGGCCTCGCGACACGGGCGCGGATACGCATCGGCGGGCGCAGCGTCCGATCTGGCGCTGGTGCTGTTGCTTGGCGTGCTGTGGGGGATGACGTATGCGCTCAACCGGATCGCGCTCGCTACCATTCCGCCGCTGACGCTTGTTGCGGCGCGAGTGTCGCTGGCGGCGGTGGCGCTGTGGCTGGTGGTTTGGGTGGGGAGACCTCAAGTGCCGCAGCGCCCGGCTCTCGTTCTGCTGGTGCTGGTGCAAGGCGGCCTCGCGTGTCTCATTCCGTACACTCTGATCGCCCTGGGCCAGCGCTCGGTGGACAGCGCGCTGGCCGCGATCCTCAATTCCTGCACGCCGTTGTTTGTTTGCTTGATCGACTACGCATGGCTGCGCAAGCGGCTGCGCGGCGGCCAGTGGTTCGGGGCGATGCTCGGGTTTGGCGGCGTAGTGATGGTCGCGGGTGTCGGTGCGCTTGGCGGCCTCGCTCACACCATGACAGGGCAATTCGCCATTCTTGCCGCCACGCTCTCCTCGGCGGTGGGTGTGGTCTGGGCGCGGCGTCTCGATGGCATCGCGCCGGAACTCGCGGCCGCGGGGATCCTGACCTCTGCCGCGCTCGTTCTGGTCCCGCTATGCTTCCTGATCGAGGCGCCGCTGCACGTTGCTCCCTCCCCGGCTTCGCTCGGCGCTCTTGCGGTAAATGCGCTTGCCGCCACTGCGCTCGGATTCGTGATCTATTTTCGTCTGGTCCGCACCGTCGGCAGCGTCGGTACGGCTAGCGTCGGCTATCTCAAGCCGGCGACAGGCGTGCTGATCGGATGGACGCTGATGGCGGAAAAGATCACTTGGGAGATGGGTCTCGGCCTTGCGGCGATTTTATTCGGCGTCGCGGCGATCAACGGGCTCGGGGCTGGCGCGCTGCGGGCGATGGTTCGGTGGCGGCAAGACGGGCATGGCGGCGCCGTACATGACAAACCCATATTGTCGCGCCTGACTGAGCGCCCGATCGCGTGAACGGGATTGCCGGCGCCCGTCATTGCTGGGGACGGATCAAGAAGGCCGCGAAGCTCTGGGCTGGCCGAAGCCGGGAGGTTATGCTCTCGACAGATAGGCTGACGGGGGCTGCCCGTGACTTTCCCCGGCCTGATGACGCGGTGTGAGGTGGCCACTGCGTTCGTGTTCTCGTCGTCCCGCTCCAGGCGTGATTTGCGATCGAGAGCCCAAGCGCGACGACACGCCGGCGCTCCGCCTAGCGCGCCGGCGAAGGCCGGTGCCTAACGACAGCGAACAAAAGCAGCCGCCTGCGCAAGCCCGGCCGGTTCATTCGATTACGGCATCCGCGCCGGCTAGGATGATGCGGGGCACGTGAAGTTGCAAGGCCCTAGCGGTTTTCAGGTTGATGTCAAGTTCGACCTTGAGCGGCCTCTGGACCGGCAGGTCGGCGGGATTCGTCCCGCGCAGCACGCGATCGACGTAATCTGAAGCGCGACGGAACAGGTCGACGCCGTCCACGCCAAGGGAGATCAATCCGCCGTCGCGCACAAAGTAGCTGTAGGGATAGATGGTCGGAACCCGGTACTGCGCCGCCAGCGAGATGATGAGCTTGCGGTAAAAGGTCGTGAAATTGTCGGGCATCACCACCATGCCGGTGCCCGGCGCCACGCCCGCCTGACGGATAACGCGCGTGATATCGTCGCCGTTGGCGACCTGGGCGTTGATCGCCTGGACCTTGAACTCCGTGGCCGCGGTGACAAAGGAGGCCAGAAACACCGAACCGCCGCCGGGCGCGGTGCTCGGATTGTAGAGGGCGATGACGCGTGTCAGATCGGGGACGAGCTGCTTGAGGATCGACAGGTGTTTGCTGGTGATGGTGGGCTGACTGATGGTAAATCCGGTCATGTTGCCGCCGGGCCGCGCCATGCTCGCAACGAAGCCGCTGCCGATCGGATCGGAAACCGAGACGAACACAACGGGGATGGTGTGGGTCAGTTGCTTGAGGTCGGTGCACACCGGCGTGCTGTGCGCGAAAATGCAATCCGGGTGCAGGGCGACGATCTCTTTGGCCAACGCCATCATCTGGCCGGTGCTGTTATCGGCATAACGGTAGACGATGCGGATGTTTTGCCCCTCGTGCCAGCCCTTGGCCGCAAGCGCGGCGTGGAACGCCCTGATACGGGCCTGCATCATGGCGTCGTCGGCGAGTCCGACGATGACGCCGAGGGTGCGCATGCGCGAAGCGTCCTGCGCCGGAGCCGGGCGGGACGGAATGATCAGGGTCAGTCCGAGCCCGGTGAGTAATGCACGCCGCCTAATCGCGAGAGTCATCATGCGGCCCTCCAGCCGAAACGCTGACGCGTAGCTGCCCTTCGCGAGCTTACCCCCCGTTGGCGGCCCGTTGGGCATTTTGTCGCGGCGCGAGGCCCGGCGGCAACCGCTAATCGCGGAGGGTGCCAGAGACTAAGGGGAGTGCTAGCCTATCAGCAATCCGTTTGCGCCATCGGGGAGTGCGGCCCACGGGCTTGGCCATGGCTGACGCCGGCAGATCTGCCGCATGGAAGACGCCGCGCGTCGTGCGCGGACGGCTGTTCCGCAAATACGCCCTGGCCTTTGCGGCCGTTGTGTGCCTCGCCCTGGTCACCAGCGGCGTGCTCGATATCTGGTTCTCCTGGCAGGAGCAGCGGGTGTTGCTGATGCGCGTTCAGCAGCGCGAGGCGGATTCCGCTGCCGAGCGGATCACCCAATTCCTGAAGGCGATCGAGGCGCAGATGGATTGGGCGACGCTGGTGCCGTGGGACATGTCGACGGTGGAGCAGTGGCGCTTTGACGCCGTACGCATGCTGCGCGAGGCGCCGGCCATCACCGGGATAAGCCAGCTTGACGCTCGGGGGCGCGAACAGTTTCGCATGTCGCAGCAAACTGCCGATGTCATCGGCAGCCGTCTCGACCGCTCGCGCGATCCGGCCTTCGTCAAGGTAATGGCGGACAAGGTGTATTACGGACCGGTGTATTTCCTCAACGGTTCCGAGCCATACATGACACTAGCCCTTGCGGGAACCCGGCCGGAAAACGGTGTGATCGTCGCCCGGGTGAACCTGAAATTCATCTGGGATGTCGTGTCGCGAATCAAAGTCGGCCGGCACGGCATTGCCTACGCGGTGGATGGACAGGGGCGGCTGATCGCCCACCCTGACATCAGCCTCGTCCTGCGCAACATCGACATGTCGAAGCTGCCGCAAGTCGAGGCGGCGCGCCCCGCCCACGGATTGGCCACGGGCCGATCGGTCGCCGCGGTCGATCTGAAGGGGCGCCCGGTGCTGAGCGCGCATGCCGCAGTGCCGGCGCTGCACTGGCTGGTGTTCGTCGATCTTCCGATCGACGAAGCCTACGCGCCGCTCTACGTGTCCATCGAGCGCTCGGCCGTGCTGCTGGCGCTGGGCCTGGTTCTGGCGCTTGCCGTTGGCCTGTTCCTCGCGCGGCGGATGATGGTTCCGATCCGCGCCCTGCATGAGGGCGCGGCGCGCATCGGACGGGGCGATCTTCGACAGCGCATTGCCATCCGTACCGGCGATGAACTGGAGGAACTCGGCGGCGAGTTCAACAAGATGGCGAGCCGCCTCGGCGAGCTGTACGCCACGCTCGAACGTAAGGTCGAGGGGCGCACCCGCCAGCTGGAGAATGCCAACCAGGCCAAGTCACGTTTTTTCGCCGCAGCAAGCCACGACCTGCGGCAGCCGCTGCACGCCCTCGGCCTGTTTGTCGGACAATTGCGGGGACGCATGCGCGGCGCCGAACGCGAGCGGATCGTCGGCCACATCGAGGCGGCGCTCGGGGCGATGAACGAGCTATTCAACGCGCTGCTTGATATTTCGCAACTGGATGCCGGCGCGCTCACGCCGAATATCAGCGCCTTTCCGGCAGAGCGAGTGTTGCGGCAGGTGGAATTGACCTTTGCCGGCTCCGCTCGGCAGAAGGGACTTGGATGGCGGGTGATGCCCTGCCGTGCCTGGGTCCGGAGCGACTTCATTCTGCTCGAACGCATCCTGTTCAATCTCGTCTCGAACGCCGTGCGCTACACCCGCTCCGGCCGGCTACTGGTCGGATGCCGCCGGCAAGGCGACACATTGCGTATCGAGGTGTGGGATACCGGACGGGGAATTGCGCTGGAGCAGCGCAAGGCGATCTTCGGCGAGTTCTATCGCGCCGGAGCGGGCGACGGTGACGGCGAGTCCGGGCTCGGGCTCGGGCTCGGGCTTGCCATTGTCGATCGCTTGTGCCGGCTGCTCGACCATCCAATCAGCCTGCGGTCGACAGAAGGCAAGGGGTCATGCTTTGCGGTATCGGTCCCCCTCGCGGAGCCGGCGGAACACGCGCCGCCGCCTGCGGCGGTAATCGCGCCACGCGTGGCGCTCGACGGCAAATTCGTGGTCGTGATCGACGACGACCCGCTTGTCCTAAATGGAATGACGGGACTGCTTAGAAACTGGGGGTGTGAGGTGTTGACCGCCAGCACGGACGGCGACGCGCTCGCGGCCATTGCAGAGCGCCAGCGCTCGCCGGATCTCGTGATCTCGGACTATCATTTGCCGGGCGGCAAATCGGGGATCGAGGTGATTGACGAATTGCGCCGGGGCGTGGCGCCGGCGGTGCCGGCATTCCTTCTCAGCGGTGACACCGATACCGAGCAATTGCAGCGGGCGAAAGCAAGCGGCCTGCATTTGCTGCACAAGCCTGTCAATCCCATGGCGCTACGCGCGATGTTCGCCCAGCTCCTGGTCGAACGGCGCAACGCGCCGGCGGAGGCAACCGGAGCGCGGACTAGCGGGAGCGCGCGGGCGTGTCGGGCGTCGCCGGATGCCGCGCGAGATGGCTGACCGCGATCACCACTTCCGTACGGCTATTGACCCGCAAGGCCCGAAGAATGGCGGTGACGTGGTTTTTGACGGTCGGCTCGGACAGGCCGAGGGCCCGGCAGATGACCTTGTTGCTCTTGCCCTGCATGAGAAGTTCGAGAATGTCGATTTGGCGACCGCGAAGGCCGACCCGGGCGGCGCAGTCTTCGATTTCCTCGCGCGTGACCAACATACCCGCCGCTTCGGCGCCGGAGTCGCGTTCGAGCGCCTGTGGCGGAATGTACTCGCCGCCGGCCAGGATGAGCTGAATTGCGCTCAGCATGACATCGCGGCTCGCGGATTTGGGGATATAGCCCGACGCGCCGAGATTGAGCGCTTTAATGACGTTGGGGCGGGTCTGTGCGGCCGACAGCACCGCCACCGACATGGCAGGGTGCTCCCGGCGCAGCTCTTCGAGCAGCAGGAAGCCGTCGTGATCGGGGAGAGCAAGGTCGAGCAAAACGAGGCCGATATCGGCGTGCCGAACGATGATTTGGCGGGCCTGTGCGGCGGTAGGCGCTTCCAGAACGACGGCGTCGCGTCTCACTTCCTTGAGTACGCCCCGCAGCGCCTCACGGATCAGGTGATGGTCATCAACGACCAGAATCTTCATCGCCGTAGACATCTCCTTTGCTGCATCGCGCCGGCGAAAGACCATGTCCGGCACGCGCCCGCCGAATACAATACCTAAGGTGCTCCCCTGCTTCTTCGGCCTGTCCAAGGGCGAACAATAACACGTGCCAGTCGGCAACGGTTGTCATTTTATATCCGCCAGCCAGCGTCCACCGAATGGCCCAATGCCATGCTGCATCAGCTCGA
Organism: uncultured Alphaproteobacteria bacterium; assembly: GCA_963717265.1. Classification (GTDB taxonomy): domain Bacteria; phylum Pseudomonadota; class Alphaproteobacteria; order Rhizobiales; family Xanthobacteraceae; genus BOG-931. The sequence goes on along the minus strand of CAVQWD010000011.1, from coordinate 326,121 downwards.
ACGCAGACAGAAGCCGGATTGAGCTGCCCCCCGCATTTTCGGACCATCGAATAGTTGAGAGACTGGCGCTCCCGATTCCGAGGGAGCAATGCCCAAAGGCCGGTTCATGGAAGAGCAGATGGTCCCGATCATCCGCGAGGCGGATCGCGAACTTGTAGCGGCGATGCCAAAGCGTCACGGGGGTCAGCGCAAACAGATGATCTACACGTTGCGCAAGCGTTTCGGCAGTTTTGCAGCACGCGACGTGCGGCGGTTGCGGCCCCGCTTGAGGCGGAGAACGCGCGGCTCAAGCTGGTAGCCGAGCGAGACTTTGAGATCGAGGCGATGAAGGAAGTCGTTTCAAAAGATGTAAAGTCCGCCCCGTCCGCGCAAGGTGCTTTGACTTGACGACGATGACAGTTGCGTAAATGGGCTGCTGTTGCGGCCCCCATCTAGACCGTTGAGATCCGCACAGGCACGATTTTTTTGAAGGAGCTACGATGAGCCGATCGACTGTCTCGTCATCCTCCTCGAACCTCGTAATCTGGACGCACCGGAGCGTATCAGGCGATTGCCGGGTCACGGCGTTGGTAGGTAGCTCCGGTCGATTGATGATCACCCAGGCGACTGGGGCGATCTTCGCCGCGAGCGCCACAGCGACCTTGTTGACGTGCATGCCAAATCCGTGCTCCGAGGCGGGATGCTCGCTATCCGTCTGATGATAGTCCAACGGCGAATGCGGATCGCGGGCCTTCGACCAAGTGGAATGATCTCGGCGCTACTTCGGCTATGAAGGCTATCACTTGCGTTGCCCATGACACCCCGATCGCGCTGAGGGACACCATGGCAGCTTCCGTGTGCATCACATGCAAAAAGTCTCACTGATGACCGCTCCGGGTCATTTGCTACGCGGTTGAGGCGGCGCCTCGTGCATGAAGATTCCGGCTGATGTGGAATGCTTGGGGATATGTATGCGAGGAGCCGCGCGCTCCCCTTCCGATTCCGCGTGCTGGGGCTACGGCTGCATTCCCCGCGCAGCTGAGGCGGGTCATTAGGTTAAGATTGAATTAAAACTGGGCGAGTACCGTATCCTTATCCGCGGCGCACGTTGCTGGGTTGTGGAATTTCAGTCATGGCGACGCCTGAATTACCTCAAGCATTTGAATCTCGTCTTGTGCTCTATGGCATCGATGGTCATGCCCGAAGGCTCATGACGGAAACCTCGACTCTAATTGCGCCGCGTCTTGACGGGACGATCGATAAAATCCTCACGGCTACGGCTAACTTGCCACACGTGGGGCAGATCGTCGTCCGAAACAAAGAGCTAATCAAGAAGCTGGAACTGGCGCACTTTGAGGTGCTCTTGTATGGGAGACTGGACGAACATTATGTCGAGTCCTGTCGGGCGACAGTCGAGCAGGAGGCTGCGATAGGGCTCGATGGCCGCATGCGCAGCATTGCTGGGAGGTTTGTGCTCAGCACAGCGATCGATGCGCTCGCACAAAGGCGCTGGTTTTCCCGCGCCAAGCTCGCTGAACGCAGTAAAATCGTTTCGTACTTCATCGCGTTCGACGTTGCGACCGCGATGACCCTCCATCAGGAATTGGCCGAAAAGGCAACGCAAGCGCGGCGAAAGTCGATTGATGACGCGATTGCAGAATTCGCTAGTGTAATCGGTGTGGTGGTAGAGGCCATCAAAGAAACATCCGCATCGCTGACAACAACATCCGCTATAATCAAGCGGGCCGCCGACGACACCCTAAGTCGCATGATTTCTGCGTCATCTGCGTCAGCGGAAACCACGCAAGGTGTGGAAGTGACCGGGGCTGCCACGGAAGAACTATCGGCATCAATCCAGGAAATCGGTGAACAAGCAAAGCGCGGCCTAGAGATGGCTCATTCGGCAGTCAGGGATACACGCCGCAGTCACCAGGTCATTCGTTCGCTGGATGAGGCCGCCGAGCGCATCGGGTCGGTAGTTGGACTTATTTCGGCAATCGCATCGCAGACCAACCTGCTTGCCCTCAACGCGACGATCGAGGCGGCACGCGCGGGCGAAGCGGGCAAGGGCTTTGCCGTGGTTGCTGCCGAGGTGAAAGCCCTCGCCAGCCAAACCTCAAAAGCCACTGCTGACATCTCGCAGCAAGTCGCCGCCATCCAGGATGCAACGAGGCGCTCCGTCGATGATATTTCTTCTATCGCGCACACTATAGAGGAATTAATGGCTGTCGCCGCCGCCATAGCGTCTGCAGTCGAGGAGCAAATTGCCACGACGCGCGAGATTGCCAAAAGCATTCAGACCGCAGCCGAAAATACCGCGCGTGCGTTCGTTGAAATCCGTTCGGTCGAAGAGGCAGCGGGCAATAGTGCAGCGGCGATCGGCGAAATCTCCGGATGGACCGAGCGGTTGTCCTCGCGCGCGAATGATCTGGCCACAAAAGTTGCGACGTTCTTCGCCCGAGTTCGTGCGGCTTGAATTTGGAGCAACCACTCCTGCGATTTATTGTCGATCCAGCCCTCCGCATCGCCCTCAGATGTAAACGCGCCAACGTGCTGCACTTGGCCGTAGCGCCACGAGACGCATACGTACCATCCGGGTCCGGTTTTGAACGGGCGCGCCTCAAACGTTGGAGGAGATCGCGGTTCGGTCATGCGGTCAATCGCGCGCCGTTTCTTGGACATTGCACAACCGCTTCGCTACGTAAAGGCGCCGGTGTTAATCGGTTTCGCCGGGCGGGGCGAGCACACTGTCCGTTGCGGTACCGTGGCGTTGCGCCAGCTCCTTCATTAACTGCTCTGCTTCTTCCTCCATTCCTATCCAGCGCAACTTGCGAATACGCTTGACCAGCTCGTTCGATGTGCTCTGCGCCAACGACGTATCAGGGGGCTTTTGTTGTTCAAGCGATATTTCCATGGTTGTTTTCCCATATGTTCAGGCCATTACGGGCTTGCCGTGGCACTATTGTTCTTTGAGCCAGTTGAATGGGACGATGGTGTGACCTGAGGCTCGCGCCGACTTACCGTCGCACTGACGCAGTTTTTACCCCCTCGGGGGCATTAGCAAGACAGCATGAGTGCACCGCAACATAGCTCGGACCAGCCTGCAAAGAATAGTCACTGAAAGAACTTTCTGCGGTGCATTGATTTAGATCAAAGCCCAGTGGAAACAGCTGCGGTGAGATTCCTTAATGTCCAAAGAGCGAGCGGATGATTTGGCGCGGTTGTGTACGGAATTGCTCCGCAAGGGAAATGATTTCCCAACCGCGTGGGCGACCGTACTGAAAGGCAATACCCTCGTTGACGGCTTCCCGCAGTCCAAACTCGAAGCTACGCGACCAGTGCTGGAGATTTGGCTGATTACCGGTGAATGCCTCGTATTTGACGGCGACGCCAGGCAATTCAGGGCCAAATAGATGGAGTGACACGACACGCGGCGCGGATTTCACGTCACGGATGCTAGAAAGAGCGGGGACCCGGTCGCCGGAGGCTAGGGTACCTTTCGCAATTCGGTTTCGCGCACGACGCGTTCGTGTGGCTCGTTGATGCTCTTAACGCGATACTCGAACTCACCATCCCGTTCTGGCAATTGTCTGCTGACGACATACGCGCCTCCCGGGATATTGCGGTCAGGGGAGGGCTTGAGAAACACCGTCTGGCCGATCTTATATTTGTGGGTCGGCATGACGCGTCCTCGCGCGAAAGCCAACGCTATTGATCATACATCATCAGGCCGGATGAGAAAAAGAGCATTCTCGGAGTGTACCAGGTTTAGTCCGGGTCGGGGAGCGACATTGTATTGTATTGCGCTCGGCTTGATAACGATCGGAGGCACGCTCGCCACGCTGCCGATGCCGCCAAAGATGGTGTAATCTCCAGCTTCATCGTAATCGGCTAGCGCGCTTGGCTCCGCTGTAAGTTATCGCCGCAGCGCCGTGCAAGTTCCGGACGGGCCGGATCACTGGGAATTGAACGATGCCGCAATCATCGGAACGATCGTTGCGTGCGATACCGTCGGACTGGCGCAAGCGCCTGCTCGCGATACTGTCTGACCCAAACGTAACCGAGCCACAGCTAATCCCTTACTCGACGATCCGACGAAAGCAGGTTTTTATTCTTCTGAGCTTGGTTCCAATCGCGTTGGTGGTTTTTCCGGCACTGGCTTATGTGCTGCCGACGGTACTCGGGTTGCAAGGATATATCCTGTTCCACCTGGTCTTTCCGTACTTTAATTTGGACCCCAACCAGTCATTTTCGGTACCCCCCGCATTCTTACAAGCGTTTCGGATCGCCGAGTGGATCACAGATACGATAGTCTATTTTTTCGTGTTCGTTTTGGTAGCGGCAATACTTCTCTACGCCGGACTCCTTTACGGGATGGTAAGCAAGCTGTACCGCATGGAGTCGGAAGGTCTCGAACGAAACCCGAGTGCAATTCTGCAGAGAGCAAGTCACCCCCCAGTATTGTTTTTGAGGTCCTTTGCGTTTGACCGATTTTATTTTTCTCGAAGAGCGAGAGGCAGACGCAAGCGGGCGTTAGATCGCCTTGGCCCATATCGCTCGCCGGAAATGAACGTGACATTCAGGATGTGGTCGTATGCGCCCATCGTCGCCCTCGGCCGGCCGGGGGAATTCGCGCCGCCTGCGGGGGCAGTTGGGTTCTACGTGCATCACGACGCATGGCAAGGGACGGTCGAGTCGATCGTTCCGCTCTGCCAATTAGTCATTTGGACGACTGGTCTTACGCGGGGACTGGATTGGGAAATTCGATACCTGGTGAGCAATCTGTCTGCGCGGCGGCTTTTGCTTTGGGTTCACGTTCACATTGAGGAGTCTACGGCTGCAGAACGTAAAGCAGAATGGTCACGCTTTCTGGAGGCCTATCGAGAGGTGTTTTCGAAGCCGCTCCCGGATGACGTGGAGCATGTTCGATTCATCGCGTTTGATGACGACTGGACGGCGAAAGGGATACCAAGTGGGCAATATCCACGATCACTGCGGGATCGTGACGGCTTGGGATCATTCTTAGCAGGGGTATTTCCTTATCCTCCTGGTCGCGCAACGGGAGGAGGCTTTCGGGCTCACCGAGAGTTCTAACACGGAGCGACACAGGTTGGGTTGGGCTATGCCCGGTCATTACAGGCGCCCTCTGGCCGACCGAGAAGGGGTGTGAGCATTCTCAGCAATCCGGCGATGAGGTGGTTGGTTTCTCGCGGGCGTTCTGTTTAGCTTTTACCTGCACGACCGCGTGGGTTCGCGTATCGCGCATCCGCCACGCCGAGCACGGCTGTTGCGAGTACTGCGGAGGCGAACGCGTAAAAATATGGAGCGGATCGGCTTAGCGAGAACAAGACGCCCATGATGAGATTTCACACGAATTGTCCGACACTCCGGGAGATGGAGAGGAAGCCCATGCCCCTAGAGAGCGTTGTCGAGCCAACAAGCGAAGAAACAATGGTCGGCTCGAACGTTTCCACCCGCGAGCCCAATGTGGTGGTCCGGAATATCCCAGTTGGCGGCCCGCCACAAAATTGCGCCCGGAACACCGCACTTGATTGCGACCGGCGGCGCCACCGATTGCGTCAAACCGCGACATCAGCGAACAGCGCCGGCACTGCGGTATTGCGGACTCGATCCACCGAAAATGCCTCGACGATGCCACGCCCCGGTCAGGTAGCCGTCAGCTAACGCGTCTACAATGCGATCAGCCAGTGTGGCGGGGATTGTGGGTCCCACGATGTTCGTCGTGGTGCCGCGTGCTCGGTTGCGGTCCACCGTCGAAGAGAGACTTCAGGACCTGCGTTCGAAGCGCTTACGGTGCCGTCGTACCGGGCTTCTCCAGTTCGCGAGGTGCCAATCAATGTCGTCTGAGAACGCGGGCGGAAAAGCAGCAGACGAGGCGCCGCTTATTTCGGTCGTTGTTCCCGTTTACAACGAAGCCCAAAACATCGGCCTGTTCCTGGAACGCACCATTTCGGTGCTGGAGCGACTGGGCAGTTACGAGATAATATTCTCAGTGGATCCATCAACGGACGGAACGGAACAAACTATCGGTGCGGCAATCGCACGGAACCCAGGGATCGGTCTCATCGCGTTTAGCCGACGTTTCGGTCAACCCGCAGCGACCATGGCGGGTATCCTAAATTGTCGTGGTCAATGGTGCGTCGTCATTGACGTTGACCTTCAGGACCCACCGGAGGAAATTGAGGCGATGTGGCGTAAAGCGCAGGAGGGCTTCGACGTTGTAAGCGCCCGCCGTGCCAGCCGAAAAGGCGAGACCACAGTCAAGCGCATGATCGCCCATCTTGGATATCGCCTCATCAGCGAGTTGGCCGAGGTACCGATACCGCGAGACACCGGAGATTTCCGCATCATCAGCCGGCGAGTGATCGAGGAGTTGCGCGGCCTGCATGAGTCCCATGGATTTTTGAAGGGGTTGGTGCCGCTTGTCGGCTTTCCGCAATCAGAGATTATCTATCACCGCGATGCACGCGCGGATGGTATTAGCAAGTACAATCGGTTTATTGGCACTGTCAGGTACCAGATTAATGGGATTTTCTGTTTTACTACCCTGCCGTTGCGTCTGCTGATGTGGGTAGGTTTTGCCATTGCACTGCTTAGCGGGATCGGCATATTCGTGACGGTCGCGCTAAAGATAATTCAAGGCAACCAATATCCGATGGGGATTCCGACCGTTATAGTGCTAGTGCTTTTCATTGGCGGAGTGCAGCTTACGGCAGTCGGGGTGATTGGCGAGTACATTGGGCGCATCTATGACGAAGTGCGGAGGCGCCCCATGTACATAGTCGAACGCGCAATTAATGTAACTGTGCGCGATCCACGCGGGCCAAATTCAGGTCAGGCCGAGCGACGATCTGAAATTTCAGGGGCACATGACACCCGGCGAATATGAGCACTAGCAGTGGCATATTGTCAGGAACTTCTACCTGGCTGCCAGGTGGTCTCGCACGACTTTTTCGCGCTGCCATAAGCACGCATCAGCGGGCAGCGTTTCTACTCATCCTCATCTCGTTTATCGCATTCTTGCCGGGATTTTTCCAAATTCCACCCGTCGATCGCGATGAGCCTCGATACGCTCAAGCAACCAAGCAGATGCTTGAAACGGGCGACTACATCGACATTCGTTTCCAGCAGGAACAGGCCAACGATAAGCCAATTGGCATCTATTGGTTGCAAGCGGTCGCGGTCAAAGCTGGCGCAGCGCTCGGAGTGCCACATGCGCGGAGCGCGATATGGCTTTACCGGATCCCATCGCTGCTCGGTGCGGTCGGCGCCGTGTTAGGAACCTACTGGTGTGCCCTTGGCTTTGTTGATCGGCGCAGAGCGGCGTTAGCCGCGCTGATGATGGCAAGCTCAATCTTGCTTAGTTTAGAAGCGCGACTTGCCACGACCGACGCTGTGCTTCTTCTTACTGTGGTTGTCGCCATGGGAACTCTAGCGCGTATTTATCTTCCAATACGCGAAGGAAAAGTCGAACAACCGAAAATTGCATTGTTGGCCATTTTTTGGACAGCAGTCGGTCTTGGCATTCTGCTCAAGGGCCTATTGATCATGATGGTTGTCGGATTGGCGTCAATAACGCTATCGATTATAGATCGGTCTGGACGCTGGCTGCTGGCGCTTCGCCCACTTCCGGGAATTGCCTGGGTGGCTCTTCTCGTGCTGCCCTGGTTGGTCGCGATCTCTATGCGCGTCGGCAACACTTTTCTCGTTGATTCAGTGGGTCACGATACGCTGGGTAAATTAATAAATTCGCAGCAGGGCCACGGCGCACCGCCCGGCTTCTACCTGCTCTTGTTTTTTGTTACTTTCTTTCCGGCCTCGATCCTTACGGCATTGGTTGCACCGGCGGTCATGTCGACCATGCGCCGAGAACCTGCCGTTCAGTTTCTGCTGGCGTGGTTGATCCCCTCTTGGGTAGTATTCGAGTTGGCAGTGACCAAATTGCCGCACTATGTGCTGCCCCTTTATCCCGCCGTCGCGATTCTTTCCGCCATCGCAATTGAAAGGAACATGCTGTCGCACCGGCTCTGGCATGTGCGTGCCGTTCAATGGTGGTTCTTCACCCCGATCATAATCAGCATTATCGCCATCATTGGCGCGATCGTGATCGTCCGTGAGCCAGTTTTGCCCGCCTGGCCGTTCCTGGCTGCCGCGATCGCTTGCGGTCTGTTGGCCTGGAAATTGTACCACGACGGCGGCGCCGAGCCGGCGCTCATGTGCGCTGCTGCGGCTTCGCTGCTGATCGCAGTCGCAGTTTGGGGCTTCATTATCCCGGCGCTCGGGCCGCTTTTTCCGAGCCCAGCGATCGCTCGCGTTTTGCACGACTCCGGCTGCCCGTATCCTGTTGCCGCCAGCGCCGGATATAAAGAGCCGAGCCTTGTTTTCCTCGCTGGGACCTCAACGCGGCTCACTGATGCGTCAGGCGCTGTCGATTTTCTGCGAAAAGGCAGTTGTCGATTTGCCTTCATTGAAGCGCACCAGGAGTCCGCCTTTACATCGCGCGCGGCAACGATTGGCCTAGACTATGACCGCCGGGCCAGCGTTGCGGCGTACAATCTCGGTCGCGTGCAGGCAGTCAACATAGCCGTCTTCCAATCGAAAGGTACACGATAACGGGCTGAGTTAAACCGGATCGTTGTCCGCTTCACTCATCTCGCAACTGGCGATGTCACGACAAAGGGCGTCATGATTATTGTCCGCTCGCCCCTGCGCATCACACTTGGTGGTGGCGGCACAGATCTGCCGTCCTATTATCGCTTGCACGAAGGTTTCCTGATCGCAGGGGCGATCGACAAATATGTTTACATCACCGTGCACCGAAACTTCGCAAACGACCTGATTCTCAAATACTCGAAGCTCGAACGCGTGCCCTCGGCCAAGGAGGTTCAGCATCCCATCGTGCGCGAGGCTTTCGAAAGCCTGGGACTGGATGGTCGCTCCATGGAAATCACCAGTATGGCCGATATCCCCGCTGGCGCGGGGCTCGGGTCGTCGGGCAGCTTTACCACGGCGTTGCTGCGTGCGCTGCACGCGTATAATCGCAGCATCGTCCATCCACGCGATCTCGCCGAGCAGGCGTGCCACATCGAAATCGAGCGCCTGGGTGATCCGATCGGCAAGCAGGATCAGTACATCGCGGCGTTCGGCGGTATCACCTGTTTCACCTTTAATCGGGATGGGACTGTGCTTGCGGCGCCGCTCTCGATCGATGAGGAGACGCGGTATAATCTCGCGGACAATTTGCTGCTGTTCTTTACAGGGTTTTCCCGTCCGGCGTCGCGAATCCTCAAAGATCAGGATACGCGCATGAAGCGGAATGATCAATTGATCGTCGACAGCATGCACGACGTGAAGGACATCGCGGTACGTAGCAAGGCGGCGCTGGAAAAGGGCGATCTCCACAGCTTTGGTCTGCTGATGCACGAGCACTGGGGAAAGAAACGGAAGCGTTCCGACGGCATGACCAATCCGCAGATCGACGCCTGGTATGACCTCGCCATGCGAAGCGGGGCGATCGGCGGCAAGCTGATCGGGGCGGGCGGCGGCGGCTTTCTGATGTTCCTCGCTGACAACAAGATCAAGCTGCGGCACGCTATGCGCGAAGCCGGACTCACCGAGGTACGGTTCAACTTCGACTACGAAGGCACCAAGGTGATCGTCCAATAGGCATGTTGGCGCCATGATTCCGGTTGCGATACTCGCTGGAGGGGTTGCCAGGCGGCTCGGTCCCATCACAGAGACGACGCCAAAATCGTTGGTCGAGGTTGCCGGCGAACCATTCATCTGCCATCAGCTTCGACTGCTAAAGCGGGAGAAGGTGGAGAAAGTTGTGCTCTGCGTCGGGCACCTCGGCGCGGCGATCCGCGCTGTTGTCGGCAAGGGCCGAGCATTTGGCCTCGGCGTTCGCTACAGCGTCGAGGGCGAGCGCTTGCTCGGCACCGGCGGCGCCCTGCGGCGTGCGCTGCCGCTCCTCGGCGACGCGTTCATGGTGCTTTACGGTGACAGCTATCTCGACATCGCCTTCGCGCCGGTGCTGCAAGCGTTTCGGAGCAGCGGAATGCCCGCTCTTATGACGGTCTTCCGCAACGTGGGGCAATGGGATACGAGCAATGTGATCTTCGATGGCTCGCGTGTTTTGCGCCATGACAAGCGCGCACGCAGCCCCGACATGCACCATATCGATTACGGTCTCGGTATCTTGAAGCGCGAAGTCTTTACTGGCCGCGCCAATGGTGAAGTTTTCGATCTGTCCGAGGTCTATGAGGCGCTAGCGGCGGCCGGACAACTTGCCGGCTACGAGGTCGAGCAGCGCTTTTACGAGATCGGGAGTCCTTCCGGGCTGGCCGACTCCGATGCATTTCTGAGGAAGAGATGATGACCATCAGCGATTTCACGAAGAACTATTACAGCGAAGTGGCGGCCGTGGCACGGAGTATCGATCAGACCTCGGTCGATCGCATGATCGACATCCTCGTCGACACCCGCGCCCGCGGCGGCCGGCTCTTCATCCTCGGTGTAGGTGGCGGCGCGGGCCATGCCGGCCATGCGGTCAACGACTTCCGCAAGATTTGCGGCATGGAGGCATATGCGCCGACCGACAATGTGTCGGAATTGACCGCGCGCGTGAACGACGACGGGTGGTCAATGGTCTTTGCCAATTGGTTGCGCGGCAGCCGCATTCGCGACAACGACGTGGTAATGGTGTTCTCTGTCGGCGGCGGCAGTGCCGAGAAGCATATCTCAGTCAACATCGTCGAGGCGCTCAAGCTCGCAAAGTCGGCCGGTGCACGCATTGTCGGCGTCGTCGGTCGCGACGGCGGCTATACGCGGCAAGTGGCCGATGCCTGCGTGGTGGTGCCGACGGTCAATTCAGCGAACGTCACGCCGCATACCGAAGCATTCCAGGCTGTCGTCTGGCACGGCATGGTGAGCCATCCGAAATTGCTGGTAAACGAGATGAAATGGGAATCGGTGCAATGAGTCGATCGGCGGTCTTTCTCGATCGTGATGGGGTCATCGTAGAAGAAATCTATTACCCGCACACGGGTAAATGGGAAGCGCCGCTCTGCGCAGACGAGGTCCGCTTGATCGACGGGGCGGCTGCGGCAATCAAACGCTTGGCCGAGTTCGGCTTTGCTTTGGTGGTGGTCTCGAACCAGGCAGCCTACGCCAAGGGAAATACCACGCTACGTGCACTCTGGCTCGCGCACGAGCGTTTCATCGCGCTGCTCGGAACGGAGGGTGCAAGGCTTGATGCTGTGTTCTATGCCTGGGGCCATCCGGCCGGCAACGTGCCGCATTTCAGCGGCCCCACGCTCGACCGCAAGCCGTGCCCCTACAATTTGTTTGTAGCGGCGGCCCAGCTCGATCTCGACCTTGCGCGTTCGTGGATGGTGGGGGACCGCACCACGGACGTGGCCTGCGCCGAGGCGGCGGGCGTACGCCCGATCCTGGTCGACAATCAGCACAATCCACAATTTAGCGATTCACCAGCGATACGCGCGTCCAACCTGGCGGCTGCGGTTCAGCATATAGCTGACAACGCGGTGGTGTTTAAGGGTTTGTGACGGTGGTCTCGGTGCTGTGGCGGAATTCAGACAAGCTTGAAACCGGCGCTCCGCGCGTCGTCGTGGAACATTTTGACCGTTTCCAGGGAGTACTGCTTCAGGTCTTTGCCGAGCAGCGAAATTTTCGAAATAATGTCTGGCGTGGCGGTGATGATGTGGCAGCCGCATGTCTCGGCCTGTATGACATTCAAAAGCTCGCGCGGGCTCGCCCAAAGCAGTTCGGCTTTCGGCAGCGTCTTCAGTAATTCGGCCGCCGACGTCATCAACGGCACCGGATCGATGCCGGTATCGGCGATACGTCCCGCAAACACCGAGACGATGGTGCGCGAATCGCGTTCGATTGAGTCAGCAACGGATCGCACCTGATCGAGTGTGAGGATGGCCGTCACATTGAGCGAGAATCCCTCTTTGGAAAGTTTGCTGATCAACGGCTCGGATGACTTCCCTTCGGTGTTCGTGATCGGAATCTTGACGTAGGTATTGCCACCCCAGCCGGCGATCTCGCGCGCCTCCCGCTCCATGGTCGCGAAATCATCCGAAAATACCTCGAACGAAATTGGCAGATCAGGGATTGAGGCTATCGCTTTGCGCGCAAATTCCTTGTAGTCAGAAATGCCTGCCTTACGCATGAGTGTCGGGTTTGTGGTGAAGCCACAGACCAAACCTTGTGCGCAAGCGGAAAGCATGGCGCTCAGTTCAGCGCCATCTTGGAACAGCTTGATCCGCCATTTCGATAGAGAAGACATTTTGCTGCCCATGCTGACGTTAGCGCCGCGTCGGCTAGACCCTGTGGCGCCCTCCCTCGATGGCGAACGCTGCGGGGTGTCTAGATCTCCAGCATTCCACCGATTTGTAGATCAATGGGACAATCTCGAAAATGCTCACTGAGGCCCTCCGGGCGATGAGCCTCCGCGGCTCTTTATTTCTCATGACGTCAGTTTTGGCAAATTTGCCTCGTGGAATCCCTCTGAAATTGCCGCGGTGCATGAGTCCAGTTGTGGCCGGCCCAACTCTGCCGTTCGCGGCAAGACTTCGTTGCGGTGCAGCACGGACAGCATGCGGATTGCCTATCACTCGCAATTCTTGGCGCCGATAGATCGGGCTGACCGAGGCAAGGAGAAAATAAATTCGCGACTGTGTTCGATTGGCGGATGTACTCCAGCCGCGTGGGAGTTACGACCAAACCCGAAATGGATGCGATGGCGCACTTACAACCGGGCCAGAGACCTAATTTCCTACTCTCTGCCATGCCGCTTGTGCGGAGGCCGGCAGCTTGTCCATGTATTTCAAGAAGAGGGTGAGCGTCCAGATTTGTTGATCGGTCAAGGTCGCCTTCCATGAAGGCATGCCGGTCCAACGAATGCCATGTTTTATTTTCCAGAAAGAAACGCCTTCAGGATCATCTTCGACGCCGTCGGTCGCCAATTGGGGAGGCTTTGGATAGAGACCCTTCGCAACGGGGGATGCCGATGCGACACCCTTTGCAGTTCCGTGGCAAATAGCGCAATGTTGTGCAAACAAATCGATACCGGCAATCAGATTTGTGTCAGTCTTTGCAACAAAGTCAGGACCTTTTGGTGCTTCACGTGCTAGTGTCGCGTTCAGGGACTTGCCGGCGATCCACGTTTCAATCCAGCCCGGTGTTGCGTCGGCATTGGCCGGAACGAGCCCGGTTACGATAACAAGGTAACCACCGACGAGAGCGGCAGCAATTGTTATGGCAACGCCGGCAATGAGACCTTTCAGCATATCGACACAATAGTTTTGTAGCGGACCGCCGGATTGCGGAGGACTTTCGCCGATCCTGCATGGACTATACGAGGCTTGTTCCCGAACGCAATCTCGCAATTTGGACAAAGCGTCACCCGAGACTCTCCTTTGTCAGCTTCCCGTCAGGAATCTCATTGAGAGTTCGGTACAGCCGTGACAGCCGGCTGACGAATCGCTTTACTTTACGTACTTCGTGTCCACGAAGCGGTCGCTTCTGATGTTTCCCACAAGCATTTGAGCGGCCACCGATGGGAACTGGCCCTTCGCGCCTGCAATATTAGTTTGTGCGGACAGGCTCGTTGGCGTTGCGAGTTGAGCTGATGGGAGATTCAATCTTGTTGCGTAATATATCCTTGCCCTGGACTCTGCTCGCCGCTTTTTGTATCGGCTCCATATTCGGCGCCGTCGCAGCAAGTCCCGCTTTGGCTCACACAATAATTACGGTCAATTACACCGTAGGCTACTTGGGTCTCACAATTGGTTCAGGCCGCTGGCAAATTGAAGCAACCGAAGATCAATACGCGGTTAGCGCATCCGGCCAGGTCAAGGGGATGGTGAGCATGTTGATCAACGGTCAGGTGTCTGGCAGTGCGCGGGGCGTTGTTTCAAAGGGCGATCCTGTCGCGAGCAAGTTCGATATTAACGTTGTCAGCACGGCAGAAAACGATAGCGTCGAGGTATCATTCCAATCGGGAGTCGTCAAAGACTTAGTAGCTCTGCCGCCGTTCCCGCCGCTGCCAAAGCGGGTCCCAGTGACCGAAAGTCTTCTCCGGGGCGTGATCGATCCGCTAAGCGCGCCTCCCATTTTTGTGGATATCGACAGTGACGTTGTGCCCAAAGCTTGCGCACGGCGCTTGCCGATTTTCGACGGCCGACGCCGCTATGACGTGGCCTTGGCTTTTAAGAGGGTTGAGGATATTGCGATTAAGCCTACCTATCGCGGCACTGAGATCGTGTGCTCGGCGCACCTGATCCCGATTGCAGGACAGCAAGTTGATTCCTCCACGGTCAAGTATCTCACCGAAAGCAATAAGATCGAAATCGCTTTTGCGTTCATTCCAGAGGCACATATGTTAGTGCCTGTTGGCGGCAGCCTGCCCACGTTAATCGGGACTATACACGTCAATCCTGAACGGATCGAGGTGACGATTTCGAACACTCCGGATATTCCGGGGATTCCGCATCGAAGATATTAGAGATTGGGAGACGCGGCTCTCCAACGCGGCGGCAAGCGCGTTCACGAACAGGTGGTGTTTCAAATGCCGAACCCTTCGCATGCTAAGCAGAACCTGGTCGGCATGAACTCTGTCGCGGCGCTTATCCCAGCCTCTAAAGCCACAGGGATGCTATGGCCTTTACCGGGAGGCCGCGTCACGGACCACACCGCGCCGCAATTTCATCACGATTGCACTATTGCGTCATTCGGTACGCGTGGTCCGCGGGTTTACGGCTCTTAGCAGCGGACGAGTCGCTGCGATGGTCGTCAGCTTCTCGTCAGGAAACCGAACGAAGCTAGCCTTTCAATCCGGGGCCCCAGAGCCGGATCGTATCCAATATAACGGTCCGTTCTTGTTGCTGCGCTCAGACGCGACACCCCAAAATTCGGCGAGCTGCATGCGAATTTTGCTTATCGAAGATCATCAGCGGCTGGCAGAGACCATCGTCGACGGCTTAGCGGGGTTCGGCTTCGGCGTCGATCTGTTTACCAGCGCCGAGGAAGGCCTGGCGGCGACCAAAAGCATTTCTTACGAAGCCATCATTCTCGATCTTGGCTTGCCCGATCGCGACGGTCTGGAGCTGATTCAGGAGCTACGCGCGTCTCCAAGCTGGACGCCGATCCTTATCCTTACTGCGCGCGACGGTATCGATGACCGTGTGGAAGGGCTCGACCGCGGCGCGGACGACTATATGCTGAAGCCGTTTGCGATGAAGGAGTTAGCCGCTCGCCTGCGGGCGTTGCTCCGCCGGCCGGGCGGCCCGCTCGGCAGCACGATCGACATCGCCAATATCACGCTCGACACGGCGGCGAGGCAGCTTAAAGTCGGCGGCCGGACCGTCGCGATTCCGCCCCGCGAGCTGGAGGCGCTTGAGCTGTTGATGCGGCGCGCCGATCAGGTCGTACCCAAACGTCTGTTCGAGGACTCGGTGTACGGACTGAGTGACGAGGTCTCACCGAATACCATCGAAGCGCTGGTTTCGCGCCTGAGACGCAGACTGGAAAGCATCGAGGCCAAGGTTTCCATACACACCTTGCGTGGGATCGGCTATCTCCTCAAGGAATAAAGTAGCGAATAAATGGCGCTCTCTTCACGCATCATCATCCGGCTGACCATCGCCACGCTTATCGCTGCAGCGGTAGCCTATGGCTGGCTCTACATCAAGCAAAGCCGCGTTGACGCTTATCTGCGCGAAAGGACGCTGGTCTTGCAGGCGGAAGAGATTTCAAGATACCTTTCGACGAGTGCCGATGGGTCCGTTTACCTGAACCTGCCATCGAAACTGTCGGAAGCCTACAACAATCCTGGCAGCCGTTTTCGGTATGCCGTCCGAGACCGGGGCGGCAGGGTGGTGGCAGCCTCGGGCCGCCTTGTCGGGCCTTTGCCCAATTTGATGGATTCCCGGGACCATCATATCTACGCGTACAGGTCCGAAGCTGAAAACGCCAGTACGCTGGGCGCAGCGGTTCAAAAAACCATCGGTCAACAGGTGTTGTATACTCAGGTCGAGCAGACGGTGCCGATGACCCGCTCGCTCAATGCTGCCGTTTTCAACGAATTCTTCATGGATGGCGGCTGGCTGGGAATTCCCTTCCTGCTCGTCCTTCTTGGGATCAGCGCATTCACGGTTAGGCGGACGCTATCCCCTCTCAAGGAGCTGGCCTCGCTTGCTTCTAATATCGATCCGGGAAACTCGACCTTGCGATTGCCGTCTGTGGGAGTCCCTGCGGAAATTGTTCCGCTCATTAGCTCGTTCAATAATGTTCTCAACCGGCTTGATGAGGGTCTTAGGCGGCAGCGCGAATTCAATGCCAACGCAGCGCATCAACTGCGTACACCGTTGGCCGTCCTTGGCGCCAACATCGACACCATGACTGACAACGTCGTGGCAGCCAAGCTACGCTACGATGTCGAGGTGATGAGCAGGATCGTGCATCAGCTGCTGCTTGTCGCCCGGTTAGAGACGCTTGACATTGGGCTGGACGAGCCGGTCGACCTTTGTCTCACTGCTCGCCAGGCGGCGGAGAATCTGGGACCAATAGCCATTTCGACCCAGAAGACCCTGGAGGTTGACGAGCCCGTAACGCCCGTCTTTGTCCGCGGCAACGCCTTTGTCATCAGCGTTGCGATCAGCAATCTGATCGAGAACGCCCTCAGTCATAGTCCGCCGGGTAAGGCTGTCCGGATTTGCGTCACGTCGATCCCGTCCCTTGAGGTCCACGATTCAGGGCCGGGAATACCTGTCTACCTTCGCGAAAAGGTTTTCGAGCGGTTTTGGCGAGGCGATTCCACTAAGGACGGCGCCGAACTCGGACTCGCGATTGTCCGCCGGATCATGGCCGCCGTGAACGGAACTGTATCGGTCGCGGATGCGCCGGAGGGCGGTGCGCAGTTTATTCTGCAATTCTCGCCTTGGGTTGTAGCCGAGTTATTACCAACTCCTTAAGCCGACACAGCCCTCAACCTTGATTTTGGGCGCCCTGCTTTGGTCCTCGACCCGTCAGGCGCGGACTTTGGCCGCTGGCCTGCCCCTAAATTCCACCGATCGCCGCAAAATGCCCTGATCTTGCCGCCGACCCGTCAGGCGCTCGTCAGCGAACACGTCCACTATTCAACCCGCCGGTTTGGCTCGGGATAGGGGAAGCCGATGTTCGTTGTGGTGCCGCGATCCGATCGCTTGCGTCCCGCTATGGAAGACGCAATCCGAAGGCTCTACTGGAAACGCTACAATGCCTTGCTATGTTCGTTTGCACAGATCATCGTCGCCGAACTGAGCCCAACCGGGACTATCGAGTGCGCTGCCGGCATCCGGTTCGGAGATGAGGCGTTCCTTTCGGAATGTTACCTCGACCTGCCCGTAGAGCAGGTCCTTCAAGGCCACGTTGGACGCACGGCCCGGCGCCATCAAATCGTCGAGATTTGTCATCTGGCGGGAGCAGGCTCGAATTGTTCCCGGCCTTTCGTACGGGAGCTCATTGAATTCTTGCGCGCGATAGATACCGAATGGGCCATTTTCACCGCGACCAAACCGTTGCGCAATCTACTGCAACGAAACCGGTTGGCGATGATCGAACTAGGGTGCGCCGAGAGAGGCCGCGTTCCGCATCCGGAGAGCTGGGGGCATTATTTCAAATACGATCCCCGCATCATGGCCGTCAGCCGGGCGGCGTTCGCGCCCAAACGCTTGCACACGCCGCCCCTAGCAACACAATTATCGGCCGATGCTCGAGTTTTTTGAGGGCCTCCGCCACCGCGCATCCGTTGCCGGGCACCGGCCGGCCCTGGTTTCGGTCGATGGCGCACTCTCTTATTCCGCGCTGTCTGAGGAAGTCCGCGGCAAGGCTCAGTCGGCTGCAAGTCTGCCGCGCAGGATAGGCTTACTGGCAGCGAATGGAACGGACTCGATCGTTTGCGATCTTGCGCTGAGCTTCGCGGGCAAGGAGGTCGTCCCGCTTCCCGAGTTCTTCTCCGACGCCCAGCTCTCGCACATCATTCAGACAGCTCGGCTCACGGACGCGGTGACCGATACCCGCTCCGTTGAACGGACGAGACGACTAGGCCTCGTCGTACATCAATTGTCGGCCGCCGCCGTGCCCGACATCATGCCGGCCGACCAAGCAAGTCGAATCATTTTCACGTCCGGGACTACCGGCAAGCCGAAAGGCGTGTGCTTATCGGGAATCCAACTCCTTGCCAGCGTCCACGCGCTTGCCGATGCGACGCTCGCCAGCGCCGAGGACCGCTATCTTTCCGTCCTCCCGAACTCGTTGTTGTTGGAGCAGATCGCCGGGATTTATCTGCCGCTATCCGTGGGGGCCGCGATCCTGGCGTCCAGCGTTCCGGCCGCGTCGCCGGGCGGCTGCCTCACGCTTGCCGCTGAACGGGCGGGCGCGACGGCAACGGTGCTGGTCCCTGAACTCCTGGTCGCATGGCTCAAGAGCTGCAGGCCCTCGGCCGCCACGGCCCCGCATCGCTGCGACTTATCGCCGCCGGGGGAGCGCCGGTTTCGCCCCAACTGGCCGCGGCGGCCTGGGCGCGGGGACTGCCCGTTTACGAGGGATATGGTCTTTCCGAATGCTGCTCGGTTGTTTGTCTCAACCGGCCGGACGCACGACGCGCCGGGACGGTCGGGCAACCGCTGAGAAACCTCCAGGTGACAATCGACAACGGCGAGATCGTCGTCAGCGGCCCTACTGTTATGCGGGGGTATATCGGCGAGCCGCTCCTATCGGGACCGTGGCGCACGGGCGATCTTGGCGATTTTGACGCCGACGGTTTCCTGCGCGTGTCCGGCCGCAAGGACAACATCATTGTCACGGCCGCAGGACGGAACGTCAGCCTGGAATGGATCGAGGAGGTCATTGCCGCCGACAGCCGCATCAAACGCTGTGTGGTTGTTGCGCACGAACGGGAACTTGCCGCTCTCGTCATCCCCGAGAATTCGTCGCTCTGCAGCGATCACCCGGCCATGCACGAGTTGATGATCGTCGCCGCCCGCGAATTGCCCGACTACGCCAAGCCCCGGCGGTATCTGGCGATATGCGATCAGGAATTCCAGCGCCTCGATTTGCTCACTCCCAACCACCGGCCGCGACGGGCGGCAATCAGTCTCGTGTTCGACCGGACGGACTCATTCCACGTTCAACGCGCATAGGTCAAAGCATGTCGGCCTTTCAGCAATTGATCCAGGAAACCGCATCCTCTCGACAGGGGTTTGTCGAGCTGCCGCTCATCCAAGAGGTTCTGCAGAACGGTGCCTCCAAGGCGCTTTATCTCGATTTTCTTGGTCAGGCGTATCATCACGTCAGGAACACCGCTCCGCTCTTGGCGCTGGCCGCCGCGCGCTGCGGTTCGGACGATTCTCTCTATCAACTGGCGTTGTTTGAATACATTAAGGAAGAGCATGGTCACGAATTATGGATTCTCGAAGATATTCACGCCATCGGCGGCGATGCCGACATGGTGCGCCGCAGCTCGCCTCGACTTCCATGCAAGGTCATGATCGGTCACGCCTACTACGTGGTCGATCATGTGTCGCCTTATGCCCTGTTGGGGATGATCCACGTCCTTGAAGGGATGGCGGTTGCGTTGGCCGGAAAGGCGGTATCGGCTCTGCGGGCTTCCCTCCCATCGTCTGCCGAGGGGGGATTCAAATATCTGACGACCCACGGCGATTTGGACGTCAAGCATGCCGAGTTCTTCGAAAACCTTATCAACCAAATAGACGAACGGCGCCTGCCGCTTGTGATCCAGACGGCCAACGATTTTTACAAACTGTACGGTGACATCTTTCGCGAGCTCGATGCTCGTCGCCTGACGATGGCCGCTGAACGCTCAAACCGAGCGACGCATCGTGAGGGCTGAAATGCAATCTGTGGAAGCTGCGACATAACGATGCGCCAGACGCCAAAACGTATCCTCCTCACTGGCGGCTCGGGCGGCCTCGGTCAACTTGTCGCCGCCGAATTTCTCCGCGAGGGAGCTCGATGTGACCGTCATGTCGCGGACCTGGACGGCCAACGGCACGATCGCAGCGCGCCATGTCGTCGTTGACCTATCGACGGCCGCGGGAATTGCCGAAGCATCTGCGATCGTCGCACGCGAACGACCCGACATCCTCATCAATATGGCCGGCGTGCAGTTCTTCGGCCCTGCCGAATGCCAGTCGTCCGATGAAATGTACGCCGGCTACATGGTCAATCTTGTGGCACCTGTTTCGCTTTGCCGGGCCTGTTTGCTTTTCATGAAGCGGCGCAATTCCGGTCAGATCGTCAATATCGGTTCGATCTTCGGGTCGATTCCGCTGGCCCACTTCGCGGCATATTCGAGCGCAAAGGCCGGATTGCGAGCCTTCAGCGAAGCGCTACGCCGCGAACTTGCCGGATCGCAGATCGCCGTCACCCATATTGCGCCGCGCGCGGTCAGGACTGGCATGTTTACGGCACAAATTCAGAAATACGCTCAAGCGACCGGGATGAAGGTTGACGATCCTGCGCATGTTTCAAAAACGATCGTCAGCGCGATTAAGCAGCGAAAAAGAGAAGTCCACATCGGCTTCCCGGAGCAATTCTTCGTTCGCTTGAACGCCGTGTTGCCGCGCCTGATCGATGTCGCCGTCCGTAAAGGCGACCGCAAGGCTAAGGTCTTGTTCGCGTCTCAAGAGTTTCTGCCATTCCGATAAAGGAGGATGCCCATGTTTCGCGCGATGATCGGGATGTTTTTCGCAGTCGCTGCCTTCCTTTCTTTGGTCGTTCCAACGGAGAGCAGGGCCGCCCAAAATCCATCTCTCAACGCTGCCATCCTGCGGCTCGCCCTTGATTGGGAGCACATCAAATTCCAGGAGACCGATAAGGATCTTCAAGAAAAGCAAATGGCGGCGCTTGCGGACCGCGCGGCCGAGATTGCGCAACAATATCAAGGTCGGCCGGAAGCCCAGATTTGGCTTGGAATCATCATCAGCGAGCAGGCATCGATGGCGAGCGAAAACGGCAGCCCCTTTAAGGCGTTGGGTTTTGCCAAACGCGCGCGCGATATACTTGAACCGATTGCAAGAAACGACCCCGCCCTCTTGGATGCAGGTGCTCCGACGAGCCTCGGCGTCCTTTATTATCGCGTGCCCGGCTGGCCGCTCGGATTTGGCGATAAGGCTAAGGCGAGGCAATTGCTTCAGAAGGCCGTCAAATATGCGCCTAAGGGTTTGGACGCGAACTACTTCTATGGCGATTTCCTCATGCAGGAGCACGAGTATGCCGAGGCCGAGAGAGTTATGAAATATGCTCTGACTCTTCCCCCTCATTCGGACCGGCCGATCTGGGATAAATCGCGGCGACTCGTGATGCAGGAAGACTTGGCCAAAATGCAAAGCAACTAGCCGGTGTGCGGCAAGTTGCGCCGCACGTGCTGACCCGAGGCGGCCTGTCGGCGGCCCTCGGCCGACAATTGCGGCATCCGTCGGGACTTGCTGGGCAACTCATCGGATATGCGATGGGGCTAGTCAACCGGGAATCCAACCGGATCGCTATCGAGGCGCTCAGTTTAGCCCCTGAAGACACTGTCCTTGAACTCGGGTGCGGACCCGGGCGCACTATCGCCACGCTCGCAAGGATGGCGCCGCAGGGACACGTCTTCGGCATCGATCATTCGCCGGAGATGCTTGCACGAGCGGAGTGTCGCAACCGCCGCGTCGCGCGCGTTCAACTGCTCCGTAGCGAGCTCGATGCTCTTCCATTTCGAACGGGTTCAATCGACAAAATACTGGCGGTCCATGTAGTGTATTTCATTGATGCAGAGGCAATGCGAGAAGCCAACCGCGTCTTGCGATCGGGCGGGAGTATTGCGGTCCTTGCAACGGATCGGCGCGTCATGGAAAATCGCGAGTTCGTTAAGGCGGGGAAGCATCGGCTTTTTGACCGCGATGATCTTGTCGCACTGCTCCTGGCGGGGGGCTTCGCCAAACATACGATTGCCGTTTCTGCCATTAAGCTGCGCTTCGGAATTCCTGCGCTTCTTGGAATTGCAAAGAAGTCTTAGAATGACCGAAGCGGAAGAGACGGCGCTGGCAGGCAGGGTGAGCTTGCGCACCTCGTGCTGGCTCTTGCCGTACCTCGTGCAGATTTCCGGTGACGGTCGAATAGACCGGCGGCGCCGGAGCCCGTGCATCGCGACAAGATCGGCGTCAAGCTGACCAAGTTCTCGGCGAAGCAATCGGCCTATCTCGGTGTGCCCGTCAGCGGCTCTTGTAAGCGCGACCACTATCGCTATTGAGCGAGCCGCGCTGCGGAGGCAGTGCCACGATCAAATAGCGTGCCGCCGGTCCGGCAATGCCCGCGAAGCGTCGCACGATCGTAACCTCGGTGCGCCGTGCACTGGAATTGCCGGCGGCGAGCGCATTGGCGCGCGAGACGCACGGCGAGTCCGCAGCGTTGCACACGATTGCAAGACCGTCGCGCGCGATGCGGCTCCGATCGATTCCTGACGCGACGCTCGGATCAATCGAGGTCAGCCCCAACGGTTCGCCGGCCAGGTAGAAGGCGATTTGATAAGACAGGTCGCCGCCGACCAGGCGCAGCGGCCGGCGGGTGGTTTGATTCCAGAACCGCTGCAGCGGTTTGGCCAGCAGACTGGCATGAGCGGCACTCGGTGCCACGCCCCAGCGCTGAATCACCATCGCAATCGCTGGCGCCGTAGCGGTCATCACGAACGGAAAAATACAGGCGAACGCAAAGATGCGCATGGCACTCCGCCGGCTCACGGTTACGGCGGAGGGCGAGAGCAACATCACCCCGAGTAGCGTCCATGCCGACATCGTCCACAGCGAAGTGATAGCAATGTCGGCCGCTAGCGGAGCCAGCAACGGCAGAAGCAGCGGAGCCCAAAACGCCAGGGCCAGCAGCTGGCGCCGCGGTTCGGCCGGCCAGACCATGTCGCGGAGGGCGGCGCGGTCGGGCCGGCTCGCGGCCAGCGTGAGCGCAACGGGCAGCACTACATAAGCTGCGGCTCCTGTGAGATAGCTGAACGAGCTCAGCACTTTGGCTGCCGGACTCGCCTGATCGTGCGCGGCCACCGCGTAGCTGAACGGCGCAAAATGGTGGGTGACGAGCCAATACAGGTGCGGCGCGATGGTGACGGCGCCGACCAGCACCGTGACCCACGGCACCGGCGAACGGAAATAAGCACCGCGTCGGGAATCGAGCACGGCGGCTAGTACGAGGCCGAGCACCAGAATGACTGACCAATATTTGCCCAGCATGGCGGCCGCCGCTGCAGCGCCGGCGAGCGCTCCCCACGAGACGCTGCGGCGTTCATACGAGCGCAGGAAGGCCAATGTGGTCACCGCCCACAGCGGCAGCAGCATCGTGTTGACGTTGAATTTCAGCGCGTGAAAATTGAAGAACGGAACGAGCGTCAAGAGTGCAACCGCCAGCACGCGGTTTTTCGCGCCTAGATACTCGGCCGACACTCGCCAAGCAATCCACAGCGCCAGCGCCGAAGTGACCATCGCCAACAGGTAGTAGGACCAGTTGGCGAGCGGAAACAGCGAAAACCAAGCCTTCACGACCCAGGCGGCAAACGGCGGATGCTTGGCATAGCCGAGCGCCGGCTGGCGCGACCACGCCACCAGTTCGCTCATGTCGAAATGGATGTCCTGACTGCCCGTCGCCAGCGTGCCGTAAAGCGTCCATATGGCGGCATAGCAGAGCAGCACGAACGCCATGACGCGCTCGCCACGTTTCGGCTCAACCAACGCGTCGAATAGACACTCAAGCGCCTGACGCGCCGATCGGACGGGTGCAGCGGCAGACATGAAGTTGGTGGGTTCGAGAGTCATCAGGTTGGTGCGTTGCAGTTCGTCTCAACTCGGGACACGGACAACGCGGCCTTTCCAGGAGGACCCCGATGCTTGAGGCGAGTGGTAGCGTCTTCCCGAACAATCAGGAAAATCTACCTTGGTTCATGGCTGCTGTCACCTTCAGTGGGTTCCTCAAATATGGCTCCAGTCGTCCGATTAGCGCATTTTTCCTTGGCATTCTGGTGCGGTGCTCCCGTCAGGTGTGCTCTCGGACACTGGAACATCGACGGTCTGATGCTTGCGGCGAGAAGGGCCGCCTCACCACCGCGAAACTATGGATTATGGATTGCGGGAAAAGCCGCCGCGGACTGATAGCTCAGGGTCAGTGAACGAACCCGCTCGCGCGGGAGGGTGCGGGGCGAGGCGGCTGAGCCAGGATCGAGCACGCTAACCAAGTGAGACGAGATCAGGGACGGGCGGAGGCTCTGCCTTGAGGACCGAGGGGTCAAGTCACTCCAACCTTCGAGACGGGAGCCCCCTACCCAGCGCCACAGAACCGAAGAAGGCGAGAGTGCGACGGTGGCGCAATCCAGGGCCGAGCGGTTTGACAATGTTGCGCTAAGCCATTGATATTCGCTGGCCGGTTTGCCATTTGCTCGCTCGCAAGCCATTGATGCATAAGCCACAAGCTTTGCATCATAATCCGTGTGTCGGCGGTTCAAATCCGTCCTCCGCTACCAAACAATTTCTGCCCGGCCCGACCAACCGGCGCGCGACGCCGAGCGAGGGCGGCATATTGTTGTTATTACCCGACCGCGCAATCGCGCAAAATCTCCGGCTTGAACGCAAGGCCGTGCCCGGGCCGCTCGGGCGCCTTGATCATGCCGTTCACGACCGGCACCGGCTCGACCCACAGGTCGTCCGTCAGCCCCATGTCCTCGATCCACGATCCGTTCGGGATCGAGGCCAGGAGCTGGCACGTTCAGCTCCGGGAACAGGTGCGGCGCGATCGTCATGTTCCAGGTGTCGGCCACGGCAGCGATCTTGCGCAATTCGGTCAGGCCGCCGCGCATCGGATCGGGCTGCAGAATCGGCAGCCGTGGATTTTCAAAGAAGGGTTTCAGATCGAAGCGGGTGAAATGCGTCTCGCCGCCGACGATGCGCAGATCGAGCGCCTCGGCGATGCGCAAATAGCCGGCGAAATCGTCCGCCACGACCGGCTCCTCCAACCAGTAGACCTCGTAGTCCTGGAACTTGCGGCCCATCTGAATGGCGATGTCGGCGGTCCAGCCCATGTTGACGTCGATCATGATGGCGATGTCGGGCCCGAGCGCCTCGCGCATGCGCCGCACATTGTCGAGGTCGGCGGCGAGGCTGCCGACATGGGCGACCTGCATCTTGATCGCCTTGTAGCCGCGCTGCTTGTAGTTCAGCGCCTTGGCAATCATGCCGTCGCCGCCTGAGCCGCGGAAGCAGCCGGAGCCATAGGCCGGCATTTCACTGCGATAGTGTCCCCACAGCCGGTGCAGCGGCAGGCCGGCGCGCTTGCCGAGTGCGTCCCACAGCGCAATGTCAAGCGCCGACATCGCCATGGTGACGATGCCGCCGCGCCCATACGTCATAGTCGCGCGCCACAAATCCTGCCAGATCGCTTCGACCGCGCTTGCGTCCTTGCCGATAACGTGCGGAATGATGGCTTCTTCCAGGCAGGCCGCGATGGTTCGCGCGCCGGGCCGGAACAGGAACAGATAGCCCATGCCGACGATGCCGCCTCTGGTCTCGACTTCGAGCACGACAAAGTTGCGCGCATCGCCGAACCGATGGCCCTTGAGCCAGGGCGTGTCGGGCCACGGCACGCGCAGCACAGTGGTGCGGATGGCCGTAATGGTCATGTCGGTCATGGCTGCGTTTTGCTCCAGGTCTGGCTGACTGAGTGGTTCTTACTGGGTTGGAAATTCGCCGACAATGTCCGCCTTTATCGTCCCCGCCTTGGTCGGCGTGCACGCCGCCGATTGAGCAGACCTCGGCGCGCAGCCGTACCAAGCCGGACCAAGCCGGCGTATCTTTGCAACGACGCGGAGATTCTCTTGGCCCCGACCATCAACATCGCCGCCTATAGCGACGCACTTGTCGTGCTCGGCACCGCCGGGCTCCTGGTGCCGTTGCTCAGCCGCCTCGGACTGAACCCGACGCTTGGCTATCTCGGCGCTGGCGCCATTCTCGGCCCGCTCGGGCTTGGCTCGTTCATCCGTTCGGTGCCGCTGCTTTACTGGTTCACCGTCGGCAGCGCGGAGAACGTCGCCGGCATTGCCGAACTCGGCGTCGTCTTCCTGTTGTTTCTGATCGGGCTTGAACTGTCGTTCCGGCGCCTGCTGACGATGCGCCGTTATGTGTTCGGCCTCGGCGGGCTGCAGGTGCTTCTGACCGCTGCGTTGATTGCCGGCATGGCGGCGATGGCCGGTCAGCGGCCGGCGCAGGCGCTGATTCTAGGCACGTGCCTGTCGCTGTCCTCGACGGCAATCGTGCTTGAGCTGCTGTCCAAGCAGGAACGGCTGACGACGAGCGTCGGGCGGATGAGCTTTTCCGTGCTGCTGGCGCAAGACCTCGCGGTGGTGCCGATCCTGATGTTCGTCTCCATCGTCGCGGCGGGCCCGCACGGCTTGGTGCTGACAAGCCTTGGCGCCGCCCTGCTGCAGGCCGCGATCGCGCTCGTCGTGATCGTCGGTTTCGGCCGCATATTGCTGCGCCCGCTGTTCCGGCTGGTATCGACGACGCGGTCGAGGGACCTGTTCATCGCCCTGGTGCTGTTTGTGATCCTTGCCGCCGGCGTCGTCGCCAACCAGGCCGGCATGTCGATGGCGCTCGGTGCCTTCGTCGCCGGCCTGCTGCTCGCCGAGACCGAATATCGCAAGGCGATCGAGGCGGCCGTCGAGCCGTTCAAGGCGCTGCTGCTGGGTATTTTCTTCTTCACAGTCGGCATGGAGATCGACTTCCGCGAACTGGTGCGTGAGCCGGGCCTGTTGTTCGGCGCGGTTGCGATCCTGATCGGGGTCAAGTCGTCCATCCTGATCGGGCTCGGCCGGCTGTTTCGCCTGTCGTGGCCGGTTGCGATCGAGACCGGTTTGCTGCTCGGGCCTGGAGGCGAATTCGCCTTCGTCGCTGTCGGGATCGCGGCTGCTGCCGGCGTGATCGGCGCGCCGGTCGCGAGCCTCGTGCTTGCGGTGACCTCGGCGACCATGGCGCTGACGCCGCTTTTGTCGTTGCTGGGCCGGCGCGTTGCGTCGCGACTGCGCTCGAGCGGAACTGTCGCGGCCGAACTCACCGTGCGGCCCTCCGCGGCGCAGAACCATGCGATCGTCGTCGGCTACGGTCGCGTCGGCAAGGTCGTTGGCGCGCTACTGAAGGAGCACGGCATCCCTTATATCGCCGCCGATTCCGACGCCCTCGCCGTGGCGCGCGACCGGCGCAACGGGCACGACGTCTATTACGGTGATGCGGCCGATCCGAGCTTTCTCGATGCGTGCGGGCTGGCGAAGGCAACGGGCGTCATCATCACCATTCATACCGGGGAGGTCATCGACGAGGTGGTCCGGCACGTGCGCGCGATGCGCCCCGACATTCTCATCGTTTCGCGCGCGCGCGACGCCGATCACGCCAGCCACCTGTACAGCCTCGGCGCCACCGATGCGGTGCCGGAAACGATCGAGGCCAGTCTGCAATTGTCGGAAGCCGCACTGGTCGGATTAGGCTTGCCGGTCGGCCCGGTGATCGCCTCGATCCACCAAAAGCGCGACGACATCCGCCGCAGCCTGCAACGCGCGGCCCGGGACGCCGGCCGCGACGACATTCGTTCGATACGAGCCAAGACAGACGCCGCGCCCGGCGGAAATTCGCCGCAGCCGCCGGGCAAGTCGGCGCAGAAGATGTAGCTCCGAACCGGCAGGCGGCCCCGCGCGGCACTATTGCTTCTTGCTGCGACTATCGCGCGTCTGCCGGATCGATGGCGGCCAAGCGGTTTCGTTGCTGATTGTCGAGCCGGCTCTCGAACGCCGCGAGCGCTACTTGCATCGCCAATCCGACGCGCCAGCTGGCATCGAGCCGCGCCTCGATCGCTTCGACCCGCGCCAGCGGATCTGCCGGCAGCGATTTCGGACACTGCGTATCGAGATCGCCGACGGCCGCGCCGAGCGTCTTGCGCAACTGGGCGAGCGTGCTGCGCTGCGCATCGTTCGGCTGCACCGATCGGTCGATTTCGTGGACCGACCAGTCGATCGAGGTCGGCGCGGAACCGCACGCGGCGGCATCATCGGAAGCGGTGGGCGCTTCCGCAAAGCGCGTCCGTTGGCGGGGATCGAGCGATTGCTCGAATTGCTGCAGCGGCGGGCGAACGAGATCGATCGCGAACGTCAAGACTTCGATCTGGGATTGCACGAGCTGTAAGCGAGCCACGGGGTCCGGGGGAATCGTTTTCGGACATGCTTTGGCGAGAGCGCCCGATGCCGCAGCGAGCGCTCCGCCGAGTTTCTGCAACGCTGCCTTCTGTGCCGGCTTCACTCCGATTTCGCGCCCAATTCGCTCGATCGTTGCAGCGGTCTGATTGTCCTGCCGGCAGCCCGTCTGCGGCCCCGGGAATGATTTGGCAAAGGCGCTGCTGAAAATTGCGTCATAGGTGAACGGCCAGCGCGCCGAGAGCTGTGGCCAGAAAATATCGTTGTAGAGGTCTGGTAAGGCGAGACTCGGATAAAGCGGGGCGAGGTCGCCACTTTGCGTCGGCGCGACCGGGCCAAGGTTCGCCTCGTCCGGGGCGCGGCCTTCCTCGCGAATGGGCGCCCGGAGTGCGATTCGGTGGCGGGGAACTGAAAAGCGCTGCGGCGGCGGGAAAAACGGCAGGCCGAAATGGAAAGGACCGATGCGCAATCCGAGCGCCGCGCTCGGCGTCGGCGAAATAACGGCGGCGACGACCGCGACAACGAAGAGCCAAGTGCCGATTCCGCGCATCATCTGGCACTCCGAACAGCACACGCGCTAGGTAACGCTATTCGGCGCGAGAAAGTTCCATCCCGTCACCGGCCGCAATCATGGCGGCCGCGGTTGCGCTCCACCCGGTCCGCACCGATAGCGGTGCTGTTGCCGGCGGGAGCGCGACGGCAACGCCAGTCCGTGCAAAATGTGCAGAAGCATGCTTCGCCGCGCTGGTCGGCAACTTCCCGCAGGCGTTCTCCCATATCGTGCTGGTCAACAGCGCCTACAGTTTGACGCAGGCGAGGAAGCCCGTGCGGCAGCGCGCGCAAAACGAGCATTCGCCGCCCGAAGAGGTCGCCGCAGCGGCGGCGGATTGACGCACGCACAGCGGCGGGCGGGCGCCGGGCAATGGGCTCGGCTAATCGGATCGACCCGGATCCGGCTCGCATTGGCGGCCGAGATACGATGGATTTCGCTTTCGGTTTGTGCGATGTTTGTTTTTGATCGGGCAGCGCCGAGATGGCTGCGCGAGGCATTGCGGTTGTAACGGCTGGGCTTGACGGCCATGGTCGAGGGGCCACAGTGGCGCGTGCGGACGGCAAGGCCCGGCAGGTGACGAGCCCTCACGCTGCGATGAAAGCCGAGGGGCGAACAGGGAGGAAATCATGAAACGGCTCTACTTGCTTGCTGCCGCCGCAGCGATTGTCGCTACGCCGGCCTTTGCTCAAGACAACACCATCACCGTCGGCTTCACCGCGTCGCGGACCGGGCCTCTCAACGTCGATTCGACGGGCCAGGAACACGGCTACGATTTCTGGCGCGACGAGGTCAATGCCGCGGGCGGCATCAACGTCGGTGGCAAGAAATACCAGGTGAAGTTCATCAGTTACGACGACCAGTCGGTCGGCGGCCGCGTGCAGCAGCTCTACACGCGCTTGATCAATCAGGACAAGGCGACCTTCCTGTTCAGCCCGTACTCGTCCGGCCTGGTCGCGCCGGCTGCGGTGATTTCCGAGCAGTACGGCACGATCATGATCGACTCCGGCGGCGCCGAGGAAAAGCCGTTCGAGCAGGGCAACAAGCACCTGTTCATGGTCATCACCTCGGCCGGCCATTATCTGTCCGGCGCGATTGATGCGCTGAAGTCGAAGGATCCGCACGCCAAGGTGGCCATGGTCTATTCCGACGACCCGTTCTCGAAGACCGTGCTGGCCGCGGCCTACCAGCAGGCCAAGGCGGCGGGCCTCGATGTCGTGCTCAACGAGTCCTATGATCCGCACACCACCGATTTTGGCCCGATCGTCAACAAGATCATCTCCTCGAACGCCGACGCGTTCATGGGCGGCGGCCATTATGCGGATGGCGCTACGCTCGCTCGCCAGATGCACGAGCAGAAGGCGAACGTGAAATTCATGGCGATCCTGGTGGCGCCGGCCGACGACAAGTTTGCCACTTTGGGAGCCGGGGCTTTGGGCGTGAGTGTGCCGTCGCAATGGGAAGTCCAGGTCAACTACAAGCCGCAATTCGGGCCCACCACGGCGGAATTCGTCAAGGCCTTCAAGGCCAAGTACAACGTCAATCCGGATTATCATGCGGCTTCGGGCTACACCTCGGGCACGATTCTCCAGCATGCCATCGAGACGGCCGGCTCGCTCGATCCGGACAAGGTGACGGCCGCGCTCAACGCAACCGATGTCACCACCTTCTTCGGCCACGTCAAATTCTTCACCGACCCCGGACATCATGGCCTGCAGGAGGCGCACGCGATGGTGTTGGCGCAGTGGCAGATGATCAACGGCAAGCTGGGCCGCCAGGTGGTATGGCCGACCGACGCGCAATCAGCCAACCTGCTCTACCCGATAGCCGCCGGCAACTGAGGGTGATCCTTCCAGACAGGATCATGTTCAAACGGAAAATCTGATCACCCGGGCCCGGCGGCGGTGCCGCCGGGCCCAATATTGCGTGCAGCATGCTCGGCATCATCGCTTCGATCATCGACGGCGTGCTGGTGGGGCTGGTCTACGGGCTCGCCGCCATGGGACTGACGCTGATTTGGGGCGTCATGGACGTCATCAACCTCACCCATGGCGCCATGATGGTCGCCGGCATGTTCGCGCTGTCATTGTTGGTGCATGCGCTCGGCGTGCCGGTCTACGCGACGATGCTGCCGGTCCTGATCGGCGGCTTCTTCGTCGGCATTGCGCTCTACTGGATCGCGGTCCATCGCATGGTCGGCCAGCCGCCGCTGATGAGCCTGTTGTCGACGTTTTCCGTCAATCTGGTGTTGATCGGGCTTGGCACCGCGGTCTGGGGCACCGACCTGTTCAACGTCGAAGTTTCGGTACCCGGCATCAGCATCGGCCGTTACACCTTTCCGGGCGCCCACATCGTCGCCGCCCTGCTGGCCGCCTTGATTGCCGCCGGGCTTTACCTGTTTCTCCACAATACCCGTTTGGGCAAAGCCGTCCGCGCGGTGGCCAACAATCGCGAAGCCGCCGAGCTTGTCGGCATTCCGACCACCCGCGTGCTGGCGCTGACCGTCGGCTGCGGCGTCGCGCTCGCCGGCGTATCGGGCATGCTGATCGGCACGCTGTTCCCCTTCACCATCCTTTCGGGCGACGGCTATCAGCTCAAGGGCTTCGTGGTTACGGTGCTCGGCGGGTTCGGCAATCCGGTCGGCGCCCTGCTGGGCGGCATGCTGCTTGGGCTGCTTGAGGGCGCGGTGGCGCCGTTCGTGCCGGTGAGCTGGACGCTGGTCATCGAATTCGTGCTGTTCGTGCTGGTGCTGATCGCGTTCCCCAACGGCCTGTTCGCGCGTCGCGGAGGACTCTGATGGGCCTTTTGCGCCTGCTGCGCCGTCCGTTCTTCTGGATCATCGCGGCCGTCATCGCGCTGTTCGCGGTTGCGCCTTTCATCGGTTTTTCATTTCCCTTTGCCGTCTATTTCAAACAAGACGTGGAGCTGCGCGAAAGCCTGCTGCTCGCCGCGCTCTACATCACGCTGGCGAGCAATCTCAATCTCATGCTCGGCTATGCCGGCTATATCAATTTCGGCAGCATCGTGTTCTTCGGGCTGGGCGGCTATATCTGCGTCTGGCTGGTGAATGCGCATCAGTGGCCGCTGGTCCCGAGCCTGCTGGCGGCCGGAATCGGCGTCAGCATCCTGGCGCTGGTTTTCGGGCTCGGCATTCTGCGTCTGCGCGGCGCGTTCTTTGCACTCGCGACCATCGGCATTGTCGAGGGGGTGCAGGCCTTCGCCCAGAATTTCACGCCCTGGGGCGGCTCGTCGGGCATCTATCTGTCGAGTTCGATCTTCGTGCCGCTGGGCGGGCCTGGACGCGCGCTGTGGGTACTCTATTTCATGATGGTCGCGGTGATGGGGGCATCGCTCTATCTGAGCTATGGCATCAAGACCTCGAAGTTCGGTCTCGGCTTGCTCGCCATCGGCCAGAACGAGGATGCCGCGGCGATCCTCGGCGTGCCGACGCCGCTCTACAAGGCGCTGGTCTATAGCGCCTCGGCCTTTCTGCCGGCGATTGCCGGCGGGGTTTATTTCTTCAAGAGCGCATTCATCCAGCCCTCCGACGCCTTCGACCTCAATCTGTCGACCGAGGCGATCGTCATCGCCATGCTGGGCGGGCAAGGCACCGTCACCGGCGTGGCGCTCGGCGCCTATCTGTACGAGGAGCTGCGCGGCTATCTTCTACCTCGGTGACTTTTTCGAATTTCCAGATGGTGATCGCCGGCGCGCTGCTGCTGCTCATCGTGCTGTTCTTTCCCGGCGGGCTGATGGGTTTTATCTACCGCCACTTTCCGCGCACCCAGAAGGTGCTCGAATGACGGCGCTGCTCGAGCTCAACAGGGTCAACAAGCGCTTCGGCGGCCTTCAAGCGGTGAAGGATTTGAGCTTCACCGTGCGCGAGGGCGAGATCCTCGGCCTCATCGGCCCGAACGGCGCCGGCAAGTCGACCTTGTTCAACCTGATCAACGGCGTGTTCGCGCCCGACAGCGGGCGCATTGTGTTCGAGGGCAAGGATATCACCGGACGGAAGCCGTACGAGATCGCCCGCCATGGTCTCGCCCGCACGCACCAGATCGTGCAGCCGCTCACCAACATGACAGTGCTGGACAACTGCACGGTCGGCGCCTGTTTCGGCCGCGAGAACCTGCCGCTCGGGCGCGCGCACGAGACCGCCCGTAACGCCATCGCGGTCACCGGCCTGGAGGATCGCATCGCGACGCTTGCGGTCCACCTGACCATCGCCGGTAAGAAGCGGCTGGAGCTTGCCCGCGCGCTGTCCGCGCAGCCCAGGCTGTTGCTGCTCGACGAAGTGCTGGCCGGGCTCAATCCGACCGAGATCGAGCACATGATCGGCGTCATCAAAAGCATCCGAGCCCGGGGCGTCACCATCCTTATGATCGAGCATCTGATGCAGGCGATCATGAGCCTGTCGGACCGCATCGTCGTGCTCAATTTCGGCCAGAAACTCGCCGAGGGGCTGCCGGCCGAAGTGTCGCAACACCCGCAGGTGATCGAGGCCTATCTCGGCGATCCCAAGCTTGCCGCCGCATTGCAGGGGAGCGCCGGCCAGAGTTTGGTGACAGAACATGGCTGATGCGCTGCTGGAAGCCGAAGCGCTCGAAGCCGGTTACGGCGAGGTGCAGGTGCTGTGGGGCATTTCGCTCAAAGCCCGGCGCGGCCAGTTCACCGCCATCGTCGGCGCCAACGGCGCCGGCAAGACCACGACCTTGCGCGCGCTCGCCGGCTCGATCGCGCCCTGGCGCGGCAAGGTGATGTTCGACGGCGAGGACGTGACGCACGTAGCGACCCACGTCAAGGCGGCGCGCGGGCTCGCGCTGGTGCCGGAGGGGCGACAATTGTTTTCCTCGATGAGCGTCGCTGAAAATCTTGAACTCGGAGCCTTCTCCAAGCGCGGCAGCAAGAGCCACGCCGACCGCCGCGCCGAAATCTTCGCGTTGTTTCCCCGGCTCGAAGAGCGGCAGCGCCAGATCGCCGGCACGCTGTCCGGCGGCGAGCAGCAGATGCTGGCGCTCGCCCGCGGCCTGATGTGCGATCCCGCCATTCTGATCATCGACGAACTCTCGCTCGGCCTCGCGCCCGTCATCACCTATCAGCTGTTCACGACATTGAAGCAGCTCAAGGAAGCGGGACTGACGATTCTGCTGGTCGAGCAGAACGTTCATCTGGCGCTGGCGGTCAGCGACTACGCCTACGTCATCGCCGAAGGCCGCCTATTCACCGAAGGCGAGCCGGCCAAGCTCGCCGCCATGCCGGAGATCCGCAAGGCGTATCTGGGATTGTGATTGGGCAGCACCCGGCCGGCGCGTCGCGCATCCCTCCGAGCATCATGAATACGTCGGGGCGGCCCTTGTGGCCGCCCTGACGCATGGGACTGCGGGCGCCCACAAGGGACGCCCCCTACGGTTCGGTCGATCGCGGAGCCGGAAATGTCGGTCTGCCGCACCAACGCGACTTCGCTTGCACGCGTAAAATCGGCTATCTCGCATTGCCCCCAACGCGGAGAACTCGCGTGCGCTACAACGAAAACCTGACCGCCGAACGGCCGACCTTCGTCAGCCACCTCGAATGCGCCGAAACCGGCGAGCGCCATGCCGCCGACGAGGTGCACAATCTGTCGCGCGCCGGCAAGCCGTTGTTGGTGCGCTACGACCTTCCCGGTGTGAAGAAGGCGCTGAGCAAGCAGGCGCTGGCGCAACGCCCGCCGGATCTCTGGCGCTATCGCGAATTGCTGCCGGTGCGCCGCGTCGAAAACATCGTCAGCCTCGGCGAGGCGATGACGCCGCTTCTCCCGCTGCCGAAGCTTTCGAAAAAACTCGGCGGCGGCGAGCTTCTGGTCAAGGACGAAGGCCGGCTGCCGACCGGCTCGTTCAAGGCGCGTGGGCTGGTGATGGCGGTGTCGATGGCCACAGCGTTCGGCATCAAGCACATGGCGATGCCGACCAACGGCAATGCCGGCTCGGCGCTTGCGGCTTACGCCAGCCGCGCCGGCATCAAGACCACGATCTTCTGTCCCGAAGATACGCCCGAGGTCAACTTGAGCGAAATCGCGGTGCAGGGCGCCGACGTGTACCGCGTCAACGGTCTGATCGACGATTGCGGAAAAATCGTCGCCGACGGCAAGGCCAAGGTCGGCTGGTTCGATGTCTCGACGCTCAAGGAGCCGTACCGGATCGAAGGCAAGAAGACGATGGGGCTGGAGCTTGCCGAACAGCTCGGCTGGACCGTGCCCGACATCATCTTCTATCCGACCGGCGGCGGTACCGGCCTCATCGGCATGTGGAAGGCGTTCGCCGAGCTCGAGGCGATCGGCTTTCTCGGCAACAAACGGCCGCGCATGGTGGCGGTCCAGGCTGCGGGCTGCGCGCCGATGGTGCGCGCCTACGACGAGGGCGTCGAGCACGCGCGGCGCTGGGAGGATGCGCACACCATCGCCTCGGGCATCCGCGTGCCGCAGGCGATCGGCGATTTTCTGATCCTGCGCGCGGTGCGCGACAGCGGCGGCTTCGCCATCGCGGTGTCGGATGAGGCGATCGCGGCCGCACTCGAGGAAGCCGCGCGCGAGGAGGGTTTTCTGCTGTGCCCGGAAGGTGCCGCCACCTATGCGGCCTACAAACAAAGCCTCGCCGACGGCCGCGTCTCGCGCAGCGAACAGGCCGTGCTGTTCAACTGCGCGACTGGACTGAAATATCCGCTGCCGCCGGTGCGCCGCACGCTCGACCGGCACAAGCCGATCGACTTTGCGGTGCTGTGATGGACTTCACAGATCATTGACACCGATTCCGCGTCGTCATGGCCGGGCTTGTCCCGGCCATCCACGTCTTTGATGTTGCATGCGCTTTAAGACGGAGATGCCCGCGACAAGTGCCTATCCGGCAATTGCTTGAGGCGGAGTCCCGGTCCAGTTCCCGCTGACGCCGCGCCGCGCGCTGCGCAGCGTCGCGAGCTGGCGCGGCGCGCCTTCTCGCGCCCGCTCCCCTCGCGGGAGAGGGCCTGCCCTCGGGCTTGACCCGAGGGGCCGCTCGGCGCTTCAACAACAAGAATGGGTGAGGGCCTCTGCGCTCCTGATGCAGGGTGAGCTGAACGTGCCCGACGTGACCGCAATGATGAAATGGTCGCAGTACCCCTGATCTCCGACATGCCGGTGCACCGCAGCAAGCGACGCTTGGGGCTAGTTGCGTCACTTGGCTCTGCAACAAAGTTCTGCGACATTTCTCATGTCGTGCCATCGGGCGCACGCCCTCGCGCGTGAATCGAATCGAACAATTCTTAAGGGGCTACGGTATTGCGCTATAGGACGGGTGTCCGATTCTGCACAGACAACTGCCGGTAACGGAGCGCAGTATTTCAATGTTGATTCGCTTGCACACTGCGGCTGGCGCATCAACCGATCGACAGTGACTGTCTGACTATCCCTTGGCCTCGCACCGAAGCACGTCGGGCGAAAGGAGACTGCCATGCCGTCCGTAGTGACCAAACGTTCAATCGTAATAGCCGGTCATAAAACAAGCGTCAGTCTGGAGGATTGTTTTTGGATGGGCCTGAAGGAAATCGCGCAGGACGCCCACTCAACGCTCTCCAATCTTATCGAGGAGGTCGATAGTGAGCGGGTCAACGCCAACCTGTCGTGTGCTCTCCGGATGTATATATTCAGACACTTTTATGTAGGACAATTGAACGGTCACGGTCAACTCGATGCAGGGCGGGTCGCCGGCTCAACTTGATCGGAAACGGTTGTTTGCGCGTGTCCCGGAGTAGCCGTCCGCCAACTTTCCAATTTTCGGGCGGTTGAAGTGTGATTGCTCTCGCGGCTTACGCCTCCCCGAGCGGTCACTATTCATCGACTGCGGCTGGGAGCAGTTCTTCACTCAGTGGCTTCTTCGCGCAATTTTAGGTTCGATATGTGGCTTTTCATGCAGGACGAAGTTCAGTAGAGCCTTGTGAATTCTAAGGTGGCCATTGTATTCGATCAATCCCAACCTTCGAAACTTATTCATGAATAAGTTTACGCGAGACCGCGTTGTTCCGATCAAGTCGGCAAGTATTTCCTGATTCACTTTTAAGCTTAGTGGCTCCGGACTAGCATCATTGCCGTAATTGGCCAAAAGCAAGAGCGCTCTCGCAAGACGCATCTCGCTCGAATTGAACAATTGATCGACCAAGTCCGCCTCGACTCGCGCGGTTCGAGTCAAAAGATGAAACAGAAAATAATCCGCAAACTGCGGTGCATTATGAAGAAGGCTCGTCAAAGTCTTTACCTCTATCCGCACGGCCTCGCATGCTGTCAGCGCGATGACTGAGGACAATCGAAGCGGCTTTCCGGTAACGGCTCCCTCGCCGCAAAATTCATCCGGCCCCCGGATTGCAACTACGGCTTCCTTCCCGCGCTCAGAGATGACGATGACCCTCACTCTGCCCTTATGAATGTAGAAAACAGAGTCTGCCGGAGTATCCTGCGAGTATAGAAGCTGGTTTGATCGGTATTTCAATTCGACACATCCTGCCTTTTGTCGGGTGAGAAATCCGTGCACGTCAAAAGATGAGTGATTTGCAACGGCAGGCATTGTGCACCTCCCATATTTGCCCGTGCGCCCCACCTGGACCACTCGTAAAAATCGCACCTTTATGACTAATCCGCAAGCATAACGTGCAGCGCGTGTGACAGTCCCGCGCGGGACCGACCTCCGCCAAACCGCAAACTTTCCGTGCCGCACTGCATCCAGAATTGGGTGTAAATTGACGCTCCGGGTCATCAACGGCCGCATCAGGCACTGACTGGCGCGGTAGCTATACCTCCAGGAGCGACACGAAGGCGGACGGGACTTCGCGGCTGAGACGGCCGCAAGTTCAGTCATGCACCGGAACAAAGTTGGTTAGGGGCGGCGCGCGCTCAGGCGGGCGCGCTGCGGACCAGCCACATCGCGCCAGGCAGACGCACGCTCGCGCCATCCCGATGCGCCGCCAGCGCCTCGCGGACGGACGCAATGGCGGCTGAGAAGACCTCCGCAGGCTGGTTGCGCAGCCAGCTGTTAACGGCGCCGATCTGGGTCGACTGAACCACAGCCTCTTCCAGTCCGCGGCCGGCAGCGATGTCCAGATCGAGGTCGAGCTTATCGAGCCGCGGCGGAGCCCATCCGGCTTCGCTGAGAACTTCGGATATGCGCTGCGGTTCGGCTAAGGCGAACATTCCGGGGGCGTTCGGGACCGGTTTCGGACGCGGGGGCAGGTGGCGAGCGGCGGCGTTCATCGGCACCTGCATCCACGGGTTTTCGTCAAGCTGCCGCCAGCACACGAATACCATTCTCGCGCCAGGGTTGGCGGCGCTGCGCATGTGAGCGAAGGCCGCCACCGGATCGCCGAAGAACATCAGGCCGAAAGCTGATGTCAGCAAATCGTATCCGGACAGCGAAATCGTCGCGGCGTCGGCCTGCTGCCAATCGATATTGGCTATGCCGGCGGCCTCCGCGCGTGCCTTCCCCTCAGCCAGCATCGGCCCGGAGATGTCCAGCGCCGCTACGCGGCCAGCGGGACCGACGGCGCGCGCAAACTCCAGCGTCGTCGCCCCGCACCCGCAGCCGATATCCAGCACTTGCTCGCCGGGCTGCGGCGCGGCGAAGGCGAGCAACGCCTCCGTCATCGGCGCCAAGGTGATGTCGGTGTGCTTCTGTCGCGCCACCCAGGTGTGGCCACCCTGCCCATTCCAGAAGGCTAGCTGGTCGGCATTGATTTGCTCGGGGTCAGCCACGCCCGTCCTCCATTGCGGTCGACGCGGAAGTCGCACAGTTGAGGAACAGCAGGCGGCAAGCTGGGTCGCGGCACTGTAGCTCAACCGGCGTGCGACCCGCCATAATGAGCCTTTCGCAACGCGTCAATTTGCAGTGTGGAAGTGACGAGTCGGGTCACAACCGGCGGATTTCGCACGTGCGCCGGCACGTCGGCGATCGCCAGCTTCGGACTTCACCTGGCGCTGAACGCTCAGCACGCATCGCCAAGAACTCTCAAATTTGGAGGATCCATCGCACCTGGATCGAGATCCATTCCGGAACATTTCCGTTGACAATACGTCTCCGTTATGGTTACATGTCGCCATCGAATCTCGCTCACCAAAGGACGCCTTCGGCCGAGGGTAATCCGAAAGCGGAGCGAGTGCGGTGCCCGCGGGCGGGCTTACCACCCGCTTCCGGGCGGCTCGGGCATCATCCTGCCGGCACTACGACCGGCGCGTGAGGTGCTCACTGGACTGGGACCGGCGGGCGCGGGTAACGCCCGTGGAGACGCGCGAGGTCTCCGCCCCCCGGTTGGGGCGGCCGTAGCGGACCGAAGCTCCCGCCGTGTCCCAGGAAGCATGGCCTGAGACTGAGCCTTGGGCGACCAGAAGTCCCCTTGGCGAGAGCCGCGGCGGAACGCCGGTAGACGTGCTGCCCCCTCCCATTCCCTCCCCCGCAAGCGGGGGGAGGGTAAGGGTGGGGGCAGAGCCGCACCCTGCAGGTGCGGCGCCGCACCCTGCAGGTGCGGCATAGGAAAGCGTTTGCCGGCGTTCTGCCTCCTTTTTCTTCTTCCTTTTGCTGCACTGGGCGAAGGGAGCAAACAAAACCCCGATCGGTGGGAAACGGGGCAGGTCGCGCCCAACCCGCAGCCCGCGATTCAA
This sequence comes from uncultured Alphaproteobacteria bacterium, assembly GCA_963717265.1. GTDB lineage: Bacteria > Pseudomonadota > Alphaproteobacteria > Rhizobiales > Xanthobacteraceae > BOG-931. Next base: position 286,629 of record CAVQWD010000011.1, on the reverse strand, counting down.
AAGATCGCGCCGCGGGAACGGCTTCTTATTTCCGCCCCCGCGAAAGCGGGGGAGGGGAACCGCCCGTAGCTCGCGACGCGAGCGAAGGGTGGTGGAGGGGGTCTCTGACCCGACGTTGCGTTGCCGTCGCAAGACAATCTCGGCACACGCCGAACCTTTGTTTCCGGCCTTGCCGCCCGCGCCCCTGCCACCGCGCTTCGCGCGGTCCCGCTCCCCGCTATCGCGGGACTGGATGAAAGGAACGCCCATGCGCTTACGCCCGCGCAGACGCATCCTCACCGGCCGGCAATTCGCCGCGCGGTTTAAGGCCGAAAAGGCGCTGCTGCAGCGCCGCTATTGCGACGCCTTCGGGTTGTGGCGCACCTGCACGCACAAACGCTGCCGCCGCGAGCGCGGCTGTTGCGGCGATCAGAACGCCTGTCTGGCGCGCGCGATCGGCATCGTGCCGCGCGACACACGATGGCGGCTGCGGCAGGACATCCTTCTGTTCGGGACGCCCAACAACATCGGCGCGCCGGAACGCGCCGCGCGCCAGTGCATGCCGGAAGACTTTTATGCCGACGCCGTTGCGCAGGCCGTCGCCAGGTATTTGGCCAGGTTCAAGCCACAGCGGCGTGCGAAAGCATGATGACCTTAGATCGATTCAAGCGGTGCTCGCCCAACTCTTCGCTGGGGAAACCGGATGCGCCCCAACGGCGTCGTCATCCCGCTCTGAAGCCACGGCGTGAACCCGCCCCGGGACTAGAAAAATCCGATCGACTTCGCAGCCCGTGCCGGCCTGGAAGCTTTGCTTGTGGCGGCGATCGGGGATGTCGATGATGTGGATCGAGCCGTCGCCCTGGCAGGCGACGAAGAGTTCGTCGCCGTGGAACGCCATGTCCATCGGCTGGCTGCCGACCTCGATCGCGGTCTGCTCGGCAAACGACGGATCGATCAGGCTCACGGTGCCGCTGTTGAGGCTGGTGACCGCAAGCAGCGAATTGTCCGGCGCGTAGCGTGCGATCTGCGCCGCTTTCGGCACGTCCTTGAGCACGATTTCGTTGCGCACCTTGCCGGCCTCGGCGTCGATCAGGAACAGTGTCGGCAGGGCGTCGTCGACCGCGACGACAGTGCGGCCGTCCGCGGAGATGGCGATGCCCGCAAGCGGCCGCGGCGTTGCGATCTTGCCGAGCAACTTGCGCTTGGGCAGGTCGATCACGGAGACCGTGCCGTCTTCCTCGTTCTCCGTGTAGAGGCGTTGCCCATCCGGCGCGATGATCAGGCGATGACCGTTGGTGGAACCGGAATTGATGGCGCCGACCACCTTGTTGCTCGCCCTGTCGACGATCGCGACGACCGCGCTGTTTTCGCACGTGATGTAGATGAAGCCGTCGGGACCGAGTTTGAGCGTATGCGGCGCGATGTAGGGGTAAAGATCGATGGTGGCGGCGTGCGCGCGTTTGTGCAGATCGAACACGCAAAGCAAATGCTGCGGATTTGGATTGCGGCCGTGGATGCCGTCGCCGAAGATCGGCACGTAGGCCATGCCGGTTTCCGGCACGATCAGGAGCTCGTGCACGGTCTTGGGAAAGCCGTCGATGACGATTTCGGTCTGGTAGGTGACGGGATTGAGGAACAGCACCTTCGCGCCCATCTTGTCGACCGCGATGATGCCGTGCTCTACGTTGGCCATGGTTGTTTCCTTGGATGCCGTCATTCCGGGGCCGAGCCAACGGGTCCGGCCCGAAGCGGCCGGCCCGATGACGGGCTCCGCGAGGAACCCGGAATCCTTACCCACCTTCGGACGGATAATGACTCAGGCCTTCAAGAACGTCACTATCCGTGATTATGGATTCCGGGCTCGCGCTTTCAAACGCGCCCCGGAATGACGAATAGAGGATCGACATGAACGCCGTCGCTTCGCGCAACATCAAGTTTGTCAGCCACAGCGACCAGGGCGGCCGCGGCGACGGCGTGCAGGTCATGGTCAACCGCGGCTACGCCTATATCGGCCACGGCTTTTCCAACGGCATTACGGTCGTCGACGTGCGCGACGTGAAAAATCCGGCCGCCGTGAACTTTCTGCCGTGTCCGCCGAACACGCGCGCGCACCATTTGCAGACTCTACGACGATCTCCTGCTGGCGGTGAACGGCCCGAGCGTCTGGACCATGCAGGTCAGCCACGAGGCCTATTTCACCGGCGCTTCCGGCGACGCGCTCGCCGGACAGAAATTCACCACCGGCATGCGGGTCTACGATCTGTCCAAGCCGGAAGCGCCGCGCGAAATCGCCTTCTTGCCGCTCGCCGGATTGGGCCCCCACCGCATCTGGTATGTCGGCGGACGCTACGCCTATGTCTCGGTTCACCTGCCGGAATTCTCCGACCATATTCTGGTGATCGTCGACATGGCGGAGCCGACCAAGCCACAGGTTGTGGGAAAATTCTGGCTCCCGGGCATGTGGACCGGCGGCGGCGAGACGCCGACTTGGCCGAAGGGCAGGCGCTATGCGCTGCATCACGCGCTGGTCGCCGGCAATCTCGCCTACAGCGCCTGGCGCGACGGCGGCATGGCCATCGTCGATGTCGCCGATCCGGCCAAGCCGAAGCTTGTATGCCACCGCAACTGGGATCCGCCATTCGGCGGCGGCACCCATTCGCCGTTGCCGCTGCCCGACCGTGATCTCCTCGTCGTCGCCGACGAAGCCAATTTCGCCGATTGCAGCCTCGGCCTGCGCTATGTCTGGATCTTCGATGTTCGCGTGCCGGCCAATCCGATCAGCATCGCGACGCTGCCGGTTCCGGACGAGGCCGACTATTGCAAGAAAGGCGGTAATTTCGGCCCCCATAATCTGTGGGAGAACCGGCCGGGCGCTTTCGTCAGTTCGAACCTCATCTTTGCCACGATGCACAATGCCGGCGTGCGCGCCTACGACATCGCCAATCCGTTTCAGCCGCGCGAAGTCGGCTATTTCGTGCCGCGGGATCCCGAACGCATGGTCGATCCGCGACCGAACCGACCCCGGGTGATTCAATCCTGCGACTGCTTCGTCGACGCCCACGGCGTCATGTATCTCACCGATTCCAACGCCGGCCTCAACATTTTGCAGTTCGAGGGGGCGTGAAATGTAGGGTGGGTTGAGCGAAGCGAAACCCACCGTGCAGCCTCGCGGCCTACATTGACAGTGGGACCTTGCCCCGCCAAAGTGCTCGCACCAAGAGCCGCACCAAGCGGCCGGGGCCTAACAAGGGGAGGACGTTATGGCCACAGTCACGGCCCAGGCAGCGGGCGCCGGCGCACAGACCATCGAAGGTTTCGTCAACGCGGCTCTGGACGACGCAAAAATAACGCCGCTCCACCGGCGGATCATCGGGCTCATCGCCGCTGGATATTTCTTCGATGTCATCGACTTCACCGTGCTCGGCTCGCTCAATCCGTACCTGACCAAGTCCTTTGCCACGAACGCGCAATTCGCAGCCATCGGCAGCGCCACCATTTTGGGCCTATTCATCGGCACCATCGGGCAGGGCGAATTCTCCGACCGCTTTGGCCGACGATTTATCTACCAGTTTAATCTTCTGCTGTTCGGTGTCTTCACCATCCTCGGCGCGCTGGCTCCAAGCGTCACGTTGCTGGTGGCCTGCCGCTTCATCGCCGGCATCGGACTTGGTGCCGAGCAGCCGCTCTGCTTCGCCTATGCGGGCGAATATTCGCCCAAGCGCATCCGCGGCCGCATCCTGGCGATCATCCATTTCATCGGCGGCGCCTGCGTGTGGCCGATTGGAACAGCGCTTGTGCTCCTGCTTGGCAGCACGTTGACGTTGCCCGACCAGGTGTGGCGCGGCCTGTGGCTCATCGTCGGCATCGGCGCGCTGATCGTCTGGGTGTTCCGCTTCACGCTGCCGGAATTGCCGCGTTATCTGGCGACGCACGGGCGCGGCAAGGACGCGATCGACGTTCTCGGCAAGCTCGGAATTCCCGGTCCGACGCAGCCGCTGTCGACCGACGCCGCTAGCAACACCAAGAGCGATCCGTTCTGGGTCGTTTTCAACCAGTTTCCGGTCCGCGTCATCGCCGGCATGATCTGCTTCACCGCGTTCTTCGGCATCGCCCTGGGACTTACCGCTTGGCTGCCCAAGATGATGGCCACCCCAGGCATCTTCAGTAAAGAAGGCTTCACCATCACCAAGTCGCTGACCTACACGCTTGGCATGAACTTCGCCGTGCCGTGCGCGAGCATCTTCATGATGTACTCGCTCGATAAATTCGGCCGCAAGATCACCGCGGTTTGCGCCTTCATCGCCGCGGGCCTGATGGCGATCGTGTTCGTCAAGTCCGGGACCGGCACCGCGCTGCTGATTGCCGGCTTCATCATGGTGTTCTTCGTCCAGGTGGCCGGCAACTCGATGCAGATTTTCGCCTCCGAGGTGTTCCCCACCAACGCGCGGGCATCGGGGTTCGGCTGGGCGGCGGGCATCGGGCGGCTTGCCACCGCCTTCATCCTGCCAACCATTTTGTGGGTGCAAAGTGGATATGGGATCACGGCGGTGTTCGTGAGCCTCGCGGTTCTTCTGCTCATTGCCGCCGTGTCGGTGACGCAAATGGGTCCTGAGGCGCGGCAGAGAAGTCTCGACGAGATCGCGCCGCCGACCGGCTGAAGACCGGCTCGGCGAACCATCGCCTCCTCTTATTGCATTCACTTCGCGGCGCGGCGGAACCACCATTCCGCCGCGCTGCGATTCAGCGCGTCAGGCAAGTCGGCCCGCGCGCGCCGTCAGCGCCAGCGCCGCTGCAGCCACAGCCATTGTTCGGGATGCTCGCGAATCCACCCCTCGATGAGCGAGGTCGCCATCTGCATTGCGGCCTTCACGTCGATCTTGCCGTCGGCGCCGCGCGGCATGGGCAATTCGTCGGTGAACTCGACTTGAATTCGGTTGCCCGGCAAGCGGATCGTGCGAAAGGCATGCACGGGGCAATCGAACAGCTGGGCGAAACGCGCCAGCATCGGATTGGCCTTGCACGGACGGCCGAAGAACGTCACGTCGACGCCGTCGGCAAAGTGCTGATCGGCGAACAGCGCGAGATGCAATCCGCTTTTGAGAGCCTCTCTGATTTTCCAGACCGCATCCGGACCGGATTGAACGAGGCGACCCATGGAGTTTTTTTGCATCGCGGCGAGTTGCTCCGACAGCGGACCGAAATTGGACGGGTTGTAGAAAATCGCCAGATCAAGCCCGTGGTGTTTCACCCAGATGGCACCGACTTCATAGCTAGCCAGATGCGAGGTGAACAAAACCGCAGGTTTGCCGTCGTCGCGGATACGGGCGAGGATGTCCATCGTGCCCGGCGCGACCACGATGCGGCCGCCATTGGGATTGGCTGCATCGACCAGCCGGTCGAGATTGACGTATTCGACGGCAAGCCGGCCGAGATTCTCCCACATGCCGCAGAGAATTCGCTCGATGTCGGCTTCGGACTTTTCCGGGTACGCGGCGATCAGGTTGGCGCGCGCGGTGCGATGGCCGCGCAGCAGCGGTCCGATCCGGCGCATCGCCCAGCCGATGAAGTGCGCGGCGCGATCGAGATCGGTGCGGCGCACGAGCTTCCACAACAGAAGTCCGAGCCGGTAGCGCGCGCGGTCGGCGGCAAGATCGAGCTTGTACGACCAGCGAAGTTCGCTGACGACCTTGACGCTCGGGTTGGCCGCAGCGACGCGCTTGTTCAGTTCGCCGATCAGCGCGTTGCAGCTCGCGGAGCGGTCTTCGACAATGCGAAAGCCCGCACGATGCGTCGAATTGAGAGCGATCCGGTTGCCGTCGCGGCAATGCAGCACATAGTCGAAGCGTCGCGACAGGTGCGCTGCGAGTGCCCCCCACACCTTCGATTTGTACTGGTGAATTTCCACGATGTCGCGATAACGGACAATGCGCGCGCTGTTGCCGTACTGGCATTCCAGGCCCTCCGGGCCGAGCCGGTAGGTTCGTTCCGAGGCAAGACAATTCCGGCGAAAGGAATGCTTGTATTCGGCCACTGCCGCAAGACTGGCGGGAACGTCATTCATTGCGGCAATTATATATTTTACATTGCGGCGAAGCAATTTTTGGACGCGCCGCAAAATGCACTTGCCAAGTTCTATAATTGGGCCTTTTGTGGCCGCTACACCTGCTTTTAGTTGCATTTACTGTGGCGACAGCGACGCGAACGCAAGTGGCGATCATCGGCGGCGGTCCCGCCGGCCTGCTGCTGTCGCACATGCTCCATCGCAACGACATCGACAGTGTGGTGCTGGAACGGCAGAGCCGCCGCCATGTGCTGGAGCGCATCCGCGCCGGCGTGCTCGAGGCCGGCACAGTGACGTTGTTGCGCGAGGTCGGACTCGGCGCGCGCATGGACCGCGACGGCCATCCGCACGACGGCTCGGCGATCGCCTGGGAAGGGCGCAAGCGGTTTTTCATCGACACCAGAAAGTACACCGGCAAGGCGATGATGGCCTACGGGCAGACCGCGATTACCGAAGACCTCTACGCGGCCCGCGATGCCGCTGGCGGCGCGATCGTCGATCAGGCAGCCGACGTGCGGCTGCACGACCTGACGGGGCGCCCGCATGTGACCTATGAGAAGGATGGTGCGGTTCATCGCGTCGACTGCGATTATGTCGCCGGTTGCGACGGCTTTCACGGCGTCAGCCGGTCTTCGATTCCGGCATCGGTGCTGAAGACCTATGAAAGGAGCTACCCGTTCGGCTGGCTCGGCATCATGTCGGAAACGCCGCCCTATCCCGACCTGTGCTATTGCCAGCATCATCGCGGCTTCGCGCTTGCCTCGATGCGCAGTCCGATGCTGAGCCGCTACTACATTCAGTGCGATCTCGATGCCAAGCTCGACGACTGGCCCGACCGGCGGTTCTGGGCCGAATTCAAGGCTCGCTGTCCGAAGGACATGGCTGACGCCATCGTCACCGGGCCGTCGATCGAAAAATCCATCGCGCCGCTGCGCAGCTTCGTCGCCGAGCCGATGCGCTACGGCCGCTTGTTGCTCGCCGGCGATGCTGCCCATATCGTGCCGCCGACCGGCGCCAAGGGCCTCAATCTCGCGGTGTCGGATGTGTTTTATCTGTCGCGCGCCCTCGATGAGGCCTGCCGCACCGGGCGAACCCATTACCTCGATTGCTATTCCGACATGGCGCTGCGCCGCGTCTGGGGCGCCGCGCGCATCTCGTGGTGGTTGACGATGCTCTTGCACCGCTTTCCCGACGAGTCGCCGTTCGAGCAACAAATGCGGCTTAACCAGTTCGACTATCTGCAGGCGTCGGAACACGCGCAGGCGTCGCTGGCGGAGCAATATGTCGGCTTGCCGTTCGAAGCATGACAGCTTTTAGCCGCGCCAAGGGTGACGGTCCGGCTCCAAGTCAGAAGCAGCGCGCCGCGGATGCGGCTTGCCGCCGAACTGGTCTGAAGCAAATCGTCGGACAATTCGTCGGCTGCGGCGTGGGTTATTCGCCGGGTGCCAGCGCACGCAGCGAAGCCGCGCCAGCCTGTGGAAAAAGCGCCATCGATACCAGCGCGGCGATCGCGGCGCCGACCAGCTCGGCAACAATAAAGCCGGGCACGTTGTTGAGCGCAATGCCGGTGAAGGTCGTGGTAAAGCCGCGCGCGAGGGTCACCGCCGGATTGGCGAAGGATGTCGAGGAGGTGAACCAATAGCCGGCGGTGATGGTCAAGCCGACGAGCCAGGGAACCGCCGAGGATGCATACCGGAGCCCGCCGAGGATGGTCAGGATCAGCGTGAAGGTGGCTACGATTTCGCCGAGCCACTGCGACGGTCCGCTGCGGATTCTGATCCCGACCGCGAGCGGAGCAAGATCGAACATCAAATGCGCGACGATCGTGCCGGCGATGCCGGCGGCGCATTGGGTGACGATGTAGGGCGCCACGTCGCGCCAGGGCATCTCGCCCCGACTCGCGAAGACGAGTGACACAGCGGGGTTGAAGTGAGCGCCTGAAATGGGTCCGAAGATGGCGATGATCACCACGAGGATGGCGCCAGTCGCGATGGTGTTCGCGAGCAGCGCCAGCGCCTGGTTGCCCCCGGCGAGGCGCTCGGCCATGATCCCGGAACCAACCACAGTGGCGACAAGGAGGGCGGTGCCGAGACCTTCGGCCGCAAGGCGTTGCGATAACGGCGCGGGCATCGCGCCCATTACGCTGCCGAGGCGGGCTTGCTGCCTGCGTCCCCTGACTTGCCGATAGCATCGAGTTGCTTTTGCAGCGTCAAGCGATCGAGCGAACGCAGCGGCAGGCTCACGAAGATACTGATTCGGTTCGTCAGCATCCGCAGCGCGTCGGCAAATGCGAAGCGCACCTCCGCCTCCGTTCCCGTTGCGGCGGCGGGATCGGGCACGCCCCAATGCGCGGTCATCGGTTGACCGGGCCAAACCGGGCAAGTTTCCTTCGCCGCGTTGTCGCAGACGGTAAACACGAAATCGAGTTTTGGGGCGTCCGGAGCGGAAAATTCTTTCCAGCTTTTGGAGCGCAATCCGGTCACGTCGTAATTCAGCCTTCTTAGGAGTTCGAACGCATAGGGGTGCACTCGGCCCGTCGGCTGGCTGCCTGCCGAAAATGCGCGAAACTTGCCCTGTCCGATGCGATTGAGGACCACCTCGGCCATGATCGAGCGCGCCGAATTTCCGGTGCACAGGAACAAGACATTGTAGGGCGCTCTGTTGGTCTCGTCAGGCACGATGTTTCCTCCTCCCCCTGTTCTTTCCGCTTGGTGCGCAGCCGCAGGCGCTGCTGCGTATCACAGTGTCAAGATCGCATAGATCCGGATGGCCGCCGCAACAGTCGGTTACGAGAAAGCCAACCAGCGCACGAACGCCCTCGACCTCGGCGCGATAGATGATGGAACGGCCGTCACGCACGCCGCCTACAAGTCCGGATCGTGCAAGGATGCTCAGATGCGACGACAGCGTGTTGTGCGGACATCCAATCTGGTCGGCAAGCGCGCCGGCGGCAAGCCCATCGGGCTCGGCGCACATGAGAAGGCGAAAGATTTCGAGCCGCGTCGGCTGGCCCAATGCGGCGAGGGCGGCAAGCGCGTGCGGCGCCGTCATTGCGTTGCCGACCTGCTGCGGCCCGACATGGCCGACAACAGCCAACGAGCCCTTGGTCATCAAGTCCAATCTCCCAAGTTCCATCACCCGAAAACGGCCCGTGACAGGCAGCGGAGCTCAAGCTCTCGTTACTTCCAGAATTATCGACATATTGTCTTAGCCGCATGACAGCGGCATGACAAGCGAGCTTCTACGCGAGCCCCACAAACATTCAAAACAGAGGGGTCTGCGGAAAGTTGCCCCACAACTGGCCGGTCAGCGGATCAACGTCTTCGGATAACAGCCCGTAGCGGATGCGATAGCCGAGCGCGTCGGTGAATAAATCGCGCGCCGTTTCGCGCCGGCCGAGCGACCACAACGCGTCGATCAGCCAGAACCGGCAGATCAAAAACGCGGTGACCGGCAGCCCGAAATCGTCGGCGCTGGCGCAGCGCATGACGTGCTTTTCGCGCACCAGCTCGCGTCCATAACGCCGACGGTCGAGACGAAGCGCGGGTCGTCGACCCCGACGACGCCGAGATCGGGCAGCGTTGCTTAAGCCGAGCCCGGAGCCGGCCTTGAGTTCGCCGGCCAGCGAGCCGGCCAGCGTGACTTCGAGTCCGTCGATGCTCCAGGTGATGCCGAGCGCAACGATGACCAGGAGATGAAATCGACCGAACGGGCAGCGCGCCGAGGCATGCCGGAATATCGGTATCGATGACGGCATTGGCCGCAGCGATGCCGCTGTCGGCGCCGTTTCCGGAATCCTGGTCCGCCGCGCCAGGGCGATGCGGCTCTGGATGCGGCTCAGTCCGGTAACACGTATTTCCGGTGAGTATTCCGGCACAGCCGGCAGCTCTCGCCGTGCCCCGGGCGCAAGACCCATGTAGACAAATTGCGACCGATGAGGAGAGCTTTTGTGCGGCAATTGCCGCAGCATGAGGGCGCGCCACTCGGCCGCCGCGTGCGATCGAAGCAGATCGCAGGCGCCGCTTCCGCCACGCCGCGAGGTTGGAGATTGAGCTGCGCCGGGCCGGTGCCCGCTGCCATCCACCTTGTCAATGGATTGCAAGCAAATCTGTTGACTCCGGGGCCGTTTGGGACGATTGCCTTTGTTGATTGGTGCGGCGCTCTGTTCTGACGATGTCGCTTGCCGGCGTGTCGCGCTCCGAAGCCGGCGGGGCGCGTGGTCTATTGGCACGGCAAGTGCCGAACGATCGACGCGTCTGCCGCCAGAAGCGCCGGCACCAATACCAACGTTGGCCTGCTTGGGCGAAAAACAAGATGGCGGCAGCACCGCAAACCCCTGCGAACTCACTCCGCAATATGGGCGCAGATGAACGAACCCGTGACGTTTTTTCCGCGCGCCGCGATTGCCGGAGAAGCCGAAATTTCGGCGCTGTCGGAGACGTTTGCGCAGACTAGGCTACACTGCGGCGTTTTGCTTCCGGTTTTGCCCCAAGCGACGTTCGATGGCGGCACCATGAATTCGGTGCGGATCGATCCGGTTGCTAATCCAATTGCGTATTCTCATCGATGGCCCGGCGCTGCGGTGACCTGTCTTGATCGCTGAGGTGGCCCAGCGGCTCGAAATTCCTCGGCGTCTACGCGCGCTGGTGCGGGCGCGAGAATCCAGTCTGATCGGACTGGCGGCGTTGGTCGGCGTCGCCGGTGGCCTAGTGGTCGCTGCAATGGGTACGGCAGTCGACTTGCTGCACGAGGTGTTCTTCCGCCTGGCGCCGCATGAGCGGTTGTCAGCGCAGCTTTCGCTGCCGCCGTTGTTGGCGCTCTTGGTGCCCTTGCTCGGGGGTCTCATCTTTGGCGCGGCGAGCGAGTTGATCAGGCGCTGGCGGCCGGAGCGGGAGGTCGATCCGATCGAGGCCAACGCGCTGCATGGCGGCCGTATGTCGCTGCTCGGCAGCGTGATCGTGGCGGCGCAGACCGTCTGGTCGAGCGGGGTGGGCGCATCGGTCGGTCTCGAGGCCGGCTACACCCAGTTTGCCAGCGGCATTGCTTCGCGCATTGGCAATGCCTTCCATCTGCGGCGCGGCGACCTGCGCATCCTGGTCGGCTGCGGCGCCGCCGCCGGCATCGCCGGGGCATTCGGCGCGCCGCTTGCCGGCGCTTTCTACGGCTTCGAGTTGATCATCGGCAGCTACTCGCCAAACAGCTTGGCGCCGGTCGGTATCTCGGCATTGATCGGCTACCTCGTTGCCCATGCATTTTCCCCGGCTGATATCGGCGTGGTCGGGCCGGAGCGCATGCCGATTGAGGCCCGCGATCTCGCCATCGCCGCCCTGCTCGGTCTGCTCGCATCGATCCTCGGAATTCTGCTGATGCGCGGCGTGGCGCTTTGCGAGACGATGTTCGCGCGTTTGCGGCTGCGGCCGTCGCTGCGCACGATGACCGGCGGCCTGGCGGTCGGGCTGCTGGCGATGCGGTACCCGCAGGTCATGTCGTCCGGTCACGGAGCCCTCCACATGCTCGCCGAGCAGGACTGGTCGATTCGCGCCGTGGCGGTGGTCTTCCTGCTCAAAATCCTGGCTTCGATCGCCTCGCTCGGCTCGGGTTTTCGCGGCGGCTTGTTCTTCTCCTCCCTCTTGATCGGTTCGCTTGGCGGCCACATGCTGGCGGTGGCTCTCACCCTGTTCTTTCCGACCGTCTATTTCGATCCGAACGCTTATGCGGTGATCGGAATGAGCGCGCTGGCAGCGGCGGTCATTGGCGGCCCGCTGACCATGATCTTCATTGCGGTGGAGACCACCCAGGATTTGTGGCTAACCACCTTGGTGCTCATCGCCGTGATCATTGCCGCCCAAGTGACGCGCGAAGGGTTCGGCTATTCGTTCGCCACCTGGCGGTTCCATCTGCGGGGCGAGACGATCCGCAGCGCCGCCGACATCGGCTGGATGCGCGATTTGACCGTCGGCAAGATGATGCGGCAGGACGTGCAGACCGTCCACGTCTCAATCAACGTCGCCGCCTTCCGCGAGGCGTTCCCGCTCGCCTCCACGGCCTACGTGGTGGCGGTCGATGAAGCCGACCGTTATGCCGGCCTGATCCACGTCGCGGACGCCCATGCGGCCGAAGTTCCCCCCGACAAGGCCATCAAGGACTTTCTGCTCTACACCGACGAGATGCTGCTGCCGGGCATGGCGGTCAAGGAAGCCGTGCTCGCCTTCGATCGCGCCGAGGCGGAAGCGCTCGCGGTGGTCGATTCTTATCTCGACCGGCGCGTCATCGGGCTGTTGTCGGAGGCTTACGTGCTGCGCCGCTATTCGACGGCTTTGGAGCGGCGGCGGCAGGAACTGCTCGGCGAGGAATAGTACCCAAGCGGAACGATCGCGGGTAAGAATGGCGCTCCGATCGACGACCGGAGCAAGCTACGATGGACGAGCGAGCGAAGGTGGACTGCGTCGCCAATGCCCGGGCGCTGGCGCCTGTCATTGCAGCCGCGGCGGATCGCATCGAAGCCGGCCGCGAACTGCCGCCCGACCTCGTCGATGTGCTGCACCAGGCGCGGCTTTACCGCATGCTGGTGCCGCGTTCGCTCGGCGGCGAGGAGATCCCGCTCGCCGAGTACGTGCAGGCAATCGAGGAGATCGCCAAGGCCGACGCCTCAACCGCATGGTGCATCGGCCAGACCTCCGTCTGTTCGACAATTTCCAAAGCCATGGCGCCGGAGCTTGCGGAACAGATTTTCAAGAAAAATCCGCGCGGGGTGCTGGCGTGGGGTCCGAGCGGCAACGGCAAGGCCATTGTGGAGAAGGACGGCTACCGCGTCAGCGGCGGCTGGCCGTTCGCCAGCGGCAGCCGCCAGGCAACATGGCTCGCCGCGCACTGCATCGTCTATGAACCGAGTGGCGAGCCCCGCCAGGATGGAAGCGGCAAGCCGGCGCAGAAGACCATGCTGTTGCCGCGCGAGAGCGCGTCGATCAGCGACGTGTGGCACGTCATCGGACTCAACGGCACCGGCAGCGACACCTATACGTTTACCGACGTGTTCGTGCCCGGCGAGCACGCCATCAGCTACCATGCGCTCGATCCGGCCGAGTGGCGCGAGCACGGCCCGCTCTATTCGTTCACGATCTATCAGTTGTTCGGCTGCAGCTTCGCCGCAGTCGCGCTCGGCATTGCTCGCACCATGTTGGATGCGTTCTGCGCCCTCGCCCAGTCCAAGACGCCGATGGGCCAGACTGTCGTGCTGCGCGACAATGCGGTGACCCAGTCGCAGGTCGGCGTCCTGCAGTCGCAATTGGCCGCCGCTCGCGCATTCCTGTTCGACGCCATCGGCGAAATCTGGCAGGCGGCGCAATCGGGAACGATCACGGTCGAGCAGCGGGTGCGGCTGCGCATGGCCAGCATCAATCTGAGCCAGCAGGCGCGGCAGGTGGCGGAGGCCGCCTATCTGGCCGCCGGCGCGACGGCGATTTTCAACAGCAATCCGTACGAACGCCGGCTGCGCGACAGCCATGCAGTGTCGCAGCAGGCGCAGGCGCAATACTCGATCTACGAGGCGGTCGGCCGGTATTTCCTGGGCCTGCCGGTGAATACGCGGCTAATTTGAGGGGGTGCGGCGCCGGTTGACATCGGGTACGGCGACGGTCGACCATATTAACAAAAAGACGAATTCAGTGCGCGCAAGGGAGCAAGCGCCGATGAACGAAGACGAGCGCATTGCGCAGCTCACGCAGAAGATGTTGCGCAAGAAACTTTACATCGTGCTGTCCAAGCCGCTGGTTTCGCCCGAGCTGCTAAAGCCGCTGTTGCTGGCGCATCTCGAATACATGATCGGTCTGGAGAAACGCGGCATCATCTTTGCGTCCGGACCGCTTGCCGACGCCGAGGGGTCGCCCAAGGGCGAGGGCCTGACCGTATTGCGCGCCACGAGCGCGGAAGAGGCGCGGGCGATCGCACAGGCCGATCCGTTCTTTCGCAACGGCTTGCGAGCGTTCGAGCTGAAGGAATGGACGGTCATGGAAGGCACACTGGGGCTGCGCGTCGATCTGTCGGACCAATCGGTCGAAGTGGCGTAAGGGGGGAGCATGCAGACCATCGGCTTCGTCGGCGTCGGCAAAATCGGCATGCCGATATCGCAGAACCTGATCGAGAGCGGCTATCGCGTGGTCGGTTATCGCCGCTCTTCGCTCGCCGAATTCGAGGGCATCGGCGGCGTGCCGGGACGGTCGGCGGCCGATGTCGGCGCCCAGGCCGACATCGTGTTGTCCTGCCTGCCCTCGACCACGGCGCTCGACGATGTGGTGCATGGCCCAAACGGCCTCGTCCATAGCGCGCGGCCGGGCCAAATCGTGGTCGAACTCGGCTCGCATCCGGTGCGGGACAAGGAACGCCAGATCGCGCCATTGGCGGAGAAGGGCGCGATTTTCATCGACGGCGAGGTTTCCGGCACGCCCGGCATGGTGGTGGCGAAGAAGGGCGTGATCTATCTCGCCGGCGATGAAGCGGCCTGCAGGAAGGTCGAGGGCGTAGTTTCGGCGTTCGCCGACACCTGCCTGTATTTCGGCAAATTCGGCGCCGCGAGCCGCGTCAAGCTCGTCAACAACCTTCTCGTCGCGCTCAATATCGCGGCAACCGCCGAAGCGATGGCGCTCGGGCTCAAGGCCGGCGTCGATGTGCCGCTGATGATCAAGGCCATCGCGTCCGGCTCCGGCGGTTCGACCCAGTTCGGCATCCGCGCGCCATGGATGGCGGAGCGGCGTTTCCTGCCGGTGCAGGGCACCGTGCCCGCCTTGCAGCATTACTTCGACATGATCGGCGAATTCGCCGACGGCGTCGGCGTGGCGACGCCGATGCTCGATTGCGCCGCGGCCCTGTACGAGCGTTTCATGGCGATGGGTTTCAGCGATTACGATGTCGCCAGGATGGTCAACGTCATCGGCGCGCTGCCGCGCGGCACACCATCACCCTCCCCACAGGGGGGAGAGGCTAACGAACAAGGAGCCACCCCATGATCCGGGTCAGCAAGATCGCCCACACCAGCTACGAGACGCCCGATCTCGACAAGCAGACCGAGTATTACACCGACATTCTCGGGCTGACGCTCGTCGCCAAGGAGAGCGACACGGTGTTTCTCGCCTCGACGCTCGATCATCATTCCGTGGTACTGCGCCAGGGCGGAAGTGCGCAGTGCACGCGAGTCGGCTTCCAGATTCCGCAGGATGCCGATCTCGGCGAGTTCGAGAAGCAGGTCGTCGCCCACGGCATCAAGACCGAGCGCAGGAAAGACCCGGAGCCGTCGATCAAGGACATGCTCACCTTCGCCGATACCAAGGGCACGATCATGGAGGTGTTCAAGCGCGATGCGTTCTCGCACCAGAAATTCCAGACCAGGGGAATCGTGCCGCACAAGCTCGGTCACGTGGCGTTCCACGTCACCGATGTGAAGCAGGCCACCAAATTCTATTGCGACGTGCTCGGCTTCCGCGAGTCCGACTGGATGGGCGATTTCTTCTCGTTCCTACGCTGCGGGCCGGATCATCACACCATCAACCTGATGCAGACCGGCTCCAACCGGCACTTCCACACCGCGTTCGAGCTGCGCGACTGGGGCCATATGCAGACGGCGTGCGATTTCCTCAGTACCAACGGCTACAAGCTGCTGTGGGGACCGGGCCGCCACGGCATCGGCCACAACCTGTTCGCCTATCACCGCGCGCCGAATGGCCTGATCACGGAAACATTCGCCGAGCTTGACCGCATGAACGAGGAACTCGGCTATTTCGAGCCGCGGCCGTGGCACCGCGACAATCCGCAGCGCCCGAAAGTCTGGGCCAAGGACCCGTCGGCCTCCAATCTTTGGGGTATTATGCCGCCTGATGAAATGCATAAGTGAAAAGCTCCCACCCTGCGGCCGGGAGGGAAACAAAAACGAGGGAGAACATCCATGGACAAAACCCGCCGCGATATCGTCGCGACTTTCGCTGCCATCGCGGCGTCGCCGCTGGCGCTGAACGCGCCGGCGCGCGCCGCCGAGCCGATCAAGGTCGGCTTCAGCATGGCCTTGACCGGCGGCGTGGCGCAAAACGGCAAGCAGCTCATCATCGCGCTCCAACTCTGGCGCGACGATGTCAACGCCCATGGCGGTCTGCTCGGCCGGCCGGTCGAACTCGTCTATTACGACGATCAGAGCAATCCGAACAACGTGCCCGGCATCTACACCAAGCTGATCGGCGTCGACAAAGTCGACCTTTTGCTCGGCCCCTACGCCACCAACATGGCTGCCGCCGCCATGCCGGTGATCATTGAACACAATATGATGACCGTCAGCATTCTGGCGATCGGGCTGAGCCGGCATTTCCACTATTCGCGCTATTTCGAAATGGTGTCGGTCGGCCCGCAAGGCGTGAAGGCGTTTTCGGAAGGTTTCTTCGATCTCGCGGCGGCGCAGCAGCCGAAGCCGCAGACGGTGGCGCTCGTAGCCGCCGATGCCGAGTTCGCCAAGACCTCCGCCGACGGCGCGCGCGAGAACGCCAAGACCGGGGGTTTCAAGATCGTCTACGATCAGAGCTATCCGCCGAGCACGACCGACTACGCGCCGATCATGCGCGCGGTGCAGGCGGCGAACCCGGACATCGTGTTCGTCGCCGCCTATCCGCCGGATACGGTCGGCATCGTGCGCGCGGCGAACGAAGTCGGGTTGAAGCCGAAAATGTTCGGCGGCACCATGATCGGGCTGCTCATCACGCCGATCAAGATGCAGCTCGGCCCGATGCTCGACGGCATCGTCATCATGGAGAGTTTCGTGCCGGCGCCTACCTTCAATTTCCCCGGCGTCGCCGATGTGCTCAAGCGCTATCGGGAAAAGGCCAAAGGCGAGAAGATCGATCCGTTCGGCCACGGCTTCGTGCCGTTCGGTTACGCCGCCGGCCAGGTATTGGCTCAGGCGGTCGAGGGGGCAAAGACGCTCGACAACAACAAGCTCGCCGAGTACGTCCACGGCCACACGTTCCAGACCGTGGTCGGCGATATTTCCTATACCGCCGACGGCACCTGGACCGAGCCGCGCACGCTGTTCACGCAGTTCCAGAGCGTCGCCGCCAACAATTTGCAGCAATGGAGCGACGACAAGGTTCAGCCGATCCTGTGGCCGCCGCAATACAAAACCGGCACCATGATCTATCCTTATGCGGAGGCGAAGGAATAGCGCTCGCTTCCGACAGGCGGAAATTATTCGTTGGCAAACAGAGAGGAAACGATGAACGCTGACGCCAAGAAGACCGTGCTGCGCATGATCCCGTACGGCATTTACGTGCTCACCGCGGACGACGGCAAAGGCAACATTGCGGCTGCGACCGTGAACTGGGTGACGCAGTCGGCGTTCGCGCCGCCGCTCATCGTCGTCGGCGTCAAGAGCGATTCCGGCATCTACAAGACGGTGAAGGAGGCCAAGGCGTTCGCGCTCAATATGCTCGGCAAGGAGCACAAGAACCTCGCCTTCACCTTCTTTAGGCCGGTCGATGTCTCCGAGGGCAAGCTCAGCGGCCAGGATTACCGCAAGGGCGCAACCGGGGCGCCGATCCTCGCCGATGCGCCGGGCGCGGTGGAATGCCGGGTGACCGCCACCGTCGAGCAGGGCGACCACCACATTTTCGTCGGCGAGGTGGTCGAGGCCCATCTCAACCGGCCGCCGGCCGGCCGGCCCGACACCGCCATCCTGGAAATGAAGGACCTCGGCGACAACGTGTTTTACGGGGGCTAGCCGTTTTCTTTCGTCGCCGACAGCAATGTGGCGAGCCGTGCGCCCTTTGCCGCGCGCGAGCGACACCCGCGCTCCTGCACAATCCAAAAGCAAGGAACACAGATGCGAACCGTAACGGTTGAAGAACACTTCGCCAGCCCAGGATTCCTCGATGGCCCGGGCGCGAAACTCAAGGAAGGATTTTTGCGGCGCGGCAGCCGCGGCGCCAAGATCGTCGAGCAACTCGCCGAAGTCGGCGACAAGCGCGTGGCGGAAATGGAGGCCGCCGGCATCGACGTTCAAGTTCTGTCGCTCAATGCGCCGGGCGTCGAGCAAGTCGAAGCGGCCGAGGCGGTTGCGGCCGCGCGCGCCAGCAACGATTTCCTGGCCGGCGTGGTGAAGGCTCATCCCACGCGTTTTGCCGGGCTGGCGGCGTTGCCGACTGCCGCTCCCGACACGGCCGCCGAGGAATTCGAGCGCGCGGTTCGCCGGCTCGGCTTCAAGGGCGCGCTGATCAACGGTCATACGCGGGGGCGCTATCTCGACGACAAATTCTTCTCGCCCATCCTGGAGCGCGCGGTCGCGCTCGACGTGCCGATCTATCTGCATCCGACGATCCCGCCGAAGGCCGTGGTCGAAGCGTCCTATGGCGGGTTTTCCCCGGGCGTGACCGACATGCTCGCCGGTTCGGCATGGGGTTGGCATATGGAAACGGCCGTTCATGTCATTCGCATGATCCTCGGCGGCGTGTTCGACCGCTATCCGAAGCTGCAGATCGTGATCGGCCACCTCGGCGAGGCGCTGCCGTTCATGCTGCCGCGGCTCGACCGCAACCTGCCGCGCGAGATGACCAAGCTGGAACGCCCGGTCGGCGACTATTTGCGGCAGAACATTCATTACACCTTCGGCGGCTTCAATTTCCCCGCAACCTTCCTCGATCTGCTGCTCGAAGTCGGCGTCGAACGCATTATGTTCTCGGTCGACTATCCGTACGGCTCGATGGCGGCCGCGCGCGCCTTCCTCGAACAGCTGCCGGTCAGCGCCGCCGACCGCGAGCGCATCGCCCACGGCAACGCGGAGACGCTGTTCAAGCTGTAGTTTCCCGGCGAGCGGCACTTCACGCCCGCCCGTCGGCGCGATAGCAGCGGGCGCCAAGAGAGATTCGCGTCCGGCCCGCAGGGCGGCATAGCGTCCAGGAAAGAGCAAAACAACGATGCGAACCATCACGCTGGAAGAACACTACGCAATCCCGGGATTTTTCGACGGCCCCGGCCGCGACCTGAAACACCGCGCCGAGACCATCGGCGGCCGCTATGCCAATCTCATCGAGCGGCTGTGCAACGTCGATGCCAAGCGTTTGGCGGAGATGGACGCTGCTTGCATTGACATGCAGGTGCTGTCGCTGACCGCGCCGGGCGTCGAACAGATGGACGCCGCCGAGGCGATCGTGCTGGCGCGCGAGGCCAACGACTATCTGGCCGCGGCCGTCAACAAGCACCCGACGCGTTTTGCCGGCCTTGCCGCGCTGCCGACCATGGCCCCGGACAAGGCCGCCGCAGAACTCGAGCGCCGCGTGCGGTCGGGCTTCAAGGGCGCGGTCGTCAACGGCCACAATCGCGGCCGCTATCTCGACGACGCGTTCTATTCGCCGATCCTCGAATGCGCGCAGGCGCTTGACGTGCCGATCTATCTGCACCCGACGCTGCCGCCCAAACCGGTGCTCGACACCTATTACGGCGGCTTCGCGCCGATGGTCACCGAGATGCTCGCGGGCGGCTGCTGGGGCTGGCACATCGAAACCTCGGTGCACGTCATTCGCCTCATCGCCGGCGGGGTGTTCGACCGCTTTCCGCGCCTGCAGGTCGTCATCGGCCATATGGGCGAAGGCCTGCCGTTCATGTTCCAGCGCTTCGACATCGTGCCGCTTGCCGTCACCGGGCTGAAGCGCCAGTTCAAGGACTATCTGCTCGACAACGTCCACTACACTTTCTCGGGCTTCAATTTTCCGCCCGCGTTCCTCGACCTTCTGCTCGAACTCGGCGGCGTCGACCGCATCATGTTCTCGGCCGACCATCCGTATCAGTCGATGAAGGCCGCGCGCGCGTTCCTCGAGCACATCCCGGTCTCTGCCGCCGACAACGAACGCATCGCGCACGGCAATGCGGAGAAGCTTTTCAAGCTGTAGTTTACAGTAATTCGCAGCCCGGATGAGCGCAGCGCGATCCGGGGCGGACGATGGCGGCAATGCTCGAATCCTTGATGCCGTTTCGTCATCCGGCCCGGGCGCGTTTGGAGGTTCTCATGACGCAGTCGATCAGCGATGGACCGATCCTGTTGAACGTCGATGAACGCGGCGTGGCGAGCGTCGTTCTCAACCGGCCGGAGCGCAACAACGCCTATGACGGCGCGCTGATAAAGGCGCTGCTTAAGGCGCTCGATCGGCTGGAAAATGCGCGCGGGCTGCGCGCCGCAATCATCAGCGGCCGCGGCCGGCATTTCCAGGCCGGCGCCGATCTGAAATGGATCGACGCCGTGCGTGCGGCCTCGCGCGAGGAAAACATCGCGGTGTCGCGCGCCACCGCGCAGGCGATCTGGCGGCTCAACGCCGCGCCGGTGCCGACCGTCGCGCTGGTGCAGGGCGCCTGCTTCGGCGGCGGCACCGGGCTCATCGCCGCCTGCGACGTTGTGATCGCCGCTGAGGATGCGGTGTTTTCCATCGCCGAAGTGCGCTGGGGCCTGACCGCCGCGATCATCATCCCGCAGCTCGACGACGCCATTGGCGTCCGCCAGGTGCGCCGCTATGCGCTCACCGGCGAGCGCTTTTCCGCCGCCGAGGCCCGCCGCATCGGCCTTGTCCATGACATCGTGCCGGCCGGCGAACTGCAAGCGGCCGGCGCGCGCATTGTCGATCAGATTTTGCAGAACGGTCCCGACGCCGTCACGCAGACCAAGGCGCTGGCGCTGCAATCGTCATTCAGCCATCTCGACGATGCGGCGCTCAACCGCCTCGTCGAAAGCCACGCCGACCAGCGCCGATCCGCGGAAGCCGCCGAAGGCCTCGCCTCGTTCGCGCAGAAGCGCGCGGCGAAGTGGAAGTAAGAGCCAATCCGGATGATCGCTTGCTTTCCGCCTGTCCCAGTGAAAGCGCACGCGCGCTATCAAAGATGCTGTATCCCGGATGCGGTGCAGCGCCATAAGCGCGATTACGCGCGTCTGCGACGCGCTATGGGTGCACCGCTGATCCTGGACCTTCGCAGGCTCGCTGGTGGACGTCCGAGCCTGTGACGATCCCGGTTCTGCAGCGCACCACTCCGCCACGCTCCGTGCTGTGCTGCGCCCGGGAAACAAGCTTAAGTTGGAGCGGCTTGTCGAAGCGGATTTGCGGTTGGCTTTGCCGTGCGGCATCCCGGCATGGATACGCAGGTCAGGCCGGCCTATGACGAAAGCGGTTCCGTGACCCGCCAACCGCCGATCAGGAGGCGGCGGCTTCCGCCGCCGCCTTCGTCCGTCCGGTCCCGGCGCAGGCCTTGCAGACGATCCGGTTGCCGCGTTCGCGGATGCGGCCGGTGCCGCAGCAGCGCGTACAGGTCTGCTGGATGACCGGGGCAGGGCGGTTGTTGTGCACCGAAAAGCGTTTTCCGAAAACCATTTTGAACAGCCTTTGTTGTACGCCTTTGTGAAAGTGAACACGAGATTACCGGCCGCTCCTTAACGCCTCGCCGCGAGATTGCGGAAAATTTGATATAATACCAGCCTTCAAAGACTTTGACTCTTGAAAGCCTCTTGTTGGCTGGCTCAGCGATGTGATTCATCTGCACCCGAACACGGTTGATTCGGGAGAGCAGATTTGAGCGCCGCGATTCGCATTCGGCTGGATTTTGACGCGGCGGCGCTACGCCGCCTGGCGACCACGGCAAAGGATGCCGGTCAGGTGCGGCGGCTGCTGGCTTTGGCGGCGGTTTACGACGGAAAGGACCGCGAGGCGGCGGCGCGCATCGGCGGCATGGATCGGCAGACGCTGCGCGATTGGGTGCTCCGCTTCAATGAGCGCGGCCCCGACGGCCTGATCAACGCCAAATCCCCTGGCCGTCGCCCGACGCTCTCAACGGAGCAGATGGAAGAACTGGGACGCCTCGTGGAGGCCGGCCCCGATCCGCAGAAGGATGGCGTTGCGCGCTGGCGCTGCGTTGATCTCAAGCGGGTTCTTGGTGCGCGCTTTGGGGTTGATCTCTCCGAGGTGAGCCTCGGCCGTGTTCTCAGGAAGCTTGGCTTTTCGCATATCAGCGCCCGGCCGCGGCACCCCAAGCAGGATCCGGAGGCGATTGCGACCTTTAAAAAAAAGCTTTCCAGCCCGCGTATTGGAGACCGTGAGCCGACTGGCATTGGCAACCTCGATCGAGGTGTGGTTCCAGGATGAGATGCGGGTTGGGCAAAAGAACGCGCTCGTCTACCAATGGGCCAAGACGGGTACGCGTCCGCGGCAGCCTAAAGATCAACGTTATGAGAACGCCTATCTGTTCGGCGCGGTCTGCCCAAGCCGTGACACCGGCGCCGCCATCATCATGCCGTATGCCAACACGGCGGCGATGCGAAAACACCTCGAAGAGATCAGCCGTGCCGTCGCGCCCGGCGCCCACGCCATGGTCATTCTCGACCAAGCTGGTTGGCACACCACGCGCAAACTCAAGGTGCCGAAAAATCTCACCATGGTGTCGCTGCCGCCGGCCTGTCCGGAACTCAACGCGGCGGAGAACATCTGGCAATACTTGCGCCAGACCTATCTCTCCAACCGCGTGTTCAAAAGCTACACCGACATTCTCGACGCCTGTCAGGAGGCTTGGCAAAAGCTCCTCGACGAGACCGGCCGAATCGCCTCCATCGCTACCCGCGATTGGGCAATCATCGGTCAATCATTTTGAAGGCTGGTATAAATCCTCGATAGCGCAGAGGAGCGAAGCGACCCGGCGACGTGCCGTACGGCCCATGACGCCGAATCCCGGATTTCGCTGCGCTCTTTCCGTGCGATGCCTGCTATTGGAACGTCACGGTCGCGAGGGCGCGGCTGACCTTGTCCAGCGGCCACAAGGTGACGGGCCCGGGCGCCCCACCCGGCGCAGCGATATTGGTGCCTTGGCCCGGCCGGCTCAGGATCTGCACGCCCGCCGCGTTCGACACGCTCACGGCGCCCGCGATCAGGAACACGCCGAGCGCCTGATTGTCGATCGGCCCGCCCCAGAACTCCGTGCCGCGAATGCCGATGGTCGCGACAGGCGTCGTCGCGCTGACTTCGGAGTTCGGCAGCTTCGACAGCTGGCCGGAGAGAAACCGGAAGGCGCCGACGACCCCGAGTCTGATCGCTCCGCGACCCGCGGCCGGGTCGAAGACGAATTGATCGAGCGTCAGCCGAGCCTTCTCGCCGAGCGTCAGCCGCGTGTTGTCGGTCAAGGTCACTTCCAGCCGCGCGGCTTCACCGGTCGACACGACCTCGTTGAGAAAGACGGCCGCGTTGAGGCCGAGCGCCCGTGTAGCGCCGCCGCGCGTTGCGCTCGCCTCGCCCTGGATGCGGCTGACCGCGCCGATCGCGCCGATCGCCTGCTGCGCCGCGGCGTGGCCGCCGACGAAGCCGGAAAGCAGCGTCACCGCAATGACGATCAGCCGCTGCAACATGCGCTTGCCTTCCCGCCACCCGGTGCGACGAAAACGAGTCCGCCCTTCATGGATCGCCCTCCTCTTGCCCGGCTTCAGCAGAGCCATCGACGCACTATACGACATCCGCGCGGAGGATGGGTCGAGCCGAATGCGATACCCGCTTCTGCATTGCCGCCGGATGATGCCGGGTTTCGCCGCGATTCAACCCATCCTAGGGGCTGCCGGCCGAGGAGTAGCCCGGACCGAGCGAAAAACGACATCCGCGAATGGGTTACGAGGCCCCATTGCGGCGTCTCGGATTGCACTTCGCGCAATCCGGGCTGCGCCGTTCGTCATAGCCGGACGTGTTCCGGCCATCCACGCCTCTCTTTGGAGCGGCGGAAGACGTGGATGCCCGCGACAAGCGCGGGCATGACGGTTTCCCTCCGCCATTGCCGGACTTGCTCCGGCAATCCATGCTGATATTTAGCACGCGCTGACGAGTGGCGGCGCTCGGCCAAGCGGCGGCTCAGCATGGATACGCGGGTCAAGCCCGCGTATGACGAAGAATGGGCGAAGCGATGAGCAACAGAACCGTCAAGGTCACGGCAGGCGAAATCGGCCGCCTCTAGGTGGTTGAGGACTTCCTGCCCCGGCCCGATGACCTCGTGCCGCGCGAGGACAACGTCAAGGTCACTCTGTCGCTGTCGCGCCGCAGCCTCGATTTCTTCAAGCGCGAAGCCACCAAGCGCCGCGTGCCCCACCAGCGCATGATCCGGGCGCTGGTCGATACGTATGCGGAGCTGCAGGCGGACGGGAAGGCGAAGTAGCCCGGATGGAGCGAAGCGAAATCCGGGGTGGACTGTGAGGCCCAATCGCCGAATCCCGGATTGCGCTTCGCTCCATCCGGGCTACGCTTGCTGCTCGGCATTAGGCAGCCGCATGTCTCGGCGCTCAGGCGCAACCACGCGGAAAATTTCTCGGTGGGCCAGCTGATGGAATTCCTCACCGGTTCGGCCAGGACGTAAGCACCACGGTGAAGCCGACGCACAAGGCGCAGGGGGAGCTGTCGGTCTAGCCATCCTACTTGTGCTTATTTGTTTTTCGGGACTTCGCCGCCAGCGCGCGGCGTTGCTTTCGATTTAACCCCCGCGTGTTGAGCTGTGAGTCGCTTGTCGTTGTGACAGTCGGAAATTCAAAATCCTGATCAGACAGGTATGGTTTATATTTTCCCTCTTGCAGTATATCGAGCTTCTTCTTTGCCTCTTCCAATTGTGTCAAGAATGTCGGTATCCATTCTTGTGGTTCTATAACTATTAAATCTTCGGATGATCCGCCCTTCGCAATTTCACTCCTACACTCGGTGGCTATGCCAACTATTCGCTTTAGCTCTCTGTACTTTTCGAGTAAAGCAAAGCCGTACACTTCCAACATTTTTCTCCTGGCAATTCGATATCCCTCGTAGCCCTCAGCCAATTCGAACTTTGGTATAGCCAACGTCATGAAGAAGAAGCCAGTCTCGCGTTCTGTGTCGTTTGGCCCCGGCAAGAAAGACCGTGTTGACCTTTGCTGGGTCATT
Source organism: uncultured Alphaproteobacteria bacterium (assembly GCA_963717265.1). Classification (GTDB taxonomy): domain Bacteria; phylum Pseudomonadota; class Alphaproteobacteria; order Rhizobiales; family Xanthobacteraceae; genus BOG-931. The sequence continues at coordinate 261,654 of CAVQWD010000011.1, read as the reverse complement.
TGGGCGGCTCTCGGACAATTCTCCCTCCTTTGCCGATCATTGCTGAGTTAGTTTGATTTTACGCATTTATGACGCTTCCAATGTTGCTGCAATGTGCATAAAACCGACCTTTCCGTGATTAATAGGCAGCAGATGAACGCCCCCCTCTCCACCCACCCCGCGCCCTCCTACAAGCACACCCCGCTGTTCCCGCTCGGCCACGACACAACCCCCTACCGCGAGATCGCCGACGGCGTCCGCGTCGAGCGCGTGCTGGGCGAGGAGGTCCTCGTCGTGCCGCGCGAGGCGCTGCGCGCACTCGCGGAAGCGGCGTTCACCGATATCAACCACCTGCTGCGCCCCGCGCACCTTGCCTCGCTCAAGCACATCGTCGAGGACCCCGAGGCGTCGGACAACGACAAGTTCGTCGCCTACGATTTTCTCAAGAACGCCAATATCGCGGCGGGCGGCGTGCTGCCGATGTGCCAGGACACCGGCACCGCGATCATCATGGGCAAGAAGGGCCGGCTCGTCTGGACCGACGGCGACGACGAGGCGACGCTCGCGGAGGGCGCGCGCGATGCGTATCTGAAACGCAATTTGCGCTATTCGCAGCTGGCGCCGCTCTCCATGTTCGAGGAGAAGAACACACGCAACAACATGCCGGCGCAGGTCGAGCTTTACGCCGAGGGCCGGAATCCCGATCATGTCGAGGCGGACTCGGCCTACAAGTTCCTGTTCATCGCCAAGGGCGGCGGCTCGGCGAATAAGTCGTTTCTGTTCCAGGCGACGCCGTCCATCCTCACCCGCGAGCGGCTGTTGGCGTTCCTGAAAGAGAAGGTTTTGACGCTCGGCACCGCGGCGTGCCCGCCCTACCACCTCGCCATCGTCATCGGCGGCACCTCGGCCGAACTGACGATGAAGACGGTCAAGCTCGCGTCGTGCAAATATTACGACACGCTGCCGGACCACGGCTCCGAGGACGGCCACGCCTTCCGCGACCGCGACATGGAGGCCGAGATTCACAAGATGACGCAGTCGCTCGGCGTCGGCGCGCAGTTCGGCGGCAAGTATTTCTGCCACGACGTGCGCGTGATCCGGCTACCGCGCCACGGCGCCTCGCTGCCGATCGGGCTCGGCGTCTCCTGCTCGGCCGACCGCCAGGCGTTGGGCAAGATCACGAAAGACGGCGTGTTTCTCGAACAGCTGGAGCACAATCCGGCGCAATATCTGCCGGAGGTGGACGAGGCGAAGCTCGGCGGCGAGGTGCATCAGATCGACCTCAACAAACCGATGCAGGAGATTCTTGCGCAGCTTGCCAAATATCCGATCAAGACGCGGCTGTCGCTTTTCGGTCCGATGATCGTGGCGCGCGACATGGCGCACGCCAAGCTGCGCGAGCGGCTCGAGCGCGGCGAGGGGCTGCCGGATTATTTCAAAGATCATCCGATCTATTACGCCGGCCCGGCGAAGACCCCGGAAGGTTACGCCTCCGGCGCGTTCGGCCCGACCACGGCCGGGCGGATGGATTCCTTCGTCGCGGATTTCCAGGCCGCCGGCGGCTCGATGGTGATGCTGGCCAAGGGCAATCGCTCGCCCGCTGTGCGTGAGGCCTGCAAGAAATACGGCGGCTTCTATCTCGCCTCGATCGGCGGCGCGGCGGCGAACCTTGCCGAGCATTGCATCAAGAAAGTCGAGACCGTGGAATATCCCGAACTCGGCATGGAAGCGATTTGGCGCATCGAGGTGGTCGATTTCCCCGCCTTCATCGTCATCGACGATAAGGGCAACAACTTTTTCAAGGAGTTGAATTTGGGGTAAAAAACCCTCCCCCTTGTGGGGAGGGTAGGGTGGGGATCGGGAGAGAAGTGCATATCGTCGACGGATGCGCGCAGCCTCACGACCCCCACCCCTCCGCCTCCCCACAAGGGGGAGGGGCAAGCAAGTCAAAGCGGCCGGCAAGCCGGCCGAGCTGATCGTGGGCGAGGCCTACAATCATTTCGAGCTTCTGGAGACGCTCGCGAACCCCTACGGCCTCGCCGGCCGCGCCATGCTGCGGCAGATGGAACTGTGACCTGTCCCTGCCGGGCGCCACGAGCGCCCTGGCCCATTTGCGCTCGCTGTATTATCAGCATTCGAGACGGAACGCCGCGAACGCAGCGGCGCTGGAACGCCAGACCTGCAAGGGTGACGCGCCAACGTGATGAGCGATCCTTCGCCAGCGAAAAAGACCGTTCCGGCCCCGTTCTCCCATCGCCCGTTTCGGCTTCTGTTCACCACGCGCACCGCTGCCAACACCGCCAACCAGATGCAGGCCGTCGCCGTCGGCTGGCTGATCTACGCGCTTACCGGCAGCGCGCTGGCGCTGGGCCTGATCGGCCTGGTGCAGTTCCTGCCGCCGCTCGCCTTGACGCTGCTGTCCGGCCAGCTGATCGATCGCTACAACCGCCGGCGCATTCTCAATTGCTGCTATGCCGTCGAGCTTGGCGTCTCGCTCGGCATGCTGAATTTGGTGACTTTCGCCGACCATCCGGTGAAGCTGATCTTCGTGCTGCTGTTCGTCAACGCGGTCGCGCGGACGTTCGAGGGTCCGGCGCTGCAGTCGCTGGTCGCCTCCACCGTGCCGCGCGGGATTTTGATGCAGGCGGTGTCGCTGCACGCATCGGCCGGCAAAATGTCGCAATTGGTGGGCCCCGCGCTTGGCGGCATTCTTTACGCCTTCGGCGCCGCGATCCCGTTCGGCTTGTGCGCCATTCTGGTGGCACTTGCCGGCCTGACGAGCGCCCTGATGCCGGTTCCGCCGCCGCCCGCTGCGAAGCCCAAGGTGACGTGGAGCACGATCATCGCCGGGCTGCGCTTTATCCGGAATGAGCCCGTCATGCTGGGCGCAATGTCGCTTGATCTTGCCGCCACTTTGTTTGGCGGGGTGGTCGCGCTGTTGCCGATTTTCGCGGGCGATATTCTGCACATCGGTTCGTGGGGATTCGGCCTGCTGCGAGCCTCGCCGGCGACCGGTGCGTTGATCGTCGCCAGCATATTGTCGCGGACGCCGGTCAGCCGCGCCGCCGGCGCCGTCATGCTTGCCGCGGTCGCCGCCTACGGCATCGCCACGATCGGGTTCGGCTTGTCGGTACGCCCCGGATGGTCGTTCGCCATGCTGCTCCTGGTCGGCGCCGCCGACATGCTCAGTACGGTGATCCGGCAATCGCTCATTCAGTTTGCGACGCCGGACGAGATGCGCGGCCGCGTGTTCGCGGTCAATACGCTGTTCGTCAACTGCTCCAGTCAAATCGGCATGTTCGAATCCGGCATCACCGCGCATTGGTTCGGCGCGGTCGGTTCCGCACTGCTCGGCGGAGCGGTCGTGCTTTCAGTGGTCGCGCTCTGGGTCCGGCTGTTTCCGGCCTTGCGGCGGGTCGAGCGACCCGACCAGCTCGGGCTTGTATGACTCGCGCAACAGGCGGCAAACCACGCACGACTCCGCGATGCTCCGCGCTGCGCTGTGCCCGGGAATCGCGGCTGTCTCTTTGGTCTCTCGGGAGCGGGGTGAATAATCATCCCGCCCCGCGCCGGCGCTGGGCATGACCGTGCGTGTGGCTGTGCGTTTCGCCGCGGCCGTGGCTGTGGGCGCCGTCGGCCGGCAGATAGACGACATGGCCGTGGCGCACGCCGCGCTCGGCGATGATGTGGTCGGCGAATTTTTGCACCTCGGCGCCGCTTCCCTTGAGCACGGTGACTTCGAGGCAACTTTCGTGGTCGAGGTGCACGTGCAGCGTGGTATGGGCGAGGTCGTGGCGGTCGTGGAAGTCGCGCGTCAGCCGCTTCGGCAGTTCGCGCGCCTCGTGATCGTAGATATAGACCAGGGCGGCGACGCAAGGCCGCGTGCCGCCAACCTCGGTCGCGGCCTGCTGCAGGCCGGAGCGTGCCAGGTCGCGCATGGCTTCCGAGCGGTTGGCATAGCCGCGCGCGGCCATGAAGCGGTCAAGCTCGTCGCCAAGCTCGTCGTCGATGGTGATGGTCACGCGCTGCATCGGATGTCCTCCTCGATAACGGTCGCCGGATGTTAGCACACCGCCTTATTCCACATGCCGCGCAGCTCCTGTCCAGAACGATGCAGCTCAGCGACATGGACAATGCGCGCGGCGGCCGATAGCTTTTGCGTCGAAAAACGACAAGAACGGTGACTTTCAATGACTGACCCACCACGCGCCGATATCTACGGCAGCCGGGCGCGCATCGGTTACACTTCGCCGCCGCTGACTACCGAAGTTTTCCCTTACGAGTTCTACCAGATCGTGCCGGCCGGCGTGACGCTGGTCGTCACCTCGCTTGCCATCGTGGTGCGCAGCAAGGACGAGGTCGACCAATCCTACGACATCAGTATGCGTGCCGCGCGCGAAATGGCGGCGGCAGGCTGCGATATTGTTGTGCTCGGCGGCGTGCCGATCAATCTGTCGCGCGGCGCCGCCAATGCCGAGCAGATCATTCGCGATCTGGAAGCGGAACTGAAAGTGAAGGTATCAACCAGCGCGTCGGCGCAGGCCAGGGCCGCCAAGGCGCTCGGCTGCAAGAAGGTCGTGGTGGCGCAGCCCTATGAGGCCACGGACACCGACCGCATCGCCGGCTATGCAAAGCATTTCGGCTGCGAGGTGCTGGGCGCGAAAGGCTGGGGCTCGCCGTTCAACCAGATCGGCCGCATTCCGCGCCATGCCGCGCTCGACATGGGCCGCGCGCTGATGAAACAGCATCCCGATGCCGATTCGATCCTGTTTCCGTCGCCGCATTGGCCGACCGCGGGCGCGCTCGACGTGCTGGAGGGCGAGTTCGGCGTCAATTGTCTCGCCGCGCACCAGGCCATCGTCTGGCACGCGCTGCGCCGCTGCGGCGTCGACGACCGCATCGAGGGCTTTGGCCGGCTGTTCCGGGAATTCTAGCCAAGCCTCTTGCTTCGACCAAAGGAGACAACATGCAGACAACACGCTGCGCGCTGCAAAACGTGGCCCTCGCTGCGCTTCTCGCCGCTGCCGGCCCGGCCCACGCCGAGTCGGTCGAGGCGTTCTACGCGGCGCACCCGATCACCATGCTGGTCGGCAGCGGTGCTGGCGGCGGCTACGATGTCTACGCGCGCGTCTTCGCCCGCTACTGGACCGCTCATATTCCAGGTCATCCGCAGATCATTGCCAAGAACATGCCCGCGGCCGCCGGACTAGCCGCGGCGAGCACGCTTTACAGCAATACCGAACGCGACGGCTCGGTCGTCGGCGCTTTCACCAACGGCGCCGCGATGGACCCGCTGTTGGGCAATCCGGGCGCGCATTATGACGCCTTGCGGTTCAATTGGCTCGGAAGCATCGGCAAGCTCGAGAATGTCTGCGCCACCTGGCACACCAGCCCGGTCAAGACGATCGCCCAGGCGCGCGAGCGCGAGGTTGTCGTCGCCGCAGCCGGCGCCACCTCGAATACTGCGATCGTGCCGAACATGCTCAACGCGCTGATCGGCACCAAGTTCAAGGTAATTGCCGGCTACGATCCCGGTTCGGGCCTGACCATGGCAGTCGAGAGCGGCGAGGCCGAAGGAATTTGCGGGCTGTCGTGGTCGACCATGAAGGCGTCGCGGCCGCGCTGGATCAGGGATCACTTGCTCAATGTCATCGTGCAAATGGGCCTTAGCAAACTGCGCGAACTGCCCGATGTGCCGAGCGCGCTCGATCTGGTGAGCGATCCCGACAACAAGCAGGTCATGGAGTTGATCCTGATGCGCCAGGAAGCCGGCCGGCCGTTCGCTGCGCCGCCCGGCGCTCCAGCGGATAGGGTCGCTGCGCTGCGCCAAGCGTTCCGGGACACGCTTGCCGATCCGGCCTTCATTGCTGAAGCGGAAAAGACCCAGCTCGAGATCGACCCGCTGACCGGGGAAGAAATCGAGAAAATGCTGGCCAAGGCCTATGCCGCGCCAAAACCCATTGTCGCGCGCGCGGCCGCCTTGGTCGAGCCGGCCGCGCACCGGCCGAGATGATGACGCACTGGGGGTGCGGTCGCCGCTGGAAATACCGACTTTTCGTGGTTATGGATTGCCGGCTTCGCCGCTGTGCGGCGCCCCGGAATGACTGTGAGGATAAGTAATGAACACAATGACAGCGACCGCCGCCACGAGAGTGAAGGGCCCGATCGTCTGGCTTGATCTGGACCAGAATGAGCTCGACGACGCCTACGATCAGGCCATCTATGCGCCGAACCGCGATCAGCTCGGTAAGCGCCGGCTGGCGAACAGCGCTGCGGCTTTATTGCGAATCGGGAAGCCCGAGCGCTTTGCCTATGGCCCGACGCCGATCGAGGGCCTCGACGTTTACCGCACCCCCCAGCTGCTCTCCCTCGCAAGCGGGGGAGGGAAGGGTGGGGGCGCTCCGATCGGGATTTTCGTCCATGGCGGAGCCTGGCGCAACGGCGCGGCCTCGGAGTTCACTTATCTTGCCGAGCCGTTTGTCCATCTCGGCGCAAATTTCGTGGTCCTCGATTTCACCAATGTCGACAATGCCGGCGGCAGCCTGTTCCCGATGGTCGAACAAGTGCGGCGCGCGGTCGGCTGGGTCTATCGCAACGCCGAAAAATTCGGCGGCGACCGCAACCGGCTCCATCTCATCTCGCATTCGTCGGGCTCGCATCTTGCCGGCTGCACGGTGACTCACGATTGGACGAAAGACGGACTGCCGCGCGACATTCTCAAGGGCGCGACACTGTCGAGCGGCATGTACGATCTCAAGCCGGTGCGGCTGTCGAAGCGCTCAAAATACGTCAAGTTCACCGACGAGATGGAACAGGAACTTTCCGCAATCCGGCATCTCGACCGCCTCCACACGCCGCTCGTGCTCACTTACGGCACCTACGAGACTCCGGAATTCCAGCGTCAGACCCGCGAGTTTGCTGCGGCCGTAAAAGCGGCAGGCAAGCCGGTCGAGCTCTTCGTCGGCGAAGGTTACAACCACTTCGAGATGCTGGAAACGCTCGCCAATCCGTTCGGCCTGCTCGGCCGTGCGGTGCTGGCGCAGATGAGATTGCCGCAGGCGTGATCCTCGTTCCGCCGGCGATGCGGCGGGTCGCCTGGTTGCGACTTCGAAAGCTCGTTCGTCGCCGGCGATCAGGCGGCCTGTGCAGGCGTCTTGTCGTCGGTTTCCGGCCGCGGCGAGGTGCGTACCGAGGTGCGGATCAGTTCGGCGCCGCAGCACCGGCAGGCATAAACGGTGTCTTCAACGTCCCCGGCGATTGGACGCCGGCCGTGATAGACCATGCGCCCCGCGCACACTGGACAGGGCATCATCAGCGAAGGCAAGCTCGAAGTGGGCGCGTCCAAGGGGCGGTTCGGGGGCTGGTGCATTGGCTGACCGGAATGAAGGTTTTGTGAATTTCTCCCAACTTTTCGGGAAGAGTCAAGGAAATTTGTGCAGTGCACACAGGTGCGCTGCGTTGCCGCACGATGGTGACGGAGTAAGCGGCTGGGGCGTCGGAACCGCGACGATTGGAGCAGCCGCCGCCGGAACACTGAATGGATCGACGTTCACGTGAATTCACGCGCGTTGATGCACGGAATGCCGAGCGCGGAGAGGCTTGCGCGCGTCGCTGCCACAGAGCCGTCAACGTCGATGCCGCGGCAGGCGTCCTCGATCACGAAGGCAGCAAAGCCTTCACGCCTGGCGTCCTCGGCCGAATAGCGCACGCAAAAATCGAACGCGAGGCCGGCCAGGAAAATTCGCGTGAGGCTGCGCTCGCGCAAGTAGCCGACCAAGCCGGTCGGCGTCTTGCGATCGTTTTCGTAGAACGTCGAATAGGAATCGATCGCCTGATGGAGACCCTTACGCAGCACGAGCCCGGCGTGAGGCGCATGCAGCGTCGGATGGAACTGCGCGCCCGGGGTCGCCTGGACGCAATGGTCGGGCCATAACACTTGCGGGCCGTAAGGCGCCGTGATCGTCTCGAACGGATGTTTGCCGCGGTGTGAGGAGGCGAACAACAAGTGGCCGCAGGGGTGCCAGTCCTGGGTCAGCACCACATTTTGGAATCTGGCGGCGAGACCGTTGACCACCGGAATGATTTCGTCGCCGCGCGGCACCGCGAGCGCGCCGCCGGGACAAAAATCGTTCTGCACGTCCACGATGATGAGGACATCGTTGTCGGCGAATTTCGCGCCCTCGCTCATGAGCGTTCCCCGGCCGGCTCTTTGGATGCCGTTCGCAAGTGCAGGCGGCGGTCGACTTCGGCGGCAAGATGCACCAGTTCCGGAGCGACCTCGACCGGATATGTCGCGGCCGGATCGAGCTGTCGCAAGGCCTCGGGCAGGCGTTCAAGCTCGCGCTTCGCCCGGGTGCGGATGTCGGCCAGCGGCTCCGGCGGCTGCAATCGCCGGCCGCGCTGCATGACTTGTCGGATCAAGGGCTGGTGGCGCTCGCCTGATGCGGCGCTCTCGATCGACAAAATATCGCCCTCCATACGGCCGTCCGCGCCGTAGCGGCGCCACACCTGTTTGCGGCCGGGCCATGTGGCTTTCTTCTCCGACAGCTTGCGGCGGGCCAGTCCGGCATATTCCTGCAATTTGTACACGCAATCGAGCGCCGGCACGTCCGACGATGTGGTCAGACTGGTGCCGACGCCGAAGCCGTCGATCGGCGCGGCTTTGCGCGCGAACCCGGCAAGCGCGTCCTCGTCGAGCCCGCCGCTGGCAAAAATCGTCACCTCGCGCAAGCCGCCGGCATCGAGAATTTTGCGCACGCTTTTCGACAGCGCCACGAGATCGCCGCTGTCGAGGCGAACGGAGCGAATGGCGATGCCGTCGGCCGCAAGGCGCGGCGCCAGCTCGACGACCTTCCGCGCGGCCGCTTCGGTGTCGTAGGTATCGAGCAGCAGCACGAGGCCATCCGGCCGCGACCGCGCAAAGCTTTCGAATGCCTTCGAACTCGTCGTCGAACGATTCGACGAACGAATGCGCCATGGTGCCGTAAATCGGAATGCCGAACAATTGGCCGGCGAGTACCGTCGCGGTGCCGTCGAAGCCGGCGATGTAGCTCGCGCGCGCCGCCATCAGCCCGGCTTCCGCGCCGTGGGCGCGGCGCAGCCCGAAATCGACCATGAGCTTGCCGGGAGCTGCGAGCACGCAACGCGCCGCCTTCGCCGCCACCAGCGACTGGAAATTCAGAATGTTGATCAAGCGCGTTTCGACGAACTGCGCCTGCGGAAGCGGCGCCGTGACCCGCACGATCGGTTCATTGCCGAAGAACGCGATGCCCTCGGCCATCGCATGGATATCGCCTGAAAAGCGGAAATCGCGCAGATAATCGAGCAGGTTCTGCTTGAAGCGCCCGGTGCTCTTCAGCCAGTCGATATCGGCCGCCGAAAAGCGCAGATTTTCCAGGTAATCGAGCGCCTGTTCGACTCCCGCGGCGAGCAGGAATTGGCGCCGCTTCGGCAATGCGCGCACGAAGAACTCGAACACGGCAATCTGCGTCTGCCCATGATCGAGATAGGTCTGCATCATGGCGAGCTGATAGAGGTCGGTGAGCAGCGGGCTGATACTCGGATACATCGGAATTGGTGAGAATTCTGGGCTCAGGAAAGCCGATTTGTTAGCGCAGCGCCGGGGCGCACTCTATCGCCCGTTTCATCCCTTGTGTCTTGCGTTAATTCGCGTGTCTTCGGCCCCTCGCCGTGGTATGGCTCTTGCGCAAAACCAGTTGATTGGGGAAGGGGACCGGCCGCGGGTCTATGCTCCTTCGGCCGCCCGGGCATGAATTGCCGCGGCCGGAATAGTTGGCAGGCCGCGGGGTTCTCGCTCGGCAGGGCTAAATCGGAGGATACCATGCGAAAATTGCTTTTCGTCGCGTACACTGCGGCACTGTTCGGCCTGACCAGCGCAGCCTTTGCGCAGATGCCGCCGACCAAGACCGGCGACAGCGCCAAAGGCAAAGTGCTCACCAACGAGCAGGGCATGACGCTTTATACGTTCGCCAAGGATTCCGGCGGCAAATCGGCCTGCAACGGCACCTGCCCGACCAATTGGCCGCCGCTCATGGCGGCCGCCGATGCCACTTCGACGGGCGGCTACACCGTGATCACCCGGAACGACGGCAGCAAGCAATGGGCCTACAAGGGCCAGCCACTTTATACTTGGAAGAACGACCATAAGCCCGGCGACATTACCGGCGATGGCTTTCTCAATGGCGCCTGGCACATTGCGCAGCCGTGAACGCTGCCGCCGCCAGGCGATAGAAACTGCCGGCAGGCGATAAGAACTGTTCCCGCTTGACGGCCGCGCCGCTCGCGCGCGCAGCGCGAGCGCTTTACCCCAATCCGCCGCCGTTCTGGCGCGAGCCGGAAATCCGCGACCGTCGAGTGGCATACATTCGTCGCGGCGCTCATTGCTGTTTTTCCGATGCAAATTCGTTCCCGCGACGCATCCGCGCCCGAGCCTTGCAAACGAATGGCGAGGTGCCGGATTGACTCCGTTGAGCCGCGGTGGGGGATTGGTCGCGAGACATTTGATATTTCGCAATGCCGGTTTTGCCGAACTCTGGCAAAATTACAATTAGGGGTGAAGAGCCAGCGGAGGCGCACCATGAAGATGGTACTTTTGGCCGCCCTGATCAGCGCTATTGAAGCCGCCGCCCATTGGCGAGCCATTTGTGCAATTATCAAGAAGCCGAAAGCGAGAGTTCTGCTTGAATGGCAGGATTTGGATTCGAGACGCCGGTGAAATTGGTGGAAACGCGGAGGGTTCACGATCCGCGCGTTGGATGCAGGCCGTTCGTCATGTTCGCGCTTACCCTACTGCGCCGTAGTGGTTGCGTTCGTGCTGCCCGCTTCATCCGAGCCAGCAGAAGTGGCGGATGGCGACGGGGCGGTGCGGCTATAGTCGGGCTAGCGTGCGTGTTCTTTTTGCTGGTCCTGCGCCCCGCCATGCCTGCAACGGCTGCACAGTCCGACCTGGATGCCGAAGTCAAGCGGATCGTCGCCCGGGATATCGCACCGATGGCCGCCGCCGATGGCGCCGGCGGCGTTGCGGTTGCGGTCCGCATCGACGGCCGCACCTTCTTCTTCAACTATGGAATGGCGGACCAGGCTGCGAAACGGCCGATCACCTCGGACTCGCTGTTCAATGTTGGATCGATCCGCAAGATTTTCGAGGCCGTCCTGATCACGCTCGGCGTGGAGCGCGGCGAACTGGCGCTCGACGATGGTGTGGCCCGATATGTCACCGAGTTGCACGGCGATTACATAACACAGGTCACTATCGGCCAACTCGCGACACACACCTCGGGGCTGGTGATGCCCGCCGAGCCCGAACCGCTGTCGCCAAGAGGCTATTCGTTGGCGCAGTTCATCGATGTGCTCAACAACTACACGCCGGAGAACGGCGAAGAGCCGGGCAAGCAACAAATCTACTCGCACGCGGGATATGTATTGCTGCAGCTTGCGCTGGAGCGTCGCTACGGTCGTCCGATTGCCGAACTGATCCGAGATCGCGTCACCGAACCGCTCGGCATGGATTCGACCCTGGTGCCGGAGCGCGGCCCGCACGACCGCGCCATCATGGCCCGAGCGTTCATGCAGCGCGCCGTTCAGGGCTACTCCTACCACGGGCAGCCGATCGGCCTACCGGGCAATCAGCAAAGCGACTTCGACTTCCCCGGCACCGGCCAGATGTTCTCGTCGCCGCGCGACCTCGCGATCCTCGCCGCCGCCAGCGTTCACGACTGGCCGGTTGATGGCGAGATGTGGAAGGCGCTCACAGCGACCGAGCAAGGCGTGTTTCGGGTGAGCGAAGACGATGTCCAGGCCATGGCCTGGGAAGTCATCGATGCGGGCGGCCCGACCATCGTCGACAAGCCGGGCGGACTCGATAATGCGCAGGCTTATGTCGGGCTGGTGCCGGCGCGGAAGCTCGGCCTCGTCATCCTCAGCAACCGCGGCGACATTCATCCATTCGAGGTAGCCCGCGCTACAATCTTTCCGCAATTGGCGCGGCTCAAATAGCGACTTGTTTTGACCCGCGCGCCGGGGCGCAAAACCGGTGTCAGCGGATCGGCAAGGGTCCTTGGTTGAACCAGGTGGAAAGCGTTAGTGTCGGTCACGGCGCATCACCCCTTCGGTGGAGAACTGGGGGCGTTGAACACCCCCACGATACGCCGCCTTACCCCTTCTTGAAGAACGAGCCGTATTGTGCACCACAGCAAAATCCGCGACTCGACTTGCGAATCCGGTCAGCGTGGACCAGTTCTGCATGTCCGAGTTGGGTCTGCTTATCCCGCAATAGCGACCACGCATTGTCACATCCACAAGTCGGCGGGGACTGCGGACTCGATCGCTCAAGCGCCCCTCAGCCCACGAATTGATGTCAGTATCGGTATTGCCACCCGTGGGGCGGCAATTGGGATACACTCGCGGCACGGTCGTGAGCGGGCATTCTCATCCTCGCGCGGCGGTGCGGCGTGCACGATTTCGCGTTCACCCGACCTCGCGAGGCGCGGCCGCGGCGTCAATCCGCCAGCGGATTGGGCCGCAGCTGGAAATGCACGAGCATCGGGCGGCGGCCTTTGCCGCCTTCCTGATGCCAGGGCGCCCGGTCGCCGTTTGCCGACCATAGGCCGCGGCCTTTCCAGCCGCCATTCGGGTCGTCGATGCGGCCGTCGAGGCCCTTGGCGTAGAAGCCGATCGGATAGGGCAGCCGCAACACGATCATCTTGCCGCCCGCGAATGCGATCAGGCCGTCGCTGAGATTGCCGGTCGAGATCGGCACATCGTTGCCGAGCCCAAGCGTGTTGTGCTGGTCGACCCAGGTGTAATAGCTCGAACTCGGCGCTGTTGTCGCCGATGCCGGCGAAACCGGGTCCCGGATATTTGTAGAACGACCAGCCTTCGCGGCATTGATGGCCGGTCGCGGTCGGGCCGTTGAGCGGGCCCTTGCATTTGCGCCGGTCGAAGCTGCCGAGATGGCCGCTTGCCAGCGATACCCAGACCACGCCCTTGGAGTCGATATCGCCGCCGCGCGGGCCGAAGCCGGGCAGCGGGACATCATAGATTTCGGCAAGCGCGGTACGCGGCGCGTCGCTGCCGGGCGCAAACCGCACCACCGCTCCGGGATTGGAGCGATAGGTGCCCCACACCGAGCCGTCCACCGGGCTCGGCATCACCGCATACCAGGAGGCGACGACGCGCGTGTCCTTCGCGGGATCGGCCGGCTGCTTCGCGTCGACATAGTCGTCGCGCTTGCCGTTGCCGTTGGTGTCGAGCACGAGTGCGCTCCAGCCCTGTGAGGCGGCGGCGTCGCCGGTTTCCAGGAATTTCTTGGTGTCGAGCCAACCAACCACCGGACCGCCGCCGCTGGTCCACAATATGTCGTCGGCATCGAAACCGAATTGCAGATGGTGGGTGGTGAAGCAGGTATCGACGAAGGTGTACTTCATCGTCTTCGGATCGAGCATCGCCAACTGGCGGTGGCTGATCGCGAGCGGAAATAGCTTGGCGGAGGTCAGTTGCGAATTTTTCCCGCAGAAGTCAGGGTCTTTGACGCCGCGCACGGCGGCCGTCAGCCACAGCCGGCCGTTCTTGTCGAACATCGAATTATGATTGTTGATGTGGTTGTCCCAGATTCTGTTGGTCGCCCCAGTACGGCGAAGGCGCCAGCGGCTTGAGCCCGGCGGCATTGCCCGGTCCAAGCGACATCGGCATGTCCTCGTCGCGCACCGGTGCATGAAAGATCGAGGCGACGTTCTTCAGCGGATCGAGCATCGGAATGTCGTCGGTCGAATATTCAGGCGAGCCGAAAATGGGACCGTAGGCATTCACCGTCGGGTTGCGCTTGTCGGTCGAAATCGGATCGTGGACGTAGTGGTGGTCGTCGCCCCAGTCCCAGGTCGTCACGACGATATTGCGTTCGATCCCCTGCGGGCGCGCAGGCTTTGCTGCCGGCAATTCGCCGGCGGCGACGCGGTCGGTCCAGTCCGCGAAATAGCGCAGCGGCACGTCATTGAGGCGGGCAAGGTCGCTCACCATGGACGGTCCGGCTTGCCCGGATTGAACGCGGCGTGCCCAGGCCTCTTCGGATGTCTTGAATGTGCCCAAGCCGGCCGGCAGCGTGCGCGTGGCAAGGTCGCCGAGCTGATGGCAGCCGATGCAGCCGTTGGTCTTCACGGCATTGAGCCAATCGCTCAGCGTGGCCTTGGCTGGAATATTGCTGGCGCCGCCGAACTGGTCAGGGCCGGGAATCCTCAGCATCGCGTACCAGTAGATTGCCGGGTAATACTGCGCCGCGGCTGCCTCGTTGGGCGCAGGCAGGGCGGTGAGGTTGAGGCCTTGTCCCGGCTCAGCGTCGACTTTCGATGAATCGATCAGGCCGTAGCCGCGGACCCAGACCTTGTATTTCGCCTGGGGCAGATCGGGCACCAGGTAGCGGCCGTGGTCGTCCGTGACGACGATTTTGGCATAGCGGGTCGGCAGATCGCGCGTTTCCGCGATCACCCAGACGCCGGCTTCCGGCCCGTGCGGTCCGCTGACGACGCCGCCGATGTCGTGGGGCTTGACCGGCACCGCAGTCTGCGCCGCAACCGGTGCAAGCGCCAAGCCCATCGCAATGGCGATGCAGCTAGCCGCTGCAGTCAAACAGAAGCCGTGGGCTGTTGTCATGTTTCGCTCCCGGGTTTTGTCGATGTCGACGATTGCGAAAAATCTGCCCCAGTGCGGGCCACTGCGCAACTGCTACTTTCCGCGGCTTGAAAATTGTGGCATCGAACGCACCATCGCACCAAGACTGCCGTCTCGGCTTGTCATGTTCAAAGGCTGGCCGGGGTTTTGCCGAGCCGGTGCTGGCCTTGCGACCAACAACGCTAAGTCGAAGGGATGAACGCTCATGGCCAACACGCGCCGGAATGTCCTGAAGTTTGGTTTCGGAAGCATCCTCGCGTCCACCTTCGACATCCTGCTCGTGGCGGCCGACGACTACCCGAACCGGACCGTCAAGATCATCATTCCCGCCGCGGCCGGCGGGCCGACCGATGTGCCGGCCCGGATCGCCTCGCAAATCCTCAACGCGAAATTCGGCCAGGCTTTCGTCACCGAGTACCGTCCGGGCGCCGGCGGCGCCATCGGCGCGCGCGCCGCTGCGAACTCGCCGCCGGACGGCTACACGCTGTTCGCCGGCAATACCAGCACGCTCGCCGTGATCCCGGCCGTTTCAAAGAGCGCCGGCTACGATCCGATCAAGAACTTCGTGCCGATCATCCGCATCACGGAAGGATTCCAGATCCTCGTGGTCAATCCCGAGTCGGAATGGAAGACGCTGAAAGACTTCATCGCCTACGCCAAAGCCAATCCCGGCAAGATCAACTACGCCCATACCGGCAGGGGCGGCCTGCCGCATCTCGCCGGCGAATTGTTCATGCTGCGCAGCGGCACCAAGCTGACCGGCATCTCCTACCGCAGCGGCGGCGAGTCGGTCGCCGCGGTACTCGGCAGGTCGGTCGATGCGACGTTCGAGAACATCGCCATCCTGCGCGGGCAGATAACGGCCGGCAAGGTTCGCGGACTTGCGGTGCAGAACAAGTCGCGCACGCCGCTGTTGCCGGACGTGCCGACCATGGCGGAAGAAGGAGTGCCGAATTGCGAGGCCAATACGTTTTTCGGCCTGGCGGCCCCGGCCGGCACGCCGCCGGCCATCATCAAGAAGATCAGCGATGCCATGAACGCAGGATTGGCGACGCCTGAGATACAGAAAACCATCACCGTGTTGGGCAGCGAGGCGAAGCCCAACTCTCCCGCCGAGTTCGCCGCCTATATCGCCGTACAACATCGCAAGTGGGTCGAGGTCGGCAAGGCCGCGCACGTGGAAGTGGACTGAGCTTGATCGAATGAGAGTGAACGGCAGACTGAGCAATCGGCGAAATTTTGCCGACTACATCGATGACCGCCCCGAGGACCGCGTGTTCCGCGTCGATCGCACGATCTACAACGACCCGGAAATCCTTGCCGCCGAATACCGCAACATCTTCGAGGCCAACTGGGTCTTTCTTTGCCACGACGCGCATGTCCGCAATCCCGGCGACTATTTTGCAACGCATATCGGCCGCCAGCCGGTATTCGTGGTGCGCAAGCCGGGCGGCGCGCTTGCCTGCTACCTGAACGCCTGCGGCCATCGCGGCGCCACCTTGGTGACCAAGCGCGTCGGCAACGCAACGCAGTTTAACTGCCCGTACCACGGCTTCTGCTTCGATAGTGCCGGCAAGTGCACCGCCGTTTTCGCGCCGCGAACCGGCTGGAGCGAACAGCATCTCAATCTGTCCGACTTC
The DNA here is from genome assembly GCA_963717265.1 of uncultured Alphaproteobacteria bacterium. Classification (GTDB taxonomy): domain Bacteria; phylum Pseudomonadota; class Alphaproteobacteria; order Rhizobiales; family Xanthobacteraceae; genus BOG-931. The sequence continues at coordinate 245,353 of CAVQWD010000011.1, read as the reverse complement.
GATCTGACGCCGATTGCCCGCATCGACAGCTACCGCGGCCTGGTGTTCGGCAGCCTCGCGGCCGATGTACCCAGCTTGCGCGAGCATCTCGGCGCGGCGACGGCTTTGATCGATATTTTCGTCGCGCCGGCGCCGGCCGAGCTCGAAATCGTGCCGGGCTTTTCCATCTACGAGACCGCGTGCAACTGGAAAATCATGCACGAGAACGGCCCGGACGCCTATCATGCGCCGGTCGTGCACAACAACTTCGCGCAGGCCGTCATCCATCGCGAGAAGCGCGAGATGCGCAGCGGCGTGACCAAGACCGACACCGGCCGCCTCACCGCCGGCCGGCTCGAATCGGCGAGCTACGATCTCGGCAACGGCCACACCGCGTTCTGGCACAAGCGCCCCAACCCCGAGGCGTTTCCGATCTACGCGGAGCGCGAGGAACTGTCGAAGCGCTTCACGCCGGGCCAGATGGAATGGATCGTCGGCCGCGGCCGCCACATGACGATCTTCCCGAATCTGCTGTTGAACGATCTCGCCTCGACCCACCTGCGCACCTACCGGCCGCTTGCGGTCGACCGCATGGAAACCATGATCTGGTGCATTGCGCCGGCCGGCGAGCCGAAACAGATGCGCGCGGCGCGGCTGCGCAAGTTCGAGGATTTTTTTCTGCCGAGCGGCATGGCGACGCCGGACGACGTCGCAATTGCGGAATCGGCGCACAAGGCGAGCTTCGCGTTTAACAGCAAATGGACCAATATGGGCCGCGGCATCGACTTCAAGATCGACGGCGCCGACGCTGCGGCGCGCGAGCTCGGCATGGCGCCGCGCGCGAGCAGCAACAGCTGGGATCATGAAATCGCGATGCAGGGCGTCTATCGCCGCTGGCGGGGCCTGATGGAACGCGGCGGGGAGCGCGGCAATGGCTGATCCCGCCTTGACGGCGGCGGTCGCTGAATTTCTGTACCGCGAAGCTCGGCTGCTCGATGCCCGCAAGTTCGGCGAATGGCTAGACCTGTTCCGCGACGATGCGGTGTTCTGGGTGCCGGCGCTCGGCATGGACCGCACCTATACAAGCGATCCGGAAACCGGCCTCAACTTCATCTACATCGTCGGCCGCGCCGGCCTGGAGGCGCGCGTGTTCCGGGTCGAGAGCGGCGGCTCGCTCGCCTCCAACCCGCTGCCGCACACGCGGCACCTGATCACCAATGTGATGGTGGATGCCGACGGGCCGGAGGGGATTGCGGCGTTTGCCAACACCCAGGTTGTGGCGTTCTGCGAGCCGCGCGGTCGGCAGCTGCTGACCGGCGCCTGCGAGTATCTGTTGCGCCGGGAGGATGGCCGTTTCCGCATCGCGTGCAAGAAGGTGCTGCTGCTCGAATATGTGATCGACGGGTATTTTGATTTCTTCACGGTGTGAGGAGGCCGATCGCTGTCAGACCGTTACCAGCCGCGCCATTTCGGAGCGGAGCTGCTCGGCATCGAGCGCAGCGACCGGAATCCGCGGGAAGCCGGACACGAAATACTGCACTTCGTCGGGAAATTCCGCGCGATCGAGCTGAAACGCGATGAACGGCTTCTTGTTGTCGCCGGCGACGTAGACTTCGCGGATGACATGGTCGGACGCGAAGGCATGTTGTGAGCACATCAGCGCCACCAGGCGCGAGGTGCGGATGGCATGTACGATCGGCGCCGCATAGCGCTGCGACCCGGTCGATTGGCGATCGATCCACACCGTATAGCCAAGCTGCTTGATCTGCTCGACGAGGCGGTCGACGGTCTGGCCGTCCTGCCGACTGTATGAGACGAACACTTGCGCGATGGCATCCGCCGCACTCGGCTCCGGCGATGGCGCCGCCCTGACCGGCGACAGGCCCTTTGACTGCCGGCGGCGCGACCATGCCATCGCGCCGAGGACCGCAAACCCGCCGATCCCAAGGCCGACAACCAGTGCGATCAAAATGTAGGGCAGCGGCGAGGTCGAGGGGGCGTTGTAAGCCGGCGGCGCGATCTGCGGCCCGACGTTCGGCGACAATCGCGGGAGAACCGGCGCAGGCGCGAGCGCCCGCGGTGCGGCGCGAAATTCGATCGTTATGAACGCCACGAGAGCGAATGCCACGCCGAGAAGGATGATGACCAGTAGGACGAGGTAGCCACGCCGTCCGGCCGGAGCGGCCCGAGGCGGCGACGCAGGTGCCGCCGCCGCGCTCGGCGGCTCTGCGGGTGCCGACATGGGGGGCTCGACGATGGGGCGGATACGGTCGATCAGCGTCTTGGTCCCGGTGCTGCCCGCATCGCGCAGGTCGATCGCCTGCAGATTTCTCAGCCCCACCGGCAACGGCGTATCGTCGAGCACCGCGAGCACCAGCCGATTGGATGACCAGGCTTTTATCGTGCGGTGAATTTCCTCCTGTACGCTGCTGGATTGCGCGGCTGCCGCCGACCACAACACGATTATGCATGGTGCGGCGTCGAGCTTTGCCGCCAACTGCCCGGCGTACGATCCGCCCATCGCGAGCAGTTCCGGGTGCCAGACGTCGAAGCCGGCGCGGCTGACGGCAGCGATTACCGCCGCGGCGGCGTCTCTGTCCTTGGCGGCATAGCTGAAGAATATCTCGCTCATCGGTGCATCAAGCGGCGAGACGGCGAACGCCGGTCAGCGCCGCAGCGACGAATCTTACCACTGTGCAGTCGTGAAAGGAACGCGCCCGTCGTCATCAGCGGCGCGACGCGATCCACGCAAGCGTCTGAGCAATGCCGCTGTCGTACGACGTCATCTGCACTGGCCCGAGCAGGCCTTTAAGTTTGCTCGCATCATAGCGGACCGGGTTCATGCAATCGGGAGCGACCTGAAGCAGTCCGCGCACTGGCGCGGCTCGGCGCGCCGCGATTGGCGCGCTCACGCGCCCTCATTCGGGTCGTGATAAAGCTCGCCGACGATGCCGGTCGTGCCCGGCTTGGCGGTGCCGAGATAGTAGCGGCCGTCGCGGTCGCGGCTCAATCGGCCGGCTTGGCGCAATTCGTCGATCGCAGCGGCGACTTCGCGGCCGTCTTCGCTGCCGAGCGACTCGACGATGTCGGCATAAAACATCGGGCCGGAACCGAGCGCCTGCTCGACGGTCTGATAGCGCGCCGGGCCTTTGAACGTTTTGGCAGCGCAGCGCATCATCGGTACTTGCCCTTCTCGCCCGAACGGCTTGGTGCAGTCGAAGCCGGATTTCGCGCCGGTGCGCCTGCCGTTGAGCGAGGGGTCCATGGTCATGCCGAGAATGCCGGTGAGGATCACCATGTCCTGGTCGGCCTGGAAGCGCGTGCCCATCGCCCAGTCGACCTGGCGGTCGTTGTGGATGTCGATGTCCTCGTCGAACACATAAACGTGCTTCAATCGCATGATGCCGCCGAACAAGGCGGCGATTGCCTGCTTGGCCTCGCCATAGACGCGTTGTTTGATCGAGACGCGCAGCGTGTTGGCGCCGCCCGACACCGAGCGCAGATAGACGGCGATCGGCTCGCGCACCGTCGCCTTGAGGATTCGCATCGCCTCGGCTTCGAGCCGCATCGACGAAATGTTGGTGCTGTCGGTCTGGTCGAGGACGAAGGCCGAGCCGTGCAACAGCGTGTGATGCAGCACGTCGGAGCGCATCGCGATCGCGGTGCAATGAAACACCGGGTCCATGTGGATGGCGCCGTAATAGCCCATGTACTCGCCGTACGGCCCTTCCGGCTCGACATAGCCGCGCTCGTCGAGATAGCCCTCGAGCGTCAGTTCGGCATCGGCCGGCACCAGAATGTCGTTGGTGAGGCTTTTCACCACCGGGGCCGCTTCACCGCGGAAGTTCGCGACCAGCTTAAGCTCGTCGCCGGGCTGGCGCGTGGTTGCGGCGAAGAAGTCGAGCGGGTGGGCACCGACGGTGAACGTCACCGGCAGTTTTTCGCCGCGCGCGACGGATGCCGTGTAGATGCGCTTCAAGTCGGACGGCGCGGTGACATTGGTGCCTGTTTCGTACCGGTTGCGCAGGCTCAAGCGCCGACAGCCGACATTGCGCCGGCCCGTCGCCGGATCGACCACATAGTCGATGGCGGAGCTTAAGTAGGCCGAGCCGTCATAGGCGTGCTGCGGATGGAAGGGCAGTTTGGTGAGGTCGACGGCCTTGCCGGTGATCTTGACCGCGTGTACCGGCGCGTCGTCCGACGGCACTTCGACCAGCGGCTGCGGATTGGCCAGCCTCTTGAAATATTCCTCGTAAAGCTTGTCCTCGCTGGTCTCGAAGGCGGCGGCAAGCCGCTTGCGGCTGCCTGCAGTCTTGGCGACGAGCTCGACCTGTTCGGGGCCGGCCTTCTTGAACAACAGCGCCTTGTCTGAGCCCTCGATCAGCGGGCTCAAACCAGTGAGCGGAACCGGCTTGTCGTGAACCTCAACCTCGCCGAGTTCGATCAGGCGATCGACGAAAGTGCGCAGGCGGTATTTGTCGAAGTCGATGGCTGCATTGCTCATGGCTGTGGGCCCTCTTCACCCGGCCCCCCCTTGTTAGTTGTTCGTCTCCATTCACTCCGCGCCGGCGAAGATCCGGGCGTCAAGCCCAACGCGCGCCTTATCGGTCTTGCCCTGCGCCGATTGCGCAGGACGGACGGGCCTATGGGTGAAATGACACCAAGCGCCGGTGCGGAGTCAATCAGCGCAGTTGCGCGGGAGAATTGCAGCTTTGGCGAGCTACTTGCCCCAGCCGAAGTGATAATTCACGCCGGCGCGGAAAACGTCGTCGTGCATGGACACGTTTTCGTCCGGCGCTCCGCCGCAGGCCGCGCCGCAATTGAAGCGGCCGAGATCGACGTGGAGGTATTCGGCCTTGGCGCTCCAATTGCCGGGCAGCGCGAATTCGACGCCGCCGCCGACGGTCCAGCCGGCATTGGTGTTGCTGCCACCCGGCGACGCCGGCGCGGCGGCCTTGATGTCGCCGACCGCGAGACCGCCGGTCACGTAGGGCAGGAAATGATCGAACGAATAGCCGAGGCGGCCGCGCACCGTCGACAGCCAAGTGTCGCTGGTGCTGCATGTACCGCCGGGGCACAGCGCCGAACTGCTGGTGCCTTGCAAGCCGGACCAGTCAACGTCGCCTTCGAGGCCGAGCACGGTCTGGCCGGCCTGCCAGTTATAGCCGGCAGTGCCGCCGACCAAGCCACCGGAAAGGCCGACATTGCCGATGCCCTGCCAGTGCGAATTGCCCCAGCCGCCGCCGCCATTGATGCCGAGATAGAAGCCGCTCCAATTATAGGCCGGCGAGTACGGTTCGGGCGGCGCCTTGTAGAGCGGGGCAACCGACAAATCGGCCGCGACGGCGGTTTGCGCCGCAACAAGCGCCCCAATCGCCAAGCATCCGGCCACTAATTTCTTCATCGCGGGTATTCCGGCCTCTCGCTCCTCGCCCCCGGTCGGCAGTCCGAAGCATATAGGACACTGCACATAATGTCTTACCCCGGCCTTACCAATATGGTTAAGACCCGGCCGGTGCCGCCGCAGGGTGTAACTCTACGAGCCAGCAAGGCGGAAGTGTGTCAATCCTGCGGCGCCGCGCCGCTGGCACCATTACATTCTCTCCACCTTTCGCGGCGAAAACTCCTTACGCGGCCGGCAATGTTATGGCGAGTTTCGCAAATCACTGACCGCGGGAGCCGCCGAAAGCCGCGCGCAGGCGGCTGACCAGCTCTGGAGGCGTGGCGAAAAGCTTGGCGACCAACGCAGTCACCTCTTGGCCGGACAAGGGATCGACCTGCAGCGATGCGGCACGTGCTTCGGCCGACAGGTCAGGGTCCCGCAGCGTATCGAGGAGCGCCTGTCGCAACGCGGCAACCCGCGCTGGCGGCGTGCCTGGCGGCAGGATGAACGGGCGGGAGAACGCCTGTTGCGCGTAGGCCAGAGCCAGGACTTCTGCGTCGCCTGCCGACCCGGCGAAGCTCACTGCAAGCGGGATGCCGAGCCGCGTGGCCAGCGGTGCGCCGGCGACGCTTTCCTGCACCAGACCGCGCAGTACCCCTTTGGCTAGCCAGTCGGGATGCCGCGTCGAGATGCTGCTCCAGGTCAGGCCGCAGGCGCCCTCGACCTCGCTCTGCTCGATTGCAGCCAGGATCGCTCCGGTTCCGGCATATTTGGCGACCACGCGGAATCTGGTTCCGAGCACGGCATTGAGCAGCAGCGGCCCGTCGCGAGTTGGCCCGCCGTCTGCGTCCGCACCCATGGTGACTGATCGGGCAAAGGCGTCGCGCAGGCTGTGCACCGGCGTATCGGAGCTGACGAAGCAGTCGGTACTCTCGGAAGCGGCGCTGCCGAGATAGATCAGCGCGGTCGGATCGTGCGGGATTCTGCCGAAGCCGAGCCAGAGCGGTGCGGTGATGACGTCGGCCGGCACTGCGCCGATCGCGGTGCCGTCCTTGGGTGCGGCGGAATAGATGTAGCCGGCTGCGACATGGCCGCGCGTTCCTGGCATGTCGGCCGCGACGACTTTCGGATCGCCGGGGACGTGCTTGCCGAGATATTTAGCGACGAGACGGGCGTAGATCTCCTCATCGGCGCCCGGGGTGGCGCCGACGGTAAGGTGGATTTTGTTGCCCCGATAGAACGCCGCCACGTTCTGCGCGGCGGCGGGTTGGCGGGCGGCGAGCATGATAAGGCCCGCCACGATCGCGCGGGCGAGGCGCAAATCCAGCCGCATGGTCTGCCCAAACCTCGATTCGGTCCGGGCGATTCTACCAGTTCAGGCGTACGTCTTCAGCACGTGGCGGGCGATGACCATTTTCATCACTTCGCTGGCGCCTTCGGTGATGCGGAAGCTCCGCTGCTGCCGCCAGAACTTTTCGATCGGCAGATCGGTGGTGAGCGCAATGCCGCCGTGAATCTGCATGCACATGTCGGCGGCTTTGAACGCCATTTCGTCGGCGAAATATTTACACACATAGGCGTCCTGACGCGCGTCCTCGCCGGCATCGAGGCGAACGGCGGCCTTGTAGACCAGGAGCCGCGCCGCCTGCAGCTCGATATACATGTCGGCCAGCATCCATTGCACCGCCTGCCGCTCGGCCAATGGCCGACCGAACGTGGCACGTTGCTTGGCGTAGGAACTTGCCATTTCCAGGCAACGTTCGGTGACGCCGAGCGCGCGCGCGCCGTGCTTGACCCGGCCGGCGCCGAGCCATTGCTGGGCGTGGCGAAAGCCTTCGCCCTCTTCGCCGACGCGGTGGCTTGACGGCACGCGCACGTTCTCCAGCACGATTTCCCAAGGCCGGTCGCCCATCATCGTGTTGTACTGGGCGCCGAGCTTCACGCCCGGAGTGTCCATGTCGACGATGAAGCAGGAAATGCCGCCGTGCGAACCCTTGGCGCGGTCGGTCGCCGCCATGAGCTGCATGAAGTCGGCGTCGCCGGCGCCGGTGATGAAGCGCTTGACGCCGTTGATCACGTAATGGTCGCCGTTGCGCACGGCCGTGGTGCGCATGCCGCCAGGATCGGAGCCGGCGTCGGGCTCGGTCTGGGCGAAGCAGGCCTTCTTCTCGCCGCGCAAGGCCGGCAACAGATATTTCTCCTTCATCTCGCCCTTGAGCGTGAACAGGATGGCGCGCACGCCCGGCCCGGCGATGCCGCCGCCGCCGCGCGCCGGCAGCGCGATGGTGCGCGCCAGCTCCTCCTCGACGACGGTCTTGGCCAGGATCGACAGGCCGGGACCGCCGTATTCCTCGGGCACGTCCATCATCCAGAAGCCGAGGTCCTTGGCGCGCTTGGAAAAGCGTTCGTAATATTCGGGCTTGAGCTTCTCGCCGCTGTCGGCCATCGTTTGCCGCTCGATCGGAATCATTTCGGTATCGACAAAACGGCGCAGCGAATCTTTGAAAATGCGCAATTCCTCGGGAAGTTCGAAATCCATTGGGTGCTCTCCCTCGACCGAAATGGGGCGGTATCGAACCACATTTTCGCGGCGCTCGCATCCCGGTGGACGCGATGTTAAATTGGCCAGACGTTGGAGAGCCGAGACATGACCGTGACTGCACCCGCGCCGGCGCTATCGGGGACTATGGATGTTGACGAGTTCATGTCGCTCCTCGAGACCCGGCCGAAAGGCGAACGCTGGGACCTGATCGAGGGGGTTGCCGTGATGATGGCTCCGCCGAGCGTTGCCCACCAGCGCATCGCATATAATCTGTGCAACCTCCTCATCGGTGGCTTTGCCGCGCGTGGCCTCGACCTCTTCGCCTACATCGGAATTGGTGTACGGACGCCGGGCGTCACGAATTTTCAGCCCGAACCGGACGTCGTGGTATTGCCGGGCGTCGCCGGTTTTGACCTTTACTCGGAGCGATTTCAGACTGGTTGCGGAAATCCTCTCGCCGTCGAACACCCGCCGTGAGATCGATTTGAAATTGCGCCGCTATCGCGAGGCACCGGACAACCTCTACTGCGCGGTGATCGAGCCGCGCGAATTCCTGGTGGAGATCTACGCTAAGAGCCGCAACTGGGAACCCGTGAGGTTCAGGCAGCCGGACGATTTGATCGAAATGCCGGAATTCGGCCTGCGTTGCATTGTTGCCGACCTCTACCGCGGAACTCCGCTGGATCCGCAGCGGCATTAGCACGGCCCGTCCTCGCGCCACACCACGCGCACATCGACGGCAAGCGCGCCTTGGCTGCGCACGATCAGTGGGTTGATCTCGATCTCGGCGATGCGGGCGCGGTGATCGAGATAGAAACGTGAAAGCGCAAGCACAGACGCTTCGAATTCTTTGCGGTCGGCAGGCGGGCGGCCGCGATAGCCGGCGAGCAGGCGGTTCACTTTCAGACTGTCGATCATGCCGCCGATTTCACCTTCGCTCACCGGAAGCAGCCGCTGTGCCACGTCACGCACCAATTCGACCAGCACGCCGCCTGCGCCGACCAGCAGGAGCGGGCCGTAGAGCGGATCGCTATGGGCGCCGACGATGGTCTCGATGCCGGACACCATTTCCTGCACCAGAAAGCCGTCGAGCTTGGCTTGCGGATACGCGGCGCGTGCGGCTTTCATCAACGCCTCCGCCGCCTCGGCGACGTGCTGGCGGCTCGAGAGGCCGAGCATGACGCCGCCGGCTTCGGTCTTGTGGGTGATGTCCGCGGAATGGATTTTGACCGCAACGGGAAACCCAATCTCGGCGGCCGCGTCCGCGGCAGCAGCCGCACTCGCCACGACGCGGCTTTGCGGCACGACGATGCCGTAGCGGGCGAGCGCCGTTTCCAGATTGGCAGGGGTCAGGTCGCTTGGCGGCTCAGGTGGCAGAGCCGGCGGCGCGCGGCCGGCGCGCTCGGCAAAAAACCACAGCGCGTTGAGCGCGCGCAGCGTCGGTTGCTGCCCTTGCAGGAACGGGAACCCGGCCTTGTCCTGCACGGCTAGCCCTTCGGCGGTCATCTGATGAATCATGCGGCCGAAGCCGATGACCGGCTTGTCAGTCGCCGCGAGCAGCCGGCGCAATTCGTGCACGTCGTTCCAGTTGCCGCCTTTGCCCGGCAACGGCGAAGCCCAGGCGACAATATCGACGTTCGGGTCGCGCGCGACGATTTCGAGCTGGTCAGCGGCAGCCTTCAGCGTCGTCGGGATGCCGGTGTCGAGCGGATTCTTCGGCGCAATGCCTTCCTGCATATGCGGCAACAGCGCCGCATTGGTGGCCGCGCTGAATTCTGGGATGCTCACGCCTTCGCTCTCGGCGTAATCGTAGAGCAGATCGACCGTGCCGCCGGAGGTGGTGACAAAGCCGATGCGCGGACCCTTCGGCAATCGCGCGCATTGGAACGCCAGCGCCGTTTCCAGAAGATCGTCGAGCGAGCGGCAATTGACGATGCCGTAGCGCTCGCACAAAGCCAGATATGCGGCATAGTCGCCGCCGATGGCGCCGGTGTGCGATTGCGCCGCCCTGCGCGATTTCACTGTCGCCCCGGTCTTGATGGCGAGCACCGGTTTGCCAGCCGCTAGCGCGCGTCCGGCGGCGCGCATGAAGGCTTGCGGCCGGCGGATGCCTTCAATGAACAGCACGATCTGCCTGGTGTGCGGATCGTCGACCAGAAAATTCAGAAAATCCGCAAGATCGAGATCGGCCTCGTTGCCCGACGACACCGCATAGGAGAAACGCAAGCCACGCTCGGCGGCGCTCTTGAGCCAGAATTGCAGCGTGCCGCCGGACTGGAAAATGCCGCCGACCGGCCCCGGCGGCACGTTGCACAATTCGGTGTTCGGATAGGCGAACAGTTTTTCGCGGTACGAATAGGAGCCCATGCAGTTCGGGCCAGTGACGCGCAAGCGGCTGGTTGAGAGAAAATCTTTCAGCCACGCGCCACGCGCACGCGAGGCTTCGCTTTCGCCGTCGCCGACCGCCGACGCATAGACAGTTGCTGATTTCACGCCTGCCGCTTCGGCGTCAGCCAATACCTCGGCGACGTGCGGTGCCGGGACGATCACCATGGCATGATCGACCGGCTGGGCAAGTTCGCGCAGCGACGGCACGCAGGCCTCGCCGAAAACCTGCTGCTGCCGCGGATTGACGAGTGCGATCCGGCCGCCATAGCCGAACCGCCGCAGATTGGCGAAAATCTGGCTCGCCCACCGCGCCCGCTCCGAGGCGCCGACAATGGCAACGGACGCAGCCTGCAGCACGCTCGCCGGTGACCTTTCTTCTCTCTTCGTCACGCTCCCTCCCAGTCGAAATTGCGGCCTCTGCCCTTACCTGCTTGGTATAGTATTTCGCTGCGGACGGCCGCGCTACGCGCCGCAATCGTGGGAGGACACGTGAGAGCGCATGACAGAGCGCGTGATTTGGCGAAGCTTTTCGCCGCAGTCGCGGCATTTGCCGCCATGTCCGCAGCCGCGCTCGACCGGGCGCGCGCCGCTGACTTCTATGCCGGCAAGACGATCACGATGGTGGTCGGTTATGCGCCCGGCGGCGGCGTCGACACGACGGCGAGGGTGATTGCCCGCCATCTCGGGCGGTTCATTCCGGGCGATCCCGGCGTTATCGTACAGAACATGGAAGGCGCCGCGGGCCTCGTCTCAATGAACTATGTCAGTTCGCGCGTCGCGGCGGACGGCCTGACCATCGCGGTGCCGGGCCGCTCCTGGTATGTCGAGGGCGCCCTCAAAGGGCCGGGCGTATCGTTCGACGTCGAGAAGCTGACCTTCATCGGCAGCCCCGGCGGCGTCAATTCCTCGCTCTACGTGCGAACCGCGACCGGCGTCGGCAGTCTCGCCGCGCTCAAATCGTCGCCGAAGCCGCTGACCTTCGGTACGCTTGGCGCAACGACGCCGACCGCGATGGTGCCGGCGCTGCTCCGCTCCCAAGGCTACCCGATCAAGCTCATTTCCGGCTATGTCTCGACCGCCCGCGTCCTGGTCGCGCTCGAACAGGGCGAAATCGACGGCTTCTTTACCGCCGACGATTCGTTTGCGCGCCGGCACGATCTCATCGACAAGAACATCGTGCGCCCAATTTTGCAGACCAGGCCGCATTTTTCCGCGGTGCCGCTGCTCGGCGACGTCGTGCCGGAAGGCCAGAAGCCGCTGTTGATGCTGCTCGAGGCGCCGGAGAATATCGGCCTGCCGCTGGTCGGGCCGCCGGGTATTGCTGCCGAGCGGCTCGAAATCCTGCGCCAGGCGTTCCTCGCCATGGCCGCCGATCCGGCCTATCGGGCCGAGTCGGTCAAGACCGGCCAGCCGGTGGGGGCGCCCATCAGCGGCGCGAAGCTGCAAAGCATGATTGCGGAATTGGCGAAAGCTGCAACGCCGGATATCGTCGCCGCCTACCGCCGACTTGGATCGGCCAAGTAATTCCCGGGTCGGCATTGACCCTGACGAAGGAGAATGTGCGAATGCGTCTTGACCGAGTGGAAGGAAAACCCGACGAGCGCGTAGCGTGGGGCAGCGATATCGCCGCGGAAATGCTGCGGCGTTTCGGCATCCGCTACATCAGCCTCAATCCCGGCGCCAGCTATCGCGGGTTTCACGACAGCATCGTCAACCATCTTGGCAACGAGAAGCCAGGCATCATCCTGTGCATGCACGAAGACCACTCGGTCTCGATTGCGCACGGCTATGCCAAGGCGACCGGCGAGCCGATGGCCTGCGTGCTGCATTCCAATGTCGGCCTGCTGCATGGCATGATGGGCCTGTTCAATGCCTGGTGCGACCGCGCGCCGATGTTCGTGCTCGGCGCGACCGGGCCGGTGGCGGCCGAGAAGCGGCGGCCCTGGATCGACTGGATCCACACCTCGCGCGATCAAGGCGCCTATATCCGCTCGATCATCAAATGGGACGACCAGCCGACATCTCCCGACGCGCTGGTCGAATCGATGACGCGCGCCAATCTGCTCACCCGCTCGGCGCCGACGGCGCCGGTCTATATCTGTCTCGACGCCGGCTTTCAGGAGCAGAAACTCGATCATGAGCCGGAATGGCCGGACGTGGCGCGCTTCAAGCCGCCAAAGCCGTCGCGGCCGTCGCAGGACTCCGTCGACGAGGCGGTTGCGCTGTTGCAGCACGCGCAGCGGCCGGTCGTCATGCTCGGTCGCGCCTCGCGCAAGGCCGAATACTGGAGCCCGCGCATCAAACTCGCCGAGCGGCTCGGCGCCTGCGTTGTCACCGACCTCAAACAGGGCGCCGTGTTCCCGACCGATCATCCCGCGCATTATTGTCCGCCATTCAACGTGCTGGGCAAGGACGCGCGCGAATTGCTATGCGAGGCCGATGTTATCCTCGCGCTCGATTGGGTCGATCTCGGCGGCGCGCTGCGTCAGGCCAAGAACGTCGGCAAGGTGAGCGCCAAGGTCATCGCCTGTTCGCTCGACCAGAACCTGCACACCGGCGCCAACATGGAATATCAGGCGCTGCCGCCGGTCGACGTGGGCATGGCCTCGACCGCCGATGTCGTCGTGGCCGAACTCAACGACGCGCTCGGCACCGGCCACAAGGCGCCGTGGAAAGTGAAGGTCCCGGCCAGGACCAAGGCAAACGGCGCGGCGATCAGCATGGAGCAGGTCGCGATCGCATTGCGCGATCAGTTCAACGATCCCGAGAACGTCACCTTCTGCACGCTTGGCCGCGGCTGGCCGTTCGATCTATGGCCGCTGCAGAACGGCATGGCCTATCTTGGCAAGGACGGCGGCGGCGGGTTGGGGTCGGGGCCCGGCATGTCGGTCGGCTCGGCGCTGGCGCTGGCCGAACAGGGCCGCCACGCCATCTCGATGCTCGGCGACGGCGACTTCTGCATGGGCGCCACCGCGATCTGGAGCGCCGCGCATCATCGCATTCCGCTCCTCGTCCTGGTGAACAACAACCGCTCCTATTTCAATGACGAGCTGCACCAGGACAACGTCGCGCGCACCCGCGGCCGTGAGACCAAAAACCGCTGGATCGGCTTGCGGCTGGAGGATCCGGTTCCCAACATCGCCAAACTCGCCGAGGCGCAAGGCGCCGTCGGCATTGGACCAATCACCAAAGCCGAGGACGTGACGCCGGCGATCGCCAGGGGCGTGGACGTGCTCAAGAAGGGCGGCGTCTGCGTCATCGATTTCCACATCGATCCGCCGGCGGAGCGCCAGGCGAGCCACGCGCTGGGGCACCGGGTGACGGGAGAATAACGCAGTGTGTTTCCCGGATACGGCGCAGCACGAAGTGGTGCATCGCTGATCCGGGATCGTAATAGGCTCCGAGTTCGCGACGATCCCGGGTCTGCGGCGCACCACTCGGCTCCGGTCCGTGCTGCACCGCGCCCGGGGAAACGGAATACATACGATCCTATGTCCTGGCTCGTCTTCGCCTTTTCCGGCCCGGTGCTCTGGGCCATCTCCGTGCATTTTGACAAATATCTGGTCGAGCGCTTCTTCAAGCACAGCGATGTCGCCGTGCTCTTGGTGTTCACAGCCTTTGTCGGCGTGCTGTTGCTGCCGTTCATCTGGTGGTTCGATCCGAGCGTAGTCGGGCTCAGTCTCGCCAGCATCGAGCTGATCGCGCTTTCCGGCATCCTCTATATGGGCGCGATGCTGCTCTATCTGCAGGCGTTGCAGCACGAGGAGGCCTCGGTGGTGGCGCCGTTCTTCCAGGCCTCGCCGCTATTCGGCTACGTGCTCGCCTATCTCGTGCTCGGCGAGAGATTGTCGAGCCTGCAGATGGCGGGCGGCGCGATGATCATTCTCGGCGCGACGATTGTTTCGCTCAACTTCACCCCCTCGCTTGCCGCCGCCGCGTGTGGGGCAGGCAAGGCAGGGGCCCGTTCAAGCTGCGGCTGGCGCTGCTGATGCTGGCGTGCGGATTCGTGCTGGCGGTGGCTACCCTCATCTTCAAGATTTTTGCGCTCAGAGCGGAATTCTGGACCACCACGTTCTGGATGTTCGTCGGCGAGGCTTTGTTCGGCGCGGGCCTGTTGCTGATCCCGTCCTATCGCCGCCAATTCGCCGCTCTGCTGCGCCAGAACACGGCCGCGCTGCTGACCATTAACGGCTCCAACGAGCTGATCAATCTCGGCGGCGGCCTGGGCAACCGCTATGCCCTGCTGCTTGCGCCGCTGAGTCTGGTGCAGGCGGTGGGTTCGACGACGACGTTGTTCGTCTTTGCCTTCGGCGTGCTGCTCAGCCTTGTCGCGCCACGGCTCGCCCGCGAGACGCTGTCGGGGCGCGAACTCGCGCAGAAGGGGGTCGCTGCGGCTTTTGTCGCGGCCGGTGTCGCACTGGTCACGCATTGACGGAGGCGGGCATCATTCCTCGCAGGAAATGCCGAACTGTGCCAGCGCTTCGTCGAGATAATCCGGAAGCAGCGGCATGCCCAGCAGATAGGAGGCGGTGCGATCGTTGTGGGCGCGCTCGGCTTCGGCGCGCAGCTCGTTCCAGTCGTCGAGCGGACCGTCGCCGCGGCCGAGCCAAACCAGCGTGACGAGGTCAATCTGCTCGTCGACGCTCATCGAATGGATGACTGCGGCGATCTCCTGTACGACCGGATCGTCCTTGTGGTCCTCCAGTACCGATATCATCGCATCGTCGGTCGGATTGGAGGAATTGTCGGGATCGGTGACCACGTCCTTGACGTTGAATTCGCGCGCTTTGTTGACGATGAAGCAGAGCTTCTGTTCGGAAATCGACAATTCCGGAGTAATGGCCGGCATGGCTGCCTCGAACGTTCATTCAAGCGTGAGTGGTATAACTACGCTATGGCAGGTTAGCGAGAAGATGCGGCCGCTCCTTGATATGGGTCAAACAATCGCGGCTGGACTCCCGACCGCCGGAAGCGGCATTCCTGCCTGCGACGGCCGATGGAACCCGGTCGTTCAGCAGGCCACGTCTCGCACCGTGAGACTGCGGCCGCGCCCGCAGACGAAAGCTCGGCCGGCGCGGAGCCGCCGCAAGGCACTTGATTATTGCGGTAGGGAAAAGAATCTCGAGCGATGCGATTGAGATCGGGCGCATTTTCGACTCATGTCGGCAGCCAATCGAGTTGTCCGGTTTTGGTAGCACATCAGTTGTCCGCTTCGGAATTGGCAGTGCGGAGCGGCCTGGAAGCGGTGGCGACGGCGACGGTCCGTGGCGGCGTTAACCGGAGCGTCGGCGGGTTCCAAGCGATCGCTTCGGAATTGATTTGCGTCAAATACAAGCGCGCCCGGTCGGGCGACAAACAGCCATGCCCTACGCATTGAATGCCGATCTGCCATATTCCGTGCGGGCTCATCTGCCCGAGCACGCGCAAAGCATTTATCGGGAAGCGTTCAACCATGCCTATGCCGCTCACGCCGGCGATGTCCGGCAGGAAGAGGCTGCGCATCGCATCGCCTGGGCCGCGGTCAAGCGGTCCTACGTCAAGGTTGGCGACGAATGGGTGCCGCGGAGTGCGCAGGATCGTTTTTGAGCGCGCAACCGTGCCAGGCGAGAGCGTCCCGATACAGCAGCGCACGTCAGCGGGTCTGGTACGTCAATGACCGACGACCGGGCCCTAGCCGAACTTCGCCGATTCGTAGGGCGTAAAGGAGCGCCACGCCGTCGGGCATGGCTGCGGGCGGCGCCGACCTTCATCAGCAATTCCTCGCGCGTGAGCTTCATGGCGGCGACGCCGCACCCTGGTTCCCGCGTGACCACGAAATCTGCAATAATGAGGGTGAGAGGGCAAATGGGAGCGAGTGCCGATAGGAGTGAGCGCCATGGCCATGTACGACAATCTCCTCGCCAACGTGCCGACCGACCTTTGGATCGGCGGCCAATGGCGCAAAGCGTCCGACGGCGGGCGGTTCGACGTGATCGACCCGGCGACCGAGAACACGGTCGCTTCGGTCGCGAGCGCGACGGTCGAGGACGCGATGGCAGCGCTCGACGCCGCGAGCGCCGCATTTCCCGGCTGGGCCGGCAAGAAGCCGCGCGAGCGGGCGGAGATTTTACGCAAGTCCTACGAACTGATCATGCGCGATGCCGAACGGCTCGCTAAGCTCATCACCATCGAGAACGGCAAGGCGCTGTCGGATTCGCGCGGCGAGGTGGCTTACGCGGCGGAGTTCTTCCGCTGGTACGCCGAAGAGGCGGTGCGCAATATCGGATCGAACACGCTGGGTCCGTCCACCGGCGCGCGCATCTTCGTGCATCACAAGCCGGCCGGCATTGCGGTGCTGGTGACGCCGTGGAATTTCCCGGCGGCGATGGCGACGCGCAAGATCGGGCCGGCGCTCGCCGCCGGCTGCCCGGTCGTATTGAAACCCGCTTCCGATACGCCGCTCACCATGCTGGCTTTGATGCCGATCCTGCAGGAAGCCGGCGTGCCGGCCGGCGTCGTCAACGTCATTCCTTCGCGCTCGGCCGGCAAGGTCGTGAGCGCCATGCTGCATGACCCGCGCGTGCGCGTGGTGTCCTTCACCGGCTCGACCGAAGTGGGCAGAAAGCTTCTGCACGAAGCCGCCGACAGCGTGGTCAAGCCGGCCATGGAGCTTGGCGGCAATGCGCCGTTCATCGTGTTCGACGACGCCGACATCGATGCCGCCATCGACGGCGCCATGATTGCCAAGATGCGCAACATGGGCGAAGCCTGCACCGCGGCGAACCGCTTCTACGTACACGAAAAGGTGCACGACGAGTTCGCCAAAAAGCTCACGGCAAAAATGGCGGGGCTGAAAATGGGCAACGGCCTCGACGACGGCGTCGCGCTCGGTCCGCTGGTCAACAAGGACGGCCTCGACAAGGTGATCGAGCTGGTCGACGACGCCGTGAAGAAGGGCGCGAAAGTGCTCACCGGCGGCAAGCTGCCGGGCGGGCCGGGCTTCTTCTATCCGGCCACAGTGCTCGCAAACGTGTCCGACGATGCTAAAATGCTCAACGAGGAAATTTTCGGCCCGGTCGCTTCGATTCAGACCTTCAAATCCGATGACGAAGTAATCAGCCGCGCCAACGACACCGAATACGGCCTCGTCGCCTACGTCTATACCAAGGATTTGAGCCGCGGCATGCGGGTATCGGAAAAGCTCGATTTCGGCATGATCGGGCTCAACCGCGGCATCGTCTCCGATCCGGCCGCGCCGTTCGGCGGCGTCAAGCAATCCGGCCTCGGCCGCGAAGGCGCGCACGAGGGGCTGATGGAATTTCTGGAGACGCAGTACATTTCGGTGACGTGGTGAGCGAGCGGCCGCAACAACAGCCATCCGCGAAAGAGCGCCTGATCGGCGCGTGGCGCTACGTCGGCACGCGCATCAATGGCGGCAATTGGGAGCGCGGCAAGAACCCGAAGGGCATGATCTATTACGGTCCTCACGGCGAGATGGCGGTGCAGATCGCCCCTGACGTTGAGCGAAAGCGTGCCGGTGCGGTGATGACGCCGGAAGAAGCCTTCATCGCGCTCAAGGACTACATCGCCTATTTCGGCAGCTATACCGTCGATGAAGCGGCCGGCATTGTCACCCATCACCGCCACGACAATCTTCAGCCCGGCGAATCCGGCGACTTGGTGCGCCGTTACGAATTCGCCGGCGAGCGGCTCATATTGCGGCCGCCGAATTCGACAATGAAAGTGACTTGGGAACGAATCAAATAATTTGGGAACGCATCAAGTGAGCGAGCCAACGCCAAAAGACCGCGAGCGACTCGTCGGCTCGTGGCGCCATATCGGTTCGACCGTGAACGGACAGCCGCCGCCGGGGCGCGGCGCGCATCCGAAGGGCATCATCATTTACGACGCCCACGGCTTCATGGCCTGTCAGGTCGCGCCGGACCGCGTCACGGCCAAGGCCGGCATCGAGTCGACCGGCGAGGAGGCGAAGGCCGCGCTCGCGGGCCACATCGCTTATTTCGGCACCTATTCGGTTGACGAAAAGGCCCGCACCGTCACGCATCATCGTCAGGCCAGCGTACAGCCGGGCGACAGCGGCGACGTGGTGCGCACTTACGAATTCGTCGGCGACCGGCTGATCCTGCGCCCGGTCGGCACCGCGACCGAGGTCGTGTGGGAACGGATCAAGTGAATTCCCAGCATGTCATTCCGGAAGCCGCGAAGCGGTTGTCCGGAATCCACAATTACAGTCCATGCAGAATTTGCACCGGCGGTGATTATGGATTCCGGGCTCCTCGCTTCGCGAGGCCCCGGAATGACGGGTCGTGGGGCGTGCCATGAACGTCCTCATGCCGCAGCTTGGCGAGACCGTCGCCGAGGGGAAGATCAGCAAATGGTTCAAATCGGCCGGCGATGCCGTCAAACCGGGCGATAATCTGTTCGAGATCGAGACCGACAAGGTGTCGATGGAGGTGCCGTCGACCACAGCGGGCGTGCTGTCTGAGATTCGCATACCGGCTGGCGAAGTCGCTCCGGTCGGCGCCGTCGTCGCTGTGATCGCGGACGGCGCCGGCGCGGCAGTGAACAAGCCCGCAGCTCCAGCCGCGGCGCCGGCCGTCGCGCCCGAGCCAGTGCCGACCGCTCAGGCGGCGCCCAGCCGTGCAGCAGGGGCGCCGATCAAGCTCGATCCGTTCTTCGAAGTGCGCACGCCGGAACGCAATTTCGGTCCGGCGCGGCTTGCGGGCGACGTTGCGGTGACTCCGCTGGCCCGCCGAACTCGCCGCGGAGGCCGGCATCGATCTCTCGCGGCTCGCCGGTTCCGGCCCGCGCGGCCGCATCGTGGCGCGTGACATCGAAACCGCGCCGCGTCCGTCACGCGCACCTGTTACCGCGTTCGAAGGCCCAAATGCCGATCAGATCAAGGCGCTCTACGCCGCCGGCAGTTACGAGGAAGTGCCGCTCGACGGCATGCGCAGGACCATCGCCGCACGCCTGACGCAAGCGGCGCAGACGATTCCGCATTTCTATCTTACCGCCGACGTTCGAGATCGGTCGGCTGATCGCCTTGCGCGAGGAAGCCAACGCGGCCGCTCCGAAGGACGGCAGCGGCAATTCGCTGTTCAAGCTCTCGCTCAATGATTTCATCATTCGCGGGTTGGCGCTGGCGCTGCAGCGCGTGCCGGACGCGAACGCCGTATGGGCCGGCGACCGCATCCTGCGTTTTCATCATTCCGACATCGGCGTCGCCGTCGCGCTCGACGGCGGCTTGATCGTCCCGGTCATTCGCAATGCCGAATCAAAATCGCTCAGCGCCATCTCTGCCGAAATGAAGGATTTCGCTGCGCGCGCCCGTGAAAAGAAACTCAAGCCGGACGAATATCAGGGTGGGTCGACGGCCATTTCCAATCTCGGCATGTACGGGGTGCGCGAATTTTCCGCCATCATCAATCCGCCGCATGCAACCATCCTTGCCGTCGGCGCAGCGCGCCGTCAGGCAATCGAGACGGCGGACGGCGGCGTCGCCTTCACCAGCATGCTCAGTGCTACGCTGGCTTGCGACCATCGCGTGGTCGACGGCGCGCTCGGGGCGAAGCTGTTGGCGGCGTTCAAGGCTTACGTTGAAAAACCAATCGCAACGCTAGTCTAGCCCGTTTTGAACCCGAGGGTGATTGTCGTGAACAAATTCATCGTTTCGGCGATCGTCATGTTCGTCATGGCGTTGGCACTGAGCTTTTTCGTGCACGGCGTCCTACTGTTCGGCGATTATTCGGTCACGCCGGGCATGCGCCCGCCGGCGGAGGCGCAGGCGCTGATCGCGTACCTGATCTTGGCGCAGGCCTTGTTCGGCATCGCCTTTGCCTGGGTCTATGTGAAGGGCCGCGAGGACAAGCCGTGGCTGGCGCAAGGCGTCCGCTTTGGCTTCGCGATTGCGTTCCTCACCGTGATCCCGACATATCTGATTTATCACGTGGTCACGCCGGTGTCGCTCGCGCTTGCGCTAAAGCAAATCGTCTACGACACCATTCGCGTCGTGCTTATGGGCGTCGTCGTGGCCTGGATCAACCGAAGCTGACGAAAACTCATGTCGGAGAAAAAACGAAACGTGGTTCTGATCGGGCCGCTCAAGGCCGTGGTCGTGAAGGGCCTCGGCGCGGCCTGCACAGTGCACAACGCGACGGATGCGAGCGATCTCGATGCCTTTATCACCGCGCATGCCGACGTGCGCGCCATTGCCTGCAGCGCCACGACCGAACGCATACGAGGCGAGCTGATGGCGCGCTTTCCTGGGCTTGAGATCGTTGCGAGCTTCGGCGTCGGCTACGATCATATCGATGTCAAATGGGCGGCCGAGCACGGCGTCATCGTCACCCACACCCCCGACGTGTTGACCGAGGAAGTCGCCGACACCGCGCTCGGACTCCTGCTCTGCGCCGTTCGCGAATTGCCGCAGGCTGACCGCTACCTGCGCGCCGGCAGATGGCTCAAGGGCGACTATCCGCTGTCCAAGGCGTCGCTGCGCAACCGCACTCTCGGCATGGTCGGCATGGGCGCCATTGGCCAGGCGATCGCGCGCCGGCTCGACGCCATGAATGTTCCGGTGGTCTATCACGCGCGGCGCCAATGTTCCGATCTGCCCTACCGTTATTATCCCGACCTTATCGATATGGCGAGCAACGTTCGATGTCCTGCTGCTCATCGTCCCGGGCGGCGCCGCAACGCGGAACATGATCAATGCGAAAGTGCTCGACGCGCTCGGTCCCGACGGCATCTTGATCAACATGGCGCGCGGTTCGGTGGTCGACGAGCCGGCGTTGATCAAAGCGCTGCAGCAAAAGCGCATCATGTCGGCGGGTCTTAACGTCTTCGCCGAGGAGCCGGAAGTGCCGCCCGAGCTGATTGCGATGGACAATGTCGTGCTGATCCCGCATCTGGGTTCCGCGTCGGCCTTCACGCGCGAGAAAATGGATCAACTCGTCGTCGACAATATTCTGGCCTGGGCCGCCGGCATGCCGCCGCTCACGCCGGTGCCGGAGACGCCCTGGCGGGCGTGGCGAAAGCGGCCCTAGACCTGATCTGCGACAGCAAGTCCGCAAGGTGCGTCCATTCCAAGGCGGCGCCGCCGTGCTAATGTCAACGCGTGACGGGTTCAACAAAAGAGGGAGGCAGCCGACATGTCGGGCAGCGGACAGTTCGAAGGAACATCCGGCCGGCCAGCAATGTGTGCGCTTGTGGCTGCGCTGTTGGCCGCGACCACATTCACGGCTTCGGCTCAGGCCGACCCGGTCGCCGATTTCTACAGCCACAAGACCACCACGCTTATTGTAGGGTTTCCGCCGGGCGGCGGCTACGACGCCACGGCCCGCGAACTGGCGCGCCATTACGGCGAGTTCATTCCCGGCCATCCCAGCGTGGTGCCGCAGAACATGCCCGGCGCCGGTTCGATGAAGGCCGCCAATCAGCTCTACAACAACGAGCCGAACGACGGCACCGTGCTCGGCATGATTGCCTCCTCCGCCATCATGGAGCCGCTGCTCGGCGACAAGGCGGCATTGTTTGAACCAGCCAAATTTAGCTGGATCGGCAGCATGTCGCAGGAGGCCGCCTATTGCGGCGTGTGGCAGACGCCGGGCGCGGTCGCGTCTTTTGACGAAATGCTGCGTGGCGACAAGGTGACGATCTTCGGCGGCGGCGCGCCTGCGGCGATCACGTTCCAGCATCCGACGATCCTCAAGAACGTGCTCGGCGCCGATATCAAGGTGATCCCCGGTTATGCCGGCACCCGCGCCATCGATCTGGCGATGCATCGCGGCGAGGTCAACGGCGAGTGCGGCCTGTTCGGATCGTCGATCAAGGCCCAATTCCTAAGCGACGTGCAATCGGGCCGGATGAAACTCGTTATTCAGATGGGACCGAAGAAATCGACCGAGTTCGGCAATATCCCGAGCGTTTACGATTACGCCAAGACCGACGAGCAGCGCTTGTTGCTGGACGTCGCCTTCAAACAGCTCGTGCTTGGCCGCCCGGTCGCCGGCCCGCCGGGTATTCCGGCTGACCGCCTCGCGGCTCTGCGCAAGGCCTTCATGGCGACTATGAAAGACAAGGCCTTTGTCGCCGAGGCAACCAAAGTCGGCCTCAACATCGATCCGGCGAGCGCCGACGACGTTGAGCAGCTGTTGCAGAACTTCGCCAAATTCCCGCCTTCGATCTTCGTCAAGGCGCGGCAGTCGATCGGGCGCTGAGGCGGCCGTTTAGTCGGTCCAATTCCGGTGGAGAGGTTGAAGCGGATGAAAAGCCGCCATCAGGTTGTCATCGTCGGCGGCGGGCCGGTCGGTGTAGCGCTGGCTGTCGAACTGGGGTTGCGCGGGATCGACTGCGCGCTGGTCGAACGACGGCCGCAGCCGCAACGCATCCCCAAGGGCCAGAATCTGACGCAGCGCTCGATGGAGCACTTCTATGCCTGGGGCGTTGCCGACGAAGTGCGGGCGGTGCGCATGCTGCCGAAGGATTATCCAATGAGCGGCATCGTCGCTTATCGCGATCTGTGCACCGAGTATTGGTATGCGCCGCCGCTGCGTGAAATCGTCAACGAGTATTATTTCCAGAAGAACGAGAGGCTGCCACAATATCTTGAGGAATACGTGCTGCGCGAGAGAATGGCGCAGCTTGACAATGTCGAAGCAAGGTTCGGCTGGATCGCGGAGAGAATCGAGCAGGATGCCGGCGGCGTCCGGGTCAGCACCGTCAAGGACGGCGGCGGGGACCACGAAGTGCTGGAAGCTGACTACGTGGTCGGCTGTGACGGCGGCCAGTCCACCGTCCGCAATCAGGTCGGCATCGCCCGCGGCGGGGCCGATTTCGACCAGCTTATGGTGCTGGCGCTGTTTCGCTCGCGCGAATTGCATGAGAAGCTCAAAAGGTTTCCGCCGCGCTCGACTTATCGGGTGCTGCATCCGGACCTCAACGGCTATTGGCAATTCTTCGGCCGGGTCGATGTCGGCGAGAGCTGGTTCTTCCATGCGCCGGTGCCGGCGAACACGACGCAGGACAATTACGACTTTCACGGTCTGTTGCAGAAGGTTGCGGGTTTTCCATTTGCCTGCGAATTCGACTAT
Organism: uncultured Alphaproteobacteria bacterium; assembly: GCA_963717265.1. GTDB lineage: Bacteria > Pseudomonadota > Alphaproteobacteria > Rhizobiales > Xanthobacteraceae > BOG-931. The sequence continues at coordinate 221,967 of CAVQWD010000011.1, read as the reverse complement.
GTAGGCTTCTGGGATCTGCGTATCGCAGTGGCCCAGAGATACCAGGTCGGCCGCGTCTTCATTGCCGGCGATGCCGCCCACTCGCATCCGCCATACGGCGGCTATGGCCTCAACAACGGCCTCGACGACGTCGCCAATCTCGGCTGGAAGCTAGCCGCGCGGCTGAAGGGTTGGGGCAGCGACGCACTGCTCGCGACCTACAGCGAGGAACGGCAGCCGATCTTCGAGGAGACCGGCAGGGACTTCATCGAGGCCGGCATCAGGCGCGACGCCGATTTCCTGGCCAAATATACCCCGGAACGCGATCGCGCCGAATTCGAGCAGGCCTGGAAACAGCACGCCGGCGCTGCCGCGCCGCGCGTGCTCACCTACGAGCCGCATTACGAAGGCTCCTCGATCGTGTTCGGGCCGCCCGGCGGCGTGTGCAGCGCGCGCGGCTCGCACACCTTCAAGGCGCGCGCCGGCCATCATCTGCCGCCGCAGCTTTTGTCTTCTGGCCGCAATGTTTTCGAGGAGCTGGGCGCCGATTTCACCTTGCTGGCGTTCGACGCCGAGGACGCCGCGCCCGCCGCCTTTGCCTCGGCTGCCAAGGTGCTCGGGGTTCCGTTGAAGGTCGTCCGCGACAGCTATCGCGATGGGCGCACCGCCTACAAGGCGAAATTCATGCTGGTGCGTCCGGACCGATACGTCGCCTGGACCGCTGACAGCGCGCCCGCCAACGTCAAACCAGTTCTCAGCAAAGTCGTCGCCCGAGGATAACTGTCCGGCAATAATAGGCCGCGCTACAGCGGCGGCGCGATGCCGTCCTCCTTGTTGAGTGCGATGCTCGCCTCCTCCAGGTCGAGTTCGCGCTCGATCCGCCTGCGCGCTTCGTCGGTAATCTGCCCCTCCTGCAGCATCTGATAGATGTAGTCGCGTTCGGCGGCGATCAGTTCCGTTCTGATGTCGGCTGCGGCCGCAGCGGCTTCGACGCCCTCGGTTGCGCTTCTTGGAAAGCGGCCGGCGCGATAGTCCTGACGGGCGCGCAGGATCGCCAGCACGTCGGGTGAGATCACGCCGTCGGCGACCAGTTGTTCCAGCCGGCTTCGCGCCTTGTCGAGCGCCCGGGAGCGGGTGGCAAGCTCGGCGCGGTGCTCACGCGCGCGCTCGGTTGCGGCGTCGCGTGGCAGGCCAAGCCAGCGAGCGACGCTGGGCAGCAGCAGTCCCTGGCCGACCAGCGTGATCACGATCAGACCGAAGGTGACGAACAGAATGAGATCGCGGTCGGGAAACGGCGTACCGGCGGTCGTGGTGCGCGGCAGCGCCAGCGCCGCCGCCAGCGAGACCACGCCGCGCACGCCGACGAAAGCGAGAAAGAAAATCCACTGCCAGGGCGGCAGCGGATCGCGGCGGGCGACCGCCTTGCTCAGCCAGCGCGGCAGATAGGCCGCCGGATAGACCCAGACGAAGCGGACGGCGACAACGACTGCGAATGTAACGATCACGGCGATGGTCGGTCCGGTCAGCAGATAACCACCCATGCGGTCGAGCAGCGTGCGCATCTGCAGGCCGGTCACCAGAAAGACCAGTCCTTCGAGCCAATAGATCAGCAGATCCCAGAAGAAGATTCCCTGCAGCCGGGTCGCCGCTGGAATGAGCAGCGGTCCGTTCCAGCTCACAAACAGTCCCGCGGCGACCGTCGCCAGCACGCCCGAGCCGCCGAGATGCGCCGGCACCAGAAATGCTGCGTACGGCGTCATCAGCGACAGCGTGATTTCGACCCGTGGATCGCGCGCCCAGCGGCGCAGACGCAAGCTCACCCAGCCGATGAACACGCCGTAGGCGATTTCGCCAACAATGATCAAGGCGAAGGCCCCGGCTGCGCCGCCGAGCGAGAACAATCCGGTGCCGGCAGCGGCAACGGCGAAGCGATACAGGATTAGCGCGGTGGCGTCGTTGGCTGAGCCTTCGCCTTCCAGCACGACGACGAGGCGCCGCGGCAGGCCGAGCTGACGCACGATGGCGAGCGGCGCCACCGCATCCGGCGGCGCGACGATGGCGCCGAGCACAAAGCCCGCGGCAAGCGGCATGCCAAACAGAAAGTGCGCCACGACCGCAACCGCACAGGCGGTGAAGACGACACAGCCGAAGGCCAACAGCGCGATCGGCCGCAGATTGAAGCGAAACTCGCGCCAGCTCATGGCGACGCCGGCGGCGTAGATCAACGGCGGCAGAATGCCGAACAGCACCAGTTCAGGCTCGAGCTCGATTGGCGGGATGCCGGGAGCGAGCGCCAACCCGATGCCGGCGAGAACAAGCAGAATCGACGGCGCCGTTTTGAGCCGCCGCGCGAGCACAGCCACGATCACCATGACCGCGAACAGGAGCAGGAGCGTGTAGATCGTCGCGGTCATGCAAGGCCGAAGCTGGGGGCCCGTGTTCCGTCCGTTGGGGGTCCCGTTCTCCACACAAGCTTACAGGCAAATTCCCGCAAGCGGCACTTGTGATCTTGCCATACCGAAGAGTCAGCCGTATGTTGCAACGTAGAACGAAGGTGATACATGCGCGAAATGACCGTTCGCGAGGCCAACCAGAACTTTTCCCAAGTCATTGCCGCGGCCGAACGCGGCGAAACCATCGTCATCACGAAGAACGGCAGGCCGGTTGCCAAAATCGCACCGCAGAAGGTAGACCGCATGACTGATCCCGAATGGCGGCCGGCATTTGCGGCCCTCAGGAAGAGCCTGCGTTCCAAACGAGCGACGGGCTATCGCGTCGGCGCAATCATGGAAGACGAAAAGTACGGCGATGGCAGGCAATGACCCGCGTTGCGCTCGACAGCAACATTCTCATCTATGCCGAACTCGAACCAGAATCGGAGAAGGGGACACGGTCCGCGGGTCTGATACTACGCGCAGCACACGATGGCGTCATTGCCGTTCAAGTGCTCGGCGAATACCTGCGTTTCATACAGCGCCGCGTGCCGACGGCATTCGATGATGCAATTCGACAGGCGTCCATCTACCGCGACGTTTTTCTGACGCCGCCGACAAGCGACGCCGTCATCACCAAGGCGGCCGAGTTGGCGCGTGCGCATCGTCTGCAGTTCTGGGATTGCGTCATATGCGCTGCCTCCGCTCAAGCCGGAGCAAAGGTACTGTTGACAGAGGACATGCAGGACGGGCGCGTCATCGACGGCATGCGTCTTATAAACCCATTTGCTGCGCCGAACGTGGAAACGATCGATGCCTTGTTGAATGTCTGACGTAGCCTGTCTGAGCGCTATCGTTCCAGCCAGCCTCGGCAAGGTCGATGGAATGGCGAATCGGCATCAGTGGCAGACACCAGGATATTGGCGTCGACGGCCAACACTACCGGTCTTCCATGGCTTGGAACATCCCGTCGCGGACGGCAATGTCGACCAGCGCGCCGCCGCTGTCGAATTTCGGCAGAGCAGGAATGATACCGAATCCGGTTGATCAGTTCGCCGTCACTCCCGCGAACGCGGGAATCCATACCACTGTTGGAGCAGAAATTGCACAGCCGTGGTGATGGGTCCCCGCTTTCGCGGGGACGACGCGGAAATGAAGCGATCGAGCGGATTTCGTATGACCCCTCGTTTGCGCGGGGAGCGCAGCAAGGGGCGCGGAGCGGTTTCGACCAGTTCTGACATGGTGCGGCCCTGCCGCGCGGCATCGCGCTTGAGTTCCGCCATGACGGTGTCGTCGATGTTAAGCGTCGTCTTCATATGCAAAGCCATATCATGAGATGGTTGCATGGCTATGGCATCGGCGGCGCCAGCAGGCGGCTGCATGCCGGCGCCAAGGCGCAGCCCTAGACCAGCTTCAACCCCTTCAGACTCGCGTGCCCCTCCTTGCCGACGATGATGTGGTCGTGCACCGAAATGCCGAGCGGCGACGCCACCGCGATGATCTGCTGCGTCATCTGGATGTCGGCGCGCGACGGCGTCGGGTCGCCGGAGGGGTGGTTGTGCACCAGAATGATCGCCGTGGCCGATAATTCCAGCGCGCGCTTGACAACTTCGCGCGGATAGACCGGCGTATGGTCGACGGTGCCGACCTGCTGCAATTCGTCGGCGATGAGCTGGTTGCGCTTATCGAGGAACAACACGCGGAACTGCTCGCGGTCGGCGAAGGCTTGCGCGGTGCGGCAATAATCGAGCACTGCCGACCATGACGACAGCACCGGCCGCTTCTTCACCTGCCCCCGCAGGAGCCGGCTCGCGGCGGCCTGCACGATCTTCAGCTCGGTGATGGCGGAGTCGCCGAGCCCCTTCACTTCGGCAAGCCGCGCCTGCGGAGCGGTGATGACCTCCGCGAATGAGCCGAAGGTCTCAAGAAGCGATTTGGCGAGCGGCTTGATATCGCGCCGCGGCAGTGCGCGAAACAGCAACAGCTCAAGCAGCTCGTAGTCGGACACGGCATCGGCGCCCGCTTCGCGAAAGCGGTCGCGCAGGCGTTCACGGTGGCCGTAGTAATGCGGCGACGCCTCGGCGAGGCCCTTTTCGCCCGCGCGCTTCTTCTCCGCCATAGGCGTTTGAACCACAGGACTTTGAACGCGAAACTGACCGATACCGCCGCCATGGCGGCTGGCCCTATGCGCAAGGATGCCTGGATTGCCGGATTTTGCAATCGCCCTGCGCCGCGCTCGGCAAGCCGAGCCGGTGACCGCGCTCCGGCTCAAGTCCGATAGGGCGGCCGGTCGAACCCTTTGGGCGACAGGGTGAAAATCTCGACGCCAGTGTCCGTGACTCCGACCGAATGCTCGAACTGCGCAGACAGCGAGCGGTCGCGCGTCACCGCGGTCCAGCCGTCCGACAACACCTTCACGTGCGGGCGGCCGAGATTGATCATCGGCTCGACGGTGAAGAACATGCCTGGCTTGAGTACGATGCCCTCGCCGGGCCGGCCGACATGGACGACATTCGGCTCGTCGTGGAACAGCCGGCCGACGCCGTGGCCGCAGAAATCCCGTACGACACTCATGTGCTGCGCCTCGACATAGGTCTGGATCGCGTAGCCGATATCGCCGGTCGTGGCGCCCGGCCTGATGGCGGCAATGCCGCGCATCATGCCCTCATAAGTGACCTCGATCAGCCGCTCGGCGCGGCGCGGAATTTCGCCGACCGCATACATGCGGCTCGAATCGCCGTGCCAATGGTTGAGGATCAGGGTGACGTCGACATTGAGGATGTCGCCGTCGCGCAAGGGTTTCTCCGAAGGGACGCCGTGGCAGACCACATGGTTGACGGAGGTGCAGGTCGCCTTGCGGTAGCCGCGATACATCAGCGTTGCCGGCATGGCGCCGTGATCCCTGCCGAACTCATAGACCAGCCGGTCGATGCGCTCGGTGGAGATGCCCGGCTTGATCTCGTCGACCAGCATGTCGAGGCATTCGGCGGCAAGCCGGCCTGCGTTGCGCATGCCCTCAAAGGCTGCGGGGCCGTGCAGCTTGATTTGTCCGGTTTTGCGCAGCGGCGCGGTGGCCGCTTCCACATAGGTCATGACGCCGAGAGATCGTGCAGTGAATTTTCAGCCGCGCAGCAGCGGCTTTGAGCCGCCAATATAGGCGCAATGTAAACATGCGCGCACGCAACGCAAGCAAAACGCCGCGGTGCCGCCTTCGGCGGCGCGTGCGGCCCATATGGTGCTAGCTCTGCACGATCGGCACGGGCCCGGCGAGTTCGATGCCGTCGGTGCTGAGATTGCAGCGCCAGCATGGCGGGAACGAGCGGTGAGCCGAAACGCATGGCAAGAAATGCTGGCTTAGTGCGCTGCCGGGAAAGGACTTGGCGGCGGCCTCACGACGCGATCTTGCCGCCGAGTTCGTCGTCGATGTGGACGCGGATGATCTCGTCGAACGATGTCTCGGCGGTAAATCCAAGCTTAAGCGCGCGAACGGGATCGAACCGGCGCGGCCAGCCCGCCACGATGCGCGCGACCAGCGGGTCAGGCACGCGGCGGACACGCGAGGCGACCCGGTCGCCTGCGACCCGGCGCAAGGCGGCAATCTGCTCGGCGACAGTGCAGCACACCCCGGGCATCGTCAGGTTAATGCGCGGTCCGAGCTTGTCGCGCGGCAGTCCGGCAGCGTGAGTGAGAAAGCCGACGGCCGATCGCGGGCTCGCGTGCCAGTGCGTGACGCCGTCCTCGACCGGCAGCACCGCCTCCTCGCCAGCGAGCGGCTCGCGGATGATCGAGGAAAAGAAACCCGACGCGGCTTGGTTCGGCCGGCCCGGCCGGATCGAGATGGTCGGCAGTCTGATGCCGATGCCGTCAAGGATGCCGCGGCGGTTATAATCCGCAAGCAGGAGTTCGACGATTGCCTTCTGCGTGCCATAGGAAGTCAGTGGCGTTGAGTGGAAATCGTCCGCTATAAATTCGGGGAAGGGCGCGCCGAACACGGCGATCGAGGAGGTGAAAACCAGGCGCGGGCAGTAACCCCCGGCGGCGCTGCGAATGGCATCAAGCAACGCGCGCGAGCCGCCGAGATTGACGCGCATGCCTTTGTCGAAATCGCGCTCGGCCTCGCCGGAAACGATCGCGGCGAGATGGAAGATCACCTCCGGCCGTCCCGCTATGGCCACAGGCGCCGTCGTCGCGTCGCCGATATCGGCGGCCAAGATCTCGACCGCGCCTGAGAATTTCGACGGCCGTTGCGGCGCGGCCAGATCGATCAGCGTCAGCTTGTCGATGCGGCAGCCGTTGAGCTCGCCGGTCTCTGCCAGCCGCGCCACGAGCTTTCGCCCGATCATTCCGCCGGCGCCGGTAATGAGGATGTGCATGGTTTTCAGACGACGGATGACAGAAGACGGACGACGGAATCCATCCGCGTCCTCTGATTTCCGTCGTCAGTCCTCCGTCGTCCGTTCTACATTGCCATGCCGCCATCGACGAGATGCGCCTGGCCGGTGATGTAACTTGCCTCATCGCTGCCGAGGAAAACCGCCAGCGCGGCGACTTCGGCCGGCGTTCCCAGCCGGCCCATCGGCTGGCGGGCGACGAAATCCTGCCGTACGACGCCGATCGGACGGCCGGTCTGCCTCGACAGCGTCGCGATCCGCTCGTCGAGCGACGGCGATTCGATCGTGCCCGGACAGACCGCATTGCAGCGGATGCCTTGTTTGATGAAATCGGCGGCGACCGCCTTGGTCAGCCCGATCACCGCTGCTTTGGTGGCACCATAAACGTAGCGGTTGGGAACGCCGCGGATCGAGGACACCGCCGACGAAATGTTGACGATCGAGCCCGATTTCTCTTCCAGCATGGCGGGCAGAAACGCCTTGATGGTGCGGTGCATCGACTTGACGTTAATGTCGAAGGCAAAATCCCAGTCTTTGTCGGCGCAGTCGAGTACTGTGCCGTGGTGCACGAAGCCGGCGCAATTGACCAGAATATCGAGCGCGCCAAATTCGCGCCCGACATCGTTGGCGAGCGCTTCGATCTCGGCGGCCGAGCGCACGTCGAGCTTGCGACGCCGGTTGCTGTTGAGGCCGTCGAGCTTGTCCTCGGCGAGGTCAGTTGCGATGACGGTGGCGCCTTCGGCGATAAAGGAGGCCGCGATGGCCCGGCCGATGCCTTGGCCCGCGGCGGTCACCAGCGCGACTTTGCGTTTCAGTCTGTCGCTCACGCGGTCCTTGCGCTTTCTGCCTTGTTCAACGATGCGAGACTGAGCCTCTGCCGGCCATCGCTGTCGAAATTCTCAGGCGCAAGCCAGCGCTCGAAAGAGCGCTTGCGCACCGGCCATTCGCTGTCGAGCATGGAGAACCAGGAATTGTCGCGATTGCGGCCCTTGGCGATGAGGTGCTGGCGGAACGTGCCCTCGGGAGTGAAGCCGTAGCGCAACGCGGCGGCCTTGGAAGCGGCGTTGAGCGCGTTGCATTTCCATTCGTAGCGCCGGTAGCCCAGCGTCTCGAACACGTAACGTGCGAGCAGGTATTGCGCCTCGGTGCCGAGCGGCGTGCGTTGCAGCGCCGGCGAATAGAGCACGTGGCCGACCTCGATGACACGCATCTGCGGCTCGATTCGCAGCAGCGTGAAATAGCCGACGGCGCGCCCGGCCAGATCGACGATCGCATAGGCGTAAGGATCGGTCGCCGCCGCACGCCTTGCAATGAACGCTGAAAACTCAGGGGCGTTCGCGAACGGCCCATCGGTCGAAATATAGGTCCAGATCTCGTCATGTCCGGCAAAGACCCCCCACAGGTCGCCGGCATGCTCCGCGGTCAGCTTCTCGATGTGGCCGTAACGGCCCTTCAGGGTCACCGGACCGGGCCGTTGTGCGGGCGTGGTATCGACCGGCAAGCCGATCGGCTGACCGGTTTGCGGGTGCGGTTCCCGGGCACTCATGACGAACGCTTCCTGCGGTCCTCGCTAAAGAACTTGTTCAGCTCGGGATTGGTAATGATCCCGCCGAAGCGGTCGAACCGGCCTTCCTCGGCGATATCGGTTGCAGCGCGGATGAAGGCATGCATCGCGACGCGCGCCAGCGAACCGCCGACGCTGATCCGGCGCACGCCCATCGCGGCAAGGTCGCCGACCGAAAAGCCGAACGCGCCGCCGTTGAGGAAATTCACGGGCTTCGGCGCCGCCGCTTGCACCACCGCCTCGATCTGCTCGCGGGTCCTGATGCCAGGCGCGTAAAGGCAGTCGGCGCCGGCCTCGGCATAGGCCTTCAGCCGTCGGATCGCATCATCGAGATCGTGGACGCCGCGCACAAAATTCTCCGCGCGTGCCGTGAGCACCACATCGCCGCCGGCGCGGTCGATCGCGGCGCGCGCTGCTTTCACGCGCGCAATTGCGACATCGAGATCGTAGAGCGGGGTCTTGCCGTCATTCGGCGAATCCTCGATCGAGAGGCCGGCAACGCCCGTAGCGATGCATGCCGTCACACTCTCGGCCACGCCATCGGGACTATCGGCGAAGCCGTCCTCGAAATCTGCGTTGAGCGGCACGTCAGTCGCCGCCGCAAGCTCGCGGAAATGGCCGAGCACCTGATCGCGGCTTTGTGCGCCGTCCGGGTAGCCTTGCCAATGGGCGAAACCGGAGCTGGTCGTCGCCAGCGCCGGAAAGCTAAGACTTTGCAAATAGCGGGCGCTGCCGACATCCCACGGATTGGGAATTACAAAGCAGCCGGACTCGTGGAGCTTGCGAAAGGCTTTGCGCTTTTCGGCCGTCGAGGGGTGCAAAATCGTCATGAAACAACTCCCGGCATTTGCGAATGGCAAAATATAGCCGAGACTGGCACGGACATGGGGTCTTCGGAAATGGGGTCTGATGACAGGGCCCGCGCCGCGTTACATCAGTGATTGTCGCGCGGCACCGATCGCTGCGCGACACGCTGATATTTGACCGCCGGGGCGAGCACCATGCCGCGGTCGAGCTGATCGACCATGCCGCGCTGAATCTCCTGCCATGGCGTCTGGCTCGGCGGATAATGGTAGCCGCCATTGTTCCCCAACGCCGCGCGCCGCTCCGCCAGTTCCGCCGCCGAGATCAGGATGTCCGCGGTCCCCTTGTTGAGGTCGATGCGCACCCGATCGCCGGTCCGCAGCAATGCCAGCCCGCCGCCGGCTGCGGCTTCCGGGGAGGCGTTGAGAATCGACGGCGAGCCCGACGTGCCCGACTGCCTTCCGTCGCCGATGCAGGCGAGCGAGGTTACGCCTTTTTTGATCAGAGCCGCAGGCGGCTGCATGTTCACCACCTCGGCGGAACCAGGATAGCCGATCGGGCCTGTGCCGCGCATGAACAGGATCGCATGTTCGTCGATCGCAAGCGCAGGATCGTCGATGCGCTTGTGATAATCCTCCGGGCCGTCGAACACGATGGCACGGCCCTCGAAGGCGTTCGGGTCGCCGGGTTTGCTCAGATAGCGGCGGCGGAATTCGTCGGAAATCACGCTCGTCTTCATGATCGCCGAATCGAACAGATTGCCGCGCAGCACCTTGAAGCCGGCGTGCCGCGTGAGCGGCTTTTCGTAAGGGCGAATGACGTCGGCGTTGGTCGCCTTGGCCTGCGCGACATTCTCGGCATAGGTCTTGCCGTTGATGGTGAGCGCGTCGCCGTGCAGACGCCCCGCGGCCAGCAATTCGTGCATCACCGCCGGCAATCCGCCGCCGCGATAATAATCCTCGCCGAGATATTCGCCGGCCGGCTGCATGTTGACCAGAAGCGGCACGTCGTGGCCGATCTTTTCCCAATCTTCGATCGCAAGCGGCACGCCGATATGCCGCGCAATGGCGGTGAGATGGATCGGCGCGTTGGTCGAGCCCCCGATCGCGGAGCAGGCGACAATGGCATTTTCGAACGCGACGCGGGTCAAAATATCGGAGGGTTTGAGGTCCTCGCGCACGATCTCAACGGCGCGGAGGCCGGTTTCGTAAGCGATGCGGGCGCGCTCGCGATACGGCGCCGGAATTGCGGCGCAACCGGGCAGCGACATGCCGAGCGCTTCGGCCATGGCATTCATGGTCGAAGCAGTGCCCATCGTGTTGCAATGGCCGATCGATGGCGCCGACGAGGCGGCGATATCGATGAATTCGTTGTAATCGATCTTTCCGGTGGCGACGTCCTGGCGCGCCTGCCAGAGCACAGTGCCGGAGCCGGCGAGCTTGCCGTTGTGATAGCCGTCAAGCATCGGCCCGCCCGAAAGCACGATCGCCGGCGTGTTGACCGTCGCTGCGGCCATCAGACAGGCGGGCGTGGTCTTGTCGCAGCCGGTCATCAGCACCACGGCGTCGAGCGGATAGCCGTACAGCACCTCAACGAGGCCGAGATAGGCGAGATTGCGGTCGAGCGCGGCGGTCGGTCGCTTGCCGGTTTCCTGAATGGGATGCACCGGAAATTCCATCGCGATGCCGCCGGCCGTGCGGATTCCTTCGCGCACGCGCTCGGCAAGCTGAAGATGATGGCGGTTGCACGGGCTCAAGTCGGAACCGGTCTGGGCGATGCCGATGATCGGCTTGCCGGAGGTCAGTTCCGTGCGGGTAAGGCCATAATTGAGGTAGCGCTCGAGATAGAGCGCGGTCATGCCGGGATTATCCGGATTGTCGAACCACAATTGCGAACGCAGGCGTGGCTGCCCCGAGTCATTTCCCTTGGTCATTGCCGTCTCCCTACGCCCTCATCCACAAATCATAGATAGGCCGATTTAGCGCCCAAGCGAACCTTGCTCGCATGGCCAAAGGCGGCCGATCACGCCTGCGGGAATTCGATAATGACTTTCACGTCGTCAGGTCTTCGCTCCAATGCCTCGCTCCATCGCTCAAGCGGCACGCGCCGCGTGATCAGGCGGCCGAGCCATTTCGGATCCGCGTCGCGCAGCGTCTGCGCTGCCAGTTCATAATGGCGGCGGTTGGCGTTCACGGTACCGAAGACCACGTCATTGTTGAGCACCAGAGCACGGTTGAGCCAGCCGAGATCGAGGTCAAGCGCGCGACCGCAGTTCGACACGCCGGTCAGGCAAACGATCCCGCTCGGTGCGGTGAGACCGAGCACGTCGCGAATGAGCGACGGCACCCCGGTGCATTCCATGATGATGTCGGGGGCAAGACGCCGGATCACGTCGGCCACGGCGCCGCAATGATAGGCGGCACCGAGATCCCGTCCAAGGGTGGGCTTCGCACCGGCCTCGTGATGGTCCAAGACGTGTACGTCGAGTCCGCGCTGCGTGCCCATCATGGCGGCAAGCAGGCCGATCGGGCCGGCGCCGGTGACCAGAAGCGTTCGCGGCTGCCAGGCGCGGGCCCGGTGCCCGATCCGCCCGACCTGCTCCCAGGCCTTGGCGAGAATGCTGGCCGGTTCCAATAGAACGCCAAGATGCCCCAATGCGAGATCAATCTTGACGGTGAAGTCGGGCTCGAGGCGAAACCACTCGGCGCCGAACCCGTGCCTGCCCTTGATGCCGCGCTCGGTGTAACGACCGTTTTGGCACATGTCCCATTCGCCCGCCGCGCAAGCGGCGCAGGGAACCGGATCTGGCCGGCGCACGATGCCGACCACGAGGTCGCCGGGCAGGAGGCCGCTGTCCGGGGGTGCGGTCTCCACCTTGCCGAGCGATTCATGGCCAAGGATGAGTCGCGCTTCGCCCGGCGGCGCTGCTCCATAGTGGCCCGCTACGATCTCACGGTCGGTTGCGCAAACGCCAAGCGCGAGCGTGCGGACAACCACCGCGCCTTCCGACCGCGGTGGTTGCGAAACTTCCTCCAGCCTGGCCGAGTCGTGCTTTAGGGGCGCGACGGTGATTGCTCGCAAGACTGTCACCATTCATCGAGGCGCGGCGTTGCACGCTGCTCGGAGCCACGCGAGCTGTAACCGCAGCACGCTGACGCCCATCGCGACAAAAAGTTCCCGACCTCGCTACCTTCGTTGGAACCGGATGGCCGGCTGCGGGTTTACGAAACAGCGCGAAGTCTAGCTATGGATGCAATCGGTCGCCGGCGATGGGCAATCGCGGAGGGATACATTCCCTCTGAGAGCAAGTTCTCCGACCGCACGCTGCTGTCTCACGAGACTGCCTGCATTCTCAATGCTGGCCAGCGCGACGCCAATGTTCTCATCACCATCTACTTTGCCGATCGCGAGCCGGTCGGACCCTATCGCGTCACGGTCGGGGCGCGCCGCACCCTGCATCTTCGCTTCAACGATCTGGTTGACCCGCAGGCGGTGCCGCGTGACACCGACTATGCTTCGGTGTTTGAATCTAACGAGCCAATCATCGTGCAGCACACCAGGCTCGATTCCCGCCGCGCCGAACTCGCCTTGCTCTCGACGGTTGCATACGCGGAAGGCTGATCGCCGCCGCAGTCGAAACGAAATGGATCGATCCGCGGGCCGTGTCGCGCGCTTTCCACGATTGCTATCGCCCATACAGCTGCGCCCTTGTGGCGGTCAGCACGGCACGGCCGTGGAACTTTTCCCGGCGCAGGCGGTTGAAACCGTGGTGCTAAGTCCCTCAAGTTTCCGGCGATAAATGCCTATTTTTGACAAATTGCCGCCGAGAATGTTGTGCTGAGTTTACGGTCTTGCCGGCGCTCCGCAGGCCCTGCAAGCGCGTGACGGCCCGGTCACTTTCGGAGCAAACCTCAATTTTTTGTGGGTTAACGATGCATATCAATGCGGCGCGGCGTCCACCGCCCGAGCCCCGGTTACCAGGGCCCGATGACCTCGGATGGATCGCGTTGTTGCTCGACGTCGATGGTACAATCTTAGACACCGCCAGCACTCCGGAAAACGTCGTGGTGCCGGATGCATTGCGTTCCTCGCTTGAGGAACTGCATGCCAAGAGCGGCGGCGCCCTGGCGCTGGTCAGCGGCCGGCTGATCCACAATCTCGACAGATTGTTCGCGCCGCTGCGACTGCCCGCTATCGGCGGGCACGGCGCCGAGATGCGGCTGTCCGCCGACTTGGCTACGCAGGCGCGACACGCCGACGCAATCGACGAGGAGCTTCGCGAGCTGGTGGCGGCCCTAGCTGCCGCTGATCCGGGCGTCATCCTGGAGGATAAGGGGTCGTCGCTCGCAGTGCATTACCGATTAGCGCAGCAGATGGAGCACGCGCTCAAGGCCGAGATCGCGGCCATCATTGCGCGTGTCGCGGTGCGAGACCTCGAAGTCATGCACGGCAAAGCGGTGATCGAGATCAAGTCGACGCATTTCAACAAGGGATCGGCGGTGAGCAAGATGATGAAAAGCCCGCCCTTTTTGGATCGCAGTCCGGTGTTCGTTGGCGACGACACGACCGACGAATCGGTATTCGAGTTACTGCCGACGCTCGGTGGCCTCGGTTATTCGGTGGGGCACTCAATGCCTGGCGCGAACGGCACATTCGGCTCGCCGCACGAGGTCCGCGGCTGGCTCGCTAGTCTTTGCGAGCGCGTGGGAGATAATCGGCAATGATTGACTTCGGGCTCGATCTGGCGGTCATCGGCAACGGCCGCACGGCTGCTTTGATTGAGCCGTCGTCACGCGTCGTTTGGTGGTGCTTCCCGCGCTTTGACGGCGATCCGGTGTTTTGTCGCCTGCTGGCCGGCGATGAGGAAAAGGGCTTCAGCGATGTCGTGCTTGACGCGATGGTCGACTATTACTCCGACTATGAGCGTAACACCGCCGTGGTTTCCACCACCCTGACCGACAGCAAAGGTGCCGCGATCAAGATCACCGATTTTGCGCCGCGCTTTCGCATCTACGATCGCATTTTCCGTCCGCCGCAACTCGTTCGCATTATTGAGGCGGTCGCCGGAATGCCGCGGATCACGATACGCTTCCGCCCGACGATGCGATATGGGACGCCAATACTCTCCAAATCGATCGGCAGCAATCACATCACGTTCCGCGGAGCCGATACCGTCATCAGGCTCACGACCGATGCGCCGCTGTCCTACATCGACCGCGAAGCGCCGTTCGTGCTGACCCGGCCAGTGTATTTGGTAGTGGGGCCGGACGAACCGTTCCCCGCCGACCTGTCGACGACCTGCCGCGAATTCGCCGATCGGACGCGAGACTATTGGACCGATTGGGTGCGACGCCTGTCGATCGCCTATGACTGGCAGGACGTCATCATCCGCGCCGCCATAACACTCAAGCTCAGCAATTTTGAAGAGACCGGCGCGATTATCGCTGCGCACACGACATCCATTTCCGAGTCGCCGAACTCGGGGCGCACATGGGACTACCGCTTTTGCTGGCTGCGCGACGCTTATTTCGTCGTCAAGGCGCTCAACCGGCTCGGCGCCACCCAGACCATGGAGGATTTCATCTCGTTCATCCTCGCGATCGCATCGGAGGACATTGTGCGTCCGGTCTACAGCGTCGTGCCGTCCGACAGCATGGATGAGGAGATCGCCGAGAATTTGAAAGGGTATCGCGGCGACGGCCCGGTGCGTATCGGCAACGCCGCGGCGCGGATGATCCAGCACGACACCTACGGCAGCATCATCCTCGCGGCGATGCCGATGTTTTTCGATCGGCGGTTGCCGCGGCCGGGCGACGCCGGTTTGTTCCACCTGCTGGAGCGGCTTGGCGTCATTGCCAAGCGTTCGGCGTTCGATCCAGACGCGGGCATCTGGGAATATCGCGGCCGCATGCGCGTGCATACGCATTCGGTGTCGATGTGCTGGGCGGCGTGCAATCGGCTTGCTGCCATAGCTCAGCATCTCGGATTGAAGGAATGCGCCGCGGACTGGAGAAATGTCGCCGACGGCATTCAGTCACGACTGATCGAGCAGGCCTGGAACGAGAAGCGGGGTGCTTTCACGGCTGGAATCGGCGTCGATGAGCTCGATGCCAGCGTTCTACTGCTGCCGGAAATCGGCTTGCTGCAAGTCGACGATCCACGATTCGTGCGAACGGTCGATGCCATCGAGCATGAACTTTTGCGCGGTAAGCACGTTATGCGTTACGTCGGTGCCGACGATTTCGGCCGACCGGAGTCGGCCTTTCTGGTCTGTCGGTTCTGGTTGATCGACGTGTGGTGGAAGCTTGACCGCCGCGAGAAGGCTGTCGACATGTTCAACGACGCCCTGCGATATCGCAATCGCTATGGGCTGCTATCGGAGGACGTGCATCTGCAAAGCGGCGAGCTGTGCGGAAACTTTCCCCAGACTTACTCGATGGCCGGGCTGATCTTGACGGCGATGCGGTTGTCGCGGAGTTGGGAGGATCGGCATTGGCACGACTAGTGGTCGTCTCTAATCGGGTTTCAGTTCCCGCCGGCGACGGCGCAAAGCGCGCCGGCGGCCTTGAGGTGGCGTTGCGGCCGGCGCTGCAGCGGAACGGCGGCGTCTGGCTGGGCTGGAGCGGCAAAGTCGCTGCGGCAGATGAGCTGGAAACGCGATCCATTAAGAACAAGAACGTGGAATATGTCGTTACCGACCTCTCAAACGAGGACTATCAGGAATACTACAACGGCTTCACCAATCGCGTGCTGTGGCCGATCTTGCATTACCGGCTTGATCTCGCGGAATTCGCGCGCCGAGATCTCAGCGGATATTTCCGGGTCAACGATCACTTCGCAACCGAGCTGGAAAAGATCATCGCCGATGACGATCTAATTTGGGTTCACGACTACCACATGATCCCGATCGCCGCCGCGTTGCGGCGGCGCGACCACGCCAACCGCATCGGGTTCTTTCTGCACGTCCCGTTCCCACCGCCGGAGATTCTGACCTCGCTGCCGAACCACGAGCAGCTCATTCCGTTGCTGCTGGAATACGACGTCGTCGGTTTTCAGACCGACGGCGATTCCGGAAATTTCATTCGCTACCTGATCTCCGAGTGCAATTGCACGAGGGAAATGTGCGTGTTCGAGACCGCCGGCCGTCAGACCACTTTGAACGTCAACGGTCACCAGACCAAGATCGGCAGCTTTCCGGTCGGCATTGAGCCGCGCGCATTCGAGCGGCTGGCGCGTCGCAACGTGCGATCGCCCTTGGTGAAGGACCTGGCGGCGAGCCTCGGCAGTCGGGCGCTTGTGATTGGGGTCGACCGCCTCGACTATTCCAAGGGCCTCATTCAACGCCTCGACGCATTCGACATGTTCCTCGCGAACCATCCCGAGTGGATCGGCAAGGTCACCTACTTGCAAATCGCACCAAAAAATCGATCGGCAATTCCCGAATACGCCGAACTCGAGCAGGCGGCCAACTCGGCGGCCGGTCGCATCAACGGCAAGTACGGCGAGGTGTCGTGGACGCCGATTCGCTATGTTAACCGGGCGTACAGTCGATCGGCCCTGGCGGGGCTGTATCGAACCGCCCGGGTTGGTCTGGTGACGCCGTTGCGCGACGGCATGAATCTCGTCGCGAAGGAATATGTCGCGGCTCAGGATCCGGACGATCCCGGTGTTCTTATCCTGTCTCGATTCGCCGGTGCGGCGATCGGTTTTCGACGCGCTTTGCTGGTCAATCCGTATGATGCGGAGTCAGTCGCCGGCGCCATCGCCCAGGCGCTGGCTATGCCGCTTGCGGAGAGGCGCGACCGGCATCAGGCGCTGCTTGCAGTCGTGTCCGACTACGACCTGGATCGGTGGCAACGGGAGTTCCTGGCAGCTCTGCGGGCCGACAATGATGGTACGCGCGAGTACCACAACATGCCCGCGGTCGTGCGGTCGCAATGGGGAGGGTCGGCGAGCCTATCTCCGAAGCCGACCGGCTCGTTGGGATCGCGCGGCTGAAGGTTGCGCCATCGCTTGGGCGCGTTCTGGCGCGATCTGGAGCGGGCTGCTCGCTTTTGGAGCCACGGTATCCATCGGAAGGATGCATTCGCGGTTTGCATTTGGCGGTCGGTTGGGCTGAATTGTCAGCGTTAGCCAAACACCGGGGGAGTTTCATGCTCAAGACCGTCGCCGCCTTCGACCGCATCGGCGAGGAGAACGCTTTTGCCGTGCTCGCGCGCGCCATGCAGCTTGCGGCACAGGGCCGCGACATCATCAATCTCGGCATCGGTCAGCCCGACTTTCGCACCCCGGATTTCATCGTAGAGGCGGCGGTGAAGGCATTACGCGATGGCCATCACGGCTATACGCCGGCGGTCGGCATTCTGCCGCTGCGCGAAGCGGTCGCTGCCGACCTGCACAAACGCTTCAAGGTGAGCGTGTCGCCCGATGAAGTCATGATCATGCCGGGCGGCAAGCCGACCATGTATATGTCGATTTTGATGTTCGGCGAGCCGGGCGCCGACATTCTCTATCCCGATCCCGGCTTTCCGATCTATCGCTCGATGATCGAATATACCGGCGCGCGGCCGGTGCCGGTGCCGATCCGCGAGGAAAACAATTTCGCCTTCTCCGCCGAGGAGACGCTGAAGCTGATCACGCCGCAGGCGCGGCTTCTGATCCTCAATTCGCCCGCCAATCCGACCGGCGGCGTCACGCCAAAGGCCGAGGTCGACAAACTCGTTGCCGGACTTGAGCGCCATCCCGATGTGGCGGTGATGTCGGACGAGATCTACGATCATATGGTCTATGACGGCGAGGCCCATGTTTGTTTGTTGTCCTATCCGTCGATCCGCGACCGGCTGATTCTGCTCAACGGCTGGTCGAAAACCTACGCGATGACCGGCTGGCGGCTCGGCTATGCGATATGGCCGGGCAGGCTCTACGATTATGCGCGCAAACTTGCGGTGAATCTTTATTCCTGCGTCAACGCCGCCACCCAATATGCCGGGCTTGCCGCGCTCACCGGCCCGCAGGACGAACCGGCCAAGATGGTCGCCGAATTCGACAAACGGCGTAGCATCGTCGTGGCCGGCCTGAACAAGCTGCCCGGCATTTCCTGCGCCACGCCCAAGGGCGCGTTCTACGCGTTCCCCAACGTCAAACGCACCGGCTGGAAAGCAAAGCCGCTCGCCAATGCGCTGCTTGACGATGCCGGGGTGGCGCTGATTGGCGGCCCGGATTTCGGCGTGCTCGGCGAAGGTTATATGCGCGTGTCGTACGCCAACTCGACCGAGAATATTTTGCGGGCGCTCGACCGCATGGGCGAGTTTCTGGCGACCCGCAAGGCGGCGTAATGGGCGACCACAAGGGACGCCCCTGCGCAGTGCGATCTGTGCATTGGTAGGGGCGCCCCTTGTGGGCGCCCGCAACCATCGCAGCAAATAACATCATGTCCAGCCATCTCTCAGAAGAACAACGCTTGATGCGGCAATCGTGCCGCGATTTTGTCGATGACGTCGTCATTCCGTTCATTCGCGGCAATTGGCAGCGTGAATGGTCGATGAATCCGGAGGAAAGGCTGCCGCCGGAAATCCTGCAAGGCGCCGAAAAGGTCGGCATCCGCACGCTCGGCGTGCCGGAAGAGTTCGGCGGCATGGAGCTCGATCGGGCGAGCGAGGTGGCGACCTTCGCGCTCATCGCCGAGGAAATCGCCCGCGGCGATTCCGGGCTTGCCGACAAGCTGGTGCAGAACTGGAAGGTTTCGGTGCTGTTGCGCAATCTGGCGCCGCGCCATCTGCAGGAGAAATGGTTCAGGCGGCTTGTCGACGATCCGCAATTTCTGCTCGCCCATTGCCTCACCGAGCCGCGCGGCGCTTCCGACCGCTGGCTGCCGTATAACGTGCCGGAAGCCGCGATGACCACGCGCGCGGTGAAGAATAACGGCGAGTGGGTGATCAACGGCCGCAAGCAATTCATCTCCAACGGCTACGACGCCGGCCTGTTCGTGGTCTACGCCAACACCGATCCGCGCCTCGGCATGCTGCAGGGCACGTCGAGTTTTCTGGTGCCGCGCGGCACGCCGGGGCTGACCATCGCGCGCTGCAACGAGACCGTCGGCTGCCGCTTCATGAACAACGGCGAACTGGTGTTCGAGGACATGCGGGTGCCGGCGGATCATCTCCTCGTCGAGGGCGACGCGCTCGGCAAGGCCGCAGTCTATTTCCGGCCGGGCAAGATCATCCAGGCGGCGAAGAATCTCGGCGTCGGCGTGCGTGCGTTCGAGGTCACCTCTGATTACGTGCAAAATTGCGTCCAGGGCGGGCGCATCCTGATCAAGCATCAGGCGGTGGCGCTGCGGCTCGCCGACATGGCGACGCGGATCGAGGCGGTGCGGGCGCTGCTTGAGCGGGCGTCGAAAGCCGTTGACGACAACGCGGCGGACGCCGACACGCTCTGCAACATGGTAAAAGTCTTCGCCTCGGAGGAAATCCTCAAAGTGGCGCAGCATGCGCTGGAACTGCACGGCGGCAACGGCGTCATGCTCGATTTCGGCGTGGAAAAGATCTTCCGCGATGCCGCGATTTTTCTGCACATGGACGCGACGGTCGACATTTCCAAGTTCAAGATCGTCAAATCGATGTTCCCGCACACGGCGGGAAAATATGCCGGGCCGGAATGACAGGTCATGCCATCTGCGTCAGCCGGAATCCGATAACGACGATGGCAAGCCCGATAAGCTGCGCGAGGCTCGGCACTGCGCCGAGCGCGAAAAATCCGATCAAAAGCGTGAACGGCGGTACCAGCGAGGGATAGAGCGCCGCCCGCCCGGCGCCGAGCAGAATCACCGCGCGGGTGAACAGATAGATCGCGGCGGGGCCGGCAAAGACTCCCTGCACCAAAGCCTGCAGTAGATTTTCATAAAAGCCCGCTGCGAGAAAGTCAGCATAGACGAAGCACAGAATCGGCAAACCGGCAAGCGACAGCACGCTCGTGATCGCCGCCGCGTGTATCGGCGAAATCCGCCACAGCCGCAGCAGCATGCCGAATACCGCGAACGAGCTTCCGGCGGCGACGAACAGAACATCGCCGAGCACGCCGTGCCCGCCCATGGTGCGCAACGCCTCGGCGCCGATCACGGCGAGCCCAAGGACAATGCTCAAGGCGCCGGCGATGCGGCGCGGCGGCAGCGCCTCTTTGAGCACGAGTCGCGCCAGGATCAGGCCGCCGACAGCAGCACACGACGGCTGGATGATGGCGCCGTGGCCGAGCGGCACATAGACGTAGCCGAAATAGCTCCACAGCGCGAGCGGCAGGCCGCCGACCAGCGTGATCGCAATGCCGCGGCGCCAGCCCAGCCCACCGAGATCGCCGAGGCCGTCCGCGGCAAGGACGGGAAGCAGCGCCACGCCCGGCCAGACAAAGCGGTGCAGGGACAGAAGAAGGGGCGACATGCCGACGAGCACGCCGTGGCGGGCCGCGACAAAGCCGAACGCCCAGAACAAGGCGGAAGCCGCGCCGCATAGCACGCCGAGAGCCGTTGCGTGTTTGATCGGTGCGGCCGGCACGGAATCCATCGCAAACCTTAGTCCGCCGCGGTTTGGCAGGACAACACGCGATTATTCATGTCAGCCTTCGCCGCAGGCGAAGTTCCGGCCGCGGCATCGGCTCGGCCCACGGAGAGGATCGAGTCAGCAACGTGGCCGGCCGACGCAGCCATGCTATCATGCCATGAACTGCAGCTGCGCGAGGGCGGAAATGGCCGAGGCGACGCCGATAGAAGGCGAATATGACTACATCGTCGTTGGCGCGGGCTCGGCCGGTTGTCTGCTCGCCAACCGCCTCTCCGCCGATGCCGCACGCCGCGTACTGGTGCTTGAAGCCGGCGGCCGCGACAATTGGATCTGGTTCCATATTCCGGTCGGCTATCTGTTCGCCATCGGCAATCCGCGCTCCGACTGGTGTTTCAAGACCGAGCCTGAAAAGGGTCTCAACGGGCGCAGCGTCAACTATCCGCGCGGCAAGGTGATCGGCGGCTCATCCTCGATCAACGCCATGATCTACATGCGCGGGCAGGCGGCCGACTACGATCACTGGCGCCAGCTCGGGCTTTCCGGCTGGGGTTGGGACGACGTGCTGCCCTATTTCAAGCGCCACGAAAATCATTTTCTGGGCGAGAGCGATGCGCACAGCGCGCGCGGCGAATTGCGCGTCGAGCCGCCGCGCGTGCAGTGGCAGCTGCTCGACGCGTTGCGCAAGGCCGCCGAGCAGGTCGGCATCAAATCCATCCCGGACTTCAATACCGGGGACAACGAGGGCGCTTGCGCCTTTCACGTCAATCAAAAGCGCGGCCGGCGCTGGTCGGCGGCGAGCGCCTTTCTCAAGCCCGCGCTTGCTCGTGCCAATCTGCGGCTCGAGACCGGCTGCCTGGTCGAAGGCATCACGTTCGAGGGCCGGCGCGCGGTCGGCGTGCGCTGGCGCAAGGACGGTGTCACACGCAGGGCCCGCTGCCGCGGCGAAGTGATCCTTGCCGCCGGCTCGATCGGTTCGGTGCAGGTCCTGCTGCTGTCGGGCGTCGGGCCGGCGGCTCATCTTCGACAGCTCGGCATTCCCATCGTGCTCGACCGGCCGGGCGTCGGCGCCAATCTGCAGGATCACCTGCAACTGCGCCTGATCTACAAAGTCGACGGCATCGCCACGCTCAACGAGCGCTATCATTCCGCGCTCGGCTTTGTCGGCATGTTGGCCGAATATGCGCTGTTCCGGCGCGGCCCGTTGACCATGGCGCCGTCGCAGCTTGGGCTGTTCACGCGCTCCGATCCCGGCCAGGGCCGCGCCAACCTGCAATATCACGTGCAGCCGCTGTCGCTCGATCGGTTCGGCGAGCCGCTGCACAAGTTTCCCGCCTTCACGGCGAGCGTCGCCAATCTGAGGCCGACCAGCCGCGGCACGGTGCGCCTGCGTTCCCGCGATCCGGCCGACGCTCCGGCCATCAAACCGAATTATCTTGCGACCGAAGAGGACCGTCGCGTCGCTGCAGCCGCCATCCGCCTCACGCGCCGTATCGTGCGGCAGCCGGCTTTGGCGCCGTTTCATCCCGCCGAATTTCTGCCGGGCCCTGCGGTGGCGGATGACGAGGCGGCTTTGCTGAAGGCCGCGGGCGACATCGGCACCACCATCTTCCATCCGGTCGGTACCGCGAAGATGGGGCTCGCCAGCGATCCGATGATGGTCGTCGACGAGCGCCTGCGCGTCGCCGGGCTGGAGCGGCTGCGCGTCGTCGATGCGTCGGTGATGCCGGCCATCACCTCGGGCAACACCAATGCCCCGACCATGATGATCGCCGAAAAAGGCGCCGCGCTGATCCGCGCCGATGCCGCAGCAATGTCATCATGAATGTGGCGCTGCGTGCGATAGCGGTGCTGACCGATCCCGCCGGCGCCTGGACCGCGATCGCGAAGGATCCGACCGATCCCGTCTATCTGATGACGCGTTATGTTGCTGCGCTGGCGCTGGTACCCGCATTGTCTGGACTGCTCGGCGCCTGCGCCATCGGCGTGATCGTGCCGGGAACTGGGGTGGTGCGCGCCACGCTATTTGATGGTTCTTTCGGCGCGGTGTTCGGTTATCTGGAGGCGCTGGCGACCATTGTATTGCTCGGCTTGTTAATCAATGCTGTCGCCCCGCTGTTCGGGGGGCGCAGGAATTTTGCCAGCGCACTGGCGCTTGCGGCCTATTCCTACACCCCGGTCTGGCTTGCCGGGATTTTCCTGGTGCTGCCGGGCTTGCGTTTTCTGATGCTCATCGGGTTTTACGGCGTCCACATCCTGATGACAGGTTTCCCGCAGCTGATGGGGACACCGGCGGCCAAATCGCCGGGCTTCGCCGCGCTGATCGTCGTTTTCGCTTGCGCGCTCGCCTATTTCGCCGGCGCCGCACAGGTAGCGTTGTTCGGAGGGCTCGCCAGCTGATTTTGCGGCCGGGGTGAATAGGGTGCTGCGCAATTGCGTCACGGCGCATCGACGACCCGCCGACAGGCGGCAGGCAGATTTGCCAAGGTCAATTCGTGTCTCGGCCGGGGCGGCGTCGGCGGCGGCTTCGGATGCAACACCGAGTCGCGGAACCAGTAATCGAGCGCGTGGCCGCAGCCGTCGCCGGGCGGCACCGGCGGCTGCCCCTTGCATTCTTTATCTCCGTCCGGGCAACTCAGACGGACGTGAAAGTGCTCCGAATGGCCCCACCATGGGCGCACTTTGGCGAGCCACGCGCGATCCGATCCGGCCTCGCTGCACATTTTCTTCTTGATCGCGGCGTTGACGAAAATGCGAGTGACGGCCGCATCCATCGCCGCCGCGCGCACCGCCGCCATGTGTGCCGGCGTCCAAATCATGGGATTGACCTCGCGACCGTCGAGCCCGACAACGCTGATCGCCGGCATGAATTCGCGTTCCGCGCGCGACAGCGCGTGGTCGGGCATCGGCTTGAACCAGATGTCGACGTCGAGCCCGATCTGATGGCTGGTGTGGCCGTTGATCATCGGGCCGCCGCGCGGCTGCGACATGTCGCCGATCAACAATCCGTTCCAGCCGCCGGCCTTGGCATTGCCGCCCAGCCGCTCGATGAAGCGGACGAGTTTCGGCGTGCCCCAATTGCGGTTGCGCGACAGCCGCATCACCTGCCAGGTCGGTCCGGAAATCGGCAGCGCGACGGCGCCGGCGAGACAGCCTTTGGAATAAAAGCCGATCGGGCGCGCGGGGCCGGGCAGGGGCTTGAGGTCGCGAGCGAACAGTTCCTTCGCCGGGAGGCTCGGTGAATTCGGATTGGCAAGCGGCGGCAACGGCTTTGGATCGAGCGTGCCAGGTGGTGTCGGATCATAGGCGCTATTGAACTGCGCGAGCGCCGGAACGATGCCGGCCAAGAGCTGGATGAAGGAGAGCGGGATGAAGAGCAGAATGACCAGCGCGCGAATCAAGGCTGACATCATCGTCGACCCATTTCAGTTCGCCCCGCTGGAATTCGGCTTCGCCCGGTACGCAACCGCGCGGGCGCGGCGACGGTACGCTGCCGCGAGTCGCTCCTGTTGTCCAGTTGCGGACAAGTCGGCTTGCGTACCGCTCAGCGCCAACAGCCGCCGTTCGGTCGCGGCGTGCGGCTCGACCGCACCGTCGCGCAGAATGTGGCCGACCGCGAGGCCACGCTCGGCGAGTGCACGCGCCACCAGGAGGCAGCGATGGCAATCGAGCGGTTCGCGCTCCGCGCACATGACGCCGACACACTGCCGTTTGGCGAAGGCCAGTAGCCGGTCGAGCCCGGCTTGAAATTCGGGTTGCTTCGCCATCGCCTCGTAATCGGCGATGCCGTCGCAATAGAGAGCCGCGTCGCGCGGCCGGCCGCCAAGCGCATCGCCGAACCCGCAATAGGTCATGCCTTGGCGCTCCAGGCGGGCGGCCAAATTCCGGCCCGAGAACCATGGAAAGCGCCGCGAGGCTGGCGTCGAGCGCACGTCGGCCAAAGCGGTGACACCGGCTGAACGCAGCATATCGATGAAATGCTCGGCCGGGATATTGGAATGGCCAATACTTAATAGATCGAACGTTGGCATATCGTGATCCGCAATAACCGAATCGGCAAATTGATGGGGCGGCATGCACGTCACGTTCGCAACAAGTGGTGCATAATCAGTCGGCGATTAACTCCGGCCGCGCTGGCCGCTTTACAATTTCCGAAACGTGCCGCATTTGTAAATACGAATACGGAGAGGGGCTTTCGGGGGTCAAGATGCCTCGCTGGCTTTGTGCGCTCGCAATCGCCGCGCTGTTTGTTGTTGTTTTCGCGGCCGAGCGCGCCACGGCCGCGGTTGTCGTGCAAATCGATCGTTCGAGCCAGACCATGATTGTCACGGTCGACGGTTGGCAGCGCTACACCTGGCGGATTTCGAGCGGGCGGCGCAGTCTGCCGACGCCGGCGGGCACCTTCCACCCACAGTCGATGGCCGAGCGCTGGTTCTCGCGCAAGTATCACAATTCGCCGATGCCGCATTCGATCTTCTTTCGCGGCGGCATTGCCATTCACGGCACCTACGAGACCGAATGGCTCGGCCGGCCGGTGTCGCATGGCTGCGTGCGGCTCGATCCGCAGAACGCCACCGTGCTGTTCGGTCTGGTGAGGCAGGAAGGCATGAGCGCCACCACGATCATGGTGCATTAACTCCGTCGGCTTGTTTCCCGAGCGCACCGCGGCACGAAGTGGTGCGCCGCTGACGCGGGACCTTCAGGCACGCCGAGTTCGTAACGATCCCGGGCGGAGCGCAGCACCGCTTGCGCGCCGCACCGCATCCGGGAAACACGCGGAAACCTGTTGTGTATCATGCGGTTGCCGGCTCGCGCACGCCCGCGGGCGGGCGATAGAGTTCTCCGCCCATTTGCGAGGCGACGCCTTCGCGCTTGAGCGTCTCTTCGTATTCCTGGCGCAGGAACGGGTCTTCGAGCCAATACGGGATCGCGGTGCCGCCCTCGGTCACGTCGATGGCGCCCTCGTCGGTATCCTTCTCGCCCGGCACGCCGGGCTTGTCCTTGCGATGATTGTTCGGGCCGTACCAGCCAATGAGCCGCAACGGCTCCTTCGAGATGCCGAAATGGGCGTGGAACCAGTCGCCGCCATAGGGCGCCGCGGTGACCAGCCCGACCGGTTCGTAATCCTGCCGATAGACGTTTTGGGTCTTGCCGTCCTTCCACGGCGTCATGCCGTCCGCGCGCGGCCAGGTATAGGTGTAGCCTTTGCCTTTCAAGCAAACCAGCACCGCGGCCGACATGTGGGCGTGCGCCTTGGAATAGCGCCCGGTTCTGTGCTCGCCGACGAAGCCGTAGAACACGTTGTTGGCCATGCCAGGCTCGACGCGGGTGTAGCCGGGCGAGCGCCGGTTATCGAGAAAGAGGTCGGCATTCATGATGTCGGGGATGAAATTCGACTTGCGCAAAGCGAGCCCGCGCAGCGGATCGGGCACGATGTCGTCCTTGGCCTTGAAGAAGTCTTGGCTGCCGTCGAACCGTGACGGGAAGCTGACCGGGCAATTGAAGATCCAGTCGCGGTCGCGAAAGATGTTCATCACATTCGGCGCGCTGGTGGCGACGAGAATGAGCGCCGGGCTCGACGCCGCGTTGATGATGCGGTGATTGGTGTTGAGCGGGATCGAGAACATCGAGCCGCGCTGCCACTCGAACGTGTGCGGTTTGGCCTGGCCGTCGGTCCAGATTTCGGTCGAGCCGCGGCCATCGACCACGACCATGATCTCTTCGTACATGTGCTTTTCGGGAAGAAGCGCGCCGGCTGCCGGCACCTCGACCACGTAGCAACCCCATCTGCCTTCGGTGCCGTAGAGCTGGATGAAGGTGCCGCGGCCGCCCATGCGCGGCCACGGTTTTAGCGGCATGTCCTGGACGCGGCGCACGCCGATGCCGCGGAAGATCGGCACGCCCTGTTCCTCCATGAAATCGTCATAGGGCGTGTTCGGCCGCTTCCAGGCGCCGTAGCCCGCGTTCTTTTGCCCCTCCGGTTCGTGCCAGTGGTCGCCGGTGACTTCGTGCATGGTTCTGCTCCTGAATTTTTCGCCGCGCTGGCTGGTCGCGTTCCCGCAAAAGTGTCGCAATTCGGCCCCGCGGCCACAAGCGGCAAAAGGCAGCCTTTATATGCAGCTTTCACATGCTGCCTTCATTTCGCGCCCGTCGCAATTTCGCGCTCTCGCCGTGCCTGCAGGTCGAGCAGATCCGCAGGCATGCAGGCCCGCGCCATGCGTTCGGGCGGGCCGGCGCCGCCGGGCGTCGATGCGATCAAGTGCTGCCGCGCCCGCCATTGCACGAGGCGCGGCACCTCATCGAGGCCGCGCCGAAGGCAGGCGCTCTCGTCGCCGACGCAGCGCCGCGCCTTGCGGCAGGCCCGGACTGGACAGGCCCGCCAGAACTTGAACGTGGTGCAATATTCCCGCTGCAGCGCCGCCGATTCGGCCGCGAACCGTCGCGCATAGCCGTTGGGGGTGATCTTCTTTGGCGGCTGCTTGCTCATCGATAATGCCGTTCCTCATGCGCGCCGGTTCACAACGCTCGTCACCACCGGGCCTGACCCGGTGGTCCATGCGCAACGGCCGGAAACAATAATCTGGAAAGCTCGCGCGATCCTGCACTCCGCATGGATTGCCGGGTCAAGCCCGGCAATGACGAGGTCTGGTAAGCGGCACGGACCTAATACAGACCCATTCTCGCGACGCGGCTTGCGCCCGAGTTTTGTTTGTTTCTTCCCGTTTTCTCCCGTCCCGCTTCGCTTCGGAAACCAGGGAGAAAACGGAGGCGAAACGCCGACAGGCGCTTGTATCCAACCTCCGCGCCCACCTCAATCCTGCCCGACAAGTGGGGGAGGACGAAGGAGGGGGCGCGGCAGCGCTCCTTTTTCTCCTCCCTCCCCCGCGTGCGGGGGAGGGTTGGGGAGGGGGAGCGCCCGCCTGTCGGCGTCTCACCGCGGCTCTTGCCGTCGGGGCTTTCGCCCCTTAGGCGCAGCTTCAGGCCAGGCTTCCTGTTGGGGTGGACGGCCCCCGACGGCATCGCTGTGCCAGAATGAGGTCGTTTCAGATCTCAAACCAAGGGAGCCGTCCATGGACAAGATTATCCGTATTGGCATCGATACGTCCAAGAGTGTTTTCGTGCTGCACGGAGTGAACGCAGCGGAGCAGCCAGTATTGCTGAAGAAGCTGCGGCGCCGGCAGGTCCTCGATTTCTTCAGAACAGTGCAGCCGACCAGGATCGGGCTGGAGGCGTGCGGGGCCGCGCATCATTGGGCGCGCGAATTGATGGCGCTGGGACACGCCGTCGTGCTGCTGCCGCCGCAATATGTGAAGCCCTATGTTCAGCGCGGCAAGAACGACGCCGCCGACGCCAACGCCATCTGCGAAGCCATGAGCCGGCCGCGCATGCGGTTCGTGCCGGTGAAGACGGCCGAGCAGCAAGCGGCGCTTATGCTGATGGGCGTGCGCGACCAGCTGATCGCCCGCCGCACGCAATTGAGCAACATGATCCGCGGCTATGCCGCCGAGTTCGGGATCACGGCAGCTCGCGGGCTCGACAAAATCGAACCGCTGCTGGCGCGGATCGCGACCGACCCCGGCGTGCCGGAGCCCGCCAAAGAGCTCGTTTACCACCCTTGCCGCGGAATATGCCGAACTCAAGCCGAAGCTTCGCAAGCTCGAAGCGCAGCTGCTGGCGTGGCACCGGCAGAGCGAACTGAGCCGGCGGCTGGCAGAGGTTCCGGCGATCGGTCCGATCGGCGCATCGCTGCTGGTCATGAAGGTCCCTGATCCTCACAGCTTCCGAACTGGCCGGGATTTTGTGGCCTGGCTCGGCTTGACACCGAAAGATCACTCCACCGCCGGCAAGCAGCGCCTCGGGGTCATCACCCGAGCGGGCGATGAGATATTGCGCAGCGTCCTGGTGGTCGGTGCTACCGCGGTGATCCAGCACGCCAAGAAGGAGCGTGGAAAGCCCTCACCCTGGCTGATGGCGCTCATCAAGCGCAAGCCGCCGAAGCTTGCCGCCGTAGCGCTCGCCAACAAGACGGCGCGTATCGCCTGGAAGCTGATGGTCAGCGGTGAGCGCTACGATCGCAACCGGGCCGCGGCTGCACCGGCCGCGAGGATTGCCGCATAGCAACTTCACCGGCGGGCGCCCCCCGGGTCCCGCCGTGGAGGCCGAAGCTTGCTGAAGAGGAGCAGATGGCGCGATCGATCGATCCCAAGACGCGAGATATTCCGGGCGTCCCAGTGGCCTCCTATTCAAAGGTCGCCTTCCTGTTTGGAGCTCGCGTTGCGGAACCCATCTTGGCAGCGGTCATGTGCGACCGCGACAACAGACCGGACATATGATCGCAATCGTTTCGATCCGCACACTCGCAACTCTTGCAAGCCGGGGGCCGTCCACATATGGGACGCGGCCGCTTGCGCATGATCCGGAAAGGCGGAAGCCGGTTTTCCGATCAGATCATGCGCCAGTAGAACCGGCATTCGCTGAGCGGGCGTTACCCGCCCCTGCCTATCCCAGTCCAGGGAAAGCACCTCCCGCACCGGCCGTAGTACCGGCGAGCGTGATGCCCGAAACCGCCCGGGAGCGGACCGTATCTTTCCGCCCGCGGGCACCGCACTCGCTCCGCATCCGGGAGTACCCTCGGCCGAAGGCGTCCGTCGATGAGCGAGATTCGGTGTTTGTATCCCAAAAGGGGACGGTTTGTCAAGCCCCGGGTCTCCATTCGAGTGACACCTGGTCCGTGGACCCTCTAAGGACCGGCAGGCAAAGTCGGGCATGTCGGTCGAACATGACCCGGAGCCGCCGTTCCGCGATCAAATTTGTGCCATTGCACAGCAGCGAATTTCATTCCACGATTTGGCAATGTCCGGCCCTGGCCTGAAGGACGGGTGCGCATGAGGTCACGACAGTTCGTCACGCTGCTCGCAGCAGGCAGGGCCGTTCGCTGCTCTCCATTTGGACTACGCTGGGCATAATGGAGATCGCCGACATCGGAGGGAGGAGAGCCATGGCTAAGTATGTTGCGAGCCCGCGAGACTGGGTGCGTGAGCAGGTCGACCTATATGAAAGCAGCGGCGGCACCAAGGGCACCACTCTGCGCGACACCGGATTGCCTGTCGTCATCGTGACTTACCGGGGCAATAAGACGGGTGAAATTCGCAAGACACCTTTGATGCGGGTCAAGGACGGCGACAAGTTCATTCTCGTCGGGTCGCAGGGGGGAGCACCGAAACATCCGGCCTGGGTACACAATCTGCGCGCTAATCCGAATATCGAGCTGCGCGATGAGACAACCGTACGCACGATGCGCGTGCGTGAGGTCGAGGACGCGGCGGAAAGGGCTCGGCTGTGGACACTGGCCGTGGCAGCGTACCCGCCATACGCGGAATATCAGGTGCGCACTAAACGTCAAATTCCGGTCTTTGTCGCCGCGCCGTGATCCTCAAGGTTGGCGAAGCACGAGGGGATCGAATAGGCGGCGCGCACGCCGAAAGGTAGGCACTTGGCGTCAAGCGATCCCCCGCCTGCCAAGGGGGTCTCATGCTGGCCCATTGGCGCATCAGCCCATCGCCGGCGGCGACGCCTTTGACCCACAGCGGCGTTCGTCGCCGCGAATTACCGCACTGCGAAAGGGCTATTCGATTACCTCGTCGGCAATGGCGAGGACCCCAGACGGGATGGTGATGCCGAGCGCCTTGGCGGTCTTGAGATTGAGGACGAACTCGAACTTGGTCGATTGTACAACCGGCAGGTCGGCGGGTTTGGTGCCCTTGAGGATTTGGCCGGTGTAGACGCCCATTTGACGAAACGTTTCTGTGAGATCGGTTCCGTAACTCATCAATCCACCGACTGACACAAAATCACGCTGCCCATAGCACGCAGGAATCCTGTCGCGTGCTGTCAAGGTGGCGAACTGCACCGCGCGACTATTGAAGAATCCATCGGGAGCCACAAACAGCGCGTCTGGGCGATCGCGTTTGAATTTGGTAAAGGCTGCGTCGATCTCGCCAATCGTACTTGCGTTAAGGCTTCGGATTTGCAGTCCGATGGCGGACGCGGCTTCCTGCGCATCCCGTAACGTTGACTCGGCGGTTGCAGGAATGCTCGGGTTGAGGAGCACGGCGACACGAACGGCCTTGGGTATCAGATCATGCAGGAGCCGCAGCCGCTTGGCTGAAACCTCGGTAGAGAAAAAATTGATGCCTGTCGCATTGCCGCCGGGTCGAGCGAGACTGGCGACAAAACCGAGCTGGACCGGATCTCCAGGAGCAGCGAAGACGATCGGGATCGTCGTGGTTGCAGCTTTGGCCGCGCGTACCGCGGGCATGCCGATCGCGGCAATTACGGCCACTTGGCGGTGGACCAGATCGGCCATCAACACCGGTAGGCCATCGTAGTGGCCCTCAAGCCAATGGTACTCGACCGTCACGTTCTGGCCTTCGACATAACGAGATTCGTCGAGACCTTTGCGGAATCCGACCACCTCGTGCGCAAAGCCTTCGGCCGACCCGTTGATGATGAAGCCGATCAACGGCATACGAGGCTGTTGCGCGCGTGATGAGAGCGGCCATGCGACTGTTAGTCCGCCAAGCGCAGAGATGAATTGCCGCCGTCTGATACCCGCTGGCATTTGCCCCGTCCCAACGGAATCATGCCCGCTGCGATGTGGGGGAAGAGTATCACGCCCCAATCGGCACGTCTGTCACCGGCTTTATAGTGATCCGATGGCGAATAGCTCGCTGTTTTTGCTGCATCTGCTCGCGGCAGAAGCTGGCCCACAACGTCGCTGCGCTGCCGCGCGGCAATTCGGTCGCTCTCGGAGCGAAGCGGGAATGGCGCTGGATTTGTGACGACACGCCCCAATTGTCTTGACTTTTGTTCATGATATGTTCTAATGCTCGCCCATGCGGACTCGCGGCGAGATGCTCCGGTTTGCCATCGCGTTTGCGCTCATCGGCGCGCGCAAGCTCGTGCGCGGGCTCCGCCACGGATTGAGCGAGGAGGAACGCTACCGCGTCGCCGACGATGTCGTGCACCGGCTCAAGCAGCACGGCGATCCATGGCGCCTGTCCGAGGACCTGCCGCCGCTTAGCGGCAAGGGCTTTTCCACGCCGCCGAACCAGAAGGCGTAGCAGCGGCGCAGCCGGCTGCCGACTTCGAAAGCCGGGACGTTCGGCGGCCGGAATTCCCGGCGCGCGCTTTATTGCTTTGCTCGGCCACAGCCACATCGCGCTGGCGCAAGACCCCGACACCGAGCGCATGCTCGAAGAAATCAGACTGTTCCTCAAACAAATAACAAGGCTGTTCGCCGACAGCAGACATGGCGAAGCTGTGGCGATCAGGCCCGGCGCAATGGCGATTTCGGGTCTCGGTAGAAATGCGTAGGTAGCACCGCCTAGCCGGTTTCTAACGTCGAATTAGTGACATTGCGCTCTGAATCGCGGCAGCGAGCGCCGCGTTCGCGGCTGGACGGCGAACACCGCGGCTGCAACAGGAGTCAAGTCCGTGCCGTTCCACGTTCTTCACATCGCCGCCGATCCCGACGTGCGCGAGAGCGTCGCGCTTTCGCTCGCGGCGGAGCCGGCGTTCGCCGTTCTCAGCTGCGTTTGCGAAGACGATGCGCTCGGCATCATGGCGCGGTGGACGCCGGACCTGGTGATTTGCGATGCCGACGGCTCGGCCGCAGAGCGCCCGGAATTGCTCACGGGTGCAGGGAGCGATCCGGCGATGGCGCGGGTCCCGGTCGTGTTCACGCTGCCCGGCGACCAGGCCTGCGCCATCGATCGGGTGAAGTCGCTGGGCGCCGCGGGAGTCATTCTCAAGCCGCTCGATCCCGTCACGCTTGCCAATTCCGTGCGCAATTGCCTGCGCGCGGCAAAGCTCGACACCCTGCGCCATTCATTCTTTCAGCGGCTGCAAACGGAGACGGCCGCGCTGGCGCAGTGTGCAGAAAAGCTGGTTGACGATCCGCCCTCGATGGAGGCGTTGGACGAACTGCAATCGCGCGTCCACAAATTGGCCGGCGCGGCCGGCGTGTTCGGCTTTAAGGATATCAGCGCCGCGTCCTCGCAACTGGAGCAGACGGTCATCGGCTTTCGCAGCGGCGACCTGCCGACAGAGAAAATCATAACCGATCTTGGCGCGCTGCGTCTTTGCCTCGACCGCGTTCGGCGTGAGCCGTTGCAGAACGATGACGCGGCCTGAGACTATGCTTAAATTGCCGGACCTGGCCCGGGCTCTGGGGAGAAGTGAAGTGCCAAATAACAAAAGTGCGTTAGGGGCAGCACGCGGAACTGGAGGAGGTTGTCATGGATACCCAAACGGTGAAAAGGCCGGGGACGGTTCTGATCGCTGACGACGATCGCGAAGTCCTGAAATTTCTCGCCGAGCGTTGCGCGCTCGCGGGACTGCAAGTGCACACGGCATCGAACGGATTGCAGGCGCTGCTGGTTGCCAAGCGGGTGGCGCCGGACGCCTTGATCGCGGACGTCAACATGCCGGAAATGGACGGTCTGTCGGTCTGCTCCCGGCTGCTCGGTCCCGACGGCAAGTCGATGGAGGTCGTGGTCATTACCGGAGGCAGCAACGAGGAAACCTCCGACCGCTGCGAAAGTTTCGGCGCCTATTACGTTCACAAAGGTCCGGCGCTGTGGACCGAAGTGCGGGCTGCGCTCGCGGAAATCTTTCCCGGTCTAGCGTCGGAGCCCGCACAGGAGCCGGCGCAGTTCGCGCCGACCAAGCTGCGCAGCCGCCCGCTGGTGCTGTTGATCGACGACGATGCCGAAATCGCCCTGTTCCTCTCCAGCCGGCTGCGCAAGTGCGGCCTCGACATGCTTTACGCGCCCGACGGCGCCCAAGGCTACCGGGTCGCCTGTCGCGAGAAGCCGAGCGTCATCATCTCCGACTGCTTCATGCAGAACGGCGACGCCTCCTACCTGCTGTCGAGGCTGCGGGGGAATGCGGCGACCGAACGCATTCCGGTTTTCATCATCACCGCGCGGCCGGTGGAGCAGGCCAGGGAATGCCTGAAAATCGCCAACGTCGCCGAGCATCTAGCGCCGGTACAGATTTTCCAGAAATCGTTCGACGCAAGCGCGCTGTTCGGCGCGCTGCAGAAAGTCTGCGCGTTCGGCAGCGATCAAAAGATAGCCGGCGATCGGCGGCAAAAGGCTGTGGGCGCTTCCGCTTAGAGCAGTTCCGAGCTGACTGAATTCGACATCGTCATTGCGAGGCGCGCAGCGACGAAGCAATCCGGACGATGGCGTCGCACCGGATTGCGTCGCTTCGCTCGCAATGACGATGGTCAAACGCTCAGAGTCTTCTCGGAGGGTCGACTCCTGCTCTGACCCTTCGAGGCGGCAGCGCGAAGCTATTTGACGTTCGAGTAGAGGCCCGACGCCTTCACTGCGGCGAGGCCGTCGGCGCGATCGACCGCGATTCCTTTAGCAAAATGATCCGGCGCGTCGAACACCGGAGTGAGGCCGCGGGCGATCAGATACTTCTTTTCGAACTCCGGCTTCGATCCGATCGCCACGACAATCTTGTTCAGCTTGTCGATGATCGGTTTCGGCGTGCCGGCGGGCGCATAGATGCCGAACGAGGTCGGCAGTACGCGTTTGTTGAAGCTGAGCTCCTTGAAGGTCGGAATCTCGGGGGCGAGCGGCGAGCGCTGCTCGCCGTCGACCGCGAGACCGACGATCTTGCCAGCGCGGATGAACGGCACCAGGTTGCCGATGCCGAAGATCGCGATCTGCGTGGTGCCCGTCAGCATGGAGTTGACGGCGTCGCCGCCGCCCTTGAACGGCACCCGCACCATGTCGGTGCCGTGCTCCTTGTTGAATTTCGCCATGAACGCGACTTCCGAGATCGAAGGCGCCATGTAGTTGAGTGTCTTGGGGTGCGCTTTTGCGTAAGCCGCGAGTTCGTCGAACGATTCGACGTGCAGCGAGGCGTTCACCGCAAACACCTGGGTCAAGAAGAATACCCTGGTGATCGGCGCGAGTGCCTTGCCGGGGTCGAAGTCGGCAATCGGCTCGATGATCGGATTGATGATCGTAGCCTCGCCCGGAAGGATGCAGATGGTGTAGCCGTCCGGCGCCGAGTTGGCGCAGGCGTGCGCGCCGATGGTGCCGCCCGCGCCGGAGCGGTCCTCGACCACGACGGTGCCGAGATTGGCGGCGCCGATGCCTTGCGCCAGCGCCCGCATCACCAGATCGCTCAAGCCGCCGGCGCCCTGCGAGACGATGGCGCGGATCGTCCGCGACGGGAAGTTCTGTGCCGCCGCCGGCACGGCCGCTGCGAGCAAAAGCATAAATGCGAGCGCGCGAATCCCCCATTTCATGTCGTCCTCCCTTTGGCACTTGTTCTTTGGCGGCTAACAATGCAGTAGCCGGCGCATGGCGGCAAGCGGGGAGGGAACGGCATGGCGTCACAGGCGATGAAGATCGAAAAGGGGATGAGCGTCACAATGCGCGACGGCATCCGCATCTCGCTTTGCGTCTATCGGCCCGATGGCGAGGGCCGCTTCCCGGCTTTGTTCGCGGCCTCGCCCTATCAATACGAAATGGACGAGGTGCCGGCCTATCCGTTGTTCCTCACGCGCGAGACCGGCCCGGTCGAATGGTATGTCGGCCAGGGCTACGCCTATGTGCATGCCGACGTGCGCGGCTCCGGGCGCTCCGAAGGCGAGTTCGAGTTCATGGGGCCGGACGAGCAGCAGGATTACGTCGAGCTGATCGCCTGGATCGTGCAGCAGCCATGGTGCAACGGCCGCGTCGGCGGCATCGGCCAGTCGTACTACGCCATGGCGCAATGGCTGCTGGCGACCTACGACCCGCCGGGTCTTGCCTGCATCGTCCCCTATGACGGCCTTGTCGATCAGTACCGCGGCTCGAACTACCACGGCGGCATTTATTGTTCATATCGCTCGATCTGGTATTCGAGCCTGCGCGTCGAGAACCAGCACCGGCCCGCCGGCAGGCACGGCCGGCCGCCGCTGACATTCGATCTGCCGGGCGAGATCATCAACCATCCGCTCGACGACGAATTCTGGCGGGTGCGCTCGCCGTACTGGCGGCTCGACAAGATCAAATGCCCCGTTCTCTCCATCGGCCATTGGGGCAAGATGGGCCTGCACCTGCGCGGCAATATTCTCGGCTTTGAGGGGGTCAATGCGCCGAAGAAACTCGTGGTCACAGGCGCACGCAACACTTTCGAGGCGCACAAGATGTTCGACCAGATCGAGTTCCACGAGAACGAATGCCTGCCATTCTACGACCTGCATCTGAAGGGCAAGAATAATGGCTTCATGGACAAGGAGCCGGTGCGGCTGTTCGTGCGCGGCGTCAATGCCTGGCGCGCCGAGGCGCATTGGCCGCCGAACTGCACTTATGTTGCTTATTATCTGTGCAGCGGACCGTCGAGCAGCCTCACTTCGATGAACGACGGCGGGCTATCCACCGCGACGCCGCCGGCCGGCCAAGCCGCGACGAGCTATACCTATCCGGACTGGGAATGGGTGAACGGCGTCGCCGTCATCGGCCCGGACGGCCGCGTCGATCCGGTCAAGCGGCTGCTGACCTTCACCACTGCGCCGCTGGAAAGCGACCTGAACGTTACCGGCCCGATCGTGCTCAAGCTGTTCGCTTCATCGACCGCAATCGACACCCAGTTCATCGTCAAGCTCAGCGACCAGCATCCCCAGGACGCGGCGGCGCGCGGCAAGGTCGAGCAGCCGGGCTTCACGCCGGTCTCGAAGGGCTGGCTGAAGGCCTCGCATCGCCAGAAGGACGAAGCGCGCTCGACGCCGCAGCGGCCGTTCTATATGCACCAAAATCCGCAGCCGCTCACGCCCGGCGAAATCTACCAATTCGATATCGAGGTGCTGCCGGTCTCATACCTGTTCAAGCGCGGACACCGCATCCGTCTTGAACTCGCCAACGGCGACTCGCCGGCGACCGATGGCGTGTTCAGCCACCCCTACAGCCAGACGCAAGTCGGCACCGACACTATCCACCATGAAGAGGCGCACGCCTCGTGTCTGATCCTGCCGGTCGTGGGATAGCCTTACCGCTCTCGGCCCTTGCTGCATTCACCTGCCGGGTTGCCAATGCAGGCTTACGATCTGATTGCCGAGCTCGCGATTGACGTTCTCGGCATGCCGCTGCATCGTCAGCAGCGACGGCTCGTCGCCGCTGCGCGGGCATTGCACGTCGTCGTAGTGCAGGCCGGAGCTGCTCAGCTTGCGGCCGAATTGCGATTCGGCATTCTCCATCGCCATGGTCGCCGCAAATGCCAGGCTGATATAGATCTTATGTTCGGCGTGCGACGGCGCGAGGCAGTAGCGCCAGTCGGCGGCCGCAGCGAGCTGCGGAATTGACAGCAGCAATGTCAGTGCAAGGAGCGCGCGCATCGAACAGGACTCCCGCGGCGTGAATGGGGATGGCGCCGTCGGCGCCCGCCCGCCGCCGCACCGATTTACGGCAGCAGCATAGTCCCGACTTCATAAAGGTCCGGTAAAAGGAGCGCTGCGTGGCCCGCCCGGCCGGACTACATCAGCCCGCCTGCAATTTGGGCTTGGCCGCAGGCAAGCATGTCGTTCGGGGGCTATAACCGCGTCGGCGGAGCGTCGTTTCTGTCGGCCTGCGGGTCGTTAATGAGATCATGCGGCCATACCGGCTCGTGGCGCATCAGCCGGCGCAGAGTGGCCTGAACTTTCCAAGCTGCAATTTCAGACCCTAGAGCATGATCCCGAAAAATGGGCACCGCCGCGGCGTAATACTCCTCCGATTCTCACCGGACCAAGGGGTGTCTCCCGGACTCAAGCGGAGGGGACGGCGAGAGCCGCAAGTTTTTCCTGGATCATCGCTTCCTCGTCACGGGCCTTGCGAGCGCCCCCTTCCAGCGTGATCAGCTCGCGCGAACACGCAAGCGCGTCTTCGAGCTCGCTCTTGGCGCTATCCGGCTCATCTCGCTCCAGCACCTCGGCGAGTTTCCGATGCGAATACAGCACTTCGCGAATCCAGCGAGGATTTTGGGGATACTTCTTGACGATGTCTTGGCGCGTTTCGAGGGCATTTCGGAATTCTGCTGCCGCCTCTTTCGGATGTTTGGCGCGGTCATGGATTTCTGCAAGACTGGCGCGCATAAAGGCGACCTGGCCCTGGCGCTCAGGATTGCCTCCAACGGCCTTGCAGGCATCCTGCGCAATTTGCAGTCCCTGTTGCAAAGCAGAGACCGCTTCATCGAACTTACCGAGTTCCGCAAGAGCCTTGGCAATTCTCTCGTCAGTGAAGGCAAGCTCGAACAGCAAATCGTTGTTTGCCGGGTCGTGCTGTTGTAGCTCCGTTCTGATCGCCTTGCATTCGCGATAGGAATCGAGCGCTCCCGAAGGATTCTTTTTCAACGTTACGTCGCCGAGCTTGTGCAGGGCCAGCGCGAGGTCACGTCTGCAGTTGAGGTTCCTTTCGTCCTGCGCCGCCAGCTCTCGCATAATTCCCAGCGCGTCCTGGCAAACGCGCAGCGCGTCATCGCACTTGTCCTGCTGACTGAGGAGATCGCCTATTCTGACCGTGACTATGGCCCACTCGCGGCGATACGGTGCGTATCCCCGATAAAGATCGACCAGAATCTGAATAATCGTGCGCGCCCTCGCATAGGCGGCGAGCGCACTTTCGACGTTTTCCGGATTTGATTGATCTTGGTTGTACTGCGCGTATCCCAGGCCTTGATGCAGGCTCGCCAGGGTGGACAGAAGCTCCTGGTTGCCGAGCGCTTGCCGGGGGAACCGCTCGGCGGCGATTAACGCCGCCTTGTAGGACTTGATTGCTTCGGCGATGTCGCCTTGCCTTTGCAACAGCCCGCCGATCTGGCCGTGAAGTTTGCACAGGTCCTCCAGCCAATCCGTGCGCGTCGGATTGCGTTTGGTCAGCTCCTCTTGCATCGAAAGGCTCTTGCCGTAGGCTTCCAGCACCTCCTTGTTCTTGCCTTCCTGGCGCAACAGGTCGCCCTCTCGCAGATGAATAACCGCGCGCATGCGCTGCGCTTCGCCGGCGTCCGTGTGCTCGCTCCCGGCCCGTTCCAGAGCGGCTATCGCTTCGCCATAGGCCGCACGGGCGCCGGCGCGAGCGCCCGTTTCGGCCGCGAGGTCGCCGATGGTCATATGGCAGATCGCCAACATGCGACGGGGCGGCCAATGAGTGGGGTCGGCTTTCGTCAAATCGTTGAGGATGGCAAGCGCCTGTGCGGCCGCCGCCTGGCGCTCTGGCAAGGGGCTCGCGGCTTGTTGCGCCGTTACGATCCAGTACTCCGCCCGATGGAGGCGTTCTTCAGGCGAGTTTGGGTCGACCGGCGTTGACCGATAGCGCGCCTCTTCCAGCTGCTTTCGCTGTTTTCGCTCGGCCCAGGCTCTATATTGCGCAGCCGCATCGTGAAATATCACCCGTTCCGTCGAACGTTCGATGAATTCCCGCAAATCGGCAGTAAGCACGTCGTGCCACTCAGCCAGCAAGCGTTCAGCCTCCTGAAACGGCGTACCTGCCTGCACGAGCCGGCTGTCGTCCCGATTAACGCGCCACAGTGCCGCTTGCGGCTCCAGCCGCGAGCGGACCTGAAGATTGACCCGGTCCTTTTCAATCTGATCGCGCGCACGCGGCCAATGCGTCAGTACCGCCTCGTGCGCAACGCGGATGGTGCCGGCATTCGCCCGCCCCTTGCCCTCGTCGGATACGAATAGTCGAGCGCCGACAAACGCATCGATCAACGCCCGCTCCGGGCTGCCGGCGACGAAACTCTCGAGCGAGGCGACACGGGCACTCGGGCTCTGCACTTGATGATCCACCGTCGCCAGCGCGCGCAATATCCGCGGCAGCGCTTCCTGCGTTTTCGCGTCCAGACCGGCCAGGGTCTCATCCGCGCGTTTGGCGATTGCGCCTTCAAGTCCGCCAAGTCGCACATAGGCGGCAAATGTCAGCCGCTCGCCCTCGCGATTTTCGTAAAGCCATTGCAAGGTGAAGCCCAAGAGCGGCAGCGCATCGGCATTGCCGCCGGCAGCGGCGAGCAGAGCGTCGTCGAGCCGCTCGTCGCCGCGCTGCTCGAATTCAAGCCCGGCCGCCGCGGCAGGCGCGCGCACGATCTTGTCCAGTTCGGCGGCGCGCGGCGGCCCGAGGTCGAAACTAGCGCCTCTTTCTTTCAAATCCCCGAGCAGCGGCTGCCGCAGCATCGGCTCGTAGAGATCGGCGCGCAGCGTTGCGATGCACCAGACCTGCCCGGTCGCGACCAGCTCCTTGAGCGCAGCAACGAAAGCCGCGCGCTCGTCCTCGGTTATCGCTTGCGCGAACAGCTCCTCCAATTGGTCGACCAGCAGCAGCAGGGCTGGCCGCAATGGCTGGTCGGAGTTGCGTTTCCGTTGCTCCGCTTGGGCAATGCGCGTGAGCGCGCCCAGGATCGGCTGCGTCGCCGGCGTGCCGCCGCGCCGCAGATGATCTGCGAGCGCCTCGGCTTTCGGAAAATCGCCTTGCGCCAGTTCCGGCAGAGCGGCGCAAAAGGCCGCAGCCAGCGCAAGGATCGGCCCGGCCTCACCCTCGCCCGGCTTCATAACCGCGTCGCGCCAGATATCGACCGTAGGTACCACGCCCGGCGTGGTCAGGCGCGCAATGAGGCCAGCGCGCGCCAGCGAGGATTTTCCGGCCCCGCTCGCGCCGACAACCAGTAAGAACGGCGTCCCTTTTGCGGCGGCCTCCACCAGACGCTTCCGGCCGACTTCGATCGCCCGCTCCCTGCCGAAGAATACCGCGGCGTGCTCCACCTCGAACGGCTCCAGTCCGCGGAACGGCGAGCCCTTGACAGCAATCGGCCAGTGCACCATGCGGCCGCCCGTCACCTTGTCGGCCAGCCATTTGCGCAACAGCTCTTCCAGTTGCGTCTCGAAATCGTCCTCTGAACTATATTGATTGAAGGCCGCCAAGAAGTGGCCGCCCTCGGTGACAAACCATTCCTGAAAGAAGCTCTTGAGCGCTTGCCACTCGCGCTCAATTTTCGGGCGGTCGGGATCATCGAGCGGCACCGTTGGCGACCCGCCGGCAAAGCGGAAGACGTAAATGTCGGGCAGCGTACCGCCCTTCTGCCGCTTTTGTACTGCCGTAAGAATCTCGTAAGCCGTGCCGCTCGGATAGGGCCGGTCGTCGGGCAGTCTCTCATCAAAGTCGGGCGGTAGCTCCGTGCCCAGCCGCCATTTCAGAATACCGATGACCAGGTCGCATTCGATTGACGGTGGAATCTGAGCCTGGAAAGTGCTGAACGCCTGGTAGTGCTCCGTTTCCCAGCGGATCGCTTTCAGTACCACCGCGCCGCCGAACTCGCCATTGAGCCGGCTCACGATGTTCTCCACCCGCTGGCGTTCCACCTTCACGTCGCCGGGCGAGGAAACGAACAAGTTGAAAGTCTGCATAGGCTACGCCGTTGATCCCGCGCCGCGCTGCACGATGGTTGCCATCAAAAGCCGCTGTCCACTGTCAGTCAACCCGAGTGGAGACCAGAACGCTTGGAACGAGTGGAGTGCAAGATGCAGGAAGTCGTCGGTACCTGCGTCGGGGCGGTTTGCGATTGCGAAAGCCAGGCTGGCGTTTGTCCGAGGGCAGGGAATTGGTCACCAGTGTGTAGCGGGCCGATGTCGGAGGCCATCTCGCGCGAGCGCGACAAGCGCCGCCGTCGAGTTCGCATAGGCGGCGCCCGGCAGAAGCCGCTTCGCCAGCGAACCAGAATGCTTGCAGGTGTGGAACGCGCAGTTGCGTTCGTCGTCAATACCGGCGGGACAGGAGATGAATGCCCCGACCCCCACCGTCTGCGTCACGGTGAACCCAATTAGGCCCGCTGACGGCACTCGGTCAGCGGGCGACTCTGCGCCGTGCAGAACGCATCAGCAGGGGTTGCTGGAACCGCGATCATAGCTGCACGAAGGCTGCACCGCCGACGGTGCTTGCTGAATGTCATAATTACGGGTGTCATAGCTATTGATGCTCGGCGAAACGCTCAGGTCCGGCATGGGAGCCATCTGCATGGGCGCCATTCGTGGCGCAACATCTATTACATGTCCCTGCGCCGCAACAAAGCCTGTGGACAGCAGCAGAGCGATGACAAAGGCCGAGAACATTCTGGAATAGTATCGCATAAATCATCCCCCTAGGCTGGTCGGCCCGCGGGCCGCTCTCGGAACGAAGTCAATTAAGGCTTATTCCCGCCTGACGATAAGCTATACCCGCTGTTTTTCCGCTACAAGAGGGCACGGATCTGACGCAAGCAGGCTGGCGGAGCGCGAAAGATTGCATG
Source organism: uncultured Alphaproteobacteria bacterium (assembly GCA_963717265.1). Classification (GTDB taxonomy): domain Bacteria; phylum Pseudomonadota; class Alphaproteobacteria; order Rhizobiales; family Xanthobacteraceae; genus BOG-931. Next base: position 179,933 of record CAVQWD010000011.1, on the reverse strand, counting down.
GGTTCGCGCCAGAAGCCCAATGCCGAATCCGGTTGACCAGTTCGCCGTCATTCCCGCGAACGCGGGAATCCATATCCACTGTCGGAGCAGAAATTGCACAGCCGCGGTTATGGGTCCCCGCTTTCGTGGGGACGACGCGGAAATGAAGCGATCGACCGGATTTCGTATAAGACCAATTGATCTGCGCGGGCCGCTATAGGGCGGGAGCTTAACCCTTGTCCCCTTTCCGTTTTTAATGGCCGCGCAAAATCTAAATTACATAATGTAGCTGGCCATGATCCATTACGTGGCAATTGCCTTTCATGCATAGCGATGCGGAGTTGCCTGCGGCAAGGCACACCCCGAGTCCGACTTGGGTCATTCGCGACCAAAATCAGCCGCCTTTGCTGCCCCCTGTAGGTCCGCTTCGCCCTGAAAGCTAAGCTGAGAATGAGTTGGGGGAATCGGCAGCAAGGTTGGGGAGCGCGGCGAGCTGAACGCTGCAATCGCCATCGGTGCCTCCGAGCACTCGGCGCGTCTCGATATCACTGTCGACAAGCCCAACGATGGCGTCCTCTTTCCTTAAGACGACGCAGTCGGTCACAGCGCCTTCGCCGCCTCCTGCCAGCGCTGCGTCGCGGTCGGGCTGGCGACGATGTCGTCGACATTGGCGAGCTTGACGCGGTCGCGCACCAAACCCTTGTAGAAATCTGCTTTCGACACCGGCGGTACGTCGGCGATAATGGTCCAGCTCTCGCCTTCGTCGGTGCTCTCAAATACCTGGCCGTCGGTGTCGGCGGCGTAAAGCGAATAACCGTCGCCGCGGGCCTCGACAGTAAGCGCCGAGAACAGCGCACGCTGGCCGTTGGGCAGGCCGCCCAACAGCCGCTGCCACGTCTTGCCGGCGTCGCGGCTGCGAAAGATTTTGCCCCGCGCGCGGCCGAGCTCGTACCAGTGTACCGGCCAGCCGACGCCTGCCGACATGAACAAAAGATCGGGCTCGTCCGGATGCAGCACGACGGCGTCCGGATAATTGGCGTCGGGCGGCATCTTGAGCCGGTGGAAAGTTGCGCCGCCATCGTCGCTTGCCATCATGCCGACGATGCCGTTGGCGATGATGATGCGGTCTCTTCGCGCCGGATGCACCAGGATGCGATGGATGTCGCATTCCTGCGGGTCGGGATCGACTTGGAGTTCGGTGAAGGTCCGGCCGAAATCGTCGGAGAATTGCAGCGAGCCAATTTCGACGCCGACCCACAGCCGGTCGCGGTCGAGCACGATGTCCTTGATGTGGCCGATGCGCGGCGGCGGCGGAAACGTCCATTGCGGCACCGACTTGGCTTTGCGCAATGCCGGCAATTCGCGCCAGCTCTTGCCCTTGTTCTCGCTGATATAAAGATGCGCCGGCAGCGCGCCGGCAAACACCGCGTCGCGGCCTTGCAGGCGGCCGGCCCGCGTCGACCAGAATTCGTGGTGCGCGAGACCGTCATTGACCCAGGTCCATTTGACGCCGCCGTCATCGCTTCTCGCCATGCCGACGCCGCGGGTCGAGGCGAACAAGGTGCCGTCGTCGAGCGCAGTGATTCCAGACACGAACACGCCTTGCAGCGCGCGGTGCTTCACGCTCCAGCCGCGCTCGGATTTGGCCAGAAGCGCGACGCCGTCGACGGTGCCGACCAGCACTGTGTCGGACACGATTTTGGCGCGCTGGATGTTGGTTCCGCCATTGGACAACAGGATCATCGGAATCGCTCGGCGTTGCGGTTTGTGACCAAGAGCCAGCATAGCCCCGCCGCACTGGCGCGGACAACAGCGGCGTCCGCTATTTCCCGGCCCCCATCAGATGGTTTGGCAGCCAGGTCGCGATTTCCGGAAAAAAGCATAGGATGACGATCGCGAGCATCATGCATATGACATAGGGCAGGGTGCCCCACATCACTTTCACCAACGGCACGTCGGGGGCAATGGCGTTGACGATGTAGATGTTGAGACCGACCGGCGGATGAATGAGGCCGATCTCCATGTTGATGGTGAGAATGACGCCGAACCACACCGGATCGAAACCCGCCGCCGTGATGATGGGCAGCAGGATCGGCGAGGTCATAAGGATCACGGCGGCCGGCGGGATGAAGAAACCGCAGACTAGGAGAAAAATGTTGATGAGAAACATCAACACCCATTTGTTGGCGTGCAGATCGGCGATGCCCTGGGCCAGCGTCTGGGTGAGGTAGAGCGAGGTCAGCATATAGCCGAACAGGACCGATGCGGCGATGATGGTGAGGATCATCACCGATTCGCGCGTCGTGTCGCGTAGAATCAGCCAGATGTCGTTCGGCTTCCACAGCCGGTAGATCACGACGGCCAGCAACAGGCAGAGGCCGGCGCCGACGCCCGCCGCCTCCGACGGCGTGGCAAGCCCGCCATAGAGCACGTACATCACGCCGATGACGATGAGGAGGAACGGTGCGACCTTGGGAATGCCGGAGAATTTCTGTTTCCAGGAGTAGCGGAAGTCGGCCGCGTGCGATCGGTAACCGCGGCGCCAGATATAAAACAGCGTCCAGGCGATGAACAGTCCGGTGAGCATTGCCCCCGGCAGCACGCCGGCGATGAACAGCCGGCCGATCGAGGTCTCGGTGGCGATGCCGTAGAGGATGAAGGTGATCGACGGCGGGATCAGGATGCCGAGCGTGCCGCCGGCGCAGATCGAGCCGGTCGCGACCTCGTCGGGATAGCCGCGGCGGCGCATTTCCGGAATGCCCATCTTGCCGATGGCGGCGCAGCAGGCGGGCGAGGAGCCGGTGAGCGCGGCGAAGATCGCGCAGGCGCCGATATTGGAAATGGCGAGGCCGCCGGGCAGCCGGTACAGCCAGCGATCAAGCGCCTCGTAAAGGTCCTTGCCCGCCGGGGAAGAGCCGATCGCCGCCCCCATCATCACGAACATCGGAATCGCCACCAGCGTGAATTCGTCGAGGCCGGACAAGTACGTTTCGGCGACGACGTGCAGGCTGGCGAAGCCCTGGAACACCAGGAGGAAGACGATGGAGACGGCGCCGAGTCCGAACGCCACCGGGATGCCCGACAGCAGCGTCAGGAAAGTCACGACAAGAACGATGGAGCCTTCGGCAGTCGGGCTCATGCATCAAGCCGATCTTCGCCGAGACCGAACGGCGGCGCCCGGCCGGTGACGACGCCGGCAAGCTCGCCGAAATATTGCAGTACCAGAAGACCGAGACCGACCGGCATCGACAGATAGGGAATCCACAGCCGCGCCCGCCACACCGTGTCAGAGTGCCAGTCCTTCGACCAGGCCTCGTACCAATACAGCGTGCAGAGCACGAACAGAATAACGCAGAAGGCGAACGCGGTCAGCATGGTCGTAACGGCGAGCCAGTAGCGCGTGCGCGGCCCGGCAAGCAGCGGCAGCACGTCGACATTGACATGGCCGCGCGTCATCAGCACGTAGGCGCTGCCGATGAAGGTCGCCGCCACGATGCAATAGGTGACGACGTCGATTTGCCAGATCGTGGTGCGGTTGAAGAAGTAGCGCTCGATCACCATGTCGCAGATGACGAGTACGGCGGCGGCGATGAGGAGGGCGGCAAAAATGCCGGCAATGCGGGACAGAAAGCCGACGACGCGATTGTAGCCGTCCATCATGGGATCGTCATGCTACTGGTCCGATGCCGACGCTTCGTAGCTACGATTGTGTCGGCATCGGACCACAAAATGTTGAATTTGCTAGTGATCCGGGCTGACGCTTGGATATCAAGCGTCAAAGTCGGATCACTAGCGTCGCCGGCGGTTTTTGCGCCGGTCGCGGGAGCGAGAGGTCGGCCGGCGAGCTGGACCCGGCGGCCGACGGTGCGGCTTTATTTGACGGAAAGCGCCTCGTCGATCAGCTTCTGGCCGTTCGGTACGTCCTTTTCATATTTTGCATACGAACTCTTCCTGGCGAGACCGATCCAGTCGTCGTAGTCGGAATCGCTGAGCGTGACGACCTTCACCTTGTGATCCTCGAAGACCTTGATGGCGTCGGCGTTTACCTGGTCGGCTTTGCCTTCGTAATAGGCCTGAGCGTCCTTGCCGGCCTTGATGATGGCGGCCTGCTGCTGTTTGTTCAGTTTGTCGAAGTTCATCTTCGACATCAGGACGGGCTCGTACATGAACCATAGCGCATTGTTGCCGGGCGCGGTGAGGCAGGAGGTCACCTCGTAGAGCCGGGTCGAAGCGAAGGTGCCGAGGCTGGTGTCGGTGCCGGTGACGACGCCGGTCTGGAACGCATTGTAGATTTCGTTCGAGGGCGGGCTGACGATGCTGGCGCCCGCCGCCTCCCACATCGCGGCAAAGGTCGGGCCGGCGGCACGGAATTTCATGCCTTTCATGTCGTTGGGCAGCAGGATGCACTTGCCTTTCGCCGCCATGCCGCCGGCGAACCAGGCATCCGACAGGACCATGACGCCGTTCTTCTCGATCTCGGCGCGCATGTCGGTCATGAATTGCGAGGCATTGATGCGCTTGGCGCGATCCTGGTTGCGGATGAGGCCGGGCATCAGCGTGGCGCTGAATACCGGCACCTTGCCGCTGGCGTAGTCGAGCGGGAACAGCGCGATGTCGAGCTGGCCTTCGACCATGGCGTTCCATTGCTGGTTCGGCTTGAACAGCGATGCGCCCGGATAGACCTGGACCGTGAGTCCGACATTGGCGGCCTTGGCCTCCTTCGCGATCAACTGCACCATGTCGTCGCGGACATCGCCCTTGCCGCCTGGAAATTGATGCGAAGCGCGCAGCACGAGCTGGGCATGGGCGGCCACGGGCATGGCCAGAACCGCAATGACGCCCAGTCGAATCGTTGCCTTTCTCATCGGCGTTTCTCCCCTGGTTTGCGGCTGAACCGGCCGCTTTCGTGATTATCGACGGACGGTAGTGCGCGGACAGCCCAAAGTCCACCATTGCGCGCGGAATGCGGATGTTGCAATGCAATGCGCCATGGCCTTCGCCGCCTGCGAAAACCGCGCTAGCATCACGCTCCCATTCCAACTTTCCGAGACGTCATGGCACGCATCTCCTATCTCGAGGAAAAAGACCATCCTGAGCTCGCCGACCTGATCGGCAAAATCCGCGCCGGACGGCGCGGCAGCCTCCTCAATCTCTACAAGCTTTTGCTGCATGCGCCGCCGCTCGCCGATTGCTGGCTCGATATGATCTCGACGGCGCGGTTCAAGAGCACGCTCGACGGCCGCTTGCGCGAAATCGTCATCATCCGCGTCGGCTATCTCAACGAAGTCGCGTACGTGATCAAACAGCACGTGCCGCTGCTTTCGGTGCCGGAGGGCCTGCCGGTCGCCGAAAGCGACGCGCTTGCCGACTGGCAGGCAAGCAAGTTTTTCAGCCCGCGCGAGCGGGCGGCGCTGGCCTACACCGATGCCATGACCCGCGACATCGCGGTGCCGGACGCGGTGTTCGATGCGCTGCGCCCGCATTTCGACGAACGGCAGATCGTCGAACTGACCGTGCTGATCGGCATCTACAACATGCACACCCGCGTGTTTCGCGCCCTGAATATCGACCCCGAGGCGCACCACAAGTAAGCTCTTGTTTCCCGGATGCGGTGCAGCGCGCAGCGAAGCGGCGCGGTGCGCCGCTGATCCGGGATCGTCTCAAATTCCGCGCCTGCAACGATCCCGGTTCTGCAGCGCACCACTGCGTGCTGCACTGCGCCCGGGAAGCGGGACCGAGGATGGCGTTTATGCCCAAAGTTCTTGTCGTCGAAAATGACCCGTTTCTGCGCATCGTCCAGGTCGTGCTCGATCCGAATGCGAGCAGCGAACGGGTCGCTGCCTTTGCCGACTTCTTCGCCAACGACGAACCGGATTTCGCCGGCTGGCGCGAACGGGTCAGGCAGAAAGCGGGAAATCTCTATCCGGCCGAAGTGCGGCTGGTCGATACGCAGGAGGAGTTGCGCGCCAACCTGGCCGATGCGGAGGCGGTGATCGTCGAGGCGTTATCGGTTGGCGCTGCGGAGGTCGCGGCGGCGCCACGCCTACGGGCGGTGCAGAAATTCGGCATCGGGCTTCGCCGCATCGACGCCGAGGCTTGCGCCGCGCGGGGCGTCGCGGTGCTCACGCTGCGCCGGCGCTCCAACATCTCCTGCGCCGAAATGGCGATGACGCAGATGCTGGTGCTGGCGCGCCGCGTCAACGAGTTGGCCGGGCGCATCAGCGTCAAGGCGATGAATGAACTCGGCTATCCCTATCGGCCGTTCGACCGCCGCCACACCGCGAACTCGAACTGGGGCCGCGTGCCGGGCCTGAAAATGCTGTACGGCTCCACGCTCGGCATTATCGGTCTCGGCGAGATCGGCATCGAATTGGCGCTGCGCGCGGCGGCGTTCGGCATGAATATTCTCTACACCCAGCGCCGGCAGGCGCCGGAAGCGACCGAGCGGCAATATCACGCGACGTATCGGCCGATGCCAGACCTGCTTGCCGAAAGCGATTGGGTCGTGCCGATCGTGCCCAGCGTGCCGGAGACACAGAATCTGATCGGCCACGCCGAACTCGCGCAGATGCGCCGCGGCGCGCGCCTCATCAATGTCTCCCGTGCCGAAGTCGTCAATCGGCAGGCGCTCATCGAAGCGCTCCGCTCCGGCCATCTCGGCGGCTTCGCGCTCGATCCGCTTTACGAAGCTCCCGGCCGCGACGACGACGAGCTGTTGCAGTTTTCCAACGTACTGCTCACGCCGCACATCGCCGCGCAGCCGCGCTTCAACGCGCTCGGCGACATGGCGGAGATGATCCCGGGACTGGCGCGGGCGCTGCGTTAGGTCACCGCTGGGCAAGGGGCGTTGCCAACGGGGCTGGGCTTCCTGTCAGCCATCGGATCGATTGGCGTCTCTTTCAAAGGGGATGACGCGCCATACCTACTCAACTTTTGATTGGGCCGAGGGGGACAGCAGACCCCAGGGGCAGACCCCAGGGGCATTCGCATTGCAGGACGGTACTGGTAGTATGTAGCCGATACCAGTCATAAGAGGGCCCTGGCGATGATCACGGTTACGGTCAATGGAACCCGCCATCAGGTCGACCTTGAGCCTGATACCCCACTCCTTTGGGCGTTACGCGATGCGGTCGGCTTGACCGGCACGAAATTCGGATGCGGCATCGCGCAATGCGGCGCCTGCACGGTGCATATCGACGGCAAGCCGATGCGCTCCTGCTCGGTGCCGATCGGCTTGCTCAACGGAGCGAAGGTCACCACCATCGAAGGCCTCTCCCCCGACAACAGCCATCCGGTGCAGCGGGCGTGGATCGCCGAAGACGTTCCGCAATGCGGCTACTGCCAGTCGGGGCAGATCATGGCCGCGGTCGCGTTCCTGAAGCAGTTTCCGAATCCGACCGATGCCGACATCGACGCCAATATCACCAATATCTGCCGCTGCGGAACCTATGAGCGTCTGCGCCGCGCCATTCATCGCGCCGCCGACATGATGAAGAGCTAGGTGGGAGGACGGACATGCCCGAGCACCACACCATCCAAGAAGATCGTCAGAATGCCGTTCGGGTCCGCAACCCGAGCTTCACGCGCCGTCACTTGATCTTGACCGCTGCAAGCGCAGCCGGCGGCCTGATGATCGGCATCGGTGCAGCACCTCGCGCCGCGCGTGCCGCCACCGTCGCGGCCCAGCCTTGGAACGACGACCACGCCTATGCCCAAAATGAAATCGACGCCTGGATCGCCATCGATCCTGACGATTCGATCCTGATTCGCTACCAGCGATCGGAAATGGGACAGGGCAGTATGACCGCGCTGCCGATGATCATCACCGAAGAGCTGCATTGCGACTGGTCGAAAGTGCGGATTGAATATGCCTCGCCCAACCGCAACATCCGCGAGAACAAGGTCTATGGTCCGATGTTCTCGAACGGCAGCCGCTCGGTGCGGGCATCCCAGAAGAAGATGCAACAGGTCGGCGCCAGCGCGCGCGAACGTCTCATCGCCGCCGCCGCGAGCCGCTGGAACGTCCCGGCATCGGACTGTGCGGCAGCGGCAAGCGTGGTGACGCACAAGGCTTCGGGTCGCACGCTGCGGTTTGGCGAGTTGGCCGCCGACGCGGCGAAGGTCGTGCTGGCGAAGGAGCCTGCGATCAAGCGGCCCGATCAGTTCACCTTCATTCCGCGGCCGCTGCCGCGCGTCGACGTGGTGGACAAGACCGACGGCTCTGCCAAGTTCGGGATCGATGCCCAGGTTCCGGGCATGGTTTTCGCCGCGATCAATGCTTGCCCGGTTCCAGGCGGCAAGCTCAAGAGCGTCGATGAATCGGCGCTTGCCGGCGCGCCGGGCGTCATCCAGGTGGTGCGGCTCGAGAATGCCGTGGCCGTGGTCGCGAGCGGAAGCTTTTGGCGTGCAAAGCAGGCGCTGGCCCGGCTGCAGCCAGAGTGGGATGTCGGCGCAGCAGGCAAAGTCGACAGCGAGCAGCTTTCAAAGGAGTACCGCGCGGCGCTGGCCGGGCCGATGCTGACTGCAAGCAGCACCGGCGATGTCGATAGGGCCATGTCAAGCGCGACCAGGACGTTCGAGGCCGTCTATGAGACGCCTTATCTGTCGCATTCGCCGATGGAGCCGATGAACGCGACCGTGTATTTGCAGCCCGACCGGCTCGATGTCTGGGTCGGGACGCAGGCGGCGGATCAGGCACTGCTCGCGGCGGCGCGCGTTTCCGGTTTGAAGCCGGAGCAGGTGTACGTTCACAACGGCTTCGTCGGCGGCGGCTTCGGTCGGCGAGACGCGAATGATGAGATCGCGCAAGCCATTGCCATCGCCAAGGTCGTCAAGCGACCTGTAAAGCTGATCTGGACGCGCGAAGAGGACACCAGGCAAGACAAGTTCCGCCCGCATGCGGTGGTCGCTTTCAAGGCCGGCGTTGCTTCGGACGGATTGCCGACCGCCTGGTCGATGCGCGTGGTGACGTCATCGATCTCTGCTTCGGTCGGCAGGCCGCTTCCCGCCAATCGCGTGGAGCCGCAGGCGGTCGCCGGGTTGGCCAACAACGGCTACAGCGTCGCGAACACGCGCGTCGAGGCCTTGATCAAGAACACGCACTTGCCAGTGTGGTACTGGCGCGCACCCGGCGTGAACCAGCACGTCTTTGCGATCGAAGGCTTTCTCGATGAGATCGCGACCGCCGGCGGCCTCGATCCCTATCAGGTCCGGCGCAAGCTGCTGGCAGGGAAACCCGACTGGCTCAAGGTGCTGGATAAAGCCGCGGAGAAGGGCGATTGGGGCAAGCCGTTGCCGCACGGCAGCGGCCGCGGCATCGCGATCTGCCAAGACACGGATAGCCTATGCGCGCAGGTCGCTGAGGTTACCGTCAAACCTAGCGGTGAGGTGAAGGTCAATCGAGTCACCGTCGCGCTCGATACGCGCTACATGGTCAATCCGCTGACCATCGCCGAGCAGGCCGAAGGCAGTGTGATCTTCGGCCTGAGCGCGGCGCTGTTCGGCAAGATTACCATCAAGGATGGCGTTCCGGTGCAGGGCAATTTCGACACCTACCGCATGGTGCGATTTGCGGAGGCGCCGAGGATCGACGTCCATCTCGTTCCCAGCGGCGGCAAGGTTTGGGGTGGCGCCGGCGAGCCGGCAACCCCGCCGATCGCGGCCGCACTGGCGAACGCGATCTTCGCAGCGACCGGCAAGCGCATCCGAACCCTGCCGGTCAGCGACCACGATCTGTCCTACGGAGCGGCCTGAACATTGCAGCTTTCGAACCTGACAGCGCCGGCTCGGCTTCGTCGAATGTTTTCGGTCGGACGGACGGGAGCCGGCTCACGTGCAGCGGCGTAAACGGGTATCGGACAGATCCATGAAGCGAATAACGCTTTTTGCCGCTGCGCTTGTCGTGTTCGGCGCGGGCCCCGCCGCGAATGCGCAGCAGACCGCGGGGCCGAAGGATGCCGGCGAATATCTCGCCCGCGCCGGGGATTGCGTGGCGTGCCATTCGGTGCGCGGCGGCAAGGCTTTTGCCGGCGGCTTGCGCATGGGCACCCCGATGGGCATCATTTATTCGACCAACATCACGCCCGATCCCGAGACCGGCATTGGCGATTATTCGCTTGCGGATTTCGATCGGGCCGTGCGCTCGGGCGTAGCCAAGGACGGGCGCCGCCTCTATCCGGCAATGCCGTATCCCTCTTATTCAAGGATCAGCGACCAGGATATTGCGCTGCTTTACGCGTTCTTCATGAAGGACGTGCCGCCGGTCAAACAGGCCAACACACCGAACGAAATCCCGTGGTATCTGAAGCCGCGATGGCCGCTGGCGATATGGAATGCGGCGTTCGCGCCGACGGGCCGCTACGTCACGAACAAGGATCATGACGCGGCGTGGAATCGCGGCGCGTATCTGGTTGAAGGGCTAGGTCATTGCGGCGCCTGCCACACGCCGCGGGGCTGGGCGTTTCAGGAAAAGGCGCTCGATGGCGACAGCAGCCTCTATCTGAAAGGTGCGGAACTCGATGCCTGGTCTGCCCCCGATCTGCGCGGTGGCCTGCGCACGGGTCTCGGCGGGTGGTCGCAGGACGACATCGTGGCGTTCCTCAAGAGCGGCCACAATGAAAGGGGCGTTGCCTTTGGCTCGATGCTCGATGTCGTCAACAACAGCACGCCCTATCTGAGCGATGACGATGTCTGGGCAATGGCGGTCTATCTCAAGTCGCTGCCGGCGACCGGGCAGCAGCCGAAATTCGTCTATGACGGCGCGGCGACAGGGGCGTTGCAGAGCGGCAAGCCGCAACTGGCCGGCGCCACGACTTACGCCGGTTCGTGCGCCGCATGCCACGGCGCCGACGGCAGGGGCCAGCCCCCGTTCATGCCGCCGCTGGCGGGCAATCCCGCCGTGCTTGACGCCGATCCGTCGTCGCTCATCAATCTGGTCTTGAACGGAGCCGATCCGATCGTCGTGAAGGGAATCCCGGACGCCTACCGCATGCCGCAATTCAGGATTCAGTTGGACGACGAAGAGATCGCCGAGGTGCTGAGCTTCGTTCGCGGAGGCTGGGGCAATGGGGCTGAGGCGGTAACCGCCGAGCAAGTCAAGAAGCTCCGCCCTGTCACCGACCCGAGCAGCGATCGCGTCATCGTCCTGAAGATGCGGTGATACGAAATCCGGTCCATCGCTTCATTTCCGCGTCGTCCCCGCGAAAGCGGGGACCCATAACCACGGCGGTGCAATTTCTGCTCCGACAGTGGATATGGATTCCCGCGTTCGCGGGAATGACGGCGAACTGGTCAACGGGATTCGGTATGATTGCCCGTTACTTGGAGTTCAAGCGGCTTTGGGTGTCCCGGTCAAAACTTTCGTCCGCGCAAATGCCTGTTCCAGGGTGACGCGGTGAAAGGCTGGCAGGTTCCCGTTCTCGCGGCGTTGCATCCTACGTCACCGCAATCGGCGCCAGCGCTTCGATGTCGGTGACAACGTCAATTACGGCGGGACGTCCGGCAGCGAGTGCCCGGTGCAGCGCGGCGGGAAACGCCGCGGCGTGTTCGACCCGGATGCCGAGCGCACCCATGTCTTCGGCGATGCGGGCGAAGTTCACTTTGCTGAAGGTCCACAGCTCGCGCGCCTGCTCGGTCTGTTTGCCGCCATAGACGCGATCGAAGCCGCGCTTCGATTGATTGCCGCCGCCGTTATTGTTGACGATTGTGACGGCGGCGATGTTCCAGCGCGCAGCGGTCTCGATCTCGGCGATGTGATACCAGAAGCCGGCGTCGCCGGTAAACGTGACGACCGGCCGCTCGGGGCAGGCGCACTTGGCGCCGAGGCCCGCGGGAAACGCCCAGCCAAGATGGCCGGCGCTGCGCATGTAGCTCTGGCGCGCGCTTGTCAGATCGAACAGGCCGCCCATCCACATCCCGGCATGGCCGGTGTCGACGGCGATTATGGCGTCGTCGGGCACGTGCTGCGACAGTTCGCGGCACAGCCGCTCGGGGCGGATCGGCACCGCGTCGGATTCCAGCGCGGGCTTGTATTTTGCTTGCCACTCGCCGCAGATTTTTTGCACCTCGGCGATCCAGGACGTGCGCCGGTGCGCCGTAGCGCGGTCCGCCATTTTCAGCATTGCCGCAAGCGTCACCTTGGCATCGCCGTTGACAGCGGCTTCGAACGGATAATTGCGGCCGATGGCTTCCGGATCGATGTTGATCTGAATTGTCGGCGTGCCGATCTTCGGCACCGCCCAGAAATGCGTGGTCATGCCGCCGGTTTCGCTGCCGATGAAGCAGACGAGGCCGGCTGCGTTGACGACGCGGTTGGCGCTCTCGCGCGAATAGGTGCCGGCGACGCCGATCGCGAGCGGATGATTGCCGGGGATCGCATCCTTGCCGTTGAGCGAGGTGGCGACCGGGATCTGCAGCGCTTCGGCGAGCGCAACGAGTTCGGCTTGCGCGCCCGACGCGTGCACGCCGCCGCCGGCGACGATCACCGGCCGTGCGGCTTCTTGCAGCAGCTTGAGCGCCGCGCGCACGCTGGCCTCTTCCGGCTGCGGCCGGAACGGCGGCACGCGAGCAAATTGCGGCTCGCAAAGCGGCTCCATCTCCGCTTCCTCGGCGTCGATCTGCCCCTCGTTGCCGCGAAATTGCAGATGCACCGGGCCGGGCGTGCCGCTTGTCGCGACGCGGAACGCCTGGCGCACCATGTCGGGAAAGCGCACCACGTCGTCGATCGTGGCGTTGAACTTGGTCACCGGCTCGAACGCCGGCACGTCGTCGACTTCCTGATAGACTTGGCGGAATTTGGTCCTCGGCTCGCGGCCGCCGGTCATGGCGATGACGGGCGAGTGGGCGAGCCAAGCGTCGCGCAACCCGGCGGCGAGATTGAGCGCGCCGATCACCTGCGCCATGCAGATGCCGGGTTTTCCGCAGGCGCGCGCATAGCCGTCCGCCATGTAGGCGGCGGCCTTCTCGCCGTGCACGTGCAGGCGCTTGATGCCGGTTTCGCGCCGCTCCATCTCGGCGTAGGTGGTGCGCAGCACCGCGGGGACGTGAAAGACGTGGGTGACGCCGTAGCCTTTGAGCATGTCGGCAAGGCATTGCGCGCCTGTCATTCTGCGATTGTGGCCGATCTGCATGGCGGTGTGAGGCTACGTTGCGGCTGAACCGAAGAAATCGGCAACCGTCAGGACCAATCCAGGTGGATCGAGAGTGATTTGACCCGCCGCGACGATTCGCGTCGCTACCGTATCCCGATTGCCCCGTGTGTGATGAATGACAAGTCGCTTGTCGGGGTCAAGGATCAGATAGTGCTCGATGCTGGCAACGCGGAAATAGCCTTGCAACTTGTCGCGCAAATCGGTGATCGCGTTGCCTGGCGACAAAACCTCGACGACGATGACGGGGTTCGGCACTTCGACGGCATCGCCGGCGAGCGGCTCGCCGCAATAGACCAGTAGATCCGGCTGATAGCTGTTTTTCGCATCGACGCGGACGGCCGCGCTGTCGAGCACGAACCGGCACGGCACCCGCGCTTTCGCAATCGCCTCGTCAAACGCCCGCGCCGCGCGGTATTTGGTATCGCCGTGGATGACGCGTTCCGGCGACATGGCAGTGGGAATGCCGTCGAACAATTCCCAGCGCTCGGGCTGCTGTTCGGCCCAAGGCAGGAACTCGTTCACCGTCATGCGTTCTTTGCGCAGCGCGACCATGAGACCTTATATCATAACGCCGCGCACAGGCCATGCGGCTAATCGTTGAACACCGCGACCGCACGGACCGGTGAGCCGGTGCCTTCGCGCCATTTCAGCGGCAGGCAGATGAACTGGAATTTGCCCTCGCCGATGAGCGCTTCAAGATTGCACAGGCTCTCTAAGTGCGTGATGTCGAGTTCGAGGCAGGCTTTGTGGACCAGCGAGTTGACCTTGCCTTCCGGCCCCGGCCGCATCGAGTCGATGCCGAAATGCACGATGCCCTGCCGCGCCAGCCATTCGGTGGCGGCAACGTTGACGCCGGGATTGTCGGTTGAGTAGGCCGCCGTCGGGAAGGTGCGCGCATGGTGGCCGGTGCACAGCAGCACCGTGCCTTTGTTCGGGATCGGCACGCCCGCCTTGCCCACCGCGGCTTCCAGATCGGAAGGCGTGATTTCGGCGCGCGGGGCAATGTGGCGCAGATCGATGCAGATGCCTTGAACGATGCAGTTTTCCAGCGGGTACTCATTGATCGGCGTGCCGCTCTTGCCGAAGTGGCGCGGCGCGTCGATGTGGGTGCCGCCGTGGTCGGGCATGGAGAAGAACATCACGCTGTTGCCCTGGATGTTTCCCGATTCGGCGAACGCCTCCTCGTGGGTCTTCCAGATGCCGTGGATGATCGGCGGCTGGCCCGGATAGGCCGGCGTGCGGTGGTAGAGTTCGCGGCTGAGATCGACGATCCGCATGGCGCATTGCTCCCTTGCCGTCCCGGCTTTGAGCGGACAGTATCCTTACGCGTAAATCACGACAACGTCGTCCCCGCGAAAGCGGGGAGCCATAACCGCGGGCCGAAAAAATGTCGTGCGACAGGGGATATGGATTTCCGCTTGCGCGGGAATGACGCGAAAAGCAAAACGCCGGAGCCCTGCATGAAAACTTCGACCGACCGCATTCTCACCACCCACACCGGCTCACTCCCACGGCCGAAGCCGCTCCTCGACATGATCCTCGGCCGCGAGCGCGGCGACGCGATCAGCGCCGACGTGTTCGAGGCCGCGACCGCCAAGGCAGTCGACGATGTCGTCACGCTTCAGGTCTCGGCCGGCATCGACGTGGTCTCGGACGGCGAAATGTCGAAGCCCTCATACACCACCTATATCCGGCATCGCGTCGCCGGCATCGAGCCCGATCCGAGGGCGGCGGAGCAGGGCCGCGAAATCATGATCGGCCGCGATATGTTGGATCATCCGGATTTCGGGCGCGACCGGCGCAGCTTCGCCGCCGTTCCGTTTCCCGGCTGCGTCGGCGAACTGCGCTACCAGGACCGTTCCGCGCTCGACCGCGACCTTGCGCATCTGAAAGCAGCGGCGGACAAGGCGCAGCCGACCGAGATATTCATGACCGCGCCATCCCCCGGCATACTGACGCGCTTCATCATCAACCTGCACTATCCGAGCGAAGAGGCCTACGTCGCCGCGCTTGCGGAGGTGTTGAAGACCGAATACCGCGCCATCGTCGAGGCCGGCTTTCTGCTGCAGATCGACGCGCCCGATCTCGGTTCGGCGCGCAACAACCAGTACCGCCATCTCACCGACGACGAGTTCCGGATGAAAATCGCCGAGCGCAACATTGCCGCGCTCAATGCGGCGACCGAGGGGCTGCCGGCGGACCGCATGCGGCTGCACATCTGCTGGGGCAATTACGAAGGCCCGCACACCCACGATCTGCCGCTTCTGAAAATCATCGACATCGCGTTCAAGGCGCGGCCGCAGGCGATCAGCATCGAGGCCGCCAACCCGCGCCACGAGCACGAATGGGAGGATCTCAAGACGATCAAAATTCCCGACGACAAGATTCTCATTCCCGGCGTGATCAACTCGACCACCAATTTCGTCGAGCACCCGCGCCTCGTCGCGCAGCGCATCGGCCGCTTCGCCGAAGTCATCGACCGCGAGCGGCTGATCGCGGGCGTCGATTGCGGCTTCGGCACCGCGGTGCGGACCGAGCCGATGGTGGCGGATTCGATCGTCTGGGCGAAGCTTCGCGCGCTCTCGGACGGAGCGGCAATCGCCAGCAGGAAGCTGTGGGGAAGGGTGGGTTAGCGCCGCACGGCGCGTAACCCACCGAAGCGGCGACGGCGATTTACGACGCGCGACGGTGGGTTGCGGCGCTTTGCGCCTAACCCACCTTACAGCTTATTTCTTCCGAGCTTCAGGTGGCGTATGACGGCAATGCTTCGGCTGAAGTTGAAGCCAGCTCGCCGGCATATCCGCTCGCCTTATCGGCCAGCGCCACCGTTTCGAAATATTGAATCGTCGGCGCGTTGCCGTAGCGATCGATGATACCCTTCAGCCATGGACCATTGTAGAAGCGCTCGGCGGCAGCCTGCGTTTCCCACATGTAGACGCCGCCGGCAACGCGACCGTCGCCCGAGCAGATGAACTGCTTGCGCAACAAGCCCGGCACGTCCATGAAATCCGGCGCGATGGTCGTGAAATGCGCGCGGCATTCTTCGAGGCCGATGGAGGGTGGCAGATCGTAAAGGACGACGGCGGTAATCATGTGACCTCTCCAGGCATGGATGATCGATTGTGCTTCGGGTCCGCCAGCGCGGCAAGACAGGCTTTCAGGCGGGCGCCGTGCGCTCTCGGAAAGCAACGATCGCGGGCAGGACATTACGGCAAGATAAAATATGCGATAAATCGGCGCGGTCGCGACCTGCCAGCGGCTGTTGTTCAATGCTGCGGTCGAGCCTATTGTGCAAGGGCTTAACTAAAACGAATGCGGAGGAACGCCATGGACGATCGCGCCGCCCCGCCATCCGATGCGGCCGCGCCGGCGGCGAGCGGCCGCGACTGGTCGCATCGGGCCCCGTCAGGCGCGCCCGTGATCAGACGCTTCGACGAGCAGCGCTGGATTCTCGACAATATCATCCAAGCCAACGGCATCGATTGGGATCAAGGCCGCACGCATACCATCGTCCGCTCCTGTGGGCCGAGCGCGGCGCCGGACATGGAGGAGTTGCGCAAGCGGGTGAAGCGGCTCGACGACATCGGTCCGGCTTTCGTCGCGCTGGCGCGCAAGCGCGAGGCGGCAGCGAAAGAGGCGGAGCAGAAGGGCGAGAAAATTGCGGCCCGCGACAATTACTACATCGCGGCCGTCTATTGGGCCCAGGCGATGTGGACGATCGACGAGGTCAATCAGCAGCTCAAAACGCTCAACAACAAGAAACGCGAGACTTTCGGCAAATACATGAGTTCTTGCCGATCATCACATCGAATGGGTCGAAATCCCCTATCGCGGCAAATCGCTGCCGGCGATCTTCCACCTGCCGCCGAATTATCGAAGCGGCGCCAAGGTCCCGGCCATCGTCGCGCTCTCCGGCATGGACGGCTTCAAGGAGCGTTCGGTCGCCCTTGCACAGGACGCCTGGATGACGCGCGGCTATGCCGTGCTGGCGTTCGAAGGGCCGGGCTACTGGGAGGCGCCGCTGCGCGGCATCTATGTCGACGTGCCGGGTTGGGCCGAAGCGGCGACCAGTGTCGCCGATTGGCTCGTCGCCCGGGCGGAGATCGATGCCGGCAAGCTTGGCATGACCGGCACGAGCTACGGCTCGTTCTTCAGCGCGATCATGATGGCGGCGGATGCGCGCTTCACGGCCTGCGCCGTGGTCGGCACCTGTTACGAACCGGGCGGCGAGGTGATCTTCAACCGCGCCTCGCCGACCTTCAAGAAGCGCTTCATGTTCATGTCCGGCATCACCGACGAGCGCGAATTCGACGACTTCCGCCGCACCATCGACTGGAATGGCTATGCGCAGAGGATCAAGGGTGCCTATCTGGTCGCCAGCGGCGAGTACGATCAGCTCGCCCCGCTGGAACATACCGAGGCGTTCATGAAAGCGCTTCGCGGCCCCAAGCAGCTTCTGGTCTACGAAGGCTGCAATCACAGCGTCGCCGGGACGACGGCGACCAGCAACGGTCCGGAGCCGCGAAAATTCCAGGCCGAATGGATGGCCGCCCGGTTCGAGGGCAAGCCGTTCGCCGATGAGAGGTGGTTCATCAAGACCGACGGCAGCATCGTCAAGGAAGCGATGAGCTAAAACCTCCGATGAGATTGAATCGATCGGAACGCTGCTAACTCTGCGCGCTCCCTCCCGCTTGTGGGGGAGGGGTGGGGGGTGAGGCGCAGAACGTCGACGCGAGTGGGTCGCCTCTCGACCCCCACCCCTAACCCCTCCCCACAAGGGGGAGGGGAACGCGCGGAAATTCTGTCCGGTTTTATTCGGCGGCTAATCCCGGTAGGTTTGCTCGGACAACGGAGCAAACCCGGTGAAAGTCGCGATCGTCAATCTCGGGCAGATTGTTTCCGGCGACTGGCGTGCGCCATTTGCCGCCGGCGACACCATCATCAGCGAGGGCGAGCGCATTGCGCTGGTTGGCACCGCCGGTGCGACCGAGGTCGAGAGCGCCGATGTAGTGATCGACGCCGGCGGCATGACGGCGATACCGGGCCTGATCGATTCCCACGTCCATGTCACGTTCGGCGACTACACGCCGCGCCAGCGCACGGTCGGCTTTCTCGAAAGCTATCTGCACGGCGGCACCACAACGGCCATATCGGCGTCGGAAGTCCACGTGCCGGGCCGGCCAAGCGACCCGGAAGGCGTCAAGGCATTGGCGCTCGCGGCGCAGCGCTGCTTTGCCACTTGGCGGCCCGGCGGGATGCGGGTGCTGGCGGGTTCGGTGATTCTTGAGCCCGGGCTCGAGGCGGTCGATTTCACCGAACTTGCGGTCAAGGGAGTTAGATTGGCCAAGGCCGGTTTTGGCGAGGTGCGGACCCCTTACGACTACGTGCCGCTCATTCGCGACGCCAAGGCCTCGGGCCTGATCACCACCTGCCACACTGGCGGCGCATCAATTCCAGGCTCCGGCGCCATTACCGGCGACCATCTGCTCGCGATGCTCCCGCACGTGTCGTTCCACATCAATGGCGGGCCGACCGCGATGCCGGACCGCGATTTCGAGCGCGTGATCAAGGAAAGCGAGATCGCGCTGCAAGTCTGTACCGCGGGAAACTTGCGCACCGCGCTGTTATGCGCCCGGCTTGCCGAACGGCACGGCGCCTTTGATCGCTTCATCATTGCGACCGACACGCCGACCGGCTCCGGCATCATGCCGCTCGGCATGCTGTACACGATCGCGCATTGCGCAAGCCTCACCGACATGCCGCCGGAACGATTCATTTGCGCGGCGACCGGCAGCAACGCCAGAGTCTATCAACTCGATGCGGGACTGGTAGCGCCCGGACATGCCGCGGATATCGTGCTGATCGATGCGCCCGACGGCGGCACCCAGGACAACGCGCTCGCCGCGATCAAGAACGGCGACATCGCCGCAATTGGCGGTGTGATCAGCGCAGGCGTGCCCCGCTTCATCGGAAGGAGCCGCAACACGCCGCCGACCACGCGCAAGGCGCGGGTGGCGCGTTCGTCGGTGATGCAGGATTTTTCCGCGGCGGCGCATTAGCCGGAGGGCCAAAAAATGAACGAGCTTGCGACTGCGGATGCGACGGCGAACCGCCGGTTATCGGCGGCCGCCAAGCATCTCGCGGACCACGGGCTCGATGGCCTGATCGCTGCGAGCAACGGGCTCAATAATTTTTTGGAATCGAACGCCGTCTTTGTGCTGTCCGGCCTGCGCCCGATCGGCGAGAGCGCGGTGGTGCTTGATCGCGACGGCCGATCGACGCTGATCGTGACGCCGGCCTGGGACGGCGAGCGCGCCGCGGCGTCGTCGGCGACCGACGAGACCATCGCGACCGACGACCTTGCCGCGACGCTTGCTCGCGTGGCGGGCAGGCGCGGCCTGGCCATGGAGCGGACCATTTCGGTCGGCCTGTCTTTGCTCGGCCACGGTGTTGTCGGCCGCATCGCCGCGGCACTGACCGCGCTGCCGATGCCCGCCGATGAACTGGCGCGCGATCTGGCGAGCGTGCGGACAGCCGAGGAGCTTAAGGCTTGCGAGCACGCCGCCCGGATCGCCGAGCGTGGGTACGAACGGCTGCTCGAATATGCCCGTCCCGGCCTGCACGAGTTCGAGCTGGCGGCGGAGCTTTACTGCTTCATGAAAAAGCTCGGCGCCGAGGATAATTTTCTGCTGCTCAGCGCCTCGCAGCACAATCACGCCGTCCGCGCCGCCGGCGAGCGGGTTCTGGATGTCGGCGACATTATTCTTGCCGAAATCACGCCCTGCTATCGCGGCCAGTTCGCGCAGATTTGCCGCACCACAATGATCGGCGAGCCGCCGCCGGCGCTGCGTGCAAAGTACGCGATATTGCAGGACGCCATGCGCGAGGGGCTCGCCGCGGGATGCGCCGGCGTGCGCGTCGCCGAGCTGACGCGCGCCATCGACGGCGTCATTCGCAAGTCGGGCTACGGCGATTATTGCCGGCCGCCCTTCATGCGCGTGCGCGGTCACGGCCTCGGCATCACCTCCGATCGTCCCGGCGACATCGTCGAGCGCAACGAGCGCGTGCTGGAAAGCGGCATGGTGTTCGTCATGCACCCGAACCAGTATCTGCCGGAGAGCGGCTATCTGATGTGCGGCGAGCCGGTCGTGGTGATGAGCGACGGCGCCCGTCCGCTGACGGCGCGGCCGGCGCAGCTCGATGTGATCGCGGTTTGAGGGCCCAGCGAGGGCGGGATCATGCAGACAATGCAGCCTTCGATCATGCTCGGCTCCTACACCTGGGCGCAGGACCGCCTGCCGGCGGACGAATTCGCGCTGCGTCTCGAAGACCTGCGCGCCGGCATGGCGCGTCATGGCTGGCCCGCGGTCCTGGTCTATGGCGACGCGCGCGAGCACGCGGCGCTGGCTTATCTCAGCAATTATATCCCGCGCATGCGCTGGGGCATGGCGCTGCTGCCGCGCAGCGGCGACGCGCGTTTGATCTGCGCGATGAGCGCGCGCGACCTGCCGGCGATGCGCACCATGACCTGGATCGCCGACGTGCAATCCGGCTGGGGGGAGTGGGCCAAATCGTTCGATCCCTGGTTCAAACCGCTGCAAAGCGGGCAGAGCGCCACGCTCGGCACGATCGGGTTCGACCTGATGGCGCCGGCATTGCACGATGCGGTGGGCCGCAGCCTCGGCGATCGCGTCGTGTTGCAACGGGCCGATGACGTTCTGGTCATGCCGCCAAGCCGCAAGCGCCCGCGCGAAATCACGATGATGCGGGCTTCCTGCAAGGTCGTGGCCGCCGCGGCGAACGTTTTTGTCGACACTTGTCGCGCGACCCGCGAGCCGGAAACGGCGGCGCTTGAGGCCGAACGCGTCGCGCGAACGCTCGCCGCGCAGGATGTCCGCACGCTGGTGAGCCTCGACGGCGGGCGCACGCTCGTTCCCTACCAGGGCCGGTTCGAGAAAAATACCGGGCCGCTGCTCGGCTATCTGGCGGTGAAACTCGCCGGCTATTGGGCCGACGTGTTGGTCGCGGCTGATGCGAGCCGAGGGCCGCCGGCCGCGCGGCATGCTGCGGCTGCGCTCGATGCACTCATCGCCGCGGTGCGGCCGGGAGCGCGCGCCGGCGAACTTTACGCCGAG
This sequence comes from uncultured Alphaproteobacteria bacterium, assembly GCA_963717265.1. Taxonomy (GTDB): domain Bacteria; phylum Pseudomonadota; class Alphaproteobacteria; order Rhizobiales; family Xanthobacteraceae; genus BOG-931. The sequence continues at coordinate 158,671 of CAVQWD010000011.1, read as the reverse complement.
GCGGCCAACGCGCTTGCACCGTTCAAACTGCATCCGGTTCTTGGCGGGAGCGTCGGCTACGGCATCGGTTTGTCGCTGCACGAATCGCCGGAATTCCGCGCCGCCGGAGATGGCGCTGTGGTGGAAGACGGCGTCTACGCGTTGCAGGTTGGCACCGCCGATGCCGATTGCATCTTGCTATCGGCCATCATGCGCTGTACGGCGAAGGGTGCAGACATTTTGCTCCGCGCGCCGCCGATTGCGGTCCCCTGAGCGGAATTGGTCGCCGCACTACAACATGGCAGAATTCAACGCAGACCCTGCGTTGCCGGGAGGACGACATGACCAGCAAGGAAACGAGTTCCGACAGCCGCTATGACGTTGCCGCAGACGGCGTGAGCCGGAGAAACTTCGTCGCGAGTGCGGCCACCGCCGCCGGCGCGGCGACGCTGCTGCACTCGTCCGCGGCGACAGCGGCGAAGATGAAAAAACCAATGGCTCACGACACGTTGTGGCCGAACGGCGCGCGACTTGCGGTCGCGTTCTCCATGGTGGTCGAGACCAGCGCCGATCCTGACCCGAAAACGAAGGCTCCCGACGGCAAGACCTATCCGGATCTCTACGCCAAGACCGCCGTGCAATATGCAGTCAACGAGGCGATTCCACGTATGCTCGATATGTTCGATCGGCGCCGCATCAAGGTCACGGCGATGATGTGCGGCCTGTCCTGCGAGCGCAACCCCGACCTCGCCAAAGAAGTCGCGCAACGCGGCCACGAGTGCGGAGCGCATGGCAGCAGCCATGACGTCCAGTTCCAGATGCCGATTGACGAGGAGCGGGCCTTTATCAAAAAAGCAGCCGACCAGATCGAGAAAGCCAGCGGCCAGCGCCCGGTGGGCTACAATTGCCGCGCTCAGTTGCGCAGCGTCAACACCTTATCCTTGGAGCAGGAGCTTGGCTTCATCTACCATATCGACGACATCAGCCGTGACGAACCGTTTGTCGTGCCGGTCAACGGCAAGCCGTTTGCCGTGGTGCCCTATACCGCGCATCTCAACGACATTCCCTTTTTCAACAATCACGGCGTCGCCGCGTCATTTGCCCAGGATCTGAAACTGGAATTCGACGCGCTCTACGCGGAATCCGAGTTCAAGCGCCGGATGATGGTGGTGACCCTGCACGATTCGATCGCCCGGGCGAACCGGGTCAAGATTTTCGAGGACTTCGTGGCTTACGCCCAGGGCCACAAAGGCGTGTGGTTCGCGCGCGGCGATGCACTCGCGCGCTGGGCTTTGGCAAGTCCCGGTTCGATCAAGGAGAAGACGGCAACCTGAATTCCGCGTGCCGCAAAGCCGAAGCGGCAGGCACGCTTGCGCGCGCCCCACAATTCACTCCGGCTTGAAGTTCATCGCCACGCCGTTGATGCAATAGCGCAAATGGGTGGGCGGCGGGCCGTCTTCGAACACGTGGCCGAGATGGCTGCCGCAGCGGCTGCAATGCACCTCGGTGCGGGTCATGAAGAAGCCGTTGTCGACCGAGGTCTCGACCGCTCCCGGCGCCGGATCGTTGAAACTCGGCCAGCCGGTGCCGCTTTCGAATTTCTGCTTCGACATGAACAAAGGCTGGCCGCAGCCGGCGCAGGAGAACGTGCCGGCCCGCTTTTCGTAATTGAGCGCGCAACTGCCGGCCCGTTCGGTGCCGTGCTCGCGCATGATGTGATACTGCTCGGGCGTCAGCAATTTGCGCCATTCCGCCTCGGTGTGAGTGACGGGATATTGCTTGGTCTCGGTCGTGGTGCTCATGGCCGTGCCGCCTGTCTGGTGTGGGGAACGGACGTAAAGGTAGTCGATAAACGGCAAAGCGCAACCTCGTCGCGCGCCGGCTACGAAGCTGTGATCTCCGCTTGATCGCTGCCGAACGGGCCACATCGTCGTTTGCCGGCCGCGCGCTTTCAGTCTGCCGCACTGCCGGTACCCGGAAATCATCCGGTTGATACGGTGCGAGGTCTGGGCTCGCTCGCCCTGAAGGCGTCTAAGCGGAGAGGGATAGAGTGAGACCGAATCCGGTTGACCAGTTCGCCGTCATTCCCGCGAACGCGGGAATCCATATCCACTGTCGGAGCAGAAATTGCACAGCCGTGGTTATGGGTCCCCGCTTTCGCGGGGACGACGCGGAAATGAAGCGATCGACCGGATTTCGTATGATGGCGTTCGGGCCCATGAGAAAAACCTAAAAATTCGAACCCGCTCAAGCTCGCTGGCTTCGCTCGCGGGTTCGCTCCTGGCGCGCGTCTTGCTTGACGCCGTCATCGCCGCGCTTGCTTGCATCGCGGCGGTGGCCGATATCAAATACGCGCCAGCCGGATAATACCGAACGAGCCGTGTTATTCGATTACTTCACCGGCGCGAGCCAGAATCTCCTGCGGAATCGTCAGCCCGAGTGCGTTGGCGGTGGTCGCATTGATGATGAGATCGAATTTGACGGGGAGCTGAACCGGAATGTCGGCAGGCTTGGCGCCGCGAAGAATTTTGTCGACCAGATCGCCAGCGCGATAAAACAGGTCGGTGAAGTTGGCGCCGTACGACATCAGCGCTCCGGCTTGGACATATTCGCGGAATGCGGTCATGGTCGGCAGTCTCTCGCTGATCGCAAGCGTACTGATGCGGACCCGGTTCGTGGAGATGAGCGGATCGGTGCAGACATAAAGGCCGTCCGCGCGGCCCTTGAGCGAAAGAATGCCGGGCACGATGGCGGCCGTCGTCCTGACTTCGAGCGGGACGGCTTCAAGTCCGAGCCCCGTTGCGGCCGTCTGCACCGCCGACATTTCCAAGGGCACGACCGAAGCATCGACATGGCCAATCACGGCGAGCCGCCGCAAGGTGGGGACGACCTCGCGCAGCAATTCGAGCCGATAGGCGGCGAGATCGGTCTGCTGATTGGACAGGCCGGTCACGTTGCCGCCCGGGCGCGCCAGATTGGCGACGAGACCGGTGCCGACCGGGTCGCCGGCCGATGCGAACACGATCGGAATATTCGAGGTCGCTTTTTTTGCCGCCAGCACAGGCTCGGTACCGCCGGTGACGATCACGTCGGCCTTGAGCCGAACGAATTCGGCCGCGATTTCGGCGTAGCGCTCCTCGCGGCCTTCTGCCCAGCGGTACTCGATGCTGACGTCGCGGCCGTCAACCCAGCCGAGCTCGCGCAGCCGCTGGGCGAAGGCAGCGACGAATCCGCTCCAGACTGCAAGCGTGCCTGAGCCCAAAAATCCGATAGTCAGCAGCTTCTTCGATCTCGCCTCGGCGCGTGCCGATTCCACGGCGGCAAAAATCGAATTTGCCAAACGCTCGATCTGGCTTTCCCAGTTTTCGAACAGATCCAGCCATTGGCGCGTCGCCAGCTGATAGGCCAGGGCGCCTTTTGGCGCGACGTCGTCGACGCGCAGCGGGATCACCGGGACCTTGGCGTTGCTGGCGAGCACGATCTCCCGCTTTATTTCCTCGGAATTGTTGGCGTTCTCGGAGAACACCAACACCATGACTTTGGCCGCGTCGATCGCCTGCACGATCGCGTCCATGAAGTTCTCGCCAAGGTGGACATCACGGCTCGAAATCCAGCAGGACAGTCCCCGGTTCTCGAGCCTCGGAGCAGATCGTTTGCGCGACCTTGCCGTCCTTCGACGAATGGCTGATGAAAACCTGCGCCACGACCGTTTATTCGCTCGCTCCTGCCTGCACTAGTCCCGGCAGCCGGTCGATCATAGCGCAACAGCCGCAGCGGCTGAAGGAGTGCGCGGTACGGGTGCGCATAATGCGTGAAGAGGTTGATAACGCCGGCGCAGCACCGCGTCCGGGGACGGCGATGGATATCAGTTAGGAATGTCAAGCTTTATTGCCTGACTCTGCGTGCGGCGGCTCTTGCTTTTCACTTTCACGGTAGTGGTTCGACTCTGACGCTTGGTGCCCAAGCGTCAGCCCGGACCACTAGCAAGTTCGACAATTTGTGGTTCGATGCCGACGCAATCGCGGGTGCGAAGCGTCGGCATGGAACCAGTGGGAGCCCGCAGCTACTGGATCGTATCGGCGCCCCGGCGGACCCGTTTGGGAATGGTCAGGCCAAGCGCCTTGGCGGTGTTGAGGTTGATCACGGTTTCGCGCTTCTTCTCCAGCTTCACCGCGATATCGGCAGGCTTGACGCCGCGCAGAACCTTGTCGACGAGATCGGCCGCGCTGCGAAACATAGCTCGGAAGTCCGGTCCATAGGAGATCAGGCCGCCCCGTTCGACATGGTCCCGGAATGCATGCAGGGTCGGCAGCCCGGCGCTCGTTGCCAAGGTGTTGATGCTCACCGCGTGGTGCACGACGAACGGATCGGTACATACATACAACGCGTCGGCCTTGTCCTTCAATTGCTTGATCGCCGGCGCGATCTGCGGCGCGCGGCGGATATCGCGGATGATGGTGTCGATTTTGAGCTTGCGGGCGCTCTTCTGCAGCGCGTCCATCTCCAGCCGGACGTTGTGACTGGCGCGATTGCCGATGATCGCCAGCGTCTGCAGATTGGGCACGACCGCGCGCAACACGTCGAGCCGTTTGCCGGCAAGATCGGTCTGCCCGTTCGACAGTCCTGTGAGATTGCCGCCGGGATGCGCGAGGCTGTGCACGAGGCCGGTGCCGACCGGATCCCCCGCCGAGGCGACCACGATCGGGATCGACTTGGTCGCGGCCTTGGCGGCGGCCGCCGCCGGGGTGCTCGCCGTGACGATGGCATCAACGCCGCGGGCGACAAAGTCCTTGGCGATCTTGCCGTATTGATCCGCGCGGCCGTCCGCCCAGCGGTAATCGATGTGCAGATTGTGACCGTCGATCCAGCCGAGATCGCGCAAGCGCTGCTCGAATGGCGGGATGAATTCGCTCCAGGCCGAATGCTTCGTGGCGCCAAGAAAGCCGATGGTTGCCGGGCTCTCCCAACGCTGATGTTTGGTGTATCCGCGCGCTGCCATGGTCTCCTCCCGAGATTGGCTCCCCGCGGCGCCAAGTCGGCCGGGAGCCGGAATTGCCAAGCAACTTAAGGTCTGCCTCGGCGCAGCGCTCGTCAAGCTCGCTGAGCGTGAAACTCGGGGCTGATCTGGAACAGAGCGTCGGTTCGCGTCCGGCTAGTGCAGGCCTTTCTTGAAGTGGCGGTCGAAGCGCTCGCGGATCGGCGCGCCACCATTGCAAAACCCAAAAAATCCTATCAGCCACAACGCCGTAACGGCGCGAAACCAATCTCGAAATAGGACGGCCTTGGGCCGCTCGCGCGGTTTACACTTCCGAAAGCACGGCCAACCATGTATGTTGCGCTCGCAGGCAAGCCGCTTAAGCTTGTCCGAGAGCTGTCCTTAAAACGGGAATGTGCCGAATTTCCCGTTCTTGGCAACAGCCAGCACTGGTGCCGGCGGCAGGCACAATCGCAGACAAGATAACAAATACTCCTGCCTCCTTTTGCAAGCGGAGTGCGGAGGCAAATTGTCCAATGCTGGGGCACGTCGGAGGAGAGAGCGCTATGAAACTTCCTCGCCGAAAATTCCTGCATCTGGCCACGGGCGCGGTTGCGCTTCCGGCCCTGCCTCGCGTCGCATCGGCGCTCGATTATCCGACGCGGCCGGTGCACATCGTCGTCGGCTTGCCGGCCGGCACCGCGCCAGACATTGGCGCGCGCCTGATAGGTCAATCGCTGTCGGAGCGGCTCGGTCAACCATTCGTCATCGAGAACCGGCCCGGCGCCGGCACCAATATCGCTGTGGAGACAGTCGTGCGTGCGCCGCCGGACGGCTACAAGCTCCTTTGGGTCGTCGCCGGCAACGCCATCAATGTGACGCTCTACGCGCATCTTAATTTCAACTTTGTCCAGGACATCGCTCCGGTTGCGAGCACCAACCGCAGTACCTTGGTCATGGTGGCGAATCCATCGGTTCCGGCCAAGACCGTTCCCGAGTTCATTGCCTATGCCAAGGCCAACCCGGGCAAGATCAACATGGCCTCCCCCGGCATCGGCACTTTGCCCCATCTCTGCGGCGAACTGTTCCAAATGATGACCGGCGTCGACCTGGTCCACGTACCGTATCGCGGAAGTTTCCTGCCCGACCTGCTTGGCGGACAGGTGCAGATAGCGTTTGATGGAATGGCTGAGGTGATCGCATCCATCAGGGCTGGCAAGCTCCGCGCGCTGGCGGTCACCACTGCGGCGCGTCAGGAGGTGTTGCCGGACATCCCGACCGTCGGCGAATTCTGTGCCGGGCTACGAGGCGAGCGGATGGTGGGGTATCGGCGCGCCCAAGAGCACGCCCGCCCCGAATTCTCGAAATGCTCAACAAAGAAATCAACGCCGTCGTCGCCGAACCCCAGGTGAAGGCGCGCTTTGCAGACATCGGCGTTGAGCCAATGTCGATGACACCCGCCGAATTCGGGAAATTCATCGCCGCCGAATCCGAGAAGTGGGGCAAAGTGATCAAGTTCGCGAACATCAAGCCGGAGTGATCCGAGCTATCCCCGCCGGATATTCCATTGCTTCCGATAGGCGGATCTTTTTTGAACGAGGGGTCTCTCATTGCAGAAACCATGCGGGCAGATGTTAACCATGGCCGAAAAGCAGCAAACCACCGATCCGCGCGTCGCCGACCTCGTGCAAGCCGGCAAAGTGCGGGTCGCGCTGTACCTGCCGCAATACGCGAAGGACGCCGCGACGGGTGAACTGCGAGGCTGGTGCGTCGATCTCGTTCACGCGCTCGGCGAGCGTCTCGGTGTTGAGGGCGTGCCGATCGAAAATTCGAACCCGGCCGGGGCCATGGCGAGCCTTCAATCCGGCGCCGCCGACGCGGCGATGCTGGGCATCGTTGCATCGCGAGTGGGCGAAGTGGATTTCTCGCCGCCGCTCGCCGAAGCGGATTACACGCTGCTGCTGCCGGCCGGCTCTTCGATCCGCAGCGTCGCGGACGCGGACCGCGCAGGGGTTCGCATTGCGGCCGTGCGCAACCACGCCTCGACCTTGGCGCTGGGCCGCATCGTCAAGCAGGCCGCCTTCGTCTATGCCGACACGCCGGATTCCACGTTCGAGATTCTGCGCGCCGGAAACGCCGATCTGTTCGTCTCGCTTCGCGAGATACTGCTCGGCTATGCCGCGCAACTCCCCGGCTCGCAGGTGCTGCCGGGACGGTACGGCTTTAACTCCATAGGAATCGCGGTACCGAAAGGGCACGCCGGACGGCTCGCCTATCTCAGCGAGTTCGTCGAACAGGCCAAGGCGTCGGGCCTGGCGCAACGCGCCATCGACCGCTCCGGCTGGCGCGGAATCCAGGTGGCGCCGCCTGCAAACTCCTAACAGTATTACTCAGCACCTGTTCCCTCCGCCCGGCCGGTCGCTCCCGCGCATCGCGGCTAGAGCCTTTTTTTGATCGAATTGAATCGCGACGCGTCATTGCGAGGAGCCCCGAAGGGGCGACGAAGCAATCCAGAATTCAGTCCGAGCGGCCCTGGATTACTTCGCTTCGCTCGCAATGACGCCGGTGATGACAACGACACCCAAATGAGGATTGCCGCAATTATTTGATCGCGAGAGGATTGGTCGGCGAGCCGACCGCGCCGGTGATCGGGATGGCCGGTGCGACGAACATGAACTCGTACACGCCGTCGGCGGCGCAGTCCTCGGCGAGGTCTTTCAGATAAAAAATCTCGCCCATGGTCATGCCCATGATCGGGATGGTGATCCAGTGCCAGGGCTGGTTGATGCCGCCCTCGGTGTTGTTCGGCCGTACCTCGCAGCCCCAGGTGTCGCTGGCAAGCGCGGCGAGCTCGGTGCGCGCGACCCATTCCAGCGTTTCGAAGGCGAAGCCGGGCGCGTCGCCGCCCGGGTAGCCGTCCCAGCTTCCGGCTTTGAGGCACCGCTCCATCTGCCCGGTGCGCACGATGACGTAATCGCCGCGCTTGAGCGTGACGTTGTGCGCCTCGGCGGCGTTGTTGAGGTCCTCGCAGGTGATGCCGTAGCCGTCGTCGAGGCAGTCGACGCTCTTCGCCCGCGCCACATCCAAAAACACGCCGCGGCCGACCATCTTGGCCTTGGTCTTTTCGATGCCGCATTTCGCCGCGCCGAACGACGACACTTCGCGGCAATCGTAGCCGTTCCACATGTTGTTCTCGTAAAACACGTGGCCGAGTCCGTCCCATTGCGTGCCGCATTGGAGAGGGATCACCACCATGTCGTCGGCGGCGCGGATGCCGCGTCTGTCGAGCACGCCCGAATAGGCGTCGGTGCCGGTGCGCAGCATGGTGTGCAGCGGATTGATGCGGCCGAGCGCCGGATAATTGGTCTTGCCGCCCTGCGGGCCGTTATTGTCGAAATCGAGCGCAAGCGAGATCACCTTGCCCTTTTTGACGAGCCGCGCCGCGGCAACAATGTCCTCCGGCTGGGTGTAGTTCAGCGTGCCGATTTCGTCGTTCGGCCCCCACTTGCCCCAGTTCTTGTATTTCTCCGCGGCTTGGCGGAGATCGTCTCGCGTGATTTTGCGCCCGGCCATGGCTTGTCCTTTTCCCGCCTGCTGTTGATCGCTATCGGGCGATGATAGCATTGGACGATCGTTGAGGTAAGAAAACCCATGCGCATCGTCGATATCCGCGAGACCGCGATTCCGCTGAACTCCCCGCTCGGCAATTCGAGCTTCAATTTCTCGGAAATGACGACGTCGGTGGTCGCCGTCCTCACCGACGTCGAGCGCGACGGCGAGGCAGTTGAGGGTTTTGCCTTCAATTCGACAGGACGCTACGCCTGCGGCGCACAGATGCGGGCGCGCTTTATTCCCCGCATTCTCAAAGCCGACCCGAAAACGCTGCTCAACGAGGCCGGTGACAATTTCGCGGCGGAGAAAATCCTCGCGGTGATGATGCAGAACGAAAAGTCCGGCGGCCACAGCGAGCGTTCGATCGCCATCGGCACGATCGAGGTCGCGGTGTGGGACGCGGTCGCCAAGATCGCGCAAAAGCCGCTGCATCGGCTGATCGCCGAGCGCTATAACAGCGGCAAGGTCGCCGACAAGGTGTTTTGTTATGTCGGCGGCGGCTGGTACGCGCCGGGCAAGACCACCAAGGATTTACAGGACGAGATGCGCGGCCATCTCGATGCCGGCTACACCATGTTGAAGATGAAAGTCGGCGGCATGGCGCTCGCCGAGGATCTCAAGCGCGTCGAGGCGGTGAAATCGATGCTGCCGCGCGGCGGCGAACTCGCGGTCGACGCCAATTGTAAATTCGGCGGCGACGAGGCTTTGGCCTATGCGCGCGGCCTAAAACCGTTCGGGCTGCGCTGGTTCGAGGAGCCGTGCGATCCGCTCGATTTCGCGCTGCTCGCCGAGATCGCCGGCGCCTATGACGCGCCGCTCTCCACTGGCGAAAATCTGTTCTCCACTCAGGACGTGGAGAACCTGGTGCGGTTCGGCGGCCTCAAGCCAGAACGCAACGACGTGATCCAGGTCGATCCGGCGCAGACCTACGGCATCGTCCAATATGCGCGCACGCTCGACATGCTGTCCCGCCTCGGCTGGCCGTGCCGCCTCGTGGTTCCGCACGGCGGCAACCAGATGTCGCTTGCGGTGGCGGCCGGCTTCGGCCTGGGCGGGGCGGAATCCTACCCCGGCGTATTTGGCGATTTCGCCGGTTTCGCCGACGATGCCGAACTCGCCGACGGCTATCTGACCTTGTCCGACCGGCCCGGCATCGGCTTTGAGGGCCAGTCGAAGCTCTACCGCATCATGCGCGAACTCGCCGCGTGACGGCGCGGCATGCCTGTCTGCGCATTTCTACTGACGTGCCTGTTAGCACCTCAGCAAGGAGCGCAACGTAAGGCTCCGCGGTCTGACGTTCGTTTTGCGACCGGCAAGCGGCCCCGCAATCTTCGTCCATCGCTCCTAGGTCGGCGGGGCCGCTTGCTTTATTCCCTGCGCCTGATCTGCGCCGAAAACCGGTATCCGGGATCAGGCGCTAACGCAGCAGCCCGGCGGCGCGATAAGCGGCGAGCGCGCCGGGATGCAACGCGACGCCGCCGAATTCGAGCGCGGCGGCGCCGTCGGTGCGCAGCGGCTCGAACAGCTCGCCTAAGCCTGTGAACAAGGCATTGAGGCCCGGCAGTTCGTCACGAGCCGCGTAGATGGCAGCCGTGACGTTGCGCACCTTGCCGGGTTCGCGCGCGTGCGTGCGTAACCAGCACGTTGACGACGGCCGGCCTGCGTGCACGTCGGTATCGAGGCCGCGGATCGCGCCTTTGCGCATCGTCGTGCGCCGATAGAACGGCACCGCGCGCAGCACCGTTTCCAGATCGCTCGGGCGGTACGGCAGCACGCGCACCACAATGCGTTCGGCGAGCGCCGTCATCACCTTGTTGGGGATCGGGCATTGCAATTGCGCATCGACCTCGCCACGCGCCAGCGCGTCCGCGCCGGCGGCAAAATCGAGATAGACCGGCGTGAAATCGGAGAACGTCAGGCCGAGCGCAGCGAACATGACGCGCGTATGCTGCGTCATGCCGCTTCGCTCCGGGCCGACGACGACGCGCTTGCCGCGCAGCTCGGCGACGTTGTGCAAGTCGGAATCGGCGCGCGCAATGAAAAACAGCGGGCCGGCATTCATTGGCGCCGCCATGCGCAGGTCTATCCGTTTGGAAAACGGCGCCTCGCCGTTCTTGGCGCGGCCGATCCAGTTCGCGGCCATGAAGCCGAAGTCGATCTCATCGGCATCGAGCCGGTTGGCGCTCTCGACGCTGGCGTGAGCGGAAATGCTGACCTCGACCGGCTTGAGCGCCGGGTTGCGCTCCAGCACGGTCTTGAGCGCCTGGCCCTGGCTCAGGAATGTCGACTGTCACGTTCCGCGGTGCCGATGCGCACGGTCATACTGCGTCCCGCTCCGTTTCCCGGATTCGGTGCAGCACGAAGTGGTGCACCGCTGATCCGGGATCGTACCAAACTCGGAGCATGCTACGATCCCGGCTCTGCAGCGCACCACTCCGCTTTGCTCCGTGCTGCGCTGCGCCCGGGAAACACGCCTTCCACTACCCCGCAAGCCGCTCGATCGCCGCGCCGCAGCGGCCGAGCTTCTCCTCCAGCCGCTCGAAACCGCGATCGAGGTGATAGACGCGGTTGACGATGGTTTCGCCCTCGGCGGCAAGCGCGGCGATCACCAGCGACACCGAAGCGCGCAGGTCGGTCGCCATCACCGGCGCGCCCTTGAGCCGCTCGACGCCCTCGATGGTCGCGCGCTCGCCTTCAAGCTTGATGCGGGCGCCGAGCCGGGCCAGTTCCTGCACGTGCATGAAGCGGTTCTCGAACACGGTCTCGACGATGTGCGAGGTGCCGCGCGCGCGCGTCGTCAGCGCCATGAGCTGGGCCTGCAGATCGGTCGGGAATTGGGGAAACGGCGCCGTGGTCACGTCGACCGGATTGAGCGCCGAGCCGTTGCGCGAGATACGGATGCCTTCGTTGGTGGCCGTGACCGTCACGCCGATGCGCTCCAGCACGTCGAGCGCGGCCTGCAGCAATTGCGGCCGCGTGTTGCGAAGCAGAATGTCGCCGCCGGCCATGGCGACCGCCATCGCATAGGTGCCGGTTTCGATGCGGTCGGGCAGCACGGCGTGACGGGCGCCGTTGAGCTTGCCGACGCCTTCGATCACGATGCGGCTCGTTCCCGCGCCGGAAATGCGTGCGCCCATCTTGTTGAGGCAATCGGCGACGTCGCCGATTTCCGGTTCGCGCGCGGCGTTCTCGATCAATGTGGCACCGTCGGCAAGCGAGGCCGCCATGATCGCGGTGTGGGTGCCGCCGACGGTGACCTTTGGAAAGATGATCTCGGCGCCCTTCAATCCGCGCGGTGCGCGCGCCACCACATAGCCGCCGTCGATCTCGATCGAAGCGCCGAGCCGGCTCATCGCCATGATGAGGAGGTCGACCGGCCGCGTGCCGATCGCGCAGCCGCCGGGCATCGAGACGCGTGCCTCGCCCATGCGCGCCAGCAAAGGCGCCAGCACCCAAAAGCTTGCCCGCATTTTCGACACCAGCTCATAGGGCGCGGTGGTGTCGACGATGTTGGCGGCGGAGATGTGCAGCGTCTGACCGTCATCGGCAGTTTCGCCGGGACGTTTGCCGCCGACCATGATGTCGACGCCGTGGTTGCCGAGGATGCGCTGCAACAGCCCGACGTCGGCGAGCCGCGGCACGTTGTCGAGAATGAGCGTGCCTTCGGTGAGCAGGCTCGCGATCATCAGCGGCAAGGTGGCGTTCTTCGCCCCCGAGATCGGAATCGTGCCCTCAAGCCGGCGCCCGCCGACGATGCGAATGCGATCCATTAACACCCCCTCATGGTCCCCTGGCACGTCCGCCCTGGGACCAGCCGCGACTGTTCCGCCCTGCCCGACAGAAACACGACGCACGCTATGCACCGCGCCAGCCGAATGTGCAAAGCGCCGTGTGGAGCTTACCGAGCGAACCTTAAGCGTCCTTAAGCGCTACCCGTTGCCCCGATTGCGGCGAAAGTCGGGAGCCGCGGACGGACCCTCGATGGTCTGCGCTGGGGCGCCATCCGGCGGCGGCGCAGCGCCGCGAGCGCGCGCCTGCGCCTTGCGGCGCTTGAGATTTTCCCGGAGCGCCGCCGACAGCCGTTCGCTCCGGGCCGCTTTTTTCTCGGCTTTGCCGGGTTTGGCCATGGCGACATTTCAAAGCACGGGCGCGGCGTCCCGGCAAATGCGTCGGCGAGCGCTGCGCTTGCGCGTCAAGCCCCTCTATGGCAAGGAACGCCACGATTTTCCGCCGGTATTTCGCCGCCGGCCGCGCCGCCGCCCCGGCCGCGCCGACGCGATGCCGATCCCGGCCGCTGCCGTAGCTCAGTGGTAGAGCACTCCCTTGGTAAGGGAGAGGTCGTCAGTTCAATCCTGACCGGCAGCACCAGTTTATTTGTTCGGAACGCCGGCTTAAGCCGGCATCGCCGCGAATGCCGTCATGTCTTCCGAGCAATAAGTTCGACCGGAGCGATGCGTCCGGCTTCTATGCTTTCGATCATGTTGCCGATTTTCTCAGGCGTGTTCCGGCCCATCAGCACATGCAGTCCGAGCGGCGGCGGACCGCCGGCGGCCGCGGTCCTGGCGCGCACGTCATTGAAGAATGCCAGCGCGAAGTCGCGCCGCTCATGCTCGGCGATGACCTCGAAGCCGGCTGCCTGCAGCGCTCGACGATAGTGCGCCGGTTCGGCGACGGCGCTGGTCTCGCCGGTCGCCGCCCATGGAACCGGATAGACGAGATCGCCGACTGCGGTCCGCATCACGTCATAGATGCCGAAACGGGCGCCCGCTCGTAGGACTTTGCTGGCCTCGGCGCAGAGCTTTTTCTTGTCCGCGATGTTCATGCCGACATGCAGCATGTAGGCGCCGTCGAAGGCGCCGTCCGGAAAGCTCAACGCAAGCGCATTGCCCTGGTGAAAGGTGGTGCGGCTCTGCAGGCCGACCCAGCGCGACAGCATCTTTGCGGTGTCGATGAATTCGGCCGTCAAATCGATGCCGGTGACGCGGCATCCATAGCGGCTCGCGACGAAGCGTGAAGTTCCACCGAGCCCGCAACCAACATCGAGCACATCGCTGCCGGGCGCGAACTCGATCTGGTCGAGAAAATGCTCCGAAGCCGCACGGCCGCCGATATGGAATTCATCGAGCGGCGCGAGGTCGTCGATCGTCACATTGCCATGAGATTTGCCCATGGCCTGCAGACCTCGCTCGATGGCATCGATCAGATTGCCGTGGGTGTAATGGGCCGAGACCTCGCTTGCGCTCGCCATCGCATACCCGCTGGTTTACGCCCCGAGTTCATTTCAACTGATCGGCCACCTTGTCGATGCCGGCCTGCGAGCAGACGCTGTCCTTGCCGGGCGAGCCGGAGACGCCGACGGCGCCGATCACCTCGTTGCCGGCTTTGATCGGCACGCCGCCGTCGAGCGCCAGCACGTGGCTGTATTGAATCGAGCCGGCGGTGTCCGGGCGATCCTGCATCCGCTTGACGAAGGCTGCTGACGGCTGGCGAAAGGCGGCCGCGGTATAGGCCTTGCGCTCGCTGCCCTCGTTGGTGTTGAGCCCGGCGCCGTCGCCGTGGAGCAGGACCACGGACAATCCCTCGCGATCCACCACGGTGACCGATACCCGGTATCCCATGCTCTCGCATTTCGCCAGCGCCGCACTGGCGATGCTCTGCGCCAGCTCAAGCGAAACATTCTTTTGCGTGACGACGCCCTGCGCGCATGCAGCCGACGAAACAATGACGGCGACGCCGGCTCCTGCGAGAGATTTTAGAATGAGCGACATGAAACAACCTCCTTGGCTGATTTTCCTGGTTGATTTTTCGGCGGCGAGGGCGTGTGCCAGTCGCGACCGCGCCGCACCCTTTCGGATTCCCGGTCGAGCGCCGGATTGCAACGACTTATACTGCTATTCTGACCGGATGTCCGGCCCGTCGCGATGAACTGTACAATGGGGTGCGGACGTTCAGACTGCAGGAGGAAGCAACCGTGTTCGGCTGGCGCAAGCGCATCGGCTATATCGGCCCGACGGTGATGGAGGTGGTGCCGTACGAATTCTACCAATTCGCGCCGGACGGCGTCGGGCTGGTCGGGGTGACCTGCAATATCGACGATTGGAGCGACGAATGGTTCGACAAGGCGCTGGCGCAGGTTTGCGCAGCAGCCGCCTATCTCGGCTCGCGCGGCGTAGATTACGTCGTTCACGGCGGCGGGCCGCTGGTGGTGGCGCGCGGCAGGGGATTCGACGAGATCGTCGTGGGCGACATCAAGAAAGCGTCGGGCGTCGGCGCCACAACAGGCGTGCGCGCGGCGATGGAGGCGCTGCGCCATGTCGGGGCGCAGCGGATCGCCATCGCCTCGCCCTATCCGGAACGGCACAATCGCGCGATGGCCGATTATCTTGCCGGCAACGGCTTTGCGATCGCGCATGCGCAAGGCATGGACGTGCCGTTCAAGCGGCTGCAGAGCGTCGCGCGCGCCGAGATCAGGCGCTTTGCTGAAACCGTGCTCGACCGCGCCGGCAAATGCGATGCGCTCTATCTGCCTTGCCCGCAATGGCAGGCCTCGCAGATTGTCGATGAGTTGGAACATGACGCCGGCATTCCGGTCGTCGCCTATACGCATGCGAGCTTCTTCGTCGCCTTCAAGGCGCTCGGCATCGCCGATCCGATCGCGGGCCACGGCCGGCTGTTGGCGTCGCTCGCATCGAATTAGGGTCCAGACTTATTAAATCCACCATACGAGGCTGGCGACGAGGCAGACGGAAGACAAGTAGTTTCGCGCCAGCCTATCGTATCGCGTTGCAATGCGCCTGAAGTCCTTCAGCCTGTTAAAGGCACTTTCGATGCGCCAGCGCAGTTTGTATAGACGCTTGCTGAAGCGAAACGGTTGCTTCCTGTTGCAGCGGTTGGGAATGACCGGCTTGGTTCCGCGTTCGTGCAGTTCCTCATGCAACTCGGCGCTGTCGTAGGCCTTGTCGCCGAGCATGCGTTTCGGCGATTTTACTCTGCGGATCAGGCGCTTTGCGACCGGACAATCATGGGCCTCGCCGCCGGTCAACAGGATGGCGATGAGGCGGCCTTTAGCATCTGCGAGTGCGTGAATCTTCGTGTTGCGCCCTCCGCGCGAACGGCCAACAGCCTGCTTCTGCTCCCCCCTTTTCCGCCCGCCGCCGAGCGGTGCGCTTTGACGTGGGTGGAGTTGATCATCTGCGTGTCTGCGGATCGCCCGTTCCCGGCAAGCTCACGGAACAGGTTTTCCCAGATGCCGCGCCGCGCCCAGCGCACGAAGCGGTTATAGATCGTCGTTGGCGGACCATAGGCTTCCGGGCAATCGCACCAGCGGCAGCCGCTTTTCAACACATGCACGATGCCGCTGATCACCCGCCGGTCGTCCGCTCGCTCGACGCCGCGCACATCCGTCGGCAATCGCGGCTCGATCCGCGCCCATTGTTCGTCGCTCAGCCAGAACAGGTTCCTGCTCATCTTCCTTCCCCAATACGAATCAGTACCGTATTGTCGCAGCGGAAAGATTAATGAGTTTTGACCCTAGTTCGCCGTCGTCACCTTTTCTTGTCGTGCCACGCGCAGGCGGGGCATCCAGTAATCTCGACGCAGTCGGTACGGCCAGTTGTCCCGGCGTTCGCGGTTACTGGATCGTCCGCTTTCGCGGACGATGACAAGTGCGCTAATATCATCGCCGAACCACAACAACGGAGAACGCCGTGCTGGCGCCTCGCGCATCGATGAAGGACCGCATTGCCATGTATAACGGTAATGCGCTCAAGATCGGCCTGTTCGGCGCCAATTGCTCGTCGGGCCGCTCGGCGACCACGGTGCCGGAGCGCTGGTCGGCGAGCTGGCCGGATTGCCTTAAGCTCGCCCGGCTCGCCGACGAAGCCGGCCTCGATTTCATGCTGCCGATCGCGCGCTGGAAGGGCTATGGCGGCGAGACCGATTTTCACGGCACGACGCTTGAAACCATCACCTGGGCGGTCGGGCTGCTGGGCGCCACCAAGCGCATGACCGTGTTCGGCACGGTGCATGCGCCGTTGTTTCATCCGCTGATCGCGGCCAAGGAATTCGTCACCGCCGATCACATCGGCGAGGGCCGCATGGGCATGAACATCGTCTGCGGCTGGAACGAAGGCGAATTCGACATGTTCGGCGTCAAGCAGCGCGAGCACGACGCACGCTACGACTATGCGCAGGAATGGGTCGATGTCGTCAAACAGGCATGGACGCGCGACGATACTTTCGACTTCGACGGCAACTATCTGCATCTGAAAGCGGCGCGCGCCTTTCCGAAGCCTTACGGTGGCACACGCCCGCTGATGATGAATGCAGGTTCCTCGGATGTCGGCCAGGCGTTTGCGTTGCGCAACTGCGATGCGTTTTTCGTCGCCACCGCGGGCTCGCGCACCTCGCTCACCGGCAATGCCACGAAGGTGACGGAGATCAAGGCGCAAGCGCACGAACTCGGCCGCGAGATCGAAGTCTTTACCGTCGGCCAGGTGGTCTGCCGGCCGAACCAGAAGGAAGCGGAGGAGTACTACCAGTACGCGATCATCGAGAACGCCGATTGGGGCGCCATCGACGGCATGCTGGCCAACAAGAGCATCACGCCGCGGACGATTCCCCCCGAGGAATATTATGCCAAGCGTCGCTATTTCGCCTCGAACGCCATCGGCGGCTATCCGTTTGTCGGCACGCCCGATCGCGTCGCCGAGGAGCTCGCCATCATCAGTCAGGCAGGCGTGCGTGGCATCGGGCTCTCCTTCATCAATTTTCTCGACGAAGTTCCGTATTTCTGCGACGCGGTGCTGCCACGGCTGGAGCGGGCCGGCGTCCGTCTGAAGCACTGAGCAATCATAACGTGACGGGAGTTGCGCTGTCCGCTCAAGTGCCGGGAGCAAGCGGCGAGGCTGTCGGGGGCGTTGCGGTGTTGCGTTCGCCATCGGCGTCGAGACCGAGCAGGCGCCACTGCCGCGCCGGAATGCGGCCGTCCGCGCTCGGCTGATAGAACACGCTGAAGCGATTGACGGCTTGCGCGAACGCCGCCGCGTCGGCGTCTTTTTTGACTTCAAGCGAATCGAAGCCGGCGCGCAGCAGGAACAGGAACTGATCGCGCAGAATCTCGCCGGTGGCGCGCAGCTCGCCGCCAAAGCTGTAACGCTCGCGCAACAGGCGAGCCTGGCTGTAGGCGCGGCCGTCGCGGAATTTGGGGAAGCACAGCGCCACCAGCGCAAGATGGCCGAGCCACGGCGCAAGGTCCGCAACTCTGCGGTCGTTCGGCCACGATACGCCGAGAGAGCCGTCGCGCCGGGTCAGCGTTGCCGCCTCGGCCAGAAATCGCTTCCCCGTTACGATGACGGGGAGGCGATCCGGCACCGGCGCCTCGTCGCCGATGCGCACATAACGGTCGGTGACGATGCGGCCGCGTTCAACGAGCAGCATAGACGCGCTCCTTGAACGGTTCGATGCCGGTGCGCTTGACGGTCTCGATGAACAATTCGTCCGGCCGCTGCCGCAGTTCGAGATAGGCGGCGGCAATGTCCTCGACCACGTCGGCCACCTGCGCATAGGGCACCGCCGGTCCGAGCAGGGTCCCCAACTCGGCATTCTCGTCGGCCTTGCCGCCCAGCGTGATCTGATAAAATTCCTCGCCGTTTTTCTCGACGCCCAGAATGCCGATGTGCCCGACATGGTGGTGGCCGCAGGCATTGATGCAGCCGGAAATGTTGATGTGCAGCCGGCCAAGCTCGCCGGCACGGCCGGCATCGCGGAAGCGACGCGAAATTTCCTGCGCCACCGGAATGGAGCGCGCATTGGCGAGGCTGCAATAATCGAGGCCGGGGCAGGAAATGACGTCCGAGACCAGCCCGATATTGGCCGTGGCGAGACCGGCCGCATCGAGCGCGCGCCAGAGACTCCGGCAGATCGCGTTGGGCGACGTGAGGCAGCACCAAATTCTGCTCGTGACCGACGCGGATTTCGCCGAACGAATAGCGGTCGGCGAGGTCGGCGATCGCGTCCATCTGCGCGGCGCTGGCATCGCCAGGAGTTCCGCCTTCCGGCTTGAGCGACAGCGTGACGATGGCGTAGCCCGGCGCCTTGTGGTTGGCGACCGCATTGGTCATCCAGGCGTCGAAGCTTTTGTCGGCGCGGCGCGCGGCGCCGAGCGCCGGCGGGCTGTCGTCGAGCGGCAGGTAATCGGGATAGCGGAAGCGGCCGGCGATCTCGGCTACGGAAGCGGGGTCGAGCGCGAGCGGGCCGTTACGGATGCTGCGCCATTCCGCTTCGACCTCGCTGGCAAAGGCTTCGGCGCCGAGCTGGTGCACCAGAATCTTGATGCGCGCCTTCCAGACATTGTCGCGTCGGCCGTACTGGTTGTAGGTGCGCAGCACCGCCTCGATGTAGCTCAGCACGTCGCTTTTTTGCAGAAACGGCTTGATGGTCTTGGCGAGGAACGGCGTGCGGCCGAGTCCGCCGCCGACCATGACTTCGAAACCGGTTTCGCCCGAGCCGTTGCGATAAAGCCGCAGCGCCAGATCGTGGATGCGCAAAGCGGCGCGATCGCGCGACGACGCGCCGACCGCGATCTTGAACTTGCGCGGCATGAAGGAAAATTCCGGATGCAGCGTCACGTGCTGGCGAATGAGCTCGGCCCAGACGCGGGGATCTTCGATCTCGTCCGGCGTGACGCCGGCCCATTGGTCGGTGGTGATGTTGCGCACGTTGTTGCCGCTGGTCTGCATGCCGTGCAGGCCTGCGCCGGCAAGCTCGGCCATGGCGTCGGGCAGTTCGTCGAGCTTGATCCAGTGAAACTGGATGTTCTGGCGCGTCGTGAAATGGCCGAAGCCGCGGTCGTAGCGGCGCGCGACATGCGCCAGCATGCGCAGTTGCGCCGCCGACAAGGTGCCGTAGGGAATGGCGATGCGCAGCATGTAGGCGTGGAGCTGTAGATAGACGCCGTTCATCAGGCGGAGCGGCTTGAATTCCTCCTCGCTCAACTCGCCCGACAGCCGCCGTGTAACCTGATCGCGGAATTCGGCGACCCGCTCGGCGATCAAGGCCCGGTCGAGTTCATCGTAGACATACATTTGGAGCCTCCGAAGCCGGCGCGGTGCGCTGTTCCACGGTCGGACCGGCGGCGCGGATCTGTTCGCGCAGGTTCCCAGGCTTCACCCGACCGTCGCTGATTTCGACCGGAGCGGCATAAGCGCCGACCGCGCGAATTTCGTCCTCGTTGGCGGCGGCGAGGAGTTGCTGCGCGGTCGGCGCCGAGGTGATCACCAGCGCGGAGTCGAGCCGCGTCGTCCAGCCGCCGCCCGCGCCGCGATAAATAACGGCGCCGTCGGCAACGCGGTTGGCGGTCACCACAACGGGGCCTGCGATTTTGAGTTTTTGATCGAGGGGCGATGTCATGCCGCCAACTCCGTAAGGTGCCGCTCGGCCGCGGCGAGCCACGCATCGGACCGCGCCACCACGCTTCCCACCACGATCAGGCCCGGGCCTTCGCCGGCCTGTGGCGCAAGGGCCGCGAGTTCGCGGAGGCGGCCGACAATGTGTTTTGAGTCCGCTCCGGTGCCGCGAATAAGCAGCGCAGCCGGCGTGTCCGGGTCGCGGCCAGCGGCAATCAAGCCGTCACGGACGGCCGCCGCACGCCCAAGTCCCATATAGATGACGACGGTCGTTTTCGGATCGGCGCAATTCGACCAGTCGATTGCTTGCGTGTCGGCCTGATGCGCGGCGACGAAAATCAGTTGCGTCGCTTCATTGCGGAACAAAAGCGGTAGTCCCGCTTCCGCCGCGCAACCCATTGCCGCGGTGACGCCGGGCACGACGATAGTGACAATGCCGGCCCGCCGCAGATAGTCGAGCTCTTCGCCGCCGCGGCCGAAGATGAAAGGATCGCCGCCTTTCAGGCGGACGACGTTTAGCCCTTTGCGGGCGGCAGCGGCGAGTTTTTGGTTGATGGCGTCCTGGCCGATGCCCGGACGGCCGCTGCGCCGGCCGACGCAGATGCGTTCGGCGTCGCGCCGCGCGCGGTCTAGAATTTCGGCGCTGACAAGTTCGTCGTGGAATATAACGTCGGCGCTCTGCAGCGCCTGCAGCGCCCGCAAGGTCAAGAGGTCGGCGTCGCCCGGACCGGCGCCGACCAAATAAACGATGCCGCTGCCTGCATCATCGGTCCGTTCGACCGCGCGCGCCAGCGCAGTCTCGGCTTCGCGCCAGCGGCCGCGTAGCGCGGCAACCCCGATCGGGCCGTCGACGACCTGTTCCCAGAACCGCCGCAACGAACCCTCGGCGCCTCGCGTCTTTGCAGCGCGCTCGCGGAAGCGCCGCATCAAAGCCGCAAGATCGCCGATCCGCGCCGGCAACAGCGCTTCGATGCGCTCGCGCAGCCTTCGCGCCAGAACCGGCGCCGCGCCGCCGGTGCCGATGGCGATCACGACCTCGCCGCGATCGACAATGGCGGGAAAGATGAAGCTCGACAGATCGGGACGATCGACGACATTGACGGGGACATTGCTGTGGCGCGCCCGCGCGGCGATTTCTTCGTCGAGCCTGCCGCCCGCCGCCGACACCACGGCAACGAACGCGGAGAAATCCGCTTCGCGCGGGTCGGCGATGCAGATTTCAAGCCAGCCGCCCGCTTTGCCGACGGATGCTTGCGCAACATCGGCGCTGCGCGGATACCAGCGCACCCGCGCGCCGGCCGAATGCAGCAGCCGCAATTTGCTCGATGCCGCGGCTCCTGAGCCCGCGACCAGCACCACACCGCGGCGGAGATCGAGAAAGATCGGTAAGAAACGCACGACGCGCTCGACCCATAATTGAAGGATATATTTCCATATATAGCGAAAATATAGGATTCAAATAGAAAAATATTCTACCACCCGCATGCGCGGTCAAAGCACGGGATGACCGAGAAACCGTGCAAAACGAGCGACTTTTGTCCCGCACACGAGGAGCCGAGGCTCTAAATTCAGTCGCCTGCCAGGCGTCAAGCTGTCACCACCGGCGCCGCACGTTTCAGACGTGGCGATCATGTACGGCGGGCCGCGAGCCACGGGAGTTTCGGCGGCGGCACGCTGTGGCTGACCGGCCACTGGGAATGGCACGCGCGGACAAGCCGCGTAATGGTTCCGCTCGAAGGCGAGCTGATGCCGCTCTGATTTGCTCAATCAAAACTGCCGCCCAAACGCGGAGAAACAAGCGTTGACGCTGGCGGAGCGGCGGCTGCGGCGGCGGCAGAGGCTTCGGGAGGTTGCCGCCTAGCCACCGGCGACTGCAGGTGGAACTCGATCTGTTTGCTCGTTTAGCTTCAGGTCAGGGCGCCGAAGGCGGGCTGTGTCTGCGCGCATCGCGTGGTTTCGACCCACGACGCTGCGCACGGCGGTTCGGTGTGGCGAGAGGGCGATCGTGGAAAATGTAACCAGATCAGCCGAGGCGGAGCCGATGATCGCCATTGGTCCGTGGCCGATCGTCAAGCGGCTCCCAGCCGTTCTCGCGCTCAGCACCCGTGGCGCCTACAATTCGACCGACGGCGTGCTCTCGAACATAACCAGGGAGTGGGAGCGGACCGGAACCCGCGTCATTTGGCACGATCTCGCGGAGCCGAACTGGGAAAAGCGCCTCCTTGACGATATCGCAACTTATCAGGTTCGCCTGTGCATCGCCGCGGGTTTTGGCGGTCGCCTCAGGTTCGAAAACGACAATTTGTGGGAGCACTTCCGCATCCCGTTTTTCTCGGTGCTCTACGACCATCCAGCCTACTTTGGCGCGCGCCATCATCATCTGCCGCGTTGCGTCACGCTCGCTTATGAGTACAGAGACCATGCGCTCTATCAGCGCGATCATGTCAAGTCGGCAAACCTGATCATCTCCTTCGATCTCGGACTTGCCAGCCTGTCCGGTCAACCGCCGCGGACTGATCGCAGCGTGCCGACGCAGGTGATCTTCGCGAAGACCGGCAACAACCCGCGCGAGTTGGAAACGAAATGGGCGGCACGACCCGCGATCGCGCGGATCCTTCATGATGTGCTTGACGAAGTCGGCTTGCAGAACTGCGGCGTCTTCCCTGCAGCCGTCGAGAAAGTCGCGTCGGCCCACCGTCTGGAGCTGCAACCGTTCGACAAGCTGACGCGTTTCCTCATCGCTCAGGTCGATGACTACATTCGCCGGCGCAAGAGCACCGCAATCGCCGAAGCAATCAAAAAATATCCGATCGAACGTCATCGGCGAAAACTGGGACCACATTTCCCGCGACGGCGCCCGCGCGCGCTTTCGCAGCGGCTTGGACTATTCCACGTTCCAGCGTGAAACTGCCCAATCTCTCGCCAGCATTACGATGAACCCGAATGTCGAGCTTGGTGTTCACGACCGCTTCTACACCGCGCTGAGCGCCGGCGTGATGCCGATTACCGAGACCAACTCGTTCACCGCAGCCAATTTCCCCACGCTCTATGCGTACACGTTCAACTTCTCGGGCCGCAGCGTCGAGGCGGCGTTGGAGCGTGTCATGGCGCGACCCGGCGAGGCGCTGGAAACCGCGCGCGCCGCCAGAGACGCGGCGATCGCATCGCTGTCGACCAAGCGTACCGCACGCGACATCATGCAAACGGCCGCCCTGGTCGATTTTTTCGAGTATTCCTTCGAGCCGCCGCAGAATTTTTTCGTGCCGTGAAGTGGTGCCGAGGTCCCCACACTTGATTGGCCCCGGCACGCCGCGACGAATTTGCCGCTGATATGGCCTCGACAAATACCCTAAAACCCTTCTAGAAAGGCGGTCCCGGCGCTCTGAAGTGGCGTCCGCCGGAGGCGAAAATGCCCATGGATTACAGCGGTTACTTCACCGGTGCGCTGGATCGGTTGCATGCGGAGCGCCGTTACCGCGTCTTTGCCGATCTCGAACGCATCGCCGGCCGCTTTCCGCACGCCATCTGGCATTCGCCGGAGGGGCCGCGCAACGTCGTGATCTGGTGCTCGAACGACTATCTCGGCATGGGCCAGCACCCGAAGGTCATCGGTGCCATGGTAGAAACGGCGACCCGCATGGGCACCGGCGCCGGCGGCACCCGCAACATTGCCGGCAATAACCACCCGGTGCTCGAGCTCGAACGCGAAATTGCCGACCTGCACCGCAAGGAAGCCGCCCTGGTTTTCAGCCTCCGGCTATGTCTCGAACCAGACCGGCATTGCCACGCTCGCCAAGCTGATGCCGCACTGCCTGATCCTGTCGGATGCCTGGAACCACAATTCGATGATCGAGGGCGTCCGCCAGGCGCATTGCGAGAAGCACATTTTCCGCCATAACGACATGGCGCATCTCGAACAACTGCTCGCTGCGGCCGATCCGGCGCGGCCGAAGCTCGTCGTGTTCGAGAGCCTTTATTCGATGGACGGCGACGTGGCGCCGGTGAACGCGATCTGCGACCTTGCCGAACGCTACGGCGCCATGACCTTTGTCGACGAGGTGCACGCGGTCGGCATGTACGGCCCGCGCGGCGGCGGCATTGCCGAGCGCGACGGCGCCATGGCGCGCATCGACGTGATCGAAGCAACGCTTGCCAAGGCGTTCGGCTGCGTCGGCGGCTACATCGCCGGTTCCGCCGCCTTGATCGACGCGGTGCGCTCCTACGCGCCGGGCTTCATCTTCACCACCGCGCTGCCGCCGCCGGTGGCGGCTGCTGCGACCGCGGCGATCCGGCATCTGAAGATTTCGAACTGGGAGCGCGAACGCCATCAGGATCGCGCCGCCCGCACCAAGTCGGTGCTCTTGGCGGCGCGGCTGCCGGTGATGCGGAGCCCCACACACATCGTCCCGGTCTTCGTCGGCGATCCGGAATTGTGCAAACAGGCAAGCGATGTTCTGCTCGCCGATTACGGCATCTACATTCAGCCGATCAATTATCCGACCGTGCCGAAGGGCACCGAGCGACTGCGCATCACGCCAAGTCCGCATCACGACGACGCGCTGATCGATGCGCTCGCCGAAGCTTTGGTCGATGTCTGGCAGCGGCTGCGCTTGCCGTTCAAGGAAGCCGCGCTGGCGGCGGAGTAGCTTCGCGCTTCAGCTCGCCGGGCGTTCCTCACCGCACCCTTTCACCTCGCGACCAAGGGCAACTCCGCGTGCCAATATCATGGCCGAGGAAATAACCAAGGCCGCCGTGATGACTTTGAATGCCAATGAGGAGTCGGTCGCCGTCGCCGTGGAGCGCACTCCAACGCTGGTTGCTGACGCAGGGATGGAATACGCTTTGCCGTTCCGCGCTGCGCGACCGCGACGAGTTGCGGCGCGAGTCGGGAGGCTTGCATGGCATCGAGCGTCAGCATTGCGATTATCGGCGGCGGGCTTGCCGGGCTCGCGACCGCGCAGGCGCTCGCTTCCTTCGGCAGGAAGGCGGACGTATTCGAGGCTACGCCGACGTTGGGCGAGATCGGTGCCGCGGTCAATGTCAGCCCGCAAGCCAGCAAGGCGCTGCAGGCGATCGGTCTCGGCGACAGGGTCGCCGCCGCGGCGACCTCGTCGCCCGGCATCTACACGCGCAATATGCAGACCGGCGACTACCTCGAATTCAACGATCGGCGAAAAAGCGCGGCGCGTTACGGCGCGCCCTATTACACCTTCCATCGCGCCGACTTGCTTGGCGCGCTCGCCGGCGGCCTCGATGACAGCGCCATTCATCTTGGACATCGCTTGACGGGATTGCAGGAACGAAACGACCGCATTGTTCTGACCTTCGCTAACGGCGCGGAAGTTGCGGCCGAGGCTGTGATCGGCGCCGACGGCGTGCGCTCGGTCGTGCGCCGCACGCTCTACGGCGACGACAACCCGACCTATACCGGACAGATGGTCTGGCGCGCGCTGCTAAACGGTGCCGATGTGCCAGAGCACGTGATCGAGCCGACCGGCCACATCCAATGGGTCGGACCGGGCTGCCATCTGCTCGCGTACAAAATCCGCGCCGGCAAGCTCATAAACGTCGTCACCCAGGAGGACACCGACAAATGGGTGGAGGAGGGCTGGTCGACCTCCGGCGATCCTGAAGAGATGCGGTTGAGCTTTCCCAACCCCGAGCCGCGCCTTGCGACCCTTTTGCGCCTCGTCACCGAATGCTCGAAATGGGGCCTGTTCACGCGGCCGCTGACGCAAAATTGGGGCCGCGGCCGCATCCAGCTCATCGGCGACGCCGCGCACGCCATGCTGCCGAACGCCGGGCAGGGCGCCTGCCAGGCATTCGAAGACTCCTACATCATCGCGCGCTGGCTCGACGCCTGCCGCGATCCGGCCGAGGCCTTCGCCAATTTCCGCCGCGTCCGCATCCCGCGCGTGCACGGCGTGCAGCGGCTCTCCTTCTCCAACGCGCGTTTCAAACACATGCGCGACCGCACGGCGCAGAAGGAGTCGATCACCGCCGGCACTGCCAGCGTGCACGGCAAGTCCGACTGGGTCTGGGGCTACGATCCCGTGGGCGATTGGGATAAGGAGCCGATTGTTCCTGCAGCTTATGCGCGGTGAGGGTGGAATGACCAGAATTGCCGCGGGCATTTCCCCTCCCCCCTTTTGGGGGGCAGGGGTAGGGCCGAGAGCGGACGCGATGAGGCGACGCGATTAAGCGTGTGGTTGCGTTTGCCGCGAGCGGGCCGGAGGAGGTGAACGTGAACGAAATCCTGTTCCTTCCGACGCGGCAGGAGCTTTGACGCCGACGCCCTCATCCATTCTTGTAGTTGGATAGTCGAGGTGCCCTCTCCCGCGAGCGGAGAGGGCGCGACGACGCGCGCCGAGACAGCGGCGCGAGCTCGTCAGCCCCACACCTCCTGCGCGATTTCTACCACCATGCGCAGCTTCGCCCATTGCTCGTCCTCGGCGAGCAAGTTGCCCTCCTCGGTAGAAGCGAAGCCGCATTGCGGGGAGAGGCAAAGCTGATCGAGGCCAGCGTATTTGGTGGCCTCGTCGATGCGGCGTTTGACCTCGTCTTTTTTCTCCAGCGCACCGCTCTTTGTCGTGATCAGACCGAGCACGACGATCTTGTCGCCCTTGGGGAGGAATCGCAGCGGCTCGAAGCCGCCGGCGCGCGCGGTGTCGTATTCGAGGAAGTAGCCGTCGTAATTAAGCTTGCCGAGCATGATCTCGGCGACCGGCTCGTAGCCGCCCTCGGCGATCCAGGTCGAGCGGAAATTGCCGCGGCACACATGCGTGGTAATCACCATGTCGGTCGGCCGGCCTTCCAGCGACATATTGATGACACGCGCATAATCCTCCGCCAGCCGGTCGGCATTGAGCCCGCGCTCGCGCGCCTTTTTCAGTTCCGACTGCGAGCAGAGATAGGCCCAGGCGGTGTCGTCAAATTGCAGATAGCGGCAGCCGGCATTGTAGAAGCCGCGGATCGCCTGGCGATAGGTCTTGGCGAGATCGTCGAAGATGGCGTCGCGGTCCGCGTAAAACCTTGTATCGACGGCGTTCGGCTCCAGGCGGAAATGCAGCGTCGCCGGGCTCGGGATGCACATTTTCGGCGTCAGGCGCGTGTGGGCCTTGAGGAACTTGAAATGCTCCAGCATCGGATGATTTGACGAGAAGCCCAGCTTGCCCTTGACGCGGATGCTCTCCATTCTGCTCTGCACGCCATGGAATTGGATGCCGTGGTCGAGCTGGTAGCGCTCCATACCATCGAGAAGCCCGTAGAAATCGAAATGCCACCACGAGCGGCGAAATTCGCCGTCGGTTGCGACCTTCAGCCCGACCTCCTCCTGCTTCCTGATGATTTTCTCGATCTCGCGGTCCTCGACCTCCGTTAATTGCGCGGCACTGATCTCGCCCTTCTCGCGTTTGGCGCGCGCTTCCTTGAGCGGCGCGGTGCGCAACAGGCTGCCGACCACGTCGGCGCGGAACGGCGGCTTGGTTCTCATCATCGGGCAGTCCTCCTGCGAGTTCTTGGGGCGCTAACAACCCAACCGCGCGACTTTCGTCAACCGCAAAACGCGGCGCGCAACAGCATTCGCGAATGGGCCTGGTCCACTCGAATTTCCGGTTATCGCACCAATGAGATATGTGGAGCGCAAGGGCCGCGTTGCGCCACGCGATGCGGCGCATGTCAGACCTTGTGTCACACCTCGATCGTCACCTTGCCGTCCACCACCAGCACCGGATAGGTCTTGATCGGCACCATGCAGGGCGGCGACACCACGTCGCCGGTGCGGATATTGAACTGGCCGTTGTGGAAGTTGCACTCGACCACGTCGTCCTCGATATAGCCTTCCGACAGCGATCCCGGGCCGTGGGTGCACAGGTCGTCGGTGACGAAGAATTCGCCGCCGACGTTGAACACCGCGAGCGACAATTCCCCGGTCTCGACCTTGAGCGCGGTGCCGGGTGCGACCTCGTCGGTTGAGCACAGCTCGATGCGCTTTCCTGCCTCTGACATGGACTCCGACATCGCCTCTGACATGGACAAATATCTCGGGACTTTACCTTGGAGCGAACGCCCTTATACAAGGCGGTGCGGATAATGAAATATCTCCGCCGAACCGCTATATCCAGGCGCGGCAGGCAAGGAGATCGGCCCAGGAGATCGTCAATGCAAAGCGAATTGGCGCGGATGAGCTCGGCGGCGGAGGCCAAATTCCGCATCGACGCCCCGAATTCAAAGCCGCGGGCCGTCAAGGTCATCGCACTCGACGCCAAGAGCGAGCGGATCGTCAAGCAGCTTTCGACCTCGCCATGGCAGAACGCGAGCTTCCTCACCGCCTCCTCATTCTCCGGCGCACCACGACCCGGCGAGCGCTTTTCAATGGGCGGCTGGCTCAACGACCTCGCCGGCCGCACCAAGGACCTGGTCGATGAGGTCAATAGCGCCGATCTCGTGGTGATGGTGGCGAGCGCCGGCGAAAGCGCGGCGGCGGCCGCCATCATCGGCGAGGCCTGCGCCGTCAAGCACGTCATGACGACCGCCTTGGTGCTGGGAGGCGCGTCCTCGAGCGACGAGACGCTGTCGAAAATGCTGGCGCAGTTGCGGCCTCACGCCATGATGCTGGTGATTTCGAGCGCTGACGAATACATCAAGGACATGCTCACGGCGCTGCGCGCCTGAGCGCGGCCCCCGAGATGGCCGAACAGCAATCCCGCAACATCGTCGTGATCGGCGGCGGACCGGCAGGGGTGTTCGCCGCGATCGAAGCTAAGCGGACCGACCCGGCGGCGCGCGTCGTCCTCCTGACCGACGAAGCGTGCGAACCCTACGAGAAGCCGCCGCTGTCGAAGGCGGTGCTTACCGGCAGGGCGCTGCCTGAGCATGCACCGATCGCCGGTCCGGGCGGCGCGGCCTCGCATAACGTTGTCCTCGAGCGGTTGGCGCAGTGTTCGGCAATCGATCGCGGCGCGCGCGAGGTACTCACTGCTTCCGGCCAGCGCTACCGCTTTGACGCGCTCGTGCTCGCGACTGGCTCTCTCGTGCGCGAACTTCCGCAATTGCCGTTCGGCATGGAGCGGGTGCACTATCTGCGCACCGAGGCGGACGCGAGGCGGCTCGCCGCAGCGCTGCGCCAGTGCCGGCATCTTGTCGTCATCGGCGGCGGGCTGATCGGCCTCGAAGCCGCCGCCTCAGCGGCCGAGCTCGGCGTTAAGACCACGGTCTTGGAACTGGCGCCGCGTATCCTCGCCCGCGTCTGCGACGCCGAAACCAGTTCCTTCATCGCCGACGAGCACCGCCGCCACGGCGTCGATCTCCGCACCGGCATAACGATCGCGCAGGTAGACGCGAGCGACGACGGCATCGCTATCGCCTGCGCCACGGGCGCAAGCTTTGCCGCCGACCTGGTTGTCGTCGGCACCGGCGTAAAGCCGAACGATGCGCTCGCCGCCGCTGCCGGGTTGGAAGCCGACAACGGCATCATTGTCGACGAGCACTGCCGCACTTCCGATCCGGCGATTTTCGCCGCCGGCGATGCCGTCCGCTTTCCGGCGCCGCACGGCCTCGTTCGGATGGAGAATTGGCGGCACGCGCAGGACCAGGGCGCCATTGCGGGCCGCAACGCGGCGGGCGCGCGCGAAATCTACCGCGCCATACCGTTGTTCTGGTCGGAGCAGTACGACCTCTATCTTCAAGGCGTGGGCTTTCCGCCGCTGCAGCCGACCGAGCGCGTCCGCCGGCCGCTGTCCGGCAAGAGCATGCTTCTGTTCGAAGTCGCCTGCGGTCGCGTAGTCTACGCAATGGGAATCAACGCGCAGCGCGATCTTGCCGTCGCCAGGCGGCTGATCGAGCGCCGCATTGCCATCGAACCGGCGGCGCTCGCCGATCCCGGTCGGCCTCTGGCGTCGTTGTTGAAAGCGACGGCGTGACACGACGATTGAGGATGCAGACCCGATGAAATTCTCCGGCGAACTCACCGTGAAAGCGCCGCGCCAGCGCGTCTATGAGGCGGTGCGCGATGCGCGCTTTTTCGCGTCCTGTGTCGAGGGCGTGCAGGACCTGCAGGAGATTGCGCCGGACACCTACTCGGCCGTGTTTGCGACCAAAGTCGCGTACATGAGCTTCAAGTTCAAGGTCAGGGTTGAAGTGGTGAGCGCGGTCGAGCCGCGCGAGATCATCGCCAAGGTCGAGGGCACCCCTCTCGGCATCGTCGGCCGACTCACTGCGACATTGGCGACCGAGCTTAGCGAAGTGGGCGAGGAGACCAGGATCAAATATGACGTTGATGCCGCCCTGACCGGCAAGCTTGGCAGTCTCGGTCAACCGGTGCTGCGGGCGAAGGCCAAAGATATGGAACGGCAATTCGCCGCGCGCCTCGCCGCCGCATTTGCGACGCCGACGTGATACTTCGGCTCCTTCCCGCACAAGAGGGAATCGAACTGCTGGGTCGCGGCTTTCGCGGGGACGAGCGGCATTTTATTTTCATCGCCGCGAGGAATGCCGCATGAGCGCAGAGCCGCTGCAGGTCGAGACCGATGTGCTGGTGATCGGGTCTGGTGCCGCGGGCATCTATGCGGCCATCGAAGCGGCGCGCGGCGGCGAATCCGTTACGCCGCCACCGGTCCAGCCGCTTGCGTCCCGGCCCGCTTCTTGGCGACCTGGCGCTTAAGTTCAAGCGCGCGCGGCGACAGTTCGCCGTCCTTGGCGGCAAGCAAAAATGCGTCGAGACCGCCGCGATGATCCACCGTCCTGAGCGCATTCGCCGAGATGCGCAGCCGCACCGAACGGCCAAGCGCTTCAGACATCAGCGTCACATTGAGTAGATTGGGCAGAAACCGCCGCTTGGTCTTGCGGTTGGAGTGGCTCACCCGGTGCCCGATCTGGCGCGTCTTTCCGGTCAGTTCGCAACGCCAAGGCATGGCTGAAATTCCTCGTCTGGTCCGTCCAGCGGCGATGCAGCCATTCGGGCGGCAAGGGGGTGCGCGGAGCCTATAGTGAGGCCCCAAGAAAGCGTCAAGCGCGCCATATCGGTGTGTCCTGCGCGTCCCGAGCGGCAAATAAGCCCGTGTCCCGCGCCGAAGCGTGCGAAAACCACAGAAAGGACTTATTCTGCAACAACACATGCGCCCGGTTCCGCGAGCGATGGCTGCGCGGGCTGCAGCGGGACCGCCGGCGAAGATTTATTGGGCGCTCGTTCGCCGGCATCGAGGACAAATAACTTCGTGGTTGCGCTGTCGAATTGGTCCAGTAGCAAAGCGCGCTCCGCGGCTTCGGCCGTGGCGGTTTGTATAATGACGATTCTAGCGGCGCTTGCCGCCGACGCGCGCTGGACGGCGGCGGCACAGGGTCGCCTGCAGGCCCGATACGTCGCCACGATTTCCGGAATTCCTGTTGGAAGGGGCAATTGGGCGGTCGAGATTTCCGATAAGGAATATACTGCAGCAGCGAGCGGGGCGA
Source organism: uncultured Alphaproteobacteria bacterium (assembly GCA_963717265.1). GTDB lineage: Bacteria > Pseudomonadota > Alphaproteobacteria > Rhizobiales > Xanthobacteraceae > BOG-931. Next base: position 127,252 of record CAVQWD010000011.1, on the reverse strand, counting down.
CCGCCGGCATTCTAAAATTCCTGATCGGCGCGCACGGCACCGGCGCCGCGCACGGCACGTTTAGCGACGGGCAACCGATGCCGAGCAGCTATTCTGCCACCATCATCGATGATCGCCATGTCGACGAGGTGCGTATGGCGCTCGACGGCGGCAAAGTGACGATGTACTCGGTCAAGCCGCCGCTGCAGCCCAGTCTGGACCGCATTCCGGTGACCGATGCCGATCGCCGCGGGGTCATGGATCCAATGACCTCGGCGCTCACCAGCGTGGGCGGCTCGGGCAATCCGGTGAGCCCGCTAGCGTGTGAGCGCAAGACCGCGGTGTTCGATGGTCGGGTGCGCTACGACCTGCGCAGCGAATTCAAACGCATGGAATTCGTCAAGGCGGACAAGGGCTACGAGGGTCCGGTCGTGGTCTGCGCACTGTATTTCAAGCCGATTTCGGGCTACGTACCGAACGTTGCGGCGATCAAATATCTGGTCGAACTGCACGACGCGGAAGTCTGGCTCGCGCCGATTGCCGGCACGCGCGTGCTGGTGCCGTTCCGGTTCGCGGTGCCGACGCCACTCGGTCCTGGTGTGCTGGAGGCAAACCAATTTGTCTCGGTCGCGAAGCCGCGGCATGCCGATGCGAAGACCCAGTAAGTTCTGATCGCCGTTTCGCGCCTTATGCCGTCGCGCCGAGAATGCCCGGCTCGACGCGGGGAATAGCTTACCGGCCACAAGCTCAATCGGAGCGATGTCCCCGATATCCACAGAAGAATACCTCTTGACTCCGTGGCGAATCGTGATCCCGGAAAGGTGTTAACCATTTTGGCATGAACAGGACGCGGCAAAGCACCTTCGACACCCCATGTGGTATTCGAGATCGCCGGAACTTCCACATATCGCGGTGAACAAACTCGAACATGCTCGGAGTCGCCGATTCGGCCGCGATTCGTTCCAGACTCGTTCCACATGTTAAGCACAGCTATCCTTTGCGTCGCGTTGTGATACAGATGCCGTGCCCGCGAGCTTGCCGCGCAAGCGCGCAGCGATAGAGCGGGCGCTATGCCGGACTGTTGATGCCGATTTCTTTCTCGCCGCCTGCCGATCGTGACCTGCGTGCCCGCGGCGCCGGCGTTACGGCCGTGCTCGGCCCGACCAATACCGGAAAAACGCACCTCGCCATCGAACGGATGCTGGCGCATTCGTCCGGCCTCATTGGCCTGCCGCTGCGGCTCTTGGCCCGCGAAGTCTATAACCGTGCAGTGGAACGGGTCGGCGCGGACGCTGTGGCGTTGGTGACCGGCGAGGAGAAAATCAAGCCGCCAAACCCGCGCTTCTGGGTGGCGACGGTCGAGGCCATGCCGCGCGATCTCGATGTCGCGTTCCTCGCCGTCGACGAAATCCAGCTTGCTGCCGATTTCGAGCGCGGCCACGTCTTCACCGACCGCATGCTGCACCGGCGCGGGCGCGAAGAGACTTTGATGCTCGGCGCCGCCACCATGCGGCCGATTGTCGAGCGGCTTCTGCCCGGTGCCAGCATTGTGAGCCGACCGCGGCTCTCCCAGCTTAGTTTCGCGGGAGAGAAAAAGCTCACCAGGCTGCCGCGCCGCTCGGCTGTTGTCGCGTTCTCGGCCGAGGAAGTTTACGCCATTGCCGAACTGATCCGACGCCAGCGCGGCGGCGCCGCCGTCGTCCTCGGCGCGTTGTCGCCGCGCACGCGCAATGCGCAGGTCGAACTCTATCAGGCGGGCGAGGTGGACTTCATGGTAGCCACCGATGCCATTGGCATGGGCCTCAACCTCGATGTCGATCACATCGCATTCGCGGCCGACCGCAAATTCGACGGTTTTCAGTTCCGCCAGCTAAGCCCGTCGGAGCTCGCGCAGATCGCCGGACGCGCCGGCCGTGCCACGCGCGATGGATCGTTTGGCACCACCGGGCGCTGCCCGCCGTTCGACACCGAACTTGCTCAAGCCCTCGAATCGCACACATTCGAACCGGTGAGGCTCGTGCAATGGCGAAATTCCGAGCTCGACTTCTCGTCGATCGGCGCCTTGCAGGCGGCGCTGGCCGCGGCGCCGACCGAGAGTGCGCTCGCGCGCGCTCCGGTCGCCGAAGATATCCTGGTGCTCGATCATGCCGCACGTGATAGCGACGTTCGCGGCATGATCGGAACCCAGGCTGATGTTGAGCGGCTATGGGAGGTCTGCCAAATCCCGGATTATCGCAAGATCGCGCCGGCGAACCATGCCGAACTTGTCGTCACTGTCTTCGGCTATTTGATCCGGGAAGGCATGATCGATATCGACTGGTTCGCCCGACAAGTCGCCCTGGCCGACCGGGTTGACGGCGATATTGACACGCTGTCGACCCGCATCGCCCATATCCGGACCTGGACGTTCGCAGCGAATCGGCCGGACTGGCTTGCCGATCCGGAACATTGGCAGGCCGTCACGCGCGCGGTGGAGGACAGGCTCTCCGACGCGCTGCACGAGCGTCTTACCGAACGCTTCGTCGATCGCCGCACCAGCGTGCTGATGCGGCGGCTGCGCGAAAACGCCATGCTCGAGCCGCAAATCAACAAGAGCGGCGAGGTCGTGGTCGAAGGTCATGTCATCGGCCGTCTCGACGGATTTGTGTTTTTGCCAGACGCCTCGTCGAGTGGCTCGGAGGCCACGGCGGTGCAGAATGCGGCGCAAACGGCGCTGGCGGGCGAGATCGCCGCGCGCGCAGCACGGCTGGGCGACGCCCCGGACCAGCAATTTGTGCTCGCCAGTGACGGCGCGATCCGCTGGACCGGCGCCGTCGTCGGCAAGCTCGTCCCGGGCGAGGAGGCCTTGCGCCCGCGTATTCGCATCATTGCCGACGAGCATTTGACCGGCGCGCCGCGCGAGACGGTCCAGGCGCGGCTTGACCAATGGCTCAAAGCCTACATCGAGAAGTTGCTCGGGCCGCTGTTCGAACTCTCGATCGCCGGCGACGTGACCGGCATCGCGCGCGGTGTCGCCTTTCAATTGATCGAGGCGCTCGGCGTCCTCGATCGGCCGAAGGTGGCGCAGGAGGTCAAGGGATTGGCGCAGCCGGAACGGGCAAGCTTGCGCAAATACGGCGTGCGCTTCGGCGCCTATCACATCTACTTGCCCGCGCTACTCAAACCGGTGCCGCGTTCACTCGCGCTCCAGCTCTGGGCGCTTGCCAATGACGGCAATGACAGCCAGGGACTTGATGGTCTGCTGCAGCTTCACGGGCAGCGGCCGCACCTCGATCGCGGTAAATCGCGAGATCGACGCTGCTCTGTATCGGGTTGCAGGCTATCGGGTCTGCGGCGAGCGCGCGGTGCGAGTCGATATTCTTGAGCGGCTGGCGGATCTGATCCGGCCGGCGCTCGCCTGGCGTGAAGGCGCCCCGGCGTCGAAGCCGGCTGCCTCGTTTCCAGGCGGAGGGTTCACGATTGTTAGCGCCATGACTTCCCTGATTGGCGCTTCGGGGGAGGATTTTGCATCGATTCTGCGCTCGCTTGGCTATCGGAATGAGCGGCGGCCCAAGCCGGTCGAGCCGGTACCTGCCGCCGCACTGCCCGAGGCGGTGGAGTCAACTGAGCCGGAAGTCCTGGACGTTGGCGGTTTGCAGGAGACTGAACTGCTGCTCCAGGAAGCGCGCCCCGGAGCGGCCGACACTGTTCACGCTGAAAACGGAACGCAGCGAACTGAAGAGGCGCAGGCTCCAGCGGCGACGGTCGAAAGTACGAAATCGTCGGTCGAACTTGCTGCCGAAGATGCGTCGCCCACCGAAGAGGCGGCACCATTATCGACCGTTGCGGTCATGCCTGCAGCTGAAACCGGAACGGATCAACAGCACGCCACGGACGAGCCGGTATGGGTAGAGGTCTGGCGGCCGGGACGGCCTGAAGGATGGCGGCCCGGTCGCGGCAGGCGCCGTGACGCTGGCATGGAGACGAGGCCTGGTCAGGCTTCTCCGCAGCAACCGGAGCAGGCGCTGATGCCGGCGCCGGCGGACGGGTCTGGGCCCGCTGCCGAGCCGCCGCCGCTGGCGGGCGGTGCCGCCGCGCAGGGCGAGCGCCAGCGCCGCTCCAGCCGCCGGCGCGGACCAGAGCGCCGCTCAGAGCGGCCGCAACGGGACCGCGATCGGCCGCAGGGTCGGCCGGCTGCATTTGAGCGGCGCGAGCGTGAGAAGGCGCCGGATCCAAATTCGCCTTTCGCTAAGCTCGCTGCGTTGAAGGCGCAGCTCGAGGCCGACGCCAAGGAGCGCCGCTGAGTGGCGGATGGAGTTGATCGTCAACGCATTGACAGGTGGCTGTGGCATGCCCGTCTGGTGCGCACGCGCGGCGCAGCGGCGGCGCTTGCCGCCGCCGGCTATGTGCGCGTGAACGGGCTACGGATCGATGCTCCGAGTCGCACGGTGCGGAGCGGCGACGTGATCACGGTTGCCCTTGATCGCTGCGTCCGGGTCGTCAAGGTGAGTGGTTTTCGTCAGCGCAGGGGTCCTGCCGGGAGCGGCGAAGCGTTATATGAAGAGTTGGATGGCAGGCGTTGAGCCGGCTTCGGACGGAAAGCGCGCCGGGTCCTCATCGGCAGGCGCTCTGGCGGCTGGCTGCAAGCCTTGCACGCCGACGACCCGTGCGATAGGAGCAAGCCTTGCAGAAATGCCATTAGAGTGTGCCGATGACCTATATCGTCAACGACAATTGCATCAAATGCAAGTACATGGACTGCGTTGAAGTATGCCCGGTCGATTGCTTCTACGAGGGCGAGAACATGCTCGTCATCCATCCAGAAGAGTGCATCGATTGCGGTGTCTGCGAGCCCGAATGCCCGGTTGACGCGATCAAGCCCGATACTGAGCCCGGCGCCGAGAAGTGGTTGGGACTAAACGCGGAATACGCGAAGCTATGGCCAAACATTACGGCCAAGAAGGAACCGCCCAACGACGCCAAGGACTATGAGGGCGTGCCCAATAAATTCGAACAACATTTCTCATCCAATCCGGGCACGGGCGACTGAAGCAACTCGCAATTGCCAGCGTTAACTACCGTTGCGCAATGGCGCTCGGGGTTCCCGTCGCAACGGCCATAACGCTTTGATTTTTACGGGAAATGTGCTATATATGCTTTGATAATGAGAAAAGCCCCGATTTCCCGCTCCATCTCTACAGGGAGCCTATTTTTTCGGGGATTTTTCGAGGAACCGTCAAAAGAGGCGTGTGATCCACGCGAGAGCAGTGGCCGATAAAACTCGTCGTCGCACAAAAAAAAGTGCAACCGGGATGAACCGGAAGAGCAGCAAATCCTCCTCCCGCGCTAGCCGGAGGCCAACGCAACCCACGCGAGCGATTACCCGTAGCAGGGTTGGCGTGGCAAAGCTCGCGCAACGGCGCAAGCCGGAGGCGGAAGGAGCAACTTTGGGAATGAACGTGAAGAAGGCGACTCAACGACAAGGCTTCAAGACCAGTGAGTTCATTGTCTATCCAGCCCACGGCGTAGGCCAGATCATCGGCATCGAAGAGCAGGAAGTCGCCGGCGCGCGGCTTGAACTTTTCGTCATCAATTTCGTCAAGGACAAGATGACGCTGCGTGTGCCGACCGCGAAGGTGACGTTCCGTCGGAATGCGAAAGCTCGCCGAAACCCCGCTGATCAAGCGGGCGCTGGAGACGCTTAAGGGCCGCGCGCGCATCAAGCGGACGATGTGGTCGCGCCGGGCGCAGGAATACGAGGCCAAGATCAATTCTGGCGACATCGTGGCAATCGCCGAGGTCGTCCGCGACCTCTACCGCTCCGAAACCCAGCCGGAGCAATCATACTCAGAGCGCCAGCTTTACGAGGCGGCGCTCGATCGGTTGTCGCGCGAGATTTCCGCCGTGCAGCGCATTACCGAAACCGAAGCGATCAAGGAAATCGAAGCGGCGCTCGCCAAAGGCCCGCGCCGCGGTCCGAAAGGCGCCAACGAGGACGAGGCGGTGGTGGCAGAGGAAGCGGCCTAAGCTCTATTCGCGCGTCGCGCTCGATACCTCGATACGAAGGTCCGGCCAGGCGCCGGGCCTTTTTACATTGGCAGCTACCGCATCACACCGCCCGGGTCGAAGCTGCCGGAAAAAATCCTACGATTAGTCATAAATTAAGCTTCATTTGAAAGGACATAGTGGAAATGGACTAAGGGAGTGGGGCGCCAGGCATGCGACCGAACAGGGCCATCAAGCATGGCCGGTGGGTGCCGATTCTCGCAGCTGCGGGCGTGGGGTTCCTGCTTGGGAGCTGGAGGGCGAACGCTGTCCGCGGCAACGAACCGATTACGCCCGCTCAGACGATCGCCCAGCGATTTCCAAAGGATTTCGAACTTGCGGCCGCTCGGCTGCCGACGGCCGGCGAACACGTCGTCGGGGTGACAGAGACGGTCGCCGACGATCAGCGGCTCGCTTTGTTCAATCCCGAGCCCGCGGTGCCGCACACCGCGCCGCCGCAGCCAGCCGTGCAACTCGCCAAGGTGGAAGTGAAAGACCTGCCGGCCACGGGGCCGGTCATGCCTGCGCCGCAATCCTCGCGAATGCCGGAGCCGCCGGCGAGTGAGGCCGCGCACGAGGCTGCGCGGAGACGGCCGGAGGCCGTAGCGAAGCCGCGAATAGCGGCGATTCACCGCCGTGTCGAACATCGAGGATTGGTGCTCGACGATGCGCAGATCGCGAGCATCAAGCAGCGTCTGCATATGACGCCCGAGCAGGATCGGATGTGGCCGGCCGTTGCGGTTGCGCTGCGCAAAATCGCCATTGCTGGAGAGCGCGAGGCTCGCAGAGACGGCCAAACTGCCGCGGTCGACCCGAACGGCGCCGAAATCCAGGACCTTAAATACGCGGCGATTCCGCTGCTCATGAGTTTTGACGACGAACAGAAGGATGAGGTGCGAAACCTGGCCCATGCCATGGGCCTGGATCGAACTCGCATCTCAATTCTGAATGGGCGGCGCTTGGTCGCCCCGTCCCGCCGCCGTCAGGGCCTGTCGAGACGCTTCGATGGGCCGTGCGACGATGGCCGCAATAGCTCGACGGCACATTTCACACCGATCAACGCCAGCAGGGCAAAGCAGACAAGATCGCCGACTTCCAGCTTGTTGGCGACGTCGAAGCTGTAGACGGGATCGTAGAGGAAGAAAGCAGAGCATGCCAATGCCGCAGAGGCACAGAATAACGCGGGCAGGCTGCCATAAACGATGGCAACAATGGCAATTACCGGCAGATACGCGAAGACGGGGTGACTCAGGCCGGCCGCACCCAACTTAAGGTACCAGAGAATCGTCGTCACAACGCAGATGATGGCAAGCGACGCGGCAATCGATACCGTCCACCTTGCAATCCGCATACGCTGGTTCCGCAACTGGAGCCTCATCGTCCTATCATAGCTGACCTGCATTTCTTGCAAAAGTCCAAAATCCATAAATTGCGGTTTTTCGCGGTCTGTGCGGTGCGACGGAACAAGGCCGGCTTATTCGACTGCGATCTTGACTTCGCTGCCGGGTTTCAGCTTGGCGCTGGGGTCGAGACCGTTAAGGATGCGGAACCGTTCGACTTGGCGGTCGGCGACCGCCATGCGGCTGGCCAGCTTCTCAACGGTATTTCCCGGCCGTACCGTCACGATTGCGATGCGCAGCGGCTTGGCGTGTGCAATCTCCGCAAGGCTCAATCGGCGGAATGTCCCGACCGACTGACGGAACGTCTGGTCGATCTCGGCCGCGGAGTGCTTCGTGGCGAAGATAAAGCGATACACGTCGCTGCCGAATCGTACAACGTATAGCCGAAACTCCCAATTATCGCCGCTAGCGGTCGCGGTAGCAGCCGAAAAGCCATTGATCGTGATCTCGCGTACACTTGAGGAATCGATGTTTTCGATCCAGCCCGAAGTCAGATATGCGGCTAGCGTCTGCTCGGCCGGCACATGCACGACATCGAGCCGCAGCGCCTCTCCGCCGCCCCGCCTGACGCCGAGCACGGCTTGCGCGGTATTGTCGAGAACAAATCCGGGCGGCGCGGTGAAGGTGAAGCCCAGCCTCGGGTGAATGAAGCGCCGCCCGCGCACGAAACCTTCGCTCGGATCCTCGCCGTAGACCATGCCATTGACATTGGCCAAATAGGCGTCCTTCGCCTGCTCGACCTGCTTCGGGCTCTCGGCAGCCGGCGGCTTGTATTGCCCTGCAACGGCGAGCGCCCTGGCGATGCGCTCGGGCGTCGCCGGATGGGTGGCGAGGAAATCGGGCGCGGCGGGATTGATGGCGCCGACTTGCTGCGGCTTCGGTTTGAGTTGCGAATTGCGCTCAAGGGAGGCGAGAAAGCGCACAGCGCCGTAGGGGTCAAAGCCGGCCGTCGCTGCCAGGCGGATGCCGATAGCGTCGGCCTGCAGTTCCTGAACTTGCGAGAAGCTCGCCAATTCGAGCTTCGATTTGGCAAGTGCTAGCGCGCCCGCAGTCGGATCGCTGACCACGTCGCTGAATACGCGATCGCTCAGCTCGGCATTGCGCATCATCTCCGCGCGAAGCTCGGCGTGACGGGCGATCACATGGCCCATTTCGTGACCGATAACGGCGGCTAGCTCCAACTCGTCGTTCGCTAGCGCGATCAGGCCGCGCGTCAAGTAAAGCTGGCCGCTCGGCAAGGCGAAGGCATTGACCGAGTCAGAATTGAGGATTGTGACTTGGTAGTGCAGGTCCGGCCGCTCCGAGGCTGCCACCAGACGCTCGACCACCTGGTCGATCATGGCTTGCAGCCGGGGGTCGTCGTAAACGTCGCCATACGCGGCAAGGATGCGCTCATGCTCGCGCAATACCGCCGGCGAGACTTGCGCCTGTGCTGCTGCGGCCGGCGTCGGCGTCGAAACAGCCGGCGCGAGCGGCACGACCGCGGATGGCGCAGCGCTGCAGGCAGCGAGCAGCATTGCCGCAAACACGAGGGCAAAGCCGGCGAGCCGACCAGTCACATTGCCTGTTGCCGCCTGTCTCATCGCCGAATTCCGCCTAGGCAACTCAGCCCGGATCAGGGCTGTCCCAGTCATTCAAGGCCCGACGCCTCGATTTGCTCGGGATGCGTCGCCTCGATCGTAGGACCACCCCAAGGCGCCCCCGATAGGCCGCCGCGCCGCTCGATCCAGCCGCGCACCCTGATCCGCCGGCCGGCGAGCCCGTCAAGGTCGAGCCCCGCAGCCGCCAAGCTACGCTTGTTTCGCTTCCGGATCGTGACCGTGAAATCATCCGACCAACGCCGTCCGAAATTGACGTAGAGGGTCGCTCCGCTCTGATGCACGGATATGACCGTGCCTTCGACCAGCGCAAAGCGGCCCCGTTGCGCCAGGATAGACCCCGGATCGTCCGCCTGCAGGATGGCATAATACGGACTGGCCCAGAGTCCAAGCTTGGCATTGCGTGCGGCCTGTTCGCGGCGCAGGAGCTCTGTCGCGCAGTCACGGCTGCCGACCTGGTCGCCCACCCGCGCCAAGCCTGCGGAAAGCAATTCAGCCTGCGCCAAGTGCTCAATGGGCCCGCGCACAGTATCGACGTAAGCCACGATCCGGCCGTAGCGGTCGGGGCCGTAGGCGGCGCGCCGCAGCACCACCTGTGAACCGGCGAGGAGCCTCGCTAGCGCATCTTTTGCGGCCGGACCACCCGGCGGTGCCCCGGACGTTTCGACGCGCGGCAACAGTGGCACTTCGATCGCGGCAAGATGCACTTCGCGACCATCGTCGAGCAGGAAGTTATCGCCATCTTCGACACGGCCTGCCATGCCGGCTGCCGTCCCATTACCGCCGCAGGGAACCGTCGGCTGCTCTTGCGCCGCAGCGCCAAAACATCCGCAGCTCGCGGCAATTGCGCCCGCGAGGGTCACTGCCAAGGCCCCACGACCCCGTCCCATAACGGACAAGCGAAAGGCCCGAATGCGGCGTCATGACGGCAGCGAAAGAACGTGCGGAAACCGCTTGTCGCTATTGATGATGCCGTCGCAGCGAGGTTGAAGCGGATTGACGCGGCAGCGTCGCTTGGCGCCGTGAAGGCCGCGCCTTGATCGATGGACGGTTGCGGGTGGAGTCGTCTGGCGAACGCCAAACCGTCCGGCTATACCAAAGCTTTCGCTCCAACAATCCGTCAGCATTGATGCCAAAGATCCTTTATCTTGTCACCGAAGACTGGTTCTTCATCTCGCATTTTGTGCCGATGGCGCGCGCCGCGGCGAAAGCCGGGTTTGAGGTCATCGTTGCAACTCGGATCAACAATGAGGGATCGGCAATCACAAGGGCCGGTTTCCGACTTGTCGAAATCGCGTCCGACCGAAAGAGTCTCGGTCTGATCACCGGCTTCAACTATCTGATTCGAGTCTACGCCCTGATCCGCGACGAAAGACCGGATATCGTTCACTGCATCGCGCTACGCTCTGTCGTTCTCGGAGGAGTCGCGGCCAAACTCGCGGGGACGAATGCACTTGTCCTCGCTCCGACAGGCCTCGGTTATTTGTGGCTGAGGCGGGGCTTTTTGACAGGTCTGGTCCGCGCCGCAGTACGGATGGTGATAGGCTCGTGGCTGCGCGGCCCGTGCACTCGCTATGTGTTCGAGAACCGTGATGATCCCGCCGAATTCGGCATCGATCCTGCCGCTGCGGATGTCGTGGTGGTGGGCGGCGCCGGGGTCGATGCCAAGGATTTTCCGGTCACTCCCGAGCCGCTCACTCGGCCTGTGAAAGCCGCTGTCGTGGCACGCATGATCCGCCCAAAGGGGATCGAAGAGGCGGTCGAGGCCGCGCGGCGCGCGCGCGCGCAGGGTGCCGACCTGGAGCTGCATCTGTTCGGCGATCCCGACCCATCGAATCCGACTTCGCTCACCGAAGCCGAGCTGCGGCGTTATTCAAGCGAACCGGGCATTTATTGGCACGGCCGCGTCACCGATGTGGCGCGAGTTTGGCGTGAGCACCATATCGCGCTTCTGCTCTCGCACGGAGGAGAGGGGCTCCCGCGCACGCTTGTGGAGGCGGCGGCATCCGGAAGGCCCATCGTGACTACCGACGTTGCCGGCTGTAGGGAGGTCGTGCGTGGCCAGGAAGGCTTTTTGGTGCGCCCTGGCGATATCGAGGCAGCGGCGCGAGCGCTCGCGGCCATGGCTGGAAACGCGGCGCTCCGGCAACGAATGGGTGCGGCGGCACACGCGCGATTCAGCAAGTGCTTCACCGAAGCTGCCGTGACGGAGGAGGTGGGGCGGCTTTATCGCTCAGTGCTTGCGCGCCGATGATGGGCTTTTAGAACAGCGTTTCGACATCCAGATCTGCCCGGCGCAAGCTTTCGATGGTGCCGATGTCGCGATGATAGAAGTCACCCTCGACGGCCAGGATGCGTCCGACGAAATGCGGGATCACTTCGGTGCTGAAATCGATCACTCGGCCATCCAAACCGGCGATGAAGGACACGATCTCGGGCGTAAGGACGTAGACCGCGGCGTTTGCCAGATTCCCGGGAGGATCGGCGACTTTCTCGTGGAATCCGACGATCACTCCCGACCTGTCCCGCTCGACGATGCCGCAGGAGCGCGGATCATCGGTGCGAAACGTCAACATCGTCATGGCGCAAGCTGGCGGCCGCCGGGTATGCGCGGCGACGAATTGCGCAACGTTGAAATTGGTCAAATTGTCGGCATGAGCCAGAAGAAAATCGTCATTGCCGAAATAGCCGCGATTGGCTTTGACGGTTCCGGCAGTCCCCAGCAGTTCGGCTTCATAGACGAGGTCGACACGCTCGGCCCAGCGCGAGTTGGCGACATGCTTCTCGACCTGGCGCGCCAGATAATGGGTGTTCACGAGTGCCCGCTCGATCGCACCGGACGCGAACAAAAGATCGAACCAATAGTCGAGAATTGGCCGGCCGCCGACCGGCACCAGGCACTTCGGCTTCGTTTCGGTGATTGGATGAAGCCGCGTGCCTAGGCCCGCGGCAAGCAGTAAAGCGCGCATTTCGGTCGAGAGCGCAAGGCCACGTTGTCAGCGCGCCACGTAATCGATTTCCGCCGCGATATCCATACCGCGAAGCGGCAGGTTGCCGAGACGAGAAACCTGGCAGGCGGCCGCAAGCGAACCGAGATAGGCGCTTCGCCAGATGTCCACGCCGGCGCGCAGTCCCAGCGCGGCGCAAGTGAAGAACGAATCTCCGGCCCCGGCAACGTCCTTCGGTGCAGTGTTGAATGCCGGCAGCCGATCGTCGCTGTAGCTGCCATCTTCTTTGCCGTGGACGAGCAGACCTTCGGCCCCCAATGTGATCACGACATTCTCGGCGTGCGAGGCGCCGCACAGCTGATGACCGAGCACGACCAGGCCGGAGTCGAAGTCCTGCAGCGCAAACCGCGCCTCTCGCTCGGTCGGCGTGATAAGTCTCATGCCCTTGAACCGGGAAATGTCGGCAAATTGCGACGACGCCTGGCTGTCCGCCGCCATCATGATGCTGCGCTCGCCGGCGCGGGCGACGATCTCATCGACAACGGGCTGCGGCAGGCAGCCGTAGTTGAAGTCGGAAAACAGCAGCAGATCCGTTTGTGGCAGCAGCCGTTCGATTTCGCGGAGCATCAGAGCGGCGATGTCCGAACTGACCGCATGTTGGCGCAGATGGCTGACACGGAGCAGCGTTTTGCCCTGGGCGCGGTAGCGCTGCTTGACAGTCGTTGGCCTCGTCTCATCGACAAAAAACGAGACCCCGATGCCGTCGGCGCCCAATGCGCCGCGGGCAAAATCGGCGGGCTCGTCCGCTCCGACGACGGATAGATAACGCACTTCGGCGCCGAGCCCGCGAGCGTGAGCCGATACAATGCCGGCGCCGCCGACGAAGGTCTTCTGCTCGATCGGCGTGACGACGATGCTCGGATCTTCCTGCGACATTCCAAGCGGATCGCAAGTGATGTAGGTGTCGATGATCAGGTCGCCGATCACCAGCACGCGAATCCCGGCAAAGCTGTCGAGCGCCGACTTCAGCCCGCCGATGGTGAAGCCATGCCGTTCGGGATAATCGAGCGCCGGACGGATCGTCGAGTAGTTGGTATCGCGGTATTCGTGATCCAACAGGCTAAGAGAGGAAAATCGAATCTCGCCGGAGCTGAACAGGAGCTTGCCGCCATAGGCTTCGACGGCGCTTTTCTCCGGGTTGAGGCGAGATTGGTGCTCCTTGCCCTTGACGACGATCTCGGGTTTGAGCCGCGCGATAAAGCGCTCCGGCGCTTCCTGCAGGATCAGCGCATGGTTGACGATCGCGATCGACTGCATGCCTTCGAGGCGCATCTCGGCGGGAACTGCGACGCCTGGATTCGCGTCAGGATTGATGCCCACGACGAGAAAATCGCAATTGTCTGCGGCGAACTTTAGTAGCCGCAAGTGCCCCGGATGCACGACGTTGAAGTTACCCGAAACAAAGCCGATACGGCTGTTCTCCCCGGCCTGCGCTCTAATCTGCTCGGCAAGCACGTCGCGCAGATCGACAGTGCGCGCCGTTGCGGCCCCGAGGCGTCCGGTGGGGCTGTGCGGCCGCCGCTGCTGTTCGTTGGCGGGTTCAGCAGGCTGCAGTTCGCTACCAGGAGCGGGACCCGATGCTGAGGCTGTCGACATTATCATCCCCCGCAAACAAACCGGGTCCCCACCGCTTCCCGACACACGGCGGTGTTTCGCACCCGAGCGGCTTATGCTCGGCCGAACCGCATGCGAAACACGGCCAGTTTTGCAGAACCGGCCTCACCCAGAACTAACCTATTGTCGCGGACTCCATGCCGCATTGCAACGAAAAAAGCTGCGCTAAAATCGTCTCTGCGCACGTGTGCAAGGCCTGCCGTCGTCAAGAAGCCAATGCCTCAGGTCCGCAGCCGCGCAAACTTGCATGGCGAAGCTGCCCGACCCGGCGGTATTGCGTTTTTGCCGCAATCCTCTAAGAGAGGCGGCTTGAGGGCTATGCCTCCAATTGTGATCGTCATTTGACGGCCGGGATGGGCGGTTCTGATGCGGGTGCTTGTCACTGGGGCGTGCGGCTACAAGGGAAGCGTTCTGGTTCCCAAGCTTCTGGAGAAGGGCCACGAAGTTGTCGCTTTCGACATCATGTGGTTTGGCAACTTCCTGAGGCCGCATCCAAACTTGACGGTGATTAAGGGCGACGTTCGCAACACCCGCGAAATCGACCTGGCCGGCATCGACGCCATTATTCATCTGTCCAGCGTCGCCAACGATCCGTGCGGCGATCTTGATCCAAAACTGACCTGGGAGATCAGTTGCCTCGCCACCATGCAGCTTGCCGATCGGGCGAAGCGTGATGGCATCGAACGGTTCATCTACGCTTCGTCCGGCAGCGTCTACGGCATATCGGATGCGCTGCAGGTGACCGAGGACCTCGAGCTTGCGCCGCTGTCTGAATACAACAAGACCAAAATGTGCGCCGAGCGGATCGTGTTGTCCTACGCCGACGACATGACGGTACAAATCGTGCGGCCGGCCACAGTGTGCGGATATTCGCCGCGCATGCGGCTCGACGTGTCCGTCAACATGCTGACGATGCAGGCGCTGACAAAAGGACGAATTACCGTATTCGGCGGCGATCAGACCCGACCGAATATCCACATCGACGACATCACCGACCTCTACCTCTTCTTGTTGGAGAATCCGCAATATTCCGGCGTCTATAACGCCGGCTTCGAGAATCTCTCGATCATCGATATTGCGCGCATGGTGACGCGGCACGTCGCCGCCGAGATCACGGTGACGCCGTCGAACGATCCTCGCTCATACCGGGTCAATTCCGACAAGCTGCTCGGCACAGGTTTTCGACCGAAGAAGACCGTCGAGGACGCGATCCGCGAACTCGTCGGACTTTACGGCCAAGGCGCGTTGCGGGACGAGGATCGCTGGCACAATTTGCGATGGATGCAACAAGGTCTGGCGCAATGAACCAACCCTATCGATCGGGTGCCGCAGTTCATTGCGCCGACTATTCCCGGCGCTTGTCGGCCGTATTGGGTGAGTTCGACTGGACTCCGGTGGTGCACCTCGCCGACGATCTGCTCGATTGCTGGAAGACCGGAAAACAGGTATTTCTCGCCGGCAACGGCGGCAGCGGCGGCAACGCCATCCATCTTGCCAACGATCTCATTTATGCTCTGTCCAAACGCGCGGGCTCGGGCATCAGGGTGCATGCGCTGCCGGCCAATGCGGCGACCTTGACCTGCCTTGCCAATGATGAAGGCTACGACAAGGTCTTTTCACTGCAGCTCGCCGTGCTGGCGCGCTCGGGCGATATCCTCGTCGTGTTCTCGGGCTCCGGAAATTCGCCGAATATCATTGCCGCCCTCGAAGAGGCGCGACGGATCGGGATGAAATCCTACGCACTGCTTGGCTACTCCGGAGGCAAGGCCAAGTCGCTTGCTGATGTGCCCATCCACGTCGCCGTCGACGACATGCAAATTGCCGAGGACACGCAATTGATATTCGGACACATGATCATGCAATGGCTGCATACCCAGCGCGACGCGATTCCGAGCTGACGGCGCCGCGAAGTACGGCATGACGGGAGAAGTGAAGTTTCTGGTTCTCGGCTCGAATTCGTTTTCGGGCGCGACATTTTGCGATTTTTTGGCCGAGCAGGGCTATGATGTGCTCGCCACCAGCCGGTCGCCCGAACCGCACCAGGCGCTGCTGCCGTATAGATGGCGCGATCGCCCCGGCTCGGTGCGCTTCCAAATCAGTGACATCAACAGGGACCTCGACGCACTCGACGACCTGTTGCGCCGCGAGCGTCCCACTCACGTCGTCAATTTCGCCGCGCAAAGCATGGTCGGCGAGAGTTGGGCCAATCCCGATCATTGGATGATGACCAATGTCGTGTCCACGGTTCGCCTGCATGAGCGGCTGCGCAAGCTCGATTTCCTCGATCGCTACGTCCAGGTGACGACGCCGGAGGTCTATGGCTCGACCGAAGGATGGGTGAGGGAAGATCAGCCCTTCAATCCCTCGACGCCATACGCGGTGTCGCGCGCGGCGGCGGACCTGTCGCTGCGCACCTATTTTGTTCAGTACGGCTTCCCGGTGGTGTCGACGCGCGCCGCCAACGTCTATGGTCCGGGGCAACAGCTTTACCGGATCATTCCGCGCACGATTGTTGCCGCGCTGGGTGGGCAGAAGCTGCGCCTCGACGGCGGCGGCAAGTCGGTACGGGTTTTCATTCACATGCGGGACGTGTCCAATGCCACGCTCAAAGTTGCGCTTTATGGCCGGCCCGGCGAGTGCTACCACATTTCCGGTACCGAGCCGATCTCGATCCGCGGCCTTGTCGAACTGATCCTCGATCGGCTCGGAAAGGATTTCGATGCCTGCGTTGAAGTCGGGCCGGAGCGGCCGGGCAAGGACACGGCGTACATGCTCGATTCGAGCAAATTGCGCACAGAACTCGGATGGACCGATGACGTGTCGCTCGCGGCGGGGATCGACGAGACGATCGAATGGGCCAGGAGGTTCAGTGACGTGCTGCCCGCTCTGCCCATTCGGTACGAACACAAGCCATGAGGCTCTGATTTGGTTGGACGGGGCAGGCGTTTGGAGGTTCCAGGGAGGGGATGTAGATGAATATTCACGCCACGCTCGCTGGACCTGATGTTGCGGCTCTCGATGGCGTCGCCGCACGGCTGCGCGGCAAGGTCATCGAGATGTGCCATAGGACCGGCGCGGCGCATCTCGGCTCCTCGCTGTCTTGCTGCGATATCCTGGCGGCGGCCTATTGGTACGCCGTGCAGATCGATCCGCGACGGCCGACCGATCCGTTGCGTGACCGCTTCATTCTGTCCAAAGGCCATGCCGCCGCTGCGCTCTACGCGGCGCTCGCCTTCAAGGGCTTCTTCCCGCTTGATGTGCTCGACACCTATTGCCAGAACGGCGGCAAGCTTGCCGAGCACCCTCCGGCCAACCTATTGCCGGGTGTCGAAGCCGCCACTGGCTCGCTGGGCCACGGCCTGCCGATCGGCATCGGCTTGGCGCTCGCCGGACGCATTCGCGGGCAGAGGTTCCGCGTGTTAGCGCTTCTTTCCGACGGAGAGAATAACGAAGGATCGGTGTGGGAGGCGGCGATGTTCGCCGCGGCCCAGAAACTGGAGAACCTCTGCATCATCGTCGATTACAACAAATGGCAGGCTACCGCACGTTCGAACGAAACGCTCCAACTCGTGCCCTTGCGTGACAAATGGGAGGCGTTCGGCTGGGACGCGTGTGAAATCGATGGGCACGATACCGGCGAGCTGGCACGACGCATGGTCGCGGTGCCGAATGGATCGGGGCGTCCGGTGGCGGTGATCGCGCACACGGTCAAGGGCAAGGGCGTCTCGTTCATGGAAGATGACAACAATTGGCACTATCGCGTGCCGACCGCCGACGAGGTCTTGCGGGCCCACAAGGAGTTGGGATTGGCATGAGAAACGCGTTCGCGGATGAGTTGACGAAGCTAGCCGACCAGGACCCGCGCATCGTCATGTTGTCGGGCGACATCGGCAACAAGCTTTTCGATAAATTCCGCGCGGCGCATCCCGACCGCTTCTTCAATTGCGGCGTGGCGGAGCAGAACATGATGGGGGTCGCGGCCGGATTGGCGATGTCGGGCATGCGGCCGATCGCCTACACCATCACGCCCTTTATCACCACGCGTTGTCTCGAGCAGATCCGCACCGATGCCTGCTATCACGAGGTACCGGTGACGATCGTCGCCGTCGGCGCCGGCCTCGCCTATGCGAATCTCGGGCCGACGCACCATTCCTGCGAGGACATTTCCTTGCTGCGTTCGCTGCCGAATATGAGCGTCGTCTGCCCCGGCGACCCATGGGAGGTTCGCGGCGCATTGCGCGAGGCGATGAAGGGGGAGCGGCCGGTTTATATTCGGATCGGCAAGAAAGGCGAGCCGAACGTCCACCAAGAAGTTCCAGCAGATTTTGCCATCGGCAAGGCCCTTACGATCCGCGACGGTTCCGACGTATGCCTGCTTTCGACCGGCAATATGCTTCCCGAGGTGGTCGAAGCCGGCCATCTCTTGGAGAATGACGGGATATCGGCACGGGTCGTGAGCTTCGCCACGGTCAAGCCGCTCGATACCGCCCGTCTCGCCGAAACCTTTTCGTCGTTCCGCGTCGTCGCCACGATCGAAGAGCATTCGCTGATCGGCGGCTTCGGCTCCGCCGTCGCCGAGTGGCTGATCGATTCGGCGCGTGGTGCCGCGTCGTTTCCTGCGCTTCGGAACGCCTGACGCGTTTTTCAAGCTTTCCGGCGAGCAGGAATTCGCCCGCGAGAAGCTTGGACTTACCGGCCATCATATCGCTCAGCGTGTCCGTACGGCGTTCGCGGCGAACGGCCAAGCATGAAGACGCAGGCGGCGATTCTGGTCGAGACGGGAAAACCTCTCGTCATGGCTGATCTGGAGATTCCGCCGCTGAAACCCGGCCAGGTGCTGGTGGAGATCGCCTATTCGGGTGCTTGCGGGACGCAAGTCATGGAGTGGCGAGGCGACAAGGGCGAGGACAAGTGGCTGCCGCATTGCCTCGGCCACGAAGGAACCGGCACCATCGTCGAGGTCGGTGCGGCGGTCACCAAGGTGAAACACGGCGACGCTGTCGTACTGTCTTGGATCAAGGGCACTGGTATCGAGGCCGGCGGCGCCGTCTATGAATGGGGCGCGAAAAAGGTCAATGCCGGCGGGGTCACTACCTTTCAACGCCATGCCGTGGTCAGCGAGAACCGTCTCACGCCGCTGCCGAACGGCCTGCCGCTCGAGACGGCCGTACTGCTCGGCTGTGCCGCCCCGACCGGAATGGGTGCGGTGCTTAACGTGCTCGCGGTGCGCCCGGGAGATTCGGTTGCGATCTTTGGCACCGGTGGGATCGGTCTCAACGCCTGCATGGCAGCGGCGTTTGCCGGCGCGACCCGGGTCATCGGCGTCGATCCCAACCCGACTAGGCGCGCGCTTGCCCGGCAGTTTGGCGCGACCGATGTGCTCGATCCGGCCGCGGCCGAAATCGTCAGCGAGATCAGGCGGCTCGCGCCGGGCGGTGTCGATTTTGCTGTGGAGGCGACCGGTTTGCCGAGCGTCATGGAGCAAGCCATCAACGCCACGCGAATGCAGGGCGGGCGCGCCGTGGTGATTGGCAATGCGCGGCAGGGAGCGATGCTTTCGCTCAATCCAGGTGTGCTCAACCAGGGCAAGAGCCTGCTCGGCACATGGGGTGGGGACAGCGTCCCGGATCGAGATTACCCGCGCTTTGGCCGGCTGCTCGCATCAGGTCGATTTCCCATCGGCAATCTGATCTCGAAAGCCTATCCTCTTTCCGCCGCCACTCGCGCGCTGGAGGACTTGGCTGCCGCAGCGGTTGGCCGTCCTCTCATCGCTATGCACCTGTCATGAGATGCCTATGCGGATCGGGATCGACTTCGACAACACGATCGCATGCTATGACGGCGTGTTCCATGCTGCAGCCGTCGAACGCGGATTGATTCCGGTCGAAATTCCCCGCGACAGGCAGAGCGTCCGTGATTTCCTGCGACGCCAAGGCCGCGATCCCGACTTCACCACGCTGCAGGGTTACGTTTACGGCGCTCGCATGGACCTCGTTACGCTCTATCCCGGCTTTGTCGAGACCTTGCGCGAGCTTATTGCTGCCGGGCACACGGTCTATCTCGTCAGCCACAAAACCAAAGCCGCCATTGCGGGACCGCCCTACGATCTGCACGCCGCCGCGCGCCGGTTTCTCGAAGCGCGCGATCTGCTTGACGCGCCCGGCGGCTTTTGCCCGGAGCACGTGTTCTTCGAATTGAGCATGGAAGATAAGGTGGCGCGCGCAGTCGCGCTCGGCTGTGAAGCCTTCGTCGATGATCTGCCGGAAATTCTGAGCTTGCCCGCGATACGGAACAATATGCGGCCGATCCTGTTCGATCCCGACGGACATTTCGACGATGCCGCGGCCGATGCTGCAGCCTTCGAGCGCTTCCGCTCCTGGCCGGCGATCGGTGAAGCGTTGCGCGCTCCGGGTGTAAAACGGAGGCACGCTTGAGCGATGTCGCGCCTGCGGCAGCGGACACGGTCGCAGCATTGGCCGCGCGGCTCGTCTGCAGCGCCGGGCGCCGGGCGCCAATCGCCATAAATCCGATGACCGGAGGCGGCAACAATCGGCTCCTGCGCTTGACCATGGCGGACGGAGACGACCTTGTCCTCAAATGCTATTTCACGAGCCCGCATGATCCGCGCGACCGGCTCGGTGCCGAGTGGGAATTCCTCAGTTACGCCTGGAGCCGCGGCGTCCGCTCGGTTCCGGAGCCGCTGCGGTTCGACCGGGCTGCCCGTGCGGCGCTTTATCGGTTCATGCCAGGACGCCGGCCGGCAGCGAGCGAAGTCGATGCCGATCTCATCGACGCTGCGGCCGCCTTCGTTCTTGAACTCAACCGGCCGCCGCGGACGCGCAATGCCGTGCGCAGCGCGTCGGAGGCCTGTTTTTCTCTTGCTCAGCATCTGTCGAGAGTTGATCGGCGCATCGAACGCCTTGCTACGCTCGACCCCGACGCCCCCTGCCGCGAGCGGGCCGAACAATTCATCGCGCACAAGCTCCGACCGCAATGGGTCCGCGTGCGCGAGCGCATTGCGCGTGACGGGCTCGCTCTGGGCCTGAACCTCGATGAGCCGCTGCGGGACAATGAAATCTGCCTGTCGCCCTCCGATTTCGGCTTTCATAACGCGCTCATCGATGGGGCGGGCGGCGTCGTGTTTACGGATTTCGAGTATGCCGGCCGCGATGATCCCGCCAAGCTGATCTGCGATTTCTTCTGCCAGCCCGAAATCCCCGCGCCGATTGCCTATTACCAGCGCTTTGCCGCGCGAATTGTCGAGGGACTTGAACTGCCCCGCTCGCACGCGGACCGCTGTCAGGCGCTGCTCGATGCGTACCGGATCAAATGGGTCTGCATCATCCTCAACGATTTTCTCCCTGTCGGCGCGGCACGCCGCGCGTTCGCGGATGCCGGAGCGCGCGCCGAGCGCTGCGCTGTCCAGCTTGCCAAGGCGGACGAGAAGCTGGCACAGCTTTCGCGGTCATAATGAAATCCAGCCCAATCCCGATGATGCATCCGTTCGAGCGCAGGGGCAGCAGAAATGGCCTATCGTGAGTTTGTTACGCTGATCCACAAGTCGACCAAGCGCGACTATCTCGCCCGCGTCACCGAGCGCGACAAGGCGGAGGTCGCCGAGCTGGCGTTGAAATGGGATTACGATTACTGGGACGGCAGCCGGCAGACCGGGTAC
The DNA here is from genome assembly GCA_963717265.1 of uncultured Alphaproteobacteria bacterium. Taxonomy (GTDB): domain Bacteria; phylum Pseudomonadota; class Alphaproteobacteria; order Rhizobiales; family Xanthobacteraceae; genus BOG-931. The sequence continues at coordinate 105,954 of CAVQWD010000011.1, read as the reverse complement.
GGCGGCTATCGCTATGACGGCCGCTGGCGCAAGGTCGCCGATGCGATGGTCGCGGCATACGGACTGAAGGCCGGCATGCGCGTGCTCGATGTCGGCTGCGGCAAGGGCTTTTTGCTGCACGACCTCACCGAAGCGTGTCCCGGCATCGAGGTCGCGGGCATCGACATTTCCAGCTACGCCATCGAGCACGCCATGGCGAGGGTCAAGCCGTTCCTGCAGACCGGAACTGCGGCGAAACTGCCCTATCCGGACCGCTCCTTCGACCTGATCATCTCGATCACGACGCTGCACAACCTGTTCATCTATGATCTGTGGTCCGCATTGCAGGAAATCGAGCGGGTCGGCCGCGGCGCCAAGTACATTTGCGTCGAGGCCTACCGCAACGAACGCGAAAAGGTGAATCTGATGTATTGGCAATTGACATGCCGCGCCTTTCACATGCCGGCCGAATGGGAGTGGCTATTTGAAAAGGCCGGCTATCGAGGCGACTACGAGTACATCTTCTTTGAATGATCGATCGCACCCGACCGTTGGCCGCCCTGCCGCGGGCAAAAAGGGGCGTCATGCCTCATGCTTGTACGGACGGCGGAGACGGCTATCATCGGCACCTCAGCGCGTTGCCTGATCGGACATCATGGGATCGACAGCCAAAACTCTTCAGCGCCTGATGACGTTGACACTGAGCGGCGCCCTGGCCCCGGAAAGCGCAATCTGCGACCTGGGCGCCACCCAGCTGTTCGGTGATTCCGCCGAAGAGGGCGCTCGCTCCTTCCTGACTTTCTACGCCGAGCGCAGCGCGAAGGCGAGGCGGCCGCAGGACGTCGCGGACGAGCAGCTCCGAAAAATCGCGCGCGGCGGCTTCCTCGGCGATCTGTTGATGCTTGCGGGTTTTCGCTATACCGCGCTTGACATTTTTCACGCCACCAACACGATCCTGTTCGATCTGAACATCCATGCACCCGGCCCGCGGCTCGCCGGGCAATTCGATCTCGTCACCAATTTCGGTACAACCGAGCATGTCTTTAATCAGCTCCGTGCGTTCCAGACCATTCATGAGCTGAGCAAACCCGGCGGGTTCATGTATCACGACCTGCCGATGGCTGGATTCTTCGATCACGCGTTGTTCCGTTACGATCCGCTGTTTTTCCGGGCCCTCGTCAGCGCCAACGACTACGAAGTCCTGGTCAAGGAGGTGATCATGGGGGCACGCCAGCCGGTCCCCGCCGACGTTGTCGCCATGGGCTATAGCGAGGAGACGATCACCGATATCGGCATCGAAATGATCATGCGACGCACGAGTCCCGCGCCGTTCATGGTTCCCATGGAGATCAGCACTTCGTTGTCCGTGGATCCGGCCTTTCGCGAAATCGGCGCCAGCGACACGGTGACGCTGCCGAAGGGCAGCACGGTCGCGTATGGCGGCGCATTGAGCCTTGACGGTGTGAGCTTCAATCATTTGACCCGGGCCTGGGTCCGCCGCGTCCCGGCCGTGGCCGGCCGACGGCTGAAGCGGCTGTTGGGCGGATGGCGCGGAGGCCGTACGCTCACCCACGGGCAAGGTTAGCCCCACCGCCACAAACGCCGCGCGCCGTTGATCACGGCGCTAGCCGGGCATCAGCGACCGCCGGACGTCGGAAGCCTGTAGCCCGGCAGCAATCGTCCCGGCCGCGCGAGCCTCGACAGTCGAGTCGATCAGATCGGCACGACGAGCAGCGCGCAGGGCATCTGCTTGACCGCGCTAGCGGCGGCATCGCCATACCAGAACCGGTGCAAGGCGCCGTGCCGGTGGGAACCGAGGATGAGTAAATCGCATTTCGATCTGTCGACCTGCTCGAACAGCGCTTCCGGAAACGTCCCCTGGATCGCCAGTATGTTGTCGACTCTCACTCCGGCTTGGCGCAGGGCTGCGCCAAAAGCCTGGACCTGCTGGTGCTCGCTGCGCAAATGTCGGGCTTTGGCTTCACGGCCCGAATCGAGCGCGGTCCTTTCCTTCAATGCTCGCCGGTCGCCGGCAATGTCGGGATCAGGGGCCGCGATGTGGACGACATCGACACTCGCATCGAGCGCTCGCGCATAGCGGCGCGCTTCTGCCAACAGCCGATCCGTTCCGTTTTCCAGATCAAGCGCCAGCAGGATTCGAAAGCTCATGGCTGCCATTTATTAGCGCAGGACCCCCCGCCGGCGCTGGACTTCCGAGACCTGCCAGTTCGTCGGCTTCGGCGCCGGCCCAGGTCAGATATTCGCGCAATACGTGTTCCGGGGCTCCGTCCGCCCGCATGTCGCCTTTGTCGAACCAGATTACACGGGTGCAGTTGTCCTTGATCATCGGCACCGAATGCGAGGCGAGAAAGAGGATGCCGGAACGCCCGACAAGATCAATGAGGCGGCTGTGCGCCTTTTTGAGGAAAGAGGCGTCGCCGACCCCCATCCATTCGTCCATCAAGAGGATGTCCGGCGACACCGAGGTGGAGATGGCGAAGGCCAGCCGCAGCAGCATGCCGGTCGAATAAGTCCGGATCGGCATTTCCAGAAACTCGCCGAGTTCGGTCGCGCGGGCGATCTCGTTGGTGTATTCGGCGATTTGCGCGGATGTGAGGCCGAGCAACAGGCTGCGGATGCGGATATTCTCGTAGCCAGTCGCCTCCGTGTCCATGCCAAGCGTGAGGTCGATCAGCGAGTCTGACGCGTCCGCAAACCGAGATGCTGCCCTGGGAGGGTTCGTAAACTCCGGCGATCGCCCTCAGTACCGTGGACTTGCCGGCGCCGTTGTGGCCGACGATGCCGATGCGCTCGCCATGCTGGGCACTCAGCGAAACGTTGTTGAGCGCGCGCACGACGGCCCGGTCCCGAGCGTCGAGCCCGATCCGGCCGCCGGTGGTGAATTGCAGCATCGACCGTTTCAGCGAACGCGCACGGGCCGAATAGATCGGGAACTCCATGGTAACCCGATCGAACTTGACGGCGACCGGTTGCGCCGCATGGCTTCTTGAGTTTTTCACCGACATTGCGCTTCCGCGATCCATGGTGAGTTTTTCACGGCTCAGACCCAGTATGGCACGCGTGACCGCGCTATCTGAAAGAGCTTGAACGTTACCATCGCGCCGACAATCGCGCAGCCTGCCAGCACCGGGTAGCATTGCGGCGACGGCAACTGCCCAAGCAACGGTGCCCGCACCACGTCGACGAAATAGAAGATCGGATTGATGCTGATGATGAACAGCAGTTGCGGCGGCAGCGAGGTGGGTTTGAACATGATCGGCGATACGAAAAATGCGATCTGCAGCAGGCTAACCACGACCGGCGGCAGATCGCGATAGCGCGTGCACAGCACGCCGACCAGAAGCGAAATCCAGGTCAGGTTCACGATCACGAGCGCAAGACCCGGAATGACCAGCAATTGCTTCCACGACAGCAAGTCCGGCTGCCAGATGTAGATCAACAGCATGACGGCGAAGTTGTGCGCGCCGATGATCACATTGCGATAGACGGTACGGTAGACATGGAGCGACAGCGGGATGCCGCCCTGCTTGATCAGGCCTTCCGACATGGTGAAGGCTGCCGTCGCCTCCGTGATCGTGCTTGAAAACAGCGCCCAGAAGATGAACCCAGCCGCGATATAGGGCAGGAACTCGCGAATCTCTATCCTGAACATGCCCGCATAGATGATTCCCAATGCGACCACCAGCACGGACATGCCGATCGTGATCCAGAACGGTCCTAGCACCGCGCGCCGATAGCGCTGTTTGACATCGAGCCAGGCCAGTGCCGACCACAGGTTCCACTCGCGCAACCCGCCGATAAGGTCGCGTATCGCTGCCTCGCTCTTGCGTTCGCTGTCGCCAAAACGGCGGACGACAAGGGTCTGCGCGGCACTATCGCTCATGGAGTGCTGTCTCTCTTCGCCGCAGCGCCGACTGGTCCCCTCTCGCGGCGCTCGCGCCGCCGTGCCTTACTTATGCTGGATCAGGCGGTCCCCCGCAACCCCGGAAGCCTCCTTTCCCTGGCACCGCACTTCGGCGCACTGGATACTTCACTGCGCGAAACATCGCCGTCGTTGGCACGGCGCAAGCGGTTTCAGTCAAATCGGGATGTTGCGCGTTGCTGGCGGCCATTTCACGATCGGCTGCGGATCGACTGCGAAAGGACGCCCGTCATCCAGCCGTCAGCTTCCTCCGGCGGCGGCGAAACCGGCGCCCTTTGCGCGCCTTTGACCCTGTTGGGTCTCTCCGACCGCGGTTGCGGCCGCGGGGAGGCTTTCGAAGCCGTTGGGGCTTGCCTGACGCGTGTACCGCGCTCCCAGCAGGTCCACGCGCACTTCAACGCTGCTGCGCGCCTCCTTCATTTCCGGCGCATAATGCGTTCCGTGCATGGTAAAATTACTGAATGCAAGGATGTCGCCTTTTTCAAACTCGGGCGTCCAAATGAATCGCAGGAGATCGTTTTTTTCCAGATTTGAATGTTGCATCTTGGCACAGTGGAAGTTTGACATGAAATGAATATCGTCCTCCGCCGGCTCATACCCGCGCTCGCTGAACTCCAAGTATGCCTTCGTTTCCTCCACGCCGAGCAGGACAACCTTCAGACCCGGGGCGAGCCGACCGCAAGCCATCAGCGGCGTCCAAAAATTTATACTCAGTCTGTCAGGCCCAAAGTATTGAGCATCGACATGAAATTGCAGCGGCTTGTCAAAAAATTCCTTCACTTCGCCGGCGGTGACCCGACGACAATTAGTCATAATTGATTCCTGAGGTTGCGACTCAGGAAACGCGCGTTCGGCAAGTTCCCACAGTCCATTGCTCCGAACTATCTCGTAATAAGAAAAGCCGGCAGCAGGCTTAAACGTCTGGTCGTAGACATGGCTGAGCTTAATGCGCCGGTACGCGTCAGCTCGATCTTCGCTCGCGCCGATACGATCAAGCGCCGACCGGTCTATGTTCGCAGATTCCGCGTATAGATCATTGAGCTTTTGGTGTATCCTGTCCAGCAGGTAAGGATCGGCGGCACCCCGGAGCATCACGGCGCCCTTACGCAAGATCAGATCGCGGAATTGCTCGGCCACCAAAGTGCCATGAGCGTAGTCTGGGAACAAACCGTCGCTGGCCCCGAAATGCGACGATCTTGGCGAACCAACCACGTTCGCGGCGTCAACAGCTCCGCCAGCATTAGCCAAGCGATGACGCGATCGCGCTTGCAACTGCCGGCTGAACAGGGACGCTTTTCGCACCTCGTACAACTCTCGGAATTCGAGCAAGGCCTGGCACAAATGCCGAAAGTCCTTGCGACTGGGCCTTAACGAATTCCCGCACGCGGCGAAATAACATCACGGTGCAAGCCTTTGTGTTTACTCGGGAGTGGAATTCGTCAGGTTGGCCTGGTGAATTCGTTGCAAGGAGCACCCTGCGGATTGCAGCCGGATTGGATTATGCAATCTTAACCCCCGGGTTGAAACCCCCCTTCCCCGCATTGCTGTACCGGCCAGTGGCGCCGGCTTGACGTTCGCTCGCGCCGAAGGGGCGGGCGGCGACCGCCGGCGAGGACCTATGGCTCATGGCGGCCTATCTCTCGTCGTCCTGTCGCAGCGCGTACGCTTGCCCGTGCTCGATCGGGCCTCCGCTACGGCGCCGGGAGAACAAACCCACGCCGTCAACGGCGCTTTCCTACGCGATCGAGGCTTTGCTGTCGAGATCAGGAGCATCGCAGCACGCGGCTGGAGGGCTGACGCCGCAAGGTGCGCGACAGCGCCGATGAAGACCGCAAGATCGGTGCGGCGCAATTTCCTGATTGAAGGCGATGTTGCCCAAACCCCACCACCGTTTGGCGGAGGCGAAACTCCAGGCCTCATTTGCGCACCGGCTCGTCCTCTACTATGGATTTTCTCAATTTTACCGAGAGGCACGCAGCGCCGGGCCGGGTGCCGCGAGTGACGGGCACCCGCTGGGCGTTGTGCGAGTGGCGCGTCACCCGATCCCGTGTCAATGTGAAATTCGGCTGAATGCATGGTGATGCCGCCGCTCTTCCATAATGTCTTCATGTTCAGCCTGAACGATGAGGCGACGCATAACGGCTTCCACAAGATGGCGCACTGCCCGCTTGCCATCGCCGCCGGCAAGCGGGAAGGTTAGCCGCAGGGGAGTGCAGCGGTATTGCCTGGCCGACAGGCAACATTGCTCGGCGATCGAACCGTCCCGCTACGGATTGCGCGTTTCCGAAGGAGAACAGAACACATGGGCATATCGTTTGGCTTGCTGGAGCAGCTTCGCGGCCGCGGGCTGCTGCAGAAGGGAACCAGGATCCTTGATATCGGCAGCTCGAACCTGTACGGCGCACAAGTCGAGCAGGTCTTGTCCTTCGTCTCGAATTACCGGCCGGCGGGCCCCGCCGCCGAAACAGGAGTCTTTGCCCGGCGGCTCGCCGAGGGGTCGGCCTATGATGCCGTGACCGGGGGCGCCAACAAATCGTTTGCCGGCGAACTGCTCGACTATTGCGGCATGGAGTATCTGTCTTTCGACATTGCCTCCGGCTACAAGACCAAGATTTTCGACCTGAACAGGCATAAATTGCCAAAAGAGCATCGCGCGGCGTTCGATCTCGTCATCAATTGCGGCACCACCGAGCATGTGCTGAACCAATATAACAGCTTCGAGGTGATCCACGACGCTGCCAAGGTCGGCGGCCACATTCTTCATCAGCTGCCGGTCGCCGGCTACACCGATCATGCCTATTTCGTGTACACCGGCCGGCTGTTCTTCGATCTGGCAGGATATAATGGCTATGACATCGTCGATCTCTGGTACGAAGGTCCGGCGAATCATGACGATCTGCTGACTTCCGTTCGCTCCTACAAGACGTACTTTCCAAAGCTTGAGACTTGGGCCGGCAAGGATCGGATCGACATTCCGAACTGCGCGCTCACCATCATCTACCGCAAGAAGCAGAATGCGCCGTTCAATGCCTGTCTTGAGACCAGCACCTCCGTCGGCGACATTCCCGGCGAGGTGCGCCGTTCCTATGACGGCGGCGGGGCGGAAGCGGCGGAATGAAAGTCCATTTCACGGAGATTCCAGGAGCAACTATCTGGTGTCTCTAGCGCGCTCGATTGCATTTTCCAGGGTTACCTGCAAGCCTGCCAAGACCTACCCGGTTGCTGCCAAGGCTACCCGATTACTGCAGCGCGCGTGGCGCCGAGGGCAAACGCCGTCGGCTCGTCGATTGCGCCCATCGGCATAAAGCGGCAAACACGGTGCAACGGGCCGAGACTCGACAGTGATAGGCGTCACGAGCGAGAGCCGAGACATTACAGCAGGCCGGCAGTCTGATCTGTTGACGTCGGCACACGACGGATAAGGAACGCCGATGGCGACGTCCACTCCGGCACTCTCCCCGACAGCGGCGCGCCAATCCGGGTCGGATTCGCTGTGGCTTGTCGTCGGGCTGGCGGCAGCTTTCATCCCGCTGTTTCTGCTCTGGCAGCATCTCGGCAGCCATTTTGCCGGCGGCGACGGCAAGCAGCACCTGACATTGATCGAGACCTATCTGCGATTTGCCCAGTGGGGTGCAACGATCGCGAATGACCCCCTGGCAGGCGACTGGAATGTCGGCATACCGATCAACGTCTGGATCAATCCGGCGTTGCTTCCATTCAGCTTCCTGCCGGCGGACCAGGCAAAGATCTGGACCGGAGCCATCTGCTACCTCATCTACGCAGGCTCCTGGTATCTGGTGCTGCGCTCGGCCGGCGCGCCTTTACTGCGCAGCATCGTCATTGCGCAGTTGGCATTCGTTGCTTTCGATCCGTTCTATTATCTCTACGGCTTGCCGCCCAACTTTGCGCTGCGGCCGTGGATCTCAATCATCATCGCTCTTTCGTTCGTGGTTGCCAGTTTGCTGCTGCGGATCGACAATTTTCGTGTCTCGAGAGTGCTTACCAACTCCATCGCCATCGCAGTGATCGTCATCTACGGTATCGTGTTGGATCCGCTCTGGGCGCTGCTGATACTTGCGATTGCCCCGATACCGCTGGCAGTCGTCGCCTGCGAACGCGGCTTGCGGCCGGCCACCGCCGCCCGTTGGCTTGCGCTGCTTTTGGCTCTCGCCATCGTCTATGCGAGCGGCCCCGGAAGATTCTTGCTATTGATGTCGCTTGATACGTCTCGCTACGTCGAGACGGCGTTGAACACCTATTCGCAGGTTCCGCTGTATGCGTCGTCGGTGTTCCAGTACCTGGGGGTCGAATATATCTATGCTTTTATGATGATCGGCTGGGTGCTGGGGCTTGCGCTCTGTCGCGGGCGGGCAAGACTGCTCCCCATCGTCGCCGCGATTACCTTCGCAGTTGACGTCATATTCACCGCCGTCTTCCTGTTGGCAAACGTGCGCTGGATAATTCCGCTGCCGCTTTATTACCAGATGACGTTTATCCCGTGGCAGGTCCTTGGCGCCGGCGTCGGCTATGGCGCAGGGCTCTGGGCGATCGCGCTCAGAGTGTCGAAGCTGTGGCAGGGACTTTTGACATCCACCCCGGCAATGCTCTCGGCCGGACGGATACTGGGATCGCTGCTGTGTATCAGCCTGGTCCCTGGCTATCTTACCCACTTGCGGATCAAGGCGGATAATCTCGCTGTGATCGTGGAGCCTTGGGGTCCGCAGGACATGACGGCCTTTTTGGCAAAGCGGCTCAGCCTGCTCGACGACCCGCAATTCCGCGGCTCCGCGGTAACTACGCAGATGGATTATATCGCAGAGCTCACGGCCGATTCGCTGTGGCGCGCCTTTGTTCCCACTGTCGACGAAAATTCCGAGTTTGTGACCGAGCAATTGTACGTCATGCTGCATGATCTGCTCGTGAAGGGCGATAACTGGCCTACTGCGAATCACTACCCGCTGTATCCGTCGGCCAAGCCCGGCTGGTTGAAGTCGTACGTGAAGGTGACCCAAGCGCTGGGGGCAATGTTCATCGTGTCGCCAACGCCGCTGGATTTTTCCTCTGCGTTCCCGCCGGGAACGGCGAGCCTCAAGGAGGTGCAGTTCCCGATCGGCCGGCAGCCGGGAAACTGGCATGTCTATGAGCTGCCGGCCCCTAATACCGGCGATTACAGCCCGACCGTTCTCACCAAGCTCGGCACGGCGCCTGAGATGGTGGCGAAAATGGCGTCGCCGGATTTCGATTTCCGCAGCGATGCCGTCGTCACCGAGGAGGTGAACGAAAAGCTGGTGCCGCTGAAGGGGATGCGGCTCTCGTTCGAGCGCGGCGCGGCGCGCGTGCAGGGAGTGAGCGAGGGCACGTCGCTCGTGCTGTTGCCGCTGCAATATTCGCATTGCCTGCGCATCTCCGACCCCGCCGCCCGGCTGGTGCGCGCCGACCTGGCGATGCTCGGCGTCATCTTCAAAGGGCGCATCGATGCCGAGATCACCGACGAGTTCGGCACCTTCACCCCGGGCTGCCGCTCAGCCGACATTGCCGATATTAGCCGGCTGAAGATCGCCCTGGCCCCGCTCGATTCCCCGCCCACGTGGGGTCGCCCGACCGCTGTCAAATCGGTCCACGATTTTCTGCCCAACGTCATGAAGATTCTGCGCGAGATCAAATGACACGCCTCGGCGGCTCCATCGTGACGACGTCAACTCTTGCACTCTCCCCGACGGCAGCGCGCCTGTTGAAATCCGAACCGGTCTGGTTGGTTCTGGGGCTGACGGCAGCACTCATCCCGCTGTTTCTGCTCTGGCAGCATCTCGGCAGCCATTTCGTCGGCGGCGACGGCAAGCAGCACCTGACATTGATCGAGACCTATCTGCGATTTGCGCAGTGGGGTGCGACGATCGCGAACAACCCCCTGGCAGGCGATTGGAATGTCGGCATACCGATCAACGTCTGGATCAATCCGGCGTTGCTTCCATTCAGCTTCCTGCCGGCGGACCAGGCAAAGATCTGGACCGGGGCCATCTGCTACCTCATCTACGCCGGCTCCTGGTATCTGGTGTTGCGCTCGGCCGGTGTGCCTTTACTGCGCAGCATCGTCATTGCGCAGTTGGCATTCGTTGCTTTCGATCCGTTCTATTCTCGCTATGGTTGGCCAGCAAACTTTGCACTGCGGCCGTGGATCTCAATCATCATCGCCCTTTCGTTCGTGGTCGCCGGTTTGCTGTTGCGGATCGACAATTTTCGTGTCTCGACGATCCTCAGCAACGGCATCGCCATCGCTGCAATCGTCATCTACGGTATCGTGTTGGATCCGCTCTGGGCGCTGCTGATACTTGCGATTGCCCCGATACCGCTGGCAGTCGTCGCCTGCGAACGCGGCTTGCGGCCGGCCACCGCCGCCCGTTGGTTTAGTCTGCTTTTGGCTCTCGCCATCGTCTATGCGACTGGCCCCGGAAGATTCTTGCTATTGATGTCGCTTGATACGTCTCGCTACGTCGAGTCGGCGTTGAACACCTATTGGCAAGTCCCGCTGTATGCGTCGTCGGTGTTCGAGTACGCGGGGGTCAAATATATCTATGCTTTTATGATGATCGGCTGGGTGCTGGGGCTTGCGCTCTGCCGCGGGCGGGCAAGACTGCTCCCCATCGTCGCCGCGATTACCCTCGCAGTTGACGTCATAATCACCGCCGTCTTCCTGTTGGCGAACGTGCGCTGGATAATTCCGCTGCCGCTTTATTACCAGATGGCGTTTATCCCGTGGCAGGTCCTTGGCGCCGGCATGGGCTATGGCGCAGGGCTCTGGGCGATCGCGCTCAGAGTGTCGAAGCTGTGGCAGGGACGGATTGCATTCAGCCCTGCAAGCCTCTCGGCCGGACGGATACTGGGATCGCTGCTCTGCATCAGCTTGGTCCCTGGCTATCTTACCTACATGCGGATCAAGGCGGATGATCTCCACGTACACGTGGAGCCATCGGGCCCGCAAGATATGGCGAATTTTCTGGCGCCGCGGCTGAGCCTGCTTCATGACCCGCATTTTCGTGGCTCGGTGGCAACAACGGAGCTTAGCTACGTTGGAGAGTTCACAGATGATTCTCTGTGGCGGGCCTTCGTTCCTACTCTCGACGAGTATTCCGAACTCACAACCGAGCAATTGTACGTCATGCTGCACGACTTGCTGGCGAGGGGCGACAATCAAAGAACTGCCAATCGGCTCCCGTTGTATTTTTTGAACAGGCTTGGCTGGCTAAATTCGTACGTGAAGGTGACCCAAGCGCTGGGGGCACGGTTCATCGTGTCGGGAGGTCCGCTGAATATCTCTGCCATACTGCCGTCGGGAACGGTAAGGCCCGACGAGGTGCAGTTCCCGATCTGGTGGAGACCCGGAAACTGGCATGTCTATGAACTGCCGGCCCCTAATACCGGCGATTACAGCCCGACCGTTCTCACCAAGCTCGACACGGCGCCAGAGATGCTGGCAAAAATGGCGTCGCCAGATTTCGATTTCCGCAGCGATGCCGTCGTCACCGAGGAGGTGAACGAAAAGCTGGTGCCGCTGACGGAGATGCGGCTGTCGTTCGAGCGCGGTGCGGCGCGCGTGCAGGGAGTAAGCGACGGCACCTCGCTCGTGCTGTTGCCGCTGCAATATTCGCATTGCCTGCGCATCTCCGACCCCGCCGCCCGGCTGGTGCGCGCCGACCTGGCAATGCTCGGCGTCATCTTCAAAGGGCGCATCGATGCCGAGATCACCGACGAGTTCGGCACCTTCACCCCGGGCTGCCGCTCAGCCGACATTGCCGATATTAGCCGGCTGAAGATCGCTCTGGCCCAGCTCGATTCCTCGCCGGTGCCGAATCGCCCGACTGCCGTCAAATCGGCCGCGGATTTGTTGCCTAACCTCATGAAGATTGTGCGGCAGGTCAGATGATGCGGTTGCCGATGGGCCGGCCTCATCTTCACCGGCGCGCTGATGGATTGACAGCCTGCATAATGGTTTGAAAGGTCTTGACTCACGTTACGCACTGATCGTAGCCGCTCACGACGAAACCAGTCTGCCCCGTTTGATCGGCACTTTGCCGCTGCGTCGACGGGCGGCTGATGAAAGCTTCTGCCGCAGCCGCGAAAGATTTGTAAGCAGCAGACCGGGCAACGACGTCGGCCGCTCTTGCACGGTCAGCCAGCCGAGTGCGGCAACCTGGCCGAGCGGGCCGCCGAGCGCCGCCGCGCCGGAAAGGACGGCGCGTCCGATCGGACCGCGCGCGCCAACCTGCTTCAGTATGGTCCGGTTCATCGGCCGGGCCTGGGCCGCGATACGGCTGACGGCAAAACGCCAGCGCCGTTCAAACCTCGGCAGATACCAGGAGGGAAAGGCCGGGTCGGCGCGCATGCGCTCGAGCGCCAGCGCCAAGGTCGTCATGGTTCCGGCAGGATCGGTGGCCTGCGTCCTTGAAAGGCCGCGTGAACTCACGCGCCAAACGAGTCCGATGTGGGGGACAAAGCAGCAGCCGTTGATCAAGGCCAGCCGACGTAGCGCATAGCCGTCGGCAAATGCCCCGAGCGCAGCATCGAAACCGCCGGCGTCGGCGATTAACTGCCGGCGGATCACGGCCGCGCCGGTGAGCATCCAGTTGTCGATGCGCGCCAGCGTGCGCGCCACGTCTTCGGGCGCGAAAAATTTGGCATGATGAGACGGACGCACCGGCGGCCGGTAAGCGCTCCTGCCGGTCTCGACGTCAACGACGATCCCTTCGCAGGAGGCGAACGCGGCGGCCGGACAACACTCGATCGCCTCGATCGTGCTTGCAAACAGGCCAGGTCGCGTCAGGTCATCGGCAGCGCCGAAATAGACATATGTTCCGCGTGCCTCCGCCAATCCGCGATTAAGGGCGAAGATCGCACCCTTGTTCGTTTCCAGGCCGACCACGCGAAGCATGGGGAATTCGGCGCGCAGCCGGTCCAGCACCGCGAGACTGTCGTCGGTGGAAGCGTCGTCGACCACGATGATCTCGTCGGGCGCCGGCGCCTGCGCGGCGAGCGCGCGCACGCACTCCGCGATCAGCCGACCGTGATTGTAATTCGGTATGACGGCCGAGAGGCGCATCGTGTCGCACGTCTGGAGAGTCACCATGACCGTCCTTTTCGGCTCGGCAGCTCGCGCGCGAATTCCTTATCCATTGTGCTTAACCCCATGCCGGTCGCGGAGTAAAGACAGGGCGGCCCTTGACTGTACGTCGAGAGGGCGTTTTCCGGCAGCGCGACCGGCGCCTTAGGCGGCCTCGGCGAATACCGAACGGGAGCTGGCGCGGAAGATAGATCGGAATGTGCCGCCCGCTTCCACAAAGGACTGGTTGCGCCGAATCACGTTTTCCTCGTTGTTGATCGAAAGCGCGAGCAGGCACAGCGCGATGCCGCGCTCCACCAGCGCCGCGGAAGGCAGAATCGGCAGGCGGGCGCCGGGGAGGAATTTGCCCTGCTTCTGCGGGGTGTCATCGGCAACGAACTCGATCAGATCGGCTACGCCAAGGAAATTCGCAAATGCGCAGGCAAGGTGACCAGCGCCGAACAGGGCGATCGGGCCCTTCGTCGCGCGCACATTTTCAAGCTTCGCACGCATTGCGCGGCGCGCCGGCTGATAGGCTTCGGCGTAGCGGTCCAGCAATCCGATCTGGGCGCGCGCCTCGGCGGAGATTCGGACCGGACCCGCCGCGCCGGTCTTGCGCGCGAGCTGGACCAGCGAGTTTTCGAATGGACGGGGATGTATGTCGGTGCGGATCGTGGCAAAGCCGCCGATGCCCGAAAGTGGAGCGAAGGTCTCGGGAGTGAGATACAGCGAATGCTCCTCCCAGATCATGCAATAGTCGGCGAGCCTGAGGTTTGCGGTGCAGTCGGGCACTTCCAGCATCAGAATGCCGCCCGGTTTCAGCAGCGCCGCCAGTCCTCCGATGAAGGCGTGCAGATCCTCGGCATGCTCCATAATATGGCGCACAATGAGCAGGTCGGCCGCGCCGCGCCGCGCCGCGACCGCGGCCATGCGTTGCGGCGTCGTCAGCTTCTGCACGGTCTCGATGTTTGCGGCCGGGTCCTTCACATTGAGGTCTTCGTCGAGCTTCAGCCGCCAAGTGCGGCGAATGCCGCGGCGAGCGAAACGCTCGACGGTCGAATCGTCCTTGGAGGTCAAACCGGCAACAACGCTCTCGGCTCCGAAACCCGGCAGCGTCATGATCTGATCGACCACCTCGTCGAGGTGTTCCTCGGGCTCGCGCGCGAATAGCCAGTCATAAGGCGCCACCAGCGCGTCGGCCGGGACGAGTTGCGTGCTTTGGATCGTTCCGCACTGCTTACATTGGCCAAGCGCGAGCCGGAAATCTCGTTCGGGTGCATCCCGGGTGAGCAGAAAAAAGGAGGAAACAGGGTGGCGTCCGACGTCCAGTTGTTCCACAACGGCCGGCGAGCCGCAGACCAGGCACACCATTTGTGTCCTCCAATACACCCGGAAGGCGCCGCTCAGTCGGTAGCGCCCGCGCGGCGGCGCCAGTGCTCATTTGCGGCTTCATTGAATCTCAGCCCCTCGCCCTGCAGCGCACCGATCATCCTGCCGGCAGCGTCAACGCCGACAAATATGCATGGCCTGCCGGCGCATCCGTCTCCGGCGGCGCCCAGGCTGCGACTTCGGTTGCGGCGCGATCGAACGGCCCGATGGTGGTTTCCAGAAACACGAGCCATTCCGACTGGAACAGCAGCGTGTGGAAAATACCGGCGGGCATCCGATAAAAAAAGCTGCCGCCGTCGCGGGCCGATGACATAGCGAGGAGTTCGGTCGCCCTGCCGGCAGGGTCGAACAAGATCGCGTTGCATTCACCTTCGACGACGGTCAGTGTCTCCACTTTGCCGATGTGCCGGTGCGGACGCACGTAGGAAGAGCGGTGCATCACGATCAGCATTTCCTGCTGCGCGTCCTCCGGACCCGCATGGAAGCAGAGCCGGCATCGTCGCCGCGGCGCCCGCAAGGCCCGCTCCTTCAGCAGCGCCAGTGTCGATCCGTCCGCAGCCAGAAAACCGCCATCGGAATAAATAACCTCGGGCGAGATTGTCCGCAAACGCGTCCGCGTAAGGTCCAGCGGCACAACTGCGCTCCCTTCACTCCATGGCGACGGCTCCCGGATCGCCTTGTTGATTTCCGCCGCCCGACAATGTTTTTCACTGTCCTTCAGAAGCTGCCGTAGTTAGCGCAGCGGGCGAAACCGAGCAAGCCGGGTAGAAAATATCAGGTTTTGAACTGGGCAAAGGCTCATCCTAGATGGCGACCGCTCCTTGCGAGCGCCCGGACGGCGAGGTCTTGAACTGACACGGCCGGCCCGGTATGGAGACATTCGTTCGCAACGTGGCTGTGGCCGGCGACGCGGGGCGCTGCTCTGATGTCGCAGTTCAGGGCAGGTGAGCGCATTGATATCCTCCGGGATCGGGTCCCAGGCGGCACGGCCGTTGCCCGGCGGCACAAGGCTGTATTGACCAAGCTCCGCAAGCGACCTGATCGCGGACAAAGCCGAGATCGTTGAGTATGGGTGACAGGCTCAGGGTCAAATTCCTTACCGTCATTTGGGGCGCGCGCTACATCGAGGAATTCGCCCGCATTTCGCTGCCGTCCTATCTCGCCGAGGGCAACCTTCCTGCCGTCGCACGGGAAACAGATCTCGAAATTCTCATCATGACGTTCGAGCGACAGCGTGGCCACATTCGACCGCGAGCCGATCTTCCGGCGGTTGAAGGCGCTTTGCCCGGTCCGGTTCATTATCATCGATGATCTCATTACGACCGGCGTCTATGGAGTGACTTTGACCCTTGCCTATGCCCGCGGCATTCGCGACAGCGGGCCGCTGCAGACGAGCACCCATTTCGTCTTCATGAACTCGGATTTCGTTCTGGCCGACGGTTCGCTGCGCACGCTGGTCGGCAAGCTGCGGGAGGGCCACAGATGCGTGATGGCGCCGTCGCTGCGCGCCTGCTCGGAAGCTGTTCTGCCGGTGCTGTTGGCCGCGGCGGAGAAGGCGGGTGGAACGCTGGCGATGGCGCCGCGCGATATGGTCAAACTGGCGTTCGACAATCTGCATCCGACCGTCATTGGCAAGACGATCACCCAGGAATTCGTCACCTGCGCGACGCACAACCAGATCTATTGGCAGGTGGACAAGAACACACTCCTCGGCCGCTATCATCTCATGTTCATGCTCGCTATCAGGCCGGAAGTTCCGATGCAGGGCGTTAATTCCTACTGCGATTACGGCTTCGTGCCGGAACTCGTGCCGTCGGATCGCATCACGGTGCTCGACGACTCGGACCAATTTTTCATGCTCGAGCTTCAAGCCGAAGCGCAGGAGAATTTCATGCTGCGCTGCGGGACATCCTCGCCGCGGCAGATTGCAAACGGACTGTCGAGATGGACCACGCGCGAACATCGCCGCTTCGCCGAGAAGGATATCGTCATTCACGCCGACGATCTGCCGGCGGCACTCGCAGACATCCGCGCCGAAGCGGCAGCCTTTATGGCTGCGGTCCGGCGAAATATGAGACGGCGGCCGTGGACCCATATCGCGCACTTTTATTGGGTCTCGGGCGTGCAGGCCTGGGCGGTGCGGAAATACGGTGAAGACGGAAGTCCGCACGAGTTTCCGCCGGAGCTCGCGCACCAAAAGAGCCGTATCTACGTTGCGCTGCTTGGCCGGGTTCGCCGCCTGGCTGGTGCCCTGCCGAACGTGCCGATCTGGAACTATCTGTGGCTCGATTCGCGTCTGGTCCTGAACTGGGTCGCCGCGGCCCGATCGCATCCGCCCAGCCGCAAGCTCCTCATTTGCGATGCCGCAAGCCCGCTGCCGCGCGCATTAAGCACTCTTGTGCCGCTCGATGTGTGGATCGACAGGCCTCTCTCGGCGGTTGGAGAAGCGGCACAGCGGCAGCGAGCGGCCAACGCCGAACAACTCTACGACAATATTCTGATCCATGTGTATCGCGCGAACGTGCGCAGCACGCGCGAAAAACTCAATGCGGCGATGCGCCTTGCCAGGCCTGACGGGACGATCTCGATCTATATCGAGCACCGACACGGCGAGCTCGACGGCAGCAATTTTTCCTTGGAGCTCGCGCAGTACGTCAATGAAGTGCTGGCTTTCAATTGGATCGGTAGCCGCGTTGTCGCGAGGTTTGTCGGCGGGCGCGTCAGGCGCAAGCTTCGTCGGATCGAAATCCGTATGGTGCAATATCTAATGCCTTCCTCGGTGCTGCAGGCACCGCTGACGTTGGCGGCAGTGCTATTGTGGCCGGTCGTTGCAGCGCTGACGGCTGCAAATAATTGGCGGCTGAGAAGCCCTTCCAAATCGTGTCCTGAATATTGCTCCAGCGCACTCCTGTCGGTAACGAGGCTGCAGCCCGAACGCGAAGCGTTTCCGGGGCCCGGCATGACTGGAGCGGCGCCGGTTGGCGACCAATTGCGCGTCGCGTTGGTCGATCACTGAGCCTTCATGGTCAGCTCCTGTGGCGGATTGACAACGTGATTGCCGGTACGGTTCTGTGCGGCCGCGGGCCGACCAATTTCGCTCGCGGGACAACGAAATGACCACCTATCTCGTCATCGGCGGCGACAGCCTGGTCGGCGGCGGCGTTGTTCACGCCCTGTCTCGGCGCGGCCGCCGCGCGGTTGCGAGCACGCGCCGCCGTGAAACCCTCGATTCCTCGCGTCTCTATTTCGACTTTGAGAATGCCGATACGTTCCGCGTTCCCGCCGGCATCGACTACGCCTTCGTGATCGCCGCGGCGACCAATTACGAGCGCTGCGAGAACGATCCGCGGGCGCGGATCATCAACGTCGAACTGATCCCCCAGGCCGTCGGCGCGTTGCTCGAGCAGGGCCTTTTCGTCACCTTCATCTCCACCAACTCGGTGTTCGGCGGCGAGCGGCCGTGGCCGCAGGAAGACGACCCGCAGGCGCCCGGCATCGCCTATGCGCGGCAGAAGGCCGAGGGCGAGAAGGCGATCCGCGCCGCCGCCGAGCGGTTAGGAGCCAGCTTGCGGCTCAATGTCGTGCGCTTGACCAAGATCATCAATGCGAGCGTCTCGCCGCTGCCGGCTTGGCTTTCCGCCTGGGAGCGGGGCGAGGCGGTGCAGCCCTTTTCCGATCTGATTTTCGCCCCGATGTCGGTGGCTTTTGTCGGGCAGGCGCTCGCCACAATCGGCGAGAAACGCATTGCCGGAAACCTTCACCTCTCTGGAGCCGAGAACGTGACCTATGTGCAGTTTGCCGACGCCGTGGCGCGCCGGTTCAAGGTCGATCCGCGATTGATCGAGCCGACCACGGCCGTGGCCAAGGCCGTCAATATTCCATTCAAACCCCGCTTCAGCGGCATCGGCATGACCAAGACGAGCCGACTTACCGGGATCCAGCCGCAACCGCTCAGTCAGCTGGTCGATGACCTGGCTGCCGACCTCGATGGCGCAGGACACTGGCGATGACCGCTACCGTCTCCCACCGCGGCACCTGCCGATTGTGCGACTCCCCGAAACTCGAACTGGTCGTCAAGCTCGAACCGATCCCGCTATCGGAGAATTACACGACTGACCGCGCCGCCGCGCTGGCGGCCCCGCGTTTTCCCGTCGATGTGTACATGTGCGCCGACTGCGGACACGTCCAGCAGCTCGATGTGATCGATGCGAAGAACCTTTGGGAATCGTACACCTACTACTCGGGCAACGCCAAAGGTATGCCGGAGCATTTTCAGCAGATTGCCGAGCGCATTCTGGCGAAATGCAGACCGTCCCAGGGAGCCCTCGTCATCGATATCGGCAGCAATGACGGCTCTCTGCTCAAGCCTTTCAGGGACGTCGGCTTCAGAGTGCTCGGTATCGATCCGGCGAAAGAAGTCGCGCAGCGCGCAATCGAGGCTGGAGTGCCGACCATTCCCGCCCTGATGTCGCTTGATCTGGCGCGCCGCATCCGGGCCGAGCATGGGCCGGCGCACGTGATCTGCGCCTTCAACGTGTTCGCCCATGCCGACGATCTCGGCGCGATGGCTGACAGCGTGAGGACGATGCTTGCGCCTGACGGCTTGTTCTTCTTCGAGGCGCAGTATCTGCTCGACATCATCGACGGCGTGTTGATCGCGACGATTTTCCACGAGCACATGAGTCACCATTCGGTAAAACCGATGGTGCAGTTTCTCGACCGCCACGGGCTGCAATTGATTGCCGCCGAACGCGCCCGCATCCAGCACGGCTCATTGATCGGTACCGTCCAGATCAAGGGCGGCAAGCGACCGGTCGAGGCCTCGGTGGCGGATTTGCTCGCCCTGGAAGCCAAACGCCGGCTGGGCGATTTGGCGACGATGCGCGCGTTCGGCGGCAAGGTGAAGGACCTGCGCGAGCGCAGCGTGAGCTTGGTCGCAAAATGGAAGCGCGAAGGAGCGAGCATCGCCGGATATGGCGCGGCGCGCAGCGGACCGACGCTGATTGCGCAGCTCGGGCTGGCGGGTGCGATCGACTATATTGTCGACGACCATCCGCAGAAGGTCGGCAAGTACGAATCAGGCGACGGCATCCCGGTCGTCCCGACCGCCGAGTTGCGGGCCCGCCAGCCTGATTATACAGTGATCCTGGCGTGGGTGCACGCCCAGAAGATTATTGAAAGTAACAGAGACTATCTCGACCGAGGTGGCCATTTCGTTGTCCTTTGCCCGCAGACGCGGGTGGTCGGAAAGGACGGCGATGTCCAAGTGTAACGAGCCCGTCGGGTCGGCTCCGACGAGGCCTAGGATACGGGCGCCGCAGAGTAACGACATCGCAGAGTACTGACGTCATGGACGCATTGAAGACCAAGGAAGAGCAGTACCAGGTCTGCGTCGAAGCCGCGAGCGAACGCGGCTTCGAGCGCTTCGGCTTGCGCAGCAACGAAAGCTGGCACGAAGATCCGAAACACCTCGTGTTCCGGCTGTCGCGCTACAAGTTTGTCGCCAAGATGCTGGCGGGGCGCAGCCACGTGCTCGAGATCGGCTGTGGCGATGCCTTCGGCACCCGCATCGTGCAGGCCGAGGTCGGCAGGCTCACGGCGATAGATTTCGACACGGTATTTGTCGAAGACGTGAAAGAGCGCATGGTGCCGCGGTGGCAGTTCGACGTTTTCGTCCACGATATGCTCGACGGTCCGGTGCCGGGCGAGTTCGACGCGGTTTACTCCCTCGACGTCCTGGAGCACATCGAGCCCGCCAAGGAGCGCCAGTTCCTGCGCAACGCCTTCGTCCCCCTCGATCGGCACGGCGCCGGCATCATCGGCGTGCCGTCGTTGGAGAGCCAAGCCTACGCCTCGACGCAGTCGAAATTGGGACATGTCAATTGCAAATCGGCGCCGGAGCTGAAAACGCTGATGTCGGAGTTCTTTCACAACGTCTTTATGTTCAGCATGAACGACGAGGTGGTGCACACCGGCTTCCATAAGATGGCGCATTATCTGTTCGCGGTCGGCGCCGGCAAGCGGGGAGGTTAGCCGCAGTGGAACGCGGCGATATGGCCTGGCCGGTGGGCAGCATTGCTCGGCGACGAAGCCGCCCCGGTGCGGATCCCGCGCTTCCTCCGGAGAAAACGCATGGGGATATCATTTGGCTTGCCGGAACGGATTTGCGACATTCTGGAATTCGAGCAGCCAAAAGAGGCGCAGCTGTCAGTTTACAATTAAACGAGGCAATCTGTTCAATCGGCCGTGTTCAAGCCAATGGCGCGGCGCAGCAGCAGGGGACATAAGTGGCAAGTTCATGTACTGGAAAGGCCCCCGGGGTGACTTCGCTGCCGAAGATCAATTATGTATTTGCACCGGACTTCCTCCCCTGTGATCGCACTTACTTTGTTGTTGGCGAAGCCGATGCCGTGCCGCTGCTGGAAAAGCTCGGTCGCTTCAAGATCGCTGGAGTAGTCAGACCCGACGAATTTCGCAGCGTGGATGCTTCCTCGTCGTTGCTCGTCGTCACGTCATCTTGGCCGGAGGAAGTCGCTCGGCTGCTGGCCGCAGGCGTATCACCGGATCGAATTGTTGTCTTGCTGCATCACACGCCCGATCCCTACGGTTGGTGGGAGATTCTACAATCACTGCCTGGGCCGTTTGACGCAAATGCGCCGATCGAGAAGCAACTGACGGAATTCCGGGAGCATCTCGCTCACTGGGGCAATGCGAAGGTTGCTCACAATCGGCTGTTTTCGGTGAAAGACTATTATATCCGGCATTCCGAATCGATCGTCGCAGACGCCGCGCCGCTGATTCATCGGATCCTGCGGGGACTGGCGGACGGTAGAAGCATTGAGGCTTACGCTCGAGTCATTTACGGAAAACCCGAGGATATGTTCGAGGCTGCCGTAAGAAACGCCGCGGCAGATCAACAATATTGCGAAATAGTCCGGCTCCGCCCCGGCGACCACATCGTCAATTGCGGTGTGGGCGCGGCCTGGGAGTTGCCCAACTTTATTATCATGCTGGGCGGACGTGGTCGGATCTACAATGTCGACCCCGTAATTTTCGACCCGCTAGCGGATGGCCGTGATTTATTCTCGGCGCGGGGTACCATTACGAAATTTCGCGACTTAATAACCGACATCAAAGCTGCCGTCTCCGATGTGGACGGGCCGAAAGAATACACGTTTGCATATGGAATGTATTACGATGTCAGAGATCAAATTCTTCCGCCCGACGGTGACAGGTCGACGTGCGTGATCGATACCCGTCGTATCGATACGCTCGTGGAAGACGGCCAGATTGAACGGATTGACTATCTGAAGTTCGATATCGAGGGCAGCGAGCTTGCCGCGTTGCGCGGCGCGATCAACTCGATCAAGTTATTTCGACCGCGGATCGCCGTCTCCATCTACCATGCGCTAAGCCATTTCTGGGACATACCTGTATATCTGATGAACGAGCTTTCTGATTATGATTTCTATATCAGAAGTTACACTTATCACCGCTTCGAGACTCTTCTTTACGCAATCCCGAAAGAAGATCGTATCAGTCGGCCGTTGCAGAACATCTCCGTTCCAAAGCTCGGCGAACCGCCTCTTCCGCCGAAGGCCGATGCGAATTTACGTTTTTATCTTCAGGACAACGAAGAGCGGAGCGGTTACGACACGGCTCGGCGGACCATCCTGACCAGATTCTCGGGGTACGACTGGCCCGGTGCCGAGCTCCTTCCGGGCCCGAATATGGCTGGTCTGGAATCGATCTTCGTTGTCGATCGGGATCATGACGCTCTCATTCTTGCGCGCAACATTGGCGACGCTTCGATCTTTCTTGGGCGGTTATCCAAAGCCGGCGTGACCTGGATCACGCGAACGTCGGTTGGGACGGACAAAATTGGGTTCGCCGGCCTGCGCGATGGATGTGTTGTGCTACCGGTCCAAGAGGTCGGCAGTGGCAGAATAAGGTTCGCTGAGCTCGATGGCACCGGTATCCACTGGCTCCGCCGAGGGTTTCGCAGCCGGTTTCGCGGAGTTGCGATGGATAATAACGGGAGCCTCGTCGGTCTCTGGAATCCGACTTCGGAAACTGGGCCGATGCTGTTGATGCGCGACGACGAGGGCTTCCTGCTGCAACGCCTTTATGACGAGGGTGCCGTGCGGCTGGAGCTTGACCCTTCAGCGACGGTGCTCGGCTGCGCCGTCGCGCGGCCGTTTGGCGCACCGAAGACATCTGCTCAGGCCGCCCTTGTTGTGCAATTTCCGGGGAAGGAAACCGCTTGCATGCTTGTCTCGGACGGGGGAACCAAGCTGCGTCACGTCGGAGAGATCGATCTATCGGATTTTCGCTTCGTTTCGACGATCCCCGGCGACTTGCGGAACGGATCCGGCAATAGTGTCCTCGCGCGTTTCCAGCACCGAGCGGGAACCGCAATTGACGAGGCACTCAGCAAGGCGGCGCTTGCAGTTGTTCGCCCGTTTCGTTCGGGCTGAGCCGGGTCGGGCAATGGCTGAAGCGGCGATGGCTTCTCTCATCTGCCGGTCCGTCGGCGTCCCGATGTCGAACTGGCGTCTGGTCGATCAGTCAGTGCTGGCGATGTGGCGCATTGCGCCGGCTCGGCTGCGCTTGAGCTCGATGCCGTCGAGCTCCAGGTAGGGATGCTCGGCGCCGAAGAATGCGGGCGGGCCCAGATGCACTTGACGCAGCGCCGGTCCGCGCATTAGCGCAGGCAGCCATGCCTCCTTCCCCCATTCTCAACGTTATGATCAAAGCCGCGCGCCGCGCCGGCAATAAGCTCAAGCGCGATCTCGTCGAGATCGATCGCTTGCCGGTATCGCTGAAGGGCCCGCGCAATTTCGTCACCGCGGCCGACCGCTGCGCGGAAGAGATCGTCCGCACCGAGCTTGGCAAGGCGCAACCCGATTACGGCTTCCTTGGCGAGGAGGGTGGCGCGCATCCCGGCGCCGACAAGACCCATCGCTGGATTGTCGATCCGCTCGACGGCACCACCAATTTCCTGCACGGTATCGCGCATTTCGCAGTGTCGATCGCGCTGGAGCGCCGCGGGGTCATCGTCGCGGCGGTGGTCCATGATCCCGCTCGCGGAGAAATGTTCGTCGCAGAGCGCGGTGGAGGCGCATTTCTCGGCGATCGCCGCATCCGCGTCGCGCTCCGGCGGCGGCCATCGGAAGCGGTGGTCGCCTGCGGCCTGCCGCAATATGGCCGCAGCGATCTCGCGCTCGCCCGTAGCGAGATCGCGGCCGCGCTGGCACATTTTGCCAGCTTGCGCCGTTTTGGCTCCGCTGCCCTTGACCTCGCGTGGACCGCCGCCGGCCGCTTCGACGCTTACTGGCAGCGCGACCTTTCGCCCTGGGACGTTGCTGCGGGCATGCTGCTCGTGCGTGAAGCGGGGGGTGTCGTCAGCGATCTTGACGGCGCTGATGCCGTCCTGACCCGAGGCGAGGTCGCCGCCGGCAACCCGATTATGCATCGCGGGCTACTGCGGCTCCTCAAGGAAGCCGCGCGCAAGACTGACGGAACGCCGTCAGGCCGGCGGGCTCGGCGTAATCAGCTCAACCGCCCTTCGCGGCATGGTTCGAGAGATTCGTGGTAACGTCATTGGCCTGGAGGATCGCGGCAAGGACAGCCGCCGGCGCGGCCAAAAGCACCGCGTTGGCATGGTTCCATGGCCCTTGGGCGCGGTGGCGTTGCACCGTCGATGCATTAGCAGTATAGGCCTATTGGCAAGGTGGGAGCGGCATGCATGTCTAGTCCAGAGCCTGACGCCTACTATAGCTGCGAGTATATAGAGGGCGGAATCGTCTTCTATCCCACGCGGCTAACGGCGTGTTGCGTCTCCCATTCCAACGGCGCCGGCCAGCCGCGCATCGTTGACTTTTCCGGCGGCGAACTCCCGATCGAGAAGATTCAGGCCTGGCGCGAGCAAACGATTGCGGCCCACAAGCGCGAGGAGTTTGACCCCCAATGCAAGGGCTGCCCGCTGCTGGTCAAACGGACGTGGGGCAGCGAGCCGTCACGTCAAATTCACATGATTACGATCGCCCATTTCACGCACTGCAATTTGCGCTGCAATTATTGTTACACGGTGCTGAGGCCGGATCTGACGATCAAGGCGAAGAAGGTTTACGACCTGCTGGCGGTGTTCAGGCAGATGATCGACAGCAGGCTGCTGTCCCCGCAGGCGGAGATCCGGTTTAGCGGCGGCGAGCCGACGGTTCTGCCGGAATTCGAGGACCTGCTTGATCTGGTGTCCGCGTATGGACCGCGCATCCGAATCTATACCAACGCCGTCGTGCGGTCGGCGGCCGTCCTTCGGGCGCTGGCGAAGCGAAGGGTCGAGTTGGTGCTCGGCATCGACGCCGGGACCGACGAAGTTTACAAGGAAGTGAAGGGCCGTAGCGTCAACAAGCAGGTCTGGAATAATGTGGCGGCGTATGCGGCCATCGATCCCGACAATTGCTGGGCAAAGATGATCGTGCGGCGCGAAAACATTGGCGACGTGACCCGCTTCGTGGAGCGCTGCGTGGAAAGCGGGATAAGAAAGGTCTATTACGATCTCGACGCCAACATTCCGCCGATCAAGGGGAACAGGCTCGACCAGGTTTACGTCGATGCGGTCGCGTTGCTCAAATACGAATGCGAGAAGCGCGGCATCGAAACGCAGTGCGCCGAGGTTGGAACCAACTTTTTTTCGAATGATCAAGTTCTTGACCGGGTCGAAAAGGTCTACGACGAGATCGCCGCCCGCGACGAGGAAGCGGGTCCGCGCGTCCAGTTTCTGCGCGAGATGGAGCGAAGCGGCATCGACTGGAAGCTGTATGCGCATGGCATGAAGTCCGTCGGCGCCGACTTTCCGGCGAGCGTAGACGCCGCGCTGGGCACCGGGTGACCTCTTGCTTGCCGCCGTCGATGTCGTGCCCGGCCGGACTATGGATATCAGCAGGGCGATTTCCGAGATCAATGCGTCGTTCGACGCGGCAGTGCGCAAGCACATGGAGGCTGCCGATTTCAGCGGCGCACGAGAGATCCGCTTGTCGGAACCATTCTTCGGCTCCGAGTGGGGCGTGGCCGGGTGGAATGTGCAGCGGCAAAAGTGGCGCTGGCTCGGCCCCCGCGGCCAGTCCCATCTTTACCTCAAGCTCGATCCAAGTACCGATCACCTGATCCGCATTTTCGTTCACACCACAACGTCCGAGCACAACGTCGAAGCAATGACGGTGCTGGCGAACGGGGTGCGCTGTACGTGTCAGGGCGTTGCCGTGGAATCGGATGGGGTCAGGTCGAAGTGGTGCATCGTGGGGCGCGAGCTTCTTGAACGGCACGGCGGCATCGCGAAAATCACCTGGAGTTTGCCGCCCGTCGCGGACGCGGCGCATGACGTGGAAGGGAGCGGCGCTTTTCGGCCTGCCCGATCGATTGCGTTCTCCCACGTCACTTGCGAGCCTTACCGTGCGCCGGTCGTCAGGCGGGGAAGCGTCTGTGATATCGAGCTGACGCAGCCGTTTCCCGGCAGCAATTGGGGCGGCGTGTACTGGAATGTGCACGGCCAAAAAGGGCTCTGGCTCGGTCCGAACGGACAATCCCATCTTTATCTGAATCTCGACAGCGACAGCGATCATCGTATTCGCATTCACGTTTATACGGGAGCCCCCGAGCAGCTGATCAGGCTGGCTGTGCTGGTGAACGGCGCACGTTGCAGGCACCAGGGGCTCGAATTGATCGGCAGCGAAGAGTGGACAAAGTGGTGCATAATCAGGCGTGAGACGGTTAGAGACCAGCTGGGTGCCGTAAAAATCACCTGGAGCTTGCTGCCGACCGACGTAAAGTCACGAAATGGGGCGATGGATGGTCGGCCCGCACAGCCTTGCCTTACCAGATCGATTGCGCTTACGCGTGTCGCGTGCGAGCCTATCTCACGGGCCGCCGCCAACTGGGAAATTGGCGTTAGGGCTGTTCGGCGTAGCCTGCGCCGCCTCGTACACGCGGCTCGAACTGCTTTAATGAAAGATCCCGGTCTCAGTCATGACGGTCCAATACTACGCAGCATTCGGCATTGAGGACGGAGCTTACGAACTCGTTGCGTGTTCGAGTCAGGATGAAGCACGCAACCTCGCTCGCGACCGGCTGGGCCCGTTGCTGAAATCCACCGACGAAGAGGTGTTTTCCTGCGTTTATGCCGGACCGCCCGGAGCGAAGAGCCTCGATGTGCTGGAGCAAGTCGAGGAATTGTGGCGCGGCGGCAGTTGACCGAAATGCGCCTTGGCCGTAAGACGGCGCTCATAGTGCCGGGCTTCTCGAGGGTCTGACGCGCCAAACGGCGCGAGGGTGTCGCACAGCACTGTTCCGATTGCTGCCGCGAGGCGGTTGAACTACACGCTGCCGCCCCGTCGTGAAGAAGCCGATCGCGCGATGCAATTCCAGTCGTACAGCTTCGTTTTCATCTTCCTGCCATTGGTTTTCTGCCTCTATTCGCTCACGCGGACAAATGTGCTGAGTAAATGGATTATCGTGCTGGCGAGCCTGATCTTCTACGGCTGGCAGACACCATGGTTCGTGATTCCCCTCCTTGCCACCGGCATCCTCGACTACGTCCTCGCCCAGAAAATCGCCGACACCTTCAACGCGCAGCGTCGCACGATCTTTCTCATCGTCAGCGTCGCCTTTAATCTCTCACTGATGTCTTTTTTCAAATACACCGGTTGGTTCACCAGCTCGCTGGTCGCTCTCGGTACGGCAACCGGATTTTCGCTGTTAGCCGCGCCAGTCCACGTGCCGCTGCCACCCGGGGTGTCCTTTTACACATTTGAATCGATCTCCTACACGGTCGATGTCTACAAAAAGGAGTTCACGCCGCGACGGAAACTCATCGATTATCTTGCGTTTCTGCTGTTCTTTCCGCACCTGGTCGCCGGCCCGATCCGGCGGGCGAGCCAACTTTTGCCGGTGCTCTCCTCCTATCGCCCGATGGTCACCGCCGAGGCGGCCAGCCAGGCGCTTTTCATGCTCCTGTTCGGCTTGTTCATGAAAGTGGCGCTGGCAGACAATTTCGGCGCTTTGGTCGAGCAGATGGTGAAATACATCGATCCACAGACGCATGTGATGCCGGCAGGACTTGGGCTTATTTTCACCTATGCCTTCTGCTTCCAGATCTATTGCGATTTCGCCGCCTACAGCAACATTGCGCGCGGCACCGCGCGGCTGTTCAATGTCGAGTTGGCCAACAACTTTCTCACCCCGTATTTTTCGCTGAACCCGTCGGAATTCTGGTCGCGCTGGCACATCTCGCTGTCCACCTGGCTGCGCGACTACCTCTATATCCCGCTCGGCGGCAACCGCGGCTCGCGGCTGCAGACCTTCCGAAATCTCATGATCACGATGTTCCTGGCCGGCCTGTGGCACGGTGCTGGGATATTTTTCATTGTCTGGGGCATCTATCACGGGCTCCTGCTCATCCTCTACCGGTTTTTTCCCATCGACGTGGTGCTGCAGCGCTGGTTGGGGCGCTTCGGCAGGGTCCTGGCGATGGTGCTGTTCTTTCACCTCGTCTGCATCGGCTGGATCTTCTTCCGAGCAAGTCCCGGAGATTTCGTGCCGATCGTGAAGTCAATCCTTGCCGCACCTGCTCAGTTCGTCGTGAGCCTCTCGAACTGGTGGCCTTACATTCGCCATACGATGAATTTTCCCGGAACGATCCATGCGTACTTGAAGTCGGCGTCGCCCAGCGATCACGACCTGTGGAAGACGATTGAGGCAATCATCTCGGCTGTTTGGCATCGTAACGTGCTCGCCTTCTTCGACGTGGTGTGGCGGGCGCTGCAGGCATCGGTGGGTCTCAATTTCGCCTTTGTGCTCTTCGTTTGGGAATTGTTCGTGCTTGCGGTTCCACTGGTCGTGACCGACTTCATCGGCTGGCGCAACAACTGCGAATTTCCGGAAATCTTCGGCTCGCTGCGCTGGCCGATCAGGGTCGGACTTATCGTGCTTTTTATCTACGGGATCGAAATGTTTGGGAGGCGCGAGGCCAATGCGTTCATTTATTTCGCATTTTAGCGTCTGGATTGCGGCACTTGTCTGTATTGCCGCGATCGAAACCTGGTTTGGCGTGAAATTCCACCCGGCGATGGCGAACCGTTCCAATTTCAGGGCCTTCGGCCTCGAGGACAATTTCGTCGGTGACCAGATGCAACATATTCTGTACGAGAAGATGGCTCTGAAGACAATCTCCAAGCCGGATTTTGTTCAGGTCGGCGACAGCTCCGGATTTTTCAGCATCATTCCCGACGTGGTCGAGCGCTATCTGCCGGGTATGCAATACCTAAATGCCAGCTGCTGCGCTACGCAGGGCTTCAACGGCTATCTGGCGCTGTTGCGCTACAACCTCCGCCGATTTCCGTCGATCAAGTACATGGTGGTCTACAGCGGAGTACTGGGTGCGTTCCCGAGGCCAAGCCAGTGGCGTAACGCGCCAAAAGCACTCGACATGGGAGCGGGCATTACTCTGAAGACGCTGGGCGAGAAGATGGAAAAGAGCCTCAATCCGCCGTGGACCTGGCTGGATTTGCCGACCAACAGTCTCCGGGAATCGGTCCTGCAACACGTCTTCCTGCGTCACGCCTATCTGAGACGATATGTGAACACGCCAACTGGCGCTTACGAGATCGTCATTGACGGCTTACTGCGCCGGCAGGGCTACGGCCTGGAAATGGACCATATGACCGTGGGTACCCTGGGTGCTAACGCCTACCCATGCTATACGCTGAACTACGACACATTCTTCGACTGGAGGTCGATGCGTGAGAAATCCTATCTCGACGCCTTCGTCGAGGAATATGTGGCGCTCGCCCGCGAGTTCCACGTCGTCCCCATTCTCGCCTTTCAGGTCTCTCCGTGCGTGGATGCGCATGCCACGGATGTGGAGAAATTCCGCGCCGATCTTAAGCGGCTGCAACGGCGCTTCCCCGAATTCAAAGTTCCCTTCGACGTGATCGACTCCTATCCGGAGAACGAGTTCTCGGTCCCGCTCCACGTCCAGCGCGCGGTGGCGCTGGACACGTCACGCCGGCTGGGGCGCGCGCTGCATGCGATCGTCACCGGGGAGCAGATCAAGACCGAACCGCCACCTGCGGATTCCACGCTCACCATCGTGCGCGCAACGCGAGTGGATGGCTGCGATCACGCCGAAGACCTCACGCCAGTCTTCGGCGGCGCGTGCGACGGCAAGGCGTCGTGCGATATCGACCTCAATCGCTGGCGGCAGGCGTCCAACAATTCGTGCGTGTCCTCTTACACCGCCGAATTCCGCTGCACCGGCGGGCCGGTACGCATCATCAGGCAGGAAAGCGAGACCCGCTTCGGTGGCCGCTTTCGGCTCGATTGCAGGCGGCATGACCGCTGGCCGCGCGATGCGATTCCGCGCGGCATCGAAGTCGCCGATGCGAGCTTCGGCGGAAAAGGCGGCAACCCGATGGGACTGGTCACTCTGCGCACCATGGCCTTCTGCGACGGCCTTCTGTCTTGCGATTACGCGATAAGGCCGCCGGATGGCGGACCGCAGAGCGGCGACTTTGCCGTGCGTTGGTATTGCGGAGCAGAGCAAAAGACGTTGCACCTCGCAGCTGCAAAGGGAGGCGAAATCGCTCAGTTGGGGTGTCGCTGAGCGGCCTTGTTACGGCCCTACAAAACCGGTAGGCGGAGCAACCACCAGAGCGGCCCGCCGCTCCTCGCGAGGAGCAGCCATTCGTGCCCAGCGGAGCCGGAAGAGGCGCATCGACCCGTGCGGGATCGTGGCGCTACGGTTCAGAGTTCAATAATCATTCCATCCTCGGCTGCATCCAGCCTGAGCGCGCCGCGGTGCTTGAGCATATCCCTGCCCATGTGAGTCAGCACCAGGCGTTTGCAGCGAATGAGATCGATCTTCCGCTCGAGGGTCGCAAGCGTCATGTGACCGGGGCTCGGCTTGTTGCGCCCGTAGCATTCACAAATAAACAGGTCGGCGTCTTTGCCGATCTCAATCAGCGTATCTGTCCACTGCGTATCCCCCGAATACGCAATCACTTTGCCGTCAGCATCGAACCGAAATCCAAGACACGGACCGGCGCGATCATTGTGTGCGACATGAAAAGCGGCAGCCTTTAGGCCGCCGATGCTGCTGGGCTTGCCGATTGCAAGTTCGCGAAGATGCAAGGGAAACGGCAAGTCCAGGCTGCTGCTGCCCGGAAAGGCGGTTTCCATGATCCGCGAAAGCCGTGCTCTCAGTCCGCGGGGCCCGACTATGGTCAGCGGCCGTTTGCGCTTCAGGACGGACTTCGCTTCCAGAATGAAGAACGGCAAACCTCCGGCGTGGTCGGCGTGGAAATGGGAGATGACGATGAAATCGATCCGATTGCAGTCGATCGCTAGCTTGTTCAGCCCGACCAGCGAGCTTGCGCCGCATTCGATTAGTCCATTGAACCTTCGGCCCACGAGATGGAAGCAGGTGCTAAACCGCCCGCCGGACCCGAACGCGTCACCGCAACCGATGAACTGCAGATGCATATCACATTTCGTGTGTTGAGCACGGCCTTTAGAGCCGAAGCGAGCGGCACGCTAAAGGTTCGACGTATCGCCGGCAAGGGCAGATCACGGCTCGCGATCGCCCGATCAACGCGTGCCCCGCGAACCGTCGGACTGGGAAATTTCCGTAAGGCCCACAACAGCGATGTTATTGTGCAAGAGAACAAAAGCGGCGACGGCGACAGCGCGAAGAGCTTTCGCGGGAAATGGAAAGCGCGTAGGATGGAGAGCAATTCCGGTTCAGCTACAGGTCATGGCGAATGGCGGCTACATGAGTCAAGCTAGGCCAAGGGAGCGCAGTTCGAGGACGGCCTGTGCTCCAGCAGCCGAAAATCTCCTTGGGAGTTGAGGAGCAAGTGGATGCCGGCGAACTAGAGCACGTTCCGCTCGAATTAACCCGTAATTGCGGGCGGAGCGAAGCAATCCAGGCGCAGAGTCTCGGCTCTGGATTGCTTCGTCGCCCCTGCGGAGCTCCTCGCAATGACGTGGCGGATTCCGATCGAGCAGAACATGCTCTAGCTCTTGAGAGCCGTCTTGGTCATGGCAAAAGCGAACTGCCAGAATTCCCCTCCAATACGCGCGGTCAGAAGGCGCAGCATGCCCGCCGGCATTCTGGCGCAACGCGACAACAGAGTTCTTTGCGGGCCGGCTACAACCCGTACTCCGACGTGATCCGATGAGCATGGTCTCCGTCGAGTCAGCAAGCGCGGTACTCACGTCGCGAGTTTGGCCGTTTGCGTCGGAATATGCCGCCGACATTGACGCCTATTGGCGGGAACGGCGTGCCACGCAGCCAGGGCTGTTTAACGGTGAAGTGCTCCTCCTCTGTGACTGGTCCTTGTCCAACGGCGTCTTCGCTTGTGAGTGCCTGAAGGCAGATTTCAAGAGCTTTCTGTTTTGGCGGTCGTTCGGTTCGCCGGATGTCGGCGTTTTTGATTTCTTTTCCTGCGCAGCGGTTCACAGCCGCGAGAGCCGTGTCATGGTCGGCATCGCAGGAGCCCGCACTGCTTACCCCGGAGCCGTGTTTCCTCCTTGCGGCTCGCTGCACCCCGACGACGTCCGCGGCACCACTATCGATCTGGATGCGAGCATGCTGCGAGAGCTTTGCGAAGAGACGGGGCTGCGCCGTTCCGCATCCGATCTGGGCTCCCGCGTATTGATCTTCGACCGGCATAGGATCGTGTACATAAGGCCGATCGTATCGGCCGGTGCAGCGGACCAGATTGTCGCCGATGTTGAATCTTATCTCGTTAAAAACAGGGAGGCAGAGCTCGCGAGCGTTCGGTTTGTTTGCGGCGTGGAAGACCTCGCTGACCGAATGCCAAGATGGGCAAGGATTTATTTGCAAAGCGCAAGGCGGACGGCTTGATCGGCTGCCGCAGGGATTGGACCGGCCGCGGATTCGCAACGGCCTTTGCAAGTGAAGCGGCCCGCCGTAATCGGCTTCATCTGCGCCGCGCTGCGAATTGATGCCGCTGGCCGGCCCAAAGCCGATCGCCAGGGCCGCAATCCGTCGGCGGTTGAGAAATTCTGCGCAAACGCATCCGGCCCGGACGATACCGGCAAGGACGGATGCTGGTGCGGCGGCGGAACACACCGCGTTGCTCGATTTTCGTCTACGCTTGTGAGAGGGGGATATGCTTGCGACGGGGAAGATGGCATTGCACCGCCGGTACTTTAGCAGTATAGGCCTACCGGCAAAAGGGAGCGGCCAAAGAAGCTGGGCCGGAACACGTCGACTGGTGCGGCGAGCATATCCTGGGCGGGATCGGCGTGATCCGATCGGGTTGTCTGCCTGCATCCCACATTGCAACGGAGCCGGCCCGCCGCGCATCACCGACTTTTCAGGCGGTAAGTTCCCGGTTGGAAAGATCCTGGCTTGAGGCGAGCTAAAGACTGCGGCCCGCGGGCGCGAGGAATTTCGTCTCCGGTCCGAGGGGCGGCTCGCTGCCGGTCAATCGGGGGCGGGTCGAAGAGCCGTCGCGCACAACTCATCTGATCGCCAGATCGCATGGCTGACCGGGCAGCGGCAATATGGAGCAGGCGACATGCGCGTAATGAGGCTGGAGATCCCGGAACGTCCTCATCATTGATACGCAGCGTTATCCTGATGAGCGCGGCTGGTTCTCCGTGGCCTACAACAAAAAGGCCTATGCCGAGGCCGGCATATCGCTTGATTTGTGCCAGGATAATCATTCGTTTTCACGTGCTGTTGGCACTCTGCGCGGCCTGCATTTCCAAAGGCCGCCCAAGGCACAGACCAAGCTCGTTCAGGTATTGACGGGCCGAATCCTCGATGTCGCCGTCGATCTGCGCAAGGGATCCGCAACCTTCGGCCGTCATGTTGCCGTCGAACTGTCGGCCGAAAATGGCCGGCAATTGTATATTCCGCGCGGTTTCGCCCATGGCTTCATTACCCGCTGCGCCGACACCATGATCGGCTATAAGGTCGATAACGATTATGCCGCGGATCTCGAGGGCGGAATCATCTGGAGCGATCCGGCATTGGAAATCAATTGGGGTGGCGATTTGGGTCCGATCGTCATTTCGGACAAGGACCGCACGCTCCCCCTGATTTGCGAGACCGACAGTCCCTTCACGCTCAGCGGCGCGGGTTTATGACGAATAACTCGGTAACAGGAGGAGCCGACTTTTTCGGGTCGGCTCTCGTCCGCCATCCGTCGGCAGAACCCGCACTGGATGGAACTACTGGTCTTTTGCTGCACGGTATCAGGAGCCGCGGTTTATGAAGGGTATTGTTCTGGCCGGCGGAGCCGGCACGCGTCTGCACCCGGTGACTCTGGCAACCTCCAAACAGCTGCTGCCGGTCTACGACAAACCCATGATCTATTATCCGCTGTCGGTGTTAATGCTGGCAAGGATCCGCGATATTTTGATCATTACCACGCCTGCGGATCGCCCGGCCTTCGAGCGCGTCCTGGGCGACGGCAGCCGTTTTGGCGTGTGCTTCACTTACGCCGTCCAGCCGACGCCGACGGGAATTGCCGAAGCACTCATTATCGGGGTGCAGTTTCTTGCAGGCGAAGCGGCGACTTTGATCCTCGGTGACAATATTTTCTTCGGCGCCGGGCTGTCGGATCTGCTCGCCGAGGCCAGTGCGCGCAAACGCGGAGCCAGCATTTTTGCGTACCAGGTCGACGATCCTCAACGCTACGGAGTTGTCACTTTCGATAACGAGAACCGCGCCATCGCGATCGAAGAGAAGCCCGCGCACCCGTTGTCAAACTGGGCCATTACTGGTCTCTATATGTATGATTGCCGCGCGGTCGACATCGCTCGCACGCTCAAGCCCTCGCCGCGAGGCGAACTTGAGATCACCGATCTGAACAACGTCTATCTCGAGGCCGGCGAGCTCAACGTCACCCGCATGGGGCGCGGATACGCCTGGCTCGATGCGGGAACATACGATTCGCTGCTCGAGGCCAGCAACTTCATCCGTTCGATCGAGGTGCGCCAGGGCGTACAGATCGGATGTCTGGAAGAGATCGCCCTGCAAAACGGGTGGATCACGGCAGCGGATCTCGCCCGGATTATCGCCACATCAAAGTCGTCGGGATATGCTCGCTACCTCGAGCGTCTGGTGGGGTAACCCTGTCGAATAGCGCGCGTAGAAGCAGCTCTGAATGGGTCCTCGATCTTGGCCATCCGCGGGCGAGGCATGCGCGGCTTGCTTCGTGTCGCGACTGCATGACGACGGATACGCGATTCATGAGCATTGCGACGCGAATGGCGGTCCGCTCTTAGCATTAAGCTTCGAATCTTCCGTCGAGGCGATTGCGCAGCCCATCCAAGATGCCTGCGAAGCAGGCCTTGAGTTTGGGCCCGCGATCGGCCTCAACGACGGCGATTCCGATGAGCGTCGCACTGAATCGGTAGCCGAACCAGACCAGCAGCATCGGCCAGTTCCTGCGATGATAGATCCTGAGCCAAAAGAACAGAAGATTGCGGAAATACAGATAGCGTCGCCAAGCGGGATGATTGCTGCTATAGAAGGTTAGCCCGGAAACGGCGCGATGAAGTCCTTTGCCGATCGGATGATCGATCAGGCTGTCCCGGTGAACGAAGATCTTGTAGCCGGCGCGATGGATTCGATAGCTGTATTCTATGTCGCCGTAATCGAGCGATAGATCCTCCCAGCAGCCGCGAACGCCGGTCCGCGGCAGGCCCGCCCGTTCAACGACGGCGAGGTTGATGAGAGCGCCGCTCCAGATCACGCTGTCACATTCGACAAAATTCCGGTCGGTATTCACCTTGGGCAGGCGCGGCCCGCCTGGCGTGAGCACGCGGCCGTGCAACCGTCGTCCCAAGCTCACCAAATTGTGCGAGGAGCAAACGATGCCGATTTTCGTCTCCCCAGCCGATTCAAAATCCCGCACCATGCGGGTCAGAAGCTCAAGCGCGTCGGGCCGGGGCGCGCTGTCGGCGTCGAGGACCCAAATCCAGTCGTAGCCGCGCGAGCGGGCATATTCGATTCCAGTCTTAACGGATCCGCTGGTGCCGAGATTGATGCTGTGGCGGAGAACCGTGACATTTTTCGGATAGGGCAAATCGGCAGTGCCGTCCGTCGATGCATTGTCGACGATCAGGATTTCCTCTGCGGCCGCGGTTTGACGCAGAATTGCATCGAGCGCGACGTGAACGATCCGGGCGCCGTTCCACGTATGGAGCTGAACGAGTATCCTCACTTTTCATCCGCTCCGTCGCCGGCCTTGCGCCGTCCACCCCTGCTGGTCGCGCGCGGGGAGGAGTCGTAGGTCCCCCGAACGTTACCGCGGCCGGCCTGGCCTGCTTGTTGCTCTGCGCGGGTGCGGAACGGGCAGACCGGCCTGAGTGTGCCTTTGAATTGACCAAATTTGATCAAAATATTGCCTCACCAGCCCTGACTTTGGCCCTCGGACCGGCGGCCTCTGGCCGCACATGGTGACGCATGACAGCCAGAGTTTTACCTCGCGGCGCCGTTTGGGATTCAGCGCACGGGCTGGACGCCAAGACAATGGAGCTTTTCCGGCCAATCATATATTCAACATGCGCAGCCAACAATGCTTGAAATGTCTTGGCGCGCGCAGCGAATTTTGCTGCGGAATAAGAGGCATGGCGCGCGGCGGGTTGGCCGCAAATACCATGCTCTCGTACGCGCTCATGCGCTGTCCGGCAAGTCGCCTTCCCTTCGTCAAATGCGCGGCCGCTTCGGTGCGGCGTGTCAACATCGGGACGACCGATGGATGCTTGGCGCTCTCAGTCCTGACGCATACCATGGGCTGTCTCCGAAGCTCAGTTTCCTGGTGAGGGCGTTAAAGGCGGACGAACAGCTCGACGGCCAGCTTCTGCCCATAAGCGGCAAAAGTCCGGCAATGCTGTACTGGGCGGTTAAATTTGGCTGCTGCGGCCTAGTGTGACCTGCTCGGGCATGATATCGTCCGACGGTGTCGCCATTCGATGATAAGCGAAATGCAAGTGCGACGATGCGCTAATGCATATTGTGACACTGCGCGCCGGTCGCGCGGACTTGAGGACGAGTACTCATGGATGAAATGGCAGTCTTGGAATTATTTCGTCGGCGCATTTGGCTGATCGTTGCGCTCGGTATTGTCGCTGCATTTGCCGGATATGCGATTTCCTTCGTGCTGCCCCAGAAATATACCGCAACCGCGCTCGTGCTGGTGCGCCCGCAGCAGGACGTTAAGCTGGAGACGCGATCGGCCAACCGGGAGTTCCTCGATCTTCCGATGGGCGCGGCAAATATAGAGACGCCGAGCAAGACTTATATCGAAATCGTCAAAAGCCCAGCATTTGTCGGCCAACTCGTTCAGAAGCTCGGTCTGGACAAAGTCGAGTCCAAAAAAAGCGGCTTCATCTCACGGCACCTGCCCGAGTCGATAAAGCGGGCCTTCGATGACCTCAAGCAATTCGTCAGGAACGCGCTGTCGGTTGCGGTATATGGCACCGTGATCCCGAAGGACAACTTTGCCCAAGCCGTCAAAAACGTGGAAACTAACCTGGCGTTGGAGGCGCGCGCTGAGACCTATCTTTTCACAATAAAATATACGGCGAAGGACGCGCGTCTGGCGTCAGAGGTGGCCAACTCGGCAGCGGGATTGCTTGTCGCAACCATCGGCGAGCTGCGTCAGTCGGAAGGACAGCGAGCCCGAGACGCACTGCGCACAGAGTTGGATAAGACGCGCCAGCAAGTCAGACTTGCACGCGAGAATGTGGAAGCTTTCAAGCAGGCGCACAACATGTTCAAATACAACTCGGAGTATGAATCCCAACTTAAGGTCATAGCCGACTTGCAAACCGAGCTGGGCAAATTGGAGGAAACCGTTGCGGGCTTGAGGGCGGTGGCGAGTCAAAATAACGCGTCGACATCAAGTGTGACTCTTGCTGCCAAGCAGGCGAACATTCTCAGTCAGCTTCGTGACCGGCAGGCGAAACTGAGCGAGCTGCCTGAAATGGAGCGGGAATTCAAAGCGCTGGATCTCGCCGAGAAGAGTGCACTTACGGCCTACGAGGCCGTCGACAAGGAATATCAAGAAGCTCAGATCAAAGGTTCCTACGCCGAGCATGAGCTGGAGTTGGTCGGTCAAGCGGTTCCGCCACAATATCCATCTGGTCCGACCCATGCGGTATTTGCACTGGGATCGCTCCTTGGTGGGTTGGTCATGGGCGCAGGTCTTGTGTTTTTGCTGGAATATCTAAATCGGAGTGTCCGCAGCATTCGCGAAGTCGAGGACCTTGTTGGACTGAAGGTTCTCGCGACCATCCCTCGGATGCCGGCTGAAGAGCTGCAGCTCGCGGCTTCGTGAGGCGGGTCGCGCCGCCCCGAATTTATTACTGTTTGGAAAGTATTCGCCACTGCTCGGAATTTAAGCCCGCGGCTGCGACGTCTCCGTAGGTATTTATTGCGGTCTGGAGGAACACCAGCAGTTTGGTCATCTCCACCGTGTGTGCGTTCGCCGCGAAGACGATGTCATGGTCTCGCATCAGAAACCTGGTGGCCAGAAAGTAGCCCGCCGGGTCGCGGAAGCTGATGTGATAAATAATCGGGATTAATTCTCTACGGTATCCGCGGACGTTGACGCCGAGTGCGTCGGCGAGCTGGCGCGGCTCGCGGCGGTACAGGTAAACCGATGCCGGGTCAGCTTGCGAGTCAAGCAGGCCACCCGTCTTGGCGACGCCCTCCGCGAGGGTTATGCGCCAATTACCGAATGAAAACTGCGCCTGCTGGCTTGCCGCGTTCGCCGCCCCAAAGGCGAACGCGCCAAACGCCAAAAAGGTCTGCGGTTGGCTGTAGACGTAGATGGTATCCCCCGGATGCACCCAGATGTTGTTTCTCAGATCGTAAATCAGAGCGCCAAACGGTACGGCGGCGCGACGGCCATGGCGTTCGAGCACCACCCAAGTGTCGTAGCCCTGATCCTTAATGCCTCCCGCTCGCGTTATGGCATCGAGAATGTGCTCGCCCGCTGGCTGAGCGGGAAAGCGATTGGGCTGATTGACCTCGCCCAGCACGCTGATCAGAGAGGTGTTTTGCGTTGCCAGCGCAACCACCGCCTGCGGCCGAATTGCGAGATTGCCGAGGGCTTTGACGATTTCCGCCTGCACCTGACTTTGGGTCAGGCCCGCTGCTTGGATTGCTCCTGCATACGGCACGGAAATATTTCCCGCCGCGTCGATGGGCTCGTTCGGAAGGGTAACAAAATTGCCCGGACGGACGCCCGCTTCGATCGGAATGAATAGGCCGCCAGCCGCCGCTTCGAAAATGGATACGCTGAGCACGTCACCGACGCCAAACTTAATCTCGGGCGGCGGACGCTTATCGGAAAACGCTCCGGCGATGCTCCATGGCTCGGCGCGAGCAAGAATATCGATGACCTTGGGCGTAATCTCGACCAAGCCATAGTGGAGCCCCGTTGTTGACGGCAGATCGAGATTGATGGCAACGCTCGACGGCCCCGCCTGCGGGGTGACGAACCCGCATCCGCAGAGTCCCAGCATCGCAAGAAGAGGAATTACGGACCGTGAACTTCGTTTACGCCACATCTACATTCATTACGCGCACGCTTGGGACACGCTGAGCCGACTTCGCGAGGTCGGATCAGTTGATTACCAGAGTGGCTCGAGTGCTGTGATTTTGACAACACGTATTTGGCTTTTTCCAGCGGGGAACAAACTAATCCCTGCGCGTGTGACAGTTTTGCCACAGTCGTCGGCACGGCGTGCTCGCGTCTCGGCAATGGTCTTGGCAACGTGCCGAAGTCCACATTTTTGGCCGCTTGCGACACTGACAATGCTCTGCCGCAAACAATGCTACGCCGTGCGTGGAGCGCCAAACGAAACGGCAGTGCGGCGCACTGACGCTGGTTCGAGGCAGTCTGCAGCAACCAGTTCCTTGCGGCAGAAACCGCAGGTTCGCAAGTTGGCCGATGCAACGAGCCCTATCGATCTGGTGGCGAATTTGTGGTGAATTATTGACCGACTCCGTTCAATGCATTTCTTGTATATCGTGGACGCCAGCATAGAGGCGTGCTACGCTGCGAACAGATATTGAGCGAGCGCATGCGCTTAAATTTTGTAGCCATGGACAGGGCTCTCCTGGCGCTCGCAATCTTGCTGGCGATAATATTCTATTCGCTCGATTCGGCCTTAGCGTTCGTGCTTTCGGATCGGGCATCGGCATCAATTCTGGCAGGCCTAATAGCAACCCCGGCTCTGGCCTCCGGTACCAATCCCGATGCTTCCCCGATTGCTGCTACGGCTCAGCCAAAGTACCTTCTGTTCTATATCACTGGCGCTTCGCCCGAAGTCCCGCTCGGCCACCTGGCGGCTCCCGACCCCGAAGCGCAAACCGAAAAGGCGGTCGATCGCATGCTAGCCGTGATCGGGGAGCGCGGCGATCACATCCACACTCAGCTCGGCTTTAGCGCCGGGCCGCTCAGTTTCGACCTTACCGACGCGCAGCTTCGCACCTTGATCGCGAACTGCTTTGCGGTTGCCGAAGCAAAGGACGTTGCCGTCGCCTTCCACATCGACAATTCGATGTTTTGGAACCGACGCAAGGATCTGTGGTCCGACAACAACAACGTTGAATGGATCGATTGGAACGGCACGACCGTTCCCCACCGCATCATCGGTTGGGTCGCGAACGGCGCGCCCGTGCTTGCCCCGCCAATGTGCTACAATTGCCCTGCGATCACCGCTGCAGCGACACACCTGGCCCGTGATGTCATCGGTGCCGAAATCAAAAAAGGCATCGATCATCTGGCCAAAATAGGCAAGCCGTATCTCTTTGCCGGCGTCATGGCCGGTTGGGAGACCAGGATGCAGGACCAATTCGGCGATCACGGTCGGCACGATTACGCGATCTATCACGCGCTTCACAATCTCGGTTACAGCGCGCAGAACCCTCCCAAGGACTTCGACAAGGCCGTTGCGGGCGTGATCAGGGACTGGATCGTGCTGTGGGCGCGGGGGCTCGAGGAGGCGGGAATCCCCGAAAGCAACGTCTACACCCATCTGGCCTTTACCGGCGATCCGCCGCGTGTTGCGCCCTTCCACAATCAGCTCGGCGACTATTTCAGAGATTCCGTGCCGATCGCGCCCGCATTCAATCGCTATTCGCGGCCGGGGTTCAGCGTGTACAGCGCAGACAGTTTCCCGGGACTTTACAAAGTACTCGCACGCTACCCCGCAACGCCCTGGGGCGTCGCGGAGGGAACTAATGTGAACTTGTCAAATAGCTTTTTCGGCGGTCCGCGACCAAGCAAATATACCATGGAGAATTATTTGGGACGGGCGTTCAACCACGGTGCGGTGTTCGTCAATGTCTTCGGCGCCTTTTCCGATGCAGCACATGATCGCCAATTTGCGCAGGCCGGCGGCAGCGCGGATGCGGTCGCGGCGTATCGGAAGTTTTTGCGCGACGCACAGCTAACGGAGGAAGCCGGGCCACCGGATTCATCGGCCGGCTCGCTCTTTCCGCCGCACTCGGCGGCTCCGGCCCACGATCTGTTTTCCAAGGTCCAGCGCATCCAAGCCAATGTCATCAATTGGGTGAGGAGGCACCCCGACCAGCAACCCGTAATCCGATCTCTCATTCCAAAGCTTGATGCCGCGATGAAAGCGGGCGACAATAGCGAGGCAGAAAGGGTTGCCGATCGGATTCTGGCGATCATCCAGCCGCCTCCTCGTTGAACCGGGCAGGATAGGCCGTGACGCCATCTCGGTATTTGAGGCAAAAAGGGATGCGGTTGTCCCGCCACAGCGGGTTTGCGATGCCTCAATCGCCACCGGAATCGGGTGAAGTGCTGGCATCCAAGGCGATGTACCCGACCCGGACGGAACCCGGTGCCAAGGGATTGAATGTGTCCCGACACGCCAGAGATCTTTTCGCTGGTCAAGTGCGATGTGGTTTAATTGCGGGTCTGTCCGGCCTGCCGCCGGCGATCACTTGAGAGAGGATTTGCAGTGTCGGTCGTCTTAGGCATAACAAACAAGCCGCGCCAGCTTGGCGTCGCCGTGGTTGCAATCGGAATCCTGGCCGGCGTCATCACCGTACTGACGATGATCGATTTGCGGCTGCCCATCATCATGGTTATGTTCGTTGGTCTCGTTGTGTTTCTTCCGACCTTGCTGCTGAAAGATGCCAAGGCCTATTGGCTGTTTCTTTTGGCCGTCTCGATCCCGTTCGACATCTATAAGAGTCTGTCGCGGTGGATCGTGGCACCAGAAATATTGATCCAACAATACGGACCGCCAACCGCCGGCAATCTGAGCATGGATTTCTTCTTGACGGACGCCATCCTGATCCCGATGGTGCTGCAATGGCTGGTCCGGCTTTGTATCAATCACGAACGGCCGTATTTTCCCACGGTCTGCTATCTTTTTGTCTTCTACCTGGCCTGGGCGCTGATCGGCTGCGTGACAGTGGCAGTATCGCCATACGCCGCCTACTTCGAGTGGTGCCGGCAACTTTTGTA
Organism: uncultured Alphaproteobacteria bacterium; assembly: GCA_963717265.1. Lineage (GTDB taxonomy): Bacteria > Pseudomonadota > Alphaproteobacteria > Rhizobiales > Xanthobacteraceae > BOG-931. Next base: position 63,995 of record CAVQWD010000011.1, on the reverse strand, counting down.
TTTCCTGTCGTTCCTGTATCTCATCAACAACCTCAGGACGCGCAAACATCTACGGATCGTCGTCGCGGCGATATTTGTCGGGTTTGCGGTCGCATCGACCTCTGTGATTGCCTATTCCGCTCTCGGCGTAGGAACCGGCAATAGGGCCTTCGACTTCCTATTTTCCAAGCAAGCACCCCGAGATCGAAACGGCCGGGCCGAGGGCACCATGTATGTCGACAACGCCAAGAGCACCAAAGACGCAAAACGCAGCGAGGGGATATTCGCCCATCCGGCGATCGCAGCCTGCTATATCGGGCTCACCGCGCCGTTCGCGCTCGCTTTCCTGGTGGCGGCCAGACGGCGGCGGGATGTGCTACTGTTCGGCGGACTACTGGCGTTGGGCTATCTGGCGTCCTATCTGACGTATTCGCGAGCTGGACTGTTGGGCCTGGTTGTCGGAAGTACGGCATTCTTTCTTGTCGGGCGATGGGCTGAGCTTATTTCCCGGCGGACATTCATGTTGTGCGTCGTTGCATTCGTTGCGGCGGTTTTGGCGAGCTTGCCGTTTCTGATCCCGTTCCTCGAGACGCGCCCGGCCAGCTATCACGCACGCTTTGCGTATGCCGAAATAGCAATCGAGAGCTATTGGCATCAGCCAATCCTCGGCGTTGGTTTGAACAACGGCTCCTCCGCGCTAAAATATGCGTTTGAGGGCCTGCCTACGGAAGGTCCAAATGCCGCCCAGGCGGCAATTCCCTGCCATTATCTCGTCATTCTTATAGAATCCGAAATCGTCGGATTTCTGTTGTTTTTCGGTTTCTTTGGGAAAATTATTGCCTTTGCGTTCCAATCGATGAGGACGGCCGACCTTGAGGCCAAGGTGTTGCTGGCGGGGATTATCGGCGGTCTGTCGAGTCTGGCGTTTCAAAATCTCGGCGACAATCCGCTTGCCGGCCATTCGATCAGTGCATTGGTCTGGCTCCTCGCCGGTCTGATCGTCGTCACAGCCCGTCTGGCCGCGTCGGAGCGAAAGTGGGCGGCACAGGTCGTTGCAGGGCCGCCGCTCATCGGTGGGCCGCACACAGTCCCGGCTCTCTCGCGGGGCTCGTGACGACGCCTACTGCTCTCAGCGTTCGGCGGACGGCGGCAGGGGCGGCGGAACCGTCGAGCCGTAGCGATTCTCCAGACGGGCGTGGATGCCGTCCCAGAGGCCGCGAAAACAAGCCTGCAGGATCGGCCACGGCTTCTTTAGGAACAGCACCGCCTTGATCGACCATTTGAGAAACATCGTGAATTGGCTGATGGTCGCTGGACCAAACCTGTTGCCGCGGTAGACGTAAAGCCAGAAATAAATGCTGTTGCGCCAATGATAATAGCAGCGCATCGGCGGTGAATAGGCCATCTTGACCGAACGCAAGCCGAAGCGGCGAATGTGCAGGGTCTCGAACGGGTGCAGATGGTGGGTGACGACGCTCGATCGCTCAACGAACCCTGTATAGCCGCGGACCGCGCCTTCGTAGCCATAGATGATGTCGCCCCAGTCGAGCACAAGGTCACGATTGGGCAGCCCAAGCTTGCGCACCACATCGAGCCGATAAAGGCTTCCGCTCCACATGTTGCTGTCGCACGCATAATACGACGGCTTCGCAGGAGGTCGAACCAGCTCGACGCCGCGCGGGGTGAATATCACGCCCTCATGGGGTTCAACGCCGTTGTCCTTAAGCAAGCTGCTCAGCCGCCACGTGCTTGCCTGCAATTCCGGGCTGAAGCCTTCGAAGCAGCGCACCAGTTTGTCGATCGCATCCGGCTGTGGGGTCGAATCGGCGTCGAGAATGTAGATCCAGTCGTAGCCATTGGCGATGGCATACTCCATCCCGATCGCCACCGCGCCGCTGGTTCCGAGATTGTAACTGTTCCTGATAATCGTGACCTTGCTCGGAAACGTCCGGTCGAGGGTCGCATCGGTGGAAGCGTTGTCGACAAGGAGAATCTCCGGAATTGGGTAAGTCTGTGCGCAGAGTGCTTCAATCGTCCCCTCGACGACGTCGGCGTCGTTGAAGGTATGAAGGTATGCAAGGACTTTCACGGCGTTCGGCACGGAATTGAACCGGCGCGTCCGCCACTGCAGTGTCGCCAGCAGACGAGTGGTGGCTGAGCGCGGGGACGCAGGTGGGGCGAAATGTGCATTGCTCTAGTACCGTGCTGCGATATTGCCGCTGACGCCGTCCCAGATGCCGCGGAAGCACGCGACAATTTCCCTTTTGTGGTTGCGCGGCCTCAGCAAAAAATTAGCCGTCAACTTGCAGGTGGTCCAAACGACGCGGCGCGCCAGCGCCAGCCGTCCCTGCGCGGCATCGTAAAGCAGGAAATAGAGCATATTGCGGGCCATGTAATAGCAGCGTATCGGAGGGAACTCGTAGACCGTAGCCCTGGCAAATCCGAGACTGATGTCGACGGGGTTGAGGCTCGGAGCACCGCGAACATTGTGACGCAGGATCGACGTCTGATCAATGAAACCTTGGTACCCTGCCTTTTTGACACGATTGCCGTATTCGAATTCGCCCCAGTCGAGCACATAGTCCGGATTGGGTACGCCGATCTCGCGGACAGTCGCCATGCGGTACAGCGATCCGGACCAGATGCTGATGTGGCACGGATAGCAGCGTTCGTTTGGTCGCGGAGTGCATAACGCAAGGCCGCGCGGCGTGAACAAGGCGCCGTGATAGGGTTTGCCGTCCTTCAGATTGCGCGGCAGGCAGGCGACAAAGGCGGTCCGCCGCCGCATGTCTCGCGGTATCTCGTCATAGAGTTCGAGTAGTTTCGCCAGTGCTTCCGGTTCCACGAAACTGTCGGCGTCGAGGATCCAAATCCAATCGTAATTCTTCTCCAGTGCATACCGCATTCCTCTGACAACGGCGCCGCTCGTTCCCACATTTTCCCGCTCCCGCAGAATCGTGACATTTCGCAGCGAGCGCTGCTCCAGCGTGGCATCGGTGGAGGCGTTGTCGACAACCACGATTTCGTCTACGGGATGCGTCTGCCGCAGCACTGCATCAATCGTTCGATCGATGATATCCGCGTCGTTGAACGTGTGGATATGAGCGAGAACGCGCATCGCCGCTAGTACCGCGCAGCGATGTTGCCGGTCAGTCCGTGCCATATCCCTCGCAGGCAGGCGCGAAGATGTTTTCCATGCTGCCTGGGCTGCCGCAAAAACCCCAGCAGGAGTGACCCCGGAACCAACACTGCGCGAGGCAGTAGCGACAGCTGCAACCGACCATCATATAACATGAAATAAAGTATGTTACGGCATGAATAGTAGCAGCGAATCGGGGCAAATTCATAGATGGTGACGGTAGCCGCTCCGCGCCGTACTTTGACCGGAGTGAGGGTTCTGTATCCGCGAATGTTGTGGTGCAGTACCGCTTCTCGGTCGATGAACGCCTTGTAGCCGGCCTTCATCACCCGATACCCATACTCGCCTTCGCCCCAGTCGAGCACGTAGTCTGCATTGGGAAGGCCGATCTCGCGCACCGCAGCCAGACGGTACAGGCAGCCGGACCAGATGTTGAAGTGACAGGGCAAATAGCGGGCGTCGGAGGAGGGCTTCGCCTCGGTAAACCCCGAACGGGTGAATACGCCGCCGTACTGCGCAACCCCGTCTTCGACATTATAATGCACGCAGGCGATGAAGCATGTTTGGTCGCGAAGGCTTTGCGGCCAGCCCGCATAGAGTTCGAGCAACTTCTCCAGTGCGTCAGGCTCCGGATTGCTGTCGGCATCAAACAGCCAGATCCAATCGTAGCCTCCTTCCAGCGCGTAGCGCATGCCGGTGACGACGGTGCCGCTGGTTCCAAGATTCTCCGAATGGCGTATGACCGTCACATTCTTCAGCGACGGTTGATCGAGCGTGCCATCGCTCGACGCGTTATCGACAACGAGGATCTCGTCCACAGGACGGGTTTGGCGCCGCACCGCCTCGATCGTTCGGTCAATGATGTCGGCGTCATTGAATGTGTGGATGTGAGCGAGAACGCGCATCGCTGCTAGTACCGCGCCGCGATATTGCCGGTAAGTCCGTGCCAAATCCCCCGCAGGCAGGCGCGAAGATGCTTTTCATGGCGCCTCGGCTGCTGTAACAGCCTGAACATCAATGACGCCGGACCTAACACGGCTCGATTATGCACCCACATCCGCAGCTGACCAACGTCGTACAGCATGAAATAGAGTATATTGCGGCACTGGTAGTAGCAGCGAATTGGCGGGAAGTCGTGCATTGTGACGGTGGTCTCTCCGCGCCGCACTTTGATTGGAGTCAGAGTTTCATAGCCGCGTATGTTGTGGTGCAGCACCGCTTCGCGGTCAACGAACGCTTTGTATCCGGCCTTGATCACGCGATAACCATATTCGCCATCACCCCAGTCGAGCACGTAGTCGGCATTGGGAAGGCCGATCTCGCGCACGACGGCCAGACGATACAGGCAACCGGACCAGAAGTTGAAGTGACAGGGCACACAGCGGGCGTCTGCGGCCGGCGTGGCTGTGGTTAATCCGTAGGGAGTGAATAGGCCACCGTATTCAGCCGTCCCATTCTCGACATTATAACGCACGCAGGTGATAAAGCCCGTCTCGGCCTGAAGTTTCGGCGACCAGCCGGCGTAGAGTTCAAGCAACTTCCTCAGCGCGTCCGGCTCCGGATTGCTGTCGGCATCAAACAGCCAAATCCAATCGTAGCCTCTTTCAAGCGCGTACCGCATGCCGGTGACGACGGTGCCGCTGGTTCCCAGATTCTCCGAATGGCGTATGACCGTCGCATTCTTTAGCGACGGTTGATCGAGTGTGCCGTCGCTCGACGCGTTATCGACAACGAGGATGCCGTCCACGGGACGCGTTTGTCGCCGCACCGCCTCGATGGTTCGGTCGATGATATCGGCGTCATTGAAGGTGTGAATGTGGGCAAGGACACGCATTGGTCTTAGTAACGCGCGGCGATGTTTCCGGTGAGCCCGTGCCACATGCCGCGGAAGCACGCGCTAATTTGCTTGCCGTGATGCCACGGCCGGACGAAAAGTTTCATGGTCAGTACAAGCATTCCCAGGCATACCAGACGAAAATGTCCATCTGCCTCTTCGTATAGCGCAAAATAAACGGCATTGCGGCACAAGTAATAGCAGCGTATCGGCGGAAACCTGTGAAATGCGAACTCCGCCGGTCCACGCTCGCCTTCGGGGGCAGGCATGCTCGTCTTACCGCGAGTGTTGTGGTGGAGCAAGGCCTGCTGATGCATGTAGCCTTGATATCCAGCCTTCATCACGCGATAGGCATATTCGCATTCACCCCAATCGAGCACGTAATCCGGATTGGGCAATCCAATACGGCGAACCGCCGCCAAGCGAAACAATATCCCCGACCACAGCGTTATATGGCAGGAATAGTAGTATTCATCTGGCTTCGGGGTGACCTTCATGAATCCACGCGGAGCGAATACGCTGGCGTGATACGGAAAGTGATCTTTTGCATCGAATGGAAGGCAGGCGATATACCCCACCTTTTCCTGCACGTCGTGCGGCCAACTGGCGTACAGTTCCAGCAGCTTCTCCAGCGCGTCTGGTTCAGGATTGCTGTCGGCATCAAACAGCCAGATCCAGTCGTAACCTCGCTCAAGCGCGTACCGCATGCCGGTGACGACGGCGCCGCTGGTACCCCGATTTTCCGAGTGGCGCATGACAGTGGCATGCTTGAGGGAAGGTTGGTCGAGTGTGCCGTCGGTCGAGGCATTGTCGACAAGAAGGAGCCCGTCCACTGGGCGGGTCTGTTGCAACACCGACGCAATGGTCCCCTCGATGATGTCGGCATCGTTGAAAGTATGAACGTGAGCAAGCACTCTCATCGATCTAGTCGACGACGGGTCATGGCTGGATCGCGGGCGACATCGGCGCTGCCGATCTCGCGCGCCGCGTCGAGATACCAAGTAACCTGCTGGCGAACGCGAACGTCATCGTGCAAAGCTCGATCACCGCTTGAATCGTGATGCAGCATACGAATCGCAGGAACAGTCCAGCCGGCACGATAAGTCGCGTCAAGGCTGAGGCGCTGTTGCGGAGATGCTTTTGGAAAAAAATGTAGCTGCCGCGGTGGAACTCGAGCACCGAGCGGAAACGCCGCCTTCGCGTCACCATCGTGCCGCCCCTGTGATTCAAATGCATCACCCGTGCGTCAGGCAGGTAGTAGCACTGGTAGCCGAGATCGGTCACTCTTTTGCAGTAGTCGGCGTCCACGTGATACGACAGCCGCTCGTCGAGTCCGCCGACCTTGCGCACGACGTGGCGCGGCATCATCATCGATGCGCTGGAAACGTAGCCGGCGACGAGTGGCTGCGACAGGTCGCGATCAAGGTGCAGCAGGTGTCTTCGCGAAAACCGATTGCCGCGGAATACGCGGGAGATGATCGATCGGGCTCCGAACAGCGCCGAGCCGACATTGGGCAGCGATTTGACCGACCATTGAATCGTCCCGTCTTCGTTCAACAACGTGCTGCCGACTACGCCCACCTCGGGATGGGCTTGTAGAAAAGCAATCATCGCGTCGAGTGCGCCTGGCAGCATGACTGTATCGTTGTTCAGCAGGTAGAGGAATTCGCCGCGAGCATGTTCGAATGCCAGGTTATTCGAGCTCGCATAATGCCGATTGGTCGTATTGGTGAAAAGGCGGACATCCGGAAAGCAAGCGCGCACCGTCTCGCTTGTGCCGTCGTAGGAAGCGTCATCGACGACGATGATTTCGTAATCGAGGCTCGGCGGGTTCTGGTATATCGATTTCAGACAACCCGACAACAGCTCGGCCGCGTTATAGGTGGCGATGATGATGGACAGCATCCCGACTCGCCCCGGCTCAATATCGCCAGCAGGCCTTGCATTCGCCATCGGTCCGCTCCTAGACCTCGAGGCGATGAGCGGAGTAATAGGCGCCATGAGGCTGTGACGATTTGCCGTGCTCCTTCGGGTCGAAGCTATTGAGCACAGCGCCGACGATTGGAACGCCGGCCGGCTCCAGGAGCTGCTTCGTCTGCAACACCTCATCGCGATCAGCTCTTCCGGCGCCGATGACGAGGAGCACCGCGTCCACGATGCGGGCAAGCAACAATGCGTCATTTGCAGCCAGAACCGGCGGCGTATCGAGTATGATAACGCTGAACTGCTCTGACATGGACTGGAACACTCGGCGCGCTTTCGACCAATCAACCGCCGGAAGGAACGATGCGGGTTTACAGCCAGCAGACATGACGCTGAGGCTCGCAGCCTCTGGTCCGTCATCAAACAGGTTGACGTCGTAGACGACTTCTGCCGGTTCGGCGCGACCGTCCAAGACGTCGCTAAGGCCCAGACCGTTGGCAAGTCCAAGCGCCGAGCCGATCCACGGCCGGCGCAGATCACCATCGATCAAGAGCGCGCGCTGGCCCGCGAGCGATGCCGTGATGGCGAGGCAGGTCGCAACGGTCGTCTTGCCTTCCTGCGGCCGTGAGCTTGTTATCAGGATAGACTTTCCCGATTGGAAAGTGTCGCTCAGCCGGATCTGCGCGTGCAGCGCCGAAAACGCTTGTCGCAACTCCAGCGTCTCAGACATCAACCGCCTGAGCTCGCTCAACCGCAGCAGCTTCGTCGGCAGTTTTTGCAGCACTTCGTATACCCCTAAAACTGAGCTGCTCTATCCGAAAATAGTGGCCAGAGCGTGTCTTTCAAGTCAAGCGAAATATGGATTTCGGCGACGCCCCCCGGACGTTCTTACAATCGTGGAATGCTGTCTGCTCTCAGACATTTCAATGCGTGAGACACGATGTGACGTTGGGAGTTGCGCACACGTGGATGCCGCCGCTGGTCTAATGTTGACCGATGGATCGAATGCGTAGTCCAACTCATAGCCGCGCAACGATCTGCCGAAGGAGCGCCGGCTTCAAGCGAGGCGTCAGACAAACCCGAAGCGTAACGCATTCCACGCCGGACGGCCGCCTGTCGTTAGACCGGAGGGCGGTTGCCGGATGCAAGGGTAAAGGTGCTGGAAAAAGCCAAATCTGAAGGAGGGATTCGGCAGCCCGTCGGCGGGCGGCTCGCCCCGTGCAGTCCTCCTCCGAACGGCCTTGACCGTGTCCGTCGCACGGCCCCGTCGTCGTCAGAAGCCGATAGCACCGCCGACGACTATCTGGCAACGCCAATGGCGATGTTGCCGATTTATTTTCTGGAAGCAGGCCGCGCCCTAGCTGGAATCGCCGGAATTATCGCGTCTCTCTGCCAGCTTGAACGTCTGCAAGTGCCGGAATTGCCTTTCCGTCGCCGCATCCTGGAGCGCGCGCGGCGGCAGGATTGCCGGAGCGGTCGCTGGTCCGCTCCGGATTACGGGCACCAAGGACAGTGTTGGCCTGCCGTATGCCTCGGACAAAGGTTGCGTATTTTCATAATATATTCCAAAGGTTGTGACGATCCCTCACGCCACCAGCCGGAACGGGGCGCTTTGCAGCGGATCTACCCCGCCGGCGTCCGAATTCTGTCCGGCCTCAGACGCAGGGCGTTGGCCAGCGCCGTCTTCATTGCAGGCAAGAGCAGATTTCTTGCGGATCAACTCTTCGATAAACTCTGGCGGGCCGATCAGCGCGCCATCGTAGAATACAGTGGAAGATTTAGGACGGACGTTGGATTCGACTTCGGGCGGGTCTATATTCGGCATAGTCTGGAGGCCTCATGGCAGTTGAGGATAACGCCGAATCACTTTGAAGATACAAGCACTCTTGGCTTAGTTCGACAAGTCCCGCTGCGTCGCGGCGGAGGCATGGGGCTGTCGTCCAAAATGCGCAGTACATCTCGATGACGCGGCGTTGTTGAGCAGCCGAGATATCAGCCGAGACGTGGAAATTAAGGTGCGAGTGAATCCCGCGGCGGACGACCGCCGGCGGAGATGTTCTCACCCCGAAGCGCCGGCAAGGCTGCGAAACGCCGGGTCGGTCGCGAGCAGCCTAGAATAGTTGCCGCAAGCGCGGATGCGGCCGGTGTCCAGGAAGAAGATGCGGTCGCAGTCTTTGACCAATGCCAATCGGTGGGCGATGGTTACAATGGTTTTCTTGCCGCGCAGTTCTTTCAGCGTTCGCCCGATGCTCGACTCGGTCTCGTTATCAAGATGGGCCGTGCCCTCATCGATTACCAGCACTTCGAAATTGCAATAGAGCGCGCGCGCGATACCCAGCCGTTGACGCTCTCCACCCGAAATCCGGTCGCCCCGTTCCCCGACCATCGCATCCAATCCGCCCGGCAGCGCACGCACGAAGGCGTCGATCTGAGCGGCGCGCAGCGAATCCCACACCCGTTCATCGTCGATCATTTCGTCGGGCAGTCCGAACGCGACATTGCGACGAATCGTATCGTCCATCAGATAGATGCTCTGCGGCACCAGACCGATATTGCATTGCCAGCCCAAGATGTCGTCTTGCAAATCTCGGCCATCGACGAGAATCCGTCCGCAAGTCGGAGTGAACAGGCCAAGAATAAGGTCGATCAGCGTAGTCTTGCCGGCTCCGGTTAGTCCAACCAGAGCTATCCAGTCACCCTTCGCAATCTCCATCGACACGCCGTCGACCGCCGGCAGTGACTTTGACGGATAGGTAAATGATACGTTTTCCAATACCAGCGAACGCCGAAACGGCGAAGGCGGCGGCTGCCCCAGATCGGGAGCGCGAACGCGTTGTGACTGCGGCTGGTAGCTTTGTGTTTCGAGCAGTTCCTTATAGACGATTTCGGTGGCGGAATAATGATAGCGAAGTTGCCCAAGCGAGTTGGTAATCCGGCTCGCCGAGGGCAACAGCCGGATCGCCGCCACGGCAAAGACGGTCAGAAGCGGCAATACCGACTGCAGATTCTGGCCGCGCATCATGATAATCAGCACGATGGCGACCACGGCGATCACGGTAACCGTGTCCATCAGTAGTCGCGGCATCCCGGAAAGATATGTCAACGTTCGCATACTCTCGGTCAAACGGCCAAGATAATAATCTTGGCGCCCGACAAAGAATGAAGCGCGGCCGGTAACGATTGTCTCCTTGATCCCGCCGATTGCCTGATCGATCCATTGCAGCACCGCGGCGAAACTCTGGCTCGCAACTTGTCCGGCCACGGTGAGCCGACGCCGCATCGCGCGCTCCATGACGATCGTCGGCAATCCAATAATAGCTATGGCGGCAAGCGTCGCCATCGGTTGGACGATCAACAGCAGGATCGAAAGCGCCGTCACCAACAGTAATTCCCCCAGCAGCATTACCAGACCGATGAGAAAGGCGGATGCAAAGCGATGAACGCTCTCGACTGCGGCCTGTATCAGTTCCGCGCTGTTGCGTTGCAAGTGGAACGTGTAGGGCGCATACAGATATCCGGCCATCAGCTGCTTGCTTAATCTGCGGTGAATTGAAAAGATGTAACGGAACTCAAATCGGGACAAGGCTATCAAGACAACACTCTTGAAGATAAAGGCGCCGATCAATCCAAAGCCCGCCGCCATCAGCAACTGCAGTGGCTGGTGCAAACCGAGCCAGAAAGCCAGTTTGCGGGTGGCCGTGTACTTGAGCAACAGGCTGGGATCATTGAGGATCGGGATAAATGGCAGAACGAGACCAATGCTTACGGTTTCCAAGCCAGCGCCGAGCGTCATGAAGACCAGCAGAAAAAGACCCTCAATCCGCTCACGCCGATCGAGAATATACCAGAGCTGCCTGAAGACTTTCACGCCTCAGTCCCTGCTGGACATGGTGCGCGATCCCATCGCTCGTTTCGGATCGCGGGCCGTCGACTTGACATCATATATTTTCAGACTGCCCCGCCAACTTGAACCGACGGGAAACGCACGGTGAGAACCAGGGTATCGCCGGTCGCCTCCCACGAGTGTACGACCGATGGGCCGTAAATGACGTAGTCTCCCTCTCGCTGCAGCGTCACGACCTGCGCTTTGCAGCCGGCATGGAATTGCACGCGTAACAGGCCGCGGATCAAGACCGAAATTGTTGTGCCGTGTCCTTGCGCCCACGGCTGGGACCGCCTTTCGCCATCGAAGTGTTTGCCCCATTTCACTTCGACAGCGGTCTGGTGCCGTTGACCCAATTCGGGGGGAACGAACTGGCCGACGAACCAGCCGCTCCCGCCGATCTGGTCCAAAGCCGCGTTGCCAAAGTAGAACGATTCACCACCATCCATCGTCGTACCCAGAATGCCTTGAAGTCTTCGCAAGCGCCTGACGCTAAATGATCGCCTTATTGTCCGACGGTCTGGGCCTCTGCCTTAAAGCAAGATATCCGCGGCGGGCTTATTTGGCCATCGGTATTGGACGCATGATACTCGGATGCGGAGAGCCCTCGGTTCAAGCCCTTGTGGCCAAACTAAGGCGGACCCTTGCGAGCGCCGGGGAAGTTCCATCTATATCTTGCAGCGCCTGCTTTTCTCTTCCGCGAAAGAGTGCTAAATTTACTCTCGCTCCTGGGATGAACCCAAGAGCGAATCGTAAGGTACTCTCGGAGGGGCGTTATGAATGTGGCAGTCGAGGCCAAGAAGCTAGTCCCGGTTCAGGCGAACGAGATCGACGAGCAGTTGGAGTACAGCCTGACCCATGAATGGGATGCGCAAATCATTGAGTATCCGCCTGACCGGTTTCCGTTCAGCGAATGGATTCTCGATCGCATCCGCAAGATGGGATACCCGCTCGATGATCTGAATTACCTGCACAAGGTAGTGCCTCAGCCGGAAACGTTCAAAGTCACCAAGCAGCTCTGCGCCGATACCAATCTTCCGGAGTTTCGGCGAATGCTCAACCGCTTCGTGCGCGAGGTGGTCGTCCCGAAAGGCAAGCTGCGGACGCCGGTTGCGGTGCAACGGTACATGAACGTGCGCATCATGCTGCCGACCACGCCAGACCTGTTTTTCCCGTATCACACGGGCTTGCTCTACGGTCACGGCATCGCGTCGCGCAGCCTTTGGATGCCATTCGTCGACGTGACCAAGGACGAGGACCGCAGCCGCTCGATGCAGATCATCGGCATCAAGAAGTCGCGCGAGCTGATCAAGCAGGCAATCGACCAGCGGCTCAGCATGGAAGACATGACGGCGCTGTTCGACAAGTACAGCCATCAGATCAAGGCCAAGCCTGGCAGCTTCTGCGCCTTCACGCAGGAGAACATCCACGGCTCCGGGCACCCGAACCTCACCAACAAGACCCGGGTCAGCATGGACTTCCGCATCGCCGAGGGCATCTATGGCGACCTGCTCGGCCGCAAGATCCCGGCTGGCTATTTCCACCTCATTCCCGAGACCGAGGAGGAAGAGGAGAGACTTGCTGCGCGGCCGTCGCGAGAGGTCATCTTCAACAACGGCAAGTCCAACATCTTCTACGTTGCCAACAACACCTCGTCGACGTACCCGATCCCGGTGCACCTGCAGCGCTACATGCTGCTCGACTACAGCAAGAAGAACGGCCTCACCGCCGATCTCGAGTTGTTCGATCTCGAAGACATGCTGCACCTGCCGACGTTGTGGCACATCGTCGAACACCGCAACGTCAACGTGATTTTGTACAGCATTTTCGCCCTGCCGGAAGAGGAGTCCGAGCGCGACCGCATGCTCGAGGCGGCTCTCAAGAAGGGGATGATCATGCACTTCGTCAACGAGGGCCTTGCCTTGGCTTCGGAAGACGATCTCAAGACAATCAAGGCGTACCTGGCGTTCGCGAAATACGGCCGTTCTCGGTTGCCGATCGGTCTGCCCTTGTCCGATCTCAGCAAGGACTTCTTCAACAAGTGGTCGCACTCGTTGGAGAACTGGCACGCCCAGTAGAGCGGGAGCGTCTGCCGATATGTTGGCGGACGCAGGAGGGCAAACGCCAATGCGCGTCCCGCCCGACGCAGTTGCTGGCGCCGCGCTTTCGGTGGATCCGAGGCCGGCGCTGGTGGCCTTCGCGGCGCAAAGGCACGGCCGGGTCCACGCCGTGCCGGTCCGCGAAATCGGACAATCGCCTAGCCACCTGGCGGAGGCGGGCTACAGGTGTTTCGAGATCACTGCGGCGTTGATCGGGCTGATTGTCAGCTTGCCGCTGATCCTGATCGCGGCCGCGGTGATCTGCCTCGATTCCCCGGGGCCGCCAATCTTCTACCACCGACGTCCGGGGCGCTCGATCAAAGTGCTGGGCCGCGATCTTAGAGATCGATCGGATTTGCAGCCGCCACCCGGCGGTTACGAGCCGGCGACCTGGTACTACGTGCCGACCTATTTCACGATGATAAAACTGCGCACGATGTTTCACGATGCGCGCAGCCGCTTTCCGGAGTTCTACGCCTACGATTTTGCACCGGGGGAGTTCCATTCTCGGTTTCCGACGCTTCGTCACGACCCCAGAGTCACCCGCGCCGGGCGCATCCTGCGCAAACTCTCGATAGACGAACTGCCGAACCTGTGGTCGGTCCTCGCCGGAGACATGCGATTGGTAGGCCCGCGTCCGGAGGCGTCCGAAGTGCTGAAATACTATACGCCCGAGGAGATGTATAAATTTTCATGCATGCCGGGAATTACCGGCCTGGCCCAGGTCCACGGACGCGGGTTTCTGGACTGGGGCGAAACCCTGAACTGGGATTTGGAATACGTGCGCACACGAAGCGTTCTTCTCGACCTGAAGGTCCTGCTGCACACGCTCAAGCAGGTCATTTGCGGCTGCGGCGCCTTTTAGCACCAGCGCCTTATTCAGGCTTTGCCAGCCAGCCGTGCAAGATGGCATTGACGCAAGATGCGATTTTGGCATAGCCGCCGGGGTTCGGGTGATCGTCATAGACGTAATAGTCAGACACTGTCAGATGGCAAAGCTTGAAGCCGTCGAACAATCGCCCACCCGCGTCTCGGATCGACTGCCGTGCCTTCAAACCGAGCTCATCCGGCCGGCTGATCTCGCCCTTCTGCGGTATGTGTATGAACGCGACGTTTTCAGCCCCATAATTCCTGACCAATTCGGCAATGGCACGACGAGATAGCTCCTCGGCTGCGGCCAAACGCGCGTTCTGCCGGGCGCTTACGAGACGCATTTTGAAATAATGGAAAACCTGATAGCTCGCCGGCAGTAGCTTCGCCACATGGGATCCAAGCCACGATTTCTTTGTCAGAGGCGCGCGAGCCGCTCTAAGCTTCGCGATCCAGGCCGGGAGCTGATCCGCCGGCGGCAAACGATAAACGTACGTCTTTCCCGTTTTGAGATCGCAAAGCGTGAGATCCGTAAGGCACCGAAGATCGTTCGAATTATAGTTATACACCACTCGATGATAGTCGTCGGAAATGAAGACGACGACCAGCTTTCGAATGCGGACGTCTTTGGCCGTCAAGAAGCGAATGAGCTTGAGCCACTGTTCGAATCCGGCCCCCCGTAATCCGCCATTGACCGGTTGATAGCCGAGCAGGCTGATTTGCGGGCTTACGAGCCGGAACCACGGTTCGGCGCCGAGTCCTTCGGTGAAGGAGTCGCCGACGATCAGGAGAAGAGTCGCGTCCGGGCACGACGTTGGCGTCCTGGACTAACCCGAAATTGTTGGTTCGGAAGCGGTAGTCGTACACGACTTGGTAGCCGTCATCGGAGAAATATACCGAAACGGTTCTAACGTCATCGTGGGGAAAGAAGGTGAATATGTCGCCGTGGTCTTGAAAAATCGTGCCGGCGCCGTCGAGAAAAAACAGACGCCTCGTTCCATCAAATGCGTCCTGAGCTGGGCCGACTGAAGGCACGAACAGCCGGCAGAACAGCTCAACCAACAATATGCCGATCAAAGCCGAAGGGATGATGAGAAATACCGGCTCCAGTTTTCTGAGAAGCCCGCGTTTTCCGAGGCTTCCAGATGGGCGCAGATCGCTCATATGCGGACCACCGGCTTTTATGCTGCGCTGCAAGTTACGTTACTGGAGCAAGCGTCGATGTCAAGGCCGGCAGGCGATCGAGAAATCCGGAGATCTGGTCTCTTTACGGTCGCAAAAATCAGGCCGATCAGTCGAGCTCGAACTGATCCTTGTAGTCGACTTTCAGCGCCGGATTCTGCTGCCGTTTGTCGAGGATGGAGTTGCCGGCGACCAGCATGTCGATGTCGGTGCCCATGAAGCAGCGGAACGCGTCTTCCGGCGTGCAGACGATAGGCTCGCTGCGCACGTTGAAGCTGGTGTTGACCAGGATCGGACAGCCGGTGAGTTCGTGAAACCTTGTGATCAGCTCCCAGTAGAGCGGATTGGTCTCACGATGCACGGTCTGCACGCGCGCCGAGTAGTCGATGTGGGTCACCGCCGGTATCGTTGAGCGGACGACGTTGAGCTTGTCGATGCCGAACAACGCCTCTTCGTCTGCGCTCATCGGCTTGATGTGCTGAGGCGCCACCGGCGCCACGAGCAGCATGTAGGGGCTGTCGACGTCGAGCTCGAACCAGTTCGGAACTTGGTCGCGCAACACCGAGGGTGCGAAAGGGCGAAAGCTTTCGCGATATTTCACCTTCAAGTTCAAGTTCTTCTGCATCATCGGGCTGCGCGGATCGCCGAGAATCGAGCGGTTACCGAGCGCCCGCGGTCCAAATTCCATGCGCCCCTGGAACCAGCCGACGGCTTTGCCCTCCGCCAGCGCCTTCGCGGTCGAGTCCAGCATGGCCTGGGTGCTGAGTGTGGCAAAGCGCGCACCGGCCCGCTGCAAGCGTGCTTCAATCTCGCTCTGGCTGAATTGCGGGCCGAGAAAGGCGCCCTGCATGCCGTCGATTGCGTTCAGTGTGGCGCGCGGCCTGTCGGCATAGATGTGATAGGCGGCGAGTGCGGCGCCCAGCGCGCCGCCCGCATCCCCCGCAGCCGGTTGGATCCAGAGATTGCGGAACGCGCCGTCGCGGAGGATCTTGCCGTTTGCGACGCAATTGAGCGCAACGCCGCCGGCCAGGCAGAGATTCTCCGACCCACTCTCGCGGGCCAGACTGCGAGTGAGCCGCAACACCGCCTCTTCCAGGACGACCTGCACCGATGCGGCGAGATCCATGTCCTTTTGTGCAAGCAGCGATTCCGGGTCGCGTGGCGGCGCGCCAAAGAGCATGTGAAAGCGCTCATTGGTCATCGTCAGCCCTGTGCAATAATTGAAATAGTCGAGGTTGAGGCGAAACGAACCGTCGGGCTTGATGTCGATGAGATTGTCGCGGATCGTTTGAGCGAAGCGCGGTGTGCCGTAGGGTGCAAGGCCCATCAGCTTGTATTCGCCGGAATTGACCTTGAAACCGGCGTAATAGGTGAACGCCGAGTAGAGCAGACCTAGACTGTGAGGAAAATGGATCTCCTTATGGATTGCAAGATCCTTGCCGTTTCCGACGGCCGCGGCGGTCGTGGTCCATTCGCCGACGCCATCGAGCGTCAGCACCGCCGCGCGCTCAAACGGCGACGGAAAGAATGCCGACGCGGCGTGGCTGAGATGGTGCTCGCAGAACAATAGCCGCTTCTGCCAGTCAAAATCCGGCTGGAGCGCCTTCAGTTCGCCGGCAAGCAGCGACTTCTGAAACAGTTTTTCGCGCAGCCACAGCGGCAGCGCCATCCGGAATGATGTGAATCCGCGCGGGCTTAAGGTCAGATACGTCTCGAGGAGCCGCTCGAACTTGATGAACGGCTTGTCGTAAAAGACAACGCAGTCGACGTCTTTAAGGCCGATCCCGGCAGCGCTCAAGCAATACTCGATGGCCAGCCGCGGATAGCCGGCATCGAATTTCTTGCGGGTAAAGCGCTCCTCCTGTGCGGCGGCGACAATGCGGCCGTCGTCAACCAGGGCTGCGGCGCTGTCGTGGTAGAAGGCGGAAAGCCCGAGCACGCGCATGGGACGACTTTAGAACAGAGTGTAGATGAACGGGGCAACCGCAGTGCCCTTTGTCAGCACGACGAGCCCGCCGAACACCGCCATGACGACGAAGACGGGTAGGAGCCAATATTTCTTGCGCACGCGCAGAAACGCCCAGAACTCTTTAAGGAAGGACACCATCGGGCACCTCAAAACTGGTTGCGGAAGCTTTCGGCCGGCGGACCGGGCGGCTCGCGCTTGATCCAGTAGCTCTCGCCGCGGGGCTCGTAGCGCTGGCTGCAGCGGATCCCGACCGCTCAGCCGCATAAGGAATCCGATCGGCGCGATGCAGCCGTAGAAGAGAACGGCCAAGATCACCGGGCTGACAGCGGCGTGGAGCAGAAGCCCGAACTTAGTCCAGGCCCGATTGAGGGGCGCGAGCGCGCGCGGGATTGCGAGCGCCAGAATCAGTATCACGAGGGCGACGCCGAACCAGATCGGCCAACGCCCGGTTCCACGCCAAAGACCAATCGCTCCGGCAAGAGTTGCAAAAGCTGCAAATACAAGTCCGAAGCCGCGATCGGACGACGTTTTGGTGACTTCGGTTCTCGCCTGGAACTCGTGCGAGCCAAAATATTTATCGCGCACGTGTCCCTATCCTCTTGCCGGTCTTGGCTACGCACATTTCGACGTCGATTGCCTCGCTGGCCTGCGGGCCCACTGCCATATTAGCACGCCTCGCGCGGCGAGAAACGCCAAAGGTGGAATTTTCGAAGGCGAAATTGCCGTTCTGCGCAAGCCGACGTGGTCTTGTCGAGGATGCAAGTATCCGCCACGGGTCCGCAACGATCTGCGTCTTGCGTTCGGCTCCGCGGCTGCGGCCAAGCCATTTGCGGCTGACGCCTGGATTTCTCCCAGAAATTGCTCGTTTCTTGCCAAGTTGCGCTTGCTGTTTATTGAAAACCTTTCTTCGTTTGGCAAATTATGCCGAATCGGATTCGCCAGACTCGCCCGCGGCGGCCCGGAAGCGCCCCGGCATTTTGATTCTGCGCGCTTCGGCGATGCTCTTGAGTTCCGCCCACAGCTTCCCCGGGATCGGGATGCCGGATCTCCGGCGCATGGCTTCGGTGCGACGCGAGCGTTCGCCCGGCAGCGTGATCTCGTCGAAACCCGCTTGACGCGGCAGCGCCTTGATGATTGCGGCCAGTGCATCAGCGTCGCGGGTGAAATCGCCAAGCGGCCGAAAGCTCACGATGTCGACGGCGAGCATCGCAGTGTTGTTGACGTGACGGCTGCGTTTTTCCGGGCCGAGCGCGCGCGCCTGAATTGGCGCGGCGGCGAGTACACTTGTAAGCATTTCGAACATCAGGGCGAGTCCGGAACCTTTCGGACCGCCGAGCGGAAGCAGAATCTCGGCCTTGCTTGGATCAGTGGTCGGCTGGCCGAAGGCGGTCAGCACCGTTCCAGGCGGCAGCGCCTCGCCGGTATGTCGCGCCTGCACTATTTTGCCATTGGAGATGGTGCTGGTCGCCATGTCGAGCACGATCGCGCCGTCGCCGCTCGGCACCGCGATCGCTACCGGGCTCGTTGCCATGCTGGCAATGCGTGCGCCGTGGTAGGCCATCAGCGCCGGTCCAGCGCCCATGACGATGGCGGCACAGCCGCGCTCGGCCATCCATTGCGCATAGCGGCCGATCGCGCCGGTATGAGTGGTCTCCCGGATCAGGCCGAAACAGACGCCGACGTTCTTTGCCCGCTCGACCGCCAGCGCCGCGGCCTGCATGGCCGCGACGGGCCCGAAGCCGTGACCGCTGTCGAGCACGAAGGTGGCGGCGCGATCATGTATCAATTTCGGCTGTGCCTTTGCGTCGATCTCGCCGCGCTCGATGATTCTCAGATAGCGCGGCAGGCGCGAGACGCCGTGGCCGTCGATGCCGCGTAGATTGGCCCAGACCAAACCTTCTGCGACGCTCGCCGCATCTGCCGCGCTTGCGCCGCAGGCCGTCAGCACGTCAGCAATGAAACGCACAAGTTCCTCGTGGCGGACCACGATCTTGTCCGCACTCACATTGCGCCTCCAATCATTGCCATGCTTTTCCCGGGTACGGCCCAGCATCGAACGAAGCGGAATGATGCGCCGCAGACCCGGGATCGTCGCAAGCTCAGATCCCAGGCGCAGCGTCCGCGACGATGCCAGGTCATGCATGGATCGCTGCGCGCCGCGGCGCATCGGGGAAACAATGCGCTTTTCATCTCACTTCGCCCGGAAATAGGTGTCGAGCCAGCCTCGCATCATGGTCCACACGCGCGTGGATTTTTCTGCGAACAGAAAGTGATCGAGGCCGGAGAACAGGTGCAGCTCCGCCGGCTGGCCGGCGCGCCTGAACATTTCGATCGATTGCTCGGTGGGTGTCACCGAATCCTTCGCCGCGTGGATCAGCAGAAGCGGGCGCGGCGCGATCTTGCCGACCACTTCTTCGGCGCGGAAGTCATACATGCTCCGTGCGGTTTCGGCTGGAAACATTTCGACCGAGCCCGGTGCCAGCATACCTACGCCCTGCTTTTCGAGGTTCGCCCGCACGTGATCGGGGATTGGCACGATGTCGTAGCGTGGCACCATGAGCGATTGGCCGGTGCGGGCGCGGTAGGTACGGCCCTCTTCGAGCATTTTGGTGAATTTCGCCCAGGCTTCCTGACTAGGATGCTGGCCGCGGAATTTGCGTTCTCCGTGACCCCAGCCGCCATTGGAGATTACGGCGGCGACGCGCAGGTTGGTGCCGCCGGCATAGACCGCGACCGCGCCGCCGAAGCTCGATCCGATCGCCCCGATCCGGTCGGGATCGACTGCTCGATGGTGGCTTAGGAAATCGAGCGCATTGCCCAAATCCTCGACCTGTTCGAGGCAGATGACGCGGCCGAACTCGCCCTGGCTCTTGCCGCAGCCGCGCATGTCGAAGCGCAGCGTGACGTAGCCGAAATCGCTGAGCATCCGCGTCGGCTGCAGCACGTTTGAGGATTTGCAGTTGGAGCCGAAGCCGTGCAGCACCAGGAACGCGGCGCGCCGCTCCGACGGCTGCATGCCCTCGGGCACCCCGAGCACGCCATGCAGGCGCAAACCCGCCGATTGAAAACTGACTGCTTCTTCCTTCATGATGCAAGAGCCTTTCCCGGTGCGAAAATTGCCGGGGCACTGTAATGATTTGGGCCGGTGAGGGAAGAGGAGAGTGCCGTTGTCTGAGGGCCAGCCGGGGCGTGAAGCGCCGCGTCAGCCGTCGCGGCGGTAGGAGGGGGAATTCATGGATTTGAAGCTTTCCGGACGCACCGCGCTCATTACCGGCAGTTCAAAGGGAATCGGTCTTGCAGTGGCGCAATGGTTCGCGCGCGAGGGTGTGCATGTGTGCCTGGTGGCGCGCTCCGCCGAGACGCTCAAACGGGAAGCCGAAATCATCAGCAAGAGCACTGGAGTGAAGGCGCAAACGCTTGCCGCCGACCTCGCTGACGCCGCCGCGCGCGAGCGCGTATACAAGACGTTCCCCGACGTCGACATTCTAGTGAACAATGCGGGCGCCATTCCGGGCGGATCGATCCACGATGTCGACGAGCCGGCTTGGCGCGCCGCATGGGACCTTAAAGTATTCGGCTATGTCGGGTTGACGCGGCACTATCTGAAAGAAATGGAAAAGCGCCGCCGCGGCGTCATCATCAATATCATCGGCGTGGGCGGCGAGCGGCTCGATTCGACCTACATCGCCGGCGCCGTGGGTAATGCCGGACTAATGGCTTTCACGCGCGCGATCGGCGGCAGCAGCATCGATCACGGCGTCCGCGTCGTCGGCGTCAATCCCGGTCCAGTGCTGACCGAACGCATCGAGGTATTGGGTCGTAAACGCGCGGCGAGGCTTCATGGCGACGAGAGCCGGTGGCGAGAGGGCTTCGCCAACATGCCGCTCGGTCGTCCGGCAACGTCGGATGAAATCGCCGCGACTGTCGTCTTCCTCGCTTCCGATCTCAGCTCGTACACAAGCGGCACCATCGTCACCATCGACGGCGGCCTCGCTTATCGCGGCGGCTTGCCGTAGGTCCCGCCATCGTCCGCGCAGCGCGGACGCTCCAGGAAGCTCCGGTCATTTGGACTGGCAAAACGAAGCGGGGCTGTGCGCCTAACGGTCCGCTCTCGCGGGCCAGGACAAGTCATCCGCGCCCACCGCCGGCAAGGACGGCGCGGGTGGTTCGGTCGGGGCCAAAATCGTCGACGCTGTCGATAGAGAGCAGGTCGGCAAGCCGCGTGCGCGCGCGATTGACCCGGCTCTTGATGGTGCCGACGGCGCAGTCGCAAATCGCCGCGGCATCGTCGTAGGAAAATCCCGAAGCGCCGACCAGGATCAATGCTTCGCGCTGATCGGACGGCAGCTTGGCAAGCGCGGCGCGAAATTCTTCGAACTCGACCCGGCCGGTCTGCTCCGGATGGGATTTCAGCGTTTCTGCGTACCGCCCGTCGGCATCTTCCACTTCGCGCCGCCGCTTGCGGTATTCGGAGCGGAACAGGTTGCGCAGAATCGTGAACAGCCATGCCGGCATGTTGGTGCCGGGCTCAAACGAGTCGATATGCGTAAGCGCCCGCAGCAATGTCTCCTGCACCAGGTCATCGGCGCGGTCGATATTGCCGCACAGCGAGATGGCAAAAGCACGCAGGCTTGGCACCGTGGCCAGCACCTGATCGCGTATCGCAGGGTCGAGCTTCATGCGTTGGCGCCTCGTCCTGACTCAATCTTCTTCGCCAAGCCGGCGGAGCAAATCTTCAAGATGCCGGGGTACGCCCTGATTGACGTAGGAATTGTACATGGCGCGCAACAGCTCTCCGATCCGGGCCTGGGCCTCGCGACCAAGGCGTGCCTCTGTTTTGTGCGTACCCTTGCCCATGGGAGAGTGCAACTCTTGCGTGTTCAGAATCCGGATCGACAGCCTCAAGATTTGTGTTGCGGCTCTTCATTTCTGTACTTCCCCTTGCCCCTGCGGCAGCCGGCGTCATCGTTGCAACCGCTTGCTCTTAAACGCGCCGGCCGCCCGCTTGTTCCGAGACTTGGCATGATTTTCGGGAACCTTCTTCACCGGGCGACGTTTTCGTGAGTAAGCCTGGGCCATCGAAGGGGAAGGTATTGTGTCAACCTCGCAAACCGTACGCAAGCAATTACCCTATTTGCGCCGCTACGCGCGGGCTCTGTCCGGCAGCCAAGCGTCCGGCGACGCCTATGTCGCGGCCGCCTTGGAGTCGCTGATCGCCAGCCCGCAAATTCTGGAGAGCGGGTCGAGCTCCCGGGTCGCGCTTTACCGCGCTTTCACCAAGATTTGGAATTCGGTGCCGGTCAACAGCTTGCCGGAGGCGGGCGTTACGCTGCTACCTCCGGAGCAGCACCTGACGCAGATCACCCCGCGTCCTCGACAGGCCTTCCTCCTGGTTGCGCTGGAGGGTTTTTCCGAAGAGGACGCGGCGGAAGTGCTCGGCTGCGATCTGGCTAGCCTCCGCCGCCTGGTCGAGGAATCCGGCCGGGAGCTCGCCGCCGAAATCGCGACCGATGTCCTCATCATCGAGGACGAGATATTCATCGCCATGGATATCGAGACTCTGGTCGAAAGCCTGGGCCATACCGTGATCGGCATCGCGCGCACCCACGGCGAAGCCGTTGCGCTGGCGCGGCAGAAGCGGCCCGGGCTTATCCTCGCCGATATCCAGCTGGCCGACGGCAGTTCCGGGCTCGACGCGGTGAACGAGCTGCTCGGCTCGCTCGAGGTGCCGGTGATTTTCATTACCGCCTATCCGGAACGCTTCCTGACCGGGCAGCGGCCCGAGCCCGCCTTTCTCATCGCCAAGCCGTTCCAGCTCGCCGTCGTCTCGGCTGTCGTGAGCCAGGCATTGTTTTTCGGGCGCAAGGCTCGGCAGCGCAATCAGCCGCAGAGCGAGCACCGACCGACGGCGTAAGCTTACCAGCGCCGCCATTTTTCAATCATCGTCATTCCGGTGCCGACCGCGAACTGGATTCGCAGCCACGATCGGTACAAATACTGCTCCGTGCGCGCTTAGGGATCCCGGGCTCGCAGCCTAACGTCTGCGCCGCGGAATGTCGGATGGACAAACAAAAACCAGGGCGCAGCCGATCGGCATATCGGCTGCGCCCGTTACGGCCGGCCAAACGCGGGGGTAGGGGGGAAGGATGGCCGGTCCGCCACGACAAAGCGCAGCGGCAAGCTTCGTTCCCGCGAATTTCTTCGTCCGCGGCGCGGCCGAACGCCATCACGAGAGAGTGAGGTTGCAGGGGTGCAGGAACCGCGATTGGAATCGCACGTTGCCGGATCGGTGTGGTTCAGCTCGGGGGCATCGCCTACGCGCGCATGCGACGATCGGCTCCCCGATGACGATCGCTGCGCTTCGGAGGTGCTCCGATGGCCAATTTGTTCTCCGCTCGCACCATTGTCCGCATCGCTGGCGCCTGCGTGCTGCTCTCGCTCGGTTACTTCCTCGGCGCGATCAACCCGTTTTTGAGCGCAGACTCCGTTTGCGCGGCCCGCGAGCAGCGCCAGCGCACCGGCATTTACGGTCAACCGCTTCCGTAAAGGCGACCGGTCGCCGCTCTTTAACTCGGCCGTCTCAGACCGCCTTCGAGCAGCCGATGCACCGCACGAGCGTCGTGCTCCGGACGGCTTCGAAACGGCCAGACGAACGCCACTCGGCTGCGATCCGGCTTTCAGTCCGTTCGCTACTTCATCGCGGGTTGTGGTTTACGGGCGATGCATGGTGTGCATGCGCCGCCGTATCGCCGCATCAGGCTTCCGTCGACGCGGCACCATACTTGACGGCGGAGCGCCGCGTTGAACATTTCCCCGCCCGACCAATCGTCAAATCACAGGCGCGAAAAGTCGCCTCGCAAGGCGCGCCGGGTGGTGTCCGGCATTTGCCGTCGACAGCGCGCACGGAACTTTTCGCCGCCTGATTTATTGGTGGACCGCATTCTCCGCACGGTGCGAGTGTCATGTCAGCAACGATTTTACGGCGTCTGTGCAGCGCAACGTTGTTCCTCGGCCTGATCGCGGCTCCCGCCGCTCCCGCCTTTGCCCAGTCGTTCTCCGATGCGGCGGGCAATCCGGCCGCTCCGGTTTATCAGTCCCTTCCGGAGGCCGATGAAGTGGCGCCGGCGCTGCAGCGTCAGATCGTCTCCTACGCCGGCGACCAGCCGCCCGGCACCATCATCATCGATACCGCTCACACCTTCCTTTATCTGACGCTTGGCGGCGGCAAGGCGATACGATACGGGATCGGAGTCGGACGTGCGGGCTTTGCCTGGTCCGGCGTCGAGACGATCACGCAGAAGGCCGAATGGCCGGACTGGACGCCCCCGGCCGCCATGATTGCCCGGCAGCCCTATTTGCCGCGCTGGATCGGCGGCGGTCCGGGCAACCCGCTGGGCGCGCGCGCCCTCTACCTCGGCCATACCGACTATCGCATCCATGGCACCAACGAGCCGGATTCGATCGGCAAGCACATGTCGAGCGGATGCATCCGGCTCCTCAACAAGGATGTGACGGACCTGTACAATCGCGTCGGCATCGGGACCAAGGTGATCGTGCTGCCCGATCCGCGACGGCAATGGACCAATACGCTGGCCGATGCGGGAACAACGGCGAAGCCCGTGCATCAGGCGGACGTTCCGGTGCGCGCCGCAACACGAAACGAGGGGTCGCTGGTCGGTATCTACTGACAAGCCGAGGCGGCGTTCCGGACGCCGACCCCTGTGTATTCAAAGTGCGGCTCGAACGGCCGGAGCGCAACGCGCGGGCGCTTCGGTCGTTTTGGTATAAAGAAGCAAGTATCCTGTCCCGGGGCGAGACAGGATGAGAGTGTCGATAAATGAGCGCGCTTGAGCGCAACAAACCCGCCGAGACCGAGCCGGATCGCGACAAGGCGGCAGCGACGGCGAACGAGTTCTTTCCAAATTTTGCAACAGTTCGCGCCGTGCTCGAAGCGGCGCAGATCGGCATCTGGCGCTGGGATATCGCGACCGACAAGGTGACATGGTCGAGCAACCTCGAGGCCATTCATCACCTGCCCGCCGGCAGCTTCGACGGCACCTATGCCGGTTATGTAGAGGACATCCATCCGGACGACCGGCGTGACGTCCAGGCGTCCCTCAACGAAACGCTGCAATCGCAGAAGGCCTATCGCGTCCGCTACCGGCTGCCGCAGCGCGAAGGGATGGAAGAGTTCTGGCTCGAAGCAAGCGGAACGGTGGCGCTCAAGGATGGGGTGCCGGAGCGCATACTTGGCCTCTGCCACGACATTACCGAACGGGTCAAACTTGAGTCGGAGTTGCGCAGCCGGGTCAGGCAGCAGGAGGCGCTAGCGCAGCTTGGGGAGCGCGCGCTCGTGCAGCCAGAGCTCGACCGGCTGCTCGACGATGCCGCCAGCACGGTGGCGCTTATGCTATCGGTTGAATTTGTCGAAATTCTCGAACTTCTCCCCGGCGACGGCGATCTGCTGCTGCGCGCCGGTCTCGGCTGGAACACCGACCTGGTCGGCTCGGTTGTAACTGCGGCCGAGCCGGGCGGCCGCGCCCGCTACACTTTGGATTCCCCGCTGCCGATCGTCACGGCGGATTTCGCGGCCGAAGCGAGGTTCGCCGCCACCCCGTACCTGAAAGAGCACGGCTGCGTCAGCGGCGTGAGCGTGACGATCGCCGGACGCGACGACCGCTTCTACGGCATCCTCGGCGTCGGCACCAAGACGAGGCGAGAGTTCGCCGCGCAGGACACCGCGTTTATCGTCGCCGTTGCCAATCTACTGGCTGGTGCCATTGCCCGCCGCCAGCTCGAAGCGCGCCATGAACTGATGATTCGCGACATGCGGCATCGCTCCGGGAATCTGTTTTCACAACTGCTGGCGCTGTTCTCGCAGACGGCGCGGACTTCGAAGAACGTTGCCGATCTTACCAGCAAGTACCGGGCCCGCGTGCTGGCGCTCGGCCAACGCGCACCGGCTGATCACCGAGGGTGGCTGGAAATCGATTCCGATCATGGAGCTGTTGTACGTCCTGCTTGGTCCCTATCTCGACCGCATCTCTTTCAACGGACCCAATGTGGAACTCGAACCCGATCCGGTGTTCAACCTGAGCGCGGCGCTCCACGAACTTGCCGACAATGCGGTCAAGCACGGCAGCCTGTCGCGTCCCAAGGGAACGCTCGATCTGCACTGGTCGGTGAGCCGGACCCGGCGCGGCATTACGCTCGTGCTCGATTGGGTCGAGAAGAACGGCCCGCCGGCGCGACGGCCGAGGCGGCTCGGCTTCGGCTCGCGGTTGATCGCGCTCGTCATCGAGCGGCAATTGAACGGCGAAGTCACGCGCTCGTTCACGCGCAAGGGGCTGTCGGTGCACCTTGTGGTTCCGCTCACCCACGAACGCTGGCCGGGTGCAGCGGCGGTCGCGACCGAACCGCACGCGTAGGACTCGTTCAGTTACGCCTTACGCTAGCCTTACGGATGCTCGTCTTCGGTGAACCAGTCGGTCGGCAGATCGTGGCCGGCGCCGCTCTCCTTGGCTTTGCGGTACAGCAGCGAGCCCGCGGCGGCGAATTGATAGCCGAGACCGAGATTATTGATGAAGCAGGTGACCTCGCGGTCAGACCGGCGTCCCTGCGCGTGGCCGGCGATGAGTTCCGGCAGGCTCGGCAGCTTGTCGAATTCGATCTCTTCGGCGGCGTCCCAGCCGCGTCCGTCGGCCTTCTCGGGCACCGGCAGGTCCTTGGTCATGACATGGATCGGGCGGGTGTCCTTGGTGTGGATGACCACGCGATCGGCGCGCTTGACCGCGGTCGCTTCGATTTCAGGCTTCTTGATCGAGCTCAAATGCATTCCCGGTTCGACCCACTGTGCGAAAAAGACCGGATCCAGCGTGTTGGTGGCGCACATGGCAATATCGGCGCCCTTGATCGCGTCCTCGGGCGTTGCGACCGGAGTGACCGTCACGCCGAGTACATCGCTCATCTGCGCCGCAAACGCCTCGCGGTTCTGCGCATTCGGGCTGAAACAGCGGATCGTCTCGATGGGGCGCACGGCGCAGACCGCCATGAGCTGCGAGCCCGCCTGCCAGCCGGAGCCGAGAATGCCGACACTCTTGGCGTCTTTGCGCGCCAAATATTTGGCGCCTAGACCGTTGGCGGCGCCGACCCGCATGCGCTGCATCACGCCGTCCGGAAAGATCGCGAGCGGCTCGCCATTCTCGGTCGAGAACAAGAGCACGAGGCCGACGTAGCGGTCTCCCGGCGCCGCCGGCACTTTCTCGCGCCGCACATTGTTGCCGCGCTTGGGCCAGGTGACGATGTCGGAATTGATCCGCACCGCGCCGACGCCGAGTTTCGGTACCACGCCGTCCATCGATTTGAGGCTGTAGAGCGCATCCTCGCGCCCGGTCGGCGTGAGACAATCTGAGCGTGTGCGCGAGACGCCGCGGCCGTCGGCTAGCTCGACATAGGCCTCTTCCAGCACCGCGATGCAATCCGGCATCGTGATCAGCTTGGCGGCATCGTCGTTAGACAGAATGAGGGTCATGCCATCCACTCGTTCGCGCGTGGGGCTCGCGATGGGTCGCCGAGGTTCTCCCGGCAAATCGGGGGAAGCTCGCAAGCGAATTGGCCGGGGTTTGCGGCGCTGCACTCACCCCGCCCGCGCCCTCAGGCGGTCAGGTGCCGCAGCCGATGCGCGCATCAGAATCCAGCATGGCCGCCCAGGCCGCATCCGAGGTTGCGATCTCGTCGGCATTGCGCCCCTTGTCGCGCGCGGGATTTTGAAAACCATGGCCGGCTTTGGAGTAGCGATGGAAGACATGGGGAATGCCGTAGTGCTTCAGCCTCGGCTTCGAAGCGGTCAACGTCGGCAGGCGATGGATTGGTGTCGAGATCGCCGAAAAAGCCGTAAACCGGACAGCGGATATTCTTGATCAACTCGAACGGCGGCGGCATGCCCTCGCCCCAACGGCTCATCATCCCGCCGCCGTAATACGCTATCGCGGCCGTGAAAACCGGTTTCGTAGCGGCGCCGAGAAACAACAGCCGGCCGCCCATGCAGTGGCCGGCGATGAAGAAGCGGCCGCGATCGAGGTCCGGGCGGGACAGCGCATATTCAGCAGAAGCGGCGATTTCGGCGACGACCTCGTTGTCCTTGAGGAATTTCTTGCAATCGTGCAGCGGCACGTCCTTCGGACAGTGATGATAGAAGTTCGGTACGATCGTCAGGTAGCCGGCCTTAGGGAATTCCTTGAAGTAATGGGCTGTGCATGCGTCGAGTCCGCCGCGATGGAACATCAACAGCACGCCCGGGTGCGGTCCGCGGCCAGCCGGCACCGCGATGTGCACGTCCATCGACCGGCCCAAGACGTTCAGGTGGATAGTTTCGCCTTCGAAGGTGGCTTCCTGCATCGGTGCTATTCCGCGTTTCGTACCAGGGTTTCCGCCTTGGCGACAATCGCCGGCGGATAATCGAACGACTTTTCGATTATGGCCTGAAGCTGTTCTCCCGACAACGGCGACAGCGCGACGCGCATGCGCGCAGCTTCGGCAAGAAAGGCGGGATCCTTGAGCGTCGCCGCGAAAGCCGAGCGCAATTGCGCCACGCGTTCCGGTGGCAGCCCGGGAGGCGCCGTCAGGGACCGGCCGACCTTTTCAGGTTGCGAGAACAGTTTCAGAATCTGCCGCTGCTCGTCGGTGCGGGCGAGGTCGACGAGCCGCGGCACGTGCGGCAGATCGGGCGCCTTATCGAGCCCGGTCTGCAACAATACGTTCACCTTCTTGTCGTGCAGCCAATCGGCGCGGATCGCGCGAAAGACCGTCCATGGCATGCTGAGCGCTTCGACTTCGCCGCGCTCCATCGCAACCAGTCCCTCGCCGGTTCCCTTGTAGCCGGTCACGAGCTCGAACTTCAGCCCAAGCAGCCGCTTCAGCATGGTCCAGCGCAGACTGCGAAGCGCTGCCGGTCGAGCAGACAATCAGCGGCTTGATGTAGGCGTCATCGATTTTCTTCACGGCGGCGGTATGCCAGGCGACCAGGGCGGCGTTGTTGCTGATGATGCGGCCGATCCAGTTCATCTTGGTAACGTCGGCCTTCAGCGCCGCCACCTTGAACATTTGGTCCTCATAGATCGACTGGTCGGGCATGCCGATCACGGTGCCGTCGCGAGGCGCAATATTGTAAAGCTGATTGGCGGCGAGGATGCCGCCGGCGCCCGGCATGTTCTGCACGATAACGGCCGGGTCGCCCGGCAGGTGGTTGCCGATATGGCGCGCGACGAGCCGGCTCAGCAAATCGTAGCTGTCGCCGCCGACGCCCGACGGAACGATAATCTGGAGTGTCTTGCCCCGATAGAAGTCCTCGGCGGCGGCCACACTGGCCAGCGTCGAGAGCGCGATGCCGACGACCGCAATCGCGACACCGAGACGGCAGGTAAACCGGGCTCGCATCGCCTTCTCCGCGCCCGGCGGAGCTATTCCGCGGCCTCCTGGCCTTCCTCTTCGGCGATGGCGCGCGCCTCGATCGCGTCGACCTCAGCCTGATCCAACTTGACCAGGATATTCTGCATGTGCTGGACCTTGGTCGGATCGTCGTCCGGGCCGAGCAACGGATAGGCGTCGCCGCCGCGGTCGCGCAATGGCGGCGAATGCGATTCAAAGATGACCGCCGTGTCTTTGCCCCGGTTCCAGGCCCAATGCACCTTGTTGCGGGGGATGCGCATGACGTCGCCGAGCCTGCAGCGGTAGCCGCGGCCGTCGACGAAGAAATACATTTCGCCGGAGACGATATAGTTCATCTGCTCGCAATCGTGCATGTGCGGCCTGGTGTGATAACCCGACGCGCGTTCGGCGAACATGATGCTGGTGTCGGTGCCGTGGACCTTCTGCGCGCGGATCACGGAATTGCCGACCGCCGCCATGGCGACGCGCTCGCTCATCTTAACGTCGCGCCTGTTGACCCGGTAATTGGGTTTGTCCGACATTGCCCTCTCCCTTCGATCGCGCTCAATTTTTATTGTCGCGCCAACAGAAGATTACTGCTGCAATTCCTCCTTTGCAATCCGCCGGTCCGCGGAAGCCCGCGGCGGTGGGCAAGCTCCGGATCGGCCTGTCCGGGCACCGCGATGCCAACTGGCACCGTGAACGGCATGGCCGCTTCGATGCTTGACAGGGTAAGCGTCATGTCTGTTGCGCCTCCGTCAGCCGGGAAATCCGGCGCCGATCAATTCGAAGCGCGGCCCGCCGGCGCGGCTGAGGCTTGCATTGCCGACATTGCTCGAACACTATCGCCGCGCACCAAGTCTACGGAACCGGAGCGGGTCTTGGCCCAGCCGATCGTCGAATTGCAAAGCCTCGCCGAGGTATTTTTCGGCCCATGGACGCGTCACGTTGCGATCGGCTGCCACGCCCTCGATAGGCAGCGCAGCTTGCGCATTCCCGACATGTTCGCCGCCATCTTCACCCTGGGCATCCTTGGCTTTATCACCAAATGTGCGTTTTTGAAGATCGAGCAGCATTTTCTGCGCTGGCGCAGCGCTGGCGTCGAAACATCATAACAGGGGGAGCCGATGCGCCTTGGCATATGGACGCCGCTGCCGGCGACAATCAGATCCGAGCCGGCGATCGAGGAAGGGATTCGCCAGGTCGGCACGCGCGGCGACGAAAGTCCCGACAAGTTCTTCCAGTTCGCGCTCGACGTGGTGTCGAAGGGCGAAATTTACGGTTTCGATATCACCTTGATCGCCGAGCGCCTTTCCGGCCCCGACCTCGAAGCCTGGATGCTGGCGTCGGCGCTTATTGCTCGCACCAAGACCATTCAGATCATGCCCGCCGTCTATCCTGGCATGCTGACGCCGCAACTCACCGCCAAGATGGGCGCGACGCTCGACCGCATCAGCGGCGGCCGTTTCGTCGTCAATGTGGTCAATGGCTGGTTCCAGAAGGAATTCGAGCTGTACACCAATGGCGGCTGGATCGGCTCGTCGGATGCGCGCTACAACCGCATGAACGAATTTGTTCAGGTCATGAAAGGGCTGTGGACGGAGGATCATTTCACCTTTCAAGGCGAGTTCTACCGGGCCGATGACGCGACGCTCGCGACCAAGCCGGTGCGCACCCCGCATCCGCCGATCTACACCGCAAGCCGCACCGATGCCGGCAAGGACGTGGTCGCCAAACATTGCGACCTGTGGTTCGTGAACTACCAGGCTGACTATCGGCGCTACGAGGAGAACTTCGCCGTCATCAGGCGCGAGGTCGCCGATCTCGCGGGACGCGCGAGCCGGTTCGGCCGCAAGCTTTCATTCGGCATCAACGCGCACGTCATCTGCGCGGATACGCTTGCCGAAGCGCAGGCGCGCGCCGACGATCTTGAAGCCTACGGACAGCGCGACCGCGTTTCCTCGACGGCGTCGCGCGGCCTTGGCGCCTGCCTGGTCGGAACGCCGCAACTGATCGCCGAGCGCATGCGGCGGTTCGAAGAGATCGGGGTGGAATTGTTCTTGATCGGCTTCCATCCGATGTTGCAGGGTTTGGAAATATTCAAAGAACGCGTCATGCCGCTGTTGCCGCCGATCGGCGGCGAGGCTCGGCTGGCACGAAGCGCCTGAACAGCGGAGGCCACAGCCGTGGCGGATCCCGGACCCTTTTCCCTGTTCCCCTACCAGGCGATTGTCGACCGGCCACGCATCAATTGGCCGCACGGCGCGCAAATCGCGGTGTGGGTGATTCCGAACATCGAGCACTTCCATATCGAGATCGGCAACGAGCCGCCCGACATCCGCAATCACTCGCGGCGCGATTACGGCAATCGGGTCGGCATTTGGCGAATCATGGAGGTGCTGGCCAAGCACGGCATGCGGGGTACGGTCGCGCTCAACGGCGAGGTCGGCCGCCACTACCCTCGCATCATGGAAGAGGCGGTGCGGCTCAAGTGGGAATTGATGGGCCACGGGCTGACCAATTCCGTGCTGCTCTCGGGACTAGGCAAGGAAGCAGAGACCGCCATCATTGCCGAGACACGCGCGATCATCGAGCAATGGGGCCAGAAAATGCGAGGTTGGCTCGGTCCGGGCTTGGCCGAGACCTGGCAGACGCTCGGCCTGTTGCGTGAACATGGCGTCGACTATGTCTGCGACTGGGTCAATGACGATCTGCCCTACCGCATGAATAACGGGCTCTTCTCAATTCCATATTCGATCGAACTCAACGACATGCCGCTATTCAACATGCCGAGCATCGCTATCGATGAGTTCTATCGCCGCATCTGCGAAAGCTTCGACGTGCTCTACGAGGAGGGCGCGCGCAACGCACGCGTGATGGCGATCGCGCTGCATCCCTTCCTGATCGGGGTGCCGCACCGCATCCGCACGCTGGATCGGGCGCTGTCCTACATCGCCTCGCATCGCAACGTCTGGTTTGCTACCGGATCGGAAATCATCGACGCTTACCGGAAGCAGGCGGGGTGAACCTGCCCCCGTCATCGTGACCTTGCGCCACCAGGACAAAGCCGAAGATCGCGGCCAAGGCCGACAGCTATCCATTCGACATCGTCATGCCGTATGCGGCGAGGTAATCCCACACCGTTTGGCCCGCGCGGACACCGGCGGGAGCGTCATTGAACGCGTTCGTCGCGCGCCTTCTGGATGCGCTGGGTGTAGATCAAGGGCGTAAGGCCGAACAGGTTCCAGCGCGTGAGATACGCGAGCAGGAACGGATGGCAGCCGTGCTCGTAGAGCTTGGCGACGTCGCCGGCGAGAAGCGCTGTGCGTTCTTCATCTGTGAGATCGCGCGAAGCAACGGCGGCGGCCGGATCTCGCTTGACCGCCTCGCGAAAGGCGAGGTCGTGAAGTGCGTCGCGGCAAAGCTTGTTGACGGCATAAACGCTCATGGTTTTACGCGCTCCGCTCAGTTCCACCGCCATGCCACAAAGGCTTGGCCATGATCGTTCTGCGGCAGGATGTTGACGGGCTTGCGCGCGCCGATGACGCCAAGCAGCGCGATCCAGTTGAGCAGTTCGCCGCCAATATTGCCGGCGCGGAACATTCGCGCCGGAGTAGCCTCGGTGATCAGGTCGTCGACGCGCATTTCATGCA
Source organism: uncultured Alphaproteobacteria bacterium (assembly GCA_963717265.1). Classification (GTDB taxonomy): domain Bacteria; phylum Pseudomonadota; class Alphaproteobacteria; order Rhizobiales; family Xanthobacteraceae; genus BOG-931. The sequence goes on along the minus strand of CAVQWD010000011.1, from coordinate 31,038 downwards.
GGAGATCCTGCACGTGCTGGGACCACCCTGGGTCGGGCGTGCCGGCAGCGCGCGGGCCGACTGGAATTTTCGGGCCGCCGATCTCCAGCGAAAAGCTGCCACTGCCGATCGCCACAACGCGCAGCGGCTCGGGCCAGTCGTTGACCGCAGCGCGCACCGCCTCCCCGAGCGCGAAGCAGCGGCTTGCTGTAGGCAGGGGCGGTGCCAGGCAGTTGATGAAGATCGGCAGCACGGGAATTTTCATGTCCGGCGTCAGAAAGTGCAGCGGCACCATGACGGCGTGATCGACCTCGAAATCCTGCACCAGCGCAAGATCGAAGCCGTGCTCGATCGAGCTGTTGCGGATATGAGCCGCCAGCGCGCCAGGCACCGCAACCTTATAGCGCGGCATCGGCGTCTGATCATTGGGGCCGGCTGTCGTTTCAGCGACGCCAATCGCAAAGGTCGGAAAATTATCGAGAAAGAAGGTGTTGAAGTGGTCGTCGGTGAAGATGATCAGCACATCCGGCGCGACGGCCGCGATCTGCTTCGCTATCTCGGCGTAATAGCGCGCCGTTTCGCATTGCGCCCCGTCGCGAAGCACCACGGCGGGCGAACCCGGATTGTGCGGCATGCCGAACCCGGCAACGATCTGGCCCATGTGTTTCGTCCCAATGCAATTGTTCTCGTCGGTCAATGCGGCCGGCGCCGCCGCGGCTGTGCCGGTCACGGCCCCCTGGGCTGGGTAGCATCGAAGCGGGTGAAATTCTATGGCGATATGCGGCGGGCTTCACCGGCCAGCGCGCGGCTCGACTCCAGCCGTGTGGACATTATTCCTAATTCCGATTGGTGCCGGAACGAGGGTAAAGCGCGTTCCGGAGAGTGGTCCGGCCCGCCCGTAAAGGAAGCGTGCACGGTCCACCAAACGGGAAACAAAAATGCGCAGCAACGCCGACCGATGTCTGCGACATCGGTCGGCGCCCAATGCGCTCGAAAAGAAAAAACTCTGGGAAAAGGTCAGGAACGCGAATTGAGCGAAAGTCCGATGCTGAACGCCTTTTGCCGCGTCGCGCCTTCAGTCCGCTTCAACTTCTTGGCGATCCTCGACGCCGGAGTCTTCCTCTTCGCCATAGTCTTCAGCTCACGAACTTCGCTTGAAGTCCACGCGCGCCGCTTCTTTGTCCTCTTAGCCATAGAACCTCCCATTCAAATGCAGGCAAGTTGTATCCCTTGCGGGAGCGAAAGAAAAGCAAAAATGTAGCTTATAGAACATGCTTGTTGCAGTCGAGCCACCCCGGGATTTGGCGGTGCACAAGATTTGTTAGAAACGCCTTAACAAGATATGAGCAGGGACGCAAATACATCTTTCGCGCCCGGCCCGACCCGGCCCGGCCCGTTTTGCCCCGATTCGCCGCCTCGGAGCATCTCCACGCTACCGTGGCGGCGGCAGTTGGAGCGCTTTGATCTGATCAGCGACCGCATAAGACCCCGCCGCTGCCGTTTTGGCGGCCGGTGAACGTTCCAATCAAATACGATGAACAGGCGGCGCCGGTTGCGCGGGCAGTGCGGCGCACGGAATCGGAGCGGCTCCGGCGCACCGGATTGCAAATCTTGTCCGCCGCGGATCGCTGCCGGTCAAGCGGCGGTGGTCTATTCACATGCCGGGCCTGACATGAACCGGGTTGTCCGCCTGGCAAACGGCCCACTCCAGGGGGGCTGCAGATAATTGCAGGAGCAGAATACGGACGTTGATCCGGAGCGGTATCGTCATTAAGCCGGGTCGGATTGTTCTGCTGTGCCGCTCGTTTGGCACCGCAGCTCGCCCGGATTGTCGGGCACATGATCCCGGTACCTGAAGCATGCGCATTCCCTGCCTAACGCTGTTGGCTGGAATCTTGGCTGCGATGCCGCTCGCGGCCGTCGTCACCTCGACCGGCGTCCAGGCTCAGGAGCCTGGCTGCCATGGCAGGCTGCAGCGCAAGGAAATCGCCGAACTCATGTTCGGCCGCGATATCGCCGGTCGCCCCGGCGTGAGCGAGTCCGCCTGGATGCGCTTCGTCAGGCGCGAAATCACGCCGCGCTTTCCCGACGGTTTGACCGTCACCGACGCGGCGGGCCAATGGCGCGACCCTGGAAACGGCGACATCGTGCGGGAGCGAAGCAAGAAGGTCGAGATCGTGCTGCCGGGCGGTCAGGACGACGAAGCCCGCCTCGACGCCATTGTCCGAGCGTACAAACGGCAATTCCGCCAACGCTCGGTCGGAATCATCGTGCAGTCGGCCTGCGTTTCGTTCTAGCTGGCTGCGGCACCCCGGTGAGGCTTGGCGCGCCGCGCCGAGAATGTCAGCGCGGCGACCCTTGGGGTCTTGCACGCAGTGGACGGCGTTCCTAGCTTCAAAACGTTGATAGTGGGGAGCGGCTACGCATGAAGCCGAATATCGATGAGCTTAAACTCGTCGCGCTTGATCGCGACGATATCGAAGTGGTTTCAGCCCACCTGCAGGACGCAATTGTCAGAGTCGCCGATATTTTCTGGCAATCGCGGGAGCATCGCTTCGTCATGGCGCTCAACCGCTTCGACTGGTTGACGGCAGCCGGGGCCCAGGCCGATGGTAAGCCGGATTATCGCCGCTGCCGGACCGCGCTTCGCTTCGAGCGCGTGCTGAGCTGCAAATGTCGCAATCTCGACCAGTCGAACACGCAGGCGCAGCTTAACTTGCTCGCCGTCGAATACGCCGAGCGCGACGCGCCGGCAGGCGTCGTCACCATGACGTTTTCCGGGGGCGGGATCATTCGTCTCGAAGTCGAGTGCCTCGAGGCCGAGCTTGCCGACCTCGGCGAGGTTTTTGTCGCGGCGACGTGCCCGAACCACTTTGCCGTCGGGCCGACAGCGGCGTAAGCCGTTAGTGCGGCTGCGCTGCGCCGCCAGCCTGAAACGCGTGCCGAACGCGGACGGCGCTTCGTTCAGGCCGTTCGCGGCTGCCGTGCCGCGGGTGCGGCGAACAGCTTCATCAGCACGGCGATGGCGGTGAGCGTCGTCGTATAGACGAGGAGTTGCATCGCGGTCGGCTGATCGACATAGCCGATAAGCGTGTGCAGCGCGCGGCCCAGATAGCTCGAATCACTCAATATCCACGAGGTGTTCCACACCGTCTGATCAAGCGCGGTGACGATGTCGGCCTGTTCGAGGAAGGCGATCGCCTGCGCGGCGAGTCCGGCGGCGAGAAATGCGATCAACGTGCTGGTGACGCTGAATAAATAACGGCTCGGGATGGTGATGAGACCGAGATAGGTCATCAGGCAGACCAGCGAGCCGAGAATGAGCCCGACGATGCCGCCACCCAACATACCCCAACTGGCACCCCCTTGCGCGGCGGCCACGCCGTAAAGAAACAGCACGACTTCGGAACCCTCGCGCAGCACCGCGATCGCCACTACCACGGCGAGCGCGAACAGCGATTTCGAGCCGGAAACGACTGCCTCGCCGGCTGCCTGCAGTTCGGCGGCGAGTTCGCGGCCGTGCCGCGCCATCCACACATTGTGCCAGGTCAGCATCAACACGGCGAAGGCAAGAATGCCGGCGTTGAACACTTCTTGGCCGCTGCCGCCGAATAGCTGTGACAAGACACCAGTAAACAAAGCCACGATGCAGGCGCCCAGCACGCCGGCGAGGACGCCGCCGGAAACCCAAAAGCCGCGACCCCGGACGCCGACCGTACAAGCCATGACGATGCCGACAATCAGCCCGGCCTCGAAGACTTCGCGAAAGACGATCAGCAGCGAGGCAAGCATGCAGACCTCAAGACAAGACGCTCATGACAACACGCTCGCGCCGTGCATCTCCGGCAAGAGCTTTACGGTACGACCAGATAGCCCTCGGTCGCGCGGTGGAAGTCATCATAGAACTTATAACGACCGGCTTTGAGCGGACGGACATAGACTACGGCCTCTTTGCCCGCTGGTACGATCTTCTCGAAGTGCAGCGCGCTGCTTTCAAATTCCGACACGGCCGAGTTGAGATTCTTGACGTGGATCGCGATCTGTTTACCGGCCGGCGCATGGAGTTCGGCTGGATCAAACTCGTGATTCTTGATCGTGATCGAAAGTGACACCGCGTTCTGCGCGCGGGCGGCGCCCGGGCCTGCGATCAGCGCCAGCGCCAACAGCGCCGCAGCCGCCATACCTGTTGCGAGTTTCGAGCCGTGTCCCCTGAATCTGCGTCGAGTCATCATCGGTTAGCCGCCTGTCCGGGTGAGTAGAACACAGGCAGGAGTTGGGGAATGGCGGACTTTTTGTCAATCAAAAAGACGTATATTAGAATTGTTATAATATCAAAGTGCTGATAGGCCTCATCAGCACATTGGTCGATACCATGCCGATCCGCCTTGACACGCGCTCCCGCGATTTTGCCGAAAGCTTCCGCGCTTTTCTCGACACCAAGCGCGAAACCTCGGCTGACGTCGAAGCGTCGGTCCGCACCATCATCGCCGATGTCGCCGCGCACGGCGACCGGGCGCTGCGCGATTTGACGCGAAAATTCGATCGGCTTGATCTCGACCGGGTGCCGATGCGGGTCGCGGCGGACGAGATTGCCGCGGCGCTCGGCGCCTGCTCCGGCGAGGCGCTCGCGGCGCTGGAATTCGCCCGCGACCGGATTGAAGCTTTCCACCGGCGTCAGCCTGCCGAAAGACGATCGTTTCATCGATGCGCTCGGCGTCGAGCTCGGCTCGCGCTGGACCGCCATCGAGGCGGTCGGGCTCTACGTGCCTGGCGGCACCGCTGCCTACCCGTCCTCAGTGCTGATGAATGCGGTGCCGGCGAAGGTTGCCGGCGTGCCGCGCATCGCGATGGTGGTGCCGGCTCCAGACGGCAAGCTCAATCCCCTGGTGCTTGCTGCGGCAAAACTCGCCGGCGTCGATGAGATTTTCCGCATCGGCGGCGCCCAGGCGGTTGCCGCTTTGGCCTATGGCACCGAGTCAATCGCGCCGGTCGCCAAGATCGTGGGGCCGGGCAACGCCTACGTCGCCGCCGCCAAGCGCATGGTATTCGGCAAGGTCGGCATCGACATGATTGCGGGCCCGTCGGAGGTGCTGATCGTCGCCGACAAGGACGCCAACCCGGACTGGATCGCCGCCGACCTGTTGGCGCAGGCCGAGCACGATGCCAGCGCCCAGGCCATCCTGATCACCGACGATGCCAACCTCGCCGCCGCGGTCGAACGCGCCGTCGAGGCCGAGCTTGCGCAATTGCCGCGCGAAAAAGTCGCCGGCGCGTCGTGGCGCGATTTCGGCGCGGTGATCTTGGTGCGCGATCTCGACGAAGCCGTGCCGCTCGTCGACGCCATCGCGCCCGAGCATCTGGAGATCGCCGCGGCCGACGGCGATTGGCTCGCTCAGCGCGTCCGCAACGCCGGCGCGATTTTCATCGGCCCACACACGCCCGAAGCCATCGGCGATTATGTCGCCGGCTCCAACCACGTGCTGCCGACGGCGCGTTCGGCGCGTTTCTCCTCGGGCCTCGGCGTGCTCGACTTCATGAAGCGCACGTCCATTCTCAAGTGCGGGCCGGAACAATTGCGCGCGCTTGGCGGCGCCGCGATCACGCTGGGCCGGGCGGAGGGGCTCGACGCCCATGCCCGTTCGGTCGCCATCCGGCTCAACTGCTAAAGCGCGATTTGCCGTGGCGCGCGAATCCCGCAAAGATCAAACCGGGCGCCTGGCATCCGTCACGCTTGACGAATCATCGATTGGCCGTTCGAGCCGCGAGGTCGAACATGAGAGAGCGGTCGCCATCTACGATCTGATCAGCGACAACCAATTTCGGCCGCTCGGCGATGACGACGGGCCTTACACGTTGCAGCTCGGCATCAGCGGCAACAGGCTGGTGTTCGACATCCGGCAAAGCGACGGCACGCCGGTGGTCGCCCATATGCTGTCGCTGGCGCCGTTCCGCCGCATCGTGAAGGACTACTTCACCGTCTGCGACACCTATTACGCGGCAATCCGCAACGCCACGCCCGAACGCATCGAGGCGCTCGACATGGGCCGACGCGCCCTGCACGACGAAGGTTCCCGCGTCGTGATGGAGCGGCTCAGGCGCAAGGTCGAGCTCGATTTCGACACGGCACGGCGTCTGTTCACGCTGATTTCGGTGCTGCACTGGAGGGGCTGAGGGCCCGATGTCGGCAGAGGCGACGCGACCGGCGACGCTGCCAATGGCGGTCTTGTTTGCCTGCGGCCTGAACTCGCTACGCTCGCCGATCGCGGCCGGCTTGTGCTCGCAAGTCTTCGGGCGCAGCGTCTATGTCGGCTCGGTTGGCGTGCGCAAAGGCGAGCTCGATCCGTTCGCGGTCGCCGTGATGGCGGAGATTGGACTCGACATTTCGCGGCACAAGCCGGTGACCTTCGAGGAATTGGAAGACGGCGAGGGGCTCAACTTCGATCTCATCGTCACCTTGGCGCCGGAAGCGCATCACCGCGCGCTCGAACTCACCCGCACCAGCGCCGTGGAGGTCGAGTATTGGCCGACCGCCGACCCGGCCAGCGTCGAAGGCAGCCGGGCGCAGCGGCTCGACGCCTACCGCGACGTGCGCGACCAGCTTTTAGCGCGCATTCGCGAACGGTTTGCCAGGCCACGCGTCGGCAACGAGTGATACGAAATCCGCCCGAACGCTTCAGTGATACCGATGCCGAGAATTAGATCGCCATTCCGGGGCCGAGCGCAGCGAGGAGCCCGGAATCCATAACCCCAGCGCGGGGATTATGGATTCCGGACTCGCCGCTTTGCGACGATCCGGAATGACGGATGACGTGATCATTCGGATTCGGTAGGATCAGTCGAGCTTGATATGAGCTTCGCCGATCACCTTCGACCACTTCGCCCGATCGGCCTTGATGTAGGCAATGAAGTCCTGCTGCGGCCCGGCGATGGATTGGTAGAGCTGCGGATCGAGGAAGCGCTTGCGGAACGCCTCGTCGTTGAATATCCGCTGCACTTGAGCGTTCAGCTTGACGACGATGTCGTGCGGCATCGCGGCGGGTCCAAACAGCGCGAACCAGGCGACCGCCTGATAACCGGGCAGGCCGCTTTCGGCGATGGTCGGAATGTCGGGCACTTGCGGCAGACGTTTCTCACTGCCGATGCCGAGTATCTTGATCTCGCCGGCGCGATACGCCGGCAGCGCCAGGCTCACCCCGACCGACATCAGATTGATGGTGCCGGCGCGCACATCGTTGAGCGCAGGGACTGCGCCGCGATAATGCACGGGCACGAATTTGACGCCGGCCATGCTCTCGAACAGCGCGATGTTCATGTGCGGCGCGGTGCCGATGCCGGCGGTGCCGTAGGTGAGCTTGCCCGGTTCTCGCTTCGCCATAGCAATGAGTTCCGCCGCATTGGAGACCGGCAGCGCGCGATTGGCCAGAATCGCCTGATTGATCCGCACCAGGCCGCTGATGGGCACGAAATCCTTCTCGATGTCGAACGGCAGTTTGCCCGGCGGATAGATCAGCGGATCGATGACGGCGGAGCCGGATTCCGAGACCATCAGCGTGTAGCCGTCGGGTGCGGCCCTGGCGACGGCTTCCATGCCGAGGATGTGGCCGGCGCCGCCGCGATTGACGACGACGACCGGTTGACCCCACGCCTTGTTAAGCTCCTGCCCGAGCGCGCGCGCCACCACGTCAGTCACCCCGCCAGCCGCGGCCGTCACGATGAAGGTGATCGGCCGCTGCGGATAGGCCGGAGCCTGCGCCGCCGCCGCGGCGCCCAGGCATTGCAGCGCGATCAGCGCGCCAAACCATCGTCTCATGGTCGCCCTCCCGTTGAAACCGATGTCGCGGGCCGCCAAGCGCGAAAGCTTCGTCGCGCACGCGACCGGTTCGCTCGATAAGCCTCTACAGTCTGATTTCGCCGAGATTGATGCTGGCGCCGAGGCTTGTTTCCATCACTTTCGACCGGCCGCCCGTGAATATCTGCAGGCTGTAGCTCCCCGAGTCTTCGTCGAGCTTGTCGAATTTGAAATCGCCGTAATTGTCGGTCGCCGTCACCGCTACCGAGGCGCCGTCCTTGCTCAAGTGCACGCTCGCTCCCTCGACACATTCAACGACGCCGTTCTTTTCCTCCGAGACCGTGCCGCCGATGAAGCACTTCGTGTAGCGCCACAGATTGCGATAGTACACGCGCGGCCGGCTGCGAAGCTCCGGCTTCATCACTTCGAGTTCCTGCTCGCTTGCAAGGCGCGCCATTTCCTCGTCCTCGACCTTGATCGAGCGCATCGCTCCGGTCGGGCACGATTGCTGGCCGCGGGTCTGCTGCCAGCCCTGATCGATCAGATGGGCATCGAAGGTCCAGGCTTGAGGCACCTGAAACTCTTCGTTCCACCAGATGTGGCCGTAGGGGCAAGCGTCGACCAGCTCCTTGCGGCCCTTCGCCTTGACCGGATCGATCAGTACGATGCCGTCATCGCGTTTTTTGATCGCGCCAGTCTTGTCGGCCTTCATGCAGGGCGGGTCGTCGCAATGGTTGCACATGGTCGGAACGTAGGCGATGTCGATCATCGGCATCTGGCCGCGTTCCTTCTGTAGGATGTCGATCCACTTGTGGCCGTGGCGCGGCATCGGCGCCGAATAGCCGGGCCAGTTGTTGCCGACATATTCGTCCATGGCGGCGAGCGTGCACAGATTGCAATTGGTGCACTCGGCCACGTCGATGATGAGGTTCCATTTTTGCATTGTTATTTGACTCCCACATTCAACTCCCCCTCCCCGCACGCGGGGAGAGGTGTTTTATTTCGCCGGCACCAAGTGGGCCTCCTTCAACGTACGCTTGATCTCCTTGTCCTTCTCCATCGCGGCGAACGCCGCCGACATATGCTCGATACGGCCGTCCCACGGCTCGATCTGAACGAGCGAATTGGAGCCGGCGAGCGAATGGGTCGATTTGGTCTGGGTGCGCTCGGGCGTAAGCAGGTTGAGGCAGCCGCCGCGGTCGACCGATTTGCCCGGCTCGCCCATCGGGTCGTAGATGGCCGAAGACTCGTAGCCGTGAGCGACGCCGCGCGGCAGCCGCTGCGTTGGCAAGGCGGCGCAAATCACCGCGCCGCGGTCGTTGAAGACCTTGACCAGATCGTGCTTGCCGATGCTGCGTTCCTTGGCGTCCTCGGTATTGAGCCGCACGATCCAGTAGTAATAGCCGTCGACTTTGACGCGATGGTCCTCGATGTTGAGCAGGAACGAGTCCTTGCCGTCGCCCTGGGTGTGGAACGAATACTTGCAATGCGGGGTGAGCAATTGCAGCGGGTAGCGCTCGAACAATTCGCCCGAATGCGCGCCTTCCCATGACGGCTCGTATTTGACGATCGGCGGCCGTTCGGGATCGTTGAAGCGCAGAAGCGAATTGCACTCGAATTCGAGCTTGCCGGATTGCGTCTGCAGACCGCGCAGATATTCCTCGGTGTAATCCGACGGCAGCGGCTGCGCTTCCGGCACGTCTTTCTTGCGGTTCTCGAAGAACCAGCGGAACGACACCGGCGCGCGCAGCTTCTCCTTTTCGGCCGGCACCACGAAATAGCCACGCCGCACGAATTTCTTCCACGAAATGTATTTCGGCAGGTCGGAAGCGAGGAACACCCGCTTGACCCAGTCGATCTCGTTGACGCCTTCGGAGAAGTAATTGGCAAGGCCGAGCGGCTTGCACAGCTCGTTGAAGATCCAGAAATCGGATTTCGACTCGCCGAGCGGCTTGATCGCCGGCGCCTGGAACACGATGACGCGGTGATTGAGCTGCTGCTGGCCGTGATGGCCGTAGCCGCCGAGCCCTGCCCATTCCGAAATGTCGGTGCGCTCGAAATTGGTGCAGGCCGGCAGCAGGATATCGGCGAATTTCGCTTCGCCCTCGTTCCAGATCGACTGGTTGACGACGAATTCGAGATTTTCCGACTGATACATCCGCACCCAGCGGTTGGTGTTGTTCATGGTCGAGAGAATCGAGCCGCCGTATTTGTACAGCATGTGTACCGGCGAATGGCCGGGCGCCGGATAGGCGAAGCGGGCGAACTGGTGCTCGATCGATTTACCGACCCAGGGATAGCCTTCGGCTTTGCCGTCGACGATCGCCTCGGGAACGAAAATCCGCGGGATGCGCTGGCCGTTCGAGTTCATGCTCGGCAGCTGCGGCATGCGCTGATAAAGCTCGACCGGCATCGCCGTGTTTTCGAGGTCGCCGGACATGCCGCCGTCGGCGTAGCCGGGGAAATAGAAATTGAAGTCGAGCGGCGTGCCCCATTGCAGGTTGCCCATGTTGATGCCGGGCTTGCCCAGTCCCTGCATGGCGACGAGGCAGACCATGACGCGCGCCCATTGGATGCCGGTCTGGTTGCGGCAGGCGCCGCCGTGGCCGTTGCCCCAGCCGCCGGGCGCCAGATAGACGCGCTTTCTGCCCCACTCGCGGGCGAGTGCGCGCACGTCCTTTGCCGGAACGCCGGTTTCCTTTTCCTGCCATTCTGGCGTCTTGGCAACGCCGTCTTCCTCGCCGAGCAGATAAGCCTTCCATTTGTCGAAGCCTATCGTGTGGGTCTTCACGTATTCCTTGTCGTAGAGGTCTTCCTTGATCCAGACGTAAGCGATGGCCATTGCCATCGCGACCGAAGTGGTCGGTTTCGGTGCAAACCATTTGCCCGGCAGGAATTGCGCCGAGGCGTTGTAGTACGGATCGACGTGAACGATCTTGATGCCGAGTTTCGGGTTTTTCAGCCACTGCCGCCGCGTTGTGCCTTCCTGCGCACCGTACGAGCCTGAGGTCGATTCCGGGTCGGCGGCCCAGTGCACGATCATGTCGCAGTTCTGCAGGCAATCCTCGACTGTGCCGTAGGTCTCCGACTGGCCGACGCGCAGCGTATAGCCCCAATGGTGTACGGCGCCCCAGTACCAGCCCTCCCAGGAATCGGGGTTATGATGGATGCGCGTCATGCCGACCGCATTGGCGAAGCGGAACAACGCCGAGAGGTAATAGCCGACATTGCCCCAGGTATGGTGCGAGCCGTGCGAGAAGGTGATGGCGCCCGGACCGTATTCGCGTTTCTGCCGCTTGATCTCGTTGGTGACGATTTTGATCGCCTCGTCCCAGGAGATGCGGACATAGCCGGATTTGCCGCGATTTTGCGGATTGCGCTCGCCGTTCGGATCGAAATCGACCCGCTTCATCGGATAGAGCAGGCGATCGGGCGAATAGACGATCGACTTGGCGTTCTGGCCATGCGGGGCGAGCGTGGTCTTGCGCGGCGGGGTGAGTTTTTCGCCCTTGGCCTCGATGGTCCACGAGGCGCCGTCATCTTCGGTCAGGTCGATCGGCGTCAGGCGCACGATCTTGCCGTCCTTGACATCAACGAAGACCGGCCCGCCGTTCGTCATATTGCAATAGCGCATGGTGCCGTCCGGCATTTTGCTGCCGTATTTGAGGCCGGCCGACTGCGCCAACATCAAGGTCTGCGCGAACCAATTGGTCAGGTATTCCGGGCCGTCGACGGTGAGGACGAAATCCTTTTGCGCGTTGATCTGATCGAGCCAATTGATCGGCGGCGATAGCAGCGATGCGCCGATCGTGGCGTTCTTGAACATCAGCTTGATGTCGGGCTTGGCATGCAGTCCGGCGCGCGTGGCGACCTTGCCGCCGCGGAATTCGATCCAGCGGCCGATCTCTTCGTCACGCGCCATGATCTGCGCGACGAAATTATGCTCGCGCAGCCGCTCCTTGAAATCGGCGTTGCGGCGTGCTGCGCTTTTGAGAAGCTGTGCCGCACCGAACAGGATGACCGGGAATTTGAGCTGGGCGAGCGCCATGGTTTCCTCCGTGGTTTTCGCGCGCGAGCGCATGGACTGCCGCGGCAGAGCGCTTCGCTCCGAGGACGCGGCCGGCCACCATGGCTGATTTTGCAACAATTCCAGTGCGAATGAAACTGCTTCGGCTTTCCGGGTCGCTCGCGCGCAGCTCGAAATGCAGTTCCGCCATGCGGCGGGGCGCGGCCGCTCGATACCTGTGTTCAAGCGCGATTCCGGCCCCTATAAGCACGTTTGCCGAGCACGCCGGGGCAAGTGAGGGCTTTTGGCAAACGGGGAGTGTCGCCGATGGCAGGCGTCAAGCAGTACCAGACTGACGTTGCGATTGTCGGCGCGGGCGGCGCCGGGGTGGCAGCCGGCATTGAGGCCCGCGATGCTGGCGCACGCGTCGTCGCGTTCGAGAAGGATTCGCAGGCCGGCGGCGCGGCCATCATCTCCGGGGGCGGCTGCCTGGTCGTAGGCTCGGAGCTGCAACAGGACTGCGGCATCAGGGACACGCCGGACCTGGCGTTCAAGGATTGGATCGCGTGGGGCGGTCCGTCGGCCGACGAGGTGTGGGCCCGCTACTACATCGAGCACAACCTGCACGATCTCTACCACTGGGCGGAAAACCTCGGCGCGCGCTGGGCCGACATGAAAGAGCAGGAGGGCAATTCCGTCATGCGTTGGACTCGCACCGAGCACAACGGTTTCGGCCTGATGACCAACCTGATCGAGAGCTTCCGCCGCAAGGGCGGCGAGATCGTGCCGGAGGTCGAGATTGCCGGGCTGAAACTCGAGGGCGGCCGCGTCGCCGGCCTGACGGGTCGCAATACCAAGACCGGCGAGCCGATCGAGGTGCGGAGCAAAGCCGTCGTGGCGGCGACCGGCGGCTTCAACTCGAACCTCGATATGGTGCTTGAATACAATCCGGCGCTGCGCAACGACAGGATCCTCGAAGGCTCGGGCCGCAACTCGACCGGAACCGGACACAAGTTCATCCGCGATGCCGGCGGCTATCTTACGCACATGGACCATATCTGGTTCTACGTCTATGCGACGCCTGATTATCGCGATCCCAAGCGGCGCCGCGGCCTCGTGTTCCGTGTGGTGCCCGGTTACATCTGGGTCAATCAGCAGGGCCGCCGGTTTCACAACGAGGCGCGTTCCGGCGGCAACTCGGCGACGCCGGCCCTGATGGCGCAGTCACCGCGTCATGCCTGGGCCATCATGGACACGCCCATGACTGCGAAAATGGAGGTCGCCGATCCGTACTACCGGGACGGCGACAAGGTGGCGCGGGAAAAGGTCGTGGAGCTGCTCAACAACTCGCCCTTCATCCACAAAGCGGACACGCTGGCCGAACTGGCCAAGCGCATCAAGGTCGACGAGGCGACGTTCCTCGCTACTGTCGAACGCTACAACAAGGCGTGCGAACAACGGCTCGACAAGGAGCCGGAGTTCGGCAAGCCGCTGAAATCGTCAAAACCGTTCGATACGCCGCCCTACTATGCCGTTCAGATTTTCCCGCTGGCGCGCAAGAATTTTGGCGGCGTCAAGACCGACCTGCAGTGCCGCGTGCTCGATGGGCATTTTGAGCCGATTACCGGCCTATTTGCAGCGGGCGAACTCGCCGGCATGGCCGGCGGTCACATCAACGGCCGCGCCGGTCTCGAAGGCACCATGCTCGGGCCGTCGGTGTTCAGCGGGCGCGTCGCTGGCGGCTGGGCCGCGCAGGCGGCAGGCCACGGCTACGGCTTCGTCGGCAAGCCGAACCGGGCTTGAGGCGGAGGGGGCGGCCGCGCCGGTTGCGTCGTGAATCGCCGCAACTTCCGTCACAACGATTGCGTCGGCTGTCGGCGGAGCGCAACGCCTGCCTCCGCCATGGCAAGTCCGGTCAATTTCTGCGATGATTGGTGTAATGCCGCAATGCCAAGCGCGCACCCCTGGGAGGAAGCGATGCACACATTATCCCGCAGAAGCCTCGTGGCGGGTCTTACAAGCCTTGTCTGCAGCGCCATGCTGCCGCTTTCGGCACGGCTCGCGCACGCCGCCGAAAAGCTTCGCGTTGCCAAGGTGGTGCCGTTCGCCTGGACGTTCACGCCGCTCGATGTCGGCATCCAGGAGGGCATTTTCGCCAAGCATGGCCTCGATATCGTCGAATCTTCCTCGGCCGGCGACGCCAAGCTGCAGCAGCTACTGACCTCCAACAGCATCGACATCGGCATCGGCTCCGGCCCCGGCATGGCATTCGCGGCCAAGGGCGTGCCCGCCAAGGCGGTTGCCGCCATGTACGGCGCGCCGCGCAATATGGCGGTGATGGTCGGCTACGATTCGCCGATCAAGACCGTCGCCGACCTGAAGGGCAAGAAAATTGGCTGCACCACCGTCGGCTCGCTGACCGCCTGGATCGGCCACCGCATCAACGAAGAGGAAGGCTGGGGCGACCACGGCATCGACGTGGTGCCGATCGGCGGCATGCCGCCTGCGCGCGCGGCGATCAAGACCCATCAGATCGACGGCTATATCGGCGCGGTCGATACCGGCTACAAGCTCGAACAAGCCAAGGAATGGCGCATCATCACCACGGCGACGCCGTTCGTCGATCATTTCATCACCCACGTGCTGTTCGCGCGCGACGAGCTGATCGAGAAACATCCCGAACTGGTGCGCGGCTTCCTGCAGGGCTGGTTTGGCACCATCGCCTACATGAAAACGCACAAGCAGCAATCGGTGGAGATTTCCGCCAAAGTCATCAACGTCACCCCCGAGATTGCCGCGCGCGCCTATGACGAACAGATGCCCGGCTTCTCGACCGACGGTACGTTCGACCCGCAGGCCATCGAAGTGCTCAAGAAGTCGTTCATTCAGATGGGGCTGCTCAAGCAAGTCCCCGCCGACAACGTCCTGTTTGCGACGCAATTCGTGCCGGTGAAGCTGGGCGGCTGATTTCGCCACGACCGGCTTGCGTGGACTGACCAAGCGAAGCGGAGAGCGGGGCCGTGAACCCGGACTGGGACGTGCGGCGGGCGGCGCGCACCGCCCTGATCGTCGCGATCGTGCTCTTGAGCGTGTGGATGCTGTGGCGCTTCCTGCCCGCATTGGCGTGGGCCTGTGTGCTCGCGATCGCGACTTGGCCGCTGCGGCAATGGCTCGCTCAGTCCGGGCTTGGAAAGACCGCAATCGCGGCCTTGCTCACACTGCTCTTGGCGGTTGTGGTCGTGCTGCCGTTGATCAGGATCGGCATCGAGGCGGCGCGTGAAAGCCGAGCGATTGCGCCGCATTTGAGCGAACTGCTGCAAAGCGGTTTCGGCGCCCCACCGCAGCTTTTGCGCCATGTGCCGTTTGTCGGCGATGAGCTGGCGGCATGGTGGCAGGATTCGCTCGCCGGCAAAGGAACTGCCGAGCTGTTTGGTCCGCTGGTCGGCCACGTCAATACGGGCGAGGTTCTCGGTTTCACCCGCACCCTCGGGGTCGAAGTGGCAAGCCGCCTGACCATTCTGCTATTCGCGCTGCTCACGCTGTTCTTTCTTTATCGCGACGGTCAGAGCGTCGTGGCACAGGCGCACGTCATTGCCGACCGATTGTTCGGACCGTCGGGCGGAGAGCTAGGCAAGGATGCGGTCGCCGCCGTGCGCGGCACCGTTAACGGGCTGGTGCTGGTCGGCCTTGCCGAGGGCGTATTGCTCGGCATCGCCTATGCCGCGACTGGGCTGTATTCCCACGCCGTGCTGCTCGGTCTGCTGACCGCCGTGCTGGCGACCGTCCCGTTCGGCGCGCCGCTCATCTTCGCCGCCTGCGCTCTTTATCTGTTCGCGGTATCGCACACGGCAGGCGCCATCGCGCTGCTTGTGACTGGTACTCTGGTGACTTTCGTTGCCGATCACTTCGTGCGGCCGATCCTGATCGGCAGCTCGACGCGGCTGCCGTTCCTGTGGGTGTTGCTCGGCATTTTCGGCGGCATCGACAGTTTCGGCGTGATCGGCTTGTTCCTCGGACCTGCAATCGTGGCGGTCGTGCTCGCGTTCTGGCGCGAAGGCGCTGCGTGAGGCTAACTGCACTCGGCTCTCGAAGTCGGATCGCGCCAACCGCAAAGGGCTTTCACAAAGGGCTTGCACAAAGGGCTTGCACGGCGGGCGAAACGATTGTGGGTTGGCGCCGCCCGCCGACTTGGCGGGCTCTTGTGACGCTCAATTCTCTTCATTGGAGGGCCACGGCTGATGAACGGCAAAGTTTTCAAGCTCGCCACGCTGGCGAGACCGCAGCGCAGCCCGTTCGCTGCGCTCGTGATCGGCGAGGACGCGATCGACCTCGCGGCGGCACAGGCCGCCTATCTGCGTTCGGGGCGAGGCGGCAGGCTTGGTTCGACCGAAAGCATTCAGGCCCTGTTGCCGGAGTGGGACGCCAATTTTGCCGTGTTGCAGGAGATGGCGGCCTATTTCGAAAAGGAGGGGCTGCCGGCGGACGCCGCCAAGCTCGCCGCGCTGCGCCCGCTGCCGCCGTTAGCCCACCCCGGCAAGATGTTCTATGCGGCGCAGAATTTTCAGGAGCATGTCGACGAGATGCTGCGCGCCGGAATGACTCCCGTCGGCGGGCCGAAGTTCACCGGCGAGAAGTCGACGACGCAGCCCTATTTGTTCCTGAAAGCGCCGAGCTGCCTTGCCGGCGCCTATGACGATATCGAAATCCCGCGAGGTCTGAACAAGATCGACTGGGAGGCGGAGATCGCTCTCGCCATCAGCCGCCCCGGCAAACGCATCAAGGCCGAACGCGCGCTCGAACACGTGGCGGGTTTTATGACCACCAACGACGTTTCCGCCCGCGACCTGCAGATCCGCGCCGACCGGCCGGGCCTGCGCTCGGATTGGCTCAACGGCAAGAACCACGACCGATTCGCGCCGATGGGGCCGTTCCTGCTGCCGCGCGCCTTCGTGCCCGATCACAAGAATTTGTTCATCCGCTTGACCGTCAACGGCGAGATCAAACAGAACGGCAACACCTCGCAGTTCATCTTCACGCCCGAGGAGCAGATCGAATACGGCTCGAACATTCTTTCCCTGCACAGCGGCGACATTTTCAGCTGCGGCACCTGCGGCGGCGTCGGGCAGGGAACCAACACCTTCCTCAAGCCGGGCGATGTCGTGGAGACCGAGATCGAGCATCTGGGCCGAATGGAAAATCGCTTCGTCGCCGAGCGGTGATCGGCCGGACTCGTCGAGCTACGCTTCGCCCCATACTTCGCGCGCCGTCTCGACCACCAGCTCGAGCTTCTTGATCTCGTCCTCGACCGTCATGGTGTTGCCGCCAATGCCCGAGGAGAAGCCGCATTGCGGCGACAGCGCGAGTTGCTCGAGCGGCGCATAGCGGCTCGCTTCCTCGATGCGCCGCTTCAGCTCGTCCTTGGTTTCCATTTTTGGACTTTTGGTGGTGACGAGGCCAAGCACGGCGATCTTGCCCCTGGGCAGATGCCGCAACGGAGCAAAACCGCCAGCGCGCGGCGAATCGTATTCGAGAAAGTAGCCGTCGACGCCGATCTCGTTGAACAAGAGACTCCGCGATCGGCTCATAGCCGCCTTCGGCGATCCAGGCGCCGGCAAAATTGCCGCGGCACAGATGCATGCACACCGTCATGTCGGCCGGTTTGTCTTTGATCGCGTCGTTGAGCAGCCGTGCATAGATCTTCGGCAGCGAGTCCGGGTCTTCGCCGATATTGGCGACCTGACGGCACAGCTCGGGGTCGCACAGATAGGCGAGGTTGACCTCGTCGATCTGCAGATAGCGGCAGCCGGCAGCGGCGAGATCCCGGATTTCCGCGCGATAGACATTTGCCAAGTCCTGGTAGAATGCGTCCATCTGCGGATAGGCGCGCGCGTCGATGGCCTCGCGGCCGCCGCGGAAATGCACGATCGTGGGCGACGGAATGGTGATTTTCGGCGTGACCGAGGCGGCGACGATCGATTTGAGGAACTTGAAGTCGTCGACGAATATGCCATCGGGGCGCGACAGCTTGCCGACGACCTGCAGCGACGGCGGCGAGTGATCGCGGGTTCCGGCAGCAGAGTGAAAGCGCACGGCGAGCTTCGACGCCATCGGCTCGACATTGCCGATCTTGAGCAGAAAGTCGCGCTGCCAGGAATGGCGGTTGAACTCGCCGTCGGTCGCGAGCTTGAGCCCGGTCTGCTGCTGCAGCCGCACGACTTCTCCGATCGAGTCTTGCTGGATGCGCAGCAATGCTGCCGGTTCAAGCTCGCCTTTCTCGGCCGTTTCGCGCGCCGCAATGAGCGCATCGGGCCGGATCAGGCTGCCGACATGATCGGCACGGAAAGGCGGTTTGCTGCGCGGCTGCATGAATGATCGTCCCATTAAGCGTTTCAACCGTCATGCCATCGGTGTAAAAGGATGGCAACGGCCACACCGACCGGCTGCACGAGGTTCGTCATGATGGCGAAGGGATTTGCTCCGCAGGCTTTGGGTTACGTCGGCGTTCGCGCCAAGGATTTGGGCGATTGGGCCGGCTACGGTTCGGGCCTGCTTGGCCTGCAGCGCATCGACAAATCGCGCTTGAGCCTTGCCTTCCGCATGGACGATCGCAAGCAGCGCATCATCGTCGACGCCGATGGCGGCGAAGGCATCGGCTATTTCGGCTGGGAGGTCGCCGACGCCGCGGCGCTCGACGCGCTCGCGGCTCATCTTGAGCAGGCCGCGGTCAAGGTCGCGCGCGGGTCCCGCGCGCTCGCCGACGAGCGCCACGTCAAAGATTTGATCGTGCTTGCCGATCCGCTCGGCAACCGCCTGGAAATCTTCCATGGCGCCGAGACCACGGCCGAGCCGTTCAAGCCCGGCCGTTCGATCTCGGGCTTCCGTACCGGGCCGCTGGGCTTGGGCCATGTCGTGCTCAATGTCGAAACGCGAGACACGATCGACCGCTTGATGGCATTTTATCGCGACACGCTGGGTTTCCGGCTGACCGACTATTACGATCATCCGTTTGTCGCCCGCTTCCTCCATATCAATCCCCGCCATCACAGCCTCGCTTTCATCCAGACCGGGAAGAACGCGGTCCATCACATCATGATGGAGCTGTTCAGTTTCGACGATGTCGGCCAAGCCTATGATCTTGCCGTGGGCGAAGAAGGCCGCGTCGGCGTCACGCTCGGCCGCCACACATCCGATTTCATCACCTCGTTCTATAGCTTCACGCCGTCCGGCTTCATGGTCGAGTACGGCTGGGGCGCGCGCTCGATCGATGTCAACACCTGGCAGGCTTCGGAACGCAAGGAAGGCCCGAGCCTGTGGGGCCATGACCGCGTCTGGCTGTCGAAGCAAGACAATGAGAAAGCCCGCGCGCTGCGGCTCAAGAACGCGGCGGAAGGCTATCGCCGGCCGGTACAGGTGCTGGAAGGCAATTACGAGGTCATGACCGGCGTGTGCCCGTGGTGGGACGCCATGAAGGCGAAAACCGCCGCCCGGTGAAATTCGAGCATGTCCGATCATGCTGGCGTGAACAACCTCCATACGCGCGCAATCGCCGAATTCGTATCGGGCCTCACCTTCGAGCGGATTCCGCTTGCAGTGATCGAGCGGATCAAATTGCTCATGCTCGATTCGCTGGGCTGCGGCATCTACGGGGCGGATCTCGAATGGTGCTGCATCCTGCGCAATACGCTGGAAGGCCTCGACGCCACGCGTACCACGTCGATTTGGGGCACTGCCGTGCGTCTGTCTTCGCCGCACGCGGCGCTCGTCAATGGCACGCAGGTCCAAAGTTTCGAGCTTGACGATGTGCACCGCAAAGCCGTGCTGCATGTCGGCGCGGTGACGCTGCCGGCCTTGATCGCTGTCGCGGAGAGCCACGCCACCCTTTCCGGGCGCGAATTTCTTGCCGCCGCTGTTGCCGGCTATGAGGTGGGGCCGCGCGTCGGCCTGTGCATGGGCCAGGAGCATATCGGCCAGGGTTGGCACTCGGGCGCGACCGTCGGGATTTTCTCCGCCGCCGCCGGCGCCGCCCGCGCGCTGGCGCTCGATGCCGACCAAACCGTGCACGCGCTTGGCATCGCCGGCACGCAGTCAGCGGGGCTGATGGCGGCCCAATATGGCGCCATGGTCAAGCGCATGCATGCCGGCCGCGCGGCGCAGAGCGGCCTTTACGGCGCGCTCTTGGCAAAGCACGGCTTTACCGGCATCGTCGATGTGTTCGAAGCGCCCTATGGTGGCTTCTGCACCACGTTCTCGCGCTCGCAGGACCGCTTTAATCTCGACGAGCTGAGTTCGGGCCTCGGCGAACGCTTCGAGACGATGCGCATTGCGCTAAAATTCTATTCCTGCGTCGGCTCCAATCACACCACGCTCGATGCCATTTCAGATATCCGTAAGCGGCGGCCGTTCGCTCTCGACGACATCAACACTATCGTGGTGTACGGCTCGCAGGTCTCCGTCGATCACGTCGGCTGGCCGTATCGGCCCGAGGGGCTGACCGCCGCACAGCTGAACCTGCCTTTTTGCGTCGCCACGCTGCTGATCGAGGGCGACGCGTTCGTCGATCAGTTCACGCCAGACTGCCTCAGCGACGAGGCGCGTAGGGCGCTGTCGCGCCGGGTCAAGGTAGTGCACGATCCCGCGATTACCGCCCTTGGTCCGGCCTTCCGGCACAAGGTTCGGGTCGAAGTGAATTTTTGCGACGGTTCGATGGAGCACGAGAGCCGCGAGGCGCCACGCGGCAGCGAGCAATCGTTTGCCGGCGCAGACGATATCGTGGCGAAGTTTCGCAAGCTGACCCGCGGCGCCATGGCGGCAAAGCGGCAGGATGCGCTGATCGATGCGGTGATGCGACTGGAAGAGCTTGACGACAGCCGCAAGCTGATCGAGTTGCTGCGCGCCTGACTGCTCTTTACGCTTCGCCCGCAATGAGGCCGGTATTTCGCCATCGAACCATTCAGGCTACATTGCCGGCAGCAAAGGTGTCGCATGGAATTCGGAATCTTCGATCATCTCGATCACGCCGGTGATGCATTGTCGGATTATTACGAGGACCGGCTGAAAATCGCCGAAGCCTACGATCGCACCGGCTTTTATGCCTATCACCTCGCCGAGCACCATGCGACGCCGCTCGGCATGGCGCCGTCGCCGAACCTGTTTTTGGCCGCCTTGGCGCAGCGCACGCGGCGGCTGCGCTTCGGGCCGATGGTGTATGTGCTGCCCCTCTATCACCCGCTAAGGCTGATCGAGGAAATCTGCATGCTCGATCAGATGAGCGGCGGCCGGCTCGAATTAAGCTTCGGCCGCGGCGCCTCGCCGCTCGAGATCGAGTATTTCGGGGTCGATCCGGCTGCGGCGCAGGATCTTTATGCCGAGGCCGTCGAATTGATCATTCGCGGCTTGACGCATGAGACGCTCGACTTCGATGGCAAGTATTTTTCCTTCGCCAAGGTGCCGATGTTGATCGCTCCGGCGCAGAAGCCGCACCCGCCGATCTGGTACGGTGTGCATGCGCCGGATAGCGCTGTGCGCGCAGCCCGGCGCGCGCTCAACGTCATCGATCTCGATCCGACCGCCGATGCGCGCGTCACCATCGACAGCTACCGCACGACCTGGCAATCGCTGCACGGCGCGGCGGCGCCGCTGCCGAAACTCGGGCTGGGCCGTTTTATCGTCGTCGCGGAAACCGACGCCGAGGCGTTGCAGCTTGCCCGCCGCGCCTATCCGGTCTGGCACCAGAGCTTCACCTATCTGTTCCGCCTGCAGGGGCGGCCGCAATCGCATCCGCGGCCGCCGGACTTCGACAGCCTTCTGGAGCGCGGCCAGGGCATTGCCGGTTCGCCGGCAAGCGTGCGCGAACATATTGCCGAACAGCTTGCCGCAACCGGCTGCAATTACGTCGTCGGCCAATTCGCGTTCGGCGATTTGACGCTCGACGAGTGCTTGCGCTCGATCGGCCTGTTCGCCGGCGAGGTGATGCCCGAACTGCGCCATGAAACCACGCGCGGCCGCCGTGGAACGGCCCCGGCAACAACCGGGGAAGCCGATTACGGATCGCTCCATCGCTTTCGCTCCTCGCAGTGACGCGATTCCGGCATATCAACAAATCTTATGAGCTTTGGTCTCAGTCGGCAGCCCGTGCGTTCAAGAAGCGCTGAACGGCGTCAAACAGTTCGAGCCGGTTCTTTTCCATCATGACGTGATGCGTGCCCTCGTCGAGTTCGACCAAGCTTTTGCCAGGCGAATTGACCAAGAGGGGGAACAGTGTTCGCGCCATATTGGGCGGCGTGTCGTGGTCCCACCCGCCCACGATCACCAGCGTCGGCACCGTGATCTTTGCCGGCTCGTAATAAGGCCTGCCGGCCGACCAGTATTCGGCACCGTCCAGCACGACGCCATTGGGCGCGCGGATCACCGCAGGCGTAAGCTTCGCGCCTTCCGGATCGCTCGCCCAGGTCGCGTCTGCCCAGGCGGCGAAGAAGCCTTCCGGAATGAGGCCGGCTTGCTTGTCTTCGGCCACGCCGTTGTACCAGCGGGCGCGCGCCTGCTCCCGCGTCACCGTCCGGTAGGCGCCGAGCGGACCGGACCCGGCGTGCAGCGGCGAGGGAGTATTGCGGATCCAGACCGGTGCGTGCAGCACCAGCCGTTCGACCTTGTCAGGATTGCGGGTCGCATAGGTCGCCATCAATACTGTGCCCCACGACCAGCCGGCGAGCGCGAGGCGGGGAACGTCGCGCCGTTTGAGAATGAAATCGACGACGGCGGCGATATCCTTTAGCGCGGTTTCGCCGCGGACGATCGGCGGATGGGTGTCCGGCTTGTCGGCCATTTCTTGCGGGCGCGTCGACCTGCCGTAGCCGCGGACATCGAGCAAATAAACATCATAGCCGTCCGAGGCGATGTAATCCATCCACGAGCGGCCATCGAGTTGCATGTCGAACGTCGTATGTGCCGGATAGGTCGCGCCATGCACGAACAACAAGGTACGCTCGGGCCGGAATGCGGTCATATCGGCGGGTCGCTTGTTGCGTACATAAATGTCGATGCCAGGATCGAGCGACGGCACCATTGTTTCTTCGGTTAACAGCTTGGCCATCTGCGCTCTGGAATGCATGACTGTGCCGGATGCCGCACGCCTACAACATAGACGGCAGGACGCGGTCAGGCGGGCGGTGGCCGTCCATGAAGGTCTTGATGTTGACGATGACCTTCTCGCCCATATCGATGCGGCCTTCGAGCGTGGCCGAGCCGAGATGCGGCAACAACACGACTTTGCCGGCGCGCGCGAGCTTGACGAGCTTGGGGCTCACCGCCGGCTCATGTTCGAACACGTCGAGGCCGGCGCCGGCGATGGCCTCCGCCTCGATCAGCCGCGCCAGCGCGTTCTCGTCGATCACCTCGCCGCGCGCGGTATTGACGACGTAGGCTTCGGGGCGGATCAGTTTCAGCCGGCGTGCTGAGAGCAGATGATAGGTCGCCGGCGTGTGCGGGCAATTGATCGAGATGATGTCCATGCGGGCGAGCATCTGATCAAGGCTTTCCCAGTAGGTGGCGTGCAATTCCTCCTCGATGTGCGGCGCCACGCGGCGGCGGTTGTGATAGTGGATTTTCAAGCCGAACGCCTGGGCGCGACGGGCCACGGCCTGGCCGATGCGCCCCATGCCGAGGATGCCAAGCCGTTTGCCCCAGATGCGATGGCCGAGCATCCAGGTCGGGCTCCAGCCGGTCCAATCGGCGTCGCCGGTGAGCACGCGCGCCCCTTCCACCAGCCGGCGCGGCACGGCCAGGATCAGCGCCATCGTCATGTCGGCGGTATCCTCAGTCAGGACGCCGGGCGTATTGGTCACAGTGATACCGCGCTGGACCGCACTGGCAACGTCGATATTGTCGACGCCGTTGCCGAAATTGGCAATCAGCCGCAAGCGTTCGCCAGATTGGCTGAGCACGGAGCGGTCGATGTGATCGGTGACCGTCGGCACCAGCACGTCGGCGCTCTTGGCAGCCTCGACGAGCTGCGCCTGGCTCATCGGCGTATCTTCCGCATTCAACCGCACATCGAACAATTCGCGCATGCGCATCTCGACGCTGTCGGGCAGCCTGCGGGTGACCACAACCAGCGGCTTTTTGCCCTGTGCCATCAGTCGTCTCTTGCGCGGTGGTTCGAAAGACGGCCTTCGCACGTGAGCCGCGAGGCAGCCGCCGCGCTTGCCATGCCGCGAGCGCGTAGGGGACTCTGCCGCCCGCCGTTCAGGTCTCCTTAACCCGGCCGATCGAAACTAGGTCCGGGAGATGGTTCATCAAATCCTGTCTAGCAGATGGCCGCGCTCCTACAAAGCGCGCCGGGTTGCCAGTCTTGCAGCTTATGGAACTATAGTCTGGGCATGTCGCGAGTTAATGCGGCATGGGAGGCCGATGATTGCCTGGATCCGGGCCGCGATTGCGGCTTTGCTCACATTCGCATCTGCCGTGGGCCCGAGCCATGCCGGCTCAGGCGACATCACCGGTTCGCTGCCAGTGCCGCGTTTCGTCAGCATCAAGGCCGACCGGGTCAACGTGCGCGGCGGCCCCGACAAGGACCACGAAGTCTCGTTCATCTTCACTCGCGTCGGCTGGCCGGTCGAGATCACGGCCCAATTCGAAAATTGGCGCCGCATTCGCGACTGGGACGGGTCGGAGGGCTGGGTCTATCATTCGCTCCTTTCCGGCAAACGCATGGCAGCCGTGCAATTGAAGCGAAAGACCGATCTCGCGCCGGTTCATACCAAGCCTGATGCAAGGAGTTCGATCGCGGCCGAGCTCGAGGTCGGGGTCATCGGCGCCGTCGACGCGTGCAACGGCACCTGGTGTCACCTCGCCGGCAAGAATTTTGACGGCTGGGTGGCGCAGGATTCGCTCTGGGGCGTCTACCCGAGCGAGAAGATCGATTGATGATTGCTTTTATACTGTGATTTTCGGCCGTCGCCTGGCCGTGATGATCAGCCGTTCAGCCCTGCTTGCGCCGCAGCCGCACGACGACATCGATGCGGGCAATCTCGTAGCCTTCCGGCGGGATCGGCGCCTTGCCGACCCCCACATCGCTTAAGGGAATGTCGATCAGGTTGTTTTCGCCCTCGACAAAGAAATGGTGGTGCTCGGAATTATTGGTGTCGAAATAGGCCTTCGAGCCGTCGACGGCGACTTGGCGAAGCAGGCCGACCTCGATGAACTGGTGCAGCGTATTGTACACCGTGGCGAGCGATACCGGGACCTTGGCGCGGGTGGCTTCCTCGTAGAGCATTTCGGCGGTGAGGTGGCGGTCGCCCTTGGCGAAGAGAATCCAGCCGAGCGCCATGCGTTGCCGCGTCGGGCGCAGGCCCACGTCCCGCAGCTTGCGCTTGACGTCGTGCCACGGGCAGCCGGTCATATCGGCCTGCATCGCCGGCGTTCGCGGTTGCACGTTGGCGGTCCACGTAGCCATCGGACGCGACTGAGTCATTGCTCCACCACGGGGGCCCGCAGGCCTCAAGGAGATCGTTGCAAGTGAAATCATTATACGCCACCTTGCGCCGGCTGCAACCCTCGCCAACGCGGAGGGGGAGCGACGTGCCGTCGTGGCAGGGGACGGGCGGCGGGATGCGCCTTTGCCGTCTTGCCTCCATATGTTAGGGATTCGGCAACTGCCCACCAGCAGGGCGGAGACGGATGCGGATGCAGGAACGCCGCTCGAATTTCGAATATGAGGACCTCTTGGCCTGCGGGCGCGGCGAGATGTTCGCCCAAGGCCCGCAGCTGCCGTTGCCGCCGATGCTCATGTTCGACCGCATCTGTGAAATCGCAGAGGTGGGCGGCGAGTACGGTAAGGGCTTGGTGCGTGCGGTGCTCGATCTCAAGCCGGACCTGTGGTTCTTCAGCTGCCACTTCAAAGGTGACCCGGTCATGCCGGGCTGCCTCGGTATCGATGCGCTGTGGCAATTGCTCGGCTTTTTCCTCGGCTGGATCGGCTGTTCCGGCAAGGGCCGCGCGCTCGGTATGGGCGAGATAAAATTCTCCGGCCAAGTGCTGCCGACCGTGAAGAAGGTGGTGTACGGCATCGACATCAAGCGCGTGGTGCGATCCAAGCTCGTGCTCGGCATTGCCGACGGCTGGCTCTCCGCCGATGATTCGGTGATCTATCGTGCGCTCGATCTGAAGGTGGGCCTGTTCCAGAACCCAACCGCGCAGGCGAGCGACGCCTGAATTCGGTCCTTTCGTCGCCCCCGGGGGCGGGGGACCGTGAGGGGACGAATGCGTCGGACGATGAGCAGGCGGACGAGGCGGACATGAGGCGTGTGGTCGTCACCGGGATGGGTATCGTCTCGTCCATCGGCAACAACACGCAGGGGGTATTGGCTTCGCTGCGCGAGGCCAAGTCGGGCGTTGTGCGGGCTGACCGATATGCCGAGCTCGGCTTCCGCTGCCAGGTGCATGGCGCCCCAACGCTTGACGCCAGCGAAGTCGTCGACCGCCGCGCCATGCGCTTCCTCGGCGGCGGCGCCGCCTGGAACCACGTCGCCATGGAACAGGCGATCCGCGATTGCGGCCTCGAACAGAGCGATATTTCCAACGAACGCACCGGGCTGATCATGGGCTCGGGCGGTCCGTCCACCCGCACCATCGTCGAGAGCGCCGACATCGCGCGAACCAAGGGCCCCAAGCGGGTCGGCCCGTTCGCGGTGCCGAAAGCGATGTCCTCGACCGCCTCGGCCACCTTGTCGACCTGGTTCAAGATCAAGGGCGTCAACTATTCGATCTCTTCGGCCTGCGCAACGTCGAACCACTGCATCGGCAATGCGTTCGAGACCATCCAGATGGGCAAGCAGGACATCATCTTTGCCGGCGGCTGCGAGGAGCTGGACTGGACCCTGTCGGTTCTGTTCGACGCCATGGGCGCGATGTCGTCGAATTTCAACCAGACGCCGCAGAAAGCCTCTCGCGCCTACGATGCCGACCGCGACGGCTTCGTCATCGCCGGCGGCGCCGGCGTGCTGGTGCTGGAAGAGCTCGATCACGCCAGGGCGCGCAGCGCCAAAATCTACGGCGAGGTCGCCGGCTACGGCGCCACCTCCGACGGCGCCGACATGGTACAGCCATCGGGCGAAGGCGCGGTGCGCTGCATGAAGATGGCGCTCGCCGAGGTCAAGCCGCCGGTCGACTACATCAACCCGCACGCGACCTCGACGCCGATCGGCGATCTCAGGGAGATCGAAGCCATCCGCGAGGTTTTTGGCGAAAGATGCCCGCCGATCTCGGCAACGAAGTCGCTTACCGGCCATTCGCTGGGCGCCGCCGGCGCCCAGGAGGCGATCTATTCGCTGTTGATGATGAACTCGGGCTTCATCTGCGAGAGCGCCAATATCGAGAACCTCGATCCGGCTTTCGCAGACATGCCGATCGTGCGCGCGCGCCGTGACGACGTGACGCTCGGTTGCGTGCTGTCTAATTCGTTCGGCTTCGGCGGCACCAATGCCTCAATCGTGTTCAAGCACGTGGATGCGTGAACTGGATTCCTTTCCACACTTGTCATGCCCCGCGCAGGCGGGGCATCCAGTAAGCGAGTCGCCGCGGCGAGACCGCAAGCGGTGTGGTTACTGGATCGTCCGCCTCCGCGGACGATGACGATCGGGGTGAGGCGAGCGGAGTGACGCATGCAGGGGCTGATGCACGGCAAACGCGGGTTGATCATGGGGGTCGCCAACGACCACTCGATCGCCTGGGGTATCGCCAGAACACTGGCCGCGCATGACGCCAAGCTCGCCTTTACCTATCAGGGCGATGCTTTGGGCCGGCGGGTCAAGCCGCTCGCCGCTGCGGTCGGCTCCGACCTCGTCATGCCGTGCGATGTCGAGGATATCGCCTCGGTCGACGCCGTCTTCACCGAGTTGAGCCGGACCTGGGCTACGCTCGACTTCCTGGTTCATGCCATCGGATTTTCCGACAAGACCCAGTTGACCGGCCGCTACGCCGACACCACGCGCGACAATTTCGTGCGCACCATGGTCATTTCCTGCTTCTCGTTCACCGAAGCGGCCAAGCGCGCCGCCGCCATGATGCCAAACGGCGGCGCCATGCTCACGCTGACCTATAACGGCGGCGAGCGCGCCATGCCGAACTACAACGCGATGGGCTTGGCGAAGGCGGCGCTGGAAGCCTCGGTGCGCTACCTCGCCGTGGATTTCGGCGCCGAGCGCATCCGCGTCAACGCCATCTCCGCGGGCCCGATCCGCACCCTGGCCGGCGCCGGCATCGGCGATGCGCGTATGATGTTTGCCTTCCAGCAGCGCCATTCGCCGCTGCACCGCGGCGTTACGCTGGACGAACTCGGCGGCGCCGCGCTTTATCTCCTCTCCGATCTCTCGACTGGCGTCAGCGGCGAAATCCATTTCGTCGATTGCGGCTACAACATCATCGCCATGCCGCACCCCGACGCGCTGCGGGCCGACGCGAAGCAGGGCGTGGAAGATACAGCGAAGTAACGCTCCCGCCGAGGGTCGGCCCGCCGCTCACGGTGACGGCCAGAGTGGCCAAGCGAGACGGGCCGCCGTCAATGCATGTCTCTTTACATGGTGAAATAGTTACACTACAATAAACGTGTGCCAACGCTCAAGCGGTTTCCCGGCTGCCGCATCGCGATCTATCCGCGCGATCACCGGCCGCCGCATGTGCATGTGGAATTCCGCGACGGCGATCGCTGCAAAGTCGAGATTGAAACCCTTCTGGTAACTGGAACGGTGCAGCCCTCCGGCAAATTGAGAAAGCCGCTTGTCTGGATCGCGGCGAACCGGAAATGGCTTTTGGTGAAATGGAAGGACATCGTGCGATGAACAAACCGCCCCTGATCCGGGCCGTGAAGGCCAAGGCTCCGGCGACGTTGGAAATCGCCTGGAGCACCGGCGAGAAGCTCGCGGTCGAGGTCTCGCGCCTGGTCAAGCGCTTCAAATTCTACGCGCCGCTGAGGAACGCTGCGCTTTTCGCCAAGGCCAAGGCCGATCCGTGGGGCCATGCGGTGAACTGGCCCGGCGACATCGATATGAGCGCCGACCAACTCTACGAACTTGCCCGGGACCAGGCCGGCGAATGGGGACCGGAGCGCTTTGGCGCCTGGATGGCCGATCACGGGCTTTCTTTGAATGCAGCGGCGGATGCGCTCGGGCTCTCGCGGCGGATGATCGCGCATTATCGTACGGGTTCGAGGCCTATTCCTCGCGTGGTAGCGCTCGCTTGTGAAGGGTTGAGCGCGCGATGGAAGAAACGCGCGGCTTGAGGATCTTTGATACGCGCCATTGCCGTTGCTCGTCGATCAGCGCGTAGATTCTATGGGGCGGAGCGGCGAGGGAGAGGCCCTAATATCGGGTTTTCGACCCTCACCGATAGGAGAGCCCCATGGCGAAGTTTGATGATCTCAGCCGTTCCCTCGCCGCCTTCGAGCAGCATAACACGCTGGTCGCGGTGATCGAGATGGGCAGCACCGGATGGCTGGTTGGCGGCGTGGTTCCGGGACTGCGGCGAGACCCGCGCAAGAAACTTGCGCCGGAGGCAGCGCGGCTGTTGCAGCTGCTGGAGCGCTGGCGCGATGAGGCGGCCAGAGCCGGACAGGTGATTGAGCGGATCTGCGTTGCCTATGAGGCCGGGCGGGACGGCGTGTGGTTGGCACGCTGGCTCCGCGAGCGCGGGATCGAAGCCTATGTGATACATCCGACGAGCATCCCGGTGTCGCGCGAGCACCGGCGGGCGAAGTCGGATCGGCTCGATCTCGGGCTTCTGCAGCGCGCGTTTCTGGGTTGGCTGCGCGGCGAGCGCAAGCACTGCAGCATGGTGGCGATCCCGAGTTGCGCGGAGGAGGACGGCAAGCGTCCGCTGCGCGAGCGCGAGACCTTGACGGCGGAGACGACGCGGCTGGTCAACCGGATGAAGTCGCTTCTGGCGGTGCACGGCATTCGCAACTTCAATGTGAAGCTGAAGAAGGCAGCGGAGAGGCTGACGGAATTGAAGACGGCGACGGGCGAAACGCTGCCGCCTGCGGCACTGGCTGAGCTGCGGCGGACCTTGGCCCGGCTGGGCGTGGCGCGGCAGCAAATCGCCGAGATCGACCGCGAGCGCGGTCAGCGCTTGGCGGCCGCGCCGCAAGCCGGGTTGAACCCGATGATCCTGCTGCTCGCCAGGGTATATGGCGTCGGCCAGATGACGGCGGAATCGCTGGTCCGCGAAGTGCTTTATCGCCAGTTGCGCGATCGGCGGGCGGTGGCGCGCTATGCCGGGCTCACCGGCTCGCCGGACGAGAGCGGCAAGAAGCGACGCGAACAGGGGCTGGCCAAAGCCGGCAACGGGCGCGCCCGCCGCATGCTCATTCAACTGGCCTGGCGGCTGCTCAAGCATCAGCCCGAGAGCGCGCTGGTGATGTGGTACCGCAAGCGCACGGCGGACCACCGTCGCGACACGCGCAAGGTCATGATCGTGGCGCTGGCCCGCAAGCTGTTGGTGGCGTTTTGGCAGCTGGTCAGCACCGGCGCGGTGCCCGACGGCATGCGCTTGCATCCGGCGCCGGTCGCCGGCTGAGCGAAACAAAGGAGCTTGAGGAGGCAGGAGCTTGAGGAGGCAGGAGCTTGAGGAGGCAGGAGCTTGAGGAGGCAGGAGCTTGAGGAGGCAGGAGCTTGAGGAGGCAGGAGCTTGAGGAGGCAGGAGCTTGAGGAGGTAAGGCAGAAATCATCCGTTGCGGTCGCGTCCGCCGTTCGGCGAGACGTTGCCGATGACGATCCGAGGCGGCGGTGTCCCGCACCCATCCATGGCCGTTGTGCCGTTGTTGTAGAATGGGGCCCGCCGTTCGGAGCTTCGCCGCCGATGCGCATGACTGCATCATGGTCCCCGACCCGCAAAAGGTCGCCCGCATACAAGGTTGCTGCGGCACGCTTGAACCGACCGCCGCGCCAGGCGAGTTCCCCTCCGATCCGACCGGCAATGTCACGCCGAGGCCCCGCCCGACCCAACAGCATCGCGCCGTGCTCGCCGTCGTCAAGGCCGCTTCGCGCCGCTGCCGCGGTGGCCTGCGGCCAGCCCTGACGACGGCTGTGCGCGGCGCAGATCGCAAACCATGGTCGGGACGCAGAAACGGTCCCGCGGTCGAACAGAGAAACGAGAACAGCAAGCAAAAAACCGAGTCCGCACAGCAAAAAACCGCTTGACTTCATAAGCCCCATACAAGGATGGGTTGAGCACTTGCGAAACCCATCACGCAGCCTCGTCGCTCTATGATGGGTTT
>CAVQWD010000010.1:0-223717 GCA_963717265.1 uncultured Alphaproteobacteria bacterium | reverse complement strand
CGCCGTGCGGGAAAAGGGGGCCGACGATTCTTCCAGCCCGGCGATGGCGCGCGAAAAGTCGCGCGCCGAGAACGACTTCAGGTCTTCGACATTCTCGCCTACGCCGATGAAGTGCACCGGAACGCCGAATTTTGCCGCGAGGGCAACGAGAATGCCGCCGCGGGCGGTGCCGTCGAGCTTGGTCATGGCGAGCCCGGTGACGCCCGCGGTTTTCTGGAAAATTTCGACCTGCGACAGCGCGTTCTGCCCGACCGTGGCATCGAGCACCAGCAGCACGGCGTGCGGCGCCGACGCATCGACCTTCTTCATGACGCGCAGCACCTTTTCCAGCTCGTTCATCAGTTCGGTGCGGTTTTGCAGCCGGCCGGCTGTATCGATGAGCAGCACGTCGGTGCCGCTCTCTTCGCGGAAACGATGGCGTCGAACACGAGGCCGGCGGGATCGGCGCCGGCGCCGCGGGCGACGAAGGCCGCGCCGGTGCGATTCGCCCAGATTTGAGCTGATCGATGGCGGCGGCACGAAACGTATCGCCGGCCGCGAGCATGACGTTGCGGCCCTCGGCGCGGAACTTCGCCGCGAGCTGCCGATGGTCGTGGTCTTGCCGGAACCGTTACGCCGACCACCAGGATCACGAACGGTTTGTGCGCCCCATCGATCGTCAGCGGCTGGCCACCGGGGCGAGCGCCTTTTCGATCTCCGCTGCCACCACCGCCTTGACCTCGTCCGGTGAAATCGCCGCGTCGTGGCGACCCTCACGCAACGCCGCCGCGATCCGGCCCGCCGTTTGCAGCCCGAGATCGGCGCGAATGAGCACGTCCTCGATGTCGGCGATGGTGGCGGCGTCAAGCTTGCGCTTGGCGACCAGATCCGTGATGGCGCCGCCGATAGCGGACGAACTGCGTTTGAGCCCGCCGCTGAGGCGCTGCCACCAACTTCGTTTTTCCGTGTCCGTTGCAGTGTCGCTCATTGCAGGAATGCTGTCGCTGTGTCGGCGCCCGTGATAGCCGTTGCGCCATGACCGCGGAAGAGATGGTGTCGCGGCTGCTCTATCGCGATGGGCTGATGCTGGTCATCGACAAGCCGGCCGGCTTTGCCGTGCACCGCGGCCCCAATAATGCCAAAGGCCCCAATAATGCCAAAGCACCGAAGCGCGGCGAAAGCCTGGAGGATTATTTCGACGCCTTGCGCTTCGGGCTGCCGCGGGCGCCTGCGCTCGCGCACCGGCTTGATCGCGACACTTCCGGCTGTCTCGTACTCGGCCGCCATCGCAAGGCGCTGGCGCAGCTTGGCCGGCTGTTCAAAAGCGGCGCCGTGGAAAAGACCTATTGGGCCGTGGTGGAAGGCGGTCCGCCGGCCGACGAGGGCATCATCGAGCTGCCGCTTGGCCGCCTCGACGCGACGCGCGGCTGGTGGATGAAGCCCGATCCGCACGGGCAACCGGCGGTGACGAGGTGGAGGGTGCTGGGCCGCTATTCCCCTGCCCTCTATTCCCCTCCCCCTTGTGGGGAGGGGTCAGGGGTGGGGGTCGAGGCGCCTGGCAGGCCCGTCGACGCCACGCACCACCTCCCGACCCCCCACCCTAGCCTCCCCCACAAGGGGGGAGGGAAAATGACCTGGCCTCGCGCTCGAACCGCTTACCGGCCGCACGCATCAACTCCGGGTGCATTGCGCGGCACTGGATTGGCCGATCGTCGGCGACACCATCTACGGCACCGCGCCGCGTTCCGGCGGACCCGGCCTGCATCTGCATGCCCGCGAGATCGTCGTGCCGCTCTACAAAAATCGCCCGCCGATCCGCGTCATCGCGCCGGTGCCGGCGCACATGCACGAGCGGCTTTTAGAGTGCGGGTGGGAAGGTGAGCGCGAAGAACTTCCGTCGATCGTCATCCCGGGGCCCGAGCGCAGCGAGGGAGCCCGGAATCCATAGCCACAGGTCGCAACAATTCTGCTCCGTTCGCGGTTATGGATTCTGGACTCGCCGCGGAGCTTGTCATCGGGCCGGCCAAAGGCCGGACCCGTTGGCGGCGATCCGGAATGACGACTCAATAAATCGTTTGTTTGATGCGCTCGGGCGCCAGGCGGTCGTGCTCGGGACCGCCCATTTTGCCGTCGGTCAATTCGGCGAGGATCGCACCCGGCGTCGGCAGCGTCTTGCGATCGACCTTGCTCGCCTCATCCCACAATTTCGATCGGATGAGCGCTTTGGTGCACTGGAAATAGGCGCGCTCGACGCTGACGACCAGGACGCATTTCGGCGTTTTGCCGTTCACCACGTAACTTTCGGTCAGCGTCGGATCGGCCGATATTTTGGCTCGGCCGTTGACGCGCATGGTCTCGCCGATTCCGGGAATGAGAAACAGCAGCGAGATGCGGGGGTCGCGCACGAGATTGCGCAGAGAATCGATGCGATTGTTGCCGCGGCGGTCCGGAATCAACAGCGTGTGCTCGTCGATGACGCGCACGAAGCCCGGCGGATCGCCGCGCGGCGAACAGTCGAGGCCTTCGGGACCGCTGGTCGCGACGACGCAGAACGGAGCGGCTTCGATCAGCTTGCGATATTGCGGCGTGATCCGGTCGGTCTCCTTGAAGACCGCAGGCCCGTAAGGCGCATCGCTGTAAAGACTTTCGAGCTGCGCGGTCGTCGTGATCGTGTAGTCCTGCCCGTTTGCGTCCATGGTGCGATCTCCGATCCGCCAAAGCTTAGCTCAAGCCGCCAGCAATTGTCTGCCGTCATGCCCGGCGATTTTCAGGTCAAGGATTTGTCCCGGTTCGGCCGGCCGCGTTAGCGCGACTTTCGTGAACTGCTCGGTGCGGCCCGTTGCTGTCGAATTCGATCAGGACCCGCCGCATCGAACCGATTTCGCCATCGAGGTGGCGGACGAGCGCCGACGCGCCGCGCTCGCGCAGGCGGCGGGCACGGTCCTTGACGACATTGCCGGGGACCTGCGGCATGCGCGCGGCCGGCGTTCCCGGACGCGGCGAGAACGGGAAGACGTGAAGGTGCGTCAGGCCGCATTCCTCGACGAGGTCGAGCGAATTGCCGAACATCGCCTCCGTCTCGGTCGGGAAGCCGGCAATCATGTCGGCGCCGAATACCGCGTCGGGGCGCAGCAGGCGCAATTGCTTGCAGAACGCAACGGCGTCGGCGCGAAGATGCCGCCGTTTCATGCGCTTGAGAATAAGATCGTCGCCCGATTGCAGCGACAGGTGCAGATGCGGCATCAGCCGCTCATTGCCGGCGAAGGCGTCGAGCAAATCGCAATCGGCTTCGACGGAATCGATGGAGGAAAGGCGCAGGCGCTTAAGCTCCGGTACGTCCTTGAGGATCGCCTTTACCAGCGCGCCGAGCCGGGGCGCGCCGGGCTGGTCGGCGCCGTAACTCGTGATGTCGACGCCGGTGAGCACGAGTTCCGGATAGCCGTTGGCGACCAGCCGGCGCACGTTCTCGACCACGACATCCATCGGCACCGAGCGCGAATTGCCGCGGCCGAACGGAATGACACAGAAGGTGCAGCGGTGGTCGCAGCCGTTCTGCACCTGGACAAAGGCGCGAGCGCGTCCGGGGAAACTATCGACCATGTGCGCGGCGGTCTCCGTGACCGCCATGATGTCGCCGACGAGTGTCTTTGGACTGGATTGTTTGCGGTCGAGCGCGTGGCGTACCTGGATCCACGCGTCGGGATCGAGCTTCTCTGCATTGCCGAGGACCCGATCGGTCTCCGGCATGGCGGCAAAGCTTTGCGGTTCGATCTGCGCCGCGCAGCCGGTGACGACGATCGTGGTCCGCGGCCGTTCGCGGCGCAGTGCGCGGATCGTCTGCCGCGCCTGGCGCACCGCTTCGGCGGTTACGGCGCAGCTATTGACGACGACCGTGTTAGAACAACCGGCGCGCTGCGCCTGCCGGCGGATCGCCTCCGAACTCGGCTACGTTGAGCCGGCAGCCAAAGGTGATGACCTCGACCGCCTTCATGCCGCCCCCGCGCCTGCCTGAGCCGTCAAAGCCCCATCGAAGCGGCCATCGAAACGACCCTGGTGCTCGTACTCGACCGGACCCGTCATCAGCACGTGATTATCGGCTTCGCGCCATTCGATCAAAAGGTCGCCGCCCGGCACAGTGACAGTCACCTTGCGCCCGGTCCGGCCGAGCCGCGCCGCGGCGACCGCGGCGGCGCAGGCCGCCGATCCACATGCCTTGGTGAGACCCGCGCCGCGCTCCCAGGTGCGGATGACGAGATGCTCATGCGAGCGTATGGCGGCGAGCGTGATGTTGGCGCGCTGCGGAAACATCGGATGCTGCTCCAGCATCGGCCCGATCTTTCCGAGATCGTAAGCGGCCGGATCGTCGACCCAGAATATCGCGTGTGGATTGCCCATGCTGACGACCGATGGCGAATGCAAAAGCGGCGCGCCGCGCGGTCCGACTTCCAGTTCGATTCTGCGCGTATCGGTGAATTCCTCCGCCAGCGGAATCTCGTCCCAGCGCAAGCGCGGCGCGCCCATATCCACCGTGAACAGCGATTCGCCGGCCCGCCAGCACGCAATCGGCCCCGCCGCAGTCTCGAACGTCAATTGGCTGCGGCCGGTCTCGGCGGCGATCAGAGCTGCGACACAGCGCATGCCGTTGCCGCAGGCGCCTGCTTCCGATCCGTCGTTGTTGTAGATGCGCACCAGTGCGTCGGCGCCGCCTCGCGCCGGGTAAAGCGCCATGAGCTGGTCGTAGGGCTCCTGGCGGGCAGCGGCGCGCGCCTCGGCCGCACCGACCGTCTCCGGCTCACGCCGCAGGTCGACGATAACGATCTCGTTGCCGAGACCGTTCATCTTGACAAAGTCGCGAAGCGTCAAAGCGCTCATCAAAATGCCCGAATGTGTGCAATTCATCCGAGCAACTTATATGAGGACTAAGGTCTTGTGCGCCAGAGCCGGGATGCCAAATTGGTGCGGCGGCTGGCTTGCGAGGGGGCGGCTTTTGCCGGCAGAGTGCTGCCGAGGGAGACCCTGATGTTGCTCCGCTCCAAGCTTTTCTGCGGGATTGCGGCCGCTTGGCTTGGCGCGGCGGTCGCCACGGCCGCGCAGCCTTCAGCACCGCATTCCCCGCCGCCCGCTGCCGCCAAGCCCGTGCCATTGCAGGTGCCCGACGCCGACCTCACCACTAAGCCGACTGACCCGTTTGGCCTTGCCATGAGTGTCGCATCGAAGCCGATCGTTTATGTCAAGGGCTCGGGCAAATGGGACACCGCATTCGCCACGATCAGTGGCGCGCTGAAAACGGTCGAAACCTATCTGGCAACAGCCGGCCTCAAGGCGGACGGCCTGCCGATGACGATCTTCACCGCGACCGACGATCAGGGCTTCGATTACGAGGCCGCTGTGCCGATCGCGGCGCTGCCGAAAAATCCGCCTCACGGCGAGATCGCATTCGGCCATTCTCCGGACGGCAACGCACTCGAATTCGTCCATCGCGGCTCCTACGAGGCCTTGGACGACACCTACGAGGCGATCACCAATTACCTCGACGGCAAGCGGCTCGAATCGAAGAATGTGCTGATCGAGCAGTATGTGACCGACCCGGCCTCGGCGGACGAGAAAAAACTGGTGGTCAACGTTCTGGTGTTCCTCAAATAAAGCTGCACGCAGCGCCGCCGCTGGGCGGCGATCACAGTTCCAACACCTGTCCCGGCCGCAAGGTGCGAAAGCGCTCGGGCGCGATGTCGGCCGCGCGCAAGGCGTCGGCCAGCGCGGCGGGCGGCGCGTCAATGGCTTCGTCGGTAAGCTGAAAGGTGCCGAAATGGTGAGCCAGCGCAAGCTCGGCGCCGCAATCGACCAAGGCTTGCACCGCCTCGGCCGGGTTCATGTGCGCATCATGCATGAACCAGCGCGGCTCGTAGGCGCCGATCGGCAGAATTGCGAGCCGCGATTTGCCGTAGCGGTCACGCACGGTTCGGAAATGCTGCCCCGAGCCATAGCCCGAGTCGGCGACGACATAGATCTGCCCGGCCGGGGCTTCGATCACGAATGATGCCCACAGCGACATGTTACGGTCGGACAGGTTGCGCGCCGACCAATGCCGCGCCGGCACGAGCGTGACGCGGACGTCATTGCCGAGATCGACTCGTTCGTGCCAGTCGAAGGCTTCCGCCGCGATGGTCGGATCGTGATTGCGCATGATGGTGTCATTGCCGAGCGGCGTGACGACGCGCGGACGGCGTTCGGCCGCAAGCCGCGACAGCGTCCGCACGTCAAGATGATCGTAATGGGCGTGCGACACCAGGACGGCGTCGATCGGCGGCAAGTCGGCGAACGCGATCCCCGGATCGTTGACCCGTTTCGGTCCGATGAAGGAGAACGGCGACGCGCGGGCCGACCAGACCGGGTCGAGCAGCAGATTGAGGCCTGCCGTCTGCACGAGCCAGCTCGCATGGCCGACATAGGATAGCCGGAGCCCTTCGCCCTCGACCCGCGCCGGCGGCCGGTCGGCATAGGGCGACGGCGCCCAGGCCGGCCACTTGGCTCGGCTGCCGTTGCGGCGCCGCTCGATCATCCAACGCAACAGATCGCGCCGGCCTCGCGGCGGCATCCCCTCGGGGTCGAAAAAGCGCTCGCCGTCAAAATGATCGGAGACGGAACCGTGGTAATAGCGCGACATTCGAGCCTTTTATATAGGCTCGCCGGCCGGACATTGCGGCCACCGCCACACAGTTGACGGGCACCTCGTCCGCACCTATTTTCCGGCAGTTCTTGCTTGAGACAGTCACTTGATGGCCGACCGGTCCGAGAGACCGGAGGTAACCGCCCGACAGCGCGATGCGCCCTCGGGCGCCATGTGTCATGCCCGGGCTTGACCCGGGCATCCACGGAGCGGAACCGCTGCATGGATTGCCGGGTCGAGCCCGGCAATGACGATGAGAAGGACGAAGAATGTTCGACAACCTGTCGGAGCGCCTGGGCGGCATCCTCGACCGCCTCACCCGCCGCGGCGCGCTGACGGAGGCCGACGTCGATGCCGCCTTGCGCGAGGTGCGCCGCGCGCTGCTCGAAGCCGACGTCGCGCTCGATGTCGCGCGTGCCTTCACCGACGAAGTGAAGAAGCGGGCGGTCGGGGTGGAGGTAATCAAGTCGGTCACGCCCGGCCAGATGGTCGTGAAGATCGTCCACGATCAGCTGATCGAGACTTTGGGCTCGACCGCGCAGCCGATCGACCTCAACGCGCCGGCGCCGGTATTCATCATGATGGTCGGCCTGCAAGGCTCGGGCAAAACGACGACGACTGCGAAAATCGCCAAGCGGCTCGCCGAGACCGCCAAGCGCAAAGTGCTGATGGCGTCGCTCGACACCAGACGCCCGGCCGCCATGGAGCAGCTCGCCGTGCTCGGCCGGCAGGTCAGCGTCGATGTGCTTCCCATCGTTGACGGTCAGACGCCGGTGCAGATCGCGGGTCGCGCCCGGCAGGCCGGACTGCTCGGCGGCTACGATGTCGTGCTGCTCGACACCGCCGGCCGGCTGACGCTTGACGAAGCGCTGATGAACGAAGCGGCCGAGATACGCCGTGCCGCTAACCCGCACGAAATTCTCCTGGTGGCCGACGCGCTCACCGGCCAGGACGCCGTCAACCTCGCTCGCGCCTTCGACGAGCGGCTCGACCTTACCGGCATCGTGCTCACGCGCATCGACGGCGACGGCCGCGGCGGCGCCGCCTTGTCGATGCGCGCGGTCACCGGCAAGCCGATCAAGCTCCTCGGCACCGGCGAGAAAATTGATGACATCGAGGATTTCTACCCGCAGCGCATCGCCGACCGCATTCTCGGCATGGGCGACATCATTTCGCTGGTGGAGAAGGCGGCCGCGACCATCGACGCCGAAAAGGCGGCGCGCGTCGCCGAGAAGATGCGCAAGGGCGCGTTCGATCTCGCCGATCTGCGCGAGCAGCTTGCGCAGATGCAGAACATGGGCGGCATGAGCGGGTTGATGTCGATGATGCCCGGCATCGGCAAGATCAAGAATCAGCTTGCAGAACGCAATCTCGACGAAAAGCTGCTCAAGCGGCAAATGGCGATCATCGATTCGATGACGCCGCAGGAGCGGCGCAATCCCGACATCCTCAAGCACAGCCGCAAGCAGCGCATCGCCTCAGGCTCCGGCACCAAGGCCGAAGACATCAACCGGCTTCTGAAAATGCACCGCACCATGGCCGACGTGATGAAGGCGATGGGCGGCGCCAAGCGCGGGCCGATGGCGGGCCTTGCCAACATGCTCGGCCTCGGTGGCGGCATGCCGAGTCCAGAGCAGATGGCGGAGCTTGCCAAGAAAATGCCGGGCGGCTTGCCCGGAGGACTGCCCGGCGGCATGGGCCTGCCCGGCCTGCCGCCGAATTTGCCGGGCCTGCCCGGTGGCCTGCCGAGATTTCCCGGCGGCTTGCCTGGCCTTCCGGGGACAGGAAAGAAGAAGTGATGAACCGCTTGATCCTGCCCCGCGAAGCGGGGAAGGGGGACCGCGCGAAGCGCGGTGGAAGGGGCCTCAGCATCGAGGCCAGCGTCGTCGCCGAAGCCCCCCTCCACCATGCTTCGCATGGTCCCCCTCCCCCGCTGCGCTTTGCTCCGCGGGGGAGGAGAACAATTCAACAAACGAAAGGAAACAAATGCCCCTCGTAATCCGCATGGCGCGCGCCGGCACCAAAAAGCGGCCGTTCTATCACATCGTCGTCGCCGACAGCCGCTCGCCGCGCGACGGGCGCTTTATCGAACGGCTGGGCTATTTCAATCCGCTATTGCCCAAGGAAAAGACCGAACGGCTGAAGTTCGACTTGGACAAGGCCAAAGCGTGGATCGCCAAGGGTGCGCAGCCGTCCGACCGCGTGATG
Organism: uncultured Alphaproteobacteria bacterium; assembly: GCA_963717265.1. GTDB lineage: Bacteria > Pseudomonadota > Alphaproteobacteria > Rhizobiales > Xanthobacteraceae > BOG-931. The sequence continues at coordinate 214,863 of CAVQWD010000010.1, read as the reverse complement.
CGTTTCCTCGAGGCCGGCGGCGTGATGCAACGGCCGAAGCGCAATAATCCGGAGAAGGCGGTCCCTCGCAAAGAGCGCAAGGCGAAGGAGGAAGCAGCCAAAGCTGCTGCAGCCGCAAAGCCGGCGCCGGCCGCAGCGCCGCCGGCCGCCTAAAAAGCGCCAGCGATGGTGGCCGGCGCGCGCATCTGCCTCGGGCAAATCGGCGCGCCGCACGGCGTGCATGGCGAGGTTCGGCTGTTCTCGTTCACCGCCGAACCGGAAGCAATCGCCGGCTACGGGCCGTTCGAAACCGAGGACGGCCGCGTGCTCAAGATCGAGTCGCTGCGGCCCGCCAAGGATCACTTCGTGGCGCGGCTCGACGGCATCCGCGATCGCGACGCGGCCGCGCGTTTGGCGAACGTCAGGCTTTACGTGCCGCGCGAACGGCTGCCGGAAATCGCCGGCGGCGACGAGTTCTACCACGCCGATCTGATCGGCCTTGCGGTCGTTGGCCGCTCCGGGGAGCGGCTCGGCACGGTGGTCGCCATCCATAATTTCGGCGCCGGCGATCTGATCGAAGTGCGCGTGGACGGCGGCGCCGAGACAGCCATACTGCCGTTCGATGCGGCCAATGTGCCGGTCATCGATATCGCCGCCGGCCGGATCGTCATCGATCCGCCGCACGAATTGTTCAAATCGGAGTAGGTTTGCATCGCCGCACTCCGAACATGTATGCGAACGCCATGGCCATCCGTTTCTTTTCCAAGTCTGCAACGCATAGCGAGTTCTCGAATTTCGCGCCGTTCGGCATCGAGCTTGACGGCGCGCATTGGCCGAGCGTCGAACATTATTATCAGGCGCAGAAATTTACCGACCCTGCGTTGCGCAAGCTGATCCGCAAGGCCGCAAAGCCGCCGATTGCCAAAAGCCTCGCCGACAAAAACAAAGCAGCGATCCGGCCGGACTGGGATCAATTAAAGGACGAAGTTATGTACCGCGCGGTGCGGCGCAAATTCGAGATGCATCCCGAACTCAAGGCGATGCTGCTTGCAACCGGCGACGAGGAACTCATCGAGGCGGCGCCGACCGACACCTATTGGGGCGTCGGCCGCGACGGCATCGGTCAGAACAAGCTCGGCAACATCGTCGCGCGCATCCGCGGCGAGTTGCGGGGAGGCGGCGGCTGATCATGTGGCGCGCCAGCGTGCTCACGATCTTTCCGGACATGTTTCCAGGTCCGCTGGGCTCGAGCCTCGCCGGCAAGGCGCTTGCCGCCGGCGCCTGGTCGCTCGCTATCGTCGACATCCGCGACTTCGCCACCGACCGTCACCGCACTGTGGACGACACGCCGGCCGGCGGCGGGCCCGGCATGGTGATGAAGGCCGACGTGCTCGCCTGCGCCATCGACGCTGCGGCGCGCGATGACCGGCCGCTGCTGTTGATGTCACCGCGCGGCGTGCCGCTGACGCAGGCCCGGGTCGAAGCGCTTTCCGGTGGGTCGGGCGTCGTCGTGGTCTGCGGCCGGTTCGAGGGCGTCGACGAGCGCGTCATTGCCGCACGCGGTCTCGAAGAAGTGTCGATCGGCGATTATGTCCTCTCCGGCGGCGAGATCGCCGCGATGGTGTTGATCGACGCCTGCGTGCGGCTTTTGCCGGGGGTCATGGGCGCGGCGGCGTCGGCCGCCGAGGAGAGTTTCGCCGATGGCCTGCTCGAGTACCCGCACTACACGCGGCCGGCTGTGTTCGAAGGCCGGCCGATCCCCGAAGTGCTGCTGTCGGGCGATCACGGCAAGATCGCCGCTTGGCGCCGCGCCGAGGCCGAACGGCTGACGCGGGAACGGCGCCCGGACCTGTGGGCGCGCCGCCACAAAAGCGGCGCGTAACGGGAAGGTGACAAAGCGCGCGCGGTAGCGTAGAAGCTCGCCCAACCCGTCCGAAACCCAGGCCGAACCGGCGCGACGACAGCGCAGCCGACGGAGAATTCGCCATGAACCTGCTCAAGCAACTCGAAAACGAACAAGTGGCGAAATTATCCGCCGGCAAGGAAATTCCCGATTTCCAGCCGGGCGACACGGTGCTCGTCAACGTCAAGGTGGTCGAGGGCGAAAGAAGCCGCGTGCAGGCCTATGAGGGTGTTTGCATCGGCCGCGCCGGCTCGGGCCTCAACGAGAACTTCACCGTGCGCAAGATTTCCTACGGCGAAGGCGTCGAGCGCGTGTTTCCGCTCTATTCGCCGATGATCGACTCGATCAAGGTGGTGCGCCGCGGCAAGGTACGCCGCGCCAAGCTCTATTACCTGCGCGGCCGGCGCGGCAAGTCCGCCCGCATCGCCGAGCGCCAGGATCACGGCTTGCACGCGGAGGCGGCCGGCGCGGCGGAGAAGGCGGCGGAGTAATCACCGCCCCCACAGCTCCTTCGACGCCAGCCGCGCACCCTCGACCAGAGCCGAAAGCTTCGCCCACACCAAGTCCTCGTGCAGCCGCGTGCCGAGCCCGCAATCGGTGCCGGCGATCACGTTCTCGCGCCCGACGATGCCGGCGAAGTTTTTGATCCGTTGCGCAATCAGCTCGGGATGCTCGACGAGGTTGGTGGCGTGACTGACCACGCCAGGCACCAGAATCTTGCCGACCGGCAGCTTGATGTCCTTCCAGATCGTCCACTCGTGCTGGTGGCGGACATTGCCGGCCTCGAAGCTGCAGGCCTGCGCGCGAACTTTGAGCGCAATGTCGAGCACCTCTTTCAGCGGCAGGTCGTGGGTGTGTGCGCCGTGCCATGAGCCCCAGCAGAAATGGTGGCGCACGCGATGTTCGGGGATGCCGTTTAGCGCGTGGTTGAGGGCATCGATGCGAGTTTTCAGATAGCGGCGATATTCGGCGACGGTCGGCTCGGGCTTGATCATGTCCCACGACGTCATCGATTCCGGGATCGTCGATCTGCAGGATGAAGCCGCCATCGACCACCGCGCGATATTCCTCGCGCACCGCGTCTGCCAGCGCGAACACGAATTCCTCGTCGGTCGCGTAATACTCATTGAAAATGTGGTGATCGAGCCAGCCCGGCGCGAACACGCAGATGAAAGCCTCCTCGGCGCCGCCGGCGGCGTTGAGCGCCTCTTTGAACACCGCGATTTCGCGGCGGATCGCCTCGGTGGCGCGTCCTTTGATCGGGCCGGTCACGACCGCCTTGGTCGGCGGCGAAAACCGCGGCTCTTCGCCGGGAACGCAGAACATGGTGCCGACCCGGTCCATGTCGGCATAGAGCTTCGGAAACACATCGCGCTCGCGGGTATCCTCCCGCCCCGAGCCGCGCTCGCCGGGCTTGAGCGGACGCTTGGTCACGCCCTCGAATTGCTCGGCGTAGTATGGGAAATTCCTCCAGTTCCAGAATTCGCCGTCGCCGAGGCAATCAAGACCGATCTGAACCTGCTTGCGGATCACCTCGGCGACCTGCCGCACGATCTCGGCATCCGCCGGCCCGACCGGCGGCAGCCTGCCGGCATGCGTTGTTCTGATCGAGCTTTCGCTTCGTTGCATGGCGTTTCCAGCCTTTGCCGCCCTTTGACCCTATCGCATCGCCGAGCACGGCGACAGGTGGCTGCCCTTTTCCTTCTCTGCGCGAGGCGCTAAAGGACGGCCCGAATGGTCAATCGCTTTTGCCGATGCAGCGGCGAGGAACATCCGAGGAAATGGACATGGCCGAAGCCCGCACCCTCCACGACAAGATCTGGGAGGACCATCTGGTCGACGAACAGCCGGACGGCACCTGCCTGATCTATATCGACCGGCATCTGGTCCACGAAGTGACCAGCCCGCAGGCATTCGAGGGCTTGCGGCTCGCCGGCCGCACGGTGCGTGCGCCGGACAAGACGCTGCTTGTCGTCGACCACAACGTGCCGACCACCGACCGCCATCAGAAAAACCCGGACCCCGAGAGCGAAGCGCAGATCGCCTACCTCGCCGAGAACGCCAAATTCTTCGGCCTCGAATATTTCGACGAGTTCGACCCGCGCCAGGGCATCGTCCACATCATCGGCCCGGAGCAGGGCTTTACCCTGCCGGGCGTGACGCTGGTCTGCGGCGACAGCCATACCGCGACGCACGGCGCCTTCGGCGCGCTCGCCTACGGCATCGGCACCTCCGAGGTCGAGCACGTGCTGGCGACGCAAACGCTGATCCAGACCAAATCTAAGAACATGCGCGCATTGGTCGACGGCAAGCTGCCGGCCGGCGTCACCGCGAAAGACATCATCCTCGCCATCATCGGCGAGATCGGTACTGCCGGCGGCACCGGCTATGCGCTGGAATATGCCGGCGAGGCGATCCGCTCGCTGTCGATGGAAGGCCGCATGACGGTGTGCAACATGTCGGTCGAGGCCGGCGCCAAGGCCGGTTTCATCGCGCCGGACGAGAAGGCCTACGCCTATCTGAAGGACCGTCCGAAGTCGCCCAAGGGCAAGGATTGGGACGCCGCCATGCGTTATTGGGACACGCTGCGCTCGGACGATGGCGCCCATTTCGATCGCGAGATCAGGCTCGACGCCGCCAAGCTGCCGCCGCTCGTGACCTGGGGTACCAATCCGGAGCAGGTCGTCTCGGTCGCAGGCCGCGTGCCCCGGCTGCAAGACATCGCCGACGACAACAAGCGCCAGGCGGCGGAACGCTCGCTCGGATATATGGGCCTGCAAGGCGGCGAGAAGATTTCCGACATCGCCATCGACCGCGTCTTCATCGGTTCCTGCACCAACGCCCGCATCGAAGACTTGCGCGCGGTCGCCAAGGTGGTCGACGGCAAGACAGTCAACGCCAACGTCAAAGCCATGATTGTGCCGGGCTCGGGCCTGGTCAAAGAGCAGGCGGAGGCCGAAGGGCTCGACAAGATTTTCGTCAAAGCAGGCTTCGAATGGCGCGAGCCCGGCTGCTCGATGTGCCTTGCCATGAATCCGGACAAACTTAATCCCGGCGAACGCTGCGCCTCGACCTCGAACCGCAATTTCGAGGGCCGCCAGGGCTATAAGGGCCGCACCCACCTGGTCTCGCCGGCGATGGCGGCGGCGGCTGCAATCGCCGGGCATTTTGTCGATGTGAGGGAGTGGAAGTAGCAGGTGCGCGTTTCCCGGGCGCAGCGCAACACGCAGTGATGCGCTGCAGACCCGGGATCGTCGCAGACCTCGGCGCCGAGCCTGCGAAGGTCCCGGATCAGCGGCGCACCGTTTCACGCTGCGCGGCATCCGGGACACGCATGAATCACCCCCGCACCCACCAGCAGCGATATTTCGGGAACAACACGGTGCCGCTCGGCCGGTGCTGCAGCTCCAGCCAGTCTACGCAGCGCCGGTAAAGGAGCCGGCCCGGCGTGACGACGATGCGCGGGCGAGCGTGGCGAATGACGCGCGCGTGCGGCTTGCGCGGATAATGCGTCTGCGCAAGCGATGGCACGTCCGCTCCGCCAAACAACACAAGCGCGGCGGCGACAGCCAGCATGATCGGCGCTTTCAGCGACATCGCGGCCTCGGTCGAATGCTCCCTCTTATCATGCTTCAGGCTCCCGTTGCGTGCCGGTCGATTTTGCCCGATCAATGCCGCGCATGGGCAAGGAGGTAGGATTGTTTCCCGGGCGCGGCGCAGCACGAAGTGATGCGCTGCAGAACCGGGACCGTCGCAAGCGCCAAACTGCGACGACCCCGGATGCGGTGCACCGCTTCGCGCTGCACCGCATCCGGGAAACGCCACCCATTGCACGGCGACGGGCGCAAATCCGTGATCTGCGCTACATAGCAGAGCCATGGTTGATCTTGCATCCGATCCGCTCGCCTGGCGCTCGGTTAAGGCGCCGTCGCTCGCCGAGTTCGACGTTCTCGCCGGCGACGTGTTTCGCCATTTGCCGAAGCAATTTCGCGATCTGTGCAGGGACGTTGTCATCCGCATCGACGACTTTCCGAGCCGCGAGGTCTTACGCAAGATGCGCGCGCGCAGCCCGTTCGACCTGCTCGGCCTGTTCCAGGGCATAGGCCTGCCGTTCCGTGCGCCGAGCGCGCCGCTGCAAATGCCCAACATGATCTGGCTCTATCGCCGGCCGATCCTCGATTACTGGGCCGGGCACGACGAGACGCTGGGCGCCATCATCAAGCACGTGCTCATTCATGAGATCGGCCATCATTTCGGCCTGTCCGACGCTGACATGATGGCAATCGAGCGCGCGGCAAATTAGGGAGAACCACGTCATGAAAATCGACGGCGCCTGCCATTGCGGCTTCATAAAGATCGAGGGCGAGGCCGATCCGGAGAAGACACAGATTCTGCCACTGCACCGATTGCCAGACCGGCACCGGCTCCGCCTTCAGGGTTTCAATCGCGGTCCCGGGTTCGAGCTTCAGGATGAATGGGCAGCCGACGACCTACCTAAAGACCACCGCCGACAGCGGCCGGCCGCGCCTGCAGGCGTTCTGTCCCAAATGCGGCTCGCCGATCTATTCGACCACGCCGGGCGAGGGCGTGCAGCCGTCGTACACGGTGCGGGTCGGAATCTTAAGGCAGCGCGACCAGCTCATGCCGCGGCGGCAGAACTGGTTCCGCTCGGCGCGGCCATGGGTCACGGAGTCCGCCGCCATTCCAAAGAATGAGAAGCAGGCGCCGGCGTGATGCAGAAAAAAACGAAAGGCGATGTGTTTTGAGCACTGTATCAGGTGCTGGAGACCCGCGACTCGACCGCTTAGATGAGCCACATGTGCGACCACTCATCGAGCTGGTACGGCACTGGGAGGAAAAGAATCCCGAACGGAAATTCCCCTACGTTGATCCCTGTGACGGTGGGGTGGAAGCGAAGGTATTGTTCCTTCAGCACACGCCTGGTCGGAAGGCCGTTGGGACCGGCTTCGTCTCACGGGACAATCCAGACCCGACCGCAAGAAACGCGGGGAAGGCGCTTGATTATGCCGGATTCGAGCGAGCCGATTACGTGCGTTGGAATGTCGTGCCCTATTACATCAGCACGAGGGACAAAGACGGCAAGGCCACCACGCGCCAGATTCATGAAGCCGCACCCTATACCCAAGCCTTCATCGACAAGCTTCGAAACTTGTGCGTCGTGGTACTCTGCGGTCGGAAGGCGCAAGAGCAGGTCGGAGACTTGAAGCTACGAAATGGAGTCGAAAAGCTCTGTACGTTTCACTGCGGAGCGCAATCCTTCAATAATCACGCTCAAAGGGAGCACATACTTGCTACATTCAAAAACGCGCATGACTTGATGAATGCCAAGGTAGTCCAGTAAGTCCAATTCGCAGCTCCGCGCCCTAATAAAGCGGCTCGCCCTCGACGGTGCAGCGGCGCAGCGCACGCCGCTCGTCGGCCGGCCAGTCGGTGCGCGCATGCAGGCAGGCTAGGTTGTCCCACATCACGAGGTCGCCGGGCCGCCAGACGTGCTCATAGATGATCGCCGGGTCCTCGGCGATCGCGAACAGGTTGTTGAGCAGCGCCTCGCTTTCGCCGCGCTCCATGCCCTCGATCCACATCGTGTTCTGGCTGGCGACGTAGAGCGCCTTCCTGCCGGAGCCGGGATTGGTGACGAAGATCGGCTGCCGGCAGTGATGGGTCCGGTCCAGCGGCAGCGTGACATCGATGCGGCGGCCGACACCGTATTGCTGGCCCTGCACCACCATGACGCCGTCGAGCCGCCGCTTCAGCTCGGCGGGCAATCTTTCATAGGCGGCGTACATGCTGGAGAATTGGGTGTGGCCGCCTTTGGACGGAATTTCGAGGCCGTAGAGAAACGAGGCGCGATGCGGGCGGCGGTGATAGCACTTGTCGGTGTGAAACCACATTTCTCCGTGGCCGAGCGTACCGAGCGGCTTGCCGTTTGAGTCGACATGGTCGCTGACCAGCATCATGTCGTCCCATGCCGGGGAGTCATCGACCCCTTTTGCGCCCGGCTTCGGCGGCACCCTTTTGGCGACCGGGCCGAAATAGGAGGCGAAGCGGCGCTGGTCGTCTTCGCTCAGCTCCTGATCGCGGAACAAGAGAACGGCGTGCTGGTGCCAGGCGTCCATGACCCGGCGCAAGGTTTCGGCGTCCAGCGGACGGCGCAGATCGACGCCGCAGATTTCCGCCCCGATGTGCGGATGCAGCCTGGCGACCGAGATCGTCGCGGTCCGTTCGGCGATCATTGTCATGGCGTTCTCCCATCGATTGTTGCGGCAACTATATCAGGCCACCCGCGGCGCCAGAAGCGCCGTGTGGATAGCGAACCGCTCTGAGCCTCGTGCCCCGGATGCTGTGCAGCGCAGAGCGAAGCGGCGCGGTGCACCGCTGATCCGGGGTCGTCGCGCGCGCGGCTTTTGGCTTTCGAGCTTGTGACGATCCCGGGTCAGCAGCGTACCACTGCGTGCTGCGCTGCGCCCGGGAAACGCGGCTTCGTTCAACCCCTTGACCCGCGTCGGGCGGCGCGCCATTAAGCCGCACGAACACGAGGCATCCATTGACTTGCAGGAAGCGAAAATGGAAAAGTTCAACACCCTCGAAGGCGTCGCCGCGCCCATAAAGATGATCAATGTCGACACCGACATGATCATCCCCAAGCAATATCTGAAAACCATCAAGCGCACCGGCCTCGGCAAGGGTTTGTTCGCCGAGCAGCGCTACCGTGACGATGGCAGCGAGAACCCCGATTTCGTGCTCAACAAGCCGGCCTACCGCAAGGCCAAGATTCTGGTCGCCGGCGACAATTTCGGCTGCGGCTCCTCGCGCGAGCACGCGCCGTGGGCGCTCATGGATTTCGGCATCACCTGCGTGATCTCGACCTCGTTCGGCGACATTTTCTACAATAATTGCTTCAAGAATGGCGTGCTGCCGGTAAAGGTCTCGCCCGACGATCTGGAAAAGCTGTTCGATGACGCCGACCGCGGCGCCAATGCGACGCTCAGCATCGATCTGGAAAAGCAGGAAATCCGCGGCCCCGACGGCGGCGTCGTCAAATTCGACATCGATCCGCACCGCAAGAAATGCCTGCTCGAAGGCCTCGACGATATCGGGCTGACCATGGTCGAGACCGACAAGATCGCAAACTTCGAGCAAAAAGCAAAGGCGGCGCGGCCCTGGGTGTGACGATCGCAACGTGATCGCCCGTCATCCTGAGGTAGGCGGCGAAGCCGCGCCTCGAAGGATGCACGGCCCGGGCGAGCGACTAGGTTCTAATCCGCCTGACCCGCTCGGGCGAGTTCGTCGTCGAGCGTGACCAGCTCGGCACCGAGCACGCGAGCAAGCCACAGATAGCTGGCGTCGTAGAGCGACAGCCGCGCACGCTCCGCCAACGCTATCGCTTCAGCGACATCGATCGTGTCGAGATTTATATCAAGCAGCGCGACGACGGCCGATGCGTCGACGACTTTAACGGTCACGATCTTCGCGGACGAGCCGCACCGCTTCGTCCCGCCGCGCAATGCCGAGCCGGCTCACTTTGGCGGCGATCTCATCGACGGACAGCGTGCGCGGGGCGCTTGCGGTTGCCTGGTCGATCAGCGCCCGCAACTCTCCCTGCAAGGAGCGATGATTCGCCTTGGCGCGCGCGCGCAGCCGCTCCACCTGCTCCTCCGGCACGCCTTTGATCCTAAGGTCCACGGAATAGCTCCGGATTGCCCGATGAATGGTTCCATAATGGGGCACGAACGGAGCGTAATTGCACCGCTGGTGCCTGGCGTGGCCATAAACCGCCCCCTTTGTCTCCGCCGTAGAGACATTCCGCTTGACATCCGTCCCCGTTCCGGATAAGAGTCACCAATCTCGCTCCCGTAAAGGACGCCGGCCGGGTGACTTCGGCCGGCGGAGCGAGTGCGGCGCCCGCGGGCCTTGGCTCGTCACCTTGGCTCCCGGGCGGCTTCGGGCATCAGCCTGCCGGCACTACGACCGGTGCGCGAGGTGCTTTCGCTGGACTGGGACAGGCGCGGCGCGGGTAACGCCCGTGGAGACGCGCGAGGTCTCCGCTCCCCGGTTGGAGCGGGCTTACAGGGCCGAACGCTCCGGCCTAGTCCCGGGAAGCCTGGCCTGACGCCGAGTTGGGGGGTGACAACCACCCAACGAGAGCCGCGGTGGAACGCCGAGAGGCGGGCTGCCCCCTCCCATTCCCTCCCCCCGCATGCGGGGGTGGGTAAGGGTGGGGGCAGCGCCGCGCCGCAAGGCGCGGAGGTAGGACTACACGTTTCTCGGCGTTCCGCTTCCCTTTCTTTCGTTTTGTAGATTGCAGAGTCCGATCGTGATGCAGGCCAGTCCCACCGCCGGCCGCGTCTGACGAAGATCGGGCTCCGGCGACGAGGCGAGACTCGCATTGGCACAGCTCGGGCGCAAAAAACCCGCCGCGAGAATGATTTTCCATTTCGTCATTGCCGGACTTGATCCGGCAATCCATCTTTGTTTCTTGCCGTGAGCATGGATCGCCGGGTCAAGCCCGGTGACGCCGCAGGGACCATAACCGAAGCGCACATGAACCCCGCCATCTCCGTCTCGCACCTGTCGAAGACCTACGCCTCCGGGTTCCAGGCGCTCAAAGACATCAGCCTCGATATAAGCCACGGCGAGATTTTCGCGCTGCTCGGCCCCAACGGCGCCGGCAAGACGACGCTGATCAACGTCATCTGCGGCATCGTCACGGCGTCCGCGGGCGCGGTCACGGTCGACGGCCACGACATCAACGCCGAGTATCGCTCCACGCGCAGCCTGATCGGGCTCGTTCCGCAGGAGCTCACCACCGACGCCTTCGAGACGCCGCCGGCGACCATGCGGCTCTCCCGCGGCCTGTTCGGCAAGAAGGCAAATCCCGCCCACATCGAGAAGGTGCTCAAGAAGCTGTCGCTGTGGGACAAGAAGGATGCACGGATCATCACGCTGTCCGGCGGCATGAAGCGGCGCGTGCTGATCGCCAAGGCCTTGGCGCACGAGCCGCGAATCCTGTTCCTCGACGAGCCGACCGCCGGCGTCGATGTCGAATTGCGCAAGGACATGTGGCAGCTGGTGCGCGACCTGCGCGCCTCCGGCGTCACCATCATCCTGACCACCCATTACATCGAGGAAGCCGAAGAAATGGCCGATCGCGTCGGCGTCATCAACAACGGCGAGCTCATCGTGGTCGAGGACAAGAGCGAGCTGATGCGCAAGCTCGGGCGCAAGCAATTGACGCTGGAATTACGCGAGCCGATCGCGGCGATTCCGGCCGCGCTCGCCGGCCATCAGCTGACGCTCGCCGGCGACGGCAGACAGCTCGTCTACACCTATGACACGCGCGGCGAGCACACCGGGATCACGGCATTGCTCGATGATGTCGGCAACGCCGGCATCAGGTTCAAGGATTTGCAGACGACGCAAAGCTCGCTGGAGGAAATTTTCGTCGGCCTGCTGAGGCGGGACTCATGACGATGACGATGAACCTCTACGCCGTGCGGGCGATCTACGCTTACGAAATGTCGCGCACCGCGCGCACGCTGCTGCAGAGCGTGGTGTCGCCGGTGATCTCGACTTCGCTGTATTTCGTGGTGTTCGGCGCCGCGATCGGCACCCGGATTTCCCACATCGAAGGCGTCTCCTACGGCGCCTTCATCGTGCCCGGCCTGATCATGCTGACGTTGCTCACGCAGAGCGTGATGAACGCCTCGTTCGGCATCTATTTTCCGCGCTTCATCGGCACCATCTACGAGCTGCTCTCGGCGCCGGTGTCGGCGTTCGAGATCGTCGTCGGCTATGTCGGCGCCGCGGCGACCAAGTCGATGGTGCTCGGCGTGATCATTCTGGCGACCTCAGAACTGTTCGTGCCGGTGCGCATTGCCCATCCGGTCTGGATGGTCGCCTTCCTGGTCCTCACCGCCGTCAGCGCCAGCCTGCTCGGCTTCATCCTCGGGCTTTGGGCCGACAGCTTCGAGAAGCTGCAAGCGGTGCCGCTTCTGATCATCACGCCGCTGACCTTCCTCGGCGGCACTTTCTATTCGACCAGCGTGCTGCCGCAGCCGTGGCGCACCGTCACCTTGTTCAATCCGATCGTCTATCTGATCTCAGGCTTCCGCTGGAGCTTCTTCGACATCGCCGATGTCAATGTCGGATTGAGTCTGGCGGCCACGCTTTTCTTCATGGCGATCTGCCTCGCCATCGTCTGGTGGTTCTTCAAGACCGGATATCGGCTGAAGAATTAGCCGAAGGCGAAGCGTGTCGCGCCGTTTTTGAATGGCAAATGACGCCGCGCTCATCCGTCATCTTCGCCGCCGGCACGCCGTTTGGACGAAAATGCCGGAGCTCACGATGCGGCAGCTTCGACGCGATGCTCTCGTTCGGCCGTCTGCCGCCGCGCAATCGTGTCCGCGATCTCCACCGTGCGCCGCGCCATCTCGGCGTGCAGCCGCTCGACCATGCGGCCCTCAACCTGGATGACGCCCTTGCCGGCGCTCTCCGGCAGATCGAAGGCGGCGATGATCTTGCGCGCCGCCTCCACTTCTTCCGCCGCCGGCGTGAACGCGGCGTTGCACGCTTCGATCTGCTTCGGATGAATAAGCGTCTTGCCGTCGAAGCCGAGATCGCGCGACTGCGCGCACTCCGCGGCAAAGCCGTCTTCGTTGCCGAGATCGTTGTAGACGCCGTCGAGGATGTCGAGCCCGTATGCGCGCGCCGCCGCGATGCAGTTCGTCAGCCACGGCAGCATCGGCGCGCGGCCGGCCACGATGCGGGCGCGGGTGTCCTTGGCGAGATCGTTGGTGCCCATGACGAAGCCGGCGAGCCGGGTCTCGGAATCGAGCGCGGCGGCGGCGATCTCGCCGACATTGAGCATCGCCAAAGGCGTCTCCATCATCGCCCAGACCCGGATATGCGGGTCGGTGCCCATATCGACGATGCGCGCGGCCAGATCCTGCAATTGCTCGGCATTCGATATTTTCGGCACCAGCACCGCGTCGGGCCCGCCATCGGCGACGGCATGAAGGTCGTCGACCCACCAGCGGGTATCGAGCCCGTTGATGCGCACCAAAACCTCGCGATCGCCGAAGCCGCCTTTCTGCAGCGCTTTTTTGATCAATTCGCGCGCCATCGCCTTGGCCTCGGGCGCCACGGCGTCTTCGAGGTCGAGGATGACGGCGTCAGCGGGCAGTTCGCGGGCCTTTTCCAAGGCCCGTGCGTTCGATCCGGGCATATACAGCACGCTGCGCCGCGGGCGGACACTCATCGTTTAGTCCCCATGTCTCTATAGCCACAAACTAGCGGTCGTGCATGCCGCATGCCAATGCCGGGCGCGAAAGGGTGGAACGCAACTTTGGATTGATATGCGTCATCGATAGCAGGCATTCGGGTGGATTGATTTAATGCCGATACGCTTTGTTCCGCAACGCGGCCTTATCCTCATCTGTGACTACGATGTCGCGCGTGTTCACCCCGAGATGAACAAGCGCCGACGTGTTGTCGTGATCTCTCCGCGCTCTTATAACCGGCGTCACGGAGAAGGTCCCGGCCGCTGCCTCGTCGTGCCGTTTTCTGCGAGCGAACCACGCTTCCTCACGCCCAGTATTGTAACGTTTCCCGCCGGCTCGTACCGCAGCTTAACAAGAACGAGCTGGGCAATCTGCGACTCTGTTACGGCGGTCTCGCATGATCGGCTGGATCGAGTTTGGCTCGGTCCCGGTCGAAGTCTGGATGAGTGTGTGACCGACGATGACATGCGTCGGTTGCAGGCGGCTCTCGCACGTGCCATCGGCATTGGTGTTGCAGATTTGGAGGATTGACGTTATATTGCTTCGATTAGTTTTGTCCCTTTGGGGACCTAAGGGCTCGGGCACGGATGCGCTTCGGCGCACTCCACCCGGGCCTTTTTCTATTCATGGAACGGATTGGAGCAGAATAGGAGCCGATCTTGCGATCGGGGTATCGCACAGCCCATGTTGCGCGGCCGTTTTGGGTCTCGGCTCCCCGTCTTATCCAAAGTATCGGACCAGGGAGAGTGAGTTCTCAACAGGCGTGGGTTCTCATGGAGTGTCCGCGTCTCCCGCGATAGCGCCACTTCGATGGCCCAATTTGGCGTTCGCCCCTATAACCCCTGTGACCCAACAGTCGCCGTAGTCACCCAGGCGTACAAAGTCGGGGCAACCAAAAGGTTGGTCATGGCTTCCTCTTTCCGAAAGAAGTCGACCAGCGAATTGAATGCTCGAACAGAAGGGGAACTTTTCAAGCCGCCTTCCGCTTCGCCGTGATCAGCTTGCGCCTGACCAGACATTCGGCGATCTGGATGGCGTTGAGCGCGGCGCCCTTGCGCAGATTGTCAGACACGATCCACATCGCCAGGCCGTTCTCCACGGTCGCGTCCTCGCGGATGCGGCTGATATAGGTGGCGTCTTCGCCGGCCGCCTCGTAGGGCGTCACGTAGCCGCCCGGCTCGCGCGAATCGATGACCAGACAGCCCGGCGCATTACGCAGAATGTCGCGCGCCTCGTCGGCGGTGATCGGGTTCTCGAACTCGACGTTGACTGCTTCCGAATGGCTGATGAAGACCGGCACCCGCACGCAGGTCGCCGTGAGCTTGATCTTGGGATCGATGATTTTCTTGATCTCGACCACCATCTTCCACTCTTCCTTGGTGTAGCCGTCCTCCATGAACACGTCGCACTGGGGAATGACATTGAAGGCGATGCGCTTGGGGAATTTCTTGGCTTCGACTTCGTCGAGCGTGAACACCGCCTTGCTCTGGGAAAACAGCTCGTCCATCGCCTCCTTGCCGGCGCCCGACACCGACTGATAGGTGGCCACCACCACGCGCTTGATCTTGGCGCGATCATGTAGCGGCTTGAGCGCGACCACGAGCTGCGCGGTCGAGCAATTGGGATTGGCGATGATGCCGCGCCTGCGGAAGCCGGCGATGGCCTCGGCATTGACCTCGGGCACGATCAAGGGGACATCGGAGTCATAGCGCCAGGCCGACGAGTTATCGATCACCACCGCGCCGGCGGCGGCGATTTTGGGCGACCACTCCTTGGACACGGCGGCACCCGCCGACATCAGGCAAATATCGACGCCGGAGAAATCGAAATGTTCGAGCGCTTTGACCTTGAGCGTGCGCTCGCCGTAGGAGACTTCGACGCCCTGGCTGCGGCGCGAGGCGAGCGCCGCCACTTCGTCGGCCGGAAACGACCGCTCGGCCAGAATGCCGAGCATTTCGCGCCCCACATTGCCGGTCGCCCCGACCACGGCGACGTTGTAACCCATGGTTAACTCTCCATCGAAATTTCGCCGCACGGGCACGCCTGCGACAACCGGAGCGGAAGCGCTTCTAGGCGAGAAACTTCCCTAACACAACGTTGCTGGGACGCTCCCTTGCCGCCAGCCTCATCGTCTTTGCCAAACGACGTTCGCGCCACGTTCGCGCATATGCTCGCCTATATGGGCGGACTTGCCATCCTCGCCATCGCGGTCGCGAGCTTTTTCCGCGCGCCTGCTGTGGTGGCCGCTTTCGACGCCGCGCCGCCGCAGAAGCAATGGATCGAGGTCAAGCAGCCCCGCCCGGCGTTCGAGCTCAAAATGCCCGCGCTCCCGGCCAGCCGCTACACGATCCTGCGCCGCGACGCCGACGGCGCCCGCAAGGACATCCTGAGCTGGGGCGCAGTCGCCGCCAGCGGACCCTACGTGTTGGTCGAAATCTACCGGGCGGGCAGCGAAAGCCGGCGGTTCATCGATGCGCCGAGCGAAATTGCCGCGCGCATCCTCGATTTCGCGGTCACCGACGACGTCAAGCCGGCCGGCCGGCTCGACAGCAAATTCGGCGCCGTGCCGCTGGTCGATTTTGCCATCGCAACGCAGGAGCGGACGCGACGCTGCCTCGGTTTCGCGCGTCCGTTCGCCGAACCGTCGATGCAGGTCGCCGGCTGGTACTGCAACGCCCATGACGAAGTCGTGGATCGCGCCCGGCTTGCCTGCCTTCTTGACCGGCTGACCATTCTCTCAGCCGGCGGCGAATTCGAGGCTCGATGCATTGTTCGCCCGCGCCGAGATGCGGCGGACGTTTTGCGGAGAGCGCAATCCGATTCTGGCGGCGACGCCGGAGCGGGCGCCGCCCGACTTCCTACAACCTGAGCTGAAGCTGCGCAACGCCAAGCTGCGCGAACGCATCCGAGTGCGGTGAGCCTAGTCGGCGCCGGCGCGCGTGCCCCAGTCTCGCGCTCCATTATGCTTATCGACGGCGCGCAACCGTTTCGCAGCCTTGCAAACGAAGCGGCGGTCAGGGTCCGTAGTTTTTTGCCAAGTAATCGACGATGGTCTTGGCGTCGGCATCGCCGATCGGCGCCCCCATCACTTTGATCATCTTGGTGACCTCGCCGTTCCAACCGGCTGTGTTGAGAAACGGCGAGTTCATTGGGATGTAGGCCAGGCTGTGGCATGTCGCGCAACTGCGCTGGGCCACGTCCATGCCGGTCCCCGGCTTGAGATTGATCTGCTGCGGCTGATCCTGTGCGATGGCCGGGACGGCGATCAACGTAGCGACGAATGCCATGACGAGCGTGCGCATGATCTGGCCCTCTCAGCTCGCGTTCAGCGTGATGTGCTGCATCACATTGTTATGGTAACCGGCGGGATTGAAGATCAACGTGGCGGTCTGAGTCTGACCTATATTGTTGATCGCATTGGCCATCACCGTGTTCTTGCCGCGCCTGGCGCGCAGCTCGAAACTCCAAGGCCGGAATGCGTAGCGCCCGAGGTCCTGACCCAACTTCGCCTCGGCCCAGCTATCGCCGTTGTCGGTCGAGACTTCGACCGCCCGAATGCCGTAGCCGCCGTCCCAGGCGAGTCCGCTGACCGTAACCCTGCCCGCTCTCACCTTGGCGCCGTCGCGATGACTGGTGATGAGCGAATTGACCACCATTTCGGTGATCGGCGTCGAGGTCGCGTTCTCCTGGCTGGTGAAGCGCGCCACCACCGGGAATTTGCCGACCGGAATGCGATAGGCTGGGTTCATCCAAAAGCCGCCCTGCGGCTTGGTCAGCGCAGTGACCGAAATGAGATGCTTCATCCAATAGGTGCCAGTCCAGCCGGGCACGATTAGCCGCGCCGGAAAGCCGTTGAAATGCGGTAGCGGCACACCGTTCATCTCATAGGCGATCAGCGTCGACTCATCGACCGCCTTCCACACCGGCAGGCTTTTGATGAAGTCGGGCGTCTTGTCCACGACCGGGCCGTCGGCGCCGTTGAAAGCGATCTCGATGGCCTCCGGTTTGAGGCCGACCTTGTCGAGCACGTCTTTGAGCCGCGCGCCCTTCCAGCGCGCACAGCCCATGGCGCCATAGCCCCATTCGACGCCGGCGACATGCGGCTGTGACAAGCCACGCCGATTGCCCGAACATTGATTGACCGCAACAATCTCGTGGGCCGGCATGTTCTTTAGATCGTCGAAGGTGATTTCGGCCTGCCCGCTCGCGCCCTCTCCGCCGACCGAGATTTTGTAGGTCTTGGCATCGACCTCAGGGATATAGGAGAGGTGATAGCGGACAAAGAATTCATCGTTGGGCGTTATCGGAGTGCGGAAATACTCGAGCGGCGCTTCATAATTCGGACCGCGATCAGCCAATCTGATCAGCGGTTTTTTGCCGGGCAGCATCGCCATTGTGGCGTAGCTCTTGATGCCGGCTGGCACTCCGGGCGTAAGCTCCGGAGCGGCAGATTGCGCATCGGCCAAGCCCGATAAACTCAATCCGCTGCCGGCAAGCGCGATGCTCGCGCCGGCCGTCTCCAGCAGGCGGCGTCGACTGATCATGACGATATCCTCCCATTATTACTGGCGCGCACGTTCTGCGCCGCGGCGCCTGCTTTGCCGCCCCCGGCAAAGCACTATCGGGGAATAATCTGACAAAATGCCGCCGATTGAAAGCATATTGTGCTGCGATCCGGCGCATGCGTAGGCGTGGTCCGGCGACATCAGGAACCGCGGCCCTTGCAGAGGGTTGCCAAGCCGCTCTTACTGCGGGCGGAACTCTCGGGCGGAGCTATTGCGGCGTATGGAATCCGGCTACACTGCCGAAAAGCGAGGCGATATGCGCGCATTGATGATAATGGCGATGCTGGCGATTTCTGCCGCACTGGCGGGCGCAGGGAGCGCCGCGACGAAGAAGCGGCAGTACGTCGCGGAGCGATCGCCCAGTACGGTCGTCCAGCCGACGCGCACCATCATTCACAATCCCAACGGCACCACGACGATCATCGTGACACCGCGGCGTTCCTATCTCGATCCGGGGACGGAGGTTTCGCCGGGCGAGGAGAAAAGCACGGACTACATGCTGCCGCCGGGCGGCGATCCGGGCCGGCCCAACTGGTTCTATGGGCCGGACACCACCGGCAGCGGCGGCTACCCGCTGCCGCGGCCGTTCGACTTGCCGGGGTTCAATCCCGCTACGCCCTATTGAGCTGCGTTCAGCCGGCGAGCCGCTCCATTTCGCCGATGATGGCCTCGCCCATTTCCGTCGTACTGACGACCTTGGCGCCTTCCGACCTGATATCGGCGGTGCGCAGCCCCTTGGTCAAAGCCGCGGCGATCGCGGCCTCAAGCAGGTCGGCCTGCTGGCCCATGTCAAACGAAAAACGCATCGCCATGCCGAACGACGCCAGCATAGCGATCGGATTGGCCATGCCCTTGCCGGCGATGTCGGGCGCCGAACCGTGCACCGGCTCGTACAACGCCTTGCGCCGCCTGGTCTTCGGATCGATCTCGCCGAGCGAGGCCGACGGCAGCATGCCGAGCGAGCCGGTCAGCATCGCGGCGACGTCGGACAGCATGTCGCCGAACAGATTGTCGGTGACGATGACGTCGAACTGCTTCGGCCAGCGCACGAGCTGCATTCCGCCCGCGTCTGCCAACATGTGTTCGAGTTGCACGTCGTTGTATTCGCGCGCGTGCACCTGTTCGACCACTTCGTGCCACAGCACGCCGGTCTTCATGACGTTGCGCTTCTCCATCGAAGTGACCTTGTTGCGCCGCTTGCGCGCCAGATCGAAGCCGACGCGGGCGATGCGCTCGATCTCGTAGGTGTCGTAGACCTGGGTGTCGATCGCGCGCTTCTGGCCGTTGCCAAGATCGGTGATGGTCTTCGGCTCGCCGAAGTAAACGCCGCCGGTGAGTTCGCGCAGGATGATGATGTCGAGCCCCTCGACGACATCGCGTTTGAGGCTCGAAGCGTCGGCGAGCGCAGGATAGACGATCGCCGGGCGGATGTTGGCAAAAAGCCCGAGATCCTTGCGCAGCCGCAGCAGTCCCGCCTCCGGCCGCACGTCGAACGGAACCTTGTCCCATTTCGGCCCGCCGACGGCGCCGAAAATTACCGCGTCGCACGCCTGCGCCTTGGCCATGGTGGCGTCCGTAATCGCGACCTGATGGACGTCGTAGCAAGCGCCGCCGACCAATCCCTCCTCGATCTGGAACTCGGCAGCGCCGGCCCTGGCCAGATAGTCGATGAGCCGCCTGACCTCGGCCATGACTTCCGGGCCGATGCCGTCACCGGCGAGTAGCAGGAGTTTATGCGTGGGCATGAATGGCGCCTTGCAATCTGTGGAATGCAGGGCCAGTGCTAGTCGGGGGAGTGCAGGATGGCAACTGCGGACCGAGCTCGTGCTAAAAGTTGCAACGGACTAGTCGCCTGACTAGTATAAGAGGGCTGCGGTGGAGCGGAGCGACATGAAGACATGGCCAGTTCAGGACGCCAAAGCGCGTTTTAGCGAATTGCTTGAAACGTGCCTGAGAGAGGGGCCACAGCTTGTGACGCGACGCGGTGAAAGGGCCGCCGTCCTGGTCCCGGCAGCACAATGGCAAAAGATGGCGGAGGCCGGCAGGCCGACGCTGAAGGACCTCCTGCTGACCGACGTTGGGCGGTTTGATTTGCCCGTCCCGCCGCGCGGGAAGAAGCGGCGCCGCCCCCCCGCGCGCCCTCGCATAGAGGCCGATGTATCTGCTCGACACCAATATCGTATCCGAACTGAGGAAACTGCGGCCACACGGCGGCGTCGTAGCGTGGCTTCGCTCGCAAGACCAGCGTGACCTCTTTGTATCCGCCGTCACGCTCGGTGAACTCCAAGCCGGAATCGAGATAACGCGGGAACAGGACGCGGCGAAGGCGGTGGAAATCGAGACATGGCTTGACGGAGTTTCGCAGACTCTGGAACGTGCTGCCGATGGACGCTGCGGCATTCCGCATGTGCGCTAGGCTCATGCACCGGCGCTCCGACGATCAGTTCGAGGATGCGATGATCGCTGCCACGGCGCGTGTGCGTGGCTTGCAGGTGGTGACGCGGAACGTCAGAGACTTCAGGGAGTTCGGCGTTGCTATCGTCAACCCCTACATGACGCGATGATCCGATGCCGCAGCAGCAACCCCATGTCGTGATCGTCGGCGCCGGCTTCGGCGGACTCGAGACGGCCCAGACGCTGAGCCGGCGCGCCGGTCGACGGTCACGCTGATCGACCGGCAGAACTATCATTGCTTCCAGCCGCTGCTCTATCAGGTGGCGACGGCGGCTTTGTCGCCCGCCGAGGTCGCCTGGCCGATCCGCCACATTCTGCGCCGGCAGGAAAACGCGACCGTGTTCATGGCGGAAGTCGTCGGCATCGATGCCGCAGAACGCGTGGTGCGGACCCAGGCTGGACCGATCCCGTTCGACTTCCTGGTGATCGCGACCGGCGCGACGCATTCGTATTTCGGCCATGACGACTGGGCCGCCTTTGCTCCGGGCCTCAAACGCATCGAAGACGCAACGCGCATTCGCCGCAGCATCCTGTCCGCATTCGAGCAAGCCGAACTCGCTGAGGACGAAACCAGCGCCGTCGGCTGCTCACCTTCGTCATCGTCGGCGGCGGCCCGACCGGCGTCGAAATGGCAGGCGCGATCGCCGAAGTTGCGCGGCAGACGCTCGCCCGCGACTTCCGCCGCATCGATCCGCGCGGCTCCCGCATCGTGCTGATCGAAGCCGGACCGCGGCTGTTGCCCGCCTTCTCGGAGCAGCATTCCCGCTACGCGAAGGAGACACTGACAGCCATGGGCGTCGAGGTGATGCTGTCGACCCGGGTGACGGGCTGCGACGAGTATGGCGTCGATCTCGACAATGGCCGCATCGATGCCGGCGCAGTGATCTGGGCGGCCGGAAACGTCGCATCGGCGGCCGCAAAGTGGCTCGGCGCGGAGCACGATCGCGCCGGACGGGTGACGGTGCGCCCCGATCTGTCGCTGCCGGGATTCCCGGACATATTCGTCATCGGCGACACCGCCGCAGTGCAGAACCCCGATGGCCGGCCCGTGCCCGGGCTCGCGCCCGCCGCCAAGCAAATGGGCGGCTACGTCGGCCGGCTGATCGAAGCGCGCATCGAGGGCCGCTCATTGCCGCCGTTCCGCTACCGCGATCAAGGGGTTTTGGCCACGATCGGGCGCCGCGCCGCCGTGGTGGAGTTCGGCCGTTTCCAGCTCAACGGTTTCGTCGGCTGGCTGTTCTGGAGCGTGGTGCACATTTATTTTCTGATCGGCCTGCGCAACCGCTTCGTCGTCGCCGTGACGTGGCTGTGGTGCTTACCTCACCTTCCAGCGCGGCGCCCGCCTGATCACCGAAGTACCGCCGCCGCGTTCGCAGGCGTGAGGATCGCGCAGCAAAAATGCCTCACAGCCCGCGGAACCAGTTGTAGCCCTGATTCTCCCAATAGCCGCCGGCGTCGTTGTTCTGTACCCACATGGCGGTAACGTATTTCGGATTTTTGAAGCCGAGCTTGGTCGGGATTGCGGATCCGCGCCGGAAAGCCGTAGGCGCGCGGCAAGATCTTGTGATCGAACTTCAGCGTCAACTGCGTCTGCGGATGCAGCGCGGTCGGCATATCGATGGTGTTGGAATAGCCCTCGGCGCACTGGAACCAGACATATTTGGCCCGGGTATCGGCGCCGATCGTTTTGAGGAAATCCGACAGCTTCACGCCTTGCCAGGAGCCGATGGCGCTCCAGCCTTCGACGCAGACCAGGCGCGTGATCTGCGAGACTTCCGGCAATTGGTACAGTTCAGGCGAGCGTCCACGGCTTCTTGTTGTCGACCAGCCCGCCGATCTCGAGCCGGTACTTGTCGCCGTCGATGTTGGGCGCTTCGTCCTCGCTGTAATAGCCGTTGAACGGAAACGGCCGGGTCACGTCCTTTTCGCTGTAAGTCGGCGCCAGCGTCTGACGATTGAACAGCCGCGCCTGAACCCAATCGTTGAAGCGCGAAACGATACGCAGCGCATGCTCCGACGTATCGCCGTCGATGATGTCGCAGCCGGTGAGCGCAGCAAGGGCGCCGACGCTTGCGACGCCCCGCAGAAACGTGCGCCGCGAGGCGTGCGGCACGAGCTTGGCGGCATCCCTAATGAGAAGGTTCGGGTCGACGCCGACAACGTGTTTGCGCAAGCGGGGCATCGTCTCCTCCAATCTCAGCGCCCGAAGACCATCGCGCGCAGGCTTTTCGGCACGATGAAGGCGAGCACGACGTGCACGGTCAGGAAGCCGACGATCGCCGTCATGGCGGCGAAGTGCACATAGCGGGCGGTATTATAGCCGCCGAAAAACTCGGTGAGCCACTTGAACTGCACCGGTTTCCAGATCGAAAAGCCGGACAGCACGACCACGATTCCTGCGAGCAACACGCCGGCATAGAGCAGCTTCTGCACCGCGTTATAGACCGTCAGATCCTGGTGCGAGAGCCTGCCGCGCAAAGCGGCGACAAGGTCGCGCACCAGCTCGCGCGGGCGGATCGGATAAAGCTTTTCGCGGAAGCGGCCAGTCACGATACCAAGGCCGACATAGACGATGCCATTGACGATGAGGAGCCACATCGCGGCGAAATGCCAGAGCAGCGCGCCGGCGAGCCAGTTGCCGAGCGCGATCTGCGACGGAAAGCTGAAGCCGAACAGCGGCGCCGCGTCATAGATCTGCCAGCCGGAGCCGATCATCATCAGCATGGCGAGCGCATTGATCCAATGCGTCACGCGCACCCACAGCGGGTGGACCAGCGGTGCCGTGCGCGCCGCATTCTCGACCAGCGCGGGCGATTGAGTCTGAGACTTCGATCGACCTGGCATCCATGCGGTTCGACATCCATCCGGTTTGGCACAGCCTGCAGCACAAGGCTGTACCAACAAGCCTATAGCAAAAAGCCGGCGCGTCCGCGCCTCACATTCCCGTCACGCGCGGCGCAACGCCGTAACACAGTCGCGTGAGGCAAGCTCGCGTGCTTGCCGCGCAATTGTAGGGGCGCCCCTCGTGGGCGCCCGCTTCCACGCGCCGATAGGGCGGCCACGCGGGCCGCCCCTACAATGCGGATCACATCCTGCGCGCTTTCGCCGCGATTGGGGCTGCGCTATGAAGCGCCGGCACCAAGCAGGCCGAATCGGACGAAGCGCGAATGAGGCCGTCGTTATGTCGAAAACAACCTCCGGCAATTTTTTCGAAGATTTCCGCATCGGCCAGGTGATCCGCCACGCCACCCCGCGCACCGTCACCGTTGGCGATGTCGCGCTTTATACCGGACTGTTCGGCGCGCGCTTTGCGGTGCAGTCCGCCGACGCCTTCGCCGAGGCGATCGGCTACCCCCGCGCACCGATCGACGATCTGCTCGTATTCCATTTCATCTTCGGCAAGACCGTGCCCGACGTGTCGCTCAATGCCGTCGCCAATCTGGGCTACGCCGGCTGCTATTTCCGCAAACCCGTCTATCCGGGCGATACGCTCTCGGCGCTGTCCGAAGTGATCGGGCTGAAGGAGAATTCAAGCCGCAAGACCGGCATCGTCTATGTGCGCACCACCGGCACCAATCAGGACGGCACAGCGGTGCTCGAATATGTGCGCTGGGTGATGGTGCGCAAAGGCGACGAGTCGGCACCGGCACCGGGCGATCACGTGCCGCGGCTGCCGACCATGGTCGATCCGAAGGTTTTGGGCGAGGCCTGCCCGCCGCTTGACATTTCAGCATACGATTTCGCGCTGGCCGGCAGCCCGCATCGATTCGGCGATTATGAGATCGGAGAGAAAATCGACCATATCGACGGCATCACCGTGGAAGAGGCCGAGCACATGATCGCGACGCGGCTCTATCAGAACACCGCGCGCATCCATTTCGATCTCTACAGCGCCAAGAAGGGCCGCTTCGGCAACCGGCTGATCTACGGCGGCCACGTCATCTCGCTCGCCCGCGCGCTGTCCTTCAACGGCCTCGCCAACGCCTTCCACATCGCCGCCATCAATGGCGGCCGCCACGTCGCGCCGCTGTTTGCCGGCGGCACGGTGTTCGCCTGGTCTGAGGTGCTGGCCAAGGCCGAGCTGCCGGGCCGAGGCGATGTCGGCGCGCTGCGGCTGCGTACGGTGGCGACCAACGACCGCCCATGCGCGGATTTTCCGCTCAAGATCGGCGCCGATTACGACCCCGCAGTCCTGCTCGACCTCGATTATTGGGCGCTGATCCCGCGCTGACGGCGCAGTCGCCAGTCCGGCCGTTCAGGGCCGGATTGATTCGTCCGGCGAAGCTTCGTGCAGCGGCTGCCAAATATCAGCCGAGGGCTGCTCTGCTTGCGCTCGGTCGACCAAGCTGTCGCGCAGGAACTCGAGATCGAATCCGGCGCGATGAGCGACCGCCAAAGCCTCGTCGACGCCAAGCCGCGGCGCTACGGCCTGGGTCCACATTGTCGCGCAGCGCGTGCCGGTGCGGCAATAGAACAGGATCGGTGCCGGCAGCTGTTCCATCAGACGGGCAAAACCGTCGACGGCATCGCCGTCGGCAGCGTTGATGCTGCTCACCGGCTGGTATCGGAACTGAAGCCCGTGCCGGCGCGCCGCGGCCTCGGCCTGCGCGTTGGCAAGCTGATCCGGCGCCTCGCCATCGGGACGGTTGTTGACGACCGAGCGGATACCGCGCGCCGCGATCTCGGCAAAATCGGCCTCGACAAGCTGCGGCGCGACCGCGATATCCGGCTCGAGCTGAATGATCTTCACCATGACGATGTCCCGGGAACGGCCCCAAGTATCGGGGAAAATTGTTCTGTACAAGAGGTAGAAATGGACGAATAGAGCAACGAAGCAAGCCTACTTCGGCTTAGTGCTAGAAATAAAATCTAAAATCTCCAAACCCTCTGGTTGCCGAACGGGTCCTTCCATCGCCAGTTAGAATAGGGAAAAATGCTTCTACCCACGGTTCGCACCTGAGATAGCGTGACGACTTCACGGCGCGCGCTTGACCTAACGAACGCACGCTCAAAGGCGGTTCGAGCGACGCCGATCTGCCAGACGCAAAGCGCTTCCAGGGCGCTTGCCATCGACCTTTGCCGCTTCGCTGGGACGGATGTTGGGCCCGCGCAAGTGGTCGACCAGTTGCCGCGCGTAGAGCGGCAGCTCGTCCATTTTTCGGATACAGATCGTCAACTCGCGCACCGCCCAGGCATCGGTGAGCGGCACGACCGCGATCGCCATGGTTTTTTGCACGCGGCGCGCGGTGGTTTCCGGCACGATGCCGATGCCGACCTTGCATTCGACCAGCCGGCACACCGCGTCGAACGAGCGCAATTGCACGCGCAGCCGCAGCGGCCGGCCGATGCGCGCCGCTTTCGAGGCGAGAAAGCGCTGCAAGGCGCTGGCGCGGTCGAGCCCGACATAGTCATAGTCGAGCACCTCTTCGAAAGCGATTTTGGCGCGCTTGGCCAGCGGATGGTCGCGCGCGACGACGAGCACGAAGCGGTCGCGGCGGAACGGGTAGGTTTCGAGCCCCCCGGCATCGACCGTGCCGGCGACGATGCCGAGATCGGCGGTGCCCTCGGCGATGAGGCCGACGATCTCGTCGCTCAATCGCTCTTCCAGGTCGACGCTGACGTTGGGATGCGCCGACAAAAACGAGCTGAGCGCCTCGGGCAGGAACTCGGTCAGCGCATTGGTGTTCGACAACACGCGAATCTGGCCGGCGAGCCCGCCGCCATAGGCGCCGAGATCCTCGTGCAGCCGCTCGGCCTGGCGCAGGATCGCGCGTGCGTGCTGCAGCAAAGTGCGGCCGGCCTGGGTTGGGGTGACGCCGGCCCGTCCACGCGTCAGGAGCGCGACGCCGAGCGCCCCCTCCATGTTGCGGATGCGGGTCGAGGCGGCGGCGAGCGCCAGATGAGCGCGTTCGGCGCCGTGCGTGATGCTGCCGGCCTCGACCACGTGGCGGAACAGGCTGAGATCGACGAGGTCGAAGCGCACCGAGGCTGCCTTCGGATTTGACGAAGCTTGCCTCAATAAAATGCCGATTGTGGACGGCAAATTCAACGGCCATCTTTCGCACGGGACGAAGCGACGCGCACCGCGGCGGCTCTTGTGATGCCCGTCAGATTGCGGCAGCTGCGCAGATTCGATAGGAACGGCCACACCATCCGGCGCCGCGCCGGAACCAACACGGACGCGTATCATGGCCGAAGCACGCTCGCTCGAAGGCCGGCCCGCCGCGGAACGGCCGCTGTCGCCGCATCTCGGCATCTACCGGCCGATGCTGACGATGATGATGTCGATCGTGCATCGCATCACCGGCTTTGCGCTGTACTTCGGCACCCTGCTGCTGGCTTGGTGGTTGAACGCCGCAGCGGGCCCCAACGGCTACGGCAAGTTCGAAGCCTTCGCCGGCTCCTGGATCGGCCGCCTGATCCTGTTCGGTTATACCTGGGCGCTGATTCATCACATGCTCGGCGGCATCCGCCACCTGATCTGGGACACCGGCCGCGGTTTCGGATTAAACGAAATCGAGTGGCTGGCGGCCGCCAACGTGGTCGGCTCGATCGCGATCACGGTGATCCTGTGGGTCATCGGCCTGTTGGCGATGGGAGGCCCGCAATGACGGCGCCCAAGCATATCCGCACGCCGCTCGCGAGGGTGCGCGGCTTCGGCGCCGCGAAATCCGGCACCGGCGAGTTCTGGCTGCAACGGGTGACCTCAATCGCCGCGGTGCCATTGACCATTGCCGTTGTCATCATCGTGATCACCTTGCTCGGCCGCAATCAGCCGGCGGCGGCGCAGATTCTCGGTTCGTCGCCAATCGCCATCATCATGCTGCTGTTTATCGCCACCATCTGCGTGCATATGAAGATCGGCATGCAGGTGATCATCGAGGACTACGTGCACGACGAACGGGCCAAGCTCGCGCTCATCATCGCGAACATGTTCTTCGTCGTCATCGTCGGGCTGGCGGCGGCCTATGGCATATTCAGGCTTTCGTTTGGATTGTGAGCATGGCAGACGACGGAAACAGTCAAGCTGCGGCGCCAGCCATCAACGGCCGCGCTTACAATATCGAAGATCACGTTTATGACGTCGTCGTCGTCGGCGCCGGCGGCTCGGGCCTGCGGGCGGTCGTGGGATGCAGCGAAGCCGGTTTGCGCACCGCCTGCATCACCAAAGTATTTCCGACGCGCTCGCACACCGTGGCGGCGCAGGGCGGCATCGCCGCGGCCTTGGGCAATATGGGCGAGGACGATTGGCGCTGGCACATGTACGACACCGTCAAGGGCTCCGACTGGCTCGGCGACCAGGACGCCATCGAATATCTGTGCCGCAACGCGCCGGAGGCGGTGTACGAGCTTGAACATTGGGGCCTGCCGTTCTCGCGCCGCGAAGAAGACGGCAAGATTTATCAGCGGCCGTTCGGCGGCATGACCACCCATTTCGGCAAGGGCACGGCACTGCGCACCTGCGCAGCGGCCGACCGCACCGGCCACGCCATGCTGCACACCATGTACGGCCAGGCGCTGCGCCATTCGGCAGAATTCTTTGTCGAATATTTCGCGCTCGATCTGATCATGGATGACGACGGCCGTTGCCGCGGCGTCATCGCGCTCAATCTCGACGACGGCTCGATCCACCGCTTCTCGGCGCAGATGACGATGCTGGCGACCGGCGGCTATGGCCGCATCTATGCCTCCTGCACCGGCGCGCATACGCAGACCGGCGACGGCAACGCCATGGTGCTGCGCGCGGGCCTGCCGCTCCAAGATATGGAATTCGTGCAATTCCATCCCACCGGCGTCTATGGCGCTGGTGTGCTCATTACCGAAGGCGCGCGCGGCGAGGGCGGCTATGTGGTCAATGCCGAAGGCGAGCGCTTCATGGAGCGCTATGCGCCCTCGGCCAAGGACCTCGCCTCACGCGACGTGGTGTCGCGAGCCATGACCATCGAAATCCGCGAAGGTCGCGGCGTTGGTCCGAAAAAGGATCACATCTATTTGCATCTCGATCACCTCGATCCGGCTATCCTGCAGGAACGGCTGCCGGGGATATCGGAATCAGCCAAGATCTTCGCCGGCGTCGACGTCACGCGCGAGCCCATCCCGGTGCTGCCCACCGTGCACTACAACATGGGCGGCATCGCCACCAATTATCACGGCGAGGCCATGACCAAGCGCGGCGGCAATCCCGATCACGTCGTGCCCGGTCTGATGGCCTTGGGCGAGGGAGCCTGCGTTTCCGTACACGGCGCCAACCGGCTCGGCTCGAACTCGCTGATCGACCTCGTCGTGTTCGGCCGCGCCGCCGCCTTGCGCTGCGCCGCGATCCTGACGCCGAACGACAAGCAGCCGGATTTGCCGAAGGATTCCGCCGAGCGGGCGCTGGCCCGCCTCGACAAATTCCGCAACGCCGCGGGCCACACGCCGACCGCCGAGTTGCGGGCCAGGATGCAGCAGGTAATGCAGGACAATTGCGCCGTGTTCCGCACCGGCGAAGTGCTGGCGGAGGGATCGAAGCTCATCCACGACGTGTTCGACGGCATCGGCGACGTGCGGGTGTCTGACCGCTCGTTGATCTGGAACTCCGACCTGGTCGAGACGCTCGAATTCGCCAACCTGATCGAGCAGGCGGTGGTCACCATGGATTCCGCGGCGAACCGCACCGAAAGCCGCGGCGCCCATGCGCGCGAGGATTTTCCCGAGCGCGACGACAAGAACTGGATGAAGCACACGTTGACATGGCTCGATCTTGTGGCCGGCAAAACGACGATCGATTACCGGCCCGTGCACGCCTACACGCTGACCAACGACGTCTCCTACATCGAGCCGCAGAAGCGGGTGTATTGAGGAAGCATAACGAGGTTACTGTGGGAACCCTGGCGGTCAAAGACGAACTCCTCACAAGGATTGCAAAGCTCGCTGAAGCGAGCCGATTGCCGCTCGAGGCGCAAGCCGAAAAGCTTTTGATCGACTCGAATTCGACGCAGTGAAGCCCTCGACGAACTTAGACGACTAATGGATTCCGTTGCCGCAATGACGCCGCGCGACGTTTATCAGACCGACAGCGTCGAGCTGCTGCGTGAGGATAGAAGTCGTTGATCGTCGTGGATGCATCCGTCGCAGTGAAATGGACCGTGGCTGAGCCAGGCCGCGAAATGGCGTTACGGGTCTTGGCCCATGCTGATGAGCTGATCGCGCCCGATCTTCTCGTGGCTGAATCCGCTAACGTTTTGCGCAAGAAGTCGAAGCTTGGAGAAATCAGCGTGCGCCAATCAGAAGAGGCGCTCAGGGTGATACAGGTTGCAATTCCTCGTTTTGTCCCTTCGGTGGAATTAGCCGAGGATGCGCTTGCGCAGAATCTCGATCATTCGGTCTATGATTGTTTTTACTTGGCTTGCGCATTACCGGCGTCGATATTAGTGACAGCAGACGACAGGTTCGCAACGAAGTGTCAAACTCACGGCTTCGCGTTGTTCGTCCGCTCGCCGGAAGAGATCGACACTGATACCAAAGTTCAACCCATTGGTATTGAGCAGACGAAGATCGAAATCATCGAGCGGCTCAGCACTCAAATGGAGAGGACGTTTGAGTCTTTGCGCGAGGGCGCTCGATCTTCCCCTGAGCCTGGCCAATTTAATTTCGTTTCCTCCAAAGTCTATCGGCCGGCATTTGATTCTCCCGCTTATCGGCGTCTCGTGGCCGAGTTGGATAAGCTCAGCGGTGAAGAACTGGCGACTCTAGTTGCCTTGGGGTGGCTTGGACGCTCCTATCATGGACCGGAGGAATGGACTTCTCTTGTCACGAATGCCACTCAGATGGTTTCCGTGGGACGAGATGAGCATATGCGCTACTTTGTTGCCCAGATGTCAAACGTGACGCGCGGCCTCGCGAAGCTTCAAGCTTTTCACCCACTTCGGTCTCCGCGATAGTGCGGTGACCCGGCAATCGGAAACCTTCAATGGTCCAGTTCACGCTGCCGAAGAATTCCAAGATCACCGAAGGCAAGACCTGGCCGCATCCGGCCAAGGCCAAGGCCGAACGCGCATACCGCATCTATCGCTGGAATCCCGAGGATGGCCGCAATCCGCGCATCGACACCTATTACGTCGACACCGGCGATTGCGGCCCGATGGTGCTCGACGGCCTGATCTGGATCAAGAACAAGGTCGACGCCACGCTGACCTTCCGCCGCTCCTGCCGCGAAGGCATTTGCGGCTCGTGCGCGATGAATATCGACGGGACCAACACGCTCGCCTGCACCAAGGCGATGAGCGACACCAAGGGGCCGGTTCGCATCTATCCCTTGCCGCACCTGTCGGTGGTCAAGGACCTCGTCCCCGACCTCACCAATTTCTACGCCCAGCACGCCTCGATCGAGCCCTGGCTGCACACGGTGTCGCCTGAGCCGCGCAAGGAATGGAAGCAGAGCCACGAGGACCGGCAAAAGCTCGACGGGCTCTACGAGTGTATCCTGTGCGCCTGCTGCTCGACCTCGTGCCCGAGCTATTGGTGGAACTCGGAGCGCTATCTCGGCCCGGCCGCTTTGTTGCAGGCGCAGCGCTGGATCGTGGATTCGCGCGACGAGGCGACCGGCGAACGGCTCGACAATCTGGAGGACCCGTTTCGGCTCTACCGCTGCCACACGATCATGAACTGCGCCAAGGCCTGCCCCAAGCACTTGAACCCGGCCAAAGCCATCGCCGAGATCAAGCGCACTCTGGTCGAGCGGCGGGTGTGAGCGTTCACCTCCCCCCGCGCTTGGCTCGGACTAGGAGCGCGCGAAGCGGATCAGCAGCTCAAGATCGTGCTTGTCGGCGGCATGCAGCGCCTCGATATAGCGCTTTCGCGCGTCGCCCACGGCCTGAAGATTGGCGCCACCCCAGGTGAAGCGCGATCCTCCAAGCTGGGTGATTAACACGTCGGCCGCGAGGCGCGACCAGCGGCCGTTGCCGTTGGGAAACGGGTGCACCGAAACAAGGCGGTGATGGAAACGGACCGCGATTTCGTCGGGCGGATAGGATTTGTGTTCGATCCAATAGCGCGCATCGTCGAGCGTCTGCCGCAGCGCGGGTTCGATCTCAAAAGGCTTGACGCCCAGATTACGCTCGGTGATCCGGTACTTTCCAGCCCATCGCCAGACACGGTCGAACATCCGGCGATGCAGACTCTTGAGAAACCGATCCCGCGTCACAACGTGCCGGCGGCTGAACGCCCAGCGATCAGCCGTTGCGATATTCTTCTGTTCAAGCTCGTTAAGCTCGCCGCGCATCGTAATATAGGTCGGGATGAGATCGTCGCGCTCGGCGGGCGTCAGGGGCGTCGCGTGATCGTCGGCGGCGTGCGCGTCGGTCACTTTTCATCCCACAGGCGGGCCGGTCGTTGCAGCATGTCTTCGATAATTTGCTCGTGCAGAGCGCGTGCGGCACGCTTGTCCTTTACGGCCTGGTCTTCGAGCCGCATGGTGTGTTCGACCGCGGTTTGGCGTTGCCGGGCGAGAAACTCGGCGCGTTCGCGCACGGTATCCACAAGCGGCTTTTCCGGCACGAGCGCATAGACAAG
Source organism: uncultured Alphaproteobacteria bacterium (assembly GCA_963717265.1). Lineage (GTDB taxonomy): Bacteria > Pseudomonadota > Alphaproteobacteria > Rhizobiales > Xanthobacteraceae > BOG-931. Next base: position 183,109 of record CAVQWD010000010.1, on the reverse strand, counting down.
CCGGCAGCCGATCGCTTCGGCGGCGCGTTGCAGGGTATTGAGCGTCACGGTTCCGCTCGCTTCCGATTGCTCCAATTCCACGATGCGCGGCTGAGATACGCCAAGCCGGCGGGCCAATTGCTTGGTTGTCATGCCAAGCGCGTCGCGGACCGCGCGCAACCATCCCTTGGGCGGGCGCTGGGTTTTCAGCAAAGGGCGCAGGGTCGCGAACCGGCTATCGAGGTGGCGGATCGCATCCTTCATGCAATAAGATATACCGTATAATTCGTGTACAAGTCAATAAGTTATATCTTATTGATATGCCAGTAAAAAATAAGATATAGCCTATTGAATTCGTCCGTTGCCGTGAGCCTTCGGACCTTCCAGACTCCGTTGCGAATCAGGAGCGAGCCATGAACGGGCAAGCGCGTCAGGCGCTGTTCATCAGCCATGCCAGTCCCGAAGACAATATCTTCACGCTTTGGCTCGGGGCCAAGCTGACGGCGCTCGGCTACGAGGTCTTTGCCGACGTGCTGCGGCTCAAGGGTGGCGACGATTGGGAGCGCATCCTTGAATCCGCCATCCGGGACAAGGCCGCCAAATTTCTACTCGCCGCCACGCCGCACGGCGTTCAAAAGCAGGGCGTGCGCAATGAAATCACGATTGCCACCGAAACCGCCAAGCGGATCAGCGATAAATCCTTCATTGTTCCGCTGCGCCTTGCACCCTTTGACGCTCCATTGCAAATCGCGCACGCGCAGTACATCGATTTTTCCAAGGGCTGGGCGCCGGGCCTCAGCGACCTGCTCACGCTCCTTTCGGAAGCGGCGATCCCGAAATCCGGCGATGCGGCCAATGCGGCGCTTTGGCAAGGCGTGCAGCTCAAGGACGCGCGCACCGTATCGAGCACCACCGAACGTCTCGTTTCCAACTGGCTGCCGATCGAGACCCTGCCCGAGCGCATCATTTTCTATGATTTCAAGGGCGGCATCTCCATCGGGGCGGCGGAAAAGGCCATCAAGGAATCGCCGGTACCCGTCGTTGGCTTCAATCGCGGCTTTCTATCATTCGCGCCCCTGCATCAATTGCAGGATTATTTCGGTCCCAACCTGCCGCTCGAACGCATTGACGACCGCCCGACGGACGACTTCCTCGAAGAGGGTTGGCCCGACCGCCATATTTTCACCGGCGACGCTCGCGCCAAGTTCACCGACGTTACCCGCCAAGCCCTCGATGCGTTTTTCCAGGCGAAGGGTTTGCAGCCGTTCGAAATTGCTTCCGGCCGGTTCGCCTGGTGGCCCACGGCAGCACGCGCCACTACGAAAAAACTAAGCTTCCATTGGCCCGACGGTCCGTCCGGTTTGCGCCAGATCGTCGGGCGCTCGATCAAGCGTGGCTTTCATTGGCACTATGGCGTCAGTTGCTGGGCCCGCACCGCCCCGGTGCGACACATTCGCGTAGCCGGGCGCGTCGTCTTCACGTCCGACGGCGCCAATCCTCTTGGCGATGCCAAACGCTTGCACCGGCTGCGCCGATCTTTCTGCAAAAGCTGGCGCAACGCCAAATGGCGCGACCTGCTCCTGACTTTCTGGCATTGGCTCGGCGACGGCGCACCCGTCATCGATGTGCCGGTGGGCGAAGGAGCACTCATGAAGCTTCGCCTTCCTCCACTGATTTTCGACGCGGACTTCGGCATTGACGCGGTTACTGACTCGACGGCCGCGGGGGAGGAAGACGATGACGCCGATGCGCCCGGCGACGTCCCCGGTGACGAGAGTGGCGATGACCAGCCCGAAGATTTGGACGACGATCCATGACGGCGCTCAAGCTAATCCACGTCAAGGAGCCGCTGCTTGAGTTCCGCTTCGGGCAAAAGCTGGTCTACCCGCGTGACGGCCTGTTCCTTTATGGACCCGTTGACGGCGGGCGCCCCGAGATCAACTACGGCGTGATCGGCACGCCCGCCGGCATCGCGCGTCTGGAACGGTGGACGCAGTCGATCGCCGGATTCATTGCGCCGCCGCCGCCTCGGCGCGGGGCGAAGCCGGTCGAGCCGCAGCACGTCCCCTTTCCCGGATTCGCAGCGGCTTACAATTCCGGCTGGCCCGTCAAACCGCGCACCACCGTCGCCACTATCGACGGCACGGCGGTCTCCAAGGCGTTGCACATCGACAATCGCAACGAAGCCATCAAGGCCGCAGTCGATCTGTACGTCACACCGTTGATCGCAGCGGCGGCGCGCGTCGAAGACCCGCCGACCTTCTGGTTCGTTGTAATTCCCGAAGAGGTCTATGAGCTCGGCCGGCCGCTGTCGAAAGTCCCGGCGCCGGAGCGCATCCAGGGCACCGTCCGCATAACCAAGGACCAGGCATTTCGCCTCGAAGACGAGCATACTTTGTTCGGCATCGAGGAGGCCGAGGCGGAAGTCTATAAATATGCGACGCATTTCCGCCGTCAGCTCAAGGCGCGACTTCTCAACGACAAAATCGTCACGCAGATTGTGCGCGAGACGACGCTGGCCCCCGGCGATTTCCTTAAGAGCAACGGCCAGCCGAAGCGTCGTCTCGAAGACGCGGCGACGATCGCTTGGAAGCTTTCTACCGGCGCTTACTATAAGGACGGAGGGCGGCCATGGCAGCTCGCCGACGTGCGCCAGGGCGTTTGTTATGTCGGCCTCGCTTACAAGCGCCGCGATTCAACCGCCGATGACCGCTTTGCGGTTTGCGCCGCCCAGATGTTTCTCTCCAGCGGCGAAGGCGTCGTGTTCAGGGGCGCGCTCGGCCCCTGGTATCGCACGGACTCCAAACAGTTTCACCTCGACCGGGCGGCGGCGTGCAAACTCGTGACCATGGTCGTCAACGAATACCGCGCCCAGCATAAGAACGAACCGCCGACCGAGCTTTTCCTGCACGCCAAGTCGTCCTTCACGGACGAGGAATGGGAGGGCTTCAGGAGCGGTGCGCCGCCGGAGACCAATGTTGTGGGCGTCCAGATCGCCGACGCCAAGGACAACATGAAACTTTTCCGTCCGGGCCATTACCCGGTCGTGCGCGGAACGGCACTGCTGCTCGACGACAAGCAGGCCTTCCTGTGGACCGCGGGCTACGTGCCGAGGCTCGACACCTATCTCGGCCCCGAGACGCCGAACCCCGTGCTGGTCCGCCTTCAACGCGGCGCGTGCTCCTTCGACACCATTTTGCGCGACGTGATGGGGCTTACCAAAATCAACTTCAATTCCTGCCTGCACAATGACCGTCTGCCGGTGACGATCCGATTCGCGGACGCGGCCGGCGAAATCATGCTCGCCGCCCCGCAGACGGGCGAGCCGAGGCTCCCATTCAAATTTTACATATAATGATTGTTTCATCGGCATTACTTTCTGAACTCGCTTTGCAGGGGCTGATTTTCTTAGCAGCTCGCGCTTTTCGGCGCGCCCTGGAATGACGATCACAATTTCAGCTTCCGCTTCCTTTGCCCCAGCGTCCTTAGCCGCAATGCGTTCAATCGGATGAAGCCTTCGGCGTCGCGCTGATCGTAGGCGACTTTGCCTTCCTCGAACGTCACCAGTTCCTGCTCGTAGAGTGAATATTTGCTCGCTCTGCCGACCACGCCGACATTGCCCTTGAAGAGCTTGAGCCGCACGGCGCCGGTGACGAATTTCTGGCTCAAGTCGATCGCGGCCTGCAGCATTTCGCGCTCGGGCGAGAACCAGAAGCCGTTATAGATCAATTCGGCATATTTTGGCATCAGCTCGTCTTTCAGATGCGCCGCGCCGCGGTCGAGCGTGATCGATTCGATGCCGCGATGGGCGGCGTAAAGAATCGTGCCGCCGGGCGTCTCGTACATGCCGCGCGACTTCATGCCGACGAAGCGGTTTTCGACGAGGTCGAGCCGGCCGATGCCGTGGCGGCGGCCAAGCGCGTTGAGTTGCGCCAACAGCACAGCCGGCGTCATCGCCTTGCCGTCCACCGCGACCGCGTCGCCGCGCTCGAAAGCGATTGTGACGTAATCCGGCTCGTCTGGCGCGGCACCGGGATCGTCGGTGCGCGAATAGACATAGTCAGGCACTTCTTCGTCCGGGTTCTCCAAGACCTTGCCTTCCGAGGAAGTGTGCAGGAGGTTGGCGTCGGTCGAGAACGGCGCTTCGCCGCGCTTGTCCTTGGGCGTGGGGATCTGGTTCTGCTCGGCAAACGCGATGAGCTGCTCGCGCGATCTGAAATCCCATTCGCGCCACGGCGCGATGACTTTCACGTCGGGCTTGAGCGCGTAATAGGTGAGCTCGAAGCGGACCTGATCGTTGCCCTTGCCGGTGGCGCCGTGGGCGACCGCATCGGCGCCGACTTTATTGGCGATCTCGATCTGCCTCTTGGCAATGAGCGGCCGGGCAATCGAGGTGCCGAGCAGGTATTGGCCCTCGTAGAGCGCATTGGCGCGGAACATCGGAAACACGTAGTCGCGCACGAATTCTTCGCGCAAATCCTCCATGAAAATGTTTTGCGGCTTGATGCCGAGCGTGAGCGCCTTCGCCCGTGCCGGCTCAAGTTCCTCGCCCTGGCCAAGATCGGCGGTGAAGGTCACGACCTCGCAGCCATAGGTGGTCCGCAGCCATTTGAGGATGATCGAGGTGTCGAGCCCGCCCGAATAGGCGAGCACGACCTTTTTGACCTCGCCTTTTTTGGCGTGTCCCGACATCAAGGATCCTTGCTGGGAGTGGTCTCGGCGTCGCAATTGGCGCGGACTATAGGCGCGTGCGGCAGCGAGGCAAGCTGTTCGGGCAGACTTACCGGCGAGAATGCCTCCGGCTTGCGCATGATCGCGCGGCCGGCGGCGGCGTACATGGCCGCGCCGATTTCGGGCGCAGAAATTCTCTATGGCCGTGTCGGCGGTGCGGGTCGCCGACCAGCGGAACAGAATGCGGTGCGCCGCCCAGATCAGAAGAAACACGAACACGCCGGCAAATACCACGTCGGTGAAAAAATGCCCGCCGCCGGCGATGCGCGACAGACCGACCGCCGCGCCGAAGGCGAGCGCCGCGCCGTAGGCGAGCGCGCGCCATTGCGGGGGCGCAAGGCTCGCCGGCGCCAGCGTCCAGAACGCGCCCGACGGCTCGCCGGCGATGAACGAGCAATTGGTCGGGCAGGTGCCGCGCGGGTCCCACCATGCCGTGAAGCGATAGGCGCCGTCGAACTCGGTTACGTCGATCGGCCGCGGCCGGCCCCAATGATCCTTCAGCACGAGATTGGCGAGGACGCCGGGCCCGAGCGCGAGCGTGAGCAGCAGAAACAATGCCGCACGGCCGCCGATCAGCATCGGCCGCTCCGGCGCAAACAATTTGCCGACCACGGCGACTGCAGCCGGTGCAACAATCAGCGCGACCAGCCATTCCGCCACGTCGCGCAAATGGTTTACCCCGGGCGACGCGTCGGCCTCAAACCGACGGGTGTGCCAGTTGAAGAACAGGCCCGACACGTCGAGGTCGAGCCGAGGTGCAACGCCGAACAGCACGCCCACCGCGACGGCAACGACAAGCGCGATGACAAGCCCCGTGCGGTTCATTTCAGCGGTCCAAAAGCGTTGCCCGCGGGTGTCCGTTTGGCGTTCATCACCACGTCCAAGAGCCTGCCTTGCGTCCGGCGAACAGCCAATAGACCAAACCACCGGCAATGCCTGAGGCAGCGAGAACTTCCCGCTCGCGCCCAAAAGCCGCGCCAGGCGCGCCGACATAACCGGTAAAGTCGATACCGTAACAGAGCGCCAGCGCCAACACCCCGCCGAGCGCGCCGTAGAGCACTGCGGAGCGCCAGCGAAAGCCCTCCGCAAGCGCAATCACCAGCAGCGCCGGCAACAGCGCCACGCCTGCGATGACGGCGGCGCCGACGCCGATGACCGCCCATAACGCCGCCGACGGCAGACCGAGCGACGCCCAATCATGCCAATACGGCGTCAGTGTGCCGATGGTGAGCACGATCGAGGCGGCAAGGCAGGCCAGCGCATAGGCGAGGGTCAGCATCGACAGCCGGACGATCACGGCCATGTTTCGCCGTCAATCCGTCAACGCCATAGCGCGCAGCGTCAGGCGCTCGCGGGCGGAAAGCCTTTCGCTCGCGCTCTTGAGCTGGCCGCAGGCGGCGAGAATGTCGCGGCCGCGCGGCGTGCGCACCGGCGAAGCGTAACCGGCATTGAAAACGATTTCGGAGAATTTTTCGATCTGCCGCCAAGCGGAGCACTCATATTTGCTGCCCGGCCACGGATTAAACGGAATGAGATTGATCTTGGCCGGGATGCCTTTGATCAGGCGCACCAGCGCGCGGGCGTCGGCCAGCGAATTGTTGATGCCCTTGAGCATGACATATTCGAACGTCACGCGCCGCGCGTTGGACAGCCCCGGATAATGGCGGCAGGCTTCGAGCAGGTCGCACAGTGGATATTTGCGGTTGAGCGGCACCAGCTCGTTGCGCAGCTCGTCGGTGACCGCATGCAGCGACACCGCCAGCATCACGCCGATCTCGGCGCCGGCGCGCGGGATGTTGGGCACCACGCCGGAGGTCGAGAGCGTGATCCGCCGCTTCGAAATGCTTAAGCCGTCGCCATCAGCCACGACGTTGAGGCCGTCGCGCACGGCATCGAAATTGTAGAGCGGCTCGCCCATGCCCATCATCACGATGTTGGAGACGAGGCGGCTGCGGCATTCCAAATCGGCAGCGGCTGTTGGTCCCGCGGCAGGCATCGAAGCGGACACTTCGTTTGCCGCGGTCCAATCGCCGAGGCGGTCGCGGGCCACGACGACCTGACCGACGATTTCGCCTGCGGTGAGGTTGCGCACCAAGCGCTGCGTGCCGGTGTGGCAAAACGAGCAATTGAGCGTGCAGCCGACTTGGCTCGAAATGCACAGCGTGCCGCGGTCGGCCTCCGGGATATAGACGCATTCGACCTCATGGGGCCGGCTGTGGAGTTCGCCCGGCAGCCGCAACAGCCATTTTCGCGTGCCGTCGGCCGAAATCTGTTCTGCCGCGATCTCGGGCCGCTCAAGCGTGAAATGTTCCGCCAAGGCGGCGCGCAGCTCTTTCGACAGGCTCGTCATTTCATCGAACGATTGCGTGCCGCGGACGTAGAGCCACTGCCAGATCTGCTGCACGCGCATACGGCGCTGTCGCTCTGGCACGTCGACGGCGCGAAGCGCCTCCGCCAGGCCCGCGCGCGAAACGCCGACCAGCGACGGCTTGGCCGGCGCCACAAAGCGTTCGAGCGGTTGTTTCTCGATGAACGCAGACGGTGCCATTCCGTCGGTCCGGTTTGCAGAGAGCAAAGTCGTCATGGTGTTCCTGCGCGGGAGCGCGAATCCGTGCTGCGAGATAGATGGGGCAGGTCCCGCGGTTGAGACAGTGCGGGCAACGATCCCGTCGCCTGCGCGACCTTGGCCCCGCATCCGCCGCGCGGCGGCCCAGTTTAGGTCCGCCGCGTGCGCTATTTGCAATCCTGCGCCACGCGATCCAGCGCCTCGGCCAAACCCTTCAGCGAATAGGTATCGATCGTTTCCGTGCCATGCGTCGAGACCCCCCTCACGACCGCACTTTGGCCGCTGCGCATGTCGTCGACCATGTGTGCCTCTTCACCCGCATTCTTGATCCAGGCGCCGGTCCCTTCGGTGTAGAGCGCGTAGCTGGTCTCGCCGACCCGCACGTTCGCCTGCGATTCGTGCTTGAGCGGGTAACCGAAGTCGATGGAAACCTCGTTGGTGACCTTGTCTGCCGGGCGCGTGCTCATGAACATGTATGGTTCGCCGCGCGAGCGATGGGGTGGATTGGTCTGCGTGGTAAAGGGCTTGGCGATGGCGAAGCAGATTTTCCTGCCGCCCGGAGACGCTGTATAGGCGCCCCAATCGCCGTATTGGCCGAGCAATGTCGGCCTTGCTTCGGCCGCGGACGGTTTCATCCGCTCTTCATTTTTGGGGCTTGCGGCGTGTGGCGCCGGCGCGTGTGCGGGAGGGGGCTGAGCCGGCGGTTGTCCTGACTGCTGGGCGCTGGCGGAAACGGCAAATGCCGCTGCCATAGACAGCGACAACAGCAACGCCAGTCTGCGGTGGCTGCGCATCGAACTTCACCGACCCCTAACGACTTATAGCAAATTCTTGGGGCATAATACAATTCAGCAAAGTAATCGCCAGTCCTTGGAAACCCGGGCACTCTCCGACGGCGAAAGGCGCCGTTTTTCCCACTATGGCGCCGCTTTCGGCGCGGATCGGAGATCGGCAGCACGGCCGACCTGCGGGGAGATATGTGCTAATGCCACCCCATGAAAGCCGTTCTATGCACTCATTTTGCCGGTCCCGACGAGCTTGAACTGGCGGATATTGCACCGCCGCAGGCCGGGCCCGGCGAGGCCGTGGTGCGCGTTGAAGCGGCAGCCTTGAACTTCTTCGATACGCTGATCATCGCCGGCAAATACCAGAGCAAGCCGCCCTTCCCATTCTCCCCGGCGGCGGAATTCTCCGGCATTGTCGAGAGCGTCGGCCCGGACGTTGCCGACATGTCGAGGGGCGACCGCGTCATGGGCTATATGGGCTGGGGCGCTGCGCGCGAACGCGTCGCGGTCTCTACCGAATTGCTGGTGAAGCTGCCGCATCAGCTCGATTTTGAGCGCGCTGCGGGTCTCACTGTCACCTACGGCACGACCCTTTATGCGCTGCGCGAACGCGCCCAGCTCAAGCCTGGTGAGACGCTTGCCGTTCTCGGGGCTTCGGGCGGCACCGGGCTTGCGGCGGTCGAGCTCGGCAAGATGATGCAGGCGCGGGTCATCGCCTGCGCCTCGTCGGATGAAAAACTCGCATTCGCCCGCGCGCACGGCGCCGACGAAACCGTGAACTACGCCAGGGAAGACCTGCGCCAGGCGTTGAAAACCCTCGGCGGAGAACGCGGCATCGACGTAGTCTATGACCCGGTCGGCGGCAGCTACGCGGAGCCGGCGGTGCGGTCGCTGGCCCGGGAGGGCCGCTATCTGGTGGTCGGCTTCGCCGCCGGCGAAATCCCGAAACTGCCGCTCAATCTCGTACTGCTGAAAAGCTGCGACATCCGCGGTGTGTCGTGGGGCACCTGGACCAAACTCCATCCGCTCCAGCAGCGCGCACTGATGACCGACATTGCGCGCTGGTGCGTGGAGGGCAAGCTGTCCGCCCACGTCCACGCGGTCTATCCGCTCGCCGAGATCGCCACGGCGCTCAAGGCAATCGCCGACCGCAAGGTGATGGGCAAGATTTTGCTGAAGCCGTGAGATCAAGCCGGACGCGGACTCGTAAACCCGGTTCTGCGAGCGCAGTACGCGGAATGTCCGCTTCGCTCCGGGAGCGAGTGAATTCCCGCGTAGCCGAGAAATGACGCGATGGGGCAAAACCTGCCGTGAGCAACTGCAACAATTATCGTCGCGTTCCCTTCCGTCTAATCGCGAAGCTGTGTAGCATTTTAACCCAAGCTGTCAGCGGGAAGTGCCGAAATCCCGATTATTGCAGTGGGCAGCACGGGTGCCATCGGCCGGCGTCCCAGTTCATCATCCACATTGAGAGCGTCCACGCGCGCACTGCGCGCTGACGCTGGAAGGGTGCGTCATGCTGAAACTTCCCCGTCGCAAATTCTTGCATCTGGCAGTGGCTACAGCCGCGGTGCCGTCCCTGACCTGCATCGCGGCTGCGCAGGACGGCTATCCGTCGCGGCCGATCCACGTCGTCATCGGCTTCACCCCAGGAGCGGCCTCCGATGTTGTCGCCCGCGTGCTGAGCCAAGCCGCTACGCCGATCCTCGGCAAGCGAACTCGTGGTCGAGAATAAACCGGGCGCCGGGTCGAGCATCGCCGCCGGCTATGTGGCCCACTCGGGCAAAGACGGCTACACGGTGTTCCTCGCGACGGTGTCCATTATCACCAATCAGATCATCAATCCCAATGCGGCGCTCGATCTAATCAGGGATTTTGAGCCCGTTGCGCTCCTCGAAGAGACGGCCATTGTCCTGGTCGTCAATCCCACGAGCAATATACACAGCGTCAGCGAACTCATCGCTTTTGCCAAGGCGAAGCCGGATCAGGCTCTCGTTTCAAACGTCATAGGAAGCATGCCACACTTTGCTAGCGAACTTTTTGCGCAGCAGGCCGGCATCAAGCTGACGCATGTGCCGTATCAGGGCAGTCCGCAGGCGGTCGCCGATGTTATCGCCGGGCGTACGCTGATGACCTTCTCGCCTGCCTCAACCGTTGTCGGCCAGATTGCGGCCGGCAAGCTCAGGGCGCTGGCGACGACAACAAACAAGCGCGCCAGCGCGCTGCCGGACGTGCCCACCATCGCGGAATCCGGAATGCCCAAGTTCAACGCCAGCCTCTGGTTCGGCCTGCTGGCGCCTGCAGGCACGCCCCGGCCCGTTGTCGACAGACTCGCCGCCGCCACCCGTCAGGCGATGCATACGCCGGCCGCAATGGCAGCGTTGCGCCCGCAAGGCGACGAGCCACTCGACGCCGGACCCGATGAGTTCGCTGCGTTCTTTCGCAGCGAAATAACCCGTTGGACGGAAGTCGCGCGCGCGGCGGGGATGAAAAGTTAGGGCGTATCGTCGCCGGGTCGGTGCGACAGCCCGCCGCATTAAAAGTCGGAATATTGCACGCGTTGCGTCGCATCAAAGTCTTGCAGCCGATGTCGCGGTAAGGCCGATGCCGTCGAAAAAGATTTTTGGCCCCGGAGGAAAGAAGATCGTTTCGGAAACAGGTCTTTATAGGGAATATTGATTTAAGTATCCTTGATTTCGTATTCCAATATTGCCCATTTCTGGGTATCGACTGCTCATTGGCTGACTTTTCGCCAGCATCGGTCATTTTCGACCGGTACGTCGCCAGCAGCAGGTCGCGCGATGTTGGCTGTGCGTCCGAAAGCGCGGGTAGACCCGTTCGGTGGGACACGCTCCGGCAAGCTCGCCACGAAATATCTCGCCTTCATCCAGCTTGCATTCATTAGGCCATGGCTTGGCGTTGATGAGCGAGATGTGTGGGCATCGCGCGCTCCGCTCGAGCGCGCGGGCGAAATCACGCGGCGCAATGCCCGCGCGGTGAGGTCCACCAGATGATTTCGCCCGCCCTACCGGCGTTCCCCGCGCAGGCGCGCGAGCGTGCGCTGCGCCGCCGCCTTGTGCTCCGGCTTGATATGCGATGAAACCACCTTGAACGCCGCGGCGAGCACGGCGGCGTCATCGGCAACAAGGATCAGTTTCGGCACCAGCCGCTCGGGCACAATGAAATACGCGATGGCGCCGATCAGCACCGCCTTGACGTAGAGCGGGGTGCGGCGGTCGAAGGCGCAGTAATGGGCGGTGAGCAATTGCTCGGCGAACGGCAGGTTCGCCGCTTCGCGCAACAAGATGCGCCACAATTTGCGGCGTAAGCCCTCTTCGTCGGCGGCGAGCCGGCGCGCCAGCGCTGCAACGTCCTGCCGCGAAGCGGCATGCTGCCAGGACCACATTGACTCTCTCCCAGGAATACCCAGTCGGAAACAACCCATCATATGGTCGCAGATTCCGGCGCGCAAAAGGCGCCGCTCCGACCCCCATAACCTGCGAGCGACATGCGGTGCTCAGCCGGCAATCCCGTCCATCGCCGCGGCAAGCTCGATGTCGCGCTCGGTCACGCCGCCGGCATCGTGGGTCGACAGCGTCACCTCGACATTCTTGTAGACGTTGAACCATTCCGGGTGGTGATCGAGCTTCTCCGCCACCAGGGCGGCGCGCGCCATGAAGCCGAAGGCCTCATTGAAATCGGCAAAGACGAATTTCTTGGCGATGGCGTCGCGGTCCTTGACCTCGGTCCAGCCCTTGAGCCGCGCCAGCGCGTTTGCGCGCGCCTCGCCGGAGAGTTTTTGACTCATGAGAGCACTCCATCCTCCTCAGGCCGCCTCGCCCGGCGCCACTCTCGCAAATATGCGGCAAAATCGCTATCTAGCAAACAGTCATGGCGTGAAGATTTCGGGAGGTCGTCATGGGTTGGTCGCTGAAGATCGGGACCGTCGCCGGCACGGCGGTCCGCATCCATGTGACGTTCCTGTTGTTTCTCGCCTGGATTTTCGGCGTGAGCTACTTTTCCGGCGGGCCGGCGGCGGCCTGGAGCGGCCTTCTGTTCATGGTGCTGTTGTTCCTATGCGTGCTGCTGCACGAATTCGGGCACATTTTCGCCGCGCGCGCATTCGGTGTCGCCACTCCCGACGTCATTCTGCTGCCGATCGGCGGGGTATCGCGGCTTGAGCGGATTCCGGAAAAGCCGAGCGAGGAATTCCTCATCGCCATCGCTGGACCGCTCGTCAATGTCGCCATCGCAGCGCTGCTTGTCGGGGTCGGCGGTGCCAGCCTGCAGCTGCAAAAGCTGGCGAATCTCGATATTTCCGGCGGCAGCCTCATCGACCAGCTCGCGGCGGTCAACGTGTTCCTTGCCGTTTTCAACCTGATTCCGGCCTTTCCCATGGATGGCGGTCGGGTGTTTCGGGCAATTTTAGCCACCCGGCTCGGTTACGTGCACGCCACCGAGGTCGCGGCCATGATCGGCCAGTGGGTGGCATTCGCGCTCGGCTTCCTCGGCCTGTTCGGCGACCCGCTTCTGATCTTCATCGCCATCTTCGTCTACCTCGCCGCCTCGTCGGAAGCCCATATGGTGGCGATTCGCGCCATGTCGCGCGGCGTGCCGGTCACCGCAGCGATGATGACACAGTTCGCAACGCTGACGCCCGACGAGCATGTCGACGCCGCAGTGGAGACGCTGCTGCGAACGAGCCAGGGCGAGTTCCCGGTCGTGGATGGAATGAGCCGGCCGATGGGCGTGCTCGGGCGCAACGATCTCGTCCGCGCGCTCAAAGAGCGCGGCCCGGACGCGCGCGTCGGCGACACGATGACCGGGCCGATGCCCACGCTCAGCAACCGCGCCTGCCTCGACGAGGCGTTCCGGCTCTTACAGGAAAAATCGGTCCCCGCCGTCGGCGTGGTTGACGCTTCGGGACGGCTGATCGGACTCGTGACTTCCGAAACTATCGGCGAAATGCTGATGCTGCATCATGCCATGCCGCCGGGCAAGCAGTTCGGGCCATGGGGACGCGCGGCCGGCGCGTGACCGACGCCCGAGTGTCGCTTACGCCGACCGCCGCAGCGAAGGCGTTGCTCCGCCTTCAGTCGCTCGTTCGCGCCGGCGCGTCGAATAAAACGAGGCGTTGTGGTCGCCGCGCAATGCCTCGCGCGTAAATCGGATGAGATGATGGGCGACAAAGCCCATGCTCAGCACGGCATCGATCTGGCCGCGGCGCAGCGCGTGGCGTGCGGCGCGCCAGAACGGGCGGCGATAATCCGACAACAATCCCACGCGCAGCGTCACGTTGAACGCCAGCACGAGCGCGCCGAGCAGATTGTTGATGGTGAGCTTGCCGCGCGCCGGACCGATCAAACGGTTTACGTAAGTCGCCTCGACCTGATGTGTAAAGCGCGCGAACAAGCGTTCGGGCTCATAAGCGTGGGCGATGCAGCGCCGCCACGTCGCCAGCACCTCGTCATAGGGGCGCAGGAAGGCGACGTTGCTTTCAAGCCCGGAATCGTCGGCGATCAACCTTCCTTCGCGCTTGAGGCGATCCCATAGCGGCGTGCGCGGCAGCGCCTGCAGCAGGTTGATGGTGAGAATCGGCACCTGCGATTGATCGATGAAGTCCTTGAGACGGCTTTCGCTGTCGGGTGTATCGGTATCGAGGCCGAGGATGATGCCAGACGTCACTTCCAGGCCATAGCCGTTGAGCGTCCGGATCGCTTCCAGCATTGGCAGGGCAGCGTTCTGCTCCTTGCGCATGGCTTTGAGCGCGTCGACTTCCGGAGTTTCGATGCCGACAAAGACGAGATGGAAATGGGCCTCGCGCATCAGCGACAGGATTTCGGTCTGCTTGGCGAGATTGAGCGTCGCCTCGCAGGCAAAGTTCAGCGGATAATTGCGCTTGCGCTGCCAAGCGATGAGGTGCGGCAGCATTTCGCGTGCCGCCTTGCGGTTGCCGATGAAATTGTCGTCGACGAAATAAACCACCGCCGGATGGCCACGCTGCGAAAGCATGGCGTCGAGTTCGGCAGTGACCTGTTGCGGCGTTTTGAGCCGAGGCTGGCGGCCATAGAGTGCGGGGATATCGCAGAATTCGCACCGATAAGGGCAGCCGCTGGAAAACTGCAGGCTGCCGATGAGATAGCGATCGAGCCTGACCAGACCATAGGCGGGAACGGGAAAGTCGCACAGCGGCAGACGGTCCTTGGTCTCGAACCGTATTTGCGCCGGCGGGCGCCCAATGTCCTGGTCGAGCTGGGCGATGAGCCGGTCGGTGCCGTCGCCAATTTCGCCGATATGGAGATAATCGAATTGCGGATAGTGCTCGGGCGCGCCGGAGACCGAGGGTCCGCCGAGTACGGTGACCTTGCCGGCCGCCTTGGCGCGGCTGGCAATATCGTGGATCTGCGGCCGCTGGATGTGCATGCCGCTGACCAGGACCACGTCAGCCCAGGCGAAATCGGCATCGCGCGCAGGCAGAATATTCTCGTCGATGAAACGGACCGGCCAAGATTGCGGCAGGTACGCCGCGATCAGCAGCAGCCCTTGCGGCGGCATGAACGCCCGCACTCCCCGCATGAGCCGATAAGCGTGGGAAAACGTGCCGAACGATGGCGTGTAGGCCGGGAAGATGCACAGAACGCGTTGTTGGCTGGCAATCGTCAAAGGGTAGCGCATGCAACTCGCCTGCTTGCAATGTGGGCCATCGAACAAATCTAGCCGAGTAATCTGGCGGAATGTAGTGTGTATTGCGTCGGCGCCGCTACCGGCGACATTGCACCGGTGAATCGGCTGATTATATTGCGGCCGAACACACGGGCCCCTCGGGGCCCGTAACGATTTATCGCCGGCTCCATGATTCTGCGCAATATCGCCATCATCGCCCATGTCGACCACGGCAAAACCACGCTGGTCGACCGGCTGTTGCAGCAATCGGGCGCGTTTCGCGACAATCAGCGTGTCGCCGAGCGCGCGCTCGATTCCAATGAACTGGAGCGGGAGCGCGGCATCACCATACTATCCAAAGTGACCTCGCTCGTTTGGCAGGACACCCGGATCAATATTGTCGATACGCCCGGCCACGCCGATTTCGGCGGCGAGGTCGAGCGCATCCTCAACATGGTGGACGGCGCGCTGGTGTTGGTCGATGCCGCCGAGGGGCCACTGCCGCAGACCAAATTCGTCGTCACCAAGGCGCTCAAGGTCGGTTTGCGGCCGATCGTGGTTATCAACAAGGTTGATCGGTCGGATGCCCGCCCGATCGAGGTCGCCAACGAAGTGTTCGACCTGTTCGCGGCACTCGACGCCAGCGAAGAGCAGCTCGATTTCCCGATCCTCTATGGCTCGGCCAAACAGGGCTGGATGGCGACCGGCCCGGCCGGCCCGAAGGACCAGGGCATGGCGCCCTTGTTCGACCTCGTCATCCGCCACGTCGCGCCGCCGCAGGTCGAGGACGGACCGTTTCGCATGCTCGGCACCATCCTCGAAGCCAATCCCTATCTCGGCCGTATCGTCACCGGGCGGATTTTTTCCGGCAGCGTGAAACCGAACCAGACCGTCAAGGTGCTTGACCGTCATGGTGGCCTGGTCGAGGAGGGCCGGGTTACGAAAGTGCTCGCCTTCCGCGGTCTGGAGCGGACCCCGATCGACGAGGGGTTTGCCGGCGACATCGTCGCCGTCGCCGGCCTGCCGGAAGCATTCGTCTCGCACACGCTGTGCGCGCCCGAAGTCGCTGAGCCGCTGCCGGCGCAGCCGATGGATCCACCGACCTTGACCATGACGTTCCACATCAACGACTTGCCGCTCGCCGGCACCGAAGGCGACAAGGTGCAGAGCCGGGTCATCCGCGAGCGCCTGCTGCGCGAGGCCGAAGGCAACGTGGCGCTGCGGATTTCCGAATCCACCGAAAAGGATTCCATGGAAGTCGCCGGCCGCGGCGAATTGCAGCTCGGCATTCTGATCGAAACCATGCGCCGCGAAGGCTTCGAGCTCTCCGTATCGCGGCCGAAAGTGCTGTTCCAGTACGGTGCGTCAGGGGGATTGCTCGAACCCATCGAGGAGGTCGTCATCGACGTTGACGAACAGCATTCGGGCGTGGTGGTGCAGAAGCTCGCCGAGCGCAAAGGCGAACTGGTCGAGATGCGCCCCTCCGGCGGCGGCCGCGTGCGGCTGAACTTCTACGCGCCGACCCGGGGGCTGATCGGCTATCACGGCGAACTCCTCACCGACACTCGCGGCACTGCGGTGATGAACCGGCTGTTCCACGCCTATGGTCCGCACCGAGGCGAGATTACCGGCCGGCGCAACGGCGTCTTGATCTCTACCGATCAAGGCGAAGCCGTCGCCTATGCGATGTGGAATCTCGAAGATCGCGGTCCGATGATGATCGAGCCGGGCTGCAAGGTCTATCGCGGCATGATCGTCGGCGAGCACACCCGCGGCAGCGATCTCGAAATCAACGTGCTCAAGGGCAAGAAGCTGACCAATATCCGCACCCATGCCAAGGATGAGGCGATCCGTCTCACCCCGCCCATCCGCATGACGCTGGAAAAGGCGCTGGCCTATATTCAAGACGACGAACTGGTCGAGGTCACGCCGAAATCGATCCGGTTGCGCAAAAAACTGCTCGATCCCACCGAGCGCAAGCGCGACGAACGGCGCAAGGAAGCCGAACGAGTGTGAGCGGCGCCCGGTTTGCCGTGCAAAGGCCGGGGTCGGCGGTGGATAATTCCAATCGCCGCAACTCTCGATAGGTCGTTGATCCTGCCGAAGGAAAAAGTCGGCCACCGTGGCGCTCGTGCAACAGCCCGCGCAGATTACTCTCCGGGCTCACCTTTTTATCCACACAACGATAGCGCCGAGGGCCGGATTCCGCTAATAATCCACATCGTTAACGATGCGTGAATCTCGGCACTTGAAGGCTGCGGAACCGCTTGCTTTGATTGGCCCATGAGCACTGTCCTCATCGAGATTCGTCGCGCCAAGGCTCGTGACGCCGGCGCGGTTGCGGAATGCCACGATGAGGCATGGCGCATGGCCTACCAGGGCATCATTCCGGGCACCGAACTCGAAAAGCTGATCACCCGCCGCGGTCCGGCGTGGTGGGACAGCGCCATCCGCAAGGGCAGCCGCATCGCGCTCCTGCAATTTGGCGACAAAATCGCCGGTTATGCCAATTACGGCCGCAACCGGGCGCGCAGCCTGTACTATGACGGCGAAATCTACGAGCTCTACCTGCGGCCGGAATTCCAGGGCTTGGGCTTCGGCCGGCGCCTGTTCACCGCTGCCCGCCGCGATCTGGCGCAGAGCGCCCTGCGATCGCTGATCGTCTGGGCGCTGTCGGAAAACGATAATGCGGTCGAGTTTTACCGCGCGCTAGGCGGTAAGGCGGTGGCGCGCTCTTCCGAAAAATTCGGCACGCGCGTGCTCGATAAGGTCGCCTTCGGCTGGCAGAGTTGAGCTGGCTGCGCCGCGAAGCTTCCCGCTTCGCCCCTCGCTGGCGAAAATACCTCGCGGTTTAGGTGCCGGAACTCGGTACGACCGAGGCAGTCGCCGAGTGCGCATTACGGCGAATGCGGGGACGGGGAACTCTGCGAGGGGGTCCCAAGGGCGGGTCTTGCGTCCCATTCTGGAAGTCAATCAGCGACAGATCATAATTGCCTGACGCAAAAAAGAGAATTGTCCAATCGGAACAGGGCGTTGTGCTTTGGGGCGTTGTGCTTTGGTCTGGTCGCAGAACGCGGTCCGCGCGAGTGCCGGGGGAACGCCAACGATTGAGACCCGGTTGCGGCCGTCAACGACTGCAGATTCAGTGACTTAAGATTAAGATCGGGTGTGGCTTGCCGGCAACAGCTATGGCTGCGCTTATTCGCTAATCTGATAGCATCGCATGCGGCGAGAACGAGTACCCGCGATGGTGGCAAATTTGATCAGTGAAGGCCGGCTGCTCTGGCTCAAACCGTCGGACTGGACGGTTTTGTTGGCCAGTGCCGTAGTGTGCGGACTCCTGACCCTCATCATCTGATCTGACGCCAGGCCGGTCAGAAGCTCCAGTCTGTCCACTTTGCGCGATCACGCGCCAGCCAACTGAACAATCGCGGCCAGGCCGGAGCGGGTATCGTGCACCGGTCGCCATCCCGCTGCCAGAAGCTTACCCGCGTCTACCTGCAGACTTCCGCCGAGCCGTTCCCAAACATCGCTACGCCCCAAGATGCGCAGTGGGATTTCAACAAATCGCGGCGGCAACGGTAGCAGATACGGGCGACGCCCTTGCGCGCGTCGCAATGTCGCGACGATCTCGGACAAAGTCAGCGCAGGACCGGGATCGGCAACGATGTAAGTTTCGCCGATTGCAGCGGGCGCCGACAGTACGAAGCTCACGGCCGCAATAAGATTGTCAATTCCAAGCAGCGAACGGCGGTTGGCGAAATTCTGCAACGGAAGCGGGCAGCTCGACATTGCAAGTCGCATCAGCAGCGCGACATTTGCCTTGGCCCCTGGGCCGTACAGCACGACGGGTCGCAAGATCGTGAATGGCACGCCAGCAGCGCGCACCGCGTGCTCGGCGGCAAGCTTTGAACGGCCATAGGGTTCTATAGGCGTCGCTGCGTCGCGCTCCGAAATGACGTGCTCGGCTGCCGGTCCTGATTGCGCGCGGATCGACGAAGCAAACACGAAATGGCCGATGCGGGCTTGCGCTGCTGCCGCCGCGAGACGCGCCGTCGCGATATGATTGACCTGGTCATAGAGCCCGGGCGCGGCGACTCGGCCGGTATGCGCAAGGCCGGCGAGATGAATGACTTTGTCGGCTCCTTCAAGCAGCGACTGCCAATCGAACGACTCAGCCAGATCGAGGTGCTGCGTCACCTCGATGCCATCGGGGAAATCGGGTTGTGGCGGCCGCCGCACGGTGGCGCGCACTTTATGGCCTTCTCTCGCGAGCGCGGCGACCAGAGCGCGGCCGACAAAGCCAGACGCGCCTGTCACCAGCACGCACGTCATTTTCTTCCCCGCAAATCCAACGGACCGCAACAAGGCGCCAGCGTCCTGACCGCGGCGAGCGAATTGATGGAGCGTCGGCGACTGCCGTGACTGCGGCGAACATGATCGAGGCGACGCCCCATGGCGCAATCAGAGCGGGGGCGCTTCATCGGTTCCAATCACGCCGCGCGACGACAGCAGGTCCATCACCCGATTCGCGAGCACCTGCGCCGTCGAGATCGTCGTGTCCAACAGGAGATCCGGATTTTGCGGAGGCTCATACGGCGAGTCGATCCCGGTAAAGGAGGGCAGCAGGCCGTTGCGCGCCTTGGCATATAAGCCCTTGGGATCGCGCGCTTCGCATACCGCGAGCGGCGCCGAGACAAAGATCTCGAAATACTCATCGCGCCCGAGCATGTCACGAATCGCGGCACGTTCGGCTTGGAATGGCGATATGAAAGAACACAGCACGATCAGGCCGGCATCGACAAAGAGTTTGGCGACCTCGGCGACGCGCCGGATATTCTCCACCCGGTCCACGTCAGTAAAGCCGATATCCTTGTTCAAACCGCGACGGATGTTGTCGCCGTCGAGCAGGTAGGTGTGGCGCCCGCTCGCCGCGAGGCTTGCTTCGACGAGATTGGCGATGGTGGATTTTCCGGCCCCCGACAGGCCGGTGAACCAGACCACGCAGGGTTTCTGCGCCTTCAGCGCGGCGCGCGCGCGCTTGGCCAAAGCCAGCGGCTGCTCTTTGACGTTCATGCCGCGGCGCAGCGGATAGTCGACGATGCCGGCGCCGACGATTTTGCACGAAGAGCGGTCGGTGAGGATGAAGCACCCGGTTCGACGCATTTCAGCAAAGCTGTCCACGGCAATGGGCAGCGCGGTAGCGATATCGCAAATGCCGATGTCGTTAAGCCGCAGCGTACGCGCCGGCTCGCGGCGCCAGGTTTCGACATTAAGCCGGCACTTGATCGCAGTCACGCTTGCTGCGACCGAACGGGCGCCGATGCGCAAGGTATAGTCCCGGCCAGGCAACAGCGGCTGTTCGCCGTTCCAGATCAGGTGCGCTTCGAACTGATCGGTGACTTGCGCCGGCTGATCCGGAGCCGCCAGAATGTCGCCGCAGGCAAGGTCGGCCCGGCGATCGAGGCCGAAGGCAACCAGGGTGCCGGCCTCGGCCCACTCGCGATCCACGCCGGCGACCACGATGCGGTCCACCCTACAGGTGACGCCCGCGGGCACGATTTGCACGGCGTCGCCGCGCCGCAGCGTGCCGGCGACGACCGCGCCGGCGCAAAGCCCGGCGACGGCATCCGGCAACGGGCCCGTCTGCACCAGCACGCGCAACGGCTTCCCCGACTGCTCGGACTCCGCGTCAACCGACTCAAGATGGCCGAGC
Source organism: uncultured Alphaproteobacteria bacterium (assembly GCA_963717265.1). Lineage (GTDB taxonomy): Bacteria > Pseudomonadota > Alphaproteobacteria > Rhizobiales > Xanthobacteraceae > BOG-931. The sequence goes on along the minus strand of CAVQWD010000010.1, from coordinate 162,669 downwards.
AGACTTGGTCCTTCGTACCACGGCGTGTTGGCGCTTCGGCCGGCAAGGTTGTCGCCGTTCAACGCCGACACGGGTATTGCAACGGCGGCAGCGATCTCGATTTGTTGAGCGAAGTCCCGGAATGCGACGACGGTGCGCTCATAAATGCCGCGATCCCAAAGCACCAGATCAAGCTTGTTTACCGCCACGACTAAATGGCGAATGCCCACCAGATGCGCGATCGCCATGTGCAGCCGGGTTTGCGGCACAATCCCGCGGCGCGCATCCACCACGATGACCGCAACGTCGCAGGTGAATGCACCGTTCACCGTGCTGAGAGTGTTGGACCGATGGCTGGAGATATCGGCGACTGCGAACTTGCGGCGAGGCGTTGCAAAATAGCGGCGCGCGACGTCGATCGTGATGCCCCGTGCGCGCGCGTCATCCAATCCGTCGCCCGGGTGTGCAAAGCCGGTCTGTTGCGGATCCACGCCACCGCAACGCGCCGGATCCTGCGCCAGCGAGGCAAGCTCGCCTTTCGCGGTTACGCTTGCTTCATGCACCAACCGACCGATAAGGGTCGACTTGCCGGCATCGATCGAGCCGCCCACGAAAAAGCGGAGCAACCCGTTTTGCACGGTGCGCGGTGAATGGGACGCATGCATAAAAATATCCTACTTCTTACGCCCCATCGCTGCGGCCTCACGCCGCTTGATCACGCATTTGCCTGGTTCCGAGGAGCACACGTTAAAACCCCTGCAGAATCGCTGCCCGCGAGATCAAAGAATGGTTGAGCGCCGAAATTCCGCCGCCATTTCGCGCGGGATTTAGCACGCAGCGGACTCCAGCCTCGCCCGGCGGGCCATGAGATGCCGTCACGGCGGGTTCGCCGGAAAATCCGTTGCGGGTAGGGATTGTGGGACCTGTCCCTCACGATCTGCATCGATGCATTTTGTGCCCTGATCATACCGCGGCGCCAAGCTCGGGCAAGCCATTGAGCAAGCCATTGCCAATCGCTGCCGCAGCACCACCGGGCTGCACCTATCGCCTTCTTGATCAAACAATACACGGCTGATCGATTGGAGGTAAAGAAAGTCATCGGTCGTTTGCTGGCCTGGTCTAGAAATCTTTGCGCGCTTCGTTGACGAAGGCGGCAATCTTCCGCTCGCGTTTGCGTCCAGAGTCCGGCCGGTTAGCGGCATGGGAGAAGGCATGAAGGAGCCATCCCACAAGTGCCGCACCTATGACCAGAGCGGCGCCATCAATGGCACGGCCATAGGCGTGCTTATGGGCGATGACGGTGGCCAGTGCGAGCGCTGCCAGGACCAGATTCACTGCGAAGACCCGTGCCACAATTCCGATCACGGTGAAGCCGCGGTCGGTAGCGCGCTGATAGAAGTGGCTGCGATGCGCCTCCCAGACCCGCTCGCCCCGCACCAGGCGGCGCAGCAGCGTCAGCGTCGTATCGGCGAGATAGTAGAGCGGCAGCAGCAAGGCAGCGGCAAGCTCGCCGCGGCCTGCGAGAAGTACCAGCAGCCAGCCAAGCAGGAGTCCGATCGGCAGACTGCCGACATCGCCCAGAAAGAGCCGGGCGACCGGCCGGTTGAAATAGCCAAATGCGATCATCGCCCCGCCGAGCGCAGCCGCCACCACGACGCCGTCGGCGGCAAGCGGGCCGATATGGCCGATAATTGCCAGCGTCGCCGTGATCGGCACCACTTCGGCGACCGTCATCCAGTCGATGCCGTCCATGAAGTTCACCAGATTGACGAACCACAGGCCGCCGAAAAGCAAAACAACTCGTTCGAGCCACCAGGGCAGAATCGGAAGCGGGCGCAAGCCGTGCGGCAGCGCGTAGATCGCCGCAGCGACCGCCAGCGCCTGCAGCGCGAGTCGGAGCGCGACCGAGAGCGGGCGAATGTCATCGACAGCGCCGACGGCGGCCATGCCGACGACCGCCGCGATGACCGTCGTCGGTAGCGCAGCGGTCGCCGTGCCGGAGCTGAGCGTGCCGAGCCACGCGGCCGCCAGCGTCGCGCTTATCACGGCAACGCCGCCGCCCTGCGGCGTCGGTTCGCGGTGCGAGGACCGGAAGTTCGGCTTCGCCTTCGCATAGCGCCGCAGAAAAGGCAGTAGGATCACGATCAGCAAGGCGCAGATCAGCGCCGACAAGGCCGAGATAGCCAGCGCCATTGCGGCTGCCATGGTGGCCTGCTCCGTCCCCGGGGGTTTGGCGCCGAGCGCATCGAGCGCACCTAAGCGGTTTTCCGATCGATCCGGCCGGAGGTCAATTGCGCTATCGGCCATTCGGTTAAGTACATGAGATTGATTGAGTATTTTTCAGGGCGCGGCATCGCGCCAGGCGGGGTAGCGCCGCGGCCGAAAGCCCGGTAATGAATTGCTGCACCAGGGGTAGGTCACCACCACGGTTCCGACATGCTTGGGCGGCGACTCAACACGCGCAAGACGCTGATCATTGCGCACGACTTGTTGATGACGGCCGCGGCCGTCGTCGCAAGCTTCTACTTCCGCTTCGAGGGTGCCGGGCTCGTTGCGCGGATGCAGGCGCTGCTTCTGTTCTTGCCCTGGTTCGTGCTCTATGCCGGACTGATCTATTACCTGTTTCATCTCTACGAATCGAAGTGGCGGTTCGCGTCGCTTCCGGACCTCATGAACATCCTGCGGGCGTCGACGGTGCTTGCCGTTTCGCTGCTGGCGCTTGATTACGTACTGGTCGCGCCCAACGTGCTCGGCCAGTTCTTTTTCGGCAAAATCACCATCGTGCTCTATTGGCTGCTGCAGATGGTGTTTCTGGGCGGCTCGCGCATTGGCTATCGCTATTTTCGCTATACGCGCACGCGCCAACATGCGCTGCGGCAGGAGGCCAATCCGACCTTGGTGCTCGGCCGTGCGGCCGATGTCGAGGTACTGCTGCGCGCGATCGAAAGCGGAGCAGTGAAGAAGACCTGGCCGGTCGGCATTCTTTCGCCGTCTGCGGCGGATCAGGGCCAGTCCATTCGCGGCATTCCAGTTTTCGGCGGCCTCGGCCGGCTCGAAGCGACGGTCGGCGATCTGGCCCAGCGCGGCACAGAGGTTTCGCGCGTCGTGTTTACGCCCTCGGCGTTGGAGCCTGACGCCAAACCGGAGGCAATATTGATGCAGGCGCGCCGGCTCGGCCTCACGGTGAGCCGCTTGCCTTCGCTTGATGACAGCGGCGAAATGCTGCGGTTGGCGCCCGTCAACGTGGAGGACCTGCTGCTGCGGCCGAGCGTCAAGATCGACTATGCAAGGTTGGAAAGTTTTCTCGCCGGACGCTCGATCGTGGTCACCGGAGGCGGCGGCTCGATCGGCTCGGAGATCTGCGACCGCGTCATCACTTTCGGCGCCGGCCGGCTGCTCATCATCGAGAATTCCGAGCCGGCACTGCACGCCGTGCTTGAGACGCTCGCCACCAAACCGTCGCGGCCGGAGATCAGCGGACGCATCGCCGACGTACGCGACCGCAAGCGGCTGTTCCGGCTGATGGCGGAGTTCAAGCCCGACATCGTGTTTCATGCCGCCGCGCTCAAGCACGTGCCGCTGCTCGAGCAAAACTGGGAAGAAGGAGTGAAGACCAACGTCTTCGGCTCGGTGAACGTGGCCGATGCCGCCGTCGCTGCTGGCGCTTCGGCGATGGTGATGATCTCCACCGACAAGGCGATCGAGCCGGTGTCGATCCTGGGCGCGACCAAGCGCTTCGCCGAGATGTACTGCCAGGCGCTCGATGCCGATTATCCACGCCACGCCCACAAGAACGGCAAGCCAACGCGGCTCATCGCCGTGCGCTTCGGCAACGTGCTTGCCTCCAACGGCTCGGTGGTGCCCAAGTTCAAGGCGCAGATCGACGCCGGCGGGCCGGTCACCGTCACCCACCCCGACATGGTCCGTTATTTCATGACCATCCGCGAGGCCTGCGATCTCGTGGTCACGGCCGCAAGCCATGCGCTCGGACCGACCCCCTCAGACGTTTCGGTCTATGTGCTCAATATGGGTCAGCCGGTGAAGATCGTGGACCTCGCTGAACGCATGATCAGGCTTGCGGGCCTGGAGCCCGGGCGCGATATTGATATCGTGTTCACCGGCGCACGCCCAGGCGAGCGGATGCAGGAAATCCTTTTCGCCCGCGAGGAGCCGATGGTCGAAATCGGCATCGCCGGGGTGGTTGCCGCGCGGCCGGTGCAGCCGTCGATCGAGGCCATGCGCGGCTGGCTCGCCATGCTCGATCAAGGGCTCGCACGGGAAGAGCGAGCAACGATCTATCGCGTGATGCGCGATGCCGTACCCGATTTTCGCGGCGTCGCCGCCTGAGTCTCGCGATCGCGGGCGAAGCAACGTCGATATAGTTTGACGGTCTGCCGCTTGGTGGTGTTTGCAGCGAAGCGCCTCTCAACGAGGCGCCCGGCCGGCGCGGCAAAGCACGAGTGCGGTTCCGGCGCTCCCGCTGAACGGGAAATTGCAGGGCACGGAAATCCAAGCTGAAAGAGCTGCTCAAGCCGAACGGCCTGATCGACGACATCAAAGTTGCCCTGCCGCTCGGTGACAGCGAAGTCCGCATCTAGTAGACGATCGGAACGATGAAATACCTGGTCACCGGAGCGGCCGGCTTTATCGGCTACCACACCGCGGCCGCACTGCTCGACCGCGGTGACGAGGTTGTCGGCCTGGATAATCTCAATACCTACTACGATCCGGCTTTGAAGCAGGCAAGATTGGCCCGGCTCCAAGGCCGCAACGGCTTTTGTTTCGTCAGGGCCGATCTTGCCGACCGGGCCGCAATGGAGCGCGTGTTCGCGGACGAAAAGCCGGTCCGCGTCATCAACCTCGCCGCCCAGGCGGGCGTGCGGTACTCGCTCGAAAATCCCCGTTCCTACATCGACGCCAATATCGTCGGCTTCATGAACGTGCTCGAATGCTGCCGCCACAGCGCCGTCGAGCATCTGGTCTACGCCTCTTCGAGTTCGGTGTACGGCGGCAATACGGCGCTGCCCTTCAGCATCCATCACAACGTCGACCATCCGCTCAGCCTCTATGCGGCAACCAAAAAGGCGAACGAGCTGATGGCGCACACATATTCCCATCTCTACCGGCTGCCGACGACGGGCCTGCGCTTCTTCACCGTGTATGGCCCGTGGGGGCGGCCAGACATGTCGATGTTTGTGTTCACGCAGCGAATCTTGGCGGGCCAGCCGATCGACGTATTCAACAACGGCCACAACACGCGCGACTTTACTTATATCGACGACATCGTCGAGGGCGTGGTGCGCGCAGCAAACCACGTCGCTGCGCCCGATCCGAACTGGTCGGGCGCCGCGCCCGATCCGGGCACTTCGTCGGCTCCCTACCGGCTCTACAACATCGGCAACCACGCGCCAGTACAGACTCCTCGACTACATTGCCTGTATCGAGAAAGCGACCGGCCGAACCGCCGAGAAGAATTTCTTGCCGCCGCAACCAGGCGAGGTGCCGGCAACCTATGCCGACATCGATGATCTGAAGGCCGACATCGGCTTTGAGCCGAAAACTCCGATTGAAGAGGGCGTCAAGCGCTTCGTGGCTTGGTATCGGGACTTTTACGGCGTCTAGAGCGTTGCCCACTTAGGATGCAGCATATCCGGCGTATTGAGGGTCTGGTGTTCGCGCGGCAGCCTTGCGCACCGTTGGAAACGCTCCGGCACCGACGGCCGAGACGATGTTGTCAGCTTTCGCATCGGCTTCCGCTGGAAGCGCTCGGCTTGTTGGCCGCGGCCTGCCTGCACCAAGTCACACTTTCGCTGAGCGAGGCCGAGTGCAGGGATGCGGGGCTGGGCCAGTCCGCGATCGCTGGAGCGGGTCATGCTGCGCTATGCGGCTCGGAGCGGAAGTTGACCGGTCCCGCGCCGCGGCTAGAATGCCGCCGTGCTGGGAGTAAGTCGGCTCGTCGGCGTTGATCGCCATGTTCGGGACAAAGCCGGGTCGGCGTGTTGCGGAGCCTCAACAATGACTGCTTCTTGAGCCGTCCTTGCCACCGAACCAGAATTCTAATTAGCTAAAATTTTGGTTTGACAATACAAACTCCGATTCGTTTTTGACACCAGAGCCGGAGCCGCTCACCAATCTCGGAATGCCCGCGGCAGGGGCCGGCGTCGCGGCAACTCTGTCGCGAGCTGGAACAGCATGAACGAAAACCGCCAAATTCCCGCCCAATCGATTCCATTCATCGATCTGCGCGCACAACGCCGCGCGCTGGGCGAGAGCATCGACGCAGCCGTTGCCCGCGTGCTCGACCACGCCCAATTCATCATGGGCCCGGAAGTGACGATGCTCGAGGGCGACCTCGGCAAGTTCTGCGGCGCCAACGATGTCGTCACCTGCGCTAACGGCACCGATGCACTCGCTCTGGTTCTGATGGCAAAAAATGTCGGCCACGGCAACGCCGTCCTGTGCCCAAGCTTCACTTTTGCCGCCACTGCCGAAGTAGTGGCTTGGCTCGGTGCCACCCCGATCTTCGTCGACGTGGAGCCGGACACGTTCAACATGTGCGCGCGCAGCCTCGAACAAGGCATCCTGACGGCAACCAAGCTCAATCTGAGACCCGTTGCGGTCATTCCGGTCGACCTGTTCGGACAGCCGGCCGATTACGACGCGATCGAGCCGATTTGCAAGGCTCACGAACTCTGGATTTTGTCCGATGCAGCCCAGTCGTTCGGGGCAATTTACAAAGCGCGCAAAGTCGGCAGCATCGGCTTGGCGACATCGACAAGTTTCTTTCCGGCAAAGCCGCTCGGCGCATACGGCGATGGCGGCGCAATATTCACCGACGACGCCGAACTGGCGCAGGTCATCCGGTCGCTGCGCAACCATGGTCAAGGCGCGGACCGATACGACAACGTCCGCATCGGTCTCAACAGCCGGCTCGATACTCTTCAGGCGGCCATATTGATCGAGAAGCTCAAGATCTTTGCAGACGAAATCAAGCGCCGCAATGAAATTGCAGCAAGGTACAATGCGGCTCTGGGCGGTGCGGCGAAGACGCCGGCTGTGGCTGCGCATTGCGTTTCGACATGGGCCCGATACACGATTCGGGTTCCGGCCGATGCAAGGGACGCATTGCGCGCCGCGCTGGCCCAGCAAAACATCCCCACCGCGGTCTATTATCCTCTGCCGCTGCACGAGCAGACCGCCTACCGTCATTATCCGGTTGCGGGAAACGGCCTGCCGGTTTCGGAGATGCTGGCGCACGAAGTTGTCAGCTTGCCGATGCACGCCTATCTGAGTGAACAGACGCAGGACTACATCGTCGATGCCGTTTGCGGCTTTCTAAAAAAAGGCTGACTGGGCTGCGCTGCAAAAATTATTCGTTCGCGCGCTATCATTCGGTGTTTTTCGTAAAGCGCTTCCTGTATTCAGGCCCGGCTCAATATAAGATTGCCGTAGCGATCGACCGCGGCACGCCAGTCTCGGCGGCACGACGGTGGTGGCGTCGAATTGCTCGACGATGGCGGGCCCTGATAAAGCGGCGCCGACGGCGAGGCGATCGCGATCATAGACTGCCGTCTCGGCGCCGCGATCGGCAGTAAAGAAAACGCGGCGCGTTGCCTTGACCGCTGCGGCCGGCGGCCGTGACGGCGGCTGCGCCGGCTGCGGCTGCGGCGAGAATTTCGGCACGGCCACACGCACGCGCAGCCGGTAGCTGACGATTTCGACGCCCTTCTCCGCGGCGGCATGACCGTGAATACGCGCATGCACGTCATCGAAGCGCCCCCGCACCGCGGCGAGCGATTGCGCATCAATCGCCTTGCCGCCTTTGCTCGCGCCGGGAACGCCGCCGGCCGCAGCGGCAAGCGGCACGCGCAGCTCATAGCCCTGCCCGGCGTAGCGCATGTCGAATTCGCGTTCGAATGTCGCGGCGCCCGGATCAAGGCCTTCCCCGGCAAGCTCGCTCGCCGCCTGGGCCTCGATCTCGCGAAAAATCGTCTCGGCATGCGCGGGATCGAGGCGGTCGAGCGGACACAGTTCGGAGCGGATGTAATCGTGCAGCACGTCGGTGCAGAGCAGCCCCAGCGCGGAAAACGCGCCGGGCCGTGGCGGCACGATGATGCGGCGCATGCCGAGTTCCTCGGCGACGGCGGCAGCGTGCACGGCGCCCGCACCGCCAAACGGCAACAGCGCAAATTCCGACAGATCGACGCCGCGCCGCGCCGCAAACACGCGCACCTCGTCAGCCATCCTCATATCGACAATGCGGCGGATGCCCGCGGCGGCCTCGGCAACGCTCATCCGCATCGGCTTGGCGATCCGCCGTTCGAGCGCGGCGTGCGCGGCGTCTGCATCAAGCTTTTGCGTGCCGCCGAGGAAGTAATCGGGATTGAGGAAGCCGCAGACGATATCGGCATCGGTAACCGTCGGGTCCTCGCCGCCGCGGCCGTAGCAGACCGGCCCCGGCTCGGCGCCGGCGCTTTGCGGTCCGACTGACAGAAAGCCGGCACGGTCGATCCACACGATCGACCCACCGCCCGCCGAAATCGTGGTGAGGTCGAGCGCCGGCACGTCGAGCTGCCGGCGCGCCACATTGCCTTCGGTCACTTCCAAAGGCGCACCGCCTTCGATGAAGGCGATGTCGCAGCTTGTGCCGCCCATATCGAGCGTAACCAGGCCGCGCGCGTTCAAATGCTCCTCACGCGGCAGATAAGCGCTCGCCTGCGCACCGGCGGCGGGCCCGGACAACAGGCTATGGACTGTCTTGTGACCGGTCAGTGCGGCGGCAAACGGCATCACGCCGCCGTTCGACTGCATCAGGAAACGCTGCTGGGTGGTCGCTCCCTCGGCAGTTAGGCGCTTTTCCAGATCGGCGATGTAGGCGACCAGCACCGGGGCGAGATAGGCATTCAGCAGGGTCGCCGACAGTCGCGGCCATTCGCGCACCCGCGACAGCACTTCGCACGACAGCGAAACGTGCACTTGTGGGAACGCCTCGCGGATCATCGCCGCGGTGCGCTCTTCGTGCGCGGGATTCATGAAGGAAAACAGGTAGCAAACCGCGATCGAGGCGACTCCCTTGGCGTTGAGCGTGGCAACCGCTTCGCGCACCGCGCCCTCGTCGAGCGGCTCGAGCTCGGCGCCGCTGTAATCGATACGGCCGCCGATTTCGAAGGTGAGGCTCTGCGGCGCGATCGGCACCGGCTTCTGATAGAAATAATCGAACACGTTGCCGTCGCGCGCCTGGCCTTGCGTCTCCTGGATGGCGCGAAAGCCGCGATTGATCAGCAGCCCGACCTTGGCGCCGCGCATTTCAAGAAGCGCGTTGGTCGTGATCGTAGTGCCATGGGAGAAAAATTCGATTTTGCCGAGATCGATGCCGCGCGCGGCAAAATTGCCGATGCCGCGCATGATGCCCAAAGCCGGATTTTTCGGCGTCGTCGCCACCTTCTCGACCGCGATGGCGCCGCTCTCGACATTGAGCAGCACAAGATCCGTATGCGTGCCGCCGACATCGACCCCCAGGCGATAGGTCTTGGACATTCGAAGAAGTTCCATTCAATCCCGCAAAAACACCGGCTTGTCGCCCACCGCGAGCCGCGTTCATACGGCCCGCAATAGCCCCGCCGCGCGAGCCACGCGCACCCTTGGCTCTTGCTCAGCGAATTTCCTATAGTCGGCGTTACGCTTTGCGCAAATGCCCGGGGATCAACATGGGGTATACGGTGGCCGGACAGGGCCTGCCCGGCTTCCGATCGATCACTTGGTTTGCCATTGCCGGGCCTCCGGGCCTGCCGGCCTCCCTCGCGGACAAGATCAACCGTGACGTCGACGAAATCCCGCGCAAACCTGAAATCGTCGCCAGGTTGCAGTCGCTGCAACTTGAGCCGATGGGCGGCACGCCCGCCGACGCCGCCAAATTCATCGCCGAGGAGACGCGATTGTGGAGCAAGGTGATCAAGGAAAGCCACATCACGCTGCAACAACATCGCGACTCGGCCGCTCATCCCGAGGCAACAAGCTTCGTGGTGCCAGCGCTTATCGCGGGGACGCGCTTTTTCGGATCGACGGCCGGGGATTGACTGTTTCTTTAGAAAGAACGAAATAAGAACACCAATCCTTGTAACGGATAAGCAGACGCCGATGACGCGAAGGTCCGGCAGCGCCGACCTGCCCCTGCATAGCGGCTACGTGCCTAAATGGCTGGCCGACCGCATGACGCGTCTTGGCGCGGTCGTCGCGCAGGCAATCGTGCACCATTACGGCCGCGACGAATTCTTGCGCCGGCTGTCGCATCCGTTCTGGTTCCAGTCGTTCGGCGCAGTGATGGGAATGGACTGGCATTCCTCGGGCATCACGACGAGCGTGTTGGGCGCGCTCAAGCGCGGCTTAAGTCCGCTCGCGGGCGAGCTCGGGCTTCACGTCTGCGGCGGCCGCGGCAAGCATTCGCGCCGCACGCCAGATGAACTCTACGACATCGGCGAGCGCGTCGGCTTCGACGGCGTCAAGCTCGCCGGCGTCAGCCGGCTGGTCGCCAAGGTCGACAGCGCGGCGGTGCAGGACGGTTTCGACCTCTATCTGCACGGCTTTATCGTCGCCGACGACGGCGGGTGGGTGGTGGTGCAACAGGGCATGAACGGCGAGCGCAAGCAGGCGCGGCGCTACCACTGGCTCTCCCAAGGCCTGCAAAGCTTTGTCGACGAGCCGCACGCGGCGATCGAAGGCCGCGCCCAGGGCGACATCGTCAATCTCACCGATTGCCGTGCAAAACACTCGCGCGACAAGCAGCTTGAGCTTCTCGCCACGCTCGGTCCCGATGGCATTACCCGCGAGCTTTCAGCCATCGAGGCGTCCGAAGGAACGCCTCCGACGCAGGCCAAGCTGCCGTTTCTGCTCATGCCGGCGCATCACGACGTGCGTCCCGCCGATGTGCATTTGCGCCGTCTGCACGGCGCGCTTGCCGCCGCTGCCGAGCGCGGCCCGGCCGATTTTCCCGGTCTTTTGCTCACCCCCGGCGTCGGCGCGCGCACGGTGCGCGCGCTGGCTTTGGTCGCCGAATTGGTGCACGGCGCGCCGTGCCGCTTTTCCGATCCGGCGCGCTTCTCGCTGGCGCACGGCGGCAAGGATCGCCACCCGTTTCCGGTACCGCTCAACGTCTATGACGAGACCATCCGCGTCATGAAATCCGCCGTGCAAAAGGCGAAGCTCGGCCGCGACGAACAATTGGCGGCGCTGGCGCGGCTCGACCGCGAGGCGCGGCGGCTGGAGCGCACAGTCAGCGGGCCGAGCGTCGAGAGCTTCATCGCGCAGGAGCGCGGGCACTCGCACCAATACGGCGGCCGCAGCGTGTTTGGCTGGGAGCCGCTCGACCCATCGGCCCGGCTCCGCAGCGCCACTGCCTCGGTCCCGACGTAAATTCCCTTGCAACCCACTTGGAATCTGTACATATTTCTCTGTTTATGTACACAATCCCAAAGGGGTTCTCGTGCGCACTTATCCGCTACACGAAGCGAGGTCCAAGCTTTCGACGCTGATCGAGCGCGCGCTCAACGGCGAGCCGCAGCGCGTCACCCGGCACGGCAAACAGTCAGTTGTCATCGTCTCGGAAAAAGCTTGGAACGCGCGCCCAAGGAGCGCCGCGACCCTTGCCGATCTATTCGCGAGGGCGATTGGTGCGGATGCGCAGGGTTTCTCAGATATTCTCACGCGCCGGCGGGGGGCCAAGGATAAACGCGCACTTGGCGCTGACTTTTCCGAGTGACGCTTGTATCTCCTCGACACCAATATCGTCTCACTGTTCGATCCAAGACGCGCCCATGAGGCCGTGTCCGTAGTTCAATGGATGCGGGAGCATGATGCTCTGCTATTCCTCAGCACCATCACCGTCACCGAGATCGAAGCAGGTATCCTCAAGTTGACGCGCGAGCGCAAAGAAGCCCGCGCCCAGCAATTGATGGCGCTGCGCGATGGCCTCATCGCCGATTTCAAGGCGCGACTGCTGCCTCTTGATGTTGAAGTCGCTTTGACATTGGCGCGCCTCGCAGAGGCGATCAGGCCGACGGTGATCGAGCGCGTTGATCTCATCATCGCGGCCACCGCCAAGGTCCACGGATTGACCGTGCTGACCCGAAATGTGCGGCATTTCACGCCAACCGGCGTTCCTGCTATCGACCCCCCACGCTCGCTTCCGTCAAGCGATTGAACGTGTTGCTCCTGGCAGTTCGTTCAAACTCCCCGGGCGGCCTGAGCGCTACGCCGCCGCCGCGCGCGGCAAAGCCGGTTTGCCTCGGATGATGTCGGAGGCCTTGTCGGCCATCATGATCACGCAGGCATTGATGTGGGCGGAGACGAGGTCCGGCATGGCGGAGGCGTCGCATACGCGAAGCCGCTCGATGCCGCGGACTTTCAGGTCGGGATCGAGCACGCCGTCGGGGCCGATCGCGCAGGTGCCGGCGGGGTGATGCGCGGTGATGACGCTCTTCATCAGCCAGGTGTCGATCTCTGCATCGGTCTTGACCTTCAGCCCGGGCCCGACCTCCTCGCCGCGATACGGATCGAGCGCTTTATTGAAAGCTAATTCGCGCGCGCGCTTAAAGCCTTCGCGCAAGGTCGGCAGGTCGTTCGGGGAAGTAAAGAAGCGGTAGACGATGCGCGGCGGCGCCGTCGGGTCGGCGCTGTGCAATAAAACCTCGCCGCGGCTGTCGGGATGCAAGAGCGTCGGGCGGATGCCGAAGCCGTCGAGATAGGCCGGGCGAACGAGCGGGAACCACAGGTGCGGGCTCGCCGCGGTGCCGCGGAACATGAACTCGATGTCGGGCACCGACAGTTCGGGCCGCGTCTTGACGAAAGCGTGCAGCCCGCCCGGCACCACGGTGCCGGGGCCGGTGCCGAACAAGTAGGCTTGCACCATGCTCGCGGCCATGCGGTCGAAGCGCATTTCGCGGTGGAACGCGCCCGGGCGCGGCCGCGTGTACGTCATATAGGCGCCGAGGTGGTCCTGCAGGTTGCGGCCGACCGGCAGGTCGGCGGCGACCTCGATACGGAAGCTGCGCAAATGTTCGGCGGGCCCGACGCCCGAGAGCATCAGAAGCTGCGGCGTGTTGAAAGCACCGGCGGCAAGGATGACCTCGCGGGCGGCTTCGGCGCGTTCGGTCGCGCCATCCTTGACGTATTCGACTCCACTCGCGCGCGTTCCGTCGAGCTTGACGCGCGTGGTGTGGGCGTTGGTCGCGACAGTGAGATTCGCCCGCTCGCGTGCGGGCTTGAGGAATGCGTTGGCCGATGACGAACGCCGGCCGTTGCGGATCGTATATTGGCTGCGGCCGAAACCATCCTGCTGCTTGCCGTTGTAATCCGGCGTGAGCGGATAGCCGCAGGCCTTGGCAGCGTCGAGCCAGGCATCATAGAGTGGGTCTGTGGTCTTGGCGAACTCGGTGCCGAGCGAGCCCTTGCCGCCGCGCCAGGTGTCGGCGCCTTTTTCCCAGGTCTCGGAGCGCTGGAAATAGGGCAGCACGTCCGCATAGGACCAGCCGCGCGCGCCCTTCTGCGCCCAGCGGTCGTAGTCGCCGCGGTTGCCGCGCGTGTAGGCCATGACGTTGATGGAGGACGAGCCGCCCAAAACCTTGCCGCGCATCGCCTCGATGCGACGGCCATTGAGGTTCGGCTCCGGATTCTGTCCGATAGCCCCAGTCGAACATGCCGTAATCGTGCATCCGGCCCATGCCGAGGGGGATGTGGATGTAGGGGTGCCAGTCGCGCCCACCGGCCTCAAGGAGGAGGACGCTTGCGGCGCCGTCCTCGGTCAGCCGGTTGGCGAGCACGCAGCCGGCAGAGCCGGCGCCGACAATGATGTAATCGTAGCCCTTGGCGGCCATTACCCATCCTCCCGCATCCGTCTTTCGGGTGCTTTGGCGCGGGATCGTAACACACGTTGAACACGATGCCGCGAGAGCGGTGCGCCGCCTTGCGTCAGCGCGTCCGGGTCGCGAGGCCGCGGCCTGAGGTGCCGAGGCTAATTGCGCGCGTAGCCGATCAGCGGCTTTCTCTTGCGGCCGAGCAGGATCAGGATCGCCGAAAGGAATGCCAGCACCACCCAGGTCGGCAAGCCGAAAAGAAACTGCACGTATGGGTCCCAGGCCCACAGCGCATTCTGCCGCAGCCAGTCCTGCACCGCCGTGAGGCTGTTCTGATTGACGATGGCCCACAGGTCACTGACTTTCATATACACGAATTGCTGGTTGGCGATGGACTTGGTGCCGTCATAGACGAAAAAGACGAAGCCGGCGGCCAGTAGGCACAGGCCGGTGAAGCGAAGTAGAAATCTGATCATGGCGTCTCCGGAAGACGGCGGTCGGGCGTTGCGCAGGCCTTACCCTGCCACACGCAATTGTTCAATCTATGACGATGCGCCGCGCGCGAGGTCTTCGGCCGAGCGGCGGCCCGAGGCCGAGCTTGCCGGTCTCTTGAGCACGGGCGGTCGGTTTCGCTAAGGTCGGCACCACCCTGCCCTTCCCGTCCCTGACCTTCCGATCGAGCGGGAAGACGGGGCGACGGCGTACCATAAGGAATAGAAAATGGCTTCCAAAAGCGGCGGCCGCTCGCAGCGGCCAACTTTCACCGACCAGGAAGCCCTGCTGTTTCACAGCCAAGGTCGGCCGGGAAAACTCGAAGTCGTCGCCACCAAGCCGATGGCGACGCAACGCGACCTCTCGCTCGCCTATTCGCCCGGCGTCGCCGTGCCGGTGTTGGCGATCGCCGAGGACGAGGCCCGCGCCTACGATTACACGACCAAGGGCAATTTCGTCGCCGTCATCACCAACGGCACCGCCATTTTGGGCCTCGGCAATCTTGGCGCGCTGGCGGCGAAGCCAGTGATGGAAGGCAAGTGCGTTCTGTTCAAGCGTTTTGCCGACATCGACTCGATCGATCTCGAAATCTCCTCGGAAGATCCGGACGAAATCATCAATTGTGTCAGGCTACTCGGCAAGAGCTGGGGCGGCATCAATCTGGAAGACATCAAGGCGCCGGAATGCTTCATTATCGAGCAGAAGTTGCGCGAATTGCTCGACATCCCGGTGTTTCACGACGACCAGCACGGCACCGCCATCATCGCCGCGGCGGGCCTGATCAACGCGCTGGAGCTGACCGGCCGCGAAGTGGCGACAACCAGACTCGTCTGCAACGGCGCCGGCGCGGCCGGCATCGCCTGCCTCGAACTTCTGCGCGCCATCGGCTTCCGGCCCGAGAACCTCATTCTCTGCGACACCAAGGGCGTCATTTACGAGGGCCGCACCGAGGGCATGAACCAGTGGAAATCGGGCTTCGCCGTCAAGACCAAGGCGCGGACGCTGGCCGAGGCGGTGGCGGGCGCCGACGTGTTCTTCGGCCTTTCGGCCAAGGGTGCGATGAGCCAAGCCATGGTGAGATCGATGGCGGACAAGCCGATCATCTTCGCTATGGCCAATCCCGATCCCGAAATCACCGTCGAGGACGTGGCCGCGGTGCGCTCGGACGCCATCATGGCGACCGGCCGCTCCGACTATCCGAACCAGATCAACAACGTGCTCGGCTTCCCCTACATTTTCCGCGGCGCACTCGATGTACGCGCACGCGCCATCAACATGGAAATGAAGATCGCGGCCGCGCACGCGCTCGCCGAACTCGCCCGCGAGGACGTGCCTGACGAGGTCGCCGCGGCCTACGGGGCGCGGCCGAAATACGGTCCCGACTACATCATCCCGGTGCCGTTCGATCCGCGCCTGATCTCGAAGGTTCCGGCTGCGGTGGCGAAAGCCGCCATGGATTCGAAAGTGGCGCGGCGGCCGATCGAGGATATGGACGCCTATCAGGAGCAGTTGCGCAGTCGGCGCGACCCGATCGCCGGCGTGCTGCAACGGGTGTTTCAGCGCCTGCGCCGGCAGCCGCGGCGCGTCGTCTTCGCCGAGGGCGAAGAGGAGCAGGTGATCCGCGCGGCGGCGAGCTTCGTGCATCAGGGCCTTGGCTCTGCGCTCCTGGTCGGCCGCGAGGCGCGGGTGCGCCAGTCCGCGCAGGAGCTGGGCGTCGAACTCGGCGGCGGCATCGAGATCATCAACGCGGCGCTGTCGCGGCGCAACGCCGCCTATGCGGCCTATCTCTACGAACGGCTGCAGCGCCACGGCTTCCTGCAGCGCGACTGCCAGCGCCTGGTCAACCAGGACCGCAATCATTTTGCCGCCTGCATGGTCGCGTTGGGCGACGCCGACGCCATGGTGACCGGCGTCACCCGCAATTTCTCCGTGGCGCTCGAAGACGTGCGGCGCTGTATCGACCCCAAGCCGGGACATCGCGTGATGGGCGTTTCGCTCGTGCTTGCGCGCGGGCACACCGTGCTGGTCGCCGACACCGCGGTCACTGAAATGCCGGACGCGCGCGACCTCGCCGAAATCGCCAAGGAGGCCGCGCACGTTGCGCGCGCGCTCGGCTACGAGCCGCGGCTGGCGATGCTTGCGTTCTCAACCTTCGGCCATCCGCCGGGCGAGCGCTCGGAGCGCGTTCAGGAAGCGGTGCGGCTGCTCGATCGCGAACGCGTCAATTTCGAATATGACGGCGACATGGCGGCCGACGTGGCGCTCGACCTGGAGTTGCGCGAGGCCTACCCGTTCTGCCGACTGTCCGGGCCGGCTAATGTGCTGATCATGCCGGCGCTCCATTCCGCCTCGATCTCGACTAAGCTGTTGTTGGAGCTCGGCGGCGCCAACGTGATCGGCCCGCTGCTTGTCGGCCTCGACCGTTCGGTGCAGATCGTGCCGCTCTCAGCCAACGACAGCCAGCTCGTCAACATGGCGGCGCTCGCTGCGTACAATGTCGGCGGATAGCGTCGCGCGCAAAGCACACCATCCGGACTTGGCAAATCCGCTCGCGACAAAATTTTGCCCTGGATTCCCGCATTCGCGGGAATGAGCGGAACGGGCAATGGAATGCAAAAGCGCAAGCTCGGACATTCGGGCCCTGAGGTTTCTCTGGTCGGGCTTGGCGCCAACAATTTTGGCGGTCGTATCGACCTGGCGGCTAGTCGGCTGGTCGTCGACAAGGCGCTCGATCTCGGCGTGACCTTGATCGACACCGCCGATGTTTACGGCGACAAGGGCGGCTCGGAAGAGTGCCTCGGACAAATCCTCGGCTCGCGACGAAAAGACATCGTGCTGGCGACCAAATTCGGCCTGCCGATGGATAATGCCGGAAAGCTCCGCGGCGCGTCGCGACGCTACATCATGCAGGCGGTGGAAGCGAGTCTGCGGCGGCTCAAAACCGATTGGATCGATCTTTATTTGCTGCACCGCCCCGATCCGCAAACTCCGATCGAGGAGACATTGCGCGCGCTCGATGATCTGGTGAAGGCCGGCAAGGTTCGCTTCATCGGCTGCTCCAATCTCTCGGCTGCGCAGCTAGAGGCGGCGCATACCGTCGCGGCGCGTCAGCGGCTCGCATCGTTCATCTGCTGTCAGGACGAGTACAGCCTGCTCGAACGCGGTCTCGAACAGGATCGCCTTGGCGTGATGCGCAAATACCGCCTGAGCCTGCTGCCCTATTTTCCGCTCGCCAGCGGCCTGTTGACGGGCAAGTACAAACATGGCGCGCCGCTGCCGGCAGGTTCGCGGCTTGCCAGGAGCGCCCATCACGCCGGCGACGTGCTCAACGCCCGCAACTGGCGCAAGGTCGAAGCCCTCAACGCGTTCGCCTCCGTGCGCGGCCGCACTTTGCTCGAACTGGCGATGAGCTGGCTCGCCAGCCGGCCGTTCATCCCGAGCATCATCGCCGGAGCCACCAAGCCCGAGCAGGTCGAACAAAACGTCGCCGCCGTGGACTGGACGCTGTCGTCGGCCGAGATTGAAGAGATCGATCGGATAACGCTTTAACCATTCGCTGCGAAAGCGCAGCACCCGATTCACCGGCCCGCAACCTCTTCTCAGTAGACGTTTCCCGGGCGCAGCGCAGCAGAAGAGCGGTCACGCGCGTCTTCGACGCGCTATGGTAAAGCGAAGAAGTGCGCTGCATCGCATCCGGAACACCTGCGCGTGCATTCCATGCAGCCATTTACTCTACCCGCGACTGCCGCTCTCGAAATCCGCGGCCTCGTCAAGTTGTTCGACCGGCCGGCGGTCGACGGCCTCGACCTGACGGTGCGGGCCGGCGAGTTCTATGCGCTCGTCGGCCCCAACGGCGCCGGCAAGACGACGACGTTGCGCATGATCGCGGGCCTGTTGCGCCCCGATGCCGGCGCCATCCGGCTCGGCGGCATCGATGCGCTCGCCGATCCGGTCGCGGCGAAGCGGATCGCGGCGTGGGTTTCCGACGAGCCGATGATCTACGACAAGCTGACGCCACAGGAATATCTCGCCTTCGTCGCCGGACTCTGGAGCGTCGAGCCGGCGCTCGCCGCGGCGCGGGCGCGCGAGCTTCTGGCCTGGCTCGATCTGCAAGCTCATGCCGGCGAACGCTGCGAGAGTTTTTCCAAGGGCATGCGGCAGAAAGTGGCGCTCGCCGGCGCGCTCATTCACGAACCCCGCGTAATCATTCTCGACGAGCCGCTGACCGGGCTCGATGCCGGCTCCGCGCGCCAGGTCAAGAACGTGTTGCGCGGGCGCACACAAGCCGGCGGCACCATCATCATGACCACGCACATTCTTGAAGTCGCCGAGCGCATGGCCGATCGCATCGGCATCATCGCGCATGGCAGGCTGATCGCCGAAGGAACGCTCGACGAGCTGCGGCTGAAGGCCGGCGCCAAGGCGGAACCGACACGCGGCGACGCCAGCCTCGAAGACACCTTCCTCGCGCTGGTCGCCGAGCAGGCGCAGGCGGCATGACCGCAACGATCAGCTTTGTCCTCTCCCGTTTGCGGGGGAGGTGGCGAGCAAAGCGAGCCGGAGGCGGCAAGCGGCCGCTGGCGCCGAGCAAGCCAGCCCCCACCCCGGCCCTGGGCGCCAACTTGGATTCGTTTCCCGGATGCGGCGCAGCGCGCAGCGCAGCAGAGCGGTGCACCGCTGATCCGGGACCTTCGCCGGCTCGGCGTCAGAAGTCTCAGCTTGTGGCGATCCCGGGTCTGCAGCGCATCATTCCGCTTCGCTCCATGCTGCACCGCGCCCGGGAAACACCGTCAAGTCGGCGCCTGTGGGAGAGGACGACCCGATGATCGAAGCCGGCACCGCTTTCTGGTTCGCCGAACACGAATGGCGGCTCGCCTGGCGCGATTGGGTGGCCATGATCGGCGGCAGGAGAAGCCGGCTGCGCCGGGTCGTGCTCGCACTCGGCGCCTTCGTCGTGTTCATGCACGCCGTCGCCTACTCCATGGTCGGGCGCCATGCCCACGCCACGCTCGACAAACACACGCTGGTCGACCTGTCCAGCATCGTGCTGCTGTCATGGCTGTTGATGATTTCGCAGGCGATGGAATCGATCACGCGAGCCTTCTATGCGCGTTCCGATCTCGATCTGATCCTCGCTTCACCGGCCCCGGCCAGCAAGCTGTTCGGCATCCGCATCGCCACCGTGGCGCTGGCGACGACCGCAATGGCAATTCCGCTCTCCGCGCCGTTTATCAACGTGCTCATCATTCGCGGCGGCTGGCACTGGGCGGGCGGTTACGGCCTTGTTGTCGCCATGGGCGCAGCGGCGACTGCGCTCGCGATCGCTCTGACAATTGCTCTGTTTCGGCTGATTGGCGCGCGGCGCACACGCTTCGTCGCTCAAGTCGTCGCCGCACTGGTCGGCGCCGCATTCGTGATCGGCCTGCAAGTCACCGCGATCCTGTCCTACGGCACAATCACTCGGTTCAAGGTGCTGCAATCGGGCGCGTTGCTGACGTACGCGCCCAACGCCGGCAGCGTCATGTGGTGGCCTGCACGGGCTGCTTTCGGCGAATTTGTTCCGCTCGCCGGGGTGCTGATCGCAAGCCTGCTCCTGCTCGCCGCTGCCATCGCCTATGTCGCGCCGCGCTTCGCCGGTTATGCCACGGCGGCCGCCGGCGCCGGCAATGCCGGCACGTCCCGGTCGCAGCGAGCGTTCGAGTTCCGCAGCAGGTCGCCCCGGCGCTCGCTGCGCAGCAAGGAATGGGCGCTGCTGCGCCGCGATCCATGGCTGATGTCGCAGACGCTGATGCAGATGCTCTATCTGGTGCCGCCGGCGCTGATGCTGTGGCGCGGCTTCGACGACAACGATGGCGCGTTGCAGCTCCTGGTGCCGGTTTTGGTGATGGCCGCAGGCCAACTCGCCGGCGGCCTCGCCTGGCTCGCCATCTCCGGCGAGGACGCGCCCGATCTGGTCGCTACCGCGCCGCTGCCGGCGCACTTTATCCTGCAGGCAAAGATCGAAGCGGTACTCGGCGCCATCGCCATGGTCTTCACCCCGTTCATCGTCGCGCTGGCCGTCGCCTCGCCCCGCGATGCGTTGGCCGCCGGCTGCGGCATCGTCGTCGCCGCGGCGGCGGCGACCGCGGTCCAGTTCTGGTTCCGCAGCCAGGCCAAGCGCAGTCAATTCCGCCGCCGGCAGGTTTCGTCGCGGCTCGCCACATTTGCCGAAGCGTTCTCCTCGATCGGTTGGGCGGCTGCGGCGGCGGTCGCGGCAGTCAGCCTCTGGCTCGCGATTGCTCCGGCGCTACTGGCGCTCTTGGTGCTATGCGGCACCTGGTTGGTGAGGCCGCGTACCCGTCATGCCTGGTAGCGGGCGCCCGGGCGCATCACGCCGTCGCGACGGCCTCGACGCGGCGCGCCATGGTGTGATTTAACGTTGGCTCCGAGGTGCGCGTGCAATGCGGGCAAAAGGTCGCCGCGGAGCCGGGTATGAAAAGCGAGCCGAGCTGGGTGTGGCCGAACGGCAAGCGCATTGCCGTCGTCTTCAACATCTGTCTTGAAGCCTGGTCCGACGGCAAGGCGCCCGGCATCAGCCCGATGGGCAATCCGCTGCCGGCGGGCGTGCTCGATACCATGGCAATATCGTGGGCCGCCTATGGAGTCGAAGTCGGCATCCACCGGCTGATGGACGCATTCGCGCGCCATGGCGCCAAGGCGAGCGTGATGACCAACGCCATCGTCGCCGAGCGCTCGCCCGCGACCGTAAAAACTATCGCCAATTGCGGCCACGAGGTGCTGTCGCATTCCTACGCGATGGACGTGATCCCGGCGCTGCTGTCCGACGAGGACGAGCGCAACAACGTCGAACGCTGCACCGCGCTGCTTGAAAAAGCGTCGGGCCAGAAAATCGTCGGCTGGCTGTCGCCGCGCGGCACGTCCAAGCCGTCCACGCCGAAGCTTCTCGCCGAAGCGGGCTATCGCTGGTGGGGCGACGTGTTCAACACCGACCTGCCGTTCGTTATGAGCCACGGCAACGCCAGGATCGTCGGCATTCCTTTGTCCTACAACGTCAACAACATGCCGTCGATGAAATACGGTCATCCGCCGCGCATGATGCTGGAGGCCTACAACGAAGTGATCGATGTCGCCCGCGCCGGCAAAGGCGAACTGCGCATCATCGACGTCACCAGCCACGCCCATATTTTCGGTCACCATCGCGGCGCCTATTTCTATGAGAAGATCATCGAACAAGCGATGTCGTCGCCCGACATCTGGCTCGGCACGCGTGCCGAGATCGCCGATCATGTGCTGAGCGTGACCAAGGCGTAGGGCGGAGAGTGAGGGCGTGGAAAAGAAGACGAAAAAACTAAACTCGTCATTGCGGATGCCGCGTAGCGGCAGTCCGGAATCCATAACCACCGTCGGTGCAGAACTTGCTCGGATAGTGGTTATGGATTCCGGGCCCGCGCCTGACGGCGCGCCCTGGAATGACGCACAAAAAAGGCGCGCAGCATGATTCCGTTCGACATGGTGGAGCCAACGTCGCTCAAAGAAGCATTGTCGCTGCTCGATCCGCAGGAGCCGACGATCCGTCCGATCGCGGGCGGCACGGCTTTGATGCTGATGATGAAGGCCGGCGTGTTCCAGCCGACCAAGCTCGTCTGTCTGCACAATATCGAACCCGAACATGCGCGCATCACGCTTTCGGACGACGGCGCGTTGCGCATCGGCGCCATGGCCACGCTCCGCGAACTCGAACACGACGCCAATGTCGCGGCGCGGCTTCCCGTGCTCAAACGCGCCATGCGCACGCTGTCGAACGTCCGCGTCCGCAACGTCGCGCGCGTCGGCGGCGCGCTGGCGCATGGCGATCCGCATATGGATTTGCCGCCGGTCCTATGCGCGCTTTCGGCGCGCATTTCCATAAGCGGGCCGAACGGAAGCCGCGATCTGCCGCTCGAACAGCTTTACTCGGGCTATTACGAGACGGTCCTCGCCAAGAACGAGCTGATCACCGCCGTCATGGTGCCGGCGCTTGGCGGGCGCAGAGCCGCCTACATGAAGGTCACCTCGCGTACCGCCGACGATTGGCCCTCGCTCGGCGTTGCGGTCTCGTTCGCGCTCAAGGACGGCGCGATACGCGATCCGATCGTGGTTGTCGGTGCGGCGACCGAGAAAGTCACCCGCATGGCGGCGGCGGAACAGGCGCTGCAGGGCGCGGCACCCGACGATGCGATTCTGGCGCGCGCCGGCGATGCAGCTGCCGGCGAAGCGTCGATCCTCTCCGACGCGCACGGCTCAGCGCCCTACAAACGCGAATTGCTGCGCGTCTATCTGCGCCGCGCCGTGCGGCAGGCGTTGCATGAGAGCGCGGCGTAGGATGCGGTCATGAATCAGGTCGGGCGAGCGATTCCGCGCCTCGAAGCCCGCGCCAAGGTCAGCGGCCGCGCCGAATATACGCATCACTTGCGGCTGCCCGGGATGCTTTACGCCAAAGTGTTTCGCTCGGCGGTACCACATGGCCGCATCCGCAGCCTCGACATTGCGGCGGCACGCGCTGTCGAGAGCGTACATCGCGTCATCACCGGCGAAGACATCCGCAAGCTGATCCCCGAGCCCTTTTACGGCCCGGCATTTCACGATCAGCCAATTCTTGCCCTCGACAGAGTGTGCCATGTCGGCGAGCCGGTCGCGGTCGTGCTCGCCGCCGATCCGCACGTCGCCGAGCAGGCGGTGCAGGCGATCTCCGCCGAATATGAGGAATTGCCGGCGGTCTATGACGAGGTCGCCGCGATGCAGCCGGACGTTGTCGTTCACGACATGCTCAAGCCGGCCGGCACGTTCGCCGATCTCAAGCATTTGCGGGGCCGTTCCTGCACCAATGTCGCGCTCGATTATCATCTGCGGCGCGGCGACGTGGATGCGGCTTTGGCTGGCGCCGACCGCGTGATCGAACACACATTCAAGACCCAGCAATGCCTGCATCTGCCGTTCGAGCCATTCGTGTCGGTGGCGGAGCCGACCGGCACCGGCCTGACGATCTACACCTCGAACCAGACGCCGTTGTTCGTGCGCACCGAAATCGCGCGGCTGTTCGGCTGGCCGGAAAATCGCGTGCGCGTGAAGGTGCCGTATGTCGGCGGCGGCTTCGGCGCCAAGGTCTACGTCAAGCTCGAAGCTCTAGTCGCAGCACTGGCGATGATCGTGCGGCGGCCGGTCAAGCTCGCACTGACCATGGAAGAGCAGTTTTACGTCATTACCAAACATGCGACGACGTTCCGTATCAAAAGCGGCGTCGGCAAGGATGGCCGCGTGGTCGCACGCGCCTGCGAGGTGTTTTGGAACGGGGGCGCCTATGCGGATATCGGCCCGCGCGTGACGCAGAAATCCGGCTTCACGTCGCCGGGACCGTATGACATCGAGAACGTCAGCATCGACTCCTACGAGCTTTACACTAACCGCACGCCGGCCGGCGCGCTGCGCGGCTTCGGTATTCCGCAACTGGTCTGGGCCTACGAAAGCCATACCGACCTGGTGGCCCGCGCGCTTGGCGTCGATCCGGTCGAGTTCCGCCGCAACAACATGCTGCGCGAGGGCCGCCCCCAGGCGAGCGGCACCGTCATGAAGGACGCCGCCATCGCAGCGGTGCTCGATGCCATAGCGGCGCGCATGGGCTGGAACAAGCAGCAGGATTTCGATCGCGGCAGCGGCGCGATCCGTCGCGGCCGCGGCATCGCCATCGGCTTCAAGGCGTCGATCTCGCCGACCACCTCGGTTGCGATCGTCAACATCGCCGCCGACGGCAGCATGACGCTTTATTGCAGCACGGTCGATATGGGCCAAGGTTCGGACACTGCCTATGCGCAGATCGTCGCCGAAGTGCTCGACATCCAGGCCGAAGCCGTCCGCGTCGTCCATCCCGATACCGACGTGACGCCCTACGACATGGGCACGCTCGGCTCGCGTTCGCTGTTTCACATGGGCAATGCGGTCCGCCTTGCGGCGGAAGAAGCGCGCGGCAAACTGCGTGCCCTCGCCGCCGAGGCAGGATTGCCGAAAGGCACCAATTATCCTCCGGCTGAAGTGTTCAGGAAGCGCTACGGCATGCAGGCCGGCAATGTCATCGGCTCGGCAAACTTTGCGCCGACCTACAAGTCGCCCGATGCGCAGACCGGACTGTCGGACAACGTTACGCCGTTCTGGATGATCGGCGGCGCCGGCGCGGAGGTCGCAGTCGACACCGAAACCGGCGAGGTGCGCGTCGAAAAGCTCATCAACGCCGCCGATTGCGGCCGACCGATCAATCCCGCACTGGCGCGCACGCAGCTTTCCGGCGCCGCCATCATGCAGCTCGGTTTCACACTGACCGAAATCATGAATCTCGACGGCGGCCAGGTCACCAACGCCTCGCTGGCCGATTACAAGATTCCCGGCATCCGCGATATCCCGCCGATGGAGAACGAACTCGTCGCCGCCGAGCAGCATTCGGGCCCGTTCGGCGCCAAGGGGCTCGGCGAGTTCGGGCACTTTCGGCGTCTCGCCTGCGATCGCCAACGCCATCGACGACGCGGTCGGCGTCCGCATCATGGAATTGCCGATCACAGCCGAGGCGGTGCTGCGCGCCTTGCGCAAGCAGCAAGGCCGGCCGTTGGAGGAGGAATGATGTGGACCGATTCAACCATCATTCCCGCGCAAGCGGGAATCCATAACCACGCGCGGAGCGGTTACCGCGCCTACAGTGACTATGGGTCCCCGCTTTCGCGGGGACGACTTTCAAACGACAATCAACCGGGCCGAAAACAATGAACGCGCGCACCATCAACTTCACGCTCAACGGCCAGCAGGTCTCGACCGAGATCGAGCCGCACCGCAATCTGGTCGAGCTGTTGCAGCGTTTCGACCTGTTCGGTGCGCGCGAAAGCTGCGGCCAGGGACTATGCGGCTGCTGCACCGTTCTCGTCGGCGATAAGGCCGTCTCCGGCTGTCTTTATTTCGCGGTCTGGGCCGACGGCAAGAGCATCACCACGGTGGAATTGCTTGACGCCGACGGCACGCTGTCGCCGGTGCAACAGGCCTTCATCGACGCCGGCGCATTCCAGTGCGGCTTCTGCACGCCCGGCTTCATTCTGATGGTGCACCAATTGCTGAAGGAGAATCCGAACCCGAGCGACGACGACATCCGGCATTATCTCGCCGGCAATCTGTGCCGCTGCGCCGCCTATCCGGAGATCATCGAGGCGGTGAAGATTGCGGCGCGGCGCTGATCGGCACGCGCGGAGGCGGCGGACTGGGCGATGGAAGAGCAATTCGCCGGCATCGCAACGAGCGCTGGGACCATCCCGACGTTCATGGTCCGCCCGGAGCGGCGCGGGCCGTTCCCCGCCGCGATCCTGTTCATACGTGTGACCGACATACGGCGGCACAATTGGTGTAAGCCCGCCGCCGACTTGTCGGCGCCCTCCATCGCGCCTACGCTGTTGCGGTTCGGTTTTTGACTCCAACAATTCCAGTCAGTTGCAAGGAGATTGAACGATGCCGACGCAGAGCAAGCACCCGGAAACCATCGCGCTGCACGCCGGATACCGCTCGGATCCAACGACAACAGCAGTCGCTGTGCCGATCTATCAGACCACATCGTACCAATTCAATTCGACCGAGCACGCCGCCAATCTGTTCGCGCTCAAGGAACTCGGCAACATCTACACCCGCATCATGAACCCGACCCAGGCGGTGCTGGAGGAGCGGGTCGCCCAGTTCGAAGGCGGGGTCGCCGCGCTTGCCCTGGCGTCAGGACAGGCGGCGTCACTGTTTTCGGTGCAGAATATCTGCCATGCCGGCGATAATTTCCTGTGCTCCACCGATATCTACGGCGGCACCTGGAATCTTTTTCAGAACACCATGAGCACGATGGGGATTGAGTGCCGTTTCGTTGATCCGGCCGATCCTGAGAATTTCCGCCGCATGAGCGATGCGAAGACGCGCTGCTATTACGGCGAGACGCTGCCCAATCCCAAGCTCACGGTGTTCCCGATCGCCGAAGTGGCCAAAATCGGCCGCGAGCTCGGCATTCCGCTGATCATGGACAACACCGCCTGCCCGGTCCTGTGCCGGCCGATCGAGCACGGCGCCGCGATCACCATGCACTCGACCACCAAATATATCGGCGGCCACGGCACCTCGATCGGCGGTATCATCGTCGACGGCGGCAATTTCGACTGGGAGAAGCACGCCGACCGTTTTCCCATGCTCAATACGCCGGACCCGTCCTATCACGGCGCCATCTGGACTCAGGCGGTCAAGCCGCTCGGCCCGATTGCCTACATCATCAAGGCCCGCGTCACGCTATTGCGCGACATCGGCGCCCCGATGTCGCCGTTCAACGCCTTCATGTTCATCCAGGGCCTCGAAACCGTGGCGTTGCGCATGCGCCAGCACTGCGCCAACGCAACCGCTGTGGTGCAATATCTGGCCAAGCATGCCAAGGTCACGAAGGTCATTTTCCCGAGCCTGATGAGCGGCGAGATGAAACGCCGCGCCGACGCCTACCTCAAGGGCGGCTATGGCGGGCTGGTCGGCTTTGAGCTGAACGGCGGCCGCGATGCTGGTCGCAAGTTCATCGACAGCCTCAAAATGTTCTATCATGTCGCCAATATCGGCGATGTCCGCTCGCTCGCCATTCATCCGGCAAGCACCACACATTCGCAGCTCACGCCGGAAGAGCAGGCCAAAACCGGGGTCACGGACGGCTATGTACGGCTGTCAGTCGGCATCGAGCATATCGACGACATCATCGCCGATCTAGACCAAGCGCTCGCGGCAGCGTAGGGACTTTCTCGCGCAGCGGCGCCGGCGCCGGGGGCGCGTTGCGTGCCGCGATGAAGCGTTGCGCGATGGCGTGGCCGTCGCGTAGCGGCAAAACACGCGGCATTTCCTCCGCGCCGACACTGACGTTGAGGAAGATCGGACCGTCGCCAGCCTGCAGCAGGACCCTCGCGTCGGCGGCTTCCGCCATGCGCGAGACCGAGTAGGAATGCTTGAAGCGGCAGGCCAATCCCACAGCGACGAGATCGACGCCGAAATGGGTGTGGCTCCGCTGCATGCCGGTCTCGCCATAAAAGCCGTTATCGAGCACGACGATGGAGAGATTTCGCGGCTGCTTGACACCAATGGTGGCGAGGCTGCCTAACCCCATGAGCATGTCGCCATCGCCGGTGAGCACGGCGACGCGGCGGTCAGGTTGCGCCAAGGCAAGGCCGAGGCCCGTCATCGTGGCGCCGCCCATCGCGCCCCACAGATAGAAATTGAGCGGATGATCGCCGGCCGCGGCGACGTCGTAGGTGGCAGAGCCGAGCCCGCTGACGACCAGCAGCTCGCCGCGGTCGATCAGGATCTGTCGCACGAATTCGCGCCGGTCGAGCATTATTTGGTCCACTGCTTGCGGCCGATCAGCCGCTGCGAGAGTACAATGGCGACCTGCAGATTGCCGTCGAACGCGGTGTCGCAGCCGGCGCCGACGATGTCGTCGACATCGTCGGGGGCATCGGCACGGTAGGTGAGAAAGCCGGACAGCCGCAGCACGTCCTCGGTGATCGAACCCATCGGCACTTGCCACGGGTTGAACTCGCCGAACTCCCCGCGCATGGTCACAAGGACGACGCAGCCGAAGCCGCAACTGCGCAGCAGAGAAAACATGTTGACGCAATTGCCGACGCCGCTCGACTGCATCAAGAGCGCCGCGCGCTGGCCGCCGAGCGCCGCGCCGGCAATGAGGCCGACGCCTTCCTCCTCGGTCGTCAGCAGCACGTCGGCGATGTCCGGATCGGCCTGGCACAACGCAATCAGCTGGCTGTGGCCGGCATCGGGCACATAACCGACCTGACGAATGCCGACGCGCTGGAAATGCGCGAAAATCGCGTCCGGCCACGAGGCCTTGGTCTGCGCCGGCCTGAGCAGCATATCCCTCACCGCAATTCCTGGCTGCGGGGCTCAACCCGCAAGCCTTCGGCCATCATGACCATGGATATTACAGCATTTGCAGCCTCACCGTCATTCGATGCTGCGGTCATTGATCCCAGGTCCCCGCGCTGCCGGCCCTGAACCGGCTTTATGCATTGCTCGGCGGCAGCGCCGGGCGGCCGCGGATCATATCGGCGGCCTTTTCGGCGATCATGATCACCGGCGCATTGATGTTGCCGCCGACCAGATCCGGCATGACCGAAGCGTCGACGACCCGCAATCCCGCCACACCGCGCACCCGCAGTTCCGGATCGACCACCGACGCGTCATCCGCGCCCATGCGGCAGGTGCCGGCCGGATGATGGACGGTGATTGCCGTTGCGCGGATATGGGCGTCGATTTCGCCGTCAGAGTTGAGCGGCGTGGTCTCGGCCGCGATGAACGGCGCGAGCGCGGATTGGCGGCCGACCTCGCGCGCCATGCGTAGTCCGGCTCGCAGGATTCTCAGATCGTCTTCGATACTGAGAAAATTCTGAAAGATCCGCGGCGGCGTGCGCGGATCGGCCGAGGCGAGCTCAAGACGGCCGCGGCTGTGCGGCCGCAGCAGCGCCACCCGGCAGCCAAACGTGTCGGCGAATGACGGCAGGAAGGGCGAAAAATACGGCTTGGCCGCCATCGATCCGGCATTAAACAAAAATTGTATGTCGGGGAGCTTTGCCGCTGCCGCAGTCTTGAGGAACGCCACGATACCGCCCGGCACGTCGCTCGCAATACCGGTGCCGAACAGATAGGCCCTGGCCAGTTCGCGCGTGATGCGGTCGAGCCGCATCGCCCGATGAAATTTTCCGGGTTCCTTGCGCGCATAGATCAGCCCGGCCGACAGGTGATCCTGCAAGTTCTTGCCGACTGCGGCGAGCGGCACTTTCACCTCGATGCCATGGCTGTGCAGTTCGCCCGGATCGCCTATCCCTGAGAGCATCAAAAGCTGCGGCGAGTTGATGACGCCCCCGGCGAGGATGATTTCGCGCGCGGCGTAGACTTCGAACCGTATCGCGAGCGCGCGACAGAAATTCCACTCCGACCGCGCGATTACGCTCGAGCACGACCCGGCTTGCCAGCGCGCCGACCCGGACCTGCAAATTCCTCCGCGCCAGCGCCGGCCTGAGATAGGCGCGCGCGGCACTGCAGCGGCGGCCGTCGCGGATTGTCATCTGCCAACGCCCGAAGCCTTCCTGATCGCGGCCATTGTAATCCTCGGTCGCCGGATAACCGGCAGAGAGCCCGGCCTCGCCATAGGCCTCGACCAGGGGATCGGCAAACCGCGTCGGCTGCGTCGTCAGCGGGCCGTCATCGCCGCGATAGGCGTTGGCGCCGCCGGCCCAGGATTCCTGGCGCCGGAAGTAAGGCAGCGCGTGCGCGTAAGACCAGTGATCGAGACCCGCGCCCGCCCAGCGGTCGTAATCGCCGCGATGGCCGCGCACATAGGCCATGGCATTGATCGAGGACGAGCCGCCGATCACCTTGCCGCGGGCGCACTCGATGCGCCGGCCATTCATCGCCGGCTCGGGCTCGGAAAAATACATCCAGTCGTGCATGCGCTTGTTGAGCATGCGGCCCCAGCCGAGCGGGATGTGAATCCAGGGATCGCGATCCCAGCCGCCGGCTTCGAGCAGCAGCACACGCGCATCCTCGCTCAGCCGGTTGGCCAGCGTGCAGCCCGAGGAGCCGGCGCCGACAATGATGAAATCATATTCAGCTTCCTGGTTGACCGGCGGCATGGAGCGTTCTTCGTCTTGGTGACAGGCTGGCGCGCCGCAAACAGGCGGCGCAGAAGCAATTATATCACGCGTTGCTCGGTGCGAGCGCGGGCCGGCCGCGGATCATGTCGGCGGCCTTCTCTGCAACCATGATCACCACCGCGTTGATATTGCCGCCGATCAGGTCCGGCATCACCGAAGCATCGGCCACCCGCAGCGCTTCGACGCCGCGCACCCGCAGTTCGGGATCGACGACGGAGTCTGTGTCACTCCCCATGCGGCAGGTGCTGATCGGGTGATAGACGGTAATGCCGGTCGCGCGGACATGCGCATCGATCTCGGTATCGGTCTTAAGCCGCGTCATCTCGGCCGCAATGAACGGGGCGAGCGGGCTCTGCCGCCCCACCGCGACCGCCATTCTGATGCCGGCGCGCAGGACTTTCAGATCCTCATCGTCGCTCAAGAAGTTCTGTTCGATATGCACCGCCGCGCGCGGGTCGGCCGACGAAAGCGATATGCGGCCGCGGCTCTTCGGCCGCAGCAGCGCCACCCGGCAGCCGAACGTATCGGTGAAGCTCGGCAGGAACGGCGGCAGATACGGCTCCGCCGACAGCGAGCCGGCGCGAAACAGAAACTGTACGTCTGGAAGCTTGCGATCGAGACCGGTCTTAAGGAACGCCGTAATTCCACCCGGTACATCGCTCGCAAAGCCGGTGCCGAACAAATAGGCTCTGGCGAGATCCCGAACGATACGGTCAAGCCGCATCTGGCGATGGAATTTTCCGGGCGTCTTGCGGACGTAGCTCACGTCTGCCGACAGATGATCCTGCAGGTTCTTGCCTACACCGGCGAGTGGCACTTTTACTTCAATGCCGCGGGAGCGCAGTTCCGCCGGGTCGCCGATGCCTGAAAGCATCAGGAGCTGCGGCGAGTTTATCGCGCCGCCGGCAAGGATGACTTCGCGCGTGGCGTAGGCGCACACACTGTCGCCGGCGCGCGACGAATATTCGACACCGACGGCGCGATAGCCGTCAAGCACGACACGGTTGACCAGCGCGCCGACTTCGACGCGCAAATTGCTCCGTGCCAGCGCCGGACGCAGGTAGGCCACCGCCGCACTGCAACGGCGGCCGTTGCGGATCGTCACTTGGCGAAGGGCGAAGCCCTCCTGATTGCGGCCGTTATAGTCGTCGGTCCAGTCGTAGCCGGCCGCAGCGCCTGCGGCTGCAATGGCCTCGACGATCGGCTCTTGAAAACGCGTGTGCCGCGTCGACAGCGGGCCGTCGCCGCCGCGATATTGGTCGGCGCCGCCCTCCCAGGATTCCTGGCGGCGGAAATAGGGCAGCACATGCGCGTAGGACCATTGTGCGAGGCCCGACTCGGCCCAGCGATCGTAATCGCCGCGGTGGCCGCGCACATAGGCCATGGCATTGATCGAGGACGAGCCGCCGATCACCCTGCCGCGCGGGATTTCAATCTGCCGGCCGTTCATCCCCGGTTCGGGGAGGGTCGAATACTTCCAATCGTGCATGCGCCGGGCCATCATTCGGCCCCAGGCAAGCGGAATGTGGATCCAGGGATCGCGGTCCCAGCCACCTGCTTCGAGCAAGAGGACGCGGCCGTCCTCGCTCAGCCGGTTGGCCAGCGTGCAGCCGCTCGAGCCCGCGCCAACAATGATAAAATCGTATTCGTTTGCGTTGGCCTCGCGCGGCATGAAAGCTGTCCATCCCATTGGCTCGGCGACATCATCCGCAAATACGCGGGCTTTGCAAATAGCGCAGCGCTCAGTATTGTGCGGCCCTTACGCGGAAGCACCGAAAGGCAGGCGCAACATGGCCTCCAAACTTCGCCACATCGCCATTATCGTTCCCGACCCGGAACGGGCGGCGACTTTTTTCGAGCAGGCCTTCGGCATGGCACGTGCCGGCACCGCGCGCCGCGGCATCTACATGTCCGACGGGGTGATGAATGTTGCATTGCTCAAGACCGAAGGCGACGAGAAGCCCGGCCTCTACCATTTCGGCATGTGGGTCGACGATCTCGACGAGGCGGAAAAGAAAGTCACCGCGGCGGGCGGCAGCTATCTCGCCGGACGGCCGACTTCGCCTAACTCGTTCTACGAGGCGAAGTACAAGGATCCGAACGGCGTCGTGTTCGATCTCACCCACACCGGCTGGGCCGGCGCCACTAAGGAAGTCGTGCCGAAGGCGTAAGCGCGTTCCGCTTGCCCCGGATGCGATGCGGCGCGAGGCCTTCCCCCCTGTCGTTAAATGCATCGTGGGCCAGGACCGGACATAGCGGGCAAAATGTCGGTGTGACAGGCATTTCTTCGCCATTGACACGCGCAAGGTCGAGTTCGGCACGGCAATATAGTAGTCGCCGACAAGCGGAGTGTCGGTCTTTGTGCTGACCACCAAAAATTCGCTGTACATCATCGGGTTCGCCACCAGCATACTTTGCGAACGGCACCGCTGCATGTGCTCAGTTGGCCGGGCAAGCCTCAATCGGATCGAACCAATCGTCGAATAGATAGACAGCCGTCTCGGCTTCAGGCTGCATAATCGTTGAATGCGTGGTATCGTCTTTCATGGCGTGGTCTCCAGCACGGCGCTTCAACGCCGCGTGATTCGAGGTTGAACACCCCGGCGATTACGCCAGCAAGCCGCGGATGAAACCCGACTGGCGACACAAAACGACTTTTGACGCTCTGGTGAAAAAGATGGTCGAGGCCGATCTGAGCGCGGTCTTGGCAGAGCAAAATCGCCCCAATCGCAGCGAATAGGATCGCGCAACGCCCAAGTGACATGACCTCATCCATCATCCCCCTGATCATGTGCGGCGGCGCCGGGACAAGGCTGTGGCCGGCCTCGCGCGAAAGCAGGCCGAAGCAGTTTCTGCCACTGTTCGGCCGCACCTCGACGTTTCAGGACGCCGTTCTAAGGGTCTCCGACCCGGCCCTGTTCGGCCGCCCAATCGTCGTCACCAATGAACAATACCGCTTTCTTATCGCCGAGCAGCTCGCCGCGATTGCTGCGGAAGCCGACATCCTGCTCGAGCCGGTGCGACGCGATTCCGGGCCGGCGATCGCCGCCGGCGCCATATTCGCAGTCAATCGGGCCGAGGATGCCATTGTCATCGCGCTCGCCGCCGATCACGTCATTAGCGACGATGCCGCGTTCGCAAAGGCTTGCGCCGCGGCCGCCAGCGCCGCCGCCGCCGATCGTATCGTCACCTTCGGCGTGCGGCCGACCCGTCCGGCGACGGAATACGGCTATATCCGCGCCGGCGCGTCGATCGGGCCCGACATCTTTGCGGTCGAGCGGTTCGTCGAAAAGCCGGATCCGGAACAAGCCGAGCGCTATGTTGCCGAGGGCTATTTGTGGAATTCCGGTAACTTTGTCTTCCGTGCCGGCCTGCTCCTCGACGAGTACCGACGCTTCGAGCCCGACAGCGCCGCCTGCATCGCAAGCGCGGTCGGGGCAGCCGGTCGCGATCTGGGGTTCGTCACGCTGCAGCGGGAACTCTTTGCCCGCGCCAGCGCGAAATCGATCGATTACGCGGTCATGGAGCGCACCACCCATGCGGCGGTGATGCCGGTGTCCTATGGCTGGTCCGATGTCGGCTCCTGGCAGGCGGTGTGGGAATTGTCGAAGGGTTCGAAGGGTGATGCGGCGCAGAACGCGGCGCAAGGACCGGCGTTCTTCGTCGATTCAAGCGGCTGCTATGTCATGGCCGACAGACGAGCTCGTTGCGCTGTACGGCCTTAACGACGTGGTCGTCGTCGCCACCGCCGATGCTGTGCTAGTGGCGCGCCGCGAGGACGCTGACGGCCTGCGGCGGCTGGTCGGCAAGCTCAAGGATGTCGCGCCGGGGCTGACCGAAGATCACATGCAGGTGCATCGGCCGTGGGGCTCGTACCAGTCGCTTGACCAGGGCGACCGCTTCCAAGTCAAGCGTATCGTGGTCAAGCCGGGCGGACGGCTATCGTTGCAGATGCACCACCACCGCGCCGAGCACTGGGTGGTGGTGCGCGGCACCGCGCGGGTCACGATCAGCGACGAGGTCAAGCTGTTGCACGAAAACGAATCGGTCTATGTGCCGAGCGGCGCCCGCCATCGCCTGGAAAATCCCGGCAAGATCGACCTCGAGCTGATCGAAGTGCAGACCGGCTCCTATCTCGGCGAGGATGACATCATCCGCATCGAGGACGATTATCACCGGCGATGAATGCTCGACAGAGTTCGTGTCGGGCCGGCAGGCGACGCGTTATAATGATTTCAAGGTAAAGGAACAGCAAGCGGCGCACCGCTGATCTGGGACCTTCGCGAGCTTGATGTCGGAGGTCTTGGCTCCTGACGATCCCGGATTTGCAGCGCACCACTCCGCTTCGCTTCGTGCCGTCCCGCGCCCAAGAGACGATTCCCGGCTGACCGACTGAATGTCCACTTACCCCAATCGCATCGTCATCATCGGCGCCGGGCCGGTCGGGCTCGTCCTGGCGCTGGCGCTGGCACAGGCGGACCTGAAAGTCTGCCTGATTGAAGCGCTCGACGACGATAATTTCCTCGAACAGGTGCCGCGCGCGGGAACCAACCACCCGGCAACGCTGGAAATGTTCGACCGCATCGGGCTGTACCAGAAGCTCGAACCGCGCGGCATCATCGCGCCGGTATTTCATTACTGGGACCGCCATGAAGGCAAGCTGATCGCGGCGTTCGATCACGTCCATCTGAAAGACGACACGCGCTTTCCCTACGTGCTGCAATGCGAGCGGATCAAGATCGTCGAAGAAGCGCTGAAAATGGCGAAGGCGCACCCCAATATCGAGCTGCGGCTATCCACCGAATTCGTCTCGTTCGAACAGGACGCCGACGGCGTCGGCGCGCATGTCGTTAATCGCGCAGGCGAAGAGGAGATTATCCAGGGCCGCTATCTGGTCAGCGGCGAAGGCGCGCGCAGCATCGTGCGCAAGGAACTGGGCATCGCGTTCGAGGGCTTCACCTATGACGACCGCACGCTCAACATCGAAGTTGCCTACGATTTCAGAAGGCACAGCTACGCCGAGCGCAACTACATTTCCGATCCGGCCGAATGGTCGAACTTGTTCCACTGGAAAGGCCCGCCCGACCGCTGGCGCGTCCACTTTCCGACCGATCCGAAGGCGGACGAGGACGCGCTGATGCAGCCGGACGCGCTGCAGGCGCGGCTGCAGAATTTTCTGCCCACCGGCAAGCCGTACGACATCGTCGCCAGCAATCTCTACGTCGTGCATCAGCGCGTGGCGCAGAAATTCCGCGTCGGCCGCGCCATCCTGGCCGGCGATTCCGCCCACGTGAACAGTCCGATCGGCGCCATGGGCATGAACTCCGGCATCCACGACGCCATCAATCTCGCCGACAAGCTGATTGCCATTGCGCGCGGCGAGGCCGGCGATAGCGTGCTCGATCGCTATGAGCGCCAGCGCCGTCATGTTGCCGTCGCCCACACCCAGGCGCAGACCATCCGCAACAAGCGGCTCCTGGCCGAACAGGACCCGGCGGTACGCAAGCGCAATCACGATGACCTGCGCCGCACCGCCGAGAGCCCCGAACTGGCGCGCAAGTTCTTGCTGCGCACGGCTTTATTTGAGAGTTCTGAGGGAAGCAGATGCCATTGCGTGAAACAACGGGAGATGGGTGATGAGGGGCATAGCAGTTGCCGTGTTCTTGGCGTGCATGTCGGTTTGCGCAGCTAAGGCGCAAACGCCGAACTGGCCGGCGCGGCCGATCCACCTCATCGTGCCGTTCCCGGCCGGCAGCAGCTCCGACATCGTGGCGCGGCTGGTTGGACAAAACCTGAGCGCGCGTTTGCATCAACCGGTGGTGATCGAGAACCGCCCCGGCGCCAGCGGTTCCCTCGGCACCGAGGCGGTCGCCCGCGCGGCCCCCGACGGCTACACGCTCGGTCTCGCCAATACGAGTACGCTCACGATCTCGCCCACCTTAATGGCCAAACCGACCTACGATCCGGTCAAGAATTTCGCGCCTATTTCGATGATCGGCATATCGCCGTTCGTGCTTGCGGCCTATCCCGGACTGCCGATCCACAACGTCCATGAGCTGATCGCGCTCGCTAAGGCGAAGCCCGGCAAGCTGACCTTCGCCGAAGCCGGCCCGGCGACGCTCGCCAATCTCGCCGGCCTGCTGTTCGACAAGATGTCGAATGTGCAGCTTACGCCGGTATCGTATCGCGGCACCGAACAGGAAGTACTCGACGTGATCGAGGGCCGCGTCGACATGCAGTTTGCAACCATACCGCCGAGCTTGGCGCTCATTCGCGAGGGAAAGTTGCGCGCCATCGCGGTCACCGGCACGCAGCCCAGCTCGGCGTTGCCCGGCGTGCCGACAATCGCCGAGTCTGGGCTGCCCGGTTACGAAGCCCTGTTGTGGCAGGCGCTCTATGCTCCCGCCGGTACGCCGGCCCCGATTTTGGCGCGCCTTAACAGCGAGACCAATGCGGTGCTGCACGATTCCGGTGTGATCGATGCGCTGAAGAAGCTCGGCGTCGAGGCCGAGTCAAGCACGCAGCAAGAATTCGCCGGGCGAATTGCGGCCGAGCTGAAAAAATGGCGCGAAGTTACCGCCAGTGCCGGAATAAAGCCCCAGTAGGCTCTGCCGCTTGACGCTGTCGAGGGGCCGGAGGATGCTGAGACCAATCGTCACCAATGCCCAGGAGGATTGCCATGGCTGCACGGCTCCGTCACATCGCACTGTCCGTCCCCGATCCGGACAAGGCCGCCAAGTTTTTTGAGGAAGCCTTCGGCATGAAGGTCGTCGGCAAGGCCGGCATCGGCTGCTACGTGTCCGACGGCACCATCAATGTCGCGTTGTTGAAATACGACGGCGAAGTGCCCGGCTTCCACAAGGGCTATCACGGCCTTGTGCATTTCGGCATGTGGGTCGACGATCTCGAGGACAGCACCAAGAAGGTGACGCAGGCCGGCGCCACCTATTTCAGCGGCGCGCCGGAAAACAATCCGAACGCCTTCTATGAAGTCAAGTACAAGGACCCGAACGGCGTCATCTTCGATCTGACGCATAACGGCTGGCGCGGCGCGATCAAGGAAGTCGTCCCGGCGGAAGCCGCGAAGGTCGCCGCCGAGTAGCTGTCAGCGCTCAGCGCCGCCACGGCAGCGCCGACGCGTCTTCGACGAAGAACCAGGCGCCCTCGCCGAGTTCGCCCGGAAAGCTTGCGACGATGCCGCCCTCGAACGCGCGCCAGGCGAGATCGGCGCCATCGACTGCCGCCTCGGCGAGCGCGAGCGATTGCACGCGCAAGGCGTAGCCCAGCATGAAGGGCAGCGTTCTGACCGGCACTTCCGGCAGCCGTTCCGCCGCACGCTCTGGCGTGACGAGATAGACGCCGCCGCGGTCGAGGCGCAGCAGGGCGCCGCCCGGCGTCCGCGTCGCCATGCGGCCCGTAAAGCGCGCGAAGCGTCGTGCGGCTTCCTCGATATCCGCGACGGCAATCACCGCGTCGACGAGCGCCTCGGCGCTGTTTCGATGCGACAGCCAGCGCCGCCGCCACACCGTGTCTTCGGTATGATGGGTCAGCATCTGGATGCGACCTTCCGGCATGATGTCCGGTTCGACGCGCACAATGGTGAAAGCCGCCACGCCTTCGCCGGCCTCGGTTTCGACCGGGCGCTGCATTTCGGCAAGCGGCCGCACGGCAAAGCCGCTGGCGGCGAGCCGCTCGTGGGCGACGCGGGCATCCGCAACGGCGAAGGCGGCGAGATGAACGCCGGCATAGCGAGCAAGCGCCGCATCGAATTCGCGGCCCAGCACCGTGTCGGCGGTCTTGAACAGGACTTCAACATAACCGCGCGAAAACATGGCCGTGATATTTCCGGTCCCGGTCAGCCGGGTGCCGACGGCAATTTCCGGGTCAACCTGGATCGAGATTGGCGTCGGCGCGAAGCCCGCACGCTCCAGCGCGCGGCCCGCGGCTTGCGGATCGCGGACGAAATGCCCGACATGATCGAGAAAAATCTGCTCGCCAATCGGAAGCTGGCGGTCGATGTCATTTGCTTGGAATGTCACGGCATCGGGCCCGATTTCCTTCCCCGGAACGGCGAGGAATCCAGTAAATGCCGATTTAGCGCACGATTGAAGCGCCCGCGATTACCGATCATCCGCGTCCGCGAATGATGACGGCGACAACAAAAAATCACTCCGACTTGGCAATGCCGGCAGCCTCGACGATCTTTCCCCAACGTACGATCTCCGACGTAAGGAAGCTTGCAAGTTGCTGCGGCGACCCTGTCCCAATCGGATTCATGCCGAGGTCGTGCAGCCGCGCCCGGACGTTGGGCATGGCGACGATGCCGTTGAGCTCAGCGTTGAGCCTGTCTTTGATGTTCGCGGGCGTCTTGGCCGGAGCGATCACGCCTTGCCAGGCTGCCAGATCGAAGCCGGGCACGCCGGCCTCGGCGAGCGGCGGGACGTCGGGCAGCGCGGCAAAGCGTTGCGTGGTCGTCACCGCGAGCGGTCGCAATTTGCCGGCATTGATCAGCGGCAGTGCCGGACCGAGATCGGTGAACATCATCTGGGTGTAACCGGCGACCAGATCCTTGAGCGCCGGCGCCGTGCCGCGATACGGCACGTGGTTGAGCTTGATGCCGGTCTTGGCGGCGAACACTTCGGCGGCCAGGTGATGGAATGCTCCGACGCCGCCGGAGCCGAAACTCAGCGTCTTTTTCTTGGCGAGGTTGACGAGGTCATCGACGCTGTAGACCGGCAGCGACGGGTTGACGACCAGGACGAACGGAACCGAGGCGACGAGGGCGACCAGCGCCAAATCCTTGGCCGGATCATAAGGCAACTTCTTGTAGAGCGTCGCATCAATCGCCAGCGACGACACCGCCATCATCAGCGTGTAACCGTCGGGCGGCGATTTTGCCACGAAATTGGTCGCAATCACAGTGCCGGAGCCGGGACGATTCTCGACGACGAAGTGCTGGCCAAGCTGCTCCTGCAGTTTTTCGCTGAGCAGCCGCGCCACAAGATCGGTGCCGCCATCTGGCGCAAACGGCACAATGAAGGCGACCTGATGGGTAGGGTAGTCGTCTGCATCCTGCGCACGGGCGATCCTTGCCGCGACAAGCAACATCGTCGCGGCGAGAACCGCGCGGCGCGGCAGCATCGTCATCGCCGTCTTCTCCGTCCCATCCGGCACCGCTTCGGCGGGGTGACCTGCGATCCCGCCGGATCGCATGGCGCCAGGTCCGCGGGGAGTTCTGGTGCTATAGACTGCTAACGCCAGCGGCGCGTCGGCGCAATTGGGGTAACATTAACGGAAGACGCCCCATTGCGGCCAGCGCGCCGGCGTCGCGCCGGCGTAGATTTGCGTTTCTTGACAGCAACTTTCGGCCCCGCCATAACGGCGGCGGTCCGGCACGGGTCCGATGCGGCCAAAAGACCCATCGGCGCCCGCCGGCAGCCATCAACTCAACCGACTGCAAGAAGCCGGGCCGAGATGATCATGGAGACGATCATCCGAGCGCCGGGAAC
Source organism: uncultured Alphaproteobacteria bacterium (assembly GCA_963717265.1). Lineage (GTDB taxonomy): Bacteria > Pseudomonadota > Alphaproteobacteria > Rhizobiales > Xanthobacteraceae > BOG-931. The sequence goes on along the minus strand of CAVQWD010000010.1, from coordinate 123,105 downwards.
GAACACGGAGAACTAAGGATGTTCGCGGTCTTCAAATCGGGTGGCAAGCAATATCGCGTTGCCGCCCAGGACGTGCTCAAGATCGACAAGATCAAGGGCGAACCCGGCGAGATCATCCAGTTTGGCGAGGTCCTAGTCGTCGGCGGCGACACCGTGTCGCTGGGGGCTCCAATCGTCGCCGGCGCCGCGGTTGCAGCCGAAGTCCTTGAACAGACGCGCGGGCCGAAAATCATCGCCTTCAAGAAGCGCCGGCGCAAGAATTCGCGGCGCAAGCGCGGTCATCGGCAGGAATTCACGTTGGTGCGCATTACCGAAATCCTCACCGACGGCAATAAGCCCGCCGCGGCGGCGCAGCCGAAATCGGAGCCCGATCAACAGGCGTCATCGCCGGAGGGGCAGCCCCAGCCTGGCGTAGAGCCGGCCGCAACAGGCACCGAGGACGCATAGCGCCGAACACAGAAACGAACCGGTTTAGTGATGCTTTTGTCACGAATCCGGTGTAAGCATCAGATCGAAAGGTTTGGAGGAGAGCCAATGGCTCACAAGAAAGCAGGCGGGTCCTCGCGCAACGGCCGCGATTCACCCGGCCAGCGGCTGGGACTGAAGATTTTCGGCGGCGAGCAGGTGGTCGCCGGCAACATCATCGCGCGGCAGCGCGGAACCAAGTGGCATGCCGGCCGCCACGTTGGCATCGGCCGCGACCACACGCTGTTCGCGCTGATCGATGGCGAGCTCCAGTTCCGTACCAAAACCAAGGGCCGGGTATTCGTATCGGTACTTGCGATGACGGAGGCTGCGGCCCAGTAACACGGTGGATCAGTTTTCGGGTCCGCCGGCATCCAGTCGAACCGGCGGGCCTAATGGGCTCCAAACGAGGGGAGACCGGGATGCCGGCTCCCCTCTTGGATTTTTGCAGGAGCCCACGCAATGACCCTCCCCGATGACGCCCTGGCTCAGAGCGGTCTTGAACACGCGGTGCCCGCGCTCAAGACCGATCGGCTCATGCTGCGCGCGCCGCGCCGGCAGGATGAAAAGGCGATTGCGCGCCTCGCCAACGATATCCGCATCGCCCAGAACACGGCGCGTCTTCCCCATCCTTACGGCCTGGCCGACGCCGGGCAATTCGTCGCCGCCGCCAGCCGGCGCGACGGTGAAGCGGCATTCTTGATCACGCTCGACGGGGCGCCGATCGGCGCCTGCGGCATCGATCCGCGCCAGGACGGGCCGGAAATCGGCTATTGGCTCGGTGTCGCGTATTGGGGCCAGGGTTACGCCACCGAGGCGGTCCGCGCGCTCATCGATTACGCCTTCGGCGACCTCGGTCACGAGGCGCTGCAGGCCGGCGCGCGGGTCAGCAATCCGGCCTCGCGCCGCGTGCTGGAAAAGTGCGGTTTCCAATGGACCGGCGTGCGGCTTGCCCGCATCCGCGCCATCAATTCGGCAGCGCCTGCCGACCGCTTCCGACTCGACCGCCGGCTGTGGCTGTCTTTGAGGTCGTGGGGACAGGTGCAACGGGTCGCCTAGCGGGCGGCCCTCTCGTTGACGGCTGTGAACGCAAGTGCCTATCGTTCCGCCGCCATGAAATTCCTCGACGAGGCCAAGGTTATCATCCGTTCCGGCGACGGCGGTAACGGCTGCGTGTTGTTCCGGCGGGAAAAATTCATCGAGTTCGGCGGGCCGAATGGCGGCGATGGCGGCAAGGGCGGCGATGTGGTCGCGCAAGCCGTCGAGGGGCTCAACACGCTGATCGACTACCGCTATCAGCAGCATTTCTTCGCCAAGAACGGCCGCGCCGGCATGGGGAAGGACCGCCATGGCGCCAATGGCGCCGATGCCGTGCTGAAAGTGCCGGTCGGAACCCAGATCTACGAGGAGGACGGCGAAACGCTAATCGCCGACCTGACCGAGGTAGGCCAACACGCCGTCTTGCTTCGCGGCGGCAATGGCGGCTTTGGCAATGCACATTTCAAGAGGCTCGACCAACCGCGCGCCACGGCGTGCCAATCCGGGCCAGCCCGGCCAGGAGCGCATCATCCGGCTGCGGCTGAAGCTGATTGCCGATGCCGGGATCGTCGGACTGCCGAATGCCGGCAAATCGACATTCCTTGCCGCGGTTAGCGCCGCCAAGCCAAAGATCGCCGACTACCCGTTCACCACGCTCAATCCGCAGCTTGGCGTCGTCAATATTGACGGCCGGGAATTCGTGCTCGCCGATATTCCCGGCCTGATCGAAGGCGCGCACGAAGGGGTTGGCCTCGGCGACCGCTTCCTCGGCCACATCGAACGCTGCCGAGTGCTGTTGCACCTTGTCGACGGTACGGCGGGCGATGCCGGCGAGGCCTACCAGACGGTACGCGCGGAACTGGCCGCCTACGGCCACGGCCTTGCGGAAAAGCCGGAAATCGTCGCGTTGAACAAGGCCGATGCGATGAGCGCGGACGAGATCAAGCAACAAGCCGTGCGGCTCAAGCGCGCCGCGAAGAAAACACCGCTCATCGCCTCCGCCGTGAGCCGCCACGGCATTCCTGAGGTTTTACGCGCGCTCCTCGGTGTGATTGAAGAAACCCGCCGCAGCGGCGCGAAAGCAAACGCTGCCGAGGCGGCGTGGCAGCCCTGAGGAGAGATTTCGATGGCCTACACTTTCGTGCTTGTTCACGGCGCCTGGCATGGCGGCTGGTGCTGGCGGCGTGTTTCCGATCGGTTGCAGCAGGCCGGCCATACGGTATTCACGCCGACGCTGACCGGGCTCGGCGAGCGCACGCATCTGACGCGGGCCGATATCGATCTCACCACCCACGTCACCGACGTCGTCAATCTGATCAAGTGGGAACGGCTCGCCGACATCGTGCTCTGCGGGCATTCCTACGGTGGAATGGTCATTTCCGGCGTGGCCGAGCAGATGGTGCCGGCGATCCGCTCGCTGGTTTTTCTTGATGCGTTCGTGCCGCGCGACGGCGAGGCGGCTCAAGAGCTCACCAGCGCTGCCCTGCAGGACGGCATTCGCGCGGCGCTGCAGCGCGGCGAGTTCGCCATGCAGGCACGTTCGGCCGAGGCTTTTGGCGTCAACGCAGCCGATCGCGCCTGGGTGGACAGCCTGTGCGTGCCGCAGCCGATTGCGACCTTAACCGAGAAGATCGCGCTCACCGGCGCTCGCGACCGCATCGCGCGCAAGACCTATATCCGCGCAGCGAGCTACGTTAATCCCGGCTTTGACCGCGCGCTGGCGAGCGCAAAATCGGACCCGTCGTGGCGCACCTACGAAGTGCTCTGCGGTCACGACGTGATGGTCGATGCGCCGGACCGGCTCACCGAGATTCTGGTCGAGGCGGCGGGTTGAACTGGTAACGGGTAAAGTCCAGCATGCCGTCGCGCTCGATGCGCGGCAACAGGTCGATCTCCCACGCCAAATATTCGTTCATCGCCGCTTTAGTGTCGCCGCCTCGCTCATAAGGCTTGCGCCATTGATCGACCGCATCGTCGGCCGGCAGCGCCTCCGCCGAAACGCCATAGCCCGCCGCCGTCCAGGCCGCGTTGCCGCCAGCGAGCCAGCGCACCGGGAGTTTGGTCAGCGCGGCGGCTTCGGCAGCTGCAAGACGGCCAACGATGCCGTCTTCGGATGTCAGCACCATGGTCCCCCGCAGCGGAATTTTTTCAAACGCGCGATCGAGCCGCGTGCGAATCGCAAACCAAGCGCCGGGAATATGCTCTTTCAGATAGTCGCGGCTCAACGACAGATCGACGATCGTTGCCGCGTCGCGGGCGATCAGGTCGCTGAGCGCCGCGCAGTCGATCTCCGCGCCGGCGCTCGCTCCGGTTTCCAGCGGCGGGATCGCTGGCCAGCCCGTCTCCGTCCCGGCGTCGGCGACAACAAACACATCCAGCCAGCCCATCTGGCGCAGCCATGACGCGGTCATCAGCGCGCGCACTTCGGCGTCGTCCACCAGCACGATCCGCGCGCCGAGCGCGCCGACATATTGATCCGTCGCCTGCACGAGCTGGCCCCCCGGCGCAGACAGCGCGCCGGCAACGTGGCCGGCCTCATACTCGGCGGGGTCGCGCACGTCGAACAGATAGAGCGTACGCGTCTCGTCGTTGCGCCAGGCATCGAGCGCGTGGCGCTCGACCCGACGAACGCCGCAACTGTGCGCCACATTCCATGCGGCGTTTCGTGCCCATTCCAGCGTCTTGGCCGAAACCGCCGGCGCGCGGCGGTTCTTGCCGGAATCGCAGGCAAAACCGGCGAGGTTCCAGCCCATGGTGCCATTGCGTAACGCCATGACCGTGTTGGGTAGGCCGGCATTGATCAGCGATTGCGCGCCAATGATGCTGCGAGTGCGCCCGGCGCAATTGACCACGACCGTCGTGTGCGGCGACGGCGCGATCTCGCGTGCGCGCAGCACCAACTCCGCGCCCGGCACGTTGACCGCGGTCGGGATCGACACCCGCGAATATTCGTCGAACGGCCGGCTGTCCAGGATCACCAGGTCGGCGCCCTCGCGGATCAGCCGTTCCAGGTCGGCGGCGGCAATATTCGGCGTGTGGCGCGCCTGTTCGATGAATTCGCCGAACGCCTTGCTGGGAACGTTCACGCCGGAAAAAAGCTCGAAGCCGGCCGCCGCCCAACCGGCGGCTCCGCCGTCGAGCACGGCGACATTCGCGTAGCCATTGCGCGCGAGGATAGCAGCGGCGCGACCGGCAAGACCGTCGCCGTCGTCGCACAAGACGATGCGCGTGCCGCGGCGCGGAACCAGGTTCGCGAATTTCAGTTCGAACCGGCTTAGCGGTACCGACCGCGCGAGCAAAAGATGGTTGCGCGAGAAGATCAGTTCTTCGCGCACATCGATCAGCGCCAGTTCCCGGCCGTCGGCGAGCATGGCGCGAAGCTGGCGCGCGCTTACCGGCGTCGCAGCTTTCGACTCCGCATTGGCTTGCGCGCGCGCTGCCGCTGCGCCGGTTGTTGCGACAGAATTCGTCACGTCGCCTGCTGCGGCGTCATCTGGTGGACTTCGCCGGTCTTCAAGTCGAAGCGCACGCGATTGATGTTGTCGAGATTGGTTCCGGTCACGCGGATAAAGCGGGAATGATCGGGATAATCGATCGAATGGATTTTGCCATCCTGATAGATGCCGGCGTGACCCGGGGTCAATCGGTACTTCTTCACCGGTTTGAGCTTGGCGTGCTTGGGATCGACGCCATTGTCCTCCCGCTCCCATTCGATCATGTCGGTGTGATGAGTGGCCTGGCCGTAGATCGCCCACGACGCGCCGTGGTCATGCGGCGGCGAAACGCGCCCCTTGTCGTTGATGTGGGCGAGTATCTGAAAACCGAGCTTGGGGTCTTCGTAGAGCACGTGCAGCCCGCGGGGAGTGTCGTCGCTGCAATGGGCACGAATGAAGTCCGGATTGCCGAGCAGGCGCTCAAGATTGTGACGCACTTCTTCGCGGCCCTTCGGGCCGGCGTCGCGTGACAGGCTGACGCGGCAATCGGCGATGAACTGGTCGAGCTGGTATGGCATTGCGGTCCTCCTAAACGGGCGAGTTGCGCCAACTTCATTCTCTCCACAAGGGAGAGGAAACTCATTCTATTTTGCCGCACTCGGGCGTCCGGCGCCAGCGGAACCGTGTCCCGTTTTGACCGGACCCCCGCAACGCCTACATTGGCTGCATGTTCGATCTGCCCCAGAGCTATGACCGGCCGCGCAACGTGCGGCTGGATACCTTGGTCCGCCTGCGCTGGCTCGCTGTTCTTGGCCAGCTCGCGGCGCTTATCGTGGTGCATTTCGGCCTCAACTATGTGGTCGTTCCGTTCTGGTCCTGCCTGGCGGTCATTGCGGTGGCGGCTCTGCTCAATGTCGCGCTGCGGATGGGCTTCCCAAAAACCCAATGGCTGGAGCCCGATCGCGTCGCCTGGCTGCTCGGCTTCGATATCGCCGAACTCGCAGCGCTCTTGTTCCTGACCGGAGGCCTTGAAAATCCGTTCTCCTTCCTCCTGCTCGGCCCGGTCCTGATCTCGGCCACGGCGCTGCCGCCGCGCATGACGCTCCTGATCGGCGCCTTCGCCGTGCTGTGCGCGACCGTGCTGGTATTCGTCCATTACGATCTGCCCTGGGAAACCCCACACGGGCTGGAACTCCCTGAAATCTACATGGTGGGAGTTTGGCTCTCGATCCTGCTCGCGATCGGCTATATCGGCGTCTACACTTGGCAGATCGCCGAGGAAGCGCGGCAGCTTTCTGACGCATTGGCCGCCACCGAACTGGTACTGGCGCGCGAGCAGCACCTCTCCCAGCTCGACGGGCTCGCCGCCGCCGCAGCTCATGAACTCGGTACGCCGCTGGCGACGATCACGCTGGTCGCGCGCGAGATTGAGCGCGCGCTGGATTCCAATTCGCCGCACGCTGACGATGTGAAGCTCCTGCGCGAGGCGGCACAGCGCTGCCGCGAGATTTTGGCACAGATCACCGAACTGCCGATCGCCGAGCCGTTCGACCGGCTGCCGCTTTCCGCTCTGCTCGAGGAGGCGGTCGCGCCGCACCGCAATTTCGGCGTCTCGATCATCGTCAACTATCCTCCGAACCGCGCAGCCGAGCCGCTCGGGGCGCGCAATCCGGCGATCCGCTACGGCCTGGGCAATCTTATCGAAAATGCGGTCGATTTCGCCCACAGCCGGGTCGAGATCGCCGTGCAATGGCCGGCCGAACAGATCAGCATCACGATCAGCGATGACGGGCCCGGCTTTGCTCCCGATGTCCTCAATCGCCTGGGCGAACCCTACATCACTCACCGCCGGCCCAGCCCGCGCGGACCAGCCGGCGGCGAGGAAACCGTGTTCGGGCTCGGCCTCGGCTTTTTCATTGCCAAGACGCTGCTGGAGCGGTCCGGCGCCAAACTCTCACTGCTCAATCAGGCGCCTCCCTTGCACGGCGCCACGATCACGGTGACTTGGAACCGGTCGGATTTCGAGCGCCCGCTCTCCTCGCCCCCTCTTGAGCCTGCCCTGCACACCGCTTAACCATATGAGACAGTCACTTTGTTTTCGCCGTTTTTTCCCGTTCACGCATCGATTTGACGTGTGTTCGGATTGCCGCCGGCGACGATCGCAGCGATAATGGAAATCAGCCGCGGACACCGCAACTTACGCGAAAGGCCGCGTTTTCATATCGACGGAGCAGGATTGCCATGACCAATGCAGCCTCCAGCGAAGTCGCCAAAGAGCGTTCGCTCCTGATCGTCGAGGACGACAAATCGTTCCTGCAGCGCTTGGCTCGAGCCATGGAGGGCCGTGGTTTCGCGGTAACGACCGCCGAATCGGTCGCCGATGGCCTGCTGCAGGTCGAGAAAGCTCCGCCCGCCTTCGCGGTGGTCGACATGCGGCTCGGCGACGGCAACGGGCTTGACGTCATCTCAGCCATGAAGAAACGCCGGCCCGAGGCGCGTGCCATTATCCTGACCGGCTACGGCAACATCGCCACGGCGGTGAATGCGGTCAAGCTCGGCGCCGTCGATTATCTCGCCAAACCGGTCGATGCCGACGATGTCGCCGCGGCGCTGCTTTCGCTTGACAACAAAAAAACCGACCCGCCGGAAAATCCAATGTCGGCCGACCGCGTGCGATGGGAGCACATCCAGCGCATCTACGAACTTTGCGGCCGCAACGTTTCCGAAACCGCGCGGCGCCTGAACATGCATCGTCGCACCTTGCAGCGCATTCTCGCCAAGCGCGCTCCCAAATAGATATCCGTAAGAATCGCTATAGCGTTCGCCCGCCGGCCGTGCCGCCGCTGCATTGGCCGCCGCGTTTACCGTCGGCTAACCGCATTCACGCGGATTGGGGCGGAACGGAAAGCGGAAGCTCCAATTTTGCCGAAGCCGTTAAATGATGCTTCGCACGGTCGCATTATCCTTGCCCCAGGTATGGGACCGCGTGGGGATAGTATGCTCGAACAGACAAAATTGCTCGACCCGGGCCGCGGCGATGTGGCTGCGGCGGCCGCTGCGCCGCCGGCGCCGCGGCTGCTTGTGATCGACGACGATCACCTGCACCGGATGATCATTTGCCGGGCCGCGGCCAAGGCCGGCTACATGGCGGCAGGCGCAGCCAGTTATGATGAGGCGGCGAAGCTGGTGCAGGAGAACGTGTTCGATTGCATCTCGCTCGACCTTTCGCTCGGCGAACACGCCGGCGTCGAAATGCTGCGGCATCTGTGGATCATCGGCTGCAAGGCGCCGATCATCATCATCAGCGGCTGCGACGACGCCACCTGCACCGAGACGGTGCGGGTCGCCGAATCGCTGAAGCTCAACATCTGGGAAGCGATCGCCAAGCCGGTCAATCTCGCCATGCTGCGCGATTCGCTTGAACGGCTCAGGGCTCCGCGCGAACCGGCAGCGGACGACCCGCCGCAATTGGCTCAGATTTCTCCGGCATAGGGTCCCTGCGGATCGGCCAGCGCCTGCAGCCGAAGCGCCGCGGCATGCGCAAAGCGCAACAGGATCGCCTTGCGGGTGGCGGCCGACAGCCGGTGCTCGGGCGCCTCGCCGACGATCGACGCGCCGAACGCATCGGCGACGATCAGGCCGGCATCGCGCGGGAAAATCTCGCGCGGCACCTCGACGAAGGTGGCGAAGTACAGCCGGTCGCAATGCAGCCGGTACTGCATCCATTTCTGGTCGGCGCGAAAATCGGCGACCGAGGATTTGATCTCGACGATGACGATGTCGCCGTCGCCGCCCAGCGCCACCAGGTCGGCGCGCCGCCCGGACGGCAGCGGCAATTCGCTGACCACGCAATAGCCGAGCGCGTGCAGATGACGCGCGGTGCCCCGCGCGATCGCCAAGGCGGTCGGCGATTGCCGTCGATCCACCGGCACGGCGGCTGCCGCCGAAGCAAGAACTCATGGCCAGTATTCCCGGCAGCGGTTGATAGGTGAGCGGACGGCTCGCGACTTTACGCACGCTACGCACTCCAGACGGCGGAGGACGGACGACAGACGACGGATGAAAGAACACTAGACAGCGAGGATTGCACCTTCTGCGCCCTTTGTCATCCGTCCTCTGTCATCCGCTTTCTTTCATCTGTCGTCCGTGATCCGTCGTCCGCCGTCCGCGATCCGGCGCGCTCTGGGAAAGCCCCGATCAGGGCGGCGCGCGAAGCGGCGATCACGCCGCGCTCGGTGATCAAGCCGGTTACCAGGCGCGCCGGCGTCACGTCGAAGGCATAGTTCGCCACGGCGGAACCTTCCGGCACAATGCGCACCGTCTCGATGCGGCCGTCGCCAGTGCGCCCGGTCATGGTCGCCACCTCGTCGGCGCTGCGCTGCTCGATCGGAATCTCTGCAAGCCCGTCGGCAATGCTGAAATCGAGAGTGGGCGAAGGCAGCGCGACATAGAACGGCACGTTGTTGTCGCGAGCCGCGAGCGCTTTCAAATAGGTTCCGATCTTGTTGCAGACATCGCCATTGCCGGTAACGCGGTCGGTGCCGACGATGACGAGGTCGACGAGGCCGTGCTGCATCAAATGGCCGCCGGTATTGTCGGCGATCACGGTGTGCGGCACGCCGTGCTGGCCGAGCCTCCCAGGCGGTGAGCGATGCGCCCTGGTTGCGCGGCCGCGTCTCGTCGGCGAAGACATGAACGGCAACACCCTTGTCGTGGGCGAGATAAATCGGCGCCGTCGCGGTGCCGACATCGACCGCGGCGAGCCAGCCGGCATTGCAATGGGTGAGCACGTTCACCCGCTCGCCCGATTTCTTGCGCGCGGCGATGGCTTCGATGAGCGGCAGCCCGTTGCGGCCGATCGCTTCGTTGGCGGCGACATCCTCGTTGCAGATTTCGCCGGCGCGCCGGTAGGCGGCGGCAGAACGCTGCTCGCGGGTCCGGTTGCGGACCGCGGCCACCATCTCGTCGAGCGCCCATTCCAGATTGATCGCGGTCGGCCGCGTCGAGATCAGAACCGCATAGGCGCGTTCGAGCGATTCGTCGGAGGGGTCCTGCCGCAGCGCCAGACAGATGCCGTAGGCGGCGGTCGCGCCGATCAGCGGCGCGCCGCGCACCAGCATGGCGCGGATCGCCTGCGCGGCTTCGTCGACCGTAGTGAGCCGCGCCGTCGCCAGCCGATGCGGCAGGGCCGTCTGGTCGATGATTCCGACCGACCAGCCGTCGGGTTCGAGCCAGATGCTGCGCATCGCCTTGCCGTCGAGTTTCATGGTTTTTCCGTAGCAGATTTCGTCCGAGTGTCGAGGCGTAATCGCGCGTCGTTGCCGGCCGTCGCTCCCGTTCTCGCGGCATGGGGCTGCATCCTCCCTCGCTTTGCTCCCGCGGCGCGGGGGCGGAAAAGCAATCCCGTTCTCGCGGCGCGATTGCGCCCGAGCTATGTCAAACAGCGAAAGAATGGCCTCCCGAACAAATAAAGAGGGAGGCGGAGCGCCGACAGGCGCATCCAACCATGTCCGCGCCGCACTTTCCGATGTCGCCATCAGAAAATGTTCCGGGCGCGGCTGCGCGCCACGCCATCGGATGTTGCCATCCGGCGGCGCTTCGGGCGCGCTCGCCTCTCGGCGCTCCACCGCGGCTCTCGTCGCAGGGCGAACGCTGTCGACTCAGGCCCAGGCCGCGCTTCACGCGATCGAGAGGGCGTAGGCGTTACCCGCGCCGTCGATCGCGCTTAAGCCAAGCACCCGGCTCGCCGGTCGTGGTGCCGGCGGGGACGATGCCCGGACCGCCCGGGAGCGGGGCTACGAGCCCCGCCCGCAGGAACCGCACCCGCTCCGCTTCAAGGACCGTCTCGAGAAGCGTCCCTCGAATGATTCGACGAACGGGATGGTTTATAGTACCCCATTCGGTGACACATGTCAAGCGATCCGTCTCTAGACTAGCTACCAGCGCCGAGCGGTCGGGCTGACCTGAGCCTGGAATTCTGCGGCCCTCCGGTTGCACTGCAATTGAGTGCACCTTTCACCGTCATGTCCGCCACCCTAATGCCTGTCACGGTGATGTCTGCGGTTCATGGATGTCATGTCGCATTTGACTGGCAGACGATGTATCTTGCGCCAATGTCGCGCACATTCTCCATTTCAAGTGCAATTCTCGTGTCGCTGCTGGCGGCCATTGCGCTGGCCGCGCCCGTTCACAAGCGGCACATCTATCACTGGCATGGCTACGGCTTCCTGCCGGGCTATCACCAGCCGCCCGACGACCGAGTTCCAATTTATGGCCCGAAGGGAGCAATCCGCGGCACTCCATACGATGCTCCAAGCTATTGGGATAACGGCGGCTGGTACTATTTCGGCCGTCCCGGATTTTACCGCGGGCGCTACAACGGCGGCAGTTTCGGTCCATGCTGGACCTGGACGCCCATCGGGCCGATGTGGAATTGCGGGTAGAAGCCGCAGGTCCGCCGCCGGCGACGGTCTCTGCTCTCACCCAAAGCGAAAGTGGGCTAACTGGCGAAGATGTCGTGATGGGCTCACAAGCCGCCATTGTGCTTTGTCATTCGATGACGTCGTCAGCACGCGACAGAAGTGAGGTTGGCATCGTCGGCTTGATATATGAGGGATTACGATAGGGTTACCCGCGCGCGGCGACCTTGTCCTGCGTTCGGGTCTCGAAATCGCCGGCGTCATGGCGTTCGTGCAATTGTCCTTCAAGCGGCCCGGTGACGCGATTGACCATTCGCCCGCGCTTGACGGCGGGGCGTTCGCCGATTTGTTTCGTCCAGCGCGTCAGGTTTTTATAGTCGTGCGTCTGCAGGAACTGGCGCGGGTCGTTGTATGAGGCGCCGTTCAACATACCGTTGCCGTACCACGGCCAGATCGCCATGTCGGCGATCGTATATTCGTCGCCGGCGATGAACTGGTTGTCCGCAAGTCGCCGGTCGAGCACGTCGAGCTGACGCTTCACCTCCATCGTAAATCGGTCGATGGCGTATTTGATCTTGACCGGAGCGTAGGCATAGAAATGCCCGAAGCCGCCGCCGACATAGGGCGTTGAACCCATCTGCCAGAACAGCCAGTTCAGCGCCTCGGTGCGCTTGCCGCGATCCTTTGGCAGAAAGGCGCCGAATTTATCCGCCAGGTAGAGCAGGATCGCACCGGATTCGAACACGCGTTGCGGCGCCTGTAGGCTATAGTCCATGAGCGCCGGGATTTTGGAATTCGGGTTCACCCCGACAAATCCGCTGCCGAACTGGTTGCCCTCGCCGATCCGGATAAGCCAAGCGTCATATTCCGCTCCGCTGTGACCGGCGGCCAGCAATTCCTCCAGCATGATTGTAACCTTGACGCCATTGGGCGTCGCCAGCGAATAGAGCTGCAGCGGATGCTTTCCGCGCGCCAACTCCTTCTCATGCGTCGCACCCGCGATAGGGCGGTTGGTATGGGCATAGCGCCAGTTGGGACTGTCGTTCTTCTCCCAGACCCAGAACGTCCGGCGGCGTGTATTGCGGTGTGTCAGTCATGGTGGGCTCGCGTTTGTCGCTCGATAGGTTGGCCAGTGGATAGAGTGGCGAGCGTGGGCTGTCCAATCATGTTGTAGCAAGCGTAAGGTGGGCACAGGCGCGCAGCGCCGTGCCCACGTCAGCATCGACCCAAACTGCAAGTCAGCACGTGGGCACGCTCCGCTTTGCCCGCCCTACTCGTTGATGACAGTGCGCGAAATACCAAGCGTAGATGTGGTAAAAGGCCGGCTCGTTACCCCATCTACCTGCTGCGCGCCGCTACTTCGCCGGCTCCGCCGCGCGCTTTGCCGCTTCGGTGACAAGCTTGTAGGCGGCGTCCAGCGTTGGGTTCTTGCTGGACACGTCGGCGCCGACGCTGGCGAGGATTTTCATCATCTGGTCGTGTTCACCGGGCGACAGCTTGATCAACGTTCCGCCGGAGGATTGCCATTCCTTCAGATAATCGTTGGTGTCCTTGATCGCCGCCGCAGGGATCGCCGCATCCTCCTTCGCCGCGTCACTATCGATGATGTGCTGCAAGTCCTTGGGCAACGAGTCGTACCATTTCTGGTTTATTTCCGCGATGATGAAGATTCCCGGCTGATCGATCGCGGTAACGTACTTCGCCGCGTCGAGCATGCGGAACTTCACGATGGGTCCGATCCCGGTGATGGCGCCGTCGATGGCGCCTTGCTGGAGCGCCGGCAATACGTCGCCCAGGCTCATCGCAACCGGCGTGATGCCAAGGCGCTCGAACGCCACGGTCTGGAACGGCGAGGCGAAGACGCGAACCTTCTTGCCCTTGAAGTCGGCAAGCGTGCGAAGCGGCGTCCTGCTGATCAGCACGTTCGGGGTGGCGTACCATACGCTGATGCCGTGCAGGCCCTTGTTGGCGCCGAGTCCGAGCATCAGTTTTCGCACCGCCGGGTCGGAAGCGAGCCGCGCGCCTTGTTCTATCGAGTCGACCAGGCCCGGAGCGGCGAGCAACTGGAAGCGGGGATCGAGGCCGACCATGAATTCCGGAGGAATTTGCACGCATTGAATGGAGCCGAACTGCGTTCCCTCGATCTGCCGCGGGATCGTGCCGAGCTGGCTTGCCGGATACTCTTTGGGCTGGATGCGACCGCCGGAATCCTTTTCCAGCATCGCCATGTAGCCTTCAATCCAGGTATTCGGAATGTCGTGAATGGTCGGCGTCGAAATCCTCATCGGAAAGGTTTGCTGCTGCGCCTGCGCCGTGCCAAGCAGCAGCGCCATCGGAAATGCGAGTGCGCCAAAGGTAACCGTCGTGCGAGCAAGAGTTCTGGCCTCGAAACAGCGCATGTAGTCCTCCCGATAGCTGCCGTAACCGGCTTTCTCTGCAACGCGTGACGCGCGATGGCGCGACCACGCAGAAGTCAGTTCACAACGTTAGTATAGTTGCCAGTCCTCTTGCAATGCGCCCCCGGCGATGGCGGTAATCGTATGCGACGGGATGACGATCAACATCAAATGCTGCTGCGGTCATTCCGTCATCTGTGTCCCGCGGGGACGGCTTGCCGCTCGGCCAGCGTTGCCGCAATGTCGCCCCGACAATCTGCAGGAGGCGCCGATGGCGGAGATCGACTACGAAGCCGAATACAACAACCGCGCCCGCTGGCCGGAGCATGTCGACATTCTTGCGCGCTGGGCCCGCGAGGCGGAGGACTATCGCGCCGATATGCTTGAGGCCGGGCGCGCCGAACTCGGCCTTGCCTACGGCGATACGCCGCGGCAGTTCGTCGACCTGTTCCATCCGCAGGCCGGCGCAGCCGCGCCGGCCGCGCCGCTGGCGCTGTTCATCCATGGCGGCTATTGGCGCTCGCTCGACCCGTCGTGGTTCAGCAACATGGCGCGCGGGCTGAACGGGCAAGGCATCGCGGTTGCGGTCGCGGGCTATGACCTCTGCCCCATCGTCACCATCGCCGACATCATCGAACAGATGCGCCGCGCCTGCTTGTTCCTGTGGCAGCGGCTTAAGCGGCGCGTGCTGGTTTATGGCTGGTCGGCGGGCGGCCATCTCACCGCCGCCATGGTGGCGACCGACTGGCCTTCGCTCTATCCCAAGGCGCCGGCCGATCTGGTGCCCGCAGGCTATGCGATCTCCGGGATTTTCGATCTCACGCCGCTCCTTCACACCAGCATGAATTAGGATTTGAAGCTCGATGACGAGAGAGCGCGCCGCGTCTCGCCACTGTTCTGGCCGCTGCCGCGCGGCCGAACGCTCGACGCGGTGGTCGGAGGGCTGGAGTTGAACGGGTTCAAGCAACAGAGCCAAGCCATCGCGCAGTCGTGGCGGCAGAGCGCAGCGCAGACGCGCTACGAAGAGATCCCCGGCGTGACTCATTTCACCATCGTCGAAGCGCTCTCCGACCCGCAAAGCGCGATGACGGCGCGGATCGCGACGCTCGCACGGGCGGTCAGACCGTAGCGCGCTTCTTGTGTTCCTTGCCGACAGCCGCTGCGGGACCGGCAGCGCGAGGCCGCGAGAACAGCACGCAGGCCGACGCGGCGAGGATCAATAAGAAGCCGACGATGTCGGTCGGTGTCGGATGCTCGCCGAGTATCAGGACCGAGCTCGACGACGCCGATCACCGGACTGCCGAGAATGCCGAGCGATGCGGTCATCGCCGGCAGAAGCTGGATGATCGAGAACCACAGGCCGTAGGCGATGCCGGTGCCGAGGATTCCGGTGAGCACCGTCGCGATCATGCCGCCAGTGTGTGCGGCGTGGAAGTCGGGTCCGCCCTCGAATATCAGCATGCATGCCGCGATGACGAGAAGCGCGATCGCGACCTGCCAGGCGGCGACCGCCATGGGATCGGCGGCGATCTGCGCCCATTTCAGATAAACGGTGCCGGCCGCCCAACTCACGCCGGTAGCAAGCGCCAGCACGATGCCGAGCGGAATTCCCGCCTTGGCCAACGGATAAATCAACACCGCGAGCCCGGCCGCGCACAGGCCGATGGCGATCGGCTGCATGCCGGTCGGCCGCTCGCGAAGGAATATCCAGCTCAATATCACCGCCCAGATCGGCATCGTGTAGGCCACGATCGCCACGCGCGACGTTGCGGCGCCGAGCTGAGCGAAGGTCGAGAACACGCTGAAGCTGGCGACGTTGAGGAGCGAGGCGACGAAAACGTGGATCGCAGCCCTTCAGTCCGGGAACGCGCAGGTCGCGGCGCATGATGAAGCACAGCGCGAACAGGATGAGCCCGCCGACCAGCGTGCTCGTCGTGCGCATGGTGAAAGGCGGAACTTCGCTGAGCGCGATGCGCATAATCGGCCATGTGCTGCCCCAGATGCAGCACAAGGCGATCAGCATGAGTTCGCCCTTTGGCTTCGCCATGCATCGCGGCGTCATGCCCGCTATCGAATTTTCTCACTGAATTTTTCCGGCGCCATTGTTCACGTGGGTTTGGGCCCCGCGCGCAAGTACCAATCGACAATTTGCGCCCCGGTCCAGAACAGCACGTCGCGTCTCTTGCGGATGGCCTCGATGGCGCGGCGGAAATATTTGAGGCGGTGCGGCGCGCCCATGATGTAAGGATGAACGACGAGCGCCATGATGCGCGCCGAATTCGCGGAGTCCGCGTAGATCTGCTCGAACTGATCGAGCGCGCGGTCGCAATATTCGGACGCCGTGTGATGCTGGATCAGCATCATGGCGACGTCATTGCATTCCTGCGTATAGGGCACGTTGAGGATCGGCTTGCCGCGCGTGTTGAGCCACACCGGCTGATCGTCGAGCACCCAGTCGGCGACGTAGTCGTAGCCCTCCTCGACCAAAAGGTCGGGCGTTTCCCAGGTCTCGGTCAATCCCGGCCCGAGCCAGCCGCGCGGAGGTGCCCCCGTCGCCTTGGCAATCACCTCGCGGGTCTTGCGGATGTCGGCGCGCTCGTCCTCGACCTTCTGCATGTTGCGCTGGGTGAAGCCGTGGCCGATGAATTCCCATTCGCGGGCCAAAGCCGCATGCACGATCGCCGGATAGGCGGCGATCGCCGAGCCGTTGATGGCGAGCACGCCCGGGATCGCAAACTCGTCGAACACATTGATGAAGCGCCAGAAGCCGACCCGGTTGCCGTATTCGTGCCAGGCCCAGTTGGGCACGTCCGGGCTCGGCGATCCGCCGGCCGGCGGGGTGAGCACCGTGCGCGGCATCGGCTGAGTCGGGTCCCATTCCTCGACATTGACGATGACCCACACCGCCATGCGGGCGCCGTCGGGCAGCTGCAGCGGGGCGCGCTCGGTGATGGGCGAATAGGCGATGCGGTCGGTCGGCAGCATCACGCGCCGCCGCCGCACTTGGCGCGGCGCGGGTTTGTTTTTCGATCGCAAGCTCATTGTCGAACGTTTCCTCCGCCTTACCTATAGCAAGGGCAGCCGGAATTCCGCCGTGTTTTTCCTCATACGGTCCGCCGCTGTCACTGCGGCATCCCGCCGAACGAGCTTTCGATGGATCACTGACCCCCTTCTCCCGTTCGACCCGCGCCGGCGCCGCGATTGCGAACGCACGCGCGCGGGCGGCTGCCATCCGGCAGCCGTTGGCTCCAGCCAACGAGGGAGAAGGTGCATCCTGATGATCTGAAAAATCCCGAATATCGCAAAGGCCGGCACTGTCCGGTCGAGGTCATGACGCGGCAGCCGGTCCGTCGCCGGCCGCCGAAGGACATCGAGCGGCGGGCGCAGTTCGCGATCCAGGCCGCGCGGGCCGAGTTCGGCCGGTTCTATTGGAACGGCGAACTCGACCGGCGAATGGAACGGGAATTGGCGATGTCCCGCCTGCTCAAGCGGAAGACGGAACAGGCCCGCCGGCGCAAACACGGCCGCGCCGACAGGTAAAGCCGCAAACGAGTGCAAAAGACCCGGCCGGTGCCTCATCGGCCGGGCACCGTCTCGGCCGGCGCGGGATAGCGCGCGGCCACCGCCCCCAGCACCGTGAGCCCGATTGCGCAAACGCACAACGGCACGAATACCGTCCACGGCCGCCCGGTCGCATCCCACAACGCACCGCTGATGGTCGGAATGATGATGGCGCAGGTATAGCTGACGGTGAACATGCCGGCGGATATGCGCGGCACATCGCCAGGCGTGCTGATGAGCGCCGGCAGAGCCATGATCGGCGCAAACGTCATTGCAGTCGTCAATCCCACCAGCGCAGTCGAGACGATGATGCCGAGGCGGGTCGGCAGAAACATCAGGATCAGGAAAGCGCCGAGCAGCGCCGGTCCGAACAACAGAAACGGCCAGGCGCGCCGCTCGAACCGCTGTGCCAGCAGCAGCAAAATGAGGGGCGCCACGAGCTGCACGCCATTGAGCCAAGCGAAGGCCTGGCCGAGGAAGTGCGCTTTGCCTTGGCTGGCGAGATATTCGCCGAGGAAGGCGTTGGCGGAGAAGAAGGCGCTGTTGTTGCCGCCCAGCGCAAGGCCGAGGAGCCAGACCAAGGGGTCTTTCCAATCGGGCCGCCAGCGGCCGCCGATCGCGATACGGCCGGCTTGGCGGTCTCGATGCTTCGGACCAACCAGATAGAACGCCGGCACAATCAGCAATGCCGGCACCGCCCAGAACACCATATCGCGCCGCCATGAGCCGCCGACCAGCGGTAGCACATAGGGAATGGTCAAGGTTGACGAGGTGGTCGAGCCGATCAGCATGCCGGTGGTGTAGGCGACGGTGCCAAGGCCGACGCGGCCGGGCAGCCATTCGCGCACCAAAGTCGGCATGCCAGGCTGCATGATGGCGACGCCGAAGCCGGTTGCCGTCGCCGCGACATAGAGCGTCCACACGTCGATTGCGGCGCCGCGAGCGGCGCTGGCCACGCCCGCAATCAGGAGGCCGATGATGACGGCGTGATTGACGCCGATGCGCGCAATGAGGAGCGAGCCCGGCACGGCCGCGGCGGCAAACAGCGCCAGCGGCAGCCCAACCAGAAGCCCGACCTGCGTCTCCGACATGTGGAGTTCGTCATGTACCAGCGGAATGACCGGCGGCATGGCCAGAATCGTCATGCGCATCGCCACCCCCGCGAGGAAAAGCAGCAACAGAAACCTGAGCAGCCGGCTGAACGAGAGGCCGGCTGCGGAATTCCCGGCAGGGAGCATGGGGAGGGACGCTTGTTGAGTGTGCACCCTGCATCAGGAAGCGGCAGGCTGCAACAAACGCCGCCAAGAGGCGGCCATGTCGCGTCGGCAGATCACGCTGACAGCTTGCGGACCAATTTGAACAAAGATAGAACGAAAATAGAGGCAGACCACATGTCCGATCTCGCAGAAGCGCAACGCGCGCTTCGCGCCACCTTCGGCTTTGAATCGTTCCGGCCCGGACAGACCGAGATCATCGACGCTATTCTCGATGGCCGCGACGTGCTCGCGGTGATGCCGACCGGCAGCGGCAAATCGCTGTGTTATCAGCTTCCAGCGCTCGTCCGCGGCGGATTAACCGTCGTGGTATCGCCGCTCATTGCGCTCATGCGCAACCAGGTGGCGCAGCTTCGCGGCTATGGCGTGGCCGCCGCGGGCATCAACTCCGCCAACAATCCGACCGACAACCGGCTGGCGTTCGACCGCATCGCCCGCGGCGAGCTGCGTCTGGTCTATGTGGCTCCGGAGCGGCTCGTGCGCCCGGAAACGCTCGATCTCCTGAAACGTGCGAACGTCGCGATGCTTGCAGTCGACGAGGCCCATTGCATCTCGCAATGGGGCCACGATTTCCGGCCCGAATACGCCGAACTCGGCAAGGTTCAGGCGGCGCTTGGCGGCGTGCAGACCGTTGCCTTTACCGCGACCGCGGACGCCGCAACGCGCACCGACATTCTGCAAAAGCTGTTCAAGGGGCCCCCGGCTCTGTTCGTCCACGGCTTTGACCGGCCGAACCTGCGGCTAGCAATGCGGGCGAAATCGACCAGCGGCAAACAGGCGCTCGATTTCGTCCTGGCGCATCGCGGCCAAAGCGGCATCGTGTACTGCTCGTCGCGGCGCCGGACCGAGGAATTGGCGCAATATCTCAGGTCGGAAGGCGTCAACGCGATGCCTTATCACGCCGGCATGGAAAAGGCCGACCGCTCACGCCATCAGGATGCGTTCCTGCAGGAAGACGGCGTCGTCGTCGTGGCGACGATCGCGTTCGGCATGGGCATCGACAAGCCGGACGTGCGGTTCGTCCTCCACGCCGACCTGCCGTCTAACATCGAGAGCTATTACCAGGAGATCGGCCGCGCTGGCCGCGACGGGCTGCCCGCCGACACGCTCACCCTCTACGGCATGGGCGACATCCGCCTGCGCCGCCTGCAGATCGACGAGAGCGACGCCTCCGACGAGCAGAAGCGCATCGACCGCCAGCGGCTCAACGCGCTCGTCTCGCTGTGCGAATCGCCGCGCTGCCGCCGGCAGACGCTTTTGGCCTATTTCGGCGAGGCGGCGCAGCCGTGCGGCAATTGCGATTTCTGCTGCGACGGCGCCGAGGTGATCGACGGCACGATTGCGGCGCAAAAAGCGCTCTCGGCCATCGTGCGCACCGGCGAGCGTTTCGGTACCGAGCACCTGACCAACATTTTGCGCGGCGAGGCGAGCGAGGGAGTCGAGAAATTCGGCCACCATCGCCTGCCGACCTTCGGCGTCGGCAAGGAATACGACAAACAGGAATGGCGTTCGATCTTCCGTCGAGCTCTACGGCGCCGGAATCATTGCACTCGATATCACCGGCTATGGAACCTGGAAATTGACCGAGGCCGGCCGCCGGGTCCTGAAAGGCGCAGCCAAGGTCGAGCTAAGAATTGACACGCTCAAACCGGCAAGACGCAAAGCGGCGCGCGCCGCCGAAAAAGCCGCCAATTCCGCTGCGCTCGCCGGTGGCGCTCCCGCCGACGTCGAATTATTCCAGGCGCTGCGGCGCCGCCGTTCCGAACTCGCCAAGGCGCAGGGTGTCGCGGCTTACGTCGTGTTCGCCGACAAGACACTGATTGAGATGGCGCGGCGCAAACCGAAAAGCGTTGCCGAAATGGCCGACGTGCACGGCATCGGCGAAGCGAAGCTCGCGCAATACGGCGATGTTTTTCTCGAAGTGATCCGCGGGCATACGGCGGGCTCCGCCTGAACCCGACGTTTCCCGGGCGCAGCGCAGCACGAAGTGGTGCGCTGCTGAACTGGGATCGTTACAAACTCAGAGCCCAAAGACGCGGATCTTGCGACGACCCCGGATCAGCGGTGCATGACTGCTTTTCGCAATTGTTCCGCATTGTTGCACCGCACTTCGCCGTGTGTTAGCAACGCGGCGATTTCGTGGGGCGCGCGGGATCGCCCGCAGCACTCGCGATCTCCAAGTCCCGCTGAAAGATCAAGGGCTTGTGCCGGCCCTTCGCGCCGGCTGCGGGCTCCACAGAATCCGAGAAAAGCGCGCACAGTGGCAGTGGAAGAAACCATCGTATCCGGCATGGCTGGGCGCTATGCAACGGCTCTGTTCGAGCTTGCCCGCGATACAGGCGCAATCGATGCGGTCAAGGCTGACCTTGACCGCTTCAACGCGCTGGCCGCCGAAAGCGCCGACCTGACCCGGCTCATTCGCAGCCCCGTTTTTTCCGCCGACGAGCAGCTTAGCGCGCTTTCCGCGGTGCTCGACCGCGCCGGGATTGGCGGGCTGGCGGCGAACTTTCTCAAACTGGTGACGAAGAACCGCCGCCTGTTCGCCATCCGCGACATGAGCAAGGGATTCCGCGAACTCGTTGCCGACTACAAGGGCGAGGCCACCGCCGAAGTCACCGTCGCTGAAGCGCTCAAGGACAGGCACGTCAGCGCGCTCAAGAGCGCGCTTCATGCGGTCAGCGGCAAGGACGTCGATCTGAGCATCAAAGTCGACCCCGCCATAATTGGCGGGCTCGTGGTCAAGCTCGGCAGCCGGATGGTCGATACCTCGTTGCGCACCAAACTCAATGCCATCAGGCACGCGATGAAAGAGGCCCGATAATGGATATCCGCGCTGCGGAAATTTCCGCCATTCTCAAAGAGCAGATCAAGAATTTCGGCCAGGAGGCCGAAGTCTCCGAGGTCGGCCAGGTGCTCTCGGTCGGCGACGGCATCGCCCACGTTTACGGCCTCGATAACGTGCAGTCCGGCGAGATGGTCGAGTTCGAGAGCGGCACCAAAGGCATGGCGCTTAATCTCGAAAGCGACAATGTCGGCATCGTCATCTTCGGCTCCGATCGCGAGATTGCCGAAGGCCAGACCGTCAAGCGCACCCGCGCCATCGTCGAGGTTCCGGTCGGCAAGGGTTTGCTCGGCCGCGTCGTCGATGCGCTCGGCGATCCGATCGACGGCAAGGGTCCGATCAAGGCCGACACGCGCGCCCGCGTCGACGTGAAGGCCCCCGGCATCATCCCGCGCAAATCGGTGCACGAGCCGATGGCGACCGGGTTGAAGGCCATCGACGCCTTGATCCCGATCGGCCGCGGCCAGCGCGAATTGATCATCGGCGACCGCCAGACCGGCAAGACTGCAATCGCGCTCGACACCATTTTGAACCAGAAGCCGCTCAACGCTACCGGCGACGAGAAGGTCAAGCTTTATTGCGTCTATGTCGCAGTCGGGCAGAAGCGCTCGACGGTCGCACAATTCGTCAAGGTCTTGGAGGAGAACGGCGCGCTCGACTATTCGATCATCGTCGCGGCGACCGCTTCCGATCCGGCGCCGATGCAGTTTTTGGCGCCGTTCTCCGGCTGCGCCATGGGCGAATATTTCCGCGACAACGGCATGCACGCGGTAATCATCTATGACGACCTGTCCAAACAGGCCGTCGCCTACCGGCAGATGTCGCTCTTGCTGCGCCGCCCGCCCGGGCGCGAAGCCTATCCCGGCGACGTGTTCTACCTGCATTCGCGGCTTCTTGAGCGCGCGGCGAAAATGAACGACGAGCACAAGGCCGGCTCGCTGACCGCGCTGCCGGTGATCGAGACCCAGGCCAACGACGTGTCGGCCTATATTCCGACCAATGTCATCTCCATCACCGACGGCCAGATCTTTCTGGAAACCGATCTGTTCTATCAGGGCATCCGTCCGGCGGTAAATGTCGGCCTGTCGGTGTCGCGGGTCGGCTCGGCGGCGCAGACCAGGGCGATGAAGAAGGTCGCCGGCCGCATCAAGGGCGAACTGGCGCAATACCGTGAGATGGCGGCATTCGCGCAGTTCGGCTCCGACCTCGACGCCACCACGCAACGCCTGCTCAATCGCGGCTCGCGGCTCACCGAACTGCTCAAGCAGCCGCAATTCTCGCCATTGAAGATGGAGGAGCAGGTCTGCGTCATTTATGCCGGCGTCAACGGCTATCTCGACCCGCTGCCGGTCGAGCGCGTGCGCGCCTTCGAGGACGGCCTGCTGGCACTGCTGCGCGGCCAGCACGCCGAGATTCTCAACGCCATCCGCGACTCGCGCGACCTCGATGACGCGACAGCGGCCAAGCTCAAAGGCGTGATCGACAATTATGCCAAGACTTTCGCGTGACAGACGGGGGCACCGAATTGGCCGCACGCAGAAGCCTGTTCCCTCTCCCCTTGTGGGGGAGGGTTAGGGAGGGGGGTCGGGAGGCGGCGCACCAGCGCAGACGCACGCGCTTCAACCTCCCGACCCCCACCCCCAACCCCTCCCCACAAGGGGGAGGGGAGCGCGCGTTACTAAGCTCATAGGGCGACGGCCGATGCCTTCCCTCAAAGACCTTCGCAACCGCATCGCCGCCACCAAGGCGACGCAGAAGATCACCAAGGCCATGCAGATGGTGGCGGCGTCGAAACTGCGCCGCGCCCAGGCGGCGGCCGAGGCGGCGCGGCCCTATGCGACCCACATGGACAAGGTGCTCGGCAACATCGCCGCTTCCGTCGGCAGCCTCGAAACCGCGCCGCGGCTGCTGCGCGGCACCGGCAGCGATCGCACCCATCTGCTTTTGGTCTGCACCGCCGAACGCGGGCTGTGCGGGCCGTTCAACACCACGATCGTGCGGCTCGCGCGCGAGCGCGCCAATGCGCTCATGGCCGAGGGCAAGGAGGTCAAGTTCTTCTGCGTCGGCCGCAAGGGCTACGACCAGTTGCGGCGGACCTACAGCAAGCAGATCGTCGAACTGATCGACCTGCGCGCAGCACGTACGCTCCAGCACAGGCATGCCGAAATGATCGCGGAAAAGGTCATCGCCCGGTTCAACAATTTCGAGTTCGACGTCTGCACGCTGTTCTTTTCGCGGTTCCGTTCGGTAATCGCGCAGATTCCGACCGCGCACCAGATCATTCCGGCGGTGTTCGACACCACCGCCGTTGCCTCCCCCGCAAGCGGGGAAAGGTCAGAATGGGGGCGCGGCGCCGTCTACGAGTTCGAACCCGAGGCTGAGGACATCCTGCACGAGCTGTTGCCTCGCAACGTCGCCGTGCAGATTTTCCGGGCGCTCCTGGAGAATGCCGCCTCGTTCTACGGCGCGCAGATGTCGGCGATGGACAACGCCACCCGCAATGCCGGCGACATGATTCGCCGGCAAACGCTGTCCTACAACCGCACCCGCCAAGCGATGATCACCAAGGAGCTGATCGAGATCATTTCCGGCGCCGAGGCGCTGTGACCCAATATGGATTTTGCAGGCAGGCGGGACTAGATTAGAGACATGGCGGACGAAGCCACCAACCTCATTATGGAACAACTGCACATCCTGCGGCGGGGCCAGGAAAGCTTGCAGTCTGCCGTCAACATTGTGGCCGAGGAAATGCGTGATCTCAAAGTTCGCATGTCGGGTCTGGAAATGAATTTAGCTCACCTGCAGTCGCAGTTTGCCCACTTTCAGGCCCAGGTGGCGATGCAAAACAGCCGATTTGACCGCGTGGAGCAGCGGCTCGACCGCATCGAGCGGCATCTCGAAGTGACGCATGCGTGAAATACGAGGCCACCCACGCTTTTTGTTCGATTATCAATCCCGCTCTCGCAATCCGCCATCGATCTGAAGTTAAGGACCATCAATGCCCAACAAAGCCGGACGCATTACCCAAGTCATCGGTCCCGTGGTCGACGTGCATTTCGAGGATCACCTGCCGGCGATTCTCAATGCCATGGAGACCACCAATCAGGGGCGCCGGCTGGTGCTCGAAGTCGCCCAGCATCTCGGCGAATCGACGGTGCGCTCGGTGGCGATGGATTCGAGCGAAGGGCTGGTGCGCGGCCAGGAAGTGACCGACACCGGCCAGCCGATCGCGGTGCCGGTCGGCGACGGCACGCTCGGCCGCATCATCAACGTGATCGGCGATCCGGTCGATGAGGCGGGCCCGGTGCCGCACAAGGAGACGCGCGCCATCCACCAGAATGCGCCGGCCTATACGGATCAGTCGACCGAAGCCGCGATCCTGGTCACCGGCATCAAGGTCGTCGACTTGCTGGCGCCCTATGCCAAAGGCGGCAAGGTCGGCCTGTTCGGCGGCGCCGGCGTCGGCAAGACCGTGATCATCATGGAGCTGATCAACAACATCGCCAAGGCCCATGGCGGCTATTCGGTGTTCGCCGGCGTCGGCGAGCGCACGCGCGAAGGCAACGATCTCTATCACGAGATGATCGAGTCGGGCGTCAACAAGGACCCGCACAAGGGTTCGGTCGAAGGATCGAAGTGTGCGCTTGTTTATGGCCAAATGAATGAGCCGCCGGGCGCCCGGGCCCGCGTCGGTCTCTCGGGACTGACGGTTGCCGAATATTTCCGCGACCAGGGCCAGGACGTGCTGTTTTTCGTCGACAATATCTTCCGCTTCACGCAGGCGGGCTCCGAGGTGTCGGCGCTGCTCGGCCGCATCCCCTCGGCGGTCGGCTATCAGCCTACGCTCGCAACCGACATGGGCGCATTGCAGGAGCGCATCACCACCACCACCAAAGGCTCGATCACCTCGGTGCAGGCGATCTATGTGCCGGCCGACGACCTCACCGATCCGGCGCCGGCGACCTCGTTTGCGCATCTCGACGCGACCACCGTGCTGTCGCGCTCGATCGCCGAGAAGGGCATCTATCCGGCAGTCGACCCGCTCGACTCAACGTCACGCATGCTGTCCGCGTCGGTCGTCGGTGAGGAACATTATGCGATAGCCCGCCGCGTGCAGCAGATTCTGCAACGCTACAAGTCGCTGCAGGACATCATCGCCATCCTCGGCATGGATGAATTGTCCGAAGAAGACAAGCTGACGGTCGCCCGCGCGCGCAAGATCGAACGCTTCCTGTCGCAGCCGTTCCACGTCGCCGAAGTATTCACCGGCGCACCGGGCGTTTTCGTGCAGCTCGAGGACACCATTCGCGGCTTCAAGGGCCTGTGCGAGGGCAACTACGATCACCTGCCGGAGGCAGCCTTCTACATGGTCGGCACCATCGAGGAGGCGGTGGAAAAGGGCAAGAAGCTCGCCGCCGAGGCGGCGTAGGAAGCAGGTAAGCGCATGCCCGCACTTCACTTCGAATTCGTGTCGCCGGAAACCGTGCTGTTCTCGGGCGACGTCGATCAGGTCGATCTGCCCGGCGCCGAGGGCGATCTCGGCATATTGCCCGGCCATGCGCCGCTGGTGACGGCGTTGCGACCAGGCATCCTGACCATCTATAGCGGCACAACCCGGCAGCCGGTCGTCGTCATCGGCGGCTTTGCCGAGGTCAGTCCGGCCGGGTTGACCGTACTCGCCGACCGCGCCATGGCGCGCGAAGATTTCGACACGGCAGTGCTCGCCGTCGAGATCAAGGAAACCGAAGAGGACGTCGCTGACTCCGCACACGAGCAAGTGCGCGACAAGCTCTCGCGCCGGCTCGAACAGCTCAAGACCTTGCAGGCGGCACTTTCGGCCGCTCCGCCGCCGGGACACTGACGGCTGCGGCTGGTCGCGACAGCTTCCGTAGAATCCCGTCGGGAGGACGGCGCCGCAGATCATGCGTATTTGGCAAACTCTTTGACCACCCGCTCATACACCGCGCGTTTGAACGGCACGACGAGACCCGGGAGGTTTTGCATCGGCTCCCAGCGCCAGCCGGAAAACTCAGCCTCGTGACCGCCGGGATGGTCGATGTCGATTTCGCTTTCAGCGCCGGTAAAGCGCACCGCGAACCACTTCTGCGTCTGGCCGCGATATTGGCCCTGCCAAGCTTGCCCGGCAATGTCGCGCGGAATGTCGTATGTGAGCCAGTCGTCGATCTCGCCGAGCCGCGCCACCGAGCTGATGTTGGTCTCCTCGCGCAACTCCCGCAACGCGGCCGGCCAGGGTTCCTCGCCGGCATCGATGCCGCCCTGCGGCATTTGCCAGGCATGGCTGATATCCACTTGCTCTTGGCCGTCGAGGCGGCGGCCGATAAAGGCAAGACCGGCGCGGTTGAGCACCATGATGCCGACGCAGGGACGATAGGGCAGGTCTTCGAAAGCGCTCATCGAGGGTCGGGGATAGGAAGTCAGAAGTCGGAAACCGGAATTCAGATGATCTGAGCTTCTCGGTCAAGTGCTTCACTCTTTCGATGTCCGATTTCTGGTTTCTGGTTACTGACTTCCGCCTTCAGCTCTGCTTCTCCTTCCTCACCACGGCGGTGATCGGAACCAGAAGGATGCCGCGCTTTGCCGCCGACTTTGCCCATTTGGCGATGTGCGAGATCGAAACCGGAAGCGCTTCGGCAATTCCGACTGCAGTGCGATGCTCGCGCGCCACCGTTTCCAAACGGCCGAGCGCGCGGTCGATTTCGGCTGGTGTGGGAACCGAATCGATGGCCACCTCGGCCCTCGCAAACGGCAGATTATCGGCGCCAGCGATGCGGCCGGCCACGCTTCGTGGGTTCGAGCCGTCATCGACGTAAATCAAGCCGCGCTTGGCGGCCTCGCTCAACACCGGGGCGAAAGCCGGTTCAGAGGCCGTAAAACGCGCCCCCATCATATTGATAAGCCCGACATAGCCTTGGAAACGGCTCATCACCCAATGCAGCCGCTGCATGTTCTGTTGCGGCGCCAGCGAGGTGAGCAGTGTTTGCGGGCCGGAATCGTTGTCCGGATAATCGAACGGCTGCATCGGCACTTCGAGCAGTACTTCGTGGCCGGCGTGATGCGCGCGCGTGGCCAAAGCCTCGTCATTGCCGTAAGGGATGAAGGCCAGCGTGATAGCGCCTGGCAGTCGGTCGATCGCCTCGGCTGTCACCTTGGCGCTGACCCCAAGCCCACTGACGATGATGGCGATTCGCGGGGCGTCTGGCCGGCCTGGAAGCGGCTCGACCGGCTGGGCGAACGCGTCGGCCGGCCGGACCCCGTCAGCCGCGATTTTCGGAATCGCGCCCTGCGGGGTCATTTCGACGAATTTCTGGTCGATAGGAGCGCTGGGGACCGCAGCCGCATGATCGCCGGGTGCAGGAATGGTGACGACCTGATGGTCCCCAGTCATGCCATTGATGATGTTGACGGTCGTTGTGGCAGGCGCCGCGCCCTGGCTTGGCGCCGCCGCTGTCGCTCCCGGGCCGTCATAGCGGCGAGGGCCGGCCGCGGAGGCTTGTGGAACGGCGGGAGCCGAGCCGCCAGGATTGGCGGCCACGGGCTTTAGATGGACGGACACGACCACAATCGGCTCTCCGCCCAACGGGTCGTCTGCGACCACCGCCCACACCACGAACGCGCCCAGGAAGAGTGCAAGCGCTCCGGCAATGACGGCAGGGATCGGAACTCGGACTGCGCTGCGATGCCTTTTGCGCCGCTGGCCAAGCGGTGTGCTCAGGTCATCGGCCGTCATCGTCTGGCCCCTCGCGAATCATGTGCCCGCGAATCATGCCGGGCACTCTACCACGACGGGGAATGGCGGAAGCGCCGCCGCGACAATGGCAGCGGCGCCGGACCGAGCCGGTCAACCCAAGGAAAGCGATCAATTGCCGAAACCGGGGCGGCTGTTAGCCGCCCCGGCTGCTTTTCGCGGAGTCTTCGCTCAGTTCGGCACGGAGGCCTTCGGATTGGGCGGGAAAGCGGCGTTGCTGGCCGTGCCGCGCAGAAGGTCGAGCGCCATTTTGAGCGCTTTGTCGTCCTTTTCGTTCGGCGGCACATAGGACTGCGAACCGAGCTTCTCGGCACCTTGAGCTTTGAGGTGGCCGGGCAGTGAAGCTTCGCCCTTGGTGTCGGCCTCACCCCTCAGATCGGCCGGCACGTCCTGCAGCACCTGGATCTCGGGGGTGATGCCCATGGCCTGGATAGACCGGCCGGACGGCGTGTAGTAGCGCGCCGTCGTGAGCCGCAAGGCGCCGTTGCCGGCCCCGAGCGGGATGATGGTCTGCACCGAACCCTTGCCGAACGAACGCGTGCCGACGAGCGTTGCCCGCTTTTGGTCCTGCAGCGCGCCGGCGACGATTTCCGACGCCGAGGCCGAACCGCCGTTGATCAGCACGATCAGCGGCTTGCCGCCGGTCAAATCGCCGCCGGTCCGCGCGTCGAAGCGCTGCGTCTCATCGGCATTGCGCCCGCGTGTCGAGACGATCTCGCCGTGATTGAGGAAGTCGTTAGCCACCGAGATCGCCTGGTCGAGCAGACCGCCCGGGTTGTTGCGCAGATCGAGGACGTAGCCCTTGATCTTGTCGGCCCCAAGCTTGTTCTTGAGGTCGGTGATGGCGTTCTTCAGGCCATCGGCCGTCTGCTCGTTGAACTGCGTAATGCGGATGTAGCCGACGTCATTGTCGTCGGGATGCCAGCGCACCGATTTCACGCGAATGACGTCGCGAGTGATGGTGACGTTGATCGGTTTGTCGACGCCCTTGCGCATGATGGTCAGCTTGATCTTGGTATTGACCGGACCGCGCATCTTGTCGACGGCCTGGTTCAGCGTCATGCCCTGCACCGACTCGTCATCAAGCGCCGTAATGACATCGTTCGCCAGGACGCCAGCTTTCGCTGCCGGCGTCTCGTCGATCGGCGCGACGACCTTCACCAGGCCGTCCTCCATCGTGACCTCGATGCCGAGACCGCCGAACTCGCCGCGGGTCTGCACCTGCATGTCCTGGAAGCTCTTTGGATCCATATAGTTCGAATGCGGATCGAGCCCCGTCAGCATGCCGTTGATGGCCGATTCGATAAGCTTCTTATCGTCCGGCTTATCGACGTAATCGGCGCGGACACGTTCGAACACGTCGCCGAACAGGTTGAGCTCCCGGTAGGTGTCCGACGAAGCCGCTTTCGCGGCGGAGCCGATCAGGGCGCCATGGGGCTGGACGGCCAGCAGCGTCACCGCGGCTCCGGCCAACGCACCGAGGAAGATCAGAGAGGTCTTGCGCATCATCCGCGAACCTTTTCGCTTTCGTTTGTCGCCCACCAAGGGCTGGGGTCAATGGGAGTGCCGTCTTTGCGGAACTCCACATAGAGTACAGGTTTCTTCGACCCGGTGACGACGGCCGCAGGGAGTTGCGCGCCGCCGCCCATGACCGCTACCGGCTCACCGGTCAGGACGAACTGGCCGAGATCGACCGATATCCGCTGCATTCCCGCCAGCAGGACATGATAGCCGCCGCCTGCATTGAGGATCAAGACTTGCCCATAGCTGCGAAACGGCCCGGCGTAAACAACCCAGCCGTCGCAGGGCGATGTTATTTCGGCGGCCGCACTGGTCGCGATCGAGATTCCCTTTTGCGTTCCGCCAGCACCGTCGGGCTGGCCAAACACGCGAACTGGCACGCCGTTGACAGGCAGCCGCAGATGGCCGCGAGTGTCGGCGAAGGCGATTGCGGGGGTCAGGCGCCTCGGATCGCCGAGCGCCGCAAGTTCCGGGCGAGTTGCGTCGCTCTCGATAGCGCGGGCGCCGTCGCGTGACGCGCGCGTTGTGCTGTCGACGCCCTGTTCCAGCTTGGCGATCAAGTCCTTGAGATTGTCGACCCGGCGCGCCAGGTCCACAGCGCGCTCCTGCTCGGCTTGCAGCGCCTGCTCGGCGCTCGCCTGCTTCTTCTGGCGCTCGTCGATCAGCATGTTGAGGCGCAACTGCTCGCGGGCGAGTTGATCGAGGTTCTGCGACAGTTCCTTGTGCTTGGCGGCAATATCCTTGCGCACGCGCGACAGATCGGCGAGGTCGCCGGCGATCGCGGCCGCCTCAGCCCGCATGTTCGGAACCACGGCGCCGAGCGCGATCGCGGTACGCAATGCCTCCAGCGCATCCTCGGGCCGCACCAACAGTGCCGGCGGCGGCTGCCGGCCGACGCGCTGCAAGGCGGCCAGGATCTCGATGATGACGTCGCGGCGTTCGTCGAGCGATTTTTGAAAGACCGCAGCCCGATCGTCGAGCGAGTTCAGCCGCGCTTGCGTGGCATCGATCTTGGCCTCAACATCGCGGACGCCGGCGGCTGATGCGATAAGCTGCTGGGCGAGAGCGCGCCGATCCTCGCCAAGGGCCTCGATCTGCACCTGGAGCTTGATTTGGCTGTCGGCGGACGCGCGCTGTTTGGTCTGGGCGGCGTTAAGCGCTTGATCGTGCCGGCTGAGTGCGTCGGCCGGCGAAGTCACGGCCGGTGCGGCCCTCGCCGCCGGCATCGGCACTTGGCTCGGCACTTGGCTCGGCACTTGGCTCGGCACTTGGCTCGGCACTTGGCTCGGCACTTGGCTCGGCAGCTGGCTCGGCGCCTGGGCAGCCGGCGACTGCGCCAGCGCGGCGAAATTGGCTCCAAACGGCAGCGCGAGAGCCAGGGCCGAGCCAAGCACCCGCCGCGGATCGGTTGGGCGCGACCGTCGGGGAATCATGCCGTTCACGATAGACGCGAGCCTCACGAAGCCAAGAGCAAGAGCAAGGGGGCAAGTTGAGACCGGAATAAGACGCCGCTCCTGCCCTGTCCGTCACAATGCAGTGAAGTGAGATTAAGAAGAATTAAGGGCGATCACGCCCGATGATAGGGATGGCCGGCGAGGATGCTGGCCGCACGATAGACCTGCTCGAGCAACATGATGCGGATCAGTTGATGCGGCCAAGTCGCGGTGCCGAAGGCAAGCTTGAGAGCGGCGCGACCGCGCAGGCTCTCCGCCAGCCCATCGGCGCCGCCGATGACGAAACAGACCGCGGGGCGGTCTTCCTCGCGCCATCGCCGCAACAGTTCGGCAAAAGCTGCGCTGTCGAGATTGTCGCCCCGTCCATCGAGCAGAACCAGTGTGGCCCGCTCCGGGATGACGTTGGCGATGGCGATCGACTCCTCGATGCGCCGCCGCTCGGGGTCCTGCGCGCGGCTTTCGCGGATTTCGATGATCTCGATCTGGCGCAGTCCGAGGGCCCGCCCCGTCGCCTCTGCGCGTTTTTGATACATCGCGGCAAGCTCGCGCTCCGGTCCTTGCTTGAGGCGGCCAATGGCGGTGATGATGAGACGCATGGTCAGCCCTCTTCCGACCGGCGCTTTCAGGCGCGGCGCAGCGAGGAGCACGAGGGCGGCACAGCCGGATCGCTGCAAATCGAAGCAGAAACGACCGTGCCCGGCGGCTCGGCCGGCTACCGCGGCGCTCGGCGCCGGTAGCGATCAACTCGCGCGTCGCGCGGACCGGCCGGACATCCACATCCCTTCGAGATTGTAGAAGTCGCGCACTTCGGGCCGCAACACGTGGACGATGACGTCCCCCGCGTCGATGAGAACCCAATCGCAATGCGGCGTGCCCTCGACGCGCGCGATCACGCCGGCTTTGCGCAAGTCCTCGACGACCCTGTCGGCGACTGATCCGACGTGGCGCTGCGACCGGCCCGACGACACGACCATGTAATCGCCGAGCGTAGATTTATCTCGCAAATCGATGGTGACGGTGTCCTCGGCCTTCATATCGTCGAGGCGCGTTAGGACCACGTTGAGGATCCCCTCAGCGTCAAGACGCATTCGGGAGACCGGTTCGGGCTCGCGACGATCGGCCCGAGAGATCAAAACTGTGGACAGGGTTGTGGATCCTTTCGCTCCTAGTCTTTCCGTTCCGAGTCTTTGCGACTGCGGATTTTGACTGATTTTTCTGATCGCTCCATGACAGCCCGGGACAGCGGGTCCAGGCCCCTCTAAAGATAGGCACGCCCGGTTAATGGATTCAACCGCCTTCGCACGACCGCGCGGCACGCAAAGCGGTCGAGGATAGCGGCGATTTGAGGCCATGGAGGTAAATCCAGGCCGGCGGCTTTCGTTCCGGCAGCACGCGCGCCGCAGTTTCAGGCACCCGGAAACGGGCCAATGCCTGAGCCGCCACGCCTGCCGTCGCATAGAGGCTTGGCCCGAGCCGATCGACCACCGCGATCGGCACAAGCTCGGCGATGTCGCGCCAACGCTGCCAGCGATGGAAACTGCGTAGATTGTCGGCGCCCATGATCCAGACGAAGTGCGCGCCCGGGCAGCGCCGCACCAGATACGCTATTGTCTCGTAAGTATAATGCGTGCCAAGCTTGGCCTCGAAATCACTGACGTCGATCAGCGGATGATGCGCCAGCGCCCGTGCGGCGGCGACGCGCTCGGCAAGCTCCGAGAGCCCCCTCGTATCTTTGAGCGGATTGCCCGGAGTAACGAGCCACCATACCCGGTCAAGACCGAGCCGGCGCAATGCCAATAGACACGCCGCGCGGTGCGCCGCGTGAGCGGGATCGAATGTCCCACCAAACAGTCCGATGCGCATGCCGCGCGCGCAGGGCGGCAGGACGATCCCAGCCCGGCCATCCGTCCCTTTCGCCGCTCCGCTTGCGGGAGTGGAAAGGGACCGGCCAGCCGAGCGTGCGGCAGACGATTCCCGACTCATGACCGTGAGAACGACCCCTCCCCCGCGCATCGCCCGCCGGCCTCGGCTCGCCCCAAAGGCGGGGAAGCCGACGAAATCTCACGGCCGCGTTTGTCCGCTGCCGCGTATGCAGTATTTGAAACTGGTGAGCTGCTCGACCCCGACCGGACCGCGCGCATGCAGCCGGCCGGTGGCGATCCCGATCTCGGCGCCGAAGCCGAATTCGCCGCCATCGGCAAACTGCGTCGATGCATTGTGCAGCACGATCGCCGAATCCACTTCGCGCAGGAATTTCTCCGCGGCTTTCCTGTCCTCGGTAACGATCGCATCGGTGTGATGGGAGCCATAGCGCTCAATATGAGCGATGGCGGCATCGACGCCGTCAACCAGGCCGGCGGTGATGATGGCGTCGAGATATTCGGTGCTCCAATCGGCTTCGCTCGCCGGCTTGACGCGACGGTCGACGGCCTGCGCGGCGGCATCGCCGCGAAATCTCGCAACCGGCGTCGATCAGCATCACGATCAGCGGTTTCAGGAGTTTCGCGGCGCCGGCGCGGTCAACCAGCAAGGTCTCGGCCGCTCCGCATACGCCCGTGCGCCGCATTTTGGCGTTGAGCACGATGGCCTTGGCCATCGAAAGCTTGGCCCTGCCGTCGACATAGACATGGCAGACGCCCTCGAGATGGGCGAAGACCGGCACGCGCGCCTCGGTCTGCACCCGGCCGACTAAACTCTTGCCGCCGCGTGGAACGAGAACATCGATCGCGCCATCGAGGCCGGCGAGCATCATACCCACGGCCTCGCGCTCGCGCGTCGGCACGAGCGCAATGGCCGCGGCGGGCAACCCGGCTTCGATCAGGCCCGCCTCAAGGGCGGCATGGATCGCTCGCGCTGAATGGAAGCTTTCGGAACCGCAGCGCAGGATCGCAGCATTGCCGGCCTTGAGGCAGAGCGCGCCGGCATCCGCGGTGACGTTGGGCCGGCTTTCATAGATCACGCCGACGACCCCAAGCGGCACCCGCACGCGCTGGATGCGCATGCCGTTCGGCCGCCGCCACGATGCCATGATGCTGCCGATCGGATCCTTGAGTTTGCGGATGACGTCAACGCCCGACGCCATCGCCTCGACGCCAGCGGCGTTGAGCGACAGCCGGTCGAGAAAAGCGGGGCTGGCACCGGTCGATTTCGCCTCCGCTACATCCTGGGCATTCGCCGCAAGGATGGCGGCGCAGGAAGCGCGGATGGCACGCGCCATCGCAGCCAGCGCCCTGTTCTTCTGCGCGGCGGGAGCGAGCGCGACCCCATGAGCCGCCGCGCGCGCCTCGCGGCCGATCGTCCGCATCGTAGCTGCAAGCGTGCCGGGCTTCTCGACGGCCTTGAGCGGGGCGTTCATGGCATTGATCCAACTGGCATTCGGCGGTTCCTATCACGTTTGGCGAGGTCCGGCGAGGCGACCCGTAAGGTAAAGTTATCCGCACCAATCCACAGCAATTCACCGGCACAATTGATCTGTCGCAATGTTGTGGGAACCGCGTGCGAGGACACACGTTGCGCTTTGGAATTGTTGACGCGGAGGGTGCCATGCGGCAAGCGAGAGATCATCATTTGAACAGCCTGCCGAAGCGCTTCCCGGTCGGATCTACCTACGTGGTCGAGGGCCGCCTGAGCGAAGTCGGGCAACTCCACGTTTTGTCACGCTACATTGTGTTGCCCAATGGACGACGATTCGAGTTTCCGGCGAGCGATGCCGCACGGGCCATTTCGGCCAGGATGCTGGCCCGGCGGCGGCCTCGCCGTCGGGGCCGGATTGCGAGCTCCCCGGCACGGCGGCCGAAGAAATCCCCCGCAAGCCAGAAAAAATCTACAGCCCGAGGCGGAACCACCCGATCAGGCCGACGTTAATATGCCAGGCGCCGGGCGAAGCCCCCCAGCCCCTCACCCTCATTCGCCCGGCGTCGAACCCCGGCAGCGTCAGCCGCCGGGGTTCTCCTGTGAGCTGCAGCGAATAGCTCCGCGCCGCGTCCGTCATTGCGCAAGGCCGAAATCGACCGCGCTGCCGCGCGCTCTATTCGCGGCCGACAACCAGATCGTCGCGATGGATCATTTCGGCCCGGCCGCTGAAGCCGAGCAACGAGGCAATATCGGCTGACGAGCGACCTTTGATTTTTTGCGCGTCCTCGGCGTCATAGGCGCACAGACCGCGGCCGATTTCCGTTCCATCGGGACCGCGGATGATGACGGCATCGCCGCGCGCGAAGCCGCCTTCGACCCGGACGACCCCGACCGGCAACAGACTGTTGCCGCGGCGCAGCGCCGCTGCGGCACCGGCATCGATCGTAAGCGTACCCTTGGGTTCGAGCGAGCCGGCGATCCATTTCTTACGCGCGGTGACCGGGTTGCCCGAGGCCAGAAACCAGGTACAACGAGCCCCCTCGCCGATCGCGCGCAGCGGATTGTCGAGGCGCCCCGAGGCGATAATCAGGTGGGTGCCGGCCCCGGTCACGATCTTCGCCGCCTCGATCTTGGTCTGCATGCCCCCGCGCGACAGTTCCGAGCCTGCGGCGCCGGCCATAGCCTCGATGGCGGGTGTGACCCGGTCGACGAGCGGTATGTGCCTCGCCGCCACCGCAGTGCCCGGCGGCGCATCGTAAAGGCCATCGACATCCGACAGCAGGACAACGAGGTCGGCGCTGACCATGGTGGCGACGCGCGCGGCGAGACGATCATTGTCGCCGTAGCGGATTTCGGTGGTCGCCACCGTGTCGTTTTCGTTGATGACCGGGACCGCCCGCCATTCCAGGAGCTTGTCGATGGTCGAGCGCGCATTGAGGTAGCGCCGCCGTTCTTCGGTGTCGCCGAGCGTCACCAACACCTGCCCGGCGGTCATGCCGTGCCGCGCCAGCGCCTCGGTCCAGGTGCGGGCGAGCGCAATCTGTCCGACCGCCGCTGCAGCCTGGCTGTCCTCAAGCTTGAGTGGGCCCGGCGCCAGCTTGAGCACGGCTCTGCCGAGCGCGATGGCGCCGGAAGAAACCACCAGGATATCGCGCAAAATCCCGCCGTCACCACGCAGCGCCGCGAGGTCAGCGACCAGCGAAGCGAGCCAGGGCTCTTTCAATTTGCCCGCCTCCGAGTCGACAAGGAGCGAGGAGCCGACCTTGACGACGATGCGGCGGAAGTCGGCGAGTTTGGGCGTGCTCATGGCGGGGAGCGGACAGCGCGTGATTGCCGAAATGCCGCAGCCTTATCACGATTGCGGCGCCCGCACCTCCACGCCGGCGCGTTTTTCGATCGGCTTGATGACCTCGGTAATGTCGCTCCCCGATCCGAGTTCGTCGCAGGTAAGCTGGAGTAACGCGGCAACCGCTTCGATCGTCTGCACCGGCACGCCGAGCGCTTTCGCCTCCGAGATGAACAAATTGACGTCTTTGAGCATCAGGCCTGCGGTAAAGCCTTGATTGAAGGTGCGTGGGATGACCACTTCCGGAAACTTCTGCTCCGTCGCGGTGCTGCGTCCGGAACTGGCATTAATCACATCGACCATGACACGCGGATCGAGGCCGGCCTTGACGCCGGTCACGAACGATTCGGAGGTCGCCACCGTGGCGGCAGCAGAGAGCACGTTGTTGCACAGCTTCATCGTCTGTCCGGAGCCGGGCCGCTCGCCGATATAGAAGAACTTGCCGATCACTCTGAGCGCCGGCTCGACCGCTTCAACATCGGCGCGCGGCCCCGATGCCATCACCGCGACCGTGCCTTTTTCGGCGCCGCGCACCCCGCCTGAGACCGGCGCATCGATCTGCACGACATTCTTTGCTGCAAGCAGCTTGAAAATGCGCTGCGCCATCACCGAGCCCGTGGTCGACAGATCGACGAAACGGCGCACCTTTTTGCCCTCGATCACGCCGTCCGGCCCGGTCGCCACTTTGAGCACGATGTCGGGGGTCGGCAGGCTCACCATCACCGTCTCGGCAGCGTCGGCAACCTCCCGCGGCGAGCGCGCCGCGATGCCGCCGAGCGCGGCAATGTTGCCAATCGCCTCCTGGCGCGTGTCATAGACCGTGACCGTATGCCCGGCCTCGACCAGCCGCCGCGCCATGTGCGAGCCCATATTGCCGAGACCGATAAAGCCGATATCCATGAACTTCCTCCTCTTTTCCCCCTTGTGGGGAGGGGTAGGGGTGGGGCCGTCGCGCCGAGCTCAATCATCAGAGCTCTCGTCTCGCCTCTCGACCCACCCTAACCTCCCCACAAGGAGGAGGGTAAGTTCTGTCAACGCGCTACAA
This sequence comes from uncultured Alphaproteobacteria bacterium, assembly GCA_963717265.1. Taxonomy (GTDB): domain Bacteria; phylum Pseudomonadota; class Alphaproteobacteria; order Rhizobiales; family Xanthobacteraceae; genus BOG-931. The sequence continues at coordinate 85,690 of CAVQWD010000010.1, read as the reverse complement.
CTGAAAATTCTTTCCGCACCCTCTCGGTCTGCTCGCCGAGCGCCGGCACCGGCCCGTAATGCCGCGTCGATGCAGCGTGCTGCTCGGCCGGCGCCGGATAGGAGACCGGACCGCTCGGCGTGCCCACGGTAATGCGGCGCAGGTGCGGATGATGGGCAAGGTCGGCCGGCGTGTTGACGCGGGCAAACGCGATGTCGGCGGCGGCGAGTTTCTGCTCCAGCGCGTCGGCATCGAGCGCGCCGAAGGTGGCGGCGACGCGGCCGTCGGTTTCGGCGCGGCGCTTGACGCGTTCTACATTGGTGGCGAAGGCCGCATCGGCCGCAAGCACAGCATCGCCGAGAACCTGCGCCGCCAGCACCCGCCATTCGCGATCGCTCTGGATCGAGATCAGGATGTCGATGCCGTCGCGGCTGCGGAACGCGCCGTAGGGCGAGATCGAGGTGTGGGCGAGGCCGATGCGGCGCGGCGGCGAACCGGCTTCCTGCTGCAACAGCGGCACCGTCATCCAATCGGCCATGGCGTCGAACATCGAGATCGAAAGTTCGGCGCCCTCGCCGGTCTTTTGCCGTGCGATCAAGGCTTCCAGAATGGCTTCATACGCGTTCATGCCGGAGGCGATATCGCACACCGAAACGCCGACACGCGCGGGATCGGTCGTGCCGGTGATCGAGGCGAGGCCGGAATCGGCCTGGATCAGCATGTCATAGGCCTTGCGGTTGGCGTAGGGTCCGCTGTCGCCGTAGCCGGTGATCGAACAACAAATCAGGCGCGGGTGCCTGCGGCGCAGTTCCGGGATGGCGAAGCCCAGTTTCGCCACCGAGCCGGGTTTGAGGTTCTGAACAAACACGTCGGCGCGCGCGATCATGGCGGCGAGCAGCGCCTTGTCGTCGTCGGCTCCGAGATCAAGCACGACCGATTCCTTGCCGCGGTTGAGCCAAACGAAATAACTGCACTCGCCGTGCACGAGATTGTCGTAGCCACGGGCAAAATCGCCCTCCGGCCGCTCGATTTTGATGACGCGAGCGCCGGCATCCGCAAGCCGGCAGGCGCACATTGGCGCGGCAACCGCCTGTTCGAGCGAGACGACGAGGAGACCGGAGAGGGGAAGAGTCATGAAGGATTCCCGTTTCCCGGGCGCAGCGCAGCACGAAGTGGTGCGCTGCAGACCCGGGATCGCTACAGACCGTGAAGGTCCCGGATCAGCGGCGCACCGCTGCGCGCTGCGCCACATCCGGGACACAGCATCTTAATACGACCTCGGCAGCCCCAGCACATGCTCGGCGAGGTAGGACAGAACCAGGTTGGTCGAGATCGGCGCCACGGTATAGAGCCGGGTCTCGCGGAATTTGCGCTCGATATCGAATTCCTCGGCAAAGCCGAAGCCGCCATGGGTCTGCAGGCACATGTCGGCAGCGGCCCAGGAGGCTTCGGCGGCCAGCTGCTTGGCCATGTTCGCTTCCGCGCCGCATTCCTCGCCGGCTTCGTAGAGATTGGCCGCTTCATGCACCATCAGTTCGGCGGCGCGCATCGCCATATAGGCCCGCGCGATGGGAAACTGCACTCCCTGGTTCTGCCCGATCGGCCGGCCGAACACCGTGCGCTCGCCCGCATAGGCAGCGGCCTTGTCGATGAACCACTTGGCATCGCCGATGCACTCGGCGCCGATCAGAATCCGCTCGGCGTTCATGCCGGAGAGGATATAGCGAAAACCCTCGCCTTCCTCGCCGATGAGGCTCGCTGCCGGCACGCGCATGTTTTCAAGGAAGACTTCGGTGGTCGCATGATTTATCATGGTGCGGATCGGCCGAATGCTCAGGCCCTTGCCTTTGACCTCGCGCATGTCGATTAGAAAGACCGAGAGACCCGCGGTACGCGATGCCCCCGACTGCGCTGGCGGCCGCGGGCTGGTGCGCGCGAGCAACAACATGAGATCGGAATGCTCGGCCCGGGAGGTCCAAATCTTCTGGCCGTTGATGACGTAGCCGTTGTTGCCGTCGCGAACCGCGCTGGTGCGCAGAGCAAGCGTGTCGGTCCCGGAGGTCGGCTCGGTGACGCCGAACGCCTGCAGCCGCAAATTTCCGCGCGCGATCTCGGGCAAATAACGCGCCTTCTGTTCGGCGCTGCCATGGCGCAAGAGCGTGCCCATCGTGTACATCTGCGCGTGGCAGGCGGCGCCGTTGCAGCCGGACGCTTGTATCTGTTCCATGATCGCGACGGCGGCGCTCATGGTGAGGCCGCTGCCGCCGTATTCCTCCGGGATCAAGGCGGCGAGAAATCCGGCCTTGGTCAGGGCAGCGACGAATTCTTCGGGGTAGGCGCGCTCGCGGTCGAGCGCGCGCCAGTATTCGCCGGGAAAATCGGCGCACAACGCCCGCACCGCCTCGCGGATCGGCGCAAGGTCGGCGCTTTCGGTCACGGTCCGACCTCGGCGCGGCCGTTGTTGACGGCGACGGCGTCGCGTCCGACGACGCGAACGCGGAAGCTGACCACATTGCCGTCGCGCCACATTTCGGTCCGCAACGTCTCGCCGGGAAATACCGGCGCGGTGAAGCGGCAGGCAAAGGCGACGAGTTTTTGCGGATCGTAGCCGCACATGGTTTTCAGCACGGCATGGCCGGCGATGCCGAAATTGCCGAGCCCGTGCATGATCGGGCGCGGATAGCCGGCCTGTTTGGCCACGGCGGGCTCGCAATGCAGCGGATTGCGGTCGCCGGAAAGGCGATAGATCAGCGCCGCCTCCGGCCGCGTCTCGAGATCGCACACCGCGTCCGGCGCGCGCGAGGGGATCGGATGCGGCTCCGGCGCCTGCCGAGGCGGGCCGCCGAAGCCGCCATCGGCGCGGCAGAACGTGGTCTGCGTCACCGTTGCGATGGGCGCGCCGGTCGCCTTCTCGGTCACCTTGCGTTCGGTGAGAACGAGCGCGCCTTTGCCGGCGCCCTTGTCGATCACCTCGACGATGCGCTGGCGGCCGATGACACTGTTCTGGCCCTTGAGCGGCCGATGCAGCGTGACGCCCTGCTCGCCGTTGACGATCCGCACCCAGTCGATGCCGGTGTCGCGCTCGCGAATCCAGAAGCCGGGATGGCCGAGGATCGCGCCCATGGTCGGCAGCACTTTCAGATTCTTCTCATAGACGAAGGGCAGTTCGTCCTCGTTCATCGGGTCATGGCCAAGCCCGATGCCAAGCGCGTAAAGCATGCAGTCCTTCGGGCCGTAGCTTTGCGCGGCCGGCGGGATTTCGGTCGCAATCAGCTTGTCGTAGACGATGGTCATTGTCTTACCTTTCGACGTCATCGTCCGCGCAGGCGGACGATCCAGTAATCACTTACGTCCGAATTTTGCGACGGCATCCGTGATTACTGGATGCCCCGCCTGCGCGGGGCATGACAAGTGCTAAACCGGATCCCACGAGAAGACGTTGCTTGAGCGCTCCAGCGGCGTGAAGGAGGAGGCAAAGGCGCCCTTGAGTTGTTGGTCGAGCTTTTCCGGCGTCCAGCCATCGGAGCGATGCAGCGTGCGGATCGGGCGGTTCTGGCTGAACAGATAGATTTCGTTGTTGCGCACCGAGAAGATCTGCCCGGAAATGCCGTCGGCGCGGTCGGAGGCTAGATAGACCAAAAGCGGCGCGATCTTCTCCGGCGTCATCTCGCGGAAGCGCGTCACCCGGGCCTTTTCGGCCTCGGTCTCTGCGGGAATCGAATCGATCATGCGGGTGAAGGCAAACGGCGCGACGCAGTTCGAGCGCACATGAAAGCGCGCCATGTCGAGCGCGATGCCGCGCGACAGCCCGACGATGCCCATCTTCGCCGCCATGTAATTGGCCTGGCCGAAATTGCCGACGAGGCCCGAGGTCGAGGTCATGTGCAGATAGCTGCCGGAATTCTGCTCGCGGAAATGCGCGGCGCAGGCGCGGCTCATGGCGAAGCTGCCGTGAAGATGCACGGCGATCACATCCGACCAGTCCGACCAGCTCATGCGGTGAAAGATGCGGTCGCGCAGGATGCCGGCATTGTTGACCAGGATGTCGACGCGGCCGAACGCGTCGAGCGCCGCTTGCACGATTTTCTCGGCATTGCCCGGCTCGCTGATCGAGAGCGTCGAGGCGATGGCCTCGCCGCCTGATTTCTTGATCTCGGCCACGACCTCATACGCGGGTCCGGTATCGGCCCCGGCGCCGTCCAGGCTCGCGCCGATGTCGCAGACCACGACGCGCGCGCCCTCGGCCGCGAGCAGCAACGCAACGCCGCGCCCGATGCCGCGTCCGGCGCCGGTGACGATTGCGACCTTGCCGGAGACGATGTTTGGCATGGGTAAGCCTCTCAGCAATTATCAGTCGTCATGCCCGGCCTCGTGCCGGGCATCCACGTCCTCCGGTCCGCACATTAAAGACGTGGATGGCCGGGACAAGCCCGGCCATGACGAGGTCAGGGTAGCTAATCGCCCCACACCTCGCGCGCGACCTCGACGATCATTCTCAGCTTCGCCCATTGTTCCTCTTCCGCAAGCGTATTGCCTTCCTCGGTCGAGGCGAAGCCGCATTGCGGCGACAGGCAGAGCCGGTCGAGATCGGTGAATTTGGCAGCCTCGTCGATACGACGCTTGATGGCGTCTTTCGATTCAAGCATGCCGGTTTTCGTCGTCACCAGCCCAAGCACCGCGAGGCGGCCTTTCTGCAGATGCGCAAGCGGCTCGAAACCGCCGGCGCGGGCGCTGTCGTATTCCATGAAATAGCCGTGCACCTTGATCTTGTCGAACAGCACCTCCTGCTCGGCCTCGTATCCGCCGGTGCCCATGAAGGTCGATTTGTAGTTGCCGCGGCACAGATGCATGGTCACAATCATGTCGGACGGGATGTCGGAGATCGCGGTGTTGATGAGATCGCCATAGAGCGGGCCGAGCGCCTCGGGATCGTCGCCGCGTTCCTTCATCTGCTGGCGGTATTTCGGATCGCACAGCATGGCGATGAAAACTTCATCGAGCTGCAGGTAGCGGCAGCCGGCGTCGGCGAAGGCGCGCACTGCCTTTTTGTAGGCCTGGCCGAGATCGTCGAAAAAATTGTCGAGCCTCGGATAGACCGATTTGTCGATCGGCGTTCCGATCGGGCGGCCGTACAGCGCCGACGGGGCCGGAATGGTCATTTTCGGCGCGCGTGTCGTGTGGGCTTCGAGGAATTTGAAATGTTCGAGCATCGGATGGCCGGAGAAGCCGAGCTTGCCGGTGACCTTGATGCCCTCGTTGCGCGTCGTCACCGCGGCAAAGGCGATGCCTGAGTCCATGACGTGCTTTTCGACCCCGTCGAGCCCCCAGAGGAAGTCGAGATGCCACCAGGAGCGGCGGAACTCGCCGTCGGTGATCGATTGCAGGCCGACCTCCTCCTGCTTGCAGATGGCGTTCTCGATCTCGCGGTCTTCGACCGCCTTCAGCTCGGCCGCTGTGATCTCACCCTTGGTGCGCCGCTCGCGCGCCGCCTTCAGCGCGGCGGGCCGCAACAGGCTGCCGACATGATCGGCGCGGAATGGCGGTTTGGTTCGCTGCATTGTAGCACTCCTGTGTCCTGGGCATCGCATACGGCTGGTGTCCCGGGCGCGGCGCAGCACGCAGCAAAGCTGCGTGATGCGCCGCAGAACCGGGACCGTCGCAAGCGCCGAGTTCGCGACGATCCCGGATCGGCGGCGCACCGTTTCACGCTGCGCCCCATCCGGGAAACTTTGACTACAATCAGCTTATTCGCCCCCACACCTCGTCGGCAATCTCCACGATCATCTTAAGCTTCGCCCATTGCTCCTCCTCGGCCAACACGTTGCCCTCCTCGGTCGAGGCGAAGCCGCATTGCGGCGATAGGCAGAGCCGGTCCAGCGGGACGAACTTTGCCGCCGCATCGATGCGGCGCTTGATGTCGTCCTTGTTTTCCAGCACACCCGATTTGGTGGTGACGAGACCGAGCACCACGGTCTTGTCCTTCGGCACGAAGCGCAGCGGCTCGAAGCCGCCGGCGCGCTCGCTATCGTATTCCATGAAATAGGCGTGCATGTTGATCGTGTTGAACAGCAGTTCGGCGACCGGCTCGTAGCCGCCCGAAGCGACGAAGCTCGAGCGGAAATTGCCGCGGCACAGATGCATGGCGACGGTCAAGTCGGGCGGAATGTCGGCGATCGCGGCGTTGAGCATGGCGGCATAGATCGCCGCCAAAGCGGCCGGGTCTTCGCCGCGGTCGGCGATCACCTGGCGCAGCGCCGGGTCGCACAGATAGGCGAGGTTCACCTCGTCGAACTGCAGGTAGCGGCAGCCGGCGTCGGCAAAAGCGCGCACCACCTTGCGATAGGTTTCGCCGAGGTCGCGGTAAAAATCGCCCATCGACGGATAGATCGATTCCGGCACGGCATCGCGACCGTAGCGGAAATGCAGCGAGGACGGCGATGGAATTGTCAGCTTCGGCGTCTGCCTGGTATGCGCCTTGAGGAATTTGAAATGCTCGATCATCGGGTGCGGCTTGTAGCCGCCGAGCTTGCCGATGACGCGCAAAAGAATTGGCCGCGGCTGCGGGCCGTTCGCGGCAAATTTGATCTTGCGCTCGCCGAAATAGGATTCGACGTTGTCGAGATTTTCGAGGAAGTCGTAATTCCAGGAAATCCGCCGATAGTCGCCGTCGGTGATCGATTTGAGCCCGACTTCCTCCTGCTTGCGGACGACCTGCTCGATTTCGCGATCCTCGACCTCTTCGAGCACTGCTGCGGAAATCTCGCCGCGTTTGTGCTGCTCTCGCGCTTCCTTCAGGGCGGAGGTGCGCAACAGGCTGCCGACGTGATCGGCGCGGAACGCCGGTTTGGTTCGTTGCATGGGTTGAGCACCTTATTTCTGTGTCATGGCCCGCGCAGGCAGACGATGACAGGTCTGGCAGCTATCGCCCCCACACCTCGTCCGCCAATTCCACGATCATGCGCAGCTTCGCCCATTGCTCGTCCTCGGCCAAGACGTTGCCTTCCTCGGTCGAGGCGAAGCCGCATTGCGGCGACAGGCAGAGCTGGTCGAGCGCGACATATTTGGTGGCCTCGTCGATTCGGCGCTTGATGTCGTCTTTCTTTTCCAAAGTGCCTGATTTCGTAGTGACGAGACCGAGCACGAGCTGCTTGTTGCCTCTCGGGAAGAAACGCAACGGCTCGAAGCCGCCGGCGCGATCGGTGTCGTATTCGAGAAAATAGCCGTCGAAGTTGGTATGGCCAAGAAGCTCGGCGGCGACGAACTCGTAGCCGCCCGAGGCGATGAAGGTGGAGCGGAAATTGCCGCGGCATGAATGCATGGTGATCGCCATGTCGGCCGGCTTGGCTTCAAGCGCGGCATTGGTCAGCCGCGCGTAGATCCGCGGCAGCGCATCCGGATCGTCGCCGCGCGTCTTCGATTGCGCGCGTTCGTTCGGATCGCACACCATCGACCAGGCGGTGTCGTCGAGCTGCAGGTAACGGCAGCCGGCGTCGTAGAAGGCGCGGATCGCCGCGCGGTAGGCGGCGGCGAGATCGTCGAAGAACGGATCGAGCGTGGGATAAATTTCTTCGCTGACGGCGGCGCGGCCCTGGCGGAAATGGAAAGTTGAGGGCGCCGGGATCGTCATTTTCGGCGTGACGCGGGTATGGCTTTTCAAAAACTTGAAATGCTCGATCATCGGGTGGCCGGAAAAGCCGATCTTGCCGGTGATCCTGATGCCTTCGGCCTTGGTCTGCACGCCGTGGAACTGGATGCCGCCCTCGGTTGTGTAGGGAGTGACGCCGTCAAGTCCTTTGAAGAAATCGAAATGCCACCACGAGCGGCGGAATTCGCCGTCGGTCGCGAGCCTGAGCCCGATTTCCTCCTGCTTTTTGACGATCTTCTCGATCTCGCGATCCTCGACCTCCTTAAGCTCGCCCGCACCGATGGCGTTGTGCGCTCGCTTGGCCCGCGCCTGCTTGAGCGGCGCGGTGCGCAGCAGGCTGCCGACGTGATCGGCGCGAAATGGCGGTGTGGTTCGCTGCATTTGATCCTCCCAATTTATTGCGGCGGCCTGCGTCAGCCGAGATGCGGCGCGCGTCCGCTTCAGATGCGGCGCGTGAAGGCTGTTGCTTCAGGATGCCATGAAACGAACTTACGTCCAGGTTGCAAAGCTTAAGCCGGTGCCGGTGCCGGCCGGCGTTCGGTAGCCCGGCACGTATTCGAACCAGGTCAAATCGAGATGCTCGCAGGCGCCGGCGACGCCGACCCAGTTGAGAATCTCCGAACTGCCGGAATTAAGCTTGTTGCGCGGCAGGTTCCGCAAGAAGCCGGAATCCTTGTCGGCGCAAGCTTTAAGAATGGAGCGGTCGAAGTCTTCGTCGACCAGAAAATGACTCAAGCCGCCGGAGGCGACGACGCCGATGCGTCGGTCGCCCGGATAGGTCTCGACTGCTTTGCGGACGGCCTGGCCGAGCGCGTAGCAGCGCCGCGGCCGCGGCTGGTTGGGGGGAAAATAGGTGTTGAGAAACACCGGCACGATGGGGATCGGTTTGTTCGGGTCCATCAGGCGGCGGTGCACATAGGCCATGCCGTGTCCTTCGCCTTCGCCGCTACGCATGCACTTCGAGGAGGCCGGATCGAACCCATTGTCCATCAGCCAATCGATCAGATGCAGCGCGAGCTTGGAGTCGACCGGATAGGCGCGCGGCGCTTTGTCCTCGAAAAAAGCTTGGCGATTCTGCACGTACCATTCCGGGAACCGCCGCCGGTACTGCTCGTGCTGTTCGTTGCTGTTGAGTATCGTTTCGCCGTAATAGATCGCGAAAGTCGGCCGCGCCTCTTCCAGATAGGCTTCGTCCTGGTCGTCGCTCATGACGATGAGTGCATCGAGCGTGGCGTTGTTGAGGACCTTGGCGATGTGTGCGGTGGCCGCGCGCGCCTGGTTCTGCCGCGCCACGAGTTCCGCGGGCGCTACCATCTCGGCCATGCGCGGATCGGCCCTTTCCAGGAGTTCGGCATAGGAGGCAGGGCGACCTTCCTTGTCGCGATGCTTGATCTTCTCGTCGGTTTCGCGAAAGCGCACCAGCGTCTCGTCGGAGGCGAGCAGCATGGGAGTGTGCGAAGTTCCCAGTCCGAGCGCGATCTTGGCCATGTTCTTCTCCGCTGGGGCCAAGCTGCCCCTTTGGGCCGATGCTAGCACAACGCCGGCGCCGGCGGGCAGCCAAGCCACCGCATTGCAGGCGCAACGGAAATCCCTTAAACGAGCGGACATTATCTGCCAATGCAACGCGTTCTCCCGGCGGCGTCGAGGGCGGCCGCCCCGGTCGGAGCGCAGCGAACGGGATTGAGGAGCAGCAATGACCGGCATGCTGGAACACGAAGCGCCGGGGCTCGGCCACAACAAGCCGTCCCCGGAAGACGCCGACGAGATCAAGCACGGCAAATGGGAGCGCTGGGCGAAGAAGCGCACCTTCGTGCGCGCGCTCGAAGGCACCTACAGCCACCTCTACAAGAAGCTCCTCGAGGAGCCGCGGGTCTATTCGTCGAAGGATCATCCCTGGAAGGGCGGGCCGGCGATGTACGGTAAGCACATCATCTCCCCGCAATCCGTCAGCATCGTGCAGTCGATCGAATCGCATATCGAGTGCTACGCGCCGCTCAACGCCGGCCAGAAGCACGGCCATCTCAACAGCGCGGTGTTCTACGTGCTCAAAGGCCACGGCCACGACATCCATGACGGCCGCTATATCGAATGGAAGGCCGGCGACGTGATGCTGGTCGAGAACGCGAGCGTCCATCAGCACTTCAACGACGATGACAAGGAATCCTGCATTCTCCTGGTGTTCAAGGCGAAGCCGCTGTTTCTGTTCATGCACCTTCTGTTCCAGAAGATGGTGGAGTGGCCGACCGACAAGCTGCCGCCCGGGGTGACGGAATTTAATCCGCCCACGGAAATCTGACCGGAGGGCACATCATGGCGTTGTTTGAAGATAAGGCTCCCTCGCTGTCCGGCACGCAGCAATCCGCTTTCCTCGCCGAGGCGGTCGCGGAATCGGAACATTTCCGCGCCGATTACGCCACGCTGCCGAACGTCATCAAGGCCGAGGACATGCCGTGGGAGCGCTCGCCCGACGGCCTGATCAAGCACCTCGTCAACAAGAAGATGCACACCCGCGAGTGCTGCATCGAGGCCTACATGCAGTTTTTGCAAGACGGCGAGCGGTCGGGCAAGCACCGTCACATGTGGGAGGAATTGTTCTTCGTGGTCGAGGGTTCGGGCTACGACCTGCACTGGGATCTGAAATGGGACTGCCTGGAAGCGTTCGAGTGGGAATGGGCGCCCGAGCCGCGGAAGTTCGAGTGGACGGTCGGCGATTACGTCTACATCCCGCCATTCACCATGCATCAGCACTTCGCCAAGCCCGGCGAGGAGTGCCGCATCATCGTGATGAGTAACCGCATCGTCAAAGACATGGGCTTTGACTGGTACGACCAGGTGGAGCGCGCTCCGGGTTTTTGACGCTGCGCGCCGCGCCGGCGACCGAGCTGCGACGAGACGCGTCCCCCGCGCCTCGCGGGCGTGCTGCGTCTTGCCCGCGCCGGTGCGGCGCGCTCATGGGCCGCCAGCCGCGAACGTCGCCTTGTACAGCCTGATCCACTTGTCTTCCTGGTCGAGGAATTTGGCCACGTCGAGAAGACGCAGACCGGCCAGCGGTTCGGCGACGGTGCGGTTCGTCGGCACGTTGCTGCGCGCGGCGATAATGCGCTGGCCATCGGTCAGGTAGAAGTCCATCAACAGCACCGCGGCATAGGGGTGCGGCGATTTTTCGAAGACGGCGACGCCGGTCGGCAAGGCGAAGGCCGGCGGCAGCACGACGCCCTCGATTGGGGCGCCGCGTTTTTTCAACTGGGTTACGCGGTAGCCATAGACCGTGAGCGCCAGCGGCACTTCGCCGGCCGCCACCAGGTTCAACAGCAGCGTGTGGCCGCGGCGCAGCGACATGCCGTTCGTCGCCACGATCTTGCGAAACAGCGGCAGCGCCTTGTCTTCGCCCATGGCTTCCGCGACCGACATGAACCAGTTGGCGTCGTCGTCCTCGTTGTTGATGCCGAGCTTGGCTTTCCACTTCGGATCGGTGAGGTCCTGGTACGACTTCGGCGCATCGGCAGGCTTGATCAGCGAGGTGTTGTAGGCGGCGGCAAAAATGCTGAGCCGGTCGGCGACCCAGCCGCGGTGCGGCGCGACCGCCTGCGGCATCAATTGCGCGAATACCGGCGACGAAACTTGGGCCAGCAATCGTTCGCGCTGCAGTCCTTCCATGGCGTTGCCCGCGGTCTCAGCCACATCGACATCGTAACGGCCGCCGCGCGCCTCAGTGACGGCGCGGCGCAGAATGTCGTCGGCGCTGCCGCGCCAGAGCTGCACTTTGACGCCGTATTTTTTCTCAAAAGCATCGATGATGGCCGTACTGTCGGCGATCACCGCCGACGAGTACAGCGTGACGCTGCCCTCCTTCTTGGCACCCGCGATGAGAAGCTGCGTGCGATCCGGCCCCGAATAGCCGGCGATGTCGGCCATCGTTTGGGCGCGCGCCGCCGCGCTGAAAGCAAGACAGGCGGAAATGACGAGTATTCGCAGCATCGTTCCGCTCCGCACTTCACGCGGCCTTGGGCGGCAATTGCCCGACTTCCGCCGCGTAAACATCGTCCATGCGCGCGGCGAGGTTGTGCCGCGCCAGCGCTTGCGCAAACAATTGCCGCACTTTCGGATGCTCGTCGGCGTAATCGATTTGCGTGCCGCCAAGGCGGCGGCTGATCCACGAGATCGGCACGCCCTGGCTGTTGCGCGGCGACCAGTGCTTGAAGGCGAGATAGCGCGCCGGAGCAGGGCCGGAATTGAAGTGCTGGTGGAACCACATATTCGGCGGCACCACCAGCGTGCCGACCTGCCATTCGAAGCGCTGCGGTTCCTCGCCCTCGGGCCACATCAGCGAATAGCCTTCGCCGGACAGGATGATCACATGCGCGCCCGGCCCGTGCGCGTGCGCCTTTTTGTAGGTACCGATCGGGAATTGCGAGATATGGCTGGCAATCGTGCCGCGCGCCATGTTGAAGCGGATATGGCCGCCGCCGGCGCCGCGTTCCTTGGCGGTAATCAGCGGCAGATTGACGGCGTCCGGCACGAAATTGGTACGCAGCAAAAAACCGTCCTGCTCACCTTTCGAAGAGAAATAATCCGGCTCGCCGGAAAAACGGTTCTTGAAGTCGTAAGGACAATTGAAGATGAAATCGAGATCGTCGTAGCGGTTGATGACGGTCGGCGCGTTGGTCACGGCGACGAACCGCGCCGGTTCCCGGCCCGAACCGTTGAAGTGCTGATAGGAGCAATTGAGCGGGATCGCGAAGATCGAGCCTGACTTCCACTCGAAGGTAATGCGGCTGCCGGAATTATTCCACACAATGGTCGAGCCGCGCCCGCTCAGGATCAACAGCATCTCTTCGTAGAGATGATGGGCCGGCTCCAGCATCTCGCCGGGCGCGATCTCGCAGACGTAGCAGTCGTTGGAGAAGCGCGAGGCCTCGTGATTGATATAGACTCCCCGTCCTGCGCGGCGCGGCCACGGCTTCAGCTCGACCTCGCGCAGATTGGGCACATAATGCGCGCTGATGATATCGAGCCCGTCGCGGCGCACGAAGCGCAGATAGGGCGAATCCTTTTCGGCCTTGAATTTGTCGGCCAGTTCAGTGGAAGCGACGGCATCTTGCGACACATTTTCCTCCGGTGCTTTTGGCACAGGCTAACAGCGGCCGGCCGCCGACGCCAGCGGCGTTGCCGGGCCAGCCGCTGCGCCGCGACACCCCGTTAGGATGCGTTGCGATGCCTGCCAGACCGCAGCAAGCACGGCCGCTACGGCGCCTCGCTTTGGCCTGCGCCGTCGCCGTGCTCGCGTTCATTGTTGCGCCCTACCTCATCGCGCCGTTCTACCGGGTGATCAATCCGGTCTCGATGCCGATGCTGTGGCGTTGGGCAAGCGGGCAACGGGTCGAGCGGATCGTCGTGCCGCTTGGCCGCGTTGCGCCGGCGCTGCCGCTCGCCGTGATCGTCGCCGAAGACGGCACCTTCTGCCGCAATTACGGCATCGATCTCGGCGCCATCCGCGAAGCGCTGCAACAATCCGATGACGACATCGCCGAAGCGCGTGGCGCTTCGACCATCACCCAGCAATTGGCGAAGAATCTGTTTCTGTGGCCGGGCCACAATATTGTGCGCAAAGTCCTCGAAATTCCGCTGGCGCTGTGGCTCAATCTGGTGCTGCCGAAGCCGCGCATTCTCGACATTTATCTCAACATCGCCGAATGGGGGCCGAACGGCGAATTCGGCGCCGAGGCCGGCGCCCGCTATGCCTTCGGCAAATCCGCGCGCGGCTTGACCTCTTACCAGGCTGCCGAGCTGGCCGCGATCCTGCCTAATCCGTCGGACCGCAATGCTCGAAATCCGGATGTTTTGGTGCGCCGGCTTGCTGCGCTCTACGAGCGCCGCGCTGCTGCCCGTCCAGCGCTCGCCGCCTGCTTGCGCGCCCACTAGCGTTGTGACTCTGACAAATCGTTCTGTCATTCCGGGCGCGGGCCTTGGCCCGCGAGCCCGGAATCCATAATCCAGGGCAGTGATTATGGATTCCGGGCCCGCCGCTTCGCGGCGTCCCGGAATGACGCCAAACTGAATCATGTCTTAGTGACAGAACACTAGCGTTGCCGCGATTGTTCCCCTATAAGCCCGGCACATTTCGTCATTCCCGGACGCTCGGACGCCGTTTGCGCTCGACCCGGCAACCAGGCAACCAGGCAACCCGGCAATGACGCCGCAGCCAACGAACATCGGGAGTACGCCGTCATGGCCGTGCCGAAGAGAAAAGTATCGCCTTCGCGGCGGGGTATGCGCCGATCGGCGGACGCGCTCAAAGCGCCGACCTATGTCGAGGACAAAGATTCCGGCGAGTTGCGCCGTCCGCACCACATCGACCTCAAGACCGGCATGTATCGCGGCCGGCAGGTGTTGAACAAGAAACCGGAAGCCTGAGCGGCCGGCACCGTTAACATCGCGGCTGGAGCGCGGGCAGCGGGCCGGAAGCGTTGACCGCGGAAGCCGCGCCGAACCGGCGTGCGGCTTCACGAGAGGGACTGCGCCATGTATCTGCTCGGCTTTCCCCTGCTGCTCATTCCCTTCGCCATCTACAACATCGTTGCCTTTGTGTTCCGCTTGCAGCCCGACATCTGGGTGGCAAAAGCCGCCGAAGTGCAAATGACTTCGGGGCAGCTGTGGGTCTTGACCTGGGAAGACATCCTGCTCGCCGGCTCGATTCTGCTGCTTTGCGTCGAAATCGTAAAATCGGCGCAGATCGGCATACGCACGATCATCGAGCACGTATTGTCGATGCTGCTGTTCGTCGGCATGCTGGTCGAGTTTCTGCTGGTCAAGAGCGCAGGCACCTCGACGTTCTTTCTGCTCCTGGTCATCAGCCTGGTCGATGTGCTCGCCGGCTTCATCATCAGCATCCAAGCCTCGCAGCGGCAGGTCGAGGTCGAGAGCGAGGCAAAGACGTAATACGAGCCAGTGGCTCGGACTTAAAGCGAGAGACGGATGGTCCGGCCAGGCTCGGTCGGCCATTGGCCGAGCGCGCGGTAGGCGGCCACTGCTCTTTCGGGCTCGGCGCGTCGGCGCGCGCGGGTCTGTGGCGCCTGCGCCGCAACGGCGATGAGATGGGCGATGAAATCGGCGTTCGCCCGGCTTGCGCCGCGCCAATCCGCGCGCTCGCTGCTCGCGCCATTTTGCGCGGGAGCGAATGGAACAAGGGCTCCGTTGGCTGACAAGGCGAAATCCCGCTGTCCTGAAATGGCACGCTGCCGGTCTTTGGCGGTAACGTCGCAACCAGCGTGCCGCGGCGGGGCGCAGGCGCCTGCAATTTTCCGAATTGTTTAACGTCCGCCTTTAGCGTGACGATATGCGCGGGTCTGCCATCGCCGCGCCAGCTGCACTCGCCCGCGAGACGCCCGTGGCAAACAGCACTGCGCCAGAAGCGATCGGTTCTACCGCGCCCGACAGGGCTGGCGGCACCATCGACGTCGCGCAAATCCTCGCTGCGGTCGGCGAAGCCGGCTACGATTGGCACATCGACAGCGACGCCCTGTTGTGGAGCGCGAACGCCGCCGCTGTCCTGCTCGTTCGCAATCCCGAGGCGTTGTCGAGCGGGCGCGCCTATGCCGAACTGCTCGACGCGGAGAATGCGCAGGCCCGCTTCGACGCGGTGATGCAGTCGGACAAGCGCGATGACGGCAGCGGGGTGTCCTATCAAATTCAATACCGCATCCGTCCCGATCCGTCGTCGGAGACAAAATTGTGGGTCGAGGACACCGGCCGCTGGTTTGCCGGCGCCGACGGCCGGCCGCAGCGCGCGGTCGGCGTGCTGCGGGTCATCAACGAGCGTTACGAACACGAACGCCGCCTGTCCTATCTCGCCCGCTACGACGGCCTCACCGGCGAACTGAACCGGCACCATCTCACCCAAATCCTCGAAGACACGATCGAGGACGCGACCCGCTTCCGCTCCTGCTGCGGCTTCTTGCTGGTCGCCGTCGACAATCTCGCGCGCATCAACCAGTCCTACGGGTTCGACGTCGCCGACCAGGTCATTGCCGAGATCGGCAAGCGCATCCGCCGCCGCATGCGCGGCAAGGACACGCTCGGCCGCTATTCCGGCAACAAATTCGGACTGGTGCTGCGCGACTGCACGCCCGACGACATGGCCATCGCCGCCGAGCGCCTGCTCGCCGGCATTCGCGACGACATGGTGCCGACCGCTTCCGGCCCGATTGCGGTGACCGTGACGATCGGCGGCGTGACGTTGCCGCGGCACGCCCGCGGCGTCGCCGAAGTGCTCGCCCGCGCCCAGGAGACGCTCGATACCGCCAAGGCGCGGCGCCGCGGTTCGTTCCTCGCCTATCGGCCGAGCGTCGAACGCGATGCGGCGCGCCGCGACAATTTGCGCGCCACCGACGAGATCGTCGCTGCGCTCAACGAGCGGCGCATCTTTCTCGCCTACGAGACCGTGGTGAATGCGGCCGACCGGCAGCCGGCCTTCTACGAATGCCTGATGCGCATCCGCCGCACCGACGGCAGTTTGACCGGCGCCAACGAAATCGTTCCGGTGGCGGAGCGGCTCGGTCTCGTGCGGCTGCTCGACTATCGCGTCCTCGAACTCGTGGTCGACGAGTTGATCGCGGCGCCCGCTTTGCAGGCGAGTTTGAACGTGTCGCCGGCTTCCACCATCGATCCGGATTGGTGGGCGGGTCTCACGTCGCTGCTGCGTGCGCATTCGGGCGTGGCACAGCGCCTCATCGTTGAGATCACCGAAAGCGCCGCGATCCAGGACATCGACGAAACCCGCGGCTTCGTCGCCCGCGTAAAAGGTCTCGGCTGCCGCATCGCCATCGACGATTTCGGCGCCGGCTACACTTCGTTCCGCAACCTGCGCAAGCTCGGCGTGGATATCGTGAAGATCGATGGCGCCTATGTCGCCGAAATCATGCGATTGGACGACGACCGCGCCTTCGTGCGCACGCTGATCGACCTCGCCAAAAGGCTCAATCTCGCCACCGTCGCCGAATGGGTGCAGAGCGAAGAGGCGGCGCGCACGCTGCAGGCCTGGGGCTGCGATTATCTGCAAGGCGCGCTGGTCGGGCTGGCGTCGGTCGAGCGGCCGTGGGCCGCCGCCGGACGTGACGGTGCGGCGAAGCGCGAAGCGGCCCGTTGACTCGGTTTCGCTGCTGGCGACAGTCAGCCAAGACCCCACGACACCAGCGTCTGTAAATCGGTGCGGCGCACGCACCATTCGATGTGAGTTGCCGGCCGTACGCGGCGCGGTCCGCCGGCGATTACTTCGTTCTGCGCTTTCAGTCTTTGGGACGGAGGCACGAACGGCAGACCGCGCAGCAAACAAGCAATCGGCTCGCCGCAGCAGCGGCGATGGCGCTTGCAGGAGCGCAGCCTGCAGCCGCGCCAGAATTTGAACACGTCGCAATAGAGCCGCTGCGTTGCGATATGCGCGGCGTCGACCAGCGCGCTGCCCTGTTCAAAACTGCGACGCTTGACGAAGTCTTGTTTGCTCGGCGGCTCGGTGCAGCGTGAGGCCATGAAATCCCGTTCTCGCGGCGCGATTTGCGTCCGAGTGTTGTTAAAGACACCGGCAAGAACCAAGCTCAAATCGCGATGTCTAGTCCGCTTCGGTTCGGAGCACTCGGCGAATTGAGGTTCGGCAAAAATCTGTAGGTGGGTCAGCCGCGATGCGGCATAATCCACCGTCTCATCCGGTGGGTTTCGCTTCGCTCAACCCACCCCACGGAAATGAATAAAGGAAGCGGAACGCCGGCAGACGCGTATTTCATCCTCTGCACCTTGCGGTGCAGCACGCGCTCAACCGAGCGCGCTCGCCTTCCGGCGTTCCACCGCGGCGCTTGCGGCAGCGACCGAACGCCGCCGCTCAGCTCCAGCCACGCGCTTCCTGGAACGGACGACGCAGGAGCGGGCGTTACCCGCCCCCTGCCGCCCCAGTGCAGCGGGTTGCCCCGCAGACCGGTCATCATGCCGGCCGGACGTTTTTCGCCGGAGCCGCCCGGGAGCGAAGGCGACGAACCCCCGCCCGCGGGAACCGTCCCCCGCCCCGCCCGCCGGCGTCACCGGCAGGCGTCCTTGATTCGAGCGGGATTGTTGGGGCTTGTATCCAATACAGCGACGTTTGTCAATCGTTTTGTGACACATCGCGTTGCCCGTCAATGCCGGGCCTGACCCGGCAATCCATGCGGCGTTGGCACTTGCGCAGAGTCAGCGTGGGCCACCGGGTCAAGCCCGGTGGTGACGAGCGGCCGCGGAGGGCGCCGACTATCTACACGGTGTTCTTTGACCGCAACTTCCGCATTATGCTTGGCTCCATCCGGACTACGAATCAAACAACCGCTGCACCAACCTTCGCGCCAATACGCCAGCGACGCGGCGGCGGTAATGGCCGGGCGTGAAGGTGGTTTTCATCGCCATGATCTGATCGCGCACCAGCGCGTCGAGGCCCTTGAACACGCGATCGTCAAGCGCGGCGCCGCAGAGCGCCGAGGTGCCGTCGAGCCGCACCGGGCGCGGATTGGTGCCGGTGAAGGCGACGCGCAGATCGGCGAGACTGTCACCGTCGCGCCGCAGCGCCACCGCAACGCCGGTGACCGGATATTCGATGGAGCGGCGGATGCGGATCTTGTCGTAGGCCGAGCGCAGGCCCGGCGTGTTTTTCGCGCGCACTTCAGTGACGAACTCGCCGGGCCGCAGCGACAGAAAATATTTGCCGTCGCCTCGTGTTTCCGTCACCGGCTCGTCCTGGCGCGCATAGCCGATATAGAGCTCGGCGAGCGGCATTGTTCGCCGGCCCGCGGGGCCGGCAATCTCGATCTCGGCGTCGAGCACGAGCAGCGCCGGCGCGAGATCGCCCGAGAACGTAGCAAAGCAGACGCCGCGGCTTTTCGGCGCCACGTGGCAGACCTCGCCTGTGGTCTTCAGGCAGTGATTATTGGCGGCGCGCCACCATTCGCTCTGATTGTAGAAGATGCAGCGCGTGTCGAGACAGAGATTGCCGCCGACCGTGCCCATGTTGCGCTGGGTCGGGCCGGCAATGTGCGCCGCTGCCTGCGCCACGACCGGATAGTGCCGCACGATTTCGGCAGGCGCGGCGAGTTCGGCGAGCGTGACTGCGGCGCCGATCTCGATGCCGCGCGCGTCGACCGCAACGCGGCGCAACTCCGCAACGCCGTTGATGTCGATCAGTACCGGCGGCGCGACAATACCGCGCCTGATGTTGACAATCAGATCGGTGCCGCCGCCGAGGAGCTGGCTGTCGGTATGAGCGGCGCGCGCGGCGGTCAGTTCGTCGAGCGTTCGTGGCCGGACGAGGGTGAACTCCGGCAGCGCATCCATCAGGCGCCGCCGTCGCGCTTTCGTCCGGCCTCACGTGCCCGCTTCTCAAACGCGTCGAACACGCGGTCGGGCGTCACCGGCAGATGGTTGAAGCGCAAGCCGGTCGCGTCGGCGATGGCAGCGGTCAGCGCCGGCAGGAACGCCGCCAGCGAGCCTTCGCCCGCCTCCTTGGCGCCGAACGGCCCGTGCGGATCGATGCTTTCGACGATGCCGACCTCGATCGGCGGCGAATCCTGGATGGTGGGAACGCGATAGTCGAGCATATTGGCGGTCAGCATCAGACCGTCGTGATAGGCCGCCTCCTCGCTCATTGCCTGACCCATGCCCATCCACACCGAGCCCTGCACCTGGCCCTCGACGGTGAGCCGGTTGAGCGCTCGCCCGCAATCGTGCGCCACCCAAACCTTGTCGACGGTGACGATGCCGGTCTCCTCGTCGACGCTCACCTCGACGACTTGCGCCGAGTATGAGTAGCCCATGGTGCCGCCGATCGCCGCGCCGCGATATTTCTTGCCGCCGTGCGATTGTGGAATCGTCGAATAATTGCCAGTGACGGTGATGGTGCCAGTGTCCTTGAGCGCCTCGACGACGACTTCGTTGAAGGTCAAACCCTTGTCCTGGGCGCCGGCGCGATAGAGCTCGCCGAGGCACTCGATCTGCTCCGGCTTGGCCTCGAGTTTTCTTGCGGCGGCGGCGATCAGGACGGCTTTGAGATTGTTGGCGGCATCGATCGCGGCATTGCCGACCATGAAGGTGACGCGCGAGGAATAGGAACCGTTGTCCTTCGGCACCACCTCGCTGTCGCCGGTAACGACGCGCACGCGCGCAAGATCGAGGCCGAGCACTTCGGCCACCGCCTGCGCCAGAATCGTGGTCGAGCCCTGGCCGATATCGGCGGCGCCGGACAGCACGACGATCGAGCCGTCGAAATCGAGCTTGATCTTGACGGTGGCGTGCGGCTCGCCGGTCCAGTTCACCGGCTTCGAAGCGCCGCTGATGTAATGCGAGCAGGCAAAGCCCAAACCTTTCTTCACCGCGCCGCCATTGCCGAGCTTGCCCCGGCGCTCGTGCCAGCGGCTCTGTTTCTCGACCCAATCGATGCACTCGGGCAGGCCGTATGAGTTCACCATCAGATCGTTGTCGGTAAACGTCGGGGCTTTGAGATAATTGGCGCGGCGCACCGCGATCGGATCGAGGCCCAGTTCGTGCGCCATCTGGTCGAGCAGGCTCTCGAAGGCAAAGCGTACGTCGACGGTGCCGTGGCCGCGAAACGCGCCGCAGGGCGGCGTGTTGGTGAGCACACGCTTGCCGATATATTTGACGTTATGCAGGTCGTAGATGGCGTACAGCATGGAGCCGGCATACAGGATCGTGACCACGCCATAACCCGAATGGGCGCCGCCGCGCATGATGCACTCACACTCGACGCCGCTGATGCGGCCGTCCTGGTTCAGGCCGATCTTGAGCCTTATGTCGGTTTCCGGCCGGCCGCGATGGGTGACGAAGGTCTCCTCGCGGTCGACGACGAGCCGTACGCAGCCGCCGGCCTTGCGCGCGAGCAGAGCGGCGATCAATTCGACATTGAGCGTCTCAGTGCGGCAGCCGAAGCCGCCGCCGACATGCGGCTTGATGACGCGGATGCGCGACATGTCCATGCCGAGAATTTGCGCCAGCATCAGGTGCACGTAATAGGGCACCTGGGTCGAGGCGTGAACGGTCATGCGATCGCGCACCGCATCGTAATCGGCGAGCGCGGCGTGCATCTCCATCTGGTTCTGGCACACCTCGGCGCAGTTATAGTTCGCCTCGCGCACCAGGTCCGCCGCGGCGAACGCCGCCTCGACATCGCCGAGTTCGAAGTAAACGTCGCGCTCGATGTTGCGAGGACGATGCTGGTGGATGGCGATGGCGTCGGGCGCCAGGGCTTCGTCGGCGCTGTGGTAGGCAGGCAATTCGCGCACCACGAGCTTGATCCGGCGCACCGCTTCGTCAGCCGTTGCCTGATCGATCGCGGCAACGGCGGCGACCGGCTCGCCGCGATAGCGGACGCGCTCGCGGGCCAGCGGATACTCGGTGCGCGCGATCGGCAGCACGCCAAAACCCTGGTCGCAATCGGCGCCGGTGACGATCGCCTTCACGCCTACCAGCCGGGCCGCTTCGGAAACATCCACCGCGACGATCTCGGCATGCGAATAAGGGCTGCGAAAAATTCGGCCCGCCAACATTCCCGGCGCCAACAAATCGGCCGTGTACTTGGCGCGGCCAGAAACCTTGTCCGGTCCGTCGATCATCGGCACGTAATCGCCGATGTTGTGGCTCGGCACGATCTCGTTCATGGCATGAATTCGTTTCCCGGATGCGGTGCAGCGCGAAGCGGTGCACCGCTGATCCGGGATCGACCCACCCTCGGCGTTTGTGAGGGTCCCGGTTCTGCAGCGCACCACTGCGCTACGCTTCGTGCTGCGCTGCGCCCGGGACACACGCGAGGATCAAAGCTCACGGCGACAGCCCCTGCGCGCACAAGGCCGCCGCGTGCTGCACCGCCTCGATGATCTTCACGTAGCCGGTGCAGCGGCAGATGTTGCTGCCGAGGGCCTCGCGAATTTCCTCCTCGCTCGGGCGCGGATTGCGGCGCAGCAATCCCGCCGACGCCATGACAAATCCCGGCGTGCAATAGCCGCACTGCGACCCGAGTTTTTCATGGAAGCCGCGCTGCACCGCGGACAAGCGGCCGTCGACGGCGAGCGATTCGATGGTATCGACGCGGCGGCCGCCAACCATCGCCGCCAGCGTCAAGCAGGACAACCGCGGCAGGTCGTCGACCAGCACCGTGCAGGCACCGCACTCGCCGCCGTCGCAGCCGGTTTTCGTTCCGGTCAGTCCGACGATTTCCCGCAAATAGTCCAGCAGCAGCACATTGTCGGCCACTGCGTCAGTCCGCGCGCGCCCGTTGAGCATGAACTGCAGGATACGCGCCATGCGTGTCTCGAAGTTTTTTCAATGCCGCCGCCTCAATAGCAATAACCGAGGCGCTATTCAAACCGGTGCGTCATCGCCGCCGCTGCGGCTTCAGGCGCTTCGAAGCGCGCCTTGACTTCGGCCGGAATGGGCTGCGCTTTGATGGCAGACGAACCGGCTGGATCGCGGCCGGCCCACACCCGCGTCTCGCGACCTTCGACCGCCAGCGCGCCGCCGACCAAAAGCCGGTGCGCCACATCGAAGCTCGAACGGCGGAACTCGCTCACCTGCGACTGCAGCTCAACAGCGTCGCCGAACCGCGCCGGAGCGAGAAAGCGGGCACTGGCGTCGACCAGAGGAAGCCCCACGATGCCGAAGGCGCCGGCCAGGTCCGGCGGCCGGACGCCGAGCGCCGCTTCGAACAGCGTCCATGTTCCCCAATCGAAGAATTCGAAAAAGCGGCTGTTGAATACGATGCCCGCCGGGTCGCACTGTCCCCATTCGATCGTGAAATATCGTCGGCTCACGAAGTTGGTCATGGTCGCTCCCGAGATTGGGGAACAAACCCGGCCGGCCGCGATAGGTCAAGGCTGCGAATGTGTACGGCAATCGCCCGGCCCGCGCGTTCAAATAGGAATTTCGAAAATCCAGCCCGAAAATCATGACGGGCGAGCTTGCGCCCGCCCGTCACGTTCCCAGCGCTGCTACCAGCTGCTGGGAACCAGGACCAAACTTGCCACTCGTGCAGTGCCGGTAGCTGCCTCTGGCACCGAAGGAAATCTGATCTTGGCGATCTCTCGTATCCGGCAGAGCCATACCCGAGCGATCTGACACTGACGATAACAGGCTCGCGCGTCGTGGCAAGTTAAAGCGTGCGCGGACTCGCGTAAAAACTTGTTGGGGATAATTCTGGGGATTGGTATTGACGCTGAGATCGTCTGCCAAGCCGTCGCCGCTTCGGGCTGCCGCTGTACAGCAGCCGCAACGGCGGCCGCATTCAACGAAGCTGATTTTCAGGAGAGACGGCGCAGATTTGAAGCTCGCTTGGTGCATCGCGGGCGAGAATATTGCAACGCGGAACAGAAGAATATTTCCAAAAGACCGTCGAGCGAAAAATTGCAGTTCAGCGCCCGCGATGAGTTCAGCATAACGTCACTATTGCGCTCTCGCGGGCTTCGCGCGTCGCCGCCAACCGCGTAAAAGTGCCTTCCGCAAATTGCCAGCTCCGGAAGGCCGGCAACATCCGCGGCGATTTGTCGTCGCGACGGTCATGCCAGGATGACATTGAAATGACAGCGGCGGCGGAGTCCTTGACGCTGGGCGCGGGAACCATCAAGTTTAGGTCATGGCGGCGGACTATTCGACGTCGGAACTTGCGGTCAGGAATTGCCGCATCCGGCTGATGCGCGGCGGCGCGGGAAGCCCGCTCTTGGTTCTGCACGGCGCAAGCGGTGCGGCGTGGCTGCCGTTCATGCAAACGCTGGCGCGGCAGTTCGATGTCATCGCGCCGGAGCATCCGGGTTTTGGCGGGTCGGATATCCCGGATTGGCTCGATTCGATCCACGATCTGGCCTATTTTTATCTCGACCTGCTCGACGAACTGAAGCTCGACGACGTTCACCTTGTCGGACTTTCGCTCGGCGGCTGGATTGCCGCCGAACTTGCGGTCCGATCGACGCGGCGCCTCGCCTCGCTGACGCTCGCCGGGGCGGCGGGCCTGTACGTCGCCGGCGCCGACCAGATCGATCCGTTCCTGCGCTCCGAGGAACAACGCCTGCACGACTTCTTCTACGATGAGCGCAAGGCGGACGAGATCGTCGCCCGCGCGCTGCGGCCCGACATGGAAGACATCGCGCTGAAGAACCGCGCCACGACCGCCAAGCTCGCCTGGCAGCCGCGCAGCCACGATCCGAATCTGCACAAATGGCTGCACCGGATCGACGTGCCGACGCTTTTGATCTGGGGCGATCACGACCGCATGATTCCAGTGGCGCACGGGCAGGCCTATCGCGATCTCATTCCCGGCGCCAAGCTCGTCGTCGTGCCAAAGTGCGGGCACGTCCCGCAGATCGAGCAGCCAGACCGGTTCGCCGCCGAGATCGAGGCCTTTCTCGGCATTCCCGCTCCCCCGCCTCCTCCACGCGCGGGGCAGGGGAGCGAGGCGATCAGACGGCGGGCGTGAGGAGCGCAGCATGAAGTTTTTCAACTTTCATCTCATGCCTTACGCGCGGGCCGACCTTGACGCGATCGCCAAGAACGGCTCAGCCTGGGTCACGTTCTCGAACCGTCACTACGATCCGGAAAAGGGCGCCGAACTCTATCAGGATTATCTGCACCAGATGGAATTCGCCGACCAGCTCGGCTTCGACGGCGTCTGCCTCAACGAGCATCATCAGACCGCCTACGGCATGATGCCGATTCCGGGCGTCATCGCCGGCGCGCTGGCGTGCGGCGTCAAGCGCGCCAAGCTCGCCATTTTGGGCCGCGCGCTGCCGCTCACCAACAATCCGCTGACGATCGCCGAAGAATACGCCATGCTCGACAATCTCACGAAAGGCCGGCTGATCGCCGGCTTCGTGCGCGGCATCGGCGCCGAGTATCACGCCACCGGCATCAATCCCGCCGAATCGCAGGAGCGCTTCAACGAGGCGCACGATTTGATCGTGCGCGCCTGGACCGAGCCCGGCCCATTTGCGTATGCCGGCAAGCATTATCAGTTCCGCTACGTCAATCCATGGCCGCGGCCCTATCAGAAGCCGCACCCGCCGATCTGGATTCCGTCGCAGGGCTCGAGCGCGACCATCCGCTGGGCCGCGCGCATGCGCTACACCTATTGCCAGACCTTGAGCCCGATCGCGGCGGTGGCGCGGTTCTTCCAGCTCTATCGCGACGAAGCCCAAAAATCCGGCTACCAGGCCTCGCCCGATCAGCTGGCCTGGTCGAACACGATCTATGTCGGCGAGACCGACAAGAAGGCATTGCGCGAGGCGAAGCCGCATCTCGAAGCCTTGGTCAATTATTTTCTCAAAATGCCGACCGAAATGCTGCTGCCGCCGGGCTACACCGACATCGCCTCGATGAAACGCGTGCGTGCCGCCAAAGTGACCGGCAAGACAACCTCGATCGAGGAACTGGTGTCTTCGGGCGTGGTCATCGTGGGGGGTCCGGAAACGGTGCGACAAAAACTTGCCGAGTATCAGGACCTTGCCGGCTTCAACACCTCGCTGACCAAGACGCAATTCGGCACGCTGCCCAACGAAATGGCGCGCGCCAACATGACGGCGATCGCCGAAGAGGTTCTGCCGCACTTCCGCGAGCGTACGCCGCAAACCCAGCCGATGGCGGCGGCGGAGTAATAATTTACTCCATGCCGCTACCTCACTGCGGCGGCTGAGATGAGCGGCGATCTCGCGGCAAGCCCGCTGCGCCGTGCGCGAGCGGCGCTCGCCGAGCTCAGGTGCCGCCGCCCGATCCCTTCTCGCTCAGCCGGTCGACCTTCTTCTGCATCTCGTCGAGTTGACGCTTGAGGTCGTCGATGTCGCCCGGCTTGGCGGCGGCCTTGTCGGGTTCCGCAGCAACACCGCCGCCCTGGCTTTCGCGGCGTGCGAATGGAGCGAACATGGCAAACGCGCGCTCGAACATTTCCATGTTCCGCCGCACCTGCTCTTCCAGCGAAGTGAAGGCGCCGACGCCGAACGCTTGCGCCAGCTGCTGGCGGAATTTTTCCTGCTCGCGGGTGAGCGAATCGATGGAGACTTCGAGGTAGCGCGGTACCAGCATCTGCATGCTGTCGCCGTAGAAGCGGATGAGCTGCCGCAAGAACGCGATCGGCAGCAGATTCTGACCTTCCTTGTTCTCCTGCTCGAAGATGATCTGGGCCAGCACCGAACGGGTAATTTCCTCCCCGGTCTTGGCGTCATAGACCACGAAATCCTCGCCCTTCTTCACCAAGGCGGCGAGGTCTTCGAGCGTGACGTAGGCGCTCGTACCGGTATTGTAGAGCCGCCGGTTGGCGTACTTCTTGATGGTGACCGGCTCGGCGGTCTTGGTGGAAGGTTCGGGCATGAGCTTTCTGGAACCGGATAGGTTTGTAACCAAAATAGGCCGTTTCCCCGCGCGCGGCTACCGTTTTGTGACAAGCCCGGCGCCCACCGGATGGGAGAAATGCGATCGTCCGCCGCCTTGTCGGCTGCGGACGGCGTCCTTATGACTTATATGAATGAACGTGCGGCCAGCCCGCAAAATATCGGTCAAATCCCCGGAAGGAACCTGCCATGAGAGACGACATCGTCATTGTCAGCGCAACGCGCACGCCAGTCGGTTCTTTCAACGGCGCGTTTGCCTCACTGCCCGCCCACGAATTGGGCAGGATCGCGATCAAGTCGGCGCTTGAGCACGCCGGCGTCGAGGCGCCGCGGGTGTCCGAGGTCATCATGGGCCAGATCCTCACCGCCGCAGAGGGCCAGAATCCGGCGCGGCAGGCTTCGATCGCGGCGGGTGTTCCGGTCGAAGTGCCGGCCTGGAGCGTCAACCAGCTGTGCGGCTCGGGGCTGCGCACGGTCGCGCTCGGCTACCAGGCCATCGAGAATGGAGATTCGGAGATCGTGGTCGCCGGCGGCCAGGAATCGATGAGCATGGCGCCGCACTGCGCCCACCTGCGCACCGGCGTCAAAATGGGCAATTTCGAGATGATCGACTCCATGATCAAGGACGGGCTGTGGGACGCCTTCAACGGCTATCACATGGGCAATACCGCCGAGAACGTCGCACGGCAGTGGCAGATCACCCGCGCCCAGCAGGACGAATTCGCGGTCGCCTCGCAAAACAAGGCCGAAGCGGCGCAGAAGGCCGGGAGATTCAAGGACGAAATCACGCCGGTGACGATCAAAACCCGCAAGGGCGATGTCGTCGTCGACGCCGACGAGTACCCCAAGCACGGCACGACGCTGGAAGCGATCAGCAAGTTGCGGCCGGCCTTCGACAAGGAAGGTACGGTCACCGCCGGTAATGCCTCGGGCATCAACGACGGCGCCGCCGCGGTGGTTCTGATGAAGGCGAGCGAAGCGCAGAAGCTTGGCAAGACGCCGCTCGCCCGCATCGTCTCCTGGGCGCAGGCCGGCGTCGATCCGAAAATCATGGGCACCGGGCCGATCCCGGCCTCACGCGCGGCGCTGAAGAAGGCCGGTTGGAATGTCGGCGACCTCGATCTTATCGAGGCCAACGAGGCGTTCGCGGCGCAAGCCTGCGCCGTCAACAAGGACCTCGGCTGGGACACCAAGAAGGTCAACGTCAACGGCGGCGCCATCGCGCTCGGCCATCCGATCGGCGCCTCGGGCACCCGCGTGCTGGTGACGCTGCTCCACGAAATGGGCAAGCGCAATTCCAAGAAAGGCCTCGCTACGCTGTGCATCGGCGGCGGCATGGGCATTGCGATGTGCGTGGAGCGCTGAGGAACCAAAAGAGGCGTGGATTTGATTTATGTCTTGGCCGGGCTTGTCCCGGCCATCCACGTCTTTAAGGTGGCCGCGAAAACAAGACGTGGATGCCCGGCGCAAGGCCGGGCATGACGAGATTGGGGGAGGTTCGCATGCCCCGCGTCGCATTGGTGACGGGCGGAACAAGAGGCATTGGCGCTGCCATCAGCGAGGCGCTCAAAGCGGCCGGCTACACGGTTGGCGCCGTCTATCACGGCAACGACGAGGCGGCGGCGAAATTCAAGGCCGAGACCGCAATCGCTGTGTACAAGTGGGACGTTGCTTCGTTTGACGCCTGCGCCGCGGGCGTCAAGCAGGTCGAAGCCGAGCTCGGCGCGGTCGACGTCCTGGTCAACAATGCCGGCATCACCCGCGACGGCATGTTCCACCGCATGACGCCGGAACAATGGAGCGAGGTGATCAACACCAATCTCGGTTCGCTGTTCAACATGACCCGCCAGGTCTTTGGCGGCATGCGCGACCGCAAATTCGGCCGCGTCATCAACATTTCCTCGATCAACGGCCAGAAGGGCCAGATGGGCCAGGTCAATTATTCGGCGTCGAAGGCCGGCGAACTCGGCTTCACCAAGGCCTTGGCGCAGGAAGGTGCGCGCGCCGGCATCACCGTCAACGCGATCTGCCCCGGCTATATTGCGACCGACATGGTGAAGGCGATGCCGCCGGAGGTGCTGGCGAAGAATATCCTGCCGCAGATCCCGATCGGCCGGCTAGGCGAGCCGGAGGAGGTGGCGCGCTGCGTCGTGTTCCTCGCTTCCGACGATGCGGGCTTGATCACCGGCTCGACGCTGACAGCGAACGGCGGGCAGTATTTCGTGTAAGGTGGCCAAATCGCTGCAGCACGGGAGTTGCAGATTATCATGGCTCTGCCGCTGCAGCCGATCATCGAACAACGCCGCGAACAGATGTTTCCGGGGCTCGATCCGTTGGAGATCGAGCGGATGCGCAGGTTCGGTCAGGCGCGCAGCTTCGCCGAGGGCGAGGCGCTCGTCACCACAGGCGAAGTCGGTCCCGGGTTGATCGTGATCTTAAGCGGACGCGTCAACATCAGCCGACGCGGTCCGGACGGTCAACGGAACCCGATCATCAGCGATGGGCCCGGCCAGTTTGTTGGCGAACTGGCGCAACTGGCCGGCCGGCCGTCGCTGGCTGACGCGATCGCGCAGGAGCCGGTCGAGGCCCTCATCATCTCACCCGACCGGCTGCGCGCGCTGCTGATTGCGGAAGCCGAGCTCGGTGAGCGCATCATGCGCGCCCTGATCCTGCGCCGCGTCGGCCTCATTGAAACCGGGGCCGGCGGGCCGATCATCGTCGGCCGCGCCGAGAACGGCGACGTGCTGCGGCTTGAGAGTTTTCTTCGCCGCAACGGCCATCCCCATCAATTGCTCAATTCGGAGACCGACGCGGAGGCGAAGGCGCTGATCGAGCGCTTCCACGTCGATCCCGGACAGCTGCCGATCGTACTGTGCCCCGGCGGACAATTGCTGCGCAATCCCGGAGAAGACGAGCTTGCGCGATGCCTCGGGCTGGTGCGGCCGATCGACCCGGAGCATGTCTATGACGTTGCGATTGTGGGGGCCGGCCCGGCCGGCCTCGCTACGGCGGTCTATGCCGCATCGGAAGGGCTCGACGTCCTCGTCCTCGATTGCCGAGGCTTCGGCGGCCAAGCCGGCGCGTCGGCGCGGATCGAAAACTATCTCGGCTTTCCCACCGGAATAACCGGCCTCGCCTTGATGGCGCGCGCGTACAATCAGGCGCAGAAGTTCGGCGCCGAAATGGCGATCCCGGATCAGGTAAGCGCGCTCGCTGCGCCAACCGACGCGACCGGCCGGTTCACCTTGCGGCTGAACAATGGCGAGCACGTCCGGACGCGCTCGGTCGTGATCGCGAGCGGCGCCCGCTATCGACGGCTCACCCTCAAGAACCTCGATGCGTACGAAGGCGCCAGCGTCCATTACTGGGCATCCCCGCTTGAGGCGAAGCTGTGCGCCCAACAGGAAATCGCGCTGGTCGGGGCCGGCAATTCGGCCGGGCAGGCGGCTGTTTATCTTGCAAGCCACAGTGCCAAGGTCTGGATGCTGGTGCGTGGGACCGATCTGGCTGCGTCGATGTCACGTTATCTGGTCGATCGCATCGCTGGCCTCGCCAACGTGGAAGTGGTGACCCGCGCTCAGGTCAGCGCACTTGAAGGCCGCGACGGCGCGCTGGAAGCGGTGTGCTGGCGAGTCGATGGCGATGGTCAGGAAATCCGCCGTCCAACCCGCCATCTGTTTCTGTTCATCGGCGCGGAGCCGAATACCGATTGGCTCGCCGGCTCCGGCATCGCGCTCGATGTCAAGGGCTTTGTGCTCACCGGCGAGGATGCCGCCGGCAAGCGCCATGCTTTGGAGACCAGTCAGCCCGGCGTCTTTGCAATCGGCGACGTGCGCGCAAAATCGGTCAAGCGCGTTGCCGCTGCCGTCGGCGAGGGTGCACAGGTCGTGGCGGCGCTGCATGCTTTTTTGGCGGCGACGCCTGGCCGATCCATCAGGGTTGCCACCCTGCTGGCGCCAACTCAAAACCCGTAAACTCGAATCCCGGCGCGACCGTACAGCCGACCAGCGTCCAGTCGCCGAGCGTTTCCGCCGCCTGCCAGGCGCGAGCCGGCACCACGGCCTGCGGTCGTTCGGCGCCGGCGAGATCGCTGCCGAGCGTGACCTGTTCGATGCGCCCTTCGCCGCGGGCGATTTCGAGCTTGAGCGGCGCCCCGGCGTAGTAATGCCAGACTTCCGCAGCGTCGATGCGATGCCAGCGCGAACGCTCGCCGCGCGCCAGCAGAAAATAGATCGCGGTCGACGCCGCACGGGCCCGCTCCCTACCCTCCCCCGCGAGCGGGGGAGGGTTTTTTGAGTCCTCTGCGCGCGCAAAGGGGAAACCGCGGGAATCAGGTAGATCGCGAAACGTCTCGCGGAAATGCCCGCCCTCCGGATGCGGCCTGAGATCAAGAAGCCGGATCACGTCATGCGCGGTGAGAGAACTGATCAAAACCGATTCTTGCTCAAAACCGATTCTTGCGCTCGCGGATTTCCGCAAACACCTGCCAGGCCGGCCGGCCTGCAAGCCCCAGTGATTTCACCACTTCTTCAACGTCGGCGCGCAGGAACGGATTTTCCGCCTTCTCTGCTCCGATCGTCGCGGGGATGGTGAATTTGTGTGCGGCGGTGAGTTTCTCGACCTCAGCGGCGCGGGCGGCGAGCGCTTTGTTGTCGGGTTCGATGGTCTTGGCGAAGCGGATATTGGCGGCGGTGTATTCGTGGCCGCAATAGAACTGCGTGTCGTCGGGCAGGTTGCGCAGCTTGACGAGCGAGTTCCACATCATCTCCGGATTGCCCTCGATGACGCGGCCGCAGCCGATCGAGAACAGCGTGTCGCCGACGAAGGCGAGCTTGTCCGCGGGAAAGAAATAGGAAATGTGCCCGGCGGTGTGGCCCGGCGTCTCGATAACGCGAGCCTCGAGCGATCCGACGCGCGCAACGTCGCCCTCGCCGACACTCTCGTCGACATGCGCGATGCGCGCCGCCTCGTTGCGGGGCGCCATTACCCGGCATTGATGACGAGCCTTGAGCGCGGCGATGCCGGCGGTGTGGTCGTTATGGTGATGGGTCACCAGTATGTCGGTGAGCCGCCACCCGGTTCGTTGCAATGCCGCCTCGACCGGCGCCGCCTCAGGGGCATCGACCGAGGCCGTGGCGCCGGTTTGCGGATCGTGGATGAGCACGCCGAAATTGTCTTTGAGGCAGAGGAAAAGCTCGGTTTGCGCGGGCATGGTTACCGTCATTCCGGTGCGCGAGCGCCAGCTCGCGAGCCAGGAATCCATAATCACGACAGGGTAGAGTAGGCACTCAAGAGCTTCAACGGCAAGGCCAGTTGTTAGGGATTCCAGGCTCGGCCCTTCGGGCCGCCCCGTAATGACGGCGAAATCCATGCTATTTAGCAGCCATGGATGTCGTCGATCTGCGCAACTTCTACGCCCAGCGGCTTGGCGTCGTCGCGCGCCGCTTCGTCGGGCGCGGCATTCGCGCCCGCTGGAAGGACACACGCGCATTGCGTGTGCTCGGCATCGGCTATGCGACGCCCTATCTCGGCCTGTTCCGCGAAGAGGCCGAACGCTGCCTTGCGCTGATGCCGGCACCGCAGGGCGTAGTGCGCTGGCCCTCGACGCGGCCGGCGCTTGCCGCGTTGGTCGAGGAGGACGAATTGCCGCTGACCGATGCGGCAGTCGACCGCGTCCTGCTCGTGCATGCGCTGGAAATGTCAGCCGATCCTGTCGAATTGTTGCGCGAAGTGTGGCGCGTGCTGGCACCGGGCGGGCGGTTGCTCGCGATCGTGCCGAACCGCCGCGGTCTGTGGGCGCGCATCGACACGACGCCGTTCGGCCAGGGCCGCCCATACTCGCGCCCCCAGATCACACAATTGTTGCGGGAGACCTGGTTCACGCCGACCGGCTGGGGCGAGGCGCTCTATGTGCCGCCGATCGGACGCGGCTGGTTCCTGCGCTCGGCCGTCGCCTGGGAACGCACCGGCGCGACGCTCTCGGCCCCGTTCGCCGGCGTGCATATCGTCGAAGCGACCAAGCAGGTCTATCGGGCTATCCCGGCGCGGCGCGAGCGGCAGCGCCTGGTGCCCGTCCTCAAGCCGGTGCTGGCACCCGCGTCGGGAGCCGCCGTGAGCCGGGTGCCCGGCATCAGCGCGGCCACGGCTCGGCCGTGACCGAGGCCGCGTCCACGCCGACGAACTCCTTCAGGCTGTCCAGGCGCGCGCGTGCAAGCTCGGCAAGCAGCGTTTTCTTGATCTCCGCGATCAGCCCCAGGCCGCGGAACACCAATCCGGAATAGAGTTGAATGAGGCTTGCGCCGGCGCGGATCTTGGCGAGCGCCGCCTCGCCGGAATCGATGCCGCCGGCCCCGATCAGCGGAAACACGCCCTCAACCCGCACATAAGTCTCGGCCAGCATGCGGCTTGCCAGCGCCAGCAACGGCCGTCCCGACAACCCGCCGGCCTCTTTGGCCATCGCGGCCTCGCGCAGCGTCGCCGGCCGTGCCGAGGTGGTGTTGCCGACGATCATGCCGTCAACGCGGCGCGAACGGGCGATGCCGACGAGGTCGTCGAGATCGGCAAGCGACAGGTCGGGCGCGATCTTCAGCAGAACCGGGGTCGGGCCGGCGTTGCGCGCCACACGCTCGCGCGCATCGACCACGCGCGCCAACAGGTCGTCGAGCACGGATGCCTGCTGAAGGCCGCGCAGGCCCGGCGTGTTGGGCGAAGAAATATTCACCGTGACGTAGCTCGCGACCGGAGCGAAGCGCTCGATCAGTCTCACATAATCGGCAATCCGATCGGGCGAATC
Organism: uncultured Alphaproteobacteria bacterium; assembly: GCA_963717265.1. Lineage (GTDB taxonomy): Bacteria > Pseudomonadota > Alphaproteobacteria > Rhizobiales > Xanthobacteraceae > BOG-931. The sequence continues at coordinate 52,887 of CAVQWD010000010.1, read as the reverse complement.
CCGGTTTGCCCCGATATTGACTCCGACAATTCCTCTGCCCTGGCCGCCAGGAGAAGAGAGAGCGACCGCAGCGCTGGCACGTGCGGCAAGACGCTTGAGCACCGCTTCAGCTCCCTGCGAGTTAAAGCCGAGGCGGTTGATGATGCCGCCATCGGCGTCGAGCCGGAAAAGCCGCGGCCGCGGATTGCCGGCTTGCGGCAACGGCGTCACGGTGCCGACTTCAGCGAAGCCGAAGCCGAGCCGCAGCAGGGCATCGGGCACCTCGGCATTCTTGTCGAAGCCTGCCGCCATTCCGACCGGATTGGGGAAATTGAGGCCGAAGGCGCGCACGGCGAGCCGCCTGTCATCGCGCGAAGCGCGCGGCAGCGGTGCGAGCTTCAGCATCTTCACCGCGAGCTTGTGGGCGTCTTCCGGATCGAGCGCGCGCAGGAGCGGCCTTGCCAGCCGATCGAATAGCCCAATCACGGTTCAAGCTCCGCTAGCGGGCGCCGGCCCTCAACTTCGTCTGGCAGCGTCCGCGCCCATCGCACAGCCGACATGGGCAGTGCCGCGTAGAGATGGGGGAACAGCTCGCCCCCGCGCGAAAGCTCCCACTTGAGAAGCGGCCCCAGCGCCTCGGCATCAACGGCGACCAGGATCAAGTCGGATTGGCCGGCAAAATGCTTTGCCGCAGTCTCGGCAAGCTGCGCCGCGGTGGAGAAGTGGACGAAGCCGTCACGCTGGTCGATCGGCGCCCCGTAAAACACGCCCGCCGATGCGGCGGCACGCCAGCATGCCTGATCGCAGATTTTGTAAATCGTCACTACCAGCGCACACGATTTAGTCCTCTGCGACCCTATATCGGCGTGCCGCGCTAGTTCAAGGCGGCAAGCGCGGCGGCAGACAAATAGACAAATCGCGCCGCGGACCCCGCGGGGTTCCGGGGCTTGAGCATAGAGCCAATAAATTCCTATCATGGCATCGCGATTTAGGCTTGGCGGCCGCGTTCCCGCGCCGCGTCGAGGTTGTCGATGCTCACCCATGCCCAGGTCTGGTCCGCTGTCGACCGCCTTGCCGCCCGCGCCGGACTTTCGGCTTCGGGATTGGCGCGGCGCTCAGGCCTCGACCCGACCACGTTCAACAAATCCAAGCGCATCACGCCGCAGGGCCGGCCGCGCTGGCCGTCGACCGAATCGATCGCCAAGGCCTTGGGCGCGACCGGTACGCCGTTCGATGTTTTTGTCACCCTGGTTGAGCAAAGCGGCACGGCTGGCGCCCGCGCCGTGCCGCTGATCGGCTTCGCCGAGGCCGGCTCCGGCGGCTATTTCGACGACGGCGGATTTCCCGCCGGCGAAGGCTGGGACGCAATCGCCTTTCCGGCGGTCAACGACGAGCACGCCTTTGCGCTGGAAATCTCCGGGCAATCGATGGAGCCGGCCTATCGCGACGGCGACATCATCGTCGTTTCACCGGCGGCGCCGATCCGCCGCGGCGACCGCGTCGTGGCGCGCACCAGAGGCGGCGAGGTGATGGCCAAGGAACTCAAGCGCCGCACCGCGAAATCGATCGAACTGAAATCGCTCAACGCCCAGCACCCGGACCGCACGCTCGCGGCCTCCGACGTGCTGTGGATCGCGCGGATTTTGTGGGCGAGCCAGTAAGCTCTTTCTTTCCTCCCCCGCGCTTCGTGCGGGGGAACAAAAATCACGTCACGCCGACCGCGCCAATGCGCCGTCGATCATATCGACGGTGTTTTTGATGCCGTAGACGGCGACGAACGAGCCGAAGCGCGGGCCCTTTTCCTGGCCGAGCAGCACCTGATAAAGCATGTTGAACCAGTCGAGCGAGACGCCGGGCTTGCCGTCCTTGGCCTTTCTTTTCTCATCGAGGAACGGCTCGCGGCGGCCGACTTCATAGACCACTTCCTGGATCGCCTCCGCGGCGGCGTCTTCGGGAAGCTGAGAGAGCGCGTCGCGCAGGTCGATCAAAGCGGCACGTTCAGCGTCGCTCGGCTCGCGGTATTTTTTCGCCGGCAGCACGAAATCGTGGAAATAGTGGATGGCGTATTCGACCATCGCCGCCAGGCCCGGATGGGTCTGTTCGGTCACGCCCGGCCGGTAGCGGCCGATGAAGCCCCACAGCGTTTCGGCATTCTCGGCGTTCGACGCGGTGACGAGCGACAACAGCATCGCAAATGTCACCGGATTGTCCGGCTTCGGCGGCGATCCCGCGTGAATGTGCCAGACCGGATTGGCGAGCCGCTCGCGGGCGCCCTGCCGCTCATAGGCTTCGAGCAATTGCTGGTATTCGTCGACGTGGCGGGGGATGACGTTGAAGTAGAGCCGCTTGGCGGCCTTCGGCTCGCGATACATGAACAGCGACAGGCTCTCGGGGCTGGCATAGCGCAGCCATTCCTCGATGGTCAGCCCATTGCCCTTCGACTTTGAGATTTTCTGACCGTTCTCGTCGAGGAAGAGTTCGTAGTTGAAGCCTTCCGGCGGAGTGCCGCCGAGCGTGCGGCAGATTTTTCCGGACAACTTGACCGAGTCGATCAAATCCTTGCCGGCCATTTCGTAATCGACGCCGAGCGCGAGCCAGCGCATGGCCCAGTCCGGCTTCCATTGCAGCTTGCAGCGCCCGCCGGTGATGAGCGTGGTGGTGCGCTCGCCGCTGTCGGGGTCCGCATAGGTGATGGTGCCTGCGCGTGCATCGTGGGCAATGACCGGAACCTGCAGCACAACGCCGGTGCGCTGGGAGATCGGCAGGAACGGCGAATAGGTTTCGGCGCGCTCCTCGCGCAACGACGGCAGCATGATGTGCATCACCGCGTCGAACCGCTCCAGCACCTTGAGCAAAGCGGCGTCGAAGCGTCCAGACGTGTAACAGTCGCTCGCCGACATGAATTCGTAGTCGAAACCGAACTGATCGAGAAAGCCGCGCAGCCGCGAATTGTTGTGCGCGGCGAAGCTTGAATGGGTGCCGAACGGATCGGGCACCCGAGTGAGCGGCTTGCCGAGATGGGCCGCCATCATCTCCTTGTGGGGGACGTTGTCGGGAACCTTGCGCAGTCCGTCCATGTCGTCGGAAAACGCGATCAGCCGGGTTTTGATGCGGTCGTCGGTGAGCACGCGAAAGGCGTGGCGCACCATCGAGGTCCGCGCGACCTCGCCGAAGGTGCCGATATGCGGCAGCCCGGACGGGCCATAGCCGGTCTCGAAAATCACCTCGTCCTTCGGCGCGGTCTTCAGCCGCGCCACGATCTTGCGCGCCTCCTCGAACGGCCAGGCGTGCGAGGCCTCGGCGAGTTCGCGCAGGCTGGCCGCATTTTCCAGGGCGGCGGTCGACATCATCGTTTCCTTCGGCGCGCGGACACTAGGAAGCGCGCGATATCGCGTCAAATGCCTCTTATTCAAATACTTCGCCTTCAAAACGGGCTGATCGGAAAATAGCGCAGCCACAAATCGGTGAAGCTGCCGTTCTCCCATTGCCGGAACAGCGCCCAGTTGAGTGCCTGCCGCAGCAGATCGTTGCCGCGTTTGACGGCGATGCCGACGCCCTCCCCGAAATAGCGGCTGTCCAGGAACGGCCCGCCGCGGAACGCGCAACAGCCGCCGGAATCGGTACCGTTGAGCCAGAACGAAAGCGCAATGCCGTCGCCGAACAGAAGATCGACCTCTTTGTTCTTCAGCGCCGCGCGCGCCGTCCCGGCATTGGGGTACGGCCTTATGTCGGCCTGGGTGAACATCTGCTTCAGATAAGCCTCGTGCGCCGTGCCGGCGATGACCGCGATCTTCTTGCCGGCGACCAGTTCCGGCAGCACATCCTCGATCGGACTGTCGGCACGCGCCACGAAGCGCGCCGGCGTGCGGTAATACGGATCGGTGAAATCGGCGCGCTTGCGCGTCTCGGCATTCGCCGCGATCGAGGCGATCGCGGCATCGCCGTGATTTTCGTTGAGCGCGTCGAGCAGCGTGTTGAACGGACGCGCCTGGATGGTGCAGCTGATCTTGATCTCATCGCAGATCAAGCGCGCCAGATCGACGTTGAACCCGACCGGATTGCCATCCGGTCCGACGAAATCGAACGGCGGATAATCGAGGTCGGTGAGAAAACGGATGGTCAGCAGGCGCGACAGATCGGGCCGTTCCGGACGCCGCCGCGGGTCCCAGAAGCCGGGGACCATCAGCCCGCGCGGCTGCGCGATGCCGGTATCGGCCGCTGTAGCGGGCCGGCTGCCGGCCGCGGCAAATAACGGAGCGCAGGTCAAGCAGGCCGCCAGCAGCGCCAGCTTGCCGCAGGGGCCGCGGGATATTGTCATTCCGCGTTTCATCGGTCACGATCCACGGCCGGTCTTAAGCTCGCGCGCCCAGTGCCCGCTTAACGGGCGTGCGGCAAAAAGTCGAGTACAGGCGGCGCTGTCAGTTGCGTGAGAGTAGCAGTGGCGTTTGGTGACGTAATTGGGGCGGTGCTTGAGCGCGCCGATGCAGGCGAGGAGCTGGAGCGCGAAACGCCGCTGGCTAGCGTCGCGCGCGGCGCCCTTCGCGCGCCGCCGGGATCGGCTTTCGCCTGTCCGGAAATAGACTGCGTCCGCGATCTGCTGCCGCACTATCTGATCGCCGCCGCCGAACGGCGGGCGCGCTCGATCGGCATGGGTGCCGACCGGGTCCTGGTCTGCGCCGACGCCATCACCGAGGAAGCCTACCTGACGGCGCTCGCCACATCGCTCGGCACCAGCTACGAATCGTTGGAGGGCGTGTCGCGGGCCCACTGCCCGCTCGACGATAATCAGCTCATTCAAGCCGCGGCCGCCGGATTGCTGCCGCTGCGCCAGGGCGGTGAAATCATCTGGGTCATCGCTCCCCGCTGCCAGACCACGCGCCGGCTGACCAACCCCCACCAGCAATGGCCTGATTGGCTGTATCCATTTCGTCTAACCTCCTCCGAACGGCTGTCGCGTTTCGTTGCACGATACACGCAGAAGGCGCTCGGGCAACGAGCCGCCGAGGGGCTCAGCCAGGACCGGCCGCTGTTGTCGAATTCGCCGCAGCCCTATGGCCTTAGAAACATTGCCGCAGCGATTTCCGCCCTGGTGGCCGCCCCGGTTCTCGTCCTTGTTCCGGCCGCGACGTTTGCGGCATTTACGGCGCTTCTGTGCACCGTCTTCCTGGCCTCGGCCGTTTTGCGGCTATCGAGCGCGCTCTACACGCAGCAGCCCCGGAAACGGTCAACCGGCATTCGGGATGACCAGCTCCCGATCTATACGATCATCTGTGCGCTGTATCGCGAAGCCAACGTGGTCGGCGATCTCGTCGCCGCGATTCGCAGCCTTGATTACCCGATCGAGAAGCTCGATGTGAAGTTCGTGGTGGAAGTCGACGACGACGAGACGCGGCGCGCGCTCGCCGAACTCGATCTCGGTCCGCCCTTTGAAATCATCACCGCGCCGTCGATCGGGCCGCGCACTAAGCCGAAGGCGCTCAACGTGGTGCTGCCGCTGGCGCGCGGCCTCTACACCGCCATCTATGATGCCGAAGATGTGCCCGAGCCCGACCAGTTGCGCCGCGCCGTCGAAGCGTTCATGGCCAGCGACGACGCGCTTGCCTGTCTGCAGGCCAGCCTGACCATCGACAACACCGCCGACAATTGGCTGGTGCGCATGTTTACCGCCAATTATGCCGGCCAGTTCGACGTTTTGCTGCCCGGGCTGGCGGCTTTGCGGCTGCCGTTTCCGCTTGGCGGCTCCTCGAACCATTTCCGTACCACAGCGCTGCGCCAGGCCGGCGGCTGGGATCCGTACAATGTCACCGAGGACGCCGATCTCGGCATTCGTCTGTGCCGTCTCGGCTACCGTACCGCCGCCTTGCCATCCGCGACCTACGAAGAAGCGCCGGCGCGATTTCTGGCGTGGCTCAAGCAACGCACCCGCTGGTACAAGGGCTGGATGCAGACTTGGCGCGTACATAGCCGCCGCCCGCTGCGGCTGATGCGGGAACTCGGCCCGGCCGGCACCATCGCCTTTCAGCTTTTTCTTGCCTGCAACGTGTTGTCGGCGTTGGTCCATCCGTTTTTCATGGCTGCGCTCTGTTATTCGCTCATGGCGCAGCCGCCGCTGCACGCCATCGGCATCCTGGTTCAGAACACGCCGGTGTTCACGACCGCGCTCATTGCCGGCTATGCCTCGACCATTGCGCTCGACCTCGTCGGGCTGCACCGGCGCGGATTGCTGGCCCACGCCTGGGTACTGATTCTGACCCCGCTGCACTGGTTCCTGCTGTCGTTTGCCGCCTGGCGGGCGCTGCTGCAGCTTCTGTACGATCCGCAACTTTGGGAGAAGACCGAGCACGGGCTGGCGAAGAATTCGCGCGTCGCCGCTTCGAGGCGCGGCAAGGCAGAGCCTCACGATCCGGCAGCGGTTGCGCCGACTGCGATTATGGCGAGCGCAACGAGGCCGATCACGAGGCAAAGCCGCTTTGCGTAGCCGCTGCGAGCGAGGAGCCGCCCTGCCCGCTCAATGCAGCACAGCCTGTCACCGAGCGATCGATTCAGAAGTAGCGGCGCAATTGGGCGGCTTCGGCATCGGCGCTGCGCTGCATGTCGAATGGCGCCACGAAGCGGCCGTCCTTGTCCATGAGGTAGACGATCGCGGTGTGGTCCATCGAATAATCGCCGTTTTCCAGCGGAACCTTTTTCGCATAGACCCGATACTCCTTCATCGCGGCCTCGATCGCCTGCGGATCGCCAGTCAGGCCGCGAAGGTGCGGGCCGAAGCTCGCCAGGTAGTCTTTGAGCACCGCGGGCGTGTCACGCTCGGGGTCGACGGTGATGAATAAAGCTCCAGCGCGGTCCGCATCCGGTCCGAGCTTGCGCATCACTTGCGACAGCTCCGCGAGCGTGGTCGGGCAAATGTCCGGGCAATGGGTGTAGCCGAAGAACACGAGATAAGGCCGCCCCGTCATATTCTGATTGCTGAACGGCTTGCCATTCTGATCCACCAGACGAAACGGCCCGCCGATAGCGGCCGCGCCGCGATCGGTGGCGACAAAGATCGCGGCGGAGAACAGCACGAGGCCGGCAACGAACGCGCCAAGCAGCAGGATGATCCGCGTTCCGCGCGATTTCACTGCGTTTCTCATGTCAGCCGCAGCAGGCTACCAAGCCGGCGCGGTTCGTTTCGAAGAAACCGCCGGTTTATAAAACGCCCACAGCAAAAGCGTGCCGCCACGGCAGGCGCAATGCAGCGTCATCAGACATCGTCCATAAGACATGGCCCGTAAATAGGCCGGAAACCGCCACGGAACAACCCAAACCTGAAGCGCAGCCGCGACGCCCGCAGGCAGCGGAGTCACCGGCAGGTTCTGTACAGTGACGCCAGTTCGCGGCCACGCAGCTTGATCAGGCGCGGCGTCAAGCCGCCGTGGCGGTCGATCCAGCGCCGAATCTGCGGCGGATAAAGGCTCAGGATGTAATTGCTGCCCCGGCGCGTGGGCACCAGCCGGCGCGATGCATCATCGTAGTAGGAGGCGGCGTGAAACCCGAACATCGCCCGCCTGGTCACGCAAATGCGGTCCCTCGGGATGATGCCGGTCAGCAAAGTGCAGGCCGACAGGCACGGACCATCGATGACGACGCGCTGTCCCGCGTCGCGGATCTCATGAAACTTTTGCAGATACGCGGCGACTTCGCCGCCAGGGTCGCCTACGATGCGGACCTCCGCCGACGCGATCGAGCACGCACCGACGATCAGCGCCGACGCCAGCGCGCCGGCCACATGCGCCTGCCATTTCATTGCGTATCCCTTTCCCTCAATCTCCCATGGTCGTCTCTCATTGTGGCAACAGTTCGGAGAATCCGCAAAGCCGCAAATGAAGTCTCGTTGTTCACGTTGAAATTGGAACCGGGCGGGGATTAACATCGCGGCAGATGCGCGCTCGATTTGTGCGCAATGCTGCTCAAGGGAGGAACCGTGGCCGAAGTGCAAACAAAGACTGTCCGCTGCGCCGGCGGCCTGCCGGCGTTTCTCGCCCTGCCGGCCGGCGGCGGAACCGGCAAGGTCCCGGCCATTGTGCTGATGCATGAGCGCTACGGGCTGGTGCAGCACACCTGCGACCTGGCTCGGCGATTTGCGCGCGACGGCTATGTGTGCATGGCGCCGGACTTTTTCTATCGGCACCCGGACCAGGAGGCGCTGCATCGCGGCGACGCCGGGTATGCGCTCAAGGATACGGAAGCGATTGAGCTTTTCGACAGCGCCATGACCGAGCTCGGCGCGCTGCCGCAGGTCGACGCCGGCAAGATCGCCGTCAAAGGGGTCTGCCAGACCGGCCGCCACCCCCTGGTGTTCGCAGCAGAGCGCAAGAACGTCGCCGCCGCCCTGGTCTGGTACGGCGCCGCGAACGCGCGCGAGTGGGAGCCGAGCGACCGCTACATGAAGCCGCTCGACGACATGTTGGCGCAGCTGCAATGCCCGGTGCTCGGCATTTTCGGCGAGGCCGACCATTTGATCTCGCTTGACGACGTGCGGCATTTCCGCGACCGCCTCGACTGCCACGACAAGACCTATACGATCAAGGTTTTTGCCGGCGCGCCGCACGGCTGGCTCAACGACACCATGCCGGGACGCTACCGGCGTGCGGCCGCGGAAGCGGCGTGGGCGCTGCAGCTTGCGTTCCTGCGGCGGACCTTCGATCCCGGCTTCGACAACACGCGGCGTGTGCAGGTTTACGAATCCGATCACGCCGCTGATTACGACTTTTCAAAGAATGTGAGGATGGAGTGACAGGCCCTTTGCCGGACCTGTAACTCGGGCTCAAGCGCGGCGACGAGGGCAGCGTTTAAGGGTCATCGAGCCGAATTTCGAGACCAGCGCGGCCCCGGGTGATCGCGGCTGCGCAACCCGCGCGCCGCATTCGGTGGGGCTGCGCATGGCAACGATGGCTATGTCGGCGCTTAGGCGCTTTCGCAACAGCCGCCATTGAAGCTATAAAGGACCGGCAGGCAGGGAGAGCCCATCATGGCGCGCGATTTCGAGGATCATTGCTGGCAGGATATCATCGACGCCGACACGATCGAGATCTACCAGGCATATCGGCGAAAGATTTATGTCGGCGACAATCCGGCCGTGCTCGCCATCGACCTCTACAACAAGGCCTATCGGGGCGGCGATCGGCCGGTGCGCGAGGTCGACCGCGAATTCTCCGGCTCCTGCGGCGAAAACGCCTGGAAGGCGCTGCCGCCGACGCAAAGACTGTTTGTGGCGGCGCGACGCGCCGGCGTGCCGGTCATCTATACGACCCGCCACGTCGATACAGCGGGCGTGCATTCGACCAACCGCAACATCGGCAAAGAGCGCGACGACAGCTACGACATCAAGGCGGAGGTTGCGCCGCTTCCGAGCGAGCTTGTCATCTATAAGGAGCGCGCCTCCGGATTCTTCGGCACGCCATTGATCGCCCACCTGCAGCAGATGCGCATCAATTCGCTGATCATCTGCGGTGAAAGTACCTCGGGCTGCGTGCGCGCCTCCACCGTCGACGCCTATTCCTACGGCTTCCACAACGTCGTGGTCGAGGAATGCACCTATGACCGCTCGAAGATCAGCCACAAGGTCAATCTATTCGACTTGCACCACAAATACGCCGACGTCATGCACATCGAGGAAGTTTTGGCCCATCTCGACGGCTTGGCCGTGCAGCGCAAAGTCGCATGAACACGTCAGTCAAACAATCACTCCCAGTCATTTCACACACCGAACAAAAGAGTATCCGCACCATGGAAACATCCGCCGTGCGCCAAACCAACGCCCCCGCTTTCTCCACGGCCTATTATTTTCTCGAAGGCCTGACCGAACTCGGCGTCGAGTATCTGTTCTGCAATTTCGGCACCGATCACGCGCCGATCATCGAGGAGATGGCGCACCGCAAGAAACGCGGCGAGGCGATGCCGGGCATCCTGCACTGCCCGCACGAAAACACGGCGGCTCACATGGCGGAGGGCTACGCCTTCGTCACCGGGCGCGGCCAGGGCGTGCTGGTTCACGTCGATGTCGGCACCGCCAATACCGCGACCGCCATGCACAACGCCTACCGGAGCCGGCTGCCGGTGCTGCTGATGGCCGGCAAGGCGCCTTATACGGCCAACGACGAGCTGGTCGGTTCGCGCGATACCTACGTACACTTCGTGCAGGAACCGTTCGATCAGGCGAGCCTGGTGCGACCCTATCTGAAATGGGAATGGACGCTGCCGTCCGGCGTCGTCGTCAAGGAAGCGCTGCGGCGCGCCTATTCGATGGCGCAGAGCGAACCGCGCGGGCCGGTCTATCTGATGATGCAGCGCGAGACCCTGACCCAGCATTGGAGCAGTGACGAAATCCGCCGCTATTCGGCCGATCAGTTCGCCGCGACCTCAGGCGGCGGCGCCGATCCCAAGCTTGTCGCCGCGCTCGCCGACAAGCTCCTGACCGCCGACAATCCGGTGCTGATTACCGGTTATGCCGGCCGCCACGAGCATGCCTCGAACGCGATCGATGCGCTGGCGCAGTTCGCCGGCATCGCCGTCTACGAAGCCAACATGACCAACAACATTTCGCACGACAGCCCGTGCTTTGTCGGCTTTGCGCCCGACAAGGCGGTCCCCAATGCCGATGTGGGAATTCTCGTTGATGTCGACGTGCCTTGGTTCCCGAGCGATGTGCAGACGCACGAGAAATCGTTCTGGGCCCATATCGATATCGACACGCTCAAGCCCGGCTCGCCGATGTGGACCTTCCCCGGCAATCTGCGCATGCAGGGCAATTCCGGGCGCATCGTCGAACAGGTGCTGGAAGACCTCAAAGCCAAGGCGACGCCGCGGTTTACGGCGGCGGCCGCGGCGCGCATGGAGGGCATCATGGCGGCGCGCGAGGAGCGCATCGCGCGCGCCGCAAAGCTTGCTGCCGACAAGGGCAGACCCGGCGCGATCAATCCGCACTACCTGATGTCCGAACTCGGCAAGGTCTTGGATGACGACGCCATCATCTTCAACGAAGGCGTCACCAATGCCGGCGCGGTGCTGCTCCAGATCCCGCGCAAAAGGCCCAATACCAGCATGCGCTCGGGCGGCGGCGGGCTGGGCTGGTCCGGCGGCATGGCGCTCGGCGCCAAGCTCGCGGCGCCGGATCGCCTCATGGTGCAAATCTCCGGCGACGGCGGCTTCTATTTCGGTAATCCCAGTTCGGTGTTCGCGGTGTCGCAGCAATACAAACTGCCGATCTTCTCTATCGTCATGGACAATACCGGCTGGAACGCGGTGAAGCAGTCGACCTTGCGCGTCTATCCGGAAGGCGAGGCCAAGGGCACCAACGAGTTCGAGTCGCATCTTGCGCCCAAGGTGAACTTCATCAAGGTCGGCGAGGCGTTCGGGGCCTACGGCGAAGAGGTTTCCGATCCCGCCGACGTGCCCGCGGCAATAACCCGCTGCCTCAAGGAAGTCCGCGGCGGCCGCTCGGCGCTGCTACATGCGCGCGTGACCAAGTTGTAGATTTGCTCGCCCGGGCAACGGCGCGCGCTGGTCCGCGCGGCCGTGACGGCCCGTCGATTGGACCGGTAGCAGGAGAACTCCGACATGACGCCGATGCGCGCCGTCCTTGCAGCTTGCGGTCTCGCGCTCACGGTCCTGGGTGGCGCGGCGCTCGCGCAATCCGGCGGACCAATGCTGACACTGCAAATGCCCGCACTGCCGGATCCGGTCCGGGTGGTTCTGAAACCCGACACAACGGCGTTGTTTGTGTCCGACATGGTCGACCCCAATTGCAAGAACCAGCCGAGATGCACCGGGGAAATGGTGCCGGCCCTCGCCTCGCTATTGGCGCAGGCAAGAAAGGCCGGCGTGTTCGTCGTGTACTCGACCCAGCCCCAGAGGCTCTCAAAGTGGCTGCCGGAGGTGGCTCCTGCCGCCGGCGATCCGATCATTCCATCTCACGGCCAGGACAAATTCTTCGACACCGATCTCGACGCCACGCTGAAGGCCAAGGGAATTACCACGTTGATCATTACCGGCTGGAAGGTCAGCGGCTCCGTGCTCTATACGTCGGTGGGAGCAACGCTGCGGGGTTACACTGTCGTTATTCCAGAAGATGCCAGCGTAGACGCGACGGACTACGAAGTAGCTATCGGCCTGTTCCAGATCTTGCATCAGAGCAGCGCCAACGCCACCAACAAGCCGCTCAAGGCGAAGGCTTCGACCTTGAGCCGCACCGGCATGATTGCCTTCCAGTAGCGGACCATGTGCGTATGGGCGTCATTGCGGTTCCGAAGCCGGTTCCCCTATACCCTGGGCCCAATGGCAAAATTCCTCGAAGGCATGGGCAAGGCCGGATTGCAATAAGTCCGGGCCGGGCGTCTGATGCACCGTCCCCCGCGTGCGGGGAGAAGTAATACCAGCCTTCAAAGACTTTGACTCTTGAAAGCCTCTTGTTGGCTGGCTCAGCGATGTGATTCATCTGCACCCGAACACGGTTGATTCGGGAGAGCAGATTTGAGCGCCGCGATTCGCATTCGGCTGGATTTTGACGCGGCGGCGCTACGCCGCCTGGCGACCACGGCAAAGGATGCCGGTCAGGTGCGGCGGCTGCTGGCTTTGGCGGCGGTTTACGACGGAAAGGACCGCGAGGCGGCGGCGCGCATCGGCGGCATGGATCGGCAGACGCTGCGCGATTGGGTGCTCCGCTTCAATGAGCGCGGCCCCGACGGCCTGATCAACGCCAAATCCCCTGGCCGTCGCCCGACGCTCTCAACGGAGCAGATGGAAGAACTGGGACGCCTCGTGGAGGCCGGCCCCGATCCGCAGAAGGATGGCGTTGCGCGCTGGCGCTGCGTTGATCTCAAGCGGGTTCTTGGTGCGCGCTTTGGGGTTGATCTCTCCGAGGTGAGCCTCGGCCGTGTTCTCAGGAAGCTTGGCTTTTCGCATATCAGCGCCCGGCCGCGGCACCCCAAGCAGGATCCGGAGGCGATTGCGACCTTTAAAAAAAAGCTTTCCAGCCCGCGTATTGGAGACCGTGAGCCGACTGGCATTGGCAACCTCGATCGAGGTGTGGTTCCAGGATGAGATGCGGGTTGGGCAAAAGAACGCGCTCGTCTACCAATGGGCCAAGACGGGTACGCGTCCGCGGCAGCCTAAAGATCAACGTTATGAGAACGCCTATCTGTTCGGCGCGGTCTGCCCAAGCCGTGACACCGGCGCCGCCATCATCATGCCGTATGCCAACACGGCGGCGATGCGAAAACACCTCGAAGAGATCAGCCGTGCCGTCGCGCCCGGCGCCCACGCCATGGTCATTCTCGACCAAGCTGGTTGGCACACCACGCGCAAACTCAAGGTGCCGAAAAATCTCACCATGGTGTCGCTGCCGCCGGCCTGTCCGGAACTCAACGCGGCGGAGAACATCTGGCAATACTTGCGCCAGACCTATCTCTCCAACCGCGTGTTCAAAAGCTACACCGACATTCTCGACGCCTGTCAGGAGGCTTGGCAAAAGCTCCTCGACGAGACCGGCCGAATCGCCTCCATCGCTACCCGCGATTGGGCAATCATCGGTCAATCATTTTGAAGGCTGGTATAAACTAACGCTACGCGGCGGTCAGCGTCGGTATTCTCTTGATCTCGCCCGCGAGATCGCGCTCAGCGACGGCGAGATCATAGGCGCGCTGCAGATTGATCCAAAGATCGGGACCGTTGCCAAGGAGCTTACCGAGACGCAAGGCCATCCCGGGGGTCACCGGCTGCTTCTCATCGAGAATGTCGTAGAGCGTCTGCCGCGAAACGCCGAGCAATCGCGCGATCTCGGTCTTGGACTTGCCGAGCGCCGGCAGAACATCTTCGCGCAGCATCTCGCCCGGATGCATCGGCTTGAGGCCGCGGACAAGGCGGTTCCTGCTCATCAGTGATAGTCCTCCAAGTCTACGTCGACGGCGTCCTCGCCGTCCCAAGCGAAAGTCACTCGCCAGCTTCCGCTCGCGTCAATTGCATAGCGTCCCCGGTCCTGGCCCTTCAATGCGTGAAAGCGAAAGCCCGGAACGTTCATTGAATCCGGCGACTTGGCGGCATTGAGGGCGAGCAAAAGGCGCCGAATACGATCAGGGTTTTGAACACTGAGCTTGGACGGATCGCCGCGCTCGGCAAAGCGCCGCAAGCCCTTGCTTCGGAAGGACCGGATCACGGCGCTATTGTAAGGTAGTGCCTTACAATTGTCCAGCGTGATCCGAGTGCAGCGAGCACCTCTGGAATCATTAGGGCGTGAACTCATAAACGCGCAGGCACTGGTTGCTTTCGGGGCAGGAGCAGACATCACAAATTGGCTCCGCCTCCACCGCCTTCGACCCATCTCGGTCATTATTGCTCGATAGACACGCCCCACCCCTGAGCATAAACTCAGTTCGAAAACGCCGGTGCGTTGGGGCGATCTTCTGTGGACGAGGCGCGGGTCGAACGGCGGCTGGCCGCCATCCTCGCAGCCGATGTCGCCGGCTATAGCCGGCTGATGGGTGTTGACGAGGAAGGCACGCTTCGCCAGCTCAAGGCCCATCGCAAGGAACTCATCGATCCCAAAATTATCGAGCACAGGGGCCACATCGTCAAAACCACCGGCGGTGGGATGCTGGTGGAATTCGTCAGCGTCGTCGACGCCGTGCGCTGCGCCGTCGGCAACCGCGTGCGCATCACCGCCCAGCTCTTCGACGCCGCGACCAACAACCACATCTGGGCCGACCGCTACGACGGCGATCTGACCGACGTTTTCGAACTGCTGGACGAAATCAAGAAAAATGCGGTCGCTGCGATCGAGCCAAAATTGCTTGAACTCGAAGGCATGCGCAAGGCCGCATTGCAATAAGTCCAGGTTTGCCAATTCCCCTACCCGAGACCGATCGCAGACGCGACCTGTGGCGCGCGACCTTGCGTTCGATCGACTTCGGAGACGCAGTCGGGAAACTGCGTAGTCGAAGCCTCCCGACGGCGTGAAAAGGCAGCCAAATCAGCTTGGCGGCCGGCGGCGGCGGCGCGCCCGCCTGCGCGCCTGCGGCCCCGGACATCGAGCGGTTAATGCACTGTTAAGCCTGCCGACATAGCATCTGCGAAATCTGCGGAGCCGCCATGCGCATCGTACTGGTCGATCCGAGCCGCGCGGTTCAGCGGGCGATGATGAGTCTGATCGCGGACGGTGGGCACGATGTGGTCGCCTTCGCGGACGGGCGCCAAGCGCTGGACTACCTCTCCGAGGACACTCACGTCCGGACGCTGATCACCAGCACGCAACCTCTCAACATATCCGGAATCGAGTTGTGCGCTGCCGTGCACAAACTCGGCGGAGCGCGCCGCGCCCTGCACGTGATCCTGATGTCGTCAACCGACGACTATCATCTGGCGATCGCGGCGCTCGACGCCGGCGCCGACGATTTCATTCATAAGCCGCCAATCCCCGACGAGTTGCGGGCGCGGCTGCGGCTCGCGGATCGCGTCACGCTGATGAAGCAGCAACTGATCCGATATGGGACGATTGATACGCTGACGGGCTTGCTCAACCGGCGAGCCTTCTTCGATCGCGCGGCGGAATCGTGCGCGACGGCAAGATTTGGCAAGCCGCTATCCGCGATCATGTTCGACGTCGATCACTTCAAGCAGATCAACGACACGCGCGGGCATGAAACCGGCGACCAGGTCCTGGCCACGGTCGGCGCGCAAGTGACGCTCGACGGTATCGCCGGACGCCTCGGCGGCGAAGAATTCTGCGTGCTGATCCTCGAAGAAGCGGAGGACGCCCGGGAACGCGCACGCGAATTGCAACACTCGATCTGCGCCTTGCGGTTCGATCAAGAGCTTCAGCCGTTCTCGATCACATGCAGCTTTGGCATCGCGGAGTGGGAAACAAACGACAGCATCGACCGCCTGCTGCGCCGCGCCGACCTCGCCATGTACGAGGCCAAGAGGTCGGGCCGCAACTGCATCGTTCTGGCCGACAGCTATGCGCTGACCGCCGCGCACGACGAATGGCGCGGCGCGGCGCGGGTCGACGCGCGTCTGGACGCCAAGTCGAGCGCGTAGCCCGATCGCTCAATCCGCCAGCCCGTTCTCCCTCGCCAAATCCTTAAGCGAAGTCTCCGGCCGAGCGCCCAGGTGCTGGATCACTTCGGCCGCCGCCAGCGCGCCGAGCCGGCCGCAGGTGCGGTCGTCGGCGCCGCGGGCGAGACCGCACAGGAAACCCGCGGCGAACAGATCGCCGGCGCCGGTCGTGTCCACGACGCGCTCGACCGGGAAAGCCGGCACCGCCTCGATGTCCTCAGGATTGACGACGATGCAGCCTTTTTCGCTGCGCGTCACCACCGCGACATCGATGTCGGCGCGCAGCGCCCGCAAGGCGGCGTCGAAGTCCGCAGTCTGATAGAGGCTGTGCAGTTCCGCCTCGTTGGCGAAGATGAGATCGACAATGCGCGAGCGCATGAGCTGCAAGAACTCGCCGCGCCAGCGGTCGACGCAAAAGGCGTCCGACAAGGTCAGCGCCACCTTGCGGCCGGAATCATGGGCAATCTTCGCCGCCTTCAGGAACGCGTCCTTGGCGTGTTTGGGGTCCCACAGGTAGCCTTCAAGATAGGTAACGGCGCTCGCCGCGATCATCGCCTCGTCGATATCGTCGGGATGCAAATCCTGCGCGGCGCCGAGATAAGTGTTCATGGTGCGCTCGCCGTCGGGAGTCACCAGCACGTAGCAGCGTCCCGTCGACGGTCCGGCGGAAGCGGGCGGCGTTGCGAAGGCCACGCCGGCTGCGCGGATGTCGTGGGCGAAGGCGCGACCGAGCAGATCGTCCTTGACCTTGCCGACGAAGGCCGCGCGCCCGCCGAGTGACGCCAACCCGACGATCGTATTGGCCGCCGAGCCGCCGGACGTTTCCACCGCCGGCCCCATGGCGTCGTAGATCGTCTCCGCGCGCGCCTCGTCGATCAAGGCCATGGCGCCCTTGCGCATACCTTGCTTAAGCAAAAAATCCTCCTCGGCGCGCGCGATCACGTCGACGATCGCGTTGCCGATGCCGAGGACGTCGTAGCGGGCTGCTGCCATGGGTGGGACTCGGAAAACTCGCGCCGGGCGGCGCGCACTATAGCGGCCGGCCCTTGCGGGGCAAGGCAGGGCCGTGGCATTGGACGCCGACCACTGCTGGAGACAGGCATGGCGTTCAAGGAACTGGTTTTTTCAGGCGTGCAGCCGACCGGCAACCTGCATCTCGGCAATTATCTTGGCGCGATCAAGCGCTTCGTCGAGCTGCAGGACCGCTACGAATGCATCTATTGCGTGGTCGATCTGCACGCCATCACGGTCTGGCAGGACCCGGCCGAATTGCCGCGCGCGACGCGCGAGGTGACGGCGGCCTTCATCGCCTCCGGGATCGATCCCAAAATGCACATCGTGTTCAATCAGAGCGCGGTTGCCGAACATGCCGAACTCGCCTGGGTGTTCAGACTGCGTCGCCCGGCTTGGCTGGCTCAACCGCATGACGCAGTTCAAGGAGAAGGCCGGCAAGGATCGCGAGAACGCCTCGGTGGGGCTATACGCCTATCCGAACCTGATGGCGGCCGACATTTTGGTCTATCGCGCTACCCACGTGCCGGTCGGCGAGGATCAGAAACAGCACCTCGAACTGTCCCGCGACATCGCGCAGAAATTCAACAACGACTATGCGGCGTCGATTCACGCCCACGGCTTCGGGGATGCATTCTTCCCGTTGCCCGAGCCGCTGATCACCGGCGAGGCGACCCGCGTGATGTCGCTGCGCGACGGTTCGAAGAAAATGTCGAAATCCGACCCGTCCGATCAGTCGCGGATCAATCTCACCGACGACGCCGATGCCATCGCGCTGAAAATCCGCCGCGCGAAAACCGATCCGCATCCGCTGCCAAGCGAAGAGAAGGGCCTGCAAACGCGGCCCGAAGCCGATAATCTGGTCGGCATCTACGCCGCGCTCGCCGGCACTACTCGCGCGGCCGTGCTGGCGCAATATGGCAATGCGCAATTCTCAACCTTCAAGACGGCTTTGGTCGATCTCGCCGTTGCCAAGCTCGGGCCGATCGGCGCGGAGATGAAGCGGCTCGTCGCCGATCCGCTGGCGATCGACGCCGTGCTCGCCGACGGCGCGGAGCGGGCGCGGAAGATCGCCGCCGGGACCATGAAGGCGGTGAAGGATATAGTCGGCTTCGTCCGAAGTTGATCGCGCCGCTCAGCGAAAGGCTGCCTATCATGTGCGAAACCGCGCCGAAAAAGACCTATGGCTGGAAAGGGTGGAGCGATTTGCCGGCGCCTCGCATTGGTTCAGGCGCCGGCCCCTGGATCGACCTGTCGCACCCGGTGACCGAAACGCTGTCGCGCATCCCGTTTTTTCCGCAGCCCACTTTCCGCAAGCTCCACACCAAGCCGCCGGCCAATTCCAACGTCACCGAAATCCAGATGGTGGTGCATTTCGGCACCCACGTCGATGCGCCGTGCCATTTCGTCAACGGCGCCCCGACCATGGATCAGGTCCCCATCGAGCGCTTCTATGGTCCGGGCGTGATCTGGCACATCGATGCCGGCGACCGCGGCGCCATCGGCGTCGCCGAGCTTGAACGCGCAACTCCCGGCATGCAGCCAGGCGACATCGTGCTGATCGATACCGGCTGGTGGCGGCACATCAACACCGACCGCTACGAGGAGCACCCTTTCCTCACCGGCGAAGCTTCCGACTGGCTGGTGGCGCGCCGCGCCAAGCTCGTCGGTGTGGACACCAGCAGCCCCGACCAGGCGTCGCACTATCGCAGCAAGGACTACGATTTCCCGGTTCACAACACGCTTCTCGGCAATGGCGTGCTGATCGCCGAGCACCTGACCAATCTGACCGCGCTGGCCGGCAAGCGGGTCGAGATCATGTTCCTGGCGATCAACCTGTTCGGCTGTGACGGAGCGCCGGCGCGGCCGGTCGCCCGGGCGGCAAAATAAAGGCGCGCCATCCCCGGACGGGCTGGCCCTTGAACTTCCAATGGAATTGGCCACGTATTAGACTGAATTCGGCTCGGCCGCGGCGCGGCTCAACGGGCCGGCCCGAGTGACGGAGGACGAAGCATGTTCATCCAGACCGAAGCAACGCCAAACCCGGCGACCCTCAAATTTGTGCCCGGCCGGCCAATGCTCGAAACCGGTACGCTCGATCTGCGCGAGCCCGAGCAGGCGGCGCAGTCGCCGCTCGCCGAACGGCTGTTCGGCATTGCCGGTGTCAGCGGGGTGTTTTTCGGCTCCGATTTCATCACCGTGACCAAGAATTCGGGCGAGTGGCAGCAGCTCAAACCGATGATTCTCGGCGCCATCATGGAGCACTTCATGTCGGGCGAGCCGCTGCTCGCCAAGGGCAGCCTCGAGGCCGAAGCCGCCGACGAGTTCTTCGATGCCGCCGACGCCGAGACCGTCGCCACGATCAAGGACTTGATTGAAACCCGGGTGCGGCCGGCAGTCGCCAATGACGGCGGCGACATCACCTTCCGCGGCTTCAAGGACGGTGTGGTCTTCCTCAACATGAAGGGCGCTTGCTCAGGCTGCCCGTCGTCGACCGCGACGCTACGGCACGGCATTCAGAATTTGTTGCGGCATTTCGTGCCTGAGGTCACCGAAGTGCGGCCGATGTGATTGAGGCCGATCGCCATCGAGCGGCGGTGAAGTTCGATCGAGCGTTGGGGGGCGTTGGGGGTGCTGAGCTGGTCCTGGCCCGCAATTTCCCAGCGGCGCGCGCTCTAACGGCGTTCGCGGCCTGCTTTTATGCGCGTACTCGCCATTGATACGGCGCTGGCCGCCTGCTCCGCAGCCGTGCTCGATACCGAGAACGCTGGTATTGTCGGCAGCGAGAGCCGGCCGATGGTGCGCGGCCACGCCGAAGCCTTGGTCCCGCTCATCGGGCGCGTGATGGCGCAGACCAAGCTTTCGTTTGCCGACCTCAGTCGCGTGGTAGTGACGACGGGTCCCGGCAGTTTCACCGGCTTGCGGGTCGGCATCTCGGCAGCGCGTGGCATTGCGCTTGCAGCCGAGCGGCCGGCCCTTGGCGTGTCGACGCTCTCCGCCTTTGCCGCTCCCCATCTCGCCGAGGATGATACCGTCCCCGTCGTGGTGGCAATCGATGCCCGCCATGACCACGTCTATCTGCAGGTCTTCGGCCCCGGCGGCCGCGTCCTCATTGCGCCGCGGCTTGCCGCCTTAAGCGAAGCGGTGCGCGCCGTGTCGGAAACCCCCTGCCGCATCGTCGGGTCGGCGGCGCAGGCAGTCGCCGACCGCATGACCGCCGAGGCGGCGGCGCCGCTCTTGATCGATGGGCGCGAAGCTCCCGATATCGCCTGGGTGGCGCGGATGGGCGCGGTGCTGCCGCAAAGCCAATCGCCGCCCAAGCCGCAATACCTGCGCGCGCCCGACGCCCAGCCTCAATACGCCGCCCAAATACCGCGCCGATGATGAACTTGATCTCGCGCCTCATTGCCGGCGCTGAACCGAACGTCTGCAACGCGCGGCCGAGCGATGCGGCCGCCATCGCCCAGCTCCACGCCGCGTTGTTTCAGCGTGGCTGGGGCGAGGATGAAATCTACCGGCTATTGGTCGACAGCAGCGTCATCGCCCACACGACCGTGACCCGCCGCACCATGGCGGGCTTTATCCTGTCCCGGCGCGCAGGGGACGAAGCCGAAATCCTGTCACTCGCCATTGCGCCAGCCCGGCGCGGCCGCGGGCTATCTCGCCCGCTGCTCGACCACCATCTCCGAACTCTGGCTGGGCTCGGCGTCCGGGCGGTCTTTCTCGAAGTCGATGAACACAATGCACCCGCTCGCAGGCTTTACGGCAAAGCCGGATTCCACGACGTCGGCCGCCGCCAAGGTTATTACGAAGGTGGCGCCTCGGCCCTCGTGCTGCGTCGCGATCTGGGCTGAAACGCAATAGTGCCTATATGAAGAAGGCCGACCAAGATCGTGGCGGCACTTGGCGCCATTCCTTTTTGCCGACAAACCCGTTAGAGATGACGCTGGACGGCTGGCTGCAGGAAGAGGAATTTGGACGCCAGGATAAAGGCTTAGGCTCGACCACGATCGCATGAGCGAACCCCGCAAGCTGTTTGTCAAATCGTTCGGCTGCCAGATGAACGTCTACGATTCGCGGCGTATGGCGGACACTTTGGCGCCGCGCGGCTATGTCGAGACCGGGACTGCCGATGATGCCGACCTTGTCATCCTCAACACCTGCCACATCCGCGAGAAGGCCGCCGAAAAGGTCTATTCCGAACTCGGCCGCATGCGCCGCCTGAAAGCGGCGGCCGCTTCCGGCGGCCGCCGCGTCGTCATCGCCGTCGCCGGCTGCGTCGCACAGGCCGAAGGCCAAGAGATCATTCGCCGCGCTCCGGCGGTCGATCTCGTATTCGGGCCGCAAAGCTATCACCGGCTGCCGGAACTGCTGACGCGCGTCGAGCGCGAAGGCCACGCGATCGATACCGAATTTCCGCGTGACGACAAATTCGATCACCTCGCCGCGCCGAGCGTGGCGGCGACCCGGGCGCGGGGCGTGAGCGCCTTCGTCACCATCCAGGAGGGCTGCGACAAATTCTGCACGTTTTGCGTCGTGCCTTATACGCGCGGCGCCGAAATTTCCCGGCCGGTTGCAAAAATCATCGCCGAGATCGAGCGGCTGGCCGATGCCGGCGTTCGCGAAATCACGCTGATCGGACAAAACGTCAATGGCTATCACGGCGAGGGCCCGGACCGACGACCGTGGTCGCTGGCGCGGTTACTTGAGCGCGTTGCCGACCTCGATGGCATCGAGCGGCTGCGCTACACGACCAGCCATCCGCGCGACATGGAAGACGATTTGATCGGCGCCCATCGCGACCTGCCAAAGCTCATGCCGCAACTGCACCTGCCGGTGCAGTCGGGCTCCGACCGCATCCTTACCGCGATGCACCGCCGCCACACCCGTGCCGACTATATCGACCTCGTTTCCCGGCTGCGCACGGCGCGGCCCGATCTCGCGCTCACTTCCGATTTCATCGTCGGCTTTCCCGGCGAGACCGAAGCGGATTTTGCCGCCACGCTCGAGCTTGTCGGCGAGATCGGTTTTTCCGGCGCGTTCTCGTTCAAATACTCGCCGCGGCCCGGCACGCCGGGCGCCGAGATGAAAGATCAAGTGACCGAGCAAACAAAATCGGAACGCCTGTGCCGGCTGCAGGCGGCAATCGACCGCAACCAGAACGCCTTCAATCGCCGCTGCGTCGGCCGCACTTTCGATGTTCTGTTCGAACGGCGCGGCCGCCATGACGGCCAGCTCGTCGGCCGCTCGCCCTATCTGCAGCCGGTGCAGGTGACGGCGCCGGCAGCCTTGATCGGCGAAATCGCCGCAGTCACCATCACGGAAGCATCGAGCAATTCCCTGTTCGGCACGCTTGCGCAGGCGCAGGCGCGACAGCCGGCCCTGCTCGACGCGGGAGCCTGATTTGGCAACACGCGGCACCGACGAATCGCTCTTTGTCGCCCCCGACAACGCGACGCAAATCGCGCTAACCTTCGACGACAACCGCCTGGCCTCGGTCCTGTTCGGGCAATACGGCCAGAACCTCGCTTTGATCGAGCGCCGGCTCAGAGTGGTCGCCAATTCGCGCGGCAATCACGTGACGCTAGAAGGCTCGCGCGAGGCCTGCGAACAGGCGCGCCGTGTGCTTGAAAGCCTCTATGAGCGGCTCAAGCAGGGCGACGAACTGGTCCAAGGCGACGTCGATGGCAGCATCCGGCTCGCCATGGCGCAAGGCTCGCTGTTCGATTTCGATCCCAGTGCGGCGCGGGAGAGTTTCGAGGAAATCAATCTCCGCAAGCGCCGCGTGCGCGCACGCACGCCGGCGCAGGACGCCTATATCCGGGCGCTCAAGCGCCATCCGCTGGTGTTTGCGACCGGCCCCGCCGGCACCGGAAAAACCTGGCTCGCAGTGGCCAATGCCGTGCAATTGTTCGAGCGCAAGGAGGTCGACCGCATCATCCTGTCGCGCCCGGCGGTCGAAGCCGGCGAGCGGCTCGGCTTTCTTCCCGGCGACATGCGCGAGAAGGTCGATCCATATCTGCGCCCGATCTACGACGCGCTGTATGACCTGATGGATGCGCGCATCGTCGAGCGTGCGCTGCAAACGACTGAAATCGAAATCGCGCCGCTTGCCTTCATGCGCGGCCGAACGCTGTTGAACGCAGCAGTCATTCTCGACGAAGCGCAGAACACCACTGCGATGCAAATGAAAATGCTGCTCACGCGTCTCGGCGAGAACAGCCGCATGGTGGTGACCGGCGACCCGAGCCAGGTCGACCTGCCGCCGGGCCAAACCTCCGGGCTTGCCGACGCCGTGCGGCTGCTCGAAGGCATCGAAGGGATCGGCCATGTCGCATTTACGGCTGCAGACGTGATCCGCCACGAACTCGTCGCGCGGATTGTCGAGGCTTACGACCGGGCGGCGCGCAGGCGCGAGCGGCCTTAAATGCGTCGCGCCCGACCAACGCCGTGCCAGATCGAGGTGCTGGTCGAGTTCGGCTTGTGGAAGGAACCGGGTAAAATGAAAGCCCTGGTTCGCCGCGCCGTCGGACAAGCCGCCGCCGCGATCTCAACATCAGGTGCGGAGCTTGCTATCGTGCTCACCGATGATTCCGCGATTCGCCTGCTCAATCGTCATTGGCGCGGCGTCGACACCGCCACCAACGTGCTCGCCTTTCCGGCCGCAAGCGCCGGCGGCGAACGGCCGCTCCTCGGCGACATCGTGCTTGCCCACGAGACGGTCGCGCGCGAGGCGCGCGCCGAAGGCAAGCCGTTCGTTCATCATCTCGCCCACCTTGCCGTCCATGGCTTTCTGCATCTGCTTGGCTACGATCATCAGCACGAGGCGGACGCCGAGGCGATGGAACAGGCCGAGCGCGATATTCTACGGCGGCTGCGGATCCCGGATCCCTACCGGCCGCAGCCCAGAATCGCCGCGGCGCGGACAACGCAGTCCACCCGCACCGACCGACGCATGAATGCACGACGACAGTTTGAGCTGAAGAACGATTCGAGACGATGAATCAAATCCCGGCGCGCAGCGAATCGACCGAGAACGAGCAGCGTGGGCTGCCGGCTTTGGTGGCGCAACCCGGCGAAGCGCAGCCTGAGGGTTGGCTATCGCGGATTATGCGCATTCTGTTCGGCTGGAAAGCGGCGGCGACGCGCGCCGACCTTGAACAAGTGCTGACCGCCGAGCAGCCCGCGTCCGGCTTCTCGCCCGAAGAAGCGGTCATGCTCAAGAACATACTCAGCTTGCGCGAATGCCGCATCGAGCGGGTCATGGTGCCGCGCGCCGACATTATCGCGGTTCAGCAAGACATCGCGCTCGGCGCGCTGCTCAAGGTTTTTGAAAGCGCCGGCCACTCTCGGCTTGTGGTCTATAACGACACGCTCGACGATCCGACCGGCATGGTGCACATTCGCGATCTCATTGCATACATGGCGTCGCGCGCGACTGCCGCTCCAGCCGATGCCGGCCAGCGCGAACCGCTGCAGCGCGAGGAACTCGATTTCGCGAAGATCGATCTGACGACGCCCTTGATCGCCGCCAAGCTTGTGCGCGAAATCCTCTATGCGCCGCCGTCGATGCCGGCACTCGATCTGTTGGCCAAGATGCAGGCAACGCGCATCCACTTGGCGCTCGTCATCGATGAATATGGCGGCACCGACGGTCTCGTCTCCATGGAAGATCTGGTCGAGCTGATCGTCGGCGACATCGCCGACGAACACGACGAGCGCGAAGTGCCCGCCGTCACGCGCCAGAACGACGGCTCGTTTGTGGCCGCGGGCCGCGCCAGTCTCGATGATGTCCGCGCCGTTCTCGGCGAGGAGTTCGAAGTCGGCGAGGCGAGCCGCGAGGTCGACACGCTCGGCGGTTATTTGGTGATGAGGGCAGGTCACGTTCCCGTGCGCGGCGAGCTGGTGCCGGGCCCGGCCTCCTTCGAAGCCGAAGTGCTCGACGCCGATCCGCGCCGGGTCAAGCGCGTGAAGATCTATCGCCGCAAGGATCGCCGCCCCGCTTCAGTGCGCGAATCGGCGTCGGTGGTGAAGGCGCCCGCAATCCGGCCGGCGCCGCCGCGCGATGAAGCCGCCCGAAACCAGAACGCGCCACGCCAGCCGTGAAGCCACAACGGTTTATCCACGGCATCGTATTGGCCTGGGGCTGGCGGCGATGGCTGATCGCGTTCGTCGCCGGGGCGCTGTCGGCGCTGGCCATGGCGCCGTTCGACGCTTGGCCGGTCCTGTTTTTGACCTTCCCAGCGCTGGTATGGCTGATCGACGGTGCCGCGGTCGGCCGCTGGGGCGGAGTGCTGGTCGCAGCCTCGACCGGATGGTGGTTCGGCTTCGGCTATTTCCTCGCCGGACTGTACTGGATCGGCTACGCCTTCCTGGTCGATGCGCAGACCTTCGGATGGATGCTGCCGTTCGCGGTAATCGGCCTGCCGGCCGTGGTCGCGGTTTATACCGCGGTCGGTGCGGCGCTCGCGCGCTTGCTGTGGACACGCGGAGCGATGCGTATTCTAGCTTTGGCCGTGGCTCTGACCGCCACCGAGTGGCTGCGCGGTCACCTGTTGACCGGCTTTCCCTGGAACGCGTTCGGCTATGCGCTGACCTCGCCGCTGGCGCTGGCGCAGACGGCGTCCCTGATCGGAGTATGGGGCCTGACGTTCATCGCCATTGCTATCTTCGCAAGCCCCGCAGCGCTCACCGATGACCGCACCGAGACCCGCCGGCCGTGGCTGCCGCTCGTGGCGGGCCTCGCTGTCCTTGCCGCGCTTGGCGGCTACGGCGCGTTGCGGCTTCACCGCACGCCGACGCGGCTCGTCGCCCACGTGCATCTGCGCATCATGCAACCAAACCTACAGCAGAATATGCGCTTCAATTATGCCGCGAGGCAGCAGATCATGGACCGCTATATTGCGCTGTCCAATCGCGCATCCGGACCGCAATCGCGCGGCGCGCACGACGCGACGCATCTGATCTGGCCGGAATCGCCGTTTCCATTTTTCCTCACCCGCGAGCCCGACGCGCTGGCGCAAATCGCCAAACTGCTATCGCCGAGCACCATCCTGATCACCGGAGCGATCCGGCTGCCCGAAAACTTCAATCCACGCGATCCCCATGCCTACAATTCGATCTACGTGATCGACCACGACGGTTCCATTCTGGCGCTGTACGACAAGGTGCATTTGGTACCATTCGGCGAGTATCTGCCCTTCGAGCGCCTGCTGGAACGTCTCGGCCTCCAAGAACTGACCGAGCAGCGCGGCGGATTTTTGCCCGGCGACCGCCGCCGACTCCTGTCTATTCCCGGCGCGCCGCCGGCGCTGCCGCTGATCTGCTACGAGATCATTTTTCCCGGCGATGTGGCCCCGCCCGGCGAGCGCGCCGGCTGGATGGTCAACGTCACCAACGACGCCTGGTTCGGCAATAGTCCCGGGCCCTATCAGCACCTGCAGCAAGCGCGCGTGCGTGCCATCGAGGAGGGCCTGCCGCTTGTCCGCGCCGCCAACAGCGGAATTTCCGCCGTGGTCGATCCGCTGGGGCGCGTCATCAATTCGCTGCCGCTCGGCCGCGAGGGCGTCCTGGATTCGCCGCTGCCGCAAGCGATCGCCGCCCCCGTTTACGCGCGCGTCGGCGATGCGCCCGCGGCCATTATTGTGGCGATCGCGCTGCTGATTGTCGTCCAACGCCGGCTACACGCAGACATGATTAAAATTTGAGGGCTGGCGGAACCTGCGGGTTCAGCTTGACGCGCGCCGGTAGGGCGGTGGGGAGGACACGCGCGATTGCGTGTGATACCGCCGCCGGTTGTTGGTCCGACGAAGCCGGCAGACGCGCCGCAAGCGGGAACTTGCGGGCTCGAACGCATTGACTCGCCCTCGATTGCGTGCCAGCATTTATTGAAATAACGCGCTGTTTTTGTTCGGTATCGCGTTTTTTGGCGCGAGCATTTGCGAATGATCTTGATGCCGCTCGATTTTTGGTGTGAATAAGCGCCCTCGCTTTGTCTAAAGTTGGTACAATAGGACGAGTCGAGCTCGATTGAGGAATGCAAGTGGTGCGCAAAATGTTCCGTTCCGGGCGCGTCGTTATCGCCTTTGCCGCAATACACGAAGTGTAGGAGTTGGTTTGTTATGATTGCCAAAAAGGCACCGAACCCCACTGACAAGCATGTTGGCAGCCGCGTGCGCATGCGCCGGATGATGCTCGCAATGAGCCAGGAAAAGCTTGGCGACGCGCTCGACCTGACCTTTCAGCAGGTGCAGAAATACGAGAAAGGCACCAACCGCATCGGCGCCAGCCGTCTGCAGCAGATCTCTCATATCCTGCAGGTGCCGGTGGCGTTTTTTTTCGAGGGTGCACCGAGCCTTGGCTCGGGGCCGCGTCCCGACGGGATGGCAGAGGCGCCTTCGCCGGCTTATGTCTCGGACTTCCTCGCGACCTCGGACGGATTGGCGCTAACCAAGGCATTCATGCGCATCAGCGATAGCAAATTGCGGCGGCGCATCGTCGATCTCGTCGAGCAGATCGCCACCAGCGAGAAGCGTTAGTCCGGCGCGCCGCGGCGACCGGTGCAGTGCCGGTGCCCGCCCACTTTTCGCCCACATCTTGACCACAGCACGGCGACGCGGCAACAAACGTCCGACGCGGCGGCGCGCGGTCAGGCGGCGCCGGCCGCAAATGCTAACGAGTGCCCAGCGCGATCGGGGCGGGCGCGATGAGGGGAGTGCTTCGCAGTGGCACCTATAAACTACCTGTTCACCAGCGAGTTGGTGTCTGAAGGGCATCCCGACAAGGTCTGCGACCAGATTTCCGACGCCATCCTTGATGCTTTCATCGAGAACGATGTCAAGCTCGGCATTGCCGACGTCAGTCAGGTAAACACCCGCCTTGGCTGCGAGACGCTGTGCACGACCAACAAGATCGTCGTCGCCGGCGAGGGCCGCGGCCAGGCGCCGCTGTTTCACAGGCACGGCGACAAGGCGGTGGTCAATCGAGAGATGATCGCCCAGATCGCGCGGAACGTGGTCAAGGATATCGGCTACGACCAGGATGGTTTCTCCTACTACGGTGCCGACGTTCGAAGTATTGCTGCACGGTCAGTCGCCGGATATCGCCAGGGGGGTTGACGCCAAGAAGCACCGCAAAAGCGGCGAGGAGCACGAAGGCGCCGGCGACCAGGGCATGATGTTCGGCTTCGCCTGCACCGAGAGCGAGGTCTATGAAAAAGGCTCCTTCATGCCGGCGCCGATCTATTTCGCGCACAAGGTCCTGCGGGTGCTGTCGGAGAAGCGCCGCTCAGGCTCGCTGTTTGATCTGCAGCCCGATGCCAAGAGCCAGGTCACGGTAAGGTATGTGGACGGCGAGCCGGTCGGCTGCACCAAAGTCGTGGTGTCGACCCAGCACAAGGCGCAGACCCGCAACGGCCGCAAATACAACCCGGGAATGGTCAAGGAAATGATCGCAGCCGCCGTAGAATTGGCGCTGCCGGACGGCTGGATGCCGAAGAAAGCCAGCGACTTTCTGGTCAATCCCACCGGCAATTTCGTCATCGGCGGCCCGGATGGCGATTGCGGCCTCACCGGCCGGAAAATTATCGTCGACACTTATGGCGGTTATGCGCCGCACGGCGGCGGCGCCTTCTCCGGCAAAGACCCGACCAAAGTCGACCGCTCGGCGGCCTACGCCGCACGCTACCTCGCCAAAAACGTCGTTGCGGCGGGCCTTGCCGACAGTTGCACCATCCAAATCGCCTACGCGATCGGCGTCGCAGATCCGATGTCGCTTTATGTCGACACCCACGGCACCGGAAAGGTCGACGAAGCAAGACTGCAAAAGACCCTGTCCGAACTGTTTCCGCTGCGGCCGACCAATATCCGGCGGAGCCTGAAGCTCAACCGGCCGATCTATCGGCGTACCGCGGCCTACGGCCATTTCGGTCGGACCCCGGACAAGGATGGCGGCTTTTCCTGGGAGCGCACCGATCTTGCCGACGCGCTCAAGCGCACGCTGCGCTGACTGGCAGCACCGCGTCAAGCGCGCCGGCCGTGCGTCTGGCGGTCGGGCGGCGATTGATTGGACGCTCCACCGGAGCTTGTCATCGCGGCCGCCGAACGCCGGTGCGGTGGCGGAGCGCGACAGTGGGTGAGACTCGGCAATGCCAATCGCGCGCGTTCTTCGGACGCCGCAAGGGCCACAAGCTCAGTCCGCGTCGGACCCAATTGTTGGAGACGCTGTTGCCGCGTCTTGCGCTCGATCTGTCCCGGCCTGCACCCGCCAACTTGCATTCGCTTTTTCCGGTGCCGGTCGACGAAGTTGCGCTTGAGATCGGCTTTGGCGGCGGCGAGTTGATGATCGCGCAAGCGCGCGAACGTCCGTTGACCGGCTTTATTGGCGTCGAACCCTTCGTCAATGGCATGGCCAAGGCGCTGGCGACAATCGAGGACAATGGGCTCGAAAACATTCGTTTGCACTTTGACGGCGCGGCCAACCTGATTGCGTGGCTTCCGCACGCGACGCTTTCCCGTATCGACCTCATTCATCCGGATCCATGGCCGAAACGCCGGCACTGGAAGCGCCGGTTTGCTCAGGACTACATGGTGGCGCAGTTCGCCCGCCTGCTTCGGCCGGGCGGCGAGTTCCGCTTCGTTACCGACATCGCCGATTATGCGTCGTGGACTTTGCTGCGGCTGCTGCGTTCAAACGCGTTCGAGTGGGCGGCGCAAAGCGCCGACGATTGGCGCAAGCCCTGGCTGGGCTTTACGCCGAGCCGCTACCACGGCAAGGCGGTGCGCGAGCAGCGCAAGTCCTGCTATCTGATCTTTCGCAGATGCTCAGACTGAGCCGCCCTTGGCTTGAGTGCGGCCATCGGCCTAACCGTCCCGGCGGACCTGCCAGAAGCGCACCACCCGTTGAGCTGTCGAGGCGGACAGCCGGCCGTAATTGGCGAAAGCCTCGTCCAAGCCTTGGGTCGAGGTGCCTTTCCCATTCGGCCGCACCAGGAATATGGCCTTCACGGTGGGCCATGCCAAACCGGCCGCCTTGCCCAGGATCAAGACCGGATCGGGCCGGTCGCCCCCCATGAGCCGGTCGACGACGCTCACTGGCACCTTGGCGAGCGCCGCGAGCGCCACCACCGCTTCGTCATATTTGCCGTCGCTGCAGAAGGCGAGCAGCGCCGCCTCGTTCATTCGCCCGGCGCGATGCAGGCTGAGCACGACACGTTGCGCGGCGCTGTAGTCACGCGGCCCGACCCGCGCGCCGACTTCCTTGGCGACCTTCGCCAGGACGTCGTGAATGCCGGCTTTCGCCTCGGGCGCGGCGGAGGCGACGAGGCGCTTGTGCACCACCGCGGTCGCCCGCGTCAGCAGTTCGCGAAACATCGGCGCTGGCATGTCAGGCCGCTGCCCAACCTTTTCGGCGAGCACGCCATCATCGGCGGCGCGCTTGACCAGGCGCGAAAAGCCCAGCTCGGAGATGCGAGCGCCGCGATTGGCGGCGACGCGGCGCGCAACCTCGCGATCGCCGCGCCCCACCAGGACATCGGTAACCGCCTCGCCGAGAACTGAGCGGGCCGAAATCGCCTGCAGATGGGCTTGGCTCTTGGTCTTGGCGACGTTGACGAGATCAGCTTCGGCAAGGCGGGGGGCCAGTTTGAGCACCGGGCCGGCGACGGCGATATCGTCATCGTTGGCGAGCGTCCGCAGTACCTTCACTGGTGCGTTGCTGACCGGCGCCAGATTGTTCGACAGTTCGGCGCGCGCCTTGGTCTCGATCTCCTCGATGAGCAGACTGAAGACGTCATCGAACAGGTCGATATGCTCCTCGCTATACCAGCTGGCGCCATCGAGAAAGAGCGTCGTAATGCGCTGCAACGTCTCAACGCGCTTTTCGCGCGAACCGTTCTGCACGACCTGTTCGAGTTCCGGAATCAATGAAAGGGTAGCGCCCATTCAGGTCTCAAGGATTGGCGGTTTTCGGCGTAAACTTGATTACTGATTAGTGATTACCGATCCCTGAATTACTGCTCGCCCAGCCCGGATTGCCCAAGCCCCGCTTGCCCAAGCCCCTTGTGTTAGCCGAACAAGACGCTATATTTGCCTCGTCCGTCATGGATACCTCATAACGGTCGGTAAATCCGAGCGGTTTTGAGAGTGGGTTCTCCGGGGCCCGCTCTTTTTTATTACCTTGAGGCCAACGGTTCTATGCCGGACAGATGCACAGAATAAGACGCGAAGCATGGACGACAGACCCGAGGCCTTCGCCGATACCAGCTTTGCCGCCGAGAAGCGGCTCATCACCGAGCAGGGACGGGCGGCGCGCATTGCCGCGCTCGCCGAACCGGTGCTCGCCGGGCTCGGCTATCGGCTGGTCCGCGTTCGCGTTTCGGGTTTTGCCGGCTGCACCGTGCAAGTCATGGCCGAACGGGCGGACGGGACCATGATTATCGAGGATTGCGAGATCGCTTCACGGGCGCTGTCTCCGGTGCTGGATGCCGCCGACCCGATCGAAGGTTCGTATCGGCTGGAGATTTCGTCGCCGGGCATCGACCGACCGCTGGTACGGCGCTCGGATTTCAACCGCTATGCCGGCCATGTCGCGCAGGTCGAAATGCTGGCCCCCGTTGCGGGCCGCCGCCGCTTCCGTGGCGAGCTTCTGGGTGCCGACGGGCAGTACGTCCGGCTCCGCTGCGAGACGATGCCGGAAAACGGCGAAGTAATGCTGCGGCTCGACGACATGGCCGAAGCGCGGCTCGTTCTCACCGATGCGCTCGTCGCGGCAACGCTGCGCCGGAGCAAACACGGCGAGCGCGCGCCAGCAGCCGGCGACGCCGACGAGCGTCAGCCGCCGCACCGACCGAAACACGCTCATGCCGCGCCGGAGCAGAACCGGCGAATCGTTCACTCCGAAGGAGACCGATGATGGCGACCATAAGCGCCAACAAGCTCGAACTCTTACAGATCGCAGACGCGGTCGCCCGCGAGAAGGCGATCGATCGAAGCATTGTGCTTGCCGCCATGGAGGATGCGATCGCCAAGGCGGCGCGCTCGCGCTACGGCAGCGAAACCGAAGTCCGCGCCGAAATCGATCCGAAGAGCGGCGAGCTGCACTTGTCCCGCCACATGTTGGTGGCCGAGACAGTGGAGAATCCGGCGATTCAGATCAGCCTCGACGAGGCGCGGCAGCACCATCCGGCCGCACAGATCGGCGACACCATCGCCGATCCGCTGCCGCCGCTGCCGTTCGGACGCATCGCCGCACAATCCGCCAAGCAGGTCATCGTGCAGAAGGTGCGCGAGGCCGAACGCGACCGCCAGTACGAGGAATTCAAGGATCGCATTGGCGACATCGTCAATGGCATCGTCAAGCGGGTCGAATACGGCAACGTGGTGGTCGATCTCGGCCGCGGCGAAGCCATCGTGCGCCGCGACGAACTGTTGCCGCGCGAGGTGTTCCGCAATGGCGACCGCATCCGAGCCTACATCTACGACGTGCGACGCGAGCAGCGCGGGCCGCAAATCTTCTTGTCTCGCACACATCCGGAATTCATGGCCAAATTGTTCGCGCAGGAGGTGCCGGAAATCTACGACAACATCGTCGAGGTGAAGGCGGTCGCACGCGATCCAGGCTCGCGCGCCAAGATCGCAGTGATTTCGCGCGATTCGTCGGTCGATCCGGTCGGCGCCTGCGTCGGCATGCGCGGCTCGCGCGTGCAGGCAGTGGTGAACGAGCTGCAGGGCGAGAAAATCGACATCATCCCATGGTCGCCCGATATCGCCACTTTCGTGGTCAACGCACTCGCGCCCGCCGAAGTGGCCAAGGTGGTGATCGACGACGAGCGCGACCGCATCGAAGTTGTCGTCCCCGACCAGCAGCTTTCGCTCGCGATTGGCCGCCGCGGCCAGAATGTCCGGCTCGCTTCCCAGCTTACCGGCAAGGATATCGACATCCTCACCGAGCAGGAGGAATCGGAGCGCCGCCAAGCCGAGTTCGAGAGCCGCACGCGCATGTTCGTCGATGCGCTCAACGTCGACGAGGTGATCGGCCAATTGCTTGCCTCGGAAGGCTTCACCTCGATCGAAGACCTTGTGCTGGTCGACGTGAAGGAGATCGCATCGATCGAAGGTTTCGACGAGGACACCGCAGGCCAATTGCAGACGCGCGCCCGCGATTATCTCGCCACGGTGGAGGCCGAACTCGACCTAAAGCGCAAGGAACTCGGAGTCGAGGACGCGCTCAGGGAGGTGCCCGGCGTCACCACCGCCATGCTGGTCCGTTTCGGCGAGAACGCCATCAAGACCGTGGAAGATCTGGCCGGCTGCGCGACCGACGATCTGGCAGGCTGGACCGAGCGCAAGGACGGCGAGGCCGTCCGCCAGGCCGGCATTCTCGACGGCTTCGATCTGTCTCGCGAAGACGCCGAAGCCATCATCATGCAGGCGCGCGTGAAGGCCGGCTGGATTACCGAGGCCGATTTGGCGCCGCCGCCTGCGGCAGAAGCCCCGGCTGCCGAGTTGCCGGCCTGACGGAGACTTGATGACTGGCCAAGCCCAAACCATCGATGTCGAGCTCGATCGCGGGCCGCACCGGCGCGAACTCGATCGTCTCTGCGTTGTCACGCGCAGGGTGCGGCCGGTCTCGGACTTGCTCCGCTTCGTGATCGGACCGGATGGCGAGTTGCTGCCCGATATCAAGAGCCGGCTGCCGGGCCGCGGCGTCTGGATAACGGCCACGCGCGACATCCTTGAGAAAGCGGTCCAACGGAGGGTTTTCGCCCGAGGCTTCAAACGCGATGTCCGGCTGCCTACCGACCTTGGCGCCCGGACAGAGCGGCTTTTGCACCAGGCAGCTCTGGACGCACTGGCGATTGCAGGCAAGGCCGGACTGGTTGCAGCGGGCTACGCCAAGAACGCCGCGGCGCTCGAACGTTGCGAGGTGGTGGCGCTTCTGCATGCGGCCGAGGCCTCGTCCGAGGGCGTGCGCAAGCTGGCCGCGTTATCGCGCCGGCACACGCGGAGCGCGCCTGTTGTGATCGATTCTTTGACCTCGGCCCAATTGGATTTGGCACTCGGGCGCCCAAATGTGGTACATGCAGCCCTGCTCGCAGGGCCCGCGAGCGACACGTTCATGTCGCGGTGGCGGCGCCTCGAACGGTTTCGTACCGGAGAAGCGGGCGATCGTGGCAATCAGGCCGCGAAGGCGGCGTCATCGCACTGAGCCGGCCGTGGATATGGATGGGTATGACTGAAACGACCAAGACTACCAGTGAAAAGCTGAGCGTGGCCTCGCCCAAGACGCTGACGTTGAAACGTGGCGTCGAGCAGGGCGTCGTGCGCCAAAGTTTCAGCCACGGCCGCAGCAAGGCGGTCGTCGTCGAAAAGGTCAAGCGTCGCGTCGCCGGTCCAAGCGAGTCCAAGTCAGAGGCCATCGCCGTTGCCGATCGCGGCGCTGCGGCAAAACGCATTATCCCCGACAGGGGACCGAGCCAAACTCCGGCCGGACCCAAGCCTTCAACCGGCGTGGTGCTGAGGACCCTCACCGAGGAGGAACTTTCCGCGCGGGCTCATGCGCTTGCCGATGCGCGCCTGCTCGAGGCCAAAGCACGGGAGATCGCCGAGGAAGAAGCCCGCAACCGCAAGATCCGCGAAGAGGCCGAGCTGGGCGAACGCGAAGCGGCGGTTGCCCGCCAGCGCGAGGAAGAAAAGCGGCGCGAGCAGGAGCAGACGGCCAAGCTCAAGGCTGGCCGGCTCGCGCAGGAGCGCTTCGGCCTGGAGGGCGCGGCTGACAAGCTTGCCACCTCCCGTCTGCCGCTCGAAGCCGATGAAGAGGAAGCACCGCGGCCGCGCCGCGGCGCCGGCGGCATTCCCGCACGCCCGACGCCCGCGCCCAAGCCGCAGCGCAGCGGCGGCGAAAAGCGCCGCGGCCGGCTCACCGTCGTGACCGCCTTGTCGGCTGATGAAGTGCGTGAGCGTTCGGTTGCTTCTTTCCGCCGCCGCGTGAACCGCATGACGGGTCACCGCGACAGCGAACCCAAGGAAAAGATCGCCCGCGAAGTGATCATCCCCGAGACGATCACGATTCAGGAACTGGCCAATCGCATGGCCGAGCGCGCCGTGGACGTAGTCCGCCTGCTGATGAAACAAGGCCACATGGCCAAGAGCACCGACACGATCGACGCCGACACCGCCCAGCTCGTCGCCGAGGAACTCGGCCACAGCGTGCGACGCGTTGCCGAGGCGGATATCGAAGAAGGCATGTTCGACGTACCCGACGATCCCGCCAGCCTGCAGCCGCGCGCGCCGGTCGTTACCATCATGGGCCACGTCGATCACGGCAAGACATCGCTGCTTGACGCCATCCGCTCTACCGAAGTGGCGGCAGGTGAAGCCGGCGGCATTACCCAGCATATCGGCGCCTATCAGGTGACCTCGCCGTCGGGCGGCCGTGTCACCTTCATCGATACGCCCGGCCATGCCGCGTTTACCGCCATGCGCGCGCGCGGCGCCAAGGTGACTGACATCGTGGTGCTGGTGGTGGCGGCCGATGACGGCGTCATGCCGCAGACGGTCGAAGCGATCCAGCACGCCAAGGCGGCCAACGTGCCAATCATCGTGGCGATCAACAAGATCGACAAACCGGACGCTAAGCCCCAACGCGTGCGCTCTGAACTGCTGCAGCATGAGATCCAGGTCGAATCGCTCGGCGGTGAAGTGCTGGAAGTCGAGGTCTCTGCCAAGGAGAAGATCAATCTCGACCGGCTGCTTGACGTCATCGCACTGCAGGCGGAAATCCTCGAACTGAAGGCCAATCCGAACCGTCCGGCCGAGGGCACCGTGATCGAGGCGCGGCTTGACCGCGGCCGCGGCCCCATCGCCACGGTGCTGGTGCAACGCGGCACGCTCAAGCCGGGCGACATCATCGTTGCCGGCTCGGAATGGGGCCGCGTGCGGGCGCTGGTGTCCGACACCGGCCATTCGGTGGTAGCGGCCGGACCATCGATGCCGGTCGAGGTGCTGGGCTTCAACGCCACACCCGAAGCGAGCGACCGCCTCGCCGTCGTGGAGTCGGAATCGCGGGCGCGCGAGATCAGCGATTACCGCGCCAGGCAGAAGCGCGATAAACTGGCGGCGCGGCAAACCGGCATGCGCGGCTCGCTCGAGCAGATGATGAGTCAGCTCAAGACCGCGGGACGCAAGGAATTCCCGCTGGTGATCAAGGGCGACGTGCAGGGTTCGATCGAAGCGATCGTCGGCGCGCTGGAAAAGCTCTCGACCGAAGAGGTCGCCGCGCGCGTGATCTATTCCGGCGCCGGCGGCATTACCGAATCCGACGTGACGCTGGCGGAGGCATCCAGCGCGGCGCTCATCGGCTTCAACGTGCGCGCGCATAAGGAAGCGCGCGAGGCCGCCGAACAGGCCGGCATCGAGATCCGCTATTACGACATCATCTACAATCTCGTTGACGACGTGAAAAAGGCGATGTCGGGATTGCTGGCGCCGACGCTGCGCGAGACCATGCTCGGCAACGCGGTCATTCTCGAGATCTTCAAGGTCTCGAAGGTCGGCAACGTCGCCGGCTGCCGCGTCACCGACGGCAGCGTCGAGCGCGGCGCCAACGTGCGGCTCATTCGCGACAGCGTGGTAGTGCACCAGGGCAAGCTGTCGCAGCTCAAGCGGTTCAAGGACGACGTGCGCGAGGTCGTCGCCGGCCAGGAATGCGGCATGGCGTTCGAGAATTACCAGGACATGAGAGCGGGCGACGTCATCGAGTGCTACCGGGTGGAGAGCGTGCAGCGGACGCTGTAAGTTAGGCGAGTCCGTGCCTTATGCATGATGGGATCGACACATGTCAGTTCAAGCGCCCCCCGAGCGGCTCGCCATCGAGAAGCGTCAATTGCTGCGCAGCTTCGAGGCCGCGTTGGATTATTACCGCGAGCTGGACGAGGCGGGTGACACACTCTTTTCTGCACCTACGGACCATATTCTATTCGAGAGTGCTGATCTGCGGGTACTCGCCGACTACGCTGCGACGATGAACGCTTCACTAAGCGTGTTCGTGGCAGCGTTGTTGGACGTCGTAAGCGAGAACAATTGGGTCGCTCGTGACGCCGGCCCCGAGACCGCAAAGCAAAACCAAGCAGACGAAACTGGAGAGCTATCGGATGGCGATGCAATCGACATCGCTCTTCAAAGGCTGAAGCGAATTACGGATACGGCCGAAGAGGCTTTGGCGGAGCGCAAAAAAGCACTACGGCAGATGGCAAGGAATGAGCGGAAGATCAATTCGGCACAGAACAAAAACGCGGAACTGATACGCCGTCTGGTCCGTGACGCCAAAAAATAAATGAGGGCCGGGGAACCCGGTGGATGCCCCGTCGTGTCAATTGCCGGACATCAAGATCGCTTATCCTGGCGCCGCCGGATCGTTGAGTTCGTCCAAAATATTTTCCGGCTTGAAGGCACGGTTGAAGCGCTGAAAAAGGAGAACAAGGAACTTGCGCAGCGCATTCAGATTCTTCAGGAGCAGGTGCTCGCGCATGAAGGTGAATTGAGAGTTCTACTGCAATTCATTCACAAGGCGCTCGACAGCACCATCGAGTCGCGAGCCGAGAAGGTTGCAATTGGTGTGTTCGAACGAATGACAGGCACCGGGAAAAAGAGACGGGTCAAGAAGCGCTCACGAAAAGACAAGATCTAAAAAGAACAAGATGCCACGTCATCAACATCATAAATATCGCGATCAATCCGCGGGCGAGCAATCCCAGCGCCAGCTCCGCGTCGGCGAATTGATCCGGCACGAACTCGCCGACATGCTGTCGCGCGGCGACATCCACGATCCGGTGATCGAGGCCCATATGATCACGGTGCCCGAAGTACAGATGAGTCCCGATCTGCGGCTCGCGACCGTCTACGTGATGCCGCTCGGCGGCCGCGACGAGGACGAAGTGCTTGCGGCATTCGACCGCAACAAACGTTACCTCCGCGGCGAGATCGCGCGCCGCGTTAACTTGAAATTCGCTCCTGAAATTCGATTTCGCATCGACGAACGATTCGACGAGGCGGAACGGATCGAGAAGCTTTTGCGAACACCTGCAGTCCAGCGCGATGTCAATGCGCCGGATGAAGCCGAAAGCGATTCGTGACCGTTAATGGCTCCCCAACATGGATCGCTCCGCCAGTGACGGTAAAAGTTTGTCTTCGATGAACAGCCAAGACCCGATCGTCGTGACCGAGGAACGGCCTCGTTTCGAGAGCAAGCGGCGCAAGCGCGACGTGCACGGCTGGATCGTCCTCGACAAGCCCGTGGGCATGACGTCGACGCATGCGGTATCGCTCATCAAGCGGCTGTTCGCGGCCAAACGTGCCGGCCATGCCGGCACGCTTGATCCGCTGGCCTCGGGCTGTCTGCCGATCGCACTTGGCGAAGCCACCAAAACGGTGCCGTTCGTGGTCGATGGCCGCAAAACCTATCTGTTTACCATCCGCTGGGGCCAAGAACGCGACACCGACGATGCTGAGGGCCGCATCGCCGCAACAAGCGAGTCGCGGCCCGACGCCGCCGCCATCCGTGCCCTGTTGCCGCGCTTTACCGGCACGATCGAGCAGGTGCCGCCACGTTTCTCGGCCGTCAAGATCGGCGGCGAGCGGGCCTACGACTTGGCGCGCGACGGCGAGACGGTGGAATTGAAACCCCGCGAGGTACAGGTTTACCGGCTTGAACTGCTGGAGACCCCCGATCCCGATCATGCCGTGCTGGGCTGCGAGTGCGGCAAGGGCACCTATATTCGCTCGCTTGTCCGCGACCTCGGCCGGGCGTTGGGCGCGCTCGGCCATGTCTGCGCGCTGCGGCGGAGCCGGGTCGGCCCGTTCGGCGAGGCCGAGATGATTCCGCTGGAACGGATCGAGGCTTTATGCCATAGACCGGCTGCCGGCGAGCATGATCAAGAGCTCGCCGACGCGCTGTTGCCGATCGAGACCGCGCTGGACGACATCCCGGCGCTGGCCGTAAATTTGGCAGACGCGGCAAGGCTCCGGCGGGGCCAGGCTGCTTTATTGCGCGGACGGGACGCCTCCACCTTCCGCGGCCTCGTTCAGGTCGTTTGCGGCGGCGCAATAGTGGCCATCGCCGAACTCGACCATGGCGAACTCGTCCCCAAACGCGTGTTCAATTTAACCGGCCTCGTTGGTCGAGCCGGCAGAAAGGTGAGATGACGATGTCGATTACGGCCGCGCGTAAGGCGGAGTTGATCAAGAACTATGCGGTGAAATCCGGCGACACCGGATCGCCTGAAGTCCAGGTCGCTTTGCTATCGGACCGGATCAACAGCCTGACCGATCACTTCAAGACCCACATCAAGGACAACCACTCACGGCGCGGGTTGCTTAAGCTCGTCTCAGAGCGCCGCCAAATTCTCGACTACCTGCGGCGTACCAATGAGGGGCGGTACAAGGAGTTGATCGAACGGCTGGGCATCCGCCGTTGAAATGTTCGTGTTCGGGAGAGCTTCCTCCCCCATTCGCCGCGGAGCGGCAT
This sequence comes from uncultured Alphaproteobacteria bacterium, assembly GCA_963717265.1. Classification (GTDB taxonomy): domain Bacteria; phylum Pseudomonadota; class Alphaproteobacteria; order Rhizobiales; family Xanthobacteraceae; genus BOG-931. The sequence continues at coordinate 13,287 of CAVQWD010000010.1, read as the reverse complement.
AGGGTGGAGGCGCGGAGCGCTTCGGGCGCCCGCTTTTGTCCGGCGGCCATGCCGCCGATCTATGGAATGGGCGCATGCCCGTTCATAAGTAAGAGAAAGTCCGAAGGCCATGGCAGGATCGCCAGACGCTGACAGGCATTGCAGCCGTGCTGCGCCGCCAGCGTCTCGCCGTCTTGCTTATGGCTTTCGAACATGCCCATTCGAAAACCATGAGAGACAGATCCAATGTTCGACATTCACCGTGTGCAACTTGACTGGGGCGGTCGCAAGCTCACCCTAGAAACCGGCAGAATCGCGCGCCAAGCCGACGGCGCAGTGCTCGCTACCTATGGCGACACCACCGTCATCGCCACCGTCGTCGCCGCCAAGCAGCCCAAGGAAGGCATCGACTTCCTGCCGCTGACCGTCAATTACCAGGAAAAGTATTTTGCCGCGGGCCGCATTCCTGGCGGCTATTTCAAGCGCGAGGGCCGGCCAACCGAAAAGGAGACCCTGACTTCGCGGCTGATCGACCGGCCGATCCGACCGTTGTTCGCCGACGGCTGGCGCTGCGACACCCAGGTCATCGTCACCACGCTTTCGCACGATTTGGAAAACGATCCCGACATCGTCGCGATGGTGGCGGCGTCCGCCGCGCTGACACTGTCGGGCGCGCCGTTCATGGGCCCGATCGGCGGCGCCCGCGTCGGCTTCATCAACAACGAATATGTGCTCAACCCGCAGATCGACGAGATGACCGAGAGCCAGCTCGATCTCGTCGTCGCCGGCACCCAGGATGCGGTGCTGATGGTGGAGTCGGAAGCCAAGGAGCTGAGCGAAGACGTGATGCTCGGCGCCGTGATGTTCGGCCACCGCCATTTTCAGCCGGTGATCGAAGCCATCATCCGACTCGCCGAAAAAGCCGCCAAGGAACCGCGCGAGTTGACAGTGCCCGATAACGCGGCGCTGGAAACCGCGATGCGCGAACTGGTGGAAAAAGACCTGCGCGCGGCCTATGCGATCCCGGACAAGATGGAACGCCACAAGGCGATCGATGCGGTGAAAGAGCGCGTTATGGGCCATTTCATCCCGGCGGATGTCGAGAACCCGAAACACTCGAAGCTCCAGGTCGCCGGCGTGTTCAAGGACCTCGAAGCCAAGATCGTGCGCTGGAACATTCTCGACACCGGCAACCGCATTGATGGCCGTGACGTCAAGAGCGTGCGTCCGATTGTGTGCGAGGTCGGCGTGTTGCCGCGCACGCACGGCTCGGCGTTGTTCACCCGTGGCGAGACCCAGGCGCTCGTCGTTGCCACGCTCGGCACCGGCGAGGACGAGCAGTGGATCGACGCGTTGCAGGGCACCTACAAGGAATCGTTCCTGCTGCACTACAATTTCCCGCCGTTCTCGGTGGGCGAGACCGGGCGCATCGGCGCGCCCGGCCGGCGCGAGATCGGCCACGGCAAGCTCGCGTGGCGCGCAATTCATCCCGTTCTACCGGACAAGACCGAGTTTCCCTACACGATCCGCGTCGTCTCCGAGATCATGGAATCCAACGGCTCCTCCTCGATGGCGACGGTATGCGGCACTTCGCTGTCGCTGATGGATGCCGGCGTGCCGCTCAAGCGGCCGACTGCCGGCATCGCCATGGGCCTGATCAAGGAGGACGATCGCTTCGCCGTCCTCTCCGACATTCTCGGCGACGAAGACCACCTCGGCGACATGGATTTCAAGGTCGCCGGCACCGAGCGCGGCGTCACCTCGCTGCAGATGGACATCAAGATCGCCGGCATCACCGAAGAGATCATGCGCATCGCGCTCGGCCAGGCCAAGGACGGGCGCATACACATCCTCGGCGAGATGAGCAAGGCGCTGACATCAGCCCGCGCCGAACTCGGAGAGTTTGCCCCGCGCATCGAGACGATGCAGATTCCGGTCGACAAGATCCGCGAGGTGATCGGCTCTGGCGGCAAAGTAATCCGCGAAATCGTGGAAAAGACCGGCGCCAAGATCGACATTTCCGACGACGGCACGATCAAGATCGCCTCAGCCAAGGCCGAGTCGATCAAGGCGGCGATCGCCTGGATCAAGTCGATCGCGTCCGAGCCCGAAGTCGGCCAAATCTACGACGGCACCGTCGTCAAGGTGATGGACTTCGGCGCGTTTGTGAACTTTTTCGGCGCCAAGGACGGCCTCGTGCATATCAGCCAGCTCGCCCCGCGCCGCGTGCAGAAGACCACGGACGTCGTCAAGGAAGGCGACAAGGTCAAGGTCAAGCTGTTGGGCTTCGACGAACGCGGCAAGGTCCGGCTGTCGATGAAGGCAATCGACCAGCAGACTGGCGAGGACCTCGAAGCCAAGCAGAAGGCCGAGGGCGAACAAACCCATGAAGCCGCCGTCGGCGGCGCGGCGGAGTAGCGTCAGCGGCGCTGAGCATTGATGCATTTGACTGTCGTCACCCGCGAAGGCGGGTGAGCCGGTAATCAACGATCGATCGAGTTTTGCGAAACTGTGCGTGGTTACTGGATGCTCCGCCTTCGCGGAGCACGACTGGTCAAGAATGAATGCCGCACAGAGAGAAACCGCGTTATTCGGCGACCACCGCCGGCGCCGCTTTGGCGCCACCCGGCCTTTTGAACACGACGAGCAGCGGGAGGACGGCGAGCGTCGCGATCATCAGGAGCTTGTAATCGTCGACATAGGCGATGATCTGCGCCTGCACTGTGATCACGGCGTCGAGCGCGGCGCGGCCGGCCGCGGTCAGCGGATTCCAGAAATGAGCGATGGCTGGATTCTCTAGCGCATGATTGACCGCAGTGACGTGCGCCACGATCTCCGCATGGTTGACCTGGGTGTTGCGGACCAAAAGCGCGTTGACCACCGAAATGCCGATGCTCGAGCCGATATTGCGGAACAGACTGTAGAGGCCGGCGCCGTCGGTGCGTTCCTGCAACGGCAGCGTCGACAGCGTCGCCGCGCTCAACGGCACGAACAAAAAGCCGAGGCCGAAACCCTGCACCATGGTGACGACGACGATCGCCTGCTGCGAAACGTCCGGCGTCCACCCCGTCATCGCATAATACGCCCATGCGGTCAGTCCGAGGCCGATGCCAAGCAATATGCGGGTATCGGTACGCCCGACCAGGCGGCCGACAACCAGCATCGAAATCATGGTGCCGATGCCGCGAGGCCCCATGATGATGCCGGCGGTGATCACGGGATAGTCCATCAGCTCTTGGAGGTACGGCGGCTGCAGCGCCATCGATGCGTAATAGGTCAGGCCGACGATGACGATGAAGATCATGCCGGCCGAAAAGTTACGATCCTTAAACAGCGACGGGCGGACGAAAGGGTCGTCGGTCGTGAAGGTGTGAACGATGAAAAGATAAAAGGCGGAAGCTGCAACGATCGCCTCGACAACGATCTCGCCGGAACTGAACCAATCCTTCTCCTGGCCGCGGTCAAGCATGAGCTGCACGGCGCCGAGCGTGATGCTCAAGGTGGCGAAGCCAAACCAATCGAGCTTGCGCACCGCATCGCGCGGCAGCTCGGGCAGAAACAACAGGATGCCGATAAGATCGAGAATCCCGATCGGCAGATTGATGTAGAACACGTAACGCCAGCTGTAATTCTCGGTCAGCCAGCCGCCAAGCACGGGACCGAGCACCGGGCCGATCATCACCCCGATGCCGAACATCGCCATGGCAAAGCCCTGGCGCTCGCGCGGATAGATGGCGAACAGCAAGGACTGCGAGATAGGCACCAGAGCCGCGCCAAAGGCGCCTTGCATGACCCGGAACAGCACGATCTGGTCAAGCGTTTGCGCCATGCCGCACAGCACCGAGGCGACCGTAAAGCCCCCGATCGAGACCAGGAACAGCCTTTTGATGCCGAACTTGCCAGCCAGGAAGCCGGTCGGCGGCGTCATGATGGCGGCGGCGACGATATAGGAAGTGAGCACCCACTCGATCTGCTCGTAGCTCGCCGACATGTTGCCCTGCATGTAGGGCAGCGACACGTTGGCGATCGTGGTGTCGAGCGCCTGCATCAGGGTGGCAAGAATCAGGCACCCGGTAAGCGCCCTGCGGTGTCCGGCTATCTCTGTGGTTTTCTCGGCGGCCATGATCGTGGGCTAAAGCGACGAGCGGCTAGAACAACGCACTCAGAAAATTGGGAAAGCCGCGCGCATGACCGGTATCGACATTGATCTCGACGCTCATGCCGGCGCGCAGCGGCGGCATATTTTTGTCGCTGGTATCGACGCGCACCCGCATCGGCACGCGCTGCACCACCTTGACCCAGTTGCCGCTGGTGTTCTGTGCCGGCAGCAATGAGAATTCCTGCGCCGCCGCGGGACTGACGCTGGCGACGGTGCCGTGCCATTTGTGGTCCGGATAGGTATCGACGGTCACCGTGACCGGCTGGCCGGGCCGCACATAGGTCAACTCGGTCTCCTTCGGCTCGGCTTCGACCCAGACGTGATCGGTATCGACCAGATAAAATGCCGTCGTTGAAGCGGCGAGATATTTGCCGGCGGCGATCGCCGGAACATCGGTCGTGATGCCGGCGAACGGCGCGCGCACGACGGTATCGTCGAGCTGGCGCTGCGCTTCATCGACCTGGGCTTTGGCCTGCAAATATTGCGGGTGTTCGGTCACGGCGACAGCGGGATTGCCGCCGAGCTTGGCGAGCTGGACGCCGGCCTGTTCGCGCAGCGATTCGAGTTTGTTCTTGTCGTTGCCGAGCGTGGCCTGCGCCTGATCGAACACCGCTTGCGAAACCGTGTGGCTGCGCAACAGCATGGTATCGCTCTCGAAGGTCGTTTGATCGAAATCGACCAGCGCCTGCTGCGCGGCGGCATCGCTCAGCATGCGTTTGTAGTCCTGCTTCATGGCTTCGATCGTTAGCGCGGTCTGCGCCAGATTGGCCTTGGCGTTGTCGAGCGCGATCTGAAACTGTCTGGGATCGAGACGGTAGAGAACCTGGCCGGCCACAACGTGCTGATTGTCGGTCACGTCAACTTCTTTGACGATGCCGGAAACGTCGGTCGAGATGGCAACCTTGTCGGCCTCCACATAGGCATCGTCGGTCGACATGATTTGACCGCCGGTGACGTACGAGTAGCCCCCGATGATGAGCACTACCGGCAACAGCCCGAACAATCCCCACCGCGTCCGGTCGCGGCGGCGCAAACCGCGCAGCTCCGCTTCGGCAGCGGTCGGCTTCGCAATTGGCTTTTGCGCCGGCGGCGCCGGCGTAAACGGCGCCGTAGCCGGTTCCGGCGCCTCGTTGTTCGCCGGCGGCGCGGGCTTGCGGAGGGCTTCAGCCATAGCGCCGCTCTCCCGCCGCATCGGGCGGCCGGTGGTGGATCGCCTGGCGCAGGTTTTCTTTGACGAGGCCGAGCTGCGCGACGATCTGCTCAACGCTGTCGCGCTCGACACCGGCGAGCGCGGTCGCCATCAGCTCCTCGCCGAGCGCGCCGAGTTTCTCGAGCAACGGCCGCGCCGCCGGGGTAAGGAACAACCGCTTGGCCCGGCGATCGACCGGGTCCGGCCGGCGCTCGATCAAACCGCACTCGGAAAGCTTGTCGAGCAGCCGCGTCAGCGAGATCGGCTGAAGGTCGAGGATTTCGGCGAGTTCCGATTGCTTGAGGCCCTCGGAGCGATCCAGTCGCACTAGCACCACCCATTGCGCCCGGGTAATGCCGAATTGCGCCGCCTTGTGGTCGGCGTAGGTCCGCAACATGCGGGCTACGTCATTGAGTATAAAAGCGAATTCTCGATTGAGTGAACGGGGTAGCACGTCTGCTTCCAGCTTCTACAGGCAAGCTGCGCCTGCTTAAACCATCAATGGTATAATATAAGGAGGCTTACGGAATATCTTATGAAAACTTCGCGGTGCAGCTTTGCGTGAGGTGGGGTCGTGCCGGTCAGACTTCAGGCCAGCCCGAGTTCGGCAAAGGCGGCGGCGTGATGATCGGCAGAGGCTTGGGCGAAGCAGCAGAACACGACGCACTCGATGCCGCCTCGCGCCGCCGCAAGTTCCGAAGCCACCGTCCCTACGGCAACGCGCGCGGCCAGCTCTGGCGGAAATCGGTACACGCCGGTGGAAATCGCCGGAAAGCCGATCGACGCCAGGCGGTGGGCGGCTGCGAGGCCGAGCGCCTCGCGATAGCACGAGGCCAGTAATTGTTCTTCGCGCTCTGCGCCGCCGCTCCACACCGGGCCAACCGCGTGGATCACATGCTTGGCCGGCAGCCGATAGCCGCGGGTGATTTTGGCCGCACCGGTCGCGCAGCCGCCGAGCGTTTCGCACTCTGCTCGCAGCTCCGGGCCCGCCGCGCGGTGAATGGCGCCATCGACGCCGCCGCCGCCTAGCAATGTCCGATTTGCGGCATTCACGATGGCATCGAGCGCAAGCGAGGTGATATCGCCGACGCAGATTTCGAGCCGCGTCGCGCCGACTTCGACGGCGAGGAGCGGGGTCGGGGCCGGGGTCGCATTCACCATGGACAAAAGCTTGTCATGCCCACTCGGCCTGCGCCTCGGCGCGCAGGTCGACCGTGCTCTTGTTGCCGATATCGTCGAAATGCTCGTCCATGAAACGGCGCGCGGCACGCTTGCCGCTCACATGCAGCATTTCGAAGAAATCGTAATCGGTCGAGAGCTTGCTCACGGCATCGAAATGGGTGCCGAAACGGTCGAGCACAATGCGGTGGACTTTGATTCGGCGATATTCACCCGGCCCGACGCCGTGCGGCAGGCGACCTTGATCAATCAAGCGGGCGACGAAATCGATGGCGCGATATTCCGAAAGGAGCGAGGAATTAAACGTGATCTCGTTGATGCGATTCATGATCTCGCTTGATGAAGTCGGCGTGTCGTGCCGCACCAGCGGGTTGATCTGCACTACCAGCACATCCTCTGTCTTGGTCGTGCCGAAGAATGGAAAGATCACCGGATTGCCGAGATAGCCGCCGTCCCAATACGGCACGCCGTCGATCTCGACGGCGCGAAACAATACCGGCAGACATGCCGATGCCATCACCGCATCGGCCGTGATCTTGTCGCGCGAAAAAATGCGCACGCGCCCGGTCTGCACATTGGTCGCCGAGATGAAAATCTGCAGATCGGAACATGCACGCAGCGCGCCGAAATCGACGAAGCGCTCGATCAGATCTTTCAGGGGATTGATGTTGAGTGGATTGACGTCGTAGGGCGAAAAGTAGTGCGACAGCGCATTGAACCAGGCCTGGACCGGGGTGCCTTCGAGCGGCGTGAACGACAACAGCCGTTCCATCACTGCGCGCTGCACGCTCGGCAGATTGCCGGTGCTGCTCACCGCCCGCCAGAAATCAGCGAGCCGTTTTCGCGCCTCCTCACGGCCGCCGCGCGCCAAACCATCGGCGAGCATGACGGCATTGATGGCGCCAGCCGAACTGCCGGAGATACCCTCAACCGTAAGCCTTTCGTCGCTCAACAATTGCTCCAGAACGCCCCAGGTAAAGGCGCCGTGCGCGCCGCCGCCCTGCAGCGCGAGGTTGATCGGCTTGGTGGTCAAAGGCGCCTTTTGCTCGACGGCGCCCCGAGGCAACAGCGCGGTGAGGGGATTTTTCATGATGCCGTCATTCCGGGGCGCGCGGAGCGCGATCCCGAAATCCATAACCCCGAAAAACAACGTTTAGGACGGATCGAAATTTTTTCTGAAGGATTTTCATCGGCGGTGATTATAAATTCCTGGCTTGCCACGTTGCGGCGCCCCGGAATGACCGGACTCACTCCGCCGTCCAGCCGCCATCGATCGAAAGGTTGGCGCCGGTGATCGACCTCGCCGCGTCCGAGCAAAGATAGACGGCAAGGTCGGCGACCTCCTCGACAGTGACGAATTCCTTAGTCGGCTGCGCCGCCAGCAGCACGTCGCGCTTGACCTGTTCCTCCGTCATGCCGCGCGCCTTCGCGGTGTCGGGAATCTGTTTCTCGACCAGCGGCGTCCACACATAGCCCGGGCTGATGCAATTGCAGGTAATGCCGAACGTTGCGACTTCGAGCGCCACGGTCTTGGTCAGCCCGGCAAGCCCGTGCTTGGCGGACACGTAAGCGACCTTGAACGGCGAAGCGACCAGCGAATGCGCCGACGCCGTGCTGATGATGCGGCCCCACTTGCGCGATTTCATCCCGGGCACGGCGGCGCGGACGGCGTGGAACGCCGCCGAAAGATTGATGGCGATGATCGCATTCCACTTCTCGATCGGGAATTCCTCGACCGGGGCGACGAACTGGATGCCGGCATTGTTGACGAGGATGTCGAGCGAGCCGAAGGCCTTTTCGGCACCCTGCACCATGGCGGCGATCTCATCCGGCTTGGTCATGTCGGCCGGCGAGTACATCGCCTTGACGCCGAATTCCCGCTCGATGCTGGCGCGCTCCTTTTCGATCGCCGCCGCCTCGCCGAACCCGTTGATGGTGAGATTGGCGCCTTGCGCGGCCAGCGCGCGGGAGATGGCAAGCCCAATACCGGAGGTCGAGCCGGTGACCAGCGCGGACTTTCCTTTCAGCATGGCAATCCCCAATTCATCATTGAAACCAGCGCAACGGCGCCGAGCGGCGCCTGAACTTTAGGTGAGGTGGCGGAATTTGCGGCGCTTTTTGCTGCAGCGCAATATAAAAGGCGGCGAGTTCGTCACGTTTTCGCGATCCGACGCGATCGGCTACAATTGCATTATATGCGCCGGCGCGAGGGTTTGATGAGGGCTCATGGCAGCGAACAGAAATGACAGGTTGCGACGCGCCGTCTTTCCGGCGCCCGATCACGACCATGAGCGCTGCACCAGCGACGCCATCACCTATGCGGAGGAGCATTGCGCCGCGCGGGCGCAACGGCTGACGCCGATCCGCCGTCAGGTTCTCGAAGCGCTTCTGGAAAGCCACAAGCCGCTCGGCGCCTACGAGATCATCGACCGCCTGACCGAAAAAAACGGCCGCACGGCGCCGATCACCGCTTATCGCGCGCTCGACTTCTTGCGCGACAATGGCCTCGTGCACCGCATCGAGAGCCGTAATGCGTTCGTCGCCTGTGTGCACAACCACGGGGGCGGCGATCCCGTCGTCTTCCTGATCTGCGAGCGTTGCGGCGCGGTCGGCGAGGCGCCGGGCGGCACGGTCGCACAAGCAATCAAGGCTTCGTCGCACGCGGCGGGTTTTGCGCCCAAAAGCCAGCTCATCGAAATCGTCGGCATTTGCTCGCATTGCCGAGAACGCTGACCGCGCCGACGCGATCAAAGCCGTGCCGCCGTCACCCACGTCTCGTCCGCTTGACGCGCTTGCGATCGCAGTGACGGTCGGGCTGTGCCTGAGCTGGGGCTTCAACAACGTCGCGATCAAATACGCCATCCACGAAATCCCGCCGCTGATCCAGTCATCGGCGCGCTCGGCGATTGCCGCAATTCTGGTCGGCGCCTTTACGCAAGCGCGCGGCACAAAGCTGTTGCGGCGCGACGGCACGCTCGGTGTCGGCATTTTGGCCGGCGTCCTGTTCGCCTTCGAGTTTTTGCTGATCTATCGCGGCCTGGTCTGGACCACGGCGACCCGCGGCGTGCTGTTCCTCTACCTCGCGCCGTTCTTTGTCGTCATCGGGTCGCGCTGGCTAGTTCCCGGCGATCGCTTTCGCCTGTCGCAATGGCTCGGCCTGTTGCTGTCGTTTGCCGGCATCGTTGTCGCCTTCGGCCTTCCAACTCCCGCCCGCAACCCGCACCAAACGCTCGGCGACCTCATGTTCGTTGGCGCAGCGGCGGCCTGGGCGGCGACGACGCTGCTCGTGAAAGCGAGCGCGCTCAGCCGCATCAGTCCGGAAAAGACCCTGCTCTACCAGCTCGTGGTCTCGGCGCCGCTGCTCGGCCTTGGCGCACTTGTCTTCGGCGAACACATCGAAGCCATGCCCTCGGCGCTCACACTCGGCGCCTTCGCCTATCAGACCCTCTGGGTGGTCAGTGTCACATTCGTGATTTGGTTCGCGCTTATCGTGCGTTATTCGGCTGCGAGATTATCCGTATTTACCTTCCTGGCGCCCCTATTCGGGGTTGCTGCCGGCCATTTCGTGCTGCACGAACCGCTGACGCGGGCCTTCGCCGTCGCGGTTGGCTTGGTCGCGCTGGGTCTGGTGCTCGTAAACCGGCCGAAGTGAGGCTATATCGCTGTTCACCCCTCCCCCTTGTGGGGAGGGGTCGGGGGTGGGGGTCGAGGGGCACCAAGAGTCCTCGACGCATCTGCGTTACCTCGCGACCCCCACCCCTGCCCTCCCCACAAGGGGGAGGGAGATGCATTAGGGAAAATCACCACAGAGATTGCTGCCATGATGGAATTTTCCGGTCCCGCCGAGAGGCACAAAACGGTCGCCGTGAAGGTCGGCAACGTCACCGTCGGCGGCGGTGCCCCGATCGTGGTGCAATCGATGACCAATACCGACACCGCCGACGTCGAGGCGACGGCGAGGCAGGTGGCGGCCTTGGCCCGCGCCGGTTCGGAGATCGTGCGCATCACCGTCGACCGCGACGAGGCCGCGGCTGCCGTGCCGCACATCAAGGAGCGGCTCGCTGCGATGAACGTCGACGTGCCGATCGTCGGCGACTTCCACTATATCGGCCACAAGCTCCTCGCCGACCACCCCGCCTGCGCCGAGGCGCTCGACAAGTACCGCATCAATCCCGGCAATGTGGGCTTCAAGGAGAAGAAGGACCGCCAGTTCGGCGCCATCGTCGAGACCGCGATCCGCCATGACAAGCCGGTGCGCATCGGCGCCAATTGGGGCTCGCTCGATCAGGAGCTGCTCACCAACCTGATGGACGAGAACGCCAAGTCGAACCATCCGGTCGATGCCCGCGACGTGACGCGCGAGGCCATGGTGCAGTCGGCGATATTGTCGGCCGAGCGCGCCCAAGAGATCGGATTGCCGAAGGACCACATCATCCTCTCGGCCAAGGTTTCCGCCGTGCAGGATCTGATCGGGGTCTATGGCGAGCTGGCGCGCCGTTGCGACTATGCACTGCACCTCGGGTTGACCGAGGCCGGCATGGGCTCGAAGGGCATCGTCGCTTCGTCAGCCGCGATGGGCGTGCTGTTGCAGCAGGGCATCGGCGACACCGTCCGCATTTCGCTCACCCCGGAGCCGAACGGCGACCGCACGCTCGAAGTCAAAGTTGCCCAGGAACTTTTGCAGACGATGGGGCTGCGCACCTTCGTGCCGCTTGTTGCCGCCTGCCCCGGCTGCGGCCGTACCACCTCGACCACGTTCCAGGAACTCGCCGCCAGCATCCAGGCTTTCATCCGCGACTCGATGCCGGCATGGAAGGCGCGCTATCCCGGCGTCGAAGGACTGAACGTCGCGGTGATGGGCTGCATCGTCAACGGCCCCGGTGAATCCAAGCACGCCGACATCGGCATTTCGCTCCCCGGCACCGGCGAGACCCCGACCGCCCCGGTCTTCATCGACGGCAAGAAGGCCATGACGCTGCGCGGCCCGACGGTGGCGACCGATTTCCAGAAAATCGTCGTCGATTACATCGAGCGACGGTTTGGTGCGGGCTGAGTCGACTGCTGATCTGTTAAAAAGTTTCTTTTTCTGGCGTTGTCATGACCAACCCTTGGGATAGTCCCCCATTCCCGACTTGCGGCGACAACAAGGAGGATAGCACATATGCTGGCGTTGGTCGCGTCCTAAGCCAATGGGAATACGTTGAACTCGGACTTAGCCACCTTTATGCGATCTTCGTCGGCAAATCCTTCTCGATCAGTGTCTACGACCAATATTACGGCCCCACAAAAACATTCAAGCAACGCATCGCATCTGTAGAAAGGCGCGCGGAAAGGTATTTCCAAAAATTTCCCGATCAGGAAGTCGAAGGCAACTTTTGCGGTCTGATCAAGAAAATAAAGGGATTCTCAGACCGCCGACATGAGGTTGCACATGGCTTTGTGCGACCAATTCAGTGGTATCAAATAGCATTACCCCATCTTGCATTACCCGCTGACGCGCCTTTCCAATTTTGCCTCGTGCCGCCGCATTACCAAGCGAATCGGTTTGATGAAAACCATATGCCCCGCTATGTCTACACATCAAAAGAACTTGCCGACTTATACCAGCCTTCAAAATGATTGACCGATGATTGCCCAATCGCGGGTAGCGATGGAGGCGATTCGGCCGGTCTCGTCGAGGAGCTTTTGCCAAGCCTCCTGACAGGCGTCGAGAATGTCGGTGTAGCTTTTGAACACGCGGTTGGAGAGATAGGTCTGGCGCAAGTATTGCCAGATGTTCTCCGCCGCGTTGAGTTCCGGACAGGCCGGCGGCAGCGACACCATGGTGAGATTTTTCGGCACCTTGAGTTTGCGCGTGGTGTGCCAACCAGCTTGGTCGAGAATGACCATGGCGTGGGCGCCGGGCGCGACGGCACGGCTGATCTCTTCGAGGTGTTTTCGCATCGCCGCCGTGTTGGCATACGGCATGATGATGGCGGCGCCGGTGTCACGGCTTGGGCAGACCGCGCCGAACAGATAGGCGTTCTCATAACGTTGATCTTTAGGCTGCCGCGGACGCGTACCCGTCTTGGCCCATTGGTAGACGAGCGCGTTCTTTTGCCCAACCCGCATCTCATCCTGGAACCACACCTCGATCGAGGTTGCCAATGCCAGTCGGCTCACGGTCTCCAATACGCGGGCTGGAAAGCTTTTTTTTAAAGGTCGCAATCGCCTCCGGATCCTGCTTGGGGTGCCGCGGCCGGGCGCTGATATGCGAAAAGCCAAGCTTCCTGAGAACACGGCCGAGGCTCACCTCGGAGAGATCAACCCCAAAGCGCGCACCAAGAACCCGCTTGAGATCAACGCAGCGCCAGCGCGCAACGCCATCCTTCTGCGGATCGGGGCCGGCCTCCACGAGGCGTCCCAGTTCTTCCATCTGCTCCGTTGAGAGCGTCGGGCGACGGCCAGGGGATTTGGCGTTGATCAGGCCGTCGGGGCCGCGCTCATTGAAGCGGAGCACCCAATCGCGCAGCGTCTGCCGATCCATGCCGCCGATGCGCGCCGCCGCCTCGCGGTCCTTTCCGTCGTAAACCGCCGCCAAAGCCAGCAGCCGCCGCACCTGACCGGCATCCTTTGCCGTGGTCGCCAGGCGGCGTAGCGCCGCCGCGTCAAAATCCAGCCGAATGCGAATCGCGGCGCTCAAATCTGCTCTCCCGAATCAACCGTGTTCGGGTGCAGATGAATCACATCGCTGAGCCAGCCAACAAGAGGCTTTCAAGAGTCAAAGTCTTTGAAGGCTGGT
>CAVQWD010000009.1:0-41749 GCA_963717265.1 uncultured Alphaproteobacteria bacterium | reverse complement strand
GACGTTCGTCGTCGCGTTTGAAATCCGGCCGCCGGCGGGCGCGGATGGCGTCGATGATATCCTGCGTCAGGCCTTCTTTGAGGGCAGTCGGCTCGTGCACCGACCAGGCATATTGCGCCGTGGCCCCGCGCACCGTCAAAAGGATGATCAATTCGATGAGGCGGCGGCCGAGTTTCGGCTCGCGGCGGAAATAATTGACCAGCCGGTCAGCCGGTTCGGCAATATCGGGGACGTGAATGAGGACCCCGAACGGTCCGGTCAGCGTGTTGCGCGGCCGCGACCGCAGCAACTCGTCATGGAGCGACTGCTGCCGCGGCGAAAAATCTTCTCTGTCGACCTCGTCAATGCGGGCCACGCGGTTCTCCCGTCCCCTCTAGCGCAATTCTGCCGAGCCGTCGCCGCTGACCGCGGCGACGTAGCGCGCGATCGATCGTTTCACGATCGCCTTGCCGGCCCGCGGAATCGTGCGGTCGAACCAGGCGCCGTGAATGACCTCGAACGGATAGGGTTCGAGCATGGCGCCGATGCGCTCGACCGCAGGCGCCGACAGCGGGATCATGTTCGGATAGCTGCGCATGAAGGTGACGAACTTGCGGTCGGGAATGATTTGCACGATGTCGCCGGAAAGCAGCGACCCGCTGCCGCCGCCGCCTTGCGCCCAATGCAGCACGGTGCCGCCGGCGAAATGGCCGCCGCAGCGCACCAGCGTGACGCCGCGCGCGAGCGCAAGCGTGTCGCCGTCCCAGAACTTGATCGCCGGATCGGGCCGCATCACCCATTGGCGGTCGGCCGCATGCAGATGGATGGGAGCTTTGAACTCATGCGCCCATGCCACCATCGAGGCGTAATAATGCGGGTGCGAAATGGCGATGCCGATCAAGCCGCCCAAACCCTTAACGATGGCGATGGTGGCGTCGTCGAGCAGCGATATGCAGTCCCACAGCACGTTGCCTTCGCCGGTCATGAGCAGCAGCGCGCGCTGGCCGATGGCGAAGGCCGGCACCGTGCCGATGCCGATCAGCCCGGGCTCCTCCTGGCGGAAACAATTGCAATGCCGGCGGGCCAGCACCTCGTGCGTCGTCCAGGCCTGGCCGGACGGCGGCACGTATTGGCGCGGCTCGTCGCAGATCGGGCACGAGGCGGGCTCCTGCTCGGAAGGCGAGAATTGCGTACCGCAGGTGACGCAGATATAGGCCGGCATGAAGATCGGGCGCTTCGATTAAGCGGCGCCGGCAGGCGCCGTGTTTGCTCGCGGCAAGCATAATACAGCGCGCGGGAAACGCGGCAAGCTGTGCGCCCGCGGCACCGGCGCGTCACTTTGTCGATTTGCATGATAGGCCGCGAGCGTCTATGTAAAATTCAAACGAAGGTTTGAAAAATGGAGACGCCATGACGCGGCCGTCGGAGGTCACCCGCGAGCGGATCATGAAGGCGGCGGAAAGGCTTTTCGCCGAGCGCGGCTACGACGGCACCAGCGTTCGCGCCATTGTGGCGCGCGCGCGGGTCAATCAGGCAGCCATCAATTATCATTTCCAGGGCAAGGACGGGCTCTACCGCGAAGTGCTGCGCGCTGCCTTTCGCGGCCTGACCGAGCAGCAGCTCGCGCACGCGGCTGAAGCGGGCGCCATGTCGCGCGAACAGGCGCTGTTCGAATTCGTGCGCCGCCAGTTGCGCCCGCTCCTGGCGCGTGACGAAGCCAGCCGTCAGCTTCGCATCTTCAACTGGGAAACGGTGCATCCGACCCCGGTCTTCCGCAGACTTCTGACCGAAGAGGCGGCGCCGTTCATGGGCGTGGCGACCGAACTCGTGCGCCGCTTTCTGCCCGAGGCCGAGCCCCGCACGCTCGTCGTCGCCGCCGTCTGGCTGATCGGCCAATGCAGCATTTTCGTGCGCAACCGCGATCAGCTCGCCGGCCCGCCGATCGGGTTGTCGATCGAGGAGGCTTCGGTGGAATGGCTGGCGCATCTGATCAGCGCCTGGACCATAGCCGAACTCGGCGCACAAGTGTGACCGCGGCGGCTCCCGATGCCCGGGGAATGCCGCAAAAATTCCTTGGTCCCGGCCCGCGGCTGCCCAGAACGGATGTTTGAAATTCAATCGGCCGTTTGAAAAATTTTGCAGCGAGGGGTAGGTTCATGCATTACGGCGGGCGGCGGCACGGGATCAAGATGGCGGGGCGCGAGGTGCCGCTGGCGCTGCGTTTCCTGGGCAAGCTTGTGCTGGAAGTCCTGCCCGCGGCGCTCGCCAGCGTGATCGGCGGGCTGTTGTTCGCTCATTATCAGTTCGCGCAGCTTGCCGCGCCCGGGCAGGCCGCCCAACAGGGCGGCCCGGCTTCCGCAGATATGGTCGCTCTGGTCCGCGAGGAGCACGGCATGATCCGCGATTTCCTCTTAGCCGAGCGCGCCGCCGAGAAGAGCCGCACTGCCGCCGCCGACGCGGCGGATGCGCGCGCTGCAGCAGCGGCGAAGATGGCGCAAGACGCGCAAGCGACGGAAGCGGCGGAAGCGGCGGAAGCGGCGGAAGCGGCGGGAGCGGCGACGCGGCGCAAGGACGTCGCCACAGCCGAGCGGCAACCTGCCGCGAGCGAGAGCAATGAGAACGTCGCCGCGGCGCTGCTGACGCCGGCGGCGCCGGCGGCATTGGCGCCGCCGGTCCCGCTCGTGGTGGCGCGCGCGGACCGCGTCGAAATCGCACCGCCGGCCAGCGTCGAGCCGCCGGCGGTCGAGGCCGCTCTGCCCGACGGCGGCTCGCTCGCCGCAACCACGCTCGCGATTCCGCGCCACGTCGTCGCGGCCGCCCTGCATGCGGTGGGGGCGATCGGCGGCATTCCGTCCTGGATCGGCCGTCGCTTCGGCGACGACGATCTTGAATTCCGCGGCCGGCTGCCCGGCGGCGCCTCGTAGGCGTTGCCGGCTTACAGCGAGACCGGCGTGCCCATGAAGTCGCGCTTGCCGAGTTCGACGCCGCACTGCCGCAGGATGTCGTAGGCCGTTGTGCAGTGGAAATAGAAATTCGGCAACGAATTGCCGAGCAGCAGCGACTGACCGGTGAAGTCCCGGGTCGCGCCGCTCGGAAAGGTGATCTTGATCGGCTTGTCCTCGCTGCCGTCGATCTGCGCCGGCTTGTAGGTCTTGATCACGTCGATCGCCTTGGCGATGCGCTCTTTTAGTTCGGCGAAGCTGGCGTCGCCGCCGGGAAAAGTCGGCGGCTCGCCGCCGGCCATCCTCGTCGTTGCGCTGACGGCGTGATCGGTCGCCGCGCGCACTTGGCGCGCCAGCGTAAACATGTCCGGCGACAGCCGCATGCTCAGCAGCGCAGCCGGATCTATCTTCTTGGCTTCGCAATGCGCCTGCGCCTTGTCGAGCACTGCCGACAGGCTGGTCAGAAATTGCACGAAGATGGGAACTGAAATCTTATACATCGATACCGTCATGGATCGCCTCTGTTGCTGCTGCGAGGCCGCGGCAGCCCTGCATGGCTGTGCATTGCGGCGCGGACCTCAAGGTGCGGATTGTCGGCGCCCTGTGCCGGTCCAAAGCGGTAATCCCGCGCTCCACAGATGACGCGATCGTGTAGGCATCGACAGGCTAGCAGACACAAGATCGCCACCATGGACTGGTCGGCTGGGAACGCAGAAGGACAACCATCCTGGCTGTTCACAGCAAAGAGGAGCCCTTCGATGTGCGACTATAGTCTGCACCATGTCGCCAGTCGACCCGCCAAGGTCGGCGACAAGCTGGTAAGCACCAAGTTCATCAACACCCCGACCGGCGGTTTCTCGGCCGTCGGCAACCCCAACGTCGCAGTGTGCCTGCTCCCGGGTACCAAGATTGCGTTCGAGCGGGATGTCGAATGCGAAGCCGCACTCGGTATTTTGCCGAGCCGAAAGGTCGGCCAGTGCTTGGCGCGTTTTCGCCAGGTCAATCTGGACCAGCCTTGCGTACATCACGACGCGTTGGAATTCCCCGACGGCAAGGTCGTCCTGGTAACGCGGCTGCGCGAAGGTCAGCGTGCGACCGTGCTGCAATTGCCGGCCGGCACGCGGACGACGGCGGCGGCGGCGGCGGAGATCGCGGCGGAGCCTGAACAGGCGCACCCGGTGTCGCTCGTCGAGTAGGTCGTAAAGCGCGTCGGCGGGCAATCGCGTCGGAGCGTGGCGTGGCGTTGAGTTGAGTGATTTGCCCTGCAGGAGCAGCCGGCAAAGCCGCGCCGCTCTTGCAGGAAAATTCTTTAAGGAAATGTGGATAACTCCGGGGAGAACTTGCGACGCGAACATCTTTTCGCGTTTGATCGCGCTAGGCTGATGCCGGTCGGCAACAGAGGCGAATTTCTGGCCTGCGGCGCTGGCTTGGTCTCTTGCCCGGTCTGGGGATCGCCGGTAAGCCGACCCGGTCATCGAAGACCCAATCCGGCGCGCGACGGACGAGGAACCTGCCCGGCGATGCAGCGTTTGCATGTCGGGTTTGTGCTGACGGAATTGAAATGCCGGTGGCATTGCGGCTGCCGCGGAGGTGGTAATGCGTTCTGCGGGAAATTTTCATCCGGAATGGGGATATCTCGCTCCGGCGCCGAGCTTCATGCACACGTTGCGCATCGTTTTGGTCGCAACCGCAATCGGCGCGACGGCTGGCGCCGCGGCGGTGGCGTCCTTGGTCGGTCACTCGTCGAACCGTACTGAGAGTGCTTCAATCGCAGCACACGCGTTGGTGGTGCGCGCGCAGCCGCGCGCGGCCTCCGCAGCGCAGGCCGGCAAGGCCGGCAAGGCCGGCAAGGCCGGCAAGGCCGGCAAGGCCGGCAAGGCTGTCCCGCGCGTAGCGTCGGCGTCGGTGCCCATTCTTGACAAGCCGCAGCCCTCGGTGCAAAGCGTTGTGGGAAATACGCAATCGCTAGCGCCCGCTGCCGCGCAGTCCGCTGCGGCTCAGCCGGCGAGCGTTGTGACGCCGGGCCCGGGAATGACGGCCGCGCGCGTGACGTCTGCGCCGCCTGGCGGCCCGCCGATCGCCGCCGCGGCGCAGCAGCAGATACCGCCGAAACAAAAAACAGTCGTCCCGGCCGTTGAGGAGAGCAGCGCGGCGGCGGATGCGCGCGCCAAACGGACGATCGCGAGGAGGCGGCACGTCGGCGGCGACGAAACGGCGCGGCACTACGAGCAGGCGTCGAGCGACGCCAGGAAAAAAGAATGGCAGGACGATAGCGGCTTTGGACCGCTTCTGAATTTGTTCAGCTCACGCAGCGGCGGGTCGTACTCGTCGAATTAAATCCCTGCGCAACGCCGTCATCGTCCGCTCCGGTTGTCTCTTACCTTAGACTTTCGATATTACGCGCCTGCTGCACGGCGAAGAGCTCCAAGGGCAAGGCTGGCGTGCTGTTTGGCGAAATGCCGCAGCGCCAGTCGGCGCCGCAAACCACTGGCCACGGCCGTAGCGAGCGAATGCGGCCGTCGCGCTCACGCGCCACCGCAGGCGCTCGATCTAGCATTTGCCACGGCCGATGAAATTGGCGTGAGTGCAGCGCACAATTTTCTTGCTGCAATGCGGTAATTCCCTGATAATAAAGGCCTGGATTGAATCGAAAACACTATCCCAAGAGGGTCGCATGAGTGATGTCTGGGACACGAAGGATGGGCCACGTCGGGTGCGGCGCGATCCGCCCACGGTCGAGGAAGCGGTGCTTGCCGCGCAAGGACTGACCGACGAGCCCGGCGAGCAGATCGAGATCGTTTGCTCGTTGATGCAGATCGCCGCGGAAGAGGCTAGGGGCGCGGTACTGCGCATGGCGCAGCGCAAGGACACCTTTCGCCTCACCATTGCCGGGCGCGTCGGCCGCAGCGGCGCTGGGCGCGCCGTGGTGGTCGAGCGCCGTGGGCCGCGCTGGCGCGCCGCGGGTTGTTGATCGGCTTTGCGCGCGAGCGGCTGGCGCGGTCGTAGCGCCTAAAGCCAGCGGCGGCGGCCGGGATCGGAGATCGCCCCCGACAACACCAGGCGATGCCAGACAAACAGCACGATAACAGCGCCGATCACCGCGCCGATCAGGCCCGCACCCTGGTTCTGCCCGTACCAGCCGACCGCCTGGCCGATCAACGTCGCAACGAACGCGCCGGCAATGCCGAGCAGCGTGGTGAGAATGAATCCGGACGGGTTGTTCGCGCCCGGCGCCAACAGCCGCGCAATGATGCCGGCGACGAAGCCGATGATGACGACCCACAGAATGTGCATGGTGCTCTCCCCGTAAGGATCGGCCGGCCGCGATGATGATAGCGGGGTCGCCGCGAGCATCAACGCCAAATGTGCAAACGGCACGCCGCGGCCCGGAAGGACGGCGGCCGGAATGCTGGGAATAGCGCGGCACTTTGCACTATAATGGCCGAAGCTTTTCCATTCGGGCTGCGGAGCTCTTCAGCAATGGCCAAGACCCTGGTCAAGCCGCGCACCAGTGTAAAGACCAAGACGCAGCGGCCGCCGCTCTACAAGGTGATCCTGCTCAACGACGACTACACGCCGCGCGAATTCGTCGTGCTGGTGCTCAAGGCCGTGTTTCGCATGAATGCGGACCAGGCCTATCGCGTCATGATGACGGCGCACACCAAGGGCGCCTGCGTGATCGCCGTCTATACCCGCGACGTCGCCGAAACCAAGGCCAAGGAAGCGACCGACCTGGGCAAGCAGAAGGGCTATCCGCTGTTCTTCACCACCGAGCCGGAGGAATAGGACCCGCCGCTCTGTTGGCCTGCCGCGCCGCAATCTCGCCTGCGACAGCGCCGGGCACGCAGACGGCTTTTGCGGCGCGCCGAACCTGTGCGATGCTGCACGGCGCGCCTTTGAGCAAGGGGAGGGTGCCATGCGTTATTGGCCGGCGGCGCTCGTCGGTCTGTTGTTGATGTGTCCGGCTGGCGCGCGGTCGGCTTGCGCTGCGAGCAAGACCGTCAACATTCTCGGCTGCGTCAGTCACGGCGTCGAGAACGGCTGCCTCGTCATCAAGGACCGCGAGACCGGCAAGACCTATCAGATCGACGCCGCCAATCCGAAGCCGGATCCCGGACAAAGCCTGGTCGTCGAGCTCAAAGGAGAGATCAGCGAAGGCGCCGTCGATTTCTGCCAGCAGGGGCCGATCCTCACCGCGATCCAGTGGACCTACAGGAAGATGCGCTGCGCGCCGGCGCGGTAAACCGAGGCGGCCCTTAATCTCTTCTCGATCTTTAATCCGTGGGGACTGACCTGGCTGTGCAGGCCCGCGGGCGTCGGTCCATTCGGCGATGAGGCAGTAGCTGCGGCCGCCGGTCTTGATCACGTTGACATGCGGCAGGCCCGGCCAATCGCGCTCGACCCTTTCACGCGCGTCGAAAAATTCCTGATCGCGCCCGGGCTTCACCCGGAAGCGCACCGCGTTGAAGGCTGTCATATTGTCTCTCCGTTGCCAAAGGAGATGCCGCGGGATGCAGGTTGCGCACCGCCGATGGAAGTGCCGCGGGCGCGATGTCGTTACGCGGCGGCGTGCTGGGCAAATTGGAAGATCAATCCGATCACCGTCATGCCGACGGCGGCCGCCGCGATCGGCAACAGAATTCTGCGCTGCCGCCTGCGCGCCGGGAAGCCGGCCGGTCCAGGTGTCGTAATCGGAGGTTGCCCAGTCGCGCAGCGACGGCTCGTTGTCGGGCCGCCTTGCGTCGTCCGCGCGCCCGACCCGCGACAGGATCAGCGGCAGCATCACGGCGACGAACATGAAGCCGGAGACGATGAAGAGGAGATAATCGACCACGCCTTTGCCGGCGAAGCTCCACGCCGCCAGCGCAAACCACGCCGTGAGCGCGATGAGCAATGTATAGACGCGCGGATGCAGCCGCTTGGTCACCGGCCGCTGTCGGGTTTCGCGCGCACCGGGCGCGTCGCCTGTTACATTCATGCGAACCTCCGCTGTGAGGCGGCGCAAAGCTCGCTCCGATTAGACAAATGCGAAGGTGCCCGGCGCGTTCCGTGCGTGCCGGTGTCGCAGCGATCCGCCCACGGGGTACGAGGCGAAACTGACGCCGCGCATCGAGCGGGTTTGTAGCGGTTCGGTGTCGCTGCATCGGGCCTGGGCCTGGGCGCCTCCGCCTTGCTGATCAGGACTTTGTGATGTGCGCTTGATTTCAAAATCCACTATCGCGGCGCAGGGCGGCGGCGGCGCGGGGGCGCGGACAGGAATGCAAGTCAGCCATGGTCGAGACCGCTCGCCTTACTCGGGTGCCGGCAATGCTGCCGCCCGGGAGCAATACCGCTGCCGCATCGCTTGATCGTCTCGCGCCCTACATTCTCAGCGTTCTGCGCATCGTCGCCGCGCTGTTGTTCCTCGAACACGGCATGTCGCGGCTGTTCGGTTTTCCCTCGCCGCTGCCGACGCCGCACCTCTTCACGCTGTACTGGTTTGCCGGCGCCATTGAATTCGCCGGCGCGGTGTTGGTTGCGCTTGGCCTGTTCACGCGCCCGGCCGCCTTCATCATGTCGGGCGAGATGGCGTTCGCCTATTTCCTTAGCCACGCGCCGCACGGCCTGTTCCCGATCCTCAATCGCGGCGACGGCGCGATCCTCTATTGCTTCATCTTCTTCTATCTGGTGTTCGCCGGGCCGGGGCCATTGAGCCTCGATGCGCTGTGGCGAAAAGATCGCAAGCCGGGCTGAACGCGCGTTACGGGCCGGGCGGGAGCGATCAGCCGCCGGGAAGCAGCAAATCCTCTTCCGCAAGCAGTTCGCGCAGGTCGCCGATCGCCTCGATGGCGTCTTCGTCGCTCGCCACCTTTTGCAGCCGGTGCCACACTTCGCGCCACGGCTCGGGCCGGCCGAGCCGCATCGCTTGGTCGACATAGCCGCGCGCCTGCTTCAGCGTCGCAAGCCGCAGCGGCTTCGGGTCGTCTTTGATGAGGATCGGGGGAGCGACGGGGAAGTCATCAAAATCGGTCGGCATCGGATGCGGCCCTTTTTGCGCGGCAAAGTGTAACCAGAAGCTCGCATGGAGCGAAGCGCAATCCGGGATCAGCTTGAGGCGGAGAGGCTGCCGGCGATACGTTCAAGGCGGCGGTAGCCAATGCCGCCGAGGCGCTCGCTGCACATTTTGCGCTGATGAAAACCGGCGGCGAGGCGATTCCGCAGCCCCGCAGTTTCGAACAGCTCAGGCGCGATCCGGTATTTGTCGCGGACAGCGCCGACGCGATCGTCACCATGGTGACGCTGCGCACCGCAATGGCGGCGGCGGAGTGATCGCTCTGTAGATTCTATGGGGCGGAGCGGCGAGGGAGAGGCCCTAATATCGGGTTTTCGACCCTCACCGATAGGAGAGCCCCATGGCGAAGTTTGATGATCTCAGCCGTTCCCTCGCCGCCTTCGAGCAGCATAACACGCTGGTCGCGGTGATCGAGATGGGCAGCACCGGATGGCTGGTTGGCGGCGTGGTTCCGGGACTGCGGCGAGACCCGCGCAAGAAACTTGCGCCGGAGGCAGCGCGGCTGTTGCAGCTGCTGGAGCGCTGGCGCGATGAGGCGGCCAGAGCCGGACAGGTGATTGAGCGGATCTGCGTTGCCTATGAGGCCGGGCGGGACGGCGTGTGGTTGGCACGCTGGCTCCGCGAGCGCGGGATCGAAGCCTATGTGATACATCCGACGAGCATCCCGGTGTCGCGCGAGCACCGGCGGGCGAAGTCGGATCGGCTCGATCTCGGGCTTCTGCAGCGCGCGTTTCTGGGTTGGCTGCGCGGCGAGCGCAAGCACTGCAGCATGGTGGCGATCCCGAGTTGCGCGGAGGAGGACGGCAAGCGTCCGCTGCGCGAGCGCGAGACCTTGACGGCGGAGACGACGCGGCTGGTCAACCGGATGAAGTCGCTTCTGGCGGTGCACGGCATTCGCAACTTCAATGTGAAGCTGAAGAAGGCAGCGGAGAGGCTGACGGAATTGAAGACGGCGACGGGCGAAACGCTGCCGCCTGCGGCACTGGCTGAGCTGCGGCGGACCTTGGCCCGGCTGGGCGTGGCGCGGCAGCAAATCGCCGAGATCGACCGCGAGCGCGGTCAGCGCTTGGCGGCCGCGCCGCAAGCCGGGTTGAACCCGATGATCCTGCTGCTCGCCAGGGTATATGGCGTCGGCCAGATGACGGCGGAATCGCTGGTCCGCGAAGTGCTTTATCGCCAGTTGCGCGATCGGCGGGCGGTGGCGCGCTATGCCGGGCTCACCGGCTCGCCGGACGAGAGCGGCAAGAAGCGACGCGAACAGGGGCTGGCCAAAGCCGGCAACGGGCGCGCCCGCCGCATGCTCATTCAACTGGCCTGGCGGCTGCTCAAGCATCAGCCCGAGAGCGCGCTGGTGA
Organism: uncultured Alphaproteobacteria bacterium; assembly: GCA_963717265.1. GTDB lineage: Bacteria > Pseudomonadota > Alphaproteobacteria > Rhizobiales > Xanthobacteraceae > BOG-931. The sequence goes on along the minus strand of CAVQWD010000009.1, from coordinate 31,421 downwards.
TGTGGTACCGCAAGCGCACGGCGGACCACCGTCGCGACACGCGCAAGGTCATGATCGTGGCGCTGGCCCGCAAGCTGTTGGTGGCGTTTTGGCAGCTGGTCAGCACCGGCGCGGTGCCCGACGGCATGCGCTTGCATCCGGCGCCGGTCGCCGGCTGAGCGAAACAAAGGAGCTTGAGGAGGCAGGAGCTTGAGGAGGCAGGAGCTTGAGGAGGCAGGAGCTTGAGGAGGCAGGAGCTTGAGGAGGCAGGAGCTTGAGGAGGCAGGAGCTTGAGGAGGCAGGAGCTTGAGGAGGTAAGGCAGAAATCATCCGTTGCGGTCGCGTCCGCCGTTCGGCGAGACGTTGCCGATGACGATCCGAGGCGGCGGTGTCCCGCACCCATCCATGGCCGTTGTGCCGTTGTTGTAGAATGGGCCCGCCGTTCGGAGCTTCGCCGCCGATGCGCATGACTGCATCATGGTCCCCGACCCGCAAAAGGTCGCCCGCATACAAGGTTGCTGCGGCACGCTTGAACCGACCGCCGCGCCAGGCGAGTTCCCCTCCGATCCGACCGGCAATGTCACGCCGAGGCCCCGCCCGACCCAACAGCATCGCGCCGTGCTCGCCGTCGTCAAGGCCGCTTCGCGCCGCTGCCGCGGTGGCCTGCGGCCAGCCCTGACGACGGCTGTGCGCGGCGCAGATCGCAAACCATGGTCGGGACGCAGAAACGGTCCCGCGGTCGAACAGAGAAACGAGAACAGCAAGCAAAAAACCGAGTCCGCACAGCAAAAAACCGCTTGACTTCATAAGCCCCATACAAGGATGGGTTGAGCCCGACCCTCGATGGGCTGAGCGCAGCGAAACCCATCATAGAGCGACGAGGCTGCGTGATGGGTTTCGCAAGTGCTCAACCCATCCTTGTATGGGGCTTATGAAGTCAAGCGGTTTTTTGCTGTGCGGACTCGGTTTTTTGCTTGCTGTTCTCGTTTCTCTGTTCGACCGCGGGACCGTTTCTGCGTCCCGACCATGGTTTGCGATCTGCGCCGCGCACAGCCGTCGTCAGGGCTGGCCGCAGGCCACCGCGGCAGCGGCGCGAAGCGGCCTTGACGACGGCGAGCACGGCGCGATGCTGTTGGGTCGGGCGGGGCCTCGGCGTGACATTGCCGGTCGGATCGGAGGGGAACTCGCCTGGCGCGGCGGTCGGTTCAAGCGTGCCGCAGCAACCTTGTATGCGGGCGACCTTTTGCGGGTCGGGGACCATGATGCAGTCATGCGCATCGGCGGCGAAGCTCCGAACGGCGGGCCCATTCTACAACAACGGCACAACGGCCATGGATGGGTGCGGGACACCGCCGCCTCGGATCGTCATCGGCAACGTCTCGCCGAACGGCGGACGCGACCGCAACGGATGATTTCTGCCTTACCTCCTCAAGCTCCTGCCTCCTCAAGCTCCTGCCTCCTCAAGCTCCTGCCTCCTCAAGCTCCTGCCTCCTCAAGCTCCTGCCTCCTCAAGCTCCTGCCTCCTCAAGCTCCTGCCTCCTCAAGCTCCTTTGTTTCGCTCAGCCGGCGACCGGCGCCGGATGCAAGCGCATGCCGTCGGGCACCGCGCCGGTGCTGACCAGCTGCCAAAACGCCACCAACAGCTTGCGGGCCAGCGCCACGATCATGACCTTGCGCGTGTCGCGACGGTGGTCCGCCGTGCGCTTGCGGTACCACATCACCAGCGCGCTCTCGGGCTGATGCTTGAGCAGCCGCCAGGCCAGTTGAATGAGCATGCGGCGGGCGCGCCCGTTGCCGGCTTTGGCCAGCCCCTGTTCGCGTCGCTTCTTGCCGCTCTCGTCCGGCGAGCCGGTGAGCCCGGCATAGCGCGCCACCGCCCGCCGATCGCGCAACTGGCGATAAAGCACTTCGCGGACCAGCGATTCCGCCGTCATCTGGCCGACGCCATATACCCTGGCGAGCAGCAGGATCATCGGGTTCAACCCGGCTTGCGGCGCGGCCGCCAAGCGCTGACCGCGCTCGCGGTCGATCTCGGCGATTTGCTGCCGCGCCACGCCCAGCCGGGCCAAGGTCCGCCGCAGCTCAGCCAGTGCCGCAGGCGGCAGCGTTTCGCCCGTCGCCGTCTTCAATTCCGTCAGCCTCTCCGCTGCCTTCTTCAGCTTCACATTGAAGTTGCGAATGCCGTGCACCGCCAGAAGCGACTTCATCCGGTTGACCAGCCGCGTCGTCTCCGCCGTCAAGGTCTCGCGCTCGCGCAGCGGACGCTTGCCGTCCTCCTCCGCGCAACTCGGGATCGCCACCATGCTGCAGTGCTTGCGCTCGCCGCGCAGCCAACCCAGAAACGCGCGCTGCAGAAGCCCGAGATCGAGCCGATCCGACTTCGCCCGCCGGTGCTCGCGCGACACCGGGATGCTCGTCGGATGTATCACATAGGCTTCGATCCCGCGCTCGCGGAGCCAGCGTGCCAACCACACGCCGTCCCGCCCGGCCTCATAGGCAACGCAGATCCGCTCAATCACCTGTCCGGCTCTGGCCGCCTCATCGCGCCAGCGCTCCAGCAGCTGCAACAGCCGCGCTGCCTCCGGCGCAAGTTTCTTGCGCGGGTCTCGCCGCAGTCCCGGAACCACGCCGCCAACCAGCCATCCGGTGCTGCCCATCTCGATCACCGCGACCAGCGTGTTATGCTGCTCGAAGGCGGCGAGGGAACGGCTGAGATCATCAAACTTCGCCATGGGGCTCTCCTATCGGTGAGGGTCGAAAACCCGATATTAGGGCCTCTCCCTCGCCGCTCCGCCCCATAGAATCTACGGGCTATTCCGCCCTACGCGCTATTCCGTTTTACGGATGTTGCTAGGGTCGCTAATGGTGCCGCAGGTGTGGCACAGCAGCTTTATTCCCATGGGAATTAGAGTTGCATTGCCGCAAGCTGTGCAGAAGTCGCCGGTGTATTGCAGTTCTTGCTTCGGTCGCGCTCCAAGCGCTTCCCCGCATTTTGGCTTGGAAATCCTCGTTGCTTAGCCTCACTCTTTCCGCCGAGCGGGCGCGTTCGGCTTCTTCCGCCAGTCGCTCAAAGCAGATTTCTGCCGCCTCTACGCTGACGAGAAACTCAGTTGATATTTCCTCAGGCGAAGAGAGTGTTGCTGCAACCGCGTCGTCGATGAGAAAGGCCGACGCGAACACTTTTGCCTGATGCTCGGCGGATTCCGACGGACTTGTTCGGGACAAATCGGTAGTTCCAACAGCGCCAGAACTCCGGAACATCGTGGTGCGGTAATGCATGACGCCATGGCCGAGCTCATGCGCCAATGTCATTCTGGCGCGGCCATCGCCCCAAATTGCCTTTTGATGAACGCTGCGTTTGACAAAAATTATTACTGCGTCTCTGGTAAACTCTGTTTTGCGGTCGCGGTCGCCCATCAGTTCTTCATCTACGACGTTGTAGATGAGTCTCCTGCGACCTCGACGAGTGAGAATCCGTGCGGACTGCAAGCACCGGACAACATTCACAGGACGACGTTTTTCGGCCTCATAGCACTTCTTTGCGTCTAAAGCCTCGGCGCGAATCTCCTTGTTTGATCTCTTGGGAACGCGGGAGTCGTCAGACATAGTGCGCCGTAACCATTAACTACACCCCGTGGTGCTCCCACACGTATCGCACTTCAAACACGTGCCGTTGCGCACCAGCGTGAAATTGCCGCACTCGCCGCAGGCCTCGCCCTCGTAGCCTTTGGCGCGGGCTTCGGCGCGCTTTTCGGCGGCGGCTTGTTTGGCATGGGCGCGGGCGTCGGTGTAGTTGAGTTGCTCCAGCGCTTGCGCGGGGGAGAGTTTTTGTTCGGGCTCGGCGACCCGCAGCGCCGCGGAACCGGAGATTTCGGCGCGCGGGGCCGCGGCCGAGAGCGCGGTGACTTTTGACGACCCCTCACCGCGGCCCTCTCCCGACCGAAGTCGGGTGTTCCCGAGTTCGGCATTTGCAGATTGGCCAAAGTCGGAAACATCCGACTTTGGCAGCGGAGAGGGAGCAGATACGCCGCCGCCGCGTTCGCCGCCGCCCGCCATCACCTTGAGCCCGTCGGGACGCGAGCGGGTCAAGCCCTTGGAGACGAAGCGCGTGTCGGGCGAAGGCTTGCCTTCGGTGATGCCCTTGCCGAGCGCATCGAATCCTTCGCCGGACGGATCGACGTGGGCGAGGTCGAAGCGCTCCATGTAGCTCACCGCCAACTCGCGGAACACGTAGTCGAGGATCGAGGTGGCGTATTTGATCGAGTCGTTGCCCTGCACCGGGCCGGACGGCTCGAAGCGGGTGAAGGTGAAGGCATCGACATATTCGTCGAGCGGCACGCCGTATTGCAGGCCGAGCGAGACCGCGATGGCGAAGTTGTTGAGAAGCGAGCGCAGCGCCGCGCCCTCCTTGTGCATGTCGATGAAAATCTCGCCGAGCCGGCCGTCGTCGTATTCGCCGGTGCGCAGATAGAGCTTGTGGCCGCCGACCACGGCCTTCTGCGTGTAGCCCTTGCGGCGGTCGGGCATGCGCTCGCGCTCGCGCATCACCACGATGCGCTCGACGACCTTCTCGACCACCTTCTCGGCAAGCCCCGCGGCTCGCGCCGCGGCGGGCTTTTCCAGGAACGCTTCGATCACGTCGTCGTCCTCGGCCTCGTCGGCGATGAGCTGCGACTGCAGCGGCTGCGACAGTTTCGAGCCGTCGCGATAGAGCGCGTTGGCTTTCAGCCCGAGCCGCCAGGAGAGCAGATAGGCCAGCTTGCAATCCTCGACCGTCGCCTCGTTCGGCATGTTGATGGTCTTGGAAATGGCGCCGGAGATGAACGGCTGCGCCGCCGCCAGCATGCGGATGTGGCTTTCCACCGAGAGGAAGCGCTTGCCGGTGCGGCCGCACGGATTGGCGCAGTCGAACACCGCGTAGTGCTCGGGCTTGAGATGCGGGGCGCCCTCGACCGTCATGGCGCCGCAGACGTGGATATTGGCCGCCTCGATCTCGCGCCGGGTGAAGCCGAGATGGGCGAGTAGATCGAAGGAAGGCAGAGCGAGATCGGCCGCCTCGACGCCGAGCTGGTCGCGCAGGAAGTCGGCGCCGAGAGTCCATTTGTTGAAGACGAACTTGATGTCGAAGGCGGCCGGCAGCGCCTTCTCGATCTTCTCGATGGCGTCGGGCGTAAAGCCCTTCGCTTTCAGCGTTGAGTGGTTGATCGCCGGCGCACCGGCAAGCGAACCGCGGCCGACGGCGTAGGTGACGATCTCGGCGATCTCGTTGTCGCCGTAGCCGAGCACGCGCAGCGCTTCCGGCACGGCGCGGTTGATGATTTTCCAATAGCCGCCGCCGGCGAGTTTCTTGAACTTGACCAGCGCGAAATCGGGCTCGATGCCGGTGGTGTCGCAATCCATGACGAGCCCGATAGTGCCGGTCGGCGCCACCACGCTGGCCTGCGCGTTGCGGTAGCCATGCTGCTCGCCGAGTTTGAGCGCGCGATCCCAGGCGAGCCTGGCATGCTCGGCAAGGCGCTGGTCGGGATTGGCGGCGTGGTTGAGCGGCACCGGCGGCGTCGTCATCTGTTCGTAGCCGGTGCGCTCGCCGTAGGCGGCGCGGCGATGGTTGCGCATCACGCGCAGCATCGCGTCGCGGTTTTCGGCGAAGCGCGGGAACGGGCCGAGCTCGGCAGCCATTTCCGCCGAGGTGGCATACGAGATGCCGGTCATGATCGCGGTGAGCGATCCGCAAATGGCGCGGCCGGCCTCCAAATCGTAGGGGATGCCCGACGACATCATAAGCCCGCCGACATTGGCGTAGCCGAGGCCGAGCGTGCGGAAATCGTAGGAGCGTTGCGCGATTTCCTTCGATGGGAACTGCGCCATCAGCACCAAGACTTCCAGCACGACGGTCCACAGCCGCACGGCGTGCTCGAAGCCGTCAACGTCGTAGTTCGTCATTCCGGGGCGCCGCGAAGCGGCGAGCCCGGAATCCATAATCCCAGCGTCAGCGAATATCGATTCCTGGCTGCGGCCTTCGGCCGGCCCCGGAATGACGGCGGGCTTGCTCGTAAACGCCAACAGGTTGATCGAGGCGAGATTGCACGCGGTGTCGTCGAGAAACATGTATTCCGAACACGGATTCGAGGCGATGATGGGACCCGAAGCGGCGCAGGTGTGCCAGTCGTTGATGGTGGTGTGGAATTGCAGGCCGGGATCGGCGCTGGCCCAGGCCGCGTAGCCGATCTTCTCCCACAGATCGCGCGCCTTCACGGTCTTGGCGATCTTGCCGGGCTTGGTGCGCCAGAACAAATCCCAGTCGCGGTCGGCTTCGACCGCTTTGAGAAACTCGTCGGTGACCCGCACCGTATTGTTGGAATTCTGGCCCGAGACGGTGAGATAGGCCTCGCCGTCCCAATCGGTGTCGTAGGTCGGAAACGCGATGTCGCTATAGCCCTGCTTGGCGAACTGGATGACGCGGCCGATGTAATTGTCGGGCACGTGATCGCGCCGCGCCAGTTTGATTTCGCGGCGCAGCACCGAATTTTTCTCCGGATCAAAGCAATCGTCGCCCGAGCCCTCGCAATTGATGCAGGCCTTGATGATCGCGCGCAGGTGTTTCTGGTTGATCTTCGAGCCGGTGACGAGGTTGGCGACTTTCTGCTCCTCGATCACCTTCCAGTTGATGAACTGCTCGATGTCGGGATGGTCGGCGTCGACGATCACCATCTTGGCGGCGCGCCGCGTGGTGCCGCCGGACTTGATCGCGCCCGCGGCGCGATCGCCGATCTTGAGAAAGCTCATCAGGCCGGACGACTTGCCGCCGCCGGACAGCCGCTCGCCTTCGCCGCGCAGTTTCGAGAAATTCGAGCCGGTGCCGGAGCCGTATTTGAACAGGCGCGCTTCGCGCACCCACAAATCCATGATGCCGCCCTCGTTGACGAGATCGTCGGCGATCGACTGGATGAAGCAGGCGTGCGGCTGCGGGTGCTCGTAGGCGGTCGACGCCTTGACCAGTTCTTTGGTGGCGAAATCGACGTAGAAATGGCCCTGGCTCGGTCCGTCGATGCCGTAGGCCCAGTTAAGGCCGGTGTTGAACCATTGCGGCGAGTTCGGCGCCACCATCTGCATCGCCAGCATGTAGCGCAGCTCGTCGAAGAACGCCTGCGCATCGGCCTCAGTCGTGAAATAGCCGCCCCGAAAGCCCCAATAGGTCCAGGTGCCGGCGAGCCGGTCGAACACCTGCTTGCAGGAATGTTCGCCGGTGTAGCGCTCGTTTTCCGGCAGTTCGGCGAGCGCCGCCTGGTCGGCTACGCTGCGCCACAGCCACGACGGAACGCGCTCTTCTTCGACCTTCTTCAAGCGCGCCGGCACGCCCGCCTTGCGGAAATATTTTTGCGCCAAGACGTCGGAAGCGACTTGCGACCAAAGCTCGGGCACTTCGACATCGTCGTCATGGAAAACGATGGAGCCGTCCGGGTTGCGGATTTCGCTCGTGGCGAGACGGAACGCGATGTCCGCGTAGGGCGATTGTCCCGCTTTGGTGTAGCGCCGTTCGATCTGCATTGTTCGGCCCCTTTCAATGCCATTTTGTCACGTCGGCGGCCCGGCGGTACACCCGCCTTCGATCTAGGTCGCCGACAATTCCTCCGCGACGCCGGCAACCGCGCCCGCGCCTCACCCCATGCCGTCTCTGTCCGACACCCACTGCCTCCGGCTCGAAGCCGGGGCATAGTCGCGGCGCGTCCGGGCGGCTCGTGCAAAGGGCGACAAATCCCACGCCCGCGCCGCAAGCGGCACGGAAGCTTCCGGTAAACCCTTTGTGGAGAGCCCGGCCGACTTCTCTACCTGCGCGCCGAACTTTTGCAGGCTAGGCCAAGGCCGCCGCGCGCGTCAAGCCTTAGTATGAAATTCTAAATCAACCGCTAAATGTGGGGATTGTGGGGACGAATCGCCACCGCCGGCCAAGTATCGGATATTGGAGAGGAATCGCCAAGCTGGCGGGACCCGGGGCTGGCTTTTTGCCGCAAGACTGAGCCGGGCAGCCCTGCGTCAGGCGTGGATTGCCAGGCTCGGGGTGGTAGTGCGGTAGGCAAGCCGGCATGCCCGCGCGCAGCCTGGTCACGCGTCTGTCACGCAATGGCGGGGGTTTCCGGCTGATTCTGCGTGAGATGGGCCGGAAAAATCGGCGTTTACGCGCTCGCGGCACCGCGGACCGCGTCGTAAATCTCTAAATCGGCGTAAGAAATCTACAGTTCTCGATTCGCTTCGGGCGCCGCTAACCGATGCCGAGCAAGGTGCATCCGCTGCGAACCCCTAAGCGGCCGGCAGGACGGCCGCCGAAAGCTCGTTATCCACAAACGTTAATAATAACGAAGCCGGCTCTCCGCCCCGACTTCGGCTGCTTGACGGGTGGGAGGGCTCACCGATAACCTTTCGTTAATGCTGTGGGGTCGGGTCAAGGGTGCGCTTCGCGCGGGGCAGGCAGTTGCATGGGCCGCCCTGTTGGTGGGTTGCGCTGCGATCATCCAAAACGATCCGGTCAATCTGCCGCTCACCGCGTCCGCGCCGCCGCTCCCGGCCGCGCACGGCGCGGACGATCCCCCCGACGACATGGTGGTGGCGCTGGCGCTTTCCGGCGGCGGCATGCGCGCGGCGGCTTTTTCCTACGGCGTGCTCACCGGTTTCGACGAGACGAAGGTGCGCAGCGACGGCAAGACGATGTCGCTGCTCGATCACCTCGACTTCGTTTCCGGCGTATCGGGTGGCGCGGTGCTGGCGGCCTATTATGGGCTCAAGCGGCGCGCGGCGATGGCCGACTTCAAGGAGCGCTTCCTGCTCGCCAATCCTCAGCAGGATCTGCAGATGGACCTCGGCCTCGCCAACATCGCGCGCGGGCTGCAGGGCGGCGTCAACGATGCCACGCAATTCCCACGCTGGCTTGACGCCCATCTATTCAACAACGCGACGTTCGGCGAGCTGCTCACGGGCCACCGTCCTGCGGTGTGGATTAACGCCTCCGATATTTATGATCGTACGGCCTTCCTGTTCAGCCCGGTGACGTTCAATTCGCTTTGCAGCGATCTAAGATCCTATCCGATCTCGCTCGCGGTCGCGGCGTCGGCCGCGGTGCCGGTGCTGTTCGCCCCGATCGTGATCAAGAATTATCCGAGCGGCTGTCCAACTCCGCTGCCGGCCTGGGTCGAACGCGTGCACAACGAGAAAGACGCGCCGCCGCTGATCAAGTCCTATGCCGACGCGCTGGAGCGCTACCGCTCGGGCGCCATCGAGTATGTAAAGCTGCTCGACGGCGGGCTGGTCGACAATTACGGGCTGGCGGCCGTGACGATTACGCGTCTTGCCAATACGACGCCCTACGGTCCGCTTTCGCCACATGACGCGGTCAGACTGCGGCGGCTGTTGTTTTTAGTCGTGGATTCCGGCCGCGCGCCGGCCGGCCGCTGGGCACAGACCGTAGCCGGTCCCACCGGCGTTGATCTCATCAATGCGGCTTCCGATACGGCAACCGGCGCCGGTGCGCTCGGCAGCTACGCGACCTTCGACGATACGATGGACAGTTGGCGCGAAGCGCTGGTGCGCTGGCGCTGCGGGCTTTCCGAAGCCGAGCGGCGGCGCTACGGCGCGCCGCCGGGGTGGAATTGCCGGAACGTCAAGTTCTTCATTGGCCGCATCGCGTTCGATCAGCTGGGGCACGACCGCGCCGTCGCGCTCAATGCCGTCAAGACGAACCTGCACCTGCCGCCCGCTCAGATCGACATGCTTATCGCGGCCGGCCGTGACGCGCTGCAGTCGAGCACGGTGTTCCGCAATTTCCTTAACTCGCTGCCGGCACCGCCGCACGCCCCGCGACCGCCGGTCGCAACGCCCGTCTCCAGCCGCCCGCAGAATGCGCAGGAAGCCCAGGCCGAGTGAGGGCCGGGGGTGCGGCGGCCGCGGAAGGCTTATTGCCCGCCTTCGGCGACGAGATGAGCGGCAATGTCGTCCACGGGATGCTTGGTCAGGTCTTTGCCGATCTCGGCGACGATCTTGGCCTTGACGTTGGCGTGAAAGGCGCGCCGCAAATCGGCGAGTGTGCGCGGTGGCGCGACGACGACGATCGCCGGAACCTTGCGCTTGCGCACCACTGCCTCAAACGCTGCGGCGACGCGCTGTGCGAAGCGGTGCTCCTCGATGTCGTGCCAGTCGGTCTGCTGCACGGCGCCGCGTCCATGCGAGTGGGTGCTTTGGAATGTCCGCCCGGGTTTGTCGGTGCCCTGATCGTGGGTCGGCGGATTGTCGTCGGCGAACACTTGCTCGGTGCGCAGGTCCAAAATCGTCTCGTCGCCGGCATTGCGCAGAAACAGCGCCTTGCGGCCGTCGCCGATGAACACCAAAGCGTCGTGCGGCAGTTTTGTCATCATGCACTCCAAGTTGCCGCGATCGTCCCGCCAGTCGGCATCGCCCCCGCCGGCTGAATATCACATGATCACATGATCAAGAGGTAGGTATTGACGCGGATCAATTCCACGGCGGCTGTTGAACGGGAGTCGTTTTGGCCGCCTTGCGCCAGTGGTGGCTCATTCGGCCGACTTGCGGATGACCCGTTCAGCGAAGATTTTGAGCGGCGGCAGGTCGCGATGAGCGATCTGCCACAATATGCTTGGCTCGAGGCGGTGATACGCGTGGCGCTGCCGATTGCCCAAATCCACCATCCTTCGCCAGTCGATCTGCGGCTGCTGAGCCTTCACGTTGTCGGGAAGCCGGCGCGCCGCCTCGCACATGATCTCGAATGAGCGTTCCACCGCCAGCCGCAACATCAAATCATCTGTCGGGTCCTTAAGTTGCCGGTTCACCAGCGCGCGCTCGATCGTCTCGATGGCGGTGAGGATGTGCACCAGTCGATCGGCGAGCGTCGGAGGCATGATCAAAAGACTTCAATGAGATCATCCGCAATGCGCTCTGCGACCCGAGGTTCGATCCATGTTCGCATCGTCGCTTGCGTGGGAATGCCCATCGCCGCTGTGACCGTCCGCTCCGCGTCGGCAAGAACGCCGATCAGCGCAAGCCCTTGAAGTCCTGCTTGCGGATCGACATCGATCAGCACGTCGAGATCGCTGTCGGCGCGCGCATCGCCACGGGCGCGCGAGCCAAAAATGGCGAGTTGCTTCACTCCCTCGGCGCGCAGCACAGGCGCGGTCTCCTTAAGCTTGGCGATGATCTCGTCTCGGGTCATGTCAGATTTATACCGCACCAGGCGAACTTCGCTCACTCCGCCGCCGCCTTCGCATGCCCGAGCCGACGGTTGAGCGTGTCGATGAGCGCCCCGGCGGCTTCGGCGATCACGGTGCCGGGCGGGAAGATCGCTTCGGCTCCGGCGGATTTGAGCGCCTCGTAATCCTGCGCCGGCACCACGCCGCCGACCACGATCATGATGTCCGGGCGGCCGAGGCGGTCGAGTTCGGCCTTCAGTTCCGGCACCAGCGTCAAATGCGCAGCCGCGAGCGAGGAGACGCCGAGGATGTGGACATCGTTCTCGACCGCCTGGCGCGCGGCTTCCTGCGGCGTGGCAAACAAGGGACCGATATCGACGTTGAAGCCGAGATCGGCAAAGGCTGACGCGATCACCTTCTGGCCGCGGTCGTGGCCGTCCTGGCCGATCTTGGCGACCAGAATGCGCGGGCGGCGGCCCTCGTTCTCCTCGAATTCGGCGACGCGTTTCTGCACGCGCTCGATCGCATCCGCCATGCCGACCTCCCGTCGATAGACGCCGGAGACGGTTTTGATCTCGGCCCGGTGGCGGCCGAAAACCTGCTCCAGCGCCAGCGATATTTCGCCGACCGTCGCCTTGGCGCGCGCGGCGTCGATGGCGAGCGCCAACAAATTGCAGTTGCCGCCCGAGGCGGCGCGCGTCAGCGCAGCGAGTGCATCGGCGAGCGCTTTGGGATCGCGCTCGCGCTTCAATCGGGCCAGCTTGTCGATCTGCAATTGCCGCACCGCGCTGTTGTCAACTTTGAGGATTTCGATCGGCTCTTCGTCTTTTTTGGACCGGAATTTGTTGACGCCGATCAAAGCCTGCGCGCCGGAATCGATGCGCGCTTGCGTCTTCGCGGCGGCCTCCTCGATGCGCAGTTTCGGCAGGCCCGCCTCGATGGCGCGCGTCATGCCGCCCAAATCCTCGACTTCCCGGATGTGGCCCCAAGTTCGGGTCGCGAGATCGTGCGTCAGGCGCTCGACATAGAACGAGCCGCCCCACGGATCGATCAACCGGGTGATGCCGCTCTCGCGCTGGAGCACGATCTGGGTGTTGCGGGCGATGCGGGCGGAAAAGTCGGTCGGCAGAGCGAGCGCCTCGTCGAGCGCGTTGGTGTGCAGCGATTGCGTGCCGCCCGCCGTCGCCGCCATCGCCTCGATGGCGGTGCGCGCGACGTTGTTGAACACGTCCTGCGCGGCGAGCGACCAGCCGGAGGTTTGGCAATGGGTGCGCAGCATCAGTGAGCGCTCGTCGCGCGGATTGAACTCCTTCATCAGCTTCGCCCACAGTGCGCGCGCTGAGCGCAGCTTCGCCATCTCCATGAAGAAGTTCATGCCGATGCCGAAGAAGAACGACAGCCGCGGCGCGAAGCGGTCGATGTCGAGCCCCGCCGCAACGCCGGCGCGCACGTATTCGACGCCGTCGGCGAGCGTGTAGGCGAGCTCGAGGTCGGCGGTCGCTCCCGCTTCCTGCATGTGATAGCCGGAGATCGAGATCGAGTTGAACTTCGGCATGTGCGCCGAAGTGTAGGCGAAAATATCCGAGATGATGCGCAGCGACGGTTGCGGCGGATAGATGTAGGTGTTGCGCACCATGAACTCTTTGAGAATGTCGTTCTGAATCGTGCCGGAGAGTTTTTCCGGCGCTACGCCCTGTTCCTCGGCGGCGACGATGTAGAGCGCCAGCACCGGCAGCACGGCGCCGTTCATCGTCATCGACACCGACATGCGGTCGAGCGGGATGCCGGAAAACAGCGTCCGCATGTCGTAGATCGAGTTGATGGCAACGCCGGCCATGCCGACGTTGCCTGAGACGCGCGGATGGTCGGAATCGTAGCCGCGATGGGTGGCAAGATCGAACGCGATCGACAGCCCCTTCTGCCCGGCGGCGAGATTGCGGCGGTAGAAGGCGTTGGAATCCTCCGCGGTGGAGAACCCGGCATATTGCCGGATGGTCCAGGGCTGGGTGACGTACATGGTCGGGTAGGGGCCGCGCAGGTAGGGCGCGATGCCAGGATAGGTGTCGAGGCCGTCAAGGCCGGCGAGGTCGGCGGCGCCGTAGAGCGGCTTCACCGCGATGCCTTCGGGCGTGAGCCACGAATTGCTCGGCCTGCCGCTCTCAGGCGCTTCGGCCTCGGCAAACTCGATGGCGGAGAAATCCGGGATCCGGCTCATGGGACTTTGCTCGGTTTTAGCCACGCACCACCGCTTCGTCGGCATCAAATCCCAGCTCTTTGATTTTTAGTCTTTTTTCATGGGCGCCGCCAGTTGGGTCTCGGCGCCCTCGGCGCCCGGCGCCGCGGCGGCGATCAAACCCGCGCGGCTGCGGCCGGCACCGGCTGCGGCAGCACGCTCAGGCTCGCCATCAGCCGGCCATGACCGCCGATGGGATCATTGATGCCGAGCGAGCGGAACGCCTCCCAATAATCGGCGTGGCCGCCGCTCACCACCGCCACGCCGCACTCGTCCTCGATCAGCGGCGCGGCATCGGCGCCGGACCACTGGTTGCAGGGAATGTAGACGCAGTCGGCCGACGGCGCCGATTGCAGGACGCGTCTGGCGACCGCGGCGATATGGGCGGGCGTCACGTCCTGAAGCTGTTTGAACACCACATTCTCAGTGTGCTCCGCGACCACATTGAAGCCGCTCGCTTCCAGGAAGGCCAGTGCCGATTGGTGCAGCTCTCGCGGATAGGGCGTCACCACGACGACGTTTTTGACGCCAAGATGCGCCAGCGCTCGGATCGCCGAGCGGATGCTGGTGGTCGCGGGCAGTCCGGTCGCATCGGTGATCAACTTGACGATTTCTTCTTCGAAGCCCTTGCCGCGCGTCGTCACCACCGGCATGCCGGTATGAATGATGTAGTCGACGTGGCGCGAGGCGAGATATTTCACCGCGTCCACCAGCGGCTCGATGACGTGGCGCTGAAAGTTCTCAGCGCTCCAGTGCTCGACGTTGGAAGTGGTCGCGCACATCGAGACGCCGTCGGGGGCCAGCCGATAGAAATCGTAAGCCGCGGTCTCGATCACGGTCGGGCTGAGGAGCCCGATGCGCTTGCGCCAGCCGAATGGTTGGTCGGGTCTGCTCATGGCTCCACGGTCCGCAGTCGGCTCACCGTTTCCGGCAAGTCTGATCGGTTTGCCATCAGCTGGCAATGAGGCGGTACGCGGCCTCCAGCACGGCGAGCGCATCGCAGCCGGCAAAGATGAAAGTCCCGATGCCGGCCTGGCGCAGCGCCGCCTCGCCTTCGCCCGGTTGTCCGGCAAGATAGATGTGCCGTGCGCCGGCTGCGTTGAGCCTCTGCGGCGGCTGCCGGCGCGTCGCCTTCATAAGCCTTGTCGGAGCCGCACAGGCAGGCGAGCGAAGCCCCGGACGCCGTGAAGGCGGCGCCCAGCGGCGAGATCGCATCTCGATTGCTGATTGCGTCCATGCCGCCGGCTTTGAAAAAATTGGCCGCAAAGCTCGCGCGCGGCGCGTACTCTGCCGGCGTGCCGAAAGTTGCCAGAAACACTTTGGGCCGCGCGCCGGTCGCCGCCAGGATGCGGTCGGAAGCGTCGCGCAACGCCTCGAACGGCTGGGCGAGACGGAGCGGCCGCAGCGGCTCGCAGCAAAGTGCTGGGGGCCATGCCGGAGCCGGTGTGGCAGCCGGGGCAGACTGCGAGCACGCTGATGTGTGCTTCATCGATGGCGGGAAAGATGCTCACCCCGGTGATGGCATCCTTCAAGTGCGCCGCCGCGGCGCCGCGTTGCGCGCGCACCGCAGCGACCCTGTTCTGGATCAAGCCCGTTTCGAGCGCCGCCGCGGCGCCGCCGGCCGCCTCGATCTCCTGAAACAGCGTCCACGCCGCGCGGCACAGCCGGTCGGTCAAATCCTCGACTGCGCCGGAGCCTGCCGACGGATCGGCGACCTTGTCGAGGTGCAATTCTTCAAGAAGAATGAGCTGGCTGTTGCGCGCGATGCGGCGCGCGAAACCGTCCGGCAAACCAAGCGCTGCGGAAAACGGCAGCACGGCAATGGCGTCGGCGCCGCCAAGCGCTGCGGCGAAAACCGCAATCGTGGTGCGCAGGATATTGGTATGCGCATCGCGCTGCGCCATCATGCGCCAGGCGGTTTCGGCCGAAACGAATGCCGGCTCGGGCGTGAGCCCGCAGGCGGCCTCGATCCGCGCCCACAATTTCCGCAAGCTGCGGAATTTCGCGATGGTGAGGAATTGATCGGCGTCGGCAGCGAGCCGGAAGAACATCATGCGTCGGGCGTGTTCGACGCCGACGCCGCCCGCTTCCAGCGCGCGCAGATAATCGAGCGCGCAGGCGAGCACGAACGCCAGTTCCTGCGCTTCGGAACCGCCGGCATTGTGAATGACGCGGCCGTCCGCGGCGGCAAGATGGCGGCGGAAACCGTCGCGGCAAAGCGCGCCGAGCCGGCGCGCGAAATGCGGCGCCGTTTCGCTCCAGGGCCGCGCCGCGCCGCCCGCCAACGCCATGGCGCCGATCGGGTCGCGGGCGAGGCGAACGTCTCCCGCTCGCGTCGAAAATGCCGGCCCCCTGGCAAGCGCCGCCTCGGTGGCAGCTTCGGCGTGCGGCGAGAGATCGAGTTCGATGGCAACGCCCGAGGCGAGATCGATGCCCTCAAGCACACGCGCCATGGTCCCCTCGTGCGCAGGAAGACCGTAGCCGTAACCTCCCGTCCCGCCTGCGAAAACCAGCACGAGGCCGGTGGAGCCGTTTTCCAGTTCCTCCAGCGCTATCGCATTGGCGAGACCCGGGTCGCGATGATCGATCCGCGCCATCACCTGCCATGGCGTCGCGCCGGCGCGCGCGGCCACGGGCCGCGCCTCGGACCGCCGCGCCGCGAGCGGCTCGATGGCGAGGCCGTCATAAGTCGAGCCGCTCAGTCGCCCCAACGGCGCGCCCTTAAGCACAGCATCGACCAGCTTGCGCCACTCATCTCGCGTTGCTTGCGGGAAGTCGGCGGCGAGCGGCAAGCTTTGTTCAGGCTCCGTCATTGCACCAAAATGCCACGGGCGGCTGGAATGGCCAACACAGTCCATGCAACTGGCGTGCCCGAGCGCGGGTGTGGAGATTATCGCCGTACCAGCTTCTCGATACCGCTCGCATCGACGCGCGCGAGCGCGTCCCGCACGCGGATGCCGGCGATGACGCGATCAGGGGCGATTTCCGCAAGCGGCACCAGCACGAAAGCGCGCTCGAATAGATGCGGGTGCGGCAGCGTCAGATCGGCATCGTGAAGTTCGATGTCGTCATAGGCGAGAAGGTCGAGGTCGATGACGCGCGGTCCGAAGCGGCGCTCGTGGCTGCGGTCGCGGCCGAGCTTGCGTTCGCAGGCTTGGCTGCGGGCGAGCAGTTCATGCGGCGACGGCGAAGCCGCAACCGCAATGACGGCATTGATGAAAGGCGGCTGGTCGGTGACGCCCCAGGGCGGTGTGCGGTAATCGCAGGAGCGGGCAACGAGACGGACGACGGCGCCGTCGCACAGCATCGCGATCGCCTGTTCGAATGTTGACCGCACGTTGCCGAGGTTGCCGCCGAGCGCGATGAAGGCTTCTGCCATCGGGCCCGGCCTCGCGGCTCAAGCGCCGACGCGATCGCCGCGGGCGCGTTCGATCGTCACGCCGACATCATCGAAGGTCGCAGCGATCGGCGCATGCGGCTTGTGTACGCTGACGCGGACGGCGCGAACCTGCGGACAGCGCTCGAGCACGGCGTCGGCGACGGCGCCGGCGGCCGCTTCCACCAGGCGGAAGCGTCGCGCGCAGAACGCTTCGCTCGCCGTTTGCACCACCGCGTCATAGGAGACGGTGTGCTTGAGCTTGTCGCTGCGCGAGGCCTCGGCAAGGTCGATGTGAAGGACGAGATCGAGCCGGAATGTTTGGCCCACTTTGGCCTCGTGCTGCATCACGCCGTGATAGGCGTGCAGGACGAGCCCGCTGACGAAGATCGCGTCGCTCATCGCGCCCGTCCGATTGCCGCGGCAACCGCCAGCGCCTGCACGGTCGGCGCCACATCATGGACGCGCACGATGGCCGCGCCGTTTTCGACCGCGATGAGGTGCGCGGCAAGCGAGCCGCCGAGCCGTTCCTGCGGCGGCGGCGGCGACGGCGACGCCGAAACGGTGGCGATGAAGCGCTTGCGCGAAGCGCCGACCATAAGCGGCAGGCCGAAGCTTTGGAACGCCCCGAGCCGGGCGATGCAGGCGAAACTCTGTTGCGGCGTCTTGCCGAAACCGATGCCGGGATCGAGCACGATGCGCTCGCGTTCGATGCCGGCGCGCGCGGCGATGTCGAGCGAGCGCTCGAAATAAGCATTTACATCTGCGATGATGTCGATTGCCGCATCGACGGCATCGCGATTGTGCATGATGATCACGGGGCCGCCGTGCGCGGCGACGATGCGGGCCATATCAGGGTCGCGCTGCAGCCCCCAAACGTCGTTGACGATGGCCGCGCCCGCTTCAAGCGCCCAGGCCGCCACCTCGGCCTTGATCGTATCGATTGAAACCGGCACACCGAGCGCTACGACTGCTGGCAGCACCGGATCGAGCCGCCTGCGCTCTTCATCGAGCGGCACCGGCACCGCGCCGCCATAGGGCCGGGTCGACTCGGCGCCGATATCGAGAATGTCGGCGCCTTCAGCAATGAGGCGTTGCGCCTGCGCGATGGCCGCCCCGGATTCGAGGAACCGCCCGCCATCGGAAAACGAATCCGGCGTCACGTTGAGCACGCCCATGACCAGCGGCCGGCCGCGGCGCAATAGCGCGCGAAACGTCGCGGCACCGGCCAAGTCGGCTGCGGCTTGCCGCTGCATCATGCTGGTGGCCGTTGCCTGGGCCATTCCGCCCATCCTGCGGGCCAAGTGAGGCAAAATACGAGCCGTCCGCTTTGCGCGGCCGCTTACAGGGAGTCAAGCCGAGCAGCCGAGCCGGCGGCGGGTGTTTTGCCGGCGATCAATAGCGCAGAATCGATTGCAGCTTCTTGGCGTTTTCGATCCAGCGTTCGACCGTCTTTTCCTTCGGCAAGACCCGCACCAGTTTGCGCTTGTTGGCTTCGCGCATTCTCTCGACAAGATGTTGCGGGTTGCGGATTTGCAGATCGCTCACCGTCCGGACGCCTGCGGCGCGCAATAATTGCGAATATTCCGAACCGATGCCTCTAACCCGCATGCGATCGGCGGCGGTCACCCAGTCGAGCACCCGTTTCGAATCCGTTCCGGTCTTGGCCGCGATTTTGAGCCGCTGCCTTGGCGTCTTCGCCGCGCGCAGCAATCCGATCGTGGTCCGAATCCCTTCCGTTTTCAGGATTGCGGCCACGTCCGCCCCGATGTCTCGAATATCGGTGATCGGATATGCCATTGATGCTGGCCCCTCAGCGCAATGTCATGGCCGCAACTGGTTCCTGCTTGCCTGCCGAAACAAGACGTATCAAGGCCGTGGCTCCGCAAAGCTTCGCAGCCCGTGCGCGCACGCCGCCGCGGCGTAGTTTCTCGGGCGGCGTGCCCGTGCGAAAAGATCAGCGCTCGCCCCGGCCGCCCGCCCGCTGACGGCGGCAGCGACGAGGCGTCTCGTCAGCCTCTTTCATTTTCCCCTGTCCCCCCGCACTTCCGGCGGGTTGCTGTCATCCCCTCCCGCAATCTCGGCGGGTTTTCGCCATAATGTGCATTGGAACGCCGTGTGACAAGGGAATGTCAACCCATCAGCATCAAACCGCCATGCTGCGACAGCGAAAGGCGGCGGAGCGTTGCAAACATGCAACGCTTGTCCGGCTCGTAGCCGTGGAAATGGCGGTCCTTAGGCCATATACGAGCCATGCAGGAACCAGACGGTGATGCCATGAACCCAGCCGAAGCGCTCCCCGCGGTGCTCGACCGCATCGACAACGATCTCGATTCAAGCCTTGAGCGGCTGTTTTCGCTATTGCGCATCCAGTCGGTGT
Organism: uncultured Alphaproteobacteria bacterium; assembly: GCA_963717265.1. Taxonomy (GTDB): domain Bacteria; phylum Pseudomonadota; class Alphaproteobacteria; order Rhizobiales; family Xanthobacteraceae; genus BOG-931. The sequence goes on along the minus strand of CAVQWD010000009.1, from coordinate 12,261 downwards.
CGACCGATCCGGGATACGCGGCGCAGTGCCGGCTGGCGGCCGAGCATGTCGCCGCCGATCTGAGCGGTCTCGGCTTTGACACCAGTCTGCGCCCGACCGCCGGCCACCCGGTGGTCCTTGGCAAGAGCCCATCGGCCAAAAGCGGCAATGGTCACGCCCCGTGCGTGCTGTTCTACGGCCATTACGACGTGCAGCCGGTCGATCCGCTCGATTTATGGAAGACGCCGCCATTCGAGCCGCGCATCGAGACGCTTGATGGCGGGCGCAAGATCATCGTCGCGCGCGGTGCTTGCGACGACAAGGGACAGGCGATGACCTTCGTCGAAGCCTGCCGCGCCTTCAAGGCGGTGACGGGCGAACTCCCCCTCGACATCACCATGCTGATCGAAGGCGAGGAGGAATGCGGCTCGAAACATCTGTTCGGCTTCGTGCGCGACAACGCCGCCGAACTCAAGCGCGATCTCGCTTTGGTCTGCGACACCGGCATGTGGGACGCCGAGACGCCATCGATCACGACCTCGTTGCGTGGGCTTGTCTATGACGAGGTGAGGATCACTTGCGCCGACCGCGACCTGCATTCCGGTCTATTCGGCGGCGCCGCCCGCAATCCTATCCACGTGCTGGCCGAGATTCTCGCCGCGATGCACAACTCGGACGGCTCGGTCGCGATTCCCGGATTTTACGCGGGCGTGCCTGAATTGCCACCTGACATCAAAGCTGATCTCGCCGGGCTTGGGCTGACGCCGGAAAAATTCTTAGGCCCGATCGGGCTGAAAATTCCGGCCGGCGAACAGGGCCGTATGCTGATCGAGCAAATCTCGACGCGGCCAACTGCCGAGGTCAACGGCATCATCGGCGGCTATACCGGGGAGGGGGCAAAGACGGTGATCCCAGGCAAGGCGATGGCAAAGGTCTCCTTCCGCCTCGTCGGCGCCCAGGACCCGGCGAGAATCCGCTCAGCCTTCCGCGACTTCGTGCGCCAACGCGTGCCGGCCGATTGCAAGGTCGAGTTCGGCGATTTCGGCAGCGCGCCCGCCTTTGCCGTGGCGTTCGATAATCCGGCGCTGAACAAGGCGCGCCAAGCGCTCGCGCAAGAGTGGGGCAAGAGGGCGGTGACGATCGGCGCCGGCGGCTCGATCCCGATCGTCGGCGATTTCAAGAGCGTGCTTGGCATGGACACGCTGATGGTGGGCTTCGCGCTCGACGACGACCGCGTGCATTCGCCCAACGAGAAATTCGACCTCAAATGCTTCCACAAGGGCATCCGCTCCTGGGCGCGCATTCTGGCGGCTTTGGCGGGGTGAGGCGCGCAGGGGTGGCTTAGCGCCGAAGGCGCGTAACCCACCAGCCAAATGCCCGACGATCGGCGGTGGGTTACGCCGCTTCGCGGCGAACCCACCCTACAAATCTCTTTTCAATAAACCCGGTCGCCCATGACCACATAGCGCCGCAACAGCCGCCGCTCACGATCGGAAAAATCCGTCCGCGCATGCAGCGTGCAGCGATTGTCCCACAAGACGAGATCGCCGACGCACCAATGGTGGGCGTAGATGAACTGATCCTGCTCCATGTGATCGAACAAATGGTCGAGCAGCGCGCCGCCTTCCGCCTCGTCCATGCCCTCCACCGTAAACGTCATCAGGCGGTTGACATAGAGCGCCTTGCGCCTGGTGTCGGGGTGGGTGCGCACGATCGGCTGCAAATAGTGCGGATGGGCGGTGAAATCGACTTTCGCTCCATTGATCGCCCGTGTCGTTAATTCATAGAGGTAGGCGTTGAGCGCTTTGCGGCCTTCGATGCGCGCCTTCATCTCTTCGGGCAGCGTCTCGTAAGCCTTGTACATGTTGAGAAATACCGTGTCGCCGCCGACCGACGGCACTTCGATGGCATAGAGGAATGTGCCGGTGGCCGGCTTTTCCAGATAACATTGGTCGGAATGGAACTGCATTTCGCCGTCCGGCAAGGAGCCGATCAGCTTGCCGTCCTCGCGAATGTTGGAAACCAGCATCGTCAATTGCGGATATTTGGTGTGGCCGACCTCGTTGATCGTCTCCGGCGGCCGGGTGCGCTTTTGCAGGGCGCCGAAATGCTGGGCAAAGCGGATCTGGTCGTCCTCGGTGAGCGATTGGCCGCGGAACAAGACAACGAGGTGGCGATGCCAGGCGTCGACGATCCGGGCGACGGTGTCGGCGGGCAAATCTTCGCGCAGGTCGACGCCGGAAATCTCGGCGCCGAGCGCGGGCGACAGCGGCGTCACTGTGAGCGTCATGATGGGGCCTCCCTGAATGCCGGATGCTGCAGCGCCGGCACATTGTATTCAAAGTTAGCACAGAGCAGGGCCGGCAGGGTCTCGCGCATGGCCGTCACTCCGTTGCAGCGGCGATCAGGCGCGGACTGATGAAACGCTCGAGCCGGCCGGCATGCGGATGCAGTTCCGTCCAGTCGTCGAACGCGAGGTCGATGACGACGAGCCCCGAAGTCGGCAGCTTCTCGTTCACCTGCTCGCGCGCTTCGACGTCCCCCGCAGCGATCAACCCGACCGCGAGATCGTGGGTGCCTGGATTGTGGCCGACGAGGAGGAGGGACTGGGCGCGGCCCGTCTCGGCGATCACGCTCATGAGCTGCTCGGCGCCGGCATTATAGAGCCGCTCGTCATTGACGGTTTTCGGGGTCTTGGCAAAAGCGGCCGCGACCAGCGTCCATGTCTCCTGGGCGCGCGCCGCCGGCGAGACGAGCGCGAGGTCGGGGACGAGGCGGTGGCGCGCCATGTAGGCGCCGATTGCGGGCGCGTCGTTTCTGCCGCGCTTGGTGAGTTTGCGGTCGCGGTCGGGCTCGCCGGGCACGGCGCGCTCGGTTTTGGCGTGGCGCAACAGCATCAGACGGCGCATCGCGGCAATGTCGCTTTCTCGGTCCTGCGAGTCTAGCATGAGCGGTGTTGAGTTGGACAAGACGCGATGAGTGGGACCGACAGCACAGCCTACGGCGAAAGCTGGTACGCCGCGACCATGGTGCAGACGGCGCCTCGGCCGCCTCTGGGCTCCGACCTCGACGTCGAAGTGTGCGTGATCGGCGGCGGGCTTGCCGGTCTCACCGCCGCGCGCGAGATCGCGCGCAGCGGCTGGACCGTCGCTCTCATCGAAGCCGGCCGCCTTGCCAGCCGGGCATCGGGTCGCAATACCGGCTTCGTGCTCCCGGGTTTTGCCGCCGACGCCGACAAGCTCATCGCCCGCGTCGGCTTTGAACGTACCAAGGGTCTTTGGGCGCTGTCGCAGGCCGGGCTCGATTATGTCCGCAGTACGATCACAGCCGAGAACGCTCCCGGCATCGATGCCGAGGACGGGTGGCTCTATGTGTCGAAAATTTACGACGGCGATGAATTCGTCCGCTTCGCCGAATTGCTGACCGATCTCGGCTGCGAGGTCGAAGCCTGGCCGACCGAGCGGGTGCGCGCCGTGCTCGCAAGCGAGCGCTATTTTGCCGCGGTTCATTACCAGCGGGCATTCACCATTCACCCGCTCAATTATGCGCTGGCGCTTGCAGCGGCCGCAGAGCGTGATGGCGCCCGCATTTTTGAAAACACGCCGGCTCTGGCGGTCGATCCGGCCGGCGTGCGAAAGCGAATCGTGACACCCTCGGGCCGGGTGCGCGCCGGCCAGATCGTGCTCGCCGCGAATGTGCAGCTCAAGTCGCTGGCAAGGCGGCTTGCCGCGACGTTAATCCCGATCACCACCTACGTGATCACCACAACCCCGCTCGGGGCCGATAGGCTCGCTGCTGCGGTCGGCTATCGCGGCGCGGTGAGCGACACCGACCTCGCCGACAACCATTACCGCATCGTCGGCGGCGACCGGCTGATGTGGTCGGGACGTGCTACGGTGTGGCAGCGCGATCCGCGCCGCTACGTGCGCGCGCTGACCGCCGATATCCGCAAAACCTATCCGCAGCTCGGCAAAGTCGGCGTCGATTACGCCTGGGCCGGCACGCTGGGCAACACCGTTCACCGCATGCCGCAGATCGGCGAACTCGGACCTGGCCTATGGCTCGCCAGCGGCTTCGGCGGCCATGGCCTCAATACCACGGCCATGGCCGGCAACATCGTCGCACGGGCGATCGTTGCGGGCGATGAAACGTGGCGGCAATTCACGCCGTTCGAACTGGTATGGGCTGGTGGAACGCTGGGCCGGGCTGCGGCGCGGCTGCGCGTCTTCGTCAAGCGGGCACGCGACGCCGTCGCCGAGCGCCGGGCACATCGCCGCGACGTTGCCCGCCGCAAGATTTCACAGGCATCCTCTTTTGTGGCAGGCGCGGCGGCCGACCGGGCTGAAGCGGACATGGTCCCGCCGCAGGCAGCGCCGGGGCCGCAGCAAAGCGAGGCCGTTTCCGCTTCTCGGCCCGCAGAGCCGGCAACGAGCGAAGCGGCGGTTCCGCATGCAACCAACGCTGTCCCAGAATCCATCGTGCCAGCGGCGGCCGCGACCGAGGATTTGGCGCGTCCGGAGCACACAGCAAATACGGCATCCGGCGCGGCGAAACTCGCACCGTGAGCGGCGGCGCAGCGCGTCAGATCCGTTGAAACTGAATTTCGTCGGCGAGCGCCGTCCAGGTGGCGATATCGTCGGCAAGCCGTTTCTTGAATTCGCCCGGTGTTGACGGCGCCGGTTCGTTGCCGACGGCGCGCAGCCGCTCGATCGTCGCCGGCTGCTTGAGCAGACGGACGACCTCGGCATTGAGGCGGCTGACGATCGGCGCCGGCAGGCCGGCGGGCCCGACCAGTCCCTGCCATCCGGTTACCGTGAAGCCGGGCACGCCGCTTTCGCCGATGGTTGGGGTCTCGGGGAGCGCGAAATAGCGCTTGGCGCTGGAGACGGCGAGCGCGTTGAGATTGCCGCTTCGCACCTGAGGGATGAGGCTCGCCGGCGGATCCATCATGAAGTCGAGGCGGCCGGCCAGGGCCTCGGTCACCGCCGGCGCGCTACCGCGGAACGGAATGTGCTGAACTTTGATCTTGGTCTTCAGCGCGAATAGTTCGATCGCCAGTTGCGGGCCTGACCCGGTGCCCGGCGTGCCGAACAACAGCGGTCGCGGCCGCGTGCGCCCGGCATCGATGAGTTGGGCGACGGTCCTGATGCCGCTCGAAGTGTTCGTGCACATGACGTACGGATATTCCGACGCCAGCGTGATCGTGGTGAAGTCGTCGATCGAGCGGTAGGGCAGCTTGGCGAAGGTCGCGGCCGCCGTGGCGTGACCGGACGGGATGACTGCAAGCGTATAGCCATTGGCTGCGGCGCGCGCGACGAAGGCTGCGGCGACCGTGCCCGAGGCGCCCGAGCGGTTTTCAACAATGACCGATCGGCCGAGCGCCTTGGCCAGGCCGTCGGCGATCAGTCGCGCGACGATATCGGTCGGTCCGCCCGGCGGGAAGCCGGCGACCAGGGTGATGGTGCGTGACGGCCATTGGGCTTGCGCACGAGCCGTGCTGACGGCAAGACCAGAAAGGCCGGCGACGACGGCGCGGCGCGTGACTCGATGCGGCATGGGTGTCTCCTTCGCGGCAATCGTAGTCGGGTTTGAACGGCGGCGAAATGCTCGATGCGAGGCCGGGCCATCGGCGTGTGGACGATGCACCCAATGGCAATGAATTGTTCTCAATGTCGGTGTATGGTCTTGCATCGGCCGCCCGCTGTGCTTCAATGGCGTAGTGGTACGGGTTCGTCAGCCTTCGTCGGGGGCAAGGTGGCGTAGTCATGCGATCAATCCGGTTGCGCATGCTTGTAGCTGTTGCTGCGCTGACGCCGCCAATCGCATCGGCCGCCGATCTGCCTGCCGCGCCTTCCGCAGCTCCGGACTGGATCGTCACACTAGGGCTTGAAGGCCAGATGCTCCCGGCATGGCCGGGAGCGCCCACAAGCGAAATGCAGTTCACCGCTCTGCCGCTCATCAGCGTGCGGCATGCCGGGACGCCGCCGGAGTTTTTCGGTCCACGCGACAGTGCAGGCTTTGCACTGATCGATCTTGGTCAGCTCAAGTTCGGGCCTGCGGTGCGGCTGATTTGGAAGCGAACGGCGTCGGACTATGCCGCCTTGAGCGGATTGGGCGATGTCGATTACGCGCTCCAGGTCGGCGGCTTCGCCGAATACTGGCCGGTGCCCTGGCTGCGGCTGCGCGGCGAGGTCCGCCAGGGATTTGGCGGCGAAACCGGCGTGACCGGCGATCTGTTTGTCGACGCCGTCGATCGGATCGGCCGGCTGACGTTGTCCGCCGGCCCGCGGCTGACGCTGCAGTCAGGCTGACGCGACGTTGCCCTATTTCAGCATTGACGCGGCGCAGTCTGCGGCGTCCGGCTTGCCGGTCTATCAGGCCAGCGGTGGGCTTTATTCCTATGGCGCGGGCACCCAGGCGCGCTATTTCTGGACGCCGCAATGGTCGGCCCTGGCTTTCGTCGAATACGAACGGCTGGCGGCAGATGCCGCCAACTCGCCGCTCGTCACCGAGCGCGGCTCGCCGAACCAAGTCACCGTCGGGTTGGGCGTTACCTATTCCTTCGCCATGCAGCCGTTGTGGTGAGCGGGCGTTTACTCTCGCAGCTTAAGCGCCAAAATCTTTGCTTTCAGCGGCCCTCGCGCCGCGCCATAAACGCGAGGCGCTCGAACATGTGCACATCCTGCTCGTTCTTGAGCAGCGCGCCGTGCAGCGGCGGAATAAGCCGTTTTGGATCGCGCTCGCGCAGCGTTTCGGCGGAAATATCCTCCACCATGAGCAGCTTGAGCCAGTCCAGCAGTTCCGAGGTCGACGGCTTCTTCTTCACTCCGGGCACTTCGCGGATTTCGTAGAACAGCTTGAGCGCCTCCGCCACCAGCCGCTGCTTGATGCCGGGGAAGTGCACCTCGATGATGGCGCGCATGGTGTCTGGATCGGGGAAGCGGATGTAATGGAAGAAACAGCGGCGCAGAAAGGCGTCCGGCAATTCCTTTTCGTTGTTGGAGGTGATGATTACGACCGGTCGGCGGCGGGCGCGGATGGTCTCGCCGGTCTCGTAGACGAAGAACTCCATACGATCGAGTTCCTGCAACAGGTCGTTGGGAAACTCGATGTCGGCCTTGTCGATTTCGTCGATCAGGAGCACCGGCCGTTCGTCGGCGGCAAAGGCCTCCCAGAGCTTGCCGCGCTTGATGTAATTGCGGATGTCGCGCACCCGCGCGTCGCCCAATTGGCTGTCGCGCAGCCGCGTCACCGCATCGTATTCGTAGAGGCCCTGCAGCGCCTTGGTGGTCGATTTGATGTGCCATTCGATCAGCGGCGCTCCGAGCGCCTTGGCGATCTCGACCGCGAGCACGGTCTTGCCGGTGCCCGGTTCGCCTTTGACGAGAAGCGGCCGTTCCAGTGCGATCGCGGCATTGACCGCGACTTTCAGGTCATCTGTCGCGACATAGGCGCTGGTGCCTTCGAAGCGCATGAGGATCCCCTGCTTTGTTGTGCGCGAAGTTAAATCACGTCCGATTTGTCGATCGCAAGCCGCAGCCGCTGCGGCGCTGCCTCGGGCCGAAACGGCGGTGTCGATTGCCCGGCAATTTCTGCCTGGAACTCGGCATTTCCGTAGCAGCCAACCCGGCCGCTCGGCAACATGCCATTGAAATAACGCCGGAAAACCCATGGCACGCGGCTTGCTCCAGTCCCGCCGGGAACAAGGTTGCGCGGCTCGATGCGCGTCTTGTCGAGTCGAGGAGCGAGTTGGAGATCATGTCATGGGTATCTTCGATGCATTGACCACGGCGGTGGCCGGTCTGCAGGCGCAGTCCTATGCGCTGCAGAACATTTCCGGCAACATCGCCAACTCGCAGACCACCGGCTACAAGGAAACCGATACGAGTTTCGAGGACCTGGTGTCCGCGGCCGCGCAGGGCCTGCAGACCGCGGGAGGAGTCATTGCAGGATCGGTCGCCACGAATACCGTGCAGGGCTCGATTCAGAACACGTCTGTCTCAACCGACATGGCGATCAACGGCGACGGCTTCTTCGTCGTGGCGCAGCCGACCAGTTTCGTTGACAATCAGCCGGACTTCAACAGCGTCAACTACTACACGCGCGACGGCGATTTCCAGCTCAACGACGACGGCTACCTGGTCAATGGCGCCGGCTATTACCTCATGGGCATTCCGGTCGATGCCACCACCGGAAATGCGGAAGGCAGCGTCCCGCAGGTCCTGCAGTTTAACGACAACTTCGTGCCGGCGCAGGCGACGACAGAAATCCAGTATCAGGCAAACCTGCCGGCCACCCCCTCGGTGGGTCTGCTCAATCTCGACGACTTCGAAGCCAATCCGCTCGCCGGCGCCGCGCAAGCCGCTGCCTTCATCGGCACCGGCGCGGCGCTTGATCCGGACGCGGTGGCGCAGGGCCCCGGCTCGGTGAGCCTGACCAGCGGCACCACTCTCGCCTCGCTCGGAATCAACACCGGCGACACGGTCACGATCGCCGACGGGATCAATTCGACTTACACCTACACGGCGACCGGCACCGACACTGTCGGCGATCTGATTAGTTCGATCAATACGGCAAATACCGCCGGTACCTTGGACGTTTCCGCCGCGCTCAACGGCAGCAATGAACTGGCTCTGACCGGCACCAATGGAGTGGCCTCGATTACCGTGGGCGGTACCGGCAGCGATGCCGCCGCGATCGGGTTCGGCGCCGGGCAGAATTCATTTCAACCGACAAACCTGCTCACGCAGAGCGCCGTGGCGCAGGGGCAGACCCTGACAGTAACCGTCGGCAGCGGCGCCGCGCAGACCATCACATTCGGCACCGACACAGCAGCCGGTCAAGTCGCCACGCTTGCTGGATTGCAGACTGCGATCCAAGGCCTGACCGGCGTGACGGGCAGCGTGAATACCGCCAATGGCGATATCACCCTCACTGCCGACAGCCCGACCGCCATCGTCAAATTAGGCGGCACCGCAACGGCGACGAAATTCGGCATCCAGAACCTGACCGCCTATCCGGCCGACGGCACGGTCATTGGCAACGACCTGACCACCTTCAATGACCAATCAGTCGATGGCGGCTCCATCACCGCCTACGACAGCGAGGGCAATCCGGTCAATGTCGACTTCCGCTGGGCGCAAGTGAGCAATTCCAACGGCACCAGTTCGTGGCAGCTGTTCTACCAGACCGATTCGAGCGCCACCGGCTCGCAATCGGCGTGGCAAAATGTCGGCACGAACTTCACCTTCAATTCGAGCGGCGAATTGACCCCGGCGATCTCCAGCCTGACGCTGCAGAATCTGACGGTAAACGGCGACAACCTCGGCAACGTTGAGCTCAATTTTGGCAATAACGGCATTACGCAGTTCGCATCGGCAAGCGGAACGGCGCAAGTCAACCAAATCCAGCAGAACGGCTTCGCCGCCGGCCAATTGCAATCGGTCGCAGTCGACAGCCAGGGTCGTATCACCGGCACGTTCTCGAACGGCCAGACCATACCGTTGGCGGAAATTCCGCTGGCGACGTTCAACGGCGAGGATTCCCTGCAGGCGCTCGACGGAGCCGCCTATGCCGCCACCGCCGATTCCGGTCCGCCGATCTATGGCGCGACCGGCACGATCGAAGGTAGCTCGCTCGAATCCTCGAACGTCGACATTTCCACGCAATTCAGCGATCTCATCGTGGCGCAGCAGGCCTATTCGGCCAACGCCCGAGTGATGTCGACCGCCGACCAGATGATCCAGAGCCTGCTGCAAGTGATCCAGTGAGGTCATGGCGCCGAGACGGCTGGCCGGTCGGGCCGCAGACGCTGAGCCGCATGGACGGCTGAAGCAATGGGACTGTCCCAGGCCTTATCCGCCGCCTTGGCCGGCGTGCATGTCACCCAGCAGAGCCTGTCGGTCATTGCCGGCAACGTGGCGAACGCCAATACGCCGGGCTACGTCAACGAGAGCGTCACTCAGGTCGAGACCGGCAATGCCGGCCTAGCCGGAACCGGCGTCGAAACCAGCGGAATCAATCGCGATCTCGACACCCTGCTGCAGAGCCAGCTGTGGACCGAATCGTCGGGCGGCGCCTACGCGGACATGACCGCCAATCTCTATCAGCAGCTCCAGCAGATCTACGGTACGCCGGGCTCGTCGAGCTCGCTCGATGCGATCTACAACAATTTCACCAGCTCGCTGCAGGCGCTGGCGACCAATCCGGGTTCCTCTGCGCAGCAGAGCGCCGTGATCGGCGCGGCGCAGGGCCTTGCCCAGAATCTGAACGCGATGACCAATACGGTCCAGCAGCTCCGCACCCAGGCGGAGCAGGGCATCGCCGACGACGTGCAGACCGCGAATACCGACCTGCAGCAGATCGCGCAGATCAATCTCCAGCTTCAAGGCTCGACCGAAGCGGATGCCTCGGCGGCGACGCTTGAGGACCAGCGCGACGCCGACATTTCCTCGCTCGCGCAATTGATGAACATCCGGGTCGTGCATAATCCGGGCAACCAGATTTCGCTGTTCACCGGCACCGGCCTGCAATTGGTGGCCGGCGTGCAGGCCTCGCAGCTTAATTTCGACAATACCGGAACGATGTCGGCGACGACTTTGTGGAGCGCCGATCCCAGCGCCGACGGCGCCGGGACGATCACGCTGGTCGCGCCGGGCGGCAACAGCACCGACTTGATCGCCGATGGGGCGATCCAATCGGGCGAACTCGCCGCCTATATCCAGATGCGCGACAACATCCTGCCCCAGGCGCAGAATCAGCTCGACGAGTTCGCCAACGAAATGTCGCAGGCGCTATCGAACCAGACCGTGCCCGGCGCTGTGGTCAGCGCCGGCGCCCAGTCCGGCTATCAGATCGACACCGGCGGCTTGGCGCCGGGAAATTCGATCACGCTCAGCTATACCGATTCCGGCAACACTGTGCACACCCTCACGATCGTGTCGCTTGGCGCGGGCGGCACGCTGCCGCTGCAGACCGTGGCCGGCGATCCAGACAATCAAACCATCGGTGTCGATTTTTCCGGCGGCGTGGCGGCGGTTGCCGCCCAGCTCAACGCCGCGCTCGGCGCGAGCCTGCAATTCTCCAATCCGTCGGGAACCCTGTTGCAGGTGCTCAATACCAGCGGCACCGGCAACGTCGCGACCGCGCTGTCGGCGAGCGCGACGGTCACCTCCGTTGCCGGCGGCGTTCCGCAGCTTGCACTGTTCACCGACGGCAGCCAGCCGATCACCGGGGCGATCACCGCCTCCGGCACGCAGACCACGGGGCTTGCCGGGCGCATCCGCGTCAATCCGGCGCTGGTGACGGCGCCGTCGGGGCTGGTCGCCTATTCCTCCGACACGGCTGCGGGGGACCCGACCCGGCCCAATTTCATACTCGATCAGCTTACCAACGCTGCGCTGACCTTTGCACCGAGCACCGGGATCGGCAGCGCGCAAGCGCCGTATAGCGGCACGCTTTCCGATTACATGAGCCAGATCGTCAGCGCGCAGAGCCAGGCGGCGAACGCCGCGAGCAACCTGCAGCAGGGCCAGGACACCGTGGTGAGCGCGTTGCAACAGCGTTTCAACGACCAGTCAGGCGTCAACATCGATACCGAAATGTCGAATCTGATCGCGCTGCCAGAACGCCTATGGCGCCAACGCGCGGGTGATGACGACGGTCGAGCAGCTGTTCTCGACGCTGCTGCAAGTGGTGCAGTGATGAGCATTACCGGACCCGGATCGGTGACTGCGGCCAACCTTTTGGCCCAGACCAACATGTTCAATCAGCTTAATACGCTGAGCCAACAGCTCGGCACCGGAGAGGCGGCGCAGACCTATTCGGGCCTCGGCTCGCAGGCGGGCCTGGCGCTGGAGCTCGGTGCGCAATTGTCGGCGAGCAACGGTTACAGCGCCACCGCCGCCACGGTCGGCACGACGCTCAGCATCGCTCAATCGGTCCTGACCCAGATCGGCAATGCCAGCTCTTCGGTCGAGCAATTGCTGCTGCAACAGAACTCCTATTCGCTCGACAATAACGGACAGACCGCAACGCAGGCTTCGGCGGCAAGCTATCTCGACCAGATTCTCGCTTTGCTCAATACTCAGTCGGGGGCCAATTATCTGTTCTCCGGCAGCGCGGTCACTCAGCCCTCGGTCGCCAGCACCGACCAAATTCTCAACGGCAACGGCGCCCAGGCCGGGCTCACGCAAATCATCGCGGAACGCCAGCAGGCCGATCTCGGCGCCGACGGACTGGGCCGGCTGGTGATTGCGCCGGTCTCTGGATCGACCGTCTCGA
>CAVQWD010000008.1:0-272838 GCA_963717265.1 uncultured Alphaproteobacteria bacterium | reverse complement strand
AAACCCATCATAGAGCGACGAGGCCGCGTGATGGGTTTCGCTGCGCTCAACCCATCCTTGTATGGGGCTTATGAAGTCAAGCGGTTTTTTGCTGTGCGGACTCGGTTTTTTGCTTGCTGTTCTCGTTTCTCTGTTCGACCGCGGGACCGTTTCTGCGTCCCGACCATGGTTTGCGATCTGCGCCGCGCACAGCCGTCGTCAGGGCTGGCCGCAGGCCACCGCGGCAGCGGCGCGAAGCGGCCTTGACGACGGCGAGCACGGCGCGATGCTGTTGGGTCGGGCGGGGCCTCGGCGTGACATTGCCGGTCGGATCGGAGGGGAACTCGCCTGGCGCGGCGGTCGGTTCAAGCGTGCCGCAGCAACCTTGTATGCGGGCGACCTTTTGCGGGTCGGGGACCATGATGCAGTCATGCGCATCGGCGGCGAAGCTCCGAACGGCGGGCCCATTCTACAACAACGGCACAACGGCCATGGATGGGTGCGGGACACCGCCGCCTCGGATCGTCATCGGCAACGTCTCGCCGAACGGCGGACGCGACCGCAACGGATGATTTCTGCCTTACCTCCTCAAGCTCCTGCCTCCTCAAGCTCCTGCCTCCTCAAGCTCCTGCCTCCTCAAGCTCCTGCCTCCTCAAGCTCCTGCCTCCTCAAGCTCCTTTGTTTCGCTCAGCCGGCGACCGGCGCCGGATGCAAGCGCATGCCGTCGGGCACCGCGCCGGTGCTGACCAGCTGCCAAAACGCCACCAACAGCTTGCGGGCCAGCGCCACGATCATGACCTTGCGCGTGTCGCGACGGTGGTCCGCCGTGCGCTTGCGGTACCACATCACCAGCGCGCTCTCGGGCTGATGCTTGAGCAGCCGCCAGGCCAGTTGAATGAGCATGCGGCGGGCGCGCCCGTTGCCGGCTTTGGCCAGCCCCTGTTCGCGTCGCTTCTTGCCGCTCTCGTCCGGCGAGCCGGTGAGCCCGGCATAGCGCGCCACCGCCCGCCGATCGCGCAACTGGCGATAAAGCACTTCGCGGACCAGCGATTCCGCCGTCATCTGGCCGACGCCATATACCCTGGCGAGCAGCAGGATCATCGGGTTCAACCCGGCTTGCGGCGCGGCCGCCAAGCGCTGACCGCGCTCGCGGTCGATCTCGGCGATTTGCTGCCGCGCCACGCCCAGCCGGGCCAAGGTCCGCCGCAGGCTCAGCCAGTGCCGCAGGCGGCAGCGTTTCGCCCGTCGCCGTCTTCAATTCCGTCAGCCTCTCCGCTGCCTTCTTCAGCTTCACATTGAAGTTGCGAATGCCGTGCACCGCCAGAAGCGACTTCATCCGGTTGACCAGCCGCGTCGTCTCCGCCGTCAAGGTCTCGCGCTCGCGCAGCGGACGCTTGCCGTCCTCCTCCGCGCAACTCGGGATCGCCACCATGCTGCAGTGCTTGCGCTCGCCGCGCAGCCAACCCAGAAACGCGCGCTGCAGAAGCCCGAGATCGAGCCGATCCGACTTCGCCCGCCGGTGCTCGCGCGACACCGGGATGCTCGTCGGATGTATCACATAGGCTTCGATCCCGCGCTCGCGGAGCCAGCGTGCCAACCACACGCCGTCCCGCCCGGCCTCATAGGCAACGCAGATCCGCTCAATCACCTGTCCGGCTCTGGCCGCCTCATCGCGCCAGCGCTCCAGCAGCTGCAACAGCCGCGCTGCCTCCGGCGCAAGTTTCTTGCGCGGGTCTCGCCGCAGTCCCGGAACCACGCCGCCAACCAGCCATCCGGTGCTGCCCATCTCGATCACCGCGACCAGCGTGTTATGCTGCTCGAAGGCGGCGAGGGAACGGCTGAGATCATCAAACTTCGCCATGGGGCTCTCCTATCGGTGAGGGTCGAAAACCCGATATTAGGGCCTCTCCCTCGCCGCTCCGCCCCATAGAATCTACAAGTTACAGCTTTTCCAGATGCGGCATGACCTCGGTCGAGAAAAGCTGCAGCGAGCGCAGCGCGTTGTATAGCGACATGGTGCCGAGAAAAAGATAGGTGAGCAGATAGTTGACGCCGAGTTCGCCGACCTGACGCTCGATCTCGGCCCGCACTTTCTGCGGCGAGCCGCTGATCACGGTGCCGTCGGCGAGGCAGTCTTCGTAGGTCGCGCCGCGCGGCACGTTGAGCCGCGTGGTGAGCCCGGTCACGCCGTGCTTGACACGCAGCCAGTTGAGATTTTTGAGATGCACTTCCATCGCCGGCTTGGCGAAGCGGTGCGCCTGCGCATCGGTATCGGCGACGAAAATGTGGCGCTGCACGCCGATCACCACGCCGCCCGGAAACTCCGCCTTGGGCTGCGCCGGCGTGCCGTGCTGGGCAAACGCCGTCTTGTAGGCCTCGATATTTTTCTTGGCGAACGGGGTCGGCCCGAGCGTGACGTAGTGCAGGCCCTGCTCGCCGGCCCAGGTCGAGCCGATCTCGTTCGACGAGGCATACCAGAGCGGCGGATGCGGCTGCTGCAGCGGATGCAGCGCGATCGGCACGTTCTCATAGACGTAGTGCTTGCCCTTGTAGGTCAGCGAGTCGGTCGTCAATCCGGCCTTGAGACACTCGTAGGCATCGAAAAAGATGTCGCGCGAGTCGTCATGCTCGACCTTGTGGTATTTCAGCTCGTAGGGCGAGACGCCGCGGCCGACGCCGACATCGAGCCTGCCGTAGCTCAAATGATCGAGCATGCAGATTTCCTCGATCAGGCGCAGCGGCGAATAAAGCGGCAACAGATAGACCAGCGGGCCCATGCGCATCCGCTTGGTCGCGCGCGCCAGCGCGCCCAAATAGACGCCCGGCACCGGCACCATGTTGAGCGGGGTGGCGTGGTGTTCGGCCAGGTGCAGGCAATAGAAGCCGGCGGCGTCGGCGGCTGCCGCGAAGCGCAAACGCTCGTCGAACAAAGTCGCCAGCGGCCGCGCGCCGTCCTCGATGTGATCGAACAGTCCGATTTTCATAGACCCTCACTTACTGTGTTTCCTGGGCGCAGCGCAGCACGAAGCGGAGCGAAGTGGTGCGCTGCAGAACCGGGATCGTAATAGCCGCTGAGCTTGGGACGCTCCCGCGTCTGCGAAGCAGCGCTATGCGCTGCATCGCGCGCGGGAAACCTGGTCTCTCCTACTGCCCCGTTATCAACCCGATCTTCCGTCCCATTGCGGCGCAATCCTCGTCGGTCTTGAAGCCGGCGGCGTGGATGCCGAACACAGCGAGTTCTTCGTCGTAGTCCTCGGTGTCGCCGGTCACGCCGACGGCGCCGACGACTTCGCCGTTATCGTCGCGGATCAGCCTGCCGCCGCCTTCGGGAAAAAGCTGCTCGCCGCTCGCGGCAATCAGATAGCGCATGAAGATCGGCCGCTCCTCGGCGCGCTGGTGGACGAGTTTCGAGCTGCGGCCCAAAGCCAGCGCCGCATAGGCCTTGCCGTAGGCCATCTCGAAGCGGAGCATCGAGGCGCCGTCCTCCTTCTTGAACGCCTTCACCTTGCAGCCGGGCTCGACCACGATCACGCTCAGCGGCCGCAGATTCTGCGCCGCTCCGCGCTCGATAATGGCGTCGATGATGCGCTCGGCCTGCGCGAGCGTGATGGCGGTCATGCGGGGGAACTCGGTCCGGAACTCTTGAGGCGCGTTGTGCCATCTTCTGCGGCTGCCCGCTATAGCGCTGCCGGAAACGCTGCTCCCCGCCGCTTCTCGCCTGTTCTCGCCCCTTGCCTCCGCCGGCCTGCTGCGCCACATGAGCGGGGATTATGCCCACACCCAATCCCGGCATTGCCGTCGAGCGCCTGGTCAAAAACTACAAGACCATTGCGGCGGTCGACGGCATCTCGTTTTCGATTCCCCCGGCTCGATCACGGGCCTTCTTGGCGGCAACGGCGCCGGCAAGACCACGACCATCGCCAGCATCATGGGGCTGGTGACGCCGACCTCCGGCCGCGTCACGGTGCTGGGCGTCGAGATGCCGCGGCAGCGCTATCGCGTGCTGCACCGCATGAATTTCGAGAGCCCCTATGTCGAAGTGCCGATGCGGCTCACGGTGCGACAGAACATGAATGTGTTCGGCAAGCTTTATGGCGTGGCCGACCTGCGCGAGCGCATTGCGCAGTTGGGCCGGGAACTCGACCTCGCCGACCTGCTTGACCGCCCGACCGGGCGGCTTTCGGCCGGGCAGAAGACGCGGGTGTCGCTCGCCAAGGCGCTGATCAACCGCCCCGACGTGCTGCTGCTCGACGAGCCGACCGCCTCGCTCGATCCCGATACCGCCGATTGGATTCGCGGCCACCTCGAGCGCTATTGCCGCGAGCGGGGCGCTACCGTGCTGCTCGCCTCGCACAACATGCTCGAAGTCGAGCGGTTGTGCGAGCGCGTCATCATCATGAAGCGCGGCCGCATCGAGGACGACGATACCCCGGCGCGGCTGTTGGCGCGCTATGGCCGCCGCACGCTCGAAGAGGTATTCCTCGATGTCGCGCGCCGCGACAATGAGCAACGCGAGGCGGCGCAATGAACGCCCTCGCCCAGCAAGGGGCCGCGGCCTCGGCGCGCCGCATCGCGGCGATGATGTTGCGCTACTGGTATCTGTTGCGTTCGTCGTGGCCGCGGCTGCTCGACCTCGTCTATTGGCCGACGGTGCAGATGATCACCTGGGGCTTCCTGCAATTCTACATCGCCAACAATGCCGGCTTCTTCGCCCGCGCCGGCGGCACCTTCATCGGCGCCGTGCTGCTCTGGGACATTCTGTTCCGGGGCCAGCTCGGCTTCTCGATCTCGTTTCTCGAGGAAATGTGGTCGCGCAATATCGGCAACCTGATGATGAGCCCGCTGCGGCCGTTCGAGCTGATGGCGGCGTTGATGGTGATGAGCGTGGTGCGGCTCTCGGTCGGCCTGATCCCGGTGACGCTGCTGGCCATCGCCTTCTTCGGCTTCAATCTCTATGGACTGGGCCTGGCGCTGGCGGCGTTCTTCGTGAACCTGATGCTGACAAGCTGGGCGATCGGGATCTTCGTCTCCGGCCTCATCCTGCGCAACGGCATGGGCGCGGAGAACTTCGCTTGGTCGATCATGTTCATCTTCATGCCGCTGACTTGCGTCTATTATCCGGTGACCACGCTGCCGGCCTGGCTGCAACCTGTGGCGTGGCTGTTGCCGCCGACCTACGTGTTCGAAGGCATGCGCGCGCTTCTGGTCCGGCACATGTTCCGCGCCGATCTGATGCTGGATGCGCTTGCGCTCAACGTCGTGCTGTTCGCCTGCGGCTCCGCCGCCTTCCTCGCGCTCCTGCAAAGTGCCCGCCGCCACGGCTCGCTGATCCAGACCGGCGAATAGCGCCCGGCCGAACGGCCCCACCCTCAACCTCCCCCGCTTGCGGCGGAGGGAAGGGTGGGGGAATGGGCGTCATGTGCGCCGCGATTGGCCGTGGGGCGGCACGCTTCATACGTAGCGGATAATGAAGAAATTGCGTTTAGCATCGGGATATGACAGACCACCGCGTTAGTGCTGCAGTGCAGCAAAACGGGCAAGGATCATCGCCCATGGCTATCGGTGAGTTCGGCGGCGCGGTTAACGCGCCGGCCGACAATGGCTTTTTGCTGTCGACGCCGCTTTACTGGCTCTATGAGATGACCCATGCGGCGCTCAATCCGTCGCGCGCCTGGGCCGACGCCACGCGGCTGTTTTTCAAGAATCCGGTCAATCCGCTGTCGTTCACGACCTACGGCAAGTCGATCGCGGCGGCCTGCGAATTGTTCGAGCGCTCGACCAGGCGCTACGGCCGCCCGGAATGGAACATCTCCTCGACTCTGGTCGGCGGCGAGCGCGTGCCGGTCGAGATCGAGACGGCGTGGGAGCGGCCGTTCTGCCGGCTCGTTCATTTCGAGCGCGCCCTCGCTAACCGGCCGCGGCGCCCGCAGCCGCGGCTGCTCATCGTCGCGCCGATGTCGGGGCATTATCCGACGCTGCTGCGCGGCACGGTCGAGGCGTTCCTGCCCAATCACGACGTCTATCTCACCGATTGGGTGGACGCCCGCATGGTGCCGCTGTCGGAAGGGGGCTTCGATCTCGACGACTACATCGATTATCTGATCTCGATCCTGCACCTGCTGGGCGGCGACACCCATGTCGTCGCGGTGTGTCAGCCGTCGGTGCCGGTGCTTGCCGCGGTCGCCCTGATGGAGGCGGACCAAGATCCCTACGTGCCGATCTCCATGGTGCTGATGGGCGGCCCGGTCGATACCCGCGCCAACCCGACCGCCGTGAACAAGCTCGCCGAGCAGCGCGGTACCGAATGGTTCCGCCGCCACGTCATCACCAAGGTGCCGTTTCCCAATCCCGGCTTCATGCGCGACGTCTATCCGGGCTTTCTGCAGCTCAACGGTTTCGTGTCCATGAACCTCGACCGCCACATCGAGGCGCACAAGCAATTGTTCATGCATCTGGTTCGCGGCGACGGCGATTCCGCGCAGAAGCACCGCGAGTTCTACGACGAATATCTGGCGGTGATGGATCTCGCCGCCGAATTCTATCTGCAGACGGTCGAGACCGTGTTCGTGCGCCACGCGCTGCCCAAGGGCGAGATGACCCATCGCAGCCGCCCGGTCGATCCGTCGCAGATCAGGCGCACCGCTTTGTTCACGATCGAAGGCGAGCACGACGATATTTCCGGCGTCGGCCAAACCGAGGCGGCGCACCAGCTCTGCGTCAACATTCCGGCCGACCGCAAGGCGCACTGGCTGCAGTATGGCGTCGGCCATTACGGCGTCTTCAACGGCTCGCGCTTCCGCGCCGAGATCGCGCCGCGCATCGCCGATTTCGTGCTGTCGATGAACCACGCCGCCCGCGCCTCCGGCAACAGCGTGGCGAGGCGGCGCGGGCACAACGGCGGTGCTCTGCATCACGCGTGACGGTTCTACCGCGGCAGGCCCCGTCGCCGTTCACGATCGGCCAGAAAGCCCGCAAAAGCCTCTAAAGGCCCGATTTCAGCGGCCAAATCCCTCTTTTTCTTTGTTCAATTTCACTAACGACCTGAAAAGCCGGGGGAATTTCGGAATCATGGGGCGTCGATTTTTTCGCCCAAGAAATGAAGAAGTCTTCAATCTTTCAAGCCCATGATCTGGCGGGGCAGCGGCTTGGCGGCCACGACATATGGTATCCTGGCTGCCCTGCAACGAAAGGGGCTACGCGGCGATCCGGATATGGCAGAATTGCGCAGGGATTGGACGGACTGGGTCAGGGACTTCATCATGCCGCAGCGCGCGCTGCTCTATCGTCGCCCGAGCGAGCCTCAGGCGATCCAGGTCGTCTTCGACCGCTCGATCTATCTCGTGCGCCTGCGGCGGCACCGGCAGGCGCGGCGCTACACGCTGCGCATCCAGTCGGCGACGCGCGAAGTGGTGCTGACGATGCCGCCGCGCGGCACGCTGAAAGAGGCGCGCGAGTTCGCGCAGAAGCACGGCGGCTGGATCGCGGCGCGGCTTGGCCGGCTGCCGGAAGCGGCGCCGTTCTCGCACGGCGTTGTTGTGCCGCTGCGCGGCGAGCTGCACCGCATCGCGCATCGGCGCGGCGTGCGCGGCACGGTGTGGACCGAGATCTGCGCCGACGGCGAGCGGCTTCTTTGCGTTGCCGGCGAGGCGCCGCACGTCGACCGGCGCATCGGCGACTTTCTCCGCCGCGAGGCCAAGCGCGATCTCGAGAAGTCGAGCTTGCGTTTCGCCGGCGAGCTCAGCGTCGCCATCAAGCGCGTCGCGGTGCGCGACCAATCGAGCCGCTGGGGCTCCTGCTCGACAAGCGGCGTGCTGTCGTTTTCGTGGCGGCTTATCCTGGCGCCGAGCATCGTGCTCAATTATCTCGCCGCGCACGAAGTCGCGCATCTCGTCGAGATGAATCACTCGGCCCGGTTCTGGCGCCTGGTCGAAAAGCTCTGCCCCGATCACGAGCGCGCCAAGGTCTGGCTCGACGTGCACGGCACCGACCTGCACCGCTACGGCCTGCCCGAGCCCGAGCGCGATCTGCGTTGACGACGACGTTCCACCTTTGCCTTCTCGGTGGGGCGGCGGCCGAATTCATCGGCAGCGACGGCGCTGTGTTCCCGGCATGGCAGACCAGCACCAAGGAATAACACTAATGCGTGAATTGCATTGAATCCGCCGGCGGCCGGACTATTTTGCTGCCATTAGGCCGGCCGGACGGTTCCCCATCCCCCCGACACCCCGCCGCCCGGTCCCAATAAGCCTAAGTATCGAGGCAACAACTCCAAGGACCCCAAGCGCGTATCCTGCTTGGGGTCCTCTTTTGTTTCATGACCGGACGGGGTGTCGTAAGCCGCTGGCAGAATTCAGCTCTTGACCAGATCGGCGAGCAGGCTCGCGGCCACGGCAAGCTTCGACAACGTCAATCCAGAGCCGGCGATTTCGGCAATCGTCAAGCGGACGCGCTCCACGTCCTCCCGGCGCCGAGCGACCCAGCCCTCGACCGCCGCCGCGCCGACTGCACCGTCGGCGAGCATGGCTGCGGCAAGCCGCCGCCGGGCATCGCCGATCGAATCCCGTGCCCGATCGAGCGCCAGCCGGTCGAAGTAATCGGTGACCGAAATGTTGCGCGCCGCGCCGGCGATGCGGTCGAGCTGGAACAATTTGCCGGCGGCAAAGAAGGTCATCGCGACGTCGCGGACCGGTCTGCCGGTGCGGTCGGCGACCAGGACGATGTCGGGCGCGGCCGCAAGCGGCCCGAGATCGGCGATGCGGCGGGCAAGCTCATCGGGCACGCCCGCCTCGGCAAGTTCCTTGCGGCGTGCTGCCCGCGCGTTTGCGGCCTCGGGCGACAGCGCCGCGTCGAGCGCGGACGCGACCGCGGCGACCCCGTCGCGATAATGGCGCACCACATCGGCAAGGCCCTTCGACGCATCGACATTGCGCAGGAACCAGACGATGCGGTCGAGCAAGAGGTCCTGCACCGCGGCGTAGAGATCGAGCTGCAGTTTGCCGGCAATGCGGTTGTCGAGGCGGTCGATGGCGCTATTGAGCGCGGGCATCCCATAGCTGTCGCGCACGGCGGCGAAGGCGCCGGCAATCGCGGCCGCTGACGCGCCGGTCTGGTCGCCGATGCGCCCCACGAGCGACGGCCCGCCGCGATTGATCATGGAATTGCCGAGCTGCGTGGCGATGATTTCGCGGCGCAGCCGGTGGTGCTCAAGCGCGTCGGGAAACCGCTCGGCGACCGCTTTCGGGAAATAGCGGCCGAGCTCGTGCGCGAGGTACGGATCGTCCGGCACCGCCGATTCCAAAAGATCGTCGTGGAGCGAAAGCTTCGCATAGGCGAGCAGCACCGAAAGCTCCGGACGGGTGAAAGCTTGCGAGCGGCGGCGGCGCTCGCTCAGCGCCATGTCGTCGGGCAGGAATTCGACGGCGCGGTCGAGCAGCCCGCGCGCCTCCAGCGCCTGCATCAGGCGCTGCAGAAAGCCGAAATCCTCCATGCCGCGGCGTTCCGCAAGCGACAGCGCCAGCGTCTGGAGAAAGTTGTTGCGCAGCACCAGGTTTGCGACCTCGTCGGTCATCTCGGCCAAAAGCGCATTGCGGGCGGTCAGGTCGAGCCGGCCGTCTCGCAGCGGAATCGACAGCGCGATCTTGATGTTGACCTCCATGTCGGAGGTGTTCACGCCGGCTGAATTGTCGATCGCGTCGGTGTTGAGCCTGATGCCGCGGAACGCGGCCTCGATTCTTCCGCGCTGCGTCATACCGAGATTGGCGCCTTCGCCGATCACCTTGCAGCGCAGCTCCGCGCCGGCGACGCGAACAGCGTCATTGGCGCGGTCGCCGACTGCGTCATTGGTCTCGTCGGCCGCGCGCACATAGGTGCCGATGCCGCCGAAATAGACGAGATCGACCCGCGCCATCAGGATGGCGCGGATCAGCTCGGCCGGCGTCAGACGCTCGCCGACGCCAAGTAGCTTCTGCGCCTGCGCCGACAGCTGGATTTCCTTGGCGCTGCGCGGATAAACCCCGCCGCCCTCGGAGATCACGCTCTTGTTAAAATCCTGCCAGCTCGAACGCGCGAGCTCGAACAGCCGCTTGCGTTCGGCGAAGCTCTTTTCCGGGTCCGGGTCAGGATCGATGAAAATGTCGCGATGGTCGAACGCGGCGACGAGCCTGATGGTTTTCTCGCGCAGCATGCCATTGCCGAACACGTCGCCCGACATGTCGCCGACGCCGACAACGCTGAACGGGGTCCGGGAGATGTCGATATCCATCTCCTGGAAATGGCGCTTGACCGATTCCCAGGCGCCTCGTGCGGTAATGCCGATCTTCTTGTGGTCGTAGCCGGCCGAGCCGCCGGAGGCGAACGCATCGTCGAGCCAATAATCGTGCGCGCCAGCGATGCCGTTGGCGATGTCGGAAAACGTCGCGGTGCCCTTATCGGCGGCCACCACGAGATAAGGATCGTCACCCTCGTAGCGCACGACATCGCGCGGCGGAACCACGCCTGCCGCTCCCGGTCCGATATTGTCGGTAAGGTCGAGCAGCGTCGAGATGAACATTTTGTAGGTGGCGATGCCTTCGGCCAGGATCGCCTCGCGCGGCGCGCTCGGCGTCAAATATTTGGGCACGAATCCGCCCTTGGCGCCGACCGGCACGATGACCGCGTTCTTGACGTTCTGCGTTTTGGCGAGCCCGAGAATCTCGGTGCGGAAATCCTGCGGCCGGTCGGACCAGCGAATGCCGCCGCGCGCCACCTTGCCGAAGCGCAAATGCACGCCCTCGACACGCGGCGAATAGACGAAAATCTCATAGAGCGGCCGCGGCAACGGCATGTCGTCGACATTGCGGCTGGCAAACTTGATGGCGATGAGCGGCTTGGGCCGGCGCTCGGCGTCGAGCTGATAATAGTTGGTGCGGATCGCGGCCATGACCGCGTTGACGAAATGGCGCAGGATACGGTCCTCGTCGAGGACGTCCACTGCCTGCAACGCGGTTTCGATCGCCGAAGAAATCTCCGCCGCGCTTGTGTTGCGGGCTGTTTCCGACAGGTTGAGGTGCGGATTGAATTGGGTGTGGAACAAAGCCGCTATTCCGGCGGCGATGAGGGGGTGCTTGCGCAGCGTCGCCCACATGTAGTCTTGCGAATAGGGCACCCGTATTTGACGCAGGAACAGCGACAAAGTGCGAATGAGCGCAACCTCGCGCCAGACCAGGCCGGTCGCCAGCACCAACGCGTTATAGCCGTCGTTGTCGGCGTCGCGGCTCATCACCGCGAGGAAACACGCCTCCAATGGCTCCCTGCGCGCGGCAAGGCCGATCGGCTGGTCCGCCGCGCTTTGCAGCGTCATATCGTGAAACCAGACATCCGCCGCATCGCGCGGCCGGATGTGATAGGTGCGCTCGTCGACCACCCGGAAGCCCATATTTTCCAGGACCGGCACGCGCTCCGACAGCGGGATCGGCCGATTACGGCTGAAGACTTTAAGCCCGGCGTCCCCCGGAATCCCTTCGGCAGCGGAACGGAAGCCGACGCCCAGCGGCCGCTCTGGAGCGAGCGTTTCGGCGACGCTGATATCGGCCACGGCGCTGGCCGGCGAGTACACCTCGCGATAATCGATCGGGAAGGCCTCGCGATAACGCGTCAACAGCGCGCGGGCCCGGTCCGGCTGGTGCGCCGCCGCCAGCGCTTCGTCGAGGCAGTCGACCCAACTGCGCACGATGTCGGCGACCGCGCGGTCGAGCGTGGCGCGATCCGGATCGGGCGCCGGCCCCTCGTTGCGGTCGATGATGAAATGCACCCGCACCAGCGGGCCTTCGGGAAAGAACGGATGAAAGTCGCGCACGCGGCCGTTGAAGGCTTTGGCGAGATAATCGCCGATCGCCTCTCTGATGCGGCTGTCGAAGCGATCGCGCGGCACGTAGACCAGCAGCGAGACGAAGCGGCCGAAGCGGTCGCGGCGCGGCAAGACGCGAACCCGCGGCCGCTCGTCGAGCTGCAGGATGATAAGCGCAAAGTCGTACAGCGTGTCTTCGTCGATCTGAAACAATTCATCGCGCGGATAGTTTTCCAGCACGTTCACCAGCGCCTTGCCGGAATGGCTGTATTGATCGAAACCGGCGCGGCGGATGACGTTGTCGATCTTGCGGCGCAGATAGGGAATGGTGCGGCTCGAGCGCGTGTAGGCGGTCGAGGTGAACAGCCCGCCGAAGCGGCGTTCGCCGACGAGCCTGCCGTCGTGGTCGAAGCGCTTGACGCCGATATAGTCGAGATGCACGCGGCGATGCACCCGCGAGCGCGCCGCGGACTTGGCGACGATGAGCAGCCGCGGCTGTTCGAGGAATTCACGCAGCTCAGGCGTGATCGCTGCTGGTTGGTCGGCGCGGCGGACGAGCCGCATGTCGGGAGAGCGCAGCAGACCAAGCCCGCTCGCGCCCTCCGGCGCCAGCGCGTGCTCGCTGTAGGTATAGTCGCGGGCGCCGAGGAAGGTGAAATTGTCGCCGGCCAGCCATTCGAGAAACTGCACGGCCTCGGCGATTTCGTCGGCCGGCAGCGGCGGCGGGTCGTCGCGCAGATCGGCGATTGTCACGCGCACGCGCGTGAGCATCGGCTGCCAGTCCAGTACGCAGGCCCGCACGTCGGCGAGGATGGCGGTGAGCGCGTGCACGATGTCGGCCCGTCCCGCCGCATCCTCCAAGCCGTCGAGATGAATGTGGATGAAGCTTTCGCGCTGGCCCGCGCCGATGCGCGAAGCCTCGAAGCCGATCAGCGTTCCGGTGTCGTCGCGTTCGACGGCGAACACCGGGTGGGCCAGAAGCGAAATATCGAGACCGCGGGCGTTAAGTTCGCCGACCACCGAATCAACCAGAAACGGCATGTCGTCATTGACGATGTCGAGCACCGACACGCCGCGCGGCCCGGCCGGTTCGAGACGCAGCTTTGGCGTACCGGCCGCGCGTTGGGCAAGGAACGCCCAGGACTGCTCGGCGATCGCGGCGAGCTGTTCCGGCCCGTACCGCTCCAGATCCTCGAGCGCGGCGCGCCCGAACAGTTCATCGAGAAAATTCGCCGGAATGCCGGGCTCGCGCAACGCCAGCGCCGCGCCCGCAGCGCCGATGATCGACTGGCCGGCACGCACGGTTTCGGCGGGGGGAGTGTCCTGGACGTTCATGTGAGCCCTTGGCCGCTCCCGAATCCGATTCTTGGCCCGCATAGTACTCGCGGCGCCCGCACATAAGCCACCGCAACCTCTATAATCGTATTCCGTGCCGCCGACAGTAGCGTGACAGCAGGACGGAGGAGCCGATATGGCCAAGCGCAGCAGCAAGCCCGTTGCCAGTGGGCCCGGGGCAAAAGCCGAAGCCCGCCGCAGTGCCGAAGCCGGCGACGACACCGCGATCGTCGCACTCGATCTGCCGCCGGCGCCGCTCCCCGCCGACATGGCGGCCTATTTCGCCAAATGCGAAGAAAAGCTCGGCTTCGTGCCGAACGTGCTCAAGGCCTATTCCTTCGACGCAGCCAAGCTGTCGGCCTTCGTCGCCATGTACAACGATCTGATGCTGGCGCCGTCCGGTTTGAGCAAGCTCGAACGCGAGATGATCGCGGTCGCGGTTTCGGCGCACAACCGCTGCTATTACTGCCTGGTCGCCCACGGCGCGGCGGTGCGGGCGCTCTCGGGCGATCCGGTGCTTGGCGAATTGATGGCGATGAATTATCGCGCCGCGCGCCTGTCCAAGCGCGAGCGCGCCATGCTCGATTTCGCCGCCAAGCTCACGGCCGAGCCGTGGCGGGTCGAGGAAGAGCACCGCGAGGCGCTGCGCCGCGCAGGATTCTCCGATCGCGACATCTGGGACATCGCCGCCATCGCCGGCTTCTTCAACATGACAAACCGCGTGGCGTCCGCGACCGACATGCGGCCGAACAGCGTCTATCACGGGCAGGCCCGATAGCGCTGCGCGCTGGACCTACGGATGCACGGACAAATCCTTGATCGTCGGGTGCTCGCCCGACAGCGGATTGTCACGGTCCCAGGCGTAACGCAGTGTCTCAAAGCGCATCGCGCGCGCGTCGATCATCAGCAAGCGGCCGACTAGGTTTTCGCCGAAGCCGACGATTTCGCGAATGATCTCGAGCGCCATCATCGAGCCGATCACGCCGGCGAGCGCGCCGAGAACGCCGGCTTCGGCGCAAGCGGGCACGGTGCCGGGCGGCGGCGGTTCGGGAAACAGGCAGCGATAGGTCGGGTTGGGTCTGCCGTCACTTCCGTGTTCATGAGCGCGGATCGTGGTCAGCGTGGCGTCGAAGGTGCCGAGCGCGGCGGTGACCAGCGGCTTCCTGGCGAAGTAGCAGGCGTCGGAGACGAGATAGCGCGTTGAGAAATTGTCGGAGCCGTCGGCGACGATGTCGTAGCGTTCGATCAGGGAAAGCGCGTTGGCGGCAACGAGCCGGGTCGGGTGCGTCTCGACGGCGACGTGCGGGTTAAGTCTTTGGATCGTCGCTGCGGCGCTGTCGACTTTCGGCGCGCCGATGTCGGGCGTGGCGTGGATCACCTGGCGCTGCAGGTTTGACAGCGTGACAACGTCGTCATCGACCACGCCGAGCGCGCCTATGCCCGCGGCGGCGAGATAAAGCAGCACCGGCGCGCCGAGGCCGCCGGCGCCGACCACCAAGACGCGCGCCCGGCCGAGCGCGGCCTGGCCCGGGCCGCCCACCTCGCGCAAGACGATGTGGCGGGCATAGCGCTCCAGTTCCTCGTAGCTGAGCATGTCGGCTCCTTGCGGCGCAACGGAACGCCGGATCAAGAATGAGGTCAAGGCACAGCCTTCGGCGATTGCCTTGCGATGCTGGTGCGTTAGGCTGCACTGTCGGCGGTGGGTGCGCGCATGGATGTACGGGTCGCGGCCATTGTCCTTGGTTTCGCGGTGGCGGCTTTGCCGGCACAGGCGCGGCAGGCCAAGGTTCACAACAAGGTTCACAAACCGGCCACCTCCGCCGCGCACAAAACCGAGCCCAAGCCGGCGCCGAAACCCGCGGTCAAAAAGCAGGCGGCGAAAAAGCCGGCGGCGAAAAGCACCGTGCCAGCGCCGATTGCCAAAGTCTATGCGGCCATGCCGGAGGCGGAACGGCTGGCGATTCAGTCGGAGCTGGCCTGGGCGGGCGACTATGCGGGGCCGCCCGGCGGCGATTTCGACCAGCACATGATCGAGGCGGTCAAGGCTTTTCAGAAACGCAATGGCGGCAAGGAAACCGGCATTTTGGACGAGCATGAGCGCGCCCTTCTCGATGCGGCGGCGAGGCCCGCGGCGGACTCGGTCGGCTGGCAATTGATCGACGATCCGGCAACCGGGGCCCAATTCGGCCTGCCGCAGAAACTGGTGGCGCCGGCGGGCGCTTCCGGCCTTGGCAAGCTCTGGAGTTCCGGACATGGCCAGATCCAGATCGAAACCCTCCGTCTGCGCGAAGCGGGCCTGCCGGCTTTGTTCGAAGAGGAGAAAACGACGCCGCGGGGCCGCACTGTCGAGTCAAGCGTGCTCAGGCCCGACTCCTTCATTGTCACCGGAACGCAGGGGCTGAAGCGATTTGTCGTCCGGGCCGAGTCGAGCGGCAGCGAAGTTCGCGGCATCACCATCCTTTACGATCAAGCTACCGAGGGCATCATGGGTCCGGCCGCGATTGCGATCTCCAACACGTTCCAGGGCTTTCCCGATCTGCATGCCGTTCCGCAGCCGGGACAGAAGCGCACCGTCGAATACGGCACCGCCATTGTTGCGGACGCGCGCGGTGATCTGATCGCGCCGGGAGAGCTGACGGCTGGCTGCGAGGTCATTACGGTCGCGGACTTTGGCCACGCCGAACGCGTCGCCGTGGACAGCGGCGGCGATCTTGCACTCATCCGCCTTTACGGCGCCCAAAACCTGGTGCCTGCGCCGCCCGGCGGCGAGAGCATCAAAAGCGAGGCGCTCACGCTTGTCGGCATTGCCGATCCGGCGGCGCAGCAGGGAAGCGGCGCGGTAAGTACGGTGTCAGCGCGCTTGAACGGCAGCGCCATCGAGCCGGCGCCCAAGCTCGGCTTTTCCGGGGCGGCGGCCATCGATGCGCAGGGCCAATTCGCCGGCATGGTCGACCTGAAATCGGTGGCGGGCACGGCAACCGCGCCACCGAGCTTGCGGGCCGTTTTGCTGCCGGCCGACGCCGTGCGCGCCTTGCTCACGTCGCACGGAATTGCCCTGGGCACGGGTCGCGGCACGATCGAGCAATCCGTGGTTCGCATAATTTGTGTGCGCAAGTGATGCAATCCGTCATTCCGGGGCCGAGCGCAGCGAGGAGCCCGGAATCCATAATCGCAGAGTAGGCAGTAGCGGCGCCGAGCAATGCCCTCCACCATGGCGGCTATGGATTGCGGGCTCGCGGCATGCGGCCGCGCCCCGAAGTGACGAGTTCATCTGTTTTCGAACTTCGGCGGCCGCTTTTCGACGAAGGCGTTCATGCCCTCTTTCTGATCCGCGGTTGCGAACAGCGAATGAAAGATGCGCCGCTCAAAGCGTACGCCTTCGGCAAGCGAGGTTTCGAAGGCACGGTTGACCGACTCCTTCGCCGCCAGCACCGAGGGCAACGACATCGAGGCGATGGTGTCGGCGACCTTCAACGTCTCGTCCATGAGGCTCGCCAGCGGCACCACGCGCGCCACTAGGCCGGAGCGCTCCGCTTCCGCAGCATCCATCATGCGTCCGGTCAGAATGAGGTCCATGGCCTTGGCCTTGCCGATCGCGTGCGTCAGCCGCTGCGTGCCGCCGATGCCGGGAATGATGCCGAGCTTGATTTCCGGCTGGCCAAACCTGGCATTGTCGGCGGCGATGATGAAATCGCATTGCTGCGCCAATTCGCAGCCGCCGCCGAGCGCAAATCCGGCGACGGCGGCGATGACCGGCTTGCGCGCCGCGGCGACGCGGTGCCAGGAGGCCGCGAAATCGCCGAAGAAGACGTCGGCGAAATTCTTGTCCGCCATCTCCTTGATGTCGGCGCCGGCGGCAAATGCCTTGTCCGAGCCGGTGATGACGATGCAGCCGATATTGCCGTCGGCGTCGAACGCATCGACGGCATTGCCAAGCTCGCGCATCAGCGCGCTGTTGAGCGCATTGAGCGCGGCCGCCCGGTTGAGCCGGATCAGGCCGACCCGCCCGCGAGTCTCGACGATGATGTGTTCGGTGCTCATGGGATTCTCTTGAGCTCTGCGTGTCTTCGCATCACGCTTATCCGATAACCTTGGCCGCGGCCACACGCGGGCCCGCGGTTCACCTTCAAACCCACCGCCCCTAAAGGCCGCGGATGGGACGGATGAGTTTTATTTCTGGCAGGCCGGGCAATAGAACGTCGAGCGGCCGTTCTGCACGATGCGCTTGACTTTGCCGCCGCAGCCGGGCGTCGGACATTTTTCGCCTTCGCGATCGTAGACGCGGAAATGATGCTGGAACATGCCGAGTTCGCCGTCGGTGCGCTTGTGATCGCGCAGCGACGAGCCGCCGGCTTCGATCGCGTCCTTGAGCACTGCCTTGATGGCTTCGACCAGCCGTTTGGCGCGTTGGCTCGGCGCGCCGCTCTTTGATGCTATGGTCGAGGCTCGGCGTTTGGGCGACAGGCCGGCGCGGTACAGCGCCTCGCAGACGTAAATATTGCCGAGCCCGGCAACGACGCGCTGATCCAACAAAGCCGCCTTGAGACTTGTCTTCTTGCCTTTGCAGGCCCGCGCCAACATGGCAGCGTCGAATTCGTTGCCGAGCGGTTCGGGGCCGAGTCCATGCAGCAGCGGCTCGGCGTCGAGTTTTTCCCGCGGCACGATCTTCATCGAGCCGAAGCGGCGCGGATCGTTGAAGGTCACGGTCGCTCCCGACGACATGTGAAATACGACGTGGTCGTGGGCGGCGTCCTGCAAGCGCTCGTGGTAATAGCGGCCGGCAGGGCGGCCAGCGGCACGGCGTGCCTTGCCCTCGGACACGTAGAACGAGCCCGACATGCCGAGATGCATCAGCAGCACGTCGCCTGACGACAGGTCCACGAGCAGATATTTGGCGCGGCGGCCGATGCCGGTCACGGTCTTGCCTTCGAGGCGGCGCGCAAAATCCTTCGGCAGCGGCCAGCGCAGATCGCGGCGGCGCACCTCGACTTTGCGAAAACGCGCCCCCTCCATGGCCGGCTGCAGGCCGCGGCGTACGGTTTCGACTTCAGGCAGTTCGGGCATTGCTCGATCGGTCAGGCCGGTGCAGCAACATGGTTAATTTTCAACACATAGCGTCGCTGCCGCTGCCGCGCTATGGTTATGCGCGGAGATGAACGATGGCTGAGAGTGCCGATTTCGGCTCCCGCGATGTGCCGCTGAGCGACAAACAAAAGCTGGTCGATGGCGTCTTCCGCAGCGTGGCGCGCCGCTATGACCTGATGAACGACCTGATGTCGTTCGGGATGCATCGGGCCTGGAAGGATGCGCTGGTGAGCGCGGTTGCGCCGCCGAAGAACGCGCCGTTCGCGCTGCTCGATATTGCCGGCGGCACCGGCGACATCGCGTTTCGGGTGGTCGAGGCGGGCGGCGCCCAAACCCGCGCGACGGTTTGCGACATCAATGCCGACATGCTCGCCGTCGGCCGCGAGCGTGCCGCTTCCCGCGCCCCCTCCCTTCCCTCCCCCGCAAGCGGGGGAGAGGAAAGCAACAATCCCTCCCCCGCGAGCGGGGGAGCGGAAATCAACAAACCCTCCCCCGCAAGCGGGAGAGGGGAAAGCAACAATCCCTCCCCCGCAAGCGGGGGAGGGATAGGGTGGGGGGTCACCTTCACCGAGGCCAACGCCGAGGCGCTGCCGTTTGCCGACCGCACATTCGACGCCGCCACCATCGCCTTCGGCATCCGCAACGTGCCGCGCATCGAGGCCGCGCTCGCCGAAGCCTATCGCGTGTTGAAGATCGGCGGAAAATTTCTCTGCCTGGAATTCTCCGCCGTCGATGTTCCCGGCCTCGACCGGCTGTACGAGTTTTATTCGTTCAACGTTATCCCCGCGCTCGGCCGCGTGGTCGCTGGCGATGCCGAAGCCTATCGTTATCTGGTGGAATCGATCCGCCGTTTTCCGAAGCCGCCGGCGTTCGAGGCGATGGAGCGCGCGGCGGGCTTTGCGCGCGTGAGCCACCGGCTGATGAGCGGCGGCATCGTGGCGCTCTATTCCGGCTGGCGGTTGTGATCTCCGGCCCGACGAATGTTGTCCGTCTCGGCCGCGCCGGTTTCGTACTCGCCCGCGAGGGCGTGCTCGCCCTCGTCGATCCGGCGGTGCTGCCGGCGCCGGCGCGCGTCGCCTTGCGGCTCGCGCGGCTGATCGAGCGGCCGTCGCGCGGCACTGCGGAGACGCGGCTATCGACGGCTTTGACCCGACTTGGGCCAAGCTACGTCAAGCTTGGCCAGTTTCTGGCGACGCGGCCGGACGTGGTCGGCGTAGCGCTCGCCCGCGATCTCGAACGGCTGCAGGACCAGATGCCGCCGTTCCCGCAAGCGGAAGCCGAAGCGGCCGTGGCCGCCTCGCTGGGCCGTCCGCTTGCAGCAATGTTCGCAAGTTTCGGCCCGGCGGTCGCCGCCGCCTCGATCGCACAGGTGCATCGGGCCGAGGTTTTGGCGGCAGGTGGGCGGCGCGCGGTCGCCGTCAAGGTATTGCGGCCCGGCGTCGAGCGGCGTTTCCACGCCGACCTTCGCGCCTTCACGTTTGCCGCGCGTCACGCCGAAAATCTTTCCGCCGAAGCGCGGCGGCTCCGCGTCGTCGAAGTGGTGGACACGCTGCGGCGCTCGGTCATGGTCGAGATGGATTTCCGCCTCGAAGCAGCGGCGCTCTCGGAAATGGCCGAGAACACCAAGAACGATCCTGATTTCCGGGTGCCGGCGGTCGACTGGGACCGCACCAGCAAGGAAGTGCTGACGTTGGAATGGATCGACGCCACGCCGCTGTCCGACCGCGCCCGGCTGCAGGTCAAAGGCTTCGATCTGCGCCAGCTCGCCCGCGCGCTGATCCAGACCTTTCTCCGCCACGCCCTGCGTGATGGCTTCTTTCACGCCGACATGCATCCCGGCAACCTGTTCGTTGATGATTTAAGCCGGCTCATCGCCGTCGATTTCGGCATCATGGGCCGACTCGGCATCAAGGAGCGTCTGTTTCTCGCCGAAATCCTGCACGGCTTCATCACTCGCGATTATCACCGCGTCGCCGAGGTTCATTTCGAAGCCGGCTACGTGCCGCCGCAACACTCGGTTGAGAATTTTGCGCAGGCCATCCGCGCCATCGGCGAGCCGATTCACAGTCGCACCGCCGAAGAGATTTCCATGGCGCGGCTGCTCACGCTGTTGTTCGAAGTGACCGGCCTGTTCGACATGCGCACGCGGCCGGAACTGCTGCTGTTGCAGAAGACCATGGTCGTCGTCGAGGGCGTGGCGCGATCGCTCGATCCCAAGCTCGATATGTGGAGTACGGCCGAGCCGGTGGTGCGCGAGTGGCTCGAACGCCATCTCGGCCCGGCCGGCAAGCTCGAAAACGCAACACTGGGCGCGCTCGAAATCGGCCGCTTCGTCGGCAACGCGCCTGGGCTGTTGACGCGCGGCGCGCGTGTCCTCGATCAGCTCGATGAGATCACGCGCGATGGCCTCGTGCTGTCGCCGCGCACCATCGCCGAGATCGACAAGGCCGAGGCGCGCCGCGACCGCTGGATCATCGGCGCCCTGTGGGCGATCGCGGCGCTCCTGGTCTGGATCGCGCTGCGGCTGTGATTGCATTGATTGCAATGCAGTCAGCGCGTATCTTGCGGCCGAAGGGAAAAGTTGATGGCGAGTTTGACGATTCGTAGACTGGACGAGAATCTGAAAAAACGGCTGCGCCTCCAGGCCGCACGGAACGGGCGGTCGATGGAAGAGGAGGCGCGGCTGGTTCTTGCGGCTGCTCTCAAGCGTCCGCCGCGCCGCCCCGCGCATGTCGCCGGAAACGCCGCGGATGCAATTGCTGCGCTATTTGACCCCATCGGTGGGATCGAACTCGATCTCCCCCCGCGCAGTCGGACCCGCGAACCGCCCCGCTTCGACGACTGGCCCGATGAGACATGATCGTGCTCGATACCAACGTCGTATCCGAGATCATGAAGCCGGCGGCGTCTCGGTCGGAGCGAGTTTTCGCATGGCTGCAGTCGTACGCGTTGGGCGATGTCTTCACTTCGGCGATAACGCTTGGCGAAGTGCTGGCCGGCATCGCGATGCTGCCTGAGGGAAAGCGTCGAAGCGCCCTGCAGGAAGCGTTGGCGAAGATGGTCGCGACCGTTTTTCGCCAGCGCATTCTGCCGTTCGACGAAGCGGCAGCGTCGGCCTTTGCCGACATCATGGCGGTTCGGCGCAGAAAAGGCCTGACGTTTGAGGCATTGGATGTGCAGATCGCAGGAATTGCGAAATCACGAGGCATGGCGGTCGCTACTCGCAACGCGATCGACTTCGAGGATTGCGGTATCGACGTTATCGACCCGTGGAGCGATTGACGACCGATGCTTGATTCCCGCTGCATCCTTCTCATCATCGGCGGCGGCATTGCCGCCTATAAATCGCTCGATCTGATCCGGCGTCTGCAGGACCGCGGCGTGCGGGTGCGCTGCGTTCTCACCGACGCCGCGCAGCAATTCGTCACGCCGCTCGCCGCCGGCGCGCTCTGCGGCGAACGCGCCTATACCGATCTGTTTGATGCGCACAGCGAGTTCGATGTCGGCCATATTCGGCTTGCCCGCGACCCCGGCCTCATCGTCGTCGCGCCGGCAACCGCCGATCTCATGGCGAAAATGGCGGGTGGCCACGCCGACGATCTTGCTACCGCCGTGCTGCTCGCGACCGACAAGCCGGTCCTCATCGCACCGGCCATGAACCCGCACATGTGGGCGGCAAAGGCGACGCAGCGCAATCTGGCGCGACTTGCCGCCGATGGCGTCCACGTCGTCGGGCCGAACCGCGGCGAGATGGCCGAGCGCGGCGAAGCGGGGCTCGGCCGCATGGCCGAGCCCAGCGAAATTACCGGAGCGGTCGAGGCCCTGCTGAGCCGCACGGGTCCGCTCCAAGGCAAGCGCGTCTTGGTGACGTTGGGGCCAACGCATGAGCCGATCGATCCAGTGCGCTTCATCGCCAACCGTTCATCAGGCAAGCAGGGCCATGCCATCGCGGCAGCGGCGGCTCGTGCCGGTGCCGACGTCGTTTTGGTCTCAGGTCCGGTCGAGCTGCCCGATCCGCCCGGGCTTACCGTCGTGAAAGTCGAGACCGCGAACGAGATGCTGGCAGCGGTCGAGCGTGCGCTGCCGGCCGATGTCGCCGTCTTCGCCGCCGCGGTCGCCGATTGGCGCACCGAGCGAGCGAGCGGCAGCAAGATCAAGAAGGAAAAGCCCGGGCCGCGGCAGCTTACGCTTGTGGAGAATCCCGACATCCTGGCGACAGTCGCTCATCGCGCCTGCGGCCGTCCTTCACTCGTCATCGGCTTTGCCGCAGAGACCGATGAATTGATCGCCAACGCCAAGGCAAAGCTCGCCAAGAAAGGCTGCGACTGGATCGTCGCCAACGACGTTTCGCCTTCGACCGGGATCATGGGTGGCGACATCAATAGTGTGCATCTCATCACCGCGGCCGGCGTCGAATTCTTGGCCGCCGCAATCCAAGGACGATGTGGCCCGGCTGCTCGTGGAGCGGATCGCCGTCAAGCTGAAGGAAACGCAGCTTTGAGCGCCGGCGAGCCGGTTGAGCTGCGCGTCGTGCGGCTGGCGCATGGCGCTGATTTGCCGCTGCCGCAATATCAGAGTGCGCTCGCGGCCGGCCTCGACCTGCTTGCCGCGGTGCCGGCCGATGCCCCGATCGAAATCGCGCCCGGCGGGCGTGCGATGATTCCGGCCGGCATTGCGATGGCGCTGCCTTGCGGCTTTGAAGGCCAGATCCGGCCGCGTTCTGGCCTTGCCATCCGCCACGGCATCACCGTCCTCAACGCCCCCGGCACCATCGATGCCGATTACCGCGGAGAAATACAGGTCATATTGGTCAATCTCGGCTCCGAACCATTTGTCGTCAGCCGCGGCATGCGCGTCGCCCAGTTGGTCGTCGCCCGTGTTGCCCACGCG
Source organism: uncultured Alphaproteobacteria bacterium (assembly GCA_963717265.1). Classification (GTDB taxonomy): domain Bacteria; phylum Pseudomonadota; class Alphaproteobacteria; order Rhizobiales; family Xanthobacteraceae; genus BOG-931. Next base: position 249,725 of record CAVQWD010000008.1, on the reverse strand, counting down.
CGCCTCGCCGAGGCGGCGCGATTGGACACGACGGAGCGAGCAGCCGGCGGACTCGGCTCTACCGGAACGGCGGCAATCGCCGCCGGCCGGCGCGACTGACCTGGCGTAGCTGGCCTGGGCCGCCCGGGTCAGCGTTTCGCGCTGCGTTCACGGTCTGGACTCTTTCGGCGCGATTCCCGTTGAGAGTAAAGTGACACGATTCGCGGGCTGCGCTTTTTCCTTCCCTGGCGGGGCAGGGAAGGAAGGGGCTCGCTCAAAGCGGCAACCGGCAGAGGCAAAGGGGCATGCCGGAGATGATCCGGACCAGCGGGGGCCATGCTCATCCGCGGCAAGGTGGATTCCTTGCGGCTGGTGTCGTTGCGGCTGCCGCCGCGATGTGGCCGCGACCGGCCGATGCGGCGGAACCGCCATTGCTCTCCTTGCGCGACCTTGCGGTCAGCGCCTACCGCAGCGTCGACCGTCATGAGGCTGCGATCCTGCTGCCGATGTTCGGCCTCATCCTGTTTGCCGTTATCAGCGCAATCATGCTGGTGCGCACGCGCCGGCGCGCCGCGCGTTATGAAGCTGGCGCGCGTGACGAGATCGCGGCCCTGCGCGAGCAGGTTGACCGCGCCAACGCGCTGCTTTTGTCCGAGCCTCAGGTGATGGTGGACTGGCCGGCGGCAGCCGATCAACCCGGCATCGACGGCGATCCGACCGTCCTCGGCATCACGCCGTCGCATCGGCTGCTCGCTTTCGGCACTTGGCTCGATCCCGGCAAGGCACGCGATATGGAACGCGCGCTGGACGCGCTACGCTCGCGCGGCGCGGCGTTCTCGATGACGATGACGACGCTGTCCGGCCACCCGATCGAGGCGCAGGGGCGCGCGGTTGGCGGTCATGCCGTGCTGCGGCTCAAGGACGCGAGCGCGGTCACCCGCGACCTGCTGCAGCACTCACCGCGCGGCACGGCACCTTGCTGACCGAGATTGCCTCGCTGCGCACGTTGATCGAAGCCTTGCCGTCGCCGGTGTGGACGCGCGACGCGGCAGGAAAGCTCAACTTCGTCAATGCCGCCTATGCGCGCGCGCTCGAGGCGCGAGACCCGGCCGATGCCGTCGAACGCCGCCAAGAATTGCTCGACAGTGCCGCGCGCGAGGCTATCGCTCAGGCGCGCGCCGCCAGCGGCTCTTATGCGGGCCGCTTGCCCGCCATCGTCGCCGGCGCGAGGCGCAGTTTCGATGTGCTCGATTTCCGCACCGAAACCGGTAGCGCCGGCATTGGCATTGACGCCACCGAAGCCGAAGAGATGCGCAGCGCATTGGCGCGCCTTGTCGATGCCCACCGCCGCACCCTCGACCAACTGCCGACCGGCGTCGCCATGTTCGACGCCGATCAGCGGCTGAGCTTCTACAATGCCGCCTATCGCGCGCTCTGGGACCTCGATGCCGGCGCTCTCGATCAAGGGCCGACCGATTTCGGCCTTGCTCGAAGAATTACGGGCGGCCCGCAAGCTGCCGGAGCAGCCGGACTTCCGGCAATGGAAGGCGCAGCTCTATGAAGCCTATCGCGCCATCGAGGCCAGGGAGCACACTTGGCACCTGCCCGACGGCCGCACTTTGCGCGTGGTGACCACGCCCAATCCAGACGGCGGCGTCACCTATCTGTTCCACGACGTTACCGAGCGACTCGATCTCGAACGCCGCTTTGAAGAGCTGATCCGCGTGCAGCGCGAGACGCTTGACAATCTGGCGGAGGGCGTCGCCGTGTTCGCCAGCGACGGCAGGCTGCGCCTGCACAATGCCGCGTTCGCGCGCATGTGGAATTTGCCGGACCCGGCGCTTGCCGAGCGGCCGCATATCGAGGCGATTACGGCTTTGTGCCGGCCGCTGCATGGCGATGATCCGACCTGGCAGTCATTGCGCGAGGTGGTGACCGCCATCGACAGCCGCAAAGCCATCGCCGGACGGCTTGAGCGGCGCGACGGTTCCGTGGTCGATTGCACCACCGTTCCGCTTCCCGACGGCGCCACTTTGGTGACGTTCCACGACGTGACGGATTCGGTCAACGTCGAGCGGGCATTGCGTGAACGCAACGAGGCGCTGGAAGACGCCGACCGGATCAAGATCGATTTCGTTCACCACGTATCGTACGAGCTGCGCTCGCCGCTCACCAACATCATCGGCTTCGTCCACCTGCTCGGCGACCCGGCGACCGGCGCGCTGGCGCCGAAGCAGCGCGAATATCTCGATTACATCACGGTCTCGTCGAACACGCTGTTGGCGCTGATCAACAATATTCTCGATCTTGCCACGATCGACGCCGGGCGCATGCAGCTCAATCTGGGAATGGTCGATATCCGTCAGACCATGCAGGAGGCGGCCGAGGGCGTACAGGACCGTCTGGTCGGCGCCGGGCTTACGCTCGATATCCGCGTCGCAGCCGACATCGGCAACTTCGTCGCTGACGCCCGCCGCGTGCGGCAAATCTTGTTCAACTTGTTGGCCAATGCGGTAAGCTTTTCCCCGGCCGGGGCAACGATCAAGCTTTCGGCCGAGCGGCACGCCGACGAGGTGCTGTTCTTGGTCACCGACAAGGGACCCGGGATTCCGCCCGACGTGCTGGAGAAGGTCTTCAACTGGTTCGAGACCCATTCGCTCGGCTCACCTCATCGCGGCCCCGGAATCGGGCTGTCGCTGGTGCGCTCGTTCGTCGAGCTGCACGGCGGCAAGGTCACCATTGCCTCGGTCGTCGGGCAGGGGACCACGGTGACCTGCACGTTTCCAGCCGGGACGGCGGCCGCGCGCACGGCGGCCTAGCGCGCGATCTCGAAAAGTGGAACCCTGCTCGGGGAAGGGTCATGCGCGAACAAGCCACCCGTTAGCCGAGCCACGCGATGCTTTTGACCAGCGCTGGCGGCGCGAGCTTCACTGCGAATTTGCCGAACGAGCAGGCGACCGTCCGCTTCGCGGCCGAGATCGGCTCTCTGCTCGAACCCGGCGATCTGGTGACCCTGTCCGGCGCGCTTGGTGCCGGCAAGACGACCTTTGCGCGTGCGCTCATCCGCTATCTCGGCAGCGACGCGACGATCGAGGTGCCGAGCCCGACCTTCACGCTGCTGCAGAGCTACGACCTGCCGCGTTTTCCGCTCGTGCATGCCGACCTGTTCCGGCTGGCGGGCGCCGCCGAACTCGCCGAGCTTGGCTTCGACGATCTGCCGGAAAACACCGTGGTGCTCATGGAATGGGCCGACCGCGCCTCCGGCCTGCTGCCGCCCGGCCGGCTCGACATTACTTTCACGCTGGCGCCGCAACTTGGCGCCACGGTTCGTAACGTCCGCTACACCGGCTATGGCGCTTTCGCCGCGCGCGTCGAGCGGATGGTGCAGTTGCGGGCGTTTTTCGACGAAACTGGTTTCGGCAATGCGGTGCGCCGGCGCCTGCAGGGCGACGCTTCGACTCGCATCTTCGAACGCCTGACCGTCGACGATCGCACCATGATCTTCATGAACTCGCCGCCGCATCCCGACGGCCCGCCGGTGCGCGACGGCCAGCCCTACAGCGCCGTCGCCCACCTCGCCGAGAACACGGTCCCTTACGTAGCATTGGCCGCGGGTTTGCGGGAGCGCGGGCTGTCGGCGCCGGCGATCCTGCACGCCGACACCGAGCACGGCTTCATCATCATGGAGGACCTCGGCGACGAGCGCATCGTCAGCGGCGATCCGCCGGCGCCGACCGAGGGCCGCTATCACGCCGCCATCGATGTGCTGATCGCGCTGCACCGGCGCCGGTTGCCAGACGTGCTGCCGGTGGCGCCTCAGCTCGAATACCGCCTGCCGCACTACGACATGGAGGCCTTGCTGATCGAGGCCGAGCTGCTGCTCGACTGGTACCTGGTCCGCCTTCGCAGGCCGGTTTCCGATGCACGGCGCGTGGAGTTCGTCTTGCTGTGGCGCGCGGCGCTCGCGCCCGCAATCGTTGCGCCGCGGACCTGGGTGTTGCGCGATTTCCACTCGCCCAATCTGTTGTGGCTGCGCGAGCGCCGCGACATCGCCCGCATCGGCCTTCTGGATTTCCAGGACGCAGTGATGGGCCCTGCCGCCTACGACGTTGCCTCGCTGTTGCAGGATGCGCGCGTCGACGTTCCCGAAACGCTCGAAGTGACGCTGCTGAGCCGTTACGTGCGCCGCAACAACGACAATGCGAATTTCGACGCGGCCAATTTCGCGCAGCTTTACGCGACGCTCGCGACGCAGCGCGCCAGCAAAATTCTCGGCATCTTCGCCCGGCTCGACCGCCGCGACGGCAAACCGCAATATCTCCGCCACATGCCGCGCGTATGGCGGTATCTGGAGCGTTCGCTGGCGCATCCGGCGCTCGCTCAGCTCAAGGCCTGGTACGCCGCCAACGTGCCGGCGCCGAAAGGGCTGTGATGGCAGGTACGGCGCAAATCGGAGAGGTTGCGATGACTGGGCCGGCACCCGCAATGACGCCGAAAATGCCGAAATCCGCGATTGTGCTGGCCGCAGGCCTGGGCACGCGCATGCGGCCCTACCACGGCAATCTGCCAAAGCCGCTGGTGCAAGTCGGCGCCAAGCCGCTGATCGATTATGCGCTCGACCGTTTGGCCGAATTGGGCGTCGAGCGCGCCGTCGTCAACGTGCATTATCTGGCCGATGCGATCGAGCGCCATGTGGCGGAGCGCAACAAGCCGCAGATCGTGATCTCCGATGAGCGCGCAGCTTTGCTCGGCACCGGCGGCGGCATCGCCAAGGCGCTGCCGAAACTCGGTGACGCTCCGTTCTTTCTGATCAATTCCGACACGCTGTGGCTCGACGGCGTCAAATCCAATCTGGCGCGGCTCGCCGACGCGTTCGACGATGAGCGCACGGATGCCTTGCTGCTGCTGGCGCCGACCGCCTTCAGCGTCGGCTATTCCGGCCGCGGCGATTACGCCATGCTGCCCGACGGAAGGCTGAAGCGGCGCGCCGAGCGTGAGGTGGTGCCGTTCGTCTATGCCGGCGCGGCCATTCTGTCGCCGGCTTTGTTCGCCGACGCGCCTGCCGGTGCCTTCCCGCTCACGCTGCTGTTCGACCGCGCCGGCGAGCGCGGACGCCTGTTCGGGCTGCGGCTTGACGGTCTGTGGATGCATGTCGGCACCCCGGAGGCGGTAGAGGCGGCGCAGAAGGTGCTGGCAGCGACGCTTTAGAATCTGATAAGTGCCGTCGTTGACCGTCATTCTGAGGCGCCCGGGCGCAGCGCGGGCCTCGAAGGATGCGGCCGAAGCGCCGGGGCCGTCGCGCTTCGAGGCTCGGCGCTTCGCGCCGAGCACCTCCGGGTGACAGAACAGAATCATCAGCAAGTACACCTCGCGTTCGCTACCATCATCTGCCGTCCCGGCTGGGCACAGACGCGGAATGCTGCTCGCACGCAGTGGATTGTCCGCTACAATCAGGGCGAGTCTCGCGCAGAGAAAGAGTGGTTGAATGACACCGCGGGGACTTGTTTGAATCTCATCTTGCAAAGGTAACGGCAGTGACGGTCCCGGATTATCAAACATTGATGTTGCCGCTGCTCAAGTTTGCAGCGGACGAAAAGGAGCATCGCGTGCGCGACGCGGTCGAATATCTATCTGGCCTGCTGCCGGTTCCGCAGACACCGAGTTAGGTGTTTTGATGGATCCGGAGGTGGATCATGGAGAGGCGGAAGTTTACGCGAGAGTTCAAGCTTGAGGCGGTGCGGCTGATTAAGGAGCGGGGCGTCTCGTATGCGCAAGCTTCGCAAGACCTGGGTGTGCATCAGTCCCAGTTGCGTGGTTGGGTGACGGCATTTGCGGACGATCCGCAGCAGGCATTCCCCGGCCCGGGTCAGATGAAGCCCGAGCAGCTGGAGATCGCGCGGCTCAAGCGCGAAGTGATCAAGCTGAAGGCTGAGCACGACATCCTAAAAAAAGCCGCGGCCTACTTCGCGAAGGAATCGACGTGAAGTTCGGATTCATTGCGAAGCACCGGGGGATCTGGCCGGCGGGATGGTTGTGCGAGGCGCTCGGTGTCTCGCGGGGTGGGTTCTATGCCTGGCTGACACGACCGCGCAGTCAACGCAGCCGGAGCGATGAAGAGCTCGGTGCCAAGGTTCGTGCGAGCTTCCTCGCCAGCGATCGAACCTACGGCGCCAGACGGGTGTGGCACGACATGCTGGCGGAAGGCGTGTCGTGCGGTCTGCATCGGATCGAGCGATTGATGCGGCTACAGGCTCTCAAAGCCCGTCCGCGACGGCGTCGACTGCCGCCCGATCTGGGTGAGCGGCAGGTCGCCGCCGTCGCTGCCAACGTGCTCAACCGCAGCTTCGAAGCGCCCGCTCCCAACCGCAAATGGATCGCCGACTTCACCGATGTGTGGACAGCGGAAGGTTGGCTCTATGTGGCGGCAGTCATTGACCTGTTCTCCCGACGCGCGGTCGGCTGGTCGATGAGTGCTGAGATGACGGCCCAGTTCGTCACCGATGCCCTGGTGATGGCGATCTGGCGACGCGGCAAGCCCGATGCGCTGCTGCACCACTCCGATCGTGGCAGCCAGTACACCAGCGAGCAGTTCCAGAAGCTGATGGCCGATCATGGCGTCATCTGCTCGATGAGCCGTGCCGGCAACGTCTGGGACAATGCGGCGATGGAGAGCTTCTTCTCCTCGCTGAAGACCGAGCGCACAGCACGCAAAATATATCGGACGCGCGACCAAGCCAAGGCTGATGTGTTCGACTACATCGAATGCTTCTATAATCCGAAGCGCCGGCACTCGACGCTCGGATATCTAAGTCCCGTGGAGTTCGAGATGAAGGCGGGATTCGCTTAGGCGGATGTCAACCAAACCGGCAGCAGGCCATATCGAAGTTAAGAAAGTCGATTTGGATTACTTCTCGGAGGAGGAATAAGCTCTCGACTTCTTACTAAATTCTACGCCGCGGTCTTCCGTCCGGCATCGCGACTATCGCTAGCGCTCTCATCAACCTGTCTCATCAACCCGCTTGTCCCGTCACCACGCATCGGCGCTAAGATATGCTGCATCCGCCCCCGCGAAGCGGGGGAGGGGGACCGCGCGTAGCGCGGTGGAGGGGGTCTCTGACTCTCCGATCATGAGAGCGCCGAAGAAGACCCTCGACAATGCCCGCCGGCTCCGGCGCAGACTGTCGGTGCCGGAAGCGGCCCTATGGAGTCGATTGCGCGGGCGCGGGCAGGGCCAGCCGGTGTTCCGGCGCCAACATCCAATTGGACCATACGTGCTTGACTTCTATTGCGCGAAGGCGCGCCTCGCGATCGAGATTGACGGGATCGGTCACGACATGGGCGATCGGCCGCAACGCGACATCCGCCGCGATGCCTGGTTGGCGGCGCGCGGCGTGACGGTGATACGTATTGCTGCAGGCGAGTTGACACGCGGAATTGATGAGGCGGCTGACGCGATCGTTCGTATTGCGGCAGAGATGCTTTGAGGCCGAGGGCCCCCTCCACCGCGCTTCGCGCGGTCCCCCTCCCCCGCTTCGCGTGGGAGGATAGTGTCGTTAGTAGCTAGTACAATACGGCCGAGAATCAGCTAGCCGGTGCAATTCCACCATGACCCCACGCGTCTTCACCATTCCGGCGTCGGCGCCGTTTTTGCCGACGCTAATCGAGGCATTGACCAGCGGCCGGCTGGGCTTCGCGCTCGGCCCCGACCCGTTGGCGCTTGCTGCGGTCACGCTGTACCTGCCGACGCGCCGCGCCTGCCGGCTGGCGCGCGATGCTTTCCTCGAACGTTCCTGAAAGGCGATGCGGCGATCCTGCCGCGCATCGTCGCGCTCGGCGATATCGATGAGGATGAAATCGCGTTCGCGGAAGCGGCGTCGCCGGACATCGCCGCGGAGGCGTTGGCGCTGCCGCCGGCGCTCAGCAGCCTGGAACGGCGGCTCCTGCTCACACAGCTCGTCACCAAATGGGCCAGTTGGGCCGAACTTCACGGCAAGAGCGGCGCGCCCTTGGTCGCGCAGACGCCGGCAGCGGCCTGTGCCCTTGCCGACGACCTCGCCCGCCTCATCGATGACATGACCATGCGCAATGTGTCGTGGGACCGGCTCGATGACCTGGTGCCGGATGAGTTCGACGAGTACTGGCAGCACACGCTGAGATTCCTGCAGATCGCGCGCGACGCCTGGCCGGCCGTGCTGCGCGATCGCGGTTCCATGGAGCCGGCGGCGCGGCGCGATGCGTTGCTCAAGGCAGAGGCGGCGCGGCTCGTGCACAAGACCGACGCCCCGGTGATCGCGGCAGGCTCGACCGGATCGATCCCGGCCAGTGCCGCATTGATTGCGACCATCGCGCGGCTGCCGCATGGCGCCGTCGTGCTGCCGGGCCTCGATACCGATCTCGACGAGCCGTCGTGGAACCTGATTGCCGAGGGAGCGCCGAGCCATCCGCAATTTGCCATGCAGGCGCTGTTGGCGCGGATCGGCATCGGCCGCGACGCGGTCGAATTCCTTGCGCCGCCTTGCGGCCGCGAACGGCTGGTCTCGGAGGCGCTGCGGCCGGCGGCGGCGACGGAGAAATGGCGTCAGACCGCCGCCGATCCGTCGTTCGTTGTGCATGCCGAAACGGCATTGGCGACCTTGACTCTGGTTGAAGCCGCTGATGCCGAGGAGGAAGCGCTCGCCATCGCCGTGGCGCTGCGCGAAGCTTTGGAGCAGGGCAAGAACGCCGCTTTGGTGACGCCGGACCGGGCGCTCGGCCGGCGCGTCCTCGCGGCGCTCGGCCGTTGGAACATCGCGGCCGAGGATTTAAGCGGCGACGCGCTCGCCGACACGCCGGCTGGGATTTTTGCACGTCTTGCGGCCGAAGCAGCCCTCGGGGGCCTGGCGCCGGTTGAGCTGCTGGCTTTGCTCAAACATCCGCTTTTTCGCCTGGTTGAGGGTGAAAGGCTTGGCGGAAGCCATCGCGCAGTCGCTGCGCTGGAGCGCGCCGTGCTGCGCGGGCCGCGGCCGAGTCGCGGTACGGCGGGCCTTGCGCATGCGCTCGGCGCGCTGCGCCGGAGCAAAGACGATCTGCACCGGTTCGACCCGCGAGCGAGCCTGAGCGACCAAGAGCTCTCGGCCGCCGAAAATCTCGTCGCTGCGCTTGCCGCCGCGCTCAGGCCGCTGGAAAGCCTCACCGCGGCGTCGCACACGCTCAACAACGTCGCCGCGCGTCACCGCGAGGTGCTTGCGGCGCTGTCGTGCCCCCTCCCTACCCTCCCCCGCGAGCGGGGGAGGGTAGGGAGGGGGCCGGCCGCGTTCGCCGGTCCCGATGGGACCAAACTTGCCGAAGCTCTCGACGAACTGGCGACGAGCGAAGCTGCCGGCGGATTACTGGTCGAGCCGGACGATTATGCTGATTTGTTTCGCGTGGCGCTGGCCGGGCGCGTGGTGCGCCGGCCGCCGCAGCTCGGCCCGCGCGTGCGCATTCTCGGGCTTCTCGAAGCACGCCTCACCGAGAGCGACCGCGTCGTGCTTGGCGGTCTGGTCGAAGGCATCTGGCCGCCTGAGAGCCGCAGCGATGCCTGGCTCAGCCGGCCGATGCGGCTCAACCTCGGCCTCGATTTACCGGAGCGCCGCATCGGGCTTACCGCACACGATTTCGCCCAGCTTGCCGGCGCGCCTGAAGTGATTCTCACGCGCGCTGCCAAGATCGAGGGCGTGCCGAGCACGCCGTCGCGCTTCATTCAGCGGCTGGCGGCGCTCGTCGGGGAGCGCTGGCGCGCCGTCACCGCTCGCGGCGACAAATATCTCGCTTGGGGGCGCGAACTCGACCGCCCCGAAGCGGTGGCGCCGGAGCCGCAGCCGGCGCCAAAGCCACCACGCGCGGCGAGGCCGAAGGGCCTGTCGGTGACCGAGATCGAACATTGGCTGCGCGATCCCTATACGATCTACGCCAAGCACATCCTGCGGCTTAACCCGCTCGATCCGATCGACGCTGAGCCCGGCGCCGCCGAGCGCGGCACCTTCGTTCATGCCGCCATCGGCGAATTCACGCAGACGTTCCGCGAGGGCCTGCCGCCCGACCCTGAGACCGCGCTCATCGAAATGGGACGCAAGCATTTCGTCGCTTTCGAGGACTTTCCCGAGGCGCGCGCCTTCTGGTGGCCGCGCTTTCTGCGCATTGCCCGTTGGTTTGCGACCTGGGAACGCGAGCGGCGCGCCGGTGTCACCGTCATCGCTGCCGAGACCAAAGGCGCAATCGACATCAAGCTTGCCGAGGGCAGTTTCAGATTGAGCGGCGTTGCCGATCGCATCGAACGCGATGACGCCGGCCGCTATACCATTCTGGACTACAAGACCGGCGCGGTGCGGTCCGAGAAGCAGGTGCGCACCGGGCTTGCCCCGCAACTCACTCTGGAAGCCGCGATTTTGCGCGCAGGCGGATATCCGCCAATTCCGGCCGCCATGAGCGTCGCCGACCTGGCTTATGTCGCGCTCAAAGGCGGCGAGCCTCCTGGCGAATACAAGGCAATCGATTTCAAGGACGGCACGCCGGACGACCACGCCGCTCACGCCCTCGAAAGACTTGAAGCTGTGGCCAGGAAGTTCGACGACGACAACCAGCCATACCGATCGCTGGTCCATCCGATGTGGGCCACCCATTACGGCGAATACGACCATCTCGCGCGCGTCAAGGAATGGTCGAGCAGCGGCGGCGCGTTCGACGAGAGCGGCGGGGGCGGCGCGTGAGATCCGCCGACAACATTCCCGACGCGGTACGGCGGCTTCAAACCAAGGTCTCCAACCCGGAGGTGTCGGCCTGGGTCGCCGCCAACGCCGGATCGGGCAAGACCCACGTTCTGGCGCAGCGTGTCGTCAATCATCTGCTCAACGGCGTCCCGCCGGAAAAAATTCTTTGTCTGACCTTCACCAAAGCGGGCGCGGCCAACATGGCCAAGCGCGTCTTCGACACGCTGGCCGACTGGACCACGCTGGACGACGCGGCGCTCGATGCGGCGATAACCGAGCGTTCGCATCTCGCGCCCGATGCGGTCCGCCGCGCCCTGGCGCGCCGACTGTTCGCGCGCGCGCTCGAGACGCCGGGGGGCTTGAAGGTGCAGACCATCCACGCCTTCTGCACGCAATTGCTGCATCAATTCCCGTTCGAGGCCAATGTCGCCGCGCGCTTTAGCGTGCTCGACGAGGCTGAGCATAACCAGCTCCTGGAACAATTGACGCTTGCCGTGCTGCTCGACGGCGCGGCGCATCCGGGCGGCGCGCTCGGCCGCGCGCTCGCCGCCGCCATGATCGCGGCCGCCGATCAGACTTTCCGCGATGTGGTGCGCGAGGCCGTCGGGCAGTGCGATGCAATCACCCGCTGGATCGTCGGCGCCGGTGGCCTGCACGAGGCGATCGCCGGCCTGTCGGCCGCGCTCGGCGTCGATCCGACCGATAAGAGCGAAACCATCGATGCCGAGTTTATTTCCGGCTCGCCAATTGCGCCTGGCGAATGGCCGGTCATTGCGGCGACGCTGGCGATGGGCTCGAAGAACGATATCGAGCAATCGCGCCGCTTTGCCGCGCTCGCTTCGCTGTCCGGCGCCGCGCAGGTCGACAAGTATCTTGAGATCTTCTGCAACACCGAAGGCAAGCCGCGCCAATCCATCGTCACCAAGGCGATCAAGGATGATCGCCTTCGCGAACGGCTGAACGCGGAACAACAACGGGTATGCGCGCTGCTCGAACGCCGCCGCGCCGTCGCCTGCCGCGATCGCAGCGCTGCGCTCCTTACCGTCGCCTACGAAGTGATCAGACGCTACGCGAACGAGAAACAGCGCCGCGGCCTGCTCGATTACGACGACCTGATCGACAACAGTCTGCGGCTGCTCTGTGACTTCGGCGCGAGCTGGGTGCACTACAAGCTCGATCGCGGCATCGATCATCTGTTGATCGACGAGGCGCAGGATACCAGCAGGAAGCAATGGGAAATCGTGCGCCGCCTGGCCGCCGAATTCTTCGCCGGCGCCGGCGCGCGGCCCGGCCTGCGCACGATCTTCGCCGTCGGCGACGAGAAGCAATCGATCTATTCGTTCCAGGATGCCGCGCCTCGCGAATTCGCCGAGATGCGGCGTCACTTCGAGCGGGCCCATCAGGGCGCCGGGCTGGAATTCGTCGCCCGCGAGTTCAAGCACTCGTTCCGATCCGGCGACAGTGTGCTCGGCGCGGTCGACGAAGTGTTCAAAGACATTGCGGCCAGCGTCAGTTCCGACAGCGCCGGCATGCCGCCGCACTTCGCCTTGCCCGATGCGCCGCCGAGCCTGGTCGAGATATGGGAGCCGGAAGAGCCCGACGAGCGGCCCACGATCGAAGGCTGGGACGCGCCGTTCGATGTGGTCAGCGAGACCAGTCCGCGCGTCAAGCTGGCGCGAAAGATCGCGCGCAAGGTGCGGGGCATGGTCGACGGCAGGCTGCCGGTTGGCCGCGACCGCCACGCCGTGCGCTACGGCGATTTTTTGATCCTGGTACGTCAGCGCGGCGAGCTGTTCGAAGCGATCATTCGCGCGCTGAAAAACCAGAACGTGGAGGTGGCGGGTGCCGACCGCCTGGTGCTCACCGGGCACATCGCGGTGATGGATCTTCTCGCGCTCGCCGATGCGCTTTTGTTGCCGCAGGACGATCTTGCGCTTGCCTGCACGCTGCGTTCGCCGCTGTTCGGCTTTTCCGACGAGGATCTGTTCGCGGCCGCATGGGATCGCGGCGATCTCTCGCTGCGTGAAGCGCTGATGCGGCGGGGCGCCGAGAATCCGAAAATCGCAGTCGCCGCCGCGGAGCTCGATCGGCTCGCCGTGGCCGCGCACAGCAAGATGCCGTTCGCCTTCTTTGCCGAAATCCTCGGCGGCGGCGCGCGGCGGCGTTGCCTGGCGCGGCTCGGTCCGGAAGCCAACAACGCTCTCGACGAATTTCTCAATCTCGCGCTCGATTACGAGCGCCGGCAGACGCCGTCGCTGCAGGGCTTCGTGGCCTGGCTGCGCGAGGCTCGCGCCGAGGTCAAGCGCGACATGGAAATCGCGCGCGACCAGCTGAGGGTGATGACGGTACACGGCGCCAAGGGGCTGGAAGCGCCGATCGTGATCCTGGCCGACACCATGACACGCCCTGCCGGTCCGCGGCCGCCGCTGCTGTTGCAGCTTGACGCCGGCGCGATGATCTGGGCCGGAAGCCAGGGCGACGACGTGGCAAGCGTCGCTGCCGCGCGCACCGCCGCGCGCACCGAGGCTGAGGACGAATATCGCCGGCTGCTCTACGTCGCCATGACGCGCGCTGCCGATCGGCTGATCGTCTGCGGCGCCGACGGCTCGCGCGCGCGGCCCAAAGGCTGCTGGTATGATCTGATCCGCGGCGCGCTCGAACCGCTTACGGTCGAGGAAACGGACGACGGCGTCAAAGTCCTGCGCTACCGCAAGACCGCGTCGAGGCCGCTGCCGCAGCCCGGCCCGGCTGCGACGCCGCCCGGCACAACGGCGCGGCCGGAGCCGCCGCAATGGCTGCGCCGCCCGGCTCCGCCCGAACCGAAGCGGCCGCAGCCGCTCGCGCCGTCTTCTGCTTTCGAGGAAGAGATCGGCCGCATCGCCAACGATGCGGTCTCCGCCGCGGATCGGCAGAAGGCGCTGGAGAAAGGCCGCATCGTGCATCGGCTCCTGCAATCATTGCCCGATATTCCGCCCGAGCGCCGCAAGGACGCCGCCGAGCGTTATCTCGGCAACGCTGCCGCGGGCTTTGCGTCGGAGCAGCGGGCGCAGATCGCAGCCCGCGTCCTCGCCATATTCGACGATCCGCGCTTTGCCGGGCTGTTTGCACCAGGAAGTCGACCTGAAGTGCCGATTGTCGGGCGGATCGCGGACGCGCTCGGCGCGTTGCGTCCTATTGCCGGACAGGTCGACCGCCTGGTCGTCACCGCCGATGCGGTGCTGATCGCCGACTACAAGACGGACCGCCGCGTTCCGTCCCGGCTCGAAGAGGTCAAACCCTATGTCGCCCAGCTGGCGCTGTACCAAGTCGTGCTTTCGCGCATTTATCCGGACAAGTCCGTTCGCGCGGCGCTGGTCTTTACCGAAGGACCGAGCCTGATGGAAATCCCTGCCGCTGCCATGCAGACGGCGCTAGATGAAGTCCTCAGGCGCGGCTGTAACTCTGCGGTGCAGGTCCCTTGACGCCCACAGGGCCGGTTCCTAGGTTCACCTGCGCTGGCGCGCAGATTCTCCGAGAACAGCGAGGGTTCCCATGGTCGACAAGGTGACGGATGCAACGTTCGATCAGGACGTGCTCAAGTCGAGCGCGCCGGTAGTGGTCGACTTCTGGGCGGAATGGTGCGGGCCGTGCCGGATGATCGCGCCGGCGCTCGAGGAAATTTCGAAGTCGCTCGACGGCAAGGTCAAGATCGTCAAGCTTAATGTCGACGAGAATCCTGGTACGGCGGCGAAATACGGCATCATGTCGATACCGACGCTGATGCTGTTCAAGGGCGGCCAACTCGCTTCCCGTCAGATCGGCGCTGCCCCCAAGCAGAAGCTCGAACAGTGGATCACCGGCTCGGTGTGAGTGCCCGCCCAGTGCCGCGGGGCGTCGTTCCGCACAATCACGGTTCTCAATTACGCCCAGTCGTAAGCCGCTGCAGCAGCCGCAGCGGCGGCGCCAGGATTATTTCGTCTGTTCGCGTTTGCGCAGTTCGTCGCCGATCTCCGCCCTGATATCGATCACGAGCGAGTGGGCGAACTCTTGAGCGACGGCCACGCTGGCGCGGGCCAGGACGGGCTGCCGCTCGATCAGCTTTTGGCCGGTCGGACTGCGGTAGAACGCGGTGAGGTCGTGCAACTCGTTGACGCTGAAATTGCCGGCATAGACGCCGGCGAGCTTGTCGGCGAACAGGTCCAAACGTTTCAACGCGCTGGCCATGATGATCGGCGTGATGGCGTCGTAGTCCTTCGCGGTTTCCGGACGGCCCTGGACGAAGATCGGCTTGAGATTCTCAAAGATGGTCGGCAGCAGCGCTTTGAACTGGTCGGTCGCCTTCATGACCGAAACCAGCTCGCGCGCAGCGGCGAGATTTTCGGCTGGCGGCGCCGCGGATGCCGGCGGTGTCTGTGCTCGCAGCGGGCTGATGGCGAAAAAGGCGGCAGCGGCAAGTGCGGCAATGGTCGCGTAGCGCACGGCATGCTCCATCCTGACGGCCGGACTATACAACGGCGTCTCGCGGCGGGGGAATTCAGCACTGCGACAAACGGATGATTGCCGCGATCTTGTCGGCTTCGCGGTCCCCGGCGCATAATGGCTCCCGACAAGTTGGCCAGCGCAATGAAGGCGTTAGAGCATGATCCCGAAAACGCCTGGCCTCGGACTTGATGCGGGGGAGGGTACCCGTTTTCGGGAAAGATCATGCTCAAACAATAGACGGTGTGACGGAGGAGCGCGATGAGCGAGAAGATTTACGACGTTCCGGCGGAGTGGGCGAAACGCGCCTATATCGACGACGCCAAATACCGGGACATGTATGCGGCCTCGATCGATGACCCGGATGCGTTCTGGGCCGACGAGGCCAAGCGCATTCATTGGATGAAGCATTTCACCAAGGTCAAGAACACGTCCTTCGACCCGCACCATGTTTCGATCAAATGGTTCGAAGACGGCGTCACCAATGCCGCCTATAATTGCATCGATCGCCACCTGCACAGCCGCGGGCATCAGACCGCGATCATCTGGGAAGGCGACGACCCCAGGGAATCAAAACACATCAGCTACCGGGAGCTGCACGACGAGGTCTGCCGCTTCGCCAACATCCTGCGCAACCGCAACGTCAAGAAAGGCGATCGCGTCACCATCTACATGCCGATGATCCCGGAAGCGGCCTATGCGATTCTGGCCTGCGCGCGGATCGGCGCGATTCATTCCGTGGTGTTCGGCGGCTTCTCGCCGGATTCGCTTGCCGGCCGCATCGAGGATTGCAAGTCGAACGTCGTCATCACCGCTGATGAAGGCTTGCGCGGCGGCCGCAAGGTGCCGCTGAAGGCCAATACCGATGCCGCCATCGCCAAAGCCGGCGGCGTCGATTTCGTTGTCGTCGTCAAGCGCACCGGGGCGCCGGTCGACATGGATCCGGTGCGCGACGTCTGGTACCACGAGGCCAAGGAAGTGGTCACCGCGGATTGCCCCTGCGAGCACATGAACGCGGAGGACCCGCTGTTCATCCTTTATACATCGGGCTCGACCGGTAAACCGAAGGGCGTGCTGCACACAACCGGCGGTTATCTGGTCTATGCCGCGATGACCCACCAATACGTGTTCGACTATCACGACGGCGACATCTATTGGTGCACGGCCGATGTCGGCTGGGTCACCGGCCACAGCTACATCGTCTACGGGCCGCTCGCCAACGGCGCCACCACCTTGATGTTCGAAGGCGTGCCGAATTATCCGAGCGTGTCGCGCTTCTGGGACGTGGTGGACAAGCACAAGGTCAAAATTTTCTACACCGCGCCGACCGCGATCCGTGCGCTGATGCAGGCCGGCGATGCGCCGGTGAAGAAGACCTCGCGCGCCTCGTTGCGGCTCCTTGGCACCGTCGGCGAACCGATCAATCCCGAAGCCTGGGAATGGTACCACCGTGTGGTCGGCGACGGCCGCTGCCCGATCGTCGATACCTGGTGGCAGACCGAGACCGGCGGCATCCTGATCACGCCGCTGCCGGGCGCGACGCGGCTCAAGCCCGGCTCGGCGACGCGGCCGTTCTTCGGCATCATTCCGCAAATTGTCGATGGCGAAGGCAAAGTGCAGGAGGGCGCCGCGAGCGGCAATCTCTGCATCGCCGATTCCTGGCCCGGCATGATGCGTACCGTCTATGGCGACCATCAGCGCTTCGTCGAGACCTACTTTTCCGCCTATCCCGGCAAATATTTTACCGGCGACGGCTGCCGTCGCGACCAAGACGGCTATTACTGGATCACCGGCCGTGTCGACGACGTGATCAACGTCGCCGGCCATCGGCTCGGCACCGCCGAGGTCGAATCGGCTCTGGTGGCGCACCCGAAAGTGTCGGAAGCCGCGGTGGTCGGCTATCCGCACAACATCAAGGGGCAGGGCATCTATGCCTATGTGACCCTGATGGCCGGCGAGCAACCCACCGAGAATTTGCGCACGGAGCTGGTACAGTGGGTACGCAAGGAAATCAGCGCGATCGCCTCGCCCGACCTCATCCAGTTCGCGCCCAATCTGCCGAAGACGCGCTCGGGCAAGATCATGCGCCGAATCCTGCGCAAGATCGCCGAGGACGAGTTCGGCAATCTCGGCGACACCTCGACGCTCGCCGATCCCGCCGTGGTCGATGATCTCGTCAATAACCGGCAGAACCGCAGCAAGGAGAGCGCGTGAGCGGCTGAGCGCGCTATTTCCCTAGACGGTGGCGCAAACCCAGACCGCCTTGCCGAAAAATTAGCGCAAACTTTACCCTGTTCCCGCCGCGCTGCTGAACCCCCGCGTGCTTCTAACTATGATGCGTTCCGCGTGGCCGCGCGGAGCGGTCCGCGGGCCGGTGGGGCGGCATCGTGGCGGGGTTTTCGATCATGCGAGGAAAAGTCCTGCTGACGGGCGCGCTCGCGGTGATCGCCGGCTCGTTCGCGTTGGCGCCGTGCACGGCACTCGCCCGCGGCGAACTGGTCACAGTCCGCGACAGCTACCCCGCGGGCACCATCGTGGTGCGGCAAAGTCAACGGCGGTTGTATCTGATGCTCGGCAACGGCGAGGCGATCAGCTATCCGGTGGGCGTCGGCCGCAACGGCATGCAATGGTCAGGCACCGTCTATATCGACGGCAAATATACCGAACCGGCCTGGTCGGCGCCGGCCTCGATCCGGCGCGACTATCGCACTCTGCCGCGGGTGATCCCCGGCGGTTCGCCGCAAAATCCAATGGGCGTTGCGGCGATGACGCTCTCCGGCGGCGGCCAATACGCCATCCACGGCACCAACCAGCCGAACCTGATCGGCGGCTTCGTCTCGCATGGCTGCATCCGCATGTTCAATGCCGACATCACCGATCTCTACAACCGGGTCGGCATCGGCGCCACGGTGGTTGTCACGAGGTGACGGAAGCCGGAAGCCGGAAATCGGAAATCGGAAGTCTGAAGTCAGAATAGGAGCCGGATGACGAAGACAATTCGTCTAACCGAGCGATGCCGGGTGCTTCGGATTTCTGATTTCCGACTTCAGACTTCCGATTTCTGACTTCCGGCTTCCGATTTCCGACTTCTGACTCACCCGCACCAGCTGCCGCGCCGGCCACCCGCGTACCGGCGCGCCCAGCCGCCGTTGAGCATGGCGGCCGAAACATCGGCCGTCGTGCGAGTCGACACCGCAGCGTCGACGCGCCCGCCATATTTGTCGATGCCGACATTCGACACCGCTATCGCGCCATCGGCGAGCAGGCTTGCGAGCGCGGCGCGTGCGGCTTGCGCCTTGGCGAGTTCATCGGCGCAGCGCGCGTGCAGTTCGGCGGCGTCGATGTCGCGCAGCCGCACCTTGGTGTCAACGTCGAGTCCCGGCCACACCCTCACCCGCGCTTCGAACGTGTCGCCGTCGATCACGCGCAGCAGCTCGGCGGGATAGACGATGGCGCGATCGAGCCGCCGCGCCAGCGGAGCGGAACTTTGCAACGGCTCGGTGGTCGCGGCCGCAGCGAGCGCAACCGATGCCCCTGCGGGTTTGGTCAGCACCGGCCTCGCAACTGTGCCGATCGCAATGCCCAGCGTGAAGAGACCGATCCCAGCCACGAACGCTCCGCCAGGGCGCCGGATTCGCGAGCCCGTCCAAAGCAGGTGGTACCTCATGCGCCCTGCTCGTTACGATTGCAGAGGCGAAGGAAGCAATCTTTGCATGCAGGATTATATTCATAATTACGGACTTTAGTCAATGAGGCATTGATGCTGATGATTTCAATAGTTTGGCAAAGTCGCTCGAAGTCATCCGGAAACGCCTATCCTCTAAAGCGTTACGGCGGGAATAAATCCTTGAAAAGGATCAAATCGAGATGTTGCAGGAACCTAGTGCCGGTTGCATGGCGGATTATACGCCTTCCTAAGGTCGGCCTCGATTTCAAGACGACGTTCCCTGCCGCTCTCGGCGTATATCAAGACGCAATTTGCATCGTGCTGATCGAAGCATTTCTTTCGCTGATGATTGAGGGGGCGTTCGGATAAGTCTTCAGTTTCTCCAACATAAATGAAAGTGTGCCGTCCGGTGCCATCCTTCTCTTCTCTGCGATGAGTCAGAAAATATACCGCGCCGATTGCCATGAATAGGTCGCTGCGCGGATAGACATTGAAGCTATATTTGTGTTTTGACTTTCCCGTAAGTGTTATCCTTCCAAGTTTGCCCATGGCAGTCGGCTCATTGCATCTGGAAGCGCCGCAGCGACAATAGAATCCGCCTAGATCAGATTCCGCTCACATTTCACCACCGTCATGCGCGGGCTTTTCCCGCGCATCCACGTCTTGCGTGCGTGCTGCAATGTGTGGATGGCCGGGACAGGCCCGGCCATGACGAGCCTCCGATTCCATGCCGCCGAAACATGCTTTAGACGACGAAAATCGCGCCGGTAATTCTGTGCCCGCGCGGCGCGGATTCCATCGCGGGGTTTCGTCAACGGCGAGGCCGGGGTCTCGCCGTTGACATTCAAGCCACAACTTATCTAGCCGATTCGCTTCGGTCGTGGATTCATTTTGGGCACGGCAGTTCGAACCGCTACTGACCCCGACGCGCAGGCCGCGACAGTGCGGTCTATGTTGCTGAAGCCGAGCGCGGTAGACGCCACGCATAGCGCGCTTGCAGATTCGGAAGTAGCCTTCCGCTGTATTGGTGTGGATGGCCTACCCATCCTCACAACCGCGCGGCTTAGAAATCCGAGGCGAGACCGTTGATCTCCCAGTCGCCGTAGCGGGTCGGCTCCGGGCCGCCGGGGCCGCCGACTTCTTTCAGCGGCTCGTTGCGAACGCGATTACGCTCGGCAAGGCGGGCTGCGGCCTCGGCCAGCGCACGCTCGGCGGCCGGCGGCAAAGGCCGCTTCTCGGCGTGGCCTTTTTCGCCCGCCCGCGGCGCTCGGGATTTTGACGGCGGGTCGCCAGTTGGCTCATCGGTTGGCATGGCGCCTGATCTGGCGTAGCCGTGCCCCCGCTGCAAGGAGAAGTTTGATGAACGCCGCGCGCGAGCGTGTGGCCCCTCGCGCTGCTGGCGAGGTGCCCGGCTTTGCGGTCCGCCGCATCGCCGCCGACTTCGTCGATGGCGTGTTGCGCCGCCGCCGACCGCTCGACGAGCTGTTCGACGCCGCCAACCGAGACGCGGCCGGCTTTGCCGCGCTCGCCGATCGCGACCGCGCGCTCACGCGCGCGCTCACCGCGACGGTGCTGCGGCGGCTCGGAACGCTGCGCCATCTCATCACGCTGTTCGTCGAGCGCGGGCTGCCGGCGCAGGCGCCGCGGGTCGAGACGGCGCTGCTCGTCGGTGCGGCGCAAATCCTTTTTCTCGACGTGCCGGATCATGCCGCAGTCGATCTCGCAGTGCGCCTGGTCCAAGCGGACCGGCGTGCCGCTCGCTATGCGGGCCTCGTCAATGCCGTGCTGCGGCGCGTTGCCCGCGAAGGCGCTAAGCGGCTTGCAGAACTCGACCCGATCATGCTCGACACGCCCGGTTGGCTGCTTGAGCGTTGGATTACAAACCATGGCGAGGCGACTGCCCGCGCCATCGCCGCCGCCAACAGCCATGAGCCGGCGCTCGACTTGACGGTCAAAAGCGGTCCCGACGCCTGGGCGGTGCGGCTCGGCGGCCGCGTGCTGCCGACCGGCAGCGTGCGGCTGATCGCTCACGGCGTGGTGACGGCGCTGGCGGGTTTTGCCGAAGGCTCCTGGTGGGTTCAGGACGCCGCCGCGGCGCTGCCGGCGCGGCTGTTTGGCGAACTTCGCGGCCGGCGCGTCGCCGATCTGTGCGCCGCACCGGGCGGCAAGACCGCGCAGCTTGCGGCGGCCGGCGCCGCGGTCACCGCGGTCGATCGGGCGCCAGCGCGCCTTGAGCGTCTGCGCGACAATCTTGCCCGCTTGTCGCTGCAGGCCGACCTTGTCTGCGCTGATGTGGCGACTTTCGACGCCGAGCCATTCGATGCTGTGCTGCTCGATGCGCCGTGCTCGTCGACCGGCACCATCCGCCGTCATCCCGACGTGCCGTGGCTCAAAAGCGAAGCGGACATTGCAGCGCTTGCAAGTCTGCAACGCCGATTGATCGAGCGCGCCCTCGCGCTCACGCGGCGCGGCGGCACGCTGATCTATTGCACTTGCTCGCTTGAGCCGGAGGAGAACGAGACAGTCGTGGCGGATTTGCTCGCGCGCGATCCCGGCCTGCGCAGGCTGCCGATCGCCGCC
The DNA here is from genome assembly GCA_963717265.1 of uncultured Alphaproteobacteria bacterium. GTDB lineage: Bacteria > Pseudomonadota > Alphaproteobacteria > Rhizobiales > Xanthobacteraceae > BOG-931. Next base: position 228,314 of record CAVQWD010000008.1, on the reverse strand, counting down.
AGCGAGCTGTCCGGCCGCGCCGAGTTCATCAGCAAAGACGGCGACCTGCGCACGCTGCCCTGCCATCTTCCCGATGCGGATTGCCGGTTTGCCGGCATCGACGGGTTTTACGCCGCGCGGCTCGAAAAGCTGTAGGCGGATCAGCCGAATGGTGCGGCATTGGCCGCCTGCGCCGGCTTCACTATGGTGGTGCTGACGCGGGCGCAGGTGCGCGGAAAGGGTGGGCGCCGCGATGGCGCGAGCTGCACTTGGCAATCACACCAAGCTGTCCTGGCTGTTGCTGCGCGGCAGCCTGCGCCAGCTTGCCGGGCGCATTACCGGCCATCCGCTGCTGCGCTGGCCGTTGATATCGTTCCGCAGCGACCGGCTCTTGATGGCGCCGCAGGATTTGCGCACCAGCGATTCGATCCTCGCCGCCGAAATCTATTCCGGCCGATTCGCTTTCGCCGGCAAGGTCGTGGTCTGCGACGGCCGCTCGGTTTTCGAGATGGGGCCGCCATCGGAGGAATGGGCGCGGGCGCTATTGGGCTTTGGCTGGCTGCGCCATCTGCGTGCGGCCGAATCGGCGATCACGCGCGCCAACGGCAGGGCACTGGTGGACGAATGGATTGCGCTGCAGGGCTCCTGGCACGCGCTCGCGTGGCGGCCGGACGTGCTGTCACGGCGCATTATCTCCTGGTTGTCGCAGGCCACTCTGTTGTTGTCGGACGCGGACATCCGCTTCTATCGGCGCTTCCTGCGCAGCCTGGTGCGCCAAGTGCGCTACCTGCGCCACACCGCCGCCGACGCTCGGCCCGGCGTCGCCTACCTCGTCGCCATCGCGGCGCTGACCGAGGCCGCGCTCTGCATCGCCAGCGAATCGCGTCGCATCGAGTCGGCAGGCGAGTGGCTGGCCCAGGAACTCAACCGGCAAGTCCTGCCCGACGGCGGCCATGTCGGCCGTGATCCGGGCGCCATCATCGAATTGCTGCTGGAATTGTTGCCGTTGCGCCGGGTCTATGCCGCGCGCAACATCGCGCCGCCGCAGGCGCTGCTCAATGCCCTCGACCGCATGATGCCGATGCTGCGGTTTTTTCGTCATTCCGACGGCAGCTTCGCGCGCTTCAACGGCATGGGCGTGACGCCGGCCGATCTGTTGTTGACGCTGTTGGCCTATGACGACAACCGCGGCGCGCCGCTGTCGAACGCGCCGCATTCTGGATATCAGCGGCTTGAGGCCGGCGGCGCCGTGTTGATCGTCGATGTCGGCCGCGTGCCGCCGCTCGACCTGAGCTTGGATGCGCATGCCGGTTGCCTATCGTTCGAATTCTCCACGCCGAAGCAGAACGCGCTCATCGTCAATTGCGGCATGCCGCCGACGGGGCGTGACGATTGGCGGCAATTGGCGCGGGCCACGGCGGCGCATTCCACGGCCAGCTTCAACAACACGTCTTCGGCGCGCGTCGTCACCTCGCCGACCATTCGGCGCGTGCTCGGCGGTGCGCCGATGCTGGGCGGCCCCAGTCAGGTGGCGGTCACGCGCGAGGACAGCGCGGAAGCCCTGGTGTTGCGCGCAACCCATGACGGCTACGCCGAACGCTACGGCGTCCTGCACGAGCGCAAGCTGGTGCTATCTGCCGATGGGACGCGGCTCGACGGCGAGGATTCCTTTCTCGCCGTTGACGGACGGCTGCAGCAGCACGCGGCGCGCGACAAATTCGCCATACGCTTCCATCTGCACCCCTCGATCAAGGCGACCCGGCTCAGCGAGGGCCACGGTGCCATGCTGGTCGCGCCCAATAAGGAAGTGTGGACGTTCACGAGCGGCGAGGGCCGCGTCGAAATCGAGGACAGCGTCTATCTCGCCTCCGCCGACGGCGCGAGGCGAACCAGCCAGCTCGTCATCCACGGCTATGCGCGGCATACCCCGAACGTCGCCTGGAGCCTGCAGCAGGCGGGTCCGCCGACGCTGGTCAAGACCGGCGGGCGCCGCACCCGCGAGGAGGAACCGAAGCTGCCGCTGTGATGCCGGCGGCGCTTACATGCTGCGGCAGCTTGACCGGACGAGCGTGTAATCACAGAAGTAATCGCAAATCTCGGCCGCACGGCGTGATGCGGCGTAAAGACCGGGCGCTCCGCCTTCGCGGAGCGCGACAGGCTAAGGGCATGACCGAACATCTTCGCCGCGCCAGCCGCGCCCTGATCTCCGTTTCCGACAAATCGGGACTGGTCGACTTTGCCGCTACGCTCCTGCGCTACGGCATCGAGCTGGTCTCGACCGGCGGCACGGGCAAGGCGCTGAGCGACGCCGGCTTGAAGGTGCTCGATGTCGGCGAGCTGACCGGTGTTCCCGAGATGATGGGCGGCAGGGTCAAAACGCTGCATCCGGCCGTTCATGGCGGCTTGCTCGCGGTGCGCGGCAACCCTGAACATGTCGAGGCGATGCGCGCACACCATATTCGTCCGATCGACGTTCTCGTCGTCAACCTCTATCCCTTCGAGGAGACCGTGGCGCGCGGCGGCGACTTCGCAAGCTGCATCGAGAACATCGACATCGGCGGCCCGGCCATGATCCGCGCCGCCGCCAAGAACCACGAAGATGTCGCGGTGCTGGTGGATGCCGGCGATTACGCGCTGCTGCTTGAGGAATTTGCCCGCCATGACGGCATGACGACGCTCGCGCTGCGCCGCCGGCTCGCCGCCAAGGCCTTTGCCCGCACCGCCGCCTACGATGCTGCGATCGCCAACTGGTTCGCCCGCGAATTGGGCGAGCTTGCGCCGGACTATCGCGCCTTCGGCGGCCACTTGATCGAGAAGCTGCGCTACGGCGAGAACCCGCACCAGTCGGCGGCGTTCTATCGCACGCCGGATGCGCGTTTCGGCGTCGCCACCGCGCGGCAGGTGCAGGGCAAGCAGCTCTCCTACAACAACATCAACGACACCGACGCGGCTTACGAATGCGTCGCCGAGTTCGATCCGGCACGCGGCGCGGCCTGCGCCATCATCAAACACGCCAATCCGTGCGGCGTCGCCGAGGGGACGAGCCTCGTCGAACTCTTATCGCAAGGCGCTCGCCTGCGATCCGCTGTCCGCGTTCGGCGGCGTCGTCGCGCTCAACCGCAGGCTCGATGCCGAAGCGGCGCGCGCGATTACCGAAATCTTCACCGAGGTCATTATCGCGCCGGACGCCAGCGAGGAAGCCATCGCCATCGTCGCGGCCAAGAAAAACCTGCGGCTTCTGCTCGCCGGTGGCTTGCCCGATCCGCGCGCGCCTGGCCTGACGGCGAAAACCGTGGCCGGCGGGCTCCTGGTGCAGTCGCGCGACAACGCCGTGGTCGATGACATGGAGTTGAAGCCGGTGGCCAGGCGCGCGCCGACCAACGCCGAGCTGCGCGATTTGCGCTTTGCCTTCCGCGTCGCCAAGCATGTCAAATCCAACGCCATCGTCTATGCCAAGGATTTGGCCACAATCGGCATCGGCGCCGGACAGATGAGCCGGGTCGATTCCGCGCGCATCGCCGCGCGCAAGGCCGCCGACGCCGCGCTTGCCGCCGGTGCCGCGGAACCCGCGACCAAAGGTTCGGTCGTCGCCTCCGACGCCTTCTTTCCGTTCGCCGACGGTCTCCTTGTCGCCATCGAGGCCGGCGCCACGGCGGTCATTCAGCCGGGTGGCTCGGTGCGCGACGACGAAGTGATCAAGGCCGCCGACGAACACGGCGTCGCCATGGTCTTTACCGGCACGCGGCATTTTAGGCACTGAGTTCTTAAGCCTTCACGCCTCCCATCTTGCAGATGAGCTTCCATTCTCCGTCGCTCACCGGCTGCACCGACAGCCGCGTGTTGTTGACCAGCACCATTTGCTCAAGCCGCGGCTCCGTCTTGGCCGCGGCGAGCGTCACCGGCTTTGCCAGCGGCTCGATCGCCTTGACATCGACCGCGACCCAAGGTTCGCCCGGTTTTGCGGTCGGGTCCGGATAAGGCCCGCGGATCACTTCGACGATGCCGACGATCTCACGGCTCTCGCCCGAGTGATAGAAGAAGGCGCGCTCGCCGTTTTTCATCTTCATCAAATTGTTCTTGGCTTGATGATTGCGCACGCCGCTCCACGGCTCGCCTTTGGCGCCTCTCTTGATCTGATCGTTCCACGAAAATGTCTCTGGCTCGGTTTTCAAAAGCCAATAGGCCATGATCATTCCTCCGCCTTGAACGGCCGGGTCAACAGCGATTCGATTGCGGCGTCCACGCTCATTGTCTCGCTCAACACAGCGGCCACCGCGGCCGAGATCGGCATGTCGACCGCGCGGTCGCGCGCCATTTCAAGAAGCACCGGCGCGGTAAAGACGCCTTCGGCGAGGCCCGAGCGGATCGCTCCGGGCCTTTCGCCGCGGCCGAGATGAACGCCGAATGTGTAGTTGCGCGACTGCGGGCTTGAGCAAGTCAGAATGAGATCGCCGAGTCCGGACAGACCCGTCATGGTCTCGGGCCTGGCGCCATAGGCCCGCCCGAAGCGCGCCAGTTCGGCGAAGCCGCGCGTCGTGAGCGCTGCTGCGGCGCTGGCGCCGAGACCGCGGCCGGCGACGATGCCGGCGGCGATGGCGAGCACGTTCTTGGCCGCGCCGCCGATCTCGACGCCGCGCACGTCGGTTGAATGGTACGGCCGAAAGCTTGCCGAACCGATCGCCTGCGCCAAAGCGGCGGCGAGCCCGCCGTCGTGCGCGGCGAGCGTCACCGCCGTCGGCATGCCGCGTGCCACGTCGACGGCAAAGCTCGGTCCGGACAGGATCGCCGGGATTGCATGCGGTACAAACTCACCGATCACCTCAGTCATGAATTTTTTGGTGCCGTGTTCGATGCCCTTGGCGCAGACGATCAGCGGCGTGTGCACCGGCAGCGAAGACGCCAAAGCCGTCGCGGCACCGCGCACGGCTTGCGCCGGCACGACCAGGAGAATTGCATCGGCGCGCGCGGCGTCAGCGAGGTCGCGCGCGAGCGCGATCCGGTCGTCGATGCGCACGCCGGGCAGAAACAGGCTTTCGCGCCTGGCCGCGATCTGTTCTGAATTGGCTCTGTCGTGCTCCCACAAAGTGACAGCCCGCCCGGCGCGCGCGGAGGTCAGCGCCAGCGCCGTTCCCCACGCGCCGGCGCCGATGACTGCGATGTGGTCGAATGGCTTTTCGGGAATCATGCTCTAAAGCGCTTCGCCGCGCAGCAGCTTGGGCACTTCGCCGGTGAGACCGGCGGCTTCGCGGATGAAAAGCCGCTTCAGCATGGGCGCGCGGTCGACCAGACCGAGACCGACATCGCGGAAAAACCGCAGCAGGTCCGAACGGTTTGAGAACAGCCGGTTGAGGCCGTCGGTGGCAAAACCCATCGCCATGGTGTCGAACCGCCGCCAGCGCTGATAGCGCTCGAGCACGCTTGCCGATCCGGGATCGAGTCCGAGCCGGGCGGCATCGACGACCACCTCGGCCAGGGCGGCAACGTCCTTTAATCCCATGTTGAGCCCCTGGCCCGCGATCGGATGAATGACATGAGCGGCGTCGCCGACCAAGGCGACGCGATCGGCAATGAACGAGCGCGCGACGAAGAAGCCGAGCGGATGCATGCGCCGGGCGCCGATGACGCGGAGCGCGCCGAGATGGAGCTTGAAGCGATGTTCGAGTTCGGCGAGGAAGGCATCGTCCGGCAACGCCATGATGCGTTCGGCTTCGCCGGTCCGTTCCGCCCACACGATCGACGAGCGGCGGCCCTTGAGCGGCAGGATCGCGAACGGGCCGGCGGGAAGGAAGTGCTCCTCGGCGCGCCCGCCATGATCGCGTTCGTGCTCGACATTGATCACGATCGCCGATTGGCCGTAAGTCCAGCCGTGCGTGGCGATCCCGGCGGCTTGGCGGATGGTCGAGCGGGCGCCGTCGGCCGCGACGAGGAGGCGGGTCGGGACGGAAGTGCCGTTGGCGAGTTCGGCATCGAGGCAGTCCGCCGCGCCGGCTGAAAATTTCGCGACCGCCTGTGGTTTTAGTTCAACTCCGACTTCCCTCGCTTTGACCTCCAGCGCGTCGATCAGGCGCCGGTTGTCGATCATATGGGCGAACGGTTCGCCCGGCTCGATGTCGCCCTCGAAGGTGAGAAAGACCGGGCGCACCGCGTCGTCGAGCCGGCTGTCGGTGACGGTCATATCGAGGATTGGCTGCGCCTCGCCGGCCACGTTCTGCCAGACGCCGAGCGCCTCAAACAAACGCCGCGCCGCGGCAACGATTGCAGAGGCGCGCTCGTCGCTGGCGTGGCTCGTGCCGAGCGCCGGATCGGCGACGGCGACGGCAAATCCGCTCCCCAACGCTTGGCGCAGCGCAATGGCGAGCGTCAGCCCGGTAAAACCCCCGCCTGCAATCAGCACGTCGGCATTACTCTTTGCCATACCCGTTCCCGTCAGCCGCAACCCGCAAGCCTCCCTCAGCGGCATCTCATCCTACCACGCAATCGTGCCGCGGCGGCCCTTGACCCGGCCGTCGATCCCGTATGCAAGGAAAGACCCGCGAATGTGGTGCGACCGGAAAGCGAATCGAGGGAAGACGCGATGGCTTCCGCCGTGCAAGAGCTGATCGAAACCCTCGATCTCGAGGTGCTGGAAGTGAATCTGTTCCGCGGGCGCTCGCCGCAATCGCGCTGGCAGCGGGTGTTCGGCGGCCAAGTCATCGGCCAGGCTCTGGTTGCGGCCTGCCGCACCGTCGACGACGTGGCGAGCCGTCCGCCGCATTCTCTGCACGCTTATTTCCTGCTCGGCGGCGACCCCAAAGTGCCGATCATCTACGAGGTCGACCGCATCCGCGACGGCAAGAGTTTTACCACGCGGCGGGTGGTCGCGATCCAGCACGGTCATGCCATCTTCACCATGGCGGTGTCGTTCCATCTCATCGAACAAGGCCTGTCGCATCAGTTCAAGATGCCCGACGTGCCGAAACCCGACGCGCTGCACACCGAAGCCGAAATCAAGGAACTCATCCTGCCGGCGATGCCCGAACCGGTGCGCCGCTATTACGAGCGCGAGCGGCCGATCGAATTGCGTCCCGTCGAGTACCGCCGTTATCTCGGCGAGAAATCGGAGGAGGGCCGCTTCCACGTCTGGATCCGCGCCACCGGACCGCTGCCCGACGAACCCGCCATCCACCAATGTGTCCTCGCCTATGCCTCCGACATGATGCTGCTCGATGCCGCCTTGATCGCGCATGGGCGCAGCCTGTTCGATAACAACATCATGGCGGCAAGCCTCGACCATGCGCTGTGGTTCCATCGGCCGTTCCGCGCCGACCAGTGGCTGCTCTACGCCCAGGACAGCCCGAACCTCTCCGGCGCGCTCGGCTTGTCGCGCGGTCTGATCTTCTCAGCCGACGGCACGCTGGTCGCCTCGGTGGCGCAGGAAGGCTTGCTGCGCCAGCGGCGCGAACGGGCGCCGTAGGCAATCGGATCAAGTTTCCTCCAAATCGCTTCCCGGGTCTGCGGCGCAGCACGAAGTGGTGCGCCGCAGACCCGGGATCGTAAAAGCTCCGAGTCTGTGAAGGTCCCGGATCAGCAGTGCACCGCTCACGCGCTGCACCGCATCCGGGAAACGTAGATGCCGCTACTGGGCCTTGATCCCGGCGCCTTTGATGACCGGCCACCATTTGGCGATCTCGGCCTTCTGGTATGCCGCGAGCGCTTCCGGCGTCCGCTGATCGCTCGGCGCGAGTTCCTGGCCCTGGTCGGCAAACCGCTTTTGCAGCGTCGGATCGGCAAGCGCCTTGACGACAGCGGCATTGAGCTTGGCGATAATCTGCTGAGGCGTGCCCTTGGGCGCCCATATGCCGTGCCAGAACAACACGTAGATTCCCGGGACGCCCATCTCTTCGAAGGTCGGAACTTCCGGCGCCCCGAACCAGCGGTGCCGGGCCATCACCGCAACCGCCTTGATCTGGCCGCCGCGGTAGAACGGCAGCGAGTTCGCGGAGAAGTCGCACATCATGTCGACGTTGCCGGCGATGATGTCTTTCATGGCGGGCGCGCCGCCATGATAGGGAATGAACTGAACGTTTATCCCGGTGCTGCCTTCAAGGTAAATTCCGCAAACGTGGGAGCCGCTGCCGACGCCGACGGTCGCCATCGTCGCCATGCCCGGATTGGCTTTGAGCCACGCCAGCACGGCCTTGAGATCGCCGGCCGGAAAGTTGTTTCGTTCCACCAGCCAAAGCGGCGCATCGGCGATCCGCGCAATCGGCTCGAAGTCGGTGAGCAGATTGTACGTCACCGGATACACCGCGCCGGTGCCGACATTGCTCGCCCAGTTGCCGAACAACAGCGTGTAGCCGTCGGGGTTGGCGCGCGCGACTTTCGCAACCCCGATCGTGCCGCCGGCGCCTGGGATATTTTCAACGATGACTGTCTGGCCAAGCTCTATTTTCAACTGCTCGGCCACGGTGCGGGCGAGCACGCTCGATCCGCCGCCGGCGGGAAACGGCACGACCATGGTGATGGTGCGCGACGGATAATCCGCTGCCGCGGCGCCGCCGAGCATTGTCAGCAGCGCTGCGACCGCAATTCCAAGCACTTTGCCCATTGTTCCTCGCGATGTGTGTGGTGCGTTTCCACGAGCGTCGATCAGTTGCCGGCTTTGATCCCGGCCGCCTTGATGATCGGCCACCAGGTGTCGATCTCGGCCTTGTGATAGGCGGCGAGCGCCGCCGGATTCTGCTGATCAGGCGGGAACACGACCATGCCCAGCGTCTCCAGCCGCTGGTGCATCACCGGGTCGCCCAAAGCCACCTTCACCGCTTCGTCGAGGCGGTCGACGATGGCCTTGGGCGTGCCTTGCGTCGTCCACAGCCCATGCCAGAACGAGAGACTGAATCCCGGCACGCCGGCCTCGATCATGGTCGGGGTGTTGGGCGATTTCGGCCAGCGCTTTTCGCTCATGACCGCGTAGGCCTTGAATTTACCGGCCTGCACGCTGGGCAAGGTCGCCGAAGCTTCGAGGCAGGTCAGGTCGATCTGGCCGCCGATCAAATCGGTGATCGCCGGCCCGGCGCCGCGATACGGCACGAACTGAAAGTGTGCGCCGATCTTGTGCCCGAACGATAGCCCGACCAGGTGCGCGGCGCTGCCGGCGCCAACCGTGCCGAACGTGACCGGCTGCGATTGTGCTTTCAGCCAGGCGATTAGTTCGGCGGCGTTGTTCGGCGGCAACGCGTTCTTGCCGAGAATCCACAATGGCGACGCCGCCAAGAGCGAAATCGGCTGCAGATCCTTGATGATGTCGTAGTCGAGCGGATAGATCGCCGCCGCGCCGACGTGACTGGTCCAGTTGCCGATGCCGATCGTGTAACCGTCCGGCTTGGCGCGGGCGACCCGGCCGGTCGCGATCGTGCCGGCGGCGCCGCTGACGGTTTCGACCACGACGGTCTGATGCAGCGAGCTTTCCATCCCCTTGGCGAGAATGCGCGCCAGCGTGTCGGTCGGGCCGCCCGGCGGATAGCCGACCAGCATGGTGACGGGATGGGACGGGTAGGTTTCGGCGTGGGCCGGAGCCGCCAGCGCGATGAGCGCCAGCAGCATGCCGGCAAGACTTGGGAGATTCGGTCTTGCGAGATTCAGTCTTGCGAGATTCAGGCTTGCAGGATGCAGGCTTGCCGGATTCAGGCTTGCCGGTTTCATGGTCGCCCCCTTGGTGTTTCCCTGCTGCAACGATGACATGAGTGTTGCCCGGCGAAAAGGTCAGCCTCACTGTCATGACTTCCTGCCTCTACCGGGAGCATCTTGGCCGACCGATTGACGGCGCCTATATGCGCCCTGTAACCATCCGAAAATGTTTGCACTTTTCGAGCGATTCCTGTCTCCGACGGCGGTGCCGGAAAAACCCGAGCCGCCGCCCACGTTGATCGCGTTCCTCTGGCACTTTGCCCGCCAGGCGAAATGGCTGTTCGCCGCTTTGTTCGTGGTCGAACTCCTGGTCGCACTCACCAATTCCTCGGTGCCGTGGTTCATGGGCAAGGTCGTCACCATGGTCACGACGCTGCCGCCCGAGCGCCTGTTCGCCGAGGGCTGGCCCTGGTTTGCCGCCATGGCGATCGTGGTGGTCCTGGTCCGGCCGGGCGTGGCGCTGACGCGCTATCTCATCACCAACCAGGCCATCGCCGCGCCGTTCACCGGCATGATCCGCTGGCAGTCGCACTGGCACGTGGTGCGCCAGAGCTGGGCGTTCTTTCAGAACGATTTCGCCGGCCGCATATCCAACCGCGTCATGCAGACGGGGCCCTCGGTGCGCTCGACCTTGACCGCGACCATCACCACGGTCTGGTACATCATGGTGTACGGCGTCTCGGCCATCGCGCTCACCGCGCGTGCCGATCTCTGGCTGGCGCTGCCGATCTTGCTCTGGTTCTCCGGCTACGCCGCGCTGCTCGCCTTCTTCGTGCCGCGCATGCGCGAGCGTTCGAAGGTCTCCTCGATTGCGCGCTCGACCCTGATGGGCCGCATCGTCGACAGCTACACCAACATTCTCACCGTCAAGCTGTTCGCCCGCGCCCACGAAGAGGATCAATACGTGCGCGATGCGGTCGACAGCCATGTCGGCTATTTCCTCGCCTCGCAGCGGCTGCTCACAACGTTCGGCGCGCTGCTGGACCTCGCCAATGCGCTGCTGATCGCCGGCTCGGGCGGACTCGCGCTCGTGCTGTGGCGCTACGGCAAGGTCGAGGTCGGCGTCATCGCCATGGTGCTGCCGCTGACCTTGCAGCTCACCAACATGTCGCGCCAGATCGCCATGCGCATCACCGAGATTTTCGAAGACCTCGGCGTGGTGCAGGAGGGCATGATCACCATCGCGCAACCGTTGCAATTGCCCGACCCGACGGACGCGCGGCCGCTCGACGTGCGCGCCGGCCGCATCGATTTCCGTAACGTCAATTTCGGCTACGGCCGCGAGGCCGGCGTGCTGAAGGACTTCAACCTCACCGTTCATCCCGGCGAGAAGATCGGCTTGGTGGGCCGCTCCGGCGCCGGCAAATCGACCGTGGTCAATCTGTTGCTGCGGTTCTTCCAGCTCGAAGGCGGCGCCATCCTGATCGACGGCCAGGACATTTCCACTCTGACCCAGGAATCGCTGCGCTCGCAGATTTCGGTGGTGACGCAGGACACCTCGCTGCTGCACCGCTCGATCCGCGCCAATATCCGCTACGGCCGGCCGCAGGCGAGCGAGGAAGAGATCGTGCGCGCCGCCAAGCTCGCCCACGCCGACGACTTTATCCTGGAACTGGAAGACTGGAACGACCGGCGCGGCTACGACGCCCATGTCGGCGAGCGCGGCGTGAAACTCTCCGGCGGCCAGCGCCAGCGCGTCGCCATCGCGCGCGTGATTCTGAAAGACGCGCCGATCCTGGTGTTCGACGAAGCCACCTCCGCGCTCGACAGCGAAGTGGAAGCCGCGATCCAGTCGAGCCTCGGCACGCTGATGGCCGGCAAGACCGTGATCGCGATCGCGCACCGGCTCTCCACCATCGCGCAGATGGACCGCCTCGTCGTGCTCGAGCACGGCCGCATCGTCGAGCAAGGAAACCATCGCGAACTGATCGCCCAGAACGGCCATTACGCCGCCCTGTGGCGCCGCCAGGCCGGCGGCTTCCTCGATCCGGCCGAGGGCATGGAAGCGGCGGAGTAGGGGCGCGCTCCACGCCGCGCCCTGCTGGCCCGTGACGGCACCACGCCTGATTTTGTGTCCCGGACGCGGTGCAGCGCGGAGCGAAGCGCAGCGTTGCGCCGCTGATCCGGGACCGTCGTAAACTCGGCGTCTGTAGGATTTGGAGCATGCAACGATCCCGGGTCTGCGGCGCATCACTGCGTGCTGCGCCGCGCCCGGGAAACGCTGGGAGTTTGCCTGCGACATCGGTCTCATCATCGATTGCGGGAACGCGTCCAGCCCGGCGGCGGCGAAACGGTATCGGCGACGGGCTCCAGCAGTTCGTGCGGCAGCATTTCGCGCGCCGCCCGCTCCGGCGCTGCCAGATTGCGCGGCGTCGCCCGAAGGAGCGCGCGGCGCGCCTGAAATTGCGCCTCGCGCGGCACGCCGTGGACCGATCGGTTCAGGCAGGCCGCCGCGTCGCCGCTGCAGGCTCTCCCTCGCCGGCACGGCTTGAACCGGCAGGCCCGCCACAAGCCGAATGCCGTGCAGTAGCGGCGCTGCACGGCCGTCCGCTCGGCCTCGAACCGGCTGCGAAACTCCTGGCGCGTCAGATGCTCCTCGATCGCCCGGTTTTTGTTTGTTCGGTTCGCGGCTTTGCGCAGCGCGATGCCTCCTAGCAATATGATTCCAGCGGCATTGATCTTTGACCTGTCATGCTCCGATCTTTGACCTGTCATGCTCCGATCTTTGACCTGTCATGCTCCGCGAAGGCGGAGCATCCAGTAATCGCAAGCTGTCCAAAAACTCGATATACCGTGGCTACTGGATCATCCGCTTTCGCGGATGATGACAGTCGGATGTAGCCCGGATGAGCGAAACGACTTCCGAACGATGTTCTCGCTTGTTGGCCGCCTTTTTTCCCGTTCCGGGGTTTCGCTGCGCTTCACCCGGGCTCCAGAACAAGTACCGAACAACAAAGAAGCAAAGGAGATGGAACGCCGAGAAGCGCAACGTCACTGTTTCCGCGCCGCGCGGGCGCATGTCGCCACACGTCCCGCGCTGTCGGGCGCGGCGCTGCCCCCGCCCAACGCTGCCTGCGCACGGCGGCGCAGGGAGGGGGCAGCTCGCCTCTCGGCGTTCCACTCACGGCTCTCGTTGGGTGGTTGTCACCTCCCAACTCAGCTTCAGGCCAGGCTTCCTGGGACTTGGCGGGAGCGCACGATCCGCAATGCTCGCCCCGACCGGGGGGCGAAGACCGAGCGCGGTGACGCGGGCGTTATCCGCGCCCGCCTGTCCCAGTCCAGGGAAAGCACCTCCCGCACCGGCCGTAGTACCGGAGCGCATGATGCCCGAAGCCGCCCGGGAGCGGGTTACAAGCCCGCGCGCAGGCGCCGCACTCGCCCCGCCGCCCGGTCTGTCTCCGCGCGGCGTCCTTCGCGAGCGAGATTCGTCGCAGTGTGTAGCGGAAGCAGGGACGATTGTCAAGGGGTTTTGTCTCACGCAGAGCGACGCCTGCGGTGCTGTGTGTGAGCCCGTGGGATGCGTTGAGCCCTTGCAAAACCCATCGCTCAGCCTTGCCGTGGGATGATGGGTGTCGCTTCACTCGACCCGCCTACGCGCCGCGATGTACCGGGACGCGTCCGTAGGCTAGTATCATATTTATCTCGAATCGTGCGTGCGTTTGATGGGCAATGAAGACCGGATCACCTTGATAATCGAAGGCTTGCCCGAAGACGACGGACAGGTCCGACTCGGTGCGTTCATGTCTCAGCTTCAAAACCTGAGTGCGACAATCACCAAGCTGGATCGCGAAGTGAACAACGGCAAGATGGCGACCTACTTCCGAATTGCCGAGTTATCCTACAGCAGTCCGGTCCGCGTCGTTCTAGAGCCTCAGCCCCTGCCTAGGCATCCGTATGCTGGTGCGGCGATCATCGCCAGCTTGGAGCGCGTCACCGCCGCGCTTGAGAACGGAAAGGATCTGTCTGGTATTGATGCCGATCTACTGGAGGACATTCGCAATCTGACGCGTCCGGTGGGCAAGACCGTAAAGAGCGCGGCGCTTATTTTTCGTGATTGGTCCTTCGACCTCACGCCCGTCATTACGAGCAAGGTCGATGCTGCGCTTGCAGTGGACGAGGAATGCGAGGGCACTCTTGAGGGCATGCTTGAGCAGATCAATCTGCACCACGGCGCGAACGTGTTCTACATTTACCCGGAGGTTGGACCTCGGAAGGTTAGCTGTCATTTTCCAGCGCGTAGGGCGGATTAGCGTAGCGTAATCCGCCTTTCCCATGCTAAAAGACGGCGGATTACGCCTTCGGCTAATCCGCCCTACACGTCGGCGCAATGTCGCCGGGCCTGCCTCTCTACACCGGCGTCTCGCCGAGGATCGTCACCCGCCGCAGCAGGCGGCGCTCGGTGGGGGAGAAGTCGGTGCGCGCGTGGAGCGTGCAGCGATTGTCCCACATCAGGATGTCGCCGGGGCGCCAGAGGTGTTCATCGATGAATTTTTGCTGCTCCTGGTGGTCGAACAGAATTTGCGTTGCCGCGCCGAAGCATAGGACCGGATCGTCGGCCGCACCAATCGCGCAGCGGCTCCCTCCCTCCTTGTGGGAGCGGGGTCGGGAGGTGAGGCCCAATCCTCTACGAGCGTGAGTCACCTTCCGACCCCCACCCGTAACCCCTCCCCACAAGAGCCTGCGCCCGGGCGCGCGGAAGCGCGACCCGGGTGGGGAGGGGAACGCGCCCAGCGTTGCACGCGCGTGTGCACCAACCCGAACGGAATTTGCTGTAACATGCGCGACACTTTCCGCTCGCCCAGGAGACTCCCATGCACACTGTGATCTGGACGTTCAAGGTGCCCGCCGGCACGGCGAAGGCGCAATTGGTCGAGACCATCAACGCCACGGCGCACATGTACGAAGGCATTCCCGGCCTGATCCGCAAATATTACGGCATCGCGCCGGACGGCGCTTCGCTGTGCGGCATCTATCTGTGGGACAGCCGCGCCGCGGCGGACGCGTTCTATACGCCGGATTGGGTGGCGCTGGTCGAAAAGCGCTGGGCCGGTCCGCCGCAACGGCAAGACTGGGAGGTTCCGATGGTGGTGGAGAGCGCGGAGCGGCGGCTGATCGCTGCGGAATAACGCGGCCGGCTGACGCCGCCGCCCCGCCGGCCGCGATGGCGTAAGGTGCCGTCTCGTCCTGCATGATTCGGGATAGCGTCGCATGCCGCGCGCCGGACTTGCCTCGATCGTATTTGGTCTCGCCATTGCGCTGTCGTGCTTGCCGGGGTGGTGCGCGGGGGGCCGGGTTCCAATCATTGCACCGTATCAGCCGGTCGCCGTTCATCTGCCGGCCGCGCCCGGCGATCCGGCCTACGCGGCGTTTCGGCAAATGCTCGCCACCTTGGCGCAGCGGCGCGCCTTTGGCGATTTGGCGCGCTACGTGACGGCGCAAGGTTTCTTCTGGGCGCACGATTCGTCAGGACGGTTCGACCCGAAACGCAGCGGCGCCGAAAATCTCGCCGCCGCGCTGGGCCTCGACCGCAACGCCGATGCCGGCTGGCAGATGCTCGCCGACCTTGCCGCCGAGCCGACCGCGTCAACGAGCCCGGCTGAGCCCGACGTGCTGTGCGCGCCGGGCCGGCCGGATTTCGACCGCAACGATTTCGATAATCTGATCGCAGCGACGCACTTCGTTGCCGCCGACTGGTTCTACACGCGCGTGGCGGGCGTGCAACTGCGCGCAGCGCCGCGGCCCGACGGCGCCGTGGCCGAGACGCTCGGCGGCTATTTCGTGCGCCTGTTGCGCTTCGTCACCACGCCGGCCAACGCCGATCCGCTGCACACGGCCTGGGCGCGCATCGCCGCGCCGAGCGGCCGGGTCGGCTACGTGGCGCCGGATTCGCTGTCGTCGCTTGCGGCGCCGCAGCTCTGTTACGCCAAGGATGTCGGCGGCCGCTGGACCATCGCCGGCTTCATCGGCGGCGGAACTTGACCGGCGCGGCGGCACTTGGCCGGCGGTTCGACGGACCGCCGCAGCCCGGTCGCAATTCGCCTTTAGCGTAGCGGCATTGCGCCCGGACAATGCGCCCGACACGGCGCCTCAAGAACGCTCCTGGAGATGACGCGATGCGCCGCCTTGCCTCCGCCTCGAAGTTGGCCGCGCTCGCTTTGATCGCGCTCGCCGCCGCCCCCGTTGCCGCCCCCGTTGCCGCGCAGGAGCCGCTGCCAGCACCGCCTCGCGGCTTCCAGCCGCCGCCACCGCCGCCGCCGCCGCCGATCAAACCCTATAAACCGGTCGCGGCCGTGCCGCCGGCGCCGCTCGGCGATTCCAGTTTTGCCGCCTTCCGCAACGCTCTGGCCGGGATCGCGCAACGCAAGGATCGTGCGGCGCTCGCCCAGCTCGTCGTCGCGCAAGGCTTCTTCTGGATCCAGGACAAGGATGTCGCCGATCCGCGCAAATCCGGCGTGGAAAACCTCGCCAAGGCCGTCGGCCTCGGCGGCGGCGACGGCGGCAACGGTGGCGACGGCGGCGGCTGGGATATCCTCGCCAACGATGCGGCCGATCCGACGGCGGCAGAGGTGCCGCAGAACAAGGGTTTGTTCTGCGCGCCGGCGTCGCCAACCGTCGATGCGCAGGCGGCCGGCGCGCTGCTTCAGCAGACCGACACCGGTCCGGACGAGTGGGGCTTTCCGGTCGAGCAGACGATTGAGGTGCGCGCCGCGCCGGCGCCGAATGCGCAAGTCGTCGAGCGGCTCGGCATGATTCTCGTTCGCGTGCTGGCCGACAGCCCGCCGCCGAGTGCCGGCGCGCCGGCGTTTCTCCATGTCGCCTTGCCCTCGGGCAAGACCGGCTTCATCGCGGCCGATTCGCTGGCGCCGCTCGTCACCGACCAGATCTGCTACGTCAAGGATGCAAGCGGCTGGAAGATCGCGGGCTACATCGGCGGCGCCTCGCCGTAATGTTGTCAGCGCCCCCAGTGATGCACGCCTGCGCAAGAGCATTGAGACCCTGGGCCCTGCTTGCGTGATGTTGCAAGCACGAAAGCCAACGTCAGATTGGCAATTCCGGGCATCGAGCGACGGGACAGCGCATGCTCGCAACTCCCTCTCCCCGAAGGGGGTTGGGGGTGAGGGGTCGGTCGCGGACCGTCGCGCCGTTCCACGATCCGTGGTGCTATGACGCTGCGCGAGTGGCGGCGTTCTGTACCGAAGCGGCGTTCTGGCCGAACAGGATGGCGCGCTCCTCGGCGGTGCGGATGCCGCCTTGGCCGGGATTGATCTTCGGCGTCCACTCATAGGCCTTGATCACCGCCGGGCGCGCCTTGATCGCTTCGAACCAGCGCTGCAGGTTGGGAAAATCTGAAAGCTTCTGGCCCTGCCGCTCCCACGGCACGATCCACGGATAGCAGGCGATGTCGGCGATCGAATAATCGCCGGCGAGATAGGAGCGCGCGGCGAGCCTTCTGTTCATGACGCCGTAGAGCCGGTTCACCTCGTTGCGGTAGCGATCCATCGCATAGGGAATCTTGTCCACGGCGTAATTGCTGAAATGATTGTTCTGGCCGGCCATCGGGCCGAGATTGCCCATCTGCCAGAACAGCCACTGGATGGTTTCGTTGCGGCCGCGCAAATCCTTGGCGATGAGCTTGGCGGTCTTGTCGGCGAGATAGAGCAGGATGGCGCCGGATTCGAACATGGTGAGCGGCTTGCCGCCATCGGCGGGCGCATGGTCGACGATCGCCGGGATGCGGTTGTTCGGCGAGACTGCCAGGAACTCCGCCTTGAACTGCTCGCCCTTGCCGATGTTGACCGGAAACAAATTGTACTGAAGTCCGGCTTCTTCGAGGAAAATCGTGACCTTGTGGCCGTTCGGCGTGGTCCAGTAATGCACGTCAATCATGACAAGTCCTTTTGGTGTCGGTGATGTTCGGGTCGCCAGTTTAGATCAGATTGCCGCGCTTGCTCTAGCCGCTCGTCCCCGCGAAGGCGGGGACACGCAACTTCCCGTTTGGATTCCCGCTTTCGCGGCAATGAGCGCGGACGCAGTTCCGTATTACCTAGCGAATATTTAACCCCTGCGCGCGCATTTGGTCGCCATGTCCACGACGGGCAGCTATGCGGCGTCCGGGGAGGCGGCGGTGCCGGCGAACGCACTGGCCGCCGCCATCATCCTTGGCCTGTTCGTGCTCGCTTCCGTGTTCGGCGCCGAGCGCAAGGACATCGCTCAAGGCTTCGACGAAGTGGCACACGTCTCCTACGTCGCGCACATTCAGCATAGCAGGAAAGTCTGGCCGGCATTCGACGACATGCGGCTGATCGACCCGCGCACCTTCGAGTTCACCGCCAAGGCCAATTATCTCAACCATCCGCCGCTGTTCTACGATTTCTTGGCCGCGCTCGGGCCGAAGCTCGAAGGCCGACCGCGGGCGCTGCTGGCGGACCGTTTGATCGATGTCGCGATGGTGGCTCTGGGGTTTGCCGCGCTGCTCTGGCTCGGCCTGGCCGTCGGGCTTTCGCGCAACGAATTTTACGCCTTCGCGGTGCCGGTCGCCTGCATTCCGGTGCTGGCGCCGCTCGCCGGTGCGGTGAGCAACGACGATCTCGCCTTTCTCGGCGGCGCGCTAGCGACGCTCGGCGTCTGGCAGCTTGCCGCCGGCGAACCGGGCAGCGGAGCAAAGCGGATTTGGCTGGCGCTGGCGCTGATCGGCATGATCGCGGCGGGCTGGGCGAAGCTGACCGGGCTCGTGCTTGCCGCGGCAATGGTCGGCGTCTTTTTCGCTTATCTGCTGTGGCGCCGGCGCCTGCCGTGGCGCTGGATCGCCTGGTCCGCTGCCGCGTTCGCGCTCGCCGCCGCGCCCTATGTCATCTACCTCGTGCAATATGGCAGCGCCGTGCCGGACATCCCGGCGCAGATCGCGATGCTGCAGCACGATGCGCGCGCCGTCGGCTGGGCCGGGCTGCCGCGCCAATCGTTCCCGCAATATCTCGGCTATTTCGTCGTCGCTTTCCTTGCCGAGTGGATGCCGGCGCTCGGCGCGCGCAGCATCGTCAATTACGCCATGCTGGCGATCCCGGCGGCGGCTTTGATTTGTGCGGCGGCCGGGGCGGCGCTGTCGGCGCGGCGCCTATGGCGGCGGCAGGAAACCGCGCTCGACGTGGTTGTCGTTGCCGGAATGGTGTCGCTCGCCATCACGCTCGCGCTCCACGTCCGCTACAGCTACGGCCATTATCTCGTCACCGGCTGGCCGCTCGAGGCCTATCCGCGCTACTATCTGCCGCTCGCCGCGATCGTGCCGCTGGCCGGCCTGTCGCTCGCCGCCGCAATGGCGACGCCGCAGCGGCGGGCCGCGCTGCTCGCGTTCCTGATCGCCGGGCCGATTGTGTTTCGTTTGTTTGGCGCGCCGCTGGGCTGAATCGGTGCATTCCGTTTTCGCTTGGACCGCGCTACGCTCCCTCATCGCACGGAGCCAAGCATGATCACCGAAATCGCCCAGATCGACGTCAAGCCCGGCATGGAAGCCGAATTCGAGGCCGGCGTGAACAAGGCCACGCCGATTTTTCAGCGCGCCAAAGGCTGCCGCGGCATGGAGTTGAACCGCTCGATCGAAAAGCCCAGCCGCTACCGGCTGTTCGTGCAATGGGAGACAGTCGAGAACCACACGATAGACTTCCGCGGCTCGCCCGATTTCGCCGAATGGCGCAAGCTCGTCGGCCAGTGCTTCGCTGCGCCGCCGGATGTCGAGCATGTGACGGAGGTGGTGAGGGGATTTTGACTGTCATTCCGGATTGTCGCAAAGCGGCAAGTCCGGAATCCATAATCACACGCCAGCGAATATGGATTCCGGGATCCTTGCTTCGCTCGGCCCCGGAATGACGGTTCAGGCCCGCGCCCGCTCCACATTGCCGATCCGCTCGGGCACGCCGAATTCGCGCCGGCAGACTTCGGCGAGTGTGGCGATGCCGGCGCGGATCGCCTCGTGCGACGGATTGGCGAAGCACAGCCGCATCCGGCTTTTGCCGTGCGCCTTGTCGGTCGACCATTCGGCGCCCGGATTGATGGCGACGCCGGCGGCGAGTCCGGCCTGATAAAGCTTCATCGTATCGACCGCGTCGGGCAGCTTGACCCAGAGGAAGATGCCGCCCTTGGGATCGTCGAATTCGGCCGCGGTGCCGAACTGCTCGTTGAGCGCCTCCATCAGCGTTTCCAGTTTCGTGCGCAGGCCGCGGGTGAGCTGCGGCACGTGTTCGGCGAAGTGGGCGGGACAGAATTCGCCCAAAACCATCTGCTCCAGCGCGCCGGAGCCGGCGTCGGTCTTCAACGCCAGCATGCGCGACAGCAGCGGCCACTCGGCCACGATATAGCCGACGCGCAGAGCCGGCGCGATCGATTTTGAGAACGTGCCGATATGGATGACGCCGCCGTGTTTGCTCATGGCGTGGAGCGCCGGCGGCCTTTTGCCGTCCCAGATCAGGTCGGCGTAGCAATCGTCCTCGAAAACCGGCACGCCGTGCTGTTGCGAAAGCCGCAACAGTTCGAGCCGGCGCGGTTCCGGCAGGATCGTGCCGGTCGGATTTTGCACGGTCGGGACGGTGTAGATGTATTTGGCGCGCACGCCGCGGCTTTTGAGGCCGTCGAGCGCGGCGGCGAGCGCATCCATGCGCATGCCGTCGCGGTCGAGCGGAACGCCGACGGCGTGAACGCCGAGCCGCGTCCAGCGGTTGATCGAGCCCTGATAGGTCTCAGCCTCGGTGATGATGGTGTCGCCGCGATCGAGCAGGATGCGGTTGACCAGATCGAGCGCCTGCAGCGATCCGGAGGTGATGAGGATGTCGTCGGCCGCGCAGGCGATGCCGGCGCTGCGGTGAAGCTTCTGCGCCAGAAATTCGCGCAGCGGCCGGTAGCCTTGCGGCCCGCTCTGCAGGCCGTAGGTCGCGAGATTCGCGCCTTCGCGCTTGAGCACGGCAGTTGCGGCGGCAATGAGCTCGTCGACCGGCACCAGCTCGCAATCGTTGTGGCCGCCGATGAAATTGTATTTGGCAAAGCCGTGCCATTTGACCGCCGGCGGCGGCAGGCCGGGAACCAATAGAGGCGCGAAATCGAATGAGGCCATTGAGGTTTTCTCCCTGGCGTCACCCTAGCGCATTTTTCGCCTGCTTCGGGCCGGCAATCCATAACCACAGTTCGGCGATCATGGATTGCGGCCGTGCCGCTTCGCGGCAATCCGGAATGGAAGCCGCACTTTCCCCGCCCGCGGACTCGCCCCATATTGCGCCGATGACGAAGCGACCCGATCGCGACCCGGCCAAGCATTCGAACAAGGACCCGGCCAAGCCGACCCGCGCCAAGGCGTCGCGGCCGGACGTGCCGGTGCTCGAGCCGAAGCTTGCCGAACTGCTCAATCCGGCGATTGGTCAGGGCACCGCGGGGCTCGGCTCGCAGACCGGGCTGCGGCCGCCGCCGGATAATTCCTGGGACCGCCGCGCCGATTTCGCTAATGCGCATCGGGCGCGGGCTTCGGTGGCGCGCGGCTTTGGCGAGCCGCCGCAACAGGGCTATGTCGGCAAGTCGCCCGTGCCGCCGGGCAACCTCGATCCCGATCTCGCACGAGCGCTGGGCATCGAGGAAGACGACCAACAGGATGTTTCATCGTCGCCCTCGCCTGAAAGCGGGTCGGACCCGGAAAGCGCGCGCGGCGGAATAATCACACCCGACATGCCGCCGGCGCGGGCGCGCCCGGCGCGCTCGTCCGATATCGGAACGGTCGCCGGGCTTGCCAGCCAGCGCTCGCTCGATCAATTGCTGCGCGAGGGCCGGCCGGAATTTCGCGAAACGCCGTGGACGCCGCACCGGCCGCCGCGGCCGGAAAAATCCGAAGGCGGCCGCAGCTTCGTCATCAAATCGGATTTCGAGCCGCAGGGCGATCAGCCGCAGGCGATCGCCGAACTGGTCGAAGGCGTGCGCAGGAACGAACGCGCCCAGGTTCTGCTCGGCGTCACCGGCTCCGGCAAGACCTTCACCATGGCCAAGGTGATCGAACGGACGCAGCGCCCGGCTTTGATCCTGGCGCCCAACAAGACGCTGGCGGCGCAGCTCTACGGCGAGTTCAGGAATTTCTTTCCCGACAACGCCGTCGAGTATTTCGTCAGCTATTACGATTACTACCAGCCCGAAGCCTACATCCCGCGCACCGACACCTATATCGAAAAGGATTCCTCGATCAACGAACAGATCGACCGCATGCGGCATGCCGCGACGCGGGCGCTGTTGGAGCGCGACGACGTCATCATCGTCGCCTCGGTGTCGTGCATCTACGGCATCGGCTCGGTCGAGACCTATTCGGCAATGACGTTCACGATCAAACGCGGCGAGCGGCTCAATCAGCGCCAGCTCCTCGCCGATCTGGTCGCGCTGCAATACAAGCGCTCGGCCGGCGATTTCTATCGCGGCTCGTTCCGCGTGCGCGGCGACGTGATCGAGATTTTCCCCGCCCACTACGAGGACCGCGCCTGGCGCGTGTCGTTGTTCGGTGACGAAGTCGAATCGATCCACGAATTCGATCCGCTCACGGGCCAAAAAACCGACGAACTGGAATTCGTCAAAATCTACGCCAACTCGCACTACGTGACGCCGCGGCCGACGCTGTTGCAGGCGATTGCCGGCATCAAGCACGAGTTGCGGCAAAGGCTCGACCAGCTCAACGCCGCCGGACGGCTGCTCGAAGCGCAGCGGCTCGAACAGCGCACGCTCTACGACCTGGAAATGATGGAGGCGACCGGGGCCTGCGCCGGCATCGAGAACTATTCGCGCTATCTCACCGGGCGGAAGCCCGGCGAGCCGCCGCCGACTTTGTTCGAATACGTGCCCGACAACGCGCTCGTCTTCGTCGACGAGAGCCACGTCACCGTGCCGCAGCTCGGCGGCATGTTTCGCGGCGATTTCCGCCGTAAAGCCACGCTCGCCGAATACGGCTTCCGGCTGCCGTCCTGCATGGACAATCGGCCGCTGCGGTTTGAGGAATGGGACGCGATGCGGCCGCAGACCACGTGCGTGTCGGCGACGCCCGGGCCATGGGAGCTCAACGAAAGTGGCGGCGTGTTCGTCGAGCAAGTGATCCGCCCGACCGGCCTGATCGATCCGCCGGTCGAGGTGCGGCCGGCGCGCACCCAGGTCGACGATCTGGTCGGCGAGGTGCGGCAGGTCGCGGCCGCGGGCTACCGCGCGCTGGTCACCGTGCTGACCAAGCGCATGGCCGAGGATTTGACCGAGTACCTGCACGAACAGGGCATCCGCGTGCGCTACATGCATTCCGACATCGACACCATCGAGCGCATCGAGATCATTCGCGATCTCCGCCTCGGCGCCTTCGATGCGCTGGTCGGCATCAATCTCTTACGCGAGGGCCTCGACATTCCGGAATGCGCTTTGGTCGCCATTCTCGACGCCGACAAGGAAGGCTTTCTGCGCAGCGAAACCAGCCTGGTGCAGACGATCGGCCGCGCCGCGCGCAATATCGACGGCCGCGTTGTTCTCTATGCCGATGCCATCACCGGCTCGATGCAGCGCGCCATGGCGGAAACCAGCCGCCGCCGCGACAAGCAGGCGGCGTTCAATCAAGCCAACGACATCACGCCCGAAAGCATCCGCAAGGGCATCGGCGACATTCTCAACAGCGTCTATGAGCGCGACCACGTGCTGATCGCCGCCGGCGCCGGCGAGGGCGGCGAGTTCGAGGACGCCGCCACCATCGGCCACAATTTCGAGGCGGTGATCGCCGACCTCGAAACCCGCATGCGCGCCGCCGCCGCCGACCTCGACTTCGAAGAAGCCGCCCGCCTGCGCGACGAGATCAAGCGTTTACGCACGACCGAACTCGCCGTGATGGACGACCCGACTTCGAAATATCCCTCCCCCCTTGTGGGGGAGGGTAGGGAGGGGGGTCGGGAGGGAATGCGCCGAACGCAGACGCGCGCACGGCATACCTCCGCGCCGGCGCTCCGCCTCCCGACCCCCACCCCTAACTCCTCCCCACACGAGCCTGCGCCCGGGCGCGCGGAAGCGCGACCCGGGTGGGGAGGGGAACGCGACGGTCGCGAAGGCGGGAGCAAAATCCACAAGCCCGCGCTCGACGAGATGGGCATCGCGCTTTATCACGAAGTCGCCCCGCACCGCTCCGGAGAAAACAAACGGGCAGAGGCGGCGGGCGCCGCAGGCGCGACAGGGACGCAAAGAAGCAGCCCGCGCAAACCCGGGCTCGACGACGTGCGGCCGGGCATCGAATCCGTTGCCGCAAAGCGTGACCCGTCCGGCCCGCGCTCCACGCTCGGCCGCCCCGGCATGCGCGGCGGCTGGAAGCCGCGGCGGCGCTGATTACAGGTCGTCATGCCCGGCCTTGTGCCGGGCATCCACGACTTCAAAACGACCAGGCAATCGAAGCAAGACGTGGATGGCCGGGACGAGCCCGGCCATGACGGAGCGCGTTCGTTACCCCGTGATCACCACGGCGATCTTGCGGTCCTTCGGATTGACGATCAGGATTTTGTGGTTGACCATCGCGAAGTCGTAATCCTTGAGCATCGGCACCGCGCTTGCGGTCTTTGTGGACACCGGCCTGATCGTGACGCTAGCCGGTACCGCTGCGCCGACCGTGGCGAAAAAGCTCGACGGCGCCTGCTGTTCCTTCGCCTGACTGTGCAGGTTCCGCCACGCCGTCTTCTGCTGCGAAGAGGACAGGCTGAGCGAATTGCTCGGCGTGGAACTCGATTGCGACATGGTCGCCGCCGAAGCCATCGAAATCCCGCCCGCGAGCAGACCCGCGGCCAGTACGACTGAAACTTGTTTCAACATGGACGAATCTCCGTATCGTTTCGCCCCTCTCACCCGCAACGCGCGGCGGCGGAGGGTGTTTCGTTACAATCCGTTCATGTTGCGGGGGGTGGGGCGCCGGCGAACCGCTTACCTGCGATTTCGGATCGCAAAGTCGGCATCGCGCTTGCCGTTGCTACGGCATTGCCGTAGTATCATCGGCCAATGCACACCGTGGTCGAAACGGTTCCTTAATCTGGCCGATGCGGCACGCCTGTTCGGCGCAGCGGAACAAGCAGAGATCGTCGATATGGTCTCCGTCAACCCGCGCTGCGGCGTGGTGATGCCGGAAACCGGTGGAGTACCGAAGCTGCGGTTCGCAGCGAGCGGGCGCGGTAAGCGCGGCGGCGCACGCGTTATTTATCTGTTCGGCGGTGATGCCGTGCCGGTATTCCTGCTTGCCGCGTTCGCCAAGAACGAGAAATCGGATTTGTCGGGAGCCGAACGCAATGATCTCGCGAGGCTGGCGGCGCAGCTGATACGAGGCTATCGGAGCAGACGATGAGCAAACGCGCATTCGAGAAGATCAAAGCCGGACTGGAGAGCGCCAAGGCCTATCTCGATGGCGCTGCGGACAAGCGGAAATACGGGGTGCATGTCCCGGCTGAGGTGGACGTCAAGAAAATCCGCCGGCGTCTCGGTCTCTCGCAGGAGGCTTTTGCGCAGAAATACGGTTTCGCCCTCTCCGCCATACGCGACTGGGAACAAGGCCGCCGCCGGCCGGAGCGCAGCGCCCGCATCCTGCTCAAGATCGTGGAGAAGGAGCCGGAGGCGGTGTCGCGGGCGCTGGCGGGGTGACGCGTCAGGTTACGTTGCGTTCAAAGACAACGACCATGGCCAATGCCAAGCATCTGCTTTCCATTCCGCCCGGCGAAATACTCGCCGAGGAGTTCGTCAAGCCGAACCGCATCAGCCAGAACCGGCTGTCGCGCGACATCGACGTCAGCCCGGGGCGCATCAACGATATCGTCCACGGACGCTCGGCGATCACCGCTGCGATCGCGCTGCGGCTCGGCAAGCATTTCGGCACCGCGCCCGAGCTGTGGATGAGCCTGCAGGCGGCCTACGATCTACGCCGCGCCCGCGCCAGCGTTTGGCCGAAGATCGAGCGCCGGGTGCGGGTGTTGGCGGTGGAGTAGGCGGGAGCAGTGCGCAATCCACCGCGTCGGCGCGGCGCTTTGTTATAATCCAGTAATTTTGCGTGGCGGAGAGTGTGGCGGAGCAACAATCCGACCAATTCCGAGGCAATTGCTTTGGACCAACCGCTTGAGGGCGCAGCCTTGCGACGCATCCCACCGTCGTCCCAACGCTATCCGACCAACGGCTCAATCCAGAGAGGCGCCCGCGCGCGCTTCTCAGCCACTTGTCGAAACAATCTCGGTATCTCGTCTTCAGAAAAGCCGGCTGCTTGCAGAACCCGAATTGCTGACGATAAAACTTCGGTCGCAATATCGTACCGATCGGGAGTTACGCTCAGAAATGGTTCTTCGTGCATCGTCGGCGCTCCATAGCAGGATGGATCATTACGGTCCCGCAAATTAGCAGCTTTTCGCCGGCGGTCCTATTTTTCATCGTGCTCAGAGACCAAGCCGTAGATCTGCGCGCTTCAATTTGGTACTTTTGAATCATGTGATTGTGGCGTGAGGGCCGGACCGATGGGCGCCGACAAGGACGACGACGAGCACAATTTCGGAGAAGAGACAAGCTCGGACGTTCCAACTTCGCCAAGTGACGTCGCCGATCCCGCGTCTGTAATTGAAGCCAAAATTCCCGCTGATGTCCGGGAAAAATACGAGCTTTTGAGCTACCGAAACGCCGCCATTATCTTGAGCGAGTCGCGGCGCGCTGAATTCAGCGAATTGCTGGAGGCGTTGCGCGGCTTTGCAATCTCCACTGATATGATCCGCAAGGCGGGCGGTAACGAATCGGACATCCCGAAGTTATTCGCTTCATCTCTGCGCCCCCATAATTGGTACGAAACAATCATTCGCGGCGACTTGGTTGTACATCTAACGTGGCGCGAACAAATCGGGGTGAACAAAAGAGGGAGGCCGGTTTTCGCGACCAAGTCGCGAGAAACGCGACGCGAAAGGTATTTAGATGGCCACAAAATCGATTTTGTGAAGGAGCGCGTTGCATTCGATATGGAATGGAACTCAAAAGATCAGACTTTTGATCGGGACCTTTACGCATTTAGCGCGTTCTTTCTGAGTGGCATGATCGACGTTGGCGTACTGGTGACCCGCGGCGCAAGTTTGAACCCGGTGCTTCGGCAATTGGGACAAGCGCTAAAGAGGGACGGTACTCCAGAAACCAAATTGCTCAAGGGTCAAGAAGTGCCCCGTATGACCCATGAGAAATACGGCGCCAGCACAACGTGGTGGGGAAAGCTGATCTATCGACTCAATGCCGGTCGGAACGGCGGATGCCCGGTCCTCGCCGTCGGGATCACTCCCGCATGCATTAGCGACTGGCCGAAGAAAAAGCCCTGAGCTCCCTTTCGTTGCCAGAATGGTGAGCGTAGGTCTTCCAAGTCGGCCGATAGGTCTCGTTTGCCTGATTGCCCCACACGGCCCAATTCCTTCGCGTGCCACGGGCAAACAGTTCGAAGTAAGGGCCAGGACTACAGCCCTCAATAATTTCATATTGCTCGTCGGGTTTACGTGAATGTTCGCGCTTGCGAGTCGCCAGCAGATTTACCTGTCGCCGTCCTGGCGCGAGCGTGCGTGCATTCTTACCGCGAACCCCAAACAGAATCAGTTCAGTGACATTCCGAAAATAAAACCCGACGCCGCGGCCGTCCGAGCCGCCGTCTTTCCGCACCTTGTGCCAAACGATATTGGACTTGTACGCAAAGCCCCACGCCTTCATGACTGCTAGGCCTTCGGGCAACAGGGCATTCGGGCACCACAGGTAAAGATGCGCCTTCTGGGCGGCGACGTGCGCGACGGGAAGTGCTTTGATCTCGTCAAGCGTCAGCGTTCGATAACGCGATAAGCGCCTGTGTTCAGGCGCCACTTTTCCGGTCTTGTTCGTGAATTGCCACGGCGGGTCTGCGAGAATTGTCGCAAACCTGCGCTCGCCGGCGAATCCGAGAAGATCAAGGCCCACGCCGTCAATAGAGTCAGAAAGCATAAATAAATACTACACGACTCTTGGGAACGAAGCAAGAACATTCACAGCTTGGCGATGGCCGTGAATCACTCCCCCCTCCGCAGCTTCGCCGTGAACGAAAAGCCGCCGGCGCCGCAGCAGGGGCAGGCCATGCCGATCAAGAGGCTCTGCTTTTGTTCGTCGGTGAGGTCGGCGCGCTCCAGCATTGTGGCGGTCTGCTGCTGGAACAGGTCGTGCAGCGTCAGATCGCTGGCGTAGATTTGGTCCTCGGCCGCGTTCGGGGCCTGGTCAGGCAGCGACCGGGGCGCGGCGGCTTTCGCGGCGTGCGGTGCGGATTTTCGCGGCTTGGTTTTTCTCGGCTTTTGCATGGCAATACTCGCATCCCGGATTCAACGCCCGGCGGAGAGGCCCCTCACCAACGCGATGCGTTGCATCGCGTTCTTGCTAATGGACGGCGGCCAGAGGCCGCCTATGCCCTCTCCCCGCAAGCGGGGCGAGGCAGGCGCGAGCGGGTTCACCGATCAGTGCCCGGCCTTCTTCATATAGGCCAGGATGAAGTTGCGGATGTCGCCCGGCACGGTGAGCCGCTCGCGGACTTCCCGGTCGAGATTGTTGTCGACCACGTAATGCGGCACGAACTTGATCGTCTTTGTAGCATCGGCCGCGTAGGCTTTGTCGTCGTTGAGCGCAAGCACCGCCTTGCGCAAAGCGGCGATTGCTGCCGGCGGCGAGCCGGGCGGCATGACGATAGCGCGCTGCATCTGGTCATTGACGGCAAGGATGGTCTTGTAGGCATCCCAGAGCTGGCCCGACGGCACCGCGCCTTTGACCACCTTATAGAACTCGGGAAAGGTGACGATCGCCTGATCGGCCATCACATCGGCGTCGCTGAAGGTCTTGCCGTCGTAGAGGGGATCGTACCAAAGCCCGATCGCCTTTCCCGTCTTTATGAGGTTCGGCTCGACGACGGCGAAAAACGACGGCGTCGATTCCGAATGGACGTTGATCTCGCCCTTCTCCAGCGCCAGGCGCGCGGTATTGCTCGAGCGGTAGCCGGTGACGTAGCGGTATTTCAGCCCGAGCATGTCGAAGCTCAGCCGCAGCAGCAGGTCTTTCGAGGAAAAGGCGCCGAGCCCGCCCACCACCAGATCCTGCGCCTTCATGATGTCGGCCGGCACCTTCATGCCGGGCGGCACGTCCGAGCGCATATAATAGGCGGTGGTGCCGGGCTGGTAGCCGATGAACGCATAGTCGCGGAAGTCGACGTGGAATTTCTCCGGCTCGATCGCATAATCCCACGCCGTTCCGGTGAAATAGCCGGCCATGCTGCCATCCTTCGGCCCGAGCTCGCCGAGATAGGTCGCGCCAACCATGCCGGCGGCGCCGTCCTTGTTCTGCACGATGATGGCCGGATCGCCGTCGATGTGCTTGGCGAGGTGCTTGGCCAAGAGCCGGCCTTCGATGTCGGTCGGCCCGCCCGGCGCGAAGTTGATGAGCAGCGTGAGCTGCTTGCCCTGGTAGAACGGCTGCGCCGCATGGGCGGGGGCGATTGCGGCGAGGGCCAGTGCGGCGACACATGTGACGGTCGCGATAAGCTTGTCTTGCAAGCTCATTATTTCCTCCCATTTCGCTTCCCTCCCCCGCAAGCGGGCGAGGAATATTTTTCAGTGCCGCAGCGCCTGGCCTTCTATGGTGCAGCGGCGCATCAGCCGCGGCTCCTCGCGCGGAAAATCCTTGCGGGCGTGGATCGAG
The DNA here is from genome assembly GCA_963717265.1 of uncultured Alphaproteobacteria bacterium. Taxonomy (GTDB): domain Bacteria; phylum Pseudomonadota; class Alphaproteobacteria; order Rhizobiales; family Xanthobacteraceae; genus BOG-931. The sequence goes on along the minus strand of CAVQWD010000008.1, from coordinate 198,953 downwards.
CACCAATTGTCCCAGACCACAAGGTCGCCAAGTTGCCATTCGTGCTCGTAGACGATGGCAGGGTCCTCGCAAATGTCGAACAATTGTTCGAGCGCGGCCTCGCTGTCGCCGCGCGAAAAGCCCTCGATGCGCGCCGACATCAGCCGGCTGACATAGAGCGCTTTCTTGCCGGTCGCCGGGTGAGTGATGATGATCGGCTGCTCGTGGTGCAGAATCCTGTCGAGTTCGACCTGGGTCAGGTCGATGCGCTCGCGGCGTTTGTAGTCGTGAACCTGCAGCACGTTGCGGCCTTCGAGCCGGTCGCGCAGCGCAAGCGGGATGTTGTCGTAGGCCTTGTACATGTTGGAGAAGCAGGTCTGGCCGCCCCGCGAGGTCAGTTTCATGGAATAGAGAAACGTCGCCCGGTGCGGCTGCGGGTAATAGCTGGTGTCGTGGTGGAACCACATTTCGCCGTCGCCGAAGGCGCCGATCGGTTTGCCGTCCTCAACGATGTTGGTGACCATCATGAACGGCGTGTCGTAGTCGCCGCCCGGGGTGCGGTTATTGGCGGGACGGCGGCGGATATGCACTTTGCCGAAATAGGAGGCGGCGCGCAGCTGGTCGGCTTCCGAGAGGTCCTGATCGCGGAACACGACGACGATGTGTTCATTGAAGGCGTCGTTGACCGCCTTGATGGCCGCGTCGTCGAGCGGCGCCCGCAGGTCGACGCCCTTGATCGCGGCGCCCAAGGCCGGCGACAGCGGCTCGATGGAGATCGGCATCGGGTTCCTCCTCGTACGCGCCGGCGGCGCGCGGTTTGCTCCTTACTGTTGCGCCAGCGCTGTGATGCCGGCGCGAGCGATCCGTTCGTCCTGTGCGGAGACCGTGCCGGAGACTCCGATCGAACCGACGATCCTGCCATTGAGCACGATCGGCAGTCCGCCCTCGATCGGCGTGATGTTCTTGAGCGCCAACAGCCGCCAGCCGGCGCCGCCCCGGGCGATGGCGTCGTCGAGCGCCTTGCTCGGCAGCTTGAATTCCAGGGCCGTGCGCGCCTTGCCTTCCGAGACGCTGATCGCCGAAAGCTGCGTGTTGTCGAACTTGTGGAACATGACCAGATTGCCGCCGCTGTCGAGAATGGTGATGGCCACCTCCCAGGAGTTCTCGGTCGCCTCGAGCTCGGCCGCCGCCATGACGCGCTTGGCCTGTTCAAGCGTGATCGGCGCCCCGTAAGGCGGTACGATGGCTGCAGCGCGCTGGGCCAGGGCCGGTATCGCCGACAGTGCAAGCGCGCAAGCGAGCGCGAGCGTCCGTAACATCTGCAGATTCTCCCCTCCAACCCCCGGCGCCGGCGTGGCGCGCGGCCCGCAGAATAAGCGGCAAAAGCCGTAGGGTCCAGGAATCAGGCGTGAGGAATCAGGAATCGGGCATCGGGCATCGGGCATCGGGCATCAGGCATCAGGCATCAGGCATCAGGCATCAGGCATCAGGCATCGGGCATCAGGCATCGGGCATCAGGCATCAGGAGTGAGGTGTCGGGAGGCCGCCGGCCTGGGAGGACGCCTGACTCCTGCAATCGTGATCGGTACGGCGATGCCTCGCGTCCGCCGAGCCGCTATATATCGTCTGCCAAAAAAGGAGACGCCGAAATGTTCTCGTTCCGGAAAAGGCTGGAAATGCCGGCCGCCGGCGAAGCCCTGCCCGGGCGCTCGACGCCGATACCCACTGCGGAGAAGCACTTCGTCAACGGCCGCCCGCTCAAGGGGCCGTATCCCGAAGGGCTCGCCAAGGCGATGTTCGGGTCGGGCTGCTTCTGGGGCGCCGAGCGCCAATTCTGGGAACTTGGCGCAGGCATCTACGTTACCGCCGTCGGCTATGCCGGGGGGCTGACGCCCAACCCGACCTACGAGGAAGTCTGCAGCGGTCGCACCGGCCACAACGAAGTCGTGCTCGTGGTCTATGACCCGAAAAAAATCTCGTACGAGCAGCTGCTCAAGACGTTCTGGGAAAATCACGATCCGACCCAGGGCATGCGCCAGGGCAACGATGTCGGCACGCAGTACCGCTCCGGCATCTATGTCTTCACTGCGCAGCAGCGCGCCGCCGCCGAGGCGTCGGAGGCCGCCTACGCCAAGGCGCTTACGGCCCGGCGCATGGGCCCGATCACCACGGAAATTCTCGATGCGCCGCCGTTCTACTTCGCCGAGGATTACCACCAGCAATATCTCGCCAAGAAACCGCACGGCTATTGCGGCCACGGCGGTACCGGAGTGAGCTGCCCGATCGGCACCGGGGTGGCGGCGGAGTGACGTTGGAAGTCGGAAGTCGGAAGTCGGAAGTCGGAAGGTGTGAGCCGGTTGCTTGAGGCCTCTATTTCTGATTTCCGAATTCTGATTTCCGACTTCTGATTTCCGAATCCCGACCGCGGAGGTCCCGTGCGGCGCATCGAACGCGGCTTTGAAGCGCTGATCTTTATTGCCCGCTGGCTGGTGGCGCCGTTTCTGCTCGGGCTGTTCGGCGCCATGATCCTGCTGCTCTACCGCTTCGGCGTGGACCTGTTCGCGCTGGCAATTAGGGTACCGACCCAGAGCTGGCACGATCTTGTGGTCGGCGTGCTCAACCTGATTGACATCGCGCTGACCGCGAATCTTGTTCTCATCGTTATCTTTTCCGGATATGAGAATTTCATCCGCAAAATCAGACTTGATGAGCATCCCGACCTGCCGGCGGGCCTGCGTCGATGTGGATTTCTCCGGGCTCAAGCAGAAGCTGCTCGGCTCGGTCGCGGTCATCGCCGCAGTCGACGCGCTCGCCTGGTATCTCGATCTCGAAAACACGACCGACCTGACGCGGCTCAGTTGGGCCATCGGCTTTCCGCTGATGTTCGTTGCCGCGCTTCTGATGCTCGCCATCGCCGATCGGATCAGCCGCGGCGGCAATGACGAGGCGAAGTGAAGGGCTGGCAGCGGCGATTCGAGCGCTGAGATTCTATCCGGTCTCGGACCACGCGAGCGGGCGCCCGGCCGCCCGGCCGCAAATCCGCCGCAGGGCGCGGCGAAGCGGGGCGCGGGCGCGGCGGCGCGGCGGCTTAGTTAGGATTTGTTAACCATAGCGGGCGTTAATCGGGCCTCATTTGAACCGGGCCGGATAGCGCGTATGCGGGCCAACCGCTCCCTCCTGATCTTGTTGGCCATCTCCTTTGCCGCAGCAGGGTGCGCGTTGCAGCCGGTGATGCGGGTCCCGGTGGCGGCTGCACCGGCCGTCGTCGTTCCGCCAATGCTCGCTTCTGCTGGGGCTGCTCGCGCAAGGGTCGCTGCGCCAGGCGTCGCGGTGTCAGGTATCGACACAACGGTCTATGGGTCGGTCGGGACGGCGATGCCGGTCGCTGCTGCGACGCCGGCGCCGCTGCCCGGCCGCGGCCTGATGTTGGCCTACCCGGCAACGTCTTTGGCCATGGCGCCGGTGAACGGCAGCGCCGATGCGCCGGCCCTTCGCGAAGGATCCTACACGCTGGATTCCGGCGACCGGCTGCGCATCGTCGTGTTCGGCCAGGACGGCTTGTCCAATTCCTATTTGGTCGACGCCAGCGGCTATATCGACATGCCGCTGATCGGCTCGGTGTTGGCGCGCGGCGAGACGACCGGGCAATTGTCGAGCCGCATCGGCGACCGGTTGCGCCAAGGCTACATTCGCGATCCGCATGTCGCGGTCGAGGTCGAGGCCTACCGGCCGTTTTTCATCCTCGGCGAAGTCACCCAGCCAGGCCAATATCCTTACGTCGCCGATATGACCGCGGAGACGGCTGTCGCCATCGCCGGCGGCTTCGGGCCGCGGGCCTTCCGCAAGACCGTCAGCGTGACGCGCGCCGTCAACGGCCAAGTCATGCACCTGACCGTCCCGCTCAGCTATCCGCTGCGCCCCGGCGACACCGTCAATGTGCAGGAACGATGGTTCTGATTCGGAAATCAGAAGTCGGAAATCAGAAATCAGAAGTCAGAAGCCAAGCTCTTCCGACTTCCGACTTCCGACTTCCGACTTCCGACTTCCGGCTTCCGGCTTCCGGCTTCCGGCTTCCGGCTTCCGGCTTCCCGCTTCCGATTACTTCTTCACGTTCTTGGCCAAGAACGCCATCGAACGCTCCCAGGCCAGCTTGGCGGCTGCTGCGTTGTAGCTGCCGCGCTCGTCGCAATGGAAGCCGTGCTGGGCGTCCGGATAGACATAGATTTCGCAATCGCCGCCGCGCTTCTGTTTGATCATCTCGACGTCGCTCATCGGGATCGAGGCGTCTTTTTCGCCAAAATGCATCTGCGTCGGCACTCTCGGCTTCTGGTCGGCGTTCTTGGCGATCTGGCCGCCGTAATAGCAGACCGCGGCGGAGAGGCCGTTGAGCTTGCAGGCTGACAGAAACGAGATGGTGCCGCCCATGCAGAAGCCCATGATGGCAACCGGCCCTTCCTTTTTCAGTTCGTCAATGGCGGCCTGCACGTCGCGCAGCATCGCGCCCCAATCGGGATTGGCGACGAATTTGCGCGCGTTGGCGATCTCGTCGGGCGTATAGCCGCACTCGAAACTCGGCTGCTGGCGGTCGAATACCGCCGGCGCCACGGCCGAGTAGCCTTCGCCAGCCAGCCGGTCGCACACCGCGCGAATGTGCTGGTTGACGCCGAAGATTTCCTGGATGACGACAATGCCGCCCTTGGCAGGGCCGGTCGGGTCGGCGCGATAGGCGCCGAGCTTGAAGCTGTCGGAAGCGGTGAGTGAGAAATGCTTACCCAAAGTGTTCCTCCCTTGATGAACGCAAATGACCTCGGCTGTGAGCGAACGTGCATGCCACGCGGTCGCCGCGAGCATACACCGGCTTCGATTGCGGTTGAATGGCAGTTTCGACTTCTGGCGAATGGTCGGGCGGCTTAACGCCGCAGCCGGGTCGCCGGCCGATTGGTCGACATCCCATTATGGCGCGCCGAGCCGCCCTGCCGCGCCGCGCCTTATCGGGTGACGACGATGAAATCCGTCCCCTCTCCCGTCTCCTGTCCGAGACCTTGGTCGGAGATGGTGAGCGAGGAGCCGGGCACGATCATCTGCGAAATCTGATCGATCACGTCCTGCGGGATTTCGATCCGGGCAAGCGCCTGTTGCGGCGTTTCCGGTGGCGGCGCCGATTCCACGACCTTTTCCTCGACGCGCTCGCGTCTGCGGTGGCCCCGTGCGTTTCTCACAAATTTCCAGTGCTCGACCACTTTGCTGGCCTCGCCTGGAAGCGACACTGCGTTCCAGCGCAACGTCGAGTGATCCGGCAGATAGTCAATTGCCGTGAAGACATGAGTGCCGAGCGGATCTTTGGGATGCTCTATGGTGACCGGCGCATCGAATACCGGCATGAAATTCTGCCGCACGTAAATCGTGCCGGTCTTGCGGCTGATGAAGATTGCGACCGGTGTGCCGGAGCCGATGTCTGCCAGCCGGGCCGGCTTGGACAACGGCAGCGGTACGTTCACGAGGGGCGCATTGACGGGAGCGGTAAGGTTCGGCGCGGGGATCGCCGCGGTTTCTGATTGCGGCGGAAACGATGAATTTGCCGCTGCCGGGGCAGCGGGCTTGGCGGCTTCGGGCACCGGCATCTTCTCGGCGGTCTGGCGGGCGCTCTCGCCAGCGGTCTTGCCGGCATCAGGCGCTGGCTTCGTCGCGACTGTGTTGGCGTTCGGCGCGTCCGCCACGGCGGCGGCAGCCGAACCGTTGACGGCCGGTTGATTGACTCGCTGCTCGGCGACCTGATCAGCCCCCTGTGTCAAGGGTTGCGCAGCCCTTGCCGGGCTGCGCAAGGTCAGCGGCGAGACGGCGTCGGTCTTGGTGCCGGGCGCGATGACCTGCGCAGTCTCTACTGCGTGAATAAGCGATGCGGTCGCTGGCGGTCTATCCTTATGCACGAACAGATGCGGGTCCGTGAATTCCGCCGGGTGCAATTCGGGGCCCGTGATGATCACGCCCATGCCGATCGTGTGCAGACGCCACAGCCGCGCTGCGAAGTCTTCCGGCATGCGGATGCAGCCGTGAGAGGCCTGATGCCCCACTCCCGGACCTTCATGCAGCGCCACGCCCGACCAGGTGATGCGCTGCATGTAGGGCATCGGCGCGTTATCGTAGATGTTGGAATGGTGATAGCGGTCGCGCTCGATGACGTTGAATACGCCGAGCGGTGTGAGGTGCCCGGGCACGCCGGTGGCAACTGGCGCATCGGCGACATGTTTGCCGTCGCTGTAAAAATGCAGTTTCTGCTGATTGATGGATATGAAGATCTGCAGCGGGCCCTTCGGGATGCCGTCGAATGGGTCCTTGTTGACGTGTTCGGCCTCCCTGCGCTCGTGGCGGTGTTTGGCCTTGCCCTTGGCCATGGCCGCGGAACAAGTCATCCCCAGCGCCAGGCCCACGGCGACCACGCAGATATTGCCGAGCAGGATGCGCTTGATTTTTCGAGTGGACGAGGAGCTGCGCTGCGCGGGTTCAGTGCTCAATGTCTGTCCCTCAGATAAACGGATCAATTCGCCGATATACAAATCTTACTAAAACACAGCTAACTCCCGCCATGAGCCGGCCGGCGGTCGGGGCCGATTATTCGAGATTAAGGGTAACGCTCTACAGCTTCATGACACCTTCGCTTCGAACCGTTTAACCGCAGCCCGCCGCGGCGGCCCTAAGCCCGCGCCGCCAGTCCGAAGGCTTGCGCGAGCAGTTCGTAGGAATGCCTGCGCGCCGCATGATCGAAGACCATGGTTGTGACCATGAGTTCGTCGGCACGCGTCGATTCAATCAGCCCGCGCAGGCGCTCCAGCACGGTATCGGGGCTGCCGACCAGAAGGCGGGCGCGATGCCGCGCGATTCGTTCGCGGTCGATCGGCGTGAAGGGATAGGCGGCAGCCTGTTCGGGCGAAGCGAGCGGCAGATATTCGCCCTTGGCGCGCCTGGCGTAGTGCAGGTCGGCGCTCGAGGCGATGCGTTCGGCCTCGGCGTCGGTATCGGCAGCAACCGCCGCGACGGCGAGGATGGCACAGGGTTCGGACAAAGCCGCCGACGGCTTGAAATGATCGCGGTAGGTGAGCATAGCGCTCGCCGCGTCATAATCGGCGAAATGGTGGGCAAAGGCGAAACCCATGCCGACGGCGGCGGCAAGCTCGGCGCTGTAGCCGCTCGAACCCAACAGCCAGATCGGCGGCAGGCTCACGTCTGCGGGCACCGCGCGCACTTTGCTGAACGGATGTTCGGGCGGAAAGCCGCCCCGCTCCAACAGCAGCAGCTCCTGAAATCGCTCGAGAAAATCGTCGCCTGTCCGGGCATCCTGCCGCGCGCGCAAGGCGTAAGAGGTGACCGGGTCGGTCCCCGGCGCGCGGCCGAGGCCGAGGTCGATGCGGCCGGGAAACAGCGCCTCGAGCACCTTGAAACGCTCGGCGACCATCAATGGCGCGTGATTGGGCAGCATCACCCCGCCGGAGCCGACGCGGATGTACGAGGTGATCGCCGCGATCTGCCCGATCATGATTTCGGGCGCAGAACTGGCAATGTTCGCAAGATTATGGTGCTCGGCGACCCAGTAGCGCTTGTAGCCGAGGCGGTCGGCAAGCCGCGCCAGATCGAGCGAATTGTGCAAGGCGGCGGCGCCCGGCGTTGCCGTGGTGATGGGCGACAAGTCCAGAACCGACAGGGGAATCACGCGCCGTTGTCCCGTTTCGAGGATAGCCAGAGCGCGTCATGTTGGGAGTTGTTCGCCTTTGCTTCCATCGCTCCGGAACGGCACTTACTGCCCGGCCTGGCTTGAGAACCGATCGCCGAACACACCGGTTCTCGCGATGCGCCTTCCAGCGCGGGAATTGGTGGCTCGATAACGTTGATTTTCCGGTGCGGTCTGGAAGATCGGCGCATCGAATTCCGCGCGCTGATTGCCGGCGCGGGCGAGAGCACGCCTCTGGCGCGGCATCCAGGACTTTGCGGCGACGCGCCGATTCCTTAAGGCCTTAAGCGCCGCTTGATGCGAGGCCGCAGGCGGAGAGATTTGACCGGCTCGCTCGGGCGCCTTTACGTCCGACAGGGCCGCCGCGCGGCCCGTCGCGCCGGGCGGGCTCGCTTCGGCCCTGCCAGTGCTCGCCGGATTCGTTGGTGCAGGCTGTTCGACCAGTGCGACTTGGCCGGCTACTTGGGTGCCTACCTGCGTGCCTACCTGCGTGCCTACCTGGGTGCCTACTTGGGTGGCTGGCGGTTCGGCTGCGGCGGTGCCGGACTCGGCGAGGGTGCCGGCGAGCGAGGTTGTTGCCCCGTGGCGTCGTGCTCGTTCACATCATGCGTGGTCGGAGGCTCAAATGTTGGCGGCGTCGCGTCCTGGCGAGCGGCTTCGACCCGCGGAGCCGCTGCCGTCTCGTCAGCGACCCTGCGTTCTTCTTGATGGGGCCGCAGGGCAGGCTCACTGGCGACGGGAGGCCGCGGCGTGCTCGGTGCTGCGGTCCGATCCGGCAATACTGCGTCGGACAAAACGGGTTCGCTTCGCGCGGGCGTCGGCGCAGCAACTGCGCCGGGGTGGTCCGGATCGATCACGGCAATTGCGGTGGCGGTGGCGAGTTGTGTCTGGTTCAGCGCACCGGAGGCAGGCGCTGCGTCCCACAGCATTGCGGCGGCAGTTCGGGCGCCATCGTCGGCGGTGAGCTGGAACGGCACGGTATTTTGGGGCAGGCGGCCGATCGGTTCGCGGCTGATGCCAAAAGTGGCCAGCACGCCCAGCCCGATGAACAACGTCACGATGGAGGCGAATAAAGCCACGATCAGCATGCGAACATTCGGAAACATGGGGCCTCGCAGATTGCCCGTGCGCGATCCCCGATACAGCACGCGTTACGATGGCTCAGATCGTCGCGACGGCGCGGAAAGTTTTGCCGGCCATCTCGGCCGACGCGAAATCAGGACCGGACCCAACGCTGACAGAGATGCTGATACAAATTCAGACACCCGTGCGACTTTACATGAGTCGCGGGAAATCCAAGGTCGAAATTTACCGGACTTCAGCGGCGGCGCGAACTCGTCGTGCGCTCCGTCCCCGGGTCATCGGTCAGTGGCTGACGGGAGCTTGGGCGGAAGCCGTGTCGGGCGGCGGGCCGCCGGGCAGCACGACGACTCGCGTGCCGATCGTCACCCGGTCGTAGAGGTCCTCGATATCGGCATTGACGAGCCGGATACAGCCTGAGGACACGAAGGTGCCGATGGTCGAAGGCTGATTGGTGCCGTGAATCCGGTACAGCGTGTTGCCCAGGTACAGCGCGCGCGCTCCGAGCGGGTTGCTTTCGCCTCCTGCCATGAAGCGCGGCAGATAGGGCTGCCGCTCGATCATTTCCTTGGGCGGAAACCAGTCCGGCCATTGCTTCATCCGGCTGATGCGTTCGGTTCCCGACCAGGTGAAGCCTTCGCGGCCGACTCCGATCCCGTAGCGCAGCGCCTTGCCGCGGCCGAGCACCAGATAAAGATAAGTGTGCGAGGTATCGATGATGATGGTACCGGCCGGCTGCGTGGTCGGGTAATCGACCAGTTGACGGTGGAATTCCGGCGGCAGTTCCTGAGGCGGGCCCTGCTCCGGCTGATATTCCGGCGGCAGCGCTGCGACCGTGGCGGGATCGGCGTCTGGCGCCGGGGCTGCGCTGGCCGGACTCGGCACCGATCCGGTGATGTCGTCAGGCGGCATTCCGTTGCCGCCGAAATCATCAGGCGGCGCTGCATCGGGGCCGATGTCAGCCGGCGGACGCAGGCCCGGCGCGTCGCCCGACTCACTCGACGATCGCGGCGCGTAGGGACTATTCGGAGCAAAGTAGGGCCGGCTCGGCGGCGGATAGGCTTCGGGTGCGGGCATCGCGGCGACCGGCTCGGCTTCGCCAGGCGGCGGCAGCGGCGCGCTGATATAGGAGCCGGATTGAGACGGCTGCAGAGTCTGCCGGATAGGCCGGATAGACCGGCGGCGGCTGCGGCGGATAATATTGCGCGGCCGCTACGCCGATCGAGCCGGCGAACGCGAGCGCTATGACTGCTGAACTGATGCGGGCACGCAAGACCGATCCCCCACTCGCCACGAGATATGGCGCTTTTGTGCGCACAAGATTAGGCGGGAACAAGGCGAGCGGCCAGCAAATTGTGCGCGCATCCCCTGATCTTGGCGCCAGTGCGATAGTTCCGACGAATTGTGTAAATGCTTTGCTAATTCGACGACTTGCGATCAGGTGCTCCAAGGTCGCAGGCTGCCGCCGCGCCGGCGCCGCGCCAGGAGCGATCAACGCCTTCGCCCGATCTGATCGAGCAGGTGACGCGCCAAGCCGAATATTCGAAATGGTCGAAGGAGTTTCTCAACGCCGGCCGGTCTGGCGTTTGACCGCAACCGGGAGGGCTTGATTGAAGCCAGCCTACGCGGCACATAATTCGGCAGTCCGAATTGCGCTTGGTGCAATCCGGCCGCAGGCCGCCGCAAGGGGGACAGGCAGATGCCGTCCGTGAGCGACTGGAAGATTCCGGCCTCCGCACAGCCGAAGCCGGAGGATTATGGCTACGATCTCGACCATGCGCTTGCCGCCATGGTCGGGTTGCGCACCATCATTCCGCCGGACGCGTTCACCGCGGAAACGCTCGGCACCGAGCGCGCCGGACACGGCGTGTTCATTCGCAGCAACGGTCTGGTTCTGACCATTGGCTATCTCATCACCGAGGCGAAATCGATCTGGCTCAATCTCAGCGACGGCCACGCCGTGCAGGGCCACGTGCTGGGCTACGATCAGGAAACCGGCTTTGGTCTGGTGCAGGCTTTGGCCAAGCTCGACATGCCTGCGCTCGACATCGGCCAATCGTCGGCGGCGGCGATCGGCGAGCGCGTCGTGATCGGCGGCGCCGGCGGCCGGCAGCGCTCGGTGGCGGCCCGCATCGTCGCCAAGCAGGAATTCGCCGGCTACTGGGAATACGTGCTCGACGAGGCGATCTTCGCGGCGCCCGCACATCCGAACTGGGGCGGAACCGCGCTGATCGGACCGGCAGGCGATCTCCTCGGCATCGGCTCGCTGCAGCTGCAGCACGTCGTCGACAAGGGGCAGGCGCAGAACATCAACATGGTCGTGCCGATCGATCTGTTGAAACCGATCCTCGACGATTTGTTGAAATTCGGCCGGCGCACCGGCCCGCCGCGGCCGTGGCTCGGCCTTTACGCGACCGAAGTGGAAAGCCGGCTCGTCATCGTCGGGCTCGCCGAACGCGGGCCGGCCAAGAAAGCCGACCTGCGCCAGGGCGACATCGTACTCTTGGTCGCCGGCAAGGAGGTGCGCGAACTCGGCAGTTTCTTCCGCCGCATCTGGGCGCAAGGCCAAGCCGGCGTCGAGGTGCCGATCACGATCTATCGCGACGGCGAGACCATGGATTTGCGCGTCAAGTCGAGCGAGCGCAACCGGTTTCTCAAGGGGCCGAGTTTGCATTGATCGGGACCGTCTCCCGTTGGGAGAGAGGGTGATTGTCGAGTCACTCGGCGCGATTGTGGGTCGGCGGGGCTCGCGGGCCCTCACGTTCTCTGCGGCCGACCGCCAATCGACCGAGCAGGTTTATGCGGGTTTCCACCAGTCCTTCGCTCGTGATTGCGTAAAAGACCGGCAACGCCAGAAAAAACAGCAAAGCGAGCGTGGCGGAGAGCGACCAGCCGGCGACGGCGCCCGCAATATAAAGCGCCACTCCAAACAACGCGCGGTGCCTTTCCCGAGGGAAGAAAGTCGGGTCGACATGAGGTTCGAGAAGGTGCGGATTGACGCTCAGGACATGGAACACGATCAGCCATGAAGTGCACATCAGACCGCCGATCGCGGCGTAGAGCACAATGGCTTCAGTTGCGTCGGAGCGGTCGCCGTATTGCAGCGCTGTCGACAGCACTGCGGTGGGAAACGGAATAAGCGCAGTGGTGAGAAGCAAGAACAGATTTGCAAGATGCAGGCTGCGGCTGCAATAGCGGACCCGCGAAAAAACGGCTCGGTGATTGAGCCAGATAATGCCGACGTAAAAAAACGACGCCAGGAACGCGATGTAATTCGGCCACTGCGCTTGCAGTTTTTCCGCGAGGTGTCCGGGCGCATAATCAGGACGCACGATGTCGACCACCAAAAGAGTGATCGTTATCGCAAGGACGCCGTCGCTGAATGCCTCCAGCCGATCGGTGTCCGATAACCGGACACCCGAGACGGACAAAGTCCGGTCGGAGCGTTCATCGAAATTTCCGTCTTTGCGCATTCGCTGGACCATCGCAGAGATGCCGCTGCCGAACCGGTTGTGCCGCCCCGCCGCCTTGGCCATCCGGCGCGGCATGTTGAATATATTGCGAGGCGGTGCGGGTTTCTATCGCTTCTCAAACAATGCGCGCAGGCCGTCGCGGTAGCTGGGATAGCCCAGCGTGACGCCAAATTCGCGTTTGAGCTTGTCGTTTTTCACGCGCCGGCATTCCTGCCAGAAGCTCTGAGCGAGCGGCGACATTGACGGCGCGGCTTTCTCGAACGAAATTTCCGGCGGCGGCGGCACGCCCAAAAGCTGCGCCGCAAAGGCGAGCGGATCGCCTTGCGGCGACGGCTCGTCGTCGGCGACGTTGAAAATGCCGGCGGCGCGGTGGGCAAAGGCGGCATCGATCGCCTGCGCGATGTCGGCGACGTGGATGCGGTTGAACACCTGGCCGGGCTTGACGATGCGGCGGGCGTCGCCGCGCGCGAGTTGGGAAAAAGCGTTGCGTCCGGGTCCGTAAATGCCGGCAAGGCGCAGGATGGCGACGGCGATGCCGCGGCTTTGACCGAGATGTTGCCAGACCTGTTCGGCTTCAAGCCGCTTGCGGCTGCGCGCCGAATCCGGCCGGGGCGGCGTCGCCTCGTCGACCCAGTCGCCGTCGCAATCGCCGTAAACGCCGATGGTGGAGAGATAGACGATCGAGCGCAGCCGTTCCGCATGCTCGAACGCATCGCCGAACGCGCGCAGCACCGGATCGCCGCTTTCGTCTTGCGGGATCGAGATCAAAGCCGCATCGGCTGCGCCGATGGCGTGCGTGAGTTCGGGCGTCGCCGTTTTTCCGTCGAACACAAAGGCCATGAGCCGCCCGGCAAGGCGCGCGTTCAACAGCGCGGCGCGTTCGGCGCCGCGCACGCTGGCGACAATGCAGGTGAAGCGGTCGCCGTAACTGGCGACAAAATGCTCCGCCGAATAGCCCAGGCCGAAACTCAGCAAGGTCGACATCGTGATTTTCAGTCCGAGAGCGCGGCGGCCCATTCTGTAATGACGTCGGGATCGGATTCCGCCGCGCGATATTGCCTGGCGCAGCGTTCAAGCTGCTCGCGGTCGAGGCGGCGGAGCGCCCACACCGCGGCGCCGCGCACGAGCGGCGAGGCATCCTTGAGCAATCGCTCCGCCTCGCCGGCGAGCGCCGCCTCGCCGCTATTGCCGATCGCGATCAGGACGTTGCGCAGGAACCGGGCGCGGCCGGTGCGCTTGACCGCGCTCTTGGCAAACAGCGCGCGGAACGCCGCGTCGTCGAGCCGCGCCAGTTCGGCAAGCCGCGGCCCGCGCAAGCCGTCGCGCGCCTGCAACTTCGCTTCGCGCGCGCTTTGCGCAAATTTGTTCCACGGGCACACTGCCAGACAATCGTCGCAGCCGTAGATGCGGTTGCCGATCAGCGGGCGGAATTCGCGCGGGATCGGTCCGTTGTGCTCGATGGTGAGATAGGAGATGCAGCGCCGCGCATCGAGCCGATACGGCGCCGGGAATGCGGCGGTCGGGCAGATGTCGAGGCAGGCGCGGCAGCTGCCGCAATGGTCGGCCTCCGGCCGATCGGGCGGCAGATCGAGCGTGGTGAAAATGGCGCCGAGGAAAAGCCACGAGCCCAGCTGGCGCGAGACGAGATTGGTGTGCTTGCCCTGCCAGCCGATGCCGGCCGCTTCCGCAAGCGGCTTTTCCATCACGGCCGCGGTGTCGACAAACACCTTGATGTCGCCGCCGGCTTTGTCGGTCAACCAGCGGCCGAGAAGCTTGAGCCGCGCCTTGATAACGTCGTGGTAATCGTCGCCGCGCGCATAGACCGAGATGCCGCCGCGACTGCGCTGTTTGAGAATCGACAGCGCATCCTCATCGGGACCGTAATTGAGGCCGAGCATGACGATCGAGCGCACCTCGGGCCACAGGATGTGCGGATCGCCGCGGCGGCCGGCATTGGCCGCAAGCCAGGTCATGTCGCCGTGGTAGCCGGCATCGAGAAATTGGCGCAAGCGCGTCGCGGCCTGCGGGATCGCGTCCGGCCGCGTCACGCCGCAGGCATCAAAGCCTTGAAGACGGGCCTCCTCCGCAAGCGCCGCCTTGAGCGCGGCCGGCGTCAGAAGTCGAGATTGGCGTAGCTCGGCGCTGGCGCGAGGCCCGGAACGGTGTCGAGCAGGAGCGTGCGGAACGACGGCCGCGACTTGATCCTTGCGTACCAGGCTTTGGCGGTTGCGTCTTCGTCCCACGGCACATCGCCCAGATAGTCGGCGGCGGAGAGGTGCGCCGCCGCGGCCAGATCGGCGTAGCTCAAATTTGTGCCCGCCAGCCAATCGCGCGAGCGGATGAGCCAGCCGATATAGGCCAGATGGTATCTAATATTGCTGCGCGCTGCGCGCAGCGTCTCGGTTGCCGGGGCACCGCCGCCCTGCGCCAGCGGGATGAAGCGCTTGTAGACGCGCTCCATCACCAACGGGCCGCTGACCTCTTCGAAGAACTTGTCGTTGAACCAGCTCATCAGCCGGCGCACCTCGATGCGGGCGCTGGGCTCGGGCGGCAACAGCCGCCGCCACGGCTCCTTGCTGCCGCGCGTTTCGTCGAGATATTCGGCGATGATGGCGGCACCTGGAACCGGCGGCATGCCTTCTTCCAGCAGCACCGGCGTCGTTCCCGCGGGATTAAGCTTGAGAAATTCGGTGCGTCGTTCCCAGGCTCGCTCCTCGACCAGCCGCGGCGCAAGCGCGAATTCGTCGAGCGCCAGCCGGACGAAACGCGAATGCGGGCAGAACGGATGATGGAACAGCGTCAGCATTCCGTCGCGAGTACCTGGGACCGGCCGTCTTTCGGCGTTGCGTAATCGACAATCGCGACGGTTACGATTTGGTTACGAGCATGCATCGAAGTGAAGATAAAGGCAGCGAATATGCACGGCCTGCAACACCTATGGCTTCGGCGCCGCGCCCTTGCCGACCGCGACGCCGCTCTGGGCCTCGAACTGGCCGGTCTTGCGGAACCGCCACAGATAGGACGGCACGATCGCGTCAATGGTTTCGGGAATAATGCCGAGCGCTTCGATAACGCGGCCATCGCGGCGTGCATCTTCGGATACCACATTGTCGCGCTTGAGCAGTTCGACCTGGTCGGGGGTGATCGGCGGCTTCGGCAGGAATTGGGCGAACGCCGCTTGAAACTTGAGCACGGCGAACGGCACCGGAACGAGAAGCCGGCGCCGTCCGATCGTAGTGAGGATGAACTGCATCAGTTCGCGGAAGGTATGCACGTCGGGGCCGCCAAGCTCGTAGATCTTCCCTGGCGGGACGTTGCCATCGACCGCGAGCGCGATGGCCTCGGCGACATCGCCGGCGAACACCGGCTGAAACCGGGTGAGGCCGCCGCCGGGCAGCGGCAGCGCCGGCGAGAGCCGCGCCAACGCCGCGAAGCGGTTGAAGAAGTCGTCTTCGGGGCCGAAGATGATCGACGGCCGCATGATGGTGGCACTAGGCGCCGCTTCGAGCACCAGCCGCTCGCCCTCGGCCTTCGAGCGCGCGTAGCGCGCCGGCAAATCGGCGTCGGCGCCGATGGCCGAGACGTGAGCGAGACGCGCGCCGGCGGCGGAGGCTGCGCGCGCCACGGTTTCAGCGCCGACGGCGTGCACGGCATCGAAGCGCTGGGCGCCGCGCTCGAATAAAATGCCGACCAGATTGATGGCGATGTCGGCGTCGCGCATAGCCGCTGCGACCGATTGCGGGTAGCGCAGATTGGCCTGCACCGCATGGATCTGGCCGACCTTGCCCATCGGCCGCAAATACCCCGTGAGTTCGGGCCGCCGCACCGCGACGCGGATGCGGTAACCGCGGTTGGCGAGCGCGCGCACCACATGGCGGCCCAGAAAGCCGGAGCCGCCGAACACGGTGACGAGCGTTTCAAGCCTGCTCTTGATGGTCATCAGCGGCGAGATACAGGAACGCTTCCGCGCTGTACAGCGGCGTCGTTGCGCCGCGCGGGGGCTCGCGCCGCCCAACCCGCGTTCGATTGACAACGCCAAGACCCGTTCGTACCTATCGCGGCACGGCCCAGGTGGCGGAATTGGTAGACGCACTAGTTTCAGGTACTAGCGGGTAACACCGTGGAGGTTCGAGTCCTCTCCTGGGCACCAGTTGGCACCGCAGCGATCAGCCTACCCCATGACCTGAAACCAGAGGGGTTTCGCCAACACGCACCGGCAAGGCGCGGCGGCGGCATTCGACGCGGAATCGGTTGGCGAGCGTCGGTTCGCCGTCCAAATTCACGTTCAACTCGTCTTCCGATTCGTACTCGATCCAGGAACTTCGCGCCGTAACGAGCTTCGCCCGAATGCTCGCCGCACCTTCGCGGAGCAAACGGGAAAATGCATCGAGGCGCGCGGCGTGGCCCAGTTCCGGCAGGATCATCAAATCCAATTGGCCGTCGTCGATCAGAGCCTCCGGGCATAGCGGCACGCCGCCTCCCGCTTGCCGGCCGTTGCCGATCGCAATCGCCACGAAACGTCCTTCCCAGGAGAAAGCTTCGGCGCGAATGCGGCCGCGGTTCGCCGCAAGCTCCGTGAAATGCGCGATGCCCGTGAGCGCGTAGGCCAGTCCGCCAAGCCGCCGTTTCAGCCTGCGGGTCCGTTTCCACAGTGACGCGCGAACCAAAACCGCCCGACACCAGGTTGATGAACGGCCTGTCGTTGAGCAAGCCGATGTCGATCCATCGCGGTGGAGCGCTCGCTGCGAGTTGCAAGGCGGCCGTCATATCCTGCACCGGCACGGCCATGGAGTGCGCAAAATCATTCGCGGTACCGAGCGGCAGTACGCCGAGACAGCACCCTGCAGGAAGACCGGACGCGTAGGCCGCAGCGAATACCTCATTGATCGTGCCGTCGCCGCCTCCGGCGACGATGCAATCGATTTCACCGGCCGCAGCCGCGGCTGTTGCTTCGGCGGTGAAGCGTGCGGCATCGCCAGGCTCCCAGGTCACCCGAACCTCGACCAGATGACCGCCTTGCCGGACGGTGTGAACGGCCGAGCGCACGCGAGCGTCGGCGGCTGCCTTGCCGTGCAAAACGATGCGGATTTTGGCCACAGCTCTTCGCCCCCGCGCCGTTTCCACCGTCAGCTTGAGGCGCCGGCCGAGCCTGGAGAGAGTCTCGAAGGCAAATCAGGCTGACTTGCCCTCATGGGCAGCCAACGCCAGCGCGGCCAGCGCCGATCCGCCAAAAATCAAATCGATGCCGACCAACAGCCCGAGCACCCAAACCGCGGTCCCCGGAAGCCCGAAGATGATTATGGCGGCCAGGACCAGGTCGATGACGCCATTGAACACCAACCAGCCCCAGCGGCCCGACAGCAGGCGTTTGTGATCGAGCCCAAACATGATGCAGAAAATGCCCTCCAACACGAAGTAGCCGATCAGCACCAGTGTCAACGAAATCGCGCCGCTGACGGGCCAGCCAATCAACAAGGCGCCGACGATGATGCTGAGGATGGCCGAGAGCAGCGACCACCAGAAGCCGGGCGCCGCTTTGAGCCAGAACGTCGTGACCAGGCCGGCAACGCCGCTGAACAGAAAAAGCCAGCCCAGGAATATGGTCACCGTCAGAGTGGCCCAAACTGGAACCACGATTGCCGCCGCGCCAAGAATCACGAGCAAGATGCCCTCGATCAGATAGGCCACCCAATGCTTGCGAAGCGCTATGGCTTCTCCGATGATCGACATGACATTCCCCCTTAGTTACGGCTGTCTGATACGTCGTCAGCATGTACCCTTTTGCGGCCGCGGACAAGCAGCTTTCGGCCAATCACAATATTCCAGCCTCGGCCGGAGCATGTCTCCGCTCACATTTCACCATCGTCATGCGCGGGCTTGTCCCGCGCATCCACGTCTTCCGTGCGTGCCGCAAGGCGTGGATGGCCGGGACAAGCCCGGCCATGACGAACCTCGGGATTGATGCCACCGGAACATGCTTTAGCTTGCGTCTTCATATTTCCGTCAATTGACCAAGCACGGGCGAGGGCGCAAGAGCGGCGCTCACAATCACGTCACGTCGTGAGGTTGCCGCCAACTTTTATCCGGCAGCGATTGCGGTCCGGCTTATCACCACGGATCGTACGATCGACCGCCTTCTCCCTGTTTTCCGAGCCGGCGCCGATCCTCGAATAGACGGCAGGTAACGGCGCCAAAGACGATGCCGCCGATATGCGCCAGATAAGCCACGCCCCCCGACTGCGCGTTCACGACGACGCCAAAACTAAGAAGCTGAACTAAAAACCAAAGCCCGATCAGGAGCGCGGCCGGTATGAACGTGATTTGGAAGAACCAGCCAAAGAACACGACAGTGCGAATCTTGTCGCGGGGATAGGTCACCAGAAACGCGCCCATGACCGCAGCGATTGCTCCGCTTGCACCCAGATTGGGGATCGTCGATCCGGGATCGGCCGCGACCTGTGCGAGCATCGCCACTACTCCGCCGGCCACATAGAACGCCGCATACCGCCGGGGATTCATGGCGTCTTCGATCTGCGGGCCGAAAGCCCAAAGGAATATCATGTTGCCAATAATGTGGGACCAGCTTGCGTGCATGAACATGGACGTCAGAACCGTGACTAAGTGCCGTCCAGCGACGATATCGGCGGGGATCAGCGACCACCGGGTTACAAAGTCATTGCCGCCGATCAGTTCGAGAATGAAAACCAGCACGTTCAGCCCGATGATCGTGGAGGTGGCGATGGGAAAGCGTGAGGGGCGCCGCGATTCGTCTTGGAGCGGGATCACGTGTTCGTTCCTTTCGCGCAATGGACGGCGTTATCGGCCTAATCCAGCTGAAGGCGCTTGAAGAACCAGCGTTTCACGACATAGACGACGACAAGATAGGCGATGGTCACGAGCGTCAGCGCGCCCATCAGCGCGGCGGACGGTGGAACGAAGCCGAGCCAGGGCGCCAGCGGCGAATAGGGCAGCGCCACAGCCAAGGCGAACGCCAAGAGCGTGCTTGCCGCCAGCGCCGGATGCGGCGGATCGCGCAACGGATGAGCCGTGCGGATGATAAAGATAACCAGGACTTGCGTCGCCAGCAACTCGACGAACCAGCCGGTATGAAACAGCTTCTCGTTCGCCTGGAAGACCCACAGCAGCAGACCGAAAGTGATGAAGTCGAAGATCGAGCTCAGCGGCCCGAACACGAACATGAACTTGCGGACAAGGTCGAGGTCCCAGCGGCGCGGCTTCGCCGCCATCGCATCGCTCACATGGTCCAGCGGGATCGCCGTCTCGGAGAAGTCGTAGATCAGGTTATTGAGAAGAATCTGAGCCGGCAGCATGGGCAGGAACGGCAGGAACAGAACGCCGCCCGCCATGGAGAACATATTGCCGAAATTCGAGCTCGTTCCCATCATCATATATTTGAGGATGTTGACGAAGGTCTTGCGGCCCTCGCGCACGCCGTCCGCGAGCACGCCGAGATCCTTGCGCAGCAAGATAATGGCGGCCGCACCCTTGGCGACGTCGACGGCCGTGTCCACCGAAAAGCCGACATCGGCCGCATGAAGCGACGGCGCGTCGTTGATGCCGTCGCCAAGATAGCCGACGACGTGGCCCTTGTGCCGCAAGGCGGTAATGATGCGCGATTTCTGCGGCGGCGTCACCCGGCAAAACAGGGTCGTATCGTCGAGCCTGGCCGCGAGCGCCTCGTCGGTCAGGCCTGAGACCTCCGGTCCGGTCAGCGTTCCGGTAACCTTCAGACCGAGCTCGCCGCAGACATGCCGAGTGACCTGCTCATTGTCGCCCGTCACCACTTTCAAGGCGATGCCGAGATTGGCGAGGGCCGTCAGCGCCTCACGGGCTCCCGCCTTCGGCGGGTCGAGGAAGGCCAGAAATCCCGCGAAGGTCAGGTCCTTCTCATCGGCGACGTTTGCGTGCTCGCGGTCCGCTTCGACCTGCCGCCACGCCACCCCCAAGACACGGTAGCCCTCGGCGCCGAGACCGTTGAACGTCGCCTCGGCGGTTTGACGCGATGCGGCGTCGAGCGGGCGCGGCGGCGCTCCCTGCTGCTCAAAACGGGCCGCATGGCCGAGGATGTCTTCCGGCGCGCCTTTCACGATGAGGAGACGCCGGCCGCCGCCTTCGACCAGGATCGAAACCCGGCGCCGCTCGAAATCGAACGGCACTTCGTCGATCTTGCGCCAGGCCGTGAGGTCGATCTTGCCGGCCGCGAGGATCGCCTCATCAAGCGGGCTCTTGAGCCCAGTCTCGAACGCGGCGTTGAGCTGCGCGATCTGCAGCACTGTGCCGCTGTCCTGGCCGACGAGGTCCACTTCCCGGACCAGCTCGATGCGGGCTTCGGTCAGCGTTCCGGTCTTGTCGCTGCAAAACACGTCCATGCAGCCCAGATCATCGATTGCCGACTGACGCTTGACGATCACCTGCTTGCGCGACAAGCGTATCGCGCCATGCGCGAGCGTGACCGATACGATCATCGGCAGCAGTTCGGGGGTCAGTCCGACGGCGAGCGCCAACGCGAACAGGAAGGATTCGAGCGGCGGTCGATGGAATAGCAGATTGATGAGGACCGCGAACAGGACAAGAAAGATCGTGGCCTGCACGATCATATTGCCGAAATTTTTGATGCCGACCGCAAAGGCGGTCGGCGGCGGCGGCTTCTGCAGCGCGCTGGCGATCGAGCCGAGCTGGGCCTTGCGCCCGGTCGCCAGCACCAGCGCCTTGGCGGTTCCGCTCACCACCGAGCTGCCCATGAACACAAGGTTAGCTGGGAACGTCTCGCGTTTCGCCGCACCTTTTACCGGCGCTATGTCCTTTTCAACTGGGAACGCCTCGCCGGTGAGAAGGGCTTCATCGACGTAAAGGTCGCGGGCTTCGATCAGCCGGGAATCGGCGGGCACGAGATCGCCGGCCGCGAGAACGACGATGTCACCCGGTACGATCTCGGTTACCGGGATATCGACCGGCTTTCCATCGCGAAGCGCCTTGGCGGAAAGCGCAACCTGCTTTTGCAGCTTATCCGCGGCGTTTTGCGCCTGGCGCTCCTGCGTCACATCGAGGATCACGGACATGAGCACGATGACGGCGATGATGACGAAGCTCGGCACGTCTCTGGTGAATGCCGATACCAAAGCTGCAAACAGCAGAATCAAGACCAGCGGATTGCTGAGCCGTTCGATAAAGGCGGACAGCACGCTCTTCGGTTTGGCAGGCTTGACCTGATTTGGCCCAACCGTCTTGAGAATGGCAGCGGCGTCGGACGCGCTCAGACCGACGTTAGTCGAATGCAGCCGTTGCAGGAGATCGGCAAGCGGAACGTCGGCCAAATCAGATATTTCCGGGGCCGCTTGCACAGCCACGCCTTTGGCCGACCGCTCCCCCGCGGATTGTGGGGAGGTTGCATCGGGCGAGACGGAGAGCGGTTCGTTCATGTCTCCTCCAGACGAACTGGTGGAAGTCGTCTGCATAAATATCGTCAAGATCGCGCACTGGCGACGGCCGGCAGGTTATCAAGCAATGCCGCCCCGCGCATCGCGCCGGCGCACGCAGATCATGCCGCACCGCCGGTCTATTGCGGAGAAAGCACTTCGCCGCCGAGGTCCCGCATCACGCTTTCGAATGCGCTCACGCCGCCTTCGTCCACTTCGGCAACAATCACCGCGCTGCCCGGGCCGATTTTGCCGGCGATGTTGTTGGCAAACTCCGCGAAATCGCTCTGGACGCTGAGATCGGCGGCATTGCCGATCACCGCGCCGCCGGCAGCCATGATCGCCGCCGCAAGCGGGCCGGCGGGCAATCCGGCGAGCGCGCCGATCAAAGCGCCGGCCGCGGTGCCGCCGTGGCCTTCCTTGGTGATTTCCTGCACCGACAGCTTGCCCTGAGAGTCTCTTGCCACCGCGGTGGAGGCGGAGAGTTTAACGCTGCGGTCGGAATGCAGCTTTCGCAAAGCGCGAATCGCCTCGTCAGTCTTTGCTTGATCGGAAAACCTCAAAACAACCAGCCGATTTATTGCACTCCCTCCCGGATGCGGGGCAACGATCATGCGAGCGCGGATCGCTCGCGTCTTTCGCGCCAATGCCACCAAAATACCGCGACAATTCCAAGCACTCCTGCAGAGACCAGCACGAAAAACAAGGCGGTATTTTCAATCCAGGCGATGGCCGGAATGCCGAGCGCCATGAGCAGTCCGAGAAGGCAGACGTGCCAGGACGGAATGTGCACGCCGGCGGTAAACGTGCCGAGCGACAGCAGCGTGAAAATAGCCAAGCCGGTGGCGTTGGCGCTGAAGTTTCTTTGCACCGTGGGCAGCAGCATCATGTTCATCACGATCATGAAAGCCGCCCAATGCAACGCTTGCGTCCATATCAACTGCCCGCGCCCGGCTCTGTCGCCTGCGCTGTGCCACCCGGCGCCGACGCAGAGCAGCCCGATCAGCGGCGCGAGCACCTCCCAATAGATGGTGATCGACTTCCTTGAAAAGGTGGCGTAGGCGACACCGAGTATGATCGCCACCAGGATCAGGCTGAAGGGCAGTTCTCTTATCCAAAAGGTGGTGCGCGGCGATTTGCTCAGCCCGGTCGTGTCTTGGTTGATGCTGCTCATTGTGACGGCTCCAAACCCGGCTAAAGCAGATTCCGCTCACATTTCACCATCGTCATGCGCGGGCTTGTCCCGCGCATCCACGCCTTCCCTGCGTGACGAAAGGCGTGGATGGCCGGGACAAGCCCGGCCATGACGAACCTCCGATTCGATGCCACCGGAACATGCTCTAATTCGACGAAATCGCTTGTAAGCCGCCGTTCGAGCCGGCGGGTCGCGCGAACGGCCGTCCAGCGCGGACTGCAAGCTACAGGGTAGTACCCGGAATTGTAGAAGGGTGATACAGCGCAGATTTCCAACTCCCTCTCCCCAAAGGGGCTACGGGATTCACGGAATTTGGCATTGTGTAGCAAGCGCATAGCCTTCGAGTTTGGCAGCGAGTTGGTTCCAGCCCTCGCGCATGGTTTTAGGTCCGGGAGGTTTGTAGTAGCAATTCCAGCCGCCGAGACGAGCGGTAATCCAGGCGACGAAGGCGAGCGATCCCGGCGGATGCGGATTTTTCTGCCGCGCCGTTTTGCCTTCCAGCTTTGTGGAGAGCAGTTGCAGTGGAACGGCAAAGACCTCGTCGACGACATCGGTAGCCGGGCGAGGACTGCCGTCTCTGGCGTCCACCAGTTGGATGGTGCGGATGGCGGCGGCCAAGCCGATCGCCGCGAGATTGAACAAGCGTTCGGCGTCTATCATTTGGCTGTCGTCAAGTTTGAGGCCATCGCTCTTGAGCGCGCGGAAAATCTGTTCGATGCGCCAGCGCAGACGATAAAGCTGCACGACCTGCTGGGCTTCTTCGGCGCTGGCCACCGGCAAAGTCGTGAGCAGGCGCCAAAGCAGGGGCGTTTTGCCGGCCGGCGCGTCGACTTCCCGCGCTTCGACCAAGCCAAGTTCTACCGTCTTGGCAAGCGCCCGCAAAGGACCAACCTGCGGGCGCTTGATGCGCACCGTCGCGGCACGCAACTCGACCGTTGCGGTGCGTCCCTTATCGCCCGGTCCGCGCGGCGCTACTCGCACCTCGCCCCGATGCAAAGCTTCGACCTGATCGAGGGCCGCGGACAACAGGCCGCCCCGCTCCAGACCGCGATCCTGCCCGGCGCGCACGATCAGATCGAGCCGCTCGGGCTTGCGGGCAAACAACGCATAAAGGTCGCTTTCGCGGTCCGCCACCATGACCACCGACGCAGCCCCCGCCAGCGTCTCGGCCGCAGCCTCGCAGCCGGCAAGCCATCGCATCGATTCCTTGTCTTCCAACCTCCGCTTGCGGCGCGCTGGCGCGCGCATCGGCGGCCGAGTCCAGATCGCCGCATCGACCAGACCGACGACCGCTTCCGTTTCGATGTCCAGCGCCACCACAGGATGGATGAAGAACCCCGGGCTGTTGCCGTCTCCACCCGCGCCAAAGCCGCGTCGCTTCTGGTCGCGACCCGCAAAGTTGATCTCCGTCGTGTCCTGAACCGCCAGCACCCGCCGCCCGGCGCATTGCACCGCCGTCCGCGCCGCAAGGGTCTCGACGATGTTTTCAACACTCACATACGGCGAAGACAGAAACCGGTGAACAGCAAGCTCCCCGGCTCTCGTCTCTCCAACCCGCCGAAGCACCAACGTACCCGCCGCGGCAACCCGCTCGATCAGCCAATCCGCCCGCTCCGCCACCCGAATGTCGCCATAGGCCATCGTGTCACCTCCAGCAAATCCATGCCAAAGGCCTTGAATCACATCTACAATCAGCCGGGAATCAGTTTCGTGCATCCCGTAGCCCCTCCGGGGAGAGGTGAATCACGGAACACTGAAAGTCGATACTAGCATGGCGGAGATACACCGGAGAAGCCGGCGTTTGGCTTATCCGGATGAGCTCGATCGGTTATGCGGCCTACTTGGGACGCTCGAAATCCGCGACGGGTTGAAATGCTCGAACCAGATCCTTGTCCAGCTTCGGACCCATATTGAGAAGAATCTGGTACGCGGCCGATCCCGACAAAGGCGGCTTGTAGGATCTCCGCTCGATCAGAGCGCCGAACACGTCCGCGATCGTGATCATCCGCACCAGGTCGGCGATATCGCCGGCGCCCAGGCCGTGCGGATAGCCGGAGCCATCGAGAGATTCGTGGTGGTGAACCACCATGTCGAGCATCTCGGCCGGCAGCCCCGGCATCGTTGCCAACGCATCGAAACCGAATTGCGGATGTTTTCTCATGACCGCCAGTTCCTCCTTATCCAGAGGGCCCGGCTTTTCGAGAATGGCGAGCGGAATTCGCGCCTTGCCGATGTCATGAAGCATGCCGGCGACAGACAAACGCTGCCGATCCGCGGCGGAAACGCCGATCTGTTGGCCGAACGCCACCGCCAATCCGGTAACGAGCAGACAATGCTGATAGGTCATGCTGTGGTGGGTCCGGACGGTATCGATCCACGCAATAAGGCCTTGCGTCTCGATTTGACCGACGATTGTGTCGCCGGCGGATTTGATCGACGGCGAGCTGAGCGGTCCGCCAAGGCATGCCGAGGAGAAGATGTTCTGCAAGGTGTTGATCGCCGCGGAAACCGCCGGAGATTTGCGAATTGCCGTGTTGCTGGGATCATCGGACAACGATGCAACGTCGTCCCACAGCTTTGTGAGCAGCTCGCGACTGTCGAGCGGACGATGCAAAATGCCGGTGGCTCCGAGCACGAAAGCCCTTGTCTGTTGCAAGTGCGAAGTCTTGTCGGTCAGAAATAATGCTTTTGCATCCGGCGGCTTGCGTTTGAGCCATTCCCTCAAATTCAAACGGGGCCATTCATCGTCGAGATTGATATCGACTACCATCGAGGAGCCGGGGTCCGAACGGAGCGCCTGCTCGAGGGGCTTAAATTCAATATCGAGGATGCCTGCGAGTCGATCATGCAGGCTCTTGGGGTCGATTGATGAAGCGCCGATCAGGGTGACGTGCTGCAGATCGGCGCGTTTTTCCTTCGGTTCGAGGTCGATTGGGTCGTCGATCTCCGCAACGAGAGAATGGCTTGGGTCCATTGCAGTCCGTCCTCGATGAGCCGCTTCATCAAGCATCTATTCGGGGTGTTGCACGCCTTGCCGACTGCAATAGCTTTCGTGATGAGCGGGCGGCTTCCGGCATCCCTGAATTGGTGCATCTCGACATGATCGAACCGGCGTTAAAGACGCTTTAAGAAATGCGTGGTGGCTAAAATATTCTCGCGCTCAACGTGCATGGGTGGGCAAGTCGTCTTTCGCAGCATCGGCGCCGTCGAATCGGGAAATTCGCGACCGCTCACGGCAAACCCTCGTGTTCCGTCACTGAGATTTGATTCAGCTCGGCGTCATTCCGGGATGCCGCCAACGGGACCGGCCCGAAGTGGCCGGCCCGATGACAAGCTCCGCGGCGGGCCAAGTCGCGCGCCCCGAAATGACAGAACGATCTGTCAGAAGTCACAACGCTAGTTGATCGCTCAGGCCTTGATCGATCGCCACGTCGCGATGCTCATCAAGGGCAGCCGGGCAGCCCGGCAGCCGGGCGGCCGAACGCTTGCCGCCGCATTCGGCCGCCCTCGTTCCTCGCTCAGCGCCGGGCCGTGCCTTCGATCGTCACCCAGCCGCCGATCTTGATACAACCGTCGGTGCCCGGGACGTTGACAAAGCCGGGGCCGAATTTGGCGCAGGACTTGGCGCGCGCTTCGGCGCGAGACTTGGCGTCGCGCTGCGGGGCGGTCCAGTTTGTCGTTGAATTCGGCGCGGTGAGCGTTTGTGCGGCGACGGTCGAGGTTATTGCCGCACCCGCCAGCAGCAATGACGCAAGCGTTGCGGCGGCGCGCAGGGCCGCAAGCTTGACGAGGCGTTCAATGCCGCGATCCATGGCGCCGCTCCTTGTGCAATTTGCGGTCTGCCCAATCCCCGCAATATATGGCCCGCATCGCCCGCGTTACATCTTAGCACAATCCGGTGCGGCGGGCGCAGTCGGGTTCGCCGCCCGGGCCCTTGCTGTTTTGACGTCCCACGCCGCTTACGATATTCAGGGCCGTGCGCCATGCGGCTTCGCGCGGCGCCGATTCGGACCGAACGCAGCGGACAAAGCCGTATGACCATCCGCCTGCATCGCGGCGATCTGCCTGATCTCGCGCGCTATTCCGGCGTCGGCGCCGTGGCGGTCGATACCGAGACGATGGGGCTCAGCCTCACGCGCGACCGGCTGTGCCTGGTGCAGCTTTCTCCCGGCGACGGCTCGGCCGACGAGGTGCAAATTGCGCCAGAGCCCGCGGACGCGCCAAACCTCAGGCGGCTGTTCGTCGATCCCGGCGTGCTCAAGATTTTTCACTTCGCGCGGTTCGATCTCGGCATGCTCTGCAAGACCTTTGGTGTGATGCCGCAGCCGGTCTATTGCACCAAGATCGCCTCGCGACTGTCGCGCACCTATTCGGACAAGCACGGGCTCAAGGACCTGGTGCGCGAGGTGCTCGGCCACGACCTGTCCAAGCAGCAGCAGCTGTCCGATTGGGGCGCCGCTCTGCTCACCGATGCCCAGGCTCTCCTACGCCGCGGCCGACGTGCTCTATCTGCATGCGCTCAAGGCAAGGCTCGATGCCATGCTGGTTCGGGAGGGCCGCGATAAACTCGCCGCTTCATGTTTTGCTTTCCTGCCGGACCGGGCGCGCCTCGATCTGGCCGGCTTTGCCGGCGAGGACCTTTTCGCCCATTCGTAACGCCGGTCCCAACAAGCCGGCCCGCGTTCGGGGCGAATCGGGAGACGGCCCTGCCTGGGCCACATTCGCGGACCACGCTTGCCGGGGCAGAGCCTCGGGATTGGGGTTCGCGACCGAATCGGTGTAGCGGTCGAAGGGGACAAATCATTGGCGACCTTGTCTGTCACAAACGGGCGGCGGGCGGCCGCATTTCCGGCAAGTTTTGCTCGCGGCGAATGGATCTACCGGCGGGCGCTGCGCCACAGCCGGCTTGTGCGCACACTGCGTGCCGGCCTGCTCGCGGCGATCATCGTGCTCCTCTCTGGACTGGTCGCGCTCAACTACCTGCCGCTTGAAGGGGTGCGCCTGCCCGTGGAAATCGGCAAGCTCGTTATCCGGGGCACCGAGATCACGATGCTGCAGCCGCACCTGACCGGCTTCACCACCGATTCGCGCGCCTATCAATTGTCCGCGGACTCCGCCGCGCAGGACATCACCAGACCCGATTTTGTCAAACTGCATCAACTCCGCGCCAAGATGGACATGGCGGACAAGAGCGCGGTGCACTTGTGGGCCGACAGCGGTCTTTACAATATGAAAACAGACATGCTGACGCTCAACGATAACATCCGGCTGATGTCGTCGACCGGCTACGAGGCGCGCTTGAGCGCTGCGCTGATCGACGTCAACAAGGGTAATGTGGTGTCGGACAAGCCTGTCTCGGTGAAGATGCTCGACGGCTTTCTCAGCGCCAAAGGGTTGCAGATCACCGACAAGGGCAACGTCCTGCAATTCAACGAACGTGACCATGACCTTGCAGTCGCGCACGCCGGGCGCCGCAGCGGGGCGGCCATGAGACAGAGGCTTTGGCTTTGGCTTTGGGCTTTGGCGGCCTTGCTCGTGCCGGTCGCCGCGGCGGCGCAGGCCGTCGTGCCGGGCAGCCTGCGGCAGGACCAGGATCAGCCGGTCGTGATCGATGCCAAGACGCTCGTGGTCCACGACCGCAGCAAGACGGCGACGTTTTCCGGCGATGTGCGGGTGGTGCAGGGCGACACCACGATGCGCTGCAAGAGCCTCGTCGTGTTCTACGGCCGCGAGCTCGGCATCGGCGGCGACAAGCCGATCGTCAACGCCAGCACAAATTCCGGCGTCATGCCGGATGCCCAGAATATTCGCCGGATCGAAGCGCGCGGCGGCGTCACCGTGGTCACCAAGGACCAGAACGCCAGCGGCGATCTTGGCGTGTACGACCTGAAGACAAAGACCATCACCTTGACAGGCAATGTCGTCATCAGCGAAGGCAAGAACGTGATTCACGGCGAACGCGTCGTGGTCAACACGGTGACCGGCATCGCCCATGTCGAATCCGCCCCCGGCGCCTCCAATGGCCGCGTCCGCGCCCTCATCATTCCGAACAAAGATCGCAATGGCGGAGAGTCCAATTTCATGACGATCGGACCTGGGCCGAAAAGATGATAAAAGGCTGCTGCGCTTTCGCTGCGGAGCATCGGCTGGAATTTCTGGTTTGACGTGCGCGTCCTTTGTTCCCCCGCTTACCAGGCGTGAAAGGGAGGGGCGAACTGCCCGAGATTGGCGTGTTGGACATTTTTTCATTTTTCCGCCGCCGTCCGGCGCCGAGGCGACGCGAGCCGCGCGGCGACGACACCGTCATCGGGCTCGC
This sequence comes from uncultured Alphaproteobacteria bacterium, assembly GCA_963717265.1. Classification (GTDB taxonomy): domain Bacteria; phylum Pseudomonadota; class Alphaproteobacteria; order Rhizobiales; family Xanthobacteraceae; genus BOG-931. Next base: position 169,750 of record CAVQWD010000008.1, on the reverse strand, counting down.
CTCGATGGGCGGCGCCATCAACGGCACCTACCTCGATATCGCGAGCCCGCCCGCACCATCCGCCAGAGCGCGGGGCAAAGCGCCGCCGCGGCCGCGACATGAGGACCGCTATGAGCGCCAGCCGCGTCCGCTGGTCCGGCGCGCGCGCGCCAATGGCGGCAACGGCCATGCCGCGGCCGACCAGAAGGGGCTGCTCGTCGTCCACGGCATAGAAAAGAGCTTCGTAGGCCGTAAGGTGGTTAAGAAAGTGAGCCTGCACCTGCGTCGGGGCGAGGCGGTGGGCCTCCTCGGTCCCAATGGGGCGGGAAAAACCACGGTCTTCTACATGATCACCGGCCTGATCAAAGCCGATCACGGCCGCATCGAACTTGACGGCCACGACGTGACGGCGCTGCCGATGTACCAGCGCGCCCGGCTTGGCATCGGCTATCTGCCGCAGGAGGCCTCGATTTTCCGCGGCCTTAATGTCGAGGAGAACATCCGCGCCGTGCTTGAAGTCGTCGAGCCGGACGCCAGGCGGCGCCAGCGCGATCTCGATGCGCTGCTCGATGAATTCAACATCGCCAGACTGCGCAAAACGCCGTCGATCGCGCTGTCGGGCGGCGAGCGTCGCAGGGTCGAGATCGCCCGCTCGCTCGCCACGCGGCCGAATTACATGTTGCTCGACGAGCCGTTCGCCGGCATCGATCCGATCGCAGTTGGCGACATCCAGGCGCTGGTGCGCCACCTCACCAGCCGGGGCATCGGCGTGCTGATTACCGACCACAACGTCCGCGAAACGCTCGGGCTGACCGACCGGGCCTACATCATCTATTCCGGCGAAGTCCTGATGGAGGGAGTCGCCGAAGAGATCGTCAACAATCCCGATGTGCGCCGGCTCTATCTCGGCGAACAGTTCCACCTTTAAGCCTGTCAAGACAAAAAGGCGCGCCCGATCCTGTGGCTAGCGGGGACGGACAGTGTTGGGGGTTGACGACAAGGCGTCCAAACTGCTCTACAGGGCTCTGACAAGCAAGAAACGGACCAGTTCGGTCCCGTCCTATGGCGCTTACGCAGAGACTTCAGCTCCGGCAGAGCCAAGCGTTAGTGATGACGCCGCAGCCGATGCAGGCCATCAAGCTGCTGCAGCTCTCCAACCTCGACCTCGCGGCTTATGTCGAGGCGGAACTCGAACGCAATCCGCTGCTTGACCGCGACGGCGAGAGTGAAGACGCGCCGGCTGAGGCCAATGGCGCGGCAGCCGACGAACCGTCCGGCAATGGCGAGGATTGGACGGCCAGCGCCCACGACGGCAGCCGCGACCCCGGCGTCGGCGGCGCCGAGCCGCCGCAGGCTCGCCTCGACGATATCTCGGCGGACGATTCCGAGCCGGTCCGCCTGCGCAATCACGCGGAGGCGCCGGCGGGCTATTCGGACTGGGCGAGCGTCGGCTCCGGCGGCCGCGACGACGGCGACTACAATCTCGAAATCCTTCGTGTCGGCGGAGCCGACCTTGGCGGACTGGTTGCGCGAGCAGCTCATGCTCGCCGTCGCCGATCCGGTGCGGCGCATGATCGGGCATTACCTCATCGACCTCGTCGACGAGGCCGGATATTTGAGCGGCGACCTTGCCGCCGCGGCGGGAAAACTCGGCACCAGCAGCGCCGAAGTTGAGGCGGTGCTCGCGATCGTGCAAACCTTCGATCCGCCCGGAATCTGCGCCCGCGATCTCGCCGAATGCCTGGCCATCCAGCTCAGGGAGAAGGACCGCTACGATCCGGCCATGCAGGCGCTGGTCGGGCGGCTCGATCTGCTCGCCCGGCGCGAATTTGCTGCACTGAAAAAGATCTGCGCCGTCGGCGACGAGGATCTCGCCGACATGATTGCGGAAATCCGCCGCCTCACCCCCAAGCCTGGGCTTGCGTTCGGTTCCGCCGTCGTGCACCCGATCGTGCCCAACGTCTTCGTGCGGCCGGCGCCGGACGGCGCCTGGCTGGTTGAACTTAATTCCGACACGCTGCCGAAAGTTTTGGTCAATCAGAGCTACTATGCCGAAGTGTCGGCGACTGCGCGCCGCGACGCCGAGAAATCGTATCTCACCGACTGCCTGCAGAGCGCCACCTGGCTGGTGCGCGCGCTCGACCAGCGCGCCCGCACCATTCTCAAGGTCGCCAACGAAATTGTGCGCCAGCAGGACGCATTCTTCGCCCACGGCGTCGAGCGGTTGCGCCCGCTCAACCTCAAAACCGTCGCCGAAGCCATCGGCATGCACGAGTTGACGGTATCGCGCGTCACTGCCAACAAATACATGGCGACGAGCCGCGGCACATTCGAGCTGAAATATTTCTTCACTTCGGCGATCGCCGCCGCGCACGGCGGCGAGGCGCACTCGGCCGAGGCGGTGCGCCACCGCATCAAACAATTGATCGACGCCGAAACCACAGCCGACGTGTTGTCCGACGATACCATCGTCGAGAGGCTGCGCGCGGCCGGTATCGACATTGCGCGGCGCACCGTCGCCAAATACCGCGAAGCCATGCGCATTCCTTCCTCGGTTCAGCGCCGGCGGGAGAAACAGGTCGCCGCGACGCCATGATGGCACCACGGCCGGCGCCACGGCCGGCGCCATGATGGCACCATCAGCGGCACCAGCACCGGCACCATGACGCCCGCTCGCACCGCGTTGACTCCATGATGACCCATGACTAGCTCGAGTGAAGGTTGAAGAAACGCTGCGGAGGCTGCCATGTCGTTTCGCATTTCTGGAAAGAATCTCGATGTCGGCGACGCGTTGCGTGATCGCGTCAGCGATCGCATCGGTGAAGCCATGGGCAAATATTTCGACGGCGGCTATTCCGGGCACGTGACGCTGGAACGCGACGGTTTCGGCTTCCGCACCGAATGCGCCATCCATCTCGATTCGAAAATCACCTTGCATGCCGAGGGCATGGCGCCCGACGCCTACGCCAGCGCCGACCAGGCGGCGCAGCGCATCGAGAAGCGGCTGCGCCGGTATCATCGCCGGCTGAAGGACCATCGCCCGGAGCGGCTCGACAGCACGCCCGCGCTCGATGCAGCGAGCTACGTCATCGCCGCGCCTGAACAAGATGCCGGAATCGAGGCCGGCGAATTTACGCCTGTTATCATTGCGGAATCGACCACCGCCCTGAAGCGGCTCTCGGTCAGCGATGCGGTGACGGAGCTCGACATGACCGGCGCCCCGGTCATCGTGTTCCGTCACGCCGTCCACGGCGGCATCAATGTGGTTTATCGCCGCGGCGACGGGCATTTCGGCTGGATCGACCCGCAATCCTCGAGCCCGGCCGAAAGCCATTGACGCGGCTGCGCACGCTTCCTATGGTCCGCCGCCTTTGGAGCGTGATCCCCATCATTGGTCCCCGTGATGGGCGGCGAATCTCGGACCGATCATGCCGATGCAAGAAGCCCGATCTGTCGGTCTTAGGTGATTCACGCGACAAGGCTTGAGCCGCAGGCTCCGCACTTCAGGTTCCACTCATGCCGCTTTCCGATCTCGTCGCGCCGAACGCGATTCTCCCGGCGCTCAAGGTCAACAACAAGAAGCAGGCGCTGCATGAACTTGCCGCGCGCGCGGCGGCGCTCACCGGCCAAAGCGAGCGGGCGATTTTCGACATTCTGATGCAGCGCGAGAAGCTCGGCTCGACTGCGGTCGGCAACGGCATCGCCATTCCGCACGGCAAGATGGCGAATCTCGACGCGGCTGTTCGGCCTGTTCGCGCGGCTCGACCGGCCGGTCGACTTCGAGGCGCTCGATGGCCAGCCGGTCGATCTCATTTTCCTCCTGCTCGCCCCGGAGGGGGCCGGCGCCGACCATCTCAAGGCGTTGGCGCGGGTGGCGCGGCTGCTGCGCGATAGCGCCATCGCCCACAAGCTGCGCGCTTCGCACGACGCCGAGGCGCTCTACGCCGTCTTGACCATGCCGCCGGCGAGCGCGGCCTAAAGCGGGACGATTTTTCTTTGAATCGGCATCCCGCTTTGGCTTATTGTTTACGCATGGTCTTTTCCGAAAACCGACATCCACTTTTCGGGATCACGCGCCAGCGGTGCGCCTAATCCCTCTCGTCGTCCGCACCTAACACCCGGCCGGTTCGCGGATTGACCAAATGCACCCGGGTGCATGCGGTACAGGTCACGGCCTCCAAGCTGCTCTCGTCACGCTGCGCCGGATCGTCGGCGATCCAGCCTTGCACATTAAGCCCGGTGGCCGGACATCGATAGAGATAGGCCGGCATGGCCGCCGCTCAATGGACCGAGCGGACGGCGGAGCGTCGGGTACAGAGACCGCGAAGCTGCCGTTCATAATGCTCGAACATCGCGAGCGAATGAACCAGCGCATCGAGCGTTGATTGCGCGTCGCGCGCCGCGTCGCCCGTCGCCTTCAGCCGCGCCACGCGCTGCCGCTGTCGCGATACATGCACGCGAGCGTGCGCGGCGTGGCGGGTCGCGTTTATCAGCAGCCGTGCGGCCTCGTTCGCCGTCTCTACCTGTGCGAGTGCCAGTGTGAGCGTCATCATAGCCTGATTGATGCCAGCTTTGGACCGGATCAGCGTTGATGTAGATCAATCGCGGCGGGGAATGACGGGTTCGAGCCGAACACTGCGCAGATGGCGGTCCCGACAGGACTCGAACCTGTGACCTTCGGTTTAGGAAACCGCTGCTCTATCCGGCTGAGCTACGGGACCGCGAAATTGCCCGGCGCGCCGCCACTTATGGCGCGAAACGTTTGTAGCATCTTGCGCCAGCAAACGCACTATTGCGGCGCGGCCGCGCGGCCGCCGCCCTCAGACGCCGAGATAGCGGTTTGTGACCTCGGGCGAGGCGCGCAGTTCGTCGGCGGTGCCTTCGAACACGACGTGGCCATTGTTGAGGACATAGGCGCGGCCGGCGAGGCTGAGCGCCGCGCGCACGTTCTGTTCGACGATGACGATGGTCTGGCCGGCCGCGACCAGTTCGCGGCAGACTTCCAGCAAATTCTGCACGATGTTCACGGCCAGTCCCTCGAACGGCTCGTCGAGCAGAATGAGCCGCGGCCGGCGGATGAGCGCGCGCGCAATCGCCAGCATCTGCTGCTCGCCGCCGGAGAGCGTGCGGCCGTAGCTGGTGCGCCGCTCGCGCAGGCGCGGAAAGATCGCGAAAATGTCGTCAAGCGGCAGCGGCTCTTTGCGCCGACAAAGCGGCGAGGTGCAGATTTTCCTCGACCATCAAGCCGCCGAAAATGCGCCGCTCTTCCGGCACCAATTGCAGGCCGCGGCCGGCGATGGCGTGGCTCGCCAAATGCTCGATCGGCTCGCCATCGAAGCGGATGGTGCCGGAGCGCGGATGCAGCACGCCGGCGAGCGTTTTGAGCGTGGTGCTCTTGCCGGCGCCGTTGCGGCCGAGGAGCGCCACGACTTCGCGCTCGCGCACCTTGCAGCGACACGTCGAACAGAACGTGCGAGTCGCCGTAATAGCTGTTGATGCGCTCGACCTCGATCATGCCGGTTGCGGCGGCGGCGCCGTTGAGCACGCTGGTCATGGCGCCATGCCCGCCGAGATAGGCCTCGCGCACTCGCGGATCGCCGGAGATTTCCTTCGCCGTCCCTTCCGCGAGCTTGCGGCCTTCGTGCAGCACGGTAATGCGCTCGGCGAGTTCGAACACGGCGTCCATGTCGTGCTCGACCAGAACGATGGTACGGCCCTTGCGCAAATTGCGGATCAAATGTTTGACGCCTTCGCGTTCGGCCGGGACTCAAACCCGCGAGCGGTTCGTCGAGCAGCAGCACCGAGGGCTGCGAGGCCAGCGCCAGGCCGAGTTCGAGCCGGCGTTTTTCGCCATAGGGCAGGGTGTTGACGACGAGGTCGGCGCAATCGGCAAGCCCGAGCTCTTCGATCAAAGCGGCGATTACGGCTTCGACCTTGGGAAAGCCCGCGGCGGAGCGGAACACGTCGAGGCGGAGCCGGCCGCGCTGCCGCGCGAGCGCGCCGAGCCGCAGATTCTGCCGCACCGTCAATTGCGGAAACAACTGGTTGATCTGATAGCTCTTGGCCAAGCCGTATTGGTAGGCGCCGGTTACGTCGGCCGACGTGATGTCGATGCCGTGCAGCAGGATGCGCCCGGAATCGACCGCCTCTTCGCGCTTGAGGAGCCGCAGGAAGGTGCTCTTGCCGGCGCCGTTGGGGCCGATAATCGCGTGCAATGTTCCTTCCGGGAGCGCCAGAGAGACCGCGTCGACCGCCTGGATGCCGCCATAGGCCTTGCTGACGTCGCGGGCTTCAAGGGCGAATTTCGAGGCGGCGCGAGGTGCGGTGCTCGCCGGCAGCGGCGCGAGCAAAGCCTCGCGCGCCGCAGCGTCGATGCCGCGAGAACCGGCTGGCGCAGTGCCCAGATGGAAGAGCCGGAACAGCTTGAGCCGACCGAGCGCGCCGACGATGCCGTTGGGCAGGAAGGTCACCAGGAGAACGAACACCGCGCCGAGAATGAATTGCCAAAGGCTGCCGATGGCCGGCACCTGCTGCAGGGTGTCGCGCAGCATGAGCCAGATCGCCGCGCCGACGGTCGGGCCGATCAGCGTGCCGGCGCCGCCCATGACGGTCTGGATTACAAGTTGTCCCGAGGTATCCAGGTCGAAAGCGTCGGGCGGCATGTAGCTCTGAAAAATGCCGAGCAGCGCGCCGGCGCAGCCGGCGAAGATAGCGGCGAGCACGAACACCGCGAGCTTATAGGCGCGCACGTCGTGGCCGAGCGCTGCGGTGCGCTGCGGATTCTGCCGGATTGCGGTGAGCACCGAGCCGACCGGGGACAACACGATGAAACGCGCCAACACGAAGCCGGCGAAAAAGAATCCGGCGACAAGCTGATAGCTCGGCCAGGAGCCGGCGAAACTGTAAGTGAAGCCGTCGAGCGTGGATGCTCGGCGCCGGCACGCCCGGCAAACCGTTCTCGCCGCCGGTAAAGTTCGACAGCGGCGAATTTTCCAAAAAGTACGACAGTTCGCCGAAGGCGAGCGTAATCATCGCGAAATAGATGCCGACCCGACGCAGCGCCAGAATGCCGACGATGACGCTGAACGCGGTGGCCGCGACAACGCCGATCGCCATGGCGAGCCAGACGCTGCCGAGCGTGCCGCTGGTCAACAGATAGGCGGTGACAAATCCGCCGGTGCCGTAGAAGGCGGCCTGGCCGAACGACAACAGGCCGGTGCTGCCGAACAACAGATCGAAGCCGAGCCCGAAAATCCCCCAGATCAGAATGCGCGTGAACAGATCGACCGAGCCGAGCCAGGCGTCGAAGCCGAACGGCAGGATCGCCAGTGCGATCGCCATGGATAGTTCGGGCAGCCATCGCGTCAGCCGGCGCCGTCACCCGCCCATTACGCCGCCCCATCGTGCCGAACAGGCCGCGCGGCCGCACGATCAGCACCAGCGTCATCACGGCATAGATCGCCGCCTGCGCATAGGCCGGATCGAACAACGTGGTCAGACTGAAGAATCTCGCCGACGACGATGCCGCCGACCACGGCGCCGGGAAACGAGCCGAGCCCGCCGATCACGACGACGACGAAGCACTCGACCAGAAACGGCTCGCCCATATTGGGAATGACGGCGGCAAGCGGCGCATAGATCACGCCGGCGATTCCCGCCGCCATGGCGCCGAGGCAGAACACCACCAGGAACGCGCGGCGCACATGGGTGCCGAGCAGCTCGACCATGAGCGGATCCTCGATGCCGGCGCGCACCACAAGTCCGATCCGGGTGCGGTAGAGCAGCAGATAGAACGCCAGCAGCAAAGCCGCGACGATGCCGATCACCTCGACGCGATAGAGCGGATAGAGGAAAAAGCCGAAATTGACGATGCCTTGGCCCCAGCTCGGCAGCGGCACGCGCTGGCTCAAGCCGCCGAAGACATAGCGGACGGCCTCGACCATCATGATGCCGAGCCCGAACGTGACCAGGATCTGATCCTCCGGCGGCCGGCTGTAATAGAACCGGATCAAGCCGCGCTCGGTCGCCAAGCCGACAGACAAGCAGCACGAGCGCGCCCAAGCGTCAGAGCGCGCGGCGAACGAATCGACAGTGACTGAGCACGACGAAGGCGGCATAGGCGCCGAGCATGAACATGGCGCCGTGCGCGAAATTGAGCACGCCCAGCGTGCCGAGAATGATGGAAAGCCCGCTCGCGATCAGCGCCAGCAGGCTGCCGAGCGCGATGCCGTTGAAGGCCTGCGACAGGAATTGCGCCAGCGTCGGCATCGAGAGAGCCTATATCACGCTGCGCCCAGACGGGCAGGGTGGATGCAAGCCGACGCCGCGAGCGAAGGCGGCCGGGCGGGGTGATGTCCGTGGACGCTCATCCCCGCCCGGCCTGGTCGCCCGCCGGCCCTGCCGCGCGGAAGGCGATGCCGTCAGGCTTTGATATCGGCTGCATTTTGCAGCCGGTCTCCGCGAGCGGCGGCAGCACTTGCTTCGCCCGGCACCAGTTCGACGATGCGGTAGAAGTCCTCCGGTCCCTTCATCTCGTTCGGCTTCTTGCCGACCACGACCGGCACCGGCCGCACCATCTGATGGTCGCCGGCGCGGTAATAGACCTCGCCGTAGATCGAGTTCACCTTGTGCCCGCTCTCCAGCGCCTTGATGACCTCGACCGGGTAGAACGTGCCGGCGCGCTCGACGGCGTCGGCCCAGACCAGCATCTGGACATAGATTTCGCTGGCGCCCCAGCGCGGCTTGTACTTGTTCTTCTTCTCGAACTCCTCGACGAAGAACTTGGCGAGCGGATAGGTGTCCTCCTCGGTCCACCACCAGGCCTGGGTGCCGTAGGTGCCGCCCATGATCTTGGCGCCCAGTTCCTTGGCCTGGAACTGCGAAATGTTTGGCACCACGTATTTCATCTTCGACAGCATGCCGAACTGTTCGGCCTGCTTGGTCGAGGACGACCGCATCGGCGCCGAACGCGATGTTGACGAAGACGTCGGCGCCGCTGTTGGCGATGTTGAGGAGATAGGACGAGAAGTCGGTGGTGCCGAGCGGCGCCAGTTGATTGGTGGCGACCGTCCAGCCTTCCTTGCCGGTAAACTCCTTCATCGAGTCGAACACGCTGTGACCGTAAGTGTAGTCGGGCGTCAGGTAGCCGACTTTCTTGTTCTTGCCGAGTTCCTTGGCCAGCACGGGAGCGAGCGCCTTGCAGGCCATGTAGGCCGAGGGCTGGGCGCGGAAGCCGTAGCGCTGGCAATCCTTGCCGGTGGTATCGTTGGAGCCGCTGTTGCCGACCATGAAGACGACGTGCTCGCGCTGGCCGAGCTTCTCCATCGCGATCGACACTGCGCTGTTGACGCCGCCGGTCAGCATGATCGCCTTGTTGTCGCGGATGTAGCGGGTCGCGGCCTCGACCGCGGTATCCGGCTTGGTCTCGGATGTCGGCGACCTGGAATTCGATCTTCTTGCCGAGCACGCCCTTGCCCTTCTTCAGGGTCGGAATCTGCGTCGGTGATGCGGCTGCCGTTGTTGAGGTGCTCGACCGCCAGCTCGAAGCCGAGCTGCATGTCCTTGCCGGACGACGAATACGGGCCCGGTGAGCGGCGCTATCAGCCGCCGATGAAGATGCTTGCTGCCGCTGGTCCCGGCCGGGAAAGGTGCCGAGCGCCGGATGATCTCTGCGGCCAAGGCCGGCAGCGTCATTTTCGGCAGCAACAGTCCGGCCGCGGAGGCGCCGAGGCCGACTTTGACCAGATTGCGCCGCGATAGCGGGCTTGCACTTGTCACGGGGCGGCGATGGGGGTCGGATGAGTGATACGTCATTACGCTTTCTCCCTATTTAGCCCGCTGCTGCGGAGCTGTCGGCGCGGCGGGCGCATTTGCAATCAAATGTGCTGCAAATTGAAACAGATTCAAATGCAGCTCGAGCGTCGCCTGGCGCATCATAGATGAAACCGGCGCAACATGCTGTCTGCCGATCTAATATTTGGTGCGGTGCGATGTCGCGGCGCAGACCGGCGTCACGCCGAGCGGCGCTGCCGATAGCGGCCGGTTGCTTTCCGAAGCCTCCCGGGGCGGCATCGGTCTCACGTAATGTTGATGGAACGTTTTTTTGTTCCCGAGCCGTTGCGTGCACGGGCGAGATTACCCGGCGGGCGCCGGGCGCCGGGCGGCGGGTCGCAGTCCGCAAGATCGTGGCGGGTGCGTCATCCGCTGATTTCGGCGCGTCAGCCGCGGGGTGCGGGACAACGCCAGACGAGAAGAGCCATGCCAATGAAGTCTGCATTGCCTCGCGGCGTCGCCGGACCATCCGGATAGCGGGCTTGGCGCCGGGCGAGGCACGCAGCATAAAAGCGCGCGGCGCACCTTCCTAAGCCGAAGGGCAGGCGCTAAAGTCTTGGCCCACACATTTTAGCCATGACAGCCCCGGCACTCCCCCACATGACCAGTCAGAAGCGCGACGAGGCCGCACTGCTGCGCGCTGCAGCGGAGCGCAATGAATTCCTGAACCTGCACGAGGTTGTCGCCAAGGCGCGGCAAAACCTCAATCAGAACGCCTGGGACTACATCGTCGGCGGCGTCGAAACCGAAACGACGCTGCGCCGAAACCGCATGGCGCTCGACGCCATCGCGTTCCGCCCGCGGGTGCTGCGCGACGTGAGCAAGGTCGATCCCTCGACCGAGAATTCTCGGGCGCAAGCTGCGGCTGCCGCTCGTGCTGTGCCCGGTCGGCTCGCTGGAAAGCTTTCATCCCGAGGGCGCCGCGCCGGTGGTCAAGGCGGCGGCCGAATTCGGCATCGCCCACATGCTGTCCTCGGTCTGCGATCCGGGCCTCGAAGGCGTCGCCCAAGCCGCCCCCGACGCCTTGCGCATGTTCCAGCTCTACGTCCGCGGCGACGCTGCCTGGGTTGACGATTATGTCGAGCGCGCCATCGCCAGCAAATACTCGGCGTTTTGTCTCACCGTCGACACCGCCCATTACAGCCGCCGCGAGCGCGACATCGCCAAGCGCCACATCACCGGCGGCCGCCGCCGCGCCAGCGGCCGCCAGTTTCAGGAAGCGCTCGATTGGCGCACCGTCGAGCGCATCAAGTCGAAATTCAAGATTCCGCTCGCCATCAAGGGCATCGCCACCGCCGAGGACGCCAAGCTCGCGCTCGATCACGGCGTCGACTTCGTCTTCGTCTCCAATCACGGCGGCCGCCAGCTCGACCACGGCCGCGGCTCCATGGACGTGCTGCCCGAAATCGTCGAGGCCGTCGCCGGCCGCGCCAAGATCATCATCGACGGCGGCTTCTATCGCGGCAGCGACATCGTCAAGGCGATCGCACTCGGCGCGCACCTGGTCGGGCTCGGCCGCATGCAGTGCTACGGGCTCGCGGCCGCGGGGCAGGCCGGCATCGTGCGCATGCTCGAACTGATGGAGGACGAGGTGATGCGCTCGATGGGATTGTTGGGCGTGACCAGCCTCGGCAAGCTCGAACCTTCCTATCTGCACGCGGCGGTCCCGGCCCATCCGGCGCACATTTTCAGCGCGTTCCCGCATCTGGAAATCGCGCCGTATCGGTACTGATATGGAAACGGGCTATTCCACGTCCCACGGCCGCCGTCGCGATGTGTGGCGGAAGTGGGTGACGTGAATTTCGTCGCCGTCGATCGCATAGAAAATGAAATAGCGAAACCCGGGGACAACGATCACCCGCGCATTCGGTTCGTCGACTTCGCGACCCTGGTATGGCGCGAGCGCCAATTCAAGCGCGCGATCGATGAGACGGGTGACGACGCGCGAAGCCGCCGCCGGACTGTTCTTGCTGATATAGGTGTGAATTCGCTGCAGGTCTTCGAACGCCGGCCTTGTCAGGCGGACCTTCATCCGCTGTGACGGCGATAGAAAGCGGCCAGTTCTTGGTCGCTGACGAACTCGCCGCGCCGCGCGGCCTCCATGCCCTTGCGCACAGCCACGCGCTCCTCGTCGGTGAGGCGGAATACCTCCTCACGCCAGCGTTCGATCTCACCGACGGTTTCTTCAACGTCGCCGAGCAATTCCTCGGGCAGGGCGGCAATCCGTTCGAGCAGGTCGTGCCGTTTTGGAGTCATGAGCATCTCTTAGCATGGTGGTAATTCGCATGTCCACCTTGTCTCATGTAGAATGGACTGAGCGCGGCAAGGCGCATCGCTCGGCGTAACTCAAGGAGCCAAGGTGGGTCGGCCGCGCTACGTCCTTCCCGCGTCAACCGCCCAATCAACGAGAACACAGCCATGAACCTGCAATTGAGCATCGGCATCACCAACAATCCGCGCACCTGGCCGATCATCGACGGTGCGGTGAAGCCGGAGGGCATCGATCTCGTCGCGACGGTGCTGCATCCGTCCGAACTGTTCTGGCGCCAATTGCACTTCGCCGAGTTCGCGGTGGCCGAAATGTCCTGCTCGTCGTTCATGATCACGATTGGCCGCGGCGACGCGCGGTTTCTCGGCCTGCCGATCTTCACCACGCGGCGCTTCTTTCACACCAGCATTCTGGTCGCGCGCAAGGCCGGCATCGAGACGCCCGCCGATCTCAAAGGCAAGCGGGTCGGCGTGCCGGAATATCAGCAGACCGCGGCATTGTGGGCGCGCGGCGTGCTCAAGCACGAATTCGGTGTCGAGCCGAAAGACATCGAGTTCTGGATGGAGCGCACGCCGGAGAAGAGCCACGGCGGCGCCACCGGCTTTACGCCGCCGCCCGGCGTCGTGGTCAAGCAGATTCCGGCCGAGGAGAGCATCGGCTCGATGATGCTCGCCGGCAAGCTCGATGCCGCCCTGCATTACCTGCCGGAGCGCAACCTGGTCGACCGCAGCCGGGCCGATCTCGCCCATCATCCCGATTTCAAATATCTGTTCCCCGATCCGGTCGCCGAGGGCATCCGCTATTACCGCAAGACCGGGCTGTTTCCGATCAATCATCAGGCCGTGGTGCGCCGCGACGTTTGGGAAAAGGAACCCTGGGTGGCGATCAATCTGCTCAAGGCTTTTATTCGCGCCAACGAGATCGCCAATGCGCAGCGCGTTGCGCATGTGGAATATCACTTCGCCACTGGGCTGTTGTCGGGCGATGCCAAAACGCCGCTCCTTCACCACGGCGTCAAAGCGAACCGCAAGGTGATCGAGACCATCGCCCAATATTCGCTGGAGCAGAGTCTCACGCCGCGGCTGATCAAGATCGACGAGCTTTACGCGCCGAACGCGCTGGAATCGTAGGCGCCATCCTTCCCCGCTATCGCAGGGCAGGATGTAGGAAGATCACTCCGCGGCTTGCGCCTTCGCACCGGCACCGATCGTTGCGCCGGAGGCGGCCAGCGCCTCGATCTCGCTTTCGCTGAAGCCTGCTTCGCGCAGCACCTCGAAACTGTGCTCACCGAGCCGCGGCTGCAGGCGCGCCGACGTCGTGCTTTCGCCGCCGAAGCGCACCGCGAGATCGGTGTAGAGAATCTCGCCTTCGCTCGGGTGCGTTGCGCGCTTGAAAAAGCCGGTCGCTGCAAGCTGCGGGTCGGCCATCACATCGTCGAGGCTCGACACGCGCGCGGCCGGGATTTCCAGTTCGCGCAGCAGCGCCAGCCATTCGCCGGTGGTCTTGCCGGCGAGGCAGGCGCCGGCGAGTTCGTACAGTGCGACAATGTTGTGCGCGCGCGACGCGATCGAATCGAAGCGCGCATCGCTCAGCATCTCCGGCTTGTCGACCGCGTTCCAGAATTTCCGCCAGTGCGGTTGGGTATAGGCCATCATGCAAAGATAGCCGTCCTTGGTTTTGTGGGGACGGCGCCAAGGGGCGGTCACCCGCGTATAGCCGAGCGCGCCCTGCGGCGGCACGAAGTTATGGCCGAACAAATGCTCGCCGAACACGAACGCGACCATCTGCTCGAACATCGGAATTTCGACAAACTGGCCGCGCCCGGTGCGTTCGCGCGCGAACAAAGCGGCGCACACAGCGCCCACGATCGACAGCGCGCAGGTCTTGTCGGCGATGATCATCGGCGCGTAACGCGGCTCGCCGGCAACTTCCGACATCAGCGCCGCGATCCCGGACTGGCCCTGGATCACGTCGTCATAGGCCGGCTGGCCGCTATAAGGCCCGCCGTCGCGGTAGCCGTGCAGGGCGGCATAGACGAGGCGCGGATTTCTCGCGCACACCGTCTCGGGCGCAAAGCCGAGGCCGGCAATTTTCTGCGGCCGCACCGAATGGACCAGAACATCGGCGTTGGCGATGAGACGCCACAGCGCCTCCGCGGCGTGCGGCTGCTTGAGATCGAGCACCAGCGAGCGCTTGCTGCGGTTAAGCCCCATGAACAACGCCGCCATGCCGGGCGAGCGCGCCGGTCCGGTATAACGCGGCGCGTCGCCCTCGGGCGCCTCGATCTTGATGACGTCGGCGCCCATGTCGCCGAGCATCTGGGTGGCGAATGGGCCGGCGACGACCGAGGTGAGATCGAGAATGCGGATGCCCGCTAACGGTCCTGCCATGTGCTGTTCCTGACGCATCCCTGTCCGCCAGCCGTCGTGCAACGTCCGTAACCCGGTGCTGGGTTCGCGCTCGTCGCGACCGTGAGTGGCAATCGAGATTCAGCCCGCATTCGCAAACTCGGGCATCACCTCGCGCGCAAACAAGCGCATCGACTGCTGCGCCGCGGCGAAGTCAAGCGTCCCGAAATTGATCTGCAGCGAGGCGTGCTCAAATTTTCCGACATTGGCTTCGAAACGGCGGATGATCGCCTTGATCTCGTCGGGAGTGCCGATCCAGGCGCCGCCGGTTTCGATCTGGCCTTCCAGTGAGAAGCTCTTCATGCGTCCGATCGACTTGTCGTAGCCTTCGTAATCCTTCGAGGCCGCGCCCTGCGTCCACTCGCCGGCGGATTCCCACAGCGCCTCGAAATACATGTCGAAGGCGCGTCGCGGCACTTCTCGCGCGAGTTTGGGATTCTCGTGGCAGAACATGTGGAACGCGATCATGACCTCGCCATCGCCGGGGTGGCCGGCTTCGCGCCATGCCTTGCGATAGGCCGCGATCAGCGGGCCGAGCGGGCCGATCGGGATCGACATCAGCGCATGGCCGTGGCGGCCCGCGAATTCGAACGAATCCGGGGTGCGCGTCGAGGCGATATAGAACTTCGGCCGCGGCTTTTGCGTCGGCCGCGGCAGCGAGGTGACGTTGTCGAACGAGTGGAATTGGCCGTGATGGCTAGCGGGCGCCGTCGTCAGCAACAGCTCGATCTGCTGCAGCCCCTCGCGGAAACGCGCGATCGATTCGTCGGGTGAAATGCCGAAGGTGCGGAATTCGTGCGGCAGGAAGGCGCGCGCAAAACCCATGTCGACTCGGCCGCCCGAAATCGCGTCGAGCATGGCGATCTCGCCGGCGAGCTTGAGCGGATTGTTGAAGGCCGGCACGACCGCGCCGGTGATGAGCCGCATATTCTTGGTGCGCTGGGAAGCGGCGGCGAGGAACACGATCGGGTTGGGACTATAGCCGCCGTAGCGGCGGAAGTAGTGCTCGACGGTGCGCGCGTGGCTGTAGCCCAGCGTGTCGGCTTCCGCGGCGACCGCAAGGCACTGCTCAAAATAGCTCGCCGCGCTCTTGTCCTCGGGCGCGAAGCACGGAAAGAATTGCACTCCGAACTGCATGCGTTGCCATCCTTCGCGCCCATCAAAGCGGGGGCCGGACGTGAACGTCAAGGCCGCGCGCCGAGACGATGTCGCGGACCTGATCGCTGCGTGTGCCGTGGGCGCGCAGCACGTCATCGATGTCGCGGTCGCGTTCTGCGCTGCTGCGCTGTTCGCGCGGCTTGATCTGCGCGCTCAAATATGCGCCCTGCTGCCGCGCGAGCGCCACCATCTCGCTGCCGAACGGCAGCTGCACGCGCTCGAAGCGCGCAAGGCCGGATTCGATGTCGGCTGCGGCATCGCCCAGTGAGCAAGCGAGGCAATCAGCCAGACTTGCCGCGTCGATCGCCGCCTTGGTGGTGCCGGCGCCGACATGCGGCCGCGCGACGAAGGCCGCGTCGCCAAGGAGTACGGCGCGGCCGAACACCAGACGCGGCGATTCCAGGTCGTAGATCGGCTGAAAGAACGGCGTGGCGCGGACGAAAATCTCGGCGATCTGCGGCGCGATGAGAGCGCGGGCGTCGGCCTTGGCGCGCTCGATCACGTCGGGTCGGATCAGCGGCGGCGGGATACCCCCGCTATGGTGGACGCCGGCTGAGTTGGTGCACAGCTCCATGAGCGCGCGCGCATCGGCGGGCCGATACCAGACGATGTTGTAGGCGCGGCGGCCGACAGCGGTGTCATTGTCCCGCCCCGGCACCGGATAAGCCAGCAATTGCTCGCCCTCGGGCAGGCAGAACGTGTACAGCTCGAAAATCTCGCGATGAATCTCGCGCGGTATTTTGGCTTCGTCGAGCACCGCGCGCCAGGCGATGTAGCCGGCATAGATCGGCTGCGCGCCCGGCAGATATTGCGCGCGCACGGTCGAGCGGATGCCGTCGGCGCCGACCAAGAGGTCGCCGCGCTCGCGCGTGCCGTCGGCGAAGATCGCCGTGACGGAGCCCGATGCCTGCTCGACGCGACGGAGATTTTTGCCGAGCCGATAGCGATCGTCCGGGAGCGCATCGCGCAGCGCCCGGTAGAGCCGCGCCCAGCCGCTCATGGTCCGCACTGTCGGCTGCTCGACGACGATGTTTCCCGCGTGGTCGAGGCAGACGACCTTCGGCACCTTGATGCCCATCGAATTGTCAAAGGCGATACCGGCGCGCTTAAGGATGCCGATGAGCTGGGGGTGGGTGCCAAGGCCCACGCCGCGGCTCGCCAGCTCCTCGTCGTTGCGCTCGAATACGACCGCATCCCAGCCAGTGCTGCGCAAAAGATGCGCCGCAATCAGCCCGCCGAGCGAACCGCCGATGACGAGTGCGCGGCGTGGGCTCATTTCCCCTCCCCCTTGTGGGGAGGGGATGGGGTGGGGGTCGCGAGGTGTCGCGCTGACGTTGACGGAAGAAAGAATCCAGTCCGGCGAGCCCGTCTGCACATGCGTAATAACCTCCCGACCCCCACCCCACCCCAACCCCTCCCCACAAGGAGGAGGGGAGAGAGATCACGCCATCGCCCAGGACATGCTGTCGTGGCCGGGTCTGTAATCCTGGTTGGTTGCTGCCGGATTGCGGTTGATCAGCGGCCGGCCGTACATCGGATTGGTCTGGCTGCGCGTCTCGTGTTCGACGGTAAACAGGACTTCGCGGCTGTCGAGATCGATCACGTCCTTGAAACGATATTCGTACTGATTGCTTTCCGCGGTGACCAGGCCGAGTTCGAGCAACTTGCGATACGGGCCGGAGAAATCGGCGATGTAGATTTGCACGTGGTGCTTGTCGTAGGGCTGTTCAGGTGCGTCGGTTTCACGGAAATAAAAATACTGGTTCTCGCCGACCTGTACTTTCGCCTCGGGGCCGGCGCCGTTCTGCAACACCTCTGAAGGCGCACCGATGATCTCGCGATAGAAGCGCGCAATGCCCGGTGCGGTGCCGGGACGGACATCGAAGCGGATATAGGGCATGCCGAGCACGATGCGACCGAAGCGATCGGCGTCGGGCGTGTGCACATGGATGCGGTTGCCCCACGGGCAAACGGTTTCCACGCAATCGTTGCTCTCGCGGAAATCGAATTTGGTGCCCTCGAGCCGCTTTCGCACTTGCGCAAGCCGGTCGAGCAGGGCGGCGCGGTCCGGCGAGACCAGCCCGACCACGCCGCGCAACACGTCGGGCGTCCCCATCGGCAGATGGAACTGACTCATGCCGACGTTGATCCACATATTGCGCGAGGTGGTGTTGAGGAACGGGTCGCGGGTATAGCCGAGCCCGGTGACGTAATAATCCGTGCCGTGGTGCTGGTCGGTGATGCAGACATTGACGTGGCCGATGCCAACGATGTTGCCGAGGTCCTCGGCGGCCCGGTCGTAGTGCTTTTGCGGCATGGCGGTATCCTTCCTCGCGGCGAAATATTAAAGCATATTCAAGTCGACTGGCGAAAGACCGAGCCGCGAGCGCGCAGAAGGATTGCGACCATGGTCGTCACCATTGTACGCCTTTACGATCATTCCGACGCTGCGGCCAATGCCGTGCGCGCCTTGCGGGAGGCGGGCATACCGGAACGCGACGTCAGCATTCTTTGCCGCAACGATCGGGTCCACAGCGCCGCGACGGGAGCGGAAATCGGCGCCGCAATGGGCGCCCTTGCCGGCCTCATTACCGGATTGGGCCTCGTCGCCATTCCCGGCATTGGGCCGGTGGTCGCCGGCGGCTGGCTCACCGCGACCCTGCTCGGCGCCGCGGCCGGCGGCTGGATCGGCGGCGCGGCCGGCGTTCTATCCACCGCGGGCATTTCCGGCGAGGAGGCGCATGCCATCGCCGAGTCGCTGCGCCGCGGCGCCACCATGGTCAGCGCGCGGGTGCCGGAGTCCGAACAGGAGCGCTGCGCCGCCATTCTCGATGTCGGCGCGGCCGACGTGCGCGTCCGCATCGCCGCGTACCGCAAATCAGGCTGGACATCCCACGATCCCAATGCCGCGCCGCTGACCGCGGAGGAAATGCGGCGCGAGCGCGAGCGCCAGCGCCAGCAGTGATCGCCCGGGCGCCCGCCGAGCAAGCGGACGCCGCTTCGCCCGCGCTTTCCGCGGCGCCTGGCAGGAGGAGCGTCTAAGCCCGACCTGAAGCCGGCTTGCGCGAGCAGGTGCGGGATGCACGCCGCGGCCGAACGATGATAAGACGCCGCGGTCGACCATCCGGCTTGTGTCGCGGGGCGCAGTGTCAAACCTCTGGTCAAAATTCGCCCAAGCCTCGCGTATCGGCCCCCGACGGGATGGCCGCAGGAGCGACATCGACTATCGATTGCTCGTTCCGCTCTTGATCCACTCGGCAATCATCCAGACCATCTATGCGATCATCCGCGTGACGACGTTGTACCGGGCGGTCGAACTGCATCTCCCGGTAATCTGGCTCGGCGTCATCTCGGCGGCTTTCGCCATCCTGCCGATGTTTCTCGCGGTCCAGGTTGGTCGACTGCTCGACCGCGGCCACGACGCGCGGGCAGCTTGGATCGGCTCCGCCGTGTTCGCGTTATCCTGCGCGGGTTTTCGGTTTTTCGCGGGCTCGCTGACCGCCCTGTTATTGCTCACGGCTTTGTTCGGCATCGGCCATCTGTTCCTGATGGCGAGCCTGCAGATGCTGTGCGTCCGCAGTTCGGGGCGGCGCGGCCGCGATGCGACGTTCGGCAATTATCTCGTTGCCAGTTCTATTGGGCAGGGGCTCGGCCCCTACCTGATCGCATGGCTCGGCGGCCCGACGGCGCTGCCCCCGACTGGAAAATTGTTCAGTCTCGCGCTGGTCATCGCGCTGGCCTCGCTCTTCAGCGCCGCCCTATTGCGGCCGGCGCCCAAGCACGCGACGGTGGCGAAGAGCCGCGAGGTCGTGGCGGTGGGTCGGCTGCTGCGCCAGCACGGTTTGATGGCAGTGCTGATCGCCAGCGTCATCACCGTCACCTCGCAGGATCTCTTGACGATCTATCTGCCGCTGTTCGGCGCCGACTCCAACATCGACGTGCGCGACATCGGCGCGCTCTTGACCGTGCGTTCGGCAGCCTCGCTGGTGTCGCGGCTGTCCTACGCCCGGGTGGTCGGGCTGGTGGCGCGGCAACCATTGACGCTGATCAGCATGGTCGGGGCGGGGATCGGGTTTGCCTGTTTCGCGCTGCCGATCCCGCTCTCCGCCATGTACGCGGCAATGGTGTTTCTGGGGTTTGCGCTTGGCATCGCGACGACCCTGAGCCTCACCAATGTCGTCGATCTCGCCTCGCCTGCGGCGATGGGTACGGTGATGTCGCTGCGCATCACCGGCAACCGGCTTGGTCAGGCGGCATTGCCGTTTTTGGCGAGCCTGATCGCCGCCGCCGCAGGCGTTGGCGGCATTTTCGCGATCATCGCGGTCTGCCTGGTGGCGTCGGGGGCGTCGGTCTATGCCGGACCGGTGCAGCGCTGAGCCGGCACCCGCCGGCTCACGCGTTTGGCCGGCAGAGCCCTAGCGGCGACGGCCCCAGCCGCCATGCCCGCCCCAACCGCCACCCCAGTAGGGTCCGAAACCGTAATAATACGGGCCGTAATACGGAGGCGGCACGACGTAGACGGCCGGGGGCGGGGCATAGCCCGGCGGCGGGCCGCCTTGTCCGAGCGCCGAAGCGATCACGTAGCCGCTCTTGCCGGCAAATCCGACTTGGCACCACGCGCCGCTGCAGTTCGCCACGTCGACAGGGGCGCCGGCCGGAATTTTCCCGATGACCGGATAGGTGGTTCCCGGCCCCTGCCGCAGGTTGACATTGGTAACGGCTACCGCCGGCTCAGCCGACGCGGCGGCACTCGATAGCGCGACTAGGGCGGCGGCAACGGCCGAAGACGCCGCAATCACTGCGAACTTTACCCTGAACATTTTAAGGCTCCCAAACTCGCGGGTTGTTGCACCAGGCAATTTGCGGAATTTCGACCGAATTCGCGGCAGCATTTTGGTCGTAAGGGGGCGGATTTCGAGCTCAGGGAAGGTCGGAGCAATCATGGGCGACACGGATGGACACGCCGACCCGGCGGCAAGGGGGCCGCAGCGGACCGGTCATGGCTGGGACGGCGCTGGAAGGGCAGATTCTCGGCCCGACGACTGTTCGGCTGCGCCGGCGTTACGCAATGCGGCAAGACAGGCGTCGCGCTGGCGGTCGGTGAGCGCCAGGAAAAAGACCTCCCGGATGCTGCCGGTTCGGTGATGTTCGAGATAGTTGATGGCGGTATCGATCAGTTCCCGGGCCGTGTTGCTCACCCTCGCGCCGCCCGTGCCGGTGCCGAACAGCGGAAACAGGATCGAACGGCATTTCGATCTGCGGTACTTCGACGAGTTTGCCATTTCGAGCGAATTGCGGACGCATTCGCTGATGTCCGGCACCGGCCGGTAACCCTTGCCGAGCTGCCCCTGCACCGCGGCCGCATGGAAAATCCATTTGACGCCGCGCTTTTTCAATTCGCCGGGAGGCGTGACCAGGATCGTTCCCGGCGGCACCGACGATTGACGGTTCATCGCCTTGCGCAGCGCAATGGCGATCGTGTCCTCGGTCACGCCGCCAGTGGCGTCCCTGCGCGCGCCGTAATAGCGGATGACGGCCGAGCCGGAACGTTCGTAGAAGCGCGCCATCTGCATGTTGATGTTTTCGGAATTCACCCAGATATCGATGTCTGTCACGTCGTGCAGGCCGCCCGTCAGAATTCCGATGCTGGCCTCCGGAAAGTTGCCTAACTGGAACATCCGCGGCTTTTCGTGCGGCAATATGACTGGCGGCGGGCCTTCCCAGCCGCGCTCCTCGAGCACCTCGTAAACCAGACTGTCCCTGGTGCCGCCCTTCAGTCCGTTGACCACGAATTTCGCGATCCGTTCGCGGACCGATTGCAGGTCCTGTTCGTCGTTCGGATCGTAGGAGACGTGGTTGAAGCCGGAAATGTTGAACGGAGTCTTGGTTCCCTTGCGCGACAACAGCACGGTGACGGCGCGGCGCAACGCATGCCGCACGCCGAGTTCGTAGAACACATTGGGGTTGAGGGTGGACAGATCGACCACGGCCACCTCGGCCTCGTAGATGTGCGAAATCATCAAGCGATGCACCCAGCCGGCCTGGGCGATCTTGTCGCAGCGGATACATTGGAGTTCGGGGCCGCCGGCGCGGCGCATCGGCTCGCCGCTCACCGCGGGCTTGATCACGTTTTCGTAGATGTCGTCGAAATGGATCGCCTTGCCGTCGGCATCGATCTTCTCGCCGAACGGCATGATGACGAAACACCGCATCGCGCTATCGGCCATTGCCGGCCTCCGAAACGCCATCGCCGACGCCCGCGGGATCGTTCAACAGCCACATGATGCCGATCAAAGTCTTGGCGTCGCGGATGCGCCCGAGCGCGAGCTGTTCGCGCAGCGCCGCGAGCGGCCATTCGACGGTACGGATGTCCTCGCCGGCTGCGCCAAGGCCGCCGCCGGGCGCCACCTTTCCGGCATCGGTCACTTCGGCGCAATAGAGCATGATGCGCTCGGAGCATCCCCCGGGCGAAGGGAAGAACGTGGCGATCGGATGTAGGCGATCGGCTCTATAGCCGAGTTCCTCACGCAGTTCCCGCCGCAGCGCGGTCTCGGGCGCCTCATCGGCTTCGACGATGCCGGCGACGAGTTCAATGAGCCAGCCGTCGCCTTTGGTATAAGCCGGATACCTGAACTGTTCGACCAGGATGACGCTGCGGCGGTCACGGTTGAAGACGATTGCGGCGACGGAGTCTCCGCGTTCGAAACACAGCCGCCGGATCGGCGGACTCATTGCTCCGTCAAACTGCTGATACGAAACGATGGCTTCGTCGACCTTGAAGTAATCGTCAAACAGGCGAGCGGTCTGCTGGACGATGACTTTCATCGTGCCCTGCTGCGCTTTGCGCTGCGGGAGGCGGCTTGGGTTTGCCTGGCGCCGCTGCCGCCTCGACCCCGAGGTTTTTCCTTTCGTTCGGCCCGCTCGTTCTTGTAGGCGCGAAGGGCGGCGACCCAGGCATCGAGCAGCTCGGGGTGATCGAGCCAGGTATCGACGGTGAGAATGTTGAAATTCTTCGGCTCGCTGTCGAGTTTGTCCCAGGGCGCGGCCACCCGCAAATTCCATTTGTTCTCGCCGCGCTGCGTCGTCTGCACATAAATCCAGTGCGCCAGCGCGGCCGCGCGCTCGTTGGACGGAAGCTTCATGAGCGGCTTTAAAATCTTCGTGTCCTTCGCCATTGCGGCCTCCTCGTGTCCCGGGACGCGCCCTGCCGTCAGCTCGCCAATGTCACTTTGATGCGAAAGCCGACACAACAGTCGCGATCGATGGGCGCGTTCCTGTAGGCGCTGTCGATTGTACAGAATGAAGCGGCGTCCATCCAGCCGCCGCCGCGAATGGCGCGATGCGGGCCGCGAGCCGATGCGCACCAGTCCCAGCAATTGCCGCATAGTCCGTAATAGCCTTCAGGATTCGGCGCGTGGGCCGTCGCTGCCGCCGGCGCCCGCCGCGCAAACGGCTGGCCATAATGGGCGGCGGCGTCATCGATCATTCCGGTCGCGGTGGCAAAGCGCCGGCCGGCGTCGCCACCTCGCGCGGCCTCCATCCACTCTGCCTCGCTCGGCAGGCTGCCGCCAGCCCAGGCGGCAAACGCGCAGGCCTCGAACCATGTCACACCGGTGACCGGGGCGTTGTCATCACGAAACGCGGCGCGCCGCCACGTTGGCGGCTCCGGATAGCCGGCGCCATCGACGAATGCGCGATATTGGGAGTTGGTCACGGGGGTGACGCCGATGAAGGTTCGCTCGCCGCCGCTTGCGGGTTCCAGCGCGCGAAGCCGGATTTCCATTGCGTGGGTCCCGATGCGCGCGCTTGCGCCCGCGACGTCCAAGATTGCGGGGCCGCGCCGGCGGCAGCGGAGAAAAGCGTCGAGGCGGCGGTGCTGGTGCTCAATTTGCCGCGACCTTTGTTCGGCCTGCGGCAGCCGAGCGGCGGCCCTGCGGCTGCGCCTGGACCGGCCAGGGCGCAGCGCAAGCGCGGCGCGGATAGCCTGCAAGGCATTTCTTGGCTCGACCGCATGCGGCTGGGCGTCCCGCGAATTGTCCGACCGAACTGCGGTCCGATCGAGCGCGATCCGCACTTTCGGCCCATGGAAGGCGCGCTGCTCCTGCTCGACCCACGGCGAGCAGTCGGCGCGCGCCGAGGCGAGGCAGACCATGAGGCGGCAGCGCGGAAATTGTCGCGCCACAGCCTCACGCCAGAACGGATCGCCTTGCGCGAGGTCGGGGTCGATGACGTAGCGGAGGCCTTCGGCCTCAAGCTCGCTGACCAGCTTGGCGGCCGCCCGCCGATCCTCGCGCGCGTAGCTGATAAACAGCATCTATAGCTTTGCCGAACGCAGGATTCTTGCGGGTGCCTCAGCGGCAGGCTCGCCCAATAAGCCTCCGATTGTTTCGCGCCACAGCTCGAGCGCCTCCCGCTCCCGATCGAAAATCGAGCCAAGACGCAAGGTGCGGCCGGCCGCGTCGGGCAGCCAGGCTTCGCCGTCGCTGTTGACCAGCAGATACTGACCGAGCCGGGCGCGAGTGCTGCGGCAGTCGATCAAGAATGTCGCCGGCGGCCTGGACGCCGATTCCGGGCCAAACAGAAGCTCGCGGCCATGCATGAAGGCATCGTCGCTGATCGCATAACGCGCATTGGCGCCGCGCTCGGCCTGATCGGTCGGCGTGTATTGGAAAATGTTCCATTGACATACGCACGAATGGCGCACCAGCTCCCGATAGAGCCGATCGAGTGCGCTCACATTGAAGCGGTGCGCAACCGTATTGATGATGACTTTCGCCGGCCCGGCGAGCGCGTCGATGGCGTCAAGCAGCGCGACGGTCTCGCTATGAAGGCGGCTTCTGCCGCGGCGGAACTCGAGCGCGCTTGCGTCCGACCAGCCGTCGAGCGCAATGCCGAGATAGTCGACGCGGGCGACGAGGTCGCCTAGCGCGATGCCGGGCCGCGGCGGATCCGCCACCAGTCCGACGCCGGCCGTATCGAGCTTGATCGACCGCACCCCGACCGAGCGCAGCATGGTAAGAAATTCGATCAGCCCGGGCAGGGTCAGCGGGTCGCCGCCGGACAGCGTCACGTCGCGCAGCCCGAGAGCGGCGAACACCGTCACGGAAGATAGAAACCTGGCAAGGTTCGGCTCCGAACGGCCGAAATAGGTGTAGCAGCCGCTGCAGGCAACGTCGCAGCGCCGCGCAATGGCGAGATTGAGGCGTTCGGGCAATGCGCGGCGGTGCATAGGCGCGGTCTTGCTGGGGCGGTTGGCGGCGAGATTAGAGTATTTTCCGGCCGGAATGAATCCCCGCAATCGGCGCGAGCAGTCGCAACGCAGCGGCGAGCCGATCCCCAGCTCAGATCGGCACCGCCATCGCCTCGAAAGCGGAGTCGCAATTGATCAGGTCGACGCGCTTTTGCACGATGCGGAAGCTGTCGCCGCGGCGGCGCAGGCGATGGCGCTGGCGACCGGCGAAGACGCGCTGGGCGTCGTCACGGTACTCGATCATGATGACGGTCGAGCCGACCACGAACTCGCCCTTGGCTTGATCGGCTTCCTCGATCACCACATTGCCGACGAGATGCGCGGTGCGCGACGGCGGCGTCTGCACGTGAATGCGCGGATGTTCGAGCCGCTCGATCCGCGTCTTCATTAGATCGCGATCGTCATAGAACAAGGAGGCCTGGTCGAACGGGCTCTGCTGGTCCGGCACGGCTGGCACCCAATAGGTGCCGTCGTCGTCGAACAGTTCCATCCAATCGCGGAACCGCCGCGCGTCGAGCAGTCGCGCCTCGTCGGTGAGAAAATCCTCAAACGGCGCGCGGTCGATGCCGGCGGCCAGCGCCAAACGCCGCGTCGCCAGCGCCATTACGCCGCCTCGTGCATGTAGCCGAGCCAGGCCTTGTATTGGGCGCGCATCGCCATCTCGTGGGTGGCAAGCTCGCGCGTGGCGTTGAGTTCGCGGTCGGGCTCCTCGGCGCCGAGCCCGCGGGAAATGTCGACCCAGTCGGTCATGCGGCTCTGCAACCCTTTCTGCGCACGGACAAACGATTCAAGATCGTCGGTCTGCACGAACGAAGCCGCCGAATGGGTGACGTTGAGCAGACGGATATTGGCGAAATTCATCGCCTCGGGCGCGCCGATCAGGCGGATCGGGTAGATGTGCACCTCGGTGCGGTCGACCGCGATCGGCTTGATCACGCGCACATGGATGTTCAGCCCCATGATCGACATGTTGGGATAGATCAGCGAATTGTGCAGCCGCGGCGTGAGGATATACGCCGCGCGCTCGGCGCCGACCTTCTCTGCCAGCGCGCGCGTGTATTCGTCGTAGACCGGGCTCGAGCGCTTGCCCTCGTCGAGCGCGGTGTTGCTGGTCCAGCCGTGGCCGTTGCCGATGGTGAAGCTCTTGCCGGTCCTTCCATGAGGCCGCGGTCTGCTTTTTCTCGGTCTCGACGACCGTGGCGCCTTTCTGATCGCCTTCGCGGCGCGCGAACTGCACGCCTTGCTTGTTAACCGTCGAGGCGTGGCCGAACGGCACGTGATAGGAATCGAGCACGTTCTCGACCTGCAGCTTCCAGTTGCCGTTATAGACGTAGCGGTGCATGCCGAGCATCGAGCGCGAGTGCGCCGTCGGGCGCGCGATCGACGAGATCGTCGATGTTGCGCTTCATCGGGCCGATATGGTCCTCGAAGCTCGGCCCCGCTCTTGGCAAGGCTTGCGAACACGAAGCCGCGATATTCGCCGACGCGCGGAGCGCGGCCGAGGCCGAGCGCGTCCTTGTCGAAGCCCGCGCCGCAGCCTTCCGGCACCGGCACGGTGACGAGCTTGCCGTCGGTATCGAAGGCCCAGCCGTGATAGCAGCAGACCAGCCGCTGGGCGTGTCCGCATCGATCGTTGACCACCTTGGCGCCGCGGTGGCTGCAGCGGTTGAGCAGCACCTGCACCGAGCCATCGCGGTGGCGCACCATGATCACCGGCTGGCGGCCAAGCTCGGTGGTGATGTAATCGCCGGGATTGGGCACTTGGCTGGCGTGGCCGACGAAGAGCCAGGCGCAGCCGAAAATGCGCTCCATTTCGAGTTCGAACAGGTCCGGATCGGTATAGACGCGCCGATGCACGCGACCGGGCTTGATCAGCGTCGCGATGTCGTCGGCGTGGCCGTTGCGCATGGAAAACCCTGATTTGTTTCCCGGGCGCAGCGCAGCATGAAGCGAAGCGGAGTGATGCGCTGCAGAACCGGGACCGTTAAGGGCGCGGAGCCTGCGACGGTCCCGGATCAGCGGTGCAACACTGCGCGCCTTCGGCGCTGCGTGCTGCACCGCATCCGGGACACGAATGCCTTACTCCGCCGCCTGGTGGGCGATGTTCTGCACCTGGGCGTTGATGAGCTGCAGCGGGGAAGCGGTCTCCTCCAGCATGTCCCAGCTCTTGAGCCAGTCGTAAGTGCGCTGCAGTTCGTCGGCCGGGATCGGCGCCGGATCGCAGACCACAAGCCGGCTCTCGCGCAGGTCCTCGACCTTGAGTGCGGCGATCTCGGGATCCTTTTTGGCGTAATAGTCGATGAAGTAGTGCATGTACGCCTTCTTGTTGGAATTGATGCGGCGCACCGCCTCGCGCACGGCGCGGTTGAACGCGGCATACGTGTCGGCATCGACGCGGTTGGAGGCGACCTCGGTGCCGTGGAACATGGCGGAGCAGATGATGCGGCAGCCCTTCTTCTCGGCCAGCGTGACGTGCGGCTCGGTCAGCGTGGTGGCCTCGATCTCGCCCTTGAGCATGGCGTCGAGGCGATAGCGCGAGCCGTTCGGCGCGCGGCACAGCTTGATCATCTCGCGCGGGACAAAGCCTTCCAGCATGTGCAGCGCGATGTAATGGGTGCCGAAATAGAACGGTACCCCGATCAGGCGGTTGGCCAGCTGCTGCGGCGTGTAAACCGGCGAATCCGGCCGCACCACGATGGCCGAATAGGCCACGATGGCGCGGCGGCCGAGCTGCCGGCTGCCCTGGCCGGTATCCTGCACGCGGCAGTAATTGCCCCATTCGCAGGCATTGTACATGTCGGCCTTGCCCTGCTCGAACAGCTTGCCGTGGCTGGCGAACGGGTTGACGCCCTTCGGCGAGGTGACGTTGACTTCGACCTTCTTCTCGACGCCGGCTTCGCGGTCGGCCCATTCGATCTCGAGCCCCTCCTTGGCGAACAGGCCTTCATTGTAGGCCACGAGTTCCGGCAGCCCCTGGAACGGCGCCGTGGTCTCCAGGACGAGTTTCTTCATCGGGGTTCTCCATCGATCCGCTGGCAATTCGCTTGTCGCGCCCAGGTAATTTGACTACGAGTGGCGCCTGCGGTCAAGGGCAAATGGCTCGACTGCCGGAATATTCTACTGTAGGATTGTTGAACAATGACCTATGAGCCGGCCCCGATCAGGCGCGACAGCGTCATCACCCAGGCGGCGCAGGAAATCTGCCGCCTGATCGAGGCCGAGCGGCTGTCGCCGGGCGACGCGCTGCCGACCGAAACCCGGCTGGCACGGATGCTGGGCGTGAGCCGCAATTCGGTGCGCGAGGCGCTGCGCGTGCTGCACGGCCTCGGTCATGTCGAGAAGGCGGCCGGGCGGCGGGTCATCGTCACCGCGGCGGCGCCTGGCGGCAAGGGCATGTTCGACGAGGGCGTCATCATCGAGGCGGCGCCGGTCGCCAACGATGTGCGCTCGCACATCGCGCAGAAATGCGCCGAGTTTGCCGCGGCGCGGCTTTCCACAGCCGAGCTTGCCGAAATGGCGGGCGCTCTTGCCGCGCTCGAAGCCGCCATCGCGCGCAAGGACATGAACGCGGCCAAGGGCGCGCACGATGCGTTCCACGGCCTGTTTCTCGCTGGCGCCAGAAACCCGCTTTTGGTCGCCATGTTCAACCAGGCGCAAGGCGCGCGGCTCTCCAACGTGTCGCCGAAGCACAACAGTTTCTACGACCCGCGGCACCTCGAACAGCATCGCGCGCTGCTTCGCGCGCTGCGCCGGCGCGACGGCCGCGCCGCCCGCGCCGTGGTGCGCAAGCATTTCCGGAAGTCTCGGCCTGATTCTCGAAGTGGCGGCGCGGACAAGCCGCAAAGCGCAGGCAGCGCCGGTCGTGCCGCTGCCGCGGCGCGCGGCGCGCTGAAGCCGCCGCTCTTCAACGCTGCGGCCGCAGCCGCTGCATCTGCAATTGCGCCAAAAAAGGCACCAGCGGATGCGCGCCCATCTTCACGATGGCCGGCATGTCGAGCTTGATCAGCGCCTCGCGCTGCTCCGGCGGCAAGTGGAAGCGGTCGGCGAAGGCGCCGGAATCGGCGAGGTATTGCGCGCGCATATCGGCGTCATGCGCAAGCCCGTGCAGCGCCGAAGTCAGCTCCACCAGTTCCGGCTTGATCGAGGGGTAATGCGCGGCGTGATGCTGCTCGGCATCGCCGCCGATCCAGGCGAGCGAGGCGTAATTGTGGTGCCAGCTCGGGTCCATCGACACCACGTCCGGCTTGCGCTCGCCGAGCGCGCCGGCGGCGGCCGCCCAGCAGCGCAGCTCGATATTGCCGGTATCGTCGAGCTCGCTCTCGTCATAGCCGATCAGCGATTTCAGATGGCCGGCTTTGAGCTTCTCCAGCACGCGCTGGTCCCAGGCCAATTCGGGATTGGAATAGCGGTCGGTGCCGGGAAAATGCGACATGCCGCCGCTTGACAGGATCACCGTCTTTAAGCCCAGCGCCGTGACCGTGCGGGCCACCGCCTGGCCGAAAGCATAGCAGCGCTCCATGGTCGGCTGCGGCGGCAGATAGGCATTGACGTAGATCGGCAGCACCGGGCCGGTGTGGCCGAGATGGGTGAGCGGGATGCCGATGGCGTAGTCGATCTTGGCCGTCGAGGTGAAGGCCGGGTCGAAATTCTGCCGATAAAGCTGGCGAACGAGCTCGAAGCCGATCTCGCTCGGAATCCTCCAGTGGAATTTTCGCCCGGCGAATTCGCCGGTCGCCTCGCCGCCGACATGGATGGTGAAGGGCGGGGCAGCGGTGTGAAAGAACTGCTCGGCGTGGTCGTTGGAAAAGATGATCCAGAGGTCGGGATCGAGCGCGCGCAGCCGTGAGCCGATATCGGCGGCCACTTCGCGGACATGGGCGACCAAAGCCTTGTCCTCGGTGTCCGGCATGGTGAAGAATTGCGGGGCATGCGGCAGCATGGCGCCGCCGATCACGGTCGACAGCATGGTCGTTCTCCCTTTCCCGCAAGGCTAGCCCGCGCGGAGGCGAACAACAAGGCGAACGGCGGCCGCGTTCGTTGCCTTCACAGTTTCCGCCGAAGTCACTATACGAAGCGGTGTGACCGTCAGCCTGAGGCGCGAGCCAACGGGTCCGGCCCGAAGTGGCCGGCCCGATGATGAACTCCGCGAGCCTCGAAGGGTGACGGGAGAGAGGCATCAATGGTTGACGTGCCGATAACGATCGCCTGCGGCAATTATGATCGCACCCGCGCGATCAGGGACGGACGCGTGAGCGTCGAGGGCTGCGCGGTCACTTATCTGCCGCTCTATCCCGAAGAGATTTTCCATCGCGCGTTCAAGTTCCAGGAGTTCGACGTTTCCGAATTGTCGTTCTCGAGCTTTCTGCGCACTGTCTCCGCCGGCAATGCGGCCTATGTCGGCATCCCCGCCTTCGTCTCGCGGATCTTCCGCCATTCCGGCATCTACATCCGCGCCGGCGCGGGGATCGCAAAGCCGGAAGATTTGCGCGGCAAGCGCATCGGCGTGCCCGAATATCAGATCACGGCGGTGGTCTGGATGCGCGGGCTGATGCAGCACGAATACGGCGTCAAGCCCTCGGAAATCCACTGGCGCAGCGGCGGCCAGGAACAGGCCGGGCGCCACGAACGCACGCCGCTCAAGCCGATCCCCGGCCTGGACCTGAAACCCATCCCTGAGGACCGAACGCTGGTCGGCATGCTGCGCGACGGCGAACTCGATGCGCTGTTCACCGCGCGCGCGCCGTCCTCGTTCCTCAACGGCGAGCCGCATATCGCGCGGCTGTTTCCTAACACCCGCGCCGCCGAACAGGCCTATTACAGAAAGACCGGATTGTTTCCAATCATGCATCTCGTCGGCATCCGCCGGACTTTGTGCGAAAAATATCCGTGGCTCGCGGTTAGCGTCTATAAGGCGTTCTGCGAGGCCAAGGCGCTGGCGATGCTCGATCTGCGCGACGTCAATGCGCTCATGGTCACGCTGCCGTGGCTTGAAGCCGAGACCAACGAGACCGCCGCGCTCATGGGCGAGGATTTCTGGAAATACGGCATCGCCGAGAACATGCCGGAGATCGAGGCGTTGACGCAATACGCGTTCGAGCAGGGCTTGATCGAACGCAAGCCCAAGGTCGAAGAGTTGTTTCACCCGGCGACGTTCGATATTTCGAGAGTGTGAGGCCGATGACGAGCAAAGACGACCGCGTGATCATTTCCGGCTGCGGGCCGGTGGGCGCCGTCACGGCGCTGGCGCTGGTGCGCAAGGGCATTCCGGTCACGCTCATCGAGCAATTGCCGGACGCCGCCGAGGATCAGCGCGCCGCCACGATCCACACCCCGACGGTGGCAATGCTGGTCGATCTCGGCCTGGAAAAGGAGATGTTCTCGGACGCCCCGTCGGGCGGCATGCCGGCGCCGCTGTTTTATTTCTACGACCGCGCCAGCGGCGAACGGATCGCGGTTTTCGATATCAGCATGCTCAAGGGCGAAGTGCCTTATCCGTATGTCGTGCAATGGGAGCAATACAAGCTGGTGCACGCGGCGCTGCCCCACATCAAGGCGAGCGGCATCGGCGAGGTGCGTTTTTCGGCGAAACTCGTCGGCCTCGAGCAGACCGAGGACTATGTCGAGGCCATGATCGCCAACGATGCCGGCGAGACCGAGACGCTGCGCGGCAAATATCTGATCGGCGCCGATGGCGGCTCCAGCGCGGTGCGCAAGCTTGCCGGAATTGCGTTCGAGGGCTTCACCTGGCCCGAACGCTTCATCAAGATCGGCACCACTTTCGATTTCGGCGCCACCGGCCGCGGCTTCTGCACCCGCAACTATTTCTTCGATCCGGACGAATGGCTCAACCTGTTCAAGGTCAAGGGCTACGGCCCGCCCGGCATCTGGCGCGGCGTGCTGCCGGTTCCGGAGAGCGAGAGCGACGAAGAGGCGCTCAGCATGGACGGCATCCAGCGCCGCCTCCAGCGCATTCATCATAAGAACGGGGATTATGAGATTCCCTATTACGCGCTCTATGCCGTGCATCAGCGCGTCGCCGAGACCTTCAACAAGGGCCGCGTGCTCCTTGCCGGCGATTGCGCCCATGTCAACAATCCGATCGGCGGCATGGGCATGAACGGCGGCATCCATGATGCCGTCAACCTCGCCGACAAGCTTGCCGAGGTGTGGTTTGGCCGCGCCGAGCAAAGCCTGCTCGACCGCTACACCAGGCAGCGCCGCAAGGCGCAGGTTGATCACGTGCAGGCACAGACCATCGAGAACAAGCGCAAGCTTGAAGAACGCGACCCGGCGATCCGCCGCCAGCATCTCGACGAGCTGCGCCGCATCTCCGAGGACGTCACGCTGCACAAAAAGTTTTTGTACCGCTCCTCATTGATCGACAGTTTGAATTCGGCGAATGCGGTGGAGTGATCTCTTTCCGCCCCCGCGAAGCGGAGGCGGATAAGCAAGACCGTTCTTGCGACGCATGCGTGTGCGAGTTATGCCAACGCCATTCGCAAAATCGTCTCGCGGAGCATGATCTCTTTATTCGCGACGCCCTCGATGGTCGCCACACGCGGGCTTGACCCGCCTGCGTGGCCGCCGCTCGACGACCGATATATCTAGCACTTCGGCCGGGCGAAGGACCGCGTATCCCATGCTGATGATCGGCAGGCTGGTATTTGACAATTAAATGCACTGCACCGTAATCGTGTCGCCCTAATCGTAGTTGCCCAAAGTGACTTGGGCATCGCAACTCCTTGTCGCCTTGCCACGGCGCCCGCTGCGCCGTGGCACTACACCGGTTAGGTGGTGGCGAGGGCGTCGGTCGAAAGGCGCGGTTGGGAGGGGCAAGTCCGTGGCCCATTTTGGGGCGGCGCAGCGTCATCCGCAATTCCGGCGCGGACAGGTGGCTGCGCGTGTAATAGTGTCCTGCACTTTTCGGTTGCATCGAATTATGCAGCGTACTAGGATTGCGAGTGGGTGACGGCCGAGGCAATCATCATGCAGCGTCGAATAAGATATATAGGGCCAATTTTTGCGGCGATGATGCTTCTCGTTGCCGGACGCGCAAGTGCGACGGTCCTGCCGGTCCAGATCATCATGCAGCAGCAACCGGAATGGTGCTTCGCCGCATCATCGTCGATGATCCTCAGTTTTTTGGGCTATCCCAATCTCAATCCGGCGGGCAACTACCAGTGCGGAGTGGTCGGTGCACAGGGCGGGATTTGCGCCGCTAACTGTCCCAAGTGCATGAATGGGGGCGGCACAATGCAAAACGTCGGGAGGATCATACAAAATTATATGCTGGTAGCGCAGCAAGCCAGACGCTTCACAAATCCGACTGTGCGTATGAATGTAGAAGCAAATCTCCCACCGCAGTTGATCATCCAACAAATCAATAGTGGCGCGCCGATCCTGGCCGGTATCAGCCCAGGCGTAGTTCCATATCCGGCGGGATTGGGCGTGAGCCAGCATGCGGTGGTTATTATTGGACATAATGGTAATCCTGCAAACCTGATCATCGTTATCAACGATCCCTTTCCTTATCCGCCCGCACAGGATCCGTATGTCGCCGCTGGCGCCGCCAAGCTTCGAACGGGACAATATGAGCTTCCGCTATCGACTTTCGTCGGTGTTTTTCACTACGGCAATTCGCTGACCTTCCACTAGCGGGAGGTCGAAGTAATTAGAAGAGGCTAAAGATATGCGCAAGCAAAGAAGCGGCGCCCTGATTTCCGCCGTCGTGTTCGTGGAAGCATGCGCTTTAATGTTTTCACTTAGTGGTGCCGCGTCGGCTCAAGGGCTGCCGCAGTACTGTTGTACCCCAGCCGGTGCCCTAGGTCCTTATAACAATCCTGGCATTTCAGTTGGTGGCCAGTGTTACGGGACAGATTCAAGTGGTCAGACGCAAACCGGGACCGCTTGTTTTGGCCCGCAGGGCGGTGGCCAGCAGGGCGGTGGCCAGCAGGGCGGTGGCCAGCAGGGCGGTGGTGGCGGAACTTTCAATAGCCCGCAGACCATGGGCTTGCCGCAATATTGTTGCACTTCTGCTGGGAGGCTTGGTCCATATAACAATACATCTGTTCCGGTTGGCGGCGCCTGCTATGGTACTGACGCACAGGGCCAAACGCACAATGGAACCGCGTGTCAATAAGCCTTTGTTTTAGACGACGCCTATTTGGTTTCTGGCATTACCGGCGCTTGATTCGTGACCGCTGCACCCGCCCCTCCACCACCCTTCACTCGCTGCGGGATTACGCCCGGTCCCGCTGTCGACCCCTTGCTATCCTCCCCTATAAGGGGGGAGGGAACCGATGCCACCGTCTTCCTCGGCCACTTGCACAAATCGGCGATGAGGCATTTTTTGCACAATGAGCGGCGGACGCAGACGCAGTGCAGAAAGAGCCAGCGCGTAGGGCGGAATAACGACCCGCCTTCGCTCGCTGGGTGAGCTTCGGCGGGTTAGCGTCCGCCGGAGCGCCGAGCGCGAAGCCGGAAGCGTATTCCGCCACTCAACCTCGCCGCTAAGCCCGCTTCGGCAATCGCCTGATCTGCGCTCCGGCGGCTTTTTCTGCAACGCGAATGTCGTCGGCGCGCTGCAGGTTGAGCCAGAACTGAGCGCTGGCGCCGAACCAGTAGCCTAGCCGTAGCGCGGTGTCGCCGGTGATCGCCCGCTTGCCGTTCAGGATTTGGGTGATGCGGTTTGGTGGCACGCTCAACTGCCGTGCAAGCGCGCTTGGCGCGACCCCGGTTTCTGCAAGTTCCTGGGCGAGGATTTTCCCCGGATGAATGGCGGGTCTGGCCATGATCGCCTCGATGGTAATCGACGATTTCGATGTTCGCAGGGCCGGGTGCGCCGCGCGGCCAGCGTATTCCGCCCCAGCGCTACGTGCTGGGGCGGATAAAAGTCCCCCAGTTCGCCTCGATCTCCCGCGCCTCGTCGGCCGACAACGCCGACTGTGGCGGGAATTGGTCGCGCCAGGCGAACGGGCGGCAGGCGTCGATGCTCGCCTTGGAGTGCGAGGTGACGCCGCGCTCTTTGTCGGCCGGCGATCGAAGACCTGCTTGATGCCTTGACATCAATTTCGAACGCATCAATGATGTCGTCGATGCGCACGACGCTCACCATCGACGACGATCTGGCCGGGCTCCTGAAGCGGCGCGCGCGCGAACTCGGGCTGCCGTTCAAGGACGTGGTCAACCGGACGCTCCGCGCGGGTCTCGACGAGCAGGCAAAGCCCCGCCGCGGCGCCGCGCCGCGAACCATCCCGCATGCGTTCGGCTTCCGGCCGGGGGTCGATCTCGACAAGCTTAGTCAACTCGTCGACGAACTCGAAGCCGAGACCTATGCGGCAGGGCAGCGGTTCGGTTCCGGGCTCCGACAGGGCGCGCGCCATGATCCTGCCCAACGTCAACGTTCTCGTTCACGCGCATAATGCCGATTCGGCGGTTCACCCCCAGGCTCGCCGGTGGTGGGACACGTGCCTTGAGGGTCCTGAAGGGGTCGGGCTTGCATGGGCCGCATTGCTTGGCTTCATCCGCCTGACCACCAATCGCAGAGTCGTGGCACGCCCGCTTTCGGTCGGCGAGGTAACCGCGCGGATTTCGAGCCTGGCTCGATCTGCCTCACGTTCACTTGGCGCAACCGTCAGGTACGCATTTCGCGCGGCTGCGAGCGGAGCTGGAACGGCTCGGGACGGCGGGAAACTTGACCACCGACGCCCATCTGGCGGTCCTGGCCATGGAACGGGGCTACGTTCTCTATACGACCGACGCCGACTTCGCCCGCTTTCCCGGACTGCGTTGGATCAATCCCTGCAACGACTAGCCGAGCCGCGTGCTTGGACGATCATCCTACCGCTGTCCTTTGGCTCCGCGGTGGAGCATCAGCGCCTCCCCCCACTTCGCCTCGATCTCCCGCGCCTCTTCCGCCGACAGCGCCGAGGTTTTGGGGAATTGGTCGCGCCAGGCGAACGGGCGGCAGGCGTCGATGATCGCCTTGGAGTGCGAGGTGACGCCGCGCTCTTTGTCGGCCGGCGCGATGCGTGGATCGAGCGCCGAGCTCCAGGCGTTGCGCACGATGTCGATGCCTTCGGACGGCTCGCAGCGCGTCGTCACCGCCCACATCACGTCGGCGAGATTGGAGGGATCGATATCGTCGTCGACGATGACCACGAGCCGCGCCATATAACTGTGTGCTGCGGCAACGAGCGCGGCGCGTTTGGCGTGGCCGTCGTAACGCTGCCGCAGCGCCACAACCGTCATGAGCTGCGAGACGTGCTGCCATGTGCCGACCACGTCGGTGACGCCGGCGCCGTTGAGCTCGTTCCAGATCGTCGCGGCGCGGAACGGCAGTCCGAAATGAAATCGCGGCGGCTTCATTGGCGGCGAGCCGAGCAGGATCGGATCGTCGCGGTAATGGACGGCGGTCACCTGCATCACCGGACCCGGCCGCGCCGCACCGGCATAATAGCCGGTAAACTCGCCGAACGGCCCCTCCGGCAAGCTCGTCTCGCTCATCGGCAGGAGGCGGCCTTCGAACACGATCTCCACATTGGCGGGAATCGGCAGCCCGGTTTGCGGGCCGTCGCAGATTTCAATCGGCGCGCCCTTGATGGCGCCCGCGAACTCATATTCCGAGCTTCCGTCCGGCAGATATTCGAAACCGGCGATGAACAAAGCCGGGTCCTCGCCGTGAACCACGGCGATCGGACAGCTTTCGCCGCGCTCCCAATATTTTTTCGCGATGATGGCGCCGTGCCGGCCGGCGTGATCGAACTGAACGGTGACCCTATCCCGGCCGTGCACCTGCACGCGGTAGATCGAGGCATTGATCCAGCCTTGGTCGGGATCGCGCAGGACCACGAGCGAACCGGAACCGATGAACGGGCCGCCGTCGTGCCGGTGCCAGATCGGCGCCGGAAACAGCCCGATATTCACATCCGAACCGGCGAACGTATTCTGTAAAAAAGCGGGATTGCCGACGGCGACGGGCGGCAGCGGGCGGAGCGTCTTGCGTTTTTCCATCCAGGCCTTCAACGCGTCGAGCGGCCGCAGCGCCGGGTCAAGACCGAGCGCCAAGGCGGCCCGTTGCACGTTGCTTGCGGCGTTGGTGAAGACGCGAAAGCCGCTGCGATGGCCCTTGATGTCGTCGAACAAAAGCGCCGGACAGTCGGGCAGAGCGGCCGCGACCTCGGTGATGCCGCCGATCTCAAAACGCGGATCGGCGCCCACGATCCGGCGCAGCGCTCCGAACTGATCGACAACATCGATGAATTGGCGCAAGTCCTTATACATCAAGTCCTTGCATATGGTTTCGACGACATGGTTTCGACCCGGCGTGTTCGGTGTGCGCCGCGTCGATTGGCGCGCGGCGGCGGGAGTGGTAAACGCTACGCGATCGGCGCCGGCCAAGGCGGCAATGTGCCCCTGCGGCAGAGACGTGGGAACGGATTCATCCGATTTCCGTAGAATAGTATAGCTGAGCGCTGTCCGGGTATCTCTATTCCATGCACTCCGTCGTCCATCTGGTCCATGCCTATGGCTTGCTCGTTATCGCCGGCTTCATCGGGCTGGAGAGCATCGGCTTTCCGCTGCCTGGCGAGACGGCTTTGATCGTCGGCTCGGTCATCGCCGGGCGAACGCACGAGCTCAATATCGTCGCGGTGATTGTCGTGGCTGCAGCGGCTTCCGTGATCGGGCGCATAATCGGCTATGCGATCGGCGCGCAATTCGGCTATTGGCTCTTGCTGCGCTATGGTTCTTATGCGCGCATCACCGAGGCGCGCATCAAGCTCGGCCAATTTCTGTTCCTGCGGCATGGCGGCAAGATCATCATCATCGCGCAGTTCGTGCCGTTTCTGCGCGCTATCGGCGGAATCCTTGCCGGCGCCAATCGCATGCCGTGGCGGCATTTCCTGTTGGCCAGCGCCGTCGGCGCGTCTTTGTGGGCGACGTTCTTCGGCGTCGCCGCTTATTCGTTCGGGCGGAAATTCGCTCAGCTGGCGGCGTCGTGGTGGATATTCTCCGGCCCCACCGGATGGCTCGTATGTGGCGCTGGCGCCGCGATCGTGCTTGTTGTCCTCGCAGTCTTCGTCGGCCGGCACGAGGCGCAGCTTTCCGCCGAGGCCGAACGCGCATTGCCCGGCCCGCTGCAAGCGCCTTGATAATCATTTCCGCCATCAGCCTTCGGACCTGACACCATGACCCCCTCGGCGATCGACTGCGACGTGCACGTGAACGTGCCGAATATGGCAGCTTTGTTGCCGTATCTTGACGAGCAATGGCGCGACAGCGTGGCCGATCGCGGGCTCAATTCGCTGGAATCGATCAGTTATCCGCCGAACGCGCCGTTGACCGCGCGTGTCGACTGGCGCGGCAAAGCGGGCGAGCCGGCCAACACGCTGGAGATGCTGCGCACGCACGTGCTCGATCGCTGGAACATCGAACTTGCCGTCTGCAATTGCCTCTACGGCGTGCAGCTTTTGTTCAGCGAGGACATGGCGGCGGCATTCGCCAAGGCGGTCAACGACTGGGTCGCGCGCGAATGGCTCGATCGCGACACGCGGCTGCGCGCCTCGATTGTCGTGCCGATGCAGAACGCTGAATATGCGGTCGCCGAGATCGAACGTTGCGCAAGGGATCTGCGCTTCGTCCAGGTATTGGTGCTCGCCATGGGGGAAGCGCCGCTGGGGCACCGGCACTATTGGCCGGTCTATGAAGCCGCCATGCGCCACAACCTACCGCTCGGCATTCATGCCGGCTCGAGCTATCGCCATCCGGTGACCTCGCTCGGCTGGCCGTCCTGGTATGTCGAGGATTATTGCGCGCAGGCCCAGGGTTTCCAGGCCCAGGTCGCGAGCCTGGTCTGCGAAGGCGTTTTTGCCAAATATCCGAAGCTGAAAGTGGTGCTGCTCGAATCCGGCGTGACCTGGCTGCCGGCCTTCCTGTGGCGGCTGTCGAAATTCTGGCGCGGGGTGCGCGCCGAGGTGCCGTGGGTCGATCGCTCGCCGTCCGAGATCGTGCGCGAGCACGTGCGGCTCACCATCCAGCCATTCGACGGGCCTGCCGAACCGGAAGCCGTGGCGCGCCTGGTCGATCACCTGCAATCGGACGACATGCTGCTGTTCGCGTCGGATTTTCCGCATTGGCAATTCGACGGCGATGACATCATGCCGGCGGGCATTCCGGAGAGATTGTACGATAAGATCCGGCGCGATAATGCGCTCGCCACCTATGGCCGGCTGGCGCCGGCGGCAGCATAGGCCAGGCCGCATGGCGAAACACGTGGTCGCTTCGCTTCGCGAATTTCCGGCCGGGACGCGCAAGCTCGTCGAGATCAGGGGGCGGGCCATCGTCGTCTTCAACATCAACGGCGAGTTCTTTGCGCTCGCCAATCGCTGTCCGCATCAGGGCGGCAGCCTTTGCCACGGCCGTCTGGTCGGCCTGATCGAGGCGAGCGAGCCGGGGCATTATCGCTACTCGCGCCGCGGCGAGATCATCCGCTGTCCGTGGCACGGCTGGGAATTCGATGTGCGCACCGGGAAATCGTGGTGCGAGCCGGAGCGCGTGCGGGCGCGGCAATTTGCCGTTGCCGTGGCGCCGGGAGCAAGGCTGGTCGAGGGCCCGTACGTTGCCGAGAGCTTTCCGGTGCGCGTCGAAGATGATTACGTCGTGCTCGAAGCGTAACGGATTTAAGGGCAGGGGGCATGGTGCGGCACGGATCGGCGCAGACTCGCAGGCGAGGGCGGTTGCGGCTCGCCGCGGATATCGGCGGCACGTTCACCGATATCGCGGTCTTTGACGAAAAGACCGGCAGCACCACGTTCGGCAAGGCGCTGTCGATGCCGGCGCATCTGGTCGAAGGGATCTCCGCGGGCGTCGCCAAAGCCGGCAGCGATTACCGCTCTGCCGCGCTGTTCCTGCACGGCTCGACCATCGCCATCAACACCATGCTCGAACGCACCGGCGCGCGCGCGGCGCTGCTGATCACCGAAGGCTTCCGCGACATCTACGAGATCGGCCGCATCAACCGGCCGGACGCCTACAATCTGTTCTTCCAGAAGCACGAGCCGCTGATCGAGCGGTCGCTGCGCTTCGAGGTCCATGAGCGCATGCTCGCCGACGGCGAGATCGACACCCCGCTCGACGATGCTGAAATCGCAGCGCTTGGCGAAAAGCTCGAACGGCTCGGCATCGAAGCCGCCGCGATCCTGTTTCTTAATTGCTATGCCAATGCCGATCACGAGCGGCGCGCCAAGGCGATTCTGGAAGCCAATCATCCCGGCCTGTTCGTCTCCGCCTCGCACGAATTGTCGCAGGAATATCGTGAATTCGAGCGCTGCTCGACAGTGGTGGCCAACGCCTATATCGGACCGAAGGTGCGCCGCTATATCGGCGAGATCGACGCCCACATGCGCGCGGCCGGATTCTCCGGCTCGTTCCTGGTCGTGCAATCGACCGGCGGGCTTTACGAGGCCGAGCAGGCGCAGAGCGCACTGCATCCGCATGCTGGAATCCGGCCCGGCCGCCGGCGTCATCGGCACCCAGGCGCTGTGCCGCGCTGCTCGACTCGACAATGCCATCGCCTTCGACATGGGCGGCACCACCGCCAAGGCCGGCGTCATCCACGACGGCGAGGCGCTGACCACCGGCGCGGCGCTGATCGGCGGCTATGAGCAAGGCGCTGCCGGTCCAGATCGCCATGATGGACATCTTCGAGGTCGGCACCGGCGGCGGCTCGATCGCGCGCGTCGACGACGGCGCGCTGCGCGTCGGGCCGCAGAGCGCCGGCGCCGCGCCGGGGCCGGCCTGCTACGGCCGCGGCGGCACCGAGCCGACGGTGACCGACGCCAATCTCGTGCTCGGGCGCCTCGGCGCCGAGCGCTTTCTCGGCGGCGAGATGCAGCTCGACAAAGCGGCTGCCGAAGAACGCGCTCGCCGAGCGAATCGCGCGCGCCCGCTCAAGTTGAGCGCGACGGAGGCCGCCGACGGCATCCTGCGCATCGCCGCAACCGCGATGTCCTACGCGGTCAAGGGCGTGACGACCGAGCGCGGCCTCGACGCCGGCGACTTCGTGCTGGTCGCCTACGGCGGCGCCGGTCCGCTGCACGCCGTCGAGGTGGCGCGCGAAATCGGCATCCGCAACGTCATCGTGCCGTTCGCGCCGGGCGTGTTTTCCGCCTTCGGCATGCTGTTTGCGGACCTGCGCTACGATTTCGTGCGCACCTGGTTCACGCCGCTCGACGATGCGCCGTTCGAAGACATCGAACGCGTCTATCGTGAATTGGAGCAGCATGGGCGCGAGGCGGTCGCGGGCGCCTCCGTGGTGCCGCAGCGAGTCGCCGTAAAGCGCGCAGCCGACATGCGCTATGTCGGCCAGGAGCACGCGGTCACGGTCGATCTGCCGATGACGGTGTTTGCGCGCGGCGACCGCAAGGCGATCAAGCGGCACTTCGATGCCATGCACGAGCAACGCTACGGCACGTCGGCGCCGGCCGAGCGCGCCGAGATCGTCAGCCTGCGCTCGACCGTAACCGGGCTGATGAAGAAGCCGCCGCAGCGCCGAATTGGCCACGGCCGGGCGACGCCGCCGCAAGCCGCCGTCGGCGGCAAGCGGCAGGTCTTTTTCGACGGCCGCTTTCGCTCAACGTCGATCTTCTGGCGCACCGGACTCCTTGCCGGCAACCGCATCCGCGGTCCGGCCCTGATCGAGGAATACGCCTCGACAACCTTGCTCCGGCCCGGCGACAATCTGGAAGTCGATGAGTTCGGCAATCTCGCGATCAGCGTCGGCGGCTAACGGCGGCGCCATCGGCAAGCCGCGCCGTGTCACGCCGTGCGGGCATACTCACTCGCCCACTTCACTGATTCGCTTTCCACCGATTCGCTGACTTCAATTACGCCGCGTCGAAAAGGCCATTGGCAATCTTCACGCGCGCTTCGAGCTCGGTGCGGGCGGTCAGCTTGCGCACCAAACCTGTTGCCCTGTGCCGGACGGTAAAGGTCGTAAAATGGGTATTGTCGACCGCACCGTGAGAGAAAAAGCGACGCATGACGCCAAACGGACCGCGCGCAGGCTCGCGGACCCTTCTTGAAACAAGTTCCCAATCGGCAAACGCGTCGGACATCGGTGCAAAACGCTCAACTGCGAACAAACGCTACGGTTACCTCGGTGCGTGACTGGCCGCTCTATGCGGCGGGATCGTTCGGCTCCGATTGCTGCGTCCGTTGCAATATTTCCTTGAATTCTTTTTCGAGCTTGTGAAGGGCAGCCAGCACCGCGGCAACAGCGGGAGCGGTCTCCGCCACCGGCGGTTCGGACTTGCCATTCTCCTCTGGAAACTGTTCCACGCACTTGGTTGCATCAAGCATTAGCCCCTCCCGAATTCAGGAATATACCATCAGTCCGCCCCGATCGGCAGGCAAGTCAAGCGCAACTTGGTCTATTCCACTGTATTCGCGCTGTTCACGGGGCGGATTGCTCGCGCGAAGACGGCGCGTGCGGCGGCGAACCGGCCCGACGACAGCGCTCGCCGACCGGGCCTCCAATTGCCGCCTTGGGTTCGCGGCGTTGTTCTGCGGCGGGCGCCTGCGCCCGCGCGCCGGCGTTTATTTCCCGCCTCGACATAATGGTTTAAGAGTCAAATCCGGAGCCGGCCGAGCCGTGTTCCGGACGAACCGGCCTGTGCCGGGCCGATGCGGCAGAGCGGATGGAGACAGATGGTCAAGACGACAAAGCGTGCGCGCTCCGATCGCTCCAAGACCGATCGCTCCAAGACCGATCGCTCCAAGACTGATCGCTCCAAGACTGATCGCTCCAAGACCGATCCGGTCGTCACTGAGATTGTGCGCAACGGCGTGATTGCGGTGACCAAGGAGATGAAGACCAACCTCATGCGCACCGCCTACAACATCATCATCTACGAGGCGCTCGATTTCACCACCGGATTGTTCACCACCGAAGGCCAGACCATTTCGATCGGCATCGGGCTGCCGATGTTCATCCGCGGCATGGCGGAGACGGTGAAGGCCAAGATCAGACATTTCGGCCGCGACAAGATGCGGCCGGGCGACATCTACGTCACCAACGATTCCTATCTCACCGGCAGCCACCTCAATCACGTGACGCTGACGCTGCCGATCTTTCACAACAACGTGCTGGTCGGTTTCTCCTGCTGCATGGCGCACTGGCTCGATATCGGCGGTACGCTCGGCGGCATCACCACCGATATCTATTCCGAGGGCGTGCAAATTCCGATCATGAAATTGCACGATCGCGGCAGGCCGAACGAAACGCTGATCGAATTGATCAAGCAGAATGTGCGGCTGCCGAGCCGCGCCATGGGCGACCTGCGCGCGCAAGTTACGGCGGTGAAGACCGGCGAGCGGCGCTTCCTCGAACTGGTGGAGCGCTATGGGCGCGATGCGGTTTTGGGCGCGATCAAGGCCATTATGGATCATTCCGAAGCGATGGCGCGCACGCGCACGCGATCGATTCCGGACGGCGTCTACGAGGCCAAGTCCTACATGGACGACGACGGCATCGATGTCGGCAAGCAGGTGCCGATCCGCGTCCGCGTCACCGTCAAGGACGATGAGATGACGGTCGATCTCACCGGCGTCTCGCGC
The DNA here is from genome assembly GCA_963717265.1 of uncultured Alphaproteobacteria bacterium. Taxonomy (GTDB): domain Bacteria; phylum Pseudomonadota; class Alphaproteobacteria; order Rhizobiales; family Xanthobacteraceae; genus BOG-931. Next base: position 126,240 of record CAVQWD010000008.1, on the reverse strand, counting down.
CAAGTGCGCGGCTCGTTCAATTCCGGCATCACCACCGGCTATGCCTGCTCGCAGGTGGCCTACAAGTGTCTGACCTCGCCGACCGATTATCCGATCAATGACGGCTCGTTCCGCAGCCTGCATGCGATCGTGCCGCCCGGGCGCGTCGTTTCCGCGGTGCGGCCGGCGCCAATGCGCTGGTGGATGACCTATCCGATGACGATCGTCGACACCGTCTTCAAGGCTCTGGCGCCCGTTATTCCCGACCGAGTCATTGCCGGCCATCACGCCGATCTCGTGATCGCCGCGACGCATGGCATCAACACCAAGACTTCGGAATTCTTTCTGGCCAATTTCGGCCCGCTCGGCGGCGGCTGGGGCGCCAAGCGCAACGAGGACGGCGTCTCCGGCACCGTCTGCATCAACGACGGCGACACCCACAATTCTCCGAGCGAACAATCCGAGGTGAAGTTTCCGCTGGTGGTCGAGCGCTACGCGCTCATTGCGGATTCCGGCGGCGCCGGGCGCCACCGCGGCGGGCTCGGGCTCGAACGCGTCGTGCGCGCGCGGGTGCCGATGACGTTCAACAGCCATGTCGAGCGCGCCCATTGCAAGCCGTGGGGCCTCGAAGGCGGCGGCGACGCGACCGGCAACGAAGTGGCGATCCGCGCCGGCGGCGTATGGAAGACCGACTTTCCCAACGCCAAGGTGCTGGTCGCGTTCCTCAAGCCGGGCGACGCGTTCCGCATGCGCTCGGGCGGCGGCGGCGGCTACGGCTCGCCGCTGGAGCGGCCGGTTGCCGATGTCGAGAGCGACGCCCGGCAGGGCTACATATCGCTCGCGGCGGCAAGAGACGCTTACGGCGTGGTGCTCGATCCGGAGACTTTCGTCGCCGATCTGAAAGCCACCGAAAGGCTGCGCGCGAGCATGCGGCAGGCGGCCTCGAGCGCCGATCTCCAGCGCAGCGCCGCCGGCTGATAGCGCGGCGTTTCGTCGGCGGCGGTTGTTGCGTCGCACAATCGGCGACTGGCACGCTTCTTGAAGCCGCTCTTGTGCAACGCCATATTAGCTCAGGCCGAGCGGAGGGTGGTTCCGCGCGGCCATCCCGGGGCGCCGCAAGGGCCTCGCAAAGTCGCTGTAAAGGGCTTTGAAACCATGTCCAGGGTTTCGTCGCTTTCAAGTCCCTTCCTGCTTGGCTTCGATGAGATCGAGCGCGTGCTCGACCGCGTCGGCAAGGCCGCGGACGGATACCCTCCCTATAACATCGAGCGCATTGCGGGCGACGGCAATAATCCGGATCGGCTGCGAATAACCTTGGCCGTGGCCGGATTCACCCGCGACCAGCTCGATGTTTCGATCGAGGAGAGCCAACTCGTCATCCGCGGCCGCCAGCACGACGACAAGAGCCGGCAATACATCCATCGCGGCATCGCCGCGCGCCAATTCCAGCGCGTTTTCGTGCTGGCGGACGGCATGGAAGTGATGGGCGCGGACTTGAAGAACGGATTGCTGTCGATCGATCTGGTGCGCCCACAGCCCGAGCGCATCGTTAAATCGATTGCAATCAATGAATGCGATTGATGACCCATCAGGACTTGAAGTCCATCGCAAGGAGTTGAGGACCATGACAAACGAAATGAACCATATCGAGACCGGGACAGAGATGTCGGCTGAAGCGCTCGCCCATCTCGGCGACGGGCAGATCGCCTATGTCAAGACGATCCGCTCCGAGGACGTTCCTGCGCTGTTCCCGCAGGCGCCGCAGATCGCGCCCGGGCTGAAACTGTTCGCGCTGCATGCCGCCGACGGCACCCCGATCATGCTCACCGACAGCCGCGAGGCCGCCATCGCCAATGCCTGGAGCCAGGAACTGGAAACGGTGAGCGTGCACTGACGCGCCTGCGTCAGCGGCGGGATAGCGATTTGCCAGGTTGGCGCGGCGTCGTCGGGTCCTATCAACCGCACAGACGTGCTCCGGTCAGCGCAATTCTCTACAGCACGATTTCGGAAGAGTGTCAGACCCACCCGCGTTACGAGGCCATGAGATGCCGCGTGCAATTAAGCAAGCTCACGCCGTGCGGTGAATCCTCCTGGATCACGGTCAGGCTGGCGTTGTCGAAGCGCTCGGGAATAACCATGCCTTCGGGCAGTAGCGCATGCCGCTCGACGAGGGCACGACAGACGAGACCATGTGTGACCACCACTAAGGTGCCGTTCACACTCCGACGCCTGTTCACGATGAAAGCGAATGCGTCGGCGACGCGCGCATGAAATGTCGGCCAGTCTTCCCCGTTGGGTGGCAGGAAGTCGGACCCGAACGGATTTTCAGTCAGCTCGGCATAGGGCAAACCGCGTAAATCGCCAAAGTTGCGCTCCTGCAACAGCGGATTTTCTTCAATCTCAATTCCAGATCGAGATGCGAGCGGAGCCGCTGTCATGCGCGCGCGCAATAAGTGGCTGCATAAGATGTGGGCAAAACCGAGCGCGAACAAGCGCTGTGCAAGGTGGTCGACCTGAAGCAGCCCTCGTTTGTTGAGCGGCACCTCAGGGCGTTGCAGAATACGCGCTGCATTGCCGTCGGTCTCGCCGTGCCGCACGAGCAAAATCGTCATGCCGCGTAATTAGCAGCGTTCAATCGCGCAAGCGAGTTCCGAATTGGGACGCGCTACGCGCTGCAAATTCGGCATTCCCGTCCCCGTCAGACTGTGAGAGGATTTGACGGGAATTGCCGAGGCCCGCGGGGTCGAGGCTTCCGGCAACGCTCGGAGACGCACATGCAGGTTCGGCGCCCTCATATCATGACGTTCGCAGCGGTGCTGATGACGGCATCGGTTGTTGTCGCACAGGCCGCGCCGGTCGAAAAGTTCTACCAGGGCAAGACGGTAACGTTCATCGTTGGCGGCAGCGTCGGCGGCGGCTATGACACGCTCGGCAGAGCGATCGGCCGCCACATCGGCAGGCACATCCCTGGCCATCCATCGATCGTCGTGGAGAACATGCCGGGCGCCGGCGGCCTGGTCGCCATGGACTATCTGTTCCACACCGCTGCGCATGATGGCAGCGTGATCGCTCTGGTCGAGAATGGCCCCCCGCTTGCGCCGTTATTCGGCGTCAAGCAGGCGCATTTCGACGCGACCAAGTTCAACTGGCTCGGCACGCCAAGCGTCGAGACCGCTGTGGTGCTGGTCTGGCACACGGTGCCGGTGAATTCGCTTGCAGACCTGAAAACCCGCGCCACCACGATGGGCGCCTCCGGTACCAATTCAACGCAGGCGTTTTACACCCGGCTCCTCGACGCCACGCTCGGGACGAAGATGAAGGCTATCAACGGCTACAAGGGACTGAACGACACGTTCCTGGCGATGGAGCGCGGCGAAATCGACGGCTCGCCCAGCGTATTTTACAGCGCAATCACATCGACACGGCCGCATTGGCTGCCTGACCATTTGGCCAAGGCGATCCTGCAATACGGGCCACAGCGCGAGAAGGATTTGGCCGGCGTGCCATTCGTCTCGGACTCGATCAAGGCACCGGACGACAAACTGCTTCTGCAGGCCGCCTTCGCGCCACTGGCGCTTGGACGGCCGCTGGTGATGCCGCCCCGTGTTCCGGCCGAGCGCGTGGCGGCGATGCGGCAGGCGCTTACCGACACCTTTGCCGATGCCGCCTTCCAGGCCGATGCGAAGAAGACCAGGCTCGTCATCAACGCGCCGCAGACCGGCCAGCAGCTTCAGGACGTGATCGACCAAGCCTACGCGACACCGTCGCACGTCATCGACCGCTTGCGTGCGCTCAATTCCGGTGCGGATCGCTGATCAGCAGCACGCGCCATCGAGCGGCTCGCTGGCGTAGAGCGCGTCCCTTAGCCAGGCGGGCGGCAGGTCGTCGAACACGATCTCGACGACGGGCTTGAAAACCTTGAACCAGTGACGCTCGCCGGCGGCGGTCCAAAATGTGACGGCGGTTTCGAGCGGCGGACAGCCCGGCCGCGTGCAGGTGACTTCGACGACCAGTATCGTATCGTCGTCCGCCAGCTCAAGACTTTCACGCGTCCACGCCTTCACCCGCTCCAGCGCGCGCGCATGCCCGGCGTCTTGTCGGAATGCGCCGAACCGCAGCGCCGACGCTCGCGCAGTGCGGTTTTGGGCAAGCTCGGTCGCGGCGTCGCGCATGTCAGCCGTCACTGGCGAAACGTAACCACGAGATGCGCCCGATGGGACTCCGGCAGGAGTTCGCCTTCCGGTTTCATCGTGACGATGTAGGTCCCCGCGGTCGCGATCAGTTCGGGCGCAATGGTCGCTTCGATCTCGGTCTTGTTGACGAAGCGGGTTGGCAGCGGCTTGCCGTTGAGCAGCACGCGATGGAACGGCCACATGCCGGGGCCGCGGACTTTCAGCACGGTCGGGCCGGAACCCTCGACCAGCATCAGCGGTGAGATGTCGAGATCGAGCGGCAGCGTCTGGTAGGCGTAAAAGGCCGGGATCGGATTTTTGTATCCGGAAAATCCGATATCGACGCGCTTGCCGCCCATGATCACCATCTTGACGTTCTGCGTCATCCAGATGTCGGCAAGCGGATCGCCTTCGACGATGCAGAGGTCGGCGACCTTGCCGGGCTCGACGCTGCCGTAATCCTTGTCCTTCTTGAACGTCTTGGCGACGTTGAGGGTTGCGGCCTGGATCGCTTTCATCGGCGGCACGCCTGCCTCGACATCCATGACGAGTCCCTCGTGTAGCAACATGGCCGCCATCCCGCGCGGCGGGTCGGAGCCTTCTTTCAGAATGCCTCCGGCGGCGATGAAGCGGCGGATGAACTCGTTGGCCTTCTCGTAGAAGATTTTGGTGCGGTCGAGCTGCTCGGGCGTGTAGCGTTTGTAGAGCTTGTCGTAGGCGATGTCGGCGATGGCGCGTACGGCTGCGGGCAGATCGGCATCGGGATTGTCGAGAATTTGCCGCTCGCGCTCGCGAAAACGCGGCGCGCTCGGCGACAGCGGCCGCAGCCATTTGGCGATGGTCGGCGTCCAGGCGACGCCACGCTCCACCATCACGCCGATGATGTCGTCGAAATTTTCCGGCTCGTAGTACGAGCCGGCGAGTTCCTGCTCGATATTGCCGGCGAGGCGCTGTTTGGCCAATTGGCGCCGTCGCTTGACATCGAGGATGGAGCTATAGCCGACCGACCAGATGTGCTCGATGCTGTCGACGCCGGCCTTGACGGATTCGATCACGTCCCAGCTATGCGCGGTGACCGGCAGCCCGAGCAGGTGCGCCTCGTCGGCGGCGGCGCGGACGAGATCGAACGAGATGAACTCGTTGAGCTTGATCAGATCGTAGCCGAGTTCCTTCTTGCGCCTGACCGCCTTGCGCGCCTCCTCGGGCGTCTCGACGGTGATGTTGCCGCGAACCGCCCGCGAATCCGGCGCGTCGGTCGCGGTGCGCAGGCCGCCGATGGCGCGGCCCGAGGTCCAGATGCGCGGCCCCTTGATCTTGCCGCGATCGACGCCTTGCTTTTGCGCCAGCGTCCAAGGTCCGTCCTGAAAAATCTCGATGGTGGCGGCGCTGGTGATGCCGAGATGCAGGTAGAGTTCGTTGTGAAAATCTTCGAGGTGGGCGTGGCCGTCGATGAAGCCCGGCAGCACCGTCTTGCCGGCAACGTCAAGCACCTCCGCGCCGGGCGGAACGGCGACCTCGCTGTCGCGGCCGATGGCGGCGAAGCGGCCGTCGCGAATGACGATAACCGCATCGTCGAGCGGCGGCCGCCCGGTGCCGTCGATCAGCCTGCCGCCCCGTACTACAAGCTCGGTTCCGGCCATGCCCGCTCCTGCCCCGCTGCTGCGACGAGACGTAGGCGAATTCCGCTGATCGCGCCGCAATGTTAGAAGGTTGTAACCGATCCCTTGCTGTCCGCAACGTCGCTGCCGGGGCCGAAAGCATGTCTGCCAGGAAATGCGCCATCCTTTTCGCCCCGCTTTTCGTTGCGGCGTCAGCGGCTGCGGGCTCGCCCCGGGCGGCCGATTTCTATGCCGGCAAGACCATCACCATGATGGTCCACACCACGCCCGGCGGCGGCTACGACACCTATATGCGGCTGTTGGCGCGGCATCTGGGGCGCCACATCCCGGGCCATCCGGATTTCGTGGTCGTCAACAAACCCGGCGCCGCCGGGCTTCTCGCCGCCAACTATGCCGGCAAGCTCGCGCCGCGCGACGGCACCTTCCTCGCCATGATGCAGGAGGCATTGCTGCTCGACGAGGCGCTGGGCCTGCCCGGCCTGCAGACTTCGATGCGCGCGTTGGGCTGGGTCGGCAATCTCAGCAAGTCCAACAACGTCATCGTCACCTGGGTCTCGTCGCCGGTGAAGACGATGGAGGACGCACGCAGCCGCGTGGCCACGATCGGGGCCTCGGGTTCGGGCGGCACCGCGGCGCAGGTCCCGGCCATCATCAATGCGCTGGTCGGGACGCGCTTTAAGATCGTGCTCGGCTATTCCGGAGGCGCCGCAATCAATCTGGCGATGGAGCGCGGCGAAGTGGACGGCCGCGGCGCCAGCACCTGGGCGACCTACAAGACAACCAGCCGGGCGCAGATCGAAGGCGGCAAATTCAACGTCCTCATTCAGATCGGGCTGCGCAAGGAGGCCGACCTTCCCAACGTGCCGCTTTTGACCGATCTGGTGGAAGGCGACACCACCAAGGAGGAAGCGGCCCGCTTCATCTCGCTCGCGCTCTCGCTCAGCCGTCCGATCGCCGCGCCGCCCGACGTTGCGCCCGAGCGCCTCGCCATTCTGCGCCAGGCCTTCGACGCAACCGTGAAAGATCCAGCCTTTGTCGCCGACGCACGAAAACTCGGCGCCGCGATCGACGCCATGCCGGGCGGGCAGGTTCAGTCTATCGTCGGGGAGGTCCTGAGCACCCCGGGTAGTGTCATCGCATTGGTCAAGACGGCTCTGGCGCAATCGGCGCAAAAGCACTGAAGCATCGGCGCTAACAAGGTTCGGTTACGTCTCGGCCAGCCGCAATCCGATGAGGCGGTCGAGCTTGGCGTGGTCGGCGAGCAGCTCGGCCGACGGGCCGGCATGGACGATGCGGCCGCGTTCGATCACGAGCGCCGATTGCGTCAGCGGCAAAGCGATTTCGACGTGCTGCTCGACCAGGATGAAGGCGTTGGAGCCTTCGCCGGTCATGCGCCGGATCGCATCGGTGAGTTCATCGACGACGATCGGCGCCAAGCCTTCGAGCGGCTCGTCGAGCAGAAGCAGCGCCGGATTGGTCGTCAGCGCGCGCGCGATCGCGAGCATTTGCTGCTCGCCGCCTGAAAGCTGGTTGCCGAGATTGCGGCGGCGCTCGGCGAGACGCGGAAACAGGTCATAGACCGAGGGCAGGTCCCAGCGCCCGGCCCGCGCCGCAACGGTGAGATTTTCCTCGACCGTGAGCGTGGTGAAGATTTCGCGCTCCTGCGCCACCCAGCCGATGCCGGCGCGGGCGCGGCGGTGCGGGGCGTATTGCGTCATATCCTCGCCGCGCCACAGGATGCGGCCGCGGCCGACATTGGTATAGCCCATGATGGTGAGCAGGAGCGTCGACTTGCCGACGCCGTTGCGGCCGAGCACGGCAAGCCCTCCGCGTGCGGGCAGGTCGAACGATATGCCGTCAAGGACGATCGCGGAGCCGTAGCCGGCGCGAACGTCGGCGAGGCTTAACAGCGGCGTGCCGGGCGCAGCGGCGGCGATGTCGGCCGTGAGATCAGACATGCCGCGGCGCTCCGACGTTCTTGCCCAGATAGACCGCGCGCACCCGCTCGTCGGCGGCGATCTGCGCCGGCGTGCCTTCTATGAGCACGCTGCCGCCGACCAGCACGATCACGCGCGAAGCGAAGCGGAACACCAGTTCCATATCGTGCTCGATGAACAAAACCGTGATGTCGGCCGACAGCCCGGCGATGGCGGCAAACAATTCGTTGCTTTCGTCGTGCGGCACGCCCGCCGCCGGCTCGTCGAGCAAGAGCACTTTCGGCCGCGTCGCCAGGGCGAGCGCGATCTCAAGCAGCCGCTGCTGGCCGTAGGCTAGTTGGCGCGTCGGGCGATGGCAGACGGCGGCGAGCGCGAGCGTGGAGAGGATATTGTAGGCCTCCTCGACTTCCTGCGGATAGTCCGTGAGACGCCGCCAAAAGGTGCGGGCGACACGGCGCCGCTCGCACACCGCAAGCGTGACCGATTCGAGCGCGGTAAGGTGCGGAAACAGCGAATTGATCTGAAAGGTGCGAACCAGCCCGCGCCGCACCCGCTGCTCGGGAGCAAGCGCCGTAATGTCCTCGTCGCCGAGAAAAATGCGGCCGGAATCCGGGCGCAGCATTCCGGTCATCAGGTTGATCAACGTCGTCTTGCCGGCGCCGTTCGGTCCGATCAGCGCGTAACGCACTCCCGGCGGCAGGCTCGATCTCCACGTCGGAGGCGACGACGAGCGAGCCGAACATCTTGTTGACGCCGCGCGCGGCAAGTGCGCTCCCGCTCACGGCTTCCGCCTCAGGCGATCCAGCAACAGCGCGAGCCCGCCGAGAATTCCGTCCGGCAGCAGCATGACCACGGCGACGAGCAACAGCCCGATCCAGAAATACCAGTATTGCGGGGTCACACCGGAGAACCGGTCGTGCGCCACCATATAGACGATGGCGCCGATGAGACCGCCGTACAGCCGGCCGGTGCCGCCGATAATCAGCATCACCACCACGTCGGCCGAGCGCTGAAAGCCCAAGGCTTCGAGCGACACTGTCTGGGTCGTCTCGGTCAGCAAGGCGCCGGCGATGCCGGCGATGATGGCCGCGATCGTGTAGATGGCGCGGATGTGGGAGTGCACCGGGGCGCCGATCGCCGGCATCCGATAATTGTTCTCGCGGATGCCGCGCAACGCCAGCCCGAACGGCGAATGAATGAGCCGGCGCGCCATCAGGAATATCACGAACAGCACGGCGAGCGAGTAGCTGTAGGCGGTGTAGCCGTAAAGGTCGAAGTCGAACTTTTGCAGGATCGGCCAGGTGTTGATGCCTTGCAGACCGTCGAAGCCGCCGGTCAGCCAGCCCGCGCTGTTGGCCGCCTCATACATCAACAGGCACAGCCCGAGTGTGATCATGATCAGCGCCAGGTGGCGAAAGCGCGCGATGATGAAGCTCGTCGCGTAGCCGAACAATCCGGAAGCAGCTCCGGCAATCACAAGGCCGGTCAGCGGCTCACCCCAGCCCCATTTCGAGACCAGCCCCGCCGCATAGGCGCCGACCCCGAAATAGGCGGCATGACCCAGCGAGATGATGCCGGAAAAACCGAGAATGAGATCGAGCGACAGCGCGAACAAACCGGCAATGGCGACTTGGCTCGCCAGCACCAGATAGTCCGGCGTCAGCACGAACGGCAAAAGCGTGGCGAGCCAGAACGCGATTTCGAGCCGGCGCCAGCGGACCTGCGCCCGCCAATACTCGTGCGGCCCGGCGATGGTCGCGCTGGTCACGCCTAACGTCTCCCGAACAGCCCGCTCGGCCGCCACATGATCATGACCAGCATCACCAGATAGATCAGCACCGAGCCGAGCGCGGGGATGTAGTATTTGCCGGCCATGTCGGCGACGCCGAGCAGCATGGCGGCGGCGAACGTTCCGGCAATCGAGCCGAGGCCGCCGACCGCCACCACGATCAGCACGTAGATGACGTAGGTCAAGGCGAATGAGGGATCGAGTCCGAGCATCTCGATGGCGAGCGCGCCGCCCAGCCCGGCAAGTCCGCTGCCGAGCGCGAAGGTAACCGCGAACAGGCCGTCGACATTGATGCCGAGCCCGCGCGCCATGCGCTGGTTGTTGACCGCCGCGCGCACCTGCGCGCCGAAGCGCGTGGTCTCGACGCCGACCACGAGCGCAAGCGTAATGAGCGCGGCTGTGCCGATCAGGAACAGCCGGTACAGTTCGAAATCCTGACCCATAAAGGTAATCGAGTGGAGCAAATAGGCCGGCAGCCGCAGCGGCTGCTGGTCGGTGCCGTAGATATAGGCCGCCCCGGCGATCGAGATGAACACGATGCCGATGGTGAGCAAGCACTGCGTGAGCTCGTTGGCGTTGTAGAAACGCCGGAAGAACACGCGCTCGAGCACGACGCTTGCCGCGGCGGCGGCGATGAACGCGACGGGCAGCGTCGCGAAGAACGGCCAGCCCAACGCGTTCATCAGCGTGACGGTGACATAGCCGCCGAGCATGGCGAAGCTGCAGTGCGCCAGGTTGACAAAATTCATCATCCCGAGCGTCACCGACAACCCGACCGACATCAGGAACAGGAGCATCCCGTAGGCAACGCCGTCGAACATCATGCCTAAGAAAGCGGGCATGGCCTTTTGCCTACGGGGCTCTCGCGCGGCGTCACTTCGTCATGTGTCCCGGGTCCTTGACGCCGGCGATCTTGTCGAACTCGACATTGACGAGATCACCGCCGACCTTTTCCACGCGTCGAATATAGACGGTTTGCACGATGTCACGCGTTTCCGGGTCGATCATGATCGGTCCGCGCGGGCTTTCCCAGCTCATGCCCTTGGCGGCGTCGATCAACGCCTCGCCGCTGGTATTGCCGTTGGTCTTCTTCAGCACGGCATAGATGAGGTGCATGCCGTCATAGCCGCCGATCGAGAAGATGTCGGGGTTGCGATGGAAATCGGCGTTATATGCCTTCACGAACGCGTTGTTCAGCGGCGATTGGTGATGATAGTCGTAGAACGCGACGGTTATGATGCCGAGACCGGCATCGCCCATGTTCTTGAGTCCGCTTTCCTGGGTGAGCGCGTCCTGACCCAGAATCTTGATCTTCGATGTATCGATGCCGTGCTCGGCGAGCGCCTTGCCGACCGCTGCCGGCTGCGCGCCGCCCGGTATCCAGATGTAGATGGCGTCAGGCTTCGAATCCTTGGCGCGCTGGACGAAAGCGGAGAAATCGGGATTGGCGACGGGGAAGCGGACCGAGCCGATCACCTTGCCGCCCGCGGCCGTGAAGCCTTTCTCGAACCAGGTCTGGGCGTCGATGCCGGGTCCGTAGCCGGACACCATCGTATAGACCGTCTTGATCCCGTTATGCGCGGCCCACTGGCCGAACGTGTAGTTTAGTTGCGGCGTCGTCGACGAGGTCCGCGCCATGTACGGCGACTTGGTGGTGATGATCGAAGTCGCAGCATTCATGACCACCATGAATTTCTTCGCTTCCTTGGACACGTCGCCGGCGGCAAGCGCGTTCGGCGTCAGAATCCAGCCCCCGAGAATGTCGGCATGGTCGCGCACGATCGCCTCTTGGGCGAGCCGCTTGGCCACGTCCGGGGCGATGCCGCCGTCGTCTTTGCGAATGAGCTCGATCTTCTTGCCGGCAATGGTGTCGCCGTTCTGCTGCATGAACAGCTTAATCGCGTCGTCCATCTGGGTCGCGGTGTCGGCGAATTGGCCGGAATAACACATGATCAGGGCTACCTTGATCGTGTCCACCGCAGCCGCCGGATGAAGACCGAGCATGACCAGCGCAAGCGCGGCGATGCCGCCTGCGCCGATGAACAATTTCCGCATTGCTTCCTCCCAGGTGTCTATGATCGTCAAGCCGATCTAGAAGCTCTATCCTCGTTCAGGTCGGCCGCGAGTGCAACGTGCGTCTAGTGTCGCGGCGCGTCAGTGGGCGCTGGCCCGCAGACGGCCCGCAGACGGCCCGCAGACGGCCGGCTGGCGGTTGCTGCCAGGGCTCGTGTCCCATGCGGCCGGCGAGGGTGGGCCGGTCTTGTCTACTGCGCCCATCGCCTGTTCAATGAGCCATCCATGCTTAGCAACGGAGAACACCATGGCCGCCGCCAAGACCTATGAAGCCATCGCAGTCGAAAAAAATCAGGGCGTTACCTGGTTGATGATCAACCGACCGGACAAGCGCAACGCCATGAGCCCGCAGGTCCATCTCGAAATGGACGAGGTGCTCGATGAGCTCGCGGTCGATCCGGCGACCGAGATTTTGGTGCTGACCGGCGCCGGGGGCGCGTTCTCCGCGGGCCAGGACATCAGGCTCTATTTCCGCGCCAATGCTGGCGACCCGGCCGCGCGCCACAAGCTGCGGCGCGCCTCGAACAACTGGCGCTGGCAGAAACTCTCGATGTTTCCGAAACCGACCATCGCCATGGTCAACGGCTATTGTTTCGGCGGTGCCTTCACCCAGGTCTGCGCCTGCGACTTCGCGCTCGCCGCCGACGATGCAATGTTCGGCCTCTCCGAGGTCAATTGGGGCATCCTGCCGGGCGGCATCGTCTCTTGGAACGTGGCGCAGACCCTGAATTTCCGCGACGCGCTCTATTACGCCATGACCGGCGATTCGTTCGACGGCAAGCAGGCCAAGCAAATGGGCTTCGTCAATTTCTCCTATCCCAAGGAGCGGTTGCGCGAGGAGACCATCAAGCTTGCCAAGAAGCTGATCGAGAAGAGCCCGGCGGCCTTGCGCTACACCAAGGAGGCGATCCGCGCCGTGCGCTTTATGAACGAGCCGCAGGCGCAGGATTATCTTAACGCCAAGAGCGACGCGTTGCGCTTCAACGACAGGGAAAACAGCCGCGATGAAGGCATGAAGCAGTTCCTCGACGAAAAGAGCTATCGCCCCGGCTACGGCCACTTCAAGCGCAAGCGGGCGAGCGCATGATGGTGCTTATCCCCTCCCCCTGGTGGGCTACGGGATTCACGGAATTTGGCATTGTGTAGCAAGCGCATAGCCTTCGAGTCTGGCAGCGAGTTGGTTCCAGCCCTCGCGCATGGTTTTAGGTCCGGGAGGTTTGTAGTAGCAATTCCAGCCGCCGAGACGAGCGGTAATCCAGGCGACGAAGGCGAGCGATCCCGGCGGATGCGGATTTTTCTGCCGCGCCGTTTTGCCTTCCAGCTTTGTGGAGAGCAGTTGCAGTGGAACGGCAAAGACCTCGTCGACGACATCGGTAGCCGGGCGAGGACTGCCGTCTCTGGCGTCCACCAGTTGGATGGTGCGGATGGCGGCGGCCAAGCCGATCGCCGCGAGATTGAACAAGCGTTCGGCGTCTATCATTTGGCTGTCGTCAAGTTTGAGGCCATCGCTCTTGAGCGCGCGGAAAATCTGTTCGATGCGCCAGCGCAGACGATAAAGCTGCACGACCTGCTGGGCTTCTTCGGCGCTGGCCACCGGCAAAGTCGTGAGCAGGCGCCAAAGCAGGGGCGTTTTGCCGGCCGGCGCGTCGACTTCCCGCGCTTCGACCAAGCCAAGTTCTACCGTCTTGGCAAGCGCCCGCAAAGGACCAACCTGCGGGCGCTTGATGCGCACCGTCGCGGCACGCAACTCGACCGTTGCGGTGCGTCCCTTATCGCCCGGTCCGCGCGGCGCTACTCGCACCTCGCCCCGATGCAAAGCTTCGACCTGATCGAGGGCCGCGGACAACAGGCCGCCCCGCTCCAGACCGCGATCCTGCCCGGCGCGCACGATCAGATCGAGCCGCTCGGGCTTGCGGGCAAACAACGCATAAAGGTCGCTTTCGCGGTCCGCCACCATGACCACCGACGCAGCCCCCGCCAGCGTCTCGGCCGCAGCCTCGCAGCCGGCAAGCCATCGCATCGATTCCTTGTCTTCCAACCTCCGCTTGCGGCGCGCTGGCGCGCGCATCGGCGGCCGAGTCCAGATCGCCGCATCGACCAGACCGACGACCGCTTCCGTTTCGATGTCCAGCGCCACCACAGGATGGATGAAGAACCCCGGGCTGTTGCCGTCTCCACCCGCGCCAAAGCCGCGTCGCTTCTGGTCGCGACCCGCAAAGTTGATCTCCGTCGTGTCCTGAACCGCCAGCACCCGCCGCCCGGCGCATTGCACCGCCGTCCGCGCCGCAAGGGTCTCGACGATGTTTTCAACACTCACATACGGCGAAGACAGAAACCGGTGAACAGCAAGCTCCCCGGCTCTCGTCTCTCCAACCCGCCGAAGCACCAACGTACCCGCCGCGGCAACCCGCTCGATCAGCCAATCCGCCCGCTCCGCCACCCGAATGTCGCCATAGGCCATCGTGTCACCTCCAGCAAATCCATGCCAAAGGCCTTGAATCACATCTACAATCAGCCGGGAATCAGTTTCGTGCATCCCGTAGCCCTGGTGGGGAGGGGCAGGGGTGGGGGTAGAGAGGTAACGTCAAAGCGTCGAGGATTTTCGGAACCTCGCGACCCCACCCCTAACCCCTCCCCACGAGGGGGAGGGGAAATCAAGTAGTTTGAGCCAGCACATGGACCGTCAGCAAACATCCGCCGGCACGGTCGACGAGGCCGAAGTCGCCCAATTCTCGCGCTTCTCCGAACAATGGTGGGATCAGCGCGGGCCGATGGCGGCTCTGCACAAGTTCAATCCGGTGCGTCTTGCCTATATTCGCGACCGCGTCGCGGCACATTTCGGCCGCGATGCCGCCCGGCTCGACAGCCTCTCCGGCCTGCGCATCCTCGACATCGGCTGCGGCGGCGGCATTCTGTCCGAGCCGCTGGCGCGGCTTGGCGGCACCGTCGTCGGGGCAGATCCGTCGGACCGCAACATCGCGGTCGCGCGCCGTCACGCCGAACGAACCGGACTAACGATCGACTACCGCTGCACCAACGCGGAGGCGCTTGCCGCGGCCGGGGAAAAATTCGACGTGGTGCTCGCCATGGAAGTCGTCGAACATGTCACGGACGTTGAGCTGTTCATCGGCCTCGCCGCCGGCTTGGTGAAGCCCGGCGGACTTCTGATCGTGGCAACGCTCAACCGCACCATGAAGAGCTTCGCGCTGGCGATCGTCGGCGCCGAATACATTCTGCGCTGGCTGCCCCGCGGCACGCATCGATGGGAGAAATTCGTCACGCCCGATGAGCTTGAACTCGCCATTGAACGAAGCGGGCTGGAACTTACCGCGCAGGCTGGGGTGACCTACAATCTGCTCGCCGATCGCTGGCAGCTCTCGACCGATATGGATGTGAATTACATGCTGGTCGCGGCAAAGGCGGCGTGATGCAAGCGGCCTGGCTCTGGATCGCTTTTACCGTCGTTGCCGCATTTTTCCAGACCTTGCGCAATGCGATGCAGCGCGAGTTGACTGGCGGCTTGGGCACGGTCGGCGCCACTCATGTCCGTTTCCTGTTCGGCTTTCCGTTCGCGCTTTTGTTCCTGATCGGGCTGATGCGCTGGACCGGCGCGGCGTTGCCGCGGCCGGGCTGGACGTTCTGGCCCTGGGTCGTCGACGGCGCGCTCGCCCAGGTTGCCGCCACTGCGCTGATGCTGGTCGCCATGGGCGAGCGCTCGTTCGTCGTCACCATCGCTTATCTGAAGACGGAGCCGATTCAGGTCGCGATCTTCGGCCTGATCTTCCTCGGCGACTTGGTGACGTGGCCGATGATGATCGCGATCGTGATGGCGACGTCAGGCGTCCTCGTCATGTCGCTGCCCGGCAAGAGCAAGGCTGCATGGCCGGCGGGCAGCATCAGGCCGACATTGATCGGCCTTGCCTCGGGCGGCATGTTCGCGCTGTCGGCAGTCGGCTTTCGCGGCGCCATCCTCGATCTTCATCTGCCGAATTTCGTAATGGCCGCGACCTACACGCTGGTGATCGGCCTTGCCATGCAGGCGATCACGCTCTCGCTCTATCTCGTGCTGCGCGAGCCCGCGGTCGTCAGCGCGATCGGCCGCGCCTGGAAGCCGTCGCTGTTTGCCGGTTTCATGGGCGCGCTCGCCTCGCAGTTCTGGTTTCTCGCCTTCGCGCTTGCGACCGCCGCGAGCGTGCGCACGCTCGCTTTGGTCGAGGTGCTGTTCGCGCAGCTGGTTTCACGATTTGCGTTCGGACACAGAACCAGCGCCCGCGAAGCCCTCGGCATGGTGCTGGTGGTCGGCGGGGTGGTGCTGCTGATCCTGGCGCATTGAAGTCCGAACAGGGATCGGTTATCGCCATCCATCAATTGTGGTCGTCCGGCAGCATCGGCAGCGGATGAAATTCGATGCCCTCGTCGTGCAGCGCCTTGGCCTCGTCGGGGGAAGCTTCGCCGTAGATCGAGCGGTGTTCGATCTCGCCGTAATGCATCTTGCGCGCTTCCTCGGGGAAGCGCGGGCCGACATAGTTCGCGTTCTTGGTGACGTGGTCGCGCAGCTCTCTCAGCTTCTGGCGCAGCTCGCGCTCCTGCGGCGACATCATGGCGACGGTCGCCTTGGCCGGCGCCGGCACCGGGGCGTGCTGGGCAGCCGGCGTCACCGCGGGCGGCGGTGGTGGCGGCGGCGCCGCCGGTTCGGCCACCTCCGGGACATCGGTGCGGGTAAGCCGCGGCGCCATGATCGCCTTTTCCACTTTGGCTGAGCCGCAGATCGGGCAGCTGACGAGGTCGCGTTTTTGCTGCTTGTCGAAAGCTGTCGAATTCTGGAACCAGCTTTCGAAGGCGTGGCCCTCTGCGCAGTTGAGCGCGTAACGGATCATAGCGGCTCTCGCACCGCGTGCAGATAGGTCAGCTCGGCCATCGGCTCGACCAGTTCGAAGCGCCGGCCGTGCAGCAGCGAGGGAATTTTTGCGCGCGCCGCGGCAATTTCGGCGGGATCGACCACCGCCAGCACCACGCCCGGCTCGGTGCCGCCCTCGGCGAGAATGCGGCCCCACGGATCGACGACCAGCGAATGGCCGAACGTCTCGCGGCCGTTCTCGTGCTTGCCGCCCTGCGCGGCGGCAAACACGAATGAGCCGTTCTCGATCGCGCGCGCCCTCAAGAGCACGTGCCAATGCGCCTCGCCGGTTTGCCTCGTGAACGCCGACGGCACCGCAAAAAACGAAGCGCCGGCCTCGGCGAGCGCGCGATAAAGTGCCGGGAAGCGCAAGTCGTAACACACGGTGAGGCCCAGCCTTCCCCATGGCAGGTCGGCGACAACGGCAAGCTCGCCGGCGCGATAAGTGTTCGATTCGCGATAGCTTTCGCCGCCGGCCAGATCCACGTCGAACATGTGAATCTTGTCGTAGCGCGCGACGATGTCGCCCCTGCGGTCGATCAGGAACGAGCGGTTCACCGCCTTGTCCGGCGATGCCTTGATGGCGAGCGAGCCGATATGGATGTAGATGGCAGACTTGCGCGCGACCTCGCGCAGCGTCGCCAGCGTCGGGTCGTTTTCGTCGGCGACGATGCTGGCGAATAGCCGCTCGCGCCTTGATTCCATGACATTGGTCATTTCCGGGGTCAGCACGTAATCGGCGCCGGCGCGCTTGGCCTGGTCGACCGCCTCGATTACGGCGGCGAGATTGGCGTGCGGGTCGCGCCCCGAGCGCATCTGAATGAGCCCGACCTTGAAGGTCGCGTTTTTCGCCGCGTTCATGCCGGCTGCTCCCTGGCCTGCTCCGGCAATTTCTGCTCCGGCAATTTCTGCTCTTGCAATTTGGCGAGCAGCGGATCGAGGCCGCCCGCCTCGTCGAGCGCATAGAGATCGTCGCAGCCGCCGACATGGGTCGCGCCGACGAAAATCTGCGGAAAGGTCGTGTGGCCGTTCGAACGCTCGATCATCTGCTGACGCAGCTCCCGATTCCCGCTGGCGTCAAGCTCATGGAAGCTCACCCCTTTGCGAGACAGCAATGCCTTCGCCTCCTGGCAATAGGGGCAGTAGCGAATGGTATAAATCTCGACGCCGGCCATGATGATGCGCAGATTTTGTCAAACCGCTTATATGGACGTTCGCACCGGATCGGCAACCCTGGCAAAAATCAGCACGTCGACGTTTGCTGCGCCGGCCCGCAACAGCGCCCGCGCGCAGCCATCGACGGTGGCGCCCGAGGTCAGCACATCGTCGACCAGAACGAGGCGGCGGCCGGCGATCTGCAGCGCCGCCGTCGGCCGGGACTTTGAAAGCGCCCTGCACATTGAGGGCGCGCTGTGCCCGCGTCAGCCCGACCTGCTGGGCGGTGGCCTTCACGCGCTTGAGCGCCCCGAACTCGACCGCAACGCCGCTCTCGGCCGAGATTGCGATCGCGAGCGTGGCCGACTGATTGAAGCGGCGCGCCCACAGCCGGCGCCAATGCAGCGGCACCGGGACCAGCGCGTCGGCTTCGGCGAGAATTTCGCGTCCCGCCTGGCTGATCCAGCGTCCCATCATCGGCGCAACGTCGAGTTGGTCGCCATATTTGAGGGCATGAACGAGCGCCCGCGAAATCTCGTCGAAGCGCACGGCGGCGCGAGCGCGCTGATAGGCCGGCGGGTCGGCGATCGCTGCCATCGACAGGATGCCAGGACCCGGGTCATAGGCGAACGGAATGCCAAGACGCTCGCAATAGGGACGGGTGATGAAGGAGAGCTTCGACCAGCACGACGGGCATAGTCCGCGTCCCTCTACCGGCTCGCGGCAAGCGGCGCATAATGGCGGCAAAGCCAAGTCCAGCGTTGTTCGCAACACCATGCGCGCCGCGTCTGCGACGCGTTTGAGGCGCGGGGGAGAACCAAGGCTCGCCGACATCGGCATAGCCGCACGCTACTCCGTCGCAACCCGATTGTCATCGGCTGCGGCGCCGCTGCGCCGTCGCGCGGCGGCAGCGACAGCCGGCCTCAAACGTGAGACAATTAATCCATGACCTCGGCACCGCTGGTTTTCGACCGTGCGCTGCTGCGCCGGCGCCGCCGCCGCGCCGAGGCTTTGGGCCCGGCGACGTTTCTGCTCGACCGCGTCGCCGACGATCTTGCGGAACGGATCGGCGTGGTATTGCGTCGCTTCGATGTCGCAGTCGATCTCGGCACGCCGGGAGACGCAGTGCGCATGGCGCTGTCGCGCCTCGGCTCGATCGGCACGGTCGTGCGCGCCGCTGCGGTGCCCGAGTTGGCGGCGACGCGCTCGGAGAATTCGCAACGGGCGAAGAATCTTGTCGCCGCCGATGAGGAAGCGCTGCCGTTTGGCGACGGCGCGCTCGATCTTGTGGTTTCGGCGTTGGCGCTGCAATTCGTCAACGATCTGCCGGGCGTATTGGTGCAGATTCGCCGCGCGCTCAGACCCGACGGATTGTTTGTTGCTGCGCTCCTCGGCGGCGAAACGTTGACCGAGCTGCGCCATTCCTTCGCCGCGGCCGAAAGCGACATCGAGGGCGGCGTCTCGCCTCGGGTGGCGCCGTTTGCCGACCTGCGCGAACTCGGCTCGCTGTTGCAGCGTGCCGGTTTTGCGCTTCCCGTCACCGATAGCGACCGTCTGACCGTGCGCTACGATTTGGCGTTCGCGCTGATGCACGATCTGCGGCGCATGGGTGCGACCAACGCGCTCCATGCGCGCCGCCGCACTCCACTGAAGCGGGCGACGCTGATGCGCATGGCGCAGATCTACGCGCAACGCTTTGCTGACGGCGATGGCCGGCTGCGCGCGACGTTCGAGATCGTATGGCTGTCGGGCTGGGCGCCGCATGAAAGCCAGCAGCAGCCGCTCAAGCCCGGGTCGGCGCGAGGGCGGCTTGCCGACGCGCTCGGCGCGCGTGAATTTTCGGCAGGCGAGAAGGCCGGCGGCTGATTGCCGTGCGCCAGTCGTTTGCCGCGGTGGGACCGGGCTCGCGAATAAGGTTATTTCATCGCCGTAGACACGCTCGAATACAGACCCTTGACGCTCGAACCGAGCGTTACGATTGTGGAGGCAATGGCCACGGCGATGCCCGATGCAATCATTGCGTACTCGATCGCGGTGGCGCCGCTCTCGTTCTGCAAAAAGCGACAGATGGGGGCGATGATCGTCTGGTTTGCACGGTTGAGCATGGTCTGGTGCCCTTCGGCTTCGATTATAACAGCGTAATGAGGTGAGGGATCAGCGGTTCGTCGGCAGGCGGCATCGGATAATCGCGCAACTCCCGCGGCCGCACCCATTTGAGCCTCTGCTCCTCCCGGGCCTCCACGAACCCTTCCCAGCGCCGGCAGACGTAAAGCGGCATCAGCAGGTGGAAGTCGGGATAAAGGTGGCTCGCGAATGTCAGCGGCGCGAGGCACGCCTCCTTGACGACGATTTCCAGCTCCTCCCTCAGTTCGCGAATCAAACTCTCTTCAGGCCGTTCGCCCGGCTCGACCTTGCCGCCGGGAAATTCCCACAGTCCGGCCATCGGCTTGCCCTGCGGGCGTTGTGCGATGAGCACGCGGCCGTCGGGATCGATGAGGGCGCAGGCGGCAACAAGGACGGTTTTGACGCTCACGGCCTTGGGTCCATCTAAACAACGGGAAGTAAAAGGACACTCAATGCGTTTAATTAAAGTCCCTGAACGGCCGCAAGGGTAAATCGGCCGTTAATGGCGTGCTCAACGCGGCCCCTACGCCTCGCGGAACGCTTACGACGTTGCTTAGCTCCGATAATCCCCGTTGATCGCCACGTACTCTTTGGTCAGGTCGCAGGTGAGCACGCGGTCGCGGCCCTTGCCCAGCCCGAGAGCGACTTTGAGCGTGATTTCCGGCCTCTTCATTGCGGCCGAGACGGCGGCCTCATCATACGCCGGATCGCGCTCGCCTTTGTGGGCGACGCGGAAGCCGTTGAACCAGATCGACAGGCGGTCGCGGTCGGCGGGCTCGCCGGCTTTGCCGACCGCCATCACGACGCGGCCCCAATTGGCGTCCTCGCCGGCGATCGCGGTCTTGACCAGCGGCGAATTGGCAATCGAGCGCGCGATGCGGCGCGCCGAGCGCTTCGACTTTGCGCCCTCGACCAGGATTTCGACGAGCTTGCGGGCGCCCTCGCCGTCGCGCGCGATCTGCTCGGCGAGATTGGCGAGCACGGCGTTGAATCCCTTGCGCAAGGATGGAAGCCTTGGATCGGAGGCGCGCGCAATCTTTTCCACGCCGCGCGAAGCGGCGGCGCCGGTGGCAAACACCAGGAGCGTGTCGGAGGTCGACGTGTCGCCGTCGACGGTCACCGCATTGAAAGTATCCGCGACGCCATCCCGCAGCAGGCTGCGCAACAAAGCGGGCGCGATCGGGGCGTCAGTGAAGACGAAGGACAGCATGGTGCCCATGTCGGGCGCGATCATGCCGGCGCCTTTGGCGATGCCGCAGATCGTCACCACGTTCGAGCCCATGCGCACCATGGCGGCGGCGCCCTTTGGAAACGTATCCGTGGTCATGATTGCTTCGGCGGCGGAGCGCCAGCCGCCGGGGGCGGCGTCGGCGGCGAGCCGCTCCATGACAGCGGCGAACTTCGTCGCGTCGAGCGGCTCGCCGATCACGCCGGTCGAGGCCAGGAACACGCTGTCGGGTTTGCAGCCCGCCGTCTTTGCGGTCATCTCGGCCGTCAATTTGGTCGCTGCGCCGCCCGATTTGCCGGTAAAGGCGTTGGCATTGCCCGAATTGACGACAAGCGCGCACGCTGTGCCCTTCTTGATCCGGGCGCGACACCAGTCGACCGGCGCCGACGGGCATTTCGAGCGCGTGAACACGCCGGCCACGGCCGTGCCGGGATCGAACAAAGCCAGCAGCACGTCGGTACGGCCGGCATAGCGGATCCCGGCTGCTGCAGTCGCCAGCCGCACGCCGGCAACCGCCGGCATTTCGGGGAAGGACGCGGGTGCGAGCGGGGAGATGGAAGGCGGCATGACGAATAGCCCCAAGGGTCGTCACGCGCGGGCGTGACCCGCGCATCGATGCGGCGGTTGAGCGTCCGGTTAGGTACGATGGAGTGCCGGGTCAAGCCCGGCAATAGCGGTCGCGGAGGAGGTCCACGGCGCTACTTCTTCAGCGGCGCGGCGGGATTGATCGGAGGCTTCGCCGTGGGCGGCTGATCGAAGCGCTCGATCGTGGCGGTCTTGCGCAGGCTTTGGACCAATTCGGTCTGCGCGCGGCGGGCGACGAAGTTCTCGATCTGCGGTTTGAGCTCGTCGAAGGTCGGCGCAGGCTTGACGCGCTTATCGTCGACCTTGATGACGTGCCAGCCGAACTTGGTGTGCACAGGATCGGAAATCTGCGCCTTTGCGAGCTTGAACGCGGCCTCGGAGAATTCCGGAACCATCTGGTCCTTAGTGAGCCAGCCGAGGTCGCCACCATTGGTGGCTGCGCTCGGGTCCTTCGATTTCTGCTTGGCGAGAGTGGCGAAATCCGCACCTTTCTTCAGCTCGGCTTCGATCTCTTTGGCCTCCTGCTCGGTCGTGACCAGGATGTGCCGCGCGTGCACTTCTTCCTCATTCGCCATCTGCTTGACGGCTTCGTCATAGACCTTGTGCATGGCCTCGTCGTTCAGCGCGGCCTGCCCGGGATCCTGCAGCAACGCTTCCATCAGGACCTTGTTGCGCGCGAACGCAAGCTGACGCTGGACGTCCGGATGGTCGGCGAGCTTCTGCTTTTCGGCCGCCTGTGCCAGAACGATGATGTCGGCGAGGTAGGAGAGGAGGTAGTCGCGCTTTTGTGCCGGCGGCATGTCCGGCAGGCTGCTGCCAATCTCATCTTCGGCCAGCGCCAGATCGCTCTGGTGGATATCGACACCATTGGCGCGGGCGACAAGAGGATCGGAGTCCTGCGCGTGCAGCGCATTTGGCGTGGCGAGCATCGCCGCGACGGCGAGAGCGCCGAGCGTGCGGACGACGAGTGAAGGCGAGGTCATCGGGCGTAATCCTTTGTCACGGCGGCAAACCACCGAGTTCGACGTTAGCTCAGGCGCCGAGGGCGTTGCGGTTCGGGGTCTCGTTGGGTGTCGCTTTTGCATCTTTCGTGCCGGATGCGGCCGGCGCGGATTGGCGCGGATTGGCGCGGATTGGCGCGGACACTTGCCGAAACGGCCGCTTTTGGCAATTGGAGAATGGCGGCCCGGTCTAACGAGCGCGTGATGCGGGGGTTCGCATTGACAACAAAACCACCCCCTCTTATCTCTCGCCGAGAGTCTGGGGCGGCAATGTCGCGCCTTGCAGAGGCCCGAATAGCGCCGCATTTTCCGTTACTTGGATGCTGTGCCGGTCATCAGGGAGAGAGCGCGGGCCGCTGCGACCGCAGGCGCATTGCGTCCGACCTTGACGTTGCAGCTCGGCCGGAACGCGGAAGGAAGATGATGCGATGATCGGCGCTGTCGCCCGTAAGCTATTCGGTTCCTCCAACGAACGGCGCATTCGCTCGTACGGGCCTCGGGTCCAGGCGATCAACGCGCTCGAAGCCGAGCTGGCGCAGCCTGTCCGACGAGGCGCTGCGCGCGCGCACCGATCAATTCAAGAAAGAACTCGCCGACGGCAAGGCTCTGGACGACATCCTGGTGCCGGCCTTCGCCACCGTGCGCGAGGCGTCCAAGCGCACCCTCGGCCAGCGCCATTTCGACGTCCAGCTGATCGGCGGCGTGGTGCTGCACGAGGGCAGGATCGCCGAGATGAAGACCGGCGAAGGCAAAACGCTGGTCGCTACGCTCCCGGTCTATCTCAATGCGCTCGCCGGCCGCGGCGTCCATGTCGTCACCGTCAACGACTATCTCGCCAAACGCGACGCCGAGTGGATGGGCCAGATCTACAAGTTCCTCGGTCTTACGGTCGGCGTCATCGTGCACGGCCTCGATGACGAGCAGCGCAAGCGCGAATACGACTGCGACGTCACCTACGGCACCAATAACGAGTTCGGCTTCGACTATCTGCGCGACAACATGAAGTACCGGCTCGAGGACATGGTGCAGCGCGGCCATATCTATGCGATCGTCGACGAGGTCGACTCGATCCTGATCGACGAGGCGCGCACGCCTTTGATCATATCCGGCCCGCTCGACGACCGTTCCGAGTTCTACAACACCATCGATACCTACATCCCCAAGCTCGACAAGGACGATTACGAGCTCGACGAGAAGCAGCGCACCGTCACGCTCACCGAAATCGGCATGGAGAAGATGGAGGCAGCTGGCTGCGCGACGCCGGGCAGCTCAAGTCGAAGTCGCTCTATGATGTCGAGAACGTCTCGTGCGTCCACCATGTCAACCAGGCGCTGCGCGCCCACAAGCTGTTCGCCCGCGACAAGGACTACATCGTGCGCAACGGCGAAGTCGTCATCATCGACGAGTTCACCGGCCGCATGATGCCGGGCCGGCGCTATTCGGAAGGTCTGCACCAGGCGCTGGAGGCCAAGGAGCATCAGCCGATCCAGCCCGAGAACCAGACGCTCGCCTCGATCACCTTCCAGAACTATTTCCGCATGTACGACAAGCTCGCCGGAATGACCGGCACGGCTTTGACCGAGGCCGAGGAGTTCGGCGACATTTACGGCCTGGAAGTTCTGGAAATTCCGACCAATATGCCGATGATCCGCATCGACGACGACGACGAGGTCTATCGCACCGCCGCCGAGAAGTACCGCGCCATCATCGCTCTGATCGAGGATTGCAAGACCCGCGGGCAGCCGGTGCTGGTGGGCACTACTTCGATCGAAAAATCCGAACAGCTCGCCGAACTGTTACGCAAGCAGGGCTGGGAGCAGCACGATTTCTCCGATCCCAACGCCTTTGCTGCGCTTTATTCCGGCGACGAGGGAGCGACCAAGGCCAAGGTGTTCGCCATCCTCAACGCCCGCTATCACGAGCAGGAAGCCTATATCGTCTCGCAGGCCGGCGTGCCCGGCGCCATCACCATTGCCACCAACATGGCCGGCCGCGGCACCGACATCCAGCTCGGCGGCAATGCCGACATGCGCATCCGCCAGGAAGTGGCCGATATCGAGGAACCGCGCGAGCGCGAGAAAAGCCCGCGCGCGGCGGAGATTCGCGCCCAGGTCGCGCGGCTCAAGGAGAAGGCACTCGCCGCCGGCGGCCTTTACGTGCTCGGCACCGAGCGGCATGAGAGCCGGCGCATCGACAACCAATTGCGCGGCCGCTCGGGCCGCCAGGGCGATCCTGGCCACTCCAAGTTCTTCCTGTCGCTCGAAGACGATTTGATGCGCATCTTCGGCACCGACAAGCTCGACGGCATGCTGCAGAAGCTGGGCTTGAAGGAGAACGAGGCCATCATCCATCCCTGGATCAACAAGGCGCTGGAGAAGGCCCAGCAGAAGGTCGAGGCGCGCAACTTCGATATCCGCAAGAACATCCTCAAGTACGACGACGTGATGAACGATCAGCGCAAGGTCATCTTCGACCAGCGCGTCGAATGGATGCAGGACGAGGCGGTGGTCGAAGTCGTCGCCGACATGCGCCATACCGCGATCGACGATCTGGTCGCCAAGCACGTGCCGGAACACGCCTATCCGGAGCAGTGGGACACGCCCGGATTGCGCGAGGAGGCTCAAGCGCGTCCTCGGTCTCGATCTGCCGGTCGACGAATGGGCCAAGGAGGAGGGCATCGCCGACGAGGAGATTTTCGCCCGCGTCGAGCGGCGCGCCGACGAACACATGGCGGCGAAGGCGGCGCAATGGGGCCCCGACGTCATGCGCTACATCGAGAAATCGATCCTGCTGCAGACGCTGGACCACCTCTGGCGCGAGCATCTCGTCATGCTCGACCATCTGCGCCAGGTAATCGGGTTGCGCGGCTACGGCCAGCGCGATCCGCTCAACGAGTACAAGGCGGAAGCATTCAGCCTGTTCGAAGCGATGAGCCATGATTTGCGCGAGGCGGTCAGCGCGCAGCTCATGCGCGTCGAGGTGATGCCGCCGCCGCCGGAGCAGCAGCCTTTGGCCATGCCCGCCATGGAGGCGCACAAGATCGATCCGACCACCGGCGAGGATGAAATGGCGCTGGCGCTCGCCGGCGCCGACACGCTGGCGCAATACGGCATCGGCGGCGCGGTAGCCGGCGGCGCCGGCGCGGCGGTGCGAACGGCGCAAGCGCCGGCGCGCAACCCGAAGGACCCGACGAGCTGGGGCAAGGTCGGCCGCAACGAGCCGTGTCCCTGCGGCTCAGGTAGGAAATTCAAGCATTGTCACGGGCGATACGCGTAGCAAACAACAGCGCACCGATGACGCAGAGCAAAGCCCTGTAAATCTGTCGTGCGTCATCCGCCGTCTGATTACTGGCTGAAAGTCGCCCAGCGGCTGTTGAACGTCCCGGCCGGCAGGACGGGTTGGGCGCCGTTGATCACGCCGCCATTTTGCGCGGGCGGCGTCGATGCATTGGCCTGTTCTTCGGGTTTAGTCCGGTCGGGCTTGGTCTCGTCAGGCCGACCGTTGGGCTGCGACTTGGCAGCCTCCGCTTGCTGCGGCTGTGTTTTGCGCGATTCGGCACCGTGCGGCTCGAGCTTCGGCTTCGCCCTTGACGCGGTAATGGAAGCCGTCTCCTGCCGGCTGAGTCTGGCGTGGGACGGCGCTGTTGCGGCCGCCGTCCGTTGTTCGGATTCGGACGCTGGCGCCGTCGCGACCGGCGCTGCGTCACTGTCATGGCTCGATGCGAACAGGCCGCCGAATAGACCTGACTGTTGCCCGGAGGAATCGCTCGATGCAGCGCCCATCGACTCGGCACTAGCTCTCGACGCGAACAGGTTGCTGAAGAAACCGCTCACCGTGTGGCCCGCTCCAGTCGGAGGCTCCGCGATGGCGGCCGTGGTGTCGCTCTCGGAGCCGGGCGGCGGGCTGATAGCGGGTGGCGGCCGGCCCGGCTGCTGCGGCGGAACGTGGATGTGTCCCTCGTTGTCATACCTGTAGGTCGCATTATCGAGCTTGGTGACGAAGACGCAATTCATGCCGCCATCGGTATTGGCAACGAGCGGGGCTTCCGCGACGTTTTCCTTGACCAATTGCGCGTAGATCAGGTCGTCGTGGCGTTCCTTGTCGTGCACCGCCCCGGCAACGGTGGGATCGAGCTCGTAGCGCGGGCAGGCTTCCGTCGGTTGAAACGCCAGCGGCCTCGTCGAGCGTCCGGCCGGCACCGCGTCGAACACGTAATGCCGCGCGCAGACATCGATCTTGGGCTCGCTGTGCGACACTTCGAAAATGTCGTTGCCCTCCTTGATCATCTTCCAGAAGGGCAGGCTGGGATTATTGCGGTGCCGGGCGAGGTTGGCCGGCGTCATGCGGAATGGGTAGGCCTGGAGCTGAAACTCCTTCTGGCCGCCCAGGAACGCGTCACGTGCAAGCGCATAGATTTCGCCGATTTCCTGATCGGTCATGGCGTAGCAACCGCGTGAGGAGCAATCGCCGTAAATCATGAGGAACGCGCCATGGCGGTTGTTGGCGCGGTCATAGAGGTTGGGGAAGCCGGTATTGATTGCCAGGTAGTAGCTCGAATTCGGATTCAGCAGCCCGGGCGTGATCGGGTAGAAGCCCTCCGGAGCCTGACGGTCGCCTTCCTTGATCTTCGGTCCGAGGTCGCCGGACCAGCGGCAGATCGGATAGATTTGGAGCAGCGCGTAGCCTCCGGTCGCATCCTGCTTCCAGACTTCAAGTTCCGACTCCTCTTTGAAAATGCGGATAAGGATCGGCGAATCCCTCGGCATGTCCTTCTGCTTGAGCAGCGCAAGCATGTCGGGCGACAATTCCTTCATCGCCCTGGACGGCAATTCATAGCCGTCTTCGCCGAAGCAGCCGCCGAGCGCGAATGCCCCCGCCAGCAGCAGCAACGACATCAGCATGCGCAGGCCGGGCGCGCGGAAAACGGCGGCGCGGATCAATGCGATACTCCCCGACGGAGGGACAATCCCCATGCCATCACTCTTGGCTATCGTTAACCTCAAGAGGTGGCTTTCGCAAGGCAGCCTCGGGTCTGCCTGAAGCTTGACCACGCGGCGCTAAATGCGCGGTAAATTTTTTGCGAATTTTACGGCAAATCCAACCAAGCTAGGCAAACGGCACCACGAAATCGGCCGCTGGCGCGCTGTCCGAATCCTGGCGAGAATGTGGCAAAACCTGGAGGCGCGGCGACCCGCAGCGCAGAGCACCCTGATCACCCGAGCGAACGACCGATCGCCGAGAACTTTTCGCGCCGCAGCCGCATGATCGTCGCCCGGTCGAGCCCGCGCAACTCGCTCAAGGCTGCATCGAGCGCGTCGCCGGTTGCGGCGACGGCGGCGGCCGGGTCGCGATGGGCGCCGCCGGTCGGCTCCGGAACGATCGTATCGACGGCGCCGAGCCGCACCAGGTCCTGTGCGGTGATCTTCAGGCTCGCCGCGGCGTCCTGCGCCTTTGCCGTGTCGCGCCATAGGATCGATGCCGCGCCCTCGGGCGAAATCACGCTGTAGATCGCGTGTTCCAGCATGAGCACCCGGTTGGCGGTGGCGATGGCTACGGCGCCGCCTGAGCCTCCTTCGCCGATGATGGCGGCGACGTTGGGCACGCCGATGGCGAGGCACGCCGCGGTCGACCGGGCGATAGCCTCGGCCTGGCCGCGCTCCTCGGCGCCGATGCCGGGATAGGCTCCCGCGGTGTCGACGAGTGCAATGACCGGGATGTCGAAGCGGTCGGCCATGGCCATGAGGCGTGCGGCCTTGCGGTAGCCCTCCGGGCGCGCCATGCCGAAATTATGCCTGAGCCGGTTCTCGGTGTCGGAACCCTTCTCGTGGCCGATGACGCACACGCTCTCGCCGCGGAAGCGGCCGAAGCCGCCGATAATGGCCGCGTCTTCGCCGTGCTTGCGGTCGCCGGCGAGCGGCACGAAATCGCCGATCAAGGCCGCGATGTAGTCGAGGCAATGCGGCCGCTGCGGATGGCGTGCCACTTGCGTCTTCTGCCACGGCGTCAGCGCGCCGTAGAGTTCCTCAAGCGCGGCCGCCGCCTTGCCCTCGATGCGGCCGATTTCCTCGGTAATCGCGATCGCGTCGCCGTTGGCCTGTAGCGCGCGCAGTTCCTCGACCTTGGCCTCCAATTCGGCCACCGGCTTTTCGAAGTCGAGATAGGAGCGCATTAGTTAATCAACCGATCGTCCAAGAAGTGAGGCCGCATTTTTTGGCAGATTCGCTCGCGAAATGCGTTCAAGTCAAGGAACGAGCTAGCGCTCATTTTGTTGCTCCCGCTGCGCGTCCGCCAGCGGATGCAGATCGCGCACGAGGCTTTTCAGCCGCTCCTCGAGCACATGGGTGTAAATCTGCGTGGTGGATATATCGGCGTGGCCGAGGAGCGTCTGCACCACGCGCAGGTCGGCGCCGTTGTGCAGGAGGTGGCTGGCGAAGGCGTGGCGCAGCACGTGCGGGCTTATTTTTTCCGCTCGCAGGCCCGCCGCAGCGGCAAGGGTTTTGAGTTCGCGGGCGAAATGCTGGCGCGTCAGGTGGCCGCTCTCGCCGAATGATGGGAACAGCCACTTTGACTCGGCATCATGACCCGTCTGCTTGAGCAGATCGAGATAGGCCGCCATTGCGTTCTTGGCGGCATTATTCAGCGGCACCAGGCGTTCCTTGTTGCCCTTGCCGCGAACGACGATGACGCGGGCGTCGCGGCGGGCAGCCGACATCGGCAGAGCGACGAGTTCGGAGACGCGCAGGCCGGTGGCGTAAAGCGTTTCCAGGAGGCAGGCGAGCCGCAGCCCGCGCAGCCTTGCCGGCAAGGGTGCCGAAGGATCGGAGCTTCCCGCCGCCCGCAGCAGGCGGTCGACTTCGCCGATGCTCAGCGTTTTCGGCAGCGCGCGGCTGCGCTTGGGGCCTTCGAGCACTGCCGCCGGGTCGCTGCCGAGCCGGCCCTCGGCATAGTGGAAGCGATAGAGCTGCCGGATCGCCGACAGCCGCCGCGCCACCGTTGCGGCGCTCAGGCTGCGCTGCGACAGTTCGCCCAGATAGGCGCGCAAATCCGTGGTCGTCGCGCCGGCGACCCAGCGGCCGGCCCGACCGAGGTACGCGGTGAAATCCGCCAGGTCGCGTCCATAGGCGGCGAGCGTATTGGCCTGTGCGCCGCGCTCGGCTGCCAGCATGTCGAGATACAGCGCGACCAGCCGCTCGTCGGAGCGACCCGTCGTTCGTCTCGCCCGCCGGGCCACAGTCCGAGGAGAAGTGCGACGAGCCATGGTCGGTAAATCCCGGCTTTGCCCTTATTTGCTCTTGAAGAATTCGCTGGGCGGAATCGAAACGCTCATCTCGCGGGGATGCGGGGGCACGTAATGCGCCAAGGCATACAGCCCGCCATAGACGGCCGCGAACAGAATTGCGATGACAGCAAGTAACCGCAGCAGGCTCGGCATCGTCAGGGGCCCGTGCTCATCCTATTGGTGCCGGTAAACGAGACGAGTACGATCATGTTCGGCCCAAGGTGGCAAGTCGCCCGCCCGGGATCGAACCTACGGCAGGGCGCGGCGCCGGGGCCGATTCGCAGAATTGAACCTATATGACTGTAAATGACTGATGTTGCACTCCAAAATGATGCTGCCGGGGCCGGTGCGGCGGCCCGGATCCGGGCCGCGCTAGGCCGCCGCTCGGTGGTTCTGGTTGGCATGATGGGGGTCGGCAAATCCTCGATCGGCCGCCGTTTGGCGTCTCGCCTCGGCATTCCGTTTGTCGATGCCGACACCGAGATCGAGAAGGCGGCTGGCATGAGTATTCCCGATATCTTCGCGCGCCACGGCGAGGCCGACTTCCGCAGCGGCGAGGCTCGCGTGATCGCGCGACTCCTCGAGGACGCCCCGCAGGTACTCGCCACCGGCGGCGGCGCCTTCATGAATGAGGGCACGCGCGCGGCCATCAAATCCAAGGGCGTATCGATCTGGCTGTCCGCCGAATTCGACGTTCTGATACGGCGGATTTCGAAGCGCAAGAACGACCGGCCCATGCTGCAGACTGTGGATCCGGCACAGACT
The DNA here is from genome assembly GCA_963717265.1 of uncultured Alphaproteobacteria bacterium. Classification (GTDB taxonomy): domain Bacteria; phylum Pseudomonadota; class Alphaproteobacteria; order Rhizobiales; family Xanthobacteraceae; genus BOG-931. The sequence continues at coordinate 95,637 of CAVQWD010000008.1, read as the reverse complement.
CTGCGCGAATTGCTCGCCGTGCGCGATCCGGTCTATGCGCTAGCCGATCTTTCCGTGCAATCGCAGGAAGCGCCCCATGACGCCATCGTCGCGGAGATCGTCAAAGCGCTCGCGTCCCTCCTCAACGTGCCTACTTCGCCGCAGGAAAACGGTGGCGCATGACCGCAGTGAGTCGCAACAATCCGACCGTCGTTCAAGTTTCGCTCGGCGCGCGCAGCTATGACATCGTAATCGGGCGCGGCGTGATTGCTTCGCTCGGTACCCGCATTGCCGCGCTGCGGCCGAGCGCCAAGCTGTGCCTTGTCACCGACGAGAACGTCGCGCGCGATGTTTTGCCCGCGGTCAGGCCGGCGCTTGAACGCGCCAAGCTCGAAACCAGCTACGTCTGCGTGCCGCCCGGCGAGGGCTCGAAGAGCTTCCGCGCCTTCGAACAGGTCTGCGAAGCAGTCGTCAAGGCGCGGATCGAGCGCGGCGATCTTGTCGTGGCGCTGGGCGGCGGCGTCATCGGTGACCTCGCCGGCTTTGTGGCGGCGGTGGTGCGGCGCGGCCTGGACTATGTGCAGGTTCCGACCACGCTGCTGGCGCAGGTCGATTCTTCGGTCGGCGGCAAGACCGCGATCGATTCCAGCCAGGGCAAAAATCTGATCGGCGCTTTCCACCAGCCGATCCTGGTCGTGGCCGACACGGCGGTGCTCGACACGCTGCCCGGGCGAGAGCTCCGCGCCGGCTATGCGGAAGTCGCCAAATACGGCTTGCTTGGCGACGCCGCCTTGTTCGCCTGGCTCGAAGCCAATTGGCGCAGCGTATTTGCCGGCGGCGATTCAGGAAGTGCCGCGCGCGAACACGCCATTGCGGTGAGCTGCCGCGCCAAGGCGGCCATTGTCGCGCGCGACGAGCGCGAGACCGGCGATCGCCAATTGCTCAATCTCGGCCACACTTTCGGCCATGCCTTCGAAGCGGCCTGCGGCTTCTCCGATCGGCTCTTGCACGGCGAGGCCATCGCCATCGGCATGGCGCTCGCTTTCGCGTTCTCGGCGCGGCGCGGCCTGATGCCAAGCACCGAGGCTGAACGCGCCATCGCTCACCTGGCCGCGGTCGGGCTGCCCACCAGACCGGCCGAGATTGCCGGCGCGCCGCCGTCCGTCGACGAATTGATGGAACTGATCGAGCAGGACAAGAAAATAAAGCGCGGCAAGCTTACATTCATCCTGGCGCGCGGGATCGGCGCGGCCTTCATCGAGACCGGTGTCGATCGGGCCGCGGTGCGCGCGTTTCTAAGCGAGAAGCTTGCGGAGCGATGACGATCATCGATTGGTTGACGGTTGCGGCGATCTTCATCTTGCTGCTGATGTCGGCGTTCTTCTCGGCCAGCGAGACGGCGCTGACGGCGTCCTCTCGGGCGGCCATGCTGCGGCTGGAAAAGCACGGCAGCCGGGAAGCAACCATCGTCAACCGCTTGTTGGCGACCCGGGAGCGCCTGCTCGGTGCGATCCTGTTCGGCAACAACCTCACCAACATCGCCGCCTCGACGCTCGCGACCGGTCTTTTGCTGACGCTGTTCGGTAAAGCCGGCGTGCTCTACGCCATTCTGATCATGACGGTGCTGGTCTTCGTGATCTGCGAAGTGCTGCCGAAGACCGCCGCCTTCAACACGCCGGATCGCATGGCGCTCGCGGTCGCGCGGCCGATCGAGCTCACGGTGCACTGGCTGCTGCCGATCCTCAAGGCGGTCGAATGGCTGGTGCGGGTGATTTTGCGCGCCGTCGGCATGCCGGTCGGCAAGCTGCAGACCATCCTGTCGCCGCGCGAGGAATTGCGCGGCGCCGTCGATCTTCTGCATCGCGCCGGCGTCGTGGAGAAGCTCGACCGCGACATGATGGGCGGCGTGCTCGACCTGCGCGAACTGACCGTGTCCGACGTCATGGTCCACCGCACCAAGATGGTGATGCTCGATGCCGACCTGCCGTCGCGGGACATCGTCGATGCCGTGCTCGCCGCCGAAGTGACCCGACTGCCGTTATGGCGCGGCTCGCCCGACAACATTATCGGTGTGCTGCACGCCAAGGATCTGCTGCGCGCACTGCACGCGGCCGGCGGCGATGTCGGCAAGCTCGACATTCCGGCGCTGGCGACGCCGCCGTGGTTCGTGCCGGACACCACCCCGCTGTACGAGCAGCTCACCGCGTTTCGCGCCCGCAAGACCGCTTTGGCGCTGGTGGTCGACGAGTACGGCGAACTTGAGGGGCTGGTGACGCTCGAAGACATCGTCGAGGAGATCGTCGGCGACATCAGCGATGAGCAGGGCGTTGCAGTGCCCGGGGTGCGTCTGCTGCCGGACGGCTCGGTCAATGTCGATGGCTCGGTCCCGGTGCGCGACCTCAATCGGGCGATGGAATGGAATATTCCCGACGATGAAGCGACGACGATCGCGGGCGTGGTCATCCACGAGGCGCGCTCGATTCCGGAGCCGGGGCAAAACTTCACCTTTCACGGCTATCGCTTCCACGTGCTGCGCCGGGCGCGCAATCGCATCACTGCATTGCGCGTAACGCCGCTGACGCGCAAGGTGACGGCGAAGGCGGGGTGATAGACAGCCTGGATCCGGGAAGCGGCTCACTCAACGCATCGGCGATTGTGGGCCGCCTCGCGAATCCAGCCCCGCACTTCCGCAGCGGCGCGAGCAATCGCGAATAATGGGAGACGAAAACAATATGGCGAACGGCAGCTACGAGACGGTCAAGATCGAGCGCGAGGGCGGCGCCAATGCCGGTATCACCTGGGTGATTCTCAACCGCCCGGAAAAACGCAACGCGATGAGCCCGCAGCTCCACTTCGATATGGTCGATGTGCTCAACGAGCTGGAAAGCGACGCCAACACCCGGGTTGTGGTACTCACCGGCGCGGGCGAGGCCTGGTGCGCGGGGCAGGACCTGAAGCTTTATTTCCGCGACCTCGACAACAAGCCGGCTGAACGCGCGCGTGCGGCCTGGGCGAGCCATTATTGGCGCTGGCAGAAGCTGTTCACCTATGCGAAGCCGACCATCGCCATGGTCAACGGCTTCTGCTTTGGCGGCGGCTTTACCCAGCTCATCGCCTGCGATTTTGCCATCGCTGCGGAAGACGCCAAATTCGGCCTATCCGAGGTCAATTGGGGCATTCTGCCCGGCGGATTTGTCAGCAAAGCATTGACCGATGCACTCGGCCTGCGCGACGCGGTTTGGCTGGCGATGACCGGCGAGACGTTCGACGGCAAGATGGCCGAGAAGATCCGGCTCATCAACAAAGCCGTGCCGCGCGAGAAATTGCGCGAGGAGACCGTAGCGTTGGCGCAGCGGTTGCTGAAGCTCAATCCGCAAGTGCTCCGGGCGACCAAACTCGCCGTGAAGAACGTTCGCTCCGTCCCCCATGAGCAGGCCGCCGATTACCTGCAGGCCAAGACCCAGGAAATGCGCTTCCTCGACAAAGAGGGTGGCCGCGCCAAGGGCATGAGCCAATTTCTCGACGACAAGAGCTATCGGCCGGGCTACGGCCCCTACGCGCGCCCGGCCGAGTAGGCGGTGCGGGCTCACGTTCTGCTCGGACGGCGACGACCCGCAGGCATATTTCAGCAGCGCCGTTGACAGCGCGCCGGTGCACGACCATCTGTGCGCGCATGGGTGTGACCGACCATAGTTGACCGGCTCTTCGTCCTGACTCCGCCACGCGGCGTCAGGCCGGACGCGCTTTTGCGTCCGGAAGCGGAGCCATGTCATGCCCAATCTCAAGCCTTACCGGACCAAGGCCCAAAAGGCCGAGGCGCGCCGCACTGCCCGCAAGGACGTCGACGGAGCGTGGCGCTCGGGCGCGCCGTTTTCGATCCACGGCGAGCCGGGTGAGTGGTACTGGGATGAAAGTCACAAAATCCCGGTGCGCGAGCCGAAGCGCTCGCGCCGGAAGGAGGCGGCCGAGTAAGCAAACCAATACCGCTCACTCCTATTGTCGCAGATGTGTTAGCATCTGCCGCCGGTGGGACTCGCACCGATGGCCGCAGCTTCCAAGCCGACGCAGAATTCTGAGCCGAAGGCCAGAATCTTCATCTCCTACTCGCGCCAGGACTTGGGCTTTGTCGACCGGCTCGATCCTGCGCTCAAGGCTCGCGGCTTCGAGCCGCTGATCGACCGCACCGAAATCTATGCGTTCGAGGATTGGTGGAAGCGCATTGAAGGGCTGATCGGCAAGGCGGACACGGTCGTGTTCGTGCTTTCACCCGACGCGGTGACCTCCGAAGTCTGCGTCAAGGAAGTCGCGCATGCCGCTTCGCTCAACAAGCGGCTTGCGCCGATTGTGTGCCGGCGAGTCGATGACGCCGCAGTGCCGGCGTCGCTGCGGCGTCTCAACTTCGTGTTCTTTGACGACCCGGAAAAATTCGACGCCAGCACCGACCGGCTCGCCGAGGCGCTGGCAACCGACATTGGCTGGATCAGGAAGCACACCGAATATGGCGAAGCCGCGTGGCAGTGGTCGGCGGCGGGGCGGCCTGGCGGGCTCCTGCTCCGCTCACCCGCGCTCGAGGATGCCGAGCGGTGGATAGCGTCGCGTCCGCCCGATGCACCTGCGCCGAGCGGCGAAACACAGACTTATGTTGCCGAAAGCCGGCGCGGGGCGACACGGCGCCGCAATATTCTCACCGGAAGCCTCGGAGCCGGGCTCGTGATCGCGATTGCGCTGGCAGGGCTCGCCTATTGGCAGCGCGGGATAGCCGTCGAGCAGCGCAGCGCTGCGGACCAGCAGCGGACGATTGCCCAACAGCAGCGCAGCATTGCTGAAAAAAACGAAGCCCAAGCCAAGCAGGAGCGCGACCGCGCGTTGCTTACGCAATCGCGCTTTCTGGCCGACGTGGCCAACCAGCGGGTTGCCGCTGACGACGCCGGCACGGCGATGCTGCTGGCGCTCGACGCCTTGCCCGACAGCGCCAGCGGCCTCGATCGTCCTTATGCGGCGGAGGCCGAGGCCGCCCTGTTCAGCGCCAGGTCGGGCCTGCGGGAGCTCAGCGTCTACTGGGGCTCGGGTATTATGATGTTCAGCTCCGTGTTCAGTCCAGATGGGCGGACCGTACTAACGGGGCTAGCGGACGGGACAGCTCGCATCTGGGACACCCAGACCGGCAAAACTACCACTACGCTGATTGGACACTCGCGCCCCGTTGTGAGCGCCATGTTCAGTTCTGACGGCAAACGGGTGGTCACGGCATCCCGAGATCAGACTGCCCGCATCTGGGATGCCGGCACGGGTCGGCTCCTCACGATTCTCTCAGGTCACACGGCGGAATTATGGAGCGCCGCGTTCAGTCCCGATGGCCAGCGCGTGGTGACGGCGTCTAACGACGGAACAGCGCGTATTTGGGACGCACAGACCGGCAAGACGTTGATCGTACTCAACGATCATTCAGGAGAATATGTCGAAAGCGCCGAATTCAGCCCCGACGGAAGACGTGTGGTCACCGCAGCACGCACAGCGCGGGTTTGGGATGCTGAGACCGGCGCATCGATCATCGTGCTGGCGGATGATAGCCGTTCTCCGTCGATTGCAAGCGCGGCGTTCAGTCCTGATGGCCGGCGCGTGGTCACTACATCTAGCGTCGAAAATACAGCGCGTATCTGGGACGTCGCCAGCGGCAAGACAGTGGCTGTCTTAGCCGGTCACACCGAACGCCTACGCAGCGTCCGCTACAGTCCGGACGGCCGACGCATTGTCACCGCTTCCTACGATGGGACGGCGCGAATTTGGGATGCGCAAACCGCGAAAACCATCGCCACTTTACACGGCCACGCTGGAATAGTCTGGGGTGCTTCGTTCAGCCCCAACGGCCACCGGGTGATGACGGTCTCAGTGGACAACACCGCGCGGATTTGGGCTATCGACCTTGCCAGCCCCGCCACCATCCTTCAGAGCGGCGGCAGAGTAATCAATGCGCAGTTCGAGTCCGACGCGATGGCGATCACAGCGTCGGAAGATGGGATCGTCCGTTTCTGGGATACGGCGAATGCAAAGCTGCTGGGTGAGCTTAATGTGGGTCCGATCGTCAATGCAGCGATCAGCCCGGATGGACGGAATTTGGCGACCGCCGCGGGAAATGACGCGCAAATCTGGGATGTCCAGAGCGGTAAGTCCGTTATGCGTCTCGCCGGGCACGTCGATAAGGTCTGGGAACTCGCGTTTAGCCCTGATGGAAGACACCTTGTTACCGCCTCATGGGATAACACCGCGCGCATTTGGGATCTCGCGACCGGCCAGACGGCGGTCGTTCTCAAGGGCCACACGGGGCGAGTTTGGAACGCGGCATTCAGCCCCGATGGCCGGCGAGTGGTGACGGCATCTCCCGACGGAACGGCGCGTATTTGGGATGCTGCTACGGGCGCGACGTTGCATGAGTTGCACGGACACGCCCTTGCCGGGGTGCCGGTGGGGGTCGACGGAGCGAGTTTTAGCCCTGATGGTCGACGGGTCGTGACCGCGGGGGACGACCACACCGCGCGCATCTGGGACGCCGAGACCGGCAAGCCGATCGCCGTTCTGGCCGGGCATAGCGACATCGTGTGGAGTGCACAGTTCAGCCCAGATGGGCGGCGCGTCGTGACCGCATCGCGGGACAAGACGGCGCGGGTCTGGGACGTTGCCAGCGGCAAGACCATCGCTTTGCTCGACGGCGACACCGACGACGTTCGGGTTGCAAAATTCAGTCGCGATGGCCTGCGGGTTATTACCGGGTCGTTCGACAACACTGCGCGCCTATGGCGCCTGTTTCCAACTACGAATGCCTTGATCGAGAGTGCAAAGGCCTCGCTCTCGCGCTGCCTCACCCCCGAACAGCGCGAACAATTTTTTCTCGACGCTGAACCGCCCGCCTGGTGCATCGAAGCGGAGCGATGGCCTTACTACACCAGCGACTGGAAGGATTGGCTCCGCTACAAGCGGGAGAACCTGAATCCGCCACTGGCCGAAACGCCCGAATGGCGGGCATGGATTGCCGCCCACCCTGCCAACAAGCCGCGATTGGGGGTAGCGATGAACGACGTATCGGCCGAATTGGCGGCAAGCCTCCATCTGTCCTCGACCGATGGCGCAGCCGTCGTGAAGGTAATGCCGGACAGCGCCGCCAAGGCAGCCGGCCTTAGGGTCGGCGATGTCATCCTAAAGATCGATGGAAAGGCAATCAAAAACAGCGCTGAAGTGACTGCTGCTGTCAAATCTGCAGGTGCCAATCTCGACATTCTGCTGCGCCGCGGCGACGAGACGATAACGGCCAGGGCTGTTCTGGCCAAGTGATGTTTGGACCAGGCTTTCGCCTCAGGCGGTTGCCGTCTCGGCCTGAGGGAAATCGCCGCTCCGGGCAGGCGTTACTTCAGAAGGGCCCGCTCGACGGCCGCCGCAGCAAAGCCTCGCGCGCCGAGTTTCGCGCCGCCGGCCGGGCGGCCGAGGATCCGTTCAGCCTGTTCGGCGAGGACGGCGGCCGCAGCAGCGGCCATGCGCGTCCGTCAGCCGAGGGACGCAAGATTTTCAATGCGCAACGGCGCGCGCTTACCTGACCGGACGATATGAGTTCGCGGTCGCCTCCGAGGCGGCGCTCGACGGCATCGCGCTCATGTGGATGCCTTCTCGACATAGGGGCGGAATGTCGCCTTGTCAGTCCCGCAATCGGGGCAGCACCACGTCGACGGGAGGGCGGCAAACGGCGTGCCCGGCCTGATCGATTCTTGCGGCAGCCCCTTGGCCTCTTCGTAGATGAAATAACAGCCTCGGCAGATGAAACGGCGGCCGGTGCCGTCGATCCGCACCGCGTTCGACTGCGTCGGCGGCACTATTGATCGCGGCGCCAACACCGAATTGCCGACCGCAACTTCGCCGCCGTCGCGGACGACGAGGTAAACGCCGAGATTCTTGTGGCCGAACGTAGCTCGCAGCGAGCCTGGAATGTCGAGGTCGCGACGTGCGGTCGTCGGGTTGACGTTGGTCGCGCCGCAACGGCCGTTCTTGCGATCCACCGCGAACACCGCGTCGCCGATGTGGATTTCCTTCCCGACCCAGTCGAACTCCTCCCACGGCCGCGCACCGTCGATGTAGATGTTGGCGCGAAAGCGCAGCGGATCGATCTCGACGCCCCATTGCTGCTCAAGGCTTCTCACCGTCGCCAGATTGATCAACGAGACGACGTTGTCGGGCTTGTCCATGAAATGTCCGCCGCGGGAGCGAACCAGAACCGGCGGCGCCGGCAGCGTCGGCAGCAACCGCCAGAACAGGCCTTCAATCCTGTCGCGATCGGCCTGATCGGCGAGGTGGGCGGACGCGACCTCACGATTGCCTTCCGTGACCGTGAGCCGCATCGAGTCGACATCGAGCGAGCTCGTCACCCGCGCCAGGTTCTCGTCCAGCATGAGCATGACGAAGAGGCCTTTCTTGGCCCATTTCGGGTCCTCGCTGTCGATCGGAGCGCCGGGTCGCGCCAGCGCCAATATGCGATCATGGGGGAACGGCTTACCGGCATCGAGCGTCACGCGGGCCAACGGCTGGGCGCTCAGGCCTTTGATCGGATAGCGGTAGAGCCTCGTTACTTCGACCATCGAGCCGCCCACCGGCGCTTCAATTTTGTGCGTGAAAGTCTGACGGCGGCGGCGGCGCGCCGCTAGTGCCGGTTGGGAAAGAAAACGAGGGTCCAGATGCCGTGCCTTTCGGCCGGCAACGGCGACGGCCGGCAGCGGTACGGTCGTCCGCTCCAAAAGCTGGCTGACATCAGCGCTCAGATCGTCGATCGCGTCGTCGACGGCGTCCGACAGGCGGGCGATGCCCTGTTCGATCTGTTTGCGCGTTAGGGCGGCATAGCCGAGGATCAGTCCGCGCTGGATCACGGTGGACGGACGCGATACATAGGCGCCAGCCGAGGCGAACGAATAGACTCCGATCCGCGCGCGGTGCGCCAGCTTCTCGACCACCGCCGCATTGGGCACGCCAGCGGGCAGATACCAGACGAGATGCAGCCCGCCGGCTTCACCGCTGACGTTGACATCGCCGAAATTGCGGCGCAGCGCCGCCAGCAGAATGTCGCGGCTCTCCCGATAATGCGAGCGCGCGCGCTGCAGATGCGCGGTATAGGAACTACCGCGCATCATCTCCGCCAAAGCAGCCTGGTCGAGCCAGGGATTGCCGTGATTGAGCAGGCTCTTGGCGGCCGCCGCCACGCCGGCCAATTGCTCAGGAACAACCATATAGCCTAGCCGCAGCCCGGGACCGAGTGTGCGCGAGAAGCTGCCGACATAGATCGTACAGTCGGGCGCGAGAGCAGCGACGGCCCGCAAGGACGAGCCTTCATAACGGAAGTCACCGTCGCGATCGTCTTCAAGGATGTAGCACCCGTAGCGTCGCGCCCAGCCCGCGACGGTGAGACGGCGCTCAAGCGACAGCGTGTGGCCGGTCGGGTACTGATGCGATGGAGTGAGATAAAGCAGCGCCGTGGGCCGCTGCGGCAGTTGTTCCGGAATAACGCCTTCGAAATCGATGCCGACGCTGATGATCTCCGAGCCGGTCGCCTCGAATGCGAAGGCCGCGCTTTGATAGCACGGATCTTCGATCGCGCTCGGCGTGCCGTGGTTGAGAAACAACCGCGCCGCGATGCTGATGCATTCCTGCGCGCCGGTCGTGACGATCACCCGTCTCGGATCGGCAGCTATGCCGCGCGTTGTCGCCAGATGATCGGCTATCGCCGAGCGCAACGCAGGCAGACCCGCGGGGTCGTTGTATTGCGACAAGCCGACCCCACCGCCATGCGACAGATTGTTCTGCAGCAGCCTGCGCCAAGTCTTGAGCGGGAACAATGTCGAGCTCGGCCGGCCCGGAAAGAAATCAAATAACAGCCGGCTGCGGTTCTGCGCCGCCCCGGTCGGCAACCGCAACGGCAAATGCGGCATCGGCATATGCGAAATCGCACCGCCGCCATTTTGATCACCCGCCCCGGCAGCCCGCTCGACGGGCGCCCCCGGCAAGCTTTCCGAAACGAAAATGCCCGACGCCGGGCGGGATTCGACATAGCCTTCGACGATCAACGCATCGTAGGCGCGCACGACGGTGTTGCGCGAGACGCAAAGTTGATCCGACATCCGGCGTGACGACGGCAGCCGCGTGCCCGGACGGATGCGCGCCTGGCGGATGGCGTCGCGCAGCTGCTCGATCAGCTGATTGGTCAGCGGTTCGCGTCGCGACCGGTCCAAAAGAACGGGAATCTGCATGCGCCCGAGTACCGCCCATCATCACCGGCGATCGCGTCGGGGCCCGGACGACGCTTGAACCGAAAGGCTAATTTAGACGGCATGGGTCCGGCTTTCAAATCGCCGGGCAACTGGCCCCTTCAAATCGAAGTCAACTGGACCCATTGCGCCGCGCCGCCGCCGCCCTTTGCCTAACCCGCGGGCAAAGACTGATCGAAAGATGAAAACTCGGATCGTCCGTTAGGCACATTTCGACGCCGGCGCGCGGCGGCGGGGCAGGCTTCCGGTGCCATGGCTTTTTTCAAGTGTGGCTCTCGGCGCCACCGCTTCCACCGGGCATGATTTCCGACAGCCGGAACAATTGCGAACGCGCAGCACGATCGCGGCGCCGTTCCGTTTTGAATGGAGAAAGAACATGAGGACGACACGACCGACTTGGCTTCATGCTTTGGTTGCGTCGGCGTTCCTGATCGCGACTGTGACGCGGGCGGCTGCCGCGGACACCATCAAGGTCGGCATCTTGCATTCCTTATCGGGCACGATGGCGATCAGCGAGACCATCCTGAAGAACCTGATGCTGTGGCAAATATCCGAACTCAACGCCCATGGCGGCCTCCTGGGCAAGAAGCTCGATCCGGTCGTCGTCGATCCGGCCTCCAACTGGCCGCTGTTCGCCGAAAAGGCGCGCGAATTGATCAGCAAGGATAAGGTCGCCGCCGTGTTCGGCTGCTGGACTTCGGTATCGCGCAAGTCGGTGCTGCCGGTATTCGAGGAGCTCAACGGCCTGCTGTTCTATCCGCTCGAATATGAGGGCGAGGAGTCCTCGTACAATGTCTTCTATGGCGGCTCGGTGCCAAGCAACAAGGCGATCCCCTCGATCGAATATCTCATGAGCCCCGACGGCGGCTCGGTGAAGCGCTGGGTGCTCGAAGGCACCGACTACGTCTATCCGCGCACCAGCCACAAAATCATCCGCGCTTTTCTCTATGCGAAGGGCGTGAAGGATGAGGACATCCTGGAGAATTATACGCCGTTCAGCTTCTCGGACTGGCAGACCGAAGTGGCGCGGATCAAGGCATTCGGTTCGGCCGGCAAGAAGACCGCCGTGATCTCGACCATCAACGGCGACGCCAATGTGCCGTTCTACAAGGAACTCGGCAACCAGGGCGTCAAGGCGACCGACATTCCGGTGATCGCCTACTCTGTGGGCGAAGAAGAACTGGCGGGCATCGATACCAAGCCGCTGGTCGGACACCTTGCCGCCTGGGCCTATTTCGAATCGGTCAACACGCCGGAGAACAAGGACTTCATTGCCGCGTGGCATGCCTATATCGGAAACTCAAAGGCGGTCACCACCGACCCCATGGAGGCTGAATATCTGCTGTTTCATATGTGGGTCCATGCCGTCGAGCAGGCCGGCAGCACCGATGTCGATGCGGTCCGTCAGGCCATGATCGGCCAGAAAATGAAGGATCTCGCCGGCTTCACCGAGGTGATGCAACCCAGCCACCATCTCACGAAGCCGCTGATGATCGGCGAGATCCAGCCTGACGGTCAGTTCGCGATTGTCTATAAAAGCAAGACCGTGCTGGAGCCGCATCCCTGGAATCCCTATCTGCCGTCGGACAAGGGCAAGGTCGCGGATTGGGACTATCCCTGGGTCTGCGGCGGATGCACCAAGCCGCGGTATTCCGCGTTCTGAAATCTGCCCGGCCGCGAGTGCGGTATCGAGCGGCCCGCGTCTGCCTGAAGGAGGGCGGCGCGGGCGCCGCTTTGCACTATGCCCCCTCTCCCGGCGCCGCGGCATGGATCGCCAGCGCGTGAACGCCGCTCGCGAGTTCGTTTGCGAGCGCGGCGTTGATCATGCGGTGACGGTCGATCCGGCTCTTTCCGGAGAACGCTTCCGACACGATATAGACGCGGAAATGGGTTTCTCCGCCGGGACGATGGCCGGCATGGCCGGCGTGGCGATGCGATTCGTCGTCAACGCGCAGGCTTAAGGGGGCGAAAGCCTTGCGCAACCTTTCCGTGATGAGATCCTGCGTTCGCATGGCTCGGACCCTTAGCCAGCGCCGACCGAGAGCGTCAATGCCGAACGCGCGAATTTGCGCCCTGTCAAGTCTTGCGGTCGTCATCGGCGCGCCCGCATAATCGATTTCGATGAACGCCAACTCGCCGCTCTTTGATCGCATCCGGGTCAAGCCCGACCAGGACCGCAGGCTGCGCGCCGAACTGCCGGGCTGCCAGTGGCCGAGCTGCGCGCAGCCCGCCACGCACCGCGCGCCGAAAGGCCGGCTGCGCGCGTCCGAATATTGGCGCTTCTGCCTCGAACACGTGCGCGAATACAACAACTCGTACAATTTCTTTGCCGGCATGAGCGAGGACGCCATCGCCAAATACCAGAAGGACGCGGTCACTGGGCACCGTCCGACCTGGAAGATAGGCACGCTCGGCGGCCGCCGTAGCAAAGCCTCGCGAGGCGAGTTTCGCGCCGCCGGTCGGGCGGCCGAGGATTTGTTCAGCCTGTTCGGCGAGGACGGCGGCCGCAGCAGCGGCCATGCGCGTCCGTCAGCCGAGGGACGCAAGATTTTCAATGCGCAACGGCGCGCGCTTGACGTGCTCGGACTTGAAGCGGACGCCAAGCGGGCCGATATCAAGTCCAGGTTCAAGGCGTTGGTAAAGCAGCATCATCCCGATGCCAATGGCGGGGATCGAGGCTCCGAAGAGCGGCTGCGGGAGATCATCGCGGCCTATAATTACCTGAAGTCCGCGGGCTTCTGCTGAGCTTGCAGGTGGCCTTCAAGGACCGTGGCGTTTCTGCTAAGTGTAGCCTCGACATCCGACCGTCCCCCTCCCTATCCTCCCCCGCAAGCGCCGGAGGGTAGGGAGGGGGTGCGTGCCTCGGACGTTCGAGGCCACGGAGGAGCAATGACTCTCGCAGCAGATGCCGAATCCGGCTTGCCGGACATGAAAGTGTCGATCCGCCAGTTGTTCGGGCTCGACAGCGACCTCGAAGTGCCGGCCTATTCCGAGCCGGACGAGCACGTGCCGGACATTGACCCCGACTACCGGTTCGACAAGCCGACCACGCTCGCCATCCTCGCCGGCTTTGCCCGCAACCGCCGCGTCATCGTCACCGGCTATCACGGCACCGGCAAGTCGACCCATATCGAGCAGGTGGCGGCGCGGCTCAACTGGCCGTGCGTGCGCGTCAACCTCGACAGCCATATCAGCCGCGTCGATCTGATCGGCAAGGACGCCATCGTGATCCGCGAAGGCATGCAGGTGACCGAGTTCCGCGACGGCATGTTGCCGTGGGCGCTGCAGAACAACGTGGCTTTGTGCTTCGACGAGTATGACGCCGGCCGCCCCGATGTGATGTTCGTCATTCAGCGCGTGCTGGAATCCTCCGGCCGGCTCACGCTGCTTGACCAGAACAAGGTGATCAAGCCGCACCCGGCGTTCCGCCTGTTCGCTACTGCCAATACGGTCGGTCTTGGCGACACCTCCGGCCTCTATCACGGCACCCAGCAGATCAACCAGGGCCAGATGGACCGCTGGTCGATCGTCACCACGCTCAATTATCTGCCGCACGACAACGAAGTCGACATCGTGCTCGCCAAGGCCAAGCACTACCGCAATGCCGAGGGCCGCGACATCGTCAACAAAATGGTGCGCGTCGCCGACCTCACCCGCAACGCCTTCATGAACGGCGACATCTCGACCGTGATGAGCCCGCGCACGGTGATCATCTGGGCGGAGAACGCCGAAATATTCGGCGATATCGGCTTCGCCTTCCGGCTCACCTTCGTCAACAAATGCGACGAGCTGGAACGGCCGCTGGTGGCGGAATTCTACCAGCGCTGCTTCGGCCAGGAATTGCCGGAATTGGCGGTGAACGTGGCGTTGTCATAAAGTCGTCCCCGCGAAAGCGGGGACCCATAATCCCGGTGTTGAGATTGAATCGCCAGAACAGTGGATATGGATTCCGGGTTCGCGCCTTTGGCGTGCCCCGGAATGACGGCTGAGATCATGTCCTCCAACATCAAACCCAAGCCCGCCGCCAAGGACGCGCCGACCGAGCCGTTCAAGCGCGCGGTCGGGGTGTGCCTGCGCGCGATCGCCGGCAAGGGCGATCTGGAAGTGTCGTTTGCGGCCGAGCGGCCGGGGCTTGCCGGCGGCAAGGCGCGGCTGCCGGAGCCGCCGCGCCGGCTCAACGAGCGCGAAGCCGCCATCGTGCGCGGCCACGCCGATTCGATCGCGCTGCGGCTTGCCTGTCACGACCCGGCGGTCCATCGCAGGCTTGCGCCCGGCGGCCAGCAGGCGCGCGCCGTGTTCGAAGCGGTCGAGCAGGCCCGCGTCGAGGCGATCGGCGCGCGGCGCATGGGCGGGGTGGCAAGAAATCTCGCCGCCATGCTCGACGACCGCTTCCATCGGGGCAAATTCGACGAGATCACCGACCGCGCCGACGCGCCGATCGAGGACGCGCTCGCCATGATGGTGCGCGAGCGGCTGACCGGAGAGGTGCCGCCGGCGGCTGCGAAAAAGCTCGTCGAGTCTGTGGCGCCCGTTGATCGAGGAGCGCGCCGGCCGCAATCTCGATCGGCTGGAGCGCGTGCTCAATGACCAGCGGCGCTTCGGCGATGTCGTGCATGACCTGCTCGATTGCCTCGACATGGGCGAGGATCGCTCCAGCGAATCCGACGAGGACGAGAGCGACCAGGGCGAGGAAGAAAACCGCAACGACGAGCAGGGCGAAAACGGCGACGCTTCTGAATCCGCCGACAGCGAGCGCATGAGCATGGAGGCCGAGGCCTCGGCCGACCAATTGGCCGACAGTTCATCCGAGGCGGTCGATGCCCCGGCCGCCGATATGGCCGACGACGCCGAGATGGGCGATTCGGAGACCGCGGCCGAGCCGTGGCGGCCGCGACATCATCGCAACGAGCCGCGCGGCCCGGACTATCGGCCGTTTACGGCCAAGTTCGACGAAGTGGTGGGCGCCGAGGATCTGTGCGAACCGGAAGAGCTCGACCGCCTGCGCGGTTATCTCGACAAGCAGCTCTCGCATTTGCAGGGCGTGGTGGCGCGGCTTGCCAACCGCCTGCAGCGGTTGTTGCTGGCGCAGCAGAACCGCGCCTGGGAATTCGACCTCGAAGAGGGCCTGCTCGACCCGGCGCGGCTGGCCCGCGTCGTCGTCGACCCGCTGCATCCGTTGTCGTTCAAGCGCGAGAAGGACACCGATTTCCGCGACACCGTGGTGACGCTCTTGCTCGACAATTCCGGCTCGATGCGCGGCCGCCCGATCACGGTCGCGGCAACCTGCGCCGATATCCTCGCCCGCACGCTGGAACGCTGCAGCGTCAAAGTGGAGATTCTCGGCTTCACCACGCGGGCCTGGAAGGGCGGACAGTCGCGCGAAGCCTGGCTTGCTGCGGGCAAGCCGCCGAACCCCGGCCGGCTCAACGACCTGCGCCACATCATCTACAAGTCGGCGGATGCACCGTGGCGCCGTGCGCGCAAGAATTCTCGGATTGATGATGCGCGAAGGGCTGTTGAAGGAAAATATCGACGGCGAGGCGCTCGACTGGGCGCACAAGCGCTTGTTGGGCCGCACCGAGACACGCAAAATCCTGATGATGATCTCCGATGGCGCGCCGGTCGACGATTCGACGCTGTCGGTCAACCCCGGCAATTATCTGGAGCGCCATCTGCGCTGGGTGATCGAAGACATCGAAACCCGCTCGCCGGTCGAACTGATCGCCATCGGCATCGGCCACGACGTGACCCGCTACTATCGCCGTGCCGTCACCATCGTCGACGCCGAGGAACTCGGCGGCGTCATGACCGAAAAGCTTGCCGAACTGTTCGAGGAGCACCCTGTGGAAGAGCGCGCGCCGCGGCCGATACGCCCGGCACGCCCGGCACGTCCGGCGCGGCCTCGCCGCTTGCAGGCGTAGGGAATTTATCCCGCGCCTCAGTGTTCGTCGGGTCGTGAACTCCTTTGGTGTGAATGGAGCGCCGCCATGGAACGCAAGAAAGCGTCGGACTTTCCGCAAGAGCTGATGTTGCTGTTCGACCGTTACGTTCACGGCGACATCAGCCGGCGCGCCTTTCTCGACGGTGCGCAAAGGTTTGCCGTCGGCGGCGCCACCGCCGTGGCGCTGTGGGAGATGCTCAAGCCCAATTACGCCTGGGCGATCCAGGTTCCAGAAGCCGACAGCCGGATCAAGGCCGAGACCGTCACCGTGCCGTCGCCGCGCGGCAACGGCAGCATCAATGGATATTTCGTTCGGCCGGCCAACGCCGCGGGCAAATTGCCGGCGGTTTTGGTCATCCACGAAAATCGCGGCCTCAATCCGTACATCAAGGACGTGGCGCGGCGGCTCGCGATCGCCGATTTCATGGCATTCGCGCCCGATGGACTGACGCCGCTCGGCGGTTATCCGGGGGATGAGGAAAAGGCCGCACAGCTCTTTGCCAAGCTCGATCGCCCCAAGCTGTTCGAGGATTTTGTCGCCTCGGCCACTTGGCTGAAGGCCCGTCCGGACGGCACAGGCAAGCTTGGCGCCGTCGGATTTTGCTTCGGCGGCGACGTGGTCAATCGGCTCGCGGTTCTGATGGGGTCGCAACTTGCTGCCGCCGTGCCGTTTTACGGCAGGCAGCCGGACGCCGCCGATACCGCGAAGATCAAGGCGCCGGTGTTGGCGCATTACGGCGAGCTCGACAAACGCATCACGCCAGGATGGCCGGCCTTCGATGCGGAACTGACGGCCGCGCACGTCATCCATGAAGGCTACGTCTATCCCGGCGCCTATCACGGCTTCCACAACGATACGACGCCGCGGTTCGACGAGGCCGCCGCCAAGCTCGCCTGGCAGCGTACCTTGGCCTGGTTCGACAAGTATCTGAAAACCGCAGACTGAATCGCGGCTCGCCGCGCCGCCGGCGCCGCCGCGCCGCCGCGCGCTTGCCGCGGGCGCCGCTTCAAGCGTCCGCTTTGCGCACCCCGATCGAGGGCGTGAAGAAGATGAACAGGTTCGCGATCACGATCGTCGTCGCCAGAAAGTAGAATACGGCGCTCAAACCGTAATGATCGGCGAGAAGCCCGCCGCTGATAGGACCGACGGCGGCGCCCAGCGCCTGCATGCCGAACAGGATGCCGATGCTGGTGCCGGCGCGGTTCGACGGGGTCGAATCGAGCAGCCACGCCTGCAGCACCGAGCGCACCGAAAACATAAAGAAGCCGAGAAACGCGACCAGGACGACGAAGGCGCTGGACCGACCGGCAAAGGCCATCGCCAGCAGCACCAATACAGTCATCGACATGCTGCTCACGATGATGCGCTGGCGGCCGATGCGGTCGGAAAAATGTCCGGCGATCGGAGCCACGGTAAATCCCGCGGCCTGCAGGGCGAACATGCACAGGCCGATCCATTTCGGCGGATACCCCATCTGCCGCGCCAGAAACAGCGGCAAAAATGTCAGCAGCGCGCTCTGCGTCATGGCCCGGAATGCCGAGCCGAGCGAAATCATGACCAGCGTTCTGTTCCTGAGGAGTTCGCCCAGGCCATGTAATTGCGTCACCAACTTGGAGCGCAATGTGCCGGCTTTGGCGCGCTGGGGCGTTTCATCGCCGCCGAGCGTCAGCCCGCCGACGAAGAACAGGATGACGCAGGCCATCGCTACGCCGGGAACGATATTGACGATGACGACATGGCGCCAGTTCATGCTGGCGAGCAGAAAGCCCGCGGCAAGCGGCGCCAGCGCGTCGCCGACATTGCCGCCCATGCCGTGCAGCGAAACCACGAGCCCCTTGCGCTGCGGATAATAGTGGGCGAGCAGCGGGATCGCGGTCGGGTGCCACAGATTGTTGCCGATGCCGACCAGGCCGGCGCAGGCGAGCAGCGTCCAGTAGGAATGAGTCAACCCCATCAACAGGTAGGGCGCGCCGACCCAGCACAGCGCAAACGCCATCAACAGCCCTTTGCGCGGGATCGAATCGACCAGGATTCCACCCGGCACGTTGGACAGCGAGCCGCAGACGAACTGGCAGGTCAGGATCGAACCGATCTCGCCATAGCTTAAGCCGAGTTCGTTGCCGATGAGCGGCAGCAGCAGGTAGAACGTTGCCGGATACCAGTGCGTCAGCGTGTGGCCGAGCGTGATCAGCCAAACGTCGGCGAATGACCGCGAAACCCTTGCCGGCGGGGATAATTCAAGCGCGGTCATAGAGCCTTCCCCCTGCGGCTCTGCCGCCAATTATTACAATTGCGACAGCGACTATGGAGCTAAGGATTTTCTGTCAAGAAATTTAGCCCGATCGTTACTTGGGATATGCAATTTTCGCGGCTGACGGTGCACAGCGGCGCATGACACGCTGGCGCGCGGCGCCTCGCCGACAGCCTTGCTGCCGGCGTACAGAGCACGCAATGGGCCAAATCAGGTAGCGGATGGTCGGGATGCGCGCGGGCGGGGATCATCGAGGTGTCTCTGCCACGCGGCACAACCGATTACGGTTCGAAAGCGTGCCCGCGCCTCATCTGATCAGTGGCAGCGTCTCGTATTGGTGGAAGGGCGGCGGCGACGGCAGCGTCCATTCCAGAGTGGTGGCGCCGGGTCCCCACGGGTTGGCGGCCGCCCGCTCCTTGCGGACGAAGGCTTGCCACATGCAGTAGAAGAACACCAGCGTGCCGAAGCCGGAAATGTACGAGCCGATCGAGGAGACGAAATTCCACCCGGCGAACGCGTCGGGATAATCGACATAGCGGCGCGGCATGCCGGCAAGGCCGAGGAAGTGCTGCGGGAAGAAGATGATGTTGACGCCGATAAACGTGATCCAGAAGTGCAGCTTGCCGAGCGTCTCGTTGTACATGTAGCCGGTCATCTTCGGGAACCAGTAATACCAGCCGCCGAAGATGGCGAACACGGCGCCGAGCGAGAGCACGTAGTGGAAATGCGCCACCACGTAATAGGTGCCGTGCAGCTCGCGGTCGATGCCGGCATTGGCGAGCACGACGCCGGTGACGCCGCCGATGGTGAACAGGAAGATGAAGCCGATCGCCCACAGCATCGGCGTCTTGAACTCGATCGAGCCGCCCCACATCGTGGCGATCCAGGAGAAGATCTTCACCCCGGTCGGCACCGCGATCACCATGGTGGCGGCGATGAAATAGGCCTGCACGGAGGCCGACATGCCGACATTGTACATGTGGTGCGCCCACACCACGAAGCCGACGCCGCCGATCGCCACCATCGCGTAGGCCATGCCGAGATAGCCGAACACCGGCTTCTTCGAGAACGTCGCCACGATCTGGCTGACCATGCCGAAGCCCGGCAGGATCAGGATGTAGACTTCCGGATGGCCGAAGAACCAGAACAGGTGCTGGAACAGGATCGGATCGCCGCCGCCCCGCGGATCGAAGAAGGTGGTGCCGAAATTCCTGTCAGTGAGCAGCATGGTGATGGCGCCGGCGAGCACCGGCAGCGCCAGCAGCAAGAGGAACACCGTCACCAGGATCGACCACACGAACAGCGGCATTTTGTGCATGGTCATGCCGGGCGCGCGCATGTTGAAGATGGTGGTGATGAAATTGATGGCGCCGAGGATCGACGAGGCGCCGGCGAAGTGCAGCGAGAGGATGGCGAAATCCACCGCCGGGCCGGGATGGCCGGAGGTCGACAGCGGCGGATAGACCACCCAGCCGGTTCCGGCACCGTTCGACCCCGGCTCGCCAGGGACGAACAACGAGATGACGAGCAGCGATATCGACGCCGGCAACAGCCAGAACGAAATGTTGTTCATGCGCGGGAACGCCATGTCGGGCGCGCCGATCATGAGCGGCACCATCCAATTGCCGAAGCCGCCGATCAGCGCCGGCATGACCATGAAAAACACCATGATCAGTCCATGCGCCGTGACAAAGACGTTAAACATCTGCGCGCTGGCAAAAATCTGCATGCCGGGCTGCTGCAATTCGAGCCGCATCGCGACGGACAGAAGTCCGCCGATGACGCCTGCCACCATGGAGAACGCCAAGTACATCGTGCCGATGTCTTTGTGATTGGTCGAAAAAAGATAGCGCCGCCAGCCGGTTGGATGTTCATGGCTCAGGCTCTGCCCGCCAGACGGCGGAGCCGGTGACGTAAAGCTATTCAGCCGAGCCGATGCCTCGACGCTCATGCTCCCCCCGTCCGCTGAGTGGATTGCCCAAAGCAAATCCATTGGCTGCTTGACGGGGGGCAAGCAGAGCCAATCTTTGTTGCAAATGAAACTACATAGTGCCGACCCGCGTGGGCGAGAAATTTTATTTTGTCGGATCAGGCATGCGCTCGCAGAGGGGCGATTCGAGCGCGAGCTTTTACGGGCACAATTTGGCTGCGGCGATATCAATTACATACGGCGCGCTTACCCCCGCAATCGCGCCGCCACCTGCGACCAGAAATCCACGGACATTCGTTGATCATTGCAAGCGTGACAACGCTGCTTTTGGCGGCCGCGGTCAGGCCTTGATCTTGATCAAATCGCAAGACGCGACCGCGCGCGCGAAAGGGCTGGTTCGCGTGCCCATCGGCCACGACGGCACCCGCCGCGGAGCTGCCATGCATCCGCGCGCGACTTGACCCAAATCAAAATGCCCGCCTCGCCGAGGAGTTTGTTGCAAGAGAAACTGATTTGGCGGGAGGTGGATATGCTCAGACGGGAACAGAACGACTTGCTGACGCGGACCGGCCCCGGAACGCCGATGGGCCGCCTGTTCCGCTGCTACTGGACTGCCGGTCCTGCTGGCCGAGGAGCTGCCGAGAACGATTGTCCGCCGGTACGCGTCAAGCTGCTGTCGGAGCGCCTCGTCGCCTTCCGCGACAGCCGAGGGACGTTATGGGCTGATCGACGAGTTCTGTCGCGCATCGCGGCGCTTCGCTGTGGTTCGGCCGCAACGAGGAGTGCGGGCTGCGCTGTCCGTATCACGGCTGGAAATTCGACGTTGACCGGCCAATGCATCGAGGTGCCGTCGGAGCCCGAGGAAAGCGGCTTCGCCAAGAAGATCAAGCTGCAGTCCTATCCGCTGGTCGAGCGCGGCGGCGTGCTGTGGACCTATATGGGTCCGCCGGAGCGCAAGCCGCCGTTGCCGGAATGGGAGTTCGCGCTGGTCCCGCCGAGCAGCGCTTCGTCTCCAAGCGGCTCGCAGGAGTGCAATTGGCTGCAGGCGATGGAAGGCGGCATCGATTCCAGCCACGTCTCGTTCCTGCATCGCGGCGATATCGACTCCGACCCGCTGTTCAAGGGCGCCAAGGGCAACCAGTACAATCTGCAGGACGCGCGGCCGGTGTTCGAGGTCGTGGAAAGCGCGGGCGGCCTCTATATCGGCGCCCGCCGCAATGCCGAGGACGGCAATTATTACTGGCGTATCACCCAGTACGTGCTGCCGTCCTTCACCATGATCGCGCCGCGCGGCGACCACACCGTCCACGGCCATTTCTGGATTCCGATCGACGACGATAATTGCTGGGCCTGGAGCTACGACTACCATCCGACGCGCGACATCACTGACGCGGAGCGCCACGCGATGGGGGACGGCAAGGGTATCCACTGCAAGGTACATACCGGGCACCTACCGGCCGGTCGCCAACAAGGACAACGATTATCTGATGGACCGCGCCGCGCAGCGGCGCGGCGACAGCTACAGCGGCATCGAGGGCATCGCGATCCAGGACGGCTCGCTGCAGGAAAGCATGGGGCCGATCGTCGACCGCACCAAGGAAAATCTGGTCTCGACCGACAACGGCATCATCATGGCGCGGCACCGGCTGATGCGCGCCGCGCGGGAACTGGTCGGAGAAAGGCATCGTGCCGCCCGGCGTCGATATCGCCCACCAGAAGGTGCGCTCGGCCTCGGTGATCCTGCCGCCCGATCAGCCGTTCAAGGACGCTGCCAAGGAGGCGCTGCGGGTCCGCGCCGGACGTGGCGCCGGCAACCGTGTGAGGGCAGGCGAGCGTGACAGCGAATAGAGGGCATTCATGCCGGCAACCGGCACGGGTCTTGGAGTTCACTCGCTCGATCATTTCGTGCTCGCCGTGCCGGACCTCTCCGCCGCGCAGCGGTTCTATTCGGAGTTCGGGCTCGATGCTCGGCCGCGACGCGGCGGGATCGGCCTGAAGACGTTCGGTCATGATCAGCAATGGGGGTTGGTGGTCGAAGGCAAGCGCAAGAGGCTGCACCATCATATCGTTCGGCTGCTATGCCGGCGATCTTCCCTATATTCAGGAACGCGCGGAGGCTCGCGGCGTCGAACTGCTCGACGCTCCGCGGGGTTTTGAGAGCAACGGTTTCTGGTGCCGCGACCCGTCGGGCCTCCTGGTCGAGATCAAGGTCGCCGCCAAGACTCGCCCGATCACAAGATTCCGGGCAGCTGGTCGTCGTCGCCCGATGGCGTAGCGGGCGCACCGGTACGGTCGAAGGCGCCGGCGGTGCGGCCGCGACGGCTGTCGCACGTGCTGGTCTTCACGCCCGATATCGATCGACGCATCGAGTTTTTATTCGACGATCGTCGGGCTTCGGTCTGTCGGACCGCTCCGACCGCGTCGCCTTCATGCACGCCATCCACGGCAGCGATCATCACATCCTGGCTTTCGCCGAGTCGCCGACGCCCGGGGCTCCATCACTGCAGTTGGGACATGAGCGGCATCGACGATATCGGTCTCGGCGCCATGCACATGGCGGGCAAAGGCTATATCAAGGGCTGGGGCCTCGGCCGCCATGTCCTGGGCTCGAACTATTTCCACTACATGCAGGATCCGTGGGGCAGCTACGCCGAGTATTCCTGCGACATCGACTACATCCCGGCGGCGAGCGGCTGGCAGGCCGGCAACCACGCACCGGAGGATTCGTTCTATCTCTGGGGGCCGTCGCCGCCGGACGATTTCACACTCAATCGCGAAGCCTTTTAGGGAGCACACGATGAGACAGGACATACCCGGCACCATCATGTTTGATGGCGATCAGGCGCAAAAGGGTTTGGCGCTCAATCGCATGTGCTTTTCCTTCAACAGCGCCGACAACCGCGCAGCGTTTGTCAAAGACGAGGACGCCTATTGCGCGAAGTTCGGCCTGAACGACGCGCAGCGCGCGGCGGTGAAGAGCCGCAACGTGCTGCGCATGATCGAAGCCGGCGGCAACGTCTATTACCTCGCCAAGCTCGCCGGCATTTTCGGTCTCAACGTCCAGGATATCGGCGCCCAGCAGACCGGGACGAGCGTCGATGAATTCAAGGCAAAGCTCGCCGCGGCAGGGAGGTAATCATGGCCAGAATCATCGGTGGAGTTGCAACCACGCATGTTCCCTCGATCGGCAAGGCGATCGCCGAAGGCAAGCAGAACGATCCGTACTGGAAGCCGTTCTTCCGCGGCTTTGATTACGTGCATTATTGGCTGGCGCGCGAGAAGCCCAATGTCGCGGTCGTGTTCTACAACGACCACGGGCTGAATTTCTTCCTCGACAAGCTGCCGACCTTCGCAGTGGGAGCGGCGAAGGAATATTGCAACGAGGACGAAGGCTGGGGCATTCCGGTGTCGCGCTCGCTCGCCGGCGATCCCGCTCTGTCGTGGCACGTCATCAACACGCTGGTCGCCGACGAGTTCGACATCACCATGTGCCAGGACATGCTGGTGGACCATGCCGTGACCATCCCAATGGCGCTGATGTGGCCTGGCCAGAAATGGCAGAATATCCGGATCGTGCCGATTTCGATCAATACGGTGCAGCATCCCTTGCCGTCGCTTAAGCGCTGCCTCGCGCTGGGCCGTTCGCTCGGGCGGGCCATCGAGACCTATCAGCAGGATTTGCGCGTCATGGTCGTCGGCACCGGCGGGCTGTCGCACCAGCTCGACGGCAAGCGGGCGGGCTTCATCAACAAGGAGTTCGACCAGCTTTGCATGGACAAGCTGGTCAACGAGCCGCAAGTGCTGACCCGCTATTCGATCCATGATTTCGTCGAAGAGGCCGGCGCGCAGGGCGTCGAGTTCCTCAATTGGATGGCCATGCGCGGCGCGCTGACCGGCGCCGTGACGCAAGTGCACCGCAATTATCACATTCCGATTTCCAACACCGCGGCGGCAACAATGGTGCTGGAAAATCGTGAGCCGGCGGCGCGCAAGGCCGCGTGACGACGAGCAAGCGTCCGCGGCGTCGGCAGCTACGCTGGCGCATTGCAGCAGGGAAGGGCGAAGAACTGCTGTTTCCTGATCCCTATGCCGTCGTCGCACGGCATCAGCCGCTCGCGAGTTTTCCCCGCATCGCGCTTTCCGACCTCGCCCGAACCAGTCAATATGGCAAAATCTTATCGCCGGGCGCGGCCTTTCAATTGGCAATTCGCCGGCAGGGGTGCCACGGATTGCGATCACCGATAAGGCGTCGTCGGCGTGACGATCAGGCCGGCAGCGGCCAACCGAAACAACGCCGCGAAGGGAGAAGCCAAATGCGTTCGCAGCCCCGCAAACGTCGAAACTCCAGCCCTTGGCGATCATGGCGTCGCCTGGGCGTCGGAACCTTGTGCCTGGCGGCGCTCATGGTTGCGGGCACAAGCATGCGGTCGGCGTCTGCCGCATCCTATCCCGCCAAGCCGGTCCGCCTCATTGTGCCATACGGCCCCGGCGGCGTCGGCGACCTCACCATGCGGCTCCTTGCGGACAAGCTCGACAGGCAATTGCATCAGCGCTTCGTCATCGAGAACCGTCCCGGCGCCGGCGGCATCGTCGCCATGACCGAAGTGCTTCGCGCGCCACCCGATGGTTATGTCCTTGGCGAAATGGGCAACGGTCAGGCGATCGGCATGTCGCTGTTCAACAAGCTGCCCTTCAATGTGCTGACCGACTTTACCCAGATTTCGGTCGCCGCCAGCTTCGAGATGCTGCTCGCAGTCCCCGATCGCTCTCCCTACAAGTCCGTCAAGGACATTATCGAGGCGGCACGCGAGAATCCCGGCAAGCTCAATCTTGGCGCCATTAATCCCGGCTCAACGCAGAACCTCTCGGCGCACCTGTTCGAACAGGTGACCGGCGCCAAGTTCACCATCATCGCTTACCGCACCACGCCCGATCTGGTGACGGCGCTGTTGCGCGGCGATGTCGACATGGGGTTTGACTTCTACGCCGCGCTGCACGGTATGATCGGCCCCGGCAAGATTCGCGTCATCGCCACCTCCGCAGACAAGCGCGATCCGCTGCTGCCGGACGTGGCGACCGTCAAGGAGGAGGGCTATCCGAGCTACGTCGTCACCAGTTGGAACGGCATCGGCGCCCGCGCCGGCGTGCCCGCGGACGTGGTGAATCTGCTCTCAAAGAACATCAGGGAAGCACTGGCATCGCCGGACATCCAGGACAAGGCCAAGACGCTCGGCATCGAGGCGCGCGGCAGCACGCCGCAAGAAATGCACGATCGCATCGCGGCCGACATCGTCAAATGGCGCAACGTGATCGCGAAGGCCGGCATTCCGAAGCAATAATGCGAGCCGGTCCGCCGTGGCATCCCGCGGACCCCGCACTTGAAATCAGGACGCTGAATTCACCCGGAGGATCATATGGCGGCGCAGCCGCGGCTTAAGATCGCGATCGGAACTTACGGCCACACCCGAGGCATCAAGGCGCGGCAGGTTCCGCTCGAAGGCGTCGATTCCGACTTGGTCGAGGTCTCGCCCATCATCGGCGCGTTCCGGCGCATGGTGCGCGACCTTGAATTCGATATCTGCGAGATGGCGCCGACCACCTACATGATCGCGCGCGCCCGCGGCGCGCCCTATATCGCGCTGCCGATCTTCCTGATGCGCCGCTTCCATCACGGCGGCTTCGTGGTGCGGGCCGACGCCGATATCAGGACGCCCAAGGATCTCGAAGGCAAGAAAGTCGGAGTCCGCGCCTATTCGGTCACTACCGGGGTGTGGACGCGCGGCATTTTCGTCAATGAATACGGTCTCGATTCGTCCAAGGTGAGCTGGGTCGTGGACGACGAAGAGCACGTGACGACGCTCAAGCTGCCGCCGAACGTGGTGCACGCCCCGCCCGGAAAGTCGTTGCAGAGCATGATGGCCTCGGGCGAGATTGAGGCCGGCTTCACCGGACCGGCGGGCGTCGGCCGCGCCGGCCCGCCGATCAGCGGCTGGGACACGGCTAGTACCGCGGCGGCGGCAACGGCGACAACGGCCGATACCTATCCCGAATTGATCGCTAACGTGGATCAGGTCGAGGCCGACTGGTTTCGCCGCACCGGAATTTATCCGATCCACGGCCTCATCGTCGTCAAGGACGAGCACATCGTGCGCTATCCCTGGCTGCCGCGCGCGCTGATGAATTGCTTTGTCGCCGCCAAGGCGCCCTATCTCGAGGCGCTCAGGCGCGGCGAGGGCGAGGCCGCCGAGGACAAGCGCTATCGTCGCTTCCTCTCGCTGATGAGCGATCCTTTGCCCTATGGCATGACGGCGAACCGGGCCAGCATCGAGGCTCTGGTCAGCTACAGCCTGCAGCAGGAGCTGATCCCGTCGCGGCCGCAGCTCGACCAGGTGTTCGTCGCCATCGATCCTTGAATCTTCGTGCAATTGCCAACGAGAGTGAACGCGCATGCCGGTCATCGATATTCATCCTCACATCGTCTCGCCCGACACCAAGCGCTATCCGCTGGCGCCGCTCGGCGGCACGCAATCGATCTGGTCGACCAAGCGGCCGACCACCTACGAGATGCTGCTCGCGGCCATGGACGAAGCCCATGTCGACAAGGCGGCGATCGTGCACTCCTCGACCGCCTACGGCTACGACAACAGCTACGTCGCGGACGCGGTGGCGGCAGTGCCGTCGCGCTTCACCGGCGTCTATTCGATCGACGTGATGGCGCCCGACGCGATCAAGACCTTCGATTACTGGCTCGGCCGCTTCTGCACCGGCATGCGGCTGTTCACCACCGGCTCGACCATGCCGGATCAGGCGATGTGGTTTGCGGACCCGAAAACTTACCCGTTCTGGGAGCACGCGGCGGCAAAGAACATTCCGGTCTGCGTGCAGATGCGGGGTGAGGGCATTGCGCTCCTGCGCCAGGTCATGGATCGGTTTCCCAAGGTCACGATGATTCTCGACCACCTGTCGCGCACGCCGTTCGAGGACGGCCCGCCCTATCGGGCGGCGGACGAATTCCTGTCGCTCGCCAAGTACCAGCAAGTGTATTTGAAGATCACGCCGGTCAACGTGTCGCCGAAGAGCTGGGGCAAAGGGACTCCGGAAACGTTCTTCGGCAAGATCATCGATACGTTCGGTGCCTCGCGGATTGCCTGGGGCTCGAACTTTCCGAATTCTGTCGGTACCATGGCCGAGATCCTCGGCGCGGCGCGGCGGGCGTTTTCCTTCGCCAAGGAATCGGATCAGGATTGGATTTTCGGCAAGACCGCGCTTGGGCTCTATCCCGTTCTTGCCCGCTGACGAAGGATCACGCTCATGGCGGCTTCAGGCAAAGTCACTCTCCACACGATGTTGGGCAATTACCCCAACACCACACCGCTCAAGAGCGGCGCCGTTCATTCCGACCTGGTCGATTTCGATTTCGTCGAGGTCAAGGCCGCCAACAACCTGTTCAAGCAGGTGGTGCGCGACGCCAAATACGACGTCGCCGAATTGGCCATCGTCACCTATCTGCAGGCCAAGACCTTCGGCAAGCCCTATGTGCTGGTGCCGTCCGTAGTGGTCAGCCGCGGCCAGCACCACACCATCGCCTACAACGGCGAGCGGGGCGTCCTCAAGCCCACCGATCTTAACGGCAAACGCGTCGGCGTGCGCGCCTACACCGTGACCACCGGCACCTGGGTGCGCGGCATCCTGGCGAGCGATTACGGCGTCGACATCAACAAGGTCGAATGGATCACGTTCGAGGATCCGCACGTCGCCGAGTATCATGATCCCGACATCGTCAAGCGCGCGCCGCCCGGCAAGGAACTGGTGCAGATGCTGCTCGACGGCGAGATCGACGCCGCGATCGTCGGCGACAAGCTGCCCGATCCGCGTCTCAAACACCTCATTCCAGATCCGGATGCCGTCGCGAAAAGGTGGGCCGAACGCCATCACGGCATTCCCATCAATCACATGCTGGTGGTCCGCGAGCAACTGTCGCGGTCGCGGCCCGAATTGGTCGCCGACGTGTTCCGCCAGTTGCGCGAGGCCAAGAAGGCCGCGGGATTGCCCAATAGCGGCGAACTCGATCCGTACCGCTTCGGCGTCGAAGCCTGCCGGCCCATCCTGGAAATTATCATCAGCTTCTGCCACCAGCAAAAGCTGATCCCGCGCCGGCTTGCGGTCGACGAACTGTTCGACGACACGACGCGGGCGTTGGGGCGGTAGCAGCCAGCAATATCCTTGACTGGTCTGAACGCGGCGCCGCGGAGGGCGCGAAGACAATCCTGCCTAACCACATGAGATCATTCATCGGCAGGGGGTGAGGGCGGAATCCGATGCAACGCTACGGCGTGGGACTCGCGGCGGAATCCCCTCATAAGAACCGCACCAAAAACATCGACAGCGGCGGAATATAGGTCACCAGCATCAGCGCCACGATGGCGAGCGCGATGAACGGCAGCAGGCCCGGATAGAGGGTCCTCGTCGACACCTTGAACAGCGCTTGAAACACAAAAATGTTGATGCCGAACGGCGGGGTGAAGGTGCCGATGGTCAGATTCATCACCACGATCACGCCGAAATGGATCGGATCGACGCCGATCGCAAGTGCGACGGGTAACAGAAGCGGGCCGAGCACCAACAGTGAGGTCGCCGTGTCGAGCACGCATCCGACCAGAAGCAGGAACACATTGATGATCAGAAGGGTCATCCACGGTGGCGAATGCAAGCCGAGCAGGAAGGCTGCCGCTGCCGGCGCCACGCCGCTGATCGTCAGCAGCCAGGCGTAAAGCGTCGCGGCGGCGACGATGAGAAAGATCAGCGCGGTCAGCACCATGGTCCGCGCGCCGGCCTCGAACACTTGCCGCAACGAAACCTCGCGGTAGACGAAACGGGTCACCACGATGGCATAGACGCAGGCCACGCCCGCGGCCTCGGTCGGCGAGAAAATGCCGGAATAGATGCCGCCGAGGATGATCACCATGGCGCCAACGGCCCATAGGCCGTCGCGGCTGGCGCGGAGAAATTCGGAAAACGAAAATCTTTGCGATTCCCGGATGTCGTGGCGGCGGGCGTAATAGGAAATGTAGCCGGCATAAAGGGCCGCCATCAGGAGGCCGGGGATGATGCCGGCGGCGAACAAACGCACCACCGAGGTCTCGGTGGCGATGCCGTAGATGATGAAGCCCAGCGAAGGCGGAATCAGGTTGTCGAGCGCGTTCTCGGCCGTCACCAGTCCGCCGGCGAACTGCTCGCTGTAGCCGGCCTTGCGCATCTGCGGATAGGTCAGCGAACCGACCGCGGCGACGCCGGCGGAGGTTGCCCCGGAGATGGCGCCGAACAGGGCGGCAAGGCCGAGCGAGGTCATCGGCAGGCTGCCGCGCACGGTACCCACCATGGAAGTGACCCAACGCAACAGCCGTACCGAAATCCCGCCTTTGGCCATCAGATCGCCGGCAAAGATGAAGAACGGCACCGCCAAGAGCGGCCACTTCGCCAGGGCGTCGAAGGTCACCTGATGGATCACCGTCGACGGCATGCTCATGAGCAAAAGCGCGACTTCCGAGGTCCCCAGCAGGACGAGGAAGATCGGCACGCCCAGTGCCAACAGCACCACCGGCAGCACACCCAAGAGCCAGAGCATGCGTCACCTGCTCGAGGCGGCTGTGGGGGAGCGGACCGCCCCGGCGCTCGGATGCGACTGGCTCGATGCCTGCTTCTGGCGCGGGGGCCTCATACCGGATCCGGATGATTGGTTCGCCGTCATTCCAGCGAAGGCGGGAATCCATATCCACTGCTGGAGCAGAATTTGCACAGCCGTGGTTAGGGGTCCCCGCTTTTGCGGGGACGACGCAGAAATGAAGCGATCGGCCGGATGTCGCATCATTCGAATCGACCGGTGATGTAGCTGCGCAGCCGGACCGCGACCGCGGCCGCCATCAGCCCGAAACCGACCGGGATCGCCAGATGCGGAATCACCAGCGGGATGCCCGCCGTAATGCCGACCTCGCCGTTGTGCACATAGAGGCTGACGACGGTGGTGGACTGTATGATGACGTAGAGCGTCGCGAGAATCATGAACGCGGCGACGAACGCGTTGACGATCTCCTTGAATGGGGAGCGAAACGAGGCCGAAAGCAGATCCATTTTGATGTGGAGCCCCTGATAGGTGATCGATGCCGCCGCCAGCATCACGCCCCAGACCATCAGATAGACCAGGACATCCTCGGCCCAGTAGATGGCTTCCAGGAAAAAATAACGGGCGATGACATTGGCGAAATTGATCGCAACGGCAATGAAGAACAGCGTTCCGGTGAGGATGTATGGAATCCGCACGAAGACCACATCGGCAAGCTTCGCGTTCCTTGCCCAGAACTGATCCCCATCAGGCTGATCCCGATCGTCGGCGCTCATCGGATCGTTTCCTGCAAAGCTCGTCTCGCCCTCAGCCGGGCCGGGGCCGCGCGCATGCGATCAGAAGGCGAGAGCGGATTCCATTCACGTCGAAACACTCCTTACCTCGTCATGCGCGGGCTTGACCCGCGCATCCATGCTGACTCGCCTCGAGTGAGCTCGCTGGAGCTTCTTGGCGGCATGGATTGCCGGGTCAAGCCCGGCAATGACGAGTGGAGAGGTGCGATTCAATTCGATTGGAACACGCTCTAATGATACCGGCTGCTGATCCCCTTCACCGTCTCGTAGTAAGCGTGCAGCTCCGGATTCTGGCGGGTGACAACGTCGCCGACACCGTCGATCAGTTGGTGAAACTTCGTCATATCGGCCTTCGACCAGGTGATGAAAGAGCCGCCGAGCGCGAGCCATTTCTTGGTCAGGACCTCGTCGTCCTCGTTGGCGAACGCGATGAATTGCGGCTGCATGCCGCGCATTGTCTGCACGACGGTCTTGCGCAGGTCGGGCGGCAGCGTGTCGAGCCATTTCTTGCTGATGCCCGTGTAGCTGACCAGCATGGTGTCGTCGGTTTTGAGCAGAACCTTGGACACGCTTTCGAGGTGGAAATTCACATGGATGGTCATGCCGCTCATGGTGCCGTCGATGGTGCCGTTCTGCAGCGAGGTGACCATCTCCGCCAGGCCCATCGGGATGGCGGTGGCGCCGAGCAGCTTCATCCGCAGCCGCTCGGCGTCGGTGGCGTTGACGCGCATCTTCTTGCCCTTGAAGTCGGACAGCTGCCGCAACGGCTCGCGGGCGATGTAGTAGCCGACCGCCTGGCCCGCGACCATGCCGCCGACGATGCCATGGCTGTCGAGCAGGTTGAGCGCGCTGTCGTAGACCTTCTTGTCCTGCATCACCTCGTTGCACTGTTTCAGGCCGTGGAACAGGAACGGGATGCTGAACACGCCGGCGCGCGGATCGACGCCGACGAAGAAATCGACCGGGGCCTCGAAGGCCTCGATGGTGCCGAGCTGCAGTCCCTGAACCTCGGCGGAGGCCGAACCGAGCTGGCCGCGGGGAAACACCTTGACCTCGATCCGGCCGTTGGTCGCCTTCTCGATCGCCTTGGCCGCCGCATCGGCAAAGTGATGCTGGGCGTCGTTGATCGTCAGCAGAGCGAATTTCATGGTGTATTCGGCCGCCTGCGCCGTCGGTGCCGTAGCGATCCCGACGGCCATGGCCAAGCCGGCCGTCGCCATAGAGCCCGCACGCGCGAATTTGCTAGCCATCGTCGTTCCTCCCGATTGATTTTTTAAGTGTCGCCGACCGCGGTCGACGACCGCCGCGATTTCTGCTGTTTGCGGGGCAGCGCCAATCGCGCCACACCACAATATTTGCAGTATTTCATGGGCCTAATTTGGCGTCAACGCGACAAGAGCGCAGGTGACGCAAGAGATGCAGGTGACGCAAGGGATTCTGTGTCAGGGCAAGGAAAGCGGCTTGCGGAGAGCTGCAGGAAAGCATGAGCTGCCGCTGAACCTTCCTGTCCTAAGAGCGAGGAATGAGGAGGGGTCGCGCGCCGCAATCGCGGGCTTGCGGTCGGTAGGCTGATCCTCCGGACTTCCCGATACGGCGGAGCCCGATCGAGCGCCGATTCATCCGTGCCGTCGTGTCGGCGGGAACGTGGCTCGACACGGAAACGGCGAGCGCGCGCGCTGACAGCATTGGCAAGCTTCGTCGGTCAGCGCTTTCGACTGGCATGTCGACGATCGGAGGATAAGCCGACATGGCACTGACACGGACAATCGGTCGGTCACGACCCAAACCGGGTGCATCCGCAATCTGCTGCTCCCGATCCGCAAGGCCTTTGGCAAGCCGCCGAGCGCAATCAAGAAATAGCTGCGCGGCTGGGTTGAGCGTTCGATTTTGCTAGGTCGCAATTCCTTTCCGGACCGCCGATGATTGGTCGTTCGTGTGCAACTGGATAGCCGATCCGTCATTGCGCCGGCGTCTCGCTGTCGCCGAATCCACTTGACCACGGTTAGACAAATGATGTCTTATATCTAATATAGATGCACGGGGAAGTGGCACATGGCGCGATCTGGCAGTGACGATCTGGCCTTCCCGTTTATTCGCCTGGCCCCGCGACCGGACAAGCCGCGCGAGACCGGCCTGACGATCGTCGCCGATCGCGGAATGGGATTGAATCGCCTGACCGATCTTCTCGACGCGTCGGGCGATTACATTGACTACTTTAAGATAGCGATCGGCGCCTATCGCCTGCAACGGGCGGATTTTATCCGTCGCAAGATCGCGGCCTTGAAGGCAGCCGGCATCCGCGTCTTCTTTGCGGGCGACGTCAGCGAAGCGGCGGTAATTCAAGGTGTCTCCGAACGTTTCTATCAGACGGTCAAAGAGTTCGGCGCGGACGCTGTCGAGGTGTCAAGCGCGCAGGTCATCATGTCTTTGGACGACAAGTGCAAGCTCATCCGCATGGCCCAACGCGCCGGCCTGAAGGTGGTCGCGGAAACTGGTCAAAAAGGCTTTGCGGATTGGACCCGCAGCCAAAGCTATGTGTTTCGGCAGATCGAGGCCTATCGGGAAGCCGGCGCCTGGAAGGTGCTGCTGCAAGCAGAGGGGCTCACCGAAGGGGTTGATGCCAACAAGTGGGACCTGATCCTTAACGTTGTAGCGAAGTTCGACGTTGGCGATCTAATTTTTCAGGCCAAGGACAGTACGTCGCACGAGTGGTATGTGACTACGTTCGGAAACAATGTGAATCTCGATGTCGACGATCATCAGGTCATTGATCTCGAACTGATGCGGCGCGGCCTTCGCAAGCGCCACGTGTTCGGTCTTGTCGGGGGACTGGAGTAATGCCGGGCCTCGCTGAAATTCGGCTGTCGGAATTGGCGCTCGTATCCTGCGAGGGGGAGCTATGAGCCGCTCGCCGCACATATACCCGATGAATCTATCAAGAAAACTTCTCATCGATCATATCGTTGAGGGTGCCCTTGAGGTCGGTGACGAGATCACGTTGCGCGTCGATCAGGTGCTTCTGCAGGACGCGCTAGGCACGGTGACGATGCTCGCCCTTGAAGCGATCGACCTCGAACGCGTTCGAGTCGATGTAGCGGTGCAATATGTCGATCACAACCTGCTGCAGACCGATTACAAGAATCCCGACGATCACCTCTTCCTGCAGACTGCAGCCCGACGCTTCGGCATCTGGTACAGCCCTCCCGGTAACGGCATCAGTCATCCCGTGCACATGGAGCGCTTCGGCAAGCCGGGCGCGCTGCTGGCTGGCTCCGACAGTCATAGTTGCGCGGCTGGATCACTAGGCATGCTGGCGCTCGGCGCCGGCAGTATCGAAATTGCGGCGGTGCTCGCCGGCGAGCCGCTGCCTGTCCGCATGCCGAAGATATGGGGTGTACATCTGACTGGTCGCTTGCCCGATTGGGTGAGCGCGAAAGACGTTATCCTCGAAATGCTGCGCCGGCACCAGGTGGACGGAGCGGTCGACCGCATTATCGAATATTATGGTGATGGCGTCGCCACACTCTCCGCGATGGACCGGCATGTCATCGCCAATATGGGCGCGGAGTTGGGCGCGACCACTACCGTGTTTCCGTCCGATCAGGTCACGCGACGCTTCTTGCGCGCGCAGGGACGTGAAGGCGATTGGCGCGAAATGTCTGCTGACCCAGGCGCCGAGTACGATGAACGGGAAGAGATCGATCTGGCGACATTGGAACCGCTCATCGCTCGCCCTTCAAGTCCCGATAATGTAGTTCCCGTTCGTGAGGCGCTGGGCGAGGCCGTCTATCAGTCCTATATCGGTTCTTCCGCAAATCCCGGCTACCGTGACTTCGCGATCTCGGCCCACATGGTCAAAGGCCGTAGAATTGCTGCTGGCGTCTCCTTCGATATCAATCCCAGCACACGACAGATTCTTGCAATGCTGTCGCGAGACGGGTTTCTGAACGATCTTATTCTCGCGGGAGCCCGGCTGCATCAGGCCGGCTGCAACGGTTGTATGGGCATGGGTCAAGCGCCGGCTACGGGCCGCAATTCGTTGCGAACAACGCCGCGAAATTTCCCAGGCAGGTCCGGTAACAAGGACGACAGCGTTTTTCTTTGCAGCCCTGAAACGGCAACTGCGGCCGCCCTGACCGGTCAGATTACCGATCCTCGCAGCATCGGAATCGATTACATTCGTTTCGACGAGCCGGATGCGCTGGTGCGGCACGATCTGATCGCGCCACCGCCATTGCACGTTGATGAAGCTCGGAGCGTCAAGATCGTGCGAGGCCCGAACATCGCGGCACTCCCGCCGATCGTGCCGATCGCCGATAATTTCCAGGTCCCCGTCCTGCTTAAGGTCGGCGACAACCTTTCGACGGACACGATCAGCCCCGCCGGTGCGCGTGGAATGCAATACCGCAGTAACGTGCAGAAGATTGCGGAGCTGTCCTTCGATCTTATTGACGAAACTTATGTCGCGCGGGCGCGAGCAGCCAACGGAGGTCACGCCATTGTCGCGGGCGACAATTACGGCCAAGGCTCAAGTCGCGAACATGCGGCCCTTGCGCCGCGTTACCTGGGTCTGGTCATGGTCGTTGCAAAAAGCTTCGCTCGCATCCACTGGCAGAACTTGGTGAACGCCGGCGTCTTGCCGCTGACCTTTGAGGCGCCGGGCGATTATGAGGCCATTTCCCAGGGCGACCGGCTCGCGGTGCAGGACTTGTATCTCTCGATGAAGCGCGGCTTCAGCCTCACGCTGGCCAAGATTGGGAGCGATCGCCTTATTGCAGTGAAGCATTCACTTTCAGCCTCGCCAAGTGCAAGTTTTTCTGGCCGGCGGTCTGATTAATTGGCTCCGCCAACGGCTCCCTGCGAGTCCCGATGACGCAAATGCCGGCGCCCGCAGGGAGGCCGCAGCCTGAGGCATTGCATCAGTGGCAAATCCAGCAACGAGTCGGAAGACGCCCGCCCCGCACAATCGAAAATTGCTGTCTTTGCCAATTGGCAAAACGGCAAAGACGGGCGCTGCGGGCAATTCCAGGCAAGCCACGCTCAGTCCGCTATACGCCCAAGTCAAACAGATGCTGTTCGACCGGCTTCGAAAAGGAGAATGGGGCCCGGGAGAGGTGCTGCCAAGCGAGATGAAGCTTGCCGCTGAATATGACGTTCATCAGGGAACAATACGCAAGGCGCTGGATGAACTGGTGGTACGACACCTTGTCGTGCGCCAACAGGGCAAGGGAACATTTGTTGCCGACGGCACCAGACGACATCGACCATTTTACTTCATGCGAATCCAGCCGAAGTCGGACTCTAATACATTTCCAACTACGGATTTCATTTCCTGCACTCGTGCCAAAGCGTCGGCTGACGAGCAAGACATGCTGCAGGGCGTGCCGGAGGTCATTCGTATCGTAAAGCTCCGTCGTTTTAACGCCAAGCCAACGATCGTAGAGCGCATCGCCGTCCGGGGCGATCTGTTTCCGGGCCTTGAAGATCTACTTAGCGAGCTTCGCCCTGAAACGACCTATTCGCTCCTGGAGGAGCGGTATCGCGTTCTGATCCTGCGCGTGGTCGAGAGGCTCAGTGCGGTTGCTGCGTCGCCGGCCGACGCGAAGCTATTGCTTCTCACCAAAGGCGCTCCGCTCCTTCAAATTAGCCGCGTCGCCTATTCCCTGGACGACTCGCCCGTCGAGTGGCGCGTAAGCCGTTGCGCTACGCAATCGCACGAATACGTCGTCGAACTGACCTGACATGACACTCTTGCTGACGAACGAGGACGTTGCGGCGCTGCTGTCAATGGAGGATTGCATCTCGGCACTCGAAGCGGCGTACGAAGAGCTCGCGGCCGGGCGGGCCGTTTCGCCTGCCCGAACCGACGCCATGGTGCCGGCTGCGCGACCGGAGCAGGTCTATAACTTCAGGACCATGAGTGCGGTCGCGCCCCATCTCGGTGTCAGCGCGGTGCGTATCGTCTCGACGATCCTGTCCTGGCCCTACCAAGGGGGGTCGCGCAGACGTGTCAAGATTCCCGCCACACGGGACAAGCGTTATGTTGGCCTCGTTCTTCTCTTTTCGACCAAGACCGGAGAGGCCTTGGGGATTCTGCCCGACGGCGTCATGCAGTTGCTGCGTGTTGCTGCGACAAGCGGCCTCGCCATGAAGCATCTGGCTCGGGCAGATGCCCAAACGCTCGGTCTCCTTGGCTGTGGCCATCAGGCGGAAACTCAGCTGTCGGCGGCTGCGGCCGTTCGCCAAATACAAAGAGTGCAATGCTTCAGCCCAACTCGCGAGCACCGCGAGACATTTGCCGCCAAGATGCGGGAACGCACCGGCTGCGATGTCGTCGCTGTTGACAGCAGCGATGAAGTTGCGAATGGCGCCGACGTTATCATGTGCGCGACCAACAGTGTGACGCCGGTGTTTAAGTCCAGGCTGGCTGCGGCCGGGCCTGCATTTCAGTGCAATCCGTTGGCATGAAATTCCGGTCAGCATCATCAAGGCAGCGGATCAAGTCTTCATTCACAGCCATGACTCCGATCCGACACCGGTCGTGAGCGCAGGCCTGAACTGCCCCGACGATTCCGATCGCCGGGGCGGCTCCCTGACCGAGGGTCTGGATGTCGCCGCATTGCCGACTCTGACGGACTTGCTGGGGCGACGCATTCCAGGCCGCGCCTCACCGCGCCAAGTGACCTGTTTCATCAACAATCACGGGCTTGGTTATCAATTCGCGGTACTTGCTGGCATCGCCTGCAAACGGGCTCTCGATCAAAAGCGTGGCATCGAACTGCCACCAGAATGGTTCACCGAGGATGTGCCGCCGTAAGGAAGTTCGGCGGCAGGTAAATTTGCCGCGACAACGCACGTCTGAGACGTATTCAGGGAGGATACTTCATGAGCGCAACTCGCGGCTTTCTCTGCGCCGTCCTCGCGTTGTCGGGTATGATCGCCGGCACCGTCGCTTCCGGTGCAGCTGATTTTTATCAGGGCAAGACATTGACCATCGTTGTCGGCGCCACCCCGGGTGGCGCCCTCGACATGGTTGCGCGAAGTCTCGCCAGGCATATCGGCGACCACATCCCGGGCAAGCCGACCGTAATCGTCCAGAACATGCCCGGAGCCGGCAGCTTGACGGCGGTGCGTTACCTCGATGCCACTGCGCCCCAAGACGGCACAGTGATGACCATTTTCAATCCGGGCCTCATCACCCTGTCGATCGTCGAGCCCAACCAGGCCAACGTCGATTTCACGAAGTTCGACTGGGTCGGTGTCGTCAGCTCGACTTTTTTCGTCTGTTACGGCTACGGTCCAAACGGCGTCCATAGCTGGGATGATATGATGAGCCGCAAAGAGTTTATTCTGGGCGCCACCGGACACGGCGGCGATAACTACCTGGCTGCCGCCACGCTGCGCGACGTTTTCCATGCCCCAATCAAATTGGTCTTAGGATATCCGGGGCAGGCACAACGTGTGATCGAGATTGAACGTGGCGAACTCGACGGCGACTGCGGCTCAATCACAAGTGTCCCAACCCGGTGGCTTCGGAATGGAAAGGCGCACGTTTTCGTTCGCTTTAGCGAACAGCGTCCTCGTGATATACCGGAAACGGCACCCTATATAGGCAGCTTTGCCAAATCGGCGGACATCAAACAACTTGTCAATCTGCTTACTGGCGCGATTGACAAAGTTGGCCGGCCTTTCATCATGTCAAGACGAGTGCCTCCGGATCATCTGGCCGTGATACGCGCGGCATTCGCGGCCGCCATGAATGATCCCGCCTTCCGTGACGATATGCAGAAGCTGCAGTTGCCCATCGTTCCACTCGCAGGCGCCGCGGCGGAGGATCTCATCGCGAAGATGTCCGCCACGCCTCCCGATGTTATCGCGAAGGCAAAGTCAATCTACAAATAATCGGCGGGCTGCTCGATGCGCGGACGGCGCGCTCCAAGAACTTGACACGTGTTGGTGGATAAAGTGCGTTTCTGGCGTGGCGCTCGAACTTCGAGGAGTATCGGGATGGATCCTCCCCGTAGACAGATCCTGTGCTTGGCCGCGGGCGCTGCCGCGCTGCCGTTCATGCCGCGCATAGCCGGCGCGCAAAGCTACCCCACGCGACCGGTACGAATCCTCGTCGGGTTCGCGCCCGGCGGCATCATGGACATCACGGCAAGGCTCATCGCCCCGTGGCTCTCGGAACGGCTCGGTCGACCATTTGTGGTGGAGAACCGACCCGGCGCCGCCGGCAACATTGCGACCGAAGAGGCGGTGCGGGCGCGACCGGATGGCTACACTCTGCTGCAAATTGGCGACGCCAACGCCTGGAATGGGACGCTCTACGCCGATCTTAGCTTCAACTTCATCCGCGACATCGCGCCGATCGCGAGCATCGCCCGCACCGCCTTCATCATGGTGGTCAATCCCACATTGCCCGCCAAGACTGGGCCTGAATTCATTGCCTACGCCAAAGCCAATCCGGGCAAGTTGAACATGGTATCGGCGGGGCTGGGCACCGGATCAGACCTTTACGGTACCCTGTTCAAAGTGATGGCGGGTGTTGATGTGGTCACGGTGCACTATCGGGGCGTAGGGCCTGCATTGCCTGATCTTTTGAGCGGCCGGGTTGACATCGTCTTCGTCCCCGTTCCCTCGGCAATTGACTACATCAAGGCCGGCAAGTTGCGGCCGTTGGGAGTAACGTCCGCCACCCGATTGGGCGTGTTGCCTGACGTGCCGGCGATTGGAGAATTTGTGCCGGGCTACGAGGCGATCAGTTGGGTGGGGATTGGCGCCCCGACGAACACGCCGGCGGAGATCCTTGCGATCCTCAATGGGCAAATCAACGCCGCCCTTGCCGATCCGGCTTTCAAGGCGCGGCTCGCCGATTTGGGCGCCGAGCCGTTTGCAAGCTCGTCCACCGGGTTCGGCAAGTTCATCGCTGACTATACCGAGAAGTGGAGCAAAGTGATCCGCAAGGCTGGCGTTAAGGCGCAGTAAGATCGATCAAAGGCAAGCCAAAAATCCATATTTCCGGGCAGGCGAGCGCTGCTGACCGCGACTTCCGCGTGGCTCGACCGCAGTCGCCGATCTTTGATGCGCTTGGTTGTGTCGGGGGATACACGCTCGGACCGTACTGTCGGTATAGCAGGACCGCAGCGGCCGCAGCGCTCACCGATCTCATCGTCCAGACCGTGGGCGCACACCGAAAGAACGGACCTATCTGGGTGATGGTATTTCGGCCCTTAGCGATGTTGCGAATCCTCGCTATTACGTCGCTAACTGGGAACAGCGGACGTGCCGGTGCACGCGTCCCATAGGTCGTGGCACATGTCTCGCGATGCTCATCCTGTTCAGGCTAATCAGAATCTAAAGCCCCGGCTTTGCCGGGGATACTGACTCGGCTGAAGGCGCATTCCGCGCCGATCGCGGCGACGGTAACACGCCGGGCGCCTTTGCTGCAGCGTAACGAATGGTCGCTTTTTCCTTGACTTTTGTCTCTAAACAGGTTACAAAGACCAATCTCGCTCACGAATCAAGGGACCTTTCGGCCGAGGGTACTCACGAAAGGGAGCGAGTGCGGTTCCCGCGGGCGCAGCGACACACTGCGTTGGCAGGCGGTCCGGGCATCGTCCCCGCCGGCATGACGACCGGCGCGCCAGATGCTTGGCTTAAGCGCGATCGACGGCGCGGGTAACTCCCGTCCCCTGCACCACCGATCCGGGACCTTTGCAGGCTCGGCATCGGATGCATGAGCCTGTGACGATGCTGGGTCTGCAGTGCGTCATTCCGCTTCGCTCCATGCTGCGCTGCGCCCGGGAAACACTATCAGTCGGCAGGTATGCACATTCGCCGGGCGCTTTCTTGACACTGCGCGCGGTGAAAGCGCAGAAGGACTCCCCGCTCACTCCACCGGAATAATTCATGACTATGCAACGAAGGCCGGTAGCGTTCGGCGACTTGCGCGGCTGGGTGCAGGCGCTCGAAGGCGCCGGCGAATTGCGTCGCATCGAGGCCGAAGTCGATTGGAACGTCGAACTCGGCACCATCGCGCGCCTCGCGCAAGGACCGGGGACCGGACCGGCGTTGCTGTTCAACAATATTCGCGATTACGGCGCCAACAGCCGCTGCCGTCAGGTCTTTACCGGCGGGCTTTCAAGCGCGCGGCGCGTCGCCTTGATGCTGGGTCTGCCCGCGGACACCCACCCTCGCGAGCTGGTCAAGTTCGGCCGCACTATCCTCAACGATGCTATCGCGCCGAAGATCGTCAAGACCGGTCCGGTGAAGGAGAACATCGTCGAGGGCGACGCGGTCGATCTCTACGAATTCCCGGTGCCGCAATGGAACAGAGTCGACGGCGGCCGCTACATCCTCACCTATGGCGGCGTGGTGACGAAAGACCCGGATAACGGCGTGATGAATGTCGGCATCTATCGCGGCATGGTTGCCGGCAAGAACAAGATTCCGATTTTGATGTGGCGCGCCCAGCATATCGGCCATCACGTCACCGCCTGGCAGCAGGCCGGCCACGACGAAATGCCGATCGCGGTGGCGCTCGGCTGGGAGCCATCGCTCGGTTTCGTCGGCGGCGCGCCGGTGCCCAAGGGCATCTGCGAATACGACGTGATGGGCGCCATTCGCGGCGCCCCGGTCGAACTGGTCAAATGCGAAACCGTCGACCTGCATGTGCCGGCGAGCGCTGAGATCGTCATCGAGGGTTTTCTGCAGCTCGACCCGGCGACCTACACCATGGAGGGCCCGTTCGCCGAGTTCACCGGCTATGTCGCCGGCGACCGCTCGCCGAAGCCGACGATCCGCGTCACCGCCATCACCCACCGCACCGATCCGATTCTGCGCGGCACCATCGAGGGCTCGCTGCCCGGCAGCTTTTCCGAGAACGGCGTGTGCTCGTCGATCATGCGTGCAGCGACGGCCTGGAACGTGCTCGACCGCGCCGGCGTGCCCGGAATCACCGACGTGTGGTGCCCGCCGGTGCAGGCCGGCGTCAACACCTTGGTGCAGATCAAGCAGAGCTACCGCAATCAGGCCAAGCAGGTCGCCAATGCGCTGTGGGGTTCTTCCGCTGCGCACGTTCGCTACAAGCACGTCACCGTGGTCGATGACGACATCGATATTCACGACTACGCCGCGGTCGACTGGGCGATCGCGTTTCGCGTCAATGCCGGCGAGAACGATATCATCATCATGCCGTCGACGTTCGGCTCCGGTCTTGATCCGTCGATGCGGCGGCGCGACCGCAACGTGGCGCAATTCGGCGCCGGCAAATGGAACCGCGTGCTGATCGACGCCACCATCAATCTCGACTACGACCCCGATCCCGATCTTGGCGGCGCGTCCTTTCCGCCCAAGGTGTGGCCGCAGCAGAAAGACATCGATGCCGTGAAGGCGAGGTGGGGGGAGCTGGGGTTGGACAAGCCGACGACGGACGACAGATGACACGAGACAGCCGGAAGAAAGCTTCCGTCCGCTGTCGTCCGTCCTCCGTCATCGGGCTACAGGCAACAGCGGCTTTCCTTCCGGCACCTGCATATCGAAGGCGCAAAGCAGCGCCGCGGTAGCGGCGTAGTTGCCCATCAGCATGACGAGTTCGACGAGCTTGTTCGGCGGAAACAGTGCCTTGATCCGCGCGTAAGCTTCCGGAGCGACCTTGTGGTCGCGGAAAATCTGGCGGCCGAATTCGATGATGGCGGCGGTGCGCTCATCGAGCCCTTGCGTGGACTTGCGGTGCTTGATGATGTCGACGAGTTCCGGCGAGACGCCTTCTTTCAGCGCTTCCGGCTCGTGCGCGGCCCACTCGAACCGGCTGTCCATCTCGCGCGCGACGGTGAGGATCGCGATCTCGCGCGTCTTGGCGTCGAAACATTGGAAGCGCAGATATTGATTCATCACGTTGTGTGCGTCGACCGTCTGTGGGCAGTAGAGATGGATGCCGGACGGTCCGCGCAGCCCGACGATGGTCTTGCCCGGCGTCGAGGCGCGGTCGAAGGCGCGCTTGCCGGCCTCGTCCAAATCCTCGCGCTTGCGCAGCGGCAGGCGGCATCCGGATTGCGGGTCGATATCGGGGGGCATTGTGCTCGTCATGCGTTTTCTCCCTTGGCGTGGGAAGTCTAGCGCGGAACTCGTCATCCGTCATTCCCGGACGCGGGCGCAGCCCGCGGGCCCGGAATTCATAGTCACGGGACGTGCGGTCCTCGCTATTATCGCTCAGGCAGGGATTATGGATTGCGGGCTCCTCGCTGCGCTCGGCCCCGCAATGACGATAGAGAGGATGAATGTTCTTCGAAAACTTCGCCCGCACCGAGATCAAGACCAGCGGCGCCCGGATCGTGACCGTTTACGGCGGCAGCGGCCCGCCATTGCTGCTCATGCACGGCAATCCGTTCAGTCACCTGTCGTGGCACAGGATCGCGCCGCTTCTGGCGCAGGAATTCACCATCGTCGCCACCGACCTGCGCGGCTACGGCAATTCGGAAAAGCCGCCTGGCGGGTACAACCATGAGAACTATTCGTTCCGGGCGATGGCGACCGATCAGGTCGAGGTCATGGAAGCGCTAGGCTTTAAGCGTTTCTATGCCGCCGGCCACGACCGCGGTGCGCGCGTGCTGCACCGCATGTGCCTCGATCATCCGGACCAGGTGGCGCGCGCCGCCATCCTCGACATCGTGCCGCAGCATCACGTCTTCAATCATCCCAACAAGGCCTGGGCGACGTTCTCGTGGCACTGGTTCTTCATGATCCAGCCGTTCGATTTTCCCGAGCACCTGATGAGCGCGGATTCCGACTTCTTCATCGAGAAGAAGCTCGCCAAGACCCCGCAGGGCCTGAGCTTCTTCGATCCGGCCGCGCTCGCCGAATACAAGCGCTACATGCGCAATCCGGCGACGGTTCACGCCATGTGCGAGGACTACCGCGCCTGCGCCGGCATCGATTTCGACATGGATAGCGCGGATTTCGACGCCGGCCGCAAGATCGCGTGCCCGGTGCTCTTGCTGTGGGGTGCAAGTGGAGGCGTCGGCCGCAACACCAGGCCGAGCCCCGGCGAGGTCTGGCAGCGCTACGCGACCGATATCCGCGGCGCCAAGGCGCTGCCCTGCGGCCATTATCTCGCCGACGAAGCGCCGGATCAGACCTACCGGGAGCTGCGCGATTTCTTTACGGCCGGCGAATTAGAACGGGGCAAATAGCGAAACGGCTGCAGAATATCCGTTCCGACATTCGCCATTTCGCCATATGGCCGGCCGAATGCCGATCGAGCCTGCCGCGCGCGCTCGCGCCGGCAGACAACATCTGCTAGTGGGGGCGGATCGCGTTGGACAGCCGGGCGAGACCGTCGATCGATGCGCATTGAGCCGGTTCGGAGCGCAGAATGCTGAAGTCATTGCGCGGCACTGCGCACGCTGCCGACCGCAAGGTCGGGTTCAGCCGCATCGGCTTTGCGCTGAGCCTGACCATCTTCGTGATCGCCGCGCTCGTGCTCTACCACATCCTGCGCGACATCGATCCCGATGCACTGCTCACCGCGCTCAAAGCGACGGATTGGCGCACGCTGATCAGCGCCGGCTGCTTTGTCGCCGCCGGCTATCTCACGCTCACCTTCTACGATCTGTTCGCGCTGCGCACCATCGGCCGCGCTGACCTGCCCTATCGCGTGGCGGCGCTCGGCAGCTTCACCTCCTATTCGGTCGGCCACAATGTCGGCGCCAGCGTGTTCTCCGGCGGTGCGGTGCGCTATCACATCTATTCGAGTTGGGGCCTGAGCGTGCTCGACGTAACCAAAATCTGCTTCGTAGCCGGATTGACGTT
Organism: uncultured Alphaproteobacteria bacterium; assembly: GCA_963717265.1. Lineage (GTDB taxonomy): Bacteria > Pseudomonadota > Alphaproteobacteria > Rhizobiales > Xanthobacteraceae > BOG-931. The sequence continues at coordinate 51,018 of CAVQWD010000008.1, read as the reverse complement.
CTGGCTCGGCAACGTCACCGTGCTCGGGCTCGGCATCCTCTATGCGCCCGATGCGGCGCGCGCTCTCGACCGACTGCCGCAGTGGCTCAACCGCGGCTTCGCGCTGCTGTTGCTGGCGCTGCTCGCCGCCTATGTCGCCTGGGTCTGGATCAAGCCGCGTGTGATCGGCCGCGACGGCTGGAAGCTTCGCCTGCCCGGCGGCGCATCGACACTGGTGCAGATCGCGATCGGCATTGTCGATCTGGGCTGTTGCGCGGCCGCCATGTACATGCTGGTGCCCGACCAGCCCAATATCGACTTCGTGACGGTTGCCGTGATTTTCGTCGCCGCCACTTTGTTGGGCTTCGCCAGCCACGCTCCCGGCGGCCTCGGCGTATTCGATGCCGCGATGATGGTGGCGCTGTGGCAGTTCAACAAGGAGGATCTGCTGGCCGGCCTGCTGCTGTTCCGGTTACTGTATTACATTTTTCCGTTCGTGCTTTCGCTGATCGTTCTCGGCCTTCGCGAAGCCTTGCTCGGACGCGCCGCGCGGCACAGCGCTCGCGGCGCGCTGCCGCCGCTGGCGCCGGCAGACGAGTGTGTTCGGGAATAATGGGACGTATCCTGGTCAGGCAGTCGCAGAGTTGCTCGGGATCGATCCGACGCTTATCTCAGAGCATGTCCGATGAGCCTGAACGAAGATAGCGTCGCGCTTGCGACAAGACGGTGGCGCGGCGTGCTGCTGGTGATCGGAGCGGCCGCGATCGTGTTCGGCGGCCTGGGACTCGCCGGTGCGCTGGCCAGCGCCCACGCGCTTGCGGGCTTTGCTATCGTGGCGTCGGCGGCGCTGCTGGCCATGCGCGCGGGCAAGGAAGTCACGCGCCGGGCGCAGCAGCCGATTGCTGTCTCCGATCGCTCCGACAGCTTGATCAGCGCCGTGGTCGGCGGTCTGCCCGATCCGGTCATTGCGCTCGATCGCGACGGCTGCGTGTTGGTGTTCAATGATGCGGCGCGGACGCTGGCGCCGGCGCTGCGGCAGGGCGAACCGGTGTCTCTGGCGCTACGCATGCCCGAATTGATCGAAGCGATCGGCCGCGCCTATCTGCGCGGCGAGCCGCAGCGCATCGAATATTCCGAGCGCGTGCCGGTCGATCGCTGGTTTGAGACGATCGTCATGCCGGTCAAGCGCGAACCCGGCGCAGCCAAGCCCGACCTTGTGCTGTTGACCTTTCGCGACCTCACGCCATTGCGCCGCGTCGAGGAAATGCGCGCCGACTTCGTCGCCAATGCCAGTCACGAGCTTCGGACACCGCTCGCGGCCTTGTCCGGCTTCATCGAGACTTTGCAAGGTTCGGCGCGCGATGACGCCAAGGCCCGGACGCGGTTTCTCGCCATCATGCAGGAGCAGGCGCGACGCATGGCGCGGCTGATCGACGATCTGTTGTCGCTCTCGCGCATCGAGCTCAACGCCCACCGGCGCCCCGATACCCCGGTCGATCTCGTCCCCATCGTCCGCCAAGTGGTCGACGGCCTGCAAACGCTGGCGCGCGATCGCGGCGTGACGGTTAAGGTCGAGGCCGTGGGTCCGCTGACCGTGCTCGGCGACCGTGATGAACTGGTCCGTGTGTGTGAGAACTTGGTGGAAAACGCCCTCAAATATGGCGCGACCGGCAAGCGGGTCGATATCGCGGTTGGGCCCGCCACCACGCCTGAAGGCGGGCCGGAAGTGCAGGTCAGCGTGCGCGATTATGGACCGGGCATCGCGCCCGAACACCTGCCGCGATTGACCGAACGCTTCTATCGCGTCGATGTGCGCGAAAGCCGCGCCCAGGGCGGCACCGGGCTCGGCCTGGCGCTCGTCAAGCACATCCTCAACCGCCATCGCGGCCGGCTGTCGATCGAAAGCGCACCGGGTGCGGGCGCTACCTTCATTGTGCACCTGCCCACCGCCGGGCCTGCACTCAACCAATAAATCGACTGAGTTTCAATGGCCTGGATTGTCATCTAATTGTCATTTGCGCCTCATAGAACGGTTACGTGCTGAACTTAAACCGACTGCGGTTGCGGGACAGCTTCGACAAAGCAATCCCGACCGCAGCTAGATACATCAGAACGTCAAATAGGAATCCACCGAACGGGATCGGTCCGCCGGCGTGGGTCGGTGATCCGCGTCGTCTAAAATTCCATTGACAGTTGACAGGAGATACAGCCGTGAAACACCTGAGAATGATTGCCGTCGCCGGCATTCTTGCTGCGTCGGCACTTCCCGCCGCCGCGATGGAGATATCGGGCGCCGGTGCTACCTTTCCGTATCCGATCTACGCCAAGTGGGCCGACGCCTATAAGAAGGACACCGGGGTCGGGCTCAATTATCAGTCGATCGGGTCGGGCGGCGGCATCAAGCAGATCGAGGCGCGGACGGTCACGTTCGGCGCATCCGACGCGCCGCTTAAGGGCGACGTGCTTGACAAGAACGACCTCGCTCAGTTTCCAATGGTCATGGGCGCCATCGTGCCCGTCGTGAACCTCGCGGGGATCGAGCCGGGTGAACTCGTCATCGACGGCCCGACTCTCGCCAAGATTTACCTCGGCGAAATCACCAAGTGGAACGACCCGGCGCTTGAGAAGCTCAACCCGGGTGTCAAGCTTCCCTCGCAGGCGATCGCTGTCGTGCACCGTTCCGACGGTTCCGGCACCACCTTCAATTTCGCCTATTACCTGTCGGAGGTCAGCCCCGACTGGAAATCGAAGGTCGGCTACAATACGTCGGTCGAATGGCCGGTCGGCATTGGTGCCAAGGGCAATGAGGGCGTGTCGAATAATGAGGCCCAAACCAAGGGCTCGATCGGCTATGTCGAGTACGCCTACGCCCTCCAGAACAAGCTGACCTACATGAAAATGCTGAACAAGGACGGCAAGGTTGTCTCGCCGACCAGCGGAGCGATCCAGGCCGCCGCCGCGAACGCCGACTGGAACTCGGTTCCGGGCTATGGCGTGATACTTGCCAACCAACCGGGCGCCGGCTCCTGGCCGATGACGGCCGCCACCTTCATCCTGATCCCGAAGCACCCGAAGGATGCAGCCGCCACCACCGAGGCACTTAAGTTCTTCGCCTGGGCGTACGCGCACGGCTCCAAGATGGCGGAAGACCTCGTCTATGTTCCGATGCCGCAAAGTGTCGCGAAAGAGGTCGCAGCAATGTGGGCGAAAGAGATCAAGGACGGCAACGGCAAGCCGCTCCACGTCACCTCGAAGTGACGCTACCTACTCCGGCGAGGCATCCGATGGGTGCCTTGCCGGTTACCCGCCGGTCTGCCGTGCGGTCTTGTGCGGCGGCCGGTAGCTTGTTTGAGTAGGCACTCTTCGGTTGCTACTCTGCGCTGAGAACGCGGCAGGGTAGGGACGCAGGAGGAGTGCCTGAATGGAGCCGGCGCGGAGACTACCTGTGGTTGACGTCGCCTTGCACGACGGAGTACTCGCCTCGGCCACGGCTGCCACGCGCGCCAAGGTCATCAATCGGTTCCGCCTCGGCGATGCCACGTTTCGCCATGTGACTCGCGCTGCGGCGATCGGCGTACTGCTGTTGCTGAGCGGCGTTATCATCTCGCTGTTTGCGGGTTCATTGCCGGCGATCCGAACCTTTGGCTTCGGCTTTCTCGTCAGCGAAAGCTGGAACCCGGTCACCAATAAGTTCGGCGCGCTGCCGGCCATCTATGGCACTGTCGTTACGTCGTTCGTTGCGATGCTGATTGCGGTTCCGGTCGGCTTGATGATCGCCTTCTTTCTCACCGAACTGTGCCCGCAATGGCTGCGGCGGCCGATCGGCATCGCGGTCGAACTGCTCGCCGGCATACCCAGCATCATCTACGGCATCTGGGGGCTGTTCGTGTTCGCCCCGTTCCTGCAGCAATGGCTGCAACCCTTTCTGATCGACACTTTCGGTGACATTCCGATCATCGGGGCACTGTTCGCCGGGCCGCCCTATGGCATCGGCATTCTGACCTCAGGACTGATTCTCGCCATCATGGTGCTGCCGTTCGTCACCTCGATCTCGCGTGACGTATTTGAGGCGGTTCCTCCAGTGCTTAAGGAAGCGGCCTACGGCGTCGGCTGCACCACCTGGGAGGTGGTGCGTTACGTGGTGCTGCCCTATGCCAGGGTCGGAGTGATCGGCGGGGTCATGCTCGGCCTCGGCCGGGCTTTGGGCGAGACCATGGCCGTGACCTTCGTCATAGGAAATGCCCACCGCATCTCGGCTTCGCTGCTCGCGCCCGGGACCACCATTTCCGCCACCATTGCCAACGAATTTACCGAGGCGGTAGGCGACCTCTATACCTCGTCGTTGATCGAGCTCGGATTGATCCTGTTCGTCATTACTTTCATCGTGCTGGCGGCAGCGCGCTACATGCTGGCGCGCATTGAGCGCCGGATCGGGTGAGCCCATGTCTGATCGAGCAGCCGCTGATACGACGCCATCACGAAAGATTGTGGCCGCTCGTTACAACCGCCGCCGCTACAGCAATGCTACCGCGACGGTCCTGGCGCTGACCGCGACAGCGTTCGGGCTGGGTTGGCTGGTACTGGTCCTGGGCTCGCTACTGTGGCAAGGCTTTAGCGGCCTCTCGCTGGCGGTTTTCACACAAATGACGCCGCCACCTGGATCGAGCGGCGGGCTCCTCAATCCCATCGTCGGGAGTTCTCATCCTTACGGCGCTGGCTGTCGCCATCGGCACGCCGATCGGCGTTCTGGCCGGCACGCATTTGGCCGAATACGGCCGCCACGATCGCCTCAGCAGCGTGGTGCGCTTCATCAACGATATCCTGCTCAGCGCCCCGTCCATCGTCATTGGACTGTTCGTCTACGAAATCATGGTCGCGCCCATGGGCCATTTCTCCGGCTGGGCCGGCGGTGTTGCGCTCGCCATGCTCGTAATTCCGGTGGTCGTGCGCACTACCGAGGACATGCTGACATTGGTGCCGAATGCGTTGCGCGAGGCTGCGACCTCGATCGGTCTGCCCCGCTCGAAGACGATCACCCGCATCTGCTATCGCGCCGCGCGGGCCGGGATGGTGACCGGAGTCCTCCTGGCCATCGCCCGGGTCAGCGGCGAAACCGCGCCGCTATTGTTCACCTCGCTCAACAATCAGTTCTGGAGCCCGAGCCTCAATGCGCCGATGTCCAGCCTCCCGGTCGTCATCTTCCAGTTTGCGCTCAGTCCGTACCACGATTGGCAGGCGCTGGCTTGGACCGGCGCGCTCATCATCACGCTTGCGGTACTGGCGTTGAGCGTTACGGCGCGCGCCCTGGTGCCATCGGGAAGACAATCATGAACGAAGCATCCGTCGCCGTTCCTTCCGCGCTCCACGCTGCCGTCGACCGAGCCGGTCTCGCCGACAAGGTCACGATCCGCGGCCTCGATTTCTACTATGGCGACGCGCGCGCGCTGAAATCGATCAGCCTGTCGCTTTACGAGCACCAGGTGACCGCGTTCATCGGCCCGTCGGGCTGCGGCAAATCGACCCTGCTGCGGGTGCTCAACCGCATGTACGACCTTTATCCGAACCAGCGGGCGACCGGCGAAGTCATGTTCGACAGCACTAATATTCTTTCGCCGCAGCAGGATCTCAATCTTCTGCGTGCGCGCATCGGCATGGTGTTCCAGAAGCCGACGCCATTCCCGATGTCGATCTACGAGAATGTCGCCTTCGGCATCAGGCTGTACGAGCGGCTGCCGAAATCGGAACTCGACAGCCGGGTGGAAAACTGCCTGCGGCGGGCGGCCTTGTGGGAGGAAGTCAAGGACAAGCTTGCCGCCAACGGCCAGAGCCTGTCCGGCGGCCAGCAGCAGCGCCTGTGCATCGCCCGCACCGTCGCGGTGCGGCCGGAAGTGATCCTGTTCGACGAGCCATGTTCTGCGCTCGATCCGATCTCGACCGCCAAGATCGAGGAACTGATCGACGAGTTGACCGACGACTACACCATCGTGATCGTCACCCATAACATGCAGCAGGCCGCGCGCGTGTCCGATTTCACCGCCTTCATGTATCTCGGCGAACTGGTCGAGTTCGATTCGACCAGCAAAATGTTCACCGCGCCGAGCGATCAGCGCACCCAGGACTACATCACCGGCCGCTTCGGCTGATCGCCACGTCAAGCGCCAGGCAAAAACCATGACCGAAACCAGCACCAGAATCGACCACACCACGCACGCTTTCGACGCCGACCTGCAGGAAATCGCCCGCAAGGTTGCCGAGATGGGCGGGCTTGTCGAGAAGCAGATCGCCGACGCCACCCATGCGCTGCTCGATCGCGACGTTGAACTTGCCGAACACGTCATCGCGACCGATCCGCTGATCGACGCCATGCAGCGCGACATCGAAGACAAGGCGGTGCTCATCATCGCGCGGCGCCAGCCGATGGCCATCGACCTGCGCGAGATCGTCGGCGCCATGCGCGTGTGCAATGATCTCGAGCGCGTCGGCGATCACGCCAAGCACATCGGCAAGCGCGTGGTCGCGCTGGGCGGCGATATCTATCCGCAGACCCTGATCCGCGGCGTCGATCATATGGCCGAGCTGGTGCTCGCGCAGGTCAAGCAGGTGCTCGACGCTTATGGCAGCCACGATCTTCAGGCGGCGCTGGCGGTGTGGAAGGGCGACGAAGAGGTCGATGCCCTGTGCACGTCGCTGTTTCGTGAGCTCCTCACCTATATGATGGAGGACCCGCGCAATATCACCTTCTGCATGCACCTGATGTTCTGCGCCAAGGACATCGAGCGCATGGGCGACCATGCCACCAACATCGCCGAGACGGTCTATTTCATGATCGAGGGCCGCCCGATTACCGACCCGCGGCCGAAGGGCGATACCACCAGCTTTCCTTCCGCAGCCGTGCAGAAATAAGGAGGAGAGACCGGGATGGGCGCGCACATCCTGATTGTCGAAGACGAAGAGCCGCTGACCACGCTGTTGCGCTATAATCTGGAAGCCGAAGGCTACGAAGTCGACGCCGTCGCCCGCGGCGATGAAGCCGAGACGCGATTCCGGGAGACGGTCCCCGATCTGGTCGTGCTCGACTGGATGCTGCCCGGACTGTCCGGCATCGAACTGTGCCGACGCTTGCGGACACGACCCGAGACGCAAAAGCTGCCGATCATCATGCTCACCGCGCGCGGCGAGGAGAGCGAGCGCGTGCGCGGGCTCGCTACCGGCGCCGACGATTACATCGTCAAGCCGTTTTCGGTTCCAGAACTGCTCGCCCGCATCCGCGCGCTGTTGCGCCGGGCGAGCCCCGAACGGGTCGCCACGGTGCTCGCCATCGGCGATCTCGAACTCGATCGCGAGAAGAAGCGCGTGTCGCGCGGGAGCCGGCCGATCGAACTCGGGCCGACGGAATTCCGCCTCCTGGAATATCTGATGGAGCGGCCCGGCCGCGTGTTTACCCGCGAGCAGTTGCTCGACGGCGTATGGGGCAGCGACGTCTACATCGACGAACGCACCGTCGACGTCCATGTCGGCCGCCTGCGCAAGGCGCTCAATCGCGGCCATGCCACCGACCCGATCCGCACCGTGCGCGGCGCCGGCTATTCGCTCGACGACAGGTTCGGCAAGGCGAGCTGAGCCTTGTTTTCCGTCATCCGGAGATGCTCGTCGCAAAGCGGCGAGCCTCGAAGGATGCGGCCCGAGCGCCTAAGCAGCATCCTTCGAGGCCCGCGCTGCGCACGGGCACTTCAGGATGACGCTTCAGAGATAACGCTTCACCGCGCGGCGTTCGCGGCGGCGATCGCCTGCCGGCTGATAGGCGATGCGCGCGTGATAGGCGCAGTAAGGCAGTCCCTCCACCGCGTTGCCGCCGCAGAAAAAGAAGTCGCCGCTACCGGGATCGCCGACCGGCCAACGGCAGGTCGACTCCGTCAGTTCCAGGATCGTGCGCCGCTGCCCGATCGGGATGACGTTGTCGATCAGCCCCGGTTCCGCCTCTGCCTCAATGTCGTAGGCATGCGCCAGCGCGGTATTGCCGCGGATCGCGCCGCGCCCGATCCGCAACATATGCGAGGGCGAACGCGCCTTGCGCGGCCGGGGCACGCCGGCGCCTGCGCTCTTGGCGCGCCCCGACAGGCCCAGCCGGTGCACTTTGCCGATCACCGCATTGCGGGTGACGCCGCCGAGTTCCGCCGCGATCTGACTGGCCGAAAGCCCGTCGGACCATAGCTTCTTCAACAGCTCGACCCGCTCATCCGTCCACGACATGCTCCCTCCTCCTCACGGTGCGGACGAAAGCCTCAACGGAATCCCCCATCGGGCCAGGAAGCGTATAGCCGCCCAACGCAACACTAAGCCCAACGCTTTAGAGAACTGTCCGCCGCACGAGATGTCGTACTTGACAATCGAAAGACTACAATATGACGAGAGTCGGGCGCAAGAGTTCGCGCTGGGTGCGTCCACATGTTCCTCAGGAACGGTGCGCGGGTGGGGATAAAGCCGAGTCCCCGCTTGGGTTTTTCCTCTGTTGACAGGCGGCCGGGTCGACATAAATAGTGATGGTGCCGCCCATAGAGGCGGCAAATTTTGTTTGGCTGCGTCGATTTTGCAGTGCGGCGCGCCGAGGATCGGCCTGTGACATCGCACCTGATGGCGACCTTTGCGCGGGTCAAACTCGCCTTCGAGCGGGGCGAAGGCGTGTGGCTGATCGCCACTGACGGCGAGCGTTATCTTGATTTTGCCTCAGGCGTCGCGGTGAACGCGCTGGGCCATGCCCATCCGCATCTTGCCGCCGCGCTCAAGCAACAAGCGGACCGGCTGTGGCACGTCTCCAATCTGTACGAAATTCCAGAAGCCGAGCGCGCCGCGCAGCGGCTCTGTGACGCGAGTTTCGCCGACGTCGTATTCTTCTGCAATTCCGGCGCCGAAGCGGTGGAATGTGCGATCAAGACGGCGCGCAAATATCAGTCGGCGAGCGACCGGCCGCAGCGCTACCGCATCATCACCTTCGAGGGCGCGTTCCATGGGCGGACGCTGGCAACGCTCGCCGCCGGCGGTCAGAAGAAATATCTCGACGGCTTCGGCCCCGTGGTCGAGGGGTTCGATCAGGTGCCGTTTGCCGACCTCGCCGCCACCAAGCGGGCCGTGGGAGCCGAGACGGCCGCGATCATGATCGAGCCGCTGATGGGCGAGGGCGGCGTGCGGGTCATCGAGCCGGGTTTCCTGCGCGCCTTGCGCGAATTGTGTGATGAGCACGGCCTGCTCCTGATTTTCGACGAAGTGCAGAGCGGCATGGGCCGCACCGGCGAGCTATTCGCCTACCAGCGCAGCGGTGTCGCGCCCGATATCATGACGCTGGCCAAGGCGCTCGGCGGCGGCTTCCCGGTCGGCGCCTGCCTTGCGACCAACGACGCGGCTGTGGGCATGACCGCCGGCACCCACGGTTCGACGTTCGGCGGCAATCCGTTGGCGATGAGCGCGGTCAATGCGACGCTTGACGTTATGCTCGCGCCGGGCTTTCTCGATCACGTCAAGCGGATTGCGCTTGTATTCAAGCAACGCCTGGCGGAAATCACGGATCGCTATCCGGCGCTGATCGCCGATTTGCGCGGCGAAGGCCTGCTGGTCGGCTTGCGCGCGCTCGTTCCCGCCGGCCAGCTTGTCGACGCGCTGCGCGCCGAAAAAATGCTCGCGGTCGCGGCCGGTGACAATGTGGTGCGCCTGTTGCCGCCGCTCATCGTCAGCGAACCGGAAATCGCCGAGGGCGTCGCGCGGCTTGATCGTGCCTGCGCCAAGCTCAATCGCACGCTTGGCGGCAAGGCCGGGCAATCCTCGTCCACGGCCGCGGCAACGATCAGCCATCCGGCCACGAGTGGAGCGGCGAACCGGGGCAAGCGGGAGCCGGCGCGGTGAGCGTGCGCCACTTCCTCGATCTCGTCGACGTCCCGGCGGCCGATCTGCGGGCAATGATCGAGACCGCGCGCGGCATGAAGGCGGGACGCCCGCGCGCGAGCCGGCTGCTCGCCGGCAAGACGCTGGCGATGATTTTTGAACGCCCGTCGACGCGAACGCGCGTCTCGTTCGAGGTCGCCATGTACCAGCTCGGCGGCGACGCGATCGTGCTGACCGCCGAGGAGATGCAGCTCGGCCGCGGCGAGACGCTTGCCGATACCGCGCGGGTGCTGTCGCGTTATGTCGACGCCATCATGGTCCGCACGCTCGATTCCGACGAACTCGCCGAGCTGGCGCGCCATGCGTCCGTGCCGGTCATCAACGGTTTGACCAAGCGGTCGCATCCGTGCCAGGTGCTCGCCGATGTCATGACCTTCGAGGAGCACCGCGGGTCGATCCGCGGCCGTACCGTCGCCTGGAGCGGCGACACCAACAACGTGCTGACTTCATGGATGCACGCCGCGGAGCGTTTCGACTTCCGCCTGCGGATTGCCACGCCGCCGGAACTGGCGCCCAAAAAGCCGCTCGTTGACTGGGTGAGGTCCTCCCACGCCGCGATCAGCCTCGGCACCGATCCGGAGGAGGCGGTGAAGGGCGCCGACTGCGTCGTCACCGACACCTGGGTATCCATGGGTGACCGCAACGGCGCCCGCCGCCACAATCTGCTCAAACGCTATCAGGTCAACGCCCGGCTCATGGCGCGGGCCAAGCCGAACGCTATTTTCATGCACTGCCTGCCGGCGCACCGCGGCGAAGAGGTCACCGAGGAGGTGATCGACGGCGCGCAATCGGTGGTGTTTGACGAGGCCGAAAACCGGCTGCATGCGCAGAAGGGCATTCTGACCTGGTGCCTGGAGGCAAATGCCGAGTGAGCGGCGGCAACGGCGCACTGGCGCTGAATTGCTGCGTTTCCCGGGCACAGCGCGCCAAGGATTGTAATCCGGCGCGCCGCAGCCGTCCGACTGTCAGGGACGCAGAGTTCGCCTGCCGACCCGGATTAGCGGTGCGCTCAAAGCACGTGGAAGACGCGGACGCTCGCGGCGCTGCCCCGCATCGGCACATGGCGGCGCCGTCGGCACCCATGCGCAAGAGCGCGGACCCCGCGCTCAGCTGCCTCGCGGAGGGCCTCACAAATCGGCCGCTTCTCGCTTATATGGAGCGTTGATGACAAATCCCGATTTCGACATTCCGACGCGCGAGCTGGAACAATCCGGTCTCGACGACACGATCCTGCCGTTTGCGGTCAAAGCGCTTGATCTGCGCGGTCGCATCGTCCGGCTTGGCGCCTGCGTCGACACCATCCTCTCGAGCCACGATTATCCGCCGCCGGTGGCAAAGCTCCTGGGCGAGGCGATTGTGCTCACGGTGATGCTGGGCTCGGCGCTCAAATTCGACGGCCGTTTCATCCTGCAGACCCAGAGCGATGGGCCGGTGCGCATGCTGGTGGTCGATTTCACATCACCCGGCAAGGTGCGGGCCTGCGCCCGCTTCGATCGCGAACGGATTGCGGCAGCGATCGCCTCCAATGCGGCTGAAGCGGGAAGACTGCTCGGCCATGGCCACCTCGCCATGACCATCGATCAAGGCCCGGAAATGAGCCGCTACCAGGGCTTGGTGCCGCTCGAGGGCGGCGATCTCGAACGCGCCGCGCACGAATATTTCGCGCGCTCGGAGCAGATACCGACCCGCGTCCGCCTCGCGGTCGCCGAGGAATTTCGAGCAAGCCGGAACGGCGCGCATCGGCACTGGCGCGCCGGAGGTATTCTGCTGCAGTTTCTGCCAAAATCGGTCGAGCGGGCGCGGCAGGCCGACCTCGATCCCGGCGACGCGCCGCCGGGCACCGCGCGCCACATCGTTCCCGAGGACGAGGCCTGGGTCGAGGGCCGTTCGCTCGTCGCCACCATCGAGGATATCGAGCTGATCGATCCGGCGCTCTCGAGCGAGCGGCTCGCCTATCGGCTGTTTCACGAGCGCGGCGTGCGGGTTTTCCGGACTGCGCCGGTCAAGGCGCAATGCTCGTGCTCGCGCACCGGCGTCGAGAACATGCTGCGCAGCTTCTCGCAAGCGGACCGCGACGACATGGTCGAAGACGGCAAGATCACCGTGACCTGCGAACTCGGCAGCTCGAATTACGTGTTTTCGCCGAGCGAAATCGCCGTGAACGCGCCGACTTTCTCGTAGTGATCGCAAGCGCGAGCCGGGGCATTCCCAAAAGCTGGACCGAGGTTCCAATGATCCCGCAGCTTTCGGCTTGGACCTCAATTGAGCGTGCGCTTGGCCTGGCCGGAATCGAGCGAAAACGCCGGAATCTCGATATCGAAGTGCTCGCCGCTTGCGCTCACCATGCCGTAAGTGCCGGCCATGAAGCCGGATGGCGTCTGCAGCGGCACGCCGCTGGTATATTCGAACTGCTCGCCGGCCTTGAGCACCGGCTCCTCGCCGACTACGCCCGCGCCGCGCACGTCCTGGCGACGGCCGTTGGCGTCGGTGATGCGCCAATGCCGGGTCTTGAGCTGCACCGTCTCGCTGCCCTGATTGCTAATCGAGATGGTATAAGCCCAGAAAAAGTAATTGTTGTCCGGCGACGACCGGTCGGCGACGAAACGCGGCGTCACAACCACTTCAATGCTCCGGGTAACGGCACGGTACATGACACCTTCCTGACGCTGTCCTGCATTTTGCGGCCGCACTCATACGCGCCTCATGCGATCCACGCATAAGTGAATAGATTTCGCCGCATTGTTGCAATAACCGTGCGCGCGCGCTGTCTGCAAGGCGCGGTCGGCGAACCAAATCGACGAGCGGCACCGGTGTTCGGCGGATTAGACTTCCCATCGCGCTTGCGGCGGACGGCATTGGCTGGACTTCCCAAGCTTGCGCGGCCGACCGGGTCGGTTTCCGCCGATGCCGGGGCCGTTGTGGCTGCGGTGCGGCCGCTGCTGCCGCCCGGGCGGGATTTGCGGCTCGATCTGTTTCGCGGCATCGCGCTGTGGCTGATCTTTCTCGACCACATCCCCGAAAATGTCGTGAACTGGATCACCATCCGCAATTACGGCTTTTCCGACGCTACTGAAATCTTCATCTTCATTTCCGGCTATACCGCGGCCTTCGTTTACGGCCGGGCGATGCACGAGCGCGGTTTCATTGTTTCCAGCGCCCGCATCCTGCGCCGCGCCTGGCAGATTTACGTCGCCCACATTTTCCTGTTCACCATCTTCATGGCCGAGATCGCCTACGTTGCAGCGACTTTCGAAAATCCGCTCTACGCGGAGGAGATGAACGTTCTCGGTTTTCTCAAACAGCCTGACGTCACGATTTTTCAGGCGCTGCTGCTTAAATTCAAGCCCGTCAACATGGACGTGCTGCCGCTTTACATCATGCTGTTGCTGCTGTTCCCGCCGGTGCTTCGCGTGCTGTTGTGGCGACCGGCTTTCGCGCTTGCCGGCTCGGCGATCGTTTACGTGGTGGCCCTGCACTATGATATCAATCTGCCCGCTTATCCGAATGGAGTTCTGGTTCTTTAATCCGTTCGCCTGGCAATTGCTGTTCGTGTTCGGTGCCTGGTGCGCGGTCGGCGGCGCGCAGCGGCTCAGCGGGCTTTTGCGTTCGCGCATCGTTTTTGCCGTCGCCGTCCTCTACCTGCTGTTCGCCCTTGGCGTTACGCTGACCTGGCATTTTCAAGCGCTCCAGCCCCTGGTGCCGAACTGGCTCGGCGAATTGATCTATCCGATCGACAAGACCAATCTGGATGTGCTGCGGTTTGCCCACTTCCTGGCGCTTGCGGCCATCACGGTCCGCTTCGTAGCGCGCGACTGGCCGGGTTTGAAATGGCGCATTCTGCAACCGGCGATCCGTTGCGGCCAGCATTCGCTGGAAATCTTCTGCCTCGGCGTCTTTCTGGCCTTTGCCGCGCAATTCATCATTGCGGAGTGGTCCGGCGGCCCGCTGCTCCAAACGGTCGTCAGCGCCGTCGGCATCCTGATAATGATCGCGACAGCGAGCCTGATATCGTGGTACAAGCAGATGGAGGGGCGAAAAAACCAGCCGAAAGAACAGTCCGCTCCGGGCAACCTCGCGGGAGGCGAGGCATGAATTTTGTTGCTGCGCTCGCCGCGGCCTTTGCACTGCTCAACGGCGCCGCGCTCGCGGCTGGGGAATGCGACGTGCCGCCGTCGTTTGTCACCAGCGAGAACGAGCTCACGCGCGTGGTGAAGTTGGTCAAGCAGCGGCATCGCCTTGACATCGCCGTCGTCGGTACCGGCTCGTCAACACTGCCCGGACCCGACGGTGCGCGCTGGGCCTATCCGGCACGGTTGGAGGCCGCGCTCAAGCGTCGTCTGCCAGGCATCGAGATCAAGGTCATCGCGCAGGTCAAATCGCGGCAGACGAACTGCAGACATGGCCGCCGGATTGAAAGCCAGCCTCGCCAGCGGCCAGCCGGCACTGGTGATCTGGCAGACCGGCACGTTCGACGCCGTAAGCGGCGTCGAACCGGAACTGTTTGGCGCCAGTCTCAGCGCCGGGGTCGAGGTGATCAACGCCGCCGGTGCCGACGTCGACCTCGTCGATATGCAGTACAGTCCGCGCACTGCCTCGATGCTTAACGCTAATGCCTATGCGGACGTCATGCGCTGGGTGGCGCAGGAGCACGGTGCGCTCTTGTTCGACCGGCTGGAAATCATGCGCCACTGGGATGAGAACGGCACCTTCGATCTCTATGCCGCGACCAAAGATTATGATATGGCACGGCGTGTTCACGATTGCATAGGACGGGCGTTGGCGTCCCAGATCATCAATGCAGCTCATCTGACGCCGGTGAGGATGCAGACAACACGTTGATGTCGACGATTGGGAGACGGGTGTTCGCTGGTCTCGCCTGGGCCGGGGCGGCGATTTTTGCGGTTGCTGCGCCCGGGCCGGCGGCTGCACAAATGCCCGCCGGGGCGGCCTCCGCTACGCCGATCCCGTCCGCCGCAGCCTCAGCAACGCCGCTTCGCGCGATTGCGCCCGCGATTCCTCAGGCGCGCGCGCACCCTGCTGCACTGCAGCACGCAACTGCCCCGATTGCGCCTGCGGCGGTTGCCTGCAGCTTGCCGCCGCAATTCGTCCATTTCGAGCATCCGCTCCAGCGCACCGCGCAGCGCTTGGCCGCCGGGGAACCGCTCACCATCGTCGCGATCGGCTCCTCCTCGACCGCGGGTGCCGGCGCAAGTTCGCCGGCCGCGAGCTATCCGAGCCGGCTTGCCGTCGAACTTCGGAGCCGTCTGCCGGGTCGCGACATCATCGTGCTCAACCGTGGCGTCAACGGCGAAGAGACGCCGCAGATGATGGCGCGGTTTGCAAGCGGCGTGATCGCCGCGCATCCGCAACTCGTGCTCTGGCAGATCGGCACCAATTCCGTGCTGCGCGATCATCCGCTCGAATCCCATTCGGTCGCCCTGCGCGAGGGTATCGCCGAACTCAAGGCGACCGGCGCCGACATCGTGCTGATCGATCCGCAATATGCGCCGAGGGTTCTGCGCAAGGTGGAGACGCCGGGCATGGTCGAGCAGATTGCGCTCGCGGCCAAGGACGAAAATGTCGATTTGTTCCACCGCTTCGCGGTCATGCACGATTGGTACCAGAACCAGCGCTCATTCGCCGGCTTCGTCTCGCCGGACGGTCTGCACATGAATGATTGGGGCTATGCCTGCTGGGCGAAGCTGTTGGCTCGCGCCATTACAGACGCGGCGACGAGTCCGGTCGAATTGGCTGCGGTGCGCCAGGCTCGCTGAACCGTCTTGCCGTCCACGCCGATGCCGATGCAGACCGCCGGACTCGGGAAATGATCGCCAACGCCAAGAGTTCGAATCCGCCAGCGCAGTCCGATCGCGTTGGCGCTGTAACCCTCACGCGGCGCTGTCCACCCAAAAGCCAATCGTTGTCCACCCCCTTTTTCTGGTGCGTGCCTGGCGTCCGCCTCACACCGCATCCAGCGCTGCCAGCGCATCCTCGACAATATCGTCAGGATGTTCGAGGCCGACCGACACGCGCACCAGTCCGTCGCTGATGCCGAGTTCGGCGCGCTGCGCCGGGGAGAGCCGCTGGTGCGTGGTCGTTGCCGGATGGGTGACGAGACTCTTGGCATCGCCGAGATTGTTGCTGATGCGCATGAGCTTGAGCGAGTTCCTGAAACCGGAAGGCGGCCTTCTTGCCGCCCTTGATTTCGAACGCCACCAGCGTCGAGCCACCCCGCATCTGCTTCTGCACGATCGCGGCCTGCGGATGATCGGGCCGGCCGGGATAGATCAGGCGCGAGATTTTGGGATGCTCGGCGAGCGCGACTGCGAGCGTCGCGGCGCTGTCGGTCTGTCGGCGCACCCGCACGGCGAGCGTCTCCAGACCTTTGAGCAGTACCCAGGCGTTGAACGGCGACATTGACGGTCCGGTCTGGCGGATCAGGACGTGGATCTTGTCGATGATGAATTGCCGCGAGGCGAGCACGACGCCGCCGAGACAGCGGCCCTGGCCGTCGATGTGCTTGGTCGCCGAATAGACCACGCAGTCGGCGCCGAGCGCGAGCGGGCTCTGGAACAGCGGCGTGGCGAACACGTTGTCGACGACAAGCGTGGCGCCGGCAGAATGCGCGATCTTCGCCACCTCGGCGATGTCGATGACATCGAGCGCCGGATTGGTCGGGCTTTCGAGGAAGAATGTCTTGGTATTGGGCCGCACCGCGTTGCGCCAGGCGTCGAGATTGCAGCCGTCGACCAGGGTCGAGGCGACGCCGAAGCGCGGCAGATATTCCTCGATGACGTAGCGACACGAGCCGAACATGGCCCTCGATCCGACTACGTGGTCGCCGGCCTTGAGCTGGCCGAGGAGCGAAATAGTGACGGCGGCCATGCCGGTTGCGGTGGCGCGCGCGGCTTCGGCGTCTTCGAACGCCGCCATGCGCCGCTCGAACATGTCGACGGTCGGGTTGGCGAAGCGCGAATATTGATAGCCGGGGTCCTCGCCCTTGAAGCGGGCCTCTGCCTGGGCGGCGTTGTCATAGACGTAGCCCTGAGTGAGGAACAACGCCTCGGAAGTCTCGCCGAACGGCGAGCGCAGCGTACCGGAATGAACGAGGCGGGTTTCCGGACGGTAGCTTGTCTTTGCGGACGCGGACATTGGGCCCTCCCAGGCAAAACAAAACCCGGCCGGGAGGACAAATCCTCGGGCCGGGCTCACGCGTCCCCGGCCTTTTAGCGATTTATTTAACGTGGCTGCAAGCCGGCCGGCTCAAATGACCACGGGATAAAAGCCATTATAGGCCGCGGCTGACTTGGCGTCAAACTCGGCGTCAGGTTACATCGTCCATTGTGCCGCTGTCGCTTGCGCCATCGCAACGGGGAATTCTGCCTGACCGCATGATCGCGGCGCTGGCGGACGCGGGCGTGATTACGGCCGCCTATCCGTTTGCGCCCGACCAGATCCAGCCGGCGAGCCTCGACCTCCGTCTCGGCGCCGTTGCCTATCGCGTACGCGCAAGCTTCCTGCCCGGTCCAGGTACCACGGTTGCGCGGCGAATTGCCGAGCTGAAATTGCACGAATTCGCGCTGTTCGATGGCGCGGTACTGGAAACCGGCTGCGTCTATATCGTGCCGCTGATCGAACGGCTGACGCTGCCTGCAGAGATCGCTGCGGCGACCAACCCGAAAAGCTCCACTGGCCGGCTCAACGTCTTTACCCGTGTCATCGCCGACGAAACGCGCGGTTTCGATCGCGTCGCCGAAGCCTATGAAGGTCCGCTCTATGCCGAGATCAGCCCGAAGACCTTTCCCGTATTGGTACGCCAAGGCACGCGGCTGTCGCAGATGCGCCTGCATCGCGGCAATGCGGCGCTTGACGAAGCGGCGCTGCGAGCACTGCATGCGCGCGAACGGCTGGTTGATCGGGCCGCGGCGGTGATGGGTGACGGCATTGCGATCAGCATCGATCTGTCGGGGGCGCAAGGGGGCATCGTCGGCTATCGGGCCAAGCGGCACACGGCGGTGATCGATGTCGAATGCCGCGCTGCCTACGACATCGACGAGTTTTGGGAGCCGATCGCCGCGCGCGCCGACAAGAGCCTGATCCTCGATCCCGATGAGTTCTACATTCTGGCGTCGACTGAAGCGGTGCAGGTGCCGCCCGATTATGCCGCCGAAATGGTGCCATTCGATCCGCTGGTCGGCGAATTTCGCGTGCATTACGCGGGCTTCTTCGACCCCGGCTTCGGCTATGCGGGCGCCGGAGGTTTGGGCGCGCGCGCGGTGCTGGAGGTGCGTTCGCGCGAAGTGCCTTTCATCCTCGAACACGGGCAGATCGTCGGCCGGCTGGTTTACGAAAAAATGCTGGCGCGGCCCGATAAGCTCTACGGACTCGGCATCGGCTCGAACTACCAGGCACAGCGGCTGAAATTGTCGAAGCACTTCCGCGCCTGAGCCCAGGCTCGCACTCACGCTTGTGCCGGAATCGAAAACCGCCGCTGGCGCATGAGAACGATCGCGTGCCATGCCGCAAGTGCGACTGCGAACACCGCGATCCAGACCATGCGGGCGCCGTAGCGGTCGTGCGGATTGGAGATGACGCCGCAGAAGGCGGCGTTGGCAAACAGCGCCAGCGTAGCCGTCATGGCGAGCCGCCCGACATCGGCAAAATCGCCGCTTCGCAGTCCGAGCAGGATCAGCAATGGCAGGGCCGCCATCGCCGCCCATGAGACGGGCTCATCGAGGGCGTTGATTGCTCGGAAGCCGAGTTCGCCGTGCTGCTGGCGCGCAGCCCGCATCGCCGGCACCGCGGCCGGCGTGTAGTGCTCGATGATGCCGTAGGTGTGCCAGATCGTGGTGAGGACTCCTTCGCCGGTGCCGACTTCGACAAGCTGCTCCGCGGTCGAGGTCAGCGCCGTTCTGATCTGCATCAGCGGATATTCGCGGATGCTGGCGAGCACGATGTGGCGCATTTCATCGTCCAGCCCGGCGAAGCGCCCGAGCTTGTCGAACTCGCCGCCGCCCCACAGGAAGTCGTCGGCGGTAGGCGGCAGCGCGTTGCGGTATGGGCACAGTCGGAGCCGCGGGTCGGGACAATGATCGTCAAGGTAGCGCTTGACGATGCCGTCCTGCAGCATGCGGCCGAACGCGATGCCGTAGCCGCCCGGCGTCCAGGCGATGCGTTTGGCGACGATATAATTGCCGGCGACGAGCAGCGCAGCGCCCAGCGCCAAGGCGACGGCGCCATGGGCGATCCCCTCGCGCGGTACCAGCTTGGCGTTTGCCGCCGACATGGCGGCAGCGGCGAGGCCGACGGCGAGCAGTACCGCGTAGGTGGCGCTGTGAGTCGACGCTGCGAAGGCGATGAAGGCGATGAAAGCCGCGCGCTCGCGCGGCGACACGCGATGGGGATGGTGCAACACCGCGTGGAAGGCAAGCACCGCAAGACCGGCGAAGATGTCGCTAATGAGCATGCTGGCAAGCCAGGGCAGCGCCGTCGTCACCGCGAGCAGTGCGACGATTGCCGGCACTGCAAGCGGCCCGGTGCGGCGACGATGGATGCGCAGCACCACGCCGACCACCCAGACCGCGGCGGCGGCTTGCAGGATGAGAGCGGGCCAGAAATCGAGCGGTGCTGAAGCGGCCAGGAACAGCCCGTAGGTGGTCGAGCGGCTGGGCACCAGAGTGCCCTCGAACCATCGCGCCAGATAGCCGCCGGTGTCGTATTGCAAAAGCGGAAACCGATTCCACCATGCCGGTGCCAGCAAGATAGCGGTTGCCGCCATCGGGGAGGCGATCCTGACGGCGCGTGCTGCAGGCGATGATGCGGGCGACATTGCTCAACCTTAACCGACTGGGAGGCTGCCGACGGCTCGTGTTATGAGACAAAACGGCGCGCACGGTTAAGATCTGCTCCGAGCGCGCCCCGGCACTGTAGCCGCGACCTTGGCGGCACAAGATTGTTGTGAGCTTGCGTCCGAAAGGGCATTCTTGCTCATGAAGGATCTCACGGGAGGGCGCGGCAAGCTGAAAGCGCAGTGCATGATGCGCCTGGCGATGGTGGGCATGGCCATTGTGCTGTCCGCTGCAGCACTCGGCATCGGCAGGGCTTCGGCGCAACTCGGCTACGACCGGCCGGGCGGCGACTACGCGCATGCGAGCGTTGCCGGTGGCGATCCGGCAGTGTGTGCGACGCGATGCGAGCGCGATCGAAACTGCCGGGCGTGGAGCTTTTCCTATCCGCCGCCGACAGGCGGGCCGGCGCAATGCAGGCTCAAGCGCACCGTGCCGCCGCCGGTGGCGTCGGATTGCTGCGTGTCGGGCGTTCGCGGCGCCGGCGCGATCGAGCCGCGGGCGGGCGCGGTGGAATATTCGATTGACCGCGTCGGCGGCGATTACCGCATTTTCGAAACCAAGCCGGACCCCAAAGGCAAACCTTGCGACGACGCCTGCCGCGGCGATTCGCGCTGCCGGGCCTGGACCTACCGGCGGCCCGGCTACGGGGCGGTCGCAGCGCGCTGCTATCTGAAAGGCGTTATCAAGCCGCCGCACCGGCGGCCGTGCTGTATTTCGGGGGTAGTGCGCTGAGCACGCTTGGCGTTGCGGCGCGGTCATCGAACCGCAACGTCACTCTGGCCAAGCTCAATGAACCGCACTGAAAAATCGCGACGGCCTCAATCCCTTCGGCCAGTCCCAGACCGGCCGATGGGCGGCGGCCAAATCCCACGAACCGAGCAGAACGTTCACGCGTCCGACCAAATTGCCGATCGGCAGGGGACCGACGCCGCCCAAGCTCACGGGGACCCGGCTGTCGTCGGAATTGTCGCGGTTGTCTCCCATCACGAACAGGTGGCCGGCAGGAACGGTGACAGCCGCCATGTTGTCCATCGGAGTGTCGGTGCTTTCCTGGAAAATCAGATGGCTGCGGCCGCCGGGCAAAGTCTCGATGAATTGTGGAACCAGGCGGCCCGTCCCATTCTCGCTCTCGTCCCTGCCCACGCCGTCGGCGGTCAGGCCCACCGGCTTGGCGTTGATCCAAAGGCGGCCATGACGGAGCGCGATGCGATCGCCGGGCAAGCCGATTACCCGCTTGACCCAGATTTGCGACTGATCGGCCGGCGAGCGGAACACCACAACGTCGCCGCGGCGCGGCGGGGCGCCGAGAATGCGCTTTGTCGCCGCAACGTTGATGAACAATGGCAACGAGGCGGTGCTGTAGCCGTAGGGGTATTTGGTCGCCAACAGCTCGTCGCCGATCTTCAAGGTCGGCTCCATCGAGCCGGACGGCACGTAATACGGCTCCGCAATGGCGCTCTTGCCAAGCGTGATGACGAGCACAATCAGAGCCAGATCGATTGCGGATTTGATCCAGCCGCGCAGGCGAGAGGTCGCCGCGCGGAGGCTTGCCCGTTCGGGCATCATGATCGGCCGCCCGTCCCGCCGACGGTGATGCGGTCGATGCGCAAGGTCGGCTGGCCGACGCCGACCGGCACGCCTTGGCCGTTCTTGCCGCAGGTGCCGATGCCGGGGTCGAGTTTGAGATCGTTGCCGACCATGGAGATGCGGTGCAGGTCGGTGGGGCCGTTGCCGATCAGCATGGCGCCCTTGATCGGCGCGCCGACTGTGCCGTTCTCGATGCGGTAGGCCTCGGTGCATTCGAACACGTATTTGCCCGAGGTGATGTCGACCTGGCCGCCGCCGAAATTCACGGCGTAGATGCCGTTCTTCACCGAGGCGAGAATTTCGCCGGGGTCGTGGCTGCCGGCAAGCATGTAGGTGTTGGTCATTCTCGGCATCGGCACGTGGCCGAAACTTTCGCGGCGGCCGTTGCCGGTCGGCTTCATGCCCATCAGGCGGGCGTTCTGGCGGTCCTGCATGTAGCCGACGAGAATGCCGTCCTCGATCAGCACGGTGCGATTGGTCGGCGTGCCTTCGTCGTCGATCGACAGCGAGCCGCGGCGTAGTGCGATAGTGCCATCATCGACGACAGTGACGCCCTTGGCGGCGACCTGCTGCCCCATCAGGCCGGCAAAGGCCGAAGTCTTCTTGCGGTTGAAATCGCCTTCGAGCCCGTGGCCGACCGCCTCGTGCAGCATGACGCCGGGCCAGCCTGGGCCGAGCACGACATCCATCTCGCCAGCGGGCGCCGGCACCGATTGCAGGTTGACCAGCGCTTGGCGCACCGCGTTGTCGACGGCGCCCTGCCAAGCGTCGGTGACGATGAAGCGTTGGTAGTCCTCGCGGCCGCCATAGCCGTCAGAGCCGGTTTCCTGGCGGTCGCCTTCGCCGACCACGACCGAGACGCTGACCCGCACCAGCGGCCGCACATCGCGATAGGTCTCGCCGTCGGCGCGCAGAATTTCGACCGCCTGCCAGCTTGCCGCGAGGCTTGCGGAAACCTGGCGCACGCGCGGGTCTTTTCGGCGCGCATAGGCGTCGATGGTTTCGAGCAGCCGCGCCTTGGCCTCAAACGCCGGGCTGGCGAGCGGAGAGTTGTCGCCATAGAGCTTGGCATTGGTGCGCGCGGGCGGCGCGGCATAATTGCCGCAATAGCCGCCCTTGACCGCGCGCACGGCGTCTGCGGCGCGCTCGATCGCCGCTTCCGATACCTCGGAGGCGTGCGCATAGCCGACTGCTTCGTCCTTCACCGCGCGCAGGCCGAAGCCTTGCGAGGTGTCGTAGGTTGCCTGCTTGAGCCGGCCATTATCGAACACCAAAGCCTTGGTCTGCCGGTATTCGAGATAAAGCTCGCCGTCGTCGGCGCCGTCGAGGCCGCGCGAAATGATTTTGGCAAGGCGCGGCCGATCGAGCCCGGCGCGGTCGATCAGCGATGTAGGGGTATCGGTCATGGGGAACTCCGGCATTCGGCAGCGCGCTCTACATAAGCCATGGCGGCACGCTTTGCAGCAGGCCACGTCGAATCGCGCGGCGCATCATCGCTTGCGCTCGCGCACCCCTTCTCCCCGGGCGGGAGAAGGTTGGGATTGAGGGGGAGGGGGGATAGCCGTCGCACTCGGTATTCCAAGCAAGGCTCAGAATCGCGGAGAGGCCCCTCAGCCTCGCTCGGCCGCTTCCCGCCTGCGGGGAGAGGCGAAATCACCTTTCCACCGCCCGCACCGAGGTTTCCGGCATCACGCCGCCGCGCTGGCGGGCGAGCGTCTCCTCCCCGGAAACTTGCCAATCGCCGGCCGTGGCGCGGCGGGCGAATTCTTCCCAACGCTCGGTCCAGTCGCCGAGCTGGTAGCCGTGCCACGGCGCGGTGACAGTCAGCGGATGCAGTCCGAGCCGCTCCCATAATGCCCGCGCATGTTCCATGTGCTCGCGTGTCGGCAATGCAAGCGGCGCCATCGGCCGCTTTCGCGTGGCATCGATCAAAAGGCTCGAATCGGATTGCTCGGGCCCGTATTGCGCGCCCTGGACGCCGCCGCGATGCGGCACGATCAACACGTCGTCCTTCGGATTCGAGCGATAGGCGAGCGACCACAGCACGGCGTCGACGCTCGTTGGATCGATATCGTCGCTCACCGCGACGACGATCTTGCCGCAATTCGACATCAGCGTTGAGGCGCCATGCAGCGCGCGCCAGATTTCGGTGCGCGGCGTGCCGTGCGCGATCTGCACGAAGATGACCGGGCGCAAGTTGGTCAGCCGCTCATGCATGGCGACGCGGGTCACGCCTTTGATGCCGAGCCCATTGCGCAAATGGGCGAGGAATAAAGGTTCATAGGCGACCTTCTTGATCACGCTCGATTCACTCGGCGTCACCTGGCTGATGATCGAGCAAAAAACCGGCTTCGCCTTGCGCGTGATCGCCGTGACCTGCATCGGCATGTTGAAGGCTTCGAGCGCGACATAGCCGTTGCTTTCGCCGAACGGGGCTTCGGGCTCGAGCACTTGCGGATCGATGACGCCCTCGATGACGATTTCGGCGTCGGCCGGCACGATGAGATCGACGGTCTTGCATCGCACCGTGCGAATCGGCTCGCCGGCAAGCCCGCCGGCGACTGAAAGTTCGTCGAGATCGATGGCGAGCTTTTGCGGGCCGGTGAACATGACCACGGGCGCCGCGCCGATCACGATGGCGATCGGCATTTTCTCGCGGCGCTCGCGGCATTTGAGCCAGTGCAGAAAGCCACCGGCGCCGGTCGCCTCGCGCGCCACCATGCGCACGGCGAGGCGGTCGGCGGCTTTGAGCGCGGCCCGGTACGTGCCCATGTTCTGCACGCCGGTCTCGGGATCGCGGGTGATGCACAGCGTCGCCGTCAGATACGGCGCCGCATCGAAGCCGGGCGTCGAGACCGGCACCGGCAGCGCGGCAAGTCCGCCGGGCGCTTTGAGATCGCTTCCGGTCAGAACGATTTCCTGGCACGGCGCGGAGGTAACCGCGATGGGCGCAATCGGATGGGCAATCGCTTGCATCCACGCTTCGCCGATGTCCTCGACCTTGCGGCCCATGCCGATGGCATAAATCTCAGGCGACGCCGCAAGCGCGCCGACCGCCACCGGAATGTCATATCGGCGGCCCTTGCTGTCGGTGACGTTGGTGAACACGAAGGCGCGGCGTTTGTCTTCCGGCATCCCGCCGATGAATTGCCAGCGCACCAAGGGATGCAGCTCGGTGTCCTTGTTGATCGGCGCATCGATGCGTTCGACCAGGCCCGCAGCTTCGAGACCGGCAAGATGATCCTGGAAATCGAGGCGCGGACCGGTGCGCATCGAACCGGCGCGGCGGAGCTGTTCGGTCTGGTCGAGCATGAGGCAAGAGCAACCTTGACGAGGAAGCTTCGACGCTAACACGGCCTGCGGCGGATCGACAAAAACCTCTCTGGCCTTCTGACAATTGGCGGGCGCCCGGCGCGATTTGCGCCGGGCGCCCTCAACGTCTGCGTCAGCCAGCCTGTAAGCCGGGTTCTGTGTGGCACGCGGGCAAGCCCGCGTGCGTGGCGACCATTCCTCTTGGACGCCGGTCACCCGGCGCCTCCAGCGACCTACCCGGATGGCCGGGTCTGGACATCGACCCCGGAGCAATCGCGCTTCCGCGCAATGCTCCGCGCCATCCCTATTTGGTCTTGCTCCTAGTGGGGTTTGCCGTGCCACCGGCGTTGCCGCCGGCGCGGTGCGCTCTTACCGCACCTTTTCACCCTTGCCGCGGCTGTTTACGCAACGCGCCCGCGGCGGTCTGTTTTCTGTGGCACTATCCCTGGGCTCGCGCCCGCCGGACGTTATCCGGCACCATTCGTCCATGGAGCCCGGACTTTCCTCCCCGGAAAGCTCCCCTGGCGCTGCCCGTTTGGGCAAAGAGCGCACGGCGAAGGTCTCCGGAGCGGCCGCCCGGCCGACTGACACCGATAGGGATGGGGGTGCAGGCTTTCGCCGTCAAGGGGCGGCGAGGCGCTCGAATGACCTTGCCCGCGCCGCGATGTTTCTCGGGCGCCCCCGACTGGCCAGCAGATCCTGCAGCGTTGTCCGCGTCGAGGCATCGCTGATGCCGTCGACCCGTTGTGGCCGGAAGTGGCGCTGGAACGCCATCACCACATCGTGGGTGAGCGAATTGTAGATCCCGGTTACGGCGACGCCATAGCCATACTCGCTGAGCGATTTCTGCATTGCCGAGATTTCCTCGCCGCGATCACCGAGCGCGAACACCTCGCCTTCGACAGTCAGCGGCGTCGACTTGACCCAATGGCCGATCCCGGAATCGTACAGCGTGCGCCAAGGGAATTTCTCGCCCGGGTCCTGCTTGCGCGACGGCGCAACGTCGGAATGGCCAAGCACGCGCGTGGCCGCAACGGTGTGACGGGTGAAAATGCTGCGGCACAAAGCGGTCACCGCGGCGATCTGGCGCGCGGGAAAGTCCGGGTAGCCAAATTCATGACCCGGATTGGCGATTTCGACACCGATTGAGCATGAATTGATGTCGGTTTCCCTCGCCCATGACGAGGTGCCGGCGTGCCAAGCGCGGCGGCTTTCGTGGACGAGCTGGACGATGCGGCCGTCTTCGAACACAAAGTAATGCGCCGACACCTCGCTGCCGCTGCTGCTCAGGAGCTCCAGCGCATCGTTCGCGTCAAGCATGCCAGTGTAATGCAGCAGGATCATATCCGGCTGCCGCCCTCCGGCGCGTTCGCCGTGATTGGGCGAAGGCACAACATCGGCGACGACGCAGGAATCCGGCAGGAACGCAGCACGAGGCATTGCGCGACATTAGGGTAACACGTGTTGCACACAAGACGATTTGCGCTCGTAACGCAGCCGGCTGTGGAAAAAGCCGGCACACGTTGCGCAGATGCAACGCTTGGCCCGATCGCTTGGACGCAACATCGGCAAGTGATCGCTCTCCATCGACTGCGGATGGCAATGAGAATTGCGGCGTAGGCGGATGTGAGCGGGCTGCTGTCGCTGCTGCTTAGGCGCACGCGAAAGCGCTTGCGCCGGCTGGCTGCCAAGCCGCGCGAAACCAGCAATCCCGCAACACTTCCTTAAGCTTAGAGCACATTAATCGGCTCCTGGCAGGACCGCCGTCAGGGACCCAAGGTCAATTGACGCCCATTTAATCCCATGGTAGCCCAGAAAAACCCAACAGCTGCGATCGGATCTAGGCCCAACACTGGCCTTGGCAGATCACGGCGCGCGCGCCGGTCGTTGCGCTTTGAGGCTCGAAATGGACCGCTTCGTGTCGCATTACATGCTGCGGCTCGATGCCAAGGGGCGAGTATCAGTGCCCGCGCCGTTTCGGGCCGTGCTGGCGCGCGACGGCTTCGACGGTCTGTATTGCTACCCCGCGCTCGACCTGCCTGCGCTCGACGCCGGCGGCAATGCCTTGCTGGCGGAAATCGAGGCGCTGATTGCAGGCTTTGCGCCGTACTCGGATCAGCGCGAGAAATTTGCGCTCGCGCTCTACGGCACAAGCGAAACGCTCAAATTCGATGCCGAGGGACGTGTGGTCCTTACCGACACGCTCAAAGCGCATGCCGGGATCAGCGACACGGTGATGTTTGTCGGCCTCGGCCACAAAATTCGAATCTGGGAGCCTGGCCGCTTTCGCGCGGAACTCGCGGAGGCCACCGAGAAGGTCCGCGCCTTCAAGCGCGAACTGGGCGCCCGGATGGCGGCGGAGCCGGAAAAACCGCTCGGAGCACGGGAATGACGACGGGCAGCGGCAGCGATGCTGCCGCTGGCGGACCGGCTCGTCACATTCCCGTGCTCGTCCGCCGGGCCATCTTCTGGCTCGGCGTGCGCAGCGGCGGCTGCTACGTGGACGCCACATTCGGCGCCGGCGGCTTCACGCGGGCAATTCTGGCGACGGCCGACGCACGGGCCATCGGCATCGACCGCGATCACAGCGCCATCGCCGCCGGCGCCGCTTTTGCCGCACAAGCGCAGGGCCGGCTCGTTCTGGCCGAGGATCGCTTTTCGAATCTGCAAACGATCGTCGCCGGCTGTAGCTTTTCCGCGGTCGACGGCGTCGTGTTCGATCTCGGCGTTTCCTCAATGCAACTCGACCAAGCTGAGCGAGGATTTTCGTTCCGGCTCGAAGGGCCGCTCGATATGCGCATGGGCGGAAATGGCCCGAGCGCAGCCGACATCGTCGCCCGCGCCGGCGAACGCGAACTGGCCGCAATCATCGCCACGTTGGGGGAAGAACGTCATGCCCGCGCCATCGCCCGCGCCATCGTGCGGGCGCGGAGCGAGCGTGCGATCGCATCGACGAGCCAGCTCGCCGAACTCGTGACGCGCGTCGTGCCAGCAGGCGCTGGCGGCGTCCATCCGGCCACGCGGACGTTTCAGGCATTGCGAATTTTCGTCAATGACGAGCTTGCCGAACTGGCTCACGGCCTCGTTGCGGCGGAGCGGGTGCTAAAGCCGTCTGGACGCCTCGTCGCAATCGCGTTCCACTCGCTGGAAGATCGGATCGTAAAGAACTTCCTCGCCGAGCGCAGCCGCCCGCCGGCGTCGTCCCGGCACCGCCCTGTTGCGCCGTTCGCAGCACCGAGCTTTCGGCTCCTGACCAGGCGGCCGGAAACACCCGACCAAGCCGAGATTTCTGAAAACCCGCGCGCTCGCTCGGCGAAACTGCGCGCCGCCGAGCGCACCGATGCGGCCGCGCATATTGCGCAAGTCGACAAGTTCTTGCCGCGGCTTCCTTTGCTTGCGGACATCATGCGGGGGCGGTGGTGATCGTGCGTGCGCTCAATATCGTCGTGATCGCAGTGCTCGTGCTCGCCGCGGCCTGGGTCTATCGGATCAAATACGATTCCGCCGTCCAGGCCGAGCGCCTCGCCAAGTTGCGCAGCGAGGTGCGGCACGAACGCGACAAGATCGCCGCGTTGCGTGCCGAATGGAGCGCGCTCGACGATCCTGCGCGCATCGAGGCGCTCGCCAAGCGCTTCCTGAAACTTCAGCAAATCGTCCCGACGCAATTCGATACGCTCGACAACCTGCCCGACCCGCCGCCGGATTATTTGCGGCCCGGAGCCACAGATCCGATCGGCGGCATAATCGAGCATTTGGAGGAACCTGTCTTAATCACCGGAAGCGTTCCGGCGCCGGCTTCGCCGGCTGCAGCCTGCGGCGGCCGGCGCCCGGCCCCACGAAGATTCGAGCGAAATCCCCGCCGGGCCGCTCGGGACCGGCTCTGCATCATCGTCAGCTGTCGTGCCGGCGGCGCCGGGAGGTGCAAGCCGATGAGCGCGATTGCGCAAGGCTCGGCGCCTTCACTCCTGACGCCTTGGGCGCGGCTCAAACACACCCTGCTTTATGGCCGCGATGTCGATCGCGCCGCCAAAGCACGTGCGCGCGTGGGACTCGCGATTTTTGCTTTCGTTGTTGTTTACGGGATCATCGCCGCACGGCTTGTGATGTTCGGCATCATCGCGGACAGCCGCACGCCGCATCGCACGATCGTTGACGATGCGGTGGCGACGGCGCGGCCCGACATCCTCGACCGCAACGGCGAAATTCTGGCGACCGACGTTCGCGTCCCGTCGCTCTATGGCGAGCCGCGGCGGCTCGTCGATCGCGATGAAGCGGTCGAATTGCTCACCGCCGACCTGCCAGACCTCGATGCTACCGAACTGCGCGAGCGGCTTTCCTCCAAGCGCGGCTTCGTCTGGCTCAAACGCGACATCAAGCGGGACCAGGAGCGCGAGATCTACCGACAGGGCATACCGGGCATCGGCTTCATGAACGAGAACAAACGGACTTATCCGGACGGCCCCCTGGTCTCGCACCTTATCGGCCTCGTCAATATCGACAACCAGGGCATTGCCGGCATGGAGAAATGGCTGGACGGCCATGGACTGGCCGCTCTGCACATGGCCGGCCTTGCCACCGATCGCCTGCAAAATCCGGTACGGCTTGCGGTCGACATTCGCGTGCAACAGGTGGTACGCGACGAACTCGTCGCCGCCAAAGCAAAGTTCAAGGCTATCGCCGCCGCGGGCCTCGTCCTCAACGTGCGCACCGGCGAGGTCGTCGCCATGGTGTCGGAGCCGGATTTCGACCCCAATGATCCGCGCCAGGCGAACGATCCCTCGCGCATCAACCGGTTGACCACCGGCGTCTATGAGATGGGCTCGACCTTCAAGGCGTTCACCATGGCGATGGCGCTCGATTCCGGCAAGGTGACGCTTCATTCGACGTTCGACGCCCGCGCGCCGCTGCGGATGGGCCGCTTCCTCATCCACGATTTCGAGGCGCAGCATCGCATTCTCACCGTGCCGGAAATCTTCACCTATTCCTCAAATATCGGTGCGGCGCGCACGGCGCTGTTTCTGGGCAGCGATGCGCAGCGGGCATTTCTCAGAAAAATGGGCCAGCTCGATCGTCTGCGCACCGAATTGCCGGAAAGCGCCGAGCCGATCCTGCCCAGGCGCTGGAGCGATCTGACCACCGCGACCATCGCCTTCGGTCACGGCCTTTCGGTCGCTCCTCTGCAGGCGGTCATGGGCGTCGCCGCCATCGTGAACGGCGGCATTCTGATTCCACCGACCTTCCTCGAGCGCAGCGAGGCCGAGGC
Organism: uncultured Alphaproteobacteria bacterium; assembly: GCA_963717265.1. Taxonomy (GTDB): domain Bacteria; phylum Pseudomonadota; class Alphaproteobacteria; order Rhizobiales; family Xanthobacteraceae; genus BOG-931. Next base: position 21,096 of record CAVQWD010000008.1, on the reverse strand, counting down.
GCAGGCTTTGGGCAAGCGGGTGATCAAGCCCGAGACCAGCGAGTTGATGCGCTACCTGATGCGGCTGAACGTCGAAAAAGGCACCGCCAGGAGAGCCGAGGTGCCCGGTTACTATATCGGCGGCAAGACCGGCACCGCCGACAAGGTGATCAACGGCCGCTACTCGAAGACCAAGGTGCTGACCGATTTCATGGCCGTCTTGCCCGCCGATCACCCGCGTTATCTGCTCCTGATCATGCTTGACGAACCGCAAAAGCTCCCGGAAACCCATTACTTCAATACGTCGGGCTGGAATGCGGTGCCGGTCGGCGGCCGGGTGGTGGCGCGCATCGCGCCAATCCTTGGCATCGAGCCGCGCATGGACCTGCCGCCAGCCGACCAACTGATACTGGCCTCGGCGCAGCAAAGCAGGTAAGGCGCTAGCCGCACCCCCTCCCTACCCTTCGCAAGAGGGGGAGGGTAGGGAGGAAGTCATGAAGCTTCGCGACATCCAGACTATCGATGCCGAACTCGCGCCGCGCCACGCCGAGATGGAAATTGACGGCGTGACGGCCGACAGCCGCGCGGTCAAACCGGGCGATCTCTTCATCGCCATCGCCGGCGGCAAGGCCGACGGGCTGCGCTTTGCTGCGGCGGCGGTCGCCGCCGGCGCGGTCGCGGTCGCGGCCGAACGGCAGCCGGATGTGAAGCTGCCCAACCGCGTCGCCTTTATCCAGGTTGCCAATGCCCGGCGCGCACTCGCGCTGGCGGCTGCAAAAGTCTATCCGCGCCAGCCGCCAATCATTGCCGCCGTCACCGGCACCAGCGGTAAAACCTCGGTGGCGGCGTTTACGCGCCAGATCTGGACGGCGCTCGGACATCGCGCCGCGAGCATCGGCACGATCGGAATTGTCTCGCCGCGCGGCGAGACCTACGGCTCGCTGACGACGCCGGATCCGGTCGCGCTGCATCGCTCGCTGGACCAGCTTGCCGGCGACGGCGTCACTCATCTCGCCATCGAAGCGTCTTCGCACGGCCTCGACCAATATCGCCTCGACGGCCTGCATCTAGCGGCCGGCGCCTTCACCAACATCAGCCGCGATCATCTCGACTACCATCCGACCTTCGACGCTTATCTCGCCGCGAAGCTACGGCTGTTCGAGGCGCTGGTCGCACCAGGCGGCGCCGCAATCATCGATGTCGATCACGAACATGCCGATGCAGTGGCGAGCGCAGCCCGCGCGCGGGGTTTGTCGATCTTGAGCGTTGGTCGCGACGGAACCGGGATTCGACTCGTCGAATCAAGGATCGATGGCTTTTCACAGCAGCTGCGCATCGAGCACGGCGGCAAAACGTTTCAGGTGCGATTGCCGCTGGTCGGCGAATTTCAGGTCGAAAACGCGCTGGTCGCTGCCGGGCTTGCAATTGCCACCGGCGACGATCCCGGACCGGTCTTTGCCGCGCTCGCCAATCTGCGCGGCGCCAAGGGTCGGCTCGAACTCGTCGGCTCGAGCAATGGCGCGCCGATCTTCGTCGATTACGCCCACAAGCCCGACGCACTCGCCAAGGCGCTCGATGCGCTGCGGCCTTACGCGGCGGGCCGGCTTGTCGTCGTGTTCGGCGCCGGCGGCGACCGCGATCGTGGCAAGCGGCCGCTGATGGGGCGGGTCGCGGCCGCCAAAGCCGACCGCGTCGTCGTCACCGATGACAATCCGCGCAGCGAGGATGCCGCTTCGATCCGCGCCGCCATCATCGCCGGCGCGCCCGGCGCCGTCGAGATCGCCGACCGGCGCCAGGCGATCCGTTCGGCGATCGCCGATCTACACCGCGGCGACGTCTCTGCTCGTCGCCGGCAAGGGCCATGAAACCGGCCAAATTATCGGCGACCGGATCGTGCCGTTCAGCGATCACGAGGCGGTTGCCGCGGCGCTTGAGGAGCTTGCCGCATGACGCCGCGGGCGCTGTGGACAATCGAGGCGATGGCGGCGGCAATGGGCGCGGATCGGCGCGGCGCGCTGCCGCAATCGGTGTCGGGTCTGTCGATCGACAGCCGCAGCATCGCTGCGGGAGAGGCTTTTTTTGCGCTCGCCGATCGGCGCGATGGACATGACTTTGTCCGGTCCGCACTCGAGCGAGGCGCGGGCGTTGCAATCGTCGCCGCCGATCGGGCCGCGCAGTTTGGCCAAGACGCACCGCTGCTTTTGGTGCCTGACGTGCTTTCTGCTTTGCGCGATCTTGCCGCCGCCGCCCGCGCCCGCACGCACGCCAAGGTGATCGGCGTCACCGGTTCGGTCGGCAAGACTGGAACCAAGGAAGCGTTGCGGCTTGCGCTGTCGACGAACGGCGAGACCCATGCCTCCGTCGCGTCCTACAACAATCACTGGGGCGTGCCGCTGTCGCTGGCGCGCTGTCCGGCCAGCGCCGACTACGCCGTTTTGGAAATGGGAATGAACCACGCCGGCGAGATCGAACATTTGTCGCGGCTGGCGCGTCCCCACGTTGCGCTCGTTACCACGATCGCGCCCGTACATCTCGAATTCTTCGGCTCCTTGCGCCAAATTGCCGACGCCAAGGCCGAGATTTTCCTCGGCCTCGAAGCCGGCGGCGCCGCAATCATCAATCGCGACATCGCGCAGTTCACCCAACTCAAGCGCCGCGCCAGAGCGGCTGGTGCGGCGCGGATCGTCTCGTTCGGTGCGCACGGGGCGGCCGACGCGCGGCTCGTCAAGTGCGTCCTGCTTCCGCACTGCTCGACGGTCGTGGCGCAGATTTTCGATACCGAGCTCAGCTACAAGATCGGCGCGCCCGGCCGTCACCTGGTGAGCAATTCGCTCGCGGTCCTGGCGACATCGGTGCTGGTGGGGGCCGACCTTGCGCTGGCAGCGCTGGCGCTTGCGGAACTCAGACCCGTTTCCGGACGCGGCATGCCTGTCGAAATCGAACTCGCTGGCGGAACGGCTTTGGTGCTCGACGAAAGCTACAACGCCAACCCGGCCTCCGTCGCCGCTGCCTTGGCGCTGCTCGCCCAAACCCCGATCGGGAAGCGCGGGCGGCGCATCGCGGTGCTCGGCGACATGCTGGAACTCGGGCCGCGCGGGCCGGCTTTGCATCGGGTTGTGGCGAAACAGGTCGCCGCCGAGCGGATCGATCTCGTGTTCTGCTGTGGACCGCTGATGCACCATCTGTGGCGGGCTCTTCCCGCCGGCCGCCGCGGCGGCTATGCAGAAAACTCTGCCGCGCTCGAACCGCAAGTTCTGCATGCGGTCCGTGCCGGCAACGTCGTCATGGTCAAGGGCTCGCTCGGCTCGCGCATGGCGCCCATCGTCAAGGCGCTGCAACGTGCCTATCCCGCCCAAGAGACCGGGCCGGACCGGGCGCTTGAAGGCGCGTCCGCGCAAGGTTGATTCGATGCTCTACTGGCTGGTCGATTTATCGGACAAGCTCTCCGTCCTCAATGTCTTCCGCTACATCACGTTCCGCACCGGCGGCGCGGTCATTACCGCGCTGCTTTTTGTCTTTATGTTCGGCCCCTCCATCATCGGCCGGCTGCGCCTGTTCCAAGGCAAAGGCCCGCCGCCACGCTTGGAGGGGCCGCGGCCCCATAGTCTCGCCAAAGCCGGCACGCCGACCATGGGCGGGCTGATGATCTTGTCGGGCGTGCTGGTCTCGACCTTGTTGTGGGCCAATCCGACCAATCACTACGTCTGGGCGGTGCTGTGGGTCACGTTCGGCTTCGGGATGGTCGGCTTCTACGACGATTACCTGAAAATCACGAGACAGAAGCATGACGACTTTCCCGGCGTGCTTCGACTTGCCATCGAGGCCGTCATTGCGGCAGCGCCGTTCGCGTTCGTCTATTCCTGCAATGCGCTCGGCTATTGCGCGCAGATGCAATTCTCGACCGCTCTGGTGTTTCCTTTCTTTAAGGAACTGGTGATCGATCTCGGCTGGCTCTTCGTCGTGTTCGCCGTGTTCATCATTGTCGGCGCAGGCAATGCGGTGAACCTGACCGACGGCCTCGACGGTCTGGCCATCGTGCCGGTAATGATCGCCGTGGCAAGCTTCGGGATGATCGCCTATCTGTCAGGCAACATCGTCTTTGCCGACTATCTGCAGATCCATTACGTGGCCGGCACCGGCGAGCTTGCCGTGCTGTGCGGAGCGGTGCTGGGCGCCGGCCTCGGCTTTCTCTGGTTCAATGCGCCGCCGGCCTCGATCTTCATGGGCGATACCGGTTCACTGGCGCTCGGCGGCCTGATCGGCGCGGTCGCCGTCGCCACCAAGCATGAGATCGTGCTGGCGGTGATCGGCGGGCTGTTCGTGCTGGAGGCAGTCTCGGTCATCGTGCAGGTGGTGTCGTTCAAGCTGACCGGCAAGCGCGTGTTCAAGATGGCACCGATTCATCATCATTTCGAACATCTGGGTTGGACCGAACCACAGATTGTCATCCGCTTCTGGATCATCGCGGTGGTGCTCGCACTGGCGGGGCTGTCGACTTTGAAGCTGAGGTAGCTCCGCCATGATTCCGATCACGACCTTTGCCGGCAAAAAGGTCGCGGTGTTCGGCTTGGGCGGTTCGGGCCTTGCCAGTGCGAGTGCGCTGTTGGCTGGCGGCGCCGATGTCGTCGGCGACGACGACGAAGCGCAGAGCGTTGACAGGGCGAACGCCGCGGGCATCCCCGGTGCGGATTTGCGAACCGCCGATTGGTCGAAGATCGCAGCACTCGTGCTGGCGCCCGGCGTTCCACTCACCGATCCGGCGCCGCACTGGATCGTCGATCTGGCGCACAAAGCCGGCGTCGAAGTAATAGGCGATATCGAGTTGTTCTGCCGCGAGCGGCGCTGCATCGCGCCGGATTCGCCGTTCGTCGCCATCACCGGCACCAACGGCAAATCGACGACCGCGGCTCTGGTCGCTCACCTCGCGGCGTCGGTCGGCATGGACGCCCAGCTTGGCGGCAACATCGGCACCGCCATCCTGTCGCTGCAGCCGCCGCTCCCCCTCCCTACCCTCCTCCACGAGCGGGGGAGGGTAGGGAGGGGGCCGCGCGTCCACGTCATCGAATGCTCGTCCTATCAGATCGATCTATCGCCCTCGCTCGATCCCTCGATCGGCATCCTGATCAATCTTTCCGAAGATCACCTCGACCGCCACGGCACAATGGAGCACTACGCGGCGGTCAAGGAACGCCTCGTCGCCGGCGTGCCGCAACAAGCTACCGCGATCGTCGGCGTCGACGACGAATGGACGCGCAAAATTGCCGCGCGGCTCGAGCGCGCCGGCAAGCGCGTCATCCCGATCTCGGTGCGTCGGCCATTGAGCCGCGGTCTCTACGCCACGCTGCAGCACATCATGCGCGCGTCCGAGGCCGGCCCGGAGGTTATCGCCGAACTTGCCGGCATCGGCTCGCTGCGCGGCCTGCACAACGCGCAGAACGCCGCTTGCGCCGCGGCAGCGGCGCTGGCGCTCGGGCTTGAGCCCGCGGCGATCCAGGCCGGATTGCGTTTGTTCCCCGGGCTCGCTCACCGCATGGAGGAGGTCGGCCGCTGCGGCGCCGTTCTGTTCGTCAACGATTCCAAGGCCACCAATGCCGATTCCGCGGCTCAGGCGCTGGCCTGCTTTACCGATATTTACTGGATCGCCGGCGGCAAGCCGAAGACCGGCGGCATCGAACCTTTGCGCAAATTCTTTCCGTGCATCCGCAAGGCCTACCTGATCGGCGAGGCGGCGCAAGAGTTCTCGCTCACCCTTGGTGAGGATGTCCCGCATGAAATTAACGGCACGCTGGACAAGGCGGTGGCGGCTGCGGCGCGCGATGCCGTGGCTGCCACGGCAGCAGAACCGGTCGTGCTGCTCTCGCCCGCCTGCGCCTCGTTCGATCAATACCGCAATTTCGAGGTGCGCGGCGATGCGTTCCGCGCCCTGGTCCGCGCGCTGCCGGGCATCGCAGTTTCTTAATTCCGCTTAAACCATCGCGGAGTCAGGACTGGATCGGGACCTCTCGGGGATGGGGCCATGGCCTCGCGCGCGCACCGCACGGCATTCAGCGAATGGTGGTGGACGGTCGACCGCCCAACTCTGGCGGCGCTTGCCGCCTTGATGCTCGGCGGCATCGTGCTGTGCCTCGCGGCAAGCCCGCCGGTCGCGACCCGCATTGGGCTTGACCCATTCCATTTCGTCGATCGCCAGGTGCTTTTCCTCATCCCCGCTGCGATCGTGCTGGTCGCAACCTCGTTCCTGTCTCCGCGCGAAATCCGGCAGGTTTCAATCGTCGTCTTTGCCATCAGTCTCATTCTGGTCGCCGCGACGCCGCATTTCGGCGCGGAAATCAAAGGCGCGCGGCGCTGGCTCGTGATTCTCGGCGTCAATGTTCAGCCGTCGGAGTTTCTCAAGCCGGCCTTTGTCATCCTGATCGCCTGGTTGTTCGGCGAATCGTCAAGGCGGCCGGAAATGCCGGCCAATACGATTGCACTTGGCCTGCTCATGCTGGTGGTGGCGTTGTTGGTGCTGCAACCCGATTTCGGCCAGACCATGCTGATCGCCTTGGTCTGGGGCGCGCTGTTCTACATGGCCGGCATGCGTTTTATCTGGGTGCTGGGATTGGCGGCGGGCGCCGGCGTCGGGCTGATGACGGCGTTCTACACCGTCCCGCACGTCGCCCAGCGCATCCGCGGCTTCCTCGATCCGGCCTCTGGCAACTCGTTCAATGTCGACCTCGCGACCGAATCGTTCTTGCGCGGCGGCTGGTTCGGCCGCGGTCCGGGCGAAGGCACGATCAAACGCATCCTGCCGGAGGGCCACACCGATTTTGTATTCGCGGTGGCGGCGGAAGAATTCGGTATCGCGCTTTGCCTCATTCTGGTCGCGCTGTTCGCTTTCATCGTCATACGCGCACTCGCCAAAGCCGGACGTAACAACGATCCTTTCATCCGCTTTGCCACAGCTGGGCTTGCGATCCTGTTCGGGCTGCAATCGACCATCAATATGGCGGTGAATCTGCATCTCATGCCGGCCAAGGGAATGACGCTGCCGTTCATCTCCTATGGCGGTTCGTCCTTGATCTCGCTCGCCTATGCCATGGGCATGCTGGTGGCGCTGACCCGCGAACAGCCGCGCGCCCAACTGCCAGGCGACATCGTCATCACCGGGAGCAGGATTTGATGCCGGCGCCGGCGCGGCCGCCGGTCCTGGTGGCGGCTGGCGGAACGGGTGGTCATTTGTTTCCTGCCGAGGCGCTTGCGGCGGCGCTGACTTCGCGCGGCGTCCCGGTTCATCTCGCTACCGATCGGCGCGCCGCGCGCTATGGGAGAGAGTTCGCCGACGATGCCATCCATGTGATCGCGAGCGCCACACTGCGCGCGCGTAACCCGTTGGCCGGGGCGCGGACCGTTTCCGTGCTTGCTCTCGGCATCGTTCAGGCTTGGGCGCTGATAGGACGGCTCAGACCTGCTGCGGTCATCGGTTTCGGCGGCTATCCGACCATCCCGCCGGTTCTGGCGGCCGCGTGGCGCCACGTTCCGAGCTTGATCCATGACGCCAACGCGGTCGTCGGACGCGCCAACCGGCTCTTGGCGCCGCGTGTTATGGCGATCGCCACGACATTTCCCGACGTATTCCGCAACGAACCGGGGCTCACTGCCAAGGCGACGCTGACCGGCAATCCGGTTCGCCCGGCAGTCGTCGCCGCTGCCGCGATTGCCTATCCGGCGCTGACCGATCCATTGCGGCTTCTGATCTTCGGCGGCAGCCAGGGCGCGCGCATCATGGCCGACATCGTTCCCGCCGCGATCGAACGGCTCGATGCCGACCTGCGCCGGCGGCTCGCCATTGCGCAACAAGCGCGTGAGGAGGATTTGGGTCGCGTCCGCAAGCTCTACGCTAGGCTCTCCGTGGCAGCCGAAGTCGCGCCATTCTTCTCCGATCTGCCGGGGCGGATAGCGGCAAGCCACCTGATCGTGTCGCGGTCAGGCGCTTCCACCGTCGCCGAACTTGCCGCGATTGGCCGGCCGTCGATCCTGGTGCCGCTGCCGCATGCGCTCGACCAGGACCAGTTCGAAAACGCCGGCGTGCTGGAACGGTCAGGCGGCGCGACCCGCCTGGTGCAGGACGCATTTACGCCGCAACGGCTCGCCGACGAGATCGCAGCGTTTGCCGCTGCGCCGCCGCGTCTTGCGAACATGGCGGCGGCGGCCCGTTCGCTCGGCCGGCTTGACGCCGCCGACCGCTTGGCCGACCTGGTGCTCGCGGTGGCGGCGCGCGGCGCAAGCAAGTAGGTTCGCGTTCATATCCCCTCCCCACGAGGGGGAGGAAGTATGCTGGAGCTTGCATGAAGTTGCCGCGCGACATCGGTCCGGTGCATTTCATCGGCATCGGCGGTATTGGCATGAGCGGCATTGCCGAGGTGCTGGTGAATCTCGGCTATCAGGTGCAGGGCTCAGACCAGGCCGAGGGTGCCAATGTCAAGCGCTTGCGCGACAAGGGCATGGCCGTCGCCATCGGGCATGCAGCAGAAAATGTGACCGGCGCCCGCGTCGTCGTGGTTTCCTCGGCGATCAAGCGCGACAATCCGGAACTGGTTGCCGCGCGCGCTGCGCGGCTTCCGGTGGTGCGGCGCGCCGAAATGCTGGCGGAGCTGATGCGGCTGAAAAGCTGCATCGCCATCGCCGGAACGCACGGCAAGACCACGACGACCTCGATGGTCGCGGCATTGCTCGATGCCGGCGGTTTCGACCCGACCGTGATCAACGGCGGCATCATCAACGCCTATGGCACCAATGCCCATCTCGGCGCGGGCGATTGGATGGTGGTCGAGGCCGACGAATCCGATGGCACGTTCCTGCGCCTGCCGGCCGATATCGCGGTCGTGACCAATGTCGATCCCGAGCACCTCGACCACTTTCGCACCTTCGAGGCGGTGCAGGAGGCATTTCGCGCCTTTATCGAGAATGTGCCGTTCTACGGATTTTCGGTCATGTGCACGGATCATCCCGTGGTGCAGAGTTCGTCGGCCGCATCGAAGATCACCGCATTATTACCTACGGCGAGAATCCGCAGGCCGATGTGCGCCTCGTCGAGGTCTCGCACGCCGGCGGGATTTCACTGTTCACAATTGTGTTCCGCGACCGCGCCGGGCAATCGGTGCACGAAATCAGGAATGTCGCGCTGCCGATGCCGGGCCGGCACAACGCGCTCAACGCCACCGCCGCCATCGCCGTGGCCTATGAGCTGGGCGTCGCCGACGCCGTGATCAAGAACGCGCTCGCCAGTTTCGGCGGCGTGCGGCGTCGCTTCACCCGCACCGGCATGTGGAACGGCGTCACCATCATCGACGATTACGGCCATCACCCGGTCGAGATCACAGCCGTGCTCAGGGCGGCGCGTGAATCGACCAGGGGCCAGGTGATTGCCGTCGTGCAGCCGCATCGCTACACGCGGCTTGCCGCCCTGTTCGAGCAGTTCTGTACCTGCTTCAACGATGCCGACGCGGTGATCGTCGCCCCCGTCTATGCCGCTGGCGAGGCGCCGATCGCGGGCGCCGATCGCGATTCGCTGGTGGCCGGCCTGCGCACGCACGGGCACCGCAACGTTGTTGCGCTCGACGGTCCCGATCAACTTGCTGCGCTCGTGGCGGCAATGGCGGCCGCCGGCGACTACGTCGTGTTCCTCGGCGCCGGCTCGATCACGCAATGGGCCTATGCGCTGCCGGGGGAATTGGCGGCGGCGGGCAAGCGGGCGTGATTAGAAAGGACCCGCATATGGCGGCTTGTTGCCCACCGACATCGCCGTGGCTAATGTAACAGAGACGGCAGAGAGGTTTTCATGGGACGCCACGAGCTTTGGGCGGCGCTGATGAAATTGACGCCGGCGGAGCGAGTCGAGCTGGCGCACGAATTGTTGGATAGTGCAGGCGACCAGGATCTGCCGGCGCTCACTCCCGAGCAGACGGCCGAAATCGATCGGCGGATCGCGGAGCACGAACAAGACCCATCGTCAGCCATTCCGTTGGAAGAAGTACGAGCGTGGCTCTGGTCGCGCCGTAAATGAGCCGACGGTTTACCGTTCGGCCGCAGGCTCGCCTTGGTCTGGCAGAGGCTACCGATTGGTACGACCAACAGCGGCAAGGGCTTGGCGGCGAATTCCTTCGTGCCTTTAAGACGACGACAGATTCGATAATGCGCAATCCGTTTCAATATCAGATCGTCCATGGCAAGGCCCGACGCGCCCGCTTGGGCAGGTTTCCCTATGGACTGATATACATCGTATCGGACGGCGAAATCGTCATCGTTTCTTGCACGCATGATCGACGTGATCCAAAGCGCTGGCAGCGCCGCCTACGCTGATGCCCTTCCCCGACATCATCCCCGGCCTGAAGGCGCGGCTGCGCAACCTGCGTGGCCGTCTGCTCGCCAACCAGCCACTCGCGGAGCTGACGTGGTTTCGCGTGGGCGGTCCGGCCCAAGTGTTGTTCATGCCGGAGGACGAGGCCGATCTTTGCTATTTCCTCGTCCATCTGCCGCCCGAGATTGCGGTCACCACGATCGGGCTCGGCTCGAATCTAATCGTGCGCGACGGCGGCGTGCCGGGCGTGGTGGTGCGGCTCGGGCGCGGCTTTGGCGAGATCGCGGTCGAGGGGCTCAATGTGCGCGCGGGCGCCGCGGTGCCGGACGTGAAGGTGGCACGCGCGGCGCAGGAGGCCGGCATTGCCGGATTGGCGTTTCTGCGCGGTATTCCGGGCGGCGTCGGCGGAGCGCTGCGCATGAATGGCGGCGCCTATGGACGCGAAACCAAGGACGCGCTTATCGAGGCCCGTGCCGTCGATCGGGCGGGCCGCGTTCACGTATTGGCGAATGCCGACATGCACTACGCCTACCGGCATTGCGGCGCCCCCGACGACTACATTTTCACGCAGGCCTTGTTCCGCGGCGTATCCGGCGATCCGGCCGTCATCGCCGCCGAGATGGAAAAGATCACCGAGTTCGCGCGAGGCCACCCAGCCGATCAAAAGCCGCACCGGCGGCTCGACGTTCAAAAATCCGCCCGGACACAAAGCCTGGCAATTGATCGACGCGGCCGGCTGCCGGGGCTTGCGCATCGGCGACGCGCAGGTCTCGGAAATGCACTGCAATTTTCTGATCAATCTGGGCAGCGCGAGTGCGGCCGATATCGAGACGCTCGCTGAAACAGTGCGCCAACGCGTGGAAGAAGATTCCGGCGTCGAGTTGGAATGGGAAATCAAGCGGATCGGCATGCCATGAGCGTGCAGCGGCCTCAAGGCTTGCGGTCTGAATCCCTGACGATCAAATTGCGCTCCTTCAGCCAGGGATCGATCGCAAGTGCGCGCTTGAGCGGCGCCTGGGCCTGCGTCACCTTGCCTTCTTGGACCAAAATGACGCCTTCGCCGGCGAGCGCCGCATAGTGCATCGGCTCAAGTTCCAGCGCCCGGTCGATCGTTGTGAGCGATGCGTCGTATTGCCCGGTGAGGAAATAGACATAGGCGAGCTGATTGAAGCCTTCGGCGAATTGCGGCTGGTGCTCGACCGCGCCCTTGAGATAGATGATCGCCTCGTCATAGTCGAAACGCAGTTCCGCCTGCCGCGCCTCCTCCAACAATTGCCGCGATTTGTCGTCGGCAAAGCTGCGCCAGAATTTCCAGATCCGATCTTCGATTTCGCGCGCGTCGGCCTCGTTCTTCGCAGCAGCGAGTTCGGCAAAGAGCGCCGCACGCTCTTTGGTTTGGTCTGCATTGAGACCCGCAGCCACCGGCAGCGTTCGCGGCTGCCCGGCGCGCAAGTTTGCGCACGCCAGTGCCAATAGGATCGCGGCGACTGCAAACCGCCTCGTCATCGGCGAAGCATGCCCGCCGCTCGGTGTCGGCGCAACACCCTGCCGCAGCCGAAGGCACCGCGGCACTACTCGACGTTTCGCCAATTGTCGACTCTATTGCTGGTTACGCGAATCAGGCCAACCTGCCGAGGCGAAGAGCCGATTGATGTCCAAGCACGTCGCGGTATTGATGGGAGGTTGGTCGGCGGAGCGCGAGGTCTCGCTGCGGTCGGGACGGGCGTGCGCCGCAGCCCTGGTGCGGCTGGGCTACCGCGTGACCGAGATCGACGTCACGCCGCAGGTCGCGGCTGCGCTCGGTGCGGCCGGTGCCGAGGTCGCGCTTAACCTGCTGCACGGCCGCCCCGGCGAGGACGGCACGCTGCAGGGTCTGCTTGAGATTCTGGGCATCCCCTACACGCATTCCGGCGTGCTGGCCTCTGCATTGGCCATGCGCAAGGATTTCGCCAAGACGATGTTCCGCGCTGCCGGCGTGCCGGTAGCCGACGACCTTGTGGCGTCGCGGCTCGAGGCGGCGAAAAGCCACCTCATGCCGCCGCCCTACGTGGTCAAGCCGGTCGCCGAAGGCTCTAGCGTCGGCGTCTTCATCGTCACCGCGGCGCATCCGCATCCGCCGCAGGAGCTTTACCGCGACGACTGGCCGTTCGGCGACACGGTCATGATCGAACGCTATGTCCCGGGCAAGGAACTCACCTGCGCGGTGCTCGGCGACCGCGCACTCGATGTGATCGAGATCGTGCCGGCGACCCGGTTCTACGATTACGAGGCAAAATACGCCGCCGGCGGCTCCAGGCACCTGCTGCCGGCGCCAATTTTACCAAATGTTTACCAGGAAGTCCGCAGACTCACTTTGGCTGCCCATGACGCGCTTGGCTGCCGCGGCGTGAGCCGCGCGGACTTTCGCTATGACGATCGGGGAACGGGAGAGCTGGTCTGTCTTGAAGTCAATACGCAGCCGGGCATGACCGAGACTTCGCTCGTGCCGGAGCTTGCCGCGTACGCTGGCATCACGTTCGATGAGCTGGTGCGATGGATGGTGGAGGACGCCTCGATCAACCGCTGACGCGGTCGGGGCATAAAGCGGGGGACGGGACCGGCGCGCCGCATCATGATGCGAGGCGGCCGTGCGGTCGTATTGATGGCGAGCGCGGTCGTGCCTGGCGCGTTGGCTGGTCACTGCCCGCGTTGCCGCATTGGTTGGGCGCGAGCGGCCGGTGGATTCTTCGCGGGTCGGGACCGATGTTGCGCTTGCCGCCGCCCCGCGGCGCCGGCATCGTGGCCTGTGTCCTGCTGCTTGCGGCGGCGCTGGGTTGCGGCGTCGTCGAGGGCGATCATCTGCCTGCCCTGATCACCTGGGCCAAGGTTGTGCGGGACGCGACCGCAAATTCGCTCGGCTTCCGCATCGCCGCGGTGTCGCTCTCCGGTGAGAAAGAAATCAGCCGCGAGGAGATACTGACGACCGCCGGCGTGACCGGACGCGCTTCGCTTTTGTTCCTGGATGCCCGCGCCGCCCGCGCCCGGCTGATGGAGAATCCGTGGATCGCCGATGCCGCGGTGCTCAAACTCTATCCCGACCGGCTGCGGATCACGATCACCGAGCGGCACGCCTTTGCGCTGTGGCAGAACAACCATCGCGTCGGCGTCATTGCCGCTGACGGCACCGTGCTGGAACGGTTTGTTGAGCGCCGCTATCTCGGCCTGCCGCTCGTTGTCGGGCAGGGCGCGCAACATCAGGCCGAGGACTTTCTCGCGATCGTCGATCGCTATCCCGATATTCGCTCTCAGGTTCGCGCCTTCGTTCTGGTGGCGCAGCGGCGCTGGAATCTTTGGTTTGCCAACAACATCACCATCAAATTGCCGGAGCGCAATGTCGTGGCGGCACTCGACCGGCTAGTCGCGCTTGATCGCGACAAGAAAATTCTTTCGCGTGATATTACGATCGTCGATCTACGGCTGCCCGATCGCGTGACCGTGCGGCTGTCACCTGCCGCGGCGCAGTCGCGCGAACAAGCGCTTAAGGACAGCGAAAAGAGAAGAAAGAAAGGGGGCGACGCGTGAACGCCCTCCATTACGGTATGACGCCGAAGATGAAGCCGATCTCGCCGCGGCGGAGCGCGCTGGTGGCTGCGCTTGACGTCGGATCGAGCAAAGTGGCGTGCCTGATTGGCCGGATGCGGCCGCATCCGCCGCAGCAGGTCCTGACCCGCCGCACCCACTCCGTCGAGGTGATCGGCTTCGGTCATACCGGCGCGCGCGGCATGAAAGCGGGCGGTGTGATCAATCTCGCCCAAGCCGAGGAGGCCATCCGCCTCGCCGTCGATGCCGCCGAGCAGATGGCCGAGGTGGAAATCGAGTCGGTCGTGCTTTCGATCTCAGCCGGCCGCCTCGCCAGCGAATTGTTTGCCGCCGACGTCGACATCGTCGGCTCTGCGGTATCGGAGAGCGATATTGCGCGGGTGCTGGCCGCAGGCGGCCGTCACTCGCGCCGCGAAGGTCGCGCCGTGCTGCATTCCTTGCCGGTCGGCTACTCGCTCGACGGCACCGAGGGCATTCGTGATCCGCGCGGCATGCTGGGCAGCCGGTTCGGTGTCCACATGCATGTCGCCACGACCGACATTGCGGCGGCCCGCAATTTGATGCTCGCGGTCGAGCGCTGCCATCTGGCGGTCGAGGCCATGGTGGCAAGCCCCTACGTCGCCGGCCTCGCCGTGCTTGCCGACGACGAGGCCGATCTCGGCGCGGCAATCGTCGACCTTGGTGCGGGCACCACCACCATGGCGGTGTTTCGCAACGGCAGGCTAGTTCATGTGGAAGGCTTCGCCTTGGGCGGCCACCACATCACCACCGATATCGCGCGTGGACTCGACGCCGGGAGCGCCGATGCCGAGCGAATCAAGACGCTCTATGGCAGTGTGCTGGTTGGCGGGTTGGACGAGCGCGACGTGATCACGGTGTCGCAAATCGGCGAAGACGAGCGCGAAGCGGCGCAATTCGCGTCGCGGGCTGCGCTGGTGCGCGTGGTCAAGCCGCGCGCCGAGGAAATCCTCGAAATGGTGCGGGATCGGCTGGCGGGTTCGCCGTTTGCGGCTGAGCAGCGCGGCCATGTTGTTCTCACCGGCGGCGCCAGCCAGCTCACCGGATTGGCAGATCTGGCGACGCGCATTCTCGGCCGGCCGGTGCGCATCGGCCGCCCGCTCGGCATCGCCGGATTGCCGGACGCGGCCAGAGGCCCGGCATTCGCCGTGGCGGCAGGTCTTTTGGTCTATCCGCAAGCGGCGCATCTCGAACATTTCGAGCAGCGCCGCAAGCGGCATTCGATGACCGGCAGGGGCGGCTATTTTGCCCGGGTCGGACAATGGCTTCGCGAGAGCTTCTGATGGCCCCCAGATCGCAAGCTAAAGACTCACTGCGGCCGGGGGGCGGACCGGCCGGGGCCGGGCGCGGCAAGCGCTCGTGCGAGGAAAAGAGGCAAACATGACCATTAATCTGAACATCCCCGACATTCGTGAGCTCAAGCCGCGCATCACCGTGTTCGGCGTTGGCGGCGCCGGCGGCAATGCCGTCAACAACATGATCACCGCCGGCTTGCAGGGCGTCGATTTCGTGGTGGCCAATACCGACGCGCAGGCGCTGACGATGTCCAAGGCCGACCGCATCATCCAGATGGGTGTGCAGGCGACCCTGGGGCTCGGCGCAGGCTCGCAGCCCGATGTCGGCCGCACTGCGGCGGAGGAAGTCATCGACGAAATCCGCGATCACCTGTCGGGCGCACACATGGCCTTCGTCACCGCCGGAATGGGTGGCGGCACCGGCACCGGCGCCGCGCCAGTCATCGCCAAGGTGGCGCGCGACCTCGGCATTCTCACCGTGGGCGTGGTGACCAAGCCGTTCCATTTTGAAGGCCAGCGCCGCATGCGCGTCGCCGAAGCCGGCATTTGCGAACTGCATAAATGCGTGGATACGCTGCTCATCATTCCGAATCAGAATCTTTTCCGAGTGGCGAACGAGAAGACGACATTCGCCGACGCATTCGCCATGGCGGATCAGGTGCTTTATTCGGGCGTCGCCTGCGTCACCGACCTCATGGTCAAGGAAGGTCTGATCAATCTCGATTTTGCCGATGTCCGTTCGGTCATGCGCGAGATGGGCAAGGCGATGATGGGTACCGGCGAGGCGGATGGCGAGAAACGGGCACTCACCGCTGCGGAGGCTGCGATCTCCAATCCGCTGATCGACGACGCCTCGATGAAGGGTGCCAAAGGCTTGCTCATTTCCATCACCGGTGGCCGCGATCTCACGCTCTACGAGGTCGACGAAGCCGCGACGCGCATTCGCGAGGAGGTCGATCAGGATGCCAACATCATCGTCGGCGCCACTTTTGACGAGAGCCTCGACGGCATCATCCGCGTGTCGGTGGTTGCAACCGGAATAGACCAGGCGCCGGCGCAGCGCGCCACGCCAGCGGCAGCCGACACGGGCGTCGCTGCGCTGGCGCAGCGGCTGCGGGTGGACAATCAGCGCTTAAGCGAGCGCCTCGATCGCGCCGAGCCGTCGCAGCCCGTGCAACAGCCGCTCCGCTCGCCCACGCCCGCCGCTGCGGCCTCCGGGGCGTCCGCCTCGATCGCCGCGACGATCGAAACGGCGGCCAAGGCGGCGATCGCAGCAGCGGTCGAGGACGTCAACATCCGCCCGCTCACGCTCAATCCTTCGCTGTTCATCGATCCGGCGCAGGGCGGCGAGCAGACGCATGAGCCGCAGGAATTCATTCCACCGGCGCCGGAGCGGCTGCCGCGGGCCCCGCGGATGCCGCGGCTCGACGAGCTACCGGTGCCGGCGCAGAACGAGCTGCGGGCTCGACGCGGCGAGCTGCAGCGGGAGGAACATCCCGGCAGGCGCAAATCGCTGCTGGAGCGGCTCACCTCGGTCGGTCTTGGCCGGCGCGAACAAGGCCGAGACGAGGAGGTTCCTTTCCCGCGAAAGCCGGCAAGCGCCGGTCAAGCGGGATCGGCTGAGCGGCTGGCGGGACGGCCGATGCCGCGGCCGTCCGAATCTCGGCCCGAGCCAGTGTCCGAATATGCCAAACGCTCTGCGCCCCAGGGTCTTGATCAGCACGGCCGGCAGACTCTTGTGAATAATTCTGGGGATGATGATCAGCTTGAGATTCCGGCGTTTCTGCGCCGACAGGCGCGTTAGGCAGTTCGAGCGGCAGAGGAGTCGGATCAAATCGCCGCCGCAGCAGGTGCCGCACCGCGGCGGTACCGCGATGCCGACGAAGTCGACGAAGTCGACGAAGTCATTGAAGCTTTGTCATGTTCTTCCGATTTGCGGAGCGATCCTCCGTCCCAAGCCGTCGCTGTGACTGCCACCGCATGCACGGCGGCGAGCGGATCTGCGGCGCCTTGCCGACAAGAGTGCGGCGGGAGCTTGGTAATAGTCGGTAAGAAAGCGTGAATTGGCCGTAATGCCAATCGTCGGTAATGTGTACTCCGCTAGAGGGATCGGTGGCTTGGCGTGCAGCTTCGGCTGTCCCGGGGATCTAGCCGAAGCCGAAAGTCGGATCTGCATCCCTTCGCGACGGGGTAGGCTGCGATTGCGCCCGCGCAAATCGAGCCATAAGGGTGTGGGATAAGAGCATGAGTTGGGGCGTGCAGGCCGACAGGCAGACAACCCTGCGTGATCAGGTGAGTGTCACAGGAATCGGTGTTCATTCTGGGTCTCTTGTTACTTTGACGTTGCATCCCGCTGAGCCCGATACCGGGATCGTATTTTTACGTTGTCGAAGCGGCGGCCAGGCCGACCGCGAAATCAAGGCCAATTACCGCTACGTAACCGCGACCGAGTTCGCCACCGTACTCGGCGATCGAGACGGCCCCGCGGTGTCCACGACCGAACATGTGCTGGCGGCCCTGCACAGCCTCGGTGTCGACAACGCGGTCGTCGAAGTTGACGGCGCGGAAATTCCGATCATGGACGGCAGCGCTGGGCCATTCGTCGCCGCAATCGATCAAGTGGGCGTTGTCGCCCAGTCGGCGGCACGCCGATATATCCAGGTGCTCAAGCCGGTGCGCGTCGGCAAAAACGACAGCTACGGCGAGTTGCGCCCGCATTTGCATGGGCTACGGATCGAAACCGAAATCGAGTTCGATCATCCGCTGATCGGACGTCAGGAATTCGCGGTGGATGTCGCGCCGGACGTGTTCCGCCGGGAGCTGGCACGCGCGCGGACCTTCGGCTTTATGCGCGACGTGGCGAAGCTGTGGAGCGCGGGCTACGCGCTCGGCTCCTCCTTGGAGAACACGGTCGTTGTCGCCGAAGACCGGGTACTCAACCCGGAGGGCATGCGCTTTGCCAACGAATTCGTGCGCCACAAGGCCGTCGACGCGATCGGCGATCTGGCGCTGGCCGGCGCGCGCTTGATCGGCGTCTATCGTTCTGTGCGCGGCGGACACAAGCTCAATCACGCCGTGCTCACCGCTTTGATGGCCGATCCGAGCGCTTGGGCGCCTGTCGAGATGCCCCGGCCGGCACGCCGGCCGCGCGGTCACGCGGAGCTCGCTACGGGCTTCGCCGCGCCCGCCTACGGGCCAGACGTTTCTTGATTTTATTAGTGTTTTGCGCCTTAATCCCGGCCGATTGTCGGGCATAATCGTTATATTGGAAGGGGCCACGGAGCATTCGCCCAAGGCGCGCCCGACGCGCATGGCACGGCAGCATGCGTCCGGTGGGATGGGAACGTAAATCACGCTCATGATGTGGCGGGTACGAGGGTCGCGGAGAGCCGGTCGCAAGCTGCCCGCGCTGGCTGGTTGCGTGGCGCTGTTGCTCGTGGCTGCGCCGCTGATGGGCTGCAGCTACTTTAACAAGAAGGACGATTACGTCCCCGATACGCCGGCGGACAGGCTCTACAACGAGGGCCTGTTCCTGCTCAACGACAAGCAGGACTATAAGGAAGCGGCGAAGAAATTCGACCAGGTCGACCGCGAGAATCCGTATTCGGATTGGGCGCGCAAGGCTTTGTTGATGAAGGCCTATTCCGATTATCAATCGGGCCAATACGACGATTGCGTCAATGCAGCGAAACGTTACGTCACGTTGCATCCCGCCAGCCCCGATGCGGCCTACGCCCAGTATCTGATCGGCTCCTCCTATTACGATCAGATTCTCGACGTTTCGCGCGACCAGAGCACCGCACAGAAGGCCATTACCGCCTTGGAAGAGGTGGTGCACAAATACCCGAACAGCGAATACGCCGCCAGCGCCAAGAAAAAGGTCGGCATGGCGCGCGACCAGCTCGCCGGCAAGGAGATGGCGATCGGCCGCTTCTACCTGGAGAAGCGCGACTTCGTCGGCGCGATCAACCGCTTCAAGGTGGTGGTGACGCAATACCAGACCACGCGCGAGGTCGAGGAAGCGCTGGAGCGGCTGACCGAAGCCTATCTTGCGCTTGGGATCGTCGACGAGGCGAAGACGGCGGCGGCGGTGCTTGGGCACAATTTTCCCGACAGCCCCTGGTATAAGGACGCCTATCGCCTGCTGAAGTCTGCCGGCGCCGAGCCGAGCGAGAACGAGGGTTCCTGGATCAGCCACGCGTTCAAGAAGCTCGGAATGGGCTAGTCGGAGGACAAAGCACAGACGACAGAACACAGAATCACGATAGAATCTGGCGTCCGCCGTCTGTCACCTGTCGTCAGATCTCATGCTGGCCCGCCTTTCCATCCGCGACATCGTCCTGATCGACCGGCTGGACATCGATTTCAGTCTCCGGGCTCGCCGCGCTGACGGGGGAAACCGGCGCCGGCAAGCTCGATCCTGCTCGACGCATTCGCGCTGGCGCTCGGCGCCCGGGGCGATGCAGCTTTGGTCCGTGCCGGGGCCGAAGACGGTCAGGTCAGTGCCGCGTTCGAGCTTGCCCGGAACCACCCGGCGCGGCATCTGCTTGCAGCCAACGGACTTCGCGGCGACGATGAATTGATCGTCCGGCGCGTTCAGTTCGCCGATGGCCGCACCCGCGCCTTCGTCAACGATCAGCCGGTGAGCGTCCAGGTTTTACGCGCGCTCGGCGCGGCGCTGGTGGAGATTCACGGCCAGCACGACGAGCGCGCCTTCGTCGACGCGGCAACCCACCGGGCGTTGCTCGACGCCTACGGCGGGATCGAGGCCGAGGCCGCCGAGGTCGCACGCTTGTCGGACGAGTGGCGCCGGCGCGATGAGGCGCTCGCAGCCCATCGCGCCGAGGTCGAACGCGCAGGCCGCGAGGCGGAGTGGTTCCGCCATGCCGTCGATGAACTTGCCGGCCTCGCGCCGCAGGCGGGCGAGGAGACGGCCGTGGCGGAGCGGCGCACCGCCATGATGCAGGCCGAGAAAGTGGCCGACGATTTGCGATCCGCTTACGACGGCATTAGCGGACCGCAATCTGCGGTATCGCCGCTCGCAACTGCCTTGCGCCGCCTTGAGCGCCGCGCCCGGCAGGCGCCCGCGCTGATCGAGCCGGTGGTGAAAGCGATCGACGCCGCGCTTGTGGCGCTCGAGGAAACCCGCGTCCAGCTTGAACACGCGCTGCGCTCGGCGCAATTCGATCCGAAGGAACTTGAGCGCATCGAGGAACGGCTGTTCGCGCTGCGAGCGGCGGGGCGCAAATACAACGTGCCGGTCGATGATCTTGCGGCCCTGGCACGACGCTACGCGGCCGATCTGGCGTTGATCGACGCCGGCGCGAAACGGCTCGCCGCGCTGGAGCGCGAGGAGCGACAGGCCGCGTCGCGCTACCGAGAGGCAGCGCAGCAGCTCTCTGCGCGCCGCCGCCGTGCGGCGCTCATGCTCGACAAGGCCGTCAATGCCGAACTCAAGCCGCTGAAGCTCGAACGCGCACATTTCTCGACCGAGATTGCCGCCGCCGCCGAGGGGCCGGACGGCATCGACCGGGTCGAGTTCTGGGTCCGCACCAATCCGGGCACGCGGCCGGGTCCGCTGATGAAAATCGCTTCCGGCGGCGAGCTCGCCCGCTTCCTGCTCGCGCTGAAAGTCGTGCTCGCCGATCGCGGCTCGGCGCCGACGCTCGTCTTCGACGAGATCGATACCGGGGCCGGCGGCGCCGTTGCCGACGCCATCGGCGTGCGGCTTGCCCGCCTTGCTTCAGGCGTGCAGGTGATCGCCGTGACGCACGCGCCGCAGGTGGCGGCGCGGGCCGACCGCCACTTCCTCATCACCAAGGACGCGCTGGGCGGCGGCAAGCGGGTCGCCACCAGCAAGCACGTAACTGTTCGCCCGCAGAACAG
>CAVQWD010000007.1:0-7692 GCA_963717265.1 uncultured Alphaproteobacteria bacterium | reverse complement strand
ACAGCCGCGCCTTCAAGCGCGATCAAAGGCGGCGCCAGCGGCCGTGCCGGCGAGGGGATGGTAAAGGACGCCACGCGTTCCTCGACCGCTTCGGCGATCGGCTCAAGCTTCGCCAACCGCTTGATGCGCGACTGCGCCTGCGCCGCCTTGCTGGCCTTGGCGCGGAACCGATCGATGAACTTTTGCAGATGCGCGCGCTCGGCGTCCTGCTTGGCCCGGGTCGCAGCTTGCAGCCGCGTCTTTTCCGCCCGCCGCCGTTCGAAGTCGTCATAACCGCCGCTGTAAAGGTCGAGCTTGCCGCCGCTCAAATGCAAGATGGCGTCGACCGAGTTGTTCAGAAGCTCGCGGTCGTGGCTGACGATGAGCGCGGTATGCGGATATTTTTTTAAGCGCGCTTCGAGCCAGAGCGCACCTTCGAGGTCGAGGTAGTTGGTGGGCTCGTCCAGCAGCAGGAGATCGGGCGCTGCGAACAGGGCCGCGGCCAGCGCCACGCGCATGCGCCAGCCGCCGGAAAATTCCGCCATCGGGCGGTCGAGATCGGCGTTGGCAAAGCCGAGGCCGGTCAGGATTTCCGCCGCCCGCGCCGGAGCGCTGTCGGCATCGATCTCGATCAGGCGCTGGTAGATCTCGGCAAGCTCTTCCGGCTGGGCGGTTTCCAGCTTCGTGTTCAAGGCTTCCCGCTCTGCATCGGCCGCAAGGATCGTGTCCTTAAGCGAGATCGGCGTCGCGGGATGCTCCTGGTCGACCGATCCGATCCTGGCCCCCTTCGGCAGCACGATCTCTCCGCCATCCGGGATGAGACCGCCTTGGATCAGCCGAAACAGCGTCGATTTTCCGATGCCATTGCGTCCAACCACACCGGCTTTCGTCCCGGCAGGAATTCATCACGCTCGCAGAATCAAAGAATTGGCGGCCCCAGCCGTTGAAAACGAGATTGTCGATCAAAAGCATGTCGGGAGGCTAAACGGTTTCGACAAAGGTGGCGTTAAGGCATCCGACTCTATATTGTGCGCTTATGGAACCGCGCGGCCTTTATAGAGAACGAAACGGCTGGGGCACTCAGCATAGCGCCCACGTCAAATACGATGAGCATCAGGAACTCGACCTGTCGGAAGACCGCTACCGCACGCGCGGCTACCAGCCGCCATTCGAGAAGCTGCCGTGGAAGGACGAGGCCGGAGAGCGCGGCGCTTAGAGCTGCTCTGCGCCCCGCCGCGTACCTGCCGTTAGAGTAGACCCCACTCGTCGTCGTTGGGCTTGACCCGGCAATCCATGCTGCGCCCACACCCGGACGCCGTTGCGGCAATGCTTTCAATCGCCGAGGGTCGGGACCGGTGCGCGGGGCAAGCCCGCACATGACGAGACAACATGGTTTGGGCCGAGCGCAATTCGGTTCAGCTGGTGGCAGCGCCCGTCACTCGGACGCGGCCGGCGCCTCGACCAGCGTATTGGAATTGTCGACGCTGTCATAAACGGAGACTTGCACGATCGGATAGCCCTTTTTGATGAGGAGAGCCGCCGCCTGAGCGGCTTCGGCCGTCGTGTAAGACGCCTTCGTTTGCCGGTCCACCTGAAGCAAAAACCGCCCGCGCTCCGGCCGCCTGCTTTGCGACATCACTTCCTCGGGCTCTTTTGCAGAATCGTCCTTTACGGGCATTTTGATTTGGCGCGGTGCCATTTGCTCTGCTCCTTGTAGGGGGGATGTCACTATGTAGGGGTTCCGAGTGTCCGCCGCCAGCATTATCGGCAGCGTGCGGCGCATAAAGCGCAATGACAACGCGCCGCCTGCCGCATCTCCCCGATATCCGTCCAGTCAGCGGCAAAGCAAAATCGGACTGCGCCTTGGCGTGCGCTACGCATGAACAGGCCAACATGCTAACGTCGCAACTCATCGATGAGATTGGAGCGTTTCGATGGCTCGTATCCGCCACCTGGCCATTCTGACCGAAAACGTCGACCGTCTGGTCAAGTTCTACACCAACTCGTTCGGGCTTAAGATCGTCAAGGGCGTCGGCACGGCGACCTATCTGACCGATGGCCATATCAATCTGGCGATCATCCCGATCGGACCGGAGCGAGAAATCGAAGGCAGCGAGCTCAAGGAAGGCATCAATCATTTCGGCTTCGAGGTCGAGAGCGTCCCCGATGTGGTGCCGCTTTGCGAACAATGGGGCGCATCCACCGATACCGAGAAACGCCCGCCGAACCGGGAGGCCGAATACCGGGTGCACGATCCGGACGGCAATCCGATCGACCTTTCGCAGCACGGCTGGCCGCATTAGGGCCGCCTTGCCGAGGCAGCCTTATTAGCTGATCGTCCTTGGCCGATCGTCAAGGCCACGGCAGCCAAGCGACGGCAGCCAAGGCGGACTGGTCCGCGGTCCGATGGAGGCCTCAGCAGCAACAGGATCCGCGTAAGGAGCCGGCTCCGCCATGTCCATCCGCGCGATCATCCTCGGCGTTGTGGCGCTCGTCGGCTCCTTCATCGGCGCGACGCTCGTCGTCAACGCGTTGTGGCCACGCCCGGTCGAACCGGCGCGGCCGGCGCTCGCGGCGATGCCGCCATTGCAGCCGCTGATCGGCACCTCCACGGTGCTGGCGCCAGTCGCCGTCGCGGTCGCGGCGATTCGCAACGCGCTTGATGCGCAGACGCCGCGTAGCCTGTCCGGCAAGGCCAAAAAGCCGCGTTCGAAATTATTGTCCAACGCCGAGCTCGACTTACACCGTTAGCCGCGGCACGATGAGCATTTCGGAACAATCCGGCGCGCTCGTCGTGACCACGCCGCTCACCGGCAAGTTCCAGGCGCGCGGCGTGCTCGGCAGCGGCAGCAATGGGCTCGGCGGCGCCATCCGCAATCTGCTCGGCAGCAGCGTCGGCGCGCAGGTGCAGGCTCTTGCCGGCAAGGCGTTCGATCAGCAGGCCGATATCAACGGCACGGTGACGACGACCGCGCGTCCCGCGATCACGCCGAACTGGCGGCTGCAGCCGAATCTTTCCGCACGGGTCAATGTTAACGACGTTGCGCTTCCGGTTGCCGTCATCAAGCTCAGCGTCGCCAAGGAGGTGATGCCGTTCCTCGACGACGCCGTGCATCAACAAACCAATGATTTGGAGATGCGGCTGCGCAACGATCCGTTCATCGAGAACGCGGCGCGCACCGAATGGGCGCAATTGTGCCGCGCCATTCCGCTCGGCGCGGCCGCAAAGGGGTTGCCGAATCTGTGGCTCGAAATCCGCCCGACCCGCGCCATCGCGGCGCAGCCGAAGATCGACGCCAGGGCGGTGACGCTGCTGCTGGGCGTTCAGGCGCAAACCCGCATCGTGCCGGTGGAGACCAAGCCGGTCTGTCCGTTCCCGCCGCAGCTCGATCTCGTGCCGCAGGCGAATGAGGGCACGCTGGACATTGTCGTGCCGATCGACATTCCGTTCACCGAGGCGAGCCAACTCGTCCAAGCGCAATTTGCCGGCAAGACCTTTCCGCAGGACGGCGGCGGCGCGTTCGCGATGACCATCAAGCATGCCGCCATCGCGGCCTCGGGCGACCGGCTGTTGATCTCGCTCCTGGTCAAGGTGAAGAAGCGAGGCTTTTTCGGTTTGTTCGGCGCCGACGCAATCGTGAACCTATGGGGGCGGCCGGTGCTCGACCGCGAGCATCAGATGCTGCGGCTTGCCGACGTCGCACTCGACGTTCGCTCCAGCGCGGTGTTCGGTTTGCACGGCGTCGCGGCCCAGACGGCCGTGCCGCTGCTGCAGCAAACGCTGACCGATCGGGCAGCGATCGATCTCAAGCCGTTCGCCGACGACGCCAAGAAACGCATCGCCGCGGCGCTGCGCAATTTCACCAAACAAGAGGGCGGGGTCAGCGCCAACGTCACTATCAACGATCTCCGCCTCACCGGCATCGCCTACGACGACAACACGCTGCGCGTGATCGCGCAGGCCGACGGCACGGTGAATGTCGCGATCTCGTCGCTGGCGTTGAAGTAACGACGCGGGAATCGATTTCACATAAACGCCTGGATCCCGGTCTGCGCGCGGCCGAGCACCAAAGCGTGGATGTCGTGGGTGCCCTCGTAGGTATTCACCGTTTCCAGATTGCACAGAACGCGCATGACGTGGAATTCCTCGCTGATGCCGTTGCCGCCGTGGATGTCGCGAGCCACGCGCGCGATGTCGAGCGCCTTGCCGCAATTGTTGCGCTTGAGCAGCGAAATGGCCGGCGGCGAGGCCTTGCCCTGGTCGATCAAGCGCGAGAGCCGCAAAGCGGCGTGCAGGCCGAGCGTGATCTCGGTCTGCATGTCGGCGAGCTTTTTCTGCACGAGCTGGTTCGCGGCGAGCGGGCGGCCGAACTGCTTGCGGGCGAGCGCGTAGTCGCGGGCGCGGTGCCAGCAGAATTCCGCCGCCCCCATGGCGCCCCAGGCGATGCCGGCGCGCGCCACGTTAAGGCAGCCGAACGGACCGGCGAGGCCGGAGACGTTGGGCAACAGGTTGTCCTCGGGAATGACCGCGCCGTCGAGCACGATCTCGCCGGTGATCGAGGCGCGCAGCGACAGCTTGCCCTCGATCTTCGGCGTCGAGAACCCCTTGGTGTCGCGATCGACGATAAAGCCGCGGATTTTGCCGTCGAGCTTGGCCCAGACCACGGCGAGATGCGCCACCGGCGCGTTGGTGATCCAGGTCTTGTTGCCGGTCAGCCGGAAGCCGCCGGGCACTCTTTCGGCGCGCGTCGTCATCGAGCCGGGATCGGAACCGTGGTCGGGCTCGGTGAGGCCGAAGCAGCCGAGCAGTTCGGCTGTCGCCATCTTCGGCAGATATTTGCGGCGCTGCGCTTCCGAGCCATAGGCGTAGATCGCCTGCATCGCGAGCGATGACTGCGCCGACATTGCCGACCGGTACCCGGAATCGACCCGCTCTAGCTCGCGCGCGATCAGCCCGTAGCAGACATAGTTGAGGCCGGCGCCGCCATACTCCTGCGGGATGGTCGAGCCGAGGAGCCCCAGCTCGCCCATCTCGCGCGCTATTGCCGGATCGAACCGCTCGTCGCGGTTGGCGGCGATGACGCGGGGAAACAGCTTCTCCTGCGCATAATCGCGCGCGGTATCGCGCACCATGCGTTCTTCCTCGGTCAACTCGCCTTCGAGGTCGAGCGGATCGTCCCACTTGAATGCCGCGTCCTTGATCAGCGTGCTTTTAGCCGGGATTTGTTCCGTCTTTTCCGCAACTTGCGACATGATTGATCCTCCGCCGGCGCGCGGCCATTTAGCGGCAAGCTTAGGTGGCGGGCTCGTGCGCGGCAAGCGGCGCCGTTGCCGGCGCGCCGGTGTTTCGCTATCTAGGCGGACACGCCGCGTTGCGCCCGTAGCTCAGCTGGATAGAGCGCTGCCCTCCGAAGGCAGAGGTCAGGGGTTCGAATCCCTTCGGGCGCGCCATTTTGCTCCACAAAATCAAAACGGTTCGAAGCGAATCGGCTTTCCAGGCCGATTTGCACATTCGCTTGGATCAATCTCGTTTCCCCAGCGATCTCACTCCCGACGGCGACATGGCGCGGTGTCAAGTTCACCTGCGCCGGCAAAACTTCGCCGCAGTCAAACAGATTCTCGCCGGCTTGAGCGACGCGCAACTTCGCGAGTGCCCTTATTTCCTGTTCTTCCCCGGGATCGTTCGCTTCGCCGCGGTTCTGTTCCGGCCCGAGCAGGGCGTATCGCTCACCGGGCTTCCGCTCGACGCTCGCCTTGTGTGGCCGATCCTGCCGGACCAACAACTGGAACCCGAGCCTCGACGCAACCCACAGCGATCTCGAACGCTTTCTTTCGGCGAGCGACGGCCTGGAATTGCGCGAGGCGCCGCGTCTCGCCGAGGCCTATCTGATATGAGCTTGTCACGATGCCGAATCTGCGGCACACCAATTCTCATTGCGCTTCGTTTCATGCTGCGCCGCACCCGGGAAACGCGGTCGCTGTTTCCCGGATGCGGCGATGCGCCACAAGCGCGTTCCGACTGCGCGCCTGTGGTCTGAGCTTGTCACGATCCCGGGCGCGGCGCATCATTCCGGTTCGCTTCATGCTGCGCTGCGGCCGGGAAACGCCGTCATATCAGCGCCTATGGGAGTCCGCAGGCGTCCGCCGCAAGTCGCGTGCCCTACAGGTCGCGCTGCTGCCAAGCGCGCTCCAGCGGCGGCGCCGATCACGCTAGCACGAGGTCATTGTTCGAGTTTCCCCGAAGTTGCACTTCCAAGACAGGGTAAGATATAAGAAGAGCAAGAGCATGGCCGCCTATATTATCCGTCGCCTTTTGTTCATGATCCCGACGATTATTGGGATCATGCTGGTATCGTTTGTGGTGGTTCAATTTGCGCCCGGGGGGCCGGTGGAACGGGTTCTGGCGAAGCTTTCGGGCGCCGAGACCGGGGCGGCATCGCGGGTATCCGGGGCCCGCGGCGGCGATTTCGGCCCGCGCGCGGCGCTGCCGGGCGCGCACGGCGCCCCGAAATATCGCGGCGCCGAGGGTCTCGACCCGGCCTTCATCAAGAGCCTGGAGAAGCAGTACGGCTTCGACAAGCCGGCCTACGAGCGCTTTTTCATCATGATGTGGAACTATCTGCGGTTCGATTTCGGCAACAGCTATTTCCGCGACGTGAGCGTGATCGAGCTGATCAAGGAGAAGCTGCCGGTGTCGATCTCGCTCGGCATCTGGATGACGCTGTTGTCGTATCTGATTTCGATTCCGCTCGGCATCCGCAAGGCGGTGCGCGACGGCTCCCATTTCGACGTCTGGACCTCGACCGTCATCATTGTCGGCTATGCGGTGCCGGGATTTCTGTTCGCGGTTCTGCTCATCATCCTGTTTGCCGGCGGCTCGTTCTGGCACATTTTCCCGCTGCGCGGGCTGACTTCCGACGGCTGGTCGCAATTTCCGTGGTGGCAGAAGATTCTCGATTACTTCTGGCACATCACGCTGCCGGTGGTCTCGATGTCGCTGGCGGCGTTTGCCACCATGACATTGCTGACCAAGAACTGCTTTCTCGACGAATTGCGCAAGCAGTACGTGCTCACCGCGCGCGCCAAGGGCTGCTCGGAGCGCAAGGTGCTTTACGGCCATGTCTTCCGCAACGCCATGCTGCTGGTCATTGCCGGCTTTCCCAGCGCCTTTGTCAGCGCCTTCTTTGCCGGCTCGCTGCTGATCGAAACCATCTTCTCGCTCGACGGTCTCGGCCTGTTGAGCTTTGAAAGCGTGCTCAACCGCGATTATCCTGTGGTGTTCGCCAACATCTACATTTTCGCGCTCATCGGCCTGGTCGTGACCCTGATCTCGGACCTGACCTATACCTGGATTGATCCGCGCATCGATTTCGAGACGCGGGAGGTGTGAGGTGGCTGTGGAGGTCAGCGCCGAAGCGGGCCTGGAGCCGGCCGCGCAACGCCGCCTCGGGGCGCCGGAACTGACGCCCGATCTCGAGCCGACCGGGCCGATGGGGGTGACGGCGCCGCCGCAGGGGTTTGAACTGTCGCCGATCAACCGGCGGCGCTGGCGCAATTTCAAGGCCAACCGCCGCGGCTATTGGTTGTTGTGGATATTCCTCGCCATGTTTTTGATCTCGCTGTTTGCCGAGTTCATCGCCAACGATAAGCCGATCTTCATCGCGGTCGACGGCAAGAGCTATTTTCCGGTCCTCGTCACCTATCCCGACACCG
>CAVQWD010000006.1:0-35075 GCA_963717265.1 uncultured Alphaproteobacteria bacterium | reverse complement strand
AACGCGCTCGGTATTTGCCCCGTCAATGAGAATTGGCGGGGCATTTGTTTGACGATTCTTCGAGGGTTCCGAGCAAAGTCGGACGCCAATAAATACTGCTGAATATTCGTTAAGCCTCCGCGTCGGCGAACTGAGGAACCGACGCCGATGCCTTATCCGCCGGCTTCTTCGCCTCCAGCGCGGCCGCCACCGCTTCCTCGACGCGCTCGAGCCAGATGAATTCGACCTGCTTCCTGGCGATCTCGGGAATATCGTCATAATCCCGGCGGTTGCGCGCCGGCAGCATGATGCGCTTGATGCCGGCGCGGTGCGCGCCGACGACCTTTTCCTTGATGCCGCCGACCGGCAGCACGAGCCCGCGCAGGCTGATCTCGCCGGTCATCGCCGTGTCGCTGCGCACGGTCCGCTCGGTCATGAGCGAAACGAGCGCCATGAACATGGCAACTCCCGCGCTCGGCCCATCTTTGGGGGTTGCGCCTGCGGGCACATGGATATGGATGTCGCTCTTTTCGAAGCGGCTCGGGTCGATGCCGAACGAGGCGGCGCGGTTCTTGACGATGCTCAGCGCCGCCTGCGCGCTTTCCCGCATCACCTCGCCGAGCTGACCGGTGAGGATCAGTTTGCCGGTGCCGGGAATGCGCGTCGCTTCGATGAACAGGATATCGCCGCCGACCGGCGTCCAGGCGAGCCCGGTGGCGACGCCCGGTACGCTCGTGCGCATTGCCGTCTCGCTCTCGAATTGCGGCGCGCCGAGGATGGCCGAAAGATCCTCCCGCGCAATGCGGATCGGTCCGCTTTGTCCTTCGGCAATGCGCACGGCGGCATGCCGCAGCGTCTGGCCGATCTGACGCTCCAGGCTGCGCACGCCCGCCTCTCGCGTATAACTCTGGATAATGTCCCGGATTGCGTCATCCGAAATTTCGACCTGACCCGGCTTGAGCCCGTTCGCCTCCATTTGCCGGCGCACCAGATAGCGGTGCGCGATTTCGAGCTTTTCGTCGGCGGTGTAACCGGCCAGGCTGATGATCTCCATGCGGTCGCGCAGCGGCCCGGGAACGGTGTCGAGCATGTTCGCAGTGGTGATGAAGACCACGCGGCTCAAGTCGAACGGCACCGCGAGATAGTTGTCGCGGAACGTGTTGTTCTGCTCGGGGTCGAGCACTTCGAGTAACGCCGCGCCGGGATCGCCCTGAATGCCGGCGCCGAGTTTGTCGATCTCGTCGAGCATCATGACGCAATTGCGCGAGCCGGCCTTGCGGATCGCCTGGATGATGTTGCCGGGCAGCGCGCCGATATAGGTGCGGCGATGGCCGCGGATTTCCGCCTCGTCGTGCACGCCGCCGAGGCTGACGCGAACGAACTTGCGGTCCATGGCGCGCGCGATCGACTGGCCGAGCGAGGTCTTGCCGACGCCGGGCGGGCCGACGAAGCACAGGATGGTGGCCTTGCCCTGCGGGGCGAGCTTGCGGACCGCCAGGAACTCGATGATGCGCCGTTTGATTTTTTCGAGGTCGTAATGGTCTTCGTCGAGGATGCGCCGCGCTTGCGCGATGTCGATCGGCTTCTCCTCCGGCAGTTTCCACGGCAGCTCGATCAGCCAATCGAGATAGCTGCGCACCATGCCATATTCGCCGGCGGCCTCCGGCATGCGCTGCAGCCGGCGCAATTCCTTGCGCGCCTGGTCTTCGACCTCCTTCGGCATGCCGGCATTGGCGATGGCCTTGTCGAGCTCGGCCATCTCGGCGGCCTTGCCATCCTCGCCTTCGCCGAGCTGGCGCTGGATCGCCGCCATCTGCTCGCGCAGCAGCACCTCGCGCTGGCGCTCATCGAGCGCGACCTTGGTCTGCCGGCCGATCTCCTGCGACAGCCGCAACACTTCGATGCGGTGCGCGAGCATGCGCGAGATCTTATCCATCCGCGCCGAGATGTCGACGGTTTCCAGTATCTCCTGCTTTTCTTCCGGCTTCACGTCCATATAGGCGATCGCCAAATCGGCGAGCGCCGACGGCGTTGCGATCGACTGGATCGCGGCGAGGAGGTCGGCCGGCACCTGCGGCAAAAGCTGGATCGCTTCGACGGCTTGCGCTTTGAGATTGACGAACCGCGCCTCGATCTCCGCGGTGCGGCTTTCCGGCTCGGCAATGCGCAATACCCGCGCGACCAAAAACGGCCAACCGCTTAAGTATTCGACGATCTGGAAGCGCTGCTCGCCTTGGCAGACGAGGTGATGCGTGCCGTCCGGCGCGGTAATGAAACGCAGGATATTGGCGAGCGTGCCCATGCGATGCATGTCGATCGCGGTCGGATCGTCGACCTCGGCAACGCGCTGCAGCAGGATGCCGACTTGGCGCTGATCGCGCACCGCCTGTTGCGCCGCGGTGACCGACTTCGGCCGGCCGAGCGTGATCGGCAGCACCAGACCGGGAAATAGGACGGTGTTGCGCACCGGCACGATGATCAGCGCATCAGGCGGCAACGGCGGCAATGCGCCGCCATCCTGGGAGGGTCCATTTTTCGACAGCATTTCCGCCTCAGCCACGGCTCGCCTCCACTTTCTGCAACCTGATGACGAGGCAGCCGGCAGCGACGGC
The DNA here is from genome assembly GCA_963717265.1 of uncultured Alphaproteobacteria bacterium. Classification (GTDB taxonomy): domain Bacteria; phylum Pseudomonadota; class Alphaproteobacteria; order Rhizobiales; family Xanthobacteraceae; genus BOG-931. The sequence goes on along the minus strand of CAVQWD010000006.1, from coordinate 32,484 downwards.
GCGGCGAACCGCGCTGTAGCGCCCGACCGGCAGCCGCAGCCGCCGGTAGAAACGCCCTTGGGGGAGTTCGAGCCGATGAATAGTTGCCGTACGCAATTCCGGCGGCAGGACTCGCGTCCCGGCGATGACGAGATCGCCGTCTTCGATGACGGCCTGCGCGTTTTCGGCATCGACGCCGGGCAACGCGACCAGCGCCAGAACCTCAAATTCGGTTTCCAGAATATCGACCGGCGGCTCCCAAGCCGGTAGCCGCGCCAGCGTGCCAGCCGGCCGAAACAGCTCGCGGTGCATACGCTCCGCCCGGGCGAGCATTTCGCACGCTTCGGACCACATCCAATCGCTGGCTACGTCACGGGACATAAGGGTTGCTTCCAATGTGGATGAAATGTGTGGAGCCGGTGCGCGGAATTCAATGTCATGGCCGGATTGAAGTGTGCGGAAATGGCGCGACCATTTTCGCCGGATCGACAACGCGATCGAATTCGGCCTCGGTCACGAAGCCGAGTTTCAGCGCCGCCTCCTTCAGCGTGAGGTCGTTGTCCATCGCGTAGTGCGCGATCTTGGCCGCCTTATCGTAGCCGATGACCGGCGCGAGCGCCGTCACCAGCATCAGGGAGCGGTCCACATATTCCTTGATCTTCTTCAAATTAGGCTTGGTGCCCTCGACCAGGAACTTCCGGAAGTTCACGCAACCATCGGCCATGATCGTAATGGAATGGGCGATGTTGAAGATGATCAGCGGCTTGTAGACGTTCATTTCGAGATAGCCGCCGGCGCCGCCAAAGCCCACCGCGACGTCATTGGCCATGACCTGCACCGCGATCATCGTGAGGGCTTCGCATTGGGTAGGATTGACTTTGCCCGGCATGATCGAGGAGCCCGGCTCGTTCTCCGGTATCTCCAATTCCGCAAATCCGGCGCGAGGTCCGCACGACATCAGGCGAATGTCGTTGGCGATCTTGTAGAGCGACACCGCCAGCGTGCGCAGCGTGCCGGACAACTGGACCAGCGCATCGTGGGCGCCCTGCACCGCGAATTTGTTAGGCGCGGTGACAAAGGGCAGGCCGGTGAGCCTGGCGATCTCGGCCGCCGCCGGCTCGGCAAAACCAAGCGCCGCGTGAAAGCCCGTTCCCACCGCCGTGCCGCCCAGGGCCAGGCGGTACACGCCTTGCAGGGCTGCTTCGATCCGCTCCAGATCGTCCGCCAACATCCCGACATAGCCGGACCATTCCTGGCCCAATGTCAGTGGGATGGCGTCCTGCATGTGGGTCCGCCCGATCTTGACGATGTCGCTCCACGCTTTTGCCTTGGCGCCGATCGCATCACGCAAGGCGGCTACTGCCGGAATCAGGCGTTGCTTCACATTGACGGCCGCCGCGATATTCATGGCCGACGGAAACGTGTCGTTCGACGACTGCGCCATGTTGACGTGATCGTTGGGATGAACCGGCGCCTTGCTGCCAAGCGGCGTGCCCGCGAGCTGACAACAGCGGTTGGAGATCACTTCGTTGACGTTCATATTGAACTGGGTGCCGCTTCCCGTCATCCACACATGCAGCGGGAACATGTCGTGATGCTCCCCGGCGAGGATTTCGTCGCAAGCTTGAACGATCAACTTGTAACGCTCATCGTCGAGCCGCTCGCTGGAGTGGTTCGCGGCAGCGGCGGCTTTTTTCAAGGTCGCGTAGGCGGCGATCATTTCGCGCGGAATCAAATCCTTGCCGATGCTGAAATGCTCGAGCGAGCGCTGAGTTTGAGCGCCCCACAGCTTGTCCGCCGGCACTTCAACCACACCGAGGCTGTCGCTCTCTTTTCTTATGTCGGCCATAAGATCTCTCCTGGTGCTCTCTGCTGGGTGCAATCTTAAATTTTTGGCAGATTAGGCCAAGTGCCGAGCCTTAGCGCCGCAGGGCGCAATAGCGCAGCGTATTGCGCCGCATGTTTTCCGCGATGAAAAATGGCGGAATACGCTTCGCTATTCCGCCCTACGTTTCCTGATTTTTGGCGCTCCCTAGGGGACTCGAACCCCTGTTTTCGCCGTGAGAGGGCGACGTCCTGGGCCGCTAGACGAAGGGAGCCTTGCATCGAAATAACCGCCCCGACCGGGCCATGCAAGCCGTCATTCCGGGGCCGGCCGAAGGCCGGAGCCCGGAATCCATAATCGCTGATCTCAGAAAAGGTCTCCCGGAAATTGATCTGCGACGACTGTGATCCGGCCGGTTTGTTGCAGCGTCTTGAGGTCGAAGATGCGGGCCTCGCTCACCCCGCCGATCTCCAAGGTCACGACGATGCGGCCGTCGGCGATGGTGGCGGACACCACATGCGCGCCTTTCGGCAGCATGACCATGCCGTCGGTCATGGCCGCGGCGCCGCTTCCGCTCGCCACAAAAACGCGATAGCCGATAACGCCGATCACCGTGGCGATGGCGATTGCGGTGGTGACGACCGATATGACCATCAGCAATCGTACCCGCTTCAGCGTCGGTGCGAGGGTTTTGGACGAGTCACCGGCTACGGGGGTTTCGGATTTCTGCACCATGACCGCTACCGCAACGCCGACATCGATCCTCATCGCCGCGCATGAAGCCGGCGAACGGCTCGACCGCGTGCTCGCCGCGCATGTCGCCGCGCTGTCGCGGTCGCGGCTCAAGGCGCTGATCGAAGCCGGCGCGGTCGCGCTCGACGGCAAGACGATCCGCGATCCGAGCCATCGCGTCAATTCCGGCGCCGCGATCGCGCTTGACATTCCGCCGCCGGAGCCGGCCAAGCCGGCGGCCGAACCCATTCCGCTCAACGTGGTTTACGAGGACGCCGACATCATCGTCATCGACAAGCCGAAAAACCTCGTCGTTCATCCCGCCGCCGGGAATTGGACCGGCACGCTGGTCAACGCGCTGATCTCCCATTGCGGCGATAGCCTTTCCGGCATCGGCGGCGAGCGGCGACCCGGCATCGTGCACCGGCTCGACAAGGATACGACCGGGCTCATGGTGGCGGCGAAGAACGACCGCGCCCACCGCGCGCTGGCGGCGCAATTCGCCGACCACGGCAGAAGCGGCGAGCCGTTCGAGCGCGGCTATCTCGCCTTCGTCTGGGGCGCGCCCGAGCGCCCCCACGGCGTGATCGACAAGCCGATCGATCGCGACAAGCGGGCGCGCGACCGCATGGCGGTGCGCGAAGGCGGCCGCGAAGCGATCACCCATTGGCAGGTGCTCGAACGCTATCGCGGTATCGCCAAGAAGGCAGGCAAGGCCGGCAAAAGCCGAAAGCCGGACGCGCCGGTGGCCAGCCTGCTCGCCTGCCGGCTCGAAACCGGCCGGACCCACCAGATTCGGGTCCATTTGGCCTCGATCGGCCATCCGCTTCTGGGGGATGAGGTCTATGGGGCCGGATTCCGCACCAAAGCGGCGCTTTTGCCGCCAAAAGCGCAAGAAGCGCTGGCCGCCCTTGGCAGACAGGCGCTCCATGCCCATATATTGACGCTTAAGCACCCATCGAGCGGCGAAATCTTCGGTTCCGGTCGGAACTCCCGCCTGATCTTGCCCGTTTGCATGATGCCCTGGTGAATAACCGGAGCAGTTCGAGCAAAGGCGGCAAGTAAAGGTTTACTGATTCCAACGAGTTTAGCATCGATTGCGGGGGTTCACGGCGGCGTCGCGGTGATGTTACGCCGTCTTCACTTCCACTCGCCCGATTCGACCGTGTATGTTGCGGGTGCGAAATCATGAAACTGGCGCCGTCGGCTCGGGGAGCGGCGGAGCCATTCGCCCGCCGCTCCGCGGGGGCAGGAATATGGAGGGCGCTGATATGGCCCAAACTGCAGCATTGCCCATTTTGTCGGGCGAAACCGGCCTCACCCGGTATCTGGAAGAGATCAGGCGGTTCCCGATGCTGGAACCGCAGGAAGAATTCATGCTGGCGAAGCGTTGGCGCGAGCACGGCGACCGCGACGCTGCGCATAGACTCGTCACCAGCCATTTGCGGCTCGTGGCCAAAATCGCCATGGGCTATCGCGGCTACGGGCTGCCGATCTCGGAAGTGATTTCCGAGGGCAATGTCGGGCTGATGCAGGCGGTCAAGCGGTTCGAGCCCGACAAGGGATTCCGCCTGGCGACCTATGCCATGTGGTGGATCAAGGCGGCGATCCAGGAATATATCCTGCGCTCATGGTCGCTGGTGAAGATGGGCACCACGGCGAACCAGAAGAAACTGTTCTTCAATCTGCGCAAGGCAAAGAGCCGCATTTCCGCGCTCGACGAGGGCGATATGCGCCCCGACCAGGTCAAGCTCATCGCCAAGCGGCTCGGCGTCACCGAGCAGGACGTGATCGACATGAACCGCCGGCTCGGCGGCGACGCCTCGCTCAACGCGCCGATCCGCGAAGACGGCGATTCCGGCGAATGGATGGATTGGCTGGTCGACGACAGCGTCGAGCCAGGAGAGCCGGCTTGCCGAATCCGAGCAATCGCAGAACCGCCACAAGGCGCTCGGCGAAGCGCTCACCGTGCTCAACGACCGCGAGCGCCGCATTTTCGAGGCGCGGCGGCTGGCCGACGATCCGATCACGCTGGAAGAGCTCGCCGACGAATTCGGCGTGTCGCGCGAGCGCGTGCGTCAGATCGAGGTGCGCGCCTTCGAGAAGGTGCAGAAGGCGGTGAAGAGCAACATCGCGCACATCGAAACTCCCGAAGCCGCGGCGGCGATGCATTAACTCGTCATTGCGATGTTTCCCGGGCGCAGCGCAGCACGAAGTGGTGCGCTGCAGACCCGGGATCGCTACAGATTCCGAGTCTGAAACGATCCCGGATCAGCGGTGCACTACTGCGTGGTGCACCGCATCCGGGAAACGCAGCCGAGTTATTCCCGCAACATTCCGTGCAACAACCAGCGGCAGGCGAGGATCATCGCGCCGGCGAGCGCGGCGATGGCGGCGACCAGGAGAAAAAAATCCGGCTTTGCCATTTGGCTCCAGAAGCTGCCGATATAGCCGGCGAGAAAACCGCCGGTGAAGCTCGTCGCCAGCCACACCCCCATCATCATCGACAGAATGCGCGCCGGCGCCACCTTGGTGACGAGCGAGAGCCCGACCGGCGACAGATAAAGCTCGCCGAGCGTGATGACGACGAAAAAGGCAAAGAGCCAGAGCCAGCTTGCCGTGCCGGTTCCGGCATGGAGCGCCGCCGTAGCCATAACGAGATAGGCCGCAGTCACACCGAAACAACCGAGCGCCATTTTGGTGACGGTGGAAGGCTCCGATCCGCGCGTAGCCTGCCGCGCCCACAGCGCGACGACGAATGGCGTGAAGGCGAAGATCATGAATGGATTGAAGGCCAGGAACCAAGTCGTGGGAATCTGCGCGATAAAGCCGAACAACGAGATGGTGCGGTCGGTATTGGCATCGGCCCACAGCACGATGGTATTGCCGATCTGCTCGTAGGTCGCCCAGAACAATGTATTGGGTATGAATAAAACAAGCAGCGCGATGAGCGCGCGCCATTCGTCGCGGCTGAGCGGCCGATGCTCGACGTGCATGGCCGAGCCCCCTCCCTTCCCCTCCCCCGCAAGCGGGGGAGGGTTGGGTGGGGGCGGGCGGCAAATGCGGCAGCGCGTAAAGATAAATCGAAAGCCCGATGCACATGCCGACGCCCGCGGCGGCAAAGCCGTAGTGCCAGCCGGCTTGCTCGCCGAGCGTGCCGCAGACCAGCGGCGCCAGGAACGCGCCGATATTGATGCCGACATAGAAAATGGAATAGGCGCGGTCGCGGCGGTGATCGCCCGGCGCATAAAGCCCGCCGACCTGGGTCGAGATATTCGGCTTGAAGCAGCCGCTGCCGAGGATCAATGCCAGCAGCGCGAACAGGAAAAGCTCTTCCATCGCCATCATGAAATGGCCGATCGCCATCAGCACCGCGCCGACGATGACGGTGCGGCGCTGGCCGAGCACGCGGTCGGCAATGAGCCCGCCGAAAATCGGCGTGAAATAGACGAGCCCGGTGTAAAGGCCCCAGATCTGCGACGACAGCGGCTGCACGTCGAGCGGCCCGAACAGGCTTTCGAGCGCGCGCTTGAGGGTGAGCAGGCCGATGACGTTGCCGGAGTTATCGGCCAGCAACAGGTATTTCGTCATGTAGAGGACAAGCAGCGAGCGCATCCCGTAATAGGAGAAACGCTCCCACATCTCGGTCGTGAACAGGAAGGTAAGCCCGCGCGGGTGGCCGAATAGCTCCGCCGTCTCATCGGCCTGACCGACAATATTTTCCGAAGTACGGTCAGCCACGCTTATGCACCCATGCAGTGTCATGCCCCGCGCATGCGGGGCATCCAGTAATCGCGGATGGGACTTGAATCTCCTTCAGTCCCCGGTGATTACTGGATCATCCGCTGGAGCTTGTCATCGGGGCCGGCCACTTCGGGCCGGACCCGTTGGCGGATGATGACAATAAAAGAGCTTCGGCGCCACGGAGGACCCAATGCCCGCCACCTATCCCGAAGAAGCGAAAAACTTCCGGCTCCTCGGCCACGACGCCTCGGCGGCGTGGGGCGGCGGCAGCCTCGTTCAGGTGCACAAGGGCCATGCCTATGTCGGCGCGGTCGGCGGCGCGAGCTATAACGGCCCGGAAGGCTTTACCGTTCACGACGTGCGCGACCCGGCAAAGCCGCACAAGGTCGGCGAATTCCGCGCGCCGCCGGGCGTGCATTGCCACAAGCTGCGCATCGTCGGCGACGATCTGCTTTACGTGAATTCGGAGCGGCTCGCCGGCGACAAGGGCAAGAACGCGCGTGCCGGCTTCTTCATTTTCGATATTTCAACGCCGGCTAAGCCGAAGCCGGTCGGCTTCTATGACATGCCCGGCTCCGGCCCGCACCGTTTCGGCGTCGATCTTAAGCGCCGGCTCGCCTTCATGCCCAACGACGCGCCGGGCTGGGCCAAGCGCGTAATCTGGACGCTCGACATTTCCGATCCGCTCAAGCCCGAAGTGATCAGCATCTGGGGCCTGCCGTGGATGAAAATCGACAGCGGCGACGTCGGCAACGATCCAAACCCGCATGAGGAGGCGACCACGCTGCACGGCCCGCCGACGATCCGCGGCAACCGCATGTATTGCGCCTGGTGGGGCGGCGGCATGGCGATCATCGACTGCACCGACCTGCGCAATATGAAGCTTCTCGGCCACATTAAATGGTCGCCGCCGTTTCCCGGCTCGACGCATACCTGCTGGCCGATCGGGGAGCGGCCCTATCTCGTCGTCACCGACGAGGCGCGCGCCAAGCAGAAATACTGGGACGCGCAATTCATGTGGATCATCGACGCGCGCGAGGAAACAAACCCACTGCCGGTCGCGACCTTCATGCCCGAGCGCGAAAAATATTTCGACCGGCCCGGCCGCTTCGGCGCGCACAATATTTTGGAGAACCTTCCCGCCGATGGCCCGTGGAAAGACGTGGTGTTCCTCACCTATTTCAATGCCGGACTGCGCGCGGTCAACGTCAGCGATCCGCTGCATCCGAAAGAAGTCGGCTGTTACGTGCCGGAAACGCCGGACGGCGCGCCGGGCATCCAGTCGAACGACATCGGCTCAGACGACGACGGCCGGCTCTACCTCATCGACCGCTGGGGCCAGGGCATGCATATTTTGGAATATATGGGATGAATTTCCTGGGAGATACGGCGGACTCAATTACTTGGTCGGCGGAAGGTCTCACTTCTACCGGCATCCCCGTGCTCTTCGGATGCGTGCCAATTCGGTTCCTGCGGCGGCGGCTGCGGCGCAAATCCGAAAGTGCGCTCGAAGCGCTTGGCGTAGTCCGCCCAGGCCTGCGGATTGATGATGCGCGTCACGGGCTTGCCGTCGAGCGCGTCGAGCATCTGCTCGGCGGCGATCCGGCCCATCTTCGCGCGCGCTTCCAGCGTTACGCCCGCCATGTGCGGCGTGACGATTACGTTGTCGTACTTCATCAACGGGTGCTTGGCCGGCGGCGGTTCCTTTTCCCACACGTCGAGACCGGCGCCGGCGATCTTCCCGTCGCGCAATGACCGTTCCAGCGCTTCTTCGTCATGGATGGAGCCGCGCGCCGTCGTGATGAAATAGGCCGTGGGCTTCATCAGCGCATATTCGCTCGCACCGATCATCCGGCGCGATTCGCCGGTCAACGGGCAGTTGATCGAAACGAAATCGGAGCGCCGCATCAATTCGTCGAGCTCGACCTTCTCCGCGCCGCGCCCGCGAACCACGCCGGCATCGAGATAGGGATCGTAGGCCAGCACCCGCATGTGGAACAGCGCGCCGCACAGTTCGGCGATCCGCTTGCCGACATTGCCAAGTCCGACGATGCCGATGGTCTTTCCGTACGCTTCGCGGCCGATGTATCCAAGGCGGTTGGTCAATGTGCCGGCGCGAAGCGCACGGTCGGTTTCGGTGAAGCGCTTGACCAAAGCCAGCATCATGCCGACGACATGCTCCGCAACCGCCTCGGCATTGCCGCCGGACTGGTTGACGACCAGTACGCCGCGCTCGGTGCAGGCTTTTACGTCTACGGTGTCGTAGCCAGCGCCGTTGGTCGAAACGATCAGCAGGTTCGGCGTCTTGCTCAAGAGTTCGGCGTGCGTGTGATAGTGGCGCGCCAGCTCGTCGCGGGCCGAGCTCGTTTGATAGGCATGCGCCACGGAAAGAACCTGCATCGCGGCCGCATCCGGGCTCTCTTGCCCGAGCATATCGAGCCGTACGTCGCCGCGCTTGCCGAGTATTTCACCATAGCCTTGCGGCCGATGCGGCGTCACGCAGAAGACGCGCTTGCTGTTGACCACGTTATTCATAAGTTTCCTTTCCCCTTTATTCCTTCGGCACGGTCAATGCCGCCAGCTTCGAGATATTCTCGTTGTGGTCGAGTGCCCAGATCGCATCGATCAGCGGCGCGATATCGTGGCGCGAATTCCAGCCGGCGGCGGCGGTGCGCAGCTTATCTTCGAGATCGCGGTCGCTCATCGGATTTAAGTCGCTGCCGCGCGCCGCCTGCTGCGACAGCTTGTGCAGCTTGCCGTCGGCGGTGGCGATCTCGACCGCCGCGGCAACGGTCGCGAAGCTTGCATCGCGCAAGACTTCGACCTTGCCGCGCAGCGCGACGACTTTCGGATCGTTCACGCAAGCCTCGGTGAATTGTTCGAGCCCGGCCTTGCCGGTCATCAATGCGGCGGCGACCGCGTGCTGCACGCTGACTTGCGATTGGGCGCTGGTCGAAATATTCGGGCGGTCGGTGCGGATCCCAAGCAGCGGATTGCCGGTCACCTTGACCTTGTCGACGACGGCCTTGGGATGGTCGCGCCGCCAGTCGAGCACGCAATCGAGCACCGGATGAACCACAAAGCCGCATGGATAAGGTTTGTAGGACGTCGCCATGATCGCCCAAGTGTCGCCGAGGCCGTCGGTGAGCGTCGGCAGGTCCGGCGTCTCGCCCAGCGCCTGGTAATAGCCCTGCGCGCCGGTGAGCGGCTCGGCCGGCCCGGCAAACTTTTTGGCCGCGAGCAACGCCGCCCACAAGCCATTGCGCGCGGCATTGCCGACGCCGACGCTTTTCGCCGGCGTGCCGAGGCATTCGCACAGTCCGGCCGCTTGCGTCGCCGCGGTGCCGAGCGCCCATACCATCTGCGCAGCGTCTAGCGCCAAAAGCTTGCCGCTGCCGGCGGCGGCGCCGAATACGCCGCAGGTCGCGGTGATGTGCCAGCCTCTGTTGTAGTGACTGGGCGACATCGCGAGCCCGATGCGGCATTCGATTTCCTGGCCGAGCACGATGGCGACAATGAGATCGCGGCCGCTCACCGCCTGCAATTCGCCGAGCGCCAACAGCGGCGGCACCAGCGGCGCGGTCGGATGGATCGCGGTCGGCACATGGGTGTCGCAGAAGTCGAGCACATTGGCGCCTGCGGCATTGAGGAACGCCGCGCCGAGCGCGTCGATACGCTCGCGCCGGCCGATCAATGTCGCCTGCTTGCCGCCGGAGAACGCGGCGAGCGAGGCGAGCGCGGTCTCGAACGTTTCGGTGCGGCAGCCGGCGAGCGCGACGGCAAAGAAATTGAGGAGCGAGCGTTTGGCCTGATGCGTAACTTGCGGCGGCAGATCGCTCCAGCGCGTATCGACCACAAATCGGGCCAGGCGTTCGGTCGCGCCGAAATTGTGCAGCATGGTCGGTCCCGCGAAACAGCCGGCGAGCATCGACCGCCGCGGTTAAAAGTGCAAGGATGGCGAAAACAATGCGGGAAACAGACCGGCGGGCGAGGAAAATGACGACAACCTGGAAGTGTTTCGCGCTCGGTGCGTTGCTGGCCACGCTGTCTGGCGCTGCGCCGGCGCGCGCCGACGATTATCCGTCACATCCGATCAAGCTGATCGTGCCGTTCGCGCCCGGCGGCGCCGCCGACGCCGTCGCCCGCATCATCGGCAAGCGGGTCAGCGAGACCATCGGCCAGCCGGTCGTGATCGAAAACCGCGGCGGCGCCGCGGCCATCATCGGCACCGAGGACGTGCACAAGGCGGAGCCCGACGGCTACACGCTGTTGCTCGGCCAATCCGGCCCGATCTCGATCAATCCCGGCGTGTACAAGAATTTGCCCTACAATCCGGAAAGGGACTTTGCCCCGATCACCATGACCTCGGACTATCCTTACGTCCTCGTCGTCAATGCCAAGCTGCCGGTCAAAAACTTTCAAGACTTCATCGCGATGGTAAAATCGAAACCGGGCGAGTTCAACTACGGCAGCTTCGGCGTCGGTTCGTCGAACCAGCTCGTCACCGAACTCCTCTCCAGCAAAGCCGGCTTGAAAATGGTGCACGTGCCCTATCGCGGCACGGCACTCGCGGTCGCCGATCTCCTTGCCGGCCAGCTGACGATGGTGTTTTCCGATCCGGTTTCGGCGTTGCCGCATTTGCAGGCCGGCACGTTGCGGGCGCTCGCTGTGACCACCAAGATGCGTTCCGCGGTCGCGCCCGACGTGCCGACGATTGCGGAAAGCGGCTATCCCGATTTCGAGGCGGTCGCTTGGCATGGCATTTTGGCGCCGGCCGGCACGCCGCCGCCGATTATCGACAAGCTGCACGACCAGATCGTCGCCGCGCTCAACGATCCGCCGACCAGGGCGCTGATCGTCGCCCAGGCGATCCAGATCGTCGGCGACACGCCGGATGAATTCGCCGCCTTCATCAAAAAGACATCGCCGTGTGGAAGGACGTCGCCGCCCAAGCTAATGTCTCGGTGAAATAGGTAGATTGCACATGAAAAACGTCCTCATAACCGGAGCAGCCGGCGACATCGGCAGCCGCCTGCGTAAATTGCTCAAAAGCGTCTATCCGCAGCTCCGGGGAAGCGACATCCGCAAGCCGGCCGATCTTGCACCCGGCGATGATTTCATCGCCGCCGATCTTGCCGACTACGCGCAGGTGGAAAAAATCGTCACCGGCGTCGAAGGCATCGTGCATCTCGGCGGCTTTGCCGTGGAGGGTCCCTGGGACATCATCCACCGCGCCAACATCGTCGGCTGCTACAATCTGTTCGAGGCCGCCTATCGGGCCGGCGTCAAGCGCGTCATCTTCGCCTCGTCCAATCATGCGATCGGATTTTATCCGCGAACGCAGCGGATCGGCGTCGACGTCCCGGTGCGGCCCGACAGCCGCTACGGCGTCAGCAAGGCCTTCGGCGAAGCGCTCGGCGCGCTCTATGCGAACAAGCACGGCTTGCGCGTGACGTGCCTGCGCATCGGCAACCTCGCCGACGCGCCGGTCGACGAACGGCGGCTGTCGATCTGGGTCAGCCCTGAGGACCTGGCGCAGCTCGTGCGCATCGGACTGGAGCATCCCGACATCCGCTACGAGATCTTCTACGGCGTCTCCGACAATGCCGCGAGCTGGTGGGACAACAGCAACGCGCAGCGGTTCGGCTACCGGCCGCAAGGCCGTGCCGACGGTTTTCGCAAGGAAGCGCTCGCCGCGCAGGCGAAGCTCGAACCCGATCCGATCGGCGCGCGCTACCAGGGCGGCCCGTTTTGCAGCGCCGAATACGACGCCGACCGCATGCGATGATAAGCGAGCGAGCAACAAAGGGGGAGAAACACGATGCGCCGACGTGACATGCTTCGCGGCAGCGCCGCCATGGTCAGCGCGCTGGCGCTCACGCAGGCCGCACAAATACCGGCATTGGCGCAGGCCCAGTCGCTGTTCAAGGCCTCGGACGTGCACCCTCCCGGCTATCCCACCGTCGTCGCCGTCGAAAATCTCGGCAAAAAACTCGAACAGGCGACCAACGGCCGGCTCGGCGTGCAGATGTACGCCTCGATGCAGCTTGGCGGCGAGAAAGAGGCCATCGAGCAGGCGCAGGTCGGCGCCATTCAACTCGCGCGCGTCAGCGTCGGCGCCATCGGGCCCGTCATCGACGAACTCAACGTGTTCAACTTGCCGTTCCTGTTCCGCAATACCGCGCACATGCAGAAGGTGATCGACGGCCCGATCGGCGCCGAACTTCTGGACAAAGTGACCGCGAACGACAAAGCGGGCCTTGTCGGCCTGTGCTGGATGGATGCCGGAGCGCGCAGTTTCTACAATACCAAGCACCCGATCAAAAGCATTGCCGATCTCAAGGGTCTCAAAGTACGCGTCATCGGCAATCCGATGTTCGTCGACATGGCCAACGCGCTGGGCGCCAACGGCGTCGCCATGGGTTACGACCAGGTGTTCAGCGCGCTGCAAACCGGCGTGATCGACGGCGCCGAGAACAACCCGCCGAGCTTCGTGTTCGACAATCATTACCAGGCGGCGAAATACTACACGCTCACCGAGCACCTGATCGTGCCCGAAATTCTCGTGTTCTCGCGCAAGACCTGGGACACGCTGGCGAAGGACGACCAGGATTTGTTGCGCAAGTTCGCGCGCGAGGCCCAGGCCGACGAACGCGTGCTGTGGGCGGCTTACGAAAAACAGGCCATGGACAAGGCGCGTGCGGCCGGCGTGCAGATCGTCGAGACGATCGATAAAAAGCCGTTCCAGGACGCGGTGAAACCGGTTTGGGATAAATACGGGCCGCGCTTTGCCGAATTGATCAAGCGCGTTGCGGCGGTCGATTAAGTTTCGCAGCCGATGGCGCCGGCATTCCGCAGGCTGATGGACGCGCTTTATGCGCTGTGCGTGGGCATTTCCGGTACGGCTCTGGTGCTGATCTCGGCGGTGATCCCCTGGGCCGTGTTCACGCGCTACGTGCTCAATAGCGCCGCATCGTGGCCGGAGCCGATGGCCGTTCTTCTGATGATCGTGCTGACATTCTTCGGCGCGGCGGCCTGCTACCGGGTCGGTCTGCATATGCGGATGTCGTTTTTCGTGTCGCTGTTGCCGCCGCGCTGGCAACGCGCGGTTGGGCTCGTCGTCGAGCTCTTGATGGCCGCGATCGCGCTGTTCATGGTCAACTGGGGCGCCAAGCTCGTGGCGGCGACCTGGCAGAATTCCATTGCCGAATTCCCGTCGCTTTCGGTTGGCGTGACCTATCTGCCGATCCCGCTCGGCGGCGCAATTCTGCTGCTCTTCGTCATCGAGCATATGGCGATCGGCCCGCCGGCGCCGCTCGCGCCCGAGGATATTCCCACATCCGGATAGCGCGGAGGCGCGCCGATGGACATTTTTGTCCTGCTTGCCACCATGTTCGCCTGTTTTCTGATCGGAATGCCGATCGCCTATTCGCTGGCGCTCGCGGCGATTGCCGGCGCGCTGTGGATCGGCATTCCGCTCGAAGCCGTGATGCTGAAGATTTCCGACGGCGTGAGCAAAGTGGCGATGCTCACCATCCCGTTCTTCGTGCTGGCGGGGGCGATCGTGGCCGAGGGCGGCATGGCGCGGCGCCTGGTGGCGTTCGCCGACGTGCTGGTCGGCTTCACCCGCGTGCGCGGCGGCCTGTCGGTCGTGAACGTGGTCGCCACCACGTTTCTCAGCGGCATATCGGGTTCCGCCGTCGCCGATACGTCGGCGATCGGCTCGGTCATGATTCCGCAGATGGAGAAGAGCGGATTCCCTCGCGTCTTCGCCACCAACGTCACGATCGCCGCGTCGGTGCAGGCGCTCCTGGTGCCGCCGAGCCACAACGCGGTGATCTATTCGCTGGCGACCGGAGGCACGATTTCGATCATCAGCCTGTTCATGGCCGGCGTGGTTCCGGGACTTCTCCTCGGCTTTGCCTTGGTCGTGCTGTGCCTGGTCATCGCTTATCGCGACGGTCACCCGCGCGGCAGCGCGGTGCCGCTGCGCGAGGCGGTCAAGATTTCGTTCGACGCGCTGTGGGGCCTGATCACGCTCGCGATCATTCTCGGCGGCATTCTCGCCGGCGTGTTCACCGCAATCGAAGCCGGCGCGGTGGCCTGCGTCTGGGCGTTCTTCGTCACCATGTTCGTCTATCGCGATTATCGCTGGCGCGAGCTGCCGGCGCTGGTGCACCGGACCCTGCGCACGGTGGCGATGGTGCTCACCCTGATCGCCTGCGCCTCGAGCGTCGGCTACATCATGGCGCTGACGCAAATGCCGGGCAAGATCACGGCATTCTTTCTCACCATCTCGAGCGACAAATACGTCATCCTGATGCTGGTCAACGCGCTGTTGCTCTTGCTCGGCTGCCTGGTCGACATGGCGCCGTCGATCCTGATCTCGACGCCGATCCTGCTGCCGGTGATGATGAAGCTCGGCGTCGATCCGGTTCACTTCGGCATGATCATGCTGCTCAACCTCGGCATCGGGCTGTGCCATCCGCCGGTCGGCGCCATCCTGTTCGTCGGCTGCGCCGTCGGCAATGTCACCATCGAACAGGTGCTGCGGCGGATCTGGCCGTTTTACGGCGTGATGTTCGCGGTCTTGATGCTGGTGACCTATCTGCCGCAGATCTCGCTGTGGCTGCCGCATCGGCTCGGACTGCAATAGGCAGTCGCCGCCGCCCGTCACCGCGCTTTCATGCCATCGATCCGGGCATACTCCCTGCGCAGCGTTTTGGGTTTCGGCTTCACATCGCAATCTTCCTTTATGGCGGCGACAAGGATTCGCAGAGGGCGGACATCGCCAAAGCAAAGCAAATCGCGAGCGAGTTGGAGCACTAAGGTATGGCTAAAGTCAAAGAATTCGATTTGCTTTCACAATATCGGGGACATCACCGGAACTTGATCTCCGGCGGCGACTTGCTGACCGCCCCCGCCGGACTTTCCGGCGGGCGCCGACGAAGCGATCGAATGGAATACATCGTCGCTATTGGGGGCAAAGCGGAAGAAGGCCGAAGCGACTAAAACCGACGCGGATGACCCATTCCGGAAGTGGAATGTGCATCGCAGCAGTCGAGGATGATTGCCTGATCGGTTATTCGATCACCTCGGTGGCAGAAACGAGAAGCGTCTGCGGTACGGTGATGCCAGAGCCTTGGCAGTCTTGAGATTGATGACAAGCTCGAATTTTGTTGGTTGGATGATTGGAAGATCGGCGGGCTTCGCACCCTTGAGAATCCGACCTACATAGTTGCCACCCTAACGATAAATTGCCGCAAAATTCGCTCCGTAGCTCGGATTGTGGGCCTGATGTTTTATTCGATCACCTCGTCGGCGCGGCCGAGCAGCGTGAGCGGGAATGTGATGCCGAGCGCCTTGGCGGTCTTCATGTTGATGTACAGCTCGACTTTGGTTGCCTGCTGGACCGGCAGGTCGGCGGGCTTGTCGCCCTTGAGAATCCGGCCGGTGTAGTTGCCGGCCAGGTGGTACGAGTCCGTAATGTCCGATCCGTAGCTCAGCAGACCTCCGGCCGCGGCGAACTCGCGATGCTGGCAGATCGTTGGCACCGCGTGGCGGACAGTCAGTGCGGCGAGCTGTTCGCTCCGGCTAGTGAAGAATGGATCGCCGCTGATCACGAGCCCGCCCGCTCGCAATTGGATCAGCTTTTCGAAGACACCATCGAAGTCACGTTCGGTGCTGGCATTCAGGACATGGAGCTCCAGCCCGAGGGTACGAGCCGCCGCCAGCACCTCCTTCGTGGTGGACTCGGCAAGAGCGGGATCGGCCGGGTTGACCAGCAAGGCCATGACGTTCGCCGTGGGGACCAGCTCGTGCAGCAATTGCAGCCGTTTCGGCGTTACCTCCGCATTCGTTTGAGTCACGCCCGTGACGTTGCCGCCCGGCCGGTTAAGGCTGGCGACGAGGCCGAGCCGGACCGGGTCGTCGCCCGTTTCAAAAACGATCGGAATGGTCGTGGTCGCCGCCTTTGCCGCAAGAGCCGCCGGAGTGCTGGTCGCGGCAATCACGGCCACCTGACTATGAACCAGATCAGCCACCAGCGCCGGTAGCCGATCATTTTGGCCCTCCGCCCAGCGGTATTCGATCGTCGCGTTGCGGCCATCGACGTAACCGGCTTCGCTCAGCCCCTTGAGAAAGGCCGACAATTCTCGCGCATAACTTTGGGGAGAAGCGGCGTTGAGAAATCCGATCACCGGCATCGGCGGCTGCTGCGCCCGCGCCGCGATTGGCCAGGTCGCCGCAGTGCCGCCAAGAAGAGTGATGAACTCACGCCGCTTCATTCGATCACCTCGTCGGCGCGGCCGAGCAGCGGCAGCGGAATGGTGAGGCCGAGCGTTTTCGCGGTCTTTAGATTGATGATCAGCTCGACTTTCGTAGCTTGCACAACCGGCAGGTCGGCCGGCTTTTCGCCCTTGAGAACTCTACCGGCGTAGCTACCGACCAGACGGTAAGTTTCCGTTTCGTCACTACCGTAACTCAGCAGGCCGCCGGCCTCGACGAATGGGCGATACTGGTAGACCGTGGGCACCGCGTGGCCGATTGCCAGCGCGGCGATCTGTTCGATATGGGAGTTGAAGAATACGTCGGGGCCGATGAGAAGCGCGCCGGCTCGCAGTTGGACCAGCGTTGCAAACACCGTATCGAGATCGCCTTCAGTGCTCGCATGCAGGACATGAAGCTGGAGCCCCAGCGTGGCGGCCGCAGCCTGCACGCTTTGTTCGAAGGGCTCAAAAAGAGCAGGATTGGCCGGGTTAACGAGCACGGCAATGCTGGTGACCGACGGCAGCAGTTCGTGCAGTAGCTCCAGCCGCTTCGGCCCTATCTCCACGTTCAAATTGGCCACGCCCGAGGCGTTGCCGCCGGGTCTGTTCAGGCTGGCCACAAGCCCAATCTTGACTGGGTCGGACGCTACCTCGAATACGATCGGAGTGGTTGCAGTAGCCGCCTTGGCCGCCACTGCGGAAGGAGTGCCACCGCCCGCTACGATCAAATCCACCTGACGGTGAACCAGTTCAGCCGCAAGCACCGGCAGCCGATTATTTTGGTCCTCCGCCCAGCGATATTCGATCGTCACATTCTGGCCCTCGACATATCCTGCCTCTTTCAATCCCTGGCGAAACGCACGCAGACGGATCGCGTATAGGTCAGGCGATGAGCTACTGAGGAACCCGATCACCGGATGCGACGGCTGTTGCGTGTGCGCGGCGAGCGGCCAAGCCGCAGCCGCGCCACCGAGAAGTGTGATGAACTCGCGACGCTTCATTCGATCACCTCGTCGGCGCGGCCGAGCAGCGGCAGCGGAATGGTGAGGCCGAGTGCCTTGGCGGTCTTCATGTTGATGTACAGCTCGACTTTAGTTGCCTCCTGGACCGGCAGGTCGGCGGGCTTGTCGCCCTTAAGAATCCGGCCGATATAGTTGCCGGCCAGGCGGGCTGCGTCCGTAATGGCCGCTCCGTAGCTCAGCAGACCTCCGGCCGCAGCGAAGCCGCGCCACTGGTAGATCGCGGGCACCGCGTGGTGGACCGCCAGCGCGGCGAGCTGTTCGCTCCGGCTAGTGAACAATGGATCGCCGCTGATCACGAGCCCGCCCGCTCGCAATTGGATCAGCTTTTCGAAGACTGCATCGAAGTCACGTTCGGTGGTGGCATTCAGGACATGGAGCTCCAGCCCGAGGGTACGAGCCGCTGCCTGTACCTCCTTCGTATTGGACTCGGCAAGAGCGGGATCGGCTGGGTTGACGAGTAGGGCCATGACGCTCGCCGTGGGGACCAGCTCATGCAGC
Source organism: uncultured Alphaproteobacteria bacterium (assembly GCA_963717265.1). Taxonomy (GTDB): domain Bacteria; phylum Pseudomonadota; class Alphaproteobacteria; order Rhizobiales; family Xanthobacteraceae; genus BOG-931. The sequence goes on along the minus strand of CAVQWD010000006.1, from coordinate 14,416 downwards.
ATTTGCAGCCGCTTCGACTTTATTTCCACGTTCGTTTGAGTCACGCCCGTGACGTTTCCGCCCGGACGGTTAAGGCTGGCGACGAGGCCGAGCCGGACCGGGTCGGAGGCACCTTCGAAGACAATCGGAATGGTCGTGGTTGCCGCCTTTGCCGCAAGCGCCGCCGGAGTGCTCATCGCGGCAATCACGGCCACCTGACGGTGAACCAGATCAGCCACCAGCGCCGGCAACCGATCAACTTCATCTTCCGCCCAGCGGTATTCGATCGCCACGTTGTGGCCATCTACAAAACCGGATTCACTCAGCCCTTTGAGAAAGGCCGACAAGGGTTGCGCGTAACCTTGGGGAGAAGCGACATGAACAAACCCGATCACCGGCATCGCTGGCTGCTGCGCACGCACCGCGAGCGGCCATGCGACCGCCGCGCCGCCGAGCGCAGCTATGAATTGGCGTCTTCTGATCTCAATTGCCATTTTAGCTCGATCCCATCGTAAGAATAAAAAATTGAATGCCGGTCGCTTGGGTAGTGAGAGTGCTCAAGCTCCGACGCTAAGGCGGTTCGCGGATGCCGACTGAAGCCGGTGAAGTGTTTTCCCGCCTGCGACTGTCCCACTTGATCTAGATCAAAGTGGATGCCGATTTTCCGTTCGGTCATGGGGGGCAATTTTGCCGTGCAGACGGCGTCATTGCTCTGTCATGGATGCCCGGATGCGAAAAGACGTGCCGCTTTTCTGCCGTGCAAAATGTCGTTCCTGGCCCATTCCTACCGTTCGCCGCGGTGCATCGATTCGACCGCAGTTGGGGGATCAGCAGACATCGTGAATGTGTCGAGTTTGGCCCTTCCCGGAAATTCCGCCATGTCCGAGTTGAGTCCGAAACACGCCGCATAATGCAAAGCATAGGCGTCATTTCTCGGGAGGGCGGGGAATCCAGTAATCACAGGACCACCGCTTTCAGACAGAGCACGACAATGAGTTTCTGCTATTACTGGATCGTCCGCATGCGCGGACGATGACAATTTGTGCTGCAACAAACGGTTGGAGGGTTACTCGATCACCTCGTCGGCAAGCACAAGTAAGTTATGGGGGATCGTCAGCCCGAGCGCCTTGGCGGTCTTGAGGTTGATGACCAGATCGAACTTGACCGGCTGCTGAATTGGAAGGTCGGCAGGCTTGGCTCCCTTGAGAATTCGCCCAACATAGACGCCGACCTGACGGAACGAATCCGAAAAGCTGGCGGCGTAGCTCATCAGACCGCCGGCCACCACGGACTCGCGCACATCGAACATCGTGGGAATTGCATGATGCAATGCCAGCGCGGTGAGATGCTCGCGGCTGTCCATGAACAGCGGAGCGTTGGCGACGATGAGCGCGCCGTCGTGATTTTGTACGATGGCCGCGAACGCGGCATCGAGCTCGCTGTCGGCGCTGGCGTTGACGACATGCATCACCACCCCGAGTGAGTGCGTCGCCTCCCGCATCTCCTGCATTTGGGCTTTGGCCTCGGGAGTGACCGGGTCAATCAGCATGGCGATCGGGGCCCCTTTGGGCGCCAGTTCCGACAATATCCCGAGCCGCTTCGGGATCAGCTCGGTGGCCAGCCGACTTGCGCCGGTGACGTTGCCGCCCGGCCGATTGAGGCTCGCGACCAGGCCGTCCTTGACCGGGTCGCTGCCGGTCTGAAAGACAATCGGAATCGTCGAGGTCGCCGCCTTTGCTGCGAGTGCCGGGGCGGGACTGCGGGTGGCGGCAATCACGGCGACCTGGCGGCGGACCAGTTCGGCGGCAAGCACCGGCAATTGATCGTAATGTCCACGCGCCCAGCGGTACTCGATCGTGACGTTGGTCCCCTCGGTATAACCGGTTTCGCCAAGGCCGCGTTGGAACGCGGCCAGATTGGCCGTCATGCCGTCGGGCAAGCCGCTATCGAGGAACCCGACCACCGGCATTGACGGCTGCTGCGCGTGCGCGGTGAGCGGCCATGCGACCATCCCTCCGCCGAGCGCGGTTATCAATTCCCGCCGTCCAATTCTGATTGTCATTGATCCCGCCCGTTAGGGCACGAGGCCATGGGCAAGAAGCACTGTTACCACGCTTTGATCGTGAATTGCGTGAAATCAGCGTCACCTGGTGCGACGCAGCGATTTGGTCGCCGTTGGAAGCAAAGCGGACGTTGCGCGGATATCCTAATTCGGTCACACATGACCCAGAGCTGTCATTCAAGAGCACTGCCCTAGACACGCTTTTTTGCTTGGACGATCATATGCGCCAAAGCGGAATTCGGGCGCTATCATGGACCTTGGCGGTTGGCTGCAGAGCCTTGGCCTCGAACAGTATGAGGCGGCATTCCGTGAGAACGCGATCGATGACACGGTCCTGCCGAGCTTGACGGCGGAGGACTTGAAGGACCTTGGCGTCGGTATCGTCGGGCACCGTCGTAAGCTCCTCGATGCTATCGCTGTTCTGCGCGCTGACGAGAACGCGAAAGCGCCGCCACGCGATACTCTTCCGACGATCGACAGGTCCCCTAAAGACACCGCAGAGCGCCGGCAAGTCACGGTGATGTTTTCCGACCTGGTCGGTTCGACGGCGCTCTCCACGCGAATGGACCCGGAAGACCTGCGCGAGCTCATTGTGGCCTATCAGAGGTGCACCGCCGAGATCGTGGGCCGCTTCGGCGGCTTCGTGGCGCAATATTTGGGCGACGGCGTCCTCGTCTATTTTGGTTATCCGCAGGCCCATGAGGATGACGCGGAGCGTGCGGTACGCGCCGGGCTGGAGCTGCTCCCGGCGGTGGGCGGACTTAAGACACATGCTTCGTTGCAAGCCCGTATCGGTATTGCAACCGGGCTGGTGGTGGTCGGCGACCTAGTCGGATCGGGCGAAGCGCGGGACCACGGCATCGTCGGCGAGACGCCGAACCTTGCGGCTAGGCTGCAGGGCGTCGCCGAGCCGAACATGGTCGTCATCTGCGACAGCACACGCAGGTTGCTCGGCAATCTCTTCGACCTGGGGGACCTCGGGCCCAGGGACCTCAAGGGCATCGGACCGACGCGGGCCTGGGCGGTCCTGCGGGCGAGTTCAGTGGAAAGCCGCTTCGAGGCAATGCACGCCACGGGCCTGACCGCCCTCGTCGGACGAGAAGAAGAATCCGAATTGCTGCTGCGGCGCTGGTCCAAAGCGAAGACCGGTGAAGGCCAGGTGGTGTTGCTCTCCGGCGAGGCCGGCATCGGCAAATCGCGGCTCACGGCCGCGCTTCTGGAAAGCCTCTCCACCGAGCCGCACACGCGCTTGCGCTATTTCTGCTCGCCGCAGCACACCGACAGCGCGTTCTATCCGATTATCGGCCAGTTGGAGCGTGCTGCAAGACTGGCGCACGACGACACCCCGCAAGCGAGGCTCGACAAGTTCGATAGGCTACTGGCGCAAAGCTCAACGTCACCCCAGGATGCGGCACTCCTTGCCGAACTCGTGTCGCTCGCGAACGACGGACGGTATCCCGCGATCGATCTGGCCCCGCAGCAGCGCCGGCAACGAACGTTAGACGCGCTCATTTTACAACTGCAGGCGCTGGCACGCCAAAATCCAGTTCTGATGATCTTGGAGGATGCGCATTGGACCGACCCCACGAGCCTGGAAGTATTCGCTCAAGCGGTGAGCCGCATCGCGACACTTCGCGTATTGCTGATCGTGACGTTCCGGCCGGAATTCGAACCGCCCTGGATCGGACGACCGCACGTCACCGCCCTCACCATCAATCGGCTGGCAGAGCGGGAAGTCCGCGCCATGATCGATCGCGTCGTCGGCAACAGGTCAGTCCAGGCGAGCATCCGGCAGGACATCATCAAGCGCACCGACGGCATTCCGCTGTTCGTGGAGGAGATGACGAAGGCGGTGCTGGAGGCGGAGAGCGAAGACGCGGCCGAGTGCGCGGCTGCGGCGGTTCCATCGCCGGCGCTGGCGGTGCCTGCCAGCTTGCACGCTTCGCTAATGGCGCGGCTCGACCGGCTCGGCGCCGCCAAGGAGGTGGCAAAGGTCGGCGCTGCGATCGGTCGGGAGTTCTCCTATGCCCTGCTGGCTTCGGTGATGCGCCAGCCAGAGCCGGAACTGGGATCAGCGCTCGACCGGCTCATTGCGGCTGGTTTACTGTTCCGGCAGGGCGTGCCGCCGCATGCTAGCTATCTGTTCAAGCATGCGCTGGTGCAGGATGCGGCTTACGGCATGCTGCTGCGCGAGCCGAGACGCACGCTGCATGCCCGCATCGCTGAAACGCTCGAGAGTCAATTCGCGGAGATTGCAGCGAACCAGCCGGAGCTGCTGGCCCGGCACTGTACCGAGGCCGGGCTGATCGAGAAGGCTGCGGGCCTGTGGGGCAAAGCGGGACAACGGTCGCTGGAGCGCTCGGCGCTGCGCGAAGCTGGCGAACAGTTCACAGGTGCCCTTGCCCAGATCGCGACCTTGCCCTCCACGCCCGCGCTGCGTCGTGAGCAGATCAAGCTTCAAGTCGGCCTTACTAACGCTTTGATGCACACCAAAGGACGGGCGGCGCTGGAAACGAAGGCGTCGGTCGATCAGGCACGCTCGTTGATCGAGGGTGCCGAGGCGCTGGGGGAGACTTCTCGAAGACCCGCTGGTGCTGTTCTCGGTCCTCTACGGCTTGTGGAACGCGAGCTTCGTGGGGTTTAACGGCGACGCTTCGCGCGAGCTTTCGGCGGAAATCCTGACTCTCGCCGAGAAGCAAGGGGGGACCGTGCCGCTGATGGTCGGTCATCGCCTCATGGGCATGTGTTTGCTGCACACGGGGGACATCGCGGCGGCCCGAGCGCACTTCGATCGTGCGATTGCGCTTTACGATCCTGTCGCGCATCGCCCGCTGGCGACGCATTTTGGCCAGGACGTCGCGGTGGCAATCTTGTCTTTTCGGTCGTTGGCCCTGTGGATGCTCGGCTATCCCGATAGCGCATTCGCGGACGCCAACTGTGCGATCAAGGATGCGCGCGAGATTAGCCAAGCCACCACGCTGATGTATGCGCTCGACGTCACATCGTTGACTCTTATCCTTTGCGGAAACTACGAAGCAGCAAACGCGCAATCCGATGAAGTTGTCCCTTTGGCTGACGAAAAGGGCACCTTGTTCTGGAAGGCGTGGGCAATGATGAATCAAGGCGGCGTATCGGTCCTGACCCGCAAAGCCTCAGACGCAGTTACCACGATGATTTCAGCGATTACCATATGGCGGTCCACGGAAGCTACAGCGCACGTGCCGTTTTACTTACCATATTTGGCGAGGGCCCATGGGGAGCTCGACCAATTCGATGATGCTTGGCGCTGCATTGGCGAAGCGATGACCGCGGTGGAAACAACCAAGGAAACGTGGTGCGAGGCCGAGGTCAATCGCATTGCCGGGGAAATCGCGCTGATGTGGCGGGAGCCGGATGCGGCGAAAGCGGAAGCGTATTTCGAGCGCGCGCTTTCCATCGCGCGGGCGCAACAAGCGAAGTCCTGGGAGCTGCGCGCGGCGATGAGCATGGCGCGGCTTTGGCGCGATCAGAGCAAGCCGGATGAGGCCCGCGATCTTCTCGCGCCGATCTATGGCTGGTTCACCGAGGGCTTCGGCACGCTCGACCTGAGGGAGGCCAAGACGCTGCTCGACGCGCTGGCTTCATGAGGGCGCCGCGGGCGCGAGCGGAGCTGGCATGTAAGGTCCGCAATTGGACCCATTCCTACCGTTCGCCGCGGTGCATCAATTCGACCGCAGTTGGGGGATCAGCAGACATCGTGAATGTGTCGAGTTTGGCCCTTCCCGCAAATACCGCGATGTCCGAGTTGAGTCCGAAACACGAATCACCGGGCCGCTGCCTGCAGACAGAGCGTGACAACGGGTTTCTGCGATTACTGGATCGTCCGCATGCGCGGACGATGACAATGTGATGAGCGAAGGCGCTCCGCTCGCAATGACGAAGAGAATTATTCCGCCGCCAGCGCCGCGCCGTCGTGGCCGGCGCGCACCAGCCGGCCGGGCAGCGCGCCGGTATGCTCGCCGCGCTCGAAGATCGGCTCGCCGGCGACCAGCGTCGCTTCGTAGCCCACGACCCGCTGCACGAAACGTCGGCCGCCGGCCGGCATGTCGTGGACGAGTTCGGGCTTCTGCACTTGCAGGCCGGCAAAATCGATCAGGTTTAAGTCGGCGCGCAGCCCCGGCGCCAGCCGGCCGCGATCGGTGAGCCCGAAGAAATCGGCGGTCTCGCTGGTCTGGCGCTTGATCAGCATTTCCACCGGCAGCTTCGGCCCGCGGTTGCGATCGCGGCTCCAGTGGGTCAGCATGAAGGTCGGCACGCCGGAATCGACGATCGATGTGCAATGCGCGCCGCCATCGCTCAAGCCGAGCAAGCAGGCCGGGTCGTTGAGCATTTCCAGAATCGGGGCGTGGTCGCCGGTGACGTAGTTCACAACGGGGAAATAGAGGTACTGCCCTTCCTCGATGATGATGTCGTAGGCGACTTCGTCGGGCGGCCGTCCGGTGCGGGCGGCGATGTTGGCCACGCTTTTCTCCGGGCCCGGCTCGTAATCGGGCGGATTGCCCATGACGTAGAACCGTTCCCACTTTTTGGTGACGGCCTGGCGGAACTGCGCCAGCTTGGCGACTTCGGCGTCCGAGGGCTTCTCGGCGAGAATCTGCGCGCGCACCTGCGGATCGCGCAGCCGCTTGCGCTGCTCCTCGATCGGCAGGCTTTCGAGCTTCTTGTAGCTCGGCCGCACCGTGAATGGATTGAGCGCGGTGCCGATGCCCATCATTACGCCGATCGGCCGGCCGGCGATCTGCGCGGTGATCGGCAGGCCCTGCGCGCGCATTTCGTGCACCGCCTTGATGAGGCGGCGCCAGCGCTGCGGATCCTCGTAGCGGTCGGTGAGCAGGAACCAGATCGGGCGGCCGGTTTGGGTGGCGAGCTTGCGCATCCAGCGCAGCTCGAATTCCTCGTCGTCGAAATCGCTGTTCATGCCGAACGCGCCGGTGCCGGTCACGCCGAGCGCCGAGCCGATGCCGAGCAGCTCATGGTCGTCGGCATCGCGCGACGGCACCAGTTCGCCGTCCGGCGTCTTGTGCGAATCGGTGCGCGAGGTGGTGAAGCCGAAGGCGCCTGATTGCAGCGCCTCGACGGTCAGCTTGCGCATTTCGGCAACGTCGTCGGGCGTCGCCGGCTCGCGGCGGATGGCGCGGTCGCCCATGACATAGACGCGGGTCGGCAGGTGCGCGGCCTGGGCGCAGATATCGATCGCGCGCGGCCGGCGCTCCAGCTCATCCATGAATTGGGGGAACGTCTCCCACTCCCAGCTCAGGCCGGCGGCCAGAACGGGATTGGGAATCTCCTCGACGCCCTCCATCAAATCCATCAGCGCGCCGCGATGCTCTTTCTTCACCGGGGCAAAGCCGACGCCGCAATTGCCGAACATCACCGTGGTGACGCCGTGCCAGCACGAGGGCGTCAAGAGCGGGTCCCACATCGCTTGGCCGTCATAATGGGTGTGCACGTCGACCCAGCCCGGCGTGACCAGGAGCCCCGCCGCGTCGATCTCGCGCCGGCCGGGACCCTGCTTGCCGCCGACCGCGGCGATGCGGCCGCCGGCGATGGCGACGTCGCCGGTGTAAGACGGCTTGCCGGTGCCATCGACGATGGTGCCGCCGCGAATGACGATGTCGTGCATGGGGGCCGCTCCTGGCTTTGCGACTTGCGCTGAAATATTAGCGATGATGCACCGGCCTCGCGCCGCGTGCAACGCGCTTCCGTTAACGTTTCATTCACCATAAGGTTTTATCGACCGCGCAAGGGCTTCGCTGCGCTTTTCGATCATTTTATGGGCGAGGACATCCATGCCTAAGACCATTCTGACGGCACTCGTTGCGGCAACCATCCTGGCGGTTGGATTGCCGGCCGATCCCGCCGCGCCGATGCGAGTTGCCACGGCATCTACTCCCGGCATTGCAAAAGCCAACCTCATCCGCGAGGCGACGGTCGTGTGCGGCGGCCATGGCTGCAACCCGGTGCAAACCAAAGCGCAAAAGCGGCGCAAGTTTATACCGCTGGGGCACGGCTGAGCCGCCCGTTCACGCCGACATTGCAATGCGCGTATCCGCGCTCGCATCCGCCAACACCATATCCGCGCCCTTCTCGCCGATCATCACGGCGGCGGCGTTGGTGTTGCCGGAAACGACGGTGGGCATGATCGAGGCGTCGATCACGCGCAGCCGATCGAAGCCGCGCACCCGCAAGCGCTCGTCGACGACGGCCGCCGGATCGGAGCCCATGCGGCACGTCGAGGTCGGATGATAGACCGTGGTCCCGGTGTCGCGCGCGAAGGCGAGGAGATCGGCGTCGCTCACGCATTTCTCGCCGGGCGCGCGCTCTTCGGCGATATAGCGGCGCATCACCGGCTGGTTCATGACCCGGCGCAAGGCGTTCAAACCGGCGACGACGGTGGCGCAGTCGGTCCGGCTCGATAAGTAGCGTGGCTGGATCGCCGGCGGCATGCTTGGATCGCTTGATTTGATGCGCACGAAGCCGCGGCTCTCCGGCCGCAATTGGCAAACCGAGGCCATGAAACCCGGAAATGGATGGACCGTGGCGCCGGCCGTCTCGGTGCTGAAGATCAGAAAATGGATCTGCACGTTGGGTGTCGCCAGATCCGGGCGCGTGCGCAAGAATGCCCCGGCGTAACCGGCGCCGATGGTCAAGAGCCCCTTGCGCGACAGGATATAGCGCAGGCCCGCGCCATAGCGGTGCCGCCAGCTATTGATCACGTCGTTGGCCGTGATCGGCGCGGTGCAGCGGAATTGCATGCGGACCTGAAGGTGGTCCTGCAGGTCGGCGCCGACCCCCGGCATGTCGGCGACGACGTCGATGCCGAGTTCGCGCAGAATCTTTGCTGGCCCGAGCCCGGAGAGTTGCAAAAGCTGCGGCGAGTTGAACGCGCCGCCGGCGACGATGACCTCGCCCTCGGCGTAAGCCGCGTGCGTCGTCGGGCTATCTTTTGGTCCTTGGCGATATTCGACGCCAACGGCGCGGCGTCCCGAAAACAGCACGCGGGTCGCCAGCGCGTTCGAGACGATCGCCAGATTGGGCCGCCGCCGCGCCTGGCGCAGATAGCCGACCGCGGTCGACCAGCGCCGTCCATTCTTCGTTGTAAGCTGGAAATAGCCGGCCCCTTCCTGGCGCGGTCCGTTGAAGTCGTCGTTGCGCGGAATCCCGCTCTGCCGCGCCGCTTCGATGAACGCTTCGCATAACGGGTGCGGCTCGCATACGTCGGAGACCGCGAGCGGCCCGCCCACGCCGTGCAGCGCGTCCGCTCCCCGCTCCTGATCCTCGGCGCGGCGGAAATAGGGCAGCACGTCGGCAAAGGCCCAACCGGCATTGCCGAGTTGCCGCCAGTGGTCGTAGTCCTCGTGCTGGCCGCGGATGTAGAGGAGCCCATTGATCGAGCTCGATCCGCCCAAAACCTTGCCGCGCGGCTGAATGATCCTGCGGTTGTTGAGTTCCGGCTCCGGCTCCGACTTGTAAAGCCAATTGACCTTGGCGTTGTCGAACAGCTTGCCGAAGCCGAGCGGAATGTGAATCCACATATGCCGGTCGTGCCCGCCGGCCTCCAGCAGCAGCACCCGGTGCCGGCCGGACGCGGTCAGCCGGTCGGCGAGCACGCAGCCAGCCGAGCCGGCGCCGACAATAATGTAATCGAAGGTCGCGGAAGACGGGATCGCTGCCATGACGCGGTTCTCGGCTCCATTCTCATTGCCGCAATTCGCAAGTATAAATCATTCTGCCCCGCGAAAGCGGGGGTAGACAGTTCGTGTGGGAGGAAGGCGTGAGCAGCAAATTCGGCATCGGTCAGCCCGTCACCCGGCTCGAGGATCCCCGTTTCATCACCGGCCGCGGTCGTTTCGTCGACGACATCGACCTGCCGCAGCAGTGTTACGGCGTCGTCGTCATGTCGCCGCACGCCCATGCCCGCATCAAGCGCGTCGACACCGCGAAGGCCAAGGTCGCCGCCGGCGTGCTCGCCGTACTCACCGGAGCGGACGTCGAGGCCGACAGACTCGGCGGTTTCTCGCCGGTCATGCCCGAGGACATGGGCGGGCCGAAAGGTTACCGCACGTTGCGCTCGATCCTCGCCGTCGGCAAGGTGCGCGCGGTCGGCGACCGCGTCGCCTTCGTCGTCGCGGAAACGCTGCTGCAGGCGAGGAACGCCGCCGAACTTTTGCAGATCGACTACGAACCGCTGCCGGCGGTGATTTCGGTCGAGGACGCGGTCAAGCCCGGCGCGCCGGCGGTGTGGGACGAAGCGCCCAACAATGTCGCGGTCGGGCTGATGATGGGCAACAAGGAGGCGGTCGACGCCGCCTTCGCCAATGCCAAGCATGTCGTGAAGCTCAAACTCTACAACAGCCGCGTCAGCGCCAACACGATCGAGCCGCGCGCCGCCATCGGCCAATATCATCCCGACAGCGACAGCTACACGCTGTACTCGACGTCGCAGAATCCGCATGGCACGCGCCAGCACGTAGCCGGCAACGTTCTGAAAATTCCGGAAACGAAGCTGCGCGTGATCTCGCCCGACGTCGGCGGCGGCTTCGGCATGAAAAACGGCGGCTATCCCGAGGACGCGCTCGTGGTGTGGGCGTCGCGCCGGGTCGGCGGCCGTCCGGTCAAATGGGTGTCGACGCGCTCGGAAGCCTTTCTCGGCGACTCGCACGGCCGCGACCAGGTGGTGACGGGCGAGCTGGCGCTCGACGAGAAGGGTAAGATTCTCGGCCTGCGCGTCGATGCCCTGCATGCCATGGGCTCGCACGTGTTCGAAGCCTCGATCGTCGTGCCGCTCTATGCGATCAAGCTGGCGCCCGGCGTGTACAACATTCCGGCGGTGCATGCCGCCGCCAAGGCGGTGCTGACCAATACCGCGCCGATGGCGCCCTATCGCGGCGCCGGGCGGCCGGAGGCGACTTATCTGATCGAGCAATTGCTCGACCGCGCCGCGCGCGTCGTCGGCGTCGATCCGGTCGAGATCAGGCAGCGCAACTTCATTCCGGAAGCGGCGATGCCGCACAAGATCGTGCATTCCGGCATGACCTACGACAGCGGCGATTTCATCCACGTCATGGACGAATGCCTGAAGCTCGCCGACTGGAACGGTTTTGCCAAGCGCGCCGCGGAATCGAAGAAACGCGGCAAGCTGCGCGGCCGCGGCGTCGGCTATTTCCTCGAAGAGGCCGCGGTGTTCAACGATAAGATGGTGATTCGCTTCGATCCGAGCGGCACGGTCACCATCGTTGCCGGCACCCATTCGCACGGCCAAGGTCATCACACCGTCTACGCGCAGATGGTGCACGAATGGCTCGGCGTGCCGATCGACACCATCCGCTTCATCCAGGGCGACACCAACGAAGTGACCATCGGGCGCGGCACCTATGGCTCGCGCAGCATGCATGTCGGCGGCAATGCGCTCAAGCGCGCCGCCGATGCCATCATCGAGAAAGCCAAGCCGATGGCGGCGATGATGATGGAGGCCGCGGCCGGCGACATCGAGTTCAAGGACGGCAATTTCCGCATCGTCGGCACCGACCGCGCGCTGCCGCTGACCGCGGTGGCGATGTCGTTGCATCGTCCGATGATGCTGCCGCCGCAGTTCGAGCTCGGGCTGGAAGCCTCCGGCACCTTTTCGGCGGAGCCGTCGAACTATCCCAACGGCTGCCACGTCTGCGAGGTCGAGATCGATCCGGAGACCGGCGTGGTGACGCTCGAGCGCTACGCGGCGGTCGACGACGTCGGCAAAGTCATGAATCGGCTGTTGTGCGAAGGGCAAATCCACGGCGGCGTGGCGCAGGGCGTCGGCCAGGCGCTGATGGAGGAAATCGTGTTCGATGCCGACGGGCAGCTCGTCACCGGCAGTTTCCAGGACTACGTCATGCCGCGCGCCGACGATTTCCCGGAGCTCGTTTCGGAACTGACCGAAGTGCCGGCGCGGACCAACCCGCTCGGCATCAAGGGCGCGGGCGAGGCCGGCGCCACCGGCGCGCCGCCGGCGGTGATCAGCGCCGTCCTCGATGCGTTAAAGCCGCTCGGCATCGAGCACATCGACATGCCGGCGACGCCGAGCCGGGTCTGGGCCGCGATCAACGCGCGCGGCGCGGCGAAAGCGGCGGCGGAGTAGCATTCATCCTCGCCCGCGAATGACGAACGAAGCCGCAAATCTTTTCGCCGACGGCAAAGCCTATGAGCGGCTGATGGGCCGCTGGAGCCAAATTGCGGGCCGAAAATTTCTCGACTGGCTCGACGCGCCGAACAATCTGCGCTGGATCGACGTCGGTTGCGGCAACGGCGCTTTTACCGAGGTGCTGATCGGGCGATGCTCGCCGGCCGCGGTGACGGGAATCGATATTTCGGAGGGCCAGCTGGCTTATGCGCGCACGCGGCCCGGCACGAAGCTGGCGCAATTCCGCCTCGCCGACGCGCAAAGCCTGCCGTTCGCCGACGCCAGCTTCGACGCCGCGTCGATGGCGCTCGTCATCACCTTCATTCCCGATCCGCTCAAAGCGGCGGCCGAAATGGCGCGCGTGGTGCGGCCGGGCGGAATGGTCGCGACCTACATGTGGGACTTTCCCGCCGGCGGTTTCCCGCTCGCCCCGCTCGCCGCGGCCATGAAATCGCTCGGTATGGCCGGGCCGGGCGGCCTGAACACAGATGCTTCGCGGCGTGACAGCCTGCGCGCGATCTGGGAGCAGGCCGGGCTGCAAACCGTCGATACGACGCTCATCCGCATCGCAGTCAGCTATAGCGACTTCGACGATTTCTGGGATTCCACACAGTGCCGGTCGGACCGTCCGGGCAAGCAATCAACGCCCTGTCGCCGAGCGCGCTCGAGCAACTTAAACTGCGCTTGCGCGAGCAGTTGCCCATCGCGGCCGACGGACGCATCGCTTACGAGGCCTTCGCCAACGCCGTGAAGGGCCATGTATGGACGGTGCCCGCGTTGCAAGAGCAAATCTGACTTTTCTGCGAAGCGTTCGGGTGCAGCCATGTATACGGCCTATTTTCGCTTGGAGGGTTACCTCTGTCGCGATGCAGCCGCAGTGGCCGCTGGCCCTGATGTGATCCGCTGATCGGTCCCAACCAGGAACACGCGCTCAACTATCGCGTCGGCCCAGAGCGGGTTTTCCGATCGACGGTCTCGACCGTTTCGCATCAACGTCGTCATCACCCCTGCAGTTCGTGAACGCACGTACGCAACCTCATCCTCCCATCGCCAGTCCCCTTAGGCCGCTGCCACCAGTGCACGCGCCCGATAGGGGCCGCCCTTGACCAGCAATGCCCAGGCGATGCGCGCCATCTTATTGGCAAGCGCCACCGCCACGACCTTGAACGGTTTGCGGGCGAGAAGCTGCGTGAGCCAGGGATACTTCTCCGGCTTTTGCCGCGCGAGCTTCAACACCGCATGGGCTCCGACCACCAGAATGCGTCGCAAATAACGATCGCCCTGTTTCGAGATCGGACCGAGCTTCTGCTTGCCGCCGGTCGAATCCTGCCGCGGGACGAGCCCGATCCAGGCCGCCATATCGCGGCCCGACCGGAATGCCTTTGGGTCCGTGATCGTAGCCGCAATGGCGGTCGCGCCCACCAGACCAATCCCCGGAATGCTCCTGAGCCGCTTGCTTGCTTCGTCCGAGCGATGATGAGCAATAATCCGCTTCTCGATTGATGCGATCAGTGTCCGCATTGCCTGAAGCTCCGCCGCCAGCACGATCAGGCTGGCGTGAGCCTCGGCCGGCAAGCGCTCATCCGCGGCGCCCGCAATGATCGCCAGCAACTCCCTGAGCCCTGCGTTGCCTTGTGCAGCCGTCATGCCGAGCTCGGCCATATGCGCCCGTAAGGCATTGATCACCTGGGTCCGTTGCCGCATCAAAAGATCGCGCGTCCGATGCAGCATCAACTGGCTCTGCTGCTCGGCCGATTTGACCTGCACAAAACGCATGGTCGGACGTCGTACCGCCTCGCAGATCGCCTCGGCGTCGGCAGCATCGTTCTTGTTGCGCTTGACGTATGCCTTCACATCCCTCGCCGGCATCAGACGAACCTTGTGACCAAGCTTCGTCAGTTCACGCGCCCAATAATGGGCGGTCGCGCACGCCTCCATGCCGATAAGGCACGGCGGCAGCGCCTTGAAGAACTCCATGACCTGGCTGCGCCGAAGTTGCTTCCGAACGACGACCTTCTCGCTGGCATCGATGCCATGGACCTGGAACACGTTCTTGGCGATATCCGAACCGATCGTGGTGGCTTGCCCGGTGTACGATGGCTCCCTGATGTTGATACGATCGCAACGATCACCATAGGGCACCTCGCTGCTGGGAGCGGGCACCGTCCACCACATCA
>CAVQWD010000005.1:0-11069 GCA_963717265.1 uncultured Alphaproteobacteria bacterium | reverse complement strand
TCTGCCGGCGGGCTGGACCGGCAAATTGTGGGCGCAGCAGCAAGGCGTGCAATTCGCCGAAAATGCAGCGGAGCCGCCGACCTATTTGCTCCTGACCGACGCCGACATCGTCTATGCCCCGGACGCGCTGATCCGGCTCGTGGCGCGGGCGCAGCACGGCGGCTTCGTGCTGACCTCGCTGATGGCAAAGCTGCGTTGCCAAAGTTTTGCCGAGCGCATGTTCGTGCCGGCCTTCATCTTCTTCTTCCAGATGCTCTACCCGTTCGCCTGGGCCAACGATCCGCGCCGCGCCACCGCCGCGGCGGCCGGCGGCTGTATGCTGGCGCGGCGCGAGGTGCTGCAACAGGCCGGCGGCCTTAACGCGATCCGCGATGCCTTGATCGACGATTGCGCGCTGGCCAAGGCGCTCAAACGCCGCGGCCCGATTTCGATTGCGCTCACCGAGCGCGTGCGCAGCGTGCGCGCCTATCCGGCCGTCGCCGACATTCGCCGCATGGTGGCGCGCACCGCCTATGCGCAGCTCGGCTATTCGCCCTTGCTGCTCGCCGGAACGATTTTCGCTCTGGCGCTGACTTATCTCGCTCCGGTGGCGCTTGCGATTTTCGCCGCTGGCGCGGCGCAGTTCATCGGCATTTTCGCCTGGCTGCTGATGTCCTTCGCGTTCCGCCCGACGCTGCGGTTCTACCGCCGCTCGACGTTGTGGGCGCCGGCGCTGCCGGCGATCGCGGCGATGTATATGGCGTTCACGGTCAATTCCGCCTATCAGCATGCCCGCGGCCGCGGCGGCATGTGGAAGGGCCGCGCGCAAGCCAACATCTCGGAATTGCGATGAACGATTTAAGCCGACAACACGCCGCGGACTGGCGTTCGGGCAAGGGGCATCGGGATGAGAATTTCCCGGTCGCGTCCTTTCTCATTCATCCACGCCACCGCGGCGTGATCCTGGCGTTCTACAATTTCGTGCGCACCGCCGACGACATCGCCGATCATGCGAGCCTGCCGCCGCCGCGAAAGCTCGCTCTGCTCGATCGCCTCGAAGCAGGTCTTCTCGGCGCCAACGCCGACGACGCCGTCGCGACGCGGCTGCGCACCGCGCTCGCCGAGCGCGGGCTAGCGCCGAAGCATGCCCAGGATCTGATCGCCGCCTTCAAGCTCGACGTCACCAAGCTGCGCTACCGCGATTGGGACGATCTGATTTCTTATTGTTCGCTCTCGGCGATGCCGGTCGGCCGTTTCGTCTGCGACGTGCACGGCGAGAGCCGCGCCGTCTGGCCGGCCAACGATGACTTGTGCGCCGCCTTGCAGATCATCAATCACTTGCAGGATTGCCGGAGCGACTATCGTAATCTCGACCGCGTCTATATTCCGCAGGACGCGCTCGCCGCGAGCGCAACGAGTGTCGAGGCGCTCGGCGCCGAGCGCGCCTCGCCGGAGCTGCTCGACTGCCTGCACAAGCTCGCCGCGCGAACCGAACGCTTGCTCGGCGAGAGCGACGGTTTCGGTACGGCGATTGCCGGCTGGCGGCTCGGCCTCGAAGTCGCCGTCATCAACGCGCTGGCGCACCGGCTGACGCGGCTTTTGCAAGCGCGCGATCCGTTGAGCGAGCGCGTGCATCTTGCCGTGCCGGCGGTGGCCGGTTGGTCGATGTTCGGCATGTTGCGCGGCGCCTCGCGTCGCCTCGGCCGGCGCTTCGCCGCCGCCGCGCAGAAGCCGCGGGGCGCGTGAGTGAATAGATCCAGCCAAGCCGCCGCGCGTGCGTCGCGCAGCTCGTTCTATACCGGGATGCGGATCCTGCCGCGCGCGCAACGCGAGGCGATGTTCGAAATCTATGCGTTCTGCCGCGCGGTCGATGACATCGCCGACGATCCCGGGCCGCGCGAGGCGCGCCGCGGTGATTTGCAGAAATGGCGGGCCGACATCGACGCGCTCTATGCCGGCTCGGCGCCGCCGCAGCTAAACGGCTTGGCGCAGGCGGTCCAAAAAGTCGACCTTGAGCGGGAGGATTTTCTCGCCGTCATCGCCGGCATGGAGATGGACGTCGTGACCGATATCCGTGCGCCGGACCGGGCGACGCTCGATCTGTACTGCGACCGCGTTGCCTGCGCGGTCGGCCGGCTGTCGGTGCGCGTGTTCGGGATGCAGCGCGACGCCGGCCTCGCGCTCGCCCATCACCTCGGCCGCGCGCTGCAATTCACCAATATTCTGCGCGACCTCGATGAGGATGCGGCCCTGGGGCGTCTCTATCTGCCGCGCGAGACGCTGCAAGCGGCGGGGCTTGATGCGATCGAGCCGGCAACGGTTCTTGCGCATCCGGCCCTCGGAAAGATTTGCGCCGCCGTCGTCACGCTTGCGCAAGCCGAGTTCGAAAAAGCGAATGCGATCATGGCGCAAAACCCGCGCCGCGTCGTGCGCGCGCCGCGAATCATGGGCGAGGCCTATCGCCTCATTCTCGAGGCGCTGATCGCGCGCGGCTTTGCGCCGCCGCGTAAGCCGATTCATTTGCCGCGGATAAAATTTCTGCTCATCGTGTTGCGCAATCTGATCTAGGGCGCGGACTCATGAGCTCGCAACCAGATGCGGTTGGCTGCCGGCTTGATGAAGGCGGCCGTGATGCTCTGAACTCACTTCCGCTTTTGGGGCATGGCGGCCATAGCCGGACTTGCTGCTGCCTCGACCCGGCCGTGAATGACCCGAAGGCGACATCCGCGCGAAAAATTTGCTGTGACGCACAACAGCTTCTCTCCGATGTGATAGGGTGCCATCCTCGAACTTGGGGTAGCAGATGAGGCGGCGTCAGTTCCTTGCGCTGATTGGAGGCGCGGCGGCTGTATGGCCGCTCTCGGTGCGGGCGCAGCAGCCGGCGCTGCCGGTGATCGGGTTTCTCAGTAACGCATCGCCTGACCTGTTCGCGATCCGTCTACGCGCGTTCCGGCAGGGGCTGGAAGAGGCAGGCTATGCCGAGGGTCGGAACGTCGCGGTCGAATTTCGCTGGGCGGAAAACCAAAATGATCGGCTGCCGGCGCTAGCGGCCGACCTGGTTCATCGTCAGGTGGCCGTGATTGTAGCGCCCGGTATTCCTTCGGCACTGGCAGCCAAGGCGGCGACCACGACCATTCCAATCGTCTTCGAGGTATCGGTCGACCCGGTCGAGGTGGGGCTTGTCGCCAGCCTTGCCCGACCGGGCGGCAATCTTACCGGCGTGACTAACTTGAATGCAGAGTTGGGGCCGAAACGGCTGGAGCTGCTGCATGAATTCGTGCCCACGGCGACCATGATTGCGCTGCTCGTCAATCCGACCAATCCCACTGGTGTCGAGGCCTTTTTGCGAGGCCTGCAACCAACGGCCCGCGCCCTTGGACTGCACCTCCATATCGTGCATGCGAGCACCGAACACGATTTCGATACGGTCTTTACAACCATGGTCCAACTGCGAGCGGGCGGGCTCGTGATCATGCCCGATATATTTTTTAATGCCCGGCGCGAGCAGCTCGCCACACTGGCGGTCCGCCACGCGGTGCCGGCGATCTACCAGTATCGCGAGTTCGCTGCGGCCGGCGGGCTGATGAGCTACGGAACCAACAACACCGAATATTACGGCCTGTTCGGCACCTACGCCGGGAGGATTCTCAAGGGCGACAAGCCTGCCGACTTGCCGGTGCAGCAAGTTACAAAGATAGAGCTGTTCATCAATCTCAAGACCGCCACGATGCTCGGCCTCACGATCCCGTTCGCGCTCCTCGGTCGCGCCGACGAGGTGATCGAATAGCGGAGTTATTTGCTGCGGCGCATATGTCGCTTATTTGGCCCATCGCGATATTTCGCTGCGCTGCAGAATTTGGTCGCTATCGGGGCATTGCGGCCATAGCCGTGCTGCCTCGACCCGGCCGCGAATGACCCATCGGGACAGGCTCTATTCGCCGCACTCACCAACCGGCGCCGCTGCGGTTGCCGAGAACAAGAATCCTTTCTAAGCGTACCGTGCCGAGGCGCCGCTATATGCTGCCGATAGAATAGTGCAAACCCAACCAGGCCTGGAGCTGCGTATCCCAGCCCGCAATAAGCTGACGGGGCATATGCCAATCAAACCATGACCCGCACCGTCCACATTATCGGCGCCGGGCTCGCCGGACTGTCCGCCGCGCTCAAGCTTTCCGCGCGCGGCGAGCGCGTGGTCGTGCATGAGGCGACGGCGTTCGCCGGCGGCCGCTGCCGTTCCTATTACGACGCGGCGGTCGGCATGACGATCGACAACGGCAATCACCTGTTGCTGTCCGGCAATCGCGCCGCGCTCGATTATCTGCGCGGCATCGGCGCGGAGCATCGCCTGGTCGGCCCGCCGACCGCGGAATTTCCGTTTGTCGACTTGGCGAGCCGCCAGCGCTGGACGCTGCGTTTCGACGACGGCCGCCTGCCGTGGTGGATTTTCGCTCCCGGCCGACGCGCGCCCGGCACGCGCGCCTTCAACTATGTGGCGCTGGCGCGGCTCATTTGGCCGCCGCCGGGCAAGACGGTCGGCGAAGTCATCGCTTGCCAAGGCGCGCTCTATTCGCGACTCGTCGAGCCGCTCCTTCTCGCCGCGCTCAACATCGAGCCGCCGCAAGGCTCGGCGAAACTTGCCGCCGCGGTGATCCGCGACACGCTCGCCGCCGGCGGCCGCGCCTGCCGGCCGCTGATCGCGCGCGACGGTTTGAGCGCGACGCTGATCGAGCCCGCGCTCGCCGTGCTGCAACAGCGCGGCGCTGCGGTGCGCCTGGAACATCAGCTGCGCGGCTTTCGCTTTAACGCCAATTCCGTCGAGGCGCTCGATTTCGGCACCGAGACGATTGCGCTTGCGCAAGACGACGCGGTCATTCTCGCGGTGCCGCCTTATGCCGCCGCCGCGCTCGTTCGCGGGCTCGACGTGCCGACCGAATTCCGCGCCATCGTCAACGGTCATTTTCGCATCGCGCCGCCGGCCGGCTGGCCGCCGATCCTCGGCGTGCTCAATGGCACCGTGCAGTGGATTTTCGCCTTTCCCGGCCGGCTGTCGGTCACCATTAGTGCCGGCGATCGTTTGCTCGATACGCCGCGGGAAGAACTGGCGAAGACAATCTGGGCGGAAGTGGCAAGCGCGACCGGCCTTCCAGATGCGCTGCCGACTGGCTTACCTCCTTGGCAGATCGTGCGCGAACGCCGCGCCACCTTTGCCGCCACGCCGGCGCAGGACGCCAAGCGCCCCGGCGCCGAAACGGCGTGGCGCAATCTTGTTCTGGCCGGCGATTGGACTAATACCGGCTTGCCCGCGACCATCGAGGGCGCGATCCGGTCCGGCAACCGCGCCGCCGAACTGATTGCGCGGCGCCAAGCGAAACACCAATGAGCGACATCGATCTCGATCGGCACATCGAGGCGGCGACGCAGGCGTTGCTGGCCTGCCAGCGCGCCGACGGCCATTTTCTGTTCGAGCTGGAAGCGGACGCCACCATTCCGGCCGAATATGTGCTGCTTCGCCACTACCTGGGAGAACCCGTCGATGCCGCGCTCGAAGCCGGCATCGCCGCCTATCTGCGCCGCATCCAGGGCACGCATGGCGGCTGGCCGCTGTTCCGCGACGGCGCCTTCGACATGAGCGCGACGGTGAAAGCCTATTTCGCGCTCAAAATGATCGGCGAAGAGCCGCAAGCCGCGCATATGCGCCGCGCCCGCGAGGCGATCCGCATGCGCGGCGGCGCCGAGCGGGTCAATGTGTTCACGCGCTGCCTGTTGGCGCTCTACGGCATCGTGCCGTGGCGCGCGGTGCCGGTGATGCCGGTCGAGATCATGGTCTTGCCGAAATGGTTTCCGTTCCATCTCGACAAGATTTCGTATTGGAGCCGCACCGTGATCGTGCCGCTGCTCGTGCTGATGGCGAAGAAACCGCGCGCGCGCAATGCCAAGGGCGTTACCGTCAACGAGCTTTTTCTCGATCCGCCGCAGACGCTCGGGCCGGCGCCGAAGGCGCCGCAGCAGAAGGCGTCGTGGTTCTGGTTCTTCCGCGCCGTCGACAACATTTTGCGCGTGGCGGAACCGTATTTCCCCACGCGCGCGCGGGCGCGCGCCGTCGATCGCGCCGTCGCCTGGGTGACCGAGCGCCTCAACGGCGAGGACGGCCTCGGCGCGATCTTTCCGGCCATGGCCAACAGCGTGATGATGTTCGATGCGCTGGGCTATGCGGCGGATCATCCGCAGCGCGCCGTCGCGCGAAAATCCATCGAAAAGCTTCTGGTCGTGCGCGAGCACGAGACCTATTGCCAGCCCTGCGTGTCGCCGATCTGGGATACCGGGCTCGCCTGCCACGCGCTGATGGAGGCCGGCGGCGAGGGCGCTATTGCCGAAGCCAAGCGCGGGCTCGATTGGCTGGTACCGATGCAGGTGCTCGACCTGCGCGGCGATTGGATGGCGCGGCGGGGCGACCTGCGGCCCGGCGGCTGGGCGTTCCAATATGCCAATCCGCATTATCCCGACGTCGACGACACCGCGGTGGTCGCCATGGCTCTTGATAGATTGGCCATGGACCGCGTGCAAAGCGCAGGCATTGCGGACTATCAAGCCGCAATCGCGCGTGCGAAAGAGTGGATCGTCGGCATGCAGAGCGGCAACGGCGGCTGGGGCGCGTTCGACGCCGATAACGACTATTATTATCTCAACAACATTCCGTTCGCCGATCACGGCGCGCTGCTCGACCCGCCGACCGAGGACGTTACCGCCCGCTGCCTGTCGATGCTGGCGCAGCTCGGCGACACCCAAAGCTCCGCCGCCAAGCGCGCCATCGATTATCTGCGCCGCACCCAGCGCGCCGACGGCTCCTGGTACGGCCGCTGGGGCATCAATTACATCTACGGCACCTGGTCGGTGCTCTGCGCGCTCAACGCCGCAGGCTTTGCCCGCGACGCGCCGGAAATGCGCAAAGCGGTGGAATGGCTCGCCGCGATCCAGAACGCGGACGGCGGCTGGGGCGAGGACGGTTCAAGCTACAAGCTCGATTACCGCGGCTACGAGGGGGCGCCGAGCACGGCCTCGCAAACGGCGTGGGCAATTCTCGGCTTGATGGCCGCCGGCGCGGTCGAGCATCCGGCGCTTGCGCGCGGCATCAAATACCTCGCCGACAGCCAAGGCGCCGACGGCTTCTGGAACGAAGAGCGCTACACCGCGACCGGTTTCCCCCGCGTGTTCTATCTGCGCTACCACGGCTATGCGAAATTCTTCCCGCTCTGGGCGCTGGCGCGCTACCGCAATCTCAAAAGCGGCAATGTGCGGAAGGTGGCGTGGGGGATGTAGGGCGCCGTCATTCCGGGGGCCGAGCGAAGCGAGGAGCCCGGAATCCATAACCACCGCGATATAAAGCGGCGCTCATCTTCGACACATCTCCTCGCGACGTTGCTGGCAGTGCAAGGGCGGGACCTCCGTTACTCAGCTCGACTGTGATACAACTCATATCAATGGTATTGCCCAAGCTGCAATTTTAAGGGACAGTTACGCTTCATTCGGGAGGGTCGACAATGGCAGTTTCAGCTAAGGTTGCCTCACGCATTACAGCTCACCTCAAGACTTATCAGGGCATCCTTGCCCAGGCGATGAAGAAGGACAGCAGCGAAGGCGACACGGTCGTCATCGTCACAGGCATGATTTCTGACATTCTAGGCTACGATAAGTATCAAAATCTGAGCAGCGAGCACGCAATCCGTGGAACCTACGTCGACCTCATGGTCTCAACGGACAATAAGCCCCGATTCCTTGTCGAGGTTAAGGCGATCGGCACCGAGCTTAAAGATGGCTATATCAAACAAGCAGTCGATTATGCTGCAAATAAAGGAGTCGACTGGGTCGTTCTCACCAACGGGGTCGTTTGGCGCATCTACAAGGTCGTATTTGCAAAGCCAATCGATAAAGTTTTGGTGTGCGAGCTTAATGCTCTTGAGGCGAACTGCAAAGGCCCCGAGGCTATCGAGTGTTTTGGAAATTTGAGCTTGGAAGCGTTTTCAAAAGACACGCTATCCGACTGGTTTCATGAAAAACAAATCACGAGCAAGTTCGCTATCGCCGCACTTCTAATCAGCGATGCAATTCTCGACTCGGTTCGTCTGCAAATTAGACGCCTGTCTCAAGTTAGGGTGGATATCGACGAGCTGAGATCACTCTTGACCGAGGAAGTTATCAAGCGTGAATTGATAGATGGTGAGGAAGCAAAATCAGCTTCGGCTTTTCTGAAAAAAATGCAGAGGCGTATGAACGCTAAGCGAAACGGATCAGATGATGATGAAGGGGAGGATTCTGAACTTCCGGCACAGCCGCCGCATACGACCGCGGATAATCCGGGGAACGCATCCGCGACTTTAGCTGAAAACGCTTCAACCGCGGCTGCGGCCATCCCTAGTAGTAAACCTCAGACTTGAGTAGGCAGTAGTCTGCATGAGCGTTAGCGACATGCGGGACTGCGTGCGGAGAGGCAGACCCCGGATGTCGCTTCGCTCATTCGGGCTACTTGCTAAGCTACTTTTCCGCAGACACGCTGCCAATGGCGTCCAAACAGCGATTTTTCAAAGTTTTTTGTTGTTCCTATCTACAGGCGAATTGTTGCAGACTATCGGCTCCATGCCAATGACGCCAACGCAGCCCGCCGCGCCCATCATTCGGGACATGCGTCCATTTCCCGAAACCCCTGAGGCAATAGCACAGGGATGTAGATGTGCGGTGGTCAGGGACGCAGTTGGAACTCCATACCCTTCGCGGCATGGAGGACACCTCTTTGCTATTGAAAAAGGTTGCCCTGTCCATGACTGAGCTAAATTCGTCGTACGAGACGGCACTCATATTATTTCAGTCGCTGTGATTATGGATTCCGGGCTCGCAGCCTTCGGTCGCGCCCCGGAATGACGATTACGCCGCGCTGGCCGAGGTCTGCGCCGCCGCTTTGGCCGCCTTCGCCGCTTTCTCGCGCGCCTCGTTGGCGCGCATTTGCGACAGCGTGAGTTGCACGTTGCTGTCGAACACGTATTGCGCGGGACGCTGTGCGTCCAATGGAATTTCCGGTGCCATCAGGCCTTCGGTCTTGGCGCCGCGCAGCGCGACGAAGGCCGACCAGCGGGTTCAATGGCCGACCCTTTCGCACCTTCCCACTGGTTCAAGAATAACGAGGTTTTGCGGATTGTTCGGAGTAATAGGCAAGATTTCGTCGATATATGAGCCGTCGGCATAGACCACGACGTACCAGTCCGGATGGCTGGTCAGTCCCGGCAGGTGCAGCATGTGGGCGCCCTGGGCTTCGGCGGCCTTCTCCAGTTCCAGAAAGCGCTGCAAAGAGATGGCATGAGGCCCGTATTTGCGGCCGACAAGCAGAGCCGCCAATCCGCCCTCAAGGCCGCTGGGCACGCCTTTGTCGTTCACGACCAGCGAGAACGGCGGCAATGATTTGTCATTCGGTCCGCACACGATGACCGCCGGCTTTGCCGCAGCAGCGGGATGCGCCGGAGCAGCGGACTTTGCCGGAGGCGCCGGCGGTTTTTGCGCTTGCGGCGGCGCAGGGGTCGATGTCTGCGCGAGCGTGGCCGGCACCATGAAAAGATACAGCGAAGCGAACACGCATGCAGCGGCAGCGATGTCGAATTTTCGCATTTGCCGGCCCCCTTGGATCGCGTTATTGGCGTCTTTATCAGCCCGCAGGAACGGCTGCGCAAGAGCTCGGCTGATCCTGCGCGTCACGTAAGCTAATGGTTGACGTTTGTCAGTTATTGGCTTACAGTCGAGCCTGTGATCAGGGACTTTAAAAGCAAGGGCCTTGCCGAGCTTTGGCAGCGCGGCCGAACCGGGAAGATCGACGGCAAAATGCATGCCCGCATCTTGCGCCGCCTGGATCGCTTGGGCATCGTCGTGCGGCCGGAGGAAATGAGTATTCCCGGTTTGATTTCCATCCGTTGCGAGGCTTTCAGCCGACTCGGTATTCGGTCCATATAAACGGACCGTGGTGCATCACGTTCGAATTCGAAGACGGCGACGCCTGCCGCGTCGACTTCGAGCAATACCACTGAGGAGAACAATCATGGCTCATGTCGCCAAGCGTAATCCGGCTCGCTGCCCGACACATCCCGGCGCCTTGTTGCGGGAGGATGTGATTCCGGCAACGGGACGGACCAAGGCCGAGATCGCGCAACTTCTCGGCATTTCCCGGCAGCATCTCTATGACATATTGCGTGAGCGGAAGCCGGTCTCTCCGTCAATCGCGGTTCGTCTCGGCAAGCTGTTCGGCGACGGCGCCGCGGTTTGGGTGCGCATGCAGGGCGCTTACGATACCTGGCATGCCGAACGCGAAGAGGACGTGAGCAAAATTCCGACGCTGCGAACAAAGGCGGCGTAGAGGCGCCGGTCGAATTCTTATTTTTGGTCTTGTGATTATGGATTCCAGGCTCGCCGCTACGCGGCGCTCCGGAATGACGGCTATGCCGCGCTGGCCGAGGTCTGCACCGATGTCTTCGCGGCTTTGGCGGCCTTCTCGCGCGCCTCGTTGGCGCGCATCGCCGATAGCGTCTGCTGCACCTGGCCGTCGAACAGGTATTGCGCGGGACGCTGGTGTTCGAGCGGAATTTCCGGCGCCATCTCGCCTTCGGTCTTGATGCCGCGCCAGGCGATTGCCAGCGCTTCGAGTGGGTGGGCCATCATGGCCTCGGCGGCGGTCGCCTCGTAGCCGCAATGCGCCATGCAGTTCGCGCATTTCTCGTAGCGGCCGGTGCCGTAGGCGTCCCAATCCGTCGTATCCATCAGCTCATCGAACGTCTTGGCATAGCCTTCGCCGAGCAAATAACACGGCTTCTGCCAGCCGAAAACGTTGCGCGTCGGCATGCCCCACGGCGTGCAGTGGAATTCCTGGTTGCCGGCGAGGAAGTCCAGGAACATGCCGGAATGGGTCAGGTTCCAGTTCTTGCCTTTGCCGCGCGCAAAGACGTCGCGGAACAGTTCCTTGGTCTTCTTGCGGTTGAGGAAGTGCTGCTGGTCGGGCGCCCGCTCATAGGCATAGCCGGGCGAGATCGAAACGCCGACGCCGAGCTCGGCGGTCAGAT
>CAVQWD010000004.1:0-9050 GCA_963717265.1 uncultured Alphaproteobacteria bacterium | reverse complement strand
CCGGCCGATACCGGGCGTGAGGTTGTCTGCGCGGGCGCGGGCGGGAGGTAGCATGAAGATTGCGGTTGCCGCCGAGAGCGATGCGGGCGAGCCGCAGGCTGCGGCGACGCCAGAGACGATCAGGAAGATGGTCGCGCTTGGCGCCGATGTCGCCGTCGAACCGGGCGCCGGGACGAAGTCGGGATTCTCGATGCCGACTATGCCGCCGCCGGCGCCATGGTGACGGCCGACGCTGTCAACGGCGCCGAAATCGTGCTGCAAGTGCGGCGGCCGCAGTCCGCCGAGCTGGCGCGCCTGAACTTAATTTATCCTGAACTTAATTGTCGAGGATGACGTATATGGAATTGTTATAGCTATTTGCTCAAGCGACCAGTGGGGCGACCGACAGTGGGGCGACCGCCCAAGGAAGTCCGGCGGTACTACGCCAACTTCACCTACCAGGTTCACCTACCAGGCAGGAAGCTGGAGCAAGCCACGCGGATGATTGCCAAGGTCGAGTGGCATCCAGGCGAGCTTTACCGCGCGTTGGCTTCATCGTCACCAACATGAGCCGCCCGGCCAAGCGCGTCGTCGCCTTCTAGAACAAGCGCGGCACCGCCGAGCAATGGATCAAGGAAGGCAAGGGTGCGATCAAGTGGACGCGGCTGTCATGCCGGACGTTCGCCGCCAACGCAGTGCGCTTGCAGCTCCATGCGCTCGCCTACAATCTCGGCAACTTCCTGCGCACCTGGCGACGCCAGAGCCGATCAAACACTGGTCGCTGTCGAGCCTGAAGGAGAAGCTGATCAAGATCGGCGCCAAGGTCATCAGCCATGGCCGCAGCGTCGCCTTCCAGATGGCCGAGGTCGCCATTACCCGGCAAATGTTCCAGGAGATTTTGCGGCTGATTGCTGAACTGCTGCCGAAGCCGCCACCTGCGCCAGCATGAGACCGACGATGTTCATGCGTCCGAGAGCACCTGACGGGAGTACTGCGCCCAGATGGCAAGGAAAATCGCTCAAATCGGGCCCCTGGTGTCACATTTGGGGACCCAACCGAAGGCGACGGCCAGGAATCAAGGCAGACCTTCCGGATCGCTGACCCCCCAACCCGACGATGCCTGTCAGAGACCACATTCGCGGTGCAAAAACCCGCCGGCAGCGGCCGGCATCAGGCCGTACCGTTGCACGATAAACATGTATTTGATAAACATGTATTTGTCGCATGTGTTGGCTGCGCGGCGCCGGCACCGCCAATACGGGCCGTGATCGGGGCAGGTGGCCAGAGCGATGCCGGGATTGTCACGGTTGAGCGCGACTGCGCTAGTCTTTGGGATTTTGCTTGCGAGCGCGGGGGCGGCGTTCGCCGGCCTCGGCCACCCGTCGCCTTGGCAAATGGACCTGCAAGATTCGGCCACGCCGGTCATGCAGGAGATCGCCACGTTCCATAATTTCCTGCTCTGGGTCATTGCGGCCTGATTTCGGCGTTCGTCCTTGCCCTGCTTTTGATCATCATCGTGCGCTTCAATGCGCGCGCCAATCCAACCCCATCGCGCACCACCCACAACACGCCGATCGAAATCCTCTGGACCATCGTTCCGGTGATCATCCTGGCGGCGATCGCCGTGCCGTCGTTCCGGCTGCTGTTCGTGGAGCTCGACGTGCCCCATCCGGACCTCACGGTGAAGGCGACCGGCAAGCAGTGGTTCTGGAGCTATAGCTATCCCGACAACGGCAATTTCGAATTCGATTCGATCATGGTCCCCGACAAGGATCTCAAGCCCGGTCAGCTGCGCCTGCTCACCGTCGACAACGAGATGGTCGTGCCGGTGAATAAGGTCGTGCACGTGCTGGTGACCGGCGCCGACGTCATCCACTCCTTCACCGTGCCGTCGTTCGGCATTCGCATCGACGCCGTTCCCGGCCGCATGAACGAGACCTGGTTCAAAGCGACCACGACGGGGATGTTCTACGGCCAGTGCTCGGAACTGTGCGGCAAGGATCACTCCTTCATGCCGATTGCGGTGCATGTGGTGAGCGAGAGCGATTTCAATGCATGGGTCGCCCAAGCCAAGCAGAAATTCTCCGCCGAGAATGGCGTTCCGCCGAATACATTCGCGGCAGCGGGCGCGCCGTCGTCGCAGTGACGATCGGAACGCGGGGTACTAAACAGGAAGGCAAGCGGGCGCTAACGAGGAACTGGCAATGGACACGATGGTACACGCGGCGCACGGCGACGAAGGCGAGCACGCCATTCCGCACGGCTGGCGCCGCTTCGTCTATTCGACGAACCACAAGGACATCGGCACGATGTACCTGGTGTTCGCGCTCATTGCCGGCGTGATCGGCGGCGCCATGTCGATCGCGATCCGGGCCGAGCTGATGTATCCCGGCATCCAGATCTTCCACGACACGCATACCTACGACGTGTTCATCACCGCGCATGGCCTGATCATGATCTTCTTCATGGTCATGCCGGCGATGATCGGCGGCTTCGGCAACTGGATGATCCCGCTGATGATCGGCGCGCCGGACATGGCGTTCCCGCGCATGAACAATATTTCGTTCTGGCTGTTGCCGGCGTCTTTCGCCTTGCTGTTGATCTCGATGTTCGTCGAGGGCGAGCCGGGCGCGAACGGCGTCGGCGCCGGATGGACGCTCTATGCGCCGCTGTCGACCTACGGCCAGCCCGGTCCGGCGATGGATTTCGTCATCCTGTCGATCCATCTCGCCGGCGCCTCGTCGATCCTCGGCTCCATCAACTTCATCACGACGATCTTCAACATGCGCGCGCCCGGCATGACCATGCACAAAATGCCGCTGTTCGTATGGTCGGAACTGGTGACGGTGTTCCTGCTGCTGTTGTCGCTGCCGGTGCTGGCCGGCGCCATCACCATGCTGCTCACCGATCGCAATTTCGGCACTACTTTCTTCAATCCGGAAGGCGGCGGCGATCCGCTGTTGTTCCAGCACCTGTTCTGGTTCTTCGGCCACCCCGAAGTCTACATCCTCATCCTGCCGGGCTTCGGCATGGTCAGCCAGATCGTGGCGACGTTCTCCAAGAAGCCGGTGTTCGGCTATCTCGGCATGGCTTACGCGATGGTGTCGATCGGCGGCATCGGCTTCGTGGTGTGGGCGCACCACATGTACAATGTCGGCATGTCGGCGAGCGTCCAGGCCTACTTCATCGCCGCCACCATGGTGATCGCGGTGCCGACCGGCGTGAAGATCTTCTCCTGGATCGCCACGATGTGGGGCGGCTCGATCGAGTTCAAGACGCCGATGCTGTGGGCGGTCGGCTTCATCTTCCTATTCACCGTCGGCGGCGTGACCGGCGTGGTTTTGGCCAATGCCGGCGTCGACCGCGAATTACACGGCACCTATTACGTCGTGGCGCACTTCCACTACGTGATGTCGCTCGGCGCCGTCTTCGCCATCTTCGGCGGCTGGTACTACTGGTTCCCGAAGATCACCGGCTACATGTACAACGAGACCATCGGCAAGCTGCACTTCTGGATCACCTTCATCGGCGTCAATCTGACGTTCTTCCCGCAGCACTTCCTCGGGCTCGCCGGCATGCCGCGCCGCTATGTCGATTATCCCGATGCGTTCGCCGGGTGGAATTACGTCTCGTCGATCGGCTCGTACATCTCGGGCTTCGGCACGCTGGTGTTCTTCTTCGGCATGGCGCTCGCCTTCATCCGCAAGGAGCGGGCGGCGGCCAATCCGTGGGGACCGGGCGCGACCACGCTGGAATGGACGCTGCCGTCGCCGCCGCCGTTCCACCAATATGACACGCTGCCGTTGATCCGATGAGCCTGACGGTCGCCCGCGTCGAACCCAGCATCGCCGAGGTCGGCGATTACATCGAACTGATGAAGCCGCGGGTGATGTCGCTCGTGGTGTTCACGGCGCTGGTCGGGCTCCTGGTGGCGCCCGGCCACGTGCATCCGGTGATCGCGCTCACCGCGTTGCTGTGCATCGCGGTCGGCGCCGGCGCCGCGGGCGCGCTCAATATGTCCTATGACGCCGACATCGACGCGCTGATGGCGCGCACCGCGGCGCGGCCGATCCCGCGCGGCCGCATCACCGCCGGCGAGGCGGCGGGTTTCGGCATGACGCTTGCCGCTTTTTCGGTGGTGACGCTCGGACTGCTGGTCAACCTGGTCGCCGGCGTGATGCTCGCCTTCACCATCCTGTTCTACGTCGTGATCTATACGATGTGGCTGAAGCGCTCGACCCCGCAGAATATTGTCATCGGCGGCGCCGCGGGCGCATTGCCGCCGGTGATCGGCTGGGCGGCCGCGACCGGCAGCATCGCGGTCGAGCCGGTCTTGCTGTTTCTCATCATCTTCTTCTGGACGCCGCCGCATTTCTGGGCGCTGTCGCTCTACCGTACCGAAGACTATGCGCGCGCCGGCGTACCGATGCTGCCGGTGGTCGCCGGCGATCGCGGAAACCCGCCGCCAAATCCTGCTCTATACGCTGATCCTGGCGCCGCTCGGCGTGCGCCGTGGCTGCTCGGCTATGCCGGGCCGACCTATGGCATTGCCGCCGCGGCGGTCGGCGCGATCATGATCGTGCTGGCGCTGCGGGTGCGCGCCGAGCGGAGCGGCCACGCCGCCAGCAAGCAAATGTTCGCGTTCTCGATTCTCTATCTGTTCCTGCTGTTCGCGATGCTGTTGGTTGATCGGACTGTCGGGGCTGGTCGTTCGGCCATTTCGCGCTATGACAACGGTGAGTAATCCGGTGGACGACTTCACGAAGCGATTCATGGGCGATCCCCCGCCGCGGCCCGGCGTGAAGCTGACCGAGCAGCAGCTGCGCGCGCGCCGGGCCCGTTCGATTGCGATCGCGCTGGCGCTCGGAGCCTTCGTGCTGGTGATTTTCCGGTCACGATCGTCCGCCTCGGCTGCGACGTGCTGACGCGGCCCAGACTACATGCGCCCTGTGGAAACGACCAAGTAGCAGCACCCGACCATGCGCCGACCGACCGATCCACCGCAGCACCCCAAGGCGCAGCCGCCGCGATCTCCTCGTCGCCTTCGCCTGCGGCGCCTTTGTCGCGGCGATGGTCGGCGTGTCGTACGCGGCGGTGCCGCTGTATTCGTGGTTCTGCCGCACCACCGGGTTCGGCGGCACCACGCAGGTGGCGCACGCGCTGCCGACGCGGGAAGTGTCGGGCCGCCTCGTCACGGTGCGCTTCGATTCCAACGTCGCGCCCGGTCTGCCGTGGAGCTTCGAGCCCGAACGGCCAACCATCGACGTGCAGCTCGGACAGGTGGTGACCGTTTATTATTCGGTGACCAACGAAGCCGCCCGCGTGACTACGGGCCAGGCCGGCTACAACGTGACGCCGCCGACCGTCGGCATCTACTTCGAAAAGATCAACTGCTTCTGCTTTACCCAGCAGACGATGAAGCCGGGCGAAAAGCGCGACATGGCGGTGGTCTTCTACGTCGATCCCAAGCTCGCCGAGGATTCCGAGCAGGACACGCTGAGCAATATCACGCTTTCCTACACCTTCTATCCGGTGAACCAACCGGAACCGCCGGTGGCGGAGAGCGCAACTTCGGAAAAGTCGGGACACATCTGATAGCAGGCAAGGAAACGGCGCGCACGGCAAGTTCCGTCGCGTCAAAGTGGAGAAGATGACGATGGCCGATGCTGCACATGCCAAACCGCACCACGATTACCACCTGGTCAATCCCAGTCCGTGGCCTGCGGTCGGCGCGACCTCGGCATTCATGTCGGCCGTCGGACTCATCCTGTGGATGCATCAGATGGTCGCCTACGCGCCGGTCATCATGGGCGCCGGCATCATCGGCATCGCCTACACCATGATCGGCTGGTGGCGCGACGTGATCCACGAGGCCGAGTTCGAGGGTGATCACACCCGCGGTGGTGCAGATTTCGCACCGCTACGGCATGATCCTGTTCATCGCTTCGGAGGTGATGTTCTTCGTCGCCTGGTTCTGGGCCTATTTCAACACCGCGCTGTTTCCCGATGAGTTCCGTGACATAGCGCGGATCGCCTATACCGGCGGCGTCTGGCCGCCCAAGGGCGTCGAGACTTTCGATCCCTGGCACTTTCCGTTGCTCAACACGCTCATCCTGCTCACGTCGGGCACGACGGTGACCTGGGCGCATCACGCGCTGCTCGAGAACGATCGCAAGGGCCTGGTCTGGGGCCTCGCTCTGACCATCGGCGCTGGGCTTGAGCTTCACCTGCGTGCAGGCCTGGGAATATATGCACGCTTTGTTCCACTATTCCGGCAACATCTACGGCGCGACCTTTTTCATGGCGACGGGCTTTCACGGCGCCCACGTCATCATCGGCTCGATCTTCCTGATCGTCTGCCTGTTCCGGGCGCTCGCCGGTCAGTTCAAGCCGACACAGCATCTCGGCTTCGAATTTGCCGCCTGGTATTGGCACTTCGTCGACGTGGTGTGGCTGTTCCTGTTCGCCTGCATCTATGTGTGGGGCGGCGGACCGCACGCCTGATAACGTAGGCAGTTATTCTCCGCTCATTCCCGCAGCAAGCGGGAATCGGGAGCGCAACAAGGCCTGGGTTCCCGCTTCCGCGGGGACGAGCGGATGCTTACATAGCCGACATCTACAGTGCGGACATGGCCGAAAACAGAATCAGCACGCTTGCGGGATCGATCGGCGCCGGATTGTCATGCGCCTGTCCGCGTTGCGGGCGAGGGCAAGCTGTTCCAAGGATTTCTGACGCTGCGGCCGCGTTGCGAGGTGTGCGGGCTCGATTACAGCTTTGCCGATTCCGGCGACGGCCCGGCCGTGTTCATCATGTTTATCGCCGGCGCCATTGTCGTCGGCGCCGCGCTCATCACCGAGGTCCTCTACCAGCCGCCCTATTGGGTCCACGCGGTACTGTGGCTGCCGCTGATCTTTATTCTCACGCTCGGTCCGCTGCGGCCGATGAAGGGATTGATGATCGCGTTGCAGTACCACCATAAGGCCGCGGAAAGCCGCTTTGGCGGCGCCGACCGATCATGACCGTGCAGATGAAAGCGGCCGCGCGCGAAGGCGCGCCGCGGCAGCGTCATGGACGTCGGTCTTGGCTCGAGCTTCTGGTGCCGGCGTTGCTGGCCTTCGCCATCCTTATCGTGGCATCTGGCAAATCCAGCGCAAGGCCTGGAAGGAACGATTGATCGCCGCGCTGGATGCGCGGCTCGCGGCGCCGCCGATCGCTTTGCCGGCCGCCGCCGCTTGACCGCAACTCGACCGGCAGCACGACGAATACCGCCGCGTCACCTTCAGCGCCACGTTCAATAATGCCAAGGAAGCCCTGGTCTCCGCTGCGCTCTCGACTTTCCGCCCCGACGTATCCGGTCCCGGCTATTGGGTGTTCACGCCGGCCGACGGCAAAATCGTGATGGTCAATCGCGGCTTCGTTCGCGGCTTCGTTCCCGAACGCCGGCAGGATGCGAAAACTCGCCCGCGAGGGCAGATAACGGGGCTGATCGACATCGTCGGCTCGATGCATTGGCCCGAGCGCGCCACTGGTTCACGCCGGACGACAAGCCCAGGACAGGCGCAGAGGGAAATTAGGACAGTGCTCGCGAGCAAAGTGTAGAGGTTCAGCGGCTTATGGATGGCGATAAAGACGAGGCCGCCAACTGAGGCGGCCTGAGCAAAGTGCGCGGGTCGGCAACCTTGGACGGCATGCCAAGCATAACCCGGAAGCGGAACCGCAGGTTGCCTATCTAGTAGAAGCCGAGCCCCGCGCTACCCGACCGGATTTCCCGCTTCCGGTAACCGCATCAACGAAATGTAATTAGGACATTCGGAAAATCAAATTAGGACAAAAGGCTTGGAATTAGGACAGCACCTCCGCAGGCGATTGCCGAGCTCGGCATCGCTTTCTGGGATTACCTCGGCTCCGCACCGCCGGGGGCGGCGGGAGCCGGAGCCGAGGCGGGTGGATTGCCCGGAGCAGCGGCTGGCGGGGCCGCCGGGGCGGACACCGGAGCCGCCGCCGGTGCATTTGCGGCCGGAGCGGCAGCGCCTTGGACCGTCGGCAGCGGCAGTGGATGCGCCGAGAGCGTGTTGAGATAGGCGACGACGTCGGCGCGCTGTTTCTCGTTCGATAGGCCGGCAAAGGTCATGGCTGTGCCCGGTGCATCGGCGCTAGGCTTGGTTAGCCACTTGTTCAGAGCATCGAACGTCCAGTTGCCGCCGAGCTTCTTCAACGCAGCGGTATAGTTGTAACCCGACATCGAAGCGACCGGGCGCCCGACGACGCCATAAAGGCCGGGGCCGACCTTGGGGCCCTGGCCTTCCTGGAAGTTATGGCAGGCTTCGCATTGCTTGGCGACTTGCGCGCCGCGGTCGGGCGATGCGCTCGCGAGCAGCGTCTCGATCGGCGCTCCTGCCGGCTGCTCCTCCTTGACGGCGACTTCAGAGCCCGGTTTCGCTACCTTGGCCGGGGTGAAGTTCCCGTCGACGATATGCACCGCTTGCAGGAACAATAAGGTTCCCAACACCAAGCCGAGAATCTTGTTGATCTGAAATGTATTCATCGTTGAATTGCTCCTAAGCGGTAACAGAGGGCCAGGGAAAACCGGGATTCCCCGGATGAACCCCGAACTTCGGGGCGGATGGGGCGGTGCCGGCGCCGCGCAGCCAACACATGCGTATCAAATACATGTTTATCAAATACATGTTTATCGTGCAACTGTACGGCCTGATGCCGGCCGCTGCCGGCGGGTTTTTGCACCGCGAATGTGGTCTCTGACAGGCATCGTCGGGTTGGGGGGTCAGCGACCCGGAAGGTCGGGGGCGGCAAAGCCCGCCACGGCCAGTCGATGACGCCCGCAGAGAAAAGTGCGGTTGCGGTCGCCGCACGGGGGGTGGTGGGGCAGGCCAAGAATGAATTGAAGAACCCGCCGCGGGAGTAATTTTTCCGCTCATTCCCGCGCACGCGGGAATGCAGTCCTGGGACCAAACACTTTCGCGGGAGACGAGCGGAAGTCGCGAACCGTCTTAATTACTCCGCCGCCAGCGCACGTTCCTTGAACGGCAGACCGAGTCGTTGCCAGACGTCG
>CAVQWD010000003.1:0-10525 GCA_963717265.1 uncultured Alphaproteobacteria bacterium | reverse complement strand
TGTAGCGGCCTCATGCTTGCGGGCAACAGCGGCGTCGCCGCACCGGCATGGCACGAGGCCCCGCGCCATTATTGCGCGCGCGTCGGCAACGATGACACCTTGCGCAAACCGCCGCGCTCGCTCGCCGCCGACATCCATCGCCTATTCAACATCGGCGGTGAATACGCGCTGCAGACGACCCATTGGCGCTGCGCCGGCGGCGACGTGCTCGTCTGCGCGGTCGGCGCCAATCTGCCGTGCGGCGAGGCCAACACCGCAACGGTAATGCCGGCCGCCACGCAATGGTGCCGGACGCACCAAAACTCCGATTTCATCCCGATGGCGGTGATCGGCCACGACACGGTCTATTCCTGGCGCTGCGCGGGCCGCACCGCGGAGCCCAGCGCCCAGACCGGCAAGGTCGACGGCAGAGGATTTTTTGCCGAGAACTGGAAGAAGCTGTAGCGCGGGAGGCGAGTCGATAAGCTACCGACTTCGAAATCCGACGTGGGTTACTCGGACGTGCCCGTCGACGCGGTTTCGGGGTCAAGGTCACCCGGAGACAGCAGACGTACAATGGCTCAATCCCTGGCGCCCGGGTCACTTGGACTTCGCTTAGTCTCGGGGTCTGCGGGGGCGGCGATCGTGTCTTGGTATTCACCGATGGCGCCGATTCCGGTTGGCGCTTCGATGGCCGCAAACCGGCCGGCGTCAAAGGCTTCCGCGTTCAAACGCGGAATGGGCGAACGTGCTCCATTTACGATAGTTCGCTGCGAAATCGGGATCGAGTCCGAGATAGAGCTTTTTCGCGGGCGCGTCGGGCGAGGACAGGTCCTTCCGCATCGAAACGTAACCAAGCTTCTCGGTGTAAATGCGCTGCGCCTGTTTCGACAACAAAAAGTCGATCAGCAGCATGGCAGAATACGGGTGCTGAGGCTTCGGCGGCAACCCGACGCCGCTTACGGCTGCGTATGATGGACCGAGCGCACGCCATCGCACTGGCGCGCCGGCGAGCTGATGCGCGTAGATATGCGAGCGGCGACTGTCGAGAACCAGAGGGGCCTCCCCGGAGGCGACGAGCCCGTCGACGGCCGCACCACCAAGATTGTAGAGCCGCACGTCCTGGGTCCCGAGCTTTCGCACGAACGCTTCGCCCTCGCTCACATCCAGCGCGCCGACCCAAAGGGCCAGCGACGACGGGCGGGCCGCGAGCGCCATCTTGCCCCTCCACTCCGGTTTGAGAAGATCTGCATAGATATGCGGAGCCGCATCCGGCGCAACCGCCTTTGTATTGAAGCCGAGCCCGGCGAAATCTTGCCGCATCAGCACCCAGCAATTGCCAGGTCCGATTGCGTCCGCGACATAGTTGACCGATTCTGGCGACCAGAAGGGTATGAGAAGCTTCTGTCCGAAAAGAAGCTGAAGCGCATAATCGTTAAGCTCGAACGCGTCGACATTATGGATTTCGGCGCGGTATTCCTGGACCACGCGCTGGACGGTTCGCGGGATATCGTCCTTCAGCGTTCGCACCGTCAAAAACGGATAAGTTGAGCGAAACGTCGCAAGGACAGGGTCGATCTGCGATCCGACCGTATAAATTAAGACGGAGCCCTCCTGGCGCGCTCCGGCCTCCAGCATCGACTGGCGGTCCGTTCCTCGGTAGGAGGCCATCTCCTGTACCGTTCTGTCGGCAGCGAGCGCGGCGGCAAAGCCCGGTGCTGCGGCCAATGACCCGGCCATCTTGAGCGTGGTCCGCCGATCAAAAAAACGAGTCATCGTCGCACCTCGCGTCTCCATTCTGCATACGAAAGACTACAGCGAACGCCATGTTCCGGCAAATCATCGCAACGAGACGATGCAAAGCCTTGAGCGGCAAAGCGGCAGCTCGCGTCCGCGCGGATCCCTGAAGGGCTGGCAGCATCGATCGGAGCGCACTTTCCGCCACGTCGGCACAGGCCCGAACCAAAATATCCGGCAGTTCTCGGACTTGACCGGCTTGGACCGGGTGTTCCAATCTCGAAAACGACAACCAACGCGAAGATCGGAAGGGCAGGCGCTGTCGCGATCAGCGTCTGAGACGTTTCTGGCTTACCAACAAATCCTGCGCCTCCATCACAGACATCAAGGCCGCGCCGATGGCGGATTTCGCCTGCTATGGGCGCTGATTCTCGTTGCCGCCCTGACGGTCGTGCCGCCCCTCCTTTTTCTGATCCGAACGAGCCTTGTTTCGGATAGCGCCCCATCTTCGGCACCGACCCTTGAGCATTTCGTCAAGTTGTTTCAGTTGAGCAGCTGGGACGTTCTGGAGGACGACGCTGCTTTACGCCGTCGGCGGCTCCAGCCTCGCCGTCGTGCTCGGGGTGAGCTCCGCCTGGCTGATCGCCCGAACCAATGCATGGTTCCAGCGGACGGCTCTGTTCAGCGCCTATCTATCATTGGCGGCGCCGGTGATGATAAAGGCCATCGGCTGGATCCTGCTGCTCGGACCGAACACCGGGCTGTTGAACCTATGGCTCCGCGACCTTCTCGGGCTGCATGAAAGCCCAATTCATATCTTCACGCTTGGGGGAATGATCGCGTTCGAAGGTATTTTCTGGTTCCCGGTCGTTCTAATCCTGTCGACGCCAATCATGAGCAATGTCAATCCGGCCCTCGAGGAAGCCGCCACCATGGCGGGCGCCAGTCCGCTCCAGCGGCTTTATCGAATCACGGTGCCGCTCGCGGCTCCAGGCTTGCTCGCCGTGCTGTTCCTGACGATGATGCGCGCGCTCGAATCATTCGAAGTTCCTTTGCTGATCGGGGGGCCGGGCAACCTGCAGACGTTCACGACCGCGATCTACCAAACGATCAACAGTGGATTTTTGCCGCGCTATGGCGACGCGAGCGCCTATGCGGTGATGCTCTTGGCGCTCATGGCGGCGCCATTGTTTGCCTATTCTCGGATCGTCCGACAGGGAACTCAATTCGCCGTCGTCACAGGCAAGGGATACCGCTCGGTCCGGCTTGACCTCGGCAAATGGCGCATCGCGGCGGGCCTTTATCTGCTTCTTCTTCCCACCGCTCTTGTTGCCCCGCTCGCAATCCTGCTCTGGGCATCGTTTCTGCCAACCTACGCGCCGCCGAATTGGTCCGATCTGTCGCGGATGTCGTTGGAGAATTATCGCTATGTCCTGACCCGCCCTCTGACGGTTGGAGGCTTCTGGAACGGCGCGTGCGTCGCCACCCTGAGCGCGACGGCGGTCGCTGCATTCGCCTTTCTCGCGGCTTGGATCG
This sequence comes from uncultured Alphaproteobacteria bacterium, assembly GCA_963717265.1. GTDB lineage: Bacteria > Pseudomonadota > Alphaproteobacteria > Rhizobiales > Xanthobacteraceae > BOG-931. The sequence goes on along the minus strand of CAVQWD010000003.1, from coordinate 7,273 downwards.
TCGTGCGCCGGCGCGAACAGTCGCGCTGGCTGCTGGATGTTTTGGGCTCCTTCCCCCTGGTCTTTCCCGGAATCGTGCTTGCCACCGCGCTCATGCTCGAATTCCTCACCGTGAGAGTGATCCCGATCTACGAGACGATTTGGATCATGATCCTGGCCTTCTTCATCCAATACCTGCCGTACGGAATGCGCTTCGGCTATGCGGGCATCCTGGCAATCGACCAGCAGCTTGAAGAATCCGCTGTCGCGAGCGGCGCCGAACTCTTCACAATGCTGCGGCGCATTGTCCTTCCGCTCGTATTGCCCTCGCTCGCAATGATCTGGATTTACGTCTTTCTGCATTCGATCCGCGATCTGTCGATTCCAGTCATGCTGGCGGGCCCCAATAGCCAGCTGATCGCCGGAGTCATTCTTGATCTTTGGAACGACGGAAGCATCCCGCAGGTTGGGGCGCTGAGCGTCCTGCTGGCGTTGACAGTCACTTTCTTCGGGCTCTTTCTGATGCGGCTGGGTCGACGCGTTGGACCAGCAGGCCTGTGACCAGACCAGGATGAGAGCAGATGGCCGATCCCAACCTCGTGGTGAACTTTCCGCCCGATCCAAATCCGAAGAAGCCGCGCCTCGTTGCGCCTCGCGGGAGTTGGGACACGCATTTTCATGTCTGGGCCCCGCATCTGTTTCCCTTTGCCGAAAAGCGTCGATACACGCCGCCGGCTGCGCCGGTCGAGCACTACCTGAAGGTTGCGAGCGCGATCGGGCTCGAGCGCGGCGTCGTCGTTCAACCTTCCGTCCACGCCGACAAGACCCAGGTTGTTGTCGATGCGATCGCGAAGTCGCAGGGTCGCCTGTGCGGCATGATCATCGCCAAACGGACACTGACCTTCGAAGAGGCGAAGGCGCTTCAAGGTGCGGGAGTCCGTGGCGTGCGGTTCAACGCTCGAAGCGGCCATGGAAACCGCTTCGACCGTGACCTGTTCGACCACGTCCTCGGGGTGGTTCGCCCGCTCGGCTGGATTCTCGATCTCCAGATCGATGACGACACCATCGTCGAGACGGCCGACATGATCCGCCGCTCACCGCTGCCGGTCATTATCGACACGTTCGGGCATATCGACGCCCGCAAGGGGCAGGAGCAGCCGGCGCTGCGGACGCTCCTTGGTCTCCTCGAAGAGACGAATACGTACGTAAAAATCCACGGAGCGAACCGCTTTCTCGCCTGGGGCGTACCCTATGATCTGATCGTCGGCCTCGCGCGCTCCTTTATCGAGCGGGCACCGGATCACGTCCTGTGGGGAACGGATTGGCCGCACTCGGAAGTGCTCGAACCCAACCAAATGCCGAACGACGGTGATCTCATTGACATGCTTCTCGACTATGCACCCGACGAAGACGTTCGAAAAAAGATCCTGGTCGAGAATCCAAAGAGATTGTTCGAGTTTTGAACGAAGGACCCCCCGCGTACTCGGATCGCCGGCCAGTTCGGCAGGTTATCGAGTCCGGCCTTGGTGGCCGTCCAAGCCGACGCCCTTGAGATGGCCGAACAAAGCGTTGAGCTTTTCCCGGTCGGCCTCCGGCAACGGCGGCTTGAGCAGTGCCGCCACGTTGGCGCGCAGATGTTCGGAATCGCCGGTGCCGAACAGCACCACATCGACGCCCGGTTCGTGCCGCACGAACCGGTAGGCCGCCTCGATCATGCTCGAGGCGCCGCCCTCGTGAACGAGAAAGCCGAGCGGGTCGTCAGTCTCGCCGAGCCATTGTCCAACCAGGCCCTTCCGCGCGAGTTCCTTCATCTCGCGCGCGACCCGCGGCGGATCGGCGAAAATGCTGCGCACTGCGAACATCAACAGCGTGCCGATGCCGTTTTTGCGCGTGACCGGAAACACGTTCTGCCGCGCCCCCTGGTGCATCATGTGGAAGCCCACCATGAACACCTCCCAGACCGGATCGCGCACCGCGCGCTTGAGCGCCTCGTTGGTGAAATCGACGATCGGGTTTTCGGTCAGGCCGATGTGCCTGATCTTGCCTTTCTCCTTCTGCTTAACGAGCGCCGGCGCGATTTTGTTGAGCGCATAATCGTATTCGTGCGCCTCGATGCCGTGCAGGTTGAACAAGTCGACGTAATCGGTGCCCATGACGCGCAGCGAATTGTCGAGGCTCGCCACCACCCGCTCCGGCGGCGTCCATTCATTGCTGCGGTGAATGAAGGCCTTGGTGGCGATCACGACGGATTCGCGCGGGATGGTCTTGAGCGCCCGGCCGACCACGCCCTCGGTGCCGTAAGGCGGCGCGGTGTCGATGAAGTTGACGCCGAGCCCTACCGCCTCGTGAATGAGCCGCGCCGATTCCTCCTCGCTCTTGCCGGACTTCAGCCCAAGCCGCGAAAAGCCGCCGGTGCCGAGGCCTGCGACGCTGACGCGAAGGCCGGTTTTGCCGAGATTGGTGTGTTGCATTGCGAACTTACGCCGCCCGCAGCATCAGGTCGACGTGGATCGCATCGAACGGAAACACGATCCGGCCATTTTCGGTCTTGTGCAGAATGCCGGCATTAAGCAGCGCATGCACGTCGCCGTGGACGGCCTTGACGTTGCGGTTGACGCGCCGCGCCGCCGCCCGGATCGTCATCGGCGACGCGCCTGCCAGAGCGCGGATCAATTCCCAGCGCTTGGCGGTCATCAGCCGAAACAGAAGTTCGGGCAAGGCAAAGCTGATGTGCGTGCCCTGCTTTGCGCCCCGAAACGCTTCCCGCGCCCGGCGCTTGACGTCGTCGAGCGAGGCTAGTTCCAGCGTTATGGTTTTCATGTCCAGGCGATTAACAACCTCGGGCGAGCGTTGTCAATCACTCCAACAGTTGCCGTGGCCGCGGAACGCACCGTGCTGGCGCGGAATTCAGCGTGCAGCCACGGCCGCGCACTTTGACGAAGCTATAGCCTGGCTATAATCTAGCCAAAATGCAATTCGCCATTATCTTCGCGCCGGAGGTTGTCGAGGACCTGAAGTCGTTGAAGGCCAACATCCGTGCAACCATCCGGGCGGAAATCGAAAGGTATCTGCGATACGAGCCGAGGAAGATCAGTCGAAGCCGGATCAAGCAGCTGCGAGGCTTGGCCCATCCGGAATTCCGCCTTCGTATCGGCGAGGTGCGGGTTTTCTACGATGTGTCGGGTGCGACCGTGGAAATCCTCGCAATCGTGGCTAAATCGGAGGCGCAAACATGGCTGGCACGCCACGGAAGTCCCGAGTGAAGGAAGTGCCGTTGTCCGAAGTCAAGGACGACCTGTCGCATCTGCTGCGCGAAGCCGAGGAGCTGGATATCGTCATCACCCGCCATGGCAAGCCCGCCGGGCTGTTGATCGGCTTCAAGTCGGAAGACGACTGGTTCGAATATCGTCTCGAGAACGACCCACGCTTCCTCCGCCGCATCGACAAGGCCAGAAAGTCCATTCGAGCCGGACGCGGCATCCGACTGGAGGACGTGAAGTAATTTCCATGCCCACCGAACGCTACAACGCCGCCGAAGCCGAGCCGCGCTGGCAGAGGGTCTGGGACGAGCGCGGCATCTTCGCCACGCCGAGCCGAAACCTCGACAGGAAGTATTACGTGCTGGAGATGTTCCCCTATCCGTCGGGGCGCATTCATATGGGGCATGTGCGCAATTACACGATGGGCGACGTGGTGGCGCGGGTGAAGCGGGCGATGGGCTTTGCGGTGCTGCATCCGATGGGCTGGGACGCCTTCGGCATGCCGGCCGAGAACGCCGCCATGGAGCGCAAGGTCCATCCCAAGCAATGGACCTACGACAACATCGCGGCCATGAAGAAGCAGCTCAAATCGATGGGGCTGTCGCTTGACTGGAGCCGCGAGCTCGCGACCTGCGACCCGGCCTATTACAAGCACCAGCAGAAGATGTTCCTCGACTTCCTTCGCGCCGGTCTCGTCGAGCGCAAGAAGTCTAAGGTGAACTGGGACCCGGTCGATAATACCGTGCTCGCCAACGAGCAGGTGATCGACGGGCGCGGCTGGCGCTCGGGCGCGCTGGTCGAGCAGCGCGAGCTGACGCAATGGTTCTTCGCCATCACCAAATTCGCCGAGCCGCTGCTGGACGCGCTCGGCACGCTCGACCGCTGGCCGGAAAAAGTCCGGCTGATGCAGAAGAACTGGATCGGCCGCTCCGAGGGTTTGCTGGTGCGTTTCGCGCTCGATCCGAAAACAACGCCGAACGGCGAGAGCGAACTGGAAATCTTCACCACGCGCCCGGACACCTTGTTCGGTGCCAAGTTCATGGCGCTCTCTCCCGACCATCCGCTCGCTGCGGCGGCCGCGGCAAAGAATTCGGCGCTGGCCGAATTCATCGAGGAATGCCATCGCCGCGGCACCGCGCAGGCCGAGATCGACACTGCAGAAAAACTCGGCTTCGACACCGGCATCAAGGCCGTCCATCCGTTCGATCCGAACTGGAAGCTGCCGGTCTATGTGGCGAATTTCATTTTGATGGAATACGGCACCGGCGCCATTTTCGGCTGCCCGGCGCACGATCAGCGCGACCTCGATTTCGTCAATAAATACGATCTCGGCAACGTCCCGGTGGTGTGTCCGCCGGACCGGGATCCGAGAACCTTCGTCATCACCGACAAGGCCTATGAGGGCGACGGCCGCATGATCAATTCGCGGTTTCTGGACGGCATGACCATTGCCGAGGCGAAGGAGGAAGTGGCGCGGCGGCTGGAGAAGGAGATTCGCGGCAATTCTCCCGTCGCGCAGCGCCAGATCAATTTCCGGCTGCGCGATTGGGGCATTTCGCGGCAGCGTTATTGGGGCTGTCCGATCCCGATCATCCATTGCGAGGCCTGCGGCGTGGTGCCGGTGCCCGAGCAGGACTTGCCGGTGACGCTGCCGGAGGATGTCACTTTCGACCGGCCCGGGAATCCGCTCGACCATCATCCGACCTGGAAACACGTTTCCTGCCCGCAATGCGGCAGCAAAAACGCGCGGCGCGAAACCGACACCATGGACACCTTCGTCGACTCGTCCTGGTATTTCGAGCGCTTCACCGATCCCTGGATCAAGACCGCGCCGACCGACCGGCCGATGGTCGATGCCTGGATGCCGGTCGATCAATATATCGGCGGCATCGAGCACGCGATTCTGCACCTGCTCTATAGCCGCTTCTTCACCCGCGCCATGAAGAAAACCGGTCATGTCGGGCTTGACGAGCCGTTCGCCGGCCTGTTCACGCAAGGGATGGTGGTGCACGAGACTTATCGCAAAGCGAACGGCGAATGGGCGGCGCCGGCGGAAGTCGAAATCGAAAGCGACGGCGATGCGCGCCGCGCCAAATTGACCGCCACCGGCGAGCCGATCGAAATCGGCGCCATCGAGAAAATGTCGAAGTCGAAGCGCAACACCGTCGATCCCGACGACATCATCGGAAGCTACGGCGCCGACGTGGCGCGCTGGTTCATGCTGTCGGATTCGCCGCCTGACCGCGACGTGGAATGGACCGAACGCGGCGTGCAGGGCGCGGCGCGCTTCATGCAGCGGCTTTGGCGGCTGGTCGGCGAGGGCGGCGAGTTCGCCCGCGGCGCACCGGCCGAGCACCCGGCGCAGTTTTCGCCTGCCGCACTCGCTGTGCGCAAGGCCACCCACAAGGCGTTGGCCAACGTCACCGACGATGTCGAAAAGCTGCACTTCAACGTCTGCGTCGCGCACATCTACGAGTTCGCCAATACGCTCAACGAGGTCATCGGCGACGCCGATTCCGAGGACGGCAGCATCGCACCTGACTTCACTTGGGCGATGCGCGAAGCCGTCAACGTTCTGGTGCAATTGTTCAATCCGATGATGCCGCACCTCGCCGAGGAATGCTGGGCCGCGCTCGGTCACGACACGCTGGTGGCGCAAGCCCCCTGGCCCTCGGTCGAGCGCGGTCTGCTGATCGAGGACACGGTGACGCTGCCGGTGCAGATCAATGGCAGAAAGCGCGCCGAGGTGACGGTGGCGCGCAACGCCAGCAATGCGGACATCGAAGCCACGGTACTTGCGCTTGATGCGGTGAAAAAAGCGCTGGACGGCAAGAAACCGAAAAAGGTGATCATCGTGCCGCAGCGGATCGTCAACGTGGTGGCGTGAGACGGTGGCGCAATTAAATCGTCATTCCGGGGCGGCCCAAAGGGCCGAGCCCGGAATCCATAACCACTATCGGGGCAAGTACTGCGCAGGCGGTGGATATGGATTCTGGACTCGCCGCTTCGCGGCGATCCGGAATGACTGATAGAGATAGCGCGGCCACTAGAGAGACTAGCCGCCGCAGGCACTGAATCGGTTCATGACCGCCATTAAAGCCGCCGACGCTGACGCCTTTATTGCCCGGCTCGATCCGGAGCGGCCGGTCGTGCTGGTGTATGGCCCGGACGCCGGTCTCGTCAGTGAACGCGTCAACGCGCTGATCAGGGCCTCGGTCGATGACCCGAACGATCCGTTCGCGCTGGCCCGGCTCGAAGGCGACGCGCTTGCGGCCGAGCCGTCGCTTCTGGTCGAGGAGGCGCAGACCATCCCGCTGTTCGGCGGCCGGCGCGCGGTATGGGTCAAGGCGGCCGGCCGCGGCAACATCGTGCCCGCGGTCGAGGCTTTGTTGCAATTGCGCGGCAGCGAATGCCGCGTCGTCATCGAGGCCGGTGATCTGCGCCGCAACGCGCCGCTGCGCACGCTGATCGAGCGCGCCAGAAATGCCGCAGCGCTGCCGTGCTATCCCGACACCGAGCGCGAGCTGGCGCGATTGATCGACGATGAGGTGCGCTCCGCCGGGCTGACGCTCGCGCCGGACGCGCGCGCCATGCTCGTCCCGCTGCTCGGCGGCGACCGCGCCGGCTCGCGCAGCGAACTGCGCAAGCTTGCGCTTTACGCGTACGGCCGCAAGCAGATCGGCGTCGAAGATGTGGCCGCGGTGGTGTCCGATGCGTCGTCGCTCGCGGTCGACGACATCGTCGATGCGGCCTTCGCCGGCAGGCCGGCGGAACTCGAGGCGCAACTCGCCAAAGCGCGCACCGCAGGCACGCCTGCCGGATCGATCTTCTTTGCCGCCCAGCGCCAGCTCGCGCAGCTGCATAAATGGCGCATTGCGATCGAGTCGGGGACGCCGTTTTCGCTCGAAGCGGTGCAGCCACCGGTGAACTTCCGCCGCAAAGGGCTGATCGAAGCAGCGCTCAAAACGTGGACCGCCGGCCGGCTTGTTGCCGCCATGGCCGAACTCGCCGATGCCGTCCTGCAATCGCGCCGTA
>CAVQWD010000002.1:0-10031 GCA_963717265.1 uncultured Alphaproteobacteria bacterium | reverse complement strand
CGATGCGCTCAAATCGTCCGTGCGCTCGCGCAGCTCGCTGAGCAGCCGCGTGTTCTCGATGGCGATAACGGCTTGCGCGGCGAAGTTCTGCACCAGTTCGATCTGCTTGTCGGTGAACGGGCGGACCTCCTGGCGGTAGATGCTGATGGCGCCGATCAGCTCATTTTCCTTGAGCATCGGCACGACGATCAGCGACCGCGCGCCAGCGAGCCTGGCCGAGACGCTTGGGGACTGCTCGGTCGCCTCGTCGGCAATACGGACTGCATCTTTTTTTGTCCGCAGCATGCGATCGAGACCGCTTCCAGGAGTCGTTTTAAACGAACCCCGCTGCCGGTGAAACTCGGTAAGCGCCGGCGGCGCGCCACAAAGTGCGACCGCCTCGAACGCTTCATTGTCGTATCGCCACAGAGTGCCAAATTTTGCGCCGCAAATTCGGATCGCATTCTCCAGCATGGCCTGGAACACCGGCTCCAATTCGCCGGGCGAAGAACTGATGACGCGCAACACCTCCGACGTCGCCGTCTGCTGCTCCAGCGACTCGGTCAATTCCGCCGTGCGCTGCTCGACCTTTCTTTCCAGGTTGGAATACGATTCTTGCAGTCGGCCGGCCATGTCGTTGAATTGGTCGGCGAGCCCCTCGACCTCGTCGCCGGTCCTGATCGAGATGCGCTGGGACAGATCGCCGCCGCCAAGCCGCGCGGCGCCGGCGCGCAGCGCCTGGATCGGCACCACCATGCGGCCGGCAAGGAACATGCCGGCGATGAAGGCGAGCAGAAGCGCGCCGAGGAGCACGAAGCCGGTGCGCTGGATCGACGCATAAAGCGGCGCATAGGCCTCCGCGACCGGCGTTTCGACGAAAACGTACCAGCCGAGCGGATTCACCGGCGCATAGGCGGTCAGCACCCTGTGGCCGCCGATGTCTTCGGCTTGCTGCACTTCTTCGCTCGCCGAGCCGGCGCGGGCGTTCTTGACCTGGGCGAGCTTCAACATGTCGGTGTTGCGCAGCACGAGGCTGATGTCGGGATGCGCGATCAGGCGGCCGTCGGAATCGACCACATAAGCGTGGCCGTGCTCGCCGACCTTGATGCCCGACACCACGTCCCAAATGAGCTTGAGGTTGACTTGGGCGATGCTCACGCCGGTGTCGCGCCGCGTGCCGGCGAGCGACAGCGTCATATAGGGCTCGGATTCGCGGCGGAAATAGACCGGGCCGTAATAGACTTTGTGCGCCACCGCCTGGGTGAATTCCGGCTTGTTGGAATAATCGACGCCGCTGCCGACCACGTCCATGCTCAGCCGCGAGACTTTGAGCTGCTCGTGGCCCGAGGCATCGATCTGGGCGAGTTCGGTGATGGCCGGCACCTGACGCAGCAGCCGCAGTGCGTCGAAGCGGCGCTGATCCAGCGTGCCGTCCGACCACGGCAGTTGCGTGGTCCAACCGACCTGGCTTTCGATCTGGGTAATGAATTCCTCGATCTTGTCGGCGGCGGCTTCCGCCTGCTGGTGCTGGACGCCGATCAGGGCTGACTTGTGCTCCTGATAGGAGAACCAGACTTCGAACGCGCCGTTGGCGACCAGCGCCAGCACCACCAAAGTGACGAACAGCGCGACGTATTTGACGAATAGCCGGCTGCGCACGATCGAGGCGCGCCCGCCCGAGGCGGGCCGGCCCGGGCGTTCCGCCAGGTCGGCCCCCGGCAGGGCGCTTTTTTGGTCCACGTCCGCTTTCATGCCCTCATCTTAGCATGTTTTTTCACCCTCCCCTGCAGGGGGAGGGTCGGCGCGCATAGCGCGCCGGGGTGGGACAATGTCGCTGTCACATCGGAATTCACCCCCTTCCGCCGCGCTACGCGCGGCAACCTCCCCCCTGCAGGGGGAGGTGAAGTGTCTTTCGCGCCGCCTCATTCGATCACCTCGTCGGCGCGGCCGAGCAGCGTAAGCGGCACTGTCAGGCCGAGCGCCTTGGCGGTCTTCAGGTTGATGATGAGCTCGATTTTGGTTGCCTGCTGAACCGGCAGATCGGCGGGCTTGTCGCCCTTGAGAATCCGGCCGGTATAGGTGCCGGCCAGGCGGTATGAGTCCGTAACGTCCGATCCGTAGCTCATCAGACCTCCTGCTGCAGCGAATTCGCGTCCTTTGTAGACCGCGGGCACCGCGTAGCGGACCGCCAGCGCGGCCAGCTGTTCGCTATGGCCCGTGAAGAATGCATCGGTGGCGATCACAAGCCCGCCCGCTCGCAATTGGATCACGTTTGCGAGGGCCGCATCAAAGTCACGTTCGGTGCTGGCATTCAGGACATGGAGTTCCAGTCCGAGGGTGTGGGCCGCCGCCAGCATTTCCCTCGAATTCGGTCTCCGCGACAGCGGGATCGGCGGGATTGACGAGGAGCGCGATGACGCGCGCCGTAGGGACCAGTTCGTGCAGCAATTCCAGCTCCTTCGGCACTAACCCGACGGATCAATTGGGTCACCCCCGTGACGTTGCCGCCCGGCCGGTTCAAGCTGGCGACGAGGCCGAGCTGGACCGGGTCAGAGGCCGTTTCGAAGACGATCGGAATGGTCGCGGTCGCCGCCTTTGCCGCCAGCGCCGCCGCAGTGGTGGTCGCGGCAATCACGGCCACCTGTCGATGAACCAGATCGGCCACCATCGCCGGCAGCCGATCAATTTGGCCCTCCGCCCAGCGGTATTCGATCGCCACGTTGTGGCCATCAACGTAACCGGTTTCGTCCAGCCCCTTGAGAAAGGCCGACCAAGGTCGCCCGAAATCCTGGGCTGAAGCGGCATTGACAAACCCGATCACCGGCAGCGGCGGCTGCTTCCGCGCGCGCCGCGAGCGGCCATGCTGCCGCGCCGCCGAGAAGCGCGATGAAATCCCTCCGCGGAATTTTCATTCGATCACCTCGTCGGCGCTGGCGAGCAATCCGGACGGAACATCGAGGCCAAGCAGCTTGGCGGTCGTGAGATTGATGACCAACTCGAATTTGGTCGGTGCCTGCACCGGAAGGTTCGCCGGCGTTTCGCCGCGAAGGATGCGATCGACATACTCCGCCGCGCGCCGGAATAGATCGACGATATCGGCACCGTAGGCGGCCAAGCCGCCATTTCTGGCGAAGAACCCGAAAGGATACACCGTCGGCACGCGGTACCGTGCCGCGAGCGCGACGATCTCGGCCTGATGAACTGTCGTAAAGATATCGGCCATGACAACGATGCCCTCGTCCGGCTTGCCGTCGCGGGCGGCAAATGCGCTCGCAATGCCGCCGAGATCGGCAACCGGCGTGGTGAGCGGGTCGACCGCAAGCGATTGTGCGGCGTCGTCGAATGATTTCACAAACGACTCGACATAAGTAGCGGCTTGGGGATTGAACATCAGGCCGGCTCGCTTGAGCTTGGGAGCTATCTCCTTGAGTATTTGCAGCCATTTGCCTCCCAACGAGGGCTCATTGGAGATAAATCCGGTGACCGTGCCCCCTGGACGCGCCAGACTCGCGGCAAATCCGCTGCCGACCGGGTCGGACACATTGACGAACACGATCGGGATGGTGCGGGTTTCTCGCAGCACCGCCGCGACAACGGGGGTAGCTTCGGCAAAAATCACGTCCGGCTCCAGCGCGACGCTGGCTTTGGCCAAAACCTGGGCGCGATCCGATTCGGCGGCGGACCAATGAATGTCGAGTTTCATATTCTGGCCATCTGTCCACCCGAGGGACCGCAAGGTTTGTTGAAATACATTCACGCGCCGCTGCCCTTCCGGATTCTCCGCGCTGCCGACCAGCACGGCAACGCGGCGCGGCGGGCTCGCTTGCTGTGCCAACACGGCAAGCGGACGCGTCATCGGTAACGCCGTCGCACCAAGCAGCGCGATGAAGGCGCGCCGCCTCACTCGATCACCTCGTCGGCGCGGGCGAGCAGCATCGGCGGAATGTCAAGGCCGATCGCCTTTGCCGTCTTGAGATTGATGATGAGCTCGAACGTCACCGGCTGCTCGATGGGCAAGTCGCCCGGCTTGGCGCCGTGCAAAATCTTGTCGACATAGACCGCGCCGCGCCGGAACAGGTCGGTCAAGCTCGCGCCATAGGCCATCAGCCCGCCGTCGGCCACGTTTTGGCTGCGCTGGAACAGCCCGGCGATGCGGTTCTGCAGCAGAAAGTCGATCACCCTGCCCATCTGGGTCTGGTGCACGGCATCGTTGGTCGTCAGCACGGCGTCCGGACGATCGGCCGACAGCTGCGCGAAGACGGCATCGAAATCGTCCGCTTTCCTCGCCTCGAGCGAAACAAGCGTCATGTGAAAGAGCGCCGCCGCCTTCTGAAATTCCGGAAAAATCGCGGCGCTGGACGCATTGTCCGGATTCCACAGGATTGCGATGCGCGCGGCGGCGGGAATGGCATCTCTGAGGAGTTGCAGCCGCTTCGATGCGACGTCCGGGCCGAGGATGGTGTTGCCGGTGATATTGCCGCCGGGACGCCCAAAATTGGCGACGAGCCCGGCGCCGATCGGGTCGCCGATCCCAATCGCGACGATCGGAACGGTGTTGGTCGCTTGTTGCACCGCTTGCGCCGCCGGCGTGCCGTACACCGCTATGACGTCGACCGGAAGCCGAGCGAGCTCCCGGGCGGCTGCGATCAATCGCTCGGGAACACCGTCGGCGCGGCGATATTCGAATGCGATATTTTTTCCCTCGACATAATTCAATTCGCGCAATTGCTGGCGAAACGCATCCCAAAGCGGCGAATCGTCGATGATGCCGACGCGCGCGACTTTTCCCGCGGCGCGCGCCCGGACAACGAGTGACGCCGCTGCCGCTGCGCCGCCAACAAGCGCAATGAAGGCGCGGCGTTTCATTCGATCACCTCGTCGGCGCTCGCAAGCAGCGTGTTTGGCACGGTGACGCCGAGCGCCTTTGCGGTCTTCAGGTTGATCACCAGGTTGAACTTGGTCGGCTGCTGGACCGGAAGATCGCCTGGTCTGTCGCCCTTCAGGATGCGATCCACATAGGCGGCCGAACGGCGGTGCAAGTCGTCGGGGTCAATACCATAGGACATCAGCCCGCCATCCGCGGTGAAGACGGGGAAAGGATAGACTGCGGGCAGGCGGTGTCGGGCGGTCAGCGCGATAATGGCTTCGCGATGGTTTATGGTGAAGACGCTCGGCAGAACAACCACACCGCCGCGCTCTTCGCGTGCAAGCTCCACCATCATCGCTTCGATCTCGGAATCGCTGTTAACCGGTACGGCCCGCACCGCCACCGCGAAGGACGGAGCCGCTGCCTCGATGGCGGGAAGCATCAGACTGGCATAGGGCGTCGTCGCGGGATTGAACAACACCGCAACGCGTGCAACGGGCGGGGTGATTTGCGTCAGCATCTCCAGCCATTTGCCTGCTATCGGCGAGTTGAAAGCGCTAAAGCCGGTGATGTTGCCGCCGGGGCGCGCCAGGCTGGCGACGAAGCCTTGGCCGATCGGGTCGGCGACAAAGACGAACACGATCGGAATCGTGAGTGTTTGCCGCCGCAGCGCCTCGATAGACGGGGTGCTGTCGGCCAATATCACCGCGGGGCCGAGCGCAACCAGTTCCGCCGCGTAGCGCGCGAAGAGTGCGGGATCGGCGCCGGCCCAGCGAAGTTCGATCCGCAGATTGCTGCCTTCCGTCCAGCCCAGTTTCGCGAGCGCGCCCCGGAAGGCGGCGAGCCGAGACTGCCCAGTCGGATCGGTCTCCACAGAGCCCATCAACACGCCGATCAGTCGCATCCTGTCCGGCTGCTGCGCGCGCGCGGCGAGCGGCCATGCTGCCGCGCCGCCGAGAAGCGTGATGAAGGCGCGCCGCTTCAGACTCCGTGCAATAGGTAGGAGCGAATGATCCGGTCCGTTCCTGTGATTGTCATCGTCCGCGACGGCGGACGATCCAGTATCCACGAACGGTGGGGTCGGGCTCAGCCGTGCGTTACCAAGATTTTGGTGTTTACTGGATGCCCGCCTTCGCGGGCATGACAATTGCAACCTCATTCGATCACCTCGTCGGCGAGGCTAAGCATGGTGGGCGGCACGGTGATGCCGATCGCCGTTGCGGTCTTGAGATTGATCACCAGTTCGAATTTGGTCGGCTGCTCGACCGGCAAGTCTGCGGGTTTGGCACCCTTGAAAATCTTATCGATATAGATGGCGAGATTCCTGGTTATGCTGTCAAAGTTCGGCCCGTAGGACATAAGTCCGCCCGCCTTTGCGAAATTCGGATCGGCATAGATGGCAGGCAGCTTCAATTGGAGAGCAAGTTCGGAATTGCGGCCCACTTGAGCGCTCATCAGCGGTGATGCCAGGATGATGAGAGCGCTTGGCCGCGCGGTTGCAATCTTTTCGAATCCCGGCGCGATATCATTCGGCGTGCGTGCCTCGACCGCCGTCACCTGCACGCCCATCTGGCGCGCGGCATCCAGTGTCTCTTTGAGCGCGTTCACTGCCGGGGGATCGTCAGGATTGTAGAAAACCGCGATCGCGGAAGGTGCTCCGCTAGCTTGCCGCAACAGCTCAAGCCGTTTTCCGCTCAGCTCCGGCGTCAGGAAGCTCAGTCCGGTAACATTGCCCCCGGGATGAGCAAGGCTTTTCACCAATCCATTACCGACCGGATTGCTCGCCGTCATCACGATTGGAATGCTTGCAGTAGCATGCTGGGCGGCCTGCGCCGCCTGCGTTCCGATGGCGGCGATAATGTCCGGCTTAAGTCCGACTAGCTCGGTCGCGAGCGCGGCAAGCCGGTCCACTCTGTCGTCGAACCGCCGTTCGATAGCCAAGTTCTGGCCTTCGACATAGCCCAGTTCACGCAGTCCTTCTCGGAGTGGCTGCCAGCGGAACTCCGGTATCAGCATTCCGATTCGCCATTTGCCGGGAGCCGGCTGCTGCGCGCGGGCGGCGAGCGGCCACGCCGCCGCGCCGCCAAGAAGCACTAGGAATTCGCGCCGCTTCATTCGATCACCTCGTCGGCGATCGCGAGGAAGGTGGGCGGAAAGGTAATGCCGAGGGATTTGGCGGTCTTGACGTTGATCACCAGCTCGAATTTGGTCGGCTGCACCACCGGCAGATCGGCCGGCTTCTCGCCCTTGAGAATCCGGCCGGCATAGAGGCCAGCCTGTCGATAGGATTCGGTGAAGCTCGTTCCGTAGCTGACCAAGCCGCCCACGTCGACATATTCGCGCCAGGGATAAAGCACCGCCACGGCGTGGCGCGCCGCCAATGCGACGATCTGATCGCGGTGACCCTCGAAATAGGGATTGGTCGTAATCAGAAGCGCACCGATGCCCTGCTGCCGCAGCGCTGCGAACGTCGACGCCAATTCGGATTCCGTGTCGGCATCGAGGATGACGAGGTGCTGCCCGTTCAGATCCGCCGCCGCTTTCATGTCGTTCAAGTCCTGTGGAACCGAAGAGCCGCTGGCATTCACGAGCACGCCGATGGTCGACGCTTGCGGCAGCAGTTCGCGCAGAAGCTGCAGGCGCTTGGGGTCGAGTTCGGATGCCAACAGGCTGACGCCGGTCGCATTGCCGCCCGGCCGGTTGAGCGCCGCAACCAGGCCTGACTTGACCGGGTCGCTGCCGGTCGTGAACACGATTGGGATTTGCGACGTTGCAGCTTTCGCGACATTCGATGCCTCCCCGCCGGTCGCCACGATCACGGCAACGGGCAGACGCACGAACTCAGCCGCGAGCACCGCCAAGCGCTCGTAATGTCCCTCCGCCGAGCTGTATTCCATCGTCACGTTGTGGCCGGCGACCAACCCGACCTGTTCCAGGCCCTCAAGGAACGCCGTCAAAAGGGTCGGGCGTTCGTCGACCGAGCTGAGGCTGAGATAGCCAATGATGGGCATCGCCGCCTGCTGCGCCCGCGCCGCGAGCGGCCGCAGCAGCGATGATGCCGCCGCGCTGCCGAGAAGCGTAATGAATTCCCGCCGCCTCATTCGATCACCTCGTCGGCGATGGAAAGCACCGCCGGCGGCACTTCGATGCCGAGCGCTCGCGCCGTTTGCAGGTTGATGGCGAACTCGAATTTGGTCGACTGCGCGACCGGCAGGTCGGCGGGCTTGGCGCCCTTGAGGATCTTGCCGGTATAGACGCCGACTTGACGAAACGCGTCCGCAAAGTCGGTTCCGTAGCTCATCAGCCCGCCGGCTGCCACATAATCACGCAGCGAATAAGTCGCCGGAATCCTGTCGCGCGTCGTCAGGGTGATAAATTGCACGCGGCGGTCGAGGAAGAATGCGTCGGGAGCGACGAACAGGGCATCGGGGCGCTCGCGCGCAAGGGCGGCAAAGGCCGCATCGATCTCGCCGATCGTCGTGGCGTTCAGGATCTGGAGTTGCAGCCCGATGAGGGGGGCGGCTTCCTTCACGTCCCGTAACGTAGCCTCGGTGATCGCAGCATTGGTCGGATTGACGAGCACGGCAATACGAACGGCTTTGGGTACCAGGTCATGCAGCAACCGCAGCCGCTTGGCCGCCAGCTCGGCGACGAAAAAGTTGATGCCGGTCGCGTTGCCGCCGGGCCGGGCGAGGCTGGCGACAAGACCAAGCCGGACCGGGTCTTCACCTTCGCCGAAGACGATCGGGATCGTCGCTGTTGCAGCTTTGGCCGCGAGCGCAACCTGCAGGGTGCCGATCGTGGCGATCACGGCCACTTGTCGGCGGACCAGATCGGCCAGCAGCGCTGGCACGCGGTCGTAGTGGCCCTCCAGCCAATGGTACTCGACCGTCACGTTCTGGCCTTCGATAGTGCCGGTTTCGTCGAGGCCTTTGCGGAACGCGGCCGCATTACGCGCGTTCGTATCAGCCGACCCGTCTCGGATAAACCCGACCACCGGCATCCCCGGCTGCTGCGCACGCGCCGCGAGCGGCCGCGCAGCTGCTACGCCGCCGAGAAGCGTGATGAATTCCCGCCGCCTCACTCGATCACCTCGTCGGCGAGCGCGAGCACGTTCGGCGGCAATTCGAGGCCCATTGCCTTCGCGGTCTTCAAGTTGATCACGAAAAGGTAGCGCGTCGGCTGCTCAAACGGCAGGTCGGCGGGCTTGGCCCCTTGGAAAATACGGGCGGTGAGCGCGGCGGCGCGATCGAAGGATTCTTTCGGGTCGGCGCCGTAAGACATCAGACCGCCATCGCGAGCGATAAAATCCTGCTCATAGATTGCCGGCAGCCGGTGTGCGAGCGCGTAATCGAACACGCGCTTGCGATTGAGCAGCGTGAGCGAGTTGGAGACCATCAGAATGGCGTCCGGCGGATCGCGGTCCATCGCCGCGAAGGCCTCGTTGAAATCGTCGGGCTCGCGCACGCCGAGCGGTTGCACAGTGACGCCGATCTCCTGCGCGGCTTGTGCGGAGGCGTCATAACGCTGCGACATGCCGAGGTCGTCCTTGTTCCACAGCATGGCGACCTTGCGCAGCTGCGGCGACGCTTGCTTCAAGAGCCCGAGGCGTTTGGTGGAAAGCGCCGCGGAATCGTCGGCTATTCCCGTGACGCTGCCGCCTGGCCGCGCCAGGCTTGCGACCAGCCCGGTCTTAACCGGATCGCCGGAGCCCGAAGCGATCACCGTCGGCACGCCCGATGCCTTGGCGGCCGCCGCGGCCGGATAGCTGACGGTCACGACCACGTCGACATTGGCGGCTTTCAATTCCTGCATCAGATTAGCCGTCTGGCTCACTTTGCCCGCCGCACCGCGCGCCTCGTAGGCCAGATTTTGCCCGAGCGTGAAGCCGCGCTGCGCCAACCCGGCGATGAGCAGCGCTCCGGGGCCTGCCGTGGGCGGGATCGGCGGCCCGACGGTGAGCGTACCGAGGCGGTAGGTCTTTGCCGCCGTTTGAGCGGCAACGCCGCAAGGCGCAGTTATCGCTGCGCCGGCCAGCAGTTGAAGCACATCGCGACGCTTCATGTTTTCCTCCTGCGCCAAATCCTAAGCTCGCGCATCAAGTCTACCACAAATAGAAATGACATTTGTACCGCCCATGACACCGCGTTCGGCTGCCGATAGGGCGCTTCACATTGTCGGAAAG
>CAVQWD010000001.1:0-309066 GCA_963717265.1 uncultured Alphaproteobacteria bacterium | reverse complement strand
GACCTGCTCCCCGGAATTCCCTCCATCTGATAGTTGAGTTGATCGCGAGGAGATCGACGATGCGCAAGAGCCGTTTTACGGAAGAGCAGATCATTGGGATTTTGCAGGAGCACGAAGCCGGGGCCAAGGCCGAGGAGCTGGTGCCGGCGTCATGGGATCAGCGGGACGACGTTCTACAAATGGAAGGCTAGGTTTGGCGGGCTGGATGTATCGGAGGCGCGCAGGCTGAAAGCTCTGGAAGACGAGAACCGTCGGCTGAAGAAGCTGCTGGCCGAGCAGATGCTGGACAATGCGGCGCTCAAGGACCTGGTGGAAAAAACTTCTGACGCCTCGGGCGCGTCATGAGGCGGTTCACACGGTTGTTGGGCGTCATGGACTGTCGCAGCGGCGCGCCACGAGGCTTCTGGAGGTCGATCGCTCGGCGGTGCGTTACCGCAGGAAGCGCAAGGACGACGCGGCGGATCGCGAGCTGTTGCGGGCGCTGGCGGCCGAACGACGCCGGTTTGGCTACCGGCGGCTGCGCGAGATGGCCAAACGCAAGGGGCGGCGCATGAACCTGAAGAAGATCTACCGGCTTTATCGCGAGGAAGGGCTTGCGGTTCGCCGGCGGCGTGGCCGCAAGCGCGCGATTGGTACGCGGGCGCCGCTGCACCAGGCGCAGCGGCCGAACCAGATTTGGGTGCTCGACTTCATGTCGGACATGCTGGAGACGGGCCGGCGCTTGCGGGTGTTCAATGTCGAGGACCAGCTCACCCGCGAGGGGCTTGCCGCCGAAGTCGATACCTCGCTGCCGGGTCCGCGGGTCGCCCGCGCGCTCGATCGGATCGTGGCCGAGCGCGGCAAGCCACAGATGATCATCTCCGACAACGGCACCGAGTTGACCTGCAACGCCATGCTCAAGTGGGCCGAGGACAACGGCGTCGAATGGCACTACATCGCCCCTGGCAAGCCGCAGCAGAACGGCTTCATGGAGAGCTTCAACGGCAAACTACGGGACGAATGCCTGAACGAGCATGTGTTCTCTTCACTCGCTCAAGCGCGCCGCATCATCGAAGCCTGGCGCATCGACTACAACACCGCGCGCCCGCATTCGAGTTCTCGGCTATCTGACACCCGAAGAGTTCGCGGCAAGCTGGCGTGCCGTGCATCAGGAGCAATCGCCAGATGCAGCGCCTCGGCCGGCAACGGGCCGGGCCGCTGCGGTACATGGGGCCTCCGCGTCCCGCCCCGTTGCCGGAACGCCCACCGAGGGGCAAACTGAAACCAGACTTAACTTATGACTGGAGGGAAATTGGGGAGCAGGTCACCGGGCCTCGGCGTGACCGTATTCGTCAGCTTGGTTTAGACCGTGATACTTCCAGGGTGGATCGACGTAGAAGATGCGGTACGTGCCTTCGAGCGGCTTCGGCCTCGTCAGAGCAATGCGGGCGATATAGTCGACCTTCTTGGCTTCGCGCACGGCTGCCCGAACATCAACGCCAATATTGACCTCTTTGATAGCGTTGCGGCGGCTTTCGTCAGGGAGAGCGGCAAGCCTCTTCCGGTCCCTGAGGGTGATCTTGCAGTCACGAACCATGATGGCGAGATCTGCGCTTACAGCTTTAATCTCGGCCATCTGCCGCAACTTTTTCTCGGGCAGATTGGCTTCTTTGGCGATTGCGGTTCGTGTCCGCTTCCTTTCCGGATTGAGCGACTCGACAGGTTTCAACGGGTGTGCCGATTTGGCCCTCCCGTTGGCTTTTGTCGAACGTGCTACCGCTGAGGCTTTGCCCGCAATTCTGCGCTGTGCAGTAGCCGCAATGGCCGAACGTGCTTCCTCGATGAAAGACCAAACGTAGGCTCGCTGATCATCGGTAAGGTTGCGACGGCCAAGGTGGTTTTCACCAATCCAAATCTTTGCCGTCTCGCGATTAGGAAAAGGATGGGACTTTGTCGTATACCGAATGTGTGGGTGCTTCAGGCAAATCTTATGCCGCGCATGGCCATCAATGATGATTTCACCCCACACCACCAGGGGGACGTGGCACTCACCTTCTCGTAGAATGTTGGCCTCAAGCTGCGCCAACTCTTCCGGTTTTAGCGGTGGAACGCAGGCTTCGAACTCCGGGTCAATCACGAGTTCGTCCAACCCAAACCGATGTGGACCCTTGTTATTGTCGCTCGCGGGAATTGGCAGGTGGTCGTGGACTATTTTCGTTTGGATCCGAGCTTCTTCCCGCTTGTCGTTGGCGAGCGGCTGCTCGTCTTCGCCTCGGGTCTGTGCGGGCTGTTTGCTGATGTGGTCCACTGTTCCTCTACTATTTGCTCGTTAGGAGCGGGGCGCCGGCGAACTTTCATCAGCAGGAAGTCGATTCGCTTGTCAGACTTGTGCGTGCGTATAGGACGTTCAAGTCCCCGTTCGCGTCGTGACGAACAATTTTTTTCTGACGAATTCGTCGGGGACGCTTTTTAGGAACTACGGCCGCATCGAGGACGCGATATCGAAACGGACACCGCCGTTCAGGACGGATTGGAGCGCCGCCGCCCGCCCCGAAGCGGCGGCTTCCAGATGATTCACGATTTCAAACAACCCCTGAACGGTGCCGCCCACGGAATTAGATTTGGATCGGTTAAATCCCGCCCGCTTTCAGGCGGCGTCTTTTCCTACATTTTTCCTGTCGAGGAGTATGCGCCGCCTACGCTGCCGGCTTACCTCAACGAAGGTCTGGCCGGTTGACTTAAGGACCGCAGACTCACCGGTCCAATTTTGCCAGCGCCTAATCGCGAGGGCGCAATAGTCAGGGTCGATCTCCATCGCGTAGCATTGCCTTCGAATAATTTCCGCGGCGATAATCGAGGTGCCGGAGCCGACAAACGGGTCGTAAACCTTGTCTCCTCGCCTTGAGTTATTTTCCATCGGACAAAGCATACACTCGACCGGCTTTCTCGCTCCGTGCCCATTCCAATTATCCCGGCCATCTCGGTGATCGCTGATCGACCAGACGTTACTCACGTTGCGCCTGCCCTGCCAATGCCTATCTCGGCCCTCGCGGACAGCGTAAAAGCAGGAATCTTTCTGACTTTGGTAATCGGAATGTCCGATTACAAAGTGACCTTTGATCCAATCGAGTCGTTGCCGAATGGTAAAACCGCTTTCGCTGAGACCCTCCTTCACGATATCTTCGGTTTTGTCACCGTGCCACACATAGGCGACATCGCCCGGGAATAACGCATAGGCCTTGCGCCAATCTGCGTTGTCGTCGTTTGGTACACCACGAGGCCAGCGCGAGCGTTGCCAATGTTTTGCGCGCCACTCCGGTCTCAGGCGGACGCCGTAAGGCGGGCTGGTGACCATTAGCTGTGGCTCGACGCCAGCAAAAAGAGTGGAAACATCGCTCGCATCTGTGGAATCGCCACACATGAGTCGGTGCTTGCCTAAAACCCACAGATCGCCCCGTTCGACAATCCCGGAGTTCAGCAGCGTGAACGATGTGTCGATTTTATTCGCCTCTTGCAATTGCTTCTTTCTTTCGAGAGTTCGGAACGCCTGGAAAGCGGGGTCCACCTTTCTGTCCGAGTCCATCTGCTCCGCAAAGACCCTGAACTCGGCACTTGCGTCGGCTGCGTCGTGGACAGCAATGATTTTGTTTAACGTCCCCCGTGACGTATTCAGGGCGTCCGCAACAAGATCAAGGGCGTTGCCTTTTTGAACTTCTGCAAATTTGGCAGAAGCTTTGAGCCTCCCGCCTTGCCGTTGTCGCTCCTTGGCCTCAGCCTTCGCGAAAGGCAGCAACCGGCAATATGCAGCGTATAGTTCGCTCGGCAGGAATGGGACGTGGTGGGCTTCCTCGGATATTTCGACTCGTAGCTCGATCGGAACGCGGCCGAGCCACCCGCTCGGGCAACCCGCGTTTTCAGGACTAATCAGCCGAGCCGGAATCTCGCTTCGTCCGAGATACTTGAACGCCTGTAGCCTTCGGGCTCCCGCCAGAAGCACAACCCGGCCGTCCTTGACCGCGACCGTTATTGGCGTCCTGAGCCCGGTTTTTTCAATGTCTCGTGCCAGCCGCTCGATATCGCGCAGCCTTTTTATTCTCGCCCCAACATCGATTTCCGAGACGCGTAGGAGCGTGGTGTCGGCGTCGCCGGTCGTCAAGGAAATTGTTCCGTGCATTGGACTTGACTCATCAGCTTCGTAATGCCGTTGGACCGAAACCCGCCAAGGATTTCCCGCACTGGCGGATAACGAAATTGCCCCTTGCAATACGTGAACTAAGATGCTAGGTCAATCGAAATGTTTACCTTGAACTAACGGATAGCGACCAGTGGTGAAAAATGAATTGGACTACGACGCGCCGGTTCTGACCTTGCGCCAATACTGCTCGGTAGCCAGTCTCGACGTGGTTACGGCGAACAACTTGATCAACCGAGGCCTTATCTCTGTCGATGTGGTCGTCAGTGGAAGAGGCAGAGGAGCCAGGATGTTCCGGCGCTCGAACGCTTGGCGCGGCCGAACAATGATTGACTCGGCGCGGCACGGAAAGATGCCGCTGGCCGACGCCGCCGAAATCGCCCGGCTCGCTGATCGCTTGGCCCGAAAAGGGATGTGGATGCAGCAGTGGGCCAGGGCGTTGGCTGAGGGGCACCCGATGGTGCCAGCGTTTTTGGCGGTGACGTGGTCGAAGGAGTGTTACGACGCCGAAGTCATCCCCGGAGGTAAGGACGGCTGGCCGGACTTTTCATCTGGTCGAAACATGCGGGAGCGGTTCTTCGCTCACCCGTTACTCCTGGTGCCCATCTCGCAATTGTATGTGGAGGTGTGGACGAAAAGTGCGGCGATGCTGGCGGAGGACAACAAGGCGAAGGATGCGTGATGGCACAGGCTACGATTCACGTTGTAACGATTCCGAAGCGTATGCTTACGAAAGCCGAAGCCGCAGAGCATTGCGGTCGACCACTCAAGCAATTTCTAGCTGAGTGTCCAGTGAGCCCGGTTAAATTCCAGAACGGCGACATTCGATACGATGTTCGTGACCTGGACGAGTGGCTCGATGCGCTAAAGGTGAGCAATGGCCACTTCGGTATCGATGACATCATTGAAAGGCTCGCCGAATGACCCGAGTCCGTGTGATGGGGTTCAAGATTTTTGTTGACCGACATGGCAAGCCCAGATGCTATCACCGGGCGTCGGGCACGCCTATCGACCTCGGGAAAGCACCAATTGGTTCAGCCGAATTCCTTGCGGAATGTGCTCGCTTGGTTGCGCTTATGAAGGTTGATGCCGTCTCGAAGCCAGGGACGCTGGGGTTGCTCATCACGGAATATCGAAAGCACGATGCTTTTACACGACTTGCCGAGCGCACTCGTCAAGATTACCAGCGCGTCTTCGACTATTTGAGGCCGATTGCCGACACGCCTTTAATTAGATTTAATCGTCCTCTTGTTGTGCGGATTCGAGACAAAGCAACCGGACGCGGACGACGGTTCGCCAATTACGTAAAGGCAGTGCTTTCAATCGTCTTCGGGTGGGGAGCAGAGCGTGGCTACTTGGATCGCAACCCAGCCAAGGACGTGAAAAACATCCCGCGCCGAAGAGAAGCGCCGCAACCCAATCGGCCATGGAGCGACGATGAGCGTCACGCAGTTCTTGATGCTGCTCCCGCCCATATGAAGCCAGCCATCGCGCTGATGATGTTCACCGGCCTCGGCCCCAAGGATGCATTGAACTTAGCCCGCTCCTTCTATCGTGACGGCGAAATAACGACTCGTCGTTCCAAGACCGGCGGACCCGCGTTCTGGCCAGCGCCAGCGGAGTTGATGACGATTTTAGCCGAAGCTCCCGTTCACAGCGCAATCACGTTGTGTGCCAACTCGAACGGTAAGCCCTGGACCGAGAGTGGCTTTCGGGCCTCGTGGCGGACTTTGCGAATCAGACTGGAGGCGGCGGCCTCGATTCAACCAGGACTCACGCTCTACGGCCTACGGCACACCGTCGCTGTGATCTTACGAGAGGCTGGCTTTGACGAGCGAACAATTGCCGACGCGCTCGGCCAGAAAACGATTGAGATGGCGAGGCACTACGCCCAAGGCGCGGATCTCAAACCGAAGATGCGTGGAGTGGTAGCGTCTTTCGATGCTGAATTGAACAGGAGGCGAACAAAAACTGTCAAACCGGACTGAAAAAACTGTCAAACCTGACGCCCCAGGAACGTTTGCGGACCAGAAAATTCTAAGGCAGGGAATGACTTAGGTTGGTAGCGGAGGACGGATTTGAACCGCCGACACACGGATTATGATTCCGCTGCTCTAACCAGTCTGAGCTACTCCGCCATCGCAAGATGGAGCCGGGGGACGTTTCGTCATCAACTCCGGCGAGGCGAGATTTAGGCTAATTCGGCCGCCTTTCCAAGAGGCCAGATTTTGCTCCGGTCGGCCGCCGCGCAAACCGGATCAACGAAAAATGGCCGAGCGGCGGAACCCGGCGGCGCTCGACGAGCGCCACGCCGCCATGACGCTCCGCCCATCGTGCGAGCCGCTCGAAGCGCAGTTCCGGCTGCCAGCCGAGCCGGCGCGCCAGCGGCGCAAAGGCGCGCTCCAGGACTGCGCGCAAGCCCGCTTCGGCGCCGAGATGGTTGACCAGGATGATTTCGCCGCCGGGCTTGAGCACGCGCGCAAACTCGTCGAGCGTGGCTTCCGGATCAGGCACCGCAGTGATGACGTATTGCGCCACCACGACATCGAACACCACCGTCTCAAAGCCGAGATGCCGCGCGTCCATCACCGCGAGGCCGTCGATATTGGTGAGCCGGTGTTCGGCAACCCGCGCCTTGGCCTTACGCAGCATCGGCTCCGACAGATCGACGCCGACAACGTGGCTGGTCCAGGCGTAATCCGGGAGCGACAGGCCGGTGCCGACGCCGACTTCGAGGATGCGGCCGCCGATCCGTTCAGCCGCCGCAATCGCCGCCTTGCGCCCGCGCTCGAAAACCGAGCCGAACACGAAATCGTAGATCGGCGCCCAGCGCGCATAGGCCTTGGCGACTGTTGCGTTGTCGAACTCCGCCCCCATCGCGTCGCGCCCGTCACCTCAACGCTGGTGGTTTGACGGTCGCGTCAACGGGCGGCAGCGCTTGCCGCGTCGGCGCGCTGCGCCGTCCGGGCTGCAACCGTACTTGCGATGAAGCCGCCGCCGAGCACGCGGGCCTGGCCTTCAGCCGCGTCGTAGAAGGCACAGGCCTGGCCAGGCGAAACGCCGTCTTCGCCGGCGATCAGTTCGATTTCGATGCCGGCATCGCCGCCACCACGCAGCCAGGCCGGCTGCGGCGCCCGCGTCGAGCGCACTTTGACGAACACTTCTGGCCGCATCTTCATGGCCTCTTCGATCGAACCGTCTCCGAGCCAATTCACCTCGCGCAGACGAATGCGGCTGGTGCGCAGCGCCGCGCGCGGACCGACGACGACCCGGCGGGCGGCGGCGTCAAGCCGCACCACATAGAGCGGCGAGCCGGTGGCGATGCCGAGGCCGCGGCGCTGGCCGACGGTGAAATGGATGATGCCGTGATGACGGCCAAGCACGCGGCCATCGAGGTCGACAATGTCGCCGGGGCTGGCCGCGCCCGGCCGCAGCCGCTCGATGACTTCGGCATAATGGCCGGTCGGCACGAAGCAGATGTCCTGGCTGTCCTGCTTGTCGGCGACCGCAAGACCGAAGCGGCGCGCCAGTTCGCGCGTTTCCGCCTTGGTGCGCTCGCCCAGCGGAAAGCGCAGGTGCTCGAGTTGCGCGTGCGTGGTGGCGAACAAAAAATAGCTCTGGTCGCGCTCGGCTTCACGGGCGCGAAACAATGCGCGGCCGCCGCCCGGCAAGACCCGCGACGCGACGTAATGGCCGGTCGCCAGGAACCGGGCACCGAGTTCGCGCGCGGTCGCCAAGAGATCGCGGAACTTGATCAACTGGTTGCATTCCACGCACGGCACCGGCGTCTCGCCGGCGAGGTAGCTCTCCGCAAAGCGGTCGATGACCGCCTCCTTGAAGCGGCTCTCGTAATCGAGCACGTAATGCGGGATGCCGATCCGCTCCGCGACACTACGGGCGTCGGCAATGTCGCGCCCGGCGCAGCAGGCGCCCTTGCGGTGCATCGCCGCCCCGTGATCGTAAAGCTGCAGCGTAACGCCAACGACATCATAGCCGGCATCCGCGAGCAGCGCCGCGGTGACCGAGGAATCGACACCGCCCGACATGGCGACGACGATGCGCGTGTCGGCGGGCCGTCCCTCCATTTCGAGTCCGTTCATCATGGCGAGGAGGGCCAAATTCCTTGGCGCGTGTACCCCTTGCTGTCGGGCCCCGCGGTCCGCGCGGGAGCAGCGGGCCGACAGCCCATACCAATATTCCATACTATAGGGGGCGCGGTCCCGCTCCGCCATGGCCGTCGCAACTCGTCCGTCGCAACCCGGCAGCAACCGCCGGCGCGGCCGCCGCGAGGCGGCAAAACTTGCCGGGTAGTCCCGCGCCAAACCCGTCAAGATCGCTGCCGGAAAAACCAACTCGTTGAAAATTCGGTGTGTTTCCCATGCCTTGCCCGGTTGGCTCGGCAGTTGCAGCCAAACCGGGAGTGAGTCCTGTTTCCGGGAGCGCAACGTGCCTAGTACGCCGAGTGTAACGTCCGACGGCAGCGCTACGTTCTGGATCGCCTCGCAGCAAGCCCAGGCTTCCGCACCTAGCCAAGAGAACGATGCGCTGAGCTTTTCCGAGATTCTTGACGGCAGCGCGCCGCCCCAGACCGGTGCCAGTTCGTTTTCCGCTCCGCCGCCGGCGCCTCAGCAGACCTCGCCAGCGCCAAAGGAGCCTGCGGTGGACAACGGTAGTTCGCCGGCCTCGAAAGGGGCCGCAGATTCGGCCACGAACAGCGCCCAGGGCACCAATGCAAGCTCGCGCGCCGCGGACAGCGGCAACTCGAATAATTCGGCTGCGACCAATTCGGGCTCGAAAACGGCCGGCAATCCAAACGGAAATCCGAGCGTCACAAACGCGCCGGGCGCAAGCGGAGCGCGCGGGACAAGTGCCGCCTCGAGTACCGATTCGGCGAGCCCATCGGCAGCGCTCGATCCGGCCGGGCAGCCCAGTTCGACCGCCGATGCGACGGCTGCCGCTTTGGCGGTGGCGGTCGCGGCGAACGCTCTTGATGTCGCCGTTCCAGGCGCCGACGCGTTGACAGCAACAGCGAAGCTGCCGGCGAGCGCCGGCGGCAAGGACGGTAGCAAGGACGGTAGCAAGGACGGTAGCAAGACCGCCTCAGCCAACGCCTCGGCGCAGGCTGGCAACCCGGCCCAGGAAGCGGCCGCGCCATCGCAGCCGGTGGCGGCTGCCATTGTCCTGAATGCGGCGTTCGATGCAGCGCCGGCCGCGGCGAGTGCGCCGGGCGCGCGCGCGGCGGTCGATGTCGCGAACGGCTCGCGCGCTGCGCTGATGATTGCATCCGGCGGCGATCAGAAGACCGCGACGCAGGATGCAAAGGTGACAAGCCAGCAGTCCGCAACCTCCGACGACGCTGGCGCTACCAACCGGACCGATCCCGGATCGTCAGGCGCCACAGCCAATGCGGCGGCTGCGGGCGGCGGTGCCGCCCAGCAAACTCAAGCGGACAACATTGCCGTGGTATTGGCGCAAACTGCGGCGGCCGCCCAAGGCGGTGATCATTCCGCAACGCCCAGCGACCCAAGCGCGGCATTACCCGCAGCCCACGGATTACCGGCAGCCCAGAATACCAGTGGCGGCGCGCCGAACCTAACCGCTCTGCCGAACTTCGGAATATACGTTGCCAATGCGGCGAACAACGCGGCAGCGCCGGCGCCGCCTGCGGCCGCTGCCGTTCCCCTAGCGGCGCTTGCAGTCACCATCGCCGCTCGTGCCCAGGCCGGCTCCAACCAGTTCGATATCCGGCTCGATCCGCCAGAACTCGGCCGCATCGACGTGCGGCTCGACGTCGACGGCAACGGTCTGGTGACCTCGCACGTCACTGTCGACCGCGCCGATACGCTGCAGCTCCTGCAGAGCCAGCAGCCTCAGCTTGAACGCGCGCTGGAACAGGCCGGCTTGAAGACCGCCGATAACGGGCTGCAGTTCACGCTGCGCGATCACTCATCCGCCGGCCAGCATGGCGGCAGCGGCAGCCAGCCGCAGATGGCGCCGCTCGCGGCCGCCGAAGGTAGTCCCGCACCGCTCGACACGGCGCCGGTCTATTACCGGCTCAGCCTCGGCAGCGGCATCGACATCCGCGTGTGAAGCGCAATTGAGCGAGGGCGAACCATGACCACGACAAGTTCGGTCTCAACGGCGACGACCAATTCGACCGCAACAACGGCGCAGGCCGCCGGCACCGCTGGATCGCAGCAGCTTGCCGGCAATTTCGATACGTTTCTGCAGCTTTTGACCACGCAGCTGCAGAATCAGGATCCGCTCGATCCGCTCGACACCAATCAATTCACCCAGCAGCTCGTCGAGTTCGCTTCGGTCGAGCAGCAGGTCAACATGAACACCAACCTGCAAACGCTGATCACGCTGCAGCAGAGCACGGCGGCGACGGCGGCGCTGCAACTGGTCGGCTCGACCGTCACGGTGAGCGGCGACAGCGCGAACCTCTCCAACGCCACCAACAGCCCGGCATCGTGGAGCGTGAACGCATCCGCTCCGGGCACCGGCACCGTCACGATCGAAAACTCGACGGGTCAGACCGCCTATTCCGGCACCGTGGCGCTCAACGCCGGCACTCAGTCATTCACCTGGAACGGCCAGGGCGCTAACGGCGTCATCTGGCCGGACGGCGCCTACACCATTTCGATCAAAGCGACCGGCGCCAACGGTCAAGCCGTCACCGTCTCGACGCAGGTGCAGGGCACCGTGACCGGCGTGGACATGAGCAGCAGCCCGCCGGCACTGAGCATCAACGGGCAGAGCGTTCCGATCAGCTCGATCCAATCGGTCGGCAGCAATGGCACGAGCAGCCTTACCAGCCTGAGCAGCCTCGGCTCCAGCATCGACGCCCTAAACAGCAGCATCGGCCAGCTCATCCAGTCGCTGTAGCGATTATGGCTGGGCTGGCCGCAGGTTTCGCACGTGTCGCTGCGCTGCGTCGAGACTCGGCGCAGCGAAAAACCTCCAATCGAGCAATGCGCTTAGTCAAATTTTAAGTCGCCATGCCTAATCTCGCCGACTGTCGCGTTGTCGAGTACGTGAGAGTGATTATGACCGAACCTCATCGCCCGAGGGTCAAGTACGTCATCGGGCCGGACGGTTCCCCCCTGACGATCGCGGATTTGCCGGCGCCGGGGACGAAGCGTTGGGTCATCCGCCGCAAGGCGGAAGTCGTGGCCGCGGTCCGCGGCGGCCTGCTTTCGCTGGAAGAGGCGTGCAGCCGCTATACTTTGACCGTCGAGGAATTCCTGTCCTGGCAATACTCGATCGACCAGCACGGACTCGCCGGCCTGCGCACGACCCGCATTCAGCAATACCGCCAGTAATATCCTGGCAAGCGATCTTTCCAAATCGTCAACGCCGGCCGCAGCGCCGGCGTTCTGATTCGGCGAACAGCATGTAATGGCGAGTGGCGGGGAAAAATCCCCATTCGCGACTCGCTATTCGCTATTTCACCCCTACGCGATGCGGAACGGGCATTTCTCAATCTCATTAACCGGGCGCTAACCATCCACCGGGCAAATCTTGCCGACCGCGCAAGCTCGCCGTGGAGGGTGGAGTCCGGTGAAAAATCTGGTGGAGTTTGCCAAGACGCTCGGCGCCCCGCGCATCGCCGCAATGGGCGCAGTCACTTTCGCCCTGATTGGCTTTTTCGCTTTTCTGATCCTGCGCGTGACCTCGCCGGAGATGCGTCCGCTATTCACCGACCTGACGCTGGAGGACTCTGCCGCGATCGTCAAGGAACTCGACCGCCAGGGCGTCCAGTACGAGCTACGCGGCAATGGCGACGTCATTATGGTGCCCAAGGATCGCGTCGCCCGCCTGCGGATGGGCCTCGCCCAAGGCGGGCTGCCGAAAGGCGGCGGGGTCGGCTACGAGATTTTCGACAAATCGGAAACGCTCGGCACCACGAGCTTTGTGGAAAACATCAATGCCGTGCGCGCGCTTGAAGGCGAGCTGGCACGCACCATCCGCTCGCTTGACAGCGTGGAGGACGCCCGCGTGCACTTGGTCCTGCCGGAGCGCCCGCTGTTCTCGCGTGACAAGGTCGAGCCCTCCGCCTCGATCGTTGTGCGGGTGCGCGGCACGCTCGAACCGGGCCAAGTGCGGGCCATCCGTCATCTCGTCGCCACCGCGGTAAGCGGGCTGAGACCGCAGCGCATTTCGATCGTCGACGAGGCCGGCAACCTGCTGGCTGACGGCGCGTCGGACGATCCAAACGGCGGCGATATCGGCGCCGACGAGCGGCAGATTACATTTGAAAGGCGGCTGCGCCAGCAGGTGGAGGATATCGTCAATTCGGTAGTCGGTCCGGGCCACGCGCGCGTCCAGCTCACCGCCGATTTCGATTACAACCGCGTCACCCAGACCTCCGACAAGTATGATCCGGACGGCCGCGTCGTCCGCTCCAGCCAGACCCGCGAGGAGAGTTCCGCCACGAATTCGGGCGGCGGCAAGGAGGTCACGGTCGGCAACGAAATTCCCGAGGGCGCCGCCCAGGGCCAGACCCAGGCCGGGGCGGCCAATCCCGCTCCGCGCGACCAAACCAGAAAGACCGAGGAGATCGTCAATTACGAGATTTCGAAGACGACCAAGACCGAACTCATCGAAGGCGGCCGCATCAATCGCATTTCGGTCGCTGTGCTGGTCGACGGCACCTACGGCAAGAACAACAAGGGCGAGGCGGTCTATCATCCCCGCACCAAGGAGGAGATCGATCAGATCGCTGCCCTGGTGCGCTCCACGATCGGCTTCAACAGCAAACGCGGCGACCAGGTCGAACGTCGTCAACCTGCGCTTCGCCGCGCCGCCGGCGCAGCCGGTCGCCGCACCGAGCGGCTTCCTATCGGCGCTGCATTTCGGCACCGCCGACATCATGCAAGCCATCGAGATGGTGGTGATGGGACTGCTCAGCCTCGCCGTGCTGCTCATGGTGGTGCGGCCGCTGGTGCAACGCATCCTCGCCCCTGTGGCCTGGGCTGCGGCCGTGCCTGCCCTGCCGCCGGCCGCCGCCGCGAGCGGAGCATCGCCGGCGCCGCCGGATGCCGGTGCGGCTGCGGTCGCCGGCGTCGCCTTCAAGCCCCAACCGAGCGAAACCTCGAAGATGATCGACATCGCCCAAATCCAGGGCCAGGTGCACGCTCAATCGGTGCAGAAGGTCGGTGAAATCGCCGACCGCAACCCGCGCGAGACCATTTCCATCATCCGCCAATGGCTGCACGAAAGCGCCGCCATCTGATTGATCAACGCCATGGCTGCAGCAACCGACGAAAAAGCCGACAGCGACGTTGCCCGCCGCGAGATCACGAGCGCACTGGCAAGCCTCGCCGGCGCCGCCAGCAAGACCAGCGCCAAGCGCGAGCTCAGTGGGCCGGAGCGGGTCGCCGTGCTCATGCTGGCACTGGGCGAGCAGCATGGCGCCAAGATCTGGAGCATGCTCGACGACGACGAACTGCGTCAGATTTCGGTGGTGATGTCGACGGTCGGCACGATCGAAGCCGAGCAGGTCGAGAATCTGTTGCTCGAATTCGTTTCGCTGATGTCGGCGTCCGGCGCGTTGATGGGCAATTACGATGCCACCGAGCGGTTGCTGCCAGCAATATCTGCCGCCCGAACGGGTCGGCAACATCATGGACGAGATCCGCGGTCCGGCCGGCCGCAACATGTGGGAAAAGCTCTCCAACGTCCAGGAAGAAATGCTGGCCAATTACTTGAAGAACGAATACCCGCAAACGGTCGCGGTCGTGCTGTCGAAAATCGGCCCCGAACACGCCGCCCGCGTACTTGCGATCCTGCCGGAAGAGCTGGCGCTCGACGTGATCAACCG
Source organism: uncultured Alphaproteobacteria bacterium (assembly GCA_963717265.1). GTDB lineage: Bacteria > Pseudomonadota > Alphaproteobacteria > Rhizobiales > Xanthobacteraceae > BOG-931. Next base: position 295,069 of record CAVQWD010000001.1, on the reverse strand, counting down.
CATGCTGCGGATGGAGGCGGTGCAGAAGGAGGTGCTGGAGCGCGTCGAGCAGACGCTGCGCACCGAATTCATGTCGAACCTGTCGCAGACGCGCCGGCGCGACGCACACGAAGTGATGGCCGAAATCTTCAACAATTTCGACCGTCAGACCGAGACCCGCTTTCTCACCGCGCTGGAAGAGGAGAACCGCGAGAGCGCCGAACGCATCAAGACGCTGATGTTCACGTTCGACGACCTCACCAAGCTCGATGCCGCTTCGTCGCAGACGCTGATGCGGCATGTCGAAAAGGACAAGCTCGCAGTGGCGCTCAAGGGCGCCGCCGAGTTGGTGCGCCAGTTCTTCCTCTCCAACATGTCGACACGCGCCGCCAAGATGCTGATGGACGATATGCAGGCAATGGGCCCGGTACGCTTGCGCGAAGTCGACGAGGCGCAGGCGCTGCTGGTCAATCTCGCCAAGGACCTCGCCGCCAAGGGGGAGATCGTCATCTCCAAGAGCCGCGGCGAGGAAGAGCTGATCTATTGATGGCAAACCGAATGGCGCAACAGAATAGTACGATCCGTCACTCCGGGGCAGCCCGAAGGGCCGAGCCCGGAATCCGTAATCGCGGAGGATGCGGCGGCGTCTGCTCAGCGAATGAGCCGCGCCTGCCATGGTTATGGATTGCGGTTCTCGCTGCGCCCGGCCGCAATGACCGCGAGGGAGCGTAGCGATGGGCGCACCGACCAAATTCATGTTCGATATCGATTTCGCAACCGGCGCCGACCGCCAGCCGACGATCGGTCTTGCCGAGCACGAGCTCAAGCTTGCGGAAGCCGAAACCACCGCCCGCTCGAGGGGCTACAGCGAAGGACAGAACAACGCCAAGGCGGCGGCCGAACGCCGCGTCGCCGAAGCCCTCGAGCGCATCGCCGCCGGATTGGCCGAAACCGGTGCCGCGCTCAAGGCGATCGAGACGCGGCTGGAATGCGAAGCGGTCGAGGTTGCGGTCGCGGTGGCCAGGAAACTGGCGCCGGCGCTGATCGAGCGCGAACCCTTCGCCGAGATCGCCGCTTTGGCCAGCGATTGTTTCCGCCAGCTCACCGCTTCGCCCCACATCGCCGTGCGGGTCAACAACGGGCTCTACGACATGACGCGCGAAAAGCTCGACGACATCGTGCGCGCGCGCGGCGTCGAAGGCCGCCTGGTCGTGCTTGCCCAACCGGACATCGCCGTCGGCGACTGCCGGATCGAATGGGCGGACGGCGGCATCAACCGCGACCAGGCTGCAGCCGATGCGGCTATCGGCGCCGCGGTCACGGGATACATCGCTGCGCGTCGCAACTTCGCCGGGGCCGAAGAGATGCTGGGGAGAATCAACAATGGCTGAGAACGGCAAAGTCGCGCTGCCCAACCTCGAAGCCGGCAGAGCGCAAGCCGACGCGTCGCTCGCGGCGGAACCGGAAGGCCCAACAACGCGCGAGGCCGCCGACCTTGAAGCCGTGTTCGACGTGCCGGTTCAGGTCTCGGCGGTGCTGGGGCGCGCCCGCATGGAGGTCGGCGATCTGCTCAAGCTCGGTCCTGGCACCGTGCTCGAACTCGACCGCAAGGTCGGCGAGGCGATCGACATTTATGTCAACAACCGCCTGGTCGCCCGCGGCGAGGTCGTGCTGGTCGAAGACAAGCTCGGCGTGACGATGACTGAGATCATCCGGGCGGACCGGTCGTAATGGGTGAGCGGGGAAAGGTGGAATAGCGAGATCGCGAATGGCGAATGGCAAATCGGCAATAAGGACGAAAGACACCGTTCGCCGCTCTCTGTTATTCGCCATTGGCTACTCGCTGTTGATCCGCCGCGAATGAAAATGAAGAAGGGAACTAAGTCATGCGGCTTTTGATCATCGGCACGCTCAACGGCCAGCTCACAAGTGCGACCAAGCTGGCAATGGACAAGGGCGCGACCGTCACGCACGCCGCCGACATCGCGCAGGCGCTCGCGGTGCTGCGCGCCGGCCGCGGCGCCGACCTCTTGATGGTCGAGGTCGCCGTCGACATTCGCAATCTCGTCGCCATGCTCGACGCCGAGCGCATTCATGCGCCGATCGTCGCCTGCGGCATCGCGACCGATGCGCGCGCCGCGGTCGCCGCGATCCACGCCGGCGCCAAGGAATACATTCCGCTGCCGCCCGATGCGGAATTGATCGCCGCCGTGCTCGCCGCCGTCGCCGACGACAGCCGCGAACTGATCTTTCGCGACGACGCCATGGCGCGCGTTGTCAAGCTGGCCCAGCAGGTCGCGCCAAGCGAGGCGTCGGTGCTGATCACCGGCGATTCGGGCACCGGTAAGGAGGTTCTCGCCCGCCACGTCCACGCCCGCTCCGGCCGCGCCAAAAAACCTTTGATCTGCGTGAACTGCGCGGCAGTGCCGGAATCGCTTCTTGAATCCGAGTTGTTCGGCCACGAAAAGGGTGCGTTCACCGGCGCCGTTGCACGCCGCATCGGCAAATTTGAAGAGGCGAACGGCTCGACGCTCTTGCTCGACGAGATTTCCGAAATGGACGTGCGGCTGCAGGCGAAACTGCTGCGCGCCATCCAGGAGCGCGTCATCGACCGCGTCGGCGGCACGCGGCCCGTGCCGATCGACATCCGCATCATCGCCACCTCGAACCGCAACCTCGCGCAAGCCGTGCGCGACGGCAGCTTCCGCGAGGATCTGCTGTTCCGCCTCAACGTGGTGAACCTGAAAATCCCGCCGCTGCGCGAGCGGCCGGCGGACGTACCGGAACTCGCCGACTATTTTGTGAAGAAATATGCGGCTCTGAACGGCGTGCCGGCGCGACCGCTGTCGGTCGAGGCGCGGCGCACGCTGGCGATCAATTATTGGCCCGGCAACGTGCGCGAACTGGAAAACACCATGCACCGCGCCGTGCTGATGGCGAGCGGCGCCGAGATCGGCGCCGAGGCGATCCTCGCCCCCGACGGCGCCCGCCTCGATCAGCAGCGCAGCGCCGATACGGTCGTACACGCTGCGCTTGCCGCCGAGCAGGTCTCGCGCGCGCTGGTCGGCCGCACCGTCGCCGAGGTCGAGCGCGATCTCATCCTGGAAACGCTCAAACACTGTCTCGGCAACCGCACCCACGCCGCCAACGTGCTCGGCATCTCGATCCGAACCTTGCGCAACAAGCTCAACGAATATTCGGCCGACGGGCTGCCGGTACCGCCGCCCGGCGGCGGCGCAGGCGGCGAGCCGCGCGCGGCGGCGTGACGCTTTGTCATTCCGGGGCGCGCGAAGCGCGAGCCCGGAATCCATAGTCGCAATCGGAGCCAATCCTGCACCGCCAGCGGATATGGATTCCGGGTCCGCGGGCTGCGCCCGCGTCCCGGAATGACGGCGTTACTTCGTCGCCTCCCCGCCGTCGACCATGATGGTCTCGACTTCGCCGGCGCCGTTGTTGCGCCGGAACGCGGCGGCTTTGTTGTATTCGTCGGATTGAAAGCAGGCGACGCCCTGCTCGAAGGTTGGAAACTCGATCACCACGAAGCGGTGAAATTTTTGCGGCCCCTCCATGATCTGAAAGCGCCCGCCGCGCGCCAGCACTTTGCCGCCGTATCTGGCGATGATGGCCGGCACCAGATCGGTATATTTTTTGTATTCGACCGGATCGTTTATCTTCGACCGCGCGACCCAGTAGGCTGGCATGGACGATGCTCCGTTTATTTTCCCCTCCCCCTCGTGTGGAGGGGAAGGGGTGGGGGTCGGGAGGTGACGCGCAGACGTTGTCGGCTGCACTTGGCCTTCCGATGCGAAGATTAGAATTACTGGGAAAATCGGTCTAGGACGGCGTTCTGCCTCGCCACCCCCACCCTGACCCCTCCCCACAAGCGGGAGGGGAACGCCTACGTCTCGGCGAACAATCCGCGCAGCACCGCCGCCGCCGTGCGCGGCTTGTTGGGCCGCTTCGGCGCGCCCACCATGCGCTTGCCGAGCAGGGCGACGAACGTGGCCTTCGCCATCGGCTTGGCGAACAGATAGCCCTGGCCGATGTCGCAGCCGATGCCTTGCAGCTTGTGGCTCTCGTGGGTGGTTTCGATGCCCTCGGCCACGGTTTTCAGCTCGAAGCGTTTGGCGAGTTCGATGATGGTTTCGCACAATCCGGCATTGGTGCGGTCGAGGTGGCAATCGGTGACGTAGGAGCGGTCGATCTTGAGCTCGCTGAACGGCAATTGCCGCAGCCGCGCCAGCGACGAATAGCCGGCGCCGAAATCGTCGAGCGCGAGCGAGCAGTTGAGCGCACGCAGTTCGTCGGCGACTTCGTTGGCGATCTTCAGATCCTTCATGGCCTCATCCTCGGTGACTTCGAGAATGAGGCCCGGCCAATTGCCTGCCGAGGGGCGCTCCTCGCGCAGCATCTGCGCAATCGGCAGCTTGACGAAGGCGGAGGCGGGGACGTTGACCGAGAGCTTCAGCGAGGCGCCCTGCGCCGCATAGTCCTCGTAATCGCGCAAAGCGGTGAGGATGACGCGCTCGGTCAGAGCAAGCATGGCGGCCTCGCTGGCGCCCGGCAGAAACTGGCCCGGACCGATCAGGCTGCCGTCGGGACGGCGGGCGCGCACCAACGCTTCGGCACCGACGAGCCGCTTTGCCCGCAGGTCGATCTTGGGCTGATACCACAGCTCGAACCAGTTGCGCCGCAGCACATCGGCGAGCGTCACCTTGCCGCCGGTATCGGGCTCGTCCTTTTTGGCACCAAACAAATTGCGCAGCGTCTGCAGCATGGCGATCCACGACAGAGGTCGGCGACGCAGCGCCGGCCCTGCCCCATCTGCAGCGCATTATGACCGACAAAGACCGGCGGCCAGGTTAATGCGGCCATACCGCGGCGAAACATGCTTTGCGGCCGGTTATGTTCGACACCGCATTTTTAGCAGCCGATCGGCATGTCTTGTTAGGAAGCCGCTCGTCCACCCGGCCCGGCAGCGCGCGCTGCGGCCAGTGACGGACTGACGATTGCCGCGTTACTCCGCGGCGCGACGGGCGGCGATGATCTGGTCGGCGGTGCGACCGGTCAATTCGGCCATGTGGTCGAATTTGAAGGTGAAGGTGCCGGCGCCGGCGGTGGCCGAGCGGATCTCGACGATGAGGTCGCCGATCTCGGCCTCCGGCATCATGGCGCGCACTACGTCCCAGCCTGCCCAGCCTTCGCGCGTGTCGAAACCGAGGATCTGGCCGCGGCGGCCGGACAACAGCGCGTTGATTTTCGCTGTAGCGTCGCTTGGGCATGCGATTTCGACGAGATCGATCGGTTCGAGCAGCACCGGCTGGCATTGCGGCAAACCCTCGACGACGCCGATGCGGCCGGCGGTGCGGAAGGCCATGTCCGAGGAATCGACGGTGTGATACGAGCCGTCGATCAGTGCCACCGTAAGGTCGACGACCGAAAATCCGAGCGGGCCCTGCTTGAGGGCGTCGATGACGCCTTCCTCGACGGACGGGATATAGTTGCGCGGCACTACGCCGCCGCTGATTTTTTCCTCGAAGCTGAAGCCCGAGCCGCGCGGCAGCGGCTTGATGTCGAGCACGACGTCGCCGTACTGGCCGTGGCCGCCCGACTGTTTCTTGTGGCGGCCGCGCTGCTGGATCCCCTTGCGGATGGTCTCGCGGTAGCCGACGCTGGGCTGGCGCCGCTCGATAGCGACGCCATAGCGGTCGCTCAATCGCTCGGTGGCGACGCGTAAGTGCATCTCGCCCTGGCCCCACAGCACCACCTCATGGGTCTCTGGATTGTGGACAATCGTGATCGAGGGGTCCTCCTCGACGAGCTTGGTCAGCGCCTGGCCGAGCTTGACGTCATCCTTGCGCTCCTTGGCCGAGACGGCGATGGCGAGCACCGGCGGATAGGGTATGACCTTGGCGACCGGCCGATGCGGCTGCTTGCCCGCGGTCAGCGTATCGCCAGTCTTGGCTTTTTCGAGCTTGGCGAATGCGACAGTCTCGCCGACGCTTGCCGGGCCGCGTTTTTCGCTGTTTTGACCGAGGAGCTTGAACACGCCGGCGACGCGGCCGGCTTCTTCGTCGGGTGTGAGGAAGGTCGTGCCGTCGCCGGCCTGGCCAGCCAGCATCCGCACGATCGACATGCGTCCGCCGTGGGCGGTGTTCAGCGTCTTGAGCACATAGCCGACCGCGTCGCCCGCTTGGTTCACGCCGAGGCGCTTCGCGGTCTCCGCAACGCCCGGCGACTCGTGACGCAGCGCCTTCATGAGCCGCAATATTCCGTTGGCGCGCGTCGCCGTCCCGAGCAGCACCGGGCAGACCAGGCCGTCGCGCAGTTCGCGCGTCAGATCGTCGAACACCTTGTCGCGCGGCGGCTGGATGTCTTCGAGCAACTGCTCCATCAGCTCATCGTCGTGATCGGCGAGCGTCTCCAGCATCGAGAAGCGGGCGGTCTTTTCTCGATCGGCCAAGTCGCCTTCCAGCGGTACGACCTGTGAGGGGGCGTGTTCCTTGTAGACGAAGGCGCGTTCGAGCGCGAGATCGACGAAGCCCGAAATGAGATCGCCGGAAAAAGTCGGGATTTGCCGCAGCACCAGCTTAATACGCGAGGCCGGCTGCAGCAGCTTGAGCACGTCGTACACGCCGGCATCGGCCTTGTCGATCTTGTTGACGAACAGAACACGCGGGATTTTCTGATCTTCCAGTTCGCGCAGAATGAGCTGAAGCTGCGGCACCTTCTTCTCGTCCATCTCGCACACGATCACGGCGACATCGACTGCCGGCAGCACTGCGCGCATGTCGTGAACAAACTCGACCGACCCCGGGCAATCGAGGAAGGTATAGGAATCGCCCATGAAACTGGTGGTAGCGACCGTAAGCTCGACGCTCATGCGATGGTCGCGCGCTTCCTTGCTGGCATCGCCGACAGTGTTGCCGGCCTCGATCGTGCCCTGGCGCGCGATCGCGCCGGTGCGGGCGAGAATGGCTTCGAGCAGCGTCGTCTTGCCGCTTTGGAACGGACCAACCAGTGCGACGGCGCGGGGTCCGCTCGCGCGTGCGCCGTTGTTGCCGTTTGTCGCCATCGCTACCTCCCGCTCCAACTCGCTGGTCCTGCTGCCGACCCCCAAGATTGGACCGGGCAGCGACGAATCCATGGTTTCAGGCGACGGCGGGGGAGGTCAAGGGGCGCGACATTCTGCGCCCGCCGGGCGCCGGGCGCCGGGCGCCGAGCGGCGGCGGGGCGGCCGGCAGGCCGGCCCGCCGGCCGCCACATTCAAGGCACCGAACGCAGCGTCAGTTCGCTGGCGCCGGCGGCAATGTTGAAGCCGAGCTGGCCCTGAACCGAGAGCGGCTGCAACGCCACCGAGCTGTTCGAGCCGCCAACCAGCACATTGGCGCCGAGACCGACCGCGATCGACATTTCCGCGGTAGCGCCGACATAGCGTCCAGCCAGCATGCCGGCATAGCGATTGGTGTTGGCAAAGACCCCCCAGATGATCACGCCGCCGCTGGTCACACCGAGGTCAAGGCCTATTCGTGTGATCCTGCCGGTATAGTTTTCGTCGGGGAAATTATCCGATCGAAAGATGCAACTCACATTGCGCTGTGAACCGACCACCATTCCCACGCTCGACGACAGCGAGCAGTTGAGCGTGCCGACCTGGATGCGGGCCGGCTGTGCGCTCGCGGGACAAGCCAAGAACGCCGCGAGCGCAGCGGCGACGGTCAAAGCCGCCGCGATGGACTTGCGAAACATTTGTGCTCTCCTCACCCGGCCCACCCGATCGGGCCCTGCCGCAGATTGTAGGCGAGAATGAAGCCCGCGTCGCCTCTTGCGGCGGGCGGGGACGGCAGCGGAGCGCGGGAACGGCTATTGCAAATTCCCGCAAAAACGCTGGATGCGCGTGCAGGCTTCCTCCAGCGCGCTGGTCGCGGTGGCATAAGAGATGCGAAATGCCGGCCCGACGCCGAACGCCGTGCCTTGCACCACCGCAACGCCCTCGGCCTCCAACAGTTCGGTGACGAAATCCTCGTCCGTCGCAAGTTTCTTGCCGGTGGGCGCGGTCTTGCCGATGGTGTCGGCACAGGATGGATAGACATAGAACGCGCCTTCCGGCTTCGGGCACTGGATGCCCCTGGCCTGGTTCAGCATGGAGACGCAGAGGTCGCGCCGCTCCTTGAAAATCCCGTTGTGCTTGACGATGAAATCCTGCGGCCCGTCGAGCGCCTCGACCGATGCCCACTGCGACACTGCCGTCGCATTAGAGGTCGATTGCGACTGGATCATCGCCATCGCCGCGATCAGCGGCTCGGGGCCGCCGGCATAGCCGATGCGCCAGCCGGTCATGCAATAGGCCTTGGATACGCCGTTGACGGTCAGCGTGCGTGGATAGAGCGAAGGCTCGATTTCGGCCGGGGTTGAGAAGACGAAATCGTCATAGACGAGATGCTCGTACATGTCGTCGCTCATCACCCAGACATGGGGATGGCGCACGAGCACAGCGGTGATCGCCTCCAATTCGTCGCGCGTATAGGCGGCGCCGGTCGGGTTCGACGGCGAGTTGAACAGCAGCCACTTGGTCTTCGCTGTGATCGCGCGTTCCAGCGCCTCGGGCCGCATCTTGAATCCGTCCGCCATCCGCGTTTCGACCGGCACCGGCTCGCCGCCGGCGATGAGCACCATATCCGGATAGCTGACCCAGTAAGGCGCCGGGATGATCACCTCGTCGCCGGGATTGAGCGTGGCAAGAAAGGCGTTGAACAGCACCTGCTTGCCGCCGGTAGAGACGATGATCTGCGACGGCTTGTAGTCGAGCTTGTTCTCGCGCTTGAACTTGCGCACGATTGCGGCCTTGAGCTCGGGAATGCCTTCCACGGCGGTGTACTTCGACGCCCTGCCCTCGCGGATCGCCCTGATCGCCGCCTCCTTGATGTTGTCGGGCGTGTCGAAGTCGGGCTCGCCGGCGCCAAGCCCGATGACATCGCGGCCGGCAGCCTTGAGCGCGCGCGCCTTATCCGTCACGGCCATGGTGGCCGACGGCTTGATGCGCAAAGTGCGGTCCGCGAGAAAGCCCATGGCGAGTCTCCGATTGTGCGGCTGGGCGCAAAGCGCGAGCTTCGTAAAGCGGTGCTGGCGTCCGCGCAAGTGCAAAGCTCGTCCTCAGCCCGCTTCGCTGACGCATCGAGAGCGCGTTGCGAGGCTGCAACGCTCCGTTAAGTCTCGGCTGGCCTAATCCACCCGAAAGGAACCGCGATGGATCGGCCGCGCGAGCTACTGCGTAACGGCGACTGGCTCACGCCGGAGCGCATCCGGTTGGTCGCGATCGTGCTCGTCATCGCTTCGAGCTTCGGCTTTCTGTTTCTCGTCGCAACTGCGCATGGCGGGGTGGACCGCCAAGGTCGGCCGCTCGGGACCGATTTCTCCAACGTCTATGCCGCCGGCACCTACGTGCTCGAACGTCAAGCCCAATGCGCCGTTCGATCCGCCGCAACAATATGCGCGCGAGCAGGCGATCTTCGGTGCGAAGACACCGTTCTACGGCTGGCACTATCCGCCATACTTTCTTTTCGTTGCCGCCGCCTTGGCGAAACTGCCCTACGGGCTTGCGCTCGCGGTTTGGCAGGCCACCACGTTTGCGTTTTATCTGCTGGCGATCTGGGCAATTGTCGCTTCGTCATTCCGGGACCCGCGCAGCGGGAACCCGAAATCCATAGCCACAGCAATCGCAGGACTGGCGCCAGAGACCAGCCACTCAGGACGGCGGTTATGGATTCCGGACAGCCGCTCCGCGGCCTCCGGAATGACGGCGGATTGGCTCCTCCTTGCGCTCGCTTTTCCTGCGGTGCTGATCAATATCGGTCACGGCCAGAACGGTTTTCTCACCGCCGCCCTGCTCGGCGGCGCGCTGGTGCTGCTCGAGCGCCGGCCGATTCTTGCCGGCATCCTGTTCGGACTTCTGATCTACAAACCGCAATTCGGCTTGCTGATCCCGATCGCGCTTGCGGCCGGCAGGCGCTGGCGAAGTTTTGCCGCTGCGGCTGCGACTGTGGCCGCGCTGACGGCGGTGACGACGGCCGCCTTCGGCCCGGAGGTTTGGCATGCGTTTCTGCTTTCGACCAAATTCTCCCGCAGCGTAGTGCTCGAACACGGCGACACCGGCTGGTACAAAATCCAAAGCGTGTTTTCTTGGGCGCGGATGTGGGGCGCGTCGATTGCTCTCGCCTACGCCTTGCAGGCCACGGTAACGATCGCGGTCGGCGGCGCCATCGTCCGGGTGTGGCGCAGCGCGGCATCGCCGGCGCAAAAGTCCGCTTCACTGTGCCTGGCGACGATTCTCGCAACGCCTTATACGCTCGACTATGACATGATGGTGCTGGCGCCGGCGATTGCGTTCTTTGCCGTCGACGGCCTCAAGCGCGGCTTCCGCGCCTGGGAGAAGTCGGCGCTTGCGGCGCTGTGGCTGATGCCGCTCCTGGCGCGGACGTTCGCGCATGCAACGCTGATCCCGCTTGGGGTCCCCGCCATGCTGACGGCGTTCGTCCTGCTGATGCGGCGGGCGGAACTCGACCGCCGCTTGCCGATGGCGTCGACCGGCGCATCTGCTACAATGGCGAGCGCTACGAGCGGCACAGGCGGCACAGGCGGTCACGACATCGCCGCGTTCGAATAATTAAGTGCGTCATTCAAATTCCATCGTGCCGCGGGAGTGACGGAGCGGCTATGTTCACGCTCTACTCGATGCAGCGTTCCGGCAACAGCTACAAGGTGCGGCTGGCGCTGGCGCAGCTCGAAATTCCCTACCGGCTGATCGAGATCGACATCCTCAAGGGCGAAAGCCACACCCCAGAATTTCTGGCCAAGAATCCGAACGGCCAGGTGCCGCTGCTTGAAGTCGAGCCGAGCCGCTATCTTGCCGAGTCCAACGCCATCCTGTGGTATCTCGCCGGCGGCTCACCGCTGGCGCCCGAAGACCGTTTCGACCGGGCCGACGCGCTGCAATGGATGTTCTTCGAGCAGCACAGCCTAGAACCCAACCTCGGCGCCGCGTATTTCTGGCTCACACTGGTCAAGGGCGGCCGCGAGCTGCAACAGCACGCCATCGACGACTGGATGGAACACGGCCATCGCGCGCTTGCGGTGATGGAGAAGCATCTGGCGCTGCACCACTACTTCGCCGCCGACCGCTACACCATCGCCGATATAGCGCTGTATGCTTACACCCACGCGGCGCATCTGTGCGGCTATGATTTGGCTGCGTTTCCGGCGGTGCGCGCGTGGCTTGCGCGCGTCGCCGCACAGCCGCGCCACATGACGATGGATTTTGATCCGGCGACTGCCATGTCGGCCGTTTGAGGGTCGCGCGGACGCACGCGCGCAACCTGTACGGCGCCAAATCCGCATCAACTGCATTTGTTTGTTTGTTGCGCTCGCTGCTCCGCGGCGCGCTATCTGCTGCGATCCTGCACCGGCGACCGTGGCCGCAAAGCCACACTTCAGGTTTATTGCCGGGGGGCCCGTGGCGTTAACCTCCTGTTAACCTAAAACACGAATTTGCCTTTATTCGTCAATAGCTTCGCCCCAGTCTCGCCGAACCGGTGCCGGCATCGGCGGCGATCTTGCGGTCATGCAAAGTGATTCGCGAAGGATGCCTCTCATGACAGAGCTGACCGGGAAGGTCGGTTTTGCGTCTCCCGCTTTCGAACAGAAACTGTCGACGCGGCGCAACGCCGGCGTCGAACTCATCGCCACCGTCGGGCTTGCCGTTTCGCTCATCATTGCCGCAACCGCCGTGACGATCGGCGTGGCGCGGGCGCAGTCGCTGGGTGCCGTCTCCGGGGATGCAGGTGCGCCGCTTGCGATCGCGGTGCTGCTCGGCCTGCCCGCCGCCGGCGTGGCTGGATTGACTGCAATCGCGGCGCGCGAGCGGAAAACCAAGCGGCCTTGAACGTCGTTCGATCGCGCGCTGCTCGCTCTTTAGTGTGAAGTTTGCGACGCCGGCTTCGAACTCGGAACCTGACGTTCGCGAGACGATTGTTTGCCGGCAGCGGCGGCACGGAATACGGCGGCAGTCACTAGACGACCGATTCCATGAAACTTGTCAGTTGCAGCTTAACGCCCAACCATCTCGTCATTCCGGGGCGCCGCGCAGCGGCGAGCCCGGAATCCATAACCACGGATCGGGATTATGGATTCCGGGCCCGGCCCTGCGGGCCGTCCCGGAATGACGTGCAGTATGATTCGAACTTCGGAAACGCTGCACTAGCGAGGCGATCTCTGAAAACGAACCGGCAAGCCGCTTAAATCCCGGCTCCGGTTCCGCTATGGTGCGGCGCGCCGATTCCTCGCTTGCCGCGTGTTCGCCATGAAGCTCATCACCGCCATCATCAAGCCGTTCAAGCTCGACGAAGTGCGCGACGCCCTCCTCGCCATCGGCGTGCACGGCATGACTGTCACCGAGGTCAAGGGTTATGGCCGGCAGAAGGGCCATACCGAAATCTATCGCGGCGCCGAATATGCCGTGAATTTTCTGCCGAAGATTCGCATTGATGTCGCAGTCGCCGCCGACCATGCCGACAGCGTGATGGAAGCGATCGCCACGGCAGCCAAGACCGGGCAGATCGGCGACGGCAAAATCTTCGTCACGCCGATCGAGCAGGCGGTGCGCATCCGCACCGGCGAAACTGACGCCGACGCCCTGTGAGGGGGGCGCCGGCCGCGCCGGCCGATTCGACTGCCGGCAAATCAGCCAGTCATCGCGGCGGCGTTCTGCCTAATTATTATGCATGATCACTGTGCATGGCGTTCGCTCCTTGCCCAGCATCCATAGAGTCGAGAGTCGGCGGCCCCTTCACGGCGCTGGCGCGACCTGCGAATCAGGTTTGCTGTCATGGCGTTAGGGCTGCTTTTCGCAGTTGGCACGCCGTTTGATTCCAAGCCTGCACTGACGCGGCCGCATTTGCCAGCGCGCCGGCGCCGCTTCGCGGCCGGTCGCGATCGTCGTGAGGGACGGACAGGGGGAGAATTGATGAAAATCGTCACGGCGATCATCAAACCGTTCAAGCTCGACGAAGTCCGCGACGCGCTCACCCGGATCGGCGTGCAAGGGCTCACCGTCACCGAGGTTAAGGGCTACGGCCGGCAGAAGGGCCACACCGAAATCTACCGTGGCGCCGAATACGCCGTGAGTTTCTTGCCGAAAATCAAGCTGGAGATCGCCTGCCCGGCCGATCAGGCCGATAAGGTGATCGATACGATTGCGGCCGCGGCCAAGACCGGACAGATCGGGGACGGCAAGATCTTCGTCTGCAACCTCGACCACGCCGTTCGCATCCGCACCGGCGAGACCGATACCGCGGCGCTTTAGCCAAGCCTCGCCTCCATCTCACCGACAGGAGTGAACTTATGACGTTGAAGAGATTTTGCCGCGTGCGCCTGCTCGCTCACGCCGCAGCGTTGCTTTGCGCAGTCGCCTTGGGCCTGCCGACCGCCTCCATTGCCCAAGATCAGCCTGCGCCGGCGGGCCCCGCCGCACCGGCACCCGCTCCATCCACGATGGCGCCGCCTCCTGCGCCATCCGCGATGGCCCCGCCACCAGCGCCGTCCGCGATGGCCCCGGCCGCACCAGCTCCCGCGGCGGCTCCCGCGGCGACGATGGCGTCGGCGCCTCAGGCCTGCGACGGCGTCAAGATCACCGAGGATTGCACGCCCAATTCGGGCGACACCGCCTGGATGCTGACCTCGATGGCCATTGTGCTGATGATGACCATTCCCGGCCTGGCGTTGTTCTACGGCGGCATGGTGCGCAAGAAGAATGTCGGCGACACCATCATGACGAGCTTTGCCATCACCTGCCTGATCAGCATTCTCTGGTTTTTCTGCACCTACAGCCTCGCGTTCCGCGCCGGCTCGCCGCTCATCGGCGGGCTCGATCGTGCATTCCTGCAAGGCATCGTCAGCAACACCTTCAAGGGCGGGGGCGCGCAAAACATCGGCACGCCCAATCCGCTGGCGCCGACCATCCCGGAGACCGTCTACTCGATGTTCCAGCTCACCTTCGCGATCATCACCGCGGCGTTGATCGCGGGTTCATTCGCGGAGCGCATGAAATTCTCGGCGATGCTGTGGTTCATCGGGCTGTGGGCGATCTTCGTCTATTCGCCGATCGCGCATTGGGTGTGGGGACCCGACGGCATTTTCAACAGCGCCAATCCCGACGCGAAATTCCACGTGCTCGATTTCGCCGGCGGCACCGTGGTGCACGTCAATTCCGGCACCGCCGGATTGATGGCCGCTTTGATGCTGGGGCCCCGCAAGGACAAGGGGCCGCCGCACAACATGGTCTATACGATGATCGGGGCTTCGCTGTTGTGGGTCGGCTGGTTCGGCTTCAATGCCGGCTCGGCGGTGAGCGCCGGCATGCAGGCGGGCATGGCGATGGCGGTAACCCACATCGCCACCGCGACCGCCGGCTTCACCTGGATGCTGGTCGAGTGGATGATGCGCGGCAAGCCGACCGTGATCGGCATCTGCTCGGGTGCGGTGGCCGGACTCGTCGCCATCACGCCGGCATCGGGCTTCGTCGGCCCGGCTGGCGCGTTCTGCATCGGCATCGCCGCCGGCATCCTTTGCTATTGGGGCTGCACCGGGCTCAAGCACTTCTTCGGCTACGACGATGCGCTCGATACCTTCGGCGTGCATGCGGTCGGCGGCGCGGCCGGCGCGATCCTCACCGGCGTGTTCGCCGTCGCCGCCTATGGCGGCACCGCCGGCGCGCTCGAGGGCAATCTCGGTCAGGTCGTCAATCAATGCATCGGCGTCGGCTGCGTCTTCATCTACGACGCCATCGTGACGCTGATCATCCTCAAGATCGTCGATCTCACCATCGGGCTGCGGGTGAGCGAAGACGTCGAGCGCGACGGTCTCGATCTGGCGCTGCACGGCGAGATCGTGCAGTAGGCCGGCAAATCGTGGCCGCGGCGGCAGCCCGGCGCCGTTCGGCCGTCATGGGGCCCCGGCGTAAAGCCGGGGCCTCTCGTTTGTGTGCAGCGCGGCGCCGTGGCGGGAACTCGCCGTATTGCGTATCATCGGCGGGATCGATGGCCAGCGGACGCCATGAAACGGCTCGGCACAAAAGGCAGCAAAGCGGCAATTAAACGGCGCGGCAAGACCGCAAGCCGCGCGCGCCGCAACGCGCCAGAGTCGAGGGCAAAGTCCAAGGGCGAGGTCAAGTCCAAGCTTAAGGGCAAGGCCAAGGCCACGCGCGTGCCCTCAACTGCCAGCCTGCAGGACAAGCTCGACCGTCTGACGCAGGAGCTGAACGAGGCGCTGGAACAGCAGAAAGCCACGGCCGAGGTGCTGCGCATCATCAGTTCGTCGCCGGGCGAATTGGACGGGGTGTTTAAGGCCATCCTGGAGAACGCCACGCGCATCTGCGAGGCCAAGTTCGGCACGGCATTCCGCTTCGACGGCAAGGAGTTCCACTCGCCGGTGCATGTCGGCGCGCCGCCGCAATACGACAAATTCGTGCGCTCGCGCGGGCCGTTTCTACCGGTCCGCGGCAGCACGCTTGAGCGCGTCATGCTGAGCATGCAGGTGTGCTACAGCGCCGATATCGGCGCCGAAGCCGCTTTCAACCGCGCAGTCAAACTCGGCGGCGGACGATCCTTCGTCGGCGTGCCGATGCTGCGGGATGGAGCGTTGGTTGGCGTTCTCGCCATCTGGCGCCGGGAGGTTCGGCCGTTCACCGACAAGCAGATCGAATTGCTGACGAACTTCGCAGCCCAGGCCGTCATCGCCATCGAGAACGCGCGGCTGCTCAATGAATTACGCCACCGCACGGCCGACCTCAGCGAGTCGCTGGAGCAGCAGACAGCAACGTCCGAGGTTCTCAAAGTCATCAGCTCTTCGCCCGGCGAACTGGAGCCAGTATTCCAAGCGATGCTAGAGAGCGCGACTCGTATCTGCGAAGCCAAGTTCGGAATACTGTATCGCTTTGACGGCGAGGCATTTCACTTCGCGGCCGATGTCGGCACGCCGCGAAAATTTGCTGATTATCTTCGGCGGCGTGGACCGCATCAACCGCCACCGGGAACCAATATTGCTGTCCTGTGGCGGACAAAAGACGTTGTTCGCATTACCGACGATTTGGCCAGTCCGACGCCGGGCGCTGCGGCAAGGGTCGCGGGCGCGCGATCAATTGTTTCTGTGCCAATGCTCAAAGAGAATGTGCTTATTGGCGCCATCACCATCTTCCGGCAGGAGGTTCGCCCCTTTACCGACAAGCAGGTTGAGTTTGTGCGGAACTTCGCCGCCCAGGCGGTGATCGCCATCGAGAACACGCGGCTGCTCAAGGAATTACGCGAGTCGCTGGAGCGGCAGACGGCGACCTCCGAAGTGCTGCGGGTCATCAGTTCGTCGCCCGGCGAGCTGGAGCCGGTGTTCCAGGCTATGCTGGAAAACGCGGTGCGGATCTGCGGTGCCAAATTCGGCAACCTTTTTCTCCTCGATGCTGAAGGCCTACAAATTGGCGCCACATACGGAGCGCCGCAGGCCTATGTCGACTTTCTGCACAGCGAAAACGCGCTCAAGGACCTCAATCCGGAGGTCGGCGTCTCCCGGCTGTTGCGGACGAAAGAGCGCTACCAGGTGAGCGACCTGGCCGCGGCACCGAAGCAGGGCGACAAGCTGCGGGAAGCGACCATCGAGCTTGCCGGCGCGCGAACGCTGATCGGAGTGCCGATGCTCAAAGACGGCGAAGCCATCGGCGCAATTATCATTTATCGCCAGGAGGTGCGGCCGTTCACCGAAAAGCAGATCGAGCTGCTGACGAACTTCGCCGCCCAGGCGGTCATCGCCATCGAGAACGCGCGGCTGCTCAACGAATTGCGCCAGCGCACCGACGATCTCACCGAATCGCTGGAGCAGCAGACCGCGACCTCCGAGGTCTTGGGCGTCATCAGCGCCTCGCCCGGCGAACTTGCCCCGGTGTTTGATGCCATGCTGGCGAACGCAGTGCGTATTTGCGAGGCGAAGTTCGGTACGCTCTACCGCTACGATGGCAATGCCTTCCACTTTGCTGCGCAGGTCGGCGCTCCGCCGGAATTCGCCGAATTCCAGGGCCGGCGCGGCCCGTTTCAGCCGAGGCCCGGCACCCAGCTCGATCGCGTCATGCGCACGAACAAGGCGAGCCACACCGCCGACCTTGCCGCCGAAACCGTCCCCGACGTGTCGGCCCGGCTCGCCGGCGCGCGATCCATCGTCATCGTACCCATGCTCAAGGATGATACGCTGGTCGGCGCTATCACCATCTATCGCCAGGAGGTACGGCCGTTTACCGACAAGCAGATCGCGCTGGTGCAGAACTTCGCCGCCCAGGCGGTGATCGCCATCGAGAACACGCGGCTCCTTAACGAACTGCGCCAGCGCACCGACGATCTGACTGAATCGCTGGAACAGCAGACGGCGACATCGGAGGTGCTGCGCGTCATATCAAGCTCGCCCAGCGAACTCACTCCCGTGTTTCAGACCATGCTGGCAAATGCGACGCATCTTTGCGAAGCAAATTTCGGCACGCTGAATCTTTACGACAATGGCGCGTTCCCGGTGGCGGCGACGCATAACGTGCCGAACGCTTACGCCGAGTTCCGGCGGCGCGCGCCAATACTCAACCCCGATCCGCGACACCCGCTCGCGCGCGTCGCTGCAGCCAAGCAAGTGGTGCAGATCGCCGACATGAGAGCGGAGCCGCTCTACACAGAAAAAGATCCGTCATTTGTGGCGATGGTAGATCTTGCGGGCGCTCGAACGCTGTTCGTCGTGCCATTGCTGAAAGAAAACGAGTGTGTCGGTGCAATCACTATCTTTCGCCAGGAGGTACGGCCGTTCACCGACAAGCAAATCGAGTTGGTAAAAAACTTCGCCGCCCAGGCCGTGATCGCCATCGAGAACACGCGGCTGCTCAACGAATTGCGCGAGTCGCTGGAGCAGCAGACGGCCACCGCCGATGTGCTGAAGGTCATCAGTTCTTCGCCCGGCGAGCTCACGCCGGTGTTCGATGCCATGCTGGACAACGCGGTCCGGATTTGCGAGGCGAGTTTCGGCGTGCTGTCGCTTTATGAAGACGGCATGTTCCGCGTCACCGCGATGCATAACGTGCCGCCGGCTTTCGCGGCGCTGCGGCAACGGGAGCCTTCGTTTCACGCGAGCCCGATATCGGCAGCCGGACGGGTGGCCGCCACCAAGCAACCGCTCCACATTGCCGACTACACGCAGGAAGAAACCTACAAGAACCGCGATCCCGCAGCCGTCTCATTGGGCGAACTAGGCGGGGCACGAACCGTCGTTGTCGTTCCGATGCTCAAGGACAACGCTCTGGTCGGCACCATCTTCGTCTACCGGCAGGAAGTCCGCCCGTTCACCGACAAGCAGATCGCGCTGCTGGAGAACTTCGCCGCCCAGGCGGTGATCGCCATCGAGAACACACGGCTGCTCAACGAATTGCGCGAGTCGCTGGAGCAGCAGACGGCGACGGCGGACGTTCTGCGCGTCATCAGTTCCTCGCCTGGGGACTTGCAACCGGTGTTCGAGAGCGTCTTGGCAAACGCGACGCGTCTTTGCGGCGCGAATTTCGGCAACTTGCAATTGCACGAGGATGGCGCCTTCCGCATGGGCGCGAGGCACAACATGCCTCCTGCCCTTGCCGAGGCCCGGCAGCAGCAACCGGTTGTGCGTTACGGGCCGCGGTCGCCGGTTACCCGCCTGACGGCGACCCGGCAGATCGTGCACATCCCCGATTTCACCGAAGAGCCAGCCTACAAGGAGCGCGATCCGGGAGCCGTGAGGATGGTCGAACTCGCCGGCGCTCGCACGCATCTGTTGGTGCCGATGCTCAAAGAAAACGAGCTGATCGGCTTTCTCGGCATCTACCGGCGGGAGATTAAACCCTTCGCCGCCAAGCAGATCGAACTTGTCCAAAACTTCGCCGCGCAGGCGGTCATCGCCATCGAGAACGCGCGGCTACTCAACGAATTGCGGGCGCGCACGGCCGACCTCACCGAATCGCTGGAGCAGCAGACCGCGACCTCGGAGGTGCTAGGCGTCATCGAGCTCCTCTCCCGGCGACCTTGGACCGGTGTTTGCAACCATGCTGGAAAACGCCGTCCGCATCTGCGACGCCAAATTCGGCAATATCTACCGCTGGGAGGGCGGCGTTTTGCGTTTTGTGGCGTCGCATAATACGCCACCGGCCTTCGCTGAGGTTCTCCGGCAAGAGGCGGCCGAGAAGGCCAATCCGACAAACCTTGTCGCCCGCCTCATGGCCGGCAAATCCGTCATTCACATCGCCGATCTTGCCGCAGACGAGGGCTACGCTCAGGCGCGCGTCCCGATGACGGTGGCAGCCGTCGAACTTGGGGGCGCCCGCACGGTTCTTGCTGTGCCCATGCTGAAGGAGGGTGAACTGATCGGCGGCTTCACGCTGAACCGCGACGAGGTGCGCCCATTCAGCGACAAGCAGATCGCGCTGTTGCAGAACTTCGCCGCCCAGGCCGTCATTGCCATCGAGAACACGCGGCTGCTCAGCGAATTGCGCGAGGCGCTGGAGCAGCAGACAGCGACGGCGGACCTGCTGCGCGTCATTTCAAGCTCGCCCGGTGAGCTTGAGCCGGTGTTCCAGACCATGCTCGCGAATGCCGTGCGCATCTGCGAGGCAAAGTTCGGCGTGCTGCACCGTTTCGACGGCAATGCGTTCCACTTCGCGGCGACGGTCGGAACACCGCCGGAATTTGCCGAATTTCAGAGGCGACGCGGAGCCTTCCAACCTCCGCCGGGCGGTCAACTCGATTACGTTAAGCGGACAAAGCAGGTGAGCAATACGGCAGACAATTTCGCCGAGACTGTCCCCAGCCCGGTCGGATGGCTCACGGGGGCCCGATCCCGCGTTTGCGTACCAATGCTTAAGGACGATGCGTTGGTCGGCGTCATTCTGATCTACCGCCAGGAGGTCCGGCCGTTCACGGACAAACAAACCGAACTGCTGACCAACTTCGCCGCCCAGGCGGTGATCGCCATCGAGAACGCGCGGCTGCTCAGCGAACTGCGCCAGCGCACCGACGATCTCACCGAATCGCTCGAGCAGCAGACCGCGACATCCGAAGTCTTGAGCGTCATCTCACGCTCCCCCGGCGAACTGGACCCGGTGTTCCAGGCCATGCTGGAGAACGCCACGCGGCTGTGCGAGGCAAAATTCGGCACGATGTATTTCCGCGAGGGCGATGCGTTCCGGGCCGTCGCCATGCACGGCGCATCGCCGGCCTACGTGGAAGCCCGGCTGCACGCGCTCCTTCGTCCCGGCCCGAGTACGGGCCTTGGCCGAGTCGCAGCAACCAAGCGAGCCGTCCAGATCGAAGACGTTACCGCGGACCGCGGCTATCCCGAGCGCGATCCGATGCGGGTTTCCGCCGTCGAGCTTGGCGGCGTTCGCACGCTGCTGTGCGTCCCCATGCTCAAGGAGAATGAGGTCGTCGGCGCAATCGCGATCTATCGCGAAGTCGTGCGCCCGTTCAGCGACCGGCATATCGGGCTGGTGACGAATTTTGCCGCGCAGGCCGTGATCGCCATCGAGAACGCGCGGCTGCTGAGCGAACTTCGAGAATCGCTGCAGCAGCAGACCGCAACGTCGGAGGTGCTCAAGGTCATCAGCGCCTCGCCCGGTGAATTGCAGCCGGTGTTTAAATCGATGCTGGAGAACGCCAAGCGCATCTGCGAGGCGCAGTTCGGCGTGCTGTACCGCTTCGATGACGGCGCGTTTCGCCCCGCAGCCTGGCTCGGCGTGACGCCGGCACTGGCCGATCATCTGCAAGCGCGAGGATCGTTTCATCCGGCTTCCGGCGCCCCGCTCGACCGCCTCTTGCGTCAGCGCGGCGGCGACGTGGTCGAAACGGCCGACGCTGCCGGCGAGCAAAATCTTGGCGCTCCCGCCAAGCTTGGCGGCGCGCGCTCCCTTCTTGCCGTACCGATGCTCAAAGATAACGATCTGGCCGGGGCGATCCTTATCTATCGCACGGAAGTGCGGCCGTTCACCGGCAAGCAGATCGAGCTGGTGCGGAACTTCGCCGCGCAGGCGGTGATCGCCATCGAGAATGCGCGGCTGCTTAGCGAACTGCGCCAGCGCACGGACGAGCTTGGCCGATCGGTCGAAGAATTGCGGGCGCTGGGCGACGTCTCGCAGGCCGTCAATTCGACGCTCGATCTGGAAACCGTGCTCTCCACCATCGTCGCCAAGGCGGTGCAGCTTTCGGGCACCGAGGCCGGCACGATCTATGTGTTCGACCATGCCGAGCGCGAATTCCATCTGCGCGCCAGCTACGGCATGGACCAGGAATTGATCGACGCGCTGTCGCATCGGCACATCGGCCTCGACGACGCCAACGTCGCCCGCGCCTTCGAACAGGACGAGCCGATCCAGATCGCCGACCTGCGCGAGGAGCCGCGCTCCGAGCTGAACGACATCATCGTGGGCGCCGGCTATCGCGCCCGGCTGCTGGCGCCGCTGATGCGCGGCGATGAAATCGTCGGCATGCTGCTGGTCCGCCGCAAGACGCCCGGCGCCTTTGCGGCAAACATCGTCGAGCTGATGAAAACGTTTGCGGCCCAATCGGTGCTGGCGATCCAGAACGCGCGGCTGTTCAACGAGATCGGCGAAAAGAGCCGCCAGGTCGAGGAGGCGAGCAAGCACAAATCGCAGTTCCTCGCCAATATGAGCCACGAATTGCGCACGCCGCTCAACGCCATCCTCGGCTATACCGAGCTTATTCTCGACAGCATCTACGGCGAGGCGCCGGCGAAGATGCGCGCGGTGCTGGAACGCGTGCAGTCGAACGGCAAGCACCTGCTCGGCCTGATCAACGACGTGCTCGATCTGTCGAAGATCGAAGCCGGTCAGCTTGCTCTGTCGCTCAACGATTATTCGGTCGGGGAGATGGTGCAGGGCGTCTATATGGCGGTCGAGCCGCTGGCGAGCAGCAAGAAGCTCGCGTTTACCATCGAGCTGCCGAAGGATTTGCCGCCGGCGCGCGGCGACGACCGGCGGCTGCGCCAAGTGCTGCTCAACCTGGTCGGCAACGCCATCAAATTCACCGATGCCGGCGAGGTCGCGGTCAAGGCCGCGGCGGCCGACGGCGCCTACACCATCTCGGTGCGCGACACCGGGCCGGGCATCGCAGAGGCGGATCAGGCGAAAATTTTCGAGGAATTCCAGCAGGCCGACAATTCGCAGACCAAGGCCAAGGGCGGCACGGGGCTGGGCCTGGCGATCGCCAAGCGCATCGTCGAGATGCATGGCGGTCGGCTGTGGGTCGCTTCGAGCCCCGGGCGCGGCTCGACGTTTTCGTTTACGGTGCCGCTGCGCGTCGAACAACAGGCGGGGCGGGTATGATCGATATAGGGTGGGCGAAGGCGCGCTTCCGCAAACGAGCGGCGGGGCGGACATGAGCAAGCGCATACTCGTGGTCGAGGATCAGGAGGACAATCGGCAGATCCTGCGCGACCTTCTGGGCAGCGCCGGCTTCGAGATGATCGAGGCCGGCGACGGCGAGGCCGGTGTGGCCCTCGCCAAAAAGGAGCGGCCCGACCTCATCCTCATGGATATCCAGCTGCCGGTGATGGACGGCTACGAGGCGACGCGCCGTATCAAGGCCGATCCCGATCTAAAAAATATTCCAGTGATCGTGGTGACCTCTTACGCGTTGAGCGGCGACGAGGGCAAGGCGCGTGCGGCCGGATGCGATGCCTACGTCACCAAGCCCTACAGCCCGCGGCAATTGCTGGCGAAGGTGAGGGAGTTTCTGCCATGAGAGGCGCGGCAATTATCTGCTCCCTCCCCCCTTGGTGGGGAGGGGGGTCGCGGAGCTGACGTGGGAGCGTCGATGCTCGCGCAAGACCTCTCTAGCCCCACCCCTAACCCCTCCCCACAAGGGGCAGGGGAACGCGCCGCGTTAGCTGGTCCGTTGTGCATCAAATGACCAGCCCGGCTCGCATCCTGGTCGTCGACGACAGCGAGACCAACCGCGACATCCTGGCGACGCGGCTCGAGGCAAGCGGCTATGAGGTGGTTCATGCCGGCGACGGCGAGGAGGCCTTGGCCCGCGCGAAGGAGCATCGTCCCGACCTGATTTTGCTCGACGTGATGATGCCGAAGCTTGACGGCTTCGAAGTCTGCCGGCGCTTGAAAAAAGATGCCACCCTTCCGTTCATGCCGATCGTATTGGTGACCGCCAGGGTGGAATCCAAGCGACGTCGTCGCCGGCCTTGACGCCGGCGCCGACGAATATCTGACCAAGCCCGTCGATCACGCGGCGTTGCTCGCCCGCGTGCGTTCGATGCTGCGGATCAAGGCGCTGCACGATCAGGTGCAGACCCAGGCGGCCGATCTCGCCAAATGGAATCAAGCGCTGGAAGAGCGCGTCAATGAACAGCTCGGCGAGCTGGAGCGCATGAACCGGCTCAAGGGATTCCTGTCGCCGCAGATCGCCAAGGTCGTCCTGTCGTCCGGCGCGGAGAAGCTCTTGGAGAGCCACCGCCGCGACATCACCGTGGTGTTCTGCGACCTGCGCGGATTCACGGCATTTGCCGAGACCGCGGAGCCCGAAGACATTATCGGGGTGTTGCAGGACTATTACCGCTGCCTCGGCGAAGCAATCGACCGCTTCGAGGGAACGCTGCAGCACTTTGCCGGCGATGGCTTGTCGATATTCTTCAACGATCCGATTCCGTGCGACGATCCTTCGGTGCGCGCGGTGCGCATGGCGGTGGAGATGCGCACCAACGTCATCGCGCTCGCGGTGAAATGGCGCCGCTACGGACACCAGCTCGGCTTCGGTGTCGGCGTCGCCGCAGGCCACGCCACGCTCGGCAATGTCGGTTACGAGGGGCGGTTTCACTATTCGGCTCTCGGCACCGTGGTAAACCTCGGCGCACGGCTGTGCGGCCAAGCCGCCGACGGACAAATCCTGGTCGACGGCAAAGTCCAGCTTGCCGTGGAAGCGATTGCCGGCACCGAGCCGGTCGGCGAGCTCGATCTCAAAGGCTTTCATCGGCCGGTGCGCGTTTTCAATGTGCGCGAACTTACGGCCTGACGGCAGAAGCGGAAGCAGGCGGTGACGTCCTACGTGCTGGCGATCGATCAGGGCACGACGTCGACCCGCGCCATCCTGTTTTGTGCCGACACTTCGATCGCCGCGTCGGCGCAGCAGGAATTGCCGCAGTATTTTCCGGCCGACGGTGAGGTCGAACACGAGCCGGAGGATTTATGGATTTCGACGCTCGAGACCTGCCGCAGCGCCATGCGCAAAGCCGGCGCGACGGCGAAAGACATCGCCGCCATCGGCATCGCCAATCAGCGCGAGACGACGCTGCTGTGGCACCGGACCAGTGGCCGGCCCCTGCACCGCGCGATCGTCTGGCAGGACCGGCGCACCGCGGATTTATGCGCACGGCTGAAGGCCGACGGTCACGAACCGTCCTTCACCGCGAAAACGGGACTGTTGCTCGACCCGTATTTTTCCGGCACCAAACTGTGGTGGCTTTTGGATCGTATCCCGGGCGCGCGCGAACTCGCCGAGCGCGGCGAACTCGCGTTCGGCACCGTCAATTCCTTTTTGCTTTGGCGCCTCACCGGTGGCCGAGTCCACGCCACCGACGCCACCAACGCCTCGCGCACCCTATTGTTTGATATTCACGCCGGCCGCTGGGACGATGAGCTTCTGGCGCTGCTTTGCATACCCAAATCCGTGTTGCCGGATGTGCGCGATTGCTCGGCCGCCTTCGGCAGCACCGACCCAGATCTGCTCGGCGCGGCAATCCCGATCTGCGGCATGGCCGGCGACCAGCAAGCGGCGCTGATCGGGCAGGCCTGCTTCGCGCCGGGAATGGTCAAGTCGACCTACGGCACCGGCTGCTTCGCGCTCATCAATACCGGCTCAACGCCGGTCACTTCCAACAACAGGCTGCTGACCACGATCGCCTTCCAGCTTGAGGGCAAACGCTGCTATGCGCTCGAAGGCTCGATCTTCGTCGCCGGCGCGGCCGTGCAGTGGCTGCGCGATAGCCTCAATGTCGTGCCAAGCGCAGAGGCAACGGGTTCGCTCGCGGCGGCGGCCGACCCGACGCAAGAGGTGATTCTGGTCCCGGCCTTCGTCGGGCTCGGCGCGCCCTATTGGCGGCCCGACGTGCGCGGCGCCCTGTTCGGCCTCACCCGCGCCACCGGGCCCGCCGAGCTTGCCCGCGCCGCGCTCGACAGCGTGTGCTTTCAGACCGCCGACCTGTTGACGGCAATGAAGGCGGACTGGGCGGCGGCCGAGACGGCGCTGCAGACCTTGCGCGTCGACGGCGGCATGACAAATTCGGACTGGACCATGCAACGGCTGGCTGATCTGACGAGTTGCGTCGTCGACCGCCCGCATATCAGCGAGACGACGGCGCTCGGCGCGGCCTATCTCGCCGGCCTGCAGGCCGGTTTTTTTCCGGAGCCGGACCGCTTTGCGGCACAATGGCGCTTGCAGCGGCGGTTTGAACCGCAGATGCCGGCCGGCGAGCGCGAGCGAAAGCTTGCCGGATGGTCGTCAGCAATCCGCAGATTGCTGAGCTGATACGCCAGCCGATGGAATTCCCGCCGGCAATTGGTTAATCGCGTCTTAACCTCGCCGCTCCTATGCTATCCAGTCGCTGTTCCGGCGGGCGGCCCCGCTGTCGATGATGTATAGGATGACCCGCCAACCTGACCTCCCGCCCATCCGCGCGCAGAGCTCGCGCTCGCCGTTCGTACGCTTGCGCGAACTGCTTGATGGCATCCCGCCAGGCAAGCCCGCGATCAGCCTCGCCGTCGGCGAGCCGCAACACCCGATTCCGGCCTTTGTCGGACCGGTAATCGCGGCCCACCTTGGCGAATTCGGCCGTTACCCAATGAACAAGGGACTCGACGAGTTCGCGCAGGCGGTCGGCCATTGGCTTAATCGCCGCTACAAGCTGCCGCGCCCGGTCGATTCAGCATCCGAGGTGCTGGTGCTCAATGGCACGCGCGAAGGATTGTTTCTTGCCGCGCTGGCCGCCAAGAACTGGGTGAAGCCGCGGACCGGCCGGCCCGCCGTGCTCATCCCCAATCCATTCTATGCCGCCTATTCGGCCGGCGCGGTCGCAGCTGATTGCGAGCCGGTCTATCTGCCGTCGACCCCGCAATCCAGTTTCCTGCCCGATCTCGATTCGTTGGGCGAGGATCTGCTCGCCCGCACGGTGGCGTTCTATCTCGCCTCGCCGTCCAATCCGGAGGGAGCGGTGGCGGATCGCACTTATCTTTCGCGTCTGATGACATTGGCGCAGCGCTTCGGCTTTCTGGTTTTTTCAGACGAATGCTATTGTGAAATTTACAGCGAGAGGCCGCCGCACGGCATGCTGGAAGCAGCCGGGCCGGATTTCGCCAACGTCGTGGTGTTCCACTCGCTGTCCAAGCGCTCTAACCTGCCCGGCCTGCGCGTCGGCTTTGCCGCGGGCGACCGCAATTTTCTCTCGGCCTATCTCGAATTGCGCAATGTCGCCGCGCCGCAGGTGCCGACCCCGATGCAGCGCGTCGCCATCGCCGCCTATGGCGACGAAACCCACGTCGAAGAAAACCGGCGGCTGTATCGCGAGAAATTTGATCTGGCCGATCAGATCATCGGCGACCGCTACTCCTATCGCCGGCCGGCAGGCGGATTCTTTCTCTGGCTTGACGTTGGCGCCCATGGCGGCAGCGAGGCGGCCACGCTGGCGCTGTGGCGCAGGGGCGGCTTGCGCGTCGTGCCCGGCCGCTATCTCGCGCGCGAGCAGGCCGACGGGAGCAATCCGGGCGCCAATTACATCCGCGTCGCCATGGTCCAGGACAGAACGATTACCGCCGAGGCGCTGCATCGTCTCGTCGCGGTACTGGGTTAGCTCATGAGCCGATTGAAGCGAGCAGGTTGCGCATCCGCTCGTCCCCGCGAAAGCGGGGACCCAGACTGCTCAAGTAGGATGGCGCAAGCCGATCTGGATTCCCGCATGCGCGGCAATGAGCGGTGCAAGTTTCAGGTGCAGCCGCGATGTCGCTGATCGACCGCGGCCTCGACGGCATGGCCTTCCTCTCCGGCCAACTCGGCGGCGTGCTGCAGCGGCGGCTGCGCGAGCTCGCCGGCATTGCCTTGTTGAGCCTCGCCATGATGGCAGCGCTCGCGCTCGCCACCTGGTCGATGCAGGACCCGTCGCTGAGCCACGCCACCGATGCGCCGGTGCATAACCTGCTCGGCCGGCCCGGCGCCATCGCCGCCGATCTGATGATGCAGTTGCTCGGGCTGGGCTCGCTGGCACTGCTCTTGCCAATCGCAGTGTGGGGCTACCGGCTGCTCGGACATCGACCGCTCACGCATGAGCGGCTGCGCGTCATTGTCTGGCTGGTCGGCGCGGTCTTGGCGGCCGCGTTCGCGTCCTGCATGCCGCCGAGTCCGCATTGGCCGCTGCCGGCGGGGCTCGGCGGCGTCATCGGCGACGCCGTGCTGCGATTGCCGGCCGCGCTGTTCCACATCCCCGTGGTGGAGGGCAGCGGCATTGCTGCGGCTCTTGTGCTTGGCATTGCCGCGCTCGTCGCCTTCGCGATTGCTGCCGGCATCATATGGCGCCACGCGGCGGACGCGGACGACGAGGACGAAGAACCCGAGAAAGCGGAAACGCGCGAAGACAAGGACGAGCGGGCCTGGATTTCGCTTGGTTTCCTGGCGCACGAATTACTTAGCCTGCGCGCCCGCCTGATGCGGCTGTGGCGCCGCTCGCATGGACAGCCGCGCGGCGAGATCGCGCTGGCGCGTCGTCGCGTCGAGCCGCATTTCGGCAGGCCCTCGGAACAGCGCGGGGATCGCGAAGCCGGCAGCGATGTCGGCATCGAAGCGGCCCCGCCTAGCCCGCGCAAGCCGCGTCCCGCACCGAGGCCGCCGCGGCGCTCGTCGGACGGCTACGTTCTGCCGTCGCTCAACCTCCTGACGGCGCCGCGCGCCGGCGAACGGACAACATTGAGCGCGGACCTGATCCGCGAGAATGGCACGGCGCTCGAGGGCGTGCTGGCTGATTTCGGCGTGCGCGGCGAGATCATCAATGCGCGGCCGGGACCGGTGGTTACGCTCTACGAGCTGGAGCCGGCTCCCGGCATCAAGTCGTCGCGCGTGATCAGTCTTGCTGACGACATCGCCCGCTCGATGAGCGCGCTGTCGGCGCGCGTTGCCGTGGTATCGGGACGCAACGCGATCGGCATCGAGCTGCCCAACCCGACCCGTGAGAAAGTCTATCTGCGAGAGCTGCTGGTCTCGCGCGAATATGGCGAGAGCGAAGCGCGACTGCCGCTCTGCCTCGGCAAGGCAATTGGCGGCGAACCCGTCCTGGTCGATCTGGCGCGGATGCCGCACCTGCTCATCGCCGGCACGACCGGTTCGGGCAAGTCGGTCGCCATCAACACCATGATCTTGAGCCTGGTCTATCGGCTGCACCCAGACCAGTGCCGATTAATCATGGTCGATCCGAAAATGCTGGAACTGTCGGTCTATGACGGCATCCCGCACCTGCTCACTCCGGTCGTCACCGATCCCAAGAAGGCGGTGGTCGCGCTCAAATGGGCGGTACGCGAAATGGAGCAGCGTTACAAGAAAATGTCGAAACTCGGCGTGCGCAACATTGACGGCTTCAACGCGCGCGTCGCCGAAGCCAAGAGCAAAGACGAGAAACTCAACCGCACGGTCCATACCGGCTACGACAAGGAGACCGGCGAAGCGATCTACGAGAACGAGGAACTCGACCTCGAGCCGCTGCCCCATATCGTCGTCATCGTCGACGAAATGGCCGACCTGATGATGGTCGCCGGCAAGGACATCGAGGGCGCCGTGCAGCGGCTGGCGCAAATGGCGCGCGCGGCCGGGCTGCACGTCATCCTGGCGACACAACGGCCGTCGGTCGACGTCATCACCGGCACCATCAAAGCCAATTTCCCGACCCGCATCTCGTTCCAGGTCACCTCGAAGATCGACAGCCGCACCATCCTTGGCGAGCAGGGCGCCGAACAGCTGCTCGGTCAGGGCGACATGCTCTACATGGCCGGCGGCGGCCGCATCAGCCGCGTGCATGGCCCGTTCGTCTCCGACGAGGAGGTCGAAAAGGTCGTGCGTCATCTCAAAGCGCAGGGCGTGCCGCAATATCTCGAAGCCGTCACCGCGGAAGAGCCGGAACAGGACGGCGCGGCAATATTCGACGGTACCGCAATGGGCATGGCGAGCGAGGCCGAAGGCGCCGACCTCTACCAACAGGCGGTGCAGATCGTGGTGCGCGACCGCAAGGCCTCGACCAGCTACATCCAGCGGCGCCTGCAGATCGGCTACAATCGCGCCGCCTCGCTCATGGAGCGCATGGAAAAGGAAGGCATCGTCGGCCAGGCCAATCATGCCGGCAAACGCGAAATCCTGGTCGAGGGCGGCGACGACAACCCCTATTGAGAGCCGCCCGATCGAACTCTAAGACATTCGTGGACGGTGCAGCCGCGAATTCGCCATACCAACCGATTAGCGAATGAGCGCGTGGGGTTTAGGCACGGCGTGCAGCGGGAGAGGGACATGGCAGGACGGAGCGCGGCGATCGTCGTCGCGGCGATATTGGGCGCGCTCCTCGCAGCCGGACCGGCCTTGGCCAAGGGCGTGCCGCTGCCGACACCGGCCCCGCTGCCGAAGACCGGCCTGGCACCGCCGCCGAGCGCGCCGGTTCCTCCCGGCAACAATCCTGCGGCCTCAGGCAACGCCGCGCCAGGCGCATCAAGCGACGGTCACGGCTTTTTCCCGTTCTCGCTGCCGTTCGGCAAGAGCGGTCAACAGGCCACCGCTTTCACGCCCGAGCAGCGGGCTCTGCTGGAGCGCGTCAGCACCTACCTCTCCGGCGTGCAGAGCATGGTCGGCAATTTCGTCCAGATCGGTCCGGACGGCGGCCGTACCGAGGGCACCTTCTATCTGCAGAAACCGGGCAAGGTGCGATTCGATTACAACCCGCCCAGCCCAATCGACGTGATCTCGGACGGCTCCTCGGTCGTCGTAGTCAACCGCAAGCTTGACACCCAGGACCTCTGGCCGCTGTCGGAGACGCCGCTGCGCTACCTGCTCGCGGACCACATCGATCTGTCGCGCGACACCGACGTCGTCAGCGTGTCGTCCGACGACAAATTCGTCACCGTCGTCATTCAGCAAAAGCAGCTGATGGTCGGCACCACCCGCCTCATGATCATGTTCGACGCCAAGGATTTGACGCTCAAGCAATGGACCGTGACCGATCCCCAGAGCTATGACACCACGGTTGCAGTCTACAATCTCGACTCGACGAAAAAGCCCGACCCGGACCTGTTCGTGATCAATTATCAGCGTACGCCGAATATTGGAAATCAGTAGGACGGGCGACTGACGACCGATGCGGATTTTCGCGCCTGATCTCTAGATTCCTCGCGATGGACCGAGTATTGATCTCTCCGTCCGTCGTCGGTCCTACGTCCTCTGACGCCCGTGCAGATCAAGATCACCACCTGGAACATCAATTCGGTGCGGCTGCGCATCGATCTTGTCGCCAAATTCATCAAGGCGGCGCGGCCGGACGTTCTGTGCCTGCAAGAAACCAAGTGCCCGGACGACAAATTCCCGCTCAAGCGCTTCAAGCGGCTCGGCTATGACCACGTCGCGCTGAACGGACAGAAGGGCTATCACGGCGTCGTCGTACTGTCGCGATTGCCGTTCCAATCGAGCGCGATCGAGACCTTCTGCGGCAAGAGCGATTGCCGCCACGTATCGATCGCGCTCGGCGAGCGCGCCGGCCTGCGGGATCCGATCACGCTGCATAACTTCTATGTGCCGGCCGGCGGCGACATACCCGACCCGAAAGCCAATCCGAAATTCGCCCATAAGCTCGCCTTCCTCGACGAAATGCGGGGCCACTCCTTGCTGCGGCCGCCGCATTCCGAACGCAGCATCATGGTCGGCGATCTCAATGTGGCGCCGCTGGAATGCGATGTCTGGAGCCACAAACAGCTTCTCACCGTCGTCTCGCACACCCCGATCGAGTGCGATAAGCTACTGGGCATCCAGAGGATCGGCGGTTGGATCGACGCCGTGCGCAGCTTCGTGCCGGAACCGACCAAGCTTTACACGTGGTGGAGCTACCGCTCGCCGGATTGGGCCACCGCCGACAAAGGCCGCCGGCTCGATCACATCTGGGTCTCGTCGGCGCTGGCCGAGCGCGTGAGCGCGATCAAGGTCTCCAAGGATTTGCGCGGTTGGGCGCGGCCTTCGGACCACGTTCCGGTGACGGCGACGCTCGACCTGTAGCCTGTCCGCCGCGCCCAAGCGCGCTTGCGGCCGGCGCAGCGGCGGCTAGGATTGCAGCGACATCAACCGAGCACGCCCAAATGAAGCGGGCGAAGCAGAATTTGACGGCATTCAACGGCCGCTTGAAAAAGTGGCAAGAGGTCTTGCGCGAGCCGGGCCTCACCGGCCTTCTCATTGTCGAAGTGCTGCTGATTTTTTTTGCCATCCCCTTCACCGGAATGGGCTGGTTGCCGGACTATGCGCTGCCGACCCTGTTTGCATTGCTGGTGATCGCGACCCTCATCGTGACTTTGCGCAGCAAAGTCGCGGCGCTCCTGGTCCTCGCTTCGGTTCTGCTTGGCCCGCTAGCAAGCCTGATTCACGCCACGGAGCCATCGGTGCTCACCGACTGGCTGAGCGCGGGCGGACGTCTGCTCGCCATTGCCGCGCTCAGTGTCGTGATCGCTCAGGCGGTGTTCGGACCCGGCCCAGTGACCGTGCATCGGGTCCAAGGCGCAGTCGTGCTTTATCTGAACTTCGGGCTGTTCTTCTTCACCATCTACCGTTTGATCGATATGCTCAAGCCGGGATCATTTTCCGGATTGGTCTCTGCCGATGCGGAATTCCATTCCGGAGCGGGCCTGCTTTATTTCAGCTTCTCAACGCTGACGACGACCGGATTTGGCGACATCGCGCCGCTTCATCCATTGGGGCGCAGCCTTGCCAACCTTGAATTGGTCATTGGGCAGCTTTATCCGGCGACACTGTTGGCGCGGCTTGTCAGTCTCGAATTGGCATCGCGGCGTCAGCCAAGAGGAGATTAAAGCAAAAGCGGCGGGTCCGGGGCCATGCGCCTCCGCCAGTCGCTCCAGGCAGTGGGCCCGGACCGAGCGGGTTCAACTTCGCTGACGAAGTGCTGCCCCCTGGATCAGAATTGGAAATGGAGTCAATAGTGCCGGGGGCATCATGACCGTCAGCCGCGATGGGTTAGCTTGCGCCGCCGGCCGCGGCGACCAATTTGCGAGGAGCTTCAATGGGAAAACGGCAGCACGATCCGGATAAGGAGCGCCTGTTCGTCCGCCCGATCACTGGCGCGTACAGCCTCACCGGCGAACTCGAGCGGCTGCGCTCGATGCCGCGTGTGATCAAAGGCAAGGATACCAAGCTCGACGGCGGTCCGCAGCATTTTTCCCGCCATTACGTCGAACCGGAGGATGGGCTGTGCCAGACGCTGCACATCCATCTCGAGGAATATGCGCCCGGCGGCACGACGCAGAAGCACGGCCACGTCAACGAGGCCGCCTTCTATATTCTCGACGGCGCCGGCTACGAGATTCACGACGGCGTGCGTTACGACTGGAAGGCCGGCGATATCGCCATCGTGCACAATAATTGCGTTCACCAGCACACCAATGCCAGCGCCCGCGAGCCGGCCCGCGCGCTCGTCATCAAGACCAAGCCGATGTACCTGTTCATGAACATGCTGTTCCAGCACACCGTGGTCAAACGGCCGAAAACGCCATCGTCGACGCAAGGCAATTTCGTGCCGCGCGACTACGAGGAAGATTTCAACCATCCCTCCGACAAGGTGGAGGAAGAGGTCTGATGGCTTGGGACGAAGCGAAGGTCTGGCTCGCCGGCGCCGCCAACAAGAGCCTTTACCAAGACCTGCTCGACGACGCGACGACGCGGCCGGCGCGCATGACGCTGCGCAAGAAGATCGTGCATCCCGACGAAATGCCGTGGGAAATGTCGCGCCAAGGGCTGCTCAAGCACCTGCTCAACGAGCAGATGAACACCCGCATGGAAACGGTCGACGCCTACATGCAGGTGATTCCGCCCGGCAGCCGCTCCGGCCGGCACCGCCATCTCGCCGAGGAATGTCTGTACGTGGTGGAGGGCTATGGCTACGACCTGCACCAGGACTGCGATGTTGAAATCACCGATACCTATGCCTGGAAGCCGCAGGACGAGATCAAACGCTTCGAATGGGAAGCCGGCGACGTGATTTACGTGCCGCCCTGCACCATCCACCAGCACTTCAATGGCGATCCGGCACAGCCAGCGCGCCTGATATCCTGTACCAACCGCATCTACAAGAATTCCGGGCTGAACGATCTGGTGCAGATCGAGAATGCGCCCGAATACGATCCCAACGTTGGGCTCACGGCCGAGCTCATGCGACAATATCTCGAACGGCGGCCCGCTGCTGGAATTGAGCGGTGAACTCAAAATCGTAGGGTTAGGATTTGTCGGTAAATAATTGAATCTGTATGTCATGCCCCGCGCAGGCGGGGCATCCAGTAGCCTCTGCACGATGGGTTTGTGCCACCATCAGAAATTCGCGGTTACTGGATCGCCCGCCTTCGCGGGCGATGACACCGTTTGTTGCATTTATTCTCGGACGGCTCCTTATGGCGGCAGTTCGTCGTCCGTAAGCGAGGCGCGGACGTCCGCGATTTCGCGGATCCATTGGTCGGCGCGCGAAGTCAAGAGTTCACGCAGCCGCTGTGCCGCGTCCGGATAGCTTTCGAGAATTTTTAGGAACGTGGCGCGCGGGACCCGCAGCATGGTCGAGGCTTCGCGCGCGACCGCAGTCGCCGGCCGCCGCGTCGGCGCAAGCAGCGCAGCTTCGCCGAGCAGCGTGCCCGGCCCGGCTACGAGTTCGGCTTGATCGGCTTGTTCCGGCTTGAGCGTGACGGAGCCATGGCGAACGATGAATGCGCCTTCGGCGGTTTCACCGGCTTTGAACAAGACTTCGCCCGGCTGCAGCGATTGGGTCTCGGCGGCAATCGCAAGGCTGCGCAACGCGCCGCCGCCGAGCCGGCGGAGGACGGCGATGCGTTCCAGGAATGCGATTTCGTCCTCGATGGTCATGACGCCCGCAAGTCATGGCACGAGTTTGTAGCCGCCGGCCTCAGTGACAAGGATGGCGGGTACAGCGGCATCCTTCTCGATCTTCTGACGGAGCCGGTAGATGTGCGTTTCGAGCGTGTGGGTGGTGACGCCCGAATTGTAGCCCCACACTTCCTGCAACAGCGTCTCGCGCGAGACCGGGCGCTGACCGGCCCGGTACAGATAGCGCAGAATTGATGTCTCCTTCTCGGTCAGGCGGACTTTGTTGCCTTTGGAGTTGAGCAGCAGCTTCGAGCTCGGCCGGAAGGTGTAGGGGCCGATGGTGAAGACCGCGTCCTCGCTTGCCTCATGCTGACGGAGCTGGGCGCGAATGCGCGCCAGCAACACGGCAAAGCGGAACGGCTTGGTAACGTAGTCGTTGGCGCCCGATTCGAGGCCGAGAATGGTGTCGGAATCGGTGTCGTGCGCCGTGAGCATGATGATCGGTGCCTTGAAGCCGTTCTTGCGCAGGATCCGCACCGCTTCGCGGCCGTCGATGTCGGGCAGGCCGACATCCATGATGACGAGATCGACTTGTCCGGCCTTGGCGGTCTGTACGCCCTTGCTGCCGTTCTCGACCGCGACCGCTTCGAACTCCTCGTGCAACGAGAGTTGCTCGGCCAACGCTTCGCGCAGCTCGGCATCGTCCTCGACAATGAGAATCTTGCGCGTATTCGGCATCGATTCGAACCCCCGAAAACCGCCCTTTACGCCGGTAAGCGGCACGCCGCAGCGAATGACCGCGACTTTGCCGTGCTCTTCGGCGCGAAGTAGAACATTCACGGGCAAAAGAGCAAGCGGCACTTGGCAAATCCATTGGCAAAACGCCTGGCAAAACCCTTCGGGCGGCAGGCGCAGCGGCGCCTCGGAAATCGGGCCGCAAACGCCATCCGGCGGACTTCGCTGCGCACGATCAGCATTCGCTGCCGCCCCGGCCAGCGGGCGCAGGGCTGGCTGTTTGCGGCGCGGCTGGCAATGCCGGTTGCGCTTGGCCGCAGCGGAATTCGAGCAGACAAACGCGAGGGCGACGGCGCCACGCCGCGGGGTAGATTTCGTGCCGTGCGGCTGTGGTGGCGTGCCGACCGCCTGCCCCGGCCCCGCACCCAGCTCCCGGCTCGCCGTATCGGCCCTGATGATGCCTGGTGCGAAGACCCGGATGACCGGCGCTACAATAAGCCATTCCGCCGATCGGCCAGTGAACCAGGCGACCGGCTGCGCCGCGCCGACGCCCTATACGATGTCCTCATCGAGATCGACCACAATAGCCGGCCCCGCGTCGCCGGCCGGGGCAGCGCTGTGTTCATCCACGTTGCACGGGGCTTCTTCGCGCCGACCGCTGGTTGCGTGGCGCTGCGGAACCGCGACCTAAAGACCCTGCTGGCACGGATTGGGCCAAAGACTAGAATCTCTGATTCAGAGTTAACCGCTGGGTCGCGCTCCGAAAATCGCTGTGCCGACCCGAACATGGGTTGCGCCAAACGCGATTGCGGTCTGGAAGTCCGCGCTCATGCCCATGGAGAGCAAGGCCAGCCCGTTACGCTTGGCAATCTGCGCGGTCAGCGCGAAATGGGGCGCCGGCGCTTCATCGACGGGCGGGATGCACATGAGTCCGGAAATCGTCAGGCCGTAGCGGTCGCGGCAGGCAGCGAGAAAATCGTCGGCATCCTGCGCCAGCACGCCTGCTTTCTGCGGCTCGGCGCCGGTATTGATCTCGACAAACAAAAGCGGGTGGCGCGCCTGCCGGGCGATCTGCTTCGCCAGCGCGTCGGCAAGGCTTGCCCGATCGACTGAATGGATGGCCTGGAACAAAGCCACGGCGTCCCTGGCCTTGTTGGATTGCAGCGATCCGACGAGGTGCAGTTCAAGCCCCGGGTGACGGGCAAGAAGGGGCGGCCATTTGGCCGTGGCCTCCTGCACGCGGTTTTCGCCGAATATGCGTTGACCCGAGGCGATGACCGGCTCGATTGCGGCGGCGCCGAAAGTCTTCGATATCGCCACGAGCGTGACGCTGGCCGGATCCCGCCCCGCTTCCCGGCAGGCCCGCACGATCTCCTGACGCACCGCGTCAATCCCGGATAATCGGTTCATGGTTTCCATTCGCTCAACGGCTCGCCTTGCACGGTTCGATTTGTGCCGACAGTGCGAAGGGCATTTTTACGCTTGTTGGCTAGGCTGTGGAACGGGACCGAGGGTACGGGATGTCGGACGGCCAATCGAAGTCGCGCAAGTCGACGAGGCACAAGCAGCCTGTTTTGAGCATCCGGGCCCGGCTCATCGTGCTGGCGCTGTTGTGCATTTCGCCGTTGATGTTCGAGCGCGTCCGTGCGCTCGAAACGGTGCGCGCACACCGTACCGAACGCGCCTACGCAGAAGTCATCGATCTGGCGCGCCAGGGCGCCGCGGCGCAGCGCGAGATCATCTATTCGGTTCGCGCGCTGTTGCAAATTCTGGCTCACGCCTATGCCACGGCGCCATTCGAACCGGACAAGTGCAGCCGCTATCTTAACGGTCTTGCCGCCAACGTGCCGTGGATCCGCGTGATCTCCATCGCCGGCATCGACGGCCAGATCCTGTGTTCGACTGAACCGCAAGCGGTCGGATTGAACGTCGCCGACCGCGCACACTTTCAGACGGCGCTGCATTCGAGGCAGTTCGCGCTGAGCAATTATCTGGTCTCGCAGGTTCATCAGATGCCGAGCCTGATCGCCGCCTTCCCCGCCATCACCGACAACGACCGCGTCACCGGCGTTGTTCTTGCCGCGATCAATCTGCAATGGATCGGCGAACTCGCAGCGACGGTGACACGGCATGCGGGCGCCTCGGTGCTGTTGATCGACGGCGACGGCACTCTCGCCGCCGCCTCGGCCAACGCGCGGGACTTTATCGGCAAACACTTCGGCGAAAGCCCGCTTGTGAGCGATATGCTCGGGCACGACGAAGGCACCCTGACGACCGCGGGGCTCGATGGGGTACGGCGCATTTTCGCCTATGTCCGCGTGCCGTGGACGACGGCGCGGCTCGCGGTCGGACTCGACGAGAACGAAGTCCAGAGCGGCATCGATCGCGAGATCGGCGTCGTCTATCTGCAGCTTTTCTTCACCGCAATCTTCGTCCTGCTCGTCACCTGGTTCGGCGGCGATCAGCTCATCGTGCGGCCGATCCACAAGCTGGTGCGCACCGTCGGCCGCTTCGGCTGCGGCGATCTGCAAGTGCGCGCGGCGCAGGAACCTTGGGTCGCCGAATTCCGGCCGCTGGCGGCTGCCTTCGACGAGATGGCTCACAAGCTTGCCGTGCGCGAGGAAGAGCTGCGCATCGCCAATGAGCACCTCGACGAACTGGCGAGTTCGACGGCCTTACCGGGCTTGCCAACCGTCGCGGCTTCGACCGTGAGCTCGAGCGGGTGTGGCAGCGTGCGGCCAAATGCGGCCAGCCGGTGGCTCTGATGATGATCGATATCGATCATTTCAAGCTGTATAACGACCGTTACGGCCACGTCGCCGGCGACACCTGCCTTAGGGCGGTCGGCGAGACCTTGTCGCTCGTCACGCTGGAACGAGCCGTGCTGGTCGCGCGCTATGGCGGCGAGGAGTTTACGCTGCTATTGCCGAACGTCGACCTCGATTGCGCGGCCGCGTTGGCCGAGGAGGCGCGCAAGTCGATTGAAGACCTGCTCATCACCAATGCCGAAGCGTCCTGCGGCCTGGTCACCATCAGCATCGGGGTCGAATCCATGGTGCCGAGAAAAGGCCAGCCTGCCGCCGACCTGGTGGAGGCCGCAGACAGGGCGCTTTACGCCGCGAAACGCAACGGCCGCAACACCGTCGTGGCGCACGCTCCGGTGCTGCTAAGTATGGCTTCGTGAGCGGGCATGCAGCTCCAGCAGCCTCCAGCAGGGCGGATCAGTCGAAGGCGCAATCCGCCGTTTGCAGCAAGGAAATCACGGATTCGCGACGTTAAATCCGCCGTCCGCCCACCAGATTGACCTCAACCACCCGCGAAGAAGTTGCTCAGTATCGCCGCCACAAATCGAGTTCGCGGATCGCGCCGCACGCGTTCGGAACCGGATGAAAGCTAGGATTTTCCCTTCGTGACTTTTTTCCGCGGAGCCCTCTTTCACCGGTTCGGCGGCGGCGCCCAGATCATGCCTTCGAGCTTCATGCCGTCCGGATCCGCGAAATACACGGCGTAATAGTTCCGGCCGTAATATTCGCCCGGCGGATCGACCACTGTCATGCCATTCCGTTCTAGAAACACGCCGAGCTCGTCGACGTCCTTGCGGCTCGAAAGTTCGAACGCATAGTGGTGAAAGCCGATGTCGCCCTTGCGGTATTTGTGCTGCCGGCCTTGCGCGTCGGCGGCGGCGATCCAGAACAAGGTCTTGCCATTGCTCCAGCCGGCCATGTCGGCATATTCGTATTTGAGCCTGAAGCCGAGAAAGCCCAGCAATTTGCCGTAAAACTCCTTCGAGCGGGCAAAATTGCCGACGCTGAGGACGAGATGATCAACGCCGACGACGCGCGGCACGGCGTGCTCCCATTTGTAGCCCGGATTGAGCAGCGCGAAATCCGGGGTGCGTAGCCGAACCGCTGATCCCGGCTTTCGCTTCGCTCAAGCCGGGCTACGGTCAATGTCATACATCGCCGCTTGTCATGAACCATCGGCCCGCCCAAGATAGCATCAGTCAACGGCTCTAAAGACGTAATGGGTAATCTCATGCCGCGCACCTTGTTCGACAAGATCTGGGACTTCCATTGCGTCGGCCAGCGCTCCGACGGTCGTGATCTCATTTATATCGACCGCCACATCCTGCACGAGCTGCACGCCCATCATGCCTTCGCGCAGCTGGAAAAACAGGGCCGGCCGGTGCGCCGCCCAGATCTCACGTTCGCGGTGCAGGATCATACCGTCGCCACCAAGCCCGGCCGCGACGACGATACCAACCCGTCGGGCACCGCTTTTCTCAAGGCCATGCGCGAGGGCACGCGGAAAAACGCCATCAGGCTGTTCGATATCGGCGATCCCGACCAAGGCATCTCGCATGTCGTAGCGCCCGAGCTCGGTATGGTGCTGCCGGGTGCGACGCACGCCGTTCCCGACAGCCATGCCAGCACCGTCGGCGGCGTCGGCGCCTTGGCGTTCGGCTGCGGCACCAGCGAGCTTGCCCACATTCTCGCGACCCAGGTGATGGCGCTCAAGCGCCCGAAAACGATGCGCGCGCGGCTTGATGGCCGCCTGGGCGCCAAGGTCGGCGCCAAGGATGTGGCGCTGCGGCTGATTGCCGAACTTGGGGTCGCGGGCGGGCGCGGTTATGCAGTCGAATATGCCGGCGAGGCCGTTGCCGCCATGCCGATCGAGCAACGTATGACGCTGTGCAATCTCAACATCGAAATGGGCGGCCGCTCCGGATTCGTCGCGCCGGACGAGACCACTTTTTCCTGGCTCGTCGGGCGGCCCTACGCGCCGAGAGACGCGATGTGGAATCAGGCGCTCGGCTATTGGCGTACGCTGACAAGCGATGATGCCGCCGCCTTCGATCGCGAAGTCGCGCTCGATTGCAGCGCGCTCGAACCACAGATCACCTGGGGCACCGATCCGAGCCAAGTGGTGAGCATCACCGGGCGCGTGCCCGATCCGGCATCGCTCGATCCAAGCCGGCGCGCAGCGGCGGAAAGCGCGTTCGCCTATATGGGACTGAAGCCGGGGACGCCGCTTGCCGGTCTGCCGGTCGATCGGGTGTTCATCGGTTCGTGCACCAACAGCCGGCTCCCCGATCTGGAGGAGGCGGCCTGTGTGGTGCGCGGCCGCCGTGTCGCCGAGGGCGTGGTCGCGATGGTGGTGCCCGGCTCCTCGACGGTGAAGCGGGAGGCGGAGGCGGCCGGCCTCGACCGGGTGTTCCGCGACGCCGGATTCTTCTGGGGTGAATCCGGCTGCTCCATGTGCGCCGGCGGCAACGGTGATCGTGGCGCGCCAGGCGAGCGTTGCGTATCGACGACCAACCGCAATTTCGAAAATCGCCAGGGGCCGAAGGTGCGCACCCATCTGGCGAGCCCGGTCACAGCCGCTGCCAGCGCCATTGCCGGCCGCATCGCCGACGCGCGGCAATGGCTGTCAGGAGCGGCCTGATGCAACCGTTCACCAGCCATACCGCGATTGCCGCGCCGCTGTTGCAAGATGACGTCAACACCGATCAGATCGCTCCGATCCTGCACAATTCGCGAAGCCTCAAGGACGATTACAAGGCGATGCTGTTCATGCGGGCGCGCCGGCGCGACGACGGCTCGGAGGATGCGAATTTCGTGCTCAACAAGCCGCAATTCCGTAGCGCCGGCATTCTGGTGACCGGCCATAATTTCGGCGCCGGTTCGTCGCGCGAATCCGCGGTGTGGGCGATGCTCGCCAACGATATCCGCGTCATCGTGGCGCGAAGCTTTGCCGATATTTATCGCGAGAACTGCCTGCAGAACGGCCTGTTGCCGATCGTGCTGGACGCGGAGAATGCGGATGCCTTTGCCGGCCGCGTCGCCGAAGCCGACGGTTGCGCGGCTTTCACCGTCGACCTCGTCTCGCAGCGCATCGGCGGCCCGGGTGGCCCCGATATCGCATTCGAGATCGCAGCCGCAGATCGCACGCGCCTGCTCGAAGGCCTCGACGACATCGGGCTTACTCTCAAACATACTGACGAGATCGCGAGCTGGGAGCAACGCGCGGCCGAAACCCAGCCGTGGCTGCAGGCCGCGCGCGACGCTCGGCAAGCGCAACGATGACCGAATGTCCGGCTTGCGCGGCGCATGACAGATGGAGGAGGGCGCGCAATGAACGTGCGGGAAAAATTCAGGGCGATCATGGCGGGCAAGCGGCTCGTGCTCATGCCCGGCGCCTATGATGCGCTGTCGGCCCGCGTCATCGAAGCCGAAGGTTTTGAGGCGATCGTGGCCGGCGGCTACGCCGCTATCGGCAGCATGCTCGCCCAGCCCGATACCGGCCAGTCCAACATGCGCGACTATGCGGACCATTACGCACGCATCTGCGCGGCGGTCGAAGTGCCGGTCTATGTCGATGCCGACACCGGGTTCGGCGGCGTCAACAATGTGCGGCAAATGGTGCGCGCGCTCGAAAGCGCTGGCGTGGCCGGTTTGTTCTTCAGCGACCAGATATTTCCCAACCGCTGCGGCTACCTGCCGGGCAAGCAGGTCATTCCGGTCGAGCAAATGCTGGCCAAGATCAAGGCCGCGCTCGACGCCCGGCGCGACGCCGGGCTTTTCATCGCCGCGCGCACCGACGCCGCCGGCGTTGACGGCCTCGATGCCGCGATCGGGCGATGCCAATTGTTCATGGCAGCCGGCGCCGACATGGCGAAACCGCAAGGCGTCGATTCGATCGAGGACATCAGGCGGCTGATGCGTGAAGTCCACGGGCCGCACATGGCGACGCTGTCGCAGGCGGCGGGACCGAAGCAGCGCAGCCTCGACGAGCTTGAGGCGGCCGGCGTCGTCGCGGCGACGTTTCCCTCGGTCGCCCTGTTTGCCGCCGCGCACGCGGTGCGCAATGTGCTGCGCATCCTCAAACGCGAGAACTCGCTCAGCCCGACCCAGCCGCACCTGCTGACGCTCGAAGAGTACTACGAGCTGATCGGACTGAAGACGCAATTGGCACGCGAGGAAAGCTACGACCGGGCTGCAGCAGCGCTCATACAGAAGCGGGCGGCCGAATAGCGTGCTTGGCCGCGAATCGCTGGACCGGAAAAATACGACTTTGAGGGAGACGCCGGGTGACTGGAGCGGATTCCGCTCACATTTCACCATCGTCATGCGCGGGCTTGTCCCGCGCATCCACGTCTTCCGTGCGTGCCGCAAGGCGTGGATGGCCGGGACAAGCCCGGCCATGACGAACCTCCAGATCGATGCCACCGGAACATGCTCTAGGTTGGCGTCGCGAGCGGCCGCTCGGCCAGCCGCCGCGATTGTTCTGTTGTTCGCGATTTGCTTTGGCGGCGCCTCGGCGAAGGCAGATGATTTCTATCGAGGCAAGGAGATCCGCTTGATCGTCGGCTTCCCGGCAGGGAACGACTACGACATCGGCGCACGGCTGCTCGCCAGATATCTTGCCAAATACATACCCGGCGGACCCAGCATCATCGTGCAGAACATGCCGGGGGCGGCGAGCGTCGCCGATGCCAATTACCTCTATACGCAGGCGCCGCGCGACGGCACCGTGATCGGCTCGTTCTCTCGCAATATCGTGGGCGATGCGCTGACCGGCCTGCACCATCTCACGGCCGACCCGCGCCGTTTCATCTGGCTCGGCGCCACCTCGCACCCGGCGCGCGTCTGCGTGCGCTGGTTCACCGCCGCGGTCAAGATTCCGGCCGACCTATTCACCCATGACTTCATCGTCGGCGCAGCCGGCCCCACCTCCTCGCTCGCTATTCTGCCGACCGTGATCAATCAAGTGCTCGGCACCAAGTTCCGCATCGTCGAAGGATACCGGGGCAGCGGCGATGCGCTGCTCGCGGTGGAGCGCGGCGAACTGCAGGGCATCTGCGCGTCCTATCAGCAGTTCCGGAGCAGCGCGCAGCTCATTCGCGAGGGCAAGCTCACGTTTCTGTTGCGCGCCGAGCAGGCACCGATCGCGGAAATTCCCAATGTGCCGTCGATCTTCGATTACGCGAAGACCGACGAACAACGCCAGCTCATGGAATTCGTCTTTTCCTCAACCGAATTCGGCCGATCCTATGTCTTCCCGCCCGCCGTGCCGGCCGACCGCGTCGCCATCATGCGAAAGGCGATTGCCGATGCGGCTCGCGATCCGCGGCTCCTGGCGGAGGCGGCACGCGCAAATATCGATATGGCCTATACCTCGCCGGACCGTCTCGAACAGCTCGTCGCCAAGCTGTACCGGACGCCGCCGGCTTTGATCGCGACTGTCAAGAAAATCCTGCCCAACGAGAAATGACCGCCCGATCCCCGCCATGGCAATGTCAAGGACAGCAACTCGTTCCATGGCTGGGCTATTGCGACACTTCAACGCAGCAGACGATGAGACCCGCATAATGGAAAAGGGGCCGGCACAGTGCCGGCCCTTTCCCATTGTCACCCCCCTGGGCCTCGTTACCCCTTCGTCACCACCGGCGGCGGTGGGGTGGCACAGCCAGCTAGAGTCGCGAGCGTCAGCACCGCGACGATTGCTAGGGCAAGCTTCTTCATAGACAACTCCCCGGTGCCTTGGACAATTTAACCATACACACCGTCCTCCCGGTGCTCTAGTGCCGAAAAGACACAGTGAACATTTGATTGCACCGCGGCGTTTGTTCTGCACGCCATTTCGCCCGAGCGTTCCGTTGCTGCAAGTTTGGCAAGAGGGCCGTGGCCTCTTCACCCTCGAAGTGGCGCAACGCGGCAAATGCCATTCGCTGCCGATCGCCATTGCATTCGCTGAGCCGGATATTGTCGCAGCGTAGAGCGCCTATCCTGCGCCGCTCACTGACGGCGTTGGCGATGCACAAAGTAGGGGATTGACGGGCTTCGTCGGCAGGCTTCATACGATGCCGGAACAACCCCGCCGGCGCCGCACTCGGGCGGTTGCCCACACGGTTGAGGGCCCAAGTCGGGTGAAGGGGATGACGCATCGGCCGCTCGCGTCGCGGCCCAACAGAGGTATGGCCAACTTTGCAGCTAAGCAGATTGAGCGTCATAGGCGCGCTGGCCGTTGCGCTTGCGCTCACGGCGTGCGCCGCGGCATTACATTCCGCAACCGCCCCACCGGCCAGCAGCGCGGCGGCCCCTGCCAGTCTGGTGCAGCGCGAACTTACCCCCGACGAGAAGAAGGTGATCGTCGCTGCGGTCGCCCCCAATCTCAAGGACCCGTCCTCGGCGAAGTATTATTGGACGAAGGTTGCGGCCGTCACGGTCGACGACTCTGCCAATTACTGCGCGATCGTGGACGCAAAGAGCCCATACCCGGCCTATAACGGCCGTCAAGCTTACATCGTCGAGACCAAGCTTTCGGGCGGCAGCATTACTGCCGCGACGATGGGCCTGATCGCCGGCGGCAAGGACGCGGCTTTAGTCGGCAAGATGTGC
The DNA here is from genome assembly GCA_963717265.1 of uncultured Alphaproteobacteria bacterium. GTDB lineage: Bacteria > Pseudomonadota > Alphaproteobacteria > Rhizobiales > Xanthobacteraceae > BOG-931. The sequence continues at coordinate 250,746 of CAVQWD010000001.1, read as the reverse complement.
GCCAAATACGGCCTCGATCCCAATAAGGCCCACTGACATTTGCGACCCGCGAATCGCGGCGGAACCCGTTGCGGTCAAATGCGTTGTCGCCGGCGCAACCCGCTGGTGGTCCGTGATCGCGGAAGATGAGTGCTATGCCGGCGGCACCCATTCGGCATCGCTGGCGCCGGCCAGCGCCTGGACACGCGCTTCGTCGGCGGCCAATTCCCGCGCCGGACCCGAATAGACCATGTGACCGTCGTCGAGCACGTAGGCATGGTCGGCGATTTCCAGGCTCATGTGCACATTCTGCTCGACCAGCAGCACCGAGATGCCCTCGGTACGCATCCGCGCCACAACGCGAAAAACTTCGCGCACGATGAGCGGCGCCAGCCCCTGGGAGGGTTCATCGAGAATGAGGAGTTTGGGATTGAGGAGAAGTGCGCGACCGATCGACAGCATTTCCTGCTCGCCGCCGGAAAGCTGGCGACCGCGGCTGAACCTGCGTTCTTCGAGCCGGGGAAACAGCTTATAGACGCTCTCCGCCGTCCACGGACCCGGCCGCTCGAGCGGCACTTTCAGGTTCTCGTCCACCGTGAGATTGGGAAAGACCTTGCGGCCTTCGGGGACATAGCCGACCCCGAGGGCCGCGATGCGAAACGGCGGCCAGCCCGTGGTCTCTGTGCCCAAGATCGTTATGCGGCCTTCGCGCGGCGGCGTGAGACCCATGATGCTGCGCAGCGTCGTGGTCTTGCCCGCGCCGTTGCGGCCGAGCAGCGCCGTCACCTGGCCTTCGGCGGCCTCCAGGCTAACGCCGTGCAGGATGTGGCTCTTGCCGTAAAAGGTATGGAGCCCTTCGGCAATCAATGCGGCGGTCATGCGAACTCGCTCATGCAGCTTGGCCCAGATAGGCAGTCTGCACCGCCTTGTTCGCGGCGATTTCCGGCGGCGTGCCTTCGGCGAGGAAGCTGCCCTGATCGAGTACGGTGATGCGTTGGGCAAGATGAAAAATGACCCGCATATCGTGTTCGATCAAAACGATCGTGAGCTTGCCGTTGGTGTGCAACTGGTGGATAAGCTGTGTGATCGCATAGGTTTCCTGCTCACCCATGCCGGCCGTCGGTTCATCGAGCAGCAGCAATCGGGGTTTGAGCGCGATCGCCATCATGATCTCGGTGGCGCGCTGGTCGCCGTGAGCAAGTTCTCCGACCAGGCGCGCGGACTTGTCGGCAAGGTTGCCCATTTGCAGCAATTCGGCGACTCGCTCCCGAACCTTCGCATCGGCCTCATGCGACAGCCAGGGTTTCAAGCGGAAGCCGGAAGCGACTTCAATCGGGATGCGCAAATTCTCGGCGACTGTTAGTTCGGGAAAGACCTCAGTGATCTGGAAGGTGCGCGCGATCCCGCGCCACACGCGGCGCGCCGGCAACAGGCCGGAGATGTCGGCGCCGTCGAAAATAATGCGGCCGGAAGTCGGGCGGTAGAAGCCGCTAATCAGGTTGAAAAAGGTCGTCTTGCCGGCGCCGTTGGGGCCGATGACGGCCCGCAACTCGCCCGGCTCGACCGTCATCGACACGTCGTTGACGGCGATCAGACTGCCGAAATGCTTGGAGATGTTCTCGACCCGCAGCAGGCTCACGACGCCACCTTTCGCCGAATGATGCCGAGCACACCGCGCGGGAAGAACAGCACGATCAGCACGAAGAACAGGCCGATGAAAGACTTCCAGTTCTGGGTATGGCTCGAAAGGTAATCCTCGAACACGATGAAGATCGCGGCGCCGATCAACGGTCCCCAGAAACTGCGCATGCCGCCCAGCACCGCCATGATGACGAACATGCCCGACTGGTCCCAGCGCACGGCGCGCGGATCGACGAAGTCGTTGAGCAGCGCATAGAGTGTGCCGGCGACGCTGGCGAAGAAGCACGAGATCACCCACGACAGCCAGATGTGCCGGTCCACGGGGATTCCCAGAAAGCGCGCGCGGCGCTCGTTCTCGCGGATCGCCAACAACGTGCGGCCGAACGGCGAGCGCAGCAGAAACGCCATCAAGCCCACCGACGCCGCGAACACCGCCAGCACGAAGTAATAGAACGACTTATTGTTCCCGAGGATGTCGACGCTGGTAAAGCCCAGATCGATCGGCACGCGGTGCCAGGCGCTCACGCCGTCGTCGCCGTGAGTGAGCGAGAACCACTGAAAGGCGATGAAGTAGAACACCTGGCCGAAGGCGATGGTGCACATGGCGAAATAGATGCCGCGCAGCCGCACGATCATCGGGCCGATCACCGCGGCCGCCACGGTCCCGACGAGAATCCCCACCAGCATGCCGACGGGCGTGCTCGGGTAGAGCAGCTTGATGGTCAGGGCGGTGCCGTAGGCGGCCAAGCCGAAATAGGCGGCGTGGCCGAACGACAAGACGCCGGTGTATCCGAGGAGAAAATTGAGCGCCATGGCCGCCAGCGCGTAGATCAGCACGCGGCTGCCCAGCTCGACATAGCTGCCGACATGGGTCATCCAGAACGGCGCGGTCAGCAGCAGGGCCCAGACCAAGACATCGCCGGCGCGCTTGTCGAGTTTCGGCATCAGAAGCGCCCCTCTTCGCCGAGGAGCCCACGCGGCCGGATGATCAGCACTGCGGCCATCATCACGTAAATCACCGCCTCGCTCGCCGAGGGAAAGAATACGCTGGTGACTCCAGAGGCGACGCCGATCAGCAATCCACCCAGCAGCGTTCCGGGCAGCGAGCCTAGGCCGCCGACGATGATGGCGATGAAGCTCGGCATGATGAGATTGTCGCCGACCGTCGGCTGCAGGCCCAGCATGCCGACCGCGAGCACCCCGGCGAGGCCGGCCAGATAGATACCGAGACCGAAGTTGAGGTTGCGCAGCACGCGCACGTTGACACCCAGCACCGAGACGGTCTCAAGATCGAGCGTGCCGGCGCGGATGCGCAAGCCGAGGCGGGTGTAGTTGAGGATCAGGAACAGCCCCAGCACCACCAGCGCCGCCAGCGCTACCATGAATACGCGGTAGCCGGTAAGGAAGAAGAACTCGCTGCTCAGCGGCCGGCCCAGCCAATCCGGAATCTGAAACGGCAGGCTTTGCGCGCCCCAGATGAAGCGCGTGCCGTCCTCGATCATGAAGGCCAGACCGAAGGTCAGGAGCAGGCTGTAGAGCGGGTCGCGACCATAGAGAGGACGGATCAGCACCCGCTCGACCGCTATGCCGATGAAGGCGGTGAGGAAAGGCGCTACCAGCAATGCGCCCCAATATCCCAAATACGGCATGAGGGTATAGGCGAGGTAGCCGCCAATCGCCAGGAACCCGCCGTGCGCGAAATTGATGACCCCGGACAGATTGAGGATCAGCGACAGCCCCAGGGCCATCAGCGCATAGAACGCGCCGATGATCAGACCGTTGAAGACGTTGAAGAGCAGCAGCTGCGTCATGCGGGGATCACGAGGCGGTTGCCGGAGGGGCGGTCAAAAATCAGCCCGCCACAAACGATCGGGCGGGCCTGACGGATAGCACAACAACACGGCTTGCGAACCCCTTTTCGTAGAAAGCGAACCGGGCACCGCAACTGGGCGGCGCCCGGGCCTAAGCGAATTACGACGGCCACACCAGCTTGCAGCCGATCTGGTCGAGCGGCAACGCCGCGTCGACGCCCTTCACTTCCTGAGTGACTGCGAACAAATCCTCCGGATCGCCGCCCTTCGGCGCCGGCCGCGAATTACCGACAAACAGCGTCGGCATCAGCTGGTTGTCGCCGTCGCGGTAGAACGGGTTGTTCGGCATCAACGCGATCTCGGGCGGCAGCACCAAGCCATGCATCGCGTGAGCCATCTTGACCGGATCGAGCGATTTGGCCTTCTCGGCGGCAAGCTTGCAGGTGTGGACCGACACGAAGCCGAACCAGGTGCGCGCCGTCGGCACCTTACCGCCGCTGCGCTTGCGGATCTCCGCGACGAATTCGGCGACGTGCGGCACGCCGGGCTGCTTCCAGTACCACTCGAACACCCAGTCGCCCAACAGCGCTTCGGGCGGCAGACCCAAATTCACTTCGAGCTCCTGCTGCGCGCCGGCGATGTGGGTCTTCTTGTCGAGCCCGAACTGCACCGCCTGCTTGAGGCAGCTGATCATGTCGTCGCCGGCCAGCAGAAGAATGAGCGCGTCGGGTTTGGTCGACTGCGCCTTGATCAGATAGGACGAGAAATCGGTCGATTGCAGCGGCACCATGTCGCCGCCCAGTTCAGTGCCGCCGGCTGCCTTCAGGCTGGCCTCGAAACCCTGCTGCAGCGAGTGGCCGAAGGCATAATCGGTGGTGATGAAGTACCACTTCTTGCCGTAGGATTTGAGTAGGAGGCTGGACACCGAATTGGTCTCCATGCGCGTGGTGTTGCAAACGCGGAACACGTTCCAGTGGCATTGCGTGCCGGTGACGGTGTCAGTGTGGCCGCCGGGCACGATGTGGAACACGCCCTTTTCGAAGGAAACGTTGGCCATCGCCTGCGCCAGCCCCGAATTGATGTTGCCGAGCAGGAAGTTGACCTTGTCGCCGTCGATCAGCTTATTGGCCTTTTGCACCGCGGTGGCGGCGTCGGCGCTGGTCGAATCCTCGACCAGCAACTCGACCTTGCGGCCGAGGATGCCGTTCTTGGCGTTGATCTGGTCGAGCGCGAGTTTCGCGCCGATCAATTCGTTCTTGCCGAGCGCGGCGTAGGTGCCGGTCAGCGGGTTGTCGAGGCCGATCTTGATCGGCTCGTCGGCGAGCGACTTGACGACGAACGGACTCGCGACCTGGATGGCCCCGAGCGCCAAGCCGGCCTTGAGGATGGTGCGGCGTTGCACCGGTGTGCGAATAATATCCCTGGACATCACATCCCTCCCTTTACGCGTTCTTGGTACATTCCGCCGGCCGGCCACTTGAGCCAAATGGCGTCTCGCCCCCTGCTTCGAGCAGACGATTGTATCACCATATTACCAGTTGCGATGCAAATGGGAATGCGAAACTTAGCCGCGCATGCCGCCGCCCACCGGTCCGCTCAGCCGGCCGCCGTCGGCAGTTCGGCCGCGGCCAGATTGTTCCAGACGCTGTGCAGTTGGGCGAGCGCCCCGTCAAGCGGTACGGCAGAGAGCCGCGCCCCTTCGCGCCGGAGCAGACCGAACCGCTCCAAGTTCGCCAGCGCGTCGTCGACCTTGAAATCGAAGTCGAGGCCGAACTTCTCGCGCAGCCAGGCCTCGATGCGGCCATCGAGCTCGTCGGCGTCGGGCGGCGACGGCGCGGCGCGGAGGAAATGGTAGGCGAGGAACGCCTCCTTGCATTCCTGCTCCTCGGCGGCGCCGATCAGGTAGTCGAAGATTCCGGCATTGTTGTTGATGTTGCGATAATAGATGTTGTCGGTCAGCTCGGCGCGGTACTTGAGCGCTTGCCGCTGATATTTGATCCATTGCTGGATGACGTAGGCGCCAAGCGCGCCCAATCCGCCGAGCGCCGCAAGCGCGGTTTTCATGTCTTTGTCAGCCACCGCGGCAGTCATGCCGAGATAAAACCCGGCGACCAGGAACAGCACAGTGACGGTCGCGTAAAGATTGAGCACGATCGGGATGCCCCCCACGATTGCCGGAACGCCGAGGACGAGCTTATCGAGCGTGCTCATGACAACCCTGACGTTGGGAAACAATGCTCGCAAGTCGGAGGCTGGCGACGTTGCGAAAATACTTCAGCAGCACCGAGCCCGGCCGCATTTTGCGGCGTTGCAACGCGCGCAATTGCCGTCGCGACGCGATCTCGGCTTGCGACTTCATCGCCACCATCAAGACGACATCGTCATAGACTTCCGCTTCGATCTTGCGCCGGCGCAGGCCAAACCATTCGACGATCTCGAACTGTTCGATGTGGCGTCCGCGCCGGTAGAAGCGGATGTCGCGGAAATCGTCGAGCGGCGCCTTGACCTCGACCCGCAGCACCATGCGGCTGCGGTGCGCGTCGACGATGTCCTGGTGCGGCAACTCGACGAAGTTGGCGTCCCTGAGTACCTGGTCCAGCGATTGCATGAGGTCGGCATAGCTGCGCTCGATCAGGCCGGGCTCCATCGCCGCATGCGGCGCGATCTCCGGACCGAAATAGTAGTAGTCGTGACGCAGCCGCTCCAAGAGCGCGAAGTACTCGTAGTGATAGATCGTAGCCAGCAGCCGGCAAAAGCGGCGAAATTTATCGCGCTCAACGTCGCTCGCCCACAATCCGTCCCGGACCAGAGCCTCGATGACGTCGTCCTTGCGGACTGGAACGAACTCGTCGACCCCTTCAGCCGCAGTATGATGGGCGACGACCCTCATGGCGTTCCGTCATGGCGTTCCGTCATGGCGCTGCGTCATGGCGACGATCATGGCGAAACGTAAATCTTTCGCGCATCGGCGGTGAAGGCCCTGCGGGAATCCGGATCCACATAAAACATGTGGCCGCCGCGGTACAGAAAGAGTTCGGCGCGGGCGCCCTTGACGCTCGATGGAATGTGGTCGAGCACATAACGCGAATCCATGAACGGCGTGACCATATCGCTATAGCCGTGGGCGATCAGGAGCCGGAACGAGGGTGTGAGCGCGAGCAAAATACGCAGATCTTCGGCGACACTCGGTGGCCTCGGTCCGTTCCCCCATTTCCATCTGCCGGCAATGTTGGAGGCCAAAAGATTATAGGTCATCTCGGTCTTGAAGCCGAGCTCGTCGCGGGCGTAGCCGACGAACTCGCTGCCGAACACGCGAACGAAGCCGTCGAGCAGCGGATCGGGCCCGCGCGCCGTGCCGGATTCCGGATTCGGGTCGTCGACCGCAAAAGTCGCGTCGTAGTGGCTGACGATCTTGTGCTCGCCCGGATAGAAATTCTTGACGTAGGTGCCGTCGATGAAACCGCGATGTTGCGCGACGACGTTTTCCGGCAGTCCCGTCATTTGCGCGACACGGCCGTAGAATTGCTGCGCTGCCTCGCCCTGCGGCGGCGGGCCAGCAAGGGTCGTCAGATAATCGGTCAGCGCGAAGTGTTCGGCGTTCGCCAAGGCCGGTTCGCTGAAGGTGGCTTTGCGTTCGAGCTCGGCAGCGGCGAGCGAGGGTAGCTGCAGCGCCGCGCCGAGCGCGAAATCTTCGCCGCCGAACTGGAACGCCCCATCCAGCATCGGCGAAACCATGAGAATCCCGGATACGACGATGCCCTGCTCGCTCTTGAGCTCGCGGGCCACCTTGGCGCCGCGGAATCCGCCATAGCTTTCGCCCAGGATATATTTCGGCGAACCGGCTCGGCCGTTCTTGGCCACGTAGAGCGCAACCACCTTGGCCAGGGATTCGGCGTCGCTCTCCACGCCCCAGAACGCGCTGGCGCCGTCGGGCTTGGCGGCGCGGCTCCAACCGGTGCCGATCGGATCGATCAGCACCAGATCGGTGAACGCGAGCCAGGTCTGTGGATTGTCGACAAGGTGGGCCTTGGAGCCGTCATAGTGCGGGCCGAACGCAACCACACGTGGTCCGACCAGGCCGAGGTTGAGGAAGGCGGAGGCCGCGCCGGGACCGCCATTAAAGACGAAGGTGACCGGGCGGTTCGGATCGTTCGGTTTGGCCACGTAGGCCGCATAGAAGACGGCGGCCGAGCGCTCGCCCGACTGGTCGAACAGCGAGAACGTTCCGGCAGTCGCGGTGTAATCGAGCTTGCGGCTTGGCAAATCGACGCTGTGCTGGGTGACGGAATCGCCGGGCAACAGTGCGAGCACGCCGGGTCCGCCCTGTTCCGCCCGGCCGGGAGCGGCCTGTTGCGCCTGCTCGCGGTGCCGCTCACCGCCGGGCCCGGCCGTCGGGCCAAGACGCCCCTGTGCGAACGCGGCGGCGATTGCAGCGATCAGCATGCAGGCGGCAAGCGTTGCGGCGGCAAACGCGCGGCGAGGGTCGATCATCGTTGCTTCCTGGATGGTGCGAAGCGCCCCCGCCCATCCCCCTTTGCGGAGACGCGATTCATTCGAGCTCGACGGCGCCCTCGATTTGGAGGGAAAGACCGATGCCGTCGATCGTCAGGGTCGCCTTGGCCGGTAAGGTCTCGTTTCCCTTCAATCGCCCGCTCGCGAGCGCGGTGCGCACCGCCTGCTCGATCTCGCGCTGCGAGGTGACGCCGACTTTTTTGAGAAATTTGCGCACGCTGGCGTTGAGAGCATCCTCGTTCATGATCGTCTCCTGAAAGCGCCGGAAAGATGGCCGTCGTTGCCCTAGTCTAGCCGATCAGCGGCGGCGAAACGACGGCAGTGCAGCCGGCCAATATTCGCCGGACAATGGACAATGCCAGGAAGATCGGAGAAGTTTCGACCGCCCCGGCAGAGCGGCTGATCGACGAGCCGGCAAGACCGCGGCCTTGGAGGCGCCAGCAATGCCCTTTCCCCATGCTTCGAAGGCTCTTGCGCGCTTCACCGTACTCGACCTGACCCGGGTGCGGTCGGGACCGACCTGTGTGCGCCAGCTCGCCGACTGGGGCGCCAACGTCATCAAGATCGAGACGCCGCCGGGACTGGAAGAGCCGATGGGCGGGCCGCGCGAAGGCGGTGATTTCCAGAACCTGCACCGCAACAAGCGCAGCATGACGCTCAATTTGAAGACGCCGGAAGCCGTCACCGCCTTCAAGCGCATGGTCAAAACGGCCAACGTCGTGGTCGAGAACTTCCGGCCCGACGTGAAGAAGCGGTTGGGCATCGATTACAAGACGCTCGCCAAGGTCAATCCCCGCATCGTCTATGCCAGCATTTCCGGCTTCGGCCAGACCGGCCCATACGCCGACCGCCCCGGCTTCGATCAAATCGCGCAAGGCATGGGCGGGCTGATGTCGATCACCGGCCTGCCGGGCCAGGGGCCGGTGCGCGTCGGCATCCCGATCGCCGATCTGAGCGCCGGGCTGTTCGCCGCGATCGGCATTCTGGTCGCGTTGCTCGAACGCGAGAAGTCCGGCAAAGGCCAAGAGATCGAGACCTCGCTGCTGCAGGCCCAGATCTTCATGCTCGATTTCCAGGCCGCACGCTTTCTGGTCGACGGCGAGGTGGCCAAACAAGCCGGCAACAATCACCCCACCAGCATCCCGACCGGCGTCTTTCGCACCAAGGACGGCTACATCAACATCGCCGCCACCGGCCAGAAGATCTGGCAGCGCTTCTGCGAGGCCGCCGACGCGACCGCGCTGCTGCAAAAGCCGGAATATCAGGGCGGCGCGGCACGTTCGAAGAATCGCGACGCGCTCAACGCCGAAATTCAGACCTATCTGGAACGCGGTACCAGCGCTGACTGGATCGAACGCTTGAACCGGGCCGGCGTGCCTTGCGGGCCGATCTATGCGATCGATCAGGTGTTCGCCGATCCGCAGGTGGCGCATCTGAAGATGGCGCAGAGCGTGACCAGGAAAGACAAGAGCAAGATGCAGCTCGTCGCCCAGCCAGTCACGCTATCGCGCACACCCTCGCGTTTCGTGGCGCCGCCGCCGGCGCTCGGCGAGCACACCGATTCGGTGCTCAAGGAATTCGGCTTTAGCGCGCGCGAGATCGCCACGCTGCACAAGGCGAAGGCGGTGTGATGCGCTCATGCGCGTTTCCCGGGCGCAGCGCAGCACGCAGTGGTGCGCTGCTGACCCGGGATCGCGGCAAGCGTCGAGTTTGAAAAGGTCCCGGATCAGCGGTGCATCGCTTCGCGCTGCACCGCGTCCGGGAAACGGGGATATGGAGGACCAAATAAATGACCAAAACCGACAAGATGCTGTCGCGCAAGCAAGGCGGCGTCGGCGCCGTGATCTTCAACAATCCCGAACGCCACAATGCGGTGTCGCTCGAGATGTGGGAAGCGACCAAACGGATTCTCGACGAGTTTGCCGCCGACAGCGGCATCCGCGTCGTGGTGCTGAGCGGCGCCGGCGGCAAGGCGTTCGTGTCCGGCGCCGACATTTCCAAATTCGAAAGCGAGCGCGCCAACCTCGAAGCCGCGCGTGCCTACGGCGCCAAGTCGGAAGCGGCCTACAACAGCATCTACGAATTTCCGAAACCGACCATCGCCATGATCCGCGGCTATTGCATCGGCGGCGGGCTCGGGCTTGCCACCTGCTGCGACCTGCGCATCTGTTCGGACAATTCGCGCTTCGCGGTGCCTGCCGCCAAGCTCGGGCTGGGCTACGGCTATGTGGGCTTAAAGCGCCTGGTCGACATTGTCGGGCCGGCTTTCGCCAAGGAAATCTTCTACACCGCGCGCCAGTTCGACACCCAGGAAGCTTTGGCCATGGGACTGGTCAATCGCGTGGTGCCGTCGGCCGAGCTGGAAACCGCGGTGAAAGGCGTCACCGACATGATCTGCGCCAACGCTCCGCTCACCATCAAGGCGGTGAAATACACTGTCGGCGAAATCCTGAAAGACGAAGGCAAACGCAACATCGCGCGCACCACTGAAATGGTCGAAGCGTGCTTCTCAAGCCGCGATTACAACGAAGGCCGCGCCGCCTTCATGGAAAAACGCAAGCCGGTATTTACGGGGACATGAGCGGGACCGATCGCGGCCGCGCGCCCGGTTTGATGCGCGTGAGTTCGAAGCCGGGCACCACGGCGTAGGGCCGCAAGGCGAAATCCATCCAGCGCAAGCCGTCGCGAATGGCGGGCTTTAGAAGCCCAAGATCGCGCACGACCTGGTAATTGATCCGGGTCGCGGCGAGCAGCGGCTCTGTCAGTTCGCCGGTCTCGGCGAAGAATTCCTGGTCGCCGGCATCGCCGCGATATTCGCTGACGATCAGCGTCGGGATGCCGTAGCTGATGTGGCCGCGCAGCAGGTGGTAGGCGCTCGCGAACAGGCCGAAATTCTCGATCAGCGCGGCCGGCCTTTTGCCGCCGAGCCAAGCGCCGGCGCACAGGCCGAAGCCAGTGCCCTCGTGCGCCACGCCGACATAGCGCATGGCTGGCTCGGTCATGCATTTCGACTGCGCCGCGGACAATCCGCTGCACGGCAGCCCGACCACAAAGTCGACGCCGTTCTCGCGCAATCCCTCGAACAGCACCGAGGCGAAATCGTCGTCGGCCACGACCGCGCGCAAGGCCGGATCGGCCGTGGCCGCCGCGCCGTGCTCCTTGGCCGACGGCCGCAGCATGATTTTGTTCTCGGTCGCTTCCAGATGGCGGACGAAGCGGTATTTGTTCTCCCTAAAATCCATCGTCAGCGTGCCGACGAATTCCTGCTCTCTGTTGGTCTTGGCAACGATCAGAACTCGGTCCCGCCGGCGCGGAATAGGCGTTTTCGACAGCGGCGACGAATTCGTCGAGCGTGCGGGCCGTGCTCACATTCGCAAGCCCTGACGCGCGCGCCACGGCGGCAAGGTCGACTGGCCCCGCCGTGAGCGAAGCTGTCGACGGCGCCATGCCGGTCGAGACATAGCCTTCATTGTCGAACACGACGATGCAGAGGTTGCCCGGCGCGGTCTGCGCCACGGTGCCGAGCACGGCGAGATCGAACAGCAGTCCGCCGTCGCCGTCGAGCGCAAGCACGCGGCGGTGCGGCAGCGCCAGCGCCAGCCCCGCGGCGTAAGGCGTGACCATGCCCATGCCGGCGAAATAAAGGTTGGCCTCGTGCGGCCGCACCGCCCGCCATTCGGTGGCGGTATTGGCGAGATTGGTGATCACCAGGCTGTCGCCGATCAACGGCACAATCGCCTTCAATGCATCGAACCGTCGCACGGCTTTGCCCAGGAACGCGGTGGCCAAGAACGATCGGCGGCTACGGAATCCGCTTCACTACCTTACTGTCGAGCCCGAACACGCGCGCGGCATTGGCGCCGAGGATGTTGCGCTTGGCCGTTTCCGACAGAAACGGCAGATCGTAGATCATTCCGGGCAGGTCGAAATCCCAGTGCGGATAGTCGGACGACCAAAGGAGCTGCGTATCGGCGTTGATCATCTTGAACGTCCCTTCGAGGATCGAGAGATCGTCCGGCACCTCCATCGGCTGCGACGAATAGTACATTTCGCGCATGTATTCGCTCGGCTTACGCTTGAGCGACGGGCAGTCCGACGTGCGCATCATGTAGGAATGGTCGAGGCGCTGCATCAGGCAATAGGCCCAGGTCAGCCCGCTCTCGATCCACAGCACCTTCAGCTTGGGGAAGCGCTCGGGCAGGCCGTTGATCACCCAATTGGTCATGTGGATCATGTTAAACCACATGAAGCCGAGCGAATGCACCGAGATGAAGCGGTTGGTCATCTGCAGCGCGCGGTCTTCCCACGAATAGGCGGCGTGGAACGAGATCGGCTTGCCCATTTCTTCAAGCAACGCGTAGGTCTTCATGTAGGCGTTGTCGTGCACCGGCTTGTAGCGCGGCGATGTCACCATGAAGCCGACCACGCCCTTGTTGTCGCCGAAATCCTTCACCGTCCTGTAGGCGGCTTCCGGATCGTTGAACGGAATGTAGAGCATCGAGACGAGCCGCGGCTCGACGGCGAGCAGGCGTTCGCAGAGCCAGCGATTGTAGGCCCGGCACAGCGCCACTTCGATCTCGACCTGGGGATGCAGGCCGAGGAACAGCATCGGGGTCGGGAACATGCAGGCATAGTCGATGCCCATCGCGTCCATCCATTCCAGCGTCATGGCGATGTCGCGGTGGCGGCCGTCGTTCGCCACCTTCTGCAGCCGGCGCAGGTTGGCGCGGGTGATGCGGCCGCCGAGATTCTGGTTGCCGACCGACGAATTGATCAGGCCGGAACGGCCCGGGCGCTGCGACAAATCGATCATGTCGCGGCGGATCACCGGGCTTTCAATATATTCGAAGACTTCCTTGTAGGATTCATTCTCGTAATGATGGGCGTCAACGTCGACGATGAGAAAATCCTGAAAGTTGCGCGCGCGCGCCTGCCGGGCGGCGTGTTCGAGGTGCTTCAACGTCGAATAGTCGTCGAAATTGAGCTTGCGAACCTCGTTCGGGACCGTGTCCATGACTTCCTCCGTCAAGCGCGCATCATCAGTTCGGAAAAGCGGTGACGGCTCGTCCGATCAGTCTTCAGGCGACGACGTAGATGTCGTCGCCGCGGCGCACTACCTGGTATTTCTTCAGCTTCAGCCTGCGGTCGCCGGCGCAGCGGCCGGTCTCCAGCTCGTATTCGTAGCCGTGCCAGGGGCAGACGAAATGAACCTCGTCCGAGAAGGTCTGGCCTTGATAGGTGCGATCCGCCGCGATGAGGTCGACGACCTTGTTGATTATAAGGCCTTCGCAGGCCGGGCCGCCGGAATGCACGCAATAATTGCTGTAGGCGTAATAGGCGCCGGCTTTGTGAAACACGCCGATCTCCTGCGTTCCGGCGACGACGATGCGCCGGTCGCCCTCCGGCAGTTCGGATGCTTTGGCGACAAACCATTCCGCCATGCTGTGCTCCCACCCCGATCCGCCGCCGCAGCGGCGCTTACGAAGCCGTTCGAGTGCAGTATAGAAGCGGCGCTGCGGCGACAACAGGGGTGCGCGTCGCGCAGCTATGGGCACAGGTCGCCTCTACCCGTGCGGGGCCGGGTGCCTGAGGGCTGGAGCGTCCCTCGCAGCCGTCAGACGGTTCGCTCCGCTAGTATGAGGCGCGCTTCAGCGTGTCCGGAACGTAGCGTTGGGTCGCCAGCAAAACCAGCGTCGGCACCAGCCCGATCGCGGGCAGAACGATGCCCAGCGATGAAAAGCACTCCGGCAGCGAACAACACGATCCGCTCTATTGGATTGATCCGCCGCGCCGGAAATCCCTGCACCGCACGCGCCACCAGCGCCGATGATCGGATGCCTGCATTGTGCTGATCGAGCCGCCCGTCACGGCCAGCCGAACCGATCCGGGCTGGGTGCGTTTTGAGGTTTTTCAGCAGGCCGACCGGCCCAACCATTTCTCGGCCGTCGAAGCCTGGACCGATCGCGCCGCGTTCGACGCCCTCATCGTCACGGGCCAGACCAGGGATTTCCGCACCAAGCTCACGCCGTTGAGCGGCGCCCTCCACGACAAGCGGATTTACGGCATCGCACGCTGAACCGTCGCCCGCCCTTGTGCCGCGGATGCCGGGCCGTTAGATAGCGCCCACGCCGCACCATCCGGAGAGGTGGCAGAGTGGTTGAACGCACCGCACTCGAAATGCGGCATACGGGCAACCGTATCGGGGGTTCGAATCCCTCCCTCTCCGCCATCATGTAGCTGTAACGTGTTGAAGAACATCTATGATTTTTACGGCTGGAGGTTTGTGCCCTAGCAGCTGCCCCAGCGCCTAACCGCGGGTAATGCCAAGGTCATAACGCGCCTGCCATGGCGCCAGAGCACTGTTCAAGATCGGCACGAGCGCCCGTGCGGGATCACCCGGCGGCACAAAATAATCGCAACGCCACGGCACGCGGCCAATGCCCTCGCATTCGTCATCCCACGCGACCTCATCGTCGTTGTGCTGAACGCACGGGATGATTGGGCTGTAGGGCGCGAGTTCGGACGACTTCCGCCTCTGCTATCGCCTGAAGATGCCACCAAGGACACAACGACTTCGGCTTTGACATCATCGCTCTCCTGCTCGACGCAGATCGGTGCTCGCCTCATCGTTAACGAGAGAATAAATCAGCCCGTCCGATCATTGTCGCCCCGAGGCAGGCGGAGGGAAAGGATGTTCGACCTCTCAAGGGACGACGTACCATCTCACTATTGGCGGGCACTGAAATCCTTTCGGACCGCATTTTCGTATGGTGAGCCGATCGCCAAGCATCCAGGCGTCGGGCAGAAATCTGTTGACTGGCTAATTCAACATGGCCTCATCGAGCCGGTGCACAATCCGCAGTACCAAGACTCGTGCTATAGGGTAACGACGCTAGGGTATGACGTACTTAAGCGTGGCTCACGCTCAAAGGTGCGAGAGCGGCTACCGAAGCTGGCGACATTAAAACCCCGCGTAGCTACACTCCAACCGCGCGTGGCGGTCCTTACCGACGATTGATATTTTGTGCTGTTAGCGCCGCCGCGCTGTTAGCGAAATGTTGGGTGGCCGCCGAGGCTATCCGCCTACAATGATTCAGTACTTCGCCGTTTAACGTAGTCCAAATATGAGTGGACCTTGTCCGCTCCAATCTCAAAAGAAAGTACCATCGAAAAGGTCGTTGCGAGAAGGCGAAACTGCCCACGCATCGATCGTTCCCCAAGAGCGTTAATCATTTCTCGATGGTCGGGATTATCTTGTCGCAGATTGAGAGCACTTCTGAGGCATATGATTGGACGCACATAATCATCATCCCTTGCCGCTTTGACATTCCCGTATTGAATCCAGAGCAAGCAAGCGCGCTGCGCTGGCGTGAGATCATTCCAAAACTCGATCTCTACATGAGGAGAAATACCAAGCTCCTTGGTCGCGAACACAATGTCTCGGACGTAATCCTGATCGTCCATGGGCTTAGCTCGACCAATGATCCGCCGTTCGATGACAAAGGCCTGTTAATATCAGAGAAACTTGATCTTCAAAAGGTAGCGTCATAGACGACGCGCATTTGTGAGAAACCTGCCGTGGTGTGGCGCCTTAAGCAGCGAGGGATCAATGGCGAGATCAAACGTCGCGCCGAGGTCGTGCGTCGATACTTATCTTCCCTATTCGCGAATACGACGATACCGGTGACCCGAAGCCCGGGGGCGCCTCGATCCGTAATCTATGTCCCCAATCTTGCGGAAATGGCTCGAACATGCATGTCAGGGGAGCAAGATGCGCATCCTAGGATATGTTGAGCCGGTTACGTTCCGATTCAACGCTTATGAATTGACGCCCTGGGTGGACTGGATCGTTCGTCTGATGACGATGCAGCGAAAGCACGCCACGGCGCCAGCTTTCGCCTTCGCGTCCAGCCCTTGGTTGGCTGACGTGTTTTGCAGGCGAGCCGACGATTTAGATTGCCAGATTTTCGAAATATTGCCCAAGGATGCTTTGGCTGTTTTCGGAATGGATAGACACGCTTACGCCAGAGACCTGTTTGCTGACTCTCTTGCACCAATGCGGAACAACGCACTGTACAAGGCACTCCAGGAGATCAAACGAAGGTTTGCACCGACAACTATCATCTCATTTAGTGAAAATAGATACATTCGGATGGCCTTCGCAGACTCGCTGGTTCTGTTTGGCGAAATGGCTCCTTTGCCACGATCTGTAGGCCACAAGGCGTTGTTCTTTGATCCGTGTGGCCAGCAAGCTGAAAGCCTACTCGCTGGCCAGCGAGATCGGGTTACGTCGGCTGCACTTGACGCAAATGAAATCGCTGGAGCAATCGCATTCCTGCCGACGGTCGAGAACAGACGCGAGCACCTCCTCGAGCCGCTCCGGCTGAAGCAGGCGATCCGCGATGTGCTCCGCAACGAGAATGTCCAGCTTCTCCATCGGGATCGAGCGGCCTTTGCAGCCGGTCTCGCCCTGTCGCGCTTTGATTGAGCAGGTATAGTAGCGATACCGCCCTCCCTTCCCGGTCCTGAGCGTCATCGCGCCGCCGCAATCGGCGCAAAAACAGATGCCGGTAAGAAGGGTTGGGCCGCTTACGACGCGCGCCGGCGTCACCTTCGGATTGCGCGCACGCAGATGGGCCTGCACGGCGTCGAACGTCGCTTGGTCGATGAGCGGTGGAACAGCCACGACCACGATCTCGCTGGTGGGCTTCAGCGCCTTGTTCTTGGCGCGTTTGTTGAACTCGTGCTCGCCGACATAGGTCTTACGAGTCAGGATGCGGTGAATCTGCCCGATGCCCCATCGTCCGCCATCGCGGGTGAAAATGCTGCGTTGGTTGAGATGGGCTGCGATGTTCTTGACACCCATCGGACCGCTCGTGCCGTCGCCCTCCAACGCGAACCGATAGATCATCCGAATCGTGTCCGCGTGCAGCGGATCGATTTCCAGCTTCTTCTTGACCTTCGCGCCGCGCTGCTCGGCCGCGACCACGCGATAGCCGATCGGCGGCAGCGAACCGTTCCAGAAGCCTTGCCGGGCGTTCTCTTTCAAGGCGCGCAAGACGTGCTTGGCGTTCTCCTTGGACTGATACTCATCGAACAGCGCCATAATTTGCCGCATCATGACGTGCATCGGATCGTCGCCCATCTCCTGCGTGATGGAGACGAGCCTGACGCCATTCTTGGCGAGCTTGCGGACGTAGAACTCAAGCTCGAAGTGATCGCGGAAGAAGCGCGAGAAGCTGTGGACGACGACGACATCGAAGGGCGCGGGTTTACTCGTCCCGGCCTCGATCATGCGCTGGAATTCGGGCCGGCGGTCGTTGGTCGCCGATGCGCCGGGTTCCACATAGGTCTCGACGAGTTGATAGCCGCGTGATGCGCAGTAGGATTCGCCCTGCCGCTTCTGATCGGGGATCGAGACATCGTGCTCGGCCTGCCTTGGCGTCGAGACGCGCAGATAGAGGGCGGCGCGCAACGGCACGGTCATGGCAAGTGTCTCCTCAAATCATCGGCGCGGCCCGAGCAATTCATCGAAGAGGTCGCCGAACCATGCCTCGAATACGTCGAGTTCGGCGTCGGTGATCGGCACACGGTCGGGCCAATCGTCGGTGACAGCCCAAGTCTCGACATCATGCTTGATGGGCCGTCCGGGGCGCAGCCACGGGCCAGGAACGATATAAAGATCATCGGGCACAACGCCGAGGCTGACGCGCTGTCTGGACATTCCGCCAGCATTGCGCCGCTGGGCTCCCAAACGAACGGCCTTTCTCTATCCGGCAACACCCGTCTCCCTCCCGACGAATCGGCTCAGCTCGCTTTGCGCGCCAGGGTGAGCGGCAAGTCCAGCTCCACGCGGTCGTGCATCACCTTGGGCGTGATGCGTCCGCGCTCGCCGCGTTCGAGCCGGACCAGGCCGTAGCCTTCCATGGTTCTCAGTGTCCGAGACAGATTGGACTTGGCCTTGCCAGTGATGCGCGCCAGCTCGTCGAGCGAGCCGGGCGCCTTCTCGGCGATGACGCGGAGCAGGTCGCGATTGCCGGCCGATAGGACCTTGGCGAAAGACTCCGTCGAGGTGAACCACACTTTCGGCTCCTCGGCTTTGACGCGCCGCTCGCCCCGCGCCACCGCCATGGTGCGCGCCTTCATCTCCTCGTAACTGGCGATGCCGACCTTCAACGTGGTCATGGGAACACTCCTCTCTCGCGCAACACCGCGTCTACCGTCGTCCAAAAGTCAGCGAGTAAAGTCGCCGCATCGCTATACTCGTAAGCCCTCATCGTCCGCAGCCGGTGGCGATGATCCTGCGGCTCGCCGCGCTTCCGCTTCGCCACTGGATGCGCGTTGTCGAAGCCGACCAGCCGCTCGCCATCCGGCCCGTGCAATGTGAGCGAGTAATCGATGCCGTGCGGTTTCTCCGGCGACACCGGCACCCGCGTCACAACGAACCGGACCCAGTGGCCGCCCTCCGGGTCCACCACGAGAACCTGCCCGTCGAGGTCGAGAAGCACATCGAGGGTCGGGTCGCGCGGCTCCGTCACAGCGTATTGTTATCACACTGAAGCAACATCAGCAAGGGAGGGCCTTCGGCGGCTGTAGAGTAGATGACTGGCGCTCGGAGCATTGATATCATTGAGCTTTCAGCTAAAAGCGCCAGCAGGGGGCGTTAAACGAGAGTTGAAAAATCCCATTCCTTCCAGCCACATAGGCCGGACCGACGGTCAGCCTTTTACCTTGCCGTCCGTCCTGCTCTAAGAATCCCCCTGCCACACCTACGCTGCGGTACGATGAGACGAGGGGCGAATGAACGCGCCAATGTCGATCCCACCACAGGTTGACGGGGTAGAATCAGACAGGAATCGGGGGGCGGTCTGTGCGTGCCGGCAACGTCAGCGATGTTCTGAAGTTTGCACTTTTGCGAGCGCTTGCTGGCAACGATCGCACGCTCGGGGTCGCGTGGTACTACGCACCGGGGGACGACGGACGTGTTGATGGACGACACCTTGAATGGCGGGACGAACCGGCTTGGCGTCAGCTCAACGCGCAACTTTACACCGCCCTTTCCATGCTATCGGAGCGCAGTATCGCTGCACTGAAGCGGGCTACCATTGGCCGGAAGCGACCTTATTTCATCGCGAGCCGGTCCCGTCCCATCGCCTGCGGAGTGCGTGAAAGATGCAAATGCGCGCCGCTTTATGGTCATTGGGGTAGTGCAGGCATCGATACCGCAGTATCGTCACAGGACGCCGTACATGTGCATTAGCAAGTCAATTTTGATTGGAATGATTGTGGTCCTGCTGGCGTCAGCATCGCTGGGTCAGCGGTCGTTTGGCGCGGATTATGGGGCTTCCCGAGATCTCGTCGTAAAGATTGAATTGAAGCGCCTGCCCGGCGACAGAATTGAAGCAACCACCAATCTTCCCGAAGGAACCCAGCTGCAGGCATCCCTGCAGCCGCCGCTTGCCACATGCCGCCCGAATTGCGGGTACGTTTGGGAATCAAACCTCACGGTTGCCCACGGACATTTCATCATAGGGCCGTTCAGATCGGATTTAACCGCCGGCACGTACACGCTGGAGATAACGTCGCCGCTGGCCGCCTTGCAGCCTGAAAATGTCAGGGCGCTAATCGGCGACAATGGCGAGCATTTGAAAGGGCAATTCACGAAGGCCGAGATTGTGCCGGGCGCTGGGCCGACGGTCTATCTCAACGCCTCTGTAGAGATGATCGCATCCAATGCCCAACCAAACGGTCCTTCCATCAGTCCTGGTCCGGCTCAGCAGCCGTTGGCTCAGACCAGTCAAACCGGACACGAGTGGATGCAATCAGCCCCGGCGTTTTGTAGCTCAAAGCCGTACAGTAGTCTGACACCCGAGCAAATGGCATCGTGCGACGAAGCCGCCTTTCGTCACCTATCGAAGAATTGGCAGAGCGTGACAGCATCGAACGGGCAGGTTTATGAAATTGCCATGGACACGATTTATCAGAACCTTCCCCCCAACGTGGACCCGGGCGCCACGCTCCGCGCAGCTACGGTGGTAGTGTATGAATCCCAAGGGAGCCTGTTTAATCCACGGAATGTGCAACACTTCTATTTCGACTGCCATGACCATTTCCAGACGCTTCAACAAGGATGGTCGCCCGTGATCTACGCGCCGCCTCTTTCCGTGGCGGCCAAGATTGCTTCGATTGCCTGCGAGAAATCGCAGCCGCGGACAATCGCAGCGATGCAAGCCGCGCCGCCCGAGGCAATGTCTTACGACCCGATTCCGGCGGCTTGGAGCATAAAGATCGGGTTATCGGGAATGCTTTCGGTGGGTGCCGAATACTGCACACAATCGGGTCAATGCAAATTTGTCGGGGACGATATCGTCGGTTTTACAATTGGCCATACCCCGGTGGGGGGAATACAGGGTTGTCAGTCGATACCCGACGCCGAGCCGTGTTTGAAGGCGAGAATTCCCGTGGATGTTCTTGCCGCCAGTCCCGCTGGAAGCGTTATCGTGCGTCTCAACGGACGAAATTACGCCGTGAGCGGTTTGCAATGGTACAAAAGGGAACCTGACGGCTCATTCATAGGCGGTCCGGTCTCAGTTATCTCTCATGGTGCGGTCATACCGTTGCAAATGTATCGAGCTTCATCGAGATGACCAATATTTTGGGTCGCGATCACAAGAAACAGGTGATCGCTTGAACAATGAAACTCACGCATAGGAATGCAAAGCCGATCTTTTGCTGGCGAAGACGGCCCAAATTCTTGGCTCGAATGCGATTGTTAAGCTCGGTTAAGGCGTCGCTTCCAAAAACGCCCCCTTCTAAAGGCTGGAGCGCATAACTATTGAAAAATAGGATTGTTGTACCGATCGCGCCAAGAGCTGCCGAACTCAGCCCAGCATATTGAGCCCCGGTCATTCGACAACTCCGTTAGGCTTGCCGCCCGCGTAGCCGTCAAAGCCCACAATCATGGACTTCGATACGCACTTACAACCTTCCTCATGTCCTGGTCGTGTCCATCGGCCGTTTAGGAGCATTCCTTTGTCCACCGCATAGGGCTTCCCGTTTGCCGCTTTGTGAGCGGAATCTTGATCCACATCGCCACACGGTGCACCCGAATAGAGCCAGGTGGCGTATTTGATGCCAAGTCGCTCTTGCTCTTCCGCCTGCATGAGCGCGGTAGCCTTATTGTTCAGTGAACGCGATATATCTTCCGCCCTGCGTCTGTGCATGCCGTCGATGGTCATCAGCGCCTGATAAAGGATATGTAACGCTCCGCCAGCGGATATTGAGCGAAGAGCCGCGTCGTATATCACGTCAAAATCGGCAACGCCTACCTCTTTGAGCGATTTGATGTTTTTCGTAAGATCGGCCTTGACGGCTTCGGTTACCTTGGCTGGATCGAACTTTACCGTCGGTATCCCGTAGGTTTGCTTTCCCGGTTCGGGGCTCTTGTGGCCCTTCGGGCCGCGCTCCTTCTTACCCCATCCGAACATCGCCCCTCGCCTCGTCGTTGGGCTGGGAATAGCCTTGGTTCCATCCCATCAGGATTGGCGAGATCAATCGTATCTGCTTCATTGGCCCACTCATAGGGCTATGGCGTAGACATAGTGCTCATCATCGTCGGTCGTGGCCCGCCAATCAAAAAAATCAATGACTTAGCTCGTTGTTTGGCGACATTGGCGACAGCAATTGGCGACAATTCGGCAGGCTGGAATCAACCAATTCGCCCGAACGCGCGGCTTGCGCAGCGTGAGGGGAGTGTAACGGCGTAGATGACCTAATTTCGGAGGCGGATAAATACCCATCGCGCGGGCACGTCCGATATGACTTCAGTACTATGCCCCTTGCCCGAGGTGTCGTCGTGCAGCAAGCAATCGCCCGCGACGAATGTATGCGACTCACCCGAGCTTGCCGTCACGCGCGTGCAACCTGATAAACTGAACGCCATCATTCGGGCTGGTGACGGGTGCGGTGCTGCCCCTCCCCATTTAGCGCCAACCTCCAAGACGACGTAATTCTGAGCGGGTTGGGGATCGCTAACACGGAGTGGGGCCGCAGGGGGCGCGAACTCTTTGAGCGCCATGGGCATTGTCGCGGTCTCAAATCGACTTTCTCCAAGAGAGTCCGCATAAAGCCTAAGAACCCGCATGCCGCCGGATTCCGAGTGCTCATCCGCCATGCCGTTGCTCCCTAACAAGCGCGACCATTTTCATCACAATGCCCTCAAGGCTGGCGTTCGGATACTGCGCTATTAGGTTGCCGCAGTTCTCAATCCAAGCGCAATTGGCGACAGGGTAAATGCCGATGAAATGGGGGTTTCTTATTCTTTTTCGCGGCTCGGCGTTCCGTCCCTCCCTCTCCGCCACCCCCCGGCGAGAGGAACCGGGATCCAAATTTCTCCGGCCCGATCGACCGGATTGAAATCTCCATATTCTACGCGTTGTGCGTAGCAAACCTCTGGACTAACGCCGCCGCGACCTCTGTCGCCGACATTTTTCGGGACCGCTCTCCCCAAACCTGCGGACTGCCGGAATTCAGTACGGATTTCTTATGCATTTGAATACTTGCAGGTTTTTCGCTCTTCGCCACCCACAGGATTCGCAGCACGATCCTGTTGGGGATAGGGCCGGGACACCAAACTACGCCTTGGTTTATTTTGCTATATTTTGGCCTGACTACGGATTCGCGACGAGCGCGACCCATGGCAAATGCCAAATCCCTCGCAGGCTTGATGAAATGGCTGCGCCGCGAGGAGTGGCGGGAACGTCCTCAACGAATTGCTGGATCGACACCTCAGGCCCGCTTGCGCGAAAGCCAATGTCTCGTTCGATGAACTGCCGGACATTGTCGGAGACCATCATTCCGGGGTGCTGTGGGGTTGCGTCTTCGAGGACTTGCTCGCGCGCGACCTCGACGATGGTCGCAATATCGTCGACGATTATCTGAAGCGGAGGGGTTGGAAGGAGAGTGCCTCGAACAGAGCGTACATGACCGCGCTGCGCTCCTCTGTAATGAGCCTCTATGAGATCAGCGACATCGTGCGGGACGAGTCCTTTCTTGCCCGCGATCTGGTGCGGGGAGGAGAACCGGTGCGGGTGAGTGAGCGATCGGGGACGCGATACCTCAAGCCGTGGGATCGGATTGCAGCGCGTCTCGTACGAACTGGTTCACGGACAGAAATGGCCGGCGGCGCCTTGCCGTTCAAATATGAGGCGAGCGAGGCTGTTCTGGCGGCGCTTCGTGGCGCGGGCAAGAAGGCGCACGCGGAGGCCGCTAAGCTCGCTCACAAGCTCGGGCATGGGGTCGACGGCGCGCTGATCGCCGAGGTCCTGTCCGTTACCGAGGTTCTGCGCGCTTCGGCATTCCTGTTCACGAATATCTGGCTCGACGATCTGCTGCAGCGGACGCTCAATCCGACTTTGCCGCAGATGTGCAACACGGATGGCGACGAACTGGTGTTCACGCCGATCAGCTACCCGCTGAAGCTCGAGGCAAGCGCCGACGCAATCCGGCTCGCGCTCGCTGCAATTCCGGCGCTGCGTGCGGAAAGCAAGACCTTCTGGAGCTGGATCGGCCCGAAAGAATCCGGCAGCAAGAATCGGCGAACTGACAGTCAGACTTTGGTCACAATGCTCGACGACGGGTCGCTCGTGCTCGGCACGGTGGAGCTGAAGGACAAGATGCTGGTTATCGAGGCGAATTCGCAACAACGGGCGGAGCGAGGACGAGCGTTGATCGAGCCGCTCATCGGAGGTCTCGTTGGCGTGCCGGTCATTGAGGCGCGAACGGTCGCTCAATTGATGGCATCGCGGCCCGCCGGAAAATCAAAGGCCCTGTCCTCCGGGCTTTCGCCGGATGAAGAGCGGGCTGTCATCCATGAGAGCTTGGATCGGCACTACGTGAACTTGCTCGATGAGCCGGTTCCGATGCTCGGCAACCTGACGCCGCGCCGCGCCGCCAAATCGGCGAAGGGCGGCGAAAAGCTCGTCGCATGGCTTAAGTTCTTGGAAAACGGCGCGGCTCATGGAGGCGGGTCTCCTATGGCCGACTGCGATTTGACCTGGATGTGGGATGAGCTCGGCGTTGCTAATTTGCGCCGCTGAATTTGGTCCATCTTCATGCGGCGGCTGGGCGCACGGGCCGGGCGCGCTCGATGCGCTGGCGGCGTTCCCGAGAATGCAGGGCCTCCCACAGATCATTGCGGCGTTGCACGTTTAGCCAGAAATCAGCGCTGTTGCCGAACACGCGCGCCAGCATCAGGGCAGTATCGGCGGTTATCGCGCGCCGATCGTTGCACAGTTCGTTGATGTGCTTGCGCGGCACGCCCATGGCCTCTGCCAGGTCGCCCTGCGTCAGACCAAGCGGCTCCATAAATTCATCGACCAGGATTTCGCCAACGCTCGCCGGCTTACGCTTGGTCATGAGCATGGTTCACCTCACCGGTAGCTGTGATTGTCGAGATATACGCCGGACGCCTCACCTCTGCCGCCATGCCACCGGAACACCAGCCGCCACTGCTGGTTCACGCGGATCGAATGCCAGTCGGCGAGAGCGCCTTTCAGTTTCTCGAAATGATTGCTGGGCGGCACACGAAGATCGGCATCGGTGGTGGCGTCATCCAACATTTGCAGCTTTCTAAACAGCCGGGCTTCCAAATTCGCCGGAATCTTCTTGGCTCGGACATCCTCGACAAAGAAGTCGCGCAGCCAAGCATCCCGGAACGAGACGATCATGCAAGTGTCCACGCATTCTGAGCTAATGTACCACCCGATGGGACACAATGCCAGCCCTCTGCTCGGGGACAAAAATGACGGGGATGTCCACGATAATTCGTTTCAATGCGGCAGTTTACGCTAAACTACCTGGAGACCGTTGGATCCCAGTTCCTCTCCCTCCGCCACCCCCAGGCGAGAGGAACTGTAATCCAACTTTCTCCGTTTGCGCACGGCACGCTGCGGCTATGAGCGGTATCCAGCCTTCGACGCGGAATGCCCGGTGTGGGCAAGCACGGTTTCGGCGAGTGTGGGACGCGGCTCAGATGCACCGGACTAGTGGCCGGTAAGCGCGATGGCCGCCTCAATCTCGGCACCGGACGAGACGATCGCTGGTTTGCCCAGCGCGTCAATCAAATCGCTCGGCAGATCAGGCACTAAAGCACGATCGGCGACGCAACACCTCGGATGCGGGCCTTTCGCCGCTGGCCAGAACATGATGGTGGGCGTCTGTCTCAATATCTCGAACATCGCATCCCAGAATTTCGGAAACCCGGAGTACGGTGGTGGGCGATTTGCAGAGAACCCAGAAATCTTGGGTTGCTTCTCAATAAAGATTGTCGCGGACGCTATATGCCCGTCCGGGTTCCGCAAGTTCCAGTAATCTCCGGTTTGTTTCACGGCGATATCTTCAAAGGCGCGTTCGACGACCGCGCGATCGAACGTATTTCCGTCGTCATTGTTCACTGTTGATACGTAAATGCTGAAACTCATAGCTCGGCCATCCGCAGAAGAGTTCGCGTTCGCGTTTCCGGAACTGGGATATTTAGTCGTGTTTTTACCGGCCTCTGATCCAACCAGCTGATGGCGCTTGTTCAGCTGTTTGGCGTAATGTGACGGGCGGGGAAGACGCCATCGGGCCTCTAAGGAGAACGGTTTGCTCATGGCCCGCTCCCCGGCCAGGACAAAACCTTAGTTTCGATTCGAGCGCGACCTCCGCCTGCATTTTTGAACAGTTCCTCGGCAAACGCTTCCGTCTCCGGCTCGGCGAAATACCAGCGGATCGGACGCCCATCGGCTGCGGCAAGCTGCGCTGCCGATTGTTTAAGCCAATCTGCTGAAATATTCCTTCGGCTTGGTTCGAATGACAGTACGTCTGCGTAGTCGCCCTTGGCTTCGATCATCATGCCGGTTGAATGCTGGCAATCGTCATAATAGACAAGATCGCCGCCTTGCTCAGGATTTGGAAGCTGATAGCCCCAGCCGCGCGGGGTCGGATTGTCGTGATTGACGACGCTCTTTACGTAATCTTCGTAGTCGCGGCCAATCTCGCTGCCACCGGGCCGGTCGGGAGCCGGTGCCGGACAAAGTTTCGGCTGATCATCTTGCGCCAGATCGGCGGAGACCGCGGCGGTGTCGATCGCGATAGTGCCGTCCGACAAGATCCGGCCGACGACCCGGCCGCGATCATCCCGAAATACATCGTCCTCCAAGTGCGCGGAGAAAGTAACTTGTCCTCGATCGGGACTGTCATAAGTGAGGTGAAGCTGGGTCTCGTCACGATTCCAGGCGTAGCTCAGCCCAGGCAGATCGGCCACCTCGCCTTCGACACTAGGCTTGTTCGCGGACTGGATGAACAATAAGCCGAAGGCTGCGGACGCAACGCCGCCAGCGCGCGTTAGCAGACGCACGGCAAATGCGCCCAGCTGCTCGGCCGCCGCTTCCGTAAGGTCACCAAGAAGCGAGAGCCCGCGCGTCCACTGGCCGCTTATTCGGCCGCTGCCGGCCGGAACGCGCGGCTCTGCGGGATTGTAAACTTTCTCGACCGCGTCGATGTAAGCCGCATCGAGACCCAGCGCTTTGAAGAGCGCGCGGGGACTACCGCCGGCTTCCAGGAATCCTTCGGCCAGGAAAAGGCGCGCTGCGTCGTGAGCGTGTTGCAACTCGGACAGCCGGGAATGCGCGAGATCTATGTAGGCGAGGCAATCGTCACCTCGGCGCCAGGCATCAGCAGCGCGTGCGATATTGCCGAGCACCGCAGGCGCCACCGCTTTCCCATACGCGGCCGACAATAGCGCGAGCACTCGCGCCTCCCGCCCGTCGAGGCTTGCCAGCTGGCGCGCTTCCTGGGCCGGGACCAGCACGGTGCCGGCACCCAGCATCAGACCTTCCGGCGCCAAATGCAGGACCGGATAAATCGGGAAAGCGCGCTCGCGCGCGTGCCACGCTTCACGTAATCGTTGGTCCATCAAGCGTTCCCTCGCTGGGGCTCAATTGCCCGAAACGGTGACGGATACGAATCATTTTCGGTGACATTTAACAACGATTAGGAATATAGTCAAGCTATGTTTCGTGTAGGCGAACGCATGCGTAGCCCTTCGAAATCCTGCGAGAGAATGTTGGAATCCAGTTCCACTCCCTCCGCCAAGCTCCCCCGCCAAACCGTATTCCCGGTCCCCACCAGCGGCGAAATTCCTTTTGGTTTCCGAAGGTTTTGCGCGAGCCATCCGAACCTCGGAGACCGCGAGCGCGGCCAAATCAGGTCTCTGAAGCCCGTTCGTGTCTGTTTGCCCGAACCTCGTCGCTTTCGGTTCGGTCGAAATATATTCCCGATTTTCAATGGGTTAAAAAAGCACCGACCGAACTTTTCGTGAGCTTTTTCTCGGCTAGGAAGACAGATGCAATCGGCGATGCGGGCAAGTAGAGAACGGGCAAGTAGAGCAGCAGTGATATGATGATCTGCGTGTCGGCTCGGTCCGCATTGTCGGAGTCGACGCCTGCATTCGGGGGGTACTACGGGCATGACCGTCGTCTGGCGCCGACGCGCTTGACCCCTAGCGGTCGTCCATCGCCAATTTTCGCTGCAATGCACAGCGAAAGGTCAAGGTTTTTCTTTGCACAAAATGAGCTATAAAGGTCTTGCGAAGACAGTTGTTTATCGCTGGGAGGAACATCATGCCATTACATACGCCGTCTGCATGGACGTTCTGGCTTTCGGTAATTCTGGTGGTGCTCGCGATCCTCTTTCGGTTTGCGCACATTTCGCCCGTCGACGCTTATGCCGCGTGGCTAGGGGTAGCTGGCTACGTAATTCTGGTAATCGGCTGTACCCTCAAAACTGCATAAGTCGTCGGAACCCAGTAGTTCGATTCACCAGTCCGCTGCCGGCCCACCACGTCGCGTAGTGCGACGCATAGGTGGCGGGACACCATGCTTTTCGCCCGTCGCGCGGCGGTGGAGACACCGCTACCGCCTTGTCGGCGGCGGAACTGTCCATCAAGCGCAGATTGGCGATGGCGGATGCCGTCGCCTCCGCGACCGCTCTGGCCCATGACGCCGACCTGCTGACCAGCGATCGGCATTTCGAGAAACTGCCCGGCGTTCGATTTATCCCCAAGCAGGCGGGTGATTAAGAGGAGAGCGATGGTCCATCGCTGCTCCCTCTCGCCACGACGCCGAACTTCGCTGCGACACGCGCGTTTTCGCTCCGAAATGCGCAGCGATTGGCGTGTTTCGCCAGGCAAGAACGTGGCCCGGCACGCCGATCGATTTGCGGCGGTGCGCCGCAACCACCGCATCATGCATCATGAGTTCTGCGATCTCGTCGCAAAAAGGTGTTGCCGCGGGAATGTAGTCGCGGCCTAATTCAGGGGAGCGATTCGCCGCGGAATCCGGCGCGAGTCTCTCCGATCGTATCCAACCGGCGACGAAGGGTCATGCCGCGTTCTGCATTAAGCCGCAGCGATCTGTTCGCAGACGTATCCCACGAATCCGACATCTGGATGGACCGGCTGCTTGCGGCCTTCGCCGACGCGAACCTGCATTCGGGTTTCTTGCCGCTCGCGGAGCAGGCGATCGAGGCGTGCCCCGGCGATGCGATCATTCTCATGCTGGCCGCCACGGCGGCGCTGCTCGATGAGCGGCCGCAGCGCGCGCTAATCTTCCTGAAACGATTTTCCAAACGAGCGTCGGCGCCGGGCGGACATCTCTTGCAGGCGCTGGCGCTCAACCAACTTGGCAAGCGGGCCGCTGCCAGGGCGTTGTTGGAGAGCAATGGCCTGACCAGCCGATGGCATGCCTCAAGGGCGTTTCCAGGCGGGTCCAAGCGCTTGCCGTGGTTGATCTTGCAACTCGACACCATCGTCGGCCGTCAATCGCCCAATCCCGGGCGACGCCCGGCGACGCGCGTCAAAGGCCAGCCAAAAGACCCGAGCAAAGCCGAAACTGGGGCTCGGCCGCGGAAGGCGATGATGCCCGTGGTCGATGTGCCCGGGCCCGCGCCGCCGCCCCTGCCGAGCGTCAATATCGACATTCCAATCACGATCGAGTTCGACGCGGCCCCGCTGTTGTCCGCCTTGGCGCGAGATGCGGAGCCGGATGGCCGCTGGTTCGGCCTACGCGAGCGGTTGGCCCATCTCGGTCTGGCGCAGGGCTTCGACGAGCTGCTGTGCCTGCCGCATCTTACCGGTGTCGAACCGCTGTCGCATCAGATCGAGACGGTCCGCAAGGTGCTCAAGCAATTCCGTGGCCGCGTTCTGCTTGCCGATGAGGTCGGGCTCGGCAAGACCATCGAAGCGGGCATGGTCCTCAAGGAATATGCGTTGCGCGGCATGGCCGAGCGCACCTTGGTCCTCACGCCGGCTTCGCTCGTCGGCCAATGGCGCGAAGAACTTGAGACCAAATTCGGTCTTACATTCGCCACCACTTATGACGCGCTGCTGCGCAACGAACCGCAGGCGTTTTGGGCTCAGGATCGCATCGTGGCTTCGATCGCCGCGGCGCGGCGGCGCGAGCATGCCGAGCGCCTCGTCGAGCGCCAATTCGATATCATCATCGTCGACGAGGCGCACCATCTACGCGACCACTCGAGCCAAAGTTGGAAACTCGTCGATTCGCTCAACAAGCGCTTCCTGCTTTTGCTGTCGGCGACGCCGGTGCAGAACGATCTGGTCGAGCTCTACAATCTCCTGACGCTGCTGAAGCCGGGCATCTTCAAGACATTGAAGGAATTCCGCCTTGCCTATATGACCCCGGGCAAGCCGCGCCAGTCGGCCAATTCCGAGCGCTTGCGGGGGCTGATGCGCGGCGCGATGATTCGCAACACCCGCGCCGTCGTCGCCCTTAAACTGCCGCGGCGCCACGCAACCACCATCAAGGTCGAAGGCGGTCCGGGCGAAGCCGAGGCCTACGCTGAACTCGCAGCGGCGGCGCGGCGCCTGGTGGCGCAGGGCGAAGGGAAACACGAACGGCTGTCCCTCCAGCACCTCCTGAGCGCGGCGGGCTCGTCGCCGCGCGCTGCTGCTGCGGCGGTCGCTCGGATTGCAGCGCGAAACGGCGGCGATCCGATTTGGGCGGAGCTTGCCAAACGCTGGGCGGCGATCGAATCCGGCGGCAAGGAGATGGCGCTGGTCGATCTGGTCCAGCGCAACCCGACCGAGAAGAAGCTTGTTTTCGTCAATTCGCGCGAGACACTCGCCTACCTCGCCGACCGTCTCGAAACGGCCGGGGTTTCGCTCGCACTCTTCGACGGAAGTCTCAGCGGGCCGGAGAAGGACGCGGCAATCGCCGCGTTTCGGGATCACGCGAGCGTGCTTCTGTGCACGCAATCGGGCGGCGAAGGACGCAACATCCAATTCTGCAATACCTTGATAAATTTCGACGTGCCATGGAATCCGATGGCGATCGAGCAGCGCATCGGCCGCATCGACCGCATTGGCCAGAGGCGCGAAGTGTTCGTCTTCAATCTCGTCACCCGTGGGACCTTGGAGGAGCAAGTATTGGCGCTGCTCGATGAAAAGATCTCGATGTTCGAGTTGGTCGTCGGCGAGGTCGGTGCCATCCTCGGCGGCCTCGAGGAGGAGCGCGAGTTTCCGGATTTGGTGCTGGATGCATGGTTGGGGGCGACCGAGACGGCCCGCCTCCAGGCATTTGAGGCGCTGGGCCTGCGGCTCGAACAGGCGCATCAGCGGCACGAGAACGCCAAGGCGCTCGACGAAAAATTGTTCGGCGAGGATTTCGAGACGGCGTGAGGACTAACAATGGGCGCGTTGCGCGATTTCGTCGCCGACATGCTGGAGAGTGAAGGCGCGGCCATCGAGCCGGTCGAACCGGACGGGCTCGGAGTCCTGGCGCCCGAGCCCCTGCGCGCCGCCCTGGGCTGGCCGGAATTTGCGCGGCTCGGATTTGGCGCCACGCTGCCCACGGGAGCGATCCCGATCGGACTCGAAGGCGACTGGCTCGACCGCTTCGGCAGCTTGTTGGACGACCGTGGGCGCTTTGCCGAACGGCAGCTCGTCGTTGCCGCCAATATCCCGGCGCCGAACGATCCGCAGCGTCTGCTCGACCGCGCGCTCGATCTACCCAATGCAGTCTGGCGCCTGCAGGAGGTCAATCCGGTGTGGACACGCTGCCTCCTGCTTGCGTTCCGCTATACCGCCATCTCCGACGAGAAGCGCGAGGGACTGATCTGGCTCGGTTTCAACCAGGGCACCGGCGCGATCATGGACGGCGATTTTCTGCGCAGGCTCCGCACGCACATGGCGAGCGTGGTGGAATGGCGGGTACCTGAGTCGGACACCCGCCGCGCCGCAGTCGCGGCGTGGGATGCGGCGACGGTCGCGAAGCGTGTTGGGCGGCTGGTCGAACATCGCGTCCGGCTCGATCTGGAGCCTTTCCTCAATGCCATGCGGCGGCGGCTCGACCGCGACCGCAGGCGGATTCACGAGTATCACGATGATCTGCGCCGGACGGCGCAACTAAAACTTGCCGCGCTCGGTTCGGCGTCCGGCGACAAGGCGGAGGCCGATCGGAAGCGCGAGACGTTGCGGATCGCCGCCATCGAGCGCGAATATGCCGCCAAGCTCGACGATCTGCGCCACAATTATGCTTTGCGGGTGACGGTCGACTGGGTGCAGGGATTGACACTCTTCGCACCCGTACATCGCTACGATGTGCTGGTTAAAAGACGTAAGGGTCAACGGATCATCCATATCGACTGGCATCCGGCCATTCGCATGATCGAGCCGCCGCTTAGCGATTGGGGACTGGAGGGCGGGCGGGCACGTCTCGTGTGCGACGATCATCTGCATCTCACCGACCCGAGCGGGCAAGCTCCGTGCCCGTCCTGCGGGAAAGCCTGGTGCCGCGCCTGCCATCCGGCCGCCTGCCCGCGCTGCGGTCGAGCGGCCTGAAAAGCGAGTGGGGCTGTCATTTCTTCCGCTGGCCCAAGCGAGCGTTTGGGCGGGTAACGTGAGATATATGGCTTCATATTTCGTACCCGCGCGAAATCCTGCGAGAGAATGTTGCAGTACAGTTGCCCTTCCTCCGCAGTTCACGCACGAAGTGCTTGATTCCAAGCCAGAAAAGCCAGCCGTCTGAGCGCGCAAGGCTGGATTTTATGGCCACGTCGGGTATATGCAGGCGCCGAGACCGATTGCGCCCGGGATGCACTTCCAACGGGTGCGCGGGCAGCGGTCTTGGACTATCAGGTACAAGTCATGGAGATGCCACAACCGCGTATTTCCGGCACGCGCGATTATGCCGGGGAGGATGCCGTCGCTTTGCAGACGGCGCGCGACGCCATCGAAGCGGCGTTGCGGCGATATGCCTATGCCGCCATCGATCCGCCGATCCTCGAAAGCGCGTTGCCTTTCCTCAACCGGTCGGGAGAGGACATCCGCCGGCAGATGTACATTTTTCCCGACCCGGGCGGCCGCGAAGTGTGCCTGCGGCCGGAGCTTACCATTCCAGTTTGCCGCGCCTATCTGCGCCAGTTGCAAGCGGCGAATGCGCGGGGAGCCGCTGCGGAAACACAAGCCCGCCTTTGTTATTTCGGCCCCGCGTTTACCTATGAGTCCGCCGCCGACGGCCGTTACCGCCAGTTCTATCAGGCCGGCGCCGAATTTATCGGCGCGCAATCACGCGAAGTGGCGGACGCCGAAATTCTTGCCGCTGCTTTGGACAGCCTGGACGCAACGGGCCTCAAGGACAATGAAGTCGAGATCGGCAACGTCGACATCCGCAACGCTTTCATCGACAATCTGCCGATCAGCGACCGGTCGAAGACGCGCATCCGCCGCATCGCGCTGCGCAACCAGAAAAACCCTCGTGCGGCCTCTGCATTTGCCGCGCGAGATGTGGCCGGCTCCGAAGAAACAAACGAGTTCGGCGCGCTCGCTTCGCTGCTTGCCTCGGTCGAGCCGTCCAAAGCCGAACTCCTGATCCGGGAAGTGTTCGCGCTGGCCGACGTGCGTCATGTCGGCGGCCGAACTCCGGAGGAGATCGTCGAGCGGTTGACGAGCCGCTCCGCGCAGCAGGACGAGCCGATTTCGGCGGAACTGATAGACGGCGTGACGGAGCTATTGAATATCCGCGCCAAGCCGGAGGCCGCGTTCAAAGCCATTCGCAATCACTTTGCGAAATTCCGCATCGCCGCGGTCGAGCCGGTTCTGGCGCGGTGCGAGCAGCGGCTGCGATACCTCAATGCCTATGGAAGCAGTCCGGCGACCCTGCAGTTCAATGTCGGTTTACGGCGCGGCCTCGAATACTACACCGGTTTCATGTTTGAGATTTTTGCCAAGGACACGCGGCAGATCGGCCACGTCTGCGGCGGCGGCCGTTACGACAATTTGCTCGAAGGATTGGGCGCCGGCGCGCCAATTCCGGCGGTGGGCTTCGGCATCGGCCTCGACCGGCTCCTTCCCGCGTTGCAGAAACGGCAAGTCGCCGGTTCGCGCGCCCTGCGTGCGCCGCGAGCGCTGGTCGTGGGAAGGGACGCGGGCGATGGCGAGGAGCGTATCCGCGTCGCCGTTGCGCTGCGCGAGGCCGGCTGGCCGGTCGAGCTCGAAGCGGCGGAGCGCGACAAGAAAAGCGCGTTGAGCTACGCGGCCAGGCGCCAGATCCCCTACGTGGTCTTCGTTGGCGCCGACAAATCGAGCAAAGGCCAGGTGCTCATCAGGCGCTTGAGCGATCGCGCCGAGCAACGCGTGGCGATCGCGTCCTTGCCCGCCTATGCCAAAGGCGAACATGCGGATGCTTCCTCGGGCAGGCGGCCATGACCGCGAGCGCGCAAAAGCGGAAGCTTGTCATCGCCTTGCCGAGCAAGGGACGGCTGCAGGAGCAGAGCATCAATTTTCTGCGCGGATGCGGCTTCGACGTCCGCCGTGTCGGCAATGGCCGCGAGTACGTATCGAGCCTGATCGGTCTCGATGAAGTCGATGTCATCTATTTCCGCCCGGAGGAAATTCCGAGCCGGGTGGAACAGGGCGACGCACATGCCGGCGTTACCGGCGAGGACCTTTACCGCGAATATGGCGAAGGCGAGCCGGCTTCGTTTTTGCTGCTGCCGAAGCTGGGCTTTGGCGCCGCGCGCCTCGTCGTGGCGGTCCCCCAATCCTGGGTCGACGTCTCGACCCTGAGCGATCTCGACGAGGCCGCGATGGTGTTTCACCAGCGGCACGGCAGGAGCTTGCGCGTCGCCACCAAGTTCAGCCGGCTGACGCGCGCGTTCCTTGCCGAAAGCGGCATCGTCGAATATTCGCTGATGGAATCCTCGGGCGCGACTGAGGGCGCGCCGGCGGCCGGCGTCGCCGATTTCATCGTCGATCTCACCTCGACCGGAACCACGCTGGCGGAAAATCATCTCAAGGAAATAGCAGGCGGCACCGTGCTGCAAACCGAAGCCTGCCTGATCGCTTCGTTGCGCAGCGCGCTGTGGGGCGAGCAGGCGATGGCAGCCCTGCAGCATCTGGTCGAGCAGATCGAGGCGCGCATCCGCGCAACGTCGCAGCTGGTCTTACGCTTCTCCATTTCGGCGAAAACGGCCGCGAAGGCGAAACAGCAACTCACCGAAAATTACGGCTGCGTTCTCAGTTCGTGGAGCGAAAGTGCGGATACCAAGGCCGACGGACGCATGTTCGTCGTCGCCTACTGCCAGCGGACGAAGCTTTACGGCGTCGTGCGGTTCCTCAAATCGTCCGGCGCGGCCGGAATCATCGTCGACCGCGGCGAGTTCATCTTTGAAGGGCCGTCCACGGCATTGCAATCGTTCAGGCAAATGCTGAAAGGCCGCGACAGTTCCGCAAAGATCAACGCCGCCATCGACCATTAGAAGGCGTGCGACGAAGCGATGCTCGCTGGCGCAGCGGCCGGCGAATTGCTAACTCATGGAGCAAGATCTTTTCCGAAAACCGGCATCGACGTTTCGGGATCACGCTCCAGACGCTCCGACAGGAACTGCAATGAACGACCAGGCATCCCGTCCTCTCGACCGGCCGAAAGCGCGTCTGCCGCGCGGATTTTTCGATTCGACCGGCAAGACGCTGACGATCCACGAGCAGCTCGTCGGCAAGCTTGCGGCAGCCTTCGCGTCCTACGGGTTCGAGCGGCTCGCCACTGCCTGCATCGAGTTTGCCGACGCGCTCGGCAAATTCCTGCCCGATCAGGACCGCCCGCACGAGGGCGTGTTCTCGCTGCAAGACGATGACGGCCAATGGCTGGTGATGCGCTACGATCTGACAGCGCCGCTGGCGCGGTATGTGGCGGAAAATTACGACACGCTGGCGTTCCCCTATCGCCGCTTTCAATCCGGACCGGTCTTTCGCGATGAAAAGCCGGGCCCGGGACGCTATCGAGAATTTCTCCAATTCGATGCCGACACGGTCGGCACGGCATCGATGGCGGCGGACGCAGAATTCTGCATGCTCGTTGCGGACAGCCTTGAAGCGCTCGGTCTGCTTCGCGGCGACTACATCGTCAAGGTCAACAATCGCAAAGTTCTCAACGGCATGCTCGACATGATCGGCGTGCCGGAGGGCCGCGAAGGCGACGCCACTCGCCTGACTGTGCTGCGCGCCATGGACAAGCTCGACCGGCTGGGCATCAAGGGCGTTGCGCAGCTCCTCGGCGGCGGCCGCAAGGACGATTCCGGCGATTTCACCAAGGGAGCCGGATTGCCGGCCAAGGATATCGACCGCGTGCTGGGATTCCTGCATGCGGAAGGCCGCGACCGGGCGGCGGTTTGCGCCTCGATGATGGAGAAGGTGCAAGGCAGCGCCATTGCCGAGCAGGGCATCGCCGAACTTCTGGAAATCGATGCGACGCTGAGGGCGGCCGGTTTCGACCGCGATCGCGTGCGGTTCGACCCCTCCATCATCCGCGGGCTCGGCTATTACACCGGCCCGGTATTCGAGGCCGAGCTGAATTTCGAAATCAAGGACGACGAGGGCCGGCCGATCCGCTACGGCTCGGTCGGCGGCGGCGGGCGTTACGACAATCTCGTCGAGCGGTTTCTGGGCAAGAAGGTGCCGGCGACCGGCGTCTCGATTGGCGTGTCGCGCTTGGCGGCAGCGCTGGAAATGCGCGGCCTGCTGTCCGAGACAGCGCATCAGGGACCGGTTGTTGTTCTCGTGCTCGATCGCGATCAGCTCGCCCGCTATCAGGCCATGGTCAGCGAGCTGCGCACGGGCGGCATTCGCGCCGAACTTTATCTCGGCGACGGCGGGATGCGGGCGCAGGCTGAAATATGCCGACAAGCGTGCGGCGCCGATCGTGGTCATCGAAGGCGGCGACGAGCGCGCCAAGGGCGAGGTGACGTTGAAGGACATGGCGCTCGGCGCCGAGCTTTCCGGCGAAATCAAAAGCCGCGCCGAGTGGGCCAAGGGGCAGCCCTCGCAGATCTCGGCGAAGCGCGAGGAGCTGCTGAGTCGGGTTCGCGACATCTTAGCTCGGCATCAGCCTTGATGCGGCAACGCGGCAGGTCGCAATGCATCTTGCGTCCGTGCGACCGGCTCGCATGACATTTTTGCGGCGCGGCACTTGGAACCGGCTCCGTCCATTGACGAGTGATCGCTCTGGGCGCCGGCCTGTTGTGGCGATGCGGCGGTGGCGGTAAGAACGTGGACCTCTTTCTCTCTTCGGCATGGCTCGCGATCGTCGCCTGGTTGATCCTGCGGGCTGTCAATCAACGCGGCTTGTTGCCCAACCTCGCGCCGGCTTCGCCGCCCGCAGGGGAAGCGGCGCCGCATATCGCAATCATCGTTCCGGCGCGCGATGAGGCTGCGAATATCGGGCGTTGCCTGCGCTCCCTGCTCGCCCAGGATTATCCGGCCGACCGGCTGCGCGTGATCGTCGTCGACGACCATTCCGCCGACGACACCGCTGCGATCGTCCGCAGCATGGCGGAGCGCGATCCAAGGCTGACGCTCGTGACAAGTCCACCGCTGCCGCCGCACTGGACCGGCAAATCGCACGCCTGCTGGATCGGCGCGCGCGCCGCGGCGGAATACTGCGACTGGCTGTGCTTTATCGACGCCGATGTCTGGGGCACGCCTGCACTGCTTTCGAGCGCAATGGGCGCGGCCTTGGCGCAAAAACTCGACCTTCTGTCGCTCGCGCCGCGCCAGGAACTGCGAAGCCTCGCCGAGCGTCTGATCCTGCCCTGCGGCCTCATTCTGCTGTCATTCGTCCAGGACCTGCGCCAGACGCAGGGGCGCTCGAAGTCGGAAGTGTCGGCAACCGGCCAATTCATGCTGATCGAGCGCGAGGCCTACGAAGCTGCCGGCGGCCATAGCGCGGTGCTCGGTGTGATCTGCGAGGACCTCGAATTCGCCCGCCAGCTCAAGCAGTCCGGCCGCTCGGTGCTGCTGATGAGCGGCGATAAGGTGGCGTCGGCGCGCATGTACACAGGCTGGCGCACGCTATGGCCGGGCCTCGCCAAGAACCTGATCGACACGTTCGGCGGTACCGGCCCGACCCTGCTGCTGGCTTTGACTGCCGTCATCCTGTCGTGGGGGGCCGTGGCAATGCCGCTGCTTGATGCCGCCGCCTGCACGCGCAGCGTCCCAGGCGCCTGGACGGCATTGGCGCTGGCTCTGCTCGGCTCGGCCGCAGCGTTCGGACTGCATATTGCCGCCGCCCGGCATTTTCGCATTCCGCTCTGGTACGGTCTCGTTTTCCCGCTCGGCTACAGCGCGGGAGCGATGATGGCGGCCGACAGCGTGCGTCGCCGGCTGACCGGGCGAGTGAGCTGGAAAGGCCGAATCTGACTCATGAAAGCCGTGCGCAGGAAAGGTGAGGCCGAGCGCCCCGCCGAACGGAGCCGCGCCGCGAACACCCTCGAACTCGGGCGAGACCCGCGCCGTGATACTTACCGCCGCGGTGCTCGCGGTGTTTCTGTATTTCATCAAGGTGGTCGTGCTGCCATTCGTGCTGGCGGCCATCATCGCCTATATCTGCACGCCGCTCTTGGACTGGCTCACCAAGCGGACGCGATTGCCGCGTTTGTTGTTTGCGGTCCTGCTGTTTTTGCTCATCGTCGGTGCCGTTGCAATCACCGGGAGCTTTGCCGCGGAACGATTTGTCGATCAGGCACGCAGCCTGACGACCGGCCTGCCGGGAATGCTTGCAAAGGTCATCGGCGACGCGATCGGCAATCAGCCCATCCATCTGTTCGGACATTCGATCGACGCGGCTCAGATCACGCAATGGCTGATGACCGGGATCGGCAATTGGTTCGAGCAGACCGACAAGCTCGCGACCGCGGCGGGCTACGGCGTCGCCGCAATCATGGGCGTGTTTCTCAGCGCAGTGCTGCTGTTCTACTTCCTGGCCAGCGGCGAAAGCGTCGCGCGCGGAATGCTCTGGATCGTGCCGCCGCACCGCCGCAACCTGGTTCGGCGCATCTGGGCCCGGCTTGATCCCGTTCTGTTCCGCTACTTTCTCGGCGTCATGGCGGTGGTGGTCTATACCACTGCGGCGGCTTATCTCGGCCTCGGCATCATTCTCGGGATCAGGCATGCCGTGTTTCTGGCGCTGCTGACCGGCATCCTGGAAATCCTGCCGGTGGTCGGACCGACCTCGGCCGCAATTCTGGCGGGGCTTGTTGCGCTGCGATCCGCGACCGGGATCATGAGCATTCTGGCCTATGCAGCCTATGCCACGGCGCTGCGACTGTCGGTCGACCAGCTTTTTGGTCCGATCGTACTGGGGCGCGCCGCGCATGTGCATCCGGTGCTGATCATCTTCTGCTTTCTAACCGGCGGAATCGTCTATGGGGTCCCCGGCGTCATCCTTGCAGTCCCGGTAGCCCTGTTGATCAAGAGCACTTTGGCGACGCTGTATGGCGACGACACCGCATAGCCGGGCCGCACCCCGGCGCCGCCAACGCTTCGGCCTCGCATTCGGGCATCGAAATCGGTTATAGTGTGTGACGCCGGTCGGCAACTTTTTCGACCGAGAACCGTTGCCTCTTGGGATTCGGCAAGGCTGAGGCCGGGACGATGGCAGTGTGGGAAGCCAACCTGCGCGACCGATATTCTGCCTACAGCCACCCGCGGCTGGCCGCGTTCATGTTCGCTCTGGACCGGCACCTGCAGCGGCGGCACGATGTGCTCGAATATTCTTCGAACCCTTTGTGCATCTTTCGGATCGAAATCTGCCGGTCGCAGCATGATCTCGTGTTTCGCGACGGGGGGCGGCTGCACGCTGGACAACGCATCGCCAGGCTGCATTTCTGGAATGAGCACGTTCCGTCGCTCCAGCACGGGGAAACGGCCGTTCGCTGGGGGCTCGAGTTTCATCGGCGCATCGCGCTGTCGCTGACCGAACTCGCCCGCTCCGTGATGTCGCGGCCGGATCTGGCGGATGTCATGGCCGTCTGCGCAGATGTCACCTCGGCCGTCAAGCAGCAGAGCGGACAAATCGCTCACATCATGGCGCGTTACGGCTTCGAGACACTGGCCGAGCCGGAGCCGGTGACATTCGCCGAACGCCTGCGCCGTCTCGGCGAAAATATTCTGATCTCGATGTTGGTATTCGCACAAAATGCCGAGGCGCTTCGCAGCGACACGCTTCGGCGCGTTCGCGTGCCGATCTATCTCTCGCGACGAGGCCTGGAGCAGAGATTCGGCGGGGCAGATCAGCCAACTCCGGAATCGGCGGCGGCGTCATGATTCTCGTGCAGAGTTTTCCCGATGCCGTGTCGTTCATTCAGTCGCTGTGCGACATCTGTCTTGCTACGGCTTTCGTCGGGTGCGTGCTTATGCTCGTCGAGTCGG
Source organism: uncultured Alphaproteobacteria bacterium (assembly GCA_963717265.1). Taxonomy (GTDB): domain Bacteria; phylum Pseudomonadota; class Alphaproteobacteria; order Rhizobiales; family Xanthobacteraceae; genus BOG-931. Next base: position 211,044 of record CAVQWD010000001.1, on the reverse strand, counting down.
CGCTGGTGATCGATTTTTCCGGCGAACAGACGCGCCGCTCGGCGCCGAACTCCCCGGTCACAGTGCTGAAACCGCTGCACGGCGACGAGCCCGGCCTGCCGGCACGGCTCGCCGCCTTCTGCCGCCAGGACTACGACGGGCCCGTGCAGGTTTTATGCGGGGCGCAGGACACCACCTCGTCTGCGGTTTCCGTCGTAAGAACCATGCAACGCCAAGCTCCGGGCGAACCGATCGAGCTTCACGTTGATCCGCGCCGTCATGGCAGCAATCGCAAGGTCTCCAATCTGATCAACATGCTGCCGCGCGTCCGGCACAATACGATCGTGCTTTCCGACAGCGACATCGTGGTCGGCCCGGACTATCTGCGCACCATTGCGGCGCTGCTTGCGTCGCCACGCACCGGCGCGGTGACCTGCCTGTATTACGGCGTCGGCGATGATGGCTTGTGGTCGCGGCTGTCGGCGCTGGCCATCAATTCGCATTTTTTGCCGCAGGCGATCACCGCGGTCGCCCTGAAATTGACCAAGCCGTGTTTCGGCGCCACGATCGCGATGCGGCGCTCCACCCTCGAACGGATCGGCGGCCTCGGCCGCTTCGCCGACGAGCTGGCCGACGATTACGCGATCGGCATAGCCGTGCAGTCCGCCGGCTATGACCTGGTCACGACACCCGTCCCGGTAGGCCACTGCTGCTTTGAGGAAAGTCTGCGCGAACTGGTCTTGCATCAGATACGGGTCGCGCGCACCATCAAGAGCGTCGACCCGATCGGCTACGCCGGCACGATCCTGACCCATCCCTGGCCGCTCGCGCTTATTGGCATGCTCTCGGGCAGCACCGCCGCGGCCCTGGTTGCGCTGGCTGCATTGGCCTCGCGCTTTACCTTGTGCCGCTGCGTCGAGCGGCGTTTCGGCTTGCCGCGGGAAAATTACTGGTTCATTCCGCTGCAAGATATCATTGCGTTTGCTGTTTACGTAGCAAGCTTCTTTGGGACGAGTGTTCACTGGCAGGGGGCGGAATATCGAGTGGGGGCGGACGGCACCCTTATCGAGGAAGACCTGAAACGGTCATGATGCGAACCCTGTTCCTGCAGGCTCCCTCCTTCGATGGATTCGACGGCGGGGCCGGATCGCGCTATCAGGCGCGGCGCGAAATTCGTTCATATTGGTACCCGACCTGGCTGGCCCAGGTAGCGGCGCTGGTGCCAGGCAGCAAGCTCATCGATGCGGTGCCGCACCGGCTGTCGCTGGCCGACGTGACGGCCGTGGCACGCGACTACGATCTGGCGGTGCTGCACACGTCGACGCCGTCGTTTGCCTCCGATGTGTCCGTCATCGAGGCGCTCAAGGCGGCCAATCCGAATATCAGAGCAGGCTTTGTCGGCGCCAAGGTCGCGGTCGAGCCGCGGGCCAGCCTGATGAGTTCGCCGGCCATTGATTTCGTCGCCGGCACCGAGTTCGATTTCACCATCAGGGAAATCGCCGAGGATCGGCAGTGGAGTGGCATTGCCGGTCTGTCGTACCGCGACGGCGGCCGCGTCATCCGCCACAACCCGCCGCGGCCGATCCTCGAAAACATGGACGCGCTGCCGTTCGTCACGCCAGTCTACAAACGCGATCTCACCATCGAGAATTATTTCATCGGTTATCTCAAGCACCCATATATCTCGCTCTACACCGGGCGCGGATGCAAGTCACACTGCACGTTCTGCCTGTGGCCGCAAACGGTCGGCGGCCACCGCTACCGCACCCGCAGCGTCGGCAATGTCGTGGAGGAAATTCGCTGGGCCAAGGCGGCCTTTCCGCAAGTCAAGGAATTCTTCTTCGACGACGACACGTTCACCGATGATCGGCCGCGCGCCGAAGCGATTGCGCGAGAACTGGGCAAGCTCGGCATCACGTGGTCGTGCAACGCCAAGGCGAATGTGCCGTGGGAAACGCTGAAAGTCATGCGCGACAACGGACTGCGGCTTCTGCTCGTCGGCTATGAAAGCGGCAATCAGCAGATTTTGCACAATATCAGGAAGGGCATGCGCATCGACGTGGCGCGCCGCTTCACCAAGGACTGCCACCGGCTCGGGATCACCATCCACGGCACCTTCATCCTGGGACTTCCAGGCGAAACCAAGGGCACCATCGAAGAGACAATCCGCTTCGCTACCGAAATCAACCCGCATACGATCCAGGTCTCCATCGCGGCGCCCTATCCGGGCACAGAGCTCTATCGTGAGGCGCTCGAACGCGGCTGGCTCGACGAAGCGCACGCCGAACTGGTTGATACCAACGGCGTACAGATTGCGCCGCTGCATTATCCGCACTTGGACCACACCGAGATTTTCCAGTCGGTCGAGGAGTTCTATCGGCGCTTCTATTTCCGGGCGCCGAAGATCGCCGCGATCGTCTCCGAAATGGTGCGCAGCCCCGAAATGATGGTGCGCCGGCTGCGCGAAGGCATCGAGTTCTTTTCGTTCCTGCGTGACCGGCGGGAGCTGGTGCACTGAAGCATCTAGTCGTCACAGCGGATGATTTCGGCCTTAGCGAGGACGTCAATGCCGCAGTCGAGGCCGCGCATCGCGACGGCATTCTGAGCGCAGCAAGCCTCATGGTCGGCGGCGCCGCCGCGGCCGGTGCGCTGGCGCGGGCGCGGCGGCTGCCGAAGCTGCGCGTCGGCCTTCACCTCGTTGTCGTCGACGGCGATCCGGTTTCAAGTCCCGCGCAGATACCGGACCTGATCGACGGCAGCGGACGCCTGCGGACCGACTTCGCCCGGTTCGGCGCGCAGATCATGATCGACCGGTCGGTGCGGCGGCAAATGGAAAAGGAAGTGGCCGCGCAGTTCGAACTGTACCGCGCCACCGGGCTGCCGCTCGACCACGTCAATGCGCACCGGCATTTTCACCTGCATCCGGCCGTCGCCGGAGCGATCATCGCCATCGGCCAGCGTTACGCAATGCGGGCGCTGCGCATTCCCGTCGAGCCGTGGCGAATCGTTGCCGAGATCGATCCAAAGAGCCGGCGAGGAAGGGCGATGATAACGGCACCGTGGGCGGTGCGGCTGCGCCGCCGCGCCCGCCGCGTCGGCTTGACGGTCGCCGACGCGGTGTTCGGCTTGGCATGGTCCGGCGGCATGACCGCGCAACGCCTTTCGCAACTGATCGATCGCGTGCCCGCCGGACTAACCGAAATCTACCTGCATCCTGCCATCAGCAATGCCTTCGCCGGCGCCGCCGCCGGTTACAATTATGTCGAGGAATTCGCGGCGCTGTGCGACGCCGACTGCATCGCCGCGGTGCGGCGATCCGGTTGCGCGCTCGGCGGCTATGCGGATGCGATGAAGCCTGTCACCGTCATCGGCGGAGAGCGGGCACCGGAACGCGCTTAGCGCCGGAGCGGTCAGGGCTTTTCATTGCAGCAGCGGTCGCCGCCGGTTCGCAGAATAAGGCTGCGTTACGCCTTGCGTCTGCCGTCCAGATAACCGGCCTCGCGGAACCAGCGGATCGCATCCTCAAGGCCGGCCAGGTAGGGTCGGGCGCGAAAGCCGAGATCGCGTTCGGCCTTGGCGGCGGTAAAGAACATCCGGTATCTCGCCATCCTGATTCCGTCACGCGTCGCGAGCGGCTCACGGCCGGTGAACCAGGCCACGGTCTCCGCCGCGTAAGCGACCGGCAGGGCAACGCCGCGAGGAATGCGCAGGCGTGGAGGCTTACGGCCGACAAGACGCGAGATATCAGCAAGCATGTCGGCAAACTGCACATTGGCGCCGCCAAGGATATAGCGTTCGCCGATTGCACCGCGCTTGAGCGCCGCAACATGGCCGTCGGCCACGTCATCGACATGGACGAGATTGAGACCGGTATCGACGAATCCAGGAATGCGGCCGCGGGCGGCTTCGACGATGATGCGGCCCGTCGGTGTCGGTTTGACATCGCGCGGCCCGATCGGCGTCGATGGATTGACGATGACGGCCGGCAGCCCCTCGCGCGCGATCATGGCCTCGACCAGACGTTCAGCGGCGACCTTGCTCCGCTTGTAAGTGCCGATGCCTTCGCCCTCGGCGAGCACCCCCGAATTCATCCGCAGCCGATCCGTCGGGCCGCAGACGCAACGTGGCAACGCTGCTGGTATAAACGATGCGCTCGGCGCCGGCGCGCATCGCCTCGCGCATCACATTGCGCGTGCCCTCGACATTGACGCTGAAAATCTCACGGCGGTCGCGCGCCCATAGGCGGTAATCGGCCGCGACATGAAAGACATAGCGGACGCCAGCGACCGCGCGGCGGATTCGACTCAATGTCGCGAAGGTCGCCCTCGACAAACTCCAGACCGAGACCGTTGACGTGAAAGCGTGGGCTGCCAGGCCGCACCAGCGCCCGCACTGCGTAGCCGGCATCGGCCAATTTCCTGGCTACCGCCGATCCGACGAAACCGGAGGCACCGGTGATCAGTGTTTGTGCATCGTCCCGCATGACACGACATTACGGCTTGTGGTAGTTAGCATACGGATTCGCGTTCGTGCTCTTCGCTGGATCAACCACGTTCGAGGTCAAAACGCTATCGGGTGACGCGTTGTGGGCTGGTGCGGGAACAACCGGGGAAACCCGCACCTGCCGGACGGATGTAAAAGCCATTGACCGCGCTGCAGGTTTGATCGAGATCGGACGGAGGACGCCGCGCGCTGATCCTGTTGGGGGTCGCGTCTTAATTGGACAGACGCAGGGGCGTAGATTAGCTCATGGCATCCGAAGCGCAATTGGTCGACGCCACGCTCGCAGAAAGCCTGCTGAGCGACGGCGAAGATACCCGTCAAATCTCCGATTTCTCCCTCGACAGGGATCGCCGCCTCGTCATCGCCTTTGTCGGCATGGCGTTTGAGGCCAAGATTGCCGCCGGGCCCGGCGTTCTGGTGTTCGCTCGCAATGCTCGGCGGGAACTGGCGGCGGCGGCGGAGAACGCGGCGCGACTTGGCTATCGCGGCATCGTCAGCTTCGGCGTCGCCGGGGGGCTTGCTTCCAACCTGCGGCCTGGCGACTGGGTCGTCGCCTCCTCGGTGCTCGAATCGCAGACTAGCCGAGCGACCGACGCGGCGTGGTCGCGGCGGATGCTCGATGCCATCGGCGGGGCAAGCTACGCCCCAATTCTCGGCGTAGACGCCCCGGTTGCCGAACCGGCCGCGAAACGCGGCCTGCACCGCGCGACCGGCGCAGTCGCGGTCGACATGGAATCTCATGTGGTTGCCCGACTTGCCTGCGAGCATCGGCTGGCCTTTGCCGCAGTGCGGGTGATTGTCGATCCAGCACACCGAGCGGTTCCTCCAGCCGCCCGGATTGAAATGCGCGCGGACGGCACGGCGAATGCCGGGGCCATTTTGCGCGACCTGATCGCACGGCCGTCGCAGCTGCCACTGCTGGCGCGCGTTGCGCTCGACGCCGCCGTCGCCCGCGCTGAAATAAATCGCGTCCGGCAGCTGCTGGGGCCGCATTTCGCATTCACCGGTCCTGCACGCGCCGACGCCGCGGCACAGGCGCGAGCCTTCGGTTGAAAGCGGCCCTTTGCGGATAAAGCGGGATGGCGTTTCTTTGCATCGCCATTTCGCTTTGGCTTGTTGTCCGCGCATGAATCCTTTCCGAAAAACCGCGACCCGGTTTCGGTTCCACGCGCTACCCCTCGGCGGCCTGAAGCAAGTCGAATTCACCGCCGAGCACAAGATCTAGCCGGCCGGTGCGCCATTTGCCGGTGCCGGCGCGCACCAGTGGCGGTTCTTCGCGGTAGCGCCGTACAACCGCATTCGTCCGCGGCGCTTGGCCGAGCGCATTGACGACAAGCCTGCGCTCCTTGGCCGCTGGCAAGTCGCCGAGTGGCACCGCGATAACCCGCACCCGCGCCGTCACCCGGCCGGCAACGCCCTCCGCCGCCTCAAAGATGTGCAAGCCGGCTTCCGCCGACAGGACGCGATGAGCGCCAAAGCCGCTGATGAGAAAGATCGGCGTGTCCCTGTCTTTGCCGACGCCGGGCAGATCGGCAAGCTGCATACGGCGATTGCCGGCCCAGGCGCGGTACATCGACCTCAGGCGCTGGCACCATGCCAGCGTTGCCTGCCGATCGCCCGCGCCGTCGAACACGGGCTCGACCACCAATGCAAGCTCGACCGGGGCATTGTCGATGGCGTCCTTGATGTCCTCCCGGATCAGATAGAGCTGCAGCGCCAAGCGGCCTGTCAGCCCGGCGGAGGAACGCTGCGATCGGGTGTATCGTTCCAGGCGCCGCCGCAGCGCGTCCGCCGTTTCGGTCGCGGCCTTGACCCGATCCATCAACGCAAACCGCGCCAGCGCATCGAATCGGTCGGCCCGGCTCCAGAAATCGGCCAACGCCATTTGCTCGGACAGTTTGTCCTTGATCTCCATCCATTCGCCCGATTGCAGCGTCCGCTCGATATTCTCGTATTCGGCCGCCAAAGCCCGGAATTCGGCCGGCGTGCCCTTGGGCACGAGGATGACCGATGCGAGAGCAGAGGGTGCAGCCGGGACCGGCGGCGCGACGGTGAGCGCTTCATCCGTCATCACATCGGCGTCGGGATCGACAAACTCGGCCTGTATGCCCTCGCCGTTGCTGCGCACGAACAGAAACTGCTCGCCCTCCGGAAAGCGCCGCTCGACGATGAGCGCCGCAAGCGGCGCGAGCACGTATTGGTCGATAGCGCGTTTGAGCGGCCGCGCTCCCATCTCCGGTGAGAACCCTCGCTCGAGCAGAAATTCGAGCGCCGACGATTCCCATTCGATGGCCCATGCACGGTCCTTCAAGCCGCGGCGATCGAGCAGCGCGCCGAGCTCCTTCTTGAGAATGTCGCGCATCAGATCGCGTGTGAGCGGGCGGAACACGATCACCTTGTCGAGACGGTTCCGGAATTCCGGCCGATAGGTCTGGCTGATCGCGGCCATGACCTGGTCTTTGGTGAAGACATCGGCCTGCGGCGTAAAGCCGAGGCCGAGGCTGCGATGCGCCGTGGCGCCGAGATTCGTCGTGAGAATGATCAGGCAATGGCGCAGATCGGCAGTCTGGCCGGTCGCATCGGTCAGCCGTCCTTCGTCGAACGCCTGCAGGAACAGATCCCATATATTGGGATGCGACTTTTCGAACTCGTCGAGCAGGATCACCGAGAACGGCTGTTTGCGCACGCGGCTGATCAGCGAGTCTGCTTCGACCGGTCCCGCCGAGAATTGCCCGAGAATCTTGCTGAGCGAATCCGGCGTCTGGAATTCGCTCATGTCGAGCCGGATCATCCGCTCGGCCGAGCCGAACAGAAATTCCGACACCGCCTTGGCGAGTTCAGTCTTGCCGGTTCCGGTCGGGCCGGCGAACAGAAAAACTCCGATCGGCTTATTGGGATCGTTCAGCCCGGCTTTGAGCATGGCGATCCGCTCGACCATCGCGGCGACGGCTTCGTCCTGGCCGATCACGCGCGCGGTAAGAAAATCGCGAACCGATTTGAGGTCGAGCTGCTCCTTGTTGTCGAGGATAGAGACCGGAAGCCCGGAGAACTGCGACAGCGTCTCCAGCACGTGATGCGGCGTAATTTCGCCGCCTTTCAGTTCGGCGCGCAGTGCGGTGAGCTTGAGCATCAGCAGCACCGACCCGGGCAGGCCGTTCGCGCCGAGATACTGCGCCGCGCAATCGAGCGCCACCTTGGCGCAATCCGGCTGAAAATGAACGTCCGCCGCTTCGGCCATTTCCGCAACCGCGCCCCGGGCCAGCGACAGGGTTTCGGCCGACGACAGCGGTTCGATCGCGACGGTTTCGAACAGGCCGCGCAGCGACGGCTTGATGCGAAACAGCCGGGCGGTGCCTTTGGGCGTCGCTTCGGCCCACACTACCAAGCGGCCAGCGCTGATCGCCGGCGTGATCTGGTCGAGCATGGTTGCGCTCTGACCCGAATGCGTGCCGCTCAGCGCCAACTGCACAATATCGGGGATGTACCAGATGATCCGGCGACCCTTCGCCAGTTCATCGACGACCTGTCGAATGCGGCCTTCAAGCTGTCCGATGTAGATCTGATCGGCCTGCAAGTCGGCGCCGCTCGCTTCGAAGACGCGCCAGCCATCGTCGGCGATCCGCCACGCCAAGAGCCGCAACAACGAGGTCTTGCCGACCAGCGGCTCGCCGGAGATCAGCAGCGATCGGGCCGGCTCTTGCTGCACCGTCGCCTCGGCAAGCGCCAGGGCTTTGCTCCAGCCGTCGGCTTGAACGAGAACGTCGATCCCGCGCTGCCTGGCCCAGAACCGGCCGACCTCGTTCAGCGTCGCTTCGGCTGCGGCGGACAGCATCGGCGGTGGCGGCGTTGCTCGCGCTTGGTCGATTTCCTCGATCAGCGCGGCGGCAGACGGATGGATCACCTGCACCAGGAATTTCTTGATGATGTCGTGCGACGCCGCGCGCAGTGTGATCAGCGCGGCGCCAAATGTCATAGCGTCGCCGCGCGCTGCGCAGCCTGCGAGATAGTCGCGGAAAATATTGGGCATCCAGCGGTTGTCGATCCACCAGTCCCGGGCGTGTATGAGCGGCATGCCGACCGCGACTCGCGGTTCACTCTCGCCAACAAGCTGCAGCGCGAAATACATTGTCCAGGGCGGGAAGTTGCCGCACTGCGCCAGCACTCGCTCGATCGCCTCGACGCGATCCCGACGCTTGCGCAAGGCCGCGAGCGCCGCGCTCGCCAGCGACCAGCTGTTGCCCTCGACGTATTGCAGCACGACGGCGAGCGATACGCCGGGCGACGCCAAAAGCTCGACCGCTTCAATAAACTCTTTCTGCGCATAGAGCGCGCTCGGATGCGCAGCATTCGACCCGAACGGGCCGAATACCTTGTCGAGCTGATAGAGGCGACTTGTCAGCGCGGCCGGCTCGATCGCGCCGAATGGCGCCTCCGCCGGAGCCGCTTTCAGCTTGCGGCGCAGCCACCAGGCGCGCAATCGCACGCGGTAAGCAAAACCGAGCACCAGAGCAGCGACAAGGCCATAAATTGCAATGACCGCGTAATCCACGTCGCGAACCCCGCGCTCAAAGCCGCGCCGCTCGGATCATGTACGATCGTCGGCGCTCGTGCCCCCGGCCCGCCGCGACGGCCGCATTTTCGATCGATGCCGCTCGCGCGCTCGGAGATCGCCCTAACCTTGCGATATGAATTTGGTGACGAGATAGGCGCCCAGACCCTCGATGCCGCCTTCGCTGCCGTGGCCCGATTCCTTGACGCCGCCGAACGGCGTTTCCGGCGTCGAGATCGCGATCGAGTTGACGCCGACCATGCCCGATTCCAACGCGTCGCCGATGGTCGCAGCGGTTGCGTTCGAGCTCGTAAACGCATAGGCCGCAAGGCCGTATTCCAGCGAGTTGGCGCGCTCGACCACTTCATCGAAGGTCTTGAAGGTGACCACCGGCGCCAGCGGCCCGAACGGTTCCTGCGTCATGATTTTGGCATCATCCGGCACCTCGGTGATCACCGTCGGCTCGTAGAAAAAGCCCTGGTTGCCGCGCCGTTTGCCGCCGGTCTCGATCTTGCCGCCGCGGCTCTTGGCATCGTTGACGAACATCTCCATCGCTTCGATGCGACGGGAGTTCGCCATCGGCCCCATCGTGTTGCCCTTCTCCAAGCCGTCGCCGACCTTGATGCCGTTGGCGTATTCGGTGAAGCGCTTGAGGAAGCGCGGATAGACGTCCTGCTGTACGTAGAAGCGGGTCGGCGAGATGCAGACTTGGCCGGCATTGCGGTATTTGAAGGCGGCGATGGTGTCGGCCGCCTTTTCCGGATCGGCGTCGCCGAACACCACGACCGGCGAATGGCCGCCGAGCTCCATGGTGGTACGCTTCATGCCCTTGGCCGCAAGCGCAGCGAGATGCTTGCCGACCGGAATCGAGCCCGTGAAGGAAATCTTGCGGACCGCATCCTTGCTGAGCAAATACTCGGAGACTTCCGCCGGCACGCCGAACACCAGGTTGAGCACGCCTGCGGGCAGCCCGGCGTCGGCGAAGCAGCGCACCATCTCCACGCAGGCGCCCGGCGTTTCCTCCGAGGCCTTGAGGATGAGCGAACATCCGGCGGCCAGCGCGCCGCCGATTTTCCGGGCCGGAGTGAGCACCGGGAAGTTCCACGGCGTGAATGCGGCAACAACACCGATCGGCTCCTGCACAACGAGCTGGCGGATGCCCTTGCCGCGACCCGGCACGATGCGGCCGTAGGAGCGGCGGCCTTCCTCTGCGTACCAGTCGATGATGTCGGCCGAGGCGATCACTTCGGCGCGGGCTTCGGGATAGACCTTGCCCTGCTCCAGAACCATGATCTTGGAGATCGCGTCGTAACGCTCGCGCACCAGGTCGGCGGCCTTGCGCATGATCTTGGCGCGGTCGTAGGCGGAGGTGGCGCGCCAGACGGCAAAGCCGTTCTTGGCCGCTTCCAGCGCGGCGTCGAGATCGGCTTGGCTGGCGTGCGGAAGGCGCGCGAGCGGTTTCTCCGTCGCCGGATTGATCACGTCCTCGCCCTTGCGGCCGTCGCCGCCGAGCCACTTGCCGTCGATGAAGAGTTCGAGATTGCCATACATGACGTCCTCGCTGGGCTGTCGTCTGGGCTGTTTCCAGGCCCGAGGCTAGCAGGTTTCGGCGACCGATTCATCCTGCTGCTCCGCCCTTGCGGGGGCGATGGTGACGACTCGACAGAAAGGCAGCGCGTGAGAACCGCATACGCCAGCCACGCGACATGACGAGCTTATCTTCACCACCTGCCGGACCCATGGTATTCTGCCATAGGCTGGCAGGCTTAAGGAGCGCGCCATGACTGCTATTTCACGCCGATCTCTCGTTGCCGCCGCAGCGGCCATCGCCTTGACGGGCGAGGCTGATCGGGCACAAAGCGCGCCACCTGAAGCAACCAGGGTTGCCCTCAAAGGCTACGATCCAGTCTCCTATTTCACCGACGGCGGGCCGGAACGGGGCTCAAGTCAGTACACTTATGCCTTTGACGATACGACCTATTGGTTCAAGAGCGCCGAGCACAAGGCGCTCTTTGCCGGCGACCCTGCGCACTACGCGCCGCAATTCGACGGCTATTGCGCGGTGATGATGTCGCGCGGCATCAAGACCGAGGCCGACCCCACATCCTGGGCGATCAAGGACGGCAAGCTCTACGTCTTCGGCATGAAGGCCGGCATGGCCAATTTTCGCGAGCACGGCACAGTCATCGCCGAGAAGGCCAGCGTAAACTGGCCAAAGCTGCGCAACGCGCATTAGAGCGCCGCGGCGGCGCTAGGTTATAAGCCTGCCTTGCGCAGAGCACTTGCAAGCTTGGCGCGCTGCTCCGGATTGCGCAGCAGCGAGCCGAATTCAGCACTGTCGAAACGCTCGTTGAGTTTGCGCGTGATTTCGGCCTGCCGCGCTGCGTCGGCGTCGCGGTCTGCTTGCGCGTAGGCGGCGGCCAGGATCGCGTGCATGTAGGGATTGTCGTTATAGCGGTCGAGCGAGTGCTCCATGGTGCGGATCGCCTCGTTGGTCTTGTCTTCGAGCAGGTAGGCAATGCCGAGCAACATGTAACTCTCATATGAGAAATCGAAGCCGAGTTTGGCCGCCGTTTCGAAATTCTTTACCGCTCCGTCGGAATCGCCCGACCACAACAGTGCGGTGGCAAGCCCCGCATAGGCTTCCGGATCGCTGCTGTTGAGGGCGACGGCGCGCCGCATCTCGTCGATGCCGCGATCGTAGTCGCCGGAGCTGGCATAAGCGCGGCCGAGCAGCGCGTGGGCGCCAGCGCTGGCCGGATCGAGGCTGGCCGCCTTGCGTCCGAGATCCTCGGCGCGCTGCAGCGCCGCCGCCGGATCGCCGGTCCAGCCCAGCATCAGAGCGTTGATCTCGACGCGGCCCAAGCCGACATAGGCCGGCGCATAATTGGGATCGAGCTTGATCGCCTGCTCGAACAATTCTCGCGCCTGCGAATTCGCGACGCGATCGACTTTGGCCGCAAGGCTGCGCCCGCGCAGCACGAGATCGTAGGCCTCCAGGCTGCTCGGCGGCTTGGTCGCGACCTGGGCAAGCTCCGCATCGCTGAGGCGGGTTGCGAGCTTTCCGGCAATGCTGCGCGTAATGTCGTCCTGCACCGAGAAGATGTCCTTCGGCGCCACGTTGTAATTTTCCGACCACAGCAGCGTACCGCGAGCGGCCGCCGTGAGCCGGATGGAAATGCGGATGCGGTCCGGCTCGCGGCGGATGCTGCCGTCGACGATATAGCGCACGTCGAGATCGCGCCCGATCTCGCCGGGCTTCGGGGTCTTGCCCTTGTAGGCGAGCACGGCGTCGGGCGAGCGCACGGTGAGTTCGGAAAAGCGTCCGAGCGCGGCAATGATGTCTTCGGTGAGCCCGTCGGCAAAGTAATCGTCCTTGGCCTCGCCCTGCGAAACAAGCGGCAGAACGGCAATCGTCGGCCGCACGTTTGCCGGCGCCGATTGCGGCAGCATTGCGGCTTGATGACTTGCCCGCCACAGGCTTGTGCCGGTGAGCGCCACGACCAGCGCAAGCACCGCGGCGAGCGCTGCGAGCGCGGCAAGCTTTTTCGTCCCGGCTGGCGGCTTGCGGCCTTGCGCGAGATCAGGGGCCTCGGCAAGCGCCTGCGGCGTTACCGCAAAGACGCGAACCGGCCGGGCGACGTTCTTGACCTGCTGCTCGCCGCGATCGTCGAAGGAAAGCGGCAGCTTGCCGCGCACTTGTTCGCAGGCGGCTTGCGAGATGCAGACGCCGCCCGGCTCGCAAATCGATTCGAGACGCGCGGCGATGTTGACGCCGTCACCGAAAATATCGTTGCCGTCGATAATGATGTCGCCGACGTTGATGCCGATGCGCAGGACGATGCGCTTGTCCTCCGGCACGCCGCGGTTGCGCTCGAACATGCGACGCTGAATTGAAGCGCCGCAGGCAACTGCATCAACGACGCTGGCAAAGTCGACCAAGAGGCCATCGCCGGTGGTCTTGACGATGCGGCCGCCAAGGGCGGCGATCGCCGGATCGACCTCTTTCTTGCGCACGGACTTGAGCGCCCGGAGCGTGCCGACCTCGTCGGCGCCCATCAGTCGGGTGTAGCCGACAACATCCAAGGCCAGGATCGCGGCAAGCTTTCGGCTGACCTGCTCGTGCTTTTCCAATCGCTGTCCTTCGCCAAGTGCAGCAAGTCGCGCTATTCGATCGCCTCGTCGGCAAGCGCCAAGAGCGACGGCGGAACGCTGATGCCGAGCGCCGTCGCCGTCTTCAGGTTGATGACGAAGCTGAATTTGCTCGTCTGCTTGCGACACATGACGCCCTCGGGGGGCTTTCGTCTTATCTATTTCCTGGCCCCTCGATTAGCAGGTTTTGGTCGCACAGGCACCTGGCCCGCCCGTTCCCCGGATGCGGTGCAGCGCCACAAGCGCGTTCACGCGCGTCTTCGACGCGCTATGGCGATGCGCCGCTGATCCGGGACCTTTGCAGGTTCGGCGACGCAGCTCTCAGCTTGTGACGATCCCGGGTCTGCAGCGCAGCATTGCGCTTCGCTCCATGCTGCACTGCGCCTGGGAAATGCCGTTAAGTTAGCGCCTCTGCGCGGCAGCGGGGGAGGATGAGCGCAATCGTTCTCGCGGCGCGTTTCGCGCCCGAGTTTTGCGGAAAGCTTTCACGAAACTTCCCCGAACGAAAAGGGGAAGTGGAGCGCCGGCTGAAGAACCGCACTCGCCGCATCGGCCGGCGTCACCGGTGGACGCCTTTCCATGGGCGAGATTTGCAGAGCGTTTGTAGCGGAAATAGGCCCAATGTCAGCATCAGTGTCAAGATTGTCGCCGTCATTGTAACGGCTCAGCCACGCAGCTCCGCGAGCCGCACCGGCCGCTCGAACAAGGTCCCGATCAGCTGCAATGCCGCGGCGGCACGCTCGGCGCTCCAGCCGCCGTGCTTGGCGTTGAGCAAAAACTTTTGTTCGATGTCGGCGCGTGTGAGCGGCTCCTGCGCGCCGCCGCGCAAGTGCGGCTGGCGCACTTCCACGACGGAGCCGTCGCGCAAAGCGGCGCGGATGTGGCCGGTGAAATTTTTCGGATAGGGATTTTTCGGATCGATCTGATAACGGATTTTCGCCGCGAGCGAAAGCACGGTCGGATCGCGCACTGCTTCGTCGGTGAAATCGCTCAAGCCGACATTGCCGCGCACAAAGCCCGCGGCGATGCAATACGGCGTCGAGAATTTTCCGCTATAGCCGTTGGCCGGACGCTGCTTCGCCGCCAACGGCTCCCACAGCCGATGCACGGTGCCCTCACCGACTTCGCAGACCATCTCGGCGATATCCTCGGCCTTGATGCCGCGCGCGGCGAGCGCGCGCGCGCAATCGATATAGGGATGGGTCATGGTCCCGCACGGATAGGGCTTGAACGCCAGCGTCTCGGCGACCCAGTTTTCGCCGTAGCCATCGAGCAGAGCGCCGTAATCGACTTCGCGAGTGTGCGCGAAGGCATGGAAGAAACCGTGCGCCCCCTCGAACACGGTGCGCGGACCCAAAAAGCCGGCGCGTCCGAGCAGCGCCGCTTGCAACCCCGATTGCGCCGCCCAGCCGGCATGCAGGCGCTTGGTCCAGGCGCCTTCCGCCAAATATTCGATGATGCCCGACGCCATCGAGCCGGCAGTACCGAGCGCGTCGACCAACTGGCGGGCGTCGAGCTTAAGCGTTGCGCCGACACCGGCCGCAGCCGCCACCGCGCCGAATATTGCGGTCGGATGAAACCCGGCTTTGTGGGTGAGCGTCGGCGCCACTGTGCTCAGCCGGCACAGGGTCTCGACGCCGACCGCGATGCCAAGAAGCGCCGCGCCGCCGTCGAGTTTGTGCCGTTCGCACGCCGCCAACATTGCGGGCACGATCACCGCGCCGGCATGGACCGGACCGCCCTCGAACGTGTCGTCGAAATCCTCGCCGTGCACGGCGGTGCCATTGACCAAAGCCGCGCCCGAAGCCGTCAACGTGCGCGCCTGCCCGATGGCCGTACACGGCCCGTCGTCCTCGCACGCGGCAAGCGCGCTACGCACATAGTCCTCGTTGCGCGCAGTGACGGCAAGGCCGACGACATCGACCAGTAAATCCTCGCACTTGCGCCGCACCGTGTCGGGCAGGCGCGCCGCATCGAGCCCGCAGATTTTTTGCGCCAGTTGCGCGGCAATGGTTGTTTTGGGAAGCGCGCTCGCTGTCATGCTTATTCGTGCAGTAGAAACAATACACCGTGCAGTGGGCAGTGATGCGCCATCGATCCGGAGCCTTCGCAAGTTCGACGCCGCCACGCCCCGAAGCCGCGACGATCCTTGGCCTGCAGCGCACCGCTCCACTTCGTACTGCGCTTGCCCGGGAAATGAGTGCGCCTGTCAGCCGCGAACATGAATACATGCCGGACCATGAAGTGACAATTATGTACCGGATGCCCGGCGAACGCCGCCACGGCAAGCGACGGCAACGGCGGCGCCATGATCACCGACCCGGCGATCGTGGTGCATAACCAGCTCACGCAGCCGCATCCGCGAGGGGGACCGCCTTGCGGGGCAAGGGATTTCGGTTAACAGTGAAAGCCTTGCAGGCGGAAGGCCGCCGTAACGCCTTAATCGTGTCCGCAATTAATCATGGCGCTGCGCACCATGCTTGCCGCTGTTTATTGCGGCTCGGAGACGAGATTTCATGTATCGGTATGTATCGGTGCGCGGATCGGCGTGATCCGGGAGTCGTGTCGCCGCGTTAGCGGTTTCGGTCATGACTGACGACGTCAAACTTAATCCGCAAGACCGAGCGCAAGACCGGGCGCAAGACCAGGGTCTTTACGCCCTGGTATCGCTGTTGCGCATCCACCAGATCGGCGCCGATCCGGAGCAGATCCGCCATCGTTTCGGCGGCGTGCCGATCCGCATTCCGGAAATGCTGCGTTGTGCCAGAGATTTCGGGCTCAAAGCGCGCGAGCGCCGGGTCGACTGGGAAGCACTGTCGTCGCTGCCGATGCCGGCGATCGCTTCGCGGCGCGACGGCGGCTTCATGCTGCTCGGCAAGGCGGGCGACGGCAAGGTTCTGGTGCAGGCGGCTTATGCGCCGCGGCCGGAACTGATGACGCGCGAGCAATTCGAGGCGGCTTGCGACGGCCACGTCGTGCTGATGGCGCGGCGCGCCGGTCTCGTCGACCTGTCACGGCGCTTCGACATCACCTGGTTCCTCGGCGCCATTCACAAATACCGCCATCAGCTCGGCGAAGTTCTGGTCGCCTCGTTCTTCCTGCAGCTGTTCGCGCTGATTTCGCCGCTGTTCTTCCAGGTCGTCATCGACAAGGTCCTGGTCCATCGCAGCCTGAGCACGCTCGATGTGCTGGTGATCGGGCTGGTCACCATCTCGGTGTTCGAGACCATCCTCGGCATCCTGCGCACCTATCTGTTCGCGCACACCACCAACCGCATCGACGTCGAGCTTGGCGCGCGGCTGTTCCGGCATCTGCTGGCGCTGCCGATTGCCTATTTCCAGGCGCGCCGGGTCGGCGATTCGGTGGCGCGGGTGCGCGAACTGGAGAACATCCGCAATTTCCTGACCAGCTCGGCGCTCACGCTCGTCATCGATCTGTTCTTCACCTTCGTGTTCCTGGCGGTGATGTTTCTGTATTCGACGTTCCTGACCTTCGTCGTGCTCGCGGCGTTTCCGTTCTATATCGGCATTTCCGCCTTCGCGACGCCGCTGTTTCGCGCCCGGCTCGACGAGAAGTTCCGCCGCGGCGCCGAGAACCAGGCATTTCTGGTCGAGAGCGTCACCGGCGTCGAGACGCTCAAGGCCATGGCGGTCGAGCCGCAGATGCAGCGGCGCTGGGAGGAGCAGCTCGCCGGCTACGTCGCCGCGAGCTTCCGGGTGCTGCAGCCTCGGCAACACCGCGAGCCAGAGCGTGCAGCTTGTCTCCAAGCTCGTCACCGCCGCGGTGCTCTATTTCGGCGCCAAGCTCGTCATCGACGGCGACCTCACCGTCGGCGAACTTGTCGCCTTCAACATTCTGGCCGGCCGCGTCAGCGCGCCGGTGCTGCGGCTGGCGCAAATCTGGCAGGATTTTCATCAGGCGCGGCTGTCGGTGGCGCGGCTCGGCGACATCCTCAATACGCCGGCCGAGCCGACCTTCAACGCGGCGCGCGCGGCGCTGCCGGCGATCCGCGGCGAGATCGCGTTCGAGCACGTCACTTCCGCTACCGCCTCGACGGCCCGCGAAGTGCTGCACGATGTCAATTTCGCGCATCGCGCCCGGACAGATCGTCGGCATCGTCGGCCCGTCCGGCTCAGGCAAGAGCACGCTGACCAAGCTGATCCAGCGGCTCTATGTGCCGGAGAGCGGCCGCGTGCTGGTCGACGGCGTCGATCTCGCCGTGGTCGACACCGCCTGGCTGCGCCGGCAGGTCGGCGTCGTTCTGCAGGAGAACATGCTGTTCAACCGCTCGATCCGCGACAATATCGCGCTCGCCGATCCGGCGATGCCGATCGAGCGCGTCATCGCCGCGGCCAAGCTTGCCGGCGCGCACGAATTCATCCTCGAAACTGCCGGAGGGCTACGACACGACCGTCGGCGAGCGCGGCGAGAGCCTGTCGGGCGGCCAGCGCCAGCGCATTGCCATTGCGCGCGCGCTGATCACCAATCCGCGCATTCTGATCTTCGACGAGGCGACCAGCGCGCTCGACTACGAAAGCGAGCGCAGTCATCCAGGACAATATGAGCGAAATCGCCAAGGGACGCACCGTCATCATCGTCGCGCACCGGCTATCGACCGTGCGCCGCACCGACCGCATCGTCACGATCGATCGCGGCCGGCTGGTCGAGGACGGCACGCACGACGAGCTGATCAGAACCGGCGGGCGCTACGCGATGCTGTATCGGCTGCAGGCCGGCATCCAGGAAGTTCATTGAGGTTTGGAGCAATGGCTCGCACGTAGCACCCGCAAGCTTCCCGACAAGGAGGACTTGCGCGTTTTTGCCTGCGGCGCTCGAAATCGTGGAGACGCCGCCTTCGCCGACCGGCCGCTGGATCGCCTACTCCATCATGGCCTTGTTCGCAATTGCGCTCGCCTGGGCGTGTTTGGGCCGGGTCGACATCATCGCCTCGGCGACAGGCAAGATCATCCCGAGCGGCCGCACCAAGGTGATCCAGCCGTTCGAGACCGGGGTGGTGCGCGCAATCGACGTCCACGACGGCCAGACGGTGAAGGCCGGAGCGACGCCTGATCGAACTCGATCCGACCATGAACGATGCGGAATCGAAGCATTACCAGAGCGACCTGATGGCCGCTGAGCTCGACGCCGCACGGCTGCGGGCCGAGTTGGAGGACGGCGATGCGCTCGCCAACTTCAAGCCGCCGGCTGACGCGCCCGCCGCTCTGGCGGCGGTGCAGCGCCAATTTCTGCGCAACCAGATCGCCGAACAACAGCATAAACTTGGCGTGCTCGATCGCCAGCGCCAGGAAAAAGTGGCCGAGCGCGAAACCACCGAGGCCACCATCGGCAAATTGGAAGCCTCCCTGCCGATCCTGCAGCAGCGAGTGGAGATTCGTAAGACTCTGTTCGATCATGCGACCGGCTCGAAAGCCAGCTATCTGGAAATGCTGCAACCGTTCGTCGAACAGCAGCACGAACTCGATGTCCAGAAGCGGCACGCTGAGGAGACCGCGGCTGCGATTGCCGCGATCGAGGAACAGCGCAGCGAGACCGTGGAGGAATTCCGCCGCGCGCGCTATGCGGATCTGGTCGAGGCCGAACGCAAAGCCAAAGGCCTGACCGAGGACTTGATAAGGGCGCAGCACCGCGCCGCGTTACAGGTCCTCAAAGCGCCGGTCGACGGCACGGTCCAGCAGCTTGCGGTGCATACGATCGCCGGCGTCGTGACGCCGGCCCAAAGCCTGCTCGTGCTGGTACCGCTCGACAGCCATCTTGAAATCGAGGCCATGGTGCTCAACCGCGACATCGGCTTCGTCCACGTCGGCCAGGACGCCGAGATCAAGGTCGATGCCTTTGATTTCAACAGATACGGACTGATCCACGGCAAGGTCACGAGCATATCGCCCGATGCCATCACGCGCGAAAAGCCGGCCGCCAAAGACGGCGACCAGAACAGGGGCTCAGCGGACGCATCGAGCGAACCGGCCAACCAGGAGCTTGTCTACGCCGCTCGCGTGTCGCTCGACCGAACGCAGATTCAGGTGGACGACAGGCGCGTCGACCTGTCGCCCGGCATGGCCGTGACCGTCGAGATCAGAACCGGCGAGCGCCGGATCATCGGCTACCTGCTGTCGCCGCTCCTGGAGACTCAAACAGGAATCGATGCGCGAACGTTAGCGGCGACCAGGTACGAAAAACGCTGCCGATTGCGGCACGGCGGCTTCCTGGAAAGCCGCATTGCGTCGGCTCAATACCGATTCGCGATCGGCAGCTCCTCGGCCGGGAACTGCGTGATGACGCGGTGGCCCTTGTCGGTGACCACGACCTCTTCCTCGATGCGCGCGGCGGAATAGCCGTCTGACGCCGGGCAATAGGTCTCCAGCGCAAACACCATGCCCTCCTTGATCTCGGTCGGATGCGACAGCGACACCACGCGGGAGATGATCGGGCGCTCGTGCAGGGCAAGGCCTAAGCCGTGGCCGAATTGCAGGCCGAAGGCCGCCATCTCGTCGGAAAAGCCGAAGTCCTGCGCCTTGGGCCAGACGCTGCATATCTCGTCGGTCATCACGCCGGGCTTGATGAGGTCGATGGCGAGATCGAGCCATTCGCGGCATTTCTTGTAGGCGTCGTGCTGCGCCGGCGTGGCGCGGCCGACATTGAAGGTGCGGTAGTAGCAGGTGCGGTAGCCCATGAACGCCTGCAGAATGTCGAAGAAAGCCTGGTCGCCGGGGCGCAGCATGCGGTCGGTAAAATTGTGCGGATGCGGATTGCAGCGCTCGCCGGAAATGGCGTTGACCGCCTCCACGTCATCGGAGCCGTGGCGATAGAGGAACTCGTTGACCTTGGCGACCACGTCGTTTTCGCGGATGCCGGGTTTCAGCTCCTCGTTGATCATGTGGTAGGCGCCGTCGACCATGGCCGCGGCGCGGTTGAGGAGCGCGATCTCGTCGATGTTCTTGACCTCGCGCGCCTCCAGCATGGTCTGCTGGCCGTCCTGGATTTTCAGCCCCGCCTTCTGCAGCTCGAACATCATCGGCGGCTCGATGATGTCGACGCCGACCGGCAGCGTTTCGCAGCCGGCCTCCTTGATCAGTGCGAAAATCTCCTTGGCATGGCGCTCCATCAGCCCGAACGCCGGATTGACGGTGCCGCGCAGCCCGATCAGGCCGGCCTTGCAATTCTCCGGCTTGAGCCACGGCGTGTAGAGCTTGTGGTGGACGGCGGCGGAGCCGAAATCCCACAGGATCGGGTCGGGGCTGGTGCGCGTGAGCAGCGCCCAGCGGCACAGCTTGTCGCGCTCCCATTCGCCGATCTTGGTCGAAGTGATGTAGCGGATATTGTTGACGTCAAAGACAAGAAGCGCGCCGAGCTCGGATTTCTCCAGCGCCTGTCTGACCCGACCGAGCCGGTAGCGGTGCAGGCGGCGGTAATCGACGCGCTCCTCGAAATCGACCCCCATGGTGCCGAGGGCCGGCAGCGCGCGGCCCCAATTGTAGCGCGGGTTGACGTCCTCGGCGCGGATCGTCGTCGGCTCGCGGGTGATGTCGTCCATGGCGGGCTCCTTGGTCTTTTGAAGCACTATACAGCGTTTCCCGGGCGCAGCGCAGCATGGAGCGAAGCGGAATGGTGCGCTGCAGACCCGGGATCGTTACGGGCTCAGAGCATGGAGGCGCCGAGCCTGCGACGACCCCGGATCAGCGATGCACCGCTACGCGCTGCACCGCATCCGGGGAACGGGCTTTGGTTCCCGGGCGCAGCGCAGCATGGAGCGAAGCGGAATGGTGCGCTGCAGACCCGGGATCGTTACGGGCTCAGAGCATGGAGGCGCCGAGCCTGCGACGACCCCGGATCAGCGATGCACCGCATCCGGGGAACGTTGCGCTACATTAGCGCAAGTTCCTCGTAGAGATCGCGCCACGTCGGGTTCACGTCCTCGATCAGCTTGAATTTCCACGCCCGCCGCCATCGTTTTAACGACCGCTCGCGTGCTCGCGCTTCGAGAATGGAGGCATATTCTTCATAATAAACCAACCGGGTGACTCCATAGGTGCTCGTAAAGCCCTTTGCCAACCTGTTTTTGTGCTCCCAAATGCGTCGGGCGAGATCATTCGTCACACCGACGTAGAGCACGCCTCGCCACGCGTTGGCGAGAATGTAGACAAAGTAGCGATTGCGCATCGTTCAGCGCGGCCTCGTTTCCCGGGCGCAGCGCAGCACGAAGCGAAGCGGAGTGGTGCGGAACCGGGATCGTTACAGATTCCGAGTTCGCGACGATCCCGGATCAGCGATGCACCACTCCGCTTCGCTGCGTGCTGCATCGCGTCCGGGAAACAATATCAAGGCATCGGCACTTCGCCGACGTCCTTCGGCACCTTGTAGCCCTTCTGCGTTGCCGGGCGTTTGGCGATCGCGAGGTACCAGCGCTTCACGTTGGGGTATTGATTGAGATCGACCGTCTGCCATTCATAGCGCGACACCCAGGGCCAGATGGCGATGTCGGCGATCGAATAATCGCCGGCAACGTATTCGTGGTCGGCGAGCCTTTTGTCGAGTACGCCGTAGAGCCGGTGCGCCTCTTTCAGATAGCGCTCCTCGGCATAGGGCGCCTTGCCGGGATTGTATTTGGTGAAGTGGTGCACCTGGCCGAACATCGGCCCCGGCCCACCCATTTGCCACATCAGCCATTCCAGCACGCGGTAGCGCGGCTCGCCGGATTTCGGCAGAAGCTTGCCGGTCTTGTCGGCGAGATAGATGAGGATTGCGCCGGACTCCATCAGGCTCATGCCGTTGTCACGATCGACGATCGCCGGGATGCGGTTGTTCGGGGATATTTTCAAAAATTCCGGCTTGAATTGCTCGCCCTTGCCGATGTCGACGGCGTGCGCCGTGTACGGCAGTTCCATTTCCTCAAGCGCGATGGAGGCCTTGCGGCCGTTCGGCGTGGTCCAGGTGTAGAGATCGATCACGGTGTTGGTCCTATGCTGGTTGGTAAGTTTGAGAGGGCTTTGTTCTTAGGCGGCTCGTCCGGTTGCGGCGCCGTCACGCCGAAACGAATTGAGCAGCGCCGCGATACCGTCGCGGATTTTCAGGCCGTGAGTCCGCATTTCGGAGAATTCCGCTTCGGAGATCGGGTCGTGAAGCTCCGACTTGAAGCTCGGCCACGCGCTCGCGCGCGCCCACCATTTCTGCACCAAAGGCCGTCCATCCGTCCACAAATCGAGCAGGCCCAGGTAATCGAGCCGCGCCGCGTAGGGCATCAGGTTGATGTCGGCGAGCGTCGGATCGGAGCCGAGAATCCAGGGCCCGCCTTCGGCCAACGTGTCCTCAAGCATCTTGAACGCGCGCTCGTAGGCGGCGACGGCGTGTAAGACGAACGGCGATGCCACGCCGTGCTCGTAGGTCGACATGAAGCGGTCACGACGGCGCGGATCGCCAACATTGCGAAAGCGTTTTTCGCGGACCTCCTCGGGCATGTTCTTCATCCGCTCGCGGAACATGGCCGAAAAGCTGATCTCGGTGACCCCCTCGTGCAGTCCCTCGTCGACCAGCTTGCTCCAAAGCCGCATGTGGCTTTGCAGCCACGGACCGGCGGCAATGAGGTGCGGCGGTTGCGGAAAAGCTTCGTCGATGTATTCGCAGATCAGCGTCGATTCGATCACCGGTTTGCCGTCGTGAAGGAGCGTCGGCACCAAGCCCATGGGATTGAGTTTGAGATAGTTCGGGTCGTACTGCTCGCTCTTGAACAGATCGACTGTGATGGCCTCCCATTCCAAACCCTTCGCGCGCAGCGTAATGCGGACCTTCTGGCAGCAGACCGAGTTGCCGAAATCGTAGAGAACGAGTTGGCTCATGCCGCCTTCTTCCCCCACAGCCGCGCCGAGGCGATGTCGGCGCCGTCGCGGATCGCCTTGAGCTTGAGCCATACCACCGGCTCGATGACCCATTCGCGCCGGGTGAACGTGCCGAAGCCGCAATCGGTCGAGGCGATGACGCGCTCGCGGTCGCCGATCGCGCCTACGGCCTCCTCGATGCGGCGCGCCACCACTTCCGGATGCTCGACGAAGTTGCTCGTGGTCTCGACCACGCCAGGAATGAGGATCATGTCCTCCGGCAACGGCACCCGCTTGAGCACCGCATATTCGTGGGCGTGGCGCGGATTGGAGAACTCGATCGACAGCGCGCCGACCTTGGCCTGATAAAGCGCCGGTAGAATCTTCTCCAGCGCGATGTCGTGGATGTGCGGGCCTTCCCAATTGCCGTAACAGACGTGCAGCCGCACCCGATCGCGCGGGATACCTTCGATGCCCTTGTTGATCGCCGCGACATGGCGCTCGCATCTTTTGACGAACTCGGCGTCCGACAGGTCGCGGTACATCATCGTCCGGTCCATGGCGAGATCGGGCGCATCGATCTGCAGGACGAGGCCGGCTTTGTGGATCGCCTGGTATTCGTTCGCCATCTCGCGCGCGATGGCGTCGAGATAGGCGTCGTGCGACGGGTAATAGGCGTTGAGCATCGTGGTCGAAATGATGCCGGGCGAGGCTGCGGTCATGAACCGCTCTGAAAATGCGTGCAGTTCGTCGGCGATCCTGTTGAAGCCTTCGGTTTCGGCGGTAATCGGTCCGAGATCGCGATATTTGATCTCCGCCTGCGCCTCGGGCGCGCCGTGCTGGCTCTTCGGCGGATTGGGAAAGCGCCGCATCAGATAGCTCGTCAGTTCGGGGAATTCCTCGAACTCGCGGCCGCGGCGGCGTTTCGACACCCCGGCAAAGCCGGACATGCGCTGCGGCACGTAGGTCTGGAATCCGATGCGCCGCTGCTCGCCGTCGTTGCCGATGTCGATGCCGGCCTCCATCTGCTTTGTGACGACGTGACGGACCGCTTTGTCCATCTCGCCGGCGACGAGCTTGGCATCGAGCGTTTCGCCGTCCTCCTGACGGACCAGAAGATCGCTTAAGGTCTCGTTGCGCGGCAGGCTGCCGACATGGGTGGTCAGGATGCGATCGCGGCTCAACAGCATGGGGCCTCCTCCCGGCAGCTTGCGCTGCGCCGAACTCATAGCGCAATTCCACCGCGTCGCCAGCGTCATTGCGGCCTTATTTTCGCGGGCGGCATAATGCGTTGCGTGGCCAAGCCGTGGGTAAAATGCCCCCAACCCGACGCTTCCGCGCAAGCGGGGAAGGCAAGAAATTTCCCAACACCGCGACCGGCAAAATCCAGCGCTTCAAGCTGCGCGCGGAGGCCGAGCGGAAGTAGCAGCATTCATTCCGTCGCGATCGCGGCTCTGCCGCGCAGCAATTCGCCGCGCTGCATTCAATCCAGCGGTTCGATCTTGACGATCGAGGCGCCGTGATTGCTGCCGACCCACAGCGTGCCCGGATTCTTCGTATCGTCGACGAAGACGCGGCGGATATTGGTCGGGCGCGGCAGCGGATATTCGGTGTAGGTCCCGGTCTTGACGTCGAGCCTGGCGACGCGATCGGTGTTCATCGAACCGGTCCAGGCGTCGCCGTTGCGGTCGTACACCGCATCATACGGCGACGACCACGGCGTCGGCACCTTCCATTCCCGGATGTTGCCGGTGTGCGGATCGAGCATGCCGATGGCGTCGCCGAAATATTCGGCGAACCACAGCCGACCCTCGGCGTCGACGCGGCCGCGCCGCGGATGCGAGTTCGGCGTCGGCGTGAGATAGATTGTGATTTGCTCGTTCTTGGCATCGATGCGCACGATATTGCCGGCGGAAAAATCGAGCAGATAGACGTTGTTCTGGTCGTCGGAGAACAGGCCGTAGGTGCCGATGCGCCTGCCCGTGCGCGGGTCTTTCGGCGAGCCCAGAATCCTCGAATTTGCTGGAAGCGAGATTGAGCCGGTAGATGTGGCCGCCGGCGGAATTCTTGATCCAGACCTTGTCGTCGGCCGGCGTGCCCTCGACCGCGAGATGCCCGAGTTGGCCCGCGTCGGAATCCCACGCCTTGGGAGTGGACCAGATCTTGAAAGTCTTGGTGTTGCGGTCGAACTCGGCAATCGCGCTCTGATACATCAGGCCGATCCAGGGATTGTCGTTTTTGTCGATTTCAAGATCGAGGCTGCCGACCGGCCAGCCCGGCTTGACCACGGGAATCGGATATTGCGTGACCTTGCCGGTCTTGGGGTCCATCTTGCCGAGCATCATCTCGCCGAAATCCGAGTACCAGACGTTACCCTCATGATCGAGCAGCACGTCGTGCGGCTCGATGAGTTTGCTCGGCAGATCGTATTCGGTGATGATGACGTGGCTGGATTTGCCGGTAAGCCGCGGCAGCGTCTTGAGCGGCCAGTTCCAATGGTCCTGGCCGCTCAGATTGATGCTGGCGAGCCATGCGGCGGCCTTCTGCGCCGCCGGTCCTTTGCCGATATTGCGCACGGCATCGCCGGTGAGGCGCTGCGGGTGCAGCGGCGTGGAGCCCGGATAATAGCCGGCCATGCGCTGGAACACGGCCATGAACTCGGCCTCATCGTGGGTCGATTCCACAATGCGCGCGAGCGTGTGGCAACTGTTGCATTGGAGCAGAAACCGCTTCTGCGCGTCGGTGCCGGGCATGCTCACCAGCCACTCGGCATTGCTGAGCTGCGCGCTCAAATTCCGCGTCGGTTCCAGCGTAAGATCGACCTTGTCCTCCTGCCCGGCGAGGATCGTTGTCGTCCTGGGCCTCTCGAGATCGTAGCCGACGGCGCGGATGAAGAGCGTGTAATGGCCCGGCGCGAGCCGCGAAGCCGGGAAGCTGAAACGGCCCTTGTCGTTACTGACCACCGACACGGTGATGGTCGAGCCGTCCTTCCTGGCGCTGACGACGACGCCTTCCATCAACCCTTCGCGGGCGGAATTGACCGCGCCGGAGAGCGCTGCCGCATTCTGCGCCAAGCCCGGTGCGCTGTGCAGGACAAAAGCGGCCAAGCCTGCGCCCGCCGCGAGCAAAGTCGCCGGCATCCGCATCGAAGTCCTCCCGATCAAGCCTGCGGCCGGGCCGAACCATGTTCGGCCTGTCGCGGTTGTTTCGACCTGCTGGCGCCCGTTGCAAAAGCCTAGTCCTCGCCGCGGCGGCGCTCAAGGACAGTCCGGCGGTCGTGCGGCGGTTGTGCGGCCGGCCGTCGAGCTGCGGCGGAACGCGCGGCTCGGGCGTCCGCCCGCGGGCCTCGCGGCTGCCAGCGTCACGGCTCCGGGCGTCGCGGGTGCGGACCGCCCATGAGGACATTGCTTGCCTTCACCGGCCTTGCGTATTACCTGGACGCCGTTGCACCGGATCGCCGCGGTAGCTCAGCTGGTAGAGCAACGCATTCGTAATTCCAATTGCGCTGTACTTGTTGATCCTGGCATGTATAGTTCTGCCCAGTTTAAGTGGTAAATCTGGCACTCGATCGGACGCGAAATCCCAGATCATTTCGCCTCGTCATGCGTAGTTCGGTGGCAATTTGGGTGGCAATTGCCGCTAAGGAGTACATCAATGCATCATCTATGTCGTTGACATGCTCCCTCGTCCGCTCGCGCTCGTAGAGTGACGTCTGGGCAATTCTCCAAAGCCGCCAGCGCTTCAGTTCGAATGCCCGCGTAAGTCTCTGCCGCTTGTGTGGGAGGAGCAGCGCCGTGCATTGGCGGTTGCTGAAGACGCGGTCGGGCGGCGCCCATCGCGAGAACTCGGGGAGCGTCAATGACTCCCTCTGCTTAATTGAAGAGTTCAAACAGAACACCGACGACCTCCAGCAGACGACAATGGGGCCGTGCCGCCGATATCTGGCGCCGATGTCGTCAATCGCGATGGCGAGACGGCTGGGCCCATTTCGTCCAGCGACACTAAAGTCAGAATAACCGGCTGGGTCATGATGAACCGCCCCTCCGGCGCGCTCATTCGGCGCTGCGCCCGCTCACGGTCTGTAGAGAACATTGTCCCAAGGCAAACTTGGCCGGGCGTAGAGGATTTGAATTCGTGCGCTGGGCACACTGAATGAAATCAGAGGCTCAAGACCTAAAGACCGCGAGCCCCAAGTCCGCAGGTCCGGAGAAAAATTGTCGACAGAGGACGAAACAGGGCCGCCGCCAGGTACGCCCAGTCCGCAGCTCCACGCAAAACCCTTGCGGTCGCTGACCCTTATGTGGGGGTCGGAAAGCGCAGAGAATATTGTGGAAGAGCAATTTGGTTGAGCGAGAGCATCTGGAAACCAACATTCTCTCGCAGGAATTCGCTCGACTTCGAAAGTTGACCGGCCCTGTTGACGCAGGTCAGGTGTCAAGACGTTCGAGATCTGCCAAGTCCTTGTTACGCTGCTGCACCCGCCGGTCGTAGCTGGCCTGGTTCTTGGTACAGACGAGCGAATAGGGCCGGCCGCGACGATCGGTCGTAACATCCAGGTCGCAGCGGGCGTTCCTGATCGTTGTCTCGACGTGGCTTCGGTCGGGTTCGGCGGCCTTGAAGGTCCAGCTCTTGCGCGCGGGATCGCGGAGAAAAGCGCTGAGTTCGCCGCAACGAGCGCAATTGCAGCCGACCGCACTCGCGCGCCGCCAGTCGCGCGGCGCCGCCAAGGGTTCGGCCATGCGGGCGCGCAGGTGCTCGACGCAAGCCCTGCGCAACCGCTGCACCGCCGCCGAGCCTTTGACGGCGCTCGTCAGGTTGCGAACGGCCGGGATCAGAACGGTGTCGAGGTCGTAGGTCTTGGGCCAAGCCAAGATGTGGTCGGCGGCGCGCTCCGCGAGACTCCGGTCGATGGCGACAACGGCCGTGAAGAGATCGACCACGACAGCAGATTGCACGCCGGAATGGCGTTGCCATGGTTGCCATGGATCGCGTGGCGCCGCGCGCGCCGGATCCCCCGGCAGCGCCTCGATCAGGGCGGTTGTGGCGCCGCCAAGGTCGAGCGGCCGGCCATCGGGCAAGGCCGCAGCTGCGCGCGCCAAGAGGTTTGCGCATGGGCCAAGCGACGTTGCAGCGGTTCCGGCAACAATGCGTTCAATCAAGGCGCCGGCTCGGTCCGCTGGCAAGTCGCTGAGCGCGGCGACGATGGCCTCGTTGTCGTCCTTGTCGAAAAGGCCGCGGGCGATAATATCCGACAGGAACGCGTCGAGTTGTTCGGTGTCGTGCAGTCTGGTCAATGAGGTCAGCATGCGGGCGGCGGCGCTCGGCGACTTTTCCTGTTGCCGATGCCACCGCTCCATCGGCCAGCTCGAAAGCATGTGGCCGGCGAGTTCGTGCGCTTGACGCCACAGCGGCGATTGGCGATCTCCGCCGCTTGCGACCCAGCGTTCGGTCAGATCGCCCAAATAAGGCAGCGTGAGGGGCAACCCAGCCTGGTTCAGGACGGCGAAAACCCGCTCGTGCGGCCACAGCACCAGGGCCGCCCGACGGTAACTGCGCTCGAACGAGACCCCTTCGTTGCCGGTCGCCTCGTGGAATTCCTCATCGTCCGGCTCCATATCGTCGAAGGCGTCGGGCGGGGAGATTTCGTCGTTTTCGATCGGAAACTCGCCCAGCACCGGACGGCTGCCATCGGTCCGCCGCCATTCGGACAACGACACGTGCCGGTCAAAAACCTCGCCCGCCTCGAACTCGTCTTCCCCATCCGACCGTCGGCCGCGGCGCGGATTGAAGTTGACATTGTAATCCGCGGCGCCGCTCTCCTCGATCGACACCTGCGCCAAATGCAGGTCGCAGCCGGCTTGCGGCGCAGCAGCGACGAGCACGCCCGCCACGGCGGCATCGGCCCCCTTCAGCGTGTCGAACGAAAGCTCGGCCGGCGTATAGGCGTGTTCCAAAGGATAGATCAGCTTCTCGGGCGCATCGTCGTCCGATGATTGCTTGCCGGCGGCCCAGGCCTGCAACAGCGCCGCCGCTTTGCTCTGCTCGCCCTCATAGCTCGGCGGCTCGGGCGCCGGTCCTTTCCCCTTGCGCAGCACGTTGTAGACCAGGGTCAATCGGCAGCCCGCGGTGACGGGAAGCACTTCATGCACGCAGTCGGCGTAGAAGGCCGCGAAGGCTAGTTCCGAGGGGTCTTCGCAACGCAGGTCAAGCCGGACCTCGCGGCCCTTGTGCCGGACGACGAGTTCACCGCCCGTCGACATCGACGGCAAGACCAGCACCAGGGTGGCGAACATGCCCGACACCTTCTCGGTATCGCGATGGCTCACGAAGAAAGAGCCTCGGTCGTAGACGAGAAGCTTGTAGAACTCGGCCGCGATCGGTTCGGCAACGCCAAGCCCCGCGGCGACGCGTGTCAGGATCCCATCGAGCGTCCGCGCCCAATGCTTGCCTCCGATTCGCACCCGATCCGCGCCGATTTGCCAAGTCCGCCGAACGTCGGTGTCCACCAGCGTATGCTCGCCGCGGCCATAGGGTGCGCGCTCGGCGACGGCGATGAGTTGCGCGGCCTGCATCGGCAACAGCGGCAGCGCAATGCGACCGACGCCGTCGACCTCCAACAGCGGCGCCAGCAGTTCGGTCGTGCCGGAGACGAAAAAATCGCCGGGCCGGCTAACCGCGCTCAGGACCGTAGCAAGTTCCGTGGCGATGGAGGCCATTGCGTAATGCCCGTCCCATTTGGAAGGCGAGGAAAACGACGGCAAAAGGATTTGTGACGTTATGGCAGCGAGCGGGAAAACTCCAGCCGTTGTCGGTGGTTCGTGTGATCCTGCGAGATCATTGCGCACCCCGTCGCATGCACAATACATGCTGTCGCACTAAAGCGCTCTGCAGTAGGGAAACAAGGGGCCAAACGAAGTGTGAGTACGGATCAGCAGAGCGAGCGGACAGCGTCTCGCAGTGTAACCTCGATTTATGTTCGACTTTGTTTCTTTAGCTTCTTTACCCGGCGGTTGTGATAATCGGCGACAGCCGCAGCGAGCGGCATCGATCGGGGAACCCGGACTTGAGTCAGGGAGACAACGAGCGCCTCTTCTTTATCCGGAGGAGCAATATGGCACACGATGCCGCCTTCGTCGCCGGCATACGACAACTCTGAGACGGTGTGCTGGCTCTGATCTGCAATGGCAACATGTTGCGCTCGGAGATAATTGACCAGCGATGGTACCAATTCGACTTCGAATGGCACAGCCGCCTTGAGTGCTGCCAACAGGCGTGCAGTCTTCTCCGGATGATCGAGCATCGGCGGTCGTTCCTTTCAAAACCGAGTTTAGTGATTCGACAATCCAATGATATGGCTCAGCAGAGCCATTTCCGATGCGTCGCACAATCCGCCTTTGCGAATTGGGAAATCCAAGGTGTTCGACCTATGGACATCCGAGCCGCCCTCATCTATATTCCTTCCAAATTTGTGGAAGGATTATAGCAATGGCACAGGCGAGAGAAGCCCTATCGGCAAACGAAGCAGCATCGGTGACCGGCGTCCCTTTGAAACATGTCCATCGCATCGTCGACGCGGGCCTGTTGCAGGGCGCGGTTAAGAGCCGCGCCGGGATACGGGTCATTGTCGGCCGGGGCCTCATCGGGCTGAAGCTGGCCCATGAAACCGCAGACCTTCTGACGCCCAAAGGACGCCGGCGGGTTATCAAGCAGCTTCTTCAGCGGCCCGAAGCAAAGACGGTAGAAGCGAATGCGCTAACGTTCAATGTGCGCTCGATGGAGACTGCGATCCGACGCGGACTGAATACGTTGGAAAAGGCAAAGAAAATGGTGGCGATCGATAAGGATGTTCTAGGCGGAGCGCCCTGTTTCAAGGGCACTCGCATTCCCGTGCACGATATCGCCACAATGGTCGCTAATGGCGACCAGAAGTCCACCATCCTGAAAGCCTATCCGCAGTTGACGGCAGAGCAAATCGATCTCGCCGTCCTCTATGCCGACGCTTATCCGCGACGTGGCCGGCCGCGCCGCAAGCCTCTCTGGCGGAAGTCCAAACCGGTCTCGTCGCAGAGGCTCTCGCTTCGCGATCTGCCGCGGGCGTCGTGAAATTCCTGATTGACGAATGTTTGAGCCCCGAGCTCGTGGCGCTTGCCCGATCTCGGGGCTTTCTTGAATTGACGCACGTCACGTGACTCGGGATGCGATCACGCAAGGATTGGACGATCATTCGTCGGGCCGTCGAGGAAGGCTTCATCCTCGTGACGAACAACACGGTAGATTTCAGGCCGCTCTACCAACGCGAGGCGATCCATGCCGGCCTTGTGTGCCTGAACGTTGCTCCCGGCCTAATGAGGCTTGATGTCCGGAAGTCTTTATTTTGTTGGCGCTCGATCAACTCGCGGGCAACGAGCCCGTCAATGAGGCCCTGGAAGTGACTTTGACCGCAGGTGGCGAGGTTGTTTTGCAGAGATACCGTCTACCGCCGCGTTAAGGTCGATCCATGATAAGGAGGACGCGGCGCACGGATTCCGTAATGTTAATTTTGAGGCTGCCAGACTCAGAAAACCATGGAATTTCAGCCGCTTTCCCTTACGACATTTGTCGTCTCACGCGAAACGAGATCGCCGGCGATCGCTTCGTACCCAAGAGCCCGATAGCCGGCCTCACGTCTGGTGGCCATTTTGGCGAACAGCGGCTCGTCTCCATCGACGTAGTCGAAGATAATGACCTCCCGCTTGGCCGCGTGGAGTTGGTGCAATCTTCCCGCATATTGCGCGAGGGTTCCGCGCCAGGATATAGGCATCGTGAGAAACAGCGTATCGAGGCGCGCGTCGTCGAAACCCTCGCCAAAATAACGGCCGGTCGCGACGATCACGCGCGCCTCGCCATCCGCCACAGATTGCAGCGTCTTGGTCACCTGATGGCGTGGCTTGGCTCCCATCCCGCCCTTGAGGACAATGACATTCTTGGCGAATTTCGCCAGACGCTCCGCAATCGCCTGGAGGTGGTCCTTGCGCTCAGTGATGACGACCGGGGATCGTCCGGCTTCAAGCGCCAAGAGGACATCATTGAAAATCATGTCGTTGCGCGCCGCATCGCAGGCCAGCAGGCCGTAGAGCTCCTGAATTGAATCTGGCGCATCGGGATTCTGACGCTCGGCACGGAACGTGGTCCTTTTGATCACGACCCGGTGCAAAAACGGCCTCGCAGCCGCCTGCTTCTTCGCATCGACGCGATAACGGATCGGACCGCATTGCATGAAGATGATCGGATGATGGCCGTCCTTGCGCGTCACTGTCGCTGACAACCCAAGCACATATTTCGCCTTGGCGCCGCGAGCGACTGCCTCAAAGCTAACGGCGGACAGGTGGTGGCATTCGTCGACCACGAGATGTCCGTAGTCGGCCACGAGATCGGATACCTCGCCCTTCCTCACCAGACTTTGGATGGTCGCCACATCGATAAAGCCTGTTGGCCGCTTCCTTCCGCCTCGAATGACCCCAACACGGGCAGCCTCGATATCGAGGAAGGCGCGCAGCTTCGCCACCCATTGATCCAGCAGTTGTTGGCGGTGCACCAAGACCAGCGTGTTGGCGTTGCGCTCCGCTATCAGTTTGCAGGCAACCACCGTCTTGCCGAAGGCCGTCGTGGCTGCAAGCACGCCGGTGTCGTGAGACATCAGGGCATCAGCGGCTGCGTGCTGATCCGCGGTGAGCGTTCCGAGAAAGGTCGTCCCGAGGGGAGCGCCGCCATATCGCTCGTCACGCAGCTCGGCTGAATTCCGTTGGCGGTGAGAAGGTCGATAGCGGCGTAGAGGCAGCCCCGCGGGAGGGCGATGTGTTTGGTAAACGACTCCGCACAGGAAATCACGCGCGGTTTGCAAAGGTCGCCAGCCGCATCGCTTGGGCGGCGTAAAACTCGCGGTTCTGAAACGCTGCGAGACGGATCAGGCGATTGACCAGCGGTGGCGGCAACTTGCTCCGATCGATATACATCTGATTGCCCAACCTCGGCGAACATTACCTGGGCAAAATAGCTGGCGAGCCAGTTTGAGTGTTGTGTGCCTCGCTGACGGTGGACGCGATCCTCGAATCGAGGCTTGTAGCTTTGTAGTGCTGACAAACCGATCTACCTCCTAAATCTCGATCTGCCGGCCGACTTCCACGAAATTCTCCGGAGGAATGTTGAACAGGTCCACTGCCCGCACCGAATTGCGGAACATCAGCGTGAATAGGCGCAGGCTGGCGCGCACCAACCAGCTGCGCCGTTTTGAGCAGACCACGGCGTCCCGGGCGCCGAAATAGATGGCGTCGTCGAGGTCGATCGGACACCCGCGATCTTTCGCCTGCCGTAAGGCGGCAGGAATGTCAGGCACCTGGACGAAGCCGAAGTGCACAATAATGTGCCAAAATCCCTCGGTGAGCTTCGCCAGCTCGATGCGGTCGCGAAGCGCAACGCGCGGGATATTTTCGAACTGTACCGTCAGCGCGATCGCCGTCTCATACAGCGCTCTCATCTGCGCGACGTGCTCGACGATCAGGAACGGTGTCGTCGTGGCGAGCCGCGTCAGAAAGATGGCCGTGCCGGGCACGCGTGGGATACGGCTCTCCTTGAGGTGGCGAAAGAACTTATCCGGCGTCTGCGTCAACGCCGTGTGGCGGCGGCGCATGGCCTCGAAGCCGAAGTGCCATGAAACCATGACGATGAACACCAGCGTGCCGAACGTAAGCGGAATCCAACCGCCCTCCCTTATCTTGAACAGATTCGCCGTGAAGAATGCGAAATCGACAGCGAGAAACAGGCCGCTCGCGGTCAGCGCCAGTCCTGCCGGCCAGCGCCAGTGCCCGCGCATGACATTGTAAAGCAACGCGGTGGTCAGCAGCATGGTGGTGGAAACCGCGGTGCCATAGGCGCCCGCCAGACGACCCGAACTGCCGAAGCTGACGGTGAGCGCAATCGTCAGCACCATCATCGTCCAGTTCACGAACGGTACATAGATCTGCCCATATTCTTCCGAGGAAGTCTGGCGGATCCGCATGCCCGGGAACCAGCCGAGCTGCATCGCCTGGCGGGTCAGCGAGAACGATCCGGTGATGATAGCCTGACTGGCGATGATCGTGGCAAAGGTGGCAAGTCCCACCAGCGGGTAGATCGACCATAACGGTGCCAGCCGGAAGAACGGATTTCCATGCATCGCCGGATTGTCAAGATAGAGCGCGACTTGTCCGGCATAATTGAGCAGCAGCGCCGGCAGCACGATCCCGTACCAGGCGCTGCGGATCGGATTGCGGCCGATGTGGCCCAAGTCTGCATACATCGCTTCGGCGCCGGTCATCGCCAGAAAGACACCGCCGAGCACGGCGATTCCGCTCCAGCCGTGCCCCGTCAGCAACGCGATCCCGTAGCGCGGATCGGCGGCGGCTATGACATCGGGATAGTGGGCAATGCCGGCAATGCCCAGCGCAGCGAGGACTGCGAACCACAGCAACATTACCGGCCCGAACCCCTTGGCGATCTGCGCGGTACCGCGGCGCTGGATAGCGAACAGGCCGAGCAGGATCGCCACTGCGATTAAGACGACATGCGGTTTGAACACATCGGTTGCAACGTTGAGCCCTTCGAGGGCGCTCAGCACCGAGATCGCCGGCGTGATGATGCCGTCGCCGTAGATTAGCGCCGCCCCGAAGAGCCCGATGACGATGAGGACCCGCCGGCCTTCGGACCAGTTCGCGCCGGTCATCGACATCAGCGCCAGGATGCCGCCTTCGCCGTGATTGTCGGCGCGCATGACGAATAGGCAATATTTGACGGAAATGGTGATGATCAGCGCCCAAAAGATCAGCGAGAGACTGCCGAGCGCGGCCGCCGGGGAAAAATGTCCGCCGGTCGCCCCGACGACCGCCCGCAGCACGTAGAGCGGGCTGGTTCCTAGATCGCCATAGACGATCCCGAGTGCAGCGATCGCGGCCGCCGGTGTGGTCTTGCGAGCGACGCGCGAAAGCGCCGAATTGTCTTCGTGAACGACGTCGGCCGGCACGATTGCTGTCTCCTTGCGCCGTTAGCCGACGTTCCCCACACGAATCTTGGAACGGCTAAACGAAAGCAGACGGCGGAGTTTTCTCGAAATTCCTATCGCGACGAAAGCATTCGGTTCAGCGGTCTTGACGGTACGCTTCACAGAGAAACGGGAAGGACCGAATAGCGCCAAATCTCATTTCGCGAGCCCCTTGCGGATCGACAGCAATTCGCGACGGCGCTTTGCGCTCGTTTTGGGGTAAGTCATTTTAAGTGCTTCGAACGTATCGAGGACAATTTGGGATACGATCAGTCGAGCGTTTTCTTTGTCGTCGGCGGGAACGACATACCAAGGCGCATGACCGGTGCTTGTCGCCGTGAGGCATTCCTCATAGGCCGTCATGTAATGCTTCCAGAATTTTCTCTCCGCGATATCCGCAAGGCTGAATTTCCAGTTCTTTTCCGGCTCGTCGATACGCGCCAGAAAGCGCTTTCGCTGTTCTTCCTTGGATAGGTGAAGGTAGAACTTGATGATGCGCGTTCCGTTGCCGTGGAGGTGTTTCTCCAAATCCACGATCGAACGATAGCGGTCGTGCCAGATTTTCTTGTCGTGATGCGGGGTGTCCGGGATCGCTTCGCTGCGCAGAATCTCGGGATGCACGCGGACGATCAGCACTTCCTCGTAATAGGATCGGTTAAAAATGCCGATCCGCCCGCGTTCCGGCAGATCGCGGCTGGTGCGCCATAGAAAGTCGTGTTCCAATTCGGCGGCGCTGGGATGTTTGAAGCTGAATACCTGGCAGCCCTGGGGATTGACCCCCGACATCACATGCCTGATGGCGCCGTCTTTTCCCGCCGCATCCATCGCCTGAAAGATCAGCAGGATGGCATGGCGATTTGTTGCATAGAGAAGCTGCTGTTGTGAACTGAGTTGCGCAACGTGCTCTTCCAGGAGTTTTTCATATTGCTCCTTCGACTTGTACACGGGATCGACCTTCGTCGGCCACTTTTTGAGATCGACCTCGTCTCCTTCGCGCACGCGAAAGTCCTTTGAATGTATTTTCATCGCCTTCCTTCCAGTAGTCTTGCCGCTCGTCTCGTATATTGGCTCACTTGACGGTCTTCGGCGTCGAGTCGGGCCGTGTCTTGGCTTCGGCATCTGGCTTAGGCTCGGCTTTGGCGTCAGGCTGGGCCTCGACCCCAGGCTTAGGTTCGCCTTTGGCTTCGGGTTGAGGCGCAGTCTGTGGCGTCAGGTTGAGGCTCGGCTTTGGCGTCAGGCTGGGCCTCGACCCCAGGCTTAGGTTCGCCTTTGGCTTCGGGTTGAGGCGCAGCTGTGGCGTCAGGTTGAGGCTCGGCTTTGGCGTCAGGCTGGGCCTTGGCCTCAGGTTTAGGTTCGCCTTTAGCTTCGGGCCGAGGCGCAGCGCTGGCGTCAGGTTGAGGCTCGGCTTTGGCGTCAAGCTGGGCCTTGGCCTCAGGTTTAGGTTCGCCTTTAGCTTCGGGCCGAGGCGCAGCGCTGGCGTCAGGTTGAGGTTCGGCTTTGGCGTCAGGCTGGGCCTTGGCCTCGGCGTCGGCTGCTTCGGGCGCCTTCGCGGCCGCGATGGACGTCTCAGCCTGGTCGATTGCCTGGGCGACGATACGCCCGACACTCTCCGGGTCTTTGGCGAGGCCAGCCAGGAGGACGTCACCGAGCGTCGTGTTCATCAGTGTCGCGACGTCGGCATTGGCTTCAGCCTGCGGTTCGGCCTTGGCTGTCTTGGCTTCCGGCTTTGGCTCGGCTTTGGCTTTGGCTTTGGCTTCACCTTCAGGCTTCGGCTCGGCCTTGGCTTCAGGCTTGGGCTCGGCTTTGGCTTTGGCTTTGGCTTCAGCTTCAGGCTTCGGCTCGGCCTTGGCTTCAGGCTTGGGCTCGGCTTTGGCTTC
Source organism: uncultured Alphaproteobacteria bacterium (assembly GCA_963717265.1). Lineage (GTDB taxonomy): Bacteria > Pseudomonadota > Alphaproteobacteria > Rhizobiales > Xanthobacteraceae > BOG-931. The sequence continues at coordinate 174,102 of CAVQWD010000001.1, read as the reverse complement.
GGGCTTGGGCTCGGCTTTGGCTTCGGGCTGAGGCCCAGCCTTGGCTTCCGGCTGAGCTGCGACCTTGGCTTCGGGCTGAGGCCCAGCCTTGGCTTCCGGCTGAGCTGCGGCCTTGGCTTCAGGCTTGGGCTCGGTATCGGCTTGAGACTTGGGCTCGGCCTGGGCTTCAGGCTTAGGCGCTTTGGCTTCAGGCTGAGACGCGGCTTTGACGGGATCGAAAATCCGATACGCGAGCAGTTTCACGCGGTCATTCACGAGGAACCAAGCCAGAGCATAGCCCCAAACGAACACTGCCCAACCCCAGCCGAGCGGTGTCATGAACACCCCATAAACCGCAATCAGGGTCGCCACCGTCTGCGTGCCGAGCACCGCGCCCCATAGGATCCGCGCCGGGCGTATCGACCAGAACGGGCCGCGCGTGCGCGTCAGGAAAATCGTCAGATGTCCGGCCACGGACAGCTTCAGGTACATCAGCGTCTGGATATGCGCGCGGTCGAGGTGAAATACGCGCTCGCCAAGATAAAACAGGCCAAACGCGGCGACGACGCCGATGATGCCCAGCACCGTGGCGATCCCCAGCACCAGGCGCATGTTCCAGGCCTCGGGCGCGTCCTTGTAATGAACGTTGTCATAGGCGATGGACAGGATGGCGCCGTCGTTGAGCAACGCCAGCATCACGATCATCACCGCCGTCAACGGATAAAAGTTGAAGACCAGGATCGCCAGCGTCATGAACAACAGCACGCGCAGCGTTTCGGCGATGCGGTACATCGCGTAGCTGTTCATCCGCTGGAAGATCTTCCGGCTCTCCTTGATCGCGTCGATGATCACCGACAGGCCGGGCGTCATCAGCACGATGGCCGCCGCCGCGCGCGCCGCGTCAGTCGCGCTCGAAACGGCGATGCCGCAGTCGGCCTTCTTCAGCGCCGGGGCGTCATTCACCCCGTCGCCGGTCATGCCGACGATGTGGCCGCGCTTTTGCAGGTCATCGACGATGTGGAACTTGTGTTCGGGGAAGACCTGGGCGAAACCGTCGGCCTTCTCGATGGCCTTGGCCACCGCCGTCGTCTCTTGTTGCTTTTCGTCGCCCAGGCTGCTGGCATCAAGGATATTGGTGCCCATCCCCAGTTTCTTGGCGGTTTCTCGGGCGATGGCCAGCGCATCGCCGGTCACCATCTTGACCTTCACGCCCATCTGTTCCGCGGTCGCGATCGTGGACTTGGCATCGTCGCGGGGCGGATCGAACAAGGGCAACACACCGAGAAACTGCCATTTGCCATCTCCCTCGGCTCGCGCCACGCCCAAGGAGCGAAAGCCGCGCGCGGCGAATTCGTTGACCGCCTTGTCGACGGCGGGCTTCACCTCTCCGGCATTGGCCGACAACGCCAAGATCACCTGCGGCGCGCCCTTCGTCACCTTGAACGCCTTTCCGTCCGGGCCCGTGACCGCGGCCTCGGTGCGTTTATGCACCGGGTCGAACGGCTGGAAATGACCCACCTTGTAGCCTTTCAAGGCCTGATCGTTTTTCAGGCCGCCCAGAACGGCCAGATCGATGGTGTCGTTATTGTCCGCGCGCGACGCCAGCGCAGCATTGAGGATCACCTGCTCGGCGGGAATTTTGTTCACGCTGAACGGATCGCCCAGCGTCAGCTTGTTCTGGGTCAGGGTGCCGGTCTTGTCGGCGCACAGCACGTCCACGCCCGCCAATTCCTCGATCGCCACCAACCGGGTCACGATCGCCTTTTTCTTCGCGAGCAAGCGCGCGCCGACCGCCATCGTCACCGACAGCACCGTGGGCATCGCCACGGGAATCGCGGCCACGGTCAGCACCAAGGCGAACTGCAACGTGGTGAGGATCGGATCGCCGCGGAAGATCGCGACGGCAATAATCGTCGCCACCAGAACCACCGCGAGGATGATCAGGTAATTGCCGATCTTGAGCACCGCGCGTTGAAAGTGGCTGACGGTTTTCGCCCCCTGCACCAGTTCCGCCGTCTTGCCGAAGTAGGTGTTCGCACCCGTGGCATAGACCAGTGCGCCGATTTCGCCCTGACGAACGATCGAACCGGAAAATACTGCCTCGCCGGATTTGCGCGTGGCCGGCAGCGACTCTCCCGTCAGCGCGGACTGATCCACCTCGACCGGGTCGCCTTCCAGCAAGCGCGCATCCGCCGGCACGATGTCGCCCAGACGGACGCGGATGACGTCGCCCGGCACCAGTTCACGCGCCGGCGGGGTGACCCACTTCCCATCGCGTTTCACCCGGGCCTTGATCGCCAGCGTGGCCTTCAGGGCAGCGATGGCGTTGCCCGCCTCGTGTTCTTCCCAGAACCCGACGACCGCGTTGGCCAGAAGCAGAACAAGGATGATGCCAAAGTCCGGCCAATGCCGGGCCACCGCCGACAGGATCACCGCGACTTCGATCATCCACGGGATCGGACCCCAGAAATAGCTGAGGAATTTCAGGAGCTCATTGGTCTTCTTTTCTTCAATCTCGTTCGGCCCATATTGGGTCAGCCGCTTCTGCGCCTCGGCTTGAGTGAGGCCGTCCGGCGACGACCCCAATTTTTTCTCCACCTCCGCCAGAGGCAGCGATTTCAGATCGTCCTTCGCATTGGGCTTCGATCCCGGCTTCGATTCGGGAGCCTTGGGCTGGGCGGCATTGGGTTTCATGGCGGGTGTTCCTTCTGTCAACTGCAGCGAAGGGCGAACGAGCGCCAGCGTGTGCTGCGCGATCATCAGTTCCTCGTTGGTGGGGATGACCCAGACCGACACGTCGCTGTCCGGGGCGGAAATGCGCGGTCCGCCGGACGTGTTCGCCTGCTCGTCCAGCTTCACGCCGAGCCACGCCAGCTTGGCGCACAGCGCCGCGCGGACCGGGGCGGAGTGCTCGCCGATGCCGGCGGTGAACACGAAAGCGTCCAGCCCGCCGAGCACGGCCGCGTAGGCGCCGGCATACTTGGTCATCGCGTATACGAAATACTCCACCGCCGCGACCGCGCGCGGATCCGTGCTCTCCTGCAACACCCGCATGTCGTCGCTGATGCCGGATAGGCCGAGCAGGCCCGCGCGCTCGTACAGCATCTTCTCCAGCGACGCGTCGTCGAACAACTTGCGACGCAGCAGATAGAACAGCGCGCCGAGCGGCACGTCGCCCGAGCGCGTCGCCATGGGCAGGCCGGAAACGGCGCCGAAGCCCATCGTGGTTTCGACGCTGCGCCCGTCCAGCATGGCGCACATGCTGGCGCCGCCGCCGAGATGCGCGGCGATTACCCGCCGCGCCTGCGGTGCGAACTTCGGCACCTGCCGGCTGATGTAGTCGTAGGAAATGCCGTGGTAGCCCCAGTGCCGCACACCGGCATCGCGCACGTCCTGCGGCAGCGCGTAGATCTGCGCCACCTCCGGCATCGTCCGATGGAACGAGCTGTCGAAACAAGCCACCTGCGGCAGGCCGGGGAACGCCTCGGCCAGCGCGCGGGCTCCCACGCACGTTGTAGGGCTGGTGCGACGGTTCCATGACCACAAGCGAGTCGAGATAAGTCCAGCACGTCGCCCTCGATCCGCACCGGCGCCTCGAAGCGGGTGCCGCCGAGCACGACACGGTGGCCGGCGGCTACAACCTTCCTGTCACCGAGATTGGCTTCCAGCCAGGTGATGACGAAGTGCAGCGCTGTTTTGTGGTCGATCGCGTGGTCTTTGCCCCATTCATGCACGCCCAATTGCTTGCCGGCTGCGTTCGTTGACGACAAAATGCGGATCACTTTCCATACTGTCGATCTGGCCGCGGCAGAGCAGAGGCAGCGACCGGGACGCGTCCACCGCATAGGCGCCGAACTTCAGGCTGGTGGAGCCTGCATTGACCACGACGATGGCCTCGCTGACGATGGCCTCGCTCATGGCCGATCACTCCGCGGTTTCAGGCAGCAGGATGGCGGGATCGCGCGTCAGCGCATCGGCGTACAGCACGGCGGCGGCAGCCGAGAAGCGGCGCGCGGCGGCGGTGTCGGCGCGGCTGGTCAGGATCACCGGCACCCGCGCACCGACGACGAGGCCTGCGATCTGCGCATCGGCCATGAAAGCGAGATTCTTGTAGACCATGTTGCCGGCCTCGATGTTCGGCACGATCAGTACATCGGCGAGGCCCGCAACGGGCGACGAGATATGCTTGATCCGCGCGGCTTCGGCGTCCACTGCGGCATCGAGATCGAGCGGCCCGTCGACGATGCCGCCGACGATCTGCCCTCGATCGGCCATCTTGGCCAGAATCGCCCCGTCGAGCGTGGCCGGCATTTTGGTCTGCACCATCTCGACCGCGGCCAGCACGGCCACCTTCGGCAGGTCGATGCCGAGCGCGCGTGCGAAGCCGATTGCGTTCTGGCAGATGTCGCGCTTCTGGTCGGTGTCGGGCGCGATATTCAGCGCGACGTCGCTGATGATGAAGCGGCGCGCATAGGTCGGCACCGACACCATCACGCAGTGGCTGATCAATCGCCCGGTGCGCAGTTTCGCTTCCTTCTGCATGACCGCGTGCAAGAGCACGTCGGTGTGCAGGCTGCCCTTCATCAGCGCCGCAACCTCGCCGGCCCCGGCGGCCATAGCGGCCTTCAGCGCCGAGTCCTCGGGGCCGTCCGTGGCCACGATCCGGCACTTGGCGATGTCGAGGTGCGCCTGATCCGCGATCTGCCGGATCTCGGCCTCGGGGCCGAACAGCACGGGCAGGATCAGCCCGGCCTCGGCGGCCTCCACCGCGCCAGCCAATGCATCGGCGCTGCACGGGTGCACCACGCCGGTCAGCATCGGCTTGAGACCTTGACAGCGATCGACAAGCCCCTCGAGCCGATGCTCCGCCATCTGGTATTGTTGCCGCGTCGTCGGTGCCAGAACCTCCAGGATCGCGGTGGCGAAGACCTGACCCGCCGGGTCGGTGCACTGGCCGTCCAGCACAACGATCCCCTGATCCGACCGTTTCTCCCGCACGACGAGTCGGGCCGTCATCGCCGCGCCGATCGGCAGCGCACCCTTGATCTGCACCGAGGTTGTGCGGATCGAAGTCCCGGGTCCCGGGAGGGCTGAACCAACGAGCGCGGTCAGGATAGCCGTGACGATGCCGGCAGCCCCCTGGCTCTCGCCGGGGCCGGCAAGCATGTCCACTTCGCCGAAGGCGGCGGCCCAGGCCCGCACGTCGCCGGCCTGCAACGTGCGCTGGACCGACGCGGTGTCGCCGGGAGCGATCTCTTTGAACGTCTTGTTCACGATGGTCTGCATGGCTGCACGTACGCCCAACAGGTCGCGCCTATGCGGCGTGACGGAGCGGTTTCCGCTCAGTGCGACACTGCGGAGCGCCGTGCGGTAGTCCCGGCGACGGAGGCTCGGTCGGATGGTACAAGAGCCGCCGCCTTCTCAATCGGCGCCGCCAGCACCTGCGACAACCGGGCCAATCGGTCGCGCTCCGCGGCAAGCGGGGGATCGCCCGCGCCGACGATCGCGTTCACCTGCTTCAGCAGCTCCTTCCGCGCATCCGCCTCCGGTACCAGGGATGCAAGCGCTTCCACCGCGCGCTCACGTTCGAGCTGCAGCAGGAAGGCCTGGTCTCGCACCAGAGCCTTGAACTCGGCGAGCGATAGATGCATGAGCTTTTGGCGCGCGACGTTCAACGCGAGTGCGGAGCGCTGGTCGATCATCCGCTCGGCCGCGATGACGTACAGCACCGCCCGGGTCAGCGCTTCGTCGAATCCGCCGGTCAGCAGCTTCGCCGCGTATGCGTCCGCCTGGGCTTGTCGTGCCGCCAGCTTCTCGGGCGATGTGCCGGGGAACGGCCGTACCTCGCTGTCCTTGTTGAGGCCGAGCAACGCCTGCACGAATGGCGAGCCATAGAAGCCGAAGAACATCTGCTCGGCCATTTGGTCACGCGCCACGCGATAGGCGTCCAGGGCGGCCGTGATCTGCTCCGAGACCTGCGTCTGCAGCGCGAGGAACGGATTGTCGGCCGCCGCCGGCCTGCGCGCCGCTGCCACGCCGGCAGCCAGCTTTTGCACGCCCTTCATCCAGGGGTTGCTGTCGGCGAAGATCGTGTAGCTGAGCCTGAGCGGGTTCAGGGCTTGGGTCAGGTCCGCCGCCGGCTGGTTGGCGAGCGCGCGCACCAAGGGCTGCATCAAGGTACGGTAGATCGAGAGGTTCAGTTCCGACAGCCGGGCCACAGCGGCGAAGGCGCGATCGTCCTCGGGGCTGTTGCGGCCGAGCGCGCGGATGTCGTCGAGCGAGCGGGCCTCGAAGCGGGCGATCCAGTCGCCGGTGACGAAGCCGCCCGGGGGCACGTCCGCCGGCCGCGGCGAAATGACCATCTCATAGAGGCCAGGCGACAGGCAGTCGATGACGTCCATCAGCTGCACGAACTCCTCGTCCTCTTTCGCACCCACCTTGGAGGAGACGAAGAGGGCGAGATGCCCGATCTTGTGGTTCAAGGAGTACACGATCGTCCGGCCGGTGGCGCGGATGTCGTCGACGTCGCGATACAGATCGAGAATCCAGCCGAGCGTCTGCGGCGGCGGGCTGATGTTGTCTTCCGTCGAGGTGAACACGATGATCGGCGAGGTGATGTTGCGGACATCGAAGGTCGTGCCATCGTGCGACTGCAGCTGGTTGCGGGTCAGCTTGTCGCCGATGAAGAGGTTGTCCACCAGGAACTGCAGCTCGTCGCCGTTCAGTTGGATGAAGTCGCCCCACCACTTCTCGAACTTAAGGAAGCGCTCCGCCCCGGTGTCGATGTCGGTATAGACCTCGTACTGCTTGCCCCACAGCCAATTCGCCGGATTCAGGACGTCGAAGTTCAGAATCAGCCCGGTGCCATCGAACTTCCCATTGCCGAGGTCGCTGGTCATTGCGGTGAGCCAGCTGCCGCCGAGCAGGCCGCCGGAATAGCGCATCGGGTTCTTTCCGTGCACGCCCTGCCAGTACGACATCGGGGAGCCGGCGACCAGGCAAGGCCCGAACAGGTCGGGCCGCAGCATGGCCACCATCAGCGTCTGATAGCCGGCCTGGCAGTTGCCGATGGCAAACGGACGCGGCGCGTCGGGGTGAAGCTCGACCACGCGCTCGAAGAATTTCACCTGTCCCTCGACGACGTCGAGGAACTGCTGGCCCGGCGCTGGCGTCGCGCCGAAGCCGATGAAGTAAACCGGATGGCCGGCATTGAGGGCATCGCCGATCTCGCTCTCCGCCTTGAAGCCGCCGATGCCCGGCCCCTGGCCGGCCCGCGGGTCCACCACCACGACCGGCCGCTTGCGCGGATCGGTCACGCTTCCTGGCGGCGGCACGATGCGCGACAGATCGTAGTTGATCGGCCGCGGCAGCGACCGGCCGCTCATCAGCACTTCATGATCGAAGCGCAGCACGGTCGCCATCGGCCGCGATGTGATCTCGATCTCTTCGTTGCCACGCTGCCGCAGCAGATCGAGGAAGAGAACGCTGCGCTGGAACGCATCGACCATGTACTCCGGCCACGCTGTCATAGGGTTGCCGGAAGCCGCTGAGGAGAGCTTCGGAAAAGCAAGAGATTCGAAGCCGAAGGCGCCTGTTGCCGATGCCGATTTTGAATTTGATTCAACTGTCATCTCGATCTCCATAGGGGAGACTTCCCGTCACGGCTGTTTGGCAAAATAGCGGTCTGCCAGCAGAAGCAGTGCCCGCCTCCGCCGCGTCCATTTTCTGAGCTGCACCGTTACACAGGATGCCGCGGTCGTGACCATGATCTATATCAACGCCGCGAAGGACTCCTCGCGGTTCAATTCGAGCAAAACCCGCTCCGACCTGCATTGGCCAATCATGTCACTCTTTGTGCCGCGCCGTCGGTCGGTTTCGGGTCCATCTTGTGGCAGTCGAATTCATGCCGTCGGGACGAGATTGTCCGCCGGCATTGCTGCTTTCGCGACCGCATGCACATCAACGCTTGAGGGATTGGTCGTACCGAGGATCGCCTTGGCGCGGGCCACTTGCTCTGCCGGGCCATGCGCCATTACCAGAAAGTTATCGGCCTTCAGGGCCGTCTCGTACTGGATCACGCTGTCCTTCGGTATGCCAATGCTATAGAGCGCTGCGCCGAGCGCACTCAGCCCGCCGACCACGAGAGCATTCTCGATGCCGTAGACCGCCATGGCGGCGAGATATCCGAGCACGACGACATGCCCGACAACGGGAATGGTCAAGAATAGCCCGCCGAAGAACATGCCCCAGAGGCCGCCCCAGAACGCACCGCGCTTGCCCCAGAACTTGATCCGGTCACCCGCGTTGTAGAAGCCGACGACCTTTTCGTCAGTCTGATATCCCTTTCCGACAACGCTGAGATTTTTCATTTCGAAGCCGGCTGCGGTCAGTTTCTTGACCGCCGATTCCGCTGCATTGTGGTCCGCAAAGACCGCGATGACCGTGTCTGTTTTTTCCATTTGATCCTCCTTCAGGACAGAGGCTGTGCCGTTACTGGGCACGAATGCCCAGCGGTATTGGCCCATTGGTCTTTTGCAGCGCGGTTTGCTGTCCCGCCAGCGCCAGCGCCACGACGGGATTCATGCTGTCGACCATCGAGGTCGGGATCAGGATGGTGGCGCCGCGCTCCTTGGTGGTCTCATAGATGATGTTCATGGCGCGCAGCTGCAGAGCCGTCGGATGATCGGCGTAGGTCATGGCCGCCTCGACGAACTTTCCCGCGATCGCCGCCTCGGCCGATCCAAGAATCACCCGGGCCTGCTTCTCGCGCTCAGCCTGGGCTTGCCGTGACATTGCGTCTTGCAAAGCAACCGGGATCGCCACGTCGCAAATCTCGACGGACTTCACCGAAATGCCCCAGTCGGCGGTTTTGCGGCCGATCTCGCCGCGCAAGAGTTCGTCGGCCGCAGTGCGTTCCGACAGAAGCGACGCCAGCATCGACGACCCGATCATTTCGCGAAGCGATGTCTGGGAGACCCGATCGATGGCTTCGCGGTAGTTCGTGATGTTCAAGGCCGCCTTTTGCGCGTCATGCACAAACCAGAAGATAATGGCATCCACGTTCACCGGGACGGTATCCTTTGTCAGTGCCGCCTCGGCGCTGAAGGCCGTAGTCTGAATGCGCTCGTCGATCACGGCCACGATATGGTCGATCACCGGAATGATGAGGAAGAGGCCCGCCCCCTTGACGCCGCGCAATTTGCCGGCGCGAAGGATGACAAACTTTTCCCAGGTGTTGGCCATCTTCAACGCGGAGGCGATGATGATGCCGACGATTACAATGGGGATGCCCGCATAAATGTGCCCCGTTGCGCCTAATCCCGCGCCGACCGCGAGGCAGGCGATGGTCAGAAATACAGTAATGGGATTCATTGTCTTGGCTCCTAATTCGATCGAGACGCTCCTCGCTTATGTACATTGACCTTCGGCGCGATGGATTTCTGAGCAATATTGCTCACACGGATGCGCCTCAATTGAGTTTCGCCGGTTTTCCGATGGATTGAATGTGCTAAAATGGTGTAGACGCCGAATGATTTGTTCGGCGCTGCGAATGCCGCGCCGGTGCCTGCGGACCGGGGTGGGCGCAACCTCCAGCGTCTCGAGTTGGCTTGTCCGCTGCGGACCGATCGCTTCGAACTTCGCCTTCTGCTATCTGAACGGAAGCGTCTGAGGGATTCCCGAAGCTCCGGCGCGGCCCTAATCGCCTTCGCCGGCCACAGTTAATGCCTAACTTCTGGCAAACGTCGAGCGTCGTACCTATATTAATTCAATAGTCAAAATAAATTCAGATCACAGGAGAGTTCGATGGCGAATGCTCATGGACCAGGCAGGCCGAAGTGGGCTCCGGATTGGCCGATGATGTCTCGCGCGCAGGCAGTAAAGGTCAATACGTCGCCGAGCGTACAAATGGAGCTTATCGTCTTCGGATGCGCGATCGCCCTGGTATTTCTTTTGGTCGAATTCCACTCGACGTTGGGATTCTAATGATCCGCGATGCGGTCGTTCAGCACAAACTCAATATAGTCGCCGATCATTCAAAAGCATGATGGCCAGGTTACTTGGTTACAGTGAAGGAAACACACAGCGTGAGGATATAAATTATGTCGAGCCATATGCCGCCGGTGCCACCGGCCAATCGCAGCAAGAAAGGCGGCAAGAGTGAGAGGAAAGTATCAAAAGACAAGAAGTTGGTGAGGCATGAACATCACGCTAATTCAGCCGAAGAGGGAGAAACTGCAAATATCAAACAGAACACTACGAACAAGGGCTTTTTCCGCGGTCGTCGTCTCGGCTGATTTAAACGGCCGATCCGATAGTGCGGTTGGCACTCGTCAACGATCGTGCCTGGAGTTCTGCGTAATCGGTACGCTTCCGGACGCTCTCGCTTTTCGCGGATTGCGCCAGTTGTGCTGCGTTAGCGACCGGGTCTATCCTGTGCAGCTATCGAGGTTACGCTGATCGTGGAGGCGCGGCCATGCATATGTCAAATGAAAGTCTTCTGGTCATATTGCTCGTCGGTCTTGTTGCCGGCTGGTTGGCGGGACAAATCGTACGGGGCACCGGATTCGAACTCATCGGCGATCTCGTAATTGGTATTATCGGCGCATTCATCGGCGCCTGGTTGTTGCCTCAAATCGGTATCCATCTCGGTACCGGCATTGTCTCCGCGATCATCAACGCCACCATTGGCGCGGTCTTGCTTCTGCTTGTGCTTCGGCTTCTACGAGGTGGCTTTGGGGGCGGCTGGGGCAGACGCCGATGGTGGTAACGGCCGGGGGAAAGACTAAGCCCAGCGCACCGGTGAGGGTGGCGGGGCTGAGCTTCGCGCGGAGGCAATGCCGCGCCTGAAAGTTCAAAGAGCTGTTGGTGGCATATTCATCAGCCGTTCATGATGCGTGGCGTAGTGGTTAAACGTGCAATAGCGTCTGAAAAAACATTAAGGGAGAGAATTTATGCTCAAAAAGCTAATGGCTGCAGCCGCTGTGACGGCTTGCATTGGAACGATGGCTGCGCTCGCTCAGGCGCAGACACCACCACCCTCCAACACGCCTGCCGCGGCCCCCGCCGCCAACCCGCCGGCCGAGGTGGGTGCACCCGCAAAGCATAAGCATCACCGCCATTGGCGCCGTCACCACCATCGGCATCATTGGCGCCACTACCACCGGCACCACGCCAAGTCGCCCGCCGCGGCTCCCGCCACAAAACCGTAGCGGGACCACTCGTAATCAATACCACCGACCTCAAATCAGATTGAAGCCATCACCCCGGGCTTGCTCCCCGGGGCGATGGTATTTGTGAGAGCGGCGCAGGGTCGGGATTGCGGGCGAGTTTGCAAGTTCAAAGAGCTGTTTTTTCTCGCGGCGCGCTGCCGCGCTAGCCCGTCGGCGGCGTAACTCCGGATGCCTATTGTCAACGAAAGCACCGTGACCTCCTATCACGGTAGTGGCACGGGACCGTAATCCCCGACGGGCTTCATTATTAGGGCAAAAAATAGCGATTTTCGACATTGAGTCTAGTCGGAACGGATAGGTTTTCATCACGTTGCCGACGGCGAGGACCGCATCACCTTTAGCTATGCTCACGGCAGCCCGACCAAGACGGCCGTTGCGTAAATGTCTGGTGCCAGACATTATTGATTTGCATCAATGTCACGGAGCATTCCGCTCGGATAATGAAGTGTGTTCAAAGGAGGAAAGGAAGATCATTATGCGTAGATTCGCTGTTACGATTGCGGCCGCAGCCGTCTTCGTTGCCGGCGCATCTCTCGTGGGCGCGAGCGTCGGCGCAACCCCAATAACCGCGCCCGAAGCGTTTCGCGGGGCGGCCGACAACCTGAATGTGGTCGAGCGCGCGCAGTTCATCTGGCTCGGTCACAATTACTGTTGGTACGACGACGGGTGGAACGGCCCCGGCTGGTACTGGTGCGACCAATACCTCTACCCCGGCATCGGTTGGGGTGGCGGCTACGGCTGGCATCATTGGCGTGGGGGACATCCGCGCGGTCGGGTTGCTCATCCTACCGCTCGGGTTGGTCATCCCGCCGCTCGGGTTGGTCACCCCGCCGCTCGGATTGCTCATCCCACCGCTCGGATTGCTCATCCCGGCGCTCGGGTTAGTCATCCCACCGGCGGCAACCATCCTTCCGGTAAAAGCCAACACAAAAAATAGCATTCCAATATCCGCCTCTAGTAGGACACCGCGCTGCGGATGCCGAAGCAATTTCCATGACTGTGCCGGATGGCACGGTCGTGGCCAAGCTATCTAACGAAAGCGCGGACAGTGTAATCGGGGAGACGCGCCTTGACCTACTCGGACGCCTGCAACCCAACTCCGGAGATAATGCTATGTCGATCGGAACCATCCTGCTCATCATTCTGGTAATCATATTACTCGGGGGCTTTAGCGGGTTCGGGGGCGGCCCGTTCTACGGAACCGGCTATTACGGCGGCGGCGGTCTCGGCCTCATAATCGTGATCTTGCTGATCTTGGTCTTGCTCGGCAGGCTGTAAATCGCCATGTCTGAGAACTGCCCAGGTCCAAGTCCATCGTCTAGCCGAGCTTGCCGCTGGAGTGCTTTCTATCATACTTCCCTGTTCGGATGCCGAACATGGAATGTTGTTAATTGGAGCGGACCTTTCGCAGCGATCGATCGCCGAGCAGACGGTCGAACTCCTTCTTGGAAACGCCGTAGCACTCGTACCTTCCCGCGGCCGCGCGACCCGGCCGTCGCCACCCTCTATTTTGTGGGAGAGAGCTATGGAACGATCGCCGGAAAAGTTCATCGAGGATCGAAAAATCGCGCGTTACGCGGACCAGCTCAAAATGGAAAGCGACCCACTCAAGCAGAGAGTGCTGCTCGAACTTCTGTCCAAAGAAGAAGCCAAGCGGGAAAACCACATCGGGCCACGAGAGAAATAAGAAACTGCGTCGGCTGTCCCCTGGGCCGCGATAGGCTTCCGCAAACTTCCGTATTTCGCAGTCACGGTGCTTCTTAATTGCTGAATGGGGTAGACGATGCCTTTCGGACACATCCACGTCGTCATGCTGCTGGTCGTCTTGTTTCTTGGCGGCTTTGGTTTCCTGCTTGCCGGCTTCAACGGCTGCTTTGGCGGCTACGGCTGCCGCCGCATCCGTGCTTGCCTGGTGCTGGGCGTTGCGCTTTCGACATTGCTGATCGGGCTGCCGCTCGTCGTCGTTGGGGGCACCACCTCGGCGCAGGCGCAGGTCTCGATCGATTTCCGCTTGGCGCTCGATCCTTACGGCCAATGGCGACACGATCCGCGCTGGGGCGAGGTCTGGGTTCCGGCGCACCGGCCGCGCGACTGGCGGCCCTACACATACGGCCACTGGGTCTACACCGACGAATGGGGCTGGTATTGGGTCGCCGACGACGCGGAAGAGGACTTTGCTTGGGTCGTCTATCACTACGACGCTGGCTGTTCGACGCGAACTCTGGTTGGCTTTGGATCCCGAACAACGAATGGGCACCAGCCTGGGTCGATTGGCGCTATGGCGACGATTACGTCGGCTGGAGGCCGCTGCCGCCGGACGCGGTGATCTACGAATACCAGGACGATCCGGTCTACTGGACCTTCTTGCCGCCGCGCTATCTCACGGCGCTAAACATCCGGAGCTATTACGTCCCGGCAGCGCGGCGTGCTGCGCTGCTGCGCGGCACCTCGATCGTCAATCGCACGCTCTCGGTGCAACACGGTAATGCGCGGCTGGGGGTCAACCCCGGCATCGCTCCGGATTTGATCGCGGCGGCGCGCCGCTCGGCGATACCGACCTACCGCGTGCGGCCACGCGTCTTCGCTGGGACGCAGGGCGTGTCGGGCGCCGTCGAGGTTCGCGCCGAAGACATCCGCGCCGACCGGCAGGCCGGGCAACGCGGCGGCACTCGCGCCAAGGTCACCATCGTGGAACGGACAACAACCACGATCAAGCCGGCGGCCAAGGCGCCGGCGCCGCAGGCGCTCGGCAAGGACGAAAAGGGCCGGCTCGGAAACCGTCCGCCGCGGGCTGCGCAAGCCGCTACGGCGCCGGCCGGCGCCGCGAGTCCGTCAACGGCTCCGCCGCCATCACCGGCACGGCCCGCGGCTCCTCCGCCTGCCAGGCCGGCACCGCCACCAGCGGCACGGCCCGCGGCTCCACCGGCCGCAAGACCGGCACCGCCACCAGCGGCACGGCCCGCGGCTCCACCGGCCGCAAGACCGGCATCGCCACCAGCGGCGCGGCCAGCGGCTCCGCCTGCGCCGGACGAGAAGAAGTAGAGTTCACGCGCTGGCGCCGGAACGGGCAAACCGAAAAACGGGGCGACCGTGCGGTCGCCCGTCCCATCTTGCCCATTGGTATTGCGGGTCTCGTCAGATCTGCATTGTCGCAGCGGCCGCGGCCGCGGCGATCCTTTGGATCTGGCGAATGATAAAACGGTGATTGTTCTGACTATCGATCTTTGCGAGAGAACGAGGGATGGCCCCATCAGCCAAGTGCAATTGCATTACTTTCCGCCGGAGCGCGCCTTGCGTCTTTCTCGACTGCCGAGCAGACGATCAAACTCCTTCTTGGAGACGCCGTAGCACTCGCACGAGCGGCGGATCAGGCCGCGGCGATCGACGATCGTGACGTTGCCGCGTCGGTAGCGCATGAGGCCGGCTCGTTGCAGAGCGCCGGCCGCAGCCGTGACGCCGGTCCGCTGCACACCCAGCATCATGGCCAGAAACTCCTGCGTGAGTAGAAACTCATCCGATTGCATGCGATCGTGCGTCATCAGCAGCCAGCGGCAACATCGCTGCTCCAGGGAATGAAACTGATTGCACGCGGCCGACTGGGCGACCTGGTTGAAGAAGGCGTGCGCATAGTGAAGCATCACGGTTCTCATCGAGCCGCTTCGCGCCAGTTCCTTCGTGAATAGCGTCGCCTTCATTCTCAGGCCGGCACCAGAAACCTGCATGTAAACGCTGGTGGGAGCCCTGTCGTCGCCCAACACGAGAGGCAAACCCACCACGCCCTCGTTGCCGATCGTCCCGACCTCGGACGCCTGTCCGTTCGCCATGGTGTTCACCAGAGAGCCGACGCCGGTCTCGATGAAATAGACAAATTTGATCGGCTTTTGAGCGCGGTAGAGCGACTGCCGGTACTCCAGCGGCATACGATGAAGATGCGGGCGAAGCCGCTCGTAATCCCTGGGTGGCAGCAAACCGAGCAAACGGTTGGCAGGCGGGTCCGCAGCCTTGCGGCTAGCCACCATCACGCTGCCCCTCTCCGTCACGCTCAAGCCGTTTATCGGTTTCCGCGTTGACGGGTGACGGTCCATCGGGACCATCGCCTCCGCGGCTCAGTTCCAACTTGAACTTGGCCTCTTCGTCGGCCAGCAATTTCATAATGCGTGCTCGCTCGGCAGAATTTATCGATTCGCTGGCAAGCGTCCGATATCGCCTAATATTTTCTCGGTTGACGAACCTATCCATTGCATCCATTGCAGCCTCCGAACGGGCTAGCGCGTGCAACACGGTGCGCCTTTTCAGCGGACGCGGCAAGGCCAATGTCCGATATCGGACATTTTGCTCGACTTCGCCCTGCAAGAAGATCAGGTTACACCGACTCCACGCAATACGATCAAGGGCGCTGGGACAATGCGTTCGACGCGACCGAACTCAGTGTCCGGTATCGGACATCGTTGATTTACATCAATGTGACTTGTTTGTCTTGGGCGCAAATTCAGTCTGGTTCGGGTGGGTCTTCAGGCAACGAAGTGGGGGATAGAGGGAAGACCGAAAAAATGACCCTTGAATATTTGCCACCGAGCGTGGATGCTCCCGCCATTATTCTTGCAAGTCACGCGCATCGTACGATCGCGCGCTACGAACGCGAGCTGATAAGACATAGGCGCATGGAAATCGCGCTGCGACAGGCTCTCGCCCGGGAAGAGGTTCTGCTTTCGCAAAAGGACGAATTGATCCAGCAAGAGGCGGTTTTGAGCCAGGAATCCGATCATCGGCTGTTGAATGGCATACAGATGATCGTGAGCCTGCTTTCGCTGCAAGGTCGGAATTCGAATAATGCCGAGGTCGCTTCGCAATTGGCTGCCGCCGCCGATCGCATTGCCACGATCGGGCGCATCCACCGGCGTCTTCACTCATTGGATGGCGCACAAACCTTTGCGCTCAAGCCATACCTTGAGGATCTTTCTCGCGATTTCTCGATGATGCTGTCCTCGGAGCGCCCGCAGCGGGTCATTGTCGTCGAGGGCATTGAGATCGAGTTGCCGGCCGTCACCGCCATTCCGCTCGGCTTCATCGCCAATGAACTGATTACCAACGCAGCCAAATACGGCACAGGCCGGATCACGATCAGCCTGGCTTCCAATCCGGCAAAGGGCTACGCGCTGTCTGTCGCCAACGATGGGCCGGCTTTGCCGGAGGGTTTTGATCCGGCCGCGGGCAAAGGCTTGGGAATGAGGATTATTCGATCTCTTGTCGAACGGATCTGCGGTGAATTGCGGATCGCTCGATGCGATCAGAACCAAGGCCCGCGATTTACGGTGTTGTTCTCCTGAGGGCCTATAAGACGGGTGCCACGATGGGAAAAGTACTCGTACCCGCGATACGTACCGAGCGACTATCCGCTTCCTGGATTATAGGGGTGGTATGCGCAGTATTATGGGTTGGCCCCGGGCGTGCCGCCGAGTGCCAGCGCAGCGGTTTTGATAGTTGGCTCGGAAGCTTCAAACAGGCAACGGCCGCACAGGGCATTTCCCAACGGACGATCGCGTCTGCGCTGAACGGCGTCGACTACGATCCGACCATCATCTCCCTCGATCGCTCGCAAGGCGTATTCCAGCAAAGCTTTGAGCAGTTCTCCGGTCGTATGGTCTCGCGGGACCGCCTGCGAAAGGGCGCCAACATGCTCAAGCGCTATGGGTCGATTCTTGAACGGATTGAGGAGCGCTACGCTGTGCCGGGGCCGGTGCTGGTGGCGATCTGGGGGCTTGAGACCGACTTCGGCGTCAACCAGGGCAGGTTCCCGATTATCCGGTCGCTCGCAACGCTCGCCTATGATTGTCGGCGCTCCGATAAATTTCGCGCCGAACTGATTGATGCGCTCCGCATCATCGAGCGCGGCGACATGACCTCGAGCGAGATGATCGGGGCGTGGGCCGGAGAGATCGGCCAGACCCAATTCCTGCCGTCCTCTTATGTCAAGTTTGCAGTCGATTTCGAGGGTTACGGCCGTCGCGACCTGATCCGCAGTACACCGGACGCGCTCGCCTCGACGGCAAACTATCTCAAAAGCTATGGCTGGGTGCGGGATCATCCATGGACGCCAGGCTCCGCCAATTTCAAAGCGTTGCTGAAGTGGAACGCGTCGGAAGTTTATGCGAAGACGGTTGCCTATTTCGCTACCCGGCTTGCGGAAGAGCCTTAACGACGGATGAGCGATCCCATATGAGGTCCGTCTATTCTTTGTTAATGCGCGGGGCGTCCGGTTTTTCTCTATTCGCTGATGACGCGCGTAACGCTGTTGGGAGAGCCCGCCAATGACGGCGATGCGCTCTATTCTGTTGCCTGCATGCTCCTACTGGTCGCCGTCTAGATACGAGGAAAGACCGGCTCAAAACAGTCAATCTGCTTGCGGAAGAGCGAAAAAAACAAAAGATGTCAGCGATGCGCTCATCGGGTAGCACCAGTGATTGAGGTTGCTCTAATCGCCAACGTCCCACGCTCGCACTACCCTTACAAGGAGGCGTTACCGGGCAGACGACTCGCTTTTGCCTCAAAAAGGCCTATGATCGTGTGGCAGGTCATGTCATGGCGACTAAACGCCCACGCTCATTCGATTCGAAATCGTTTCTCGCCCGCGTCGGGGACGGCCGGACCATCGGCAATTACCGCAAAGGCCAAGTTGTTTTTTCGCAAGGCGACCCTGGCGATGCAGTGTTCTACATCCAGAAGGGCAAGGCGAAGCTCACTGTCGTTTCCGAACAAGGCAAGGAAGCGGTCATCGCAATGCTTGGGACGGACGATTTCTTCGGCGAGGGCTGTCTTGCCGGGCAGGCGCAGCGCATCGCGACGGTCACGGCCATGACGGATTCCGTCATCGTCCGTTTGGAAAAATCAGCGATTATCCAGGTGATCCATGAGGAGCCGGCGTTCTCCGAATTGTTTATTGCGCATCTTTTGAGTCGGAGCATCCGCGTCGAAGCGGACCTGGTCGACCAGTTGTTCAATTCGAGCGAAAAGCGCCTTGCCCGCCTGCTCCTGCTGTTGGCGAACTTCGGCAAGGACGTGGCACCCGAGCCGGTGATCGCGAAAATCAGCCAGGAGACTCTCGCGGAGATGATCCGAACAACGCGGTCGCGCGTGAGCCACTTCATGAACAAATTTAGAAAGCTCGGCTTCATCGAGTACAACGGCGGCATCGAAGTCCATAGTTCGCTGCTGAACGTCGTTCTGCACGACCAGCCGGCAATCAAAAATTGAATTCGCACATCTCGTTCATCCCGGGACGGTACCGCTGGGCGGCGGTGGACACATAGACTGTTGATGTGAGCAATTTTGCACAGCTTTCGCTTCAGGATTGGGCTCTAATCGATATTAAAGTAATAGGATACAAGCTCATGTCGCCGCTCGGACTCATTCTGGTTATCCTTCTCGTGATTTTTCTGTTTGGCGGCTTCAGTGGCCGTTTCGGCGGCTACGGCTACGGCTTCGGCCATGGCGGCATCGGCATTATCGGCTTCATCTTGATCATCGTGGTCGTTCTTATGCTGCTTGGGCGGATTTGATGTGAAGTCCGCCGTACCAGGCTTGAACATTCAATGAGGCAATGAGAAGCTAACTCTGTGAAGGTTGCAAATGGATATTCATCGCTATGCGGAACGTCGTCGCCTTCCCGGATCGGTCGGAAAGTCAACGCCTGACCACTGGACCCTGTTCGTTATCGAGGGAGCGGTCCTCATCTTGCTGGGGCTGCTCGCGATCGCCGTTCCATCCATCGCCGATGAGAACGTGACCGGCGTTCTGGGGTGGCTGTTTCTCGTCAGCGGCGCTACGGGCTTGGCGACGACCTACTGGGCGCGACACGCGCCCGGATTCCTGTGGTCGCTGGTATCGGCGGTGCTGGCGATATTCGTCGGCGTGGTGCTGATCGAGAACAGATCGCAGGATTTGTATGGCGGCCTGATGGGATGGCCCTTTCACGACGCCGGCCCCCTGCGGCTGATATTGGTTTTGTTCTTCCTCATTGAAGGTGGCGCTTCGATCATGTTCGCCATCGAGCATCAACGTCAGTTTTCCACCCGCTGGGCGTTCATGTTCGCAAGCGGCATCGTCGACATTGTCTTGGCGAGCGTCATCATTTTTGCTCTTCCGGGGACTTCGGCCTGGACAATGGGCCTTCTCGTGGCCGTCAATATGATCTTCGGAGGTTCCGCCCTGATCGCGATAGGATTGCATGCTCGTACAGGATGGACCGGGGCGTATGCAAATCCGCTGCGCAAGAGTTCATGCGGGAAACGTCGGTTGATCTAAATCAATGATGACTGTTTGTGCTGCGGCGATAGTTAAATGTATCCACGGTTCAGTGGATTTAGCCAGGGTATTGGAGAAATAAATCATGGATAAGGACCGGATCGTCGGATCGGGGGAGCAAATCAAGGGCGCGGTCAAGCAGGCGGTCGGCAAGGTCGTCGGTGACGCCAAGCTGAAGTCGGAGGGCAAGGCCGACAAGCTAGAGGGCAAAGTTCAGAATACCATCGGCGGTCTCAAAGACACGCTCAAGGGTAAATAGCCGTTCGGCCACGGGCACCAGACCGTGGTCTAAAGAATACGGACCCGCTAACTCGAAATCGCCGGTCGCGAGTGTCGAAGCTCCTTACCGGCAGAGGGGGCGCTATGCTTTCAGTCTTGATCGGAGTGTTGATTATCTGCGTTGTCGGTGCAATTTGCTTTTGGGCCATCGAAAAGTTCGTCAACAACAGTCGTTTGGCGAATCTTCTCAAATTGCTCGTGGTGCTGATTTGCGTGGGAGCGATCCTTCAGCGCGTGCTGCCGCTGGTGGGAATTAATTGGTTTTAGCCGTTGCATACGACGATGCCCGCGATCTCGATCAACGGCGTCGTCGGCTATTGCCATTGACGCTGCGTTCCAGGCATTTGGCCTTACAGTCGCGGCGGAGGATCACATTGGTCCGAACCTTCATCATTGTTCGGAGAGCGAATTGAGAGGCGTTGAGCTTACCACAGCCCGACGATCCATTTTGCGCCCACGACCGTCTCCCAGACTACCGCCAACTCAACCGTCACCACGATGATCGCGTCCAGCAGGCCGATCGAGAGCAGGATTCCGTCCTCCTCAGATAGGCCAACGAGATCAGCGCGATGACCAAAGCGGGGAGGACGTTGCTCAGGGGAATCGGAGTAAACACCAAGGTGGCGTTCAGGATCACGACGACGACGCCGACAAGGCGCTTGGTCGCCTCGAACGGGGTGGGCCACCGCGGATGGATCACCTTCTCGATATATCTCAGCACTGGCACGGCTCGTTGCACCAAGGCGGCGAGCTGCCGCGTCGGCAAGGGGCGGGCGGCGATGCAGCGCGGGAAGACCGGGGCAGGCCGGCCCGCGATCATCTGGAACGCGGGGATCATGAGCAACAGGCCGGCTACGATTGAGACACCCGGCGCCATCGCGACCAGGGCGAGCAGGAGCATGATGATGCCGAAGGAGCGCCTGTGCAGGCTGCCCATGAGCCAGCCCAGGGTGAAGTGGTCGGTCGGTGCCTCGTCATGCAGCCGCTGCAGCACAATAGAGGTGGGGACAACGGGGCTGGCGTCGGCAGTAGGCATCCGCTTCAGCTTCGGCCTCTTGACCGGTCCTTATCGGAGATCGCACTCGGCTATATGATAATGCAGATTGGCGAGGTGCGGACGGCGGCGGTGCATATGTTCGTTTTCCCGCCTCACCTCGCCGGAGCGGAAATCACCCCCACAATCGCGTAGCTGCCGGTTTTGGCGAGCGCTGCACGAACAAAAATATCAAGCTGCCGGCGTGTCTGAACCGTGCAAATTACCGGATTTTCCGTGACGCATGTCTCGTCGCGCGTGGCTTCATCGACGGCATTCTGGTCGATCGGCACTATGCCATAGGTCCCGTTGGCCAGCTTGCGGCCCAGCAGATACACATGATCGCTTTCGTTAGCCTCGATGAGCAAATTGCCGCCGCCGATGGGTTGAACCACGAAGTACTCCACGCCCGAGGCATCGCCGCTGACGAGCGAGTAGTGGTTGCGGTTCCAGCGGAAGACCGACGTTTTTACGGAGAGCGCTTGTCCTGCGGTGAAGTCCTGATAGAGATTCAGCTGGAATTGCATTCCGAGCAGCGGCTTCGATCCGGCCAGTAATGGCGTCTCGGATTGCACGCAGGCGGTAAGCACGAATGCGGCGAACAGGACCAGCACACCCCGAAGCAAAGGTGTCCTCGGTATTCGCGATCGATTGTCGGGCATATCGTCCTCCTTGACGGGGCATTGCCGGCGGACGCCTTTCGGCCACGATTGCGCGCGACTTTGTAATTTAGATAGCAGACAAGCCGTGGCGTTTTAAGAAATACATCGAGGATGCTTGTCGCGCTTCGCGCGCCGTCGGTCTTCAATGATCTCCCGATCTGCCTTGACCGCACCGCCGGAAGACAGCAACCTGGAGTTCGGCAATCAAGCCATCTGGGGAATGTCGGGTAAATACGTTGCGGATACCTGCCGTACTCGCAGTAATAGCTCTGATGCTGCTTGTGTCACCGTCGCGTGCCGCCGAGGATCGCGTGCCAATCCCCGCGGCGTGCAGGGCACTGGCCGAGCGCGCTGGGCTTCCCATGACGCTGACCCATGCCGAAGCCGCCCGCGCCGTCGCCTACATCCGCGTCATGATCAGCCAGGACCCGGCGGTCGCGCGCTGCCGCCTGGCGCTCCGCAACTATTGAGGAGACGCCGCAGCTCTCGGCCAGGTCGGTTCGAGATTCGTCACTGCGTCGCAGGGTGCAATAGTCGGTAGTGTCTCAGTTTGAATTTCGAG
Source organism: uncultured Alphaproteobacteria bacterium (assembly GCA_963717265.1). Lineage (GTDB taxonomy): Bacteria > Pseudomonadota > Alphaproteobacteria > Rhizobiales > Xanthobacteraceae > BOG-931. Next base: position 152,055 of record CAVQWD010000001.1, on the reverse strand, counting down.
GCTCTTGACCTTGGGCTGCGCTCGGCCACATTGGCTTCATGGGATCAATCCATCGTGCGATAAACCTGATTATGGCCCTGACGCTGGTCGCCTTAGGTTGCGGCGGAGTTTTCTATTTCTACTTCCTCGCGACGGCATGGCACCGGGGATTGGCCGTGGCGGCTGCCATAGTGGTCCTTGCGGGGCTATATTGGCTGTGGGATGAGCACATCAACGCAGGCCCGAGACAGGGAGAGCGCTGAATGCTTAGAGGCCCCAAAGGCGAGAAGCGGACCCGCCGGATTGTGGGCCTCTTTCGGTTATGATATTATTGGTAGGGATGAATTTATTTCAACGGCGCGGCGGGATGAAATGACGGGTTGGAGGGTCATCCTCGGTTTTCTGATCGGCGCCGTAATAGCGAGTGCAGTAACGGCGGGCGTGTTCCTTTACACCGGCACGAAAGTTCTCCAAGCGAATACTGCGCGGGAACTCCTTGCCGAAGTGGTCGCCATAGATTCGCTACAGGAGGGCTGGCTGCTCCAGGGCGAAGGCAGCCAAACTGCAAAATTGTCGGACCACCCGGGCCTTCCGGGAACGCAAAGTGGCTCCGGTCTTTGGCTTATGCCCGTTGAGATCAGGTCAATTCTGGACGAAGCCCAATGGAATCCTCCGACCGAGGCGAGCTACGGCTTCATAAATGGGCGCCGGGTCTGGATTATCAGAAATCAAATATTGCCGAACGCTCCGCTTTCATACTCGGGGGTCAAGGAAGAGCATTTCCCCGCGCTCATTAGCTCCGATGGAAGGCAGGAGCTATGCGCCTGGGTCGAACGGGTGCAGATTGCTTACAATGGCGGGACGCTGACCGATCGGGGACTTGCGCCGCTTAGGCCCTATTTGGTGCCTTTGGCGCAGGAAGATCGCGTGAATGCACTTGGTATTCTATTGTCCCGGGATGCCCGAACCTTTCTGGCTGGAATTCGCGCGCGGTGGGGCAAGGCGTCGATCGCCGATTAGTCTTCGGCCGAGGTGGGGCGTGAAGCCCCCATGATTTCGTGTCGGTCCACCTGTCCGCTGAGACTACTAATGCCGCCGGCCGTTGCGCAATGTCTGGTGTCTGACATTATTGATTTACGTCAATGTCGATCAGCATTTCCCTCGCATGATGGAATGTGCTCAATGGACGAAAGGCAAGCCATCATGCGCAGACTCGCTATTACCGTTGCGACTGCGATGTCGCATATGCAAAACATTCGTTCGTTTGCATCAAAATGGCGCTGCCGAATTTGGATTGTCGACGCTTCAACGTCGTAATAACGAAAAGCGCCCCGTCGCTAACGCGTCGGAGCGCTCCGCCTTTGTCAGCTATACGTTACCGGCTGGGCGTTGCCGGCTTCGGCGCTTGGCCGCCCTGCTGAGGCTGAGCCGGCTTGGGGTTTTGGCCCGCCTGCTGCTGGTCCGGCTTGGGGTTCTCAGCGGCGTGCTGCGGCTGGATGACGGTCGATTTTTCTTCAGACATTGTTCCGTACTCCTGAGGGGACGCCCAGTCGAATTCTCCTGAGATCGGTCCCTATGAAATAGAATGCGGGCGGTCGATCTTTCGTTCCAACCAAACCTGTCTACCGCAGACATGGTTTCCCCGGAGCCTTGGTCGCCAACCAAGCTCCCCGATGCACCGGATGCCGCAATTCGCTAGCTAAATCATCACACCCGGACACATCGCGAATATTTGCGGGTGAGCACTCTTATACAGACGCCATTCGTGCATCGTTTTTAACTCGGTGCTGGATATCAATTTCCTTCACCGAGGAGAATCGTCATGTCTTTGCATCATGGCTTGCCGGACCCAATCGTCCACCCCATCGAAACACGCCCCGCTCAATGCGTGGGCGATTATCGAGAAACGATCAATGTGGGCAGGCAAAAAATCGAACGGACGATGCTTCAGCCGTCTGAGCGCGATATCATGCTCGCTGCCGTTCCGCACTTGCGCGCGTTCGCGATGTCACTCAGCGGCAACGTCGACCGTGCGGATGACCTGGTGCAGGAGACGCTGCTGCGCGCCATGGCCAACATCAATTCGTTCGAGCCGGGAACGAACATGGCCGGGTGGCTCTTCACCATCCTGCGCAACCAGTTTCGGTCGGAATATCGCAAGCGACGCCGCGAAGTCGAAGACCCGGACGGCAGCTACCTCGACAGTCTGACGTCGGCTCCCGGGCAGCAGGCTCGTTTGGAGTTCAAGGAGACTCCACGTCGCGCTCGCTAAGTTGCCCCTCGTTCAGCGCGAGGCGCTGCTTTTAGTCGGTGCGTCGGGCTTTTCCTACGACGAGGCGGCCGCGATCAGCGAGACCGCGGTGGGGACGATCAAAAGCCGCGTCAGTCGAGCACGCACGCTGCTTGCGGAGCTGCTTGGGATCGACAGGGGAGCGGACAAATACGGTCCGGACTCCACAACGCAGGCCATTCTCACCGCTGGCGGGCGCGGCTGATCGGCCGCCGTAAATGCCAGGATTACGACGGCGCTATTCAATCAAGCGAACGTACATAACCGCGCAATAAGAGGATATGATGAAGACGTGTGCTTTTATGATTGCTGCATCGGCCATTGTTGCACTGACCGTGGGCATCGGTGTCGCTTTTGCACAAACGACAGGATCCGGCGCGCAGTCCTCAGTCACCACCAAGGTCGAGAATTGGACAACCGAGCAGTGGAACGCCGCAAAAGCCGATTGGGCCAAGGATAAGATCAAATGGGCCGACTGTCAGCAGCAGTCGGCGGATCGGAAGCTCGCGGGCCGGGAAAGCTGGTCGTTTTTGTACACCTGCATGACTACGGCATCTTGAGGTTGTTTTTTGTCAGGCGGGCGCAGCCTGTCGGGCATCCGCGCCATGGAGCGATCTGAACTTCTTGCGCGCCGCGCGATGCCCTGGGTCGGCACGTTCCAAGGAATCCGGACGGCAGTTGCCGTCATAACGATAAACGCCAAGAGCGATGCCGCGGAGCGGTCGCGCTTCCGATCGGGAAGGCGGCCGCCCCGCTTTTACTATGAGACTTATCCTCACTCAGTAGGGAGCGACATCACGCAAGATGCCATTGATCACGCCGCCGACAATGGGAACACCATAGCCGGGACACCCGCCGTAGCCATAGCCGGGGCCGTAGCCATAGCCATAGCCATAGCCGGGGCCGTAGCCGGCGCAGCTGTCGTAGACCGGTCCATTGTCGTAACCGCCCCTGTATCGGGCAACATGGCCACCCCTGTATCGGGCAACATGGCCGCCACGGATGTGGCCAGCCACAGTATGTCCGCGGCCGACATGACCATGGGGAGCGGCTGAGGCAATCGTCGCGACAGGTACGCAACCGAGAGCGACCGCGGCTGCGAACGCGATGAGTGTTTTATGAAGCACGTGAGCCTCCTATTACAGCTCAAACAAATGATTTTGTTCTGAGAACTACAACAACTCGGCATTGCCCCGAAGGTTGCAAGAGATCCGAACACGTTCGCGTGTCAGGCCGCATTACGCTTCGCCTCGGCGCTCGGGCGGTGAGCAATTTCGTACAGACTCAACTCGGCTATCAGATTTACCTTGACTATCGGTGCGATTATCTCCGAAGCAAACAATCGCGTCACAGCGTGAAGCTGAAGCGCCTCCTCACAGAAAGGATTGCCGATGTTCACTGTTGAGCAATATCGCGCCAAAGCGAGCGAATATGCCAAATTGGCGGGAATCGCGAACGAGCCGAACGAGATGCGTGAATTTCAAAGGCTCGAACGAAACTTCACCGAACTCGCGAACAATGCGCAATGGATGATCGACAATCGCGGTAAGACCGTGCCGTCGACACCGCGCCAAACCGCATCGGTCCCGCCAAATCGCTCAGCGCAGAATCCCTTTCAGCAGTAAGGCGCCGACGAATGAATCGTTTTTCTCGAACGCTCGCGCGCGAGTCCCTTGTGGTACTTGCGATATCAACCGCCGGACTGATCCCGCTATTTAGTTCGAACGCGGCTATAAGCGCCGAAACTCCGAATATCGAAAACTGTCAGCGGCTGGAGGTCCTCGCGGATCAATATTCGGGCGTTGAGTTGACCGGCACGCAGAAGCAACTCAAGCGCAAGATGGTGGCTTGGTATTCGAGGCATTGCACACGCCATGCGCGGCGCTGAGTCTCAGGCATGCCTGAAATGTCGAGCGCGGCGAGACCGATCGCAAAACGCCGATGGTTTCTTCAGGGTTACCCGTATCTCGTTGGGCAGGAAATCTTATTCCGCTTTCCATTACCGACGAGCGCAGGCGTGTCGGCTTGATCTCGCCGCCGCAATCCGAGTCCACACAAGCCCTACTGATTGTTTTCATCCCACAAATTCATTTTTTGTTGACAGCCAATCCGGGCGCGCAACTTGGAACGTATTCGTGACTGCCGACTTCTCGAAGGGCGCCGGTTCGATTCCGAGCCGGGCAATGGAGTTGACTATGATGATCCGACTCGCTTCAGCCGCCGCGATTGCCGCGCTTATGAGTACGGCTGCGTTGGCGCAAACCCCTAACGCCCCAATAACGGGGCCCGCAGCCAAGGCCCCGATCGAGCAGTCTGCTCCCAGTGAGATGGGCCCGCCCGCCCGTTTCATGGCAGAGATGCCGGCGAACGGTACGACCGTGAAGAATTACTACAAACAGAGCGTGTATGGCCCGACCGACAATAAGGTTGGTGAGGTCGTGGACCTTGTCGTCGACAAGGATAGCCGCATCACTGCCGCGATGATCGGCGTCGGTGGTTTCTTGGGCATCGACGAGAAGAACGTCGCCATTCCATTCGATGCGCTCAAGGTCAGCCTGCAAGACCATGCGACGCACCTGACGGTGAATACGACAAAGGATGCGCTCAGCAGCGCACCAGGCTTCAAGTACGATCCCGATACCACCACATGGGTGTCCGACAAGAGCGCCAGCAACGGCGATCACAAAGCGCCCAAACTGGCCGAGACCAAGCTGCCGCAGAGGTAAATTTCGTCGTTTCCGATTGGTCCCGCCCGGCGACGCTGGGCGGGACGACGCGAACCCGAACCATGCCACGACCGGCATGAGCAGTGGCAACCGTTTCTGTTCGATATGCCGATCGGGTCAACATCTTCCTGGATCGGCTCTAATTCCTGATTTGCGCCTGGTCGCGCAGAACGACATTCAACAACGAACTGTGGACTTCGATGCTGCCGTTGTAATTAATCAAGCCTAGTTTTCGAAATTTGTTCATGAAGAAACTCACGCGGGACCGGGTCGTTCCGATCATCTCCGCAAGGGTCTCCTGGCTGATCTTTGCTATGATCGGCTCCGGCCGACCTTCCTTGCCGAAATTCGCCAGCAGCAGAAGAGTCCGCGCCAGGCGTTTCTCGCTCGAATTGAACAGTTGATCGACCAGGTCCTCCTCGACCCGACTGTTGCGGGCCAACAGGTGCGCGATAAGCAGCTCGGCAAACGCCGGCTCCTCGTGGATCACGCGCGTAATGTCGGCCTTCGATATTTGCGCGATCGCGCATTTTGCCAGCGCGGTGACCGACGCCAGACGCAGCGCTTCTCCGGCCAAGCAGCCCTCACCGAAGAAATCACCGGGTCCCAGGAGGGCGACCACGGCTTCCTTGCCCTGCTCGGAGACGACGGTCTTCTTGACCTTGCCGCTCTGAATGAAGAAAACCGCATCCGAAGGATCGCCCTGCCGGTACACAAATTGATCCTTCCGATATTCGGCAACGGCCCGCCCGCCGTTCACTTTCAAGAGAAACGCTTTGGGATCGAACGGGGGGGTTGCTTTACGGTTCATTGCCGGCCGACGTTTGCGTCCTAGAGTACCCTGTTCACGCTCGCCGCACGCGCGAGCTCAGCGATTCTTACCGCGATGGCCTTCCCCGGCTCGGGCCGCGTCAGCCACCTTAAGGGCTTGGCAGACTTCGCCGAAAGCAGGGCGGTAGTTTGCCGTGACTCGCCACCCGTTACCGGGGATAGCGCCGAGCGAGTCGTCAAAGCGGGCCACTTTGCGATCCTCGTAGCATAACAATGCTGTCGTTTTTGTCAATCAATACTATGGAATCGCCGCGTTTTACTTACATCATCCAAACGTCTTACTGTATTACATCTGATAAATATTGGCTTTTTGTTATCTGTCCTCACCTGGATCAAATGGCTGTCAATAATTACAAGTCATACATTACGGTCTTGACGCTAAAAGCGCTGACGTATAGTTGTTAGTAAGTGACTGGGGTGCGGCGTGCGACGGCTAACAAGTCGAGGAGCTTTCCAATGCCCGTGGAAAGATTGCGCGGCGAGCGGCTTCAAATCATGCTTTCCGTCGAGGAGCTGGTCCTGCTCGACGATTTTCGGTTCAAGAGGCGCATGCCAAGCCGGGCGGCAGCGGTACGCGAGTTATTCAAGCGAGGGCTTGCGGCGGAAGGGTTTGCGAGAGCCCCCGACAATTCCAAGTCGAGCGACTTTGGCATCGTCAGCAAGGCACAGAATGGCCGCCGGCAAGCATGAAGCGCATCTCGCGCAGTTCCGCCGCTGACTTCGATCGCTATCTGGACGGTCCGGTAGCCGGCGCCGTGAGCCGGACTTGAACGCGTCAGACCGCGATCTGCCGCAAGGTGACGACTGGTTGGGCGAAAACTCACCCGAGCAAATTCAGAGGTTCGATTCAATCTGAATCGGACCGTGCTCTAGGATTGGCGGCTGTGAGAATCTGAGCGCCAGTTATAACGATAAGCGCCATGAGCGGCCAACGCGCTAGCCGTTGCTTGAGGCTGTGCGCACCATTGCACGCAACCGACACCATGACCTGTTCGAGAAAGGCTTTGACGTAGGCCTTCCATGAGCTTGCAAGGACCTGGACGCAAGCGGCCTTGCAAGGGCGCCGATCCCCGAATCGATCACCCCAATTCCGGGCCGAATGTGGTCAATTTTGAACAGACACATGAGTGGAAGCGTCGATAGCGCTTGGGGCCAATGGAGGCAGCCATGACCTCGATAGTGCCATTCATCAGCAATGCGGTGTTTGAGCCGGCGGACATTAAAATGATGTCCGATGCCTACGACAAGGCGATCGAAGACGTTTACGGCTTCGGGCACCCCAACAAGATCGTGGTAGAGATCATTGCCACACGGATTATAACACTTGCCAAGGACGGCGAGCGCGACCCCAATCGATTGCGGAAAAGAGCGCTCGCCGCGTGCGGCTTCAACGTGGATCGCGGGGGCCAGGCAGAAAGATGAGAGAGCGTCAGAGATGCAAGCAAGGAAGCCGAAGCCGCCGGAACTCGAAGCCGATCGTCTCACCGAATACGATATCGCCCAGGCGAGCCTTGGTGGTACGCGCGGCAGCTCCAACGACCTGAAGCTGCCGAAAACGGCCGTCCGCAAAAACAGGATATGCGGTGGACGTGGCCTCAGCGTCCCTGCTTACGCCGGAGCGTCCGAATACGTCCGGTCACCATATACCTCGCCTGCGGCCCCAATAGCCGCCGCCGCCGCCGAACAGCAGTATCAATACGACGATAATCAGGATCAATTCCATCGCAAGCCTCCTTTGATGATGGCGCCGGCCCTATTTGCCGCGCACTGCATCCCTCAATCCACCAATGGCGTTTTGTACCTTGCCGGCGGCCTTGTCGGCCTTGCCTTCGGTTTCCAGCTTCTTGTCGCCGAACACCTTCCCGGCGGTTTCTTTCACGGCTCCCTTGACCTGCTCTGCCGAACCTTTGACTCGATCTTTATCCATTGCCGTATTCTCCCTGTTGGTCGCGTCTGAGATAACGGCGCCGCCAATGTTTCGTTCCCGATGGCTTATCCGATGCGCGGACATGCCGATGGCGGCCAGCGGGCCTCACACCTTCGATTGCGGGAAGCCTAGTGAGCAATTTTATACAGACTCGGTCGGTCAACGAGGCACACGCTCTCACGATCAAGCCACCATCTTAAGGTGACGCCGGATCGAAGCGCATCGGGCGAAGGGGAGGTGCCGTGCACGTTCTCAACGCTACCGCTACCGCTACCGCGCGAAAGCGTGTCTGTTGGCGGCTAAGGAGGCTTCCGAACCTTACTGCCGCAAACGTCGTCTCACTATGGCCTCCTCGTGGCTTTCGCTCGCCCGTCAGGATGAGAAAATGGACAATCTTCTCGCGAACTGGGACACGGCCGAGCCCGTCAAAAGTGGACTCGCGGTTTAGTTTCCGATTCACAAACCTTCGTCTCGGGGAACCGGCTAGATGCCGGCGCTGAGACAAGATTGCCGTCCGACATGAATCCCGGATGGCTGTCTTCGATGCAGATAATGTCACCATGATGAGGAAGCCCCCACCGGTTCCCCGAGATTTCAAGCAGAGTGAGCACGCAGACATCGGCGCAATGTTGAGCACGGTACCTACCGAACAGGGGGCCGATGTCGTACCGCCGGCAGGAGACCCGGAGGACCATCCCCTGCCCTCAGATCCGAAAGCCATATTCCTTGGCGGTCTCTTCGTCCTTGCGCTGTTGGCGACAGCCTACGTCGCGAGCGATATCGTGTTGCCATTGGTCTTTGCTATCGTTCTCAAGCTCCTGCTGCAGCCTGCCTTGCGGGCATTGGAGCGGTTGCGCGCCCCGCGAATACCAGCGGCGCTGCTGCTGATCCTTGCGCTATTTGGAACGATCGTCGGCCTGTTTACCGCCGTTTCAGGTCCGGCCGGCACGTGGGCAGCCAAGCTTCCGGAGGGCATTCCTCGGCTCGAGGAGCGGCTCAGTTTCCTGCGCGCACCCATCGATACAATGCAACTGTTCTTGCAGCAGGTGGAAGATTTTGGCGAAACGCGGCCTTCCCCAAATGGGGCCAGCTCCGGGCGAGGAGCGGTTCTTTTGACGACACTATTCAACGGGACCCGAAATTTTGCCCACGGGTTTTTCACGACGGTGCTGTTTCTTTTCTTCCTTCTCGTCTCCGGCGATATCTTCCTGCACCGCCTCGTCGAGATACTGCCGCGCTTCAGCAGCAAGCGCCAGGTCGTCGAAATATCGCAGCAAATCGAACATGACATCTCCGCGTACCTGGTCACGATCACGATCATCAACGTGGTAGTGGGTATTGTTATGGCATTGGTAATGTGGCTCACGGGGGCGGGCGACCCGATCCTGTGGGGAACGGTGGCCTTTCTGCTGAACTATGTGCCAATCATCGGCACTGTTTTAGGTGTCTTGATCTTTCTTCTCGCTGGCCTGTTGACCGTTGAAACGCTCTGGCTGGCGCTGCTTCCTGCAGGGCTCTACGTTGGATTGCATTTGATCGAAGGCGAGACTTTGACGCCGATGCTTCTGGCCAGACGGTTTACCCTCAATCCCGTCCTCGTCATCATCTCGCTCGTCTTCTGGTTCTGGATGTGGGGTATTCCGGGCGCGATCCTGTCTGTGCCGATGCTGGCGACTACCAAGATCATCTGCGACCGCATCAGGCCGCTGGCCGCATTCGGTCATTTTCTTGAGGGGTGAAACGCAGCCACGGCCAGCCTGGCTGTGCGGCCGTTACCACATGTGGTCTGCATAAAATTGACCATTTTGCAGAGCCGTTTTTAGAAGTGCCCGTTTCGACTCCCGACATCTATACCACGCGCGAGAAATATCGGTCCGATCCCGTTCACACAGACTAGGAAACCGATCTTTTGCGCCTTAGGCGGCTGCGCCGGAGCACCCGGCGCAGGCAAGACGCCGGGTGTAGTCGAGGCGGATCGCTGGGCCATCCGTGACAACCGTCATTGCACTCGATTGAGTGGGTAATCGTAGCGGCGGTCGCTATGGTGCTGGTGTTGCCCTCGGGTGGTCATATAGATTCCGTTGATGGCGCCGGCCCTATTCGCCGCGCAAAGCATCCTTCAATCCGCCGATCGCGTTTTCCACCTTGCCGGCAGCCTTGTCGGCCTTGCCTTCAGTTTCCAGCTTTTTGTCGCCGAACACCTTCCCGGCGGTTTCTTTCACGGCTCCCTTGACCTGCTTTGCCGAACCTTTCACTCGATCTTTATCCATTGCCGTATTCTCGCTGTTTGAGGAGGTGCAGGGTAACGGCCTCATCGATGGATTGTTCCCGACGGCGTGCGATGCGCGGGCGCGCGGATAGTTACTTTGGATCCCTGGACCTGAGCAATTTTGCACAGTCGTCACCTTCAGGACGCTATAGCGTTGTCGAAAGACGTTTCCAGACTGACTTGGAAGAAACGTTCCGTGCACGTAGCGTTGGCATGACGAATAAAACCGCGAACCATCATGCCGCCGACCGACGAATCGGACTAACAGAATCAAAGACTCGATCGGCACGCCGAAGGACGGAAAGAACCAAGATGACGACGAACGAATTTAATTCATATGCTGGGGAACCGAATTTGCTCGTTGTTTATTATACAGGCGGTCACGGGACGAGTTTTGTCTCGAAGACTAAAAGCCCCAGCCCCCCAGCCTCCCCCCGGCCCCCCTGCTGGGGCTTTTTCTTTGGGAGGTGCCCGACGCGGGGTTATTATTGAGCAGTGGAGGAGGCTGTGAAGTTCGCCGTCAGACGCCTTGTTGATCTAGATCAATATTGGAATCGGCAGGCAACATTATGTTCATTTTCGTCATAGCCTTGCCGTTTGAGAAGCGGCAACGCTGGCACGAAGCAACGGAGAGACTCAATGATGAATCGACAGGCTAGCGTGGCCGCCGCGGTACTGATTGCAATGAATATCGCGCCATTCGCAAACTTTGCATCGGCGATGCCGGTGGCCGATCCTCTCGCAATCAAGAACGCTGCTCCAGCCAACATCGAGACCGTGCAATGGCGCGGCAGGGGGTGGCGCGGGAGAGGACCGGGCTGGGGCTTTGGCGCAGGAGTGCTCGGCGGTGCGATCATAGGCGGAATACTCGCTGCTCCCTACTATTACGGTCCCGGCCCCTATTATGGCCCAGGCCCGTATTACGCACCCGGTCCGTATTACGCACCCGGCTATGCTGGGCCTCCGCCGGGAGACGCGGTGGCGTACTGCATGCAGCGCTTCAAGTCGTACGATCCAAGGAGTGGGACCTATCTCGGCTATGATGGCCTGCGTCATCCATGTCCGTGAGCGGATAGGGTAGAAGGCAAAGAGCCGTCGGGATTGCCGGCGGCTCGTGGGCCTGCCCTCGCCGTAAGGGCAGCCGTCGGCGTCGAGAGTTGGATTTCTTGCTCTGATCGGTACGGCATTGCCGCGCAACTGGCGACATCCACCGTGCATGAGTACCAGGCCCTATCGCAACCGGGCCGGGTCGCATCGCATCGATGTGGATAACTCCCCGGGCCTCATAAGCTGAGCAATTCTGCACAGCTTCAATCTTGGCATGATCGTATTCTACCTTGGCATGGTCGTAGCCTTCGTGCGCGGGATGGTCGTACCCCTGGACAGGCCATTGGTCACTTTCGGCCGCCCCCGTCTTTGGTGACGCGACTTGCATCTCTTGAGCTGGCGGAAATTCGCCAGCACGCCGATGCGTCGAGAGGATACGAAGATGTACATGTCGGGTGAAAGTCTCCTGATCATAGTGCTGGTCGGCCTCATTGCCGGATGGCTCGCTGGCCAAATCGTGCAAGGCACCGGGTTCGGGATAGTGGGCGACCTCCTGATCGGTATTGCAGGCGCCTTCATTGGCAGTTGGCTGCTTCCTCAGCCTCGGCCTTCACCTTGGCTCGGGCATTATCTTGGCAATCATCGACGCCACCATCGGCGCATTGTTACTGTTGCTGGTCATCAGGCTCGTTCGTGGCGGAGGCCGATGGCGACGAAGCTGGTGGAGACGCTGGTAACCAGCGACGGACGGGGGCTAGTTTTGCGGCCTTTTGGATAATGCACATGGAACCGTCAAACTATCGCGAACACTCCCCGCCGGCAGAGGCTTTGGCATGGCCCAACGGCCCGCTATACGTAGACCTCGATGCCGGGCACGCGCTCGCCCAGGCAATCGTGGATACGATCCGCGATCCGCTTCTGGTCCTCGATCACCGCCTGCGTGTCGTTACCGCCAACCGCGCTTTCCATCAGAAGTTCCGGATGAATCGTCATGACATTCAGGGCCGTCCGGTCTACGAGCTGGGCGATGGCCAGTGGGATATTCCGGAGCTCCGGTTGATGCTGGGGGACATTGCGCCCCAGCACGCTGTGATTGAAGATTACGGAGTCGAGCGGGATTTTCCCGTTATCGGACGGCGCTCGATGCTCCTGAATGCGCGGGAGGTGTTCAATCAAAGCGATGCTCGCAAGCTCATTCTCCTGGCAATCGAAGATGTTACCGACCGGCGCGCCGCCGAACGGGAGATAACCGGGCTGCTACAACAGAAGGAAATGCTGTTGCAGGAGATGCAGCATCGTGTTGCCAACAGCCTGCAGATTATCGCGAGCATCCTGCTCCTCAAGGCGCGGACGGTTCAATCGGAGGATACGCGGCTGCATCTTATGGACGCTCATCGGCGAATCATGTCGGTGGCGGCCGTGCAGCAGCAACTGCTGGCCTCAGGGCATGGCGAGCCGATCGAGATAGGTCCTTATCTCGCGCGATTGTGCGAGACCCTGGCAGCCTCGATGACCGACGACACTCGTCCAATCTCATTGCAAGTCCAGGCGCAAGGCGGCACCGCTTCATCCACCGAGGCGGTCAGCATCGGCCTCATCGTCACCGAGCTCGTGATCAATGCGTTCAAGCATGCCTTTGTCGGCGACCGGGCCGCTGGCCTGCTTGTCGTTGTCTATGAGGCGGCTGAAACAAGCTGGCGGCTTGCGGTTTCCGACAATGGGATCGGGACATCGGACGGCTGTCTAAATTCGGATAAGACAACTCCTGGATTGGGCACGATCATCGTCGAGGCGCTTGCCAAACAGCTTCATGCTCGTGTGGAAGTCGTGAAGAACCCACACGGCACGACGGTCTCGATCACCCATGGAACGTCAGATCGAGCTTGGCCTCCGCTGACCGGCGCCCGAAGACCCTTGCCGCCAAAATCAAACGGCGGCTCCGTTGCGGCCGTTTGATTGCGTGGTGTTCGTCGAAGACTGCCAAAGCGCCCATCCCTCCGTCCCCCATAGTAAAGCTCGGTTCCGCACCCCATGTATGAACAATGACCTTAAGAGAAAACGGAACTGATGTGAGCCACTACGCCGCTGCTGTTGCACGGGGGGACGACGAGGGTGGCGCTTTCATGTCTGCTCGAAGCAATATGGACGCGAGAGTACCGAATGACGTGGGTTCCAAGTCGATGGCTGAATCGCTTGCGGATCTAAAGGTTGATCAGGCTCCCGGGGACGGCAAGAAAATTCTGGAATGTCTGGGAGCGGCCGTCATCATGCGATGGGGCACGCTTCCGACCAAAATCCAACGGGAGCTCTTCGAACACGCGACTTCCCTCGCCGACCTCGCGCAGACAGCCCCGCCGAAGGCACAGATCGCGCGCTTTCTCCATAATCATAAGGATGACGGCGATCAGACGCCGCGTCGGGTAGTGCTGTGACGCGGAGAGCGCTGCTGAACGCGTAAATCTAAAGGCAACGACGTTTCGGCCGAAAGGGCTTCACGTGGCAACGAAAGAACGACTTGCGGCCATGGCGGCCTCCCGTTGCGCCCTATGTTCAGGGGCGATGCAGCCCACGCTCATGAAGCCCGACCCAAGCGATCGAAGGCTGGAGCTTCGTACCTACGTATGCGCCGGGTGCGGCCACAGTCAAACGTACAGCGTGAGCGGCGGTGACAGCTGATGGGCGATTTCGTTCAGCCTCGCCGCCAGTCAGGAACGATCGTGAAACTTGCAAAATTCGCTGTCGATGACGGCCCGCACAATAATGATGGATTGCTGCTTCGCGGATGGGATGGAGATCAACGAGTAACGGGGTTCATCAGCAGGCGTGTCATGGACGGCTGGGTCGATCCCAGACAGCCTTACCGAGGGCGGAAAAGCCTCTATCGCGAGCAGTACAACGCGCTCGGCAAGCGCAACCTCGCAGCGATCGAACGAATCGTCACATTCAAATATCAGCGTGGCCCGGCCTTCAATCGCCAGCACCCGTTTGTGGATATTCTGCTGTCCGACATCACGGAAAGCGGTGAGGTGCTCGATACGAGCGAACTGGTGCGCGAACCGCCGCCTTCCTCTTGCCAGCGGATGTCACGTTAAGAGGGTGTGGACGGCCGCGTTGCAACAAATAACAGCACCATTTTTTGCGGCGATATCGCCCTACAGGAGAAAATCATCATGAATTCGGATAAAGCCAGACAAAGGGCAGAAGCACATTTCAGAAAGGAAGAGCGCACGCGGGACGGTCGAAGGGCGATGATGGAATATGAGTTTGAAGCTCTAGCCACTCGCGAAAAAACCACACGTTTGAGGGAGCTTCGTTTAGCTAAAGAAGCCCAGGCGCGATCGATCATAGCTCTATAAACTTCGCCGCCTGCACCCGAGCCACATTAGGCTTGCCTACATTGTAAAACACGATGAGGAACAAGTGGCAGGCGATACTCGTTCAAATGGCCCCACAGGAGCAGGCCGCCATCGAAACAGATCAGCGCTTTTTCTCAACCTGCCATTGTGCTTTACGTTCCGACGCCCCACATAATAAACATACTGGCAAGTAGCTGCTTGTCCGAGAGCTGCACGAAAATCGGCGACGTACCGAAGTCGCCGGTTCCCACATTGGCAGCCCTGGTGCCGTCGGTCGGCATAATAACGCTTCAACTAGAGTTGCGTTCGCGAGTAGAGCCATGAGCGCCTAAGCTTGGAGCATTGCCCACGGACGCCTGCCTCTCATCGAAAGGCGAAAGCCATGCAAGTTCGAGCAGCACAATGACCGCTCCCCATTACATCGGTGAGAACAAATCGGACATGCGCGGCATCAAGTCCGGCTGGTACGCGATTGAGGAGCACGGCGACCTCTCTTCCGGACCTTTTTCCAGCCTTGAGGAATGCGTCAAGAGAATCACTCGGCCGACGAACGGCACGACGGCGTTCGAGTTGCAACGAGGGCCGAACTGAAACACTTCTCCACTGCCATGGCGTTGAGGGCGGCGCCATGAGCCCTACTCCAAATAGCCCTCTAAAGGATTAAGTGTCATGACGGAAACCACCACTGCCCCCGCGAAAACCAAGACTACGAAACAGGCCGCCCCCTCGTTTGGGATGCCGGACTATGGGATTCCTAATTTCGAGATGCCAAAATTCGACCTGTCGAACACGGAAATGCCGGAGGCATTTCGTGAGATCACCGAGAAGGGCGTCGCGCATGCCAGGGACACCTTCGCTAGGTCGAAGGTGGCTGGCGAGCAAGCAGCGGACTTGTTCCAAAACACCTATGCGACCATTGCCAAAGGCGTGACAGACTACAATCTCAAGCTTTTCGAGATTGCCCGTGCCACCACGCGCGGTGCCTTTGACTACGCTCTTGAGCTGTTGGGTGCGAAATCCCCGTCGGAGTTTATCGAGCTGTCGACCGCGCAAATGCGCAAGCAATTCGAAATCGCGTCTGCCCGAAATAAAGAGCTTGGAGCGTTCGCTCAGCAGGTCGCGACAGAGGCTGCCGAGCCAATCAAGATTGTCATGTCTAAGGCATTCAATAAGGCCACCTAATCGCAAGGGGGGGGCCGAATATCGGCCCCACAGCGAACAGCCTTCGAAACCACAATCAGTCTTCCAATTCCGCCAGACCTTTTGACGGAACCCCAGGAGAGCACCAATGAAATTCCGTCCGCTGCACGATCGGATCGTGATCAAGCGCATCGACGCCGAGGCAAAGACCGCCGCAGGCATCATCATTCCCGATAACGCCAAGGAGAAGCCGCAGCAGGGCGAGGTGGTCGCGGCCGGTCCGGGCCGCCGCGATGAGAGCGGCAAGCTTATCCCGATCGATGTGAAGGCCCGCGACCGGGTGCTGTTTGGCAAGTGGTCGGGAACCGAAGTCAAGATCGATGACGTCGAGTATCTGATCATGAATGAGAGCGACATCATGGGCGTGCTGGTGGAAGCGGAAGCGCGCAAGAAAGCTGCGTGAGGACGCTTCGCTAGCTTCGCGCCGCCCAATCGTCTCGACGAATGAGACCACGATTATCTGAAGGAACAAATCTCATGTCTGCCAAGGAAGTTAAATTTTCGGTCGACGCGCGCGACAGCATGCTGCGCGGCATCGATACGCTCGCTCACGCAGTCCGCGTCACGCTCGGTCCCAAAGGCCGCAACGTCGTGCTCGACAAGTCCTACGGCGCTCCGCGCATCACAAAGGACGGGGTCACGGTCGCCAAGGAGATCGAGCTTGACGACAAATTCGAGAACATGGGCGCGCAAATGGTGCGCGAAGTGGCGTCCAAGACCTCCGATATCGCGGGCGACGGCACCACCACTGCCACCGTGCTCGCTCACGCCATCGTCAGGGAGGGCGCCAAGGCCGTCGCCGCCGGTATGAACCCGATGGACCTCAAGCGCGGCATCGATCTCGCGGTCGAGGCGGTCGTCGTTGACCTGCAGAAGAACTCAAAAAAAGTCACCTCCAACGACGAGATCGCCCAGGTCGGCACCATTTCGGCGAACGGAGACGCCGAGATCGGCCGTTTCCTCGCCGACGCCATGAAGAAGGTCGGCAACGAGGGCGTGATCACCATCGAGGAAGCCAAGTCGATGGAGACCGAACTGGAAGTCGTCGAAGGCATGCAGTTCGACCGCGGCTACATCTCTCCCTACTTCGTCACCAACGCCGAGAAAATGCGCGTGGAAATGGACGACCCGTATATCCTGATCTACGAGAAGAAGCTCTCCGGACTGGCGGAAATGCTGCCGCTTCTGGAGGCCGTGGTGGGGACCTCGAAGCCGCTCGTCATCATCGCCGAGGAGGTCGAGGGTGAGGCCCTTGCCACGCTCGTCGTCAACAAGTTGCGGGGCGGGCTGAAGGTCGCGGCCGTAAAGGCGCCCGGCTTCGGCGATCGCCGCAAGGCCATGCTGCAGGACATCGCCGTCCTCACGGGCGGCCAGGCGATCAGCGAGGATCTCGGCATCAAGCTCGAGAACGTGACGCTGGCGATGCTCGGCAAGGCCAAGAAGGTGACGATCGAGAAAGAAAACACCACGATCGTCAGCGGCGTCGGCAAGAAGACCGACATCGAGGCGCGCATCCATCAGATCAAGGCCCAGATCGAGGAGACCACCTCCGACTACGATCGCGAGAAGCTGCAAGAGCGGCTGGCAAAGCTCGCCGGCGGCGTGGCGGTGATTCGCGTCGGTGGCAGTACCGAGGTCGAGGTCAGGGAGCGCAAGGATCGCGTTGATGATGCGATGCACGCGACCCGTGCGGCCGTCGAGGAAGGCATCCTGCCGGGCGGCGGCGTGGCGCTGCTGCGCGCCACCGAGGCGCTCAAGAAGGTTCGCACGCACAATGACGACCAGAAGACCGGGGTTGAGATCGTGCGCAAGGCGCTGTCGTGGCCGGCGCGCCAGATCGCGCTCAATGCCGGCGAAGACGGATCGGTGATCGTCGGAAAAATCCTCGAAAAGGAGTCCTACGCCTTTGGCTTCGACGCTCAGTCCGGCGAATATGGCAACATGCTGACGAAGGGCATTATCGACCCGACCAAGGTGGTGCGCGCCGCGCTGCAGGGCGCGGCGTCCGTGGCCGGACTGCTCATCACCACTGAAGCGATGGTGGCCGAGGTGCCGCAGAAAGATCACGCCCATGCCACCATGCCCGCGGGCGGCGGCATGGACTTCTAGCCGACTTCGGTCGATCGATGGGGTACTGAGGAGATTTCAATTCCATGACCACACGGACGAGCAACAAAACTGTTTTCTTCGCTCGTCCGTTCTTGCTGAAGGGCGTCGATCGTTTATTACCGGCGGGAGACTATCGGGTGGCGACGGATGAAGAACTGATCCAAGAATTGTCGTTTCCGGTCTATCGCCGCGTGGCCACCATGATCTTCGTTCCGGCGGAATCTCGCCACCCGTCCTCGGTCGAGAGGGTAAGCATTGATCCTCGTGATCTGCAGGAGGCGCAGGACCGTGATGCTGCAATTCCGCCAGCACGGAGCGCAACGGCACCGTCCCAATCGGAACACATCCGCGAGAAGGATTGACGAATTGTTGATTGATGGCTCGCGCGTCAATCCACAACGATTGAGAGCGGCTGGTGACTATTCTGGACGTGCGGCACACCACGATTTACCACTACAGCCGTCCAGTAGTGCTTTGCGATCACCCGCGACATCGGCCAAGCGGTGCCTATCAGCCTATCAGCGGCAGTTTTGTCGGCGCTGCAGGCAGCTATCTCGGTGTGACAGTGGATGTTACCGTCGAGTCGGAATATGCAGGTCCGAGGCAACGGCGCTTCGCCTGATCCGTTAGGCAAGAAGCCTACAGGCTGGCGATTCTGCACGGCAGCAGCCCGTTCTCCCATCCCTGCAGATCGCGCTCACGGCCGGGCCGGCCTTGCGACGAATTTTGGGGGGTATTTGCAACGTGGCACAAAAGCACTCAACGCCTCAGTTGACCTCACGCGAGTACAAGGACGGCCGCGGTTGGTATGTCGAAGCGACTAGCGACGTTGGCATCACGGAAAACGTCGGCGATTTCGCCTCAGATTCCGAAGCCAAGGATTGGATTGTTCGAAAATCAACGGCCTATTTCAAGGCACGTCAGAAATGGCGCTAAGACGGCCAGGCGAATTGGTCAGCAATCTCACCTCTGTCGACTGGTGACTTCGTCGATCCATGCCGCCATTGATGCGTCGCGCGCTTCGACCCACTTGGCGAAAGCTTCGCGCCAATCGTTGCCTTTTGCCTTAGCGTAACGTTGCCACGCATTTTCTTCGGATAGTTTGGCCATAGCAAGCTTTGACGGAATCACATCGAGCATTGCACAATCTCCCATGTCGTGAATTAACGCCTCTGCGCTGACGCGATTATTGCGTTACTCGCTCGCCTTGTCGCCGCCTAGTTCGAGAAATGATTTTCGTATGGCGGCGATGCCCTCCGGTGTCACAGTCATACCCTCTTCGGGACCGGACGCTCTTTGCGGGTCTCCTGCGAGGCGATCCAGTTGCTGACGTGCTGATGCGCGGCGCGTTTGTCGCGGTCAACCGGATACGCGCTCACTGCCTTGTCAGTCCCAATGCCGCCAATGCCGCCGGGATGTCCCCCCCTGGGCTCATTGATCATGCCGTTCAACCTGAAATGGCTTCCCCGCTGGGGCCGGAACGGCCCCTATAGGGCGGGAAAAACTCGCCAAGGCCCGAAAATCGGGCATTTCTCAGCATGAGACTGGCCGCCTGGCGGCCTGGAATGGGCGTTTGAGCCAGTTTTTGGCCTTCCAGACCTCGATTTTGCCGGAAAAATTCCCCCAAATTCCCCTCCGGGCGGGGGATTGGTGCTCTGGCCTGCTGGCGCGGGTGGCCTTCCCGGCGCCGCGAAAAAAATTTCTGCGCGTGAGATCACGCGCGGTTTCGGGCTCGAAGGCTTTGAGGATTTAATCCCCCTACCTCTCAAACACACATGTCGTCCAACCTGCCGGACCATTTGTGCTCAGGGCGATTTCCGGCTATATTTCCGGTTCGAACTCTGGAGCGATATTGCCATGCCGAATACGCAAAGAAAAGCGCTGACCACCTACCGTCGCCGCCTCAAGCGCCGAGGGGTAGTTCGCCTTGAGGTTCATGTCCGCAAGGACGACGCCGCGCTCCTCCGCGGGGTCGTGATTGCGCTCGCCGATCCGGAGCGGGAGGGTGAAGCGCGTGCACTGCTGCGCGAGCGCTTCGGATCGGGCAGGGCTAAAGGCCTTAAGGCGCTATTGGCTTCCGCACCGCTCGAAGGAATTGATCTCAGCCGCGATCGTGATCTCGGGCGGGATGTCAAGCTGTGAATTATCTGATCGATACCAACGTCATCTCCGAGGTCCGCAAGGGCAGCGATTGCAATCCTCGCGTCGCCGCGTGGTACGGCTCGATCGAGGATGAAAGTATCTACCTCAGCGTGCTGGTGCTTGGCGAAATCCGCAAAGGGATCGAACGAGCACGGCGAAAAGAACCCGCCAAGGCCCGCGCTCTTGAGAAATGGCTCTCTACTCTGAGCCGATTCTTTGCCGAGCGTGTCCTGCCTGTCGATCACGCGGTTGCTGACGAATGGGGACGCATGAGCGCCAAACGTCCTGTTTCAACGGTCGATGCGCTCTTGGCGGCAACCGCGAAAGTGCACGGGATGACGCTTGTGACCCGGAACACTGCGGATGTTGCCGATCTCGGAGCCAATATGCTCAATCCCTTTGAAGCGGCAATATGACGGCATCGACGCGCAAACCATCTGAAGGCGAAGGCTATGGACATCAAACCGATCAAGAGCAAGCGCGACTACCGGCGCGCGCTTAAGGAGATCGAGGGACTGATGCATGCCAAGCGCAACACGCCGGAAGGCGATCGGCTTGATGTGCTCGTCGCCCTCGTCGAAGCCTGGGAGGCAAAACATTATCCGCTTGATCTGCCCGATCCGATTGAGGCGATTAAGTATCACATGGAACAGAAAGGGCTCAGCCCGCACGATCTGATCCCCTTTATCGATGGACGCAATCGCGTCTACGAGGTACTGGCCCGCAAGCGCCCGCTGACGTTGAAGATGATCTGGCGTTTGCACGAGGGGCTTGGGATTCCGGCAGAGTCCCTGATCAAGAGCGGGCAGCGGCAGGCGGCCTGACGGGTTCACCCCCGGGAGCATCCCGATCCGCCCGCCCTGTGGCCATGCGGGCAAGTGGCTGACGAGCCACACCCAGAAATACAATCAAGTGCTGCGATTATTAACTTGGCTCCTCTTCGAAGCAGCGCCTCTATCGCGCCATCAAGGATGGCGTGAGCGACGCCCCGCGCTGCAACAAGCAGCCGGGGCTCGGCGTCGTAGAAGGGCCGCGATGGTCGCGGCTCGTCTGCAAGGAGCACCACCATGGCACAACTTTCCGATTCTCAACTCGTCGTCCTCTCCACCGCATGCCAGCGGGAGGATCGATCGGTCTACCCGCTCACCGCCAAGCTCCCCGGCGGCGCGGCGGCGAAGGTCCTGGGCAGCCTGATCAAGAAGGGCCTCATCAAAGAGGTGCAAGCTAAGCGCGAAGATACCGTCTGGCGCGAGGACAAGAAGCGTGGCCGTCTCACCCTGCGCGCCACGCCGGCCGCGTCCGACGCGCTCGGTATCGATCCGAAAGAGATCAAGCCGGCCGAGGTCGAGGAGGACGAGTCCGGCACCGCCGCGACGAATGCTATTCACGTCAAAGACCTCGCGGCAAGCGACCACCCAGTCGCGAGGGCCAATGCCGATAGCTGGAACGCCATTTCGGCGGTCAAGCGTGCCGGCACGCGAGCCGACAGCAAACAGGCGCAGCTCATTGAAATGCTCAAGCGGCCCGAGGGCGCGAGCATCGAAGAAATTGTCACCAAGTTTGGCTGGCAGCCGCATACCGTGCGGGGCGCCATCGCGGGCGCGCTCAAAAAGAAACTGGGGCTCGATGTGCAGTCGGTCACGGATGAAACGCGCGGACGAATTTACCGGCTTGATGCGTGAGCGGCGAACCGACGATCTGCGCCGCCGCGTCGAAAATGCCGGCGGCGTCTTGCCGTTCAGGCAATCGCCGGGTTGCGATTGCGCCGTTGCGCGGCGCCAGCAGGCGAGGCGTTGGCCACGGAAAGCCGCCGAATTTGGCGACACGGACGCGTTCGTCCGAGTACGCAAACCTGTCCGCGCCCGATCCAACCGGCGCACCACGTCGCAACAGGGCGGCAAGGCGCGGCTTCTGACGGGCGAAGCTTCTGCCGCGTGGACCGGGCAGCGGAGCACCGCCTCTCCCGCGCACACCCCTGATGTTCGGCCACGGCGATCCGCGCGGTCTGTCTGTTGCAGGCGAGTGGCCACACTGGCCACATCGCGATTTCATGTGGCCACTGATAAGTCCTTGAAATCATAGGCGAGTGGCCACACTGGCCACACTTTCCACTTCTTAAAGATATAATTGACGCGCGACCCCTCCGCACATCTCTCCAAGGAAGCAAAAGCCAGGGACTCCCTCTATCTCTCCCTCGGCTGTGGCCACTGTGGCAAGTGTGGCCACTACGCTTTCTTATCAATGCGTTAGCAGTGGCCACAGCGATTTGGCATGTGGCCAGTGTGGCTACTGAAAGGGCCATTCCGGTATGCAAGACGGGCGCAGTGGCCACGCTGGCCATGGTTGCCACTGCACTCGGGCGCGGATGGCGGGGCGCCGTCATTGTTCGTCCTCCTGGATTTCTTGGTCGATCGCGGACAAATGACGGCCGAACGCAGCGCGCTTGAGCGCGTAGGCATCGATGCGACCGATTTTCGGCACCCATCGCACGGTCGCTCGACGCTGATCGTGCCGCGCAGCAAGTAGATCCCGGTCGGCCAGCGCCTTGACAATTTGCTGGGCCTTGAGCGTTTCGCCGGCCGCTTCCCGCAGCCGCTGTGCCGGAATGTAGATTGCAGCTTCGTCGTACCAGGCGACGGCTTCGCGATTGTTGAGCTTGCGGTCGTAACTCTCGACGCCGATGTCGACGGACTTGATGGTGACGTCCCAGCGTTCCGCGATCCAGGCGCGCAAGCTGGCGACCGCCTGCTCGTCGGGAGTGAGCGCCTCGGCGTCGGAGGATTTCTGGAAACGCTCCCAGGCCCAGCGCACCGGGGCTTCGATATCGACCGACCATGGCAATAGATCGAAGTCCTGGGCGAGCCGGCCGGCGATCAGCGGCAGCGCAAGGCAGGTGGCGGCCCGCAGTCTCGCGGCGTCGGCGCGACCGCCAACCAATTCACGCGCCTGTTCGAGAATGCGGTCGCGCAACGCGTCCGGCGCATGATGCAGCCGTGCGGCCACGAGCCGTTCGACGAAGGCGGGTCCGGCATGGCCGCAGTGGTTCTCGATCCCGGCGATCATCTGGAGTGTCGCCGCCGGCACCGACCGATCGACCTCGGTCACGTCGACGTCAAGGATGCGAACCGCCATGCCGGCGATCCAGGCGGCGCCGTCGGCGCGCACTTTCTCCTCCAGGGAGCATTCGCTCGAAAGCAGCGCGTAGGTGGACCAGGCATAACGGTGCTTGAGAATGGCTCCCGCGGTCATGCGCGCCTTTCCCTGGCCACCGGCGATGGCGTAGATGAGCCGGGCAATGGAGCGCCCGTCCGCATGGGCAAGCTCGTCGAGGGCGAGCACGGTGCCGCTTGCGGCTTGCGCAAACACCTCGATGGCGTTCTTGGTCGAACGCATGGACTGCAAAAGCCCGGCGCCGATTGCCGTGGATGTCCAGGCCGAGACGGACAGGCGCTGTGCGGTGGTCTTGCCGCTCGATGAAAGGCCCGAGAGGTTCAGGCCGCAGCTGTCGAGGCCGGCGAGCGATTGTACGACCCCGGAAAAGCCTGCGAGCACGCCGAGCAGGAAATGCGGGCAGCCCTTTACGGAAGCGGCTGCGGCCGAAGCGGCTTTCCAACCATCGAGGCTGCCGCGCACGGTGTCGTAACGGGCATTTGCCGCCAGCTCCAGCATCAGCGCCGGCGCATCGCCGATCGCGCGGCCCGCCGGCGTCACGAATACGGGATGCTCGCAGCCGGTCAGCCGATGCCAGCCAGGCCGGCTGACGACGAGGATTTCGTCGCTCGGATCGGCAGCTTTGAGAACCGCAAGCGCGATTTGATCGCCGTCGCTGTAAGTGCGAAGGCCCGCGGCAAACAGAGCCGAGCGAATGTCCTGCGCGCCCTGTCGGGCAAGGCCGGCGCGCGGAAAATCCACAGCGCGGGGATCGCCTCGCATGTCGCGAATGAGCATGCGCAGGCCGTAAGCGTCGTCGTGATCGAGGTAGCGAAGCCGCGCCGGCACGCCGAACGGGCTCGCAACCGCACGCCAGATGGTTTGACCATCCTTGTCTTTTCCGGCCTTGCGGTGAACGAGCACGTCGCCCCTGCGGGTGCGGAGGTAGCGAAGGTCGATGCCTTCGATGAACGGCAGCGGATAAATTAAGGCCGTACGCGCGACCTCCTCGTGCTCGGGGGCGGTGGTGGTTACCGCGCCGGATTCGTCGAGGGCGACAGCGGCATCGATCGCAGTCCTGACCGCCTGCGGTCCTTCGCGCAGCAGCACATCGTTAAAATCCTGGCCCGTCGGCGGGCCTGCCACCGAGACGGCGTGGCGGCCATGATGCAGCGCAAAGGCCGCCTTGGCGATCTGCCGGTCGGCCTTGCTGCCAGGTTGGTCGCCATCCCGCGCGATGATGACCGGCGCACCATCCGGCGCCGGGCCGCCGGCAATGTTGGCAATACCGAGACAGGCCCAGGTCTCCCGTCCGCTGGCTTGCCATACCGACAGCGCCGTTTCGACACCCTCACAGAGAACGAGCGGGGCGGCGCCCGGCAGCCGCACCGCCGCCACCTTCGACCAACCATCATGCGCCTTGTGGGTGCGCTTTGGCACCTTGAGCGGCGCCTTGCGACCATCCTCGGTCAGATAGATCAGCTGCAGCGCATGAACATTGCCTTCGCTGTCGGTGGCATGCGCTGCGAGCGCGCCATGGTGGTTATAGGCGTTGGGGAGGTAGCGGATTGCGTCGGGTAGAGGCGCAACGGTGATGCCGCGATTGCGCAGGTAAAGTTCAACGCAAGTGCCGTGCGGGTCGCGGCAGGAGGCAACGATCTCCGCGACCTTGCCGGCTTTGTTGGCATGACCATGTTTGGCGGGCACCGGGGGCGGGGAAGACTGACCGCAAGCTGGCACCGTGCCAAGAGGCTTTTGGCCAATCCACGGCGGCAGCCCCAGCCATTGGCGGGCCCAATCGCAGGCTTGGCCCTTGTCGCATCCGAATTTTTTGCAAACCAAGTCGAGCGCATCACCGCCGACGCCATGCTCATGATCGAACCAGCATCCGGCTTTATGGCCATTCAACTCGATGGCTACACTGCCTTTGTTGCCATAGCGCATTTGCGCCGCTGTCGAGAGGGCGCGGTTTGGCTCGCCCAGCAAAGTCCGCGCCAGATCGGCGATGCGCGCATTGAGCCGCTCCGCAATCGCGGTCATCGAAATATCCGTGCCGATCTTCAGCGTCGTGACGGGCGGGGCAATGTTCAGGTTGAATCCCGCGGCGTCCGTCATTGGCGCGCACCATTGACTGTGCAGATCACATCGCAGCGGCGTAGATCGACATTCACATCGCCTTCCCCGGCTTCTGACCGGCCTGTTGCAGCATGCGGTCGAAGGCGACCTTCGGTACCTTGAGAAGCCTGCCGATCCTGATACTCGGAATATCGCCGCGCGCCGCCGCCTCGTACGATCCGTTGCGGCTTAGCCCCAATTTCGCGCCGGCCTCCGGCACATCGTAGACCAGCCGTTCATCAACCTGCTCGTTGCCGGCCGCATTCATTGCCTTGTCTTCCATGGGCGCCTCCTGCCGTTAATGGTGGTGATCAGCCACCTTTATGAGGTCGCCATTCGTTGCGGTCAAGCATAAAGTGGTGGACAATCACCATTTCATCCCCTATACGTTTCCGTCATGAGCAGTGGCCTCAAAGGGTACATCCCCAGTTTGGCGCGCCTGGTCGAGCTCAGCCCGGCCGCGCTCTACGAGCGGCAGCGCGCGCTGGTGCGCGCCGGCTTGCTGGCTGCGGAAAGCGGCCGCGGCCCCGGCAGCGGGGTGCGCACCACCGCCGGCTCCGTCGCGCTGCTTCTGATATCCGTGATGGCGACCGAAAGCCTCTCCGAGGCCGCCGATCGAACCCGTGAGATTGCCGAGGCAAGACCGAACGGCGGCAGAAGATGTCCGCTCACGCGCATGACCAATTTCAAAGACGCTTTGGCGGCAATTCTTGTGCAGAAGGCGTTATCGCGAAAACCCACCGAAATCGTCGTTTCCCGAACGCAGCAAAAGGCTGTGATCAAATTCCATCAGGGCGAGAGCGTCTTCCTGGGAACAGCGGCAAAGGACCTGGGCATTCGGGTTGAAGCCACGCTCGATCAAAACACCCTTCGCAGGATTGCCGATGACGTGTCCGAAATCGTGGTGAGCGACGAGGGCGTGACATGAAAGGCCAAATCCGCCGCCGCGGCGAACGATCATGGGAGTTGCGCTTCGACCTGGGCGCCGATCCCGGCACCGGACGCCGACGCCTGCGCTATGCCAGTTTCAAGGGCAGCAAACGCGACGCCGAGATCGAATTGGCACGATTAATTTCGGAAAATGCGGCCGGCACCGGTGTTGATCCAAGCAAAGCAACCATATCGGAATTCCTTGATCGTTGGGACCGGGACTGGGCGGCCTGCAATGTCCAAGGCAAGACGCTCGAACGTTATCGCGACATAATCGCGCTCTATATCAAGCCGCACCTGGGCGCCGTCCGCATCCAGAAACTGCGGCCGGTACAGTTGAACGAACTCTACAGCAAGCTGCTGCGCGGAGGCGGCAAGGGCGGACGCCCGCTCTCGCCGAGCACCGTCGGCTACGTCCATCGCGTGCTGCACCATGCCCTCGGTCACGCCGCGACCTGGGGCGTTGTTCCTCAAAACGTGGCTTCGGTCGTCAAGCCACCCAAGCCGACCCACGTCGAAATCAAGATTTTGACCGAAGATCAGATCCGCACGCTCCTCGACTATCTCGACGGACGCACGCTCCGGCCGATCGTCTCGTTCTTGCTCGGCACCGGCTGCCGCCGCGGCGAAGCCCTGGCGCTGCGATGGAACGATATCGATTGGAACGCCTCGCGCGTGCGCATAGAGCGTTCGGTCGAGCAGACGAATAAGAGCGGCATCCGCTTCAAATCGCCGAAAACGAAAAATAGCCGCCGCAACATCTCCATGTCGCCCTGGTTGCTTGCGGACCTGCGCGCCCACCGTCTGCGTCAGCAGGAGCGCCGGCTCTCCCTCGGGTTGGGCAAGGCACCAGACGATTGCTTGGTCTTCGCCAAGTGGGATGGCACTACGCGGTCGCCGCATTGGCTCACCCAGAAGTTCAGGCTGACCATGGAGGCCCTCAAAATCGACTGCACGCTCCATGCTCTTCGCCACACCCACGCATCGCAATTAATCGCCGCCGGAATGGATATTCTCACCATCAGCCGGCGCCTTGGCCATGCATCGGCCGCGATTACCTTGGGGTTCTATGGCCATCTGTTCGCAAACACCGACGCCAAGGCGGCCGAAATCATTGAGGCCGCCTTTGCCAAGGTGAGAACCGAATGAGAACGCGGGGGCCGAATTTATGGTGGCAACGCGGGTGGAAAATCCCGGCTTCTTGTGCCGCGACCCGGCGAGCCCAGGCAAGACAGGAAGCGAAGGCGGCGTGGTCATGGATCGCAGGCTTGAATTTAGTATCCTTTAGGATACATTAAGCCGTGATCGAAATTCGCCAAACGGAGCACTATGCCCGCTGGTTTGCGAGGCTTCGCGACAGCAGGGTGCGGATGCGTATTCAGGCCAGGATTCGCCGGCTCTCCCTCGGGAACGCGGGCGACGTGAAATCGGTCGGTGAGGGCGTCTCCGAGATGCGGATTGATTACGGTCCAGGCTATCGGGTGTATTTTTGTCAACGCGGGAGCACACTCGTGATACTGCTCGCCGGCGGCGACAAGAGCACGCAGGATAAGGATATTGCTATGGCGCACGCGTTGGCGCGTGAACTTTAGGAGCGATCATGACTGCAACAAAACAAAAGTCGCCGCCGCGGCGGAAAACGCTTCCTTGGGACCCTGCGGCGTTCCTAAAGACCGATGAAGACATCGCCAATTACCTGGAGGCGGTGTTTGAAGAGGGCGATGCGGCGCTCGTGGCGGCGGCGCTCGGAGATATCGCGCGGGCCAGGGGCATGACCAAAATTGCGCGTGCGGCCGGCCTGGGCCGGGAAAGCCTCTACAAGGCGCTCGCACCGGAAGGCAACCCGGAACTCGCCACGGTCATGCGGGTCGTCCGTGCCTTGGGCCTTACCCTGTCTACTCGCCGCGCCGGAAAGACGCGCGCTCCCAAGCGTCGGCGCGCGGCGTGATCCTTGGGTGGACGCAAAGGCTACGGGCCGTAAGATCGCGATCAAAGCGGCGGGCAATGGCGTCGCGTTGGTGCGGGTACGGCTCGATGGGGTCCCGACCGCGGCGGCGTAAGAGTTATTCTCACCATCAGCCGGCGCCTTGGCCATGCATCGGCCGCCATTACGCTCGGGATTTATGGCCATCTGTTCGCAAACACCGACGCCAAGGCGGCCGAAATCATCGAGGCCGCCTTTGCCAAGGTGAGAACCGAATGAGAACGCGGGGGCCGAATTTATGGTGGCAAACCGGTGGCAATTCCGGTCTAGACCCTCTAAAAACCCCGTAAAGCCGCGGTAGCTCAGCTGGTAGAGCAACGCATTCGTAATGCGTGGGTCGGGGGTTCGAATCCCTTCCGCGGCACCATGTTCCCGTGTGTCCGGCCCGGACACATGGGTGACGGAACGTAGCGCCCGTTCGGCGCGGTGTGCGGTCAGCGGGTAGGCATTAACTCACCTGGGTCCGAACAAGCTCGCTCCGTAGATGACGGCAGCCCACATGGCAAACATGAAGCCAAGTCCGACGACCAAAATCATTATCCCATCAAGCACGTCACCCTCCCTCGGCGGTTTGTGTTCATTTTTCAGTTTGACCAGGCCGCGGACCCGCATTCCCGTCAGGCGGCCGCGTCAAAGGATAACGAACGCGCAACGGTCCGTCATGATGCACAAGGACGAATTTACACTGAATGTCGGCTTAGCTCTGAACTGCGCAATCCCGAATCCGGTTGATCGGTTCGCCGTCATTCCCGCGAACGCGGGAATCCATATCCACTGTCGGAGCGGAATTTGCACAGCCGTGGTTATGGGTCCCCGCTTTCGCGGGGACGACGCACAAATGAAGCGATCGGCCGGATTTCGTATAACTCTCTCGCTTAGGCGCTCCCACCTTCCACGCCATCCTTCTCCCCTTGCGCGCCCTCACATCCGTGTGGATATATGCGGAACGAAAAATGGCCCCGAAACGTAACAAGAGCCCCGTCACGGACTCGCCGGATCACGGCGCGAACGGCCTTCAGGCAGGGAGGATCAAATGCCAGTCAGCTTCATCCGCGGCGTCAATATCAATTGGCAGGTGGTCGGCGAACGCGGCCCGTGGGTGATGGCGACCACCGGCGGCCGGCGCGGCCATGACGAGTTCGTGCCGCTGGCGCAGAAGATCGCGAAAAGCGGCTATCGCGTCGTGCTGCACGACCGCCGCAACACCGGCGCCTCGGACCTCTTTATCGACGGCGACGACGGCGAAGAGGCGCCGTGGCTGCCCGATATGTACGAATTGATGAAGAGCCAGGGCGCGCTGCCGGCCTTTTTCTGCGGCTCGTCGGCGGGCGCGCGAACCTCGATCCGGTTTTATCTGAAATATCCGAAAAGCGTGCGCGGCCTCTTGCTGCTGCGCGTGACCGGCGGCGCCTTTGCCGCCGGCCGGCTGCCGGAGAACTATTACGGGCAGTTCATCCGCGCCGCCAAGGAAGGCGGCATGGAGGCGGTCTGCGCCATGGACGCCTGGAAGGAACGGTTCAAGGAGAACCCGCGCGGCCGCGACTATCTCGCCAAATTGCCGGCGGACAAATTCGTCAAGGTATTTTCGCGCTGGAAAGAAGTGTTCGAGGCCGGCGCCAATTATCCGGTGATGGGGGTGAGCGAGCAGGAATTGCGCTCGATCAAGGCGCCCACCATCATCATTCCCGGCAACGACAACACCCATTCCAGCGTCAGCGGGCGCGTCGCACACAAACTCATAGCCGGGAGCGAAATTCACCCGCTGCCGGTCACCGACCAGGACGTGCCGCTGATCCCGTGGCCGGACTGGGCGCAATACGAAGACGAGATCGCCCGCGTCTTCGTCGATTTCATGCAGCGCGCGGTGGTGGCAGAGAAGAGCGCGGCCTGATCGGTCGATCCAGGCGCGCCTGGTATTATACCAGCCTTCAAAGACTTTGACTCTTGAAAGCCTCTTGTTGGCTGGCTCAGCGATGTGATTCATCTGCACCCGAACACGGTTGATTCGGGAGAGCAGATTTGAGCGCCGCGATTAGCATTCGGCTGGATTTTGACGCGGCGGCGCTACGCCGCCTGGCGACCACGGCAAAGGATGCCGGTCAGGTGCGGCGGCTGCTGGCTCTGGCGGCGGTTTACGACGGAAAGGACCGCGAGGCGGCGGCGCGCATCGGCGGCATGGATCGCCAGACGCTGCGCGATTGGGTGCACCGCTTTAATCATTGCGGCCCCGACGGCCTGATCAACGTCAAATCGCCTGGCCGGCGCCCGAAGCTTTCAACAGAGCAGATGGAAGAATTGGGACGCCTGGTGGAGGCTGGCCCCGATCCGCAGAAGGATGGGTTTGCGCGCTGGCGCTGCGTTGATCTCAAGCGGGTTCTCGGTGCGCGCTTTGCGGTTGATCTCTCCGAGGTGAGCCTCGGACGTATTCTCAAGAAGCTTGGCTTTTCTCATATCAGCGCCCGGCCGCGGCACCCCAAGCAAGACCCGGAGGCGATTGCGAACTTTAAAAAAAAAGTTTTTCCGGCCCGCATGTTGGAGACCGTGAGCCAACTGGCATTGGGAACGTCGATCGAGGTGTGGTTCCAGGATGAAATGCGGGTTGGGCAAAAGAACTCGCTCGTCTACCAATGGGCCAAGACGGGCACGCGTCCGCGGCAGCCAAAAGATCAACGTTACGAGAATGCCTATCTGTTCGGCGCCGTCTGCCCGAGCCGTGACACCGGCGCCGCCATCATCATGCCGTATGCCAACACGGCGGCGATGCGAAAACACCTCGAAGAGATCAGCCATGCCGTCGCGCCCGGCGCCCACGCCATGGTCATTCTCGACCAAGCTGGTTGGCACACCACGCGCAAACTCAAGGTGCCGAAAAATCTCACCATGGTGTCGCTGCCGCCGGCCTGTCCGGAACTCAACGCGGCGGAGAACATCTGGCAATACTTGCGCCAGACCTATCTCTCCAACCGCGTGTTCAAAAGCTACACCGACATTCTCGACGCCTGTCAGGAGGCTTGGCAAAAGCTCCTCGACGAGACCGGCCGAATCGCCTCCATCGCTACCCGCGATTGGGCAATCATCGGTCAATCATTTTGAAGGCTGGTATTATACGCGCGGACCGTAATACCACTCACGCAGTTGCAGATACGTGATCGGCTCATAGAGCGGCGGCCGGCCCGGCCCCTGGCAGGTCGGCAGCACTTCGATCAGCGCGTCGCCGCTCGGACCGAAGAACACCGGGATCGAGTAACGGTCGACTGCGTTGGTGTTGATCACGCGGTGCTTGGTGGAAAGATATTCGTCGTTGGTCCAGCGCACCATCAAATTGCCGGTGTTCACCAAGAGCGTGCCGGGGACGATGTCGACCGCACGCCAGCGCCCGGACGGCATCCGCACGGCGAGCCCGGGGATGTCCTTCTGCGCCAGGAACGTCATCATCGCGTTGTCGGTGTGCGGCGCAATCCCGTATTGGCGGTTGCCGATCTCCTGCTGCGGCGGGTAGTACAGCAGGCTCATCGTCAGGTGCGGCGTCGCAAAATATTTGTCGAAATAGTCGAGCGGCAGGTCAAGCGAGGTGGCCCAGAGCGGCAGCATCCGGCGTCCGAGCTGTTCGACGCGGCCGTGATAGTCGAACAGCGTCTCCTTGAAACCCGGCAAGTTCTCCGGCCAGATATTGACGCGCGCCTGGCGTTCTTCCTCGCTCATGCTGAGCCCGCCGGAGCCGCCTTCGCGATTGATCGAGAATTTGGCGACAAGGTTCGGCTTGGCATTCTCGATGATGTTGATGTTCGTGACCTGATAATTGTCCTTGAAACAGGGGTGGTAGCCGGACTTGAAGCTGCCGGTGTCGAAATAGGGAATCTTCGCTTT
The DNA here is from genome assembly GCA_963717265.1 of uncultured Alphaproteobacteria bacterium. Taxonomy (GTDB): domain Bacteria; phylum Pseudomonadota; class Alphaproteobacteria; order Rhizobiales; family Xanthobacteraceae; genus BOG-931. The sequence goes on along the minus strand of CAVQWD010000001.1, from coordinate 120,133 downwards.
GACCTCGGCGGGCAAGGCATGAAACCGCCGCGACTGCTCGAACACGGCGTCGATCAGGCTGCAGCGGGATGCCGTGGCCCTTGAGATAAAAAAAACCGCCGGTCTTGCTGATGTCGCGCAGTTGCGCGGCGACAGCCTCGCGGCCGCCCGGCTGCCCGCGGCAATAGGGCGAAATATCGAGGATCGGTATTTCTTCGTCTGAATCGGGATGATCCATCAGACGGACGGCGTCTTCATCGTCGCGAAGCTCGCCGCGGACGTCGTGGCTGTTTGCTTCGGGCGTTTTCAGGTCGTCCATTGTTCAGCTCAATCGGTTCGGGTGCGGCGGCGGCCGCTATTGCACGGCGCAGCGATTCTGCCACGGAACGCAGGCCCGGTAAATGCGCGGTTTCGATTCCGGCGCGCCCCGGAATCATCGGCTGTCGCTCTCGGCGAGATCAAGCGCGCTCAATAGCGGCCCGACTTGCTTCTCGTAGACGCGCCAGCGGCCGACCGCGCTGCTATAGATCGGCCGTCGCACCTGCGTGGCGCTGGCGGTGCGCACCGGCCGCTCGGTCTTGTGAAACGACAGGCAGCGATCGTCCCATTCCAGGCCGCAATAGGCGATGATGCGCCGCGCCTGTTGTTCCAGATCGGCGACCACGTCCTCGTAGCGCACATCGAGGATGCGGCCGGCCGGCAGCACGCGGCGCCAATGCGCCATCAGCCGCTCGTAGCGCTTGTAATAGCGGCCGATCTCGCCGAGATCGTAGGTGTGGTTCTGTTCCGCGGAGAACAGCTTCGAGAAGCAGGAAATGCAGGTGTCGACCGGATCACGGACGGTGTGGATGATCTTTGCGCCCGGCAAAGCGAGGTGGATGAGGCCAGCGAAATAATAGTTCGATGGCATCTTGTCGGTCACGTGCTGGCGTCGGGTAGTGCCGCTGCGCACCTCGATTTCGCGCACCAGCGCCACGTAGCGGGTGCCGATTTGCTTGAGCGACGCCGCGTCGAGCGCCGGCATGAAGTCCGGGAACGGGATCGGATTGCCGTCCGGGCCGCGCAGCGTGACGATGACGTCATTGAGGGTTTGCAACTCGCCGGCACCGTGCACCAACGGGTGGCTGGCGATGATCTGCTCGACGAGCGTCGTGCCCGAGCGCGGCATGCCGATCACGAAGATCGGCAAAGAAGACGCATCGCCGCCGCCCGATTTTTCGGCGATCAGTTCGCGCGTGAAGGCGCGTTCGATCCGATCGAACAGGCCGAACACGGCCTGTTCGTCGTAGGCGATGGTCGCGCGCTTGGCGGCATTGCCGACGAAAAGATGCTGGAACGAGCGGTCGTAGTCCTTCAGGTCGGCGTAGGCCTTGCCGAGGGCGAAATCGAGCTGCATGCGGTCGGTCTTCGACAAGCCTTCGCTCTTGGCCGCCAGCGCCTCCATGGCGATGAGATGCGGGTTGCCGGACTTGAAGGTCGTCGAATCGGCAAGGTTCACATAGACGCCGGAAATATTGGGATCGAGCCGGAGCGCCTGCAGATAAGCGTCTGTCGCCTCCTGCAATCGGCCGAGCTCTTTGAGCACATTGCCCATATTGTTGTAGGCGTCGGCGAGGTCGGGTTTGAGCGACAGCGCGCGCTGGTAGTGCGCCAACGCCGCATCGAGGTCAGCGCGCTCGAAGGCGATGCGGCCCATCAGGTTGACGGCGTCGTGATTGCCCGGATTGATCGCCAGCGCCCGCCCGGCCGCTGCTGCCGCCTCCTCGACCTTTTTCTGGTCGAGCAGGACGGTGGCATAGTGGACTTGAAACTTGTCGCTGCGCGCTTCGATAACGAGCGCGCGGCGCAACAGTTCGGCGGCTTCTTCGAGCCGCTCGAGGTCCTTGACCGCGAGAGCGAGATTGTCGAGCGTGTCGGGATTGTTAGGTCCGAGTTCGAGCGCCTTGCGGTAGACGTTCTCCGCCTCTTCCGGACGCTTCAATTCGCGCAGGCAGGTGCCGAGATTGTTCCAGGCGTCGGCGAAAGCCGGCTGCAATTCGAGCGCGCGGCGATAGGACGGCTCGGCGTCGGCGAAGCGTTTGAGGCGTTGCAGCGCATTGCCGCGATTGCTGTGCGCCTGCGCGAAATTTTCCTGCAGCGCGATCGCGCGGTCGTAGAGGCTCAAGCGCTTCTTCGAACTTGCCCTGATCGAACAATGCGATGCCGAGATTGCTCAAGGCGCCCGCGTAATTGGGGTTGATTTCCAGTGCCCGGCGACCGGCGGCGACCGCCTCGTCGAGGCGGCCGGCGAGCCGGCACATCTCGCCGAGATTGGCGTGATAAAGCGCCACATCTGGCTGGATCGCGGTCGCGCGGCGCACGTGCTCGATCGCCTCGGCGAGCTTGCCCGACTGATGCGCGATGATGCCGAGCATGTGGGCGGCCTCGGCGTTGTCCGGCTCGGCATTTGCCGCGCGCCGAGTGAGCTCGTCGGCGTCAGCGAGAAAGCCGTGGCGGCGCTTCTGCTCGGCGAGCATGAGCGCTTGGCCGGGACTGACGGCCTGCGCCAGCGGCACCTCCGGTGCCCGCGCGCGCTCGGCTTCGACCGCCATGATCGCGGCGGCTTCCAGCGCGCGGCGCTGGCCCTCGGCTTTGAACGGCGTGAGCGGCGCCGGGTCGCCTTGCACTACCGCCTCCAACTCGCTGCTCATATGGGCGAGGACGCGGCTCCAATCCTCGCCCTTCCTCTGGCGGAACAGGCGCATGGTCGGGTACCACGGATTGTCTTCGCGGTTGAGCAACCAGCGCCAATCGGTGACCCACGGCAACAGCACCCAAACCGGCTTGCCGAGCGCCCCGGCAAGATGAGCCACCGACGTATCCACCGTAATCACGAGGTCGAGCGCCGCGACGGCGCCGGCAGTTTCGACAAAGTCGGTAAAGTCCGGCGCGAGATCCTCGATCGCGCGATTGTTCACTTTTTTCAGATCGGCCGAACGCGGTCCGTATTGCAGACTTGCAAACGAGGCGCCCTTTACGGCGAGAACCGGCTCAAGCAGTTTCATGTCGATCGAGCGGCGAGTATCGTTGACGTGTTCCGGATTGCCCGCCCAAACAATCCCGACCTTGAGGCTCGCCGTTTTGGCCAGCCGCCTGTTCCAGCGCTCTGCCACGTCCGCCGGCAAGCGCAGATACGGTACTTCGGCGGGAATGGTTTCGAGCCTCGTCTTGAACAGACGCGGCAGGCTCAGCAGCACGGCGTCGCAGTCATAGTGTGCCGGATCGCCGCGGTCGCCGAGCACGGTGATCCCGGGCAGGCTCTCGCGCAACAGCGTGAGCAGCTGCTGATGCACGCGCAGCGTCACCTTGCCGGCGCGCGCGGCGAGCGGCGGCAGGTAGCGGGCGAATTGCAACGTATCGCCGAAACCCTGCTCGGCCTGCACATAGATGTGCTTGCCGGCAAGAATTTCGCCCTGCCACGGCTGTTCCGGAAAGCGCGGCCCCTTGCGCTCGGTCGAACGCAGCCGCCATTCATATTCGTCCCAACCCTCGGCGAGATCGCCGCGCATCAACAGAAGAATGCCAAGCCCCGAATGGGCGTTGGCATGATGCGGCGCCAGCGCCACGGCGCGGCGCAGCACGCTGAGGCCTTCCTCGAAACTGCCGCTGTGATGCAGCGTGGTGCCGAGATTGGCCCAGGCGTCGGCAAAATTCGGTCGAAGCTCGATGGCGCGGCGATAGGCGGCGATGGCCTCGTCGAACCGGCGCAGGGCGTGCAGCGCATTGCCGAGATTACTGTGCGCTTCGGCAAAATCCGGCTTCGCTGCGATCGCCTTACGCTGGGCGCGCGCGGCCTCCTCGTAGTCTTTGAGTTCGTAGAGCGCGACGCCAAGATTGCTCAACGCCCCCGGCATGTTCGGCTCGATCTCAAGCGCGCGGCGGGCCGACTTCGGCGGCAAGCCGGGGGCGGCCGGCGAGGCGGAGCATCTCGCCGAGATTGGCGTGAAACAGCGCAACATCGGGCGCAAGCCTGGTTGCGCGCTGCACGTGCTCGATGGCTTCGCCGAGTTTGCCGCCCTGGTGGGCAATGACGCCGAGCAGATGCTCGGCCTCCGGCCGGTTCGGTTGGACCTCGAGTACGCGGCGGCACACCGACTCCGCCTCCATCAACCGGCCCTCGCCGCGGCAGCGCTCGGCATAGATCAGCGCTTCGCCGAGCGGCAGGAAGGCGGCGTTACTCTGCCCTGCGGCCTGGTTCATAGCGGCTTCGATAGCATGGACGCGCTCGCCTGCGCCATTTGCCATTTACCGGCGGCAACGGCTCGGGCTCTACGCCGGCTCCGGCACGCTGCACGACCTCTGGTAAGCGGTTCCGGCTGCGCGGCGTGAGCGGTGGCTTTTCTGCCACACGCGCCGAGAATCTCGCGTCAAGAACTGCCTTTTCCTGAGTAACTCGCCCACCAGGAGTTGCGCTCTCCGTTCCGGCCTCGTTAGTCTGCAGGCGCGTCATAGGTCATCGGGGGAGCTGTCGCGTGGCGATCACGGGGGGTAGCGGAGACCTCCGGCGCAACAGGCTGCGCCTGCTCTTGGCGTCGAGTTCGGTCGCGGCGCTCTTTGTTGGCGCCGGTGCGCCGCCCGCCTTGGCTGACGGCTGCTATGCGGGGCCGTTCCCTTACACCAATAGCGCCCACGTCGATTGCATCGTCGTCGACAACACGGTCTTCAGCGGCAATCTCGTCAACAGCGGCACCGGCACGATAAATCCGGGCGAGCCGACCGGCATCCTTGTCGAAAACAACAGTACGATCAACGGCAGCATTTCCAACGCCGGCATGATCCTGGCGAACGGCACTGGCATTCTGATCAACAGCAATTCGTGGGTGACCAACGGCATCACCAACTCAAACTCGATCTGGTCGGCGACAAGTCACGGCATCGTCGTTGAAAACGTCCTGTTGTTCGGCAGCACGAGCGGCGGCGGCATCAGCAATTCCGGCGCGATCTGGGCGGAGCTGCGCGGCATTAATGTCAACCTCGTCTCGACCTTCCTGGGCGGCATCAGCAACTCCGGCACGATCACGGCAGGCGACATCGGCATTTACGTCGACGACGTGTCGACGTTTGCAGGCGGTGTGGCCAACAGCGGCACGATTACAGCCGGCATTTTCGGCATCGAGATCGGTTCGCCTCCGACCTTCGTATCGACCTTCCTCGGCGGCGTCACCAATCGCGGCCTGATTAACGCGGATTTCGGAATTCTTGTCGAAACCGGCGTCACCAATTTCTTCGGCGGCATCACCAACACCGGCACGATTGCCGACGGCGCCATCGGCATTGCAGTCGGAGGACTCGTCGACCCGCCGCTGCTGATATCGACCTTCTCCGGCGGCATCAGCAATTCCGGCACGATTTCGCTCGAGAACACCGGCATTTTCGTCGACAACGTGTCGACCTTCTCCGGCGGCATCGCCAACTCGGGCACAATCTCCGCCACCAACTATGGCATCGTCGTTGGCGAGGAGGAAGTCGGAGCTGTATCGACCTTCCTGGGCGGCATCAGCAATTCGGGCACGATCGTCGCCGATACCGGCATCTATGTCGGTCCGGGCGTTACAAAATTTTTTGGCGGCATCACCAACAGCGGCAAGATTGCCGACGGCATCATAGGTATTGCAGTCGGCCGAGCCGAAATCGATCCCCTCATATCGGCCTTCTCCGGCGGCATCAACAATTCCGGCACGATTTCACTCGAGAACACCGGCATCTGGGTCGACAATGTCTCGACCTTCTCCGGCGGCATCGTCAACTCGGGCACAATCTCCGCCACCTACCTTGGCATTGCGGTTGGCGCGGAGCTTGCGTCACTTTCGACCTTCCTCGACGGCATCAGCAATTCGGGCACGATTGTCGCCCACACGGGCATTTACATCGGCCAGGGCGTTACAAATTTTTTCGGCGGCATCACCAACAGCGGCACGATTTTGGACTTGCGGGGCGGGGCGGGGATCCGGGTCGAAGGTGGTGTCGGCGCGGCCGCCATATCGATCTTCTCGGGCGGCATCAGCAACAGCGGCTTCATCTCCGGATCGTCCGCCGGCATTTTCGTCGACAACGTCTCGACCTTCTCCGGCGGCATCGCCAACTCGGGCACAATCTCCGCCACCTACGTTGGCATTGCGCTTGGCGTGGAGCTTACATCACTTTCGACCTTCTTCGGCGGCATCAGCAATTCGGGCCTGATCACCGCCCGCACCGGCATCTATATCGGTCCAGGCGTAGTGACTTTCGCAGGCGGCGTCACCAATTCAGGCACGATTTTAGACACGCCCGGCGGCTATGGAATTCGGGTCGACGGTGGTGTTGACACGCCCAGCATGTCGATCTTCTCGGGCGGGGTCAGCAACAGCGGCTATATCTCCGCGGTGAATGCCGGGATTTTCGTCGACAACGTGTCGACTTTCTCGGGCGGGGTCACCAACTCGGGCACGATCACCGCAAGCAACTTTGGCATCGCTATTGCCGAGGAGCTGAGGACGATTTCAACCTTCCTCGGCGGCATCAGCAATTCAGGGGTGATTCTCGCTTCCACGGGCATCCGGGTGGGTCCTGGCGTCACGACGTTTTTGGGCGGCATTACCAATACCGGCACGATCAGCGGCGTCACCGGCATCGTGGTCACCTCGACCAGTGCGGTGAGCGTGTTCGATTCCGGCGTCATTATCGGAACCGGCGGCACGGCAATTGACTTGTCGAACAACGCCACCGGCAACACGTTCACGCTCGGCGCCGGCTACAGCATCACCGGCAACGTGCGGGGGCAGGGCAGCGACACGTTCCAGCTTGGCGGCGACGGCAGCGCCAATTTCGATCTGACAAGCATCGGCCCGTCGGCGCAGTATCAGGGCTTCACCACCTTCAACGTCGTCGGCGGGGTGTGGAATACGACCGGCACCTTCGACAATCTCAGGCCGGAGACCTGGAACGTGCTTGCCGGCACGCTGGCCGGCGCCAGCACCTTCGGCACGGCCGACAATGCGGTGTCGATCACGGTCGCCAACGGCGCCACGCTGGAGCCGGGTGTGCCCGGGACGGCCGGCGGGATTATGACCATCAGCGGCGACCTCACGCTGCAGCAAGACTCGATCTATCTGGTGAACCTGGATCCGGTCACGGCCTCGCGCGCCAATGTCAGCGGCAATGTGACGATCGACAACGCCATCCTCGAGCTTTCTCTGGCGCCAGGCGTCTATAGCGGCGGCACGGTCTATGACATTCTCGATCCGCCGGTGGTGGCCGGCAAGTTCTTCACCGTCGACGTGCTCAATTATCCGGGCTTTACCGGGACGGCGACTTATGAGCCAAACGAAGTGCTGCTCAATCTGACAGCGCAGCTTGGTTTTGGTCAGCCCCTGCCCATCGATCAGCACAACGCGGCGACCGGCATCAACACCGCGTTCAATAACGGCAGCCCGCTGCCTGAGAACTTCCTGCCGATCTTCAAGCTGTCGGGCACGCCGCTGGTGGATGCGCTGTCGCAGGTGGACGGCGAGGACGCGACCGGGGCCGAGCGCAGCGCCTTCAACATGACCGACCGGTTCCTCGAACTGATGCTCGATCCGTTCGTCGATGGCAGAAGCGGCGCTGGCTGGCCGGGTGGCGGCGACAGCAGCGCGGCGGCGCTCGGGTTTGCGCCGGATCGAGAGGCAAGCGTGCCGCCCGACGTGGCGCTGGCTTATACGGAGGTAATCAAAGGGCAGCCGGCTCAGGCGCTGCCAGCAGCGCTGGAGCACGTGGGCGGCGGGCTTTGGCGGCAGCGGCAGCAGCAGCGGCGACCCCGCTGTGGTCGGCTCGCACAATGTCACCGCCAGCGATTACGGCTATGCCGCCGGCGCCGATTATCATTACTCGCCGGACACGGTTATCGGCTTCGCGCTCGCCGGCGGCGGCACCAATTGGTCGCTCGCGGCCGGACTTGGCAGCGGCCGCAGCGATGCGTTTGAGGCCGGCCTCTATGGCGTATCGCGGTTCGGCCCGGCCTACGTCGCGGGCGCACTGTCGTTTGGCAATCACTGGCTGAACACTGATCGGTCTGGGTTCGGCGGCGACCCGCTGACGGCAAGCTTTGAGGGCCAGGGCTACGGCGCGCGCGGCGAGGCCGGCTATCGCTTTGCGTTGCCGACCCCCTCCCTTCCTTCCCCCACAAGTGGGGGAGTAGGCAGGGGGCTCGGCGTCACGCCCTACGCGGCCTTGCAGGTGCAGGCCTTCCACACTGGAAGCTACAGCGAAACCGATGTCACCGGCGGCGGCTTCGGGCTGAGCTACGGCGAGCAGACCTCAAGCGACACCAGGAGTGAATTGGGCGCGCGATTTGACAATTCGATCCTGCTCGGCACGACGCCGCTTACGCTGCGTGGCCGGTTGGCCTGGGCGCATGACTGGGTGAGCAATCCATCGCTGACGGCGACGTTCGAAGGGCTGCCGGGTTCGGACTTCGTGGTTTATGGCGCGGCGGTTCCGCACAATTCGGCGCTGACCTCGGCGGAAGCGGTGCTGCGCATGACCCCGGCCTGGTCGCTGTCGCTGCAATTCGACGGCCAATTCGCCGACGACACCCGGCTCTATGGCGGCTCCGGAACGCTCCGCTATCGGTGGTAAGCCGTCCGGCGGCTGCGAGCGGCGGCTTGCGCATGGCTTGCGGCGTGGTCTGGTGACCGCCATCATTGAATGCTGAATGGGCGCTTCACATCGCGCCGACAACACGCCACAATCGGGACACTTCGACGGGGACAACTGACCCGATGCACAATTGGTCGAAATACGCCGTCAGATTGCTTGCGGTTGCCGCTTTGGTGATTGTCGCGGATGCCGCTGTCGCGCAGCTGGATGGGGGTAAGTCGCCCTTGCACCTTCGGACGCCGAAAGCGGCCGCCGCTCCACGATCCGCGCAGGCGCCGTCACAGCCGGAAGGCACTTCGGAGGGGACGCCGCAGAGCACCACCGCAACCTACGCCGACTGGGTGGTGCAGTGCGTGACCCGGCCTGGGCCGCCGCAGCAACAAGCATGCGACATGGCCCAGGTGACCGAAGTGCGGGGCAAGAACACACCGTTCTCTCGCGTCTTCCTTTCGTATCCGGGCAGGGGTGGGCCAGCCAAACTCAACGTCCAACTGCCGGTCAATGTCTCTTTATCCAAGGAAGTTCACATCCAGGCCGCCGACAGCGATCCGGGCATTACGTCGCCGTTCTCGCGCTGTGTACCGGCCGGCTGTTTCGCCGAGTTCGAGCTGAGTCAACGGACGCTAACGGCATTCCGCTCCACCCGCGGCGTTGGCAAGCTGTTGTTTACCGATGCCGCCGGACGCCAAATCGTCGTGCCGCTGTCGTTCAAGGGTTTCAGCGACGCCTTGGATGCGCTGGCCAAGCAATGATCTGCAGCGCTGCCGCGGCACCGCGGCGCCGCGTCGCGCTGGCGCATGAGCATCGTTCCCGCCCTTGCGCTACGGCTGAATGCCGACCTTCGAGCGCCCAGCGTGAGCAAAGGGAACAGCAAGCGATCAGGGGCACGGCGCGCCCTCGCAGCCTCCACGGCTGCGCGGCGACCGACTACGGCCCGGAAATTGCATAGGAATTACGTCATTCCGGGGCAAATCCGCCCGCGCGTAACGGCATGTCCATTCTCGTCGGGCTTCACCACTCAACGCGGTACACCTACGACCGGCCGGTCAACCTCGGCCCGCAGGTGGTGCGGCTGCGGCCGGGCCCGCATTGCCGCACCCGCATCACGAGCTATGCGCTCAACGTCAAGCCAGCGCAGCATTTCGTCAACTGGCAGCAGGACCCGCACGGCAATTGGCTCGCCCGCTTCGTGTTTCCAGAGAAGACAACCGAGCTTGCCATCGACGTGGACCTGCTGGCCGACATGGAAGTGATCAATCCGTTCGATTTCTTTATCGAACCCTATGCCGAGACCTGGCCATTCGCATTTGTGCCGGAATTGCGCGAGGACCTCGCGGCCTTTGCCGAGCCGGAACCGGCCGGTCCGCGTCTTAAGGAGTTTTTGCACGCGATCTCGCGTACGCCCTGCAACACTGTCAACTTCCTGGTCGATCTCAATCAGCGCCTGCAGCGCCAGATCAGTTATGTCATCCGCATGGAACCCGGCGTGCAGACGCCGGAGGACACACTTTCGGCCGGCGCCGGCTCGTGCCGCGACACCGCATGGCTCCTGGTGCAAATCCTTCGTCACATCGGCCTGCCGGCGCGTTTCGTGTCCGGTTATTTGATTCAATTGCGGCCGGACCTGAAACCGCTCGACGGCGCGCCGGGCGCCGCGGCGGATTTCACCGACCTGCACGCCTGGACCGAAGTCTACCTGCCGGGCGCGGGCTGGATCGGGCTCGACGGCACCTCCGGATTGCTGTGCGCCGAAGGCCACCTGCCGCTCGCGGCGACGCCGCACTTTCATTCCGCTGCGCCGATCAGCGGTGTGGTCGAACCGTGCGAGGTGAGCTTCTCCTACCACATGAGCGTGGAGCGCATCGCCGAGAAGCCGCGCGTCAGCGCGCCGTTCTCGGATAGCGCCTGGCACGCCCTCGATGCGCTCGGCGAACAGGTTGACGCCGATCTTGCCGCTCATGACGTACGCCTGACCATGGGCGGCGAGCCGACCTTCGTGTCTGTCGATGATTATCAATCGGAGGAGTGGAACACCGCTGCGCTCGGTCCGCAAAAGCGCGTGCGTGCCGACAATCTGATCCGTCGGCTACGCGCCCGTTTCGGGCCCGGCGGCCTGCTGCACTACGGGCAGGGCAAATACTATCCCGGCGAAAAGCTGCCACGCTGGACATTTTCGTTGTGCTGGCGGCGCGACGGCGTGCCGATCTGGCGCGACGACGCATTGATCGCCGGCGACGCGGCTGCACAGAACCCGGCGCCCGGCGACGCGCAGCGCTTCGCGCGGGACATCGCGGCTCGGCTCGGGCTCCCGGCGGATTACGTGCAACCCGCTTATGAGGACCCTGCCGACCGCTTGCTCAAGCAAGCTCTGATTCCGGACAATATCGATCCGAGCGATCCCAAGATCGACGACCCTATCGAACGGGCGCGCATCTTGAGCCTGTTCGATTCTCAGCTCACGCAGCCGGCAGGCTTCGTCCTGCCAGTACAGCGCTGGGCGGCGCAGGCGGAACCGGGATGGTTGAGCGAAATTTGGAAGACGCGGCGCGGCCGCCTGTTCCTGCTGCCGGGAGATTCGCCGCTCGGGTTTCGCCTGCCGCTGCAATCGCTGCCGTACATTGCGCCGGGCGATTATCCGCATCTCGTACCGTCCGATCCGTTCGCCGAACGCCGACCGTTGGCCGAGCCGCGCATGGCACAGCCGGCCGCACGCGCGGCTTCCGGCTCAAGCGGTCAGGTTAGGGCGCCGCCGCTTGCGCCGGAGACCCTCGTGTCGCAACCAGCGGCGGGCTCGTCGGCCGCGGCGAGCGGCGACGCTCCGGTGCGCACCGCGTTGACGGTCGAAGTGCGGGACGGGCGGCTGTGCGTGTTCATGCCGCCGGTGGAATCGCTCAACGATTATCTCGAACTCCTGGCTGCCCTCGAAGCGACGGCAGCCGAGCACGGCCTGCCGGTCCAGGTCGAGGGCTATCCGCCACCGCCCGATCCGCGCCTCAACGTGCTCAAGGTCACGCCGGACCCCGGCGTCATCGAAGTCAATATTCATCCCTCCGTCTCGTGGCGCGAAGCCGTCGAGACCACGCGCGGGCTTTACGAAGAGGCGCGTCTCGCTCGGCTAGGCACGGATAAGTTCATGATCGACGGCCGCCATACCGGAACCGGCGGCGGCAATCACGTCGTGCTCGGCGGCTTGGCGGCAGCCGACAGCCCGTTTCTGCGCCGTCCCGATCTGCTCAAGAGCCTGGTGCTGTATTGGCAGCGCCGGCCGTCGCTGTCCTATCTGTTCTCCGGGTTGTTCATCGGACCGACCAGCCAGGCGCCGCGCATCGACGAGGCGCGCCAGGATTTGCTGTACGAGCTTGAAATCGCGCTCGCCAAAGTGCCGCCGCCGGACGGTACGGCAAAAGTGCCGCCGTGGCTGGTCGACCGTTTGTTCCGCAATATCCTGGTCGATATCACCGGCAATACGCATCGCACCGAAATCTGCATCGACAAACTGTTCTCGCCGGACAGTCCAACCGGCCGGCTTGGTCTGGTCGAGTTCCGCTCGTTCGAAATGCCGCCGGATGCGCGCATGAGCCTTGCCCAGCAATTGCTGCTGCGCGCGCTGGTCGCCTGGTTCTGGAAAAGGCCGCTTGACGGCGAGCCGGTGCGCTGGGGCACGGCGTTGCACGACCGCTATATGCTCGAACATTTCGTGTGGACGGATTTCCTCGAGGTGCTGCACGATCTTAGGCGCGAGGGTTACGCGTTCGATCCGGTCTGGTTCGACGCGCAGCGTCAATTCCGTTTTCCGCTTTGCGGAACCGTGCACCGCGCGGACGTTGAGATCGAATTGCGCCAGGCCATCGAGCCCTGGTACGTTCTCGGCGAGGAGGGCTTCACGGGAGGCACGGTGCGCTTCGTCGACTCTTCAGTCGAACGGCTGCAAGTCAGGGTCGAAGGCTTGAGCGAACGCCGTCACGTTGTCACCTGCAACGGCCGGCGCGTGCCGCTCACTTCAACCGGGCGCGCCGGGGAATTCGTCGCCGGCGTCCGCTTCAAAGCCTGGAATCTCGAGTTGTCATTGCATCCGACCGTCGGCGTCCATGCGCCGCTCACTTTCGACCTCGTCGATACCTGGAGCAAACGGTCCCTCGGCGGCTGCGTCTATCATGTCGCTCATCCCGGCGGCCGCAATTACGAGACTTTTCCGGTCAATTCGTATGAAGCGGAAGCGCGGCGCCGCGCCCGCTTCCAGGATCACGGCCATACGGCTGGACCGATCGAGGTACCGCCGCTCGAGCACTCGCTTGAGTACCCGACAACGCTTGATCTGCGGCGTGCGAACTAACATTCATCCACCATGGCCGCCCAACAACAGAACAACGTCGTCGGACAACATGGTGCGAGCCTGGAGCAGTTCGTTTCAGGCTATCGACCGCTGCCCGGCATTTTCGACGAGATGATGGATGGCGAAGGCCGCCTGCGCGATCACTGGCGGCCTTTCCTCTCGATGCTGGCCGGGCTCGGCGCCGAAGAGCTCAATCGGCGCTTCGCCGCGGCCGATCGGTACTTGCGCGATTCCGGCGTGTTCTATCGGGTCTATGAAGATTTCCGCCGATGTCGAGCGGCCGTGGCCGCTCAGTCACATCCCGCTGCTCATCAAGCCAAACGAATGGAAGGAGCTGGAGGCCGGCCTCGCCCAGCGCGCCGAACTGCTCGAAGCGGTTGTGGCCGACGCCTACGGTGCGGCGTCGCTCGTCGTCGAGGGCCGGCTGCCGGCGGCGCTGATTGCCGGCAATCCCGAATTCCTGCGTCCGCTGGTGGGCGTTGCGCCGCCGGGCGGCGCGCATCTGCGTTTTTACGCTGTTGATGTCGGACGCGGCGCCGATGGGCACTGGTGGGTGCTGAGCGATCGGGCCCAAGCGCCGTCGGGAGCCGGCTACGCGATCGAAAATCGCCTGGCGCTGTCGCGGGCTTTCCCCGTCATCTACCGCAACACCCGCGTCGAGCGGGTCGCGCCGTTCTTCCAGGCATTGCAGGCCGAGTTGTTCGCGCTCAACCGCCAGGACGACGCCCGCCTTTGCCTGCTCACGCCCGGGCCGATGAACGAGACTTATTTCGAGCACGCCTATCTGGCGCGCTACCTCGGCCTCTTGCTGGTCGAGGGCGAGGATTTGATCGTGCGCGATGACGGCGTCTTCATCCGCACGGTCGCGGGCTTGCGCCGCACCGAAGTGCTGTTGCGGCGGATCGACGCCGATTTCGCCGATCCGCTCGAACTCAACGCCGCGTCGCGCCTCGGCGTCGCCGGCCTGATCCAGGCGGTGCGCGACAACAAAATCACCATCATCAATTCGCTCGGCGCCGGTCTGGTCGAAGCGCGCGCCATGCTGGCATTCCTGCCGGCCTTGGCGCCCATCGTGCTCGGCGCCGACCTGAAAATGCCGAATATCGCGACATGGTGGCTCGGCCATGCCGACACGCGCGACGAAATGATCGAAAAACTCGCCGCCATGGTGATTGCGGCGGCGTTCGGCGATTCGATGCCTGCGCTGCAACTCGCCGGCGAAGTCCTGGGCGCCAGGCTTGACGCCAAACAGCGCGACGAGCTTGTGCGGGCGATCCGCGATCGCGGCGTCGATTATGTCGCGCAGGAAGCGGTTACGCTGTCGAGTATGCCGGTCTGGCGCGACGGCCGCTTGCAGCCGCGGCCGTTCACCTTGCGCTTGTTCCTCGCCAAGCTCGGCGAGCGGTGGCAGGTGATGCCCGGCGGCTTCGTGCGCATCGCCGCGCATGCCGACGCGCGCGCCGTGAGCCTGCAGCGCGGCGCCGCCACCGCCGATGCCTGGGTGCTCGCGCGCGGTCCGGTCGGCGAAGTCACGCTGTTGCCGCACCCTGAACGGATAATTGTGCAGCGCGCCGCCGGTCTACTGCCGAGCCGCGCCGCCGACAATCTGTTTTGGGTCGGGCGATATGTGGAACGGGCCGAGGCGACGGTGCGGCTCATTCGCGCCATGATCAATCGCATCGCCGAGGTCGACGATGCAGCCGCGCCAGTGATTGCCCGCATCGACGCGCTGCTCACCGCCTGGGGCGCGCTTGCCGACGACACCAGACAGGCGTCGGCCTCCTTGATGGCACGTGCCGCCCTGACGCGCGCGGACCTCGAAGGCTCGTTGCCCTATCTCGTCGGCGCCGCACGATCGGCCGCATCCGTTATACGCGACCGCTTCTCGCCAGACGCTTGGCGCGCCATCAGCGACCTCTCGACGCTGATCGGCGCGCCGCTGCCGATCGGTCCCGCCGAGACCGCCATGACCGAGCGCGTGGATGCCGCGCTGCGGATCTTTGCGGCCATGTCCGGACTGGCGCAAGAGAACATGAACCAGCGCGCCGGCTGGCGCTTCCTCGAACTCGGCCGCCGCATCGAACGGGCGGTGGTGACCTGTCGGCTGGTGCGCGCATTCGCCTACGGCGACACGGTCGAAGGCGGGCTCGACGTGCTGCTCGAACTCGCCGACAGCCAGATCACCTACCGGCAGCGCTATTTGATGGTCGCCGCGCTCGCTCCCGCCGTTGACCTCGTCATGCTCGATCCGAACAATCCCCGCTCAGTTGTGTTCCAGCTCGATCGCATCGAGAGCCATCTGGGCGCGCTGCCGAAGCGCAGCGCCGGCGGCCGCCTGTCGCCGGTGCAGCAGATCGCGGCTGCGATCGCAACGCGCCTGCGCACCGCCGAAGCCGCCGCCATCAACGAAGCGCTCATCCTCGATATCGAGCATGGACTGATGAAATTGTCGGATGCCGTCAGCGCCGCGTATCTCACCAGCAACGAGCGCTCCGATTTTGAGTCGGAGGCGCTGGCGTGATCTACGACGTGCGCCAGACGACCACCTGCAGCTACGCGTCGCCGGTGGCGCACGCCCATCACGTGCTGCGCCTCACGCCGGTCCATCGCGACGGCCAGCGCGTGCATCTCGCCGCACTGCAGATCGCGCCCGAGCCGATGCACCGCCGCGAGGGCCAGGACTTCTTCGGCAACCGCCTGACCTGGATCGAAATCGAACAGCCGCACCAGATGCTGACGGTCAAGCTCGCGGCGCGCATCGCGGTGGATTCTCGTCTCCGAGCCTTCCCCTGCGTCGACGCTGCCCTGGGAGGCGGTTCGTGAACAGGCCTTCGCGTCGAGCGACATCGGGCCTTTGTCGCCGGCGCATTTTCTATTTCCGAGCCGCATGGTCTCGCTCGATCCCGAAATCCGCGACTATACGCGCGCGAGTTTCCCGCCCGGCCGTCCCATCCTGGAGGCGGCGAGTGAACTGAGCGGCCGCCTGAAGGCCGACATCGTCTACGAGATCGGCGCCACCACGGTGACGACCACACCGCCAATGTCGTTCGCCCTGCGCCGCGGCGTCTGCCAAGATTTCGCGCATATTATGATTTCCGGGCTGCGCAGCATCGGCCTGCCCGCGGCTTACGTCAGCGGCTATCTGCGTTCGGCACCGCAGACCGATGCGGCGCGGTTGCAGGGCAGCGAGGCGATGCACGCCTGGGTGCTGTTGTGGTGCGGCGACCCCCTCCCCACCCTCCTCCGCGAGCCGGGGAGGGTCGGGAGGGGGGCCGGATGGGTTGGCCTCGATCCCACCAATGCCGTCCTCGCGCGCGATGAGCACGTCACGCTCGCGATCGGACGGGATTATACCGACGTCGCGCCGGTGGACGGCGTGATCCTCGGCTCCGGCGGCCAGCGGATGGAAGCGTCGGTCAGCGTGACGCCGGCCGGCTGATGTCAGGCGCCGGCGGCCTTGGCCAAAGCCGCAAGCGCTGCACCCATGCGCTGTGTCGGATCGCTGACCATGCCGCCGACACCATGGCGATCGGCCAGCCATGCCGGCTCGTTGTAGGACAGCCAGACTTTCTTATTCTGATCTTCCCACGCCAACGCCTTCAACGGCAGGTCGATGCCCATGGTCTGATCGGCCTGCATCAGCGGCGTGCCGCCGCGAGCGTTGCCGAAAATCAAAAGCTCGGTCGGCCGCAGCGCCATCCCGGCAGCTTTCGCGCCAGCGGCATGATCGATGCGGGCAAACACCGTCATGCCCTTGGCTCTCACGTCCGCTTCGAGGCGGTCGATCGTGTCCTTGACGCTGTGCGCGCTCGGCACCGTAGTCAGACCGTTCGCAGTCATGGCAGCTTCTCCAATCCAGGGGCCCCCGCCGTGCATTCATTGACGCATATCAAAGGCAGTTTTCGCAAATCTGCTATTTGAATTCCAGTCGGGTCGGAATTTGCGCCATGAGAACGATCCTGGTACCGGCGCGTGGCGTCGATGGCGAGCACGAGGTGCCTGGCCGCGCACGGCCGGGCGGTCGCCGACGTTTTATCTTCGACTGCAAAAGAGTGTGGGCCTGATGTCGTCGTCATGGGCGGCTACAGTCGCAGCCGCATCAGCGAAGTCATCTCCGGCGGCTGCACCAACACGTTTCTGGGCGCCGCCGACAGCCCGGTCTTGCTCGTTCACTGAGGCAATCGGCGCCGCGGAGCCGTAGCATGACAGTAGCGACTGCAGACGCGCAGAAGGGCCTTATCCGCTGGCGTTACGTCTGGTCGGCGTTCGCGGCCCTCGCCGTAATGGCCTGCGCTATTACCATCGGCAATTTCTGGTTTCTGGACTTCATTCACGTCCTGTCCAGTCTGTTGTGGACCGGCATTGACCTGTTCATGGGATTTGTGCTGGGCCCGATCCTGCGGCGCGTCGATATATCGATCCGTGCGGCGATCGCGCGGCGACTGACGCCGCGGACCCTGATCCTGATGCCGACCGTTTCCATTATCTCGGGGACCACAGGCTGGTTCCTGGCGGTGCAGCTCGGCTACACGGCGTTGGACTGGCCGGCTTTTGCTTGGGTCGCGGCGTCGCTTGTGCTACTCACCCTGCTGACGATTCAAGGTCTCGGATTCCTTACCCCGGTCAATGTGCTGGTTTGTCTCGAACTGCAAAAACCGAGCCCCGACCTGAGCAAAATCGGCTCCTGGATGAATTGGTATTTCTACGCGATCGCCATGCAGGGAGCGATGCAGATAGCCATGATTGTCGTCATGGTCCGCTTTCGCGCCGGTTTCTGATGGCCCGAAATCAGGCGCGTAGATAAGATGGTGGATCATTGCGGCCATGCGCGAAGGGGCGCGAACGAGGCACGTTACGCCTTGCGCTGATTCGGCCGAACCGGCCCCGTGGAAATCGACGCCAACCATAACCATCTGACACCAACGGCTTATTTCCGCGGATCGCGGCGGTTTGAACCGCTTCATATGCCCGGGCCGATGCCGGGTCGCTTTCGCGGCAACGAACGGGCGAGCGGCCGCAGGCAAGAGGACATTGACGCGAAGCCGCCCGAGCGAGAATAAAGTCCGCAGCCAACCCAGCGCGAAGCAAGGAACAGGAAATGTCCGACGACGCCGATGAGAAGAAAACCACAGGCCACACGCTCGCTGATCACCTTTTGGGTCAAAACTTCGTGCACGAGCACGGCGACGATGCGGACCATGATCATGACCACGATTACGATTTCGAAGACGACGACATTCCGCTGCAAGACAATCCGCTCTGGCGCCAGGACAATGTATCGCTGACCACGGTCGGCATCGATATCGGCTCCGCGGGCACGCAGGTCATCTTCTCGCGCGTCCACCTGCGCCGCCTCGCCGAGGATTTGACCAGCCGCTATTACGTCGTGTCCCGGGAGACGCTGTTCCAGTCGCCGGTCGCGCTCACGCCCTATCAGAGCGAGGAACGGATCGCGGACGAAAAGCTCGGCGCCATCATCGATGACGCCTACAACGCCGCCGGCCTGCATCCCGACAATATTGATACTGGCGTGGTGATCCTCACCGGCGAGGCGCTGCGCCGCGAGAACGCCCAAGGCATCGCCGCGATTCTGTCGGAACAGGGCGGCGAATTCGTCACCGCCACCGCCGGCCATCACATGGAATCCATGCTCGCGGCCTACGGCTCCGGCGCCGCGCGGGTCTCCAGCGACGACAACAAGCGCATGCTCAACATCGACATCGGCGGCGGCACCACCAAGCTCGCCCTCGTCGAAAAAGGCAAGGTCATCGCCACTGCGGCCGTCCATATCGGCGGCCGCCTGCAGGTGGTCGAAGGCGACAAGATCGTACGGCTCGATCCGGCCGGAAAATATCACGCCAAGCGCGCGGGCTTCTCCTGGAACCGCGGCGATGCGATAGACCCCGCCGACATGCAGAAGGTTGCCGACGTGATGGCCGATACGCTGGTGGCGGCGGTCGTGGCGCGGCCGATGCCGCCCGATGTCGCGCACCTTTATCTGACCGATCCGATTGCCGATCTCGGCCGCATCGACGGCATCATGTTCTCCGGCGGCGTCGGCGAGTACGTCTATCAGCGCGAAGACCGCGATTTCGGCGACATGGGTCCCCTGCTCGGCCGCGCCATAAGCGCCCGCATCGAGGCCGGCGCATTCCCCTGGCCGGTGCTGCCAGCCGGCGAATGCATCCGCGCCACCGCGCTTGGCGCCTCCGAATATTCGGTGCAGCACTGTCCGGTAATACCAGCTACATTTCGTCGCCCGGCACGCTGTTGCCGCGCCGCAATCTGCAGGTGCTGCAGCCGCCGTTCGAGGCCGGCGACACCATCGATCCGGACAAGCTTGCCGCGGCCATCCGTGCCCACATTACCGCCTTCGATCTCGACGACAGCGACCGCGAGACCGCGCTCGCCTTGCGCTGGACCGGCATGCCGACCCACCAGCGACTGTCGGCGTTCGGCCAAGGCATCAAAAACGGACTGGCCGACCGACTCGCCAAAAAACAGCCGGTCTTCATCATGCTCGACGGCGACGTGGCGCAGACGCTCGGTCACATCCTGCGCGACGAACTCGGCGTCGACAGCGAGCTGTTGGTGATCGACGGCGTGGTGCTGTGGGACTTCGACTACATCGACCTCGGCCGCATCCGCATGCCGTCATATACTGTGCCGGTAACAATCAAATCGCTGGTGTTCTCAGAAGATCCGCGCGGCCCGCGCCCGCGCCAGCGCCTGCATCATCACGATCATGATCATGACCACGCGCATGATCATGGGCACGAGCACGGCCATGCGCACGGCCACGAGCACGGCCATGATCGTGGGCACGACCACGGCCACGAGCACGACCATCGCCACGATCGCGTAACGCCGACCGAGCGATAGTCGCGCAACTGCCCCTGCGCAGGGGCCATAGCGGCATCTGCTAAGCGCAACCCTCTCGCCACAAACGCCGAGACGGAGCGGCATCACCGTCGCAGCAATTTATCTTCCAGCCAGTTCCACATGATGGCGGTGCCGAGCGAGAGATAGTCGCGCTGGCAGTGCTGCGCGCCGCCTTCCTCGGCGGTGAAGACGCGCAAGGTCTTGTCGACCGAGCCGCTGGCGTCGTAGAGCGCCTGAGCGTCTTGCAGCGGGATTTGCTCGTCGTCTTCGCCGTGCACGACGAGGAACGGGCAGCGCATGTTTTGCACCACGCCGTCGAGCCGGAACGGCTCGAGCTTCTTCAGCGCCGCATCGAGCGAATCGACACCGAGAATCCACATGATATGCTGGCCCGGCACCGACATCGACGCCTTGAAGCCTAAATCGATGCGCTTCTTCCAGGTGCCGTAATAGTCCCAGATCGCGCCCCAGGCGATGCAGGCGGCAAAGCGCTGATCGAACGACGCGCAACGTGGCGCGTAATAGCCGCCGAGGCTGATGGCGACGATGCCGATTCGTTTGGCATCGACATCATTGCGCGTTTCCAGATAATCGATGCAGGCGCTGCCGGCCTTCTCGTAATCGTGGCGCAGCACCATGCCGCGGAACCGGATCGCCTCGCCGGTGCCGGGACCATCCATGACGAGAACCGAAATGCCGCGGCCGACCAAGTCGGGAACGCCGCGTAAAAACTGAATTTCCTTGGTAATGTCGAGGCCGTCGAAGAACACCATGCAGGGGGGACGCGCCGACCTGGTGTTCCGAGCAGGCACGAAATAGCCGGGCAGCTTTTTGCCTTCGAACGGAACGTCGACGATCTCGATGTCGCGGCCGCACAGCGCGACAAATTGTTGGAAGCACTCGACGGCCGTGCGGAAGACGCCGAGCGCGCCGGCATCCTTCGGCGTGCGGAAGCGTTCGCCCATCTGATAGTAGTGGCAGGCGCGCAGATAGAACGACGCCGCGGCCGTATCGTGTCGCTCGCTGCGAAACTCCTCGGCGTGGCCGCGCACCGTGTCGGCGACCTTGGCGCAGGCGTCGAACCAGGCCTCATCGTCGTCGCCGCTCTTGCCTTCGAGCAGGCGCCCGATGGCGTGCAATTCGCTGATGTCGACGCCGCCGAACGGCGCCGTGCCCAGCATGTTCACGAACGCCGCCGACCAGCGGTAATTGCCGGGAAAGTACATGAAGTATTTCGGCGCTTTGGGCATTCCCTCTCCTCCCCCGCCGCTCAGGCGGCGTGCGGCTGTCGCGCTGCGATTTCCGGCTGCGTCAGCTCGATGAAATGACGGCTAGGCAACATCGCGCACGCCCTCCGCGCGTTCCGCCTCGGCGATCATGCCGGCGACCGCCACCAGTTCGGCGCGCCGCTCGATCGAGCGCAGCGCCGCGTTTACGACCGCCACCGCGATGTTGGCGTTGCGCGCCGAAAGCTCGTTGGCTTTGCCCGAGCGGCAACTCGCGGCAAACATTTCCAGTTCGATGCGGAACATGTCGCTCGCCGGCACCGCCAAGACTTCGCGCTTGGCATAGCCGTCATTGCCACGCTGGATGTAGAGCGTCGAGCTTTCGTGCAGCTTATGCGGCGTGTCCCAGGTGCCGAAATCGATCTCGTAATGCATGAGGCCCTTGGAGCCGAACACGCGCACGGCGAAAATTCCGGGCGAGGTCCAGCACGACCCGACATAGCCCACTTTGCCGTCGGCAAACTTGAGCAGCGTCATCGACTGATCGTCGACCTCGGCGCCGACCGGCGACAGCTTCGACGCGATCGAACTCGCCTCGACGATCTCGCCGCCGAGAAAATGCAGCACGTCGAATTGGTGGATGGCGAGCTGCGACAGCGGACCGCCCGGAGCACGGTCTCTGTACCAGCGCCAGGTCTGCGGCGTCAGTTCGAGCGCCCGCTGGTTGGAACAATTCGCCTCCATGAAGGCGACGCGGCCAAGCTCGCCCGCATCGATGGCCTCGCGAATCTTGCGGATGCCCGCCATCAGCCGGGCGCTGTGGCCGACCGTGACGGTGACGCCGTAGCGGCTTTCCAGCGCTTCGACCTGCAGCCCGTCCGCCAAGGTCGCGGCGATCGGCTTTTCGGTATAGACGTGCTTTTTCGCCATCGCGACTTGGCGCGCCAGCGGCAGATGCTGCTCGTTGGGCACGGTCAGGATCACGCCCTCGATCTGCGGGTCGGCGAGCATCGCTTTCAGATCGGGCACAGCGGGCACGGCCATGTCGCGCGCAAAGCTTTGGCGATTGTCTTCCGATCGGCTGTAACCGGCGACGATCGTGAGCCGATCGGAGTTTTTGGCGGCTCTGGCCAAAACCTTGGCCCAGCGACCCAATCCGACAATCCCGAGCTTGACCGGATCTGTGCTCATCAGGATTTCTTCCCTCCCCGTCGGGCCGGCCGGCGAATGACGCGGTTCTACGACCGCAGCGCCGGCATCACGTCCTTGGCGAACCAGCGCAGCTGTTCTTTGAATTCTTTGGGCCCGAGCCCCTCGGCCCAGTGGATCATGAAGTGCTCGAGCCCCGGATATTTCGCCGCGACCGACTTGATGCCGTCGATCACCTCGGCCGGCGGACCGCAGAACCACGCCTTCTGCTTTACGCCGTCTGTGAGTTTGGGCACGGTGGTCGGCGCGCCGGGCGAGCCCCAGGTGCGGCCGTGCTCGTCGGCGTAGCGCACGAAGCCGAACGGCGCAAACCACTTGAAGCGCTCGTCGTGCGCCGGCTCGAGCCGGCGGATCGCCTCGTCCTTGCTGTCGGCAAGATAGACGCCGGCGCCCCAGATCACGTCCTCGCCGAGCCGCTTGTCGCGGCCGTGCTTGCCGCAGGCGGCATGATAGGCGCGCACCACGTCGTCGAGGATTTTCTCGCCGTTCAGCGTCACCATCGCTTTGAGCCCGTACTGCGCCATCAATTCGATGGTCTTGCCGCTGGCGATCGGCATCCAGATCTCGACCGGCAGATGCTTCGGCCGCGGTATTAGCGTGATGTCCTTGAGTTTATAGCCGCGATAATCCACCGGCGGCGGGCATTCGTAGTATTTACCCTTGAAGTGGAACGAAGGTTCGTTGAAGCAGGTCAAGAGCAGGCGCAACTGTTCCTCGAACAATTCGCGGTTCTTTTCGGCGTCAAGGAGCGGCGCGCCGAAGGTCTCGACTTCGCGGCTGTGGTAGCCGCGGCCGACGCCCATGATGATGCGGCCGTCGGTGACGATGTCGGCCATGGCGTAGTCCTCGGCGAGCCGGATCGGGTGCCACATCGGCAGCACGTTGAAGGCACAGCCGAGCTTCAACCGCCTGGTCTGGGTGGCGAGCCAGAGCCCGAGCTGGATCAGATTCGGGAAGACCTCGTAGCCCTCGCGCTGGAAGTGATGCTCGGCAGTCCACAACACGTCAAAACCGAGTTCGTCCATAAGCTGCGCGACATCACGCGCCGTGAAAAAGGCCTCGCGCAAGCGTTCGTCGGAATAGCGGCGATCGTTCGCCGGGGTGCCGTCGAGGCCCACATTGTCGAGCTCGATCTGGCCGACATAGAGGACATGGAATTTCTTGATCATGCGTTTCTCCCCGGCCCTATTCGGAAACTTCTGCGCCGCGAAGTCAACATTAACCGAGGCACGCAGGGCCTGCCACGGCAGCCCGAGCCGGGTGCGATTACCTCCGGCGGCTGCATCCGCTATAGTCGGTGTGCTGTTTCACCGGCAGCCGGTTTTACTCGAGATCGGCGCCGGCAGCCTTTTGCAGGGAGAGTCTCGACATGTTGACGCTTTTTTACGGCCCCGGCGCCTGCTCGATGGCCGCGCACATTGTGCTCGAGGAGAGCGGCGAGGCCTACGAGGGTATGAAAGTCGATCTCGCCAAAGGCGAGCAACGCACCGAAGCCTACCTCAAAATGAACCCGCTGGGCCGGGTGCCGGTGCTGCGCCTCGACAGTGGCGAGCCTTTGACCGAGAACACCGCCATTCTGCCGTATCTGGGCAAGCGCTTCGGTCTGTGGCCCAATGACGCGCTTGGCGAGGCGAAGGCGCTCTCGCTCATTGGCTTCTTTGCGTCCAGTGTGCACCCGGCCCACGCTCACGTCGGCCGCCCCGAACGCTATACGTCCGACAGCTCGGCCTTCCCCGCGATCAAGGAAATGGGCCTGAAAACCTTCCACGGCTATTTGCAGCAGATCAACGGCATGCTGGCGAACCGCGAATGGTTCTCCGACGACTATTCCGTACTCGATCCTTATGGCTTCGTCTTCTACACCTGGGGCCTGCGGCGCGAGCTGCCGATGGCGGAGCTGAAAAACTACACGGCGTTCAAGGACCGCATGCTCAAACGGCCGGCCGTCGGGCGCGCCGTCGAGGACGAGAAGGTCAAGGCGTGAGCTTTCGGTTCATTCCCGGCTGAGGAATTCAGAAGCTCGGCGAAGGCCGATCGCGGCCTCAGAGCTGCAGAACGGTAAAGTGATTCTCATCGTTCACGATGCAACAGGAGAACGTCATGGCAAAATTTGTCTGGGACCACATCCACCTGCGCACCACCAATCCCGAAGCAATGGCGCAGTGGTTCGAGAAAAACCTCGGTGCCGAGATCATCCGCACCATGCAGCAGGGCAAGCCGCGGATCGATCTGAAGATTGGCGGCGCCAACATATTCATCGCGCCGGTGGCCGACGGCGACGGCACCAACGCCGCGCCGGCCATTCCATACCGCGGCCTCGATCATTTCGGGCTTTCGGTGAGCGGCATCGACGCCATCGCCGCCGAGCTTAAGGCCAAGGGCGTCGAGTTCACCCGCGAGCCGACCACGGTGCGGCCCGGTGTGCGCGTCTGTTTCATCCGCGCGCCCGAAGGCGTGTCGATCGAATTGCTCGATCGCAGTGCCTGATACGCCACGGCCGCGTAATCGCCTTCCGCTCGATCGCGGCGCCGCATGACGCGCCGTTCTAATCCACCGCGAAGGCCATGGCTTCGGCGGCGACCGAAAGTCCGACGTGGGCGCCGATGGACCAGGCTTTCATGTCTTGAAGTCCCGACAGCCGCACCAGCAGCCGGCCGCGGGCTGAATCGGCGCACTCGATATAGAGGTCGACATGGCCGCCCTGATACACCCGGGCGACGATGGTGCCGCTGCTGGCGCAAGGCTCGCCTGCAGCGGCGAGCCGAAGCTGTTCGGGCCGAACGAATAGATCGACCGGCGCAGACGCTGCCACCGCTGCGAGCGGGCCGGACGGCACCATGATCTGTACGGCGCCCACAGTGACCGTGGCCTGCGCGCCGTCGATGCGTTCGAGCCGGCCGCGCAACACGTTGGCGTCGCCGACGAAGGATGCGACGAAGCGCTCGCACGGTTTGGCGTAAACTTCTTCCGGCGCGCCGACCTGACGGATGCGGCCCTCCGACATGATGGCGATACGGTCGGACAGACTCAAGGCTTCGCTCTGGTCGTGAGTGACGAAGATCGTGGTCACGCCCAGGCTGCGCTGTATGTCGCGCAGTTCCACCTGCATCGAGGCGCGCAGGTTCTTGTCGAGCGCGGAAAACGGCTCGTCGAGCAGCAGCACTTTGGGATTGATGACCAGCGCGCGGGCGAGCGCAACGCGCTGCTGCTGTCCGCCCGAAAGCTGCCGCGGCCGCCGCTCCTCCAAGCCGGAAAGCTTCACCAGCGCCAGCGCCTCGTCCACCCGGCGGACGATGTCGCGCTTGGGCAGGCGACGCATCTTGAGGCCGTAGGCCACGTTGGCCGCCACGTTCATGTGCGGAAACAATGCGTAGCTCTGAAACATCATACCGATCTCGCGTTTGTAGGTCGGCACGTTGTTGACGAGTTCGCCGTCGATCAGAATGCGGCCGCCATCCGGACTGAAGAAGCCGGCGACCAGATTGAGCAACGTCGTCTTGCCGCAGCCCGACGGACCGAGCAAAGTCATGAGCTCGCCGCGCCGGACCGCAAGCGATACGTCGCGCAGCGCCGCCACTTCGCCGAATTGCTTGACGACGTTGTCGAAGCGCACGGCAATAGCGGCGTCGCCGTCGCCGCCGGTCACGCCGGATTTCGGCTTCGTGTCAGCGACCGTGCTCGACATTGAGAACCTTGCCGAGGCCGAGAAAGGCGTTGGCGATCGTCAGCAGGACCGCGATGCCGACGATATACATCACCGACAGCGCGGCCATCGAGGGATCGGCATATTCGCGCACATAATCGTACATCGCGACCGGGAGCGTCTTGGTGGGTTGGCCGGTCACGAACAGCGAGGCGGTGAATTCGTTGAACGATAGGATCGCGGCGAACAGCCAGCCGCTGACCAGGCCCGGCAGCAATAGCGGCAGCGTCACCGTAACCAAGACGCGTTGCGGCGGGGCGCCGAGACTCGCCGCCACCAGTTCGAGCCTGCGGTCGAGATTGCGCAACGACACGTAGACGCTGCGCAGCACGAACGGCAGCACCAGGACGACATGGCAGACGATGACCACAGCATAGGTGTTCACCAGGCTGACCTGAAATGCAAGAATCAGAAAACCAAGCCCGACCGTGAAGTGAGGCACGAACAGCGGCGAGATCAGCACGGCTTCGAGCAGGCTCTTGAAGCGGAACCGGTAGCGATCGATCGCGAGCGCGAAGGCTGCGCCGATCACGAGCGCGATGCTCGCGGCCCACGGCGTCACGATGAGGCTGTTGCGCAAACCCTCCTGAAAATCCGGATAGTGGATCGCGTTGACGAACCAGCGCAGCGACAGCTCCTGCGGCGGAAACGACAACAGCGCCTTGCCGTTGAAGGCCGCCATCGTGACGACGAGCACCGGAAGCATGAGGAACGATAGAATCGCAAGGACGACGAACGCTCCGCACAGCGCGAGCAGTCGCTGGAAACGCGAGCGCGGCATCTCAGTACGGTCCGAGCTTTTCAAGCGGCCGCGCCGCCAGCCGCAGCAGCGCCACCGCGACGACGGTCAGCACGAGGCCGGCGACGCAGAGGCTCGCGGCGAACGGGAAATTGAAGCTGGCGAAGCCGAGCTGATAGACGAGATTCGAGATCATGTTGACCTTTCCGCCGCCGATCAATTGCGGGGTCGCGAAGGCGCTGAAAGTCCAGGCGAAGGACGTGGTCACCCCGGCGATGATGCCGGGCATCGACAGCGGCAAGGTCACCGTCAGAAATGACCGCACCGGTCCGGCGCCGAGACTCTCGGCCGCCTTGACATAATCGCGGTCGATATGGGCGAGGCCTGCCGCCAGCATGATCACCATTACCGGGATGGTCACGTGCACCAGCGCAACAACGACGGCAAAAGTCGTGAACATGAACTGAACCGGCTTGTCGATCAGCGCCAGACCGAGCAGCACCGAATTGATGAAGCCGTTATTGCCGAACACGATGATCCACGAATAGGTGCGCACCACTTCGCCGAGAAACAGCGGGGTGATGACGGTAATCAGGATCGCCGACTTCAACAGCGGATGCCGCACATGCACCAAAGCATAGGCCAACGGATAGCCGACGATCAGCGTGCAGAGCGCCGTGACAAAGCAGATCCACACCGTGTCGAGAAAGACCCGGGCGTAGAGCGGCTTGAGCATGGCGGCGAAATTCGCCAGCGTCAGTCCGCCCGGATTGAGCGAGCCGGGAATATAGGCGCGGACGCTGAATTGCAGCACCGTCGCCATTGCTGCGACGTAAACCAGCGCGCAGAGCGCGGCGGGCGTTACGAAGGAGCGAAGGAACGGCTGACTTCTCACGAGACGGCCAGTGCGGCCGCGAGCGCAATCGCCCGCGGCCGCGCTCGCGTCAGTTCATGATGTTTTCAGCGAACCACTTGCGCCATTCCGGCAGCTTCTCGGCACGCAGCTTGGGATCGATGTTGATCTGCTGTTTCCACTGCGCCACCGTGGTAAAGACGCCGGGCAGCTTGGCAAGATCGGGATCGAGCTTGGCATCGGTCACCACCGGACTGCCCTTCTTCTCCTTGGCGATTTCCGCCTGCACGCCCGGCTCGTACAGCGTATTGATGAACTTGTAGGCGAGATCGGCGTGCTTGGAACCGCTCATGATGGCGGCGGCATCGACGCCGAGGACGCCGCCCTCCTTGGGAATCACCACCTTGAGCGGAACGCCCTGCCCGATCATGTAATACGCGTTCATCGACAGCACGTCCTGCACCGGGGTTTCGCCGCTCGCCAGCAATTGCTGGCTGTTGGCGTCGTTGGTGTAGAACGCCTTGAAGTTGGGCTTGAGCGCCTTCAGCTTGGCCTCGCCCTTCTGCCAGTGCTCGGCGTCGCCGCCGGACAGGATGGCGGCGACGACGATGAGATGGCTCGGATCGAAATCGGGCGCGGCGATCTTGCCCTTCAGCTCAGGGTTCCAAAGATCGTTCCAGCTGTCGAACTTGATGTCTTTTATCAGATCGGTGCGGTAGCCGATAGTATAGATGTAGGCCCAGGCGCCGAGATGGTAGGGACTGAAGCGCGCCTCGTCGACCAGATACTTGGCGTTCGGAATCTTGCTCATATCGAGCTTCTCGAACAGCCCGCTGTCGACGTAGATCCAACCGACATGCGACGTCGTGAAAGTGATGTCGCTTTCCGGATTGCCCTTGGCGAGTTCTTGCCTTGTTGAGACGGTCGATGGTGCCGCCGGTAATGAACTCGACCGGCACGCCGGTTTCCTGGGTGAATTTCTTGGCCACCGTATCGCGCACCAGATCGCGCCAGCTGCCGCCCCAGATGCTGACGACGAGTTTCTGCTGCGCCTGCGCCGGTACCGCGATGGCAAGGGCAAACAGCGCCAACAACAAACGTTTCATGTTCAGCTCCCTTGAATACGTGCCTTGAATAGGTGCCTTGGATGCGACCCGCAACGGCGCGCGGCTCTGCGGCATTGCCGCCCCGCCGAGCCTTCGTCCTCATTCCATGTTGCCGGCGACGCATTGTGCCCCAGTCGGTGCGGGTCGACAATAGCGGCGGGCTTGCCTACCATCGCCGCACCAGGCTGGGGCGGCACGATGCGGATTTGCAGCCCTGGACGGCCGACTGATCGCCGGCGGTAAGCGGCCTGCCGCCGCGCCAAATGCGGGGGAGATGAACGATGAGTGCGTCGAGTCCGCAGCCGCCAGTTTCGCACCGGCCGTCCGAACTGCTCGACAGCTTGAAGCGGCTCGGTTTCGGCGCGGCGGTTGCAGTCCCCGACAGTTGGCTAGGCGAGATCCTGGTGCGCATCGAACGCGATGCGACGATGCGGCTTGTTCGTGCCACGCACGAAGAGGAAGCGCTGGCGATCGCCTGCGGCGCCCGGCTCGGCGGCGTGCGCACGGCTTTGTTTGTTCAGAATGCGGGGCTGCTCAGCATGGGCGCCGGCATGGTCACACTGGCCCAGCGCTATCAGTTGCCGCTTTTGATCCTGGTGTCGTATCGCGGCACGGCGGAAGACCCGGTCTTCTATCATATCCCCAAGGGCCGCGCGACGGAGCCGGTGCTCAAGGGCCTCGGCGTCGCCCACGCGCGCGCCGAACGCAACCGGCCGATCGGCCCGCAGGTCGAGACGGCGGCAACCTATGCGGAGGAAGCGTCGGCCCCGTTCGCGCTGCTGTTGTCGCGCGAGGACATCCAATGGTGAACGAAACACGGCCGAGCCGAGCCGATTACTACACGGTGCTGGCGAACGTGCTGCCGCCGCAAACGCTCGTCGTCACCGCGCTGGGCAACGCGTCCTATCTGTGGGCCGCCATGCACCACACGCCGGAGAATTTCTACCTCGAGGACTCGATGGGGCTGGCGCTGCCGCTCGCGCTCGGCCTTGCGGTGGCGCAGCCGGCGCGGCGCGTTGTCGTGGTCGAAGGCGATGGCGCGACGCTCATGCACATGGGTGCATTGGTGACTGTCGGCGCGGTGAAGCCGGCCAATCTCACCGTGCTGCTCATCCAGAACGGCGTTCACGCCGCCTCGGGCGGTCAGCCGTTGACCAATGCGGCACTCGATCTCGCCCAGCTCGCCCACTCAGCCGGCATCGTTCGGGCGCAGAACGTGGCGACGCCCGAAGCGCTGGCTTCGGCGCTTGATATGAATACCGACGGCCCGCAGCTTCTGGTACTTTCGACCGCACCCGATATCGAGGTGGTGCGGCCGCCGATCGCATTCGATCCGGTGCTGACCAAACACCGTTTCATGGCCGCGATCGGAGCGCCGCGCTATGTGCCGACCCTGTTCGGCGGCGGACGACTCGAGCGCGATCAACCATAGTCCCGACGGTCCGAGCCGGATTTCAGGTGACGGAACAGCCGATGGAGGTGGCGGCAAAGGGCAGTTCGACCGAAGGTTTTTGGCAGAGTTTTTCCGACCCGCCAGAGACCGGCGATCCGCCCTATACCGACCGCTACGCGGTCCGCGTTGCAGCGGATAGATATTTATCGCTGCCGATCCGCGTCCTGCCGGGCGGGCAGGATCGCGCGGTCGCGTCGCTGATTTTGACTCAAGCCTCGTTCAACGTTGTCGAGGGGGTGAGCGAAGCGATGGCCGAGCTCGCCCGGCCGTTGCGTCCCGATGTGATCGTAGGCCTGCCGACGCTTGGGCTGGCGGTGGCGCCGCTGGTGGCCCGCTATCTCGGATTTTCCAACTACGTCGCCTTGGGCTATTCGCGAAAATTCTGGTATCGCGACGAATTATCGGTGCCAGTCTCTTCCATCACCAGCCCCGGCGAAGGCAAACGTCTTTATCTCGATCCGAACGTGATGGCACGCCTCGAACGCCGCCGCGCGCTTGTGGTTGACGATGTTGTGGCCCGCGGCACCACGATGGCTGCGGCGCGGCAATTGCTGTCGCTTCTCTCTGTCGACCTCGTTGGCGGCATCGTCGCCATGGCGCAGACCCGGGCGTGGCGAAACTCGCTCCCGGACTTCGACCTGAAGGCCGTGTTTGCCAGTCCGCTCTTGGAACGGCGAAGCGGCGGCTGGTGGCCGCTACCAGACTGAACGCGGGGCCGCGTCAGCGCGGCCTGTCGTCTTTGGTCGGATCGCGCAGGTCAGGAAGCGACCGGCTCATCCTCGAACTTGAAGCCGACCTTTTGCAGGCCCTCCAGCGCCATCTTGCCATATTCGTTCTCGATTTCGTTGGCGAGCGACCGCGCATAGGAAATCGGATCGGCCTGCTCATCGGTCTCCGGCACGATCATGACCAGGAGCCGGCCGAGTTCGTTCGACACGTTGCGGAAGCTGCGGTTCTCGCCGCGCGGCACCGAAATCATGTCGAGCGGTTCGAGCACGAGCGTGTGCTCGCCGCGGTCGCCCCAGGCGATTTCGAAGCGGCCGGACAGGCACATGAAATTCTCCACCGTGTTGAGATGGCGGTGCAGCCCGGGACCGTTTCCCGGCTCGCATTCGGCGATGCTGACGATCAGGCCGCGCGGCCCCTTGACCGGCGCGCCGGCGCTGCGGCCCTGGTAATCCGCCGGCGCCATCACCGGATAGACCCGTCGCGCCGTTATTTTCTCGACCGCGCCGGGCGGAATGCCGTGCACCTGAAAATTCTGGGTCTGGTAGGTCTGCAGCTTGTTGAAGCGGGCGACGCGGGTTTCCATGCTTTCGAGACTGAGCGATTTCGTTGTCACGGCGACTCCTCCTTGGGCGAACAAGAACTCTTGTCGAGCTTCACAAAATACCATTGCCGCGGCTCATGGTGCGGCGCGTGCTCGGGCTGATGACCTTGTCGGAGACATGGATATTCCACACTTCCGCTTTGTCCTGTGCCTGATAGGCGTCGAACAGAGCCGGCAATTCGCCAACATCGGTGATGTTCTGGCCGCGCAGCCCGAAGCTGTTGGCGACCGCCGCAAAGTCGGTATAGCCGAACACCGAGCCAGAATCGTCAATGCCGTCGGCGCGCAATTTGTGGATTTCGGCGCCAAAAGCGCCGTCATTGAATATGCAGAACAGGAGTTTGAGCCGGTGGCGCGCCACCATTTCCAGCTCCTGGATGTGCATCAGAAAACTGCCGTCGCCCTCGAACAGAACAACGCGCCCATTGCGGCGCGCGGCGGCGACGCCGATGGCATAGGAGATGCCGCTGCCGATCGCGCCGAAGGCGCGGATGGCGTGATAGTTCTCGGGCTTCCTGCCGCGCATCACCGAATGAAAATAGGATTGGTGGCCCGAGCCGCTCACCGAATCGAAATCCTTCGGAATGACGCAGTCGAGCTGTGCAATGACCCGGCGCGGATCGAGCGTGCCGGGATCGACGGCGAATTCCGCTGCATCGGCCGGCTCCTCGGCGATGCGGCGGGCAAGTTCGGGCGAACGGATGGTCGCCGCGCTCGCGCCGCGCTCGCGGAGCTTCTCGGCGATCGCCGAGGCCGCAAGCTTGGCGTCGGCGGCAAGGTGCAGGTCGCCGGATTTCATGCCGTGCGCAAGCCCAAGCGGCGCGGTGTCGACCTGTACGATCTCGGCCTCGGGAAACATGGCGCCGCCGTCAACGGTGTAATAGTTGAGGCTGGTGCCAAAGCCGATCACGAGATCGGCCTTCGCCCCGAGCTCGCGCGCAATGTCGCGGGCAAATCCTCCGGCCACGCCGAGGGAAAACGGGTTGTGATCGAACATGCCGCGGGCGAGCAGCGTCGTCGCCAATAGGGCTCCCGACCGCTCGGCAACCTCCTCGATGTCCTTCGCCGCGCCGGCAAGCACCGCGCCGCGGCCGGCCAGCACGACGGGACACTTCGCGGCCGCCAGCTTTTCGACCAACGCGGCGACCTGATGCGGGTGCGGCGGCGCAGGTTCGGTGCGCGGCATCACCTCCGAGGACGGTTGATAGGCGCCGAGGTTCGGCATCGGCTCCTTTTGCAAGTCGTAAGGCACGCCGAGCACGACCGGCATCCGCTCATGACGGGCGAGATAAAACGCCTCGCGGACGTATTGATGCATGCGCCGCGTGCTGTGCGCGGAAATGTAATGCGCGCCGCAGGCCGCGGCGAACGGCGGCTGGTCCAACGCCTGATTGTACCATTTGGCGTTGATCGGCGCTTCGCCGGCAAACACCACAAGCGGAATGCGCCCACGCGCGGCGGTAGTCAGCGCGGTCATGATCTGGGTGAAACCCGGCCCGCACGTCACCGACGCGACGCCGACCTTGCCGGTCGCGACATGATAACCCATCGCCATGGCGGCGGCGCAATGCTCGTGGCGCGCCGAATAGGTACTGACGCCGGGCAATTTCTGCATGGCGGCGACCCAGTGCATGTTGCCGTCGCCCATCAGCGTGAAATGCGTATCGACGCCCTCGGCGACGAATGCCTGGGCGAGCGCTTCGTAGATCGGAATGTTCTGCATTGCGGCTCCGTGGGGCGAAGGCGAAGAAGCCGCGATCCGCCGTTTCGCTTCAACTGCATCATAGCAGATAGACCACTTGACCGGCCTGACAAAACCGTCCGGGCGTCAGTGGCGCCTTACGAAATCCAATACAAGTTCGTTGAACGCGCCCGGCTGCTCCCAGGCCATGGCGTGGCCGGCGTCATGGATGACGGCCCATTCGTAACTCTTCAGGTGCGTGGCCCAGATTCGCATCAAGCCCGGCGGCGCGAGCAGGTCGGCATCGGCGGCGATCACCAGCGTCGGCGTGGCGATGCTCTCGATCTTGGCGAACGTGTTGGGCACACGCAGCGGCTGGTCGACTGCGCCCGGCTGGCGCGAGTGCTGCTCGATTTCGAGCCAACGGTCGACGCCGGCCGAATCGGCGCCGCGATAGGACGGCCCGACTTCGCGATAATGCGCAGCGTGCTTCCTGATGTCGGGAATGGCGATCCGCTCGATGAATTCGGCGATTTCGCGATCCGCGACCTTCGCGGTGCTGGCGCCGATGATGAGGCTGCGCAGGCGCGCCGGGCGCCAGGCTGCATAATCCATGGCCGCGAAGCCGCCGCCGGCGACGCCGACCAGATGAAACTTGTCGAGCTTCAAATGGTCGGCGAGCGCTTCGAGATCACCGGCAATCGTCCCCGGCTGCGGCCCCGAGGCGGGATCGGCCGTGCTCTTGCCCCAGCCCCTGCGGTCGTAGGCGATGACGCGATAGCCGGCCCGCGAAAAGCCGGCGATCTGGTGCTCCCAGATCTCGCTGTTGCCGGTGTTCGGATGCAGCAGCACGATCGGCACGCCATCGCCGCCGGTGTCGATGAACCACAGGTTCACGCCGGGGAGCCTTGCGTAGGCGTCGCTGTCGAGGACGCGGACCGAGGTCATGCCGGTGTTGAGGGCTGGCGCAACGAGCTAGCTGCGCTTGAGCAGGGCTTTCTGCAGCCCCGCCGTCGGCTTGAGAAAGAACACCAGCATGGTGCAGCCATTGGGCGCGGTCGGCGCGTGGCGGCTGCCTTTGGCGCGGACGACGAAATTCCCGGCCGTGCACTCGCCTTCGTCGTCAACGAGCGAGCCTTCGAGCACGAAGGTCTGCTCCAGATCTTCATGCACGTGCGCCGGGATGCCGGAGCCGGGCTCCAGCTTCGCCAGGATCGTCAGCATGCCGGTTTCGGCATCGTGATAGATCACCTTCATCTTGTTGCCCGGTGCGGTCTCGATCCACGGCACCGACTCGGTCTCGATGAAGCGCGAAGCCAGCGCGCCCAATGATAAAGCATCGTTCATGATGTTCTCCTAGATCGCCGGTGATACCCGTTCGAGAACCTGTGCCTTGGTCTCGATGGCAAAGAAGTAAGTCACGATCGCGCCCATCAGCGCGAACAGCCCGAACATGACGAACACGGCATTGATGCCGTAATACGGCAGCACCCAGCCGACCACGGTCGTACCGACCACGGAGGCGCCGCGCTGCCACGCGCTCGCCACCCCGCCGCCGAGCGCGCGCAAATGGGTCGGATAGATCTCGGCGGTGTAAGTGGCAAGCCCCAGCAGCGTCGGACTGAGAAAGAAGAATCCGCAGGACGCAACCGCCAACGTCCCGGCCGCCGAAAGCTGCGGCAGGAACGCGAAGGCCAGCAGCGCGATGGTGCACCCGGAGAGGCTGACGAGAAACATAAGCCGCCGGCCGATGGCCTCGATCAAATAGACCGCGCATAGCGCGCCGCACAAACCGATGCCGCTGTTGATCAGACCGTAATTGAGCGATTGCTGGACGTTGAGATGATAGACAGTGCGAAACAGCGACGGCATCCAGGCGGTAATGCCGTAGGAGACGAAATAGGCGCCGATCCACATCAGCCACACCGAAATGGTACGGCGCAGATAGATGCCCTTGAACAGATCGGCGATGCGCGGCTTGACTTCCGCGATCATCGGCAGATCGGCCGGCAAGGCAGGAACGGGCTTGCCTTCGCGCGCCGCAATGTCTTCGATCCGGGCGAGCGCACGGTCGGCTTCCTCAAAACGGCCTTGGCTGGCGAGCCAGCGCGGCGATTCGGGCAGCATGCTGCGGAGCGGGATTGCCAGCAGCGCCGGGATGGCGCCGATGATGAACATCCATTGCCACCCCCAGTGCGGGACCACATAGACACTGACCAAGGCCACCGCCAACAGGCCGATCGAGAACAGCACCTGCACGCTGAGCGAAAAGCGGCCGCGGCCTTCGGCATGGGCGAACTCGTTGACGTAGGCCGCCATCAGCGGAATTTCGCCGCCGAGGCCGATGCCCTGAACAAATCGCAGCCAGAACAAAACGGTGTAGCTCCGAGCGCCAGCGCAGGCCAAAGCGCCGAGCGAGAAAATAAGAAGCGTCGCCAGCATCGAGCGGCGGCGGCCCCAACGTTCGGCAAGCCAACCAAAACCGATGGCGCCGACCAACTGGCCGAGGAAGCCGATGCCGATCAGCGGACCGATGTGCTGCGGGTTGAGATGCCACGTGCCAATCAGCGGCGGCAGCACGTAGGCGATGGTGATGGAGTTCGAACGCATCGAAGAACCATGCGGTGCAGATGATCAGCCGCATGTTCAGGTGCCACGAACAATAAGGCAGCCGCTCGAGCCGCGCCACGACGTGGCGCATGTCGCCGCGATCACCCATCCCGCCAGACGTTGCCGCGATGTCACTCATGGCAATCCTCCCCCTGTCGTCGCGGCTTTGAGAGCACGCAGGAAGGCGGCCTCATGCCGGCGTCGGGCTCGCACGCATGGCATGCGGCCCGTTGTCGCAATCATAGCTTGGAATCGGCGCCGCGCCAAAACGAAAGATGCGAAGCCGCCGTCGACTGGCGCGCTACGGCACGGGCGTCGGGTCCTCGATCACCGGATTCGACAGCACGCCAAGCCCGTCGATGTCGACTTCGCAGACATCGCCGGGTCGCATGTGGAGCTGACCGGCGACGCGCCCGAGCGGCTTATCCGGCTCTTCACCCGGCCGCAGCGGCAGCGCGCCCGGCGAGCCGCTGACGATAACGTCGCCGGGCTGCAGCGTGTAGCCCTCGGACAGGTATTCGATCAGGCGCGGTACATCGAACAGCATGCCGGAAATCTTGGCGCGCTGGCGCTCGATGCCGTTCAGTCGGGTGATCAGCGTGTGGTCGGCCGGGTCGCCGAACTCGTCCGGCGTCACCAGCCACGGCCCGAAACTGCCGGAGCGCTCAAAATTCTTGCCCAAGCCGAATTGACGGTTCTGGCGCTGATACTCGCGCACCGAACCTTCATTGTAGCAGGAATAGCCGGCGACGTGCGCGAAAGCCTGGTCGCGTTTGATGAAGCGGCCGGGCTTGCCGATGATCACCGCAAGCTCGCCCTCGTAGTCGTACTCCTCGGCGATCCTCTTGTTCGGCGCCCACAGCTTCTGTCTGTGCCCGACCTGACAAATCGGCATGCGAAGAAAAATTTGCGGATAATCTGGAGATGTCGTCAGCCTGGTTTCTTCAATGTGGAGTTTGTAATTGAGGGCGAGCGCCCAGGTCGCGTGCGGCTCTCTGATCACCGGGTCGAACTCGATGTCGTCGAAGGTGAGGTCCGCGGCCCTGCCTGCCGTCGCAGCGCGCACGCGCGCGAGCGTCGGATCGGCTTCCAGGACGCGCCGCAGATCACCGGGCAGGTCGGGCGCCGCCTTCGCCAGCGCTAGGACGCCGTCGGCGCCCGTCACCACGCCGACGCCGGGCGTGCCTTTGTGGCGATAGGAAATGACTTTCACGGCGATCCTCCCTGTATTGGCCGATACCGGCTTTGCGAGCATGATATCAAGCTGCCGGGATTGATCGCGACGAAATTCGAAAGCAGGGTGTACTCGCCACTTGCCGATTTCACTCACATCGAATCCCGGCTAGGCTCGTCGCAATTGTCGGCGAAGTTCGAACCCGGGGAACCGGCATGACAATTCCACGCAGGCACTTTCTCAATCTGGCAGCGGGCGTCGCGGCCACGCTGCCGGGGCTTGCGACGCTGCCGCGCCCGGCGCGCGCGGACGATTACCCGACGCGCACGGTGCGGATCATCGTCGATCTTCCGGCCGGGCTTGCCCCCGATGTCGGGGCACGCCTGATCGCTCCGCTGCTGTCGCAGCGGCTGGGCCAGCCCGTCGTCGTCGAAAACCGGCCCGGCGCCGGCGGCAATATCGGCGCCGAAGTGGTCGTTCGAGCCGCGCCGGACGGCTACACGCTGCTGCTTGAGATTTCGGGCAATTCCGTCAACGCCACGCTCTATCCGAATCTGACCTTCGATTTTCTGCGCGACATCGCGCCGGTCGCCTTTATCGGCATCACGCCGTTCGTGCTCGCCGTCAACCCGACGTTCCCGGCCAAGACGGTCCCGGAATTCATCGCCTATGCCAAGGCCAATCCGGGCAAGATCAACGTGGCCACGGCCGGCGTCGGCACCGCGCCGCATCTCGCCGGCGAATTGTTCAAGATGATGACCGGCCTCAATCTGGTTCAGGTGCCGTACCGGTCCAACTACATGCCCGATCTGCTCGGCGGACAGGTACCGACCGCCTTCGTCGCGGTGGCGCCGGCGATCGGATATTTGCGCAGCGGCAAGCTGCGCGGCCTCGGCGTGACGAGCGCGGCGCGCATGAGCGCGTTGCCGGACATTCCGCCGATCGGCGATTTCGTGCCGGGCTACGAGGGC
The DNA here is from genome assembly GCA_963717265.1 of uncultured Alphaproteobacteria bacterium. GTDB lineage: Bacteria > Pseudomonadota > Alphaproteobacteria > Rhizobiales > Xanthobacteraceae > BOG-931. The sequence goes on along the minus strand of CAVQWD010000001.1, from coordinate 82,229 downwards.
AGCGGCTGGCTCGGCGTCGGCGCACCGCGGAATACGCCCGAGGCCATCATCGATAAGCTCAACAAGGAGATCAACGCCATCATCGTCGATCCGAAGATGAAGGAGCGCCTGGTCGGCCTGGGCATCGAGCCGCAGCCGATGACGCCGGTGCAATTCGGCAAACTGTGCGCCGACGCCACTGAGAAATGGGCGAAGGTGATCAAATTCGCCGGCATCAAGGCGCAGTAATGCGGAGCGGCCAAATTGAGGCCGGGCTGGGCGGCAACTTGACCGGATAGACGGCTGCGAGAGTCGCCTGATGGAGAGAGTCAAATGCCAGGATATTTGATCGCCAATCTCGAAGTGACCGATGCCGCCGGATTCGACCAATACCGGCAGAAGGTGACGCCGCTGATCGCCAAACATGGCGGCCGCTACATCGTCCGCGGCGGCGAGCTGCGCCATCTCGAAGGCAACCTGCCGCTCCGCCGGCTGGTTGTTCTGGAATTTCCGTCCCTCGAAGCGGCGCAGGGCTTTTATGACTGCGCCGAGTACCAACCTCTCCTGAAGCTGCGGCTCGCGAGCACAAAGTCCGATGTCGTTCTGGTGGCGGGCTATTCAGGCTAGTTGGCCCCGCTCCGACGGCAGCAGCAGATCTGTTCGCATCGCTGCCGAGAGCGGTCCGGTCAAGCAGGCGGCGCAGCGGCGGCGTGCACGGGTTCGGTAGCAAAGCGGCCATCGCACAGGCGATGCGCCCGCTCGCGAAATCGTCCCGTTAAGGATGAGAGAGGACTAACGCCGGCGGTTTTTGGTCTTGACTCATTCTTTGTCAGCGTCCGCGAACCAGGCGGTGCGGCCGGACTGGTTGGCGCAGCGCGACAGGTCGATCAGCATTGCCACAGCTATCAAGCGCCCGATGCAGGCGCTTCGAAGATCGGATACTTAGCCATTCCCTAATGGTATGGCTTCGATTGCGCGTACCGCGCCGCCGGATGGTCTGCTGCGCGCGACAAATGCTTAAGCAATTAAGCGGTATAATTTGGTCGTAACACCCATACTCAATGCTGCTGCAAGCGGTCGGTCTAGAGGCCATGACGGACGTTTCTCGGAAGATGGACTTCGTCGGATTGGGCTATCGCTTGATGGCGAAATTCGCCGAGTGCTGCAGCTATCTCGTTGTGGCGGTCGGCGCGCTCGCCATCATCGCTGGGATGTGGTGGGCGATCGCCAGCCAATTGCGCTACGAGCGTCAAAACGCCATCGACAAAGCCGAATTCCGCAATGACGGCATCGTCATCGCCTATGAGGACTTCATCCTGCGCACTTTGAAAAGCGCCGACACCGTGACGCGAGTCATGGAGGCGGTGCTAAAATACAACAGACCCGAACCCGGTTTTCACAAGCTCAAGGAGAGCGGTATTATCGACGGCAACGTCTTCCAGAGCGTCGGCGTATTGGACGCAAAGGGCGATCTGATCGCAAGTACGCTCGGGCCGAACGTCCAGAAGTTCAATTTCAGCGATCGGCAATATTTCAAGGACGCGGTCGGCCAAACGACCTCGGAACTCATCGTCGGCGCTCCGGTGACCTCCCGCATCACCGCTCGCGTCGAAGTCCCGATCGTGCGGCGGCTAAGCAAGGAGAACGGGACCTTTGACGGTTTGATCGTCGTATTGGTCAACGGCAGCGCTTTCACCAATGTCTATCGCAATTTCGGAATCCGCGGCAATGACTTCATCGCGCTGATCGGCTTCGACGGCATCGCTCGCGCCGCGCAGGTAGGCACGCTCAATGTGCCTGGCCGGGATTTCGGCGGCACCAACGTGATGGCGCAGCAGCGGGGCAGCCCAAGCGGGCGCTTCGCGGCAAAAGGGCTATCCGACGGCATCACGCGGTACGTATCCTACAGGACATTGCCCGGCTACCCGTTGTTCGTCGCCACCGGGGCGGAGGAACGCGAGGTCTTTCAAGAGTTCGATGGCCGGAAAGCCAGATACTTGACCGCAGGCGCGATCAGCACGTTGCTGATCTTGATGTTCGCCGCCGTTCTGATCGTCGTGCTGCGCATCAAGGACCGGACCAATGCCAAACTGCGCAGCAATGAAGCGATGCTCAAGGAGCTCGCAACCCATGACTCTCTTACGGCATTGCCCAACCGCACCTTGCTCGAGGCGCGGGCCGCCGAAGAAATTGCGGCCGCCAGGCACAACGGCACCAAGGTCGCCTGCATCTTCGTCGATCTCGACAAGTTCGGCGCCATCAACGAGGCATTCGGCCATCTCGTCGGCGATGAGGTGCTTCGGGCCGTTGCCGCCGCCATTCGCCGCTCGATTGATCCAGGCTGCACCGCGAGCAGGATCGGTGGCGATGAATTCGTGATGATCGCGCCCGCAGACCAGGATGCCGAATCGCTCGCGCTAAACATCGCAGCGACTTTGCGCAGCGAATTTGCAAATTTCAATCTTGTTGCCGGCAAGAGCGTCACCATCCGTGCCAGCGTGGGAATCAGCAGATATCCGCAAGACGGCGAGACACTCTCCGACCTGATCCGGTGCGCCGATGCGGCCATGCTGCAGTCGAAGGCCAACCGTAGAGCCGAATCCTGCGTATTCACGGCAAAAATGAATCGGGAGGCGGAGCGCCGGTTGAAGACGCAGTCCGACCTCGCCGATGCCATCAGATGCGACGAATTGGAGGTCTTCTACCAGCCCCAGGTTTCGCTGCCGACGCAGTCGGTCATCGGGATAGAAGCGCTCGTGCGTTGGCGGCACCCGAGGCTTGGGTTACTGCCGCCCGCGGATTTCATACCGATTGCCGAGGAGAGCGGCCTTATCGTTCCGCTCGGCGAATGGGTGCTCAACAGAGCTTGCAGGGATGGCGAGACCCTCAGGCGCGAGGGATATGGAGATTTGTCAATTGCGGTCAACGTCTCTGCCCTGCAGTTCCGTCAGCCCGAACTGGTCGAGCTGATTGCAGGCGTCCTCGATCGTTCAGGCCTGGCGCCGTCCTGTCTGGAACTGGAATTGACCGAAAGCATGGTGGCGGACGATCCCGAGATCATCATCGCGCGGCTGGTCGAGCTTAAGAGCCTGGGCGTTCGGCTGGCGCTTGACGATTTCGGCACCGGCTACTCCAATCTTCAATATCTGCGGCAATTTCCGCTCGACGTGTTGAAGATCGATCGCAGCTTCGTCATGGACCTGCCGGACAACAGCCATGCCGCCTCGATCGCAGTGGCGGTCGTCAGTCTCGCGCGGAGTCTTCGGATTGAGCGTGATTGCCGAGGGTGTCGAAACCAGAAGTCAGCAGGAATTCCTGTCGCAGGTCGGTTGCAACGCCGCTCAGGGATACCTTTTCGGAAAAGCCATGATGCTCGACGATCTCAAATGCTGGCTGCGCGACGGCAAGCCGGCCGGTTTGGAACGCCGCGCCTGGAAGCAAGTTGTGCGGGGCGACCGCGAGCCCGTCGGTACCCAGGACACGAGCTTTGCTGATCGAGCTGCAGCCTCCGCCTAGGGAACGCTCCGATTGGGCCCGATCGCGGGTCTCCGGCCATCATCGCCGGGTGGGCAGCGCAATGACCACGGGTTGCGTCGCGATGATGACAGACGAAATCCCCGCCGGATATCGCGCCGGGGTCCGGAGAAATCCGACGTCAAGGCGTCCTTCCATTAACTGGTCGAGTTGCCGCGCCGCCTGCATCGCCGAAAGCGAGAGACTTACCAACGGATGCGTCCGGCGATACTCCGCCACCGCCTCCGTCACAAGGCCCGAGCAAGCCGCCGAAGAGGCGTAGCCGATTTCGACGCGCCCCGTCTCGCCGCGTCCGGCGAGCTTTGCCACGAGCTCGGCGTGCTCGGCCTGCCGCAATGTCAATCGGGCCTCGTCAAGAAAGCGGGCGCCTGCATCCGTGAGCGCGACGTTGCGTTTGGTGCGGGTGAACAAGGAAGCGCCTAATTCTTGTTCAAGGCCGCGGATTTGTTCGGTCAAGGAGGGGGGCGAAATACGCAGACGTTCCGCCGCCCGCGAGAAGTGCAGTTCTTCGGCGACGGCCACGAAGTACCGTAAATGGCGCAGTTCCATCCGAATGCCTCATTGGCAGATCGTCAGTCGGTAAGATTGGCCCGCTGCCCGACTGTATTAGGTAAAACCTAATACAAAGCCGAGTCAAAAGTAATGGACGTCATCAGGCCGCACCCTGACAATCTGCACAGGCGCAAACACGCAGCCAAACGATTGTGCAATGTCCGCCGCCGCGAAAAGGAGAAGTGACCTGAGAAGGTTGTTTCTTGCTTTCGCACTCGCTGCTGTGCTCGGGAGCATCGCCAGTGCCGCCGCACAGGTCTATCCCTCGCGGCCGGTGCAGCTTGTCGTGGGCTATCCCGCCGGTCTGACGCCCGACATTGTCGCGCGCCTCATTGCCCAATCCCTGTCGGAGCGTCTGGTGCGACAGGTCATAGTGGACAACCGGCCGGGCGCTGGCAGCAATGTCGGCACTGAAGCTGTCGTGCGTGCCCCGGCCGACGGCTATACGCTCGCCGTGCTTACCTTTGCCAATGCGGTTAACGCGACCCTCTACAAAGGGCTGAAATTCGATATCGTCAGCGATATAGCGCCGGTGATAGGCACATTCCGTTCGCCTACCGTCATGGTGGTCACTCCGTCGTTTCCAGCCAAGACCGTTCCCGAGTTCATTGCGTATGCCAAGGCCAATCCCGGCAAGATCAATTACGCCTCCGCCGGCCACGGGACCGTGAACAACGTGGCCGGCGAGATATTCAACACAATGGCAGGCGTCAAGCTCGTTCACATCCCGTATCGCGGCAGCTACGTGCCCGATCTGCTCAGCGGACAAGTGCAGGTCACATTCGCTCCGATCGCAACGGTGATCGAGTACATCAAGGCGGGCAAGCTCCGTGCCCTCGCGGTCACCGGCACGGAGCGCTCCGATGCGCTGCCCGGAGTCCCGACATTGGGAGAGTTCCTTCCGGGCTATGAGGTGAGTATTTGGCACGGGATCGGTGCACCCAAGAACACGCCGGTCGAAATCATCAACAAGCTCAACAAAGAGATCAATGCCGTCCTCGCCGATCCCAAGATGAAAGAGCGGTTTGCCGCGCTCGGAGGCGCACCGATTGGCGGGTCGCCCGCTGACTTCGGCAAGCTCATCGCCAGAGAAACAGAGAAGTGGGGCAAAGTGATCCGTATCGCCAATATCAAGGCGGAGTGAACGATCAGCGCTCGGCTTTACGTATCCCGCGCGTTGCCGCCCAGATCGCAAATGCCAAACAACCCATCACCGCGATCGTGCCGGCGACCGGCCAGGCGGAGCGGCCGAGATAGGCGCCGATGATGGCGGCGGCGATTGCGGCGCTCGATTGCTGTGAAAATCCCATTAGCGACGAGGCGGTGCCGGCGCGATCCGCAAACGGCGTCAGCGCGCTCGCCATGGTTTGCGGCATGGCGAAGCCCATGCCGGCGAGATAGATCGTCATGCCGACGACGAGCCAGGCGACGTTGGCAAGACCGGAAGCGACCACTGCCGCCATCGTCAAACCGCCCGTCACCATGATCGCCGTGCCGATGCCGATCATGCGGTTGAGCCCGAGCCGCATGACGATGCGCACCGCGATCGTCGTCCCCAGCAAATATCCCATCGACCCGAAGGCGTAGGTGAAGCCGAACTCAAGCGGCGAAAGTCCGTACACGCCCTGGATCACGATCGAGGCGCCGGAGACCCAGGCGTAAAGTCCGACGAAGGTCGTCGCGATGATGCCGAGATGGGCAAGAAAACTGCGGTGTCTGAGCACAGAGCGATAGAGCCCGCCCATGGCGACGAGCGAAAACCGGCCACCCACGGGCGTTTTCAAGGTCTCCGGCAACCACCGCGCCACCAAAGCGCCGGCGATCGCCGCGATCGCCACCAGCAGAATGAAGCTGGCGCGCCAGCCAAACGCCGTCTGCAAGATGCCGCCGATGACCGGAGCCGCGATCGGCGCAAAAGCCTGGATCGATCCCATGAGCGAGAGTTCGCGGCCGGCGCGCACGCCGGAATAAAGGTCGCGCACTACGGCGCGCGCCAGCACGATGGCGCCGGCGCCACCCAGCGCCTGCACGGCGCGCGCCGCGATCAGCGCTTGAATTGATCCCGTCGTCGCGCAGATGACGCTGCCGATGCCGTAAAGAACGAGCGCCGCCAACAACACCGGCTTGCGGCCGAAGCGATCGGAGACCGGCCCGTAAATGATCTGGCCAGCGGCGAAGCCGACCAGATAGCTCGAAATGGTCAATTGCACCTGTTCGATCGGTGCATCGAGCGCGCGGCCGATGTCGGGCAGCGACGGCACGTACATGTCCGTCGACATCGGGCCGAGCCCGGTCAACGAAGCGAGCAGGAGCGTCAGGGCGAACGTGTCGGGGCGTAGCTTCAAAAGGACGAATACCTGTTTCCCGGGCGCTGTGCAGCACGCAGCGCAGCGAAGGGCTGCGCTGCAGAACCAGGATCGTGAAAAACTCCGAGCGTCGAACGATCCCGGATCAGCGGTGCACCGCTACGCGCTGCGCTGCATCCGGGAAACGCAAGATTTGTCATCAGCTTTTCTTGCCGAGAAGAATCGCTGCCGCGTGGCCGCCTAGAATTTTGTCTCGATCCGCCGCGGCAATGTCAAGCGAACGCACCTGCCGCACGCAATCCATCATGCCCATGTCGTAGGGATAATCGCTGCCGAGGAAAACGCGCTCGGCGCCGGCAGACGAGATGAGGAATTCCAGTGACGCTTTCGAATGGCAAATGGTGTCGTAACGGAAACGGTCGAGATATTTTTCCGGAGAATGTTTGAGATGCAATTTCGGCTCTGGCCGCACCTGCCAGCCGTGGACCCAGCGCCCGCCCTGGTAGGGAATAAAGCCGCCGCCGTGCACCATCACGGGGTTGAGCGTCGGGTAGCGCTGCAGCACGCCGCCGAAAATCAGACACGCCGCCGCAATGGTGGTGTCGAGCGGATTGCCGATCAGATTGGTGAGATAGTAGGAGCGCAGGCGGTCGGCGCCGGCGACATTGCCGGGATGAATCATCATGAAGGCGTCGAGCTCGGCGGCTGCCGCCCATAGCGGCTCGAAACTCGGATCGTCGAGGTTCTTGCCGCCGACATTTGAGCCGATCATGGCGCCGCGCAGGCCAAGCGTTGTCATGGCGCGGCGCAGTTCCGCGGCGGCCTGTTGCGGCGCCTGCATCGGCAAGGTGGCGATGCCGACAAAGCGGTCCGGCTTCTGCTTCACCAGCCGCGCGATCTCGTCGTTCTGGATCACCGCCGCGGCGGCGCCGATTGCGGCCTCCTGGCCGTACAGCCAGGTCTGCGGCGCGGCCGACAGCAGATGCACGTCGATCTCGGCCGAGGCCATGTCCGCAAGCCGCCGCTCGATGTCATGGCCGCCGCGGGGAAACGGCCTATAGGCAACGCCGGCGACCTCGATCACGGCATTGTCGGGATCGAAAGGCGTCAGCTTCAAGCCCAGACGCGGAATCTCCTTCTGCATGAGCTTGATCGTGTCGTCAGCGAGCACGTGAGTGTGGGTGTCGATGGTACGCATGTCCTCCCCCATGAGCGCCCGCACTCTTGTGCATACCAGCCGCTTGCATGCAAGGCAGCGGAGCCATCAGCGCCAATCGTGCATTGCGAAGGCTCGCTGCAGGCGGCCACGCGCTGCCAAGGTCATCGTGCCTCGGAGGCAAAGCGGCCTCGCAAGTTGCGTTCACGGCTGGACCTCCGTGATCCTCCCCGTGATCCTCCCTTGCGAGAAACGGCCGTTGAATGGATACTGCCTACAGAAGGGCAATACCTTCATCGGTCTGTGGCAATCGGCAGGGAGATACGCCAGTGAGCTGGGGAAAATGCTGGTTCGCTTTGTTTGCACTGTTGGCCGTCCTGACCGGTCTGATGGACCCGGTCGCTGCGCCGGCGCAGACAGCCGCCGCGCTGACCGGCAAGGTTGCCTCGACGCAAGAACCTGTCATGGAAGGCGTGCTGGTCAGCGCCAGACGCGACGGCTCGAACATCACCACCACCGTCGTGACCGACGCGCAGGGCATCTATCGCTTCCCGGCCGGCCGCCTTGCGGCCGGCCATTACGCCCTGTCGATCCGCGCCGGCGGTTACACGCTGCAGGGACCCCAGAGTGTCGATATAGCGATCGGCAAGACGGCCAATGCCGACCTCACATTGCGCAAGACCAACGCGCTTGCCAATCAGCTCTCGAACGGCGAATGGCTCGATAGCCTGCCGGGAGACGATCGCATCAAAGCGAACCTGACCGACTGCGTCGGCTGCCACAGCCTGCAGCGCATCGTACAGTCGACCCACAGCGCCGCCGAGTTCGTCCAGATATTCCAGCGCATGGGCACCTATTCGCCGGGCTCGACGCCGCTCGAGCCGCAAAAGCTGTTGCCCGGCCCGCGCGGCAACCGCGCGCCGATTCCGCCTTCCAGACAAAAGGCCGTCGCCGATTATCTCGCCAGCGTCAACTTGAGCGAAGCGGACGCGCTCGGCTATCCGCTGAAGACCTTCGCGCGCCTTAAGGGCCGCTCGACCCGCGTCATCATCACCGAGTACGACCTGCCGCGCAAAGACGCCCAGCCGCACGATGTCGCCATGGCTGCCGACGGCACGGTCTGGTACTCCGATTTCAGCCACCAATATCTAGGCGAACTCGATCCGGCGACCGGCAAGGTGACCGACTACGCCACCCCGGTGCTCAAGCCGGACGAGCCGAAAGGGGCGCTCGACCTCGAATTCGATCCGCAGGGCAACATCTGGCTCGCCATGATGTACCAGGCCGGCATCGAAAAATTCGACCGCAAGACCAAAAAGATCACCGCCTATCCGTTCCCGAAGGAATGGCAGTCGGCCACCGCCAACGCATCGATGGTGTCGCCGCAGCATTCCGACGTCGACGGCAAGGTATGGACCAACAATCAGGAGATGCACGCCTCCTATCGCATGGATGCCAAAACCGGCCAATACGAAAACCTCGGCATATCCAAAGATGCCAACGGCAAGCAGGTCAGCGGCTATGGCATGCCGACCGATTTGGAAAACAACCTTTATCTCCTGCAGTTCGGCGGCAGCCAGATCGGCCGCCGCGACGCCAAGACCGGAGCCGTGACGATCTGGCAGACGCCGCTGCCGGTCTCACGCCCGCGCCGAGGCCGGGTCGATGCCGACAATATGCTTTGGTTCGCCGAGTACGGCGCCAACGCCATTGGCCGGTTCGATCCGGAGAGCGGCAAGATCAAGGAGTGGCTGTTGCCGACCCCGTGGGACGATCCCTACGACGTGGTCGAAGCCAAGGACGGCGAAATCTGGACCGGCTCGATGCTGACCGACCGCGTGGTGCGGCTCGATCCCAAGACCGACGATATCGTCGAATACCAGCTGCCGCGTTCGACCAACATTCGCCGCGTCTTCGTCGACGATCGCGGCCCGCGCCCGGTGCTGTGGGTCGGCAGCAACCTCGGCGCCTCGATCGTCAAGGTCGAGCCGCTGGATTGACAACGCGTCATTCCGGGACGCGGGCGAAGCCTGCGTGCCTGGAATCCATAATTACGGTGAGCGAATATGGATTCCGGACTCGACGCTTCGCGTCGATCCGGAATGACGGTCATTATCCTCCCGACGCGATCGAGTTCTTATTGATGGAGTCCGCAATGCCTCAGCATCCCGAAGACATTCTTGCTGGTAAAAAGCGTCCCTTTACCGGCGCCGAGTTTCTGGAATCGCTGCGCGACGGACGCGAGGTCTACATCTACGGCGAACGGGTCAAAGACGTCACCACGCATCCGGCTTTTCGCAATGCCGCGGCATCGATCGCGCTTCTCTACGACGCGCTGCATGACGCAAAGAGCAGGGACGTGCTGACCGCGCCGACCGATACCGGCTCCGGCGGCTATACGATGAAATTCTTCAAGGCGGCGCGTTCGCGCGAAGAGGTGATCGCGCAGCGCGACGCCATCGCCGCCTGGGCGCGCATCACTTACGGCTGGCTCGGACGGAGCCCCGACTACAAGGCGGCGTTTCTCAACACGCTCGGCGCCAATGCCGAGTTTTACGGCAAGTTCGCCGGCAATGCGCGGGCGTGGCACAAGCGCGGCCAGGAGGCGGTGCTGTTCCTCAATCATGCGCTGGTCAATCCGCCGATCGACCGCAACAAGCCGGTCGAACAGGTCAAGGACGTTTACATCACCATCCAGAAGGAGACCGATTCCGGCATCTACGTTTCCGGCGCCAAGGTCGTCGCCACCAACTCGGTGCTCACCCATTACAATTTTCTCGGCCAGAACATGGGCCAGGAGATCAACGATCCGGCCATGGTGGTGATGTTCATCGCGCCGATGAACACGCCGGGCATCAAGCTCATTTGCCGGCAATCCTACGAGTTCCAGGCCGCGACCAGCGGCTCGCCGTGGGATTACCCGCTGACCTCGCGTTTCGACGAGAACGACGCCATCTTCGTGTTCGACAACGCCTTCATCCCCTGGGAGAACGTTTTCATCCATCGCGATGTCGAACGGCTGCGCGACTTCTATCCCAAGTCCGGCTTCTTCAACGGCTTCACCATGCAGGGCTGCACGCGGCTTGCGGTGAAGCTCGATTTCATCATCGGCCTGCTCTATAAGGCCGCGCGCGCAACCGGCGTCGATTCGTTTCGCGGCGTGCAGGCGCAGATCGGCGAAGTGATCGGCTGGCGCAATCTGTTCTGGTCGCTCACCGACGCCATGGCGGCCAATCCCGAGCCCTGGGTCAACGGTCACGTGTTGCCCAATGCGCGCGGCTCGGCCACCTACCGGCTGTTCATGACCGAGGCCTATCCCGCGGTGCGCAACATCATCGAAAAGGTGATCGCGTCCGGCCTGATCTATCTGCCCTCGCACGTGCGCGACTTCAAAAACCCGGACATCGACAAATATCTGGCCAAATACGTGCGCGGCTCCAACAACATCGATTACAAGGAGCGCATCAAGGTCATGAAGCTTTTGTGGGACGCGATCGGCACCGAGTTCGGCGCCCGCCACGAGCTCTACGAGATGAATTATTCCGGCAGCCACGAACTCATCCGCGTCTTTCAGTTGCAGCAGGCGCAGGGCAACGGCGCGCTCAAGGACATGACCGCGCTCGCGGAAGCGTGCATGGCCGATTACGACGAGAACGGCTGGAAGAATCCGGCGTACCGGAACGGGGAGGATGTGCCGGCGATCGGAAAGAAAGACGAGGCCGCCATCTGAGGCGACAAGGTGTTCCGCCATGAAAACGAGTTGGCAAGTTTCGACAGCGGCCGAGGCCATCGCAGCGGCGCAGTTCGCACGCTGAGGCTTTGATGTATCTGTGCAATACGGAGCAAATCAGCCCGAATACGATCTAATTGTTGCTGATGGGGATCAGATGCTGAAAGTTTCCGTCAAAGGAAGCCGAGATGGCGGCTGGGGACTTTCGCAAACGCAATTAACGGCACTCCGGAAAGCGATCCCAGATGGTCCGACTGACTATCGTAAGGCGGCCGACAATTGGCTGAAACGCCATAAGCCCGGCACCGTGATGTGCTTTGTTCAATTCAAGGACGTGCCAGTGGATACACTGCCACGACTCTATTTGGCTTGGCCGCAGGAAGTATGCGAGCGGCTTAAATCAGCACGGGGCGGGACGGGCGATACGATTCTTTGGGAGAAGGACCAAGGTGGGCTACGTGCCAGCATTCCTGCTCGTTGGCTAATGACCGCAGTGCGCATTTCAGAACTATTCGCGGGTCACTAGCAAAACCGACCACTGCGAAACTCAAATCCGGCCACCAGGCCCCGAAAACCGGCCAGTGCCGTGTCTTGACAAATGAACAAAAAGTGAACATTCATACTGACGAATTACTTATTCACAGTCAGCGAAGCGTCGATGTCTGCCCAGTTTGACGTCCAGAACGTCTTTCGCGCTACTCCTCGAACCGGAGAGCGATTCGATGGCGCGGGCGCCCGGAACGATACGCGATGCCATTGTGGCCTATTTGTCCGAGGCGGTGGACCGCGAAGGGTCGGTCCGAGAAATCCAGGCTGCAGTCGCAAAAAAGCTCGGCGACGTGCCGGCTTCTTCGATCCGGTCGTATCTGAATTTGAACGTCCCCGAGCAGTTCGAGCGCATCGGGCGCGGGCGCTACCGGCTCAAAAAAAAACTGAAAGCTGAAGCGTCGCGGATCGAGTTTCTGTCGTTTGCCGAGGGCAAGGCGCAGTTGGTGCCGGCCGACTGCTTCGACTGGCTCGCCCGGCGCGAGCCCGATTCGATTCATGCCATCGTCACCGATCCGCCCTATGGCCTCGTCGAATACACCGAGAAAGAACAGATAAAACTTCGCAACGGCCGCGGCGGAGTCTGGCGCATTCCGCCGTCGTTCGACGGGCACAAGCGCGCCCCGCTGCCGCGGTTCACGGTGCTCGACGAGCACGACCGCAAAGAGCTGTACGTGTTTTTCAAACGACTCGGCGATGCGCTCATCCGCGTTGCCATACCGGGCGCCAACATCGTGATCGCCAGCAATCCGCTGCTCGCGCATATCGTCGCGTCGTCGATGGCGCAGAGCGGCCTGGAGCTGCGCGGCTACATCTCGCGGCTGACGATGACGATGCGCGGCGGCGACCGGCCGAAAAACGCCCACCGGGAATTTAACGGCGTGAGCGTGATGCCGCGCTCGATGTGGGAACCGTGGGTGCTGCTGCGCAAGCCGCTCGACGGGCGCGTACAGGATAACTTGCGCAAATGGAAGACCGGCGGCTTCCGCCGTCCGAGCGCCGAGCAGCCTTTCGGCGACGTGATCCGGTCCAATCCGACGCCGCGGGCGGAGCGACAGATCGCGCCGCACCCGTCGTTGAAGCCGCAAGAGTTTCTGCGCTCCGTCGTGCGCGCGGTGCTGCCGCTCGGTGAGGGCGTGGTCCTCGATCCGTTCGCCGGCTCAGGTTCGACGCTCGCCGCCGCCAATGCCGTTGGCTACGACAGCATCGGTTTGGAGAGAGACCCCGCCTATTACCAGATGGCGATAAAGGCCATTCCCGCCCTTGCCGCTCTTCCGGCAAATCGTGCAAGCTCCGCCTCGAATAGGGCCAGAGGAAGCAGTGGCGCTAAAACTGCCAAAAGACTTAAAGCCGGTTCATATTGAAAGAGCGGTCGATTACGTCGAACGCGAAACCGCCGAACTGGTGGATATCTACCTGGAACAGGCCAACGTTTTCAGCGGCATCGTCGGAATCTATGGAATCAAGGCGCTGCACGCGGTCAGCCCGTACAAGAAGCACAAGCATCCGGATATTGCCCAGCAGCGCTTTCCCGACTTGTCGCTCGGCGGCAAGCTCAATCCGCCAGCCTCACAAGCCTTGGAATCCAAAGGCAGCACCCGGCCGTGGGCGATCCAATCCCACTACGATCATCCAGGCTGGTATATCGTGTGGCGCTATCTGGTCGATCCGACGCGCAGCATGAAGAAGCACCGACCCGTAGTGATCTGGCGCGTGGATGTCGCGCTCTTCGGCAAGGAAGATTGGAAATACGAAACGAGCAAAGCAGGCGCCGGACGAGGCGGCCGAACGCATACGTTCGGCATTCAGTCGCCGGCGGAGAAGCTGAAGGATTGCGCGGCTTACGTTCTTGAAAGCGTCGAGTTGAAGGGCGGCAAGCCCGTTCTGAAAAGATGAGCTGACCGCCAAATCGGGTTGACTTTTCTTCGAATCCTCATCCTGCATTGGCTTGTTGTTTGCGCATGATCTTTTCCAAAAACCGCTATCCACTTTTCGGGATCGTGCTTTAGCGCACGACTTCGAACCCGACCGTGATCTGCACGCGCAAAATATCCTCACCCGCCGCGATTGGCACCGACGACGACGCCGAGAGCATTCGCACACCGGGCGAAGTGGTCGCGTAGGCCGGCAGCTCCGTGATCCACGCGACGCCCCCGAGCGTGAGCCCGGAAGCCTTGGCATAAAGTTCCGCCTTGCGCCGGGCATCGGCAAACGCGGCCTGCCGGGCCTGGTCGAGCGCCTTCGAAACATCGGCATGCAGAAATTGCACGCCGCCGAGATCGGTTGCTCCGGCGCCAATCAGCCGGTCGAGCGTGTCGCTGACCCTTGCGATCTGCCGGATGGTGACGGTGACCTGATTGGAAACGGAAAAGCCGACAAGCTTCGGTGCGGCGCCCGCCTGCGGCGACGCATAGACCGGCTGAACCGAGAATCGCGAGGTCTGGATGTCTTTCTGCTCGATGCCGGCATTGCGCAGCGCCGCGTCGACGACAGTCATCAGTTTCGAATTGGCGTCGGTCGCGTCCTTCGCGGTTTTCGCCCTGGCGGTCACCCCGGCCGTGATCTCGGCATAGTCCGGCACCGCGCTGACGCTGCCTTCGCCGGTGACGATCACCCGCGCCGGCGGCAGCGTGTGCGGCGGCTCTTGGGCCAGCGCCGAGGCGGCGGCGAGCAGCGACGCCGTGAGAAAAACGGCGCGGATCGCAGAAGCTGCGGTTTTGCGCGATGCGGCCATGACTTCCTCCACCCTGCTTCGCACTCGTGTCGCGCCGTCCTTGCTGCCGGTTTGCGGGCCGAATCAGGCGGCCCGGCGTTGCGCTCATGGCAACCAGATGAGCCAGACCATATTTCGCTCAGATTTCACCACCGTCATGCGCGGGCTTGTCCCGCGCATCCACATCTTCCGTGCGTGCCGCAAGGCGTGGCTGGCCGGGACAAGCCCGGCCATGACGAAATGCCGATTCCGTGCCTCCGGAACATGCTCTAGGCCCGGCGCGGCTCGCCCCAGGTCTTTTTCAAGACCCGAAGCCAATTTCGAAAGCATATTTTCTCGATGAGCCTGTTGCTGAATCCGCGCTCGCGCATCGCCTGAACCAGCTTTTGCAGGCCCGAGGCGTCGCCCAGTTCGGCCGGCATTGCGGCGCCGTCGAAATCAGAGCCGAAGCCGACGCAATCCACGCCGGCATGTTCGAGCATGTGCTCGATGTGCGCCATGACGAGATCAAGCGGCGTGTCGGCGTCGCGGCGGCCGTCGGGGCGCAGAAAGCTCACGGCAAAGTTGACGCCGGCGAGCCCGCCCGATTGGCCGATGGCGGCGAGCTGCCGGTCGGTGAGATTGCGCGCGTGCGGGCTGATCGCGTGGGCGTTGGAATGGGTCGCGACCAGCGGCGCATTGCTGATTTCGGCAACGTCCCAAAAACCGCGTTCGTTCAGGTGCGAAAGATCGACCAGGATTTTCAAGCGGTTGCAGGCGCGGATCAAATCCTTGCCGAGGTCGGTCAGGCCGGGACCGGTGTCGGGCGACGACGGGCAGCGGAACGGCACGCCGTGCCCGAATGCGTTCGGCCGGCTCCAGACCGGACCGAGCGAGCGCAGCCCCGCCGCGTACAAAACGTCCAGCATCTCGAATTTCGCGTCGATCGCTTCGGCGCCCTCGATGTGAAGCACGGCTGCGAGCGCTTCGTCACGGAGACATTTCTGGATATCGCGCACCGTCCGGCACACCCGGACACGGCCGCCCGATTCGCGTTCGATCCGGTACAGCAGCGATGCCATGGCGAACACGGTGCGCTGCGCCTCCGTCAAATCGACGCCCGGCGGCGTCGGATTGGCGGCAAAATCCGGCGCTTGATTCTCGGAGCCGTTTTTCCGCTCGGTCGAAGGCACGAAGATCGCGAACAGCCCGCCGGCAAATCCGCCCGCACGCGCCTTGGCCAGATCGAGTTGGCCCTTGTCCTCGCCCTCGAGGAAGACGGAAATCGTATCGGCACCCGCGCGCCGGTGCAGGCGCAGCAGGACGTCGTTGTGCCCGTCGAAGACCGCAATGCGCCGGGACGATGTCACGAACGAGCCTCCGAAATCTGATCAGAGCGGGCGGGCTGAGGCGAAACCGAAAGCGCGCTAATGTCGCCGGTCGCCGCGAAAATGCAACAACCCTGTAAACAGACCCATCGCTGTGTCGCTCATCGCCGTGCCCTCCTTGCGCGTAGCGCTGTTCGGATGCGGGCCAGCAGGCGACTGCGGAATTGGGACATTGGCGTCCTGAACCGAGCCTCGAAACGCGCCGTCGCACTCTCGCTCAGCATCAGATTGTACGGCGCCCCTTTGGTGTCGCCATTGATGCGGAAATCGGTGCGGTAACAGACGATCAGCTTGTCCTTGGCATAGGCATAGCCGCATTCCCACGCGGTGCCGCTGTCCGGATCGGGGCCGTCCATGCAGGCGACGACCATGTCGGCGGCGTTCAGCGCGTCCACATCCATCTTAAAGATGGCGCGCGCCCGACCCCTGTCCTTGTTGCGGCGCGGCTCGTGCTCCTGCGGCAGCCAAACCTCAAAACCGTTGCGTTCCAGGAACCGCGCCAGCTCGGCATTGAAATGCTGCTCCGCCAGCGTGAACAGCGGTCCGGCGAGGTAGAGCTTCGTCATCGTCGTCTCCGCCCGTGGGCGCATGAGGTTTCGGGCCAGCCGTCGCATTTTGCCGCCCGGCGATCCGGGCTAAAATGCCACGCGCTTTTCCGCCACGGAAGCGAGGCCGCCATGCGCTGGGTAAATCTCGCCGTCATCGTCGTATTCGTCATCATCCTCTTGATTTTCGTGTTCCAGAACCTCGGCACGGTCACGATGGCCTTTCTCGGCTTCAGCCTGCGCGCGCCGCTATCGATCATCGCCGCCATCATGTACCTGCTCGGCGCCTTTACCGGCGGCTCGCTCTATGCGCTATTGCGCAAATCGGTGCGGGCATCGCGGGCGAGCATGTAATACCGGCGGCGGCAATGAATGACTCACCTCCGTCACCCTGGGTGCGAGCCAACGGGGCCGGCCTTTGGCCCGAGCCGTTGGCGGCCACCTCGGGATGACGGTCAACATTAAGTGCCGCTGGTATAATTCGGCGCATGGACCGCGAATTCATCCGCGACTTGTTTGCAGCTTTTGGCCCGGTGACAGTGCGGCGCATGTTCAGCGGCGCCGGAATTTATGCCGATGGATTGATGTTCGGGCTCATCGTCCGCGACGTGATCTATCTTAAAGTCGACGACAGCAGCGTCGCCGATTTCGAGCGTGAAGGCTCGGCGCCGTTCACCTACATCCGCGGCAAGAAATCCGGCCGTCCGAGCGAGCACGCCCTGCCCTATTGGCGGCTGCCCGAGCGGCTCTATGACGATCCCGACGAGCTTGCGGTCTGGGCCAAGCGGGCGTTTGCTATTGCGGAACGCAAGAAGTTTGCGCCAAGCAGCCGGGCAAAACGGAAGCACAAGGTAAGGCGGGTTGGCCGCGGGCATAACCGGCCGTGTTGAGAATGCCAAATTGGCGGATTAGGCTGTCGCTAATCCGCCCGACGCGCTGAGCGGTGATGCAGCCCGCGTGAGGGAATACGATGGCCAGCGAAAGCAAAGAGATAAAATCGGAAACGGCGCCCAAAAAAGACGCCACCGCGAAGGTCGCAAGCACTGCGGCTGAAGCCGCACCCAAAGACGCACCCAAATCCGGCGGTGGAGAGACTGCCGGCGCAGCGCCCGCCAACTATAGCCGGGGCGAGGGTCAGAAACCGGTCACCGCGGCCTATAAGGAAAATTGGAACGCGATTTTCGCGAAGAAGAAGAACACGAAAAAGCGCACGCAGAAGAAAAAACGATAATTCGCGTGTTCGGGCGGCAACGCCTGGAGGTGCGGTGCGGCCAATCCAGTTGCGCCTTTCGGCGCTCCGCCTCCCTCTTTTTGTGTTCGGGAGGCGTCGGTTTCGCTGTTTGACAAAACCCGGGCGCAGAATACGCGTCGCGAGAACGGGATTGTTTTTCTTCACCTCCCCCCGCGTGCGGTTAGTACAGTAGGCTGAGCAAAGGTGCGAAGCGCCGTGCCCACGCGTGATATCCGGTGGTCCGCGTGGGCTTCGCTACGCTCAGCCCACCCTACGCTTGGCGAGTGGAAATGACCGACCGGCAGACACGTTATCCTGACATTTCGGACATCCTGGCCCGCAAGGCGGCCGGACGAGCCCGTAATGCTTCTCTGAGTTTTGCAGCGAAGTTGATCAATTTGGATGCGCTCAGGGAACGAGCCAGTTTATTCATTCAAGCGCGAAAGGCCCGAAAATCAAGGCAGGCAGCCTTGCAGCGACAAGCGACTTTGAACGGAACGACCTCGCGACAGCCGGCCGAACCCTGATTGATACGGGCACTTCACTCCAAGTAGCCCGCATGAGCGTAGCGAGGTGCGGGGTTCACCAGCGCGGCTGATCCCGGATTTCGCTGCGGCTCAATCCGGGCTTCTACGCTCGGTGCCCCAGCGGCTCTACGACGATCCCGACGAACTCGCGCAGAATCGGCATTGAGCTTGTCCGTCAAGGATGGTGGCTATGGATTCCGGGTTCCTCGCTTCGCTCCGCCCCGGAATGACGATCACAAAAAACTCTGCGGATCGACGTTGATCTCAAGCTTCACGCCCCCCTTCGGCTTCGGACCGACATGACGCCACTCGCGCAAGTAAGCCGAGAGATCGAAGGCGCGGGGCGATTTAACCAATAAACGCAGGCGGTGGCGGCCGCGCACGAGCGCGAGCGGGGCTTCGGCGGGGCCGAGGACGCGGACTTCGTCGCGTGCGGGAGCGGCGCGGGCGAGCGCGCGGGCGAAGGATTCGGTATCGTGGCGGTCGGGGCCGGAGACGACGATCGAGGCGAGGCGGCCGAACGGCGGATATTGGGTGCGCTCGCGCTGCTCGATTTCGGCGTCGTAGAAGGCATCGCGGTCCTGCGCGATCAGCGCCCGCATGATCGGATGCTCGGGCTGATGGGTCTGCAGATAGCCGCGTCCGATACCGGCGTCGCGGCCGGCGCGGCCGATCACCTGGTGCAGGAGCTGAAAGGTGCGCTCCGCAGCGCGCGGGTCGCCGTTGGCGAGGCCGAGATCGGCGTCGATGACGCCGACCAGATTGAGCATCGGGAAGTGGTGGCCTTTCGCCACCAGTTGGGTGCCGATGACGATGTCGAAGCGGCCGGCGGCGACGTCGGCGAATTCCTCGCGCATGCGCTCGACCGAGGCGACGAGGTCGCTTGAGAGCACCAGGACGCGGGCGCCGGGAAACAATTCGCGCACTTCCTCTTCGAGCCGTTCGACGCCCGGCCCGATCGCAACAAACGAATTTTGCGCGTGGCATTTCGGGCATTCGGCGGGGTGCGGCATGGCAAAACCGCAATGGTGGCAGACGAGCTGGCGGCGGAAGCGGTGATCGACCAGCCAGGCGTCGCAATTCGGGCAGGAAAAGCGGAAGCCGCAAGCGCGGCACAAAGTCAGCGGCGCATAGCCGCGGCGATTGAGAAACAGCAAAGCCTGTTCGCCGCGCTCCAGCGCCATCTGCATCGCGTGGGCGAGCAGCGGCGAGATGAAATGGCGCCGCGGCGGCGGCGCGCGGCGCAGATCGATCGCCTCGATCGTGGGCAGGCGCGCCCCGCCGAACCGCTCGGGCAGCGCGATGCGCGCGTAGCGGCCGCGCCGCGCGTTCACCTCGGTCTCCACTGACGGCGTCGCCGAAGCAAGAACCACCGGAATGCGCGCGATGTGGCCGCGCACGACCGCCATGTCGCGGGCGTGATAGCGCACCCCGTCTTCCTGCTTGTAGGCCGGGTCGTGCTCTTCATCCACAACGATAAGGCCGAGATCGGCATAGGGCAGAAACAGCGCGGACCGCGCGCCGACCACGACCGACACCTTGCCTTCGGCGACTGCTTTCCACGTGCGCGCCCGCGTGCGCGGGGTCAGCTGCGAATGCCATTCCGCCGGGCGGGTACCGAAGCGCGCGGCGAAGCGGTCCAAAAACTGCGCGGTAAGCGCGATCTCCGGCATCAGGATCAGACTCTGCCGGCCGCTGCGGATCGTGTCCGCTACCGCTTCGAAATAGACTTCGGTCTTGCCCGAGCCGGTGACGCCGTCGATCAGCGTGACACGATAGCCGCCCTCGGCGAGCGTTACCTCCAGCGCCGCCGCGGCGTTGCGCTGGGCCGGCGAAAAATCGGCCGGCGCGAAATCGGGATCGGGCTTCTGCGTGATTGCTTCGGGCGGCAACGCCACGGTCTCGAGCGTGCCTCCGTCGACCAGGCCGTCGATCACGCCAGCGCTGACGCTCGCCTCGCGCGCGGTGTCGCCTTTCGAGCGCACCATGCCGTCGCCCAGCAGGTCGAGCACCCGGGCCCGCGCGGCAGTCATGCGTTGCGGCGGCGGGCCGGCGAGCCGCACGCCGACGCGCTCGCGCTCGGCGGGAAGGTGCTCGCCCATGCGCAGGCACATCCGCAGCACCATGCCGCGCGAGCTGAGCGTATAATTCGCCACCCAGTCGACGAAGCTGCGCAATTCCGGCTTGAGCGGCGGGATATCGAGTTTTTCCTCGACATCCTTCAGCCGGTTGTCGAGCCGCGGATTGGGTTTTGGGTTCTCCGCCCACACCACAGCGGTCGCCTCGCGCGCGCCGAGCGGCACGCTGACGATGTCGCCGGGGGCAAGCTCAAGCTTGTCCGGCACCAGGTAGGAGTAGGCATGGTCGAGAGCGACCGGAACGAGGACATCGACGACGCGCCTGGGCATGCGCGATTTTGGGCCGATTCCGGGCGGTTAAGGAAGGGTAAAGAGCTATGAACCAAAAGTCGCGATGACGGCGTTTCCTTCATCCGCCCCCGTGGAGCATAGCGGAACGGGGGAGGGGGACCATGCGAAGCATGGTGGAGGGGGGCATGCGGCAAGGACGGCTGGAATGCATCACGGAGATCAACCTCGCGGCCGAAGCCCCCTCCACCGCCCTTCGGGCGGTCCCCCTCCCCCGCTTCGCGGGGGCGGAAGGTACAACGTTGCCCCCAGCGTCGCAGCCGAGATCGAGCACTGGCTCGGCCATCTCGGCGCCGAACGCCGCATGTCGCCGAAAACGATCGAAGCCTACCGGCGCGACGTAACGCAATTTCTGACCTTTCTCGCCGAGCATTTGGGCGGCGCGCCGTCGCTGAAACAACTGGCCGCAATCGCACCGGCCGACGTGCGCGCATTCATGGCGGCGCGGCGCGCCCAAGGCATCGGCAGCCGCTCGCTGATGCGGACGCTTGCCGGGGCGCGGGCTTTCGCCCGTTTTCTCGAACGCGATGGCAAGGGCAAAGTTGGCGCGCTCGCCGCCGTGCGCGGGCCGAAAATTGCCAAGAACCTGCCGCGGCCGCTGCCGGCGGCATCGGCCAAGCGCCTCGCCGACCCCGACCTGCCTGCCGGCGACGGCCACGAGCCGTGGATTCATGCGCGTGACGCCGCCGTGCTGGCGCTGCTCTACGGCAGCGGCTTGCGCATTTCCGAAGCGCTCGGGCTTCGCCGCGGCGATTGCAACGGAGCCGACGCAATCACCGTGACCGGCAAGGGCGGCAAAAGGCGCATGGTGCCGGTGTTGCCGCAGGTGCAAAGGCTCATCGCCGATTACGTGGCGCTCTGCCCTTACGATCTGCCCGATCACGGCCCGTTATTCGTCGGCGCCAAAGGCGGCCCGCTGTCGCCGCGCATCGTTCAGCTCGCGATGGCGCGGCTGCGCGGCGCGCTCGGGCTTGCCGAAACGGCGACGCCGCATGCATTGCGGCACTCCTTCGCCACGCATCTGTTGGCGCGCGGCGGCGACCTGCGCTCGATCCAGGAGCTGCTCGGCCATGCCTCGCTGTCGACCACGCAAATATACACCGAAGTCGACGCCGAGCGCCTCATCGAGGCCTATCGCAGCGCCCATCCGCGCGCGTGAGTTTGAAAATTGTGCTATCGCTGCGAAGGCGCCATGGCGGGGCGCGCCGTGCCGAGGCGATCCGGCATAAGCGAGACTGGTGCTGGATTGCGTCGCCGCTACGCTCCGCGCGACGACGAGAATTCGCGGCGACAAGCAGCAAGACGCGGGTGACCAAATATGCCGGAAGCACACGAGCACCTGGAACACGCCGAGCATGCCGAGCATGCCGCCGGCTGGAACAAAAAGATCGCGCTCCTAATCGCGGTTCTGGCGCTGTTCCTCTCGCTTGCCGAGAACTTCTCGCCAAGAGCGCGCAGACCGAAGCTATCGACGACAACGTGCGGTCGGCCAATTCCTGGGCCTTCTTTCAGGCCAAGGACATCCGCAAGACGACTTTGCTCGCGGCCGCCGATCAGGCCAGTCTGCTCACAGCAAGCGCGACCGATCCCGCCGCCAAGGCCGCGATCGACAAGCAGATCGCCGCCTGGCGCGCGACCGCCGCACGTTACGAGTTCGGACCCGAAAACCGGCGAGGGCCGCAAGGAACTGGCGGCCCGCGCCAAGCACGAGGAGGCGGCGCGCGATCTCGCCATGGCGCGTTATCACCACTATGAGCTGTCGTCAGCCGCGTTCCAGGTCGGCATCGTGCTGGCGTCTGCGACGGTCATCACCGGCATGATGGCGCTCGCTTGGCTCGCCGGCGGGCTCGGAATCATCGGACTGGCCCTGCTGGCGCTCGGCCTGTTCGCGCCGTATGCGGTGGCGCTGGTGTAGGCAACGTCCCCTTCGAGTCCAGCGGATTCTTCAGCTCACGCAGCGGGCAGCGGGCGGCGGCAGACCAGCCTGCATGCAGGCCGCACGAAGCGTATTGACCAACAGGCAAGCGATGGTCATCGGCCCGACGCCGCCCGGCACCGGGGTGATGGCGCCGGCGACCGCAACCGCTTCGGCAAAGCACACGTCGCCGACCAGGCGCGATTTGCCGCCGTCGCCGGATACGCGATTGATGCCGACATCGATCACGGTTGCGCCCGGCTTGATCCAATCGCCGCGCACCATTTCCGCCCGCCCGATGGCGGCGCAGAGGAGATCAGCGCGGCGGCAGATCGCCGGAAGGTTGCGGGTGCGCGAATGCGCGATGGTGACGGTGGCGTTCTCGGCGAGCAGCAATTGCAAAAGCGGCTTGCCGACGATGTTTGAGCGGCCGAGCACCAAGGCGTCGAGGCCGGCGAGCGACGAATGCACATTCCTGGCGAGCTTGATGCAGCCCATCGGCGTGCACGGCACCAGCCCGGGCAGTCCGGCGGCGAGCCGCCCGGCATTGAGCGGATGAAAGCCGTCGACGTCCTTGTCCGGATCGACGGCTGCGATCACGTGCGCTGTATCGATCTGCGCCGGCAGCGGCATCTGCACCAATATGCCATGCACCGCGGTGTTGGCGTTGAGCTGCCGAATGAGCGCGATCAGCGCCTCCTCGCTCGTGGCCGCGGGCAGATGATGATCGAACGGTCGCATACCGGCTTCGAGCAATGCGCGCGACTTGCTGCCGACATAGCTCTTGCTCACCGGATTATCGCCGACCAGGACGACCGCGAGACCCGGCTGCAAACCGTGCTCGGCCGCGAGACGCCGCGTCTCGGCCGCCGCGGCGGCGCGAAGTTCCGCAGCAATCGCCTTGCCGTCGATGATCCGCGCGCTCATCGGCCCGGCTGTCCACTTGCCTCGATCGAGCGGCGCAGCGCCGCGACGAGCGTGGCGGCGTCGCCCGCGATCTGGACGCGCTTGATCCGTGCGCTCGCGCCAGCCACCAGCGTCACCTGCCGCGGCGCGCTGCCGGCTGCCTCGGCCAGAAGCCTGCACAATGCCGCATTGGCTTGCCCCTGATGCGCCGGCGCACGCACCCGCACCTTGAGCACCGCGCGCCCGTCGGCGCGGTGCGCGAGGCCATCGATGGCGTCGCGGCCGCCACGCGGCGTGATCCGCACGTCGATCACGACGCCCCCCGGCACCGGTTTCCACGGCAGATCGTTCGCAGCGCTCACCTATGCGACAATCTGGAAGTAGGCCCAGAAGATGATGCGTTCGAGAAACAACAGACCGATGATCAAAATGACCGGCGAAATGTCGATGCCGCCGAGATTAGGCAGAATCGAGCGGATCGGCCGCAGCGCCGGTTCGGTCACGTGGTAGAAGAAATTCGCAACCGATCCGACGAACTGGTTGCGGACGTTGACGACGTTGAAGGCGATCAGCCACGACAGGATCGCGGCCGCGATGAGGATCCAGATGTAGATCGTGATGACGGTATCGACGAGCCAGAGAATGGGATTTTCCATCGATGTCTCCCCAATGCGGCGCGACCACGAATAGCCGCTCGCGCGGCTTCGGAAAAGGGGCGTTTGATCGCGCACCGGGCAGGCTGACGTAATAGGCCGCAATCGGGCCGCATCCTTGACAGGCCCGGCGGCGAACCCTAAATGGCCCGAACTCGCCAAAAGCCAGTGCCCCCGACCCCGCCTTTCCCGATCAGCGGGGACCGAAGGGTTGGGACATTCGCGGCGGGGCCGTAGCTCAGTTGGGAGAGCGCCGCAATCGCACTGCGGAGGTCAGGGGTTCAAATCCCCTCGGCTCCACCACCATCCAATCTCGCCGGCCTTCGCTTTCGTTCGCCACAAGCCATAAAATGCCTAAGGTATCGGCCTAACTGAGCCTTTCTTTTCTCTTTACACGTTCGCCGTCCTTCGCCATAATCCGGCTTGTATTTGTGGGCAGAACTGTAGATCGCAGTTCAATGCACAATTTTGGAGGCGATGGGGATGGCACGGGCAAGCGGGCGACTCACGGCGCTCAGAGTCGAGAAGGCGAGAGAGCCCGGCATGTACGGCGACGGCGGCGGGCTCTATTTGCGCGTCACCGACACCGGCGCGAAAAATTGGATACTCCGGTTCATGCTCGATCGCCGGCCGCGGTGGATGGGGCTTGGTCCGCTCGCGCTGTACGGCCTGCAGGACGCCCGCGCGAAGGCGCTGGACGCGCGCCGCAAGCGGCATGAGGGAATAGACCCGATCGAGGCGCGCCGCGCCGAGCGCGCACAGAAACGGCTCGACGAGGCCAAGGCAATCTCGTTCAAACAATGCGCCGAAGTCCTACATCGCCTCTCACCGCGCCGGATGGCGCAATGAGAAGCACAAGTATCAATGGCCGGCGACGCTTGCCGCCTACGCCTATCCGATCATCGGCGCGCTGCCGGTGCAGGCGGTGGACACCGGCCTTGTGCTCAAGGTGCTGGAACCGATCTGGACGACGAAGCCGGAGACTGCCGGCCGGGTCCGCCAGCGCCTCGAAAGCGTTTTGGACTACGCCAAGGTGCGTGGCTATCGCGACGGCGAAAACCCGGCGCGCTGGCGCGGCCACTTGGACAAGCTCTTGCCGGCCCGCTCCAAGGTGCGGGCGGTCGAGCACCACGCCGCCCTGCCCTATGCCGAGCTACCGGCCTTCCTGGCCAGCTTGCGCGCGCGACCGGCGATCGCGGCCCGCGGGCTTGAATTTTTGATCTTGACCGGCGCGCGCACTGGAGAAGTGATCGGCGCGCGCTGGAACGAAATTGACTTATTGGACAAGACCTGGACCGTGCCGGCCGCGCGCATGAAGGCGCACCGCGAACACCGCGTCCCGCTCACGTCGCGCGCGCTGGCCATCCTTTCCGAAATGCAGGCGGCTCGCCAAGGTGACGCAGCCGATATGTCTGTGTTCCCTGGTCTCAAGCCGGGAAAACCACTGTCCAACACGGCGTTTTTGATGCTCATGCGCCGCATGGGCTGCGGCGATCTGACGGCGCACGGCTTCCGCGCCACGTTCAAGACCTGGGCGAGCGAACGCACGTCGTTTCAAAATGAGATTGTCGAGGCGAGCTTGGCACACACGATCGGCGGCAAGGTCGAGCAAGCCTACATGCGCGGCGACCTATTTGAGAAGCGGCGCCGGCTCATGGCGCAATGGGCGACGTTCTGCGCCACGGCACCGGCGCAAGAGCAGGGAGCAAACGTCACTCCGCTCCGCCGAAAGGCTTAGGGCGCGGAACTCATAAGCGTGCAGCCATATCCGGATTGATGCCAGCTTGATGAAGGCGAGATAGTTGGCTGCAAGCTTGTCATATCGAGTTGCGATGCGCCGACACTGCTTGATCTTGTTGAAGAACCGCTCGACCAAATTACGCGCCCGGTAGAGATATGGGCTGAAGCAGATTGCCTCTTTGCGATTTCGCTTGGGCGGGATGTTTGCCCACGCGCCTTGGTCACTGGCAAATGCCCTGATCCAGTCGGCATCATAGCCGCGATCCGCCAACAACATTGTTTGTGGGCGCAATTCGCTCAGGAGAACAGAGCAAAGCTGATTGTCATGCGTCTCGCCGGGCGTGAGGCCAAGTCTGTACCGGCAGGCCATTGGTATCCACGACGGCATGAATTTTGGTCGTCAGCCCGCCACGCGAGCGGCCCATGTGTTGCTGATTATTGCCAGCGATGCAGGCTCCGTGCTGATGCACTCGCACGATGGACGTATCGATCATCTGCACCGCCGCATCATGCATTGCAGCCAATGCATCCATGATCTGGTCCCAGACGCCAGCCCGTCCCCAGCGAACGAAGCGATTGTAGCAAGTCGTATAGGGACCAAACGTCTCCGGCAGATCGCGCCATGGCGCGCCTGACCTCAAGACCCAAAAGATGCCGTTGAGCACGCGCCGGTCATTCACGCGCGGAACGCCGCGCGGCTTGTTCGGCAGGAATGGCTTGATGGCCGTCCATTCATAGTCGGTGAGTTCGTAGCGCATGATTCGAGGCTCCAGTTTGGGAGCTTGAATCACGCGCCGGGCGGCATCATCAACCCGCTACGGCCCGTTGTGACAGATGCCAATACCCTGATTTCACTTCCGCTTTCGGGGGCACAGCCGACATGGCGGGATATGATGCTGGCCGCGTCCCGGTCGAAAATGACCCAAATCGACCAACCCCTGGCTCCCGGGGATCTTCGTCTGCTCAGCCACAAAGTCACCACGCTCTTTCGCTGCAGGCGCCCTGAAGGTAGGATGATGCTTCTCGGACTGGTTGAGCAGAATTGTACTCCTCGAAAGGACGATGAGATGACGATTGCGCCAATTGTTGGGGGCCGCTACGCAATGTGGCGCATGTGTTTTTTGGTCCTGTTCCTTGCGTGCGCGTCCCTCGGCGGCGCGGCCGCCCAAAATGCTTCAGCCGGAGGTGACGCTGGCTTGGCGGCCGACCGGGCCAAGTCCAATGCTCTTACTCCCGAGCAAAGCGAGCAGGCGCAAAAGCTGTTCGAGACGGCATTTGGGTTGCTATCGTCCGGTGATTTGGAAGCGGCCAAGCTTGGGTTTGAGCGAGGCCTCGCCATCGATCCCGCCAACGCAACGGCGAATTTCTACATGGCGGAAACTTTGGTGCGCCTGCACGACAACGAGCGCGCTCGCACCTACTACGATAAGGTCATTGCCATCGACCCAAACTCGGCCGAGGCGCTCAAGGCACAAGTCGCGCTCGGAAACCTTCCGGCCACGCCGACTGCAATGCTCGATCCTGAGGTCCTGAAGACGGATGCCGCTTATCGGGTTGTCCTGTTCGTCGCTGCTGACTCGCCTATAAAGACCGTTGCGGAAGCCGTCGCATATATAAAGGCCAATTCAAAGACTGTCGGCCTCGGCTGCACTCGGCCTCAGGCATGCGGCGTGGCCGAGCGGTTCAGAAAATTTGTCGGACTGGATAATGAAGCAATTCCATATCGTGGCGCCTTTCAGGTGATGAGTGATTTGAGTGATCCTCACACGGAAGTCATTTTCGGATTTTTGCCGATGACAGCTGTTCTGCAGCTGATCAAGGAGGGAAAAATCCGCGTTATTGCGGTGACCGGACCGCAGCGCTCGGTGAACATGCCCCAGATTCCAACCATGTTGGAGTCGGGCATCTCAGGTCTGTAAACCAAATCAGGAGCGGACATGCGCGAGCCAAGCGCTTCATTCTCGTCGCAGCCTGCGACTGCGGGACTGTGCGCGCTCACTGTCGTCATCGGCGTCTTGCTCTGCGTATCGAGGTCGCCGGCGTCGGCCTGCGGAAGGACCCCAACCATCGAAGAGATTCAGCAGCATGGCATCACCGCCGACAACTTGCCGTGCACTGGCGATGGTAATTCTGCACCACCGCAACGAACCGGCCCCTCGGAGGCCGAAGGAAGGCGCCAACTGCAGAGGCAATTCGAGAAGGAGATGCAGGAGTTCAACAGAAAATGGGACGAAGACCAGCAACGTCTCAATCGCAAAGTAGAAGAGGAGATACGGCAGCAGAAATTGCGGGACGAGGAGGCGCAACGGCAACGGGATTTGGAGCGCCGAGAGCGGGAAGCCGCTTATGCTATCTTGAATCAAGAAGGAGACCGCGCATTGGATGAAATGAACAAGAAGTTGACGACCCAGGGGCTAAACGGGCTGGTGCAGCAGCAAACGCCGCCTGCCAATCGGTTGCCCGAGAAGAATCCATTTGCCAAAGCCAGCAGGCCGGCACCGCAACCAAATCCGTTTGCTAAAACCACGCCGTCTCCGAATCCGTTCGGGGGACCGGGACCGTCAAATATTTTCGCAGGGGGGCAATCACTTGGATGTAATCTTTCGACCCAGGAAATAGCCGGTTGCATAAACGTTCCTGGGTCCAGGGGACGAACTCTAAACGTCAGTTCAACGGGTGCCTCATCGGCTCAGCCGGGTCAGGGCGCCAAAAGAACCCAGCCTCAGCCGCCCGGCTATAAAGCTTCACCAAGCGACTACATCAGCGCGGCCCAGCAGGTACTCTCGGCACTTCAGAGCCAAGGGCCAGCGGGCTCAGCTTCTCCTTCACCGTGCCCACCGCCGCAGCCGGATGCAGCTGACGGCTCGTCTGCGTTGTTCCCGACGCCGTGCAATGGCGCGGATTACGGCTCGCAGCAGCAGGTCCCGGGATGGGAAACATCGGCGAGCGGAATCCGCTCCCTTCCCGTAGGACCGCCCTCCAAGACGAATTGCTCCCGCTTGCTTGCTTATATGACCAAGGTCGGCGATCAAATCCATGGCTTTCCTTCTAAGCTCGCCGCCACCATCAAGGCGGCAGGCGGCGCCGGTTGCGCCGTGCCGACCCTAGGAACGTGTCTGAGGGCGAGATTGAGTGGTGAATCGCCTCCGCCCGGATGTCCGTCCCACGACGTCGACATTGCCGACGATGGGAACGATCTGGTCGAGAAAGGGTCGACCAATAGCAACACGACGGCCGATGTCGCGAAGGATGCGCCGGGAACAGGCGATTGCGACGAAGGTCCGGAGCATCCGGAGTTTGGTGCCACCAATGAGAAGATACATGAGTGGGAAGCGTGCAAGCGCCAGGACAGGCATAAGGCGCTGCTGAAGAAGCTGATCAACGAGCCCGATCCCTATTGCCAGCTGATTGCTGGTCAAATCCTAGAGCACGGCATGTCATCGACGGGCGGCGAACTCACCCCCGGACGCGGCGACAGCGCCAGCCCCGTTGCTGAAAGATGCCGTGAATCTGCCGACGCGGCGCGAAAATTGTTTGCTGATAGCCATAAACCCCAACTCGAGCTACATGCGAACTAAGCAAGCCACTAAATTTTCGCACAGCAATAACGTCGATATTGGCCCTTCGCGACATTTCGTGGCGACGCAGCAATTCAGTCGCTTTTGGAGTGAAGCGGACATTGAGCGAGCCGCGATTACAACATTGAATTTATGAGTACGCGCCCTAGCTGCCAGTCGCGTCGGCGCGGACACGACGCGCGTCTCCTGGTGCTTTTCCCGTCAAGATTTTCGAGGGATAATCGTCCCGTCGCCTAGCCGAGCGAAGCAAACGGCCCGCAGGATGTGAGCGACCGATCACGGCGATTGTCGGGAGGGAAAAATGGCTCTTAGACCTTGCCGCGAATGCGGTGAGCAAATCAGCACTGCCGCTAACGCCTGCCCGTACTGCGGATGCAAACGTCGAAACGCTGGTGTTGGCGATGGCATATTTGCATGCGTCTTCGGAGTCCTCGGCATCTTCACCATGTTCAGCATCGTCTTTGTTCCGCTCGCGGCGTTGTTCAGCCTGGGCGCCATCTTCGGAGGCTTGTTCGGCAGGAAGACTCTGTTATTTGGGCGCCAGGAGAGGAACCCCACCGCCGTCTCGCTCGGCATGGTCGGAAGTCTTCTGACTATCGTTGGATTCCTCGGCTCGCCGAGCCTGTGGCTTCTCGCTGCCGGTCTCATGGGTGCCGCCCGCAATGACGAGTCTGCAACATCAGCAGCGCCGCCAGCCTCATCGCCTGCGATGCTCTCACCGCGAGCGCTAGCCCCAGGACCAGCTTCGGATGCGACTGATCCGCACGCCTCACCCGAGGACCACAATCCGTACTATTGCAAGAGCATTCGCCTTGACTATCCCTACACGCGAACGTGCCCAGAACCTTGGGTGACTGTGGCTTCAGCGGAATCTAAGGGTGAGTATAACCCACTAATATCGTGCGGTTCCGGTGGATGCTTTCCGATGGAGGATAGTGATGCCGCTCGCGCGGCCGTTGCGAAGGCAAACGCGGGGAACTTGCGTGAGGCTGCTGCAGGTTTAGTTACTTACCTATTTCAGCTCAATAATTCCGCGGTGGCTCACATTGGCGACTTTTATGCAGATCAAGTCTTCTATTACGGCAAGCTCGCGTCGCGCCAAGCCGTGGTGGATGACAAGGTCAGATTTGCAACCCGCTGGCCTGATCGAAAATACCAAATTCGGTCAGGAACTTTGGTGTCTGATTGCGATCAAGCATCGACGACTTGCAAGGTCGAGGGGATAGTCGATTGGGAAACGCGAAGTCCGGCGCGTGGAGCGTCAAGCACCGGAAGTGCGCGCTTTTCATATACGTTGAACACCGCCGGCAAATCATTAACAATTATCTCCGAGAACAGTTCGGTCCTTCGACGTAATCAATAGTCAAGTCGACTCAACGTGGGCGATCGAGTGAGGCGGCCCAGTACAAAACAAAGAACTGGGACGAGCCCGTTATCATAGCGCCGCACCTATTCATCGTGCGCTCGCTTCATTGTTAGCAACGTTGAGCATCAGCTGAGTGCCTAAAGCGGCGCCAGTAGGCTATAATCGAAACGCGCGGATAGGGATTGCAACCCGACAAGCCGATCGCACCATCGGTTTCCGCGCGTCCACAGGTGCACGCGCGAGGTGCGGCGCAATGGACAAGCTCGGCGATATAGCGCGCGATTTCAATATCACTGATCTCGATGGGCTCAAGAGTGCCGTCTTCAATGCAATATATGTGTCCGCCGAGCACGGCCCTGACGTTCCTGATTTCCGCGAGTGTGATACGCTCGACAAGCTGGTGCCGCTGCTCGACCGCGCCATCGGGCTGCTGCGTGATCCGCTGAACGGGAACCGCCTTGCAAAATATTGGCGTAGTTGTCTCAGCGACGGGAACATCGCCGCGGTGTTGTTTCACGGCACTATCGATCCAGGTTTTGCCATCTTAGATCTTTGTTGTCTTCTCGAGGTGGTGAAGCGTGGCGCGGCCGACGCACACCGCGGGCGGGCGCAACAATCGGGACCGCTGCCCAAGGCCGACATACGCGCTGCGGTGCAGGTGTTAGTTGGGTATTGGCGCGAGCTCGGGCGAAAATTCACACATGCCTCTTGGGCAGAAGGCGGCGGCGGGCGCGTCGAGCCGGTGACCCAGGGCGAGCGTTTTGTTTTCGCGTGCTTGCAGTATTTCATACCGGATCGCGCTGACGAGCTCAAAGGCGTTGCGAGGGAGTTCCGCGACTGACGAAGTTCGATTGGAAAACGTGTCGAACCTTGTCAGCGAGTTTTCGTGACGCGCTGCTTGATGCGTGGCATTGCGAGCGCCAGCAATGGAGCGCGCATCGTCATGATGAAAGCAGTTGTTGAGCGCGGCGAAGGCGAACTTGATCTACCGCTGGCGGTGAGCATTTCGCGAGCGTGCGAGCTTAGCGGCTTCGGTCCAACGTCCATTTGGAAGTTTCTAAAAGACGGTCGTTTGAAACCGGTGCGTGTGGCCGGTGTCCGGCGCACGCTTGTCAGCTATCAAAGCCTCGCCCGGTTGCTCGCGCCGCCGTCCGCCTTGTCGGTGCCTCGCAAGCGCGGCCGTCCGCGCAAACTGCCGCCGCCCGAGTCGCATGCAGGCGCGCAATGAGCAACCTCAAAAAACGGTGCGCCTCCGCACCGTGCAGACAGCGGCGGCGGAGGCGCGAGGCTATTGCCGCTGTGGATCAAACGACGCCAGTCGCTACATCGCCTTTTCAGAAAACACAAGCGTACTTCGCGCCAGCACGTAGCGTTTTTGCGTGATAGCCAGCCCGCCTGTAGGGCCGATCGCCGGGAAGCATGACCGGTGTGGAACAAGCCGGAGGGCACCGGCAAAGCTTGCGGCGGCCGGGGTCGCGCTTGGCATCCGCGAGCAGGATGTGCGCGTAGCGCACCGGGCACGGCCGTTTGTGGATCGGCGCCGTGCTCCGCCGTCTGAGAGACGCGAGCGGGCCGACAGGCAGACCCCGGCCCTTTGACTCGTTGATCCACTGCGCTGACGGTAACGCCGGCTCCGTCCGACACGCCCGAAGGCGACACTCCTCCCCCAGCAAGGGAGGAGTGCGCCGCAAGCGCAGCCTCACCATCCGACACGGGGCAGCCGTGCACACACTTCGACAGGCAAGAGAGAAAAAGGCGCTTCGCCTCTTGCGTCGCCTGCCGTCTGCATCGGCGTTAGCTATTGGAATCGCCGCGGTTGACGGCGAGCCTCGGGCGTCGGCGATACCGCGTAAGAGCAAAGCGGCCATTGGCCTGAGCATTGCCGTTGAGCTAGTACGCCGCAGCTTGGCAAAGCCGACTCTGGACAACCATTTCAGCATTGCCGAGCCGCGGCCAGCGCAAGCCGCCGGCGCGCCGAAGTCGGCCACCTGGGGAGGCAAATGAGCGACACCGCGCGCGGGGGCCGTCCATTTCGTCTAAAATGGACACATGGCGCGCGGCAAAAAAACGGGCGGGAGGCGGTTCGGGACGCCAAACAGGGCAACTCTCGAAAAGGCGCTGATCGCCGAGCGCACCGCCGCCGAGGCCAGGGCCGAAGGGAAACGGCTGGCGAAAGAGGTGCTCGCCGAGCTCATGGATATTTTTGCGGAAACTGCGGAGCGGTTCCGACGGAGAGGTGACTGGGAGAAATTTGAGCGTTGGGCGATGCACGCCGTCGAGGCCGCGCGGGCGCTGGCGCCGTTTCAAAGCCCACGGTTTAGCGCCGTCATGGTCGGCGCTTCGGTGGTGAACAAGATCGAGGTTGTGGGCGGCATGCCGGACGACTTTGCGGCGCCGAAAGAGATAGAGCTTGCTCCAGGTACGATCATCACCGCTGACGACGGAGCCATCGCTGACGGGACAGCGGCCGGCCTAGAGCATGCCAACAGTTCGATACCCGGCGCGGCCAAAACGAGTGTCGCAGGCGGCCGGTGAGCGCGAAAAACTCGCCTCGACTTGTTGCGCGGATTGTGGACAGGCGCCGCTTCATTTTCCTAAATGCTTGGCAAATTAGGGTATTTCCAGGCTTTAAGGCGGACCTCGGCTCCACCAGCCTTCGCTCGCTGCGCGAGCTACGGCTTGGCGGGCCAGCCTGATACCGATAAGCGCAGCGAGCGAAGGCTGCCACGCCGAAGTTGCGCGGCTACGTAGGCGGGCCGTCAGATGGCCAAGTCGCTGCGCGAGCTACGGCTTGGCAGGCCAGCCTAAACCCGCGAAGGTTGCCCGCCGCAGCTCGGAGAGCGAAGGCGGGCTTTTCGTTTTCCGAGCTTCGGTTGGGCATCGGCAAACAGAGACGAAAATTTCGCGATGGACGACCCCTCTCCGGCGACGCCGCTCTACCAGCATCGCGACTTCCTTCTCTTCCTTTATGTGCGCGTCGCCGCTTCGATCGCGCTGCAAATGCAGGCGGTCGCGGTCGGCTGGCAGATGTATGCGCTGACCGGAAGCTCGTTCGATCTCGGCCTGGTCGGCCTCGTTCAATTCATCCCGGCGGTCGGTTTGTTTCTTGCCACCGGCCAGGTGGCCGACCGCTATGACCGCCGCACGGTGAGCGCGTCGGCGCAGAGCATCGAGGCGCTGGCGGTTGCCGTTCTGGCCGCGGCGACGGCGACCGGACTGCTTACGCCCGACCTTCTTCTGGCCATGGCGTTCATCGTCGGCGCCGGTCGCGCCTTCGAGCAACCAAGCCTGCAAGCGGTGCTGCCCAATATCGTTCCGACAAAGCTGCTGCCGCGCGCCATCGCTGCTGCGAATTCGGCGTCCCAGACGGCCGTCGTCGCCGGGCCTGCGCTCGGCGGCGCATTCTTGGCGCTCAGCCCGACCGTGGCATTCGCAGTGTCGGCGGCGCTCTGGCTGTCCGCGGCGCTGGTGATGCTCGGCATTGCGATCGAGCGCGCCGTCGCCAAACGCGAACCGGTCAAGCTCAAGACGCTGCTCAGCGGGCTTGATTACATCGCCCGGAACAAGGTCGTGCTCGGCGCCATTCTGCTCGATCTGTTTGCCGTGCTGCTCGGCAGCGTGACGGCGTTGCTGCCGATCATCGCGCGCGACGTTTTCGTCACCGGGCCGCTTGGGTTCGGCGCGTTGCGCGCGGCGCCCGCTTTCGGCGCGATCGTCGCGGCGCTGATCCTGGCCCACCGCCCGATCACGCGCAGGGTCGGACACGCGATATTCGCGGCGGTGACGGCCTATGGGATCGGAACGATCCTCGTGGCGCTGTCGCCGACCTTCCTGTTGGCAATGGCGGCGCTGGCCATTGTCGGCGCGGCCGACACGATCAGCATGGTGATCCGCCATACTCTGGTGCAGCTGCACACCCCGGATCAGATGCGCGGGCGGGTGTTTGCGGTGAATTCAATGTCCACCTCGACATCGAACCAGCTCGGCACCTTCCGCGCCGGCACGGTCGCCGCCGCAGTCGGCGTCATTCCGGCGGTCTTGATCGGCGGTCTCAGCGCTGTCGCAGTGGTTGCAATTTCGGCCGGACTGTTTCGCGAACTCTACCGGGCCGACGGCTATCAACCGGCCCGGCCGTGATCGAGTTCCGCCCCGCCGCCCCCGCCGCCCCTGCCGCGCCATCATTTTGGCCGCTTAATACACCGAACGACTTGCCGCCAAACGACTTGCCGCCGAGCGCCTCGCCGCCGAATAACCCGCTCGGCGCGGAGGAAACTCATGACGAGACCGATTCTGCTCGCCGCCGCCGCTCTCTTCGCGGGTTCATCTGCCCTCGCCCAGCAATCGGGTCCGGCCGGCACATCCAATCTTCCCGACGGCGACGCCAAAGAGATCGTCGCCACCACCTGCGTCGCCTGCCACGACCTGCGGCGCGTCGTCCACTCCGATTATTCCAACGAGGAATGGCGCAACGTCGTAAACATGATGGTGTCGGCCGGCGCGCCACTGGCGCCGGCGCAGAAGCAGGCCGTCACCGATTACTTGATCAAGAACTTTCCGGGCAAGCCGAAGCCGAAGCCGGCACTCATCGCCGGGCCGGTACAGGTCTCATTCAAGGAATGGGAGCTGCCCCAACTCGGCTCGCGTCCGCACGACACGCTGGCGATGCCCGACGGCAGCATCTGGTACACCGGCCAGATGGCCAACGAGCTCGGCCGCCTCGATCCGGCGACGGGCGCGATCAAGGAATACCGGCTGTCGACGCCATTTTCGGGTCCGCACGGCCTGACCTATGACAAGAACGGCGACATCTGGTTCACCGCGAATTTCGCCGGCTATATCGGCAAGCTCGATCCCCGGACCGGTGCCATCGCGGAATACAAGCTTCCCGATCCGGCGGCGCGCGATCCGCACACGCCGTTGTTCGACAAGGACGGCATTCTCTGGTTCACGGTACAGAACGGCAATATGGTCGGCCGGCTCGACCCGAACACCGGCGCCGTCAAGCTGGTGACCATGACGCAGCCGAAATCACAGCCCTACGGCATGGTGTTTTCCCCCGACGGCGAGTCCATCTTCTTCGACATGTTCGGCACCAACAAGATCGGCCGCATCGATCGCAAGACGTTCGCGATCAAAGAATATACGCTGCCCGACAGCGGCAGCCGTCCGCGCCGCATCGCCGTCACCGGCGACGGCGTCATCTGGTACGGCAATTACTCCCGCGGCCGCATGGGGCGGCTTGATCCGAACACCGGCGCCGTCACCGAGTATCTGTCTCCTGGCGGCCCGCGCAGCCGGCCCTATGGCATAACGGCAGTTCACGGCATCATCTGGTACGTCGAAACCGGGGTTGCGCCGAACGCGCTGGTGCGTTTCGATCCGAAGACGGAGAAATTTCAGACCTGGGCGATTCCGTCTGGCGGCGGCGTGGTCCGCAACATCATGCCGACGGGCGGCGGCGATCTCACGTTCGCCTGCAGCGCGATGAATCGCATTGCTTTGGTCACCACCACGGATGGCGACCGCCGATAGCCTCGCGCCCGATCCAGTGTTCGAGGAAGACGCTGCGCCAGGCCCGCTCGCCGTAATCGAAGACCGCGCGATCGCTGAAATGCGTATGTCGCGGTCGCGCGCCCGGGAGCTCCATACGTTCATGACCGCGGGTGGTCCATTTATGCATCATGGCGTGCGTCACGTCGGGATGAAATTGCAGCGCGAAGGCGCGGCCGTAACGGATCGCCTGCACCTCGAACATGTCGCCCTCAGCCAACAGTTCGGCTCCGGGCGGCAGATCGAAGCCTTCGCGATGCCACTGATAGACTTGCTCGGGCCATTGCTCCACCACAGCGAGTCCCGCGGCGGTCGGCCGGATCGGGTAATAGCCGATCTCGACTTGACCTTCGGGGTGACGGAATACGCGGCCGCCAAGCTGCCGCGCGCACATCTGCGCGCCAAGGCAGATGCCGAGAAAGGGCTTGTTCTGCTGCAGCGGAATCGCGATCCATTCGATTTCACGCCGGATGAAGTCATCCTCATCGTTGGCGCTCATCGGACCGCCGAAGATGATCGCGCCGTCGTGTTCGTCCATGGTCTCCGGCAGCGGCTCGCCGAAGCGCGGCCGACGCACGTCCAATTGATACCCGAGCTGCCTTAAGGCATTGCCGACGCGGCCTGGCGTCGAATGCTCCTGGTGCAGGACGATCAGGATCGGCTGTTGCATGACCAGGCGAACCGAACGCGCGGGCGCAATTTCCTATCCCGTCCTACGCGGATTGTCGCGCGCTGATCGCGAGCGGCGGCTGATGAGCGACAGCAGCAGCTTGTTAGGCATTACCCGGATGAAACAGAGCGCAATCCTGTTGCTGATCCCGGCGACAACCACACGCTTGCCGCGAACAAAGCCGCGATAGCCGATGCGAGCGACGCGGCGCGGCGAGAGCGCGACGAACCAGCGCTCCCCGATCCCAGCCCGCCGCAATCCGGCGCGCGCTTGGAAACCGGTATAGACTGGCCCGGGGCAGAGCGCAGTGACCCGTACGCCGCGGGGCGACAATTCGGCGTGCAGCGCCTCGCTGAACGAGAGCACGTAGGCCTTGGTGGCGAAATACACCGACATTTTCGGGCCCGGCAGGAAACCGGCTACCGAAGCGACGTTGAGAATGCCGCCCTCATGGCGGGCGAGACTATCGACAAAGGCGAGCGACAGTTCGGTCAGCGCGCGCACATTGACATCGATCATGACGAGTTGCTCGTCGCGGTCGAGCGCCGCGGCCGGCCCGGCCAAGCCAAAACCGGCATTGTTGACGATATTGGCCGGCTCGAGGCCCCGCGACCACAGTTCGGCGGCAATGCGGGGGACGGCATCGCGGCGCCCGAGGTCGACCGCCACTATTGTCGGCCGCGGATAGCCGGCTTTGGCGATCTCGTCGGCAAGCGCGCCCAGCGCGTCCTCGCGCCGCGCCACCAGCACGAGCTCGTGCCCATTCTCGGCGAACACTCGCGCCAGCGCCAAGCCGATGCCGGACGAGGCGCCGGTGATCAGTGTGACCGGTTTCATCTAGCCCCTTGCTTGCCTCCCCCGCTCGCCGGGGAGGGAAGGGAGGGGGCATCGCTGTCGCCGCCGATGCGCTGACGCAACTCGATCCGCTCGCGTGGCGAGACGCCCAGCAGGTCAGCGGCGCGCCACAACAGATTGACCTCGAGTTCGTCGCGCCGCCCGTCGGCATAGACGATCTCCCACATCATCTCGATGATGCGGGCTCGTCCAGCCTCATCGAGGGCCCGGCTGAGCAGGTGCGTGAAGTGGCAGAGATCGACGGCTTCGTGCTCCGCCGCCGTCGCCTTCTCGATCAGTTCGTCGGTCAATGCGTCGTCGAGGCCAAAGCGTTGCTTGATCACCGCATGCAGCTTGTCGCGCTCGCTCTGCGTCATCTCGCCGTCGACCGCGGCGGCGTGGACCAGGAGTGCGGCAGCGGCGAGCCGATAATCATCGTCGCCGAACTGATCAGGGTGCTTTTGGCCCTCGACAATATCGGAAACGAAGTGCTTGAACGCTTCGAACATGCGCACCTCTCCGCGCCCGCTTTCACGTGGCATGGCTGCCGCGCGAAGTCCAGGGCACAGGCTGAGTGCAGCCAACTCTTCCGGGCGGTTTACTGGATCGCCTTGCCGTCGTGGTAGGCTTGTTCAAGCAGTCCCAGATTTGCCTGAACGTACGGGTTGGCGGGATCCTTGAGTTCGGCTTGTTCGAGCTTCTGGTGCGCCCGCTTGTAGTCGCCGCGCAGCATGTAGGAGAAACCCTGATCGTTGAGAATCTCCGCGGTCGGCCCGATCAGGCGGATAGCCTGGGCATAGGCGCGATCGGCAAGGTCGAAGCGGTGCAGGCGGTCATAGGAAGCCGCGAGGTCGACCCAGGCCTCGGCGTCGCCCGGGTGCCGTTCCGCGGCACGCTGGAAGCTCTGTTCGGCAAGGCCATACTTATTGGCGCGAAAGTACTTCTTGCCGAGCTGCAGGTCGTCGTTAGGGTCGTCGCCGAGAAGGCCGGGCTGCGCCAGCGGCGCGACGGGCTCGCCGCTCGGGCCCGGCTCTGCCGGCTGCGTGACGATCGAACCGGTGGTGGCGCTGTCGTCGGCTGCGCTCGCGCTTGCGGTCTCGCCGCCCTTCGTCGCCCATAAATCGCTGAGTTTCGCCGGCGACGAGCAGCCTCCCAGCCAAGTCAGGCACGCCGCCATAACGACCACGACCCGCGCACCTTTGCTACGCATCAACACACTCCGGAAAATACGCTCCGGCTAACTCTCTTGCCCAACGCAGGATCGAACCGTCCCCATCCCAGGGCAGGCAGCACCGGCCGCGGAAGGCTAGGCGAGGATGGTTAAGGAATGTTTTGCTGAACGATCCGGCGCAGCCGGTCGTGTCCGCGCGCGCCGGAGCGGGAAGAACACATCGGCACGTCAGCCTCTCACTGCGCGCGCACTCCTTGCACGCAGCGGCGTGACCGAACCGCCAGCGCCAAATCGCGCCGTCCAAGCCGGCTTTACAATCCGGCGATCGCTTTGTCGTAATAGGACAGGTCGATGTACTTGTCAGGCGATGGCGGATGGCCGCCCCACTGGCCTTCGATCTCGGCGCGAAGCTTTAGGACGTTCGCGAAACCCGTCATGTCGAACTTTGCATCCTTGGTAAAGCCGTCGACCGGATCGATGACGGCGCCATAGGACTTGGCCGCAACTTCCGGGGACAGCTTGAGCGTGGCGGCCAGAAGCTGGATGGCCTGGTTCTTGTTGGCTGGATTCAACAGCCAGCGGCGGCCTTCGATGATCGCCTTGAGATAGGGAACAAGCGTGGCGCTGTTGGCCTTGGCCCAGCCCCGCATCACCACCACGCAGGCGGCCAAATAAGCGCCAACACCCTTGGTGGCCGACCCCATGTCCTTAAGCCCGGCCGCTGCCGCCTTGAACCGGAGCGGCGTCCCGATCACCCCGGCCGCGGCGTTGGCCTTGTCGGTCAGCATGGCATTGAGCCGCTGGGTCGTTCCACCCACGGAACGCACCTTGTAATCGCCCTGATTGAGACCCGCTGCCTGCAGCGCCTTGTAAAGCAATAGCGCGTAGGCGGTGTTGGGCGCATCGACTACCACCGTCTTGCCGCGCAGGTCAGCCAGCGACTTGATGTCGGGCTGCACGAAAATGCGGTTGAGGCCGTTGTCGCCGCCCGCGACGATGACCGCATCGGCGTGAGCAAGCTCGACCATGGCGACGGCATTGTCGGCCGCGGTGTGGATGATCTGATATTCACCGTCAATAAGCCCGGCGCGCTCCGACTTCGAATTCCGCGTCGCAATCAAATCCACGGCGACGCCGTATTTGGCGAACAAGCCTTCTTTCTCGGCAGCCAATATCGGGAGTTCAGTAAGGCCAGGGAACAACACCACCTTGAGCGGAACGGAACTTTGCGCGAGCGCGCGTGACGCTCGCCCAGCGGCTGCGCCGGCAGCAAGGACGCCTGCCGCGGTCCGCAGAATCGTTCGCCTTGTCGAGCCATTGTGCATCGATGTCCTCCCCGTGCGTTTCACCCCTGTTGCTATTGCCGATCATCTCGCGCCAGCAGGCCGAAGAGTCAATCGGAAGGCGGCGACGGGCGTTACGGTTTGCTTTCCGCCGGTTTCTTAACTTCGAATGTCTTGCAAAAACCAATTGATCGGAATCTGCTCGCCAACGACCGCGGCCGACGCCGAACCGAGGAGATCGGAGTGCCGAACCGGCGGTCCACTCACCAATGCCCGGTCACCATCCGCACGATCACCGGGAGCAGGATCACGACGAACAGAGTCGGGAAGATGCAGACCATCATCGGCAGCGACAACTTGGCGGGCAGGCTATAGGCCTTTTCCTCGGCGCGCGACAATCGCTTGTGCCGCATATCGTCGGAATAGACGCGCAGCGCGTCGCCGATCGAGGAGCCGAGTTCCTCGGATTGCTGGATCAGCGTGGCGAAAGAGCGCGCTTCTTCCAGGCCAAGACGTTCGGCGAGATGCTCAAGCGCCTCGGCCATGGTCTGGCCGGCGCGGATTTCCAGATTGGCCATATGGATATTGGCGGCGAGCGACGGATAGGAATCGCCGAGCTCGCGCGCTACCCGGTCGAGCGAAGCCTCCATGGACAGCCCGGCATCCGCGCAGACAACCAACAAGTCCATGAAGTCGGGAAAACCTAAGCGGTGCTCGACACGTTTGCCGGCAATCATTCGGTCGAGATAGAAGCTCGGCCCCAGGTATCCGAGCAGGCCGGCGATCATTACAAACAGCCAGAACGACGTCTTGGCCGCAACGCCGAGCACGGGCAGGAGCACAAACGCGCCACCGGCCAGCACGACGGCCCCCACTACGCGCGACAGGAAGAACACCGCGGCGGCGCGCGGATCGTAGATGCCGGCCCGCATCAGACGCTGGCGCAGCACTTTCATATCCTTGCTGTCGACCGAGGAATAATGCTTCGCCGTGTAATCGACCAGCTTCTGCGCTGCCCTGACGCCGGAATGGCGCAGCGAACGCCGCCCGCCGGAGGCTTCCGCGTCGACGCCGGCGCGCAACGCCCGGCGGCGCACGGCCTCCCGGGAGCGCAGGCCGACCATCAGCGCAAAGGCGAGCGTTCCCGTCGCCAAAAAGACCAGAAGACTCAGCATCGTCGGGCCGCCAAAAATGCCACTCGCGATCATCTGTACAGCACGCTCTAGATCTTGAAATTGACCATCTTGAACATGATCAGGTTGCCTATGCCCATCCAGATGGCGGCGCCGCCAAGCAGCTCCTTGGTCAGGTGTTCGCTCCAGACCGAGCCGTAAAACTCCGGCACCAGCCATTGGATGACGAGAAAGATGCCGATCGGAAGCGACGACAGGATCATCGCGGAAGCGCGCCCCTCGGCGGCAAGCGCCCGGATTTTGCGCCGCATCTTGAAGCGCTGACGGATGACGCCGGACAGGTTCTGCAATATCTCGCCGAGATTACCGCCGGTCGAGCCCTGGATGGCGACGGCGGTTACGAACAGCGGCAAGTCTTCGGAGCCGATGCGGCAATACAGATTGCGCATCGCGCCCTCAAGATCGGATCCGTAGGTGATTTCGTCGGATACGATGCCGAACTCGGTGCCGATCGGATCGGGCATCTCGCGCCCCACCATGGCGATCGCGATAGCGACGGGATGGCCGGCGCGCAGGCTGCGTACGATGATGTCAAGCGCATCGGGGAACTGGGCGGCGAAACGGTTTTGCCGCCGCGCCCGCAATATGCGCAGGACCAGATAGGGCAGGGCGGTCGCGCTCAACAGCGCAGCAATGCCGGCCTCGACGATACTGCCGCGCCACACCATCGTCGCCCCGAATGCAAGCACGGTGACCACGCCGATCATGATGATGATGCGGGTGAAACCGATGCTGAGGCCCGATTGCAGGATCAACCGATTGAGCGCGAGGAAATTGAGCCGGTAATCGCCGCTGCTGGTGAGGCCGCGTTCGCGCCGCAGCTCGATCAGCACGCTTTCGCGATCGATGCGATCCTTGGCGACCATCAGCCGCCGATTGATCTGGCTGCGGTAAGAAGCGGTCGAGAAGCACAATAGGTAGACGGCCTC
The DNA here is from genome assembly GCA_963717265.1 of uncultured Alphaproteobacteria bacterium. GTDB lineage: Bacteria > Pseudomonadota > Alphaproteobacteria > Rhizobiales > Xanthobacteraceae > BOG-931. Next base: position 39,829 of record CAVQWD010000001.1, on the reverse strand, counting down.
CGCCGCGAGCCCGGCCGAGACTGCAACGAACAGCCAGATCAGATAGATCGGATCGAAATTCATCGCCTTCAGAGCGGTTGCGAGGGATCGAAATAGGAACCGGGAATCTTGATTCCCAGGGCGACCAGATCGCCGAGGAAGCGCGGGCGCACCCCGGTCGCCTGGAAGTGGCCCTGCACCGTGCCGTCGGGCGTCGTGCCGGTGCGTACGAACTTGAAGATTTCCTGCATCTGGATGATGTCGGCTTCGAGCCCGGTGATTTCGGCGATGCTCATCACCCGGCGCTTGCCGTCGGACAGCCGCGACAGCTGCACGATCAACCTGATCGCAGCGGCGATCTGGCCGCGGATCGACGCCACCGTCATCGGCAGTCCGGCCATGCCGATCATCTGCTCCAGCCGCGAGACAGCGTCGCGCGGCGTGTTGGCGTGGACCGTCGCCATCGAGCCCTCGTGGCCGGTATTCATCGCCTGCAGCATGTCGAAGGCTTCTTCGCCGCGGCACTCGCCGAGGATCACGCGGTCCGGCCGCATGCGCAGCGCGTTCTTGACCAGATCGCGCTGGCGGATTTCGCCCTTGCCCTCGATATTGGGCGGCCGCGTCTCCATGCGCCCGACATGCGGCTGCTGCAATTGCAGTTCGGCGGCGTCTTCGATGGTGAGCAGGCGCTCCTTCTCGGAGATGAAGGCCGAGAGCGCGTTGAGCATGGTGGTCTTGCCGGAGCCGGTACCGCCGGAAATGATCAGCGTCACCCGCGCCTTCACCGCCGCCGCCAACAGCTCGGCCATTTGCGGCCGCAACGCGCCGACCTCGACCAGCTTGTTCAGGTTGAATGGTTTCTTGGAAAATTTACGGATCGACATCAACGGGCCGTCGATCGCGACCGGCCGCACCGCGACGTTGACGCGCGAGCCGTCGAGCAGACGCGCGTCGCACATCGGATGCGATTCATCGACGCGGCGGCCGACGGCGGAGACGATCTTGTTGATGATGCGCAACAGATGCGCCTCGTCCTTGAAGCGCACGCCGGTCGGCTCCAATACGCCCTGCCGCTCGACGTAGACGCACTCATGGCCGTTGATCAGGATGTCGTTGACGGTGGGGTCCTTTAGCAGCGGCTCAAGCGGCCCCAGCCCCGTCATCTCATCGAGAATTTCCGAGACGAAATCGTTCAGTTCCTGGGTATTCAGCGCCAGCCGCTCGACCAGGACATATTGCGATACCAGCTGCTGGATATGATTACGGACTTCCTCTTCGGGCAGCTTTTCCAGCGCCGAAAGATTGATTTCCTCGATCAGCCGGCGGTGCAGGCGCACCTTGGCATCGAGCAGTTTGTCGGTGAGAAGCGGATTGGCGGCAGCGACGGCGTTGTGCTCGGGCGCGGCTTCGGGGAATACGGTCCACGACACGCCCTCGAGCACGGTATCCTCGGCTGGGACGAGGTCCGGCGAGGCGGTGCGGCGCGCTGAGAACCGGCCGGCCATGGCGAGCCCTAGATGCCGCTCGAATTCCGCTCATTCCCACGAAACCGGGAATCCAACTGGGTCCCCGCTTTCGCGGCGACGAGCGGAGAATTTTCGAGTTTGCCCGGCATGGTCCGGCCCTACGACCGCGCCAGCGACAGCTTGAACTTCTTTCCCGCAGCGTTGAGTTCTTTGGCGGTCTTGCCGCCGGCCTGGGGAAAGATCAGCCTTTTGAGCTGAGCCGTGATCTTGTTGCCCGGCTTGACCTCTTCGAGAGGCACGCCGCGATCGATCGCCTCGCGGACCAGGTTGTAATGGTTCGGGATGCAGGCGGCGAAGGCCTCGCCGATCACCTGCTCGATGTCGGCGCGACGCAAGCCGGGAGAAAACAGCTTCTGCTCGTAACGATTGATGATCACCTGCGGCCGCGGGCCGTCGCCGAGCCGCTCGCGGATGGCCTCGACCAGCTGCCTCGCGTGACGCAGCCCCGGCACCGTGGTCTCGGTGACGATGAACAGCTTGTTGGAGCCGAGCAGCACGCTGTCGGTCCACGAGAACCAGGTGCGCGGCATGTCGAACACGACGTAATCGAAGTTGGAAGACACCAGATCGAGCAGCCGGGTCACTACGTCCGGATCGAATGAGCGCATTTCCGCCGGCCGGTTCGGCGCCGCAACGACCGCGAGACCCGACGGGTGCTGCGTCAGCATGACTTCCAGCAATTGGCGGTCGAGCCGCTCCGGACGCGGCTCGATCTCGCCAAGATTAAGCCGCGGCTCGATGTCGAGATAATCGGCGCAGGCGCCGTGCTGGAAGTCGAGATCGACCAGGCATGTAGCGGTCTTGCCGCGGCTGCCGCTGTTCAACAACAGCATCGCCGTCTGCACCGCGAGCGTCGTCACCCCGGCGCCGCCGACCGCGGGCAGGAAGGTGAAAATCTGCGACTTGGTCTGATCCTGACTGACCGGCGGCTTGGCGACGCGCGAGCAGGTGCGCACGAGTTCGACCGGAGGCACCGGCTTGACCAGAAAATCGGCCACCCGCATCTGCATCAGGCGGCGCGCCACTTCCGCTTCGAAGCTTTGCGTGATGGCGACCACCGGCGGCCAGCTGCCGATGCGCGCCACCAGCTGTTCGAGCGCGGCCATCTCGGCCTCGTCGCCGGCGTCGACATCGGCAACCACGACGGTAGCGCCGTCGATGTCGATTTCCTCGCGCGCCGACAGCCGCCCTTTGACGACATCGAGTCCGATCTGAGCGCTGGCGCCGAATGTGCTGCGTACCGCCTCCTCGAAGCCGTCGTCGGCGGTCAGCACGACCACTCTGGCTTGGATTCCGGGAGTTATGGATCGGCCGATGCGCATGGTTCAGGCTCGCATTGCAGGCGCTCGCGTCACTTGGTTGACGCAGCGTTGGTGGGTGCACCGCTCGCCGGTTGCACGCCGCCGGAAATCATTGGACCCTGGCAGTTTGTCGCTGATGTCGTCGGTTGTAGACCAATTGCTTGGGTAGAACTGGTCGATAGACCGAGGTCGGCCGGTTCGGTGACCCTGTTGGCGCGGTAGCACTCGACCGCCCGCTGCATCCGCTCGCCATTGAACGCGATATTCGTATTGCCGCTATGCGCCGGCCATGGATCGACGACCTGCAGTGCCGAATTGGCCGCCACCGCATCGCCGGCGGACAGCGCAATCGGGTCGCGCCTGGCAAAGTAGAGATCGGAGCAACCGCCGAGCGCCGCGCCAACAAACGCGGCAGCCAGCGCGGCGCCGAACACGCGCGCCATGGCGTCAGTCCTTGGCCGAGACATACACGCCTCCGTGCTTCGGCAGATCGAGGATGTGGCCGACATAGGGCCGGTTCAGCGCGCCGACAGCGAGCCGCGCCAGCGCCGGGCTGACCTCGGCCTTGCCCATCAGGAAAAAGTCGATGTTGTTGCCCGGCAGCGAAGTGTCGAACGGCGTATGCAATCGAGCGGTCGGGGGCAGCGGCCGCACGATATGCGGCGTCACCAGGATCACCAGATCAGTCTCGTTCTTCTGGTACTCGCTGGAACGGAACAGGGCGCCCAGCACCGGCACGTCGCCGACCCACGGCAACTGGTCCTGAGCGGTCGTGCTGTCGTTCTGCAGCAAGCCGCCGAGCATGAAGCTCTGACCGTCGCGCAATTCAAGCGTGGTCGAAGCTTTGCGCATGATCAGGCCCGGCACCGCAGTGCCGCCGATTGTCACCGTATGAGTTGTATCAAGCGAGCTCACCTCAGGCTTGATCACGAGGTCGATGAGGCCGGCCTTGAGCACGGTCGGCGTGAAGGAGAGGCCGACGCCGTAGTTCACCGAGGTGGCCGACGGCGTGCCGGTCGCGCTGGCCGTCGGGACGTAGAATTGCCCGCCGGCAAGAAAGCTCGCAGTATCGCCCGACAGCGCCACCAGATTGGGCTCCGCCAGGCTGCGGGCGAGGCCTTTCTGCTCGAGCGCGTTGATCTCCACTTGCAGCGGATTTGAAACCTGGCTGACCAGAAATCCGAACGGCGCCGAGCCGGACAGCACGCCCGCGGCAACCGCCTGGGCGATATTGCCGCTGCCGGAGGCGCCGTTGGCGCCGCCGACCGCGGTGGAACCTGGCTGCGGCGCGTTCTGGAACGCGCCGCCGGCAGTGGTGATGGGCAGTTGGCCGGCGGTGGCCTGATCGCCGATATTGGTGACGGTGTGGCTGCCAAAATAGTTCCACTGCACGCCGAGTTCGCGGCTCGCCTGGCGAGAGACTTCGACAAAGCGCACGTCGAGCTCGACCTGTTGCGGCTGCATGACCTGCACGGCGTTGATCGGGTCGGGAGCGAACTGCCGCGCGATCAGTACCGCCTTGTCGAGCGTGGCGGCATCCGGCGCGATGCCGCTCAGCATGATGCGGCCGTTGATCGAGGACACCTTGATGCCGCCGCCGGCAAAGCGCGCGATTTCGGTTGCCAGCTCCGAGACGTTGTAGGTCACCTCGATGTCGAAAATGCCCACGGCCTTCTTGTTCAGATCGTAGACCGTGACCCGTGTCGTGCCGATTTTCTTGCCGAGAATAGACAGCGAGTGATCGGTCAGCGGATTGACGTTGGCAATGCCCGGATCGCCGACGACAACGTCGGCAAAGCTGTGATCGGTGGAGACGTCCCGCGACTTCCCGACCGTCACCGTCAGCCTCGTGGTGTGCGCAGTGGTGCCGAGCGCGACCCGCTGCTGCGCCAGCGCGGCGGGCGGCGCCAGCGTCATGGCCGCAGCGATCCCCGCCGCAAGCGCCAGCATGGCATAGTACAACAGCGCTCGGACCCACGCGGTCCTATCCTGACAGCGCGGGTCGGCGATCTCGTGTCGGTCGATGTACTGGCTGTTCACGTCTGCCTCCCCGCCGCTGGTCGTCGTCCCCGAAATTTCAGTCCCGTTCCTGTCACTAGGCGCTCTCCCTGGCGCTCTGTTTTGGCGCACGCCCCCAATTTCTCATTGGTGCGCCAGATGCTGTCCTGCGAGCGCCGCCGCTGGCGCCATGGGCCGCTCGACCGGCACGCTGTATTCCTGGCTCATCATCGATTGCTGGGTCGGCCGCAGCACCACGATGGTGGCGAACCGCGAATTGCCGGCCGGCGCGGCGTTGCCCAAATCCGTCGTCGAAATCCGCCGCGACCCCGCGTTGGCGACCTCGCCGGCCTTGCTCAGCATCAGCGACAACGTGCCCACCACCGAGGCGAGCGCGAGCTTCTGTCCATCGGCCTCATTCACCTCGAGCGTCACCGCCCTGACCACCATGGGCTTGTCCGAGTTCTGGTCTGCGGTCTGATCGACCGCGAGAACCCGCGCGTCCTGGATCAGGACATCGTTGATCTCCGACTTGCTCTCGCTCTGGCGCGTCAGCACCACATCGACATGGTCGCCGGGCAGCACGAATCCCGCCACGCCGTCATCGACGCTCTTGACCAGGATCGTCACTGCTTTCATGCCGTCATGCAGCAGCGCAGAAAGCGTGGCGCGTTGACCCGGACCGGTGATTTTGGCGGCGAGTACCGCCTCGTTCACTGCGATCGGCATGAGCGCGATGCGCTTGGTTGCGGTCAGTTCGCCGACCTTGGCGAAGGCGCCGGCCGGCAGCTCATCCTGCGGCCAAGGCATCTCGCGCAGCGAAAGCGCATTGAGCACGTCGCCAAACCGCAGCGAACGCCGGGCAACGACGATGGTGCCCGACGCCGGCGAGGCCTTACGGAGAGCCTCGAGGCTCTTCATGCGTTCCGCGGCCTGCCTGTTAAGCCAGGAGTTCGCCAAAAATACCGCGAGCAGCCCGAACACGACTGCGAACGCGATCATGACGATGGTACTCGTGCGCACGCCTGTCCCCTGTCGACGCCACGAAATTCTTGTTTGGCCGCAGGCACATTGGTCCGCCGCTGGTGTGGAATTAGTGAAATTGCGGGGAGTTCTCGGCCTATGCTGAAGATTGCTTGAAGCGGTATTCTTTACGGCCGGTGTATCGGCTGGGCGGCATCAAAGAACCAAGCTTTACGAAATGTTAGCCGTGGCCGTTGCCGAGGGCGCAGCCGGCGATTCAGCGGGCAGGCGCAGGCGTATCTGCTGCAGTAGCGATTGACGGCGCGGCAATTCGCGCATGTCCGGTTTGCGGAAACGCGGTGATACATTGTCGCGGTAGTACACTATTAAGGACAAGTGCCGGCGGCGCATCCGCTATTTGGAGGAAACCAGTGCGAAGGCGGCTGACCGGCTGCGCGGCTTCAGCGATTGTTAACGCTGTTCGACGGCTCGCCACTTCCGAGCGCGCGGCGGCTTGCTGACCTGCGGCGCCATGGCTCAAATTGTCAAGTTGGCCCGATCCGTCGGTTCGGTTGCGGGCACGACGGCCACGCGCATCCATGGGCTTTTATGCATTGCCGATGGTGGTGGCGGTTGCGCTGTTTGCCCTGTGGTTCGGCTATAGCGGCACTGCGCGGCTCGTTACCGTGATATTCGCGCCTTCGGTGTCAGTTTCGAAGTGCTGGTCGGCTTGAGCATGCGGCGATTCCTGCCCTGGTATCGCCGCGACGACCGCAGCGCGTGAGAGACGACGACTACACCTGCATGAATCCGCGCGGGATATCGTGGAACGGCTCGATGCCGGTTTTGGTGATCAGGACCATTTCGCCGGTCTGCACGCCGGCTTTGCCGTCGCGTGTGACCACATTGGGTTGGATGACGACGATCATTCCGGCGCGAAACGGCTCGTCGGGGACGTGTGCGCTGGGCCTGCTCCTGGAGCCGAGAATCGGCGGCAGGTAGCCGCCGCCGTAACCGTGCAGCAGATCGTCAATGATGGTGAAGCCAGCCGCTTCGATCACGCAAGCGGCCTCGATCGCCTCGCGCGGCAGCGCGCCGTCCTTAAGCACGCCGGCGACCGCATCGAAAGCAGCATCGGCCGCCGCATGCAGATCGCGATAGAGCGCAGTCGGCTCCGCGCCGAGCGCAAAGCTGCGCAGCACCTGGCCGGAATGGTCCCAGAAGGCGGCGCTGATTTCGGCAAACACGATGTCGCCCGGCGCGGTCTTGCGGTTGGCGGGAAACTGTGCCGGCACGGCGAGGCTCGGATTAGCCATCGGGGTAACGCCGATGAAATGAATGACGTTGGTACCGCCGAGCGCGACATAGGAACGTTCGATCATGTCGCCGAGTTCGCGTTCGCTCACGCCGGGCCGCAAGCCCTGGCGCAGTGCGTTCATGCCGCGATCGGTGAGCGCAGCGCCGATCCGCATCCAGTCGATCTCTTCGGCCGACTTGACCTGCCGCAGCCGCACATAGGCCCGGTTCAGGTTTTTGATCTCGCCGAATTTTCCCGCCAGCATGGTGTGCTGCTCGAACGTCATCGGACCGATGATTCCGATCCGGCCGCTGCGCGCCGCGCGGCGCTCCAGCACGTCGATGGCGGCGGCGATCGAGGATCCGCCGCCCCAGGCAACGCGCGCCCGCGCCGCGAGCCTTTGCGCGAGCGGCGCATGGTTGACGTGCTGCACGAACATCGCGTCCGGCTCGCCCGGCGTGAGCACGGCGACGGCCTCGGTCGTGACCGGCCAGCCGGTGAGCCACTGCACCGATGAGCCGAAGCGGTTGGCGCCGCAGAATACGAGATGGTCGAGCTGCGATTGCTTCAGCAGCTCCTCGACCGCCGTGCGGCGGCGGGCCATCTCGGAATCGGAGAAGCGCGGATATTCGGCGTCAAGGATCGCCTGCAGATGCGCCGGCAGCGCGAGATCGCCGACCTGTGCGTCGCGGTGCAAACTCATGAAGCGACTTTCAATGACGCAGACGGCAGTGTCAATGAAGCCCATGCCCTTGACCGCTGCCTGCCGCTCCTGTCATGCCCGGCGGCGGCGGAGCATCCAGCACTCGCCGTGTCCGGTAGCAGCTGCGCAAGCCCGAATGCGGTTCATCGTCCGCATCGCGGACGATGACGATAGAGGGAACATCCGATGCCGACATCATTGATCGATTCAGCCGTCTTTCGCGACATCGTCTCGACCGAGGCCATGCGCAAGATATTTTCCGACGAGAACCGCATCCAGAAATATCTCGACTTCGAGGCGGCATTGGCGCACGCGCAGGCGCAGCTCGGCATCATCCCGCAAGCCGCGGCCGACGAAATCTGCCGGCACTGCCACGCCGACGAAATAGACCTCGCCAAGCTGAAGCTTCAGACCGAGAAGATCGGCTATCCGGTGCTGCCGGTCGTGCAACAGCTCGTCGCGCTCTGCCGCAACGGACTAGGCGAATGGTGTCATTGGGGTGCGACCACGCAGGACATCACCGACAGCGCCACGGTGATGCAAATCCGCGAGGCGCTGACCCTGATCGAAGCCGACCTTGACGGCATCGCCGGCGCGCTCGCCGGCCTCGCCCGCAAATATCGCGATACGCCGATGGCTGGGCGCAGCAACCTGCAACAGGCAGTGCCGATCACGTTCGGCTACAAGATGGCGACCTTGCTCGCGGCATTCGAGCGGCACAAGCAGCGTCTTCATGAACTGCGCGCGCGCGTCTTGGTCGGGGAATTCGGCGGCGCGGCCGGTACGCTGTCCTCGCTCGGCGGCCGCGGCCTCGAAGTCCAGGCCGAACTGATGAAGGAATTGAAGCTCGGCCAGCCAGCGATCGCCTGGCACACGGTGCGCGACACCATCGCCGAAACCGGCTGTTTTCTCGGCCTCGTCACCGCAACCTGCGGCAAGATCGCCTTCGATATCAAGCTGATGATGCAGACCGAAGTCGAGGAAGTGTACGAACCGTTCCACCAGGGCCGCGGCTCATCATCAACCATGCCGCAAAAGCGCAACCCGATCTCCTCGGTTTATATCACCGCGCTCACTTCGGTCGTGCGCCAGCAGGTCGCCGCCCTGCTCGACGCCGTGATCGAAGATCATGAGCGGGCCACAGGCCCGTGGGAGATCGAGTGGATCGTGCTACCGGAAATCTTCTGCCTGACCTCCGGCGCGCTGGCGCATACCTTGTTCGTGCTGAATGGGCTGCAGGTCGACGAAAGAAAGATGCGGTATAATCTTGACCTGACGAAAGGCCTCATCGTGTCCGAGGCGGTGATGATGGGGCTCGGCCCGCATCTCGGCCGCCAATACGCCCACGATCTGGTCTATGATATATGCCGCCAAGTGGTCGCGACCGGCCGGCCCCTGGTCGAGCTGCTGGCGGAAAACAGCGAAGTGCGAAAGCACCTCGACCATCCGGCCCTGGAGCGGCTTTGCGATCCGGCGAATTATCTCGGCGAAGCCGGCGCCATGGTCGATCGGGTGTTGGCGGCGCGCGGAATTTGAAGCTTGCCGCCTTGAGTCGGATGCTGGCGGCCATCTGGCGCTATTTGGAGGCCGGATCGAGCTCGTGGAGTCATTTGCGCCGCACCGCCTTTGCCAGGCAAGACGCAACATTGGATACGGTTGCGGACGAGGAGGGGGAATATGCGCGTCCAGTCCACTGCCCGGCCGTCGCCTCCGCGCGCGCGCCTCGCGTTTCGCGTCGGCATTGTCGGTCACCGGCCGGACCGGCTGCCAAAAGACCCGGCAATTCTCGATGCGCTTCAGAAACAGATCGGGCGCGTGCTGGAGCTTGTGCAGTCGGAGGTTTTCAAATTCGGAAGCGCCGACCGCACCAGCGCTACGGCGCTTTATGCTCCCGACCGGCCGATCCTGCGGGCCGTCTCACCCTTGGCCGAGGGCAGTGATCGCATGTTTGGAGAGGAGGCGATCAAGCTCGGCTATGAGGTGCTCTGCCCAATGCCGTTTTACCGCGAGGAGTTTGAACGGGACTTTGTCCCGCCGCGCACGCTGCCAGGAACATTCGCTGGAGAAATTTCATGAGCTGTTGCGGCGCGCCGACGAAAATGCCGGCGGTCTGATCGTCTATGAGCTGGACGGCCAGCGTTCGGCTTCGGGTGAGGCTTACGGCATGGCCGGGCGTGTGGTGCTCAACCAATCGGACCTTCTCATCGTGGTCTGGGATCGCGGCAAGCCGGCGGGCGGCGGCGGCACGGTGCAGACGCTGCACGAGGCCGCCCAGTACCGCGTTCCGGTGCTGTGGATCAACGCATTGAAGCCGCAGGAGTGGCGGGTGCTGTCGACCGAGGAGGACATCAGCCGCGTTGAACGAGACGACGTTCCAGCCCGCGGCCGGCGCGCAGGCCGATTCGATGGCATCTCAGCTGCAAAGGATCGTGACGGCCGAACTCGGTTCGCCGCGGTCGCTCACCGGACAAAACCAGGTAACCGAGCTGACCGCGTCCGAATATTTTCACGAAATCAAGCCGCGATGGAATTATTGGTTCGTCTGGAAGATGTTTCGCGATCTGCTCGGCGGCGAGGGTCTGGTGCTGCCGGAACTCAAAGTAGCGGATTTCGAGAGCCAGATCAGTGTCGGCTGGCCGATACGAGCCGACCAAGCGCGGCTGTTCGAGCCGGCTGTCAATGCCGCGCCGGCGCAGGCCCGGCCGACCGCTTCGGCGATGGAGGATTGGGTCAATCGCCGCTTGCGCGCGCATTATGCCTGGGCGGACAAGCTCGCCGACTGGTATGCCGATCACTATCGCAGCGCCTACGTTTCGATCTATCTGCTCTCGGCGATTGGCGTCCTCATCGCGATATGGGGCCACGCCTCCTGGTGGACCGCGGGATTGGAGTTCTTGTGCGTCCTGTGCATCGTCGGCCTGGTCACTTGCGGCAGCCGGCGACACTGGCACGAGCGGTGGATGGAATACCGGCTGCTCGCCGAACTGATCCGCCAGATCCGCATCAAGGTTCCGCTCGGCGGCGGCCGTCCGCTGCCGCGGACGCCGATCCACCTCGGCATCTACGAAAACCTCACCCAGACCTGGATGTACTGGCACATGCGCGCCGTCGCGCGCGCAAACGGCATCCCGACGGCGAGAGTCGGGCCGCAATATCTGCTCGATTGTCTCGGCTACATGAACGAACTGGTGGACAGCCAGCTCAACTTTCACAATTCAACCATACAGCGCTCGAAGCGGATTGCCGAATTGCTGCACTCGATTGCCAGCAACCTGTTCCTGATTTCTCTGTGCTTTGTCGTGATTCGTCTCGTCACCCTGGCGACCGCGCATTGGTCGTCCGCACTCGCCCAAGATCTGCCGATGGCGTTGAGCCTGCTGGTGCTTGCGGGCGCGCTCGTCTTGCGCGCCGGTCCGGTGTTTCTCTTCTTGGCCGCATTTCTCGCGGTCCTGATTCTGGCCTTGACCTTGACCTCGAATTCTCTCGACTGGGCGATCACGCTATTCCTGGTGCTGGCGGTGCTGCCTGCGTTCGGCGCCGCCTTTACCGGCATCGCCAATCAGGGCGAGTTTGCCCGGCTGGAGAAGCGCTCCATCGCCATGGCGGGCGCGTTCGAGCAATTTCAGAACCGCATCAAGCAGCTCCAAGCCAGGATCGAGCGCGACCCTCCCGCGACGGCCATGATGGCGAACCTCATCGCGCTAGCCACCGAGATCACGCAGATCATGGTGGACGAGGTCTCCGACTGGCGGGCAGTCGTCGCCGAACAGCCGATGCGATGGTGAGGACTCACTCGGCCGCAGCGACTTTGGCCGCCGCCCGATCGCCCACGAATTTCTGCAGCGCCAAGTGATCGACCTTGCCGGAGCCGAGCAGCGGCAGTCTGTCGAGCACGATCACTTCCGACGGCAGCATCAGCTCGGAAGCGTGTTTACTCCTCGCGTAGGCCTGGAATTCAGCACGCGCTGCGCTATGCTTGTCGGTGACCAGGATCAGCCGCTCGCCCTTGCGCGGGTCCGGGACCGCGGCGACCGCCGACACGCTGTCCGGCCACAAATCGGCCGCCAGCAGTTCGACCGCCGCCAGCGAGACCATCTCGCCGCCCACCTTGGCGAAGCGCTTGGCGCGGCCCTTGATGGCAATGAAGCCTTGGGTGTCGATGGACACGATGTCCCCGGTATCGTGCCAGCCGTCCGGCGGCGTTTCGAGCACTCCAGGCTTTTCGGCACGCAGATAGCCGAGCATCACGTTTGGGCCCTTGACGTAGAACCGGCCGCCGTCCTCGACGCCCTCGACCGCTGCGAGCTTCGCCGTCATGCCGGGAAGCAGCCGGCCGACGCTGCCGAACTTGTTGAACATCGGCGTGTTCAGGGCGAGCACCGGCGACGTCTCGGTCACGCCGTAGCCTTCGAGAATGCGCAGCCCGAACTTTTCCAGATAAGTCTGCCGCGTCGATTCGCGCACCGGCTCGGCGCCCGCCAGTATGTAGCGCAGCGAGCGGAAATCATACGGGTTGGCCATGCGTGCGTAGCCGTTGAGGAACGTGTCGGTGCCGAACATCACAGTGGCGCACACGCCGTAGACCAGTTCAGGCACGGTGCGATAATGCAGCGGCGACGGATAGAGGTAGATCGGCACGCCGGAGATCAGCGGCAGAATCATCCCGCCGGTGAAGCCGAACGAGTGGAAGATCGGCAGCGCATTGAACAGCTTGTCTTCGCGGCCGTAATCGATGCGCGCTGCGCATTGCGCGACATTGGTGAGCAGGTTGCGATGCGACAGCACGACCCCCTTGGGCATGCCCTCGGTGCCGGAAGTGAAAAGGACCACCGCCCAATCGTCGGGCCGGCGCGGCACCAGCGGCTTCTTCCATTTGAACAGGCCGCGCAGTTTGTCGGCGGTCGTGACGCTGTTGCGAATGTCTTCCAGATAGACGATGCGCAACTGCTTTTCGATGTGCTCGATCAGGTGTTCGAGCCGGCCCTTTTCCACGAAGGCCCGCGAGGTGAGGATCGTATCGATTTCCGCCGCGCGACAGGCGGCGAGAATGTTGGCGGCCCCGGAGGTGAAATTGATCATCGCCGGGACCCGGCCGGCCGACATCACGGCGAACAGCGTGACGACGGCGCCGTTCGAGGTCGGCAGCATGACGCCGAGGCAGCGGCCTTCCAGCGCCAGCGGCATCAGCTTGGCGCCGAGAATGGCGACCGCCTGGAGAAACCGCCGGTAGGTCAGTCGGCCGCTCACCGGATCCTCGAGCGCCAGCCAGCTTTTGCCGTGAATCCTGGCCGCCTCGATCAGCGCCTCGACGGCGGTGCGCTCCGTCGGTGCGCTGCGGAACATCAGGTCGGACATGATCTCGTACAGCGCGGCGCCGGCCGCCTGGCGGCGCCGGCGGCCCTTAAGCTGTGGATCGATATTGAGCCTGACCGGCTCCAGGATGGTGACGGTGATTTTCGGAAACAGCCGGCGCCGCACCTGCGCACGCTTCAGCCGGCTGAAAATGGTCGCTTCCGGCCCGTCGATATGCACCGGCACCACCATCGCCTCCGACTTGTCGGCGATCATGGCTGCGCCGTCGTAGATTTTCATCAGGCTGCCGGTGACGGTGATGCGGCCTTCGGGAAAGATGACCAGCATCTCGCCGTCGCGCACGGCATTGATGATCGCGCGCAGCGAGAAGGGTTTCAGCGGATCGAGCGCCATGGTGCGCACGAATTTGAGAAACGGCTGAATCCACCAGTGCCGCGACATCGCCACGTCGATGGCAAAGACCGGACGCTTGGGCAACAGCGACATCGCCAGCGACGGATCGAGGAAACTCACATGATTAAGCGCGATGATGGCATTGTCGCCTGCTTTGGCAATGTTCTCGTAACCCTTTACTTCGAGGCGGTAGAAAGCGCGAAATACGATCGACAGAAAATCGGTGAGCCAGTTCGCCGGCATGGTGCGGCCGATGGCAACAGCGACCGCAAGATTGGCGACGCCGAGAATCACGAACAGGAGCGGCACGCTCAAGCCAAGCTTCTGCAGCACCGCCTGGACCAGTGCGCCGACCACCATAAAGGCGGCATTGAGCACGTTGACGCCCGCTACCACGCGGGCGCGATGGTTGGCATGCGCCCAGGCCTGCACGGCTGCGAAAGTCGGCACCACGAACAGGCCGCCGCCGATCGCCAAGCCGGCGAGATCGACAGCGATGTGGATGCTGCGCGGCAAGGCGAAGAAGCCGCCGATTCCCAACGGAGCTGCCGCCGGAACAAGGGCAGCCGAAATCCAGCCAAGATCGAGCGCGAAAATGCCGATCAGCACCGCGCCGAACAGCGTCGGCAGGATGATGATGCGGCCGGCGGCAAGCCACGCTGCAAGGCCGGAGCCGACCGCCACCGCCACCGAGAAGATGGTGAGAAACAGCGTGATCACTGCATCGGTGCCGTTGATGTTGACGTGGACGAGCGGCAGCAGCAACGACAGCACCAGCGCGCCGACCAGCCAGAACCAGCTCACCACGATGGCGCCCCACCACAGCCGGGGATCGGCGCGCAGCTCCGTGACGAGGTCCCAAGTCGAGGCCAGGATGTTGCGCTTGATGGTCAGATCGGGAGCGCCTTCCCCGGTCGGCGGGATGAACCGGCTCGACAGCCAGCTCGCCAGCGCGGTGAGCAGCATCAGCCAGGCGAAGTGGATGGGATTGCTGTCGCCGTTCGCCGCGATGCCGGCCAAGATCGTGCCGAGCAGGATGGCGAGGAAGGTGCCGCCTTCGATCAGCGCGTTGCCGGCGGGCAGCTGCGAGCGGGCGAGATGATCGGGCAGGATGCCATATTTGATCGGACCAAACAGCGAAGCGAGCGTGCCGAACATGAGCACGGCAACGAAAAGTATGATGACCGAGTGAAAGCCAAAGCCGACCACCGCGACCGCGGCGGCGGCCATCTCGGTGAACTTGATGCGTTGCGCGATCAGCGCTTTATCGTAGCGGTCGGCAATTTCGCCGCCCAGTCCGGAGAGAAAGAAGAACGGAACGATCAGGGCCGCGGCGGCGAGCGTGATCAGCGCGCCTGAGTTCGCGGCAGCGACTTGGGCAAGAATGACGAAGCCGAGCGCCGTCTTGAGAAAATTGTCGCCGAACGCCGCGAAGAACTGGCAGAAGAACAGCGGCGCGAAGCGGCGGCTCGTCATCAAGGATTTGAACATCGCTGTCCCGCGCTTGCCTTCGGTCCGCCCGCGTTGCCGCCGGGCCGGCGCCGAACCCCAGGTCAGTTTAGACGGCGGCGCTTGCGTTGGCGACGTAGCCGCGCTGCATAATCATTTTCTCCCGAAAAATCAAATATTTATCGCGCAATTGAAGACCCGGCGGCAACCGCCTATCGTGCCACAAGGCCGCGCGATGAGGCGTTGCGGCCGGAGCGTTCGAAAGGAAGCGATACGATGAAACTCAAGGACCAGGTGGCGATCGTGACCGGTGCCGGCCGCAATATCGGCGAGGAAATCGCCAAGCTGTTCGCCGCCGAGGGCGCCAAGGTCGCACTCGTCGACCTGGACAAGGGACGCGGCGAGCGCGTCGCCGACACCATCCGGAAGGCGGGCGACGATGCCACGCTGTTCATCGCCGATGTGTCCAAAGGCGCCGACGTGGCGGCTCTGGTCAAGGACGTGGTGGCTCGCTATGGCCATATCGACATCCTGGTCAACAACGTCGCCATTTCCGACAACAAGCACATCTTCGACATCACCGAGGAGGAATGGGACCGCGTGCTGGCGGTGACGCTGAAGAGCCAGTTCCTGATGGCCAAGGAGGTCGGCAAGCAGATGGCCGCGCAGGGCGGCGGCCGCATCGTCAATATCGGCTCGACGTCCGGCTTCACGGGAAGAAAGCGCGCCGTCGCCTACTCGGCCGCCAAGGGCGGCGTCGCCAACCTCACCCGCGCCATGGCGGTGCAGCTTGCCCCGCACAACATTCGCGTCAACGCCATCGTACCAAACAAGATCGGCTCGCCGGTCGGCCGGGACGAATTCGATCCCTCGCGCCCGGTACCGAACATGGCCGGCCGTCCAGGCCAGCCGGCAGAGGCCGCCAAGGCCATCCTGTTTCTAGTGAGCGACGATTCGTCGTTCGTCTGGGGAGCAAATCTCTTCGTCGACGGCGGCGTCTCGGCGATGGATTTGTCGTAAGTAACTTTTCCTCCCCCGTGAAAGCGGGGGAGGGGAACCATGCGAAGCATGGTGGAGGGGGCCTCTGATTAGCGGACGCGATCAGCGGCGACGTGAAAAAGGAGCGAGTGGGTCTTCAATCAACCGGCGGCGATATTGTTCGTTCGCGGCCGAGGCCCCCTCCACCGCCCTTCGGGCGGTCCCCCTCCCCCGCGCTGCGCGCGGGAGCGGATATTAAGATCACCCGTACTTCACCGGCTTGTTGCCCGTCCAGTTCGGCGGGTTGGACCCCTTGACGCGGCGGGCCTCCTTGAGCAGCTCTTTGATGGCGCCGGTGGTCGACACGACAACCCGGCTTTGTCGGTCATGTCGGGCCAACCTGTTCGTCGAAGGCGGCGCCAAGGCGATGGATTTGTCGTAGCGCAGCGCCGCCGCAATACCTCTCCGAAAGCAATCGGTAGTCATACGGAATCCGGCTGATGATTGCTCCGCTCATTCCCGCGAAAGCGGGAATGCAGCGCCGGCCGCTGCGCAAAGAACCGGGTCCCCGCTTCCGCGGGGACGATCGGATTTGGAACCAATCAACCGGATTCCTTATCTGTAGCGGCGCCCGTCAGGGGAGAAATTCGACCGCCGCGACCGTCTCGCCGAAATCCGACAACCGCAACAGCACGTTCAGCGTCAAGACCAAGCCGATGAGGCTGAAGACAACCACGGCCTGCAGGTCGGGACTCGACATTGCCGCAACCCATTGCGCCCAGATCGCGCCGGCCGCCGTCCGGCGCGCGCGTGACCACGTTGCAACTGGTGGCAGCTCGCCTCTCATGGGCATGCGACGACTCCAATTGGCCCCACGCCAGCCTTGCACGAGACGTACCAAGCTATTGCGGCACGAATGCGTAGCGGCGATGAAGTTTATCGCTAGACACTGATTATATTTTTGTAACGTATTGGCGGTGGCCCGATTACCGTTTGGTCATAATGGCGTCATGACCGTCGCGCCCGCGGCGACCAACATCCGGCCGACGCAGCGATTGGATCGCGACCGAAGCTACCCGTACTTCACCGGCTTTTTGCCCGTCCAGTTCGGCGGATTGGTCGCCTTGACGCGGCGGGCTTCCTTCACCAGTTCCTTGATCGCGCCGGTGATCGGCAGCGATAGCCCGGCCTTGTCGGTCATGTCGGCCACGATCTGCATGTCCTTGAGCGCCCAGGTGAACGAGATCATGTCCCATTCCTTGAGCGCGTCAGAGGCGCCGGAACTCGTCAGCAGCGCTTCGCGCAGCTTGACCAGATCGATACCGGTTGTTTCAGCGAGCCGCCCGGCCTCCAGAAGGCCGACGGCGTTGATCCACAGCAGCAGATTGTTCATGGTCTTGCCGACCTGGCCGTGGCCGACATCGCCCAGATGAACGATGTCGGAGGCGAATGTGCCGTAGACCGGCCGGCCGCGCGCGACCACCTCCGGCTTGCCGCCGACCAGCGCCAGCAGGGTGCCGGAATCCGCAGCGAAGCGGCCGCGGCAGATCGGCGCGTCGAGCACCTCGATGCCCTTTTCCGCAACGCGCGCCGCGACCGCCTTCACCGTGTCGGGCTTTGCCGTCGACGACACCGCGATGATCGAGCCCGGCGCCATCGTTTCAATCAAACCATTTTTGCCGAACACGACATCGTTGACCTCGTCGTCATAGCCGACGCCAAGGATGACGATGTCGCTTGACTTGCCGACCGCGGCCGGCGTGTCGGCAATCGCGGCGCCGGCCGCTCGCGCCGCCTCGCGCTGCTTCTCGCTGATGTCGCAGACCGTCACCGCATAGCCTTTTTTGATGAGGTGCTTGAGCATGGAAAGCCCCATGCGTCCTGCGCCGACGATGCCGACCCGGTCTTTCTTGTTGTCCGCCATAACGTTCAATCTTTGTTGCCGTAGTCACGCGCGGCCGCTGCGGCCGAGACATAGCCTTCGGCGATGTCGCGTTGCAGCGCCGCGTGGTCGCGTTCCTTCGGATCGCCGTAGCCGCCGCCGCCCGCGCTCTGCAACAGGAAACGATCGCCGGCGGAAAGCTCGTAGCGGCCCGAAGCCGGCGTCTCGCGCTCGTCTTTGGTACCGAGCCGGATGACGAAGCGGCTGCGGCTGCCGGGCCTGCCGCCGGCAACGCCGTTGGGCGGGAATTCGGCCCGGTCGTAGCGGCGCACCACACTGGCGTCCTGCAGCAATTCGTAGATGCGCCGGAACGACAGCCCGCCGCGAAACTTGCCGGCGCCGCCGGAATCGGCAACGAGGTCGAACGAAGAGATGCGGCAGGGAAATTCGGATTCGAGAATCTCGATCGGCGTGATGTGCAGGTTGCTCAGATGCGTCGCCAATGCCGAGGCGCCGTCATTGCCGTTGCCGCCGCCGTAAGCCGAGCCAAGAATTTCATACTGCAGCGACGGTTGGCCCGGCCTGCCGCCGCCTTTCCAAGAAATCAACAGCGCGCCGCTCGACCCGGCATTGGCGACCGCGCGCTCGGGCCGGAACGGCGCCATCGCCTCCAGGATCACATCGACGAGTTTCAGATTGGCCGCCTGATAGGAGCTCACCGGCGCCGGCGCACTGGCGTTGGTCACCGTGTTCGGCGCGTATTTGAAGCGCACCGCCTCGCGCATGCCGTCGTTGAAATGCAGCTTCGGATCGAGCGCGCCGATCAGGCAATAGAACACGCAGGCCTCGACCATCGACGGCCGCAGATTGACCGGCCCGCGCGCCTGCCGGTCGCTGTTGGAAAAATCAAATTCGATCTCGCCGTTCGCCACCCGCACCGTGACCGCAAAGCGCACCGGGCGGTCCAGCTCGACGCCGTCATTGTCCATGCAGCCTTCGGCGGAGGCTTCGCCCTCGGGCAGCGCTTTGACCGCGGCACGCAACTCCGCGGCGGCGCCGGCGAGCAAAGCGGCGAACGCATCCATGACCGCTGCCGCGCCGAACCGCTCGCAGGTCTGCAGGATGCGTTCGGCGCCCATCCGCGTCGCCGCCATCTGCGCATGCATGTCGCCGCGCACCAGCTCGGGCTGGCGGCTATTGGCGAGGATGAGCCGTTCCAGGTCCTCATTGAACGAGCCGCGCGAAAAAATCTTCACCGGCGGCAGCAGCAGGCCCTCCTGGAAAATCTCGGTGGCGCTGGCCGAGGTCGAGCCCGGCATGGTGCCGCCGATGTCGGCCTTGTGCGCGATCGATCCGGCGAAGCCGACCAGCGTTTCGCCGGACAGGATCGGAGCGATGAAGGCCATGTCGGAGACGTGCGGCAGTCCGCCCTCATAGGGATGGTTGCAGACGAACATGTCGCCGGCGCCGACGTCGTTGCCGTAGCGCCGCAAGATGTTGTCGACCAGGTGCCGATAGACCGGGGCGTGGAAGAACATCGGCGGCGCCACGATCAGGCCGCCGCGGTGATCGAGGATGACGCAGGAAAAGTCGCGCGACTCGCGGATGATGGTCGAATAGCCGGAGCGGTAGAAATGATAGTGCATCTCCTGCATCAGGCTGGAGACGCGGTTGCGGACGACTTGGGTGGTGATGGCGTCGGCCATTTGCGAGGATTGCCCTGACTTACTGTTCACGGAGATAGACATGAGTCGATGGCATGACGCACCGAATCTTTTCCAGGTCATCATCCGCGCATGCGGATGATCCAGTAACCTCCGGCTCTGCCGCGTTTACTGGATGCCCCGCTTTCGCGGAGCATGACAAGTCAAGAGTTTTCGTCGTCGGGTCTTACATATTAATCGCGCGCTTGGCCACCGCGAGCGCCGCCTCCTTGATCGCCTCGCTCAAGGTCGGATGGGCGTGGCAGGTGCGGGCGATATCTTCGGCGGCGGCGCCGAATTCCATGGCGATGGCGGCCTCGGCGATCATCGTTTCGGCATCGGGGCCGAGAATGTGCACGCCAAGCACCCGGTCGGTCTTTGCGTCGGCCAGGATTTTGACAAAGCCGTCGGTCGCGAGATTGGCCCGCGCACGTGCATTGGCGGTGAAGGGGAACTTGCCGCTGCGATAGGCGATGCCGGCCGCCTTCAATTCATCTTCGGTTTTGCCGACCGAGGCGATCTCCGGGAACGTGTAGACCACATTCGGGATCACGTCGTAGTTCACATGGCCGGCCTGGCCGACGAGGATTTCGGCAACCGCGACGCCCTCCTCCTCCGCCTTGTGCGCGAGCATGGGGCCTGAGATGACGTCGCCGATGGCGTAGATGCCGGCGACGCTGGTGCGGTAACGCGGATCGACGATGACGCGGCCGCGATTGTCGCGGGTGACGCCGACGGCCTCGAGGCCGAGGCCTTCCGTGTAGGGAATGCGACCGATCGCCACCAGCACGATGTCCGCTTCGATGGTTTCGGCGGCGCCGCCAGCAGCGGGCTCGACCTTGACTTTGAGGAGCTTGCCGGACCTGTCGACCGCGCTGACCTTCGCAGACAATTTGAAAGCGACGCCCTGCTTCTGCATGATGCGATGGAATTGCCGAGCCACTTCGACATCGATCCCCGGCAGAATGTGATCGAGAAACTCGACGATCGTCACCTCGGCGCCCAGCCGCCGCCACACCGAGCCGAGCTCGAGCCCGATGATGCCGGCGCCGACGACCAAGAGTTTTTGCGGCACCTTGTCGAGGTCGAGTGCGCCGGTCGAGGACACGATGCGCTTTTCGTCGATGTCGATGCCGGGCAGCCGCGCCACATTGGAACCGGAGGCGATGACGATGTTTTTTGTTTCAA
The DNA here is from genome assembly GCA_963717265.1 of uncultured Alphaproteobacteria bacterium. GTDB lineage: Bacteria > Pseudomonadota > Alphaproteobacteria > Rhizobiales > Xanthobacteraceae > BOG-931. The sequence continues at coordinate 19,156 of CAVQWD010000001.1, read as the reverse complement.
GAACCTGCGTCTTGCCGTCGGCAGATTCCAATTCCACTTTGCCCGGCGCCACGATGCGGCCGACGCCGTGAAACGTCTCGATCTTGTTCTTCTTGAACAGAAACGCGACGCCCTTGACGTTGGCCTCGACGTTTTCATCCTTGTATTTCAGCAGGGCGGCAAGATCGACCGCAGGCTTGCCGACCTTGATCCCCATTTCCGCGAACGAACGCCCGGCCTCCTCATAAAGCTCCGAGGCATGCAGCATCGCCTTCGAGGGAATGCAGCCGATATTGAGGCAGGTGCCGCCGAACGTCGCCCACTTCTCCACCACGGCCGTTTTCAGCCCAAGCTGCGCCGCGCGAATGGCGCAGACATAGCCGCCGGGGCCGGTGCCGATGACGATGAGGTCGTAGGGCATCTGAAAGCTGTGGTCTTTACAACAATCTGCAGAGGAGGTTTGATCGCTCAATACTGAAGTACAGATGCAACCTCGTTTAGCCGCGCCTGGTTCTCCGCCTTGACCCGCAACGTGTCCGCGCCGAAGTCGACTTCCTCGCCCTTCTCGTTGATCCACTCGATCGAATGGCCATACTCGCTCACGCGAACGTTGGCGAAATTCCTTGGATTTTGCAGGTAGGTAAAGATTCTCCCACGCGCGATCGTCGGGCGAAGATCGACAACGCCTTCGTATCCATCGTTCCACACTATCTTAAGAACGCCGTGGATAACCGGCGTGGCTGACACGATACGCGGCAGCTTCTTCACGCGATTTTCCCTGGATGAAGATCTGACCGGCACCTCATCCAAGCGGCGAGCAGCTGGCTTTTTCGCGACTCGGCCCATGTCTTCACCTTTCGAAACTGCTGGTTGGGTATGTAGCCCTTGATGATCTGCAAGCTGTCGATTGCGATCTTAGCGCGATATTCGCCGTACTCGGCATGGAAATGCGTCGGGGGATGATCATCCCAGTAGAACTGTATTTTGATTCCATCGACACGAGCGACTGTTGCCATCGAGATAGTCTATCACAAATCCAGCACCAGCCGCGCCGGCTCCTCCAGGCACTCCTTCACCCGCACCAGAAACGTTACCGCCTCGCGGCCGTCGACCAGGCGGTGATCGTAGGACAAAGCCAGATACATCATCGGCCGCGCTTCGATCTTGCCGCCGACCACCGTCGGCCGCTCCTGGATCTTGTGCATGCCGAGGATGCCGGATTGCGGCGCGTTGAGGATCGGCGTCGACATCAGCGAGCCATAGATGCCGCCGTTCGAAATGGTGAAGGTGCCGCCCTGCATGTCCTCGATCTTGAGCGTACCGTCGCGGGCGCGGCGGCCGAAATCGGCGATCGCCTTCTCGATCTCGGCCAGCGATTTCTGGTCGCAATCGCGCACCACCGGCACGACCAGGCCGCGCTCGGTGCCGACCGCGACGCCGATATGATAATAGTTCTTGTAGATGATGTCGGCGCCGTCGATCTCGGCGTTGACGGCTGGGATCTCTTTCAGAGCTTGCACGCAAGCGCGCACGAAGAAGCCCATGAAGCCGAGCTTGACGCCGTGCTTCTTCTCGAACAAATCGCGAAACTCCGCGCGCAGCGCCATGACCTCGCTCATGTTGACCTCGTTGAAGGTCGTCAGCATGGCGGCGTTGTTCTGCGCGTCCTTGAGCCGCTTGGCGATGGTCACTCGCAGCCGCGTCATGCGCACGCGCTCCTCGCGCGCGGCATCGTCGGGCGGCGACGGCGCGCGCACCAGAACCGCAGCGGCGGTCTGCGCCACCGGCGTCGGCTGCGCGGCTGCCCGCTCGATCGCGGCCAGCATGTCACCCTTGGTGACGCGGCCGTCTTTGCCGGTACCCGCAACGGCCGAGATATCCATCCCGCTCTCGGCCGCGAGCTTGCGCACTGACGGCGCCAGCGTGTCCGCGGCTGTCGGATTGACGGCGGCTTTAGCGGGTTGGGGCGCGGCCGGCGGCGGAGCTGGTGGAGGCGGCGGTGCCGCGGGTTTGGCGACCGGCGGCGCAGCCGTTACGGCCTTTTCGGGCGCGGCGCCTTCCTTGATCTGTCCGAGTAGCGCGCCGACCGCCACGGTGTCGCCGTCCTTTGCGGCAACGTCCGACAGCACGCCGGCGGCTGGCGCCGGCACCTCGATCGTCACCTTGTCGGTTTCGAGCTCGACCAGCGGCTCATCGACGGCAACCGCATCCCCCGGCTGTTTGAACCATTTGCCGATGGTGGCTTCGGTGACCGACTCGCCCAGCACCGGTACGCGGATTTCGGCCATGGTTTCTTCCTGTCATCCCGTCTTTTTTGTCATCGTCCGCGAAGGCGGATGATCCAGTAATCACAACGGCAGCTCGTGCTTACTGGATGCCCGCATACGCGGGCATGACAAATCCGAGCTAGCCCAATGCCTCGTCCAGAAATTGCTTGAGCTGGGCGAGATGCAGCGACATTTGCCCGACCGCGGTCGATGCGGAAGCCGGCCGGCCGACATAGCGGGCGCGGCGATATTTGGCCTCGATCTGGTTGAGCACCCATTCCAGGAAGATGTCGACGAATACCCAGGCGCCCATGTTGCGCGGCTCTTCCTGGCACCACACGATTTCCGCCTGCTTGAACCGCGACAGCTCCGCTATCAGCGCCTTGGTCGGGAACGGATAGAGCTGTTCGATGCGAAGCAGATAGATGTCGTCGATGCCGCGCTTCTCGCGCTCCTCGTACAGATCGTAATAGACCTTGCCGGAGCACAGCACAACGCGCCGGATTTTGGCGTCGGGAACGAGCTTGATCTTTTCATCCGGCACCGTCTGTGCGTCGTCCCACAGCAGCCGATGGAATGTCGTATCCGGACCCATTTCGTCGAGCCCCGACACGGCGCGGCGATGGCGCAACAGCGACTTCGGCGTCATCAGGATCAGCGGCTTCCTGAATTCGCGGTTGAGCTGGCGGCGCAGGATGTGGAAGTAATTCGCCGGTGTCGTGCAGTTGGCGACCTGCATGTTGTCTTCGGCGCACATCTGCAGGAAGCGCTCGAGCCGCGCTGAGGAATGTTCCGGTCCTTGGCCTTCGTAGCCATGCGGCAACAGGCAGACCAGCCCCGACATGCGCAGCCATTTGCGTTCGCCCGACGAGATGAACTGATCGAACAGGACTTGGGCCCCATTGGCGAAGTCGCCAAACTGCGCTTCCCACATGACGAGGGCATTGGGCTCGGCCAGCGAGTAGCCGTATTCGAAGCCGAGCACGGCCTCTTCCGACAGCATCGAGTTGATGACTTCGAAGCGCGCCTGGCCCTCGCCGAGATTATTGAACGGCGTGTAGCGCTCCTCGGTCTGCTGATCGATCAGCACCGAATGACGCTGCGAGAACGTGCCACGCTCGGAATCCTGACCGGACAGCCGCACCCGATGGCCGTCCAGCAGCAACGAGCAAAAGGCCAGCGCCTCGGCCGTCGCCCAATCGATGCCGGTCCCGCTATCGATCGAATTGCGTCGGTGCTCCAGAAAGCGATCAAGCGTGCGGTGCAGATGAAAGCCGGACGGCAGCGTCGTGATTCTCTGTCCGATATCCTTCAGCGTTGCGATCCCGACGCCGGTGTGGCCGCGGCGCGGTTCGTCGCCGTCGCCCGCTCGCTTGAAGCCGGTCCAGCGGCCATCGAGCCAGTCGGCCTTGTTGGCGCGATAGCTTTGCGCCGTTTCGAGTTCGGCGTCGAGCGTACCGCGCCAATCGGCCTTCATCTTCTCGATTTCGCCCGAAGTGACGACACCCTCGCCGGCGAGCTTGTCGCCGTAGATCGCCAGCGTAGTCGGATGATTGGCGATTGCCTTGTACATCAGCGGCTGGGTGAACGAAGGCTCGTCGCCTTCGTTGTGGCCGTGGCGGCGATAGCAGAACATGTCGATGACGACCGGCTTCTGGAATTTCTGCCGGAACTCGGTCGCGATCTTGGCGGCGAAGACCACGGCTTCGGGATCGTCGCCGTTGACGTGGAATATCGGCGCCTCGATCATCTTGGCGACGTTCGGACGGATACGGCGACGACCGCGAATAGCGCGGATTGGTGGTAAAGCCGATCTGATTGTTGACGATGAAATGCACCGAGCCGCCGGTGCGGTGGCCGCGCAATCCCGACAGGCCGAACGATTCCGCCACGACCCCTTGACCGGCGAACGAGGCGTCGCCGTGGATCAGAAGCGGCATCACCATGGTGCGGTCTTCCGGGGTAGCGCCATACTGATCCTGCTTGGCGCGCACTTTGCCGAGTACCACCGGGTCGACGATTTCCAAGTGCGACGGATTGGCGGTGAGCGACAGGTGCACCCTGTTGTGATCGAACTCGCGGTCCGACGAGGCGCCCAGATGGTATTTCACGTCGCCCGAGCCCTCGACCTCGTTGGGCATCGACGACCCGCCCTTGAATTCATGGAAAATGGCGCGATGCGGCTTGCCCATCACTTGCGCCAGCACGCTGAGCCGGCCGCGGTGCGGCATGCCGATCACGATTTCGTGGACGCCGAGCGCGCCGCCGCGCTTGATGATCTGCTCCAGCGCCGGGATCATCGATTCGGCGCCGTCGAGGCCGAAGCGCTTGGTGCCGGTGAATTTCAGGTCGCAGAATTTCTCAAAACCTTCGGCCTCGACCAGCTTGTTGAGGATGGCGCGCTTGCCTTCGCGCGTGAACGTGATCTCCTTGTCGGGGCCTTCGATGCGCTCCTGAATCCAGCCCTTCTGGGCGGCGTTGGAGATGTGCAGAAATTCGACGCCGAGCGTCTGGCAATAGGTACGCCGCAGGATGGCGACAATCTGACGGATGGTGCCGAATTCGAGGCCGAGAACGTTGTCGAGGAAGATGCGACGGTCGAAATCGGCTTCGCTGAAGCCATAGGTGCGCGGATCGAGCTCCGCTTCGTTGCGTGGCGGCTCGAGTCCGAGCGGATCGAGTTTGGCGTGGAAATGGCCGCGCGCGCGGTAGGCGCGGATCAGCATCAGCGCCCGCACCGAATCCCGCGTTGCCCGCTCCACGTCGGCCGCGGAAAGCTCGACGCCGCGGCTTTGCGCCTCGGTCTTGACCTTGGCGGCGACTGCCGTCGCAGCGCCGGCCCAATCGCCATCCAGCGCCGCGATCAAGTCGCCGCGCTGCGCCGGCGGCCAATCGGACCGCTGCCATGACGGCCCACGGGCATTGCCGGCAACGTCGCGGGCATCGTCCTTCAGACTCTGGAAGAAAGCTTGCCACTGCGCATCGACCGCATTCGGATCGGCTTCGTAGCGGGCGTAGAGGTCGTCGATGTAAGCGGCGTTGCCGCCGTAGAGAAATGAGCTGATGGCAAAAGCTGCGTTCGCATCCTGTCGGGACATAGGCGGTTCCTGGGCTATTCTCGCGTTCCGGGTTGAAAAACGTAAAGATGAGAGAAACCCTAAGGGAACGAGTACACGAGGACCCGAATCGACTTATCCCGGCGCAGGCGGCCTCTCTGCACCTATTTAGTGCTTGGATACGGCGGGCAAAAGACACAAGAGCTGGATTAGGGATTCAATACTTCGACGAGCGTTCTGCCAAGCCGTGCCGGCGACGGCGAAACCTTGATGCCGGCGGCTTCCATGGCGGCGATCTTTGATTCGGCTCCGCCCTTGCCGCCGGCGATAATCGCTCCCGCGTGTCCCATCCGCCGCCCAGGCGGAGCAGTCTTTCCGGCAATGAAGCCGACCATCGGCTTCTTACGGCCCCGCTTGGCCTCATCCTTGAGAAACTGCGCCGCATCTTCCTCAGAAGCGCCACCGATTTCCCCGATCATGACAATGGCCTGCGTCGCTTTGTCGGCCAGAAACATCTCCAAGACATCGATGAATTCGGTGCCCTTGACCGGATCGCCGCCGATGCCCACGGCCGTGGTTTGGCCGAGGCCCTCGTGGGTGGTTTGGAATACCGCCTCGTAGGTGAGCGTCCCCGAGCGCGACACGATGCCGACCTTGCCCGGGCGAAAGATGTTGCCTGGCATGATGCCGATCTTGCATTCGCCGGCCGTCATGACGCCAGGGCAGTTCGGTCCGATGAGGCGCGATTTCGAGCCGCACAGCGCGCGTTTGACCCTGACCATGTCGAGCACCGGGATGCCCTCGGTGATGCAGATGATCAGCGGGATTTCGGCGTCGATCGATTTGCAGATCGCATCTGCGGCGCCCGCCGGCGGCACATAGACGACGCTGGCGTCACAGCCGGTCGCATCGCGCGCCTCGGCGACCGTCTCGAACACCGGCAGACCGAGATGGCTCGAACCCCCTTTGCCGGGCGAAGTACCGCCGACCATCTTGGTTCCGTAGGCGATCGCCTGCTCGGAATGGAAGGTGCCGTTCTTGCCGGTAAAACCCTGGCAGATGACCTTGGTGTTGTTGTCGATAAGGATGGACATGAGCGCTTGATCCGCCGTGTTGCCAACGATTATCTATTCAACCCTCGAGAAAGGGATTGATCACTTGGACCGAACCGTAGATCTGATTGTGGTTGAGATCTTCTGAGTAAAAGGTCTTCGCACCGAGACGTTCCGGCAGCTGCCAGTAGGGCGGCGTCATAATATCCGATGCGGTAACGGCGTGAGAGGAAAATTCCGACGCGGACGATATTGGCATCGACCGCGGTAAACGGCAGTGCCGACAACCGCTCGATCCATGCGTCAATTTCAGCAAGCGACAGCGGTCTGGCGATCCTGCAAACGGCGTTATAGAACTCCGATAAGGTCTGGGCAGATACGCCGAACAACTTCGTCGCGATCAGGCCGCGGGCGATGGCCGCCTTGCGCGGCTCATCGTTTTTTCCCGTGGCGCCGTACACCAGGACGTTGGTGTCGAGGAAGCAGTCTATCGGCATACAGTTCCTCCCTGTTCCACTTATAATTCGGGCCGAGCCGGCCGGTCGAATTGTCGATCAGTTCCAACAGCCCGCGCCGAGCTTCGTCGATCCTGCGCTCCTCCTGGGCGAGGCCGGCCAAGTGCTCGCGGACCAGGCCGTTCAGCGTCGTGCCGCGACTGGCCGCGTAAGCACGCGCCCGCTTCAGAACTTTTTCGTCGACCGCCAAAGTGATGTTCTTCATGTTGGCCTTCCAGGCAATCCGCTCAATATGTGTGATTATGTGTAGTGTCAAGTCACCGGCAAGCCACGGCATTGCAATCGGGCGATCGGCCCGCGCCGACAATCGAACGGGCGGCCCGCGTCAGCGAGCCCGCACCGCCCTGACGATCTTCTGCGCGGCGTCGTCGAGATCGTCGGCCGAAGTGACGTTGAGGTTCGACTTGGCGATGATGTCCTTGCCGAGTTCGACATTGGTGCCTTCGAGCCGCACCACCAGCGGCACCCGCAGGCCCACCTCCTTCACCGCCGCGACCACGCCCTCGGCGATGATGTCGCAGCGCATGATGCCGCCGAATATGTTGACCAAAATCCCCTTCACGTTGTGATCGGAGGTGATGATCTTGAATGCGGCGGTGACCTTCTCCTTGGTGGCGCCGCCGCCGACATCGAGGAAATTCGCCGGCGTTTCGCCGTACAGCTTGATGATGTCCATGGTCGCCATGGCGAGGCCGGCGCCGTTGACCATGCAGCCGATGGTGCCGTCGAGCGCCACGTAGTTGAGATCGTATTTGGACGCCTCGATCTCCTTTTCGTCTTCTTCGCTCAGATCGCGCAAAGCCGCGATGTCGGGATGCCGATAGAGCGCGTTGTCGTCGAAGCCGATCTTGGCGTCGAGACAGACCAGCTCACCCGACTTGGTGACGACGAGCGGATTGATCTCCAGAAGGCTCATGTCCTTGGCCAGGAACGCCTCATAGAGCTTCGGCAAGACGCCCTCGGCCTGCTTGCCGACGTCCCGGTTTAATCCCAAGGCGCGCGCGACGCGGCGCGCGTAGTGCGGCATGAAGCCGGTTGCCGGATCGACCGAGAAGCTCAGGATTTTCTCCGGGTGCGTTTGCGCGACTTCTTCGATCTCCATGCCGCCCTCGGTCGAGGCGACGAAAGCGACGCGCGAAGCCGCACGATCGATCAATGCCGACAGATAATATTCGCGGTCGATCGCCGAGCCGTCCTCGATGTAGAGGCGGCTCACTTCCTTGCCGTGCGGCCCGGTCTGGTGCGTGACGAGCGTCGAGCCGAGCAGCCGCGCCGCCTCGCGCTTCACGTCATCGGCCGATTTGACTACCTTCACACCGCCCGCTTTGCCGCGGCCGCCGGCGTGAATCTGCGCCTTTACTGCCCAGACCGGCCCCCCAAGCTCCTTTGCGGCCTGCTCGGCTTCTTCGACGGTAAAGGCGGCAATGCCGCGCGGCACCGGCACGCCGAATTCGCGCAACACCGCCTTCGCCTGATATTCGTGGATGTTCATTCCGGGCTCTCATGTTTCCCGGATGCGGTGCAGCGCGGAGCGGTGCACCGCTGTTCCGGGACCTTCGCATGTGACGATCCCGGGTCGGCAGCGCAGCACTTCGTGCCGCGCTGCGCCCGGGAGACGAGACTGGTTCACTTCCCCAGATCCGGAGCGATTTTCTTGCAGGCCTCGACCAGACTTTCGACGGCCTGCGCCGATTTGTCGAACATGGTGCGCTCGGCGCCGTTGAGTTCGATCTCGACGATGCGCTCCACGCCCTTACCGCCGAGGACGACCGGCACGCCGACGTAAAGATCCTTCACCCCGTACTCGCCGTTGAGCCACGCCGCCGCCGGCAGCACGCGCTTCTTGTCGCGCAGGTAGCTCTCCGCCATCGCGATGGCCGAAGCCGCCGGCGCATAGAAGGCGGAGCCGGTCTTCAGCAGGCTCACGATTTCGCCGCCGCCGTTGCGCGTGCGTTCGACGATCTCGTCGATGCGCGCAGCGCTGGTCCAGCCCATCTTGACAAGATCGGGCAGCGGAATACCGGCCACGGCCGAATAGCGGACCAGCGGCACCATGCTGTCGCCATGGCCGCCAAGGACGAAGGCGGTGACATCCTCGACCGAGACGTTGAACTCGTCGGCCAGGAAATAGCGGAAGCGCGCCGAGTTGAGCACGCCCGCCATGCCGACAACCATCGGCTTGGGCAGGCCGCAGCACTTCTGCAGCGCCCAGACCATGGCGTCGAGCGGATTGGTAATGCAGATGATAAAAGCGTTCGGGGCGTATTTCTTGATGCCGGCGCCGACCTGTTCCATTACTTTGAGGTTGATGCCGAGGAGATCGTCGCGGCTCATGCCGGGCTTGCGCGCCACGCCTGCGGTGACGATACACACCGCGGCGCCTTCGATCGCCTCATAGGAATTGGTGCCGGCGAGTTTGGCGTCGAACCCCTCGACCGGCGAAGCCTGGACCAGATCGAGCGCCTTGCCCTGCGGCACGCCCTCCATGATGTCGAACAGGACAACGTCGCCGAGTTCCTTCAGACCGATCAAAAGTGCCAGCGTGCCCCCGATTTGCCCGGCCCCGATCAATGCAATCTTGTTTCGCGCCATCCGACAAATTTCCTCGATTTTCGTTGATTGGCAAAGGAGAGACCCGCTCGACAGCGGTCATTAGCCCTTTCAACAGGCCCGTTCAAGGCGGGATGGCTCAGCGCTTGTGCTGGGCCATATCCTGCATGATCTCGAGCTGGATCTGCTGGATTTCGGCCAGCCGCTCCCATTGCCGGTTGAGCAGGTGGTCGATCTTTTCATGCAGGTGGCGGATTTCAAGCTCCGCCTTGAGGTTGACCCGAAAGTCGTTTTCCGAACGCAGCCGGTCTTTCGACTCCTGGCGGTTTTGGCTCATCATGATGATCGGCGCCTGGATGGCCGCAAGGCAGGACAGCACCAGGTTGAGCAGGATGAACGGATAGGGATCAAACACCACCCGTGACGCGACCCAGGCGTTGTAGCCCATCCACACCACCAGGACGGCGAAGAAAATGCCGATGAAGGTCCAGCCTGCCCCCGAACGCAGCGACCGCGTCGGCGACGCTTTCGCCAGGGCTGCGATGGTGCTCCCAGGTCGAACTCGACGTCGCGGCTGATGGTCTCCTCGCGCGCCAGGCTCTCGACCACCTGCTTTTCCAGGTCGGTCAATTCGCCGCGTTCGCTCTCGAGCAGGCCGGCGACATAGCGGGTGCGATAGTCGCCGACGTGGCGGCCGCAAACGATATCGTCGGCGCCAAGGTTCGGATGCTCGGTCGCGATCAGGCTGGCGATGGCAGGCCGCACATCGCCGAAACACACCGGCTCGCGCGCCTCCTTGCCGCAAACCACGCAATGCGGCCGCGAGCGGCGGCGCTGCTGAGCAGCCGGCGGGGCGCCCGATTGCGGCAGGGGCGGGGTGGCCTGCGGCGGGGGCGCGGAATTTTCGTCGGCGGAATTTTCATCGGCGGAATTTTCATCGGCCATGGCGAGGCTCCAGCGGGCAATGGGGTCGCGCCGATCCTACCGGACCGCGCCGGGTTTTGCCCGGGCGTTGAACGCTGGAGCCGGAGCGACGCCGTGCGGCCGGGCCAGATAGTCCTGCGAACGCATTTCGATCAGCCGCGAGGCGGTGCGCTTGAATTCCTGCGCCTCGAAACCCTGTTCGGCCTGGTAGAGCGCGTCCGGCCCTGCTGCCGCCGAAGCGATCAGCTTCACATTCATGTCGTAGAGCGTGTCGATGAGGATGATGAAGCGCTTGGCGGCGTTGCGGTTGTCGAACGTCATCACCGGAATGCGGTCGAGAATGATGGTGTGGTACTCGCGCGCGATGCGCAGATAATCGGCGGCGGCGAGCGGCTGCTCGCAAAGGTCGGGAAAACCGAAGCGCGCCACGCCCATGGCGGCGCGCGGGACTTCGACCATGCGCCCCTTGAGCGCGAGCCTGTGCGCCGCGCCTTTCTGTCCGCGGGCGAGCCGCCGCCAGGCATCGTCGAGCGCGGCGCTGGCCGCCATGTCGGCGGGGACATGCCAGACCGGCATGCCGGCGAGTTTTTCCAGGCGGAAATCGGCGCGTGCATCGAGCCGCACCACGTCCATCCGCTCTTCCAGCAGGTGGATGAACGGCACGAACAGCGCGCGGTTCAATCCTTCCTTATAGAGCCTCCTGGGCGGCACATTCGAGGTCGCCACCACGACCACGGCGCGCTCGAACAGGTGCGCGAACAGCCGGCCAAGAATCATGGCGTCGGCAATATCGGCGACGTGGAATTCGTCGAAACACAGGAGCCAGGCCTCCCGCGCCAGTTCCGCCGCCGCGAGCCTGATCGGATCTTCGCCGTCGTGCGCGCCGAGCTTCATCTTCTGGCGGATAGCGAAGATGCGGTCGTGCACGTCGAGCATGAATTCGTGGAAATGCGCGCGGCGTTTGCGCTCGACCGGACTGGCGGCGAAGAACAAATCCATCAGCATGGTCTTGCCGCGGCCGACGTCGCCATGGATGTAGAGACCCTTGATGCGCGGCAGCGCGCCTGCGTTGCGGCCGAACAGCCAGCCGAGCGCAGAGGATTTGCGCGCGAGTCGCCGCTCGACGATCTGCCCTTCAAGGCGCGCCAGCATGCCGACAACGGCGTGTTGCGCCGGGTCGGACTCGACCTCGCTCGCAGCAATGCCGGCGGCGTATCGGGAGGAGACCGAACTCGCCATCTGCGGCGTCAATTGTGCGGGATTAACATTGTTGAAGGAAACATGACGGAAGCGGCGAACGCATAGCGGCATTCGCTGCCGCACTGCAAGCATTTAACTGCCGCGCAGAGCGAACTTTCCTCCCAGCCATGCGTTGCAGGAATGTGGGCATGTTGCGCGACGCTTCAGCTTGCCAAATTTTGCCCCTACACGACATCATGATTTGATTCGGAGACGCCGCCGTGTCAAGGCGCGGTAGCGAGCGGAGGAAGCGATCCGGAGGGTCCTGTTGACGGCAAAGTCAGGAGGCCTACGGCATGCATGAAGTTCTCCCCGAAGGCGCCGTGATCCGCAAAGTGTGGATCGGCGAGAACGCGAAATACCGCGATCACATGCTGCGTCTGGATCCGCAAAGCCGGCGCAACCGGTTCGGCGGCGCAGTGTCCGACGACTTCGTCCGCCATTATGCCGATCACGCCGTTGCGCCGGACGCGGTCGTGCACGGCTGTTTTATCGACGGCATGGTGCGCGGCGCCGCGGAGCTGAAGCCGCTCGGCCTGCGGTTCCCGCGTCAGGCGGAGGCGGCTTTGAGCGTGGAGAAGCCGTGGCAGAGTCGCGGCGTCGGCTCTGCGCTGTTGCAACGCACCTTGCTCGCCGCGCGCAACCGCGGCTATCAGCTCCTGCACATGGCTTGTCTTGCCGAGAACCACCGCATGCAGCAGCTCGCACGCAAGTTCGACGCCGAACTGTCATTCGATTTCGGCAGCGTCATCGGCGAAGTCGAATCTTCGCGCCCGACGCCTTTGTCGTTCATGCGCGAAATGTTGACCGACGGCCACAGCTTGGCGTCCGCGATGCTTGAACTGCAGGCGCGGATGCTGCGCGCGTAATTGTGCTCCCTCCCCGTTGTGGATGAGGATGGGGAGGGGGTCGGGAGGCGAAGTAAGAGCGTCAAGGAATGCGTGAGCCCTGACGACCCCCACCCCTGCCCCTCCCCACAAGGGGGAGGGGAAAGCGTTACGCTCGCCTCAACTCGCGCTCGCCGAGCGGATAATCGGCCTCGACCACATAGGGCCCGCCGCCGATCGAGGCGCGCGAGGAGAACAGCACGAAGCGCGAGACTTGGAACGACGAGGAGCGATAATGGCCGCGCGCCGCGAGGTAATCCGCGACCTGCCGGCTCGACGAATCGCGCAGCCGCGCCAGCGTCACGTGCGGTGTGAATTTGCGGCCCTCAGGCGCAAGCCCAAGCCGCTGCAGGAGCCGCTCGTGCTCGGCTTGCAACTCCATCAGCGGCGCAACCTGCTTGGCCGCGGCCACCACCGCGCGCGGCTTGCGCCCGCCAAATGCGGACAGACCCTCGAAGCGCAATTCGAATGATCCACGCTGCACGCGGCGCAGCATGCCGGCAATCTCGTGCGCCAACACATCGTCCATGTCACCGATGAAGCGCAGCGTCAGGTGGTAATTTTCGGGGTCGATCCAGCGCGCGCCCGGCAGCCCACCGCGCATCATGGCGAGTGACTCGGCGACCGAAGATGGAATTTCGAGAGCGGTGAACAGACGGGGCATGGCTATCTGACCGCCAATCTGCGGCGCGTGAGGCGTGTTCCAAGTCCTGCGTCACGACGCGATTCGAAGCCACCGCAACATGCGGGGATCGCGTCCCGCGCGCAACCCTCACGATCGGTGCCGTACACGGGCGCGCGCGATAAGTTCCTCGATCTTGGGCAAAATCCGCCCGACGATCACGCCCACTCCGGCGGCGTTGGGATGCATGCCATCGCTTTGCGTGAGCTTCAAATCCGCTGCCACGCCGTCGAGGAAGAACGGATAGAGCAGGACGCCATATTTGGCGGCAAGCTCGGGATAGATGCGTCCGAACGCCCGGCCGTATTCGGCGCCGAGATTCGGCGCCGCGCGCATGCCGCACAAAAGGACGGCGATGTGGCGGGCGGTCAGCCGACGCACAATGGCATCGAGCGCATCCTGCGTGACCTGCGGCTTGATTCCACGGAGCATATCGTTCGCGCCGAGTTCGACGATCACAGCATCAGTGCCCGGCGGCACCGACCAGTCGAGCCGGGCTAACCCGTCCGCGGCGGTATCGCCCGAGACACCGGCATTGGCGATATCCGCCGCGATGCCTTTGGCAGCGAGCGCCGATTGCAGGCGAGGCACGAAGCCGTCCTTGTCAGCAAGCCCGTAGCCTGCGGTCAGCGAGTCGCCGAGCGCAACGATCTTGAGCGGCGTTGCCGCGCAGGCTCCGGCTAGCGTAAGCAAGGAGCCACAAAGTGCCGCAATCGCGATTTGGACTAAAGCCGGCCACCATCCATATGAGCGCACACTAATCGACGCTCGGATTCCTAAGCCGGCCGACCGCATGAACGACATTTCAGGACCTACCTCTGCCGGCGACGCCGTCGCGCTCAACGGCGTCAACCTGTCGCTCGGCCGCGGCGCCGCTCGCGTCCATATCCTGCGCGAGGTCGCCTTGCATATAGGTCGCGGCGAGGCGGTGGCGCTGCTGGGCCCCTCCGGCTCGGGCAAATCGACGCTGTTGATGGTGATGACGGGCTTAGAGCGGCCCGATTCCGGCTCCGTCATCGTGGCCGGCCGCGATCTGACCAAGCTCGATGAGGATGAACTCGCGCGCTTTCGCGGCCGCCATATCGGCATCGTGTTTCAGGCCTTCCACCTGATCCCGACGATGACGGCGCTGGAGAACGTCGCCGTACCCCTGGAATTCGCCGGCAAACGTGACGCGTTCGCCCGCGCGCAACACGAACTTGCCGCCGTCGGGCTTGCTGGACGGCTCAACCACTATCCGGCCGAATTGTCCGGAGGCGAGCAGCAACGCGTCGCGCTTGCGCGTGCGCTTGCGCCCAATCCCAGCATCGTCGTTGCCGACGAGCCGACCGGCAATCTCGATGAGGCGACCGGGCGCGAGATCATTGAGCTGATGTTCCGCGGCCGGCACGAGCGCGGCACCACTTTGGTGCTCGTCACCCACGACGCCGCGTTGGCCGCGCGCTGCGATCGGGTGCTGCACATGCATTCCGGCCGGCTCGAAACGCCGCCTCGCCGTGCGCTCAACGCGGCGACGGAGGCATCATCGTGACCATGGCGCTGGTGGCACTGCGTTTCGCCTGGCGCGACCTGCGCGGTGGCGTGCGCGGCTTCGGTGTTTTCATCGCATGTATCGCGCTCGGCGTGATGGCAATCGCAGGCATCGGCTCGGTTGCCGCGAGCCTTTCCGACGGCATCGCCGCTTCCGGCCAGGCGATCCTGGGCGGCGACCTCGCCTTTGCCCTGATTCAGCGCCAGGCGAGCGCCGCCGAACGAACTTTCCTTGACGCCCATGGCGCGGTCTCCGCCGTGGCCACTTTGCGTGCGATGGCGCGCACGCCGCTTGCCGACACTGCGACGGCTGAGGGGCAAGGCCGAGAACAGACAACTTTGGTCGAACTCAAGGCGGTCGACGCCGCCTATCCGCTGTTCGGCGGCATCATCACGCGACCGGCCATGCCGCTGCCCGCACTGTTGGCGGAGAAGGACGGCGCGTTCGGCGCCGCGGTCGACCCCTCGCTGTTCGCGCGGCTTGGTCTCGAACCGGGCGCCCGCATCGGCATCGGCAAGGCGGTGATCGAACTGCGCGCGGCGCTGCTTACCGAGCCTGACGGGCTCGCCGGCGGCATCGCGCTCGGGCCGCGCGTGCTGATCAGCGCTGCCGCATTGCGCGCCTCAGGCTTGGTGCAGCCCGGCAGTCTGGTGCGCTGGCTGTATCGGCTGCGTCTGCCGGCCGCCGGCGCGAGCGAAGGTGCAGTCGCGGCCGTCGAGCGAGAGGCGAAGGCCGCCTTCCCCGATGCCGGCTGGGAGATCCGCACTCGCGCCAAGGCCTCGCCGCAGCTTGAACGCAACGTCGAGCGGTTCAGCCAATATCTCACGCTGATCGCGCTGACCACGCTGATCGTCGGCGGGGTCGGCGTCGCCAATGCCGTTAGCGCGCATCTGGCGCGCAAGCGCGATGCGATCGGCACCATGAAGGCGCTCGGTTTAAGCGGCGGCGGCGTATTTGCGATCTATGGCGCCGAGATCGTACTGGTCGCGCTATTCGCCGCCGCGATCGGAGCTGTCTTGGGCGCGGCGCTGCCATTCACCATGGCGCGGTGGCTCAGCGCGGTTGTGCCTCTACCGGTCCTGCCGTCGCTGCATCCGGCGGTGCTGGCGCTGTCGATCGCTTACGGACTGCTGACGGCATTGGCCTTTGCGCTTTGGCCGCTCGGCCGCGCTCACGACATTTCGGTATCGATGTTGTTCCGCGACCAGATCGCCGCCGAACGGCGCTGGCCGCGTGCGCGTTATGTCGTTGCGACAGCGGCGATCGTCGGCCTTTTCATAGCGCTCGCGATCGCGAGCACCTACCAGCACCGCATTGCAGCGATCTTCATTGCCGCCGCAGCCGGCATTTTCTTGATCCTGCGCGTTGCAGCATTGCTCGTCATGGTGACCGCCCGCCGCCTGCCGCGCCAGCCTTCGACCAACCTGCGGCTCGCCCTGGCCAATATGCACCGGCCCGGCGCGCTCACGCCAAGCGTGATGCTTTCGCTCGGTCTTGGCCTCACCTTGCTCACGACATTGGTCGAGATCGACGGCAATCTGCATCGCGAGTTCACTGCGGCGCTGCCGCAACAGGCACCGTCGTTTTTCTTTCTTGATATTGCATCGGCTGATGAAGGCCGTTTCGATACCTTCGTGCATGCGCAGGCGCCCGGCGCCAACATCGAACGGGTGCCGATGCTGCGCGGCCGCATCGTCGGCCAATATCGTTGCCGATACGCAGGTCGATGTTGCCTTCAAGGTCAACGGCTACGTGCAATCGATCCTCCAGGTGAAGGGTGCCGACGGCAAGCCGCGCAACCTCCAGGCCGGCGATCCGGTGACGGCGGGCGCGGTGCTCGCGGTCGTGAAAGACGACACCTATCGCAACAGCCTGACGAAAGCACAATCCGATTTGCAGAACTCGCGCGCCTCGCTCAGCAAGGCGAAGGCGGATTTCGCGCGCTACACGCATCTGCTGGAGCAGCGCGTCGTGGCGAAGGCCGACTATGACGCCGCGAACAGCAGTACGATTCGGCGCAGGCTGCGGTCGGCTCCTCGCAGGCCGCGGTCCAGCAGGCGCAGGTCGATCTCGACGACTGCAAGCTCAAATCGCCGATGAGCGCGCTGGTGCTCGATCGCAAGATCGAGGTCGGCACGCTGGTATCGCCCAACACCGTCGGCTTTCAAATTGGCGACACCGGCAAGGTCAAGGTCGTGTTCGGCGTGCCGGGCGCAATTGTCGGCGAGTTGAAGCCCGGAGCCGAAATCTCGGCCACCGTTGACGCGTTCCCCGGCCAGACGTTCAAGGGCACGATTTCCAAAGTCGCCGCAGTCGCCGACCCCAACACTCGCGTGTTCGATGTCGAGGCGACGATTCCCAACCCGGACGCCCGGCTGCGCGTCGGCATGATTGCCGCGCTTCATCTGCCGGCCACCGCGCAAGCGACGAGCATGGTGGTCGTGCCGACGCGGGCAATAGTCCGGCCGCCCGACGATCCCAAGGGCTACGCGGTGTACGTCGCGGAGAAAGACGCCGACGGCAAGCTGGTCGCCAGTTGAAGAAGGTCGAAATCGGTCCCGTCGTTGGCGACCAGGTGTCGATCGAGTCAGGGCTCGACCCGGGCGCGCAAGTGATAGTCAGGGGCGCGGATATCGTGTTCAACGGCGCCAGTATCACCGTCGTTCCCTAGGTGCGATTCCAATGGCGCATCGACCTGACGCTGAAATAATCGCGACGACTCACAACACGGCGCGCTTCTTTACCGAGAATCGCCAGATTTCGTGGGTCGCACTGCTGATCGTGATCGCATGGGGCATTTACGGCTACGACAAGATGCCCAAGCGCAAGGATCCCGATATCCCGGTAAAGGAAGCGCAGGTCATATGCGCATGGCCGGGTGTCAGCGCCGACCGCGTCGAGCAGCTCGTCACGCGCAAGATCGAGGAGAAACTGGCCGAGGTCTCCGAGGTTCGGGCGCCGTCGGCCGAAGAGTACTCGATCAAGTCGCTGACGCTCGACGGACTGTCGGTCGTCAACGTGCAGGTCGACTACAACGTCAAGGACACCAAGCCCATCTTCAACGAGATGGACTTGAAGCTAAGAAGCATCACGGACCTGCCCAAGGGCGCGGGACCGATTCAGTTCATCAGCGGCTTCGGAGATACGGCGGCGCTGATGCTGACGGTGGCCAGTCCGAAGGAAACCGAGGTCGCGATTTCGCTGCGCGCCAAGGAGATCGCCGCCGCAATAAAAGCGACGCGCGGCAGCGGTGTCGATGCGTCGAAGCGCGCGACTATAGTGGTCGCGTTTCCGCATGAGTATCGATTCGCCGAATATCGGCGAGAGTGTCAGCGGGATTCTTGGACCGTGCCTGGCGAAGAGCGGCGCGCTCGGTGACATCCGGCCGATCGTGGGCAAAGGCTTCGTTGGCCTCGACGGTATCGCGAACTCCGACGACGAGCTGCAGCGGGCGTTCATGGGATGCGTCGAGGAAAAATACGGCTCAGCTTCATTCGATCCGGACATCTGGCAGCCGGTCGTGATTCGCAATCCCGAAGACGCCCAGGCGCGGCTCGATACCGTCGCAGGCGACAAGTACAGCTTCCGCGAGCTGGACGATTTCACCGATCTGATCAAGCGCGGGCTGACCGGAGTGCCGCAGGTGTCGAAGATCCTGATCTCCGGAGACCTGCCGCAGTGGATCAATCTCGAGTATTCGCAGTTCAAGCTCGCCGCCTACGGCATCACGCCCGAGCAAAATCGCGCAGGTACTGGCGGCGCGAAATATCGTCTCGCCCGGCGGCGCGCTCGAAACCAACGGCCGCAATCTGATTGTGCTGCCGTCGGGCGAGTTCAAAAGCGAAAAGGACATCGGCGACGTAATCGTCGGCAAGTCGGCCACCGGCACGCCGCTGTACCTTCGCGACCTCGTCACGATCACGAGCGGCTACCAGGACCCTGCGCGATATCTCAACACCTACACCGTGCGCGATTCCGCCGGCGGATGGCAGACGCATCGCGCGATCACGATTGCGGTGCAGATGCGTTCCGGCGAACAGATTCACGCATTCGGCGAAAACGTCGATCACCAGCTGGCGCTGCTACGCCAGCAATTGCCGTCGGACCTGATTATGGCGCGAACCTCGGACCAGCCGCGGCAGGTCGAGGAAAACGTCGAGCTGCTGAATCATGCGCTCGAGGAAGCGATCGTGCTGGTCGTCATCACGGCGCTGATCGGGTTCTGGGAATGGCGCTCGGCGCTGCTGATGGCGGTATCGATGCCGCTGACGCTTCTGATGACCTTCGGCTTCATGGACCTGGTTGGATGGGACATCCAGCAGGTCTCGATCGCGTCGCTGATCATCGCGCTGGGTCTGCTGATCGATGACCCCGTTGTGGCCGGCGACGCAATCAAGCGCGACCTCGACGCGGGTCATCCGCGGATCATCTCGGCGTGGCTCGGACCGACCAAGCTGGCGCGCGCGATCCTTTA